>CAVOSX010000001.1:0-1590585 GCA_963699015.1 uncultured Actinomycetes bacterium
CCGATAGGCGGCTCCGCTCGTGACCTCGTGCTAGCGGATTCCTTCGGGCGGATCGCCATTGACCTGCGGGTCTCAGTGACCGACCGGTGCGACCTGCGGTGCGCCTACTGCATGCCCGCCGAGGGCCTGGACTGGCTGCCCGGCCCGGCGCTGCTCACCGGCGACGAGGTATCCCGGCTGATCTCGGTCGCGGTCCGGCGGCTGGGCATCACCGAGGTCCGGTTCACCGGAGGCGAGCCGCTGATCCGCCGCCGGCTGCCCGCGATCATCGCCCGGACCGCAGCGCTGCAACCACGGCCGGAAATCTCGCTGACGACCAACGGCGTCGGGCTCGCCCGGCTTGCCGGGCCGCTGGCCGCAGCGGGACTGGACCGGCTGAACGTGTCCCTGGACACCTTGTCCCGGCAGACGTTCATGACGCTGGCCCGGCGCGACCGGCTGGCCGACGTGCTGGCAGGACTGAGCGCAGCAGCCGATGCCGGACTGGCCCCGGTCAAGGTCAATGCCGTGCTGATGCGCGGAATCAACGACCACGAGGCCGCCGCGCTGCTGAGATTCTGCCTGGACCGCAGTTACCAGCTGCGGTTCATCGAGCAGATGCCGCTGGACGCCCAGCACGGCTGGCGCAGAGCTGACATGGTGACCGCCGATGAGATCCTCACCTCTCTGTCAGCCCGTTTCACCTTGACTCCTGATGACCGCGAGGCCAGGGGATCAGCGCCCGCCGAGACCTTCCGGATCAACCATGGCTCAGACCGGGTGGGGATCATCGGGTCGGTCACCCGCCGTTCTGCGCAGCGTGCGACCGGGTCCGGCTGACCGCCGACGGCCAGGTCCGCAACTGCCTGTTCGCCGCTACCGAAACCGACCTGCGCGCCGCGCTGCGATCCGGAGGCAGCGACGACCAGCTCGCCGCGCTCTGGCGCACCGCCGTCGCCGCCAAGCTGCTGGGCTACGGCATCAGCGACCCCGGTTTCTTGCAGCCGCCCGGCCGATGTCCGCCATCGGCGCCTCGGCCACTACGGCGGCGTTCAACCCGGGCCCGATACAGAAGAGGGGACTGCCCCAAAGACCGAGGGTAGTCTCGTGCGGTTATCGTAACCTGGGTTGCCTGGGTTGCCTGGGCTGCGGGGACGCCAGGCGTGGGGGTGTGAGGGCATTGTGATTACTGTCGCTGAGCTGGCCGCGATTCCGCTCTTCTCGACGCTTGCGGACGATGAGCTGGAGTATCTCGCCGGCTCCGTCGAGGACATCCGCCTCACTGCCGGGGAGTACGTGGCCCACGAGGGCGAGGGCCGGTTCCTGGCGGTCGTGGTCGAGGGGAAGACGGAGCTGACGAAGCTTGTCAACGGCGTCGAGCGGGTGATCGGAATCCGGCTTCCAGGGGAACTCGGTGGCGAGATCCCGATGATCCTGGGTACGCCGTTGCCCGCGAGCATGCGGGCGGTCGAGCCCTCGCGCGTGCTCAAGCTGAGCGTCAAGGTGTTTCACACGCTCGCCGCCATGGCGCCCCAGGTGTCGGCGACGGTGGGCGCTGCTGCGCTGGAGCGTCAGGAGATGCTCAGGGCGGCCACTGCCCAGCCGCTCGAGCCGGCGATGTTCGTGATCGGCCCGCCGCTCGATCCGCGAGTCCACGCGGTGGAGAGCTTCCTGGATCGCAACCAGATTCCCCACGATCGGCAGGACCCCGGCGATCCCGCCGCGGTTGCGCGCGCCGGGGCTGGAGCCGCCGTGGCCGCCCCTTATCCGGTGGTGGAGCTGCGCGACGGCACCCGCCTGGTCGCGCCGACCATGCGCGTTATCGCCACGGTCGCCGGGCTGACGGTTGCGCCGAGCCGGGCGCTCTATGACGTGGTGATCGTGGGCGGCGGGCCGGCGGGTCTGACGGCGGCGGTCAACGGCGCCTCCGAGGGCCTGCAGACGGGGCTGATCGAGTCCTTCGCCCCGGGCGGGCAGGCCGGGACTTCGACCCGGATCGAGAACTACACCGGGTTCCCCTTTGGCGTCTCCGGGGACGATCTCGCGAGTCGTGCGCTGCTACAGGCGAAGCGGCTGGGCGCCGAGATCGTCGTGACCCGCCGGGTCGAAGGCATCGACCCGGCCGAACTGTCTGTCCGGCTGGATGGAGGCGACGTTCTGCGAACGAGGTCGATCGTCCTCGCGACGGGCGTGGAGTGGCGGCGCCTTAAGCTCGATTCGGTCGATCGGCTTGTCGGCTCCGGTGTCTACTACGGTGCGGCGCGCAGCGACGCCGGCCTGGCGCAGGGAAACGATGTGTACCTGATCGGGGCGGGCAACTCGGCCGGCCAGGCCGCCATCTTCTTCTCCAGCCACGCCCGGTCGGTGACGCTGCTGGTGCGCGGCGAGTCGCTCGCTGCGAGCATGTCTCAGTACCTCATCGAGCAGATAGCGGCGAAAGCGAACATCCGGGTGGAAACGCGATCCGAGGTCGTCGCCGTGCACGGAGACGAACAACTCGAGGCGATCGAGGTCATCGACCGAAGGGCCGGCACGACATCGCGGCGGGATACGACGGCGCTCTTCGTCCTCATCGGCGCCGAGGCGACGACCGACTGGCTCCCGCCGCAGATCGCACGCGACGAGCACGGCTTCGTCTTGACCGGAGCCGACGCGATGAAGGCGAGACAGTGGAAGGCTGATCGCGAGCCGTTCGCTCTCGAAACGAGCGCCCCGGGAATCTTCGCCATCGGCGATGTCCGCTCCGGATCGGTGAAGCGCGTCGCAGCGGCCGTCGGCGAGGGCGGCATAGCGATCGCCTTCGTCCACCGCTACCTCTAGCCCCGCTAGCCGCGGCCGACCTGCCCTTCAGCCCGCCTTTCTCGCCCGTCCGAGTTGTCCGGCGACCCCAGCGAGGGCAGCGCTATCAGGCGATGCGTGCCCCTGTGTGGCCCTACCACGTCAAACCGCGCACCTATCGGTCGCGCTGACACTTACGGCCGGGCCGACAGATGCTCGCTGAGCCCTCTGCGGCGTGCCATTAACTGGGGTCAGCACCGGTCAATACCGGCTACCTCCGGTCATCACAATTGGCTGGTCAGTACCCATGACCGCATGTTGCGGTACACCTCCCAAGCTGGTCATCTGGCGAACGGCCGGGGTATTGAAAGTGCGCGGTGCCCTGTTCCCAGCCACTAACGGTTTCCTCCTCGTTGGCCGTCTCGGCTGGGGGCTTCGGCGAGTTCGCCGTGCACCTCGGATGGGTTTGTTTAGTCAAGGAACTCGGCGAGGACCGGGTTGACCTTGTCGGCGGCCAGCAGAGGAGCGCCGTGCCCCAGGCCGGGTAGCTCGGTGTATTGGCATCGGGGAATGCGCTTGGCTGCTTCATATACGACCCGTGGGGGGAACCAGCAGTCATGCTCGAATGCCATAGCCAGGCACGAGGATTTGATGTGGCCGAGCCGGTCCAGGTGGCCGTTGTCCTCCAGCCAGGCGAGATCGGCCTGGTACTGGCCGAGCCGCCCGGGGTTGGTCCACGGCTCGGCTGCCTCGATCAGGCTGATAGTGATCTTGACCGCGTCGTCGTCGTTTTGGAGCTGAGCCATGGGATGCAGCGACAGCAGCAGGTCGGCGACGTCGAAGGTGGGCGGGAGCGGGTCAAGGGCGCGGGCCAGGTTGACGGCTGCGCGGGAACGCGCCACCGCGTAGGCCGGCGCTGCACCGGCCCCGGCCAGGAGCACGAACCGACGGACCAGGCCGGGGCGGGTCACGGCGAGTTCCTGGGCGATGTAACCGCCCAGCGAGTAGCCGATGACGTCGCAGGGCCCGAGCCCGAGGTGCTCGATGAGGCCGGCGGCGTCGGCGGCCATGTCGCTACCAGGTAGGGAGCAGGGGGCGCCTGGGAGCGCCCGCAGCCTCTGTTGTCGAAGGTAATGACGGTGTGCCCGGCTGCGGCCAGGTCGTTCACCTGGGCGAACCACAGGTCGGCGGGTTGGCCGGTACCGCAGATGAGCAGGACGGGCGGGCCCTCCCCGGGCGGTGGAGTAGTCGATGCTGATTCTGTTGATGATTGCGTTCGGCATGGACAAAGCACCCGGTGTCTGGGCGGGGAGAACATCGCCCGGACGGGGGATCAGATCGCGGCGTGGCTGGAGACGGCGGCGGCCAGCTCAGCCCGGGTGCGCACGCCGAGCTGCGGAGGGCGCTCGACACGTAATCTTTGACGGTGCCTGCGCTTACACCGAGCCGGGTCGCGATCTCGGGATTGGTAAGTCCGCGGGCGACCAGATCGGCCACGGTGCGCCGGGTCCTGCAACTGCGCCAAGTGCGATCCCACCGCTACGGGTGCGGTGTTAATGAACGCCTCCCAGCCGGCAGAAATCGCAGCCCACGAGGTGTTGTGCTGGTCGAGCAGTACGGCGATTACGATCATGTTCCGCTGGACCGCGTCGCTCCTGATGGCTGTGACCAAGGAGTTGATCTGGTTCGGGATAGCGGCGGTGTTACCGGCCTTCATGCCCGCCTGGATGACCAGGCGGGGGGCGCTGGGATCCTGCGGGAAGACGGCGGCATCGGGCGGATTCCCGTTGAGGGTGTCGTCGTCGATCCGCAGCAGCACCACCCACAGGTATGGGTTGCTACCACCGCTACCATCGCTTTGCTGGCTGCACTGCCGTTGCTGAAGTTGTAGGTCCGTCCGGCCTGCGCCGTGCTGGCTGAGGCCATCTGCTGAGAGTCGGTTAGCTTAGCTAATGGCTGGGTTGGACGATGATCTTAGTCGTAAAGGACGGCGCGCTGCCGACGATGGTATGCGTCCCGGGAGGCAGCGGGTGCAAGAGCGCGACCCAGCCGTGCGCGACGGACAGGCCTCTCATTCCGGCGGGCAGGCCGAAGATGTTGTCCGGGGGGAGGACGATGTTCAGCAATTGTGTTTCCACCTCGGTCACCGGCACGGACTGGCCATCGATGGTGACTGAGGGAGCGGTCTGTACGTCATTCTGCTTGGCGCAGGCCCGCAACTCGGCGTCAGTGGTGCCGTTCCCCTCGAACGTGCTGCACTCGAACGAGGATGCTGTGACGAAGATCTTGGTGCCGGGCTTTACGGTGCAGGATTCGACGCCGTTGGGCCCGAACGGCGCGACCGTGCCGCCGAGGTTGAGGCACCCGAATGCGGCACCGCCGGTGCCGAATGGGTTTTGGGCTGACGGTGTCTCGAACACCGTCGTCCACAATGCAGCGAGGTTGGCATCGAGCTTCTTCGCCGGGGCGGCGCTAGCAGCCGGTGCGGCTAGGCCGAGCGTCACCGCGGCGAGCCACAGCACGGCAACGAGACGGGACACACTAACGAGACGGGACACAGCAACCTCCCGATCGGGGTCGTGGGCGGCTTCGTTGACGTGCGCACCGCCCCCATACGGCGGGGATTCTCTCGCGCAGCCGCCTCCCGCAGCTGTCGCTGTCGTAGTAGAGGCGGTTACCCATCGCCCGTGGCCCCTCGCTTGGGGAAGTCAAACGAGCACTACAAGCGTCACACCATAATCACATGAGCACAAGCGAAGCGCCCTGGGATTCAGTGGAGCCTGCCCGGACCGGACGCGGGCCCATCCCCTGCACGGTGCGGGGTATCCGTACTCCCAAGCGCCCTGACAGCAACAGCAGCAGCAACCAACGGCAAGCGTCAGCGATCGGCACTACCCAGGGACACTGGCACATTGCATGGCGACTTGGGGAAATGTCCGGCCTGAAAACGGAATGTGGGGGCGGCGCCCTTCGATGTATTGGATGGCCAGGGCGTGCCGCGGCTAGCCCCGCGCTCTGCCGGTACACGGCTGCATCTGCATCGGACCGGTGCCAGTCTGGGCGGACCTCGGCGGTGGCGGCGCGCAAGTCGCACCATAGGTCGTAGAACGACGGCGGCCGCAGAACCACCAGCCGTTGCAGACGCTCTGGATGACCAGTCCCGGCTTGAGCACGAGGGTGTGCGGGATCATCGGCGCGACGAGGCAGTTATGGCGTGGCGGCAACTCCGCCCCGTGTGGACACCCGTGTAGCGGGAAGGATGCCATCCATGCACGTCCTCGCTCTGGCGCATCACACGGGCGTGCGCCTTGCGGAAATCGGATTCCTGCTCATCCTGTTCGCGGGGATCTGGCTCGCCGCGGCGCAAGTCCCGGCGTTCAGGTTTGGCACCGCTCGAACGATCGTCGCAGGTATTGCGCTCGCGCTCGCGGGCCTACTTCTCATTATCGCCACGCACTGGGGTCACTTTGGCTAGCTGTTAGCCGGTCGGCAGGTGGGGCACACCAGCTCCCGACGCCGTAGTTTCCGATCTGCTCCCGGCGATGACTTCGCCCGTTGCCAACGGTCTGCCTGATACATCACGCCGATGCCGACGGCCTGACTGGGAGAGGAGACAGCGATGGATAAGGTGGTTGCAGGGATCACCATCTCCGTGGACGGTTTCATCACCGGGCCCGGTGATGGCCCTGGCTGCGGGCTCGGGGTCGGCGGCGAGCGCCTGCACTACTGGGTGTTCGGCGGGCCCTGGAGCTATGACTCGCCCGGGCGCGGGGAGCCGGCCGGCCAGGACAAGGCCTGGCTGGAGGAGACGATGGGCGCCAACGGCGCGGTGATCGCCGGCCGCGGCACCTACGAGGCGGCCGGGCACTGGGGTGATAAGAACCCCTGGGGCATCCCGGTCTTCGTGGTCACCCACCGCCCTGCGGAGCAGCCGCCGGGCGATGAATTCATCTTCGTCGGGAACCTCGCCGAGGCGATCGATCAGGCCAAGGCCGCAGCCGACGGCAAGCAGGTGCATGTGATGGGCGGCGCGGACCTCGTCCGCCAGGCCCTGGCGGCCGGGCTGGTCGACGAGCTCACGATCATCATCGCCCCGGTGATCCTCGGCGCGGGCAAGCGCCTGTTCGAGGGGTTCGGCGAGTCCCTGGAACTCGAGCACCTCGGAGTGCGCCAGTCGCCGTTCGCGACGTTCATCGACTACCGCGTGAAGAAGTGACGGCAGGGAGACCTGATGGCCAGGCTCATTTACTCGGCGATCGCCTCGGCGGACGGCTATGTCGAAGACGCTGCGGGCGACTTCGACTGGGCGGCACCCGACGAAGAACTGCACCGGTTCGTCAACGACCTCGAGCGGCCGGTCGGTACCTACCTTTACGGGCGGCGGATGTACCAGACGATGTCCTCCTGGGAGACCGCCGACACGGTGCCCGGCCAGCCGCCTTCCGCCCTGGAGTTCGCCGGCATCTGGCAGGCAGCCGAGAAGATCGTGTTCTCGACGACCCTCACATCAGTGTCGAGCGCCCGGACACGAGTCGAAAGAGCCTTCAATCCCGGCAAGATCCGGCAACTGAAGTCGGCCACCGAGCACGACCTGACTGTAGGAGGGGCAGAGCTGGCTGGGCAGGCCATCAAGGCCGGGCTGGTGGACGAATTGCAGCTGTTCCTGGTTCCTGTCGTGGTCGGAGGTGGCAAGCGGGCGCTCCCCAACGGTGTCCGCTCCGATCTGGAACTGCTGGACACCCGGCGGTTCGCAAGCGGTGCTGTCTACCTTAGGTACCATCCCAAGTCAGCATGATCACTTGCGTGGTGTCGCGGGCCGATCACTGCGCCCGGATCAGGCACCCAACCGTGACCTCGCCTAGCGCCTCGCAGACCAAGCTCATGCTGTCCTGCGGGCGCCTGCGCAGATCGCCCGGATCCGAGTAGCCGGGGCCGACGCTGTACGATCCGCGTCGGCCGCCAGGTAGCGGCGGCGGTTCGGCGCCAAGCGGCTGATGGGCTATCGGCGGGCCGGTTACGTCGGCGATCATGGCGGTGGGATGTGAAGGGCCGTGTCCGCGAACCGCAGGTCAGGCCGGGCTGGAGTACATGGCATAGCGCCGCCAGGGCCGGTATCCGGCGCGGCGGTAGAACGACTCGCGGGTGGTCCAGCCGATGTGGCATGCGCGGACACCGGCCTGGCTGAGGATCTGGGAGGCCCGCACCACCAAGGCCGTCCCGATCCCCTGCCCATGTAGCAGCGGCGCAACGCCGACGCAGCTAATGGTCCCTGCGGCCGGGCCGAGCATGGGCGTGAACACGGTGTCTGCGCCGGGGCCCTCCACCAGCAGGGTGCCGGCGATTGCCCCAGACCGGGACCTGGCGATCAGGACGTGCTCCGCGCGGGTGGCGGCGAACCAGCGGGCCCAGCTGGGGAAGGCGGCCGCCTCGAACGCGCGCACGGCCGCCAGGTCGGCGCTGGTCGCCAGCGTGATCGTAACACCGGGTCTGGCGGCGGCCCCGGCAGCGCCTGGCGGCGGGCGGTAGACCGCCAGGTCGGTCACCAGGTCGAGGGTGTCATGGGTGTGCCGCCAGCCGCGGGAGGCGAAGAAACGCACCGCGGCGGGCAGGTCGCGGCACCCCCGGCCAGATGTAGACGGCGCCGCCGCTGCCCGCCGTCACGCTGCTGGCGGTGCCCCCGCGGACCTGGTGCAGGGCCGCTTCCAGCAGCCCGGTGCCTATCCCGCGCCGCTGGCAGCCGGGATCGACCAGTATCAGCGGGATGCTCCCAGCCGTATCGAGGGCTGCGAAGCCCACCGGGACAGACCCGGCTTCCGCCACTAGGCCCTGGCCGAGCTGCCCGATGCCGGCCGGCAGCACCGGCCAGGCCGGCGGCATCGCCGCCTGCCAGAGCAGCTTGTCCCATGCCCCGTCAGCCGCGGCCGCGAATGGCCGGATCTGCCAGCTCACGCCGGTCATCATCCCATCGGCTCTCCCGCGGCGCCGAATGCCCAGCCTCTGCGCGGGCCGAGCCCACCGGGACCATCACGGCTATCGCGCCATCTCGGGGGCGATGCGCGTGCTGCTGTGGCCAGACGTCGCTCACACAACGTGAGGAGGGCGTGCCAGGATTCGGGCGGGGGGCGCGGGGTAACTGGTGCAGTCCTCGACCTCAGGTGCGGGGCTGGGGTTCGCGCCACATACGCCAGATAGTGGGCCCGTAACCCAGGGCCTGTAGTTCGCCGACGACGCGAAATCCGTTGCGCTCATACAGCGACAGGTTGCGCTCGTTGGAGGATTCGAGGTAGGCCGGCACGCGATCGGCGTCCGCGCCGGCCAGGATCTCCCGCAGCATCTGGGTGCCCAGCCCTTGCCCCTGGCGGTCGCTGCGAGAGCCGAGGTAGCCGAGATACCAGTGCGGCGCAGACTGCCCGGCGTGCAAGTGTTCGATCTGCATTTGCGTGCGCAGCGCGCGAAACAGGCGGCGGCGGAAGGCCAGCCCGTTGGGCACCGCCTCCAGGATGACCTGGCTGAGCGGCATCGCCCAGCCCCCCGGCGCGGCCCACAGCGCAGCGGCCGAGGCGTCGCCGGTGAGGTAACACGGCTTGCCCCGTCGCAGGTAACTGCGGCTCATGCTCGTGAAGAACGTGCGCATGCGATTGTCCCGGCCACGCAACTGCGGCGGGATCAGCCAGGCGAAGACCGGGTCCTCCGTAAAGGCGTCGGCCAGCACCTCGCCGAGCAGGGCTGCCTCATCGCGGCGGGCGGCGCGGACGGCCTGGGAGTCTCCGCGGGGGGACACCGTTTCCTGAGTCACCGGACTCCTCCTCCTCCTCCTCCTCCTCCTCGCCAGCCCAGGTGCTAGAAGCCAGTGCCCCCGCACCTGCGATCTGTTTGCGCGTGCTGGCCACGCCTGGGCCCGTGCCTGGCGACGCCTCTGGCCGCTACCGGGACGGGAGGTCCAGGCTGGCCGCCTTGGCGCCAGCCTCGGCCAGCGCCGCCGCCATCATGTCCGCGGCTCGCCCGGCCGCGGTGAGCGCCTCGCACACCTCGAGCAGCACGCCGTCGGGGTCGCCCCCAGCGCCGCGCGGGATCTGGCCGTCTTCGTGCTGCGCGACCAGGAACCGGGCGAGCTGCTCGCAGAGCTCGGGCAGTTCGTGGCCCATCAGCGCCAGCCGGCCGACGACCTCGCGAGCCTCACCCGGACCGGTCAGTTCCCCGGCATCGGCCGTCAGGTGGTTCAGCGCCCGGACAGCCTCGACCGCCTGCGTGGCGACCTCCCGGATCGTCATCGTGGCGGCCAGCTCGTTCACGTAACCCGGTGTGGGGTTCCTCCGGGACCGGGCAAGCGCGGCAGCCTCGGTGTCATCGGCGGAGCCGTAAGGCTGAATTTTCTTGGGCATATTTCTCCACAGTCATTCACGGTCGAAGGCGCGGGCTCAGGATAAGGGCCGCTTGCACGATGCGCACCACTGCACGTTCTGCTGCGGCCCGGACGCGCTCGCCGCAGCGGCCTGCGAACCCGCGTTTTAAAACGCGGTTGCCCGCGGCGAGTATTTCCATGTCAAGGCACGCGTCTACGGGTTCGTAGATGCTGACATATCCTGCTGATCTTGTTTCTGGGTTTCTGGACGCTGCGGGGATGCAGGTGTGACGGGGGTAGGCAGCGCGCAGGTCGTCCCATTCCGGCGATGCTGGCGACGCCCTCACGGACCCAGAGCGGCGCACATAACGAGCGGCGTGCGTGACGACGGATATTCTCCAGCCAGTGAGCGGCGGCGATCACCATGCGTGACGTACATCACGCTGTCAGGGACGCTCAGGGATCCTACGGCGCCGGGGGTCATCCATGAGATGATCATGCCGAGGCCGGCACTGAGCAGGAGACGGTTCGCTTCTGATAGGCCGCTCCACCAGCCCCGCGGCAACCAGCGCCTTTCAGCCAGACTCAGGCTGGCCGCCGTCCGGTCTGTCGCGCCTGTCTGCTCAGATGCACCCGAGACGCCTCCAGCGGGCCGCTGGAGTTCATCTGCCGGTGACCGGCACCCGGCACCGGCTTGCTACCTCCGATGCGGCTCCGGACGGCCTGGTACAGCTGGTTGTGGCAAATACGCTGCATCAAGCTCTGCCTTGGACGGAACTGGGTCTGGGGGCCTGCCTCCGTCCTCTATTTCGGGGGCACTTCCCGCTTCAGGCGCGCCGCCTAGCCCCGGCGGGCGAGCCACCCAGCCCCGGCGGGCGAAAGGAGAGGGTTGGCATGACCGATGCCGCCAGAAAGCTGATGCCGTATGACGTGGTCGCCGCGGCGGCGACGGCCGAGGCCGCGCTGCGGCCGGTTGCCGGCCGCGACTGGTCAGCCCGGGCTGGCCCGCTCGACCGGGACGTGGAGCATACGATCACGCACATGATCGCTGCTACCGCGAAGTACACCCTGTACTTGGCCAGCCGGTGCAAGCATTTCATCGGTCTGTCCGTGACGCGCTGGCCGGACGCGACCAACGAGGAGGTCATTGACTCCGTGGTACCGGTGGCGGCGGGACTTGCGGCCGTCGCGGCGGTTACGCCACCCGACGTGCGGACGTACCACGCCACGGGTCCTTCGAGCGCGGCCGACTACCTCGGCCGCGCCTGCGTTGAACTCCTGGTGCACACCGACGACGCCCTCAGCGGTCTCAGCGTTGCCTTCGCGCCGCCTGCGGATCTGTGCCAGCGGGTGCTGGCGCGGCAGTTCCCCGATGCCGCCGGACCAGACAATGCCTGGCATGGCCTGCTGGCGGCCAGCGGCAGGCCGCTCCGCTGAGCCGCCGAGCGTCAGCTGAGGGGTCCTTCGCGCAAACGGGCTTGCTAGCAGGAGCCTGGCCCGCACATCAGATGTGTGATCGGCGCTGGATCACACTCTCGCGGTGTCGCGGCGCAGGCCCCAGGCGGCGCCGGTCACGAAAATGGCGAGCCACACCGCCACCGCGAAGCCGCGACCCGCCAGGCCGTCACGCGGACCCAGGCCTCAGCCCCCTGATCGGGGTCGATCTGGCCGCGGTGCGCCCAGGCCCGGACGAACGCCTCCTGCACGGCGTCCTGGGCCTCGGCCCGATCACCGGTCATGGCAGCCAGTTGGCCCACCAGCCGCGGGAAGCTAGTGGCGTAGAAGCTCGTGAACTCCCCGCGATCCACCGTGCCTCCGCCTTCTCCGCACTGCTGGCGCCGCTGACCAGTGCTCGCCCATCACTAGGAATACCTCTGCGGTCCTCAGTTGGTTGCACCCAATCGGCATTGATCCCGGCACGTCACGCCGGTCAGTAACGTGGCACGCATGACCGTGCCGAGCCGGGAACTCACGCCCGAAGATCTGGAGCTCATCGAGTTCGCGCGCCAGATAGTCAACGCCAACACCGACGGTGAATCCGGGATCCACACGATGGGTGCTGCCGTGCGCGGAGCCGACGGCCGGATGTATGGCGGCATCAACGTCTATCACTTCACCGGCGGACCATGCGCCGAGCTGGTAGCCCTCGGTCACGCCCGCGCATCAGGCGCCCGTGAGATCTCCGCCATCGTCGCTGTCGGGAACTGCGGACGAGGTCCGGTCGGCCCATGCGGCCGGGACCGTCAGGTCCTGTTCGACTACCACCCGAAGATCCGGGTGATCCTTCCCACCCCCCACGGCATCCGGAGTGTCAAGATCACCGAACTGATGCCACTGGGTGCCGCCTGGACGCCCGATGAGGGAACCCAGGACTTCAATCCGGCTCTTTTCGACGATTCGTCAGATAGTTAGCCACCGTGGCAGCCTGCCTGAAGTCGCGAGCATCGATTCGGCTGGGTTGGGCGTATTTAGCTTCGTGAGTCACCAAGGACGGGCCGGGGAGCTGAGCTCCAGCGCCTACGGCGCCGGGGAGGGCTCCCCGCCGGGAACCTTGCACCGCGGCGGCGGGGACGTCACCGTGCTGTTCCGGGAGCGTCAGGCCGAACTGGTGCACCTCGCTTCCCTCCTGCTCGGCAGCCGGCCCGCGGCCGAGGATGTCGTGCAGGACGTCTTCACCCGGCTGTGTGCCCGGGACCGGCTGCCCGCGGGCGACGCCGCCCTGGCCTACGCAAGGGCGGCCGTGGTGAACGGCTGCCGCAGCGCCCTGCGGCGGCGCAGACTGTCGCGCCGGGTCGGCGCCCGGCGGGAGGCCTCGGCCCTGGAACTGACGCACGGCTCGGCCGAGGACGAAGTGCTGCGGGCCGAGGAACGCAGGGCCGTGCTGCTGGCCTTGGGCGGGTTGCCGCAGCGGCGCCGGGAAGTCCTGGTGCTCCGCTACTGGCTCGGCCTGACCGAGTCCGAAATCGCGTCGATGCTGGGCATCAGCGTCGGCACCGTCAGATCGACCGCCGCGCGAGGCCTCGCCGCGGTGGCCCGCAAGCTCAAGGAAAACGGATGACCAGCACCGAAGAAAGGCTGGCTGACGCGTTGAACGCTTCCTATGACGCGGCGCGCGCACTGCCGCTGCGCCCGCTCACCCTCGCCCCACCCCGGACGCGCCGCTGGGTGCTGTGGTTCGCCCCGGTGGCCGCCGCGCTGGCGGTGGTCGCGGTGGTGGCCGGGCTGAACGCGCTGACCGGCCGGGCGGCAGTCCCGCGACCGCCGGCCGCGCCGGTGCCACCGACAGCCACCGGTGCGGGGGGCGTCCCCCGCTACTACGTGGATCTGAACTACAACGGCCAAGACGTGGTCCGGTCCGTGGCCACCAGGGAGGTGACTGGCTCCGTGCCGGTGCACTTCACCAGTGCGGACGGCGCGGCGGCCAGCACCAGCGTGGGCGGCGTGTTCTACATCGCGGGCTACCACGATGGTGGTGAGGAGATCTACCGGTTCAAGCTCACCAGCGCCGGCCAGGTCACCGGGCTGACCACGGTGAAGGGTGGTGACACGCTGGGTGGCCAGATCGACGCCATCGCGGCCTCGCCGGATGGGGCCAAGCTTGCTGTCGCGGTCAGCAACGGCTTGTTTGGCTCGGACAGCATCACCGTCATCTCGCTGCCCGGGGGGGTCCGGCACTCCTGGCAGGGTGGCCTGATCATGAACGGCTACCGGTCCTTCACCATTACCAGCCTGTCCTGGCTAGCCGGCGGTGAGAACCTGGCGTTCACCGGGTTGTGGTGCCAGTACGGCCACGGCGGCACCCAGGTGTGCGAGGGCGCCCGGGGCGGGGACAAGCACCTGACCGAGGTCCGGGCGCTCAAACTGGCCGGCAGCGGGAGCAGCCTCGGCCAGAGCGCGGTGCTGCTGCGCCAGTCCGCGAACCTCCCCTACATCGCGGCCGCCGCGGTGAGCCCGGACGGCGCGACGATCACCGCGGTGGTGCTGTCCGGCCCGGTCAAGTACGCCAGCCCGGGCACGGTGCCCGGGCACCTCGCGGTACGGCAGTTCAGCACGGCGACCGGGCAGCCGTCCCGCACCCTGTACCAGCGGGCGACCGGCGCCACCGCGGGCTGGCTGCTCAGCCCGGACAGCACCGGCCGTTACTACCTGCTCAGCGGCGCGGCCGTCCACAACGGCGGCGATGGGCCGCCCCGCCTGCAGGACAAGGGCTACAACGGCCGGATCGACAACGGGAAGTTCGTCAACCTCCCGCCGTCCAGCGGCGAGCTGTTCGGCCAGGCCTGGTGAGACGGCACTCGCGTCCCTGCGGCGGGCAAGCGCGCACGCCAATCCGGCCGGCGACGGGCAGCAACGGCACCGAACCACCCGAAGCCGCGGGGAAGGCAGGCAAGTATCGCCGCGGCGTCCCCAGGTCGGGGGCCAAGCCTGGTCCCCACGTCGGGGGCCGAGCCTGTGCCTATGCGCCCGAGTCCGCGTCGTCGTGGTTGTGCCGGGCCACCGGGTCGGGCTGCGGCGCGGCGACGGCGGGCAGCTTGCCGTTGCCCGCCGTCGCCATGGGCAGGGAGGGGATCGGCGGGACGTCGGGTATCTCGAGCGGCGCTCCGCTCTCGATCTGCGCTTCTTCGGCGGCGATATCCTCGCTGCCGAAGTCGGCCAGCGAGGCCGAGTCCGCGGCTGACTTGCTGTCGCCCGCGGGTGCCGGGGGGGTGAGCTTGTCGAAGAACCTGAGCAGTTCGACGGGGACGGGCATGACCAGGGTGCTGTTCTTCTCGGCGGCGACCTCGACCACGGTCTGCAGCAGCCGCAGCTGCAGCGCGGCCGGGTCGCGGGCCATCACGTTGGCGGCCGCGGCCAGCCGCTTGGAGGCCTGGTATTCGCCGTCGGCGGTGATGATCCGGGCGCGGCGTTCCCGCTCGGCCTCGGCCTGCCGCGACATCGACCGCTTCATGCTCTCCGGCAGCGACACGTCCTTGATCTCCACCCGCTCGACCCGGATCCCCCACGGCCCCTCGGTCGGCTCGTCGATGTTCTGCCGCAGCTCCCGGTTGACCGCGTCCCGCTCCGACAGCAGCTGGTCCATCTCGGACTGGCCGATGATCGACCGCAGCGACGTCTGCGCCTGCTGGGAGATGGCGAACAGGTAGTTCTGCACGTTCACCACGGCCTTGATCGGGTCCACCACCCGGAAGTACACCACCGCGTCCACCCGGACCGTCACGTTGTCCCGGGTGATGCCGTCCTGGGCCGGCACCGTCATCGCGACGATCTGCATGTTGACCTTCTGCATCCGGTCCCCGACCGGCCGGATGAAGGTGATCCCCGGGCCCCGCGGCTTGGCCTCGATCCGGCCGAACCGGAACACGATGCCCTGCTCGAACTGCTGCACGATCTTGACCGACCGGGCCGCGGTTACTATCCCGCCCAGCACGATCAGCACAATGATGATCACAAGCGCGGCGACCATCTCGAACACCTCTTCTCCGGTGACGCCGTGGTAGCTGGCCGCCCTCGGCGGCTGGTCCCCGGTGCCTGCTCTCAGCTTATCCGCGTAAGCAGAGACCAGCAAAACGTTTCTAGAAACCTGGGCGGCCTCTTAAGGATGCCGGGTCGCTCGACGCGCTCGGCCGCCCCCGGATCCGGATGGTCGCAATCGGCGGCGCCGACGAAGACTTCCTGTTCCGCACGCGGACATCAGCAACGTCGCGGAGTGCACAGCGGAAGCAGGGAATGCCGCCGGCCTCCGGGCCAGGCGCGGGCGGGCTCACCGTGATCGCGCCTTCTCTCCTGCGGCCGGGGAGGCGCAAGTCTCGTGAACACTGGAGGTCTGCAGTGTTGACGCCGTTCTAGCAGAGGCTTTACTGTAGACCTACAGTGTAGTTCTCTAGGAGTATCTCGTGATCATTATCGTCGGGCTCGTCATCCTGATCGCCGCGGTGGTCCTAGCCGTCGCTGGCGTCCTGACCAACGCCGGCAGCGGGCACGCGCTGTCCCACGATTTTGCAGTATTCGGCTACCACGTGACCGGCTCCACCGGCACCCTGTTCCTGTACGGCGTCGTGGTGGGGGCGGCCGGCCTGCTCGGGCTCAGCCTGCTGCTGGCCGGAGCGCGCCGGACCTCCCGTCGCGGCCGCGACGCGAGGCGCGGGCTTAGTCAGTCCCGGCAGGAGACCGCCGCCGTCAGCCAGGACCGCGACGACTTGATCGGCCAGCGCGATACCGCCCGCGCCTACGCCGCCAGCGGGCCCGGCAGCGGCACCACGCGCAGCGATGCCGCCGCGCGGCCAGGGCCGGCGGACCGCCAGGACGGGACCGGTGTCCCCGCCGACGTGCCCGCACCGGCGGCATCGCCCCCGAACCGAAGCCAGCCGTAACCGCTGCGCTCCGGATCTGGCATCAGCACCCGAACGTGTCACCCGCGGGCCCTCAAAAGGAGGCCTCCGGCGCACCGGTAAAGAGAGGCAGCAATGAGCGCAGAGGACAAGGTCAAGAACACCGCCGAGACAGCCAAGGGCAAAGTCAAGGAAGGCGCCGGCAAGGCCACCGGTAATGAGTCCCTCGAGGCCGAGGGCCACGCCGATCAGGCCAAGGGCGACCTCAAGCAGGCCGGCGAGAAGATCAAGGACGTTTTCAAGAAATAGCCTGACGCAGCCCTAGGCCGCAGCCCCAGCACGGCCCGGGACAGGCTGCCGTCGCGCGCTCCGCGCCAGCCCAGCCAGGTACACGCAGCTGCGTCCCGCAAGGCCGGCGCGCATCCGAGAGGAACCCCCATGTTTATCGGCATCGGAACCATCGTCCTGATCGCGATCATCGTGCTCGTCGTCCTGATGCTGCGGCGGCGCTGACCGCTGACACGGATCGACCGAAGAACAGGAGACACGCGATGCGAGCACTCGGATACATCACGGCAGTAGCCATGGCGACCGCCGCCGCGGCCCTCGGACTGCTGGTGATCATGTCATTGCCGGACATACGGCAGTACTTGAAGATCAGGAAGATGTGACCCGGGCTCACCAGGCCCGGCGGTCGCTAGGCCGCCACTGGGGAGCCCACCTGAACGGAGGATCGGATGATTGCCCTATTTCTGCTGCTGGTGATCGGGGCGATGGTGCTGGGTATCGTGGGCGTTGTCGCGAAGGGCCTGTTGTTTCTGCTGTTCATCGGCATTGTGGTGTTTCTTGGCGCTCTACTGCTGGGCGCCCTGAGGATGCGGCGGCGACCCGGGAGGCGCGCGGCCCGCTAATTCCCTCCGGCCATCTTGGCCTTGACGCCATGACGGGCAACAGCTGACCGATCGCTGTAGGTACAAATCACGGGCTCGGGGCCGGACCTGAGCGCCCCTGGGAGGCCGGCCATCGGCCGACCGCCCCCTCCATTTGCAGTTCGATCAGCCGGTTCAGCTCGAGTGCGTATTCCATCGGCAGCTCGCGGGCGATCGGCTCGACGAAGCCGCGGACGATCGTAGCCGCGGCCTCATCTTCGGTCATGCCCCGGCTCATCAGGTAGAACAGCGGGTCCTCGGAAATCTTGGACACCGACGCCTCGTGGCCCATCTCCACGTCGTCCTCGCGCACGTCCACGTACGGGTAGGTGTCCGACCTGCTGATGCTGTCCACCAGCAGCGCGTCACACCGCACCGTGGACCTGGAGTGCCCGGCGCCCTCCTGCACGCTGACCAGCCCCCCGGTAGGAGGTCCGGCCGCCGGCCCGGGCCACCGACTTGGACACGATCTGGACGACGTGTTCGGCGCGCAGTGCACCATCTTCGCCCCGGCGTCCTGGTGCTGCCTCTCGCCGGCGAACGCCACGGCGCGCAGCCTCCCCGGCCACGTCCGAATCGGCCCAGCCAAACTTGTCACTGCCCAGGCCCTCAAGCTCGGGATGCGCGATTGCAGTCATGCGCCAGATGCCTCCGTACTCAGTGGTCGTGTCGGCGGCGGCGCCGGGCTGTTCGCGGGCAAGCAGCCAGGGGCCGGACCGGCGGGGGTCCGGCCCCTGGCTGGGGCTTGCTGATTACAGCTGGGTGGTGACGGCCTTGACCTCGGTGTAGTTGTTCAGTACTTCGTGGCCCATCTCGCGGCCCCAGCCGGACTGCTTGTAGCCGCCGAACGGCAGGGCGGCGTCGAATACGTTGTAGCAGTTGATCCAGACCGTGCCGGCCCGGAGCTTTTTGGCCAGGGCGTGTGCCTTGGAGATGTCCCTGGTCCAGATCCCGGCGCCGAGGCCGTAGTCGCTGTCGTTGGCGACGGCGGCGATCTCGTCCAGGTCGGTGAACGGCGAGGCGACCAGGACGGGACCGAAGATTTCCTCGCGGACGACCTTCATGTCCGGGGTGGTGTTGGTCAGCACGGTGGGCTCCACGAAGTAGCCGCGGTCGCCGAACCGGCCGCCGCCTGCCAGGGCGGTGGCGCCGTCGGACTTGCCGGACTCCAGGTAGCCGGTCACCCGGCGGAACTGCTCGTCGGAGACCAGCGGGCCCATCTGCGTCCCTGGCTCCATCCCGGCGCCCATCTTGATCGACTTGGCGATCTCGGCGACGCCGTCGACGACTTCGTCGAACCGGCTTTGCTGGACGAACAGGCGGGAGCCCGCGACGCAGCACTGGCCGTGGTTGAAGAAGATCGCGTTCGCGGCGCCCTCGACCGCGGCCGGGTCGGCGTCGTCGAACACGATGTTGGGGCTCTTGCCGCCCAGTTCCAGGGTCAGCTTCTTCAGGTTCGTGGCCCCCGCGGCAGCGACGATCAGCTTGCCGACCTCGGTGGAGCCGGTGAACGCGACCTTGTCCACGTCCTCGTGCATGGCCAGCGCGGCGCCCGCGGTCTCGCCGAAGCCGGTGACCACGTTCACCACGCCGTCCGGCATGCCGGCCTCGGCGATGAGCCCGGCGAGGCGCAGCGCGGTCAGCGGGGTCTGCTCGGCCGGCTTGAGGATCACGGTGTTGCCGGTGGCCAGCGCCGGGCCGAGTTTCCAGGCGGCCATCAGCAGCGGGAAGTTCCACGGGATGATCTGGCCGACCACGCCGACCGGCTCGCGCAGGGTGTAGGAGTGGAAGCTGGCGCCGGGCATGTAGGGCACCGAGATGCTGATCGTGTTGCCCTCGATCTTGGTGGCCCAGCCGGCCATGTAGTGGAACAGGTCGGCGGCCAGCGGCACGTCGGCCGCCTGCGCGACCGCGAACGGCTTGCCGTTGTCCAGCGACTCCAGCTGGGCGAGCTCGTCGGCGTGCTCCAGGATCAGGTCGCCGATCCGCCAGATGACCCGCCCCCGCTCGGACGGGGTCATCCGGCTCCACGGGCCGTCCTCGAACGCCCGCCGGGCCGCCCGCACCGCCCGGTTGATGTCCTCGGCGTCTCCCTCCGCGACCCGGGCCAGGGTCTCGCCGGTCGCCGGGTCCGGCGTCTCGAACGCCTTCCCCGACGCCGCGTCGGCCCACTGCCCGCCGATGAACAGCTGCCGCGGCGCGCCGATGAAGTCTTCGACCTTCCGGTCCAGGGTCACGGTCATCAAAGCTCACTCCCTTGGTTGCGGTGGGCAGCCAAGGATTGCGGCCAGCCGGCACCATATGTATGCCTACGTGTCTACGTTGTAGACCTACGCTTCTAACCTACAGCGTGACCAGCCGGATGCCAAGCTGGCGGTTTGCATTTCCCGCCAGGCGGGCCGCGCGGGAGCGCCGCCAGCGGCCCGGCAGATAGCAGATCCCGCTGGGAGCCTGGCGCTGGGCCGCAGCGGATCCGGCGCGGCTCACCACCTGTGCGGCATATGCACCGCAAGGGCGGCGGCTACCAGGACAGTGAACTACAGCGTAGAGCTACAATGCGAAACTATCGGCCCGGGCCGTAGGGAGAAGGTGTTGCCGCGATGACGCCATCGCCGGCCGAACGCGAAAACCGCGGGGCTAGCCCGCATCCGGACGGCAGGATCACCCGCGATACCGTGCTGACGGCCGCGCTGGAGCTGATCGACCGGGACGGGGCGGACGGGCTGTCTATGCGCAGGCTCGCCCGCGTGCTGGGCCGCGATCCGATGATCTTGTACCGGCACGCGCCGAACAAGGCGGCGCTGCTCGACGGCGTAGCCGAGACAGTCCTCGCCCAGCTCAAGGTGGATCCGACCGATCCCGACTGGGCAGCGCAGCTGCGCGCGGTGGCCCGCAGCTACCGCGCCCTGGCGCTGGCACACCCGAACGTTGTGCCGCTGCTGGTCACCCGGCCGCTGGCCACCCCGCTCGGGCTCCGCCCCCCCGGTACGCTGCGCCCACTCGAGGACATCCTGGCCTTGCTCACCCGCGCCGGATTCAGCGGGCCCGACGCGCTGCACATCTACCGGGCCCTGTTCGGCTTCCTGCACGGCCACGTCCTCAACGAGCTGCAGGAACTCGTCGAGAACCCGGACGAGACCGACGACTTGCTGCGGCTGGGCCTGCACCGGCTCCCGATCCGCGAATTCCCCCTGCTGCGCAGCCTCGCCCCCGTCCTGGCCTCCTACGACGGCGCCAGCGAACTCGAGCGCGGCCTCGACATCCTCCTCACCGGCCTCAACGACACGCTGACCCCCCGCGCTGCGGTGCAGACGGACGCTGGCCCTGTCCCAGTCGGTGATCTTCACCGGGGGCGCTAGCACCGCCTCCCGGGGGCCTGGGATGCCTGGTGGCCCAGATTCAGGGTCTTGATCTCGCGGGCGGCTCAGCAGCGCCGGCTCCGTAGCCGGCCTGGGTCAGCATCTGGCGCAGGTTGACTACTGCCTGGGTGTCGATGTCTTTGGCGGGGCAGGTCGTGGCCTCCGGGCGGTCACGGGCTCGTGTCGGAGCCGGCCAGGAGGGCCAGCATCTCGCCGACCGTGCGTTCCCGGCTGGTGGGCTCCGGGAGCGGGAGGTGCGCCTGGATCTGGTAGCGGTTGCGGCGGCCGTCCTTCTGCTTGACGATGTAGCCGGCCCCGGCCAGGTCGGTAACGATGCCGTAGGCGCTGCGCTCAGTGATGCCCAGCCTGGCCGCGATATCGCGCAGCCGCATCCCCGGGTCGTGCGCGATGCACAGCAGCACCCGGGCGTGGTTGGTCAGGAAGCTCCAGTTCGCCGTGGCCACCCGTCGTTCCCCTCGATTCTGGAAATGATTTGCTAGTCTTATGAAACCACTGTAGCCGTGCAGGGCGCGCAGCGAGGAGTAGCCGCCGGGCTGGCGACCGATTTACCCGGGATTACCGGAGGAGGCCCTGCTGCCCCGGAATCTGCCTCGCAGGGTCGCGTCCCGAGCTGCCCTGAAGGACCCTGAACAGCCAGCGATCGCCAGCGGTCGCACCTTTACGAACCGCAACGCCGGCAACCTCCCGACATACTCAGATGGCGCAGGCGAGGGTCGAGAGGGCTAGCTGGTTACTTTGACGAGGAACAGCCATGCGTTGACCACGCCGCCAAGCAGGCTCGCCATGGCGGCGGGGATCAGCCAGTACAAGCCACCACCGGCCTTCAGCAGGAAGGTGATCCCGGCAACGCCAACGAGCACGGCGGTGATCGAGTTGGGGGAGAACCTTTCGATGTAGCTGGCCACGCCCCGGTCGGTGGCGTGACCGGCTCGCCGGTCCAAGATGAGCAGGGCTGTGCCGGAGATCACGGCCAGAGCTATCAGCTCCGAACCGAGGGCTGCCGGCGACTGGGGAGCCACAAGCAAGATCGCGATGAGCACCGAGGTCATGAACAGCACCAGAGTCTGCGCGGCGCGGGAGCTCAGGCTGCGCGATGTGGCCAGCGCGTCGCTCTTGACCGACAGCGCAACGAACAGCAGGCCCGTCAGCGCACCGGCAACAGCAGCGAGGGCCTCACCGAAGCTGAGCCACATCGCAGTCGTGTACCCCACCAGGCGACCTCCCAGATCTTCGGCTGGACAGGCGGGCTGTCCGGGCACCCAACGCAACACCAGGAAAACGATGATCTTCCTCGGCACATGATCGCGCCGATCGGAGGGGTGGCCAGGATACGACCGCTATAACCTCTACCAACAGCCCGGAAACCTGTACCTGCCTCACTGCCAAAGCTGCCGAACCTGACGTTCAGCCAGCTGTCTGTCAGGTTGGGCGGACGCCCGCCGGCCACTGATGCCCTGCGGATGACCCTCGACGTCTTCCGTCCGGCGGCAGCAGAGATCCACGCTCTATCCTCGTGGTCAAGGTTCTCTTGCGGAGGCGGTGGCTTGATCATGCAGTACTCGTGGCCGGGACCGGTGCCGCCGGGGGGACGCCGGGGGACGATCACATTGATACGCTGCGCCCAGTGCGGCGGGCCGCTTTTCCACACGAAGGGAAAGGGCCAGCCTCGGCAAGAGGATCATGAGCAGGGTTGCGAAGCCTTCATCAGGGCAATGCGGGTAATGCGATACGTCAACGAGCTGAAGCGGTCCGCATCCGAGTCGGCGGTGACCTGGGGCCGCACCTGGCGACGACGGTACCTGCGGCAGAACGCGAAGAAACTGTCCGTGGTGGCGTGTGAGAGCGACCCGGTCGCCGCGCTCAAAGCCCTTGGCGACCTCTATCAAGCAGAATGCCAGACGCCTGGCCGGCGAACCAAGGTGCCTGAAAAGACCGAAATGGCGGAGACGCTGATGCTGGCCTGCCGGCAGCTGGCTCTGGGAAAGGATCCAGCGCCAGTCACCTCCCGCACCGGATGAGCGTCATTTCGCCAGGTCAGAAGGAATCTACTCAGGTCGGTCGCGCGGACGCTGCCGATTTCCGGCTTCGCCCCGCAACCCGGGCGACACCACGCCCGATCAGCACGGCGGCGCACGCGACGGTCCACCCGCGCAGCACCAGTCAGACCGCGCCCAGGAGCAGAATGGCGGCGCAGGCGCCGACCACCGCGAGGATCGCAGCCTGCAGGAAGCGCCGGCTCACTCTTTTCAGCAGCAGCCGTCCCGCGGCGAAGCCGATGATGACAGGTATCGTCAGGAGCGCCGCGAGCCAAAGATCGGTCATATCGATGCGCCGGGCGACCAGCAGGGCCCCGATCGAGAAGGCCGAGCCGATGCCGTAGATCGTGCCCAGCGTGGCCCTGACGGTCGGCCCGTGCTCATGGGCGAAGACAACGGCCAGCGGCGGGCCGCTCACTCCCGTCGCGGTGCCCATGAAGCCCGACGCCAGGCCAGCGGCGAAGGAGCGCGGCGGTGTCCGCGCCACCCCGCCTCGCATTATCGTCAGCGGGACCAGGGCGGCCAGGGTGGCGAACCCGAACAGGAGCCGCAACGGCCGGCCGGACACCAGGTCCAGGACAGGAATGGCCACAACGGTCCCGAATATCAGCCCGGTGGAAACCTGAGCCACGGCCGGGGTGTCGATGTACGGCCTTTCGATGGCCGCCATCAGGGCCACCAGGGGAGCCCCGACCAAGATGAGCAACTCGGGCATGTGCGCAGGGAATGCCAGTTCCATCACCGGCAGCGCCACCACAGCGGACCCGAAGCCGGTTGCCGCTTCCACCGCGCTGCCCAAGAGCAGCGCCAGGGCACAAACAAGCAGCGGCATCAGGTACGGCACACCATCTCCCTCGCGACGGCCGGTGCCATGCGCCAGGACAGCCTACGGGGACCGCGATATCGGCGCTGCGGATCGAGATGCACCAGCCATGCGACCAGCGCGGACCGATCGGCCGTCTTGGCGCTCGTGTCAAGGCTTGCGTGCCTGCGGAGGGCGGCCGGCCTCAGCAGGCTGGGCGTCGATGATGAACTCAGCGGGCAATGGCTTGTCCACACTGTGCGCCAGGGCGAAGCCGTCGAAGTCCGGGAACAGGCTCTCCTCGCTGAAACCCAGGAGAGCACCCCAGATTCCGTTGAGTGCCGCCTTCAGCCGCGCCGAGACGAAGACCACCGCGGCGCCGGGGACCGCGCCGATGTTGCCCAGGCTGACCTGGCCCTGGGCGAGCCGGATGGATCCCCACGGTTCGTCGACCACCCGGCCGAAGACGAAGGCGGCCTGCTGAGCGGAGATGCGCGGCGAAATACCGCGCGGTTGCCACCACAACAGCCGTCCGACCACCATCGCCAGCAGATCATCGATCTCCTGCCGGAGCAGGGCGGTCTCGAGATGCACCGCATTGTCGCCGAGCTCGAAACCGATCAGCACGCCGCCTTCGCGGGCTCCCAGCGGCGGGCGAACCAGAGCGCCACGAATGCGTTGCGGCTGCCGGTCGAGCAGCCTCGTCGCCGCGCCATGATGCTCAGGCGGGCCAGCAGTTCCAGCTCGCCGAAATCCTCTTCCCACTCCGGCCGCGGCGGGCGCGCTCGATCAGTGCCTTTTCCATGGCGCGCATGCGCGGTACGTCGAGCGCGGAGCCGGGCCGTCCTCGTGGTCTGCCATCGGTATCGGCGCGCCAGGATGGATCAAGCCCCCGAGTCGGCGCTGGCCCGCGTCCGGTTCCTCGCTGCCGGCGGCCGGCGAGGTGTTCTTGTCCGCGCACCAGGTTGCCCCAGCTGGCCGCGCCGTCGCAGGCACCGACCCGTTCGCCCATCGCCGCCTCCCGGCCGCGCCACAGGTGAGCCGGAGGACAGAGCCAACCCGCATGCAGCGTTGCGCGGCTGTTTGGTGCTCTTATGTGATGTGACACAGATGGCACGCTCTCGTGCCGATGCGGGGGGCGCGGTGGACGCGAGGGACCGCACGCAATTCGAAGAGTTCGCGACCAGCCGCTGGGCCGGGCTGGTGCGGCTGGCGTTCGGCCTGACCGGAGACAGCTGGCTCGCCGAAGATCTCGCGCAGACGGCACTGGCCAGCGCGTACGCCACGTGGTGGCGGGTCCGCCGGGCCGACGACCCCGATGCCTACGTGCGCCGGATTCTGATCAACGCGAGTAAACGCCGGTTCCGCCGTGGCCGGGTCAGCGAGCGGTCCAGCGAGCCCGGCGATCTCCCGGATCTCACGGTGGCCGATCCCGCCGCCGGAATCGACGAGCGGTCCGCGCTGATGGCGGCGCTCGCCGGGCTGCCGCCACGCCAGCGCGCTGTCATCGTGCTCCGGTACTGGGAGGACATGACCGATGCCCAGGTGGGGGTGCTGCTCGGCTGCTCGGCAAGCACCGTGCGCAGCCAGGCCGCCCGCGCGCTGGCCAAGCTCCGCGCCAGCGGAGGGCTGACGGATACCGATCCCGGCGGCACAGTGCCGCCCCGGCAGCAGGAGGTGCCCGGTGAATCCCGGTGACGAGCGGACGATCCGGCAGCGGCTGCACACCGAGCTCGACTCGGTCGAGATTTCCCCGGCACCGATCAACTCGATGACCCGGCAGGGCAAGGCCATCCGGGCCCGCCGCCGCGCGCTGGCCGGCGGGGCTGCCGCCGTGGCGGTCGCGGCCGTGCTGGCCGCCCGTTTCATCGCTGCGCCCGGCCCCGAGCCGAGCGCGAACACGGTGACGCTGAACGCGCCGAATCCCAGCGCGCCCGGCGGGGTGTTCGCCTCGGGCACCGCGGACGGGAAGCCCTGGCGGCTGGCGGTACGCAACATCGCCGACCCCGGCACCCGGCGGTGCCTGCCCGCGGTCATGCTCAACGGCCGCGACGGGAACGTGCTGTTCGGGGCCGCGCGCGGCGAGCCCGTTGGCCACCCGGCGCTCCTTCGCGGCATTCCCGGCCTGCCGGGCATCGGCGCCATGGTCACCCAGGTCGCACGGGGGACAACCCGCCTGGTCGCGACCTTGCCCGGCGGCAGGGAACTGGCCGTGCGCCCGGTCCGGGTGCCGGCGTGCGGCCAGTCGTTCCACCTCGCCGGGTTCCTCTTCACCGGCCCCCAGGATGAAGTAAGTCAACTCGCCGCCTACTCCGGGCGCGGGTTCGCGGAACGCCTGTTCCTGTCCGACCGCGCCACCGGCAGTAGCCTGTTCGCAGCCAGCCCAGCGGGGGTCTGGGCGAGCCTGGACAAATCGCGGCGGGACATCGCCGCCTCCCGGGCCAGCTACCCCATCGGCGCGGGCAGGGTCGCCGGCATGACCTGGCATATCAGGACCGAGCTTGGCCTGTTCGGCCAGTGCTATGCCGTCACCGTGCGCGGCGGCCACGGCCGCTCGCAGCAATGCCGGCCCGTGGCGGCCCCGCCCCGCACCGTCACCCTGGACCCTGTTCCGGTCCCGGCCGCGAGATCACGGCTCGCCGGATATGCCGGGCTGGTCAGCCCCAGGACCGCCTCCGTCGTCGCCGACTTCTCCTCCGGGTCACCGCGTACGTACCACCCGGTCCGCGTGAACGGCCGAAGCTACGTTGCGATCGTCGCCCCGCCGGACACCGCGCTCACCGTGGTGAGCCTGTTCGACTCCGGCGGGCACAAGTTCGCCACCGCCGTGACGCCGGTTGGCGGCAGCACCGGCACGCTGCCGATGGGGAAATGACGCGATGGCTGTCACGTCCCCGGCTTCACACTGGCCCGTGGAAGGTGTCGCACTTGTCCGGGTTGCCGTCCCGGTAGTCGGCTGTGAACCAGTTCTGGCGTTGCGCGGATGACCCGTGGGTCCAGTTTTCCGGGCTCGATGTTCCGAGGATCCGGTCATCCCCGACCGCCGCGGCAGCGTCGAGCGCGCTGGCGATATCGGCCCGGGTGACCTGGGTCAGGAAGCCGGTGTCGACGGCATGCGCGGCCCACACGCCGGCGAAGCAGTCGGCTTGCAGTTCGGTCCTGACGCTCTGGCTTTCGGCTCCCTGCCCGCCGCCCGTCTTCAGGGTGCCCAGGAGGTTCTGCACGTGATGCCCGTATTCGTGGGCGAGGACGTAGGCCTCGGCAAACCGCCCGCCCTTCGCCCCGAAACGCGTCTGGAGCTCATGGAAGAACCCCAGGTCGATGTAGACTTGCCGGTCGGCCGGGCAGTAGAACGGACCCACCTGTGACGACGCCGGACCGCACGCGGTCTGGGTGTGGCCGCTGAAGAACACCGTCGGCACCACCGTGTAACCGCGGAGCGCCTTCGACCAGTAGGCCTGGATGCTGTTCACGTAGCCGACGATCCGGCAATCCTGGGTTCGCTCGGCGTCGGCTCCGGTGCGGCACTCGCTGGCCACCTTGCCGGGTGCGCCGGCCGCGTCAACGTGCTGGCCGTTCAGGCCGCTCAGCTGGTTGAGCGCATCGATCGCGGCGGCGCTCCCGCCGTTGCCGCCGAGCGCGAAGACGAGCGCCAGGATCAGCCCGACGACGCCTAAGCGGCCCCCGCCGACGGCCACGGTGCGGCCGCTCACGCCCCGGCGGTCCTGAACCTACGACGGATCCAGTTTCGACCGGGGATCGAAACTCATGTCATCGACAGTAACACCCGCTTGTTGCGGCGGCAGTGGCTCACGCGGCCGCCGGCCCTGGCATGCAGCGAGCCCGCCTGGTAAGCACGGTGCATGTATCCAGGCCGCCGCCGCAGTGTCTTGCCGACTGTGGACCGGACCGCAATCCGGGTAACGCGGCCGCCTGCCTCGTTGGGAGACCGGCGGTGAGCCTGACCAGAAACCCAGCGACCGAAGAACTGCTGCCCGACGTCGCCTCGATGCCGTTCGAGACGCAGGGTTCGTCCAACGCGTGCGGCACGACGTCGCTGGCGATGGTGATGAGCTACCTCGGCGTGCCGGAGACGAAGGAGGCGATCGATTCGGTCATCCGGCGCATGAACGTCTTCAGCTCGCCAGCGGACCTGATCGGGTTCGCCCGCGACCACGGCCTGCAGGCGCAGGGTTACAACCACGGGACCTGGGCGGACATCGAGGAGGACGCGGGCCGCGGCGCGCCGTGCATTCTGCTGATCAACGCCGGCTACAGCTACCCAGACGGCTCCTCGATCTCGGGATTCCACTATGTGGTCGCCGCCGGGCACGGCATAGATCCGGTCAACGGCCAGCGTTACGCCGTCCTGCACGACCCGAACTACGGCACCGACATGGCGCTGTATGAGGCTGACCTGATCACCATGGGCGGCAATGTCGGCTGGGGGTTTGCCGGCTACTACATGGCGTTCGCCCCGGGGTCGGCCAGCCCGCTTCCGCCCGGTAATAGCACGGGCATTCAGGGCGCGCTCGGCGCGCTTGGGGGCGTCGCCAACATCACCAACGGCCTCGCCAGCGTGATCGAGCCCGCCAGCGCCGGCGGCGTGACCCGCGGCATCGTCCAGGTTGCCGGCGGCGTGATCGGGGGGATCATCAGCGGCATCGGCGGGCTGCTCCAGGTCGGCGGGCAATGGCTGACCGGCGCCGCGGCCGGGATCCCTGTCCTGGGCGCTACCGTCCAGCCGACCGGCGACATCATCAACGGCGCGGGGGCAGTGCTCGGCAACCTCGGCAACGGGATCGCAAACGTGATCACCGGCCTCGGCGCGGGACTGGGCCAGGCCAGCCGGCGATGACGTGCTGAGGGACTGGACCGCGTCGGCCGTTCTTTCGACGACGCTATCTGCTCGCCGCTCAACGGCGACCTGGCGGCTTCCTGGCCGGCGCAGGGGTTAGCCTCAGGGTCAAATCGGGGGTTTCCCCTATGGCCGACGCCGGCTCGCGCGTCCAGACTGGGCTCAAGTAGCCGGGACAACGGCGAAACTGCCCCGGCGGCCGGGTATTTATCCCGGCCGGCCGCTACGCCTGGCGCTGAACCAGACAGGGTGCCTGTCTCGGCCATCGGAACTGGTCTCGCAGAGAAAGCCGGCACAGCCATGTACGAAGACGACGAGGACCGCATGGACGCGGCCGATCAGCTCGCCGAACTCAGCCCGCACGCCGCCGCCGAAGCCCTCTCAGCCATCGCATGCGACCGGGGGGTTGACGACGAGCTGCGCCTGTCCGCGGCCGAGCGGCTCGCCGCGGTCGCCCCGGGGGCTGCCGCGCCGGCCTGCCTGGCTATCGCCTGCGACGGGACGGTCGGTGACGAGGTGCGCCTGTCCGCAGCCGAGCAGCTCGCCGCGGTCAACCCGGGGGCTGCCGCGCCGGCCTGCCTGGCCATCGCCCGCGACGGTGGAGTCGGTGACGAGGTGCGCCTGTCCGCGGCCGAGCAGGTTGCCGCGGTCGCCCCGGGGGCTGCCGCGCCGGCCTGCCTGGCCATTGCCCGCGACGGGACGGTCGGTGACGAGGTCCGCCGCTCCGCCGCCGAGCAACTCGCGGCCCTCGCCATCAGGTAAGACCCCAGATCAAGGTCAGCGTACTTCCAGCTTTCTTCCAGGTGTGCGAGCGACCCTGGAACCAGATCAGAACGATCCGGGGGTAGCGCGCCACCACGACGGCACGCCGAGCAGTCCTCCCGGCAATCGCCCCAGGAAGCAGGCTAATGAAGACCGCTCGCAAGGCCGCGGCCGGCTCGGTGCAGGACCAGCTGCGGGATACCCAGTCACTATCGCACCGCTCAGCCACCGGCGCCGATCGCCTGGTCAACGGGTATCAGCGCGGCCACCCGGAGAAAAGGCGCATGCCTGATGTGAGCTACCCGATCACGGTCATCAGGGACGTTCCCGTGGTGACCGCGCCGGAAGAGATCAATACCGGTACCGCGTACGGGCTGCGGGCAGCTCTCGCGTCGGCCGCACGCGGACAGGCGACCGTGGTTGTCGATATGACCCGGACGGGCTGCTGCGATGCAGTGGGGCTGCACGTCTTGGTGCGCGCGCACAAGCGGGCACTGGCTGCCGGCGGTGAACTGCGGCTGGTGACCTCCAGCGCTGAGATCCTCCGGCTCTTCGCAATCACCGGCATTGACCGCGTGATCCGCCACTACGCCAGCCTGGACGAGGCTCTTGCGTACCTACCCGCCGACGCGAGCCAGCCGCCGTGGCCGGGTGACGCGGCTTGATGACGGCACCGGCGGCTGCTACGGACTGTCATCGGCGGCGGCCAGAAGCCGGCGGGCCGCTGCTTCGTCGGCGGAGCTAACCAGCACGCGAACACCTTGTACCTGCAGCTGCGGGTCCTGTCCGCCGGCATCGTCCGCCGACACGGCCGCTCTCAACCCGTTGCTGCGCAGCATCCCGACGATGAGCTCCGCCTCCGTGCGGCTGGAAACGACCGCCACGGGCACAGTTGCGCCGTCCACGATGTCAACTCCCTCGCGATCGCAGGAGAGCCCGGTACCGGGCGAACCGGTACCGGGCTCTCCGGTACAAGCCAGAATCCGGTTCCGCCGTGGCTATCAGCTGTAAGTGATGGTGACAGCCGTGCGGGTGCCCTGCTTGTTCAGGTTCTTGGCCTTGATCGTTCCGGTGACTCCCTTGAACGCGCCGGTGCCGCCGGTCACCTTGCCGTTGGTGATCGCGCCGGTTTGGATGTTGGCGGTGGCCGTGCCGTACAGGAAGCCGCCGGTCGTGTCCACGGTGATGTTCACCGTGGCGGCCGTCCCCGAGGTGGCCGAGAAGTAGATCATGTCGAACCCGATGGCCTTGCCCGCCGCGTTGACATCGGTATCCTGCGAGGCGCCGGTCGTCTTGGTGAACATGGCCGCCTGCTTCGTCACCGAGACGAACTTCAGCGTGTGAGTAGCGCTGCTCGCGCTGGCGGCGACGGGGAGCACGAGTGCCCCGGCGCCGAGGAGTGCCGCCGCGCCGACGGCTGCGACAGGTGTGCGGATCTTCATGAGATGCCCCCAATTGCCCGGCCCGCCCCCGATGACCGGGCCGTCACCCCAGGGTGGCATTTAATCGTGACGCAGTCGATGGCTGGGAATTCGGGTTCAGGCTTGGCTGCGCGCCGGAGGAAGGCCGGCCGCGTGCTCGGTGAAGGCGAGCGCGGGTGGCAGGACGTCGGCGGGCTCGAGCCGCATGAGATCATCGCGGGTCCAGCTGCGCTCCAGATCGGATGCGAGGCGATGGGCGTGCCGCAGGCGGGCGCTTTCCAGCTCGTTGCGGACGCTGCGGGCGTTGGCGAACCGGGGTTGCTCCATCTGGCGGGTGAGATAGTCGCGGAACGCGCCCTCTGCCTCGGCCGACAGGTGATAACTCGCCTCCTCCAGCATCAGCCGGCCGATCGCCACGAGTTCTTCTACCTGGTAGGCGGCGAAGTCGAGATGATGAGCGATCCTGGAGCTCATGCCGGGATTGGAGCCGAAGAAGGTGTCCATGCGGTCCTTGTAGCCCGCGAGGATGACGACGAGCTTGTCCCTGTCGTTCTCCATGACCTGGAGCAGGATGTCGATCGCTTCCTGGCCGTAGTCCTTGGAGTCGGTATCCCGGTACAGGTAGTAAGCCTCGTCGATGAACAAGACCCCGCCCATCGCCCGGTCAAGAACCCGCTTGGTTTTCGGCGCCGTCTGCCCGATGTACTCGCCCACCAGGTCATCGCGCATGGCGTGCACCAGCTGCCCTTGTTCCAGGTAGCCAAGGCGGTGCAGCAGGTCGGCCATCCGCAGCGCCACGGTGGTCTTGCCGGTCCCTGGCGGGCCGGTAAAGCACATGTGCAGGTTGGGCCGGGGAGCCTCCAGGCCGAACTTCTGCCGGGCGCGGTCAACCAGCAGCAGCGCGGCGATCTCCTGCACCTTCTTCTTCACCGGGAGCAGCCCGACCAGGTCAAGGTCCAGCGCGCTGAACACCTCGTCGATGCCCGCCAGCCGCCGCTCGGCGCCGAAGGTGACCGTCGCTCCGGCCGGCAGCATCGCGGCCCCGCGGTCTCGTCGGCGCGGCCGCAAGGCACGCGAACGCTGTGCCGGTGCCATCGGCTCCTTCCTACGATCGCGGCGCCCCGCCTGCGCGGCGGGTTCCCCGGCGTGCTTGAACCCCCGTGGCGCCAGTATCACCAGCACGATGAGGGCAGCACAGCTGATGCTGCCGACGAGGAGCTGAATGCTCATATGCCTTCCGGGCGCGGGGCAACTGGGTCCTCGGGCCATCCTCGCACGCCAGCACCGGGAAGTCGCCGGCACCTGACCGGCGGCATGAGTCAGCCCGGCGCCGCGGGCCAGCCGGTAGCGTGCTGCACAGCGGCCCGGGTCCGGGCGGGCCGCGCGTTCGGAGGAGTGAGCCATGAGCTACGCCAGGCAGCTGCTGGACACCTACCCGCGCACCCTGAGCGTCGATGCCGATGTTCTGGCCGGCACCGTTGACGCGCTGAGTGACTGCGCACAGGCCTGCACGGCTGATGTCGCCGCCGACCTGAGCGAGCACAACGTGACCGAGATGATCAGGTGCATCCGGCTGTGCCTGGACTGCGCCGATATCTGCGCTGCCACCCTCGGGGTGCTGAGCCGTCAGGCGGAGTACGACGCCGGCGTCACCAGGCCTCTGCTGGAGGCCTGCGCTGCCAGCTGCCGGAGCTGCGGCGACGAGTGCGAGCGGCATGCACGGATGCACGAGCACTGCCGGATCTGCGGCGAGGCGTGCCGGCGCTGCGAGCAGGCGTGCCGGGATCTTCTCGCGGCCATCCAATAGCAGAACGGGCCGGTGCCGGTCACATCATCGGCATGCTGGCCATGTGCAGTCCGGGGAGCAGCCAGGGGAACCAGACGGCGAGCCCGCCGGTCACCAGCAGGGCAAGCCCGATCGCCTGGCCGAACGGCTTGCCGTAGCGCCAGATCTTCTCGATGAAGATCACCACGGCCAGGGCGGCCATCGCCGGCACGTTCATCACGCCGACCGCGACCAGCAGGATCATCAGGCCCCAGCAGCATCCGACGCACGTCGCGCCGTGATGCAGGCCGACGCGCACGTCGCGGCTGTGGCCCTTGAAGCCGGCGTAATACATGAGCGCGCCCACCGGGGAACGGCACCGGCTCAGGCACCAGTCTTTCCAGGAGGTGAGCTGGTAGATGCCTGCCGCGGCGAAGATGCCCACGCCCAGCCACCTCGCCGCGGTCGGGGAGGCGTCCAGCAGCCGCCCTGTCCCGGCCAGGGCCGCGAAGGCCGCGGCGCCGCAGCCGGCCCAGGCCAGCAGATAGCCGCCGATGAACAGCCCCATCCGCGCCACCCTGGCGGATCCGGCCGAAGCGCCGGTGATCAGGCGGGTCCACAGCACCGCGACCGGCGCGACGGACGGGAACATCATCGCGGCCATCATCACCACCCACACCCCGAGGAAAGGCAGCAACGCCAGGCCCATCGTGCCAGGGCCGTTGCCCATGCTCTGGGCCAGCGCGATAGTGACCACCCAGGCCGCCGCGGCCAGCGCGGCGAGGGCAATCCACGGCCGGATGAGCTGGCGCCGGGGCAGGCTCTGCACCGGCCGGGCCATGGCGGCCGGTCCCGCCCGGCTGGCCATGCCGAAACCTCGTCAGCCTTCGTAGCGGAAGTCGGTGATGAAGCTGTTCGTTCCGGAGAAGCTCATGTTCCAATGGCCCTGGTAACTCACGTTTTCGGAGGTGCCCTGCCGTACGGGTTGCGTTACCGCCCCGAACGGCGCGTTCGCGATCACGGCCGGTTCCTGGCCGTCCATCCCGACGACCTGCTCACTGCTCATCGAAAGCGTGCCCGCTACCTCCGCATGCAGCGAGCCGTCTGACTTCTCGAACCTGATCGTTGCCGGCTCCACCCCGGCCACCTCGCCGATCAGCGGACTCAGGTTGGCCAGATGACCGCCCGCGGCACCGGAAAAGACCGCACCCAGGGCCTCGGACTGCTCGGCCGAGGCGCGGTCGTCCAGGTACAGCGCCACCTTCCAGCCGCCGTCGGTCATCCGCTTCGGCGAGTGCACGGCCATCACGGCGTTGAGACCGGACAGGTCCACGCCGTCCTTGCTGCCATTGCTGACGTGCCAGGCCAGCAGGACGTCACAGTCGTCCCTGGTCGCAGTGCCGAGCCATACGCAGTTGCAGCTGACGTCGCAGCTGCACACCTCGAAGTAGTCACCCTGCACCGAGAAGCTCATCTCGCACCGCCTTATCGCCGCCCACGACGGTGCTGGTCCCCTGGGGGGGGCGTACCATCGTGCCTGTCCTGCGGCAATACTAAGGACCCGGCGATCAGCACACCAGGTCTCACGGCATGCCTGGTCGCGGGCTGAGGGCAGCCGTGCGGCCGCCGCGCGGACCCGGTCAGGGCCGCGCTGAACCCGCGACAGCCCGGTCCGCGTCAGAGGCCAGCCAGCATTCCATCGCCTCTGGCATCATCGGTGAGGTGACCAGTTCCGGCTTCGAATACCTCGCCCGAACGGCCTACGAAGCCCACCGCGAGGCCCAGCCCAGACCCCTGCCGGCGTGGGAAGAGGTGACCGAGCAGGAGCAGCAGGCCTGGAGAGCGGCCGTGTCTGCCGTCGCCGCGCAAACCGGCAGCACGGTGGTTGAGGCGGTGGCGCCGGCCCGGTCCCTGCTCATCCAGGCCGGAGACCAGCGTCACACCTTCCACGCCAACTTCACCACGGGCCGTCAGGGCAACCTCGCGATCAACGACGAATTCGCCTCCGGCCGGCATGCCAGGTTCCAGATCGCCCACGGCCTGTGGTACGTCGAAGACCTCGGCTCAACCAACGGCACCTGGCTCAACGGGCGCCGCATCCACGCGCCGCAGCGGCTGAAGAAAGGCGACAAGATCAGGATCGGGCACACCGTCATGATCGTGGTGTCGTCGTGAGCGGGAAGCCGGCCTGAGCATCCGGGCGGCATGGCCGCATAGCGGATCACCGCCGCGCTCGCCGCAACCCGGGTACCCGCCCCGCCGGGCTTTCCGATTGCCGCCAGACCTGCCGACCTTAATTTCTACAGTCTTGTAGAATCAGGCCAAGGCGGGCGGGGCAACGTGGCTGGCCAGCGCCGGGCTGGCTGTCCGGGCCCCGTCCGCTGGCATGGCCTGTACCGGTGCCCGGACGACATCCCCCGCACGTGAAGGGCTTGGCATGACTCACCTGACTTACCTGGAGGCCGCCGTGGTCGGCCTGATCCAGGGCGTCACCGAACTGTTCCCGGTGTCCAGCCTCGGGCACAACGTGCTGCTCCCGGCCTTGATCGGCGGCAGCTGGGCGAAGGATTTGAACGTGGCCGCGCCCGAGTCGCCGTACCTGGCGTATATCGTCGGCCTGCACGTGGCCACCGCGATCGCGCTGCTGATCTATTTCTGGCGAGACTGGATCCGGATCATCACCGGGTTCTTCACCTCGCTCGGGCATCTGATCCGGCCCGCGGACGGGACCGGCCGCTGGCAGGGGCTGTCGGTTCGACGAGAAGCTGGCCTGGATGATCATCCTGGCCACCATCCCGGTCGGCATCGCGGGACTGGCCTTCGAGCACGCGTTCCGGGTGATCTTCGGCAAGCCGGTCTATGCCGCGGTCTTCCTGTGCGTGAACGGCCTGATCCTGTTCGCTGGGGAGCGGTTCCGGCGCTCTTCCCGTCAGGCCGACCGGCGCATCGCCGCCCAGCGCGAGCTCGCGCTCAGCGCCGCGCACACGGGACCGGCGCGGCACGCCTCGGGCCACGCGGCCGTCCGGGGCCAGGAAGTGGCCGAAGGGAGGGAATCCGACCGGCGGCTGTCGGCGATCGGTCCCGGCCAGGCGACGCTCATCGGCTCGGTGCAGATTCTCGCCCTGCTGGCCGGCATCAGCCGGGACGGGGTGACGATAGTGGCGGGCATGTTCCGCGGGCTGTCCCGCGAGGATGCCGCGCGGTTTGCGTTCCTGCTGGCCACGCCGGTGATCCTGGCCGCCGGGGCGCTGAAGATCCCGGACCTGATGGGCCCGCTCGGCAACGGTATCCGCGGCCAGGTCGTGGTGGGCAGCGTCCTGTCCGGCGTCGGCGCCTACCTGTCGGTGCGGTTCCTGCTCCGCTATTTCCGCACCCGCACCCTCAATCCGTTCGCGGTCTACTGCCTGGTTGTCGGCCTGGGCAGCATCGTCTACCTGGAGCTGATCAAGTGACCAGGCCGCCCGCGGTCCGCACACCCGGGTTACCATCTAGTGTGTAGCGTGCGTTACAAGCCGCCGTGCGGCCCGCTGCCCGGCCGGTGAGGAGAGTTCATCATGCTGTCAGCGGTAGCAGTCAGCGCCCGCGAGCTGCCGGCCGGCGGATAGGGACCTGGCTGTGCCGGACGCAGGCGCCACGGCGGGGGTGAGCCGATGACCTGGCGGGTGATCATCTACCGGCTGCCCGCAGAGTCCTCGCGGCGCCGGGTGGCAATCTGGCGGGAACTGCGCCGGCTAGGCGCGGTGCCCTTGCAGCAAGGCACCTGGGCGGTGCCGCAAGGCGAGGGATTCGACGCCGGGTTCGCCCAGGTGATCGAAGCGATCAAGACAGCGGGCGGGCACCCCGTGGTGCTGGCCGTAGCCGATCAAGACGCCGAGGATGCGCGGCTGGAGGTCGAGTTCACCGGGCAGAAGGAGGCAGAGTGGGCCGAGTTCGTGGCCGGCTGCGACAAGTACGAGGCCGGGCTGGACGCTGAGCCGGCCAACGGCAAGCTGACCCTGGCCGGGCTTGATGAGGAGGAGCTGAGCCTGGACCGGCTGCGGCGCTGGTACCGGGCGATCCGGGCCCGGGATCTGTTCGGCGCCCCGAGCGCGCCGCTGGCCGAACGGCGGCTCAAGGAGTGCGCGGAAGCACTGGAGCGGTTCGCCGAGCAGGTCTACCGGGCACGCGAGCACGGCGGCCCGCGGTGAGCATCGGCAGTCTCATCGAGTCCTACGGCTACCTGGCCGTGTTCGTCCTGGTCGGCGCGGAAAGCCTGGGCGTACCGCTGCCGGGCGAGACCGCGCTCATCACCGCCGCGATCTACGCCGGGCACACGCACCGGCTGAACCCGTGGCTGATCTTCCTGGTAGCGTCCGCCGCCGCGATCATCGGGGACAATATCGGCTACTGGATCGGCGACAAGGGCGGCTACCGGCTGGCGCGCCGCTATGGCTCCAAGGTGCGGCTGGACGAGCGGAAGCTGAAGATCGCCCGCTACCTGTTCGACCGGCACGGCGGCAAGGTCGTGTTCTTCGGCCGGTTCGTGTCCGTGCTGCGCACCTACGCGGCGTTCCTCGCCGGAACCAGCAAGATGCGCTGGCGGAAGTTCCTGCCCGCCAACGCCGCAGGCGGGATCCTGTGGGCCGCCATCTGGACCCTGGCGGCGTACCTGGCCGGTAACGCCCTGCAGCGGGCGTCGGGCACGATCAACCTGATCCTGATCGGCGCCGCCGTCGTCGGGATCGTGGCCGCGATTCTGCTGGTCCGCCGGCAGACCGGCAAGCTCGCCGACCGGGCCGAGGCCGCCTACCCGGGCCCGCTTGAATAGCGATGGCTAGACCCCCGTGCGCAGGCCAGCGGCGCGGCGGGCCGGCGCGATCTGCCGGCGGATGTACAGGCCGCTCAGCCGCCGGGCGGCCCAGTTCACCCCGCCGGTGGTTTCATCCGCCAGGAAAGGCCCCTGCTTTTCCTCCCTGCGGATGCCCCAGCTGACGACCAGGACGAACCCGACCACGACCCCGATGACGAAGATGCCGACGGCTGCGATGACGATGATCCCGACCATGGGAGGTTCCCCCTCGCTCCCTGGCCTGCGGAGTGGTGGTCCGCGGGCTCCGGTTTGGGTACCTGTCCGGTATGGGTGATCCGGGTCAGGCGGGTGGCGGGAACTGGCCGACTGGTTCTAATGCATCCAAGCAGTTGAACTGCTAGAATCATCTGCATGGACCCAGCCGTCCGAGTCATCCCAACCAGTGGTACATATCCAGGCGATACCCGCCGGGAAACCGGTCAAACCGACTCATCCCACTTATCTGGATGACTGGGGTCAGCGGAATGATCCACTTAAGGCCATTCAGCCTTCTCGTCAGGCTGGTTGGTATCTCTGGGAGGGCACATGGCTGAGGCGATGTACCGGCAGATCGCCGACGATCTACGCCAGAAGATCAAGACCGACGAACTCACCCCCGGGTCGCAGCTGCCCACCGAAAACGATCTTCAGCAGCAGTACAACGCGTCGCGGAACACCGTCCGCGACGCGATCAAGTGGCTGATCACCCGGGGCCTGGTCGAGACCCGCCCCGGCCAGGGAACCTTCGTCACCGAGCGGATCACGCCCTTCGTCACCACGCTGACCGGCGATCCTGGCAGCAACGAGACCGCCGTCTATGAAGCCGCGGTCAAGGCGGAGCGCAGGGAGCCGCGGGTCAGCCCTCCCCAGGTGGAGATCCAGGAAGCAACCGGCCAGGTCGCCACGGCCCTGGGCGTCGACAGGGGCGCATCGGTGATCAGCCGTCACGAGAGATGCTTCATCGACGACACCCCCTGGTCCATGCAGACGTCCATCTACCCGATGAGCCTCGCCCTCCGCGGTGCCAGCCGGCTCCTCGAAGCCGCCGAGATCGAAGAGGGAGCGGTCGCCTACCTGGCCGGGGAATTCGGCATCAAGCAGGTTGGCTACCAGGACCAGATCAGGGTGCGTGCCCCCGACGAGGCGGAGACGGCGTTCTTCAAGCTTCCCGCCGACGGCCGCGTGGGCGTCTTCTCGGTCCTGCGCACTACCTTCGACCAGGAAGGCAAGCCGGTCCGGCTGACGATCAGCGTCTATCCTGCCGACCGCAATCAGTTCGCCGTCAACGTCGGCGACGTCCCCGCGGTCAGGCCCATCGCCAGCTAGCTGATCGGCGGCAGCGGCTGGCTCCGGTCCAGCACGGTGCGGAACAGGTCGCCGCGCTCAGCCACGCGGGCGGGTTCGCTGCGGATGGTGAAACCGTCGGGCCGCAGTGCCGGGTCGTCCAGTTCGTCCCAGCCGATCGGCGCGGAGACCGGGGCGCCGGCCGCGGCGCGCGGGCTGTAGGGGGCGACCAGGGTCTTGTGGTGAACGTTCTGGGTGTAGTCGAGCCGGGCCCGGCCTGCCCGGTCGCTGCGGTCCCATTTCCAGCTGACCAGCTCGGGCACGACCGCGCCGATCGCCTTGGACAGCTGCGCGGTCCAGGTGCGGGTGTCGTGGAAGCTGAGCCCGTCGGTCACCGGGATCCAGATGTGGATGCCGCGTCGCCCGGTGAGCTTGGCCGCGGCCCGCACGCCCAGGTGCTCCAGCGCGGTGCGGTGCAGCCGGGCCAGCACGAGCACGTCGTCCCAGGGGGTCACCTCGCCGGGGTCGATATCGATCAGCGCGTAGGTCGGGCTGTCCCGGCTGCCTGCCAGGGCGGTCCAGGGGTGCCATTCCACCGCGCCGAAGTTGACCGCCCAGACCAGCGCCGCGGGCTCATCGGCCACCAGGTAGGTGGTGGTCTTCCCGCGCTCGGCGTCCGGGTCGTGCCAGCGCGGGATCCAGTCCGGCGCGTGCGCGGGCAGCTGCTTCTGCCAGAAGCCGGGCTCGGCGGCGCCGCCGGGGAACCGGTGCATGTTCAGCGGCCGGCCCGCCAGGTACGGCAGCACCACCGGGGCGATCCTGGCGGTATAGCTGATCAGCTCGCGCTTGGTCACCGGCGGCTCGCCGTCCCGGCCTCCGAACAGTTCCTTGTCCAGGTTGGTCAGCCGCAGCCGGCGGCCGAACACGTCCCACGAGCCGGCGCCGCCCAGTGCCTCCAGGGCCGCCAGTTCCTGGTCGCCGGGACCGGGGATGACCGGCGGGCGCAGCACGATCGACGCCTCGGCAGCAGGCAGATCCGAGCGCCACATCCGTTCCGGGTCGGCGCGGACCTGGTCGTTGGTCCGCCCGCTGAGCACCGACTTCGGGTAGTCCTCAGGATCCCAGCCGCGGACCGCGTACTCGTCGTCCTTGTGCAGCAGCAGCCACTGGTCTGAGTCCTCGCCGCGGCGTCCCCGGCGAACCAGCACCAGGCGGCCGCGCAGCTTGCTGCCATAGACGTCGGCGTGCAACTCCCCGGCCGCCACCGCGGCCGCGGGGTCGTCGGTGCCGTGCGGCTGCCAGGTTCCGGTATCCCACACGATCACGTCGCCGCCGCCGTACTCGCCCCGCGGGATCACGCCCTCGAAGTCGAGGTACTCGATCGGATGGTCTTCGACGTGCACGGCAAGCCGCCTGACCGCCGGGTCCAGGGTCGGGCCGTTCGGCACTGCCCAGCTCACCAGCACGCCGTCGATCTCGAACCGCAGGTCATAGTGCCGCCGGCGGGCACGATGACGCTGCACGACGAACCGCAGCGGGCCGCCCGCCGGGCCCGGCGGGGTCGCCCCGGCGGGCTCAGCCGTGCGGGTGAAGTCGCGCTTGGACTGATACCGGCCCAGCGTCGCACCCCCGGCCGGCTCCTGTCGCCGCGAGCCGCCGCTGCGGTTACCGCCACCGCCCCTGGGCACAGTCCGATCATCCCATCACGGGCGGCGGTCACCGCGGGCCGATGCCCGCGCCGCGGCGACGCCCGCCGGCCAGCCGCGTTGCGACCCGGCGCCAGGTGATCCCCGGGCGCGGGCTGGCCGATCGCGCATACGGCCGCGCGGAGCCGTTCGGAAATTCGCATCTCGAACGGCTGCCGCGCGGCCCGGCCGGTCCGCCCGGCCCCCCTATGGCTTACGGGCGGACCTCGTAGACGATGTTGAAGGGAGTTTCCGCGGCCCGGCGGAAGCGGGTGAACCCGGCGTCGGTAACGAGCCGGGCGATGGCCTGCTGGCCGGCCTGGGCGCCGAGGGAATAGCCGCCCTCCTGGGACAGCGCGTTCGGCACGCACAGGAAAGTGGAGAAGGAGTAGTAGACCCGGCCCACCGGGTTGAGGTTGTCGGCCACGGCGTTGCCGGCCGCGGGCTCGACCACCATCCAGGTGCCGTCTGGCGCCAGCATCTGCCTGACGTGCCGGGCTGCGCCGAGCGGGTCGCCCATGTCGTGCAGGCAGTCGAAGCTCGTGACCAGGTCGTACGGGCCGCCGTTGAATGTCTGCGCCGATGCGACCTCGAACCTTGCCTGGCTGTCGAGGCCCTGCTCGGCGATCTGCTTGCGCGCCTGGATGACCGACTCCTCGTGGATGTCGGATCCGGTGAAGGCGGAGTTCGGGTAGGCCCGGGCCATCAGCGCGGTGGACGCGCCGTGGCCGCAGCCGATGTCGGCGACGCGCGCGCCCGCGTGCAGCTTGGCCTGTACGCCGTCGAGGGCCGGCAGCCAGCCGGACACCAGGTTGGCGGCGTAGCCCGGCCGGAAGAACCGCTCGCAGCCGGAGAACACCTCGTCGTCGTGTTCTTGCCAGCCGATCCCCGAGCCGGTCCGGAACGCCTCGATGACCCGCGGCTCGGCCTTCAGCGCCCCCAGCGCGAGCTCGAACGCGCCGGGCGCGAAGACCGCTCCGTCCGGGTCGGTCAGGGCGAAAGCCTGCTCCGCGGTGAGCGAGTAGGTGCCGGCCTGCGGGTCGTACCGCACGTACCCGCCTGCCGCCTGGCCGCGCAGCCATTCGTCCACGTAACGCGTGGCAGTGCCGGTGCGCTCGGCAAGCTCACGGGGCAGCATCGGATGGTCGGCCAGCGCGCGGTACAGGCCCAGCCGGTCGCCGACCAGCACGTTGCCGGCTGCCATCGTCGCGCCGAGGTCTGCCACGAACTTATGCAGGAAGTCCATCAGCTTGTCCTGATCGATCGGCATGTCGTTCCTCCTCCGGATCTGCCTGCCCGAGCCAGCCGGTCAGGCCGAGGCGCCTTCGGCCTCTTCCCAGGGATATGCCGGCCCGGCCCGGCACCGGATCAGCGAACGCTACCGAAGCCGGCCGGCAGGCTACCGATCCTCGCCATCGAGCACACCGAGCCCGGCGGCCTGCTCGGCGGCGTGGCGGCGATCGCGCGCGCCCAGCTTGTCCAGCACGGCCGCGACATGACTGTCCACGGTGCGGACGGAGACGACCAGCTGCCTGGCGATCTGCGCGTTCGTGTAGCCCTTGCCCAGCAGCCGCAGCACGTCAACCTGCCGTGCGGTCAGCCCCGCCGGGTTGGCCCTCGTCTCGCCCACCGGGCCGCGGGGGATGCGCGTGACGCCGAGGGCGCGCAGCCGCGCCCGCAGCAAGGCGGCCAGCGGCCTGGCCCCGAGGTCGTCGGCGATCGCGAGCGCGGCCAGCAGATGCTCGGGGTCGGGACCGTCGGCCAGCGCCTCGGCGTGCTCGTACGGGCACCCGGCCGCCTGCCAGGCCTCAGCCGCCTCCCGCCACCGCCCGGCCGCCTGCAGCGCGTAAGGATGATCGCCGCCGATCTCGACGGGCTGCCCCGCCCGGCCAAGCAGATAACCGAGTTCCGCCTGGTGTACCAGGTCCCCGAGCTGCCTGGCTTCCCGGTAGACGGGCATGGCGATCTCTCGCGCGCGGTCCCGGTCGCCGCGCAGCCAGGCCTCCTCGGCGCGGGCGGCGGCCACCGGGCCGATCCGCTGCATCTCATCGATCCGGGTCGCGAGGTCCCAGGCCGAGCCGAGCAGGGCGGCCGCCTCGGGCTGCCCGCGCCGGACCCCGATCCGGCCGAGCGCCGTGAGAGCCGCGCACTTCATCGGTATCGGCGCGCCGGTACCGGACTCCGCGGAACGAACCGCCTCCTCCCACTCGCCCCTGGCCAATTGCAGCCGGGCCCGTTCCACCTGCATGTAGGCCAGGAAGCCGGAGAATTCAGACTCCTCAGCCAGCTTGATGCCCGCCGTGATGTACCGGTCAGCCTCGTCGAGCCGGAACCAGTTGAGCAGATTCCAGCCGAGGCAGACATAGGCGCGGCACGCGTCCTCGACGTCGCCAGCCTCAAGGGCCACCCGGAGGGCCTCGTCGAGGGTGGCCTTAGCGGCCGGATCTGCGGCATTCCACTGGGACGCGCCGATGTTCGTCAGCGCGTGCGAGGTCGTCGCCGCGTCACCAGCCTGCCGGGCCAGCGCGACGGCCCGCTGACCGTAGGCAATGCTCTCGGCGGGGCGATGAGCGAGCATGCACAGCTGCGACTGGTTGCTCAGTGCCAGCGCGAGCGCCCGGTCATCCCCAGCCCGTTCGAGCACCGCCACCGCTTCGTCTCCGGCTTGCCCGGCCCTGGTGCGATCCCCTGTCCACCAGTGCATCCGGGACAACCAGCGCAGACTCGCTCCGAGCCGGGCGAGGTCACCAAGCGAGCGGTTCAGCTCGACCGCCCGTTGCATGACCTCGACCGCGCGCTCCGCGTAACCGGTCGTGTAGCACTCAACGCCGTACTGCTCGAGCAGATCGGCCCGCTCCCGCTGGCTGAACCGGTCGGCGTGCTCGAGCACCAGGGCGAAGTGGGCGACGGCCTCGTGGTGCGCGCCCGCCCGGGCCGCATCGCGGGCGGCGGCCGGGCCGAACCGCACGACCGCGTCCTCGTCACCGGCCTGCGCCGCGTGATGGACGATCTGCGACACGTCGGCCTCGTCCCGCTGGACCAGCACGTCGAGCACGTGCTTGTTCAAGGCCAGCAGCCGCGCCGAGGGCACCGCGGCCACGATCGCCCGCCGGGTGAGCTCGTGCCGGAAGGAGATCCGGCGCGCGGACACGGTGAGCAGGCCGTGCTGCTCGGCCGCCGCCAGCGCCGCCGTGGCGTCGGGCACGATGCGGGGGACGAGCGCGTCGACCAGCCAGCGGTCCAGCGCCGCCGGGACCACCGCCAGCTGCTCGAGCACATCCTGGGTGGCCGGGTCCAGCTGGCGGACCCGCGCCAGCACGGCATCGGCGATCGACGGCGGGACATTCTTGCCCTGCGCCGAGGCGAGCAGCTCGTGCACGAAGAACGGATTTCCGGAGGTCAGCGTGAACAGGTCCGCAGGATTGACCGCGCTGCCCGCGCTGAGCCTGCGCACCGACTCGGCCGACAGGCGATGCAGCGGCAGCCGCCGCACCTGGTCGCTGCGGGAGGCCTGGCCGAGCAGGCCGTGCAGCGGGTGATCACGGCCGAGCTCATCATCGCGGTAGGTCAGCACCAGGACCGCGGGCAGCCCGGCAATCCGCCGGGTCAGGTACCGCAGCGCATCCAGCGTCGCTTCGTCGGCCCAGTGAATGTCCTCGATGACCAGGACCGCCGGATGCTCGGGCCAGTCCAGCTCGGCGCGCAGTGCCGCGAGTATCCGGTCCCGGTCGCCGCCGTCCAGCACCGCCCGGCTGAGCTCTGACCCCACGCTGCCGACCAGGTCGCGGAACGGGCCAAGCGTCCGTGGCGTGGCCAGGTCGTCACAGTAGCCCACGAACATCCGGCCTTCGGCAGGCAGCTGGGCCCGCACCGCCTCCACCAGGCTCGACTTGCCGATGCCGGCCTCGCCGAAGACCAGCACGACCGACCCGTCCCCGGTGGCCGCCGCCTGGATGGCATCGTCGAGCACCGACAGTTCGGCCTCGCGCTCCAGGATCCCCGCTCGCACTCCTGGATTGTAGGCTCGCCCAGCTCAGCCGGCCTTCTGCTCGCGCGCCGCGGGCGACCCCCTGGTCACTTCGACTCTTCATGCGATGCGGGCGATCTGTGCCCGATTTTGTCCTGATCTGTCGGCGCGGAACGCATGAAGAGTGAAGGCGGTCACCCGGATGTCGCGGCGGCGGGCAGGGCTGGGATGGTGGGGGGATGATGGCAGTGACGTTCGCGAGGTTCGGGGATCCTTCGGTCCTCGAGTTGACTACGATGCCCGATCCGCACGCCGGTCCCGGCCAGGTGCGCATCGCGGTTCGCGCGGCGGGGGTCAACCCGTTCGACTGGAAGCTCCGGGCCGGGTACTTCCGGGACGCGTTCACGACCGGGTTCCCGGCGATCCCCGGCATCGAGGCGGCCGGCGTCGTCGACGAGGTCGGCGAGGGCGTCCGGGGCATCAGCCCCGGGGACGCCGTGTTCGGCCTCGGCGCCCGCGCCTATGCCGAGCTCGCCGTCCTTGATCATTTCACCGTCAAGCCGGCCGTGCTGAGCTGGCCGCAGGCAGGCGGGCTGGCGGTGGCCGCGGAGACCGCGGTGCGGGTCCTGGAGATCATCCGTCCGGCAGCAGGGCAGACACTCCTCATCGAGGGCGCGGCAGGCGCCGTGGGCAGCACCGCCGCGCAGATCGCCCGCGCCGCAGGCGTGACCGTCATCGGCACCGCCAGCGAATCGAGCCATGAGTTCCTGCGTTCCCTCGGCGTGCTGCCGACCACCTACGGGCCGGGGCTGCCCGGACGGGTGGCCGCGCTCGCGCCGGGAGGGGTGGACGCGATATTCGACACCTCCGGCCGGGGATCGCTCCAGGACCTGATCGAGATCGCCCGGTCACCGGGCGACGTGGTCACGATCGCGGACTTCTCCGCGGCCGAGCACGGAGCCCGGGTCACCAGCCGGACGCAGGCCTTCCACGCGCTGCCCGAGGCCGCCCGCCTGGCCGAGGAAGGCAAGCTCACCCCGGCCATCGACTCCGAGTTCCCCCTCGCCGCCGCGGCGAAGGCGCAGCAGCGCAGCCAGGCCGGCCACGTCCGCGGAAAGATCGTCCTGCTGCCCGGAGCCTGACCGCCCCCCGGGGGGGCCCTGCCAGGCGGGGCCGCCGGAGCGTCGGAGCCGGTGCCTAGCATCGGGCCGCATGAAGCCCCGATCCGCGGGCCCGGCCGGGCCCGCCGCCTGATGTGGGATCGCCTCCGGTCGGTGGCCGGGCGGCAGGCGCCCTGGCTGCGCGCGCCGCTGCCTCCCGGGCCCGGCTGCTGCGCGGTGTGCCGGGGCCCGGCGCGGCCCGGCTTCCGGCGCTGCTACCAGTGCGCGCTGCACCGGCATGACGCGGCGGGAATGCTCGCCGACATCGTGGTCCCGGTCTCCTACTCGGTCGCCGGGACCGGCTACGCGCGGGCCCTGTGGCGCTACAAGTCCGATGGCTGCGATCAGGACGCCGCTGGCCGGGCGCTGCGGGCCATGCTGCTCGTCTTCCTGCACGACCACGGGCGCTGCATCTGGACCCGCGCGCGGATGGCCGCGCCCGCCCATGTCGCCGTGGTGCCCAGCGGACGCGGCCGCCCTGGTACCCATCCGCTGCGAGCCCTGGTGCAGCCCTACCTGGCCCTGCGCTGGGCCGACCTGACCGTCTGCGCCGCCGAACCGGTGCCGGCCCGGGATCTGGATCCCGGCAGGTTCCGGGCCGCGGGGCGGCTGGCCGGCGCGAACGTCCTGCTGCTCGACGACACGTGGACCTCGGGTTCCAGCGCCCAGTCGGCCGCGATCGCGCTGAAGCGGGCCGGCGCCGGGCGGGTGGCGGTGGTGACCCTGGCCCGGCATGTCAACCCGCGCGAGCGGACCGCCGGCTCACTCAGCGCAGTGCTCGCCCGGCGCTCGTTCCGGCCGGATCTGTGCGCGGTGCACGGCACCGAGGCGCCCGCGGCGGCCGGTTCCGGCCCTGAGCCGGCATCAGCCGGCCGCAATGACAGCCGGCTTACCAGCGGTCGATCACCGCGATGAGCTCGCCGAGCCTTCCGATGATCGCGTCGGGCTCCGCCGCGGCGAACGCCGGCACGTCGCTGTTCGGGATGAGCACGGTGCGCAGCCCCGCCTGGTGCGCCCCGTGCACGTCGTCGAAGGGCCGGTCGCCCACGTAGACGCAGTCCTGCGGGCGGGTCACGCCGACCGCCGCCAGCGCGGCACGGAAGGCCTCAGGGTGCGGCTTCGTCCACGGGATCTCACTGCTGTACACCGCGCCGTCAACGAGGTCGATCAGCCCGTCGCGGGTGAAGATCCGCTCGTGATGGACGCGCGGCCACATCGTGTTCGACAGCACGCCGATCCTGATCCCGCGGCGGCGCAGCTCCAGCAGCACCCCGACCGCCTCCGGGTCGGTGAACGTGTGCTGCTCCCAGGCCCGGAAATAACCGGCCAGGAATGCTTCCGATGGCTGCACCCCGGCCCGGGCGAAGACCTCATCAAGGGTCGCGCTCCGCTGCTCGCGCTCCGCGATCCCCCAGAGATCATTTTCCGCCGAACGGAGCATGGCGGCCGTATCAGCCACCTGATCGTGGTCATAGTGCGGGGCGCAGATGGCGCGCCAGAGCTCGTCGTGATCGATGGTGTGCCAGGGCGTGAGCGTGCCGCCCCAGTCGAATATCACTGCCGATACGGTCACGGCTGCTCATCGTACGGTGCCAGCTATCGCGAGGCCCTACGCTGGCGGCATGGCGACCGATCTGACCCCGCCTCCCCGGGCTCGCAAGCGGAAGCCGGAGACCCGGCTGGGACTGGTGCGGCGGGCGCGGCAGATGAACCGGATCCTGGCTGAGCTGTATCCGGATGCGCACACCGAGCTGAACTTCGCCAGCCCGTTCCAGCTGCTGGTGTCCACGGTGCTGTCCGCGCAGACCACCGATGTCCAGGTGAACCTGACGACACCCGCGCTGTTCGCCAAGTACCCCACCCCGGAGGACCTGGCCGTGGCGAACCCGGAGACCGTGGAGGAGATACTGAAGCCGACCGGCTTCTTCCGGGCCAAGACCAAGGCGGTGATCGGCCTGTCGGCCGCGCTGCGGGACCGGTTCGGGGGCGAGGTGCCGCCCCGGATGAAAGACCTCGTCACGCTGCCGGGCGTCGGCAGGAAGACGGCGAACGTCGTGCTCGGGAACGCCTTCGGCGTGCCGGGTATCACCGTGGACACGCATTTCGGCAGGCTGGCCCGGCGATTCGGCTGGACCGACGCGACCGAGCCGGACAAGGTCGAGGCCGATGTCGGCTCGCTGTTCCCCCGCTCGCAGTGGACGGTCCTTTCGCACCGGCTGATCTGGCACGGCCGCCGGGTGTGCCTCGCCCGCCGGCCGGCCTGCGGGGCCTGCGCGCTGGCGCGGCTCTGCCCCTCTTTCGGCCTGGGTCCCGTCGATCCGAAGATCGCAGCCAGGCTGGTCAAGACCGGGCCGTTCTCGTGACGCACGATCAGGCATCGCCACCGTGGCTGCCCGAGCTCGCCGCGGCGATAGCCAGGACACCCGTGCCGCCGCTGCTGCGGCCGCCCGCCGGGGTGGGCAGGCAGTCCGCGATCCTGGTGCTCTTCGGATCCGCGTCGCCCGGCTCCGATGACCGCGACCCGGATCTGCTGCTCATCCAGCGCAGGCCCGGGCTGCGCCGGCACGGCGGCCAGCCCGCTTTCCCCGGCGGCGCGATCGAGCCCGGGGACGCCGGACCGGTCGAGGCCGCCCTGCGGGAAGCGGCGGAGGAGGTGGGCCTGGACCCGTCCGGGGTGGACGTGATCGGGACGGCCCCCGAGCTGTTCATCTCCCGTAGCGGATTCCGGGTCATTCCCGTTCTCGGCTGGTGGCGCCGGCCGGTCGCGGTCGGGCAGGCCGATCCCGCCGAGGTGGCAGCGGCGGTCCGGATCCGTATCCGGGACTTCGCCGACGGCGCGAACCGGCTCACCGTGCGGCATCCGTCCGGCGCGTCGGGACCGGCCTTCCGGGTCAGCGGAATGCTGGTCTGGGGGTTCACCGCCGCCCTCATCGATATGCTGCTGACACTCGGCGGCTGGGAGCGGCCGTGGGATGCCGGGCGGGTCGAGGATCTGCCGCCTGAGGCGCTGGCGGCGGCGGTGCCTGACGACGCGAGCAGGCGCTCAGCGCATGGAGCATAGCGATATACGGTTGACGACGTGCCGGGTGACCTGCTTGACCTGATCTTGCTCGTCCTCGTGGCTGCCTTCGCGGTATCCGGCTACCGCCAGGGCTTCATCATCGGGGTGCTCAGCTTCGCCGGATTTATCGTCGGCGCGGTGGCCGGCACGCTGTTCGCGCCCGCGCTGGCCCGGACGCTGGCCAGTGAGCAGTCCCGGCAGGCGCTGATCGCGGTGGTGGTGGTCTTCATCGCCGCGATGGTCGGCCAGGTGCTGGCCTCGGCGGTCGGCGCGGCCCTGCGGTCACGGCTCACCTGGCGCCCGGTGACCTACCTGGACGCGGCCGGCGGGGCCGTGGTGAGCGTGGTGTCGGTCCTGCTCATCGCCTGGCTGATCGGCTCGGCCGTGGTCAACGCGGGATTCCCGTCGATCACCGGCCAGGTACGCAACTCGGCGGTGCTGCGAACGGTGGACACCGTGATGCCGTCGGCGGCGCGGACCATGTTCTCCGACTTCCGCCGGCTGCTCGCCAGCGGCCCGTACCCGCAGGTGTTCGGGGGCATCGGCGCCGAGGCGCCGCTGACCGTGGGGGCGCCGCAGGGCAAGTACCTGCGGTTCCCGGCGGTCCGCCGCGACCAGGCCAGCGTGGTCAAGATCATGGGCACCGCCTCGAGCTGCTCGCGCAGGATCGAGGGGTCCGGGTTCGTCATCTCCCCCGGACGTGTCCTGACCAACGCGCACGTGGTGGCCGGCGTGGACCAGGGGCCGGCCGTGTTCACCTCGCGCGGCCGGGCATTCCCGGCCAAGGTCGTGCTCTTCGACCCCAAGGGCGACATCGCGATTCTCGATGTTCCCGGCCTGCGCGCGAGGCCGCTGAGGTTCGCCCCCACGGCCGCGACGGGAACCAACGCGGTGGTCGCCGGGTATCCGCTCGATCGTTCGCTGACCCTGGTGCCCGCCAGGATCGGCGGGGTACAGAACGCCACCGCGCCGGACATCTACCAGACCGACGAGGTGACCCGCCAGATTTACGCGATCCGGGGACTGATCGAGCCGGGCAACTCCGGGGGCCCGCTGATCGACCCGAAGAGCGGGAAGGTGTACGGGGTGGTGTTCGCCGCCGCCGTCGGGGTCAAGGACGTCGGTTACGCGCTGACCGCGTCCCAGGTCGCCCCGGACGTGCGGGCGGGCGAGGCCGCTGCCGCGCCGGTATCGACTCAGGGATGCGCCTGACCTACCCCGCGGACGCCCGCAGCCGCAACCGCAGATCGGCGGGCGTCACGCGGTCCAGCCCGTCCCGCTCTATCCGGCCGGCCAGTCCGCCTGCCGCCCTGGTGATTCCGGCCACATCGATTCCGTACGGCCCGGCCGCGTCGTCCCCGCCGGGCAGGTAACCGCTCACCGCCGCGGCGCCGCGGCGCAGCAGGGCGGCGGCGCCGCGCGGGTTGCCGCGCTGGGCATGGGTCAGGCCCACGGCGACCTGGGCCAGGCCCTGCCACAGGTCTCGCTCGGCAGGCGGGGCTGATTTCCACGACGCTTCGAGCACCTCATGGGCCTGGAACGGGCGCCCGGAGTCCAGCAGTTGCTGGGCCAGCGCGATGGCCTCGCCCGGCCGCAGCGACAGGTCGTCGGGTATCCCGGGCTCGCCCGCCGCGCCGTGTGCCAGCGGGCGGCCTGACGCGTCACGGGGACGTGCGTTGCGCGGCCTGCCCGCCTGGTCCCGGTCCCGTTCCTGCGGCGTCATCGCTCCGGCTCGGCGTCGGCCAGCCAGCCGCGCAGTTCGGCGTCGAACCGTTCTGGCCGCTCCTCGTGCGGGAAGTGACCGACCCCCTCGATCAGGTGCCAGCGGTACGGGGCCTCGACGTGCTGGCCGGACCCCCGGGCGCTGCGCGGCAGGACGCAGGTGTCCAGGGCTCCGTGCAGTTGCAGGGTGGGCGCCTGGATCGGCGCCCGCATGTGACGCGCATACCGCAGCCCGTCCGGGCGGAGCCTGGACCGCACAAACCACCGGTGGTACTCCAGCGCGGAGTGCGCCACCGATGGCGCCAGCATGGCCAGCCGGTACTTGCGTTCGGTCTCCGCGTCCGGCCAGCCAGGCCCGGACCAGTCCTGGAGCATGCGCCCGACCCTGCGCGCGCTGCCTTGCAGCAGCCGCCGTTCCGGAAGCCTGGGAAGCTGGAAACCCATGGCGTACCCGCTCCGCTTGCCCTGCCCGAGCGGGTCGGTCAGCACCGCCGAGCGCAGCCGCAGCGGATGCGGTACCGAGACGATGGCCAGCCGCCGGACCATCTTGGGGTAGTACGCGCCCAGGGTCCACGCGACCAGCCCGCCCCAGTCATGACCGACCACGACAGCATTCGCCTCGCCCAGCGCCCTGATCAGGCCGCCCGCATCCGAGGACGCCGTCACCAGGTCATAACCGCGCGGCGGCTTGTCGCTGCCGCCGTAACCGCGCAGGTCGGCGGCGACCGCGCGGAAGCCGGCTGCCGCCAGCGAGGGCAGCTGATTCCGCCAGGTCCACCAGAACTCGGGGAATCCGTGCAGCAGCAGCACCAGCGGACCCTCGCCGGCCTCCGCGATGTGAAAGCGGATGCCGTTCGCGCTCACCGACCGGTGCGACCAGGGGCCCTCGATGTGCGTGGCCAGCTCGCCGGGCGCATCCATAGACCTATCGTGCCTCGACCGCGGGCGCAGCGGTCGCCTGGTCTTCACGGTTCATGATGGCCAGGTCCTCCTGGACCGTCTTGCGGGTCAGCTTCAGGCCGCTCACCCGGCGGAAGTTGAGCCAGGCGACGCCCGCGGCGATGGCGATCAGCACGACGTCCACGCCCGCCACGATGAGGAAGGACGCCCAGGGCACCAGGCCGAGCCTGATCAGGCCGTACACGAAGCCGAAGCTGATCAGGACGATGACCAGGTTGAAGGCGAAGAAGCAGCCTGCGATCAGGACGGCGGCCGTGCCCAGCCGCCGCACATCCTTCCTCAGCTCGATCTTGGCCAGGTCGATCTCTGATCTCACCAAGCGGGAGAGATCCGTGGTCGCCTGGGCCACGAGGTCGCCCAGGGACGGCTCTGCCGCGGCGCCCGCCGCTCGCGCGGATTCCGTATCGACCATGGCGGTCTCCCATCGTGTGCCCTCGTGTCCAGGGCCTCGGACGCCGGTGGCCGCGCGGACAGATCGGACGCGGCGAACCTGACTGTCTGACCCTCACCCCTGTTCCGGGATGAACGATGACACCACCCGTATCACAAAGCCGTCAGGGTTATCCAGGATGGGCGCATCTTGACCGGACGTGGCCTGGCCGGGGAAGCACGGCACATAGCGAACGGCGCCCCTCGCGGGGCGCCGCCGCTTACCACGCCATACCGGGTTACCAAGCGTGCACCTTCTCCGTCGGGGCAGGGGATCACGGGGCGCGCATGCACGCAAGTCTCCTGTGACCTGGCCTACCTCGACACGCCTCCCGCGGCTGGTCGCGCGTGGGTACCCGGCTGCCGTGCCCGGACGTCCTGGGTCCGTGGTTCCTTTGTACGTCGGATCGCCGGACTTGGAAAGACCTCAGCGTGACCGACTTGTAATACTGGCGGGTTCACGCGGCCGGCCGCCCCTGAGCGGGCGATTCGCAGCACCGGTGAACTTCAGCACCGGCCAGCCCCGCTCCCGCGCGGCCCGGCGCAGGCTCCGGTCCGGGTTCACGGCGTGCGGGTGGCCAACGGCCTGCAGCAGCGGCAGGTCGGTCGCCGAGTCGCTGTAAGCGTGACAGTCCTGCAGCCGGTAGTCGCGCTCGGCGGCCAGCTCGCGAATCCGGGTCGCCTTGGCCTCGCCGTAGGCGTAATACTCCAGCTGCCCGGTGTAGCACCCGCGCGCCACCCGCATCCGGGTGGCGATGACGGCGTCCGCGCCGAGCAGCCGGGCGATCGGATCCACCACCTCGTGCCCGGACGTGCTCACGATGATCACATCGCGCCCGGCGGCCTGGTGCGCGGAGATCAGGGCCCGCGCCTCCGCATAGATGTAGGGCACGATGAGCTCGTCGAGATGACGCGCCACGATCTCCCTGACCCGGTCAACCGGCCAGCCGCGGCACAGGCCGGTCACCCAGTCCCTGGCCCGCTCCATCTGCCCGTGACTGGCCCCGCCCATCCGGTACGCCAGGTGGCCGGTCATGCACCGCAGGGCAGCCCCCCGGGTGATCAGCCCGTACTGGTAGAAGGGACGGCCGAAGGCCAGCGTGCTGGACCTCGAGATGACCGTTTTGTCCAGGTCGAAAAAGGCCGCTGCGGGCCGGCTTATATGCTCGACGGAAGCGTCCACAGTCAGGCAGCATATGTGTAAACCCATAACCGTTGATGTCACGGTGTGATCGACTGGTAACACAGCCGCCGCGCACGTAGGCTGGTATGGGTAGCGGCACCGGCTCTACCCCCCCGGAGCCGGACCGCAAATGGCGGCGCCCGCTCTCCCCCCCGGCGGGCGCCGCCCCCGAAGCTTGGCCGACCCCTGTGCTTGCGCACCGGGGTCGCTTCGGCATTTATCCCAGGGGGACGCCCCCCTGGAACCCCCGAGCGCCGGCTGCGCCGGCGGAATCCCCGCCTGGAACCACCGAGGGCCGGCTGCGCCGGTGAAACCCCTGCCTGGCGGCGGCTAGCGTGCTGCGCCGGCCAACCCGGCCTCGCGCCGGCCAACCCGGCCTCGCGCCGGCCAACCCGGCCTCGCGGCGGCCAACCCGGCCTCGCGGCGGCCAACCCGGCCTCGCGCCGGCCAACCGGCCCTGCGGCCGCCAACCGGCCCTGCGGCGGCCAACCTGGGTTGGTGATTTATCCGAGGGGGGCGATCCACTCGATCACGGGGGTGGTGCCGTTGCGGGATGTGCGGGCGGGGGGTCGCCGGCGGCGTGGCTTGCGCCGTGCAGGGTCAGCGGGGGGCGCGCCGCCGGCGAGCAGGGTGGAAAGCAATTGCACCGCGCCGGCCTTGGACAGCGGCTCGTTGCCGTTGCCGCACTTCGGCGACTGGATGCAGGAGGGACAGCCGGCCTCGCAGCCGCAGGACTCGATGGCCCGCGCGGTGGCCTGCAGCCACTCCCGGGCGGTGTGGAAGCCGCGCTCGGCGAAGCCCGCGCCGCCGTGATGCCCGTCGTAGACGAAGACGGTAAGCCGGCCCGTCCCAGGGTTCAGGTCGAAGGAGACGCCCCCGATATCCCATCGGTCGCAGTTGGCCACCAGCGGGAGCAGGGCGATCGAGGCGTGCTCGGCGGCGTGCGCGGCGCCGGCCAGATCCATCCCCTGGCCGGCCAGTTCGGCTCGCTGCCGCGGGGAGATCGTCCACCATACGGCCCTGGTCAGCAGGGTGCGAGCCGGCAGGTTAAGCGGCTGTTCACCGGCCGCGAGCCCGGTATCGAGGCGCCGCCGCAGGAACGAGGTCACCTGCCGGGTCACCTGGACATCGCCGAAGTGGATGCTCGCCTCGCCCCAGCCAGACCGCAGCAGTTCGCCCGTCACCTGGATGTCGGTCAGCTGCCGCGCCGATGTTGAGTAGCCGGGATCGGCCGCGTCCACCAGCGCGACCTCATCTGCCAGGTCGAGCCTGCGCACCAGGAAGGTCTGCGCCTGGTGCTGGTAGACGGCACCGGTGTGCGCCAGCACGTGAGCCGACGGCTCGTCCACCGTCCCGATCAGCCGGCCCGTCGTGGCCTCCACGATCTGCACCGGGGGGCCGCCGGATCCGCGCAGGCCGACGCGGGTCACCGCGCGGCCGCTGGCCGACAGGTACCAGCACGCGCCGCGCTGGCGCAGCAGTCCCTGACCGGCGAGCTCGTCGGTGACCTGAGCGGACCTTGCGCCGAACAGATCGAGGTCGGCCGCGGTGAGCGGCAGCTCGGCGGCCGCCGCGCACAGGTGCGGCGCGAGCACGTAGGGGTTGTCGGGGTCGAGCACCGTGGTCTCCACCGGGCGGCCGAAGACCGCTTCCGGGTGATGCACCAGGTAGGTGTCCAGCGGGTCGGCCCTGGCAATGAGCACCGCGAGCGCGTCGCGGCCGGCCCGGCCTGCCCGCCCTGCCTGCTGCCACAGCGACGCGCGGGTGCCAGGCCAGCCGGCGATGAGAACCGCGTCCAGGCCGCAGATGTTGACGCCGAGCTCAAGCGCGGTGGTGGCGGCCACTCCCGCCAGGCGGCCGGAGCGCAGCTGGTCTTCCAGCTGGCGCCGGTCCTCGGGCAGGTAGCCCGACCGGTACGCCGCGACCCGCGCGGCCAGATCGGGGGCCCCGGTCTCGGCCAGCACCCGCCGTGCGCCCATCGCTACCGCCTCGGCCGCGCGCCTGGAGCGCACGAACGCCACCGTGGTCATGTCGTCGGTCACCAGATCGCAGAGCAGGCGCGACGCTTCCGCGGTGGCGGTCCGCCTCAGCCGCGCGCCCGCCGCACCGCGCAGCGCACTGAGCGGAGGCTGCCACAGCGCGAAGGTGACCGGCCCGCGCGGGGAGGCGTCGGCGTCGACCTCCTCCGCGTCGAGCCCGGTGAGCAGTGCAGCACACCGGGCCGGCTCGCTGACCGTGGCCGAGGCCAGGATGAAGGCCGGCCCGGCGGCGAGCGGTCCGTCTCGCCTGCCCCGCCGGGCACGCTCCCGTACGGCCCGGCCCTCTGCGTAGTAGGCGGCGATCCGGCGCAGCCTGCGCAGCACCTGCGCCACGTGCGAGCCGAACACGCCCCGGTATCCGTGGCATTCGTCCACGATGACGTACCGCAGCCTGGACAGGAACCGGGCCCAGCGGACGTGCCCGGGCAGCAGCGCCAGGTGCAGCGTGTCCGGGGTGGTGACCAGGTAGGAGGCGTTGGCCCTGGCCCAGCTGCGGCCGGCCGCCGGCGTGTCGCCGTCCAGCACGGCCGCGCGCACCCCGTGCATCCGCAGCGACCGGATCGCGCGCAGCTGGTCGGCGGCCAGCGCCTTGGTCGGGGTGAGGTAGAGCGCGGTCCCGCCCTCGAGCACGGCGGTGAGCGCGGGCATCAGGTAGCCGAGCGATTTGCCGGAGGCCGCCGGGGTGGAAACGATCACGTTGCGCCCTGCCCTGGCGTGATCGGCCACGGCCGCCTGATGCGCCCAGGGCGCGCTGATCCCGGCGCCTGCGAACGCCTGCCTGAGCTCGGCCGGGACCCAGTCCGGCCACGCGACCGCCTGGCCGGCCCGGCCCGGGATGCGCTCGATATGCGTGACCTGCCCGTCACGGGTGCCCTCGTGCAAGATCCGGGCGGTCGGGGGATGGGCGTCCGCGAGCACGGGAACCGGGACCACAGTGGTTCCGGCATGCGGCCGGCCCGCGGGGTCTTCGCCGACGACGGGGGGAGCGAGGGGCATCGAAATTCAGTCTGCCATGCCGGGCAAAGGGTGCCCGGCAGCACGGATTCGTGTAAGCATGACATCGGAGCGTGGTTGAATGCCCGACGGGGGATAGGCTCGCTTCCCGGGCGCTGGGACGTTACCCCCGCGACCAGTTGATCGTAAGAGGCTGCACGGCGTGGAGGATTTGTGGATCTGAAGCTGGACGACCACGAGAAGGACGGGATCAGGGTTGTCGATGTCGAGGGCGAGATCGACGTTTACACTGCGCCCCGGCTGCGTGAGCTTCTGATCGAACTAGTCAACAAGGGCGACTACCAGCTCGTGGTGAACATGGAGAAGGTGGAGTTCCTCGACTCCACCGGCCTGGGCGTGCTGGTTGGCGGGCTCAAGCGCGTTCGGGCTCACGACGGTTCGCTGGATCTGGTTTGCAGGCAGGAGCGGATCCTCAAGATCTTCCGCATCACCGGCCTGACCAAGGTCTTCGGCATCCACGACACGGTCGAGGAAGCCATCAAGGCCAGGAAGTCTGAGAAATAGCGCGAGCATCCGGCCCGCAGCGATGGCGATGGTGGAAGTTGCCTTCACCCCGCTGCCTGCGCACGTTCGCACGGCACGCCTGGTGGCCGTCGCCGTGGCGAGGCGGAGCGGGGTAGCTGATTCACTGCTTGACGAGGTCCGGCTGGCGGTCGGCGAGGCTTGCTCCCGGGCCGTGGAGGCGCACCGGCAGTACTGCCCGGCCGAGCCGGTCAAGATCGAGCTGACCGACTCCGGGGGGCGTTTCGAGGTCGTGGTGACCGATTCGGCTCCCGGTGAGGCCACGGCGCTGAACGGCACGACGGAAGCGGAGGATGCCCGCGGTGCCGCCCCCGCCCTGGCCGGCGAAGCCCGCTCCGCAGCGGGCAGCCACGGCCGGGACCGGGCAGCCGGCGTCTGACGCCCTGGGCGGCCTGCAGGACGATTCCGGACTGGCCGTGATCGCGGAACTTGCTGACGACGTACGGATTTCCCGGACCACCGCCGGCATCAGCGTCTGCATGAGCTGGCCGTCGTCCGCCCGTTAGCGGCAGCGGAAGCCCGCTCCCTGGGGCCTGGTCCCATTACGATGAGGTCTGCATAACATAACGAAATAGTCACGGTACGGTTAGGAAGCACCCCGGCTTTACCATGCGGGTTCGTGTCTGCGTAGACTCCCGCCACTGCCCAGTGGCACCACAGGCGCCTGTCTGGTGAGTGCTCGCTCGGGCGCGCGGTGACTCCCCCGGCCGGCTCGGCCTCTGCGCGGGACCCCCCGTGCCCATGTCAAGGAGGACGGATGGTTAGGCACAACCTCGCTTCGTCCGCGGGGGTTGCCCTGCACGGCGCCAACCTCACCTGGGTGGTCGTCGTCGCGGTGGTGGCGCTGCTGGCGCTCGTGGTGGCTGGCGTGCTGGTACGGGAGGTTCTGGCGGCCAGCCAGGGCACCCAGAAGATGCAGGAGATCTCGCGAGCCGTCCAGGAAGGCGCCGCGGCCTACCTGAAACGCCAGTTCAGGACGCTGAGCGTGTTCGTGGTCCTGATCTTCTTCGTGCTCCTGCTGCTGCCGGCCGACACGACGGGCGTGCGCTGGGGACGTAGCGTTTTCTTCCTGGTCGGTGCCCTGTTCTCGGCCCTGACCGGTTTCACGGGCATGTCGCTGACTGTCCGCGGGAACGTGCGCGTGGCCGCCGCGGCGAAGGAGAGCGGCGAGCGGAAGGCGATGCGCATCGCCTTCCGCACCGGCGGGGTGGCCGGGATGTTCACCGTCGGCCTTGGCCTGTTCGGCGCGGCGCTCGTGGTTCTTATCTACAAGGGCAACGCGCCCGAGGTGCTCGAGGGCTTCGGCTTCGGCGCCGCGCTGCTCGCGATGTTCATGCGTGTCGGCGGCGGCATCTTCACCAAGGCCGCGGACGTCGGCGCCGACCTGGTCGGCAAGGTCGAGAAGAACATCCCCGAGGACGACCCGCGGAACGCGGCCACGATCGCCGACAACGTGGGCGACAACGTGGGCGACTGCGCGGGCATGGCCGCTGACCTGTTCGAGTCGTACGCGGTCATGCTGGTGGCGTCGCTGATCCTGGGCAAGGTGGCGTTCGGGAACTACGGCCTGGTCTTCCCGCTGATCGTCCCGATGATCGGCGTGATCACCGCCGTCATCGGCATCTTCGTGGTCGCGCCGCGCAAGGGCGACCGCAGCGGCATGACCGCGATCAACCGCGGGTTCTTCGTATCGGCGGTGATCTCCGCGATCCTGGTCGCGGTGGCCTCGTTTACCTACCTGCCCGCCCACTTCAGCCAGCTGACCGGGGTCACCGACCGCACCATCCTGGCGCACGGCGGCAGCCCGCAGTGGCTGGCGATCGGCGCCGTGGTCATCGGGCTGGTGCTGGCCAGCGCCATCCAGCTGCTGACCGGGTACTTCACCGAGACCAACCGCAGGCCGGTGCGCGAGATCGGCGGAGAGCTCCCGGACCGGGGCGGCCACGGTCATCCTGGCGGGCATCTCGATCGGCATGGAGTCCGCGGTCTACTCCGCCCTGCTGATCGGCGGGGCGGTGTTCTGCGCCTTCCTGCTCGGCACCGGGAACGCCACGATCGCGCTGTTCGCGGTGGCGCTGGCCGGGACCGGGCTGCTGACCACCGTGGGCGTGATCGTATCCATGGACTCGTTCGGCCCGGTCACCGACAACGCGCAGGGCATCGCCGAGATGTCCGGCGAGTTCGAGGGCGAGCCCGCCCAGGCGCTGACCCACCTCGATGCGATCGGCAACACAACCAAGGCGATCACCAAGGGCATCGCGATCGCCACCGCCGTGCTGGCGGCGACGGCGCTGTTCGGCTCGTTCCGCACCACGGTGGAGAGCTCGCTCGGCAAGGCCGCGGGCACGTTCAGCCTGTCGGTGGACAAGCCGAACGTGCTGGTCGGGGTCATCGTGGGCGCGTCCGTGGTGTTCATGTTCGCCGGCCTGCTGATCATGGCCGTGGGGCGGGCCGCGCAGCGGGTCGTGTTCGAGGTGCGCGAGCAGTTCCGCGACGCACCCGGGGATCATGGACTTCACCGAGAAGCCCGAGTACGGCCGGGTGGTGGACATCTGCACCAAGGACTCGCTGCGTGAGCTGACCACGCCGGGCCTGCTGGCGATCCTCACCCCGATCGCGATCGGCTTCAGCTTCGGCTACGCCCCGCTCGGCTCGTACCTGGCAGGCGCGATCGCGGCCGGGGTCCTGATGGCGGTCTTCCTGGCCAACTCCGGTGGCGCCTGGGACAACGCGAAGAAGCTACGTCGAGGACGGCAACTACGGCGGCAAGGGCTCCGAGGCGCACGCAGCCACCGTCATCGGGGACACCGTCGGCGACCCGTTCAAGGACACCGCGGGCCCGGCCATCAACCCGCTGATCAAGGTGATGAACCTGGTCGCGCTGCTGATCGCGCCGAGCGTGGTGACCTACGCCCATAACGACGGGCTGCGCGTCGGCGTGGCCCTTGGCGCGGTGATCGTCATCGTCGCGGCCATCGTCATCTCCAAGCGCCGTTCGGCCGGCGTGATCGGCGGTGGTCCGGAGGACGGCGGGCCAGCCGTCGTCGAGCCGGAGGAGCCGATGGCGGGACTGGCCGGGCCGGGCGCGGCCGCTACGAGCGCCATCACCGGCTCAGGCCCGGCGACGACGGGCACGGCCGGAGGTCGATACGGGCGAGCGGGCGGCCACCGGCAGCCCGGCCCGCACCGACCAGCCCTGACGGGCCAGGCGCGCCCTCCCGGCATCCCGCCTGGCCCGGGCGGGCCCGTTTGCCCCATCGGGCAGATTGGCCGGCGGCCGCGGCTCTGACCGGCAGCAAGGGGATCCCGCGATGAAACGGCTGATCGTGGTGCGGCACGCGAAGGCGACGCACAAGCCCGGATTTGCCGACCCCGACCGCCCGCTGACCGGCCGGGGGCGGCGGGACGCGAAGGCCGCGGGCGAATGGCTGCTCGCCCAGCGGCTGATCCCCGACCTGGTGCTGTGCTCGCCATCGCGCCGCACCCGCCAGACCTGGGACCAGCTCGCCTCCGCGCTGGGCCCCGGGCACGACATCGAGGTCCGGTATGACTCGCAGTTGTACCTGGCCAGCGAAGACGACACCCTCGATGTCATCGGCAATACGCCCGGCGACGTGCGGACGCTGATGACCGTCGGGCACAACCCAGCCGCGCAGCAGGTTGCGTCGAGCCTCACCGGCCAGGGCGACCTGGGCTTCCCGACCACTGCCATCGCGGTGATCGACCTCGGCAGCTGGGCCCGGCTGGTCCCGGGGGCCGGCTCGGCTCACGCGTTCTGGACGCCGCGTTCAGCCGGATCCTGACGCCGCGTCCGCCGCCTCCACGTCCTCGCGCGAGATGCCGAGCAGGTAAAGGATCGAGTCCAGGTACGGAACGCTCACCGCGGCGTCGGCGGCGTCCCTGACGACCTGCTTGGCGTTGAAGGCGATCCCCAGGCCGGCCGCGGCGATCATGTCCAGGTCGTTCGCGCCGTCGCCGACCGCGACGGCCTGGCTGACCGGCACGCCGGCCCAGCCGGCGAAACGGCGCAGTGCCTCCGCCTTGCCTTGCCGGTCGACGACCGGGCCGGCCAGCCGCCCGGTCAGCGCCCCGTTCCTGATCTCCAGCGTGTTGGCGGCCACGTAGTCGATGCCGAGCTCGGCCGCGAGCGGCTCGATGACCTGGACGAAACCGCCGCTGACGATCCCGCACCGGTAGCCAAGCCGCCGCAGCGTCCTGACCAGCGTCCGGGCGCCCGGCGCGAGCCGCAGCCCGGCCCGCACCTCGTCCAGCACCCGCTGGTCCAGCCCGGCGAGCAGGGCGACCCGCTCACGCAGGGCCGCGGCGAAGTCGAGCTGCCCGCCCATCGCCGCCGCGGTCAGCTTGGCCACCTGCTCGCCGCACCCGGCCCGCGCGGCCAGCAGGTCGATCACCTCGTCCTGCACGAGCGTGGAGTCCACGTCCATGACCACCAGCCGCATCGCGCGCCGGTGCAGGCCGCCCGGCTGGACGGCCACGTCCACCCGCTGCCGGGTGGCCTCGCGGGTGAGCGCGGCGCGCAGCGCACCCGGATCCGCGCCGGACACGTCAAGCTCGATGCAGGTCACCGGGCGGTGGGCGAGCCTGCCGATGCGGTCGATGTTCGCCCCGCCCGCGGCCACCTGGCCGGCGATCGCCGCGATCGCGGTGGGGGTCAGCGGCCGGCCGAGCACGGTCACGTGCAGCAGTCCCCGGCGCCGCGGTTCATCTGCCTTTCCCGCTGTGCCCGCGGTGATCTCGGCCTCGAGGCCGAGATCGGCGGCCACGCCGGAGACCGCCCGGTGGATCGAGGTCAGGTCCGGCAGCCCGGGGCAGCCGAGCAGGACGCCCAGCACCAGCCGGCCGCGGATCACCACCTGCTCCGCATCGATCACGTCCAGCTGGTGCGGGGCGAGCACGGAGAACAGCCTGGCGGTCACGCCGGGCCGGTCGCGACCGGTGAGCGTGACGAGCAGCGTGGTCTGCGGAGCGTTCATCGCGCAGGCCACGCTACCCGCCCGGGCGCGGGCGGGGCGGCCGAGGTCCGGGGCGGCCGAGGTCCGGGGCGGCCGAGGTCCGGGCGGGAGCCGCGCGTCAGCGCGAAACGTCAGTAGCCTCACAGCGACGCCAGTGCTCCGCCCCAACCGGCGCCCGCCAGCCCGTCCCGCGCCCCCGGGACGAGTACCCGTCAGCCTGCGGCGGCAGGTGCGCGTCCCGCCCGGTCACGGCAGCAGCAGGTGCACGTCGCCGAACTCGTGCCACAGGTAGCCGCGCGCGGTGGCCGCGGCATAGCACCGGGTCAGCAGGTCGTCCCCGGCGAACGCGCCCAGCATCAGCAGGTGCGTGGAGCGCGGCTCGTGCAGCCCGGTGAACAGCCCGTCGGTCACCTGCGGGCCGGCCTGCGGGGTGACCACGCGCGAGGTCCAGCCCGCCGACGCGGTCACCGTGCCGTCCGGCTCCGCCACGGTCTCCAGGGCCCGCACCACGGTGGTGCCGACCGCGATCACCCGGCCCCCGCTGGACCTGGTCAGGTTCACCTGCCGCGCCGTCGCCGGCGGCACGTCATACGGCTCGGGGTACGGGTCCTCGTCTCCTTCGAGCGAGGACACCCCGGTGTGCAGGGTGAGCGGCGCGATCGTGATCCCCCTGGCGACCAGGCGGGTGACCAGATCCGGGGTGAAGGGGCGGCTCGCGCTCGGCATCTCGGCGCTGCCCGGCCGGGTGCCGAACACGGTCTGGTAGGACTCCAGCGGCCAGTCATGCTCGACGTAGGAGTACCTGATCGGCGAGCCGTGCGTGAACAGGTAAGGCAGCACCGCCGTGGACAGCCGGGCCCGCCACAGCCGTCCGGTGACGCGCTCGCCGAGGGTCAGCACCGCGCCACCGGGCACGTCCAGCGACTGGCCGGGGGTGCCGCCGTGATAGGGCACGGTGGTGCCGCCCCGGCGCTCGCGCAGCTCGATCAGCCAGTCCCCGTTAGGTCGCGGAGAGCTGAAATGAACAGCCAGCCCGTCACTGATGCGGATGGCCGCAGGGACGGTCGCCGACGTGTTGACCACGAGCAGGTCACCGGGCAGCAGCAGGCCCGGCAGGTCGCCGAACCCATGGTGGCTGACCTCGCCGGCCGAGCGCCTGCTGACCAGCATCCGGACCCCGTCGCGCGGCAGTCCGCGCGCTTCGGCGGGCTCGCGGGCCTCCAGTTCCGGCGGCAGGGCGAATTCCGTCAGCATGATCGTCTCCCCTCAGGCCGGGCCGGCCGCAGCCGTGACCGGGGCGGCCGGCCGCAGTTCGGCGGCGCGGTAACGGCCGCTCGGCGGCCGCTCGGTGACGAGCCGTCGCAGCGCCGGGATCACCGCGGCGGGCAGCGGGCGGTCGGAGATGTCCTCGCCCGGGTAGGCGTCCTGGTGCATCCGGGTGCGCATGTCGCCCGGGTCCACCCACCAGACGCGGAGCGTGTTCTCTTCCGCGGCGAGCACGTTCGAGGCCTGTTCCAGGGCCGCCTTGGCCGCGCCGTAGCCGCCCCAGCCCGCGTAGGCCTCCACCGCCGCGTCCGAGGTGATGTTCAGCACCGCGCCGCCGCGCTCGCGCAGCGAGGGCAGCAGCAGCTGGGTGAGCGCGACCGGGGCGAGCACATTCACCTCGAACGAGGCGCGCAGCTCGTCCAGGGGGTAGTCGGCCAGCGCGGGCAGCGGGCTGGCGCCCAGCGTCCCCGCGTTGTTGACCAGCAGGTCGGTCCCGCCGAGCTGGCCGGCGATCCGGGCCAGCTCGGCCCGGTGCGCCGGATCGCAGATGTCGCCGGGCACGGCCGTGACCGCGGCCGGGCCGGGCAGTCCGGCCACGGCGGCGCGCAGCGCGGCGCCGTCCCTGCCGTCCACGACGAGGCGGTAGCCGTCGGCCGCGAGCCCGCCGGCCAGGGCGAGACCGAGACCGCGGGAGGCGCCTGTGATGATCGCGATGCGATGGTTCGTCGTCATGCCGCCGACGCTAGGCGGGGCGGCGCCGCGGCGCATCGGGCTACGGTCGGTGCGGTCCTGCGCCGATGGCCCTAGGACCGGTGACGGATGCCCCGCCGCCGGCCCGCGGGTAGCGTCGGGGGAGTGAACGCGCTGCGCGCGGCCGGAGCCCGCCCCGTGCCCGACGAGGACCAGGTTCTCTACCAGGTGAGCCAGGCGGTGCTCGCGGTGAACAAAGAGCTCTCGGTGCGGGACGTGCTGCAGGTGATCGTCCGGTCCGCTCGCTCGCTGTCCGGCGCGCGCTACGCCGCGATTGGCGTGCCGGACGCACGCGGCTCGTTCGCCGAGTTCGTGGTGGACGGCCTCACAGCCAGGCAGCAGAAGGCGATCGGCCCGCTGCCGCGCCAGCACGGCATGCTCGCCGTGCTGCTCAAGGAGGGTCAGCCGGAACGGCTTGCCGACATCCGCGCCGACCCGCGGTTCGGCGGATGGTGGCCGTCCGCGCACCCCGACCTGGCCGACTTCCTGGGAGTACCGATCAAGGACGGCGCGGACGTGCTCGGCATCATCTTCGTGGCCAACAAGATCGTCCCCGGCGGTTTCACCGGCCGCGACGAGCAGCTGCTCGGGCTGTTCGCAGCGCACGCGGCGATCGCGCTGATCAACGCCAGGCTGTACGAGCGGGTCGGCGAGCTGTCGGTGATGGAAGAGCGGGGCAGGCTGGCCCGGGAGCTACACGACGCGGTGTCCCAGAAGCTGTTCAGCATCCGGGCCAAGGCACGGGCCGCGTCCGTGCTGGCCGCCCGGGATCCGGCCCGCGCCGCGGCCGAGATGGACAGCGTCGCCGCGCTCAGCGGCGAGGCGCACGCCGAGCTGCGCGCGGTGATCAGCGGGCTGGCCCCGCCGGAACTGGGCGAGCGCGGGCTGGCTGAGTCGCTGCGCAGGTACGCGGCGCTGGCCGGGATGGTGCAGGGCGTCAAGGTGCGGTTCTGCGCATCGGAGATCCCGGCGCTGGGCGCGGGGCGGGATGCCGCCGCGTACCGGATCGCCCAGGAGGCCCTGCATAACGCGCTCCGCCACTCCGGCGCGAGGCAGATAGAGATATCCCTGCACCGAACGGCCCGGCGGGTCGTCCTCGAGGTCACCGACGACGGCCGGGGGTTTTCGCCGGACGCGCCGGCGTCCGGGCTGGGGCTGGCGTCGATGCGGGAGCGGGCGGCCGGGGCCGGCGCCACCCTGTCCATCGACAGTGCTCCGGGCTCGGGAACCAGGGTTGCGCTGACCCTCCCCGCCGACCCGGGAGGGCGGTCATGACTCCCGTCCCGGCCGTTCCGGTCACCCCGGCCACCTCTGACGGCCGGGACGGCGCTCCGGACGGCCGCCATCGCGCGGAAGGCCCCCGGATCAGGGTGCTGATCGCCGACGATCACCCCGTCGTCCGGCAGGGCCTGCGGGTCCTGCTGGAGGTGCAGGACGACATCGACGTGATCGGGGAGGCGCCGGACGGCACCGAGGCGGCCAGGATGGCGGCCGAGCTCGGACCCGACGTGATGCTGCTGGACCTCAAGATGCCCGGGATGAAGGGAACCGAGGTGATCGAGGATCTGGCGGCCCGCCGGATCCGGGTGCGAATCCTCGTGCTCACCAGCGTGACCGACCCGGACGCGGCCGGCGTCGCGGTGCGGGCCGGCGCGGCGGGCTTCCTCTACAAGGACGTGGACCCGGACGCCCTGGTCCGGGCGATCCGTTCGGTTCACGACGGCCACCTGCTGCTGTCGCCAGAGGCGGCCGGCACGCTCATCCGCCGCGGCGCGGACCGCGGCGCGGCCGGCGGCCTCGCCGCGCTGACCGGCCGCGAGCGCGAGGTGCTCGGCCTCATCACCAAGGGCAGGTCGAACCGGGAGATCGCGCGCGCCCTGAACGTAGCCGAGAAGACGGTGAAGACGCATGTCAGTTCCGTGCTGGCCAAACTGGGGGTGCAGGACCGCACGCAGGCGGCGCTCTACGCGGTCGCGCACGGGGGCGATCGCGGCTGGGACACGGAAGACGGCGTATACCCGCCCGGGTGAGAGCGGCGGGTTGCGGGAGTAGGTTCGGTCTGGACGGTGGCGCGACTGGAAGGGGACCGGATGTCGGACGAGGTGCTGCGGCTGCGCGGCGTTGGCGTCCGGCGGGACAGGTCGATGCTGCTGCGCGACGTGGACTGGACGGCGCACGAGGACGAGCGCTGGGTCGTCATCGGCCCGAACGGCGCGGGCAAGACCACGCTCTTGCAGGTGGCGGCCGCGCAGCTGTTTCCCACCGCGGGCTCGGTCGAGGTGCTCGGCGAGCGGCTTGGCGAGGTGGACGTGTTCGAGCTGCGGTCAAGGATCGGCTTCGCAAGCGCCGCGGTGGCCGACCGGGTGCCGCCCGCGGAGAAGGTGATCGACCTCGTGCTCACCGCCTCGTATGCGATTCTCGGCCGCTGGAAGGAGGATTACGAGTCCGCTGACGTCACCCGCGCCGTCGAGCTGCTCGACGCGCTCGGCTGCGCGCACCTGATCCGGCGCCGGTTCTCCACCCTGTCCGAAGGCGAGCGCAAGCGGGTGCAGATCGCCAGGTCCCTGATGCCCGATCCCGAGCTGCTGCTGCTCGACGAGCCCGCGGCCGGCCTGGACCTGGGCGGCCGGGAAGACCTGCTGCGCCGGCTGTCCGCGCTGGCCCGCGATCCGGCCGCGCCGATGATGGTGCTGGTCACGCACCACGTCGAGGAGGTGCCTGACGGCTTTACGCACGCGATCCTGCTGCGTAAGGGCGCCGTGGTCACCGCCGGGCGGCTGGACGAGGCGTTCACCGACCGCAACCTGTCCCGGTGCTTTGGCGTGCCGCTGTTCGTTGAGCGAAGGCAGGCGCGCTGGTCGGCCTGGTCATCGCCCTGACGCCGACAGCGGCGGAGGCCGGCCGCTGGCCCGGGAGCGCTCGCGGAACCCGCACCAGGCCCGCGGCCTGACCTGAACCGGACCTGCGGCCTGACCTGGGCTAGGCGCGGGCCCTGACCTGGACCAGGCCGGATTCGGTGATCCTGGTGTCGAAGACGGGCTGGCGGGCGGTTGCCGGGCCGTGCACCACCGCTCCGTCGGCGATGCGGAAGGTGCTGCCGTGCCAGGGGCAGACTACGCACAGGCCTGCGCCGGACGAGGCGAGACGTCCCTGGTGCAGCGGGCCGCCGAGGTGGGTGCAGTGGTCGGCCAGCGCGCGCACCTCGGTCCCGCGGCGCAGCACGAGCAGGCTGAGATAGCCGAGCGGCAGCCGCACCGGCCGGCCGTCAGGCAGGTCGCGGGCCCGGCACAGGTCATGCCAGCCGAGCGGCGCCAGGTGGGCGACCGGCTCGGCGTGGCTGGCGCCGGCGGCCAGCCGGAAGGCCAGGTGCCCGCCCAGGTACCCGCCCGCCGCGGCCGCGGTGAGGCCGCCGAGCGACAGCAGCTTGCCGCGGCGGTCCCGTCCGGTCACCCGGGCCGCCAGCGATGCCACCTGCAGCGCCGTGGCCATCGCGCCGGAGGCGGCGTGCACGAGACCCACCCGCTGTTGCTCGCGGTGCAGTTCGGACCAGTCCGCCAGCCCGGCCGCGGCAGCGGGCGCCGCGCCGGCGACCCCGGCCGCGATCAGCACGCGCGAGGCCTGCGACGTCCCGGGCAGCAGGTCGAGCAGCGCCGCCGAGGCCCAGCACCCGATGGGCAGCTGGACCAGCGGCGGGTGGGCGGGCTGGCCGAGCGGGACGCCGTGCAGCAGGTCGGCCGCGCCGCGGCGGCGCAGCGCCCCGCGTACCGCCCCGGCCAGCGCGGCAGTGGCGCGGTCGAGGACGCTGGCACTCTCGATCCGCTCGGCCAGCGCCACCGGGCGGGGCAGGGTGTCGCGCAGCCGCCGCGCTCGGGGCTGGTCTTGCTGCTGCTCGGCGAGGTCGCCTGCGCCGCGCGGATTGCTGGCGCCGCCGGAGAACGGACGGGGGCGAGAAGGGCTCACGAGCAGTCCGTACCCGGTTCCGGGCCGCCCCTATCGCCCCGCGGCTTCCGTGCTATGGCAGATTGACCGGGTTGGGGTGGAACGCTACCCGTGAGTAATACGGCCAGCGCCCGCGCCGGTAGGGTGACTCCCGGCGCGGCCGGCCCGGTGTCGCGCCGGCCTGAGGAGGCGCGATGGACCCGACCGGCACGACCGCACCGCACCCGGTGCACCGCAGCAGGATCGACGCCGGCGACGTGAAGCTCGCGGTTACCCAGCGCGGTGACCCTGCGCATCCGACTGTCGTCCTGGTGCACGGCTATCCGGATACCCAGGCGGTCTGGGATGAGCTCGCCGGGCTGCTAGCCGATCGCTTCCACGTGGTCAGCTACGACGTTCGCGGCGCCGGCGCATCCACCGCGCCCAACAGCACGGCGGACTACGCCTTCCCGCTGCTCACCGGCGATCTCGAGGCGGTCATCCGCGCGGTGAGCCCGGACCGGCCGGTTCACCTGGTCGGCCACGACTGGGGTTCGCTGCAGTGCTGGGAGGCGGTCAGCACGCCCAGGCTTGCGGGGCGGGTGGCCTCGTTCACCTCGATGTGCGGCCCGTCGATCGACCAGGCCGCGGCCTGGCTGCGCCGCCGCGCGCTGCGCGGCCCGCGGGGTGTCGCCGACCTCGCGCACCAGCTCGCCCGGTCCTGGTACATCGGCTTCTTCCAGCTTCCCGGGCTGCCCGAGATGGCCTGGCGAGGCGGGCTCGGCCGCCGCTGGGGCAGCCGGATCGCCGCGGAGGGGACCAGCCCGCGTCCCGGCCATCCGGCCGGCACGATCACCCAGGACGGGATCAACGGCCTGTCGCTGTACCGGGCGAACATGATGCGGCGGACGTCCCGCCCGAGGCCGGCCAAGGTCAACGTCCCGGTCCAGGTGATCATCGCGTCCGGCGACCGCTACATCGCCGAGCAGACCCAGCTCTCGGCCCGGGGATACGCGTCCCGGCTGTGGCTGCGCCGCGTCCGCGCGCCGCACTGGATCCAGCGGACCCATGCCGCGCAGCTTGCCGGGTGGATCGCCGAGTTCACCGCGCACGCGGACGGGGAGCCCGCCAGCCGCGAACTCGAGCGTGCCGATGCCAGTCCCGGCCGGCAGCCGTTCGGCGGGAATCTGGTGGTCGTCACCGGAGCGGGAGCGGGGATCGGGCGCGCGGTCTGCCTGGCCTTCGCCGCCAACGGCGCGGAGGTCGTAGCGGCTGACCTCAGCCACGATTCAGCCGAACGGACCTGCGAGCTGATCCGCGGCCGCGGCGGGACGGCGCACTCCTACCAGGTGGACGTGACCAGCCCGGAGGAGATGGGGCAGTTTGCGGAGCGGGTACGCGGCACGCTCGGGGTTCCCGACGTGGTGGTGAACAACGCCGGGATCGCCATCGCCGGATCCTTCCTCCAGCACACCGAGGAGGACTGGCAGCGGATCATCGACGTGAACCTGCTGGGTGTGGCGCGCGGCTGCAGGCTGTTCGGCGCGCAGATGGTCGAGCGCGGCCAGGGCGGTCACCTGGTGAACATCGCCTCGGCGGCCGCGTTCGCGCCCACCGCCATGCTGCCCGCCTACTCGGCGACCAAGGCGGCCGTGCGGATGCTCAGCGACTGCCTGCGCGCCGAGCTGGCGCCAACCGGAGTGGGTGTCAGCGCGATCTGTCCCGGTTTCACCAGCACCGGCATCGGGCAGGCCGCGCACTACGCCGGCACCGGCGCGGAAGCCGAGCAGCGAATCCGGGCCGGAGCGGCCAAGGCTTTCCAGATGCGCGGCTTCCCGCCCGAGAAGGTCGCGGCCGCGGTGCTGCGCTCGGTGCTGGGCAACCGGGCGGTAGTGCCAGTCAACGCGGAGGCCCGGGTCAGCTACGCGCTGTCCAGGATCGCCCCGGGAGCACTGCGCTGGCTGGGCGCCCGCAGCAGCGAGCGATCTTTCCGGCGTCTGGAGCGGCTCGGCCGCCGCTGAGCGGGGGCAGGCTGTAGGCGTCCGGGCCGGCCGTCGGCGGCCCGGGCCGGCGCGGACGGCGAGGGCGCCGCCGAACCGTCGCGGCCGGGGGCGCCTCAGGTGGCCGGCGCCTGCCGTCCCTGGCGCGGTGCGGCGCTGTCCGGCCCGCGGAGACTGGCGATGGTGTCCCTGAGCACCTGCTCGGTCGCGGCCTGGAAGCCGAGGATGAACTCCAGCTCCTCGTCGGTGTAGCCGTCGGCGATCTTCTTCCACGCCGCGATCATGGGAGCAAAGACCGTGACGACGTCGCGCAGTACCGGCTCCACGATGAGGTGGATGACCACCCGGCGGCGGTCGCTGGCGTCCCGCTCGCGGCGCACGTAGCCGGCCTCCTCCAGCCGGTCCACCACGCCGGTGATGGACGCTGTCGTCAGCCCGGTGGCCTGGGCCAGCTGGCCCGCGGTGAGCTGGCCGCCCAGGCTGAGGATATTCAGGCAGTTCAGGTCGGTCGGGTTGATGCCGATGCGCTCGGCCGCCGCCTGGCTCATCAGGTGCATGAACGAACTCGTCCTGCGCAGCGACTCCTCGAATGCCACCTCAAGCCCGCGCCGGCCCGGCTGGCCCTTGCCCGGCATCTCCCACGACATGCTCGGCTCCCTATTATTTAATTAACTTAGATGTCAATCCAACTAGATGGTAGGTTCTCTAGCATAACGCGAAAAGGTGCCGCCCGCTTCGTCCCCGACACCGAGCCCGTACCCGCCCCGCCCGACACCCAGCCCGTACCCGACACTCAGGCACTGCCTGCGAAGGGATGAGAACCGATGACCAAGACCACGAACGATGTAGCAGCCAGCCAGGGCGGCACCGCGGCGGCCTCCGGAGCGGCCGGCCTCCCCCGGCGCTGGGCACGGCCGAGCGCGCCATGACCAGGCTGCTGCTGGACGTGCTGGCCGAGACCGGCACGCCGGAGCTGACCTGGTACGCCTTCCAGCGGCTGTCGGCACTCCAGCCAGCGCCCGCCGCGGCAGCCTTCCGCCGGGATCTCGGCGATGAGCTGGAGTTGGACGACGCGGCCGCCGCGGCGCTGCTGGACGAGATCGTGGCCGCGGGCCTCATGCACGAGGTCAGCGGCCCGGACGGCGGCGACGCACAGATAGCCCTCACCGCCGCGGGGCAGAGCGCGCGGGCGCGGATCCGCGGATCGGTAGCCGCCCTGATAGCCGAGCTGGTCGAGTCCTTCGACCCGCAGGACATCGAGATCACCACCCGGACGCTGACCGGGCTTACCGAACGCGCCCGGGCGCTGCACCGGCGCGCCCGCTAAGCGCGGCCGTGACCCCAAGAAGGAGGAAGTCATGAAGCTGGTCATTTTCGGGGCCACCGGACGCATCGGCGGCCACCTCGTGAACTGGGCCATCGACGCCGGTCACGACGTGCACGCGCTGGCTCGCAACCCCGGGGCGCTGCAGCCGCGGGACGGGCTGACCGTGACCGGGGGCGATGTGCTCGATCCGGTCACCGTGGCCGGGGTCATCTGCGGGGCGGACGCGGTACTGTCCGCCCTGGGCCCGCGCGGGCTTGACGGCTTCCGCCGGGCCGAACTGCTCGCTCCGGCCGCGTCGAACATCATCGACGGGATGGACAAGACCGGCGCTCACCGGCTGGTTAGCGTGTCGGCGGCCGGGGCGTTCGTGACCGGGGACCCGGACATGTCCTGGCTCGTCAAGCAGACCCTGCCGCGGATTTTCGCGCGGACCTTTGCCGATGTGCGCCGGATGGAGCAGGTAGTCAGGGACAGCGACCTGGACTGGACGCTGGTCCGGCCGACGAGGCTGGTCAACGAGCCAGCCAAGGGCGAGTACCGGGTGCGGGCCGACTACCCCGCGCCCGGCGGCCGCAAGATCGCCCGGGCTGACGTGGCCCAGTTCATCGGCACCGCCCTCACCTCTGCTACCTGCATCCACCAGTCACCCGCCCTCGCCTACTGACTGACTGACTGACTGACTGACTGACGGGCGTGCAGCGGGACTAGCCTTCGGAGCCGGCGTTGATGACGGCGGCTACCTCGCTCTGGCGGCCGGCCAGCTCAGCCGCGTACTTCTCGGCGTCCACCTTCTCGGCGATCTCCTCGTCCTGGCTCATCAGGGCGTCCAGGTCGGTCTGCGCCGCGTCCATGACTCCCAGGTCGACGTAGGCCCGCTGCACCTTGGGCCCCCACAGCCCGATGTCCTTCACGCAGGGCACGATCCGGCTGAACAGCAGCGTGCGGAACGCCTGCTGCACCGGGGAGTGCTCGGTGAACTCCAGGCACTCTGCCACGTCGAAGCCCATCCGCTCCCAGACTTCCTGGGCGCGGAACCGGTTGCGCATCAGGTAACAGCCCTCGACCACGAACTCCTCGCGGTCGGCCCGCTCGGCTTCGGTAAGGCCGGCGTAGTAGTCGCGCAGCGCGAGGCGGCCGAACGCCACGTGCCTGGCCTCGTCCTGCATGACGTAGGCAAGCAGCTGCTTGACCAGCGCGTTCTGGGCCATGTCCCGGTGCACCCCGAACGCCGCAAGGGCGAGGCCCTCGATCAGCACCTGCATGCCGAGGTAGGGCAGGTCCCAGCGGGAGTCGCTGAGCGCGTCGGCGAGCAGCCGGGCCAGGTCGTCGTTGATCGGGTAGTACATGCCGATCTTCTCGCGCAAGAACCGCGAGTACAGCTCGACGTGCCGGGCCTCGTCCATGGTCTGGGTGGCCGCGTAGAACTTCGAGTCCATGTCGGGCACCGACTCCACGATCCGTGCCGCGACCGTCAGCGCTCCCTGCTCGCCGTGCAGGAACTGGCTGAACAGCCACGCGCTCAGGTGGTGGCCGAGCTCGTCGCGTTCGGCCTGCGACAGCACGTCCCACTGCCTGGACCCGTAGATGGGGCAGAAGTCGTCGGAGAGCTCCATGACGTTAACCGGGTTCACCGGGAGCTCCCAGTCGATCCGCTTGGTCGCATCCCACTGCTTGTCCTTGCCGCGCTGGTACAGGTCGAGCAGGCGGGCCCGGCCGCTGTCGTAGTCCCAGTTGAAGCGGGTGGCTCCCGCGGCGGGAACGTCCCAGGTCTTACGCTCAACGGGCTTGGTGTAGAAGTCGTACGTGCTCACAGCGGCCTCCCCAGCGTGACACGCTCTACGTTACCCGCAAGTAGAATGACGTTCTAGTGCCGGTGCGGGCCGTTCGGTGCCGCCGGTCAGCCCTCGAAGCGGTAGCCCATGCCCGGCTCGGTGAGCAGGTAGCGCGGCCGGGACGGCTCGGGTTCCAGCTTGCGGCGCAGCTGGGCCACGTAGACGCGCAGGTAGTTGCTCTCCGTCTCGTACGCCGGCCCCCACACTTCCTGCAGCAGCTGCCGCTGGGTCACCAGCCGGCCGCGGTTGCGCACCAGCACCTCGAGCAGCTGCCACTCGGTAGGGGTCAGGCCGACGTCGCCGTCCCCGTTCCTGGTCACCCGCTTGGCCGCGAGATCGACGGTGAAGTGCCCGGTGCCGACCACCGGCTCGTCCGGGGCCGGCGCGGCGCGGCGCACCGCGGCCCGCAGCCTGGCCAGCAGCTCGTCCATGCCGAACGGCTTGGTGACGTAGTCATCGGCGCCGGCATCCAGCGCGGCGACCTTCTGGTTCTCCTGACCCCAGACCGATAGCACGATGATGGGGGTCGAGGTCCAGCCGCGCACGCCGCGGATCACCTCGGTGCCGTCCATGTCGGGCAGGCCGAGGTCGAGGATCATCACGTCCGGCCGGTCCCTGGCCACGGCGGCCAGCCCGGAGGCGCCGTCGGTCGCCGTGCTGACCTCGTACTTGCGCGCGGCCAGGTTGATCCGCAGCGCCCGGACGATGGATGGCTCGTCGTCCACCACGAGGACTCGGGTCACTGCTCGGCCCCGGCCGAGGTCTTGGCCCCGCTGCTCGCCATGGGAAGCGTCACCCGGATCGTCAGGCCGCCGCCCGACGTGTCGGCCGCGGCGATCGTTCCGCCCATGCCCTCAGCGAACCCCTTGGCTACCGCGAGGCCCAGGCCGACCCCGCCGCGGTGATCGTCGAGCCGCTGGAACGGCTCGAAGATGCGTTCCTTCATCGCGTCCGGGACGCCGGGCCCGTGGTCGATCACCTCGAGCAGCACCGCGTCGCCGACCTGCCGGGCCCGCAGCACCGGCGGCCGCGACGGCGGTGAGTGCCGGAGCGCGTTGGAGAACAAGTTGGCCAGCACGCGCTCGAGCAGCGCCGGGTCCACCCGCACCAGCGGGAGGCCATCGGGCACCGCCATCTGCAGCTGCGCCGAGGCATCCAGGCCGCGCAGCGCGACCGGCGCCACCTCGTCGATCGCGGTCGGCCGCAGGAACGGCTCCAGCGAGCCGGCGTGCAGGCGGCTCATGTCGAGCAGGTTGCCGATGAGCGCGTCCAGCCGGTCGGCGTTGTGCTCGACCGTGGCCAGCAGGGCCGCCTGGTCCGCCTCGGTCCACTGCACATCGGTCTGGCGCAGGCTGCTGGCGCTGGCCTTGATCGAGGCCAGCGGGGTGCGCAGGTCGTGGCTGACCGCGGCCAGCAGCGCGGTGCGCATCCGGTTTCCCTCGGCCAGCGCCTCGGCCTGGGCCGCCTGGGTACGCAGCCGTTCGCGGTCCAGCGCCGCGGCGGCCTGGGCGGCGAACCCGACCAGCAGCCCCGGGGTGGCCGTCTCCGAATGCTCGGCGACGAGCAGGGCCAGATCCGCCCGGATGTTGACCCGGGTGGCGCCGTCCATGGGGTCGGGGATGCCGCTGGCCGCGACCGGCACCCACCGGTTCGCGACCCGCTCCTGCAGCTCGGCACGGCCGCCGAGGGTGCTGGTCAGGTGGTCGAGGACCGCGGACGGCGTATCGGCGCCGCCCAGCACCGTCTGCGCCAGGGCGAGCAGCGAGGCGGCCTCGTCCCGGCTGCGCGCCGCCTGCAGCGCCCGGCGGGCGGCCAGGTGGACGACGCTGCTCACCGAGACCGCGACGGTCACGAACAGGAGGAGGGCGAGCAGGTTGCGCGGCTTCTCGATGGTGAAGTTGTGCAGCGGCGGCGTAAAGTACCAGTTCACCAGCAGGCTGGACGCCACGGCGGCCAGCACGGCGGGCCAGAATCCGCCCACGACCGCGATGGCCACCACCACGACCAGGTAGATCAGCAGGTCATCGGCCGGATCGAGACTCGGCCTGGCCGCCACGAGCGCCAGGGTCAGCAGCGGGATCGCTACCAGCGCGAGTGCCGCCCCGTACAGCTGCCGGCGAGCGTCGATGGCCCGGGCCAGGCTGGCGCTCTTCCCCGGCTCCAGCTGCGGCGCCGTGAGCAGGCCGGCCGCTGGCCGTTCGGCATGGCCATGGCCCGCCGCCCTGGCCGGGTCGCTCGGCCCCGCGTCCGTGGGGATACCCATGCCTACTAGTGTGAACCGTCCGGCGCGCCAGCGGTACAGCCAGCCCAGGCCGGCGCTGGCCAGGGCGCTCGCGGCGATCGCTATCGCGGCGTGCTCGGACAGCGGGCCGGCCGGCCGCAGCTGCGCGTACGGCGGCCGGGAGAAGCCGATGGCGGTGAGCCAGCCGATCAGGGCAAGCGGGAGGGCCGAGATCGGCTCGGCCGCGAAGGACACGACGCCGGCCACGACCGCGCAGGCGATCAGCACCCCGGTGGCCGACAGCCTGCCGCCCAGGGCGGCCGCGACCGTGCCCACGCCGAGCAGCAGCGCGAAACCCAGCGGCAGCGCGAACGGTGCCGCGAGCCCGCGTCGGTTCTGGCGGAGTGTCATGTCCCTGCCAGTCGACCCCCGATCCGGGCAAAATCAGCTGATCTTGATGCATCCTTAACGCCCACGTCATGACTCTTGACGCGGTGCTGACAGCGGCACGGCTCCGGCCGCCCTAGCGTCAAGTGGAAGGGTTGATCGCGGGCACGCCCGCGGCCGGGACCGCGCGGCGTGCAGGTCGCGAGGTCCGCAGGCACGAGGGTGATCCCAGCCTGAGGAGGCAGACGACCGGTGGCCGTAACCAAGGCGGCGAACCTGCTTGGCGGCAACCGGGTGACCACCGTGCCCGAAGGCCTGGGGTACACGCTGAAGCGCCGCCTGCTCGGCAAGCCGATGGTCAACGAGCAGCTCAGCGAGGAGCGGCTGTCCAAGCCGCTCGCGCTCGGCGTGCTGTCGCCGGACGGCATCTCCTCCTCCGCCTACGGCCCTGAGCAGATTCTCATCGAGCTGCTGAAGGGCGGCCTGGGCATCGCCGCCTTCACCCTGCTGCTCCCGGTCACCGGCGTCGTGCTGTTCGTGCTCATCCTGGTGGTGCTGTCCTACCGCGAGGTGGTCACGGTCTACACGAAGACCGGCGGCTCCTACGTGGTGGCCAGGGAGAACTTCGGGCCCCGGGTGGCCCAGATCGCCGCGGTCGCGCTGCTGATCGACTACGTGGTGACGGTGGCCGTCCAGACCGCGGCCGGGGCGGCGGCCATCGTGTCCGCCTTCCCCCGGCTCGAGCACGTGCCGGTCATCGGGCCGAACATCCTGCTGATCATCTCGGTGATCGCGATCTTGATCATGTGTTACGGGAACCTGCGCGGGATCCGTGAGGCGGGCAAGGCGTTCGCCACGCCTACCTACCTGTTCTCCGTCTCGGTGGTCCTCATGATCCTCGTGGGCCTGGGCCGGTGGGCCTTCGGCGACCTGCCGGTGCTGGACCCGGCCACCCTGCATGGCACGTATTACACGAACCAGACCACGTCGACGCTGTTCACGCTCGGGCTGCTGTTCATCCTGCTCAAGGCGTTCGCCAACGGGGGATCCTCGCTGACCGGGATCGAGGCCGTGTCCAACGCGGTGAGCGCGTTCCGGCGCCCTGAGGGGGTCAACGCACGCCGGGTGCTGGTCATCCAGGGCGTCATCCTGGCCTTCCTCATCGCGGGCATCGCCTGGCTGGCGCACATCATCCACGCCACCCCCTATACCGACGGAACCCCGACCGTGATCTCGCAGGAGGCCAGCATCATCTTCGGCGGCGGATTCGGCCGGGTGCTGTTCTACTTCGTGCAGGCGGCTACCGCTCTGATCCTGTTCACCGGCGGCAACACCAGCTTCAACGGCTTCCCGTTCCTGACCAGCTTCGTGGCCGACGACGCGTTCCTGCCCCGCTGGCTGACCAAGCGGGGCCATCGGCTGGTCTACTCCAACGGCATCATCGTGCTGACCGTTCTCGCGCTGGCCCTGATCATCACGGTCGGGGCCAACGTCACCAACCTGGTTCCGTTCTACGCGATCGGGGTGTTCACCGGGTTCTCGATGGCCGGCTTCGGGATGGCCAGGTATCACACCCGGCACAAGGAACCCGGCTGGCGGCGGCGGCGCGTGATCAACTTCTCCGCTGGGGTGCTCAGCGCGCTGGTCGTGGTGATCTTCGCGATCACCAAGTTCACCGAGGGTGCCTGGCTGGTCGTCGTCGTCGGGCCGATCCTGGTCTTCGTGCTGATCCGGCTCAACCGCGAATACCGGATGGAGAACACGGTGCTCGAGACGATCAAGGGCCGGCAGCCGCCGCCGCCGCCGCACTACGCGCGGCGCACCGTGCTCGTCTTCGTGGACGGCTTCGACCTGGCCACGCTGGCCGCGCTGCGGTACGCGCGGAGCATGCGGCCGACCACCCTGCGCGCGGTGCACTTCGTGATCGACAGCGCCCGGGCCGACAAGCTGCGCCGGGACTGGACCAGGGCCGACCGCGGCGTGGTGCTGGAATTCGTGGACTGCCCGGACCGCCGGCTGGCCCGGGCCGCCGCGGACCTGGTCTGCCAGGAGACCGCGGATCCGGGCACGCACGTGACCGTGATCTTGCCCCGGCGCAGCTACTCGCCGCTGCTCGGCCGCTTCCTGCACGACCGCACGGCCGACAAGATCGCCCGCGTGGTCAGCCAGATCCCGCGGTCGGCGGCCACGATCATCCCCTACGACGTGCAGAGCCGGGTGGAGGTCCTGCACGAGCGCGAGGCCGAGCGGGCCGGGCCGGCGGCCCGCCAAGCCGCGGCGGGGGGCGACGGGGCCGGAGCCGACGGGGCCGGAATCGGCGGGGCCGGAGGCGACGGGGCCGCGATCGGCGGGACGGTTCAGCCCGGGGCGGCTGCAGGCGGCGGGCCCGCCAAGGCGACGCGCGACGGCAGGCGCAAGGCCGACAACGACGACTACGGGCGGCCGGTGCCGTCCGCTATCTGCACCCCGATCGGCAGCCTGACCAGGCCGGGCCGGGCCACCGTCGAGGGCCGGGTGCACAGCGTGGAGATCCGGCCGGCGGCGGCAGCAGCGTGCTGGCCTGCACGGTGGCCGACTCCACCGGCCAGCTGACCGCGCTGTTCTACGGCCGTTCGCACATCAGCCGGCGTCGAGCCGGGCGCGAGGATCCGGCTGACCGGCGCGTTCGGCATCAGCGACGGGATGCCGGGAATGATCAACCCCACCTACGAGCTGCTGTCGCCCCCGTGACCTCGGGGCGGAGCCGGCGTCACCGGCCGCGGTCAGGTACTCGCGCCGCCGTCCCCCGTACTCCTGTGGTCCCCCGGCTCGGGGGGGCCAGACGCCAGCAGTTCATAGGTCGGGTTGACCATGAACGGGCGGTCGGCGCGGATGCCGACCGAGCCGCGGAACCTCACCCGTGAACCGCATATGACACCGGGAATGCGGGACCGGCCGTAGAACAGCGCGGTCAGCTCGCCGGTGGAGTCCGCGATCTCGTAGGCGAGCACGGAGTTGTGCTCCACGGGGCGGATCTCAATGCTGCGCACCCGACCTTCGACGGTGGCCCGGCCCGGCCTGTTGAGGGTGCCGATCGGAGTAGCCCCCGGCGGCGGCGCGGGCCGCCCGTAGTCGGCCATGTCGGCGGCCGCCAGGCCATCCTTGTCCTTGCGGTCCCTGCGCTCCCTGCGGTCTTTGCGGTCGGTGCGGGACGCCAGCGGCCGGCCCGGCCGCGCCTGGTCTGCGCCCGGCCGGCCGTTCCCTTGCTGCCCGGCGTCCTGAAGCCCGGCATCTTGAAGCCCGGCCCCCTGCGTCCCGGTGCCCTGTTTCCCGTCCTTGCCGTCCGGGTCCTGGCCCGCCTCCTGCGGCGCCGCGGGTCCGGTCTTGGCGGCCGCCGCGGCCTGCCGCTCCTGCAGCACCTCCACCCGGCTGGACACATCGAACGGGATGATCGTGGCCGCGGAACGGGGGATGCGGCTCACCGCCCCGGCGATCTTGTCCGCGGTGCGGTCGTGCAAGAACCGGCCGAGCAGCGGCGAGAAGCTGCGCCGGGGCAAGATCACGGTCACGTGCGTGCCGGGGTCGGCAGCCTCCTCGCTGACCAGCTCGGCGGCGGCCCGGACCAGCCGCCGGTCCGGAACGTCGATGAAGTCGAGCACGACGCCGCGATCCGCGCGCAGCCACTGCTCGCGCAGCATCTCGGCCCGGGTGCTGTCGATGACGAAGTGCACCGCGCGCAGCGTGGTCGGCCGCAGGCTCCGCGCATACCGCAGCGCGGCCAGCGTGGCCAGGTCGAAGCTGTCCACCAGCACGAACACGGTACGGCGTGAATAGGCCGGGGCAGGTGGCGGCTGCCGGCCGCTGATCGTGTTCAGGACCTCGGCCTCCATGGTGTACTCCCGGTTCAGCCGGATCAGCGCGGGCACTCCGACGGCGAAGAGCACGACGACGATCCAGGCGCCCTCGGTGAACTTCACCACCGCGAAGATCGCCACCACGATCGCGGTCAGCACGCCGGCCGCGAAGTTGATGGTGAACCGGCGGCGCCAGCCGGGCTCCCGGCGGCGCAGGTGGTACCGGGCCATCCCGAAGCCCGCCATGGAGAAGGCGGTGAATACGCCGATCGCGTACAGCGGCACCAGGTCGTTGACCTTCGCGCCGCGGATGATGATCAGCGCTATCGAGACCACGGTCAGCACGATGATCGCGTTGGAGAACACCAGCCGGTGGCCACGCTTGAGCAGCCACCGGGGCAGGAACGCGTCGCCCGCGACGTAGCTGGCCAGGAACGGGAAGCCGTTGAAGCTGGTGTTCGCGCCGGTGAACAGGATCAGCGCGGTCGCCGCCTGCAGGACGTAGAACAGCACCCGGCCGAACCCGCCGCCGAAGGCGAGGGTGGCCTCCTGGGCGAGGACGGTGGGGGTGCCGTCGGTAAAGGGGGTGGCGTGGGTCACGTGCGCCAGCCAGGAGATCCCGGCCACGAGCGTGCCCAGAATGATGCCCTCGGCGACGAGCACCCGGCGGGCGTTGTTCCCCTCCGGCGGGCGGAACGCGCCGACGGCGTCGCTGACCGCCTCGATGCCGGTCAGCGAGGCACCGCCGTTGGCGAACGCGCGGAGCAGGGTGAAGATCAGGGCCGCGCTGACGATGCCGTTGGTGCCGGCGCCGATGGGAAAGGTGCCGTGCAGGGCGTGCGGGTCGATCCGAGGCAGGTCGCCAAATATCTCCTTGACCAGGCCGACCAGGATCATCAGCAGCACCATGCCGACGAACAGGAAGGTCGGCACCGCGAACGCCTTGCCTGCCTCCCGGATCCCGCGCAGGTTGCCGACGCACAGCAGCAGGATCACCGCGATCGTGATCTCCAGGCTGTAGGAGCCCAGCGCCGGGAACGCGGAGACCACCGCCGCCGTGCCCGCCACCGTCTGCACCGCGACGGTGACCACGTAGTCGATCAGCAACGCCACCGCGGCGACCTGTGCGATCCGCGGGCCGAAGTTTTCCCGTGCCACCACGTAGGAGCCACCCGGCCTGATGTAGACCATCACGACCTCGCGATAGGACAGCACCACGAGCACCATGACGAACAAGATGACCAGGGTCATCGGCAGTATCAGCGTGAACGCCGCCAGCCCGGCCATCGGGAGCAGGGCGATGAGGATCTCCTCGGTGCCGTAGGCCGAAGAGGAGATCCCGTCCGGCGACAGCACGCCGAGCGCGAGCGGGTTGGACAGCCGCTGCTCGGAAAGCTGCTCGTTGACCAGCGGCTTGCCGAGCAGGCGGCGCTTGACCGAGTACCCCAGGCTTTCCGGGGCAGGAGCGCGCCCGCCGAGCAAATCTGCCGCCCTGCGTATGGCCACGACTCCTGAGCCCTCCCCGTTCATAGTGTCCCTGGCTTTCATATCACCGCTACCCCAGTGCCGTACGCGGTCGCGTTCGCGGTCCGGGCCGGCGTGACATGGTAGGGATGTCGTGATTGCTCACCGAGGGAGCACTGCGATGACCGCGACGCCGTCCGCCGCCTCCGCCCCGGCTGCGGAAAACAGCCAGGCCCTGAGCCTGTCCGAGCTGCTCAAGCGCCCGCTCACGGCGCGCGACGGGGAGTCGCTGGGCCGGCTGTCCGACGTCATCGTCCGGCTGCGCGGCGCCGGCTATCCGCTGGTCACCGGCCTGGTCGGCACGGTCGGGGGACGGCAGGTCTACATTCCCGTCGAGCAGGTCAGCTCCTTCGACGGCGACGAGCTCAAGCTGACCAGCGCCCGCCTCGACCTGCGCAGGTTCGAGCGCCGCGAGGGCGAGGTGCTGCTGCGAGCCGACGTGCTCGGCCACCGGCTGATCGACGTGCCGCGCGCCCGGCTGGTCCGGGCGGCTGACCTGCAGCTCACCCGGCGGGCCGGGGAACCGGACGGGGACCCGGACGGGGAATGGGTGCTGTCCGGGGTGGCCACCAGGCGCCGCCCCGGCCGGCTGCTCGCGCGGCTCGGCCTGGGCCGGCGTCATCGCCAGGACCAGGAAGTCTTCGAGGACCAGGGGAAGTTCGAGGCGCTGATCGGTCACGCCGGGAGCGCGGTGCTGCGCGGCCCGTTCGCGCGGATCCGGCTGCTGAGGCCCGCCCAGATCGCTGACCTGCTCGAGGACGCCTCCAAGGACGAGGAAACCGAGATCCTCCGCCAGGTGCACGCCGACCCGGAACTGGAGGCCGACGTCTTCGAGGAGCTTGACGACGAACGGGCCACCCGGCTGCTCGGCGCTCGTTCCGACCAGGAGATCGCCGAGGTGCTCAGCCGGATGCGGGCCGACGACGCGGCCGACGCGATCGCCGAGCTGCCGCAGCGCCGCCGCGAGCCGGTGCTCGACCTGCTTCCGGCCGGACAGCGCACCAGGGTGCTGACCCTGATGGGATTCAACCCGACCAGCGCCGGCGGCCTGATGGACGTGGACTACATCGCGCTGCCCGCGGACATGCCGGCGGATGAGGTACTCGCCGCGGTCCGCCACGCCGTGAAGCTGCAGCCGGAAGCTCTCACCAGCGTGCACGCGATCAGCGAGAGCGGGCAGCTGCGCGGGGTGGCCCGGCTGGTCACGCTGGTCCAGGCCGGTCCCGGCGCGCTGCTCGGCGACGTCAGCGACACCGATCCGGTGCGGGTCGGCCCGGACACCGACGTGGTGGACGTCGCGGTGCTGATGAGCGACTACAACCTGATCACGATCCCGGTCGTGGACGACCGCCGTCACATGCTGGGCGTCATCACGGTCGATGACGTGCTGGAGGCCACCTTGCCCGAGGACTGGCGCCGCCGCGAGGCCGCCGAGCCGCCCGACGCGCGTCGCGGACAGGCCGGGTGAGAGGGCGGCCCGGCCAGCCGCCCGGACCCGGCCAGCCGCCCGGACCCGGCCCGCTCGGCTAGGCCACGGTGCCCGCGGCGCGCAGGGCCGCGATCTGCTCGCCGGACAGCCCCAGCTCGGCGAGCACCGCGCCGGTGTCCGCCCCCGGTGCGGCCGGCGGCCGCGGCGGCGGGCATTGCGTGCGGCCGAACCGCGGCGCCGGCGCCGGCTGCGGCATCCCGTCATCGCCGGGCAGGAACGTGCCGCGCGCGGCGTTGTGCGGGTGGCCGGGAGCCTCGGCCGGGGTCAGGACGGGGGCCACGCACGCGTCCGACCCGGCGAACCTCTCCGCCCACTCGTCCCTGGTCCGCGCGCCGAACGCCGCCGCGAACCGTTCCCGCAGCACCGGCCATCCCGACCGGTCGTACTGGCCGGGCAGGTCGGCGGGGTCGAGCTCGAGCCCGGCGAGCAGGTCCGCGTAGAACTTCGGCTCCAGCGCGCCCACCGCGACGTGACGCCCGTCCGCGGTCTGGTAGGTGTCATAGAACGGCGCGCCGCCGTCCAGCAGGTTGGTGCCGCGCTCTTCGGTCCACAGGCCGCGGCCGAGCAGGCCGTACAGGAAGGAGTTGAGCAGGGCAGAGCCGTCAACCATGGCCGCATCGACCACCTGGCCGAGGCCGGAGCGCTCCCGCTCGACCAGCGCCGCGAGCACGCCGACCGCCAGCAGCATGCCGCCGCCGCCGAAATCGCCGACCAGGTTAAGCGGCGGAACCGGACGCTGGCCGGCCCGCCCGATCCCGTGCAGCACCCCGGACACGGCGATGTAGTCGATGTCGTGCCCGGCGGTCGGCGCGAGCGGGCCCTGCTGCCCCCATCCGGTCATCCGGGCGAAGACCAGCCGCGGGTTGCGCCGCAGGCACACATCGGGGCCGAACCCGAGGCGTTCGGCCACCCCCGGGCGAAACCCCTCCACCAGCACGTCGGCCCGCTCAGCCAGCTGCAGCAACAGGCGGATGCCCTCGGGGTCCTTGAGGTTGAGGCCGATCGACCGGCGGCCGCGGGCGAGCGGGCCGGCCGGCGCCCCGCCATCTAGGCCGCGGGCACCGGCGCGGTCGACCCGCAGCACCTCGGCGCCCAGATCCGACAAGACCATGCATCCGAACGGCGCCGGGGCAAGGCTTGCGATCTCGACGACTCGCACACCGTGCAATGGCCCCATCCGACCGCCTCCTCGCGATGATCCGCCATCCTACGGTCGGCCGCCGGTTGGCTCACCGGACGCGACCTTGTCGCCCGCCGGTCACCCGTGGGCCTTGTGGCGCTTGCAGCGGGTTGGCAGACTTCCTGCGACCCACGGGCGCGCAGCAACAGGAGGACCAGCATGGGCATGCGGGACATCCAGCCGGACAGCGGCCACGGGCCCACCAGGCGCGGACTGCTCGCGGCGGGGCTCGCCGCAGGGACGGCAGCCAGCACCGGCGCCTGGCGGGCGGCCGGGCCAGCCCGGCACGCCGGGGCGCCGTCCGGCACGCCCGGGGCCGGCCCCGGGCTGCGCAAGCCCGGATCGCGGCCCTACCCGGATCTGCCGGCCGGCCGGGACACGCTTCCGCTCATCCGGCACATCGTGGTGCTCATGATGGAGAACCACTCTTACGACAACAAGCTCGGCCTGCTGAACCGGCCCGGCGCGGACGGCTTTACCGTCGGCAAGCACGGCAAGCCGACCGCGACCAACCCGTACCAGAACGGCAAGATCCAGCACGCCTTCCGGATGCCCACCACCTGCCAGCTGAGCGGCCACCCGGCGCAGGACTGGCAGAACAGCCACATCCAGTACGACCACGGCAAGCTGGACGGCTTCGTCGAGTCCGGCAGCGGCCCGGTGTCGATGGGGTACTGGCAGCAGCAGGACCAGCCGTTCTACTACTCGCTGGCCTCGACCTTCCCGATCGCGGACCGGTATTTCTGCTCGCTGCTCGGCCAGACCTTCCCGAACCGCCTCTACCTGATGGCCGCCACCTCGCTCGGCGTGGTGAACGACACCCTGCCGTCCGAGGCACCGCCGAACGGGACGATCTTCGACTTGCTCGACGCGCACCACATCACGTGGCGGAACTACTACTCCACGACGCCGTCCACGCTGCTGTTCCCGACCGTCTACTTCGCCAACTTCGGCACCAAGGTCCTCCCGCTGTCGCACTTCTTCAACGACGCCGCCAGCGGCCACCTGCCCAGCTACTGCATCGTCGACCCCGACTACAGCACGCACTCCGAAGAGAACCCGCAGAACATCGCGGTCGGGGAGGCGTTCGCGGCAGAGGTCATCCGGGCGGTCATGTCCGGCCCGGACTGGGAGTCCACGCTGCTGATATGGACCTACGACGAGCACGGCGGCTATTACGACCACGTACCGCCGCCCAAGGCGATCCCGCCCGACAACATCCCGCCCGACGTGCCGAAGGGGCAGGTCTTTGACGGGTTCGGCCGGTACGGGTTCCGGGTGCCGTGCGCGGTGGTCTCGCCCTGGGCCCGGCGCAACTACGTCTCGCACCGGACCTTCGATCACGCCAGCATCTGCAAGCTGGTGGAGACCAAGTGGAACCTGCCCGCCATGACCTTCCGGGACGCCAACGCCAACAACATGCTCGACATGGTGGACCTGAAGCGCCCGGCGTTCATCAAGCCGCCGAAGCTGGCCGCCCCGCTCTATGACACCGATGCCGACGCGGTGCTGTGCAGCATCCTCGGGCCGGGAACCATCCCCCCGCCCGGATCGGTCACCGGGCCGTCCAGCTAGCCGTCGGCGCCCGGTCCGGCCTCGGCGAACCTGGCGAAGGCCTGCAGGTTGGCCAGGCTCTCCCCGCGCCTGGACCGCCACGCCCATTCCCGCCGGATGGACGAGGCGAAGCCGAGCTCGAGAGCGGTGTCGAAGTTGTCGTCGCTGTAGCTGAGCACGCAGCCGAGCAGCCGGTCGATCTCGGCCGTCGTCACGCTGCTCAGCGCCAGCCGGCCGACCAGGTAGACGTCGCCGAGCGGATCGAGGGCGAAGTGCACCCCGTACATCCGCGCGCCGCGCTCCAGCAGGAACCGGTAGAAGCGGGCGTGATTCTCGTCCGGCTGGCGGCAGAAGAACGCCTCGACGTGCAGGCTGTGCGCGGCCACGATCAGCCACGTCATGGTGGCGAGCTTGTGCTGCCCGGCCAGCTTGACCAGGTAGGCCCCTGGCCGGGGGTTCTCGTAGTCGAGCCCGAGCTCGGCCAGCGCGGCCTCGATCACCGCGTCAGGTGCCTGCGGGCTCACCCCGGGCCTCACGCGTCTACCGGGGCCGCACTGTTCATGGCCACGCCGTTCATTGCCCCGGTATATACCCCCATGAGCTGATCCACCGCGCCGGTCCAGCTGAACCGGGCAGCGTGCTCGATCGCGCCGGCCGACAACCGGGCCAGCCGGCCGGGCGAGGCGATCAGGTCCCGCACCGCGCGGGCGTAGGCCGACGGGTCATGGCCCGGCACCAGCACGCCGGACACCCCGTCGCGCACCGCGGTGCGCAGGCCGCCGACCGCCGCTGCCACCACCGGCGTGCCGCACGCCTGCGCCTCGACCGCCACCAGGCCGAACGATTCCGAGTAGGACGGCACGAGCACGGTGGTCGCCGCCCGGTACCAGTCGGCCAGCTCCGGCTGCGGGCAGGGCGGCTCCAGCCGGAGCACGCCGGAGATGCCGAGCGCGGCCGCCAGTTCCGCGAGCTGATCGGGGTCGGCCCGCCCGGCGCCGCTCGGCCCGCCGACGAAGGCCACGACCAGCGGCCGGCCAGCAGCGGATCGTCGCGGATCAGCCGCGCGGCGGCGTGCAGGACCAGGTGCGGCGCCTTGAGCGGCTGCACCCGGCCTGCGAACATGAGCACCACGGCGTCGGCGGGCAGGCCGAGCCGGCGCCGCGCCGCACGCTGTGATCCCGGGTGGAACACGGTCAGGTCCACTCCAGGGTTGACGGTCGCGACCCGGGACGCGTCCGCGCCGTACAGGCCGACCAGCTGGTCCGCCTCGGCCGCCGTGTTGGCGACCAGCCGGTCCGCGGCGGCGATCACCTCCGCCTCGCCGCGGATCCTGGTCTCGGGCTCGGCCGCGTCGCCCGCGGCCAGCGCGGCGTTCTTCACCTTCCCCAGGGTGTGCATGGATTGCACGAGCGGCACGCCCCAGCGGACCTTCGCCACCGTCCCTACCTGGCCCGACAGCCAGTAGTGCGCGTGCACGAGGTCGTACCGCCCCGGTTCGTAGGCGGCCTCGGCGCGCAGCACCCCGAGGGTGAAATGGCACAGCTGGGCGGGCAGGTCCGCCTTGTCCAGCTCCTCGAACGGGCCTGCGACCACGTGCCTGACGAGCACGCCGGGAGCCAGCTCGGTCACCGCGGGCGCATCCCTGCTGACCGCGCGAGTGAAGATCTCGATCTCCACGCCGCGCGCGGCCAGCCGCCGGGCTACCTCGACGACGTACACGTTCAGGCCGCCGGCGTCGCCGGTTCCTGGCTGGTCGAGCGGCGATGTATGGACGCTGATCGTCGCGATCCGCCGGGGGACGCGTCGCAGCACGGGCATGCACCTCCGACAGGGCAACCTTGCCAGGCCGCATCCTGTTCCCCGGCACGCCGCCGGACGTCACTAAGCTCGCCGGTATGCGAACCCTGGTGCTGCTCCGGCACGGCGAAAGCGTCTGGAACTCCGAGGGCCTGTTCACCGGATGGGTCGACGTGGGGCTGTCCGGCAAGGGCAAGAAGGAAGCCGACAGCGCGGGCACGCTGCTGCGGGATGCGGGACTGCGCCCCGCGATCGTGCATACCTCGGTGCTCACCCGCGCCATCCAGACCGCGAACAGCGCGCTCGAGTCGGCGGATCTGCTGTGGCTGCCGGTGCGCCGATCCTGGCGGCTGAACGAGCGCCACTACGGCGCGCTGCAGGGCAAAGACAAGGCCAGGACGCGCCAGGAGTTCGGCGATGAGCAGTTCATGCTCTGGCGACGGTCCTACGACGTGCCCCCGCCGCCGCTGCCCGACGACGATCCGCTGTCGCAGGCAGGCGACCCGCGGTACGCGGCGCTGCCGCCGGATCTGCTGCCGCGGACCGAGTGCCTCAAGGACGTGCTCGGGCGGCTGATGCCCTACTGGCAGGACGCGATCGTCCCTGACCTGCTGGCAGGCCATACCGTGCTGGTGGTCGCCCACGGGAACTCGCTGCGCGCACTCGTCAAGCACCTGGACGGCATCTCGGACGAGGACATCTCCTCGCTGAACATCCCGACCGGCATCCCGCTGGTCTACGAGCTCGACGGCGAGTTCAGGCCGGTCACCGCGGGAGGCAGGTATCTCGACCCGCAGGCTGCGGCCGACGCCGCCGAGGCAGTGCGAAATCAGGGCCGATAGGCCATAATCCGGAGTGTCTTGCTGGCAAAAAGGATGCAGCGCTGCCCCATCCGACGAGTGAACATTGCGAGAAGAGCCGCGCCGGGACTTTGGGCCCTATGGCCTGCTGATCAGGGGCGCATACGATTTAGGCGTCGGTGTTGAGGTGGTCGCCGGGCGTGGCCGCGCTCGGCGACATGGCGACGGGAGCCGCCTTGGCCGTAAAGAACCGCACCAATGACGGAACGCAGGAGGCGCGAAAGGCTAGTCCTCAGTCGGCCCGGCTGCCGGCCGGGATCGCCTCCGTTCTCTCGGTTCTTTCCTCCTCTGCCGTGGTCCTCGACAGCGAGGACCGGGTGCTGCGAGCAAGCTCAGCGGCACGTGTGTTCGGGCTGGTCAAGGGCGATCAGCTCCTCGTCGGCGAGTTGCTCGCCCTGGCCCGGCAGGTGCGCAGGGATGGTGAGATCCGCGAGGGCGAGATCGAGGTCACCGATCACAAGCACGGCGATCGCAGTACCAGCTTCGCGGTGCGCGTCGCCCCGCTCGGCGCCCCGCTCGGTGCGTCAGACGGCGGCGGCGGGCTGGTGCTTGTCCTGGCCGAGGACCAGACCGAGAGCAGGCGGGTGGAAGAGGTCAGGCGCGACTTCGTGGCCAACGTCAGCCACGAGCTCAAGACCCCGGTCGGCGCGCTGGCCCTGCTGGCCGAGACGGTCGAGGACGCCGCGGATGACCCGGAGGCGGTGCGGAGGTTCGCCGGCCGGATGCGGTACGAGGCGTCGAGGCTCACCAGCCTGGTGCAGGACCTGATCACGCTGTCCAGGATCCAGGCGGCCGAGCCGGTGCCCGACCCGGCCCCGGTCAAGCTCGACGCGGTGGTGGCGGAGGCGCTGGACCGGTGCCGGATGAAGGCAGGCGCCCGCGGGATCGAACTCGTCGAGACCACCGACAGCGGCCTGGTCGTGCTCGGTGATGAAGATCTGCTCGTCACCGCGCTGCGTAATCTGCTGGACAACGCGGTCGACTACAGCCCGGAACACACCAGGGTCCTGGTGACCACCACCCGGGCATCCGACTACACCGTGGAGATCAGTGTGGCCGACCAGGGCATCGGGATCCCGGAGCGGGACCGGGAGCGGATCTTCGAGCGGTTCTACCGGGTCGACCCGGCCAGGTCGCGCGCCACCGGCGGCACCGGGCTCGGCCTGGCCATCGTGAAGCACGTCACCGTCGCGCACGGCGGCAACGTCACGGTCTGGAGCAAGGTGGGCGCCGGATCGACATTCACGCTGCGGCTGCCGCTGCGGCTGCTGCCCGCCGCCATGACAGCCAGCCAGGCCCCGCCCGCATCCCAACCGTTCAGGGAGGCAGTTCAGTGACACGCGTGCTGGTCGTGGAGGACGAGGAGTCATTCAGCGACGCCCTGTCCTACATGCTCCGCAAAGAGGGTTTCGAGGTGGCGGTCTGCCCCACCGGGCCGGACGCGATCGAGTCCTTCGACCGCAGCGGGGCGGACCTGGTGCTCCTTGACCTCATGCTGCCCGGGCTGCCGGGCAGTGAGGTCTGCCGGACGCTCAGGGAGAAGTCGAACGTGCCAGTGATCATGCTGACGGCGAAGGACAGCGAGATCGACAAGGTCGTCGGGCTTGAGCTCGGCGCCGATGACTACGTCACCAAGCCGTTCTCCTCCCGCGAGCTCGTCGCCAGGATGCGCGCCGTGCTGCGGCGGCGCGGCGAGACCGACGAGCAGGCCGCCTCGATCCTGGAGTCCGGGCCGGTGCGGATGGATGTGGACCGGCACGTCGTGACGGCGCGGAACGAGCAGATACAGCTGCCGCTGAAGGAATTCGAGCTGCTCGAGGTGCTGCTTCGCAATGCCGGCCGGGTGCTCACCAGGATGCAGTTGATCGACCGGGTCTGGGGCGCCGACTACGTCGGTGACACCAAGACGCTTGACGTTCACGTCAAGCGGCTGCGGGCCAAGATCGAGGCCGATCCGGCCAGCCCCCGGCACATCGTCACCGTCCGCGGGCTGGGATACAAGTTCGAGCCTGTCGGCTGACCGCAGCCCCTACGGGGTGCTGGCGGACGGCGAGGGCGAGGCTGTCGAGATGCCGCCCGCCCCGTTCGGGTGGGTGGAGGTAGCCGACGGCGTCGGGGTCGGCGCGGGCGAGAACGTCGCGTAAGACGTCGAGCGCGGGATCACGGGGAGGGTCGTCCTGACGCTGCCCGCGTTCATGAAATGAAGGATGACGGGGACCGCCCCTCCGCCTGCCAGCGGGTGGGTCAGGTTGGTCAGCACGATCCTGGGAGCCGGGCCGGTCAGGTAGACGCCCTGCTGGCTGGGCAGCACGATCCCGCCGGGCGGAAGGCGGACCGACGCCGCGGTGCCCGGTGCGTCCGCGCTCACCAGCCGGTCCGCGCGGCCCATGTTGAACAGGGCCACGAAGACCGACGCGTTCTGCCCGGCGGCCAGCGTCGATCCGATCGGCGCCCCCAGCACGAACCCGTCATTGATCTCGATTCCGTGAGCGGTGGTGTTAGCGCCGTCGTTCGCCGGGTGGTACTCCAGCGTCGCGGCGTTGTTGCCGGCTTCGCAGGCGGTCAGCCCGGCGGTCAGGCAGGCCGCGGCGACCACGACAGCGAGACGGCCAATGGGCCTGAACGGCCTGCGGCTTCGGCTCACTGGCTGCTCCTTGGATGACAGGCAGGGGGACCGGAACGACGCACAGCGTAGCGGTCGCCCGCGCCCGGCCCGCCGCCGGCCCGCCGGTGGCGCGGTTATGAAGCCTGCGGCGTGGGCCGGGCCGGCCCGGCTGAGCCCGCCGCGGCGTTGGCGCTGGCGAGGATGTTGAGCCTGGTCTCGAACTTTTGTTTCGCTGAGGATGAGAACAGCCCGCGCACCACGTCAGTGCCTTGGACCGAGCCGCCATTATGCGCGAAGATCGCGGTCACGCTCCCCAGCCTGTAGGTCATGCCGAGTGCGTTGGTGGTGTCATTAACGACATCCTGGCTGTAGGGCCCGGCGACCTTGGCGAGGTTCACCAGCTCCGGCGTGGTCTGGGCCTGGTCGTGGCCGACGAAGTAGAAGGCGACGTGCTTCTGATTGGCCTGGCTGGCTAGCTGCCTGAGGACCCGGCCGCAGCTGGCGCAGCCGGCCGGCACCCAGGCCAGCACCGCCGGGGCGAGGGCGCGCAGCAGGACGTGGCGGCGCTGCACGTACACCGAGGCGTCCGGCAGCAGCTGTCCCCCGCTGGCCGACACCCCATGGGTCGGGCCCGGGGAGACCCGATTGCGCAGCACCGGGACCTGGCGTCCGGACAGCACGGTGAGCAGGCTCCCGGTCAGCAGTGTGAGCGCGAGGCAGGCGGCGATCAGGGGCAAGACCATCCCGTGCCGGGTCAGCGGGCTGGTCAGCCGCCGGACCCGAAGGTGCCGGCGCCGGGTTCGCAGCTCCCGGTAGTAGGCCTGGACATCACGATCCAGATCCCTGGCATCATCGGGGATCTCTATGTCGACCGGGGGAAGCCCGTACTCGTCCCGGCCGGGATCGTTGCCTGGTTCCACGCACCCCTCCCGCGTGAGCGGACGCCTTCTCTCCAGTATGTGCCTGCCGGAGAACCGGTTCTGCCACCGGGTTCAATGATCTCCCGGAATGCACGGCGGCACGGCGGGAACTGGGCTGACAGCGCCCTCCTGAGCCGGGCGCGCGGCCGCGGCGACCTGTCGCCAGGGGTCCGCCGGGGAGCATCCCGGCACCCGGCAGGAGCGGCCCCCCGGGCGCCTAGATGGCCAGGCCCCGTCCTTCCTGCGACTCAAATTAGCTCTCTGACCTGCACTTTCATTGAAGGTGAGGCTTTATTGACTCCGCCGCGCGTGCTATCATGATTGGTAGGCGGAAGGGATACTTACCACATGTCATTTAAGGTCGGCGATACGGTCGTCTACCCCCATCACGGGGCCGCTCGCATCGAAGCTGTCGAGAACCGGCTGATCAAGGGCGAGGAGAGAATGTACCTTGTCCTCAAGGTCGACAAGGGCGACCTGACCGTACGCGTGCCGGCGGATAACGCCGAGCTCGTGGGGGTCAGGGACGTGGTCGGGCAGGAGGGTCTCGAGCGGGTCTTCGAGGTGCTCCGCGCCCCGCATACCGAAGAGCCCACCAACTGGTCCCGCAGGTACAAGGCCAACCTCGAGAAGCTCGCGTCCGGCGACGTGAACAAGGTGGCCGAGGTCGTCAGGGACCTATGGCGGCGTGACAAGGAGCGCGGCCTTTCGGCTGGCGAGAAGCGCATGCTGGCCAAGGCACGGCAGATTCTGGTAAGTGAACTTGCGCTGGCCGAGAAGACCAACGAGGACAAGGCCGAGGCACTGCTCGACGAGGTCCTGGTCAGCTGACCGCGCCCTCACCAGGCGCTAGCGATGTCCGGGGAACAGCACGCCTTGCCCAGGGTGGGCGTGGCCGCTGACGTCCACCCGTTCGCGGAGGGTCGCCAGTTGCACTTGGCCGGGCTGTTCTGGCCCGGCCAGACCGGGCTCACCGGGCATTCCGATGGAGACGTGGCCGCTCACGCGGCGTGTGACGCGCTGTTGTCTGCCGCAGGGCTGGGCGATCTCGGCGCGAATGTCGGAACCGCCAGGCCCGAGTGGGCCGGAGCGTCCGGCACCGCGCTGCTGCGCGAGGCGGCTCGGCTCGTGGCCGCGGCCGGGTTCGCGGTAGGCAACGTGTCCATTCAGGTCATCGGCAACTCGCCGAAGGTCGCGCCGCGCCGCGAGGAGGCCGAGAAGGTCCTGGCAGAGGCGCTGGACGGGGCCCCGGTCAGCCTGTCCGCGACCACGACGGACGGGCTGGGACTCACCGGACGTGGCGAGGGACTGGCGGCCATTGCGGTGGCGCTGGTAATCCCCGCCCGGGCCCAGCCTGCCCGAAGCTAGCCTTCCGGCGGCGTGGGGGTACTGCGCATCCTGTCGAGGTGCGCGACCGGAGCCGCCGGTCCCGCGTCGGCGTCGCCGGGGGCGTCTGGCCCCGGAGCGTGCGGCGCCGGCGGTGCCTGCGCGGCCACCGGCGAGCCCGCGACCATGCGCTCGCCGGGGTCAACCCCACCCGGGCTGGTCACGGTCTTGGGCGCGCTGGCGGGAGCGTCAGGCTGGCCGGCGTCGGCCGCGAGCTGGCTGGCGGCGGTCCTGGCCTGGGTGGCGTCGGCTGCGGCCCAGCTGGCGGCGGTCCTGGGCCGGGTGGCGGGTGTCGCGGGTGAGTCGTGCAGCAGCGTGCTCAGCGGTACCACGGCCGCACCGCCCGGTTGCGCCACCGGCGAGTCCGGTGATCCAGTCATCGGCGCCCGGCCGTTCGCCGGGAAAGGGCCAGTGGCCTCCGCCCTCCGCCGCGGCGCGGCGCGGCGGAACATCGCGTCCAGCAGGGTCAGGCCGGCCAGCAGCGCGACCCACGGGGCGATGGCGACCGTGGCTTCCAGCTGCCGCTCCGGCACCGTGATCGACATGGCGTGCACAGTATCCGCCGTGGCGATCGCGCCGATCACGACCAGGACCACCAGCCAGGCAAAAGCGCGCAGCGCTCCGCGCAATGTCACCGCGGCGGCACAGGCCACGACGAGTACCGCATCGAACAGCAGGGGATAGAACCGGGCCAGGCGCGAGTTGACTCCCGCCGCGAGCGCCGTGTCGCGCACCCCCGGGTAGGAGAGGGCGAACGCGCCGGCCGCGATGGCCAGCACGCAGACGCAGGCCGCGGTGAGCACGGTCAGCCGGAAACCGCGCCGGGAAAGCATCGGACGGTATCCGCTCACGGGCGAGGGCCATTCAGCGTGGACAAGAACGGTCTTGTGGCCGCACGCCCAGGTTACGCTGCCCGCTCAGGGCGGGGAATAGCATGACGCAGCCGGTAACGGGAATCTGCGTGCGAATGGCACCCAGGCGCGCAAGCCCCGGGCCGAGGTCGCGGAGCGCCGGCGGCCGGGTCCATCCCGTAGCCTGTGCAGGTGACCCAGCGCCTGCACGATACCGGCACCCGGACGGTTCGCGAGTTCTGCCCGGTCGTACCTGGCCGGGCGTCTATCTATCTCTGCGGCGCCACCGTCCAGGCGCCGCCGCACATCGGCCATCTCAGGTCCGGTGTCATTTTCGACATCCTGGTGCGCTGGCTGCGGGCCAGCGGCTACGACGTGACGTTCTGCCGCAATGTCACCGATATCGACGACAAGATCCTCCAGGTTGCCGAGGGTGAGGGTATCCCGTGGTGGGCCGTGGCCGAGCGCAACCTGCGGGCGTTCACCCACGGCTACGAGATCCTGGGCTGCCTGCCGCCGGACGTGGAGCCGAGGGCCACGGGTCATGTGCCGGAGATGATCGCGATGATCCGCCGGCTGATCGACCGCGAGCACGCCTACGCGGCCGAGGGCAATGTCTACTTCGACGTTCATTCCTACCCCGAGTATGGCGAGCTCTCCGGGCAGCGGCTGGACCAGATGCGGCCTGCCGACGATTCCAGCGGCGCGGGCAAACGGGATCCGCGCGACTTTGCGCTGTGGAAGGCGGCCCGGCCCGGCGAACCCTCCTGGGAGACGCCGTGGGGGCCCGGACGTCCCGGCTGGCATCTTGAATGCTCGGCCATGGCCAACAAATACCTGGGTGAAAGCTTCGACATTCACGGCGGCGGCCTGGATCTGGTGTTCCCGCACCACGAGAACGAGATCGCGCAATCCCACTCCGCCGGATACGAATTTGCCCACTACTGGGTGCACAACGGGCTGGTGGGGGTGTCGGGCGAGAAAATGAGCAAGTCGCTCGGCAACTCGCTGAGCATCGGGGAGATGCTGAATCAGGTCCGGCCGGCAGAGCTGCGTTACTACCTCGCGCAGGCCCATTACCGCTCGCCGCTGGAATTCTCGCCGGACGCGCTGTCGGAGGCGGCCGCCGCCTACCGGCGGATCGAGGGCTTCGTGACCCGCGCGGTCGAGCTCGGCGCCGCCGCGGCCGAGGACGCCCCCGCGGGCCAGCTGGACGGGCTGCGGGACGCAGGGCAGCCAGCGCGCGCCGCGCTGCCGCCGGCCTTCGCCGCCGCCCTCGACGACGATCTCGCCGTCCCGCAGGCGCTCGCCGTCGTGCACGCCGAGCTCAGGAACGGCAACAACGCGCTCGCCGCGGGTGATCGCGAAGGCACCCTGAGGTCGGCGGCCCGGCTGCGCGCCATGCTTGCGGTGCTGGGCCTGGACCCGCTGTCCGAGCCGTGGGCAGCGGCCGGCCGCGACGGCGACCTGCGCGGCGTCGTCGATGCGCTGGTCCGGGTGGCGCTCAGCCAGCGAGAGGCGGCCAGGGAGCGCAAGGACTACCAGGCTGCCGATGCGGTCAGGGACGATCTGCGGGCCGCGGGCGTGCTGATCGAGGACACGCCCGCCGGGCCCCGTTGGGAACTGAAGCGTTGAGCGGGTCCGGAAGCAGCGGGAGCGCGCAGGGTCGCTCGGCGCGCGGCGGGGTCAGCAAGAAAGGCAAGCCGCGCCCGGGCACCGGCGGGTACGGCAGGCGCCGCCTGGAAGGCAAGGGACCGACTCCGCCGGCGCACCTGCGGCCCGGCCACCCGGCGCAGAAGCGGGCAGCGAAGCAGGCGGTGTCGGCGACCCGTCCCGGGGGGACCGCCGCCCGGGACGGCGCCGACCGTGGCCAGGGTGCGGGCCAGGCGCGGCGCGGCGACGGGCCGGAGATGATCGCGGGGCGCAACGCGGTCCTGGAGGCGCTGCAGGCCAGGGTGCCGGCCACTGCCCTGTACGTGGCCTACCGGACAGACGCCGACGACCGGATCCGCGCGGCGGTCAGGCTCGCCGCCGACGCCGGCCTGGCCGTGCTCGAATCGGGCCGCGGCGACCTGGACCGGCTGACCCAGGGCGCGGTCCACCAGGGGCTGGCGCTGCGCGTCCGGCCCTACCAGTACGCCCATCCGGACGACCTCATCGCGCTGGCCGCCGACGCCGGCCAGCCGCCGCTCATCGTGGCGCTCGACGGCATCACCGACCCGCGGAACCTCGGCGCGATCGTCCGCTCGGCTGCCGCGTTCGGCGGCCACGGGGTGCTGATTCCGGGACGCCGCAGCGCCGGCGTGACCGCGGGGGCCTGGAAGGCATCGGCGGGCACGCTGGCCCGGCTGCCGGTCGCTCAGGCCCCGAACCTGGCCCGGACGCTGGCTGCCTACCAGCAGGCTGGCCTGTTCGTCGCGGGCCTCGCGGCGGACGGCGGCACGGACATCAGCGACCTGGAGATCGCGGAGAGCCCGCTCGTGCTCGTCGTCGGCTCGGAGGGACGGGGCCTGTCCCGCATCGTCGCCGAGCGATGCGACCTGCTCGCCCGGATCCCGATCGGCGCGGCCGAATCGCTCAACGCGAGCGTCGCGGCCGGCATCGCCCTGCACGAGGCGGCCCGCCGCCGTGGCACGCCCGCCCCCGGAAGCAACCCCCCCGGCTGACCGCGCCCGCCGCGCTCGCCGTGCGGCCGTCCGCCGCCCCGCGGCCCGCCGCCGATCGGGTCGGCTACGATGGCGCTGCCCCGCCGGTGTAGCTCAGCAGGCAGAGCAGCGGTCTTGTAAACCGCAGGTCAGGGGTTCGACTCCCCTCGCCGGCTCCCATCTCAACAGCAGACTTCCGAATCCCTGCTGTAGCTCGGCGCGCTCCCTGCCAGTCGTCCTTGCCTGGTGATGGCGGGGAGGCCGTGTGCGGTTCCGGTAGATGCTGGACACCTGAGTTCCGGTTCCCGGGCGACAGTTTGCGGACGCGGTTCCGGTAGGTGCGCGGCAGTAGTTCCGGTTCCTGCGTGACACTGCGTGCTGCTTGCGGGCTTTTGGGCTGCCTGGGCGCTTGCCTGCGATCCATCGGTGGTCGCGGGGAGGGAGCGGGGTGTGCTGGCGGAGCTGGGCGTGGCCGGGCAGCGGTACCGGGCGGTGCTGGAGGTCCTGGATGTGGGCGCACCGGTGACCGATGTGGCCCGGCGGTATGGGGTGGCGCGGCAGACGGTGCATGCCTGGCTGCGCCGGTATGCGAGCGATGGCGGGCTGGCGGGGCTGGCGGACCGGTCGTCGCGGCCGGAGGGCTGCCCGCATCAGATGAGCGCGGTGGCGGGGGCGCGGGTGCTGGCGCTGCGGCGGGCGCATCCGGGGTGGGGGCCGTCACGGATCGTCTGGCAGCTGGAGCGGGACGGCGTGGAGCCGTTGCCGGGCCGGGCGGGTGTGTACCGGGCTCTGGTGCGTCATGGGCTGTTCGCCCCCGGGCGGCGCCGCCGGCGGCGGGAGGACTACCGCCGTGGGGAGCGGGGCGCCGCGATGGAGTTGTGGCAGATGGATGTGATGGGCAGGGTGCATCTGGCCAGCGGCACCGAGGTCAAGGTTGTCACCGGCATTGATGACCATTCGCGGTTTATCGTCTGCGCAAAGGTGGTGGCGGCGGCGACCGCCCGGCCGGTGTGCCTGGCGCTGACTGAGGCGCTGGCCCGGAATGGCATACCCGGGCAGATCCTGACTGGCAACGGCAAGGTGTTTACTGCGCGTTTCGGCCGCGGCCCCGGCCCGGTGATGTTCGACCGGGTGTGCACGGACAACGGGATCCGCCATCTGCTGACCGCGCCGTACTCGCCGGCCACGACCGGGAAGGCGGAGCGGCTGGATAAGACGATGCGGCGGGAGTTCTTCACCCCGAAAGACCGGGTGTTCGCGACGATTCCCGGGTTGCAGGCGGCGCTGGATGGGCGGGTGGCCGAATACAACGCCGGGCGGCCGCATCAGTCCTGTGGGGGCCGGCCGCCGATCGAACGGTTCCGGCTGGCTAACCGGTCCATCACCGCAGACGGCCCGGCCGCAGACCCGGAGCCGCCGGCTGCCCCAGCCGTGGCGCCAGCCCGGCCGGGCGGGGTGTCGCGATGGGTGAACGCCGCGGGCAAGATCTCCCTGGCCGGGTTCTCCTGCCGGGTCGGCGCTACCTATGCCGGGCAGCCGGCCGAGGTGGCCGTGGCCGACGGCCTGGCGGACATCCTGCACGCCGGGGCGGTGGCCGCCGCCCACGCCCAGCGGCTGCGCGCCGACCAGGCCGGCCGCCTGCCCCGGATGCGGGTCTCCCGGCGGGCCCGGGACGCCACCACCGGACTGACCGTCACCCGCCTCGCCGACGGCGCCGGGGCGGTCAGCTTCGCAGGCACCAGCTACCAGGCCGGGCGGATGTGGTCCCGCACCCCCATCGACGTGACCATCGCCGGCGCCTCGGCGCAGCTGTCCAAGGACGGCAAGGTCATCCGCATCCACCCCATCCGCCACGACCGCGCCCGCGAGCTCGGCGCGTTCGCCAACCCCAAAGGCCGCCCCCGCCGTAACAACTCCGCCATCGGCTACGTCGCCCAGGTACCGGAACCCGGATGTCGCCCAGGTACCGGAACCTGACAATGGCGGGGAGGCCGCGTGGGACGCGACCGGGACGACGGGAGCCTGGAGCGGCTACTCGATGAGCGCGGGGAGCGCCTCGTGCGGGTTGCGGTCGCACTGGCTGGCAGCCGCGCTGATGGCGAGGACCCGCTGGCCGGAACAGCCTGGTAAGCGCGGAGTCTGCATGAACCAGATCGTCGGCCCGCCGTCGGGGGCTCGCTGCTCGTCGACGATCTGGAGGCCGAGGGACTGATAGAACGGCACGTTGCGCGGGTTGCCAGTTTCCAGGAAGGCGGGGCACCCGTCCGCCCGGGCCCGCTCCAGGCCGTGCATCACCAGTATCCGGCCCAGCCCTCGTCCCTGCGCGGCCGGCGCGACGGCGACCACATCGAGGAACCAGCAGGGCTCGCCGGGCAGGTGATCGCCCAGCCAGTCCCAGAACGCCGCATAGCGGAGACCGCCGTCGCTGGTCAGCGGGTTGATCGCGGCGCGGGCGGACTGCTCCATCTCCGCGAACCGCCCGACTACGCTGGGCGGCAGCCACGCGGCCGCGCCCTCGCAGTCGCGGGTCTTCCACAACGAGCCGAACCCTATATAGGGATCCAGGATCACCCGGAACAGCTCGGCCAGCGCCGCTGGGGTCGCCTCGGGCATGGGCCAGCGGATCATCGCGTCGTCGCTGAAGGCCACGGCGCACGTAGCTGCGAGGGCGGGCAGGTCGCCGGGTCCGGCCAGTTCCGGGACCACCCCCCCGTGATTCATAGACGTACTGTAGACCCGCGCCGCAGCGGTCGCGGCTCGCCGAGGCAGGGCCGGGAAGCTGGCTGATCTTGCTGACGCAGGCGCAAACAGCAGACCCGGACGACCCCGGCTGCGGCACGACAGGCATGCGGAGTGCGGAGAACACTGGGGGCGGTCGTGGAAGATGACCCGAGACGCGAGGTCTTGCGCGCCGGGTTCGACAGGGCAGCGGAGGACTACCAGCGCACCAGGCCCGTTTGCCCGCCGCAGCTGTTCACCGACTTGATCGACCTGGCCGCGCTCGAAGCGGGAGACCAGGTGATCGAGATCGGCTGCGGTACCGGGCAGGCGACCGTGCCGCTGGCCGAGCGCGGGCTATCGGTCACCGCTGTCGAGCTGGGTGCCGAGCTGGCGGCCATCGCCCGGCGCCGCCTGGCCGCGTTCCCTGCTTGCGAAGTGGTGACCTGCTCGTTCGAGGACTGGCAGGCCCACGATGCCGCGTTTGATGCTGTGGTGGCCGTCAACTCCCTGCACTGGATCGATCCCAGGCTTCGTTACGCCAAGCCGCACGGGCTACTGCGGGCCGGGCGTGTCATGGCCGTGGCCGGATGCCTGTGGGCACAGCCGGTGAACGCGGACCCCTTCTGGACGGACGTTCAAGCGGACTACCGGGCGGCAGGGTATGAAGGCAACCCGCCGCCACCGCCCGATCAGATCGGCCCACAGCACTTCCCGCCCGAGAGCGCAAGCCTGTTCGAGGAGGTAGCCAGTCTGCGCTACCCGTTCCAGATTCCCTGCAGTGCAGAGGATTACCTCGCCAACCTCGCCACCCAGTCCGGCACTCGCGCGCTCGGCGAGGCGCGAGGCGCCGAATTCCTCACCCGGGTGAGGCACCGGCTTGACTCGCTCGGCTGGCCTCAGCTGACCGCTACCTTCGTCGGCTACCTGACCGTCGGACGGCGGGCGTGACCGCGCAAAGCTTGCCCGGGTAACCCCGGCAAGTACGGGTTGATCGCATCCCGCACCCGCCTATCAACCGACTTCACCGTGGCTTCCCCATTCAGGGAACATGCACAAGACCAGTCCGGGCGGCCAAGAGCGCAGCCAAGGCGCCGGCGGTCCGGTGAGAATGCGGCCCGCGTACGGTCATGACGGCATGACGTACCTACCGGTGAATGACCTGCAGCTCTATTACGAGATCCGCGGCAGCGGGAGGCCGCTCGTGCTGCTGCACGGTGGCCTGATGACCATCGACCTCAATTTCGGGCCGTTGCTGGAGCCACTCGCGGCGAGCAGGCAGGTGATCGCGGTGGAGCTCCAGGGACACGGGCACACCGCCGATACCGGCCGCCCGATGACGATCGGGGCGCTGGCCGGTGACGTCGTCGCGCTGCTCGACCATCTGGAGATCGCCGAGGCCGATTTCTTCGGTTTCAGCCTCGGCGGTCTCGTCGCGTACGCGATCGCGCTCGGCGCACCTGCCCGGGTCGGCAAGCTGATCGTCGCCTCGTCGGACGCGCACCGCCCGCCGGGCCGGGAGAGCGTGCCGCTCGGCGAGGACCGCCTGCCGACGCCAGCCGACTTCCAGGAGATGCGCGACGCCTACGACACGGTCGCTCCCGACCCCGCGCACTTCGACGAGTTCGCCGCCAAGAACTCGACGATGGTGCATGAGTTCCCCGGGTGGACCGACGAGCTGCGATCACTGCAGGCGCCGACCCTGCTGATCTTCGGTGACCGCGACTTCTCGCCGTTGCCTGACGTGGCGGAGCTGTTCGACCTCCTGCCGAACGCGCAGCTCGCAGTGCTCCCCGGGGCCACGCACGTCGGCCTGACGCGCCGGCCAAGTGAAGTGCTCGCGCTGGTTACGCCGTTCCTCGACGCGAGCTGAGCGGCGACCACACCGGAACGGCTTCGGCCGCTGCTCCGCCCGTCCGACTGGCGCCGCCGGCGCGAGTTCAGGCCAGGTCGATGGCCAGGCCGCCCGCGGCGACGCCGACCCGGCCGTGGTACCCCGCACTCGCCGCGGCTTGCGCGGCCGCCGGATCCGTGCCCGGCATCAGGTGGGTCAGCAGCAGCCGCCGGGCGCGGGCTTCGGCCGCCTCCCGGCCGGCCACGCGCGCGCTGGACAGGTAGCGTCGCGAGTCCTCCGGCACCTGAGACGGGTAGCTGGCCTCGGCCAGCAGCAGGTCGGCATCGCGGGCCAGTTCAGCCACGACGGGACTCGGCCCGCTGTCGCCGGTGTAGGCGAGCACCTGGCCGCCCGCGGCCAGCCGCACGCCGGCATTGGGCATGAAATGCGGCAGCAGCCGGGTTTGGATACCGAACGGCCCGATGTCGAAGTGGTCACCGGCGGCGAACTCGTGCAGCGTATAGGCGCTGTCGAGCATGCCCGCGCGGTCCAGTGCCAGCACCGCGTCCAGGGCGCCGGGCAGCGCGTAGACCGGCAGCGGCGGCGGCCGCAGATCATCGCGCAACGCCCGCGCCCGCAGCAGCGGATTCAGGTCGGCGCAGTGATCTGGATGCCCGTGACTGACAAACACCGCATCGACGTCGTCGGCGGTGACCTGTTGCAGCAGCCGCGGCACGGTCGCGTAGCCCGGGTTGACCAGCAGCCGGAATCCGTCGTGCTCGACCAGGTAGCCGCTGCAGGCCTGGCCCGCATCCGGCCACGCACCACACCCGCCAAGCACCGTCAGCCGCATCCCGCAGAACTCTACCGCCGGTGCCCGCTCGTGATCATCCGTGCCGGCGGGATCGGACCCGGGCTGCGATGATCATCAGCCCGAGCGCCCCGGCCGGCGGCAGCGTGACCAGCGCCGGAAGCTGGTAGCGCCAGGAGAACTCCAGCACGTCAGATGCCAGCAGCACCGCCGCGCCGGAGAGGAGGAACAGCAGGCAGGCCAGGGCAGACTCCCGGTCGCCGGGGCCTGCGCGGCGCCGGACGGCCAGGCTCAGCGAACCGATCACGGCGGCCAGCACGGCGATCAGGTACAGCGGCCCCGGGGTGTAGCCGCCGTCCAGCTGGTAGCCGCGCAGGAACCTGGCCAGCGGCGCGGTGACGGCCGGCGCGCCGCCGCCGAACTGCCCGATCGCCGCGGTGACTTCGGGCCGCGTGGCGTGCGGCGAGTAGAAGGGGTAGGAGCCCTGGAACTGCCAGCGTGAGATCGGTGTATCGCCGGGGCTGGTCACCCGCCGTACAGCGAACAGCTTCGCGGCATCCCTGGCGATGGCCGAGGCCACCTGCAGCGGCTGCTGAGTGAACACCGTCCGGGTGAACGAGGAAACGGCATGTGAAGCCTCGGCCGGGGGAAGCTCGGCGTAGTAGCGCCGCACCGGGGAGACCGGGCTGTGCAGCAGGCCGTCATCGCCGAGGGCCGCCTTCTGCGCCGTGGTCGGGCACATCGCCCGCTGGCTGGCGGGCACCCGCAGTGTCGCGCAGTCGGCCGCGGCCGCCGCTCGCCCGTAGAGCCCGCCGGTGCCGGCGTTCGACAGCCGGAAGTGGCCGGTGACAGCGGCGGCGATACTCATGTAGACGAGGATCGGCAGCACGAAGGCCGCGCACAGCAGGCCGGCCCGGCCGAGCGCCCGTCGCCAGCCGCCGCCCGCGGCCAGCAGGTACGCCACGGCCGGCAGCACGAGCACCTCGCCCACCTGAGCGACCGTCGCCGACAATCCGAGCACGACCCCGGCCGCGCCGATCGTCCACCACGGCGGCCGCGGACGCCACAGCAGCAGCGCCAGGCCCGCCACGATCAGGGCCTCGAACCAGACGTCCGGCATGACAGTCTGCTCGATCTGAAGCTGGTAGGCGTCGAGCAGCACGGGCGCGGCGGCCAGCGCGGCCAGCCACCGCGCGCACCCGCGGCGCAGCAGCACGACGTAGATGACCACGGCCATGGCCAGCCCGAGGACGTGCTGCACGGCGGCCACCGCGTCCAGGTTGCCGGCCACCAGGATCAGCCGCAGCGGTACCCGGTAGCCGACCGGGTCGTTCCCGTCGGCGTGATACAGGTACCGGGTGCTGTCGATGTAGAACAGCACGGGCCGGTAAGCGATCTGGGTCAGCACCCGCAGCACCAGCCCGGCCAGCAGCAGCACGGCCATCAGCCAGTGCCGCGCCAGCACCGCCCGGAGCGCCCCGGGCGCCCGCCCGGCCCCGGCGCGGAGCCTGCCGCCCGGTCTCGGCGCGCCCGCAGCGCCCGCCGCAGCCCGGCCACCGGCCGCAGCCGGGCCCCCGGCCGGCTGCTCGCCCGTGCGGGCCTCGCTCGCGCGGGCCTCACTTCCGCGGGCCTCGCTCGCGGGGGCCTGGCTCGCGGGGGCCTGGCTTGCCGGGGCCTCGCCCGTGCGGGCCTGGCTCGCGGGGGGTTGGCTCGCGGGGGGTTGGCTTGCCGGGGACTCGCCCGTGCGGGCCTGGCTCGCGCGGGCTTCGGTCATGCTGGCTTCAGTCGCCGGGGGCACGGTCACCTCACCGCCGGCCGCATGATCGGTGGCGCCGGCCGCAGCGGCCCGGATCTCCGCCGCACGTCCGGCAGGTATCTTGGGCGTTCGCATCAGGCATTCCGATGGTGTGACGGCCTCCCGGCTGGCCATAACCTACCAAGTGACCGAGGGTCGCGTCCGCGCTCGCAGGCCGCGAGGACGCGCGGTGCAGAGGCTACCCGACGCCGGACCGTCCTTCACTGCACCACCCCAGCCGTGACGATCAAGGCGGAGGGAGGGATCGCGTGCCCGCGCTGACGTCGGCACCCGAGGGCGCGACCTCCCACGGCGGCGAGCCGGCGCCCGGCTCGCTGGCCGCGGTCGGCAGGGGCTGGCTGGTGGCTCTCTTCCTGGCCTGCGCCGGGTACGCGGCCGCGGTCGCGCTGCTGGCCAGCAGCGGCGTGCAGCACAGCTGGGCGGTCGTGGCGGCGCCCTGCTACACCGCCGCGGCCCTGGCCGCCGCGTTGCCGCGACGCGGCCGGGATCTCGGCGCTGCTGCTGAGCCTGGGCGGCGGCCTGGCGGCTCCGCTGGGCTGGCTGGTGGCCGAGAACCGGGCCCTGCAGGAGGTCCGGGTGATTTCGCACGGGGCCTGGCTGCTGATCCAGCACGGCACCCCCTACCTCGGCGTGGCGACGCTGGCCGGCACGCAGAACCCGGAAGCCTACAACCCGTACCTGCCGGCCATGATGCTGTTCGGGCTGGGCCGGGCGGCGGGCGGCCGCGCCCCGCTTACCGACCCGCGGATCTGGTTCGCCGTCGCGTTCGTCGCCGTCTTCTGGCTGGCCCTGCGGGCCGTCGGCACACCGGACAGCGGCCGCTGGACCGCGCTGGTGACCGCGACGCCGGTGATCGCCTTCCCGCTCGCCGTCGGCGGCGATGACGTGCCGGTTCTCGGCCTCATGTGCCTCGGGCTGGGGTTGTTGTCGCGAACGGCGCGCGAGACCCGGCCGGTGTCCCGAGTCGCCGGTACAGGCCTGGGTGGGCGGGGCTCGGCCTCGCCGCGGCAATGAAGGCCACGGCCTGGCCGGCGGTGCTCATCGCCGCGGTGCTGGTGGGCGGCCGGGACGGCAGGCACGCGCTGGCCCGGTTCTCGGCCGCGGTACTGGCGGCGCTCGTCCTGCTCATCGGGCCGGTCGCCGCGGTGTCGCCGGCGGCGCTCTGGGACAACACGGTCTTGTTCCCGCTGGGCCTGGCCAGCGTCAAGTCCGCGGCCACCAGCCCGCTGCCCGGAGTCCTGCTCGCCCAGACCGGGCACGCAGGCCACCTGGCCGCCACCGGGCTGCTGGCGCTGGCAGGGCTGGGAATCGTGATGTCCCTGGTCATATGGCCGGTGCGGGACGTCCGCAGCGCGACGTGGCGGCTCATCATCGGCCTCGCCCTGTTGTTCGCGCTCGCGCCGTCCACCCGGTTCGGCTACTACCTCTACCCGGTCGGCCTGTGGATGTGGCTGCGGGTGTCGAGCCCCGGGGCCGGTCCGGGGTCGGCCGCACCACGGGCTGGCGCGGGGGCGGGCCAGCCGGGTTCGCGAGACAAGGCTGGCCGCGGCCCCGGCCGGATACGGTTGGACAGGTGAAGAGGTTTCCGGTCGCGGCGCTGCTGCTCGCTGCCGCCCTGGGCACCGTCACCGCGACGGCCGCGCGCGCGGAGGCTGCGACAGCCGCGCCCGCGGATGCCGCGAGAGCGGCGAGCCCCGCGACGGAGCCGAGCGCGGATGCCCCCACGGAGCCGAGCGCGGATGCTCCGACGGAGCCGAGCGCGGATGCCGCGACGGTGGCGAATACCGCGCAGTCGCCCCCGGCGGCGCACCCGGTCGTGCTGGTGGGTGTCCCCGGCCTGCGCTGGAGCGACGTGTCGGCCGCGGCCACCCCCACGCTATGGCGGCTGGCTGGCGCCGGATCAGTGGGCAACCTGGTGGTCCACGCCATCTCGTCGCTGACGTGCCCGGCCGACGGCTGGCTCACCCTGAACGCGGGCGCCCGGGCCGGCGTGCGCGCACGCGCACTCCGGGGCACGTGCACCGCGCTTCCCGCGGTGACGGCGGACCACGCCGCATCCGGCGCCACGCCAGCCTCTGCCGGACATCCGGCAGATGCCCGCCCTGATCGCCTACAACCGGCAGTTCCACTACAGCCCGGACTGGGGGCTGCTCGCCCGCGCGGCCGGTCCCGGCCGGTGCTCGACGGCCATCGGCCCGGGGGCCGCTCTGGCGCTGGCCAGCCCGTCCGGAAGGGTCTCCGGTTACCTGCCGTCGGTGTCGGCCGCGACCCGGGCGACGTTCGCCCGGTGCCCGCTGACGGTGGTGGACCTGGGGCCGGTGCCAGCCGCGTCGGCCCCGGCGGCGCGAAGGCCCGCGCCGCCAGGTCCGTGCCGACGATCAGGCGCTGCGCCGGATCGAGCAGGAACTCCCTGCCGGGTCGATCCTCGTGGTCGCGGCCCCGGCGGATGACCTGTCCCCGCACCTGCGGCTGATCGTGGTGGACGGCCCCGGCTACGCGGCGGGCGTGCTCAACACGTCATCGACCCGCCAGCCGGGACTGTCTCAGGCTCACCGACGTGACCGCGAGCGTGCTGCACTGGCGCGGCTTGCCGGTTCCGCCGGCTGCGGTGGGCGCGGACCTGACCCGCGGCGATCGCGGCGGCCTGTCCGCGCAGATCCGCGCCCTGGTCGGCCAGGACACCGCGGCTCAGGTTTACCGGACGACGTTCGGCTGGTTCTTCGCCATTTTCGCGGTGGCCGAGGCCGTGGCGTTCGGGCTCATCGCGCTGCTGTGGCGCGGGCCGCAGAGACGCGCCGCGCCGCCGCGCCGCCGCCCGCACGGCTGGAGTGGCAGCAGCCTGCGTCCCGGCCGGCACGTTCCTGGCCAGCCTGGTGCCCTGGTGGATGCTCCCGCATCCGGCGGTCCTGCTCTACGTGCTGGCGGCGGCCTGGGCGGCCGTGCTGGCCACGATCGCGCTGACCGGGCCCTGGCGGCGGGACCCGCTCGGCCCGGCGGGGATCGTCTGCGGCGTCACGGTAGCCGTGGTCGGGCTGGACGTCATGACCGGGTCGAGGCTGGAACTGAACACGCCCTTCGGGCTCAACGTGCTCTGGGGCGGCCGGTTTTACGGCGAGGACAACAACACCGTCGGCATCTACGGCGCGGCGGCGATCCTGTGCGCCGCGTGGCTGGCCTCGCTGCTGCTGCGTCGCGGGTCCGCGCACCCAGCCGGCCGGACCGGCTGGCGCGGCCCGCGGGGGCAGGCGGTGCTTGCAGCGTCGGCGGTAGCCCTGTTCGCCGTGGTGGCCTCGGGCTGGCCTGGCTTCGGCGGCAAGGTCGGCGGGACGATCGCGGTCGTCCCGGGCCTGCTGTTGCTGATCATGGCGGTCGCGGGCGTGCGGATCACCTGGCGCCGGGTGGCCCTGCTGGCGGTCAGCGGAGCACTGGTGATCGCGGTGTTCGCGCTGGTGAACTACTTCGTACCGATGACCGGTCATTCCGACATCGGAGCCTTCGCCGGCCAGGCGCTGCACGGCCAGGGCGGCGGTACGCTGCAACGCAAGATCAGCACCAACCTGAGCTCGCTGACCACCACCCCGTTCAACCTGATCATCCCGGTGGCCGTCATCGCGCTGGGCGTGCTGCTGCTGCGCCCGCAATGGTTCGCTGGCCGGAGCCCTGAATCGCGCCCGGCAGGCGGTACCGCTGCTGGGCATCAGCCTGACCGCGATCTGGGTGGTGGCGGTGCTCGGCTGGTTCGCCGAAGACTCCGGGGTCGCCGTGCCCGGAGCCATGCTGCCGCTGGTGCTGCCGCTGGCGATCGCCATCGTGGCGAGCGCACCGCAGGGCCGTGAGCGCAGGCACGGGCCAGTGACGCGACAGGCTATTTTGGAGCCTGACCTACCGCCGTGAGCCAGTGGGCATCCGAAGGGAACATCCGTGCAATATCAGGTCTCGAGGGCGGTAGCCGGCCCGTTCCTGAAGCTGCTCGGGCGCCCGAAAATCACCGGCACGCAGCACGTGCCCGCCACCGGCGGCGCGATCCTCGCGTCCAACCACGTGTCCATCCTGGACTCGATCTACCTGCCGTTCATGCTGGACCGGACGGTGACCTTCGCCGCCAAGGCCGAATACTTCACCGGGACCAGGCTGATCGAACGGTTCACCAGCGCCTACCTGCGCGCGACCAACCAGCTGTCCACGGACCGGACCGGCCCGCGGGCCGCGCAGGACATGCTGCAGGCGGCGCTGGACCGGCTGCGGTCCGGCGAGCTGTTCGGCATCTACCCCGAGGGCACCCGGTCGCCGGACGGGCGGCTCTACCGTGGCCGGATAGGCGTCGGCTGGCTGGCGGTCAACTCGGGCGTACCGGTCATCCCGGTGGCCATGAAGGGCACCAGCCGGATACTTCCGCCCGGCCGCACGATTCCCCGGCCAGGCCGGATCGAGATCATCATCGGCGAGCCGCTGAAACTGCGCCCCGAGGCCTTCGACGGGCCGGTGGCCAAGGTGCGGCGGGCCATCACCGATGAGGTGATGCGGGCCATCCAGGACCTGTCCGGTCAGGAGTACGTGCCCATCTACGCCAGCACCCGCAAAGAAGAACTCGCCGCACGGCACTAGTCCCTAGCCGCCGGCCGCCCCAACGGGGTGATCATCTCCACTTATCATGCGCCGTGGCTCACTTCTGTCCCCATTTGCCCCAGTTTGTCCCGCCGTACTGCATGAAGAGTGCGGCGGGGCAGCGGGGGTGGCGGCGTGGCGGGGAGGGGCTACTGGGCGGGCGTGACGCTGAGCCGGACGTGCGCACCGGGGGGGAGGCCGAGCTGCTCGGCGGCGTCGCCGGCGTTGACCGCCAGCGAGATCAGCCCCGCGCTGTCGGTGTAGGCGACCAGCTCGCCCGGCGCCACCGAGGCGAACGTCTCCAGGTAGGGCAGGGTCAGCTGGCGGCGGCCTGCCCGGACCACGATCGCGGATCCGAGGCTGATCCCCATCCGGCCGGCATCCGATGCGGCGATGGACAGCTGGACATTGCCGAACCTGTCCACCGACATCACCTCGCCCTCGGCTTCCCCGTCGTGCACCCGGCTCGTCGGCGCGGGCAGGCTGACCAGGTCGGTGACGTCGATCTCGTCGCCCACGGAGGCGAGCGGGGTCCCCTTGCCCAGGTGCGCGGCCACCGGGGCGAAGATGTCCCGGCCGTGGAAGGTGGCCGACACCGGGTGCAGCCACAACTCGCCGTTCGTCAGCTGGTACGCGTGCGTGGCCCCGCCGGCCGCCGCCACGGCCCAGGACAGCAGGCCGTTGTCCGGCCCGATGAAGATGCCGCCCGGGGCGCTGATCGCGACCGGCCGCCGCGCGGTGCCCACGCCGGGATCCACGATCGCGACATGCACTCCGGCCGGCAGGTACGGGAACGTCTGCGCGAGCACCGCCGCCCCTCGCCGGACGTCGCCCGGCGGCACCAGGTGCGTGATGTCGATGATCGGCATCCCCGGCGCGATCCGGGCGGCCACCCCGTGGCAGGCGGCCACGAAACCGTCCTCAAGGCCGTAGTCGGTGATGAACGAGATGCAGTCGATGGAAGCCACGAAGGGTGAGCGTACGTCGTCGGCGGCCGTCCGCATAGACCGCCTACCATGGTTTTGCCCGGAGCAAGCCCGCAGGAGGTGGCATGACGGTGCTGCAGGAGCGCGATATGCGCATCCTGGCGTTCGAGCGCCGGGCGTGGCCGAGCCCGGGGGCGAAGGAGCTGGAGATCCAGGAGAGCTTCGCGATGTCCGCCACCCGGTACTACCAGCTGCTCAACGAGCTGATCGACCGGCCTGAGGCCGCGGCTTTCGATCCTGTCCTGGTCAAGCGGCTGCGAGCCCGGCGGGCCAGGCGAGCCCGGCGGCGCTCCGTGCGTCCGGCGCGGTCCGATGAAGCCCGCTGATCCCGGCGGCGGTACCGATCGCGGCGGTATCGATCGCGGCGGCGGTACCGATCGCGGCACGCCGGGCGATTCCGCTCTGCTGGCCGGCGTCCCTGCTGGCTTCCTGCCCCGGTCCGCCGCAGGACGGACGGGCCTCGCGGCGCTGCTGGCCGGCCCGGACCGGGCGCTGGTCGGCCTGGATTTCGACGGCACGCTGTCGCCGATCGTGGCCGACCCCAGGGACTCGCGGGCTCAGCCCGGCGCGGTCGCGGCGTTGCGCGCGCTGGCCCGCCGGGTCGGCACGCTCGCGATCATCACCGGCCGCCCGGCGGCCAAGGCGGTGGAGTACGGCGGGCTGGCCGACGTGCCCGGCCTGCTCGTGCTCGGCCACTACGGCTTCGAGCGCTGGTCCGGCGGCCAGGTCGCCCCACGGCCCACTCCGCCGGGGGTTGCGGCCGCGCGCGAGCGGCTGCCCGGCGTCCTCGCCGCGGCCGGCGCGCCCCCCGGCACCTGGACCGAGGACAAGGGCGACGCGGTCGCGGTGCACACCAGGCGGACCGCCGACCCGGACGCGGCGCTGCGGCTGCTGCGGCCCCCGCTCGAGCAGCTGGCCGAGGCCGAGGGCCTGCAAGCGCAGCCGGGCCGGATGGTGATCGAGCTCCGGCCGCGCGGGATGGACAAGGGCGCGGCCCTCAAAGCCGTCGTTTCCGAACGCGCTTCGCGGGTCGTGCTGTTCTGCGGAGACGATGTCGGCGACCTGCCGGCGTTCCAGGCCATCGGCGACCTGCGCAGCCAGGGCATACCGGGTGTCGCGGTGTGCAGCGGCTCGGCCGAGGTCACCGAGCTCGCCGCGGCGGCCGATCTGGTGGTCGACGGCCCGGCCGGCGTGGTCGGCCTGCTGGACTGGCTGGCCGGCCGGCTCAGCTGAGCGCGCTGAGCTGGTCGGCCAGCCAGCGGGCAGGCGGCAGCGCGGCCCCGGCCCGGGCCAGGGCCGCGCAGCGGCTAGCGCGTTCGGCGCGCGGCATGGTCAGCCCCTCATACATGGCCCGCGCGGTCGCGGTCACGTCGAACGGGTTGATGACCAGGGCGTCCTGGCCCAGCTCGGCGCAGGCCCCCGCCTCCCTGGACAGCACCAGCGCGCAGTCGCGCCCGGACACGATCGGGGCCTCCTTGGCCACCAGGTTCATGCCGTCGCGGATCGGGTTGACCACCATCACGTCGGCCACCCGGTAGGCGGCGAGGGACCTGGCGTACTCGTCCTTCAGGTCGAGGATCAGCGGATCCCAGGACGGGGTGCCGAACTCCTCGGTTATCTGCGCGGCCATCCGCTGGACGCTTTCGGTGTACGCGCGGTACTCGGGCAGGTCGTCCCGGGACGGGTAGGCGAAGGCCAGGTGGGTGACCTGGCCGTGCAGTTCCGGGTGGGCGGTCAGCAGCTCGCGGTAGGCAGCCAGGCCGCGGACGATGTTCTTGGACAGCTCGGTCCGGTCGATGCGGACCATCAGCTGCCTGCCCCCGGTGGCCTCGGTCAGGGCGGCGACCTGGGCCTCGACGTCGGGCTCCCCGGCCCGCTGCCGCAGGTCGCCGGAGTCCACGCCGAGCGGGTGCACGCCGATGCCGCAGACGTGCCCTCGGTAGCTGACCTGGCTCCTGGCCCGGTCCACCTCGGCGCCGAGGACCTGCTCGCAGCAGTCGAGGAACGCGTCGGCCCACCGCCGGGTGAGGAAGCCGGCGTGATCGGCGCCGAGCATTCCCTCCAGCAGCTCGCGGCCGACCGGGTCGGGGAGGATCCGGAAGTAGTCGGGCGGGGCCCAGGGAGTATGCGAGAAATGCGCGATCCTGACGTTCGGCCGCAGTTCCGCCAGCATGCGCGGGACCAGGGCCAGATGGTAGTCCTGCACCATCACGCGCACGTCATCGGCGCCCGCGTTGTCGGCCAGCGCCGTAGCGAAGGCGGCGTTGTACTCGCGGTAGGAGTCCCAGTCGCGCGCGAACCCGGCGCCGAACCGCGGCTGGCTGGGGGTGTCGAAGAGCAGGTGGTTGACGAACCAGAGAATGGAGTTCGCCACCGAGTTGTAGGCCCGGCGGAAGGTCTGCGGCGCGATGTCGAGCATCTGGACGGCGGCGGGGGTGTCGTACCCGTCCAGGTCGAGCCGGCCCCCGGGCGCGCGGCGGGCCGCTGCCCGGTCGGCGTCGCTGAGCGCGGCGCAGATCCACAGCAGGTCGGCGGTGGCCGCCACCGAGGACAGCCCGGACACCAGCCCGCCGCCGCCACGGCGGGCGGTCAGGGCCCCGCTGGCGTCGCGGCCGAACGACACCGGCCCGCGGTTCGACGCCACCAGGACCCGGCCCATCCCGTGGCGGTCGGTGCCGCCCCCACGCTCGCTCATCGCCGACAGGCTAGTGGGTCGCCTGGCCGGCCGCCGACTGGCTCCCCGCCGCGGCGGGTCCAGCCGGAGCCGTTCGGTTAAACTGGACATCGCTCATCCAGAGGGGTGGAGGGATCGGCCCTGCGAAGCCCCGGCAACCACCACGAGACTTTTATCGCACGTCGCTCGTGACAGGTGCCAAGTCCGACCCGCGGCCAGGGTGGCCGCAGGAAAGATGAGGAAGTGAGGCTTTCGTCCCGTGAGCACCACCCCTGTCTCTGCCGTCTGCGGTGACGCCGCCGTGGTCCGCGGCGGCTCTTCGTTCGGGAACGCCACCGGGCTGTCCTGCCGGGAGTGCGGGCACGGCTGCGGGCTCGGTCCGTACTACGCCTGCCCGCAGTGTTTCGGGCCGCTGGAGGTCAGCTACGACTTTCCGAGCCTGACCAGAGCGGACATCGAGTCCGGACCGCCGAGCATGTGGCGGTACGCCAGCTTGCTGCCGGTCCGGCCCGACATCGCGCAGTGCCCGGGGACCGACCCCGGCTGGACCAGGCTGATCCGCGCCGACAACCTCGCCGCGGCGCTCGGCATGCGCCGCCTGTGGATCAAGGACGAGCGCGGCAATCCCACCCACTCGTTCAAGGATCGCGTGGTCGCGGTCTCCCTGGCCGCCGCGCTCGAGATGGGCTTCCGGGTGCTGGCCTGCCCCTCGACGGGCAACCTGGCGAACGCCGTCGCGGCCGCGGCCGCCCGGGCAGGCATCCGCTCGGTGGTGCTGATCCCTGCCGACCTGGAGCCGCAGAAGGTCATCATGACCGCCGTGTACGGCGGCACCCTGGTCACCGTGGACGGCAGCTACGACGACGTGAACAGGCTGGCCTCCGAGTTGGCCGGCGAGCACGAGGACTGGGCGTTCGTCAACGTCAACGTCCGGCCCTACTACGCCGAGGGGTCCAAGACCCTCGGCTTCGAGGTGGCCGAGCAGCTCGGCTGGCGGCTGCCGCAGCAGGTCGTGGTCCCGATCGCGTCCGGCGCTCAGCTGGTCAAGGTGGACAAGGGGTTCCGCGAGCTGGCCGCGCTCGGCCTGGTCGGCGGGCAGAGCTGGCGGGTGTTCGGCGCGCAGGCGAGCGGGTGCGCCCCGGTGTCGGCCGCGTTCGCGGCCGGCCACGACGTGGTCCGGCCGGTGCGCCCGGCCACCATCGCCAAGTCGCTGGCGATCGGGGACCCGGCCGACGGGCCTTACGTGCTCGACACGGTGCGCCGGACCGGCGGGTCGATCGCGGACGTAGCCGACGACGAGATCGTGGACGCGATGGGCCTGCTCGCGCGGACCGAGGGAATCTTCGCCGAGACCGCGGGCGGGGTGGTGGTCGGCGTGCTCAGGAAGCTGCTGGCCTGCGGCCGGCTCGACCCCGAGGCGGAAACCGTCATCATCAACTCGGGTGACGGCCTGAAAACCCTGGACGCGGTGGCCGGCGCCGCGCGCGCTCCGGCTCCGATCCACCCCACCCTCGATGCGTTCAGGGGGGCGTGCCTCGGATGAGCGTCTCGGTCCGCATCCCCACCATCCTGCGCAGCTACACGGGCGGCGCCGCGGAGGTCAGTGCCGAGGGCGGCACGCTGCGCGAGGTCATCACCGGGCTGGACGCGGACCACCCGGGCCTCGGCGGCCGGATCCTGGACGAGGCCGGCCAGCTGCGCCGGTTCATCAACGTCTACGTCGGCGAGCAGGACGTGCGGTTCGCGCAGGGGCTGGACACGCCGGTGCCCGCCGGCGGGCAGGTCTCGGTGATCCCGGCGGTGGCCGGCGGATAGCCACGACCCGCGCTCCAAAGGCCCCGGGCCCGCTTTGCTGGATTTGTCCGGACTATGGGAGGCGGGTGGCCCGTGTGATTCCTGCGGTCCGGTACCTCGCGCGGCTGATATCGCTCAGTAGCCATTCCAGTCCGTCACGACACAGGGTATGGTCGATCCCGGTCGCTTAAGCTCTGCGGCGTGCCCGGCTCAGGCCCGCATGGCCGCTCCCCGCTTACGATCAACGGGCTTCGCCGCGGCAATGGCGGGGACCGGCAAGCAGGAGCACGGCACAGTTTAGGGAGTTGTTGGGAATGGCTCAGGGCACCGTCAAGTGGTTCAACGCGGATAAGGGCTACGGCTTCATCGCGGTCGACGGTGGCAGGGACGTGTTCGTCCACTTCTCAGCCATCCAGACGGATGGCTACCGCACCCTTGAGGAGGGCCAGCGGGTCGAGTTCGAGATCACGCAGAGTGACCGGGGTCCGCAGGCGGACGCCGTCCGGACTCTGTAGGCACTGCCGCACCACCGAACGGCCTGGCCCAGTCAGCTGACTCAGCCGGGCCGTTCTGCTCGTACCGGCCCTGCTCGCATCGGGCCTGTTCGCACCTGGTCCTGAACCGGTCCTGGCTGCGCGCTGGCCACCGGCCGGCCCCGGTCCGCGGCCGGATCCCGGGCCGGGCGGGCCGCGGTCGCCAGGGGCTCAATTTGCACTCTCCCCTTGAGAGTGCTAAACAGGTCGTTGGCACTCTCACCCCGAGAGTGATAACGCTATGGCGGGGTCGGGGCGATGAGGTCCTCCCCGCGGCAAGAAGGGATTGCCGCGGGCCGGGCCGGCCGTCGCGGGCGTCGACTCGATCCGTTCTGAGCTACAGAAGTTCCGGAGGACTGGAGCCTATGGCAAGCAAGATGATCGCGTTCGATGAGGACGCCAGGCGCGGCCTCGAGCGCGGCATGAACCAGCTCGCCGACACCGTGAAAGTAACTCTCGGCCCCAAGGGCCGCAACGTGGTACTCGAGAAGAAGTGGGGCGCCCCCACCATCACCAACGATGGCGTGTCCATCGCCAAGGAGATCGAGCTCGAGGACCCGTGGGAGAAGATCGGCGCCGAACTGGTCAAGGAAGTCGCCAAGAAGACGGACGACGTCGCCGGTGACGGCACCACGACGGCGACCGTGCTGGCGCAGGCGCTGGTCCGCGAGGGCCTGCGCAACGTTGCGGCGGGCGCCAACCCGATGTCGCTGAAGAAGGGCATCGAGGCGGCTGTCGAGCGGGTGAGCGAGGAGCTGTCCAAGCTGGCCAAGGACGTGGAGACCAAGGAGCAGATCGCTTCGACCGCCTCCATCTCCGCGGGTGACCCCGCCATCGGCGAGATGATCGCCGAGGCCATGGACAAGGTGGGCAAGGAAGGCGTCATCACCGTCGAGGAGAGCAACACCTTCGGTCTCGAGCTTGAGCTCACCGAGGGCATGCGCTTCGACAAGGGCTACATCGCGCCTTACTTCGTCACCGACCCCGATCGGCTGGAGGCGGTCATCGATGACCCCTACATCCTCGTGGTCAACTCCAAGATCTCGGCGAACAAGGACCTGCTGCCGCTGCTGGACAAGGTGGTGCAGTCGGGCAAGCCGCTCGTCGTGATCGCCGAGGACGTCGAGGGCGAGGCCCTGGCGACCCTGATCGTGAACAAGATGCGCGGGCTGTTCAAGTCGGTGGCCGTCAAGGCCCCCGGGTTCGGCGACCGGCGCAAGGCCATGCTCGGCGACATCGCGATCCTGGTCGGTGGCCAGGTGATCAGCGAGGAGCTGGGTCTCAAGCTGGAGAACGCGGACCTGGACCTGCTCGGCCGGGCCCGCAAGGTCGTCGTCACCAAGGACGAGACGACGATCGTGGACGGCGCGGGCGACGCGGAGCAGATCGCCGGCCGGGTCAACCAGATCCGCACCGAGATCGACAACAGCGACTCCGACTACGACAGGGAGAAGCTGCAGGAGCGGCTGGCCAAGCTGGCCGGCGGCGTGGCCGTCATCAAGGCCGGCGCAGCGACCGAGGTCGAGCTGAAGGAGCGCAAGCACCGCATCGAGGACGCGGTGCGCAACGCCAAGGCCGCGGTTGAGGAGGGTGTCGTCGCCGGTGGCGGCGTGGCCCTGCTCCAGGCCGGCACGAACGCGTTCAAGAAGCTCGACCTGACCGGTGACGAAGCCACCGGCGCGGCCATCGTGCGCCGCGCGGTCGAGGAGCCGCTCAAGCAGATCGCGGTGAACGCAGGCATGGAGGGCGGCGTGGTGGTCGAGAAGGTCAAGACCCTCTCGGCAGGTCACGGGCTCGACGCGGCCACCGGTGAGTACGTGGACATGTTCAAGACCGGGATCATCGACCCGGCCAAGGTGACGCGTTCTGCGCTGCAGAACGCCGCGTCCATCGCCGGGCTGTTCCTCACCACCGAGGCAGTCATCGCGGAGAAGCCGGAGAAGGAGAAGGCTCCGGCCGCTCCCGGCGGAGGTGACATGGACTTCTAGCCCGACCTTCCCGGGCCCCTACGGGGAGCCCGGGGACGAAGGCTGGCAAGTTCGGTCGCGTCCTGGCGCTGTCACAGGCCAGGACGCAGCCGAAAGGCGGTCCCGCGTCATGCGGGGCCGCCTTTCGCGTGCCCGGCGCCCGTCCCGCGGCAGCTGCGCCCTACCGTGCGGCCGCGCTGCCTCGCCCGTTTGGTGGCCGTCGGTGGCTGCGCCGCGCGGGCTACTGGGGGATTATCGAGCCATGGACGCTCGCGCCGAGCAACTCGTGCTCGACTACCTCCGCCGGCTGGCGGAGGCGTCGCGGCAGCTGCTGGGCCCGCAGGAGCAGAGCGCGTTCATGGCGCGGTCGCGGACGGCCATCGCGGGTCAGATCGGCGAGCCGCGCCGCGCCGCGCCCGCGGACGTCCAGCGGCTGCTGGACCGGCTCGGCGATCCGCGCGAACTGGCGGCGCAGGAGCGACGGCGGCTTGACGCCAGCGCGAGCGCGGCCCCGCGCCCGACCGCGCTCGCGGACCTGTTCTCCCCCGCACCCTCGGGGCCGCCCGCGCCGCAGGGGCCGGCGGGACCGGCGGAGGGCGGCGTCCGGGCCGGCTACCCGCAGGACATGTCGGCGGCCCCGGCCATGGGCACCGCGCGGGCCAGGCTGCGCAGCGTTCGCGCGCTGATCCGCAGGCATCCGCTGGAGTCGGTGACCGTGCTGCTGTTCGGTGCGGGAGCGCTGGTCTACCCGTTCCCGCTGTGGCTGATCGGAGCGGCGGCGCTCATCGCCTCGCGTGGCTGGGACGCCAGGGACAAGTGGGCCGCGCTCGCCATCCCGGTGGCGTTCACCGCGATAGCAGCCATCGCGATCGCCGGGCTCTTCGCGCGCTCCGGGAGCCTGGCCGGCTACGCCAGCACGGTGCGCATCGATGGCTGGGACCTGATACGCGCGGGTTCTGTGGTGGCCGCTGGATACCTGGTCTGGCGGCTGCGCCGCGGGCGGCGTCCCCCTCGCGAGCCGCCCTGGCGCCGGCCGCCGCGTGCCTGACCGGACGCGAGCCCGGCGCCGAGGTGATGATTGAGCTGGGTAAATGTGGGTAAACCAAGGGCAATGATGTCCGGCGGGGGGCAGGCAGCCAGCAGGTTTCCCGGCCGCGCACGCGATCCCGTCCCAGTACCATCCGAACGTGTGAGGCCGTGGAGGGCATGGTCCCGGTGGAAGCCGGGACCATGTCGCTGTGCGGCCCGCCGGCCAGCGGTCCCGGCGTTGCCGGCCGCCAGGCAGCGGGCGGTACTCGCCGGGCAGGTTCGCCTACTCTGACTGCGGCTTGCGCCCGGCTGGCTCGGCCGTAAAGACCAGGACGCGGTCCGGTCAAAACGCGGCTGCCGCTGCCGCCGCGGTACCGATAGCCTTACCGGGTGACTTCGGCCCCGCCGCGCCGAAGCAATCAGGTCCATTTCATGACGTGAGGTCCCGCCTGTGCCCACTGGCAAGGTCAAGTGGTATGACTCCGACAAGGGGTTCGGCTTTCTCACTCGCGACGACGGCGGGGAGGTCTTCGTGCACTCCTCCGCGCTGCAGGCGGGCACCGCCGGGCTGCGGCCCGGCCAGCGGGTCGAATTCGGGATCGCGGAGGGGCGCAAGGGTGCGCAGGCGCTGCAGGTCCGGCTGATCGAGCCGCCGCCCACGGTGGCCAGGACCAACCGCAAGGACCCGGACGAGATGGTCGTTATCGTTGAGGACCTGATCAAGCTGCTCGACGGCGTCTCCACCGTCTACCGGCGCGGCAAGCACCCGGAGGGCCGGGACGCGAAGAAGATCGCGGCGGTACTGCGGGCCGTGGCGGACGACCTGGAGCAGTAGCCGGGCCGCGGCCGGCCCAGCGCAGGCCGTGCGGCCGTGCCGCCGTGCGGCCGGGCCGGGGCGTGACCTGGTGCTCTCAGCGCGGCCAGGGCGTCGGCCTGGGCCGGGGCGCGACCTGGCCGCGGGCCCGGATACGCCGTCGGCGCTGGGCGAGCAGCAAGAAGAGTGACACGCCGACTCCGGCCGCGGCCACGGCCAGCCCCACCGGGCCGCTGTTGGTGTACGACACCGCCAGCCCGGCCAGGCCGCCGGCAACCCAGGACACCTGGTGCAGCGTCTCCGACACCGCGAAGGCCGAGGAGCGGATGTCCTCGCCGATCTCCTTCTGCACGATCGAGTCGAGGGCGAGCTTGGCCAGCGCGGTGGCGGCCGCGGCCACGAACGCGACGATGAGCGTGGCCGCCAGCCCGAAGAACCACGCGCAGAGCGCGGTGATGACCGTGGCCAGGAACAGCATGCTGAACATGATCACCTGAGGTGCCCGGGACTTCAGCATCGACCCGATGCCCATGGCCACAAGGCCGCCGGCCGCGGCGGCCCCGACCATGCCGCCCAGCGCGACGTTCTTCGACACACCGGGAAACTGGTCCGCGCGCAGCAGGAACACGAGGAAGAAGATCATGTAACCGGACAGGGCGCGCAGCGTGGCGTTACCCCACATGGCCTCGCCGACCACGGGCCCGATGCTCTGCAGCGTCTTGAACACCTTGTGCCCCGACCGCGGCTGCGGCATGTCGCCCGCCCAGGTCTGGGTGCGGCCGGGGTCCTGGTCCTGCTCGCGGGTCCCCGGCGGGACGTGCTCGGGGATGGTGCCGGCGCTGGCCACGGCCGGGGCCCCGGCCGGCAGCGGCTGGGTCGGCTCGGCGTCGGCAGGCAGCCTGTTGAACGCGGCTGGGCAGCCGGAGGGCGAGCACCATGGCGGCCAGGTAGATCACGGTGGCCACCCGCAGTACCCAGGCGGCGTCGAGCAGCCTGTCCACCCCGAGGGCCAGCGGGGCGGCTATCGACGCCGCGATGAGCGCGGCCAGGGCGGATCGCGCGTTGGCCTTCACCAGCGTGATCTCGGGTGGCAGCAGCCGCGGGGCGACCGAGGCCCTGGCGACGCCGTACGCCTTCTGCAGGACGAGAATGCCGAACGCGGAAGGCAGCAGCGTGAGCGGGTCCCTGATCGCCGCCGACATCCCCCAGCACAGCAGCCCGCGGGCCAGCAGCGTGCCGGCCAGGATGTAGCGGCGGCCGTCCTGCACCCGGTCGAGCATCGGCCCGATGAACGGGGCCAGCAACGCGAACGGGGCCATGGTGATGAGCAGGAACAGCACCACCTTGCCCCGGGCCTGGTCGACCGAGGTGTTGAAGAAGATCGTCCCCGCCAGCGACACGGCGACGAAGGCGTCGCCGACGCTGCCCGCCGCGGTGAGCTCGATGAGCTTGTCCAGGCCGGTACGGCCCGCACCGGACGCTCCGGTCAGCCGGTGGATCACCCGCGCGGTCCCGCGGGTCACCGACCGGCCGGCCCGCGCCGCCGCACCGGTGGCGGAGGCCGCCCCCCGTGCCGCGTCCCGCGCGCCCGACATTCGCATGCTCCCAGTATTCAGGCTGTCTCGCGCTGCCACGACCCGGTGCTGGATCCGGGCCGCTACCTCGTCATAACCCGGCCAGCGTTCCGGGCAGTCCCGCACATAGGGAACAATGGCTAAACGTGAGCCCCGCTACCCGTACCCGTGCCAGGGAACCCGACGAGCTGTGCGCGCAGGCCGTCGAGCTAGCCCGGGCCGCCGCCGCGGAGCTGACCGGATCCAGCCAGGTCGGTGATCATCTCGCCGCCCAGGCCGACGGCGACCGGGTGGTGACGCACCTGTTCGAGAGCCTGCTGCCCGGATACGCCGGGTGGCGCTGGGCGGTCACCGTGGCCAGGGCGTCGCGGGCCAAGCAGGTGACCGTCAGCGAGGTCGTGCTGCTGCCCGGGCCCGACTCCCTGCTCGCGCCGCGAGTGGGTACCGTGGCGGGACCGGCTCCGGCCGGGCGACCTGGGCGTCGGGGACCTGCTTCCGGCCCCGCCGGACGACGAGCGCCTGGTGCCGGTGGTGGCGGGCGAAGGCGACGACGGCCTGAGCCTGGCCGCAGGACGGCGGGGCGCAGACGGCTGTGGCCGAGACGGCCGCCGAACCCGACGCTGTCCAGGCCCGCGTGCTGTCGGCCATCGGGCGTGACAGCACGGCCGAGCGCTGGTACGAGGGTGATCACGGCCCGCACACCGCGCTGGCCCGGGCGGCTCCCGCGCCGTGCGCCAGCTGCGGATTCCTGGTCCGGCTGGCCGGCCCGCTGGGCGGCCTGTTCGGCGTGTGCGCGAACGCCTACGCGCCCGAGGACGGCCGGGTGGTTTCCGTCGATCACGGCTGCGGCGCGCACTCGGAGGCGGGCCAGGGTCACGGCGCGGCCCCGGTGCTGCCGCCGATCATCGACGAGCTTGGCTACGACCTCGTCGATCAGCCCGGCATCTCGGTGGACGAGACCGTCTTCGAGTCCCTCGACCACGGCTCAGCGCGCTAGGAGTCGCGCCGGCCCGGCTAGGAGTCGGGCCTGGCCGCCCGCCGCCGCGCCGAGCGCGCCCGGGCGCGCTTGAGATACGGGACGTACCAGAGCGCGAACAGGCCCATGACCAGGCCCGCCAGCGCGGTCCATATCCACCAGCGCTGGCCCGGCGGGATGTAGCTGCGCACGATCAGCAGGACCACCAGCGCGACCGCCCACCCGGCCGTGATGACGGCCGTCACGAGCTGGTCGTTGGCCTCAAGCGGGGGCGGCGGGTCGCGCGGCACCGTGGCCTGCCGGGCCGGGGGCCGGGCTCGCGCGGGATCTCCCGCCTGAACCTGGCGGGATTCCTCCCCTGGACGCGGCCGGCCGCTCACAGAGCACAGGCTAAGCCATCCCCGGGCCCTGCCGGCCCGGCCTGATCGCGGCGGGCAGGGGTGCGAGGACGGCGCGGCCCGGATTCGATGGTCGCGGCGGGGTGAGTTGGCCCCCGAGTCGTGGTGTACTTAGGTCAGGCGCGACCAGCGCCCCCCGTTCCTCTTGCTGATGGTTTGCGGAATGCGCGCATCCCGCCTATCGTTAGCAAAAGTAATGACTCAGGCTAATGAACATGACTGCGACGCAGACCCGGTCGGATGCGGGCCTGGCCACGGCCCTGCGCATCTCGGTGAGCCGGCTCGCTCGCCGGCTGCGGGTAGAGCGCCAGGCCGAGGGCCTGGCCTCGCTCTCCGACACCCAGCTCGCCGCGCTCGCCGTGCTGGACAGGCACGGGCCGATGACGCCCGGGCGAGCTGGCCGAGCACGAGAAGGTGCAGCCGCCGTCCATGACCCGCGTGATCGCGGTGCTGGAGGAACGGCGACTGGTGATGCGGGCGCCGCATCTCACCGACCGGCGCCAGGTGGTGCTGACCGTGACCGAGCAGGGACGGGAGCTGGTCAGCCAGGCACGCCGACGCCGGGACGCGTGGCTGGCGAAGCGGCTGAAGGAGCTGTCGCCGGAGGAGCGAGCGATCCTGCGGGCCGCAGCGCCGGTCCTGGAGAAGCTCAGCCAGGCCTAGCAGGCCGCCGGGCCGCCGGCACGTTCAGCTCGCTGCGCACTCGCAACTACCGGCTGTTCGCGACCGGCCAGGTCATCTCGAACACCGGCAGCTGGATGCAGCGAGTCGCGCAGGACTGGCTGGTGCTTGAACTGACCCACGGCAGCGGCACGGCGCTGGGCATCACCACCGGGCTGCAGTTCCTCCCGCTGCTGCTGTTCAGCCTGTGGGGCGGCGCGATCGCGGACCGCTACCCCAAACGAACCATCCTCATGATCACCCAGGCCACCGCGGGCGGCCTCGCGCTCATCCTTGGCGTGCTCGCGCTGACCGGGACGGTGCAGATCTGGCACGTGTACGCGCTCGCGTTCGCGCTGGGAATGGTCACCGTGGTGGACAACCCGACCAGGCAGACGTTCGCGGTGGAAATGGTGGGCAAGGCCGACATGCCCAACGCGATCGCCCTGAACAGCGCGGTCTTCAACCTTGGCCGGATCGCGGGGCCTGCCGCGGCCGGCCTGGTGATCAGCGCCGTGGGCACCCCCGCGGCCTTCCTGGTCAACGCGGCGTCGTACGCGGCGGTCATCATCGGGCTCAAGCTCATGCGCCCCTCGGAGCTGAACCCGGCCGAGCGCAAGCCGCGGGCCAAGGGCCAGTTTCGCGAGGCCCTGGCCTACGTCCGGGCCCGGCCGAGCCTGTGGACGCTGATGGTGCTGGTGTTCTTCGTCGCGACGTTCGGGATGAACTTCCAGGTCACGAACGCCCTGATGTCCCGCCAGGTGTTCCATGTCGGCGCGGGGGCGTTCGGCCTCGGTTCCACGGTGTTCGCGGCCGGGGCGCTCGCCGGGGCGCTGCTGGCCGCGCGGCGCAAGCATCCGGGGGCCCGGCTGCTGCTGACCACCGCGTTCACGTTCGGCGCGCTCGAGGTGCTGTCCGCGCTGATGCCGTCGTTCTGGATGTTCCTCGCGGTGCTGTTCCCGATCGGGGTGGTGCTGCTCACGTTCACCACCGCGGCGAACTCGGCCACCCAGCTGGGCACCACGGCCGAGATGCGCGGCCGGGTGATGGGGCTGTACCTGCTGGTGTTCCTGGGCGGCGCGCCGCTCGGGTCGCCGCTTGTGGGCTGGGTCGGCCAGGTGTTCGGGCCGAGGGTCAGCCTGGTCGCGGGCGGGCTGATCTCGGCCGCCGCCGCGGCCGCGGTCGCGCTGGTGCTCTCCCGCAGCCTTGGCGTGCGAGTCCGCGACCACCTGCGGCCGCGCCGCCTGCTCAAGGAGGCGGCCTGAGCGCCGCGGCTTCTGGTAGTCATGACCAGGTGAGACTGTTCGTCGCCATCACGCCGCCGGCCAGCGCCCTGGCCGAGATCGACGCGACGGTGGCCCCGCTGCGCGCGGCCCGGCCCGAGCTGAGCTGGAGCAGCCCGCGGTCGTGGCATGTCACCCTGGCCTTCCTCGGCGAGGTCGACGACGCCGTGCTGCCCGGGCTGGCCGCGCGGCTGGAACGGGCCGCGGGCAGGCATCCCCGGCTCGAGCTGTCCGCCGCGGGCGGCGGCGCCTTCCCGACCGCGCCCCGCGCCCGGGTGCTGTGGACCGGAGTGCGGGGGGATCCGGCCGTGCTGCGCGCCATGTCCGCCTCGGTGGCGGCCGGAGCCAGGCGCGCGGGCGCGCCGCCGCCCGCCGAGCGGCGGCGGTTCCGGCCGCACATCACGCTGGCTCGCTGCCGGCAGCCGTCCGACGTCCGCCCCCTGGTCACCGCGCTCGCGGACTACTCGGGCACGGCCTGGATGGCGGACCGGATCCACCTGATCCGCAGCTACCTGGGTCCGCGGCCCCGTTATGAATCACTGGGGGACTGGCCGCTGCGCGTCCGGGCGCGCCGGTTAGGCTCCATGGAGTGAATCGCGCGCCGCGCTGGCTGCTTCCCTCCGTGCTGGCGGTCCTGATCGTCGCCGTGGCCATCGGCGCGATCGTCCGCTGAGCTAGAGGCGCTCGACCACGTAGTCGATGCAGCCGGTGAGCGCTTCGACGTCGGCCGGGTCCACCGCCGGGAACATGCCGATCCGCAGCTGGTTGCGGCCGAGCTTGCGGTAGGGCTCGGTGTCCACGATGCCGTTGGCCCGCAGCGTGGCCGCGACCGCCGCCGCGTCGACGGCATCGGTGAAGTCGATCGTGCCGACGACCTGGGAGCGCTGCGCCGGGTCGGTCACGAACGGCGTCGCGTACGGCGCCTTCTCCGCCCAGGTGTACAGCCGGGACGAGGAATCGGCGGTGCGCGCGATCGCCCAGGGCAGGCCGCCGTTGCCGAGCATCCACTCCACCTGCTCGGCCATCAGCAGCAGGGTGGCGAGCGCCGGGGTGTTGTAGGTCTGCTCCTTACGCGAGTTGTCGATCGCGGTGGGCAGGGAGAAGAACTCCGGCACGTACCGGCCCGACGAGGCGATCGCCGCGGCCCGTTCCAGCGCCGCGGGCGACATCAGCGCGATCCACAGCCCGCCGTCGGCGGCGAAGCACTTCTGCGGCGCGAAGTAGTACACATCGGCCTGGCCGGCCGATACCGGCAGGCCGCCCGCGCCGCTGGTGGCGTCCACCAGCACCAGGGCCCCGGGGTCGGCGCCGGCCACCCGGCTGACCGGCATGGCCACCCCGGTGGAGGTCTCGTTGTGGGTGAGCGCGTAGGCGTCCGCGCCCGCCTCGGCGTGCGGCAGCGGGTGGGTGCCCGCCGCGGACTCGATCACCGTCGGCTCGGCCAGCCAGGGCGCCGCGGCGGTCACCTTCGCGAACTTCGAGGAGAATTCGCCGAACGCGAGGTGCTGGGCCCGCTCGCGCACCAGCCCGAACGCGGCGATCTCCCAGAACGCGGTGGTCCCGCCGTTGCCCAGGACGACCTCGTAGCCGCCGGGCAGTGCGAAAAGATCGGATAGTCCCGAACGGACCCGGCTCACCACCGCGCGGACCGGGGGCTGCCGGTGCGAGGTGCCCAGGTAGCTGGCTCCCCATTCGGCGAGCGCGTCGAGTTGCTCGGGGCGGACCTTGGACGGGCCGCAGCCGAACCTGCCGTCGGCTGGCTTGAGGTCCTCGGGGATGTCTATGCCGGTCACCGAGTCAGTTTAGTGAGCGCCGCGGCCGGATCAGACCTCACGGTCCAGTACGTCGCCCGCCCCGGGCACCTCTGACACCGGCCGCGGCCCCGGGCCCACGTAGCGCGCGCTCGGCCTGACCAGCCGGCCGGTGCGCTTTTGCTCCAGGATGTGCGCGGCCCAGCCGGCGGTCCTGGCGCAGGTGAACATCGAGGTGAACATGTGCGCGGGCACCTCGGCGAAGTCGAGCACGATCGCCGCCCAGAATTCCACGTTGGTCGCCAGCACCCGGTCCGGCCTGCGGGCGTGCAGCTCGGCCAGCGCGGCGCTCTCCAGCGCCTCGGCCACCTCGTACCGCGGCGCGTCGAGCTCGCGTGCGGTCCGGCGCAGCACCCGGGCCCGCGGATCCTCGGCCCGGTATACCCGGTGGCCGAAGCCCATCAGCCGCTCGCCCCGGTCCAGTGCCGCCTTCACGTAGCCTTCGGCGTCGCCGGTCTTCTCCACCTCTTCGATCATGCCGAGCACCCGGGCGGGCGCGCCGCCGTGCAGCGGCCCGGACATCGCGCCGACCGCTCCGGACAGCGCGGCGGCAACGTCCGCGCCGGTAGAGGCGATCACCCGGGCGGTGAAGGTGGACGCGTTCATCCCGTGCTCGGCCGCCGAAGTCCAGTAGGCATCGACCGCCTGCACGTGCTTGGGGTCGGGCTCGCCGCGCCAGCGGATCATGAACCGCTCGGTGATCGTGTGCGCCTCGTTCACCCGGCGCTGCGGGACCATCGGCAGCCCGAGCCCGCGGGCCGCCTGGGCGACGAACGACAGCGCCATGACCGAGGCGCGGGCCAGGTCGTCACGGGCCTCGTCGTCGCTGATGTCCAGCAGCTGCCGCATCCCCCAGGCCGGGGCGAGCATGGCCAGCGCGCTCTGCACGTCGACCCGGATGTCACCGGAATGCACCGGGATCGGGTACGGCTCGGCGGGCGGCAGCCCGGGGGAGAACGCGTTGTCCACGAGCAGGCCCCAGACGTGCCCGAACGAGACATGCCCGGCAAGGTCCTCGATATCCACGCCGCGGTACCGCAGAGCCCCGCCCTCCCGGTCGGGCTCGGCGATCTCGGTCTCGAAGGCCACGACGCCTTCGAGCCCGGGCTTGAACTCGGACATGTGCGTTCCTCCGTCTCCTGACCCGCCCGGCATCGGATGAGTGCCCGGACCGCGGTGCCCGGCCGACCTATTCAACCGCGTCCGCGTCGTCTTGCCTATCTCCGGGTAACGGGCGCCCGGGCTGATCGCGGAGGGCGGGCGTGCGGGGCGGCGGCGGGTTGTGTGAGGATCCCTATCCGTGGACGCCGCGCAGCAGGGATCCGGGCCGCCCGCCCGGTGGCAGGCCGGGCCGGCCGTGCCTTACGAAGCCGAGGGCGCCAGCCTCAGCGAGGACATGCTGGCGGCCGATCCGTTCCGCCAGTTCTCCCGCTGGCTGACGGACGCGGCCAGCTACCCGATCGCGCAGCCGAACGCGATGGTGCTGGCCACGGTGTCTGGCTCCGGCCAGCCGCGGGCCAGGACGGTGCTGCTGAAGAGCTTCGACGCGTCCGGCTTCGCGTTCTACACCAACCGGACCTCGCGGAAGGGCCAGGATCTGGCCAGGCCGCGCGGGCCTGCCTGCTGTTTCCCTGGCACGCGATGCACCGGCAGGTGATCATCGAAGGTGGCGTGCGCGCGCTGACCCAAGACGAGAGCGAGCCGTACTTCCGGGCCAGGCCGCGCGGCTCCCAGCTGGGCGCGTGGGCCAGCAGGCAGTCGTCGGTGCTGGCCTCGCGGGCCGAGCTCGACCAGCGGTACGCCGAGCTGGAGCGCCGCTGGCCGCCGGGTCAGACGATCCCGATGCCGGATTTCTGGGGCGGGTACGTGGTCGCGCCGGACTCGGCGGAGTTCTGGCAGGGACGGCCCGACCGGCTGCACGACCGGCTCCGGTATCAGCGGTCATCCGGCGGGTGGGTCATCGAGCGGCTGGCGCCCTGACATCGACGTGCCTGGTCTTCCCGTGCGGCATAGCATCAGGGTGGGAGGTAGGACCGGTGACGGCGCACGGGCTCATCGACACGACCGAGATGTACCTTCGGACAGTCTTCGAACTCGAAGAGGAAGGTATCGTCCCGCTGCGTGCCCGTATCGCCGAGCGGCTCTCGCAGAGCGGTCCCACGGTCAGCCAGACGGTGGCCAGGATGGAGCGCGACGGGCTGCTGGAGGTGGCGGGTGACCGGCAGCTCGCGCTGACCGCGACCGGCCGCGGGCTGGCCACCCGGGTCATGCGCAAGCACCGGCTGGCGGAGTGCCTCCTGGTCGGGGTCATCGGGCTGCCCTGGGAAGAGGTGCACATCGAGGCCTGCCGGTGGGAGCACGTGATATCCGAGGAGGTCGAGCGCCGGCTGGTGGAGCTGCTCGGCTATCCGGTGCACTGCCCGCACGGGAACCTCATCCCCGGGCTGGACGAGCTGGGGCTGCCCGACCAGGCGCGGGCCCGCCACATCGCCATCGGCCGCGAGCCCGCGGAGGCGATGACCGAGGTCGCGACCGGCCGGGCCGGGCGTTTTATCGTCCGGCGGATAAGTGAGCAAGTCCAGAGCGATGCCGGTTTGATGCTTAGACTCAAGCACATAGGGATCCAGCCCGGGCGCGAGGTAACCCTCGTGGCCAGTCACGACGGTGTGCGGGTGACGTGTGAGGACTACTCGGATGGTCGCAGCGCCGAGCTGCCCCGCGAGACCGCCGCGCACGTTTTCGTCGCCCGGCAGTGATGGCGCCGCCGCCGCCTTCCCGGCGGTCCGGTGCCCGGTGAGGTGACCTCGTGGCCATGACCGGATGGAGGGACGCCGCCTACCCCTCCTACCTGCCCGCGGAAATCGTGCTTGACCAGGTTGAGACCGCGGTCGTGGTCACCGACCGGCTCAACAACCTGCTCTATGCCAATGCCTTCGCGCAGAAGCTGTTCGGGGTTTCCGCCGACGCGCAGCACCTGGTCGGCCGCCCCGTCCTCTCGCTCGGATTCGAGGTCGAGGATCTCGGCAAGGCGGTCGAGCTGGCCCGGCAGGTACTGCGCGGGCGCACCTGGGAGGGGACGATCGCCAGCCGCCGCGGCGACGGCTCGCGCGTGTTCGTCCGGGCCACCGCGGTCCCGCTGCGGCATCCGTCCGGCGCCATCGACGGCATCGCCATCTTCGCCCGCGAGGCGACCAGGCGGGGCAGCCAGGGCGAGCATGAGCGGCTGGCCCTGCTGGAGCGCATCGGGGAGCGGCTGGCCGGCTCCCTCGAGCTGGGCGTCACGCTGCAGCACGTGGCCGACACGCTCGTGCCGCAGTTCGCCGACCACTGCTTCATCGACCTGTGCCAGGGGGACAAGCTGGTGCGGCGGGCGGCGGTGCACGCGCGCGGCTGGGCGCCACGCGCAGGCACCTGGGCCGCGGTGGGCGGGCAGATCAGGTACCCGGAGGGGCACTTCTGCCATCAGGCCATGACGCGGCTGGACACGGTCCTGGTGGCCGATGCGACGGACGTCCAGTTTCCTTCTCCGAGCCCGGCCAGCCAGGAGGCCTGCGACGACGTGGGCATGCTCTCCATCGTGGCCGCCCCGCTGCTGGCCCGCGGCGAGCTGCTCGGCGTGATGAGCCTGGCCCTGTCCCGGCTGAGCGAGCGCGAAGAGCAGTGCTACGACGCCCACGACCGGGAGTTCCTCAGCGCGATCGCGAGCCGGGTCGCCGTCGCGATCGACAACGCGATGCTGTTCGAGGAGGAGCGGCGCACCGCGCTGGCCTTCCAGAAGAGCCTGCTGCCGCAGAGCATGCCCGATCTCGACGGGCTCGCGGTGGCGTGCCGGTACGTGCCCGCCAAGCCGCTGGAGACGCACGGGCAGGGCATCCAGACCCAGGTGGGGGGCGACTGGTACGACATCATCCCGCTGTCGGCAGGCCGGGTCGGCATCGTCATCGGCGACGTGGTGGGCCGCGGCGCCAGGGCGGCGGCGATCATGGGCCAGCTGCGGGCCGCGCTGCGCGCGTTCGCGCAGGACGACAAGCCGCCGGCCGAGATCCTCCGCAAGCTGGACGACTGGTGCCGGACGCTCGTCCCCGACCAGCCGGGATCACGCGACGACGCCGCGGATCCGCCGATCGTGAGCTGCACCTACCTGGTATATGACCCGTGGTCGCGGGAACTGAGCTACGCGAACGCCGGCCACGACGCGCCGCTGCTGGTCACCGAACGCAAGGTCGGCCAGATGGAGATCGCCGACAAGGGCCTGCTGCTCGGCGTGCGCGGCCGCGGGATCGCCGGGGTGCCCGCGTTCCGCGAGGAGTCGATGGTGCTGCCGCCCGGGGCCACGCTGGTCTTCTACACCGACGGGCTGACCGACCGGCGGGTGCGCGCGGACGGGTTGGGCCACTACACCGAGGACGAGGCGCTGGAAATGCTCCGCGCGGCGGTCGGCATGGTGGCCTACCAGGGCGTCGAGGCGATCGCCCAGGCGGCCGAGGAGGCGGTTCCCGGCGACATCGACGACGACATGGCGATCGTGGTGGTCCAGTCGTCGCCGGCGGACCTGGCCACCTGGGAAGCGTCCTTCCCTGCCGAGCCGATCAAGGTGTCGCAGGCCCGCAAGGCGGCCCTGTACACGCTGACCGGGTGGGGGCTGGAGCCGGAGCAGGCCAAGCTGGCCTGCCTGCTGGTCTCCGAGGTGGTCACCAACGCCGTCCTGCACGCGGCGATCTCGCCGGGCCCGCGCCCCAAGCTCGCCCTCGAGACGGCCGGGGCGTCGCCCGTGGCCGCGATGCCCGCCGGGCCCTGGGACGAGCCGCTGGACGGCGTCGGGCGGCCTCCCGCCAGGGAGATCACGCTGCGGCTGCGGCGCGGCGGGTCGGCGGTGTGGGTCGAGGTGTTCGACCCCGACCTGCGGCTGCCCCGGATCCGCAGCGCGGGCGAGACCGACGAGGGCGGACGCGGGCTGTACCTGGTGGACCAGATCGCCACCCGGTGGGGCTCCCGGCCCACCCGGGACGGCAAGGCCGTCTGGTTCGAGATACCGATCGACGGGGGCCGCAAGCCGACGCGGTGATCACGGCGGCGGCGCGGGCGCGAGCCAGGTCAGTGGTGACTGGTCGCCCAGAATCCCAGGATGACCACGACCGTGACGAGGAACGTGATCCCCCAGGTCCGGCCGGTCGTGCCCATCCCCATCCGGCGGCGCAGCTTGGTGAAGCCGAACGTGAACAGGCCGGCGATGAACGCCACCAAGATGTACCCGGTGAGCATCCGCGCCACCTCCGTCCTCGGTCGTTGCCGCACCTAGCCTACGCTGAGCCGCCCAGCGGGGACCAGCCCGGCCGCCGGCGCCAGGCCGGGATACCCTGGAGGAGAAACCGAACGGCACTCGGTTTCCGGGCCGGCGCCCGGGGACAACGGCTGGAGGCGTGGTGGCAGAGGCGTACATCGTCGGGGCGGTCCGTACCCCGGTAGGAAAGCGGAACGGCGGGCTGTCCGGGGTGAACCCGGTGGACATGGCCGCGCACGTGCTGAACGAGCTGGTCCGCAGGACCGGCGTGGACGCCGCGGCCGTCGACGACGTGGTCATGGGGTGCGTCTCGCAGGTCGGCCCGCAGACGCTCGACATCGCGCGCCAGTCGTGGCTGTCGGCCGGGCTGCCCGAGCAGGTGCCCGGCGTGACCATCGACCGGCAGTGCGGGTCATCGCAGCAGGCGGTCCACTTCGCCGCGCAGGGCGTCATGTCCGGCACCCAGGACCTGGTGATCGCGGCCGGGGTGGAGAGCATGAGCATGGTGCCGATGGGCTCGTCCGTCGCGCTGCCGATGAACATGGCGCTGCCGTTCGGCGAGGGCTGGAAGCAGCGCTACGGCGACCAGGAGATATCCCAGTTCCGCGGGGCCCAGCTGATGTGCGAGAAATGGGGGATCACCCGCGACCAGCTCGAGGACTATGCCCTGGAGAGCCACGCCCGGGCGGTCCGCGCGATCGACGACGGCCGGTTCGCCAGCCAGATCACCGAGCTGGCCGGCGTGACCGCCGACGAGGGACCGCGCCGGGACACGTCCAAGGAGAAGATGGCCGGCCTGCAGCCCATCCGCGAGGGATGGGAGATCACCGCGGCCACCGCGTCGCAGATCTCCGACGGCGCCGCCGCCCTGCTGATCGCCTCTGAGGAGGCGGTGCACCGGCACAACCTGACCCCGCGGGCGCGGATCCATGCGCTCGCGGTGACCGGCGCCGACCCGGTGTTCATGCTGACCGGCCCGATCCCGGCGACCGGCCAGGCGCTCAGCCGGGCGAAGCTGGAGATCGACGAGATCGACGTGTTCGAGGTCAACGAGGCCTTCGCCCCGGTGCTCATCGCCTGGTCCGCGGACACCGGTGCCTCGCTGGCCAGGACGAACCCGAACGGCGGCGCGATCGCGCTCGGCCACCCGCTCGGTGCCACCGGCGCGATCCTGATGACCAAGCTGGTGCACGAGCTCGAGCGCACCGGCGGCCGGTACGGGCTGCAGACCATGTGCGAGGGCGGCGGGCAGGCCAACGCGACGATCATCGAGCGAGTCGCCTGAGAAACCCCGGGCCCGCTCCAGCGGCGAGAGGAAATATACAAACAAAGTTTGAGGTTATCTCCAGGAGAAGATGCGTGAAATCTGGGTTCACCACCGTGGGGACCCAGCAACCACTGGAGGTGGGCCTCATGCCCTGGACATCTTTTGACCCGTTCCTGTACTCCCGCGCGCTCGGCCGGACGGCGGCGCCGCCCGCACCGCGCTGCCGATGGACGGCATCCGTCGTGACGGCGATGTCGTGCTTCGCTTCGACCTTCCCGGCATCAGCCTGGAGGACATCGACGTGAACGTCGACCGCGGCGTGCTGTCTGTCAGCGCGAAGCGGGACGAGGAGAACACCGACTCCGAGCGCCCGTTCGTCCGCGAGCGGATCACCGGAACGCTGCGCCGCCGGATCTACCTCGGTGACGCCTACGACGCCGAGAACGTCGAGGCTGCCTACGAGAACGGCGTGCTGACCGTGCGCGTGCCGCTGGCCGAGCAGGCCAAGGCCCGTAAGGTGGAGATCGGCAACGACACCAAGAAGATGATCGCTGCCTGACCGTCGCAAGACCGTAAAGACGGGTCCGGGCGGCAGCGGCCGTCCGGACCCGTCTTGCTTATCTGGAGCATGCCGTGCCTTCGCTGCCTATTGACGACGAGAACCTGCCGTTGTTCACGGTGGGGCAGGTCGCCGCCACGCTCGCGGTACAGCACGCGTTCCTGCGGCGCCTCGACGAGTTCAACGTGGTACGCCCGTCCCGGTCGGCCGGCGGCCAGCGGCGCTACACCCGGCACGAGGTGACCAGGGTCGCCTACGTGCTGCGGCTGGTCGAAGACGGCCTGACCCTGTCCGCTGTCCGCCGCGTCCTGCAACTGGAGGCCCAGGTTCGCCAGCTGGAAGAGCGGATCCGTGCGCTGGAGTCCGAGCGCGACGCGCTCGCGGCCGCCGCTGGCGAGCGCGGCGCGCTGGTGGCCCGCCCGCGCGCGTTCGGGATAATCAGGGAGCCGGAACGCCCCGGCCAGCCGGGCTAGCTGACCTCAGCTGACGCGACGGTGCACGTTCTCGCGCTCGGACGGCCCCGGATCGGACGGGGCGATCCACGGGCCCGGCGTCGACGGGTCGATGATCCCCTCCTCCATCCAGGTGTACCGGTCCGTGAGCACCCGCCGGGCCAGCTTGTCGTCCAGCGCGTCGGTGTTGTGCCACAGTCCGCGGAGCAGCTCGTCGGAACGCAGCCGGGCCTGCCGGCAGAACGCGTCGGCCAGCTCCGCGGCCGTCGTGGCCCGCGGCGAGCCGGGGCTGTCGGCGGCGTCCATCTGAGCCCGGACGCACACCGCGCTCATCGCGAACAGCTCCGAGCCGATGTCCACGATCCGGCCGAGGAAGCCCTGCTTGCGCTCGAGCTTGCCCTGCCAGCGAGCCATCGCGTAGAACGTCTCGCGGGCCAGCTTGCGGCTGGTCCGCTCCACGTAGCGCAGGTGCGGCGCGAGCGCGCCGAACTCCTTGTACGCAGCCGGGCACCGAGCCCTGGCCCGCCACCAGGGTGGGCAGCCACTTGGCGTAGAAGCTGCCGGCCTTGGCCGCGGCCCTGGCCTTGCCGGACAGGGCGCCGGGCTCGATCAGCTCACCGGCAGCTGACAGGTGCGCGTCCACCGCCTCCCTGGCGATGAACAGCTGCATGATCTCGGACGAGCCCTCGAAGATCCGGTTGATCCGCATGTCGCGCAGCGCCTGCTCGGCCGGCACGCCGCGCTCGCCCCTGGCCGCCAGCGACGCGGCCGACTCGTAGCCGCGGCCGCCGCGGATCTGCACCAGCTCGTCGGCAACCCGGTAGCCCAGTTCCGAGCAGAACAGCTTGGCGATGGCCGCCTCGAGGCGGATGTCGTTGCGATCGTCGTCGGACAGCTGGCTGGTCAGCTCGACCATGGCCTCCAGCGCGTAACCGGTCGCGGCGATGAACGCGATCTTCTTCGCCACCGCCTCATGCTCGCCGACCGGGCGGCCCCACTGGACGCGTTCCCGCGACCATTCCCTGGCGATCTTGAGCGACCACTTCGCCGCCGCCGCGCAACTGGCAGGCAGCGAGAGCCGTCCGGTGTTCAGCGTGGTCAGGGCGATCTTGAGGCCCTGGCCCTCCTCGCCGACGCGGTTCTCGGCGGGCACCCTGACCTGGTAGAACCTGGTCACGCCGTTCTCCAGGCCGCGCAGGCCCATGAAGGCGTTGCGGTTCTCGACGGTCACCCCGGCGGCGTCGCCCTCCACCACGAACGCGGTGATGCCGCCGCGGTGGCCGTCGCTCTTGGGCACCCGCGCCATCACGATCAGCAGGTTGGCGATGACCCCGTTGGTGGTCCACAGCTTGACCCCGTCGAGCACGTACTCCCTGCCGTCTTCGCTCGGAGCGGCCGTGGTGCGCAGCCGGGCCGGATCCGAGCCGACGTCCGGCTCGGTGAGCAGGAACGCGCTGATCTCGCCGCGCGCGCAGCGGGGCAGGAACGCCTGCTTCTGCTGCTCGGTGCCGAACAGCTTCACCGGCTGCGGCACGCCGATGGACTGGTGCGCGGACAGCAGCGCGGCCACCGCCGGCGAGGCCGATCCGGCGATGATCAGGGCCCGGTTGTAGTACAGCTGGGACAGGCCAAGGCCGCCGTACTCAGGGGCGATCTTCATTCCGAACGCGCCGAGCGCGGCCAGCCCCTTGATGGTTTCATCCGGGATGCGCGATTCGCGCTCGATGAGCGCGCCGTCGATGTGGGTCTGCGCGAACTCGAGCATCCTGGCGCAGAATTCCTCGCCCTGCTCGCGGGCTTCGGCGGTAGGCCTCGGGTGCGGGTAGATGAGGTCAAGCTGGAGGTTGCCGAGGAAGAGCTGCTTGCCGAAGCTCGGCTTGCGCCAGGTTTGCTCCCGGGCCTCCTCGGCCACCTTCCGTGCCTGGCGCTCGTCAACGTGTGTCATCGTGGCCTCCCTGAGCCTGGCCTCCCTCGGCCTGCCTGATCCCTGTCCAAGTTACTCCCCGGTCTTACCGGGGGGTAACAGCACGCTAAGGCAGAATCCGCCGCCCGGGAAGGCCCGGGGCAGCTGGTGCGTGCTCTGGACGCGCCCTAAATCTGCTGCCTGGCCTCACTTGGCGCTTTACGCTCTGGCCGCACTTGATCCTTTCCACGCCCTAGACGGTTCATGGTTGATCGTGCTGCCCCTGTGGTGCGGGGCCTGGGGTTGGTCAGTCTTGCTGCCAGGTGACGGTGAAGTGGTCGATCTGGCGGATGGGGACGCTGGCAGTGATGTCGGGCGGGGTGAGGGCGGCCAGGCCGGGCAGGCGGGTGAACAGGGTGCTCAGCGCGACTTCGCCGTGGAGTCTGGCGAGGGGGGCACCGAGGCAGAAGTGGGCTCCGGCGGCGAAGCTCAGGTGAGGATTGGGTTCGCGGCTGATGTCGAATCGGTCGGGGTCGGGGAAGGCGGAGGGGTCGCGGTTGGCGGCGGCCAGGAAAAGGAGCCGCGGCTGCCCGGCCGGGCAGGTGACGCCGTGGATGTCAGCGTCGGTCCGGGGGGTTGCCCCGGTGAAGGTCGTCGGGGTGATCAGCCGCAGCATCTCCTCCACGGCCGCGGGCCAGCGCCCGGGATCTTCGTGCAGCGCGGCCACGGCGCTGGGGTGGGTGCAGAGCAGGTGGGTGCCCAGGGTGAGCAGGGTGGTGGTGGTCTGGTGCCCGGCGAGGACGAAGAAGATGCAGTTCGCGAGGAGGTCCTGGCGGTCCTCCCCGTCTGCGTGCCGGGCCGCCAGGGCGGTCATCAGGTCATCGGCTGGTGCTGCGGCGCGCTGGTCGAGCAGCCCGGCGAAGTAAGAGAGCATCTGCCGGGTCGCGTCGTTGGCGCCCTGGACCGGGGTGCGGTCGCTGTCCCGCTGGCGGGCGAAGCCGCGGGTGAGGGTGGCCAGCGCATCGCCGAGCCAGTCCCGGTCCTCGGGCGGGACGCCGAGCACATCGTTGATCACGGTGAACGGCAGCGGCCGGCCGAAGCCGGTAACCAGGTCCATGCTCCCTACGGCGGCGGCCTGATCGATCAGCGCGGCGGCCCGCCCGGCGATGATGGCCCGGTAACGCCCGACCCGGCGGGCGGTGAACAGGCCGCCGAAAGCGTCCCGGACGCGGCGGTGCCGGTCGCCGTCCAGCCGGATCATCCACCGCCGGAGCAGCTGGAATGCCGGGTCCGGGGAGGGCGGGATGGTCGGCGCCGCAAACCGCGGGTCACGCAGCACGTCGCGGACGAACGGGTACTGGCAGCCGGGCAGCGGCGAGCCGCGCAAGATCACCTGCGGGTCGGCGCTCCCGGCCGGAGAGAACAACGCACCCATCAGGTCGAACTCGGTCCCGGCAGCAGCGGGCGGCCCGGGCGGATTGTTCATGAGGCGCACAGCACCCTAGATCTGCGAACGGTAGAAATTCAGGTACGACCGGGACGGCGTCGGCCCGCGCTGGTCCTGGTACCTGGAGCCGTACACGTTCGAGCCGTACGGATGCTCGGCCGGGGAACTGGTCCGGAACAGGCACAGCTGGCCGATCTTCATGCCCGGCCACAGCTTGATCGGCAGCGTGGCCACGTTGGACAGCTCGAGCGTCACGTGCCCGGAGAAACCTGGGTCGATCCAGCCCGCCGTGGAGTGGGTGAGCAGCCCCAGCCTGCCCAGACTCGATTTACCCTCTAGCCGCCCGGCAATGTCATCCGGGAGCGAGACGATCTCGTAGGTGGAGCCGAGCACGAATTCGTTCGGGTGCAGGACGAACGGCTCATCGCCCTTGGTCTCCACCAGCCGGGTCAGGTCCGCCTGCTCCACCGCCGGGTCAATATGCGGGTACCGGTGGTTCTCGAACACCCGGAAGTACCGGTCGAGCCGGACGTTGACGCTCGACGGCTGGACGAGCTCGACAGCGTACGGGTCGAGCTTGACCCGGCCCGACTCGATCTCGCCCTTGATGTCACGGTCGGAGAGGAGCACGCTCGCAACCTACCGGTTCCGGTACGATGTCGGGGCGAACGCGGGTACGGCCGGGGCGTCCGTAGGCCGGGCCGGCTGGCGTTCAGCGTCGCTCGCGGGTGTAGTTCAATGGCAGAACGTCAGCTTCCCAAGCTGATAATGCGGGTTCGATTCCCGTCACCCGCTCCAGACAAACTACCTGGTCAGCGGACCGTACACGGTGGCGACCACGTCGTGCAGACCTCGGACAGGGCTGACGTGCCATTAATGCGCCATTAGCCGACGGGTACCACTGGCCAGGACTCGCCGTCGCCTTCATCGTCCAGGCGCAGCTCAACGTCGGCATGCGCATCGATGGCTTGAGTGATCACCGCGTCGGCGCCGCGAGCCTGATGCTGGTAGATGATCGCAGTGCGCTCGCTGTCATGCCCCATCCGGGCCATCAGATCACGCGGTCCCGCGCCGCTCGTCGCTGCCCAGGCATTGCCGGAATGGCGCAGATCATGACAAGGCGTAGGCGCTGCGCGCCGCCGCTGGCCCGGCTCCCGCGTCTCTGCCGTGGCGCGGCCCGCCCGGCGCACGCCCGGCCACACTCCTCCAGCGCCGATATCGATCAGCCTGACTCACCCGTCAGGGTGCGCTTGGTCCTGGACGCCGCCATGTCATCGGCGACCAGCGCGTGATGGGTCTGCCTGGTGCTTGTGCGGGCGCATCACCCGCTTTGGATCGTGCCTGGAGGCTGACGGGCCAGTCAACCCTGCATGATCCTTTGCCCCGGCCCCTCCACACGGGCAAGTTCGACCCGCATGGAGCCTCTACCAGGTCAAAGCATCATGCCGCCGCTGCGCGGTTCGGTTGACAGTCCCGCCATCCCTGGGTTTTTGCAGCTATCGGATGAAGCACCTATCCGGCTCGGCTCTGCCAGGTCCAGTGTGTAATGAAGTAGATCGCACACCAGTGCGCATTGCACACCACTGTGCAGCAGATCGCTGCACTGCGAAGCAAACGTTCAGGAGAACAAAGCAATGACCGCATCGACGCCCGCACCCTCACCCCCCGTCCGTCCATTCACCGTCGCGATCTCAGATTCCGAGATCGAGGACTTGAAGCAGCGACTGGCCAGAACTCGTTGGCCGAATCCGGAAACTGTCGCCGACTGGTCGCAAGGTGTCCGCTTGGACAATGCAAAATCTCTAATCGACTACTGGGAACGAGAGTACGACTGGCGCCGACTCGAGTCGGAGCTCAATCGTTTCCCGCAATTTCTGACCGCGATCGATGGGCTGGATATTCACTTCATCCATGTGAGGTCGAAGAATCCGAATGCGATGCCGCTCATTTTGACGCACGGATGGCCCGGTTCGATCGTCGAATTCCTGAAAGTGATTGGCCCGCTGACTGACCCGGTGGCGTTCGGAGGAAACGTCGAAGATTCATTTGACGTCGTCGTCCCGTCGCTGCCCGGATTCGGGTTCTCCCAAAAGCCGACCGAAACGGGGTGGACTGTCTCACGTATCGCAACCGCGTGGGTGGAACTCATGAAGCGTCTTGGCTACAAGAACTGGGCCGCTCAGGGGGGTGATTGGGGTTCCGTCGTAACCTCCGCCCTCGGGGCTATGCGGCCTGAGGGTCTTCTCGGAATTCACTTGAACAGTCAATACGCCTTTCCCGCACAGATACCCGACACGCTGTCGCCCGAAGAGCGATACGCCGTGGACACCCTCGCCCTGTACACCGGCGATATGGGTGGAGCAAATCACCTTCAGGGTACGAAGCCAGAGACCATCGGATTCGCCCTGGCGGACTCTCCGGCTGGCCAGGCAGCCTGGATCTACGAAAAGTTTCAATCCAAGACCGACAATCACGGGCTCGCCGAGGACGCCCTCAGCACCGATGAGATCCTGGACGCGATATCGCTCTACTGGTTCACAAACAGCGCCGCGTCGTCCGGCCGCATCTACTGGGAGAACAAAGGTGCCAGCATGGCTGGCCCCAAACTGAATCTGCCGGTCGCGGTGACTGTGTTTCCCCGCGACATCCCACGCCTGCCCCGAAGCTGGATCGAAGACACCTACGCCAACTTGATCCACTACGGCGAGGCAGACAAGGGTGGCCACTTCGCAGCCTTCGAACAGCCCGAGATCCTGGTTAGCGAAATCCGTACCGGCCTAAGGAGCCTCCGCTCCTAAAACGAACACAAAACGCTAGGAAAAAACTCAAATGCCTCAGGAAATCACCGCGTCGAGCGACAGCGCCCAGCGCGTGTTGCTAAAGCTTGATCGGTGGTCGATCGGGGAGTCTTGAGTTGTGTCGCGTGATGTGGTTCCGGATGAGGCTTGGGCGGTGATTGGCTCGTTGTTCCCGCCGGAGTGTAAGCGATCTCCACGTTGTTCGCGCGGTGGTTCAATGTGCCGCCCGACTGGCTTGCGCCTCCGGAGGACCGGTCACCCGCATCCGGGGGGGGGAGTTCCGGGTCCCGGCTACTCCGGTGTGTGGCGCGGTCGGTGAACGCAACTCTTGCGGCATCCCTCGAGGTGTCAAGATCGCGGTGACATTCCGCGATCAGGGCAGGTGCGTGCCGTGGAGATCGGCCGGAGGCCTGCACCACGACCACAAGATCCCGTGGTCATGGGCGGCATCAACCCGGCCAACAACATCCGGCTCCTGTGCGGGCGATCCAATCGGCGAAGGCGCGGACGACATTCCAGCGTGATCACATCGCAGCATCTGACCACGAACCTGACCACAACACGTCCCGACAACCTGCCATCCGGTCCTACAGCCCCAACCGGGCCTTGCCAGGTCAGCCACGGTATGCCGCAACCTGCCCGTATCTGGCAACCAAGAGGTCGGACCCGGAGAATACGGTGATCCTCGCGTTTGAAGCCATGGCTGCGGGGAACGTGCCTGCATCGCAGCAGTTGAGTGGGGGGCGCCATGATCGTCATGGCTGTGATCGGTGGCTTCATCGTCGTCTGGCTGGCCTGGGCCGGGTTGCATGACTCCAGGCGACGGAGAAATGGTGCAGGTTGCGATGCATAGTCTGGTGCACCGCGCTGCGGTAGTGCTGGGGTCCAAGAGAAGGCACATCAGGCCTTTGCGTCACCTGGCATCATGCTAAGCAGGATCGGCGAGATTCAGACGCCACTGCCCGCCCCCGTCTCGCTGCTGATCGGGATAGTGGCGGCAATCGCGGTGCAAGACCAGACACTTTTTAAGATCACGAACCATGCCGAGACCGTCGTGCACGAGGGCGCGCACGCGATGGTCGGGCTTTTCACCGGCCGCAGAATCCGCGGCGTGACCGTAGATTCGGACGGTGGTGGCGGTACCGATATGGTGCCGAGAAGCGGATTCGGGTACGGCGTTGCCGCGGCCGTCGGCTACATCGGGGCGAGCGGCGCCGGGCTCCTTGCGGCGTGGCTGATCTCGATCGGCCGCATCGTCGCGGTGCTGTGGCTAGGCCTGCTGTTACTTGCGGTCATGGTGCTTTTGGTCCGCAACTTCTTCGGCGGGATTGTCGTACTCGGCTGCGGCGTGCTGCTCTCCCTCATCGTGCGCTACGCGACGGCCGGGGTCGAGACCGCCGCTGCCTACGCCGCGACTTGGTTCTTGCTCCTGGCGGCTCCCAAGGTGGCGCTGGGAGCCGCCAGCAAGCCGCAGGAAGTGGCGGATGCCGAGATCCTTGCTGGGATGACTTTTCTCTGGCGGTCGGCTTGGTGCTTCCTCTGGGTAATCGGGACGATCGTCGCGCTCGTGGTCGGTGCAGCCATCCTGGTCTAAGGCACGTCTCAGGCACCCTGCATCGGCAAGGACGGTCAGGTCCTCGGCAACCGCCGTGACACTGCGGCGGCGTGATGGCGGCCGGGCGCCGCGCACGAACCCAGTACGGCCATGACCGCCAGGCAAGCCAGCGCCCGCCGGGCTGGGCGCGTGGATCGCCGGGCGCTTCCGGCCCGCGACGCATTCACGTACTTCTAGACTCACCACGGCACACCACGGTTGCAGAACCGGCAGACGCGGCGAACGGGAATGGGCCGCAGCATCCATGCCATATTCGTGCCACACATGGCAGCGACAGGCGGTGCTGACGGTCGCTCACGGCGCAAGCGTCAGCCACCTGACCTGCGAATGCGCAGGCGAGTGCCGCGCCGACCATACGCTCCTCAGCAGTAGGCCGCTGGTTAGGGGAGGGCCTTGCGAGAAGGGTGGGCAAGGACTTGCGGCATGATGACAGGCGTGGCGCCGTCACCAATCCGGCGAGGCTCGTGGAATCCGGCGATCCCGGCCGAGGTTGCGGAGATCTTCAGCGGCTGCAAGGCCCGGTGGTGGATCGCTTGGGGTTACGCCATCGAGCTGGCGGCCGGGCAGCCGATCCGCGGGCACGTTGATATCGACGTCCTGATGTTGCGGCGCGACCAGCTCGCCGTGCAGCAGGCATTGCCGGGCTGGCAGTGGCAGGCAGCCGACCCGCCCGGCACCCTCCGACCCTGGCAGCCGGGCGAGCAACTGGCGATCGGTGTACACGACATCTGGTGCTCACCAAGCCTCAGCCTCAGTGGCTTAGCGACGCGCTCGGCCTTGTGTACGGCCAGGCACATCCGTGGCGGACCCGTCTGCTTGCACTACACGGTGCCGCACCTCGCGATGAGCGAGCATGACGGCGGCCGAGGCGTGTCCCCGAGATGTCCCCGAACTGCCATCAACAGCCAGCGATCGCCGCCAGCCACACGCGCTGAGTCTGAAGGAACGCGGGCGTTGAACTCGCGGGCAACGCAAGGAGACACGCTCGTAATGCGTAGGTCGGCGTGCCCGTCGCGTGCCCGAAGGAGGCGCCAATGACGACAGGGCCCAGGCGGCCAGGAGCCCGACGGCGCCGCCCGCCCCGCTGGTTCGTGCTGGCGATCATGGCCGCGGAAAATGTCAGAGGCGAGCCGTAGAGTTGCTGCATGCTAGGCCGAGAATCACCGACCCGCTCGGCGAAAATGTTCACCCTGCAGGGTGGCCGCTGCCCGTGGTGCTGGCGACCGCTGCCCGAGAACCTAGCCAGCGTGCAAACCGACCTCATCATCCCCGTCATCCGCGGCGGCCTGAATACGGAGTGGAATCAGCAGCTCCTGCACGCCGCCTGCCGCGCTGAGAGGCACACTGCTGACGCGGCCTGACACAGGGGCACGCCCGGCGTGGCCCTCTGTCCCGCTCGCGCCTTGTTGATCTCTATGGGCCCTTAACCGGCCTGAGCTGCGTTCCTGGCAAGCCGTCGCCATCGTGGCCCTCGCTGGTCCGGCGGTCGTAGTGTCGAACCCGTTGCCGAGGAGGACTTCTGATGCGCAGCGTGACCTATTCGATGGGCGTCTCACTGGACGGCTACATCGCCGGGCCGGACGGCGACTTCGACTGGACGGCGCCCGACGAGGAAGTCTTTCGCTTCGTCACCGACGAGATACGAGAGGTCGGCGTCCACCTGCTGGGACGAGGGCTGTACGAGACGATGCTGTACTGGGAGACCGCCGACCAGGATCCATCGCTCGACGACTCAATGCTCGAGTGGGCCGCGATCTGGAAGCCGCTCCCGAAGGTGGTGTTCTCCACCACGCTGCCGGCGGTGCGGGGCAATGCCCGCCTGGCCTCCGGCGGCCTGACGGAGGAGATCGAGCGGTTGCGAGCCGAGCCGGCGGAGGGTGACATCGCGATCGGCGGCGCGACTCTCGCCGCCGAGGCAGCCGCTTTGGGTCTGATCGACGAGTACCGGGCCAGGGTCTACCCGGTCCTGGTTGGCGGTGGCATTCCGTTCTTTCCCCAGCGCGAGCGCCGGGTGGATCTCGAACTCGTCGAGACCCGCACCTTCAGCTCAAGAGTCGTCTATCTCCGCTACCGCGTGGCGCACTAGCCGCCTCGGTCCGCCGAGCCCTACGAAGAGCGGGCCAGCCAGTGGCTTGACCTCAATCACCCGGCCCAGTTCTCGCAGCGAGCGCTCGTCGATGACCCCGGGCCCCCGACCAGTTCGTGGCTCGCGCGGTGGCCATCGTCGACGAACATCGACCATCCGGAGTAAGCGCCGAGGCGACGGGCGGCCAGTCGTCACGAAGAGATCCGCTCTGATCGACGCCGAGCGGCGCCGCTGGTGGCCAGGTCAAACCCGGGCGTAGGCTGCCGCAGTGACCTGGATCGCCCCTGATGTCGAGCGCTCGGAGCACTATCCGGAGCGCCGCAGCGAACCCGAGCAGGAAATGCTCCGCGACTGGCTCGACTGGCACCGGGCCACCCTGCTGCGCAAATGCGCGGGCCTGGACGCCACCCAGCTGGCCACGCGCGCCGTGCCACCGTCGAACCTCTCGCTGCTCGGGCTGGTCCGGCACATGAGCGACACCGAGCGCGGGTGGGTCAGGCAGACCTACCGGGGTGAGCAGCTGCCCGACCTGTACTACCGATCCGATGCCCCGGACGCGGACTTCGAAGAGGTCGGCCCGGCCGGCGTCGAGGAGGACTTTGAGCGCTACCGGGCCGAGTGCCGGGCCGTCGATGCCGCGCTCGAGGGCGCGAAGCTGGACGAGACCTTCACCTTCGGCGAGAAGACCATGTCGGTGCGCTGGATGTGGCAGCACCTCGTGGAGGAGTACGCACGGCATAACGGGCACGCCGACCTGATCCGCGAGGTCATCGACGGCTCAGCTGGGCTCTGAGGCATGCTCAGTCTAGAGGCGGTCCTCAACCCCGAAGGAGGGTCATGCCCAGCAGGGCTGGGGACTGCCCCGGCTTTAGTTGACTCGGGGGCCCGGTGGTTCAGGCGGCTTATGCGGCCTGGTTGATTGTCTCGTATTCGATGGGCGTGAGCCGTCCGAGTGCGGGCTGGCGGTGCCGGGCAGTTCCCCTCACCGCCCTGCGCGAACTCGCCCTGCGGCCACGTCGTACCTCAGCTCGCCGCGCGGTCGGCCAGCACCAGTGATGCCGCGGCCTGCACCTGGCCTGCCGGGATGCTCGTGTCACCGGCCAGCAGCGAACTCAGCGCGGTCTTCTTGTCGGCTCCGGTGACCAGCCACAGCAGTTGCCGGGCGCGGGCGAGGGCCGGGTAGGTCAGTGTCATCCGTACCTCCCCCTGGTAGGGCCCGGCGACCGAGACCAGGCGATCGGTGACCGACAGGACAGGATCGCCGGGTATGAGGGATGCCGTGTGCCCGTCTGCGCCGAGACCCAGGTGCACGAGGTCGAATTGCGCGGGCAAGTCGGTCGCGTAGGCGGCCGCCGCAGCGGTCAGATCGGCGTCGTTGACCGGCATCGGCAACACGGTCGCAGGCGCCGAGCCCAGCGCCCTGGTGAGGTGGGTGAGGTTCCGGCTGGGATCGCCGGGAGGCGCCACCCGCTCATCCACCTGGTAGATAACCACCGCGTCCCACGCAACCTCCTGGCTGGACAGTGCGGCGAACATCGCCCACGGCGTGTGGCCGCCACTGACCGCGAAGTGGAAGATCCCGCGGTCTATGACCGCGGCACGGGCACGCTCGGCCACGAAATCCGCCCCTGCCTGGGCTACCGCGTCGGGACTGGGCAGCGACTTCAGCTCATGATCCATCCCTGGCTCCCATCCGGCTCAGTCTCATCATGCCCCGCGGTGCCGGCCTACAGGTAGCTGAGCAGCCGCCGTCACTGGTCCGCAAGGGCGGCTCGGGCAAGGTCAAGACGGTCAGTCCTCGTGTGGGCCTCGCCTGTTTGCCGTCGGCGCCGGTTCGTGCTGCACTTGTTGTGCGCCGAAGCCGGCCAGCGGGAGGATCTCATGGGCAGCAACGGGATCCGGCTGCTATTGGCCGATGTCAACGGCACGCTGGTGACGCCGGACAAGGCGCTGACCGAGCAGGCAATCGATGCGGTGCGAGGCCTCGGCAAGACGGGGATCCTGTTCGCGATCACCAGTGGCCGACCGCCGAGGGGCATGTCGATGCTGATCGAGCCGCTCGACATCACGACCCCTATCGCCGCCTTCAACGGCGGGCTGCTGGTCAACAGGGACATGTCGGTGATCGAGCAGCGGGTACTCCCCGAGCAGATCGTGCGGCCCGTGGCCGAGCTGATCGGGTCGTTCGGCCTGGACTTGTGGGTCTACCGGGGCGCCGACTGGTACGTGCCCGACCTGCACGGCTCGCACGTGGCGCGCGAATCGGCCACGGTGGGGTTCGCACCGAAGCTGATGACTAGCCTGGACGGGCTGACCAGCGACGTCGCGAAACTGGTTGGCGTAGGCGATGACCTGGACGCGGTCGCCCGCGCCTCCTCCGCGGCGCGCGACCAGTTCGGTGATCATGTGACCGCCGCCCGGTCCCAGCCTTACTACCTCGACGTCACCCACCCAGACGCGAACAAGGGCGCGGTCGCCCGCTACCTTTCCGCCAAGTACTCCATCCCGGCGCAAGCCATCGCGACCATCGGCGATATGCCCAATGACGTGCTGATGTTCGCGCACTCCGGGCTGAGTATCGCGATGGGCAACGCGAGCCCCGAGGTACAGCGCGCGGCTCGCCGGGTCACCTCCTCCAACAGCGAAGAGGGCTTCGCCAGCGCCGTGCAAAGGTTCATCCTCGACGGGAGCGCGGCTGCGCCGGGCTGACACTCCGTGGCGGCAGCGGCCAGTGCCTGGGAGGTTGCCCTACCGGCGGCGGAATGCGGTGCCCAGCGCCGTCGTGCCGACGTTCCACATATTGTCGGCGACGTTGATCGTGACTGCGGGGGGAACGATCTCGTCGATGCGGTCGAGCACGTCGGCGGACAGCCCGATCCCGTCGGCGGCGAGGTAGCCGTCTAGGTGCTCCATGGTGCGCGGGCCGATGATCGCGGAGGTGACCGCGGGGTGGCGGATGACGAACGCGACCGCCATCTGGATGAGCGTCAGCCCGGCCTCGGCGGCGAGCGCGCCGAGAGCATCGGCGGCGTCGAGCTTTGCCGCGTTAGCCGGGTTGGCCGGGTCATATTGCGCGGGGAAGCGCTGCACGCGAGCGGCGGAGCCCGGCCCGCTGACGTCGTGGCCCTTGCGGTACTTGCCCGACAGCCAGCCCCCGGCCAGCGGGCTGTAGGCCATGACGCCCATTCCGTGGCGCAGGCAGGTAGGCAGCACGTCGTGCTCGATGGCCCGGGTCAGCATGGAATAAGGGGGCTGCTCGGTGCGGAACCGTCCGTGGCCGCGGCGCTCGGCGGTCCACTGGGCCTCGACGATCTGGGAGGCGGGAACCTTCGACGTGCCGAAGGAGCGGATCTTGCCGGCGCGCACTAGGTCGGACAGGGCGCCGAGGGTCTCGTCGGTATCGGTCTTCGGATCGGGGACGCCCACCTGGTAGAGGTCGATCCAGTCGGTCTGCAGCCGCCGCAGCGAGCCCTCGACCGCTTCGGTGATCCACAGCCGCGACGCTCCGCGGTGGTTGGGGTGCTGGTCGAAAGGAACGCCGAACTTGACGGCGAGCACCACGCTCTCGCGCCGCCCGCCGGCCAGCGCCTCGCCGATAATCAACTCTGACTCGCCGGCGGAGTAGCCGTCGGCGGTGTCGATGAAGTTGATCCCGATGTGCAGCGCCTTGTGGATGATCTTGATCGCGTCGTCGTGGTCGGAGTTGCCGAACGCGCCGAACATCATCGCGCCCAGGCACATCTGGCTGACCGAGATGCCGGTGCGCCCCAGGGTCCGGTATTCCATGATGAAGCTCCTTGAGCCGCCGCGAGTCAGTCGCGGCAGGTGGATATGATCGGATGGCCAGTAGGCGGAGAGCCTGTCCACTTCACTGTAGCGATTACCGGATAGCCTGTCCACTTGGAGTCCCGATGCCTGCGAATCAGTCCCCGGCACCCGCAAGGCGAGCCGACGCCGAGCGCAACCGCGACAAGATCCTCGCGGCCGCGCGTGCCGCGTTCGCCGATCCTGATGCCGAGGTGTCGATGGCGGAGATCTCGCGGCGCGCCGGAGTCGGCATGGCGACCCTGTACCGCAACTTTCCCGGACGCCAAGAACTCCTGGAGGCCCTCTTCACCGACGAGGTCGATGCCGTCTGCAAGGCCGCCGAGACCATCGACGGACAGACGCCCGGAGCGGCCCTGGTGGCCTGGCTGCACCGGTTCTTCACCTTTACCACTGGCAAGCGGCACATCGCCGCCGAGTTGCTCAGGCAAACGGACCGCGGCAACCCCCTATTCAAAAACAGCCGCACCCGGGTGATCACCACGGCCGGCCGCTCCTGGCCGCCGCGCAACACGCCGGCGAAGTCCGCGACGACCTCACCCTTGAACAGATCCTCGACATGATCGTCGCCATCGCCACCATTCACGGCGATACCGGCTACACCGGGCCAATCCTCCAGGCCGCGCTCGACGGCCTGCGCCCTGCGGCCGATGCGAAGCCCCGGGCGGGAGATCAACGCGCGTCTACCAGACGGTAGGTGCCAGCCCCAGGTGCTTCTTCATGTGACCACAGGAGTCGCAGAGGACCGGTCCCAGTCTCTTCGCAGCAGCACACACACCGCGTGCGGCGCGCCGTCTTGCTCTCCTTGAACAGACCCACACCCCGGCTGACGTGCCATTGGCCGCGGGTGTCACTGCCCTCGGCTAGGCGTCGTTATCGTCTTAGCGAGGCCCGGCGTTCCTGGTCAGGACAGGTCGCCGCGGACCTTCTTCACTTCATCTGAGGTCAGCCGGGCAACGACCGCCGCCCGAGTGGCCGGGTCCAGGGCGTCGAGCTGGTCATGGATGCTTTGCACGGCATCCTTGGCTTCGTGGTGCTTCTCGCGCAACTGGGCAGCTGCGACGGCCAGGGCCGCGGCTGCGGCCGCGAGCAGCAGCGCCCGGATGAGCCGTGTCGGTGAGTTCATGTATCTAACCTTCCTCGCCGGGACCGGGCTCGACCTTACTCCTATGCACCTCGCGGCCATTAACGATCTCCAGCAGAGGAGCCTCGCTTGAGGCGCAGGGGCTGCGGGCACGCCGGCGAGGACACGGGGACACCGGGATGGCTGCCGGTAACGAACCAGACCGCCAGTGGGCTACTACGCAATCGATGCGACCGCGCTGAGAATCCGGGCGGACACCTCTGGAACGTCAACATCCTCGGCCACGAGCACCTGTCCCGAACTGCCCCAGGGTCGCCGGTCGACCACTGTCTCACCAGTCGTAAACTCGCCTTTTGTTTCGCAGCGGACCTGCCGAGGAGTCCAGCCGAACAGTTCCGGCGACGTCAGGGCGAGGACGGCTACCGCATCGTGGGGCACGAAAATGCCGTCTCTACTCCTGCACGTGGCGGATGGCATCGGCAAGCAGGTTCCCGGCCCTTCCAGCGCCTCGCAGCGCCTTTACCTCGCCAGCCAGCCACTCAAACCGCTCGGTCACGTCAAGCGGAATCATCTTCACGCTGACTTCGCTCGCGAGGACACCGTCGGCTGCCGTTGGATCCATCCACGCGTTGAACTCGGCAGCAGCTGTCATGTTGCCGCCGACGGCGACAGCTCCCCCCATCCAGACGACCTCGGCAATGGAGCGGCCGCCCTGAATCGCGTGGGCCACGCAGGTCAGTGCGCCACCGCAGAACACAGTGGAGTCAAGGTCACCCGCATGCTCATCGGGCGGGCTCGCGGGCGCAAGCAAAGCGACTTGCCCGCCGAAGGCATCGACGCCATGCATGGGATCTCGCCCGGCCGGATAAGCACCGATAATGGCCCGATCGCTGCCGAGCCGAACCGGAACTGCACTGCCTAGCGTGACCATCAGGCGTCGCGTCGCCAGCGCGGTAGTTACCAGGTCGAACACTGCCCTCAGTGGCAATGACCTGGGACAGAGGGACGTTAAGCCCCACCAGCACCCCCAGGGCCAAGGCATCGTCAAGGCCGCCATCGACGATCACGTGGACAGGCTTAATCATGGGTCAGATGGTAAGGCCCGGCCGCCCGCAATCCGGGTGGGCGCGGGCGGGCTGGCCGGGCGGGATCGCGAGGTCGGGCTGGAGCGGCAGGCTTGTCGCCGGCAGGGCAGCGCATCAGGACAGCGGATCAGTCAGCTTGCGAGGAACGGCAGCAGCCCGGCGAGGAACTGGCCAGGATGGGGCAGCGTCACCCGCACCAGGACATCGGTGAGCGTCTCGATGACATTGCGGAAGTAGTAACAGCCGAATGCCTTGCCATGTATCAGAACGACCGTCTTCTCGTTCCGTTCCGCTCCGTGCTTGGCGGAATATCCATGTATGCCATCGCGTCCGCATCCGTCAAGAGTCATCTGTTACGGGGCTATTGACGGCGCTCATACATCGTGCCGTTAACTTTTAAGAAGAATTTAACAACGGGTCGGGAAGCATGGCGCTGAATATGGGCACCCGAGGGAGTCAGGACCTCGTATGGCCTGCTCAGAGGGCCTGCGATGGACTTGAGCGGGCACACGCCGGGCTACACCGTCAGCGGGCCGCACGGATCAGCCACGGTACCGCCGCGTTGCGCCCGCACCAGTGGCCGGCCAAGACTGGGGAACGACCCGGGCCCAGCCCATGAGGAGGAAGCTGTTGTGAGCGAACTCGACCGACTGGAAGCGGCGGTCGGTGAATGCCGCGAGATGATCCGCGAAGCACACGCCGCTACCAAGGATCTCCGGGCCGCAGTCCGCGAGGCGAAGCGGGAGCTGCAAGACCTGGCGAAGGACGAGGTGGCCACCCACCTCCAGCAGGAGGTGTCCAGCCAGCTGGAGGAGCTGAGCGAACGGACCGGTGAGGCTATCGGTGCGGCCACGCAGAAGGTGATCGCCGAGTTTGACCGGTTCGGTGAGGCGCTGCTGGGCAAGGAGACCTACTGGCAGACGGCGAGCGGCCGACGTTCCGTTCCGCGCCCTGACCCCGATGTGGTGACGCTCGACGTCGAGCCGGGAGAAAACACCGGTGAGCGGTGACACTTGCCGCTCGTCAGCTACTGCAGCCCGGTGCGGACTGACGTGATGCGCTGGGTGTTGAAGCCGAGCCAGTGCATCCGGCCGACGTAGCGCGCGTGCTCAACCTTGAGACAGCGGTCCATGATCACCGTCACGCCGCCGTCCTCGGCGATCTGCGCGCCCTCCTCGTTGATCACGCCGAACTGGCACCAGAGGGCGCCGGCGTGGATCGCCACGGCCTGCCGTGCGATCCCCGGCAGGGCATCCGGGGCACGGAACACGTTCACGACGTCCACCGGCACGGGTATGTCCAGCAGGCTCGGGTAGCACGCCTGTCCGAGTATCTCCGTCTCGCGGGGATTCACCGGGATCACCCGGTAGCCGTGCCGCCTCATGTAGTAGCCAACGAAGTTGCTGGCCCGCAGCTCGTTGCTCGACAGGCCAACGATCGCGATCGTCGCTGCCGTGTGCAGCACGTGCTGGATCGTCAACGGGTCCTGGTACCGCCCGAGATCGGTCATGCCCTCGCTACCTGCTTTCCGCCGTCGCGGCGACCTGCGCGAAACCCTGCTCCAGATCCCAGATCAGATCGTCAACGGACTCCGTGCCGACCGACAGCCGCACCGTCCCCGGCCCGACGCCGGCCGCCCGCAGTTCGTCGTCGCCCAGCTGGCGGTGCGTCGTGCTGGCGGGGTGGATGATCAGGCTCTTCGCGTCGCCGACGTTCGCCAGGTGGGACCAGAGCGTCACGCCGCTGATGAGGCCCTGCCCGCCGGCCCGGCCGCCGGCGCAGTCGAACGAGAACACCGCGCCGGCGCCGCGCGGCAGGTACTTCTCCACGAGCGGCCGGTACCTGCTCGCCGGCAAGCCGGGATAGGTCACGTTCGACGCCAGCTCGTGAGACTCGAGAAACGCCGCCACCGCCCGCGCGTTGTGGACGTGACGTTCCATCCGCAGCGACAGCGTCTCGAGCCCCTGCAGGAACAGGAACGCGTTGAACGGCGCGAGCGCCGCGCCAAGATCGCGCAGTGTCTCGGCCCGGAGCTTCATCAGATAGCCGTACATCCCGAACGTCTCGTGGAACTGCAGTCCGTGGTAGGCAGGCGACGGATCCGCGACCACCGGAAACCGCCCGTTGGACCAGTCGAACGTGCCAGCCTCGACGACCACACCGCCGATGCTCGTGCCGTGGCCGCCGATGAACTTGGTCGCCGAGTGGATCACGATGTCGGCGCCCCATTCGATCGGGCGGCACAGGTACGGCGTCGCGAACGTGTTGTCTACGACCAGCGGCAGCTCGTGCTCGTGTGCGATGGCCGCCACGGCCTCGATGTCCAGCACGTTCCCTGCCGGGTTGCCGATCGTCTCGCCGAAGAACGCCTTGGTGTTGGCGCGGACCGCCTTTCGCCACGCGGCCGGATCGTCGGGATCGACCCACGTCAGCTCCACGCTCATCTTGCGCAGCAGGTGCTTGAGCTGATTCACCGTCCCGCCGTAGAGCGCCGAGGACGAGACGACGTGGTCGCCCGGCTGCAGCAGCGTGAATAGTGCGGCTGCCTGCGCGGCGATCCCGCTGGCGAACGCCACCCCCCCGCAACCGCCCTCGAGGTTTGCCACTCGCTCCTCGAACACGGCGACGGTCGGGTTCATGATGCGGGAGTACGTGTTCCCGTACTCCTGCAGGTTGAAGTACGCCGCCGCTGATTCCGGGTCTTCGAACACGTAGCTGGTCGTCTGGAAGATCGGCACCGCCCGTGCGCCCGTGTTCGGGTCGGGCCGCTGCCCGGCGTGCAGCTGCCGGGTCTCGAACCCGAACGCGTGGTCTTCCTCGGCACGAGCGGGCTTGTCGGTCACGCGGGCCTCTCCCCTGGGGTCACTCGCCGACCCTATTACCGGCCAGGAAGCGGCGGATGATGGGTGTCTGCCGTGCTTCCTCGAGCAGGAAGCAGTCGTGGCCGTAGGGCGCTTCGATCACATGGAACTCGACCGGCTTGCCGAGACCGCGCAGCGCCTCCTCGATATCGCCCGACGCGGACGGCGGGTACAGCCAGTCCGAACTGAACGCGACCAGCAGCGTCCGGGCCTCGACGCTGGCCAGCGCCCGCGCGAGCGACCCGCCGCCGTACTGCCGGGCGAGGTCGAAATAGGTCAGCGCGCGCGAGGTGTAGAGGTAGGTGTTGGCGTCGAACCGCTTGACGAACGAGTCGGCCTGGTGCCGGAGGTAGTTCTCGACCTCGAACTCCGGCTCGGTGAGCGTGTACCGGATGTCGTCGGCGAACTGCAGCCGCCGGCCGAACTTGTCGTCCAGGGCCAGCGCGGACAGGTAGGTGACGTGGCCGACCATCCGCGCCACGCCCATGCCGGCGTCCGGGGCGGTGCCGGTGCCGTAGTAGCGGCCGCCTTGCCAGGCCGGGTCGCGCATGATCGACTCCCGCGCGATCGCGTTCCAGGCCACGCCCTGCGGGTGCAGGGCGTGCGTGCTGGCGATCGCCACGATGGCATCGACCTGGTCAGGAAACTGGATCGCCCACTCGAACGCCTGCATCCCGCCGAGCGAGCCGCCCGCCACCGCGGCCAGCCGCTCGATGCCGATGGCGGTCAGGAACGCCCGCTCGGCCCGGACCATGTCCGCGACGGTGATCACGGGGAAGTCCGGGCCGTACGGCCGGCCGGTCGCCGGATCGGCTGACGAGGGCCCCGTCGTCCCGCGGCAGCCGCCGAGCAGGTTCGTGGACACGACGAAGAACTGGTCGGTGTCGAACGCCTTGCCGGGGCCGATCATCCCGTCCCACCAGCCCAGCCCCTTGCGGGCCGAGCCGTCGCGGTCCTCGGCCCCGAACCCGTCGCGGGTGCTCTCTTCGGGTGGCGTCTTGGCGAAGCCGGCCGCGTGGGCGTCGCCGCTGAGCGCGTGGCACACCAGGATGACGTTGTCCCGCCGGGGCGAAAGGGTGCCGTAGGTCTCGTAAGCCACGCGAACCGGGTGCAACTCCCGCCCGCAGTCGAGCCGCACCGGCTCCGGCAGGTCAAGGTACTGTGTTTCGACCGTGCCGACAGTGCCAGCCGAGCCGGCCGCAAGCGTCGGGGCTAGCTCCGCCATGGGGGCTATGGTAACCCGGCTGGTCAGGGTATTGTCGATCGTCTGCATAGGGAATCCCGGGGAAAGAGTCGAGGGGTATACGCCATGACTACGGTCACCAATGGAGTTAACGTTCAGGCGCTGCTCGATGCGCGCGAAGTGCTGAAGGGCGCGCCCGACGCCGCCCAGTTCACCTGGCGCGCGTCCGCCAAGTGGCAGAACGGTGTGCACAGCAGGATCAAGGTCCAGAGCTACTTCGGCCTGGGCGAGGAGCACAACCACAAGGCCGAGTCGGAGTTCGAGGCCGACCACCCCGATGTCTTCGCGGCGACGGACAACGGCATCACCCCGATCGAGTACCTCCTGGTCGGCCTCGCCAGTTGCCTGACGGCGGGCGTCGCGTCGGTGGCGGAGAACCGCGGCATCCAGCTCCGCTCGGTCGAGTCAACGGTTGAGGGCGCGCACGACATCCGCGGCATCCTCGGCGCCGACAGCGATGTGCGCAACGGCTACAACGACATCAAGGTGACGTTCACCATCGACGCCGACGCGTCGCGGCAGGAGATCGAGGCGCTGGTCGCTCAGTCCCAGAAGCGCTCCGCCGTGTTCGACGCGCTGGCGAACCCGACGAACATCATCGTCGAAGTCGCCTGAGGGGCCAGGCCATCGAGCGCGTTACCGCGGCCGTCATCGGCGCGGGGCACGCGGGGCTCGCCGCGAGCCACTTCCTCAGCGCCCAGTCGGTCAACCACGTCGTGCTCGAGCGCGGGGAGGTGGCCAACTCCTGGCACCGCGAGCGCTGGGACTCCCTGCGGCTGCTGACGCCCAACTGGCAGAGCCGGCTGCCGGGCCTTCGCTACGAAGGCCCGGAGCCGGACGGCTATATGACAGTGGGCGAGGTCACCGAGTTCATCGAGCGGTTCGCGAAGGTCTCGGATGCGCCGGTCCGGACGGGCGTGAACGTCACCTCGGTACGTCAGGCCGACGGCGGCTACCACCTGGTCACGAGCCAGGGCGACCTGCACGCCCGGACGGTGGTCATCGCCAGCGGCGCCTGCAACCAGCCGTCGGTGCCCGCGCTCAGCTCGGCGGTGCCGGCGTCGGTCGAGCAGTTGACCCCGTTCAGCTACCGCGACCCGGCGCAGCTCCCCGACGGCGGCGTGCTCGTCGTCGGGGCGTCGGCCACCGGCGTGCAACTGGCCGCCGAGCTGCAACGGTCCGGCCGGCCGGTGACCCTCTCGGTGGGGGAGCACGTGCGGCTGCCGCGGACGTACCGCGGACGCGATGTGCTGTGGTGGATGGAAACCTCGGGCGTCTGGGACCAGCGCTACGACGAGGTCGAGGATCTCGCCCGGGCCCGGCGGCTGCCGTCGCCCCAGCTGGTCGGGACCGCTGAGCGGACCACGCTCGATCTCAGTGCGCTCGCCTCGATGGGCGTCGGGCTGGTGGGCCGCTGGGCGGCTGTGCGCGAGGGCCGCGCGCTGTTCTCCGGCGGCCTGCGCAATGTGTGCTCGCTCGCGGACCTCAAGATGGAGCGCCTGCTAGACACGTTCGACGAGTGGGCCAAGGAGGGCGGGCATGACGCTGAGGCCGGCCCTCCCGAGCGCTTCGCGCCAACTCGGGTGCCTGAGCCGGCGCGGTTGCAGCTTGACCTGCGAGGCGGCGAAATCCGCGCGATCGTGTGGGCGACGGGTTTCCGGCCCGACTACGGGTGGCTCGACGTGCCCGTGGTCAACGCGAAGGGCCAGCTGCGGCACGAGGGGGGCGTGGTCGATAGCCCCGGACTGTACTCGCTGGGACTGCCCGTACTGCGACGGCGCAAATCCACGTTCATCTGCGGCATCGAGGACGACGCTCGCGCGGTGATCGGGCATCTTGCGCGGTTCCTGGCCGTGCGCCGGTGATCGCGAGGCTTATCCGGCACCAGGCTGAGCCGAACGCCGCTTCGGTCCTGCCTGCGCGCTCGCCCGGGTCACGGCGGGGCCGGACCAGTTACCATCCAGTGGAAGTGGAGGCTGTCGCTTCCGGAACTGGAGGAAAGATGCGCCGCATCACCGCAACCCTGGCTGTGGCTACCGCCATAGTCACGACGGGCGTCGTGGGTGCCGTACCCGCCTTAGCGTCCCACGTCGGCAAGGCAGGCAGCACCGCCACGACCTACTACCTGTCGCTTGGCGATTCGCTCGCCCAGGGCGTGCAGCCCAACTCGATGGGCGTCAGCGTAGAGACCAAGGCCGGCTATCCCAACCAGCTCGCGACCGCGCTCCGCCAGACGAACCCGAGCTTGCGCCTGGTGAAGCTGGGATGCCCCGGCGAGACCACCGCCACCATGGTCAACGGCGGGATCTGCACGTACCCGGCGGGCTCGCAGCTGGCGCAGGCCGTCAGGTTCCTCAAGCAGCACGCGGCCCAGACGCAGCTCGTCACGATCGACATCGGGGCCAACGACCTCAACCCCTGCGTGGTCTTCAAGGACCCGGCCAAGATCGTCAAGTGCCTGGACAAGGTCATCCCGAAGGCGGTAGCCAATCTAGGCAAGATCATGGCCCAGCTGCGCAGCGCCGACCCGGCGCCGGGCAGGATCATCGGCATGTCCTACTACATCCCCGAACTCGCCGGGTGGCTCCAGGGCACGAAGGCCGCACGATCGCTCGCGACCGCCAGCGTCGCGCTGGGCGCGGCCTTCAACAACGATCTGCGCAGCGTGTACGCGAAGTTCGGCGCCCCGGTCGCCAACGTGTTCGCGGCGTTCAAATCCAAGGACTTCACGGACAAGGTGAAGACGCCTGCCTTCGGCACCATACCGCTCAACGTCGCGACGGTCTGTTCCTACACCTGGATGTGCGCGCCCCCGCCGGTCGGGCCCAATGAGCACGCCAACGTGCTGGGTTACGGCGTCATCGCGAACACCTTCTTCAAGACCTACATGGCCATGTCCAAGGCCGGGTGACGGACCGAGTCACCATTCCCGGGTAGCCGGGGCTGCCGCGGATGCCTGCGGCAGCCCCGGCGCTTTTCTCCGCACGCAACGCCACGGGATGCGTGCGTACTGCGCGTGGCGTAAACAGTGCGCCGGGCGGAATGTGCAAGTCTGGTGGTCGCAGGAGGTGATCATGACTGCCAGTGGCGCGGACCGCGGCCGGCGGGCCGGTCCGGCACAGGCCGGAAGGACCCGTGCCGCCGGGAAGGCAGGCGCCCCGGACCGTTCGTACCGCCCGCCGGGCCAGGCCGCGACTCGTCCCGCCCGGCCGTCCCGTCCCGCCCGGCCGTCCCGTCCCGCCCGGCCTCCCTCCGCCCGGCCTCCCCCCGCCCGGCCTGCCCGCCCCGCCGAGCGGAACCCTTCGCGGATCATTGCTTTGGCGGTGACGGGGGTACTGGTCCTGGTCACTGCCAGCGTCGCCAGAATCGCCAACGTCGGCGCCAGCGCGGTGTCGCCCCAGCTGGCGTGGACGCTGTCTCCGGCCTCGAACACCGTGACCATACGGCTGACCGCGGCAACCGGGCCGTCCGGACGCCGGATCCTGGCCCGCAGCCGCCTGGTGGTGTCCGAGGACGGCCAGCAGACAAGGCAGTCGCCCGACGGCGGGAGGGTCCGGATACCCGTACCGCCCGGCAAGCAGACCAGCCTCGTGGTTCAGGTAGAAGGCCCGCGGCCCGTCCGCCAGGCGCTCACGGTCACTGCGCCGCCGGCGCTGCGGGTGCTCACGTCGCGGCGAGGCCCCGGCGGGGTCCTGCTGTCGCTGTCTGCTCCGCTGCGCCGCGCGCACCGCCCGCTCTGCGGCGCCAACACGGTCAGCTACCCCCGGTCGTCGGAAGTGGCCGTGGCCCCCAGCCCTCGTCCGTGCCAGGCCAAGCTGACATTGACCGCCGCAGATGGCGAGCAGGCCGTGGTTCCGGTGACCATCCCCGCACTGCCCGATACCCCTGTCTACTCCTTTGCGCACTCCGCAGGCCGGGCCATTTACATCACCGTGGACGACGGGTGGACCCCGAGCCAGCGGGTCCTGGCCATCATGCGCAAGACCCGCCTGCCGGTCACCGCCTTCCTCATCGAGCAGGCCGCCCAGCAGCACCTGGCGTACTGGCGGGCCTTTGCCGGCGCGGGCGGCATGGTGGGAGACCACACGGTCTCCCACCCCAACCTCACCAAGCTGAGCCTGGCCCGGGCCACGACCCAGTGGGCGCAGGCGCGGCAGGCGTTCGGGCACTTGCTCGGCCAGACCCCCGTGCTGGGCCGGCCGCCGTACGGAGCCTTCGACCGTACCGTGCAGGCGGCGGCCCACCGGAGCGGGCTGAAGATCCTGGTGGGCTGGAGCGCCGTGGCCGACAGCGATGGCATCCACACCTGGGATGACAAGCCGCTCGAGCCGGGCGAGATCGTCCTGTTGCACTGGGTCCCCGGCCTGGGCAGCCAGCTGGCCCGGTTGCTGACCGTGATCCGGGCCAGGCACCTGAACCCGACACCGCTGTCCGCGGCCAGCTTCACCGGCGTCACGCCGCAGCGGGGCTCACTCGACGGCGACTAGGCCCACCCTGGACTGTTCTGAAGGCCCCGGAATCCTAGGATTTCACCACGGACGCCGCCGGTAGGCCGCGCGGAAAGGTGAGCCGATGAGGGCAGTCGTGCACGACAGGTACGGGCCCCCTGACGTCCTGCGGCTGGAGGAAGTCGAGCCGCCGGTGCCCAGGGCAGACGAGGTCCTGATCCGGATCCGGGCCACGACGGTCAACCGGACAGACTGCCACCGCCGCGCCGCCGATCCGGTCCTGTGGCGGCTGCTCGCGGGCGTCGGCAGGCCCAGGCAGCGGATCCTCGGCAGCGAACTGGCGGGAGAGGTCGCCGCGGCAGGCCAGGCGGTCACCGAGTTCGCGCCCGGCGACCAGGTCTTCGGGCTCAACCCGCGGCGGCTCGGCGCACACGCGGAGTTCGTCTGCATGCCCGCCAGCGGGCTGCTCGCGCGCAAGCCGGACGGCGTGAGCTTCGAGCAGGCCGCGGCGGTCTGCGACGGAGGCCTCAATGCGCTGGCCTCCCTGAAGCGAGCAGATCTGGGGGAGGGCAAGCGGATCCTCGTCTACGGTGCATCAGGTGTACGACGTCGTGTACGACGCGGCCGGCAAGCACTCGTTCCGGCACAGTGCCAGCTCACTGAAGCGGGACGGGAAGTACCTGGCCACCGACGGGCTGCAGAACGTGGCCCTGGCCGTCTGGACCGCGCGGCTCGCAGCCAAGAAGGTGGTGTTCCCGGTACCGCCGCGCTATGCCAGGGAGGACGTTGATTTCCTCCGGGGGCTGATCGAGGCGGGGGAGTACCGCCCGGTGATCGACCGGTGCTATCCGCTGGAGCAGGTGGTCGAGGCGACAAGGTACGTCGAGACGCAGCAGAAGACGGGAAACGTCGTCGTCACGATCGGTGCCGGCCGCCGCTGACGGCCGCGCACGTCGCGCACCGGCACTTCGCCGCGCTGGCCCCTGGCCGAAGGCTTGCCTCGCTGCTGATCTTCGTTATCAGGACCATCACGGCGGTGAGGCCGAGCACGATCCACCACGGAATGGCTATCCCCTGCAGCCAAATCCGGTATCCGGGCTGGGCCTGACGGAGCCAGAACAGCAGCGGCAAGCCCGCCGCCACCGGAAACCCGATCGCCAGGCCCAGGCCCAGCCGCCAGGCCCGCAAGCACGCCGTGAGAGCGCTGCCCAGGAACGGCCAGATCTGCAGGGCGACCCGGACCGAGCCTGCTAGTACCAGCGCCCACGCCAATGAGAACTCGACCAGCAAGAATCGCACGACGAGACGCATGGCCGCTCCTTTGCGGGCCCGGCGGGCCTTGCCCGTGACGGCCCGAGGCGGCGCCCGCTGCCTCTATGAGACACCCGGTGCGAGGGCAGCACAATGCCGGCCTCGGGGGCGGTGAAGCGGGAGACGGTCCGCAGGGCCGGACCGCGGGGGGCGAGCAGGGACCGCGATCGGCGGCTCCGGCCGCGGTGCCTGCCGGGTTCTGACTTGATCCGAAACCGGTTCGGTATCCCGGTGTGACGGGCCGGGCGACAGTACACTTGTGTCCTGCGGCCAGGCTGGCGGCCGCATCCGTCAGGGTCAGCCGGGGACGGACGTTCCCGGCCCGCGAAGGCGGATGCCCGGGGCCGGCCGGTGAAGCCGTACACCCTGGCCCGCGGGGGCGTGTTTCCTGCGGGACCGCCGGGGTAGCCGCGGCGCGGAGCCAGGTCCGGCCAGCATGCCAGCCAGCTCCGCTCGGGGTGCGGGCGCCGCGCCGCGTGCTGCGCGCTTTCGATCGACGGGGGGGTGAGACGACGGGGTGACCGACACCAGGGGCTGTGAACAGTGCGGGACGGTGTTCACGCCGCGCCGCGAGCACGGGCGGTTCTGCTCGGCGCGGTGCCGGCTGGCCTGGCGCGGCCAGAATCCGGGCGACCGCACGGCCGAGGTAAGCGCGCTCGACTGGTCTCTCGCCGCGATGTGCGAGGCTACCGGCCGGCTTTCCAGGATCCGGGCCTGGGACCGGACCCGGGCGTGCTGGGCCGTCGGAGACGCGGTGTGGTGGGTCACGATCGTGGACGCCACGCTGGTGCGCCATCACCCGGAGGCATACGACCGCGTGCTGGCGCGCCGGGCGATGGCCGAGCGCGGGCTGGTCGAAGACACCCTGGCCGGGCTGCGGTTTGTGCGGAATCGGATGGGCAGCGCCGTCCATCAGGTGAGTTTCATCTGTCCCGGGGCCGGCCAGCTCGACCCTGACCAGCGCGGCATCGGCGGCTGGACGTGGCATTCCCTGCCCGAGCCGGCGCTGGCCTCGCTTGCGCCGCGCGGCCAGATCTGGGAAATGGCGCGGTACCGGGCCTATGAGTCTCAGCTGGCCGGCCACCGCGTGGGCGACACGTTCACCTCGGCGGCCGGATTCCTCAAGCTCGTCGTCGCGAGGGCGGCATCGGTCTGCGATCTCGCGGCGGACGCGGTTTCCTGAAGGCCGGGCCGTTCCTGCGCCATGACGGACCCCATGACGACGGCCGGCCCTGGTGCGGCGATCCGGACGGCCGGCCCGCGGCCGTACCGTTTCGCAGCCGGGGCAGCGGCTAGCGGAAAACCCGGCGCCGCCAGGCATCGTGCCGATGACGGCCCGGGTGAAAGCCCGCGGCCTCGGCCATCGCGGTCGCGCGGGCGAAGTCCCTGGCGACCGCGGCTGGCTCGTGCGCGTCGCTGCCGAAGGCCAGCGCCTCACCGCCGGCCTCGTACCACCACCGCACGATCACGGCCGGGAGCGGCACCACCGTGTTGACCTCGAGCATGCGCCCTGACCGGGCCAGCGCGCGCAGCACGGCGCGGTACTCGTCCTCGAAGACGGCGGCATCGAAACGGCCGGCCTGCGCGGGCCAGTGACGGACCGGATAGTCGATGTGCGCCAGCACTTCGAAAGGGGCCGGCGAGTCGATCATCCGCAGCGCCTCGCTGAGGTAGGCGGGCATCAGGTCCCCCGGGTCGAGCCGTCCGAAGAGGTGATCTACCGCCCGCGGGCCGTCGAGAGCCAGCGAGTGCACCGAGCCGAGCATCCGGTCGAACGCTCCCTGGCCGAGCAGGGACCGGACCTCATCGCCATGCCAATGCGGCTCACCCAGTTCCATCCCGGTCAGGATGCGCAGCCCCGGGAACCGGGCCCGGCAGCGCTGCACGCACTCCAGGTAGGCCGTGACGTCGAGCGGCGGCGGGCTGAACCGGCCATCGGGTCCCACCAGGTCCGCGTTTACCCGCCGCAGCTGCGCCCGCACCTCGGGCTCGATCATCCAGCGGGTGAAGTCGGCATGCTCGGTGAACGCGATCGACGACAGCCCGAGTTCCCCGGCGCGGGCGCAGGTGCGTTCCATAGAGCCGGCGGCCGCGTCCCAGGACCACTCGGTGTGCACGTGCCCGTCCAGCGGCAGCACTAGGGCGCCCTTTCGGTCATCGGCACTCACCGTACCCGGCCAGCGCGGCGTCCCCGGGTGACTCGGCGTCCCCGGGTGACTCGGCGGGGCCGGCCTGTTCGGGCCCTAGCGAACCGCGGTGCCGATGAGCCCGTTCCTGGTTACCAAGGAGGCCAGCGCGCTTTGGTCCGTCTCGGCGGCCGCCTCCGGCGGCAGTGGCAGCACCAGGTAGCGGGACTCGGAATTGGCGTCCCATACCTGGATCTCGGTGCCGTCCGGCAGTTCGAGCCCGAACTCGGCCAATACGGCCCGCGGCTCACGGACCACCCGGGAGCGGTAGGAGAAGCTCTTGTACCAGCTCGGCGAGGGGCCGAGCAGCGCCGTCGGGTAGCACGAGCAGAGCGTGCAGACGATCACGTTGTGCACGGCGGCCGTGTTCTCGACCGCCTTGAGCAGGTAACCGCGACTGCCGGCGGCGAACCCGAGCTCGGCGGCCGCCGCGTTGCCGTCGGCCAGCAGGCGATCCCGGTAGCCGCGGTCCTTCCAGGCCCGGGCCACCATCCGGGCGCCGTTGACCGGCGAGGCCGAGGTGAACACCTGCTCCAGGATCTCGTCGAGCTCCGCGTCGGTGGTCAGGCCGGCGGCGATCATGCGCTCCTCCAGCCTGCGCACCCGGGCCGCGACGGGAAGCTCGGCGTGCTGGCCGCTCACGGCGCCTCCTCCAGGTAGGACTCCCACATGTCGACGATCACCGAGTGCGTCCCTGAGCCCCACAGCTCCGCCGCCGCGAACCGCACCGCGTAGACCGGCTCGGCGCGCGAGACTCCGCGCACCGCCTCGTCCGGCAGTGACCAGGTCGCCCGGATCTCGAGCACCTCGCCGACCTGGCCGCGGACGTAGCGCGGCAGCCTGGTGTGACCATCGGGGTCGGTGGCCCGGGCCCGCACCGTGGTTCCCGCGGCGAACCTACTCATCGGCCAGCAGTCCCCGCTCGGCCAGCAGCATCTCGGCCGCCCGGAGCCAGCGCTCGTAGTAGGACATGGCCAGGTACTCGGCGGGCGGGATGCGCTCGATGGCGTCGCGGAGATCGTCGAATGCGGCGTTGATCACCCCGCGCTGCTGCAGCGTCCGGACGATGGCGTAGACCCGGGCCTCCCAGTCGGCGTGGAAGAACTGCCCGTCGTCATCGGCGGGAACGGGGCCGAACCCGGTCTGTCCGCCCATGTCGTGCACCCGGCTCATGGCGTCCACGCTATCGTGCGCGCCGGCCGCCCGCCTCCGGCGCGGGACCGGGCTCCACTAAACTCGCGCAGGTGATCGACCTCAAGGCTGCCCGCAAGGATCCCGATCGCTTCCGGGCCGCGCTGGCCAGGCGCGGCGCCGCCGGCGACTTCGACGCGCTGCTGGCCGCCGACGCGTCGTGGCGCGAGCTGACCGAGCGCGCCGAGGCGTTGCGCGCCCGGCAGAAGAGGTCGTCCAGGTCCGCTCCCGCCGAGGCCGAGCTGGCCGAGCTCAGGCAGTTGCGGGACCAGCTTGACGCCGTGCAGGCGGACCTGGCCGAGGCGGAGCGGGTGCGCAATGACCTGCTCGCCACCATCCCGAATCTCCCCGATCCGTCCGCGGCGGACGGCATGACGGAGGAGGACGCCCAGACCGTGCGCACCTGGGGGGAACGGCCGGCGTTCGGCTTCACCCCGAAGGATGCCCTGGACCTCGGCTCGAAGGCGGGCTGGATCGACATGGCGCGGGGGGCGCGGCTGTCCGGCTCCCGGTTCGCGTACCGGATCGGCGACGTGGCGCTGGCCGAGATGGCGCTGTACAGGTTCGCGCTGGACCAGCTGGTCAGCAAGGGGTTCCTGGCCGTGCTGCCGCCCGTGCTTGCCGGCGAGCGCGCCATGTACGGGACCGGGTTCCTGCCGACCGAGGAATCCAACCTCTACCACCTGGAGCGGGACAACCTGTACCTGGCCGGCACGTCCGAGGTGGCGCTGGCCGGCATCCACGCCGACGAGCGGCTGGAGGAAGCCGAGCTTCCGGTCAGGTACGCGGCGTTCTCCACCAACTTCCGGCGCGAGGCGGGGGCGGCGGGCAAGGACACCCGCGGCATGTTCCGGGTGCACCAGTTCGACAAGGTCGAGATGTACGTCTGCTGCCTGCCGGAGGACTCCGCGGAGTTCCACGAGCGGCTGCTCGGCTACGAAGAGGAGATCGTGCAGGCGCTCGGCCTGCCCTACCGGGTGCAGAACATCGCGGTAGGCGACCTGGGCGCGCCCGCCGCCAAGAAGTACGACATCGAGGCGTGGTTCCCGGTGCAGCAGCGGTACCGGGAGATCACCTCGTGCTCGAACACCACCGACTACCAGGCCAGGCGGCTGAACATCAGGTACCGGGGCGAGAGCGGGCTCGACTTCGTGCACACGCTGAACGGGACCGGCGCGACGGCCCGCGCGCTGCTGGCCATGATGGAGAACTTCCAGGACAGCGACGGCATCGTCATGCTGCCCGAGGTACTGCGGCCCTACGGCGCGCCGGCCACGCTCGGCGGCAAGGACTGAGCGGGCCCGGCGGCCATCACTTGCAGGCGGCCTGGGCGGCGGTCCGCGTGCCGGGCGGCACCCAGCCCGCCGGGTGGTGCGGCCGGGCCGGCCTGGCGCGCCGGCCGTGCCCGGAGGAGCCGGACCGGTGCGGCTTCGGCGCCGGCTTGATCACCGGCTGATCGCCGCTGATCTCGCCGAACAGGCGGCCGGCCTGCGTGCTGTTCCACAGCACCGCGTCCTGCCCGGTCGGCGTGAGGTAGTTGGAGTTGGCCAGCGGGACGGTGGCGAACACGACGTTATGCGGGTTAATCCCGCGCATCTGGTCCGCCACCGCCGAAATGTTCAGGCCCTTGTCCACCCGGAGCGCCGGCAGCACGGTGTCGAGCAGGTGAGCCAGCCGGAGCGGGTTGGTGAGCGTTCCGGTGCTGAGGATCTTCGTGAAGGCGGTGGCGATCAGGCTCTGCTGGTCCTGGATCCTGGTCAGGTCCTCGTTCGGGAACGAGTGCCGGTCCCTGGCGTACTTCAGCGCCGTGATCCCGTTCACGTGGTGGAAGCCGGCCGACAAGTGGATGCCGCTCTCCTGGTCGTTCAGGGCTGTCGGCAGGCAGATGTTCACCCCGCCCAGCGCGTCGATCACCTTGACGAAGGCGAGGAAGTTCACCTCGACGTAGTCGTTGACGTTCAGGCCGGTGGCCTGCTCGACCGTCTGCACCATGAGCTTGGGGCCGCCCAGGCCGTAGGCGGCGTTGATCTTGTTCATGCCGTGCCCGGGGATGTCCACCCAGGAGTCCCGCGGGATGCTGACCACCGTCACCCTGCTGTGCGGGGGAGAGACGTGCACGAGCATCAGCGTGTCCGAGTTGAGCTCGCCCGCGCTGCGCCCCACGTGCAGGACCAGCTGCTGGTGCCTGCTGAGCCCCGCCCGGCGGTCCACCCCGGCGACGAGGATGTTCAGCGGCGCGCCCGGCGGCGCGGCCGACGTCCCGGCGTCAACCCGGTTGACGATGTGGTTGACGTACCCGGTGAGCGCCCAGCCTGCGCCGGCCACGAACAGCACGAGGGCCGAGACGATGCCCCCGGTGACCAGGAGCGACCGGCGGCGGCGCGCCTTCCTGCTCGCCATGATCCGGGCCATGAGCCGTTCCTGGGCGGACGGCGGCGTTCCGCGGCGCGGGGTACCGGGCGGGCGCGGTGAGCCTGCGGTCCCGCCGTCACCCAGATCGGAACCGTCGGGGTCGCGAGTCCTGAAGTAGCGCTCGTACTCGCCGCCGCCGCCGCCGTCGTCGGCCATAGACCTCCCATGCCGGGCTGAGCCGCAGAATACCGCGCTTTGGCGGGCGGAATCGCGTCCCTAGGTCGTGGCGGCGTGTCACCGGATCCGGGCCGCCGGGGCCTGCCGGCGGCGCGGGCCGGCGGTTGCGTCAGGCCGCGGGCGGCTCAGGATCGCGCGGCAGGCCCAGGATCCGCTCCGCGATGATGTTGAGCTGGATGTCGGTGGTGCCGCCGCCGATGGTCAGTGCCTCGCTGATCAGCAGCTGCTTGCCCCAGTGCCGGGCCTGCTCCTCGTCGCCGTCGCCGGGCCGCCAGCCGGCCTGGCGCCCTGGCCCGAGCGTGCCCTGCGGCCCGGCCAGCGACCAGCAGCACTCGCTGACCTGCTGGGCGTGCCGCATGCCGAGCAGCTTGCGCACGCTGGCGGTGGCGCCGGGCTCGGTCCCGGACAGCTGCCGGAGCGTGACCCGCAGCCCGAGCACGTCGAGCGCGTGCCCGCCGCACACCAGCCGGCCGATCTGCTCCGCGTCCTCGGCCATCGCGGGATCCCGCCTGGCCACCACGTCGAGCAGCTCGGCCACACCGAACCCCGACGTCCAGGACTGCGACAGCGAGACCCGCTCGTTGGCCAGCGTGCTGCGCGCAACCTTCCAGCCGCCGTTGACCTTGCCCACCACGCAGTCGTCGGGCACGAACACGTTGTCCAGGAAGACCTGGTTGAACAGCGCGTCCCCGGTCATCTCCCGCAGCGGCCGCACCTCGATGCCGGGCGAGGACATGTCCACCAGGAAGTACGTGATCCCGTCGTGCCGGGGCGAGCCCGGGTCGGTCCGCGCGATGCAGATCGCCCAGGCCGCCTGCTTGGCCAGCGAGGTCCAGATCTTCTGCCCGGTCAGCCGCCAGCCGCCGTCCGCCCGCTCGGCCCTGGTGGTGATGCCCGCCAGGTCGGACCCGGCGCCGGGCTCGCTGAAGAGCTGGCACCAGGTGAGCTGCTGGCGCAGGGTCCGCGGCAGGAACCGCTGCTGCTGCTCCGGCGTGCCGTGAGCGACGAGCGCGGCCATCGCCCAGGAGCCGATGAACAGCGGCGGCGGGCGCAGCCGAGCGGTCCGCATCTCCTGGGCGATGATCACCTGCTCGACGGGGGTGGCGGCGCGGCCCCACGGGCGCGGCAGGTGCGGCGCGACCCAGCCTCCCGCGGCGAACCGCTCGACCTGGTCGGCCCACGGCAGCCCGGCGATCTCGGCCAGCTCGGCCCTGATCCCGGCGCGCCAGGCCTCCGCCTCGTCCGGCAGGTCGATCTCGAGCTTCCTGCGTACGCCCGACCCGGCCAGCCCCGCGACCTGCCTCGCCCAGTGCCCGGCGGGCCCCAGCAGGGCACGCAGCGACAGCGCCCGGCGGTAGTAGAGGTGCGCGTCGTGCTCCCACGTGTAGCCGATGCCGCCAAGCACCTGGATGCACGCGTGCGCGCACTGGACGGCGGCATCGACCGCGACGACCGCCGCCACGCTCGCGGTGAAGTCGGCCTGGGCCTGGCTATCGTCACGCTCGGTATTGCCGCTGCGGCCGGCGCCGGCCGGGGCCGCGTGGCCGGGCGCGCTGTCCAGTGCGCGAGCGGCGTCCCAGGCGGCTGCCTCGGCCTGCTCGGCCTGGGTCAGCATCCACGCGCAGCGGTGCTTGACCGCCTGGAACTGGCCGATGGGCCGGCCGAACTGGTTGCGGATCTTGGCGTACTCGGCGGCTGTGGTTACCGCCCAGCCCGCGATCCCGGCCGCCTCGGCGCCGAGCAGGGTGGCCGCGAGGTCGCGGACCGCGGCCCGGGTCAGGCCGCCGAGTACCCGTTCCGCGGGCACGGCCACGCCGCTGGCCGTCAGCCGCGCGACGGGCCGGGTGAGATCCAGGCTGTCCAGCGGCGTGATCTCGAGATCGGCAGCATCGACCGCTACCCAGGCCTCGCCGGCCGCCGTGCTCACCGGGAGGATCACCAGGTCGGCGAGGGATCCGCCGAGCACGGGCGCGCAGCTGCCGTCCAGCACCAGGCCCCCGTCGCGGCCGGTGGCCGCCGTCATCCCGGCGTCCAGCGCGACCGCGCCCGACCAGGTGCCGTCGGCCAGGCTGGTCACCAGCTTGCCGTCGCCGCCCGCCGCGGCCAGCGCCGCGCTGGCCAGGACGGTGGGCAGGTAGCCGCCGGGCAGCAGCCCGCGGCCGAGCTCGGTCACCGCGATGGCCAGCTCGGCCAGGCCGAAGCCCTGGCCGCCCTGGCCTTCCGGCAGGTGCAGGCCGAGCAGGCCCTGGGCGGCCAGGGCCCCGTGCACCGACTCGGCGTACCTGGCCGCGCCGCTGTCGGACGCGTTGACCGCGGCCCGCACGGTTGCCGGACCCGCGTTCCGCTCGGCCCAGCCGCGTACCGATTCGGCCAGTGCCTGGTGCTCTTCCGTGATCGCCAGCGCCATTGCCCACCTCGCCCGTTGACAGCCCTGCTCACTCTAGAACGAGATTCGGTCGCAATCGAGTTGCCTCTGGTTACCAGTGGGTAGCATAATTGTGTTACCGGCGAGTAGGTCCGGCCGCAAGCGATGGAGCCTTCCATGGGCCATTACAAGAGCAATCTGCGTGATATCGAGTTCAACCTCTTCGAAGTGCTGCGCAGACAGGACCTGCTGGGCCGTGAGCCCTACGCCGACCTGGACGAGCAGACCGTCCGGGGGATCCTGGCCGAGGTGGACCGGCTGGCCGGCGGCCCGCTGGCGGACAGCTTCGCCGACGGCGACCGCAACCCGCCGGTGTTCGACCCCGAGACCAGCTCGGTGCGGGTGTCCGAGCCGTTCAGGAAGTCGTTCCGTGCCCTGATGGATGCGCAGTGGTACCGGCTCGGCCTGCCGGCCGGGCTGGGCGGTACCGGCGCGCCTCGCTCGCTCACCTGGTCGCTGGCCGAGCTGATTCTCGGCGCCAACGCGGCGGTGTGGATGTACGCGGGCGGTCCCTCGTTCGCGAACGTGCTGTGGCACATCGGCACCCCCGAGCAGCGCCGGTTCGCCGAGCTGGCGGTGGAGCGCGAGTGGGGCGCGACGATGGTGCTGACCGAGCCCGACGCCGGCTCGGACGTGGGCGCCGGCCGGACCAGGGCGATCGAGCAGCCGGACGGCAGCTGGCACATCGAGGGCGTCAAGCGGTTCATCACCAGCGCCGAGCACGACATGGCGGAGAACATCTTCCACCTGGTGCTGGCCAGGCCGGAGGGGCACGGGCCCGGCACCAAGGGGCTGTCGATGTTCCTGGTGCCCAAGTACCTGGTCAACGACGACGGCACGCTCGGCGAGCGCAACGGCGTCTACGCGACGGGCCTCGAGCACAAGATGGGGCTGAAGGCCTCGACCACCTGCGAGCTCAGCTTCGGCGCCCGGCACCCGGCGGTGGGCACCCTGGTCGGCGGCAAGCACGACGGCATCAGGCAGATGTTCATGGTCATCGAGCACGCCCGGATGATGGTGGGCACGAAGGCGATCGCGACCCTGTCCACCGGCTACCTGAACGCGCTGGACTTCGCCAGGACCCGGGTGCAGGGCGCCGACCTCGCCCAGATGACGGACAAGACCGCTCCCCGGGTGACGATCATCCACCACCCCGACGTCCGCCGCATGCTCATGCTGCAGAAGGCCTACGCGGAGGGCATGCGGGCGCTCGTGCTGTACACCGCGACCTACCAGGACGCCGCGCAGGTCGCCGCGGCCGCGGGCCGCGCCGACGAGATGTCGGCCCGGGTCAACGACCTGCTGCTCCCGGTGGTCAAGGGAGCGGGATCGGAACGCTCGTACGAGTTGCTGACGCTGTCCCTGCAGACCCTGGGCGGCTCCGGGTTCCTGCAGGACTACCCCATCGAGCAGTACATCAGGGACGCGAAGATCGACAGCCTGTACGAGGGCACCACCGCGATCCAGGGCATGGACCTGTTCTTCCGCAAGATCGTCAAGGACAACGGCGGCGCGCTGCGGCAGCTGCTGGGCGAGATCACCGAGTTCGCCGCTGCCGAGGCCGGCAACGGACGGCTCAAGCTGGAGCGTGCCGCCCTGGCCCGGGCGGTGGCCGATGTCGAGGGCATGCTGGCCGCGATGACCGGCTTCCTGACCGCGGCGATGGACCAGCCCGCCGAGATTTACCGGGTCGGGCTCAACACCAGCCGGCTGCTGCTGGCCCTGGGCGACCTGCTCATCGGATGGATGCTGGCCCGGCAGGCCGAGGTCGCCGTGCGGGCCCTGGACCTCAACGGCACCAGGGACAAGGACTTCTACCTCGGGAAGATCGCCGCCGCGCGGTTCTTCGCCGCCACCGTGCTGCCCCGGCTCGCCGCCGAGCGGGAGATCGCCGAGCAGACCAGCCTGGACCCGATGGAGCTCCCGGAAACTGCCTTCTGATCCCGGGCTGGCCGCCGCCGTCCGGGGTGCCGGCCGTTGGCGCGAAACATGAGGCCTGTGAGGGCGCCGGGTCAGCCCCAGGCCAGCATGCGCAGCGGATCGGCCATCATCGCGCCGACCTCGCTGAGCACGGTGGAGCCGAGGTCGCCGTCGACGATGCGGTGATCGAAGGACAGCGCGAGCGTCGTGACCTTGCGCACGGCCAGCTCGCCCTCGTGCACCCAGGGGGCGTCCTTGATCTGCCCCAGGGCAAGGATCGCCGTCTCGCCCGGGGTGAGGATCGGGGTGCCCGTGTCCACGCCGAACACGCCCACGTTGGTGATCGTGATCGTGCCGTGGGCGAGGTCGGCGGGCGTGGTCTTGCCGGCCCGCGCCGTCTCGGTGAGCTGGCCAAGCGCCCTGGCCAGCTCCGGCAGCGGCATCGCCTGGACATCCTTGACGTTGGGCACCACCAGCCCGCGCTCGGTGGCCGCCGCGATGCCCAGGTTGACGTAGTGGTGGACCACGATCTCCTGGGCTTCCTCGTCCCACGACGAGTTGATCATCGGATGCCGGGCCACGGCGACGATCAGCGCCCGCGCGGCCAGCAGCAGCGGCGACACCCGCAGCCCGGCGAAGTCGGGCAGTTCCCGCAGTCGGCCCAGCGCCTCGGTGGTGCCGGTCACGTCGAGTTGCAGGAACTCGGTGACGTGCGGGGCGGTGAAGGCGCTGGCGGTGACGGCGGCCGCCGTGTGCTTGCGTATGCCGCGGATCGCGATGCGCTCCTCCCGCGGGACGGCGGCCACCGCGGCCACCCCGGCCGCGGCCTGCCCGGCTCCGCCCGGCCCGGCAGCGGGATGACCGCCGACGGCCTGCTGCACGTCGTCCCGGGTGATTGAGCCCTGCGGGCCGCTGCCGGTCAGGGCGCCGAGATCCACGCCGAGGTCGCGGGCGAGCTTGCGCACCGGCGGCTTGGCCAGGGCGCGGGCTCCGGCGCCGCCCGGGGTGGGCCCTTCCCCGTTGGGCGGCACTGCCGCCGGGACCGCCGCTGGCACCGCGGCCGCGGCCTGCCCGGCGGCGGTCTCGGCCACGGCGGGCGGCGCAGTCGCCTGCCCCGCCTGGCCCGCCACGGCCGGCTTGCGCGCCCGGCGGGTGGTGCGGCCCAGCTTCACCCCGTATCCGACCAGGACGGCCTGGCGCTCCTCGCGGGGCGCGGACTCCTCCGTGCCCGCCACGGCGTCGGCGGCCGGCAGCGCCGCGGCGCCGGTCCGCGGGTCGCCGGACGCCACGGCAGGCCGGGAAGCCGTGATCTCGGCCGCCTCGGGGGGTGCCGCGGTCCCGGCAGGCGCCGCGGTCCGCAGGCGCCGCGGTCCAGCAGCAGGCGCGGCGCCCGGCAGGCGCGGCGCCGGCGGGCGCGGGCTCGGCTGCGCCCTCACCGGTGCTGACCGACAGGATCGGGGTGCCGACGTCCACGGTCGTGCCCTCGGCAGCGAGCAGGTCGGCCACCACGCCCTCGAACGGGCTGGGCAGTTCGACAATCGCCTTGGCCGTCTCGATCTCCACGATGACCTGGTTGATCGTGACCCGGTCGCCCGGCTGGACGTGCCACTTGACGATGTCCGCCTCGGTGAGGCCCTCGCCGACGTCGGGGAGCTTGAACTGCTTCAGCTCGGTCATGCCCGGCCTCTCAGTACGCGAACGTGCGGTCGACGGTGTCCAGTACCCGGTCCAGGTCGGGCAGGTAGTGCTCCTCCAGCTTGGACGGCGGGTACGGGGTGGAGAACCCGCCTACCCGGAGCACCGGCGCCTCCAGCTGGTAGAAACACTCCTCGGTGATCCGCGCCGCGATCTCGGCGCCGAGCCCGGCGGTGACCGGCGCCTCGTGCGCGACCACGCACCGGCCGGTGCGCCGGACCGAGCTGACGATGGCCGCGATGTCCAGCGGCGAGAGCGAGCGCAGGTCGATGACCTCGATGCTGCGGCCGTCCTTGGCCGCGGCCACCGCCGCCTCGGCGCAGGTCCTGATCATCGGCCCGTAGGCCAGCAGGGTGACGTCCGAGCCCTGGTAGACGGTCCTGGCCGAGCCGAGCGGCAGCCAGCTGTCCGGGGGCGCCGCGGTGTCCACCTCGCCCTTGTCCCAGTAGCGCCGCTTGGGCTCGAAGAAGATCACCGGGTCTTCGGAGCGGACGCTCTGCTGGATCATGGTGAACGCGTCGGCCGGGTTGGAGCAGGCGACCACGCGCAGCCCGCCGGTGTGCGCGAACAGCACTTCCGGCGACTCGCTGTGGTGCTCCACCGCGCCGATGCCGCCACCGCACGGGATCCTGATCACGACCGGCAGGCTGACGTGGCCGAGCGAGCGCAGCCGCATCTTGGCGAGCTGGCTGACGATCTGGTCGAACGCCGGGTACACGAAGCCGTCGAACTGGATCTCGCAGATCGGCCGGTAGCCGCGCAGCGCGAGCCCGATCGCGGTGCCCACGATGCCGGACTCGGCCAGCGGGGTGTCGATGACCCGCCCCTCGCCGAAGTCTTTCTGCAGCCCGTCAGTCACCCGGAACACGCCGCCGAGCTTGCCCACGTCCTCCCCCATGATGATCACCTTGGGGTCGTCCTCCAGGGCGCGGCGCAGGCCCTCGTTCATGGCCCGGGACAGCGTCAGCGTGGTCATGCTCCCACCTCCTCGCCGGCGAACGAGTCGAGGTAGGCGGCGAACCGCTCCCGCTCCCAGTCCAGCTGCGGGCCGGGCTCGGCGTACACGTTCTCGAAGATGCTCAGCGGCCGGGGGTCGGGCATGGTCAGGCAGGCCTTCCTGACCCGCGTGCCCAGCTCGTCCGCCTCCGCGTCCACCGCGGCGAAGAAGTCCAGGCCGGCGGCCCCGGTGCGGACCAGGTAGGCCCGCACCCGCTCCACCGGGTCCTTCAGCTTCCACGCCTCAAGCTCGGCGGCCAGCCGGTACCTGGTCGGGTCGTCGGTCGTGGTGTGCGCGCCCATCCGGTAGGTGTACGCCTCGATCAGCGTCGGCCCCTGGCCTTCGCGCGCGTCCTGCATCGCCTTCCTGGTGACGGCCAGGCAGGCAAGCACGTCGTTGCCGTCTACCCGCAGGCCGGGGAAGCCGAAGCCGAGGGCCCGCTGGTAGAGCGGGATCCGGCTCTGCTTCTCCAGCGGCTCGGAGATCGCCCACTGGTTGTTCTGGCAGAAGAACACCACGGGCGCGTTGCTCACCGAGGCCCAGATGAACGCCTCGTTGACGTCGCCCTGGCTGGTGGCGCCGTCGCCGAAGTACACGATGGCGGCCTCGCCGTCCTCGCCTACCGCCCCGTCGCGCTGGATGCCCATCGCGTACCCGGTGGCGTGCAGGGTCTGCGCGCCGATCACGATCGTGTACAGGTGAAAGTTGTGCTCCTTGGGATCCCAGCCGCCGTGGCTGACCCCGCGGAACAGCTCGAGCAGCTTCGCCGGGTCCAGGCCGCGGCACCAGGCCACCCCGTGCTCGCGATAGGTCGGGAAGGCCATGTCCTTCGGGCCGAGCGCCCGTCCCGAGCCGATCTGGGCGGCCTCCTGGCCGAGCAGCGAGGCCCAGATGCCCAGCTCGCCCTGCCGCTGCAGCGCAATCGCCTCGGTGTCGATCCTGCGGACCAGCACGAGGTCACGGAACAGTCCCTTGATCTCGTCTGTGGACAGGTCGAGCGGGTAGTCAGGGTGCTCGACCCGCTCGCCCTCGGGGGTCAGGAGCTGGATCAGCTCCCCGCTGGTTCCATCCGGCCTTGGCAGGCCTGCGGCGGCGAGCGCATCGTCGGAGTCGACGGCCACGTGCCACTCCCTCGCGTACTCGGGGCCGGTCGCCGGGATCACCGTGACCGGCCGGTGGTTCGCCCCCGCCGCCGTGGTAACGGCCGCGGGGACGAGGCGTTCGTTGGCAGTGCACCCGGCCCGGGTCCACTACCGTCATCGTGACAGAGTCATTTTCCACGGAGGATATGTCCTCCGCAGTGGGCTGGCGCTTGGAGGGCCTGTGGCCAGGGTGGTCGTCGACGTGGTGCTGAAGCCGGAGATCCATGACCCGCAGGGCGAGGCCATCGCCGGCGCGTGCCGCCGGCTCGGGTTCGGGCAGGTCACCGGGATCCGGCAGGGCAAGCGGTTCGAGGTGGAGCTCAGTGGCCCGGCCGACGACGCGGCCCTCGCCCAGGTCAGGAAGCTGGCGGCCGAGCTGCTGGCGAACCCGGTGCTGGAGGACTTCTCGCTGCGCACGCTCTGAGCACCGCCGGTAGCGGTCCGTGGCAACAGGCAGAAGATCGAAAAGTTCACGGTTATCCGGCGCCGACCGGGGAACGCTTTCTCATTATGGGTCACTCTACCTGTGACATCGGGGGACACAGAGGCTGGTGCGTACTGGGGTGAAGGAAGTCGAGGCTCTCGACGGCGATGTCAGGTTCTGCCTCGTCCTGCCCAGCGAGGCCCTGAGCGTGCCCGTCATGCGGCGGGTGCTCGGCGGTACGCTGCTCGGCTTCGGCGCGGACGAGGAGTGCGTGGCCGACATCCTGCTCGCGGCCACCGAGGCCTGCACGAACGTGCTCAAGCACGACCCGCGGTCCGGCGAGTACGAGGTCTCGGCCAGCGTCGGCAAGAACGACTGCTTCCTCGAGATCGCCAACGCCTCGCCGGCCAGCGGCATCAGGCCGGTCCGCCGCCTGAACGTCCAGTCGTTCCGCGGCGGCCTGCGGTTGCGGCCGTGGCGCTCGGCGGCCCGCGCCGAGCCGGACCCGCCCGAGGCAGAGCAGGATCTCGCGCAGATCTCCGAGTCCGGGCGGGGCCTGACCATCATGCGTGCCTGCGTGGACGACCTGACCCTGCGCGGCACCGCGGCCCGCGGCACGGTGGTGTCGATGCGCAAGCAGATCACCTGGGCACCGGCCGCGGTCGGCCGGCACGCAGGCGATCCCAGCAGCCCGAACGGCACCCAGGACACCGCAGCGTTACGCAAGGCGGGCTGAGCGGGTAACCTCCTGCCCATGCCGGCCAGGGTCGGGGTGATCACGTTCCCCGGATCGCTCGATGACGTCGACGCGGCGCGCGCCGTGACCCGGGCCGGCGGCGATCCGGTGCCCATCTGGCACGGCGAGCGCGACCTGCACGGCGTCGACGCCGTGATCCTGCCCGGCGGATTCTCCTACGGCGACTACCTGCGCTGCGGCGCGATCGCGCGGTTCGCCCCGGTGATGTCCGCGCTGCTGCCCGCGGCCCGGGCGGGCCTGCCGGTGCTCGGCATCTGCAACGGGTTCCAGATTCTCTGCGAGGCCCACCTGCTGCCCGGCGCGCTCACCCGCAACGCGGGGCTGCGCTTCGTCAGGCGCGACGTCCGGCTGCGCATCGAGAACACCCGCACGCCGTGGACCCGCGGCTACGCGACCGGGCAGGAGATCGTCGTGCCGGTCAAGAGCGGCGAGGGGGCCTTCGTGGCCGACCCGGCCACGCTGGCCGAGATCGAGGCGGCCGGGCAGGTGGTCGCCCGTTACGCCGGGATCATCCCGAACGGCTCCGCGGCCGGCGTCGCGGGCATCTGCAACGAGTCGGGCAGTGTCGTGGGCCTGATGCCGCACCCCGAGCACGCGGTGGACGAGCTCACCGGGCCCAGCCGCGACGGCCTCGGCTTCTTCCAGTCGGTCCTGTCGGTGCTGGCGGGGGCATGAACGGCGGACCCGGCCAGGACACGGTGGCCGCGGCGGCGGCCAGCCCGCAGCGGCCCCAGCCCTACGCCGGGCTCGGCCTGACCGCGGCCGAGTACGACCGGATCCGGCGGGTCCTCGGCCGCCGTCCCACCGACGCCGAACTGGCCATCTACGCCGGGATGTGGAGCGAGCACTGCTCGTACAAGTCGTCCCGGATTCACCTGCGGCAGTTCGCCGAGAAGGCGCCCAAGTCGGCGGCGCTGCTGGCCGGCATCGGCCAGCAGGCGGGCGTGGTGGACATCGGCCAGGGCTACGCGGTCACCTTCAAGATCGAGTCGCACAATCACCCCTCCTACGTGGAGCCGCACCAGGGCGCGGCCACCGGGATCGGCGGCATCGTCCGGGACATCCTGGCGATGGGCGCCCGCCCGGTCGCGGTGATGGACGCGCTGCGGTTCGGCCCGGCGGACGCCGCCGACACCCGGCGGGTGCTGCCCGGCGTGGTGGGCGGCATCTCGTTCTACGGCAACTGCCTCGGCCTGCCCAACATCGGCGGCGAGCTGGCCTTCGACCCCTGCTACGCCGGGAATCCCCTGGTGAACGCGCTGTGCGTGGGCGTGATGCGCCGCGGCGACCTGAAGGGCGCCGCGGCCACCGGGCCGGGCAACCAGGTTGTCCTGTTCGGCGCCAGGACCGGGCCGGACGGCATCGGCGGTGCGTCGGTGCTGGCCAGCGCGTCGTTCGGAAATCAAAACGGCGCAGATGGCGGGGAGTCGGCCAAGCGGCCGAGCGTGCAGGTCGGCGACCCGTTCATGGAGAAGCTGCTGGTCGAGTGCTGCCTGGAGCTGTACGCGGGCGGGCTGGTGACCGCGATCCAGGACCTGGGCGCGGCCGGCATCTCCTGCGCGACCACCGAGCTGGCCGCCGCCGGAACCGGCGGGATGCACGTCAGGCTGGACGCCGTGCCGGTCCGCGATGCCTCCCTCGGACCCGCCGGCATCCTGGCCAGTGAGTCACAGGAGCGGATGATGGCCGTGGTGCAGCCGCGGCACCTGGCCGGCTTCCAGGCCGTCTGCGCGAAGTGGGGCGTGCAGGCGACCGCGATCGGCGAGGTGACCGACACGGGCCGGCTGCAGATGACCTGGCGCGGCGAGCTGATCGTGGACATGCCGCCGGGCAGCGCGGCCGACGACTGCCCGGTCTACCATCGCCCGGCGGCCAGGCCCGCGGATCAGGACGCGCTGGCGGCCGCCAGCCCGGACCGGCTGGCCCGGCCGGGCGACGGCCCGGGGCTGCGGGCCGCCCTGCTCGGCCTGCTCGCCTGGCCGGATCTCGCGGACAAGACCTGGGTCACCGAGCAGTACGACTGTTACGTCCGCGGCAACACCGTGCTGGCCATGCCCGAGGATGCCGGCCTGCTGCGGATCGACGAGCAGACCGGTCTGGGCGTGGCGCTGGCCACCGACGGCAACGGTCGGTACTGCCTGCTGGACCCGTATGCGGGCACCCAGCTGGCGCTGGCCGAGGCGTACCGCAACGTGGCCGCGACCGGGGCCGTGCCGCTCGCGGTGACCAACTGCCTGAACTTCGGCTCGCCCGAGGATCCCGCGGTCATGTGGCAGTTCGAGCAGGCCACGGCGGGGCTGGCCGACGGGTGCGCGGCGCTGGGCGTGCCGGTGACCGGCGGCAACGTGAGCTTCTACAACCAGACCGGCGGCGCCGCCATCCACCCGACCCCGGTGATCGGGGTGCTCGGCGTGCACGACGACGTGCGGCGGCGGCTGTCGGTCGGGTTCGGGGCCGACGGGGCTGCCATCATGCTGCTCGGCCGGACCGCGCTAGAACTCGGCGGCTCGGCCTGGGCCCGGGCGGCACACGGGCACCTGGGCGGCCGGCCGCCGCGAGTGGACCTGGAAGCCGAGCGCGCGCTCGCCGCCGTGCTGATCGCCGCGGCGGCCGGCGGGCTGCTGGCCGCGGCGCACGACCTGTCCGACGGCGGGCTGGCCGTCGCGCTGGCCGAATCATGTCTGCGCGGCGGCCTCGGCTGCCAGGTCGCGCTGCCCGGTGACCCGTTCAGCTACCTGTTCAGCGAGTCGGCGGCCCGCGCGGTGGTCGCGGTGCGGCCGGGCTCGGAGGCGGCGTTCGCCGCGCTGGCCGCCGGGCACGACGTGCCGGCCGAGGCGCTGGGCCGGGTGGGCGGGGGCAGCCTGGCGGTGGACGGCTGCTTCGAGATCCCGCTGGACGAGCTCGCGGCGGCGCACGCAGCGCCGCTGCCCGCGCTGTTCGGCTGATCTGCGGGTCCCGCGCCGATGGAATGCTGGCGATTCTGACGGCGGCGGGGACGCCGTCGCCGCGGTGCTGGCCGCGCTGGACGCCGGGCAGTCGCCGCAGCGGCCGGAGCTGCGGGCCGCGGTCAGGTTCCTGCTGGACCTGCTCGCCGCGCGCGCCCCGGGGCGGGCCATCGAGGTCAGGGTCCCGCCCTACGCAGCGGTGCAGTGCGGCGAAGGGCCGCGGCACACCCGGGGAACCCCGCCGAACGTGGTGGAGACCGACCCCGTCACCTGGATCAGGCTGGCCACCGGCGGGCTGACCTGGGCGGAGGCCTACGCCAGCGGTCAGGTCGCGGCCAGCGGCATCCGGGCGGACCTGTCCGCGTTCCTTCCCCTGCTGCCGCGGCCGTCCCGGGCGGGCTGACGCGGCAGCCCGGCGAGCCGGGGCCGCGCGGTGCCGGGGAGCCGGCTGCCGCCACTACACTGACCAGCGTGGTCAAGCCCGACGGTCGGCTGAGCGATGACCTGGACCCCTCTGACCACCCCCCGCGCGATGCCTGCGGAGTGTTCGGTGCCTGGTGCCCGGGGGAGGACGTCGGCAAGCTCGCCTATTACGGTCTGTACGCGCTGCAGCACAGAGGCCAGGAGTCGGCAGGCATCGCGGTCAGCGACGGCGAGCGGATCGTCGTCTACAAGGACATGGGCCTGGTCGCCCAGGTATTCGACGAGGCGGCGCTCAACACCCTGCGCGGGCACATCGCGGTCGGGCACTGCCGCTACTCCACCGCCGGCTCCTCGGTGTGGGACAACGCCCAGCCGACGTTCCGCGCCACCGCGACCGGGGGCGTGGCCCTTGGCCACAACGGCAACCTGATCAACGCGCTGGAGCTCACGGCGCGGCTCGCGCGGGCCCGCGAGGACGGTGCCGGCGGCCCGCCCGGCCAGTTCCGGGCGGCCCAGGCCGGCACCTCGGACACCGACGTGCTCACCGCGCTGTTCGCCAGCCCGCCAGGCGGGCCCGGGCCCGGCGGGGTGGAAGAGGCGGCCTTCGCCACGCTGCGCCTGGCCCGGGGCGCGTTCTCGCTTGTCTTCATGGACGAGACGACCCTGTACGCGGCGCGCGACCCGCAGGGGTTCCGGCCGCTGGTGCTCGGCCGGCTGGCCGGCGGCTGGGTGGTCGCGAGCGAGACCGCGGCGCTCGACATCGTGGGTGCGGAGTTTGTCCGCGAGGTGGAGCCGGGCGAGCTCATCAGCATCGACGAGCGGGGCGTGCGAACCCGCGCGTTCGCTGCCCCCCAGCCCCGCGGCTGCCTGTTCGAGTACGTGTACCTGGCCCGCCCGGACACGACGATCGCGGGCCGCGGCGTGCAGGCCACCCGGGTGCAGGTGGGCCGCAGGCTGGCGGCCGAGCACCCGGCCCCCGGCGACCTGGTGATCCCGGTGCCCGAGTCCGGCACTCCGGCCGCGATCGGCTACGCCCAGGCGAGCGGGATCCCGTACGGCCAGGGCCTGGTCAAGAACTCCTACGTCGGCCGCACGTTCATCCAGCCGAGCCAGACCATCCGCGAGCGCGGCATCAAGCTCAAGCTCAACCCGCTGCGGGACGCGATCGCGGGCAAGCGGGTGGTCGTCGTGGACGACTCGATCGTCCGCGGGACCACCCAGCGGGCCATCGTGGCCATGCTGCGCGAGGCCGGGGCGGCCCAGGTGCACGTGCGGATCTCCAGCCCGCCGGTGGCCTGGCCCTGCTTCTACGGCATCGACTTCGCCCGGCGCGACGAGCTCATCGCGGGCCGCGAGTCGGTGGCCGAGATCACGGCGTCCATCGGAGCGGACTCGCTCGGCTACGTCTCGCTGGAGGGCCTCATCGCGGCCACCACCGTGCCGGCCGGGCGGCTCTGCCATGCATGCTTCGACGGCCGCTACCCGATCCCCGTCGCCGAGGCCGAACAGGGCAAGCACGTGCTCGAGGACGTCAGGCCATGACGCGGCCGGACCCGCCCGCCGCGGCCGGCTACACCGCGGCCGGAGTGGACACCAGCGCGGCAGACCGGGCGGTCGAGCTGATCCGCGAGCACGTTGCCCGGACCGCGCGGCCCGAAGTCATCGGCGGGATCGGCGGGTTCGCCGGCTTGTTCGACGCGCGCCGGCTGACCGCCTACCGGCGGCCGGTGCTGGCCACGTCGACCGACGGCGTGGGCACCAAGGTGATGATCGCCAGCCGCCTCGGCCGGTACGACACGGTCGGCATCGACCTGGTCGCGATGGTAGCTGACGACGTGGTCGCCTGCGGGGCCGAGCCGCTGTTCCTCACCGACTACGTGGTCTGCGGCGCGGTGGTCCCCGAGCGGGTCGCCGCGATCGTCTCCGGTGTCGCGGCCGGCTGCGCCCTGGCCGGGTGCGCGCTGCTCGGCGGCGAGACCGCCGAGCACCCCGGTCATCTGGGGCCCGACGACTTCGACCTGGCCGGGGCGGCCACCGGGGTGGCCGAAGCCGGCGACCTGCTCGGCCCGGACCGGGTAAGGCCCGGCGACGCGGTGATCGCGATGGCTTCCTCGGGGCTGCATAGCAACGGGTTCTCGCTGGTCCGGATGATCCTGGACCGGGCCGGCCTCCCTCTGGACGCCGAACTGCCCGGGCTGGCCCGGCCGCTCGGCGAGGAGCTGCTCGTCCCGGCCCGGATCTACGCGCAGGACTGCCTGTGGCTCGCCCGCCGGTGTGACGTGCACGCCTACGCGCACATCACCGGAGGCGGCCTGGCGGCGAACCTGGCCCGGGTCATGCCGCCGGGCGCTCTGGCCGTGATCGACCGTGGCAGCTGGCGCCCGCCGCCGGTGTTCGGCGTGCTCGCCGCGCGGGGCCGGGTGCCCGGGGACGAGATGGAGCGGGTCTTCAACATGGGAGTGGGCATGGTCGCGGTGGTCGCGGCCGAAGCGGCGGACCAGGCGGTCGGCCTGCTCACGGCGCGCGGCGTACCCGCGTGGCTTGCGGGGCAGGTCACCCAGGCATCTCAGCGCCACGGCAGCGCGCGGCTGACCGGATCTCATCCCGGCTGACAGCGCGCGGCACCGGCGCGCGGGCCACGCCGGTGACCGGTCAGGCGACGCCCACCGGATACGCCCGGCCGTGGCGATGACTGGTCACACGACGGTCACCCGGACCGGCACCGGATCATGCGGTCAGGCGGTGGCGTCCCGGTCCTCGTCTTCGTCGTCGGCGTAGTCGGCATAGTCGACGTACCGGTCGTCAGGATCCACGTAAGCGTCCTCGTGGTCCTCATCCTGCTGGTCCGTGCTGCTACCCAGCTCGGCCTGCAACCGGTCAAGGTCCATTCCGCCGCTGTTGTACTTCAGCTGGCGTGCAACCTTCACCTGCTTGGCCTTGGCTCGGCCGCGCCCCATTGGCTCGACCCCCTCGAACATCCTCCTGGCCCGATCAGGCCACTGCTCACTGCTAACGCTGCTTGCCGACCGTCCGCGCACAGCAAGCCGACCCGTCGCCCACTCCGCGACCGGAGGACAGCGCGTGCCAGCCTTCGTACGCGTACAACGGTACCTGGTTTATGAACTCCGCGCTCACGCTGACCGGGTGTGAGGCAGCCAGATGCCGCGTAGCCGGCCACCTCGGCCATCCTCCGCTCGGCGAGCCGGTCCGCCGCGGCCGCCGGGGGCACGCCTTCTTCGTCCGCGAGCGCGAAAATCGTGCGCGTCGTGTCGAAAATCTGTTCCGCGCGGCTCTTGGCCCGGCCGAAACTGAAGCCTTCGAGCTCGTCCGCCACCTGGATCAGCCCGCCCGAGTTGACCAGGTAATCCGGCGCGTACACGATGCCCCGGTCGGCCAGCATTTTCTCGATGCCCGGGTGGGCAAGCTGGTTATTCGCGGCCCCGCAGACGACCGACGCGGTCAGGGCGCCGATGGTGTCCTCGTCCAGGGTGCCGCCCAGAGCGCACGGAGCGAGCACGTCAAGCTCGCGGGCGATCAGCGCGCGGTGATTGTCCGCCGGGCGCACGTCCGGATGCGTGGCCCGGACCCGCTCGACGGCCCGCGGGTCGACGTCGCAGACGACGACCTCCGCGCCTGCTTCCACGAGGTGATCAACCAGGCGGGCTCCGACCTTGCCGACGCCCTCGACCCCTATCAGCCTGCCCTCCAGGCTGGTGCTGCCCCAGGCACGCTCGGCGGCGGCCCGCATGCCCTGGAATACGCCGAGCGCGGTCAGCACCGAGGAATCGCCCGCGCCGCCTGCGGCCTCGGTGCGGCCGGTCACGTAACGGCACTCGCGCGCGATCATGTCCATGTCCGCGGAGTAGGTGCCGACGTCACACGCCGTGATGTAGCGCCCGCCCAGGGACTCGACAAACCTCCCGTAGGCGCGCAGCAGCGCCTCGGTCTTCAGGGTGGCCGGATCGCCGATGATCACGGCCTTCCCGCCGCCCAGATCTAGCCCGGCCAGGGCGGCCTTGTAAGTCATCGCCCGGGACAGGTTGAGCGCGTCAGCCAGGGCCAGCGCTTCGCTCTGGTAGGGGTAGAAGCGGGTGCCGCCGAGCGCGGGACCCAGCGCCGTGGAGTAGATCGCGATGATGGCCCGCAGCCCGGTCGGGGCGTCCTGGCAGAAGACGACCTGCTCGTGTCCGGAGTGATCGGATGATCCGCTGTGGGGGGGTGGTGTAGCGAACACTTGCGTCACTGTGGTGACTCTTCCGGTCCGGCCCGGGTCCTCGTTGACCCGGTGGGGGAATCCAGCGTATGCCTGTCCGCGGCGTCACCGTGCCCTCGATGACCATGTCGCTCAGTCGCCCCGCGGGAAACGGACATGAACCGCACAACGGGGCAAGCCGCAACAGAAACTTTGCTCCTGGTGGTCGACGTGTCACCGGTCGTGATGGCAATATGGGCTCTGTCGGCCATATGGGACATCCCGACAGCCCCGGAAGGGGCACCAGGCGCGCACGAACGCACGAACGCAGGATCGCAGTACCGGTCCAGGAGGAGAGGCCGTACACATGTCCGCACGCACTATGGAGGCCGACCCGCTGCTGACCCCGGCAGAGGTCGCGACGATGTTCCGGGTGGACCCGAAGACCGTCACCCGGTGGGCAAAGGCCGGCAAGCTGACCTCGATCCGCACGCTCGGCGGGCACCGCCGGTACCGGGAAACCGAGGTTCGCGCGCTGCTCGCGGGTATCCCCCAGCAGCGGATGGAGTGACCCGGGCCCGGCGACGGCCCATGAGTTTCTGGACAGGCTCTCAGCCCCGGCTCAGCCCGGACTCAGGTCCCGGTGGCAGCGTGAGCGCAGGTGCTGCCGCGGGTGTGCGGCGGGAAGGAGGCCGCGTGCGATGCCGGACGACGTACCTGGTGGGCGGCCCCGTCCCCGCTGGCGCGGCCGGCTGCTCCTGCTGACCGGGACTGCGGTGGCAGCAGTGGCCGTGGGCGCCGGCCTCGCGCTGGCCGTGACCTCCGGACCGTCGAGGTTCCCGCTGCCGTCGGCGGCCCGGCAGGGATCGCTCAGCGCGGCCGCGCCGGCGCCCGCGCCGCAGCGGGCGCGCTCCCGTTGCCTGCGCGTGGCGACCCCGCGCCGCGCCGGCCTGCTGTGCCGCAGGGCCGGCCTGCACGGCGCGCTGCACGGCACGCTCGTCCTGCCGAAGCCGGGTGGCGGAACTGTGACGGTACTGATTCAGAACGGCAGGGTAACGGCGGTCAGCCGGTCGTCGGTCACGGTGAAGAGCGACGACGGCTTTACCAGGACCTACGCGGTGACCGCCTCGACGATCGTAGCTGCCCGGCGGGACGGCATCGGCTCGGTGAAAACCGGTGACCGGGCGTGGGTGACGGCCACGGCGAGCGGAGGCGCGATGACCGCTCTCAGGGTCGCGGACTTGTCGCAGCTGCGGTTCGGCCCTGGCCCGGCCGGTCAGCGCCTCGTTCCTGCCTCGCGCAGCGGTTCGGCCGCCTCTTTCCCCGGCGGCTTCGCCGGTGACTGAACCGCGCTAGGTGTCTGGACCCGGGCCGGCCAGGCCCCGGACCGGGTCCAGACTTCGGTATAGGTTCCAATGTTGCTGTGGCCATCGTCGCCGGCTCGGCACCGGACGGGCCCGCTGTGCCTGTGCCGGTCGCCGTCGCCCCGCAGCCCGACGGGGCCGCGTTGCTGTGCGACCTGGCTGCCGATGGCGCTCGGCTGGCACCTGCCGTTCGTCATCAGGATCTTTCATCCGCTGTCGCGGACCGGGAACGAAGCGGCCGGGTTCGGTGGGTGTGGGCGTCCGCCGCCGGGTGCTACCCGGATCTGCTGAAGGCCGGGGTGCGGGTGGCGCGCTGCCACGACATTGCGCTGGTAGAGGCGCTGCTGCTCGGCTGTGATGGGCGGCACGGGGAGGCCGCGACGCTGCCTGCGGCCTGGGCCCGGCTGCGCGGCGAGCAGGTGCCGCGGCAGGCGGCGTCCGGCGCGCCGCAGGCGGCCGCGCTGGCCGCTGCGCAGCAGGCCCTGTTCGAGTCGGCCGAGATCGGCTGGCCCGAGGGCGAGACCCTGCTGGACGCGCTGGCGGCTGTCTACGCGGATCAGCTGGTCAGGATGACGGCCGGCGAGGCCACGGCGGGGCTGCGGCTGCTCGCCGCGGCCGAGTCGGCCGGCGCGCTGGCCGCCGCGGAGATGGGCTTCGACGGCCTGCCGTGGCGACCGGACGTCCATGATGAGCTGCTGGCCGGACTGCTCGGCCCGCGCCCGGCCCGCGGGGAACGGCCGCCCCGGCTGGCCGGGCTCGCCGAGCAGATCACGGCGGCATTCGGCGGCAGGCGGGTCAACCCGGACTCGCCGTCCCAGCTCGTGCGCGCCTTCGCCGCCGACGGGATGCCGGTGTCATCGACCCGCTCCGAGGTGCTCCGCGGCGTTGATCACCCGGCGGTGCCGTTGCTGCTGCAGTACAAGGAGCTGGCCCGGCTGCATGCCGCGCACGGCTGGGCCTGGCTGGACTCCTGGGTGACCGCGGGCCGGTTCCGTCCGGAGTACGTGGTCGGCGGGGTGGTATCGGGTCGCTGGGCTACGAACGGCGGCGGTGCGCTGCAGATCCCGCGGGTGCTGCGCCGGGCCGTGGTGGCCGATCCCGGCTGGACCCTGGTCGTCGCCGACGCGGCGCAACTGGAGCCGCGGGTGCTGGCGGCGCTGGCCGGGGACCGCGCCTTCGCCCGGGCGGCCGCGGCCGGCGACCTGTACTCGGAGCTGGCCGGGGCATTCGGCGGAGACCGGGGCAAGGCCAAGGTGGCGTTGCTGTCCGCGATGTACGGCGGCGCGGGAGGCGAAGCGGGTCAGCTGCTCGCCGTGCTCAGGAGCCGCTTCCCCGATGCCGCCAGGTACGTGGAGGCGGCCGCTCAGGCCGGCGAGGAGGGCCGGGTGGTCCGGTCGGTCCTGGGCCGGACGTGCCCCCCGCCGTCGGCCGCCTGGCGCTCGGCCGCCGCCAGCGCCACCGGGCCGGGCGCCGCGCGTTCGGTGCGCGCCCGGGGCCGGTTCACCAGGAACTTCGTGGTGCAGGCCAGCGCCGCGGACTGGGCGCTGGTGCTGATCGCGTGCCTGCGGCCGCGGCTGGCGGCGCTCGGCGCGGCCGCGGCGCCCGGCGGGCCCGGTCGTGCGCACCTGGTCTTCTTCCAGCACGACGAGGTGATCGTGCACTGCCGGGAGGAGCTGGCCGAGCCGGTGGTCGCGGCGATAGGCTCCGCGGCTCGGGAGGCGGGCCGGCTGGTGTTCGGGTCGACGCCGGTGCGGTTTCCGGTGACCACCGCCGTGGTCAGCTGTTACGCCGACGCGAAGCAGGCCGCGGTGCAGTGAGGCCGGGCCGGGCGCCCGGCCGCTCACACCGCGGCGGCGCTGGGCTGGTCGCTGCCGCAGTACTTGCACTTGGCCGCGGCGGCGGGCAGGTCGCCGGACAGGCAAGCCGGGCAGGTCTTGACGGGCGGCGGATCGCCGTAGACGTCCTCGCCGCGCCGCTTCTGGATTGTCTTGTAGGGCACGACAATGGCGAGGTAAATCACCAGCATGAAGATGAGGAAATTGATGAACGCACCGATGAGCCCGCCGATATTGACAAAGGTTCTGGGATTACCCGGCCGTATCAGCCAGCCAAGCCCGATCTTGCGGCCGGAGACCGTCGCGGCCAGCAGCGGGTTGATGACGTAGTTGATGAACTGGGCAATCAGGGCGCTGAACGCCAGCGCCACGACGAAGGCGACGGCAGCTTCGACGATGTTGCCGCGCATGACGAAGTTCCTGAATCCCTTGATCACGTCGGAACCCTTCCAGGGGATAGCCGCCAGGCCGGCCGCGTGCTCGCGAGTCTGTGCCCGAGCCTTTATGCCCGGACCTCCGCTGGCCTGGATGGCATCATGACGGGCGGGCGCGGGCTCAGGCAAGGATCACCGCCGTGCCGCCTGGCCGGGCATGCCGAAAGGCGGAGCCCGCCTGCGCGCGACCCCGCCTTCGGTTCAGCGGCTACTGGTTCTGGCCGCCCTGATCGCCCTGGCCCAGGAAGTCGTCGGCCCGCTGCTCGCCTTGCTGGATCTGGTCGCTGAAACGCCCGCCGGTCTTTTCGTCAGCGAGGTCCCCTGCCTTCTCCACGCCCTTGTTCAACCTGGTCCGGGTGCTCTTCGGCGAGCTCCCTGGCTTTGTCGGCGAAACCGCCAAGATCCGACATCCGAACCTCCCCCTTCCGGTTCGTGAGTGACTTGACCGTGCACTGGAAGGCCGTGCCCTCGCAGGCCGGAGCCAAACGTGGGCCCCCGCAAACCGGTCAGGCCGGGCAGCGCGGTACCCGCGGTATCGGGCCGGGCCGCGCCGATCACCGGGCGGCCTGGTCCGGGCCGCCGCTTATCCCGGCGGGCCCGGCGGAACCTCGCCCCCTCCGGCCTGGCGCCAGTCGATCGTGGCCCGCGCCGCCGCGTCGGGATGCCGCTCCAGCCAGAGGCGGGCGAACGGGCACAGCGGCACTAGCGTCATGTCTTCGGCCACGGCGCGGTCGACCGCCGCCTGGACCAGCGCGCCGCCGAGGCCGCGACCCTCGAGTTCGGGCGGCACGTCGGTGTGGACGATCACGAACCGGTTCCCGCGCTTGCGGTACAGCAGCTCCGCGAGGTGGTCATCGGCCCTGAGCTCGAGGCGGGAGTCTTCGCTGTTGTCGGTGACCTGCCCGGTGTCACTCATCCGGCTATCGTCGCATCACCCGACGTGCTGAGCCACAGGGCCACCCCGGCCACGGCGACGACCAGCGCCGCGATCAGCAGCGGAAGCGCCGCTTCCTGGTGCAGGAACAGCGCGGCTCCGGAGATCGCGCCGATCAGCATGGCGGCCACCGCGGCCGTCCTGCGGTAGACCGTGGCCCCCTGTTCCCTGCCCGCGTAGGCCGCGTCGGCAGCCAGCCCGGTCAGCGTCATGGTCAGCACCGTGGTGGTCAGGTCGGGCACGGCCAGGCGGCGGACGGTCGCGTTGCGGACCCCCATCGCGAACGCCAGCAGCGCGATGATGACGTAGCGGGCCCAGCCGGTGGCCACCGTGGCGGCCAGGGCGGCGATGATGGCGGCGGTCGCCACGAAGCAGGCCTCGGTTCCCATGGCCACCAGCAGCTGCCGGTTGCGGACACCGCTGCCCCGGGCCAGCCAGGGTGCGGCCCGCCCGACGCAGAAGGCGCCGACCAGGAAGAAGGCGAGCGACGTGAGCGTGGCGGTGACAGAGAAGCCCCGGGCGCCGGCCACAGCGAATCCCAGCACCACGATGTTGCCGGTCATGTTGGCCGTGAACACGCGGCCGAGACCGAGATAACAGACCGCGTCCACCAGGCCGCTGACCGTGGTCAGCGCCAAGAGCGTCAGCAGCAACGGCGTCGGCGTGCCCTTGTCAGCCACCCGGTGACTCCTCTCCCGGCGCAGATGCGCGCTTGCCCGACACCGACAGTCTCGACACAGGAACGGTCGCGCGAAAGCTCAACCGGGCAGCCGGCGAGCCGCCGCGCGCCAGTGTGCTAATCCTGGGGTCATGGACAGCGCTGCCCGGCGGCTGCTGGCGACGATGCCGCTGCACGCGATCACCACAACCTACGGCGAGGACGGGCTGCGGGAGCGTTTCGCCCAGGAGATCGGCGTGTTCGGCGGGGCTGACCGGCGCCGGCTGGAGCGGGCGCTGGCGCTGGCCGGCCGGCTGCACGCCGCCGACCGCCGGCAGCAAGAGCCGTACGTCAACCACCTGCTGCGGGTGGCCATCCGGATCCTCTGCTACTACGGCGTCCGGGACCCCGACGTGGTGTGCGCTGCGCTGCTGCACGACGCGGTGGAGGATCACGCGGCAGAGCTGGCGGCGGCGGCTGGCAGCGAGCAGGCGGCTCCTGCCGTCGGCGGCGGCCAGCCGGCGGCGGGTGGCAGTCGGCAGACGGCGCTGGCCGCCCTGGCGGCTGAGTTCGGGCCCCGGGTGGCGGGACTGGTCGCGGCGGTCACCAACCCGGTGTGGCGGCCTGGCCAGGACCCGCATGAGCAGTACCGCGAGCACGTGGCCGCCAGCCTGGAGAGCTGTCCCTGGGCGCGGGTGATCAAGGTTTCTGACTTCACCGACAACGGCGTCGGGCTGATCCACACCACCGGGGCCGCGCTGGACCGGCTGGCGGGCAAGTACGCACCGCTGGTGCCGGTGCTGCGCGAGATGATCGCCCGACCCGACACCCCGCTGGGCGATCAGGCCAAGGAGCGCATCGTCGGCCAGCTGGATTTCGCGGCCGAGCGGTTCACCGCGATCCGGTCGGCGGTTCCGCGCGAGCCGGCGGCCTCGCGCCCGGCAGGGGCACCGGGCGAGGACCGCTAGGCTCAGCGAGGTGGCCGGCGGCGTCGCCGGGGGTATGCGGCCAGGGCGCGGGAGGGGCTTGGTATGGCGTTCGGCTATCCTTCTCGCCCGGGGCACGCCGGGACGGGGCATGGAGCGATGCTCCTGTCGCAGGCAAACCGCGTCTTTGATCTTCTTCGGGGCTTGCGCCCAGGCTTGGTCAGGATGGTTCCGTGACAAAGACCGCCGTGCTGGCCGTGATGGCTCTCGCCTTGACTATTGCTGCGCCGCAGGTGCCCGCATCGGCTGCGGCCGCGGGCAGCACCCGGGTGCTGTATGTCGCCCCGGGTGGTTCGGACACCTCAAATTCGTGTGCCGTGGCGTCGTCGCCGTGCGCCACGATCGGCCACGCCGTGGCGGAGGCCGCGGCTGATGACGTGATTGACGTGGCCCCCGGCAGGTACCTCGAACACGGCATCGTCCTGGCCGTCTCGGTGACGATCGAGGGTTCAGGCGCCGCCTCGACGATCATCGATGCCGGGCATCAGGGCCAGGCCATACTGGTGCAACCGGGAGCGACCGTGGCCCTCGACCGGCTCACCGTCGCCAACGGCCACACGTCTGGCCACGCCGGCGCGGTTGAGAACAGCGGGACGCTCAGCCTCATTCATGACCGGTTCGCCGGCAACCATGCCACCGATCCCGGCGGTGCGATCGTCAACTACGCGAGGATCACGGCGATGGTCGGCGACACGTTCACGGCCAACCGGTCGGCGAGCTATGGCGGTGCGATCGAGAACTTCGGCACGATCGTTGGAGCCGCGGACGACGCCTTCGCCGGCAACATCGCGAACATCGGCGACGGCGCCGTCGGGAACCAGGGCACGATCACGTCGCTGGACGGCAGCTCGTTCACCGCCAATGGCGCCGGGTACGCCGGCGCCCTGGACAACAGTGGTTCGATCGGCGATCTCAGCCAGGACACCTTCTGGCGCAACGACGTCGCCGGCTACGGCGGCGCCATCGTCAACGTGCTCGGCGGCGCGATCTCGAAGCTCACCAACGACACGCTCGCCTACAACTCGGTTTCGGACAGCCTGGGCCAGGGCGGGGCCATCGAGCAGGACGGTGAGGCGACGATCGGGCTGCTGGCAAACGACACGATCGTTCACAACCACGCCACGATCGGCGGCGGCATCGACAACGAGTCCTCGACCGTGCGGTCGGCCACCGGCGTGATCATCGCTTTCAACACGGGCACGCAGGGCGCCAACTGCGACAACTTCCAAGCGCGCCTGGTCGACACCGGCTACAACCTGGAAACTGACACCGCCGCGTCCTGCGGGTTCAGCGCGCGAGCCCACGACCTCGTAGGAGTGAACCCGCGGCTGCGGTCGCTCGGCGACTACGGCGGCCCGACGTTGACCGCGCCGCCAGCACCGTCGAGCATCATCGTCACCGGCAGCCCGACGGCGCCTTGCGCCGTCGGCGTCGACCAGCGCGGAGTGCCGCGCCCCCAGCCACCCGGCGGCGAGTGTGACATCGGCGCTGTCCAGTTCGCACCGCCCGCACCCGCATCGTTGTCCCCGGCGGCGGGAGCGCCCAGCGGAGGCACCCGCGTTCACCTCGTCGGCAGCGGCTTTACCCTCAGCACGCAGGTCATGTTCGGGCACACTCCAGCGAGGTTCTGGGTGTCCGGCGACTCAAGCATCACGGCGATATCCCCGCCGGGACATGGCAGCGAACCGGTGCGAGTCGTCAACCCAGACGGCCGTTCTGTCAGCGTGCTGCGGTTCACCTACACCTGACCCGCCGCGACGCAGACAGAGGCTGGCGGAGAAAGGGAAGCGATGGATCTGGAAGAAGTACTGGCCAAGATTGTCGAGCTAGGCCGCGAAGAGCTGCATATTGTCCGCAAGCGGGCGGAGGAGAAAACCGCGGCGCGCGATCACGGGCGTGACTTTGATGAGATGCTGAGCGCCGCCGACCGGCTGGATCACCACGCGCACCTGCTGCGCAGGCTTCACGACGGCGAATTCGGCCAGCGATGGCGTCACGAGAGCGCGCAGGATGCGGCTGGCGGTTCCTGACCCGTACGCCCCGTGCCAGTGCCTGGCGGCATGCGGCAACGACAGCCCGCAAACCGCTCGTATTCCGCGAGCCGTTCCACGACTCCGGGCTGGTAGCCCGAGTTCTCGCAGGTGGGGCGCCAGGGGGTCGAACCCTGAACCCACGGGTTAAAAGCCCGCTGCTCTGCCATTGAGCTAACGCCCCGGAGAACGCCGGCGCGACGACACCTCCGCGCAGGAAGCGTACCCCTTCGCGGCAGAAGGCCGGCCGGCCCGGGTTAGCGGTAGGCGGCCAGGCCGGTGATCGCCTGGCCGAGGGCGAGCGCGTGGATTTCCTCCGTGCCCTCGTAGGTGAGCACGGACTCCAGGTTGGCGGCGTGCCTGATCACCGGGTACTCCAGCGTCACGCCGTTCGCGCCGAGGATGGTCCGCGCCTGCCGGGCGATCTCGATGGCCGCCCGGACGTTGGCCATCTTGCCCAGGCTGACCTGCGTCGGCGTTATGGAGCCTGCCTCCTTGAGCCGGCCCAGGTGCAGGGCCAGCAACTGGGCCCGGGACAGGTCGGCCAGCATCCAGGCCAGTTTGGACTGGGTGAGCTGGAAACCCCCGATAGGCTGGCCGAACTGCTCGCGGGTCCGGGAGTATTCGGCGGCGGCCTCGAAGCAGGTCCGGGCCGCCCCGGTGACCCCCCAGACGATGCCGAACCGGGCCTCGCTCAGGCAAGACAGCGGGCCCTTCAGCCCGGTCACGCCGGGCAGCATGGCGTCACCGGGCAGCTTGACCTCGTCGAAGTGCAGCTCGGAGGTGACCGAGGCGCGCAGCGAGAGCTTCTTGTGGATGTTGCTGGCGGTGAAGCCGCGCGCCCCTCGGGGCACGAGGAAGCCCCGTATTCCCTGCTCGGTGGCCGCCCAGACCACCGCGATGTCCGCCACGGACCCATTGGTGATCCACATCTTGGTGCCGGAGAGGGTCCAGCCGGAGCCGTTCTGTATGGCCTTGGTCTTCATGCTCCCGGGGTCGCTGCCCTGGTCGGGCTCGGTGAGCCCGAAACACCCCACGGCGTCGCCCGCCGCCATCCGCGGCAGCCACTCCTGCTTCTGCTCCTCGGAGCCGTACCGCCAGATCGGGTACATGGCCAGCGAGCCCTGCACGGACACCAGGCTGCGCAGCCCGGAGTCGCAGGCCTCGAGTTCGCGGCAGGCGACACCGTAGGCCACCGCTCCCAGGCCGGCGCAGCCGTACCCGGTCAGGTGCATGCCGAGCATGCCGAGCTTGCCCAGCTCGGGGGCGAGCTCGCGGGGCAGCGTGCCGGCCTCGAACCAGTCCGCGACGTACGGTGCGGCCCGCTCCGCGGCGAAGTCGCGTACCGTATCCCGGACCAGGCGCTCCTCCTCGGTCAGCTGATCTTCGATGCGGAGCAGGTCCGCGCCCTCGTTCGGCGGCATTGGTGTTCCTCTCTGTGGCGGGCGTGCCTGCGCTCAGGGTACGCAGGGATCGCCCGGAGTGAGGACCCCGGCCGGGAGGGGCATGATCGGACCATGAACACAAGCAACGGAACCAAGCGGCTGTACCGCAAGCCGGAGGGCCGGATCGTGGCCGGGGTCTGCACCGGCCTGGCCGCCTACCTCGGCGTCGATGTCACCATCGTCCGGCTGGTGTTCGCGGCTCTGGCGGTCTTCGGCGGCGCGGGCGTCCTGCTGTACGTGATCGCCTGGGCGGTGGTGCCGGAACAGGGCGAGAAGGCTTCGATCGTGGAGGAATTCGTGAACAAGAACCGAGGCGGCTAGCCCGTCACGACGATTCTTCCGAACGGGCCTGCGGGCCGGCCATCAGCTCGGCGCGCCGGCTTGTCCACCCCAATGCCAGCAGCGTGGCCGACACGAGGCCGAGCAGCCCGGACAGGGCCACCACCAGCTGCGGCCCGATGGCCTGCGCGGCCGCCCCGCCGATCAGGATGCCGAGGCCCTGGGCGGCGAGCAGCCCGGACTGGGCCAGGCCGAAGGCCCGCGCCCGGCCCGAGCCGGGCAAGCTCTGCACGAACGCGGCCGCCGCGACAATCTGGAAGGCGCCGCCGATGCCGGACAGCAACCAGAGCACGAGCACCGCCCATAGCGGCGGATGCGCCGCGCTGACGATGAGCGGCGCACAGGACAGCATGGCCATCCAGCCCATGAGCCGCAGCCGGGTCGCCGGGGCCACCAGCCGGCTGAGGGTGAAGGCGCCGATCACCGTGCCTGCCGGCATGGCCGCCATCAGCAGGCCGATATCGAACGTGCTGCCGTGCAGCGCGTGAGCATAAGGCGCGGCCAGCCCCTCGGGCAGCACGTAGAAGCCGGCCAGCCAGCCGAACAGCACCAGCGACCGGAGCAGCGGATTGCGGAAGACGAGCGCCGCGCCGTCGCGGGTGACCTGCCAGAGCGAGGGGCGCCGCGGGTGCGCGCGGTGCGGCGCAGGACGATGCTTGACCCAGTTGGCGACGATCAGCGCGGAAACCAGGAAGGACAGGGCGTCGAGGGCGAGCGTCCGGTTCGGGTTGAGCGCAGCCACGAAGGCGGCGCCGGCCACGAAGCCGAGGATCTGGCTCGCCTGGTAGGTGATGTTCCCGATCGCCGAGCCGAGAACGAACTTGTCACCCGGCAGTACGTCGGGCAGCATCGCCGAGCGCGCCGACGAGAACGGCGGGCCGAGCAGCACGGTGCACGAGAGCAAGACGCAGAGCACAGCGAACGGGGTCCCGGGTATCGCCATGCACGCGACCAGGCCCGCCCGGATCAGGTCGCAGCCGATCATGATGCGCCGGCGCGGGAACAGGTCGGCCAGGCCGGACAGCAGCGGCCCGCCGACGATCGGGGGCAGGTAGGTCAGCGCGTACGCCAGCGCGGTGAGAAACGCGGATCCGGTCCGTTCGAAGACCAGGATCGCGATCGCGACCTGGGCAAACTGGTCGCCGACGTAGGACAGTACCTGGGCAAGCCAGAGCGCACGGAACTCGCCGACGCGGAATACTTCGCCGTAGGACGCCTGCCGCTCCAGCGGCTGCCAGCGCCGTCGGCCGTTCGGCCGCCCGGGCGGGCCGGCGGACGGGTGAGCGGGCTGCGTGCCGGGCAGCGGCGTACCTGGTGACGTGGTGGCGTGCCCGGGTCTGCCGCGGGCCAGGACGCCCGATGCGGCTACATCGTATTGATCCGAGGCTGGTGCCGGGATGCCGATGGCACGCTGCGGCTGCGCCGGCCGTCCGTGGCCCTGCGAGCGCCCGCTTTCCCTCGGGGCGCGCTGCGCGACTTCGTGCGGCATCCCTCTGGGCTCTTCGTCTTGTGGCACCTGGCGCCCTAAACGAGCTCCTGGAGGCCGCGGCATCGTTGACGTGGCGTGATCCTGGCGTTGTGGCTCATCGACGGGCTCCCGCTGGGGATCTCCCTCTCACTGTCGGGATGCGGTCGGCGTTACCCTAAGTAATCACCCGGTGTCATGTGATGTTCTGCGCATGGTGCCTACCGTCTCGGATTACTCACCGCTTCGCAAGAGGCCAGCAAGTGATCATCTTGCCTCAGGACGCTACATTGCGCTACCTTCTGGTCGCTAACCGGGGTCATGGGTCGCGCTTTGCCGTGGGCAGTCATCCTCCCCTATGCTGGGACGGTTCCCGACGGCGGGCGCCAGGGGTGACAGCGGACAGACCGCCGGAGCCCCCATCGTCTAGTGGCCTAGGACACCGCCCTTTCAAGGCGGCGGCACGGGTTCGAATCCCGTTGGGGGCACGGTCGCCGGCCCGTCGGTGACGCAAGGTCCTGTAGAGCAGCTCGGAGTGCTCGCCACCCTGTCAAGGTGGAGGTCGCGGGTTCAAATCCCGTCAGGACCGCCGGGACAGCTGGCGCATCCTCGCTCGCCGAGGGTCCGTCGTCGGCGATAGTCAGTCCCGCCGAGGTCAGGTAGCTCAGTCGGTATGAGCGTCCGCCTGAAAAGCGGAAGGTCGGCAGTTCGATCCTGCCCCTGACCACCACTCTGACCAGGGCAAATGCTGAATCGATCATCTCTGCTACCCCGGCTTGCTAACGGATTTGCTAACAGTAGCCTTGACGGCCTGAGCGAAAACATCCCCGACGCCGAGCGCGTGCTCGCGCAGCACATGGGAGTAGACCCGCAACGTCACCGCAGGGTCGGCGTGGCCGAGCCGGGCGGCCACGACGTGCACCGGGACCCCGGCGAGAAGCAACGTGGTCGCGTGCAGATGGCGCAGATCATGCAGGCGGGCATGGGGGAGCGCCTGAGCAGGCGCAGCGACCTTCTTGTTGTATTGGCTGATCAGCTTCTTCATCAGCGCGGTCACGGTGTCGGGGTAGAGCGGCTCACCCCACTTCGTGGTGAAGACCAGGCCGCCATTGCCGGTCCAGGCCGATCCGGCAACCAGCCGTTCTTCTGCCTGGTGACGCCGGTGTTCCCGCATGATCGCGACGGTTTCCCTGTCCATGCTGACTACGCGCGATCGGCCGCCCTTGGTGGTTCCTTCCACCCGCTGGCCGCGCACAACGGCGGTTGACCCGCCGAAAGTAACCTCCGCGACTTCCAGATCCACGGCCTTCCAGCGGAGGTACAGCAATTCCCCGCGGCGAGCGCCGGTGTAGGCGGCGAGCCGGTAGAAGGCAAACAGCCGATGGGACCGCGCAGCAGTGAGGAAGCAGTCCAGCTGCTCGACGGTCCAGACCCGGGTCGGCTCGACACCGCGACTTCGGGGGCGCTTCGATGCTTCGGCCGGATTGACGGCGAGCAACTGGTCAACGTCAACGGCATCGGCCAGGGCCTTGCGCAGGGTGCGATGGATATGAGAAATGGTCCAGACAGACAATGGCTGACCCTCGCGGCCACCGTGCTCGGCCAGGTCGCGGTACAGCTTGGAGATCACCGCCGGGCGCAGGGCTTGCAGCCGCATCCGCCCGATGCGAGGCACGATGTAGTGATCGATGTCGTGCCGGTAGCCAGCCAGAGTCTTGGGCTTCACGGTCGCGGCGTGCGTCTCCAGCCATTCGGCCAGATAACCCGCGACGGTCGAGGTGGACCGGTTGACATATGCTCCGCGGCGGGCAAGGACGCGAGCCTGATCCCGGGCCGCCTTGGCATCTTGCTCGGTTTCAAAGCCGCCAACCCACTTGGGCTTGGTCACGCCGGTGGCAGGATCGGGCACCCGGATCACGTAGGACCAGGACCCGCCGCGCCTGATCACACCGTCACGAAGCCGCGGCATCAGCGGACACCTCCTCATCGAGCAAGCCAGCGACGTAGTCCTCGATCGCGCCGATTGGCACGCGACGAGACCCGTTGACGCGGACCGACCGGACCACGCCAGCCGCGAACAGCTCGTACAGCTTGCTACGAGAGATCGCCAGCGCGGCAGCGGCTTCGGGAACAGTCAGAAGCATCTTCCTCATGGAGCATCCTCCCTTCTCTCAGCTAGTGCAGGCCAGTTCCTCGCGGGCGATGCGCCGGTGCTCGCGGGCTCGTGCTGCGGCGGACAGGGCCAGGAGCGCGTCGCCGGTGGTGCGCCAGCCGCGTCCGGCCCATTCCAGCTCGGTTTCGGTGATGACGGTCTGTGTCCTGGTAGAGGTGGAGCTGGGGTGCTGGCGGCGGTGCCAGTCCCGGCGGGCGGTGCGGAGGGCGCGCATGGTGGTGGAGTAGCGGCGGCTCTTGGTGGCGAAGTGGCCGCGGTAGCCGAGCATGTGCGCCCACCGGCGCAGCGCCTTGAAGTCCTCGTGCGAGTGCGCGCCGACCCGCAGGCAGGCGCGGATCAGCCGTCCCTGATGCGTGCTGGAGGTCGCATAGGCCGTGGCGTTGTCGGCGGTGATCCGGCCGGGCGGCACGCCGACCGGCTCGGTGGACTTGGTCGCGTACTTGGCCAGGTACGAGGCGACCGCGACATCGCTGATCTGGCCGCCGCCGGTGAGGCGGACGACGCGCGGGTCGACCTGGTCGCCCCAGGTGATGTCCCAGCCGTTCGGCTTCATCGGGTGCGGGACGGTGGCGAACCAGGCCTTGTCGGCGACCTGGCGGATCAGGTCGGCGAGCAGCTCGGCGGTGATCGCCGGGTGCGGCGGGACGGTGCGCTCGGGGTGGACCGGGTCGATGCCGTCGAGGCGGAAGATGGCGTGGAAGTGGATCAGCCCGCGGCGCTGGAACTCGGCCACCTTGGCATACGACAGCTTGACCCGGACGCCGTGCTTCTTGGCCACCTTGGCGAGCTGGCGGCGCAAGGTGATGATGGTGCGCCGCCACAGCTCGGAGGCGTGCGCGTTCCAGACCACGGCGCCGTTGTAGTCGTAGCAGTCCGGGCAGAACGGCCGTCCCAGGCAGGCGTCGGTTTCCTTGTGCCGCTGGCCGCAGGAGATCCTGCGTGCCGTGCGGGCAGTAGCTGGCCTTGCGCCGGGGCCTGCACCGGGCGATCTTCCCGCCGGGCAGCTCGACCCGGGTGTGGACCGGGCCGAAGGAGGGGGCGGTGAAGGTGGCGAACACGCACGGGTGGATCGAGACCGACTCGGGCATGCCCTTGCCGCCGGCCAGCCCGGCGCGGATCAGCTGGTAGGTGTCGGCCCGGTAGGTCTCGGCGCAGGGCGGGCAGACCGAGGCGCGGCGGTCCCCGCACGGCAGGTAGATCACGCCGTCCGGGGTGTCGTTCGTGTCGAGGGCGTGCACGACTTCGCCGGTAGCCGAGTCGATGTCGCGGATGGTGCCGCGCAGCCGGATCGGCCGGACGCATCCTCCGGCGGCGAGTGTGCCGTTGAGCCATTGCGTGGTAGTCATCGCGGGCGGCGCGGTCGAGCAGCTCGTCGTGGAGTGTCCGGGTGCTCGCCCCGGTCCCCGTGCCCGGGTCGGTGAGGACGGGGATCAGGGTCAGCGCCGGGTCGCTCATGCCGCCGGGCTCCTCATGCTGTCAGCTGCCAGCCTGGCCGGGGTTGTAGGTGAGGACGCGCCAGGTGATCTGGCAGTCCTGGCAGTGGTAGCCGTACTCCTCCCGGCCGCCGAGGATGACCGCGTAGGGGAGGACCTGGTAGCTGCCGCAGGCCGGGCAGCAGTCCCCGTCGTACCGGCCGGTCATGCCGCACCTTCCCGGCGCAGCTCGACCACGTTCCCGCTGCCAGCGCTCGGCCTGGTCCGCGTGATGGACGGCGCGGGCCTGGGCGGCCCAGGCGGCCAGGTCGATGATCTGCTGGTCGGTCAGGTAGGCGGCCTTGATCCGGCGCGGGATGCCGTCCTCGGCGCGCAGCCAGCCCACGCCCGCGGGCCTGCGGGTCGATCTCGGTGGCCGAGTATCCCTGGTTGGCCCAGCCGTGGCCCGAGGATCGTGTCCGAGCTGGCTTCGGTGGAGCAGCGGAACGCCCACCGGTAGCCGAACAGGTCCCGCAGCGAGGTGGGGATGATGTCCGCGATGGGCCGCTGGGTGGCCTCGACCGGGATGATGCCGGGGGCGCGGCCGCGGGCGACGATGTCGCGGTTGAGCGCGTTGAACTCCTTCTGCTGGGCCGGGGTGCCGACGGTGGCCGAGTAGTAGGCGACCTCGTCCACCGGCATCAGGTACACCGGCCAGCCCAGGTCCGGGGTGATCTTGCGCAGCTTGCGGTCCAGCAGCCGTCGGTCCGCTCGTCGATCTGGCCTTGCAGCCATTTGAGGGTGTCGATCGCGTCGTCGACCGAGGGGCCGATGAACCGGTCCGCGCAGGCCTTCCACAGGCCGAGCTCGACCCGCTTGCCGTCGACCAGGATGAGGCGGCAGTCGGCGGACAGGGCGCCGTGGGCGACGATGAGCTGGAGGGCGACGGACTTGCCGCCGCCGGGTTCGCCGCCGATCAGCATGTTCCGCTCGGCCAGGGTGACCTCGACCCGGCGGCCCAGCTCGTCGGTGCCCAGGTGCACCGGGTCCCAGATCGACAGCGGGGCGACCGGGATGCTGTCAGTCGTGCTCATCGCCGGTCACCTCCTCGGCGGGCTTGGCGCAGCCCGGCGGGCGGGACGGGGACGAGGGTGATGAGGGCCTGGCCGCAGTCGGCGCACACCGGGCCGCCGCAAGCGGGCAGGGCTGGTTGGCGATCGGTGCCAGCGCGGGCGAGGGCTTCCAGGTCGCGATGCACTGGTCGCACAGCCCGTGCTCGGGCGGGGTGCCGATGTAGCGCGGCGCCGCAGCGCGGCGCACGTCCAGGACGTGCTGATCAGGTCCATGATGTGGTTCTCCTTCGTGTAGCTGGGGCGGGGTGCCCCCGGAGCTGCGTGTCTCCGGGGGCACCCCTGCGGGTGTCATGCCGCGGTGATGACTTCGCGGATCAGGGACAGGGCCCGGTGCTTGAGCGGCTCGGGCCGGATCAGGGTCCGGTTCAGCCGGGTCTCCCAGGACCGGGCGGTGCGGACGTGGTCGAGGTACTCCCCGGCCGCCTGCACCAGGCCGTAGCCGGTGCCGGCGACCTGCTCGGTGGTCTTCGACTCGAAGATCAGCCGGAGCGCCTGGCGGGCTTCCTCGACGTTGCGGGCCACCCGGTCGGTCACCAGGCCGGTGGGTGGCATCGGGATGAACTCGGTGACGAACAGCTCCCGCTGCTTCGGCGTGATGGGTATCGCCAGCAGCTCGTGCGGCGAGTTCCTGTAGCGGCGGATCTCCGCCCGGGCGCCGGTGACCGCGCGGCGGGCTTCCTCGATCCGGGTCCGCCAGGATGAGCGGTGGATGAACGAGAACGTGGCGCCGGTGCGCTCGCCTTCCAGCTCGGCGGCGCGGAACGTGTTCGCGCACACGATCCGGACCGCGGTCGCCCGCAGGGCGCAGGCGGCGGTGCCGTCGTGCCGGTTGGTGATGGCCAGGTAGGGCAGCGTCGGGCTGTCATCCCCGGCCAGGGCGACCGGCTCGTCGAGCAGGGCCAGGCACCAGACGGAGCGTCCCTGGTCGAGGACTCCGGCGGTCTCCCATTTCACGTTGGGCTGGGCCAGGACGGCTTCGACGATCTCGCCCATCTCGCCGTGGTCGATCACCGTGTAGGTGTCCCGGTTGACCGACAGGACGGCGCCGGTGTCGGACCGGCTGATGGCCTTCCACCCGTCGACGGGCTCGTAGTGTTCGGTGCCGTCCGGGTTGATCCCGGCCACCGCGTACACGTCCGTGCTGACGGGTCCCAGTCCAGTCCCGCGAGCTTGCGGGCGTCGGCCCAGGAGCCGGGGTAGTCGGCCAGGATGGTGCCTTCGCGGTGCCAGGGCATCTGGCGGACCGAGAACATTGATTCGACGTTGGCAGGCATGCCAACACTTCCCTTCGACAGATGAATTGGTTCGGATTGCTTGGCTGCGGCCAGCCGCCAGTGCGTGCCCGAAGGCGGGATCACGCGGCGGGTGATTGCCGCCCGTCAGAACGGCCTGCGACCAGGCCGGAGGAGATGACGTAGTGCGGGGCGAGGGTGTCGCGGCGCACGATGTCGAGGATGACGATCTGCGCCCACCGCCGGTGGCCCTCGATCCGGGCCTGGCGGGCATAACAGGCGGCGGCGATCTCGGCCGCGTTCAGCTCGAAATCCTCTTTGCAGATCCCGGCCCGGCACCAGATGACCGCGCGTTCCCCGACCTCGGTGGGGAAGATGCGCAGCACCAGCGGGAGCCGCCCGGACCTGGTGTGCATCCGGGTCTCGAAGCAGACCCGGTGGATGCGATGCCGGGACAGGATGCAGCACACCCTGCGGGTGACCTGCCGCCGGGCCGGTGGCAGGACCGTGATCAGCACGGCCGAGACGGTGAGGATGACCACCGTCCAGGTCGCGGCGACGGCCCGGTCCAGTTCCCAGATGCCAGCGGCTGCCGCCAGGCAGGCTGCCAGTTCGGTGCGGAACCGCCAGAGGACTCCGGCGGCGCTGCGGTGCACCTGGACGAACATCCGGTCCAGCGGGTACGGAGTGTCCTTGCGGGTGCGGGCGGATGACCGGGCCATGGCGATCACCCGGCCAGCCGGGCGGGCTGGCATTCCGGGCAGGCCCGCGGCTCGAACTGCCCGGCCCCATCGGACCGGAGCACTTCACCGTTGCCGCCGCACGCCAGGCAAGGACCGTTCGTCCCGACCGGCTGCCAGGCAGTGGCAGCTGGCCCGGAGCCGGTGCCTGATCGCGCGTCTCCGGTGGCCCAGCCACCACCGCACCAGCACGCGCGGTGACCCACGCTGCGATGGCCACCGCGACGATGATCGCGTGGTTACCGCGACGATGCGCAGCACGTCGACCACGACGTGCACGATCCTGGCCACGTGCGGGCCGATCTTGTCCGCGGCGAGGCCTGCGCCGATGATCAGCGCGACCGCGGCGACGCCAGGGGCCTGGCTCCGCGGCTTGCAGCACGACGGCCTACACATGACCGGCTGCTTTCTGGCTGATAGCGTGAAACACGCCACTCACCTCTTTCTCGAATTGCTGTCGGGATGGTGTTGGTGTGGCTGGCCGGGCCGGGGGAATGCGACTCCTCCAGGCCCGGCACCGGTTACCGGGGCCACGGGTTCTCGGCATCGTGCGGCGGGGTGTTCTCCTCGAAGTTGCTGCCGAGCATGAGCAGGTAGTGCTCGGCCCGTCTCCATGCAGGCCAGCACCTCGGCCAGCGTGTCCTGCAGCTCGGCGTTGCTGTTGCTGGCCGTGCGTGTCGTAGATCGCGCTGTGCAGTTCGTGGCCGAGCGTGACAGGCCTCGCTCGAGCGCGTCGGTGCCCAGGCTGATCAGCGCCTTGGCTTCCCTGTCGCGCAGCACGGACATGCCGTGCTCGCGCGGCTGTGCGTTCGCCAGCGGTGCTCGTGTCGGCACTCTTGCTGCTGGCAGTCGTGATCGGGGTGATGCTGCTAGTCATGGCAGCCGGTGATCCTTTCGTGCGTGATGCGGGTAGAACTTCGGATGGCTGGCCGGTCATCAGTGCGGCGAGCAGCTCGCCGTGCCGGTCAGGCCGGGTCTCAGGCGGCGCGGGACTGCTGGACAGGCTGGATCGAGACGGCGCGGTAGGCCACGCCGTCCTTGCCGTTGTTGTGCCAGGGGATCGCTTCCAGATCCTCGAACCGGACAGACTGACCCTGGCTCACCTTGGGCTGATCACCAGTCACCGTGACCCGGATCACCTCCCCGCGCTCGGGATCCAGGGCGAGCACCTCGACAACCCACTCGGGCAGGTTGCTCGCCCGGTTCATCTTCTGCTGGCCGCTGCCGAACTCGGTCTTCGGCTCGGCAGGCCTGGTCACCGTGAAGGTCCACTTCGAGTCGTTCAGCACCAGTCGCATGATCACCACTCCTTTCTTGGCGGCCCCTCTTCGGGGCCAGTTGCCTCGTGACCGGGATTGGCCACGACTCCAATCACAGCCGGAGCCAAGCAAGATCAAAAGACGTGCGAAGGGGGCCCGTGTGTGCAAAGGGGGCGTGCGCCGGCCGCGCATCCTGGTCTCAGCGCCGGGTCGCGTGGGACACTACGAACTGTCCGGGTTCGGTCAGTTACGGAGGTGATACGGAGTGCCGCGATCGACGAGGGAGCCCAACCAACGCCTGCAGACGCTGATCGATGAGGCAGGGTTCTCTCACAAGGGTCTAGCTCGCCGTGTCAACGACCTGGGCCGAGCCAGAGGCATACCCGGGCTGTCATATGACCACAGCTCGGTAATTCGCTGGCTTAAAGGCGAGCACCCGCGTGACCCCGTCCCGCGCTAATCGCCGAGGTATTCTCCATGAGCCTGGGACGGAAAATCGAATGGGCGATCTGGGTTTCCCGATACCAGAGCTCTTCCCGATCTTGGCCTTCGCTTCACACCGTTCCTGGCGAGATACGATAGAGACAGTTACTACACTATGGAGAAGCGACGTGGAGCGTCGGCAATTTATCGTTAACTCAACTTTCGCCGCTGGCGCATATGCCAGCTCGGCGATACGCTGGCTCACTACTCCCACTACGGCAAGCGACGCTCGGCCAAGCCAAGCCGCCAGGTCGGCAGGGCCGATGTCGAGGCGATCCGCGAAGTCACGCAGACATTCCTGCGGCTAGACAACCTGTTCGGCGGCGGGCGGGCCAGGCCGACAGTCGTCCGCTACCTGCATGACGAAGTAGCCCCACTGCTGCGGACGGGTAATTATTCCGATACTGTCGGCCGACGAGCTCTTCGCCGCTGCCGCCGAGCTGACCCGCCTCGCCGGATGGATGGCATACGACCTTGAGCAGCACGGCCTAGCGCAGCGCTACCTCATCCAGGCGCTCCGCCTGGCCGGCGAGGCCGACGATCACGCGCTCGGCGGCGAGATACTCGCCGGAATGAGCCACCAGGCCGTCTACGTCGGGCAGCCAGACGACGCCCTGGACCTAGCGCGCGCCGCACAGGACAGCGCGGACAAAGCCGGATTGCCCGCGCTGGCTGGCAGAGTCCCTGATCATGGAGGCCCACGCTCACGCCGTAAACAAAGACGCGTCTGCCTGCGCCAAGGCATTGAACGCCGCAGAACACGCGTTTGCCAGGTAAACACAGGCAGACACCCCGGCCTGGCTCGGCTATTTCGATGAGGCCTATATGGCCGCGAAGTTCGGCCACTGCTTCCGCGAGCTGGGCGCAGGGCGCCAAGGCCGAACACTTTGCCCGCCGGTCACTCGATATGGTCGACGGCTATATTCGCGGCCGGACGTTCAACGTCGTCCTGCTCGCCAATGCTCATCTTGCAGCAGCGGAATCTGGATGAGGCATGCGCTGCCGGACGCCAGGCACTTGACCTCGCAGCCGGACTGCAATTCGGCACGGACCATCAGGTACATCCGCGATCTTCGCCGCCGCATGACGCCGTTCGGTAAGGAACCTGTCCGTCCGCGAATTCCAGTCACGAGCGCACGAACTGCTGCCCGCGAGCGATCCTCGCCGGGTCAGGAATGGTCATGCCGCCTAGCGCGAGCATATAGGACTCCGATCACAGTCGCGGCACCCACGATCTCGCCCCGCTCGATCATCTTCACCGCTTCGTCAAGTCGCTACCCACGCAACCCGCTCGGTCTCGTTGATGTCGGGCCGCCCGACCTGCTCCGCGCCAACCGCGTAATAGAGATCCTGGGGCGAGTCGGCGTTCCCGATCATCGGCTGGAACGTCATCACCAGCTCAGGCCGCTCGAGACAGCCGCCAGCCCGTCTCTTCCTCGACCTCCCGCGCGGCGGCAGCCGCCGGGTCCTCGGCCTGATCGACGTACCCGCCGGGCATCTCCCACACCCAGCGGTCGACGATGAACCGGTGGCGCCACATCAGCAGCACCCGGTCCTGATCATCCACCACGACCGTCGTCGCGGTGCGCCGCATGCGCATGACGTACTGCTCGAACTCGGTTCCATCCGGCAGCCCGACCGACGCGATACTCAGCCGGATGAACGGGTTCTCATCGACCAGGCGCTCGCCGAAGATCTTCCACTGCGTCGGCTCCAGCTCGCTATCGCTCATAGCTTCGACGCTACCTGGCCACTGCGCAGCTCAAGACACTAAGGACACGGTGGCGTCGGCGCGTCACTTGTCGATCATCTTTGGCCTGGCGGCAGCCAGGCTCGTAGATGTCGCTCGGGACAACCTGCGCGAGCAAGATGATCAATACTGCGGCGGGCCCCGCTACGGTACAACTGCCCACAAGCGCTGAAGTGATCGTGTTCCGCTGCTGACGCTGAGAGCTGGTACTGCACTTGGACCTAGCCGACAGCATTAGGGTCGATAGTTTGCGATAGAAGAAAGTGAGTGAGATGTGGCTTCGCCTGTTGATGTGGCGTCCATGCCGTGGAGCTTCAGTCAAAATCAGCCGCTAGACGCAGCAGACTTCATCAGAGAAGCTGGGCGCCGCGGCGTTAGGCTTGATTTGTCAACCATGCGTGAGCTGTATCGCCATCGGTTGCTCATCCCGTTCGTATCCATCACCTATCGGCAAGTGAGTGCGCCGGCCGTGCCCACGGAGTCTGGGCCGGTGCGCGGGGGTACGCGGGTAGCTCAGCTTAGATGGGCTCGCGACACAGGGAGGCTCCGCGACCTGTCTAGTTTGCCGTTCATGCGTCGGCTTCCTTTTGCCCGCCAAGGGCAACGATCACGCGATTGGTGGAACGGTCTCATCTACTCGCGATACCAGCTTCTGGTCCTCCCTGAGATCGACGAACTACTGCGGCAGCGGCGTTACCATCGGCGGCATGGCCATCTGATCGCGTGGCTGCCACGGCCCAATCCGGTCCTGACAGATCGAGCGCAGAAGCTCCAAGGCATAGCCGTGGTACTTACTGCTCTGGAGGCACGCTATCTCCCGAAGCTAGACCCTGAGTGGGTACGCGTTTCCAACGTCGAACTCGACGAGTGGCAGCAGTACCGTGACAACTTCGATCCAGTTGCCATGAGTAACGATCTGGACTACTCGTCCGATCAGGCACGGCAGGATGCCGACTTGCTCTTGCGGCAAGCAGACAAACTGGATCCGGTCGGCCTCTCTTGGAGCCGTCTATCAGGCGCGCCCCGAGCACCGCGTGGAACGAGCTGAAGGGCGCCGCTCTGCTTGCCATGGACTACCGCCAGGCAGCAGAGGTGCTCCTCCTATGTCGGCGCTCACCGTTTTCCCCTGGGTGGCGCTCATGTAATTCCTCTGGGTCTGGCCCGTCAGTGATGTTCTACCGGATTTCCTCCTTGGTTGTCGTGGTGGTGGGTGTCATTGGCGGAGTCGGCGGTGTTCGGCGACGCGGCAGCGGGTGCTGCAGTACTGGCGTGGCTGGCCGCGGCTGGCGAGGCTGACGTGGACGAGGTTGGGGCACCAGAGCCGCCGGCAGGGCCGCGGCAGGCAGCTGGGGTGCTGGGGGCATGGCGGTGGCGGGCCGGTAACGATATTCGCGGGGGTGCTCATTTCGCTGCCTTTGCTGTCGCGGCTGGTGAACCGGGAGCCTGGCCGGGGCGTTTGTTCGGCCGGTAGCTGGGCCCGTTCATGAAGACCTGGTGGCTGGTGTTGATGAGCCGGTCGAGCAGCGATTCGGCGACGACGGGGTTGGGGAACAGCGGGTACCAGTCCGCCGGCGCCCGGTTGGCGGTCAGGATCAGCGAGTGGCCGGCGGCGGTTCGCTCGCTGGTCAGCTCATACAGGTCGTCGGCCTGGCCGGGGGTGAACTCGCGCATGGCGAAGTCGTCGAGGATCAGGACGTGCGGGCGGGTGAGCTCGCGGAGGCGGGTGTCCCAGGTGCGGTCGGCGTGGCCGCCGGCCAGGTGCGCCAGGGCGCGGCTGGTCTTGGCGAAGCGGACGTCGGCGCCGGCCCGGATGGCCAGGTGGCCCAGGGCCTGGGCGATGTGGCTTTTCCCGACGCCGACCGGGCCGTAGAGGATCACTGACTCCCCGGGCTGGAGCCAGCGCAGCGCGGCCAGGTCGCGGATCTGGGCGGCGGGCAGCTTGGGGCTGGCGCGGAAGTCGAAGCCTTCCAGGGTGGCCTGCTCGTCGAAGCGGGCCCGGCGGACGCGCCGGGCCATGGACAGTGCCTGGCGGCGGGTGATCTCGTCGTCGCACAGGACCTGCAGGAAGTCCAGGTGGCCCAGTTCGCCGGCGGCGGCCTGGGCGAGGCGGGCGTCGAGGGTCTGGAGCATCCCGGACAGCTTGAGCGCGCGCAGGCTGTCGTGCAGCGCGGGTTGCAGGACGCTCATCCGTGCTGTCCCGGGGTGGCGCCGGCGAACAGCCGGGATGGTCCGTGCAGGAACGCGGCGGCGCCGCCGTCACCGGTGGCCGCCGGCGGCGGGTCAGTTTCGAGCCCGGCGGCCAGGATGCCCTTGATGGTGCGGTAGGACGGGTCCCCGGCGGTGATCGCCCGGGCGCATGCTGCCTCCACCCGGGCAGGGCCGTGCTTGCCGCGCAGGCCGAGGATTCCCTGGGCCGAGCGCAGCCGGTGCAGCGCGTTGATCTCCATCAGCGCCTCGATGACCTGCACAGTCGCCGGGCCGGTCTGGCTGGCCTGACGGCGGCACCATGCCGGGTTGCGCATCGCGAAAGCGATCTTCTCCGGCGGGTAGTCGCCGAAGTCGGTGCGCTTCCCGCGCTCGCAGCGCACATGGGTCTTGACCAGCTCGCCGCCGGAGAAGGCCTGCACCATCGTGGCGGTGGCCCGCACGTCCACGTGCTGGCCGATCAGCCGCCAGGGCACCGAGTACAGCGCCCGGCCGACCTTGATGTGGATGTCGGGGCCGACCTTGGCCCGTGACCAGGTGGCCAGGACGAACGGGAAGCCGGCAGCGGGCCCAGCGCCGCGGCCTCGGCGGCGGCGAACACGATAGCCGGGGCCGCGCCGTCCAGCGGCCGGCATTTCCGCTGCCCGGCCACGTTCGCCGACCAGCCCAGGGCGGCGGCCTGCATCTGCGCGAGGCTGGTGAACTCCCGGCCCCGCCAGAATGAGTCCCGCACATAGGGCATCGGGCGTTCCACCGAGGCCTTGTCCTTGGGCTTGCGGGCCCGCGCCGGGTCGACCAGGGTGCCGTAGTGCGCGGCCAGCTCGGCATACGACCGGTTGATCTTCGGGTCATACAGGTCCGCGCGGTCCACCCCGGTGCGCAGGTTATCGGGCACCAGCCGGGCCGGCACCCCGCCGAAGAACCCGAACGCCTCCACGTGCGCCTCGGTCCAGGCCCGCTGATCCATCACCAGCACCGGCCGCACGAACATGTGCCGCGAACACGGCAGCACCATCACGAACGCCCAGACCCGGTGCCGCCGCCCGGTCGCCGGGTCGGCCCAGGTCCCCAGCAGCCCGTAGTCGATCTGGGCCTCGGCACCCGGCGGCGGGGCGTCGCGCAGCACCGTCACCTGCGCCCGCCGGGCTTCCTCGGGCAGGTTCGCCGCGACATACCGCTTCAGCGACGCCAGCGACGCGGCCAGCCCGTGCTCATCAGCCAGCCGCTGATGGATCGTCGCCTTGGTCACCCCGGCCTTCAGCTGGCCGGCGATGTAATCCCGGTGCACGGCGATCTCACCCCAGGTCACCTGCCGCAGCCGGGTATCAGTCAGCTGCGGGAACCACGACCGGACCAGCACGGCCCAGTCCGCCTCGCTCACCGGCGGACCGCCCGGCGCCATGCCCGCGGCCACCGCCGGGGCCAGGTACTTGCGGATCGTCTTGCGGTCCACGCCCAGCGAGTCAGCCAGCTCGTACTGCGACCGGCCCGCATACCAGTGGATCAGGATCTCAGTTATGTCGATCACGTGAAACGACCTCCTCGCCATCGGCTCCCTCTCGCCCCGCATCCGGACGAAAGGGAAGATTCCAGTGGTCGAGGCCACACCCCGCGCGCGACACGCTCACCATCCCCCAGGGGAATAACGTGAGCGGCCGGGCAGGGGAATTACGTGAGCGTCACACCGCTAGCCAGGGGAAATCGCTGAGCGCTGACAGCCCGCCTACGATGGGCATCGAGACCTCCTCAAGCTCCGAACGGGCGCACGCGCCCCCATGCGAAATGCCTACCCGGTCAAGCGTGACCCGCGTCTGAGCTGGGGAGGTCTCCAGCACCCGGCCAGCGACCTCAGCCCGGCCCGATGCATGTCATCTAATAGAGACCGAGGTCGACGTTGCGGTGTTTGCCGTAGCGTTCAGAGGTCCGACGGGCTGGCTCCCGAACCGCCTGCCGGCCACGTCGGCGTCGTGGTCTGGCTTTAGATCGAGGTGCCGGGCCGCCGGTTCTCGCCGTGGCTTGGCTCGAAAGACATCGCATGCTGCTAACTGTCAAGCGGGTTGTGCCTCGGTCTTTCGAGGGGCCTGGGTGGCCGGAGGCGCGAGAGAGGTCACGGGCCGCTTGAGGTTGTGCGGTGGTCCCGGGTGAGGGTGTGCCTCGGTCTCTTGAGAGGCCTGGCCGGCCAAGGGTCTGCTGGAGGTCACACGGTGGCCGGGGAATGCGCGGGCTTCGTCATAGTGCTGGCGGGTTTGCAGGCAGTGGTGCAGCATGCCGATGCCGCGGTTGGTGAGGTTGCGGGCGGCAGCGCTGTAGCTGTCGCCGTGTTCGCGGCGGGCGGTGAAGTGGGCGTGCGCGGCGGGTGAGTGGGCGATCATGGGCAGGGCCCAGAGGTAGGCAGCCTGGCCGAGGCGCTTGTTGCGGACGACGCGCCTGGTCACGATGGTTTTCATGCCGCTGGCACGGGTGATGGGCGCGGTGCCGGCGAAGGCTTTCAGCCCGCGGGCGGTGGCGAACCGGGTCCGGTCATCGCCGATCTCGGCGAGGATCCGGGCGCCCAGCACGGTGCCCAGGCCGGGGAAGCTGGTGATGATGTCGGCGTCTGGGTGCTGGCTGAAGGCGGTGGCCAGGGACTCCTCGAGCCGGGCGACGCCGTCGATAGCGGTGTCCAGGGCGTGCAGCAGCGCGGTGGCGTGCCCGGCCATCGCGGCTTCTGCTAGCGGTGGCTGGCGAAGCTGCTCGCAGCGCAAGGCGGTGCGGATGGCTGCCACGGCTGCCGGGATGCCGCGTGTTCTGCCCGCGCGGCGCAGCGCCGCGGTGAGCGCGGATTTACCCGCGAGCTGGCCACGAGCCGGGGAGGGTGCCAGGTGCAGGGTCGCGCGGGCTTCCCGGCTGGCCAGATCCGGGAAGGCGGCCAGGAAGGACGGGTAGTACTGGCGCAGCACGGAGCGGAGTTTGCTGGCTATCTGCATCCGGTCCCAGACCGCATCCTGATGGGCACGGGCCAGCACGTGAATCGACTGGGCCAGCTCAGAGTCACACGGCGGCGGCCGGTGGCTGCGCGGATCGGTGCGCAGGATATTGGCCAGCACCAGCGCATCCCCGGCGTCGCTCTTGGCGCGGCTGGGTGAATGCCGGTCGCGGTAACGCGATACCGCCAGCGGGTTGATCGCGATCAGCGGTACTCCTGCCGCGCGCAGCGCTGCGGGCAGCAGGCCCTTGGCGGTCTCGATGGCCACTGTGATGGGCCCGGCGCTGGACCGCTGCTGCTCGGAGAGCATGTTCATCAGCTGGCTGAACCCGGCCACGGTGTCGTCGATCCGCATCCGGGCCAATTGCGTTCCCGTCTCGTCCACCACGCTGACATCGTGATGATTTTCTGCCCAGTCGATCCCGCACCACAGTTGCACAGGCCATTCCTCCTCAAGCGTTGCCGTCTCCGGTCAGCCAGGTCAGCCGGAGACGCGCAGCGCCCTAATGACGAGGCCTCGGCGGGCCGACATCGCATCAGCCGTTCACATCCTCCGGACCCTTCACCGCTGCCGGTCTTCGACAGGACTAGATGAGTGATTCCTTATGGGTTCAGTGGTCCCTAGGCAGTCAGCGACCGCTTGACCGGTTCGGCGATGGCCCAGTTGTGCCAGATGGCGGCGGCCATGGCGAGCAGCCGCTGGGTGATGCGCGCGTAGACGCCCGCGGTGGTGCGGCCGCCGTGGCGTTCGAGGTCGAGCTGGCCCTTGAGGGTGTCGTTGACTGACTCGATCCACTGCCGGATCCAGCCGATGGGCCCGTGCCGGGGTGCCTCGTCGCGCCGGTCCGGGCGGACCAGGTGCACCCCGAACCCGCGGGTGACCAGGTGCTCGAAGTCCCGGCCCGCGAAGCCCTTGTCGCCGATGAGAGTCAGGCCCGGGCGCAGTGCTCCGGTGCGTGCGGCGTGCGCGAGCAAGTCGGCGGCCACCTCGCGCTCGCCGATCGCCGGGCTGGCCAGGCACCAGGCCACGGGCATCCCGTCCGGGGTGGTGACCAGGTACAGCTTCAGGCCCCAGTACCAGCGCGAATGGGCGGCGCAGTAGCCGTAGCCGGCCCAGCCCGGCCAGCTCGGAGCGGCGGACCGTTTCCCGGGAGGTGCCGCACGGTATCGGGGTGGCGTCGATCAGTCGCAGCTGGTCGTGCCACGACGGCGCCTCGCGGGCCAGGTAGTCCAGCACCGCGGCCAGCAGCGGCGCGGCTGCCTTCAGCCGCTTGTGATAGCCGGGCTGTTTGGGCAGGTAGGGGAACAGGTGCCCCAGCCGGGCGTAGCACAGCCGCAGCCAGTGATGCTCCGAGCGGGCGCCCAGCAGCACCTGAGCCACCGCCAGGCATGCCAGTTCCGCGTCGGACAGCTTCTTCGGATGGCCACGCCGGCGCTGGCCCGGGGCAATCACATGGTCGTCGATCAGCACGTACAGTGCGGTCAGGAGGGTGTCGAGGTCTGCAGTCACGAGCGACCATCGATGCCCTCCTCCCTTCCGTGATCAACCCGACACGCCGTCACGGCGTGAATAAGGAATCACTCGTCTAGGAGAAGTCCGAGGCGATGAAGGCATGCCAGGTGAGGTTGACCCACCACGATCTTCAGCCGAAAAGGGCCAGCACCCCGGCAGCAACACCCGGCTACCGGCTCATTAGAGGCGCGAGCGCCAGCATGGAGTCCTGGAATCAGCCGTACCCGCCACGGTTCCCCAGGTCAGGTGAGGAGAGCATGTCATGGCGACGGTGATGATCGGCGTAGATCCGCATAGGCCCCGCATACGGCGGTGGCGATCAACGCGGCTGAGGAGCTACTGGGCGAGATGCGGGTGCTCGCCTGGGTAACCTAGGCGAGCGGCGCCCGCAGGACGTCCTTGACCCGGCTGCGCGCGAGCCGACAATCCCCGCGGCGGGAAAGCGTGCACGCTAGCGGCCGAAAGCCGTTGCCGCGCGGACGCCGCGGTCCGCCATGCCCGCGCTCTCCCCTTGACATCCAAACAAAGAGGTGTTCGTTTCAGCGTGGCTCGTGGATCGGGGTGATGCTGCCGCCCATCCGGTTGCGACGGGTGGCGGCCTGAGCATCCTGCTCGGGGATTACTCTTCGCCGATGTCAGCTAGGCTCTCGCGCAGCTCCCTGATTAGCGAATCGTCCTTAGGCAGAGTGCTCTCCAGGCGGTTGACCGTGTCGCGCAGCAGCGCGCGGGCGTCGCCATAGCGCCCCAGCCTGCGGTACACCCGGGCCAGCTCCGCGCGGCTGCGCAGCGTATCGGGGTGACGGGGGCCGAGCACCCGTTCGAAGCCGGCCCGGGCCTGTTCGTAGGCCCGTTCCGCCGCCGCGGCCTTGCCCATCTTCTGATAGGCCATGCCGAGACTGTTCCGCGCCGTGATCGTGTCCAGGTGATCGGGCCCAAGGACGCGTTCCCGGTCGTTCACCACTCGCTTGTAGGCAGATACTGCCTCTTTCGACCGGCCGCTGGCGAGGTAGGAGTCGGCCAGGCCCTGACGCGTGGTCATCGTCTGCGGGTGGCGGGTTCCCTGGGCGCGCTCCCGGTCGGCGAGCGTGCCCCGGTACAAGGTGATGGCGTCTGAGTGCAGGCCGGCGGCCAGGTAGGCGGCGGCCAGCTCGTCTCGCGCGCCGAGCGTGTCGGTGTGCCCGAGCCCGTAAGCCTGCTCGAACTCGGGAACCACGCGCTCAAGGACGGTTATCGCGTCCTGGAGCTGGCGCGCCGCCACAAGGGCATGGCCCAGGCGGCGCCGCGCCTCAGTCACATCGCGGTGATCGGGTCCGAGCTTGTGGGTCTGGCTGTTGAGCATCCAACGGAACCACGGAAAGGCATCGTCTGCGCGCCCGGCCGCCAGGTAGGCGTCGGCCAGCCGCTGGCATGCCAGCATCGTGTCTGGGTGCTCAGCACCCAGCAGCCGGTCGCTGGTCGTGGCCAGGTCGCGCCAGTGGTCCACCGCGGGCTCTGTTAGGCGGGCGCGGTCTAGGCTCTCCCCCGCCCGTAGCAGCACCGGATGGCAGCCGTCGGCCCACAGCAGGTCTCCGGCGTTTTGTCGCAGGGTCGCCACGCAGGATCGCAGGCCGGAAGCGGGCCAGCCGGGCAGCTCTGGTTCCGGCCAGGCTTGGAGCAGCGCGTCCGCGGCCGACCGGGCCGCCTGATCCAGCATGCCTTCCGGCGTGGCGGCCCGCAGCGCCGCCTGCAGCACTGGGCTGATCCGGACCGTCGGCGGTGTCGTAATCGGTTCGACGGTCAGCAAGCCTGCCCGTTCCAGCGCCGCCAGCGCCGCGCGGTCGCCCTCGTTGCCCGCTGCGGCTTCGCCGCTGCCCGCGAGGTAATCGCGTGCCGCGGCCGTGGCGAGGACGGTTCGGGGAATGCCGTGCCCGTCCAGCAGCGCGGCCAGGGCCAGCAGCAATTTGGCCGATCCGGCCGTAGCAAGCTGGTCGGCATGCTCGAGCGAGACCATCCACGTCACCTCGGCCGCCGACGCCGGTGCGCCGGACGAATCAGTCAGCTGCTTCCGCCAGCGGATGAAATAGTCGCGGTAGTCGTAGCACGACACCCCGCAGCTGGCGATCACCGCGCTGGCATGGGTCAGCGCGACCGGCTCGGAGCCTAGCTCGCTGATCAGTTCAACCGCGCCGAGCCGCAGGCTCGGGTCGGGCGACAGCCGCCCTATCAGGTAGCTGAGGGCCTCGCGCGAGTTGTACGGCCCAACCGGCAGGACCTGCGTGCCGCCGGGGACGGCCGCAGTGTCGTTGGAGGTCACCAGGACCCGGCCGCATGGGCCGGCCGGCCATAGACCGTTCAGGTTTGCCGCGCCGGGGAGGTCATCGAGTACCACCAGCCACGAACAGCTGGTCTCGCCCAGCCAGCTGACGAACTGGACGGCTACTGACTCGCAGCTGCTCACCTGGCTCCGGCCGGTCGCCTCGGCCGTCGCCGCGGCGTAGCCGGCCAGCACCGAGGCCCGGCTCGTGGCCTCGATCCATACCAGCAGGTCTATCCCGCGTGACTGCCACAGCGACTCGGCGAACGCAGCAGCGAGCTGGGTCTTGCCCGACGATCTCAACCAGTCCCGGGCTTCGGGAACCGCCGCTAGGCCGGGGTCAGCTGCCCGGGCAGCCCTCCGATCCGGGACCAGCGCGACCGCGGTCCCGGCCGGTAGCGCGGCTGTCAGGTCGGGAGCCGTCTCCATCCGGGCATTGAAACCGTCGGCCAGCGCCGGGACCGTTCCGGACCGGACAGGCCGGTACCGGCTGCCGGGCACCGCGCCCTCCAAAGCCGCGGGCGGCACTGCGCTGCTCACGGCACGTTGTCCGACGCCGGCTGGCCGAGTTGAATGGGACATATCGTTTTCCGGCTGGCCTCGGCGCCGTCATCGCCGCGGCGAAGCCGGTACCCCCTTAAAGGTCAGACTGCACCATCGTGGGCCTAGCGTGCCAAGTACCCTCGCGAACGAGCAAACCCGCATCTGATGCCCAGGCCGTTCCCCGGCCGGCAGAGGCCGGGTGGCACTGAGCCGCCGCGCCTGCCCGGCTCACAGGTCCGGGTAAGGGATCAGCGCGGAAGTGTCCCTGGTAAGGGCCTGCCTACTGAAGAAGGCGGGGGCGGTCACGCGCATGAAAGCAAAGCCGATGACTCCGGCCAGCGCGGACAGCGCGGCGATGATAAAGGTCCCGCCGATCTGCCAGTGCAGGCCAGGCACCGTCCAGGTGGTGTAGCTGTTTGACGCCACCCAGGCGCTCTGCAGGCTGTAGAAGCCAGCCGCGTACATGATCAGCCCGCCGAGCACCGGCAGGATGCCGCGCATCCACAGATTGCGGGCACTGCTGGTCAGCGTCTGGCGGTAGTACCAGGCGCAGGAGAAGGCAGTCAGGCCGTAATAGAAAGCGATATAGAGCCCGATCGCAGTTACGGCGTCCGCAATCGGGTTGCCTCCCGAAACGAAATTCAGCGGGATGTACAACGCGATCGAAACGGCCCCCATCACGATCGTGGACACCGTCGGAGTCAGGTACCTGGGATGGATCTTGGCGAACGACGCGGGCAACGCCCCGTAGGCGGCCATCGACAACGTGGTGCGGGCGGTCGGCAAGATCGTCGTCTGGGTGGAGGCCGCGGCCGAGCTGAGCACCATGAGGATCAGCAACCGGGACAAGACCATGCCGACCCCAGAGGTTCCGAAGATCGCGCCCCCGGTTACCGACAGCACGTCAAACTGGTGCGCCGGGTTCGTCAGCCCGACGCCCTTGCCGCCTATCCCGGCGAACGCCTGCACCGCGGTGATCACGATCAGGTAGGTGACAAGCAGCAGGATCGTCGAGATGATCCCCGCCCGGCCCGGCGTCCGGGACTTGTCCGCGGTCTCCTCATTCACCGACAAGGCGGTGTCCCAGCCCCAGTAGATGAACAACATCAAGATGATGCCGGACACAAAGGCAGACAGGGGCAGGTGCGACGGCGACAGCCAGCTAAGACTCGGGTGCAACGACCCAGGCGGCGGGTGACTGCCGAACACCCGGACCAGCGCCGTCACCGACAACACCAGCAGCATGATGATCTCGATAGACAGCAGTACCTTCTGGAAGTTCGCCGACACCTCGATGCCGCGATAGCAGATGTACGTCATCGCAACGATCCACAAGATGCCGACCAGCAGCACCCAGACGCTGGAGGCGTTGACCCCGATCGCGCTGCTCGGTCCCTGAAACAAGAAAAACAAATACTGCCCGGCCACCTGGGCCAGGCTGGCCATGACCAGGACGTCGGCTGCCACGACCGCCCAGCCGCCGGCCCAGCCGGTCCTCGGCCCGAACGCCCGGGCAGACCAGATGAAGGTGGTCCCGCAGTCAGGGTCGGCCTTGTTCAGCTCGCTGAAGCCGAACGAGCACAGCAGCATGGGCACGAACGCGAGCAGCGCGACCAGCGGAGACTTCAACCCCACGGCCGCCACCACGAAGAACAGCGTCGCGGCCAGGCTGTAGGCCGGTGCCGTCGAGGCGACCCCGATGACCACGCTGGAAACCAGGCCGAGGGCGCCCGTCTTCAGGCCCTTGTCCCTGGACTCCTCCACTGGCTGCACGCCAGTAGTAGATATGGCCAAGACCCACCCCTCCTAGCCAGGAGTCACCTGCTCGTGCCGCGGGACACGCAAATGCGGGATCGCCGGCCGCCGACGACCTTTGCAGGCTACTTCCGGTGGCGAAAAGACGCGCGGGAATCGGCTCTGCCGGGCGGCGAAACCGCCAGGCCAGCCCGCGGGCCTGTCCTCGCTGGCCTCACGCCACTGATGCAACCCCAGCTGTCTCAGGCAGCACAAGCCGGTTGGCATCGCAGCCGTGCTGCGCGACGCGACGCACTGAGATGAAATGGTCACCCAGCTCGGCTACGAGCATCTCCGCCGCCACGATTTGCGCCTCACCGGGCTTACCTGGATGACCAATGCCAGTGTCCCGGTCCGTGTGCAATGCCGTCTTGCCCGCACCCGGCCACCTGGACCAGCGTGAACTGCTCCAGCAGGTGCTTGCGGTCGGACTGCAGGGTGCGCCGGTATTTGCCCAGCGTCTCGCGGAGCAGCTGATAGATCGCACCGGCCTGCGCGTCGGGGAAGACTTCCTCGACCGGCTGGATCAGCGGCGGGTCGCTGATGATCCGCCGCTGCCCGCCAGCCTGGGTGGTCAGCTTGCGCAGCGCTTTTGTGCTGTCCTCGGTGTGGGCCTTGGCGACCATCTTCCTGGTGGCCTTGACCCTGTTCTTTTTCAGCTGCGACTGGAACTGGGCGATGGCGTCCTCGACGTCCAGGTGCGCGTACCACACCGCCAGGAACGGCTGGCCGGAGAACTCTCGCATCGCCGTGCGGTACGTCTCGACCCCCGCCAGGATGATCTTGCGGCGAGCCTTGGCGGGGAACCCGTTGTCCCGTCCGGCCACGGCCAGGCTGGCCGCCAGCCGCTTGACATCCCACTCAAACGGGCTGGGCAGGGTCTCGTCGAAGTCGTTGACATCAAACACCAGCCGCCGCCCGGGAGAGGCGAACGCGCCGAAATTGGACAGGTGCGCGTCCCCGCACAGCTGCACCTGCAGCCCCGAGGTAGGGGTGGTGGCCAGGTCTGCCGCCATCGGTAGCGCTGCGCCTCGGTAGAACGGCGACACCAGCATCCGCCCGTGCCGGATCGGCAGCAGCTCCGGCACCCGGCTCTTTTCCTGCTCCAGCAGCAGCCCGACCGGATCCCCCGACGCATCCGGCCCGAACTCCGCGTGCGACTCCAGCGGAGCCGCCGCCCGGGCGTCCTTTCCCCCGCGCCTCCCGATCGTCCCGGCTCAGCTGTTCCCCGGTCCCGGCCCGCGTCCGGCCCCGGCCAGACGCCCGCACGGCCGGCCTTCCTCCCCGCGCCGCATCCTCGGTCTTCACCGGCATGGCAACCCATTCCCTCAGGGCCATCAGCGTGGTGCGCCGGACTGCCGGTGAACCACCTGGTGCCTCGCCAGCCTGCGCAGCGTCTCCCGGGAGCTCACTATCTGGCCCGTTTACGTGCCGTTCACCGTCACGTCACCATTCGACCGCGCGCCAGGGTGAGCTTCAACCCCCAGACGGCGTGAATCCAGGCCGTCCATCTCTGGAGGAGCCATCGGCGCACCGGGAGGTGAAGGTTGTTACGGGATCAAGACGCGGTCGAGCGGAGCGTTCCACTTGCTCCCTGTCGATGAATACTCACACGGCCTCAATCAGCGCCAGGTGGGTGAAGGCCTGCGGCAAGTTCCCCAGGCGCTCCCCAGGTGGTGGTGTCGATCTCCTCGGCATGAAGCAGCAGCGGGTCGGCGAACGACAGCAGCTTCTGGCACAGGGCGTGAGCACGCCTGGTTTCGCCAACCATGGCCAGCGCGCTCGGTAAGACCCACTGCGGTCAGCACTAGGTACAGCTCGCAGCTCCTGGGGCTGGACCAGCTCGCGGTGGGATCTCGTCATATTAATAGTGACCTCGGTCGCAGAGGCGGCAACCGCGTGTGAGCGCGTCGGTTACTTACGCAATGAAGGCGTGGACTGTTGCCATCGTGACCCAGTGCATGACCGATCGGTCAAGTGCTGCACCCATGCTTCCCAGCGGTGGCCGGTAGCGCCATCCGGTTGCAGCAAGATCACCGATCAAGGCCGCTCGCGTCGCTGGTGCGATGGCGCTCGGGGCCAGTGGGGTTGCAATTTGGGTTGCAGTTCGCTCAGTTACGTCCGCCAGAGTGGTGTACTGACGGGCCCGGTTATGGGCGTGGCGCAGGCGTGTAAGGGCGGCCACCGCGTGATCCTTTGGAAGACCTCTCACAGTGCTTCTGAAGGAGACACGACGATGACCGCTGCGAGCAGTATCGACCCTGCCCGCTTCCTGCACGACCAGCTGGCGTCCGCGTCGCCGGACCTGCTGCGCTCGATGCTGACCACGTTCGTGAACGCGCTGATGTCGGCCGAGGCCGATGCGGTCTGCGGCGCCCCGTACGGGGTGCCCTCGGCGGACCGGGTCAATGTCCGTAATGGCTACCGGCACCGGGACTTCGATACCCGGGCCGGGACGCTGGATGTGGCGATTCCCAGGCTGCGGTCCGGGAGCTATTTCCCGGACTGGCTGCCGAGCGCCGCCGCCGGGCGGAGGCGGCCCTGACGTCGGTGGTGGCGACGTGCTACCTGCTCGGGGTGTCCACCCGGCGGATGGAAAAGCTGGTGGAATCCCTCGGCATCACCCGGCTGTCCCGGTCGCAGGTCAGCGAGATGGCCCGCGACCTGGATGAGCAGGTGGAAGCGTTCCGGACCCGGCCGCTGGACGCCGGCCCGTACACGTTCGCCGCGGCCGATGCGCTGGTGCTGAAGGTCCGCGAGGGCGGCCGGGTGGTGAACGTGCACGCGCTGCTGGCGACCGGGGTGAACGCCGACGGGCACCGGGAAATCCTCGGCCTGCAGGTCACCTCGCCGAGGACGGCGCCGGCTGGCTGGCGTTCTTCCGGGACCTGACCGCCCGCGGCCTGACCGGCGTCGCCCTGGTCACCAGCGACGCCCACCGCGGCCTGACCGAGGCGATCGGCGCGACCCTGCCCGGCGCCAGCTGGCAGCGGTGCCGCACCCACTACGCCGCGAACCTGATGTCCGCCACCCCGAAAGCATCCTGGCCGTGGGTCAAGACGCTGCTGCACTCGGTCTATGACCAGCCCGACGCCGCCTCCGTGCACGCCCAGTACGACCGGCTCATCGAGGCCGTCGCCGGCAAGCTCCCCAAGGTCGCTGAGCACCTGGACGCCGCCCGGGCCGACGTGCTGGCCTTCACCGGCTTCCCGAAGGAGATCTGGCGCCAGATCTGGTCTGACAACCCCCAGGAGCGACTCAACCGGGAGATCCGGCGGCGCACCGACGTCGTGGGAATCTTCCCCGGCCGCGACTCCCTCATCCGCCTCGTCGGCGCCGTCCTCGCAGAACAGCACGACGAATGGACCGAAGGCCGCCGCTACCTCGGCCTCGATGTCCTGGCCCGGTCCCGCATCACCCTCGCCCCCGGCAACGCCATGGAGGTGACCCCAGCCAGCGACCTCCCGGCGCTCAGCGCCTAACCGCAAACTAAAGGATCACGCGCTAACCGCGAAACACCACGCCACAGGACTTGACCGTTCGCTCCGGTACGGCGCAGTTCACGAGAGTGTGTGTACGCGATCTGAGCTGCGGCGCGAACGCACATGAACCCCGGTGAACTCACCCCGCTCAAGCTCTTAATCGGCGGGCTCGGGGTTCAAGTCCCTGGCAGCGCATCTGTGAACTGGCCTTTCTTCCCTTGTACCTTCGCGATCGGCTAGCGGTCTCCCGCACCAGCTGGACCGCACCTCCTTGAAGTCCTGATCGAACTTCCTGCACGTCTCTGCCATCGCCCTCCCTAAGGGGATGTGCCCACGCCACGAGGGGAAACCCGCCTCCCGCAGCTGCCCGGGCAGCGAACCTAGCCAGGGCTGTCCGGACTACGTAACGTCGTCAGGTGTAGCCAGGTCATCTAGTGGGGGCGTCGCCGTGACGACAGCGACGAGGGACAGCAACGCGCGTGTGGTCTTGTGGTCCATGACCCTGGCCAATGCGATGATCCTGCTCGATCAGACGGCAGTGCCGCTTGCGCTTCCCAACATCATGCAGGACTTCGGCGTCGGGTCTCAGCAGGTGCAGTGGATCCTGAACGCCAGCCTTCCCCCGCTTGCGGGCCTGCTGGTGCTGGGCGGGCGCCTGGGGGACATGTTCGGGCGCAGGCGCATTTTCATCATCGGCGCGGCCGTGTTTATGGGCGCTTCGGCGGTCGGCGCCCTGGCGCCGGTGTTCTCGGTGCTGCTGGCCTGCCGCACGCTGCAAGGGGTGGGCGAGGCGCTGATACTGCCGAACACGGTGGCGATCGTGGCAGCGACCTTCCCAGACGAGGAACGGGGCCGGGCGCTCGGGCTGATGGGGGGCGTGGCCGCCGTCGCCGGAGCACTCGGGCCCACGATTGGCGGGGCCCTGACGGCGGCCTGGAGCTGGCGGGCGATCCCCCTCCTGGACTTCCTGCTGGCCGTGGTCACCCTAGCCGGGACGCTGCGGGCGGTGCCGTCTGATACTCCTGATAGTCGGCGATCCGACATCGATCTGCCGGGCACCATTCTGCTCACCGTTACCATCATCAGCCTGGTGTTCGGCCTGTCCCAATCGCAGGCGTGGGGCTGGGCTTTCCCCGGGGTCCTCATTCCGTTGATCATCGGCGCCTGTAGCGGTGTAGCCTTCCTGCGCGTCGAGCGTTCTGTTACCAGCCCGCTGATGAACCTGAATCTGCTGTGGCGGCATGCCAATTACCTCGGCAGTACAGCAAGCCAGTTCATCGTCGGGATAACCGGGATGGGCCTCGCGCTGCTGTTCCCGCTCTTCCTGATCCTGAACCTGCAGATGAGCCCGGTGCTGGCCGGGTTGGCGCTGACCCCCACGACGCTGCCGTTCGTGTTTGTGCCGCCGCTGGCTGGGCGCTGGTATGACCGCGCAGGCGGCCGCCCGCCGCTGATCGCGGGCTTCGCCACGCTGCTGGCCGCAACCGTGCTGCTGGCATGGGGGGTGCACAGCAACGCTTACCTGCCCGTGCTCCCGGGCCTCCTGCTCTACGGGATCGCCCTGGCCCTGATCCTCACCGTCAATGATCCAGTCAGCCTCGACATGGTGCCGGCCCGTGACCACGGCCAGGTATCAGGAGTATCCACGACGGCCGAGCACTTTGGCGGCGCCGTCGGTATCGCCGCCCTCTACGTGGTGTTTCACGCCACCTACGTGCACCGGCTGCAGTCCGATGTCTCCAGCATCGCGCTCCCGAACATGACCCGGCAGCAGACACAGCAATTCAGGGACGCGGTTGCCCGGGCGATAGGCACCGGTGTGCGGCCCAGCACCTTTAACAGCTCACTGACCCCCTACCTGCTACCAGCCCGGGCAGCCTCCGAGGACGGGTACAGCGCGGCCTTCATAGCGGTCAGCCTGCTGTGCGTGGTAGCACTGGCATTGATGATCCGGCTTATCCGCAAGCCGCCCCCCGCACCCGAACTCGCCGAGGTAACGCCCACCCGAAGCCGCGCCGGGGCAGGCCACGATGCCAGCCCAGGTACCGGCAAGAAGGAGACCGTGGCCGACCGGCGGCAAAGCCCGGCTGCCCGAGCGGCGCACACCGATGCCCCTGTGTCAAGTCGGCGTGACCCTGGGCCCGACCCACCGGCGCAGCAGGAAAGCGCAGCAACCGCGCCGCCCAAGGAACGACCGCCGAGGAATCAAGGACCGGCGGCCGACGCTTAGTCCGAATAAAGTCAAACCCGGTGATGAGGCAGTGCTTGAGTGCGGATCATCACGCAGTCCACCTCTAGCAGCCGCGCGGTTGCGTTTTCCACAGCAACCGGAAAGAAGCCAGTCACGTCGAACCCGGCTCCCCGGAAAACACCTAGTGCGTCCTCGATCGCTGGCATTCCTTCGTAAAGCGGAATAAGAGAAAGCTCGCACTGGATTCCAACGATCTCATGGATACGGTCGCCCGCGCCCCGGAAGACCTCTATGTCATAGCCTTGCGTATCCAGCTTGAGAAAGGGCCGTGACACGCCAATGCTCGGGAAGAACATTTCCATCATTTCGCTTAGTCGTCGCATTGGCACTTTCTCGACGTAGGCAGAGTGCCACTCTGGCCAGCACCGCATCGCGTACTGATTCGGCGACAAGAAGCTGCTACCGGTACCGTCCATTACATTCATTGGGCGATCGCCGGTATCCAGGCCAAGCGCTGCACGATACACCCACCATTTCGGGTCGGGCGCCGCAGCCGCCTCGAGCCGCTTGAAATAGTCATTGACTGGCTCAAAGGAGATAATCGGTCCTGAATACCCGGCATGCCTCAGGGCGGAGGCAAACTCGCCAACGTGAGCTCCGACATCCAAGACACAGTCGGCCTCGTAGGTCTTTAACAGCGCGGCAAGGTGCTTGAATTGCGATTGCGCAGATGCCTTACCGCCCATAACGGTCACGAATACCATAGGATCCTCCTGCGCTAAAGCGATGACTCTTCCTGTCAAGGGAGCGACAACACCTGATTTCGACCTCTCGTAAGCGTAACTGGTCAGGTCGTCTCTCCTTGCCTGTTCTTTCGCGCTCCTGATGTGGTGGCCCGAGCCGCTGGCTCCAGGCTGGCTCGGTAGCTTGCTGTGTCTGACTGCCTGGCTGTCGCACCGGATGGGCGAGGTTCCGAGGGCCCTGGTGGAACCTATCGCGTCATCTACCGGACCGATGAGACCTGCCGCATTGACCACGTCCTTGATATCGACTACCGCCCCGAGCTCTACCGTCATCGGCAACGGTGATCATGGACACCAATGGTTGCCAATATGGACTCAGCTGGCTGGCCGGTGTGATGCCCTCCGTCGGGCGCGGTCGCGACCGTCAGGCGGCTGCGAGCGGATGAGCCTTGGCCTCTTCGTAGAGCGGCTCAGGCGCGAGGTCGATGCCACCGGGCCACACCACGGTCCCTGCTTCCGGATCGACCGCGGCCTGCGCAAAGTAGGCTCGGTCGTTTCAGCGGCTCGAGTACCCCCGTCCAGCGCTCGGACGAGAAGTCGGCATCCCCGACCGTGCCGTCGCTGAACAGCAGCCGCAGCACCCAGTCACCGACCACCGCGGCACCCACCACGACCGGGAGCTAGTTCTCGTCCATGTTCCCGATCTTAAAGTTAGGGTCGAACTGTGACATTCGAGCGGATCACCACCGACCCACAGGTCATGGGCGGTCTTCCCTGCATCAGAGGCCTGCGCATACCCGTCGCCACGGTGGTCGCGATGGTCGCAGACGGCATGACGACTGGTGAAATCCTCGCCGAGCACCCAGAGCTGACGCGAGAAGATATCCACGAAGCGCTGCTGTATGCCGCCGAGGCCGTGCGAGAGCGTGAGCTGCCGCTCCGGCACACGGGATGAGGTTCTGATCGACAACAACCTGTCCCCGCTGCTTGCCGAAAGGCTCAAGGCGGCTGGGCATGACGTGGTGCACGTCCGGGACATCGGCTTGCAAGCTTCCGCCGACAGCGTCGTCCTTGAACGTGCGCAGGATGAGAACCGGGTGCTCATCTCGGCTGACACGGACTTCGGCAGCCTGCTCGCCCGCTCGCATTCTCAAAGTCCTTCCGTTGTGCTGATTCGGCGGCTCATCGGTCGCCGCGCGGCGGGCCAGTTCGAGATCATCCAGGCCAACCTTCCATGGGTTGCTGAGGACCTAACAACAACCCTGGAAACGTGGAGACGATCCTGGACTCAAACAAGAGCCAACACGTTGTATGGGCCGCTCAGCTGGACCGTGGTGGACGCGCCTGGACTCGCAAATCCTCCTGAAGAGCGGAAGGTCGGCGGTTCAACCCGCCCCAAATCACCGCTCTCTCGCGCCTTGGCGCCTGCGGAGATGCCAATACAGAGCAACCGTACTACGCTTCCTTGCATGGGGCAGGTGCCGGTGACGGCAAAGCTGGGAGGGGGCATGGCTGCTGCCGCGGCGGGCCGCGGTCGCTTCCGGGCGTCTCACGCCGACCGCGGGCAGGTGCTCGAGGTGCTCAAGGCGGCGTTCGTGCAGGGTCGGCTGACCAAGGACGAGTTTGACATGCGGGTGGGCCAGACGTTCGCCTCGCGGACCTACGCGGAACTGGCCGCGCTCACTGCCGACATCCCCGCCAGGCTAATCGGGGCCCAGCCGCTGCGGAAGCCGACCCAGGCGCAGGTCTCGCACCCGCAGAACAAGGTAGTCAATTCATGCGCCTGTGCGGCGCTTGCCGTAATTGCGCTGGCGGCCACTTTGTTCACTGGCAATTTCGGATTGTTCTTAGTGGTCGTGGTCGCCATTTTTGGGATCTTGCTCGTAGCAGCGGGCCGGATCGCCTGCTCGTCACATAAGAAGTGCTCCAGCAGGCACCAATGATAGAGGTCACTGCCTGGGCAAGGGCATCGACGACCTGCTGAATGGCCTGGGCGGCGTCGGCCGCTCCCTCGACGGCGCCGTTGGCTCTCCGCGGCAGGAGATCCCGAGCAGGCCCGGACAGGGGATAGGTCGGTGACGGAAGCGTTCAGCATTGTTCCGGCCCTGGCTGCTGACACCTGCGCTGAATCAGCATGGACAGCGCCATTCACGATGGCGCCGAGTGCATGTCGGTGCATTCGGTGGCCGGGTTGATCAAGTTCTTTTCGCCAGTGAGCTGGGCAGGCCTTTCAATTTGTCCGGGCCGCGATCTTCCGGGCCAGCGTGACGGCCTGCTGCGGACTTCCCTCCCAGGGAAGACCGTGACCGGGCAGGACCCAGCGAGCACTGACCGGCTCGATCTTTTCCAGCGAGGCCAGGGCCCGGTCGTGATCCTCGTTGATGAACCGAGGCAGCAGTTGCGGCCCGGACTCGCCGCGGGAAAGGCTGAGCGTCGCCAGCGTGTCGCCCACGATCAGGACGTCACGGTCGGCCAGGCTCAGGGCCGAGTTTCCGGCGGTGTGGCCGGGCGTGTGGATGACGCGGGGACGGCCCGGCACGTCCAGGACTTCTTCGTCGGCGAAACCCGACGCCTCGGCCACCGGCGCCGTCCGGGCCACGCCATTGCGCAGGAAGTGCGCCACCAGATGCAGCACCGGCGGCTTCCACAGCGGGTACAAGGCCGGCCTGCTCTTGCGCATGGCCGCCGCCCGGTCATCGTGGTGCACGAGCACCGCCGCGCCCGCCTGCGCCCGGAGTCGTTCGGCATTACCCATATGGTCGGGGTGGCAATGGGTGAGCACGACGGCCTTGACCGATGACAGCGGAGCGTTCCGTGCGGCGAGGAACCCGGTCATCTGCGGCCAGTAGCCGGGCAGCCCCACGTCGAAGAACGTGTAGGCGCCCGCGTCTTCAACCGCGTAGCAGCCCAAGAACGTCGTACCGACCCGGAAGACTCCCGGGACGATCTCCCGGACCCAGGGCTGCCCGAGCCTGGCTGGCTGCGCGATTCGGGTGATGGTCACTGAGGTCTCCTTTCCTGGTGTGCCCGGCGCCCGTGCGGACGCTAGGTTGTGCGGCTGCAAGGCGGTCGCCAGCGCTGACGGGTCTGCGCGTTGATGGTTCCCGGGTCAGCTCTTCTCCCCGGCACGTCGTTAGACGCCCCAGGACGCGGCGCTGGTCCGGTGCCGGGTAACCTCGCATGGTCTGAGTCTGCGTCTGGAACGTGGTGGCGGGTATCCGCATGCTTACTGCACTTCCCGGCCGGGAACACGGCCAGGCGGCGACATCAGGCACGCCGGATCATTGAGGCAGGCCCAGGCGCTTCGCCCGCTGCCGCTTGGGCGGTGGCCTGCACCCAGTACCAGGGCTCCGAGGGTGCGAACGCGTGGTGGTTTCGGGGAAGCGACCTAACGAAGAGTCCGGCTTCCGGAGCTTTCGTGTGCTGGCGCGGCGATCGCATCGCGTAGCTGGTGACGGCTGGCTACCCGGGCTTTGTCGGCGGCAGCTGATTACTGATCACCGCGTGGCAAACCGAATTTTGACCAGCTTCCCCGGAGACCCTGGCTCCAGCCGAGCCGGGGAGGAAGCAGGTGCTGAGCGTGGAGGACTGGGCTGAGATTCGCCGGCTGCGCCGGTCGGAGCGGATGCCGATCTCACAGATCGCGCGGGTGCCGGGGATCTCGAGTGTCGGCGACGCTCGAAGATGAGGCCGATGCGGCGGTTGAAAATGGGGCCACCTGTGTGTGGTTCTAGTCTGCCTGGTTCTGGGTTTTGATGCTGGGGAGGCTGTCGATGCCGCGGTTGCGGAGCCGGTAGCTGGCGCCTTTGAGGGTGAGGACGTCGGCGTGGTGGACGATGCGGTCGATCATGGCGGCGGCGACGGCCTGGTCGCCGAAGACGGTGCCCCAGCCGGAGAAGGGCAGGTGGGAGGTCAGGATCAGCGAGGCGTGCTCGTAGCGGGAGGAGACGAGCTGGAGGAACAGGCTGGCGGCGTCTTGCTCGAACGGCAGGTAGCCGGCTTTGTCGACGATGATCAGCCCGTGGCGGCGCAGCCGGGTGGGTTCTTTGGGGAGCAGGCCGTGGCGGTGGGCGTCGGTGAGCCGGGTGACCCAGTCGGTGGCGGTGGCGAACAGGACCCGGTGCCCGTGCCGGGCGGCGGTGATCCCGAGCGAGATCGCCAGGTGTGTTTTCCCGGTGCCGGGCGGGCCGGGCAGCACGATGTTGCGGGCTTCGGTGAGGAAGGCGCCGGAGGCCAGCGCGGCGGCCTGCTGGCGGATGGCGGGCTGGGCGTCGAAGTCGAAGTCCTCGATGGTCTTGCGGCCCGGGAACCCGGCGGCGCGGATCCGCAGCTGGGCTCCGGAGGCGTTGCGGGCCGAGACTTCCCGTTCGAGCACGGCGGCGAGGTAGTCCTCGTGGGTCCAGCCAGCGTCGCGGGCCTGCTCGGCCAGCCGCTGGGCGGTTTCGGTGATGCGGGGCGCTTTGAGCGCGGCGGCAAGGTAATGCAGCTGCTTGGCCGTGTCGCTGGATGGCGTGGTCATGCGTTCTGCCCTCTCCTGCTGGTCAGGCCGAACGCCCGGTCGTAGTCGGCCAGGTCCCGGGTCAGGTCACCGGGCAGCCCGGAGGGCCGGGGCTGGCGGAACTCCTGGCGCAGCCGCCGTGCCGTCGCGGCGTGCGCGGGGTCGGTCACGGTGGTCCCGCGGGCCCAGACCCGGGCATGGCCGGCGACCGCATGCCCGCCGGCGCGGACCCGCACCCGGTCCAGGTCGGCGGTGACGTCAACCAGGCGGCCGATCACGGCCGGGTCGGCGGAGTAGTCGCTGGCATCGAGCCGGACGTAATAGTCACGTCCGAGCCGCACCCGGTGACACCAGCCCAGCTGCGGCGGGATCGTCGGCAGTGGCAGCATCGCGGCCCGGTCCGCCTCGATCAGATCCGCTGGCCGGGCCCGCGGGGTCCGCACCACGCGGTCGTTGGCCCGGTCCAGCCAGCCGGTGAACTGGGCGTTGAAGTCAGCGGGCGAGGCGAACGCCCGGCCGGGCATGAACGAGGTCTCGAAGTACCCGTTGCGCCGTTCCACGATCCCTTTTGATTCCGGATCGCGCGGCCGCAGCTGCACGATCTGCGTGGCCAGCGTCCCGGTGAACGCGGCCACCCCATCGGCGAGCCTGCCGCCGCGGCCGATGCCGGTCTCGTTGTCCCAGATCAGCCGCCGCGGCACCCGGCCCAGCTGCCGGATCAGCGCCCACGACCCCAGCAGCAGGTCCTCGGTCCTGCGGGTCGGGATCATCCGCTCGGCCGTGAACCGCGAGTGCGCTGCGGTGATCACCAGCACCGGCAGCAGCGCGGTGCTGCCGTCTTCCAGCGGGATCCGGCCCGGCGGGAACCACAGGTCACACTGCGCCGCATCCCCCGCAGCCCAGGTCAGCCGGTCCGCCGGATCCAGGCGCCGGTACTGCGGCCGCAGCCGCGCCAGGTTCTCCCGGAACCACGAGATCGACCCGTCCCAGCCGACCCGGTCGGCGATCACCGTCGCCGGCATCTCCGGAAACTCCGCCAAAAACGCCCGCACCCGCGGCTCGAACGCAGCGAACGACGTACTGACCGGCTTGCGCTCATACCTCGGCGGCGCCGCGGACGCCACCGCCCGCGCGACCGTTGACCTGCCAATACCCAGCTGCCGGGCCACCTGCCGCTGCGGAACCCCGTCAGCGGCCAGCCGCCGGATCAGCGCCCAATCTTCCGCTGACATCACCCAGCCAATCTGCCTGGGCCGCCTCATTTCCGAGCGGCGCTACGGCCTCGTTTTCGAGCGGCGCCGATACTCGAGGAACACGGTGGCCGGTGCCAGGCCCTCAGTCTCGAGATAGGTGTAGAAGCGCTCAATATGCTCGGGAGTGAGCCGGTCGAGGTAGTGCTTACCGAGGCCGGGAATGATCCTGTTGCGGACCTTCGTCGCGTAGGTGCTGTCCCGATGACGGCACCATGGAGTTCATCCAGCGGAAGCCGCTGTCCGACAAGCGAAATTACTCACGAGTGTGAGCGCTGGCATCTTGCTCGGCAGACGCGGTTGCCCCAGATACCCGTGGGATGCACCCGGATGAAGTGCTCAGGCCCCCCTCGATCCACGGCACAAGCCCGGCATCGATGATCGGCGCGCGCTCAGCCTCGGTATCCAGATGATGCGCCGCACATCGCACCAGGGCCATGGCGGCCACGAGGAAGATGGACCAGTGTGAACCGGGACGTGCGCGCACCTGCCGAGCGAGCCAGGCTGACACGGCGAGGGTTCTGGCTGGAGTACGCGAGCTTTGAATGCGCCGCCACGGCCGGGGACCGGCCGTGGCGGCGCATTCGCAGTGGCCCGGACTTGCGGTCATTGTGCTCCGCGTATCAGGGCGCTCCGCTCAGCAGTTCGGGTTGGCCAGTGGCGAGCTCGCAAAGTCGAACTGCCCCTTGAAGAACCCGTGCGGCACCAGGTGGGCGTACTGGCGATCTCCGCCGAACCTGTTGCCGTTTCTCATGTTGCCGAACTCCCAGACGCACTGCCCGCCGACCTTCGCCTGCGTGTAGTACGGGTAGAAGTGCCCCGGGCCCTTGGGCGGAACCGTGCAGCCCGCAGGAGTGTTCGGCCCGCAGGTGCCCACCTCGCTTGCAGGAAGGTCGGTCTCGAACTGGATCTTCGAGTACCTGGCCCCGCCCACGGTCGTGGGCTGCTGCTGGAGGAACGTCGACGGCCACTTGTTGGGAACCGTCGAGGTCGGCCAGTCGCGGTAGTACGGCGTGCCGTCGAAGTCCAGATCACCGTTTTGCGTGAAGTCGTCCAGGCAGCCGGTGACCAGGTTCGGCGGCGCCGTCCCGCCATGCGTGTCGCCCTTCTTGTAGCAGAGCGCGTCCGCCACTTCCTGGCTCTTCTTGGTGCCGTCGGGCGGTCCCGCGTTCTCGTAGGCCCCGTGGCAGGTCGTCCAGGAAGTGTCGGATCCCACGGGGAACGGCCCGGTGACGCGCTTACACGGGATGAAGTGCCCGGTCTCGTACTGGGTGAGAATGCCGGACAGCAGCACCGACCAGCCGTCCGAGTTCGCCGCCCGGGCGGTGTTGAACAGCGGCTGGAAGTTGAACGGCGTGCCGGCGCAGGTGACGTAGTTGGTGTTCATGAAGCCGTTGGCGGCCGAGGCCACCATGAACCCGCTCTGCCCGGTGGTCAGGTCACTGATCTCTATCTTGAATGCGCGCTTCCCGCCGCCGATGTTCGCGTCCCACATGTGGGTCCTTACGACGTCACCGGGGTTCATCATCAGCGTCTTGCTGTTGGGCGTGAACGTCGCCCCGTTGGAGAGCTGCGGGCCGGGCGGCCCGGCGGGCACGCCGTTTCGCTGGATGAAGGCGAAGTTCACCGGCTCCTCGCAGTTCGGGTTCGGGCCGCTGTGGTCGGTGGCCTCGAGCGAGTCGATGTTGAGCGCCGCGCACCAGTGCGTGTTGTTGCAGCTCACCGAGTCGCTGAACGGGGCGAAGCCGGGCGGGTAGAACTGCATCTCCATGAACGCGGCGCCGCCGCCGGGGAACGTGCCGTGCGGCGCGTTGTTGTCGCTGTTGGGCGTGCACTTGGTCTGCGGGTAGGAGTTCGGGTCGCAGATGGTCATTCCGAACCATGGCGCCACCGAGAGCTCGAACCAGTGGGTGACGTCGTGACCGGGATGGTTGTTGCCCGGCATCGCCTTCGGGTCGCGGGGGAGGGTCTCGGTGAAGGTCACGTTGTTGCCGGAGCCGGGCTGGTTGGACAGGAACCGGATGGATGGCTCGTCGTGGCCGATGTAGTGGCCGTTGTCGTAGAACCGGGAGTAATGGCCGTTGATGCCACGGATGTCGGTACAGAGCAGCTTGTGAGAAGCCGCCGGCTTCTGGATCTTGCTCCAGCCGTTGCAGTCGAGTTCGCCCATCGCGCGCGGGCGCACGCCGCCCTGCGCCGCCGGAGCCGCGTTCGCCGTCAGGCCAAACAGCGCCTGGCCGACGAACAGGCTGACGCCCACCGCGGCTATTAACCACGTTCGCTTGGAGGTACGAGTGTGTCTGGGCATGGCGCTCCTTTCGTCGGGGACCCCTTCGTGCCCAACGCCAGGGGTCCGCCGGACGCCCTTCACTGCGGGATCCAAGCACTTATCCGTCGGCCGCACAAGGAGAGCCGATCGGAACTCATTGGCAGAGATGACTGCGCCGCATTCACGCCAACCTGGGCTTGCGCGGGACTGCCCCGGCTTTAGTTGACTCGGGGGCCGGGGGCAGTCCCCAATGATCACCACGATCCAGGTGCAGTTCCAGCTATCGAGGCCCATACTGCTGACTATGGTCATCACCGCGACGGCCGTGCCTCTGTCTGAGGCCAGAGCACGCCTCCCAGAGCTAGCCAGGCAAGTGCGCCAGCAACATGAGCGGATCGCCTTGACGCGCAACGGCGAGATCGAGGCTGTCTTGCTTTCGGTCGATGACCTTGACGGCCGGGAGATGACCTTGGAAATCCTCGGTGACACCGAAGGAGCCGGGCGGATCTCGGAGAGCCTGGCAGCCCTGGGTCACGGTGAACCTGGCGCTGACGTGACCGCTGTCCGCCGGGACTTGGCTCAGCGAGCGGCACGCTAACCAAGGGGGAGGAGGTACGCGATGTCAGAGCCGGGACTCCGGAAGCCTGCCTCCAAGGGCGCTAACCTGAAGCGGAGCAGGGAAGATGTGCTGCCCGCAGCGCGACCCCTTCCGCTCGATAACGAAGTGCTCATCGAAGACCTGACCGAGGACGAGGACCGTGATCTGGCTCGGCATTCCCCTCATCGCGCTGATGCGGTCTTCGCCAACGTCAAGGACCTCCGCCTGCTCACCAAGATCGGCCCGTAGGTCAAGAACAGGCCTGCGTCGAGCTTGATCATGCCAACGCCCTGAACGCGGAAGATGAATGACCCCAACTGACGCAGTTTCCTACGATTGCTTCCCCAAAGCAGCCTTATAGACGGTACCGAGTGAGTCGATAGGTGCCCATGGGTAGTGGACCCACCCATTGGTAGTCTCGACATAGAAGTCGGGCTTATAGCTGGTGGCGTTTGGGTGAGGCTTGTAGTGAATGACGGCGGTCCATACCACGGCAGAGCCGAGTCCGATGAGCGCATCGCGGGCCCACTCAGCAGTTTTCCCGCTATCGTGAACCTCGTCCACAAGCAAGACGACTTGGTCAGCGACGTCGGATCGGTCGGGCAACTGACCAATCTTGAAATTACTGGCCTGCGTAGGATTTTCTCTGTCGTATTTTGATATACCCAGAGAGATGACCTGATCACCAGACAGTCCCAGCATCCGCGAGAGGATGTTCACGAGGTAGAGACCTCCGCGTGGAACGCAGGCAATCCGGGTGATGTGCTGACCGCTGGCCAGGCTTCGATCGATGATCATGTCGCCCAAAACGGTCGTCTTGAGGAAGACCGATTCCCAGGTCTCCCAGATTGGATCATCAGATGGGTCTGCCATAAGTGAAGTATACTACGGGGCTGCACGCCACAGTAAAACGCCAGTGCCCGCCCCCAATCCGCGAGTTACTCAGGAATTATAGCTTTATTGCATAGCGGGTTCCAAGTTCAAGAAGCCACGGCCGGGGGCGGAATTATGGCCGTTCAGCCAAATTGGGTACACCTCGTAAGGGGTTAGCTGAGCCCCGCCTTGTGCAGTGTCTGGTACACGGATGTGGCAAGCGCGGCTGTGTGGTCGTTGAGGGTTGCGCTGTTCACGCCGATCGCGATCATGGTGCCGGACCGTGGCACGAAGATGTTCACAACCCGGAAGCCAGTCGTTTCCCCCTCGTAGTACCACACGGTCCCCAATGTCCTGGACGTCACCTGGCTGATGCCGAGACCATACCCAGCGGGATCGGCCAACGTCGTCGTCCTGATCGGTTTCCCGGTCGTCGTGGAAACCAGGCTCATCAGCTCGCGCTGCTGCTTCCCCGGCAACTCGCGGCCGGCATAGAGGGCGCGATCCCACTTGGCCATGTCGTGCAACGAGCTGACGATCCCGCCTGCACCCTGCGCCCATGAGAGCGTATGGTCGCTCTGGTCACGGCCGAGCTGCGATGTCATCTCGGGGAGCGCCGCGACAGACCAATAGCCGGCCGGCATGCGAGCGGTAATCGCCCGCCTGTAACTAGTCCCGGAATAGAACATGTTCCGCAGACTAAGCGGGATGGCGATTCGCTTGCGCAGTTGACTGCCGTAGCTATCGCGGGTTGCGCGCTCGATGATCATCTGCGCCAGGATGTAGTCGGTGTTCGAGTAGCTGTAGCCGTGCGTGGGCGGAAGGCTGAGAGCGTAGGAAACCAAGCGGGAAGCCGAGAACGAGCCGTGGGGCGCCGCCGCAACATCGTGCCAGAATTCCGGCGAGTCGGTGTAGCTCGGGATGCCGCTGGTCATGTTCAAGAGCCGCTTGATCGTCACGCCCCGCCAAGCAGGGTACTGAGGCAGCCACTTGCCGAGCGTGTCGTTGATCGAGAGCTTGTGCTCGGCCTCCAGTTGCAGCACCAGCACCGACGTGAATGCCTTGGTGTTACTGCCGATCTGCCAGAGCGCGTAAGGCGAGATCGCGGGTCCGCCGCGGTATCGGGTGCTCCCGGCAGCCAGGTTGATGCCTGGCCTGCTGACGCGAAAGGTGACCGCCAGCGAGACAGCGGAGATGTGCTCCGCGGCTCGGTAGGCGTTCAAGTAGTTGTTGAGCTCACTGCGCAGCGAAGCGCGGACCGCGGTCGCGGCGCCGGGGGCCGGGGCGGCGGCGGTGGCGGGCTCCGCCATACCTGGCATAACGGCGGTCACCAACAGCGCGATGAACGCGGTGCCAGTCAGGAATTTCCGCGCTCTCCCCATGTCCGGAGTCCACCCTTTCGTCGTAGAGGATTACTGATGCCTAGATTAGCCCTGCCAGCCGACGCTCCTCCAGGATGACCCGGGTCAGACGTGCACGGGCGCCTTGCAGCGCCATTTACCCTGACACCAGGCGCACACGGTGATACTAATATTGCCTTCCTGCAGCATTCCGCGTGCCGCACACATCCCATACCTCCCTCTACGTCTGGACCCATGGTGTGCGTCGGCCTGTCGCGGGTCAATGGCTAATGACGCAAGAATCGATGCCGTCGGCGGGAACGCCAGTGAATTGGCCCGGTCTGAGGCAGGCCGTGTGTTAACCCCAGAAAATGCAGGTTGGGTCGGCTTCGATCTCGTTCAGCACTTTGCCGACAGGCCCGGGCTCAAGGTCGTCGTAGCGGTGCCAGCGGCCGTTGCGGTCGGCCCGGGAAGGCATCGGTGATCACCTGTCAACCCTAACCGGGCCGCCCTCAGAACACGGCCTGCGTGCATCTCTGCCGGTGCGGGCACCCGGCCACGCCAGAACCTTAGCTGGCCGGCCGTGGCCGCGATCGCCGCATGAGCGGATCACCCTCTGACGCGAGTTCCCCGGGCGTCCAGGAGGTGAGGATGCGCAAAGCGTCGTGCGACGGGAACCGGGCTCGGCGGTGAGGACCATGAGGCGCTGCCCCGAGCCGTCGGGGTTGCTCCACATGTCGCAATCAAGGGCCAGGTCGCCGACCAGCCGATGACGGTAGAGCTTGGTGCCGTGGCTGGAGCTGGTGACGCGATGTTCGGCCCACCAGGTGCGGAACTCGGCGTCCTGGACCGACAGTTCGCCGACGAGCCCGGCGAGCTCGGGGTCGTCGGGGTCTGCCGCGGCCTCCATGCGCAGCGCGGCAACGGCGTCGCGAGCGTCGTGCTCCCACTCCCGGTGCATCTCCCGGATGACCGAGTCCGTGAACAACAGCCGCACGCAGTTCCGGCCCCGGGCCGGAATCAGCGAAAAGTCGGTGTACAAGGCCGCGGCGGCGCAGTTCCACTCCAGGATGTCCAGCCGTTTGCCGAGCACGATGACGGGGGTGGCGGTGAGCTGGTCGAGCAGGCGCCGCATAGCGGCCGAACGCGCTGCGTGGGCCGCCGCCGGCGCGGCCTGGCGTCGGCCTTGCCGGCCAGCTCATACAGGTACCTCTGCTGGTCCTCATCCAGGCGCAGCGCACGGGCCAGGGTGGCGAGCACCGTCGCGGACGCGCGGACACGGCCCTGCTCCAGCCGCGTGTAGTAGTCGACGCTGATCGCCGCGAGCGCAGCGACCTCCTCACGGCGGAGCCCCCCGACCTTGCGACGGGAATCCGTTTCGGGCAGGCCGAAGTCCAGCGGCGCCAGCCGTGCCCGGCGGGCCTTGAGGAAGTCGCCCAGCTCGCCTGGGCCAGATGCGGACGTCATGCTGTCCATTCTCACGCCAGCGGCGCGGGATGCGAGAAGGCGGGTTCTTTCCCGGGAAAGATCTTTCCCGGGAAAGAACCCGCCTCTTTTCCGAGCCCGGGACCACGCCGAGGGTGGAGATGAGCCCGGCACCGGACCGGGCAGCCCACCGCACGGGTGCGGCCCTCGCGACAACGAAACGGAGACTCCCGCGGCAAAGACCAACGTCACCTACGACAGCGCCGGCATCCCGCTCGCCGGCCACCTCTACATCCCCGACGACAGCCACGCCGGCCCGCGCCCGGCGATCGTCGTCGGCCACACTGGCAGCGGTGTCAAGGAGCAGGCCTCCGGACTCTACGCGCGGCTCCTGGCGGAAACGGCTTCGTCGCCCTCGCCTACGACTCGGCCTGCCAGGGCGAGAGCGGCGGCGAACCCCGCGGCCTGGAAGGCCCCGCCCACCGCGTCGAGGACCTCAAGGCCGGCGTCTCCTTCCTCACCACCCGCAGCGACGTCAACCCCGACCGCATCGGCGCCCTCGGCATCTGCGCCTCCGGCGGCTATGTTCTCTGTGCCACCGCCAGCGATCACCGGATCAAGGCCGTGGGCACGGTCAGCGCGGTTGACATCGCCCGCCACTTCCGCAACGGCGCCGACGGCACCCAGGACCCGGCCGTGTTCCAGCACATGCTCGACGCCGCCGCGGCCGCCCGCACCGCCGAGGCCCGCGGCGAGGGGCCGCAGAGCTTCCAGCTCTTCCCCGACACCGCCGAGCAGGCCCGCGCCCGCGGCGGACAGTACGGCCTGGAGGGCTTCGAGTACTACATCAGCGGCCCCACCGCGCACCCGCACTCGGCCAAGTTCCTCACCTGGTCCAGCGTCGACCACATGGCTTTCTTCGAAGCCTTCCGATTCGTGAGCCTGATCGGGCAGCGGCCCCTGCTGATGATCGTCGGCAACCGCGCCGTCACTGCCTGGATGAGCATCCACGCGTTCCAGAACGCCGCCGGCCCCAAGGAACCGCACTGGATCGACGGCGCCAGCCACAACGACCTCTACTACAAGAAGCAGTACGTAGACCCCGCCGTCGAAAAGCTCACCGGCTTCTTCACCCAGAACCTCGGCCAAGTGGCCTAGCCGGCCTTATCCCTGGTCAGACGGTGGTTACGTCAATCTTGACCGAGGATCCCTCCGGAGGATTGCCGTAGTGGGCCCAGATCCGGTTGAGCTCATACTGGTAGTAGAGAGATTCGAGGTGAAAGACGAATGTAAGGAGCAGGCCGACGAGCGGAATGCACGTGGGTTCGAGCCCGGCCGCGCGCTGCATTTCCGCGATCCGCTCGCCGGTCCGGTAGACCGAAACGAACGGCGGTACGATGATGATCCATCCGAACAGCACGGCAATCACCGACACCGCAGGGTTAACCTCGATCCGCGAATCAAGGTCCCGGGCCTCACGGTTCACCTTGTAATACCAGACGAAGAAGTAGATTCCGAGCGTGATCAGCGGCCATACAAACCACACGAGGAAGATGTTCCTTGTCTTCCCGGCACGACCTTCCACCGTATGCTCCCCAGCTGGGTAATGACCGCGCGCATACAGGCACTCCAGTCTGCTACTTCAGCCACCCCAGAGCAGTTGCGCGCTAGTCCACGTCCTGACCAGCAAAACCCCCGATCAGCTTCCGGCTATCACCCTAGGCTTCCGGGGCTCGGAAGGGAAGATCCTGCTATTCAGGTTTCGAGCGGGGGGAGTGGCCCGAAGAAGCCGGTGATCCGCTGGATGCGACCATCGGCACCAAGTTCGGCGAAGTCCACCCCCTCGAGCTCGACCTCATCACCGTTGCGCATGACCCATGACCAGCGGAGTCCGGCTTCGGTGACGTCGATACCGCTCGCGAAGCCGATGGAGCGGCCGGGGAACATCGCGTGGAACCCTCCGATGTGCGCGACGAGCGCGGCCCGGCCGGCGGCCGTGCCCGCCGGGTCCTGGTAGACGCCGTCGTCGGCCCAGGAGTCCTCCAGCAGAGCTGTCCGCTTACCCTCGTCAGGCTCGTTCCACGATGCGCTGTAGATGGCGACGATCTTTCTCGGCTCCACGAGAGTCTCCTAGACGTGTTCGAACGTACCGGTCACTACCGCCCCCGGGTCGGTTTCCAGCAGGTACATGGTGCGGCCTGACTGGGTGACTGTCATCCGGAAATGAACGCTCTGGCCGGTGCTCCGCCGTGCGGTCAGCGTGCCGCTGCAGTTCCGCTTCAGGGTGTAGGTGGCGGTGTCGGTGAAGCTGACTGGACCTCGGGTCTTGGTCATCGAGGTGACCCGGGCGGTGGCGTGGCCGTTCCCGAAGAAGGTCCCGAGAGTCTGGATGGCGATCGGGCCGGTTGCGGTGGTGGTGCCGGTCTGGACTCCGCCGAAGCTGCCGCGGAGGGTGCGCAGCGAACATCCGCGGTGTGGCTTCACCTTCCCGGCCTGGGCCGTGGCGGATGCCGGGCGGGCCAGCAGCCCGAGCGTGATGGCAAGGACGCCCAGGCCCACGAGCACGGGCAGCAGGCGGCGCACACTAGCCTGGCTCCGCAGCGTGTCTATCATCTCCGAGTCCTCCTTGGGAATCGCTGCCTGGCAGGGGAGCAGGCACGATTGAGTAGCTGAACCTCGACCTAATGTAAGCCGGGGCGTCCGTAAGGGGAATGGAGTCAACTTGATGAAACTTGGGGTGAGCGTCGTGCGCGGACGCGGTATCTGGAACAGGCAGAGCTTGCTGCTAATGGATGATCCGCTTGAGCCCTCCGCTCATGATGCGGGCGCCGAGCATGCTGGCGGCGCCGGTCACCACGCCCTTTGTGATCGTCGTGCCGTGCTCCGCGCCAAATCCCCTGGCTGCCTTGATAATAGGGTCCGCGGCGGTGCTGAACCCGTCAACGAAAGCCCCGTTATCGGTCGAAGCGTCGTAGGCGCCTTTGGCGAATCCAGCGGCAATCGCAACTGGAGATACGGCAATCGCGCTAACCTCGGCCCAGAATTCGTTTTTCTGCTCCACCTGCTGCTCCACTCTCCTACGAGATCTCAAGAGACAGCCCGTACGGGCCGTCAGCCACGGCCTCACAGTCCGCGCCCGGGGACGCCACGCTGCGACAGGCATGCGCTCGCCCCGTGCGCTTCCATATTGACCTGCCCACGGGACGGCGCGCCATAGGCCTGGCACCCGCGTCCATGGTGGGTCTGAGCCTACCCGCGCCAGCAGGCGACCCGCGGGCTGCACAGGCCGGACGTGACGGCACCAGGCAAGCCAGCGGGCCGGCGTTGCGCACGCCGGCCCGCTGGCCAATCTCCACCGCCTGCCCGGACCGGGCGAGGCGGCTGCGGCTCAGCCGCTGGCGGTGAGGTGCATCTGGGTGCGGCTGGCCTACGATCCTCGCGCGGGCTAGATTCGCGGTCACCGGCGGCTGTGCCGGGTCGTCAGTCGTCACCCAAGGACGGGGGCAGTCATGGCCAGGGGATATTCGGAACTTCGCAACGAGCTGGTCAGTGCCGCCAACGGGGTGGACTACGCCTACCGCGACACCGGCGGCGGCGAAGGCGGGGTGCCGCTGGTACTGCTCCAGCACTTTCGCGGCAACCTCGACAGCTGGGACCCGGCGCTGATCGACGCGCTCGCGCCGGGCCGGCGGGTGGTGACATTCGACAACGCCGGAGTCGGCGGCTCGACCGGCACCACCCCCGACACCATCGAGCAGATGGCCCGCGATGCCATCGCCCTCCTCAGCGCCATGGAGCTCAGCCAGATAGACCTGCTCGGCTTCTCCATCGGCAGCTTCGTGGCACAGCAGATCGCCCTGGTGCGGCCGGCCCTGGTCCGCAGGCTGATACTCGCATCCTCGGCGCCGCAGGGCGCGGCAGGCATGCACGGCTGGGCGCCCGAGGTCATCGGCGCGGTCGGCACGCCGAACACCAGCCCGGACGCTTACCTTGACGTGTTCTTCGCCCGGTCAGCGTCGAGCCGGCAAGCCGGCCAGGAAGCGCTGCGGCGCATGTACGCCAGGACCGAGGACCGGGACACGGCCACCACGTGGGCGACCCGCGAGGCTCAATACGACGCGGTCTGCGCGTGGGGCATCCCCGATCACGGGCTGCTGCAGCGGCCGGGTGCCATCGACATGCCCGTGTTCGTGGCGAACGGCGACAGCGACCCGATGATCCTGCCCCGCTACTCCTACCTGCTCGCAGGCCTGATCCCGCACGCCCAGATCAAGATCTACCCGGACGCGGCGCACGGGTTCCTGTTCCAGCATCACGCCGAGTTCGCCGCCGACATCGACGCGTTCCTTACCGATGCCGGCTAGGCACCCGCGGGCCGGCGGTTAACGGGTTCTGGTCCGCTGCGCCCCGGCCGGCTCGGCGGCAATGCGCGCGATCAGCCGGCGACCCCGCGGCCGTACGGCGGCCAGCGTGACCAGGCAGGCCGCCGCGAGCAGGGCATAGGGGACGGCGTCGGAAGTGGCCTGGGCCACCACGCCGCTTCCCGCGGCAGCGATGGCCTGCCCGCCGGCCCAGGCCAGGTTGCCCAGCCCGAAAGCCAGTCCCTGGTTGAGCGCCAGCCGTTGCGCTCCGGTGCTGAGCAATGCCATCGCCGGGGTGAACAGCGTGCCGAAGAACGGCATGCCCACGATCAGCAGGGCCACCAGGTAGGGCGCTGGCCGCAGCAGCGGCGCCAGCACGCTCACGATCACCCCTCCGGCCAGCGACAGCTGAATGGGCAGCAGGGCGCCCCGCCGATCAGCCAGGGCCGGCCAGCGGGGCCGCCGCCGCCTCGATCGCCGCGGCGGCCAGGAACGTCGCCCCGATGACCACCGCGGCAGCGCCCAGGCTGCTCAGCCGAAGCGGCGCCAGCACATCCAGTACACCGAAAGCCAGGCCGGCCAGCATGGTCAGCCACATGCCCGTGCCGACCCGCCGGTCCCGCACCGCAGGCCAGGCGGCCCGCAGGCCCTGGCGCTCAGAGACCAGCGGGGCAGGCACCAGGAAGGCCACCACCATGAGCGCGGCGCCGGCCACGCCTGCCGCGGCGAACACCGGCCCGGTACCTACCGCGGTGGCTACCGCCCCGATCACCGGGCCGAACAGCGCCCCGCCCACCGCGGCGCCCAGCGCGGTACCGAGCAGCTCGCCGCGCCGCTCCAGCGGAGCGCACCCCGCCAGCCAGGCCAGCCCCGCCGCCCACGTGCACGCCCCGGCGACACCCTGGACGAATCGTGCGCCATCCAGCAGCCACGGGGTGGAGGCCCAGCCGAACACGAACGTCGACGCGCTCATCAGCGCCAGCCCGAGCAGTACCACGCGCCGGTCGCCCAGGCGGGCGGTGAGCAGCCCGCCGGGCAGCGCGCCGACCAGCGTGCCCAGCGGGTACGCGGCGACCAGCAGCCCCGCTCCCGCTTTCGACAGCCCGGCCACATGCACGTAATGCGGCAGCAACGGGGTCAGCGCCGTGAAGAACATGGTGTCCACCAGCACCAGCGCGCACACGAAGCCGAGCAGCCTGCGAACCGGGCGTGCCAGCCTTACCTGCTGCCGCGCCATCCCCGCGTCCCTCCCGCCGATCTCGAACGTCTTGATTCATCCGAACGGACACGCGCGCACGTCGTCGCCGGCCTGATCGAACCGGCGGTCACGTCGTAGTCCGGCCGCCGGCTGGCGCCGGCGGCGCAACGCTCAGGATCGCCCCTGTGCGCCCGGCCGCCAGCGAAGCCCCAGCGTGCCCTGGGCCGCCTCCACGCTGCTGCTCCCGCCGCCACGGCCGCGCAGGACACGGGCGAAGCCCACCGCGATGGCGGCGCCCGCCGCCGGCCCGGCCAGGTACGCCCACCACGAGGTCCAGTTGCCCAGCACCAGGGCGGGCCCGAGCGACCTGGCCGGGTTCATCGACGCCCCGCTGACCGGCGCTCCCCACAGCCCGGCGAGGGCTATGTAGCTGCCCACGCCGATGGCGGCCAGCGCCCCGACCTGCTGGGCGCCCGACGCGGTGCCCAGGATCACGCTCACCAGGCCGGTGGTCAGCACCAGTTCCCACAGCATCGCGGTGGTCGAGGAGATGCCGCTGCCGGGCAGGGTCAGCCCGGCGCTGCCCTGCTTGCCGATCAGCGCCCACAGCAGCAGGGTGGCCAGGACGGCGCCGAGGAACTGGGCCACGATGTAAGCGGGGACGCGCTTCCACGGAAAGTCGCCCCGCAGCGCGAAGCCGATGCTCACCGCCGGATTGAGGTGGGCGCCGGATACCGTCCCCATGAACAGGATGATGGCCGCCACCATCAGCGCGGGCGCCACTACGCGCGCCCCGTACGGGACCGCACTGCCGCCGAACCGGGCGTTTACCATGTCTGCGCCGACGGCGACCAGGACGAGGAAAAACGTCCCCAGCAGCTCAGCGAACAGCCGCCGCCCCTCGTAGCTGTCGTCCCAGAAGTCGAACGCGTGGACAACCGAGTTCGGCTGCCCCAGGGTCCGCAGGGCGACGGCGGCGTGCTGGGCGGCCGCCTGCCCGCCGGGTCCCGATGCTGGAGCCGCCCCGCCCCGCTCGCTGGTCATTGCACGATCCTTTCCCGCGCCCGGGGCAGCGCCATGTCACTCCACAGTCCTTGTCCCTGCCTCTGAACTTGGTTAGTGTTTCACCTCGTCGCATACCCCGCTCATGGCTTACGGAGCGTTTGCTCCCTAGTAGCGGAGGGTAACCATGCGTAAATTACTGTCAGCGGGGCTTGCCCTGGGATTCGGGATCGCGCTGAGCGTCCCGGCGGCCGCCGGCGCGGCCGCGGGCACGACCATCGTGGTGAACCCGGGTCAGTCGATCCAGGCGGCGGTCAACCAGGCTCAGCCGGGTGACACCGTACTGGTGAAACCAGGCGTCTATCACCAGGCCGTGTCCATCCGCACCGATGGCGTCACGCTTCGGGGGTCCGGGGACTTCCTCGGGGGCACAGTCATCAAGCCGCCGGCCCAGCCGCCGAACAACCTGTGCACCAAGATCTTCGGCCCGACCGGTGTGTGCATCTTCGCCAAGAAGGTGAACGTGAAGAACGGGAAGGTGATCACACCGGTCTATGACGACACGGTGACCGGTCTGTACGTCACTGGCTTCACGGCTGCCGGCGTCTTCGGGTACGGCACCTACGGCCTGACCGCGCAGCGCGTGGTGGCTGTCAGCGACGGGGCCTACGGCATCTCCCGCTTCGAGTCCACACAGACCCTGTTCGCCAACGACACCGCGATAGGCAACAGCGAGGCCGGCTTCTACGTCGGGGATTCGCCGAACGCGGCCACCGTGGTCCGCGACAACGTCGTCAAGGGGAACACGCTCGGCATCTTCGTCCGGCACGCCAGGGGCGTGACGGTCATGAACAACCGTGTTAGCGGGAACTGCCAGGGGATCCTGGTGCTCGACGACGGGCAGCCCGGCGGGGCAGGCAATGCCGTCATTGCGGGCAACAGCGTGTTCCGCAACAACCTGTCCTGCGCGGCGAACGAGGACACGCCGGCCCTCCAGGGCGGCGGCATCCTGCTGCTCGGCGCCACCCAGACCACGGTCACTAACAACAGCGTGAAGGGCAACAGGGGCCAGCAGGTTAACTCCGGCGGAATCGTCGTGCTGAGCGCCAAGCCGCTCGGCGGCAAGAGCGATCCGCAGTTCGACACGATCTCCCGCAACACCGCCTTCCGTGACAAGCCAGCCGACCTGCGCTGGGACGGCAGCGGGAACAACGTCACATTCATCGCCAACCACTGCACGACCTCGATCCCGGCAGGACACTGCCATTAGAAGACCGCCAACCGCCTGACCGTCGGCCCGCCGGGCAGCTGCCCGGCGGGCCGACGCGCGGTGCGAGCGCTGTCGGCTAGTCCCAGCGTTCCGCGTTGTCCTCGGTGAGCGTGCCCGGCGGATCCGGCAGAACGCAGAACGGCAGCCCGGCCGGGTCGCGCATCACCCACCAGTGCCCTATCTGCTCGACCCGCCGCGCGCCGAGCCGCTCCAGCCGCGCCACCTCGGCCTCGAGGTCGTCGGTGTGGATGTCCACGTGGACCCGGGCCGGGCCCTCGCCGAGGCGCTGCACGAGCAGCGCGACCTGCTGGCCGTGCAGTTCGGACCCGTGGTATTCGGGATGCCGGGTCAGCTCGTCCAGCGGCCGGCCGCTCGCGCCCCGCCAGAAGGCCAGCTCCCGGTCGTGATCAGCGGGCGGGACATCCACGACGATGGTGTAGATCCGGCTGAAGTGACTCATGATCGGCAAGCTACCCCGTGGGCAGGTCACCCAGTAGCCGGCCGGCGCCGCCGGGCGCGGCGACACGGCGACGCGGCGAAACAGCCGGCTGCCGGTGATTGTGCCCTACATTTGGATGATGCCGTCCGATAACGGGCCCGAATTCCCGCAGGGAACCAATGACGAGCGGGAACTTCTGCTGCGATGGCTGGCATTCCTGCGCGGCGCGGTGCTGCGAAAGGCCGAGGGCATCAGCGACGATGAGGCCAGGTGGACACCGCCCGGCGCGCTGATCCCGCTGCTCGGCATCGTCAATCACCTCACGCGGGTGGAATGGCGGTGGATCGACGGCGGGATGCGCGGCGAGCAGACCAGCCGGAGCGAGGAAGAGTTCCGCCCCGGACCCGAGCTCACGATCACCGCGGCCGTGGCCGCCTACCAGGAGCGGGCCAAAGCCACCGAGGAGGCGGTCAGGGAGATGCCCTCGCTGACCGAGCCGTGCCGCCGCCGGGAGGGCACCGACCTGCGCTGGGTGCTGCTGCACCTGATCAACGAGACGGCCCGGCACGCCGGGCACGCCGATGCGGTGCGTGAACTGCTCGACGGCACGACCGGGGAGTAGTCACCCCGGCCGCGGCCCCGCCCCCGCGCCGGGCGGGCCGGCTCTCCCTGACCAGTCGGGGCCGCGGCCGTCCGGCAGGAAAGGTTTCAGATCCTGGTCCAGGCCTCGGAAAGGACCGAGCGCAGGATCTGCTCCATCACGTCAAAATGCTCCTGGCCGCAGATCAGCGGCGGGGAGAGCTGCACGACCGGGTCGCCGCGGTCGTCGGTCCGGCAGACCAGGCCCGCATCGAACAGCGCGTGCGACAGGTACCCGCGCAGCAGCCGCTCGGACTCCTCGTCGGTGAACGTCTCCCGGGTCGCCTTGTCCTTCACCAGCTCGATCCCGTAGAAGAAGCCTTCGCCGCGCACGTCGCCCACGATCGGCAGGTCGGTGAGCTTCTCCAAGGTGGCGCGGAAGCCGGCCTCGTTGGCGCGGACGTTGCCGAGCAGATCCTCCTTCTCGAACACGTCCAGGTTGGCCAGGGCCACCGCGCAGGACACCGGGTGGCCGGCGAACGTGACGCCGTGCAGGAAGGAGGCGGTGCCCTCGGTGAACGGCTGCATCAGCGCATCGCTGGTAATCATGCCGCCGAGCGGGGCGTAGCCAGAGGTCACGCCCTTGGCGAACGTGATGATGTCAGGCTGGTAACCGTAACGCTGCGAGCCGAAGTAGTAGCCGAGCCGGCCGAACGCGCAGATCACCTCGTCGGACACCAGCAGCACGCCGTGCTTGTCGCAGAATCTCGCGGACCCGCTGGAAGTACCCGGGCGGCGGCGGGAAGCATCCGCCGGAGTTCTGCACCGGCTCGAGGTACACAGCGGCGACCGACTCGGGGCCTTCCCGCTCGATGGCCCGGTCGATCTCGTCGGCCGCCCACCGGCTGTAGGCCTCCAGGTCGTCGGCGACGAAATCGGGCGCCCGGTAGAAGTTGGTGTTCGGCACCCGGACGCCGCCCGGGGTCATCGGCTCGAACGGAGCCTTGATCGCGGCCAGGCCGGTGATCGCCAGTGCACCCATGGACGTGCCGTGGTAGGCGATGTCGCGGCTGATCACCTTGTACCTGCCTGGCTGGCCGATGGCCTTGAAGTACTGCTTGGCCAGCTTCCAGGCCGACTCCACCGCCTCCGAGCCGCTGGTGGTGAAGAACACCCGGTTCAGGTCGCCGGGGGCCAGGTCGGCCAGCCGGGCCGCCAGCTCGACGGCCCGCGGGTGGGCGTAGGACCACAGCGGGAAGTAAGCCAGCTGGGACGCCTGCGCCGCGCCCGCCTCGGCGAGCTCGGTCCGGCCGTGCCCGATCTGGCTGACGAACAGCCCGGCCAGCCCGTCCAGGTAGCGCTTGCCGTGCTGGTCGTACACGTACGGGCCGGAACCGCGGACGATGACCGGAATCTCGGCATCCTGATAGGACGACATGCGGGTGAAGTGCAGCCAGAGGTTCCGCCTGGCGGCCTCCTGCAGCGCCTCGTCGGCCATCGGCTCGGAACTGGACTGGTGAGTCGTCATCGCGTTCCCCATGAGTAGGTTTGCTTGCAGAGCTTGAGGTAGACGAAGGTCTCGGTGGCGGTGACGCTGGGCACCGCGCGGACCCGGGACAAGATCTCCAGCAGGTGGTCGTCGTCTTCGCAGACCACCTCGATCAGCAGGTCGAACGACCCGGCGGTGATGATCACGTAGTCGATCTCGTCCAGGATGGCCAGGTGCCCGGCGACTCGTTCCAGGTCGCCCTCGCAGCGGATGCCGATCATGGTCTGGCGGTGGAAGCCGAGGGTGAGCGGGTCGGTCACCGCGACGATCTGCATGACCCCCGTTTCCAGCAGCCGCTGCACCCGCTGGCGGACCGCGGCCTCGGACAGGCCGACGGCCTTGCCGATGGCGGCGTAGGACCGGCGGCCGTCTTGCTGCAGCTGCTCGATGATCTGCTTGGCGGTCTCGTCGAGCACCACGGGCGGGCCGGGGGCGCTGCCGACCCGGCGGCGGCGGCCGTCGGCCGCCTGCAGGGTTCCGGGAGCATGGGCCATGCCGTCGCCTCCTTGTCATCGTCATGGTCCCCACGATCCGGAGGGTTGTCAACTGATTCCGTCGGTGTTTGATCTCTACGCGACTGATTCAATTGCCGTGTAAACATTTTCCTGCGAGGTCCGTACTGATTGACGTGGCATTGCCGGGAATGTACCGTGCACGTCCGGGAGGTGACCGGCAACGGTCCGCGAGTCGGCCGGGGTCCAACCGGGAGGTGGCCGGCACTGCTCTATACGATCACTACGGGACGATCACTACGGGCGGAACCGAGCGGAACCGAGACCGGAGGGACGGCGGATGCCTCTTGACCCGGGCGGCGGCCCGGCCAGGAAGGCTCCTGAGGAGCTGCGCAGTTACCGGTGGTTCGGCGGCGACGAGCCGACCGCGCTGCTGCGCACCTTCGGCCACCGCTCCCGGATGCGCGGGCTCGGATACGCGGCCGGCGAGCACATCGGCAAGCCGGTCATCGGCATCCTGAACACCTGGTCCGAGATCAATCCCTGTCACATGCACCTGCGCGAGCGCGCCGAGCAGGTCAAGCGGGGCGTGTGGCAGGCCGGCGGCTTCCCGCTCGAGTTCCCCGTGGCCACGCTGTCGGAGACGTACCAGAAGCCGACCCCGATGATGTACCGCAACCTGCTGGCGATGGAGACCGAGGAACTGCTGCGGTCCTATCCCATCGACGGCGCCGTGCTGATGGGCGGGTGCGACAAGACGACGCCCGCGCTGCTGATGGGCGCGGCGAGCGCGGGCATCCCGGCGATCTACCTGCCGGCCGGGCCAATGCTGCGCGGCCACTTCCGCGGCCAGCCGGTGGGCAGCGGCACCGACGTCTGGAAGTACTGGGATGACTACCGGGCCGGGCTGATCGGCGACTGCGAGCTCGCCGAGATCGAATGTGGCATCGCCCGTTCCCCCGGCCACTGCATGACGATGGGCACCGCGTCCACCATGACCTCGGCGGCCGAGGCTCTGGGCATGACGCTGCCCGGTGCCGCTTCCATCCCCGCGGTCGACTCGGCGCACCACCGGATGGCGTCGGCCACCGGCGCGCGGATCGTGGACATGGTCGGGGAGGATCTCAGCCCGGCCCGCATCCTGACCCGCGAGGCGTTCGAGGACGGCGTTGCGACAGTGCTGGCGCTTGGCGGGTCGACCAACGCGCTCATCCACCTCATCGCGATGGCGGGCCGCTGCGGCGTGCCGCTCACCCTGGACGACTTCGACGCGATCGCCCGCCGCGTGCCGGTGCTTGCCAACATCCGGCCCAGCGGCGCGTACCTGATGGAGGACTTCTACTACGCGGGAGGGCTGCGCGCCCTGCTCGCCCAGCTCGCCGCCGTCCCCGGGGCGCTGCACCCACGGCGGCTCACCGTGGCCGGCCGCACGCTCGGCGAGCAGATCGAAGACGCGCCCGTCTACCAGGACGACGTCATCCGCTCGCCCGCCACCGCCCTGTCCGCCGAAGGCGGGATCGCGGTGCTGCACGGCAACCTCGCTCCCGACGGAGCGGTGATCAAGCACATCGCGGCCGATCCCCGGCTGCTCAAGCACACCGGCCCGGCCGTGGTATTCGACGACTACGTCCAGATGCAGCAGCGGATCGACGACCCGGCGCTAGGCATCACGCCGGACTCTGTGCTGGTGCTGCGCGAGGCCGGGCCGGTCGGTGGGCCTGGCATGCCGGAATACGGGATGCTGCCGATCCCCGGCTACCTGCTCGCCCGCGGCGTGCGGGACATGGTGCGGGTCTCCGACGCGCGGATGAGCGGCACCAGCTACGGGGCCTGCGTCCTGCACGTGGCTCCCGAATCGCACGTCGGCGGCCCGCTGGCGCTGGTCCGCAGCGGCGACCCGGTCACGCTGGACGTGGCGTCCCGGACTCTCAGCCTCGATGTCCCCGAACGGGAACTGGCCAGCCGCCGGGCCAGATGGCGGCCGCCCGCGGCCCGATTCGAGCGCGGGTACGGCGCCCTGTACAGCGAGCACATCACCCAGGCCGACCAGGGCTGTGACTTCGACTTCCTGGCCAGGCGCGGCGCCTACCCCGAACCCAATCCGCAGTAAAACGGCCGGCTAGATATCCAAGAGGCGGCCCGTGTTACCGGCCGGCCGCCGCTGGCCGTAGTCTGGCGAGAATGTCAGTCATTCTCATCACGGGGGCAGCCGGACGCATCGGCGGCATGCTGCGGCCGAGGCTGGCCCGGCCCGGCCGGACGCTGCGGCTGCTGGACAGCGCCCCGGTGGCACCGGGACCCGGTGAGGAGGCGATCCAGGCCTCCGCCACCGACCTCGAAGCCATGACCAAGGCCTGCCGGGGCGCGGACGCGGTCATCCACCTGGCGGCCCAGGCAGGCGAGGCGCCCTGGGGCCGCATCCTGAAGGTGAACATCCACGGGACGTACGTGGCGTTCGAGGCCGCGCGCCGGGCCGGCGTGCCACGGATGATCTTCGCCTCGTCCAATCACGTGGTCGGCTTCACCCCGAGGTCGCAGTTCCCCGTCCCCGACTACGCGTTCCCGGCCCCGGATACCTACTACGGGGTGTCGAAGGCGACCGGCGAGGCGCTCGGCTCGCTGTACTACAACCGGTACCAGATGGACGCCATCTGCATCCGGATCCTGACCTGCTCCGAACGCCCCTATGACGCCCGGATGCTGTCCACCTGGCTGTCACCCGATGACGCCGGGCGGTTGTTCGAAGCCTGCCTGACCACGCCGAGCCCCGGGTTCCGGGTCATCTACGGGGTGTCGGCCAACACCAGGGGCGGATGGGTTTCGCTGGACGAAGCGCGGGCCCTGGGCTACGAGCCGAGGGACAACGCGGAAGCGTACGCGGACGAGGTGCTCGCGACCTACGGCGAGACCGAGCCCGGCGACCCGCTGTTCGACTACCTCGGCGGCGAGTTCACCTCGCATAGCCTCGACGTCGGCTACCCCACCTGACCGGTTCGCTGCGAAGGACGCTGATCGATGATCCAGGGATATGACCCGCGTACCGGCAGGCCGGCCGGCGAGCCGGTGGCCGAGACCACCGACGCCGGGGTGGACGAACTGGTCACCGCGGCCGCCGCGGCGGCCCGCGGCTGGGAGATGACCTCGCCCTTCACCCGGGCCGAGGTACTCACCGCGGTCGCGGCCGCCCTGGACGAGCACTCGGCCGAGCTGGCCGAGCTGGCCGACACCGAGACCGCGCTCGGCGCCACGCGGCTGACCGGCGAGGTGGCCCGCGCCACCGGCCAGCTGCGCCTGTTCGCCGAGGTGCTGCGCGACGGCGGCTTCCTCGACGTAGCGGTGACCGAGGCCGACGGCGCCGGCACGCCGGACCTGCGCCGGATCAGCCGGCCGGTCGGGCCGGTCGCGGTGTTCGCCGCCTCGAACTTCCCGTTCGCCTTCTCCGTGGCCGGCGGGGACACGGCGTCGGCGCTGGCCGCCGGGTGCCCGGTCATCGTCAAGGCGCACGAGGGGCATCCGCGCACCTCTGTGGCGACCGGCGATGTCATCGCCAGGGCGCTGGCGGACGCGGGGGCGCCGGCGGGGCTGTTCGGCATGGTGTACGGGGTGCAGGCCGGGGTCCGGCTGCTGCGCCATCCGGCTCTGGCCGCGGCGGGATTCACCGGCTCGGCCCGCGGCGGCCTGGCCCTGCAGCGGATCTGCGCCGGGCGCGAGGTGCCGATCCCGTTCTTCGGCGAGCTTGGCTCGGTCAATCCGGTCGTCGTCCTGCCCGGGGCGGCCGCGTCCCGCGCCGAGAAGATCGCCTCGGGCTACGCGGGCTCGCTGACCCTCGGCGTCGGCCAGTTCTGCACCAACCCGGGTCTGCTGTTCGTGCCCGAAGACGCGGGCCTGCTCGACGCGATCGCGGCGGCGGTGGCCGCGTCCCGGGGCGGCCCGATGCTGTCGGAGCGGATCCACGACGGGTTCGAGGCCGCGGTCCGGGAGCTGGCCTCCTGCGCCGCGGTCAAGCCCCTCGCGACCGGTCAGCCGGGAGAGGGGCCCTGGTCGGCCACGCCGCAGGTCTTCCACGTCGGCCTGGACGAGTTCGCCGCCGGCCTGCCCGACCTTGCCGCGGAGCGGTTCGGCCCGGCCGGCCTGGTGATCGACTACCAGGATCTCGATGAGCTGGTGGCGGTGCTCGCCGGGCTCGGCGGCAACCTGGCCGGCAGCATTCACCTGGACAGCGCCCGCGAGCAGGACACGGCGGCCGCGACGCGGGTGATGGAGGTGTTCAGCCATACCACCGGACGGGTCGTGTGCAACGGCTGGCCGACGGGCGTCGCCGTTGCCTGGGCCCAGCATCACGGCGGCCCGTGGCCGGCCACCACGGCCCCCGCCTACACCTCTGTCGGGGCCGCGGCCATCAGGCGCTGGCTAGTCCCGGTCGTCTACCAGGACTGGCCGCCCATGCTGCTGCCCTCCGGCCTGCGCCCCGGGTCAAGGCCCCGCATGGCCCCCTAGCCACCCGCTCCGGGAATCCGCGACATGGACGAACTTCCTCCGCTGGTCGAGCGCGCATGTGCCGTCGCGCGGCAGGTCGGCTTCCCGCTCACCAGGGATGAGGCCGGCCCTGAACGTCCCTCGGCGTGCCTGCCCGGCGTGGGCCGGTTTCTCGGCGTCCTCGCGGCGGGCTGCCGGGCAGGCCGGATCGGCGAGATTGGCAGCGGCGCGGGGGTGGGCGCCGCCTGGATGACCAGTGCGATGCCAGCCGACTGCGACCTGGTCACGGTGGAGATCGACGTGCGGCTGGCCGCAGCCGCGTCACGACTGCTCGCCGGTGATCCCCGCGTGCAGGTACTGACCGGTGACGCCAGGGAGGTCCTGGCTAGCCGCGGTCCGTTCGACCTCCTGTTCGCCGACGGGGGCTGGCGCGATCCGGCCGGCCTGGCCACGCTGGTGGACCTGGTGTGCGTCGGCGGCCGGATCGTCATGGATGATGTGACACCCTCGCTCGTCCTGCCGCCCGGCTCTGGGCTGCCAGAGCCCGACGTCAAGCGGCAGTTCTTCTTCGGCGACCCGCGCCTCATCTCGGCCGAGGTCGTGCTGCCCGATCTGCGTAACTCCCTGCTGGTCGGGACGCGGCGCAACTAGGAACCCGAGTCGTCGGTGCGCCCGCGCCCGCGGTCGCGGATGCTCATAGCGGGTTCACCGGCTCGTAGCGAAATGTCCCGCCTGGTTGAGCAAGCTAGCTCCCGGCAAAACCGGCCATCCCCCCGGAGGTGCCGAATGAGCACGCACCGCATGCCCCTGAGCCTGCCGAGACCGGCGCGCTGGCGTCTCGCGCTGGTGCTCGCCCTGCTCACGGCGGTGTCCCTGGTCGCCGGGAATGCGGCAGGCGCGTCGGCGCACGTCGCCAGCCGGTCATGGTTCCGGCCGGGGAACCTGGTTGTCAGCCGGTCGGTGTACCTGGGCACGCCGACGCCGTTGACCCCAGCTTCGGCGTGACGTCGCCGATCCTGCTGGATCAGATCACCCCGTCCGGGCGCTTGGTGAACACGCTGCCCGTTCCGGCCCTGCCCGGCCGCGGGTTCAGCCATCAGCGCGACAGCAGCGGCGGGCACATGGTCACCAGCTTCTCGTCCAAGTCAGAGCTGGCGCTGAACCTGTCCACGAGCGGGCGCGATCTGACCTTCATGGGCTATCTGGCCCAGCCCAACCAGATTGACGTGTCGAACTCGAACACCCCGGCCGTCATCGACCCGACCAACCCCGTGCCGGGCGCCGACTACCGGGTGGTTGCCCAGGTCGACCCGAGCGGCAGGTTCAACTTCACCGAGACCAATGCCTACAGCGGCGGCAACAACGGGCGCGCGGCGATCCTCAACGACAGCGGCGGCGACAACGTGTACTACCTGACAGGCAACGCCGGCAACGGCGGCAACCCGCAGCCGGACGGCGTCATCACCGGCGGGGCGCGCAAATCGCGACACCCCAGTACCAGCCAGAGAGTGCCCAGCAGGTCGGGCCGCCCGAGCCCGTCGGCAGCTTCAACATCACTCAGCTCGGGGACCCGGCTGACAAGATCGGGAAGGACACCAACTTCCGCGGCCTGACGATCTTCAACAACGTCGTCTGCTTCACCAAGGGCAGCGGCAGCAACGGCGTAGACACCATGTACTTCATCGACACCACGGGCAAGGCCTGCCCGAACGGTGTCGGCCTTCCGCAGCCGGGAGCGCCGCTGCCCACCTCGCCCATCGCGTACGACCCGGCGCTGCTGCAGACCGAGGGAGTGACGCCCTACAACATGTGCATCCTGCAGGGCCTGCCCACCGCCCTGAAGTCGACGAGCTCGTTCCCGTTCGGCATCTGGTTCGCCAACGCGGACACGCTCTACGTTGCGGACGTGGGCAACGGCGACAACACCTTCCCGGCGGCCACCGGTACATACACCTCGGCCGCCGCGCAGACCACGGCGAGGCTGCAAAAGTGGGTGTTCAACGGCACCAGCTGGAATCTCGCCTACACCCTCGACGCCGGGCTGAACCTCGGCCTGCCGTACACGGTGCGCGGCTATCCGGCTACCGGGCTGCCCTGGTCACCGGCCACCGATGGCCTGCGCAACATCACCGGCCAGGTCAACCGCGACGGCACGGTAACGATCTGGGGCATCACCTCGACGGTCAGCGGCAACGGCGACGAGGGTGCCGACCCGAACAAGCTGGTGGCCATTACCGACAATCCGGCTGCTACCGCGCCTGCCCAGGGCGAGGGCTTCCGCACTGTCCGGTCCGCGGGATCCCGCGAGGTTCTGCGGGGTGTCTCGTTCACCCCCGGGACGGGGAATTCCGGCCGCTGACCCCTGGATGAACGGTGCCCACCGCCAGAAAGGTCAGCAGCACAGCGACGACAGCGGCCGCGGAACGCGCTGAGCCGCGCCCGCGCGATTGCGTCTTGGCCCGTGCCCCCCGTGCGTGTCCGGTAACGTCTCGTACACGCACGGCAGCCAGGTCCGGAGCGGAAAGGGGCACCCGCGTGGCACCGACGGACGGGCAGGCCCGCTCGGCCGGCGAGCCAGACGTCGCGAACTGGCGCGGCGGGACGGACCAGCTACGAGCGCCGAGCACGACCGCCGACCGGCCGCGCCCCTGGTCAAGTGAGGATCTCCGGCAGCGCCTGGAACGGCTACCCCGGGGTCATCCCAGCTCGCCCTACAATGCCGACGGCTCCCGCAAGCCACCCCCGCCCAGCCTGCGCTCGCTCGAACTCCCCGAGCCCGCCGAAGCCCCCGCCGACGACGCCCCGACACCGGTTGAGTCCTTAACCGATGCCGAACACGCCGAGCACGTCGCCCAAGTCCGCGACCTCCTCGACGAGGCGCACGATAACGGGCTGTCCACCGATAATCAGCAGTTCTGGTCGATCAACATCGCGGAAGTCTGGTCGAAGGATCGGGTGACGTACATGGGACATCTTGATCGATCTCTATGAGGCCGCAGGGCAAGGATGCTCCTTGCGAGCCAAAGCGTCATGGCGGGCGGACTTGGCGGCGCAGGAAAGACAACGTGCTGGAAGAGCACCCGAGGCATCGACCACTTGACGCTACCTGACTATTAATCCGGATACGTCAAGGAGGAACTGGCCGCCCGCGGATTGGTTCCGCTGGTCGAGGGACTATGACACCGATGGAGTCGTCAGACCTCGTCCACGAGGAGTCCTCACATGTCGCTAAGCTTCTCGCAGAGCGAGCGCTCCGGGAGACGGAAAGAATATCATTTGGGATATCACAATGGCGAGCGAGTCATCTACGGCAATGAGACTCGACGACCTCGACCAGGCAGGCTATGTCACTTCGGGCATCTTCGTTGACATTCGGTTGAGGAGAGCATCCGCCGTGCAGAGGACGCATCGTGATGGACACGAGAATTATCGTAACAACCAGGGCTTCGGTGGGCGTTTCGTACCGTCCGAAGTAATGCTGTTTCAGCAAGAAGCAGAATGGGGGAGTACGAATCGTCGTACGTTCGAGGAGGTAAAGGGAAGGTTTGTCGCCTGGGCGGTGTACGACAATTCGTTAGATGATCGTGAGCCGGAGATGGTGGCCTCGAGCGGAGAGAGTAGGATCCGAGGAGAGAAAGTGAGCCACATGTTCCGCCGCAGTGAGGTAATCGATCTGATCGATCGGTATAAGGCCGGTAAACTAACACTCGATGAACTCGCAGAGCGGTTTCGTACCCGCCGGTGGCCGGTGACTCAGCGCCCACCGGCGAGTAGCTACCTTGAGATGGCCGCCCGGTCGCAGGAAGATCCCGAATCTTATGCGCCCGGGTCCTTCGACGATGTGATTGCTGCATACGACCAGGGTGTGCTGACGGAGGAGGACTACCGGGTGCTCAGCGCGGCAGTCGCTGAGGCGGGCCGGGCCGAGGACCGGGGCGAGCTATAGACTCCCGGACGCGCGTGCCGGGAGGGGGCTGATCCATGCAGCAGGGCCGGGTGCGCCTGTCGAGCCGGCGCCGGTCGGTCGTCATGCGGCCAAGGCGGCGCCGGTACGTCATCATTGCGGTAGTGGCGCTTGTCCTGGTCATCGCGCTGGGCGCGGCCGGGGGCGCTTACCTGCTGCAGCGGACCGTCGGGAGCCCGAACCAGACCGCAGCCGCCTACCTGTCCGGCTGGCAGCGGGGCGCCTACCCGGCCATGGACAAGGTCAGCGTGAACGTCCCGCGTTCCGGGCTGGCCGGTCCGCTGAAGCAGGCCGCAGCCGAGCTCGGCATCCAGCGGCTGCGGCTGTCGCCCGGCCGGGTGACCACCACCGGCGGATCGGCCCAGGCGCAGTTCACCGCCACGGCCGCCCTCGCCAGCGGGCATGTCTGGAGATACCAGGGCCGACTGCATCTCATTAACAAGAACCGGCACTGGTGGGTGAGCTGGAGCCCGGCTGCGATCTATCCGGGGCTGCGCCCCGGCGACCGGTTCGTACTCAGCGCCGCGTGGCCGGCCAGGGCGCAGGTGCTCGCGGCGGACGGCACCGCGCTGAGTTCCCCGGTGGCGATCGCCAAGTCCGGGTCGCTGGCGCTGCTGACCGGGAACGTGGTCGCGGCCACCGCCGCCGAGGCGAAGAGGCTAGGCCCCCCGTACAAGGCGGGCGACAAGATCGGCCAGGGCGGGATCGAGCAGGCCTATCAGCGGCAGCTGGCGGGCCGGCCGTCGCTGACCATCCGCATCGATGGTCCGGGTGGTCGCGGCACCCCCGCGGCGCGCTTGCCCGCGGTGGCCGGGAAGCCCGTGCAGACGAGCATCGACATGCGGACGCAGCTGGCCGCGTCCCGGGCCGTGTCCTCCGCGGCGACGGCCAAGCCGGTTGACATCGTGGCGATCCAGCCGTCCACCGGCAAGGTCGTGGCCGTGGTCGAGCGGCCCGGCGGATTCGACCGGGCCCTGGACGGGATCTTCCCCCCGGGGTCGACATTCAAGATCGTCACCGCGTCCGCGCTCGTGCGCAAGGGACTGCGCCCCTCCAGCACCGTGCAGTGCCCGGGCCAGGTGACGATCGGTGGCCGGACGTTCCACAACGACAACAACGAGCAACTGGGCACCACCACGCTGCGGACCGCCTTCGCGGTGTCCTGCAACTCCACGTTCGCCTTGCTCACCTCGCAGCGGCTGAGTGGTGTCTCGCTCGCCTCGATGGCGACCACCTTCGGGTTCAACGCCGTTCCAGCGCTGGGCATCCCGGCGACGCTCGGCCGGTTCACCACCCCGCGGGCGCCCGTCAACCTGGCGGCAGCCGCCTTCGGCCAAGGCAAGGACCTGGTCAACCCGCTGAGCCAGGCCAGCGTCGTGGCGGCGATCGAGGATGGCACGTGGCGGCCGCCGCAGCTGGTCACCAGCCCCGCGCCGCGGCAGGCGATCCGGCCGAACAAGCTCCCGGCCCCGATCCTGGACGCGCTGCGCCCGATGATGCACGCGGTCGTCACGATCGGCACGGCGGCCGGTGTCGGCTTCCCGCCCGGGGTGTACGGGAAGACCGGTACGGCCCAGTATGGTTCGGGGCCGAATCCGCCCTCGCACGGCTGGTTCATCGGCTACCGGGGCGACCTGGCCTTCGCGGTGCTGGTCGAGGGCGGCGGCACCGGAGCCGACAGCGCGGGCCCGATCGCTAACGCGTTCCTGCGCAAGCTGTGATCCGCTCATTGCTCGCGCACAGGCTGTGTGCGAGCGGTCACGGCTGGCCGGCTCCGTTTCCCGCGGGCCCGAGGCGGTCTCGGCGGTCTTTGAGGAAAGCACGCTCGGCGCCGTTGGCGGCGCGGGCGATGGCCGCGTCGTAGGCGGCCGCGGCGTCCTGTCGTCGGCCGAGCCTGCGCAGCAGGTCGGCCCGGGTCACGTGGAACAGGTGATAGCCGTCCAGGCTCAGCTGGTCGACTAGCTCGAGCGCGGCGGCCGGGCCGTGCACTTCGGCCACGGCGACGCACCGGTTGAGTGCCACGACGGGCGTCGGCGTCACCGTGAGCAGCTGGTCGTAGAGCGCAAGGATCTGGGCCCAGTCGGTCTGCGCGGCGTCGGCCGCGTCACTGTGCACCGCGTTGATCGCGGCCTGGAGCTGGTAGGGCCCGGGGCGGCCCCGGCGCAGGCAGGACCGCACCAGTTCCTGGCCCTCGGCGATCATCGCGTGATCCCACAGGCTCCGGTCCTGGTCGGGAAGCAGCACGAGCGAGCCCGCTGGCGTGATCCGGGCGCCGCGGCGGGCCCAGATCAGCAGCAGCTGGGCGAGCAGCCCCGCGGCCTCAGGCTCGTCAGGCATCAGCCCGGCCAGCAGCCTGGCCAGGCGGATAGCCTCGGCGCACAGCTCGGACCGGACGAGGGTGTCGCCGGACGAGGCCGCGTACCCCTCGTTGAAGACGAGGTAGATGACCGCGAGCACCAGCGGGAGCCGGTCCGGCAGCTCCCACTCCCGCGGTACCCGGAACGGAATGCCGGCGGCGCGGATCTTGCGCTTGGCCCGGACCAGGCGCTGGGCGATGGTCGCCTCGGGCACGAGAAAGGCGCGGGCGATCTCGGCGGTCTGCAGCCCGGCGATGAGGCGCAAGGTCAGGGCGAGCTGGGCCTCCGCGGCCAGCGCGGGGTGACAGCAGGTGAAGATCAGGCGAAGCTGGTCATCGCGCACGGGACCCACCTCCGGCAGCCCGGGATCGGCGCTCAGCAAGGCCGCCTGCGTCTCGCGGCTGTAGCGGGACGACTCCCGGCGCAGCCGGTCCAGGGCCTTGTTGCGGGCCGTGGTGACGATCCAGCCGCCCGGGTTGGGCGGCACCCCGTCGCCCGGCCAGCGCTCCGCGGCCATGGCGAAGGCTTCCTGGACCGCCTCTTCGGCCAGGTCGATATCGCCGAACACGCGGACCAGGGTCGCCACCGCGCGTCCCGAACTGTCCCGGTAGGCCCGTTCGATGGCGGCCGCGTCCGCGCCCGGCACGAGCTACTCCTCCGCGTCATCCTGAAACGGCCGGACCTCCACCGGGTTGCCGCAGGCCGCGGAGCCCCTGGCCGCCCAGTCGAGTGCGCTGTCCAGGTCCGGGGCCCTGATCACCCAGAATCCCCCCAGCTGCTCCTTCGTCTCCGAGAACGGCCCGTCGGTCGTGATCACCTTTCCTGCCTGGCTGCGAACGACCGTGGCCACCGAAGGCGGATGCAGGCCCCCGGCGAACACCCAGGCGCCTGCCGACTTGAGCTCGGCGTTGAAGGCGTTGACGGACTCGTACGCCTGCTGCATCTCGTCCTGGGGGGGCGGGGGCTGCCCGTAGTCTGTGTGCACGGCCAGCAGGTACTGCTTCATGGCGGGGCTCCTTTCGTCCGGCCGGCGGATCCCGGTCCTTCACCCCTGTTCACGAACCCGGGCCACTGAAATCGACACCTGGACAGAAATTATCCGGCGTACGGCAGACTAGGGGCCATGACCGATCTTCTTGCCCGCCACCGCGCCGTCATCCCGAACTGGGTGGCGCTGTACTACGACCATCCGCTCGAGATCACCAGCGGCAAGGGCTGCCGGGTCACGGACGCCGAGGGGCGCAGCTACCTCGACTTCTTCGGCGGCATCCTCACGAACATGCTCGGCTACGACATCCCCGAGGTCCGGGAGGCGGTCGAGCGCCAGCTGGCCACCGGCGTGGTGCACACCTCGACGCTCTACCTGATTCGCCAGCAGGTCGAGCTGGCAGAGAAGATCGCCAGGCTGTCCGGGATCCCGGACGCCAAGGTCTTCCTGGTGAACTCGGGCACCGAGGCGAACGAGACCGCGCTGCTGCTGGCCACCGCCGCCCGCGGATCGAACCAGGTGCTCGCGCTGCGCAACAGCTACCACGGGCGCTCGTTCGGAGCCGTCGCCATCACCGGCAACAGCGCCTGGAAAAGCGGCTCGCTCACCCCGTTCGCCGTCCATTACCTGCACGGCACGGACCGCCAGCTGCCGGCCTTCGCCGGCCTGTCGGACGCGGAGTACACCGAAGCCGCCGTGGCTGACCTGCGGCACGTGCTCGCCACCGCCACCGCGGACGACGTGGCCTGCCTCATCGCCGAGCCGGTCCAGGGTGTCGGCGGGTTCACGATGCCGCCGGACGGCCTGTTCGCCGCCTACAAGGAGGTACTCGACGAACGGGGGATCCTGTTCATCTCCGATGAGGTGCAGACCGGCTGGGGCCGGACCGGCGAGCACTTCTGGGGCATCGGCGCGCACGGCGTGGTGCCGGACATGATGACGTTCGCCAAGGGAACGGCCAACGGCTTTGCGATCGGCGGCGTGATCGCCCGCGCGGATTTGATGGACGGCCTGCAGGCCAACGGCATCTCCACGTTCGGCGGCAACCCGGTGGCCACCGCCGCGGCTAACGCCACGCTCGACTACCTGCTCGACCATGACCTCCAGGCCCGCGCCGCGACCCTGGGCCCGCGCATCATCGGCGGACTGCGCGAGGCCGCCGGGCCGCTGCCTGCGGTCGGCGAGGTCAGGGGCAAGGGGCTGATGTTCGCCGTGGACATGGTCGATCCGGGTACGCGGGCACCCAGCCCGGCGCTGGCCGGCCGGCTGCTCGAGGAAACCAGGGAACGGGGGCTGCTCATCGGCAAGGGCGGGCTGTACGGGCACACGCTGCGGATGGCCCCGCCGCTCACGCTCACCGATGCCGAGGCGGAGGAGGGGCTGGCGATCCTCACCGGCGCGCTTCGCGCCGTCAGCGCGCAGGCCACCGCGGGGGAGCCAGCACAGTGAAACACGTTGCGCACTGGATCGGCGGCAAGTCATCCCCGGGCACGAGCGGCAACACCGGTGACATCTACGATCCCGCCACCGGCCAGGTCACCGGCACGGTGGACTTCGCGTCCGCTGCCGACGTCGACACCGCTGTGTCGGCAGCGGCCGAGGCCGCGGCGAGCTGGCGGGACGCGTCCCTGGCCAGGCGCAGCCAGGTCATGTTCTCCTTCCGCGAGCTGATCCGGACTCACACCGACCAGCTGGCCGCCCTGATCAGCTCCGAGCACGGCAAGGTGACCAGCGACGCGGCCGGCGAGGTGACCAGGGGCCTGGAGGTGGTCGAGTTCGCCTGCGGCATCCCGCACCTGCTCAAGGGCTCGTACTCGGAGAACGTGTCCACCCGGGTGGACGCGTACTCGATCAGGCAGCCGGTCGGCGTGGCGGTCGGCATTACCCCGTTCAACTTCCCCGCCATGGTGCCGATGTGGATGTTCCCGCTCGCGATCGCCTGCGGCAACGCGTTCGTGCTCAAGCCGTCGGAGAAGGATCCCTCGGCGTCGGTGCTGCTCGCTGAGCTGCTGGCCGAGGCCGGCCTGCCCGACGGGGTGTTCAACGTCGTGCACGGCGACGCGGTCGCGGTGAACGCGCTGCTCACCCACCCGGGCGTGGCCGCGGTCAGCTTCGTGGGGTCAACCCCGATCGCCCGGCACGTGTACCAGACGGCGACCGCGGCGGGCAAGCGGGTGCAGGCGCTCGGCGGGGCCAAGAACCACATGGTCGTGCTGGCCGACGCCGACCTGGACAACGCCGCCGACGCCGCGGTGTCGGCCGGCTTCGGCTCGGCCGGGGAGCGGTGCATGGCCGTGTCGGTGGTCGTAGCGGAGGAACCGGTGGCGGACGCGCTGGCCGGCAAGATCGCCGAGCGGGTGGCCGGCCTGCGCGTCGGCCCCGCCACCGACGAACGCGCCGAGATGGGACCGCTGGTCACCGGCCCGCACCGGGACCGGGTCGCCGGCTACCTCGACGCGGGCGTGCGCGAGGGCGCGGTGCTGGCCGTGGACGGCCGCGATCATCCGGTCAGCGGCGACCCTGGCGGTTTCTGGCTGGGGCCGTCGGTCCTCGACCACGTCACGCCGGACATGTCCTGCTATACCGATGAGATTTTCGGCCCGGTGCTGTCCGTGGTCCGGGTCCCCTCACCGGACGCGGCCCTGGACCTGGTCAACGCCAACCCGTACGGCAACGGCGTGGCCGTCTTCACCACCGAGGGCGGTGCCGCCCGCCGGTTCGTCAACGAGGTGACGGTCGGCATGGTCGGCGTCAACGTGCCGATCCCGGTGCCGATGGCCTACTACTCGTTCGGCGGCTGGAAGTCGTCGCTGTTCGGCGACACGCACATGCACGGCACCGAAGGGGTGCACTTCTACACCCGGGGCAAGGCCGTGACCTCCCGCTGGCCCGAGCCCGGGCCGGGCACGGTCAGCCTCAAGTTCCCCGTGAACAGCTAGCCGCGGCCGATGAAGCAGGCCGTCGACGTCGGGCCGTTCGACGAGCTGGCCGACGCCCGGGTGCTGGCCGATCTCGCGGCCGCCGCGGAGGACCGGGGCTGGGACGGTTTCTTCGTCTGGGACCACGTCGCCTACCGCGCGCCGGTGCGGGCGGTGGCCGATCCGTGGATCTCGCTGGCCGCGGTCGCCTGCGCCACCAGCCGGGTGCGCATCGGGCCGATGGTCACGCCGCTGTCGCGCCGCCGCGTGCACAAGGTGGCCAGGGAGACGGCCACGCTCGACCGGCTCAGCGCGGGCCGCCTCATCCTCGGGGTCGGGCTCGGCAGTCCGCGCAACGGCGAGTTCGAGCCGTTCGGCGAGGTCAGCGACCCGCGGCAGCGCGCCATCCTGCTCGACCAGGGGCTCGACGACCTGACCAGGTACTGGGCCGGGCAGTTCGAGCCGGTCCCGGTCCAGCAGCCCCGGATCCCGGTGTGGGTGGCCGGGGAGTGGCCGCACCGGCGGCCGGTCCGGCGCGCGGCGCGCTGGGACGGCCTGTTCCCCACCGACCTGCCGGGCCCGGAGGCGCTGGCCGAGCTGGCCGGCGAGGTCCGCGAGGCGCGCCCCGGCGGCGGCCCGTTCGACCTGATCGTGGGCATCGCGGCCGGCGACGATCCGAAGCCGTGGGCGGCGGCGGGCGCCACCTGGCTGGTCACCGACTTCGGCACGAACCCCACCCTGGCCGAGGTGCGCGAGGTAATCGACGCGGGCCCGCGCCCGGGGTGACCGGCCCTCAGCGTTCCGCGTTGACCGTGGCCGCCGACGGCTGCTGCGCGCCCGCGGGCAGGAACTCCTCCCTGATCACCTTGGGCCCGAACGGCCAGGCGTGCTCGGTGCGCGCCCAGATGAGGAAGGCGATGACGCCGGCCGCGGTCCAGATGAGCATGATCCGGATGGCGGCCCACCCGGAGGCCTGGAAGATGTAGACCCAGCCGATCAGCGCGAGCAGGCTCGGCACCGGGTACAGCCACTGCCGGTACGGGCGGCGCAGTCCCGGCTGCTTGCGCCGCAGGATGAACAGCGCGACGATCTGGCCGATGAACTGCACCCAGATGACCAGGGCGATCAGCGCGTTGATCACCGTGGTCAGCGAGAAGAACGACGCGACGGCGGTGACCAGGCCCATCACCAGCAGCGAGATGTGCGGGAAGCGCAGCCGCGGGTGCAGGCGGCCGAACGGGCTGAAGAACAGCCGTTCCCGCGCGGCGCTGAACGGCAGCCGGGACGCGCCGAGCAGCCCGGTGAACACCGAGGCGAACGCCGTCCAGATGATCAGGATGGTGATGACGGCGGCGCCTGCGCCGCCCCACACGTGGTGCAGCACGTCGCTGCCGATGGACGTGGACTTCTCCGCCTGCTGCCAGGGGATCACCCCGATCGTGCCGATGTTCATCGACAGGTCGATGACCAGGACCGCGACGACGGAGATGATGATCGACCGCGGGACCACCCGGCCGGGGTCGCGGACCTCGTCGCCCAGGTAGGCGATCGTGTAGTAGCCGAGGTAGTCGTAGATCGCCAGCGTGAGGGCGGCGCCGAGGCCGGCCCAGAACGCGCCCGTGCCCAGGTCGAAGGCCCCGTGCGGGAAGGTGAACGCGAGGCTGGCGTGGAAGTGCGAGTAGGCGGCCACCAGGTACAGCACCACGGTGACGATCATGCCTGCCCAGAGGATCTTGGTGAACCGGGCCACCGTGTCGATCCGCCGGTAGAGCAGGGCGACGGTCAGCACCGTGAACCCGACCGCGATCCAGTGGCCCTGCGTGGCGGTCATGTGCCAGAAGTAGCCCAGGTAGTCGGTCATGCCGATCATCCCGGTGGCCATGATCAGCGGCGTGACCAGCAGCGTGGACCAGACGAACATGAACGGCATGAACTTGCCGGTCGAGTACTGGAAGGCCTCGCGCAAGAAGGTGTAAGTGCCGCCGGAGCGTGGCATCGACGCGCCGAGCTCGGCCCAGACCAGGCCGTCGCACAGCGCGATCAGCGCCCCGATGATCCAGCCGATCATCACCTGCGGTCCGCCGATGGCGGAGATGATCAGCGGGATCGTGATGAACGGCCCGATCCCGACCATCTGCGCCATGTTGAGCGAGGTGGCTGGGAACAGGCCCATGGCCCGGATGAACCCGCGGGACTCCTCCGGTGCCGGTGAACGTCCGCGTGTTGCCATGGTCACCCTCCGTGTTGAGGCTAGGCCTCTCCACTGCCCACGGCGGTGCGGAATGAACATCAGGACCTGACGCGGACGAAAACCCCACGCTGACCTGCGCTGTTACGGCTGGAGCACGGCCTTGACCGGGTGCGAGGCCCCGTCCATGAGCTCGGTGAAGATCTGCGCGCCGGCCGACAGCGGGTACCGGGAGGCCCAGGTCAGGTCCCACCCGGCCAGCAGCCCCGCGGCCTCGGCGAACTCCTGGTCGGAGTAGGCGAAGGAGCCGATCACCCGCTTCTCGCTGCGGACCAGCCCGGCCGCGTCATAACCGGGCTCGGCGTCGGCCAGCCCGAGCCAGACCGCGAGGCCGCCCGGGCGCTGCCGGTGCACCGACTGGGCCCGGGTGGCGGCCAGGCCGACGGCGTCGAAGATGATGTCGAACTCGCCTTCGAGCCGGGTACTTGCCGCCGATGCGCCCAGCCGCTTGGCGATGGCCAGCCTGGCCGGCGACAGGTCGGTCACGTGCACCCGGCGCGCCCCGTTGGCCAGCGCGACCAGCAGGCAGAACAGCCCGATCGCCCCGCACCCGATGATCCCGACCCGCGAGTTCTTCGTGGCCGGCGAGGCGGCCATGGCCCGGTTCCAGGCGTGCACGGCGTTGGCGGCCGGCTCGGCCAGCGCCGCGATGTCCAGCGGCAGGCCGGCCGGGACCGGCCGGATCGCGGACTGCGGCACCGCCACCCGGTCGGCGAATCCGCCGGGCCGGTGCACGCCGATGATCTGCCGGTGCCCGCAGATCTGGCGCTGGCCGGACCGGCACAGGCGGCACCGGCCGCAGGACAAGATGGGGTTGACGATCACTGGGTCGCCCTGCTCGGTGACGCCGGCGAACTCGTGCCCCATGATCAGCGGAGGCTTGCGGAACCCGGGGGTACGGGCCCCGTGCAGTTCACTGCCGCAGATGCCGGCCGACCGCACGTGCACCAGGCGCTCGTCTTCGGCGACCAGCGGCTCGGGTTCATCGCGCACTTCGACGGCGCCCGGGGCGACCAGGACGAGGGCCTTCACTGCCACCTCCGGATGGGTATCGGATGGGTACCGGGCGGATGGGTACCGGCCGGTTCAGCCGCGGAAAGGATAAGCCGGCAGGCCTGCCACCCCGGCCGGCCCGCGGTAGAGCGCGCCCTCGGCCGCGCCCGGTCCGGCCGCAGCCGTGACGTACAGCAGGTCCAGCCCGGGCCCGCCGAACGCGCAGCTCGTCACGTTCACGTGCGGGACCTCCAGCACCCGGTCCAGCCGTCCGGCGGCGTCATACCGGTGCACCGCGGAGCCGCCCCACAGCGCGACCCAGACGCCGCCCTCGGCGTCGACGGTGAGCCCGTCCGGCACGGCGCCGGAGGCCGGCAGCCGGGCGAACGGCCTGCGGCCCCCGGCCGTGCCGCTCGCCGGGTCGTAGTCGAAGACGTCGATGCGCCGGGTGGGGGAGTCCACGTAGTACATCAGGCGCTCGTCCGGGCTCCAGCCGATGCCGTTGGAGATGGTCACGTCCGCGATGACCCGGGTGACCGCGTGATCGGGATCCAGCCGGTACAGCGCGCCTGCCCGCGGCGCGTCGTCTTCGGCCTTGGTCCCCGCGAAGAACCGACCGGCCCGGTCGCAGGCCCCGTCGTTCATCCGGTTGCCCGGCCGGTCCAGCTCCACGGGCGCGAGCGCGCTGGTCTCCCCGGTCGCGGTGTCCAGCGTGACGAACCCGTCCCGGACCGCCAGCATCAGCCCGCCGCCGGCCCGCCCGGCGACCGCCCCGGCCGGCTGCCCTGCTTCCCAGCTACGCTGCCGGCCGGACTCATCGAGGAAGTGCACCCGCCCGGCCGGGATGTCCACCCAGTACAGGCCGGCCGCCGCGGCGTCCCAGTACGGGCACTCGGCGAGGGTGCCCGCGGCGACCGGCAGCCGCTCCAAAGACCGGGTCACGAGCGGCTCGGCTGGGATTCCGTAATACGGAACATGATTCCATTCTTGCGTCTATGAGTCATCGCGTCAAGGCACCGGATGCCCGGCGAGCACGCCGTTATCCGTCGCTGCGGATCGCGCTCGGCGCAGTGGCCCGCAGGTACCGTCAGCCGGGCTGCGGGGCGGTGAGGGGGCGCGCCTCGGACCATTCGGCCAGGCTGCGGCGCAGGAACTCGCCAAGCTCGGCCAGCCGGCCGGGGTCGGCCCTGGTGCCGAGCACGGTCACGCTGACCGCGGCGGCGGGGATTTCGCGGCCGAGGAAGATCGGCACCGCGGCGCACCGGACGCCGGCCTCGTTCTCCTCCATGTCGAGCGCGTACCCGTGCTGGCGGACCGCCCCGAGCTCGGCGGCCAGCCGGGGCACCGCGGTGATCGTGCCCGGCGTGCGCCGGGTCAGCGGCTGATACCTGGCCGCCCACTCACCCAGCGCATCGTCAGCGGGATAGGCCCAGGCCAGCAGGGCCTTGCCGACGCCGGTAGCGTGCGCGGGGTTGCGGCCGCCGATGACCGACGTGAGCTTGATCGAATGCGAGACCTCGATCTTGTCCTGGTAGACGACCTCGGCCCCGTCGAGGACGGCCATGTGCACGGTCTCGTTCAGCGCGGCGGCCACCCGGGCCAGGTACGGGTGGACGAGGGCGCGCAGGTCGAGCGCGTCGGAGAACCTGAACGCGGTGGCGAGCAGTTCGGTGCCCAGGAAGTACGGCCCGCCCGGCTCGGGCTGGGACACGAACCTGCGGTACTTCAGGGCGGCGAGGATGCGGTGCAGCGAGCTCTTCGGCACCGCCAGCCGGCTCGCCAGCTCATCCAGCGACAGCCCGCGCGGCGCCTCCCCGACCACGGCCAGCACGCGCAGCGCCCGATCGATGCTGGCCACCGGGGATTCGGTCATCCCTCACCTCGTCCGCGTGCGCCGCCTGCCCTATCATTCCGCCATGCGGAATCATAGACCATTAGCCGGGGAAGATCGCGGATGCGCGGGCTAGCGGGCAAGCGGGTCCTGATCAGCGGGGGCAGCAGCGGGATAGGGCTGGCCGCCGCGCGGCGGTTCCTCGAAGAGGACTGCCATGTGTTCGTCGCGGGGCTGGACGCGGCGCAGGTGAGCCAGGCCGTGGCCGGCCTGCGCGATCTCGGCGACGTCGCGGGGACCAGCTGCGACGTCAGCCGCGAGACCGATGTCGCGGACCTCACCGAGGCCGCCTGGCGCGCGCTGGGCGGGGTGGACGTGCTGATCAACAACGCGGGTACCGCCAGCCGCCAGCCATTCCTGCAGATCACGCCGGCCCAGTGGGACCGGGTTCTCGCGGTGAACCTGCGCGGCATGTTCCTGGTCGCGCGGGCGGTCGCCGCCCGGATGACCGAGCAGGGCCGGGGCGGGGTCATCGTCAACATGTCCTCCACCAACGGGATCGCGGGCGAGGAGGACTACGCCCACTACAACGCGTCCAAGGGCGGCGTGCTGCTGCTGACCAAGACCATGGCGGTGGAACTGGGCAGGCAGGGCATCCGGGTGAACGCGCTGTGCCCCGGGTTCATCAGCACCCCGCTGAACGCGGCCATCGCGGCCGGCCTCGGCGGCCCCGGGTTCGAGGCCGGATACGCCCGGCAGCGGATCCCGCTCGGCCGGCCCGGCCGGGCCGAGGAGGTGGCCGCGGCGTATGCGTTCCTCGCCTCCGACGACGCCTCGTTCATCCACGGCACCGGCCTGGTCATCGACGGCGGCCAGCTCGCGATGATGTAGCCGGGATCAGAAGAACGTGTGCACCGCGTCCACCACGCGGTACTCGTCGTCGGTCACCGGGATGACGCGCCACTTGTCGAACGCGGTGCACGGGTGCGAGATGCCCAGGCAGACCAGGTCGCCGGGCGCTAGCCCGCTGTCAGGCGGCACGCTCAGGTAGGCGTGCTGATCGTCTAGCCTGCTGACGCGCATGCCCCGCGCGGCCGCCTGCTGCCCGCCCGGCCTGCGGATCCGCAGCGGTACCGGCATGCCCTGGTCAAAGGACGTATCCCGCCGCCCCGCGCAGAGCAGCGCGAGCTGGGGCTCGGGCCGCGACAGCACCTGGGCCCACAGCTCGAGCGCGGGCGCCAGCGCGGGGCCGGTTCGCCCGGCGCTGCCCGCCGCGCCGGGCGTGACCGCCGCGTACATTCCGTGGTCGTGCACGATGTAGGCGCCGCTGCGCAGCACGACCCGGTATCCCGGGCCCGCCCGGCTCAGCTCTGCCGCCACCACGTCGAAGAACGCGCTGCCGCCCGCGGTCAGGACGAAACCGTCGGGGCCGCCGGCCATCGGCCGCAGCCGCTCGCCCAGCCCGCGCAATTCCCGGCAGAACGCGCGGACGGCCTCCACCGTGCCCGGGTCGCCGCCGTGACCGAGGCCGCCCTCGTACCCGGCCACGCCGGCCAGCCTGAGCGATCCCCCCGCTGAGACGACCGCCGAGGCCACCTTGAGCGCCTGCGGGATCGTCCGGCAGCCGGTGCGGCCGCCCGGGTAGCCGAGCTCGACCAGCACCGGCAGCGGCCGTCCCGGCGGCCGGGCGCTGAGCTCGCTGTCCAGCAGCCGGACGCCGTCGATGCTGTCCGCGTAGACGTAGCAGTCGAAATCGGGGTCAGTGGCCATCTCGGCCGCCAGCCAGGCGAGGCCGGCCCGGTCGGTCAGCTCGTTCGCGAGCAGGATCCGGGGGATGCCGAACCAGCGGTAGACCCGCATGTGCCCGGCCGTGGCGGCGGTCACCGCCCAGGCCCCCGCGGCGAGCTGGCGCGCCATGAGCTGCGGCGCCATCGGGGTCTTGCCGTGCGGCGCCAGGTCCACCCCGGCGGCCGCGCAGTAGGCGGCCATGCTGTCGATGTTCTGCCGCAGCGCGGTCTCGCGCAGCACCATCACGGGCATGGTGAACGCCCCGCCGAACAGGCCGGGGCGTCGCGAGGCCAGTTCGGCCGCGGTCACCGGCGCGCTGCCGCCGAAGCCTTTGTCGCAGCCGGTGATGGGCCGTTCGCGCAGGCCGCCCAGCGCCGCATCGAGCCGGCCCGGCAGCCGTGCAGCCGCAGGACGAGACATCACAGCCCGGCGAACGCTTCCTCCAGCACCGTCAGCCCCTCGTCGAGCAAGTGCTCGGGGATGACCAGCGGAGGCAGGAACCGCAGCACGTTGCCGAACGTCCCGCAGGTCAGCACCATCAGCCCGGCCGAGTGGCAGGCCGCGGCGACCTTGCCGGCGGCCACCGGGTTGGGCTTGAGGCCACCCGGTTCGACCAGCTCGACCGCGAGCATCGCCCCGCGCCCCCGCACGTCGGCGATCACCGGGTACTTCTCGGCCAGAGCGTGCAGCCTGGGCAGCATGATCTCGCCGATCCGCCGGGCCCGGCCTGCCAGGTTCTCGGCCTGCATGGTGGCGATCGCGCCCAGCGCGGCCGCGCAGGCGACCGGGTTCCCGCCGTAGGTGCCGCCGAGCCCGCCCACGTGCACCGCGTCCATCAGCTCCGCGCGCCCGGTGACGCCGGCCAGCGGCAGCCCGCCCGCGATGCCCTTGGCCGTGGTGACCAGGTCGGGGATCACGCCTTCGTGCTCGCACGCGAACCAGTCGCCGGTACGGCAGAATCCGCTCTGGATCTCGTCCGCGATCAGCACGATGCCGTGCGCGCGGCAGAACTCCGCCAGCCCTGGTAGGAAGCCGTCAGGCGGGACGATGAAGCCGCCCTCGCCCTGGATCGGCTCGATGATCACCGCGGCCACGTTCTGCTCGCCGACCTGGGTGTGTATCAGCCCGGTGACCACGTCCAGGGCCTCGGCGGCGCAGCGCTCCGGGCCGCCGGGCCAGCGCAGCGGGTAGGCCATCGGCACCCGGTACACCTCATTCGCGAACGGGCCGAACCGGTGCTTGTACGGCATGCTCTTCGCGGTCAGCGCCATGGTCAGGTTGGTGCGCCCGTGATAAGCGTGGTCGAACGCCACCACGGCCTGCCGCCCGGTGGCGTGCCGGGCGATCTTCACCGCGTTCTCCACCGCCTCCGCGCCCGAGTTCACCAGGATGGACCGCTTGTCGTGGTCGCCGGGGGTGCGGCGGGCCAGCTCCTCGCAGACCTGTACGTAGCCCTCGTACGGCGTGACCATGAAGCAGGTGTGCGTGAACTTGGCCACCTGCCTGGTGACGCCGTCCACGACCCGCGGCGCGCTGTTGCCCGCGGAGACCACGGCGATCCCGGAGCCGAAGTCGATCAGCGAGTTGCCGTCGGCGTCCACCAGCACGCCGCCGCCGGCCGCCGTGATGAATACGGGCAGCACGCTGCTGACCCCGCGGGCGACGGCACGCTCGCGCCGTTCGAGCAGCGCGCGGGAGGCGGGACCGGGGATCTCGGTCACCAGGTGACGTCGCTGGGGCAGGTCAGGACCTGAGGCGAGGGCGGTTGGCTCGGTCATACCGCTGACAATAAGCCACCATGGGGTGATGACCACACCGACATCACCGCCCGGCTCCGCGCGCCCGGGGTCATCATCGTTCGCCTCCGCGTGGCGGCGGGCACGGCTGACCTCCGGCGAACGCCGCGCCCGGGGCCAGGCCGCGCGCACCCTGGCGCCGCGGTCGAGCCACGGGCGATGGGAACCCGCCCCGGACCGCCCGGACCCGATCGCGCTGCTCGAGGAGCAGGCCCGGAGCCGGGTGCCCGATCTCGTCCCCATCCGGTACGGGCGGATGCTGGTCTCGCCGTTCACGTTCTACCGGGGCAGCGCGCTGATCATGGCGGCCGACCTGGCGGGGACCCCGGTATCCGGGGTGAGCGTTCAGCTGTGCGGCGACGCTCACCTGTCCAACTTCGGCCTGTTCGGCTCGCCCGAGCGGCGGATGCTGTTCGACATCAACGACTTCGACGAGACCCTCCCGGGCCCGTGGGAGTGGGACATCAAGCGGCTCGCGGCCAGTTTCGAGATCATGGGACGCGACCGCGGCTTCGCCCCCGCCGACCGGCGTGCCATCGTCATGGCCGGGGTCAGGGAATACCGGGACCGCATCCGCCGCGCCGCCGGGGCGGGAACCCTGGACGCGTGGTATGACCACCTGGAAGCCGGAATGCTGCTCAAGCTGGTCCGCAAGGAGGTCCGGGTCAAGCGGATCGGCAAGAGCGAGAGCCAGGCGGCTGCGGAGATGGTGGCGAAGGCGCGGACTCGCGACAGCACGCGGGTGTTCGCCAGGCGGGCCGACGAGATCGGCGGCGAGCTGCGCATCGTGGCCGACCCGCCGGTCATCATCCCGATCGAGGACATTATCCAGCCGGGGTCGGAATGGGAGGAGCCGGCGCCGCTGATCAAGAAGCTGCTCAGCTCCTACCGGCGCACGCTCGGCCATCAGCATCACCCGCTGGAGGAGTACCGCTACGTCCACGCCGCCTACAAGATGGTGGGCGTGGGCAGCGTGGGTACCCGCTGCTACATCATGCTGATGGTGGGCCGCGACAATAACGACCCGCTGTTCCTGCAGGTCAAGGAGGCTCAGGCCTCCGTGCTCGAGCGCTTCGCCGGTGCGAGTCCCTACCCGCACCACGGCCAGCGCGTGGTGGCGGGGCAGCGGCTGATGCAGGCGGCCACCGACATCTTCCTGGGCTGGATTCGCATCAAGGGCCTGGACGGGATGACCCGCGACTACTACGTGCGGCAGTTTCACGACTGGAAGGGCAGCGCGGACACCGACACCATGCTCGTGCCCGGAGCGACCCTGTACTCGCGGATCTGCGGGGCGACGCTGGCCCGGGCGCACGCCCGGTGGGGTGACCGCATCGCCATCGCCGCATACCTGGGCAAGTCGGATAACTTCGACCGGGCGATCGCGGATTTCTCGCGCCGCTACGCCGACCAGAACGAGCGGGATTACGAGGCGTTCACCGCGGCCATCGGCTCGGGCCGGCTGGCGGCGCGAACCGGCGTGTAACCGGCGTGAAGGCCCGGTCAATCGCGGCCCGCGGGCGGAGTCGTCATCGCGATCGAACTGCTGGGCGGTCAGCAACGTGTCTGGATAACCAGGGAAGGGGGAAATATAAGCATGCGTGATCAGGCTCTGTCTCGCCGCCGGTTCCTGCAGGGATCATCTGCTGTCGCGGCGGGTGCCGTGCTGATGCCCGGTGGCTGGCCCGGTGCCGTACCCCGGTCAGCAGCACGCGCCGTCAGCGCCAGGATCACCGGGGCGACGGTCCAGCCCCGCGTGTACGGCACCGAGCGCTGGGTGCAGGGAGCCAAGATTTTCGACTCCTATGTCGGCATGCCGCTGGCCACCAGCATCCAGAAGATTTACATGACCGAGGGCCAGTTCTACACCGACCCGCTGCCGGTGCATCTCACCGGGCTGGCCGGCATCGGCTGCCAGTTCATCATCTGCGTCTATCCCTCACGCAGCACCGATCAGAGCGCGGAGCTGGCCACGTTCTTGCAGCTGCTGAACAGTAAGGGCATCGTCTACCAGGCTGCCCTGGTCAACGAGTGGAACTCCAAGGGGAAGTTCGCCACCCCCCAGGATTACCTGGACTACTGGAGCAGGTATGCCCCGGTGGTGAAGGACGCGGGCGTGCCATTGTGCAATTTGGTCTGCGCCAGCAGCAACAAAGACGCGTATGCCAGGATCCAGCCGGGATTCCCCACTAATCCTCTCCCTGACCGGTACTGGATTGATTACTACGGAGAGGCCTACAGGTACAAAGTGCGCCTCGACACGACGGGGGGCCTGCTTGACCAGGCCCAGAGTCTCGGCGTCCCGGCCGGTGTCGCGGAGTTCGGCTACGCGGTCACCGGGGCCAAGTTCATGACGATGGCGATGTGGGACGCGTACTGCCCCTACCTGGCCGGCCTGGTGCCTCGCCTGCCGCTGGGCTGCGTGTACTGGGGCTCGAAGGGCGACGACATTGTTACCGGTGCCGACGACCCGAAGGTGCCTGGCATCCAGCAGGTCATGCAGGCGTTCCAGGCGGGTTGAGACACCGATCGCTTACGTCCAGGGTGTCGCTGGCTCAGACGTACTCGCGGCGCCGCAGCCACATCAGGCTGAACCACCCCCAGATCGGCGGCAGGTAGGCGCTGAACAGCCGCTGGATGAACACGGCGGCGGTGGCATCGACCTCGGGGATGCCCGCCGCCGTGAGGCCGAGGATCAGGCCGGCCTCGACAACGCCCATGCCGCCGGGCACCGGGGCGACGCCCCCGATCACCGACGCCAGCGTGATCACCAGGATCAGCGTGGGCAGGCTGAGATGGTCGCCGAAGGCCCGCAGCGAGGCGCCGAGGGCCAGGGCCACGGCCAGCTGGCCGGCGAGGGCGCCGCCGAGCAGCTGGGACACCTTGACCGGTGATGCCGCCACCGCCCGGGCATTGCCCCACATGCTGACCAGCCACGGGCGGAGCCTGGCACCGGCCACCCGGCGGAGCTTGGGGATGCCGAGCACCAGGCCGATCACGATGGCGACGGCGACCACGGCGATGAGGATCAGCCAGACCACGTGATCGGCCCCGGCCGTGGGGTGGGTGTCGAGGTCGAGCGTGCCCCAGGCCAGCGGGAGGCAGATGAGGAACAGCGCGCTCTTGATGACCCAGCTCGCGGACGTGACCGCCGCACTCGAGCTGACCGCCACCGACGCGTCGTAGCCCTGCTGCTGGAAGAACCGCACCCGGGTGCCGAAGATCGCCGCCGTGCCGCCCGCCAGCCCGCTGAAGCTGTTGGCGATCTCCAGGGCCAGCACCCGGACGAACGGCAACTGCCCGGCGACGCCGCCCATGTCCTCGACGGCCGATCCCGCGAAGGCCAGCTGGGCCAGGACGAAGGCGGCGACGACCCACAGCCAGTCGGCCCCGATGATCGTGTCAAACGACTGCGTCACGTCGACGAGCACGCCGATCAGCGCCCAGCCGCCGATCAGCGTGCCGACGATCAGGATCAGGTTCGTCCAGCTGATCCGCCGCGGCTCGGCCAGCTTGGGCAGCTCGATCGACTTGGCCGCGGCCGCCTGCTCCCGCACCTGGTCGAGCAGCTTCTTGCGACCGCGCAGGTCGCGCGCCAGGATCGGGTCCAGTCCGGCCCGCCGCAGGTGCTGCAGCACGCCGGTCAGGACCTCGGCGCTCAGGCACCGGGCCGCGGCGGCGGCTGCCCGCTCCGCGCCCACCACCACGGCCGCCGCGGCGATCGCGCCGGCCAGGTCGCGGTCGAGCAGGTACACGCTGGCCTGGGCCGTGGCGCTGCGGTAGTTCGTCAGCGCGGCGGTCTGGGTCACCGGGTCCAGCAGCACGGTGTCGCCGCTGATCTCCCCGTGGGCAAGGCGCGCGGCCCGCAGCGTGAGGACCTGGCCGATGAGGCTGTCCAGCATCGGGTCGGTCACGTCCTCGGGCCTGGCGGCCGAGAGCATCGTCCCCCGGGGCAGCCGGCAGACGATCAGTGCGTCCCCCGACGGCCCGGCCCGGCCCGCCTCGATCACCTCGGGTGCGGTGACCCCGGCCTGGCCGGCCCGCAGCGTCAGGTAGGCCTCGTGCTCCACCTGCTGCAGGCGGGTGAACGTGAGCGTGGGCCCGGAGTCCCGGTAGAAAAGGAACCGCCCGGCCTTGGCCAGCAGCTTCGCGTCGCTGGCGTCCCGCCCGTAGACCGCCACGCCGAGTTCCGCGGCGGGGCCGGCCGCGGCCGTCTCGAGGGTCGCGCTGTACCTCGTGACCCCCCACTCCTGGCGGGCCAGCGGGCGCACGTCGGCGGCGGGCACCCCCAGCTCGCGCACCAGCGCCAGCACGTCGGCGGTGGCGGGCAGGCCGAGCGGTGAGCCGAATACCAGGTGGACCAGGGCGGTCACCCCCCAGCCGATGGCCAGGCTGCCGAGCACGTTGACCGGCAGCCCGTGCCCGCCGACCACCGACGCCACGGCGGCGAGCCCGATGAACGCCTCGACGAGCCGCTGCACCGGCCGGGCCAGGTAAGGCAGCGCGGCGGTGGCCACCGCCATGAAGATCGCTATCTGGAGGACGGGGAACCGGAGGTAATAGCCGTGGATGACCGTCCCGCTGCCCCGGCCGCCGTCGGCGCCGAGCAGCAGGATCAGCAGCCCGGCCACGGCCGCGGTGCCGGCCACGCTGAGGCCGATGTCACGGGCCACCACCCAGCGCCTGGCGAGCAGGGCCAGCACGATGAGCGCGGCCGTCACCCCGAAGGACCCGGCGTCGTATACCACCGTGACCAGCCAGCTGATGCTGGACGGCGGGGGGTTGACCACCCGGGTGATGGCCCGGTCGACCCGGTAGCCGTAGTGGATGATGAGCACGCAGCACAGCAGCCCCGCGGTGGCCGCCGCGAGCCGGAGGCCGTCGCTGCCGCGGCGGCGTCGCTGGCCGTCGCCGACCGGGGCGAACACGAGCGAACGCCAGCGCTGCCAGCGAGCGGGCGCGGTGGGGGCTTGTCGCGGCGCGGCCGAGGCCGCGATGCCGTTTCCCGTGGCATCCACGGCCAGAGACTATCTGGCCACGGCCGGCAAGCGTGAGCAGCACCGGGGCAGAATGTCCTGACATGGAGATCGCACGGTCCATCGGCCTGTTCGTGGCCGCCGGCCTGGCCGAGATCGGCGGCGGCTACCTGATCTGGCGCTGGCTGCGGGAAGGGGCGCCCTGGTGGGCAGGCCTCATCGGCGCGGCCATCCTGATCGGCTACGGCGTCATACCGACGCTGCAGCGCAGCAACTTCGGACGGGTCTACGCGGCCTACGGCGGCATCTTCGTGATCATGAGCCTGCTGTGGGGCTGGGGCCTGGACCGGCACGCGCCCGACCGGTTCGACTGGATCGGCGCCGGCGTCGTCACGGTCGGCGTCGGCATCATCTTCTTCGCCCCCAGGCACTAGGTCACGGCCATGGCATGAGTGTCCGTAGTGAGAACATGTGTCCGTGATGGGAACATGATGTCGTGCGTACCCAGGTTGGGATCGTCGGCGCCGGCCCGGCGGGGCTGCTGCTCTCGCACCTGCTGCACCGGCGCGGAATCGATTCGGTGGTGCTCGAGGCGCGCAGCCGGGACTACGTGGAAAAGCGCGTCAGGGCCGGCGTGCTCGAGCAGGGCACGGTGGACACGCTCGTCGCGACCGGCCTGGGCGAGCGGCTGCTGCGCGAGGGACTCGTCCACCACGGCATCGAGCTGAGGTTCGGCGGGCAGTCGCACCGCATCGCGTTCGACCGGCTCGTCCCCGGCCGCGCGATCACCGTGTACGGCCAGCAGGAGGTGGTCAAGGACCTGATCGCGGCCCGGCTCGCGGCCGGCGGCCAGATCCTGTTCGAGGTGTCCGACGTGGTCCCCGAGGACATCGAGACCGGCCACCCGGCGATCAGCTTCACGCCGCGGTGAAAGGCACCGGCTGGACTGCGACTTCATCGCCGGCTGCGACGGGTTTCACGGTGTCTGCCGGGCGGCCATCCCGGACGGCGTGCTGACCTTGTTCGACCGGGAGTACCCGTTCGGCTGGCTCGGCATGCTCGCCGACGTGCCGCCGTCGTCGCAGGAGCTGATCTACGCGCACAGCGACCGCGGCTTCGCGCTGCACAGCATGCGCAGCCCGGCCCTCAGCCGCTTCTACCTGCAGGTCGGGCCGGACGAGGACCTCGGCGAAGTGGCCGGACGAGCGGTTCTGGGACGAGCTGCGGGCGCGGCTGGAGACGGTGCCAGGCTGGCGTCTGCATACCGGCCCGGTGCTGGAGCGGGTCATGACCCCGATGCGGAGCTTCGTGGCCGAGCCGATGAGCTACGGGCGCCTGTACCTGGCCGGGGACGCGGCGCACATCGTGCCGCCCACCGGGGCCAAGGGGCTGAACCTGGCCGCCTTCGACGTCGGGGTGCTGACCGAGGCGCTGGCCGCCTGGTACGCCGACGGGAGCACCGCGCTGCTCGACGACTACTCGACGACCTGCCTGCGCCGGGTCTGGCGGGTGCAGCACTTCTCCTGGTGGATGACCACGCTGCTGCACACCTTCGCCGACTACGACGGCTACGACCGGCGGCTGCAGCGATCCCACCTGGAGTACGTGTGCAGCTCGCCGGGCCGCCGCGACCTCGCTGGCCGAGAACTACGTGGGGCTGGCGCATGTCTGAGTCCGGCGGCCTGTTCGGCGGGATTTTCGCCCGCGGCGCGGTGGACACCGGCGATACCGCCTGGCTGCAGGCGATGCTGGACACCGAGGCGGCGCTGGCCCGCGCGCTGGAGCGGGCCGGGCTTGCGGCCGAGGGCGCGGGCGCCGCGGTGACCGCGGCCGCGACGGCGGCCAGCTTCGACCCCGGCGAGCTCGGCCGGCAGGCCGCGCTGACCGGCAACCCGGTTCCCGCCCTGGTCAGCGCGCTGGCCGGAAGGCTCGCCCCGGCCGCGGCCGCGGCCGTGCACCAGGGCGCGACCAGCCAGGACATCATCGACACGGCGATGATGCTGCTGGCGCGCAACGCGGCTGACACCGTGCTCGGCAGCCTCTGCGCCGCCAGCGGCGCGGCCGCGGCGCTCGCGACCGGGCACGAGGAAACGATGATGATCGGCCGTACCCTGCTGCAGCAGGCCGTCCCCGTGACGTTCGGCCTGGTCGCGGCGGGCTGGATGACCGGCCTGGACGAGGCGAGGAAGGTCCTGGCCGCGGTGCGGCACGAGCGGCTGGCGGTCCAGTTCGGCGGCGCGGCGGGCACGCTGGCTCCGCTCGGGGCGGCCGGCCCGCGAGTCGCCGCGCTGCTGGCCGGCGAGCTGGGGCTGGCCGAGCCCGTGCTGCCGTGGCACACCAGCAGGCTGCGGATCACCGAGCTCGCCGCCGCGCTGGCCGGGGCGTGCGCCGCCGCCGGCAAGGTCGCGCGCGACGTGACCCTGCTGGCCCAGACCGAGGTCGCCGAGGTCCGCGAGGGCGCCGGGCCGGACCGCCGGCGTGACGGCGGCGGGCCGGACGGTCCTGGCGCATCGCCGGGACCGCGGCGCGGCGGCTCCTCGGCGATGCCGCACAAGCAGAACCCGGTGGCCGCGATCGCCGTCCTCGGCTGCGCCCGGCAGGCGCCTGGCCTGCTGGCCACGCTGACGGCATCCGCCGAGCAGGAACATCAGCGGGCGGCGGGCGCCTGGCACGCCGAATGGCAGCCGCTGGCCCGGCTGCTCCAGCTGACCGGCTCGGCCGCGGCCTGGTGCGCGGAGCTGCTGGCCGGCCTGCAGGTCGATGCCGCGGCGATGCGCGCGAACCTGGATGCGGCAGGCGGGCTGCCGCTGGCCGAGCGCGTCACGACGGTGCTCGCGCCGCGGCTCGGCCGGCTGGCCGCGCACGATCTGGTCGCCATGGCGGCCGCCCGGTCCCTGCGCTCCGGCCGGCCGTTCCGCGAGGAACTGGCCAGCGCGATCGCCGGGTCCGGCTCCGGCGCCGCCATCGGGCCTGACGAGATCGACGCCGCCCTGGACCCGGCAGGCTACCTGGGCGCGGCCGGCCAGTTCGTTCGCCGCGCGCTGGCCGCGCACCGCGACACCGAGCGCGCGCTGGCCGGCGCGGCTAGCGGCCCTGTGCTGGCGGCCCTGTGCTGGTAGCCCTGTGCTAGCGGCCCTGTGCCCGTTCGGGAAGGCAGAGAGCGCGCAGGCAGACGGCGTAGCAGAGCGTCGCGACGCAGGCCGCTATCGCCATCCCCATGGACGAGCCGTTCTGCCCGTCGCGCAGGAACGCGATACCGCTGCCCGCGGCGGCGATGATGGCGAGCAGGCCGACGGCGGAGACCACGATCACGACCCGGTGCCTGGCCAGGATCGCCCGGACCAGCAGGTCGATCGCGGCGATGACCAGGAGCAGCCCGAGCACCGCGTGCAGCGCGAGCAGCGGCCCGTTCGAGAAGGCCTCTCCCACGCCGCCCTTGGCCGGCGTGATGTAGAGGTTCACCCCGACGCCCAGCGCGAACTGGATGATGAGCATGACCAGGGCGCCCATGCTGGCCCCGCGCAGCCGGGCCAGCGACCGCGCCGGGCCGGCCACCGCCCGCTGCGTGCTGCCCGTGCCGGCCACACCGGGGAGTGTACCGGGCACCGGCCTGGCCCGGACGCTCGCGCCGGGCCGAGGGCCTGGCCGGGCTGCGCCGTCGGCCTGCGCCGTAGGCTGCCCGCGGCAGGGAGGAGAACGCCATGACCGATTCCGAACGGGCACGAGAAGGCATGTCGGTTCGCCGGGCCGTGCTCGGGGACGACCACGTGGACCGCGCGGTCGCGGCCACGACGCCGTTCACGGCCCCGTTCCAGGACCTGATCACCCGGTACGCCTGGGGTGAGATCTGGTCCCGTCCCGGGCTGTCCAGGGCCGAGCGCAGCATGATCACGCTCACCGCGCTCGCCGTGCTCAGGCAGGAGCAGGAACTGGCCCTGCACGTGCGGGCAGCGCTGCGCAACGGGCTGTCAGCGGAGCAGATCCGGGAGGTGCTGCTGCAGGTGGCCGTGTACGCCGGGGTCCCGGCCGCCAACCGCGCGTTCGCCGTCGCGCAGCCGGTGCTCGCCGCGGAAGGGCCGGACGAGTAGCGTACGTACGGGCGCATGCCGCACGACGCGCGAGGCGAGCACGAGGCGGGAGGCCATGGCGGCGAACACCGGGCCGGCCGGGGCCGCGGGCTACACCGCGGACGAGATGATGACGGTCGCCGCCTCGCGCGCGCTGCGGGGCCGCTTGACCTGCTTCGTCGGCATCGGCCTGCCGAGCGCGGCGGCCAACCTGGCCCGGGCCACGCACTCGCCCCGGCTCGTGCTCATCTACGAATCGGGCGCGATCGGGGCCAAGCCCGGCTGGCTGCCGCTGTCCATCGGCGATGGCGTCCTGGCCGAGACGGCGGACTCAGTGGTCAGCGTGCCGGAGATCTTCAACTACTGGCTGCAGCCGGGCCGGATCGACGTCGGGTTCCTCGGCGCGGCCCAGATCGACAGGTTCGCGAACATCAACACCACGATCATCGGGGCTGACTACGCCGAGCCCGTGACCAGGCTGCCTGGCGCGGGCGGCGCACCGGAGATCGCGGCGTCCTGCCGGGAGGTGATCGTAGTGACCAGGCAGACCCGGCGGTCTTTCGTCGGCCGGGTGGACTTCGTCACGTCCGTCGGCTTCGGCTCCGGCCCGGGCGACCGGGCGCGGCTCGGGCTGACCGGCGCCGGGCCGCGGCAGGTCATCACCGACCTCGGCATCCTGGAGCCCGATCCGCAGACCTGCGAGCTGATGCTGACCGCGCTGTACCCGAACGTGCCGGCCGCCGACGTGCGCGCGAACACGGGCTGGGAGCTGGCCGCGGCCGGCTCCCTGGACACGATCGCGCCGCCCACCGCGCTCGAGCTGACCGCCCTGCGCAACCTCGGGGTCAGCCCGTGAACACGGCCTTCACGCTGCGGCCCTACCAGCGGCCCCGCGGGGTGCACCCGCAGGCCGGCTTCGCCGCGTACCGGTCCTCGCAGCGGCGCGCGCCGCGCCAGCCCCTCGTGCTGCTGCCGCACCGGCTGACCGAGATCACCGGGCCGCTGCTCGGCGAGGACCGGGTGCGGCCCGCCGACGCCGACCTCACCACCCGGCACCCGGGCGAGCCGCAGGGCGAGCGGATCATCGTGACCGGCCGGGTGCTGGACGGCGACGGGCACCCGGTGCGCCGCAGCCTGGTCGAGATCTGGCAGACGAACGCGGCCGGCCGGTACCTGCACCAGGCCGACCAGCACCCGGCGCCGCTCGACCCGAACTTCACCGGCCTCGGCCGCTGCATCACCGACGACGAGGGCCGGTACCGGTTCGTCACGATCAAGCCCGGCGCCTACCCCTGGCGCAACCACCCCAACGCCTGGCGCCCGGCGCACATCCACTTCTCGCTGTTCGGCCGGTCGTTCACGCAGCGGCTGATCACCCAGATGTACTTTCCCGGCGACCCGCTGCAGCCGCTGGACCCCGTGCTCAACTCGGTGCCCAGCCGGCCGGGACGCCAGCGGCTCGTCGCGGAGTTCGACATCGCCCGCACCGAGCCGGAGTGGGCCCTGGCCTACTCCTGGGACATCGTGCTGCGCGGCCGTGAGGCCACGCCGTTGGAGAACGCGGAGGAGGACCGGTGACCGGCCTGCCCATCACCCCGTCGCAGACCGTCGGGCCGTTCTTCGCCATCGCCCTGCCCTGGGCCGACGGGCCGCACGTGGTGCCGGAAGGGACCCCGGGCGCGATCACGATCGCGGGATTCGTCACCGACGGCGCGGGGGAGCCGGTGCCGGACGCGCTGGTCGAGACGTGGCAGGCCGCCCCGGACGGGAGTTTCGGGCACCCCGACGACCCGCGGCGGAGCAGTGCGGGCGGCGCCGCCAGCGCGGCCGCCGGCTCTTTCCGCGGGTTCGGCCGCTGCCCCACCGGGCCGGACGGCGGGTACCGGATCCTCACGCTGCCGCCCGGGCTCGCTGCCCTGCGGCGACGGCCGCACCGAGGCGCCGCACCTGGACGTGTCCGTGTTCGCGCGCGGCCTGCTCGACCGGGTCGTGACCAGGATCTACTTTCCCGACGAGGAAGCGGCCAACGCCGCCGACCCGGTGCTGTCCGCACTGCCGGACCCTGCGCCGGCGCGACACCCTGATCGCCGCGGCCGACGGTGCCGGACGGTTCCGGTTCGACATCCGGCTGCAGGGCGAGCGCGAGACGGTCTTCTTCGATGTCTGAGCGCCCGGCCGGCCCAGGGATCACCCTGGCCGCCTCGCTCGAAGGGGCCGGCCGCCGGCCGGTGCTCGTGCTGGCGAACTCGCTCGGCACCTCCCGTGATGTCTGGGGCCCGCAGCTTCCGGCGCTGGCCGCGCGCTTCCGGCTGCTGCGCTTCGAGCTGCCGGGGCACGGCGCGGGGCCGCAGCACGCGCCGCCGGGCCCGTACCGCCTCGGCGACCTCGGCCTGGCGGTGATCGACCTGCTGGACCGGCACGGCATCGACCGCGCGCACTACGCCGGGATCTCGCTCGGCGGCATGATCGGCATGTGGGTGGCGGCGCACGCGCCCGCCCGGATCGCCGCGCTCGGCCTGTGCTGCACGTCGGCCCGCCTGCCGCCGGCCTCGGGCTGGCTGGACCGCGCCCGGCTGGTGCGCACGGCCGGGATGGGCCCGGTCACCGAGCAGGCGCTGGCCCGCTGGTTCACTCCGTCGTTCCGGCGGTCCGGCCCGGCCGGCGCCTGGCCGCGGCGATGCTGGACCGCACCGACCCGGAGGGCTACGCGGGCTGCTGCGAGGCAATCGCCGCGATGGACCTGCGCCCCGTGCTCGGCTCGATCACCGCGCCGACCCTGGTCATCGCGGCAAGCGAGGATCCGGCCACGCCGCCCGGGCACGGCGCGATGATCGCCAGGAAGGTCACCGGCGCCCGGCTCACGGTGATCCGCGGCGCCGCGCACCTGGCCAACCTCCAGGCCCCCGGCCCGGTCACCGCGGCCCTGCTGGCTCACCTGGAGCAGGCTGGCCACCGAGCAGCACCCGGGTGAGCTGGTTGCGGGTGTCGAGCAGCTGGTCGAGCGCCGCGCTCATGTGCGCGTCGCTCACCCGCAGCGGGGCGTCCCTGCGCGCCGCCTCGGCCCGGCCCCGGCCCCGTCCTCGGCGGCGAACAGCGCGGCCTTGCGCAGCAGCTCCTTGATGAAGGACGCGGTCACCCCGTCGGTGCGCTCGATCACCGCCGGCAGGCCGGCCGGATCCAGGTCCAGGTTCCCCTGGTAGAGCCGGATCAGCCTGCCCCGGGCCTCGGCATCGGGGAGCGGCAGTTCCGCCGCGTGATCGACCCGGCCTGGCCGCTGGGCCAGCGCCTCCTCCAGCATGTCGGCCCGGTTCGTGGTCAGCAGGAACGTCACGTCGACGTCCTCGCCGAGCCCGTCCATCTCGTTGAGCAGCTGGAACAGCAGCGGGTGCCCGCCCGTGTGCGGCATCCGCTGCTCGGCGATCAGGTCCACGTCCTCGACCACGATGACCGACGGCTGCAGCACCCGCGCCACCGAGCACGCGCTGCCGATCATCTGCAGCGCGGCTCCGGACAGGACGACGATCGTGGCCAGCGGCATCTGCCCCATGAGGTAGCCGAGCGTATGCGTCTTGCCTGTCCCCGGGGGGCCGTACAGCAGCACGCCGCGCTTGAGGTGCTGCCCGCTGGCGCGCAGCCGGCCCGCGTGCCGCTGCACGCCGAGAACCTGCCGCTCAATTCCCTCGATCAGGTCAGGCGGCAGCACCACGTTGCCGCGAGTGGTCCGGGGCCGGTCCAGGAAGCTCAGCATGCTGCCGCGTCCATGCCCGAACATCTCGCCGCCGAAGGCGATCACCTGGCCGCGGAAGACGTTGTGCTCGACGGTCAGCTGCCGCACCTCGCCGAGGATTCGCTCCGCCTGCCCGGCGTCCTTCGCGACCACCTCCAGGGTGATCTCCTCCATCGGGTCCGGATGATCCGGAGAGCGCAGCAGCAGCGCGTACCGGTTCTCGTCCTCGCTGATCAGGTAGAGGGCGCACCGGACGCACGGCCGGGTCTGGCCGCCCGGGCCTGCCGGGAGGGCGACGGTGGCTACGTTCCCGACGCCCAGCCCGGAGTAGTGCCCGCCCGGCTGGGCCAGCTCGGCCAGGCCGAACATCGAATGCTGGAAGCCGGTGATGCCGATCAGCTCGTGCTGCCGCCCAGGCCCGGCGAGCCAGGCATCCAGGCCGATCTGCACGTTCACGTGGTCGTATTGCAGCCACGATCCGCTGACCGTGGGCATGCTGCCGGCCCCGGGGCCCAGGTGGTCGTGCAGCACGCGGCGCAGCGGGTGGTCCTCGGCCCGTGCCGCGCCTACCGCCAGCCGCATCAGCCGCCGCCCGAGCCGGAGCACGTCGGCCGGCTCGGGCCGGAACTGGTCGTCAGCCGGCCCGCCGCCGCTGCGGGCGGCCGGGTGCAGGCGACGGGCGGCCGGGTGGAAGTAGCTCAGGTGTGTCTGCTCCGGTGCCATGCTCGCAGCCTACGCACACCGGGAGCGCGGCAGGCCGTGTCCTCAGCCTGGCCGCAGCAGGTCGCGGGCGGCGGACTCGATGGCCTGCTCGGACAGCAGCACGGTCCCCGCCGCGTCGCCGAGCGGGATGAAGCTGTCCTCGCTCGTCACCCGGGCGACGCGGCCGCCGAACCCGCCGTCGGCCAGCGCCGCGACCACGGCCTCGGAGACGCCGCCGGAGCGCCTGGTCTCGTCGGCGATGAGCACCCGGCCGGTCATCGCCGCCTCCCGCAGGATGTCGGCTACGGGCAGCGGCGCGATCCAGCGCAGGTCCACCACCCGGCAGCCTGCGCCGGACGCGCCCAGCCGGGCCGCGACCCGCAGGCTCAGCCGCAGCCCGTTGCCGAACGTGATGATGGTGAGGCCGGGAGGCCCGGGCGGGACCGGGTACACCCTGGCCCGGCCGAGCGGCACGTGCCCCGCCGCCCGGTCTCCCGGCGGCGGGGGATAGGGGGCCAGCCAGCCGCCGTCGTCTGGTTCCAGAGCGTCGCGCTCGTGATAGAGCGCGATCGGCTCGAGGAACACGCAGACGCTGCCGTCCGCCTCGGCGGCGGCCAGGCAGGTACGCAGCATCGCGGCGGCATCGTCCGGCCGGGCCGGCACCGCGACGACCAGGCCGGGGATGTCGCGCAGCGCCGCGACCGCGTTGTCGTTGTGGAAATGGCCGCCGAACCCTTTCTGGTAGCCCAGCCCCGCGATCCGCACCACCGCGGGGTTCCGGAACTGGCCAGCTGAGAAAAAGGACAGCGTGGCTGCCTCGCCGCGGATCTGGTCGGCGGCGTTGTGCAGGTAGGCCAGGTACTGGATCTCCGGCACCGGCAGCATGCCGGCCAGGCCCGGCGCCGAGCGCGAGGCCCAGGATGGCCTGCTCGTCCAGCGGGGTGTCGAACACCCGGCCCGCGCCGAACCGGCGCAGCAGCCCCCTGGTCACCCCGTACACCCCGCCCTTGCGCGCCACGTCCTCGCCGAACACCAGCATCTCCGGCCGCGCCGCGAGCGCGTCGGCCAGCGCGGCGTTGATCGACTGGGCCAGCGTGAGCGGGCCTGCGTCCTCCGGCAGCCTGCCCGCGAACACGCGCTGCCGCTCCGCCGCCGGGGCGGCGACCGCGGCGCGGGCGGCCACCACGGTCGGACGGCGCGGCGCCAGCGGCGCCATCACCTGGGCCGCCGTCGTCAGCCGCGGCACGTCCGCCAGCTCGGCGGCCATCGCCAGCACCGCGGCTTTCGACCGCTCGCGGCGGGCGATCACCTCGTCGGCGGTGGCCGCGCCCGCCTCGATCAGCAGCCGCGCGGTGCCGAGCAGCGGGTCGCGCGCCTGCGCGGCGGCGATGTCGGCCGGGCTGCGGTAGGCGGACTCGGCGTCCGAGCCGGCGTGCCCGCCCAGCCTGGTCACCGACAGGTGCAGGAACGCCGGCGCCCGGCGCTGCCGGACGTGCGCCGCGGCAGCCGCCGCGGTGTCGTAGACGTCGGCCAGATCCGAGCCGTCCGCGTGGAAGTACGCGATGCCGGGACGGCTCGACAGGGCGGCCCGCACCCAGCCGGGCGGCGTCCGCACGCTGATGCCGAGCCCGTTGTCCTCGCACACCAGCAGCAGCGGTAGCGGCAGGCCCTGGTAGGCGCAGTAGGCGGCGGTGTTGAACGCGCCAGCCGCGGTGGAATGGTTCACCGAGGCGTCACCGAACGAGCACACCACGATCGCGTCGTCGGGCAAGCCGGCCGACGGCCAGGCCCGCCAGGGCTCTGGCCCGTGGGCGGCCGGCAGGCGGTGCCCGCGTTCGGCCGCGAAGGCCAGGCCGACCGCCCGCGGCAGGTGCGAGGCGATCGTCGAGGTCTGCGGGATGATCGCCAGCTCGGCGCGGCCGAACACCTTGTGCCGGCCGCCGGCGATCGGCTCCGCGGCCGCCGCCACCAGCCCGAGCAGCACGTCCCGCAGCCCGCCGCGCAGGGCATCCGGCGACGGGCCCGCCTGGCAGGCCCTGGTGAGGTAGAACGCGCCTGACCGGTAGTGCAGCAGGGCGGGATCGGTCACCCGCAGCGCCGCGGCGACACCCGCGTTCCCCTCGTGCCCCGACGACCCGATCGTGTAGAAGCCGCGGTCGCGCTCGCGCAGCCAGCCCGCCGCCAGGTCGAGATGCCTGCTGCCCAGCTGCGCGTCGAACAGCTCCAGGCAGACCGGGACGCTGAGCGCGGAGCCTGGCCTGACCGGTACCGGGCCTGGTGCCTGGATCCCGGACGGCTGGCGTCCCGGCTCACCGTCGGCCGCCACGGCATGGCCGGGGCGCACCGCCCGCACCGCCTCAGCGAACCGGTCCTCCGCCTGATCCTGCTCCGTCATCCGCGCTTCCATGGCGCTATCTTGCCGCCCGCGCGCCAGCACCGGCGAGCCGCTGTTCCCGGCCGGGCGGCCGATGCTGGCGGGTGATGGCCGGGCCCGGGTCCGTTCGGTATAAGAATGGGGGACCGATGAGCAACCGAGGGAGACACCATGCTGCCCTGGTCCGCCGAACTTGCCGGACGGATGGACGAGCACGTCATCACCAGCGAGCTGCTGCGCGGCAACCCGCTCGGCGACCCCTACGAGCGGCCGCTGCGGGTGTACGTGCCGCCTGGTTACGACGCCGAGCCCGGCCGGCGCTACCCGTCGGTGTACGTGATCCAGGGCTACACCGGTCACGTCGCCATGTGGTCGAACCGCAGCGCCTACCGCCAGCCGTTCCCGGAGACGGCGGACGCGGTCTTCGCGCGCGGCGAGGCGCCGCCAGCGATCATGGTCTACGTGGACGCCTGGACCCGCTACGGCGGCAGCCAGTTCGTCGATTCGCCGGGCACCGGGAAATACCACTCCTACCTGTGCGATGAGGTGGTGCCGTGGGTGGACGCGCGGTACCGCACCCAGGCCGACCCGGCGCACCGCGCGATCACGGGCAAGTCAAGCGGCGGGTTCGGCGCCATGATCACGCCGATGCTGCGGCCCGACCTGTTCGGGGTGCTGGCCACGCACGCCGGCGATTCGCTCTACGAGCTCTGCTACGTCCCGGAGTTCGGCAAGGCCGTGCGTTACCTGCGCGGCTATGACGGCGACATCTGGCGGTGGTGGGCGGACTTCACCTCCCGGGTCTCGTTCACCAGGGAGGAGGACCACGTGCTGCTGATGACGCTGGGCGTGGCCGCGTGCTTCTCCGCGCGCGAGGACGCCACGGTGGAGCTGCCGTTCGACTCGAGGAGCGGCGTGCTGCGGCCGCAGGCCTGGCAGCGCTGGCTCGACTGGGACCCGGTGCGGATGGTGCCCAAGTACGCCGACGCGCTGCGCTCCGTGCGGGCCATCTGGATCGACGCCGGCACCCGGGACGAGTGGTTCCTCGACCTCGGCGCCACGGCCTTCCGTGACGCGCTGCTGGAGAACGGCATCGGCGGGGACGTGATCCGGTTCGAGTTGTTCGACGCCACCCACATGGCCATCGACTACCGGTACCCGATGTCGCTGGCCTGGATGTGCCAGCAGATGGCGGACTGACCGGCAGGGACTCCCCGGCCGCGAGCGCTCGCTGCTGGGGGAGGACGCTGACCGCGGCGTGCTCGCCGGCCCGGCGCCCGCCCTGCGATAGCCTCCGGTTAACCGATAAGGAGATCCCAGGTGAGGCTCGCCACCATTTCCACCGCCGCCGGACCGCGGCTGCACGTGCTCGGCCGCTCCGGATACGTCAACGTCGGTGAGGCCACCGGCGATCCGCGGCTGGCCTCGCTGCGCTCGTTCCTGGAGGCCGGCCTGCCCGCGACGGACGCGGCCCGCGGGCTGGTCAACCGGGACGGCCGGCAGTACGGGCCCGAGGACTTCGGGCCGGCGGTGCCGGCGCCCGAGCGCATCTTGTGCCTGGGCGTGAACTACAGCGATCACGCGATCGAGAGCAGGGGCGAGGTGCCCAGCTGGCCTGACGTGTTCGTGCGCGGCCGGGGCACCGTGCTCGGCCCGTACGCCGACCTGGTGAAGCCCGCCCTGACCGAGCGCTTCGACTACGAGGGCGAGCTCGGCCTGGTGATCGGCGCCGGCGGCCGGTACATCCCGGCCAGCAAGGCGCTGGACGCGGTGGCCGGCTTCGTGGTGCTGAACGACGCCTCTGCCCGCGAGTGGCAGCGCGCTGGCACGCAGTGGACGCCTGGCAAGAACTTCGACGCCAGCATGCCGATCGGCCCCGAGGTGGTGACGACCGACGAGGTGGACGTGTCCGACGTCGCGCTCACCACCACGCTGAACGGCGACGTCATGCAGTCTGCCCGGACGTCGCAGCTGATCGTGGACGTGCCGAGCGCGGTCGAGTACTTCTCCTCGTTCACCACGCTGGTCCCCGGTGACGTCATCGCCACCGGTACGCCGGGCGGGGTCGGCTTCGCCCGCACGCCGCCGGTCTGGCTGATTCCCGGCGACGTCATCGAGGTCACGGTCGAAGGAGTCGGCACCATCCGCAACCGGGTGGTGTCTGAGGAAGGCGGGCCGCCCGACTGGCGGTGGCAGCCACCCCGCGGCTGAGCATCACTTCGGCCAGGCTCCGGGACCTGCTCCCGCCCAACAGCCGGTCCCTCCGGTAGCGGCGCGCTCGATCATCAGGTGGGGTGCTTGCTGGGCAGGGTGGTGTAGCGGCGGCCGGCCGGCGTGGTCCAGGTCATGACTCCTGGGCTGGCCTGGATCAGGATCCAGCCTTCGGCTTGCTTGAGCCGGTGACAGAACCGGCACAGCGGTAAGAACTTTCGTTTTGTACGCATGTAGGCTGACCCTTCCCACGGAACCCAGCCGGGGAACTCGACCCTTGGTCTGCTGGGTCACACCCAGTGCCAGGTACTGCCGGGATCGGTGTTCTCGCATGTGATCGACTTGACGTCACCTGCGATGCCGCTCTGTCCGTGTTCCGCGGAGGAGCAGAATTCGCCGGGTTCGTAGCAGTTGCCGGTGCTGGCCTTGGGGAAGCACCCGGCTGGCGCCGCGGCCGAAGTCGAAGGAGCCGGAGCAGGTGAAGGCGGCGGAGGAGGCTTCAGGCGCGGTGTAAACGACGTGCGACTCGATGCCTTCTGGCCGTGGGCATGCACGCGGACATCCACCTTGACCCGGTATCCCGGCGCGGCGGTAGCGGTCGCGAACCAGACGGTCCGCAGGCCAGTACCGTCGGCACGGCGGATCTTCTGCTCGTTTCCAGCCGAGAAGTGCGCGACAACGATGATCCGCGCGTGGGGCAGGGTGGTGACCATGACACCCACATTGGTGCCGATGTTGGGGCGTGTGCGGGTCATCGATGCGGTGGCCGTGAGGGGGGTCGGTGTGGGTGTGGCAGAGGCGGTGGCTGTGGAGATGGAGGTGGCAGTGGCGGTGATTTCCTGCCGGGAGCGGCAACGACCCTGACGGCCCTGCAACGGTGCTGCCCGGACACCGACCACCTGAGCACATGTCCGATGCCGGGCACATCGGCGCTGGCCAGTGGTTGCGACGTGTCAGGAGCCGCGGGTTCTTGTCAAGGCGAGAGTGCCTGTTCGACGGTCGCGCCTATCACGGCCCGCTCAGCTCCTCATACCAGGCTCGGATCTTCTTTCCCGCGCTGTGATTGGCGGCCGGGTCTGCCGCGTTCACGCACTGCCAGTCAGCCCGCACGCCGAACCCCGTCGGCTTGGCCGGGCTGGTGCCTGCTAGCACCCCCGGGTCCAGCGACCACGCCGTCGCCCCGATGTGCAGCCCGGCCAGGTAGTTCAGGTACGCCGGGTACCGCCACGGCGCGTCATCCCAGCACTCGGACCTCGCGGCCGCCCATTGAGTCGTCTCACCCACCACTACCGGGGCGATCTGCTGTGCGGCGAGGTACCCGAACTTCGCCGTCCAGTTCGCCCGGGTGTGCGGCCCGCCCGGATGGTGAATGCTGTAGGCGCGCGGGGCCACGCCGGTGATCGGCCACGACTGCACCCCCGCCAGCGTCGCGGCACCCAGCCGCACCGTGCGAGTGGCGCCGCCCGCGTGGGTCAGCGTGGTCGCCACCGACGGCCCATCCACCCAGATCAGGTTCGGCGCGTGCCGCCGGATCAGCGCCGCCAGCGCCTGCATCCCGGTGAACCCCGGCTGGGGGCAGGCCGCGCCGCCGTCATGCCAGCACCCCCACGCGCCGAGGCTGGGCTCATTGAACGCGTCGAAGATCACCAGCGGGTCACGGGCGTACACCGGCGCTACCCTCCGCCAGAACGTCTTGGACAGCTCGGTGGGCATCGGCTCACTCTCGGGATTCCACTCCGCCTGGTCGTTGATCACCACGGCCAGGCCGAGGCTCTCGGCGTAGCCGACCTCAGCCTGCATTGCGTGCACAAACCCCGGCGAGTTAACCAGGTTCCACTCCCCCACCTGCAACCGCACCACGTTCGCACACCACGCCGACGCGGCAGCACCAATCTCGTCACGATCGCGGGCCACGAAATCAGCCCAGTCCGGGTGCTCAAGCCCCGACACCGTGATCCCCCGGGGCACGAACAGCCGGCCGTTCGCCTGCCAGATCTGCGCCTTCGCCTGATGAAACGGCCCCACCACATGCCCGCACGCGGCGGCAGCCCGTGCCCGCCCAGGAACCACCGCCGCCGCCGCCACCGTGAGCGCCACCACCACGCCGACGCGGAGCCACCCGCTCACCGGCATCCGGTCATCTCCTCTACTCAGAGCACAGTAGCCCGCCCGAACAGCGCGGCCGCAGGCCGCAGCTGAAATTCTCCGCCGGGTCGGCCAGGGCCCGCGACCAGGCCAGCCATGCCCTGTCCCGGTCCGCGCACTCGCTCAGCGGCGCGGTCACGGACGCCCACGCCTGCAGCGCCTGCCAATGGTCCGCCAGTTGGCAGGGAGCCTCGACATAGCGAGACAGGTGCACCGGGCATCCGGGCGCGTGGCCGATGAACCTGGCGTCGTGGCGGCCGGCCCGGCAGCTGCGCGTGGAAGCGGGCGGGGGATGCCTGACCCCTCGAGCCCCGGGCCATGCGACAAGACCCGGGACCACACCACAAGGGGGCATCGAGTACACCAAGAAAACGAGCGGAGGTAAATGGAATGCTAAGACGTGGCTGCCCCCGACAGGCTGGCCCGGGTATCAGGTCAGCCTGTCGGCAGCGTGATGCTCGGGGTAGCGAGACGGCTACATCTTGCTAACTAACCGTTGACAGGAGCCCAGCACCGCGTTAAGGCATTTACAGGGGAAGAAACCGGGGGTTACCGGAGGGTAAACCGAGGGCGATAAGAACGTCCAATAAGTTTAGCCGCGCCGTGAAAACGGCGCTGGTTGTCATGCCTGCGGTCCGGGCAGGGATCGCCTATCGGGGTGACATTACCGCAGTTATTGTCGGCCTGCCCGTGGATTCGAGAGGAGGTCAGGCTGGATCAGGCCTGGCAGGCCAGCCGCGCGAAAGACGCGGAAGAAAAATCAAAAGGAGCACAGTTATCATGAAACGCTTAACTTCCATGCTCGCGGCCGGGCTGCTCGCCGCGGCAACCGTCCTTGCCACCGCCGGCGCAGCTAGCGCCGGCCCGACTGCAGCCCGCCGCACCACCTGCAGCGGAGGCACCCTCTCCTCCATCTTCGTCCAGCAGGGCACCGTCCAGTACTTCGCGGGGGTACCTACCAACGTCTCTTCCGGGTCAACCGTGCGGCTGAAGCCATCCGCCAACGGCACGACCACGTGGTGCTTCACCCAAATCCCCACCGGGCCGAACGCGGGTCAGTTTGACATCACCTCGCTGAATGGAGGGCTAGCCCTGACCAGCAGGTCCTTCAGCGCCGGCGGGGACGTGACGGTGACGACGAACGGTGGTTTCGCCAGCCAGCGCTGGATTCTCACCTCCCCCGGCACGAACACGATCACACTACAGAATGTAAAGACCAGCACACCAACCGCCCCCAAGTTCCTGCGGATACGCAATAGCGGTCCGATCATGGGCCAGACCGTGACCACCGGCAGTACCGCCACGGACTGGACACTTGGGATCGCCTAGGCAGCAGACCCTTTCTCGCGGTTTGCCGGCGAGCCGCGAAAAGCAGCGAGGGGCCCCGGGGGAAGCAACCGGGGCCCTTCGCTCACGTTGACCGCTTGCCAGTAACGGCGTCGATCGCCTTTGCCAGCGTCATCCCGGCGGCCAGCGTGTCCAGCGGCCCGCCGTCAACAAACCCGGCCCCCGGGCCGCCGGCGAACTCAAGACCTGCGCCGGCGCCGTCGCCCGGCCGGGACGCGGACAGCCACGGCGCCCCGCCCGGGCCGCCGCAGACTGGTAGCTCAGCGGCCACGCCGGCCGCGCTGGCCGGGCCGGGGCGTCGGCCAGCAATTCCTCCTACTCCGCGTCGGAGAGCGTGAGCAGCTCCGCCGGAGGGGCGACATCCGGGTCGAGCCAGCCGTAGTCCTCCTCATCGGGCGGGATGTCGGCCTCGGTGAGCGAGGCCGCCGCGGCCTCCAGGATCTGTTCCTGGGACTCGGGCCGGCGGGCTGCGGTCACCGGTGCTCACCTCCGTCCGTGCCCGGGCTGATTATGTTCTTCGAACACACTATCGGATGCCTGTGACGGTTCCGCGATGTCGGCGCACGACACGCCGCAGAATCTGATCTGCCCATGTGCACCCGAACTGCTGACCTGCTCAGCTGATCACCGGGAGCAGCCCGGGCAGCGCGCGGATCCGGAACGGCCACCGGCCGGCCGCGACGGTACCCGCGTTCAGCCCAGGTTGAGACAGTATCCAGGTCCCGCCGGGCGTAGCATCCTGTGCCATGGCGGCTGAGGGCAGCGCGGCACCCGTCGGCGAGCCTGGCCCTGCGGAGGAATATCTCCAGGTCCAGACGACCACCGACTCGCGGGCGGAGGCGATGGAACTCGGGCGTGCCGCCGTCGAGGCGAGGCTGGCGGCGTGCGCCCAGGTGGCCGGGCCGGTCGCGAGCACCTACTGGTGGGAAGGCGGCATCGAGCGGGCCGAGGAGTGGCTGGTGCTGCTCAAGCTCCCCGCGGCCCGGCTCGGCGAGCTCACGGCCTTTCTCACCGAACGGCACAGCTATGACGAGCCGGAGATCGTCGCGCTGCCCATCGTGGCGGGCTCGCCGTCCTTCCTCAGCTGGCTCAGCGAGGAAACCGTCCCGCGCTGACGGAAAGCTGACGGAAGGGAGCCGCGCCATGGCATCGGCCGAGACCGACGGGGGCGCCAGCGGTCACCAGGAGAGCGCCGATCCGGCGGCCGCCGAACACGGCCTGTTCGGTCCGGGCTCGGTGACCTGGCAGATCATGAACGAGCCGGTGATGTGGGTGGCCGGGTTCCGCGCGCTCTACTTGCAGGCGCTGCATCCCCGGGTGATGCGGGGCACCTGGCAGAACACGGCGTTCCTCGACCGCAAGCAGGCCCTGGGCCGGTTCATCCGCACCAGCCAGTTCGTCGAGGTCCGCACGTACGGCAGCACCGGCCAGGCCGAGCGGGCCGCGCGCCGGATCCGGAAGATCCACGCCTCGCTGCGGGGCACGGATCCCGACGGCACGAGGTTCCGGCTGGACGAGCCCGAACTGCTGCTCTGGGTGCACTGCGGCGAGGTCAACTCCTACGCCGACATCGCGAAGCGAAGCGGGGTGCCGGTATCGCCGGCCGGCCTCGACACGTTCGTTGCCGAGCAGCGGCGCAGCGCCGCGCTGGTCGGCCTGGACCCGGCGCAGGTACCCGGTTCCATGGCCGAGCTCGCCGCGTACTACGAGGAGATCCGTCCCCGGCTGCAGGCCACCCCCGAGGCGAGGAAGGCGCTCCGACTGTCCTACCACCCGCCGGTGCCCGGCTCGCTGCTGCCGCTGCGGATTATCGTGCCGCCGGTCAACACGCTCGCCTTCGCCACCCTGCCGCGCTGGGCCCGGCGGATGTACGGTACGCCGGGCAGCCCGCCGGGCGATCTGGCCGCCACCGCCGCGCTGCGCACCGCGCACCGCGCCGCGGCGGGGCTGCCCGGCCGGCTTGTCTATGAGCCGACGGTTCGGTGGATCTTCGGCGCGGCCAGGAAAGACGCCTCGGGACAGGACCGTCAGGCCGCCCCGAGGCCCGCCGCGGCCAGCTAGCGGCTACGGGTCACCCGCGGTCGTGCCCGACAGCAGCCGCCCGGCGATGAGCACCGCCGCCGCGCTGGACCGCGCCGCCGAACTGGCGGCCCGTCCGGGGCCGCGGCGCATTCTCGGACTGGCCGGGCCGCCGGGCGCGGGCAAGAGCGCGCTCGCTGCCCGGCTGGCCCGGCGGGCAGGCCGGGCCGCCGTGGTGGTGCCGATGGACGGCTTCCACCTGGCCGACGCGGAACTGATACGGCTCGGGCGGCTCGGCCGCAAGGGCGCGCCCGACACCTTCGACGCGGCCGGCTACCTGGCCCTGCTGGGCCGCATCCGCTCGGCCGAGCCTGGCGTCACGGTCTACGCGCCCGCGTTCGGACGAAGGCTGGAGCAGCCCGTCGCCGGCAGCATCCCGGTCCGGCCGGACGCCCGCCTGGTGATCACCGAAGGCAACTACCTGCTGTTCGACGAGCCGCCGTGGACCATGGTCCGCGGCCTGCTTGACGAGGTGTGGTGGGTTCGACCTCGACGCCGCGCAGCGGCGCAGGCGGCTGGTTGCCCGGCACGTCAGGTGGGGGAAGGCGCCCGAGGCCGCCGAGCGTTTCGTGGCCGGATCCGACGAGGTCAACGCCCGCGCGGTGGCCCCGGGCCGCGAGCTTGCGGACCGCGTCGTGACTGCCTGCTAGCCGGGCGCTACCGTGGCGGGACGTTCCAGCTGGTGATGACCGGCTCGTCATGCTCGGCGGCGAGCGTGCAGATGGTCCCGGTATCCAGCCTGAACAGCCGCCCGTCGGCCGGAGCGAGGCCGAGCCAGCGGGCGGTGAGCACGCGCAGCATGTGGCCGTGACCCACCAGGACCACGTCGCCGCTGTTCCCGCTCAGCAGCGGCCGTACCCGGCCGAGCACCGCGTCCGCCCGGGCGCCTACCTCGGCGATGCTCTCGCCCGGATGCTCGGCATCGCCAGGGATGACCCCATCCCGCCAGAGGTACCAGCCGGGGCGCTCCGACCGGATCTCGGCCGTGGTGCGGCCTTCGTAGCCGCCGTAGTCCCACTCCCACAGGTCCGGGTCCGGCGTCGCGTCGGCCAGCCCGGCCAGCTCGGCGGTGCGCACCGTGCGCTTGGCCGGGCTGGTGAACGCGGCCCGGATCGGCAGCCGTGAAATCGGCCCGGCCAGCTCGGCCGCGACGACCTCGCCGCGGGGGGTGAGCGGGATGTCGGTGCGGCCGGTGTGTCGGCCGGCCGCGCTCCACTCGGTCTCGCCGTGCCTGAGCAGGATCAGCTGTCCCATAGTCAGTTCATGAAGTAGTTGGTGTTGCCGTCGGACTGCGAGGGGTCGGTGACCAGCGCCGGCACCCGCACCGGGCTGGCATGCCTGAAGGTCAGGGTCAGCGTGATCACCTTGCCGTTCCGCAGCGGCCCGATGCCGCTGATCAGCAGGTGCGGGCCGTCGGGGACCAGCCGTACGGTCGTGTTGGCCGGCAGGCTGATGGCGGCCGCGGTGCGCATCTGGGCGCCGTCGGCGGCGACGGGCACCTGGAAGATCACCCGCCCGCCGGCGCTGGTGCGCACCGAGATCAGGCTGTCCGGATGGCTGGTGAAGTTCCTGATCACCAGGTAGGCCGGGGTCAGCCCGGGAGTGACCGGCATCGGGACGTAAGCCGTCGCCGCCTGGACCGCGGGAGCCTGCCCGGCGATCGCGCTCGTGGCGCAGCCTGCCGTGCCCAGCGTGACGGCGAGAGCGGTCGCGCTGAGCGCCGCCGCGGCCATCCGCGGCTGACGGCCTGACCGGCCGCGCAATCTGAGCATGGCATCCTCGCGTCTACCGGGCTGCGTGATGATGCCCTCACCGTACTGCGCATCAGTGCAGGCCCGAGTCATGGGGTGCGACACAGCCGGCCCTCCCTGATCTGGCTCTGCCATGCCGTGCGGGTCCTCGCGTCCCGCAGCGGTCACGACCCTGCCTCGAAGCTGGCGAGAAGGCTACATCTTGCTAGCCAGCTGTTGACAGGATTCCGGGGCCGCATTAGAGCGTTTATTGGGGAAATAATCGGGGAGTCACAAAAAGGTAAACCGAAGGTAATAAGAAGGTAAAAGGGAATTAGCTGCGCCGTAAGAACGGCGGCGGTTGTGATGCCTACGGTCCGACCAGGGTCGCCATGGGGAAAGGCATTGCCGCCGCAATTAGCGGCCTGTCCGTGGATTCGAGGGGAGGTCAGGCCGGATCAGGCCGGCAGGCCAGCCGCGCAAAAGAAGCGGAAGAACGATCACAAAGGGGAAACAGTTATCATGCGACGCTTAATTACCACGCTCGGGGCGGGGCTGCTCGCCGCGGCAACCCTTCTTGCCACCGTCGGTGCAGCCAGCGCCGGCGCGACTGTCGCCGGCCACGCCACCGGCGACCTGGCCTTGTGCCCTAGGGTCACCATCCGCGCTATGCCCACCAAGTTCATGGTAGGGACACCAAACGTGGCCACTTCCGGGGCGGCCGCGATCCTGAGGACGCGGGTAAACCGCACGACCACGTGGCTTTCTTGCGGCACGTCCACCCCCGGAGTGCGCAGCTTCATCTCAGTGAACGGGCTGCTGGCCCTGACCAGCCGGTCCCTCAGCCCCGGCGCGGATGTGACGCTGACGCCGCGGCACGGCGTCAACGGCTTCGCCAGCCAGCGCTGGACCAGAGTCGTCATCACGCCCGGCAGGGTGTTCAGGTACCAGAATGTGAAGACCCACCTGTGGCTGCGGGTGCGCAACAGCGGTCCCGTAGGATTCCAGACCGTAACCACCGGAAATACGGCCACGAACTGGGTGGTTGTTTCCCCGTGACCACCGGCAGTTCGGCCGGGTACTGGAAGGTCCATCCTTAGGCAGCAGACCCATTCGCGGGTTATCGGCGAGCCGCGAAAAGGAGGCGAGGGTCCCCCGGAGTAATAACCGGGGGACCCTGTCGCGCTCCGGGCTACCCGCGCTCGATCGCGGTGCCCAGCAGCCCGAGCGGCGGCGATCCCAGCTCCATCAGCGCGGCGTGGAACCTGCGCAGCGTGAAGCCTGCGCCCCAGTCCTTCCTGGCCCGCTCCCGCAGGTCCATGATCATGAGTTTGCCCCAGGTGTAACGGCCGTAGGTCGGATCGAACGTGGCCCGCTGCGCCTCCGAACGCGCGGCAGAACCGGTCAGGTGGGTATCGGCCTCGAACCTGCGCGCCCCCTCCTCGACCGTCATCCCGGCGGTGTGCACGCCGATGGCGCAGGCCAGCCTGGTGACCCGGACGAGGGCTTCCAGCCAGACCCCGACCGCGAACCGCGGATCGGACGAGCAGAAGCCCTCCTCGACGCACATTTCCTCGGCGTAGTGCGCCCATCCCTCCAAGAACGCGGCCGACTGCAGCACCCGCCGGACCGCGCTCGGCGCCCGGCGGAGCGCCCGGCCGTGCGAGAAGTGCCCGGGCGCCACCTCGTGCACGGTGATCCCGGGCAACGTGGTAGCGCTGAACACCTCGAGCCAGTCCTCGATCTCGCGGGTCGGCCAGGACTCGTCGGGCGGGGTGATGTAGTACCAGGACGGCGCCTCAGGCTCGCCCGGCGCGCTCGCGCACATCATGGCCATGGCCCAGCGGCGGGCCGGCGGAGCCAGCCCGACCAGGCACTCGCCGTCGTGATAGGGCATCAGGTCGTGGTCGCGGGTGAACTCGATAGCCCGCGCGGTCCAGCGGCTGGCCGCGTCGATCACGCCGCCGGCTTCGGGATGATCACGGACCAGCTCGTGAGCGACCTCAAGCGGCGGCCTGCCCGGGTCGATCCGGGCACAGCTGTCGGCGAGCCGGCTGCGCAGCCGGTCCCGTTCGGCGTCGGCTCGTTCGGCCAGTCGGCCCAGATCCAGCGCCAGGCCCTCCGCGCTGCCCATCAGCGCGGTCAGCCCGGCCGCGCCGAGCGCCGTGTCCGGGCCTTCCCCGGCGGCCGCCTCCTCCAGGTGCGCCACCAGCCGCCCGTGCGCGGCCAGCGCCGCGGCCCGCGTCTGCTCATCCGCGTCGTCCGGGATGCCCCTCGCGAGCCCCCGGGCGGCTTTCAGCAGCGCCGCGGCCACCGGCCCGCTGACCTGGTCGAGCGCGGCCACGGCGTTGTCGGCAGCCCGCGGCCACGCGGCCAGGTGCGCCAGCCGGGCCGCGGCCCGCTGCGGCAGCGGCGCGTAGTCCCGCTCATAGCTGGCCAGGTCGAGCTCGCCGAGGTGAAACAGCGGATTGCGGCGGTGCAGCCCGAGCTCGCCGAACTCGACCAGGGAGAGGTTCTCGAACGCGGTCAGGTGCGCCTCGTCGTGCCGGTCGTCCAGGCTGTCGCCGCGGGCTCGCGCCTGCTCAAGCCGGGTCAGCCCGGACTGGATGCCGTCCGGGGACAGATCCTGGATCTCGCCGTCGTATTCATGGCGGCCGCTCGCCTCGCGAGCCTCGGCTACGTGCAGGTCGCACACGGCGCGCAGCCGCCGGGGTAGGTCTTCCATGCGGCCACAGGGTACCGCCCGCAGACCGCGGGCCGCCTCATCCGGCCGTACTTGCCCGCGCTAACGTCGTGGGGCGATGACATTCCCCTTCACCACCCGGCCCGAGCTGGCCGGCACGTTCGGGATGGTGGCCTCGACGCACTGGCTGGCCTCGGCGGCCGGGATGGCCGTGCTCGAGCAGGACGGCAACGCGTTCGACGCCGCCGTCGCCGCCGGCCTGGTGCTGCAGGTGGTCGAACCGCACCTGAACGGGCCCGGCGGCGAGGTGCCGGTCATCGGGTTCGACGCGGCGCGCGGCGGGGCCTTCGTCCTCAGCGGCCAGGGGCCGGCGCCCGCGGCGGCCACGCTGGCGGCGTTCGGCCTGCTCGGCCTGGATCTCGTGCCGGGCAATGGCCTGCTGGCCGCTTGCGTGCCCGCCGCGTTCGGCACCTGGATGATGCTGCTGCGTGACCACGGCCGCCTGCCGCTGCGGTCCGTGATGGAGCATGCGATCGGGTACGCGGCAGGGGGTTACCCGGTGCTGCCCGCGATCAGCGCGGGCATCGCGAGCGTCGCCGAGCTGTTCCGCGCGCACTGGCCGTCCTCGGCCGAGATCTACCTGGCAGGCGAAGGCGCGGCCGGCGTGCCTGCCCCCGGGTCCAGGTTCGCCAACCCGGTGCTGGCCGCCACCTACCGCCGCGTCCTGGCCGAGGCCGAGGCCGCGGGGCCGGACCGGGATGAGCAGATCGAGTCGGCGCGGCGGGCGTTCTACGCCGGCTTCGTCGCCGAGGCCATCGCGGACTACCTGGCCGGGGCGGAGGTGCTGGACGTCACCGGGCAGCGCCACCGCGCGCTGCTCGGCTACGACGACCTGGCCCGCTGGCAGCCCGCCGCCGAGCCGCCGGCGACCCTCGATTACCACGGGCTGACCGTGTGCAAGACCCCGCCCTGGGGGCAGGGTCCGGTGTTCTTGCAGCAGCTGGCGCTGCTGTCCGGGTTCGACCTGGCCGGCATGGGCCCGGGCAGCGCCGAGTTCATCCACACCGTGGTGGAGTGCGCCAAGCTCGCCTTCGCGGACCGGGAGGCGTGGTACGGCGACCCGCGGTTCACCGATGTCCCGCTCGGCGACCTGCTCTCGCCCGGGTACACGGCGCAGCGCCGCGAGCTGGTCGGCGACCTGGCCCGGGCCGGCCTTGTCCCGGGGGCGCCCGGCGGCCGCACCCCCAGGCTGCCAGCGTTCGCGTCGGCCCCGCCCGGTGCGCCCGGGGCGGCCGACGTCGGCCCGCCGCCGCTCGACCCGGGCACCGGAGAGCCGCTGAGCCGGGCCGCCGGCACGGCCCCCCTGGCGGGCGACACCTGCCACCTGGACGTGGCGGACAGGTTCGGGAACCTGGTGTCGGCCACGCCGAGCGGCGGCTGGCTGCAGAGCTCGCCGGTGATCCCCGGCCTCGGCTTCTGCCTGGGCACCAGGGCGCAGATGTTCACCCTCACGCCCGGGCTGCCCGGCACGCTGGCCCCCGGCAAGCGGCCGCGCACCACGCTCAGCCCCGGCCTGGTGCTGCGCGACGGCGAGCCCTACCTGGCGTTCGGCACGCCGGGCGGGGACCAGCAGGACCAGTGGACGGTGCCGTTCTTCGTCAACCACGTGCAGTTCGGCATGAACCTGCAGCAGGCGATCGACGCGCCGGCCTTCCACACCCGGCACTTCCCTTCCTCGTTCTACCCGCGCGAATCCTGCCCGCTGGCGGTCAACGTCGAGGAGCGGGCCGGCCCGGACGTGATCGCCGCGCTCCGCGCCCGCGGGCACGATGTCACGGTCGTGCCGCCGTGGTCGCTCGGCCGGATCAGCGCGGTGGCCCGGTCCGGCGGGTTCCTCTACGCGGCCGCGAACCCGCGGGGGATGCAGGGCTACGCGGCAGGCCGCTAGGCGGCGGGCCGAGGCCGCCGGAACACAAACGGCATGGCCAGGCGTTTACTACCTGGGGGACGAGATGTGGTTCAGTGGGGTAATGCGGTTCACGGAATGGCGGCCCCGGCTGGGCCAGGGAAGGCAAAGATGACCAACCATATGAAGTTCGCGATCGGCGGGATCATCATCGGTCTGATCCTGCTGGTGGTGCTGCCCGCGTGGGCGGTGGTACTGATCATCGCGGCCGCGATAGCGATACCGGCCGCCGCCTACCTCATGCTCGACCCGTCCCAGCGCCGCAGGCTGCGTGAGCAGCGTCGCCGCCGTCAGCTCGGCAACTAGGGCCGAGGTCACACCTGGGCCCTGGCGGCTGCCTTTATCTTCTGCTTGTACGCGCGCACCCGGGCCAGGGAGTCTGCATCGACGATGTCGGCCACCGAACGGTAGGAACCCCGGTCGCCGAACGGCCCGGCCGCCGTGCGCCATCCCTTCGGCCGGACGCCGAGCTGCTTGCCCAGCAGGGCGACGAAGATCTGCGCCTTCTGGGCCCCGAATCCGGGCAGCTCAGCCACGCGCGTGATCAGCTCGGCCCCGGACCTGGCTCCGGACCAGATCCGCTCCGGGTCACCGTCATAGCGATCAGCGATCAGGCGGCACAGTTCCTGCGCCCGGGCCGCCATGGCCCGCGGGTACCGGTGCAGCGCGGGCGGCTGCGCGAACACCGCGGCCAGGGCCTCGGGGTCGTAGCCGGCCAGCTCGGCGGCGTCCGGCTCGTGCCCCAGCCGTTCCACCAGGACGGCCGGTGAACTGAACGCTTTTTCTATCGTCACCTGCTGATCCAGCAGCATCCCGATCAGCAGCGCGAGCGGACTGCGCGACAGCAGCGCGTTGGCGTCGTCGCCCACCGGCAGCGAGAGTGTCACGCGCCTAGTCAAGCAGCCCGGGGTAGAGCAGCGCGAGCCGGTGCGGCTAGTCGCGGGCTGCACCGGGCCGCGGGCCGGAGATACAGTCGGGTAACCACGGTCGCCATCCCAGAAAGACGCCTGTCATGCCCGTTCGCCGTCTCAACCACGCCGTGCTCTACGTCAGTGACCTGTCCCGCGCGGTCGAGTTCTACCGCGGGACGCTCGGCTTCGAGGTCCGCACCGAGATCCCGGGGCGGGCCGCCTTCCTGCGCGCACCCGACTCCGCCAACGACCACGACCTGGGCCTGTTCGCGGTCGGTCCCGCCCCGCCTGCCGCCGAACGGCGGGTCGGCCTCTACCACCTGGCGTGGGAGGTGGGCACGCTGTCCGACCTGGCCGACATCCGGAGCAGGCTGAGCGGGGCCGGCGCGCTGGTCGGGGCGAGCGATCACCGGGTGTCCAAGTCGCTGTACGCCAAGGATCCGGACGGCATCGAGTTCGAGGTTATGTGGCGGGTACCGGAGCAGGACTGGGAGAGTGAGCTGAGCCACGGCGACATGATTGCCCCGCTCGACCTGGAGGGCGCGCGGGCTCGCTGGGGAGACCAGGTGACCGGGGCCGCGGCGGGCTCACCGACCTGACGGGAGAAAGACAGTCATGAACGACGACGCCTCAGCCGGGCCCGACCTGGCTGCGATCGGTGCCGAGCGGGACCGGCTGCGGTCGCAGTACCTTCAAGCCAGCCGCCAGCCAGTTCCGCGCGCGGCGTGCATCACGTCGCCCTGCTGTCCTCCGATGTCGAGCGCACGATCGGCTTCTACCAGGGGCTGCTCGAGTTCCCGCTCACGGAGATCTTCGAGAACCGCGACTACGCGGGCTCCAACCACTTCTTCTTCGACATCGGCAACGGCAACCTGCTGGCGTTCTTCGACTTTCCCGGCCTGGATCTCGGACCGTACGACGAGGTACTCGGCGGGCTGCACCACGTGGCGATCTCGGTCGAGCCCGAACGCTGGGCCCGGCTGCGCGACAAGCTCTACGAGGCCGGGGTGGGCTACCAGGAAGAAAGCGGCACGTCGCTGTACTTCAACGACCCCGACGGGGCCCGCGTCGAACTGATCGCCGACCCGCTCGGCACCATGTACGGCAACGAGGTCGGCTGACCCTGGCGGCTGCGGCTACCGGCCGAGCGCGGGCTCGGTCCCCGGCGGCCGGGTCCTGGTCTCGATCGTGCCCTTGTAGGCAATACCGCGGATGTGCACCACGGGGGCGTCCGCCGGCAGCTGGCTCTCCCATTCCTCCTCGGCCGACCACCCCTTGGACACGCCGAACCCGTCCATCTCCACCCGCACGCCCGGGGGCACGAGGATGTCGATGCGCGACTTGTAGGCGATGGCGACGACGGAGGTCACCGGCCCGGTGAGCTCGGCCGCGCGCAGGTCGATCCAGCCACTGCCCTTGTACACCACGGGCGTGAAACGGTCAGGGACCCGCCAGCCGCCGCCGCGGCGGATCGAGTTCTTGTACGCGACCGCGTACTTTCCCGGCTTCGCCCCTGCCGCGGCCGGCGCCGCGCCGGGCGCGGCGGGAAGGTCCGCGGCGAGCCTGTCGAGTTCCTGGCGGGTCACCGCGGTGAGCGCCGAGCGCATCCGCCGGTCGAACTCGGCGTCGTCCAGCCTGCCCTCCGCGAACGCGGTCTGCAGGCAGACGGTGGCCTCGTCCCTGTCCTGGTCGGATGCGCGCATGGCCGGAGGCTCCTGCCGGGCCGGAGGTTCCGCAGCGTCCATGATCGTCCTCCTTCGCTTCACTGCTTCGCTCCCGCCTGCATCGGGGGCAAAGTCGAGACATATCTTAACCCGCGAGGCCGGACGCGCCTCCTAGGGCCGGCCGCCGCCGGGCAGATTGGGGCCGGCCGCGGCCGGGCAGAACGCGAAGGGGTGCGGTCACTCAGGCTCTTCGGCGGGCGCGCTCTGCGCGGATACCATCCGCCGGGTCGCCACCCGGGTCGCCAGCAGCCGGGCCGTTGCCATGGCGACGGCGATCATCGCGGCCCAGCTCACGGCCTCGAGGAATGCGACATCCGGATCCTCGGGGTGCGCGGGCGGCTCCTTGCCGGTGATCTTCTTCCAGGCGGCGCTCATCGCCTTGCGGGTGACGAATCCGGCGGCCACGGCGGCCAGCGCGCCGGCCGCGCGGCTGGCGATATCCGGGCGATTGTCAGCCATCGAAATCCTCCCTGACGCCGTCCCGGCTGCCTGGCCGGTGCTCGGCGGCTCTCTTGATGCCGTCCCGGCTTGCCTGGCCGGTGCTCGGCGGCTCTGATCATCTCACGCGGCCGGGCAGGCCGGCGCTCGTCCTAGGCGGCCATCGCGGCCCGCGATCTCTCGATCGCGTCGGCCAGCCTGACCGGGTGCCGGGTGCCGATCAGCAGGTACGGCCACCGGGCATCTGCCCCGATAACCTCGACGTACACGGACTCCCTGAGGTAGGGCCTGATCAGCAGGTAGGCAGCGGGGTTCGCGCGCGGCCCGCGCATCACCCGGGTCTGCGCCTGGTCCAGCGGCCGCACCTGGCCGGCCGTGGCCAGCGGCACCCGGATCGCGACCGTCGGCACGGCCCGGCGCCGATGCCAGGGCAGCCTGGCGGCCATCGCGTCGCGGACCCTGGCCAGCAGTGGCCGGGGTGTGTGCACGCGCAGCTCACCGCCGCTCACCTCGACTGCCACGCCGCCCCAGTGCAGCAGCGTGGCGCTGCAGATCAGGGCGAGGACAATGTAGAACACCAAGCCCACCGTCACGCTGTAGCCGGCGAACAGCTCGGTGCCGAGGATGAGAACGCACCCGCCGGCGACCAGCCACCAGGAGGCGGGCACCTGCAGCCGTTCGCGGTAGTCGCGCATGGGTCTACGGTAGTTGGTTAGGTGGGAGCATGGCCTGGCGGATCTGGCGCGGCGAACGGGGGGCGCGGCGCGCCGCGACCACGACCACGTCCGCGCCGCCGCGGGATGCTCCGGACGGCAGGCCTGGCGCCGCGCCGGCCCGGCCCGACAGCACCCCGCACGGGCAGGTGCCGAGGTGGCTGCAGACCGCGGCCGGATGGTCGTGGCGGCTGCTGCTGCTCGGGCTGCTGCTGTACGTGATCGCCAGGATCGCCAGCGCGCTGCGGATCGTGGTGCTGCCGTGCGTGGCCGCGCTGCTGCTGACGGCGCTGCTGCAGCCGCTGACCACCCGGCTGAAGCGGACCGGGATGCCGCCAATCCTGGCCACCTGGTGCTCCTTGCTGACTGCCATCGCGGTCATCGCCGGCCTGAGCACCCTGATCGGGGTGCGGGTCAGCGCGGAATACCCGACGCTGGTCAGCGACGTCACGCACTTCGGGCATCAGGTCCAGTCCTGGCTGGCCGGGCCGCCTTTCCACGTCAGGCGGACGCGCCTGGAGCAGCTGGTGAATAACGCCGTCAACGAGATAAAGGCGCACAAGTCGCAGGTGGCAGGGACCGTGCTGACCGGCGGCAAGTACGTCGTCGAGATCGTGGCCGGGACCATTCTCACCCTGTTCGTGGGGTTCTTCCTGATCAAGGACGGCGACCGGATCTGGGCCTGGCTGACCGGTTTCCTCGCCCCGGACCGGGCCGACCGGGCCGACCGGGCTGGCCGGGCCGCGTGGCAGGTGCTGGTGAGCTACGTGCGCGGGACGGTGCTGATCGCGTTGATCCATTCCGTGGTCATCGGCCTGACCCTGTGGCTGCTGCGGGTCCCGCTGGTGATACCGCTGGTCGCCGTGGTATTCCTCGCCGCGTTCGTGCCGCTGGTCGGGATCCTGGTGGCCGGCGTGCTGGCCATCGGCGTGACGCTGGCGACCAGGGGGTGGGTCCCGGCCGTCATCTTGCTGGTGGTGTTCCTGCTGGAGAACCAGCTGGACGGCCACCTGCTCCAGCCGCAGGTGGTCGGGCGCATCATCCGGCTGCACCCGCTGGCGGTCATCCTCGTGCTCGCCGTCGGCGGGATTGTCGCGGGCATCCCCGGCGCGGTCGTCGCGGTGCCCACCGCCGCCGCGATCACGCGGGCCTGGCCCGAGCTGCGCAGGCCGCCGGACCGCGGTGAGGAGCACGGGGCCGGCGAACACGAGACCGGCGAGAATCCCGGTGACGAGCATGCGCCGATGTAAGGTCTGCAGGTGAACGCAATGCAAGACGATTCGGCCAGGCCGGCCGGACGTGCTGATCAGGCGCCTGGATCCGGGACTGCCGCTGCCCGGGTACGCTCACCCGGGGGACGCCGGAGCCGATCTGGTCGCGGCGGCCGATGTCGAGCTGGCCCCGGGCCAGCGCGCCATCGTTCCCACCGGACTGGCGATAGCCCTGCCCGCGGGCTACGCCGCCTTCGTCCACCCGCGATCGGGCCTCGCGGCCAGGCACGGGGTCACGATCGTGAACGCGCCTGGAACCGTAGACGCCGGATACCGGGGCGAGATCAAGGTCACGATGCTGAACACGGATACCGCCCGCACGGTGCGCTTCGCCCGCGGTGACCGGATCGCGCAACTGGTGATCCAGCGCGTGGAGCAGGCCCGGTTCCACGAGGCTGAAATCCTGCCGGGATCGGCGCGGGGCGACAGGGGCTTCGGGTCAACCGGCGGGCACGCGGGAGCGGCAGCCGATGCCGCCGGCCAGGACACGCCGGCATCGGCACGAGGATCGTAAGGAGCGAGCAGAGTGTTCCGGCGACGCCGTCAGGCAGGCGAGCACAGGCCGAGGCCCGAGGGCACAACGGACCCGGGGCCCGTCGGCGACGATGAGCTGGCCGGGTCCGGCGATGATGACGCGGCTGAGGACCCGGACGACGGCGACGACGACTACGTCGGGCGGCACGCCGTGACCGGGCAGGCCGGCCAGCCAGCCGCCGATCAGGGCGGCGAGGAGGTAGCGGGTTCAGGCCCGTGGGATTCCGCCGAGCGGTATCCGCAGCGGGAGCGAGTCGATCTCGGCAGCCTGCTCATCCCGGTCAACCCCGAGCAGGAGGTCCAGCTCAACGTGGCCGGGGAGCAGATCGTCGCGGCCAGCGTGACCATCGGCAGCAGCAGCCTGCAGGTGCAGGCGTTCGCCGCGCCCAAGAGCGGCGATCTGTGGGAGGAGGTCCTGGGCGAGCTGGCCCAAGAGATCCGCAACCTCGGCGGGCAGGCCGAGGAGGCCGCCGGGCCGTTCGGCACCGAACTGCGGGCCCGGGTACCCTCCGAACCAGGCGGCGGACAGACGGACCTGCAGCCGGCCAGGTACTTCGGGGTGGATGGCCCGCGGTGGCTGCTGCGCGGGACGATCAGCGGGCAGGCGGCCAGCAACCCGGAGCAGGCCCGGCAGCTGGAAGAGCTCTTCGCCGACATCGTGGTGGTGCGCGGCGATCATCCGGCGCCGCCGCGTGACCTGCTGGAGATCCAGCTTCCACCCGAGATGCGCGAGGCGATCGAGCGGGAGATGGCGGAGACCGAAGAGCGCGGTCAGTACCCCAGCCCGTTCGACCGGGGCCCGGAGATCACCGAGACCCGCTGAGCCCTGAGCTCACTGGGCGGACAGCAGCTCGCCCAGCTGGTCCTCGACGTCCTCGTTCGTGACGAACAGCAGCTCGTCGCCGGGTTCCAGCGGATCGTCGTCGTGCGGCACGATCACCCGGCCCTCGCGCAGGATGGCCACCAGCGCGGTGTCGACCGGCCAGTCGATGTCGCCGACCCGCTGCCCGGACAGCGGGGCATCGGCCGGCATGGTCAGCTCCACCAGGTTCGCCTCGCTCTGCCGGAACGTCATCAGCCTGACCAGATCGCCGACGCTGACCGCCTCCTCGACCAGCGCGGACAGCAGCCTCGGTGTGGACACGGCGACGTCGATGCCCCACGACTCGTTGAACAGCCACTCGTTCTTGGGGTCGTTCACCCGGGCGACGACCCGCGGCACGCCGTATTCGGTCTTGGCCAGCAGCGAGACGACCAGGTTCACCTTGTCGTCGCCCGTCGCGCAGATCACCACGTTGCAGCGTTCCAGGCCGGCGTCGTCCAGCGAGGTGATTTCGCAGGCGTCGGCGAGCAGCCATTCCGCGCGGGGCACGCTGTCCACCTGGATCGCACGGGAGTTCCTGTCGATGAGCAGGACCTCGTGCCCGTTTTCCAGCAGCTCGGCGGCGATGGACTTGCCGACCGCGCCGGCGCCGGCTATCGCCACCCGCATCAGCGGCCTCCTTCGGCCCGCTTGGCGAGCTCCGCGGTGATGCGCTCGAGGTCGGACTCCTCGGTGATCACGTGGATCAGGTCGCCCTCCTGCAGCACGGTGCCCGGTTCCGGTACCAGGGCCTGGCCGAGCCGGGAGATGAACGCGATCCTGGCCCCGGTGGACTGCTCGAGCGCCTTGACCTTCTCGCCGAGCCAGCGCTCGGAGTAGGCCATCTCGGCCAGCACGATCTTCCCCGTGGGGTCGCGCCAGAGCGACTCCGCCCCGTCCGGCACCAGCCTGCGCAGCATCTGGTCGGCCGTCCAGCGCACGGTAGCCACGGTGGGGATGCCCACCCGCTGGTAGACCTCGGCCCGGCGCGGGTCGTAGATCCGCGCGGCGACGCGCTGGATGCCGAACGACTCCCGCACCACCCGCGCCGAGATGATGTTGGAGTTGTCACCGCTGCTCACCGCGGCGAACGCGTCGGCCTCCTCGATCCCGGCCTCGATGAGCACATCACGGTCGAAGCCGGAGCCGGTTATCTTACGGCCCTTGAACCCCGAGCCGAGCTTGCGGAAGGCGTCCGCGTCCTGATCGATCACGGCCACCGAGTGGCCCTGTTCCTCGAGGATGTGCGCCAGGGTCAACCCGACGCGGCCACACCCCATGATCACGATATGCACGGCCGTCCCTTCGAGGATTCCGCTGCCCGCTCACGGTATGCCCATCTGCCGGGCGGGTGAAGACCCGGATGCCGAACACGAATCCTGCCCTAAGCTGCAAATCCGGGGGGGCTGACCGGCATGACGAGGGCCATGATGATTCGCAGCGGCGCTGCCCCTGGCGACGTGCTCGAGCTCACCGTAGCCGAGGCGGCCCACGGCGGCTGGTGCGTGGCCCGCAGTGCCGCGCCCGGCGACGAGGGCAAAGTGGTGTTCGTCCGGCACGCGCTGCCCGGCGAGCGGGTCCGCGCCCGGGTGACCAGCAGCACGACCAGGTTCACCCGCGCCGAGGCCGTCGAGATACTCCAGGCCTCGCCGGACCGGGTCGAGCCGCCTTGTGCGTTCGCGCGCCCTGACGGGTGCGGTGGCTGCGACCTGCAGCACGCCAGCCCGGCCGCGCAGCGGGCGATCAAGGCGCAGGTGATCACGCAGCAGCTGCGCCGCATCGCCGGGATCGAGCGCGAGGTGACGGTCGAGGCGCTGCCCGGTGACCCGGCGGGCCTGGGCTGGCGCACCAGGGTCGGCTTCGCGGTCGGCCCGGACGGGACGGCCGGCCTGCGCAGGCATCGCTCGCGCCAGGTCATCGCCGTCGCCGGCTGCCCGATCGCCCATCCGCTCGTGCGCGCGGCCGACGTCACGGGCCGGCGCTGGCCGGGCGCACGCGGCGTCGAGGTGACCGTTTCGCCCGGCTCGGGGGAGCGGTCGGTGGCCGTGTCCGGGCCGCCCAGGGGCGGAGGCGGAAACCCGCCGCCGTGGCTCATCCAGCACGCGGCCGGCCGGACCTGGCGGGTGAGCGCCGGGGTGTTCTGGCAGGTCCATCCGGCCGCCGCCAGCGTGCTGACCGAGGTGGTGCTGGCCGCGATGGACCCCAGGCCGGGCGACGTCGCGCTCGACCTGTACTGCGGGGCTGGCCTGTTCACCGGCGCCCTCGCCGCGGCGGTCGGGCCCGGCGGGCGGGTCACCGGAGTGGAATCCGACGTGGCGGCGGTGCGCGACGCGCGCAAGAACCTGGCCGGCTTCCCGCAGGTCAGGGTGCATCGCGACGACGCCGCGCAGCTGCTGGCGCGGCGCGGGCTCGGCGGCGCCCGGCTGGCCGTCCTCGATCCGCCGAGGACGGGGGCGGACCGGCAGCTCGTGGAGCTGCTGGCCGCGCCGGGGGAACTGCGGCGGATCTGCTACGTGTCGTGCGATCCGGCCACGCTGGCCCGGGATCTGGCCGTGTTCGCCGGGCGGGGCTGGCGGATCGATGACCTGCGCGCGTTCGACGCCTTCCCGATGACGCACCACGTCGAGTGCGTCGCCACCCTGGTACCCGCGGCAGCCGGCCCGGTCACCAGCGGTCGAGGTGGATGACCTCGTCGAGCGGCACGCGCGGCGCGGGCCGGAAGGTGTCTCCGGTGTAGTAGGCGGTGGGGATGAGCGCGCCCTGGTGAACGTCGGCGGGAATGCCGAGCACTTCGGCCACCTCGCGCTCGTAGGCCAGGTGCAGGGAGGTCCAGGCGGTGCCGAGCCCGCGCGCCCTGGCGGCGAGCATGTAACTCCACACCGCGGGCAGCAGCGACCCCCACAGCCCGGCCTGATTGCCATCGGGAAGCCGGCTGGAGCCCAGCTTGATGCCCGCGATCACCAGCACCGGCACCTCGCTCATGCGCTCGGCCAGGTAGACGGCGCTGGCCGCGACGCGCCGCTGCACGCCCGCGCGGGCCGGGTCATCCGGGTAGAGGTTCTCGGGGGCGGGGCTTGACCGGTAGTACCGCTCGAACGAGCGCCGGTAGTACGCGGCGATCTGCGCGCGGGCCGCGGCGTCGGTCACCACGATCCAGTGCCAGTCCTGGCGGTTGCTGCCGGTCGGCGCCTGCACGGCGACCTGCAGGCACTCGCGCACCAGCTCGATCGGAACGGGGCGCTGCAGGTCCAGCCGCTTGCGCACGCTGCGCGTGGTGCTGAGCAGCTCGTCGGGACTCAGTGGCTCGGTGGTCATGCCTGCCATGATCTCAGCCGTACGCCAAGATGGGACGCATGCGACTGCGGATCTTTACCGAGCCACAGCAGGGGGCGAGCTACGCGACCCTGCGGCGGGTGGCGCAGGCCACCGAGCGGCTGGGCTTCGACGCGTTCTTCCGGTCCGACCACTACCTGAACATGGGCGAGGGCAGCGGCCTGCCCGGGCCCACCGACGCCTGGGCGACGCTGGCCGCGCTTGCCGTCGAGACGAGCCGGATCCGGCTCGGCACGCTGGTGAGCCCGGTGACTTTCCGGCTGCCCGGGCCGCTGGCCGTCACCGTGGCCCAGGTGGACCAGATGAGCGGCGGGCGGGTCGAGCTGGGGCTCGGCGCCGGCTGGTTCGACGCCGAGCACGCCGCCTACGCGATCCCGTTCCCGCCGCTCGCGGACCGGTTCGACATGCTCAGCGAGCAGCTGGCGATCATCACCGGGCTGTGGGCGACGCCGGAGCGGCAGACGTTCTCCTTCCGCGGCGCGCATTACCAGGTGACGGACTCCCCCGCGCTGCCCAAGCCGGCCCAGCGCCCGGGGCCGCCGGTGCTGATCGGCGGCGGCGGTGCGCGACGGACGCCGCGGCTGGCGGCCGGCTACGCCGATGAGTTCAACGTGGGATTCCGCAGCGTGCCCGACTCGGCCGCCGCGTTCGGCCGGGTGCGCGAGGCGTGCGCGGCGGCGGGCCGCGACGCCGCGTCACTGCGCTACTCGGTGGCGCAGGTGGTGTGCTGCGGCCGGGACACCGCCGAGCTGGAGCGGCGGGCCGCCGCGATCGGCCGGCCGCTCGGCGAGCTGCGCGCGGACGGGCTGGCCGGCACGCCGGCCGAGGTCACCGAGCGAATCGGGCAGTTCAGCGAGATCGGGGCGGACTGTGTCTACCTGCAGGTCCTCGACCTGGACGACATCGATCACCTGGAGCTGATCGCGGCCGAGGTGCTGCCGCGGGTGACATGAGGCTCGCTGAGGACGAGGCGCGCCGACGGCTTGCCGCCGCCCGGGTGGCCCGGCTGGCCACCGTCGGCGGGCCCGGGCCGCCGCACCTGGTCCCTGTCACCTTCGCCGTGGCCGGCGACCGGATCTACAGCGCGGTCAACGCCAAGCCCAAGACCACCCGCGACCTGCGGCGGCTGCGCAACATCCGGGCCGATCCCAGGGTCGCCGTGCTGGCCGACCACTACGACGAGGACTGGTCGCGGCTGTGGTGGGCGCGCGCCGACGGCACAGCCGCCATCCTGGACGCCGCGGGCGATATGGCCGGCCCGATCGCGCTGCTGGCCGAGCGGTACCCCCAGTACCGGCGCGGCCCGCCGGCCGGCCCGGTGATCTGCGTGCTGGTGGATCACTGGGCCGGCTGGGCCGCGAGCGGCGGCCAGATTTGACCGCGGAGGTAACCATGAGCCGACAGGCCACCGCCACGATCTCCTCGTCAACGAATTTCCTGCGCCCGGTCCGCGGCGGACAGGTGCACGGTACGGCACGGCCGGTGCACACGGGCAGATCGGTCATCGTCGTGCAGACCGAGCTGCGCGACGACGATGCCGCGCTCGCCGCGCAGGTCACCCAGGCCCAGGCGGTCCTTGCCGGCAGGTAGCAGGCACGAAGCAGCCGGCTCTGGCACAGTAAGGTGACCGCGCTATACCCCGGGCGGAGACGAGAGATGCTGGGACTTCCTGACGGCACGTCGGCGTGCCTGTTCGACCTGGACGGCGTCGTGACCAAGACCGCGCTGGTGCACGCGGCGGCGTGGAAGCAGATGTTTGACGCCTTCCTGCGCGAGCACGCAGCCGCGACCGGCACCAAGTTCGTGCCCTTCGACCAGGTCCGGGAGTACGACCGGTACGTGGACGGCAAGCCGCGGCTGGACGGGACCCGGTCGTTCCTGCAGGCCCGGGGCATCGAGCTGCCCGAGGGCAGCCCGGATGACCCGCCAGGCACGCACACCATCTACGGGCTGAGCAACAGCAAGAACGCGCTCGTGCTCCAGATGATCGACACCATGGGCGTCCAGGTCTACGACGGCTCGGTGCGCTACATCAAGCGGGTCCGAGAGGCGGGGCTGCGCACCGCGGTCGTCTCCTCCAGCGCCAACACCGTCCAGGTGCTCACCGTCGCGGGCCTGTCCGGGCTGTTCGATGCGCGCATCGACGGCGTGATCGCCAGGCAGCGGGGGCTGGCGGGCAAGCCGGCCCCGGACACGTTCCTGGCCGGAGCGCAGGAGCTCGGCGTGCCGCCGGCCCAGGCCGCGGTGTTCGAGGACGCGCTGGCCGGGGTCGAAGCGGGCCGGGCCGGGCACTTCGGCCTCGTGGTCGGCGTTGACAGAACGGGCCAGGCGAAGGAACTGACCGAACACGGCGCGGACATCGTGGTCGAGGATCTCGAGGAGCTGCTGGACCGGTGAGCAAGACCACGGTGAGCGGGCGACGGCGGGACAAGGCCCGGCCGATGCCGAGTGAGCAAGGCGCGTCGGCGGGTACAAATGTCTCGGGGTCGGCTGACCGGGGAGTACGGATGATCAAGCACACCGCCTTCGGGGTCGAACCGTGGTGCGTTGTCGAGTCTGAGCTCAACCTCGACGTGCTGGCGCAGAGCGAGTCCGTATTCGCGTTGTCGAACGGGCACATCGGGCTGCGCGCGAACCTGGACGAGGGGGAGCCGTTCGGGCTGCCCGGCACCTACCTGAACTCGCTGTTCGAACTGCGGCCGCTGCCCTACGCGGAAGCCGGCTACGGGTACCCGGACTCGGGGCAGACCATCATCAACGTCACGAACGGCAAGCTGATCCGGCTGCACGTGAACGACGAGCCGTTCGATGTCAGGTACGGCATCCTGCACTCGCACGTGCGCCGGCTCGACATGCGCGCCGGGACGCTGACCCGCGAGGTGGAGTGGAGCTCGCCGGCCGGCGACCGGGTGCGGATCACCTCGGTGCGGATGGTCTCGCTGAGCCAGCGCGCGGTCGCCGCCATCCGGTACACGGTCGAGCCGGTCAACCAGCCGCTGCGGCTCGTCGTGCAGTCCGAGCTCGTGGCCAACGAGGCCCTGCCGGACATGGGCCGGGATCCGCGGGTCGCCGCCGTCCTCGAGTCGCCCCTGGTCAGCGAAGATCATGACGCCGTCAACGATGATCAGCAGCGGGTCATCCTGGTGCACCGCACCAAGAACAGCGGCCTGATGCTCGCCGCGGGGATGGTGCACGAGGTGACCGGGCCGAAGACGATGTCGGTACGGACCGAGTCCGGCCCCGACGTCGGCCGGACCACCGTGGCGGCCAGGGTGGCGGCGGGGGAGCGGCTGGAGGTCGTGAAGTACATCGGCTACGGCTGGTCCAGCCAGCGGTCAAGGCCCGCGCTGCATGACCAGGTCAACGGGGCGCTGGCGCTGGCCTCGCTGACCGGGTGGGACGGCCTGCTGGCCGAGCAGCGCGACTACCTCGACGAGTTCTGGGCGGGCGCGGACGTCGTGGTGGAAGGCGACCCGGAGATCCAGCAGGCGGTGCGGTTCGGCCTGTTCCACATCCTGCAGGCCGCGGCGCGGGCCGAGCACCGCCCGATCGCCGCCAAGGGGCTGACCGGCCCCGGCTACGACGGGCACACGTTCTGGGACACCGAGACGTATGTGCTGCCGGTGCTGTCCTACACCCACCCGGACGCGGTCGCGGACGCGCTGACCTGGCGGCACCTGGTGCTGCCCGACGCCCGCCAGCACGCGGCCGATCTCGGGCTGGCCGGCGCGGCCTTCCCGTGGCGGACCATCAGGGGCCAGGAGTGCTCGGGATACTGGCCGGCCGGCACCGCCGCGTTCCACATCAACGCCGACATCGCCGACGCCATCCTGCGGTACGTGGACGCCACCCAGGACACCGACTTCGAGCGCGACGCGGGCTTGGAGATACTCGTGGAAACCGCGCGGCTGTGGCGCGCGCTCGGCCACCACGACGTGGACGGCCGGTTCCGCATCGACGGCGTGACAGGTCCCGACGAGTACAGCGCGATCGTGGACAACAACATCTACACGAACCTGATGGCGCAGCAGAACCTCGTCGCCGCCGCGGATCTGTCCGGCAAGTACATGGAGGAGGCCGGCGCGCTCGGCGTCACCACCGAGGAGGCGGCGGCGTGGCGGGACGCGGCCGGCTCCATGGTGATCCCCTACGACGAGCGTCTCGGCGTGCACCCGCAGGCCGAGCGCTTCACCGACCACGCCCGCTGGGACTTCGAGCACACCCCGGCGGACAAGTACCCGCTGCTGCTGCACTACCCGTACTTCGACCTGTACCGCAAGCAGGTGGTCAAGCAGGCCGACCTGGTGCTCGCGATGCACCTGCGCGGCGACGGGTTCACCGCGGAGCAGAAGTCGCGCAACTTCTCCTACTACGAGGCGCTGACCGTGCGCGATTCCTCGCTGTCGGCGTGCACGCAGTCGGTGATCGCGGCCGAGGTCGGGCACCTGGAGCTCGCGCACGACTACCTCGCCGAGGCCGCGCTGATGGACCTGCACGACGTGCAGCACAACACCCGCGACGGCCTGCACATGGCCTCGCTGGCGGGCGCGTGGACCGCGCTGGTGGCCGGGTTCGGCGGCATGCGGATGCGGGATGACACGCTGGCGTTCGCCCCGCGGCTGCCGAGCGGCATCTCCCGGCTGAACTTCCGGCTCCGCTACCGGGGGCGCAGGCTCGGCGTGGCCATCACCCAGCGCGAGGTGCGCTACGAGCTGCTGGAAGGCGAGCCGATGCCGCTCATCAACCACGGCGTGCAGCACACGCTGGAGGACAAGCCGCTGGCATGCGACGTGCCGCCGATCCAGGCCGGCCCGGCGCCGCACCAGCCCCTGCACCGGGCGCCGATCACCCACGTCACGACGTAAGGCACCGGGCGGGCGGCCCGCCCGTGGCCGTTCGGTATCCAGATTTACCAGATATTCCAGCCTTACCGCCCTCCGGCTAGACACAATGACCACCGTAAACGGGTCCAGTTGCGCCCTGACACCGTGATGCCTCAGTTTTGTCCTACAGGCTGCATCGCGAGTGGAGGGTCTGGCCATGACTACCAGCACGCACGCACCAGGCAGCGCAGGGCTGACGGCCGACGAGGCCGAGGCCGGCATGGCCCCGGGCCAGCTCAGGCAGCTGGTCGGGCTGGTCGATTACGACGGGTCCGCCGACTCCTTCCCCGTCACCGCCCTGGACGGGATCGTCTTCACGGTCGGCAACGCCACCCAGACCGCGCACTTCTACCAGGCCGTGTTCGGGATGGACCTGGTCGCTTACCGCGGCCCGGAGACCGGCAGCCACGAGTTCAAGTCCTACGTGCTGAAGTCGGGCTCGGCCCGGTTCGTGATCAACGGCGGCGTACGCCCCGGCCACTGGATGCACGATCATCATCACGCGCACGGCGACGGCGTCAGCGACCTGCCGCTGTCCGTGCCCGACGTGGACAAGTGCATCGCGCACGCCCGGCGCAGCGGCGCGACCGTGCTGGCCGAGCCGCACGACGAGTCTGACGAGCACGGCAGCGTGCGGGTCGCGGCGATCGCGGCCTACGGCGACACCCGGCACACCCTGGTCGACCGGACTCGCTACCACGGCCCGTACCTGCCCGGGTACGTCCCGGCCGGGACCGCGGTCAGCAGGGCCGGCGGCGAGCCGCGGCTGTTCCAGGCGATCGACCACGCCGTCGGCAACGTCGAGCTCGGCCGGATGGACGACTGGGTCGCCTTCTACAACGAAGTCATGGGCTTCGTGAACATGGCCGAATTCGTCGGCGACGACATCGCCACCAACTACTCGGCGCTGATGTCCAAGGTCGTGGCCAACGGCAACCACCGGGTGAAGTTCCCGCTCAACGAGCCGGCCGTGGGCAAGCGCAAGTCGCAGATCGACGAGTTCCTCGAGTTCTACCGCGGGCCCGGCGTGCAGCACATCGCGCTGGCCACCGGCGACATCCTGGCCGCGGTGGACGTGCTGCGGGCGCGGGGCGTGCCGTTCCTCGACACCCCGGACAGCTACTACACCGACCCCGAGCTGCGGGCGCGGATCGGCCAGGTCCGGGTCCCGGTCGAGGAGCTGCGGTCGCGCGGCATCCTGGTGGACAGGGACGAGGACGGCTACCTGCTGCAGATCTTCACCGCGCCGCTGGGCGACCGCCCGACCGTGTTCTTCGAGGTGATCGAGCGGCACGGGTCGCTGGGCTTCGGCAAGGGCAACTTCAAGGCGCTGTTCGAGTCCATCGAGCGCGAGCAGGAGCGCCGCGGCAACCTCTGATCCGGCCGGCCAGCCCGGCCGCCAGATACCTTGACGTCAAGATATGATGCCTGGGAGACCGGGTAGCAGCCTGCCGGGCAGGCAGATGTTCAGGGAGGTCGGTGCGGGATGAGCGCGGACAGCTTCGGCAGCCGGGCCACGCTGCGGGTCGGCGGGCAGTCCTACCAGATCCACCGGCTGGACGCGGTCGACGGCGCGCAGACGCTGCCGTTCAGCCTGAAGATCCTGATGGAGAACCTGCTGCGCAACGAGGACGGGGCGAACGTCACCGCCGACCACGTGCGCGCGCTGGCCGGCTGGGACCCCAGGGCCCAGCCCGACACCGAGATCCAGTTCACCCCGGCGCGCGTGATCATGCAGGACCTGACCGGCGTCCCCGCCGTCGTGGATCTGGCCACCATGCGCGAGGCCATGCGGAGCCTGGGCGGCGACGCCGCCGCGATCAACCCCCTGGTCCCGGCCGAGCTGGTCATCGACCACTCGGTGGTGGCGGACGTCTTCGGCCGGGCGGACGCGTTCCGGCGCAACGTGGACCTGGAGTTCGAGCGGAACGCCGAGCGGTTCGGCTTCCTGCGCTGGGGCCAGAAGGCGTTCGACGGCTTCAAGGTGGTACCGCCGGGCACCGGGATCGTGCACCAGGTGAACATCGAGTACCTGGCCCGGGTGGTCATGACCGCCGACGGCGAGGCCTACCCGGATACCTGCGTGGGCACCGACTCGCACACCACCATGCAGAACGGGCTCGGCATCCTCGGCTGGGGGGTCGGCGGCATCGAGGCCGAGGCGGCCCTGCTCGGCCAGCCGATCTCGATGCTGATCCCGCCGGTGGTCGGGTTCCGGCTCACCGGCGAGCTGCCCGACGGCACCACCGCCACCGACCTGGTGCTGCACATCACCGAGCTGCTGCGGCGGCACGGCGTCGTCGGCAAGTTCGTCGAGTTCCACGGCGAGGGAGTGGCCGCGGTGCCGGTGGCCAACCGCGCCACGATCGGGAACATGAGCCCCGAGTTCGGGTCCACCTGCGCGATCTTCCCGATCGACGAGCTGACGCTCGACTACCTGCGGCTCACCGGCCGGCCCGCGCAGCAGGTGGCGCTGGTCGAGGCGTACGCCAAGGAGCAGGGGCTGTGGCACGAGCCGGGCCCGGGCCAGACGGCCAGGTACTCCGAGGAGCTCAGGCTCGACCTGTCCACCGTGGTGCCGTCGCTGGCCGGCCCGAAGCGGCCACAGGACCGGGTGGCGCTGGCCGACGCGAAGACGTCGTTCCGTGACGCGCTCGGCGCCTTCGTGTCCGATCCGAGCCTGGACAACGGGATCGCCGGCACGTTCCCGGCGTCCGACCCGGTCTCGAACAGCCCGGAACCGAGGGCCTCGTCGCCGGCCCGGGTCACGCTCGAGGACGGGACCCAGACCACGGTCAACCACGGCTCGGTGGTGATCGCCGCCATCACGTCCTGCACGAACACCTCCAACCCGTCGGTCATGGTGGGCGCGGCGCTGCTGGCCCGCAAGGCCGTCGAGGCCGGGCTGGCCCGCAAGCCCTGGGTGAAGACCACGCTCGCCCCCGGCTCCAAGGTGGTCATGGACTACTACGAGCGGTCCGGGCTGCTGCCCTACCTGGAGAAGCTCGGCTTCAACCTGGTCGGCTACGGCTGCACCACGTGCATCGGCAACTCCGGGCCGCTGCCCGAGGCGATCAGCGAGGCGGTCAACGACCAGGACCTGGCCGTGGTCTCGGTGCTGTCAGGGAACCGGAACTTCGAGGGCCGGATCAACCCGGACGTGAAGATGAACTACCTGGCCTCGCCGCCGCTGGTGGTCGCCTACGCGCTGGCCGGGACGATGGACATCGACCTGACATCCGAGCCGCTGGGCGCGGACGCCGACGGGAATCCGGTGTACCTGGCCGACATCTGGCCGTCGCCGGACGAGGTCGCCGCGGTGGTGGAAACCGCGGTCGCCGCCGAGATGTTCACCCGCGACTACGCCGACGTGTTCAGCGGGGACGAGCGGTGGCGCTCGCTGCCGGTGCCCTCCGGGGACACGTTCGAGTGGGACCCCGGCTCCACCTACGTCCGGCGGCCGCCGTACTTCGAGGACATGCCCGCCAAGCCCGAGCCGCAGCGGGACATCCACGGTGCCCGGGTACTCGCCCTGCTGGGCGACTCGGTGACCACCGACCACATCTCGCCGGCCGGCGCGATCCGGCCGGACAGCCCGGCCGGGCAGTACCTGCAGGAGCACGGGGTGGGGCGGCGGGACTTCAACTCCTACGGGTCCCGGCGCGGCAATCACGAGGTGATGATCAGGGGTACGTTCGGCAACATCAGGCTGCGGAACCTGCTGGCCCCGGGGACCGAGGGCGGCGTCACGGTGAAGCTGCCCGAAGGCGAGCAGATGAGCATCTACGATGCGTCGCGGCGCTACATCGCCGACGGCACCCCGCTGATCGTCCTGGCCGGGAAGGAGTACGGCTCCGGCTCGTCCCGGGACTGGGCGGCCAAGGGCACCGCGCTGCTCGGCGTCCAGGCCGTCCTGGTCGAGTCGTTCGAGCGGATCCACCGGTCGAACCTGATCGGGATGGGGGTGCTGCCGCTGCAGTTCCGCCCCGGTGAATCGGTGGCCACGCTGGGGCTGACCGGGCGCGAGACGTTCGACGTGCTCGGCATCGAGGAGATCAACACCGGGCCGGTGCCCCGCGAGGTCACGGTGGCGGCGCGCGGCGATGACGGCACCGGCCGCGAGTTCCGCGCGGTGGTCCGGATCGACACCCCGGGCGAGGCCGAGTACTTCAGGCACGGCGGGATCATGCAGTACGTGCTGCGGACGCTGCTGGCCAGGCCCTGAGCACGCGACCGACGTCACTGGGCAGGGCAGCCGGGGCGGGCTCCGGCGTCGCTAGCCGGGCCGCCGCCGCCCTGCTGGTGACCGGCATCATCGCGCTCGCGCTGAACCTGCGGGTCGCGATCACCAGCCTGCCGCCGATCTTCCCCGAGTTGCAGCAGGCGCTGGGCCTGTCCGGCCAGCAGATCACCGTGCTGGCCACGATCCCGGTGCTGTGCTTCGGCGTGTTCCCGGTCATCGCCGCGCCGCTGAGCCGCCGGTTCGGCGAGGAGCGCGTGCTGGGCATCTCGCTCAGCCTGGTGGCCGCCGGGCTGATCCTGCGCGGCGCGCTGCCGGGATCCCTGCTCTACCCGGGGACCGTGCTCGCCTGCGCCGCGATCGCGCTGCTGAACGTCCTGCTGCCGAGCCTGATCAAGCGGCGCCAGCCGAGCCGGGCCGGGCTGCTCATCGGGATCTACCTGCTCTGCCTGTCGACCGGCGCGGTGTTCGGGTCGCTGCTGGCCGTGCCCGGCTACCGGTACGCGGCGCACGCCCCCTGGCCCGGCGGGCCGGTGCAATTCTCCCTGGGACTGTGGGCGGTGCCGGCCGCGATCGCGTTCCTCGTATGGCTGCCGCAGTGGCGGTACCGGACGGTCCCCGGCAAGACCAGCGGGGCAGGCGCGGCCAGGGTCGCCGTGGCCAGGCACCCCCTGGCCTGGCAGGTCACCGCGTTCATGGGGCTGCAGAGCCTGTCCTACTACGCCGCGCTGTCGTGGCTGCCCACGCTGCTGCGCGACCGCGGCGCGACCGCGGCGCAGGCCGGCGACCTGCTCGCCCTGATGAACGTGGGCAACGCCGTCACCTGCATGCTCATCCCCGTGCTCGCGCACCGGATGCGCGGCCAGCGGGCGCTGGTCGTGCCCGCCGTGATTGCCACCGCGGCCGGCCTCGCCGGGGCGCTGTACGGCTCGCTGGGCAGCGCCTGGGCCTGGATACTGCTGCTCGGCCTGGCCCAGGGGTCCACGCTGGGCCTTGGCATCTTCTTCACCATGGCGCGGGCCCCCGACCCAGTGGCCGCCGCGTCGCTGTCCGCGCTGGCGCAGGGCGGGGGATACCTGCTGGCCACGACCGGCCCGCTCGCCGTCGGGCTGCTGCACGCGAGCACAGGCGGCTGGAATATCCCGGTCAACCTGCTGCTCGTGCTGTGCGTCGCCGAGCTGGCCGCGGGCTGGCTCGCCGCCAGGGACCGCGTCCTGCCGCTGCCGGGGCCGGCGCACCCGAGCGGATAGGATGCCGCGGTGCGGCTGCTTTCGATCGTCTTCGCCCTGCTGACCGCGCTGGCCAACGGGACGGCGTCGGTGCTGCAGCGGCTCGCTGCCCGGGACGCGCCGCCGTCGAAGGCGCTGCACCTGTCGCTGTTCGGCTACCTGATCAGGCGCAAGGTGTGGCTGGCCGGCATCTCGCTGATCATGGTTGCGGCCGTGTGCCAGGGGGTCGCCCTGGCCAACGGCCCGGTCGCCCTGGTACAGCCGATCTTCATCATCGAGCTGCCGTTCACGCTGCTGCTGTCCAGCAGGCTCTTCCATCGCAGCCTGCCCCGCCTGACCTGGGGGGCGGTGGCCCTGGTCACGATCAGCCTGGGCGTGGGCCTGGCTGCCGCCGCGCCGTCCGGCGGCGTGGAACGCGCCCCGTTCCGCGTCTGGCTCGCGGCCCTGATCGTCACGGGCGCCTTCGAGGCGGTGGTGATCTCCATCGGCATCCGGCTGCAGGGCAACGCGCGGGCCGCGACACTCGCGCTCGCGGCGGCGTGCGGCTACGCGCTCACCGCGGCGCTGATCAAGGGCGCGGTGGATGCGCTGCGCCAGGGCGTCGTCCCTTTCTTTACCTCGTGGGAGCTGTACGCCGGCGCGGCGGCCGGGGTGGGGGCGCTGTTCTTGCTGCAGAACAGCCTGCAGGCCGGCTCGCTGGTCGCGGCGCAGCCGCCGCTGACCCTGGGTGACGCGCTGATCAGCGTGGCCTACGGGGTGACCGTATTCGGCGAGCAGTTGCGTACCGGTATCTGGCTCGCGGTCCAGATCGTGTGCGTGCTGCTGATCGGGGTGGGCTGCGTCGAGCTGTCCCGCTCGCTGGCCAGCACCCACCAGGCCGAGGATGCGACCGCGCCCGCGGTCTCCCCGCGGGCGGCCGACGCCTAGCCGGAGTTCCGCCGCGAGCCGTTGATGCCGATCACGTAGGCCACGTTGACCAGGCCGATGACGATCCAGATCAGCGCGGTGAGCATGACCCCTGCCGCGCCCGGGCCCGACTGGCTGCCGCCGCTGTTCGTGTAGACGCTGGACGAGCTCTTGGCCAGGACGATCGCGGTGCTGGACATGGCGAACACGAACGACCCCAGGATCAGGATGATCGACGGTCGCCCGGACTGCGCGGCCCGGGCGCGGCGGCTGGCCCGCTGGGCACGGCGCCCGGCCCGGCGGGCGTGCCGGCAGCCCAGGTGCTGGTTCAGTCCCGTGGCCACCTGGTCGTCGACCTCGGCAGAGACACGCTGATCGATCTGCCTGGTGATCCGGTCATCGATCTCCGTGCTGATGCGTTCCACCAGGCCCTCGGCCAGCGCCTGCTCGTAGCCCGGGCCGAGATGCTGGTGGGCGGCCACCGATGCGGTGATCTCGTTCCGGCGATCCGTGTCCATGGGCCCTCCGTCGTCCTGGCCGTCCTGGCCGTCCTGGCCCACGGTATGAAGACCGGCGTCCCGGCGGAATCCGGCTAGCCCCCCGGCGCGCGCTGGTGTTAGCCCCACCCCGGCCATGCATAGAGGTCTGAAAACGGGAAAGGGGGTGACTGGTGCAACCGTTCGGAGGCTGATGGATGGTAACCGCCGGCGGGCTCGCCGAGGCGTTCCCCGGCGTCGCCGCGGCGGGCAAATCCTGGCTCCTAGCCGCCGGATCCCGCGACATGCGGCCCGCGGGATCCGGCACCGGGGGATCCGCCGCCGGGGATCCGGCACCGGGCAGCCCGCGCGCCCGGCCTGGCCGCGCTGCGCTATCCTCCGAGCCCAGTGGCAATACCGCTAGCCCCGGGAGGAACACATGGCGCAGCCGCCGGGCGCACCGGGCTTCCTGGCCCACCGTGACGGCGACCTGGTCGGCGTCGCGGTGCGGGATCTGGATCCGGGTCCCGTGCAGGGCGGGTACCTGAGCGGGCCGGCCCAGATCAGCGTGCGGCTCACCGAGGCGGTACCGCTCGGGCACAAGCTGGCCCTGACCGACATCGCCGCCGGCCAGCAGATCATCGAGTACGGCCAGCCGGTCGGCATCGCCACCAGGGACATCGGGCAGGGCGATCACGTCCACGTGCACAACGTGCGGAGCGCGCGGCTGTGAGCGGGCGCGTGCTGACCGGGTACCGCCGCGAGAACGGAGCGGTCGGCATCAGGAACCACACGGTTATCCTGCCGGTGGATGACCTGTCGAACGCCGCCGCCGAGGCCGTGGCCACGCTGGTGCCCGGCACGCTGGCGCTGCCGCACGCCTACGGCCGGCTGCAGTTCGGCGCCGATCTCGAACTCACCTTCCGCACCCTGGCGGGCAACGCGGCCAACCCCAATGTCGCCTCCGCCGTGGTCATCGGCATCGAGCCCAACTGGACCGAGCGGCTGGTGGCCGATATCGCCAAGACGGGCAAGCCGACCGCGGGCTTCGCCATCGAACGGCACGGCGACCTGCGCACGATCGAGCGCGCGGCCAGGGTAGCGGCCCAGTTCCTCCGCGATGATTCCGAACGGGCACGGCAGCAGGTCGAGCGGCACGAGATAGTCGTATCAATCAAATGCGGTGAGTCCGACACGACCAGCGGCCTGGGCTCGTGCCCGACCACCGCGCAGGCCGTCGACCGGTGGCTCGAGGCGGGCGGGACGGTGCTGTTCGGCGAGACGAGCGAGCTGACCGGCGGCGAGCACCTGATCGCGCAGCGGTGCGCGGACGAGGCCGTGCGGCAGAAGTTCCAGGACATCTACGACAGGTACATGGCGATGATCGCCCGGGCCGGCGCGGATCTGCTCGGCTCGCAGCCGACCCAGGGCAACATCCGCGGCGGGCTGTCCACGATCGAGGAGAAGGCGATGGGCAACATCGCCAAGACGGGCACCAAGCCGGTGGTGGGGGCGCTGGAGGCGGCGCAGGCCCCGGGCTCAGGTCCTGGCCTGTACTTCATGGACACCTCGTCCGCCGCCGCCGAGTGCATCACGCTGATGGCCGCGGCCGGCGCGGTGCTGCACCTGTTCCCCACCGGCCAGGGCAACGTGATCGGGCACCCGGTCGAGCCGGTGATCAAGCTCACCGCGAACCCGCTGACCGCGCAGACCATGGCCGAGCACATCGACCTGGACTGTGCCGGACTGCTGAGGCGGCAGTACGACCTGACCGAGGCCGGCGGCCGGCTGATGGAGATCTGTGACAGGACCATCAACGGCCGGCTCACCTGCGCCGAGGCCATCGGGCACCGCGAGTTCGTGCTCACCCGGCTGTACCAGAGCGCCTGATGGCCTCGTCCTCCCAGCCCGGCCGGGTGCGATGGGGGATCATCGGAACGGCCGGCATCGCCCGCCGTTCCTTCCTGCCCGCGGTGGCTGAGGCCGGCGGGATCGCCGCTGCCGTGGCCGGCCGCGACGCGGACCGCGCCGCCCGGTGGGCGCGGGACAACGGAGTCGGCCGGGCCGTCGCCGGCTACCAGCAGCTCGTGGACGACCCGCAGCTGGATGCCGTCTACATCCCGCTGCCCAACGCCCTGCACGCCGAGTGGACGATCAAGGCCCTGCGCGCCGGGAAGCCGGTGCTGTGCGAGAAGCCGCTGACCGCGTCGCCGGCCGAGACCGAGCAGGTGCTCGCCGTCGCCGCCGAGACCGGCATCCCGCTGTGGGAGGCGTTCGTCTTCCCCTTCCACGATCAGATGAACCGGATCCGCGGCCTGCTCGCCGACGGGGCCATCGGCGAGCTGCGCGAGATCCAGTCGAACTTCCATTTCGCGCTGAGCAGCGACTCGGCCCGGACCCGGCTGTCGGCCAGCCTGGCCGGCGGCGCGCTCAACGACGTGGGCTGCTACCCGGTCCGGCTGGCCCGCGACCTGTTCGGCGCCGAGCACGACGCGGCATCGGCCGGCGCGATCTGGGACCCGTCCGGCGTGGACCTGGAGACCTGGGGCTGGCTGGGATTTCCCGTTGACCGCAGGCTGCTGCTGTCCTGCGGTTTCCGCCGGGCCCAGGACACGTTCAGCCGGCTCATGGGTACCGCCGGGCAGATCGGCATCAGCAACCCGTTCCACCCCAGGGCGGGTGACGGCTTCCGGCTGCGCGTGCCCGGCCGGGATCCGGTCAGCTACCCGGGAACCGGGCCGGACCAGCACTCGTTCACCCCCGCGGTCCGGCACATCCAGGCAGTCGTCGCGGGCCGCGAATCGCCGCGCTGGCTGGCCGCCGGCACGTCGCTCGGCTCCGCACGTGCCCTGGCCGACCTGGCGGCCAGTTCCGGCCGGCCCCCCTAGCCTGCCGCAAGCAGTTCGCCGACCGCCGCGCGCAGCCGATCCAGCCGGTACGCGGCGGCCCGCCGGGCCCCGGCCAGGTCACTCCCGGCGGGCCCGGCGATCTCGAAGTAGACCTTGAGCTTGGGCTCGGTCCCGCTGGGCCGCACGACCACCCGGGCCCCGGCCAGCCGGTAGACGATCACGTCGGACGCCGGCAGGCCGCGGTCCCCGGCGGCCAGATCCTCGGCCGCGGTCACCGGCTGGCCGGCCAGCGCGGCCGGGGGAGCGGCCCGCAGCGCCGTCATGACATCGCCGGGCGACCCGGTGCGCAGCGTGAGCTGCGAGGTCAGGTGCACGCCGTGCGCCGTCTCCAGCGCGTCGTACGCGTCGAGCAGGGTGCGGCCGGCCCGCCGCTCGCGAGCGGCCAGGCCCAGCACCGCGAGCGCGGCGCCGATTCCGTCCTTGTCCCTGACCACGTCGCCTACCGCGTAGCCGAGCGCCTCCTCGTAGCCGAACAGGAAGCGGCCGCCCGGGCGGTCCTGGCCGCCGCGGACGATCCACTTGAACCCCGTCAGCGTCTCGGCGTAGCGCGCGCCCGCCGCGGCGGCGATCTTCGACAGCATCGTCGATGAGGCGATCGTGGTCACCACCAGCCGGGAGCCCAGGTCGGGCTGGGCGGCGGTCCGGTCCAGCAGGTAGCCGCCGAGCAGCGCGCCCACCTGGTCTCCGGTCAGCCGCCGCCAGTCCCCGCCGGGCTCGGGGCCGGGCACGGCAACGGCCAGCCGGTCGCCGTCCGGGTCGCTGGCCAGCACCAGGTCGGCCCCGAGCCGGCGCGCCTGCGCCAGCGCCAGGTCGAGCGCGCCGGGTTCCTCCGGGTTGGGGAAGGCGACGGTGGGGAAGTCGGGGTCGGGTTCGGCCTGGGCAGCGACCACGTGCGGCGGCGCGAACCCGGCCCGGGCGATGGCCTCGAGCATCAGCCGGCCTGCCACGCCGTGCATCGCGGTGTAGACGACGCGCAGCGCCGGGCCGCCATCGGCCTCCAGCCCCAGGCCGGCTTCGGCGGTGAGCGCGGCCAGGTAGGCGCGGGCGATCTCGTCGCCGTGCCGGGTGACGAGCGGGCCGTCGAGCGACCCGGCCGGTATCTCGCGCAGCGGGCCGAGCGCGCGGATCGCGGCCTCGATCTCGGCGTCGGCGGGCGGGATGATCTGGGCCCCGTCGGCGAGGTACAGCTTGTAGCCGTTGTCCGCGGCCGGGTTGTGACTCGCGGTGATCATGATGCCGGCGGCGGCGGACAGCTGCCGGACCGAGAACGCCAGCAGCGGCGTCGGGGCCGGTCGCGGCAGTAGGTGAACGCGCAGCCCGGCGCCGGCCAGCACCCGCGCCGCCTCGTCGGCGAACCGCGCCGAACCGTGCCGGGCATCGGCGCCGATGACCACGCCGGCGCCGGCGGCGCCGGGTTCCCGCTCGCGCAGCCAGCCGGCCAGCGCCGCGGTCGCGGCCCTGACCACCGCCCGGTTCATCCGGTTCGGCCCGGCCGCCACCACCCCGCGCAGCCCCGCGGTGCCGAACTCCAGCCGGCCGCCGAACCTGTCGGCCAGCTCGGCGGCCGCCTCGGTGCCGGCGTCGGCCAGCAGCCCCCGCAGCTCTGCCCGGTCCCCGGGATCGGGGTCGTCGGAGATCCACGCCTCGACCCGGGACCGCAGCCCCGCGGTGATCATGAAGGGCCGGAGGGGACGGCCCTGGGCAAGATCGCGGCCAGCAGCGCGCCCATCCGGTCCGCGGCCGCCTTGCCCGCGGCGACCACTTCCTCGTGGTTCAGCTCCGGGCCGCCCAGGCCGGCCGCGGCGTTGGTGACCAGCGACAGGCCCAGCACCTCGGCGCCGAGGTGACGGGCGGCGATCGTCTCCAGCACCGTCGACATCCCGACCAGGTCGGCGCCGAGCAGCCGGAGCATGCGGATCTCGGCCGGAGTCTCGTAGTGCGGTCCTGGCAGCCCGGCGTAGACGCCCTCGGGCAGGCTGGGGTCGGCCTCCAGCGCCAGCCCGCGCAGCCGCGCCGAGTACGCCTCGGTGAGATCGGCGAACCTGGCAGGGAAACCGTCAGGCGGCGGCGGCCCGGCCAGCGGCGAGCGGCCGGTGAGGTTCAGGTGGTCGCTGATGATGACCGGCTGCCCGACCGGATAGCTGCCGATCCCGCCGGCCGCGTTGGTCAGCACGATCACCCGGCAGCCTGCCGCGATCGCGGTGCGCACCCCGTGCACCACGGTGGCCGGCGCGTGCCCCTCGTACAGGTGCGCCCGGCCGAGGAATACCAGCACCCGCGCCTGGCCCGCCCGCACCGAGCGGACCAGGCCGGCGTGGCCGGCCACCGTGGGCGGCGGGAAGCCACCCAGCTCGGCCAGCGGGATCCCGGCCGCGCCTAGCCCGATGGCCGCGGCCGCCGACGCCCAGCCCGAGCCGAGCACCACGGCCGCATCGTGCCGTGGCTGGCCGGTCAGCTCGGCCAGCCGCGCCGCGCTCGCCGCCGCGGCCGCGTACGGGTCAGCCGCCGACTCGGCCTGCTGTGCCTGTGTATTGGTCATCCGTGCCGCGGCGTGAAGGCTCTGGTCTTCACCCTGGGGAAGAAACGCCGCGTCGCCTCCCTCGTGGTGTCAGCGATATTCGCTAGGGTTTTCGTATGTCCCGCTACCGCCTGGTGCCTTCCCTCAGCCAGGAGGCCATCCTGCGAGAGCATTGCGGGCACGCCCGGATCGCCTTCGCCGTCCCTCCAGACCCCGTCCGTGGCCCGGGCACCGGCGAAACAGTGGGTATCGACCGGGGCGTTGCAGTCTCCGCGGCCCTTTCTACGGGAGAATTGCTGCGCGCTCCCCGGCTGAGTCCGGCCCGGCAACACAGGCTCCGCAGCCTTCAGCGCAAACTCGCCCACGCCCAGCGGGGCTCGAATCGCCGGGCGCGGGCGAAGCGGGCCATCGCCCGGCTGAAAGCCTGCGAGAGGGATGTCCGCAAGGACTGGGCAGAGAAGGCGAGCACTGAACTGGCCCGCCGGTTCGATGTGATCCGGGTCGAAGACCTCAAGATCGGCCGCATGACCCGCTCGGCCAGGGGAACAACGGCGAAACCGGGCCGCAACGTCCGCGCCAAGGCCGGCCTCAATCGCGAGATCCTGGCGTCCGGGTGGGGTCTGCTGGTCCGCCGCCTCGAGGACAAAGCACCCGGCAGGGTGGAGAAGATCAATCCCGCGTTCACCTCGCAGTGCTGCTCGGCCTGCGGGCACGTGGACCCGAAGTCGCGCGAGAGCCAAGCCGTCTTCCGGTGCACCGCCTGCGGACATGCCTGCAACGCCGACGTGAACGCGGCACGCAACATCGCGGCGGGGCACGCCGTGACCGCGCGGGGACGCTCGCCGGCGGGCGGGCGGGTGAACCGCGAACCCCAACTCGCGCTCCTCTCAGCGTGAGGCCGGAATCCCCCGCCTCCAGGTGGGGGAGGATGTCAAGCCCGCACGTACGGTTTACCGTCGGCGGCCGGAGCCCGGACCCGGCCGACCAGCCCGGCCACGGCGATGATCGTGGCGAGGTAGGGCAGCATCCCAAGCAGGTAGGGCGAGATCGGCACGGTGATGCTGCCCATGAAGCTGCCCAGTGCCTCGGTGAAGCCGAACAGCAGCGCCGCGGCGGTGGCGCCCAGCGGAGTCCACCGGCCGAAGATCATCGCGGCCAGGGCGATGTACCCCAGGCCCGAGGACATGTCCTTGCTGAACGTCCCCACCGACCCGATCGTCAGGTAGGCCCCGCCGATCCCGGCCAGCATGCCGCCGATGATCACGTTGCTGTACCTGATGCCGAGCACCTTGATGCCGACGGTGTCGGCGGCGGTGGGGTGCTCGCCCACCGCGCGCACCCGCAGCCCCCAGCGGGTGCTGAACAGGCCGACCTGGACCGCGATGATCGCGAGGTAGGTGATGTACAGGAAGATCGTCGAGTCGAAGAAGATCGGCCCGATGATCGGGATGTCGCCGAGCCCGGGGATCTTGACCGAGCTGAACGTGGTCGCGTTGTTGAAGGTGTTCGCCTCCGGCACCAGCAGCCGGTCGTAGAGGTAGCCGGTGATCCCGCTGATCAGCAGGTTGAGCACCACCCCCAGGATGATCTGGTCGACGAAGAACCGGATCGCGAACAGCGCGAGCACCGCTCCGACCAGCCCGCCGGCCAGCGATCCGCTGATCAGGCCGAGCCAGAGCACCCCGACCGCGCTCGCGACCACGGCCGCGGTGAACGCGCCGAGCAGCAGCTGGCCCTCGATCGCGATGTTGATCACGCCGGCGCGCTCGCCCATGCACCCGGCCAGGGCGCCGAGGATCAGCGGGATCGAGGCGGTCAGCGTGTTCTGCAGCAGGCTGACGACGTTGACCGGGATGCCGTTGGCCCAGCTGCCCGTGTCGGCCCACAACAGCAGCGAGATGACGAGGAACAGCAGCGTCGCGGCGATGTTGAGCCGCTTGACGATGGTGGATTCCTCAAACGTCGCGCGAGCCACCCCGATGAGGATCGATGCGCCGCCAAGGATGTAGGCGACCTGGGCAGCGGGTACGTGGATGCTCGGCACGTGCGTCGAGGCACCGGGCAGCGCGAGCGCGAACGTGGCGTCGCCCTTGTGCGCGTAGACCCCGAACAGGATGTCGACGACGCCGAACAGCACGAACACCGCCGCGGCCAGGTACTTGCGGTTGACGGTAACCGGGGCGCGGGTGACGGTGGCGAGCGCGGTCATCCGTTCCATCCTTTCGAGACCGCCTCGATCCCCGCGGCCTTGGCCCGCCGGAGCCGGAACACGGCGCGGATCAGCGGCGGGGCCGCCACGAACAAGACGATCAGGCCCTGGATGACCTCGGTGATGTCGACGGGAACCGACGTGGCCGCCTGCATGACCGTGCTGCCGGCGTCCAGGGCGCCGAACAGCAGCGCCGCCAGCACCACTCCGAGCGGCCTGGCCCGGCCGAGCAAGGCCACCGTGATGCCGGTGATGCCGTAGGTGCCATAGCTCTGGAAGTTGAGGCTGTAGAACGTGCCCTGGATGGCCACCGCGCCGGACAGGCCCGCGAGACCCCCGGCGATCAGCATCACCAGGACCCAGGTCCTTCCCACGCTCATCCCGGCGCTGCGGGCCGCGCTCGGATTCGCCCCGACGGTGCGGAACTCGAATCCGGTGGTGCTGCGGGCCAGCAGCCACCACACGCCCGCCGCGGCCGCCAGCGCGACGAGGAACCCGAGACCGACCTGCGGCGGCGGCCCGCCGACGTGCGGCAGCTGGGCGTCGCTGGCGATGTTCGGGCTGATCAGGTTGGCCTGATGCGGCAGCTGCAGCGCCGTCGGCGTGCCGAGCAGGTAGGACAGGAAGTTGTACATCACGTAGTTGAGCATGATCGTCACGATCACCTCGTGCGCGCCGGTCCGCGCCTTGAGATCGCCGACGATCCAGCCCAGCACCGCGCCCCCGGCGAACCCGCCGATCAGGCAGACGATCACGTGGATGACCGGAGGCAGGCTGACCGCGAACCCCAGGTAGGCGACCACGATCGCGCCGCCGATCCACTGGCTGGCGGCGCCGATGTTGAACAGGCCGGCCTGGAAGGCGAGTGCCACCGAGAGCCCGGTGAGGATCAGCGGGGTGGCCTGGGACGCAGTCTGCGAGAGCGGGTAGAAGATGGCGCCGACGGAGCCGCCGTGGAAGGCCGCGGCGATCGTGTGCGGGTTGACGATCGCCCCCTCGAACAGCGCCGAGTAGGCGGCCGCGACCGACTGCCAGGCCGCGGAGATGGCCGCGCCCGGCGCGGCGAAGAAGGTATTCCAGGCGTGCAGCACGGCCGTGTCGCTGAACGCGATGATGAGCCCGCCGATCACCAGGGCGAGCAGGATGGCCAGCGTCGTCACGACGGCCGGGCTGCCCTCGGTGATCGCGCCGATGACCATGTGATTCAGGCCCTGGCCCCTGGGCGCCCCATCGGGCTCGGTGCCGGGCGGGACTGTCTGGGTGGTGACGTCCGCGCCAGGGTTTTCGGCGCCCTGGGCGGGGTCGGGGGGCCGGCCGTTTACTTCATCGCTCATGCCGGTCATCGCCCTCTGGTGAGCCATCCGCGGCCGCCGGGTCCACGGTGACCGCGGGGGTCACGCCGAACGCCGGGTTGCCCGCCTCGGTGACCGGGACGGCGTCGGCTTCCGCCACGGCCTCGTCGCCGAGGCCGGGGGCGCCGTCTGCGGTCCCGGCGACGACCCCCGCCATGAGCATGCCGAGCTCGGCCACCGGCACCGTCGGCGGCCGGAAACCGGTGAACTTCCCCTCGTACATGACCCCGATCCGGTCGGCGAGCGCGTAAATCTCATCGAGCTCCGACGAGATGATGATCACCGCGGCGCCCTGGTCGCGCTCCGTGACGAGCCGGCGGTGCACGAATTCGATCGACCCGACATCCAGCCCCCGGGTGGGCTGGCTGGCCACCAGGAGCCGGAGCTTGCGGCCCACCTCGCGGGCGAGGATCACCTTCTGCTGATTGCCGCCGGACAAGGTGCCCACGGGGGTATCGATGGAGGACGTCCGGACATCGAACTCCTCGACCAGGCGCGTGGCGTTCTGCCGGATCGCCGGCAGGTTCATCGCGATCCCTGAGGCGTTCGGCGGACGGTCGTAGGTGTCGAGGATCAGGTTGTTCGCCACCGAGAAGTCCGAGACGATGCCGTCTTCCCGCCGGTCCTCTGGTATGTACCCGATCCCGGCGCGCAGCCGGTCCTTGGGGCTGGCGTGGCTGATATCCCTGCCGTCCAGGCGCACCGCTCCCGCGGCGGGCCGCAGCCCCATCAGCGCCTCGCAGAGCTCGGTCTGGCCGTTGCCCTGCACCCCCGCGATGCCGAGGATCTCGCCCGCACGGACCTGGAACGAGACGCCGTCCACGGCGCTCTTGGCCTCAATCGTCTCGCCGGCCAGGTGCTCGCCCGCCACGCTCAGGTCGCTGACGTCGAGCACCACGTCGCCGGGGCGGGCGGCCTCCTTGCTGACCCGCAGCTCCACCGGCCTGCCGACCATGAGCGCGGCGAGCTCGGCGTCGCTGGCGGTCGGCGGCCGGTCACCGACGACCTTGCCGCGGCGGATGACCGTGATGTGGTCGGCGATCGCCTGCACTTCCTTGAGCTTGTGCGAGATGAAGACGATCGAGCGGCCGCCCGAGCGCAACTCGCGCATGACCCGGAACAGGTCCTCGGTCTCGCCGGGGGTGAGCACCGCCGTGGGCTCGTCGAGGATCAGCACGCTGGCCTGGCGCAGCAGCGCCTTGATGATCTCCACCCGCTGCTGCACGCCGACCGGGAGATCCTCGATCAGGGCATCCGGATTGACCTGCAATCCGTAGCGTTCGGACAGTTCCCGCACCTGGCGCGCGGCCCGGCGCCGGTCGAGCAGGCCCGGCCAGCGCCCGTGCGTGGGCTCCACGCCGAGCATGACGTTCTCGGCCACGGTGAACACCGGCACCAGCATGAAGTGCTGGTGCACCATGCCGATCTTGGCGTTGATCGCGTCCTTGGGGGAGTGGATGGTCACCGGCTTGCCGTCGACCAGGATCTCTCCCTCGTCCGGCTGCACCAGCCCGTAGAGGACGTTCATCAGGGTGGTCTTGCCCGCCCCGTTCTCGCCGAGCAGGCCGCGGATCTCGCCGGGAGCGACCTTGAGGTCGATGTGGTCGTTGGCCACGAGGCTGCCAAAGCGCTTCGTGATACCGCGCAGCTCAAGTTCCAACGGCGGGTCCCCTGACGGTGCTCCGGCGGGCCTGACGTCGCGGCGACCGGGCGCCGCAACGCCAGCCCGGCGCTTATGGCTCAGTGTGGCCCTGGCCGGGCCGGTCCGCCAGTACGGGCCGGCCCGGCCAGGAACCCCGGGTTACACCGGGCTCTTGGTCGCGGGCACGATCTTGCCGCTGATGATGTCCTGCTTCACCGTGTTGACCTCAGACTGCAGGCTGGCCGGGACCTTGCTGGCGAAGTCGTGGTACGGGGCGATCCCGGTCCCGCCGTTGGCCAGCGTGCCGACGTACGCGCCGCCCTTGAAGGTGCCGTTGGCCGCTGAGAGGACCGAGCCCTTCACCGCGGTCGCGATGCCCTTCTCCACGCTGGTGATGAAGTACTTGCAGTACTGCGGCGCGCTGACGCAGCCGTCGGTGTCCACCCACATCGCGTTCACCTTCTGGGAGCCCGACTGGTTGTCCGCGTTCTGGACGGCCTTCATGGCACCCAGGCCCACGCCGCCGGCCACCGGGAAGATGATGTCCGCGCCCTCGGTGATGAACTGCTGCGTGATCGTCTGGCCCATGCTCAGGTTGGTGAAGCTGTTGGTGAACTCGCCGGTCTGGGTCTTCTCGTTCCAGCCGAGCACCTGCACGTGGGTGTGGTGCTGGGAGTTGTAGTACTGCACGCCGTCCCAGTAGCCGTCCATGTAGATCGTCACCGTGGGCAGCTTCTGCCCGCCGAACGTCGCGACCTTCCCGGTCTTGGTCATGCCCGCTGCCAGGTAGCCGCCCAGGAACCCGGCCTGCACGGTGTTGAACACCAGGGAGTCGATGTTCTTCTGCGGGAACTTCGGGAAGTCCACGATCGCGAACTTGCCCGAGGGGGTGGACTTCGCGGCGGTCTGCGTCGCCCCGGCCATCAAGAACCCGACGGTGACGATGATGCCGCACTTCTGGCCCTGGAATGCCGAGATGTTCGAGGCGTAGTCGGCCGACGTGGTGGACTGCAGGTACTTGACGCTGATCTTGCTCGGCTCGGCTGACTGCGCCTCCTGCATGCCCTGCCAGGACGAGGCGTTGAACGACTTGTCGTCGATGCCGCCGGTGTCGGTGACCATGCACCCGAGGAACTTGCCTGCCGTCGATGCGGCCGGGGAACTGCTCGAGCTCGACGAGCCCGATGACGAGTTGTTGCCGGTAGATCCGCACGCCGCGGTCACCAGGGCCGCGACGGCCAAGACCGCGCCGACCCGAATGGATTGCCTCACTGCCTTACCTCCTCTTCCGGGGGCGCCCGTGGCCCCGGCTCCGGGGCGGTTCTCGACGTTCGAATCATCGACCCCGTCCTCCACCCGGACCGGCAAGGGGGCGAGCAGGTCCCCGGCACCCTGCTGATTCGGGATGAGGGCAGGCTAGACCTGGCCAGCCGTCCGGGGAAGGTCACGCGCATACAACCACCCTGCCGTTGCCAAATCGAGACTCGCTGGTCGCTGACTGATGACCCTGCTACCCTCCCCGCGGGAGGTGCTGGCATGGCGCGCGAACCGATCGACTGGGCGGGACTGCGGGCCGCGGCCACCGGGGCGGCCGCCCGTGCGTACGCGCCCTACTCGCGGCTGCGGGTGGGGGCGGCCGGCCAGACCGCCGATGGCCGGGTGGTGACGGGCTGCAACGTCGAGAACGCCTCCTACGGGCTGACGCTCTGCGCCGAGTGCGGCCTGGTGTCCGCGCTGCACGCGACCGGGCCCGCGGCGGGGGGGCCGCGGGCCGGGTCTGCGGCCGCGCTCGTCGCGGTGAGCGTGGTGGCCGCGGACGGCGCCCCGCTGCTGCCCTGCGGCCGGTGCCGGCAGCTGCTGCTCGAGGCGGGCGGGCCCGGGCTGCTGGTCGACACCGCGGCCGGGCCTGCCGAGCTCAGCAGCCTGCTGCCGTCGGCCTTCGGCCCCGGTGAGCTGGCCGCGCGGCGGGACGACGATGGCTGAGGCCATCGACCTCATCCTGGCCAAGCGGGACGGCGGGCGGCTGGCCGACGACGACATCCGCTGGCTGATCGCCGCGTACGCCCGCGGCGATGTCCCGGACGAGCAGATGTCCGCGCTGCTGATGGCCATCTACTTCCGCGGCCTCGAGCCCGCCGAGCTGCGCACCTGGACCGCCGCCATGATCGACTCCGGCGACCGGCTCGATCTCGGCCCGGTGCCGTGGCCGACCGTGGACAAGCACTCCACCGGCGGCGTCGGCGACAAGGTCTCGCTGATCCTCGCGCCGCTGGTGGCCAGCTGCGGGGCGGCCGTGCCGCAGCTGTCCGGGCGCGGGCTCGGCCACACCGGCGGCACGCTGGACAAGCTCGAGTCCATTCCCGGCTGGCGAGCCGCGCTGCCGCCCGATGAGATGATCTCGGTGCTGCGGCGGGTCGGCTGCGTCATCTGCGCCGCCGGGCCGGGCCTGGCCCCGGCCGACCGCAGGCTCTACGCGCTGCGCGACGTCACAGGGACGGTCGAGTCGATCCCGCTGATCGCGAGTTCGATCATGTCCAAGAAGATCGCCGAGGGCACGGCGGCGCTGGTGCTCGACGTGAAGGTCGGCAGCGGGGCGTTCATGCCGGATCTGGACAGCGCCAGGCGGCTGGCGCAGACCATGGTCGCGCTGGGGGGCGAGCACGGGGTGCGCACCTGCGCGCTGCTGACCGGCATGGACACGCCGCTCGGCCGGGCCGTCGGCAACGCGGTCGAGGTGGAGGAGTCGGTCGCGACGCTGCGCGGCGACGGCCCGGCGGATCTGGTCGAGGTGACGCTGGCGCTGGCCGGGCAGATGCTGCGGCTGGCGGGCCTGGACGCCGACCCGGCCGCGGCGCTGGCCGGCGGCCGGGCGCTGGAGAGGTTCCGGGCCATGGTCGCGGCCCAGGGCGGCGATCCGGACGCGCCGCTGCCGCGCGCCGCGCACGCCGAGGCGGTGACCGCGCCGCAGGCCGGCTGGATGCGGCGGCTGGACGCACGGGCGGTCGGCGTGGCCGCGTGGCGGCTGGGCGCCGGCCGGTCCCGCAAGGAGGATCCGGTGGATCCGGCCGCCGGAGTCCTGTGCCTGGTCAAGCCCGGTGACCAGGTGGAGGACGGCCAGCCCATCCTGGAACTGCGCGGCAACGACGACGATCGCATCGCCGGCGCCTTGCGGGCGCTCGAGGGAGCGGTCGAGATCGGGCCGCAGCCGCCCGCGGCGCGGCCGCTCGTCCTGGAGCGCATCGGCCCCTGACCGCCGGCCGCCCCATAATGGAGGGGTGCCGAGCATCGAGGAAATCCGGGCCGCGCCCAAGGCGCTGTTGCATGATCACCTGGACGGCGGGCTGAGACCGTCGACCGTCGTCGAGCTTGCCCGCGAGATCGGGTACGACAAGCTGCCGTCCGACGATCCTGAGGAGGTGGCGGCCTGGCTGACCCGCGGCGCGCGCCGCGGGCATCTCAAGTACTACCTGGACGCCTTCCAGCACACGGTGGCGGTGATGCAGACGCGCGAGGCGCTGATCCGGGTGGCCGCCGAGTGCGCCGAGGATCTCGGCCGCCGACGGGGTGGTCTACGCCGAGGTCAGGTTCGCACCCGAGCTGCACGTGGCCGGCGGCCTGAGCCTCGACCAGGTGGTCGAGGCGGTGCTCGAGGGCTTCAGGCGCGGCAGCAGCGGCCGGGGAATCACCGTGTATGCCCTGCTCACCGCCATGCGCACGGCGGCGCGCTCGCTGGAGATCGCCGAGCTCGCGGTGCGCTACAGGGACGAGGGCGTGGTGGGGTTCGACATCGCGGGCGCCGAGGCGGGCAGCCCGCCGAGCCGGCACCTGGACGCCTTCCAGTACGTGGCGCGGGAGAACTTCCACATCACCATCCATGCCGGCGAGGGGTTCGGCCTGCCCTCCATCTGGGAGGCGCTGCAGTGGTGCGGGGCCGAGCGGCTCGGGCACGGGGTCAGGATCGTCGACGACATCCGGGTCTCCACCGACGGCACCGTGTCGCTGGGCCGGCTGGCCAGCTATATCCGCGATCGCCGCATCCCGCTCGAGATGTGCCCGACGTCCAACGTGCAGACCGGGGCCGCGCCGTCGATCGAGGAGCACCCGATCGGCCTGCTCCGGCAGCTCTCGTTCCGGGTGACGGTGAACACCGACAACCGGCTGATGAGCGCGGTGTCCCTGTCGTCGGAGTTCCACGCGCTCGCCCGCGCGTTCGGCTACGGCTGGACGGACTTCGAGTGGCTCACGATCAACGCGATGAAAAGCGCGTTCGCGCATTTCGACCAGCGGCTGCACATCATCAACACCGTGATCAAGCCGGGCTACGCGATCGCCAGGGCGGCCAGCCCCGTGCTGGTCCGGGGGGACGACCCCCCGGTGCCCCCCGCGAGGGCGGCGCAGCCGATCCCGCCCGCACGGTAGCGTCAGATCATGGCTGTGGAAACGGGGGCGCTTGCGCGCCGGCAATGGCTGGCCGGGACGGTCGGGGCCGAGATCTCGGACGCGGCGCTCCGGCAGGTGCTGCTCGGCCTGCCCGGCGTTCGACCAGGTGGCCACGGCCGAGCGGGCCGCCGGCCTGGCCACCCGGTCCATCAAGCGGGATGCCAAGCTGTGGGCGCTGACCATGGCGGTCCGCATGATGGACCTGACCACGCTGGAAGGCGCGGATACGCCGGGCAAGGTGCGCGACCTGTGCGCGAAGGCCCGCAGGCCCGACCCGTCCGACCCGGCCGTGCCGCCGGTCGCGGCGGTCTGCGTCTACCCCGACCTGGTCCGCGAGGCGCGCGCCGGGGTGGCCGGCACCCAGATCGCGGTGGCCTCGGTGGCCACCGCGTTCCCGTCAGGCCGCGCGTCGCTCGCGGTGAAGCTGGCCGACGTGGCCGACGCGGTCAACGCCGGCGCCGACGAGGTGGACATGGTCATCGACCGGGGCGCGTTCCTGTCCGGCCGGTACGGCCAGGTCTACGAGGAGGTCCGCGCGGTCCGCGAGGCCTGCGGCCCGGCCCACCTCAAGGTCATCCTGGAGACCGCCGAGCTGGCCACTCTGGACAACGTGGCGCGCGCGTCCTGGCTGGCCATGCTGGCCGGCGCTGACTTCATCAAGACCTCGACCGGCAAAGTGTCGCCGGCCGCCACGCCCGTGGTCGCGCACGTCATGCTGGCCGCCGTGCGGGACTTCGCCGAGGCCGCAGGACGGCGGGTGGGCGTGAAGGTGGCGGGCGGCGTCCGGACGGCCAAGGACGCGATCCGCTACCTGGTCCTGGTCAAGGAGACGGCGGGGGAGGAGTGGCTCACCCCAGCGCTGTTCCGCATCGGTGCCTCCAGCCTGCTCAACGACCTGCTGATGCAGCGCAGCAAGCAGCTGACCGGCGTTTACGCCGGCCCTGACTATTTCACCCTGTGAGGGTCGGCGTTACACGCCGTAGAGCCGGTGCAGGATGGCGGTCAGGCGGGCCGCCGTGAGCGCGCCCACCTGAAGGCCGACGATCTGCTTCCCGGACCTGGCAAGGAAAACGGTCGTGGGAAGGCCCACCACGCGATACTGACTGGCGGTATTGGCTTGCGGGTCATAGGCCACGCTGTAAGTGACGTGACTTTTCCGCGCAAACGCTACCGCGGCGTTTCGCAGGTCAGCGGTGTCAATTCCGACGAAAGAGACTTTGTCCCCCATGGCCCGGGCGACCTGGGCGATGGCCGGTGACTCCTTCTTGCAGGGTGCGCAGGAAGAAGACCAGAAGTTAATGACGACGGGCCTGCCCCGCAGCGCGCTGAGCCGCACGCGTCCCCCGCCCTGCAGCCGGGGCAGGTCGAATGCCGGGGCCGGCCTGCTCACCTGGGCGTATCCGAGGGGAACCTGGCCTGCCGACTTGCTCACCGACGTGGCGGGACGAGACCAGATCAGGGCCGCGGCTATGACCAGCGCCGCGGCGCAGGTCGCGATTACCATGGCCCGCCAGTGATGGGCTGCCACCGCCCGGAACCGGGAATAACGCACTGACGGTACCCTACACCCGTGACCGACACCGTTCCCTGGGAGTATGCCCCGGCGCCGCAGGAGCGGGGAATCGTCACGATCGCGCCGTCGTACGGCCTGTTCGTGAACGGGGAGTTCGCCCCCGCGGCCGGCGGGGGCACGTTCAGCACGGTCAACCCGGCGTCGGAGGAGCCGCTCGCCGAGGTGGCCCTGGCCGCGGAGGCGGACGTGGACCGCGCGGTGCGGGCTGCCCGGGATGCCTTCGAGCACGTCTGGGGGCCGATGCCAGGCACTAGGCGCGCCAAGTACATCTACCGCATCGCCCGGCTCATCGCCGAGCGGGCCCGCGAGTTCGCCGTGCTGGAGAGCCTGGACAACGGCAAGCCGATCAGGGAATCGCGGGACGTCGACGTGCCGCTGGCCAGTGCGCATTTCTTCTACCACGCGGGCTGGGCGGACAAGCTCGAATACGCGGGATTCGGCCAGGCCCGCCCGGTCGGCGTGGCCGGCCAGGTCATCCCCTGGAACTTCCCGCTGCTGATGGCGGCGTGGAAGCTGGCCCCCGCGCTGGCCGCCGGGAACACCTGCGTGCTGAAGCCGGCCGAGACCACGCCGCTGACCGCCCTGCTGCTGGCCGAGGTGTGCCAGCAGGCCGAACTGCCCCCCGGCGTGGTGAACATCATCACCGGCGCCGGCGACACCGGCGCGGCGCTGGCCGCCCACCCGGGAGTGGACAAGGTCGCGTTCACCGGCTCGACCGAAGTGGGCAAGCAGATCCTGCGCTCGACCGCGGGAAGCGGCAAGAAGCTCACGATGGAACTCGGCGGCAAGGCGGCCAACGTGGTCTTCGAAGACGCGCCGCTGGAGGGCGCGGTCGAGGGCATCGTGAACGGCATCTTCTTCAACCAGGGACACGTCTGCTGCGCCGGGTCCCGGCTGCTGGTGCAGGAGTCGGTCGCGGACATGCTGCTTGACCGGCTGCGGCGCCGGCTCGCCGCGCTGCGGCTCGGCGACCCGCTGGACAAGAACACCGACATCGGCGCGATCAACTCGCGCCAGCAGCTGGACAAGATCCGCGAGCTGTCCGCTGCCGGCGAGACCGAGGGGGCGGAGCGCTGGTCGCCGCCTTGCCAGCTGCCCGACCGGGGTTACTGGTTCCCGCCGACGCTGTTCACCGGGGTCAGCCAGTCCAGCCGGATCGCCCGCGAGGAGATCTTCGGGCCGGTGCTGTCAGTGCTCACCTTCCGCACCCCCGAGGAGGCGGTGGCCAAGGCGAACAACACGCCGTACGGGCTGTCGGCCGGGGTGTGGACGGAGAAGGGCAGCCGGATCCTGTGGATGGCGCAGCGGATGCGGGCCGGCGTGGTATGGGCAAACACCTACAACCGGTTCGACCCGGCAAGCCCGTTCGGCGGCTACCGCGAGTCGGGCTTCGGCCGCGAGGGCGGCCGGCAAGGGCTGGAGGCCTACCTCGATGCCTGATCCCTCCGGCGGCCGGCTGGCCGTGCGCAAGACGTACAAGCTGTTCATCGGCGGGGCCTTCCCCCGGTCGGAGTCCGGCCGCGTCTACCCGGTTCTCGGCCGCCGCGGAGCGCTGCTCGGCAACGCCGCGCAGGCCTCCAGGAAGGACGCCAGGGACGCGGTGACCGCGGCCCGCGCGGCGGCCGGCAAGTGGTCGGGCGCGACAGCGTACAACCGCGGGCAGGTGCTCTACCGGGTGGCCGAGATGCTCGAGGGCCGCGCCGCGCAGTTCACCGCCGAGGTCGCCGCGGCCGAGAACATCCGCCAGCCCAAGGCCAGCCAGCAGGTGGACGCGGCCATCGACCGGTGGGTCTGGTACGCCGGGTGGCCGGACAAGATCGTGCAGATCGCCGGCGCGGCCAACCCGGTGGCGGGGCCCTACTTCAACTTCAGCATCCCCGAGCCGACCGGGGTGGTGGCGGTCATCGCGCCCCAGGAGTCAAGCCTGCTCGGCCTGGTCAGCGTCATCGCTCCGGTGATCGCTGCCGGCAACGCGGCCGTGGTCGTGGCCAGCCAGGACCGCCCGCTGCCCGCGATCAGCCTGGCCGAGGTGCTCGCCACCTCCGACCTGCCCGGCGGCGTGGTCAACGTGCTCACCGGCAGCACCGCCGAGCTGGCGCCGGTCCTGGCCGGGCACATGGACGTGAACGCGATCGACCTGACCGGCGTGCCGGAGGCTGACCGGGCCGGGCTCGAGCGGCTGGCGGCCGACAACGTCAAGCGCGTGTTCGCCGCCGAGCAGGACTGGGCCGCCCCGCCCACCACCCGGCGGATGCTCGCGTTCCTGGAGACCAAGACGGTCTGGCACCCGGTGGGCACGTAGCGTCGGCGATCAGGTAGCCGGGCCACGGAGCCGGTGAGCGTTTCCATCCCGTCACATGTTTTTGATCTCGAGGTAGCGCTTCACGTCGGGCAGCGACTGGACGATCAGGGCCACGGCGGCCGCGAGCACCGCTGCCTTGATCAGGTTGCTGATCATGCCTCTTCCTCCTTCGGCTCGATCTCGTCGGGAGCGAAATACAGGAACCTGCCGTGGCTGCTCTGCAGCTCGGCCAGCGGATCGCCGGCCGGGCTCACCGCCACGTGCACCTGGCCGTCCACGTCGAACAGCACGGCCTGCACCAGCGCCTCGCGCCCGGCCAGGAACAGATCCTGGGCGTCGGCCCGCCGTGAGCCGGGCCGCATGATGACCTTGCTGCCCCTGGCCACGCGGACGCCCCGGACCAGCACGTGATCGGTCTGCGGCGACACGGACCGGTCCGAGCCGGGGTCCCACCACGGCGCCGTCGGCGGCGCCGCCGGGCTCTCCGCGCGCTCGGCGTGCTCGGCGTGCTCCGAGGGCTGATTCCCGCCGAGGTAGCGGACGGCGCCGTGCATTTTCTCCAGCATCTCGGGTGGCAGCCCGTCCAGCCGGTCCAGCAGCCCGGCCGCGCGCGGGTCGGTCGCCCGCGCCTCCGCCTTCTCCGCGTCCGTCATGGCCAGCGTGCGCAGGGTCAGGATCTCGTCGATCTCGGTCGCGTCGAACAGGTCACCGGCGCTTTCCGGCGCGATCTGCGGGTGGTCGCCGAGGATGATGGGCGAGGCGATCATGAGGTTGCCGCACTCGGCAGGACCGGCCAGCACCGGCCAGGTGCCGGTGTTGACGCACCCGGCGGCGAACCCCTCGGCCCACTCGGGCGGGTCGGTCAGGGACAGGAACGTGCCGGCCTCGGCGCCGATGATCGTGTGCGCCGAGATCAGCGCGTGCCGCAGCCCGTCCGGCCTGACCTGGGGCGGGACCTGCGGTGCCGTCCGGTTCTCCACCCGCACCCGCAGCCGCAGCACGCCGTAAGGCCCCGGCAGCCGCTCGGCATGGACCCTGATCACCGCGTCCAGCGGCTCCCACCGGTAGGTCACCCGGCCCGCGGCGCCGCCGCCGGCGGCGGCGTCCTCGCTCTGCTGCCCGCCGGGGACGTGCACTGGGAATATCGCGTCGGCGCGCAGCAGCCTGTCTACCGAGACGGCGACCCGGTGCTCGCGGTCGATGGCCTCGTCCCAGGCGTCGTCCGGGTCCTGTGACCCGGTGGTGCGCCGCCGCAGGTGCAGGAACCGGGCCAGGATCCAGATCCGGGCCTCGTCGCCGCGCTCGAGCAGGCACTCTGCCTGGCTGGCAGACGGCTCACAAGGATCGACCGCGCCGTAGGCCGGCGGCATCAGCACCCCGAACTGGAACCGGGACTGGTTCTTTTGCGCCGACTTGCGGTACGGGTACAGCAGGTAGCCCTCGTACAAGATGGCATCGGCCACTGTGCGCGCCTGGTCGAGGTGCGCGGGGCGCACGGTCATGGCTGGCGCTCCGCGGGGTCGGCCGCCTGATCGAGCAGCGCCCGCAGCGTGCCGTCCCAGGTCGGCAGCGCCCGGCGGTTCTTGAATCGCTGCAGCTCGTCCAGGGTCTGGGTGCTCATCCGGATCCAGGCGCTGCCCGGGAAGTGCACGTCGATCGCCTCGCGCCAGGTGGCCACGGGGACCCGGCACGGAGCTTCCTTGCTCCACGGCACCAGCTGCACCGAGATCCGCCCGTCCGCCAGGCCGAACACGGTCCCGCTGAACAGCAGCAGCAGCGGTATCTCGCCGGACTCCAGGCCGGCGAAGTACCGGGCCGAGCCGATCTCGAGGTCGTAGCTGAACGGCACCGGCAGGTCGATCTCGGTGCTCCCGGTGAAGCCGGGCACCATGGCGGAAACCGTGGCGAACTGAAGCGGCTTCAGCGTGTCCGCCCAGCGGCTGGTGTCGCCGAACAGGTCGTTCAGCCGCTCCTCCTCGGCGGGCGTGTAACGCCGCCGGGCCGGCTCGATCCGGATCTGGCAGCGCAGCGCGATGGCCTCGATCCGCTGCCCGCTGGTCTCGCTGATCCGCAGCTTCAGGTTCATGGCCGGGACGACCGCGTACCGGTCCGGCTCCACCCCCGTGCAGTCGAATACCAGCTCGGCCATGTCAGGACGGCCCCTGGCCCAGCGGGCGGGCCCGGGAGCGGACGCCGTCGAGGAACTCCGCGATGGCATGCCGCGCCTCGGTCCCGCCGTCGAAGCCCTTCCAGAGCATGCGCATCCGCCCGGCCAGCTCGTAGCAGGCGTCGATCGGGACCAGGAAGTGCTCGATGACGTCATCGGTGCGGGCGATGAGGGCCGCCTCCACGTCCGGCTCGACGGCGCCGAGCAGCGGGTGGGCCCGGGCTATCTGGTCCCACCCGCCCAGATCGAGCCGGCACTCGGTGGGGCCGGCCGGGCTCGGGTAGAACCCGGCCACCTGCCTGTCCTCGGAGCTGCGCAGGAAGAACGCCAGCCCGACCGGGATCTCGAGCTGGTCCCAGTCGGCCTCGGTCATGGGGTGGGCCGGGTCGTACAGGTAGCGGTCCGGCACCGCGCGGTACCGGCCGCGGCCGGCCTGGGTGTGCTCGAAGAGCAGGTAGCACGCGCGGCAGGTGCATAGCAGCGAGGACTGCTCCAGATCCGCCACGTGGCCGTGGCCGGGCGCGATCTGCGCGGCGCACATCTCGCACGCTTCCTCGGGCCGGGCGCCCGCGCCGTTGGCGGCCCGGATCTTCTCCAGCACGGCTGCGGGCGCCCCGGGCAGAACGGGCGCGGCCGGCCTCGGCGGTGAACCCGGCGGCTGCGCGCCGGGGACGAACCTGCGCAGGCCGGCCTGGCCGGTCACGGCGACGCTCCCGCGGGAACGGCCACCCGCACGCCCTGACTGTCGCTGAGCAGCGGCAGCGGCTCGAGGTGCACGGCCGGGTCCGCGACGCCGCGCCCGGCGGCGCGGACGTCGTACCCGGCCCCGCAGGCGCAGGTCAGCACCTCGCGGTCGAGCTGCCCGCCGGCCATCGAGGACCCGCACGTCGCGCACGCGTCGCGGTAGGCGTACAGCGTGCCGCGGACCGCGCAGACCAGCACGGTCATCCCGCCCGCCGACGCGGTCACCGGGCGGGCACTGGGCGGCCCGATGTCCGGCAGGGTGACCCAGCCCGCCTCGCCGCCGCCCGGCCGGGGGCCGATCTGCAGCAGCGCCGGCGCCGCCGGCGGCGGGTCGGTCATGCCTTCCACCGCGACTTCGCTGACCTCGGGCGCCGCGTTCTTGACCGCGTCCTCGATGGCCAGCCGGACGGTGACCGTCGAAGACGGGCAGCCGTGGCAGCTGCCCTCGAGCCGCAGCCGGGCGACGCCCTCCCCGGTCACGCCGACGTACTCGACACCGCCCGCGTGCGAGCCCAGGTAGGGCCGGACCTGGTCGAGGGCCCGCTGGATCCGGGCGTCCACGTCCAGCGGGTGCAGGTCGTGCAGCAGCAGCAGGCTTTCGACCAGCGGGTCCTCGGTGAGCTTGGCCAGCAGCCCGGTGCCCGCCGGCCCCGCATCGCCGAGCGCGGCCACGATGTGGCCGAGGCCGTCCCCGTACAGCCCGACCAGCAGCCCGACCAGTTCCTCGGCGGCGGCGGCGGCCATGGCGTCGCCCGACCGCAGCAAGCCGAGGATCTCCTCTATCCGGTCGCCGGCCTGCTTGACGCGCGTCATGGAACTCCCTAGGTGGCCAGCACGGCCGACATTGGCGAGTGCACCTTGTCCAGCGCCCGGCCGCCGCCGAGGTACATGTGCACGCCACACGGCAGGCACGGGTCGAAGCTGCGCACCGCGCGCATGATGTCGATGCCCTTGAAGTTCTCCGGCGAGTTCTCCTCGAAGATCGGGGTGTTCTGCACGGCGTCCTCATAGGGTCCCGGCGTCCCGTAGACGTCGCGCACGCTCGCGTTCCACGGCGTCGGCGGGTACGGGTGGTAGTTCGCGATCTTCCCGCCCCTGATCACCATGTGGTGCGACAGCACGCCGCGCACCGCCTCGGTGAAGCCGCAGCTGTACGCCTCGTCCGGAACGGTGAACTGCTCCCACGTCTTGGTGTGGCCGGCCCGGATCTCGGCCAGGGCCTTCTCGGTGAAGTGCAGCGCGCACGCCGCCGCGTACGCCTGGAAGTAGGTCCGGGCGCGGTCCCGCTCGATCGCGTTGGACAGCGGCCTGCCCTGCTTGTCGGTCGGGATCTTCCACTCGAAGGTGACCTCGGGCCTGCTGACCGTGCGGGGCAGGTTGATCTGCACGCTGTGGCCGGTGGACTTGACGTAGCCGAAATCCACCAGCTCGCCGAGCGCCGTCGCCCACAGCCGCGCGATGGGCCCGCCGCCGGTGTCGGCCGCGAGGTGGTTGGTGCCATCGAACCAGCGCGGCGACATCACCCAGCTGTACTTGTCCTCGAAGTTGCGCTTCTGCGGCCGGGGAATCGTGTGCTGGTTCCACGGGTGCCTGCGATCCACCGGGTTGCCCAGGGGGTCGTGGGTCACGAACATCTCCTGGTCCTCCCAGTCCTCGTAATACGAGGAGCCGAGCAGAATGCGGATGCCGAGGTTGATCTCGACCAGGTCGTTCGTGAGCAGCTCGCCGTCCCTGATCACGCCGGGGCTGACGAACATCTTCCGGCCCCAGCTGGTCATGTTCCGGTAGGTGAAGTCGCAGTACTCGGGGTCGTTGAGGCTGCCCCAGCAGACCATGTCCGCCCGGCGGCGGCCGACTTCCTCGTATCCCGGCATGGCCTCGTAGAAGAAGTCGAACAGGTCGTCGTGCAGCGGGACGACCCGCTTCATGAACTCCACATACCGCATCAGCCGGGTGAGGTAGTCGGTGAACAGCTGCACCGTGGCCGTGGTTCCCACGCCTCCCGGGTAGAGCGTCGAGGGGTGCACGTGCCGCCCTTCCATCAGGCAGAACATCTCCCTGGTGGACCTGCTCACCTGCAGCGCCTCGCGGTAGAACTCGCCTTCCAGCGGGTTCAGCGTGCGCATGATGTCGCCGATGGTCGCGTAGCCGTGCTCGGCGGCGTGAGGCGCCTCGGTGCGGTTAGCCAGCTCGAGCACGCCGGGATTGGTCTCGCTGACCATCCGCTCGCAGAAGTCCACCCCGACCAGGTTCTCCTGGAAGATGTTGTGGTCGAACATGTACTCCGCGGCCTCGCCCAGGTTGATGATCCACTCGCCGAGGTGCGGCGGGCGCACGCCGTAGGCCATGTTCTGGTTGTAGACCGAGCAGGTCGCGTGGTTGTCGCCGCAGATACCGCAGATCCGGCTGGTGATGAAGTGCGCGTCCCTGGGGTCCTTGCCCTTCATGAAGATGCTGTACCCGCGGAAGATCGACGACGTGCTGTGGCACTCGACGACCTTCTTCTGGCTGAAGTCGATCTTGGTGTAGATGCCGAGGCTGCCCACGATCCTGGTGATCGGGTCCCAGGCCATCTCCACAACGCCAGTGTCTTCGGCGGCAGTCATATCCTTGTCCCTCTCTACCAGGTCTTCTTGAAGCCGGTGAGCAGCTCGTCGCCCTTCTTGCGCCACTTGGGCTCTTCGTCGGCCGTCTTCGCGGTGAAGCTGCGCAGCGTGCGGATCACGGTCCCGTACATGCTGCTGGCCGCGGTCGAGACCCTCGCACCCGGCGGCTCGTCCATGAACGGCATGAACTTGTCAGGGAATCCCGGCATCGTGCAGGCGATGCAGATGCCGCCCACGTTCGGGCAGCCGCCGACCCCGTTGATCCAGCCGCGCTTGGGCACGTTGCACTTGACCACCGGGCCCCAGCAGCCAAGCTTGACCAGGCACTTGGGCGAGCCGTACTCGGTGGCGAAGTCGCCCTGCTCGTAGTAGCCGGCCCGGTCGCAGCCCTCGTGCACAGTGGCCCCGAACAGCCAGGTCGGGCGCAGCGCCTCATCGAGGGGAATCATCGGGGCCTGGCCTGCCACCTGGTAGAGCAGGTAGAGGATGGTCTCGGACAGGTTGTCCGGGTGGATGGGGCAGCCGGGAACGCAGACGATGGGCAGCCCGGCTTTCGACCGCCAGTCCCAGCCGAGGTAGTCGGGCACGCCCATCGCGCCGGTCGGGTTGCCCGCCATCGCGTGGATGCCGCCGTAGGTGGCGCAGGTGCCGACGGCCAGGATCGCGGTGGCCTTGGGCGCCAGCCGGTCCAGCCACTCGTTAGTGGTCATCGGCTGGCCGGTCGCCGGGTTGTTGCCGAACCCGCACCAGTAGCCCTCTTCCTTGATCGCCTCGTTCGGGATAGATCCCTCCACCACCAGCACGAATGGCTCAAGCTCGCCCCGGTCGGCCTTGTGCCACCACTCGATGAAGCTGTCGGCCCCATTCTCCGGGCCGCATTCGAAGTCGATCAGCGGCCAGTGCACCGCGATCTTGGGCAGCCCCGGCAGGGCGCCGAGCACGATCTCCTCGATGCTCGGCTGGGTGGCGGCGGTGAGCGCGACCGAGTCCCCGTCGCAGCCGAGGCCGCCGTTCATCCAGAGGATGTGAACCACCGGCTCGTCGGTCTGCGATGCTGCCTGTCCGTTAGCCTCAGTGTCCGTGGCCATGCGAAGGCCACCTCCTTCGCTGCCTTCAGGATGCGCAGACGCCACGATGTTAGACCCGCAACCATCCGGGCTACAAGACTGTTGCGTCGCTGACCGGACAGAAATGTCCGCCGCACCCTTGGTTCCGGATTCCATCCGGCCCACGTACCCTGTGGTCAGTCGCCTGGGATGTCAGGAACGCTGAGGAGAAAAGATACCGGTGGCCGAGCCCGCTCACGGTGCGTCCGGGGGCCCGATCGAGGTCGTGCCGGTCGTAGTCGTCTCGCAGTCGTTCCCCGCGCGGCCTTCGTTCATCCCGGAGATCAGGGATTTCGTCCGGCGCTGCCTGGCCGATTCACCGCTGGACGAGGACGGCATCCGCGAGGTCGGCGAGACCGTGTTCCGCGCGCTGCTCGACGCGGCCGGCCCGACCGGGTCCGTGCAGGTCGCCTTCCGCATCTTCCCCGAGCACGTCGAGGTGGACGTGCTGCACTCGGAGTCCCAGGAGCCGGCCAGCGCCGGCACCGCCGGTCACGCCCGTCACGCCGCAGGCAGCGGAGCCGGACCGCCCGCCGGTCGCGGACAAGCACCCGGCCTCGTTCGCGGAGTGGATGTCGAGCGCGCTGCGCCGGGAGGGGATGACCCAGGAGGCCGCCGCGCGGCAGCTGGGCGTGTCGGTGAAGACGGTCAGCCGCTGGGTCGGCGGCGCCACCCAGCCCCGGATGCGCGATCTCAAGCGGATCCAGGACGTGTTCGGCGAGGTGCCGCTGCGCTAAGGCGCGGCCTGGTCACCGATCACTGGACGCCCCCCCCAGATGTGTCCTACGGTGCTGTCATGACGGTTCCCGCTGGACGTCACAAGGTCGGCGCGGACCGTGACCGGCTCGTGCTGCGCACGTCCAGGGACGGGCTGGCCGCGACAGCCGGCCACGACCTGACCATCGAGGTGACCCGCTGGTCCGGCGAGCTGACCGTGGCCGAGGACTCGGCTGCGACGGCCCTCGACGTCCGCGCCGACATGACGTCGCTGGCGGTGGTATCGGGCACCGGCGGGGTCAAGCCGCTGTCGGACCGGGACAAGCGCGAGATCGTGTCCACCGCGCGCAAGACGCTGGGGGCCGACCGGCACCCCGAGGCCACGTTCGGCGACGCGAAGTTCGCGCCGGGCGCCACCGGCGGCGGCACCATCAGCGGCACCCTCACCCTGGCCGGCCAGTCCGGGCCGGTCGAGCTGCAGGTGACCCAGGCCGGCGAGGACCGCTACCACGCGACTGGCACCGTGGTTCAGTCGGCTTTCGGCATTAAGCCGTACCGCGGTTTCTTCGGCGCCCTCAGGGTCAGCGACCCGGTACAGCTCGAGGCCGACGTTGACCTGTCGCAGCCGGACGGCGCCGGATGAGCGACCCGGCCTCAGGTAACGGCCACGGCGGCGACCGGGCGGTGCTGGCGTTCCGGCGCCGCGACGAGCCGGCCAGCCAGCTGGCCGCGCAGGCCGGCGCGGTCGCCGCGGCCTGCCACGCCATGGCCGTGCGGTTCCACCGGGCCGGCCGGCTCGTGGTGTTCGGCATCGGCGCGGCGAGCACGGACGCGCAGCACGTCGCGGTGGAGTTCGTCCACCCGGTGATCGTGGGCAAGCGCGCGCTGCCCGCGATCTCGCTGACCGCCGACGTGGCCACGGTCACCGGGGTAGCCGCGCGCGACGGCATGGACGCGATATTCGCCCACCAGATCCGGTACCTCGCCGCGCCCGGGGACATCGCGCTGGGCATCTCGGCCGACGGTCACTGCCCGAGCGTGCGGGCCGGCCTGGCCGAGGCCAGGGCGCGCGGCCTGCTGACCATCGCGCTGGCCGGCGGGGACGGCGGCGCGCTGGCCGGCTGCACCGGACGTGGACCACCTGCTGCTGGCTCCTGGCGCGGACCCGCGCGTGGTCAAGGAACTGCAGGTGACCATCTACCACGTGCTCTGGGAGCTGGTACACGTGTTCTTCGAGCAGCCGGGCGTGCTGGCCCCCGGCGTGATCGCGTGAGCCCGGGGAGGCGCGGATGAGCACTGTCCCGCAGTGCCACGGCGAGGTGTGCATCACCTGCTCGGACACCGCCGTCGAGGTCACGGTGCTGCGCCTGGAGCCTGACGGCCTGGCCGTGGTGGACACCGGCCGGGGCGAGGAGGAGGTCAGCGTGGCCCTGGTGGCCGCCAGGGCCGGCGACCGGATCCTCGTGCACGCCGGGGAAGCCATAGCCGTGCTGCCGGAGACAGCCCCGTGACCGGTACGGACAGCCAGGGCGGCACCGAGGCGATGGAATCGCTCTACCCGTTCCTGTACTCCGGCACGTCTGACCTGCCTGCCGTCCTCGACCAGGTGCGCGCGTCCACCGTCGCCAAGACGGAGGAGATCACCAGGCTGCGCCGGACAGTCTGCGCGCGGGATGCGGCCAGGCTGGAGCGCTGCGCGCGGGACGCCGCCGGCCGGTTCGCCGCCGGGGGCCGGCTGTTCGCCTTCGGCAACGGCGGCAGCGCCACCGACGCGCAGCAGCTGGCCACCCTGTTCCTCAACCCGGGACCGGACGCGCGCCCGCTGCCGGCCTTCTGCCTGGCCAACGACACGTCCGTGGTCACCGCGCTGTGCAACGACGTCGGCGTCGACGTGGTGTTCGCCCGGCAGATCGCGGCGTTCGGCACCCCGCGCGACATCGCGGCCGGGCTGTCCACCAGCGGGAACTCCGACAACCTGGTGCGCGCCTTCGACGAGGCCAGCCGGCGGGGGATGCTCACCATCGGCCTGGCGGGGTACGAGGGCGGCAAGATGGCCGAGCTGGACAGCATCGACTACCTGTTCGTTGCGCCGTCCTCCTCCGTGCACCGGATCCAGGAGGCGCAGACCACGATCTACCAGGTGCTGTGGGAGCTGACCAGCGGCGAGCTCGCCCGGCGAACGGAGCCGGAATGAAGGGCCGGGTGCTCGTCGCCTGCGTGGGCAACATCTTCCTCGGCGACGACGGGTTCGGCGTCGAGGTGGCCAGGCGGCTGGCCGGCCTGCCGGTACCCGAGGGCGTCCGGGTCGTCGACTACGGAACCGGCGGCATGCACCTCGCCTACGACCTGGCCGACGGATACCAGACGACGATCCTCGTCGACGCCGCGCCGCGCGGCGGGCAGCCGGGCACGATCACCGTGGCCGAGGCGGACCCGGCCGGCCTTCCGAACCCGGCGCTGTTCGACGGCCACGGCATGCAGCCCGACGTGGTGTTCGGGATGCTCGGCCTGCTCGGCGCGCAGGCCGGCCGGATCGTCGTCGTCGGCTGCGAGCCGGCCCGCGTCGACTACGGGATGGAACTCAGCGAGCCGGTCGCCGCGGCGGTGGACGAGGCGGTGCGGATCGTGCTGGACATGGCGGCCGCTCTGGCGCAGGACACGGTGAAGGGGTAGCAGATGTGCCTTGGCATACCCGGTGAGGTAATCGAGTTCCTCCCCGAGCAGCCCGACCTGGCGAAGGTGGACGTCAGCGGGGTGCGGCGGGTCATCAACGTCGGCCTGCTGGCCGACGACATGCCCGAGCCCGGCGAGTGGGTGCTCATCCACGTCGGCTTCGCGCTGTCGAAGATCGACGAGAAGGAGGCGGCGGCGGCCCTGGCCTTCCTCGAGGGGATCGGCCAGGCGTACGAGGACGAGCTCGCCGCGCTGCAGGAATCGATGATCGAATAGGAGGGTACGCAGATGCGGTTCGTCAACGAATTCCGTGACGCGGACAAGGCCCGTGCCCTCGCTGCCAAGATCGCGGCCCTGTGCGAGCCCGGCCGCCAGTACAAGATCATGGAGGTGTGCGGCGGTCACACCCACACCATCTACAAACACGGCCTCGAGGACTACCTGCCGGAATCGATCACGCTGGTGCACGGCCCCGGCTGCCCGGTGTGCGTGATCCCGATGGGACGGGTGGACGACGCCGTCCACCTGGCGTCCCAGCCGGACGTCATCATGACCTCGTTCGGCGACATGATGCGGGTGCCGGGCAGCGAGGGATCGTTCTTCGACGCCAAGGCGCGCGGCACCGACATCCGGATGGTCTACTCTCCGCTGGACTCGCTGAAGATCGCCCGCGCCAACCCGGACAAACGGGTGGTGTTCATGGCCATCGGCTTCGAGACCACCGCCCCCTCCACGGCGATGACGCTGCTGCGCGCCCAGGCCGCGGGGCTGGAGAACTTCTCCGTGTTCGCCAACCACGTCACGATCGTCCCCGCTATCAAGGCCATCCTCGACTCACCCGACCTGCGCCTGGACGGCTTCCTCGGCCCCGGCCACGTGTCCACGGTGATCGGCTGCCGGCCGTATGAGTTCATCGCCCGCGACTACGGCAAGCCGGTGGTCGTGGCCGGGTTCGAGCCGCTCGACATCCTGCAATCCATCTACCTGCTCATGGTGCAGCTCAAGCAGGGCCGCGCGGAGGTGGAGAACCAGTACTCCCGGGTCGTGCCATGGAACGGGAACACGGTGGCGCTCAAGGCCATCGGCGAGACCATGGAGCTGCGCCCCTACTTCGAGTGGCGCGGTCTCGGCTTCATCTCCCACTCCGCGCTGAAGGTGCAGGACAAATACGCCGCCTTCGATGCCGAGCTGCTGTTCCAGGTGCCGGGCGTGCGGGTCGCCGACCCCAAGGCGTGCCAGTGCGGCGAGGTGCTCAAGGGCGTGCTCAAGCCCTGGGAGTGCAAGGTGTTCGGCACCGCGTGCACGCCGGAGACGCCCATCGGCACCTGCATGGTGTCCCCCGAGGGCGCCTGTGCCGCGTACTACAACTACGGCCGGATGAACCGGAACCGGGTCGCGGAGGCCGAGGTGAGCAGGTCATGAAGGAGGCCGCGGGCACCGGCGGGTGGATCGCCGAGGCGCTGCGCGAGCACGACGAGCACGAAGGGCGCGAGCAAGAGGCGAGCGGTCCTGGCGGCCACTCGCACGACCGCGGCCGGGTGAGCCGACGCGAGCTGCCGATGGCCGACCGCGAGCAGCAGGTGCTCGACCGGATCGACCGCGCCCGGCGCCGCCGCCCCCGGGTCAGGGAAGAGCGGATCACGATGTCGCACGGCGCGGGCGGCAAGGCCACGCACACCCTGATCGAGGCCATCTTCCTGGACGCGTTCCGCAACCCGCTGCTCGAGCCGCTGGAGGACTCGGCTCGGCTGCAGCTCGACCGGTCCCTGGTGGCGCTGACCACCGACTCCTACGTGGTCTCGCCGCTGTTCTTCCCCGGCGGCGACATCGGGGACCTCGCGATCAACGGCACGGTGAACGACCTGGCCATGGCCGGGGCCGTGCCGCGGTACCTGTCGGCGGGCTTCATCCTCGAGGAGGGTTTTCCGGTCGCCGACCTGAGCCGGATCGTGCAGTCGATGCGGGCCGCCGCGCAGGCCGCGGACGTGCAGGTGGTGACCGGCGACACCAAGGTGGTGGAGCGGGGCAAGGCGGACGGCTGCTACATCAACACGGCCGGCGTGGGCATCATCGAGCGCGACGTGAGCCTGGGCGTGGCCCGCGCGGCGCCGGGGGACGCGATCATCGTATCCGGGCCGATCGGCGACCACGGCGTCACCATCATGCTGGCCCGCGGTGAGCTCGACATCGAGGCCGACCTGCGGTCCGACACCGCGCCGCTGGCGGGGCTGGCCGCCGCCCTGCTGGACGCGGTGCCCGGGGTGCGGGCGCTGCGCGACGCGACCCGCGGCGGCGTGGCCACCATACTCAACGAGATCGCCAAGTCCGCCGACGTCGGGGTGTTCGCGGTCGAGGATGACATCCCGGTGCGGGACGTGGTCCGCGGCGCCGCCGAACTGCTCGGCATCGACCCCATGTACGTGGCGTGCGAGGGGCGCCTGGTCGCCGTGGTGGACGGCGGCCAGGCCACCGACGCGATCGCGGCGCTGCGGGCGCACCCGCTGGGCGAGCAGGCGGCGGTCATCGGTCACGTCACCGCGGGCCCGGCCGGCATCGTGCAGCTCAAGACGGCGTTCGGCGGGACCAGGATCGTCGATCTGCTGGTCGGCGACCCGCTGCCGCGTATCTGCTGAGCCCGGAGGCGGCGTGCACGAGCTGGCCATCGTCGAGGGCGTGCTGGACATGGTGACCGAACGGCTGCCGGACGCGACCATCCGCTGCGTGCGGCTGGAGGTGGGCACACTGTCGGGGGTCGTCCCCGACTCGCTGCGATTCTGCTTCGAGCTGGCCACCGAGGGGACCAGCCTGCAGGGCGCCAGCCTGGAGATCACCGAGACTCCCGGCCACGACCTCAAGATCGCATCGGTTAAGGTGGCCTGACATGTGCGCGACCTGCGGGTGCTCGGGAAAAGCGCGGCTTCGCCTGGTGACGTCCGGCGACGGCCACGATCATGACGACGTACCCGGCCACGAGCATCACCACGGCGATGACCGCACCGTCGTGCTGCAGCAGAAGGTGCTGGCCCGCAACGACGAGCTGGCCGGGCGGAACCGGGACTGGCTGCGCGAGCGCGGCGTGCTCGCCGTCAACCTGATGAGCTCGCCGGGCGCGGGCAAGACCACGCTGCTGGAGCGGACCGCGCGCGACCTGGCCGGCCGGCTGGCGCTGTCGGTCATCGAGGGAGACCAGGAGACGACCCTGGACGCGGGCAGGATCAGCTCGGCCGGCTGCCGGGTCGTGCAGGTCAACACCGGCGTGGGCTGCCACCTGGACGCGGTCATGGTGGCCGATGCGCTGCAGGCGCTCGACCCGCCCGCCGGATCCGTGGTCGTCATCGAGAACGTGGGCAACCTGGTCTGCCCGGCGCTGTTCGACCTGGGCGAGGCGGCCAGGATCGTGCTCGCGTCGGTGACCGAGGGGGCGGACAAGCCTGCCAAGTACCCGCACATGTTCAGCCGGGCCGACCTGGTGCTGGTCAGCAAGACCGACCTGCTGCCCTACGTGGACTTCGACGTCCGGCGGCACGCGGCCGACGTCAGGCAGCTCAGCCCCGGCACGCGAATGCTCGAGGTGTCCGCGGTGACCGGCGACGGGATGCAGGCCTGGTACGACTGGCTGCAGCTCAGCCTGCCCGGCTGACGCACCCGTTCAGCCCCGGTCCCGCGCGGCGGCTACGACCGCCTGGCCGAGGCTGATCCCGCCGTCGTTGCAGGGGACGCGGGAGTGCAGCAGCACCCGGAACCCGAGTGACTCCAGCCGGGCGGCCACCGCCTGCAGCAGCAGCAGGTTCTGGAACACTCCGCCGGACAGCGCGACAGTGCCCAGGCCGTGGCGCTCGCGCAGCAGCAGGCAGCCTGCCTCGATCAGCGCCGTGATCGCGTTGTGGAACCGGGCGGCGATGACCTCCCGGCTGGTGCCGCGGCCGAGGTCGTCGACGATCGCCGCGATCAGGTCGGCGCCGCGGACCGTGAACGGCTCGCCCGGCTCGATCCGCGCCCGGTAGGCCCCGCTCTCGTGAACGTCCGCGAGCTGCTCGAGCTCGATCGCGGCCTGGCCTTCGTAGTTCACCGTGTCCCGCACCCCGAGCACCGCGGCGGCCGCGTCGAACAGCCGGCCCGCGCTGGAGGTGAGCGGCGCGTTGAGCCCGCGCCGCGCGAGCCCGGCCACGTCCGCCCACTGCCGCTCGTTCCGCGCGGTGACGTCCAGGTCGCCGGGCATCGCCCTCCGGGTAGGCGGCGCCGAGGTAGGCGGCGGCCATCCGCCACGGCTGCCTGATGGCCGCGGCGCCGCCCGGCATCGGGACCGGCACCAGATGCCCGCCGCGGGTGAAGCCCGCCAGGTCGGCGACCAGGAACTCCCCGCCCCAGATCGTGCCGTCGGCGCCGAAGCCGGTGCCGTCGAACGCCACCCCGATGACCGGTCCGTCCTCGCCGTTGTCGGCCAGGCAGGACGCGATGTGCGCGTGGTGGTGCTGCACGCCGACCAGATCCAGGCCCGCCTCGTCGGCCAGATCCACCGCGTACTTGGTGGACAGGTACTCCGGGTGCAGGTCGTGCGCGACCAGCTGCGGCTCGACGTCGAACAGCCGCCGGAAGTGCTCGATGCCCTCGGTGAACGAGCGCAGCGTCTCGGCGTTCTCCAGGTCCCCGATGTGCTGCGACACGAACGCGTGCTGCTCCTTGGCCAGGCAGAACGTGCTCTTCAGCTCGGCCCCGCAGGCGAGCACGGGCCGCCGGAAGGCCGGCCGCACGCCGACCGGCTCCGGCGCGTAGCCGCGCGAGCGGCGCAGCAGCATCTCCCGGCCCGCCGCCGCCCGCACCACCGAGTCGTCGGCCCTGATGTGGATGGCCCGGTCGTGACCGAGGAAGGCGTCCGCGATCGCGGCAAGCCGGGCCAGCGCGTCGTCGTCCCGGTAGGCGATCGGCTCGTCTGACACGTTCCCGCTGGTCAGCACGATAGGGCGCGCCACGCGCCGCGAGCAGCAGGTGGTGCAGCGGGGTGTACGGGAGCATGATCCCCAGCTGCCGGTTGCCCGGCGCCACCGACGCCGCGATGTCCGCGCCCGCCCGCCGCGTCATCAAGACGATCGGGCGCCGCGGGCTGGTCAGCAGCGCGGCGGACGTCTCGTCCACCTCGCACAGCCGCCGCGCGGCGGCCAGGTCCGCCACCATGATCGCGAACGGCTTGTCCTCGCGGTGCTTGCGGCCGCGCAGCGCCGCGGCCGCCTGCTCCGCGGCCGCGTCCACCGCCAGGTGGTACCCGCCGAGCCCCTTCAGTGCCAGCACCTGGCCCTGCCGGATCAGCTCGGCAGCGCCGGCCAGCGGCCCGCCGCCGACCGTGCCGTCAGCCGCGGCGGCGCCGTCGGCGCCGGCCAGCCACAGCGCCGGACCGCAGGCCGGGCAGCAGGTCGGCTGGGCGTGGAACCTGCGGTCGGCCGGATCGTGGTACTCGGCCGCGCACGGCGCGCACATGGCGAAGCCGGCCATCGTGGTCAGCGGCCGGTCGTACGGGACGTCGCGCACGATCGTGAACCTGGGCCCGCAGTTGGTGCAGTTGATGAACGGGTAGCCGAACCGCCGGTCCGCCGGGTCGGCCAGCTCGGCCAGGCAGTCCGCGCAGGTCGCGGTGTCGGCCGACACCAGCGTGCGCCGCGGCCCGCCGGGCTGGCTGGGCGCGATGGCAAACGAATCGGAGCCGTTCGGCTGTAGGTCCTTAGTGGTGATCCGCTCGATCCGCGCCAGTGGCGGCGCCTCGTGTTCCAGGGCGAGAATGAAAGTCCGAACGGCGCTGGGTGAGCCCTCGACCTCGGCGAACACGCCGTCGGACGTCATTGCCCACCACCCCGCCGAGGCCGAGCCGGCTCGCCAGCGAGTAGACGAACGGCCGGAAGCCGACACCCTGCACGGTGCCCTCGACCCGGATCGCCGTCCGGACACGCCGGCTCACGACGTCAGTTGTACTAAATCTTCCCGAACAGGCGGTCGCCGGCGTCGCCGAGCCCGGGCACGATGTAGCCGCGGTCGTTCAGCCGCTCGTCCACCGTGGCCGTGACCACCCGGACCGGGACGTCGCCGCCGTCCGGGTAGGCGGCCCCGATCCGGTCGATCCCCTCGGGCGCGGCCAGCAGGCACACCGCGGTCACGGTGGCCGCGCCGCGCTGGGCCAGCATGCCGATGACGGTCACCAGCGTCCCGCCGGTGGCCAGCATCGGGTCAAGGACGAACGTGTCGCGGCCGGTCAGGTCCGACGGCAGCCGGTCCGCGTAGGCTGAGGCGATCAGCGATTCCTCGTCCCGGACCAGGCCGACGAAGCCGACGTCGGCCATCGGCAGCAGCCGGGCCATCCCGTCCAGCATGCCGATCCCGGCCCGCAGCACCGGCACTACCAGCGGGACCGGCCGGGCCAGCTTGACTCCGCTGGCCGGGCCGACCGGGGTCTGCACCGAAACGGGCTGCACCCGCATCTCGCGGGTCGCCTCGTAGGCGAGCAACGTGACCAGCTCGTCAGCGAGCCTGCGGAACGTCGGGGCTTCCGTGCCGGAGTCGCGCAGCGCGGTCAGCTTGTGCGCGACCAGCGGGTGATCCGCCACCAGGGTTTGCATGCCGCTAGTGTGGCAGGTCGGCCGTGTCATCGGGCCGGCCCGAAATAGACTTCGGTGAAACCTGGCGTGCGCCGCCGTTCAAGGGAGCAGGCAGTTGACCCTTCTGGAGTCGATCAATGGTCCCCAGGACCTGAAGAAGCTCGGCCCCGAGCAGATTCCGCTGCTGGCCGCTGAGATCCGGGACGTCCTCATCGAGGTGGTGTCGAGGACCAGCGGCCACCTCGGGCCCAACCTCGGCGTGGTGGAGCTCACCATCGCCCTGCACCGGGTGTTCGACTCGCCGATGGACCGGATCGTCTTCGATACCGGGCACCAGGCGTACGTGCACAAGCTGCTGACCGGGCGGCAGGCCGGGTTCGGCACGCTGCGCCAGCGCGGCGGCATCTCGGGCTACCCGAGCCAGGCCGAGTCCGAGCACGACATCGTGGAGAACTCGCACGCCTCCACCAGCCTGAGTTACGCCGACGGGCTGGCCAAGGCCTACAAGCTGCGCGGCGAGACCGGCCGCACCGTGGTCGCGGTGATCGGCGACGGCGCGCTGACCGGCGGGATGGCCTGGGAGGCGCTGAACAACATCTCGGTTGCCCGCGACAGCAGGCTGGTCATCGTGGTCAACGACAACGGCCGCTCCTACCAGCCGACGATCGGCGGGCTGGCCGATCACCTGGCCGCGGTGCGGGTGTCGCAGCGGTACGAGAACGTGCTCGACTACATCAAGACCACGCTGCCGCGCGCCCCGATCGTCGGCCCGCCGCTGTACGAGACGCTGCACGGGATCAAGAAGGGCATCAAGGACGTGCTGCAGCGGCAGGTGATGTTCGAGGACCTCGGGCTGAAGTACGTCGGGCCGATCGACGGCCACAACGAGGAGATGGTGGAGCACGCGCTGCACCGGGCGGCCGGGTTCGGCTGCGCCGGTGCTCGTGCACGTGATCACGAAGAAGGGGTACGGCTACCCGCTGGCCGAGCAGGACGAGAAGGACTGCCTGCACCAGGTGCCCGGGGTCGCGCCTGCCGGGCGCCCGGCGGGCGCGCCCAAGCGGACCTGGTCGGAGGTGTTCGGCGACGAGCTGGCGGCGATCGGCGCGCGCCGCCCCGACGTGGTCGCGCTGACCGCGGCGATGCTGCACCCCACCGGGCTCGGCCCGTTCGCGCGCGCGTTCCCGGACCGGGTGTTCGACGTCGGCATCGCCGAGCAGCAGGCGATGACCTGCGCCGCGGGCCTGGCCATGGGCGGTCTGCACCCGGTGGTGGCGATCTACTCGACGTTCCTGAACCGCGCGTTCGACCAGGCGCTGATGGACGTCGCGCTGCACCGGCTCCCGGTCACGATCGCGCTCGACCGGGCCGGGGTGACCGGCCCGGACGGCGCCAGCCACAACGGCATGTGGGACGGCTCGATCCTGCAGCTCGATGCCGGGCATGCGGATCGCCGCGCCGCGGGACGCGATCCGGCTGGCCGAGCTGCTCAACGAGGCGGTGGCCATCGACGGGCCCGACCGCGATCCGCTACCCCAAGGGCAACGTCGGCGGCGAGCTCGAGGCCGTGCGCACGCTCGGCTCGATGGACGTGCTGCACGAGCCGGGCGAGGCGGCCCCCGACGTGCTGCTGATCGGGGCCGGCCCGATGGCGGTGACCTGTGCCCAGGCGGCGCAGCGGCTCGCCGACCAGGGCATCGGCGTCACGGTGGTGGACCCGCGCTGGCTCAAGCCGCTCGACCAGGCGCTGGTCGGGGCGGCCAGGGAGCACCGGCTGGTCGTCGTGGTCGAGGACAACGGACGGTCCGGCGGGTTCGGCGACGCGGTGTGCCGGCTGCTGCGCGATCACGACGTGGACACCCCGGCGAAGACGTTCGGCCTGCCGCAGGAGTTCCTGGCCCACGGCGACCCGCGACGAGGTGCTGGACGAGGCGGGCCTCACCCCGCAGCACCTGGCCCGGCAGATCACCGAGGCGGTGGCCGCGCGCACTCCCGACCTGGTGCGTGACCCGCAGGCATGACCGCGCTGACCGTCGCCGTCATCGGCTCAGGCCCGGCCGGCCTGTACACGGCCGAGGCGCTGATCAAGCAGGCCGCCGCCCTGCCGCAGCCGGCGTCCGTCCGGGTCGAGGTGCTGGACCGGCTGCCGACCCCGTACGGGCTGGTCCGGTACGGCGTCGCCCCCGACCATAAGTCGATCAAGTCGATCGCCGAGTACCTGCGCAAGGTGCTCGAGCATCCGGACGTGGCGTTCCTCGGCGGCGTGCACCTGGGCGACGACGTCACCAGGGACGACCTGCTGGCCAGCTACGACGCGGTGGTGTACGCGACCGGCGCGATGCGGGACCGCCGCCTCGGCATCCCCGGCGAGGACCTGCCGGGCAGCTACGCGGCGACCGACTTCGTCAACTGGTACTGCGGGCACCCGGACATCGACCCGCAGGCCTTCACCCTGGACGCCGAGTCGGTCGCGGTGATCGGGGTCGGCAACGTCGCCGTGGACGTGGCCCGCATCCTGGCCAGGGACCCGGCCGAGCTGCGCGATACCGACGTGTCGCAGCCGGTGCTCGAGGCGCTGATGGCCAGCAAGGTGCGCGAGGTGTTCATGATCGGGCGGCGCGGGCCTGCCCAGGCCAAGTTCACCACCAAGGAGCTGCGCGAGCTCGGCGAGCTGTCCGGCGTCGACATCACGGTGCCGGCCGCCGAGGCCGACCTGGACGCGTTCGACCCCACCGGCGCGAGCGCCGGGCTGGCCGTCAGCGACCGGCATGTCCGCGGCAACTACAAGGTGATCAGCGACTGGGCGGCCCGCGAGCCAGCGGGCCAGCCGCGCAGGCTCACGGTCAGGTTCTGGCTGCGCCCGGTGGAGATCCAGGGCGACCAGCGGGTGCAGCGGCTGGTGCTGGAGCGGACCCGGCTTGACAGCCACGGCGCGTTCACCGGGACGGGGGAGCTGGAGACCATCGACGTGTCGATGGTGCTGCGCAGCGTGGGCTACCAGAGCGTGCCGCTGCCCGGAGTCCCGTTCGACGAGCGGGCCTCGATCGTGCCGAACGTCGAGGGCCGGGTGATCGGCCCCGACGGCACGCCGCTGCCCGGGGAGTACGTGGCCGGCTGGCTGAAGCGCGGCCCGACCGGGGTGATCGGCACGAACAAGTCCGACGCCGCGCAGACCGTCCGCTCGCTGCTGGAAGATCTGGCAGGCGGCCCGGGTCCCGGCGATGCGCCGCTGCCCCGGGCCGGGCTGCTGCGCTACCCGCAGGCCGGCCCGGGCGCGGCGTCCCCGCTGGCGGCCAGGCTGGCCAGCCGCGGCATCCGGGCCGTCAGCTATCAGGACTGGCTGCGGATCGAGGAGGCGGAGGCGGCCCTCGGTGAGTCGCTCGGCCGCGGCGGCCGGGTGAAGCTGGCCGGCCGGGCCGCGCTGGACGAGGCCTGCTTCCCGGCTGGGTCTTAGCCAGCAGCAGCTCCAGCTCGTCGGTCAGGTACCCGGCGAGGACGTCGATGTCGGGAACCAGCTCACGGCAGCCGGTCAGCCCGAAGTGCAGCTGGCCGAGGTAGCCGACCACGGTGATGTTCAGGCCGAGCCCGTCGGTGAGCACCGACACCGGGTAGTGCGCCACCAGCTTCGCCCCGCCCAGGTAGACCGGGACGTCCGGGCCGGGGACATTGGAGATGACGAGGTTGAACGGCGGCAGCCGGTGCAGCATGCCGGTGGCGAACACCACCCTGGCCGCGCGGGCGGCCAGGGCCGGCGGGGCGAAATCGGTGATCTGATCCACCAGTCCCTGCGGGATCGCCGCGTGCTGGGCCTTGGCGATCGCGGTCGCGGCGTGCGCGATCCGCAGCCGGTCGCCGGGGTCGGCGGCGTGCGTGGGCAGCGTGGCCAGCATGGCCGAGATCTTGTTGCCCATCGCGCCCTGACCGGCCGGATCGCGCACCGAGACGGGGATCATCGTCACCAGCGGCAGCTCGGGCAGCGCGTCGCGAGAGGCCAGCCAGCGGCGCAGCGCCCCGGCGCACATCGCGAGCACCACGTCGTTGACCGAGTACCCGAAGGCGTTCTTCACCGCCTTGACGTCGGCGAGCGGGACGCTGCGGAACGCGACCCGCCGGTGCGGCGTGATCGGCTGGTTGAACGGCGTGCCGGGGGCGCGCCCGGCCGCGGTGCGGATCACCCCGCCGTCGCCGCTGTCCAGCCCCAGCAGGCCGCCGATGACCGGGCCCAGCGCCGGGGCCAGGGCCGGCAGCATGCGCGCGACGTCGCCGGCGACGCGCACCGTCTGCACCGGCCGCCACGCCAGCCGCACCGCGGCGAGCGCGGAGAGCGCCGCCCGGTTCGGCGCCGCGGCCGGCCGGAACGGGGCGGCGGCCGGGATCTCGCGCCCTTCCGGGCCGAGGTCCAGCAGCATGGTCAGCAGCTCCGCGCCGGACACGCCGTCGATCGCGGCGTGGTGAATCTTGGTGTAGACCGCGATCCGGCGCCGGGCCAGCCCGGTGATCAAGTAGATCTCCCACAGCGGCCGGCTCTTGTCCAGCGGCCTGGCGTGCAGCCTGGCGACCTGCTCGGTGAGCTGGGCCGCTGACCCGGGCCGGGGCAGCGCGAGCTCCCTGATGTGGTACTCGATGTCGAAGTCGCGATCATCGACCCAGTACGGCTGGTCCAGGTCGAGCGGCACGCGCAGCAGCTTGCGCCGCAGTACCGGCGGGGCCAGCGGCAGCCGTCCGGCCACCAGGTCGGTGAGCCTGGCCAGGGTCAGCGGCTCGCTGGCTCCGCGCGGATCGAGCATCGACACCCCGCCGACATGCCCGGTGGAGTGCGCCGTATCGAGCGTTAGGAAGAAGGCGTCAAGCCCGGTGAGCTGCTGCATGTCAGCGGCGGCCGGTATAGAGCGGGCGCAGCCAGGCCGGCGGGCGGAACCTGCCCGGCAGGCCGGCCGGGGCCGCGAGCCGGTCGGCGATCAGCCACAGGGTCGCCGGGTTGACCCCGAATCCCAGGTGGCTGCAGCGCACCGCCACGTTCTGGTGCAGCGCCGTCTCCGGCTCGATGCAGTTCTGCCAGCACACGATGCCGTCGTGCCGCGAGTACACCGCGGTGGACGCGACGCCGATGGGCCGGGCTACCTGCTCGCGGGTGGGCAGCCTGCCTGCGGCCGCGTGCAGATGGCTGCGGCGATAGTAGGCGCCGTCGGCCCGGCTGCGCCGCGGGTCGCTCAGCGCGAACGGGCTGCCCAGGGTGATCACGTGCCGGACCAGGTCCGGGTGCTCGCGGGCCAGCTCCCTGGCAAATATTCCGCCCAGGCTCCAGCCCACCACCGAGACGGGGCCGCCCGCCCTGGCGGCCAGCACGGCCAGTGCCTGCGGCAGCCCGTCCAGCACGGCCTCGGTGGGGCCCCGGTTGCGGCCGAGCTCCCAGCCGCGCACGTCGTAGCCGAGCCGGCCAAGGAAGCGGCGCAGCGGCGCCGTGCTGAAGTCGGAGGCCAGCAGCCCCGGCAGCACCAGCACGCCGTGACCGTCGCCGCGCGGGGCCAGGGCCAGCCAGGGTGCCGCTAACGGCAGCGCCGCCAGGCCGGCCAGGCCGCGGGAGGGCTCGGTCAGGTAAAACAGCAGCGGAGGTACCGTGCGCGGCTCCCTGACCAGGAACATCGCCGCCTGCTTCCGCCGCATCCCCGCTACGGCCTAGGCACCGGGGTGATACATCTGGGCGCTACCTGTCCCACATCATGATAGGGCGTCGGTACGCTGCGGTGCATGTACGAGGTACCACTGCGGCACGCGGCCAACGCGGCCGCCGGCTGGCTCGCGACGCTGGCGGACCGGGCGGTGGGGGTTCCGGTCGAGCCTGCCCTGCTGCGCCCGCGGCTGGCGGCCGAGCTCGGCGACGTCGGCACGGACCCCGCCCGGGTGATCGACGAGCTGGCCGCGGCCCTGCGGCCGGGCCTGGTCGGGTCCGCAGGCCCGCGCTACTTCGGCTTCGTGACCGGGGGCACGCTGCCGGCGGCGCTGGCGGCCGACTGGCTGGTGTCGGCCTTCGACCAGAACGCGGCCATGTGGGTCATGTCGCCGGCCGCGGCCATGGTGGAGGAGATCACCGCGGGCTGGCTGCTTGACCTGCTGGGCCTGCCGGCCGGGTCCGCGGTCGGCTTCGTGACCGGCGCCCAGATGGCGAACTTCTCCTGCCTGGCCGCCGCGCGGCATGCGCTGCTGGCCGCCGCGGGCTGGGACGCGGAAGCGGACGGGCTGCGGCAGGCTCCCGAGCTGACGGTGATCGCGGGCGAGCACGCGCACGCGACCCTGGTCCAGGCGGTGCGGCTGCTCGGCCTCGGCTCGGCCAGGCTGCGCCGGGTGCCCGCCGATGACCAGGGCCGGATGACGCCGGCCGGGCTGCGGCGCGCGCTGGAGCAGGCCGAAGGTCCCGCCCTCGTCTGCGCCCAGGCCGGCGAGGTGAACACCGGCGCCTTCGACCCGCTCGGCGAGATCGCCGCGCTGGTGCGGGACCGGGGGCAGGCGTGGCTGCACGTGGACGGCGCGTTCGGGTTGTGGGCGGCGGCCAGCCCGGCGCTGCGCTCGCTGGCCGCCGGGGCCGCCGAAGCGGACTCCTGGGCCACCGACGGGCACAAGTGGCTCAACGTGCCGTACGACTGCGGGATGGCGATCGTCCGCGACCCCGCGGCGCTCACCGCCGCGCTCGGCCTGGCCGCCGCCTACCTCCCCGGCTCGGGGGAACGGGACTCGTTCGCCTTCACGCCGGAGGCGTCCCGGCGGGCCAGGGCGCTGCCGGTCTACGCCGCGCTGCGGTCGCTCGGCCGCGGCGGCGTGGCCGAGCTGGTGGAGCGGTGCTGCGCGCTGGCCCGGCTGGCGGCCGGCGAGCTGTCGCGCTGCCCGTCGGTCGAGGTGCTGAACGACGTGGTGCTGAACCAGGTGCTGCTGCGGGTGCACGGGGCCGACGCCGCGGCCGTGATCGAGCGGGTGCAGCGGGACGGGACGTGCTGGCTGAGCGGGACGAGCTGGCGCGGCGAGCCGGCCATCAGGTTCTCGGTGTCCAACTGGTCGACCGCCGAGGGCGACATCCGGCGGTCGGCCGCCGCCATCATCGCGGCCGTCGAGTCGGCAGCCGGCCCCGTCCCCGCGCCCTGAGCGGGCCGGGCGTCAGGTATCGATGTTCGGGTTGTCGCGGGGCAGCGGCACCAGCCGGGCCGGCGGGTCCGCGATCGCCACCGCGGACTCGATGCTCAGGTCGGGCCGCACGTGCACGAGTTCACCCGGGGCGAGCATGCGCCAGCCGCGCTCCCCGTCCAGCTGCTCGGACGCGATGATCACGGACGCGGCGGCATCAAGCTCCGGGGCGTGTATCGACGAGGTCGCGCTGCGCACGTGCAGGCCACCGGGGGCGGACGAGGTCCGGGCCGGCCGCTGCAGGATGTGCAGCGCGTGCTGGTCCGGATAGCGCAGCGCCCACAGTTCGTCCGGCGTGGCGATGACCGTGTTCAGCGACGAGACCGGCAGCCGGGCGGCGATCCACCGGGCCGCGGCGGCCAGGCCCGCGCCGAGATCCCCGCCCAGCACGTCGGCCTGCTGGGTGATCAGCGCGAAGAACCGCTCGGAGTCGGTCTCGCCGCCGACCAGGCTGCGGTAGGAGCCGAGCTGCCGGTCCAGCCGCGCAAGCTCGCCGATCCCGCCGTTGTGCGCCATGATGCGGCTGCCGATGGCGAACGGGTGGGTATTGCGCGCCGTCCGGCCGCCCGTGGTCGCGTACCGGACGTGCGCGACGAAGGTCACCGATTCGGCCCGCCTGGCCTCGCGGCTGAACTCCTCATCGCGGAACGCGGGCTCGGGCTGCTTGTCCAGCACGGGGGCACCGTCGGGGCCGAAGAACCCGATGCCGCTGCCGTCGGGGTTGCGGCGGCTCTGCGCCTCGACCGAGTCAGGCGCGTCCACCAGCCAGAACGTGGCACGGACCGGGACGGTCCCCGCGGTCAGCCCGAACAGGCGGCACATCGCACCCTCCGCCGCCAGCCTACGCGTTGCGGTATCGAGTTATAACTTGACTGTGCCGATCCGCCCGCCTACTCTGACGATATATCGTGATCGTATCGTGAGAGGCAGGCGGAAAGCGGATGATGACGGCAGCGGCTGGCGGTGCCGGTGAGGCCGGCCCCGGCCCGTTCGGAATATCCGGGTGTCCGGGCGATCTGCTCGAGCAGATCCGGCGTGGCCTGCAGGCCCTGGCCGGCAGCCCGTGGAAGGGCGGGCCGCGCGCCAAGGGCTCCGGGGGCCGCGGCGGCCCGGGGCCCTGGGGCGGCGGCTTCGGCGGGTCCTGGGGCGGCTGGTGGCCGGGGCCGCCCGGCCCGGCGCGCGGCACCAAGGCCGGCCGCGGCGACGTGCGCGCCGCGATCCTGGCCCTGCTGCGGGAAGGCCCGCGCAACGGCTACCAGATCATGACCGAGATCGAGGAGCGCAGCGGCGGGGCCTGGCGGCCGAGCCCCGGCGCGGTCTATCCCGCGCTGTCCCAGCTCACCGACGAGGGCCTGATCGCCGGCGAGGAATCAGGCGGCCGGCGCACGTTCCGGCTGACCGAGGCCGGCCGGGAGTACGTCGAGCAGAACCCCCAGAAGGCGCGCGCCGCCTGGGAGTCGGCGGCTCAGCAGGAGGACTGGGAGGTACCTGGGCTGTTCGCCGAGGCGGCCCGGCTGGGCGGCGGGATCGTGCAGCTCGCGCACGCGGGCACGCCCGAGCAGGTCCAGGCGGCCGAGCGGCTGCTGGAGCAGACCCGGCGCGAGCTCTACCGGATCCTGGCCGGAGACGCCGGCGAACCAGATCAGCAGCACGAGTTCTAGGCCAGGGGGAAAGAGCAGGATGGACGATCGGATCCGGATTTCCGACGCCGACCGGGAGAGCGCGGCGGCCCGGCTACGCGAGCACTTCGCCGAGGGACGGCTCTCACCGGAAGAGCTGGACGAGCGGCTCTCGGCGGCGCTCAGCGCGAAGACTGCCGGGGAATTGCGGCGCGTCATGGCCGACCTGCCCGGTCCCGCGCCGGTGGCGGTGCACGCCGCGCCGCCGGGGCCCGGGGCGGCCGGCGGCGGGCTGGTCTTCCGCCGCGGGCCGCGGCTTTGGCCGCTGGCGCTGCTGGCGCTGATCGCCGTGGCGGTGATCCCGGGCGCGGGCTGGCTGTTCTTCGCGTTCTTCCAGCTCGTCCTGGCGTTGTGGCTGGTGGCGTGCCTGGCGGGCGTCTTCGCGGTGGCCAGGTTCCGGCGCAACATGCGCCGCTACCGGCAGTCCGGCTGACCGCGGGCCGGTAGCGGTCAGGGCATCGGCAGCGGGTGCCGCTGGGCGGCCAGCGCCAGCAGCACGATCGCGTCCGTCCAGGCCAGCGGGGCGACCGAGGCGGGCTGCCCGGCGGCGTTGACCTGCTCGGGCAGCGAGCCGTACCCGGTGCGGTGCGCGGCCAGCCAGTCCAGCCAGTGGTCGGCGCCCGCGTGGTCTCCGGAGTCCGCGTCGTAGAGCGCGAAGAAGGCGGTTTCGGCTGTCCAGGCCTGACCCGCGGCGCCCCCCCACGCGCTGCCGGGGACGATGCCGCCGTTCGGCAGGGTGAGCCGCCGCGCCGTCGCGGCGACGGCCCGGCGGACGGGGTCCGCCGCGGGGGAGAACGGCGGCCCCAGGAAGGTGACGGCCGCGTCCGCCCCGCTGGCCGGGTCCGGCGTCCGCTGGTACCCGGCCGGGCCGAAGCTGACCCGGATCGCGCGCTCGAGGCGGCGGGCCGCGGCCGACCAGCGCCCGGCGTCCCCGGCGCGATCGAGTGCGCGGGCCAGGTCGGCGGCGGCGCGCAACCCGGTCAGCAGCGGCGCCGCGATGCCGAGGGTGACCGCGGACACCCGGTCCTCCCAGTAGTCCAGCGAGGCGGGCGGCAGCCCGCCGCGGCCCAGCAGCGCGGCCGTCGTGTCGGCCGCGTCCTGCACGGCCGGCCACAGGTCGCCGAGCGCACGGCGCGCCCCGCGATCGCTGCGCTGGGTGGCATACCAGAGCCACGCCGCCCACGGGAACCAGCCGTCGGAGTCCAGCTCGGTGGGCCGGCCGTCCAGGACCGGCGCATCGCCGGAGAGCTGATAGCGCGCGGCCCAGATGCCCGACCCGCGGCTGGACCCTGGCCAGGAACTGCAAGATGTCCAGCGCCTTATCGCCGTGCCCGGTCACCGCGAGAGCGGCCGCGACCCAGCTCGAATCGCGGGGCCAGGCGTACTCCCATCCCCGCCGCCAGGCCGCGGCGACCGCGCCATCGGGCCGGGTCAGCAGCCTGACGTCGAGCAGCGCCCGGGCCGCCGTGGCGCGCTGGACCCGGGTCACGCCCGGCACCAGGCCGCTTGCCAGCCAGCGCCGCTGGGCGGCATCGGGCGGCCGGGGCGCCGCGCGCGGTCCGGCCGGCAGCGGGCGGATGCCGTCAGGCGCGCGCGGGTCGGCCGCGATGCCCGCGATCCGCAGCGGCGCGACCACCGGCGGCTGGGCCGCCGCGCCGCCCGTGCCCAGCACGACCCCGGCGGCGACCAGCGCGAGGGCGGGTTTGCGCAACGGCATAGCGGGGCTAGCCTAACCCGCCGGCGCCGTGCCAGGCTGCTGGCCATGGGCGAGATGATCAGTTACCGGAGCAACGGCGGAACCTCCGAGGGCTACCTGGCGGTACCGCCCGCAGCCGCCCGCGAGCAGGTGCCCGGCGTCGTAGTGATCCAGGAGTGGTGGGGGCTGGTCGGCCACATCGTCTCGGTGGCGGACCGGCTGGCCGCCGCCGGGTTCCTGGCCCTGGCCCCGGATCTGTTCCACGGGCAGACCGCGCGGGAACCGGACGAGGCGCAGAAGCTGCTGATGGGGCTGGCCATGGACCAGGCCGCGAAGGACATCGCGGGCGCGGCCGCCTTCCTGGCCGCCCGGCCCGACGGCAGCGGGGCCGTCGGCGCGATCGGGTTCTGCATGGGCGGAAGCCTGGCGCTGTGGGCGGGCACGCTGTCCCAGCACATCACGGCGGTGGTGGCCTACTACCCGGCGATCCCCTGGGAGCGGATGCAGCCGTCCTGGCAGAACTACAGCGGCAAGGCGGCCATGATCCACGCCGACGAGGCCGAGGGCGGATCGCTGGCGCCCGGCATCCAGCAGGCCAGGCAGCTCATCTCCGATGCCGGCGGCGAGGTGACCGTGCATGACTACGCCGGCACCGGGCACGCCTTCTTCAACGACGACAGGCCCGAGGTCTTCAACGAGACCGCGGCCACGCTCAGCTGGGATCGCGCCCTGACCTTCCTGCATGACAAGCTGAGGCCGGCATAATCAGTGAACCGTTCTGAGCGTGGGGACAATGGAAGCATGAGCATCGGCAGTACGCGCGCGAGTTCGGATACAGACGCGCAGTCAGACGGCACGCCGGCCGTGCCGCGGGCGGACAAGCGGGGGCACGAGCTGCCCGTGGATCGTTACCTCGAACGCGAGGAGAGCTGGCTCCGCTTCAACGAGCGGGTGCTCGAACTGGCCGAGGATCCGGCGGTTCCGCTGCTGGAGCGGGTCAGGTTCGTGGCCATCTTCGCCAGCAACCTGGACGAGTTCTTCATGGTGCGGGTGGCCGGGCTGGTCCGCCGGATGGCCGCCGGGCTTCCCGTCGAGGGTCATGCCGGCCGCAGGCCCACCCAGGTGCTGGAGAGCGTGCTCAAGATCGCGGGCGAGCTGACCGTGCGGCACGCCGCGGACTACAGCAACACGATCCTGCCCGACCTGGCCGCCCAGGGGATCGAGATCCTGCGCTGGAAGGAGCTGTCGGCCGCCGAGCAGCGCGGCCTGCACCAGCTGTTCCGCGAGCGGATCTATCCGGTGCTCACCCCCCTCGTGGTGGACCCGGCCCACCCGTTCCCTTACATCTCCGGCCTGTCGCTCAGCCTCGCGGTCATGGTGGCCGACCCGGACACCAGCGAGACGATGTTCGCCCGGGTGAAGGTGCCGCCGCTGCTGCCCAGGTTCCTGACCGTCTCGGCGCACCGGTTCGTCCCGCTCGAGGACGTGATCGCGGCTCATCTCAACGAGCTGTTCGTCGGCCTTGACATCCTGGAGCACCACGCCTTCCGGGTCACCCGCATCCGCGACCTGGAGATCGACGAGGACGTCACCGAGGACCTGCTGCAGGCGCTGGAACGGGAACTGCAGCGGCGCCGGGGCGAGCCGGCCGTCCGGCTGGAGGTGGAGGAGTCCATCTCCAGCGACGTCCTCGAGCGGCTGGTGACCGAGCTGCGCATCGACAGGAGGGCGGTGTACCGGGTACCCGGCCCGCTCGACCTGTCCGCGCTTACCGCCATTGCCGATCTCGACCTGCGCGACCTGAAGTACCCCCCGTTCGTCCCGTCGGAAGCGGCCATCCCGCAGGACGCGGACATCTTCTCTGTGCTGGCCGACCACGACGTGCTGGTGCACCACCCCTACGACTCGTTCACCACCAGCGTCGAGCGGCTGATCGTTGATGCCGCCGCCGATCCCGCGGTGCTGGCCATCAAGCAGACGCTGTACCGGACCAGCGGCGAGTCACCGATCGTGGACGCGCTGGTCGATGCCGCGGAGGCCGGCAAGCAGGTCGTGGTGGTGGTGGAGATCAAGGCCAGGTTCGACGAGCGGGCCAACATCGCCTGGGCGCGCAAGCTCGAGGAGGCGGGCTGCCACGTCGTGTACGGCTTCGTCGGGATGAAGACGCACGCCAAGGCCGCGCTGGTGGTGCGGGAGGAGCCGGACGGCGGGCTGCGCCGCTACTGCCACATCGGCACCGGCAACTACCACCCCACCACGGCCCGGCTGTATGAGGACTTCGGGCTGCTCACCGCCGACCCGACGGTAGGCGAGGACATCACCGACCTGTTCAACAACCTCACCGGCTACAGCAGGAAGAGGTCCTACCGGCGGCTGCTGGTTGCCCCGCAGGGGCTGCGCGCGGGCCTGGTGGACCGGATCAACCGCCAGGCGCAGAACGCCCTGGCCGGACTGCCCTCCCAGATCCAGTTCAAGTGCAACTCGCTGACCGATGAGGCCATCATGGACGCGCTCTACCGCGCGTCGATCGCGGGGGTGCCCATCGACCTGTGGATACGCGGGATCTGCTCGCTGCGCCCCGGCGTTCCCGGGCTGTCGGAGACGATCCGGGTGCGCAGCATACTGGGCCGCTTCCTCGAGCACGCCCGGGTCTACGGGTTCGGGCCCGCCGAGCTGGCGGGCCGGGCGAAGGCCGCGGGCCAGGCGAAGGCGGTCGGCCAGGCAAGCGCCGAGGGCGAGGCCCAGGAGGTGTGGCTGGGCAGCTCGGACCTGATGCACCGAAACCTGGACCGGCGGGTCGAGCTGCTCGTCCGGGTGAGCGATCGGGGGCAGCAGAAGAAGCTGCGCGACCTGCTCACCATGGGGATGGCCGACACCACGGCGTCCTGGTGGCTGGGCCCGGACGGCACCTGGACCAGGCACCACCTGGACGCCAGCGGGGCGCCGCTGCATGACCTGCAGGCCCACCTGGTCCAGATCAGGCGGACGGGCGGGCGGTCGGCGTCAGAGGCGGACGGTCGGCGGGCCAAGCAGCGGCACTTCGCCGAGCGTGATCGCACGGCAGGCAGACGGCTCTCCTCAGGGAGGACCGGCACCAGGTGACCGGCCAGCCTGCGCGGCCCCGGCCGAACCATGCCTGGCGGGGCGTCGAGATCAATGCCGCAGGCGCCGTGCTCTACCGGCCGGCTGGCCAGGGCATCGAAGTCGCGCTCATCCACCGGCCCCGGCGCGAGGACTGGACGTTCCCGAAGGGGAAGCTCGAACCGGGCGAGCACGTGCTCATGGCGGCCGTGCGCGAGGTAACCGAGGAGACGGGCATCCGCCCGGTGCTGGGGCGGCCACTGGCCACCGTGCGCTATCAGGTGGACGGCGGGCCCAAGCGGGTGGACTACTGGGCGGCCGGGGTGGATCACGTACCGGATGCGCCCTTCTTCCCCGGCGACGAGGTGGACCGCCTGGAGTGGCTGTCGCCGGCCGCGGCCAGGTCGCGGCTCAGCTACGCGCACGATGGCAGGCTGCTGGAACGCCTGCTGGCTCCGGCCGGGGGCAGCGGGCCGCCAGACGGGGACACCGTGCCCTGCATCCTGCTGCGGCATGCCTCGGCCGGGCGGAAGAGCGCATGGCACGGGGACGACCTGCTCCGCCCGCTGGACGAGCGCGGGGCGGCGGACGCGGCGCTGCTGGCCGACCTGATCGGCTGCTTCGGGGTGCAGCGGGTGATCAGCTCGGCCGCGGAGCGCTGCCTGGGCACCGTCCGTCCCTACGCGGAGCGGATCGGCACGGCCATCGAGACCGAGCCGGCCTTCACCGTCACGGCTGCCGGAAGCGGTGACCGCGACGACGCGGCGCGGCAGCGCATGACAGGACTGCTGGCCCAGCCATCGCCCATGGTCATCTGCGGCCACCGGGAGAACATCCCCGTGCTCCTGGCCCAGGCCAGCGCCGTGCTGCCTGGCTTCCCGCCCGGCGATACGTGGGAGCCGCCCAAGGCCGGCTTCTGGGTCCTGCACATCGCGCGGGCGCGGCTGGCGGCCCTGGAGCACCACACGACCAGCAATTAGATGACATGCATCGGGCCGGGCTGAGGTCGCTGGCCGGGTGCTGGAGACCTCCCCAGCTCAGACGCGGGTCACGCTTGACCGGGCAGGCATTTCGCATGGGGGCGCGTGCGCCCGTTCGGAGCTTGAGGAGGTCTCGATGCCCATCGTAGGCGGGCTGGATATCCACCGGAAGCAGCTGACGTTCGACTATCTCGACACCGTGACCGGGGAGGTGCGGCGCGGCCAGATCGCCCCGGCCGGCCGGGAGCACCTGCGGGCCTGGCTGGCGCGGTTCGCTGGCCGCGCCGACGTCGCGTTCGCGGTGGAGGGGTGCACCGGGTGGCGGTATGTCGCCGGGGAACTGGCCGCGGCTGGGCTCGCCGCGCATGTCGGCGAGCCGGCCGGCACCGCCGCCGCCCGCGGCCGCAAGCGGCACGCCAAGACCGACAAGACCGACTCCCGGCATCTGCGGCAGTTGCTTGCCGGGGGCCGGCTGCCGGAGTGCTGGATCCCGCCGGCCCAGATCCTGGAATACCGGGCGCTGCTGGAGACCTACCACGACCTGCGCCGCGAGCACACCGCCTGGGTGCAGCGCGTCCACGCGGTCTTCTTCCACCAGGGCGCCCCCCGGCTGGGCGAGGGCGCGCTACGCACCGGGCAGGGCATCGCCGCGCTACGCGAGGCCGCCGCCGCGCACCTGTCGCCGGCCGGGCAACTGCAGGTCGCCGCCGCCCTGGACATGCTCGCTGCCGTCGAGACCCGGATGGAGGTGCTGCGCACGCAGTTGCGGTATGCGGCCCGGCATCTGACTGGCGCGAAGGTGCTGGCCGCGCGGCTGTATGGGGTCGGCCCGGTCACGGCGCTGGCGCTGACTTGCTGGCTGGCCGGGGAAAGCCGGTTCTCCTCCTCCCGCAAGGCGGTCCGGTTCACCGGGCTGGACATCACCGTCTGGTCTTCGGACCGCAAAGGCCCGCCTGGGCGGCTGTCCCGGCAGGGACCGCCGGTGTTGCGCTGGGCGGTCTATGAGGCCGGCAAGACCCACGCCCGCGCCTCGGCCCCGGACCACGCCTACTACGCCACTGTCAAGGACCGCAAGAACAGTAAGCGCGCCGCCTTGTCCGAGGCCCGCAAGATCGTCCGGCAGGCCTGCCACATCCTGACCGAACTCGGCGACGACGCGCTCACTGCCGCCTGACACCCCTCGCCGTTGCCCATGGTCACCAGCCCCGCGGCGGACCGGCCCCGGGCAGGAACGCCGCAGCCGCACTTCACCCGATGGGAACCACCGCGGCCAGCTCCCGCGAGCCGCTGTCAGCCGCTGCCGGCTTTGCCGCCAAGGGCCAGGCGGGCGGCCTGATTAGACTGAGCGGCCGCATCCCCGCACGCCGGGGACACCCAATCAATCATCATGTCGCCGGGGCAGCGCCTGTGCCCCGCGGACCTAGGTAAGGCTGGCTGCTCTCCTCCCGCCCGGCCGCCACGGCTGGTCACCCCGCGCAGAAAGGCGCTGGCCTGGACCACTAACCACATCCGCGGCACCCCCGGGGCCTTCCTGCCCCGCCGCCCGGCATGATCCGCTCCCGGGCGGTCGCGTCAAGGACGCCTAACGGCGCCGGCTACGCCGGCCGGGCTCCCGCCCGGTCCTAGACCCGCCCGCCCGGTCGCAGGCCCGGCAGCTACCAGGGGCAGGGAGCCAGCTCAAGCATGCCCACACCGCCGCTCATGGGGCCGCAATGCCCAGGCCGAACCACCTTGCGCGGCATCACCCGATACAGGTAAGGCGGCGGGTTCGCCGAAGTCCAGCATGGCCGGCAGCGCCCCCTCGAACGTGAGCAGCCATCGCTTGAGCTCGGGCCCGCTGCCGCCGCTGAACCCGCCAAGGCCGTCGGCGGCGACGACCCGATGGCACGGCACGATCACCGGGATCGGGTTCGAGCCCATGATGCTCCCGATCGCCCGGGCGCCGATCTCGGGGCGCCCGTCCCGCACCGCCAGGCGCCGCGCCAGCGATCCGTACGTGATGGTCTCGCCGCAGTGCACCGTCCCGGCCAGCAGGCTCAGCACCTCCCGCCGCGCGGCGGAGGCGGCACCCCAGTCAAGCGGCAGGTCGAAGGCGCGCCGCGTCCGGCCGAAATACTCCGCCAGCTGGTCCCGCGCGGTCCGCAGCAGCCCGCCGGTGACATCCGCCGGCCCCGGATCGCGGCCCGCTGGCGGCGGGCCGAACCGGACCCTCGCGACGCCCGCGGCGGTGCACCCGACCGACACCGGCCCGATCGGAACCTCGATGCTGGCCCAGGCAAGTTTCCCCACCCTGACATTCTGCCCGGCCGCACCGACAATTCCGCCCAGCAGAACGGGTGTGGGACACGAATGTAGGTGACATTCCTCCATTTCTGTTTCAGACCCCAACAGAACGGAGATTGTCGGCCGGCGGTGATAGACCTCGGTCGTGCGGACCCGTGGACAGGAGGTGCCATGGCCAATTCCCTGGCCGATGCCGTCGAGGCCGAGCTGGTCCGGCTGGGCCAGACGCTCACCGAGCCGAGACAGCGCGAATGCCTGCGCTGTTACCTGATCCGGATGCTCAACGAGTTCGGCTGCGACAACACGCACCGGTGGACCCGGCGCTGGCGCGACGCCCGCGCGCCCCGGGCGCAAGCGCTGGTGGAGCGGCTGCAGCGGCGCGGCGCGTGCTGCTGCGACTGCGAGGTGATCTTCAACGTCTTCCGCGACTACCCGCGGACCAGCCGTCTGCTGCCGTGCGCCGGGGTGTCAAGGCCCGGCTCTACCCGGCCCTGTGACCTGCGGCGGAAGTAGCCCTGGCCCGGCGGCGGCGCACCACGTACCTGACGGTTAGCGCGGCGGCGGCGAGGATCACGGCGATCAGCAGGTACAGCGAGTACCTGGTCGCCGGGGCGTAGATGGCCGTGATGTGATCCCCGGCGACGTATCCCACCGTCCCCCAGACGGCGATCCACAGGGCCGCGCCGATGGCGTTGTAGAACAGGAAGCGCAGGAACGGCATCTCGGTGAGGCCCGAGACGAAGCCGCAGAGCTGGCGCACCACCTCTATCCAGCGGGAGACCACGATGATGACGGGGCCGCGCTTGCGAAAGTACGCCTCCGTCTTGGCCACCCGTTCGCTGGTCAGGCCCGCGTACCGGCCGTAGCGGCCAACCAGGGCACGACCACCGGTGCGGCCGATCAGATAGCCGGCCGCGCCGCCCGCGACGGACACCGCCAGTCCGGTCAGGCACACCGCGACGATGTTGAGCCTGCCCGCGCCGGCGTACACCGCGGCGGCGATGAACATCGTCTCGCCCAGTGAGACCGGCGAACCAGCGTTCTCGATGAACAGCGTGCCGCCGACCGCCCAGTAGCCGTAATGGTCGAGCAGCGGCGCCAGGGTCGCGAACACGCCAGGAAGATGAGCGGCGCTCATCGTGATCAGGCCTCTTCCTGCTCCTCAAGCCCCGACAGCGCGGCGGCGACGGGCTCGGCCGTGAGCTCCACCTGCCACGGCCGTGCCCCGTAGCCGGCCAGTTGCGCCGCGATCGCTTCCGGGGTCTGCGGCTCGGGCGGCTTCCAGGCCACCCTGCGCACCGCATCAGGATGCAGCAGGTTCTCTGTGGGGACGCTGAGAGACTCGGCCAGGGCCGTGACGACCGCCCTGACCGCCGCCAGCCGCCGTGCGGCCGCCGGGTCACGCTCGGGCCACCGGTGGGCCGGCGGCGGGCCATCGGCGGCCGGCCCCGAGGCGGCAGGCAGCGCCGTCTCGGGCTCGGCCTGGGCCCGGCGGACGGCGGCCATCCAACTCCGGATGTGCCTGCGGGCGCCGCGGCCGGTGAACCCGGGCACCACCATCAGCTCGTCCGCGTTCGAGGGCAGCGCCCGGGCGGCCTCGACGATCGCGGCATCCGACAGCACCCGCCCCGGCGACAGGTCTCGCCGCCTGGCTATCGCATCCCGCTCCAGCCAGAGCTCGCGGACCACCGCCAGGCCGCGGCGACTGTGGACACGGTGAATACCCGAGGTGCGCCGCCACGGATCCGGTCGCGGGCCTGGTGGCCTCGCGGCGAGTACGGCCGCGAATTCCTCCCGGCCCCACTCCGCCTTGCCCTGCTCTTCGAGCTCCCCGGCCAGCGCGTCGCGCAGCTCGACCAGGACCTCCACGTCCAGGGCCGCGTAACGGATCCATTCGGCGGGCAGCGGCCGGGTGGACCAGTCTTCCGCGCCGTGCCCCTTGGCCAGCCGCAGGCCGAGCACCTCTTCCACCAGCGCGGCCAGGCCCACCCGCGGGTAGCCGAGCAGCCGGCCAGCCAGCTCGGTGTCAAACAGCGTCCGCGGCCGGTAGCCAAGCTCGGCCAGGCAGGGCAGATCCTGTCCCGCGGCGTGCAGCACGGCTTCGACCGGGGCGAGCGCGGCGTCGAGCCCGGACAGGTCGGGGCAGGTAACCGGGTCGACGAGCACGGTACCCGCCTCCCGCCTGCGGAACTGGACGAGAAAGGCGCGCTGGCCGTAACGGAACCCGGAGGCCCGTTCGGCATCCACGGCCACCGGGCCGCTGCCGCCCGCCAGCTCGCGGGTGGCCCAGGCCAGCGCCTCGCCGGTCGTGACGACCGCGGGCACGCCATCACGCGGCTCCAGCAGCGGGACGACGTCGTCTTGCGGCAGGCCCTGCGTCACGGGCGCCGCCTGGGCCTCGGCAGCACGCTCACGCCCGCTGCGGCGGGCGGCAGCCCGGCCGCCGCGCACAGCGCGTCGCACCAGGCCGCGACGTGCCCGGCGAGCGGCGGCGGGGCGGAAGGTGGCGGGCCCGACGGCGACCAGGACGCCCGCAGTTCCAGTTCGGTGGCCGTGGGCTCATCCTGCTTGCCGCCGAACCCCTCGGTGACCACCCTGGTCACGGTGCCGCTGGGCGCCGCGTACCCGACGGCGCGTGCGTCCAGCGCCTCGGTGAGCCAGCTCCAGCCCACCGTGCCGAGCAGCGGGTCGGCCGCGATCTCCGGCTCGACGTCAGCCCGGATGTACGCGACAACCCGGAACGGGCCGCCCCAGCCCGGCTGGCCGTCAGGGTCATACAGCAGCACGAACCTGCCCAGCGCGATGTCCGCCTGCTCCTGCGGCCCGGCGTCGGCCGCCCGGACCGTGGCCCCGATGGCCGCGGCGTGCGGGGCGAGCCGCCGCGGCGCGGGCACGTCCTCGAAGGCCACCTGAGGCCGCAGCGGCCGCTGCGCGTCGCAGCCAGCATGCAGATCGGCGACCGCGGCGTCAAAGACGGCGTCGGCGGTCGGGTAGCCATGTCCTTCCTGGCCCGATGGCCTCATGAGCCGAGGGTACGACGCCGCCGCATCTTCTCATGCCACCCGGCCAGGCCAGTCGCGCCGGCCGACCCGGTCAACCCGGCCAGTCGCGCCCGCCGCCAGGCCGGCGATGCCGATGAACAGGGCGTCACCGCACCCCGTGCATGCCCATTCCAGGCAGTCGCCATCCGGCGCGTCCGGGCAGCACCCCAGCCCTTCGTGCGGCTGGTCGAACAGCTGATCCTGGCCGCATTCGCTGCAGTAGCGGGTCATCTGGCCCATCTCCGGCGACCTCCTTACCCAGATGCTGGCACGCTTTGCCGCCCGGAGGTTGGACCTGCTGCGGTGTGTCACGAATATGCTCTCGGATGCTTCCCCTGACCGGACGCGCAGCGCCCTGTGAGACGATCCCTGGTGTGAAGCCGCTCGCGGGCGAGTCGCCCTTCCTGCTGGCCTGCAGGCGCAAGCCGGTGCCCTATACGCCGGTCTGGTACATGCGGCAGGCCGGCCGGTCGCTGCCCGAATACCGCGCCGCCCGGGCTGGGACAGGAATGCTCGAGGCCTGCTCGCGACCGGACATGATCGTGGAGATCACCCTGCAGCCGCTGCGCCGGTACGAGGTGGACGCCGCCATCTTGTTCAGCGACATCGTCGTCCCGCTCAAGGCGATCGGGGTCGGGCTCGACATCCGCCCCGGCGTCGGGCCTGTGCTGGAGCATCCGCTGCGCGACGCGCGCGACGTGGAACGGCTGCGCAACCTGGAGCCAGGCGACGTTCCTTACGTGACCGAGGCGGTCCGGGCGCTGGTGGCCGAGCTGGGCGGGCGGCCGCTGATCGGCTTCGCCGGCGCTCCGTTCACCCTGGCGTCCTACCTGGTCGAGGGCGGCCCGTCGAAGACGCACGAGCGCACCAGGGCCCTCATGTACGGCGACCCACGGCTTTGGAACACGCTGATGGGGCGGCTGGCCGACATCACCCTGGCGTTCCTGCGGATCCAGGTGGACGCCGGGGCCGCCGCGGTCCAGCTGTTCGACTCCTGGGTCGGCGTGATCGGCCCGGACGACTACCGGCGCGCCATCCTGCCGCATGGCCAGAAGATCTTCGACTCGCTGGCCGCTACCGGGGTGCCGCGCATTCACTTCGGAGTGGGAACCGGCGAGCTGCTCGGCCTGATGGGGGAGGCGGGCGCCGACGTAGTCGGCGTTGACTGGCGGGTGCCCCTGGACCAGGCCGCGCGCCGGGTGGAGCCGGGCAAGGCGCTGCAGGGAAACCTGGACCCCGCGGTGCTGCTGGCTCCGTGGGAGGTCATCGAGGCCAAGGCCAAGGACGCGCTCGACCGCGGTCGAGCCGCCGAGGGCCACGTGTTCAACCTCGGCCACGGCGTGCTGCCGGATACCGACCCCGGCGTGCTCGCCAGGCTGACCGACTACGTGCACACCCAGTCGGCCCGCCCCAACGGCGGCATCTGACGTTCCCGCGGGAACGCTGCCGCGGCCAGGGAATTGTCAGCCCGGGCCGCTAACCTCAAACACATGTTCGATCAACTGGCCTCGCAGTACCCTAGCCCTGACACCACCGCCGACCCGGCTCCGGCCGCGGCCAGCCGGCCGCTGGAGCAACTGGAATCGGAGATCTGCACGCTGGCTGGGCACCTGGCCGCGGCCAGCTGCCGGTTCCTGGCCCTGCTGGCCGAGTTCGACGCCCGCGAAGGCTGGGCGTCGTGGGACATGCCGTCCTGCGCGGCCTGGCTGTCGTGGAAGTGCCAGCTGTCGTCGGGCACCGCGCGCGAGCACGTCCGCGTAGCCCGGGCGCTGACCGCGCTGCCGGTGATCCGGGGCGAGTTTGCCGCCGGGCGGTTCTCCTACGCCAAGGTGCGCGCGCTGACCCGGATCGCCACCCCGGACTCCGACCCGGACCTGGCCGAGATGGCCGGGCCGATGACAGCCAACCAGCTGGACCGGTTCGCCCGCGCGCACCGCACTGTCACCCAGAACATGAGCGAGCAGGCGCAGCTGGCGAGGCGGCTGCGCTGGCGGCTCGAGGACGACGGCTCGCTGTTCTTGTCCGGGCACCTGCCGCCGGAGGACGGCGCGGCGGTCCTGACCGCGCTGCGCGCCGTGATCCACGACGCCGTCCCGGCCGGCCACGATGGCGATGACGGCGTTCCCGCGGGAACGCCGGCCAGCGGCGCGCAGGCTCCCGCGCCCGCGCGGCCGACGTCAACCAGCCTGGCTGACGCGCTGGTCGAGATCGCCGAGGCTTACATCGCAGCCAAGGCCCGGGCCGCGCAGAACCCCGACGCCTACCAGGTCATCGTGCACGCCACCCCCGACGCCCTGGTCCCCGACGACCCGGCCCCCGATGCCGCCGCCGCGGATGATCACGGAGCCGGCGAGCGCGCCAGCCGGTGCCACGTCGAGGACGGCCCGGCGATCAGCCGCGCCGCGCTGCAGCAGATCGCCTGCGACGCCGTCTTGTCGTGGATCAGTCACGACGCCCGCGGCAATGCGCTGGACGCCGGCCGCCGCCGCCGCGAGCCCACCCCGGCGATCCGCCGCGCGCTGCGCGACCGCGACCAGTGCCGGTGCCGGTTCCCCGGCTGCGGCCGCCGCGCCACCCAGGCGCACCACATCCGCTGGTGGCTGTATGGCGGGCACACCCGGCTGGACAACCTGATCTCGCTGTGCAAGTACCATCACCGGCTGGTCCACCGGCGCGGCTACAGCATCGGCACCGCCGCTCCCGGCATGTTCACGTTCTTCCGGCCCGACGGCCAGCGCATCCCGGACAGCCCGCCGCTGCCCGAACCAGACGGGCCGCTGGGCGGCCAGCACGACGCGGAGATCACCCCCGGCACGATCGTGCCGCCCTGGTACGGCGAGCGGCTGGACCTGGACTACGCCATCGCCGTCCTGTTCGGCAACCAGCGAGCCCGCGAGGCCCGCCAGCAGGCCGCCCTGGCCGCCTGAAACGCTCAGCCAGCTCTGCGCCGCAGCCAGCGCCGCCCGCGCAGGCCGCGGTAGGCCAGGTAGCCGGCCAGCGCGCAGGCAGCGCCGATCGGCAGCACGGCGCCGAGCGTCCTGAGCAGCCAGGAGACCACCGCGACCAGCGCTGTCCAGCCCGCCTTCAGCCCGCCGATGAAGCCGCCCGCCGGCTGGGGGTGCTCGCTGGCGGGGTGCCCGGGCATGACCGGGCCGACCAGCCGCAGCGAGACCGTGGCATAGGTGACCTCGTGATTGAGTGCCCGCTGCCGCGACTGAAGCGCTTCCAGGGCGGATTCCTGCGCGTTGATCTGCTGCTGGACGGTGAGCAGGCTGCGGACCGACCCTGCGCGGGACAGCAGTGCGCGCAGTTGCGTGATGGCCGCCTGGGCCGAGGTCACCCGGCTGGCCGTGTCCGCTACATCCAGCGTGATGTCCTGCGCCTGCTGCCGCAGGGACGTCTGATGGCCCAGTCCGGCGAGCTCGCGGAGCGCGGCCGGGTAGGCGGTGACCGGGATCTTCAGCCGGATGCTCGCCGCCGGGCGGCCGGGCTGGCCCTGCCGCAGCGCCGCGTCCTCCGCGGATACGTAGCCGCCGGCGTTGCCGGCGATCTGCGCCGCCCGCGCGGCCTGCTGGCCAACATCTCTCACGTGGACGGTCATGCTCGCCGTGTAGACGATGTCCTGCCCGGGCGGCGCCAGGCGGGTCACGCGGCCCGCGTTCTCCCGCTGGCCGCTGCTGCCCGCGCCGTTCGGGGCGGCCGGGACGACGGCACCGGCGGCACCGGGGGCGACGGCGGCCCGATGCCCTTGACCCGCGGGGCCCGCCGGGGCCGCTGCCCCCGATGAGGACGTGGTCAACCCGGGTCCGCCGCATCCGGACAGCAGCACGGCGGCCGCGATGGCCAGCCCGACGGTGACCGGCCCGAGTCGCGGATGCAGCGGCATTCGGTCTGGCATGCAGGTGCGACGCCCCCCGGTCTGCCGCCGGTTCCCTGCCGCTGATAACGGCTGATAACGATCACGCTACGAACCGGTGGCCAGGCTGGTTTGGCGGACGAACTCGCGGATCACCCGCGCGAAAGCGGCGGGCTGGTCGCGCATGATGAGCGTGTAGCTGTCCGGTATCTCGACGAGCCTGGCGGCTGGCAGCAGCTCGGCCAGGCGCCGGCCGTGTTCAGGCCGCTGGACGCGGTCTTCGGGGGCCCAGACGACCAGCGCGGGGCGGTCGAAGCAGGCTAGCCGCCCGCAGACCTGCAGCATCTGGCGGCGGCGCGCGCTGGCGGCGTACTTGCGCAGGTCACGGCGGACGCCGCGGCGGGTTTGCAGCGGCTCGAGGCAGCGGTCAACCAGCACGGCCGGCAGTGGCCGCTTGCTCATCCAGCCGAGCGTGACGGGCAGCCGGCGCACCGGGCGCAGCCGCATCGCCTGGGCCGCGAGCAGGATCCCGCCGGGGATCATGGCGACGAGCCGCAGGTTCTTGCCCGGCAGGCCCGGCGGGTAGTTCCCGAACGCCTCGCAGGAAGAGATCACCAGGCGGGCGACTCGCGGGGGCTGGCTGCCCGCCAGCGCCAGCGCGGCCGCGTGATCGTTCTGCACGAGCGTCACGTCGCGGAGATCGAGGCGTTCAATCAGCTCGCCGACCATCCGGCCGAAGCCGTTCAGCGAGAGATCCGCATCGGCGCGCATCGGCTGGCGGTGTGAGCCGAGGGGCAGGGTCGGAACGATGCACCGGTGATCGCGGCCCAGGTCGGCCGTGACGGGATCCCACACCGACCCGTCCAGCAAGACCCCGCCGAGCAAGACGACCACCGGGCCGCCGGTGCCGGTGTCTTCGTAGTCGATCGTCCCGGCCGTCAGCTCTACCGCGGGCATCGGGGCCTCCACTAGATAGATCGATCTAGTAATTGGCACGCTAACATGAGCGGCATGGCTTCCGGCACCAGGGCCCGGATCGTGCAGCGAAGCGCCGAGCTGTTCCGGCGCCAGGGTTACACGGGCACGGGCGTCAAGCAGATCGTCGGCGAGGCGGGCGCGCCGTTCGGATCGGTGTACCACTTCTTCCCCGGCGGCAAGGAGCAGCTCGGCGCGGAAGTCATCCGCTGGTCCGGCGCGATCTACGGGCAGCTGATCGACGCGTTCTTCGAGCCGGGCGCCGACCCGGCGGCAGCGGCCGGCGCCTTCTTCGCCGCCGCCGCCGGCACGCTGGAAGAGACCGGCTACGCCGACGCGTGTCCGATCGCCACGGTCGCGCTGGAGGTATCCAGCACCAGCGAGCCGATGCGGCAGGCGTGCGCGGAAGTGTTCGACGGCTGGATCCAGGCCGCGGCAGGCCGCCTCGCCGCCTGCGGCATCGCGCCTGACCGGGCCAGGTCGCTCGCGATCATGATGCTCACTTCCCTGGAAGGCGCGTTCGTGCTGGCCCGCGCGCTGCGCAGCACGGAGCCGCTGGACGTTGCGGGCGCCGCGGCTACGGCCGCGGTCCGCGAGGCGGTGCGGGGGCGGACCGTGCGCGCTGACCCGCCGCGGGCGGACTGGCGGCATGATGCGCGCTGACAACCCGTGGCGGGTGGCGGTGGTGGGCGGCGGCATCGCCGGGCTGGCCGCGGCGTACTTCCTGCGGGACGCCGCCGCGGTCACCGTGTTCGAGGGCTCTGCCCGGCTCGGCGGCAAGCTGGCGGCCTCCGAGGTGGCCGGGATCGCGGCCGACGAGGGCGCGGAGGCCCTGCTGGCCCGGCGGCCCGAGGGCACCGGCCTGATCCGCGCGGTGGGCCTGGCCGGCCAGCTCGTCACCCCGGGCACCACGTCGGCGCGCATCTGGACCCGCGGCGGGTTCCATCCGCTGCCCGAACGGCAGCTGATGGGAGTCCCGTCCGACTTCGGCGCGCTGGCCCGCGCGGGCGTCCTGTCGGCGGCCGGCCTGGACCGGGCCAGGCTCGACGCGGAGCTGCCCGCCACGCCGATCGACGGCGACGTACCGGTCGCGGCCGCGGTCTCGGCGAGGTTCGGCCCAGAGGTCGTGGACCGGCTGGTGGATCCGCTGCTCGGCGGGGTGTACGCGGGCCGCAGCGAGGACCTGTCATTCGAGGCGACGCTGCCCGGCCTGGCCGCGGCGGCCCGCGCGCACCGCTCGCTGGCCGAGGCCGCGGGCACCCTGCTGCCGCCGCCGGCCGCGGGCCCGGGTGACGGCCCCGTCTTCGTCACGCTGGCCGGCGGCCTCGGCGCGCTGCCCCCGGCCGTGGCCGCGGCGTCCGGGGCACGGCTGCGCACCGGGTGCATGGTCCGGGAGATTGTCCGCATACCGAACGGCTGGCGGCTGGTCACCGGGCCCGCCAGCCGGCCCGAGACCGTGCAGGCCGACGCGGTCATCCTGGCCGTGCCCGCCCGGCCGGCCAGCAGGCTGCTGGCCGGGATCGCCGGCGGCGCGGCGGCGGCGCTCGGCGAGATCCGCTACGCGAGCATGGCGATCGTCACGCTGGCCTACCCGCGCGCGGCGTTCGCCGCGCCGCTGGCCGGCAGCGGCTACCTGGTGCCGGCCGTGGACGGGCGGGCGGTCAAGGCGGTCACCTTCAGCACCGTCAAGTGGCCGCACCTGCTGTCTGCCCAGCGCGAGCGCCAGGGTCGCGGCGCCCTGCACGTGGTCAGGTGCTCGGTCGGCCGGATCGGCGAGGAGGCGATCCTGCAGCAGGACGACGCCGAGCTGGCCGCGCTGGCGGCCCGGGAGTTCGCGGTCGCCACCGGGGTCAGCGGGCCGCCCGCCGAGGTCAGGGTGACCCGGTGGGGCGGGGGCCTGCCGCAGTACAGCGTGGGGCACCTGGACCGGGTGGCGCGGATCCGGGCCGCGGTCGCGGCCCAGCCGGGCCTGGCCGTGTGCGGCGCCGCCTACGACGGCCTCGGCATCCCGGCCTGCATCGCCACCGCGCAGGCGGCGGCCGGGCAGGTGCTTGAGCACCTTGACAATCGCGGCGGGGGCGATGGAAAGACCACGATCGCCGATGACGGACAATGAGCGCATGACCGGCAACGACCGCGGCCAGCAGAACAACCCCGTCAGCGAGGCGGCGGGCAAGCCGAAGGCACGCGACCTGAACGAGCTGATCCGCTACACCATGTGGTCGGTGTTCCGGGTGCGGGACACGGGCGCGCTGGACGCGGCGGGAGAGCAAGTCGGCCGCGCCCGTGACGGCCTGGCTGCCGAGGTCGGCGAGCTGAGCCGGCAGGCGGCGGGCAAGGGCGTGGTCACCCGCGGCTGCTACGACGTACAGGGGCTGCGCGCGGACGCCGACTACATGTTCTGGTGGATCGCGCCGTCGGCCGACGACCTGCAGGAGATGTACGCGCGGTTCCGCCGGACCGGGCTGGGCCGGGCCAGCGAGCCGGTGTGGTCGGTGATGGCGCTGCACCGGCCGGCCGAGTTCAACAAGGGCCACGTCCCGGCCTTCCTGGCCGGGGAGGAGCCGCGCGGCTACGTCTGCGTGTACCCGTTCGTGCGGTCCTATGAGTGGTACCTGCTCGACGACGCCGAGCGCCGGGCGATGCTGGCCGAGCACGGGATCATGGCCCGCGAGTACCCGGATGTGCGGGCCAACACGGTGGCCTGCTTCGCGCTGAACGACTACGAGTGGATCCTCGCGTTCGAGGCCGACGAGCTGCACCGGATCGTGGACCTGATGCGCCACCTGCGCGGCGCCCGGGCCCGGCTGCACACCAGGGCCGAGCTCCCGTTCTACACCGGCCGCCGCAAGCCGGTCAGCGAGCTGATCGCCGCGCTGCCGTAGCCCGCGGGCCTCAGAGCCCGGGCAGGTTGACCACGATCGCTTCCTGGGTGGACCGGGCGACCACCAGCACGGCCTCGGTGTCCGGCGACGGATTCTCCTCGCGGTGCGGCACCTGCGGCGGCACCCAGACGAAGTCGCCAGGGCCGGTCTGCAGCCGGACGATCTCGCCGGTCTTCGGGTCGCGGAACGCGAACGCCGGCGTGCCCGACACCACGTAGATGCCGGTCTCGCTGTCGCCGTGGTGATGGTCAGCGGACTGGCCGCCGGGCGTCATCACGGTCCGCCCCATCCACAGTTCCCCGGCGCCCACCTGGGCGCCGGAGATGGCCGCGCTGCGCCGCATGCCGCTGCTCTGCGCGGTGTCCCCGGACAGCTCTGCGGCCGTGATCACCCGCAGCGCGGCCGTCATGAGCTGGCCGCGTGCCGTTCTGAAGCAGGTTCGAGAGAAAGGGAGACGGAGTTGATGCACCACCGCTGGTCGGTGGGCACCTGGTAACCCTCGCCCTCGAACACGTGCCCGAGGTGGGAGTCGCAGCGGGCGCAGCGCGCCTCGGTGCGCTTCATGCCCATCGACCGGTCCTCGATCAGCACGACCGCGTCGTCGGCGGTGGGCTGGTAGAAGCTGGGCCAGCCGCAGTGCGACTCGAACTTCGCGTCCGACCGGAACAGCTCAGCGCCGCAGGCCCGGCAGCGGTACACGCCCTCGGTCTTGGCGTCGGTGTACTCGCCCGTCCCCGGCGCCTCGGTCCCCGCCTGGCGCAGCACCCGGTACTCTTGCGGGCTGAGTTGCTCCCGCCACTCTGTCTCGGTCTTGGTGACCTTGTCCATGCTGGTGAGACTACCCGCGAGTACGCAGTGCCCCCGCCTCAGAACGAGACGTCGTACCCGGGCGCGGGTCCGGGTGCGGCTCGCAGCTCGACGTCCTCCACCCGGCCCGCCGCCCGCACGTCACCGGCCGCCCCGGCCAGCAGGGCCAGGTGATCGCGGGGGGCCGTGACCACGAGCGCGCGGACCGGCGTCCGCATCGACGTCCTGGCCTCCGTCTTGGCCTTCCTGACCGCTGCGATGGCGGCCGACGCGGCGTCCAGCATTGCCGGGTCGCCGTCGCCCGCCAGGGCGCGCAGCGGCCCGGGGTCCGGCCACGCGGCCCGGTGCACGGATCCGTCCTGCCACCACGACCAGGCCTCCTCGCACGCGTAGGGCAGGAAGGGCGCGAACAGCCGCAGCAGCACCGACAGCGCGCCGCGCAGCGCGGCCGCGGCCGACGCCGCCCCCGCCGCGCCGCGCTCGCCGTAGCCGCGCGCCTTCACCAGCTCCAGGTAGTCGTCGCAGAAGGACCAGAAGAACTCCTCGGCCCGCTCCAGGGCACGGGACTGATCGTATTGTCCGAACGCGTGCGTGCAGTCGGTCACGACATCGGCGAGCCTGCGCAGCATGGCCAGGTCCAGCGGTTCGGTGACGGCCTGGCCGGCGTCGGCGGTCAGGTCGGGGATGCCGAGCACGAACCGGGTCGCGTTCAGGATCTTGATCGCCAGCCGCCTGCCGATCCGCAGCTGCCCCGGGTCGTAGGTCACGTCCGAGCCGAGACGGCTGCTGGCCGCCCAGTACCTGACCGCGTCCGAGCCGAACTCGTCAAGCACCGCGGCCGGGGTCACCACGTTGCCCTTGGACTTGGACATCTTCTTGCGGTCCGGGTCCAGCACCCAGCCGGAGATCGCGGCGTGCCGCCAGGGCAGCACGCCGTGCTCGAGGTGCGAGCGGAGCACCTGGTAGAACAGCCAGGTGCGGATGATCTCGTGCGCCGACGGGTGCAGGTCCATCGGGAACACCCGGCCGAACAGGTCGTCGTCGATGCTCCACCGGCCGGCGATGTGCGGGGTGAGCGAGGAGGTGGCCCAGGTGTCCATGACGTCCGGATCGGCGGCGAACCCACCGGGCCGGCCGCGCTGGCTCTCGTCGTAGCCGGGCGGCGGCGCCGCGGCCGGGTCCACCGGGAGGGTGTCGTCGGCCGCCGCGATCGGCGCCTCGTACCGGGGCTGGCCGCCGGCGTCCAGCGGGTACCACACCGGGATCGGCACGCCGAAGAACCGCTGCCTGCTGACCAGCCAGTCCCCGGTCAGCCCGTCCACCCAGTTCTGGTAGCGCACCGCCATGAACGGCGGCTGCCAGGCCAGCTCGCGGCCGCGCTCGCGCAGCGCCGCGCGCAGCTCCTCGTCGCGGCCGCCGCTGCGCAGGAACCACTGCCGGGTAGTGATGATCTCCAGCGGCTTGTCGCCCTTCTCGTAGAACCTCACCTCGTGCGTTATCTGCTCGGGCTCGCCGATCAGGCTGCCGTCGGCGCGCAGCAGGTCCGCCGCCTGCTCCCGGGCCGCGGCCGGGGTGAGCCCGGCCAGCCTGGCGTACGCGGTGCGGCCGGCCGGGCGGTCCAGGCCGGGCGGCGGGTCGGGCCGCAGCCGGCCGTCCTGGCCGATCACAGGGCGGGTGAGCAGCCGCAGGTCGCGCCACCAGGTGATGTCGGCGGTGTCGCCGAACGTGCAGACCATGACGATGCCGGTGCCCTTGTCCGGGTCGGCGAGCGGGTGCGCGAGCACCGGCACCTCGACGCCGAACACCGGCGTGCGTACGGTGGTTCCGGCCAGCGCCGCGTGCCGCTCGTCGGCCGGGTGCACGACGAGCGCCACGCAGGCCGGCAGCAGTTCGGGCCGGGTGGTGGCCACGATCACCGGCTCGCCGCCGGCCCGGGTGAACGCGATCCGGTACCAGGCGCCGCGGACCTGTCTGTCCTCCAGGTCGGCCTGGGCCACGGCGGTGCGGAACGTCACGTCCCACAGCGTCGGGCCCTCGGCCAGGTAGGCCTCGCCGCGGGCCAGGTTGTGCAGGAAAGCGCGCTGCGATATCGCCCTGGCGTCATCGCCGATCGTGCGGTACTTGGTGGACCAGTCGACCGACAGGCCGAGCCGCCGCCAGACGTCCTCGAACGCCTGCTCGTCCAGTTCGGTGAGGTGCTGGCACAGCTCGATGAAGTTACGCCGGGAAACCGGGATCTGGCGGCCGCCGGGCCTTTGCGGCGGGCTGAACTCCGGGTCGTAGGGCAGCGTCGGGTCGCACCGGACGCCGTAGTAGTTCTGCACCCGGCGTTCGGTGGGCAGCCCGTTGTCGTCCCAGCCGACCGGGTAGAACACGGCGCGGCCGCGCATCCGCTGGAACCTGGCCACCGCGTCGGTATGCGTGAACGAGCAGACGTGCCCGATGTGCAGGGATCCGCTGACGGTCAGCGGGGGAGTGTCGATCGCGTAGACGCCGCCGCTTTGGTTTTCAGGCTGGCGCTGTGCCGTCCGGTCAAACTTGTACTACGGACTGCGCTTCCCAGCGGCGCGACCACTTGTCTTCGAGGCCGTCAAGTGCGGCCCGGGCGCCGGAAGTCATGCCTCATCATAACGCGGCGGCGGGGCTGGCTTGCTCTACCGTGGTCGCATGCCGAAGCGGGCGGAAGCACTGGAGATCGACGTCGGCGGACGGCCGGTGCGGGTCAGCAACCCGGCCAAGGTCATGTTCCCGGCGGCCGGCGTGACCAAGGAAGAGCTGGTCCGCTACTACGTCGCGGTCGGCGACCGGATGCTGGCCGCGGTGCGCGACAGGCCGCTGACCCTTCGCCGGTACCCGGACGGGGTCGACGGCGAGTCCTTCTTCCAGAAGCGGGCGCCCAAGGGCGCTCCGGACTGGCTGGAAACGGTGCAGATCCGCTTCCCGAGCGGCCGCACGGCGGACGAGGTGTGCCCGACCGAGGTCGCGGTGCTCGCCTGGGCGGCCAACCTCGGCACGCTGGAATTCCACCCGTGGCCGGTCAGCCGGACCGATGTCGAGCACCCGGACCAGCTGCGCGTCGACTTCGACCCGCAACCGGGCACCTCGTTCCGCGACGCGGTCACGGTGGCGCGCGCGGCCCGCGAGCTGCTGGGCGAGCTCGGCATGACCGGGTTCGTCAAGACCTCCGGCGGCCGCGGCGTGCACCTGAGCGTGCGGATCGTGCCCGAATGGGACTTCATCCAGGTGCGGCGCGCGGTGATCGCGCTCGGCCGGGAACTGGAACGGCGGCTGCCCGCGCTGGTCACGACCTCGTGGTGGAAGGAAGAGCGCGGGGAGCGGATATTCATCGACTACAACCAGGCGGCCAGGGACCGGACGATCGTGGCCGCCTACTCGGCCCGCGCCGTCCAGGAGGCGACCGTCTCCGCCCCGGTGACCTGGGAAGAGCTTGACCAGGTGGTGCCGGGGGATTTCACCGTGGCCAGCATGCTCGCGCGGCACGCGGCCGGCCCGATCCGCACGCGGGGCTCAACGGGCCTGACGCGGCGGCGTTCCGTCTCGACCGGCTGCTCGAGATGTCCGCGGCCGACGAGCGGGACCGCGATCTGGGCGACCTGCCGTACCCTCCCGACTACCCGAAGATGCCGGGCGAGCCACCCCGGGTCCAGCCCTCCCGCAAGAACCCGCTGAACTGGTGACCGGCGCCGGCCGGGCCGGCTATGCGGCGGGCGAGGTCTGGCCGAAACCGAAGAGATCGCCTAGCCCGTGGCTGACCATGGCCATGATGCGCTGCACGGCGTCGGGGGGCAGCAGGGCCGTGACTATCAGCGTGAACATCACCCCGTAAAACATGAGCAGCCAGTCTTTGCGGCCGACACGGCTCGCGGCCGCCTCGACGTCGTCGAGCCTGACCTCTACTTCTGAGATCTCCTCATCCGACAGCGGATACCGCTCGGCAAGGTACTCCTTGATCTGCCGCAACTGCGCTGCGATCCGCGCCTGCTCGTCAGCGCCGAACGGCGTATTGCTCGCCGACTCGTATTCGTCACCAGACAGAAACTTCTTCTCACGGCGGATCTCGGCCCACAGGTCCGGAGCAGCCGTGAACTCCTCGACGCTTTCCGCCCAGATGCCCGCGGAGTTCAGCACGGACGGCCACGCCGGCTCGAAAAACTGCTCCGCAGGCTCGTCTCCGATACTTTTCCTGACCGTGTATCCCTCGTACTTGTGCGGTTGCGCGCTGAAAACTGAGCCGGTCGGGCCGTGGGTCAGCCTGACGTCCTGCTCGTCTTCGGCAAACTCGCATCGTGCGGGATCGAGGCCAGCGGTCACGATGTGGTCATAGAGAGCGTTCCGCTGTTTCTTGGTGAGCGCCCGCATGGCTCGTACTCTATGGTTCGAGACGATTCGTCCGAGAGCACGGTCTGAGCTTCCCGGACGCGATGCCGCGTTATCCCAGGTCAGCGTGCCTCCTGCGGGGCTCGATGACGCGGGTGCCGGTCGCCTGTCAGCAGAGCTGTCTACCGGGTAGTAATGTGGATCCTGGGTCTTGGAGAGCTCCCGGGCCGGGCCACTCCCCCCCAGGCCCGGCCCGGGTACAACCGGTGAGGGTGCAACCGGTGAGCCGCGCCTGCGCGCTGGCGCGGAGTTCGGGGAATGTCCGAGCCGGATGAGATAATCAGGGTATGCAGCAGGACACATGCGGACCCATGGTTGGCCGTGCCATGGAGCTTGCCCGGCTGTTGGGGCTGCTCGATTCGGTGGCCGCGGGGGAAGCGTCGGTCGCCCTGGTCAGCGGGGACGCGGGAGTCGGCAAGACGAGGCTGGTGTCCGAGCTGGCGGGGCGGGCCAGAGAGCGCGGCTTCTGCGTGCTGACCGGGCGCTGCGCCGAGCTCGGCGACAGCGTGCCGTACCTGCCGCTTGCCGACGCGCTGCGCAGCGTCACCGGCGACGCCGCGGCCCGGGTGGCCGAGCTGGTCGCGGACCGGCCGGTGCTCGGCCGCCTGCTGCCCGATCACGGGCCAGGCACCCAGACCGCCGGCGACGGATGGGAGCTGGCCCGCCAGCAGCTGTTCGGGGCGGTGCTCGGCCTGCTCACCGAGCTGGCGGAGACGAACCCGGTGCTGCTCGTCCTCGAGGACCTGCACTGGGCCGACCGGTCCACGCGCGACCTGCTCACGTTCTTGTCCCGGGTGCTGCACCGCGAGCGGGTGGCGGTGCTCGGCAGCTACCGGACCGATGACCTGCACCGCCGGCACCCGCTGCGGCCGGTGGTCGCGGAGCTGCTCAGGCTGCCGCACGTCACCCCGGTTGACCTCGGCCCGCTGGACCCGGCGTCGCTCGCGGCGCACATCGCCGCGCTCGCGGAGCTGAGCCGCCGGCGGGGCGTGCTCGATGCGACCGAGCTGATCAGGATCGTGGACCGGGCCGAGGGCAACGCCTACTACGCGGAGGAGCTGCTCGCCGCCTCGGACGGTGACGAGGAGCTCCCGCCCGGCCTGGCCGCGGTCCTCATGACCCGGGTGGAGCAGCTGTCGGGCACCGCCCAGCAGGCGCTGCGCGCCGCCGCGGTGAGCGGCCGCCGGGTGGACGACGAGCTGGTCATGGCCGCGTCGGGGCTGTCGGCTCCGGAGTACGAGGAGGCCATCCGCGAGGCGGTCGCCCACCAGCTGCTGGCCCCCGACGGCCAGGAAGGCTACATGTTCCGGCACGCCCTGCTCAGGGAGGCGATCTACGCCGACCTGCTGCCCGGCGAGCGGACCAGGTTGCACGCGACGCTGGCCAGCCTGCTGTCCGATGAGGAGCGGCTGGACTCGGTGCCTGGGTCCGACGCGGAGCTGGCTCATCACTGCCTGGCCAGCCACGACATCACCGGCGCGTTCGCCGCGTCGGTCCGGGCCGGGAAGGAGGCCGAACGGCTGGCGGCGCCGGCCGAGGCGCACCGGCACTACGACCAGGCGCTGGCGCTGTGGGATCGGGTGGACGAGCCGGAAAAGCTGGGCGGGATGGACCGGGTCAGGCTCGCCCTCAGGTCCTCCACCAACGCCGCCGCCAGCGGCGACATCCCGCGGGCGGTGGCCCAGCTGCGCCGGGTCAGCAAGGCGCTCGGCCAGATCCAGGCCGATCCTGGCCTGGTCTGCCAGATCAACGAGCGGCTCGCGTTCTACCTGCTGCAGCTCGAGATGGAGACCGACGCCGCCGCGGCCGCCCGGGCGGCCATCGACGCCCTGCCGCCGGAGCCGCCGACCTGGGAACGGGCGCGGGCCATGGCCACCTACGCCAACGTGCTGCTGCTGTTCACCGACGACGAGCGGACCCGTGAGCAGGCCGAGTGCGCGCGGCAGGCGGCCAAGGCGGCCGAGGCACCGTGGGTGGAGGCCGATGCACTGGTGACGCTGGGGCAGGTCAGCGAGCGGATCGGGCACATCGAGGAGATGCTCGAGCAGTTCGCCGCCGCGCACCGGCAGGCCAAGCAGGCGGGAGTGCTCGGCGTGGAGCTGCGGGCAGCGTTCCAGCTGGCCCGGGTGCTGCTGGAGCGGGGCGACCTGACCGAGTCGGCGATGATCGCGCACCAGGGGTTCAGCCGGGCGGAGAAGGCGGGCCTGGCCCGGGCGCCGTACGGCACCGACCTGCAGTACCTGCACTACCTGGCGCACTACGGCGACGGCGACTGGAATCACGCGCAGGAGCTCGCGGACGGGTTCAGCGTCAGGCCGGCCACCAACCCGGAGGCCGAGCTTTCCGCGATGGCTCTGTTCATCGACGTGGCCAGGGGACACGATGAGGTGATCGCCGAGCGCCGCAGATGGCTGGAGCCGTTCTGGCCGCAGGCCGAGTTCGCTGAGTACACCGCCCGCGGGCTGCTTGCCGAGCACGCGCTCTGGAAGGGCGACACCGAGACCGCGCTGGCGGAGATCGACGCGGCGCTCAAGGCCGAGGCGGATGAGTCGGAGGACTACGGGCCGCCGGTCATCCGGCTGGCCGCGATCGGGCTGAGCGCCCGGGCGAACCGGGCCGTGCGCGCCCGCGGGACCGGCGACGACGACGCTATGCAGGCCGAGATCACCGCGGCCAGCGAGCTGATCGAGGCCGCCAGGGCCGGAGCAGAGCACCGGCGCAGGCCCAAGGCCGTCCTCGGGGTGGAGGGCCGGGCCTGGCTGGCCAGGGCCGAGGCCGAGTGGCGGCGGGCCGCCGGCGACAACTCGGCGCAGGCCTGGGAGACCGTGGTTGACGTCTTCGATCCCGACTTCGTGTACGAGGCCGCACGGGCCAGGTGGCGCCTGGCCGAGGCGCTCGCCGAGACCGGACGGCGCGAGGATGCGCAGGGCGAATGGGACAAGGCGGCGCGAGTCGCCGGCCAGCTCGGCGCGGTGCCGCTGCGGACGGCGCTCGACGACCTGGCCCGCAGGGCCAGGCTCGGCCACGGCCCTGCGCCCGGCTGGGCCGGCGGGCGGCCGGGCAGGCTGGCCGGCCTGACCGGCCGAGAGCAGGAAGTGCTGCGGCTGATCGTGGCCGGGCGCAGCAACAGGGAGATCGGCGCCGCCCTGTTCATCGCGCCCAAGACGGCCAGCGTGCACGTGTCCAACATCCTGGCCAAGCTGGGCGCGGCCAGCCGCACCGAGGCGGCGGCCATCGCCCATGACGAGGGCCTGACCGCGAGCGCCAGCCTGACGGGCAGCTGACGCTCGCAGGTCACGCGGACCGCTCGGCCTGCCGCGCCTGCCCCGGCCCGCGCCGGGGCTGACCCGTCACCGGCCCGGGGCGAGGGCGTCGAGGATCTCGCCTGCCCGCCGCGCGGCCGCGGCCGGATCGGCGTCGGGTGAGCCGACCTGAGGATCCCAGTTGAGGTCGTAGAAGATCTCGGTCACGCCGCGGTCGGCGAGCCAGGCGGTATCGGCGCGGATCTGCTCGTAGGAGCCGGACAGCAGCCTGCGGCCGCCGTCGCCGGGGGCAGCGACCTCCGCGCCCGCCCGGACCACGCCCCGGCAGATGATCCTGATGGCGCCGGGGTCACGCCCGGCATCCCTGGCCGCCGAGCGGACGACCTCGATGCCCTCCCCGATGCGGGACAGGTCGGTCCGGCTGGACGTGACCCAGCCGTCCGCCAGCCGGCCGGCCCGCTGCAGCGCGGGGCGGGCGCTCCCGCCGAGCAGTACGGGCGGCCCGCCCGCCTGGACCGGACTGGGATCGGCCCGGCTCGCGGGAACGGAATAGAACTCGCCGCTGAACCGGCTCACCCCGTCGGCCCACAGGGCGCGCAGCACGGCGATGTACTCCTCGGCGCGGGCGCCGCGCCGCGCCATGGATGCGCCCGTCGCCTCGAATTCCTCCGGCATCCAGCCGATGCCGAGTCCCAGGTCGTGCCGGCCGCCGGACAGGACGTCAACCGTGGCGGCCTGCTTGGCCAGCACCGCGGGCGACACGAAGGGGAAGTTCACCACCGCGACGCCGAGCCTGATCCGGGACGTGCTGGCCGCGGCGAAGCCCAGCGCGACCATCGGGTCAAGCACGCTGTAATAGACGGGCTCGAGCGCCGATCCCACCGGGACGAGCAATCGCTGGAAGGCCCACAGGCAGTCGTAGCCCGCCTGCTCGGCCCGGACGGCGAAGGCGGCCAGATTGCCGGGAGTTGCCCAGGCGCCGGAAACGGGGGCGCCGAAACCGATCTTCATGGCGCCCAGCCTAGAGGGCGGCCCCGGCTAGCGAGCGTCGTCCGCCGCGTCCGTGTCGCCGACATCGTCGGCGGCCGGCGGGTCGGGCGGGTCGGCGCGCGGCGGGCCGGTATCCAGTGGCGGCAGCTGGTACAGCCGGTCCAGGCTCAGCCGCTGCGCATCCGCCAGCACGGTGTCCTGCTGCTGCTGCGCTTTATCGGCGGTTTGCCTGGCCAGTTCCGAGGCCAGGCCGCCCAGTTGGCGCACGCCGGTCTCGTCCACCAGCACGTGGCTCGCGGACAGGATCGCGATGCCTTCGATCCGGCGATTCCCGCGGTCCGGCGGGGACAGCGCGGCCCCGACCTTCGCTGCCTCGAAGGGGTTCGGCGCGTGCCTGGCCAGCCTGTCGCGCTCCCCGAGCACCCACTGGTGGTACTTCATCACCTCGCCCTGCAGCGGCAGGGTCCGCACATCCTCGGTGGCCAGGCCGAATCGCTTGCCGTTGCCGAAGCAGCGGGCGTAGGAGACCAGGGCCGCCGACCAGAGCGCGTTCGGCACCACGGCATCCCGGGTGATCTCGGGCTTGGCCAGCTCGGTGAGCAGCCGCTTGCAGCACTCCATCACGAACTGAAGATCCTGGATGATCGTGGCCTGGTCGGCGAGCAGCCGCGCCGACGGCACGTCGAGGCCCACGGTCAGCGTCCCCTCGGCCGGCGCTGTCCCCTCCGTACCGCTCATGACGCCGATGATCACATGCGCGCGTCTGGTGTCTTGTCTCACATAGTGACAAGTCACGTGGAACAGTTGGTACCGGGTATTCAGGAGGGCAGGAAGCGATGGAGTGCAGTGCCCGCGCGTGGATCGCCGCCCTGCGCGGCTCGCAGCAGCGGCTCGCCGCCCTGGTCGGCTCGCTCATCCCTGAGCAGTTGAATGCCCCTTCCTACGACGCCGGCTGGACGATCGCTCAGGTGCTGGCGCACATCGGCGCCCAGGCGGAGATCGCGCAGCAGGCGCTGGCCGCCGCGCTGTCCGGCCGCGAGCCGTTCGGGCTGGACGGATTCGAGTCCATCCGGGCGGTCTGGAACGCTCGCGATCCCGGCCAGCAGGCGGTCGAGTGCCTGGTCTGCGACCGGGAGCACGTGCGCCGCCTTGAGCAGGTCAGCGACGAGCAGCTGGCCGGGATGCGGCTGAGGATCCTCGGCACCCAGTACGACGCGGCCGGCCTGGTGTGGCTGCGGCTGGGCGAGCACGCGCTGCACTCGTGGGACATCGCGGTCAGCCTCGACCCGGCCGCGGTCCTCGCCCCGCAGTCGGTGGCGCTGCTGACCGACCGGGTCCCGCAGGTGGCCGCGTGCGGCGCCAAGCCGCCCGGCGTGCCGTACCGGGTCGGCATCCAGACCACGGATCCGGACCGGGAGTTCCTGCTCGACGTGGCGGACACCGTGTCGATGTCCGAGGTGCGCGCCGGGTCCGCCGGCGCCGGCGTCCCCGCGATCCGGATGCCGGCCGAGGCGCTGCTGCGCCTGGTCTACGGGCGGCTCGACCCCGCTCACACGCCCGCGGTCCTGGCGCTGTCCGGCCAGGTCGACCTGGACCTGCTGCGCCGGACCTTTCCCGGATTCTGAGGGTCAGGCCCGGCTCAGGATCTGCTCGGTGATCTCGCGAGCGCAGCCCCAGGACAGGGTCACGCCTGCCCCGCCGTGGCCGTAGTTGTGCACCAGCAGCCGGCCCGGGCCGAGCGGCTCGCAGTCGAGCCGTACCCGGGGCCTGACCGGCCGCAGGCCGACCCGCTGCGCCACGATCGCGGCGCCCGCCAGCCGCGGCTCCACCGCGGCGCAGTCGGCCAGGATGCGCCGGGTAATCGCGGGATCGGGGTCAAGGTTCCAGTCCCCGGGCTGCTCCGTGCCGCCGAGCAGCACCGTGTCGCCGTGCGGGAACATGTAAACGAGATCGGTGGCCGGGCCGGCCGGGCCGATGAAGAAGTCGGTGATGCCGGGGTTCGCGACGATGACCGCCTGCCCCCTGACGGGGACCAGGCCGCGATCGGGGACCAGGTCACGGGCGCCGATCCCGGTGCAGTTGACCACCACGGGGGCATCGGCGGCCGCCTGCGGGAGCGAGCCGACCGTGGCGACCTGCAGCTGTCCGCCGCCGCCGGTGTAGCGGTCCAGCAGGTAGCCGAGGTAGGCCGGCATGGTTAGCACCGGCGCGGCGTACTGCCAGCCGTCGACGAACCCGCCGGGAAGTTCCGCGGCGGCGCACCGCCGGAAGTCCGGCATCAGCTCCGACCAGCCCGGCGGCTCGGCCGGGTGGCGCCAGGCCTCGGTGCCCCGGACCATCGCGACCCCGGTGCCCGGCTGGCCGGCCAGGTCGCGCAGCGTCTCCAGGCCCGCGCTGGCCCACGCGGCCACCCGTCCGCCCTCCTCGACCAGGTGCGGCCCCCAGATCGCCCCGGCCACCGCCGAGGTCGTCTCGAGCGGCAGCCGCGCGGCCCGGATCGTGACCGCAAAACCGGCCTCGGCCAGGCAGATCGCGGTGGTCAGGCCGCACACCCCGGCCCCGATCACCAGCACGTCAGGCCGGCCGCCGCTCACCGGGGCACGGTATCAGGCGGGTCAGCCCTGCTGCTTGACGCACAGGCAGAACGGGTGGCCGGCCGGGTCGGTCAGCACCCGCCAGCGCTCGCCGCCCGGCTGGTGATCCGGCTTGGCCGCTCCGGCGTCCAGGCAGGCCGCCTCGGCCTTGTCCAGGTCGGCGACGTAGAAGTCGAGGTGGAACTGCTTCGGCGCCCCCGGATCCGGCCAGCGCGGCGGCGTGTAGTCGTCGATGCGGCCGAACCCGATGGACACCGGGCCCTCGCTGATCATCGCGTAGTCGTCCTCGTTGCAGGCGATCTGCCAGCCGAGAATCCGGTGGTAGAAGCCGGCGAGCGCCGCGGGCTTGTCACAATCGAGGCTGATCATGGCGAGGCTGGCGACTGCGGTCATCGTGGCGTTCATCCTCTCGTGTGCTCCGGGTCTGCCGGACTCGAAAGTAGCCGCGCGCTGGCCCCGCGGTCTTGAACAAACGCGACGCGCGAAGGGAAAGTTACAGCGGAGTAGCGTGTCAGGCGGGAGCCGCTGATGCTGGTCGCCGGGGTGGACTGCTCGACCCAGTTGACGAAGGTGGTGCTGTGCCACGCCGAAGACGGCGCCGTGATCGGCACCGGGTCCGCGCCGCATCCGGACGGGACCGAATGCGACCCGGGGGCCTGGTGGGACGCGCTGATGAGGGCCGGCCGCGGGCTGCTCGACCGGGCGGACGCGGTCGGGGTGGCGGCTCAGCAGCACGGCATGGTCGCGGTGGACGAGGCAGGCCGGGTGGTGCGGCCCGCGCTGCTGTGGAACGACATGCGCTCGGCCCGGCAGGCCGAGGACCTGATCGCCGAGTTCGGCGGCCCGGGGGAGTGGGCCAGCCTGACCGGCAGCGTGCCCACGGCGTCATTCACCGTCACCAAGCTGCGCTGGATGGCCGAGCACGAGCCGGCCAACGCCGGCCGCACCAGCATGGTCATGCTGCCGCACGACTGGCTGACCTGGCAGCTCGGCCTGAGGGAACAGGCGGGGAGCGCGGCGGGGCCGGTCACCGACCGCGGGGACGCCTCGGGTACCGGCTACTTCTCGCCCGCCGGCGCCGGGTGGCTGCCGTCGCTGGCACGGGCGGCCCTCGGCCGGGAGGCTGAGCTGCCCCGGCTCGCGGCGCCGGCCGAGGTGGTCGGCCGGACCTGGTGGGGAGCGGCGCTGTCGGCGGGGACCGGAGACAACATGGGCGCCGCGCTGGGCCTGCGCCTGGGCGACGGCGACGTGGTCATCTCGGTCGGCACGTCGGGCACCGCGTTCGCCGTGACGCCGGCCGGGACGGCCGACCCGGCCGGCGCGGTGGCCGGCTTCGCGGACGCGACCGGCCGGTTCCTGCCGCTGGTCTGCACCCTGAACGCGGCCCGGGTGCTCACGGTCACCGCGAGGCTGCTCGGCGTGGACGCCGGCAGGCTGTCCGCGCTCGCGCTGGCCGCCCGGCCCGGCGCCGGCGGGCTGACGCTGCTGCCCTACCTGGACGGCGAGCGGACGCCGAACCGGCCGGACGCGGCCGGCGTGCTCACCGGTCTCACCACGGCGAGCGCCACCAGGCAGAATCTGGCCAGGGCGGCGGTCGAAGGGGTGCTGTGCGGGCTGGCTGACGCCATGGATCACCTGATCGCGGCCGGCGTGCGGCCGCGGCGGGTGCTGCTCATCGGCGGCGGCGCCCGCTCCGCGGCGGTCCGCGCCATCGCGCCCGGGATACTCGGCACCGACGTCGTGGTCCCCGAGGCCGCCGAGTACGCGGCGATGGGCGCGGCCAGGCAGGCCGCCTGGGCGCTGGCCCCCGGCTCCGGCCCGCCGCCGTGGCCGGAGCCGAAGTCGGACCGCTATCAGGGCGAGCCCGCGCCGTGGGTGCGCGAGAGGTACGCGGCGCTGCGGGACGCGGCCGGCAGGTGACGGGGCGGGGCTAGCCGACCGGCATGAGGCTGACCGCGGCCTCACCGGTGAACATCAGGAAGGTCAGCGTCTCCTGCAGGTAGAGCTCGACGGCGCTGTCGGTGTGCGAGAGGTAGCCGATCGAGGTGTCCTGGCCGAGCTGCAGGCTGAAGTCGCCGCCGCGGGTGGTCAGCAGGATCGCCCCGGTGATCGCCGGGGCCCAGATGATCTCGCCGGACAGCTGCCGCCTGATGTGGTCGATCACCGGGTAGCCGTGGTCGGTCGTCTCGCTGACCTCGGTATAGGCGTCCGAGCTCAGCACCACCGAGTACGGGCCGTCCACGCCGGCCAGCCGGAGCCGGCCGAGGGCCTGGGCGATCGCCTCCGGGTACGACCTGACGTCGGCGGGCAGGCTCACCGGCGCGTTGGTCGCCCCCGCGCGGATGCCGCCGATGCCGCCAGCCGGATAGCCCTCGAAGACGGCCTGATCCTCGGCGAAGGCGATCTGCCGGGCGGCGTCCTTGACCGGCTGCCAGTCGGAGTCCTGCGCGCCGCGGTCCACGTCGTCGATCTCCTGGCGGTCCAGCCGGAACGGCGCCCGCAGCTCGACCAGCGCCGCGACCTGGCGCTGCCGGGCCTGCACGCCCTCGCCCGGCGGGTCGATCTCGCGTACCCGGCCGACGCCGACCGCGGAGAACGCCTCGCCGGCCGGCCCGCTCACGTCCACCACCCGGCGGCCGGCCAGGTAGCGCTTGAACGTGCGCGCGGCCTCTTCCTCGATCTGCGCCCAGGCACCGTCGGAGACCGGCGCTAGCTCGCGGTGCAGGTTATTCATCCTCGAAGACTCCCCTCAGGCTGCCGATGTTCAGCGAACCACTACCGCCGGGCGGGCTGGACGGCGGGGCGGCATCCCCGTCGCCCGGCGCGGCCGGCTCGTCATCGCCCAGGCTTTCCAGCAGGTCAGCCGAGGGCACGAAGAACAGGTTGCCGGTCACGGCCGTGCTGACGTCCAGCAGCCGGTCGTAGTTGCCCTCGGGCGAGCCGACGAACATGTTGGTCAGCATCTGCTCGATCACCGCGGGGGACCGGGCGTAGCCGATGAAGTAGGTGCCGTACTCGCCCTCGCCCACCGATCCGAACGGCATGTTATCCCGGACGATCTTCACTTCCTCGCCGTTCTCGCCGGTGATCGTGGTCAGCGCGTTGTGCGCGTAGCTGGGCTTGACCGAGTCGTCGAGCTCGATGTCGGACAGCTTGCCGCGCCCGATGATCCGCTCCTGCTGCTCGACCGGTATCGCGTTCCAGGCGGCCAGGTCGTGCAGGTACTTCTGGACGATCACGTAGCTGCCGCCGGCGAACGCCGGGTCCTCGGCGCCGATGATCGTGGCCCGGACCGCGGCCTGGCCAACCGGGTTCTCGGTGCCGTCCACGAACCCGACCAGATCCCGGTCGTCGAAGTAGCGGAACCCGTGCACCTCGTCCAGCACCGTCACCGCGGTCCCGAGCCGGCCGGTGATCTGGGTGGCCAGCTCGAAGCACAGGTCCATCCGCGCGGCGCGGATGTGGAAGAGCATGTCGCCGGGGGTGGACACGGCGTGCCGCTGGCCGGCCCGGATCTCCCGGAACGGGTGCAGCCCGGCGGGCCGCCGCCCGCCCGCGAGCCGGCCCGGCGCCACCCGGTCCCAGGCCTGCGCGCCGAAGCCGGTCACGCAAATCAGGTGCCCGTCCAGGTCACGAAATCCCACCGCGCGGATCAGCCCGGCCAGGTCCGCGCACAGGCCGCGCACCGCATCGGCGTGCTGCGGTCCCTGGCCGATCGCGGCGACCAGGAAAATGGCCGCTCCGGTCAGCGGCGAAGCCACCGGCTGCGGCTCGACGTTGGCCGCTACCGGCTGCGGCTCGACGCTGGTCGCCACCTCCTGCGAAGCGGTGTCCGCCCCGCCCGGCGGCCGCTGGCCGGGCGCCCCGTCCGCCTCGCGTACCGACCTGTCGCTCACCTGCGTCATTCTTGCGTACTGCTTCACTTCGAGCACTCCCGATGCCGGATGCCGTCGGTCGTGATGATATGTATCGGTTCGGCCACGATCTGTGTCGGCTGCCGGGCGGGCCTTGCGCGCGGCCGCAGCTCGTGCCTGAATGAGTGTTCATATTGGCGGCATTCTGGCCGCCTGTACCGGGATTGAGCCGATGAATAGCAGTTCACCTGGGATGCTGCAAGTTCAGGACGTGACGGTGCGCTTCGGCGGCGTGACCGCGCTGGACGGGGTGTCGTTCACCGCCGCGCCGCGTCAGGTGACCGGGATCATCGGCCCGAACGGCGCGGGCAAGACCACCTTGCTGAACGCGGCGTGCGGCTTCGTCCGGCCCGATGCCGGCCAGCTGATCTTCGACGGCACCAGCCTGGCCCGGGTGCGCCCGCACCGGCTGGCCCGGCTGGGCATCGCCCGGACGCTGCAGGGGCTCGGCCTGTTCGGCCGGCTGACGGTGCTGGAGAACGTCATGGTCGGCGCCGACCGGCACGCGCGTGCCGGGTTCTGGACCGCGCTGGCGGGCCTGCCGGACGCGGATGAGCGGAGGCTGCGAGAGCGGGCGCGCGAGGCGCTCGGCCGGGTGGGTGCGGCCGATCTCGCCGACCGGATGCCGGATCAGCTGCCCTACGGCATGCGCAAGCGGGTCGTGTTCGCCCGGGCGCTGGCTGCCAGGCCGCGGCTGCTCCTCCTTGACGAGCCCGCAAGCGGCTTGTCCGAGGCGGAGCTGGGCGAGCTCGGCGAGATGATCACCGACGTCGCCGCGGATGCCTGCGTGGTCCTGGTCGAGCATCGCATCGACCTGATGATGGCGGTCTGCAACTCGATCGTCGTGCTCGACTTCGGCAAGGTGATCGCGACCGGGCAGCCTGCCGAGGTGCTGACCGATCCCGCGGTGACCACCGCTTACCTGGGGGCGACCGGCAATGGCTGAGCTGGCGGACGCGGCCGGTGAGCCGGCCCGGGCGCCCGCGCTGGCCGTCGAGGACCTCACGGCGGGCTACGGTGGCGTGATCGCGCTGCACGGCGTCTCGCTGTCGATGGGCCAGGGCGCCATCACCGCAGTGCTCGGCGCGAACGGCGCGGGCAAGACCACGCTGCTGCGCGCGATCAGCGGCATGGTCCGGGTGCGGCGCGGCGCGGTCCGGCTGGACGGAGTGGACGTGACCCGGCGCCGTCCCGACGACCTGGCCAGGGCCGGGATCGCGCACGTGCCCGAGGGCCAGGGCGTGATCGCCGAGCTGACCGTGGAGGAGAACCTGCGGCTCGGCGCGCTGGGCGCGTCCGGCCGGACCAGCAGGGCCGACCGGTCCGCCGCGCTCGCCCAGGCCTACGAGCAGTTCCCGGTGCTGGCCGAGCGGCGGCGCAAGCCGGCCGCGACGTTGTCCGGCGGCGAGCGGCAGATGATGGTGATCGGCAGGGCGCTGCTGACCCAGCCCCGGCTGCTGCTGCTGGACGAGCCGTCGCTCGGCCTGGCACCGAAGATCATCAATCAGGTGATGACCCTGATCGCCGGGCTCAGGCAGTCAAGGGGGCTGACGATCCTGCTGGTAGAGCAGAACGCGCGCAGCGCGCTGACCGTCGCCGACCAGGGGATCGTGCTGGCAGTGGGCAAGATCGTGGCGACCGCGGATGCCGCCACGCTGGCGTCGGATACCGGCCTGCTCAGGCACTACCTCGGGTTGTAGGAGAAGCCGATGCAGGAGTTCCTCGAATTCACTCTCGGCGGGATCAGCTTCGGGATGATCTACGCCGCGATAGGGCTGTCTCTGGTGCTGATCTGGCGAGGTACGAGGGTACTCAACTACGCCCAGGGCGGCATGGCGATGTTCACCACCTATATCGCCCTCATCGTCATCAACCACACGGGCAGCTACTGGGCGGGCTTCTTCGTCGCGCTGGCCGCGGGCCTGGTGCTCGGGGCGGTGTGCGAGCGGGTGGTGCGCCCGGCCGAGGGCAAGGCGCCGCTGAACGCGGTGTTGGTGACCATCGGCCTGCTGATCCTGCTCGAAGGGCTGGCCGGCATCATCTACGGCGGCCAGTTCCGGTCCTTCCCCGCCGCCTTCTCCATCGACGGCCTGCACATCGGGGGGACCGCGCTGGGCATCGCGTGGAACGACGTCTTCGTGGCCGGCGCCGTCCTGGCCGCCGCGCTCGCACTGGCCGGGCTGTTCCGCTACACTCCGGTCGGCCTGCGGATGCGGGCGACGGCGTTCAGCGCCGGGGCCGCCAGCCTGCTCGGCGTCCGGGTCGGGCGGATGCTCACGCTCGGCTGGGCCCTGGCCGGCCTGATCGGCGCGCTGGCCGGCGTGCTGGTCTCGCCGTCCACGTTCCTGTACCCGAACAGCATGGACTCGATCTTCGTGCTGGGCTTCACGGCGGCGGTGATCGGCGGCCTGGACAGCCCGGTCGGCGCCGTCGTGGGCGGGCTCATCCTGGGCATCCTGCTCAACTACGTGAGCGGCTACCTGGGCTCTGACCTGGTGTCCATCTTCGGCCTGGCCGCGCTGGTCGTGGTGTTGATGCTCCGCCCGTCCGGCCTGTTCGGCGCGACTGCCACCCGGCAGGTGTGATCATGACGCTGCTTCGCCACCTGGGCGCCGCGATCGTAGTGGCCGTGATCCTCGGCATCCTCTCGGTCACCCTGAACGCGTTCCGCGACTACCAGATGGCCCAGGTCGCGCTGTACGCGGTAGCGATCGCCGGGCTCACCGTGCTGGTCGGGCTGTCCGGGCAGATCTCGATCGGGAACGGCGCCTTCATGGCGGTCGGCGCGTACGCGGCGGCACTGCTCCTCATGCACCTGGCCTGGCCGCTGGCGGCGGTACTCGCGGCCAGTGCCGCGATCGCGGCGCTGGTCGGCCTGGCCGTCGGCGTGGCGGCGGCCCGGCTGCGCGGGCCGTACCTGGCCGGGGTGACGCTGATGCTGGCCGTGGCCCTGCCCTCGCTGGCCAGCCGGTTCACGGGGGTGTTCGGCGGTGACCAAGGGCTCAGCGTCAACATCAGCACCCCGCCTGCCTTCCTCGGGACGAACTTCCCGCTCACCCGCTGGCAGGCCTGGATCGCCTGCGCGGCCGCACTGATCGCCCTGATCCTGCTGGCCAACCTGGGCCGCAGCAGGATAGGGCGGAGCTGGCGGGCGGTGCGCGACGACGAGACCGCGGCTGCGCTGGCCGGCCTGAACGTGGCCGCGCTGCGGGTGCTCGCCTTCGTGGTCAGCGCCGCCTGCGCCGGCCTGGCCGGAGCCCTGCTCGGCATCACGACCACGCTCGTCTCACCCGGCTCCTTCACCGTCACGCTGTCCATCACGCTGCTCGCCGGGGCGGTACTCGGCGGCCTCGGCAGCCTGGCCGGAGCGGTGTGGGGAAGCCTGATCATCGTCCTGGTTCCCACCTACGTCACCGACGTGGCCACCAGCCACGGCCTGTCCAGTTCCGTCGCCGCGAACATCCCGGTCGCCGCCTACGGCGTCGTGCTCATCGTCGTCATCCTGCTTTTCCCCGGCGGCATCCAGGGCGCGGTCCGCCGCCTGCTGGGCCCGGCCGTCCCCGCGGGCAAAAGCAGGGAAAACGGCTCGGTCAGTACCCCACGCCGGCCCGCGCCGGCCAGTGAACACTCGGAAGAAGGTGCTCCATGAAAAGATCACCCAGCCGGCGCCGCGTAAGCGTCGTTGCCGCAGCAACCGCCCTCGCGCTCGTGGCCGCCGCGTGCGGCTCGAGCGGCTCGAGCGGCAGCAAGGGGTCGGGCTCCTCGACGACCAACACCGCGTCCGCGCCCGGCATCACCAAGTCCCAGATCCTGATCGGCAGCCACCAGCCGCTCACCGGTTTGGCTGCGCCTGGCTACGACGAGATCGCCCCCGCGGCGAACGCCTACTTCCAGTACGTCAACGCGCACGGTGGCATCTTCGGTCGCAAGATCAAGTACACCTTCCTCGACGACGCCTACGACGCATCCAAGACCGTATCGGTGGTCCACCAGCTGGTGCTGCAGGACAACGTTTACGCGATCTTCAACGGGCTGGGCACCCCCACCCACCTCGCCGTGGTGAAGTTCCTGAACTCGGAGAAGGTTCCGGACGTGTTCGTAGCGTCGGGCTGCGACTGCTGGAACAACCCGAGCGCCTACCCGGAGACGTTCGGCTGGCAGCTCGACTACATCCGCGAGGGCAAGATCCTCGGCCAGTACGTCAAGCAGCACTTCGCCGGCAAGAAGATCGGCTACTTCTTCCAGAACGACGAGTTCGGCCAGGACGGGGTCAAGGGCCTGGACATGGAGATCCCGCACTCGCAGGTGGTCAGCAGGCAGAGCTATGACCCGACCAACATCAACATCGGGCCGCAGGTGGCGGCGCTGAAGGCGTCCGGCGCCCAGGTCGTGGTGTCGTTCTCGGTGCCGGACTTCACCGCGCTGCTGAAGCTGATCAGCCTCAAGCTCAGCTTCAACCCGCAGCTGGTGGTCAGCAACGTGGGCTCCGACCCGATCACGCTGGCGGGGCTGCTGCAGGCGTTCGCCAAGAAGGGCGGCGCCACGGTGAACGGTAACCAGCTGACCCAGGGCATCATCACCGATGGCTACCTGCCCACGCTCGGCGACACGAGCAACAGCTGGATCGCCCTGTTCAAGAAGATTCACGACACCTACGACGCGAAGGCGCCGTTCGACGGCAACGTGCTCTACGGCATGGCCGCCGCCTACACGTTCGTCCAGTCCATGTTCAAGGCGGGCCGCAACCCGACCCGGGCGGACCTGGTCAGCGCCATCAACGGCGGACTACCGCAGGGGCCGGCCGTGGCGCCTTACGCCTTCAGCTCGTCCGACCACGCCGGCATCACCGGGGCCTATATGGCGGTGATCAAGAACGGGGTCGGAGTGCAGCAGGGTCCCGTGCTGACCACCGACACATCGCCCACCGGGGCGATCACGCACTTCACCGGCGCCGAGCAGGCGGCCCCCGCCAGCGGCATACCGTCGCCCTGACCGGTGGACGGAATATCCTCGCCCCGGTCTCCGCCCGCCGAGCGGCTGCTGGCGGCGGCGGAGGAACTGTTCGCGGAGCGGAGCTACCAGCAGACGACCGTGGCCGAGATCTGCGCCAGGGCTGGCATCGCGACCGGCAGCTTCTACGCGCACTTCCAGTCCAAGGCGGAGATCTTCGCCGCGGTCGTCCGCAGGATCAACGCCGACCTCAGGGCCGTGATGCGCAACGCCATCGAGCAGGCGCAGACGCAGCGGGAGCGGGAGCGTGCGTGTTTCCGTGCGTTCTTCGAGATGCTGTCCAAGCGCCCCTGGATGGACCGCATCGTGCGCGAGTCCGAGTTCGTCGCGCCCGACCTGTTCCGCGAGTACTACGAGCGGCTGGCCCGCGGCTATGCGCGCGGCGTGCGGCAGGCCCAGCAGGCCGGCCAGGTCAACCCGCACTATGATCCCGAGGTCGTCGCCTACGTGTACGCGGGCATCGGCAACTTCATCGGGATGCGCTGGGCCGACTGGACGGCCGGCGGGCAGGTTCCGGAGGACGTGCTGGGCGACGTCCTCGCCGTGCTGGCCCGCGGCCTGCCGCCCGATGGGCCGGCCCGCGGCGCCAGCCCGGGCTGAGCCTGGCATCAGCCCGGGCTGAGATCGGCCTCAGCCCGGGCTGAGGTCGCATCCGGCCAGTCCAGCACCAGCCGGGTGTGCTGCTTATCGATGACGGTCACCTGCTGCGCACCGGGCAGCCCGGTCCCGGCCGGGTAGGCGCTGACGCGCAGGCCGGCCAGCGAAGGGCGCCCGGCGGCGTCCCAGTCGCGGACGTGGCCGGCCAGCCGGGCGGCGAGTTCCGCGCCTTCTTTTCCGAACGGGCACGCGCCGAGGTCGAACGGAGTCCGCAGCCCGGCCGGGTCCGTGCCGCCCGGATCGGTCATCGGTACCAGGGCGGCGCAGCCGTGCGCGCTGGCCACCATGCCCATCCCGGGCCGCCCGGCTGCGGCGGCGGGGCCGGGGTCGGCCACGCCGAACACCGACAGCCGCCCGAGCCCGGGCTCGCGGGCGGCCAGCCACAGGCCGAGCCCGCCGTACAGGTCCGTGACCATGACCCGGACCCCGGTGCCGACGGTGTGGCCCGGCTGGGCCAGCAGGGACTCCAGGTCTTCCGCGTCGGCGGGCCTTGGGTCGCTTTCGGCGAGCATGCCGGTGCGGCGGCCGAGCGGGACGACGGTCTCCGGGCCGGCGAAGGCCCCCCGCAGCCGCATGAACCCGCAGGGCAGCACCGACACGCTGTCCAGGTGATCGCCGGCCTGCTCGAACGCGATCGAGTACTGGATCCCGGCCCGCAGCGCCAGCGGCAGCACCAGCCGTCCGCGCGGGGAGAGCTGGCCGGCCCAGGCCGGGGCGATATCCCACGCGCCGACGGTCAGGATGATGCGGTCGTAAGGCGCGCCGGGCGGCCAGCCGTTCCCGCCGTCGGCCTGCATCACCCGGACCCTGTCGTACCCGCAGGCGGCCAGGTGCTCGCGGGCGGCGGCGACAATGTCGTCATCGAGGTCCAGCGTCGTGACCTCGCCCGAGCCGCCCGCCAGGTGAGCCAGCAGCGCCGCGTTGTACCCGGTCCCCGCGCCGACCTCGAGCACCCGGTGGCCCGGCTGGACGTCGAGCTGCTCGAGCATGAGCGCCATGATGGCCGGCTGCGAGGACGAGCTGATGGGGCGGCCGTCGGCGTCCACCTTGGTGACCACGGCGTCGTCCGCGTAGGCCCGCCCGGGGTCGATCCCGGGCAGGAACCTGTGCCGCGGCACGTCGGCCAGCGCCGCCGCGACCCGGGCGTCGTGCAGCGCGCCGTCGGCGCGCAGCCCGGTGACCAGCCGCTCGCGCAGTTCGCGCGGCTCGGTCACGTCAGGCCGGCCCGGCCGCGAAGCTCGGACCACAGCTCCTGGTAGTGCCGGGTCGCCGTGCTGCGCGGCGCGAAGGCCGGCACCGGGGCGCGGCGCACCGACACCTGCTCGACCAGGGTCATGGCGGGGATGATCGCGGTGGCGATGTCGGAGCGCTCGGCGCTCAGCCGGGTGATGATGTCGCGGTGCAGCCGCTTGCGCCGGTCCACCATGGAGAAGAACGCGAGCACCTCGGGCCGGTGCCCGTCCAGGCCGGCGATGAACGAGGTGAGCTGGTCGAAGGTGCGCTCGGACAGCGTGGTCGGGATCAGCGGCACGAGCAGCACGTGCACGGCGTGCAGGATGTTCTCCGAGACCAGCGAGATGCTCGGCGGGCAGTCCAGGAACACGACGTCGTACTCGCCGGCCAGCGGGCCGAGCAGCCGGGACAGCTGCCGGGTGGGCCGCTTGGCCTTGTGCAGCGCCAGGTCCATGTTGCGGTAGGTGAAGTCGGCGGGCAGCAGGTCGAGGCGGTCGAAGTCGGTGCCCTTGATCGCGTCGTCGAGCGGCCGGGCGCCGCGGATGAGCGCCTTCGCCCCGCCCCTGACCCGCGGCTTGACCCGGAAGACGTACGACGCCGCCGCCTGCGGGTCGAGGTCCCACAGCAGGGTCCGGTATCCGTCCGCGCCGCTCAGGTAGGCCAGGTTGACCGCGGCCGACGTCTTTCCCACGCCGCCCTTGATGTTGTACGTCGCGATGACCTTCATGACCTGGCCCCCCGGTCCGCGATGCCGAGAGTGCGCAGGGTCCCGGCCCTGGTGAACTGGGTGAACCGGCCGGCCACCTCGTCCCGGGCCCGGAGCTGCCGCGCGTGCAGCTGTTCGGTCAGCTCACCCATCGCCAGCAGCGTAGCGGCGAGCTCCTCGGCCTGCTGCGGCGCGGCTGCCTGCCGCCCGGCGCCGCGCACGCCGCGACGGGCGAGCATCTGCGCCGCGAATCCGCGGATCGCCTCTCGCTGCACCTCACCATCCTGGAACTCGCCGAGGCAATCCTGCAGGCCCTTCAGGTTCTTGACCACTCGCCGGTAGGCGGCCGGCTCGTACAGCGAGCCGAAGAACTCCAGCAGGTAGCGCAGCTCCTTGCACCGCTTGCGCAGCGCGTGCAGCTCGGTGCCCGGCACGCTCTGGCCGGCTCCGCCCGGATGAGGGCCGAGCCTCGCCTGACCACCCGCCGGTAGGCCCGGGCGATCCGGTCGGCGGCCAGGCTGGCGATGTCGGGCTCCGGGCCGACGGGCCGGCTGGCGGCCTCCAGCGCGGAGCGCCAGTCGGTCATCAGGCTGGTGAACCGGTCCGAGCGCAGCCCGCGTACCAGGCGGCGGCGCTCGGTACGCCGCCTGGCGGCCAGGTGCGCGCGGAACGGCTCGAGGTCACCGGGCGAGGCGGCGCTCAGCCCGGCGGCCATCTGGTCGAAGCCGGTCAGGTAGACATCCAGGTCGCGAGTCGGGGTGGTGAGGTCGCCCAGCCACTTGAACCCGGGCAGGTACCGCGCGGCCATCCCGCCGGGCAGCGCGTCGCCCGCCAGCTTGAGCGCTGACCTGGTACGGCGCACCGCGACCCGCAGGTCGTGCAGGAACTCGGTGTCCACGTCCGCGATGACGAAGCTCACGTTGGCCGTGATCGTGTCGGCCAGCTGGAGCAGCACGCCGGCCAGGGCGGCCTGGGCGGGCATCGAGGGGGACAGGGTGATCTCGCCGATGTCCGCGGCGCCGCCGGGACGCTGCCCGGTCGCCTCGAGCACGGACTCGAGGACCGGGTGCCGGCTCGGCGCGAACTCGCCGGACTCGGTGAGCAGCTGCCCGGCCCGCTCCGCGGCGGTCTGGTAGCCGCGAACCGGGGCGATGACCAGCCGGGTGGGCAGGGCGCCCGGCGCCGGGGGCACCAGCGACGCGGCATCCACGGTGATCCGCGCGACCGTCTTGCACTGCCGGTTGAGCACCCGCAGCTCGGTCAGCGTCCCCTCGGCCCTGGCCAGCGGAAGCAGGGCGCGGATCTCGACCACCGGATCCAGCCGGTCGCGCAGCGGACCCGCCGGGATGACGTCGAGCAGGCCGGGCCACCGCGGCGCCCGCACCGGCTCGCAGGCCACGTCCGCGCCCGCCGACGTGGACAGCACGAGGTCACCGGGACCGGAATCGAACCCGGCCACCTGCCGCAGCGCCAGCCCGGCCGCCTGCAGCCGCCCGTCGAAGGTGTCCAGCCACACCTGCCGCGCCCGGCGGCTGGTCTCGCGGACGACCGTGAAGCGCGGCTGGAGGGCAGCCGCGATACGCTCCGGCACCTGGTCGGTGCCGGAGGAGATCACGAACTCCTGGCCACATGCGGTCGCCAACGCGAGCCCTCCTCCGCCGCGGTCTCGCCCAAGCGAGCCCTTTTGCCTGAAGCGTAGCGGTGCCGGGCTCGCTGGCCGGGGATCAGAGCCGCGGCCCGGTTAGCTAAGGTCTGATGGACATCACGAGGAGGAGCCATCAGCGGTGATCGCGGCACCGGTCCGGCCGGGGGCAGCGCCGATCCCCGCTCGCGTGAGTGGGAACGGCCGGGAGCGTTCGCCGTGGCCGAGGGCGTGCACCGGATACCGCTCCCGCTGCCGGGCGACGGACTCCGGGCGGTCAACGTCTACGCGATCGAGGACGGCAGCGCCCTGACCCTGGTCGACTCCGGCTGGGCGCTGGCCCAGGCCAGGCAGCGGCTGGAAACCGCGCTGGCCGGCATCGGCCACGAGCTCGGCGACGTGCGCAGGTTCCTGGTGACGCACGTGCACCGCGATCATTACACCCTCGCGATCACCGTGCGGCGCCTGTTCGGCTCCCGGATCCTGCTGGGCGCGGGGGAGCAGCAGTCGCTCGAGTTCATGATCAACCGCGACGAGCGCCCGGGCGCCGTCTACGCCCGGCTGCTGCTGCGTTACGGCGCCGCCCCGCTCGCCGAGCGAATCCGCCGCGACTGGCCGGACCGAGATGCCGGCGGCGACTGGGAGAAGCCCGACGAGTGGCTGACCGGGACCGACGAGATCGAGGTCGGCCGCGGCAGGCTGCGCGTGGTCCCGACCCCCGGCCACACCCGGGGTCACGTCGTCTTCGCCGACCTGGGCCGCCGCCTGCTGTTCGCCGGCGACCACGTGCTGCCGCACATCACGCCGTCGATCGGCTTCGAGCCGGCCCGGCCCGAGCTGCCGCTCGGCGACTACCTGAGTTCACTGCGCCTGGTCAGGGCGATGCCGGACCTGCGGCTGCTGCCCGCGCACGGACGCGTGACCGACAGCACGCACGCGCGGATCGACGAGCTGACCGGACATCATGACCGGCGCCTGGATGCCTGCGCCGCGGTGGTAAGGCAAGGCCCCGCTACCGCCTACGAGGTCGCGAGGGCGCTGAGCTGGACCCGCCGGGAGCGGCACTTCGACGAGCTGGACCCGTTCAACCAGATGATGGCCGTGATGGAGACCGGCGCTCACCTGGACGTGCTGGTCCGCCAGGGCAGGCTGCGCGAATCAGTCACCGGCGGCGTGGTCAGGTACGCCTCCTGACCGGGCGCTTCCGGCCGGCCGGGGGACGGGTCCGGCGCGGAAGCCGGGGCCGCGGCGGCCGGGTCCGCAGCGGGCTGGCCCAGCAGGGCGGCTCCGTACCGCATCGTGGCCAGCTGCCCGAGAGCGGGATGGGCGCCGAGCGGGGGCGCGCACTCGGCTCCGGCGGCAGCCGCCACCGCGGCAAGCTCCCGCGGGCCGATCTCGGGTCCGAGCACGTACGGCGCCAGCGCCAGGTGGGAGACCCCGGCCTGCCGCAGCCTGGCCACGCCGTCGTGCAGGCTGTCCCGGCTGCTGAGCAGGACCGCTGCCACCGGCACGCCGAGCCGCCCGGCGAGCAGGACGGCGACGGTCTCCGCGGCCCCCAGCGCAGGCTCGCCGCCGACGGCGCCGATCAGCAGGCCGATCGCCGTCGAGACGAGGCTGAGACCCGACAGCCGCCGTGCCTGGACGAGCCCGGCTTCGGCCAGCCTGTCGTGCAGCGCGCCGGCCAGCAGCGGGTGCGGGCCGAGCGGGGGCGTGACGGTGACCGCGGGACCGGCGCGCGCGGCCGCGTCCGCAATGCGGGCGTCGGGGCCCGGGTCAGGGGCGATGGCCAGCGGCACCACCACGGCGGTGTACGGGCAGGCATCGGGCTCGCCGGCGGCCGCGGCCGGGTGCGCCGGCACGAGGGAGGCGAGCACGGCCGGCAGGCTGGCCGGCCCGTCGCCGGCGTAGCCGACCCGGATCGTGGCCGCCGGGCACAGGGTGGCTGCCACGGCCGCTATCCCGGTAGCGATCTGCTCGGTGGCGGCGGACTCCGCCGCCGGAACCGCGAGCACCAGCACGGGGGCAGCGCTCGGCACCGAGAGCCGGTCCGGGCTGCGGTGGCGGCCCTTCCGGGGCCGGGCAGTGGATCTGCGCCTCGGCAGCGCGTTCGCGGTCTCAGCGTCCACGTGCGCATAGTAACCAGGACGGGCGCGGCACGTGCCGTGTTGTCACGATGTATCGAAATCGTGCCCGGTTATTCATCCTGGCCGATGTCCTCGAACCACAGCTCCGGGCGGGCGGCGATGAAGTCGTTCATCATCTGGCGGCACCGGGCGTCGTCCAGCACGGTGACGGAAACACCGTGCTCGGCCAGCCACTCGTGGCCGCCGGCGAACGTGGCCGCCTCGCCCACGATCAGGCCGGTGATCCCGAACTGGCGCACCAGCCCGCTGCAGTACCAGCACGGTGACAGCGTGCTCACCATCGTGCAGCCGCGGTAGCTGCGCTGCCGCCCGGCGGCGCGGAACGCCGCGGTCTCGGCGTGCATGGACGGATCGCCGTCCTGCACCCGCCGGTTGTGACCCCGCCCGAGCAGGGTTCCGCCGGGGCCGAACAGGGCGGCCCCGATCGGGATGCCGCCCTCGGCCAGCCCGGCCTTGGCCTCCTCGATCGCGACCGCGAGCATCGGGGCGGCGCTGTCTGCTGGATCTGTCATGAGCGGCACGCTACTGGAATGCCTCACCAGCTGGCCTGCGGGTCCAGGGCCTGGACCGCCTCGGCCACCCGGGTGCGCAGGTCGTCGCCGCTGGCGCGGCGGTACAGCGGGCCGCCGCCATCGCCGAGCAGCAGGCGCGCCTGCGCCACGCCCCGCGCGGGCAGCGGCGCCGGGCTCAGCAGCCGGTCGGCGAGGGCCTGGAACTCCCCGGCCGCCGCCCGCACCCGCTCCCAGCGCACGGGAGCAGGCGGCCACCGCGACACATCAGGCCGCGCCGCCCTGGCCAGCAGGCCCTGGATGCCGCGGGCCAGCTCGCGCCTGCCCCGCGCCCGGACCAGCTGCTGGGCGCGCAGCGCCAGCCGCGTGCTCGCCTCCGGTGGGATTCCCCGGGCGAGCTCGGCGTCCAGGGACAGCGCGCGGGCCCGGACCATGACGCGGTCCCACAGACCTGCCCGCCGGGGCGAAGGGACGGCGGCGGCTCGTTCCGAGACAAGCAACATGACGGCACCTCCTGCTGTCTTCGTGACCAGTAATTCAGGCTGACAGGTCATGCGTGACCGGTCAAATGTTTTATATGGTCACGAGACGCGCTAGCCTGACCGGGTGACACTGCCGTCGTGGGTTCCCCCGCAGCAGACCAGGCCGGCTCCGCCGCCGCTGCTGGCGGTGCAGTCGTTCGTCAACACCTGGCAGGCGGAGACCGGAACGGACCTGCTGGCCCGCGCGGGCCCGGCCGCGGCCTGGCTGCGCGCGGCCGGGCTGATCGGCCCGGCCGCCGCGGTGCAGCCCGCCGCGCTGCGGCAGGCTCGCGAGGTCAGGGAGAGCCTGCGCGCGCTGCTCGCGTACAACGGCGGCGGACCGCGGCCGGCCGCGGAGCAGCTGGCGCCGCTGGACGCCCTGGGCCGCGCAGGGTGCCCGCAGCTGAGCATCGATCCGGCCGGCCAGGTGCTGCTTGCCCCGCGGCCGGGCGGCTCGCTCGCCGCCGGGCTGGTCGGGCTGCTGCTGGTGGTCAGGGACGCGCAGCAGCAGGGCAGCTGGCCGCGGCTGAAGGCGTGCGGCAACCCCGGCTGCCGCTGGGCCTTCTACGACCGCTCGCACGCCTGCCGCGGGACCTGGTGCGACATGGCGACCTGCGGCAACATGATCAAGAACAGGAACTTCCGCGCCCGCCACAGGTGACCGCCATGGAACTCACGGACTTCGACGCGCTGAGCTTTGACTGCTATGGCACCCTGATCGACTGGGAGGCCGGGCTGGCCGCGGTGCTCGGGCCCTGGGCTCGCTCGCGGGGACTCGACCGCAGCGACGAGGCGCTGCTGACCGCCTACTCCGGGCACGAGTCACGAGCCGAGGCCGAGCATCCGGGCGAGGCCTACCCTGCCATCTTGGCCCGCAGCCTGCGCGGCCTGGGCCGCGAGCTCGGGGCCGAGGTCAGCGACGAGGATGCCGGCAGGCTGGCCCGGTCTGTCCCTGACTGGCCGGCCTTCCCCGACTCCCCGGCCGCGCTCGCCGGCCTGGCCGGGCGGTACCGGCTGATCATCGTGTCCAACGTGGACCGGGACTCGTTCGCCGCCAGCAGCAGGCGCCTCGGGGTCACCTTCACCAGCGTGATTACCGCGCAGGACGTCGGTTCCTACAAGCCGTCGCAGCGCAACTTCGACGCGCTGCTGGCCGAGACGGACCGGCTCGGCGTGCCGCGGGGCAGGCTGCTGCACGTCGCCCAGAGCCTGTTCCACGACCATGTCCCCGCGCGGCGGGCCGGCCTGCCGACGGCCTGGATCAACCGGCGCCAGGGCCGGCCGGGCTGGGGTGCCACCCCGGAACCGCCGGCCGGGGTGCGCCCGGACTGGGAGTTCGGGTCCATGCGCGCCTTCGCCGCCGCGGCGGCACCCGCCTGATCCCGGTTACGAGGTCAGCTCGCCGGCGCTGCGCGCGTTCAGCACCCGGCTGACCGTGATGCCGGTCTCTTCGGCCCGGGCGCACCCGCTGTCCAGCCAGTCAAGCTGGCCCGGCGCGTGCGCGTCGGTGTCGATGGCGAACGTGCAGCCGGCCTCGGCGGCCAGCCGCAGCAGCCGGCCGGGCGGATCCTGCCGTTCGGGGCGGCAGTTGATCTCCACGGCGACGCCGTGGTCCCGGCAAGCGGTGAACACGGCCTGCGGGTCGAACGCCGATTCGGGCCGGCGGCGCCCGGTGAGCAGCCTCCCGGTGCAGTGGCCGAGCACGTCAACGTGCGGGCTGGACACCGCGGCCACCATCCGCTCGGTCATCTGGTCCGCGGGCATCCGCAGCTGGGAGTGAACGCTGGCCACCACGACATCGAGCCGGCCGAGCAGTTCCTCGCTCTGGTCCAGGGCGCCGTTGTCGAGGATGTCGACCTCGATTCCGGTCAGGATGCGGAACGGGGCCAGCTCGCGGTTGAGCTGGCTCACGAGCGCAAGCTGGGCGCGGAGCCGTTCGGCAGACAATCCACTGGCCACGGTCAGCCGCGGCGAGTGGTCGGTCAGGGCGATCCAGTCGTGGCCGAGGTCGCGGGCGGTCTCGGCCATCTCCCGCGGCGGGCTGCCGCCGTCGGACCAATCGGAGTGGGTGTGGCAATCGCCGCGCAGCGCGGCCCGCAGCGCCGGCCGCCCCGCTGCCGCCGGTGCGTCCTGCAGCAGCCGGTCCAGGTAGGACGGCTGCTGGCCGTGAGCGGCCTGGGTGATGACATCGGCGGTGACCGGGCCTATCCCGGGCAGCGCCGCCAGCGTGTCATCGGCCAGCCGGCGGTCAAGCTCGCCGGGCTGAAGGTCCTGCACCACCTCGGCGGCCCGGCGGAACGCCCGCACCCGGTAGGTCGGCGCCTGCGCCCGTTCCAGCTGGAAAGCGATCGCCCGCAGCGCCTGGACCGGGTTGAATCCCGGCCCAGTCTCATCGGCCATGTCCTGCTACTCCTATCGGGACGTTCCCGCGGGAACGCCGGCCCGGTCGTTTGCGCGGGAACGGGGTTGCTCAGACGTGAGCCAGGAGGCGTTCCAGCGGCCGGGGCACCCGGGCCGGATCCAGCGCCTCGGCGAGCAGCCGCGCGTACAGGCTCTTGCGCCCGGAGCGGGTGCCCATGAAGCGCCGAAGCTGCTCGGTGGCGGGCTCACCCCGGTGCGCGGGCTGCTTTTGCAGGGTGCGAAGTGAGCCAAGCTCACCCTGACCCTCGATCACCTGCTCGACCGAGGCCACGCCGAGTGAGCGGATCAGCTCGTCCTCCGGGTCGGCCACGCAGACGAAGAAACCCAGTTGCTCCAGGCCGCCGCGGGGGAGCCGGCCGGCAAGCCCCGCCCTCTCCAGGCCGCGCCGGAAATCGGGCTCGGCGGCCGCGTCGCACAGCCCCGCCAGCCTGACGCCGAGCCCGCACGGCCCGAACGCGTCCAGGAAGTGCCCGATGTTCGTCGCGCCGTCCATCGGCACGACGCGCACCGCCTCGTCGCTGAGATCACGACCGCCGCGCGCGGCGAGCGCTTCCAGGGCGCACCGGTCGCTGAATCCCTCCACGAGCACGACCGCGCCCGAGCCCGCACTCGCCTCCCGCTCATGCGCGGCCGCTACGGCCCGGGCGGCGGCCCGGGCGCCACCCACCGCCGGGACAGCGGTGCGGCCGGATCGTGATTCGGCGGGCACGCACCAAGTCTCGCAGCCCGTGCAGCGTCCCCGGACGAATTACGCGGGTAGCCTCGCGACGACCGGCCCGGTACGGTGCGCTGCGTGATGAACGTCCGCTACGCCAGCCGGATCCGCGATGGATCGTTCTGCAGGGGTCTCAGAACCGGGAAATAGGCTTGACTGGCGTTGGCTGAGGAGGCTGCGGTGTCGGGAAGGGTGGCCGGTCCGGTGCCGGGCGCGAGGATGACCGACGACTATGTCCGTTCGCTCGGACGGCTGGCCTACCTGTGGGGCTGGCCGCTGGTGAACATGCACAACCGGCTGTCGATCATGGGCGAGGTGCCGGCCCCTGGGCTGCTAGGCGGGGTGGTCCCGGCGGGGCCGCCTGGCACCGTGGGGATGCTGCATGACTACATCACGCCCGGGGAGCGGCTGGTCGCCTGCCCGAACCAGGATGTGGTGTACGGGTTCGGGATCCTCGACGCCCGGCGCGGCCCGTCGGTGCTGCAGGTGCCGGATTTCGGCGACCGGTTCTGGGTGTACCAGGGGGTGGACCAGCGCACCGACTCGTTCGTCCGGCTGGGTGCCATGCACCAGACCAAGCCGGGGCTCTACCTGCTCGCCCCGGTGTCGTGGGACGGCGCGGTCCCTGACGGCATCGCCGGGGTGTTCCGGTTCGGCACCCGGATCGCGGCATGCATCCCGCGCGTGTTCATGGACGACACCAGCGACGACAGGGCCGCGGTCCAGCCGCTTATCAACCAGGTGATGGCCTACCCGCTGAGCGAGTACACCGGCGCGATGCGCAGTACCGACTGGGCTGCCGCGCCTTCGTTCCCGGCCGGGGGCAGCACCTCCGGCGAGCAGGAAACCCAGTGGGTCGATCCGCAGCGGTTCTTCGCCGAGCTGCCTGAGGTGATCGCCGAGGTCCCGGCCCGGCCCGGGGAAGAAGCCCTGTACGGGTGGCTGGACTCGCTGCTGCAGGCCGCGGCAACAGACCCTGAGGTGGCGGGCCAGCTGACCGAGTCGGCAGCGGCCGCCAACGCGGGCCTGGTGGCCGAGCTGTTCCAGTTCCGCAACATCGGCCTGCCGCTGGCCGGCCACTGGAGCACCCAGCGCAACGGCGCCCGGTTCGGCACCGACTACCTGTCGCGGACCGCGATGGGCAAGGCCAACATCTTCGTCAACACCCCTGAGGAAACCGCGTACTTCTACCAGGACCTCGACGAGCACGGCGAGCGGCTGGACGGGTCGGGTTCGTACGCGGTGACCTTCCCGCCCCACCACCTGCCGCCGGTCCGGGGCTTCTGGTCGCTGACGCTGTACAACGAGCATCACTTCTTCCACCCCAACGAGCTCAACCGCTACTCGCTGGGCACCAAGAACAAGGACCTGCATCACGCGGCGGACGGATCGCTGACCCTGACCGCCTCGGCCACCCAGCCAGACGACGACGAGCTGCGCAGCAACTGGCTGCCCGCGCCCGCCGGGCCGTTCTGCCTGTACCTGCGCGCCTACTGGCCCGAGCCGCAAATCCTCGACGGCAGCTGGGTCCCGCCGGCCGTCCGCCGGTTCGGCTGACAGCCGCAGATCAGGCCGCGGCCCAGGCAATCGCTGATGCTGAGGTGATAGCGCACCGCTGCCCGGTCACCGCACCCCGCCTGAGACAGGTTTAACGCCGGGGCCGGCCACCGTCAAAAGCCGGGCTCATCGAGGGGCATCCGGGTCTGGCGGAACGGGTGCGAGAACGAGATCATGGGGAGGCTGTGCCCGCTGCGAGAGGAGAATTGCTATGCCCGATAGTGACGCGCCGGTCCAGGACACCCTGGCCGTGATGACCGCCGCATCCCTGGAGAACAGCGACCTGCCGCCGCGCGAATTCATGATCGTCAGGCTGGCCGCTCTCGTCGCGGTGGACGCGTCCGCCGCGTCCTACGCGCTCAACGTGGGAGCGGCGACCGACGCAGGTCTCAGCCTCGACGACGTCCAGGATGTGCTGGTGGCGGTGGCGCCCCTCGTCGGCACGAGCCGCGTGGTCACGGCCGCGACGAACATCGCCGAGGGGCTGGGCCTGGTGATCGCCCTGGCCGAGGCCGAGCTTGAAGCCGAGCTGGACGCCGAAGACGACGCCTGAGCCTGCGATCAGCCCCTGCGCCGGCGCCGGCTCGGGCTGCTAGCCGGCGCCTCTCGCCGTCGGCCGGTCCAGGGGAGTCAACATGAACACCGGAATCCGCCGCCTGGTCCTGGCCTGGTGCTCGCCGAGAGCAGGAGCCTGCGCGACCAGCTTCGGCCATAGCGCGGCGCGGGCGGTGTCGTCCAGCTCCTCCGCCAGGACCGGGAACGTCCGGGCACCCGCCTCGACCGTGATCGCGGGGTTGGCCCTGAGGTTGTGGCACCAGCCCGGGTCGGCCGGCGAGCCTCCGTTCGAGGCGACGATCACGTAGCGGCCGCCTGGCTGGGCGGAGCAGGCTAGCGGCGTGACGCGCTCGATCCCGGACCTGGCCCCGATGTGGTGGATGAGGATCATCGGCGTGCCCGCCCACGGCCCGCCGACGCGGCCGCCGTTCTCCCGGAACTCCTCGATGATCGTGGTGTTGTAGTCGCTGACCCCGCCCGGAGCCGAGTTCGCCATGGCCTGCGTCCCGGTGCCTATGCCCCGGCAGGCTCTGCCGCGACGAACGCCGCAAGCTCGCGCTCGAGCGTCTTCGCCGCGCCGTTGCGCCAGCTGTCCGCCATGGCTTTGGAGTAGGGATCGGGGAAGATGTCTTCCTCCCCGTTCTCGACTCCGTCGAAGATGGCCGCGGCGACCGACTCCGCCGAGGACTTCGGTATGTCGAACCCCCGGGTCATATCGGTGTCCACGGGTCCGGTCAGGACGGCGTGAACCCGCACGCCCCGCCCCGCCCACAGGGCGCGCAGCGACTGCGTGAGGGAGAACGCGGCCGCCTTCGAGAGCGCGTAAGCCGGGGTGAGGGGCAGCGGGGCGAGGGCATTCAGCGACAGATTGTTGACGATGGCCCCGCGGGACCGCGCCAGCGACGGGAGGAAGGCCTGGGTCACGCCGTACATGCCGAAGAGGTTGACGGCCAGGTGCCGCTCCAGCGCGCCGCGATCGGTCAGGTCATCGGAAAGCCAGATGCCGGCGTTGTTGATCAGGAAATCGAGGGATTCGACCTGGCCGGCGGCGGCCTGAATCTGCGCCGCGCTGGTCACGTCCAGGGTCAGCGGCAGGACGCGAGGGTCCGGGTGGGACAACGGCTGGCGGGTGCCGGCGTAGATCCGCCCGGCTCCCCGGCTGAGGGCTTCGGCGACCAGCGCCCGCCCGATGCCGCGATTGGCCCCGGTCACCACGATCGTCTTGTCGGCGATTGTCATGTCTGCTGCTCCAGTTCTGCCTTGTTCTTGCGGGTCCGCGCCGCTCGCTTCGCGCTCTGCTGATATAGACCGGCCGGACTGGCCGGAATCGCCCCGGCCGCCCGTGCGATTTCCGCGGCGGCCCGGCCGTCAGCTTGCGCCGCTGCTCAGCGGGGGAGTATTCCTGCGGCAGGCCGAACGGCCCGAATAGGCCCGGCTGGCGGAAGGTGATGATCCTCGCGATCCCGGTGCCGGTGAGCGTCGGCAGCGGCACCGCGTGCGCGCGGTAGGTCCCGTCGCGTTCGCGCACGTAAGACGCGAACGCCGGCTGCCCCGGATCAGGCAGCGGCGTGCTGCTTGAGGAAGGGGATGACCAGCGCGGCTACCTCGTCCGGCGACTGCGCGTGCGGGTAGTGCCCGGCGCCGTCCACCGTCGCGACCTTGGCAAGCCCGGCCGGCATGGCCGTGACGATCGCGTCGCCCTCGGATCTGGGGGCGGCGAAGTCGGGGTCCAGCGTGCCCATGATGACCAGGGCCGGGCACCTGATATTGGGCAGCTGCGCCCCGGCGTCGGCGGGCGTGGACTTGCCCGTCTTCATGAACTCCGCCATCCGGCCGGGTTCGCGCAACTTGGCCCGCAGCGCGGCCATGTAGGCGTCGTAGTCGGCGGGCTTGGCGGGGTAGGCCACGTCGAGGTAGCGCATCCACATGCTCAGGCTGCGCAGCAGCTGCGTGCCGGCCAGCAGGAGAATGCCGCGGCGGTAGCGCCTGATTCGCAGCAGCCCGCCGATGTCCAGCTTCTGTGTCCTGGTGAACGGGTTGATCTCGACGATGCCGCTAACCTGTTCCGGCTGGTTTGCCGCGGCGATGGTGGCCGCTCCGCCCGATATGGAGTGCCCGACAACGACCGCTGGCGCGCCCAGCTGGCGGATCAGCGCGAGCAGGTCGCCGGCGACGTCGGTGCGCGTGATAGACGGCCAGCCCATGCTGGAGTCGCCGTGCCCGCGCAGGTCCGCGTTGGCCACCCGGTAGCCGCCCTGGGCCAGCTTGGGAGCCAGGAACCGGTAGGCCTGCCGGCGGTCGCCGATGCCGTGTGACAACACCACGAGCGGGCCGCTGCCTGCCACGTCGTAGGCGATCCTGCCGCCATCGACAGTCACGAACTCAGTCATGCCCATCCTCCGTAGCTATGTCAGGGCCGCCGGCGGCGGCCGGTGTCGGGTGGCCGGTGTCGCGTGGCTGCGGCCTGGTTAGCCGTCCAGGGAGGCAAAGGAGTTTCCTTGATTGTGCATCCGCCGGGGAGCCGCAGGCCAGGAGGACGGACCGGCCGCCATGACCAGCATGATCGCCGCAGCCGTGCAGGACCGCGCGGCCCGCCAGGTCCTGCACGGCTTCCTCAGCACCCGCACGGCCACGATGACCACGCTCATCGACCGCGCGGTGCGGCGCGGCGAACTGGCCGCCGGCATCGATGCCGCCGGCGTGCTCCAGACCATTACCGCCGTGATCTACTACCGGCTGTTCATCGCGGGCGACGAGCCCAGCCCGGAACTCGCCGACCGGGCCGACGGCACCGCCGCCGCCGCGTGCGCGGGCGTGTTCGCTGCCCCCGCACCTTCGTAGCCGTGCGCGGCCGGGCTCAGGCCGGAAGTCCCGGCTGCTGCAAGATCAGCACGACCGCGAGGATCAGCAGCACGGTACCGATCGCGATGAGGGCGTAGCGCACGCTGTGCATCTGGAACGAGCTGCCGATGCCGATCAGGAACAGCACCGCGGCCAGGAACACCGTGATCCGGACATATTCGTCGCCGACGCTGCCCGCGTGGTTGCCCTCATCGAATTTCGCGGTGGCCCGGGCGTCGAACGCGTTCGCCTGGGCCTGGGCCGGCTGCTTGTACTGCGGCATGTAGGTGGGGCCGGGCGGGGCATGCGGGTTGTGCACCGGGTCGGTCGCTATCCACGCGTTGAAGGCAACCCGGAACGGCGGCCGGAACCGGCGCTCGGCGATCTCCTCTTTCCTGGGCTTGTTCAGGGTGAACGCGGTGAACCACGCGTTGAACGTCGAGGCGTCGAAATTGCGCAGCGAGATGGCCTCGAGATCGGCCCGGGTAGCGAGGTTGCGCAGCGTCGAAGACTGGGCGATCTCGATGCGCGATGCGGTCCCCCATCTCGACGCCGAGTAGCCTGCCCAGGCGGCCGTGATCGTCACGAGCGCCAGCAGCGCCGCCTCGCAGATCTGCACGACCCGGGAATGACGGCCGGAGGACTGGCCGTGCCCTCCGGCCTGCTCAGCCTGCTCGGCCTGCTCGGCCTGCTCGGCCTGCTCGTGCGCGGCCTCGCCGTGCTCGTGCAGCTTCTTGCCGGCCTCGATCGGGTTCAGTCCCTCGGGCATCGGCGTCTCCCCGCGTCTCCTGGCATGCGCTATGAGCATATCGGGGGAGCTGCCGGCCCCCTGGCCCGCTCAGCGCCGCTACCAGGTCCACTCGTCGAAGACCGCGCTGATGTCAGGCTGCTCGACCGAGCCGACTACGCCGAACCGCCGGGCGAAGTGCACCATCGCCGACGCGGTGTGCCTGGCGGACGCGTTCACGCTCGCGCAGACGACCTTCCCGATCAGTATGGTGTGATCACCCGCGGGCACGGTCGCGTGCCTGACGCATTCCAGCGAGGCGACTGCATCGGTCAGGATCGGCGAACCGGTATGCCCTGGCTGGAAGTTGGCGTCCCTGAATTTGTCCGAGCCCCTGCTCGCAAAGCGCAGAGCGAGCTGCTCATGCCGGGTACCGAGAAGATTCACCGCGAACGACCCGGCGCGGACGAACGTTTCGTGGCACTTCGCCGCCGCCGCGAGGCACACCAGGATAAGCGGCGGCTCCAGCGACAGCGACGAGAAGGCACTCGCGGTGAAACCCCACCGCAGCCCCTCGGCGTCGACGGTCGTGGTAATGGTCACGCCGCTCGGCCACATCGACATCGCGGCACGGAAGTCGTCCAGGTTGAGTTGCGGCTCGATGCCGGACATCACGTTCACGGTGGCTCACCGCCGTCTGCGCGGGTGCCGGCCGAACGGCGGATCGGTCACGATGTCACCTGTCCATCAGGCCCTTGCGCTGCCCGCCATCGACCGGGACGTGCGCGCCGCTGATGTAGCTTCCGCGCGGCGAGGAGAGGAAGACCGCCAGGCTCGCGACTTCCTCCGGTTCGCAGATCCGGCCGAGCGGCAGGCTGCTGAGCGTCAGGTCATGGGCGTGCTGCTGGCTGATGTTCTTGTCACGGGCGAGCGCCTTCTCCAGGCCGTCCCAGCGATCGGTGTTGACCGGGCCGGGATTGACGGTGTTCACCCTGATGCCGTGCGACCCGTATTGTTCCGCGAGCGAAGACGCGAAGTTGATGTCCGCCGCGTTGGCCACGCCCGCGGTCATCTCCCAGTAACTCGGCTTGAGCCCGTCGTTGCCGACGACCAGGACGATGCTGCCGGATCCGCGCTCCCGCATGTGCGGGATCACGGCCCGGCACGCCCAGACGTAGCCCAGGAACTTCAGCGACATGCTGCCGGTCCATTCGTCCTCGGTGAGGTTCTCGAGCAGGCCGCCGGGGGAGCTTCCGGCGCAGGTGATCAGGATGTCGATCCGGCCGAGTTGCTCGATGGCAGCACCGACGGTCCGGGTGACGTCACCCGGCTGGCTCATGTCACCGGGCAGCGCGAGGACGGTGCGGCCGGTGGCGTTCTCGATGGCCCTCGCGGTCTTCCGCAGGTCCTCTTCGGTGCGCGCGGTGATCGCGACGTCGCAGCCTTCCTCGGCCAGCAGCCGGGCGACCGAGCGCCCGATGCCCTTGCTCGCGCCGGTCACGAACGCCGTACTTCCCTGCAGGCCGAGGTCCACGGCACCCCCTTAGAGGAATTGATATATCATATTTATGGCCTGAGGGTCTGCGGTGTCAACCTGGTCCTGACGCGGCGGACAAGGCAAAACTGCCCGCCGCCGTTAGCGGCGCCCGCGCCCCGCCGTCAGCGGAGCCCGAGCAGCTGCTCGGCATTGCCCCAGCCGATGGCGGCTCGCTGCCCCGGGGACATATCAGTGCCCTCGAAGGTGTCGACGAACACCTGGAGCCCGCCGGGGACGTGCGGGAAGTCGGAGCCGAAAACCAGCTGGCTGTCGTCGAAGGTGTCCAAGGCGCAGCGCAGCGCGGGCCGGTGAGTGGTGACCGTGTCGAACATCAGGCCCCGGATGATCTGCGACGGCTTGCGGGAGATGTGTTCGCGAGCCTCGGGGAACTGGCTGGCGTAGTTGTCGAAGCGGTGCATGAGGAACGGCGTCGAGCCGCCGAGGTGGGAGAAGATCCAGCGGATGCCGGAGAACCGGTCGAAGCTCCCCGAGTAGACCATCCGGCCGATCGCGTTGGTGGTCTCGGCCAAGAAGTCGAGCGCGAGCGACAGCGCGTAGTCGCGAATGCCCTCCGTGCAGCAGGCCGTGGTCGGGTGGACGAAGACCACGGTCCCGCGCCGCGACAGGTCCTCCCAGAACGGCGCGAAGAGGGGGTCGTCGAGGGTGCGCCGCGCGACTGTCGTGCACAGCATCAGCCCGACCGTGTGCGGAAGGCGCAGGGCCCGGTCGGTCTCGGCCAGGGCCTCGCCGATATCCGGCAGCGGCACGCTCGCGAAGACCCGCAGCCGGCCGTGGCCGGCCGCGGCCATGTCCTCGAGTTCGTCATTGCAGTCCCTGGTGACGGCCGCGCGCACGGATCCGGGCAGGGCGTATACGTTGGGCGCGGAGATCGACAGCACCTGCAGCCGGACCCCGGCGGAGTCCATCAGCCCGAGCCGGTCCTTGATCCCGGGCAGCGGCTGCGGCACGGCCAGCGCCACGGCCCCGTCCTGGAGCACCACGATCCGGCCGTCGTCGCGGATATAGTGCGCGAAGCCGCTGCCGGGCCGGCGGCACGCATCGAGGTAGGCCTGCGGGTAGTGGTGGGTATGAACATCTACCAGGCCAGTATCGGCGATCATGATAAGCTCGCGGTGACGGCGGCCGAACGCGGGGTAGTGGTCATCCGGCTCCTCAAAGTCCTCCCGCAGGCGGCTGGTGCGGTAAGATATATCAAATGGCAGGCGGTATTGCCAGCCACTCGGCGGAGAGGTTCGCAAGTGGACTACCTGAGCAAGAGCGACGTCGTCGCCCAGGGCATTCGCGAACTGATCCACTCCGGAGATCTAGCGCCCGGCGACGTGCTGCGGCAGCGTGACCTGGCGAAACGCTTCCAAGTCAGCCCGACGCCGGTCCGTGAGGCGCTTCGCAAGCTCGAGGCCGAGGGGTTCATCGCCACTGAGCTGCATCGCGGCGCGGTGGTCGTCCGCTCCGAGGACGCGCGGCTGTTCGAGAACTTCCTGATCCGGGCGAACCTGGAGTCGCTCGCGGCCGGCCTTGCGGCGCAGAAGATCACCCCCGAGGACCTCGAGGAGATCACGCAGCTCTTCGACGAGCTGAGTCAGCTCGCTCCAGACGACCAGCGACGGACGTCGCTCAACCGGCGCTTCCACTTCCGCATCTACGAGGCGGCGCGGTCACCGACGCTGCTCTCGCTGCTCAACCTGCTGTGGTGTGCGCTGGACGGCGGCCCGCGGGTGGCGCGTCCGCAGCAGGTGTCGGACCAGCATCACCTGGCGCTGCTGCAGGCGCTGCGCCGCGAGGACAGCAACGCGGCGGCCGAATTCACCCGGCTGCACATCATGGAGGGCGCCAACCACATCGTCCTCGATGAGGCGAATGAGGCCGCCGGGGAGCCGGTCGCCGCCGCGCCAGGCGCGTAGCCGCTGCGCCCCCAGACACGCTTCGCCAGGCGCGTCACTGCTGTGCCCAGGCCGGCTGCGCCCCTGGCCACTGTGCCCAGGGCGCAGGCACGGGCGGGCCAGGCAGGTTCAGGCGCTGGCCTCGCGGGACCGCCGGCGCTGGTCAGGCCGCAACGCCGGCGGGACCCAGCCGGTATCGGCAGGATGCACGTTGAATCCCGGCTCGACCAGCGCGTCGATCGCGTCGAGCACCTCGGTGTCCAGCACCATGTCGCCGGCCGGCAGCTGTCCGGCGAGCTGCTGCGCGGTGCGCGGTCCGACGATCGCCGCCGTGACCGCGGGGTGTTCGAGCACGAATGCGACGGCCAGCTGGGTGAGCGTCAGGCCGGCCTCGCCGGCGATATCCGCCAGCGCCTCCACCAGGTCGAGCTTGCGCTCCCTGACCGGATGCTCATAGTCGAAGTGGCCGGGATGACGCGCCGCCCGTGAGTCGGCGGGCAGTTCCTGTCCGCGCCGGTATTTGCCGGTGAGCCAGCCTCCGTTCAGCGGGCTCCAGACGATGACGCCCAGGCCGAGATCGCGGCAGGTGGGCAGCACCGAGGCCTCAACCGCCCGCGCGAAGATCGAATATGGCGGCTGCTCGGTCACGAACCGCTCCCGGTCGCGCTTTTCCGCTACCCACTGGGCTCTCACCAGGTGCTCGGCCGGGAACGTCGTCGTCCCGATCGCCCGGACCTTGCCCGCCTGGACGAGGTCGGTCAGCGCGCCCAGCGTCTGGTCGATGTCGCAGTCAGGATCCGGCCGGTGGACCTGGTAGAGGTCGATCCAGTCGGTCTGCAGCCGCCGCAGGCTCTCGTCGGCGGCGCGCATGATCCAGCGCCGGGAGTTCCCGCGCCGGTTGGGGTCCTCGCCCATCGGCTGGCTGAACTTCGTGGCGAGGACGATGTCATCTCGCCGCCCCTTGAGGATGTGACCGAGGATCGTCTCGGACTCGCCGAATGCGTACACGTCCGCCGTATCGACGAAATTGACCCCGCCGTCCAGCGCCACGTCGAGGATCCGGCGGCACTCGGCCTCGTCGGTGCGGCCCCACTCGCCGAACATCATGGTCCCGAGGCACTGCGTGCTGACGGTTATGCCGGTGGTCCCCAGGCTTCGGTAGCGCACGCGGCTGGTATACCATATCGAAAAATGCGGCGCCAGGGAGTTAGCATGCCGACCCACCACGTCAGTTCCGCGCCCGCCGCCGGGAAAGAGCGCCGGTTCCGGCGGCTGTTCCGGACGGACGGGCGGTCGGTCATGGTGGCCATGGATCACGGCGGCTTCCAGGGTTACGGGCCGCCGCTCGCGGATGCGGCAGGCCCGATCGCGGCTGGCCGGCCGGATGCCGTGCTCGGCAACTGGTACCTGGCCCGGACCGCCGCCGGGATGTTCGCCGAGGCGGGACTGGTGCTGCGGATCGACGGCGGGACGACCAGCCTCGGCGGCCACAGCGCGAGCGACGTGACCGGGCTGCTGCACCGGGCCGAGGCCGCCCTTACCGTCGGCGCCGACGCCGCGGCGGTGATGGCCTACCCCGGCTCCCCGGACGAGCACGTCTCCCTGCTGCGGCTCGCCGAGCTGTGCACCGAGTGCGAGCGGCTCGGGCTCCCCGTCATGGCCGAGGTCGTGCCCGGCGGCTTCGGCAAAGCCATCCCGTGGTCGGCGGAGAACATCAGCCGCGCGGTCCGGATCGCCGCGGAGGTCGGCGCGGACGTGATCAAGACCATGTGCCCGCCCGACCCGCTGGACATGACGACCGTGGTCGAGAACAGCCCGGTGCCGCTCGTCGTCCTGGGCGGACCGAAGCTTGAGTCGCGGGACGAGATCGTAGAGCTCGCCCGCGCGGTGACCAAGGCCGGCGCCGCCGGCATCGTGTTCGGGCGCAACATCTGGGGATCTCCGGACCCGGGCGCGCTGCTGGCGCAGCTGCACGACGTCGTCCACGGCGACGGCTGACCAATGATCACCGGCGCGCGCTACGAGCCGAGCTGGGTGGACGGCGACCCGTATCCGCAGCTGGTAGACGGCCGCGCGCTGCGGGGCGGCCCGTTGCACGACGTGATCGATCCCTCCACCGGCGACCTCGTCGCCCGGTGGGCTGAGGCGACCGCGGACGAGGTGGACGCGGCGCTGGCGGCCGCCCGGCGCAGCTTCGACGGCGGCGAATGGTCGCGGGCCCCGCTGGCCAGGCGCGCCGAGATCCTCGATGCCGCGGCCGGGGCGATCCGGGACCAGGGCGAGCGGCTGGTCACGCTCGAGTCGCTCGATACCGGCAAGTCGGTCAGCGGCGCCCGCCACTTCGACCTGTACGAAGCGGCCGCGGCGTTCAGCTATGCCGCCGGGGCCTGCCGCGACCTGCACGGCGATGTCCGGCCCGCCAGCTACCCCCCGGACCTGTTCCCCGGCGGCGGCCCGCAGATCGTCACGATGCGGATGCGCGACCCGGCCGGCGTGGTGGTCGAGCTGCTGCCGTGGAACGCGCCGCTGATGACGGGAAGCCAGCGCGTCGCGGCCGGGCTCGCGGCCGGCTGCAGTTTCGTGGTCAAACCGCCCGAGGAAGCGGTCATCAGCACGATCAACCTGGCCAGGCTGCTGGAGTCGGCGGGACTGCCGCGTGGCGTCCTGAACGTCGTCCTGGGCCCGGGGGAGACGACCGGTGAGCAGCTCGTGGCCGACCCCAGGGTCAACCTGGTCAGCCTCACCGGCAGCGTCGCGACCGGGCAGCGGGTCATGACGCTCGCGGCGCGCCACCTCACGCCCGTCCACCTGGAGCTGGGCGGCAAGGCGCCGGTGGTCGTGTTCGCCGACGCCGATCTCGACCAGGCGGTTCGCTGGGCGACGATGGCGGCGTTCGTGAACAACGGGCAGGTCTGCGTGGCGGGCAGCCGGCTGCTGGCCGAGCGGCCCGTCTACGACGATGTGGTCGACGCCGTCGCGAAGGCCGCCGCCGATCTGCCGATGGGCGACGCGCTCGATCCCGCGACGTTCCTCGGGCCGCTGGTCACCGAGGAGCACGCGGACCGGGTCCGCGGCTTCCTCGACCGGGCCGTCGGCGGCGGCGAAGCCCGGGTCGCCGGGTCACCGCCGGCGGCACCTGCCCATCCGAGGACGTTCGTGCCGCCGACCGTACTGCGCGACGTCCGGCCCGGCACCGAGATCGAGCAGGAGGAAGTCTTCGGCCCGGTGCTCGCCTCGCTGGCGTTCGAGACCGAGAACCAGGCGCTGGCGATTGCGAACGACACCCGGTTCGGCTTGAACGCGACCGTATTCACCCGCGACATCGAACGCGCCTTCCGCGTCTTCGCCGGGCTGCGCTGCGGGGAGGTCAACGTGAACTGCCACTTCACGCCCGACATGAACGGCGCGAAGGGCGAGCCGCGGAAGATGAGCGGCGTGTCCGCGGCGGACGTCGAGGCCTACACCGTGCGCAAGGCGATGAACCTGCAGGTACGCCGGCCGGCAGGCTAGCGGCGCGCCATCACCTGCGGTAGGGACTGCGGTAGGGCCGGCGCCGGGCGATCTGGTCACGCGCGCGGGCCTGACCTCAGCGGTGACCAAGCTGCCTGGCCGCGAGCGACCGGGGATCGCGCGGTGACCAGCGGCCCGCGTCGGCCGTGCTGAACAGGTCCTGCACCAGCTGGTTGAACGCGGCAGGCTCCTCGAGATTCACGGTGTGGCCCGAGCGCGGCAGCACCGCGAGGCCGGCGGCGGGCACGGTGCGCTTGAGAAACAGGCCGGGCTCCAGGCACGGCTCGTCCTCGTCCCCGGTGATGACCAGCAACGGCAGCCGCAGTTCCGCCAGCTCGTCGCGCAGGTCGTAGAGGTTGGGGCGGCCGCCCTGCACGCCGCGCATGGTCATCGCGGACCCGGCGCTGGAGTGCTCGGCGAGCTGGCTGGCGAATTCCGCCCAGCCGCGCGGGTCCTTGACCATGAACGCGACGCGGCCGGGCGCGCTGCCGTGCGAAGCGGCCGCGCCCGCTATGTCCTGCTCGTAGAACCCGGCCAGGCCGGCGACGTCGTCGAGCCAGGACCGGTCATGGTCCGCGGTGGATCCGTAGCCGACCCCGGCGATCGCCAGTGAACGGGCCCGCTCCGGATGCCGGAGCCCGAAATGGAGCGTCGTGAACCCGCCCATGGACAGGCCCACGATGTGGGCGCGGTCGATCTCGAGATGGTCGAGTATCGCGAGCAGGTCGGCGACCGCCAGGTCCTGGGAGTACGCCGCAGGGTCCGGCGGAACGTCGGACGGCGGGTAGCCGCGGGCGCCGTAGGTGACACACCGGTAACGGCGGCTGAAGTAGCGGACCTGCGGTTCCCAGCTGCGGTGGTCGCCCGAGAACTCGTGCACGAACACGACAGGCGTCCCGCGCCCGGTCACCTCGTAGTACAGCGCCAGCGCGCCGTTTCGGGCGAAGGGCATGATCCCCCTTCCGCGATCGGGTCCGGGCTAGCGATCGGGTCCGGGCTAGTATGCCGTATATGAAATATCTTCTGGTAGACCGCCCGTCACCAGGAGTTCTCAGGGTCAGGCTCGACCGGCCCCGGCGCCGCAACGCGATCGACGCGACGGTACTCGACGAGCTCGAGGCGACGCTCGCGGCCCCCGGCCCTCCCGTCGTCGTCCTGGGGTCGACCGACCGCCGCGCGTTCTGCGCGGGCGGTGACCTGACGCTCGGCCAGGACGAGCTCGCGACGCTGAGCGATCGGCTGTTCGCGTTCTACGCGCACCTCATCGAGCTGCCGAACGTACTGGTCGCCGCGGTGGACGGCGCGGTACGGGGCGCGGGGGCGCAGCTGCTGTTGTGCGCGGATCTGCGGATCGGCGGACCGGACACGTCGATCTCCTGGCTGGGAGCGCGCTCTGGGCTCGCCCTCGGTACCTGGCGGCTGCCGCAGCTGGTGGGCGCGGGCCTGGCCAGCGACCTGTCGCTGACCGGGCGGGAGATCCGGGCGCAGCGAAGCCTGGTCGGTCGGCCTGCTCAACCGGCTGGCCGACGACGCCGTGGCCGAGGCGACGCGGATCGCAGCCGAGCTCGCCGGCGCTCCTGACGGCGCGCCGGCGCAGGTCAAGGAGCTGCTGCGCGGTGCGGACACCGCCGCCCGGCTGGACCGCGAGCGCGCGGCCAACGCGACGCGGCGGCTGGACCGGAAGGTGATCAGTACGTGACGATGCCGCTGCCCGGCCCCGGCTCGGTCGAGGCGTCGACTCTCGCGGCGTGGAGCCGCCACCTCGGCCGGCCGACCGAGCCCGGCCTGGCCGCCCGGCTCGGCGCCGGCACGATCGACAGCGTGGCCGCGGCCACCGCCCGGCGGGTTCCCGGCCGCGAGGCGGTACGCGCCGGGCGGCGCGCCCTCACCCACCGCGAGCTCGACGGCCTCGCCCGCAGGCTCGCCTCGTGGCTGGCCGCGCACGGCGCGGCGCCAGGCCGGCGCGTGCTGCTGGCCAGCGGCAACTCACTCGAGTACGTGATCGGCTACCTGGCCGTGCTGCAGGCCGGCGCGGCCGTGGTGGCGGTCAACCCGATGCTCACCGTGACCGAGCTCGCTGACATCGCCGCGGCGACCGACCCGGTGGCCGCCCTGGCCGCCGGGCCGCGCCGCGAGCAGCTGCTCGACCTGGGCGGATGCGAGCACGTGGTCGCGCTAGACGGCGCCGGTGCCGGCCCCGGCGACGACGGCCTGGCAACGGTGCTCGCCGGCGCCTCGCCGATCCGGCTGCGCCCGCCGGACCCGGCGCGGATCGCCCACGTCGCCTTCACCGCGGGCACCACCGGACGGCCGAAGCCGCTGCCGCTCACGCACGCCAACGTGCTCGCGTCGGTGCGTGCCGTGCTGCCGGCCTGGCGCTGGCGCGAGGACGACACGCTGGTGCACGCGCTGCCGCTGCAGCACGGGCACGGCATATCCGGCCTGCACACGGCGCTGCTGACCGGCTCCAGGCTGGTGCTCGTGCCCGAGTTCACCCCCGACGCCCTGTGCACCGCGGTGTCCGGCCACGCGGCGACCGTGCTGTTCGGCGTGCCGACCATCTACGAGCGGCTGCTGGGGTGGGGCGGGGCGGGCGGGCGGCTGCGCGGGCTGCGGCTCGCGACCACCGGCAGCGCCGCGATGTCCCCGCGCACCTCGGACGCGCTGATCGACGTGCTCGGCCAGCGCCCGCTCGAACGCTACGGACTGACCGAGACCGGCTTCGTGCTGTCGAATCCCTACGACGACCGGGTCGCGGGCAGTGTCGGCATCGCGCTGCCGGGAGCCGAGGTAGGCGTGGTCGACCGCAGCGGCCAGCGCCGCGCTGACGGAGCCGAGGGGGAGATCGTGGTCCGCGGCCCGCAGGTGTTCCGGGGATACCTCGGCCCCGGCCAGCCGCCCGCGCTCAACGGGCAGAGGTGGTTCCGGACCGGAGACATCGGGCAGGTCGACCCCGACAGCGGCTACGTCCGCGTGGTCGGCAGGGCCAGGGAGATCATCATCACCGGCGGGCTCAACGTCTATCCGCGCGAGGTCGAGCTCGCGCTTGAGGCGGTTCCGGGGGTCGCCGCCGTCGCGGTCGTCGGCCTGCCGTCGCCGCGCTGGGGTGAGCAGGTAACCGCGTTCGTCGTGCCCGCGCCCGGAGCGGCACTCGAGGCCGAGGTGCTGCGCGCGTCAGCGGCGCGAGTGCTGGCTGCCTACAAGCGGCCGAAGGAGTACCGGGTAGTGGCGGACCTGCCGCGCAATCACATGGGTAAGGTGATGCGCTCGGCACTCGTTGCTGCCGCGGAAGGATGATATAACAAACACCAAGAACCGTAATCAGCCATCTGAGGAAGGTACCGAGTGCCGCATCCAGTGACGGTGTCCGAGCACATCAAGGAACGGCTGATCAAGATCCGCGGTGACGTGCGGCTGTACCGGGACATGGTCCCTGAGCGGACGGCGTTCGTCGCCATCGACATGCAGAACGCCTTCGTCGCGCCGGGCGGCCCGATCGAGGTCGCGCAGTCGCGCACGATCGTCCCGGTCATCAACCGGATGGCCAAGGGCTGCCGTGAGCTCGGACATCCCGGTGATCTGGATCCGCTCCCACCACCCGAAGGGCGGCGCCGACTGGCGGCCGTTCTTCGACTACTACGTCCGTCCCGAGCGCCGGGAGGCCGCGGCGAGCGCGCTGTCCGACGACGCGCCAGGCTCGCAGTTCTACCCGGAGATGGACATCCAGGACAGCGACTACGTCGTGATCAAGAACCGCTACTCGTGCTTCATACCCGGGTCGTCGAGCCTGGAGCGGCTGCTGCGCAGCCAGCGGCGCGACAACATCATCCTGGCCGGCACCAAGACCAACATCTGCGTCGAGTCAACCGCGCGCGACGGGATGATGATCGACTTCCACATGACGGTCCTCAGCGACGCGACCGCCTCGCTCACCGACGAGGAGCACCAGGCCTCGCTGAACGTCCTGGTGCAGGAGTTCGCCGACGTGCTGACGGCCGACGAGGCGCTGAACGAGCTGATAGCGAATGCCTGACACGGCAACCGCGATGGACCCGATCACGTTCGAGATTCTCAGCTCGCGGCTGTCTGCGATCAACGACGAGGCCGCGACCACGATGCGGCTAGTATCCGGATCGCCGGTGGCGAACGAGGCGTACGACATGAACGTCGGGCTGATGGACGCGAACGGCGACTGCTTCGCGATCGGCATGTACATCACGATCCACGCGCTGTCGCTGAGCTCGACGGTCCGCTGGATCCAGCAGGAGTACGGCGGCGACGCCGGCCCTGGCATCGAGCCGGGCGACATCTTCATGTCCAACGACCCCTACGTGGGCGCATGCCATCAGATGGACGTCGTCGTGGTCGCCCCGATCTTCGCCGGCGGCGACCTGATCGGCTGGACCGGATCCACCGTGCACCAGATCGATCTCGGCGGGCCTGTCGAGGGCCAGGTGCAGGTGGGCGCGACCTCGGTATGGGGCGAGCAGCCGCTGTTCCCGCCGGTGAAGATCGTCGAGGCGGGCGAACTGCGCGAGGACGTCGAGCGCGGCTACCTGCGCCGCACCCGGCTGCCGAACCTGGTTGGCCTCGACCTGAAGGCGATGATCGCCGGGTGCAACGTGGCCGCGGAGCGGGTCCAGGAGCTGGTCGGCCGGTACGGGCGGCCCATGGTGCTCGCGGCGATCGAGGGCATCAACGCGGCGACCGCCGCCCGCTTCCGCGCCCGGCTGCGCGAACTGCCCAACGGCACCTGGAGCCATCGCGGGTACATCGAATACGACACGATCTACCCCGTCATCGTGTCGATGACCAAGCGCGACGACCAGCTGATCTTCGATTTCAGCCAGACCGCGGACCAGGCACCGGCCGTGGTGAACTGCACCCGGCCGGCCTGCGTGGGAGCCACGATCGCCGCGGTGCTGCCGTACCTGTGCTACGACATGCCGTGGTCGCCCGCGGGGCTGCAGAGCGCGGTGGAGGTGATCACCCGCGAGGGCTCCGTCGTGCACGCCGCCTGGCCGGCCGGGGTGTCGAAGGCCACCACCACCGGCAGCTTCATGGCCACGATCAGCTCCAGCGTCTGCCTGGCCAAGATGCTGGCCGCGAGCGAACCGCACCGCGAGCAGTTCATGGCCACCTGGATGGGCGGGCTCTACGTCGAAGACGTCTTCGGCGTGGACCAGCGGGAGGACTTCTTCGGCGCCACGATCCTGGATGCGATGGCGGGCGGGTCGGGCGCCAGGGCGAGGGCCGACGGGCTCGACGCCGGCGGGTTCCTCGACTCCCCGTCGTCGATCATCGCCAACGTCGAGGACTACGAGTACAGCTACCCCCTGCTGTATCTCTACCGGCGGATCCAGCCGGACACCGGCGGCGCCGGGCGGTTCCGGGGCGGCAACACGCTCAGCATGATGTACGTCTGCCACGACGTGGACGTCATCCCGACCAAGATCATGCATGCGATCGGCACCCTGCAGCCCGGATCGACCGGGATCGCCGGCGGTTACCCCTCCTGCACCAACCAGTTCGTGATCAAGCGCAACACCAACGTCCGGCAGCTGCTGGGGCGCGGGTACGTGCCGTCTGAGCTGGACGAGATCGACGGCGACCTGGAGGTGTACTCCGACAGCATCGTCAAGACCTCACAGTCGGCGGCCGACGTGTACCGCTGCATCGCGATGGGCGGCGGCGGCTACCTCGACCCGCTGGACCGCGATCCCGCGCGAGTGCTCGCGGACGTGGTCAGCGGCGTGGTGACGCCCGCGCACGGGGCCGAGCGCTACGGCGTGATCGTCACCGGCGGCGCGGAGCGCGTGGACGAGGCGGCGACCGAGGCACGCCGCGCCGAGATCCGCGCGGAGCGCCGGGCGACGTCGTCGGCGCCGGATCCCGCCGGGTCGCGGGCCGGGGCCGGTGCGTCATGACCAACATCATCGCGGTAGACAGCGGCGGCACGTTCACCGACTGCGTCGTCGTGGACGGCGACGGCACGGTGACCACGGCGAAGTCGCCGTCGACGCCTGGCGACTTCTCGGCCGGCGTGCTGGCGGCGGTGACCCGGGCGGCCGAGGCGATGAGGCTCGGCCTGGGCGCGCTGCTGGCGGGCAACGACCTGTTCGCGCACGGCACGACGGTCGCGACGAACGCGCTGCTCACCCGGTCGGGACCCAGGGTCGGCCTGATCACCACGAAAGGTCACGAGGATGCGCTCATCATCGGCCGTACGATCCAGAAGGCCGCCGGCCTGGCCGAATCCGAGCTGACCAACCTCGCCCGGCTGGAGAAGGCCATCCCGGTCGTGCCGCGGCCGCTGATCAAGGGAGTGACCGAACGGGTCGACTACAAGGGGGCGGTCATCGTGCCCCTCGACCTGGACGAGGCGCGGCGCGCCGCCGGCGAGCTGGTCGCCGCCGGGGCGGACGCGATCGCGGTCTGCTTCCTGTGGAGCTTCCTGCGGCCCGAGCATGAGCAGGCAGTGCACAAGATGATCAGCACGGAGCATCCCGGGGTGTTCGTCAGCTCGTCGCACGAGGTGGCTCCGGTGATCAAGGAGTACGAGCGGGGCGCGAGCACGGTGCTCAACGCATACCTCAGCCGGGACACCGATGCCTACATCTCCGCGCTGCAGGACAAGCTGTCGGCCGCCGGCCTGCGTCGCGACCTGGTGATCATGCAGTCGGTCGGCGGCGTCACCTCGGCTACCGATGCCAGGGGCCACGCCATCTCGCTGCTTTCGTCCGGCCCGGCAGGCGGCGTGCTCGGGGCCGCGGCGCTGGGTGAGCTGATCGGCTCGGCGAACGTCATCACCACGGACGTGGGGGGCACGAGCTTCGACGTCGGGCTGGTGGTCAACGGCGAGCCGGTGATCACCACCGCCCCCGTGTTCGACAAGTACCACACGGTGCTGCCGGTCATCGACGTCACCTCGATCGGCGCGGGCGGCGGCAGCATCGCCTGGATCGAGCCGGGCACCGGTCACCTGAAGGTCGGTCCGGCCAGCGCCGGCGCCGACCCCGGGCCCGCCTGCTACGGGATGGGCGGTGACCGTCCCACGGTGACCGACGCCAACGTGGTGCTCGGGCGCATCGATCCCGGGTACTTTCTCGGCGGCGCCCGCGGCCTCGACGCCGGCCTCGCCGAGGCCGCGATCCGCGACCACGTAGCCGCCGCACTGGGGGTATCGGTGGTCGAGGCCGCGATGGGCATCGTGGACATCCTGGACGCGCGGATGGCCGACCTGGTGCGGATGGAGACCATCGGCCGGGGTTATGACCCCCGGGACTTCGCGCTGTTCGCATTCGGCGGCGCCGGCCCGCTGCACGTCGGCGCGTACGGCGTCGAGGTCGGCGCGAAGCCGGTTGTCGTCCCTTCACACTCGTCGGTGTTCTCGGCCTACGGCATCGCGGGCTCGGACCTGGTGCGGGTCAGCCAGACCAGCGATCCGATGATCGCCCCGTTCGACCCGGAACGGCTGACCGCGGTGTACAGCCGGATGGAGCAGGTGACACAGGCGGACCTGGAGTCCAGCGGGGTCAGCCGCGACCACGTCACGCTGCAGCGCGAGATCGAGCTGCGTTATCGCGGCCAGGTCCACGAGGTCCGGGTACCGGTACCTGCGGGGGATCTGGGCCGCGCGCAGACGGACGAGGTACTCGCGGACTTCGAGCGGCGTTACAACCGGCGCTTCGGCCGCGGCGCGGCGTACCGGCGGGCCGGGATCGAGGCCAGGACGTTCCTGGTCCGGGGGGTCGGCCGGATACTCAAGCCAGAGCAGCTCCCGGCTGCGCTTGGCGCGCCCGATCCCGCCGCGGCCCGCACCGGCGAGCGCCCGGTGTACTTCCGTGAGCTCGGCGGGTTCGCGCCGACCCCGGTCTACCGCCGCGAGGAGCTGGCCCCCGGCAACGTCGTGCCGGGACCAGCGGTCATCGAAGCGGTGGACACCACGGTGCTGCTGCACCCCGGCCAGAGCGCGCGGGTTGACGGCTGGGCCAACCTGCTGCTGGAGCCGGCATCATGACCACCGCAGACCTCGAGCGCCAGGGCGCGCCGCTGCCGGGCGAGCCGGAGGTGCTGGCCGCGATCGATCGCGAGGAGCTGGTCTCGCTCGCGCTCGACCTGGCCAACATCGACAGCCCATCCGGGCAGGAGAAGCCGGTATCCGACTTCATCCTGCAGTGGCTGACCGGCCACGGCATCCGCGCCCGCCAGCTCGCCCTGGTGCCGGAGCGGCCCAATGTCGTGGGTCGCATCCCCGGCTCGGGCGGCGGGCTGGCACTCATCTTCAACGCGCACATGGACGTGGCGTGGGGGCCGCAGGAACGCCGCTGGATGCACGATCCGGACAACCCCTTCTACACGTCGGCCTGGCGAGAGGGCGACACGCTGGTCGGCAACGGCCTGGTCAACGACAAGGGCCCGCTCGCCTGCACCCTGATCGCCGCCAAGGCGATCAAGGAGGCCGGCGTCTCGCTGCCGGGCGACCTGATCGTGACCGGCGTGTGCGGGGAGATCGGCCAGGAGCCGGTGGACGAGTTCACCGCGCCTGCCTACCTGTCCAAGGAGGTCGGGACCCGGTACCTCATCACCCACGGCGTCGTGGGTGACTTCGCCTTCGTCGCCGAGGCGACCGACTTCGGCGTGACCTGGGTCGAGGCCGGCAAGGCGTTCTTCAAGATCACCGTGCTCGGCGGCAGCTCGCGCTACACCCCCTACATCGACCACCCGGACAACCTCGCGTCGAACGGCAACGCGGTGGTGCGCGCGGCGCCGGTCATCGCCCAGCTGGAGAGCTGGGCGCGCCGCTACGAGAAGGAGCACGCCTACGTTTTCGACGGCGGCGTGTGCGTTCCGAAGGTCAACATCGGCGCGATCCGCGGCGGCCAGCCGTTCATCCCGATCGTCACCGCGGAGAAGTGCTTCCTGTACCTGGACGTGCGGCTCACCCCGGCCCAGCACGCCGTGCAGGTGATGGCCGAGCTCAGCGACGAGCTGGCGAAGGTCGACGTTGCGACCGAGGTCGAGTGCACGCTGTTCAGGCGCGGGTACGAGGCGGTCGGCGCGGAGCCGCTGCTCGACGCGCTGCGGCAGGCCCACGAGGCCGAGTTCGACAAGCCGATGCCGGACCTCGCGCCGCCGCTGTCGAGCATGTGGCGTGACACGAACCCGTTCAATGAGGCTGGCATCCCCGCTATCACGTACGGCCCGGCCGCCGGGGTGGGCGGCGGGCTGTTCTGGGCGGAGGCCGATGACTTCCTGCACGCCGCGCGGGTCTACGCCCGAACGGCGCTGGGCATCTGCGGCCAGGCTCGCCGATGACCGGCGTGACGCACCTGCGGTGGGTCGGCATTACCTCCCCGGACCCGGAGGACCTGGCCCAGTTCTACGAGCAGGTGTGGGGGCTGACGATCTCCGGCCGCCAGGACGGCGCCGTCTACCTGCGCGGTACCGGCGGCGAGCATCACCTGCTGGTGATCTCCCCGGGTGCGCGGCCCAGCGTCCGGCTGGTGGGTCTCGGCCTGGCCGACCCGGCCGCGGTCGATCAGGCCGCGGCGCGGTTGTCCGGGCGGCCCGAGATACGGCTGCTGTCGGCGCCGCGCGAGCTGACCGAGCCCGGCGGCGGCTACGCGGTGCGGCTGGCGGATCCGGACGGCCGGGTCCTGGAACTGTCGGCGGCGGTTGAGGCGGCCGAGCCGATCGACAGCGGCTCGGCCGTGCGGCCGGTCAAGCTCAGCCACGTCGTGCTCAACTCCGCCCGCACCGACGCCTTCTCACAGCTGCTGATCGACGCGCTCGGCTTCCGGCTCGCGGACAGCATGCCGCATATGCGCTTTTACCGCTGCTCGGCCGACCACCACAGCATCGCGGTCACGCAGGCGCCGTACGCCTCCCTCAACCACATCGCCTTTGAGGTGCCCAGTCGCGAGCACGTGCTGCGCGGCATCGACAACATGACCGCCCGCGGATTCGAGACCGTGTGGGGCCCAGGCCGGCACGGTCCAGGCAATAACGTGTTCGGCTACTTCACCGCGCCCAACCGCCAGGTGATCGAGTACACCGCCGAAGTCGAGCAGATCCCGGCCGGCGAGGACCCTCCCGCGCACATGTGGCTGCCCGAGGACATCTCGGTCCGCGACCCGTGGGCGGATCCGGGATCGGCCCGGCCGACCCCGCACGCCCGGGAGCTGATGCTGGGCGAGCCCGAGGATGCGGACCAAGGCTCCGGAGGAAGCAAGTGACCAGGCTGAACGAATACCTCGAGGTGTCCGGCTGCGGGGCGGATGCCACGATCCGCTGCCGGTGCGGCCGCGACCTTGGCCCAGCGAGCGAGAATTACAAGCTGCACACGCTGCTGCGCGAGGGCCCTGTGCAGCAAGCGGGGCCTTGGGTCGATCCGCACCGGATCGGCGGCGGTGCCTTCGTGTGCCGTGAGTTCTTCTGCCCCGCGTGCCTCACGCTGCTGGACGTGGAGACCGCGCAGCCGCACGAGCCAATCCTGTGGGACGTCCGAGTGGAGATCCCGTGACCCAGACGGCCGATCAAGTCGAGACGATCACGACCCGCTGGTCCTCGCAGGCAGCGGCGGACCGGCTGACCGTGGTGAACCCTGCCACCGGCCGGCCGCTGGCGGTGGTGGCCAGCGGCGGCGCCGCGGAGGTCGACGCGGCGGTGCGCGCGGCCCAGGCGGCTCAGCCCGGGTGGGCGGACCGGGCGCCCAGGGAGCGCGGTCGTTACCTGCGCGAAGCCGCCCGGGTGATCCGGGCGCACGCGGACGAGCTCGCCGAGCTTGAGTGCCGCGAGATGGGCAAGCCGGTGAGCCAGGCCCGCAACGTCGATGTCGAGCAGTGCATCACGCTGTTCGAGTACTACGCCGGACTCGTCGAGGTGCTGCCCAGCCAGGTCCGCGACCAGGGATACGCGCTCGACCTCACGCTGCTCGAGCCGTACGGCGTGATCGCCGGGATCATCCCGTTCAACTGGCCGCCGCTGCACGTCGGCGGGAAGGCGGCACCGGCGCTCGCGGTCGGCAACGGCATCGTGCTCAAGCCGCCCGAGCAGGCGCCGCTGACCATCATGCGGATCGCCGAGATGGTGCAGTCCGTCCTGCCCGACGACGTGCTGCACGTGGTGCCAGGAGCGGGCGAGACCGGCGCGGCCCTCGCGGCGCACCCGGGGATCGGGAAGGTGATCTTCACCGGGTCACCCGAGGCGGGCAGCGCGGTGCTGCACGCGCTGGCCGACCGGCTGGCCCCGGCCCTGATGGAGCTGGGCGGCAAGAACCCGCTGATCGTGTTCGAGGATGCCGACCTCACCGAAGCCGTGGTCGGCGGGATCGAAGGCGGCTTCTTCAACCAGGGCGAGGCCTGCACCGCGGGCTCGAGGATCCTCGTGCACCGCAGCGTGCACGACGAGGTGGTCGACAGGCTCGCCCCGGCGGTGCAGCGTCTCGTCGTGGGAGACGGGGCCAATCCCGGCACTCACGTGGGCCCGCTGATCACGCCGGAGCAGCGAGACCGGGTGCTTTCCTACATCGAGATCGGGCTCGCCGAGGGCGCGTCGATCGCCGCGCAAGCGCCGCTGCCGGACGATCCGGCCCTGCGGGACGGCTATTTCGTCGCGCCGACGATGTTCACCGGGGTGCAGCCCGCCATGCGGATCGCCCGCGAGGAGATCTTCGGGCCGGTCATCTGCGTGCTGGCCTTCGACGACGAGGACGAGGCGGTCCAGATCGCGAACGGCACCGACTACGGCCTGATCGCGGGCGTCTACACCCGCGACTCAGAGCGCGCGCTGCGGGTCAGCCGGCAGATCGACGCGGGCATCGTCTTCGTCAACAACTTCAACCGGGTCTTCCTCGGCACGCCGTTCGGCGGGACCGGGCACAGCGGGTTCGGGCGGGTGCACGCCCCCGAGACGCTGCGGGAGTTCGGGCGCAGCAAGAGCATCAGGCTGCCGTCCGGCACCGCGCCGGTGCCGCGGTGGTCCGCGGTCGACGATGTACTCGCGTGAGATGGTATATGATGTACCATCTCGGCGATACCGAACGGCCACGTGAGGGGCGCAGTGCTTGAGGTCGGCGACATCCGCGGGGTTTACGTCCTGCCACCGACCCCGTGCCTGCCCGATGCGGGCGGCTGGGACGCCACCGACAGCGTCGATCTGGACGAGACCGCGCGGATGACGGAGTTTCTCATCTCGCCGGGCGTGACCGGGCTCGGGCTGTTCGGGACCACGGGGGAGGGCCACTCGCTGCTGTGGGAAGAGAAGCTGGCCTGCGCCGCCGCCGTGGTAGAGACGGCCCGCGGGCGGGTCCAGGTCTTCGCGGGCGCCACCGCCCTCGGCACCCGCGAGGTCATCCGGCAGATGCGCGGACTGCGCGACACCGGCGTCGACGGCGCCCTGGTCGGGCTGCCGCTCTGGCAGACGCCCACGGTGCGCAATTCGGTCCGGTTCTACGCCGACCTCAGCGCGGCGGTCCCTGACCTGCCGGTGATGGTCTATTCCAACTCGTGGTTCTTCAAGTCCAGCTTCCCGCCGGAGTTCTGGTCGGGCCTGCGGCGCGAGGCCCCGACGGTGATCGCCAGCAAGCAGACCCACGGCTTCGCGCACTACCAGGACGAGCTCAGGGCGGTCGCGGGCCGGATCAACCTGATGCCGGGCGAGGCAGGGGTGTTCACCGCCTGGGAGCAGGCACCCGAGCGCATCACGGCGATCTGGTCAACCCAGGCGGCCCTCGGACCCGAGCCGGCGGTGGCGTTGCTGGCCGCGATCGGCAGCGGTGACGCGGCGCGCGTCGGCGCGGTCATCGACGACTTCAAGCAGGTACCGCCGTACGTGCCTGCTGGCGCGATGGCCCATCGCGACCACACCGACGACTTCGCCCGGTACAACACCCAGGTGGCGAAGTACCGGCTTGAGGTCTCCGGGCTGATCAAGGCGGGCCCGCTGCGGCCGCCGTACCAGGATCTGCCCGATCACTGGAAGGCGCAGGTCGAGCTCGAGGTCGCCGGGTTCGCGGAGCTGCGCGCAAAGTACGCAAACGCGAGTGCGGACACACGGAGGTAGCGGCTATGGCGATTCGGCGCGGCGAGGCGTACCTGGCAGGCCTGCAGGACGAGCGCGAGATCTGGCTCGAGGGCAAGCGCGTCGACGACGTCGTCACGCACCCCGACTTCGCGGCCTGCGCGCAGTCCCTGGCGGAGGTCTACGACCTGCAGCACGACCCCGCCACGCAGGACGTCCTGACCATGGTGCTGCCGGACGGCGAACGGGTCAGCCGCGGCTTCGTCGAGCCCCGGTCGGTGGCCGACCTCGTCGCCAGGCGGGAGATGATCGAGTTCCTGATGCGGCGTTCCGGCGGCACGACCGGGCGGCTGCCCGAGTACATGGCCGCCATCATGGTGGGGCTCCACGACGTCCGCAACATCCTCGGCGCGGAGGACCCCAGCTTCGCCGACCACGTGGCCGAGTACTTCGACTACGTCAGGGGCAACGACCTCGCGCTGACCCACAGCTTTGCCGACGCGCCGCGCGACTCGCGGCTTTCCCGCGACAAGTTCGAGAACCTCCGGGTGGTCGAGGAGCGCGCCGACGGCATCGTCATCCGGGGCGTGAAGTCGGTCGCGACGCTCGCCCCGTATGCCGACGAGTACCTTGCCCTGGCCCCGATGCGGCCCGGCCTGGCTGCCGACGAGATCGTCTACTTCGCGGTGCCGATGGCCACCCGCGGACTGCGGGTCTACTGCCGCCAGCCGCTGGCCCGGTCCAACCGCGCTGACCACCCGCTCGGCGCGCGCTTTGACGAGATGGACGCGTGGGTGGTCTTCGACAACGTATTCGTGCCCAGGAAGCGGGTCTTCTACCTGCACCGCACGGAGGGCCACCGCGACCTGCTGAACCAGATACTCTCGTGGGCCTTCTACCACATCCTGATCCGGATGGCCTGCAAGGCGGAGGTGCTGGCCGGCATCGGCGCCGCGATCACCGACTACCTGGGCAAGGAGCAGCTGCCCACCACCCAGCTCATGCTGTGCGACCTCTACGGCTACGCCGAGACGCTCAAGGCGTTCATCATCGCCGCCGAGCAGAACCCCGTCGAGTCGCCGACCGGACTGGTGATCCCCAACCCGACCCAGATCACGCTCGGCCGGATCTTCGGCGTCAACCGGCATCCCGACGTGCTGCAGATCATCCGCGAGCTGTCCGGCTCCGGCATCCTCATGGCCCCCGGCAGCGGCGAGCTGGACAACCCCGACATCAGCTCGGACGTCCAGCGCTACCTGATGGGTCCCGACGCCCGCGCCCCGGAGCGGTTCCAGCTGCTGAAGCTGGCCTGGGACTACGCCTGCGAGTCGTTCGGCTCACGTCAGCTCCTGTTCGAGATGCACAACGCCGGCGCCCAGCAGGCGACCAAGCAGCGCCTGGTCGGGATGTATGACGTTGCCCCGCACGTGCGGCTGGCCAAGGAGCTGGCCGGGATCAGCCCGCGCGACTAGGAGAGGAAGAACATGACCGCCGTCCATGAACTAGGCGGACCCGCCGCCTGGACCGGCGACGAGATGCGTCAGCGGTCCGACTGGCTGATCGAGCTCGGTCCCGGGCAGGCCGCCGAGCTGACCGCGGCGCTCGAGGCGGTCGACCGTCCCGGAGTCGAGCTGGCCGACGTCAACAAGAGCGACTTCCCCCTTCCGACGCTGGCCCCGCTGCTTGCCGACCTGGTCGGCGAGCTGATGGACGGACGGGGATTCGCGCTGCTCCGCGGGGTCCCCGTCGAATCGCTCACCGAGCACCAGGCTGAGCTGATGGCCTGGGGGATCGGACTGCACGTCGGCATCGCGCTGCAACAGGGGGCGGGCGCGAAACTGCTCATGCACGTGCGCGATCAGGGCATCGACCCGAAGAGCCCGCTGGCCCGCGGCTACCAGCACCGGGCCTTCCTCAACTATCACACCGACACCCCGGACGTGGTCGCGCTGCTGTGCATCCGGCCGGCCATGGAGGGCGGCGTCAGCACGATCGTCAGCTCGGTCGCGGTGCACGACGAGATCGTGCGGACCCGGCCCGACCTCGCCGCCGTGATGTACGAGCCCTGGTGGCACGACCGCCGGCGAGGCGACGGCCCTGACAGCTTCTTCCAGTGCCCGATCTACGCCGTCGACGAGGCGGGCACGAAGCTGTTCGCCTACTACGGCCCGGACTACGTCCGGTCGGCGCCGCGCGGAGCGCACGTACCTGACCTCGCGCCCCAGCAGGTCGAGGCGATGGAGCTCCTCGAGCGGCTCAACAATGAGCCGCGGTTCGTGCTTGACATGCACTTCCGGCCGGGGGACGTGCAGTTCCTGAGCAACTACGTCGTGATGCACGGCCGCACCTCGTATGCCGACTTCCCCGACCCGGCGCTCAAGCGCGACCTGATCAGGCTCTGGCTGACCATCGACCGCGATCTCGGGCTGCCCGCATCGATCAGCGAGCGGGGGCTCATGTCGCGGACCGCCGCGTTCCGGCGTCCGGCGTGACGAGGGCGCCGGGCGGGGGAGCGGCGACCATGCCCGAGACGGCCGTCACCGGGGCGGCCGTCTGGCGCGGCGAGGATCTGCAGGACGGCGACGACTGGATCGTGCGGCTCGGCGAGGCCGATCTCGACGAGATCGAGCGCGGCCTCGCGGGCGTGGCCGGCACGCCCGCCGAACGGCTCGCGCCCGGCGACGTCGCCCTGCCGGGACTGCGCGACCGGCTCCGCGAGATCGCCGGCACGCTGCGCGACGGCCGGGGGTTCGTGCTGGTGCGCGGCCTGCCGGTGCCTGGCCGGTTCGATGACGACCAGGCGGCGAAGGTCTTCTGCGCGATCGGCCACTACCTCGGGACACCGGTCTCGCAGAGCCGGCGAGGCGAGCTGATCGGACATCTGCGGAACCTCGGCCAGCCCGGCGCCTTCGGGCGGCGGTTCGCGACCAGCGAGGCGACCGCTTTCCACAACGACCGCACGGACATCGTCGGGCTGATGTGCCTGAGGCCCGCCCGGTACGGCGGCGAAAGCCTGCTGGTGAGCACGATGACGCTCTACAACACCGTGCTGGCGGAGCACCCCGAGTACTTGCCGATCCTCTTCAGGCCGTTCGCGAAGGACCTCATGAACGAGCAGCCGCCCGGTGCGCCGGGCTGGGAGCTGCTGCCGCTGTTCTGCTACGAGTCCGGTTACCTGTCGGGCACCACGTCCACGTCGTGGTTCATCTCCGCGATGCGGTTCCCCGACGTGCCCCGGCTGTCCGCCGAGGAGATGTCGTGCTTCCTTTTCCTCGAGTCGCTGCCGAAGCGCCCCGGCCTCAGCCTGTCGATGATGCTTGAGCCCGGCGACATCCAGTTCGTCAGCAACTTCACCATCATGCACACCCGCACCAGCTTCGCCGATGACCCGGATGACCCTGATCACCAGCGGCACCTGCTGCGGCTGTGGCTGAGCCATTTCAGCAACGGACGGCCGGTATGCGCGCCGTTCGCCCACGGGCGGCTGGGCCTGCTGCCGCACCGGCAATGAGAGGTGGGAGCATGCAGATTGCGGTGGTCAGCGCGCCCGGGGAGGTCGAGCTGCGCGAGACGCAGCCGCCTTCGTGCGGTCCCGGCCAGCTGCTGGTTGAGCTCGGCGGCTGCGGCCTGTGCACATTCGACCGCAGGTTGTTCTCGGGCGAGACGCCGGTCTACCCGACGGCGGCGGGTCACGAGCCTGCCGGGCGCGTGATCGAGGTCGGCCAGGCGGTGGCCGCGCTGCCGGGCACTCCCCGGCTCGGCGCCCTGGTCACGCTGGACATGCGTACCCGGTGCGGTACCTGCTCGGCGTGCCGCCGCGGCCGGAGCGCGATCTGCCTGGCCGCGCAGAGCCAGGACCGCGCCGACGGCCTGATCTCGATCGCCGGGGGACTGGCCGAGGTGATCGCGGTCGGCGCCGAACACGCCTGGGCCGTCGCGGACATGCCGATCGAGCACGCGGCGATGGGCGAGCCGATCGCCTGCGTGGCTCACTCGATGCGCCGAGGCGGCTTCCGCCCTGGCGACCGGGTCGCGGTCATCGGCGGCGGCTACATGGGCCGGCTCCACCTGGCGATGACCAGGGCGGCCGGAGCCGCGTCGGCGGGCATCGTCGAGGTCTCCGGGCAGCGCCGGGCCGAGGCCGCCGCGGCCGGCGCGGACTGGACGGCGGCGCCCGAGCAGGCCCGCGAGGCCGGCGCCGACAGTGACATCGTGTTCGTGACCGCGGGCGCGCCTGGCGCGCTCGAGCTCGCGATCGACCTGCTGGCCAAGGGCGGCTCCGCGGTGCTGTACGGCGCGTTCCCCAAGGATCTGTCGACCGGCATCGGCCCCGACCACATGCACCACGAGGAGACCTCGATCATCGGCGTGCACAGTCACGAGCCAGAGGACTGGCGGACGGCGGCCGGCCTGCTGTCCAGCGGGGTGCTCGCCACCGACCTCGAGGCCCTGGTCACGGCGCGCTTCTCGCTGGAGCAGGTCACCGAGGGCTTCCGGCTGGCCGGCTCCGAGCCGGTCTACCGGGTCATCGTCGGCGGCCCATGACGGACCCGGCACCGGCTGGCGGCGGTGACCAGATGAGCGTCGTCATCGGCATCGACGTCGGATCTCGCTCGGTCCGGGTCGTCGCCGTGGACGCCGAGGGGGCGCTCGCCGGCCAGGCCGGCGCCGACTACGACCAGCGATCGCAGTACCCGGCGGGCCGTGCGGACCCGCGGTGCTGGCGCCGCGCGGTGGGGGCCGCGTTGCAGCGCCTCATCGCCCGGTGCCCGGCGGCGGCGTCCCCGGCCGCGGTAGCGGTCGGCGGGCAGAGCCCGACCGCGGTGCCCGCCGACGGCCTGGCCGTGACCTACCGCTACGCCGAGGGCATCGACGGCGGCATCACGGCCCAGCAGGTCGCCCAGTGCCGGCTGCTCGAATCGGAGCATCCAGGCGGCGAGGTCAGCCAGCTGTGGGACTGGATGCTGGCCAGCATGGGCGCGCCGCGGGCGCAGGGCAGGTGGCCCGGCGACACCGCGCTGGAACCGCTTGGCGATACCGCGACGACCGGGACCGTGGTCGGGACGGCCGACGGGTCGTGGGGGGTGCCGCGGGGCACCGCGCTGGTAGCCGGCGCACCGGATGCGCTGCTGACGTTCTGGGCCGCCGGGCTCGATGAGCTGCACCGGGCGTGCGACCCCGGCGGACGTACCGGAGGCCTGGTCGTGACGGTGCGCAGTGCCGACTGCCCGCCCGGGCTGATGCGGATGGCCAGCCCGGCCGAGGGGTGCAGCATGATCGGCGGACCGGCCTCGGCTCACGGCGCTTCGCTCGACTGGCTGGCTACCGTGACCGGCCGGCCCAGGTCGGCGCTGCTCGAGCTCGCGGCGGGCGTGCCGCCCGGCGCGCGCGGAGTGCTGTTCCTGCCCTACCTCGATGGCGAGCGCGCGCCGCGCTGGCAGCGCCGGCTGGCCGGCGAGTTCCACGGCCTGCGCGCCGATACCGGACCGGCCGAGCTGGCGCGCGCGGTGCTGGAAGGCGCGGCGTACGGGCTGGCGCACATCGGCCGCGCCCTGCGCGGCGACGGCGCGGAAATCGACGTGGTCACCTGCACCGGGGGCCCGTCGAGGAGCCGGCTGTGGTGCGAGATCAAGGCTGCGGTCCTGGGCGCGGACTTCGACGTCCCTGACTTCACCGAGCTGTCGGCGTACGGGGCGGCGCTGGCCGCGGGCGCCGGCGCGGACTGGTGGCCGCGGCCCGGCTGCGGCGCCCTGGGCTCGTGGCCGCGACCGCAGATGACGCGGATCGACAGCGTGCCGCAGCAGGCCTACCGGGACGGGCTCGAGCGGTTCGTCAGCCTCGGCGACGCGGCCGAGGGGCGGCTGTGACCCCGCCGCGGCCGGTCAGATGTCGGACCAGGCCGGGATCGGGGCATCGGCCTGGAAACGCACCGACACCCGCTTGAGCCGGGTCATCGTGTCGATCGCCGCCTGGCCTGACGCCACGCCGAGGCCGCTGTCCTTGATCCCGCCGAACGGAAGCGCAGGGTCCATCAGCATGGCGGAGTTGCCCCACACCACGCCGCACTCCAGCCCTTCCGCCAGCCGGAACATCTTCCGCAGGTCGTTTGTCCAGACGTTCGCGGTCAGCCCGTAGACCGTGTCGTTGGCCAGGGCGAGCGCATCCGCCTCGGCGTCGAACTCGAGCACGGACAAGACCGGGCCGAAGATCTCCTCGCGCGCGACCCGGGCGCCGGGATCAAGGCTGGTCACCACGGTGGGCTCGACGTAGAGCCCGCGCGGGGACCGGGCAGGGCCTGCCGCGCTGCCGCCGGTGGTCAGGCGTGCACCGTCCGACCTCGCGGAGTCGAGGTAGTCGAGGACGCGCCGGTGCTGAGCGTGCGACACCACCGGGCCGATGTGCGACGCCGGGTCGGACGGGTCGCCGACCCGGATCCGGCTGGCCAGACCGGTGAGCCGCTCCATCACCTGGTCAGCCACCGAACGCTGAACCAGCAGCCGGGTAGCGGCGCTGCAGACCTGGCCGGCGTTCTGGAAGACGCCCCAGACCGCGCCGCGGACGGCCTCGTCGAGGTCTGCGTCCTCGAAGATGATGTTGGGGGCCTTCCCGCCGAGTTCCAGCACGACCTTCTTGAACGACGGCGCGGCGGCCGCTGCCACCGCACGCCCGCTTGCCACGCTGCCGGTGAAGTTGACCCCGGCCACCTGCGGATGGGTGACCAGGGCGTGGCCGGTGCTGCCGTCGCCAGGCACGACGTTGATCAGCCCGGGCGGAAGGCCGGCCGCGGTGCCCGCTTCGGCCAGCAGCAGCGCGGACCTGGGCGCTAGCTCGGAAGGCTTCACGATGACGGCGTTGCCGCAGGCCAGGGCGATCGCGACCCGCGCCACGAACATGATCGTCGGGCCGTTCCACGGCAGGATGATCCCGATGATGCCCAGCGGCTGCTTGATCGTGTAAGACAGGTACCCCGCGGTCGCCGGGATCTGCTCGCCGGAAATCTTGTCGGCCATTCCCGCCCAGTAGCGCGCGAACTTCGCCGCTTTCGGGGTGTCATAGCGGGCGTCCCTGATCACCTTGCCCATGTCGTGCACGTCGGCGAGCGCGATCTCCTCGGTGCGGGCCAGGAATGCCTCCGTCCAGGCCCAGATCAGCTCGGCCCGGCGGCTGCCGCCCAGCGCGGCCCAGGCGCGCTGCGCCTCGGTCGCGGCGGTCACGGCGGCGTCGATCTCGGCCTGGCCGCCTAGCGCGATCCGCGCCACGGTCTGCCCGGTGGCGGGGTCGATCGAGTCGAACAGCGGGGCACCAGACGGCGACTGGCGCTCCCCGGCTATGAACGGGCCGTATGTCGGCTCGGCAAGCTGCTTCACTGCACTCCTTACGCTGGGCGAACCGGCCCGCTGTCTAGCTTGACAACGCCCGACGGCCGTACAAATATCATATGCCAAGTGCAGATCCGGGGTCCGAGGCGGGACCGAGCCGTCGCGGGTGGCCCGCTGGCAGCCCGAGCCACCGCGCCGACGCAGCCCGGCCGTGCGGGAGCAGGGGTGAGGCGAAATGACGCAGCTGGCGCCAGACCACCAGTGGGCGGGCTCGATGAGCGAGCGCACTCAGGAGGAATGGGACGTCCTGACCAGCGAGTGGAAGCAGGCTCAGGACGGGCTGGCCGACCGGGTCATCGAGCACCTCGCCGGGCTCGACCAGGACAAGTCGGTCTTCCCGCTGACCCGGCTCGGCCACAGCCTGCAGGTGGCCACGCGCGCGGCCCGGGCGGGCCGCGACGACGAGTACGTCTTCTGTGCCCTGCTGCATGACATCGGGGACACGCTGGGCATCTACAACCACGCTGACCTCGGTGCCGCCGTCGTCAAGCCGTTCGTGCGGCCGTCTTATCACTGGATGGTCAGCAAGCACGACGTCTTTCAGGGCTACTTCTTCTGGCACTTCGTGGGTCGTGACCGCAACGCCCGCGAGAAGTACCGGGGGCACCCCAACTTCGACCTGACCGCGGAGTTCTGCGAGGACTACGACCAGACGGCATTCGACGTAAACTACGCCAACATGCCGCTCGAGGAGTTCCGGCCGCTGGTCCGCGATCTCATGTCGCGGCCCTGGGCGCACCGGAATGCCTGAGTTCGGCATGCGCTCCAGGCGGGCCCCGGCCAGCTGCGTCAGCCCGGCCGCTGCGGATATGATCACCATGAGGCTGATATTTGATATATCATTGAGGTGAGAATGCGACGAGACTGCCACGCGTGGCCGATTCCCGCGCCGGTGAACCCGGCGCAGGCCGGGACGCCCCGTCAGTTCTCGCCGGCAGGCGGCGTGAGGCACGATAGTGGCTGAGCTTACCGAGCGGGGCATGGAACCGGAGACCAGCACCTCATCAGACCAGGCCGACTCGGCGCTGGTCATCGATGGCGTGTACAAGGGCTACCTCTCCGGGCGCGCCCGGGTCTCGGTGATCGAGAACGTCAGCCTGCTGGCCCCCCGCGGCCAGTTCGTTACCGTGATCGGCCCGAGCGGGTGCGGGAAGACGACCCTGCTGCGCATCGTCGCGGGCCTGCTGGAGGTCAACCGCGGTACGGTGTCGATCTTCGGTGAGTCGGTGCAGCGGGCGAGCGCCGCCAAGCACATCGGGCTGGTTCCGCAGTCGCCGGCGCTGCTGCCCTGGCGCACCGTCCTCGACAACGTCCGCCTGCCGCTGCAGGTCAACAAGAAGCCGGACTCCGACGGCTCGCGGTCGCACGCCGACCCGATCGCGGTGCTCGAGTCGTTCGGGCTGGGGCACGTGGTCAACCGGCGGCCGGCCCAGCTGTCGGGCGGGATGCAGCACCGGGTCGCGATCGCGCGCGCGTTCGTCTTCGATCCGCCCATCCTGCTGATGGACGAGCCGTTCGCCGCGGTCGACGAGCTCACCAGGGAGATGCTCCGGCACGAGCTGCTGTCGATCTGGCAGGCGAACAAGAAGACGGTGCTGTTCGTGACGCACTCGATCTCGGAGGCGATCGCGCTCTCCGACGTGGTCGTGATCATGTCCGCGAACCCCGGCACGATCCGGAAGGTGATCCCCATCGGCCTGCCCCGGCCGCGAAACGACCTCGTCGAGACCACCGAGGAATTCCACGAGCTCGAGCGGCAGATCAGGCTCGAGCTGCGGGACAGCTGGCGAGGCACGAAGTGAGCGAACTTCCCGGTTTCGAGCTGGACGAGCGCACGGCCGCACAGCCCGGCCTGCCCGCGCTCGAACCCGCCGTCGCCGAGCCGCCGCCGCCGCGACGCGGGATGCCGGCCTGGAGCCGCCCGTCGGTGTGGCTGCCGCCGCTGGTCGCGATAGCGGTGCTGGCCGGGGCATGGCAGCTGTACGCGGTGCACAACCCGTTCGTGATCCCCACGATCCCGAAGATCTTCGACGAGCTGACGAGCCGACCTGACTTCTATCTCCGCAATGCCCTGACGACGCTGCAGGAGGCCCTGGTCGGCGCGGCGCTCGGGATGGGAATCGCCTTCCTGCTGGCCGTCGTGATGTCCTACGTCCGCATCGTCGAGCGCGCGGTCCTGCCGCTGGCGGTGATCCTCAACGTCACCCCGATCATCGCGATCGCCCCGGCGCTGGTGGTCGCGTTCGGGTTCGGCCCGACGCCGAAGTACATCATCACCGCGGTCCTGGTGTTCTTTCCCTTCCTCATCAACTCGCTCATCGGGCTTCGCTCCGCGGACCCGCTGGCGCTCGACGTGATGAAGACGCTCAACGCCTCGCACACCGAGATCCTGTGGCGGTTGCGGCTGCCGAGCAGCCTGCCGTTCCTGTGCGCGGGCGCCCGGATCTGCGTCCCGCTCAGCCTGATCGGCGCCGTTGTCGCCGAGTTCGTGGCGGCCGGGCAGACGAACGGCCTGGGCACGCTGATCGTCACCGCGGCGTCGCTGTCCGATCTCCCGACGATCTACGCGTCGGTGGTGGTCCTCGCCGTCATCGGCATCGCCCTGTTCGTCCTGGTCGTGTTGATACAGCGGCGGCTGCTGGTCTGGCACAGCTCGGCAGCACTAACGAAGTGATGAACGCCAACTCTTGGCGCGCACAGTGAACTGGAGGTAGGCGTGAAACGCAGGTGGAGCGCCGGAAACGGTGCAATAAAGGGCTGCGCCCTGGTCGCAGTCGTCCTTACGGCCGCCGCCTGTGGCAGCTCGTCGGGCGGCTCGTCGTCGGCGGGCTCGTCGGGTGGCTCGTCGCCCCAGGCCGGATCGTCGGCCGCGCTGGTCAACGCGTCGGAGTGCGCCGCCAACAAGGCGGCCGGGACGATCACGTACGTCTCGCCGTTCGGCTTCGACGCGTCGGCCGGCATCATCGACGTGTTCGCCGCGCAGAAGCTCGGCTACTTCAAGGACATGTGCCTGTCCACGAACTTCGTGACCAACTCGCAGGACTCCACCGCGCTGGTCTCGGCGGGCAAGGCTCAGGTGACGAACGTCGGCTCGGCGGCCGACTACCTCACCGCCGTCGCCAGCGGCTCGAACATCAAGGCCGTCGCGACGTACGGCAACACGTCGGACTACTGCATTGTCACGAACAAGGACATCACCAGCCTGCCGCAGCTCGCCGGCAAGACGCTGGGCTACCACTTCGTCAAGGAAGCGCCGGTCCTGGCGATGCTGTCGGCGGCACATGTCAACCTGAACCAGGTGCACTTCGTGAACACCACGAACTACGACCCGAACCAGGTGGTGCAAGGCAAGATCGACGCGGTCGGCTGCTACCAGTCCAACGAGCCGCTGACGCTGAAGGCCGAGCACGCTCAGTTCCACGAGTTCACCCCCTCGCAGTTCCACGTGACCGGCACGTTCAACGTCCAGTTCTTCAACAAGACATTCCTTGCCGCGCACTACGGCGCGGCGAAGGACTGGATGCGGGCGGACCTGCGCGCGGTCGAGTACTGCGAGGCCCACCAGGCGGCGTGCGTCAACATCGAAGGTCAGTACGCCAAGCAGGCTGGCGCCGAATTCGTGACCAGCCACGAGCAGCAGGTGTGGGCCGTGGAGAGCGCCCTGGCGAAGAACCACACGCTGCCCGGGAAGGGGATCGGGGTGGAGAGCACGGCGGAATTCCAGCCTGAGGCCAACGAGCTGCTGCACTACAAGCTGGTGAAGTCCGTGCCGCCCCTATCGTCGGTCGAGGACACGACGATGGTGGCATCGCTCTACAACGGCAACAAGCTCATCTGGCCGTAACCGTCACGCCTGCGCCGCGACGTTGTCGCTTCCGGGCCGGCCGTGCCGCCGGCCCGGAAGCGATGGCCGGCCGGGACCCTGCCGCCGAAGCGGAGGAGCAGCCCAACGATGAAGATCACCGGCGTCACCCTCATCCCGGCCAGCTATGCCACCGATGACACGCCGCCGTTCCGGCGCTCGTTCGCGGTGCTCCGGCTCGAAACCGACGAGGGAGTGACCGGCTGGGGAGAAGCGAGCGACTGCTACGGCCACCGCTACCCGCTGACCCTCACGGCGCTGTTCGAGGAGACCGTGCAATGGCTCCTGCTCGGACGGGACCCGGTCCCGCTCGAGGACCTGATGTGGAATCTCCGCCGCACCCTGTACGCGCCGCTGGGGGCTCGCGGCCTGGTCATCCAGGCGCTGTCGGCGGTGGACATCGCGCTGTGGGACATCCGCGGGAAGCTGCTGGGGACGTCGGTCTCCGCCCTGCTGGGGCGCAAGCGCGAGACCGTGCCGCTGTACGCCGCGGGCAAGCCGGCGCTGTATGAGCCCCCGGAATCGAATGTCGATTTCTTCGCGACGCTGCTCGACCGCGGCGTCACCGCGGCCAAGGTGCGGACCGGGCGTGACCTCGGGTGGGACCGCGCGATGGTCGAACGGGTCCGCGAGCTGCTGCCGGACGACATCGAGATGTTCGTCGACGGCAAGTACAACTACACTCCGGACTCCGCGCGCCGGTTCGCGCGCGTGCTCGCGGACATCGGGGTGGAGATCTTCGAGGAGCCGATTCCCGCACTCGACCTGGACCTGGTGCGCCAGCTCGGCCGCTCCTCGCCGGTCGCGCTCGCCTACGGCGAGCACGCGTTCACCGTGCACGACTTCCGTGATCTGCTCATCCGCGCCGAAGTGCGTCACCTCGAGCCCGATGTCACCGTCTGCGGCGGGTTCACCGAGGGGATGAAGATCCTGCATCTCGCCGAGGCTCACGGCGCCCACATCGTTCCGCACTGCGGCGGTCTTACCGCGATCGGCATGGCGGCCAACCTCGCGTTCGTGTCGGCCTACGCGGATCCGACCTACTTCGAGTACGATGCGCGGCCGCACCAGCCGTTGCGCGATCAGGTGGCCCTCGGCGCGCCGTTCGCCCTGGACAAGGTGGCCGATGGCGTTCTCCCGATCCCCGCCGGGCCCGGCCTCGGGATCGAGGTGGACGAGGAGGTGTTCGCCGCCTACCCGTACGAGATCGACACCGCGATCGCCAGCCGGTTTTCCGTGTACACCACCCCGCATATCTAGCCAGCGCGCCGCCGATGACTCAACCGGGCGCCGGTGACCAGGTGCGCCTGGACGAGGCGGAGGCGCTGGAGCTGATGGCCGGCGTTGCCGCCCGTCTCGGCATGAGCCCGGGGGATTGCGACATCGTGGCTCGCCACCTCGTGGACGACGAGTTGCGCGGAGCCGTTGGGATGTCGCGGATCTTCATCGTCGCGGACGAGGTGGCCCGGCACGGGCCGCAGCGCAGCGAGCCCATCTCGGTGACGCGGGAGTCCGATATCACGGCCGTCGTGAACGGCGGGGGACACCACGGCCTGGTCGCCGCCGAGTCCGCGACCAGGCTGGCGATCGCGAAGGCCCGCAAGTCCGGTGTCGCGGTCGTGTGCGCGCGCAACCATCGGTACTCCGGCACGCTCGGCTACTACACCGAGCTGGTGGCGCGAAACGGGATGATCGGGATCTCGGTCGCAAGCGGCTCATTCGGTTCGGTGGCGCCGTACGGGGCCCGCGAGGGGCGCCTGGATACCAACCCGATCGCCGTCGGCTTTCCGACCGTGACCGAGCCGGTCGTCTGGGACATCGCGACCTCCGCCGTTTCCGGTTCGGAGGTCTACCGGCTGCTGGTGACCGGCGGGCAGCTGCCGCCCGGCGTCGCCCTGGACAGCCGCGGCGAAGCCACCCGCGATCCCGCGGAGGCGCTGGCCGGCGCGATCCTCCCCTGGGGCGGGCACCGCGGGTCCGGCCTCGCGATGGTCATCAGGCTGCTGGCCTTGCTGAGCGGCGTCGCGCCCTTCCCTGCCCGCGGCGGCGAGTTCGCATTCCTCGTGATCGTCGTCGACCCTTCGTTGTTCCTGCCGCCCGGCGAGTTCGAACGGCGCGCGGCCGCATTCGCCGACGGCATCCGGGCGACGCCGCCCGCCCCCGGCTTCCGCGCGGTCCGGATGCCCTCCGACCGGTCGATCGAGGTCCGCGCCCGGCGCCGACGGGACGGCATCGAGATCGACCGGGCGGTCTACGAGCGCCTCGACTCGATCAGGCGCTCTGGACCGTGACCAGTGCCGGCCCTGGGTGCATGTCGCTGGTCAAGACCGTGCTTCGCGGCACTGCCGCCGGGGGCCGACATGGTCAGCCGCTGGCTTCGGTCAGGCCGATGCGGGTGTTCAGGCGGCGCAGCGGTGCGGGCGCGTACCACGCGGCACGGCCCAGTATCCGCTGGCAGGCCGGCACCAGGATGGCGCGTACGAGCGTCGCGTCGATGAGCACCGCGAACCCCGCGCCGATGCCGAACAGCTGCAGGAAGCTGACCGTCGCGGTGCCGTTGGCGAAGAACGTCACCGCGACCAGCGCTGCGGCGGTGGTGACGATGCGTCCGCTGCGGGCCAGACCCTCGGTGACGGCGGCCCGGTTGTCGCGGCCGTCATCGTGCAGCTCTTTGATGCGGCTGAGCACGATGACCTCGTAGTCCATGGACAGGCCGAAGGCGATGCAGAACAGCAGCACCAGCATGCTGGTATCCAGCGGCAGCGGGGTGAAGTGCAGCGGCCCGGACAGGTGCCCCTCCTGGAAGATCCACACCATCAGCCCGGCGGTCGCGGCGAGCGTGACCCCGTTGAGCACGAGGGCACGGATCGGCTGCACCACCGACCCGGTGAACAGGAACAGCACGAGGAACGTGGTGAGCACGATGAGCAGCCCGGCCAGCGGCAGCCGGGTGCCGATCGCGTGCGTGGTGTCGATCAGCTCGGCGGTCTGGCCGCCGACGTAGACCCGGACGCCGTCCGGGCCGGGCAGGCCGCGCACGGTCCGTACCAGGTCCTTGGCGGCATTCGAGCGCGGATCGGCCGCGCTCACGACCGACAGCCGCTGCGCCGTGGGACGCGCGAGAGTCGGGTTGGCGGAGTCCGGGACGGCCTTCCCGTGGATGAACGTCGCGACGCTGGTCTCGACGCGCGCGACACCGCGCAGGCCGGACAGGCGGGTCGCGTAGCCGGTCAGCGCGGCGCGGCCGAGCGGGCCGTCGGTGACGACGTTGAGCGCGGTGGCGCTGTTGCCGGTGAAGTCCCCGCGCAGCACGTCGCCGACCGCCCTGCTCTGCGTGCTCGTCGGCAGCACCCGGTCGTCCGGCGTGCCGAACTGGGCGTGCCGCAACGGCAGCGCGATCAGCATCAGCACCGCGAGCACCGGGACCGCGATGAGCGCCGGGCGGCGCATGGCCTGCCCGGCGAGCCGTCCCCAGAACGGCGCGGCGGTGGACGGCTCGCGGTTGCGCGCCCACGGCAGCCGGCCGGAGTTCACGCGCCGGCCCAGCACGGCCAGCAGTGCGGGCAGCACCACGACCGCGGCGGCCATCGAGATGAGCACCACGCCGATCCCGGCGTAGGCGAACGAACGGAGGAAGTACAGCGGGAAGATCAGCAGCACGGCGAGCGCGGCCATGACCGTCGCGCCGCTGAACACGATCGTGCGCCCGGCCGTCTGCATGCTGCGCACGACCGCCTGCGCCGGCTCCTGCCCGCGCCCGAGTTCCTCCCGGAAGCGGCTGACCATCAGCAGCGCGTAGTCGATGGACAGCGCCAGGCCGAGCGCGGTGGTCAGGTTGATCGCGTAGATCGACACGTTCGTCACCGAGCCGAGCACGTCCAGTTCGGCGAACGTGCCGATGATTGCGATCAGCCCGACCGCCAGCGGCAGCAGCGCGGCTACGACGCTGCCGAACGCGAACACCAGCAGCGCCAGGATGATCGGCACGGCGATCCCCTCGGCGGTCCGCAGGCTCGTGCCGACCTGTTTGGTGATGTCGTTGACGATCGCGGCGCTGCCGCCGACCGTGATGTCGACCTGACTGCTGTGCGATCGCAGGCTCGCCAGCTCCGACGAGCTCAACGTGCGGTCGCTCTTGGTGTCGCCCAGGATGAGTGCGTACTTCCCGTCTTTTGACCCCAGGCCGGGGTTGCGCGTCTGCCAGTAGGAGACCACGTTCGACACGCCCGGCACTGCGGCAAGACGGCTCGCCGCGGCGGCGCCGGCTGCCCGTGCGGGCGCGCCGTCAACCGTCCCGGCCTCGGCGTGCACGAGCAGGACGACGCCGACGGAACCGCCGAAGCGCTGGTCGGTCAGCGTCTGCGCGGTCGTCGAACTCAGCCCCCGGATCCTGAAAGCCGCCGGTCTTCAGCTTGCCGAACGCGCCGAGCCCGAGCACACCGAACCCGACCACGGCCAGCATCGCCGCGACCAGCACCAGACGCGCGCGGCGGACCACGAAACGTCCTATCGACCCGGTCGTCCCGCGCCGCTGCCCATTGCCCCGCAGGGCCGGGCCCTGGCTTTTTGCAGTGGTCATGTCGTGCTCCCCTTGGCTGCTGGCCCCCGGTGGCTGGGCCCAGCCCGGCCCCGGTGGCCCGGCTCTCCGGGAACGGTACGGATTCCCGCCTGCACGGGGCGTCACCCGAAGGTGCGTGCCGGGTGGAATGTCGCGGCGCGGCGATCCCTCACCCGAAGGTGCTACCTCGCCGGCCCGGGGGGCAGTGTCAGGGGATCAGGCCCACATCGCGTGCGCGGGCTACGGCCTCGGTCCGGTTGGCCGCGCCGAGCTTGCCCAGCAGGTGGGTCACGTGCTTTTTGACCGTGTCGAGCGCCACCACCAGGTCGTGGGCGATGCGCTGGTTGGACTTGCCCGCCGCAAGCAGCCGCAGCACCTCCAGCTCACGGCCGGTCAACGGCTCGATCAGGCCAGGCGCCGTGCCGAGCTGCGGGCGAAGTGCTGCCGCGGCGTTAAGTTTGCCGTCGAAGGCCTGCACCAACCGGGCCAGGCAGCTGAACGGGATGCGCCGGGCGGGGGCTTGTTTCGCCCGGTGGGCGGCGACCAGCCGGCCGACCAGGGCACCCATCGGCGGCCCCTCGTCGGCGAAGACCCGCACGTAGCCTTGCGGGCAGGAGAGGGTGAGCGCCTCGACGAGGGCGGCCATCGCGGCGGGCTCGTCGCGGCTGGCCTGGTGCGCCAGGGCTTGCAGCGCGCGTATCTCGATAACGCTGCCGATGCGGCCCCCGGTTGCCGCCGGGGCGAGCAGCCGGTCGAGCAGCGTGAGGGCCTGGCCAGGGCGGTCTTGCGCGAGCAGCACCCGCGCCAGCACCAGGTATTCCTGCTCCCGCGGGTAGCCCGGTTCGTCGTCCGGGCGCAGGCCGCGCTGCTGCGTCCAGCGTGCAGCCGCGGCGGTGTCACCCTGGGCGAGCAGCAGCCGCGCCCGCTGCGACGGCACCGGGTTGAACAGGGTGATGACCTGCGGGCTCAGCCCGGCCTGCCCGGCCTCGCCCATCGCCTCCAGGGCCCCGGCCGCGTCACCATACGCGTGCCGGATCCGGGCCACGATAGCCAGGCCGGTGGCCAGCGCCGAGGTGAAGGCAAGTTGTCGGCACAGCGTGACTCCGCTGCTGGCGTGGTCAAGGGCGGCGGTCAGCTCGTTCCGCTCGTACAAGACCTGGGCCAGGCCCACGTGCGCCGGACCCGTGAGGGCTGCCTGGCTGCTCTTGCCGAAGGTGTCCAGCGCCTGCCGGCAGGTCGCCAGCGCCGCATCCAGGTTGCCCTGGGCGCGCTGCACCTCGCCCAGGTCGTACCAGACGCGCATGGGCAGAAAGCCAGCGAAGAGCGCGCCGACGGCCCGCCGCTCGGCGAGCACCTCTGTCAGGCCGCGCTCGGCTGGCTCGAGCCGGCCGTCCAGCCAGTCCGTCGCTGCCCGGTTCCAGTGCACGAAGGAGCGCATCAACCAGTCGTGCTCGCCCAGGTGGGCCAGGGCCTGCCGGTTGCAGTCGGCCGCGCGGGCGGCATCACCGCGAAGCCGCGCGAGCGAGGCGCGCAGGAACGCGATCCCGGCGGGGACATTGGCCAGCACGCTATCGCCTCGTGGCGATCCGAGGGACGGTTCATATAGCTCGTCGCCGCTGGCCGCAAGGGCGCGCTCGGCGTCATCGAGCAGGGCCTCGAGTGCTTCCACCTGGAACCCCTGGGCGGCGCCGTACGCCTGGGCGAGGCACAGGCGGGGACGGTCGCGTACCGACTCCGCCGGCAGTGCCGAAAGCCAGCGGCGCAGGGTCACGCCCTCGCTGCGGCCGAGCAGCTCCTCGACGTGCCGCTCCACCAGCCGGGCCGCCCAGGCGGTGTCCCCGGCTGCCAGCGCGTGCCGCACCGCGTCATCGGCTAGATCGTGCTCCTCGGACCAGGTGGCCGCGGCCCGGTGCAGCGCGGGCACCCGGCTGGGCTGCTCAGCCTGCAGCCGGGCGCGGAGCAGGTCGGCGAACAGGCGGTGGTAGCGCCACCAGCCGCGTACCTCATCCAGCGGCACCAGGAACAGGCCCGCCCGCTCGACGTCCTGCAGCATCGCCTGGCTGCCGGCCCGGCCGGTGACCGCATCGCACAGCTCCCCGGACAGCCGGTCCAGTACCGAGGTCTCCAGCAGGAATTCGCGTACCTGCGGGTTCTGCCGCTCGAGCACCTCCCCGGTCAGGTAGTCCAAGACGTAACGGTGGCTGCCGCTGAACGCTGCCACGAACCCGGCGGTGTCCGCCTGTCCCCGCAGCGACAGGCCAGCCAGTTGAAGCCCCGCGGCCCACCCCTCGGTGCGGGCCGTCAATGCCGCCACCGCCGCGTCGGGCAGGTCAGCGCCGATCGCTTCGCGCAACAGCGCCGCCGCCTCGTCCGCGGTGAAGCGCAACTCGGCGGCACGCAGCTCGGCGAGCTGCCCGCCGGCCCGCAGCCGCGCCAGCGGCAGCGGCGGGTCGGACCGGCTCGCCAGCACCATCCGCAGTCCAGGCGGCAGGTGCTCCAGCAGGAACAACAGCGACCCATGGACTGGCTCGGAGTCGATCAGGTGGTAATCGTCCAGGACCAGCAGCACCTCGTCCTCACGGGGGCCGGCCGCCAGTTCGTTGATCAGTGCCATCACCAGCCCATCGGGGGAAGACGCCTCCAGCGGGCCCTGCACAGGTCCGACCGGTTCGCCTATCACCGGGCGTGCCTGGCCCAGCGCGGCGACCACGTGCCGCCAGAACCGCGCCGGGTCATTGTCACCGACGTCCAGCGACAGCCAGGCCACCGGCCGGCCGCCGTGCCGGGCCCAGTCGGCCAGCAGGACAGTCTTGCCGGACCCGGCCGGGGCGCAGACCAGGACCAGCCCTCGTGCCAGCCCCTCCTCCAGCCGGCCGACCAGCCTCGGGCGGGGCACAAAACCCGGCCGCCGACTGGGAACGTGCAGTTTGGTAGCCAGCAGGACATCCTGCCGGGACGTGGCAGTCCCGGCCGTTGCCATCACGGGCTGGTCAGCCATCGGCGACCCACCGCTCAGCGCCACCAGCGATCCTCGCTCCAGCCGCTGTGTGCGATCAGTGTAACGGCTGGCTGACGGCCGCCGCGGCCCCCCGCCGCCGAAGATTCCACCTGATAGGTGCACCTTCGGGTGACGCACAGCCCAGCGGCCGCTCATACCGTGCCGGTGAAGGAAACACGCAACCGGCGGGAGACAGCGACATGACCGAGTTCCCGTACGCCGACGGCGGCCAGATCGGCTACGAGGTGACCGGGCTGACGACGGCCGCCGAACAGGTGGTTGCCGCCCAGCCGGAGCTGGTGTGGGACCTGATCGCAGACGTCACCCGGGTCGGCGGGTGGAGCCCGGAATGCATCCGGGCGGCCTGGCTCGGGGAGCCCGGCCGGCCGCAGCCCGGCGCCAGGTTCACCGGGCACAACCGGTTCCCGAACGGCTTCGAGTACGAGGTGACCTGCGTGGTCACCGAGGCGGACCGGCCGTGCGCGTTCGCGTGGGCGGTCCTGGATGACAGCGGTGACCCCGCCCGCCCGTCGTCGTCGTGGCGGTACCAGATCGACCCGCTCCCCGGCGGCAGCAGGGTCCGGCAGCGCTTCACCCACGGACCCGGCGCCAGCTACCTGCGGGCCGCCGCCGCGAAGGCGCCGGACCGGGCCGCTCAGATCATCGCTGCCAGGCGGGACGGGCTGCGGGCCAACATGAGCGCCACCCTGCGTGCGATGAAGGCCGCCGCGGAATCCTCTCGCGCCGCCTGCGCCGGCCGAGGGTAGTGCGCGTCCGGGCCTGGCCGGGCCTGATGTCCTGACACCGCATCCAGCCGGCCCGGTAGCACCTTCGGGTGACAGATCGCCGCGCCGCGACATTCCACCCGGTATGCACCTTCGGGTGACGCCCCACGGCGGCCGGGATTCGTACCGTTTCCCCGAGGAGCCGGGCGTAGGCCCGGTCAACGGAAAGGAAACGCAATGAATACCCGGAGCCCATACCCAGACGCCGAGGTCGCGGAGATCTCCCAGCCCAGGTTCGTCCTTGACCGATCCGGTGAACCAGGTGCGGCGGTCCCGCTCATGGGTCCCGCCGATCGCGGCACGGTGGTCTCGCTCATGGGTCCCGCCGACCCGGGCACGGCCACGCCGCTGATGCTTCCAAGCCGGTAAACACGGCATCCCTGTGACCCGCAAGTAGTTAGACCCGAAAGGCGTCAACGTGACAGACATCCAGATCGAGACCCAGTACTCGACCGGCGCTTCCCGGCAGGCCATCGAGCAGGCGCTCGTCGCCGCCGGGAAAGACCTTGGCCGCCTTCGGCCCGCGGACCTCGCTCTGCTGGAGGACTTCCACACGATGGGCCGCATCGCCACCACCCAACTGGCCGACCTGGCCGAGATCACCCCCGGCGACGAGGTGCTCGACGCCGGCAGCGGAATCGGCGGAACAGCCCGCTACATCGCCGAACGCAGCCGCTGCCACGTGGTCGCGGTGGATCTCACCGAGGAATACTGTCAGACCGCACGGTGGCTCAACCAGCTTGCCGGGCTCGACGACCGCATCTGCGTGCGCCAGGCAGACGTCACGGACCTGCCGTTCGAAGACGCGGCCTTCACCCTGATATTCAGCCAGCACGTGCAGATGAACGTGGCCGACAAGGCTCTGCTCTACGCGGAGGCACGCCGGGTCCTGGCCGCCGGCGGCAGGCTGGCCCTGTGGGACATCGTCGCCGGCGAGGACGGCGAACCCGGCTTTCCGATGCCCTGGGCCGACCGGCCCGAATACAGTCACCTGACCACGCCCGATCGACTGCGCACGGCCATCGAAGCCCCGGGTTTCGAGATCGAGCAGTGGAACGACCTCACCGACCAGGCGGCCGCGACGATGCAGACGCTGCTCACGTTGCCTCCCAGCCCGATCGGACTGCATGCCTTCGTCCCCAACTTCGAGTCGAAAGCCCGAAACCTCACCGCCGCACTGGCCGGCGGCAGGCTGCGCGCCATCCAGGGCATAGCACGAGCGGTCTGAGACGCGCGAAGGGCATCAATCGGGGCCGTCAGCCGAGTTCGGACCTTCGGACCGCACGGTACGCAGACGGCCCTGCAGAAGGCGCTGTTCGACTTCGCTGGGCGCCAGGGTCACCGCGGTATGAAGTTCTCCGGCCGCCTCGCTCGCGTGGCCAAGCCGGCGCAGGCTGTCCGCCAGGGCAGCGTGCCATAGATGTGAGTACTCCAGGCCGGCGATGGTCTTCAGGGCAGCCAACCCTGCCTCGGGGCCGTCGCGCTCGGTAACCGCGACCGCCCGGTTGAGCGCCACCACCGGGTTGGCCGTGATCGACCCGAGCAAGTCGTAGAGGCCGACGATCCGGTCCCAGTCCGTCTCCTGCCAGCTGGGAGCGGTCGAGTGGGCCGCGGCGAGGTGAGCCTGGATCTGATAGGGCCCGGCGACCCCGCCGGACCGGGCCACCGCCTCGAACAGCCACGCCGAACCCTCGGCGATCGCGGCCCGGTCCCAGCAGGTGCGGTCCTGGTCGGCCAGGGTCACCGGGTCACCGTCGGCATCGGTGCGGGCGGAGGTGCGGGCCGAGGTCAGCAGCAGCAAGGCAAGCAGGGAGAGCGCCTCGGGCTCGCCCGGCATCAGGCCGGCCAGCAAGCGAGCCAGCCGGATCGCCTCGGCCTCGAGATCGACACGGGCCACCGCGTCCCCGCCGGTCGGGGCGTGGGCCTCGGTGGCGACCAGGTACACCACCGCCAGCACGCTGGCCAGTCGGTCGGGAAGCTCCCTGTCGGAGGGGATCGCGTAGGGGATGCTGGCCGTGGCGATCTTGGAACGGGCCCGTACCAGGCGCTTGGCCATGGTGGCCTCCGGCACCAGGAAGGCGCGGGCGATGGCCGGTACCTCAAGCCGGGCCAGCGTGCGCAGCGAGAGGGCCACCTGAGCCTCACGGCCGAGCGCCGGGTGGCAGCAGGTGAAGATCAGGCGCAGCATGTCGTCGCGCAGCGAGCTGGCTGGCTCGATCGCCTCGATCGCCTCCTCGATCTGGTCCGGTGCGGCCCCGGTTCCCCACCGGAACGCGGCGGTCTCCTTGGCGGCCCGGGCTGACTCGCGTCGCAGCAGGTCAAGCGCCTTGCGGCGGGCGACCACTGCCAGCCAGGCCCGCGGGTTGTCAGGGATCCCCGTTCTGGGCCAGGCATCCAGGGCGGTGATCGTGGCCTCGGAGAGCGCGTCCTCGGCGACGGCCAGGTCGCCGATGGTCCTGGCCAGCGTGGCCAGCACCCTGGGACCTTCGCCCTTCAGCACCCCGACCAGAGTGTCGGTGGCATCCACGCCAGGGTGCACCTAGGCGTGTACCGGCGCTATCGGACGAAGCTCGATCTTCCCCCGCCAGGCGGCCGGGATCTGCGCCGCCCACGCGATGGCCTCGTCGAGGTCGGTCGCCTCCAGCAGAAAGTATCCGCCCAAGACCTCCTTCGCCTCGGCGTAAGGGCCGTCGACCAGCAGGACGTCACCGCCCTTGCCGCCCGAGAGGGTGATGGTGGTCGACATCGTCACCGGGTGCAGAGCTTCGCCGCCGCGCATGACCCCGGCCTCGGTGGCCCGGCGGGCGAACTCTATGTACTGGGGGGAGAACTCCACCTCCGGCGGTGAGTCCCAGTACTGGTCCCGGTCGTAGTAGCACAAGGCCATGTACAGCGCCATCCTCAAGGCTCCTTCTGTTCAGCGGACCATGCCGTACCGTTTTACCTGGGCGATCACGACTGCGCCAGCCGCTGCTACGGCCCTGGTACCCGTCTGTATCCGGGTACGGGGCGGCGCCGCGGAAGGGAGCGCCCCGTACCCGGAAGACGGCGCCTCAGCTGGCGGGACTGTTGTGGTAGGAGGCGATGCGCCAGGCGTCGTCGCGCCTGACCAGCACCCAGGTCGCGCGCACCAGACGCTCGCTCGCGACAGCGTCCTGCCCGGGAAAGATGATCCCGCCCTCGCTGACCACGATGGCCGTGTCGTCGGTAAGAAAGCGGACGTCCACCGGGTGGTCGGTCGCACGCGATCCGCTGAGCGGGCCCGCGAACCCCGCGGCCATCGTGGTACGGATCTCTTCGCGGTCCTTCTTGTAGACGCCGGGCTGGATCACGCTGGCGTCGTCGGTGTAGTAGGCCACGAACGTATCGGCGTCGTTGGCTTCCCACGCCCTGTACAGGCCCGCGAGCGGTTCGAGAACGGCCTGCCGGCCGGCTTCGGACCCTGCCGTGGTGGTCGTGCTGGTCATCGGTCTCCTCGTTTCTCTCCGCATGGTGGCGAGCGCCACCCGTGGGAAGGACGGACGGGGCTGCCCGGAGAGGACACCCTCGCGGCGCGGAGCCGGAAAAATTTGAACCATTACCGCGCTACGGTCGGTAGTCGTCCGGATCTCGAAAGAGTACTGGCGCGTCGTGGCCTCCGTCGCCGCCTGTCCATTCGGGGGCGCCCGGTTCGTCGTGAAGGTGACGCCGCGAGGACAACCGTCCGCCACCGGCGTGAAAGGACCGCATGGAAACCGAGCACATGGAGTTTTCGATGACTGAGATCGAACCATCCGCGCAGCTGAACGAGGGATTCAGCCAGCCGGGCGCCACCGCGCCGCCGTGGTCTGAGGTGGCTGGGGTGCTGGCGGCTTCCGAGATGTTCTGGCTGTCGACCGTGCGCCGCGACGGGCGACCGCACGTGACCCCGCTGCCGGCGATCTGGGTCGACGGGAGGATCTTCTTCTGCGTCGGCTCGCACGAGCAGAAGGCCAGGAACCTGCAGTCCAGCCCGAGCTGCATCCTCGCGGCGGGAGCCAACCAGTTCCGCGCGGGGCTCGACGTCGTAGCCGAGGGAACAGCCGTCCCGGTGACCGATCACGGTCAGCTCCAGCGGCTGGCGGCGCTGTGGAAGTCCAGGCTCGACTGGGACTTCGAGGTCACCGACGGGGGATTCCGTGATCCCGGCGGCCGCCTGGGCCTGGTCTTCGGCATCGCCCCGGCCAAGGTCCTCGCGTTCGGCAAGAATCCCTATACCCAAACCCGCTACCGCTTCGCCTGAGCTGTGAATGCTGGCCGTGGCGCTGCGGGTGCGAAGCGGCGCGGGGTGCCGGACGGGTACGGTGACATACGGGATCCCCTGGGGAGCGGCTGATGCCCGAGACTCGGCACTGCAGGCACTGCTGGGGTGACTGCCTCGGTGACTGCCTGGTCGGCGATTCCGGCCGCTGCATCCACGGCTGGGATCAGAATCGCCCGCGGCAGCCGTTCGGGTGGCAGCTGTTGCTGACCCGCAAGTGGTGGCACCGGGTGTTCTGGGGTATTCGGTAGCGGACATTCGGTAGCGGACAAGCGCCGCCCGGGCGCGAGTCTGCCTCGCGTCTGGACAGCCGAACGCGCTGTCGCCGGGGACGCAAACATTCACTCGGCGATTACTGCGCGTTTCCCGGCCGGCCATTCTAGGCCGGCGGATCATCGTGCCCGGAGGGCCGCGGCAGGCCGAGGTGCTCGGCCAGCCACGGCCCGGTCACGCTGCCCGGATCGCGCGCGACGTCCTCCGGTGTCCCGGCCGCGAGGATGTGCCCGCCGTCCGGGCCGCCGTCCGGGCCCATGTCGATGAGGTGGTCGGCGGCGGCAAGCAGGTCCAGGTCGTGGTCGATGACGATGATGGTGGCCCCGGCCTGCAGCAGCCGGTCGAACACGCCGACCAGGGTGGCTACGTCGAGCGGGTGCAGGCCCGTGGACGGCTCGTCGAAGACGTACAGCGCGCCGCGCTGGCTGCTGCGCAGCCGGGACGCGATCCGCAGCCGCTGCGACTCGCCGCCCGACAGCGACGGCGTGGGCTCGCCGAGCCGCAGGTAACCCAGGCCGACCTCGCTGACGGGCCGCAGCGCCGCGGCGACCTGAGGCTGGGCGGCGAACCGCTGCAGGGCGTCGTGCACGCTCAGTCCGAGCACGTCGGCTATGGTCATGCCGTCGATCGCCACAGCCAGGGTGGCATCGTTGAAGCGGGCGCCGTGGCAGGTCGGGCAGCCGACGGTGATGTCCGGCAGGTACTGGACGTCGAGATCAATGTGGCCGAGCCCGCGGCAGGTGGGGCACTGGCCCTCGCGGGTGTTGAACGAGAAGTGGCCAGGCTTCCAGCGCCGCCGCCGGGCATAGGCGGACTCGGCGAACAGGCGGCGGATCTGGTCGAACGCCCCGGAGTAGGTCGCGGGCGTGGACCGCGCGTTCTGGCCGATCGGCGACGCGTCGATCTGGATGACCTGGCGGATGCCGGCCAGGTCGAGGCGGCGGACGTGCCCGGGCAGCGCCGAGCCGTTCAGCCGCGCCCGCGCGGCCGGGATGAGGCTGTCCAGGACGAGGGCGGTCTTGCCCGCCCCGGACGGCCCGGCCAGCGCGGTCAGGCGGCCTTCCGGGAACGCGGCGGTGAGGTCGTGCAGGTTGTACAGGTCGCCGATCTCGATGCTGACCTGCCCGCCGGGGCCGGCCTGCGCCGGGCGGTCGCGCGACACGGCCGCGGCACCGGCCAGGAACGGTCCCATGATCGAGCGGGGGTCGGTTTCCAGCTGGGCGGGGGTGCCCTGGGCGATCACCGTGCCGCCGCTGGCGCCGGCCCCGGGGCCCAGCTCGATGACCCAGTCCGCGGCGCGGATGAGTTCCCGCTCGTGCTCGACGACGACCACGGTATTGCCGTTCCCGGCGAGCGCGGTGATGGTCTTGTGCAGCCCGGCGACGTTGGCGGGGTGCAGTCCGACCGACGGCTCATCCAGCACGTAGAGCATGCCGGTGGTGCTGGCCCGCACCGTCGAGGTGAGCTCGATCCGCTGACGCTCCCCGGTCGATAGCGTGGCGCCGGCCCGGTCGAGGGTCAGGTAGCCGAGGCCGACGTCGAGCAGCGGCGTGAGCCTGCCGTTGAGCTCGGCGAGCAGGCCGCTGGTCATCCGGCTCAGCTCGGCGGGCAGCCCGGCGGGCAGGCCGGCCATGAATCCGCGCAACTCGCCCAGGCCGAGCGCGCTGATCTCGGCGATGTTGCGGCCGCCGAGCTGTGAGGTCAGCGCCTCGGGCCGCAGCCGGGTGCCGTGGCACACCGAGCAGACCCGGGTGATGAGGAAACGCTGCACCAGGCGACGGGTGCGCTCGTTGTCGCTGCGCAGCGAGCGCTCCACAGCCGCGACGGCGTTGTCGTAGCTGACCGACAGCTGCACGGCCCGCCCGCTGCGGCCCGAGTGCAGCGTCACCTTCTGCTGGACCGGCTCACCGTGCAGCACGATGTCGCGCTCGCGGGAGGTCAGCGACCGGTAAGGCACATCGAGCCGGACCCCGAGCTCGCCCGCGGCGTACATCGACAGCCGCCGCCCGCCGGAGTTCCATGGCAGCACCGCGCCCTGCTCGATCGTCTTGTCCGGGTCGGGAACCAGGGTGCTGGTGTCGACTTCGGAGCGCACGCCCAGGCCGTGACAGGCCGGGCACGCGCCGTAGGAGTTGAACGCGAAAAATTCGGCGCTCGGGGGCTCGAAATGCGCGCCGCATACCGGGCAGACGACCTCCATGCCCTGGGTGGCGACCGACGGCCCGACGCGATGGCCGTTCGGGCACAGGTGCGAGCCCAGCCGCGACATCATCAGGCGCAGCACGTTCAGCACCTCGGACATGGTGCCGACCGTGCTGCGCGGCCCTGGTACCGGCGGGCGCTGCCGCAGCGCAAGCGCAGGCGGGAGATGTTCGATCCGGTCCACGTCCGGCCGCTGGGCCTGGGTCAGCCGCCGGCGGCTGTAGGTGCTCAGGCTCTCCAGGAACCGCTCCATGCCCTCGGCGTACAGCGTGCCGATGGCCAGCGACGTCTTGCCCGACCCGGATACGCCGACCACCGCGACCGTCCGCCACAGCGGCACATCGACGTCGACATCCCTCAGATTGTTGTGCCGGGCCCCGCGCACGCCGATGACCGTGGGCAGGGTTCCCGGCACGGAAATCTCAACAGCCGCCATACCAGGCAACCTACGGCCATCCGTCAGCGGCTGCTGAGCCAGGACAGCCGGCCGGGCCTGTCACTTGCGGTAACTCCCGTGGCGGAACTCGTCGGCAAGGGATGGACGGGACCCCAGGGCCGGCGCTCGTCCGGCCCTGGGGCGTTGCGGTCAGGGTTGGACCGGTCCGCTAGGTCCGCGGTCGAGACGCAGTGATTGCATGATCTGGAACGTGGTGGTGTAGGTGAATTCCTCGATGTCGGCGGCGGCCAGCACGCCGGTGTACTTCGCGACGACCGGCGCGGCCGCGCGCTCGGTGACGGTGTCCAGGTGGGCTTTGACCCCGGCCCAGGCGTTCTCCCCGGCCGCCACGTAGAACGGCACCGGGTCGACGGTGGCCAGCGCCTCCTTCGCGCTGGCTTCGATGTCGGCGATGTAGGCCTGGTGCACCGCGACGTCGTCGCGGGTGGCGAGCCGCCCGAGGTGCCCGCTGATGAAGTGGCTCCATGGGTAGGACAGCGCGATGGCCGGGGCGCCCATATACCCGATGACGTCCTCGGACAGGTTGACGTTGTAGATGGGTACCCAGCCGGCGTTGACGACGTCGATGAACATCAGCGTGTCGTGGCCGGGGAAGTGGATGTAGATGTTGTCTGGCGAGTGGTTGGAGCCGTGCCAGGCCAGCTCGACGCGTTCTCCTCCCACCTCCAGCGTGTAGCTGTCGGCGAAGGTGATCTCCGGCAGCGGCCGCGCCGGGTCGTCGTCGCGGGCCAGCAGCCGCCGGGTCTCCTCGTGCCCGATCCGGACGGCACCCTCGAACAGCGACGCGGCGCCGCCGTGGTCGGCGTGGTGGTGGGAGTAGACCAGGTGGGTCACCGTGTTGGGCACGCCGTTGGCGGCGGCGATCTCGTCCACCGCCCGCTGCAGGTTCCCGCCGATGGACGGCGGCGCGTCGAACAGCACGACGCCGTCGCGGGTGGCCAGGAACGCGGCCTGGTAGACGCCGTCGGTGACCCAGTACAGGTTCCGCTCGACCCGTCCGACGTAGTACCTCTGATCGTTGAGGGCCGGGCCGAGCGCTGACCGGGGGATCGGCGCGTAGTCGGGCAGGTCTGCGGCGCTGGCGCCGGAGGCTGGTGATGTCACGGTGTCTCCCTGCAATTTCGGGGCATGTCCCCTGGCGGTCGTGCGCGTCTTCGCGTGTAACCGAGGCTCGCCGCCAGCTAGGTGAAAGGTCGTCACCGGATCCCGGTGATTCACGCGAGCTGGCACGGCTCCCTATGCGCCGTAGGCCGGCAGTATCGCTCCGCTGACTGGTGCAGCGGCGTCGCTGACAAGGAAGGCGATCACGCCGGCGATGGCCGCTGGCTCGACCGCGTGCGCCAGCACCTCCTTCGGGAAGATGGCGCGGTTTGCGGGGGTGTCGAGCAATTGCGGCGCGACTGCGTTCACCCGGATCCCGTGCGGGCGCAGCTCGATATCGAGGATGCGTGTCAAGTTGACGAGAGCGGCCTTGCTCACGCTGTAGGCGGCCATGTCGCCGGATGGCTCGAGCCCCTGGCGGGCGGCCAGGTGCACGATGGCGCCCGAGCCCTGACGCTGCATGTGCGGCGCTACCGCCTGGCTCAGCCACAGCGCTGGTCCCAGGTTGACATCGAACATGAGCCGCAGCATGTCAGGAGTCGTGGTGAGGGCATCTCCCGGCCGGAACGTGCCGATGGTGTTCACCAGCACATCGGGGGGCCCAACCTCGGTCGCGATCCGGTCGATGAGGCTTTTCACCGCGGTGGGGTCGGTGGGGTCGGCGACCTCGGGGCGGACACCGCCAGGGAGTTCACGCAGCGCATGCTCGTTCCGGTCCACCGCCACCACCGTGAAGCCGCTGGCGGCGAGGGTCGCCGTTATCTCGCGACCAAGCCCGCCGCCTGCGCCGGCCACGATCGCCACTTTCGCACTCATGAGCCTCCTCCTTGAACCTCGTGCACGTCCGCCCGGCGGCCGTGCAAGCCTTCGTGACGGGGCCAAGGCTTGCCACCAGGCAGGTGAAAGGTCGCCACCGGATCCTGGTGATTCACGCGCCGTTGACACTGCGTACACCAGGCTGATAGCGAGGGGACTGTGCCGCCGGCGGCAAGGCGTCCGGCGCATGCACCAAGGCAGGCCTCTGACGGTGGACCGAGCAAAGTCCCGGCTGATCGGCCGGGGTGATCTTCTCGCCGCCCTGGATCGCGCGGCGGCGAAGAAGGTGACGATCATCTCGGCTCCGGCCGGCAGCGGGAAGACGTCGCTGCTGCGCGCGTGGGCCGGCCGTCCGGGGCAGCCGCGCCAGCTCGCCGTCATGCAGGTGCAACGCGACCAGCACGACGCCCAGCAATTCTGGCTGGCCCTGCTGAGCGCGGTCCGTCAGGCCTCCGCCGCCCCTGGCCGCGGGGAGCCGCCGGCAGCGACACCCGACTTCAACGGGCGGGCGATGGTCGATCGAGTGCTCTCGGAGCTCGCCGGCGAGCACGGCCCTCTCATCCTGATCATCGATGACCTGCACGAACTGCACTCGCCGGACGCGCTCGATCAGCTCACCCGGTTGCTGACGAACCTTCCCGGCGACGTACATGCGGTCCTGGCCAGCCGTCGCGATCTGCGGCTGGGCCTGCATCAGCTGCGCCTGGCGGGTGAGCTGGCCGAGATCCGCGCGGCGGATCTGCGCTTTTCCGAGCGCGAGACCCGCGAGCTTCTCGATGCCTCGGGCATCGCGCTGTCGGAGGCCGGAGCGGCGCTGCTGCACCAGCGCACCGAAGGGTGGGCCGCGGGCCTGCGGCTCGCCGCGATCGCACTGGCCGATCACCCCGACCCGGAGCGGTTCGTCGCGGAGTTCTCCGGCAGCGACCGCACGGTCGCCGAGTACCTGATCGCCGAGATGCTGGACCGCCAGCCCGACGACGTCAAGGATCTGCTGCTGCGCACCTCCCTGCTCGACCGGGTCAACGGCGAGCTGGCCGACCTGCTGACCGGCCGCCCTGGCTCGGAACGGATCCTGCTGGCCCTGGAAGACGCCAACGCGTTCGTCGTGTCGCTCGACCCGGAGCGGACGTGGTTTCGCTACCACCACCTGTTCGCGGATCTGCTCCGGCTGGAGCTGCGCCGGGCGCTGCCCGAACAGGTGCCGGGGCTGCACCGGCGCGCCGCCGGGTGGTTTATCCAGCATGGCCAGGTTGTCGACGCCGTGCGGCACATCCAGGCGGCGGGCGACTGGCCCGATGCGGCCAGGCTGCTCGCCGACCATTCGTTCAGCCTGACGATGGACGGGCAGGCGCAGACCGTCAGGGCGCTGTTGCGCGCCTTCCCGCAGGGAGCCCCCGCGGATGATCCCGAACTGGCCCTGGTGCGCGCAGGGCGTGACCTTGCCCGGGGACACCTGGACGAGGCGGCCGCCTACCTGGCAGTCGCCGAGACTCACGCGGAGACGACGCCGCCAGATCGCCAGCGCCGCCTGCGGGTGGCGATCGCGTCGCTGAAGCTGTCGCTGACCACGCGGCGCGGCAACCTGGCCGGCGTCACCGAACAGGTCAGCTTCCTCGCATCGCCGGTAACCGGCCAGTCCGACGAAGACATCGCGCTGGACAGCGACCTGCGCGCGGTGGCGCTGATGAACCTCGGGACCGTCGAGGCGTCCCTGGGGCTTGCCGAGGCCGAGCGCCACCTCCTGGAGGGAGCCGTCCTGGCCCGGGAGATCGGCCGCCCCTACCTTGAAGTCAGATGCCTGGCGCAGCTCGCGTTCGCATCCAGGGTCCGCCCGTTCGCCACTGCCCGGCGGCGCTGCCGGGAGGCGATAGCGCTCGCCGACCGGCACGGCTGGGGCGCGGAGCCGATGATCGCGCCCGCGCTGATAACGCTGGCTGCGAACCTGATCTGGACAGGTGAGCTTGACGAAGGCGGCCGCTGGCTGCAGCGCACGGAACGGGCCCTGCAAACAGACATCGGGCCGGACATCAGGCTGCTCGTGCACATTGTGAGCGGCATGCTGCAGGCTGGCCGCGGCCGCCATCACGAGGCGCTTGATGAGTTCAGCGCCGCCGAATACCTGGGATCGCTGCTAGCGGACTCGCACGCGCTGGCGAGCCAGGTCACCGGCTGGATGCTGGCCAGCCAAGCCCGCCTCGGGCTGACCGGCGAAGCCCGCGCCGCCCTCGCGGCGCTCGCTGACCAGCGGGCCAACTCTGGCGAAATCGGCAATGCCCGTGCGGTGATCTGCCTCGCGGAAGGCAATCCGGCCGCGGCTCTCGCCGCCGCGGCGGACGTCCTGGACGGCACGGCACCGGTCATCGGCTACGTCACGGTCGTTGAGACTCACCTGCTAGCCGGGCTCGCCCACCGTGAGCTCGGTAACCAGCGGGCGGCGAACCAGGCGGCCCAACGCGCGCTCGGCCTCGCCGAGCCGGACCGGCTGGTGCTGCCGTTCGTGATGACGAGCTCGGGGGAGCTGCTGGAGGCGCTGCCGCGACATGAGACCGCGCACGCCGCGCTGCTCGCCAACATCCTCGACGTCGTGCACGGCTCGTCCCTGGCGGCCGAAGACCAGCCCCCCACGGCGCAAACAGAGGAGCTCAGTCCGACCGAGCTCAGGGTGCTGCGGTATCTGCCGACCAACCTGTCCAGGCCGGAGATTGCCAGCGAACTGTCCGTCTCGGTGAACACGGTCAACACGCACTTCCGCAACATTTACGCCAAGCTGCAGGCCCGGGACCGCTCCTCGGCCGTGCAGCGCGCGCGAGAACTGCGGCTACTGTCGGCGGGTCTTGCGCGGTAGCACGGCGCTCACCAGATCCTGGTGATGAGGTTTCACCAGCCGGCGCCCGACCATGGCTTCATGGACCTAGCGCCCGTCCGGTACGCGATCCGGATCCACGGCCACCTCGGCGCCACGGTACTCTCCGCGTTTCCCGCGCTGGTGCCGCAACACCAGGGCGCGGACACCGTGCTCACCGGGCTCCTGGATCGGTCGGCACTGTACGGCGTGCTGGCCGAGGTCGAGGCGCTCGGCCTCGACCTCGTCGAGATCCGCCAGCTCATACCGCAACGCAGATCACCAGAATCAGGTGACAGCCGCTCACCTTGATGGCCGCTAACTTCGGGCGCACCCCAGAGAAAGGGGTCGTGAATCTCATGTCTGAGGCCACCTCCGTCAACGGTCCCCGGGACCGGCGCTGGCTCGTCCTGGGCGTGATCGGCCTGGCGCAGCTCATGGTGATCCTCGACCTCACGGTGATGAACATCGCGCTGCCGTCCGCGCAGCGCGCGCTGCACTTCAGCACCGCCGACCGGCAGTGGGTGGTCACCGCCTACACCCTGGCGTTCGGCAGCCTGCTGCTGGTCGGCGGCCGGCTGGCCGACCTGCTCGGCCGGAAGGTCACGTTCCTTACCGGCCTGGTCGGGTTCGCCGGAGTCTCGGCCATCGGCGGCGCCTCGGTCAACTTCGCCATGCTGATTACCGCGCGGGCCTGCCAGGGCGCGTTCGCGGCGCTGCTGGTGCCGTCGGCGCTGTCGCTGCTGACCACCACGTTCACCGAGCCGAAGGACCGCGGCAAGGCGTTCGGCATCTACGGGGCGATCGCCGCGGCCGGCGGCGCGGTGGGCCTGCTGATCGGCGGCGCGCTGACCGAGTACCTCTCCTGGCGGTGGACGCTCTACGTGAACCTGATCTTCGCGGGGGTAGCGTTCACCGGGGGAGCGCTGCTGGTGAAGCGGCAGCCGTCCCCGGTTAAGCCCAGGCTCGACGTGCCGGGCGCCCTGCTGGTCTCCAGCGGGGTGTTCTGCCTGGTCTACGGCCTCTCCAACGCGGCAACGCACCACTGGGCCACGCCGTCTACGTACGGGTTCCTGGCCGCCGGCGTGGTGCTGCTGGCGGTGTTCGCGTTCTGGCAGGGCCGGGCAGCCCACCCGCTGCTGCCGCCCCGGGTCGTGCTCGACCGCAACCGGGGCGGCGCCTACCTGTCGTTCTTCATCGGCGCGGCCGGGCTGTTCGGGATCTTTTTGTTCCTGACCTACTATCTGCAGCAGACGCTGGGCTACTCACCGCTCGTCACCGGTGTAGCGTTCCTGCCGATGAGCGGCGGCCTCATTGTCATGGCCAATCTGTCCACGATCGTGCTGATGCCCAGGTTCGGGCCCAAGCCGCTGGTCGCGTCCGGGATGGCGGCGGCAGCGGGCGGGGCGGCCTGGCTGGCCCAGCTGGGCCAGCACGCTGGCTATACCACCGGCGTGCTCGGCCCGCTCATCCTGGCCGGAATCGGCCTCGGCATGGTGATCGCGCCGGTGATCAACACCGGTACCTTCGGCGTGGCCCCGCAGGACGCGGGGGTGGCATCCGCGACCGTCACCGTCGGCCAGATGCTCGGCGGCTCGGTCGGCACCTCGCTGCTGAACACCATCTTCGCGAGCGCCGTCGCTTCTTATATCGCCGCGCATCTCGCCGCGGCCCGGGTCATCGGCCGCCAGGCCCTGACGGGGCTGGCACTGGCCCATGGCTACGACACCGGGTTCTGGTGGATCGCCGGCATCTTCGCCGTCGGCACAGTCGTCAGCGGCACCCTGCTGCGCCGCGGTCCGCTGGGCCAGAATCGCACGCCGCCCCCGGCACATGACGGGGTCACAACAGCACAAGCCGAGACGAGCCAGGAGCGTGTTCAATGACCGAGGATTCGAGTCGCGCCGGGTGGCTGCAGCAGGCGCGTTCTTCGCTGCGTGACGCCGACCCGGTGCTGGCGCGGCTGATCGATGACCGGCCGGACTTCGACCCCCGGGGGTGGCTGGCCGAGCTGCCGCCGATGGATCTGTACGGTGCCCTGCTGTTCCAGGTCACCGGGCAGCAGCTGTCGGTCGCGGCGACCCGCCGGACCCTGGCCCGGATCCAGGATCTGTTCGGCGGCCATCTGCCCTCGCCCGCCGCGCTGCTCGCCCTCGACCCCGCCCGGCTGCGCGCGGCCGGGCTGTCGTGGCGGAAGATCGCCACCCTGCGCGACCTGGCCGGGCGGCTATCCGATGGCCGGCTGGACCCCGCGGCGCTGGCCCGGCTGCCCGACGACGAGCTGATCGCCGAGCTGACCGCGGTCCCGGGGATCGGCCCGTGGACCGCGCAGGGCGCCCTGATCCTCGCGCTGGGCCGCGAGGACGTCGTGCTGCCGGGCGACCTGGCGCTGCGCAAGGCCGTCCGGGCCGCCTACCAGCTCGATCACCTGCCCGCCGAGCAGGAGGTGCTGGCCATCGCCGACCACTGGCGGCCCTACCGCAGCCTGGCCACCAGTTACCTGTTCTCCACCGCCTACGAACCAGCCGGGGCATCACCGGCTGCCCGGCATGAGAGCGCCGGAACATGAACGGCGGCGCAGAACATCTCGACCTGATCCACACAGCGCATCGGGGCCGGCTGCGGCCGGCTTCTTGCGGAAACCACGTCACGAAAGGTGAACCACAGTGACTGTTTCGGACAGCACGGTTGCCATCATCGGCACCGGCAACATCGGCAGCAGGCTCGCGGCGAACTTCGCAGCGGGCGGTCAGGATTTCCTGCTGGCCGACCGCGACCGGGACAAGGCGGGCAAGATCGCGGCCGGCCTAGGCGGGCACGCCGAAGCGGTGAGCATTGACGATGCGGTCGAGCGGGCCGACGTGCTCGTGATCTGCCTGTGGCCGGACGCCTTCAAGCAGCTCATCGCGCAGTACGGGGGGCGGCTGGCCGGCAAGGTGATCGTCGACCCGTCGAACCCGGTCGGACCTGACGGCTCCGGCGGCTACCGCAAGGTCATCGGCGAGCAGGAATCCTCGGGCCAGATCCTGGCCGGGCTGCTCCCGCCCGGAGCGCGGCTGGTCAAGGCGTTCGGCACTCTGTCAGCCCCCACCCTGTCCGCGGCCGCACGGCGGGAGCCCGAGCGTGCGGTGCAGTTCTACGCCGCCGACGACGATGCCGCGGGCGACCTGGTCGCTGACCTGATCCGCGCCGACGGCTTCGAGCCGGTCAAGGTAGGCGGCCTGGACCAGTCCATCCGCATCGAGATGTTCGGCGACCTGCACGAATACGGTGCCCTGGGCCGGCTGGTGACCAAATCCGAGGCCCTGGCGGCGATCTGACGCGGTCAGCGAGGCCTGCGCCGTCCCGGAAGGGCCGCCGCGCTCATGGTCAATCGTTCTCGACCCGGTATACGCGGTACTCGACGGCAGGTCCCGGGACGAGGCGTCCCTCCGCGAGGAACTGGGTCTGGTTGACCCAGCGGTACCTCTCATCGCCGGTCTCCATCCGGGGGTTGATGAAGAAGTACTGGTCGCCATAGCCCACCGACTTGTCCGCGCCGCTGAGAATGGCCGCCATGTCCTCGGTCACCTCGGCCACGCCGTGGTACTGGACGTAGATCATGGCGCCGTCGCGGGTCTTGAAGGTGGCGCGCACGTCGAGCCGGCCGAATCCGTCCGGGCAGACGAGCAGCCAGTCGGCACTGGCGCCGACGACGGTGCCGTTGATCCGGTCTCCCGCGATCCTGCCCCCGGTGACGTTGGCGATCACCCGGTTGCCGAACGGGCCGGGTCCTACCTCATCGAGCACGAGGTCGGCGCTGTACTCGAACTCTGGAACCAGCTTGGGCATGATGCACTCCTTCGTCACGCAACACCACAACTCGCGCGTGTGCCGGAGCGAACCAGAATGCGTGCAGATCGTATGGAGAAGGTCAATTCTGGGCTATTCCTTACCACCACTTGCTCTCGAGGGCACGGTCGGTGCCGTGGGTCCGGTCGAGCGCGTCGAGCTCGGCCATGTCCTCGGCTGACAGGGCGAAGTCGAAGATCTGCGCGTTCGCGTCGATCCGCTCGCGGTGGGTCGACTTGGGGATGACCGGAACATCGTGCTGAAGGCACCACCGCAACAGCACCTGGGCGGGCGTGCGGCCCGACGCGCTGCGCGACCCGTTCCACGGTCGTACTGGACAGGTGCCGGCCGGTGCCCAGCGGGCTGTAGGCCTCGAGCGCGATGCTCCGCTGGTTGCAGGCATCGAGCAGTGCGCGCCGGTACTCGAGCGCGCTGAATTGCACCTGGTTGACGACCGGCGCGATCGTTCCGGCGGCTATCACCTCGTCCAGCTCGCCGACGCTGAAGTTGGAGACGCCGATCGGACCGGGCGAGCCCTAGCTCGCGCGCCCGCTCCATGCCGGCCACGCCCATGTCGGGCCGCCTTGCGGCCAGTGGACCAGGTACAGGTCGACCTGGTCGACGCCGAGCCGCCGGAGGCTGTGCTCGGCTTCGGCTACGGGGTCGTCGTTTCCCGGGTAGAACTTGGTCGTGATGAAGACGTGCTCCCGCGGCACGCCGCTGTCGCGCAGCGCCGTGCCGACGCTCTCCTCGTTGCCGTACGCCTGGGCCGTGTCGATATGGCGGTACCCGAACTCGAGCGCCCAGCGCACGGCGTTCACGCACTCCGGCCCGTTCGGCACCTGCCAGACACCCAGGCCGAGCATCGGCATCTGATTTCCGTCCGCGAGGACACGGGCGCGCCCGTCTGCGGTAACTGCGCCTGCTGTCACGATGGCTGCTCCTTCGCTCTCGGGCTTGTCGGGTGAACTCGCTGCCGGGAACCAGCGGGCGTCGCATCGGGCTGGTCGCCCGGTCCGGGGCCATCGCCACCGGCTCGGGGCGGGTCGGCGACCGCTGTCCCGGTCGCCTGGAGACGCTCGTACACGAGCCGTACGGCCATCGAGCCTTCCCCGATCGCGGTCGCAGCCCGCTTGACCGAACCGCTGCGCACGTCACCGACGGCAAAGATTCCAGGCCTGCTGGTTTCCAGGAACAGCGGCATCCGGCCGGGGTCATCGAGCTTGTCGTCCGGGATGCCGGTGCCGGTGATCAGGAAACCATGGGCGTCTTCGGCGAGCTGACCCGCCAGCCAGCCGGTTGCGGGCTGCGCACCGATGAAAACGAACAGGCCGCGCGCTGCCAGTTCCGACGTCTGCTGCGTGCTGGTATCGAGCAGCTGAACGCCTTCGAGCTGATCTTTCCCGATCAGCGCGGTGACCAGCGTCCGGGGCGTGACCGTGATGCGCGGGTCGCGCTCGATCTGGTCGACGAGGTATCGCGACATGGACGAGCCCAGCGTCTCGTCCCCGGATAATGACGTGGACCTCGGCAGCGCTGCGGCCCAGGAACAGCGCGGCCTGGCCGGCCGAGTTGCCGCCGCCCACTATGGCTACCGGTCCGCTCTGGCAGGCCTGGGCCTCCATCTGGGTGGCCGCGTAGTAGACGCCGACGCCCTCGAAGTCGGCCAGCCGGTCCAGGGGCAGCCGCCTGTAGCGGGCCCCGGTGGCGATGATGACCGCCTTCGCGGTGATCACATCGCCGTCGTCGAACCGGACACGGTGCACGCCGTCATCCGACGACAACGACACCGCTTTCGACGCTAGCCTGATGCGCACGCCGAACTTCTGGGCCTGCAGCGCCGCGCGCGCCGCCAGCTCCTCGCCGGACACGCCGGCGGGGAAACCCAGCAGGTTCTCGATGCGCGACGACGTTCCCGCCTGCCCGCCCAGGGCGGTGTCCTCGGCCAGCACGGTCACCATCCCCTCGGACGCGCCGTACACGGCGGCCGCCAGGCCGCCCGGGCCCGCGCCCACGACCAGCAGATCGCACGCTTCGGACAGGTCGGTGTCGGCAGGCCCGGACAGGCCCAGCGCGTCCAGCAGGTCGCGGTTGCCCGGGTTGCGCAGCAACTGCCCGCCGGGCACCACGACGATGGGCAGGTCGCTCACGGGCACATCCAGCTCCCTGAGCATCGCCTCAGCTTCCGGTGAGCCCTCCAAGTCCAGCCATCTGGACACCAGCCGGTTGCGGGCCAGGACCTCCAGCAGCCGCCGGGTACCGCTGTCAAACCGGGATCCGACCAGCGTCAGGCCCGAGCCCAGGCCGGTGAGGATGGAATGCCGGAGCAAGAACGTGCGCAAGATCAGCTCGCTCAGGCTGGGCTCCTGCGCCATGATGACCTGCACCTGTTTGACCGGCACTCGCAGCACCCGCCCGGCGCTGCTCGCCACGGCACTGAGGTATGCCCGCTGGCCGGTAAGGAGCCCGATCTCGCCGAGGAACCGTGCCGGGCCGTACGTCGCGATGACCGTCTCGCCCGGCTGGCTGTGACGCTCGACGATCCCGACCTCGCCGGCCAGCACCACGATCAGGTCGTAGGTGTCATCGCCGTCGGCGAAGAGCACATCTCCGGCGGCTACGTTCTGTTCACTGCCGTACCTGCGCAGCACGTCAAGCTGGGCTGCGTCCAGCGCCGGGCTTCGTCCGGCCTGCGGCTGTGTCATGTTCGTCTGGCCACCTCCTCGGGGGCAGGTCACCATGCAGAACCATCATCTTGTCGACTAACTTCCTGGCCGAGCGGCTCGGGAAAAGTTACACGCCGAAATCGCGCCGCTCAGAAGAGAGTCGGCGGTCCGGAGGGGACTGGCTCCGGGAGCGCCTCGACCTCCGGCACGCGGGCTCGCACATCGTCGTGGAACTGGCGCGCCAGTTCCAGCGCGTCGGCGTTGTCGGGTGTATGGATGAATACCGTCGGGGAACGCCCCTCGAGCAGCCAGCCGGCAACGGTGTCGAGCCAGGGCTGCCATCCGGCGACGGTGCGGGCCGCGTCGTCGCGGCCGATGTAGCGGACGACTGGGTAGCCGGTAAGGGCCCGCGACCGGCGGCGCAGGCGCGGCTTGTTCGTCCGTGCCTCCCGCTCAGCGTCGCTCACTGGCGGACCTCCGAACAAGACGGTGGTGTCGAAGGTCACCCATTCGGCGCTGACATCAGTGAGAACCCGCTCCAGCTGCCGTTCTGACCGCGGGTCCTCGAAGAACGCGGGGTGCCGGACCTCGACGCAGTACCGGTGCTCGCGCGGGAGGCGATTGAGGAAATCCCTGAGAACGCCGAGGTCGGCCGGGCTGAAGGACGGCGGCAGCTGGATCCAGAGGGCGTGCGCACGCTGCCCGAGGGGTTCGATCGCGGACAGGAAGTCGCGGAGCGGAAGGCCGGCGTCGGCGAGGCGGCGCTCGTGGGTGATGGGCCTGGGCAGCTTGAGGACGAACCGGAAGTCGGGGGCGGTCTGCCCGGCCCACGATGTCAGCGTGTCGAGAGCCGGTGTCGCGTAGAAGGTGGTGTTGCCCTCTACGGCGTTGCACCATGTCGCGTAGGCGCGCAGGCGCTGACGCGGTGGCAGGGACGCGGGCAGGTAACGGCCTTGCCACGGTGCGTAGCTCCACATCGCGCACCCGACGTGGAGTTTCATGGGCAGACGCCCGTAAGGTCCATCAGCCTGTCCGCCGTGACACCGACCCGCTTCCTGTGCTGGTTCGCTGTTATCACGTTAGTCCGGGCACCATTGCGTTCGCTGGCGGCCTCGCTCCGGCAGGGATCGTGGGTGCAATCTGGTGGTTACCCTGCGACATCGACGGCGGTGACAAGGTCGCCTCCGGCGCGGCGGTGACGGTGACCCTGTTCACCGTGACCTGACCCGCGGCGGGCAGCACGCCCGGCACGGTGCCGCGGCCCTTTTACCCCCGAAACCAGGTTCACGATGGTCACGGCGTTGCCGCCTGCGGCGAACGCAGCGGCGAGCCGGTCAGATGCCGTCGGCCGACGGGGAGGGGGACGGGTCCGGGCCGCGCACGACGAGCACCGAGACCGGTGCCCGGTGCAGCAGGGTGGTGGAGACTGAGCCGAGCAGATACGGCGACAGCGGGCGATGACCCCGGGCGCCGACGGTGATGGCAACCGCGTCGATCTCATCGCTGACTGCCAGCAGCTGCTCGGCGGGATTGCCGTCGCGGGCCTGGTAGGACCAGCGTCCCTGGTAGGTGCTCATCTCTTTCTTGACTGCGGTTTCCACCTCAGCGGCAAGGTCATTGACGATCTGGCGGAACTCGGCGTCGGCGCCAGCCGGGGTTAGGTTCGCGAATGACCACCAGTAGGGCTCGTGCCGGACGTGAACGATGTAAAGCTCGGCGTGCATCGCGGCGCCGATGACCTTCGCCCGTCGCAGCGCGGCCATGCTGTCGCCGGAACCGTCCACGCCAACGATGGCTTTGTTCGGCGCGGCTGCTTCGGTCTCCTCGTCCATGACCCGGACTGTAACAGGCCAGCCGCAACGCCAGACCGGCTCCTCATTGGCTCCCGGAACGGGACGCGGAGCGCGACCTCAGCGCCGAGATAGCGGCCCGCCCCCCGTAGCCACCACCGCTTGACCGCCGCACTGACAGCACCGCGTGGTCAGCGTGGATCGGCGGCCGGAGCCACGTCGCCGACGGCCGCGCGGCTGTCGGTCAGCGGCGGGCTGGCCGCTGGCGCGGCGCCGGCCGCCTGGGCCGCGTTCCGGAGTTCTGCCAGCCGGCGCCGGGACGGCAGCAGCAGCACCGCCACCAGCGCGCCGATGCCGAACAGCGCCGCGGACACCGCGAAGGCCACGGTGTAGCCGTGCACCGCGGCCGTGACCTGGGCCAGCGGCCCGGCGTGGTGCGTGGCGAGGTAGCTCGTGGTCGCGGTGAGCGCCACCGTGCTCAAGGCCGCAGTCCCGATCGACCCGCCCACCTGCTGCATGGTGTTGACCAGGGCCGAGGCCACGCCTGAGTCCTGCCGGGAAACCCCGGCGGTGGCCGTGTTGATGGCGGGCGAGAAGATCATGCCGAAGCCCAGGCCCATGGCTACCAGCGCCGGCACGATGTCCACTGCATAGCTTGAGGTCACGGTGAGCTGGGTCAGGTAGGCCATCGCGCCGCCGCCGAGCACCATGCCGGTCACGATGAGGGCCCGCGGCCCGATCCGGGGCAGCAGCACGATGCTGGAGGTGTTCGAGGCGATCAGGATGCAGGCGATCATCGGCAGGAAGGCCAGCCCGCTGGTCACCGGGCTATAGCCCTTGACCTGCTGGAGGTAGTAGGTGAGGAACAGGAACACGCCGAAAACCGCGATCCCGGTGAGCCCGACCGATATGTAGGAGCCGCCCCTGGCCCGGTCCATGATCACCCGCAGCGGCAGCAGCGGGTGAGCGACCCAGCGCTCGGCGAGCACGAACAAGACCAGCAGGATTACCCCGCCGGCGAGCGAGCCGATGGTCAGGGGGGCGGTCCAGCCGGCGATTTCGGCACGGGAGAACCCGAAGACGATGAGGAACAGCCCGGCTGAGGCAAGCACGGTTCCGGCCCAGTCCATCCGCGGACGGCTGGCCGGCCGGTTGGTCCGCATGTAAGCCAGGGCGCCGACTATGGCGATCGCGGCGAAGAACAGGTTGACATACAGGCACCAGCGCCAGGAAAAGTACTGCGTGAGGACGCCGCCGAGAATAAGGCCCACGGCCCCTCCGCCGGCCGCGACAGACCCGAAGACACCGAACGCCCGGCCGCGCTCGCGCGGGTCGTGGAAGGTGCTGACCAGGGTGCCCAGGGCTGCGGGGGCGAGAATGGCGCCGAACGCGCCCTGCAGAGCCCGTGCGCTCACGAGCATGCCGAACGACGTGGCGGCGCCGCCAAGCGCCGATGAGAGGGCAAACCCGGCCAGGCCGGTGATGAAGACCCGCTTGCGGCTGAACATGTCGCCGAGCCGGCCGCCGAGCAGCAGCAAGCTGCCGAACGCCAGGGCGTAGGCGGTCACCACCCACTGCCGGTCGCTATTCGGGAAGCCCAGGGCGTGCTGAGCCGATGGCAGGGCGATGTTCACCACGGTGGCATCCAGCACCACCATGAGCTGGGCCACAGCCACGATGACCAGGATCAGCCAGCGATGATCTTTTTCTGCGGAACGCTGGCGGCCAGCGGCAGGTGCAACCGATGACATATCGAGCTATACCCCCAGGTGAGAAACGTGACTGACGTGGGTCGTGATGGCCGGACAGGAACCGGCGGTCATGCCGGGACCGCCGACGCAGCTGGCGCCGCGATCAGCCGCTGCGCCGCCTCGTCCAGGCTGTCGAGCAGGCGGAGCAGGGACGCCCGGTCCTCCTCGCTCAGCGCACCGAAGACCTCCGTAAGCAATCGCTGCCGGGTGGCGTTTGCCACGTCCAGGCCGGCCTGGCCGGCATCGGTGATGGCCACCAGCTTGGCCCGGCGATCTGTGGGATCTGGCCGGCGCTCGGCCATGCCGAGGCGCTCCAGCCCATCGACGATGTCGGTAATGGAGTGCGGGGACAGCCCGAAATCGGCCGCCAGCACGCTCTGCCGGACCGGTCCCCGCTCGCGCAGGTGCAGCAGTACCTTGGTCCGTGCCAGCGACAGGCCGCATCCGCTCATCTCATCATTCACGGCCCGGAACATCCGGTGATGAACCTCGAGGTACCGGTCACCCACCTGATCAGGCGTAATCATTGCTGCCTTCCTGCCACTTGCTGACGCGGACCCGTTGCACACTCCAGGCACCACGCTGATGACTGTCATAATGAGGTTCCTCACGAATTTATTCCTGCGCGGCGGATCATTCCCAGCGACCCCGATGACGAGCGCGGGACAGGGTGGCCGCCGCCCGGGAACGGGTGCCGGCGGTAGAACTGGCGTATGAGTGAACCACTGGGCGACCTTCAGGACCGGACGTTCGCACGGGCGACCGCCGCGACCGCTGGTTCCTATCCCGTGCAGCGACGGCTGAGCGCCTCGCAGCTGGCTTCCTACCTCGACCGGCATGCTTTTGCCGTGGTCGCTTCTACTCGTGCTGACGGCCGGCCGCACGCAGCGATGTCCGTCTACATCCGGCGCGGCACTACCTTCTGGCTGCCGACCGTGGCCGGCTCGGTGCGAGAACGGAACCTGCGCGGCACGCCCTGGGTCACGATGGTGATCGCCGAAGGGGACCACCCTGAGCACATCGCGGTGATCACCGAAGGGCCTGCCGAGGTCGTCGCGCCACCGCAGGTGCCCGCCGATGTGCGGGCCGCTGCCACGGCCGGCTGGGTCAGCGCCTGGATCCGCCTGACGGCCGGGCGCCTGCTGTCCTACGCAGACGAAGGCGCCTTGTCCTGACTGCATCCCGGATCAAATGTCCGGCCTCATCGATACCGTCAGAGCATGCGCTATCTGATGCTGATGTGGGCCGATAGAGACGCGGCCAGCGGCGACAAGTCCGACCTCCAGGCCTGGGCCGACTTCGACGACCAGGTGAAGGCCAGCGGCGCGTTCGTGCTCAACGGGGCACTCGCGCCGGCCTCGACCGGCGCTCACCTGGTTCAGACCGCGATAGCCGGGCACGCGCTCGACGGGGCAGTGCAGCGCCGGCCGTTCGCCGAGGGGGAGCGGCAGATTCAGGCTTTCTACGTGATGGATCTCCCCAGCATGGATGCCGCGCTGGAGTGGGCCAACCGGCTGCCAACCTACGGCTACGTCGAGGTCCGCGAGCTGCTGCAGTTCTGACCTTCTTCGCCCTGTTCTCACCGCGCGGCGAAGAGCAATGGGGCCTACGGCTTGCATTCTTGCTCTAGCAGCGCGTCGATGCCCCGCTGCGCCAGCCACTGCTCGGCCTCATCCCAGCTCCACCCGAGGTCGGTGATGAGGATCCGCCAGGACGTCCAGCCGTATAGGTACCAGAAGATGTCGGTAGCCCTGTTCAGGTCGGACGGCTCGACCGCGCCCAGATCTCCCAGTCGCCGGGCAAGGGCGGCGAGGGCCTCGCGGTAGCGGCGCACGGTGATCCGGAGCATTTCGGCCGCAGCTGGATCGGCCTGGGCGCTGTCGAGCAGGACGGCGACGGCCTTGGCGCGCCTCTCGTTGACCCGGCGGGTTCCGGCGGCGGTCAGCCGGATGACCTCCGCGGGATGGGTGGTCGAGGCGACAGCGGTGAGCGTTTCGGCTACGTCGGGGTCGCCGGTGCCCTCTTCCGTGATCGCCGCCAGGAGCTGGGGCTTGCCGCCGACGCTGGTGTAGACGGTGTTTGCCGCAACGCGTGCCGCCTCGGCGATCTGGGCCACCGTGGTGCGCCCGTATCCCTGGGTGGCGAACAACTCCTGCGCCGCCTCGATTATCGCCTCCCGGGTGGCGGCAGCAGCCTGCTGCCGGCGGGGCGAGTAATAGCTGGCTCGGCTCACGCGGTCATCCTACCTCTTGACTATTGATAGGAGAGAGCATAATGTCAATATATCAGAAATAATCCTAATAACGGCCGACGCCCGAAGTCCGCCGGCAAAGGGGGCCGCCATGACGAGATCCCTCATCGTCGGCGTGGCTGACACCGGCGACAGCAGGAACGCGCTGGTCCGCGCGGCCGAATGGGCCCGGGGGCCGGCCTCTCCAGCGGCCGGCTTTGACCTGGTCCGGCACACACAAGTGGGAGCCCGGTGATCGCAATGCAACTGTCCAGGAAGCACGTGATCGACCTCTTGCGACAGGCAGGCCTGACGGAGATGGCCGAAGCGGCCCTGCATGACCTGCCCGACCCGGTTGGTCGCGAAGATGTGGCGGTGTGGGGCGGAAAATGGAACGTGGACATGGATTACCTGGTCGACCGGATGGGCGGCAGTCCATGACCGGAGCGCTGGAGCAACACGAGGGGCACCGCGCCGCCTGCTAGCTGATGACAACCTCGATCAGTGTCGGGATCGTGGCCTCGAAGGCTGCTGCCAGGAGCGCGGGCAGATCGTCGTAGCCATCGAGCGGCCCGCTGAATCGCACTCCGAATGCGCGCGCAACCGACCGCAATTCCGGAACCTCGAGGTCACTCCCAACCGGGCGATGCCCCGCTCGTCCATCTCCCGGCGGATCTCACCGAACCCGCCGTTCCTGACGACGATCACTGGCAATCCCAGGCGCTGCTCGTACGCTGTTGCCATCTCGCTCATGGAAAACATGAACGCGCCGTCGCCCACCACGGCCAGGACGGGTCGGCCGGGTCACGCAATGTTCGCTCCGATCGCTGCCGGCAGCCTGTATCCGAGGGTCGCATAGCCGGTGGGATACAGAAAGCGGCGTGAGCTGGAAACCGGCCACAAGTGCACGGTGCCGTGGTAGGAGACCTGCGAGCTGTCGCCTGCGATGATCGCGTCTTGGGGCAGGCAGTTGCGCAGTCCGGCATGCAGCGGGATCCACGGTGCGGCCTGCGTTTCCATGTCCTTCAGGATGCGCGCCCGGGGCCGGGCCGCGATCTCGGCGAGCTCTAGACCGGATTTCTTCGGCATATCGCGCAGTTGCCCGAGCAGCAGTGCGATGACATCTCGCGCATCACCGAGCAGTTGCAGGGTGTCATCGAGATTCTTCGCCAGCTGGCAGGGATCGATGTCGATGCGGATGAGGTTGCCCTTTGGCTTCAGCCCGCCTCCCCACAGATCGGAGTCCGCAACCTCCGTGCCAATCAGGAGCGCGGTATCGGCGTTCGAGATGACTTCCTGGGCTGAAGGCAGGCGAATCGACGCCCCCAGCGACAGCGGGTGCATCTCGGGGAACGCGCCTTTGCCGTTGACAGTGGTAACGACAGGGCTCCCGAGCCGCTCAGCCAGTTCAACCAATGGCGGGCCAACGTCCTTTGGCGCCGCCGCCAACCAGGAGCGCCGTAGAGCCTTCCCGCAAACTGCCTGCCGCCGCGGACACGGCCGCGCGTGACAGTGAGCGCCGGGCAGGTGGCTGGACGGCTTCGTTGTCCGCACCGTCCCATGGGCCCTCCAGCACGTCGAGTGGTATCTCCAGGTACGCCGGCCGCGGACGCTGCGTTGGCCAGGACGCGGACGCCTGCCTGATGAATGCGGACGCCTCGGTCGCCGTGTCGGCCCGCAGGGTTGACGACAGCAGGCCGTTCATCATCATCTGCTGGTTCCGGGCTTCATGGAGCCAACCGCTGTCGGCGCCCACCTTCCCCCGGGGCACGCCAGGCGCGATGACCAGCATGGGCACCGAATCGGCGTACGCGGTCGCCACCGCGGTCGCGATGTTGGTGAGCCCGGGCCCCGAGGTGGTGATGCAGACACCCGGCTGACCGCTCGCTCGCGCGTAACCGTCGGCGGCGTATCCGGCGCCCTGTTCGTGCCGGGGAGTTACATGGCGAATTCCAGAGCCTGACAGGTAGCGGTAGATCTCGAGGTTGTGTGTTCCGGGTATCCCGAAGACCGTGTTGACGCCACAAGCCCGGAGCGCATCGATGACCGCGGCTCCGCCAGTCCTCATGACAACTCCCGTGGAACCGAGCCACCATCATTTACACCGGCTCTGGGACGCCACCGCACCGGGCAGTATCCACCACTTGACGTCACCGAAGCCACCAGGCCGACGAGATCGTACCCGGCGGTTTGCCTGCCGACGTCCCGCTGGGACGGCCAGATCGCATGGCCCCGGCCCTCAGGGTGCCAGCCGGGCCGGCAGCGGCCCGCTGGGCGGCCTGATGGTAAGCGTCCTGACCGGCGGCGAGGGTCCTTCCACCCCGAAGACGTCGACCCCGAGCACTCGCCAGAACAGCTTCCCGCTCGGCAATGGCGAGGTGACCGCCCACGCCTGGCAGTGTTGGTGTCAAGGTCGACGACCGGGTTGGTGAAGGCCGGGTTGCCGGCAACCTGGAGCTGGGAGGACAGGCCGACCGGGGTATGCCAGCGGAAGATGACCACATGGCCGGTGGCGAAGCTCGCGCCAGACGCCGGCGCGTGCTGGGCTGGCGGTGGCTGCAGGGTCATCTTCACCGAGACGGTCCTGGCCCTCCACGTGGCGGTGATGGTACCCGGCGTGCTGGTGGTCACCTGCCGGGTGGTGATCGTGAAGCTGGCGAGCTGGCCCGCGGCGGTCACGCTGGCTGGCACCGACGCTGCGGGCGAGCCGCTGGCCAGGGTGACGACGCTTCCGCTTGGCGCGTTCCCGTTGAACAGCAGCGAGCCGGCCTCTGAGCTGCCGCCGGAGAAGATGTTCGGCGTGGACCGGCTATCGACCTGCTCGTTGGGAGCCGATGAACACTTGGTTGAGGCTTGACGGGTCGACCGTCAGCGGGGCGGTGGCAGGCGCGGCCTGGCCGTGCAGCGTGGCGCTCAGGGTAACCGTGGCCGGGCTGCGGACCTGGAGCGGCTGGATCTTGAACGTCTTCTGCGCCTGGCCTGCCGGGACCTTGACCGACGCCGGGATCGACGACGCCCTTCGGGTTGCTGCTGGCCAGGGTGATGGGCTCTTCCCCCCTCGGTGCGGGCGTGGTGAGCTGTACGATCCCGAACGCCTCGTTGTCCTCGTTGGTGCCGCTGAAGACGTGGGTATGGCTGCGCAACACGACGCCACCCCCGGTAAACACCTCGATGGTCAGGCTCCTGACCATCGGCCGGGCATTCGATACGGTGAAGCTCCGCGCGGCAGACCAGGCCGTGGTGAAGCTGCTTCCTGAGCATCTTCGGTGGCATTGTCGATACTGCCTGCCGCCGTGGCTGTCATCGTTACAGTTAGCCGATCGCATTGCTACCCACCCGGCCGTAGCACACGTTGATCTTGATCGGCCCTTTTCTGAGGAGGCCTCCATGTCAGATGGCCTGAGTACTCCCGCGCAGCACCTGGCTGCCGCAGAAGAGGCCATGGACGCGCTGCCCGACGACGCCAAGCAGGGCCTGGCCGCGAGCGTCGTGCAGGGCCTGGCCCCCTCGCAGCAGCAGGCCGCCGCCCAGGGGGTGATCGACTCGCTGCCCGACGACGCCAAGCAAGGCCTGGCCGCGAGCGTCGTGCAGGGCCTGGCCCCCTCGCAGCAGCAGGCCGCCGCCCAGGGGGTGATCGACTCGCTGCCCGACGACGCCAAGCAAGGCCTGGCCGCGAGCGTCGTGCAGGGCCTGGCCCCCTCGCAGCAGCAGGCCGCCGCCCAGGGGGTCATGGACGCGCTGCCCAACGACAAGCGCACGCAAGTGGCCGAAAACATTCTTGGCTCACCAGATAAACAGACACGAAAGATGCTCTGGTACATGGTCGTATCGACATTGGCCGCTGCCGTTTTCGTGTTTGGCTCAATGGCGTTTGTGCTGGTTTACCAGAAGAAGGCAGCCGAGGCGCCGCTGGCCCTCGCGACTACAGCGCTTGGCGGAATTGTAGGACTAGTCGCGACTAGCCCGGGGAGCCGCGGAGGTTAAGTGGTTTCTTTCGAATGGGTCAAGGCGAGCGTGAAGGTGACGAATCTGAACGTGCGGTCATGACTTCTGGTGCAGGAGCAAGCCGGTCTGGCGGTCCATGGCGCGTGACCACCGGCGAACGGGACCCGGACACCGTTGACCGGTTGCTGCGGTCGTTGCCTGACTGGTTCGGCATCGAATCGGCAATCGCGGACTATGTGGCGAGGGCTAACGAGCTGCCCGCCTACCTGGCCTGGCCCGCGCCTGGATCGTTGGTGCCTGGCACAGGGCGACAACCAGTGGGGGTACTGCTCGCGGCTCGCCACTTCCCGCAGGCGGCTGAGATTTACCTGATGGCAGTGGAGCCCACCGTGCATCGGCGGGGCATCGGCCGGACCCTGGTCGCGGCGCTAGAGGACGATCTTCTTGCCGACGGGGTAGAACTGCTCCAGGTCAAGGCGCTCGGCCCGTCGCAGCCTGATGCCAGCTACGAACAGACGCGACAGTTCTACGCCCAGATGGGCTTTCAGCCTCTGGAGGAGATTCACGACCTATGGCCCGGCAATCCCTGCCTGATCATGGTCAAGATTCTCCAGCCTCCATCCGGGCCGCGGGCGTCAGTGAGCCCTCGCGTGTAAGGACTGACACGGCCGGCCATGCGGCCTGACGCGCCGTTTCGAGTGATCGCAAGTGACCGGGAGTTGACCGCTCATCTCCCTGGCACGCGAGTGGCACGGTGATCTTGGATGGTGGCATGCGCATTCTCGTAACCGGGCATCGCGGAAACCTCGGCGTCCCGATAGCCCGTCACCTGGACCATCTCGGCCACGACGTGGTGGGCTTTGACCGCGTTGACGGCCAGGATCTGCTGGACCTGGCCGAGGTCAACCGGGCGTCGGTGGGCTGCGCGGCGATCGTGCACCTGGGCGCGCTGGCACACGGTACGGCGGGCAGCCAGGAGCAGATCATGGCGGTCAACCTGCTCGGCACCTGGCATGTCCTGCTGGCCGCCGAAAGCACTGGTGCGGCCCGGGTGATTCACTTCTCCAGCGCCCAGGTCTTCGGCATCGCCGAAGGCGAGCGGCTTCCCGACTACTTCCCGGTCGATGACGCGCATCCGCGCCGGGCGATACGTGCGTACGGCCTGTCCAAATGCCCGGGCGAGGATCTGTGCGCGGCCTTCACCGCGCGGACCGGCATCCCAAGCATGTCATTGCGCCCCGTGGCGGTCTGGTATCCGGGCGAGTATCACCGGACCGCTGCCCGGTGGCGTGCCGAGCCGACATCGGAGTGGGAACCGGCCCGGCGATCCCGCGGCGGGCTGTGCAGCGTCGGCAGCATGTTCGAGCTCGCCGAGCCACTTGTCAGCCGGTATGGGGACACGGGGCTTACAGCGGGCACGATTCGCCTTGGGAATGCGGCTGGGCGGTGCGGCATTGAGGTGATAATGGATGTTGTCGAGGAGTCGCTTCCGCTCGCTGTACTGGACTTCGTCGGGATCGAGCACGGCGAGAGCGCGGCCGCGTCCGTGGCCGGTGCCGTGGACATCGCGCGGGCCGTGGAGGCGGCCGGCTACCGGCGTTACTGGGTCTCCGAACATCACAACATGACCAGTCTTGCCTGCAGTTCCCCCGAGCTGCTGACGGCGCACGTCGGCGCGCGCACATCGCGGATCCGGGTCGGCGCCGCAGGGATCATGCTGCCGAACCACGCCGCGCTCAAGGTAGCCGAGACGTTCCGGACGCTGCTGGCCATGTACCCGGGACGCATCGACCTCGCCCTGGGCCGGGCGCCGGGCACCGACCCGCTCACCGCGCATGTCCTGCGCCGGGGGATGGTCACCGACCCGGCCGCTGAATTCCCTGGTCAGGTCGGTGAGCTGCTGGCATTCCTCGGTAGCGGTTTCCCGGCCGGTCACCCTTACGCGCGGCTGATTGCCGCGCCGCTGGTCGAGGAGCAGCCCGAGCTGTTCGTGCTGGGGTCGAGCCCTTATGGTCCGCGCTTCGCCGCGGTCAACGGGATGAGTGCCGTATTCGCTCACCACATGAGCCCCGATCTCGCGTTCGAGGCGCTTACGGAATACCGCCGTTCGTTCACGCCGCGCACCGAGGGCGGATCGGCGTATTCAGCGATGTCGGTGCTCGCCTTCGCCAGCAACGATGACGAGGCAATACTTGACTTCGAAGCGGCGTGGACACTGACCATCCAGAACATCCGCCGGGGGATACGTGAGCCGCTGCGGCCGGAGCAAGTTCGCGATTTCGCCCGCTCGCAGCAGTTCCGCGCTGCCCGGCGCGATGACGGCAAGATGGTGACTGGCGAGCCGAAGGCCGTCGCCGGGCGGCTCCTTGAGATGAAGCAGCGCGCCCAGGCTGACGAGATCGTCGTCGTCACCCCGAGTCTGGACCGGGAACGTCGCAAGGGCAGCTACGCGGCGCTGGCGGACGCCTGGCGCCGCGCGGCCTGAGCCTGCCCGTGCCAGCACACGGCCGATCACCCAGAAGGCGGCGAATCGCACTGAGACTGTCCTGCGACGGTCCGATGCCCGTACATCGTACGGTTATGCCGCCGATAGCGTGCGTCTGCGGAGGTCCCGCAACGAGAGGTATTGAGAACGCCTACCGTGACTGATGCACGGTCGATACGACGACGGGAGGACGGGCCTATGTCACATGTACGACGCTTCGACCACGTCGGCCTCACGGTCGCTGATCTCGACGTCGTAACCGCCTTCTTCGTGGCGCTGGGCCTGGAGGTCGAGGGCAGGACGTTCGTCGAGGGCGAGTTCTTGGACACGGTCTGCGGCATTCCTGGCTCCCGCACCGAGATCGTCATGCTGAAGCCGCCCGGCGATGGCACCCGCCTGGAGCTCTCGAGCTTCGTGCGACCCGACTCCGTGCCGGGCTCACCGGCCGCCATGGCCAACGAGCTGGGATTGCGCAACGTGGCCTTCGAGGTCAACGACCTGCAGGCGGCTGTCGACTGGGCAGCTACCGAGGGCTATGGACTGGTCGGTGGCATCGGCGAGTACGAGGGTGCCTGGCGGATGGCCTACGTCCGCGGGCCGGAAGGGATCATCGTCTCGCTGGCCGAGCGCATCGGCTGAGCCTCGCAACGCCCGCATCTGCCACCGAGCGCCGGGGCCGGCGCCCTCTCATCCGCCCGAGCCTCCAGCGATCTCGAAGGACCATAGCTCGCTGCTGATACCCACTGGGGGAGGCGCGGTGCCGCCGCCTCGTTCAGCCGCGGAGCGGTGCCCCTGCCCGAACGCCGGTGAGTGCAGCCACGCGTCGAAGGAGGCCTCATCCCGCCAGCGGGTCAGCACGAGCCAGGTGGTGCGCTCGTCCGTCGGCTTGAGGAGCTCGAAGCCTTCGAAGCCATCTTGGTCATCGACTGCGCCCGCCCGGGCAGCGAAACGGCGGGCCAGCTCGTCCCCGCTATCGGCCGGTACGGTGATCGCATTGATCTTCACTACGGTCATGTGCTCGATGATGCCAGCTCATCTCATCGCCGATACCGGTGCATCCCGCCCGGCGGCCCTTCAGCCCGTGCCATGGTTAGCCAAGGCACCAAGCGCAGTCTTGCTCCTGGTCACCGCCATCGCCCTTGCAGCGTGCCCGGCGTTGAGCGCATCCACGACGCCGGAGTTCACCCTTACCGCCACACCCGACAGAACCTGGCGCATCCAGCCAGCCAAGTACTCATACGCATCCGCGACGTGATCCGCAACCACCCCACCGGACGCGGGTCGCCCTCATCTCGCCGGCCAGTGGCGCGTCTGTGCACCTCACGGGCTCAGCGACGTGTTCAGCCTCGTCGTGCGTCCCAGCCCTGTGGTTGCTCCCCCCGGGTCTGCCAGGCCAACACCCGCCTGCGGAGCCGGCAGCGGCCGTCACTGTCCGTCCTGCCCTGGCCCGCCGTCGGCGGTGAGCGGAGCGGTGGCACCGGCCAGGAGGAACGCGGCGGCGAGCACGACGGCGGCAACCCAGAGGCTGTGCAGGACGCCGACGCGATCGCCCAGGAAACCAACCACCGGCGGCCCGGCGAGGAAGGCCACGTAGCCAATGGAGGCCACCGTGCTCACCCGGGTGGCCGCGCGGACGGGATCGTCGGCAGCCGAACTCAGGCCGACCGGGAACCCCAGCGAGGTCCCCAGCCCCAACAGCACGGCGCCGGCCATCGCCACCGGCAGCACCTCGCCGAACTCGATCACGAGCAGGCCCGCCAGCGCGGTGACCGCGCACACCCGGAGAACCAGCGCCCGCCCGTAGCGGTCGATGAGCCCCGGGCCCCACCAGCGGCCAGCGGTCATCGCGGCAAGGAAGACGGCGAACGTCAGGGTGCCGGCGACCGCCGCGCTGTGGTAGCCGTCGATGACCGCCAGCGAGAGCCAGTCGTTGCCGGTTCCCTCGGTGAGCGCCATGCACAGCACGAACAGGCCGATCAGCAGCGTCCGCGGCTCGGTCCACGACGCCAGCTGGCGGCGCCTGGCCGGCCGGCCACCCGGCGCCGGAGCATGCGTACCGGGCAGGAACCCGCGAGCCGCGACCGGCACCACGACCGCCACCACCACGGCCACGGCCAGCAGGTCCGCGGTGACCGGCACGCCAACGGCGACCATGACCGCGCCGGTGCCTGCCCCGGCCACCGTGCCGATGCTCCAGCCGGCGTGGAACCTGGGCAAGATGGCCCGGCCCAGCACCCGCTCGATGGCAGTGCCCTGCACGTTCATCGCCACATCCCAGGTCCCCGAGCCGAACCCGAACACAGCCAGCCCGGCCGCTACAGCAGGCGCGCCGAACAGCACGCCAACCGCGGCGACGGCCATACCCGCGGCCGCGACCACGGCCATCACGCGCACCGTCCGGCTCTCCCCGAGCCTGCCGATGATCAGCCCAGACAGCGGAGTGCCGATCCCCGATCCCACCGCCAGGCACAGCAGGATGAGCCCCAGCACCCCCGGCGTGACGCCCAGCCCGGCGCGCACCTGCGGGATCCGGGCGGCCCAGTTCGCGAACAGGAAGCCATTGCCGAAGAAGACGACATAGACCGCGTTCCTCGCCTCGCGGAACCGTACGTCACCGGCCAGCGCCGGCCGCGGCCCGGCCGCCCTTGTCAACGGCAAGCCCGGGGAAGCCCAGGCTCACGGCCACCCCAAGATCCCATCCCGCAAGTCTGCCACGCCCGCCCAGAACACCCAGCCCGCGGCCCGCGGCGGCGCGACGTCACGCCGGGAGCCCACGCCCTGGCGGACACCTCGCCCACCGTGGCCAGGGGCTGGTGTACGCGGGCCGTAAGCCGGCGAGGTCCTGGCCTGGCCAGCGGGCCGGCCGCCAGCGGCAGATCCACGCTCGTCCAGCCTTGTAGCCTGTCCCGGTGCCTAACCGCTCGCTGGACTCGATGCCCATCCATCCTGCCAATGGCAGGTCGCATCGGCGCTGAACAGGCCGGCCAGGCCCTCAGTCCCCGGCGTCCGCCAGGCGGCTTCGGAGCCTTCCAGCCATCGTCTCACCATCACGCGGTCAGCCACCCGTACGTAGTCCCCGCAACCGGCATACGGGCATCCGCCTACCTGACGCCGGTGAGCGAGCTGCGCTCACGGCGGTAGCTCCGGACGTTGAAGGATACTTGTCCAACACCGGTTATGTTGCGTCTAGGCCGTCGCAGAGGCCGGGGATGAGGAGCATATGATCGCGCGGATATGGCGCGGATGGGCGCCGCAGGCGACCGCCGACGATTACCAGCGTCACTACGAATCTGAGGTCAGCGAACATCTGCGGGCGGTCAGCGGGTTCCGCGGTGCCCGGCTCTTGCGCCGGGGCGAGAGCAGGGAAGTCATGTTCAGCTCCATCACCTGGTTCTCCAGCTGGGACGCGGTCCGGGGCTTCGCCGGAGACGATTACGAGCATGCCGTCGTGGAGGAAGCCGCCCGGGGAGCTCTCACCCGGTGGGACGAGCGGGTGTCGCACCACGAAGTAGCGGTCGACTTGCAGTGACGAGTCGAGAGATACCACGACATCATCGCGGCAGAACCGGACGCGCCTGGCCGTCGGACGCCCGGATGGACACCGTCCTGGCGAGCTGCGGCGCGGCGGATGCTGTTCCTGTCCCCAAGCCATCCGGGAGCCTGTTGTGACCGAAGCTCATGCAGATCTGTCCGGCCAGGAGCAGCGCCGACCCGGCGATCAGGCTAGAGATGGCGGCGAGGACCCTGGCCAACGCGGAAACAAATGGTGGACGCTGGTGGCGGTGTGCCTCGGCACGTTCATGCTGCTGCTCGACATCACGATTGTGAATGTAGCCCTGCCGGATATCCAGCGGGCGCTGCACTCAAGTTTCTCCGACCTGCAATGGGTCGTGGACGCTTACGCCCTGACCCTGGCAGCGTTCCTGCTGACGGCTGGCAGCCTCGCGGACATGTATGGCCGGCGGCTGCTGTACCTGATCGGCCTGGCCATCTTCACCTGCGCGTCGGTGCTGTGCGGCTTCGCCGTCACCACGCTGATGCTCCAGCTGTCCCGCGCCCTGCAGGGAGTCGGCGGGGCGATCATGTTCGCGGTATCGCTGGCGCTGCTGGCCGATGCCTTCCGCGGCAAGGACCGTGGCACCGCGTTCGGCGTCTGGGGCGCGGTGACCGGCCTGGCCGTCGCCATTGGCCCGCTGCTCGGTGGCCTGCTGGTCTCCGGTCTGTCCTGGCGGTGGATCTTCTTCGTGAACGCGCCAATCGGCATCATCGCCGTCGTCATCGCGCTGATGAAGGTGACTGAGTCCCGGGCGCCGCATGCCAGCCGGCCCGACTGGGCAGGTTTCGCGCTGTTCACGGTGGCGCTGTCGAGCCTGGTATACGGGCTGATCGAGTCCAATGAGCGATCCTTTTCCAGCGGCCTGGTCCTCGGCTGCCTGGCCGCTGCGGCAGTGCTGCTGGCCGTCTTTGTCATCGTGGAGATGCGTGTCGCCCATCCGATGTTCGACCTGAACCTGTTCCGGTTGCCGACCTTCGCCGGCGGATCGGTCGCGGCGTTCGGGCTCAGCGCCTCGATCTTCGCGATGCTCCTCTACCTCGTGCTTTACCTGCAGGACATCCTGGGCTACTCGCCGCTGGGCACCGGCGTGCGGGTGATGTTCCTGTCGGGCGCCATCCTGCTGACTGCCGTCCCGGCCGGGCAGCTTACCTCGCGCGTGCCGGTCCGGCTGCTCATCGGGCCCGGTCTGATCCTGGTCGGGGTCGGGCTGCTGCTAATGCGCGGACTCGATGCGGGATCGACCTGGACCCACCTGATCCCTGGCATGATTGTCGGCGGCCTCGGCGTCGGCCTGGTGAACCCGCCGCTGGCCTCCACCGCCGTCGGCGTGGTGCAGCCAGGGCAAGCCGGAATGGCGTCGGGCATCAACTCCACCTTCCGCCAGGTCGGCATCGCTACCGGCATCGCCCTGCTGGGAACACTGTTCTCCAACAAAGTCAAAGACGAGGTGCTCGCCCGGGTCGCCGCGGTCCCCGGCCTGTCTCATCGGGGCTCGCAGATCGCCGGGGCCGTGCAATCCGGCGAGATCGGGAAGGTGATCAGCAAGTTGCACGGGCATAGCAGACAGGTCGTCGGACTGATCACCCGCTCGGCCTTCACCACCGGCCTGAACCACATCCTGCTCGTCGCGGCCATCATCGCACTGGTATCCGGAGTGATATCCCTGGTCGCTATCCGCAGCAAGGACTTCGCGCAACAGCAGCGACCCGGCTCGCCGCAATGACGGCGCACGGCCAGATCCGATACTGGCGCTCGGCGAGGGAATCTCAAGCAAGGCGCCCTCCCGGTTCGCCGCCCGCATAGCCTCTCAGCGGTGACCTAGGAATCCCTCATAAGTATGCGCTGCCAACCCGCCCGGCGAACGCACGGATCTGCCGCCTAGCGCGCCACGGAAACTTGGTGGGCCGTACTGGATTTGAACCAGTGACCTCTTCCGTGTCAGGGAAGTTCGGCTAATTGCTGGAAGAAGCCTAGTGAGGCTGGATAGCGGCCCAAGCTGGCATTTCCGTAGCCTGGCGTGGCCTGCTGTGGCGGAAGAGCTGTGACGATGGCCCTTGGTATGGCTTCTAAATGATCTTGCTAGCATGCTGTTCCCTCAGACGGCGGATGTCATCGCGGCACCCTGGCGCCCAGTGCGGATTCGCTGGGGTTTGGCTGGCCTCGCGAGGTGATCCCGCAGCGCGATGGCTGTGCTGCCGTTGTCCATGGCACGACCCAGTCGAGCAACTTTGGTTGGCGGAGGTATTCGATCGTCAGCTGTACCGACTCCCGCGCGTCCTCACGCGCGTCGCGGGTCTGCGCGAAGCACTCGGATGCCGAACTGCGGCGATCGCGAGCAAACCGCTTCGCCGTGGTCACGATGACCTCGGGCTGGCCGTCAGCTGTAAGTCCCAGGTGCGGGCGCAGGGTTCATTACCGGAAACTGTGGATGGTCATGCGCCACGCCGAAGCTTCCCGGCGGGTCGCCTAGGCGGTCAAGAGGTCACCCGCCACAACGACCGGCCGGTTTGCCGTGATGAGCTGATGTGATGAGCTGCGCGGATAATGGGCAGTCCGGCGATTTAACGAAATCTTCATGAACTCCGGCTTCACCTTGTCTTAATTGTTGATAGTTAGTCTGCGAGAATGACAGCGAGTAAAGTGCTGGGCCCCAGCCCGTTGCGTGATGGCGAGCTGGGAGGTCGGCGCCTGGCTCCGTTCGCCACCCGGCATGCGGTCCGTCTGCAGCGCCGCATCTGGTCGGGTCGGGTCGTGAGCTGGGACGAGCACGGATCGTCCGGCCTGACCAAGGTGGCCGCGGCGCTGCTCCAGGCAGTGCAGATAACGCCGGATGCCGTGGTAGTCGACCTGGGATGCGGGACGGGGCAGATCAGCCTGCCGCTGGCCAGACAGGGCGCCCAGGTGCTGGCGGTGGACGTCAGCTCGGCCATGGTCCGGCGGCTGCAGGCGCAGGCACACCGACAGGGCGTGCAGAACCTGGAAGCCCTGGCGATTCCCATCGAGGAACTGGTGTTGCCGACCGGCAACATTGATCTCATCGTCTCCGGTTACGCCCTGCACCATCTGCGGGACCCGGACAAGGGCAGCCTAGTGGCGGCCGCCTTCGGCCGGCTACGCCCGGGAGGGCGGCTGATGGTGGCCGACATGATGTTCGGCCGCGGCACCTCGGCCAGAGACCGGGCCATCATCAAGTCCAAGCTCGCCACGCTGGCCAGGAGGGGACCGGGGGGGTGGTGGCGGATCGCCAAGAACGCGGCGCGCTATGAGCTGCGGGCCCAGGAGTGCCCGGTGCCGATGGAGACCTGGACGGCGATGTTCGTCAGGGCCGGCTTCGGCGAGGTGTCCGCGACCGCGATCGTGGCCGAGGCCGGGCTGGTGACCGGACGGCGCCCGGATCATCCTGACACACCCGGGAAGACGCCGTAGCTGTGACGATCACCGTGTGCCCGGGCGGGGCCCGGGTGTCATCGCGGGCGAGGTTCGCGGGTGACCTTCAGACTGGGATGCGGCCGTGGCCGAGCAAGTCGCGTGGCAGGGAACAGGAGCGCGGTGACCGGGCCACGGCAGGCCGACACGTGCGACAGGTTGCGGGCAGGCAGTTCCCAGGCTCGGGCGCGCCTGACGTGCAGGTGAATTGGGCCCCGGGCAGCGTACGGCCGTGCGTAGCGTGTCGTGTTGAGGCTGAGGGCTGACATGGGAATCGCGGGTAAGGCCGAAGGCCCGCGCGGGCTCGCGCTGCTGGCCGTTACCGCGGTGGCCGGGATAGTCCTCGCGGTGCATGGCTGGTCGGTGCGGTATGCCGGGCTGGCGCCTGGCTCCCTCGCTAGGACGAGCACGCAGCCCCCGGCCGGCGCGACGTCTACGCCGTCAGCCCGGGCGGGGGGGTCATCCGCGCCCTCCGCCACACCGGGTCCGTCGAGCACAGCAACGGCAGGCCGCCCGGGTCCGCTGCTCCGCTCCCAGTCATTCGCGTCCTACTCCTACCAGGTCTGGCCGGGCGCGCCGAGTTCCGCGGCACGCGCTGCGCTGACCGGGCTGTCCGTCTCGGTACACCGCCGGGGCTCCGGCATCTCGGTCACCGCGGGCGTGAACGGCCAGTCGCCAGCCGCTGCCCGCCTCTATCCGCTTGGTGCCCGGGTGTACGTGGTGGAGGCCACGCTGGGCGATGACTCGGGTGGCAGCGACTACAACCTGGGGGATGACGGCCTCGTCGTCACCAGCGTGCAAGGAAGGATCGTTCAGTGAGCCGGTACCCGGCGCGCCCGGCAATGCGCAGGCTGTCATCCCCGACCGCAGGCGGCTGGCGGCACGCCGAGATCTGATTGTTCCCGCGGGACAGGTCGCCGGGGAATGGGCCCCGGCCGTGGCGCGGATCCTGCTTGGCCTGGTGCTGGCGTGGTTCGGCTACCACGAGCTCGTGCAGCCCTCGTTGTGGACCGGGTACGTCCCGCTCGTACCGGCCGCCTCCGGGATGGCGGTACTCCTGGTCCTGGCGCACGGATGGCTGCTGCTGATCCTGGCCGTGGCCTTGATCGCGGGAATCGCGCCCAGAGCCGCCGCGGGCGCCGCAGCCGTCCTGCTGCTGGAGATCGTCATTGGGCTGACGGCTCAGGCCGGACTCTCCGACCTGACGATGCGCGACGTGGGCGTGCTCGGGCTCGCGCTGTGCCTGACCGCTCCCACCCGCCAGCGGCTAGTCTTGCGTCGCTGAGGTGATGCCGATGCTGCGGGTCAGCCAAGCTGCGGCGCTGCTCGCCGTCATAGGGGTAGCGGCGTGCGGTTCTGCGCAGACAGCGGGTGTTCGCCCGGTCGGACGCTCGTCCAGCCCGGGCTCGGCCACCCCGGCGCACCCGGCTCGTTCCGCGTCGCCCGGACCCAGCCCGAAGGCTACGCCCGCGCCGCGCCCGGCCAAGGTGGTCATCTCTCGATTCCGCGCCCAGGACGGGTCGGTCGTCACGCTCGCGACGTTTCGCGGCCCGGTGACCTACCGGCTGCACAGCGGCAGCCAGGACCCCGGTCATCCGGCCCTGGCCGTGGTCCGCGCCGGGCCGGCCGTCACCGGAGGAGAGCGCCGCAGGCTGCTCGCCGCCTTCAACGGCGGGTTCCTGCTGTCGGCGGGCGCGGGCGGTTACGAGCAGGAGGGTCACGTGATCAGCCCGCTGATCCGGGGCCTGGCGTCGCTGGTGATCGACCGGAGCGGGAGCGCGCAGATCGGATCCTGGGGGCATGGCCTGCCCCGGCCCGGTGAGCCCGTGACCAGCGTCCGGCAGAACCTGCGCCTCGTGGTCTGGCACGGGCGAGTCTCCGCCGCGGCGGCGAACTGGGGGAGGTGGGGAGCAACCCTCGGCGGCGGCGAGTACGTCGCGCGGAGCGCGCTGGGCCAGGACGCGGCGGGCCAGCTCATCTTCGCGGGCAGCATGTCGGCCTCCCCGGCCGCCCTGGCCCGGGCGCTGGTCCACGCCGGCGCTCGCAGCGCCATGGAACTCGACATCAACCCCGAGTGGGTGCAGCTGGACGTGGCCAGGAAGCCGGGACACAGGCTGAGAGCCGCGATCCCCGGGCAGGCGCGCCCGGCCAACCAGTACCTGGCCGGCTGGACCAGGGACTTCATCACGGTCCTGGCGCCACGATAGCGACGGTTGAGCGTGCCATGGGTGAGCGAACCATGAAGGCGCGATACCGCCACGCTTGGCTGACTGATTGCCACGCGTCGGTAAAGCTCGTTTTGCCGCCCAGTTAACCACTGCGATCGGGGAGTGATTGTCGCTATTTTCAGGTCGCGGTTGTGGCGGTGTTGCATACCACGCGCTTCGGTTTCACGTTCCTGTAAGGGCCGCTCCCTACGGTGAATGCGAACCAGGTATGCCGACCGCCGGGCGCGCCTGCCGTTGCACGACCAGGCGGAGGCCAACGCCCGGCTGACCGCCGGGACGGCCGCAGTCCTGCTGGTGCTGCTGGCCGCCGAGGGGGTCACCATCCTGCAGATCCGGGGGCTGATCTCCGAGCACGTCTTCCTCGGCATGGTGCTGGTCCCTCCCGTACTCGTGAAGACGGGCAGCACCGTGTACCGGTTCGCACGTTACTACCGGGGCGCGCCCGAGTTCCGGCGCAAGGGCCCGCCGCCGATCCTGCCGTGCTCCCGCCGTCCGTGCCGAGACAGCGGCCTCCTGGTGAACCCGGCCTGCGGAATCACCCTGAAAGGAGGATGCCGGTGGCTTCTATTCGGCGCAGAGTTGAACGTAGGGAGAACGCAGCAAGAGCTGGGGGCGAAGCGGTCTGCGCGGATATGAGCTCATGACCCATACCACCGCGGATGCCGTGATTCACCCCCTTGGGGGATCTCGCGCCTGCGCGGTGGTTCTTTGGGTGGTAGCAGAACGTAGGAGCCATCTGCGGGCCTATCGACCGGCGGCATCACGCCGCCGCGGACCGGAGGAGTGGTCATGACGGTGACAGCTGATCGTGCAGCGGCCAGGAGGCCTGGCACGCGGGTATCTGGCCAGAGCAGGGCGCGGGCCGCGGCGGACGAGCAGCTGAGCCGTGCGGACCGGGTGGCCCGGGGTAAGGATGCCCGGGCGGCGGCGCCGCTGGAGTCGCACGCGGAGTTCGCCCCGGCCAGGAAGCGGGATCCGGTCGGGCTGCTGCTGGGCCAGGCCAAGACGCGGGTGCCGGAGCTGGTGCCGGTGCGGCACGGGCGGATGCTGGTGTCCCCGTTCACCTTCTACCGGGGCGCGGCGCTGCCGATGGCGGCCGACCTGGCCACAACTCCCGCGTCGGGGTTGCGGGTGCAGCTGTGCGGGGATGCGCACCTGTCCAATTTCGGCGCGTTCGCCTCCCCGGAGCGGCGGCTTGTGTTTGACGTCAACGACTTCGACGAGACCCTGCCCGGGCCGTTCGAGTGGGATGTCAAGCGGCTGGCCGCGAGCTTGACGGTGGCCGGGCGGGACAACGGGTTCACCGCCAAGGCGTGCCGCAAGATCGCTCTGGCGGCGGGAGAGGGTTACCGCACCGCGATGCGCGGGTTCGCGGAGCAGAGCTTCCTGGACGTCTGGTACACGCACGTGGAGATCGAGCCGGTACTGGCCCAGTTCAGGTCCCAGGTGAAGGCGAAGAGGTTCAAGGCCGCCGAGAAGCTGCTGGCCAAGGCGCACACCAGCGACAGCATGAAGGCCGCGGGCAAGCTGACCACGGTGGTCGACGGGCGGCAGCGGATCATCAGTGACCCGCCGATGATCGTCCCGGTTGAGGAGGTCTTCGCCGACGTGCAGGCCGAGGCGATCTACCAGCTGATCGGCGGCGTGCTGGGCAAGTACGGGCGCTCCCTGCAGTCCGACCGGCGGCACCTGCTGAAGCAGTTCGCCATGGTGCAGGTGGCCCGCAAGGTGGTGGGGGTCGGGAGTGTGGGCACCCGCGCCTGGATCGTGCTGATGGACGCCGCAGATGGCGTCGAGCCGTTGTTCCTGCAGGCGAAGGAGGCCCAGCCGTCGGTCCTGGCGGAGTATGCCGGGCGCAGCCAGTACAGCAACCAGGGTGAGCGCGTCGTGGCCGGGCAGCACCTGATGCAAGCCGAAAGCGACATCTTCCTCGGCTGGACCCGCGTCGCCAACCCCCTCGACAAGGTGGACCGCGACTTCTACGTCCGCCAGCTGAAGGACTGGAAGTTCTCCGTTCCGGTCGAGCAGATGCTCCCGGAGGGCATGACGTTGTACGCCCGGCTGTGCGGGGGGACCCTGGCCCGGGCGCACGCCCGCTCCGGGGACCGCATCGCGCTGGCCGCCTACCTCGGCGGCTCCGCCAAATTCGATCAGGCCATCGCCGACTTCGCCGAAACCTACGCCGACCAGAACGAACGCGACTACACCGCGTTCCAGCGCGCAGTCAAGGACGGCAAGGCTGAAGCCACCACCGAAATCTAAGGCAGCACCAGGTCCGTTTACCGTTCCAGGGAAACGCCCGCGTCCGCGACGACGTGAGCCCGCATAGTGAAGCAGCCGACCGCTGTGGCCGGACGGCCAGGCCCGCACCCCTCGCCCGCCTGGCCGGCTGGGCCAAGCCGAGGAGGCTGTCATGACTTGGCACCTCCAGCCCGGGTGACCGCAGCGGCTCAGCACGCTGCCCGGCACGCCCACGGATGCCGCGATGAACGGGCGAGCGGTCCGGGCGCGTGTTCCCCGCCCCTGACCCCGATGGGAGGTAGCCATGACCGCAGGACAGCAAGCACCTGCGCCAGGCCCGCTGGGCCCACTGGCCCGCTACGAAAAGAACGTCATCGACCGGATCACCGACTTCAACGACCCGCGGCAGGAGTGGCGGCGGCTGTTCTCCGAGCTGCTCGGCACCTTCTTCCTGGTGCTGGCGGCGGCCGGCGGGGGGATGATGGGCCACGCCTTCCCGGGCGTGATCAGCCACGGCGCCGCGGTGGTGGCCCCGGCGCTGACGGTGATGGCCATCATCTTGTTCATGGGCAAGATCTCCGGCGCGCACCTGAACCCGGCCGTCAGCATTGCCTTCGCCCTGCGCCGTGACTTCCCGTGGGCCCGCGTGCCGGGCTACGTCATCACCCAGCTGGCCGGGGCGACCCTGGCCGCGTTGTTCCTGCGCGCCGTGATCAACGTCTCGGCCAAGTACGGCAGCAACTACCCGGCCTCCGGCTACTCCGCCGGAGCCGCGTTCTGGATGGAGCTCATCTTGACCGTGGGCCTGGTCAGCGTGATCCTGGGCACCGCTTCGGGCGCCCAGAACGTTGGCATCATCGGCGCGTTCGGGGTCGGCGGCTACATCGCCCTGGCCGGGCTTTGGGGCAGCCCCATCTCCGGCGCCTCGATGAACCCGGCCCGCACCTTCGGCCCAGACCTGGTCGGCACGACCTTCACCAGCTACTGGGTCTACATCGCGGGACCGATCGCCGGCGCTGTGATCGCGGTGGGCATCGCCTTCGTGCTGCGCGGCCGCAGCGGCGGCGACAAGCCCGCCGCCGGGGCCGCCCAGGGCGACCTGTTCACCGAGACCTACGAGTCCGGCCAGTCCTGAGGATCCGGCCATGATCACCGTCAGCGCGGAACATGCACACAAACCCGTCATCCAGCGGCGATCAAGCCCGCGCTGGCTCATCACCTGGCCACCTTCACCGCAGGCCAGCCTGATGCGCTTGTGTTCACCAGCCCGACCGGTGCGCCGATAAGGCCCAGCAACTTCCGGCGCCGGGTCTGGTATCCGGCGCTGGCCAAGGCTGGCCTGTCCCGGATTCACTTCCACGATCTGCGGCACACCGGGAACACGCTCACCGCCGCGACCGGAGCCACGCTGCGCGAGCTGATGGACCGGATGGGCCACAGCAGGACCCGGGCCGCGCTGGTCTACCTGCACGCCAGCAACGCCCGCCAGCGGGCCATCGCCGACAGCCTCAGCAGGCTCGCCCAGGGCCAGCTGCAAGGCCGGAATGAGGAGCCCCGGAAGCGGGCTCGCGGAGCGCGAACGGGTACGAAAGAAGGGACACGCATCTTGACGGGCCGGGTGATGTATGGCGGCTGACCTGTGGCGGTGCTGGGTGGGCCGTACTGGATTTGAACCAGTGACCTCTTCCGTGTCAGGGAAGCGCTCTCCCGCTGAGCTAACGGCCCGGGAACCTGCGAGGCGGAGACGGGAATCGAACCCGTGTACAGGGCTTTGCAGGCCCTTGCCTAAGCCACTCGGCCACTCCGCCGCCCGGGGTGCGCGATACCGGCACCCGCGATACCGAAGAGCCGCATTGACCCGCCGATCGCGGGGGCGAGATCCGGCGCCTCCGAGCGGACGACGGGATTCGAACCCGCGACCCTCACCATGGCAAGGTGATGCGCTACCAGCTGCGCTACGTCCGCGTGCCACCGGCCAGGCCGGCGTGCGTTCAGAACTTTAGCCGATCCGGGCCGACGTTCAAACTTACACCTGCACAGTTCGGCCACTGGCGAAGGATCGCCGGGATAGTCTCGCCCCATGTCCGAAGTTGCCTCTCACCTCGCGCACGAGGCCGACATCGCGCCCGCGGCCACGCTGATGGCCGATCACGCGCGGGCCGCGATGCTGCTGGCCCTGCTCGACGGCCGCCCGCTGGCCGCCACCGAGCTGGCCCGGCTGGCCGCGGTGAGCCCGCCCACGGCCAGCGCACACCTGGCCAAGCTGCTCGACGGCGGGCTGGTGACCGTGATCCGGCAGGGCCGGCACCGGTACTACCGGCTCGCCGGGCACGAGGTCGCTGTGGCGATCGAGGCGCTGTCTCAGCTCGGGCCGCCGGCCCGGGTCCGCAGCCTGCGGCAGTCACGGCAGGCAGTCGCGCTCGCTGAGGCTCGGACCTGCTATGACCACCTGGCCGGGCGGGCCGGAGTGGAGCTGCTCGACGCCTTGCTGCGCGAGGGCCTGCTGGCCGAGACGGGGCAGGCAGACGCCGGGGCCGGTCCCGGAGCGGGCCGCCGCCAGGCCGAAGGACCAGTCACGGACATGGCCGCCGCGTGCTATCGGGTCACCAGGCGCGGAACGGCCGCGCTGGCACCGTTCGGGATAAATATCGATGCCATCGGGGCCTCGCGCAGGCGCTTCGCGGGGCCGTGCCTGGACTGGACCCAGCGCAGGCCGCACCTGGGCGGCGCGCTGGCCGCGGCGATCACCGCCCGGCTGTTCGAGCTGACGTGGATCGAGCGCGGCCAGCGCCCGCGCAGCGTGCAGGTCACGCCGGCCGGGCGGGAAGGGCTGGCCGCGACGTTCGGCTGGGCGGGCGGACAACACAGCTAGCGGACGCTAGCCGCGGACTCGCGCAAACCGCAGGGGGCTGCGACGGGCCCGGTGACCTGGTGGCAGGCTGTCAGCCATGCGAACAGTGATCGTCACCGGCGACGGGCTGGCCATTCAGGATGTGGTGGATGTGGCGCACGGGGAAGCCCGCGCCGAGCTCGGGCCCGGGGTGGCGGGCCGGATGGAGGCCAGCCGCGACGTCGTCACCGCGGCGCTCAGCGGCGGCGCGCCGGTGTACGGCGTGAACACGGGCTTCGGCGCGCTGGCCGATACGCCGGTCGGGGAGCGCGATCTCACCCGGCTGCAGGGCGCGATCATCAGGTCGCACGCGGCCGGGCCGGCCCGCCGCTGGACGACGCGACCGTCCGCGCGGTGCTGCTGCTGCGGGCGCGGACGCTCGCCGCGGGGTATTCGGGAGTGCGGGTGGAGCTGCCACGCCGGCTGCTCGAACTGCTGGACCTGGGCCTGCTGCCGGTCATCCCCGGCAAGGGCTCGGTGGGCGCCTCCGGCGACCTGGCGCAGCTCGCGCACCTGGCCCAGCCGCTGATCGGCGAAGGCAGGCTCCGGACCACGGGGTCTGCGGACGCCCGCGGCCGCCCGGCGGCCGAAGTCCTCGCCGAGCACGGCATCGAGCCGCTCGAGCTCGCGCCCAAGGAAGGGCTCTCGCTGGTCAACGGCACCGAGCCGATGCAGGCGCTGCTGGCCTTTTCTGTCACCGATGCGCAGATGCTGGTGCAGGTGGCCGACATCGCCTGCGCCCTGTCGGTGGAGGCACTGCTCGGCCACGCCCGGCCCTACGACGAGCGAGTGCAGGTGATCCGGCCGCATCCCGGCCAGCTGGTCAGCGCCGCCAACCTGCGCGCGCTGCTGGCCGGCTCCGCGCTGATGGCCAGCCACCGGGACAGCAGGCACGCCGTGCAGGACGCGTACTGCCTGCGCTGCGCGCCGCAGGTGCACGGGGCGGTCAGGGACGTGCTGGCCTACGCCCGGGGCGTGCTCGAGATCGAACTCACCGCCGTGGTGGATAACCCGGTGATCGTGCCTGACGGCGAGGTGATGGTCACCGGCAACTTCCACGGCGAGCCCCTGGCGTTCGCCGCCGACATGCTGGCGATGGCGCTGGCCGAGCTGGCCAGCATCAGCGAGCGCCGCGTGGACCGGATGCTCGATCCCGCGTTCTCCCGTGGCCTGCCCCCGTTCCTCGCGCCCGACGCGGGAACCAACTCCGGCTTCATGCTGGCCCAGTACACCGCCGCCTCGCTGGTCAGCGAGAACAAGGTGCTGGCCCACCCGGCGAGCGTGGACTCGATCCCGACCTCGGGCAAGCAGGAGGACCACGTATCCATGGGCTGGACGGCAGTGCGCAAGCTGACCGAGGTAGTGACGAACGTGCGCACCTGCCTCGCGGTCGAGGCGTGCTGCGCAGCCCAGGGCATCGACCTTCGCGCCGACATCGCCGCTCCCGCCGCGCCGCTGCAGGCGGTGCACGCCGCGATCCGCTCGCGGGTGCCGAGGATGGACACCGACCGCGAGGTCGCCGAGCAGATCGCTGCGGTCAGCGCCAGCATCCCCGAGCTGTGCGCGGCGGCCGCGGCGGCCTGCGACGGCGGCCTCAGGTGACGAGGCTGCAATGACGATCTGGCTGAACGGCGCATTGCTCGACGACGCACAGGCAACGATCTCGGTGTTCGATCACGGCCTGACCGTAGGGGACGGGGTGTTCGAGACCGTCAAGGTCACCGGGGGCGTGCCGTTCGCGCTGACCCGGCACCTGCTCCGGCTGAGCACGTCGGCGGCCGGGCTCGGCCTGCCGGCTCCCGAGCCCGAGGCCATATCGGCCGGGGTCTCCTCGGTGCTGAGAGCCTCGGGTAACCCAGACCGGGCGCGGCTGCGGATCACCGTGACAGCCGGCGACTCGCCGCTCGGCTCGCAGCGCGGCCCGGGTCCGCTCACCGTCGTCATCGCGCTCGGCGAGCTGAACGACTGGGGAGCCAGCTGCGACGTGGTGACCGTGCCGTGGCTGCGCAACGAGCGCGGCGCGCTCACCGGGATCAAGACGACGTCGTACGCGGAGAACGTCCACGCGCTCGGCTACGCTGCCGAACGCGGCGGGAGCGAGGCGATCTTCGCGAACACCCAGGGCAACCTGTGTGAGGGGACCGGCAGCAACGTGTTCCTGGTCAGCGGGGGTGAGCTGGTCACGCCGCCGCTCACGGCCGGCTGCCTGGCCGGGATCACCAGGGCGCTGCTGCTCGAGTGGTTCGGCGGCGTCGAGCGGGACGTTCCCGCGGCGGAGCTGGCCGCTGCCCCCGAGGCGTTCCTGGTCTCTACGACCAGGGACATCCAGCCGATCAGGGCCGTTGACGGGGCCGCGCTGCCTGCGGCGCCGGGCCCGGTCACCCGCGCCGCCGCGTATGCATTCGCTGCCCGTGCGGCGCTGTCCCCCGATCCGTGATCCCGCCCGGGGCGCCCCCGCGCAGAGGCCGGTTCGCGTCCTGCGGCCAGGGCCGCGCTACGCCTGCCAGAGCAGGCCGTCCAGCTCCGCGCCGATGTCGAAGAAGTCGCCCTCCCGGCCTGCCGGAATAGCGTCGTAGGTCCGGCGCAGGAACTCTGCCGTCGCCGTCATCGGCGCCTCCAGGTGCGCCTGCCCGAACGGCGACGAGAGGACGATGTTCAGCACCGGCTCGCCGCCGTCGCCGGATGGTGACGTCCAGGCCCGGACATCTCCCTCGCCGGCGGGTTCGGTCAGTCCGGCGGTGAGGAGATCCCTGGCGAAGATCCACTCCACCGCCTCGTCCGTACCGGCGTGGAAGGCCATGCGAACCGCGTACGGGTCGTCGGCCGCGTAGCACACGCTGGCCGCGAGCGGCACGCTGGCCAGTCGCGGGATGACGAGCATGAGGCCGAGCTCGGCCGAGACCGTGACACCGCTATCCATCATGAGGCCCCCCTACCTCGTGCGGTCCCAGCGCAGCGGGCTGCTAGAGCCCAGCGTTGACCGCCCCTAGGTATGACGCGCATGAGGGCAAAAACTTTTACAGCCTCCGCGTTCTCGGCTGCCTAGAATCGGCCGGCCGTGCGTGAGGACGACGCTGCCGCCCGACCCGGGATGGTGCACCCCGTCCTTGACACCGCACTGCATGCGGGATTGAGCCAGTGGAGCCGAGGCCGGACCGGGGTCCCGGCCAGGATGCGCTACTCTGTGTTCGCTTGCGCGCCTAGACGGCTGCGCGGCCGGGCGATTGGCTCAGCGGGAGAGCGCCTCGTTCACACCGAGGAGGTCACTGGTTCGATCCCAGTATCGCCCACCAGGTCAGAGGCCGGTTGCGAGTCGCGATCGGCCTTTAGTGATCTTCGTGCAGCAACAGATGCGGCTCACCGGGGCCTGGCTCGGCATGCCCCGGCGCGTGGTCGCGCTGGAAAGCGCCGTGCCGGTCCTGGCGGTGGCCGTGGTCTCGATCGGCGCCGGGTAGCCGTCTACTACCTGGCTCACCGCTGCCGGGGATCGCGGCCGTGCGCCTGTTGCGGGTCGGTGGCCAGTCCCCCAAAGGGGCGCGCGATGGCGGTAACCACCCGGATGCACCCGGTGTGGACGGTCGTGAACTGCGGCTATACGCTGAGTGTCATAGCTGACCTCAGTTGATGTCGTCCAGACCCCGCGAACCGATTGAGAAGCGGTATGGCGCTGCAAGAGGAAGGCTGGCATGTTCGAGGCTGCAGACATCCGGGAATGGCGCGGCCACGACGTGGTTGACGCCGACGGTGACAAGATCGGCGAGCTGGAGGCCGTCTACGTTGACACCGGCACCGACCTGCCGTCGTTCGGGACGGTCAAGGTCGGCCTGCCGACCCGGCACCGGCTCGTGTTCGTGCCCCTTGACCAGGCGACGGTGGGGCCTGGGTACGTCAAGGTCTGCTTTGACAAGAAGCAAGTGAAGGATGCCCCGTCGATCGGCACCGACGGCGAGCTGCCCGCGGGCGACGAAGAGGCGATCTTCAAGCACTACGGCCTGGCCTACCAGCCGGGCGGCGGCGGTGAGCGGCGGCTGGCCCGCCGCTGAGCCGCCCGGATGAGCGGAGGATCAGATGATTGCCCTGTTTCTGCTACTGGTGATCGTGGCAATCGTGCTGGGTATCGTGGGCGTCGTCGTGAAGGGCCTGCTGTACCTGCTGTTCATCGGCATTGTCGTGTTCCTCGGTGCCCTTCTCCTGAGCGCCCTGCGAATGCGGCGGCGACCCGGCAGGCACCCGGCCCGGTAAGACCGCCCGCCCTTGACACGTGACGATCTTCGAGGACACAGCCGCCCGCGTTCGCGATTGACATGTCAGTGTCGGTGGCCGTCCAGGCCTGGACGCCTGACCGCGTGAGGGGATGACTGACCGGCCGTCACGTGATCGCGCAGCCTGACTGTCATCAGGCCCGGTTAAGGTTGCGTCCGCTGATGTGGTGTTCGATGTTTCCGCTGTTGAGCGTGGCGCCGTGATGTGAGACGGCCACCGCGTGATCCTCATTGAGTTCCGGCCAAAGACCTCGATGAGAAGGAGTCACGCGATGGCCGCAGGCTGCGGCGGCCGTATGCGACCATGACGGCCATGATCGCTGCGTTTTCCATTACCCCGCTCGGCGGGACAGAATCGGTCGGCGCGTCCGTCGCCGAGGCGGTGCGGCTGGTACGGCACAGCGGGCTGCCGAACGAGACCAACGCCATGTTCACCAATGTCGAAGGCGACTGGGATGAGGTGATGAGCCTCATCAAGGCGTGCGTGATGAAGATCGGCGAGACCGCGCCCCGGGTGAGCCTGGTCATCAAGATCGACCATCGTCCTGGAGTGACCGGCGCCTTGCAGCACAAGGTGGAATCGGTCGAGCGCCGGCTGGCCGCGCCGTAAGCAGGGACCGGCGCAGGCATCCGCGTGGCTGTGCGGCCGGAGTGTCCGGGCCCGCGCTTCCTGCTGTTTCCTGCGGGGCCGGGACGGCCGGTCAGGATCCCGGCTGACGGGTTGCCCGGTGCGCGGCGACGAGGTTGCAGGCGAGCAACAGGACCACGAGCACGACCATGATCACGGTACTGACAGGCAGGGTCAGGGCGGCAGTGGCGGCGGCGGCCGCCAGGATCAGCGCGGCGGTGAGGATCGTCAGCCAGAGGCTCGCGGGCTCGCTGCCGCGGGTGCCGAGCAGGACCAGCACGACGAGGTATACCGCCACCGGAATGGCCACGGCGAAGGCCGCGAAGGTCGGCGTGACGCGGGTGCTGTGGAGGAGGGTGCCGATCGCGACCTGGAGCCCGGCGCCGAGGGCCGCGACAGCGGCGAAAATCAGGTAGTGGCCGAACGCCCACGCAAACGCCCAGGGCAGCGACTGCCGGATTTCCTCGGCGGCGTAGTGCTGGAAGTACAGCCACCACAGCGCGAAAACCAGCAGCAGCCCGGCGGCCGCGGCCGTGAGCAGGCTGGGCGAGGCCCGGCTGTGATCCACCGCCTCCTGGACTGCCGCGGCGATCGCCGCGACGACCTCGCCCAGCACGATGATGGTGAACCCCCCGTACCGTTCGGTGATATGGCCCGGATGCCAGGGCGTGCGCGCCGGCGAACTCGGCCCAGGTGGGCACCGCCAGCTCGGCCGCTACCAGCACGAAGAAGCCGGCCGACCGGCCGGCTCGGGCAGGTAGAGCCAGCCGACCCAGCACAACTGGACCACGGTGATGCCTGCCGCGTACCGCAGCGTGGCGGCGCGGCCTTCGGGATGGTCGCGGGCGGCGCGCAGCCACTGGGCCACCAGCGCCAGTCGCATGATCACGTAGCCGGCCACGACCGTGCCGAAGTCAAAGTGCCGGAACGCTGCGGGGATCCCGGCCGCGAAGACCAGCACGCCCGCCATCTGCAACAACGTCAGCAGCCTGTAGGGCACGTCGTCGGTGTCGTAAGCGGAGGCGAACCAGGAGAAGTTCACCCACGCCCACCACAGGCCGAAGAAAACCGCCGCGTACCTCGCCAGCGCGTGGCTCGCGTGCCCCTGCGCCAGCGCGTCGCGCAGCTCGATGCCCGCCCGCGCTACCGCGACCACGAACGTCAGGTCAAACAGCAGCTCCAGCGGCGTGGAGGAACGGTGCGCCTCGCCGGGATCGCGGCCGGACATCCGCCGCACCCACGGCCGCGGGCGCGACGCGAGCTCGCTCATCCCGTACCGCCAGCACGGGCCGAAGTGAACGCCATTGCCACGTTCTACCAGCCAGGCAGCGGGTTCAGGGCACGCTACTCCGGCGCGGGCGGGTGGTCAGGGCCGGACAGGGTGACGCCGTCCAGGCCGGTGACGTAGCGCGGGCCGAACGCGGTGGACGGCGTGTGAAAACCGGGCGGCACCGAGTCGAGCCGGGTGATGGCCCGCACTACCGAGTCGGCGGTCAGCGCGTAGGCGTTCGGCGTGCGCAGCGTGGCGTGTACCGCCCGATCACCGGCGCTGGCCCGGCCCCACACCTCGCTCGCAGCCCGGGCGCGCCGCTGCTCGTCCGGCCCGGGCACCCTGGCCGCCACGGCCTGGGCCAGCCGCAGCGCCGGGCCCAGCCGCAGCAGCCGGTTCAGGCGGAGCACCTGGCTGGCCCGCAGCGCCCCGGCCGGCACTGCGGTGTAGGTGGTGATGGTGCCGATGCCGGTCGAGTAGTACGCGGTGCTCACGTCGCCCCACGGCACCGACACGACCGTCCGCGGCCCGCTCGGGAACTCGGCGCGGATCGTCCGCCAGCCGAACGGGACCTCGGTGATCACCCCGTCGATCCTGGCCCGCCCGCCGTGCCCCATGCCCTGCACGGCGGTCTTCGCGGTACCCGGGCTGGGCCCGCCGCGGGCCATGAACGCCAGGTCCAGCCGGCCGGCACCGGGCAGCGCCTCGGCAAGCAGGGCAGCCAGGCAGTCGGTCGGGACGACGTCGAACCCGGCTCCGGGCAGCAGCACGCTGCCCGCCGCGCGGGCGCGGCCGGCCAGGCCGTGCAGCTCCTCGAACACGTCGATCTCGCCGGTGATGTCGAGGTAGTGCAGGCCGGCGTTGACACACGCCCGGGCCATCGGGCCCGCGGTCGCCAAGAACGGGCCCGCGCAGTGTGCTACCGCGCTCACCCCCTCCAGGCCGCGCCGGATCGCGTCGGGGTCATCAAGCGTGAACGAGCGGGCCTGCAGGCCGAGCTCACGGGCCAGCGCCCCGACTCTCTCGGCCGAGCGGCCGGCCAGCACCGGGCGCTCGCCCCGGGCAGCGGCCAGCCGGGCCACCAGCGTGCCCGTGTACCCGTTCGCCCCGTACAGCAGCCACGTCATCGCGCGCTCCCTCCGTTACGCTCTGGCTCATGGTGACAGGGCGGAGCACGCGGCGGCAGGAACTGCGGTGACCCGGCAGCCAGCCGGCGGAGAAGACGGGCCCGCCACGGCAGGCGCGGCAGGCGCGGCAGACGTGCCCGAACGCCGCACGCTCGACCTGCCCGGGGGCGCCCGGGCCGAGGCCCTGCTGGCCGGCCCGCCCGAGGGGCTGCCGCTGGTGCTGCACAACGGGACACCGGGCGGCCCGGTGATCTGGCCGGGCACCATCGAGGCGGCGCGCGCCCGGGGCATGCGCACGATCCTGGTGGCCCGGCCCGGCTATGGCGGCTCGACCCCCCGGCCCGGCCGCCGCGTCGCCGACGTGGCCACCGGCGTGGCCGCGGTGCTCGACGCGCTGGGCTGCGGCGCGTTCGTCACGGTCGGCTCGTCGGGCGGCGGCCCGCACGCGCTGGCCTGCTCGGCCCTGCTGCCCGGCCGGTGCCTGGCCGCGGCCACGCTGGCCGGCGTGGCGCCGTACCGGGCCGACGGGCTGGACTTCCTGGCCGGGATGGGCCAGGAGAACATCGAGGAGTTCCGGGCGGCCGCCGACGGCGAGGCGGCGATCACCGCGTTCGTTACCCGGGAGGCGGCCGGCCTGCGCGCCGTCCAGGGCGCCCAGGTGGCCGACGCGCTGGGCGGGCTGGTCTCCGCGGCGGACCGGGCCGTGCTGGACGACGGGTACGCCGGCCACCTGGCTGCCTCGCTGCGATCCGCGGTCAGCAGCGGCATCGCGGGCTGGCGCGATGACGATCTCGCGTTCGTGTCCGACTGGGGGTTCGCGCTGGCCGCCGCGGGCCCGGTCGCTATCTGGCAGGGAGACCAGGACCTGATGGTCCCCCCGGCGCACGGCCGGTGGCTGGCCGGCCATATCCCCGGGGCCCGGGCCCGGCTGCGCCCCGGTGAGGGCCACCTGAGCCTGCAGGCGAACCGGTTCGGCGAGGTGCTCGACGACTTGATCGACCTGGCAGGCCAGTAGCGTTAACCGGGTGGTTCTCCCGCCCGGCGCAGATAGCATCTGTGCACGGGCGGGCGCTACGCTCCCGCCGGGCAGCCGTCGTGCCAACCAGGGAGTCAGCCGTGTCCGCCAGCCAGCTTCGCGTCACCCTCGCAGGCAGCGAGCATGTGGTCGAGGCGGGCACGACCGCGGGCGGGGCATTGATGAGCCCGAACGGCGGTGCGGTCAGCGCCGCGGCCGGGCCGGACACCGCCGGGGGACAGGCGGCCGCGAGCCCGTCGGCGACCGGCGCCGCGGCCGTGATCGCGGCGCGGGTGAACGGCGAGCTGCGCGACCTGGCGTACCCGCTGGCCGCCGGCGACGTGGTCGAGCCGGTGCACGCCGGAAGCCCCGACGGCCGGTCGATCCTGCGCCATTCGACCGCGCACGTGCTCGCCCAGGCGGTGCAGCAGCTGTTCCCTGACGCGACGCTGGGCATCGGGCCGCCGGTCGAGAACGGGTTCTATTACGACTTCGACGTGCCGGAGCCGTTCGGGCCCGATGATCTTAAGGCCATCGAGCAGCGGATGCGGCAGATCGTGAAGCAGGGCCAGCGGTTCTCCCGGCGCGTCGTCAGCCCCGACGAGGCGCGCGCCGAGCTGGCGCTCGAGCCGTACAAGCTCGAGCTGATCGGGCTGAAGGGGCCAAGCGGCGAGGAGTCGGTCGAGGTCGGCGGGCACGAGCTCACCATGTACGACAACCTCGACCGGCGCACCGGCGAGGCGGTCTGGACCGACCTGTGCCGGGGGCCGCACCTGCCCACGACCAGGGACATCCCCGCGTTCCGGCTGATGCGCACCGGCGGCGCGTACTGGCGGGGCAGCGAGCGCAACCCGCAGCTGCAGCGGATCTACGGCACCGCGTGGGAGTCGCGGGAGGCGCAGGAGGAGTACCTGCACCTGCTGGAGGAGGCCGAGCGGCGCGACCACCGGCGGCTGGGGGCCGAGCTTGACCTGTTCTCGTTCCCGCCGGAGATCGGCAGCGGGCTGGCCATCTTCCACCCCAAGGGCGGCACCGTCCGCCGGGTCATGGAGGAGTACTCGCGGCAGCGGCACATCGAGGCCGGCTACGAGTTCGTGAACAGCCCGCACATCACCAAGTCGGAGCTGTTCGAGACCTCCGGGCACCTCGGCTGGTTCAAGGAGAACATGTTCCCGCCCATGCACGTGGAGGGCGCGGATTACTACCTCAAGCCGATGAACTGCCCGTTCCATATCCTGGTGTACCGGTCCCGCGGCCGGTCCTACCGGGAGCTGCCGCTGCGGCTGTTCGAGTTCGGCACCGTGTACCGGTACGAGAAGTCCGGGGTCGTGCACGGCCTGACCCGGGTGCGCGGCCTGACCATGGACGACGCGCACATCTTCTGCACCCGCGAGCAGGTGGGCGCTGAGCTGAAGCGCCTGCTGAAGTTCGTGCTCGACCTGCTGCGCGACTACGGGCTGGCCGACTTCTACCTGGAGCTGTCCACCAGGGACGAGGCCAAGGAGAAGTTCGTCGGCAGCGACGAGGACTGGGCGCACGCCACCGAGATGCTCGCCGAGGCGGCGCAGGAGTCCGGGCTGGAACTGGTCGCCGACCCCGGCGGCGCGGCGTTCTACGGGCCGAAAATCTCCGTGCAGGCCCGCGACGCGATCGGCCGCACCTGGCAGCTGTCCACCATCCAGCTCGACTACAACGAGCCCAAGCGGTTCGGCCTGGAGTTCCAGGCGCCGGATGGCTCCCGGCAGGAGCCGATCATGATCCACCGGGCGCTGTTCGGCTCGATCGAGCGGTTCTTCGGCATCTTGACCGAGCACTACGCCGGGGCCTTCCCGCCCTGGCTGGCGCCGGTCCAGGTGGTGGGCATCCCGATCGCCGACGCGCACGTGCCCTACCTGGAGGAGGTCGCGGCGCGGCTGCGCGAGCACGGAATCCGGGTCGAGGTGGACGCGGGCGATGAGCGGATGCAGAAGAAGATCCGCACCGCGCAGCGGCAGAAGGTGCCGTTCATGCTGCTCGCGGGCGACGCCGACGTGGCCGCCGGGGCCGTGTCGTTCCGGTTCCGGGACGGCTCGCAGCGCAACGAGGTACCGGCGGGCGAGGCGATCGAGGAAATCGTGACCGCGGTGCGCGAGCGCGTGCAGGTCTGACCGGGCCGGCCGGCAGCGTTTATGCTGCACCCATGCCTAGCACCCTGCCGCCCGGCGCGTCCCCCCAGGACGGAGCCGGCGTCCCCGACGGCTTCGAGCGGCTGTGGATGCCGCACCGGATGGCCTACATCAAGGGCGGCGGCGAGACGCACGGGCAGGGCGCGAAGGCAGGCGCCAGGCCCGAGGACAGCTGCCCGTTCTGCCGCGCGCCGGGACTGCCCGGCGACGAGGGGCTGGTGGTCGCGCGCGGGGAGCTGACCTACACCGTGCTCAACCTCTACCCGTACAACGGCGGTCACGTCATGGTCTGCCCGTACCGGCACGTGGCCGACTACGTCGATCTCACCGAGCCCGAGACAGCGGAGCTGGCCGCGCACACCAAGCGCGCGATCCGCGCCCTGCGCGAGGCCTCCGGCGCCCAGGGCTTCAACGTCGGCATGAACCTCGGCGGCGTGGCCGGCGCCGGCATCGCCGCCCACCTGCACCAGCACGTGGTCCCGAGATGGGGCGGCGACACCAACTTCATGCCGGTCGTCGGCCGCACCAAGGTCCTCCCCGAACTGCTCGCGGACACCCGCAAGCTCATCGCCGAAGCCTGGCCGGCCGACTGACCGTCAACCGCTCAGCTGGCGGCGTCCTTCGCCACCTTCTCCGCGATGTGCGCGGGCAGCGGCTCGTGCCGCAGGTAGCTGCGGCTGAACGAGCCGGTACCGTGCGACAGTGACCGCAGGTCGATCGCGTACCTGAGGATCTCGAGCTCCGGGACCTCCGCCCGCACTAGCGTGCGCCCGGACCCGACAGGCTCGGTGCCGATCACCCGGCCGCGCCGCGACGACAGGTCGGACATGATGCCGCCCACGGAGTCGTCGGCGACCAGGACCGACACCTCGTCCACCGGCTCGAGCAGCACACCCTTCGCCTTGTCCACGGCGTCCCTGAGCGCGGCCCGGCCGGCCTTCTGGAACGCCATGTCGGAGGAGTCCACCGAGTGCGCCTTTCCGTCGAAGAGGGTGACCCGGATGTCGACCATCGGGTAGCCGGCGATGACGCCCTGCTCCATCTGCGCCCGGACGCCCTTCTCCACCGAGGGGATGAACTGCCTGGGCACCACGCCGCCGACGATCTTGTCCACGAACTCCAAGCCGGATCCCGACGGGAGCGGCTCGACCTCGACGTTGGCGATGCCGTACTCGCCGTGGCCGCCGCTCTGCTTGACGTTGCGGCCCAGCCCGCTGGCCTTGCCCGCCACGGTCTCCCGCAGCGGCACCTTGACCTCGATCCTGTCGACCGCCACCCCGTACCGGCTGGACAGCCGGTCGAGCACCAGGTCGGCGTGCGCCTCGCCCATCGTCCACAGCACCAGCTGGTGGGTGTCGGAATTATTCTCCAGCCGCAGCGTCGGGTCCTCGGCCACCAGCCGCCCCAGGGCCTGCGACATCTTGTCCTCGTCCGCCTTGGACTTGGCGGTGATCGCGATCGGCAGCAGCGGCTCGGGCACCGACCACGGCTGCATGAGCAGCGGGCGCGACGCGTCGGATAGCGTGTCGCCTGCCTCGGCCGTGCCGAGCTTGGCCACCGCGCAGATATCGCCGGCGACGCATTGCGAGGTCGGCTGCTGCTGCTTGCCGAGCGGCGTGGTGAGCCCGCCGACCCGCTCGTCGGTGTCGTGGTCGGCGTGGCCGCGCTCGGCCATTCCGTGCCCGGACACGTGCACGGTCGCATCCGGCCGCAGCGTGCCGGAGAACACGCGGACCAGGCTGATCCGCCCCACGTACGGGTCGGACGTGGTCTTCACCACCTCGGCGAGCAGCGGGCCCTTCGAGTCGCTGGACAGGCCGCTGACCGGCTTGCCGTCGAGCGTGGTGACCGGGGGCAGGGGGTGCTCGCTGGGCGACGGGAACGCCTGGGTCATGATCTCGAGCAGCTCTTCCAGGCCGATCCCGCGGGTGGCCGCGGTGGCCAGCACCGGGTAGAAGCTGCCCAGCGCCACCGCCTTCTCCAGGTCCTCGATGAGCACCTTGGGGTCGATTTCCTCGCCGGACAGGTACCTGTCCATGAGGGTCTCGTCCTCGCTCTCCTGGATGATTCCCTCGATGAGCTCGCCGCGCAGCTCCGCCGTCCGGTCGGCGTACCCGGGCTCGGGATCGCGCTCGGCGCGGCCCTCGCCCGAGTAGTCATAGAAACGCTCGGAGAGCAGCCCGATGAGGCCGCGGGGCACGCCGTCGTCCCCCGTCACGGGCAGGTACAGCGGCGCCACCGCCTCGCCGAAGGCGTCCCGGCACGCGGCCAGGGCCTCGTCGAAGTCGCCTCGCTGATGATCGATCTTGGTGATGACCACGGCCCGCGGCATCCCCACCCCGGCGCATTCCTCCCAGAGCATCCGGGTCAGGCCGTCCACGCCGTCAGCCGCCGAGACGGCGAATATCGCCGCGTCCGCGGCCCGCAGGCCGGCCCGCAGGTCGCCGGTGAAGTCGGCGTAGCCGGGCGTGTCCAGCAGGTTGACCTTGATCCCCCCGTGGGTCAGCGGCGCCAGGGTCAGATTGACCGAGCGCTGCTGCCTGACCTCCACCTCGTCGTAGTCGCTGACGGTGGTGCCGTCTTCCACCCGCCCCGCGCGCTGGATGACCCCGGCGTGAACGAGCAGCGCCTCCACGAGAGTTGTCTTGCCCGCACCCGAATGGCCGACCAGCGCGACGTTCCGTACGCCGCCCGGGCTTGTCTGGCCGGCCGCCTGCGAGCTGCCCGCGGCTCCGGCGCCTGTCTTGTCCGCCACTCGCGTCGCCTCCTGTTAAGTCTGGTCTGGTGTCCTGCACAACTACCCTTTACCTGTCGGCCGCCCCGCCACAAGCCCCAGGCCTCAATCGCGGGGTCCCGGGGCGGCGGCCAGCCGCGTCGCGGCGGGCGGCGGGCCGGCACGACAGTAGTATCGGACGGCCATGCTGAAAGCTGTTCGCCCCGCCCTCGAACGGGTCCTGAACCCGGTTGGCCGGGCGCTTGCGCGCACGCCCATCACGCCGAACGCGCTGACGGTGATCGGCACGCTGGGCGTCTCGGCGGGCGCGCTGGCCCTGTTCCCGATCGGCGAGTTGTTCGCCGGCACGATGGTCTGCTGGTTCTTCACGTTCGCCGACATGCTGGACGGGACCCTGGCCAGGATCAAGGGGACGAGCGGCCCGTGGGGGGCGTTCCTCGACTCCACCCTGGACCGGGTGGCGGACGCGTCGGTCTTCGCCGGGCTCACGCTGTGGTTCGTGCTCGGCGGCCACAACCTGCTGCTGGCCGGGGTGGCGCTGTTCTGCCTGGTCTCGGGATCGCTGGTGTCGTACGCCAAGGCGCGCGCCGAAGGCCTCGGCTACCGCTGCGACGTCGGCATCGCCGAACGCACCGAACGGCTGCTGATCGCCCTGGTGGCGGCAGGCCTGTCCGGGCTCGGCGTCCCCTACATTCTCCCGGTCGGGCTGTGGATCCTGGCCGTGCTGAGCACCGTGACGTTCGGGCAGCGCGTGTTCGCCGTGCGGCAGGCCATTATGGCAGGAGAACCCAGGGAGAGGTAATGCCGACGTCCAGCGAGCGCCTGATCGGCCTGGGATACACCCTGGGCTGGAAGCTGATCTGCCGGGTGCCCGAGTCGTGGGCCCGCGGCGCGTTCATGTTCGCGGCCGATATCGCCTGGCGCAGGCAGGGGCCGCGGGTGCAGGTACTCGAGGCGAACCTGCGCCGGGTGACCGGGCCGCAGGCCACAGGCAAGCAGCTGCGCGCCCTGTCCCGCGAGGGGATGCGGTCCTACGCCCGGTACTGGCTCGAGGTATTCAGGCTGCCGGTGATCAGCCGCGAGCGGATCCTCGGGGACATGCGCTGCACCGGCGAGGAGCAGACGGCGTTCGCGCACCTGGCCGCAGGCCGGGGAGTGATCTTCGCGCTGCCGCACATGGGCAACTGGGAGCACGCCGGCGCCTGGATCGTGGCCCGCGGCGCGGACCGTTTCACCACGGTGGCCGAGCGGCTCAAGCCCGACTCGGTCTACGACAAGTTCGTCGCGTTCCGGGAGAGCCTGGGCATGGAGGTGCTGCCGGCCACCGGCGGCGTGAGCAGGTTCGGCGTGCTCGCCCAGCGGCTGAGGGCCGGCCGCCTGGTATGCCTGCTTGCCGACCGGGACGTCACCGGCAGCGGCATCGAGGTGGAGTTCTTCGGCGAGAAGGCCAGGATGATGGGCGGGTCCGCGGCGCTCGCCGTGCAGACCGGGGCGGCCCTGATGCCTGTCACACTGTGGTATGAGGGCTCGTGCTGGGGAGCCCACATCCACGAGGAGATCCCGGTGCCCAGCCAGGGATCCAGGCAGGAGAAGATCGCGGTGATGACGCAGCAGCTGGCCAGCGTGTTCGAGGCCGCGATCACCGCGCACCCGCAGGACTGGCACATGCTGCAGCCTGTGTTCAGCAGCGATCTCGACCCGGCCCGGCTGGCGGCATCGGTGGCGAAGGCGAACGCCGCGGCGGCGGACGCGGCGGATCCGGCGGGCGGCCCATGAGGATCGGCATCGTCTGCCCCTACACCTGGAACGTTCCCGGCGGGGTGCAGCAGCACGTCAGGGACCTGGCCGAGACACTCATCGACCTCGGACACCAGGTCTCGGTGATCTCCCCCGCCGACGACGACGTCCCGCTGCCCGGATACGTCGTTCCCGCCGGGCGCGCGGTGCCCGTCCCCTACAACGGCTCGGTAGCCAGGCTGTCGTTCGGCTTCGTGTCCGCCAGCCGGGTGCGCCGGTGGGTCCGGGACGGCGACTTCGACGTGCTGCACGTGCACGAGCCCGCGGCGCCGAGCCTGTCCCTGCTGGCCTGCTGGGTCGCCACCGGCCCGATCGTCGCCACCTTCCACACCGCCAACCCGCGCTCGCGCTTCATGCACGCGGCCGAGCCCATGCTGCAGTCGGCGCTGGAGAAGATCAGCGCCAGGATCGCCGTGTCCGAGGCCGCTCGCCGGACGCTGGTCGAGCACCTGGGCGGCGATGCGGTCCTCATCCCGAACGGCGTCGCGGTACGCAAGTTCGTGAAGGCCGATCCGCTGCCCGGCTGGCCCGGCCCGGGCGGGGCGCTCGGCTTCCTCGGGCGGTTCGACGAGCCGCGCAAGGGCCTGCCGGTGCTGCTGCGAGCGTTCGGCGAGATGGCACCGCTGCGGCCGGGCCTGCGGCTGCTGATCGCGGGCCGCGGCGACGCCGCCGACGCGCTCGACCGGGTCGACGCAGGGCTGCGGGACCGGGTGGTCATGCTCGGCATGGTGAGCGAGGAGGACAAGGCGCGCGTGCTGCACTCGGTGGACGTGTTCTGCGCGCCCAACACCGGCGGGGAGAGCTTCGGGATCGTGCTGGCCGAGGCGATGGCGGCCGGCGCGCCCATCGTCGCCAGCGACATCGAGGCGTTCCGCAAGGTGCTGCGCGGCGGCCAGGCAGGTGAGCTGTTCGCGGTGGGGGATCCTGGCCAGCTGGCCACGGCGGCCGGGCTGCTGCTCGACGACCCGCAGCGCCGGGCCACCCTGTCCGCGGCCGCCGCTGACGCGGTCCGCGGCTACGACTGGCCGGTGGTGGCGCGGGACGTGGTGCGGGTGTACGAGACGGTGGTCTCGGGCACGAGCCAGGTCCGGGTGGCGGCGGTGGCGGCGCGCGGCCGGTGATGCTCAGTGTTTGACATCGTCCTGGTCACCGCCGTCGTGGTGCTGCTCGCCGTCTACGTGTCCTGGCGGGCGGGCCGGCTGGACCGGCTGCACGCCAGGCTTGAGGCGGCCCGGGCCGCGCTGGACGCCGCGCTGCTGCGGCGCAACTGCGTCGCGGCGGAACTGGCCTCCTCCGGGCTGCTCGACCCGGCGACGAGCGTGCTGCTGGCCGAGGCCGCGCACGACGCCAGGGCCGGGACCCGGCAGCGCGAGCTGGCCGAAAGCGACCTGTCCCGTGCGCTGCGCGCGGCGTTCGGCCAGCCGGACTTCCGCGCCTCGCTGAACGGCGACCAGGGCGCGGAGGATTTGCTCGCCGAGCTGGAGGCGGCCGCGCACCAGGTCTTCCTGGCCAGGAAGTTCTACAACGAGGCGGTGTCCGCGGTCATCTCGGCCCGGCGCCGGTTCCTGGTCCGGGCGCTGCGGCTGGCCGGGCGGGCACCGGTCCCCGAGTTCTTCGAGATCGACGACTCCCTGATCGAGCCGGCCGCCGACGGTGCCGACATGCCGCGGCTGACCGGCTGACGGTCAGCCGCGGCATGTTGGCTGACGCGCTAGCTGAGGGTTACGGTCAGGACCGATTTCGAGCCCGTGATGAAGAACATGGCCTTGGCCCCCTTCGGGCCCTTGCCGCAGACTGCGACGGCCTTGCCGGCCGGGATCTTCGTGAAGGGCATCTTCCCCGTGCCCGTGTTGACCTGGATGGACTGGGCCTTCTTCGTCTTATTGGTCATGCTCACGGTGAAGTTCGTCGCCGTGCACTTGCCGGTTATCGGCGGGCCGGTCAGCTTGGTGGGCATCCACTTCGCCGGTGATCCCGTGATGTTGGTGTTGGGCCCCTTGACCGCGACGCGGGTGACCGCGGCCACGTGCATGCCTGCCGATGCCGAGGCAGGCGCCACGACTCCCGCTATCGCCGCCGCGGCCACGGCGCCGACCGCGGCAGCGCGGATGAGCTGGTTCTTGATGGAAACCAATTCCGTCTCCTTGTCGTAAGACCACCGTGCACCCGTGCCGGGCAGTCGAGGCGCAACCCCCCCGATGCGAGCGCATCCCGTTGTCCGGGATCCGCCCACATTGTCAAGCGACAGCCAACCCTTGGCAAGGGCCTGTTTTGGCCCGGCCCTGATCACCCGGCCGTCGGCAAGAGTCCTGCTGCGGTCGCGAGTTGCCCGCCCGGAACTACCATGGAGGAGCAGCTATCAGTGATCAAGTGAGGTTCTCACCGTGTCTGTCACTACTTCCGCGCATGCTTCTCCCGGCGACGCCCGTCCAGGCGCGGCGCAAGATCCGGATGACAGTGCGCTTACCGGGACGTCACGGGTCAAGCGAGGCATGGCCGACATGCTCAAGGGCGGCGTGATCATGGACGTCGTCACGCCCGACCAGGCCAAGATCGCCGAGGATGCCGGGGCGGTCGCGGTGATGGCGCTGGAGCGGGTGCCCGCCGACATCCGGGCCCAGGGCGGCGTCGCGCGGATGAGCGACCCCGACATGATCGAGCAGATCATCGCCTCGGTGTCCATCCCGGTCATGGCCAAGTGCCGGATCGGTCACTTCGTCGAGGCCCAGGTGCTGCAGGCCATCGGCGTGGACTACATCGACGAGTCCGAGGTGCTCACCCCGGCTGACGAGGCTCACCACGTAGACAAGTGGAAGTTCACCGTGCCGTTCGTTTGCGGCTCCACCAACCTGGGCGAGGCGCTGCGCCGGATCGCCGAGGGCGCGGCGATGATCAGGTCGAAGGGCGAGGCCGGTACCGGCAACGTCGTCGAGGCGACCAGGCACATGCGGCACATGCGTACGCAGATCGCCACGCTGGCCGGGCTGCCTGCCGACGAGCTGTACTCGGCGGCCAAGGAGCTGCGCGCGCCCTATGAGCTGGTCGCCGAAGTCGCGGCGGCAGGCAGGCTGCCCGTCGTGCTGTTCACCGCGGGCGGGATCGCGACCCCCGCGGACGCCGCGATGATGATGCAGCTCGGCGCCGAAGGGGTGTTCGTGGGATCGGGCATCTTCAAGTCCGGCGACCCGGCCGCCCGGGCGGCCGCGATCGTCAAGGCCACCACGTTCTACGAGGACCCCGACGTGATCGCCAAGGTGTCCCGCGGGCTCGGCGAGCCCATGGTGGGCATCAACCTGGACACGCTGCCGCCCGAGCAGCACTACGCCGGCCGCGGATGGTGACGCGGCACCGCGATCCGGCCGGCCCCGCGCTCGCGCTTGGCCGCTCGTCGGCGTGCTCGCGCTGCAAGGTGACGTCGCCGAGCACCTGCGCGCGCTGGCCGCCGTGGGTGCCGCGGCGGTGCCAGTGCGCAGGCCAGAGCAACTCGACGAGATCGGCGGCCTGATCATCCCGGGCGGCGAGTCCACCACGATCTGGAAGCTGGCCGCGGCCTTCGACCTGATGGAGCCGGTACGCAAGCGGATAGAGGCCGGCCTGCCCGCGTTCGGCTGCTGTGCCGGGATGATCATGCTGGCGGACCGGCTGGTCGACGGGATCGACGGGCAGGAGACGTTCGGCGGAATCGATATGACGGTGCGGCGGAACGCGTTCGGCCGTCAGGTGGACTCGTTCGAAAGCGACATCGAGCTTCGGGGAATGCCAGGGCCACCGTTGCGCGCTGTATTCATCAGGGCGCCGTGGGTCGAGCAGACCGGCCCGGACGTCGGGATACTCGGCACCGACGCGGGCACGAGTAGGATCGTCGCGGTCCGCCAGGGGGCACTTCTGGCCACGGCATTCCATCCTGAGCTGACGCCGGACCTGCGGCTGCACGAGCTCTTTGTTGACATTGTGAAGGAACAAGCATGAGTGGCCACTCCAAGTGGGCAACCACCAAGCACAAGAAGGCCGTGGTCGACGCCAGGCGCGGGAAGCTGTTCGCCAAGCTGATCAAGAACGTTGAGGTGGCCGCGCGTACCGGCGGCGGCGACCCGGCGGGCAATCCCACGCTGTTTGACGCGATCCAGAAGGCCAAGAAGAGCTCGGTCCCGAACGAGAACATCGACCGGGCCGTCCGCCGCGGGGGCGGCCTGGAAGGCGGCGGCGCCGCCTACGAGGCGATCACCTACGAGGGGTATGCCCCCGGCGGGGTCGCCATCCTGGTGCAGTGCCTGACCGACAACAAGAACCGCGCCGCCTCTGACGTGCGCACCGCGCTGACCCGCAACGGCGGGTCGATGGCCGACCCCGGCTCGGTGTCCTACCTGTTCCACCGCAAGGGCGTGGTGATCGTCGGCAAGGGGGGCAGCAACGACGGGCTGGCCGAGGACGACGTGCTCGCGGCCGTGCTCGACTCGGGCGCGGAGGAGGTCAACGACCTTGGCGATTCGCTCGAGGTGATCAGCGAGACCGGCGACCTGGTGGCGGTCAGGTCCGCGCTGCAGCAGGCCGGGATCGACTATGACTCGGCCGACGTAGCGTTCCTGCCGACCATGGAGGTCCCGCTCGGCGAGGAGCAGGCCCGGCGGGTGTTCCGGCTGATCGAGGCCATCGAGGATTCCGACGACGTGCAGGACGTCTACGCGAACTACTCGGTCTCCGACGACGTGATGGCCAAGCTCGGCTGAGGTGATGCGGGCCTTGCAAGCTCAGGCCGGCGTGACGGTTCGCGCGCTGGAGCCTGCCGACGGTACCGACGCTCTGTTCGACCTGCGGGTCCGCGCGTTCGGCCTGGTACCGGGGGATGGTCGCCACCGCTGGCAGGCCGAGCAGGAACCGGCCATCGCCGATCGCAGGTTCCTGGGTGCCTTCGCCGGGGGCAGGCTCGTGGCCGCGGCCCGGTTCCACGACATGACGCAGTGGTGGAACGGCCGCGCCGTGCCCATGGCCGGGGTGGCGAGCGTCACGGTCGCGCCGGAGGAGCGGGGCCGGGGGGTGGGCCGGACGCTGACCACGGCGCTGCTCGAGATGATCGCGGCCCGCGGCTACCCGCTGTCGGTGCTGTTTCCCTCCACGCTGCCGATCTACCGCTCGCTGGGCTGGGAGATCGCGGGCACCTCGCACGAGGCGGTCATCGCGGCGCACGCGCTGCGCTCGCTGGCGCCGGCCGACGCGGCGGTGGCCGGCGCGCCGGTAGCCGGCGCAGGGGGGCCCGAGCCCGCGGGCGGGGTGCGGCGGGCGGGGCCGCAGGACGCCGCCGAGGCCGCCGAGATCCTCGCCCGAGTGCACGGCGGTGCTCGCGACAGCGGGCCGAACGTGCGGGACGAGCAGTCGCTGCGGCTCGCGCTGGGCAGCGAGTCCCGGTTCGGCTACCTGGCCGCCGACGGCCTGCTCCTCTACACCTGGCGAGACGGGCACGACGAGGTCTTCGTGCAGCTCGCCGCCGCTGCGTCGGCGCAGACGACCCGCGCGCTGTGGGGCATCGTGGGCTCGCACTGCTGGATCGCCGAAAGGGTCCGCGCCCGGATCGGCCCGGCCGACCCGGTGTGGTGGCTGGCACGCGAGCCGGTTGCCGAGGCCGTGGATCACGACGACTGGATGCTGCGCGTGGTGGATCCTGCTGCCGCCATCGCGGCCCGCGGCTTCCCGCCGGCGGCCGGGCTCGCCGTGCGGCTGCGGATAGCCGACACCGCCCGCCCGGCCAACTCCGGGCTGTGGCGGCTGCAGGTCGGCGAGTGCCGCGGGGCGCTGGTCCGCGAGGAAGAAGCGCCCGCGCCGGCGGCTGAGCCCGGCGGCGCGGGCGGGGACGGGGTGCTGACCCTGGGCGCGCGCGGGCTGGCCGCCCTGTACGCCGGGACCCCGGTCGCCACCGTGCGCCGGGCCGGCCTGGCGGCCGGCGGCGACGCGACGGGCGACGCGCTGCTCGACGGCGCGTTCGCCGCCACCCCGTTCATGCTGGACCGCTTCTAGGTCGGCTCCCGGCGGTGCCGTCGGCGACACGCCGCCTGGGTTCGCCGCCTGACCCGCCGCCGGCCGGTAGCCTAGCCACCGAACACGTGTTCGTGGACTATTCGCGCGGGTAACCGGCGCGGCGCTGTGCGATCGGACGGGTGACTATGCCAGGTGCCAGGTGGCGGTGATGCGCGGGCAGCGCGTACTGCGCGTGCTGGGGGTTGACCCCGGGCTGACCAGGTGCGGGCTTGGCGTGGTGGACGGCAAGCCCGGGTCCGCGCTGACCCTGGTCAACGGGGGGGTGGCGCACACCGACGCGGGCGCCGGCATCGCGCCCCGGCTGCTGGCCCTCGAGCGGGAGATCGAGCGCTGGCTCAGCGAGTACCGTCCCGACGCAGTGGCGGTGGAGCGCGTGTTCAGCCAGCACAATGTGCGCACCGTGATGGGAACGGCCCAGGCCGGCGCGGTGGCCATCGTGGCCGCGGCCCGGCGCGGCCTGCCGGTGGCTACGTACACGCCCAGCGAGGTCAAGGCCGCGGTCACCGGGAACGGGCGGGCGGACAAGGCCCAGATGACCGTGATGGTGACCCGGCTGCTGCGGATGGCTGATCCGCCGCGGCCCGCGGACGCCGCCGACGCGCTGGCCCTCGCCATCTGTCACATCTGGCGCGGTGGCGCGCGACTGCGGATCGCGACCGCGCTGGCCGACCACGGCCGCCCGCAGCCAGCTTCGGCCGGGCCGGCCAGGCCGGCCAGGCCCGGCCTCGCGCCTGGAGGTGTCACGTGATCGCGCACCTGGACGGTACGGTCAGCGGGCTCGCCCCGGACGGGGCCGTGATCGACGTCGGCGGTGTCGGGCTCTTGGTGCAGTGCACGCCCGGCACGCTGGCCGGGCTCAGGCTGGGCTCGCGGGCCAAGGTGGCCACCTCGCTGACCGTGCGGGAGGACGCTCTCACCCTGTACGGCTTCGCCACCGAAGACGAGCGGAACGTCTTCGAGCTGCTGCAGACCGCGAGCGGGGTCGGCCCCCGGCTTGCGCTGGCCATGCTCGCGGTGCACGGGCCCGACGCGCTGCGTCTCGCGGTCGCGAGCGAGGACCTGACGGCGCTGATGCGGGTACCCGGGATCGGAAAGAAGGGCGCGCAGCGGATCGTGCTCGAGCTGAGAGACAGGCTGGGCGCGGCGGGGGAGACCAGCTGCACGCTGCCGGGGGCCCTTTCCGCGGCGGGCGCCGCACCGTGGCGTGATCAGGTCAGGGCCGGCCTGATGAACCTGGGCTGGGCGGCCCGTGACGCCGAGCAGGCGATCACGGCGGTCGAGCCTGAGCTCGCGGCCGACGACGGGCCGGTGGACGTGGCCACCGCCCTGCGCGCCGCGCTGCGGCAGCTGAGCACGCCATGACCGGGTCAGAGCCAGGCGGCCCGGCGCGGGGCGCGGAGGAGGACGAGCGCGTCGTCTCCGCCCTCGCGGAAGCGGACGAGCGGGCGGTGGAGAGCGCGCTGCGGCCTAAGCGGCTTTCGGAGTTCGTCGGACAGGCCCGGGTGCGCGAGCAGCTCTCGCTGGTGCTGGAGAGCGCGCTGCGCCGCGGCCACTCGCCCGACCACGTGCTGCTGTGCGGGCCGCCCGGCCTCGGCAAGACCACGATGGCCATGATCATCGCTGCCGAGCTGGGCGCACCGCTGCGGATCACCAGCGGCCCGGCCATCGAGCGTGCCGGTGACCTGGCCGCGGTGCTGTCCACGCTCAGCGAGGGCGAGGTGATCTTCATCGACGAGATTCACCGGCTGGCCAGGCCGGCCGAGGAGATGCTCTACCTCGCGATGGAGGACTTCCGGGTGGACGTGGTGGTCGGCAAGGGCCCGGGCGCGACCGCGATCCCGCTGGACATTGCCCCGTTCACGCTGGCCGGGGCCACGACCAGGGCCGGGCTGCTGCCGGCGCCGCTGCGTGACCGGTTCGGCTTCACCGCCCACCTTGACTTCTACGACGCCGCCGAGCTTGAGATCATCGTGCGCAGGTCGGCGGGGCTGCTGGGGGCGAAGCTGCGCGACGACGGAGCAGCCGAGATCGCGGGGCGCTCGCGCGGCACGCCGCGGATTGCCAACCGGCTGCTGCGCCGGGTCCGGGACTACGCGGAGGTTCGGGCGGACGGCGTCATCGGCAGGGATATCGCTCGCGCGGCCCTCGAGCTCTACGAGGTCGACGAGGAGGGCCTGGACCGGCTGGACCGCGGCGTGCTGGACGCGCTGATCAGGCGATTCGGCGGCGGTCCTGTCGGGCTGTCCACCCTGGCCGTGGCCGTGGGCGAGGAAACGGAGACGGTCGAGGTCGTGGCCGAGCCTTTCCTGGTCCGGTCCGGGCTGCTGGCCAGGACGCCACGCGGGCGGGTGGCCACCCCGGCGGCCTGGGAGCATCTCGGCCTCACCCCGCCCGAGCCGCCGGGGCCGGCGTCGCTGTTCGACTGAGCCGACCCGAACCCGGGGGGCCTGAGCGGCGCACTTTCGCTGGACGGCGGCTGAAGCTTTGCTGCGAGGCAGCTGAATTGGGTAGCGCGCAGGTCACGATCGGTCCTCGGACCCCGTAGCCTGTTGGTGCGTGGCCCTTGCACCGCTAAACTTCGGCAGTTGGCCGGTGACCGTTGCAAGTGACGGTACCCGACCTGGCTGGCGCCGTGTTCTGCCGGTGTCAGGCCACCTGCAGCAAGACAACGGAAGGATGCCCCGGTGATGGGGAACATGTTTCTCGCCGCGTCGAGCGCGGCGTCTAAGAGTTCGTCGGGATCGCTCAACATCCTGCTCATCGTCGTGGTTCTCTTCGGCGTCCTCTATTTCGTGATGATCAGGCCGCAGCGCAACAGGCAGCGCAAGGCTCAGGAACAGCAGAGGGCGGTGACTCCCGGTCAGCGGGTGCGCACCACGGCCGGGATGTACGCCACCGTTGTCGGCGTGGACGGGGACGACGTGATCCTCGAGGTCGCGCCCGGGGTGGAGGTCCGCTACATCAAGCGGGCCATCATGCAGGTGATTCCGGACGAGGAGGAGCCGGCCGCGCAGTCGGACTACGCCGCCGATGACGACGAGAGCGGCCACGTTGACGCCCCGGCGGCCGACGCCGAAGCCGCGGATCACGAAGCCGTCGATGACGAAGCCGTCGATCACGACGCGGCCGACGAAGAGACTTCCGAGCACGAGGGTGCCGAGCAGGACGGGGAGGAGTCGCCGGGGCACGCCGCCGATGACGCGCCCGCACACGCCGGTGACGAGAGCCCCAATGGCAGCCCGGCGGCCGCCGATGAGCGGCGGACCCAAGACAGCGTCTAACCGCGGTATCGAGGCCACCTCAGCCGCAACTGACATTGACCCGGTCGAGCTAAGGACGCAGGAGAAGTGGCCCCACCAAAGAAACCGATCTCCCGGCCGGGACGGGCGCTTGCGGCTCTGGCCGTACTGATCATCGTGATGCTGCTCGCGATCGTCGGCAAGGACATCGCCAGCCCGGGCAGCTGGCGGCACGACTTCAAGGTCCAGCTCGGACTCGACCTGGCCGGCGGCACCTCGGTGACCGAGGAAGCCCAGACCATCACCGGCAAGCCTCCGTCGGCTTCGGACATGACGCAGGCCCGGGCGATCATGATCGCCCGGGTGAACGGGGCTGGCTTCAGCGGCGCGCAGGTGCAGCAGCAGGGCAGCAACAACATGGTGGTCACGGTGCCCGGCGCGAACACCCAGAAGGTGGTCAAGCTGGTCGGCACCACCGCGCAGCTGCTGTTCCGTCAGGTGCTGCTGGTGGGGAACGCCAATTCCACCGCGTCTCACACGACAAGCCCCGCCACCTCGCCCACCCCCTCATCCAGTGGCGCGCCCACGGTCAGTCCCTCGCCGGGCAGCAAGGCAAGCTCGTCACCGAGCACCAAGGCCAGCTCCTCGCCGCAGGCCGCCGGGGCACCCGGCTCGGCCGCGCAGGCCGGCGGGCGGGGCCTAGCCAGCAGTTCGCGGCTGCTGGCCGCGGCCAGCCCCAAGCCGGGCAAGAGCAGCACGCCCGCGCCGAGCAGCAGCCCGAGCGCCCCTGCCTCGACCTCCCCTTCACCGGCGCCCACCGCCCCCGCGGCCAGCCAGCCAGTGGGCGACACGAGCCTGGTCAGTCCCGCCACGCTCAAGATCTTCAACAAGCTCAACTGCGCCGACAAGAACTGGCGGCAGCAGATCAACTACACGACCAGCTACTACGACAACCCGGACAATCAGATCGTCACGTGCAACTTCAACCCCGCCATCGGTTTCACATCCGGTACCAAGATCGTGCTCGACAAGGCCAAGGTGCTGGGCAACCAGGTCAGCGCCGCGCAGGCCACCACGGCGAGCTCGCAGACGTCGCTCAGTAACAAGTGGCTGGTCAACCTCACGCTGAACAGCAAGGGAACGACCGCCTTCGGCAATCTCACCTCGGACATGTTCAGCAAGTACGGGACGCAGGCCGGAACCAACCCGCTCGACGACCTGGCGGTCGTCCTCGACGGCCAGATCGTCTCGTCCCCGTCGATCAATTCCGCGATCCCTGGCGGCAATGCCCAGATCAGCCCCTTCACCCAGGCCGAGGCGCAGAACCTGGCCAACCAGCTGAACTACGGCGCGCTGCCGGTCACCTTCAAGCAGCAGAACATCGAGTCGGTCTCGCCGGAGCTCGGCCGCAACCAGCTCACGGCCGGCCTGATCGCGGCCGCGATCGGCCTCGGCCTGGTGGTGATCTACTCGTTCCTCTACTACCGCGGCCTGGGCATCGTGTCGGTGTCCAGCCTGATCGTCGCGGGGATCCTCGCCTTCTTGTCCGTGGTCTTGCTGAGCAAGTACTCCTCGTCCGGGTTCTCGCTGTCGCTGTCCGGCATCGCCGGGCTGATCGTGGCGATCGGCATCACCGCGGACTCGTTCGTCGTGTTCTTCGAACGACTCCGCGACGAGGTCCGCGACGGCAAGTCCCTGCGCCCGGCGGTGGAGAGCGGGTGGAAACGGGCCCGGCGCACCATCCTGGTCTCGGACACGGTGTCCTTCCTGGCCGCGCTGCTGCTCTGGTACTTCTCGATCAGCGACGTCAAGGGCTTCGCGTTCACCCTGGGGCTGACCACGATCATCGACGTCGTCGTGGTCTTCTTGTTCACCAAGCCGATGGTGACCATCTTGGCCAAGACGAAGTTCTTCAGCAGCGGGCACCCGCTGTCCGGGCTTGACCCGGCCCGGCTCGGCGCCCGGACGCCCTGGCGGTCCGGAGCGCCGAGAACCGCGGGCCGCCGCGCGAAGGAGGCATGATGGCAAGCCTGGGCCAGCTCGGCGGGCGGCTCTACCGCGGCGAGGTGTCGATCAACTTCGTCGGCCGCCAGCGCACCTGGTACACGATCTCCGGGCTGATCCTGCTCATCGCCATCGTGGCCCTGTCCACCAGGTGGCTGAACTTCAGCGTCGACTTCAAGGGCGGGTCGGTGCTCCAGTTCAGCGCGCCCGGCGCCACGCTCACCCAACTGCACAACGCGCTGGTCAACACTCCGGCGGGCAGCCAGGCGATCGTCCAGCACGTCGGCAGCAGCAACGGCTGGCAGATCCAGAGCGCCAAGCTGGACTTCGCCCAGCTCCAGCAGGTAGAGCGCGCCATAATTGCCAGCGGCGTCAAGGTCCACGGAGGCATCGGCGGCTTCAGCCCCAGCTTCGTCAGCGGCACCTGGGGGAGCGAGATCACGGGTAAGGCGCTGAAGGCACTGATCGTCTTCCTCGTCGTGATCGTGATCTACCTGTCGATCGCGTTCGAGTGGAAGATGGCCACCGCCGCGTTCGTGGCGCTGATACACGACATCGTGATCACGGTCGGGGTCTACTCGCTGTTCGGCTTCACGGTCAGCCCGGCGTCGGTGATCGGGCTGCTGACGATCCTGGGTTACTCGCTCTACGACACGGTGGTGGTCTTCGACAAGGTCCGGGAGAATACCGCCGGACTGCTCGGCACCGCCCGGAGCACCTACAGCCAGGCGGCCAACCTCGCGCTGAACCAGACCCTGATCAGGTCCATCAACACCTCGATCATCGCGCTGCTGCCGGTGGCCGCGATCCTGTTCATCGGCACTGCGGTGCTCGGCCCCGGTGAGCTGCAGGATCTCGCCCTCGTGCTGTTCGTGGGCATGCTGTCGGGCACCTACTCGTCGCTCTGCATCGCGACCCCCGTACTCGCCGACCTCAAGGAGCGCGAGCCCCAGTACAAGGCCCTGGCGAAGCGGGTGGCGTTGCGCGAGGCGGGCGGACGCTCGGCCAAGCGCAGGGCCGAGAAGGCGCTGGCCGGCGGGGCAGGCGGCACCGGCGGTCGCACGGCGGCCTCAGCCGCGGTCGCGGCATCGGCCGCAGCAGGCTCGGCTGACGCCGCCGCTGGCCCGGCGCGTGCGGCGACCGACCCGCCCGCTCCGGCCGGCCGCGCGGCCTCCGGCGTGTCCGGCCGCCCGTACGGCGAGTCTGACCGCGGCGGTACCCTGCCCGCTGACCAGGATTCTGGCCAGGGCATCGACGCTGCGGAAGCCGGCTACGCGGACGAGCCCGAAGACGTGCCGCCGGCCGACGAGCAGGAAGCCGCCGCGTCCGCCACCGACTGGGTGCCCGCCGGGCAGGGGACCTCAGGCGCCACTCCCGCGCCCGGAGGCGTCCGCCCCGGGCCCAGGCAGCAGCCGAGGCGCACCACCGCCGCCGGGCGGCGCCCGGGCGGGAAAAAGAAGAAGAGGTAGCCGGTGGCTGCTGACCAGGACCAGCCCAGCGGCGAACCTGAGGTCCCGGGCACCGACGACGGACTTCTCGCGCAACTGATCAAGAGCGGCATCCGCGATGTCTCCGACTACCCCCGGCCGGGCATCCTGTTCAAGGACATCACCCCGCTGCTCGGTGACGCGGCGTTGCTGCGGCTGGTCGTGGACGCGCTGGGCAGCGGATTCGGCCCGATCGACAAGGTCACCGGGATCGAGGCCAGGGGATTCATCCTGGCCGCCCCGGTGGCCTGCCAGCTTGGTGCCGGGTTTGTCCCGGTCCGCAAGCAGGGCAAGCTCCCGGCGGCGACCTATGCGGAAAGCTACGAGCTGGAGTACGGGAACGCCACGATCGAGGTGCACAAAGACGCGTTCTCGCCGGGGGAGCGGGTACTCGTCGTCGATGACGTGCTGGCCACCGGGGGTACCGCCCGGGCCGCCGCCGCCCTGGTCCGGCGGGCCGGCGCCGATGTGGCCGGCGTCTCGGTCCTGCTTGAGCTGACCGCCCTCAGCGGTCGGGACAAGCTGGCCGGCCTGGAGCTGCGGACGCTGTTCGCTGCCTAGCCGGCGCCGGAATAGGCGACCGCCCCGCCCGCGTTAGCCTTCCTCACCAAGGGCCCCTGGTAACGGGCCGGGAGCAACCGGCCACGTGCGGAAACGTCCGCCGATAGACTAGAGGCCTGGCGGGACATGAGGAGCAGATTGGCGAGCGAGGCACCGACCACGGGTACCGGCGCCGCCCAGGACGGAGCAGTACAGGACGGGAAGAGCGACACCCCGGCCACTGCGGACCGGAGCGGGGCGGCCCGGCATAAGGGTGCGCGCGAGCGCGGCCAGCGGACCGGTTCCCGGAAGGCCGCCACCAGTCAGGCTCATCCCAGCCAGCCCGCCGCAGGCCCGGCCGATGGCGCTCACGCTGCCGCCGGCCAGGAAGCCACCCACCAGGAAGCCGCTGACCAGGAAGCCGCCCGCCACGAAGGCGCCGAGCAGGAAGCCGCCCGCCAGGCCGGCAACACCGTGCCCACGGCCGGCCAGCCCGTCGGCCATGACGCGCTGACCCAGTCCCCGGGCCAGGACACGCCAGGTCAGCCTGCCGCCGAGCGCACACCGGGGGACTCCGCAGGCGAAGGCCCGGCCGCTCGCGCCGGGGCCGCCTCGGCAGCGCCCGGCTCACGGGCCCGGACCCGCGGCCAGGGAACCGCCAGGCGGCCGGGGAAGTCCCTGGCGCCGCGCAGTGCGGCCGCAGCGCTGTCCGCCGCGCCCGCGTCGGCGGGCGCCGCATCCGCGGCGGCCGTGCGCCGCCGCCTGTCCCGGCTGGGGGCTCAGCGCGGCGGGACCGTGAACCCGGTTCTAGAACCGCTGATCAAGACCATCCGGGCCACCCACCCGAAGGCCGACGTCCGGCTCATCGAGCGGGCCTACGGCGTGGCCGCGGACTACCACCGCAACCAGCGGCGCAAGAGCGGCGACCCCTACATCACCCACCCGCTGGCCGTGGCGACGATCCTGGCCGAGCTGGGCATGAATCACGAGACGCTCTGCGCCGCCCTGCTGCACGACACGATCGAAGACACCCCCTACACCCTCGCCGAGCTGCGCCGTGACTTCGGCGAGGACATCGCGGCGCTGGTCAACGGCGTGACAAAGCTCGACAAGGTGAAGTACGGGGAATCCGCCGAGGCCGAGACCGTCCGCAAGATGGTGGTCGCGATGTCCCGGGACATCCGGGTCCTGGTGATCAAGCTGGCCGACCGGCTGCACAACATGCGGACGCTGCGCTACCTGCCCCGCGACAAGCAGGAGCGCAAGGCCCGCGAGGTGCTGGAGATCTTCGCCCCGCTGGCCCACCGGCTCGGCATGAACACCATCAAGTGGGAGCTCGAGGACCTCGCCTTCGCCACGCTGTACCCGAAGCGGTGCGACGAGATCGCCCGGCTCGTCTCCGAGCGGGCGCCCCGCCGGGACGTCTTCCTGCAGGAAGTGATCAAGGACGTCTCCGCCGACCTGCGCCAGGTAAAGATCAAAGGGAGGGTGACCGGGCGGCCCAAGCACTACTACTCGATCTACCAGAAGATGATCGCCCGGAATGTCGGCTTCGACGACATCTATGACCTGGTCGGAATCCGGGTGCTGGTCGATTCGGTGCGGGACTGCTACGCCGCGCTCGGCACCATCCACGCCCGGTGGAACCCGGTTCCCGGGCGGTTCAAGGACTACATCGCGCTGCCCAAGTTCAACATGTACCAGTCCCTGCACACCACGGTGATCGGCCCCGAAGGCAAGCCCGTCGAGCTGCAAATCCGTACCTGGGGGATGCACCGGAGGGCTGAATACGGCGTCGCGGCGCACTGGAAGTACAAGGAGGAGACCATTCCCGGCGGCGTGACGGGCCGGGGCGGCGACGCCGCCGAGGACATGGCCTGGCTCCGTCAGCTGGTGGACTGGCAGCGGGAGACCGCGGACCCGGCGGAGTTCCTCGAGTCGCTCCGGTTCGAGCTCGGCGCGGCCGAGGTCTACGTGTTCACCCCCCGCGGCGAGGTGATCGCGCTGCCGCAGGGCGCCACGCCGGTCGATTTCGCGTACGCGATCCACACCGAGGTCGGCCACCGGACCATCGGGGCCCGGGTGAACGGCCGGCTGGTCGCCCTGGAGAGCACGCTCGACAACGGCGACACCGTGGAGATCTTTACCTCCAAGGCGCACGACGCCGGACCGAGCCGGGACTGGCTGAGCTTCGTCAAGAGCCCCCGCGCCCGCAACAAGATCCGGCACTGGTTCTCCAAGGAGCGCCGCGAAGCCGCCACCGAGGCGGGCAAGAGCGCCATCGCGCGGGCGATGCGCAAGCAGGGGCTTCCGCTGCAGCGGCTGGCGACCGGCGAGGCGCTGCTCACGGTGGCCCGCGACCTGCACTATGTCGACTTGTCGGCGTTGTACGCGGCGGTCGGCGAGAGTCACGTGAGTGCCCAGTCGGTGGTCACCAAGCTGGTCAGGTCGGCCGGCGGACTGGCCGGCGCCCAGGAGGACCTGGCCGAGGCGACGCTGCCCACCCGGGCGCCCAAGCCGCAGCCGGCCGGGAACTCCGGCGTCTCGGTCGAGGGCGCATCAGACATCTGGGCCCGGCTCTCCCGGTGCTGCACGCCGGTGCCCGGCGACGAGATCACCGGGTTCGTGACCCGCGGGCACGGGGTGTCGGTGCACCGCGCCGACTGTGAGAACTTGCGTCACCTGAGCACCGCGCAGCCGGAGCGCCTGGTTGCCGTGCACTGGTCGCCCACCGAGGAGTCAACCTTCCTGGTCGCCATCCAGGTGGAGGCGCTCGACCGCACCCGGCTACTGTCCGACGTGACCCGCGCGCTGTCCGACCAGCACGTGAACATCCTGTCCGCCTCGGTGACCACGAGCCGGGACCGGGTGGCGGTCAGCAGGTTCACCTTCGAGATGGCTGACCCCAAGCACCTCGATGACGTGCTGCGCGCCGTCCGGGCCATCGACGGCGTCTACGACGTCTACCGGGTCACGAACTAGTCAGCGGCCGGATCAGCCGGTAGCAGCGGGAACAGCCGTGCGACCGCAGCCACCGGGCGGGTGCCGGCCCTGGCCCTGCCCTCGCCACGGCGCCGGTACCGGTCCAGCAGGGCGCGGATTTCCCCGGCCGCCTCGGTCAGCTCGGCCGCGGTCAGGTGCAGCACCGTGCTGAACGCCTCGTCGCGCCGCCATTGCGGCGGCATCCCGGACTGGCCGGCCAGCCACCGGCGGTAGCCCTCGTCCTCCAGATCCCGGGCCAGCACGCCGAGGCCGTCCCCGGCCGGCGGCTCAGCCCCGCCCGCGGGCAGCCGCCAGGAAGCCATGAAGGCGATCCGGCAGGCCAAGTGGCAGGGCGACCCGCGGCCGCGGGTCAAGGTCAGCCCGCATCCGCTGTCAGGACGGCCGCGCTAGCCGGGAAGCCGCGCTAGCCGGAGAATTCGGCCAGAGTGCGCTCGGCCTCGGCGAGCCAGGCCCGCCGGGCGGACAGCGCGTCGGCCGCATCGTGCTCCGCCTTGGTGTCGCCGTTCGCCTGAGCCTTGGCCAGCTGCTTCTCGAGCTGCTCGATGGCCGCCCTGATCTGGGCCACGGTTCCCTGCGCCCGGGCCACCGCCTCGGGATTGGATCGCCGCCACTGCGTATCTTCGGCCTCGCGCAGCGCGTCCTCCACCCGGCGCAGGCCGGATTCCAGCCGTTCCCGCGCGTCGCGGGGCACCGGTCCGGCCTTCTCCCACCTTTCCTGGACGGACCGCATCGCGATGCGGGCGGCGCGCAGGTCGGTGGCCGGCAGCAGCGCCTCTGCCTCGGCCAGCAGCTGGGTCTTGACTGCGGCATGCTCGCGCAGCTCGGCCTCCTTGGCCGAGTAGACCGACGTACGGGCCTGGAAAAACTGGTCCTGGGCGGTCTTGAACCGGCTCCACAGGGCTTCCTCGTCAACCCGGCCCGCCCGGCCTGCTTCCTTCCAGGACCGCATCAAATCCCGGAACGCGCTCGCCGTAGGTCCCCAGTCGGTCGAGGACGCAAGCTCCTCGGCCTGGTCGCAGAGCTTCTCCTTGCGGGTCTTGGCGGTCTCCCGCTCGCCCTCGAGCCCCGCGAAGTAGGCTTTGCGCCGCTTGGTGAACGCGTTGCGCGCCGCGGAAAAGCGCTTCCACAGCGCCGTCTCGACCGCCCGGTCGGCGTGCGGCGCGGCCTTCCATTCCTCGAGCAGCTGGCGCATCCGCTCGCCGCTGATCTTCCAGTGCGTCGCCTCGGTCACGATCCGCTCGGCTTCGGCGACGATCCGCTCCTTGATCTCCCTGGCTTCGGCCCTGGCCTGCTCGCGGGCGGCCCGCGCCTCCTCGCGCCGGTGATCGACCTGTTCGGTGAGCGCGTCCAGCCGCGCCTTCAGTCCGTCCAGGTCGCCGACCGCCCGGGCCTCCTGCACGCTGGCCTGCAGGCGCTCGATGGTCAACTGCGCCTGGGCGGCGGACAGGTCGGTGGTGGTGATCCGCTGTTCGATGAGGGTGACCTCGGTCTCCAGCGATGCAAACTTGCGCTGGAAGAAGGCCAGAGCTTCATCCGGACTGCCCGCCTGCCACGAGCCGATCTTCCGCTCGCCCTCGGCGGTGCGCACGAACACCGTGCCGTCCTCGTCTACCCGGCCCCACGGATCACTGGCGGTGCTCACCCGCGACCTCCTGCCCCGCTGGCTATGCCCGGCGGCCGGCTACCCGGCCTGCTCCCCGGGCCTGCGCTCAGTAACTGCTGATCTTCACTCGCTCGATCGTGACCTTCTTCAACGGCTTTCCTCCGCCCGCCGGATTGCTGTTGTCATTGCCAGCCTCGGCTACTTTCCTGACGATATCCAGACCCTTGACCACGGCGCCAAACGGCGTGTAGTTGGGCTGCAGGCCGCCTTGTCCTGCGTACACGATGAAGAACTGGCTGCCGTTGGTGCCCTGGCCGGCGTTGGCCATGGCGAGCGTGCCTGACGGGTACGTCGCACCCGCGGTGTTCTCATTGCCGAACTTGTACCCGGGGCCGCCGCTGCCGGTGCCGGTGGGGTCGCCGCACTGCAGCACGTAGATGCCGGTGTTCACCAGCCGGGGACACGGGGTGTTGTTGAAGTACCCCTTCTTGGCCAGGTACACGAACGAGTTGACCGTGCACGGCGCCCGGCTGTTCAGCAGGTCGACGACCACGGTGCCCTGGTTGGTCACGATGGTCGCCCGGCTCTTGGCCGAGGAATCGGGCTTGGCCGGCGGCGTGCCGACATTCCGCGCCGCGGGCGGGCTCGGCGTATAGGTGCAGTGCGTCGCCGGCGGCGTCTTCGGGGCGCCCTTAGGCACCACGGCCAGCGGGGTCGCCGGCGGCAGTATCGCCTTGGTCGGGGACGCGGAGGGGGATGGCGTGGGGGTCGCGCTGGCGGCCGGCTTCGCCGTCGCGGACGCGGAAGGCTTGGACGAGCTCACGCCGAACAGGAAGTAGGCCCCGACGGCGATGGCCACCACCGCGGCCGCGGAGCCCGCGATCGCGGTTCGCTGTCTGATCTGGTGCGCTCGCTCGACACGGCGCTGCTGCTGGCGCTCGAACCGCTCGCGAGCCAGCCTGCGCTGGCGTTCCTTACTGCCCGACACCCGGACTGCCTTCCTGCTCGGTGTCCTGTTCATTGTGCGTGATCGGTGAAACTTCGCGAATGGTACCCGGGCCGCGACGCCCGCGGCGGGTTCGTTACCTGTTCGGTAGCCTGGCAGCCAGATGGCCGGGCGCGGCGAGGGCGCCCGCCATCAGCACCGCCGCGTGGCGCCTGACGCGGCTCACCCGCGTGCGGGCCCCGCAGGGCGCTCCGCCAGAGAGGACGACCGTGCTCGTCGCCGGGTTCCCCGCAGGATCGTTCGGGACAAACTGCTTCGTGGTCTCGCCCGGTGCCGGCGAGGAATGCGTCATCATCGACCCGGGCCAGGACGCCGAGCCGGGGATCGGGGAAATCCTGGCCCGGCACCGGCTGCGCCCGGTCGCGGTGCTGCTCACGCACGGGCACATCGACCACATCTGGTCCGTCGTGCCGGTCTGCGGCGCGAAGCACATTCCGGCCTGCATCCACCCGGCCGACCGGGCGCTGCTGAGCGACCCGGCCCGCGGCTTCCCGGCCGGCGTGGCCGAGCAGCTGCTCGGCGGCCTGACATTCACCGAGCCCGATGAGGTCATCGAGCTCGCCGACGGCGCCACGCTGCCTCTGGCCGGCCTGGAGTTCATCGTGGACCACGCGCCTGGCCACACTCCGGGCTCGGTCACGTTCCGGCTGCCTGCCGCCGGCCCGGCCGGCCCGAGGGCGGCAGGCCAGGATCCGGCCGTGACCCGGGCGGGCGGCGAGCCGGTCATGTTCTCCGGTGACCTGCTGTTCGCGGGCTCGATCGGCCGCACCGACCTGCCCGGCGGGGATCATCCGACGATCCTGGACAGCCTGGCCCGGGTGTGCCTGCCGCTGCCGGACGAGACCATGGTGCTGCCCGGGCACGGGCCGGCGACTACGATCGGCGCCGAACGCGCATCTAATCCGTTCCTGGCACCGCTGGCCGAGCGCTCCGTCCGGGGCGGCCCGGCCGCCGAGAAGGGCTGAGTCCGCATGATCCGAACCCGCGAAGCCGGGGGACTGCGCGCGTCGGACGCCGGCCAGCAGGTCACGCTGGCCGGCTGGGTGGCGCGCCGCCGCGATCACGGCGGCGTGGTCTTCATCGACCTGCGTGACGCGAGCGGGGTGGCGCAGGTCGTGCTGCGGGAGGAAGACCTCGCGCACGATCTGCGGGCCGAGTACTGCGTGCGGGTGGCCGGCGAGGTACGGCGCAGGCCCGCGGGCAACGAGAACCCGGAGCTGCCCACCGGCGACATCGAGGTCAGCGCCACCGACGTGGAGGTGCTCAGCGAGTGCGCGCCGCTGCCGTTCCCGATCGAGGGTGCCGCGGACCTGAACGAGGACGTGCGGCTGCGCTACCGCTACCTGGACATCAGGCGCCCCGAGATGGCCGACGCGCTCCGGCTCAGGTCCCGGGCGGCGTACCTGGCCTCCGAGGTGATGGACGCGGCCGGCTTCGTCCAGGTGGAGACGCCGTACCTGACCAAGTCCACGCCGGAGGGGGCGCGGGACTTCCTGGTCCCGGCGCGGCTGCGGCCGGGCCACTGGTACGCGCTGCCGCAGTCGCCGCAGCTGTTCAAGCAGCTGCTCATGGTGGGCGGGATCGAGCGCTACTACCAGCTCGCGCGGTGCTTCAGGGACGAGGATTTCCGTGCCGACCGGCAGCCGGAGTTCACCCAGATCGATGTCGAGATGAGCTTCGTCAGCCGGGAGGACGTGCTCGAGTTCGCGGAGGATCTCGTCGGGCGGCTGTGGGCGGAGATAGCCGGCTACCAGGTGCCGAGACCGATCCCGCAGCTGACCTACGGCGAGGCGATGCGGCGGTTCGGTTCGGACAAGCCTGACCTGCGTTTCGGCTGCGAGCTGGCCGACATGACCGGGTTCTTCGCCGGGACCGGCTTCGGGGTGTTCCAGGCCCCGTACGTGGGAGCGGTCGTGATGCCCGCAGGAGCCGGCCAGACCCGGCGCGAGCTTGACGGCTGGCAGGAGTGGGCCCGTGCCCGCGGCGCGCGCGGCCTGGCCTACGTGCTCATCGACGCGGAGGGCAGCGTCTCGTCGTCCGGCCCGGTGGCCCGGCACCTGTCCGAGGCCGAGCGGTCCGGGCTGCCGGCCGCGGCAGGCGCAGCGGCGGGGGACTGCGTGTTCTTCGCCGCGGGCTCCGCCGGCGCCGCCCGGTCGCTGCTGGGCGCGGCCCGGCTGGAGATCGGCCGCCGTTGCGATCTGATCGACCGGTCGGCCTGGGCTTTCACCTGGGTGGTGGACCCGCCCATGTTCGAGGAAGACGGCAACGGCGGCTGGACGGCCGTGCACCACCCGTTCACCGCACCGCTGCCCGAGTGGGCGGACAAGTTCCCCGACTCCCCGGAAAGCGCGCTGGCCGACGCGTACGACATCGTGTGCAACGGCAACGAGATCGGCGGCGGGTCCATCCGTATCCACCGGGCCGACATGCAGCGCGAGGTGTTCGACGTGATCGGGCTGTCGGCCGAGGAGGCGGCGTCGCAGTTCGGCTTCCTGCTCGAGGCGTTCAAGTACGGGCCGCCGCCGCACGGCGGCATCGCGTTCGGCTGGGACCGGGTGATAGCCCTGCTGGCCGGCAAGGACACCATCCGTGACGTGATCGCGTTCCCCAAGGCCGCCTCCGGCCTGGATCCGCTGACCGGCGCCCCCACGCCCATCACCCCCGCCCAGCGCCGCGAGGCCGGCATCGACGTCATCCCCGGGCAGGACCGTGTCCCCGCCCCGCCCGCCTCGCCCAGGTGACGCCGCCCCGCCGTCACCCGGCAACGCGGAGCATCCGGACTGCCGAGCGCTACTCATGCCCCGCCTGCACGCCAGGCCTTCCGCGCACATGTGAACAAGCGCTGGCCGGGTGCGGAACTGCTGACCGCTCGACCGGGTAATGTCGGGGCGTGACCAGGGCACAAGGCGGGCCGCAGCAGTCGACCAGCCTGTTCGATGCGGCCGGGGAGGAAGCTGAGCGGGCCGCCGCGCCGCTGGCCGTCCGGATGCGCCCGCGCACCCTGGACGAGGTGATCGGCCAGCGTCACCTGACCGCGGAGGGCACCCCGCTGCGCAAGCTCGCCGATCACGATGCGCCGATGTCGCTGCTGTTCTGGGGACCGCCGGGCACCGGCAAGACGACGCTCGCGCACGTGATCAGCCTGGCCACCAGCCGCGACTTCGTCGAGCTGTCCGCGGTGATCGCCGGGGTCAAGGACGTGCGGGCAGCCATCGACGCGGCCCGCCGCAGGCTCGGCCTGACCGGCCAGCAGACGCTGCTGTTCATCGACGAGGTGCACCGGTTCAACAAGGCGCAGCAGGACGCGCTGCTCCCGGCGGTGGAGAACCGGTGGGTGTCGTTCATCGGCGCCACCACGGAGAACCCGTTCTTCTCGGTGGTCGGGCCGCTGCTTTCCCGGTCGCTGCTGCTCACCCTCGAGCCCCTCAGCGACGAGGACATCGTCGCCGTCGTCGACCGGGCCCTGACCGACGAACGCGGCCTGGCCGGCGCCGTGACGCTGCAGGACAAGGCCATGGAGCACCTGGTCCGGCTGGCCGGCGGTGACGCTCGGCGGGCACTGACCTACCTGGAGGCGGCGGCGCTCGGCGTGGCCAGGGGCGGCGTCATCGACGTCGAGACGGTGGAAAGGGCGGTGGACCGGGCCGCGGTCCGCTACGACCGGGACGGCGACCAGCACTACGACGTGATCAGCGCGTTCATCAAGAGCATCAGGGGCAGCGACGCCGACGCCGCGCTGCACTACCTGGCCCGGATGATCGAGGCCGGGGAGGACCCGAGGTTCATCGCCAGGCGGCTGATCGTGCACGCGAGCGAAGACATCGGGCTGGCCGATCCGTCCGCCCTGCAGGCGGCGGTGGCGGCCGCGCAGGCGGTCGAGTTCGTCGGGCTGCCGGAGGTCAGGATCAACCTGGCGCAGGCGGTGATCCACCTGTCCCTCGCGCCCAAGTCCAACGCGGTCATCAAGGCGATCGGGGCGGCCGACGCCGACGTGAAGGCGGGCCTGGCCGGGCCGGTGCCCGCGCAGCTGCGGGATGCGCACTATCACGGCGCGGGGAAGATCGGTCACGGGCACGGGTATGAGTATCCGCACGACTACGAAGACGGCATCGTCGCGCAGGACTACGCGCCCGATGCCGTTGCCGGGCGCCGCTACTACGAGCCCACCCAGCACGGCGCGGAAGCCCGCTACGCCGAGCGCAGCGAGCGGATCCGGGCGGTCCTCGGCAAGTCCGGCAAATCCGGCGGGGCGGCCGGCCGCGGATCCGCCGGCTGATCGCGAAGCCCGCCTTTCCGACCCGGCGGTGACTGCCTGCCTTACGCGATAGGGTCGGGCGGGTGAAGGAGCAGGCGCGATGAACACCGGACAGCTGGCTGCGCTGATAGCCGCGGTGTTCTTCGCCGCTGGCGTGTGCGTGGCAGCGTACGCGCTGATCAAGCTGGCCCGGCTGGTGACCGTGGCCACCCGGGCGCTGACCGACGCGCGCGAGCAGAACGACCTGGTCATCAGGCAGGCACAGGCCGCGATCGACCGGACCAACCAGCAGCTGGACCGGACCGACGCCATCACGGCGAACATGAACGAGGTGTCGGCCAACGTGGCCGAACTGACCGAGCACGTGTCGGCGCTGGCCGGCCTGGGCCGCGCGCTCGCCACCGGGCCGGTGGGGAAGTTCGCTGCGGTCGCCTACGGCGTTCGCCATGCGGCGGGCATGCGGCGGGGCGGCGGCGTCGCGCCGGCGGCGTCCGCTTCGCCCGCCTCCGTTCCCGGCACCGCCGACGGCTCCGCGGGCAGGCCCGCACTCCGGCCGGGAGCTGCCCGGATGAGCGGACGGCCGGTGCGGTGATGCGCAGGCTGCTGTGGGTGACGGTCGGCGCCGGGCTGGGTATCTCCGGCTACCGGCGGGCGAACCGGATCGTCCGTGACATCACCAGGGGCAGGCCGGCCACGCGCCCGGGCCTGCGGGCAGAAGGCCTGGCGCGGTTCGCTCGCGACGTCCGCGAAGGCATGGACCTGTATGCGGAGCAGCAGCGGCTCATTATCGAGCGGCGCCGAGCTCCCGGAGGCCATACCCTCGGATCTCACCAGGTGATCGCGACGAGCGCGACGAACGCGGCCAGCGCGGCCTACCCGGACCACCGGGCCGGCCGCAACGGCTCTCCTGCGCCGCGCGCGCAGCACTAGAACTAGAACCCACGACCTGAAGGACGGCCGCTGATGGAGTCGGCAGAGATTGCACGCCGTTTCCTGACCTATTTCGAGCAGCGAGGGCACCCTGTGGTGCCCTCGGCCAGCCTCGTATCGGAGGATCCGACGCTGCTGTTCGTGGTGGCCGGCATGGTCCCGTTCCTGCCCTACCTGCTCGGCCAGCGCAGGCCGCCGTATAACCGGGCGGCCAGCGCGCAGAAGTGCCTGCGCACGGTCGACATCGAGCGAGTCGGGACGAACGCCAGGACCGGCACGTTCTTCCAGATGCTCGGCAGCTGGTCGTTCGGCGACTACTTCAAGGACGACGCGATCACCTGGGCCTGGGATCTGCTGACCAGACCGGATCACGACGGGGGGTTCGGCTTCCCGGAGAACCGGCTCTGGGTCACGGTCTACCAGGACGACGACGAGGCCTACGGCATCTGGCGGGACAAGGTGGGCCTGCCCGAGAGCCGGATCCAGCGGATGGGCAAAGCGGACAACTACTGGGACATGGGCGTGCCTGGCCCGTGCGGGCCCGACTCGGAGATCTCGGTATGACCGCGGGCCGGACTACGGGCGCGAGGGCGGCCCTGCGGTGGACGAGGAGCGCTATCTGGAGATCTGGAACCTCGTCTTCATGCAGTACCAGCGCGGTCCGGGACAGGGCTTCGACTACGAGATCATCGGAGATCTGCCGGCCAAGAACATCGACACCGGCATGGGCCTGGAGCGGATGGCCACGATCTTGCAGGGCGTGGACAACATCTTCGAGATCGACACCACCTGGAAGGTGCTGGACCGGGCCGCCGAGCTGACCGAGCAGAGGTACGGCCAGGACCGCAGGTCCGACGTGGCGCTGCGGGTGGTGGCCGACCACGTGGACAGCGCGGTGATGCTGGTCGCCGACGGCGTGCTCCCGGCGAACGAGGGCCGCGGCTACGTACTGCGACGCCTGCTGCGCCGCAGCATCCGCAACCTGCGGCTGCTGGCCGGCGGCCAGCGCGGCAGCACCGAGGAGAGATTCCTGCACGAACTGACGGCCGCCGCCATCGAGGCGTACGGCCCGCAGTACCCGAACCTGCTGCGGGACGCGGCCAACATCCAGACGGTGATCGAGGCCGAGGAGGCGGCCTTCCTCGGCACGCTGCGCACCGGCAGCGCGATCTTCGACGCGGCAGTGGAGGAAGTCAAGCGCCGCGGCTCCGCCGAGCTGGCCGGCGACCAGGCGTTCCAGCTGCACGACACCTACGGCTTCCCGATCGACCTGACCCTGGAGATGGCGGCCGAGCAGGGGCTCAAGGTGGACGAGGAGGGCTTCCGGCGGCTGATGACCGAGCAGCGGGAGCGGGCCAGGAAGGACGCAGCTGAGAAGAAGACGGGCAACGCCGACGTGTCCGTGTTCGCCGCGCTGCTCGAGCGGTCGGGCAGTGTCGCCTTCACCGGGTACGACCAGGTCACGGGCGAGGCCATGGTGACCGGCCTGCTGGAAAACGGGGTCCAGGTGCCGGCGGCGGGAACAGGCACCGAGATCGGCATCGTGCTCGACCGGACCCCGTTCTACGCCGAGGGCGGCGGCCAGCTGGCAGACACCGGCGTGATCCGGGTGGCAGGCGCCGACGGCACCGACGCCCTCGCGGAGGTCTACGACGTGCAGACGCCGCTGCCGGGCCTGATCGTGCACCACAGCCGGGTCCGCGCCGGGGAGATCGTCGCGGGCTCGCCCGCCTACGCGGAGATCGACACCGAACGACGGCGGGCGGTCTCCCGGTCGCACACCGCGACTCACCTGCTGCACCGCGCCTTCCGAGGGGCGCTCGGCGACTCGGCCGCGCAGGCGGGCTCGGAGAACTCGCCAGGACGGCTGCGGTTCGACTTCACCGCGACCGGCGCTGTACCGGTCTCCGTGCTCAGGGACGTCGAGGACGAGGTCAACCAGGTGCTGGTCACGGACCTGGACGTCCGCGCCTTCCACGCCACGATCGAGGACGCCAGGGCGATGGGCGCGCTCGCGCTGTTCGGCGAGAAGTACGGCGACGACGTCCGGGTGGTAGAAGTCGGCGAGTACTCGCGTGAGCTGTGCGGCGGCACCCACGTCGCCCGGTCCGGGCAGCTGGGCCTGATCAAGGTGCTCGGCGAGTCGTCCATCGGGGCCGGCGTGCGGCGTGTCGAGGGACTGGTCGGGATGGACGCGTTCCGGTTCCTCGCCACCGAGAGCCTGCTGGTCAGCCAGCTGAGCGAGCAGCTGAAGGCCCGCCCTGAGGAGCTGCCCGAGCGCGTCTCCGGTCTGGTGACCAGGCTGCGGGATGCGCAGCGCGAGCTGGGGCAGCTGCGCAGCACCCAGCTGCTGGCCTCCGGGCCGGACCTGGCAAGCAGCGCGGAGGATGTCGGCGGGGTGAACCTGATCGCGCAGCAGCTGCCTGACGGCACCCAGGCCGACGGGATCCGCAAGCTCGCGCTGGACGTCCGCGGGCGGCTCCCGGCCGGCCAGCCCGCGGTGGTCGTGCTTGCCTCGGTCCCGGACGACCGGCCCGTGGTCGTGGTCGCCGTCAACGACGCCGGACGGGGCAAGGGCCTGGCCGCGGGCCGGCTGGCCGGGATCGCGGCCAAGGCACTCGGCGGCGGCGGGGGCGGCAAGGACGATGTCGCGCAAGGCGGCGGCGCGCCACTCAGCCAGCCCGGGCCACAGGCGGTCGGGGGTGCCTTCGACGCCGTTCGTACCGCTGTGAGGGACGCCGCCGGAGGCTTTGGCGTACGGTGAGACCGTGCCGTCGCCCCGAGGCTCCCTGGATGAAACCTTCACGCCGGAGGCTGCTCGCTTGCCGGTGAGGAAGGGCGTCCGGCTCGCCGTCGACCTGGGCTCGGCGCGGATCGGCGTGGCCCGCAGCGACCCGGACGGCTGGCTGGCCAGCCCGCTGACCACGGTCACCCGCGGCCAGGGTGACATGGCCAGGCTGGCCGAGCTGGCCGAGGACAACGGCGCGATCGAGGTGATCGTCGGCCTGCCCACGACGCTGTCCGGCCAGCAGGGCAAGGCGGCCCTGGATGCTCAGGCCTTCGCCCTCGGCCTGGCCCGCAGGCTGGCCCCGGTTCCGGTCCGGCTGCTCGACGAGCGCTTCACCACGGTGACGGCCCACGACGCGCTGCGCGCGGCCGGCCGGAACTCCCGAGCCCGGCGGACAATCGTGGACCAGGCCGCGGCCGCGGTTTTGCTGCAGGCAGCGCTCGATGCGGAACGGTCCACCGGCCGGCCGGCCTGGCTGGTCAGCGGAGCCCGCGAGTGAACGGCGGCCGCCGCCGGGCCGAGGACGAGTACGGCCCTGGTCCTGGCGAGTACGACGAACCCGGCCCGGCCAGCTACGGTCCCGGCGCGGGCGGTTACGGCTCCCGTCGGGGCGAGTACGACGAACCCGGCCCGGCCGACTACGACCCCGGCGCAGGCAGCAACGGCCCCGGTGCGGGCGAGTACGGTCCCGGTGCGGGCGGCTCGCGGCGCGGCCGGCACTCGGCTCCGTCGGGTCCGCCGAGCATGCCCGGCGCTTACTCGCGTCCGGCCCCGCGGGAGCAGGACGTCCGGTCGCCCGCGGGTCCGCCCGACTCAGACCCGCCGGCGCGCGTGCCGACGCAGCCGGGGCATGGTCGGCGCAGGTCGTACCCGGACCAGTATGACGAGCCAGCGGCCCGTTACCCCGTCCGAGACGGCGGGTACCCGGCCGGCTCCTCCCGCTACCCGGGTGAGGCCGACCGCCGTCCCGGGCCCAGCAACGGGTATGCGCCCGGCGACGGGTATGCGCCAGGCGAATCGCACCCTTCGCCCGGTGACCCGTACTCCCGGCCGGCCGGCCGGTACCCGGTGCCGGATGACCAGTACCCGCCCGCTGCCGACCGGTACCAGGGAGCTGGGCGATACCCAGAAGGCCAGAGCGCGCCGGCCCGCCGCGCGGGATACCCGGAGCTGCGCGACCAGCCCTCCGGCGGCCGGGGCCATGCCGGTGAGCTCGGCGGTGCCTACCCTCAGCCGCGGGACCAGCGCTCCGATCCTGACGCTTACCCGCAGGCCCGCGGGAAGCGCCCCGGACCGGACGGCGGATACCCCCCGGCCCGGCCGCCGGGATCCGCGGCAGGGCATCCCGGCCGCCAAGACGGGTACCCGGCCGCCAGGGACGGGTATCCGGCCGCCAGGGACGGGTATCCGGGGCCGGGAGAGGACTACGGCACCCCGGGCGACCACGGGCCTGCTGGCGACTACGGTCTGCCTGGCGGCCCTGGGGCCGCGGACAACGCCGGGGCAGGGGGCGACCGCCCGGCCCGTCATCGCCACGGCGACCGGGCCGGCGCCGGGATCGAGGGCGGTCGCGACGCCGGCGAGGACTACGACTTCTGGAACGACTCGGGAATCCAGGGCGACCGCCGCGGCCGGGACGACCGTAACGGCGCGCGCGAGCCCGGCGGCTTGGGGTTCGGCGACGAGGCCGGTGGCCGGCCGGCCCGGCCCAGACGCCGCCGCCGCGGCCGCTGGGCTGTCCTGCTCGCGGTATTCGGGATACTCGCGATCATCGTCCCGCTGGCCGTCGGCGGGTTCTTCGCCTACCGGGCGATCTCCGCGCACTTCTTCCCTCCCGACTACTCCAATGCCGGCACCGGTCATGTGACCGTGCAGATCCGGCCGGGAGACACGGCCACCACGGTGGGGGACCGGCTGTTCGCCCTGGGCGTGGTGGCCAGCACCCGCGCCTTCGTGAACGCCGCCGAGCACAGCCAGAAGGCCAGCGCGCTGCAACCCGGCTTCTACCGGATGCACAAGCACATGAAGGCCACGCTCGCCTTCAACCTGCTGCTCAAGCCGTCGTCGCGGATCCAGGTCAAGGTGACCATCCCGGAGGGCTGGCGCGAATCGCAGATCACCGCCGCGCTCGGCCAAAGCTCCGGTATCCCGCTCAGCGACTACAAGCAGGCGCTGCGCCACACCGCCGCGCTCGGCCTGCCGTCCTACGCGCACGGCAATCCCGAGGGGTACCTGTTCCCCGCGACCTACGAGATCCAGCCAGGCACGACCGCGACCGGTGTGTTCCAGCAGATGGTGAAGGCCTTTGACCAGGAGGCAGCCGCGGTCAACCTGCGCCGGGCAGCCGCCCGCAGGCACGTCACTGCCGCCCAGGCCATCGTGATCGCCAGCCTGGCGCAGGCCGAGGGCGGGAAGGTGTCCGACTACCCCAAGATCGCCCGGGTGATCTACAACCGGCTGGCCGCCGGGATGAAGCTCCAGCTGGACAGCACCGTGATGTACGCCCTGCACCGGTACGGGATTCTCGCGACTGACCAGCAGCTGAGCGTCCGGTCGCCGTACAACACCTACCGGTACAAGGGGCTGCCGCCGGGACCGATCGACAGCCCGGGGGCGGCGGCCATCCACGCCGCGCTGCACCCGGCCGCGGGCAACTGGGTGTACTTCGTCACCGTGAACCCGAAGACCAGGCAGACCGTGTTCACCTCAAGCCAGGCGGAGTTCAACCAGCTCAGGCAGGAGCTGCAGCACAACCTGGGGCAGGGAGGCTGACCATGGCGGCCAGGAAGGCCGCCGTGCTCGGCTCGCCTATCGCGCACTCGCTGTCGCCCGCGCTGCACCGCGCCGCCTATGCCAGGCTCGGCCTCGACGGCTGGTCCTACCAGGCCATCGAGTGCGACGAGCCGGGCCTGCCCGGGCGGCTGGCGGGCTGCGGGCCGCAGTGGGCCGGGCTGTCGCTCACCATGCCGCTCAAGCGCGCCGTGCTGCCGCTGCTCGACCGCGCCGACCCGGTTACCGCCGCAACCGGCTGCGCGAACACCGTGGTCTTCAGCGGCGGGGCCAGGCTCGGGTTCAACACCGACGTGGCCGGCCTGGTCACCGCCCTGGCCGAGACCGGCCTGGACCGGGCGCCGGCCTGGCGCCCTGGTCCTGGGCGGCGGCGCCACCGCCTGCTCGGCGCTGGCCGCGCTGGCCGGGCTCGGCCTGCGGCAGGCCGCGGTCGCCGTCCGGGATCCAGCCAGGGCGGCCGGCCTGCTCGCGGTGGCGTCGCGGCTCTCGATGAGCGTCGAGCTGTGCCCGTTCGGCGAACAAACCGGGGCTGAGCTGCTCATCTCCACCGTCCCTGCCGGTGCCGCCGATTCCTATGCCGAACGGCTCCGCGGGCTCGCTCACCCGCCCCGGATCGTCATGGACGTGGTGTACTACCCGTGGCCGACCCCGCTGGCCACGGCGGCCAGCCAGGCGGGCTCGGTCGCGGTGAGCGGATTCGAGCTGCTGGTGCACCAGGCGGCGCGGCAGGTCGAGCTGATGACCGGGCGGACCCCGCCGGTCCGGGCCATGCGCGAGGCCGGGCTCGCCGAGCTCGCCCGCCGGACCGGGATAATTAACTTGACATCAAATAATTTGACACCTAAATAACTCGCTGGCATCCTATCCGCGTGATGGAACAGCGGCAGGCCGCCGAGACACCGCAGGCTGACGCGCGACGGCCGGATCACGGGGACTGGGCCTGGGGTGACGAAGGGGCGGCGATCCCGCCGGACGCGCCGCTGTACGCGCTGCTGGCGGTCGCCGTCCGGTCGATGGGGGCGTTCTGGTCGCAGGCCGCGCAGGGCACCGGGCTCAGCCCGGCGGGCCTCGGCGTGCTGCGGGTGCTGGTCGCGCGGGACGGCCTGAAGTCGAGCGAGGTGGCCGCCCGCGGCTGGTCCACTCCCGCCACGGTGACGTCGGTGGTGGACACGCTGGTCCGCGACGGGTACGTGCAGCGCCGCCGGGACGACGAGGACCGGCGGGTGGTCAGGCTGTTCGTGACCGAGGCCGGGCGGCGCAAGTGCGATGAGGCGCTGACGGTGCTCGCGCCGCGGCTGAGCAGCTGCCTGGCCTTCGTGGATCCGGCCGACGAGCCGGTCATCAGGAAGTTCCTGTCCGACATGATCATGCGGTTCGGGAAGCTCATGCGAGAGGAGCGCAAGTGACGCAGCCCGCGGCGCAGACCGGCGAGCAGGCACCGCGGCAGCAAGCCGGGGACGGGCCGGCGCAGCGGTCAGCCATCCGCACCGAGGATCTGCGCAAGACCTACAAGTCGACCCGCGGCGACGTGCACGCGGTCCGCGGCGTCGACCTGGCCGTCGGGACCGGCGAGTTCTTCGGCCTGCTCGGGCCGAACGGGGCCGGCAAGTCCACCACGATCGGCATGCTCACCACACTGGTGGTGCCGACCGGCGGGCGGGCCTGGGTGGCCGGCCTCGACGTGGTCGCCGACCCGGTCGGGGTCAAGCGCCGGATCGGCGTGGTGACCCAGAACAACACGCTGGACATGCAGCTGACCGTGGCGGAGAACCTGGAGTTCCGCAGCAGGTTCTTCGGGCTCGGGCTGCGCGACGCCGCGCGCCGGGCCGAGCAACTGCTCGTCGCGTTCGGGCTCGAGGACCGGCGCAAGGCGATCGCTACCGACCTGTCCGGCGGCCAGGCCAAGCGGCTGCTGATCGCGCGGGCCCTGGTGCACAAGCCCGACGTGCTGTTCCTGGACGAGCCGACGGCCGGCCTGGACCCGCAGACCAGGGTGAACCTGTGGGACATGCTGCGCGCGCTGCATGACGAGGGGCAGACCATCCTGCTGACCACGCACTACATGGAGGAGGCCGAGGCGCTGTGCGACCGGGTCGCCGTGGTGGACCACGGCAACGTGCTCGCGTCCGGCACGATCGATGAGCTGAAGGACAGCGCAGGCGCCGACACGGTCATCACCGTCAGGTACGAGGGCGCGGTGCCCGGCAGCCTCGCGCTGCCGGCCGGCCTGGAAACCCGGCCCGGGATCAGCAAGGTGGAGACCGAGGGCGATCAGGTGCGGGTGTTCACCCGCGAGCCCGACGGCGTGCTCGGCGAGCTGGTCACGGCCGGGGCCTCGGCCGGGCTGACGGTCAGTGACGCGGCACAGCTCAAGCCCAGCCTGGAGACCGTGTTCCTGAACCTGACCGGACGGGAGTACCGCGAATGACGACCACCACGGGTGACCGGAAGGCCGATGCCGACGCGCTGCTTTCCCGCGCGCTGGGCGGGCCGGGCGCCGCGGCCATCATCACCGACGCGCCGGAGCCGCATCCCACGCTGATGAAGACGTTCGCGGCGATGATGGCGCGCGAGGGGCGGGTGCTGCGGCGCAACATGATCGGGACCTTCATGCGCACGGTCATGCAGCCGCTGCTGTTCGTCTTCGTGTTCACCTACGTGCTGCCCAAGATCGGCGCGGCCGGGATCTTCGGCGCCGGGGCGGCGGCCGGGACCACCTTCGCCACCATCCTGCTGCCCGGCCTGATGGCCTCCATGCTGTTCACGCAGGGCATCATGGCCGTGACGTTCCCGCTGGTCATGGAGTTCTCGTGGCAGCGAACGATCGAAGACAGGGCGCTCGCCCCCGTGCCGATCCGGGTACTGGCCATCCAGAAGATCATCGCGGGCGCGGTGCAGGCGTTCATCGGCGCGCTCATCGTCATCCCGATCGTGCTGCTGGTGCACGCCCCGGGGCAGGCGCCGCAGGTGAACGTGACCAACTGGGCGCTGCTCGCCCTCATCCTGGCGGCCGGCTCGCTGCTGACCGCCTCGCTCGGGCTGCTGCTCGGCACGCTGATGGACCCGCGCAAGATGCAGATGCTGTTCGCGGCCATCCTGCTGCCGGCCACCATGCTGGGTTGCGTCTACTATCCCTGGTCGGCGCTGAGCAGCATCCGCTGGCTGCAGATCGCCGTGCTGGTCAACCCGATGGTGTACATGTCCGAGGGGCTGCGCGCGGTGCTCACCCCGCAGACCGGGCACCTGGCGATGTGGGCGATCCTGCTGGTGCTGGTGGGCGGGACCGCGCTCCTCGGCTACCTGAGCACCAAGGCGTTCACCCGGCGGGTGCTGAACTGACGGTGACGGCACAGTAGGCTGGCGGGAATACCGCAGCAGGTAAAAATGCTGTTAGTGTTGTTCGCCGACTACCTAGTGCTCGCGCACTGGGTAAATGCAAGCGGAGGACCACCTCCCACCTAGCCGGTCGCACCGGGTCACCAGATCCCGTGACCGGCGGGTCAGGCTGGACGTCTCGACGCGATCGCCACAGCGCGGCCGTGCCGCGGCGGCCGGCCCGGTGCTCGCCCGATGCCCTCGCAGGCACCGGGGGCAGTGCCGTGGTTCGTGGTTGCCCCGCATGCAGATGTCATGCGGGGCATTTCTCGTGGCGGGCGGGTTCGCCGCCTGCCGGGGGCTCTCTTCGCAGGGCAGTCGGGAACAACGCGCCGCCGGAGGCTCCGGCGGCCGAGACAGCAAGTTCATGGAGGTCACATCAGCGTCGAACCGCGTATCAACGAGCGCATACGCGTCCCTGAAGTCCGTCTCGTCGGCCCGAACGGTGAGCAGGTAGGCATCGTCTCCGTCAACGACGCACTCCGGCTGGCCCAGGAGGCCGATCTCGACCTGGTCGAGGTCGCGCCGACCGCGCGGCCGCCGGTGTGCAAGCTGATGGACTACGGGAAGTTCAAGTACGAGTCAGCGCTCAAGGCCAGGGAATCGCGCAAGAACCAGGCGCAAACGGTCATCAAGGAGATCAAGCTCCGCCCGAAGATCGACCCCCACGACTACGGCACCAAGAAGGGCCACGTGGAGCGGTTCCTCAAGGCGGGGGACAAGGTCAAGGTGACGATCATGTTCAGGGGCCGTGAGCAGTCGCGGCCCGAGCTCGGGTTCAGCGGCTGCTGCAGCGGCTGGCCGGCGACGTCGAGGAGCTCGGCTACGTCGAGTCGGCGCCCAAGCAGGACGGCCGGAACATGATCATGGTGATCGGGCCGCACCGGAAGAAGAGCGACGCCAAGGCGGAACGCATCAGCGAACGGGCGGCCGAGGACAGCAGGCAGGTGCCCAGGCCCCGCCGCCCCGCGGCGGCCCCGGCCCGCGCCGGCGACGCGGCGCAGCCCGCCGACCGGGTCGCGGCGTCGGCCGAGCAGGACGCCTAACCGGCCGGGCAAGGGACGCCTAGCGCCGCGGCGCGGGGCAGCCACCACGGTGGTGGCCTGTCCCGGGCGCGAGCCACTGACCGGGCTGTACGGCGCCCGATGTAATGGTGCCTCAGGCACGCTGAAGGAGGATCGTGCCGGACGGCACGGCTCAGAATGGAGACGACGGCGACCATGCCGAAGATGAAGACGCACAGCGGTGCCCGCAAGCGGTTCCGGCTGACGGGCTCGGGAAAGGTGATGCGCCGCCGCGCCAACCGAGGTCATCTGCTCGAGCACAAGTCTTCCCGGCGTACCCGCCGGCTGGCGGGGGACATCCCGTCGCCCCGGCCGACCTGAAGAAGATCAAGAAACTGCTGGGGAAGTAGCCCGGCCAGGCTAACGAGGAGTCACACTATGGCACGCGTGAAGCGGGCAATGAATGCCCACAAGAAGCGCAGGGTCGTCCTCGAGCGGGCGAGCGGCTACCGGGGCCAGCGGTCACGCCTGTACCGCAAGGCCAAGGAGCAGATGCTCCACTCGATGACCTACTCCTACACCGGCCGCAAGGACCGCAAGGGCGCGTTCCGGCGGCTGTGGATACAGCGGATCAACGCGGCGGCCCGGGCCAACGGGATGACCTACAACCGGTTCGTGCAGGGGCTCAAGGCGGCCGGCGTCGAGGTGGACCGGCGCATGCTGGCCGAGCTCGCGGTGGCCGATGCCCCCGCGTTCGCGGCCCTGGTCGAGGTGGCGAAGAAGGCGCTGCCCGACCCGGCCGGTCAGCCGGATCAGGCGCAAGCCGCCTGACGGGCCGCGGGCGGAGGCTGACGCGGGCATGGCCGTCGCGGCCGGCCCGCACCCGGCCGGGATCCGTTCGCCCCGGGTGCGGGCGGCACTCCAGCTGGGAAAGCGGGCGCTGCGCCAGCGTGCCCGCTCCTTCCTGGTCGAGGGCCCGCAGCCGGTCGCCGAGGCGCTTGCCTCCGACGCCCGGCTCACCGAGCTGTTCGTGACCGCCGAGGGCAGCGCCCGGCACGCCGACCTGGCCGACCGGGCCCGCCGCCAGGGAGCGGACGTGCACCTGGTGAGCGGCGAGGTGATGGCGCGCCTGGCACAGACCGTCACTCCGCAGGGCGTGCTCGGCGTCTGCGCGTTCATCGACGTGCCGCTGGCCGAGCTGACCGCGCCGCGGCCGGAACTGGTGGTCGTGCTCGCGCACGTGCGCGACCCGGGCAACGCGGGCACGGTGCTGCGCACGGCCGATGCCGCCGGGGCTCACGGCGTCGTGTTCTCCACGGCCTCGGTGGACCCGTACAACGGCAAGTGCGTCCGGGCCACCGCGGGCAGCCTTTTCCACCTGCCCGTCGTGGCCGGGGTGAGCCTGGCCGAGGCCGCGGCCTCGCTGCGCGCGGCCGGGCTACGCGTGCTGGCCGCCGACGGCCGCGGCCGTCGCTCCCTCGACGAGCTCGCCGACGCGGGCGATCTGTCCGGCCCGACCGCATGGCTGTTCGGCAACGAGGCCTGGGGCCTGCCCGATGACCTGCTGGCCCTGGCCGATGAGACCGTCGCGGTCCCGATCTACGGCCGGGCCGAGAGCCTGAACCTGGCCGCCGCGGCCGCGGTGTGCCTGTACGGCTCGGCCCGGGCGCAGCGGCGCGGATAGCCCCGGCAGGCCAGCCGGCGCGCCGCAGTCCGCGGCCAGCGGGTCCGGCCGGGCTGTGGCGCAGGTCACGCGGGCAGCACCCGGCAAACCCGGACAAAATGAGAATTCCCTGGTAGATGCGCCGAAGCGAAGATCCACAGATCGGACATCCGGCATATATCTACCGATAGCGGCACATCTGCCCTGAAATTGGGGACTCCCGCAGAACCACTCCGACACGCTAGAGTCTGACCGCATTCCGTTACGCCCGTGCGGGCGGACGGCAGCGGGGCTGGCGCCGGGGCCGGATCCGCGGCACGCCAGGCCGGGCGGAGGGCAGACGGAGCGGATGAGGTCATGACGGGCTCGACAGGCCGGGTCGGCGGCTATCGTGCCGGCAGCTACCGTGCAGGCTGCTCTACCGCGTGGGACCCGGCCAGCCGGGACGAGGCCGTTGCCAGCGCGGCATACGCCGAGGTCATGCCGGGCCAGCCCGATACCCTGGCCAGCCTGGTCATCGCGGACGACCTGCCGGACGGGCTGGTGATCGCCGACCATGACGGCCGGGTGCAGGTCTTCAACGCCGCCGCCGCGCGGCTGACCGGGACGCCGGCCCGCGCCGCGCTGGGCAAGGACGTCTACGAGGTGCTCCCGCTGCGCGATGCCGAAGGCCGCAACTGCTGGGCGTGCGCCGATCCGTACAACGGGCTGAGCACCAGGACCAGGCATCCCGAGGCTTCCCTGTACCTGCCGGACGGGACCGAGATCCTGACCACGATGGCCTATATCCGCGAGCGGCGGCGGGGGCCGGCGACCCCGCGGCGGGTGCGCCGCCTGGTGATCAGCCTGCGCGGAGCGGAGCAGCGCGCGCGGACGGAACGCAGCCGCGCCGACCTGGTCTCGACCGTGGCGCACGAGCTGCGTTCGCCGCTGACCAGCGTCAAGGGCTTCACCGCCACCCTGCTGGCCAAGTGGCACAGGTTCACCGACGACCAGAAGAGGGTCATGCTCGAGACGGTCAACGCCGACGCGGACCGGGTGACCAGGCTCATCACCGAGCTGCTCGACGTGTCCCGGATCGAGTCAGGACGCCTTGAGGTGCACCGCCAGCGGGTGGACATCCCCGCACGGGCGCGGATGATCATCGCCGGCCACGTCGCGGCCGGCGAGCGCGCCGAGCGGTTCAGGCTGGACGTCAGCGACGCGCTGCCGGAGACCTGGCTGGACCAGGACAAGCTCGATCAGATCATCGGCAACCTGGTGGAGAACGCGCTGCGGCACGGCGCTGGTAACGTAACTATCGTGGTGGAGCCTGCGGATGCGCGCGGCGGCCAGGGCGGCAGTGCCCAGACCGTCGCCGTTTCCGTGCGCGATCAGGGCGAGGGCGTGGCGCCGGAGCTCGCGCCCCAGGTGTTCCGTCAGTTCTGGCGGGCCAAGCGCCGCAGCGGGACCGGTCTCGGGCTGTTCATCGTGAAGGGTCTGGTCGAGGCGCACGGCGGCACAATCGCCGTGCTGAGGGCTCCGGGGGGCGGCGCAGAGTTCCGATTTACCATGCCCGCCGGGGCGCCCGACTTCGGCTGACGAAGCGGGAGGGTCCGGGGGCTCGTTGCCCGGCCAGGGATTTCGGTCCGGCGGGTTCGGCAGCCAGCAAGCATCGCTCGCATCCCTGCATAGATCCAGCGCCCCCATCGAGGCGGTCCGGCTACCTCACCGGCGGCCCGCGCTGGATGCGGTGAGGCGAGCCGGTGAAGTCAGGTACGCGGGCAGGAGCGCAGGAAATGTCTGCAGGCAGTAAGCAGTACGACCCGGTGGAGGTGGCCGTGCTTTCCCCTGATGAGGTGGCGCGCGCCAGGGACGAGGCGCTGGCCGCCATCGGCGCCGCGGGCGACCTGGACGAGCTCAAGGCCGCCCGGCTGGCGCACTTCGGTGACCGGGCGCCGCTGACGGCGGCCAGCGCCGAGATAGGGGCGCTGCCGCCGGCCGCCCGCGCCGAGGCGGGCAAGCGGGTGGGCGCCGCCCGGGCAAAGGTGCGGCAGGCGATCGCCGACCGCACGGCCGCGCTGGAAGCCGAGCGGGACGAGCGCATTCTCACCGCGGAAACCGTCGATGTCACGCTGCCCACCCGCCGCTCGATGCGCGGGGCCCGGCACCCCGACACCCTGGTCGCCGAGCGGCTGTCCGACGTGTTCGTCGCGATGGGCTACGAGGTGGCCGAGGGTCCCGAGGTCGAGGCCGAGTGGTACAACTTCGACGCGCTCAACTTCCCGCCCGACCACCCGGCCAGGGCCATGCAGGACACCTTGTTCGTGGCCGGGCCGGACGGCGGGCAGGATTCCGGGATGGTGCTGCGCACGCACACCTCGCCGGTGCAGATCCGGGCCATGCTCACTCGCCAGCTGCCGCTGTACGTGGTGAGCCCGGGCAAGTGCTTCCGCACCGACGAACTCGACGCCACGCACAGCCCGGTGTTCCACCAGATCGAGGGGCTGGCGGTGGACGAAGGGCTGACCATGGCCGACCTGCGCGGCGCGGTGCAGGCGTTCGTGGACGCGATGTTCGGCGAGGGCCTGCGGACCAGGTTCCGGCCGGACTTCTTCCCGTTCACCGAGCCGTCCGGGGACGTCTCGATGGAATGCCACGTCTGCCGCGGCGCGTCGGCCCTGCCGGGCGGCGAGCCGTGCCGGGTGTGCAAATCGCAGGGCTGGATCGAGATCGCCGGGTGCGGGATGGTCAACCCGCGGGTGCTCGTGGCCTGCGGGATCGATCCCGACCGGTACAGCGGCTTCGCCTTCGGGCTCGGCATCGAGCGGACCATGATGATCGCGTACGGGGTCACCGACATCAGGGACACCATCGAGGGCGACGTGCGGTTCTCCGCCGCGTTCGGAACGGAGCTCTGAAATGCTGATCCCGCTGTCCTGGGCGCGCGAGTACGCGCCCGTCGACGACGACGGAGCGCAGCCCGCCGAAGTGGCGAGGCGGCTGACCGCGGCCGGGCTCGAGGTGGAGTCGGCCGAGCGAGTGGGCCACGACATCCGCGGCGTGCTCGTGGCCGAGGTGCTGGAGATCGAGGAGCTGACCGGGTACAAGAAGCCGATCAGGTTCGTCCGGCTCACCGCCGGCGACGGCGAGCCGCACGGCGTGATCTGCGGCGCGGCCAACTTCTCCGCGGGCGACCGGGTGGCGCTGGCGCTGCCGGGGGCCGAGCTGCCCGGCGGCGTGCGGATCGGGGCCAAGCAGGCCTACGGGCGGATGTCGGCCGGAATGATCTGCTCGGCCGCCGAGCTGGCCATCGGCGACGATCACACCGGGATCCTGGTGCTGCCTGCCGACGCGCCACTGGGCGCGGACTTCGCCGGCTACGCGGGCCTGCCGGACGTCGTGCTGGACATCGCGGTCACCCCCGACCGCGGCTATGCCCTGTCGGTCCGGGGGATAGCGCGGGAGCTGGCCAGCGCCTACGGCGTGGAGTTCACCGACCCGGCCGGGACCGGCCCCGCCGATGACGCAGCCGGGCCCTCGGCCAGCGCGGCGCCGGAGGTGTACCCGGCGAGCATCGCCGACCCGACCGCCTGCGACAGGTTCGTGCTGCGCGAGGCGCGCGACCTGGACACCACGGCCAGGACGCCGCTGTGGATGCGGGTCCGGCTGGCCAGGTGCGGGCTGCGCGCGGTCTCGCTGGCCGTGGACATCACCAACTACGTGATGCTCGAGCTCGGCCAGCCGCTGCACGCATTCGACCGGGCCAGGCTCAGCGGGCCCATCGTGGTCCGCCGGGCCGAGCCGGGGGAGCGGCTGGAGACGCTGGACCACGTCGTGCGCACGCTCGACCCCGACGACATCCTCATCACCGATTCATCGGGCCCCATCTCGATGGCGGGAACGCTGGGCGGCATCGCCACCGAGATCGGCGAGAACTCCCGTGACCTGGTCATCGAGGCCGCGCACTTCTCCGCCGAGGGAACCGCCCGGATGGGCAGGCGGCACAAGCTGAGCACCGAAGCGTCCTACCGGTTCGAGCGCGGAGTGGACCGGGAGCTGCCGCTGCGGGCCTCCGCCCAGGCGGTGTCGATGCTGGCCTCGTTCGGCGGCGCCAGCGTGATCCTGGGCCGCACGCACGCTTCGGTACCGGTGCCGCCGGTGACGATCACGATGCCGGCGAGCTACCCGGACGAGGTGGCCGGGGTCGTGTACGGCCGGGACACGGTGATCCGGCGGCTGCGTGAGGTCGGCTGCGAGCTGCCGGGAGGCCCGGCAGGCTCCGCGGACGGCCGCCCGCTCGCCGACGCTAAGCACCTGCGGCCTGAGCATGGCCGGCATGACCGGGCGGCGGCCGCGCTCGTGGTCACCCCGCCGTCCTGGCGACCCGACCTGACGGACCCGAGCGACCTGGCTGAGGAGGTCATCCGCCTCGAGGGGTATGAGAACATCCCGGTCACGACGGCGCGCGCGCACGCAGGCCGCGGGCTGACCGCCAGGCAGCGGACCCGCCGCGGCGTCAGCCGGGCGCTGGCGGGTGCGGGCTACGTGGAGGTGCTCAGCTGGCCGTTCGGCTCGCAGGCCGACGCCGACGCGCTCCAGCTGCCGCCCGAGGACCCGCGCCGCCCGGCGGTGAAGATCGCCAACCCGCTCAGCGACGACGAGCCGCAGCTGCGCACCACGCTACTGCCCGGGCTGCTGCGCGTGCTCGCGCGCAACATCGGCCGGGGGTTCGCCGATGTTGCCCTGTTCGAGATGGGACTGGTGTTCCTGCCCCGGCCCGGCAGCAACGGGATCGCGCCCATCCTGCCGGTGGACCGGGCCCCGTCGGTGGCGGAACTGAGCGCGCTGGATGCCGAGCTGCCCGATCAGCCGCTGCGGGCCGCGGTGGTGCTGGCCGGCCAGCGCGAGCAGGCAGGCTGGTGGGGTGGCGAGGGACGGGCCGCCTCCTGGGCCGATGCGGTGCAGGCGGCCCGCGAGGTAGGCGACGCCTGCCGGGTGCCGGTCACGGGCCGCGCCGCCCAGTACCCGCCGTGGCATCCCGGCCGCTGCGCGGCGCTATTCGTGTCGTCCGCCGAGGGTCACGAGTGGCTGGCCGGGCACGCGGGAGAACTGCATCCCCGGGTGGTCCGCGCGTTCGGCCTGCCCGAGCGGGCCTGCGCCATGGAGATCGATCTTTCGGTGCTCGAGACGGCGGCCGAGGGCGCGCCGGGCATCCGGCCGCCGCAGGTGTCGCCGTATCCGGTCGCGACGCAGGACGTGGCGCTGATCGTGCCGGCGTCCGTGCCGGCCGCGGACGTGCAGGCGGCGCTCACGGCAGGTGTGGCCGCGGTCAGCGCGGCCGACCTGCTCGAGTGCGTGCGGCTGTTCGACCTGTACACCGGGGAGCAGGCCGGCGAGGGACGCAAGTCGCTGGCCTACACGCTGCGGTTCCGCGCGCCCGACCGCACCCTGACCGTGGAGGAAACCTCGGCGCTGCGGGACGCGGCCGTCGCCGAGGCGGCGGACCGGGTCGGCGCCGTCCTGCGCGGCGGCTGATCCTGCGCACGCGTTCTGACGGCGCGGGCTCACAGGTACGCCGACGGCCGCCAGCGGTTCACTCTGCCGGACAGTCACGGAGCAGTCACGAAGCTGGGCTGATCAGAGCCATGACTACCCACGCCAGGGTCCCTGATGGTCCTGGCCGTCCGCGAGGGGCTATCCTCAGGCCCAGCCTTCGCCACGCATGGCCGGTCTCCTTCCCACAGCTCGGCTGCGCATGCCTCCCCCGGCGTCTGCGCATGGCACGTGTCACGTTCCCCTGAGCCGTGCCGGCCTGATGCCTGAAACATTCTTAACGTAACCGCTCGCCGGCCAGGATAGCCACGTCAGGGCGCGATTGACTCGCGTTGCGCCGAGTTGACATCTTCTGCGCCGGATCGGCGTACTGCTTTAGGCTTGACGGCAGCCCGGCCCTGTCTGTGACAATGCGGGTCAGCGCCCGCACTCAGCGCTATCGTTCTGGAGACGGGCGTGGCAGGCCGGCCCGAGGAGGTGCGAGTGACCGCAGGCGTGCGCCAGCGCGTGCACGGGCGCGTTCTCGCGGTCCGGGCCTGGCAGCTGTGGGCGCTGCCGCGGTGGCTGGTCTGGTTCGTGCTGGCCGTGATGGTGGCCTACGTCGCGGCCATCGGCGTGGCCGGCTCGGCCACGTCGCTGCAGCCCCGGGATCTGGCGGTGTTCGGCGTGCTGCTGGCGTGCAGCGCCGCATCGGTCGAGCTGACCCGAAGGGCAGGGGAGAACGCCGGCCTGGTCAAGGATGTCTTCGGCGTCTGGGAACTGCCGATCGCGCTCCTGCTCCCGCCGGTGTTCGCGCTGATCGCGCCGATCTCCAGGATCGCGCTCCAGCAGTGGCGGATCCGGCGCACGCTGCCGCACCGGCGGGCGTTCACCACCGCGTCAGCGGGCCTGTCCCTGGGGGCGGCCTCCGTCACCTTCCACGGCCTGACCGGAACGCTCCATACCGCCGCCCCCGCGTCACTCGGCCGCGCCGGGGCGTGGAGCCTGCTGGCGGTGCTGGCTGTCCTGGTCCACTCGGCAATAAACAAGCTGCTCATCGGCACCGTGGTCAAGGGCAGCGACCCGGGCTCTCAGGTCGTGCGGTCGTTCTTCCACCGTGAACCGCTGTACAACGACCTGGCCGAGATGTGCATCGCCGTGGTGATCGCCTACGGGGTCATGACGAACCTGTTCGTGGCGGTCTTCGCGCTGCCGTTCGTGACCTTGCTGCAGCGCTCGCTGCGGCATGACCAGCTGGTCCACGAGTCACGGATCGACGGCAAGACCGGCCTGCTCAACGCCGGCACCTGGGAGCGGGAGGCGGCGACCCAGGTGACGCGGGCGGCCCGCACGAGCACTCCGCTCGCGGTCGCCCTGGTCAACATCGACCACTTCAAGGCGGTCAACGACACCTACGGCCACCTCGTCGGCGACCGGGCGCTCAAGGAGATCGGCGACGCGTTCAAACTGCTGCTTCGCGAGTACGACCTGGTCGGCCGGTTCGGCGGTGAGGAATTCGTGCTGCTGCTGCCACAGACCCGCGAGCAGGACGCCTACCGGATCGCCGAGCGTATCCGGGTCTACATCGCGGGCGCGCCGATCCGTGCCAGCCGGCGATCCCGGCGCCGGCCCCGTGCACGTGACCGTGTCCATCGGGGTGGCGGCGCTGGACAGCTACCGCCGCGACCTGACCGAACTGCTCGCCGCCGCCGACGGCGCGCTGTACCGGGCCAAGCAAGCCGGACGCAACCAGGTGCACATGGTGACCGGCGACGCGACCGCCGCGGGGGGGACCTCCATCACACCCCGGCCGGCGGACGAGCCGCCGCCCCCGAGTGCGGCCCGCTGACCGCTACAGGACAGATTCCCGCGGTATGCAGGTGCCCTCGGCGAGGCGCTCCACCACCCGCTGGCTGCTGCCGCCGCCGGACAGCGCGGCCACCATGCTGTCCCGGCACACCTCGAACGAGTAGCTGGTCCCGTCCACGTTCGCGTGCTGCTGCGCCCAGTTGCGTATCGCCCGGATCTCGGCGCTGTCGTTGCCCGCCTGCCCGGACGTCGCGCTCTGCGGGGAGCACATCTCGGACTGGATCATCTCCGGCGGCTCAGCGCCGGCCTGCCAGATCCGAACCAGGTACTTGGTGACAAGATCCACGGTCCCTCCGCGGCGAGTCTACGTCCGCCGGGCGGCGGCACCCTCGTTTCACCGGCGGATCCCGACGACGGCGGGGCGGCCTTCAGGTTGAGTACCGCGACGATCTCCGTTCCGCCCCGGCGGCACTGCGATGCCTCGCCGGTCTGCACGATCGTCGGGGTGTCCTCACCCTGGCAGGTCCAGCCGTCCACCCGCACCGGCGCGCCGCCGCCGTTGCCCCGCACCCGCCCGGCGCGCACCGCGGCGGTGTACGCGTCCTGGATCCGCATGGCCAGCGGGCAGGCGGCGGTACCCTCCTCGATCTCAATGATCACCGGCACGTTGACCGCGGTGCGGGTGGCCCCGCAGGTCGCGCGGGGCGGCGGCAGCTGGGTGGCCGGAGGCGGGCCGGAGGCGTCCGGCGGGTCCGGCGAGGTACCGCAGCCCGCGATGAGCAAGGCGAGCCCGGCAGCAGCCAACCGCGAGCGTCGCATGGGTCTCCTTTCCGCGCCCCCAATCATGCCGCCGTGCGCACCGACCGCCAAAGTCTGCTCCCGGTTGCGCGGCTGCCGCGCTCAGAGACTCTATCGATTTGCATAATTAACCACAATGCTGCATACTTTCTCAAGTTGCAGTCCGCGGCCCGCGAGCACGGCCGGGTGGACACAGCCGCAATCGTGAGGGAGATGCCGTGGGTGCGCGGGTCGCGGTGGCCGGGGCCAGCGGCTACGCGGGAGGGGAGCTGCTGCGCCTGCTGGCCGCCCACCCCGACATCGAGATCGGCCCCGTCGCGGCAGGGTCGAGCGCGGGCAGGGCGTTGACCGACGTGCACCCCCATCTCGGCCAGCTGGCGGGCCGCGTTCTCGTGCCTACCGCCGCCGCGCCGCTGTCGGCCGCCGACCTGGTCTTCCTCGCCCTGCCCGCGGGGGAGTCCGCGGCGCTGGCCGCGCAGCTGCCAGGCTCGGTGAAGGTCGTCAACCTGGGCCCGGACTTCAGGCTCGCCGACCCCGCCGCGTGGGCCAGGTTCTACCCAGGCCCGCACGCCGGCCAGTGGGACTACGGCCTGCCTGAGCTGCCCGCGGCGCGGGCCATGATCCGGGCCGCCAGCCGGGTCGCCGTGCCGGGCTGCTACGCCACGGCGGCGATCCTGGCCCTGGCGCCGCTGCTGGCCGCGGGCCTGGCCGAGCCGTCCGACATCGTGATCGTGGCCGCGTCAGGAACGTCCGGCGCCGGCCGGACGGCCCGGCCCGAGCTGCTCGGCAGCGAGGTGATGGGCGCGGTCAGCGCCTACCAGGCCGGCGGCGCGCACCGGCACACGCCCGAGATCGAGCAGGCGCTCGGCGCGGCCGCCGCAGCCTGCCCAGGATCGCCGATGACACATCGAGGCCCCGATGGCGCCGGCAACGGTCCATCGATCCCGGCGGACGGGCCGCCGGAATCCGTCACGGTCAGCTTCACGCCGCTGCTGGCCCCGATGCCGCGCGGCATCCTGGCCACCGGCACGGCCCGGCTGGCAGGCGGCGCCGGCACCGAAACGCTCAGGGACGCGGTCACCCGGGCCTACGCCGGCGAGCCTTTCGTGCGGCTGCTGCCCGAGGGCAGCTGGCCGGCCAGCGCCGCGACCGCCGGGTCGAACGCCGTCCACCTCCAGGTGGCGGCGGACGAGCACGCGGGCCGGGCGGTGGCGGTGGCGGCGCTGGACAACCTCGGCAAGGGCGCGGCCGGCCAGGCGGTGCAGTGCGCCAACCTGATGCTCGGCCTGGCCGAGACGGCCGGCCTGACCGCGAACGGAGTAGCCCCTTGAGCGTGACCGCGCCGCTTGGCTTCCGCGCGGCCGGGGTGGCGGCCGGGCTCAAGGCGGCGGGCGCGCGCGACGTCGCCGTGGTCGTCAACGACGGCCCGTCCCGCGCCGCGGCCGGCGTCTTCACCGCCAACCGGGTGCAGGCCGCCCCGGTGCTGTGGACCCGCCAGGTCATCGGCGGCGGCCGGGTCCGGGCGGTGGCACTCAACTCGGGCGGCGCGAACGCGTGCACCGGGCCTGACGGCTTCGCTGATACCCATGAGACCGCCGAACGGCTGGCGGCCAGGCTCGCCGATTCGGCCGGCGAGATCGCGGTGTGCTCCACCGGCCTCATCGGCGAGCGGCTGGCCATGGACCGGCTGCTACCCGGGGTGGACGCGGCGGTGGCCGCGGCATCGCGGAGCGGCGGCCCGGCCGCGGCCGACGCGATCCGGACCACCGACACCGTGGTCAAGATCGCGTTCCGGCGCGGCGGCGCCGAGCCAGGCGGAGCGCCCGGCAGCCCGGCGCCCGGCGGCTACACGATCGGCGGGATGGCCAAGGGCGCAGGCATGCTGGCACCGTCGCTGGCCACCATGCTCTGCGTGCTCACCACCGACGCCGACCTGCCTGCCGCCGAGCTCGACCGGGCGCTGCGGGGCGCCACCGCCGTGACCTTCGACCGGCTGGACGCCGACGGGTGCATGTCCACCAACGACACCGTGCTGCTGCTGGCCAGCGGCGCGTCCGGGGTGCGCCCGGAACCTGGCGAGTTCGCCGGCCAGCTCACCACGGTATGCGCCGACCTGGCCCGCCAGCTGCAGCTCGACGCCGAGGGGGCGGGCAAGGCGATCGCGGTCGAGGTGGTTTGCGCGGCGAGCGAGCCGGACGCGGTCACCGTCGGCCGCGCGGTAGCCCGCAGCGCGCTGCTCAAGTGCGCGATCGCCGGCCAGGACCCGAACTGGGGCCGGGTGCTGTCCGCGGTGGGAACCACCGGCGCGGTATTCGAGCCGGACCGGCTCAACGTGGCCATCAACGGCATCTGGGTCTGCCGGAACGGCTACGCCGCCGACGACCGTGCCAAGGTGGACCTGCGCCCGCGCGACGTGACGATCACGATCGACCTGGCCGCCGGGGCGCACTCCGCGACGATCGCCACCACCGACCTGACCGTGGCCTACGTGCACGAGAACACGGCCTATTCCACATGACGGCGAGCCCGCAGCGGATCACGGCGCCCGGCGGCGACGAGGCGATCGCCAAGGCCGCGACGCTGATCGAGGCGCTGCCCTGGCTGGACCGGTTTCACGGCCGGACGGTCGTGATCAAGTACGGCGGGCACGCGATGGCCGACGAGGCGCTGCGGGCCGGGTTCGCCCAGGACGTGGTGTTCCTCCGCTACGCCGGGCTGCGCCCGGTGGTGGTGCACGGCGGCGGTCCGCAGATCACCGAGCAGCTGGAGCGGCTGGGGCTGACGAGCACGTTCACGGGCGGGTTGCGGGTCACCACGCCGGAAACCATGGACGTCGTCCGGATGGTGCTCACCGGCCAGGTGAACCGGGACGTGGTCGGGCTGATCAACCGGCACGGACCGTTCGCGGTCGGGATGTCGGGCGAGGACGCGAACCTGTTCACCGCACGCCGTAAGCCGGCCCTGGTGAACGGCCAGGCCGTGGACATCGGCCTGGTCGGGGAGATCGCCGCGGTCAGCCCCGGCGCGGTGCGCGCCCTGCTCGCCGACGGCCGCATCCCCGTCGTGTCCAGCGTCGCGGCCGGCCAGGACGGCGAGGTCTACAACGTGAACGCGGACACCGCCGCCGGCGCGCTGGCGGTCGCGCTGGGTGCGGCGAAGCTGGTCATGCTCACCGACGTGGCCGGACTCTACCGGGACTGGCCGGCGCCGGAGCCGGCAGCGGACGCTGCGGGCCCGGTGATCAGCCAGCTGACGGCCGTGGAGCTCGATGCCATGCTGCCCGGGCTCAGCGCGGGGATGATCCCCAAGATGACGGCCTGCCTGGACGCGGTGCGCGGCGGGGTGCCGCAGGCACACGTGCTGGACGGCAGGCTGCCGCACGCGGTGCTGCTGGAGATCTTCACCGACGCCGGCATCGGCACGATGGTCGTGCCGGACGGAGCGCGGCGGTGACCGGGTCGCGGCGGCTGATCGAGCGGTATGCCGCGGTGATGATGCCGAACTACGGGCAGCCCCTGGTGGCTCTCGCCGTTGGCCAGGGCTGCCGGGTGTGGGACGCCGACGGGGCGGAGTACCTCGACCTGATCGCCGGCATTGCGGTCAGCGCGCTCGGCCACGGGCATCCGGCGATCATCCAGGCCGTGGCCCGGCAGGTCGCCGCGCTGGCCCACACCAGCAACCTGTACCTGCACGAGCGCGAGGTCGAGCTGGCGGAGCGGTTGCTCGCGCTGCTCGGCACCGACGGCCGGATCTTCTTCGCCAACTCCGGCGCCGAGGCCAACGAGGCCGCGCTCAAGGTGGTGCGGCGCGCCCAGGCCAAGCGGGGAAATCCCGGCCGCCAGGTGATCGTGGCCGCGGACCACAGCTTCCACGGCCGGACCATGGGCGCGCTCGCGCTGACCGGCAAGGCGTCGATCCGCGATCCGTTCGGGCCGTTCGGGCTGAGCGTGCGGTTCGTGCCCTACGGCGACCCGGCCGCGCTGCGGGACGCGGTTCGCGAGGACTGCGCCGCGGTGTTCCTCGAGCCCGCCCAGGGCGAGGCAGGCGTCGTGCCCGCCCCCGCCGGATACCTGCAAGCCGCGCGCGACGCCTGCGACGCGGCAGGCGCGCTGCTCGTCCTTGACGAGATCCAGAGCGGGATCGGGCGGACCGGCCGTTGGTTCGCCCACCAGCAGGACGGGGCGCGGCCCGACGTGCTCACCCTGGCCAAGGGGCTCGGCGGCGGGCTTCCGATCGGCGCCTGCATCGGCCTGGGGGAGTGCGGGACCGCACTGGACAAGGGCGATCACGGCAGCACGTTCGGCGGCAACCCGGTGGCCTGCGCGGCCGCGCTGGCCGTGCTTGACACGATCGAGGCCGACGGGCTGCTCGGGCATGCGGCCGCGATCGGGGCACAGCTCGCCGGCGGCATCTCGGCGATCACGCACCCGCTGCTTGCCGGGGTGCGCGGCCGCGGGCTGTGGCTTGCCATCATGCTGAACCGGCCGGCGGCCGGGCTGGTGGACAGCGCCTGCCAGAGCCGCGGGTACCTGGTCAACGCGGTGCAGCCGGACGCGATCCGGCTCGCCCCGCCGCTGATCCTGAGCAGCGCGCAGGCGGCCGCGTTCACAGCCGCGCTGCCGTCCATCCTGGACGCGGCAGGCGCCGGGCCGGCCAGCCAGGTCCCCGCGGCCGTGCGTCCCGTGACCGACCCCCCCGGACAGGAGGCCTGATGCCCCGTCACTTCCTGCGCGACGACGACGTGTCGCCGGCCGAGCAGGCCGCCGTGCTCGACCTGGCCGACGCGATGAAGAAGGACCGGTTCGGCTACCGGCCGCTGGCCGGCCCGCGTACGGTCGCGGTGCTCTTCGACAAGCCGTCCACCCGGACCCGGATCTCGTTCGCGGTCGGCATCGCCGAACTCGGCGGCATGCCGCTGATCATCGACGCGCAGTCGTCGCAGCTGTCGCGGGGCGAGCCCATCGGCGACACCGCCCGGGTGCTCGGCCGGCAGGCCGCGGCGATCGTGTGGCGCACCTTCGGCCAGGACCGGATCGAGCAGATGGCGGCGGCCAGCGCCGTACCGGTGGTCAACGCGCTGACCGACGCCTTCCACCCCTGCCAGGTGCTGGCCGACCTGCAGACGATCAGGCAAGCCCACGGCAGGCTGGCCGGGCTGACCCTGGCCTTCCTCGGCGACGGGGCCAGCAATATGGCGCACTCCTACCTGCTGGGCGGGGCCACCGCCGGGCTGCACATGCGGATCGCCGGGCCGGCACCTCACCAGCCCGACCCCGGGGTGCTGGCCGCGGCGGCGGCGATCGCCGCGCGCACCGGCGGCAGCGTGCAGGTGCTGGACGACGCCCGCGCCGCGGCGGCAGGCGCCGACGTGCTGGCCACCGACGTATGGACGTCCATGGGACAGGAAGACCAGCGGGCCGGGCGAACGTCCGCCCTGGCCTCGTTCGGACTGGACGAAGAAAAGCTCTCCCTCGCGCAGCCCGGCGCGATCGTGCTGCACTGCCTGCCCGCGCACCGCGGTGAGGAGATCAGCGCCGGAGTACTCGAAGGCCCGCAGAGCGCGGTCTGGGATCAGGCGGAGAACCGGCTGCACGCGCAGAAGGCGCTGCTGGCCTGGCTGATCGAGGCCGGCCCGTGACCGCGGTCAGCCCGATCACCAAGGTGGCGCGGCAGGCCAGGATCGCGGCCATCCTGACCCGCGCGCAGGTGCGGTCCCAGGAGGAACTAGCCGAGCTGCTGGCGGCCGGTGGCACCCACGTCACCCAGGCCACGCTCTCCCGGGACCTGGAGGACCTCGGCGCGGTGCGGCTGCGCGGAGCCGGCGGGTCACTGGTCTACGCGCTGCCCGGCGAACCCGGCGGACCGGGATCGCGGCCCGGCGGCGTGCTGGCAGGCCCGGCGGCGGACGCGGCCGCGGAGGAGACAGGAAGCCGGCTGGCGCGGCTCGCCGCCGAGCTGCTCACCTCGGCGGAGGCCAGCGCGAACCTGGTGGTGCTGCGTACCCCGGCGGGCGCGGCGCAGTACCTCGCCTCGGTCATCGATCACGCGGCCTGGCCGTCGATCCTCGGCACGGTGGCCGGCGACGACACCGTGCTGATCATCGCCAGGGATCCGGCCGGCGGCGACGCGCTGGCCCGCGAGCTGCTCCGGCTGGCCGAGCGGCATCAGGTGCGGCGGCCGGCGGCGGCCGCCGGGCCCAGTCAGGAACGACAGGACAGACAAGACGGGACATGGACATGACGCAGCGCGTGGTACTCGCATACTCAGGCGGCCTGGACACGTCGGTCGCGATCGGCTGGATCGCCGAGCAGACGGGGGCCGAGGTGATCGCCCTGGCGATGGACGTCGGGCAGGACGGCGAAGACCTCGAGACGATCAGGAAGCGGGCTCTGGCCTGCGGCGCGGCCGACGCCGTCGTGGTGGACGCGCGGGCCGAGTTCGGCGAGCAGTACTGCATGCCGGCCCTGCGGGCCAACGCCCTCTACATGGACCGGTACCCGCTGGTGTCCGCGCTGTCGCGACCGCTGATCGTGACGCACCTGGCCCGGCTGGCCCGCGAGTACGGCGCGTCGATGGTCGCGCACGGCTGCACCGGCAAAGGCAACGACCAGGTGCGGTTCGAGGTAGGGCTGACCACGCTGGAGCCGGGCCTGAAGGTGCTCGCCCCGGTTCGTGACTCGGGCATGACCAGGGACAAGGCGATCGCGTTCGCCGAGGAGAAACGGCTGCCGATCGATGTCACGTCGTCGTCGCCGTACTCCGTCGACCAGAACCTGTGGGGGCGCTCGATCGAGACCGGGCACCTCGAGGACATCTGGCAGACGCCGCGCGACGACGTGTACAGCTACACGTCCGACCCGGCGCTGCCGCGCGAGCCGGACGAGCTCGTGCTGAGCTTCACCGACGGCGGGGTGACCGGCATCGACGGCGCCTCGCGCACCCCGGCGCAGATCATCACCGAGCTGAACGCGCGGGCCGGCGCGCACGGCGTGGGCCGGCTGGATCTGGTGGAGGACCGGCTGGTCGGCATCAAGAGCCGGGAGATCTACGAGGTACCGGGCGCGCTCGCGCTGATCATCGCGCACCAGGAGCTGGAGAACGTGTGCCTGGAACGGGACCTGGCCAGGTTCAAGCGCCAGGCCGGGCAGCGCTGGGCCGAGCTGGTCTACGACGGGCTGTGGTTCTCGCCGCTCAAGCAGGCCCTGGACGCGTTCATGGTGGCGGCGTCGCGGCACGTCACCGGGGACGTGCGAGTGCGGCTGCACGGCGGCCGGGCGGTGGTTACCGGGCGGCGCAGCACGTCCTCCCTCTACGATGACAAGCTGGCCACCTACGACACGGGCGACGAATTCGACCAGGCCCTGGCCAAGGGCTTCGTCGAGCTGTGGGGCCTGCCGAGCAAGATGGCCGCGGTCCGGGACCGCCGGGTCGCCCGCAGCACGCAGGGCACGCGGAGCGGCACCTGACCGCGCCGCCCGCGGCAGACCCGGCCGGCGGCCGCGGGAGGAGCATGGTGGGAAACGACGGGCCCGGGCCGCCGACGCGCCTGTGGGGCGGCCGGTTCGAGTCAGGCCCCGCCGAAGCGCTCGCCAGGCTCTCGGTGAGCGTCCAGTTCGACTGGCGGCTGGCACCCTACGACCTGCTCGCCTCGCGCGCGCACGCCCGGGTGCTGCACCGGGCCGGCCTGCTGACCGATGCGGAACTGGACCGGATGCTGGCCGCCCTGGACGACCTGGACACGGCCTGCCGGGACGGCAGCTTCCGGCCGTCGGCCGCCGACGAGGATGTGCACACCGCGCTGGAGCGCGGGCTGCTCGAGCGGCTCGGGACGCTCGGCGGGAAGCTGCGCGCCGGCCGCAGCCGTAACGATCAGGTGGCCACCGACCTGCGGCTGTACCTGCGTGACCGGGCGCGACTCGTCGCATGCCGGGTCGCCGAGCTGCAGACTGCCCTCATCGACCAGGCACGGCGGCACGCGGGCACCCAGGCGCCGGGGATGACGCACCTGCAGCACGCTCAGCCTGTGCTGTTCGGGCATCAGCTGCTGGCGCACGCCCAGGCGCTGGCCCGCGACGTGAGCCGGCTCCGCGACTGGGACGTGCGCGCGGCCATCTGCCCGCTGGGCGCGGGGGCGCTGGCCGGGTCCTCGCTGGGCCTGGACGCGGCGAGCGTGGCGGCCGAGCTCGGCTTCACCGCCCCGGCCGCGAACTCGATGGACGCGGTCAGTGACCGGGACTTCGCGGCAGAGTTCTGCTTCACGGCGGCCCTGCTCGGCGTGCACCTGTCCCGGCTCGGCGAGGAAATCGTGCTGTGGGCGTCGCAGGAATTCGGCTGGGTCGAGATCGACGACGCCTACGCCACCGGATCGTCGATCATGCCGCAGAAGAAGAACCCGGACGTGGCCGAGCTGGCCCGCGGCAAGGCCGGGCGGCTGATCGGCGGGCTCACCGGGCTGCTGGTCACCCTGAAGGGGCTGCCGCTCGCCTACAACCGGGACCTGCAGGAAGACAAGGAGCCGGTGTTCGACGCGGTGGACACGCTGCTGGTCGTGCTGCCGGCCATGGCCGGGCTGGTCGCCACGCTGCGGATCCACTCGCAGCGGCTGGCGTCCGCCGCCACCGAAGGGTTCTCGCTGGCCACGGACCTGGCCGAGCTGCTGGTACGACGCGGCGTGCCGTTCCGTGAGGCGCACGAGATCGTCGGCCACCTGGTGGTGTGGTGCCAGGTGCACGAGACGGACTTCGGCCAGGTCAGCGACGCCGACCTGGCCCGCGTATCGCCTCATCTGACGCCGGACGTGCGGGAGGTGCTGTCCGCCGCCGGAGCGATCGCGTCGCGCAGCACCCATGGCGGGACGGCCGGTGACCGGGTGGCCGAGCAGCTGGCCGCGCTGCGGGCACAGGTAGACGAGGACGCTGCCTGGGGCGCGGGGCAGCGTTGAGCGCTGGCCGGGGGACAGCGTGGCGGCGGGCCGGGCCGCCGAGGGCGCGGGCGCGGGGCAGCGGGAGTTGCTGCCCCGCGCCTTCTTCGACCGTCCGTCGCAGCAGGTGGCGCCGGACCTGCTCGGCTCCGTCCTGGAGTCCGAGCTGCCCGATGGCCTGGTCGCCGTGGTCCTTACCGAGGTCGAGGCGTACGCCGGCCAGGCGGATCCCGCCTCGCACGCCTACCGGGGGCCGACCAGGCGGAACGCGGTCATGTTCGGCGAGCCGGGGCACGCCTACGTGTACTTCACCTACGGGATGCACTTCTGCGTGAACCTGGTCTGCCTGCCCGAGGGCACCGCGTCCGCCGTCTTGCTGCGGGCCGGCGCGGTCGTGGCAGGGACGGAACTGGCCAGGCGCAGGCGGGCCGCGAGGCGGTCGGCCAGGGCCGGCCCGTCCGACCGCGACCTGGCCCGTGGCCCGGCCCGGCTGTGCCAGGCGCTCGGCGTTGACCGCGCGCTCGACGGCGCGGATGCCTGCGACCCCGGTTCGGTGTTGCGGATCCGCACCGGAAGCCAGGTCACGCCCCCGGGCTCGATCCGCCAGGGGCCCAGGGTCGGCGTGAGCCAGGCCGCGGATGAACCCTGGCGGTACTGGGTCGCTGACGATCCGACCGTGTCGGCGTACCGGGCCGCTACGTCCCGGCGGGCAAAGCCCGCGGCCGGGCGGTGACCGGGCGGCTACCCTGTCCGTGGAATGGCATTCCATGATCGCGAAGCGCCGGTGACGTGAGGCAGGCCCGGGTCTTCGCCATGATGGAGGCAGGCGCCGGCGCGGCAGGAGAGGGAGCTGTGGCAGACATTATCGAGGAGCTGTCCTGGCGAGGCCTGCTGGCCATATCCACCGACCTCGACGAGCTGCGCGCGGCTCTCGCGTCGGGTCAGGTGACCGCGTACGGGGGTTTTGACCCGACCGCGCCCGGCTTGCACATCGGAAACCTGGTGCTGCTGATCACGCTGCGCCGGCTCCAGATGGCCGGTCACCGGCCGATCGGCCTGGTGGGCGGCGCGACCGGCCTGATCGGGGACCCGAGCGGCAAGTCGGCGGAGCGGACGCTGAACTCCCGCGAGGTTGTGGCGCAGTGGACGTCGCGGCTGCGCGCCGAGGTCGGGCGGATCCTCGACTTCAGCCCGGGGCCGTCCAGCGCGTTCCTGGTCAGCAACCTGGAGTGGACGCAGGATCTGCCGACGCTGGACTTCCTGCGTGATATCGGCAAGCACTTCTCGGTCAACCAGATGCTGGCCAGGGAGTCGGTGCGGGCCAGGCTCGAGGGCGGCGGAATCAGCTACACCGAATTCAGCTACCAGCTGCTGCAGTCCATGGACTACCTGGAACTGCACCGCAGGTACGGCTGCGCGCTCCAGGTGGGCGGCAGCGACCAGTGGGGGAACCTGGTCAGCGGGGTCGACCTGATCAGGCGGGTGGAAGGGGCGACGGTGCACGCGCTGGCCACGCCGCTGATCACCAAGCCGGATGGCACCAAGTACGGGAAGACCGAGGACGGGGCCATCTGGATCAGCCCGGACCTGATGAGCCCGTATGCGTTCTACCAGTTCTGGATCAACCGTTCGGACGCGGAGGTCGGCGGGCTGCTGCGGGTCTTCACGTTCCGGACGCGCGAGGAGATCGCCGAGCTTGAGCTCGCGACGGCGGACCGTCCGGCCGCCCGCGAGGCGCAGCGCGTGCTGGCCAGGGACGTGACGACGCTGGTCCACGGGGCGGCGGAGTACGAGCGGGCCGAGGCGGCCAGCCGGGCCCTGTTCGGCCAGGGCGACCTCGAGGCGCTGGACGAGGCCACACTGGCCGCCGCGCTGGACGAAGTGCCCGCGACTGCGGTGCAGGTGACAGCCCCGCTGCAGATGGTGGTGGACGCGAACGGCTCCCGCGGCGCGGCCGCGCGCGACGGCGGCGTGACCGCTTCCCGGAGCGTGCTCAGCCACGCCGGGCAGGTGCGGGTGGAGTCGCGGATTCCGGCGGTCAGCGAGCTGATGGCGCGGACCGGGATCGTAGCGAGCAAATCGGCCGCCAGGAGGGCGATCGCCGAGGGCGGCGCGTACCTGAACAACAGGAGGGTCACCGACGCGGACGAGGTGCCGGCCGTCCAGGATCTCCTGCATGGCAGGTTCCTGGTGCTCAGGCGGGGCAGGCGGACCGTCGGCGGCGTCGAGGTCCTGGTCAGCGGGCAGCCGCCGGCGCAGTCGTCGATTTGACGTGGCTGACCAGGGTGCTAGTGTGTCCCATGCCCCAGGGAGAGCGGGCCGCGGTATGAGCGGCCGGTCCCTGGGGACCAGCCAGCCCGTGACGGGGACTGCAACGTGTCACAGCAGTCCCGGTGCCGGGCTACGCTAGAGAACCACGCCAGGCGGTCAAGTTCCGGACAAGAGATTTGCCCGGACCGGGAACAACTGGTAAGTTCGTAGGGTTGCCCCTGATGAGGATGAAAGTCCTTGGACGGTGTGCGTCCGCTCCTTGAGAACTCAACAGCGTGCCAAAAGCCAGTGCACATGCACAACCCCGTCAATGGGGGTGCATCCGTTCAGGGTGCGCTTCCAACGACGAAATTGCCACGATCGCCTCGATCGGCCAGCCTGTCGGCTGGTCCGGGAGGGGCACTCCAAATGTCAGCAGCCCACATGGCCTGGCCGCCTGCGACCTCGGTTGACGGCGCGCGGGGCCCGGTGGTTGCCTATAGACATCTACGGAGAGTTTGATCCTGGCTCAGGACGAACGCTGGCGGCGTGCTTCACACATGCAAGTCGAGCGGAAAGGCCCTTCGGGGTACTCGAGCGGCGAACGGGTGAGTAACACGTGAGTAACCTGCCCCTAGCACCGGGATAGCTCCGGGAAACCGGAATTAATACCGGATATGACCACGATCGGCATCGGTTGTGGTGGAAAGGATTCCGGCTAGGGATGGACTCGCGGCCTATCAGCTAGTTGGTTGGGGTAACGGCCCACCAAGGCGACGACGGGTAGCCGGCCTGAGAGGGCGACCGGCCACACTGGGACTGAGACACGGCCCAGACTCCTACGGGAGGCAGCAGTGGGGAATATTGCGCAATGGGCGAAAGCCTGACGCAGCGACGCCGCGTGAGGGATGAAGGCCTTCGGGTTGTAAACCTCTTTCAGCAGGGACGAAGCGCAAGTGACGGTACCTGCAGAAGAAGCGCCGGCTAACTACGTGCCAGCAGCCGCGGTAACACGTAGGGCGCAAGCGTTGTCCGGAATTATTGGGCGTAAAGAGCTCGTAGGCGGTCCGTCACGTCTGCTGTGAAAACCCAGGGCTCAACCCTGGGCTTGCAGTGGATACGGGCAGACTAGAGGTAGGTAGGGGAGAATGGAATTCCCGGTGTAGCGGTGAAATGCGCAGATATCGGGAGGAACACCGGTGGCGAAGGCGGTTCTCTGGGCCTTACCTGACGCTGAGGAGCGAAAGCGTGGGGAGCGAACAGGATTAGATACCCTGGTAGTCCACGCTGTAAACGTTGGGCGCTAGGTGTGGGGTCCTTCCACGGATTCCGTGCCGCAGCTAACGCATTAAGCGCCCCGCCTGGGGAGTACGGCCGCAAGGCTAAAACTCAAAGGAATTGACGGGGGCCCGCACAAGCGGCGGAGCATGTTGCTTAATTCGACGCAACGCGAAGAACCTTACCAAGGTTTGACATGCAGGGAAAAGCCGTAGAGATACGGTGTCCGTAAGGGTCCTGCACAGGTGGTGCATGGCTGTCGTCAGCTCGTGTCGTGAGATGTTGGGTTAAGTCCCGCAACGAGCGCAACCCTCGTCCTATGTTGCCAGCGGGTAATGCCGGGGACTCATAGGAGACTGCCGGGGTCAACTCGGAGGAAGGTGGGGATGAGGTCAAGTCATCATGCCCCTTAAGTCTTGGGCTGCAAACATGCTACAATGGCCGGTACAGAGGGCTGCGAAACCGCAAGGTGGAGCGAATCTCAAAAAGCCGGTCTCAGTTCGGATTGGGGTCTGCAACTCGACCCCATGAAGTCGGAGTCGCTAGTAATCGCAGATCAGCAACGCTGCGGTGAATACGTTCCCGGGCCTTGTACACACCGCCCGTCACGTCAGGAAAGTCGGCAACACCCGAAGCCGGTGGCCCAACCCTTCTGGGAGGGAGCCGTCGAAGGTGGGGCGGGCGATTCGGACGAAGTCGTAACAAGGTAGCCGTACCGGAAGGTGCGGCTGGATCACCTCCTTTCTAAGGAGCAACTGGCAGGCAGTCGGCAAGTGTCCGGCCAGCCTGTCCAGAGCCATCTCCGGTGTAGCCGGAGTGGTGCTCATTAGGTGGAGCACTGGTTATTCGGCCCGCGTACCGGGTCGGCTTGGTTAGTACGCCCGCTTGCGGGATGGAACGCCACGTCGGACGGTAGACGGGCCGGGCACGCTGTTGGGTCCTGAGGGAACGGGCGTCTAGGCGCTCCCCTCGGTCAGGACCGGCTTCCCGCCGAACGGCCCCGCTAGGTGCCAGCACGGAGTTCATCTCCGGAGCTGGCGTACTTATGCGGGGCACGCGGCGACTCGGTTGCCGGGACCGCCCGTATCTTGAGAACTGCATAGTGGACGCGAGCATCTGTAGTTGCCAAGTTAATAAGGGCACACGGCGGATGCCTTGGCACCAGGAGCCGAAGAAGGACGTAGGAGCCTGCGATAAGCCCCGGGGAGTCGGCAACCAGACTTTGATCCGGGGATGTCCGAATGGGGAAACCTGGCAGGCGTAATGGCCTGTCGCCCCTGCCTGAACACATAGGGCAGGTGGAGGTAACGTGGGGAAGTGAAACATCTCAGTACCCACAGGAAGAGAAAGCAACCGCGATTCCCTGAGTAGTGGTGAGCGAAAAGGGAAGAGGCCAAACCAGTCACGTGTTAAAGCCAGCAGGCGTTGCGTGACCGGGGTAGCGGGACCGTCCAGCCGGAACTGCTGATCCGGCAGGGAGTTACAAATCGTTTGAGTAGCCGAAGACGTTGGAAACCGTCGGCATAGCGGGTGATACCCCCGTAGGCGAAACTCAGGCGACTCCCGGACGGTATCCCAAGTAGCACGGGGCCCGAGAAATCCCGTGTGAATCTGGGAGGACCACCTCCTAAGCCTAAATACTCCCTGGTGACCGATAGTGAACAAGTACCGTGAGGGAAAGGTGAAAAGTACCCCGGTGAGGGGTCGTGAAATAGTACCTGAAACCGTGTGCCTACAAGCCGTGGGAGCGTATCAGCCTACGAGGCTGAGTGAAGTGACCGCGTGCCTTTTGAAGAATGAGCCTGCGAGTTATGGTATGTGGCAAGGTTAACCCGTGTGGGGAAGCCGTAGCGAAAGCGAGTCTGAATAGGGCGATTGAGTCGCATGCTGTAGACCCGAAGCGGAGTGATCTACCCATGGGCAGGTTGAAGCGCGGGTAAGACCGCGTGGAGGACCGAACCCACCAGGGTTGAAAACCTGGGGGATGACCTGTGGGTAGGGGTGAAAGGCCAATCAAACTCCGTGATAGCTGGTTCTCCCCGAAATGCATTTAGGTGCAGCGTCGCGTGTTTCTTACCGGAGGTAGAGCTACTGGATGGCCTAGGGGGCCTGCAAGCTTACTGAAGTCAGCCAAACTCCGAATGCCGGTAAGTGAGAGCGCGGCAGTGAGACTGCGGGGGATAAGCTTCGTAGTCGAGAGGGAAACAGCCCAGATCACCAGCTAAGGCCCCTAAGCGTGTGCTAAGTGGGAAAGGATGTGGAGTTGCCCAGACAACCAGGAGGTTGGCTTAGAAGCAGCCACCCTTGAAAGAGTGCGTAATAGCTCACTGGTCAAGTGATTCTGCGCCGACAATTTAGCGGGGCTCAAGCACACCGCCGAAGCTGTGGCACTCGCGCGATAACCCGGCCCTCACTGTGTGAAGGCGGCCGCGGCCTTGACCCGCGGTGACTTCGGTCACCACTGGTCTCGGCCTGAGCTGCTGGAGCTATGAGGGTCCAGGTGCGCGGGTGGGTAGGGGAGCGTCGTGTGGCGAGTGAAGCGGCGGAGTGATCCAGCCGTGGACGCCACACGAGTGAGAATGCAGGCATGAGTAGCGAAAGAGGGGTGAGAAACCCCTCCGCCGAATGACCAAGGGTTCCTGGGGCAGGCTAATCCGCCCAGGGTAAGTCGGGACCTAAGGCGAGGCCGACAGGCGTAGTCGATGGACAACGGGTTGATATTCCCGTACCCGCTTAGATGCGCCCATGCCGAGACCGGCGATGCTAAGCGCAGGAGGTTGACGAGCCCTTCGGGGCAGATCGACCAATCGCGCGACCCAGACCAGTAGTAGGCAAGCCGAAGGGGTGACGCAGGAGGGTAGCTCTACCGGGCGATGGTTGTCCCGGAGTAAGGGTGTAGGGCGGTGTGTAGGCAAATCCGCACACCATAAGCCTGAGACCTGACGCCGAGCCGATTTTGGTGAAGTGAGTGATCCCATGCTGCCAAGAAAAACCTCGCGGTGAGCATCTTAGCGGCCCGTACCCTAAACCGACTCAGGTGGTCAGGTAGAGAATACCAAGGCGATCGGGTGAACCGTGGTTAAGGAACTAGGCAAATTATCCCCGTAACTTTGGGAGAAGGGGAGCCGCGCTTGGTGAAGAGGCATGCCCTCTGAGCTGAGTACGGTCGCAGATACCAGGGGAAAGCGACTGTTTACTAAAAACACAGGTCCGTGCTAAGTCGCAAGACGACGTATACGGACTGACGCCTGCCCGGTGCCGGAACGTTAAGGGGACGGGTTAGCAGCCTTCGGGTTGCGAAGCTCAGAACTTAAGCGCCGGTAAACGGCGGTGGTAACTATAACCATCCTAAGGTAGCGAAATTCCTTGTCGGGTAAGTTCCGACCTGCACGAATGGCGTAACGACTTTCCCACTGTCTCAACCACGGACCCGGCGAAATTGCACTACGAGTAAAGATGCTCGTTACGCGCAGCAGGACGGAAAGACCCCGGGACCTTCACTACAGCTTGACATTGGCGTTTGGGACGTCTTGTGTAGGATAGGTGGGAGACTGTGAAGCGGAGACGCTAGTTTTCGTGGAGTCAACGGTGAAATACCACTCTGGTCGTTCTGGATGTCTAACCTAGGTCCGTGATCCGGATCAGGGACAGTGTCTGGTGGGTAGTTTAACTGGGGCGGTTGCCTCCCAAAAGGTAACGGAGGCGCCCAAAGGTACCCTCAGCCTGGTTGGCAATCAGGTGGCGAGTGTAAGTGCACAAGGGTGCTTGACTGTGAGACAGACATGTCGAGCAGGAGCGAAAGCTGGGACTAGTGATCTGGCGGTAGCATGTGGAAGTGCCGTCACTTAACGGCTAAAAGGTACCCCGGGGATAACAGGCTGATCTTCCCCAAGAGTCCATATCGACGGGATGGTTTGGCACCTCGATGTCGGCTCGTCGCATCCTGGGGCCGGAGCAGGTCCCAAGGGTTGGGCTGTTCGCCCATTAAAGCGGTACGCGAGCTGGGTTTAGAACGTCGTGAGACAGTTCGGTCCCTATCCGCTGCGCGCGTAAGAGACTTGAGAGGAGCTGTCCCTAGTACGAGAGGACCGGGACGGACGAACCTCTGGTGTGCCAGTTGTTCTGCCAAGAGCACGGCTGGTTAGCTACGTTCGGAAGGGATAACCGCTGAAAGCATCTAAGCGGGAAGCTCGCCTCAAGATGAGGTCTCTCTCCGGGTTAACCGGGTAAGGCCCCCAGCTAGACGACTGGGTTTGATAGGCCGGAGGTGGAAGCACGGCAACGTGTGCAGCTGACCGGTACTAATAGGCCGAGTGGCTTGGCTCCTACATTCTTCAGGTGACCGCGGGGTAACCCGCGGCGGCCTGTCTGTGCTTCGCGTCCACTATGCGGTTCCCGAGATGCGGTCGGGGCCTGATGGCCCATCAAGGGCCGACATCTCCATAGAGTCTCGGTGGTTATAGCGAAGGGGAAATACCCGGTCCCATTCCGAACCCGGAAGTTAAGCCCTTCAGCGCCGATGGTACTGCGCGGGGGACCGCGTGGGAGAGTAGGACGCCGCCGGACATCTTTCGCTGAGGGTCGCCACCTACGGGTGCGCGGCCCTCACGCATGTCCAGGGCTCTATAGGGTGTAAAAGTCTTCGCGTGCTGGCTGGAGGGCGGAACGTGCCTGGTGAACAGCGTGGCGGGCGCGGCCGCAAGCCGCCGCCGCGGTCCGGACGGCCGTCCGGGCCCGGTGCTTCGGGCAGCAGGCAGCCCCGCGGGTCGGGAGACCGTCCCACCACCGGCCGGGGCCGCCCGGAGGCAGGCCGGGACCGGCCGTACGGACGCTGGCCGGAGCCGCCCGGACGCGGGTTCGGACCGGAAGCGGACCGGCCGCCCGGACGCTGGCCGGAGCCGCCCGGAGGCAGGTTCGGACCGGAAGCGGACCGGCCGCCCGGACGCTGGCCGGAGCCGCCCGGAGGCAGGTTCGGACCGGAAGCGGACCGGCCGCCCGGACGCTGGCCGGAGCCGCCCGGAGGCAGGTTCGGACCGGAAGCGGACCGGCCGCCCGGACGGCGACGCCCCCCGCGCTGGGCGAGATCAGGCCGAACAGCCCAGGTCCGGGCGGCCGCGCCCTCGGCCAGACGCCGCGCCGCGGTCCGGGCGGCCCGCCGGGTCAGCGGCCGGGCGCAGTAGTGCGCCGCGTTCGGCGTCGGCTGCCGGGCGCAGCGGTGCGTACCGTTCGGGGTCGGCTGCCGGGTCGGCGGCAGGCGGGCGCAGCGGTGCCGCATCGCGGCCCGGCCGGGCCGGCGGGCCGGGGACGAGCCCTGGTCAACGGGCGCCACGGGCCGACGGGGAACGGCCGGCGTATCCGCGCCATGAGACCTCTGCTCCCCGGCCTGCCCGGCGCGGCGACGACCAGCCCGGGCTGCGGGTCAGTGACGAGATCACCGCCGATCAGCTCGATCCCGCGGCCAGGACGGACTTGCGCACCCTGCCCGCTGACCTTGCCGACAGCGTCGCGCGTCATCTCGTGGCATCGGGCCTGGCCGAAGACCCCGCGCAGGCGTACCGGTACGCCAAGCAAGCCAGAAGGCTCGCGGCGCGGGTCGGAGTGGTCCGCGAGGCGTGCGGTATCGCCGCCTACCGCGCGGGGGAGTGGGCGGACGCGCTGGCCGAGCTGCGAGCCGCCCGACGGCTGACCGGCCGCGACGTCGGCCTGCCGCTGATGGCCGACAGCGAGCGAGCCCTGGGCAGGCCGGACCGGGCGCTGGCCATCGTGCACGATCCGCGGATCCGCGCCATGGACCGGGCCACCCAGATCGAGCTCGCGATCGTGGAATCGGGGATCCGGAGGGACCAGGGCATGACCGATGCGGCCATGCTCGCCTTGCAGGTCCCCGAGCTGACCGACGGACGCAGCTACCCCTGGTCAGCCCAGTTGTTCTACGCGTACGCGGACACTCTGCTAGAGGCCGGCCGGCGCGACGAGGCACGTGACTGGTTCGGCCGCGCGGCGGCGGCCGACACCGCGGCGGAGACCGACGCGGCCGAGCGATTCGAAGAAATGGACGACGTCGTCATCGAGGACCTGGCCGAGACGTGAGCCGCCGCGCGGGCCCGCAGCCTCAGGCACCCGAGGGCGGCTGATCCGCGGGTTCGGATTTGTCCAGCCAGCGCATGATCCCTGCGACGTTGCCCGGCGTCCCGCTGAGCCGCTCCAGCCTCGCGGCCGCCTGGTTGCCATCATCGCGGAAGGCGGCGTAACGCTGCCTGGTGCGCTCGGCCACCATCGCGACCGCGTGGTCGAGGCCGGCACCGGCGCCGCGGGCCCGCCGGGTCTCGTCCACCCACACCAGCATCTCCTCAGCGGACCGCCGCAGCGTCTCGTCGGCCGCGTTTACCGGCCCGTAGTGGCTGAACAGCAGGCGGGTGGGCCGCAGCGTCCCGAACTTGCGCAGCGACCCGAGCGCCCGGTCCAGGTCGAAGTCGGGCGGCGGCGTGGCCGGCCGGACATCACCGGTTTCCGGGAGGTAGACGCCAGCTGCGTCCCCGACGTACAGGTCGCCGCTGACCGAGTCGAGCAAGCCCACGTGGTGCCGGGCGTGCCCGGGCGAGTAATGGCTCTCGAGCCACCGCCCGTCGCCCAGGTCGATGCGGCCGACCTCATCTACGGCACGGATCCGGTCGGCGGGCGTCGGTGCCAGCTCACCGAACAGGCGGTCCAGCGAATCTCCGTACACGCGCCGCGCGCTGGCCATGAGCCTGCCCGGGTCGGCCAGGTGCCGCGCGCCCCGCTCGTGCACGACGATCTCGGCGCCCGGGTAGTGCCCGGCCATGTCCCCGGTGCCGCCGGCGTGGTCGAGGTGGATGTGGGTCACCACGACCGTGGCCAGGTCCGCGGGCCCGACGCCTAGCGCGTCCAGCGCGGTCCTGACGACCGGAGCGGACGGGGCGGTACCGGTGTCTACCAGGCAGGGACGGCTGCCGCGGATCAGGTATCCGGCCGTGATGCCGTCGTATCCTGCCATCTTCGTGTCAATCTGGAATACGTCGTGCCCGAGCCCGGTGATCTCCGGCTGGCCCGGCGCGGCGGGCGCGACGTTCGTGGCCTCCGTCATGGACCCATCGTGTCAGACCGGCGAGAGCCCGCGGATCAGGCCGGGCAGCATGCACATTTGCGTGGCGGTTTGCCATTCGTTTGCCCGGGCAGGAGAATTAGCGCACCTGGGGGAAGCGGGGTATGCCAGAGAGGAAACGATGGCCGAGCGAGCTGGGTCGGAAGGCTTGAGCCGGCTCTACGCGAACCGGTTCATGGCGACAGAAGGTCCCGCGCGAGAGGCCATATGGCGTGTCCTCTGCCAGGATTTCTTCCAGCGCTGGATCGACCCCCGGTCCACCGTCCTCGAACTCGGCGCGGGCTACTGCGAGTTCATCAATAACATCCAGGCGGCCGCGAAGATAGCCCTGGACCTGAACCCGGAGATCAAGCACCGCGCAGGCCCGGACGTGCGGGCGATCATCTCGTCAGCGACCGACCTCGGCGAGTTGCCGAGCCGCTCGGTGGACGTCGTCTTCGCGGCGAACTTTTTCGAGCACCTGACCAAGGAACAGATACTGGACACGCTGCACGAGGCCCACCGTGTCCTCGATCCGGCCGGAAGGCTTCTGGTGCTGCAGCCGAACATCCGGTTGTGCCGTGAGGATTACTGGATGTTCTTCGATCACATCACGCCGCTGGACGAACGAGCGCTGAGCGAAGCGCTGGCGCTGACCGGCTTCGTCACCAGGAAAACCATCGTCCGATTCCTGCCGTATACCACCAAGAGCCATCTTCCGGCCTCGCCCGCGCTCGTTCGTGCCTACCTCAGGTGCCCGCCCTTGTGGCGCCTGTTCGGGAAGCAGTCGTTCATGATGGCCACGCCGCGGCCACAGAACGGATAGCGGCGGGCGGGTGAGGAACCGGCCCGCCCGCGGCAAGCCGATGCTTCTCCCGGCTCAGGCGGGTTCGGGCTCGCTGCCGGGATGGCCGGGCTCGCTGCGGGGACGGCCGGGGTCAGGGTCCGGATGGCCGGGCTCGGGGCCGGGACGGGCGGGTTCACGGCCCGGCGTGCGCTCCTGCCGCGTGCCTGGCTGCGGCCGAACCTCTCCGTCGCGACGCCGGAACGCGAGCGCGGCGGCCATGCAGACCAGCGGAACGGCGGGGATGACGTACCGGTAGGTGTACTCATGCTCCGCCGTGGGCAGCACCAGGATGATCACGGCCGAGATCCATAGCAGGGCGGCCGCCCCCGACCGTCTGCGCGGGATGAGAATCCCGGCCAGCCCGATCACCGCGATCAGCCCGAATAGCGGACCGGGGAGGAAGATCACCCGCTGGTAGGAGTTCATGATGCCGGCATACGGGTGCTGTTCGCTGGCCGACAGGTGCCAGCCCAGGAAGGGCGTGGCGCTGTCGCCGGTGTAATCGCGCACCGCCGCCTGTGCGTACCTCGCGTTCATCGCGCCCATCCCGGCTCTCTCCGGCGGGACGGGGAACCGGAAGGAGTTGGTGTGCACGAGCGGGCCCAGGGTCCCCTTGACGACGATCGAGGCGTACGCGAGCGGCTGCGCGGCGATGGCCCTGACCGCGAAGCGCAGCGCGCGAGAATTGTTGGCCCGGTTGAACGCCGCGACGTCCGGGACCAGGTCATTCGACGGTGGCTGCCACTGCCAGGCATCGTGGTCCCACAGGTACGTGCTCGGCCGGGCCCGCTTCGCCGCCACCGGCTGCGCCAAGGCTCCCGGCTGAGCGGTGGGGCACAGCGCGCGGAGATCCGCAGGAGGCTTGATCACGGCGCAGTTGGCGAAGGACATGGTCCGCGACCACAGGAACAGCCCCGCGCTGTTGGTCAGGTTAAAGCTGCCGTACGCGCTGGCGAACCACAGCATGTAACCGGCTACCGGCAGTGCCCCCGCGAGCAGCGCCGCGCCCGCCTTGCGCCAGCCCGCGCGCGTGGCCAGCAGGTACACGGCCAGCGCCACGACCAGCGGTAGCGTTGTCGGGCGCACGAGGACGGAGACACCCATCAGCAGCCCCGCCGACGCCGACCGCCATACCGACGGTGACCTGCGGATCAGCACGACCGTGAACGCCGCCACCATCAGGAACAGCCCGAGGATGTCGGCCATGATGAGGTGCTCGAGCAGGATCTGCCCCGGGTCGAACAGCACGGGCACGGCCGCGAGGGTGGCCAGCCAGCGCGTGACGTTCCGGCTCCGCAGCACCGCGTAGATCATCACGGCGATGGCCAGGCCCATGACATGCTGCAGCGCGGCGACCAGGGTCAGCGAGTGAAATGGCCGCAGCAGTGCAAGGAACAGCGCGTACCCGCTGGGGTTGACGGGGTTCGAGGTGAGGTGGACGGCGTCCCACAGGTAATCGAAGGTATCCAGCCTGAACAGCACCGCCGGCCGGAAGCCGAGTATGGCGATGATCCGGGGTACCAGGGACAGTGCGAGGGCGGCGGAAAACAGCAGGTTGTCGCCGATCAGGCGCTGTAGCCCGGCGAGCGTTCCCCGCCAGCTGCGCCCCTGCCGCCGGGCCGCCGACGCCGTGCCGGCCTCCGTACCCGCGTCTGCGGTTCCCGGACTTGGCCCTCTCCTGAGCGCCGGCAAGGCTAACCCCTCACCCCGGGTTCCCGGGGACCCTTCACATCCCGGCGGACCGCCCTGCCTAGGGCACGCAGATATCCGCTCAAGACGGGAACGACCCCGAACCTGCCCTGGGACATGCCGTGACTCCCGACGGTATTCTGGATGCCTTTGCCTGCCAGGCCGCGATGGCTCATCCGGGCCGGCGGGGCAGCACGGGATGAAGCCATGTTACGGTACCGCATCCAGCCGGACCGGCAGGTCGCCGGCGGAATCTCGGTCACCCGGCCGGGCCGGTGCCATCCTGGCTCGCGTCGGCGCCTTCGGCTCCGTCAGCCGACCGGGCCGCCGGGGCTGTCTCGCCTTCGGCGCCCGCCGTCACCGGCGCTGTGCTGTCGGCCGCTGTCACCGGCGCTGTGCTGTCGGCCGCTGTCACCGGCGCTGTGCTGTCGGCCGCCGTCACCGGCGCCGTGCTGTCGGCCGCCGTCACCCGGGCTGTGCTGTCGGCCGCAGGTACTGGGGCTGTGCTGTCGGCCGCCGGTGCCGGGGCTGCGCCGGCCGCCGTCGCCGGCCGCCTGCCGTTCGCGGTCACCGCGGCCGGCGATCCGGCCCGCGGGGTAGCGGCCGCGGGGCGCTTCCTGAAGGCCAGGGCCAGCGCCATGCAGGCCAGCGGGATGGCCGGCAGGGCGTAACGATAGGTGTACTCGTGCTCGGCCACGGGGAGCACCAGGGTGATGACCGCTGAGAGCCACAACATGGCGGCCGCCGCGGTGCGCCTGCGCGGGATCAGCAGCCCGCCCAGCCCCGCCACGAGGATCAAGGCGAACACCGGCCCGGGAAGGAAGATCACGCGCTGGTAGTCCTGGATGGCCTGCGCCCACGGCTGGGTGATCCTCGCCGTCAGGTGGCTGCCCAGGCTGCGCGGTAGCTGCTGCGTGGTGCCGGCGTACTCCTGCACCCCGGCCAGCGCATACGGCACGTACTCCTTGGGCAGCCCGCCATGGATCCCGGTCGGGAACAGGAAGCTGATGCTCTGGAAGAAGGGCTTGAGGGTGTCCGCGCTGACCACCCGGGCATAGGCCAGCGGCTGGGCCTCGATGGCCCGGACGGCAAACTGCAGCGCGCGGCTGTTGTTGGCCGGGGTGAATGCGCTTGCGTCCGGCACCGGCCCGGTCGAGGGCGGCTGCCACTGCCAGGCGCGGTGATCCCACAGGTATTTCGTCGGCTGCAGGCGCGGGGCCCCCGGCGGCCGGGCGACCGAGTGCGGCTGCACTTCCGGGCACAGCGCCCGCAGGTCGGCGGGCGGCTTGATCACGGCGCAGTTCGCGAAGGACATGGTCCGCGACCACAGGAACAATCCGTTGCTGTCGGTCACGTTGAACGAGCCGGTCGCGGCGGCGAACCACGACATGTAGGCGAGCACCGGGACCGCGCCCGCGACCAGCAGTGCGCAGGCGCGGCGCCATCCGGCCCGCACGATGAGCAGGTAGATCGCCATGAGCAGGATCAGCGGCAGCGCGGTGGGGCGGACTGCCGTCGAGGCGCCCATCAGCAAGCCCGCGGTCGCCGCCCGCCAGACCGACGGGGAGCGCCTCATCAGCAGCACCGCGAAGGCCGCGATCATCAGCAGGAACGCCAGCAGGTCGGCCATGATCAGTTGTTCAAGCAGCAGTTCGGGCGCGGCGAAAAGCACGGGCGCGGCCGCCAGCGTGGCGATCCAGTCCGCCACCCCCCAGTGCCTCAGCGTCGCGTAGACGAGCAGCGCGATGACCAGGCCGGCCAGGCTCTGCAGGATCACGATCAAGGTCAGCGAGTGAAATGGCCGCAGCAGCGCCAGCAACAGCGCATACCCGCTGGGGTTGACCGCATTGGGGGTGAGGTGGACGGCATTCCACAGGTAGTCGTAGGTGTCCATCCGGAACAAGATCGCGGGCCGGAAACCCAGGATGGCGAAGAGCCTGGGCACCGTGGCCAGCCCGAGCGCCACGCAGAACAGCCAATGACGGCTGATCACGCCCGCCAGCGCCGACACCGGATCCTGTCTCCTGCGCGGCGGGGAGCTTGCCACCGCCCGGTCCGGCCGTGCCGCCCCGGCCTGGCGCGCCGCCTCGGCGCCGCCCGCACGGCGACCAAGCACGTCCCTAAGCATCAACACCCAGCTCCTTGCCAAGTCTCGTGCGGTGCCGTCGGGGCCCAAGTCCCGCGCCCGGGACCGGGATTGTAGCCGGGTTGAAGCCGACCCCGTGCCTGATCCGGCCGTATGACCGCTGGCCTGGACGTCAGCCCCCCAGCTCATGATCCCGTGGGATCGGGGCGGTCCGTGCTTTCACTCTACGGGATCGCGGGCACAGGGCCCGGACCGAAATGCCGCCTGAGCGGATCCGCCGGGGGAAGAAGGCCGGGTCTGCCCGCCCCGGCGTGGCTGCGCCACGTGTCCGGCTTAGCCACGTCGCGGACCCGGTATCGGGTAGGCTCTCGCCGTGGCCAGGACCACTCCCGGGGCGCAGGTCACCCGGCCGGGCCCGGCGCGTTGCTCGCGGTGTTAGGGTCACAGCCCTCGTCCGCGGTTTCACCGTAATCATGCGGAGGTAGCTAGCTGTGAGGGGCATAACCGTGAGGTCAGCGGCCAGAACCTCGGCTGGCAAGTCCGGCGGCGATCCGGTCTCGCGGGGCTTGCCGCGGATCACCCCGGTGACCACTGTCATCACGGTCGCCACACTGCTGGCGCTCGGCCTGCGGATATACCTGCTCGCCCGGCCCGGCTACCTGCTGGGCGTCACCGAGTACGACGACGGGCCGTACTTCGGCAGCGCGGTGCGACTGGTGGACGGCATCCTTCCCTACCGCTCCTTCATCTTGGTGCAGCCGCCGGGGATCACCCTGCTCATGGTCCCGGCCGCCCTGATGGCCAAGGTGATCGGCACGGCGGGCGGGATGGTCATCGGCCGGATACTGACCATGCTCGCCAGCGCGGCGGCGGTGGTGCTCGGCGGTCTGCTCGTACGACACCGCGGCCTCCTTGCGGTCATCGTGTGCTGCGGGATCATCGCGGTGTACCCGGATAGCGTGCTGACCGCCAGGACCGTGCTCGTCGAGCCGTGGCTGGTCCTGTTCTGCCTGGCCGGAGCGCTGGCCGTGTTCGACGGAGACCGGCCGACGCAGAGCCGGCGGCGGCTGCTGTGGGGCGGGGTGCTGTTCGGCTTCGCCGGCGCGGTCGAGGCGTGGGCCGTCGTGCCGGTGCTGGTGATCATCGGGATCGTACTGGCGGTTCGCGCATTCAAGAGGGCCGCGCTCTACGTGGCCGGGGTGGCGGCAGGGTTCCTGGTGCCCGTCGTGCCGTTCGCCGCGCTGGCGCCGCGAGGGTTCTACGACAGCCTGGTGACCGCCCAGGTCGGGCCCAGGAAAGACGTGGCGCGGGCCCCGCTGCAGTACCGGCTGCAGCAGATGACCGGCCTGTTCACCACGCACGGGCCCAGCCATGCCCTGGTGGAGGGCGTGGTGGTCGCGATCATCTGCCTCGTGGTGGGCTCCATGGTCTGCGCGTCCCTGCTGACCAAGCGCCCGCCGCCCCCGCTTGAGTGGTTCGGCGTGGTGACGACCCCTCTCGTGGTGGTCATATTCCTGTGGCCGCCTCAGTTCCACTATCACTTCCCCACGTTCCTGGCCCCGTTCCTCGCGCTGGCCGTGGCGCTGCCCGTGGCGCGGCTGGTCGGCGCGGTCAGGCAGGCCGCGAAGCGGCAGGGGAACGGGTCGCTGCTGCGGTGGGGCGAGGCGGCTCTGGCCGGGCTGGCGGTCATCGTGCTGGCGGGCTTCTCCGTCTACACCGCCCAGGCGGTGGGTCACCTGAAGGCCAAGTCCTATCAGGAGGTCGTGGCCGCTCGCCGGCTGATCCCGCCCGGATCGTGCCTGTTCACTGACACGGTGGCATTCGCCATCATGACGAACAGGTTCGTGTCGAACGTGCCCGGCTGCTCGGTGATGGACGATGGCCTCGGGACCGACCTGGCGCTTTCGCATGGACTCAGTCCCGCAACCGGCGCCGGAAATGTCCCGGCCGTAGCGGCCGTGTGGCTGGACGGGTTCAAGCATGCCCAGTTCGTGTGGCGTTCGCACTACAACGGCCGCAGGATCCCCTGGACGCCCAAGCTCAGGGCCTACCTCAACAACCATTTCGTCATCGTGCTCAACTACGGGCTGCAGGGCAGGCTCTACGAGCGCAACAGCCTGGTGCACAAGCACTAGGAGCTGACGATGCCTGGCAGGTGAGCGCCAGCATGAGCGCCGCAGCTGAACAGGCGATGACCGGGTGAGCCGGCCGGCCGGAAGATCCGCGCGATCGTCTGCCTTCCGGTACCGGCAGATCGTGGTTGCCAGCCCGGAATTGGCTCTATGCTCTGGTGGACCGGACGCCTGCGGGCGGGTAAGACCGCAGGTCAACGGCAGGTAAAGGCCGGGCCAGTTCCTACCAGGCTGGGGGTGGAGCGCGTGAGGCAGGCCGGCGAGCAGGCCGGGGCAGCGGCTGCGCGGGCCGCACCCCCCGCCGCGGCCGCCAGCGGCTCGGCCGCGGAACCTGGACCGCTGCTCGGACGGACGGGCCGGGTCCTGGCCGCGCTGTTCCCGGCCGAGCCGCCGCAGCTGCGGCGGCCGGCCCGCGCCGCGGCCGGGGTTGCCTTGGGGTACGTCGCCGCCATCGCCCTCGGCGCGTGGGTGCTGCTCGAGCGTCAGGGCGGCCGCCCGGCGTGGACGACCCTGTGGGCCGAGGACCGCTGGCTCTTCCTGCCGGGAGCGCTGGTGCATCCGTGGAGCAGCCTGTGGAAGGCGGCCGACGGGTACCTGTCGCTGGTGCCGCGGGTCGTCGCCGATGTGGTGGCCAGGCTGCCGCTGCGTGATGCGGCACCCGCCTACGCGATCATCGGCGCGGCGATCGCAGCCGCCTGCGCGGCATTCGTCTTCCGGGCCTGCGCCGGGCACGTGCGCAATCCCGCGCTGCGGGTCCTGCTGGCCGCCGGCGTGCTGCTGCTGCCGACGGCGCTGAAGGCTGGGCTGCCGGACAACGCCGTGAACAGCATCTGGTACCTGCTGTTCGCGGCGTTCTGGGCGCTGATGTGGCGGCCCCGCAGCCGCAGCGCGCTGGCGGTCGCGGCCATCGTCTGCTTCGCAGCCGCGGCGTCGAACGTGCTGGTCGCGGTGTTCCTGCCGCTGGCCGCGGCGCGGGTGATCGCACTGCCGCGGGTGCGCGAGCACGCGGCGACCATCGGATTGCTCGCCGGCGGTGCGGTGCAGCTGCTGGTCGTCCTGTTCCACCACCGGCGCCACCAGCCCACGACCGCGCTGGACGCGCTCGGCTTCTACGGCCACAACGTGATCTTGCCCGCGGTGACCGGACATCACTTCGGCACACAGCTCACCGCGGGCGCGGGAATCGCCACCGCCACCACGCTGGCCGCGGTGGCGGTGGCGCTGGTGGTCATCTGGGTCCTGGTCACGGGCGACGCGCGGGTCCGGGTCTTCGCCGCGACCGCGCTGATCCTCGGGCTGGCTCTCACCCTGACCCCGGTGCTCGTGCACGGTGATGTGGCCGGTGCGGAGGTGACGCAGCAGGTCCTGTGGGCCGCAGGGTCGCGCTACGCGCAGGTCCCGATCCTGCTCATCGACTCGCTGGTCATCGTGGCCGTGGATGCGTACCTGCGCCGCGGCGGCATGCGGTTCGCGCGCCCCCGGCGCGCCACTGCGGTCGTACTGCTGGTGGCCGTGCTCGGCACCAGCTGGGTAAGCGACTTCAGGTACAGCGACCTGCGCGCGCAGCAGGCCTCGTGGACGGACGTGGTCACCAGGATGGACCAGGCCTGCCAGCAGCACCCGCAAGGCTCGGCCCGGATAGGCAATGGCGTGAGCGTCCCCTGCTCGGTAGTGAATAGCTGAGCGCACCGTCACCGGCGTCCGCCCCGGGTAGGCTCCAGCGGGTGAGCGCGTACCTGAGCGGCCGGCCGTGAGCCGCATCCCGTCGCCGCGGGCGGCGGCCCGGCCGGGGCAGCCCGTCGGCGCGCATCGCCCGGGGCGGCTGTGGCGGCGGCTGACCCCGGCCGGCTGGGTGATCGTCGCGACGACCGCGCTGGCCCTCGGGCTGCGGCTCTGGCAGCTGCGCAGCCCCGGGCACCTGTTCGGGGTGACCGAGTACGACGACGGGGTCTACCTGGGTGCGGCCCTGCGGCTGGTCCACGGGGTACTGCCTTATCGCGACTTCGTGCTTGTACAGCCGCCCGGGCTGATCCTGATCATGACGCCGGTAGCCGCGCTGGCCAAGTGGACGGGCACGGCGGGCGCGATGGCGGCCGGCCGCATCCTCACCGTGTGCGCGGGCGCGGCAGCGGTGCCGCTGGCGGGCCGGCTGGTCCGGCACCGGGGCCTGCTGGCCGTCGCGATCACCTGCGGGCTGCTGGCCGTCTACCCGGACGCCATCGCGGCGTCGGTCACGGTGCTGCAGGAGCCCTGGCTGGTGCTGTGCTGCCTGGCCGGGGCGGTCGCCGTATTCGACGGCAACCAGCTGACCGGCAGCTGGAAGCGGCTCGCCTGGGGCGGGGCGGCGTTCGGCTTCGCCGGCGCGATCAAGGTGTGGGCGGTCATCCCGGTGCTGGTCATCGTGGCGCTGGCCGTGCGGCGTCCCCGGCGGGCGGGCGTATTCCTTGGCGGCACCGTGGCCGGATTCCTCGTTCCTGTGCTGCCGTTCGCCGTGGCCAGCCCCGGCGTCTTCTACAAGGGCGTCATCGTGGCCCAGATCGTGCGGGTGGACGACGTGCGGGTCTCGGCCTGGACCCGCCTCACCTCGCTGACCGGGCTGGACAGCCTGTCACCTGTCAGCCACCAGGCAGCGCTGATCGCGGCGATTGCGATCCCCGCCCTGGTGGTCGCGGCCTTCGCCGGCGGCTGGGTCCTCACCCGCCGGCGACCGCCCGCGCTCGACTGGTTCGCGCTGGCGACGGCCGCCCTGGTGGTAGCGGCGTTCATGTGGCCGGCCGACTTCTACTATCACTACTCGGATTTCCTCGCGCCGTTCCTCGCCCTCTGCGTGGGCCTGCCGGCGGCCAGGCTGATGGCCGGCCTGGAGCAGGCTGGATGGCGGCCGGCCCGCGACGGCCGGGCCGGGCGGGCGGCTACCGCGGTCACCCTGGCCGCGATAGCGGCGATGGCGGTGTCCCAGGTCTACCACGAAGGCCGGGCGAGGGCGTCGGTGCACGAGTTCGCTGCCCTGCAGCGGGTCATCCCGCCCGGCGCGTGCGTGCTCACCGACGAGGTGTCTTACACGATCGCGGCTGACCGGTTCCTCTCCTCCGTCCCCGGCTGCTCACAGGTGGTCGACGGCGAGGGCACCGATCTCGCCCTGAGCCACGGCAAGAACGGCGTGACCGGAGCGGGCCGGGTGCCCGCGGTGCAGGCGGTCTGGGACCAGGCGCTGCGCAGCGCGCAGTACGTGTGGCTGTCCTCGAAGCTGGACAGCGTCGAAGCCAGGCGGATCGCGTGGACGCCCGCGCTGCGGGCCTACTTCTTCACGCACTTCCGGCCGGCCGGCGGGCCCGGGGTGCCGGACAACCTGTACCGGCGCGACGGTCAGCCGTAGCCGAACGTCCGGATCAGCAGGCCGGTGCGGGCCTTGGGACCGAACGACGTCGATTTGGGTGGCATCCGCTCGCCCCGGCCGGCAATGTCGCGGACATCAGCGGCCGGGACCGGGTTGCAGAGCACGGCCGTGCCGCCTGCCTCATCCGCGGCCCGCAGCGCGGCGGCCGCGTCCTGATGCACAACGCGGACGGTGTGCTCGCCGGCCGGCACCCGCCACAGCCGGCCGATGAGAAGCTGCTGCAGCACCGACGCAGGCAGGGCCCGCCAGGCGGGCGAGGAGCCGGCCGGCATTGCCGCCGCCGCCTGGACCGGGTCGGGGTGATCGGCCAGGTGCAGCTCGCCGCCCCCGGCGATGAGGAACGCCGGGCTGTACTGCCCGGCCTCGGCCAGCTCGCGCAGCGCGGCTGGCAGGTCGCCCGGCATGGCCCGCACGGTGAACGCGGCCTTGGCCAGTGCCACCGCGTCGGCAGGCGGGAGCCCGGGGATGACCCGGTGCATCGCGCCGATCCGCGGCGGGTAAGCCGCCGAGTCGACCAGCAGCGCCAGCCCGTAATCCCACGGTCCGGCCTGCCCGCCCGCTGCGCGCCGCCGGGCCTGCAGCTCGAGATAGGCGGCGTAGCGGTGGTGCCCGTCGGCGATGAGCGCCTGTCGCGGCGTCAGGTCGGCGGCGACGGCGGCCTGCTCGGCCGGGTCGGTTATGGCCCACAGCCGGTGCGTGATGCCGTCTTCGGTGACCGCCGCCAGCAGCGGATCCCTGGTCGCCGCGATCTCATTCACGAGGCGCGTGGCGCCCCCGGGTCCCTCGCCGGCGGTGAGCCCGGCGGGGCGGATCCCGGCCGGGCTGCCGTCGTAGAGCAGGAAGATCGGCTCGAGGTTGGCCTGCGTCGCCTCCATCAGCTCGCGCCTGCCCGTGACCGGCCCCGGCATGACCGCCTCGTGCGGCAGCACGATCCCGGCACCGGGCGGGCTGAGCCGGACGGCGCCGATGAGACCGCGCTGCAGGACATGATCCGGCGCGGCGGCGCTCTGCTCGTAGACGTAGATCGCCGGCCGGGGGTCGGCCGCGAGCACGCCCTCGTCGATCCAGCTGTTCAGCGTGCCCGCCGCCACCGCATAACCGTCCGGGCCGGCCGCGGGATCGACGTGCGGGAGGATGAGCCTGACGACGTTGTGCGGGTCCGCGGCGAGCAGTCTGGGCACCGATCCCGGGCCGATGGCGTCGTACGGTGGTGAGGTAACCTCCGCGAGCCCGCTGACCCGGTCCGGGGCGTAGCGCAGCCCGCGGAACGGCGCGAGCACCAGTTCGGCTGGTCCCGGTGATGCGGCCCGCGGGGCGGGGGAAGGGTGTGCACATATGACAGAAGGACGGCGCGACGGCCAGGATTCCCGGCCGGGGGAAATCGGCCCCGGCGGCCAGCCGGCCGCCGGGGAGCGCAACGCCTCGTCAGCGCCGGACGGCGACGCCCAGGCGTGGTACCGGCGCGGCCTGGACCTGCTGGGAAACGGGAGCCCGGCCGCGGCCGCCCAGCTGCTCGAGCGCGCCGCCGAGGCCGAGCCGCAGTCCCGGATGGTGCGCGAGGCGCTGGCCCGCGCCCAGTTCGACGCCGGATGGTACACCGCGGCCGCCGGCAGCTTCCGGATGATCGTCGAAGCCAGCCCCGCCGACGACTATGCACACTTCGGGCTCGGTCTCGCGCTGGCCCGTTCCGGCTCGCCGGGAGAAGCCGCCGAGTATCTCGCGCTGGCCGCTGCGATGCGGCCCGGCCTGCCGCACTATACCGGCGCGCTGCGCGAGGTCAGGGCCACGCTGCGCGCTCGCGACCAGGCGGCGCGACCCGCAGCACCGGAAGGGCCAGGGACGGCCGGCACGAGATGACCGCTGCGTTTCGCCGCCTGGCCCGCCTCGGCATGCGATCGTGGCCGCATGACAGCACCGCGGCCCGCGCCGCCCGGGCTGCGCGGCAGCTCAGAGCCGCTCAGCGCGGCCTACGATGTGGCCCTGCTCGACCTGGACGGGGTGGTGTACCTGGGGGGGACCGCCGTTCCCGGTGCCGCGGCGGCCCTGGAGAAGGCCGTGTCGGCCGGCCTGCGGCTCGCCTTCGTCACCAACAACGCTTACCGGACGCCGGCCGCGATCGCCGCCCAGCTGACCGGGCTCGGCGTCCCCGCCAGCCCGCAAGACGTGGTCACCTCCGCGCAGGCAGCGGCGGGCCTGCTGTCCGAACGGCTGGCGCCGGGAACTCCTGTGCTGGTCATCGGCGGGGCAGGGCTCCGCGCCGCGATCAGGGAACGGGCCCTGCGTCCGGTCACCGTGGCGGCGGCCAGGCCGGCCGCCGTGGTGCAGGGGTACTCGCCCGACATCAGCTACGCCAACCTGGCCGAGGGTGCGCTCGCGGTGCAGGCCGGCGCGCTGTTCGTCGCGTCCAATGCGGACCGCACGCTGCCCACCCCCCGGGGCCGCCAGCCCGGCAACGGGGCGCTGGTTCAGGTCATCGCCACTGCGACCGGGATCCAGCCACTGGTCGCGGGCAAGCCGGAGCCTCCGCTGTACGCCGAGTCGGTCCGGCGCACCGGGGCGCGGCGGCCGATCGTGGTCGGCGACAGGCTCGACACCGACATCGAGGGTGCGCGCCGGGTCGGCGCCGACAGCCTGCTCGTGCTGACCGGAGTCAGCCAGCCCGCCGACCTGCTGCTGGCTCCGCCGGGGCAGCGCCCCGCTTACCTGGCGGCCGGCCTGACCGGGCTGCTCGAGCCGCATCCGGAGGTGACCGCGGTGAACGGCGGATACGGCTGCCGTGGCTGGACGGCGCGGCGGGCGGCCGATGGCCGCCGGCTCGAGCTCACCGGGACCGGGGATCGCCTGGACGGGCTGCGCGCCCTGGCGGCTGCCGCCTGGTCGGCCGGCCCGATCACCGCGGAGGCGGCCGGGCAGGCCGTCCGCCTGCTTGGTGCTGGCTGAGCCCGGCCCGGCCACGGTTGACAACGCGATCTGGTCACGGTGTGCTTCCCGGCATGTCAGCGCGCGGAGTGCTCCCGCGCCGCGATTCCCGCGGCGCCTGGCCGGCCTGCGCCTGCAGTCGGTGTCCTTCAGGTGGCGGCGGGGGTGCTAGCCGACCGGCAGGCCCGCCCGCTCAGCAGTCCGCTGGCAACCCCTGTCTCACCGCGATGAGGACGGGCTGGGCGCGCCCGCGGGCTGAGAGGTACCGGAGGGGCGAGGCGAGGCCGGCCGGCTTGACGTGGGCGACTTCGCTGAAGGCACCTGGCTGGATGGCGTCGCGGAGGCGGCTGGGCTAGACGCCGGCGGCCGGGCCGACGTGGGCGAGGGGCTCGCGCGCCGTGTCGTCCGGGACGGCGCAGGCGTCGTGCTCCGGCTCGTGCTCGGGTTCGGGCTCGTCGTCGATACCGATGTGCCGTCCTGCGCGGGCGTCCCGGCCGGCACGGGCAGCGGCCGTACCACCAGGTAGAGGGCCAGAACGCCCAGGAACAGCACGATCAGCACGATGGTCGAGGTGCGCGGGCGCCCGATCACTATGCGCCTCCGGTCGAGCGGCCGGTGTCGAGTTCCGCGGCGACGATGATGCCCTCCCGGCGCAGCGCCGATGCGACCCGCGCCCGGATCTCGCGCCCTACCTCGAACTGCTTGCCCGGCAGCGTCCGGGCGACCATGCGCACCGAGAACGTGTCGACCTCGATCTTCTCCACGCCCATCACGCTGGGCGGGTCGAGCATCATCCTGCGCAGGTCGTCATCGGCGTAGGCGTCGTCCCCGACCCGTCGCAGCACATCGGTGACATGGCTGACATCGACGGTGGCCGGAACCGGCACGTCGATGATGGCCCGCGCCCAGTCCCGGGACAGGTTGGTGACCTGGACAATCTGGCCGTTCGGGGTGGTGACTACCTCGCCGCTGACCGAGCGCAGCCGGGTGACGCGGAGCGTGACATCCTCGACCGTGCCGGTGACCTGCTCGGTGACGCCGGTGACCGCGATGCGGATCACGTCGCCGAAACCGTACTGCCGCTCCCCGGTGATGAAGAACCCGGCCCCGATGTCCTGCACGAACCGCTGCAGGCCGAAGCCCAGCGCCGCGCTGAGCAGGGCGGCGGGCGCCACCAGGCCGGCCAGCGGCACGCCAAGCCGCTGCACGATCAGCACCACCGTAACCACGTAGATGATGGCCAGCACCGTCCAGGTCACGACCTGCGCGAAGACGTGACGGTACTTGGCGGCCTCAGTGCGCACCAGCTCATCGGTCTCGTCCGCGCGAGCATCGATGTGTGCGGTGATCCTGTCGCGCAGCCACTCCGCCAGCCGGGTGAGCAGGATCGCCCCCAGCACCAGCAGCACGATCTCCAAGAGATCGCCCCGCGCCCACGCGCTGAAGTCGCCCAGCGGAGCGATTGCGCCGGTCACTGTCAGCCTCCTGTTTCGCGGCCTGCTCCGTAACGAAACCTACTGGTCCCCGGCCCGGGCTGGGCGCCACTTGCCGCGAAGATGGGGTTACCCTCCGGCGCCCGGGCCTGCCACAGTGTCATTGATGGTAATCAGGGACCAGGGGCTGGCGACGTGACCGAGCTGACCGGGCTGCTGGATGCGTGGCGCCGCGACCTGGCCGCTTGGGCCATCCCCGAGCACATCAGCGCGGCGGCCGCCGAATCTCCCTGGGTGCTCCCGCGGCAGGTGTTCGCCCGTCGTGCCGACCGGCTGGCCGGCGCCCCGTCGGGCGCCTCTTACGAGCTGGCCTGGGCGGCGCTGGACCCGCCGGGAGCTGTCCTGGACGTCGGCGCGGGGGCCGGAGCCGCGAGCCTTCCGCTGCTCGCCCGGGCCACCGCCCTGACCGCGGTGGACAGCGACGCCGCGATGCTCGACCTGCTCGCCGAGCGGTCTGCCGCCCACGGCGTCAGCGCCAGGTGCGTGCACGGCAGCTGGCCGGACGCCGCCGCCCAGGTTCCGGCGGCCGACGTCGTGACCTGCCATCACGTGCTTTACAACGTGCCAGGCGTGGCGCCCTTCGTGACGGCGCTCAGCGCGCACGCCGCCCGGCTGGTGATCACCGAGATGACCACCGCGCACCCGCTGGTCACGCTCAACGAGCTGTGGCTGAAGTTCCACGGCCTGCGGCGGCAGGCCGGCCCCACCGCGGCCGACCTGCTGCGCATCCTGGCCGCGATGGGCCTGCGGCCGGGCTGCCGGCGATGGCGCCGCCCCGGCGGGCCGGACTATGGGAGCTTCGACGAGCTCGCCGACGTCACCAGGCGGCGGCTGTGCCTGCCGCCCGAGCGGGCCGGCCAGGTCGCCGACGCGCTCGTCGAGACGGGTGTCGACCCCGGGCACCCGGCTGACCTCGGATCGTCGGGGCGCGAAGTCGTGACGATCTGGTGGGCGGGCATGGCCGGCCGGGACCCGGCCGGGGTCACAGGAACTTCCTGAGCCTGAGCAGGTCGAAGACGCTGGCCTCGACCCGCAGCCGGCCGGTCAGCCAGGCCCGGGCGAAGGACGCCGGGTCGGCCGCGATCGCGACCAGGTCGTCGCTGTTCGCGGTGAACCTGACCTGCGCAGGGGGGCTGCCGGGTGCGGCCTCCTCGACCGGATCCGCGCCGTCCGGGCCGAGCCTGGTGACGAAAAGCAGGCCCAGGTCAGGCACCCGGCAGCTCATCGTGCGCTCGGGAAAATTGGCGGCACGGTCGGCCTGGTCCATTTCGGTGATGCGACCCAGCAGGCTCTCCAGCGCCTTGCGGCACTCGTCCGCGGTCGCCATCTAGGCGCCGGCCCGCGCGGGTGAAGATCTGTCAGCCACGGTGTCAACCTCGCTCTCTGCGCAGGGCCCATCCTGCCAGCCCGGCAGCGGGCAATGATGCGGGACACGGCCGGCGGGTGCCGATGCGCCGGGCTGTCGGCTGAGGACGGTAGGTTCCGAAGGGAACGTACCCGCGAGGAGCGTGGAGGCAGATGGAGCACGACGAGTACGACCATGAGGAGACCGGCGAGCCCCGGGTGGATCAGGCGGTGGCCGGCCTGGACCGGCTGGCGGACCTGCCGCTGGATGAGCACGTGCCGGTGTTCGAGCAGACCCACGCGACGCTGCGGCAGGTGCTCAGCGAGCTCGATTCCGGGCCGGACGGCACCGGCGGCCGCTGACCAGGATGCCCACCGCCATGCCCAGCCGGATCCGGCTTGATGCCGAGCTTGTCAGGCGCGGTCTGGCCCGGTCACGGGAGCAGGCGGCCGAGCTGATCAGCGGCGGCCGGGTCGCCGTGGCCGGGCTCACCGCGGGCAAGGCGGCCACTCAGGTCAGCCGGGATGCCGCGATCACGGTGACCGGGGCCGCGGGGCCCGAGTACGTCTCACGCGGGGGTCACAAGCTGGCCGGGGCGCTGGCCGCGTTCGGCGCCCTGACCGTCACCGGGCGCCGCTGCCTGGACGCGGGCGCGTCCGCCGGGGGGTTCACCGACGCGCTGCTGCGGGCCGGCGCCGGGCATGTGGTCGCGGTAGACGTGGGCTACGGCCAGCTCGCCTGGGTTCTGCGCGGCGATCCCCGGGTCACCGTGCTGGAAAGAGTCAACGTCCGCGAGTTGCGGCCCGAGCAGGTAGCCCCGCCGCCTGGCCTGGTGGTGGCCGACCTGTCCTTCATATCCCTGGCCACCGTGCTGCCCGCGCTGGTCAACTGCGCCGAGCCGGATGCGGACTTCGTGCTGCTGGTCAAGCCGCAGTTCGAGGTGGGCCGGGGCCGGGTCGGCCGCGGCGGCGTGGTCAGGGACCCCCAGCTCAGGGCCGAAGCGGTGGCTGCGGTCGCGGAGGCGGCCGGCGGTCGTGGACTCGGCGTCGCGGGGGTCACGGCCAGCCCGCTGCCGGGGCCGGCCGGCAACGTGGAATATTTCCTCTGGCTGCGCCGCGGCGCGCCGCCGCTCGACCGGGCCGAGCTCGAGCAGGCGATCACCGCCGGCCCGCAGTAGGTTCCCCATGGACAGGAGCACACTCCGGTGGGCATGACGAACGGCAAGCGGGCCGTGCTGCTCGTCGTGCACGGCGGCAAGCCGCAGGCGCTGAGCAGCGCGCGGTTCATCGCGGAACGGCTGATCGCGGCGGGCCTGACGGTGCGGGTGCTGAGCCCGGAGGCCGCCGAGCTCCGCTGCCCCGCCGAGCCGGTGCCGCCCGGCCCTGAGGCAGCCGCCGGGGTGGAGATCGTGATAGTCGTCGGCGGTGACGGGACGCTGCTGCGGGCGGCCGAGGTCGCCCGCCCGGCCGGGGTGCCGTTGCTGGGGGTGAACCTGGGCCACATCGGCTTCCTGGCCGAAGCCGAGCCCGATGACCTGGCCCAGACCGTGGACCGGGTGGCGGCCCGCCGCTACCGCGTCGAGCACCGGATGACGATCGACGTGACCGTGCGGCAGAACGGGACCGTTGTCGCCGGTACCTGGGCGCTGAACGAGGCCACGGTGGAGAAGACCCCGCGGCTGGGGATGCTCGAGGTCGTCACCGAGGTCGACGGGCGGCCGCTGTCCCGGCTGGGCTGTGACGGCGTGATCTGCGCCACCCCCACCGGGTCGACGGCCTACGCGTTCTCCGCCGGAGGCCCGGTCGTGTGGCCGGAGGTGGAGGCGCTGCTCCTGGTGCCGATCTGCGCGCACGCGCTGTTCGCCGGTCCGATGGTGGTCGCGCCCGCGTCCACCCTCGCGGTCGAGGTCATCGCCGGCTCCGCTCGCGCTCCGGTGACCCTGCCCGGCCAGCGGGGCGACGCCGGCCACGGGCGTGGCGAGATGACAGGAGCCGTGCTGTGGTGCGATGGTCGCCGTAGGGTCGTGCTGCCGCCGGGCTCGAGGGTCGAGGTGCGGCGCGGAGCGCGTCCCGTCCTGCTGGCCAGGCTGAACCGCCACGAGACCGAGGCCGGCGCCGGAGCCGGGGCGTCGTTCACCGACCGCCTGGTCGCGAAGTTCGGCCTGCCGGTCGCCGGATGGCGCGGCGGGCAAGGGGCCGTGCCGCCGGGCCAGCCCGGCGGCGGCCGGGCCGCGACGGGCGAGCAGGGAACTGTGACGCCGGGCCAGGCGGCTGGTAAAGCGGCTGGTAAAGAGGAGGCGTCAAGAGCCGATGCTTGAGGAAGTCCGGATCACCGGGCTCGGGGTGATCGATGACGTGGTCCTCGAGCCGTCACCCGGGCTCACCGTGGTCACCGGGGAGACCGGGGCGGGGAAGACCATGGTGGTGACCGGGCTCGGCCTGCTGTTCGGCGGCCGCGGCGACCCGGCGCGGGTCCGGCCGGGCGCGGACCGGGCCACGGTGGAAGGGCGGCTGCGCATCGACCCGGCCGGCCACGTCGCCGAGCAGGTGGGTGAGGCTGGCGGCGAGCTCGACGATGGCGGCCAGTCCCTGGTCGTCAGCCGTTCGGTATCGGCGGAGGGACGGTCGCGCGCGTACGCCGGCGGCCGCGCGGTGCCGGTGTCGCTGCTCACCTACCTTGCCGACGAGCTGGTGGCGGTGCACGGCCAGGCCGACCAGCAGCAGCTGCTCAAGCCTGCCAGGCAGCGCGCCGCGCTGGACAAGTACGCGGGCGACAAGCTGGCGGCGGTGCTGGCCGAGTACCAGCGGGCCTTCCACCGCCACCGTGAGGTGAGCGACAGGCTCACCGAGCTGACCGCGCGCGCCCGCGACCGGGACCAGGAGGCAGCCGAGCTGCGCGCCGGCCTGGACGAGATCGGGCGGCTGGAGCCGGCCGAGGGCGAGGACGCGGACCTGCTGGCCGAGGAGGAGCGGCTCGCGCACGCCGATGCCCTGCACGCGGCCGCGACCGCGGCGCATCAGGCGCTGGCCGGTGACCCGGCGGCCGGCGGCTACGAGGGGGCGGACGCGGCAGCGCTGCTGACCGGGGCCAGGCAGGCGCTTGACGGCGTCTCGGAGCACGACACGGCCCTGGCCGCCCTGGCCGGCCGCCTGACCGAGGTGGAGTACGTCGTCGCCGACATGGCGGTCGAGCTGGCCTCCTACGCCCAGTCCGTGGAGGCCGACCCGGCCAGGCTGGCGGTCGTGCAGGAGCGGCGCGCAGAGCTGGGGCGGCTGGTCCGGATGCTCGGCAGCCGCGGCGACGGCAGAGCCGACCTCGCGTCGGTGCTGGCCTGGGCGCGGGAGGCATCGGGCCGCCTGGCCGAGCTTGACGGCGCCGACGACCTGGTATCCGCGCTTGCCGCCGAGGAGGCCGAGCTCGCGGCCCAGGCCGGCGACCTGGCCGCGCGGCTGACCGAGCTGCGCGGCCAGGCCGCGGACCGGTTCGCCGCCGCCGTGACCGCCGAGCTCACCGCGCTGGCCATGCCGCACGCGCGGCTGACCGCGGCGATCACGCCGGCCAGCGAGCCCGGTCCGTATGGCCGGGATGAGGTGGAGATCCGGCTCGCCGCCCATCCGGGCGCACCGGAGCTGCCGCTGCACAGGGGCGCCTCCGGCGGTGAACTGTCCCGGGTGATGCTGGCCATCGAGGTGGTGTTCGCGGGGGCCGACCCGGTGCCGACGTTCGTGTTCGACGAGGTCGACGCAGGCGTGGGCGGCCGGGCGGCGGTGGAGGTCGGCCGGCGCCTGGCCCGGCTGGCCCGCCTGGCCCAGGTGATCGTGGTCACCCACCTGCCGCAGGTCGCGGCCTTCGCCGACACGCACCTGGTGGTGGAGAAGGCCGACGACGGCTCGGTCACCAGCAGCGGCGTCGTCCACCTGGACGGGGGGAGCCGGGTGCGCGAGCTGTCCCGGATGCTGGCGGGCCTGGAGGACTCCGAGCTTGGCCAGGCGCATGCCGAGGAACTGCTTGGCCTGGCCGCCGCGGACCGCGCCGGGCTGGCAAGCTCGTGACCGGCGGCCGGCCGCGGGCCGGGAGACCGGCCGGGGGCCGCGGCGCTAGACGGGCTCGGACAGCGACAGGCCGAATAGTCCCTGCGGATCGGTCCACCAGGACCGCAGCGCGAACCCGGCGGCCGCGAGTTCCTCCTCGACGCCCTCGCGCCGGAACTTGGCCGACACCTCGGTCCGCATCTCCTCGCCCGCGGCGAACCCGACGGTCAGGCCGATCGCGGGCAGCCGCACCTGCTGCGCGACCGACGAGCGCAGCCGCATCTCAATCCACTCGGCCCGCGCGTCCCACAGCGCTACGTGCTCGAAGGCATCCAGATCGAAGTCGGCGCCGAGCTCGGCGTTCAGCACCGCCAGCACGTTCTTGTTGAACGCGGCGGTTACGCCCGCCGGGTCGTCGTAGGCGGCCACCAGGACGGCCGGATCCTTGACCAGGTCGGTGCCGAGCAGCAGCGTGTCGCCGCCGCCGGCGGTGCCCCGGATCCTGGTCAGGAACTGCGCGCGCTCAGCGGGCAGCATGTTGCCGATGGTGCTGCCGAGGAAGGCGATCATCCGTGGCGACTGCCCGTCGTCGCCGGCTGGCAGCCCGAGATGGTGCTCGAAATCGGACACCATGGCGTGCACGGACAGGTCCGGGTACTCGGCCAGCAGCCGGCGCCCGGCATCGGCCAGCGCGGTCTCGCTGACGTCCACCGGGACGTAGCTGCGCAGGGTTCCGGCCGCGCGCAGCGCGTCCAGCAGCAGCCTGGTCTTGTCCGAGGAGCCGGAGCCGAGCTCGACCAGGGTACGCGCCCGGCTCGCCGCCGCGATCTGGCCGGCGGCCGCGCGCAGGATGGCCCGCTCGGCGCTGGTCGGGTAGTACTCCGGCAGTTCGGTGATCTTCTCGAACAGCGCGCTGCCGGTGGCGTCGTAGAACCACTTGGGCGGCAGCGACTTCGGCGTCGCGGTCAGGCCGGCCCTGGCGTCCTCGCGCAGCGCGCGGGCCAGGAAGTCCGGCGGCAGCAGCCGCTCGATCCGCAGTCCGGTCATCGGCTTGCGTTCCTCCCGTGCCCCCGGCCGGCCTCGCCGTCGCGGGCGGTGCGGAACCCGGCGAAGATCTGGCGCCGGACCGGGTAGTCCCAGTTGCGGAACGTGCCGCGGCAGGCCACCGGGCCGACCGCGAACGACCCGCCGCGCAGCACCTTGTGCTCGCGGCCGAAGAACACCTCGGAGTACTCCCGGTACGGCCACGCCGAGAACCCGGGATAGGGCAGGAAATCGCTCGCGGTCCACTCCCATACGTCGCCGATGAGCTGGCGAGCCCCGGACGGGGCCGCGCCCTCGGGATACGAGCCGGCCGGGGCCGGCCGCAGGTGCCGCTGGCCCAGGTTGGCCAGCTCCGGCGCGGGCGGGGCGTCCCCCCACGGGTAGCGCCGGGACACCCCGGTCACCGGGTCGAGCCGCGCGGCCTTCTCCCATTCGGCCTCGGTGGGCAGCCGGCGGCCCGCCCACCGCGCGTACGCATCGGCCTCGTACCAGGACACGTGCAGCACCGGCTCGGCCGGGGGCACCGGCTCGGTCACGCCGAACCTGGTCCGCACCCACTGGCTGCCGTCCCGGCGCCAGTACAGCGGGGCGGCCAGGCCGGCCCGCTGCCGGTGCTCCCAGCCCGCCCGGCTCCACCAGCGCGGCTCGTCGTAGCCGCCGTCGGCGATGAACTCGGTGTAGCCGGCGTTGGTCACCGGCACCGTGTCGAGGAAGAACGGGGGCACGTCCACCCGGTGCGCGGGCCGCTCGTTGTCCAGCGCCCAGGGCTCATCGGACGTGCCCATCGTGAACGGCCCGCCAGGCACGAACACCTCGGTCGGCAGGCCGATGGCGTCGGGCGGCGGCGGGCCCGGCGGCGGCGCGGCCAGCGCCTGGGCCCCGCGCCTGAGCTGATGGGTGATGAGCATGGTCTCGTCGTGCTGCTGCTCGTGCTGCGCGATCATGCCGAACGCGAACCCGCTGGTGACCAGCGGGGCACCGGTGAATGGAGCCGCCCCGAGCAGGTCCAGCACCCGGCCCCGGACCTCGCTCGCGTACCGGCGGGCATCGGCCGGCGGCAGCAGCGGCAGGGTCGGCCGCTCGGCTCGCGGATGCTCGAACGCGTCGTAGAGCGGGTCGATCTGCGGGTGCATGGGCTCGCGGCCGCCGACCGTGCGCAGCAGCCAGAGCTCTTCCTGGTTGGCGATGTGCGCGAGGTCCCAGACCAGCGGCGACATGAGCGGCGAGTGCTGCCGGATCAGGTCGTCGTCGTCTACGCAGTCGGTCAGCCCGCTGGTGCGGACCCGGGCGGCGATCAGCTCGCCCGCGATCCGCTCCCGGAGTGCTTCGGCGTCGGCCGTCATCTGCTCTCCCTCATCATTCGCTGGCCGGCCGCCCGCCGGCCAGCCTGTCGTCGGCCGGGCAGCGGCCGTTCAGCACGTAGCGTTCGGCGAATCCGGCTACCGCGCGCCGCACCCGGGCCGGCGCGCTGGCCCGGCCTAGAGCCTCGTCCGCGGCCTCGAAACAGGCACGGCTGGCGCGGCTGAGCGCGGGGTCGGCCGGCCCGTGCCGGGCGGCGCGCAGCCACGGATCCGCCTCGGGTCGCCGGGACCGGGCGGACCCGGGGCCGGGCCCGTGCCACAGCGGCTCGGCCGCGGCCATGGCCGCGTCCGCTGCCTTCGGGTCGTCGAGCAGGGCCGTGGCCACGGCGGTGGGCACGATCCAGTCGTCGGCCGGCTGCGCGTCGATCATGCGCAGCTCCAGGTGACCGTGCGGGCGCACCGGCGGGAACAGCGTGGACAGGTGGTAGGTCAGGTCGTCCGCGGTAGGGCGGCGCTCGCCGGCTCCCCGCAGCCAGGCGCGGAAGGTCAGCCCCGGCGGCGCAGTCCAGCCTGACGGGCTGTCCCGCCGGATGCACATGAGCTCCGCATCCAGGGCGTAGGCCGTCCAGGTGTCACGCGGATCCCGGCTGCCGGCCCCGGCCGGGTGGCCGCCCGCGGCGCTGTCCGGCTCGGCCCCGGCCGGCGCCCGGGTGCGGCCGGGGTCCAGCCGTGACCACACGGCCTGCCGGGTGGACCGCCAGCCCGACGCGCGCCCGCGGCGCAGCGGCGAGTTCGCGAACGCTGCCACCAGCACCGGGCCAACAGCGTGCAGCAGCTTCCAGCGCGACCGGTAACCCGCCGCGCTGCCGTTCTCGTCACCCGCGTCCAGGCAGACCTGGACGGAGGCGGTGTTGCACATCATGACCCGCCCCCAGGGCCCGCGCCGGTCGAAGAACTCCTCCATGGCCGCGTAACGCGGCAGGTCGAGGACGCGGTGGGGCGGGCGGATGGGATCGATGCCGTCGCCGGACAGCGTCAGGCCCGCGGCGCGGACCGCGTCGCGCAGCGCGGCCAGATCCGCGCCGGCCGCGGTGATGCAGCCGGCGAGGCTAGTGGCGGGCGCGGAGCTGAGCTCCAGCTGACCGCCTGGTTCGGTAGTGATCATCCCCCCGCGGGGAAGGGCGGCGCGGGGGTTCCCGGTGGACAGGCCGGCCACTGCCCGCAGGACCCGATCCGCTTGCACCGGCAGGGCCGGGTCGCGGCGGTCACTGACCAGCCATTCGAGTTCGACGCCGACCCGGCCGGGCGGGCCGGTCTTGAAGCAGATGCCGTGAACGTGTGCCTCCGCGTCCTCCTCTGACAGCGGCGGGCCGCCCGGTGTCCCTGGGCCGTGCGCCGGGGCGCACGAGATCACCCCCCCGGCAGCCGCGGGGGCAGCAGGGGGGTGGTGGTTCCCGTAGCTGATCAGGGCGCGGGTGCTCCGTTCTGGTCGCCGCGTTCTGGTCGCCGTCCCCACCCTGCCATACGGAGCGAGCCCGCTGGCAACCTGGGGACGGCGTCGGACACCTGTCCAAGGTAGCGCGGGGATACGACAATCCGGTCCGGCCGCGGCGCGGGCGCGGTCCGCGGTGACACGTCGTGATTGCGACTGTGGCCGCTGCTATCCGGCCTGTCTGGCAGGATGGAACGCGATGAAGAGCCCGTCACGCCTCATCCCCTGGGCCCGCCGCGGCCGGTCGGATGACCTGCCCGCGGTGATCGGCTCCGCGCGCCTGGACCACCGGACCAAGGATCTCACGAAGCGCTTGTCCCCTGGCGATATCGCCATCATCGATCACGGGGACCTGGACCGGGTGAGCGCGGACGCGCTGATCAACTGCCACGTGGCGGCCGTGGTGAACGTCGCGCCCAGCATCACCGGCCGGTATCCCAACCTGGGGCCGCAGCGGCTGATCGAGGCGGGCATTCCGCTCGTCAACAACGTGGGCCCTGACGTGTTCGCCCGGGTGTCGGACGGCCAGACGGTATGGCTGGATAGTAACTGCCTGTATCTGGCCGACGAGGTCGTCGCCCAGGGGACGCTGCAGGACAAGGACTCGGTGGCCGAGGCCGAAGCCGAGGCCAAGGCCGGCCTGGCCACCCAGCTCGAGGCGTTCGTGGCCAACACGATGGACTACCTCAAGCGCGAGCGCGATCTGCTCATCGAGGGCGTCGGGGTCCCTGACCTGCGCACCAAGCTGACCGGCCGGCACGTGCTCGTCGTCGTCCGCGGCTATCACTACCGCGAGGACCTGACCGTGCTGCGGGGCTACATCCGCGAGTACAAGCCGGTCATGGTCGGCGTGGACGGCGGCGCGGACGCGCTGCTGGAGGCCGGGCACAAGCCGGACATCATCGTCGGCGACATGGACTCGATCTCCGATGCGGCGCTGCGCTGCGGAGCCGAGCTGGTCGTGCACGCCTATCCCGACGGCCGGGCGCCCGGCCTGGCCCGGGTCCAGGACCTGGGCATGGACTGCGCGCTCTTTCCTGCGGCAGGGACCAGCGAAGATATAGCGCTGCTGCTCGCCGACGACAAGGGCGCCAGCCTCATCGTCGCGGTCGGTACCCGGTTCTCCCTGGTCGAGTTCCTGGACAAGGGGCGGTCGGGGGCGGCCAGCACGTTTCTCACCCGGCTCCGAGTGGGCGGTACCCTGGTCGAGCCCAAGGGTGTCAGCCAGCTCTACCGGAACCGCATCTCCGGCTGGGCACTGATCGCCCTCGCTCTGGCCGCGCTGGTGACCATCATGGTGGCCGTGGGATTCTCGCCCGCGGGCCCCATCTTGGGTCATTACCTCGGCGCCAAGTGGGATCAATTCGTCTACTGGCTGACCGGACTGTTCTAGTGATTGATTTTCGTTACCACGTGGTCTCAGTCGTGGCCGTGTTCCTGGCCCTGGCGATCGGGATCGTGCTCGGCTCCACCGAGCTGCAGGGAACCACGATTGACGTGCTGAGAAACACGTCACAGCAGATAAAGAACCAGTACGACGCGACGCACGCCAGGAACGTCGAGCTGATCCAGCAGGCGAGTGCGGACCAGGCGGTCGCGCAGGCTGCCGAGCCCGCGGTGCTCCACGGCCTGCTGAGCGGCCAGCGCGTCGTGCTGGTCGGCGCGCCGGGGGCGCCCGGACCGGTCGTCACCGGCGTCACGTCGGCGCTGCGTCTGGCCGGGGCGACGGTGACCGGCCAGGTGAACCTGCAGCCGAAGCTGCTCGACGCGAGCCAGGACAACCAGCAGTTCCTGACTCAGCTGGTGCAGCAGCTGGCGGCGCCTGGTGCCGTGCCGGGCAACGGGACCGGGCTGCAGCAGGCGGCAAAGCTGCTCGGCAGCGCGATCCTGACCAGGAGCACCGACCCGAACGGCAGCACGCCGGGCAGCACGCCGGGGACCAGCGCGCAGACCAGCGCCCGCGCCATACTGGAGAGCTACGCGCAGGCCGGCCTGCTGAGCATCAGCGGCCGGCCGTTCGTCCCGGCCACGCTCGCCGTCGTGATCGCGCCGTCCGCCCCGCCGGCCGGCGGCGTCTCCGACCCGGCCAACCAGGGCCTGATCACCCTGGCCCAGCAACTGGACGCGGCCGGCCTCGGCACCGTGGTAGCCGGCTCGGCCAGCGCCTCGGGGTCGGGCAGCGTGATCGATGCGCTGCGCGGCAGCACGGCCGCCGGGCAGATATCGACCGTGGATAACGCCGACACCGTCACCGGCCAGATCGTCACCGTCTGGGCCCTGGCCGATGCGCTGGCCGGCCGCCCGGCCGGCAGCTACGGCCCGCAGGCCGGGGACAATGCGGCCGCGCCCACCCCGGCGCCCACCCCCTCGGCCCCGGCGACCTCCGCGCCGCCCGCCGGGACCCCGGGAAAGAACGGCAGGACCGCCACCGCGGGCAAGAACTCCGGCCGGGGCAGCCCGACCCCGGAGTCGTCGCGGGGCAAGTCATGACCCGCGGCGGGACCGTGACGGCCGGGCTCGCCGCCGCGGCAGTCTCGGCAGTCTCGGCCCGCGCCGCCTACGCCGCGCTGGCCCGCAGGCCACCCGGCGGGCCGGACACCTGGGCGCGCACCAACCACCGCGGCGAGCCGGTCACCCTGGTCGAGGGGCCTGCGGCCGCCGCGGCCGCCGCGGCGGCTGCCGCGGTCACGCCCGGCCTGCCGGGGCGGGTCCGGGCCGGGCTGGCCGTCGCGGGCGCCGGGGCCGCCGCGTTCGGCTGCTACGACGACCTGGCCGGGAGCGGGGACCGCCGGGGATTCCGCGGTCACCTGGGCGCGCTGGCCCGGGGGGAGGTGACCAGCGGCGCCGTGAAGCTGGCCGGCATCGGTGCCGCGGGGCTCTGCGCGGCCGCGCTGCTCGGCGGCCGGCCCGCGGACATCGTGATCAACACCGGGCTGACGGCCGGCGGCGCGAACCTGCTGAACTTGTTTGACCTGCGCCCTGGCCGGGCGATCAAGGTGATCCTGGCCTCCGGCGCGCTGCTCGCCGCCGGGGCGCCGGGACCGGCCCGCGGCACAGCCAGCCGCGCGATCGCTGCCCCAGCCGGCGCCGCGCTGGCGATGCTGCCCGAGGACCTGGGCGAGCGGGCGATGCTCGGCGACGCGGGGGCGAACGCGCTCGGCGGCATGCTCGGTGCCGCGGCCGCAGCCAGCCTGCCGCGCCCGGCCAGGGTCGCGCTGCTCGCCGGTATCGCGGCCCTGACCGCGGCCAGCGAGGTCATCAGCTTCACCAAGGTCATCGAGCGCACCCCCCCGCTCCGCTGGCTCGACATGCTCGGCCGCAGGCCGGCCGCCGGGCCGGGGCTGCGCCGCGTCAAGGCCGCCGTCGCGGCCGAGATCCTGGAGGCGGACCGGTGGCGCGCTCCGGACGGACCGGAACGGGCCGCCGCCGACCTGCCGTGACCGCTCCGGCGACCGACCAGGGGACGGTCACGAAGGGGGGCCGGGCCGCGGCCGGGATCGGCCGTCCCGCGGTGCTGATCGGGGTGCTCACCGGCCTGGCGACCGTGGTCGGGCTCGGCAGGCAGCTCGTGTTCGCGCACACCGTGGGCGCCACCCCGCTGGGAACGGCGTATGCGACCGCCAACCAGGTGCCGAACATCATCTACGCGATCGTGCTGGGCGGCGCCCTGACCGGCATGGTGGTGCCCGTGATGGCAGGCTCCGCGCTGGCCGGGGCCAGGGCTGAGACGCGGCAGACCGCCTCGGCCCTGCTCACCTGGACGCTGCTGCTGCTGGTCCCGGTCAGCGTGGCGGTGGCATTGGCAGCCCGGCCCATAGTCTCGGTGCTGCTCGGCAGCGGGCACGGGAATCTCCAGGCGGGGATGCTCACGGTCGGTTCCCGGATGCTGGTCGTGTTCGCGCCGCAGATCGTGCTGTACGGGCTGGCCGTGGTGGGTTACGGGATCCTCCAGGCACACCGCAGGTTCAGCTTCCCGGCGCTGGCCCCGGTGCTGTCGAGCATCGTGGTGGCCGCCGCGTACCTTGCCTTCGTGCCGCTCGACGGCGGCCGCGGGGTGAATGACCTGCCACTTCCCGCGGAACTCATGCTGTCGGTCGGTACCACGGCCGGGGTGGCCGCGCTCGCCGTCACCGCGCTGGGCCCGGTGCGCCGGCTCCGGCTGCGGCTGCGGCCGGCGTTGCGCTTCCCGCACGGGATAGCGGCCAGGGTGCGGGTGCTCGCCCTGGCCGGAATCGCGGCCGTAATCGCGCAGAACGTGAGCACGGTCGTGGTCATCACGCTCGCGAACGCGCACGGCGGCCCGGGCGCGCTGGTGATCTACAACTACGGCTGGCAGGTGTTCTTCGTGCCCTACGCGGTGCTGGCCGTGCCGATCGCCACCAGCGCGTTCCCGGTACTGTCCGCGTCCGCGCCGGACGGGGGACGCGACGCCGGGGCGGGCCGTACCGCCGCGTCCACGGAAGGCGCAGCGTCCGCGGAAGGCGCCGCTGCGGGCGAGGCTGGCCCCCAGGACTTCGACACGGCCGCCGCTTCTTCGACCCGCGCCGCCGTGCTCGCGTCGTGGCTCGGGGCCGCGCTGCTGGCAGGGGCGTGCGTGCCGGCGGCGCGCGTGTTCATCTCGCACGATCCGGCCCGTGCCCGCGAGCTGGCCTGGGCCCTGGCCGCGTTCGCGGTGGGGCTGGCCGGATTCGGCCTGGCCGCGAACCTGTCCCGGGTGCTGCTGGCCTGCAGGCGGGCCCGGATCACGGCGATCGCCGTGGCCGGCGGATGGCTGCTGGTGATCGCCGCGGACCTGGTGATCGTGCCGCTGGTACCGGCCGGCTGGGTGGTGCCAGCGCTCGGGCTGGGTAACACGATCGGCCTGACCGTGGCCGGAATCGCCCTGCTGGCCGCGGTACGGCGGGCCCGCGGCGCGATCGCGCTGCACGGCGTCATCCGGGCCGGCGCGGCCGGCCTGGCCGGCGCGCTGGCCGGCGCCGCCGCCGGGCTTGGCGTCTGCGCGGCCCTCCCGGTCGCCGGCTTCTTTCCCAACGTCGCCGTGCTGCTGCTGGCTGTCCTGAGCACGACGCTGGCGTTCGGCCTGGTGGCCCTGGCGCTCGACGGCGGTGAACTCCGGGAGCTCGCCGCCCGGGTCCGGGCGAAGCTGGCGCGATGAGGGTCGGCTACGTTCTCGGGACGTCCGCCGGGGGAACGCGGCGGCACGTCCGCATGCTGGCCGACGGCCTGGCCGCGCGGGGCGTCACGGTCAGTGTCTACGGTCCTGCCGCGACCTGGGCCACGGCTGGCGCCGATGCTGCGGCTGACGTTCCCGCGGGAACGCGGGCGGGCGCGGCGGCTGACGTTCCCGCCGGAACGCGGGCGGGCGCTTCCGCCGGGGAGGGCGGCCTTCCGGGGCCACCGCGCTTCGCGGCGGTGGAGATCGCGGACCGTCCCCGGCCGTCTCGCGACCTGGCCGCGGTCCGGCGGCTGCGCAGGCTGCTGGCCAGCTCGCGGCCCGATGTGGTGCACGCGCACGGCCTGCGCGCTGGCGCCCTCGCGGCGCTGGCGGTGGGCGGCACCGCCGGCCGGCCCGGGTCTGGCCGCGCGGGCGGCCGCCGCGAGGGTGAGCGGCCGGCGCTGCTCGTCACCGTGCACAACGCGCCCCCTGACCGCGGTCCGGCCGCCGTCGTCTACCGGGTGCTCGAGCGGCTCGTCGCCCACAGGGCAGATGCGGTGCTCTGCGTAGCCGGCGACCTGGAGACGCGGATGCGCAGGCTCGGCGCGCGCAGCGTGGCCCGAGCCGTGGTGGCCGCCCCGCCCGGGCCGGCCGGCGTTCCCGCGGAAACGCCGGCCGGGCTGCGGGCCGAGCTCGGCGAGCCTGCCGCAACTCCTGTTGTCGTCGCCGCGGCCAGGCTGGCGCCGCAGAAGGGACTCGGTACCCTCCTCGAGGCCGCCGCCGGCTGGCGGGACCGCGACCCGGCTCCGCTGCTGGTGATCGCGGGAACGGGGCCGCTGCAGGCCGGCCTGGCCCGCAGCGCCGAGGCCCGCGGCGTCGCGGTCCGCTTCCTCGGCCAGAGCGACGATGTCCCCGCCCTGCTGGCCGCCGCCGACGTCGTCGTGCTGCCCAGCGTCTGGGAGGGGCAGCCGCTGATCGTGCAGGAGACGCTGCGGGCCGGCCGGCCGCTGGTCGCTTCCCGGGTCGGCGGCATCCCCGACCTCACCGGCGAGGACTCCGCGCTGCTCGTGCCGCCCGGAGATCCAGCGGCACTGTCCGCGGCGGTGCTCTCGGTGCTTGATGACCCCGCCCTGGCCAGACGGCTCAGCGAGGCCGCACTGCAGCGGTCCAGGTCGCTGCCCTCCGAGCAGGACGCACTCGATGCGGCCATGGCCGAGTACTGCCGGGTCGCACCACGTGCTTCAGCAATGTGATCTCTTCCGGAGCTACTTGAGCAGGTCCGGCGGCCGGTCGTCCCCGCTGACCTCAGGCCGGGGCCGGCCGCGCTGACCTCAGGCCGGGGCCGGCCGCGGCATCGTCCTGCACCCGGCCGTCTACGGCTGGCCAGCGAAGTTTGCAGGTTTACCTGTTGTCCGCTCGCCGCCCGGTTCCTTCCCTGCCGAGCAGGCGGCCGATCGGGCGGGAATCCGGGGTGATCACCTGGCCGCACAGCCAGACCTGCCGGACGGTCCCGGCCAGGACGCGGCCCTCGTACGGCGTGACCGGACTGCGGTGCTGCAGGCCGGCGCCGCGCACGGTGAACGTGGCGTCCGGGTCGAAGGCGACCAGGTCGGCGTCGTAGCCGGGGGCGATCATCCCCTTGCCGGACAGGCCCGCCAGCGCGGCCGGGGCGGCTCCCATCCACCGCGCCACGTCGGCCAGCGTCCGCCCGCGCGGCCGGGCGGCGGTCCAGACCGCGGCGAGCCCGAGCTGCAGCGAAGCGATACCGCCCCAGGCCGCGCCGAAGTCACCCGACTCCTTCTGCTTCAGCGCGGGCGGGCAGGGCGAGTGATCGGAGACCACGCAGTCGATGAGGCCGGCCTCCAGGCCGCGCCACAGAGCCTCCCGGTTGACCGCGTCCCTGATCGGCGGGCAGCACTTGAACTCGGTGCCCCCCCGCGGTACCTCCTCGGCGGCGAAGAACAGGTAGTGCGGGCAGGTCTCCGTGGTCAGCGCGACGCCCGACGCCCTGGCCTGGCCGATCAGCGGGAGGCATCCGGCCGCGGACAGGTGCACGATGTGCGCCCGGGCGCCGGTGCGTGCCGCCGCCGCGATCACGGTCTCGACCGCGCGGCGCTCGGCCTGCGGCGGGCGGGACGCCAGGAACGACCGGTAGTCGGTCCCGGACGCCTCGCCGAGCTCGCCCGGGTCCTCGGCGTGCACCGCAAGCACCGAGCCCGCCCGGCTGATCTCGGCCATCGCCGCGTGCAGGCCCGCGGCGTCCAGCGGCCGGAACTCGGGCACCCCGGAGTCGGCCAGGAAGCACTTGAACCCGGTCACGCCCGCCTCGTGCAGCCCGCGCAGCTCCGGCCGGCTGCCCGGCACGGCGCCGCCCCAGAAGGCCACGTCGACCGCGCACTTGCCCGCCGCCGCGGCCCGCTTGACCCGCAGCGCCTGCGCGGTCACGGTGGGCGGCAGCGAGTTCAGCGGCATGTCGCAGATAGTGGTGACCCCGCCGGCCGCGGCGGCCCTGGTCGCGGACTCGAAGCCCTCCCATTCGGTACGGCCCGGCTCGTTCACGTGCACGTGCGTGTCCACCAGCCCGGGCAGCAGCGCCAGGTCGCCGAGGTCGTGGTCGCTGGCCGCGTCGAGCCGCGCGTCGTAGCCGGCGATCGCCGCGATCTTTTCCTGCCGAACGGCCACGGCGCCGCGCCGCACGCCGCCGGGCAGCACGACCCGGCGTGACCTGAGCACGAGGTCATAGCGCATGGCCGGCTCCGGCGCCTCGCCCTGGACGCCGGCCGACAGCCAGTCCGCCGCCAGCCTGCGCGCCGCCTCCTCCAGCAGCGGCCCGGCGCTGGCCAGGCGGCGGGCCGGATCGGGCTCGACGTCGGCGAGGGTATAGACGGCCTCGATGCCGGCCTGGCGAAGCCGTGCGGCGCTGAGCGTGCACCGGCCGGCCACCGCGACGACCGGACCCGCGCCGGCCGAGGCCGCCGCGCGCGCCACCCCTGCCGGGGCCTTGCCGCGGAGCGTCTGCGCGTCCAGCGACCCTTCGCCGGTGATCACCAGCCGCGCCCCGGCTGCCCGCCCGGCGAAGGAGATCAGATCCAGCATCAGTTCGATCCCCGGCCGGGTGCGGGCGCCCAGGAACGCAAGCGCGGCGAAACCGAGGCCGCCAGCCGCCCCCGCCCCCGGTTCGTCCCGCGGCCGGCTGACCCGCCGCGATGGCCGCGGCCCGGGCTGGGCCGCCGGCCGCGGGACGAGCCCGGCCAGTGCCCGTTCGGAACAACCGGCCCAGCGGGCCAGCCCGGCCTCCAGGATGGCGACCTCTTCCGGCGACGCCCCCTTCTGCGGGCCGTACACGGCCGCGGCGCCGTGGCGGCCCAGCAGCGGGTTGTCCACGTCGGCGGCGACCAGTACCTCGATCCCGGCCAGCGAGGGCAGGCCGGCAAGGTCCAGCCGGTGCAGCGCCGCGAGCGCCGCCCCGCCCGGCGGCAGCTCACGGCCGGCCTGGTCGAGCAGCCTGCCGCCCAGGGCCTGCACCATGCCTGCCCCGCCGTCGGTGCTGGCCACGCCGCCGAGGCCGAGCACGATACGCCGGGCGCCCCGCGCCGCGGCGGCCGCGATGAGCTCACCGACCCCGAAGCTCGTCGCGGCCAGCGGTTGCAGCCTCCCGCCGGGCAGCCGGGCCAGCCCGCACGCCTGCGCCGCCTCGATGATCGCCGTGCCGTCCCGCCACCCGAACTCGGCACGGGCGGCTGTCCCGTGGGCCCCCGGACGTTCAGCCGGACGGGCTGGTACCCGGCCACGACGGCGGCGGCGACGGTCCCCTCGCCGCCGTCGGCCACCGGAACCTGCGCGATCTCCAGATCGCCGTGCACGCTGCGCAGGCCGGCCGCAATGTGCGCGGCCGCCTGGGTCGCGGTGAGCGTGCCCTTGAACTTGTCCGGGGCGACCAGCACATGTCCGCCCCGCGACCGGCGCGACTGCATCTCGGCCCCTGCCACCTGGCCCTTATCGTTGTCGGCATGGCACCGCCGGATCACGAGCATCCGGCCGGCCTGATCAGCCTACGGCGGCGCCCGGCCGCCGGGCCGCCGGGCTTGCGCCGGGGTCAATGGTAAGTCTAGAGTAACCGTTCGTGGCAGCTTACGAAGATCCGGGGCTGGGCCTGCTTGGTGACGCGACCCGGCGGGCGATCTTCGAACTGCTGGCCAAGCGCCCGCACTCGGTCGGGGACCTGGCCGGGCAGCTGCCGGTCAGCCGCCCGGCGGTGTCCCAGCATCTTCGCGTGCTCAAGGACGGCGGGCTCGTCGTCAGCCGCGCCGAGGGCACGCGGCGGGTCTACCAGCTCAACCCGGAAGGGCTGAGTGCGGTGCGGGCTTACCTGGACCGCGTCTGGGATGAGGCACTCAGGTCCTTTCACAAGGCCGCCGAGGCGGCCTCCATCGACCCTGAACAGGAGCATTGATGAGCAGCGCAGCAACGGTCCCGGCGATCCGCGGAGCGATTTCCCTGGACGTGCCCGCCGAACGGGCGTTCTCCGTCTTCACCGGCTCCCTTGGCACCTGGTGGCCGCGGGAGTACCACATCGGCCAGGCCGAGATGGCCGATGTCATCTTGGAGCCGCGCGAAGGCGGCCGGTGGTACGAACGCGGAACAGACGGCAGCGAGTGCGACTGGGGCCGGGTCCTGGCCTGGGAGCCGCCCCGCCGGCTGGTGGTCACCTGGCAGATCAACGGCCAGTGGCAGTACGACCCCGATCCGGCGCACGCCAGCGAGATCGAGGTACGGTTCACCGCGGACGGGCCGGAGCGAACCACGGTCGAGCTGGAGCACCGGCTGCTCGAACGGCTGGCGGGAGGCCAGGCGATCCACGACGCGATTCACAGCGGCGGCGGCTGGAGCGCCCTGCTGCAGAGCTTCGCCGCCGCGGCCGCCGGCGCCGCCTGAGCCGGCCAGGCCGCGAGGTTACCAGCCCCTGGCGCGCCACTCGGCGACGTGCGGGCGCTCCGCGCCGAGCGTGGTGTCGCTGCCGTGCCCCGGGTAGACCCAGGTGGGGTCGGGCAGCTGGTCGAAGACCCGCTGCTCGAGGTCGCCCATCAGCGAGGTGAAGTCGGCTGGGCTGGTGGTCCGCCCCGGGCCGCCGGGAAACAGCGAATCCCCGGTGAACAAGTGCGGCTCCGCCGCCGCGTCATAGCGCAGCGCGATGCTGCCCGGGGTGTGCCCGCGCAGGTGGATGACCGTGAGCTCGACGTCGCCGGCCCGCACGGTATCGCCATGCTCGACCGGCTCGGTCACGGTGACCGGGATCTCGCCCGCGTCGATGGGGTGCGCCGCCACGGCGGCGCCGGTCGCAGCCTGCACCTCGGCCAGCGCCTGCCAGTGGTCGGCGTGCTTGTGCGTGGTGACGATCCTGACCACCGGCGTGTCCCCGATCAGCTCGATCAGCCGGTCCGGCTCGGCCGCCGCGTCGATCAGCAGCGCCTCGCCGGTCCGCAGGGAGCGCAGCAGGTACGCGTTGTTGTCCATCGGCCCCACGGCCAGCTTGGTCACGCTCAGCCCCGGGAGCTCGCGGCTGTCCGGCGGTCCGCCCACGGTCACGTTCCCGGTGTAGCTCACAACGTCCCTCCCTGGCGGATGCCCGCAGCGCACGGCGGCGCCGACCGGCCGCCACGCGTCATCTTATGGCCGGGGCCGTCGCCGGTGGGGTTAGCCCCAGCTTCAGCCCGGGTGGCTGCACCATCGCATACACCTGCCGCTTCCGCGAGCATCGAGGCATGGGATGTTCTGACTGCGACGGTGAGCCGTCATGATCGAGGCGCGCAAGCTCAGCAAGCGGTACGGCGGCAAACTCGCCGTGGACGGCCTGACGTTCACCGTCGAGCCGGGCAAGGTCACCGGGTTTCTCGGCCCTAACGGCGCCGGGAAGTCGACCACGATGCGCCTGCTGCTGGGCCTGGACCGGCCCGACGCCGGCCATGCCAGCATCTGCGGAGCGGCCTACCGGGATCTGCCGGTGCCGCTGCGCACCGTCGGCGCGCTACTGGAGGCGCGGGCAATGCACCGGGGCCGCAGCGCGTACAACCACCTGCTCTGCCTGGCCCAGACCCAGGGGCTGCCGGCCCGCCGGGTGGACGAGGTTATCGCCCGTACCGGGCTGACCTCGGTGGCCAGGAAGCGAGCGGGCGGCTTCTCGCTCGGCATGGGGCAGCGGCTCGGGATCGCCGCCGCCCTGCTCGGCGACCCGAAGGTGCTGCTGCTCGACGAGCCGGTCAACGGCCTCGACCCCGAGGGCGTGATCTGGGTCAGGAACCTGATGAAGCAGCTCGCGGCCGAGGGCCGGACCGTCTTCGTGTCCAGCCATCTGATGAACGAGATGTCGGTCACCGCTGATCACCTCATCGTGATCGGCCGCGGCCGGCTGCTGGCCGACTGCTCGGCGGCCGAGTTCATCGACCGGCACTCGCGGCAGCAGGTGCTGGTGAAGACCACCGATCCGGGCCTGCTCGGCCAGATGCTGGCCGGCGAGGGCGGGCACGTGACGCCGACCGAGACCGGCGCCCTGACCGTCACCGGCGTGCCAGCGGCGCGGATCGGGGAGCTGGCGACCTGGGCGCGGCTGGTGATCCACGAGCTGACGCCGCAGCACGCCTCGCTGGAGCAGGCGTTCATGCAGATGACCGCGGACAGCCAGGAATTCGGTGCCCGGGAACCGGTGCCGGCCGGCAGCCACCAGGGGAGCACGCCATGACCACGACCACACTTCCGGCCCGCCAGGAACTGGCCCCCGCGGCCGGGGCCTCCGGCTTCGCGCAGCTGCTCCGCTCGGAGTGGACGAAGATCCGCTCGGTCCGGTCGACCGCCTGGTCGCTGGCCACCCTGCTCGTCCTCGGCATCGGGCTCAATACGCTGATCGTCGCCCTGACCATCGCCAACTGGAACACGACCAGCGCGGCCACCAAGCACAGCTACGCCGCCGATCCGACCGGCTTCCTCGGCCCGGTCCTCAGCTTCGCGCAGGTACCGCTGTGCGTCCTGGGCGTGCTGGTGATCACCAGCGAGTACGCCACCGGCATGATCTCCTCGAGCGTGCTCGCGGTGCCGCGCCGTACCCCGATGCTCGCCGCCAAGGCCGTGGTCTTCACCGCGGTGTCGCTGGTGATCGCCGAGATCGTGGCGTTCGTCTCGTTCCTGATCGCGCAGGCGATCATCGGGCAGCGGCTGCCCGAGTCGCTGGGCGACCCGGCGACGTTCCGTGCGGTCGCCGGCGTCGGCCTCTACCTGGCCGTGCTGGGCCTGTTCGCGCTGGCGGTCGGCACCATCGTGAGGCACACCGCTGCGGCGATCACCGCGGTCATCGGGGTCGTGGTGGTGCTCAACGTCGTGTCCGGGCTGCTGCCGGGGACGGTCGGCAGGCATGTCAGCGCCTACCTCCCGGCCAACGCCGGCGTCCTGATCACGCACGCCCACCAGGAGTCCGGCGACCTGCTCGCGCCCTGGCAGGGGTTCGGCGTGTTCTGCCTGTGGACCGCGCTGCTGCTGGCCATCGCAGTCTTCCTGCTGCGCAGGAGAGATGTCTGACCGGCTCCCGGGCCAGCACAACAGGGAGGGTGAACGCCGTGAACCAGGACCGCGCCCGGCCGTCCCGGGGCCCTACCGGCACGGTTCTGCTCGCGGCCTTCAGCGGGCGCACCTGGTCGGAGTTCGGGTACGCGCTGATCGGCCTGCCGCTGGGCGTGGCCGGATTCGCGTTCACGATCGCCACGCTCAGTTTCGGCCTCGGTAACGCCTTCCTGCTCATCGGCCTGCCGCTGATCGCGGCGGCCTCGATCGTCACGCGCTGGTTCGGCGTGGCCGACCGGGCCGTGGCGCGCCGCATGCTCGGCATGCGGGTAACCGAGCCCGCTGCGCTGCAGCTCAGGCCGGGATTCCTGGGCTGGCTCTGGTCTCAGCTCAGCGACATCGTCGCCTGGCGCGGCCGCGCATACCTGGTGCTGAAGTTTCCCGTGGCAGTGGCGTCGTTCATGGTCGCGGTGGTCGTGTGGGCGGTGGGGATCGCCTACACAGTGGCCCCGCTGGCCTGGGCGCTGGGCCTTGATCACGTCACCGTCCGGCAGAACGGCGTCGTGCGGCAGTTCGCAGTCAACTACGGCAACTACTACTTCGACAGCTGGCCGAGGATCTGGCTGCTGTGCGGCCAGGGCGTGATCCTGCTGCTGCTCGCCCCCTGGCTGGTGCGCGCCGTACTGATGCTGGACCGCTGGCTGATCTGGGGCCTGCTCGGCCCGGTCTCGCCGTCCGAGCGAGTGCACGAGCTGGAGACGACCAGGGCGCAGGTGGTGGACGACTCAGCCGCGCGGCTGCGCACCATCGAGCGGGATCTGCACGACGGCGCGCAGGCGCAGCTGGTCGCGGTTGCGATGAAGCTGGGCCTGGCCAAGGAGAAGCTTGGCGGCGGTGACGGGGCGGCCGCGGAGCCGGACGTGAAGCGGGCCCTGGAGCTGGTCAACACCGCGCACCGCACCGCCCGGGAAGCCATCGGCGAGCTGCGGGATCTGGCCCGCGGTATCCACCCGCCGGTGCTCGACCGGGGCCTGGGCCCGGCGCTGTCCACCCTGGCCGCGCGCAGCGCCGTCCCGGTGGAGCTGGTCGTGGACGTGCCTGAGCGGCCGTCTGCCGCCATCGAGACGATCACCTACTTCTGCGCCGCGGAACTGCTGGCCAACGTGGCCAAGCACAGCGGCGCGCGCCGGGCTACCGTGGAGGCGGTGCACGTGCCGGGATTGCTCCGGCTACGGGTCACCGACGACGGGACGGGCGGCGCGAGCATGGCAGCGGGCACCGGCTTGCGCGGGCTCGCGGAGCGGGTGCGCACGGTGGACGGCCGGCTGGAGATCGACAGTCCGCCCGGCGGGCCTACCGTGGTAACGGTCGAGCTACCCTCGCACGCCTGAGGATGGGGCCGCCGAAGAATGGGCATGCGCATCGTGATCGCCGAGGATTCGGCCGTGCTGCGGACTGGGCTGATCGAGATCCTGGCCGACCGCGGGCACGAGGTGGTCGCCGCCGTGGGCGACGCCAGAGCCCTGTGCACCGCGGTAGCGGAGCACCACCCCGACGTCACGATCGTGGACGTCCGGATGCCGCCCACGCATACCGACGAGGGACTGCGGGCGGCCGTCGCGCTGCGGCGCGACTATCCCGGGCTCGCCGTGCTGGTGTTCTCCCAGTACATCGAGACCAGCTACGCGGCGGAGCTGCTCGGCGGCAAGTCGGGCGGCGGTGCCGCGGGCGTCGGTTACCTGCTCAAGGACCGGGTGGTGGACGTGGCCGAGTTCACCGATGCGCTGACCCGGGTCGCGGCGGGCGGCACGGCGCTCGACCCCGAGGTGGTGACCCAGATGCTGGGCGCGAGCCGGCAGGCCGGCGCGCTAGCCGGGCTGACGTCGCGGGAGCGCGAAGTGCTGGGGCTGATGGCCGAGGGCCGTTCCAACAGCGCCATCTCGGCCATCCTGTTCATTTCCGAACGGGCGGTAGAAAAACACATCGGCAATATTTTCAGCAAGCTCGGGCTGCCGCCGTCCGACGCCGATCACCGGCGGGTGCTCGCCGTGCTGCGCTACCTGGAGTCCTGACCGGCCGGCTTCCGCTGGCCGGCGCGAGCTCATCAGGTACAGTTAGTTCGCATTAAGCAACAAGTGTTTCCGGTCGTGCAGAGGAAGCGGAAGGGGCTTATGGGGGCGAACAACGGCAGCGCCGCCGCGGCAACCGCGGGCCGGGGTCGCGGGGCCGGCGGGCACGGCCCGCACTACAAGTGGATCGCCCTGTCCAACACCACGCTCGGCGTGCTGATGGCGACGATCAACCTGTCGATCGTGCTCATCGCGCTGCCCGACATCTTCCGCGGGATCAAGCTCAACCCGCTGGCGCCAGGCAACACCGGCTACCTGCTGTGGATGATCATGGGCTTCCTGGTGGTCTCCGCGGTGCTGGTGGTGGCCTTCGGCAGGCTCGGCGACATGTTCGGCCGGGTTCGCATGTACAACCTGGGCTTCGCCGTGTTCACGGTGGCCTCCATCCTGCTGGCGGTGACCTGGATGGACGGGGCGCCCGCCGCGCTGTGGCTGATCGGCTGGCGGGTCGTGCAGGGCATCGGCGGCGCGTTCCTGTTCGCCAACTCCACGGCCATCCTGACCGACGCGTTCCCGGCCAACCAGCGCGGCACCGCGCTCGGCATGAACGCGATCGCGGCCATCGCGGGCTCGTTCATCGGCCTGCTGCTCGGCGGGGTGCTGGCCCCGCACAACTGGCACCTGGTGTTCCTGGTCTCCGTCCCGTTCGGCGTGTTCGGGACCGTCTGGGCCTACTTCATGCTGCACGACCAGGGCGTCAGGCGGCGGGCCAAGATGGACTGGTGGGGGAACGTGCTGTTCGCGGCGGGCCTCATCCTGATCCTGGTCGGCATCACCTACGGGCTGCTGCCGTACGGCGGGCACTCGATGGGCTGGACGAACCCGACGGTGCTGGCCGAGTTGTTCGGCGGCCTGGCCGCCCTGGTCATCTTCGTGATCGTCGAGATGAATGTCGCCGAGCCGCTGTTCCGCCTCTCGCTGTTCCGGATCCGGGCGTTCGCGGCGGGCAACCTGGCCAACCTGCTGGTGGCACTCGGCCGCGGCGGCATCCAGTTCATCCTGATCATCTGGCTGCAGGGCATCTGGCTGCCGTTGCACGGCTACGACTTCTCGGTGACCCCGCTGTGGGCCGGTATCTACCTGGTCCCGCTGACCATCGGCTTCCTGGTGTCGGCGCCGCTGGCCGGGATCGTCTCCGACCGGTTCGGCGCCAGGTACTTCACCGTGGGCGGCGCGCTGCTGACCGCGGTGAGCTTCGTGCTGCTGTTCTTCCTCCCGGTGAACTTCAGGTACGCGGCGTTCGCGGGGGTGCTGGTGATCAACGGGTTCGGATCCGGGCTGTTCGCCCCGCCCAACCGGGCCGAGATCATGAACTCGGTGCCCGCCAACGAGCGCGGCGCTGCGGGCGGGATGATCGCGACCTTCCAGAACACCGCGTTCGTGCTGTCCATCGGCGTGTTCTTCTCGCTGATCGTCGCTGGCCTGGCCAGCTCGCTGCCGTCGGCGATGTTCCGGGGGCTGACGGCGCAGGGAGTCCCGGCCGCGGCCGCGGCGCACGTCTCGCACCTGCCGCCGATCTCCGTGCTGTTCTCCTCGTTCCTCGGCTACAACCCGCTGCAGCAGGTACTCGGGCCCACGGTGCTCGGCCACCTGCCCGCCGGGCACGCCGCGATCCTGACCAGCCGCAGCTTCTTCCCGCACCTGATGACGACCCCGTTCCACGACGGGCTGACCGTCGCGTTCGGCTTCGCGATCGCCGCGAACGTGCTGGCGGCCGTGGCCTCCGCGTTCACCGGCGGGCGCAGGCATCGCCACGCTCCGGCTCCCGCGGCCGCGGGAGCGGCCGCCCCGGCGGTCACTCGCGCAGCCGGGACCCCCGCGCCGCCGGTATCGCCTGCCGGCGCCGTGCCGGCCTCCGGCAGCGTGTCGCCTGCCAGCACCGAGCCGCCCGCCGGTGCCGAGCCGGCCGCCCCGCCACCGTCGTCGCCGCAATCGTCGGCGGGCAGCCCGCCGGGGTGACCGACCGCCGCTAGCAGCCGGCCCCGCCAGCCGTGTCGGCCCCTGCGCCGGCGATCGGGGTGGGAGACAGCTCCCCGTCACCGACCTCGCGAAGCCGCGCTGGCCGGCCGACGATCCTGGGGTCCGGATGCCCGACGACCTCGGGATCCTTGCCTTCGTAGTCGATGCCGGCCAGCAGGCTGCGCATGGCCTCGATCCGGGCCCGCTTCTTGTCGTTGCTCCTGACCACCGTCCACGGCGCGTGGGCGGAGTCGGTGCGCTGGAACATCACGACCTTGGCCACGGTGTAGTCGTCCCACTTGTCCAGCAGCGCGATATCGGTCGGGCTGAGCTTCCACTGCCGCACCGGGTCGATCTGCCGGATGGCGAACCTGGTCTGCTGCTCGCCGGGCGTCACGGAGAACCAGAACTTGGTCAGGCGGATCCCGTCGTTCACCAGCAGGCGCTCGTACTCCGGCACCTGCTGCAGGAAGCTCTCGTACTCCTCGTCGGTGCAAAAGCCCATGACCCGCTCGACGCCCGCCCGGTTGTACCAGGAGCGGTCGAACAGCACCATCTCCCCGGCGGTCGGCAGGTGCGCCACGTACCGCTGGAAGTACCACTGGTGCTTCTCCCGCTCGGTGGGGATATCGAGCGCCACGACCTGCGCGAATCGCGGGTTCAGGTGCTCCATGAAACGCTTGATCGTGCTCCCCTTGCCCGCTGCGTCCCGGCCCTCGAAGATCACCACCAGCCGGCCGCCGTTTTCCCTGACCCAGTACTGCAGCTTGAGCAGCTCGATCTGCAGCCCGCGCTTCATGTGGTCGTACTCCTCGCGGCTGAGGCGCTCGGTGTAGGGGTATTCCTCGCGCCACGTGTCGACCAGTGACCCGTCGGCGTTCCGGAGCAGCGGGTCGTCCTCGTCCGAGTCGTCGATCCACACCCCGGGCGGCACCACGTTCCGGCCGTACCGGCCATCCGGGCCGGGCTGCACGCCTGCTTGCTCGCTATCGGTCATCTGGCTCCCCGTCCGCCGCTGTGCCCACGCTGAATACCTCGCCGGAGTATGAGATGAACTAACCCAGCCAGATAGTATCCGCGGCGAACTTCACCCCGAGTTCACCGTGTCCGCCGTGTCCGCCGCCGGGAAGGAACCGGGCATGACCCGAGTCGAGGTCGTCACGGCGTCCGCCGGCGATCAGGACGAGGTCCTGGGCATCCTCCGGTCGGCGGGCACGGCCGGGCCCGGGACCCGGGCCAGCACGTGGGGCCGTGACTTCCCCGACGTCATCCGCGATCTGCCGGCTGGGCTGGTCCATCTCGCCCGGCTCGCCGGGCGGCCCGTCGCGACGTTCGTGCTGCGCTGGTCCGATGAGCGCGTCTGGGGGCCGGACGACGGCGAGGCCGGCTACCTGCACCGCCTGGCCACGCACCCGGACGTGGCCGGCCGTGGCATCGGGGCGCAGCTGATCGCGGCAGCCGCCGGCCTGACCCGCGAGCGCGGGCGGCGCTGGCTCCGGCTCGACTGCGACCGCGACAACGAGCGGCTGCGGGCCTACTACGAGGCCCTGGGCTTCGCGCACGCCGGCGACGTGGACAGCCTGCCGCGCAGCACGCAGCCCGGCTACCGGGCGGCCAGCCGTTATCAGCGGGCAATAAACGGCTAGCTCTCCTGGTTGCACCGACAGGACAGGCGGCCCGGCCCGGGCATCCCGGGCGGCCCGAAATTGTCCGAACCCCCGGATAGCATGTCTTGGCGTGCGGTGTCCCGGAATGACGACGTCAGCGGGGAGAGCTGAGAACACTGTGGCTGATCGTCTTGTGGTTCGCGGTGCCCGTGAGCACAACCTCAAGGATGTCTCGCTGGACCTGCCGCGGGATGCCATGATCGTCTTCACTGGCCTGTCCGGGTCGGGTAAGTCCAGCCTGGCCTTCGACACCATCTTCGCCGAGGGCCAGCGGCGCTACGTGGAGTCGCTGTCGGCGTATGCGCGGCAGTTCCTGGGCCAGATGGACAAGCCGGATGTTGATTTCATCGACGGGCTGTCGCCGGCGGTCTCGATCGACCAGAAGGCGGCCAGCCGCAACCCGCGCTCCACCGTCGGGACGATCACCGAGGTCTACGACTACCTGCGGCTGCTGTACGCCAGGATCGGCAGGCCGCACTGCCCGGTGTGCGGTAGGCCGATCGCGCGGCAGAGCCCGCAGCAGATCGTGGACCGGCTGCTCGAGATTGAGGACGGCACCAGGTTCCAGGTGCTGGCCCCGGTGGTCCGCGGGCGCAAGGGCGAGTACGGCGAGCTGATGCGCGAGCTGCAGGCCAAGGGGTTCTCCCGGGCCCGGGTGGACGGCGTGGTGGTGCGGCTTGAGGAGGCGGCCTCGGGCCGGCTTCCGGTGCTGAAGAAGTATGAGAAGCATGACATCGAGGTCGTGATCGACCGGCTGGCGGTCAAGCCCGACGCACGGCGCAGGCTGACCGACTCGGTCGAGACCGCGCTGGCGCTGTCGGGCGGGGTCGTCGTGATCGACTTCGTGGATCTGCCGGACGATGATCCGCACCGGGAGCGGATGTTCTCCGAGCACCTGGCCTGCCTGTACGACGATCTGTCGTTCGATGAGCTGGAGCCGCGGTCGTTCTCGTTCAACTCCCCGTGGGGCGCCTGCCCGGACTGCACCGGGCTGGGCACCAGGATGGAGGTCGACCCCGAGCTCGTCGTGCCGGATCCGTCGCGGACGCTGGCCGACGGAGCCATAGCGCCGTGGGGCGGCGGGCACATCAGCGACTACTTCACCAGGCTGATCCAGGCGCTGGGCGACGCGATGGGGTTCACCCTGAACACCCCGTGGCAGAAGCTGCCGGCCGCCGCCCGCAAGGCACTGCTGTACGGGTATGACCAGCAGGTGCACGTTCGGTATCAGAACAGGTACGGACGGCAGCGCTCGTACTACACCTCATTCGAGGGCGCGATCCCGTACATCCAGCGGCATCACGATGAGGCGGAGAGCGACTCGAGCCGCGAGCGGTACGCCGGGTACATGCGCGAGGTTCCGTGCCCGGTCTGCCAGGGTTCCCGGCTCAAGCCGGTCTCGCTGGCGGTCACCGTCGACGGCAGGTCCATCGCCGGCCTGTGCGCGCTGCCCATCGGCGAGCTGGCCAAGCTGCTGCTCGGGATCGAGTTGTCCGAGCGCGACATGCAGATCGCGGCCCGGGTGCTCAAGGAGGTCAACGCCAGGCTCGGCTTCCTGCTGGACGTGGGTCTTGATTACCTGACCCTGGATCGTGCCGCGGCGACGCTGGCGGGCGGGGAGGCGCAGCGGATCCGGCTGGCGACCCAGATCGGGTCGGGCCTGGTCGGCGTGCTCTACGTGCTGGACGAGCCTTCCATCGGGTTGCATCAGCGGGATAATCACCGGCTGCTGGAGACGCTGCTGCGGCTGCGTGATCTGGGTAACACGCTGATCGTGGTGGAGCATGACGAGGACACGATCCGGTCTGCGGACTGGGTGGTCGATATCGGCCCGGGGGCGGGGGAGCACGGCGGCGAGATCGTGGTGGCCGGGCCGGTGGCCGAGCTGGTGGCCAGCCAGAAGTCGGTCACCGGCGGCTACCTGTCCGGCCGGCTGAACATCCCGGTGCCGCCCCGGCGGCGCAAGCGCGTCCGCGGCCGCGAGATCGTGGTGAAGGGCGCGGCCGAGCATAACCTGCGCGGCGTGGACGTGGCGTTCCCGCTGGGCTGCCTGGTCGCGGTGACCGGCGTGTCGGGGTCGGGCAAGTCCACCCTGGTCAACGAGATCCTCTACAACGCGCTGGCCAGGGAGCTGCACGGCGCCCGGACGGTGCCGGGCAAGCATGTCAGGGTGACCGGGATGGCCCAGCTGGACAAGGTGGTGCACGTCGACCAGGGGCCGATCGGCCGGACCCCGCGGTCCAACCCGGCCACCTACACCGGGGTGTTCGACCACATCCGGCGGCTGTTCGCGCAGACCACCGAGGCGAAGATCCGGGGCTACCAGCCGGGCCGGTTCTCCTTCAACGTGAAGGGCGGCCGGTGCGAGGCCTGCTCGGGTGACGGCACCATCAAGATCGAGATGCAGTTCCTGCCCGACGTCTACGTGCCGTGCGAGGTCTGCCACGGCGCCCGGTACAACACCGACACGCTGCAGGTGCACTTCAAGGGCAAGACGATCGCCGAGGTGCTCGGCATGCCGATCGAGGAGGCAGCCGGCTTCTTCGAGCCGGTACCCGCCATCCACCGGCACCTGAAGACCCTGGTGGACGTCGGCCTCGGCTACGTCCGGCTGGGCCAGCCGGCCCCCACGCTGTCCGGCGGCGAGGCGCAGCGGGTCAAGCTGGCCACCGAGCTGCAGCGCCGGTCCGCCGGCCGGACCATCTACGTGCTCGACGAGCCGACCACCGGGCTGCACTTCGACGACATCAAGAAGCTGCTGGGCGTGCTCCAGCGGCTCGTCGACGCCGGCAACACGGTCATCGTGATCGAGCACAACCTCGACGTCATCAAGACCGCCGACTGGGTCATCGACCTGGGCCCGGAGGGCGGCTCGCGCGGCGGAGCGGTGGTAGCCACCGGCACCCCCGAAGAACTCGCCACCGCCGACGACAGCTACACCGGCCAGTACCTGAAAAAGGTCCTGAACGTCTGACCGCGGCCCGCGCTCGCAGCGCCGGCGTCCGGTGCCCCGGCCGGTGACTTGCGCCCCCGGCGTAGTCTGATCCGACGTGGACAACGAGATGAAGAATCTTGAGCCCGCGGCCCGGCGGCTGGCCGATCTGGTCACCCGGGTCGACCACGGTGAGCTGGCCAGCCCAACGCCGTGCCCGGCTTACGCGGTCGGGGATCTGATCGAGCACGTCGGGACGATGGCGCTCGCGTTCACGGCCGCGGCGAACAAGGATCGCAGCCCCTATGTCGAGATGCAGCCTGCGGGGGACGCGTCCCGGCTGGCCGAAGACTGGCGCGGCCGGATCCCGGCAGACCTCGCCGCGCTGGCCCGGGCCTGGCAGCAGCCGGGCGCGTGGGCCGGCATGACGCGGATCGCCGGCATGGACAGCCCCGCCGGGATGGTCGGCCTCGTCGTGGCCGATGAGCTCGCCGTGCACGGATGGGACCTGGCCCGTGCGACCGGGCAGCCCTACGATTGCGACCCGGCGGTGCTGGATGCCGCGCTCAGCTTCCTCGGGCAGTTCGCCAGCCCCGATGCGCCGGTCGGCCCGCAGGTGCCGTTCGGCCCGTCGCTGCCGCGGCCCGCGGACGCACCGCTGCTCGACCGCGTGGTCGCGCTCGCGGGCCGGGACCCTTGCTGGTCACCGCGCTGACCCGGGGACCGGCCGCGGGCGACGGCGGGGGCACCGCACGCCGCCATCCCCCCGGTCATAGGGTTGGAGCCATGCAGATGCGAGTGCTCGGCACTACCGGCGTGAAGGTCAGCCCGCTTTGCCTGGGCGCGATGATGTTCGGGTCCTGGGGCAATCCGGATCATGACGAGTCGATCCGGATCATCGAGCGGGCGCTGGACGCGGGGATCAACTTCATCGACACCGCCGACGTGTACTCGGCGGGGGAGTCGGAGGAGATCGTCGGCAAGGCGCTGGCCGGCGGCCGCCGAGACCGTGTCGTGCTCGCCACCAAGGTCCACGGCCGGATGGGCGACGACGTCAACGACCAGGGAAACTCGCGGCGCTGGATCATCCGCGAGTGCGAGAACAGCCTGCGCCGCCTGGGCACCGACCATATCGACCTGTACCAGATCCACCGGCCGGACCCGGCAACCGGCATCGATGAGACCCTCGGCGCCCTGACCGACCTGATCAGGGCGGGCAAGATCAGCTACGCGGGCAGCTCGACATTCCTGCCGTCGCAGATCGTCCAGGCGCAGTGGACCGCGCAGCAGCGCGGGCGGGAGCGGTTCGTGTGCGAGCAGCCGCCGTACTCGATCCTGGTCCGCGGCGTGGAGGCCGAGGTGCTGCCGGTATGCCAGCAGTACGGGATGGGCGTCATCCCGTGGAGCCCGCTGGCCGGGGGCTGGCTGTCCGGCCGCTACGGCGTCGGGGGCGACGTTCCGGTCAGCCGCCGGGCCGAGCGGATACCGCAGCGGTACGACATGGCGCTGCCCGGCAACCGGGCGAAGCTGGAAGCGGCAGAGAAGCTGGCCGCGCTGGCGGACGAGGCCGGGCTGTCCGTGATCCACCTGGCACTGGCCTTCGTGCTCAGCCACCCGGCGGTCACCTCGGCCATCATCGGCCCGCGCACGATGGCGCACCTGGACAGTCAGCTCGGCGCCGCAGACGTCGTGCTGAGCCCCGACGTGCTGGACCGGATCGACGAGATCGTCCCGCCGGGCGTCAACCTCAATCCGCCGGACCGCGGGTACGAGCCGCCGGTCCTGACCGATCCCGGGCTGCGCCGCCGCCCGGCGGTGACCGCCAGCGCGGAGCATTAATACTGCTGTAGCGCGCCCGATGCTCCGCGCTAGCGGCCACCCCCCGGCGCCCCAGCGGGAAGTGCAGACGGCCTCCGGCCCCGCGCGGGTCCTCATCGAGGAGCCGGACGGGGCACCGTCGTTCCTGCTCGCGCTCACCCACGGGGCGGGCGGCGGCATCGACGCACCCGACCTGCTGGCAGTGCGCGATGGCGCGCTGCGCCTCGGCGGCGCGGTAGCCCGGATCACCCAGCCCTACCGGGTCAGGGGAGCCCGCGCACCCGGGTCGGCGGCCCGCCAGGACGCCGCCTGGGTAGAGATCATCACCGCGCTCCGGGGCTGGCCACCGGGCGGGCCGCTGCCGCTGGTGCAGGGCGGGCGGAGCAACGGGGCCCGGGTGGCCTGCCGCACCGCCGCGGCGGTGGACGCGGTCGCCGTCATCGCGCTGGCGTTCCCGCTGCGACCGCCGGGCCAGCCGGACCGCTCTCGGGCTGCTGAGCTGCGCATTCCGGGCCGGAAGCTGCTCATCGTGAGCGGCGACCGGGATCGGTTCGGGGTGCCGGGCCGCCGGGCCGGCGCCCGGGTGGTGGTCCTGGCGGGGGAGGGCCATGCGCTGTCGCGTCGGCCGGCGGCGGTCGGCCGCGCGGTCACGGCGTGGCTGCCGCGGGCGCTCGGCGCATGAAAAAGCGCCCGTCCAGCGGGGTGATCAAACACCGTGGAGCGGGCGCGGCGTGAGCCGGGGTCGGCGACTAGGCAGCAGAGCCGCGACCGCGTGCGGCGTGTGCCTGCAGGGGCATATCGGTGGGGCGATGCGGTCCGATCGCGTCGCCATCGGGAAGAAGTTCCCCGGTGTCTTCGAAGATAACGATGCCGTTGCAGAGCAGGCTCCAACCCTGCTCGGGGTGGCTAATTATCGTCCGGGCCGCCTCGCGGTCCGGAGCAGATGCTTCCGGACAGGTTGGCATGTGCGGGCACATGGCGTGCCTCCTGGCTATTTCCCTCGTTATGGTCTTGGTCTCGCTCAGATTCTAGTGTGCCGGACGACCGGCGCGTGCGATATGGCTCTTTGTTACTGTTTAGCGGCTCATCCGTTGTCGTTTCCCGCCGATATACGTCCTGGTACCTCTTGGCCGCGGCGAGTGATAGCCCCGATCCCCCGGTGCTCTGCTCGCACACTCCCAGAGTGCACCCGGCGGAGGGCCGGAGCCCGGTGACACGCCGGCGCGCCGCCGGTCAGGCAGCCGGGGACGAGGGAACCCGGACGATACCGCCGAGCCGGTGCGCCTCACGCAGTGTCAGCAGCGCGTCGGCCTCACTGGTCCATGCCTTGACCGGGCTCGTGGCCATGGCTTTTCTCCGGTAGATCCAGTCGTCGTAGCCGCGGGGCCCGATGGCCGCCCGCTGGTTCGCGTAGGCCGAGTGCATCGCCTCGGTGAGCGCGGCGTCGAACGCCTTGCCCAGATCGCGCTGCTCCTGCAGCGGTGCCCGCCGCGCCTGCGCCTCCCGCAGCCGGGCCTCGGCCGCCCTGGCCGCCTCGAGCAGCTCGGTGAATTTTCCGCCCAGCGCCACATCGGCGGCATGCTTGTCTTCCGCTTCCTGGCTCACGTGGCGGCCGCCAAACACCATATTCTCCTTCCGGCAGCGCGATTCCCCGGCGGGCCTGGAATCGGGCGCGAATGGGAAATGCGGCCTGGGATGCTCCGTTGTTCGCCAGGCGAACTCCAGTTGTTCGCCAGGCGAACTCGGGCGTGCCCGAGTTCGCTCCTATCCAAGCAGCATAAAGGCCAGGCCGGCCCCCGATCCCGCGAGGTGGCCGAATCGCCAGGCCGCGGTCACGCCAGGCTGTCCTGCCAGCTCTGGTGCATCCGGGCGAACCTGCCCTCACCCGCCAGCAGCCGGGCCGGCGGTCCGTCCTGCACCACCTGGCCGCGGTCGAGCACCAGCACGCGATCGGCGATCTCGACGGTGGACAGCCGGTGCGCGATGATCAGCGCCGTGCGGCCGCCCAGCATCGTGCGCAGGGCCCGCTGCACCATCCGTTCGGACGGAATATCGAGCAGCGAGGTGGCCTCGTCGAGGACCAGCACGGCGGGGGCGGCGAGGAAGGCCCGGGCGAACGAGATCAGCTGGCGCTGCCCTGCCGACAGCCGCCCGCCGCGCTTCCCGACGTCGGCGTCGTACCCGCCGGGCAGCGCCGCGATGAACTCGCCGGCGCCGATGGCCCAGGCGGCCGCCTCGATCCCGGCCCGGTCCGCGGCCGGGTTGCCGAGCGCGATGTTATCCGCGATCGTCCCGCTGAACAGGAAGTTCTCCTGAGTAATCATGACTACCTCGGATCGCAGCGCCGGGTCGTCGAGATCGCGCAGGTCCACCCCGTCAAGCAGTACCCGCCCCTCGTCCGGGTCGTAGAACCGGGCCAGCAGCCGGGCCACCGTCGTCTTGCCCGCGCCGGTGGTGCCCACCAGCGCCGTCGTCTGCCCGGCCGGGATGTCCAGGTCGAGGTGGCCGATGACGGGCTCGGTCCGGTACCCGAAGCTGACCGACGCGAACCGGACGCTGCGGCCGCCCCCGCGACGATCGGGCAACCGGACGCCGCGAGCGGGACTGGGCACCGACGGCGGCTCGGCGAGCACGCCGGAGATCTTCTCCAGCGCGGCCCCCGCCGCCTGGAAGGCGTTGTAGAACTGAGCCAGATCCTGCAACGGGTCGAAGAAGCGGCGCAAATACAGCAGGAACGTGACCAGCACTCCCACCTTGATGTCGCCGTCGATGACCCGCAGGCCGCCGTAGCCGAGCACCACGCCCGTGATGACGTTGCCGACCAGCGTGATCCCCGGGGCGTAGAGCGCGACGAGGCGGAACGAGCGGAGGCTGGCGTCGTAGTAGCCGGCGTTCAGCTCGCCGAAGATCTCGTCGTTCCTGCGCTCCCTGCGGAACGCCTGGACGGCGCGGATCCCCGTCATGGTCTCGACGAACTGGACGATGACCTGCGCGATGGACTCGCGGCCCCGCCGGTAGGTGATGGCGGACTCCCGCCGGAACCATGCGGTCAGCCAGACCAGCGGGCCGAACCCGGCCAGCACGACCAGGCCGAGCGGCCAGTCGAGCAGCAGCATGCCGGCACCGACCAGAACGAGCGTCAGCACGGCGGAGACCAGCGAGTCGAGGCCGTCCTCGAACAGCGCAGAGATGGCGTCGATGTCGGAGGTCTGCCTGGCGATCACCCGGCCCGACGTGTAGTCCTCGTGAAACGACACCGACAGCAGGCCGAAGTGCGCGAACAGCCGCCGCCGCAGGTCCAGCACGATGCGCTCGCCGAGCTTGCCCGTCGCGTAGATGTAGCTGCGGGTGGCCACCGCCTGGACGACCACCGTGACGGCGAACGCGGCGGTGAGGGCGAGCAGCGGCCCCGGGTCATGGTGTTCGGCCAGCGGCGGGATGCCCTGGTCGATACCGACCCCGACCAGCCACGGGCCGGCCAGCGCGGCCAGGCTGGCGACCACGATGAGCGCCATGGTCAGGGTCGCCCGGCCGCGCTGCCGGCTGAGCATGTCGGCGAGCAGGCGCCGGCTGCGGCCGTGCAGCAGCGCGCCGCCTCCCGCGCTGGCCTCCTCTGCTTCGTCGGCAGCCAGGCCGCGCCACGGCTGCGCGGTCGCAGGCGTGCTCATCGCGTCACCCCCGGCCTGCTCATCCGGCCCGCGCCCGGCGGACCGGCTCGCCGCCCCCGGGCACGGCCATGAGGTCCCGGTAACCGGGCTCGGCCGCCATCAGCTCCTGGTGCGTACCCACGGCCGCGATGACCCCGCCATCCAGCAGCGCCACGGCGTCGGCCAGCAGCACGGTGGACGGCCGGTGCGCCACGACCAGGGCCGTGGTCTGGGTGAGTACCTGTCGCAGTGCCCGGGTCGCCCGGGCCTCGGTCTGCACATCGACCGCGGACAGCGGGTCGTCCAGCAGCAGCACGGCCGGCCGGGCCAGCACGGCGCGGGCCAGCGCGATGCGCTGCCGCTGGCCGCCGGACAGGCTCATGCCCTGTTCGCCGATCCTGGTGTCCAGCCCCCATGGCAGGTCGTAGGCGAAGTCCGCCTGCGCGGCGGCCAGGGCCGCGGCGATCTCTTCGCCGGACGCGCCGGGGGCGCCGAACGTGACGTTCTCCCTGACACTGGCCGACAGCAGCGTGGCCTCCTCGAACGCGCAGGCCACCGTGCCGCGCAGCACGTCCAGCGGCAGGTCCCTGATGTCGGTGCCGTCGAGCCGGATAGACCCGGCGCTGACGTCCGCGAGCCGGGGCACCAGTTGCAGGAGGGTCGTCTTGCCCGAGCCGGTGGCGCCGGCCAGCACCAGCGTCTGGCCCGGCGCCAGGTCCAGGGTGATGTCGCTGAGCACCGGGCCGGCCGCGTCCGGGTAGCCGAACGCCACCCGATCGAATGCCAGCCGCGCCCCGCGGCCGCCGCGGCGGCGGACCCGCCCGGACGGGCCGGGCGAGCACCGGTCGGTGATCGCGGGTGCCGTGTCGAACAGCTCGAAGACCCGCTGCGATGCCGTCGCCGCCTCCTGCGCCGACGCCAGGATGTACCCCATGGCCTCGATCGGCCAGACCAGCTGCAGGGCCAGGGCGATGAACGCGACCAGGCCGCCCAGGCTCAGTTCGTGCCAGCCGACGGCGAAGGCGCCGAGCAGCAGGATAAGGCAGAGTGCGGCGTTCGGAACCAGGTCGAGCAGCGCGTAGAAGCTGCCAAGCAGCCTGGCCTTGGCCACCTGGGTCTGGTAGATCTCGGCCGCGCCCGCGGTATGCCGGGCGGCCGCCTCACGGCGGCGGCCGAGCGCCTTGAGCACCCGGATCCCCCCGGCCGCCTCCTCGATGTAGGTGGCCAGGTCGCCCTGCTGGTCCTGGGCGCGCCGGGACAGCACGCTGTACCGCCCCTCGAACCTGGCGCACAGCGCCACCACCGGGGCGAACACGCACCCGGTAAGCAGCCCGAGCCACCAGTTCAGCCGGATGAGCAGGATCACCACCGCGGTGAACGTCACCACGTTGGTGACGAAGAAGACCAGGCCGAACCCGGCGAACCGGCGGATCGCCGACAGGTCGGTGGTCGCCCTGGACAACAGCTGGCCGGACTGCCATGCGTCGTGAAAGCCCACGTCCAGCCGCTGCACGTGCGCGTACAGATCCCCGCGGATCGTCCGTTCGATGCCGGTGACCGCACCGCCCTGCACCCAGCGGCGGACCAGCATCCCCGCCGCCTCTGCCAGGCCGAGGCCGATCGCGGCCAGCGAGAGCGGGATCAGCAGCCCGCGCCGGTCGTGCGCGATCGCCCCGTCGATCACCGACTTGGTGAGCAGCGGGACGGTCAGCTGGGCGGCGACGGTGACCAGCGCCGCGGCCAGCATCACGGCCAGCTGCAGGAGATAGGGACGCAGGTACGGGGTGAGCCGCCGCAGTCCCGCCACCGAAGTCCGCCGTGCGGGCAGGCGTGACTGACCGCCTGCGCGTTCTTGGGGCATTGTCTGGAGGCTAATCGCGAGGTCGCCGGATGTCACACGGTTTTCACCCGCCCCCGCCGGCCTGCGCCGGCCTGTGGATAGCTCGCGAATGCTGTGGATATCTCCGCGGCATCGTGCCGCAGCCCGGCCGGCTGCATCACGGATAGTGAGATAACACGCTCCGTGACCGTGATTCGTCCGCCAGGGGTGGCGGCGCGATAGTGACTCTGGCACCCTGGCTACCCCGGGGTAGCCGGCGCCGTGCCTGGTCGGCACCCGTGGGCCGGGCCCGGGACGCTTGCTGAGGGTGCAGGCTGCTAGGCGGGAGGGACCATGGTGCGCACCCATGACGGCGGCTGCCTGTGACCAACTGGTCGCCGGACCGGGCACTGGCCGCATTCCGCGACGGGGTGACCGTGATCTGCGAGCTGGCCGCACAGTTCACCGACGAGCAGTGGCCGGCGCCGACGCCGTGCGCGGAGTGGCGTGCCGTCGACCTCGCCGGTCACCTGCGGTGCGTGGCCGACGACTACCACGAGTACCTGGACGACGCGCCGGCCAGCCGCCTGGCCAGGCTGCTGGCCACCAGCATCGCCCCGGACACGCTCGCCCGCAAGCTGGCCCGTCAGAACGCGGCCGAGCTGGCCACGCTGCCCGACGCGCCCGGGCCGGCGCATATCGCGGCGTTCGCCGCGTCGGCGCGGCTGTATGCGCGGCGGTTGCGGGCAGACTGGGACCGCCCGCACTACCGGTACGGCGACACCATGGTGGCCGTCGGGGGCATGGCCGGCTGGATCTGCGCGGAATGGCATCTGCACGCCTGGGACCTGGCCCGGGCGCTGGGCAAGGACTACCGGCCCGCCCGGCCGGAGGTGCTGGTGGCCGGCTGGCGGGCGGGGGTGCCGTTCATCACCGTGCCAGGCGTCACCGCAGGCGGCGACGCCTGGCACGCGCTGCTGAGCACGTCCGGCCGCTCGCCGGACTGGAGCCCCGCGGCCGGCGGCTAGCGGGCATCAGGGAAGATCGGTAGCTATGGTTTTCGATGTCGCCCGCGTGCGCGCCGCCTACCCGGCGCTGGCCGACGGGTACGCCTACCTGGACGGGGCGGCGGGTACCCAGCTTCCGGAGCCGGTGATCGACGCGATCGCCTGCGCGTACCGCGCCGGGCTCGGCAACAGCGGCGGCGCCTTCCCGGCGAGCCAGCGAGCGGATGAGATAGAGGCCGCCTGCCGCCACGCGGTGGCCGACCTGGTCGGCGGCGAGCCCGGGGGAGTCATCCTCGGCCCGAACATGACCACGCTGACCTACCGGCTTGCCGACACCCTGGCGAAGGACTGGGACAGGGAAGACGAAGTGGTCGTCTCCCGGCTGGATCACGACGCGAACGTGCGCCCGTGGGTACAGTCCGCCGCCCGCCGCGGCGTCACCGTCCGCTGGGCAGAAGTCAACGTCTCGACCGGGGAGCTGCCGGCCGCCCAGTACGACGAGCTGATCGGCCCGCGCACCCGGCTGGTCGCGGTCACGGCGGCGAGCAACGTGCTCGGCACCCGTCCCGACGTGGCCGCGATCACGGCGAAGGCGCGCGCGGCCGGAGCGCTCAGCTACGTAGACGGCGTGCACGCCACGGCGCACGGCCCGGTGGACATGACCGCGCTCGGCGCGGACTTCTACGCGACAAGCGCGTACAAGTGGTCAGGCCCGCACGTCGGCGCCGTGGTCGCCGACCCAGGCCTGCTGCGCAGCCTGCGACCGGACCGGCTGGCCTCGCAGTCGGATCTGGTGCCGTACCGGTTCGAGCGGGGCACCCCGCCGTTCGCCGACCTGGCCGGGGTGACCGCGGCCACCGAGCACCTGGCCGGGCTGGACGACTCGGCGGCCGGCTCCCGGCGGGCCCGGCTGCTGGCCTCCATGGCGGCGGCCGAGCGGCACGAGCAGCAGCTGTTCGCGGGGCTGATCGGCGGCCTGGGCCCGATGCGGCACGTGACCCTCTACGGCCGGGCCTGCCGGCGCACCGCGACCGCGTTCTTCACCGTGGCCGGCCGCACGCCGCAGCAGGCCGCCGAGCGGCTGGCCGAGCGCAAGATCAACGTGTGGGATGGGCACAACTACGCCTGGGAGGTCACCGGGGCGCTCGGCATCCGCGACTCCGGCAGCGCGCTGCGCGCCGGGCTGGTCCATTACAACGACGCCTCGGACGTAGACCGGCTGCTCACCGCCGTCGCCGATCTGGGCAGGCCGCGGTGACCGGCTCCGGCGCCAGGAGGCGGCGCGTATGTGTCAATAGCAGGCCCGGGAGTCGCAAAACGGTCACAATCAAGGAACGACACCTGCCTGGCACTGGCGCTCCAGGTGTCATGGGGGACATCCTCCCGGTAGAGGCGACGGCTCGGGAGGCTGCCGCCGTCCGACAGCTAAGCGAGGTACGTCATGTCCGCGCCGCTTGAGATGACGCCGGATGCGGCGCCTGAGGCGGTTCTTCAGGGTGCCGGCAAAGCAGCGATTGAGGGCCGGTCGCTCGGGCGGATCGCGTGGTTGCGGCTGCGCCGGGACAAGGTGGCGATGGCGGGCCTGGTGATCGTGGCGCTGCTGATCCTGATTGGCGGTCTTCGGTCCGTTTTTCGTGCAGAACCCGAACACGTATCACGCGAACCTGATCAACCCGACGTTCAGCCGACCGAACGGGCCGTTCGGCGGGATCAGCCTGGCGCATCCGCTGGGGGTGGAGCCGATCACCGGGCGGGACATGCTGGCCCGGATCGTGGTGGGGGCGCGGTATTCGCTGCTGATCGGGTTCCTGGCCACGCTGCTGGCGGTGATCATCGGCGACGGTGATGGGGGTGATCGCGGCGTTCTTCGGCGGCTGGGTGGACTCGGTGATCGCGCGCACGATGGATATCTTCCTGGCGTTCCCGCTGCTGGTGTTCGCGATCGCGCTGGTGGGGGTGATCCCGGGGTCGGCGTTCGGGCTGAGCGGGAACACGCTGCGGGTGGCGCTGCTGGTGTTCATCATCGGGTTTTTCGCCTGGCCGTACATGGGCCGGATCATCCGCGGCCAGACGCTGTCGCTGCGCGAGCGGGAGTTCGTGGACGCGGCGCGCAGCCTGGGCGCTCGCGGGCCCTACATCATGTTCCGCGAGCTGCTGCCCAACCTGGTCGGCCCGATCCTGGTGTACGCGACGCTGCTGATCCCGACCAACATCTTGTTCGAGGCCGCGCTGGATTACCTGGGGGTGGGGCTGATCCCGCCGACGCCCAGCTGGGGCCAGATGCTGTCCAACGCGGTGAGCCAGGGCTTCTTCCAGGTGGACCCGATGTACATGATCATCCCGGGAGTGGCCATCTTCATCACCGTGATGGCCTTCAACCTGTTCGGCGACGGGCTGCGCGACGCGCTCGACCCGCGCAGCAGGTAACCCCGGCGCACGTATCAGGAAATCAAACAAGGAGGCGCTTCACCCGATGAGTAGATACAGAGCCACGGGGCTGGCTGCGGTGGGAGCCGTCGTCGCCCTGGTCGCGGCCGCCTGCGGCGGCAGCAGCGGCGGCGGAGGGACGAGCAGTTCGTCGTCGCCCTCGTCGTCGTCGGCGGCCGGGTTCAACGCGGCCGTCAACTCGGTGGTCAATCCGTCCAGCCACAAGGGCGGCACGATCGTCTACGACAACAGCAGTGCCCCGGACTCCACCGACGCCGGCAACACCTACTACGCGTTCAACCTGAACTTCACGCGGCTGTACGCCACGCCGCTGACCACCTACAAGTCGTGCCCGGGGGCGTGCGGCACCACGATCGTCCCTGGCCTGGCCACCACGCTCGGCGTGGCCAGCGACGGGAACAAGACCTGGACCTACCACATCAAGTCCGGCGTGAAGTTCGAGGACGGGCAGACCGTCACCTCGGCGGACGTGAAGTACGCGGTCGAGCGCACCTTCGACCGGACGGTGCTGCCGAACGGGCCGAGCTACTTCGCCTCGCTGCTGGCCGGGAACGCGGCCGACTACAAGGGCCCGTTCAAGGACAAGAAGGGCGACCTGACCGCGATCGACACGCCGAACTCGACGACGATCGTGTTCCACCTCAATGAGCCGTTCGCGGACTTCAACTACGTGGTGGCGTTCCCGCAGACCGCACCGGTGCCGCCGAACAAGGACACCGGCGCCAACTACCAGCTGCACCCGCAGTCGACCGGGCCGTACAAGTTCCAGAGCTACCAGCTGAACAAGCAGATGACGCTGGTGCCCAACCCGATGTGGAACCCGTCGTGGGATCCGCAGGTCAAGCAGCTGGCCAGCAAGATCATCGTGAACCTCAACGTGAACGCGAACGACATCGACAACCGGCTGCTGGCCGGCGACATCCAGATGGACCAGGCGGGCAGCGGAGTGCAGGCCGCGGCACGGGCGAAGATCCTGTCCAGCAGCTCGCTCAAGGCGAGTTCCGATGACCCGGTTACCGGGTTCATGTGGTTCTACTACATCAACACCAAGGTGGCGCCGTTCAACAACGTGCACTGCCGGATGGCGGTCGAGTTCGCGGCGAACAAGACCAACCTGCAGACGGCGTACGGCGGCCCGGTCGCCGGCGGCGATATCGCCTCCACGTCGATGCCGCCCACCGTCCTGGGCTACACCAAGTTCGACCTCTACCACGCGCTCAGCATGCCGGGCGGCGACATAGCGGCAGCCAAGCAGCAGCTCAAGGAGTGCGGTCACCCGAACGGGTTCTCGACCAACATCGCCTACCGGTCCGACCGGCCGCGCGAGGTCCAGTCCTCGCAGGCACTGCAGGCGTCGCTGCAGTCGGTCGGGATCAAGGGCACACTGAAGGGCTACACGGCCGCGAACTACTACGGCACGTTCGCCGGGGTGCCCAACTACGTGCACAGCCACGACCTGGGGCTGCTGGCCGGCGGCTGGGGCCCAGACTGGCCGGACGCGTACGGCTGGGGCTGGGCGCTGTTCGACGGCAAGGCCATCGTTCCCGCCGGGAACGCCAACATCGCCGAGGAGAACGACCCGAAGGTCAACTCGCTGTTCAAGCAGCTGGAGGCGTCCTCCAGCCAGGCCACCCGGAACTCGATCTCCGCCCAGATAGACATGCAGGTGATGAAGGACGCGGTCATGCTGCCTGCGGTCTACTCCAAGGCGCTGCTGTACCGCAGCCCGGCGCTGACCAACGTCTCCGTGAACAGGTATTACGGGATGTACAACTACGGAACACTCGGCACGAAGGGGTAGCCGAGTCAGCACGGTAACCGTATCCGGGTGGTAACTGTTTAGCAGAGGGCAGGTGAGGGCGCTGGCGCCCGGCCGGCGGCCGCTGGGTCAGCTGGGGAGTGATTCCCCCGGCCCACGGCCTCCGGCCGGGCGCAGGTGCCGAACACAGTGGTAACGTTCATCGTCCGGCGCCTGATCGCCGCCGTGTTCTTGCTGATCGTCGTCAGCATCGTCATCTTCGCCATCTTCTTCTGGCTGCCGAGGCTGGGCGGCCAGACCACCTACGGCCTGGCCGCGCAGTACGTGGGGCGCAATCCCACCCGGACGGCCATCTTGCAGGTCGAGCACCAGCTCGGCCTGAACCAGCCGCTGTACATCCAGTACTGGCACTACCTGAAGGCGATCCCGTTCGGCGAGCACTACTCGTCCGGGCCGAGCACCGTCTACTGCCCGCCGCCGTGCTTCGGCTACTCGTTCCGCAGCCAGCAGCCGGTCTGGCCGCAGATGGTCGCCGCCCTGCCTGTGACCGTGTCGCTGGCCATCGGCGCGGCCATCATCTGGCTGATCTCCGGCATCTCGATCGGGGTGGTCTCGGCGCTGAAGCGTGGCTCCATCTTCGACCGGTTCTCGATGGGCATCGCGCTGGCCGGGGTGTCGCTGCCGATCTTCTTCACCGGGCTGGTAGCGCTGGAGCTGTTCAGCTACAAGTGGCCGATCTTCCCGAACGTCCAGTTCGTCCCGTTCAGCCAGAACCCGCTGCTGTGGGCCAGGAACCTGGTGCTGCCGTGGATCACGCTGGCGTTCTTGTACGCCGCGCTGTACGCTCGGCTGACCCGGTCGGGCATGCTGGAGACGATGAACGAGGACTACATCCGCACCGCGCGCGCGAAGGGCCTGCCGGAGCGGACCGTGATCACCAAGCACGCGCTCCGCGCCGCCCTGACCCCGATCCTCACGATCTTCGGGATGGACATCGGCCTGCTGATCGGCGGCGCAGTGCTCACCGAGTACACGTTCTCGCTGCACGGGCTGGGCCTGTTCACGATCCTGGCGATCCAGGATCAGGACTTCCCGGAGATCATGGGGGTGGTCATGCTGACGGCCTTCTTCGTCGTCATCGCCAACATGATCGTGGACATCCTGTACGCGGTCGTCGATCCCCGGGTGAGGCTCTAGTGGCCGCCGGGAACGGCGCCGGGGAGCACGATGCGACAGGCGACCCCGTACCGGGAGTTGACCCCACGCTGACCGGCGACTCTGTGCAGGACAGCGATGCTGCACCCGCGCGCCGCCGCGGCTGGCGCCCCGGCCGCGGCTCGAGCGAGCGCGACCCGGCGGCGCAGCACCAGGACGTCGAGTCCATGAGCCCGCCCGACCCCCGCTACATGCTGGAGGTGCGCGACCTGCGGGTGCACTTCCCGACCGACGACGGCCTGGTGAAGGCGGTGGACGGGATCTCGTTCCGGCTGGAGCGGGGCCGCACGCTGGGCATCGTGGGTGAATCCGGATCCGGTAAGAGCGTGACCAGCCTGGCCATCATGGGCATGCATCACGGCAGCAACGCAAAGCTCGGCGGCCAGATCTACCTCGACGGCGAGGAGCTGATCGGGGCCGACCCGGGCCGGGTGCGCAGGCTCCGGGGCAGCAAGATGGCGATGATCTTCCAGGATCCGCTGTCGTCGCTGCACCCGTTCTACACCGTGGGGCACCAGATCGCCGAGGCGTACCTGGTTCACAACAAGGTCAGCAAGAAGGCGGCCAAGGCGCACGCGAAGGAGATGCTGGACCGGGTGGGCATTCCCAACCCGCAGACCCGGGTGGATGACTACCCGCACCAGTTCTCCGGCGGGATGCGCCAGCGCGCGATGATCGCGATGGCGCTGAGCTGCAACCCGGAGCTGCTGATCGCCGACGAGCCGACCACCGCGCTCGACGTCACGGTCCAGGCCCAGATCCTCGACCTCATCTCCAGCCTGCAGGACGAGTTCCACTCGGCCGTGATCATGATCACCCATGACCTGGGCGTGGTGGCTGAGATCGCCGACGACATCCTGGTCATGTACGCGGGCCGGACCGCCGAGTACGGGACGAGCGAGGACATCTTCGACCGGCCCGCGCACCCCTACGCATGGGGCCTGCTCAGCTCGATGCCGCGGCTGGACCGGGCCCGCATCAAGCGCCTGGTTCCGATTCCCGGCACTCCGCCCAGCCTGATCAACGTGCCCTCGGGCTGCCCCTTCCATCCGCGCTGCGCCTACGCGGCCCGCACCAACGGGAAGAGCGAGCACGACGTACCCCCGCTCCGCTCGGTGGCGCTCGGCCACGAGGTCGCCTGCCACCTGTCCGCCGACGAGCAGCGTGAGATCTGGGCCGAGCTGGTCAAGACCAGGCTCTCGCCGGCCGTCAGGTCCAGGGAGGACGCGTGACCGCACCGCAGAGCCAGCCAGGGACGGCCAGCGTCGCCGCCTCGCCCGATGCGCTGATGACGGTGACCGGGCTGACCAAACACTTTCCGGTCAACCGGGGCGTCATCTTCCGCCGCCGCGTCGGGCTGGTCCGCAGCGTGGACGATGTCTCGTTCGACGTGATCCGCGGCGAGACACTGGGCATCGTGGGCGAGTCGGGCTGCGGCAAGACCACGACCGCGCGGATGCTGGTGCGACTCATCGAGCCGACGGCCGGGCAGATCGTATTCGACGGCCGCGACATCACGCACCTGCGGACGGGCTCCATGCGCCCGCTGCGGCGCGAGGTGCAGATGATCTTCCAGGACCCCTACTCGTCGCTGAATCCCCGGCACACGGTGGGTTCCATCGTCGGCGCGCCGTTCAAGCTGCAGAACGTCAAGACCGAGAAGGGCACCAAGCGGACCGTCCAGGACCTGCTGGAACTGGTTGGCCTCAACCCCGAGCACTACAACCGGTACCCGCACGAGTTCTCCGGCGGCCAGCGGCAGCGGATCGGGATCGCCCGCACGCTGGCGCTGCGGCCCAAGCTCATCGTGGCCGACGAACCGGTGTCCGCGCTCGACGTGTCGATCCAGGCCCAGGTGATCAACCTGCTGGCCGACCTTCAGGCCGAGCTGGGGCTGACCTACGTCATCATCGCCCACGACCTGTCGGTGATCAGGCACGTGTGCAACAAGGTCGCCGTCATGTACCTGGGGAACCTGGTCGAGATGGCCGACCGGACCGATCTGTACGAGCGGCCCCGGCACCCCTACACCGTCGCGCTGCTATCGGCGGTGCCGTCACCCGAGGCGGTGCGCCGCACATCGGCAGGGCGCGGCGGGCACCGGGACCGGATCCGCCTGGTCGGGGATGTGCCGAGCCCGCTCAACCCGCCGCCCGCGTGCCGCTTCCACACCCGCTGCTGGAAGGCGCAGGACGTGTGCCGCACGGTTCCGCCGCCGCTGGTGGAGATGGGGCCGAGACACCTGGTGGCCTGTCACTTCCCTGAGAACACCCCCGCGCCCGCCTGAGGCGCGAAGTCGCTCAGCTAGGCCCGGGACGGCATCTGGCCGGCCTCGATGATGTACCGGTACTGCCGTGAGTCGCGGCGCTCGAAGCCCAGGTGCTCATACAGGCGGCCGGCCGCCTCGCGTGACGGCCGGGAGGTCAGATCCACGTTCCGCGCGCCCTGTCCGCTGGCGATGCGCAACGCCTCCAGCGTGAGCGCGGTGGCCGCCCCCTGCCCTCTGGCGGCCTCATCCACGACCACGTCCTCGATCCGGGCGCGCAGGCCGGTGGGAATCGGGAACATGGTCAGCGTCAGGGTGCCGATGATCTCACCCGGCTCACCCGCCGCGGCTGGCGCGCGGGCCACCAGCACGTGGTTGCATTGGGCGGTGACCACCCGGGTCAGGGCCGCACGGTCCAGCGGCGGCGCGGATCGGGACAGCTGGCGCAGCAGACGGCCGAAGGCCGTGAGGATCTCGTCCGTTACCTCGCGGAGCACCTCGATGTTGACGGTCACGCAGGGCACCATACCGCGACTAGCCCGGAGCCGGCCGCGTTCTGGCTGTGGCGCGGGTCGCCGCGAAGCGGGTGACCGGCGGGCACCTCGACCGGGACGAGCCGGGCCCGGCGGGAGGTCGGGCCCGGCTCGCGGGTCGGGACCAGCGGCAGCGGCAGCGGGTTAGCTGGCGAAGTCGAGCAGCGGCTGGGCGCGGCTGGGGTGGCGCAGCTTGGACAGCGACTGCTTCTCCAGCTGCCGGATGCGCTCCCTGGTCAGGCCGAGCGCCCGGCCAATCTCATCGAGCGTGTGCGGGTTGCCGTCGTACAGCCCGAACCGCATCGACATGATCGTGGCCTCGCGCGGGCTGAGGCAGCCGAGCGCGCTCCTCAGCTGGCTGGCCATCAGCTGCCTGTCGACCAGCTCGGAGGCCTCAGGCGCGTCCACGTCCTCGATCAGGTCGCCGATGCTGGTCTCCCCGTCCTCACCGATGGTGGAGTCGAGGCTGATCGGCTGCCTGCTCGTGCGGAGCAGTTCCTCGATCTGGTCCGGGGTGCGGTCCAGCTCGACGGCGAGCTCCTCGGGCGTCGGCTCCCGGCCCAGCCGCTGGTGCATGTCGCGCTCGACCCTGCTCAGCTTGCTGAGCATCTCCAGCACGTGCACCGGCAGCCGGATGGTCCGGGCCGAGTCGGCGAAGCCGCGCTGGATCGCCTGCCGGATCCACCACATGGCGTAGGTGGAGAACTTGTAGCCCTTGGTGTAGTCGAACTTCTCGACCGCCCTGATCAGGCCGAGGTTCCCCTCCTGCACGACATCGAGCAGGGTCAGGCCGCGATCGCTGTACTTCTTGGCCACCGAGACCACGAGCCGCAGGTTCGCCTCCAGCATGTGCGCCTTGGCGCGCCTGCCGTCGTCGGCGACCTCCGCGAGCTCACGCCGGTACTCCGCATCGAGATCCGGGTCGGTGTCCAGCTTGTGCTCGGCGTAAAGCCCGGCCTCGATCCGCTTGGCCAGGTCCACTTCCTGCTCGGCGGTGAGCAGGCTGGTCCGCCCGATCGACTTGAGGTACGTATGCACCGAGTCGCCCATGGCGGGCGTGTGGTCATCGAGGTCGGCTTCGAGCAGGCTGCTGCCCTCGGCGGCGACGGCCGCCGCGGCGGCCTCCGCCTCGGCGAGGATCGCCGCCTCGGCCTCGGGGTCAGCATCGGCGTCGGCTCGCGCATCCGCAGTGGCCGGCTGTTGCCCGGTGGCATCGGCCGGCTCGTTGCCGAGCCGGACCCCTGCCTCGGCGAGCTCGCGCAGAATCGATCGTCCCTCAGCTGCGGAAATGCCGGCTTCCTCGAATGCGGCCCGCAGCTCGGGCAGCGACAGCTGGCCTCGGCCGCGTCCGCGCTGGATCAGGATGTCCACGCGCGTCATCGTCGCCTCGTCATCCCGCGCGGGTGACGCGGCGGTCGCGGTCCGCGACATGACACACCTCCTCCGGAAGGGAAAGCGCACCGGGCATGCAGTGCTCTCTCGCGCCTGGCCGGCGCGTAAGCTGCGGGGGCCCGCGGCGCCCTGGGCGCTAAGCGCAGGCATTAATAACTAACGCTCTACGCCGGTAATTGTTCCCGGCCAGCACTGCTACCCCGGATCTTGAGTTCGCAACCTCCGCAGATCCGGCTTTCCCGAGGGCAGCAGCGGCATCTGCCTTACTATCCTAAGCTCCCGCGGCGCGGCGCTCGCGGCCAGCACCCCCCGCACGTGCGCGCGCAGCGCAGCCAGGTCCGGCGGCGCGGCCGGGTCGGCGGGCTCTATCACGGCGGTGACCCGCTCGCCCCATTCGTGGTCCGGCTGCCCGAACACGGCCGCCGCCCGCACCGCCGGGCAGCTCTCCAGCACCGCGGCGACCTCGCCGGCGATCACCTTCTCGCCGCCGGTGTTGATCACGTCGTCCGCGCGGCCGCGCACGGTCAGCCTGCCGGACGGCCCGACCGAGCCGAGATCCGAGGTGCTGAACCATCCGTCGGTGATCGCCGTCTTGACCAGGCCGCGGCGGTCCCGGTAGCCGGTGAACAGCACCGGCCCGGCGATGCGGATCCGCCCGTCCGGGCCGGCCGCGACGCGGACGTCGTCCAGCGGCACCCCGTCGTACACGCACCCACCGCAGGTCTCGGTCATGCCGTACGTGGTCACGACCCGGCCGCCCGCCCTGGCCGCCTCGTCCAGCAGCCGCGCCGGAGCGCCCGCACCGCCGAGCAGTATCGTCCCGAACGGACCCAGGTCGGTCCCCGCGCTCAGCAGCCGGCGCAGCTGGGTGGGCACCAGCGACACGTGCATGCCACCGCAGGACGCGGCAAGCCCGGGGTCGGGCCGGGAGGCGATCACCGGAACAGTGCCCGCGACCAGCGAGCGGACGAGCACCTGGATCCCGGCGATATGGGTTACCGGGAGGCAGCACAGCCAGCGCTCGCCGGGACGGGCCCCGATCCGGTCCAGGCTGGCCCGCGCCGAGTGCAGCAGCGCGGCTGCGCTCAGTTCCACGCCCTTCGGCCGCCCGGTCGAGCCCGATGTGACGACGACCACCGCGGTCCCCTCGGCGGCGCGCCTGGCGGTTCCGTCCTGGCCGGTGCGGCGCGGCCCGTCGGGCGTCAGCACCGCATCCGGCCTGAGTTCTCCGATCAGCTGCCCGATCCGGCCGGCCGGCAGCGCGGGGTCGAGCGGCAGCACCGCGGGCCCGGTCCCGTCCAGGGCGGCAGCCAGCGGCGCGAGCAGGTCGGCGGGCTCCAGCAGAGCCGCGTACAGGGGGCGCTCAGCCATCGTCGTAAGGTTAACCGCGTGCGGGGATGGCCACCGCGGCGGGTGACGGCGGCGCGGCGGGCTCGCAGGCATGCTCAGCAGGGAGGTTGCAGTGGTCGACTGGCAGCGATCGGGGCCCGCTCCGGGCCAGGAGTACACCGACATCGTGTACGAGGCCGGCGAGGGCATCGCCAAGGTCACGATCAATCGCCCCGAGGTGCGGAACGCGTTCCGGCCCACGACCTTGTTCGAGCTGACCCACGCGTTCAACACCGCCCGCGATGACCCGGACACCGGCGTGATCATCCTGACCGGGGCGGGCACGCAGGCCTTCTGCTCCGGCGGCGACCAGAAGATCCGGGGCGATGACGGCTACGTCGACTCCCACGGCGTCACCCGGCTCAACGTGCTTGACCTGCAGGTGCAGATCCGGCGCACCCCCAAGCCCGTGATCGCCATGGTCGCGGGGTACGCGATCGGCGGCGGCCATGTGCTGCACGTCTGCTGTGACCTCACGATCGCTGCCGACAACGCGGTGTTCGGCCAGACCGGGCCGAAGGTCGGCTCCTTCGACGGCGGCTACGGATCCTGGCTGCTCGCGGAGACCGTCGGGCTGAAGAAGGCGCGCGAGATTCTGGTATCTGTGCCGCCAGTACGACGCCCGGCAGGCCCTGGACATGGGCCTGGTCAACGCGGTGGTCCCGCTGGACCGGCTGGAGGAGGAGACGGTCAGCTGGGCGCGCGAGCTGCTGGCCAAGTCGCCGCTCGCGCTGCGCATGCTCAAGGGCGCGCTGAACGCGGTGACCGACGGCGCCGCGGGCATGCAGCAGTTCGCCGGGGATGCCACCCTGCTGTACTACATGAGCGAGGAGGCGCAGGAGGGCCGCGACGCGTTCCGGGACAAGCGCAGCCCGGACTTTGCCCGGTTCCCCAAGCGCCCGTGACCGGCCGGGGTACAGACCTGCTCGGCAGCCTCCGGGCGTTCGCGATCCCGATGCGCACACCCTTCCGGGGGGTGACCGTCCGCACCGGCGCGCTCATCGAGGGCCCGGCTGGGTGGGGCGAGTTCTCCCCGTTCCCCGAGTACGGCCCCAGGGAATGCGCCCGCTGGCTGGCGTGCGCGATCGAGGCGGCCACGGCCGGCTGGCCCGAGCCGGTTCGCGACGCCGTCCCGGTGAACGTGACCGTGCCCGCGGTGGATCCGGCGAAGGCCCGCGACCTGGTGCGCGCGGCCGGCTGCCGCACGGCCAAGGTCAAGGTGGCGCAGCGTGGGCAGGAGGACGCCGAGGACATCGCACGGGTCGAGGCGGTCAGGGACGCGCTCGGCCCCGCGGGCCGGATCCGCGTGGACGCGAACGGCGCCTGGGACGTCGATCACGCGCGGCGCATGCTGGCCGCGCTGGCGCCGTTCGGCCTGGAGTACGCCGAGCAGCCGTGCGCGACGCTGGCGGAGATGGCGGAGCTGCGCCGCGGCGTGGATATCCCGCTCGCCGCCGACGAGTCGGTCCGCCGAGCCGACGACCCGCTCCGGGTACGGGCCGCGGGCGCCGCGGACATCGTGGTGCTCAAGGCCGCCCCGCTGGGCGGGGTGCGCGCCGCGCTGGAGATCGCCGGCGGCTGCGGGCTGCCCGTGGTGGTGTCGAGCGCGGTAGAGACCTCGGTCGGCCTGGCCGCTGGCGCGGCGCTGGCCGCGGCGCTGCCCGGGCTGCCCTATGACTGCGGGCTGGCCACGATGAGCCTGCTGGCCGGGGACGTAGCGGCCGACCCGCTGGCCGAAGCCGGGGGAATGCTGCCGGTCAGGCGGCCGGCGGTGGACCCGGAACGGCTCGCGGCCTGGGAAACCGACCCGCGGCCGTGGCGCGAGCGCGCCGAGGCCGCGGCCCGGCACCTGGACGCGCCGTGAACCCCTCGACCGCGCTCGGCACGGTCCTGGTGGACGAGCTGATCCGGTGCGGGCTGCGCGAGGCGGTGCTGGCGCCGGGATCGCGGAGCACCCCGCTGGCGCTGGCGCTGTGGGACCGGTCGGCGGCCGCCGATCTCCGGCTGCACGTGCGCATCGACGAGCGCTCGGCCGCGTACCTGGCCCTCGGCCTGGCCAAGGCCAGCCGCCGCCCGGTCGCCGTGCTGTGCACGTCGGGCACGGCGGCGGCCAGCTTCCACCCCGCGGTGATCGAGGCGGACGAGTCCGGCGTGCCGCTGCTCGTGCTCACCGCGGACCGGCCGCCCGAGCTGCGCGGCACCGGCGCGAACCAGACCATCGACCAGGTGAAACTGTACGGGACCGCGGTGCGCTGGTTCTGTGACGTGGGAGTGCCCGAGGCCAGGGCGGGGATGCAGGCGTACTGGCGGTCGCTGGCCTGCGGCGCGTGGGCGCACGCCGCGGGGGCGGCGGGCGGCCTGGCCGGCCCGGTGCACCTGAACCTGCCGCTGCGCGAGCCGCTGGCGCCCGACGCGGCCGCGGCGGACACGGCGTGGCCCGAGCCGCTGGACGGCCGGGCCGGCGCGATGCCGTGGACCGCCTTCGCCGCGGCCCCGGCGAGGGTTCCCCGGGTGCTCGAGCTGCCCTGGACCGAGCGCGGGGCTGTGGTCTGCGGCGACGGTGACTACGATGCCGGGCCGCTGCTGCGCGTGGCCGAGCAGGCCGGCTGGCCGGTGCTGGCCGAGCCGTCATCGGGGGCCAGGCGCGGGCCGAACGCGCTGCGCGGCTACCCTTACCTGCTCGGGTGGGCGGAGTTCGCCGCCGCGCACCGGCCGGACGTGATCGTGTCCGCGGGCCGGCCCGGGCTGTCCCGCGGCCAGCTCGCGTTCCTGCGCGGCTCGCCTGCGGGCGGCCCGCCGGCCCGGCACGTCGTGATCGCCCAGGGCCCGGGCCGGTGGGCCGACCCGGCCAGGACGGCCACCGACGTGGCCAGCGAGGTGCGGCTGGCCGGCCGGGCCCGTTCGGCATCATGGCTGGAGTCCTGGCAGCGCGCGGACGCGGCGGCGAGCCGGGCGGCCGATGAGATCCTGGACGAGGGGGGGCTGAGCGAGCCGGGGCTGGCCAGGGACCTGGCCGCGGCGCTGCCCGACGGCGCGCTGCTGTGGGCGGCATCCAGCCTGCCGGTCAGGGACCTGGACCGGCACATGGCGCCGCGGGACGGGCTGCGGGTGATGGCCAGCCGGGGGGCCAGCGGCATCGACGGCCTGATTTCCTCGGCCATGGGAGCGGCACTCGCGCACGCCGCGGCCGGCGGCGGCCCCGCCTTCGCGCTGCTCGGCGACCTCGCCTTCCTGCACGACGCCCCCGGCCTCGTGCTGGGCCCGGACGAAGCGCGGCCGGACCTGTGCCTCGTGGTGGTCAACAACGACGGCGGCGGGATCTTCTCGACCCTGGAGCAGGCGGCGTTCGAGGCACCGTTCGAGCGGGTGTTCGGGACACCGCACGGCGCGGGGCTCGACCACTACGCCCGTGCCGCTGGCCTGCCGCACCTGCTGCTCGAGCGGGCCGCCGACCTGCCGGGCGCGCTGCGCGCCGCGCCCGGCGGCCTGCGCATCATCGAGGCGCGAACCGACCGGGCCGGCCAGGCCGCGCTGCGGGCCAGGCTGGCCGACGCCTGCGCCGACGCCGTACGAGCCTGACTCGCCGGTCCGCGGCGGCGGCCCGCAGGCGGCGGTATCAGGCCAGCTTGACGCGAGGGTCGAGCACCGAGTAGAGGATGTCAACGATGAGGTTGGCCACCACCACGAACAGCGCGGCGACCAGCACGATCCCCAGCACGACCGGGGCGTCTCCGTTGGTGATTGCCGTGACGGATGCCTGCCCGATTCCGCCAAGGCCGAACACGGTCTCGGTGACGACGGCGCCGCCCGCCAGCGTGCCGATGTCCACGCCCAGCTGGGAGACCACCGGGGTGAGCGCCGAGCGGACCCCGTGCCGGTAGACGACACGGCGCTCGGACAGCCCCTTGGAACGGGCGGTGCGGATATAGTCCTCGCCGAGCACGTCGAGCAGGGAGCCGCGGGTCAGGCGGGTATAGGTGGCCGCCGACACCGCCGCGATCGTGATCCAGGGCAGGATCATGTGCCCCACCCAGCCGCTCACACTCTGCGTGGGTCCCTCGTACCCGGTCTGGATCCAGTGAAAGCCGGCCCGGTTGAGCGGCAGGTAGATGGCGAACAGCAGCAGCAGCCCGAGCACGAAGGTGGGGAACGTGATCCCGATCAGCACGCCGGTGGTCGAGACCCGGTCGAGCAGGGTCCGCGCCCGGGTGGCGGACAGGATGCCCACCGAGATCCCGACGATCAGCCAGAGCACCACCCCGCCCACCAGCAGTGACAGGGTGGGCGGCAGGTCCTCCTTGAGGATGGTGTTGACCGAGGTGCCGGTGAAGTACGAGGTGCCCAGGTCGCCGTGCAGCAGCCGGTCCAGGTAGTGCCAGTACTGGACGATGAGCGGCTGGTTCAGGCCGAGCCTGCGGTTGATGTTGGCGATCTGGGCCGCAGTCGTGTTCTTCCCGGCCAGCAGCCGGGCCGGATCCTGCGGCGCCACGAAGAACAGCAGGAACGTGGCGACCGTGACGGACCACAGCACCACGATGCCGAGCAGTATCCGGCGGACGAGGAAGCTCGCGAATCCCATGTCAGCTCGCCTCCTCCGCCGGGATGGCGGGCTTGGCGCGCTTGGACCTCGCGCGGCCGCGGCTGCGCTGGGACGCGAACAGGCGCTCGGTCCGCGGGTCCAGCGCGTCCCGCACCCCGTCACCCAGCAGGTTGAACGCGAGCGTGGTGAGGAGCAGGAAGGCGCACGGGAAGATCAGGTACCACCAGGATGTCTGGTAGAAGCCCTGGGCCTGAGACAGGAGGTTGCCCCAGCTCGCGTCCGGCGGCTGCACGCCGACGCCGAGGAACGACAGGGTGGCCTCGAACACGATCGCGGTCGGGATGGCCAGCGTGGCCAGCACCAGCACCGGGGCGATCAGGTTGGGCAGGATGTCGAGGATCATGATCCGCATCGGGCTGGCCCCGATCGAGCGGGCCGCCTCGATGTACTCCTTCTCCTTGATCGACAGCGTCTGGCCCCGCACCACCCGGGCGATGGCCGCCCAGGAGAAGAACGAGATCACGACGATGACCTCGAGCAGGCTGGGCCCGAAGACCACGGCGAGGGCGAGCGCCAGCAGGACGTATGGGAACGCGAGCACGCTGTCGGTGAACCTGGCCAGCAGCGTGTCGATCCAGCCGCCGAAGTACCCGGCGGTCATCCCGATGGCCACGCCGAGAACGGTGCCGATGGCCGTGGACACGAACCCGACGAGCAGCGAGACCTGCGCGCCGTAGAGCACCCGGACGAACAGGTCCCGGCCGAGCTGGTCGGTGCCGAAGAAGAACGTGCTGCTCGGGGCGACCGGCAGGCCCACGCTGTTCAGGCCCGTGTTCGTGTACGGCATGTTCGGCGGGTGGCCCACCCAGGCGGCGATCACCGGCGCGAGGATGGCCAGCAGCGCGAGCAGCAGGATGACGATCAAGGAGGCGACGGCCACCTTGTCCTGGCGCAGCCGGCGCCAGGCCAGCACCCACGGGCTGCGGCCCTCGATCACCTGGGTGGAGCCGGTGCCTGTCGCCCCGCCCTGGAACTCCATCTCGGTGAGGCTCATGCCGCACCTCCTGAAAGGCTGCTGCCTTCGCCGCTGGTCCCGGCGCCAGCGTCGGCGGCGGCAGCGGTGGTAGCAGCGGTAGTGGTGGTGAGGTCTTCCCCGGGCTGAACCGGGAAGTGGCAGGCTGTCAGGTGTTCGGGGAGGTCGCCTGGCTTGGTTTCGAGCGGCGGGTCTTGCTGGTGGCAGAGGTCCTGGGCCTTGGGGCAGCGGGGGTGGAAGCGGCAGCCGGTCGGGGGGTTGATGGGGGAGGGGATGTCGCCGGTCAGGATGATCCGCTGCCGGGCGGCGGCGGCGTCGGGATCGGCGGCGGGGGCGGCGGACAGCAGCGCCGCGGTGTAGGGGTGGCGGGGGGTCTGGTAGATCGGATCCTTGGGTCCTTCCTCGCAGATCCGGCCCAGGTACATGACCGTGACCTGGTTGCTGACGTGCCGGACCACTTCCAGGTCGTGCGCGATGAACAGGTACGTCAGGCCGAAGTCGCGCTGCAGGTCGGCGAGCAGGTTGAGGATCTGGGCCTGGATGGACACGTCCAGGGCCGATACCGGCTCGTCGGCGATGATGAGCTTGGGCCGCAGGGCCAGCGCGCGGGCCAGCCCGATCCGCTGCCGCTGGCCGCCGGAGAACTCGGCAGGGAACCGGTTGAAGTGCTCGGGGTTGAGGCCGACGCGTTCCATGATGTCCTGCACCGCCCGCTTGCGGGCGCCGCCGCTGGCCGTCTTGTGCACGGCGAACGGGTCGCTGATGATCGAGCCGACCCGGCGCCGCGGGTTCAGCGACCCGTAGGGATCCTGGAAGATCATCTGGATTTCGCGGCGGAACGGCCGCATCGCCCGCCGCGACAGGCCGGCGATCTCGTGGCCGTCGAAGACGACGCTGCCTGAGGTGATGGGGATCAGCCCGGCGATGCACCGCGCCAGGGTGGTCTTGCCGGAGCCGGTCTCGCCGACCAGGCCGAGGGTCTGGCCGCGGTGCAGGGTCAGTGACACCCCGTTGACCGCCTGCACGTTGCCGACGGTGCGGGCGAGCAGCCCTGGCCCCTTGACCGGGAAGTACTTGACCAGATTGTCCACCTGGACCAGCACGTCGTCCTCACCGGGCGGGGCGCCGGCCGGGGCGGCCGGCTGCGGGGTGGTCATGCGATCACGCTCCCTTCAGCCTCCGGGCGGTCGGCGATCTCCTCGGCCACCTTCGCCGCGGCCGCGCCGCGGGACTCCTCGACGGAGAGCCTGCGGGTTTCCTCGGCCTCCTGCGACAGCCCGGCGGCGCTGGCCGGCAGCCAGCACGCCGACTGGTGGAACCCGTCCTCGCCCACCGGGGTCAGCGTCGGCTCCTCGGTCAGGCACTTGTCCATCACGTACGCGCACCGGGGGTGGAACGCGCACCCGGATGGCAGGTTGATCAGGCTCGGCGGCTGGCCGGTGATCGGCCGCAGCCGCTCCGCCCCGGCCGAGCTGTTCGGGATCGACTCAAGCAGCCCCTTGGTGTAAGGATGGTGCGGCCGGTAGAAGATATCCCGCTTGCTGGCCACCTCCGCGGCCCGGCCGGCGTACATCACCAGCACCTCGTCGGCGATGTCGGCCACCACGCCCAGGTCATGGGTGATCATGATCAGGGCGGTGTCGGAGTCGCGCTGCAGCCGCAGCAGCAGATCCAGGATCTGCGCCTGCACGGTGGCATCCAGCGCCGTCGTCGGCTCATCGGCGATGATCATCTTCGGCGACAGAGACAGCGCCATCGCGATCATCGCCCGCTGCCGCATCCCGCCGGAAAACTGATGCGGATAGTCGTTGACCCGCTGCCGGGCGTTCGGGATCCCCACCCGGTCCAGCAGATCCACCGACCGCTCCGCCGCGGCCGCCTTGGACACCGACTTGTCGTGCGACCGGATCATCTCCGAGATCTGCCAGCCCACCTTGTACAGCGGATGCAGGCTGGTCAGCGGGTCCTGGAAGATGACCGCGATCTGCGCCCCCCGCACCCGGCGCATCTGCTCGTCGTCCAGCCCGATCAGATCGGTCCCGTCGAACACCGCCTGCCCGGACACCTCGGCGCCCGGGGTCAGGCCCAGCAGCGTCTGCGTCAGCACGGTCTTGCCGCTGCCCGACTCGCCCACGATCCCGAGCGTCCGCCGCGCGTCAACGTCGAACGAGACCCCGCGCACCGCGCGGACCACGCCGTCAGCGGTCGGGAAGCTCACCCGCAAATCCCGCACCTCAAGCAGGCTCATCGCAACACTCCTCCCGGCGGCCGGCGGAAACTTCCTTGTGGTGGCTACCCAGGGAAACTTCCTCGTGATGACTCGTTCTAACACAGGCCATCCGGTAGAACGAGTCCTGGACCCGTTCTACCGGATGGCGGCTGACCTGCGTTAGTGCGAAATCCAGAGCTGAGTCGGGTTCCACTGCTCAGCGATCGGGCTGTAGATGAGGTTGTGCAGCTTCGAGCTGGCGTACAGCACCACGTCCTGCGTGGTGAAGGGCACGATGACCGCGTCCTTCATCACCTGCTCGCCCGCCTTCGCCCACAGCGGCGCGGCCGCGGACTCGTTGGGCGCGGTCAGGGCCTGCTTGATCAGGCCGTCGGTCGTCTTGCTGCTGTAGCAGCCGTAGTTGGTGGTCGGGTTGAGGCAGTTGGTCTGGAACAGCGGGACCACGTTCGCCCGGCCGTTGTTGCCCAGCCAGTCGGGCACCCAGCCCGCCTCGGTGATGTCCCACTTGGAGGCGTTGGCCGGGTTCTCGATGAACGCGTAGTACGGGCCCTGCTCCAGCGACATCCCCTTGCTCGTGATGCCGCACGCCTTGAGGTCGGACTGCACGGAGGTGAACACCGCGGGGTGGTTGCCGACGTTACGGTAGGCGTCGGTAATGCTGAACCCGTGCGGGTATCCGGCCTGCGCGAGCAGCTGCTTGCACTTGGCAGGGTCGCCCGAGTTGCCCGAGGTCGGGTAGTAGTTGTAGTTCGCGAAACCCACGTTGCCCGGCGCGATCGCGCCGTTGAGTATCGGGTTCAGCTTGGTGCCGCCGTAGATCTTCGCGATGGCGACCTTGTTGATCGCGTACTCGATCGCCTGCCGCACCTTGAGCTTGGACAGGGCGTGGTTGGCGGTCGGGCTCTTGAGGTCGAAGACCAGGTACGGGTTGCTGCTGCCGGTGTTGGTGTAGACGTGCAGCCCCGGGTTCTTGCTGGCCTGCAGCTGCGGGATCGAGGGCGTGGGCACCGGCAGGTCCCACATCAGGTCGTCGGTGCCGGCCTGGACGTTGGCCAGGGCGGTCTGGTTCGACGCGGTTCCCTCGGTCACCACGATCTGGCTGACGTACTGGTGCCGCAGCGGGTCCGTGGACTGCTTCCAGGCCGGGTTCCGGCTCAGCACGATCTTCTTGTTCGCGGTGTACTGGGTGATCGCGTACGGTCCGTCGGACAGCGTGTGCTGCCGGAACGGCGCGCTGTCGGGCAGGTACTTGTCGTACGAGGCCGGCCGCGCCGAAGCGAACGGCATGGCCAGGATGTTGAGGAAGTCGTTGGCCGGCTGGATCAGGTCGAAGGTGATGGTCGTCGAGTTCGGCGTCTTGATGCCGGAGATCGAGTGCGCGTTCGCGTAGCTGGTCATGGCCGACGGCGTCGGCTTCACCTTGGCGAAGCCGGCACAGAAGCTGGCCATGCCCTTGATCACTGGCTCGTAGTACAGCGGGTTGCCCACGCCCAGCGACGGGTTGCACATCCACTTGAACTCGCGCAGGAAGTCCGCCGAGGTGACCTGGCTGGGCGGCGAGGTGTTCCACATCACGCCCGAGCGGATGTGGAGGGTGTAGGTCTTGCCGCCGTTGGTGATGCCGCCGTTCGTCGTGGTCGGGAGCGTGCTGGCCACGTCGGGGGCGATCGTGATCGCCTTGGTCCTGTTGTTCGACGGGAAGTAGCTGACCAGCTGCCGGGTGAACGCCATCTCGAGCTGGAAGGTCGGCAGGTAGTAGGCGGACAGCGTGTCCAGGTGATCGACATCACCGGCAGCCACGAAGTTCAGCGTGCCGCCGCTGACCGGCTTACCGCTGGTCGTGGACGAACTCGAGCTGCTGTTGCCGGAAGAGCCGCCGCAAGCCGCCAGCGTGCCCGCGGCCAGGGCCGCTACGGCCAGCGCGGCGAAGCGCTTGGGAACGGGTGTCATGAGCATGCTCCTTCAAGCCCGGCGCACAGCCGGGACGTAGCGGTAGATCCCTCTCACCAGAGATCCCACGTGTGGATGTTTTCTCACCTGAGCACGTCCTGGAGCCGGCGGGAAGGGCCGGTCGGAACCGGTTATCCAAACGCAATCGCGTCGTGACCAAGGCTAGGCGAATCGGCGTTATCAGTCCCCGCCGTCCAGCGCGTCCTGCATGGGGCGGAACTTGGTCTGCGCCTCGGCGAGCTCCGCGGCCGGCTCCGAACCCGACACTATCCCGCACCCCGCGAACAGCCGCGCCCGGGAGCCGTCGATCTCGGCGCAGCGCATGGCGATCCCCCACTCGCCGTTGCCGCGGGCGTCCACCCAGCCCACCGGTCCCGCGTACCGGCCCCGGTCCATTCCCTCGAGCTCGCGGATGAGCTCCATCGCCGCGTCGGCCGGCGTGCCGCAGACCGCCGCGGTGGGGTGCAGGGCCGCCGCGACGGCCAGCGCGGAAGGAGCCAGGCCCGGGCGCCCGGCAGGCCCGGGATGAGCCGGCCTCGCCGCCGCCAGCGTGCCGGTCACCGCCGTGGCCAGGTGCTGCACGTTCGCCAGGCGCAGCAGGAACGGCCTGGGGTCAGCGGCCAGCCGCTCGCACAGCGGCGCCAGCGCCTCGCGGACGCCGGTCGCCGCGTACGCGTGCTCCTCGGTGTTCTTGGCCGACCGCAGCAGCGCGGCGCCCAGCGCCTCGTCCTCCGCGGCGTCCCGGCCGCGGGGGGTGGTTCCGGCCAGGACGAGCGCGCTGATCTCGGTGCCCTCCCGGCGGATGAGCAGTTCGGGCGTGGCGCCGACCATGCCGCCGCACGCGAACGTGTAGCAGTCCGGGTAGCGGGCGGCCAGCCGGTGCAGCAGCGCTCGCACGTCGAGCGGCTGGGCAGCGGTGGCGTAGAGGTCCCTGGCCAGCACCGCCTTGCGCAGCCGCCCCGCCCTGATGGCCGCGACCGCGGCAGCGACCGCCCGCTGCCACTGCGGCGCGGTCAGGCTGCCGTCGTGCCAGCGCACCGCGCCCGGTGCGGCCACCGGTACGGGCCGGCCGGGATCACCGGGCTCGCCGATCGTGGTGAGCCAGGCCCTGCCGTTCCTGCGGCCGAGTACGACACGGGGCAGCACCAGGACCGATCCGTCGGAGGCCGGATCGAAGGTAAAGCTGCCGAACGCCACCGCGCCCGAGCCGGGCACATCGACCTCGTCCTCGGTGCTGGCCCCCTCGAGCACGGAACGCAGCCACTTCTCCGCGACGGTGAACCTGTCCTCGCCGGCGGGCAGCGTGACCCGGGCCGCCTCGCCCCAGCCGATCAGGCCCTCGCCGCGCCGCACCCAGGCGAGCGCGTCGGGCTGGGGCAGCCGGCTGATCAGTTCGCCTGGATCCTCGACGGCGGCGGTGCGGACCAGCAGTCCCCCGGCACCCGCCGCGTCTTCTCGGTCGGCCCTCACGCCTCCCAACTCTACGTTCGGGCCAGGGCCGGCCCTAGCCAAACCCCCGGGCGCGCCGGCATTCGTGAGCCGCGGCCGCGGTTGTGCTAGGGTCCGACCGTATTGCATATGAAGACGATCGTATTTCTAGGAAATATCGGGAGGAGTGATGAGCATCATCAGCGACAGCCTGGTCATGCCGGGGGCCAGAGCCCGGGGCAGGCTGAGCCGGGCCCAGCTGAGCGAGATCGTTGCCAGGACCGCGGCGCGGACGGATCACTGGCGTGATCTCGTGCACTACGATCCGGCGCGCCGCTGGTACCAGCGGATAGAGCTGACCGAGGAGTACGAGGTGTGGCTGCTGAGCTGGCAGCCGGGACAGGGCACCGGTTTCCACGACCACGGCGGGTCGGCGGGCGCGTTCGCCGTCGCCCGCGGCGAACTGCAGGAGCAGGTGGTGCCGGGGAGCGGCGGCCTGAGCCCCGAGGTGGCGGTGCGCACGGTGATCGCCGGCGGGGTCCGGTCCTTCGGCCCGCGGTTCGTGCACCACGTGCTGAACCACGCGGCCTGGCCCGCGGTCAGCGTGCACGCCTACTCGCCGCCGCTGCCGCCGATGCGGCGCTACGAGCTGACCGCGGCAGGGTTGCGGTACGTCGGCACCGACCCGGCTGAGGAGGGCACGTGACCACGACACCGGCGGCGGTCCGGCGCAACATCGACCAGGTGCTGGACGAGGCGCGCAGCGGACTGCGCCGGGTGGACCCGTACCAGGCCGCCGCGGAGATGCGCGCCGGGGCGCTGCTGGTTGACATCAGGCCGCAGGCACAGCGCGCCGCCGAGGGGGAGGTGCCCGGCGCGCTGCGGATCGAGCGGAACGTGCTGGAATGGCGGCTCGATCCCACCTCCGGCAGCCGGCTCCCGCAGGCGCGCGGCTACGACACCCGGGTGATCATCATGTGCTCGGAGGGCTACACGTCGAGCCTGGCCGCGGCGTCGCTGCAGGATCTTCGGCCTGGCCAACGCCACCGACCTGGCCGGCGGGTTTCATGCCTGGGCGGAGGCCGGCCTGCCGGTCACCGCCGGTCAGCCGGCGGCTAGAGCAGGCTGAGCTGGACGTCGCCGCCGGCAGGCCGGAACGACGGCTCGGCGGCGGCCGCGGAAGCCAGGCCCGGATCGCCCGCCGCGGCCGGGCCTGGCTTCCGGGTGCGGCCCGTCGCCCGCGCCCGGCCCGGACCGGCCCGGCCGACCCCGTGCTTGCGCGCGAACTCGCTCACCTGGTCGGCGATCTCCTGCTGGTAGCGGCGCGGCGCGTAAGCCCCGGACCGGTAGAGGGCACGGTAGGGCGCCATCAGGCTCGGATGATGCTCGCCGAGCCAGCGGTAGAACCACTCCCTGGCCCCGGGCCGCAGGTGCAGCACGATCGGGGTGACGTGCGTCGCCCCGGCGGCCGCGATCTCGCGCACCGTGGCCTCCAGCTGGGCGGGGGAGTCCGACAGGAACGGGACCACCGGTCCCATCAGCACCCCGCAGCGCAGCCCGTGCCCGGTGAGCGTCGCGCACACGCCCAGCCGGCGGTCCGGGGCCGGGGTGCCGGGCTCGATAGATCGCCAAAGCTCTTTGTCGACAGAGCCCACCGACACGTTCAGCCCGACCTCGGTGACCTCGGCGGCCTGTTCGAGCAGCGCGAGGTCGCGCAGGATCAGCGTGCCCTTGGTCAGGATGGAGAACGGGTTGGCCGCGTCGCGCAGCGCGGCCAGGATGCCGGGCATCAGCCGGTACCGCCCCTCGGCACGCTGGTAGACGTCCACGTTGGTGCCCATAGCGATGTGCTCGCCCCGCCACTTCCGAGCGGTCAGCTCCTTGCGCACCAGCTCAGGCGCGTTCACCTTGACCACGATCTTCGAGTCGAAGTCGTGCCCCGAGTCGAGGTCGAGGTAGGTATGCGTGTTCCGGGCGAAGCAGTTGTGGCTGACCACGCCGTCGGAGATGAAGTCGCCGGTCCCGGTGGTGATATCGAACATCGGCAGCTCGAGGCCCAGCGGCTCGATCGCCACGACCCGCAGCTTGGCGTCGCTCTTGATCGCGGTTCCCGCGATGCCGCGCTTGCGCGTGATCGCCGGGTCGGTGGCGTGGAAGAACCTCAGGTTCTCCTTCAACCCGCCCCGGAATCGGACGTAGCAGAGCCCGTTGGGGTTAGAGGTCCGGTCGATCGCGACATCGAACCCCAGCGTCTCCAGTGATGAGATGGTCCAGCCGATGATCTCCGGGTCGGTGTTCGCGATCCGCAGCGCGCTTGCAGTGTAACCGCCCTCGGCGTCGAAGATCCCGGCCAGGAAGCCCTTGCGCCAGTCCGAACTTGGCCTATCGGGCCAACCGATCAGCCATTGAATGAACCGGACCTGATCGCGTGCACCGGTACTGATGGCTGTCATGCGCCGCCTGCGGTCGCTCGCCTCGGCGAAGCAGAACTCGTGGACGCTGACTCCGGCCTGCGCCAGGTAAGCCCGCGTCCGGTCCAGTCCCTCCTGGTCGATTAGGGCAAGCCGGAAGTCGTGGCGCTGCCCGGAAGCCTTGCCTGCCTGGTCATGGATGTCGCTGGCCAGGTATGCGTCGCCGCGAATCATCCCGCACAAGTAGCCGCGCCGATAGTCGGCGGTGGGCTTGGGCGGCTCGGCGAAGCCGCCGGTGCCCATCAGCTTGTTCTGCAAGGTCAGATGCGGGCGCCGGTGCGCGCCGCACTCGGTGCCGGTCACGTGCTTCCAGCCGCGGCCGGTCAGGAAGCGGTGATCGCCGCTCGTGATCAGCCGCGTGCCGTCCTCCAGTGTGACCCGGTAGGCGGGCTTGACCGTCTGCCAGTGCGCGAGCACGTTGGTGATCACGTAGCGCCGGTAGCCACCGTGCCACACCGTCCCGTAGATCGCGTCGCCGGCCCGGACGTCAGCCAGCGGCTTCGTCCGGCCGTCGGCCATCAAGATCGGCGTCTCTCCTGCTAGGCAGTATCGGCACCCATGACTGCATCCCCGGTAGGGGTTTATGGTCCAGCGGAACGGCACCCGGGACGCATCAGGCACCCGGTTGATGATCGACCTGGCCTGGATCTCGTAGAAGGTCAGTCCCCGGAACGCGGGCGTGTCGAACGACCTCGTCACCGCGCCCCGCTCGAACAGCGCGGGAGCGCTCGTGGCCGTCGCCGTGCCACCACCCGGGCTGCCGTCCTGGCCGGCCTCGGCCTGCGCTGGTTCGCCCGGCTCGTCCGGGTACAGTTGCAGGCTTTCCCAGCGCATGTTATGTAAGTATAGAATGACAGTTCGATAGCGTCAAACATTTGTTCGATAGTAAGCGGATCGGGATCAGAGCATAGACCCCCGTGACCGGAGTCTCGTGCGGGGACGGCTGAATTAGTACCGTCCCGGATGAGGCTAAAAATCTTGCGGTGGGGGATAGTGGTACTGATTCCACCCGCGCCCTAGCGGAGGTGGCGCCATGGCGCTGTCGATGGACGAGCAGCGCATGCTCGCCGAGATCGAGCGTCGTCTGGCCGACGACGATCCTATGCTGGCTGCCCGCCTTACTACTTTCCGGCTGCCCAGGCTGACCTTCGCCATCCGGTCGGCGCGGTCCCGCCTGGTGGCATCGCTGCTCATGCTCGTGGTCGTGGGCGTCGTATCGGTGTTCGTCTACGCGTTCATACCGTTCCGCGGCCAGGCCGGCCGGCTCAGCGGGGCCCATTCCACCGCCTCGCCCGCGCGTTCGGCGCTGTCGTCATCGAATCCCGGCAACGCGGCCACCGGGCCGCCCGGCATCTCCGCGCGAGCCGCGCCCGGCGTGCATGGACCGGCGACTGCGCGTTCGGGCTCATCACCGTCTGGCCACGGCAACTAGACGGCGGTCACCGCCGGCCGTGGCAGCGCGGGCTCAGGACTGACGCCACAGCTGGATGAGGTATTGCTCGAGGCTCTCCAGGTCCCTGCGGGCGCGCTGAAATTCATCGCCGAGCGGATCGCCGTAACGGTCGAAGAGCTCGTGGTAGAGCCGGAACACCTGCTCGCGGTTCCTGGCGTAGACCCGCACCGAGTAGTCGCCCACGCCGCTCGCCAGTCGCAATCCGGCGATGGCGGGCCCGGCCGAGCCCATGTCTACCGAGAGCAGCCCGCGCAGGTAGAGCTTGCCCTTGGCCTCCTCGTCCCAGTCGTCGCCGCACGGCGTGGGCGCTCCCAGCCACTCCTCGAGGACCAGCTTGACCGGGACGTGCTCCTGCAGGCTCCCCACCCAGAGCTGCTCGCGGTTCAGGCTGACCAGGGCGCCGACCGGCGGCAGCGGGCCGCCTGGCGCGTTCGGGTCAACCCCCGCGTCGTGGATCCGGAGCATCCGGCGCTCCGGGAAGACGGGGATTTCGAGCCGCAGCAGCCTGTGACTCACCCAGTCCCCACCGCTGCGCCCACCTGCTCCCTCGGACGGCGAGATCACCGGTCGGCGTGCGCCCAGTTGCGCGCCGGGTGCCGGTTGCGTTCCTGATGCCCTAAGACCTGTTACGGATCACAAATGTACCGAGGTAACCTCCGTTGCCGCAGCCGATCCCGGACGATCACCGCAGGCCGCGTGGCCGGCGCCAGCCGCGCTCGTCCTGCGGCCCGCGCGCCGCGCCGCGTGCCAGCCAGCGCCGCCGCAGCCGCGGCAGCGGGCCGCGGTGACGGATCTCACTTCCCGTCCCGGGCAATCACCGCGGCGGCCCGGGTACTAATGAGTTGCAGAGCAGCAACGAGATGCCGAAGCTCGCCGAGGTGCGCATGCCCGAGCCCAGCCGCCGCCGGCGCTACCTGATCCTGGCCATCTGCTGCATGAGCCTGCTGATGGTCGGGCTGGACATCACGATCGTCAACGTGGCCCTGCCCTCCATCAGGCGGGAGCTGCACGCCTCGGTGTCGGGACTGCAGTGGACGATCGCGGCTTACACGCTCGTGCTGGCCTCGCTGCTGATGCTGTCCGGCTCGACCGCGGACCGGATCGGCCGCCGGCGTGTCTTCCAGGCGGGCCTGGTGACCTTCACGGCCGGTTCCCTGCTGTGCAGCCTGGCCCCGTCGCTGGGCTGGCTGATCGCGTTCCGTATGGCGCAGGCCGTCGGCGGGTCCATGCTCAATCCGGTGGCGATGTCCATCATCACCAACACGTTCACCGACCGGGCCGAGCGGGCCAGGGCGATCGGTGTCTGGGGCGGCGTGATCGGGATCAGCATGGCCCTGGGCCCGGTGCTCGGCGGCATCCTGGTGGCGTCGGTGGGCTGGCGCGGCATCTTCTGGGTCAACGTGCCGATCGGCCTGGCGGCGCTGGTCCTGACCGGCCTGTTCGTGCCCGAGTCGCGGGCGGCGAGGGCGCGCCGGATCGATCCGGTCGGCCAGGTACTGGTGATCATCATCCTCGGCTCGCTCACCTACGGCATCATCGAGGGCCCGGCATCTGGCTGGACCTCGCCGAAGATCATCTTCTTCTTCGCCCTCTCGGCCGCCGCGCTCGCGGCGCTGCTGCTCTACGAGCCGCGCCGCGATGAGCCGCTGCTGGACCTGCGGTTCTTCTCCAGCGCGCCGTTCGCCGGCGCGACGGTGATCGCGGTGAGCGCGTTCGCGGCGCTGGGCGGCTTCCTGTTCCTCAACACGCTGTACCTTCAGGACGCGCGCGGGTTCTCGGCGCTGCACGCGGGGCTCTACACGCTGCCGATGGCGGCGATGACCGTCATCTTCGGCCCGCTGTCCGGGCGGATCGTCGCCAGCAGGGGAGCGCGGCTGCCGCTGGTGGTGGCCGGGCTGGCCATCGCGGCGGGCTGCCTGCTGCTCACCGGGCTGACCAACGACACCCCGGTCGGCTGGCTGTTCCTGGCCTACGTGATCTTCGGGATAGGGTTCGGCCTGGTGAATGCGCCGATCACCAACGCCGCGGTGTCCGGCATGCCGGTCGCGCAAGCAGGCGTGGCGGCCGGCATCGCATCGGCGAGCCGCCAGGTCGGCCAGTCACTGGGCGTGGCCGTGACCGGCTCGCTGGTCATGTCCGGCATCCACGGGTCGCTGGCGGCCAGCCTCGCCGAGGCCAGCCACGCGGGCTGGTGGACGCTGGCGTGCTGCGGTGTCGTCGTGTTCCTGCTCGGCTGGCTGACCACCGGGCGGTGGGCACTGGCCACCGCGGCCAGGACGGCGGCCAGACTGCAGCCCGCAGCGGCGGCGGCCCGGCCCGTGCGCACTCCGTAGCCCGCAGCCCGGGCCCGGCCGGACCCGCCGCGGGCCGGCGCCAGGCCCAGGGGCAGGTAGCGAGGCTCCTTGGTCGTTCAGCCGCGGCGGCGCTTCGCGTGCCCGCCCCGGTGGCTGCCCGGCGCTGCCCGCCGGTGCGAGTGCTCGGCCGGCGCCGGGACGGGCTCGACCGGATAGGCCGGCGCCGGGGCGCGCTGGACCAGGAAGGCCGGCGGTCCGGGGTGCACGGCAGGACGGCCGGCCGAGCGTTCCGGCTGCCCGTTCGCCCCGAGGCCGGCGGGCGCGTACCCTCCGCTCATCTCGTCGCGGTGCCACACGGGCTCGTCCTGAGCCTGGAACGGCACGGCGGCCGGAAACCGCGGATAATCACTGAAAGAGGGGGAGCCGCCGTCGTCAGGCGCGGATTCCTCCGGTTGCCCCGTCCAGGGCAGCCTGATGGCCGGCAGCACCGAGGTGAGTGCGTCACTGGCGGCAACCGCGGCCTCGCGCCGCTCTTCTTCGGTCCGCGACTCGGCGGCGGCAGCGGCCAGCCGTTCCCGGTTCAGGCGATCGCGGCGCTCCTGCTCGCGGGCATGAGACCGGGCTATCGTAATGCCGCCGGCCAGCAGCGCCGCGATGGCCAGGGCAGCAATGAGCAGCACAATCATGCGCGTCCGCAATCACGTCAGGGAGCCGGGGGGCAGGCTCAATCGTAGTCATCCGGCGCCCGCGCCGGGGGTCATCTGCGCCAGGCCGGCCGCACGTGTCCCGCGAGCCACACCCGTGCCCGCGGCGCTGCCGCGAGAACTGCGGCCTGACCTGGTTAGGCTCTGCGATGTGACACCAGACTGGGCCACGATCGCGTCGCTGGCCACCGCGGCCGGGACGCTCGTGCTGGCCGTGGCCACATTCTCCTCGGTCCGCTCGGGCAACAGGACCGCCCGCGCCGCCGAGCGCTCGCTGCAGGTCGGGCTGCGCCCGCTGCTCATCCAGTCACGGCGCGACGATCCGGAGCAGAAGATCATGTTCGGCGACGAGCGGTGGGTCAGGCTGCCGGGCGGCTCGATGGTCGGCGAGGCCTACGGTGACGACGGCCGGCCGACGATCTACCTGGCCATGTCGGTGCACAACGCCGGCAGCGGCGTAGCCGTCATCCACGGCTGGCGCTTCTACCCTTCCCGGCCGGCCGGGGTAGACCAGACCCATCCTCCGCCCGAGACGTTCCGGCGGCAGTCGCGGGATCTCTACATCCCGGTGAACGACATCGGCTTCTGGCAGGCGGCCTACCGTGACCCGGACGATCCGGAGTACCCGGCGGCGCTGGAGTCCATCCGGGCCCGGAAGCCGGTGGGCATCGACCTGCTCTACGGCGATCACGAGGGCGGCCAGCGCGTGATCAGCCGGTTCTCGGTGGCGCCGCGCGAAGGTGACGATCATTACTGGGTGCCGTCGGTGATCAGGCACTGGAACCTCGACCGGCCCGACCCCAGGTAGCGCCGCGCCGCCGCGGGGCGTGACCGGCCCGGCGCGAATGCGCACCGGAGTTCGCGATCGCCGGGTTCGCGTGCCCGCCGCCGGATAAGGTGCCGAGGATGGAGCAGACGGCCGCGGCGGAAACGCGATGGAGCGCGGCCGTCGAGGCGGCCGACTGGATCGCGGCGGCCCTCGCGTCGTCCGAGCAGGGCCTGGTCGCCTCGGTGATCCCGCGGGGCTTCCCGGCCTACGCACGGGTGCTCCACCCGGCCCGCGCGTCGCTGGGCCGCGGCACCCGGCCGGTGCGCTGGGCCGAGATCGCGCGGTGGAGCGGCGTGCCACTGCGCCCGGACTCGCAGTTTCACTCGATCGCGCTGCCGCCGCAGCAGCCCGCCGGGCCGCCGCCATGGAACGGCCAGGGACCCGAGCGCGGCAGCCTGGACCCGGCCGACGCGGAAACGCTCATCGAGCTGCTGCGGCGGCACACGAGCACGCCGGAGCACTGCCTGTTCTGCATGTGGGACGGCTGGGGCTGGGACACGGCGATGTACGTGGCGCTGCCAGGCGAGCCGCCGATTCCGCTCCCTGACCCGGTGCCGCCCGAGGTCAGGTACGGCCCGAGGGTTCGGCTGCCCGGCCGTGACTACCTGCTCTACACCGGCCCGATCGACGCGGCGCTGGCTTTCGCCGGCTCCCCTGGCCAGACGCCGAACCTGTGGTGGCCCGCCGACCGCGCGTGGTGCGTGGCCTCGGATATCGACCTGTGCTGGAGCTACGCAGGCGGGCCGGCCGGGCTGATCGAAGAGCTGATCGCCGATCCGCGGCTTGAGGCGCTGCCCGCCGTGACCGGGCAGGCCCGCTCGCGGGTGGAGGACTACGTCGTCGAATCGGCCGAACGGGCAGCGGCCGACCTCGTGGCCACCGGCAAGGCCAGCATCGCGACCGCATGCGGGACGCTCCGTGCGACGCTGCGCGGGCCCGGCAGGCGGGGGCGGGCCGGCTCGCTGCGGATCCAGAGCGAGGACCGTGGCGGGGTCGGTTCCCGGGCCGACCACAGGCTGGCCGCGGCCGGCCCTGGCGAGCTGGCCGCCGAGATCGCCGGCTACCTCGCGGTCTCGCTCACCGGGCTGGCCGAGGACTGACCAGGATCAGAACCGCGTGTTCTGCAGCCAGTAGCCCAGCAGCGCCTCGTCGCCCAGCACCTGCACGCCGGGCTCGGGCAGCGGCAGGCGCCGCAGCAGCACCAGGAGCAGCAGCGCGGCTGGCCCGCGCACCGCGACGTCGGCCCTGGCGTGGCCGCGGTCGAGGGCAAGCCCGGATGCGGTGCGCCTGACCAGCCACTCGCCCGCGCCGTCCAGCCCCTCGTCGGTGGCGTGCACGTGCAGCGTCTGCCCCTCGTCGCGCAGCGGCTGCGGCTGGTCGCCCGGATCGGCAACGGTGAGCCAGAGCCACTCGTCGATCGCGTCCGCGGCCAGGTCGGGAGCGATCCGTACCTCCTGCCCGGCAGCCAGTTCGGCGTCCGCGAGGTGGACGGCCGTCTCGTGCGCCATCCGCCGGGCCCAGAAGCCGGCCGGGCGCATCCCAGCGAACGTCCACACCTGGTCGCCGGCGGCCGCGCTGACCGCGTCGATGAGCCTGGACGCGCCCGCGTTCAGCCACTGCGGCCGCGCCGCCGGGTCGTCAGGGAGCCGGCCGTCCGGTACGTCGCGGAACGCGACGAACTCCCGGGATCGGCGGGTGATGATCTCGGCTGCCCACCGCTGGCCCCGCCCGACGTGCGTGGTCAGCTGCCGCAGCGTCCATTCCGGGCAGGTCGGGATCGGGCGGGTCTCGGCCTCGCCGGCGACGATGCCGGCCAGCCTCGCGGTGGACTCGCGAAGGCCGGCGTAGAGGCGGTCCTGGCTGATCACGGTCATCGGCCCGGCACGGGGGCGAGTCAGCGGCCGCAGCCGCACTGGCCGCCGCAGCAGCCGCCCGCCCCGCCGCCGGCCGGCCCGGCCGACGGTGTGGCTCGGCCGCCGACGGCCACGGTGGACAGCAGCTTCACCGTGTCGTCGTGCCCCTGCGGGCAGCGGCAGGGGTCGGCCGACTCGTTCATCGGGCGGGTCAGCTCGAACGTGTCCCCGCAGGCGCGGCAGCGGTAGTCATAGCGCGGCATGTCGGCCAGCCTATGTCAGCGCGGCTGCGCGGGTCACGTCGCGCCGCCGGCTACCGGGACAGGTCGGCGGGAGCGTAGGCGGCGCGCAGCCGGTCTTGCGCAGCCGGCCCGGCGCGCACATGATCGAGGCCGAGCAGCGCGGCCCCGGCGATCGGCGGCACGTCGATGATCCGCACGATCGCGCGCGGCGCACCGGCGGCCAGCCTGGCCTCGATGTCGCCGGTGAGCAGTGGGTCCCTGGCCGTGAGCAGCCCGCCGCCGAGCACCACCGGGGTCGCCAGCCCGGTCAGCGACAGCCGGCGCATCGCGGTGAGGATCATCAGGCAGATCTCGTCGGCCTGCCGGCTGACCAGGTTCCGCGCCACCCGGTCGCCGGCGTGCGCCGTGGCCAGCAGCACCGGCGCGAGCTCCAGCAGGGCGTGCTCGCTGAGCTGGCCCTGGTGGATGCGCAAGGTGACGTCCCGCACGGTCTCGGCGCCGAAATGACCGGCCACGGCCTGGCGCAGAGCGGTCGGTTCGCCCCGGCCGTCCTCGGCCCTGATCGCCCGCCAGAGCGCAGCGCGGCCCAGGCCGCCCCCGCCGCCCCAGTCGCCGCTGATCTCGCCGAGCGCGAGATAGCGGGTGGTCCGGCCGTCCGCCGCCAGCCCTACGCAGTTGATGCCCGCCCCGCAGGTGACGGCGACCCCCCAGTGGGCGCCGGCCTCCCGCTGCGCGCCGGGACCCGGCCCGGAAAGGCCCGCGCGCAGCACGGCGAACGTGTCATTGACCACCGAGGTGGTCTCGCTCCAGCGCCGCGTCTGCAGCCACCGGCAGATCTCCTCTTCCTCCTCGGGCAGGTCGGCGTTGGCCACGCAGGCCGACGTGTGGGTGGCGACCGGATCGCCCGCGGCGGGGGAGGGCCGGGCCGCAGAACCCAGGCCCGCCTGGGCCGCGGCCTGTTCCACCAGCACGCCCAGCGTTGCGAGGGTCTCGATCATGCCATTGCGCGGCGGGTTCATGCCCGGGCCGCGGGCGCTGGCCAGCAGTGACCCGTCGGCACCCACCAGCGCCACGTCGGTCTTGCTGTTCCCCCCGTCCACGGCCAGCACGGCCGGCAGCCCGTCCGGCCCGGCCATGGCCGGGCTCACCCCAGGCCCGCGCTGGCGGCCCCGGTCGGGTCCCCCGGCCCGTCACCGTTGGCCCAGGGCAGATACCGGGCGTTCTCGGAGATCAGCCGGTCGGCGAGCCCGCGTGCCAGATCCCACTGGCCGATCAGCGGGTGCGCGAGCATGGCGTCCTCCACCCGGTCCCGGCCGCCGCGCAGCGCCGCGTCCACCGCGAGTTCCTCGTACGCGCTGACGTCGGCGATCAGCCCGCGTTCCAGCGGGCCGACCGGCTCGACGGGAAGCGGCGACGCCCCGTTGGCGGCCACGGTCGCGGGCACCTCGATCACCGCCTCGTCCGGCAGGAACGGCAGGGTGCCTGCGTTGCGGACGTTGACCACCTGGGTGTCGCCGGTGTCCTGGGTCAGCGAGGCGAGCAGCGCCACGGCCGCCTCGGAGTAGAACGCCCCGCCGCGCTGGCCCAGCAGGTCCGGCTTGCGGTCGAGCGCCGGATCGGCGTACATGGCCAGCAGTTCGCGCTCGATCGCGGCGACCTGCTCGGCCCGGGTGGGCGCGCCCCGCTGCTCCTCGACCACCTCGTCATGGCGGTAGTAGTACTGCAGGTAGGACGACGGCACCGCGCCGAGCTTGAACATGACCTCGGGCGGCAAAGCGATGCTGGCCGCGATCTGCGGCGAATCGGCGGCCAGCAGGTCGGGCAGCCTGTCTGTCCCGTCCACCATGACCTCGCGCTCCCAGGTGAGGTGGTTGAGCCCAACGTGGCCGAGCAGCACCCGCTCGGGCGGGACATCGAGCAGCGCGGCGAACCGGCGCTGGAACCCGATCGCCACGTTGCACAGGCCCACGGCCCGGTGCCCGGCGTCCAGCAGCGCGCGGGTGACGATGCCGACCGGGTTGGTGAAGTCGATGATCCAGGCCGACGGGTCAGCCCGGCGCCGTGCCCGTTCGGCAATATCCAGGACCACGGGGACGGTGCGCAGGGCCTTGGCCAGGCCGCCCGCGCCGGTGGTCTCCTGCCCGATGCAGCCGTACTCCAGCGGCCAGGTCTCGTCACGGTGCCGCGCCGCCTGCCCCCCCACCCGCAGCTGGAGCAGCACCGCCCCCGCGCCGTCCAGGCCCTCGTCTAGGTCGGTCGTCCAGCTGACCTGGCCGGGATGGCCGAGAGCCCGCATGATCCGGGCCGAGAACGGGCCGACCAGCGAGAGCCGGGACTGATCAGGGTCCACCAGCATGAGCTCGCTGACGTCGACCTGGCCGGCCAGCCTCGCCACGCCGTCGACGAGCTCCGGGGTGTAGGTCGATCCGCCGCCGATGACCGCAATCTTCATCCGAACGCTTTCGTGAGAGTGTCAGCTGTGGCGACATGGCATGCCGCCTGATGGTCCGGGAGCAACTCCCGCAGCTGCGGCGTGACCCGGTGGCATTCGTCGATCGCGAGCGGGCAGCGCCAGCGGAACCGGCAGCCGGGCTCCGGGTCGATCACCCGCGGCGGCTCGCCGCGGTCGGTCTCGGCGCCGACGGTCAGCGGAGCCCGCGGGTCGGGGACGGCGGACAGCAGCAGCTGGGTGTACGGGTGCCGGGGGCTGGCGAGCACGTCCTCGACCGGGCCGGACTCGGCAATCTGCCCCGCGTACATCACGATCAGCCGGTCGGCCACGTACCGGGCGCTGGCGATGTCGTGGGTGATGTAGAGCACGGACACGCCCTCGCTGTCCCGCAGCCCGGCCATGAGGTTGAGCAGCCCGATGCGGATGGACACGTCCAGCATGGACACCGGCTCGTCGGCCAGGATCAGCTTGGGGCGCAGCGCGAGCGCCTGGGCGAAGCCGATCCGCTGCCGCTGGCCGCCGCTGAGCTCATGCGGGTAGCGCTGCATGACGTCGGTGGCCGGGCTCAGGCCGACCGCCTCCAGCGCGCGGACCGCCTCCTGCTGGCGCTGCGCCGCGTTGAGCTCAGGCCGGTGTAGCTTCATCGTGCGCAGCAGGCCGTACGCGGCGCGGTACACCGGGTTGATCGAGCTGAACGGGTCCTGGAAGACCATGGGCACGTCGCCCCGGTACCGCAGCAGGTCCTTGCGCGACTTGATCGAGGACACCGGGCGGCCCTGGAAGTAGATTTCGCCGCTGGTCGGCCGGTAGATCTTGGCCAGCAGCCGGGCGATGGTGCTCTTGCCGCTGCCGCTCTCGCCCGCGAGCGCGACGATCTCACGCGATCCGATCGTCACGCTCACGTCGTCGACCGCGTGCAGGGTGACCCGCGACAGCGCGTTGCCGATCTTGAAGTGCCTGGTCAGGCCTTCGGTGCGGAGCAGGGGCTCGGTCTCGGTGTCAGTCATCGGCGGGCTCCCTGTCCGCCTCGCCGGCATACAGCAGGCACCGCACCAGCACGCCGTCGCGCGAATAGAGCGACGGGTTGGTCTGCGTGCAGATGTCCATGACCTTGGGGCAGCGCGGCGCGAACCAGCAGCCCTGCTGCTGCCTGGACAGATCCGGCGGCCTGCCGGGTATGCCGGTCAGCGGGACCCGCTCACCCCTGATCGAGGGGAAGGCATCCAGCAGGCCGATGCTGTAGGGGTGGCGCGGGTGGTCGAAGACCTGCCGGGTGGGGCCCCACTCGGCGACCTGGCCCGCGTACATGACCATGAGCCGCTCGGAGAAGTGACTGACCAGCGACATGTCGTGGGTCACGAAGATGACCGCGAACTCGAGCTCTTCCTGCAGCTTCTTGATCTGCACCATGAGCGAGCGCTGGGCGACCACGTCGAGCGCCGAGGTCGGCTCATCCATGATCACCAGGTCCGGCGTGAACAGCAGCGCCATCGCGATCATGGAGCGCTGCCGCATCCCGCCCGACAGCTGGTGCGGATAGCTCTTCAGGTGCACCGGGTCGATGCCGACCATGCGGAGCACCTCGGCCGACCGGCCGGCGATCTCATCGTCGGACTTGACCCGGTGCGCCTTCATCGCGTCCTTGAACTGCGACCCGATCGACTTGACCGGGTTGAGCGCGTTCATCGCGCTCTGCATGACGACCGACAGATCCCGCCAGCGCACGGCCATCAGCTGCTTGTCGGTCATGCCCACCATGTTCGTGCCCTTGAACACCACGCTGCCGCCGGTGACGCCCGCGGGCGCGGCGAGCAGCTGGGCGATGGCGAACAGCAGGGTGGACTTGCCGCAGCCGGACTCGCCGACGATGCCGAGGAACTCGCCAGGGTAGAGGTCGAAGCTCACGGTGTCCACCGCGGTGACCGCGCCGCTGTCCGTCGCGTACTGCACCGAGAGGTCGGTCACCGACAGGATCGGCCCGGCCGCCCGGCGCGAGCCCGGCGGCTGCGGATCGACGTCAGCTCGCACGCTGGCCACGGACCCTCCTCACCGGTCGCAGCGCTGGGTTGCCGATCTCGTCGAAGGCGTAGTTGAGCAGGGCGAACGCCGCGCCCAGCAGGGCGATGCAGGCGCCGGGCACGATCGCCCACAGCGGCTGGCCGGTCTGCAGCGCAGCGTTGTTCTGCGCCCAGTAGAGCATCGTCCCCCAGCTCTGCGTGTTGGGGTCGCCGAGGCCGATGAACTGCAGGCTGGAGGCGAACAGCACGGCATACAGCGCATTGGTCAGGAAGCTCGCCACGATCAGCGAGGTCATGGTGGGGATGACCTCCACCACGATGATGTAGAGCTTGCGCTCGCCGCGTACCCGGGCCGCCTCCAGGTAGTCCCGGCTGCGCAGCGAAAGCGCCTGCGAGCGCAGCTGGCGCGCGGTGTACGACCAGCTGGTGACGGTGATCACCAGGATCAGCACCAGCGTGCTGCCGCCGTGCAGGTAGCCGGCGATCACGATCAGCAGCGGGAACAGCGGGATGACCAGCAGCACGTCGGTCAGCAGGCTCAGCGAGCCGTCCGCAAAGCCGCCGAGGTAGGCGGCGGCCACGCCGATCAGGACCGCTATCGCGGTCGCGCCAAGGCCGATCGCGAACGCCAGGATCATCACGTTCCTGGTGCCCCAGATCACCTGGGCGAACATGTCCTGCCCGTACGCCGTCGTGCCGAGCAGGTGGGCGGTCGACGGGCCCAGCCGCGGGGCATAGGCGTCCGCGCTCGGGCTGTCCTTGGCCAGCACGCCCGGGAAGATCGAGACGAACAGGAAGACGGCCAGCAGCGCGGCGCCCACGGTCGCCTTGCGGTTCGTGCGCACCGCCCGGCCGATCCGGGCCAGCGCGTGGCTGCCGGGCAGCCGGGACCGCGGGGTGCCGACGGTACCCTGCTCCTGGCCTGGCTGGCCGAGCGTGGTGGAGACGCTCGACAACGGCATCGACATGGCTACCTCGCCGTCCTGGTCCGCGGGTCCAGCAGCGCGGTCGCGATGTCGGCCAGCAGGATCGCCACCAGCACCGCCACCGTGATGAGCAGGAACAGGGCCTGCATCAGCGGGAAGTCTTCGCCCTGCACCGCCTGCAGCAGCATGAAGCCGACCCCGGGGTAGTTGAACACGTACTCGATCAGGATGGCCCCGCTGACCACGAAGCCCAGCGACATGGCGAAGCCGGTGAGGTTGGGCAGGATCGCGTTACGGGCCGCGTAGTTGACCATGATCCGCCGGCCCGGCAGCCCCTTGGCCCGGGCCATCCGCACGTAGTCCTCGGCCAGCGTGGTGATCATCGTGTTCCGCATGGTCAGGATCCACGTGCCGATCGTGGTGATCAGGAGCGCGGCCGCGGGCAGGATGGCGTGCTCGATGATGTCCCCGAAGTAGCTCAGCGAGAGCGAGGGGGTATCGGTCGATACGTTGTAGCCGCCCACGTAGGGCAGCCAGTGCAGGGTGATCCCGAAGATCAGCACGAGCACCATGCCCATCCAGAAGTACGGGATCGCCGAGGTGATCACGAAGACCGGCGGCAGGACGCTGTCCAGCTTCCCGCCGCGGCGCCAGGCGGAGACGATGCCGAGCCCGGTGCCGAGCACGAAGGCGAGCACCGTGGTCACGCCCACCAGGCCCACCGTCCACCAGATCGCCCCGCCGATGACCGAGCTGACCGACTTCGGGTAGAAGTCCAGCGAGATCCCGAAGTTGAACGTCAGCACCTGGTGCAGGTAGGTGAAGTACTGCTCGATCAGCGTCTTGTGCGTGTTGATCCCGAACAGGATGTCCAGGGCCTTCAGCGTCTGCGGGGTGAGCTGGCCGTGGAACTTGGCCAGCATCGCGAGCGCGGGGTTGCCCGGCATCAGCCGCGGCAGCAGGAAGTTGATGGTCAGCGCGGCCCACAGCGTGAACACGAAGAAGCCCAGGCGGCGCAGCGCGTACCTCAAGCTCGTCTCCTGGTCGTCATGGTCGGCTCCTTACCCCGCTTCGTACCCCGGTCCGGACCGGAGTAGTGCGTGCCCGGGGCAGCGGCGCCCCGGGCACGCACCGCGGTCACTTGCCCTGGAGGTTCAGCAGCACCTGCTCCATGTCCGGGTAGGCGTAGGCCGCCGGCTGCGCGTACGGGTTACCGGGGGTGGGCCATCCGGTCAGTGACGTGGTGTCGTACTGGAACCAGTCCACCGCTTCCACGACCGGGATCACGGGCACCTGGGTCAGCATGACCTGCTCCAGCTTGCTGACGATCGCATGCTGGTCCGACACGCTGGTGGTCGCGGCGTACTGGTGCAGCAGCTGGTCGGTGGCCGAGTTGCTGTACCGCTCCCAGTTGGTGGCGGCGGTCTTGCCGATCGGGGCCGTGTTGGCCGAGTCCAGCCAGGACCTCAGCTCGTAGTAGGGACCCGGGCCGAAGGTCTGCTGGTCGTTGTAGGCGAGCTGGTACTTGCCGGAGAAGAGCGCGGCGTCGAAGTCGGTGCTCGACAGGTTGTCCGGCGTGATCTGGATGCCGATCGCCTTGAGGTTCTGCTGGATCACCTGCATCGAGGCCACCCAGTCGGAGAAGTCGCCGACGTTGATGACGCTGAAGGAGAGCTTCTGGCCCTTCGAGTTCGTCATGATCCCGCCGGCGCCCGGCTTGAAGCCGGCCGAGGCCAGCAGCTGCTTGGCTTTCGCCGGGTTGAAGGAGTAGTTGTACTTGGTGGTCAGCGAGCTGTTAAGCCAGCTGTTGAAGGTCGGCGTGGTGACATCGGCCTGGTTGGCGGGCGGCTCGTACCCGGATTCGCCGATCGAGGAGACCTTCGCCCTGTCGATCGCGTACGACATGGCCTGGCGGACCTTGACGTTCGACAGCAGCGGGTTGGTCAGGTTCGGGATCAGGGAGACGCTCACGGTCGGCGGGAACCAGTAGTGGAAGTTCGGGTTCTTGGAGGTGTAGAAGGTCTTGATCGCCGGGATGTACTGCGACCCCCACTGCGCCTGGCCGCTCGCCAGCTGGTCGTTGGCCGTGTTGTTCGACGTGAACGCCGGGTACTGGATCTTCGCGATGTGCGGCTTGCCTGGCTGCCAGTAGTGCGGGTTAGCGGTGTAGGTGATGTTGGCGCTGGTGCACGGGTTCACCGCGAAGGGGCCGGTGCCCACCGGGTGGCTGTCGGGGTAGGCCACCGGGTTCGCGATCTTCGACCAGATCGCCTTGGGTACGATCGGCGTCTGGTCGGCGATGTAGTAGAAGTAAGGCACGCCGGGGTGCTTGAAGGTCATCGTCACCTGGTTGGAGCCGGTCTGGGTGACGCTCGACAGCACCGACCACACTCCGGTCAGGTCCAGGGCGGAGTGCTGCTTGATCAGGTCGAAGGTGTAGACAACGTCGGCCGCGCTCATTGGCGAGCCGTTGTTGAACTTGACGCCCTTGCGGATAGTAAATGTGATCGACTTGTTACCCGAGCCCCACTTCCAGGACGTGGCGAGAAGCGGCGTGGCCTTGCCGTTCTGCAACGGGTTGATATACACCAGCGGCTCGTAGACAAAGCCCTGGGACAAGAAGGCGACCGACCCGTTGAACGGGTTGAAGCCGCAGGTCCAGAGGGCGCCGGCCTCGTTGGAGATGGTCACGGTGCCTTTGGCCGTACTGCCGCTGTTGCTGTTGCTGTTGCTGTTGCTGCTAGCACTGTTGTTGCTGCTGGAGCCACCGCAGGCGGCTGCGAGCAGGCTGATGCTAGCGGCGAGGATGATTCCGAATCTGCCGAAGCGTCTCATGGCATTAGTCCTTCTTTTTGTTTTGCACTGTTCAGCGCCCGCTCGGGGCCGTGCCTGCCGTCCACGTGTGCCGTGACTGTACCCGTTCGGACCTGCGCCTGTGCCGCCTCCACGGCCAGCGCGATCGCGCCGATCAGCGGAGCGTCGAAAGGGAATTCGGCCAGGACCAGCTCGGGCGGGAAGGGGACGCCCGCCCGCAGTGCCTGGTCCAGGCCGGGACGGAGACGTTCCCAGGAGCCCGTCATCCCGCCGCCCACGGCGATCCGCATCGGGTCGATGCCGTTCGCCAGGTTGACCAGGTGAAAGGCGAGCTCAGCGACAAACTCATCGATGACATCATCCAGTGCCTGGTTGCCGGCGCTGGCCTCGAACGCCTCGGCGGCGGTGAGTTCCCGCGCCGAGCCCATGGCGGTGGTGGCCCGCCTGGCCAGTGCCTTGGCGCTGACCATCCACTCCAGCGGGACACGGCGCTCCAGCGGCAGCCCGACGTCGCTGACGGCGCGCAGGTTGTAGCCGATCTCGCCGGCCGCGCCGTTGCGGCCCGCCAGCACCCGGCCGCCGGTCACGATCGCGACGGACAGCCCGGTGCCGAGATTCAGGTATACGGCTGGATCGCAGCCCCTGAGCGCACCCCAGGTCGCCTCGGCGCCGGCGGCCGCCTTGGCGTCGGTGGCCATCCGCACCTGCGCGCCGGGGAAGGCGGCGCGAAGCTCGCGGCCGAGGGGCAGGTCGTCCCAGCCTGCGATGGCCGGCGCGAGCTCGACGCGATCATCGAACGGTATCCCGAAGGTAGAGACCCCTACCGCCGCCAGGTGCGGGTTGCTCACCTGGCCGAGAAGATCTCTGGCAGCGCCGACGCCCCGCTGGAAAGCCGCGCGGGCGCCGAGTTCACCGGCGCTGTCCACCGTGGCCGAGGCCAGCCTGCGTCCGCTGGGATCGGCCATGGCAACGGCAATCTTGGTGCCGCCGAAGTCGATCGCGAGCAGGACGGTGGTGGTGCTCATGCTGTGCCGATTCCTCCGTACATGAGATAGTTAGGACAGTATCCAAACTATGTCTCGCGGACAAGGAATCCCGCTGGCTGACGTGGCCTGATGACATCCTCGCCGGCGACGGTAGACCCGCGATTGGCGGCAGGTCAAGCCGCCGGCCGGGCAGCAGCGGGGGAGCGCGGCGCGGCCTGTGCGGGGTTCGGCGCGGCCGGCGCGGCCGGCGGGGCCGCCACGGCCGGATCCGGTCACGGCGCGGCCGCGGTCGGTGCGGGGCTGGCGGCGGCGGACATGCGGGACCGATCCTTCCCGAGCAGTTAGTTAGGACAGTATCCTAACTATGTGTGCGGCACAAGGATGCGAATTGACTAACTCCCGTGCCATTCTCGGGGTAGAACGAGAGATCATGGAGCAGGAGGTGGCCGTGACAGCACTGTCATCCGGCGTCCCGGGCGGCGTGGTAGCCGAACTGCCTGACGTCGGCCCGCAGGCACGCGGCGCCGGGGGAGCGATCGGCAGGAGCGGACCGAGCGGCAGCATATCGGCCGCGCGCCCGCCGCTGATCCGTGCGCTCAACGAGCAGCTGCTTCTCGAGCACATCCGCACCCTCGGCCCGTGCTCGCGCGCCGAGCTGGCCCGGGCGTCCGGGCTGTCCAAGCCGACCGTGTCGCTGGCACTGGGCAACGTGGAGCGAGCGGGACTGGTGCAGGCAGCGGGGCAGCGCACCGGGGTGCCCGGCCGGTCCGCCCTGCTGTACGAGATCCGGCCGGACGCCGGGCTGGTGCTCGGCCTCGACATCGGGCACGAGTACGTCAGGGGCGCGCTCGCTGACCTGGCAGGCGAGGTCAGGGCCCGGTCCACGCTGCGCACCCGCGCCACCAGCGTCCGCGGCCGGGTGGCCGACCTGGTCCGGCTCGGCGACGTGGTGTGCGATGAGGCCGGCGTCGCCAGGTCCGCCATCACCCAGACCGTCATCGGCAGCCCGGGTGTCTATGACCCCAGCAAGAACACCATGACGCTGACCGGCGGGCTCACCGGCTGGGACCGGCCTGCCGTCCTCGCCGGGCTGCGGGCCGCGTTCGGCGAGGACGTGGTGATCGAGAACGACGTGGACGCCGAGGCGCTGGCCGAGCACGCGCTCGGCCACGGCCGGAACGTCAGCGACTTCGCGTTCGTCCACGTCGGCACCGGCATCGGCATGGGGCTGGTGCTCGGCGGCCAGTTGCGCCGCGGCGTGCACGGGGTGGCCGGCGAGATCGCCTACATGCCGCTATCGGAGGGATCCGGCGCCGACGCGAGCGACGCCCGCAAGCGCGGTGAGTTCGAGGCCGCCGCGGCGGCCGCCGCGGTCGTCCGGGCGGCCCGCAAGGCCGGAATCCGCGGGCCGGTAACCGCGCGCCGGGTGTTCGACGCCGCGGCCCGGGGAGACGACCGCGCGACCGCGGTGGTCGCCGAGGAGGCACGGCTGGTCGCCAAGGCGATCTGCGTGGTGATCACGGTCGTGGATCCCGAGCTGATCGTCCTGGGCGGCGGCATCGGCCAGGCGCCGGGGTTCGCCGACGCGGTCAGCGCCCAGCTGCAGACCATGGCTCCGGTCCGGCCTCCGGTCCGGGTCAGCGCGCTCGGGTCGGACGCCGTCGTCCACGGCTGCCTGGCCGCCGGCAGCGACCTGGCCTGGAAGCGGCTGATGGCCGCGCTGCCCACCGGCACGCCCGCCTAGCCGAACCGGCCAGCCTGGGCCGCGGCGCCCGCCCGGCGCCGGCCGTCCCGGCGGCGTCCGGGCAGGATGGCCAAGCATCGGGAGCCACCACATGGCTGACTCTTCGCCGTGACGGGCGCGCGCCGTCCGCCGTGACCGGAGGCCGCCACCGGCGATCCTCAGTTTGCCCGAGAGCGACCGGAGGGCTTGACGGCTGAGGCGGATTCTGATCGGGTGGTTTGGAAACTATACAAACTAATGCGCCTGCGGGAGGGTGGCGCTCGCTGCTGCGGTCTTCGCGCCCTGGTAAGCGAGCCGGCCCGCCGCGCGAGGGCGATGACGTCGAGTGACGGGGGACGACGAGGCGGAAGTGAGCCGATCGCGGCGCAGGGCCGCGGAGAGGAGCACAGCGGTGCGATCCACCAGACGAGCCTCCAGCATCCGAGTCACCGCCTGGTCCGCCGCGACCTTAGCGGTAGCGCTGGCGACGCTGTCCGGCCTTCCGGCCCAGGCCTCACAGGCCGGCCTGGCGCCGGCCGCGGGCCAGGGGAGCGCGGCAAGCCCGTCCCCCGCCACCACCGCCCTGGTCAGCGAGGCCACGGCCGCGCTGGCCTCGCCGTCGGATACCGGCGCCAGCGACCTGGTCAATCTGGGCGCAGGCGGCTGGCGGGTGGCCAGCAGCGCGGCCGCCACCCAGTCCGGCGCCGCGATCTCCAGGCCCCGGTTCAACGCGCGCTCCTGGCTGCCGGTGACTAATGACGACGCCGGCGCGCCGGGCACCGAGATCGAGGCGCTGCTGCAGAACGGCGTCTGCCCCGGCGACCCCAGGCTGCACGTGAACCAGGGCAGCGACAGCCGGCAGAGCGTCTTCTACTCCACCAACATGAAGAAGTGCTTCGGCTACATGAACCGGATCGGCAAGGTGACCGTGCCGATGTTCGCGGTGCCGTGGTGGTGGCGGACCAACTTCAGCTCGCGGCTGCGGCCGGGCCGCCGCGCCCAGCTCGTCGTCAACGGTGTCGTCGGCGCGGCCGCGGTGTGGGTGAACGGCCACCGGGTGGCCACCCCGGCCACTGTCACCGGCGCCTACACCCGGTTCGCCTTCGACGTCACCGGGCTGCTGCACCGCGGCACGAACACCGTGGCGATCGAGATCCAGCCGAACGACCCGAACAAGATGTTCACGCTCGACGACGTGGACTGGAACCAGATCCCGCCGGACAACAACACCGGCATCCAGTTCCCCGTCCAGCTGCAGGTGGCCGGGCCGCTCGCCGACGCCAACGCGCACGTGATCGAGCACAACACTCCCGGCCTGACCAGCTCGGCCCTGACCGTGAAGGCCGACATCACGAACTCCTCAGGCGCGGCGGCGCGGGGCCGGTTCAGCGCGGCGATCGTGGCGCCCGGCCACCGCGGGCCGTCCATCGTGGTCAGCCGCCAGGTCACCGTCCCGGCGCACGCCACGCAGACCGTGACGCTGACCCCGGCCGCCTTCCCGGCGCTGCGGATCGCCCGGCCCCAGGTCTGGTGGCCGTACCAGATGGGCGGCCAGCCGCTGTACAGCCTGGTGACGTGGGTTACCCGGGGCGGGCAGGTGCTGAACTCCACGCACGAGCAGTTCGGCATCAGGACCGTGACCTCCTCCCTCATGGGCAAGTCCCCGAAGGCCCCGGCGGGCGCGCGGGTGTTCGCCGTCAACGGCAGGCGGTTCGTGGTGCGCGGCGGCGGGTTCTCGCCCAACCTGTTCCTGCACTACACGGCCGCCGACACCGCGCGGCAGGTGGTGCTGCTGCGCAACCTCGGCGTCAACACCCTCCGGCTGGAGGGCCACCTGATGCCCGATAACTTCTTCGCCCAGATGGACCGGGCCGGGATCCTGATCAATGCGGGCTACCAGTGCTGCGACGCCTGGCAGCTGCCGGGCAACGGGAAGGGCGTGACCAAGGCCGACTACCGGGTGCTGCGGCTGTCGGCGCTGACCTTGGGCCAGCGGCTGCGCAACCACCCGAGCGTGGACAGCTTCCAGTGGAGCGACAACCCGCCCATCCCCCAGCAGGAGAAGGTGTCGCTGGCCGCCTTCCGCCAGGCGGACTTCGACGACCCGCTCATCTCCTCCGCCGAGTACAACAGCAGTCCGATCCTGGGGCCGTCGGGGGAGAAGGAGGGACCCTACGACTGGGTGCCGCCGACCTACTGGTACAACACCACCCGCTACCTGCCGGGGGATTCGACCAGGACCAACGTCGGCGGCGCCTGGGCCTACGACAGCGAGCAGAGCGCAGGCGACACGGTCCCGACGCTGGACTCGATCAAGCGCTTCATGTCTGCGCACGAGCAGGCCGAGCTGTGGAAGAACCCGAGCTACAACCAGTACCACGCCAACTACGAGGGAACCGGGCACCGCGGCTACTCCTTCGGCACGCTGTTCAACTTCGACCAGGCGCTGACCCACCGGTACGGCCCGTGGACCAGCCTGGCCGGATACGTCAAGAAGGCGCAGCTGCAGAACTACGAGAACACCCGGGCCCAGTTCGAGGCCTACATCGACCACTCGACCAGCAAGCCCACCCCGTCCACCGGAACCATCTACTGGCAGGTCAACAAGGGCTGGCCGAGCCTGCTGTGGAACCTCTACAACAGCGACGGCGACCAGGCCGGAGCCTACTTCGGCGCGCAGGAGGCCAACCGGAGCCTGCACACGTTCTTCGCGCTGGACAGCCACAACGCGGGAGTGGACAACATGACCGGCGCGCGGCAGGCTGGCCTGTCCCTCGAGGCCCGGGTGTACAGCCTGGCCGGGCGCCGGCTGGAAGACGTGCGAACCGGTCCGTTCGCGCTGGCCAGTCAGCAGGTCCGCAATGACCTGACCCGGCTGCGGGTGCCGCACGCGACCGCCCCGCCCACCCCGGCCCAGGTCTACTTCGTGCAGCTGCTGCTGCGCCGGCACGGCGCCGTGCTGGACAACAACGTCTACTGGCTGTCCACCCAGCCCGACGTGCCGAACTGGCGCAAGACCCTGGGCAACCCGCAGGCCACGATGACGTCCTACGCGAACCTGCGCGCGCTGAACTCGCTGCCCGCGGCGGCGGTGCAGACCCGGGCGGTCACCTCGCGGCAGCACGGGCCGGACGGCGCCGACCTGGTGACCAGGGTGACGATCACCAACACCTCGGCCGCCCCGACGGTGGCCCTGTTCCTGCGCGCCGACGTGCGCCGCGGCACCCGCGGCGGCGGCGTGCGTGCGGGCAACAGCGAGCTGCGCTCCTCGACGTGGAACGGCAACGACATCTCGCTCTGGCCGGGCCAGTCGCAGACGCTGACGGTCAGCTACGACTCGGCGGACCTGCACGGCGCCACCCCCGTGATCAGCCTGTCCGGCTGGAACGTGGCCACCAGCCACGTCGCCGCGCCCGCGCCTTGACCGCCGCCCCGGCCGCCGGCGGCCGCCCGCGTGACCGCTGCTCAGAAGGGAGCAACCAGTGAGACTCCGCCATCCCCGCACCCGGGCCCTCACCCTGACCGCGGCCGCCGCGCTGGCCGTATCGGCCTGGGCGGGCACCGCGGCCTCGGCCGCGCCGGCCGGCCGGACGGCCATGACGCCGATCCCGTCCCGGGTGTACGCGCCGTACTTCGAGGCCTACCTGCCCACCAGCATCCCCAAGATCGCCAGGCAATCCGGCGCGCGCTATCTCACCCTCGCGTTCATCCAGACGGCGAAGAAGGGGTCGTGCACGGCCACCTGGAACGGCAAGCAGCCGCTGTCAGGGGGGCACTACCTGGCCCAGATCGCCGCGCTGCGCCGCGCGGGCGGCAACGTGATCCCCTCGTTCGGCGGCTTCAGCGCCGACCACGGCGGCACCGAGATCGCCGACTCCTGCACCAGCGTGAGCAAGATCGCCGCCGCGTACGAACTGCTGGTCAGCAAGTACCACGTGACCCGGCTGGACATGGATGTCGAGGACAGGTCGCTGAACAACATCGCCGGCATCACCCGCCGCAGCGAGGCCATCGCGAAGGCCCAGGCCTGGGCCGCCGCCCGCGGGATCAGCCTGCAGGTCAACTTCACGATCCCGGTGGAGCCGTACGGCCTGGACCCGAACGGGCTTAACGTGATCAAGAACGCGGTCGCCCACCACGTCCGGATCACCGTGGTCAACATCATGACCTTCGACTACTACGAGACGCACGAGGGCCGGGTGGACATGTCCGCCGCCGCGATGGCCGCCGCGCTCAACGTGCACAACCAGCTGTCCGGCGTGTTCCCCAAGGACAGCGCGCGGCGGCTCTGGCAGCTGGAGGGGATGACCCTGCTGCCCGGCATCGACGACCGGGGCAAGATCGAGACCACCTCGGTGCGCGCCATGGCCGAGGTGAAGGCCTTCGCCCTGCGCTGGCACATGAGCTGGCTGTCGATCTGGGCCCTGCAGCGCGACAACGGCGGCTGCCCTGGCACCACCGACAGCAACACCTGCTCGGGCATCACGCAGTCCCCGTGGGCCTTCAGCCACCTGCTGGAGCCGTTCACCTCGTAGCCTTCCGCGAAAGCAGGCACGCCGCCCCGGGCGGCCGGAGGAAAGATCATGGAGACCAGGACGTGACGCCGGAACGGCCGCTGCCGGCTGTCAGCACGGAGGCGGCCGGCCAGATCGAGCGCGCTTACCCCGGCTATCACGTCTGGATCTCTGACCGGGGCTGGTGGTACGCGACCCGGACGCGTCCCCGCGTGCACGGCCAGGCGGCGACCGTGCACGCACCCGGGCCCGCGGAACTGACCGAGGCACTGGCCGCGGAGGAAGCGGCCGCCGGCGGCCACGCCATGGCGGCGGCCTGGTAGCCACGCCCCTGTCCTGCCCGGCCACGGCCCGGCCGGCCGTCCCGGCCGGGCCTGGGCCTAGGCGCGGCCGGCGGACGGGGGATCGGGTGCCGACCGCCCGGTGTCCGCGCGCTGGGCGGGCGTTCCGGCGCTCACGTTCGGGCTGGCGCTCACGTTCGGCCTGGCGCTCACGTTCGGCCTGGCGCTCACGTTCGGGCTGGCGCTCCCGTTCGGCCTGGCGCTCACGTTCGGGCTGGCGCTCGCGTTCGGGCTGGCGCTCGCGCTTGGCCTGGCGCTCGCGCTTGGCTCCCCGTTCGGGCTGGCCGGGCCGCCGCCCGAGGCCACGGCGGTGGGGGACAGCGGCACGCCGGCGTCGCCCGGCTCGCCGTAGTAGAACTGCTTGCCGCGCAGCAGCGAAATCACCGCGCCGATGACCGACATGATGGCGGCCGCGGTGAACACGATGATCAGGCCGTGGTGGAACGGCCCGGAGATCAGGTGCGGGAAGAACTGCTTGCCGGTGAGCACCGCGACGCTGCGGCGCGGCAGGGTGGCCAGCGTCCCGCTGGGGCCGAGCAGGTGGGCCACCGGGTTGTAGCCGAGCAGCGCGGCAAACATCGTGCTCACCGGCGGCAGGTGGGCGACATGCGCGGCGACCGCGGCCGGGACGCCCTGCGACCGCAGCCCGCTGGCCAGCGTCCGGGGCAGCGTAGCCGCCAGCCCGGCGATCATCAGCGAGAAGAAGATACCGATCGACAAGGACATGCCGGAGTTCTGGAAGGTGGCCCGCATCCCGGAGGCCGCGCCGCGGTGCTGCGCCGGGACCGCGCTCATGATGGCCGACGTGTTCGGCGAGGCGAACAGCCCGGAGCCGACCCCGTTGAGGAAGATCAGCACGGCGAATTCCCAGTAGTGGAATTGCACCGGGATCAGCAGCAGGCCGGTGAACGCGCAGGCGGCCACGAGCAGGCCGGAGGTAGCGAACGGCCGCGGACCGAACCGGTCGGACAGGTAGCCGGAGATCGGGCCGGCGATCAGGAACCCCGCGGTCAGCGGCAGCAGGTAGATGCCGGCCCACAGCGGCGTGACCAGGTAGTCGTAGCCGTGCAGCGGCAGCCAGATGCCGGCCAGCCAGATGACCAGCATGAACTGCAGCCCGCCGCGGGCGATCGCGCCGAGCAGGCTGGCCACGTTGCCCGCGGCGAAGGCCCGGATCTTGAACAGGCTCATCTGGAACATCGGCTCGGCGATCTTCGTCTCGATGACGCAGAACACGGCGAGCAGCGCCACGCCGATGGCCAGGCCGGCGATCACCTTCGGGTTCGACCACCCGGTCGGGTGCCCGGCGTACGGCTGGATCCCGTAGGTGATGGCCACCAGCAGCAGGCTGGCGCCGAGCGCAAAGGTGATATTGCCCGGCCAGTCGATCCGGGCCCGCCTGCTGGTCGAGATCTCGCGCAGGCTGCGGTAGGACCAGATCGTCCCGAACACGCCGATCGGCACGTTCACCCAGAACACGAGGCGCCAGTCCCAGGCGGCCAGCAGGCCGCCGAGCAGCAGCCCGATGAACTGCCCGGAGATGCCGGCGATCTGGTTGATGCCCAGCGCCATGCCGCGCTGCTTGGCCGGGAACGCGTCGGTCAGGATCGCCGCCGCGTTGGCCATCATCATCGCGCCGCCGAACGCCTGCACGCACCGCCACCCGATCAGCCACAGCGCCCCGGCCTGGCCGGTCAGCGGGTCCAGCGACAGCGTGATCGAGGCCAGGGTGAAGACGACGAAACCCAGGTTGTAGATGCGCACCCGGCCGTACATATCGCCGAGCCGGCCCAGCGAGACCACCGCCACGGACTGCACCAGCAGGTAGCCGATGATCATCCAGAGCAGGTAGCTCACGTTGCCAGGGTCAAGCGGATCCAGGTGGATGCCGCGGAAGATGGCGGGCAGCGCGATGATCACGATCGAGGCGTCGATGGTCGCCATCGTGATGCTGAGGGTGGTGTTAGAAAGCGCTACCCACTTATAGCGGTCGCCCCCGACCGGCACCTCTTCCCGCACGTCTGCACAGCCTATCCGCGATTAGTTGCTTGATGGCAACTAGTTATCTTACCGAACTGCTGCGCGGTCAGCCGCGCCCCTCCAGGCTCTTGTACTCCAGGCCGCGGTCGCCGGTATAGACCTGCAGCGGACGGACGATCTTCTGCTCGCGGTCGTGCACCATCTCCAGCCACTGGGCCACCCAGCCGCTGGTCCTGGCCAGCGCGAACAGGACAGGGAACATCTCCTGCGGCAGGCCGAGCGCCTGGTAGATCAGGCCGGAGTAGAAGTCGACGTTCGGGTACAGCTTGCGGCTGACGAAGTAGTCGTCCTCCAGCGCCCGCTTCTCCAGCTCGAGCGCGATGTCCAGCAGCGGGCTGGTGCCCCTGGCCTCGAACACGTCGTCCGCGGCCTGCTTGATCAGCCGGGCCCGCGGGTCGTAGCTCTTGTACACCCGGTGCCCGAAGCCCATCAGCCGCTCCTTGCCCTGCTTCACCCCGTCGATGAAGCCTGGCACGTTGCCGATGTCGCCGATCCTGACCAGCATCTTGAGCACGGCCTCGTTCGCGCCGCCGTGCAGCGGGCCGTACAGGGCGCCGATGCCCGCCGCGACGCAGGAGTAGGGGTCGGCGTGCGAGGAGCCCACCACCCGGACGGCGGTGGTCGAGCAGTTCTGCTCGTGGTCGGCGTGCAGGATGAACAGCGTCTCCAGCGCTCGCTCGACCCGCGGATCGGGCTGGTACTGCCGTTCGGACATCTTGAACAGCATGGACAGGAAGTTGGCCGTGTAGCTCAGGCCGTTGTCCGGGTACACGTAGGGCAGGCCGAGGTTGTGCCGGTGCGCGAACGCGGCCAGCGTGGGCACCTTCGCGATCAGCCGCCGGATGTGCAAGTCGGTGGACTCGGGGTTGTCCCAGACGTTCGCGTCCGCGTAGAAGGTGGACAGCGCGCCGACCGAGGCGAGCAGCATCCCCATCGGGTGCGCGTTGTACCGGAAGCCCTGCATGAAGTCCTTGATGTTCTCGTGCACGAACGTGTGCATGCTGATGTCCTCGACCCAGCCGGCCAGCTCGCCCTCGGACGGCAGGTGCCCGTAGATGAGCAGGTAGGCCACCTCGAGGAAGCTGGCGTTCGCGGCCAGCTGCTCGATCGGGTAGCCGCGGTACTCCAGCACCCCGGCTTCGCCGTCCAGGAACGTGACCCGGCTGCGCGCGACGGCGGTATTGAGCAGCCCCGGGTCGTAGCTGATCAGCCCGTGGTCGGATTCCGACACCCGGATCTGCCGCAGGTCGGTGGACCGGATCGTTCCGTCGGTGATCGGGATCGTGAATTCGTGGCCGGTCCGGCTGTCGGTCACGGTCAGGAAGTCCTGCTCGGTCATGAGGCCTCCGCCGTCGGGGCGTAACTCGTGGTCCAGACCACGGTACGGCCCGCCGGCTGACGCCCGCGAGATCAGGGCCGCTGTCCGCCCCCCGCCCACCGTCGCCCCCCCGCCCACCGCCCGCCCGACCGCGATTCATGATCATCACGACTTTTCACGCAGTAGGACCGGTTTGTGCCCGGTTTTATCCCGGTTTGTCCGGCACTAGCGCATGAAGAGTGGCAGCGATCACGTCGTAGGGTGGGCCGGGCAGTGCCGAGGAGGAGCCGTCATGACCGCCGACGTCGAGGCCGCAGTGACCCAGGCGTTCCGGGACGAGTGGGGCCGGGTCGTCGCCACGCTGATCCGGGTCACCGGGAACTGGGACCTCGCCGAGGAGTGCGCGCAGGATGCCTTCGCCGCGGCCCTGCAGCGCTGGCCGAGGGACGGAATTCCGCGCCGCCCCGGGGCCTGGCTGACCACGACCGCGCGCAACCGCGCCACCGACAAGCTGCGCCGGGACGCGGTCGGTGCCGCGAAGCTGCGGGAGGTGGCGGCCGCGTCGTACCCGCCGGAACCCGAGGCCGGGCCCGGCGAGCACGCCGTGCCCGACGACCGGCTGCGGCTGATGTTCACCTGCTGCCACCCGGCGCTGCCCCTGGAGGCCCAGGTCGCGCTGACCCTGCGCACCCTGGCCGGGCTGACCACCGAGGAGATAGCCCGGGCCTTCCTGGTCGGCGAGCAGACCATGGCCAAGCGGCTGGTCCGGGCCAAGCAGAAGATCCGGCAGGCGAGGATCCCCTACCGGGTGCCCCCGGCGCACCTGCTGCCTGAGCGCACGCCGGCCGTGCTGGGAGTGCTGTACCTGCTGTTCAACGAGGGCTACTCGGCCTCGTCGGGCGCCAACCTCCTGCGGCAGGGCCTGACCGCCGAGGCGATCCGGCTGGGCCGGGTGCTGACCCGGCTGATGCCGGGCGAGCCGGAAGCGGCAGGGCTGCTCGCGCTGATGCTGCTGCACGACGCCCGCCGCGCCGCCCGGCTCGATGCCGCGGGCGACGTGGTGACGCTGGAGGAGCAGGACCGGGGTCGCTGGGATGCCGCGGAGATCGCCGAGGGCGCGGCCCTGCTCGACGGCGCGCTGCGGCAGGGGCGACCCGGCCCTTACCAGGTGCAGGCGGCCATCGCCGCCTGCCACGTCACCGCGGCCACCGCGGCCGACACCGACTGGGCCGAGATCGCCGCGCTCTACGGTCAGCTCGCGCGGCTGGTGCCCTCCCCGGTCGTCCGGCTGAACCGGGCGGTGGCGGTGGGCATGGCCGAGGGGCCGCAAGCGGGTCTCGAGCTCGTTGCGCGGCTGCAGGCGTCGGGGGAGCTGGCCGGCTACCACCTGCTGCCCGCGACGCGGGCCGATCTGCTGCGCCGCCTCGGCCGTGACCAGGAGGCCGCCGCGGCCTACGGCGAGGCGCTGGAGCTGGTCCGCACCGAGGCCGAGCGGCGTTTCCTGCGCCGCCGGCTGGCCGAGGCCGGCCCGCGGTAAATGAGTTGCCCGGCCGAACGCGGTCTGCTGTACTCGGCCCAGCATCCGGTCAGCCAGGGAGTGAAATGCGAGCAGCGTCCGTGTCTTCACCGAGGGAGGTTTTCGCCTATCCGAAGGACATGACGCTTCGTGAGCACGCTCAACCTGGGAATCCTGGCGCATGTAGACGCCGGTAAGACGACGCTGACCGAGCGGCTTCTGTACGCCGCCGGGGTCATCGACGAGGTCGGCAGCGTTGATGACGGCAGCACCCAGACCGACACCCTGGCGCTGGAGCGGCAGCGCGGCATCACGATCAAGTCCGCCGTCGTGTCCTTCGCCATCGGCGATGTCACCGTCAACCTGATCGACACGCCCGGCCACCCGGACTTCATCGCCGAGGTGGAGCGGGTGCTGAACGTCCTGGACGGCGCGGTACTGGTGGTCTCCGCGGTCGAGGGCGTGCAGGCGCAGACCCGGGTGCTGATGCGCACGCTGCGGCGGCTGCGCATCCCCACCCTCATCTTCGTGAACAAGATCGACCGCAGCGGCGCGCACGGCGGCCGCGCCCTGGCGGACATCGCGGCGAAGCTGTCCCCGGCGGTCATCGCGATGGGATCGGCCGGCAACCCGGGCGCCCCCGGCGCGCGCTACACGCCCTACACCGCGGCCGACGGCGGCTTCACCGCCCGGCTGACTGACCTGCTCGCCGAGCACGACGACGCGCTGCTGTCCGCTTTCGTCCGCGACGAGACGTCGGTGTCCTACCGCCGCCTCCGCCGCACCCTGGCTGCGCAGACCAGGCGGGCGCTGGTGCACCCGGTGTTCTTCGGCTCGGCGATCACCGGCGCGGGCACCGGCGCGCTGGCCGCGGGCATCCGCGACCTGCTGCCCGCAGCCGGGGGCGACGCGGATGGCCCGGTTGCGGGCACCGTGTTCAAGGTCGAACGCGGCCAGGCCGGCGAGAAGGTCGCCTACGTCCGTATGCTCTCCGGGACGGCGCGGGTCAGGGACCGGCTGCCGTTCGGCAGGAACGGGGGCGGCAAGGTGACCGCGATCAGCGTCTTCGACCGCGGCCCCGCTGTCCGGCGTGCCTCGGTCGCCGCGGGGCAGATCGGCAAGCTCTGGGGACTGGACGGCGTCAGGATCGGCGACGCGATCGGCTCACTGCGCGCGGCGGTGCCGGGCCGTAACCACTTCGCCCCGCCGACGCTGGAGACCGTCGTGGTCCCGGACCGCCGCGCCGATCGTGGCGCGCTGCTTTCCGCACTCGAACAGCTGGCCGAGCAGGACCCGCTGATCAACCTGCGCCAAGACGACGTCCGGCAGGAAATCTTCGTCTCGCTCTACGGCGAGGTGCAGAAGGAGGTCATCCAGGCCACGCTGGCCAGCGACTACGGCATCGGCGTCAGCTTCAGTGACAGCACGACGATCTGCATCGAGCGCCCGGCGGGCAGCGGCGCAGTCGTCGAGTTCATCAACCAGGCGCCCAATCCGTTCCTGGCCACGGTGGGGCTGCGCGTAGTCCCGGCCGCGGCCGGCTCCGGCGTCTGCTACCGGGTGGCGGGCGACCGGCTCGGTACCATGCCGGTCGCGTTCTTCAAGGCGGTCGAGGAGACCGTGCACGAGACGCTGCGGCAGGGGCTGCGCGGCTGGCAGGTCACCGACTGCACGGTCACCCTGACGCACACCGGCTACTGGCCGCGGCAGAGCCACGCGCACGCCCATTTCGACAAGAGCATGTCGAGCACCGCGGGGGACTTCCGCAGCCTGACCCCGCTGGTCCTGGCGAGCGCGCTGGAACAAGCCGGCACGACCGTGTACGAGCCGATGCACCGGTTTCGCCTCGAGGCCCCGGCGGACACGATCGGGTCGATAGTGCCGGCCTTGACCCGGCTGCGCGCGATCCCGCGCGCCCCCTCCACCCGGGGCTCGTCGTGCCTGCTCGAAGGCGAGATCCCGGCGGCCCGGCTGAGCGAGCTGGAGCGGCAGCTGCCCGGGCTGACCCGCGGCGAGGGCGTGCTCGACTGGGAGTTCGGCCGTTACCGGGCGGTCAGCGGCGAGATCCCGGCCCGGCCGAGAACCGACCACAACCCGCTCGACCGCAAGCAGTACCTGCTCCGCGTCCAGCGGCGCGTCTAGCCGTCCGGTCGCCCTGTTCACCCGGGGCCGGCCCGGGCCGTCAGCTGGCGATGCCGATGGCCTGCTTGATCGTGTCCGGCTGGCCGAGCACGCTCAGCATGTAGCGGGCGACATCGGCGCGCGGAACCGACAGGCCGCCGCGCAGGTTCTGGCCGAATGCCGTGCGGTAGCTGCCGGTCGCAGGCTTGCCGGTCAGCCGGGGCGGCCGGACCACGGTCCAGTCCAGGCCGCTGGCGGCCAGGATGTCCTCCATCTGCGCGAGGTCGGCGAAGACCTTGCCGAGCGTCGCGCTGGCCACGTGACTGAGCAGGTACCGCATGAAGAACCCGTCACCGGGGTCGTGCTCCGGCGGCCGGGGGCGGCCGGGCGTGGGTATCGTGCTCACCGGAGCGGCGCTGACCGCGACGATGCGCCGGACGCCGGCGGCCTGCATCGCGGCCACGATGGCTTGCGTGCCCTGCGCGGCGACCCCGGCGTCGGCATTCGACCGGGGGCCGAGCCCGGACAGGACCGCGCCGGCCCCAGCGACCGCCGCTTCCACCGCCGCCGGGTCGGCGGCGGTCATGTTGGCGGTGACGGCGCGTACCGGCCGGGACAGCTTGCCCGGATTGCGTACCACCGCGGTGACGTCGTGACCGGCGTCGACGGCTTGCTCGAGCAGTTGCCGGCCGATGCCGCCGGTGGCTGCGAAGATAGTGAGCTTCACGTGCTACTCCCTGTACCTGTTCCGGTATATTCTTACTCCGAATATTGTATAATACGAGAAAAATATCATATGAATTCTGTACTATCTGACGATGCGGGCTCGGCCCGGCACCGGCGACGGCAGACCACCGCGGTCAAGCAGTCGCTGCGCGAGCTGAGTAGCCAGCTGTCCCTGCTCGACCACCGGGTCAGCGCGCGGCTTGACCTCAGGGACAGCGACCTGGACTGCCTGGAGCTGGTACTCAGGCACGGCCCGCTCAGCCCCGGCGAGCTGGCCCGCCGGGCTGGCCTGCACCCGGCCACGATGACCGGCATCCTGGACCGGCTGCAGCGCGGCGGCTGGGTGAGCAGGGAACGCGACCCCGGCGCGGCCGACCGGCGGGCCGTCACCGTCCGGGCCCGCCGCGACCGCAACCCGGAGATCTTCGGTCTCTACGCCGGGATGAACACGCTGATGGACCAGATCTGCGCCGGGTACACCGGCGCCGAGCTCCAGCTCCTGGCCGGCTTCCTGCGCCGCACCGCCACCGCCGGCCAGGAGGCCACCGAGCAGCTGGCCGCGGCAGAAGACCCGGCCCCCCGGCGGGCGAGCCGGGCGGCGACACCAGGGCCGGCGGGCCCGCCGCAATAGGCTGGCCCCGCGGGCGGAGGCCGGGAGACGCGGATGGACATCAGGGACATCAACCGCCGTGTGATCGAGCAGTTCCGGGCCGGCGGCGAGATCGAGGGCATGCACCGGGACCGGATCGTCCTGCTCACCACCACCGGAGCCAGGACCGGGCAGCGCCGCACGACGCCGATGATGTTCCACCGCGACGGCGGCCGGCTGCTCGTGGTCGCGTCCAACGCGGGCGCGCCGAAGCACCCGGACTGGTATCGCAACCTGGTCGCCGATCCCCGGGTCACGGTAGAGGCCGGCGACGAGATCTACCCGGCGCTGGCCTCTACCCTCGAGGGTGCGGACCGGGCCGGGGCATGGTCCATGCTCAAGGAGAGCTACCGGTTCTTCGCCGATCACGAGGCCAGCACCGAGCGCATCATCCCCGTGGTCGCGCTGACCAGGACCACGGGCTGAGGCAGTGCCGGACCGGCCGGATCTGCGGGCTGACTGCGAGCGCTGCTTCGGGCTCTGCTGCGTGGTGCCGGCCTTCTCCGTCTCGGCGGATTTCGCCATCGACAAGGCCGCGGGACAGCCGTGCCCGCACCTGAGTGCGGGCTTTCGCTGCGGCATTCACCGCCAGCTCCGGCCGCGGGGCTTCCCCGGCTGCGCCGTCTACGACTGCTTCGGCGCCGGCCAGAAGGTCGCCCAGGTCACCTTCGGCGGCCAGGACTGGCGGCGGGACCCAGATACCGCCGGGCAGATGTTCGCCGCGTTCCCTGTCATGCGCCAGCTGCACGAGCTGCTCTGGTACCTGGCCGAAGCGCTGGCGCTGCCGGCCGCTGGCCCGCTGCACGAGGAACTCCGAAGCGCGCTCGGGCAGATCGAGCGGCTGACCGCCAGTCGCGCCGACACTCTGCTCGCTCTGGATATGACCGCCCGCCGGCAGCAGGTCAATGCGCTGCTGGTGCGGGCGAGCGAGCTCGCCCGGGCCGGCCTCGGGCCGCCGGGATCGCGGGCTGACTACCGGGGCACCGATCTCATCGGGGCCGACCTGCGAGGTGCCAGCCTGCGCGGCGCCAGCCTGCGGGGAGCCCGCCTGCTGGGGGCCGACCTAGCCGGAGCTGACCTGACCGGCGCCGACCTGACCGGCGCCGACCTGCGCGGCGCCGACCTGGCCGGGGCCGACCTGGCCGGGTCCATCTTCCTCACCCAGTCCCAGCTCGATGCGGCCCGCGGCGACGCCGCCACCAGGCTGCCGGCCTCGCTGGCGCGGCCCGCGCACTGGCGCCAGGACACCTGTACCGCCCCGTGACACGCGGGGTAAAACCCTGGCGGGAAGGGCGCGGGCCGGTATAGAACGGTCGGCATGTCCGGGTCCGAGCGGGAGATGCGTGCGGCGGTCGCGGCCGGCGTACCGGTCAGCACGGCGGATCTCGTCCTGCAGCCGGTCAGCGCGGCGGCCGCGGCCGCCCTCACGGCCGGTGACTTCAGCCGGATCCGGGCGGGGGAGGGGTGGCCGCACGAAGACAGCATGGACGGGCTGCGGATGGCCGCGCTGGGGCTCAACAGGTGCTGGCTGATCACCCTGGACGATGCGGTGGTGGGGGAGTGCGGCACACACGCTCCGCCCGATCCGGCCGGTGTGGTGGAGATCGGCTACGGTCTCGCCGCGCCTTACCGGGGCCGCGGCTACGGCAGGCAGACCGTCCGCGCTCTGGCGCGCTGGCTGCTCGGCCAGCCCGGCGTCACCGCCGTGCTCGCGCACACCGATCCGGGCAACGTACCGAGCCGCCGGTCCCTGGTCAGCGCGGGGTTCCGCTTCGAGGGCGAAACCGGCGGGCAGTGCCGCTACCGCCTCACCGATCAGGCCGGGGGATCGGAGTACCGCCGCTCGTCGTAGCGATCGGACTCACCGTAGGGCTGCGTCGGCTCATCGTAGCGGCCCGAAGGCTGGTCATAGGTGGCCTGCGGCTGGTCGTAGTTGCCCTGCGGCTGGTCGTAGTTGCCCTGCGGCTGGTCATAGCGGCGCTGAGGGTCGTCGTACCGGCGCTGAGGGTCGTCGTACGGGCGCTGGGGGTCGGCGTAGCGGTCCTGCGGCTGGTCGTAACGGCGCTGCGGGTCGTCGTAAGGACGGCCAGGCTCGGTGTAACGACGCTCCTCGTAGACCTCGGTGCGGGGCCTGGATCCGCGGCGTCGCATGAACAGGAGCGTCAGCGCGATGATCAGCCCGGCGGCGCCGGCGATCATCAGGATCAGGCCGATGAGCCGCAGGTCCACGTAGTTGGGGGACCAGGTGATGGCGTACCGCAAGATCGCGCCCGCCACGATGAGCAGAATGCTCCCGCCAATGGTCATGAGCCGACCACCTCCTGTCACGTCGGGCGCAGCCGCCGGGAGTGCTCGCGGCCCGGGACAGATATCGTCGGTCCGGCCGTGCGGGCACGGGCCCGATGACCATCTGTTTCCCTGTGAGCGCGGCACGCACACGTGCCGACGCCGATCCTAGCGCGCACCCGGCCGCGCGGCTCGACGACGCGCATGCCTGCGGCCAGGCCTGACTGCCGCTAGCCGACCGCCGGTCCCGGCTCGCGGGCCTGGCCGGTGCCCTCGGTGCGCAGACGGCGCCGGCCGGAACGGGTAGATCAGCAGCTTGTGATGCCCGCGCCGGTAGGCCCAGGCCAGCAGGAGGTACAGCTCGTTCTCCGCCTCGCTCTGCAGCCGCCGGGCAAGCCGCGGCGGATCGCTGGTGTCGTACTTGCCCGCGTTCGACACTGGGCCGCGTCCGCGACCTGCTGCGGCCGCCCCGATACCGCTCTGGACCTGGCATCGCACCAATCCTGCAAGTCGTCACCCATGCCGTCGTCCAGGCGGCGCAGGGGGAGCATGACATGGCCGGCCAGCTGCCGGGGGACCAGGCGCCCGGATCTGCGGCGGCGCTGGGCGGACGCCTTTCCCAGCCAGAGGACGCTGGGCACGAGGAGGGCTATGTAGGCCGCGCGTACATGGTGGCCGACCGCGACCGCGGCCACGCCCAGCACGGTCGAAATGGCGGCCGTGATGAGGACCACCGTGATCGCCCACGGCCTGCTGTGCGGCCCGAACGGATACCCTGACCCCGGCACCGCAGCAGCAAGAACCCGTACGCGGAAATCAGCGACACGGCAAGAGTGACGGCGATGCCTACGACCCAGCTTGGCATCCGCCCACCCCTGCTGTGCGTCCGCCGCTCCCACACAATATGGTCACAGGTCATTCACGATCCATCCAGGCGTCATCGCTTGTGCGCATCAATTCGGAACGTTTACCATCACGCGCCGAGCGGCACGCGACCGGTTCGAGTTCCGGCCGTGGTCACGACGGCGGCAGCCAGCGAAACCGGGCGCCCGCCAGGGTCAGCCACCCGTGGCCTTGACGTTACCCACGTTTAGGCTTACCTTAATGTTTAGCTTCAGCTAAGTATGCGGGGGACGCGACAGGACTGGGAGCCGTCCATGAGCTTTCGACGAGGCGTTCCCTCCAGCCATGAGGCCGAGGCCGACGACGTCCGGATCGACGCGGAGTTGTCGCGCCTGATCACCGAGGTCACGAACGAGGTCAACTGGCGCATGCGCGAGGACGGCGTGACCCGGGCCGACCTCGCCGGACGGATGGGCGTATCCCCGGGGCGGGTCAGCCAGGTGCTGTCAGGGGGGGAGAACCTCACCCTCCGGACCCTGGTTTCTCTCGCGACGGCGCTCGACGGGCAGTTCGAGGTGCAGTTCCGCCCCTACAAGCCGTCCGACGACAGTTACTCCGCTCCTGGCACCGACGCCGGGGACGCATCAGATCATCGATAACCGGCATCCAGCGCCGCGGCGCGGTCGCCGGTGATCACAACGGCTCTCACCCGCTCTGCCCGCCACCCGGGAACCTGTGCGCCGTAGCGCCGAACGGATCACCCTTGGCGTGGGCGAACACCTTGACCGGCGTGACCGAGAACACCCTCGCCGCACCACTGCCATCCGGGCCGCGGAAACAGCCATCGCGAACGGTGAACTGCCACCGCCCGTCCCACTTGGCGGCGAATGCCCCGGCGACGCGGCTGAGCACGGCATCGTCGGTCACTTGCACCGCATCGCCCTCCACCACGACGTCCAGCCCCTGGTCCCACCTGTTGCAGCCGGTGGTCAGCACCACATGCGGGTTGGCGCACAGGTTGGCAAACTTCTGCTCATCGGCACCCGTGGAAAACCAGATGGCCCCCTCGGCCCACGCCGCGACGACCGGAGTGACATGCGGTCGGCCATCGGCCCGGACTGTGGAAACCCAGAACAACTCCGCGGCGGCCAAGACCTCCTGGGTCTCCTCCCACTCCACGGCAGTCGCGGCAGGATCGCTGTATTGCTGGTCGAACGTGGTGACCGGCGCAAGCATCGGTATCGCTCCAATCGCGGCATCGGCAGTGGCCGCCCGGCCGGTTGCGGCGCAACCCCGGCAGGCCCCACCAGTTAAGACTGGCCATCAGCGCAAAACTAATCGCCCCGGCCCCGGGCACCATCCCACGGCAGGCAGCAGGATGCGCGGCGGGCGATGGCGGGGATTCAGGGAAGCGCTGATCGTGAAGGTCGGGCAGTCAGCCGGCGGTGCCGTATGCGCCGACCACTGTCCCGCTAGCCGGTGTCGGTCCGTCGATGCAGCGCTCGTTGATGGCCGATACGAACTCGCCGAATGCGGGGAGTGCGACCAGCGGGTTGTGATCGTCTTCCAGGACCGCCACGTGCATGAAGCTGACTCCGTCATCGAGCCGGATGGCAACGTAGCGGAGCCCTGTGGGCAGCTGTTCGGCGAGCTGGGCGAATACGGCCCTGATCAGCTTTTCGTTCTCGTCGGCGGTCTCGGGGCGGGTGGTGTAGCGGACGACGGTGGCATGGTTCATGACGCGTTCCCCTGTTAGCGAATCGATCGGATCTGGTTTGCTGCCTGCAGCCATCAGCGGTCTCCTGCGGTGATTGCTGCCGCAAAGTGCGGCAGGAGGGTTTGCCAGCCGATCCGATTGCGGTCCCGCCAGACGTCCGCCGTTCCGCCCAGGCGTTCCCAGCCCCGGTGCTCGATCTCGACCCGGGTATCGCCTGGGCCCCGGGGGACGAACCGGATATCGACGTCGGTGGCCTGGCTGCGGTCCCGACCCAGGTGCCACAGGTACGCCAGCCGCTTCGGCGGATCCCAGACGGTCACGACGCCCCAGTCGTGCTCGACCCCCCCGGCGGTCCGCTCGTAGATCCGGCCGCCGACGCCGCTTTCCAGCACGACGGCCAGGTCCCGGTCGCCGGTGACCGTGTGATCCGGCGGCCACCACGTCCCGATCCGCAACGTCCACATGGCGAACGCGTGCTCAGCCGGGCAGGCCACGTCGAAGGTGACGCGCAGCGGCGAGCTCACCGCCCGGCGCCCGAATCGGAGTTCTCGGCCAGCAGCCGGAACCGGATCGCGGCTTCCCCCCATACCCGTTCGAGATAGGCCTGCACCGCCCGCATCCCCTCCTCCTGCAAGTGGTAGATGCGGCGGGTGCCATGCGCCTGTTCTGCCACCATCCCGGCATCCTTCAGCAACCGCAGATGCCGCGATACTGCCGGGCGGCTGATCGGCAGCGCCGCCGCGATCTCGTGCACCGGCTTGTCGCCGCCGCTCAGCAGGCGCAGGATCTCGCGCCGGTTCGGGTCCCCCAGTGCTTCAAACGGATCCCCGCAAGCCTCCGCGTGCGGCATCAGTATCAGCGGCCCGTCTCGACCCGGCGCTTGAGCCCCTTGGCGAACCGGTCGAAGGACGGTCCGAGATCCGGCATCGACCGCCAGATCAGCCCCAGCAGCGGCCCGGTGTACTCCTCGCGGACATGGAACGCCGTTCCCCCGCTGCCGTCCGGTGCCACCTCGAACGTCCGCACGCCCCGGAACAGGCCCAGCGGCATGCCGCCACTGAACCGCAGCCGCGCCGGCGGATCGAAGTCCGTCACCATGACCGGGAAGGCCCGGCCGGGGGCCACCTGAGACCGGATCGTGATCTTCTCACCGGGCGCAATCTGGCCGTCCACTCCGTCCACGCCCGAGTCCCACGACGGCCAGGCCGCCCCGTCCGTCAGCACCGCCCACACGGCCTCCGGACTCGACGCGATCATCGAATTTGCCTCGTAGGACCGCATCAACTCCGCATCCTCTGTCTTCGGTAACAATCTAGTTACCGTAACGCATGCGTTACCGGTGCGCAAGGACAGGCTCAGCTAAGCCGCTTGGCTCCGCTCGGACAAGCGGCGCCCTGGACGGGCTGAACAAACACCCCGATATCAGCGCCCAGAACACCCTTGATCTGCGCGCCACCCCATGAGCGCCTCGCTGGGCCCGCAGCTTCTACCGCTGAACTTCCTAGTGATTTGGCGACGCGGCTGAGATGTCGGCTAGCGGCGGTCCGGCATCGCGGTCCTTGGCCAGATCTCCGAGAGACAGAACGCCGACCAGCTCTCCGTCCCTGACCACGGGCAGTCTACGGGTGAGACAAATCGTCGGATCGGACCAGATTCAATGAGAATGGACCACCTTCGGTGAGACAGGACACCAGTCCGTGCGAGGCCGCGGGGGACGGGTGCCCATCACGCTAACTTGACATAATGCTCATTATCGGCGCTCGCGTTGATGCGCCGGGAGGGGCATGGGTCAGCAGCTATGGCTGCCAAGGCAAAGGCTCTACCCCGCTCGAGCCGCTGCCGACCCGTCTGTCTGGACGGCTGTCCCGCATTCTGGGCAGAGGAACGGGCGGCGCTGGGCGATGGCCCGCCGGATGGCGTAGACGACGAAGGGGAATCCCGTTTGCGGGATCTCACGCGCCGCCTGGACGGTTCCGTGCGCGGAGCATCGTCCGGTGTGGGTCTGGACTTCGGTGGCCATGATCTTCCTTCCGTGACGGTGGGTGAGTGGCTGTCCGGGTTAGCGTCCGAGCGGCAGCCAGCTGAACGTGCGGAGGGCGATGAGAAGGCCCCCGGCTCCCCAGGCCGCCACGACCAGCAGGTCAGGCCCGGCGAACCCCAGCCCCGTGGTGTGCGGGTTGTAGGCGACGAGCAGCGCGTTGGCAAGATGCCGGACCGGGAAGATCTCTCCGACGTCGGCCAGCCAGTGCGGCAGTACCGTGACGGCGACGAACACCCCGGAGATGAAGTAGAGCGGCAGCGTGATCGCCGTGGTAGTGGGCAGCGCGGCATCCTCGTTGCGGATGAGCGAGGTGAGCGCGTAACCAAGGCAGCAGAAGGAGGCGGCGCCGATCACCACGGTGACCGCGAGGGCCGGGGCGGTGCGACCGGGGACGTGGGCGCCGTAGGCGGCCCACCCGACGCCGATCAGCACGGCGGCCATGACCACCGCGATGATGACCGCGGTGAGCACGCGCCCGGCGATGACGGCAGTGGCCGGGACGGGGGTTGCGCGGCGGCGCTTCAGCACGCCGCGTTCGCGCTGCGCGGTCACCGAGGCCACCAGGTTGCCGAAGCACGCCGCGATAACCCCCAGTGCGATGATGCCGGGCACGTAGTACGCCGCCGTGCTGATCTGGCCGCCTGCGACCGCGGTGGTGTTCCCGCTGCCGCCGAACACCGACGCGAAGATCACCAGGAAAAGCACCGGCAGGGCCAGGGTGAAGAACTGCGACTGGCGGTTGCGGGCAAAGGCGCGCAGGTCGTAGCCGAACAGGTGCAGCGCCATCCTGATCATCGCTGATCCTTCCTGGTCGCGGGCCCGGTGAGGGAGAGGTAGACCTCCTCCAGGCTCGGGCGGTGCACGTCGAGGTCGGGAAGGTCGAAGCCGCGGCCGAGCGCCCAGTCTGCGAGCATCTGCAGGTGGGCGAGCGGGCTGTCGCTGTGCATGACGGTCGATCCGCCCGGCCCTGGCTCGGCCAGCGGGCCTAGCCCCGGGGGCAGGTCACCCGTGTGCACGTGGTCGGGGAGCGTGAAGCTGATGGCGGTGGTCATGTGGTCGCGCCCGCCCAGCGTGGCCGGCGTGCCCTCAGCCACGATGCGCCCGGCGCACAGCACCGCGATGCGGTCGGCTAGATACCCCGCCTCGTCCAGGTAATGGGTGGTGAGAAAGATGGTCTTGCCGAGGTGCCGCAGCCCGGCAACGACCTCCCAGGCGGCGCGGCGGGCGGACGGGTCGAAACCAGTGGTCGGCTCGTCCAGGAAGATGAGCTCTGGGTCGCCGATGAGGGCGAGGGCGAAATCGAGCCGGCGCCGTTGGCCGCCCGACAGCCTGGTGCCGAGCGCGCCCGCCTTCTCGGCGAGACCCACCAGGGCGATGGTCTCGTCGATATCCCGCGGCGCGCGGTAGAACCCGGCGTACATGGCCAGGCACTCCCGGACGGACAGGCCGGGCTCGGGCTCGGTCTCCTGCAACACCACGCCCACCCGGTCCCGCCAGGCGCCGCCCGCGGTGGCCGGGTCGTGCCCCAGAACACAAACCTGTCCCTCGGTGCGCCGCTGGAAGCCTTCGAGGATCTCAACCGTGGTGGTCTTGCCCGCGCCGTTCGGGCCGAGGAAGGCGAAGATCTCTCCCCGCCGCACCTCCAGATCGATGCCCGCGACCGCCTCGTGGCTGCCGTAGCGCTTCACCAGGCCGCGCACGCTGACCACCGGCTCAGACTGGGCCGAGCCGGTGGCCGCCTGATCGACGCCGTATTCCTCGCTGATGCTGTCTATCTCGCTGATGCTGTCCATCTCGCTCCTCAGGCCACGGGATGGCCCGCGGCAGGGGTGTGGGGCTGCGGTCTGTGCGGGATTGACGCCGTGTTGCGGCTGTTCCAGGTGGCAGGGCGGGTAAGCGAGCCGCGAAGGGACAGGGTGACAGCGAGCGTCAGCCCTGCGCAGAGCAGGCCGACGGCGTCCGCGACGATGAGCGGGATGCTGCCGGTGCTGAGCCCGTAGGCCAGCCAGACCGCGTAACCGCCGGCATAAGAGGCCAAGAGAGAGTGCCGACACATCACCCGATGAGCGGCGGGCGAGCATCTGCCGTGCCTGCAGGAGCGATTTAAGCGCGGCGAGCACGCCATAGACGGTCGCGGCGGTACCGAGGAAGTGAGTGAACATCTGGGTCTCTCAGGCTTAGCGGAACGCCGCCAGCAGCAGCGCGACGAGGATCATGGGCGCTCGCGCCGGGCCCTTGGCCGGCGGAATCGGATCCGCTGCACTGTTTCTCATCTCCCCGGTCAGCCACCCTGCGCCCGGGAGCCGGTGGCGGGCAGCCCGGCCCTGGTGGCCTGGCTCTTCGGGAACCGTACGAACTCCGGCGTGCGTGGGGCGTCACCCGAAGGTGCCTGCCGGGTGGAATATCGCGGCGCGGCGATCGGTCACCCGAAGGTGCTACCGGGCAGGCAGGGGTACGGTGTGAGACGCACGGCACAGGCATCCAGGTGACGTCTCACACCTGGTCCCGGCTGGGTTAACGCGTTCGCCCGCGATTGAGACGAGTGTGAAGCGCGACTGCGGTCCTGGCACGATATCGGCATGGAACGTGTGCTTGGAGTTGGCGGATACTTCATGCGGGCCGCCGACCCGGTGGCCCTGGGTGCGTGGTATCGCGACTGCCTGGGCCTGGACGCCGATGAGAACGGCCTGTGGCGTCAGGAAGCCGGGATGACGGTGTTCGCGACTTTCGAGTCCGAGACCGAGTACTTTGGCTCCCTCGCCCAGCAGACCATGCTCAACTTCCGTGTCCGCGACCTGGATGCGATGCTCGCGCAATTGCGCGCCAAGGGAGCGGACGTAGCCAAGGAGACTCAGGACATGGAGGGTGTCGGTCGATTCGGCTGGGTCACCGATCCTGAGGGCAATCGGGTCGAGCTGTGGCAGCCCAGCTGACGGTGTCTTCACGTAGGCAGTGACGTGCTGGTGCCCGGGACTCGAACCTGAGACCCGCCCATGCCCCGTCCGGCCCGGGGAACCCCAGGAGTCTCGTCTGGCTTCTCAGTGCCCTCCAAGGCGAACGCTGGGCTGGCCGAGCAGCCGTTTTGCCTCGCGGATGCCGCTGGTCATCGCGCCGTCGGCGTAGGCCAGCCGCGCGCTCTGGGTGTGCTCGCCCGCGAACAGCAGGCGTCCGCCGACCGGCTCGCCGAGCAGGTCGGCGTCGCCGGGACTGGCACCGGGAGGGATGTGGGTGTAGGCGCCGCCGGCGTACGGGTCGGTTGCCCATGAGGTCACGGCCACCGCGGCGGGCCGCGGGCACGGGCCGCCGGTCGCCTCGGCCAGCATGTCAAGGGCCCACCGGGCCGCACCGTCCGTGCTCGCGCCCAGCAGGCGGCCGGCCGCGCTGTGGAAGACGAAGAAGACCAGCACCGGCCCGGCGCCGAACGCGTCCTGCCCGACCGCCCAGACCATCCACTCCCCCGGGTCGCGCGGGAAGATCATCATGTGCGGGAAGCCCGCGGCACGCCAGAACGGCTCGCCGAACCGCAGCGCCACCTTCTCGAAGCGGCCGAACCCGAGCCGTCCGATCGCCGCCAGCCGGTCCGGCGGCAGCGCGGGCGAGAACCGCGGCGCACCCCGTTTGAGCACGCCCAGCGGAACCGTCACCACCACGTGGGAGCCTTCCTCAGACGTGCCGTCGGCACCCGTCACGCGCACCCCGCCCGCCGAGATCGCGACCTCGGCTACCTCCACCCCGAGACGCAGGTCCACGCCGGCGGCCATCGCGCCCGCCAGGCGCCGGTAGCCCCCGTCCGGCACATCGCCGAAGTAGTTCCCGCCGTATTCGAGCTCGTTCCACATCCACCGCAGTGACTGGCTCTCGGCCAGTCCCGCGGACTCGGCCTCAATGCCCGCGTACAGCATCTGGCGTGCACGCCTGGCCGACCCGGGGGCGAGGCCGGACCCGGCGATGAACGCCTCGATCCCGTCCGCCGCGGACGCATCCGGCCCGAGCTCGGCAGCCAGCCGACCGGCCGACTCGGGAAAAGCCTCCAGGTACAGGCCGAGCACCGCCCCGGCCTCGGCCGCCGACAGGCGGCGGCCCTCGCCGCGGTCGAAACCGGCCATCTCGGGCACCGGGTCCGCGCTCCGGCGGCCGACGCCGGCCTGCCGCGCGAACGCGCTCATCGGGTTCCCGGCCGGCATGTGTATCCACGACCCGCCCAGATCGACCGGCAAGCCCGCCAGGTCAACCGTGTGCAGCCGGCCACCGATCCGGTCCCTGGCCTCCAGCACCACGCACTCAACGCCCGCGTGCGTCAGCGCGTTCGCAACCGTCAGTCCCGCGATGCCCGCGCCGACCACCACGACGCGCCCGACCGGTCCCGCCGCCGCCGCGGGAACGTCCGCGCGACCGTCATCGAAGTTCTCAGCCGTCAATCCCGCCAACCCCCCGTCGGCGAAAGGTCGGGTGACCCGAGTGTCCCACCGCTAACTCGCAGCGAGCTACGCCCCGTCCAGCGTGACCTTGCTCACGAACCGCCGCCGGGTCCGCGGGTTCGATAGGGGAAGCCGGGCTTGTGTGGTTAGGCTAGCCTCACCTAAGTAAATGTCGTCTAGGTAAATGTCGTGCCGGCGGGTTTCCCGCCTGGCCGCAGGCGTGGCCGCAGCGCCTGCGCCATGACGCCCGGCCCGGGAATCCGGCGGGCCGATCCTTGCTGGAGGCGTGGATGCAGGTATGTCACCGGAGCGTACTCCGGACTGCCGTCTACCCGGGTACGGCCTCGTGAGCGGGCGCAGCGCCCGCTGGCTGGGCGTGGCGCTCGCCGGGATCACGGTGGCCACCGGCCTGGCGGCCTGCAGCAGCGGGTCATCATCGCAGGGATCGGGTCAGTCGATCACGCTGTATAACGGCCAGCATGTGCAGACCGCCCAGTCGATAGTTTCCGGCTTCGAGAAAGCCACCGGGATCACGGTCAACGTGCGCAGCGATGACGAGGATGTGTTCGCTAACCAGATCGCCACCGAGGGGTCCAGCTCGCCGGCCGACGTGATCTTCACCGAGAACACTCCCCCGCTGGAGTACCTGCAGAGCAAGGGCCTGCTCGCGAAGGTGAATCCGGCCACGCTGGCGCGTACCCCGTCCAGGTTCAACTCGCCCGCCGGAGACTGGGTCGGCGTCTCGGCCCGGGTCAGCGTGCTTGTGTACGACCCTCACGTCATCCCGCGCAGCCAGCTCCCCACCTCGGTGCTGCAGATGGCCAGCCCGCGCTACCGGGGCAGGCTCGCCATCGCCCCGGGCGAGACCGACTTCCAGCCCATCGTCACCTCGGTGATGCACGTCTACGGCCGAGACCGCGCGCTGAGCTGGCTGCAGGGGATCAAGGCCAACGCCGCGGGGCATGTCTATCCCGACAACGAGACCATCGCGGAACAGGTCAACCGGGGCAGCGTCGGCTTCGGCCTGATTAACCAGTACTACTGGTACCGGATGCGGGCCGAGATCGGCCCGGCGAACGTTCACTCGCAGATTGCCCACTTCGCCGACCGCGATCCCGGCTACGTCATCGACGTGTCGGGCGCTGCGGTGCTGAAATCCTCCCAGCACCAGGCGGCCGCTCAGAAGTTCCTGGCCTACCTGGTGAGCAAGCCCGGGCAGGAGATCATCGCGAACCCGGCCAAGTCGATCAGCTTCGAGTACCCGATCGCGTCCGGGGTGACCACGATGGCCCCGGAGATGCCGTTCGCCCAGCTCCGGCCCTACCCGATCTCGCTGGGTGAAATCGGTACCGGGGCCGCCGCGATCGCGCTGCTCAAGCAGGCCGGCCTGCTGTGACCGTCACCGGGACGCGGCCCGGCGCGCGGCGGAAACCGGACGGGGCAACCGCCCGGGCCCGCCGCGGCCCGGTGCCGTGGGTCCTGCTCGGCGCGAGCACCGCCGTCGCGGCGGTGCTGTTCGTGCCGCTGATCTTCCTGCTGATCGAGGCGCACGCCGCCGGGGTGGCGACGATCGCCGGGCTGATCTGGCGGCCGCTGACGGCCACCCTGCTGTGGAATACGGTCCGGCTCTCGGTGGTAGTGACCGCGCTGGACGCGGTGATCGGCACGCTGGCGGCCTGGTGCGTCGAGCGCACCGACCTGCCAGGGCGGCGGATCTGGGCGGTCCTGGTCGTGGTCCCTTTCGCCATCCCCGACTTCGTCGTGAGCTTCGGGTGGGCGTCGCTGACCACCTGGGCCCAGGGGTTCCGCGGCGCCGTCCTGGTCATGACCCTGGCAACGTACCCGCTGGTGTACCTGCCGGTGGCGGCCAGCCTGCGCAGCGCGGACCCGGGCCAGGAGGAGGCCGCCCGCAGCCTGGGGCTCGGCCGGGTCCGCACCTTCCTGCGGGTGACCGTGGCCCAGGCCCGCGGCGCGATACTCGGCGGCTGCGTCCTGGTCGCCCTGGTGCTGCTGGCCGAGTACGGGGCCTTTGAGATCCTGGGTTACCAGACCTTCACCACGGAGATCTTCACCGAGTTCCAGCTCTCGTTCAACGTGCCGACAGCGTCCGCCCTGTCGCTGGTGCTCATCGCGCTCAGCGTCGTCGTGCTCGGCGGGGAGGTCGTGGCCCGCGGCCGGGGCCGCTCGGTGCGCACCGGCGCGCTCGCCCAGCGGGCGGTCCCGCGGTACCGGCTCGGCCGGGCCACGATTCCGGTCCTGGCCTGCTTCGCTGCCCTGGCCGGCCTTGCGCTCGGCGTGCCGGTCGGTGCCAGCGTCTACTGGGTGTTCGAGGGCGGCGCGCACGCGATCGTCGGCGTTTCGATCGCCGATGCCGCCTGGCATACCGCGTTCTACGGGGTCGCCGCGGCCGCGGCCGCCACCCTGCTGGCGCTTCCTGTCGCGCTGCTGGCGGTGCGGCACGGCAGCCGCGCCAGCCGCCTGCTCGAGCGCAGCACCTACCTGGTCCTGGCCATCCCGGGCCTGGTCATCGCCCTGGCGCTGGGCTACTTCGCCGAGCGCTACGCGCACGGCCTCGGCTACCAGACCGCCCCGCTACTGGTCGCGGCCTACGTCATCTTGTTCTTCCCGCTGGCGCTGGTCGGAGTCCGGGCGTCGGTGGCCCGCGCACCGGTCGGCCTGGAGGAAGCCGCCGCCGCGCTGGGACAGCGGCGGCTGGGGCAGCTATGCCGGGTGACCCTCCCGCTGGTCGCCCCCGGGCTCGCCGCCGCGTTCTGCCTGGTTTTCCTGGCCGTGATCACCGAGCTAACCGCCACCCTTATCCTGATACCCACGGGCGTCCAGACGCTGTCCACCCAGTTCTGGGCCTACGAGCAGAATCTGTCCTACGGACAGGCCGCGCCATTCGCGCTCGTGATCATCGGCGTCGCCGCCGTGCCCAGCTACCTGCTGGGCCGCTACTTCGACCGGCGGCCGGCCGGGGCAAGGAGGCAGCCGTGAGCGCCGGGCCAGCCGACCTGGCAGCATCGGGGCTGCACAAGGCCTTCGGGCCGCACCAGGTGCTGAACGGCCTGGACCTGAAGGTTGCGGCGGGCACCATGACCGCCGTGCTCGGCCCGTCAGGGAGCGGCAAGACGACGCTGCTGCGGATCCTGGCCGGGTTCGAACGGCCTGACAGCGGGTCGGTAACCATCGGCGTCGTGACCGTAGACGATGACCGGCGTCACGTTCCCGCCGACCGGCGCCGCATCGGCTACGTCTCCCAGGAGGGAAGCCTGTTCCCGCATCTCACGGTGGCGGCGAACGTGGGCTTCGGCCTCCCCCGCCGCCAGCGGCGCGGCCGCCGGGTCAGCGACCTGCTCGACGCCGTCGCGCTCACCGGCCTGGCGCGCCGCTACCCGCACGAGCTGTCCGGCGGCCAGCAGCAGCGGGCGGCGCTGGCTCGCGCGCTTGCCGTCACGCCGCGGGTGATGCTGCTGGATGAACCGTTCGCCTCGCTGGACGCGAACCTGCGCGCCAGCGTCCGCGCCGACGTGCGGGCGATCCTCCTCGAAGCCGCGACCACCGCGATCTTGGTGACCCACGACCAGGACGAGGCATTGTCCACCGCCGATCATGTCGCGGTCATCCGCGACGGCACGATCGCCCAGTGCGCTACCCCGCAAGACCTCTACGACCATCCGGCCGACGCCGGGCTCGCCCGCTTCATCGGCGACGCCAACCTCATTGAGGGCTTCAGCCGGCACGGCCGCGCGGACACCCCGCTCGGGATGCTCGCCGTCCGCGACGGCCTGCCCGCGGCTCCCGGCCCGGTCACCGTGCTGATCCGCCCCGAGCAGCTCGCCGTCTGCCCCGGCCCGGACGGCCCGGGTACCCGGGGCCAGGTGATCAGCACCAGCTTCCACGGCCACGACACCGTGATCTGCGTCAGCCCCGGCAACCACGCCCTCCCGTCACCGCTCCTCGTGCGCGTCTACGGCAATCCCCGGCTCATGCCGGGCTCGACGGTCACCCTGACCATCCGCGAGCCGGTCTGCGCCTGGCCGTCGCCGGCCGCCGGGCAGCACTCGCCGCAGGACGATCCCGGGGCCGGCGGGCAGCGCCGCGGTATGAGCGCCGAGCACCGCGACGGCGAGCCCGGCGAACGGCACCCGGCCGACGGCGCCGACCGCGACGCTCGGTCCAGCGCGGTGTGACCCGGCGCTCGCCGCCCGGATCGCGCGTTGAGTAGCGTCGCAGCATGGGTAGCAGCCGCAGCATGGATAGCAGCCGGGTCACCTGCGTGGGCGCCCTGATCCGTGATGACCGGAACCGGGTCTACGTCCACCGCCGCTCGCCCAGCAGCCGGCTGCTGCCAGGCACCTGGGACGTGGTGAGCGGGCAGGTGGAAGCCGGCGAGACGCCACGGCAGGCGCTGGCCCGCGAGATCGCCGAGGAAACCGGCTGGCGGCTGCGGCGGATCGAGGCCGAGGTCGCGGACTGGGAGTGGTCGCACGACGGGATCACCCGCCGTCTGGGTGCCCGGCAGGTGGTCGCGTTCACCGACGCGCGCAACGCGCGGTCGCGTGCGGTCATGGGCAAGCTCGGCATGCGCTATGCCGGGGACGTCACCTACCGCGGCAAGCCGGATGTGCTCTACGAACTGGACCGCGGATGAGAATGCACGCCGACCAGGTCAACATCACGCCCGGCACCGTCGCCCGCCTGGTGGCCGCCCAGTTCCCGCAGTGGCACGACCTCCCGGTGCGCGCTGTCACCTCCCACGGCACGGTCAACGCGCTGTTCCGGCTGGGCGACGAGATCGTGCTGCGTTTCCCGCTGCGGCCCAGCCTGGATGCCGGGCTGCGGGACAAGCTCGCCGCCGAGCAGAACACCGCGCGCCGCGTCGCCGCACACGTCCCGGTCCCCGTGCCCGAGCCTGCCGGCTTCGGAGAACCGGGCGAGGGATACCCGGGGCCGTGGACGGCCTACCGCTGGATACCCGGCGAGACGGCCAGCGACGAGCGCATCGCCGATCCCGAGGCGTTCGCCTGTGACCTCGCCGGATTCGTCAGCGCCCTGCACAGCATGGACACCGGGGGACGCACCTGGAATGGGCGCACCCGGGGCGGCCCGCTGCGGCTGAGGGACGAACCGGTACGTCGTGCGCTGGCCGAAAGCGCCCGCCTCGCCGACACCGCCCGGCTTGCCTGGATCTGGGAGCGCTGCCTGCAGGCGCCCGATGACGCGGCCGACGTGTGGATCCACGCCGACCTCATGCCCGGCAACCTGCTGGTGCGCAACGGGCGCCTGGCGGGCATCATCGACGTCGAAGACGTGTGCGTCGGCGACCCGGCGGTGGACCTGATGCCGGCCTGGAACCTGATGGCACCTGGGCCGCGCCAGGCCTACCGGCGAGCCCTCGGGGTCAGCGACGTGACGTGGGAGCGCGGGCGGGGATGGGCTATCGTCCAGGCGATCGTGGCCCTCCCGTACTACGCCGATACCAACCAGGTCATGGCCGGCACAGCCCGGCGCACGCTCGACGCGGTGCTTGACCGGAAGCAGGAATGACCGCGGGAGGACTGAGGCTGGCCGCCTACCCGTTCTGCCGGCGGCAGGACCGGGTGCTGCCGGCCCGCTGGATCTCAGTTGCCGTCGGCGGGCTGCTGCGGTACTCAGCCGGCACCCCTAGGATCGCTAGGGGGCTCGGCGACAGCAGATAAGGACGGACATGGGTGCCCAGAATCTGGCCAGGCAGGCAGAACGTCACCTGGAGCAGCAGGGTGACGGCGAATCGCTGTTCTTCGAGGGCCGGTGGTTCTCCCGCGCCGCCCAGGCCGGCCGCGCGTCGCGGTTCGCCGCCGGGCTGATCCGGCTGGGTGTGCGCCCGGGTGACCGGCTGGTGGTGCTGATGGCCAACTGCCCTGAGGTGCTCATCACGTACACGGCGGCGTGGCGGGCCGGCGCGGTGGTGACCCCGCTGATCTTCCTGGTCAGCGAAGAAGAGCTGCGGCACAGCCTGGCCGACTCGGGAGCGGTCGGCGTGGTGACCACCGCCGAATTCCTGCCCAAGGTCCGCGCCGCGCTGAAGGGCATGGACGGCGTGCGGTTCGTCGTGGTGGCCGGCGAGGGCGCGGGCGAGCCCGGTGAGCCCCTACCGGTGGTCGGCTTCGCCGAGGTGGAGGCGGCCGAGCCGGGGGCCATCGTGGACCGAGCCGATGACGACCTGGCAGCCCTGCTGTACACCGGCGGGACCACGGGCAGGTCCAAGGGCGTGCCGCTGACCCACGCCAACCTCTACTGGTGCGGATCGTCTACTCAGGAGGTATCCGCCGGGTCCGGCCTCAACAGCACGCTGATGCCGCTGCCGCTCGCCCACGCTTACGGCCTGCTGGTCACCTGCGTCGGCATGCATGAAACCGACCCGGGCCGGACGATCCTGATGCGCTGGTTCGACCCGGCCGCCTGGGTGGACCTGGCCCAGCAGCACCGGGTTCAGCGCAGCACGCTGGTGCCGTCGATGATCCAGATGCTGCTGGCGCAGCCACTGGAGGAGGCGGACCTGTCCGAACTGGTCTCGGTATCATCCGGGGCGTCTCCGCTGGCCGATGAGGTCAGGCAGGAGTTCGAGGCCCGAGTGCCCAGCGCGCTGGTCTACGAGGGGTACGGGTGCACCGAGTCGGCGTCGATCATATCGACCAACCCGCTGGACGCGCGCCGGGTCGGCAGCGTGGGCCTGCCCGTCCCGGGCTGCGAGGTGATCATCCGGGACGACGCGGGCCGCGTGCTGGCCGCCGGCCAGGACGGCGAGATCTGCGTCAGGTCGCCGGGCGTGCTGTCCGGTTACTGGCACGCGCCGGACGCGACCGCGGCGGCGCTGGCGGACGGGTGGCTGCTCACCGGCGACATCGGTCACCTGGACGCCGACGGCTACCTGTACGTGGTGGACAGGAAGAAGGACCTGATCATCCGGGGCGGCTTCAACGTCTACCCGCGCGACGTCGAAGACGTCCTGCTGGCTCACCCGGCCGTGGCCCAGGCCGGGGTGGTGGGCCGCGCCGACCCGCGGCTCGGCGAGGAGGTGGTCGCCTTCGCCGCCTTGCGGCCCGGCGCCAGCGCCAGCATCGATGACCTCATCCTGCACGGCAAGGAGCACCTGGCGGCCACCAAGTACCCGCGCGAGATCAGGATCGTGCCCGCCCTGCCGCTCACCAGCGTCGGCAAGCTCGACCGCAAGCGCCTGCGCGAATGGCTCCGCGACGACGCCTGACCGAGCCGCCGGGCCTGCCCGGCGCAGCGGAAGGTATCTCCGCCGCCGCTGACGGCCCCTCCCCTGTCGATCCGGCCGCGGCCCGTTCGTGTAGCGGGTGAGAGCCGGCCCACGCCGGCGACACCAGCAAGGAGAGGCAGATGAAGCAGTACCTGCTCGGCATGTACCAGCCAGACGGGCCCACTCCCCCGCCCGAGGTGCTGGACAGGGTGATGCGCGATCTCGGCGTCATCAACCAGGACATCAAGGACGCCGGCGGATGGGTCTTCAGCGGCGGGCTGCACCCCGCCAGCACGGCCACCGTGCTGAAGTTCGACAACGGTCAGGTAGTCACCACCGACGGGCCGTTCACCGAGGCGAAGGAGTACCTCGGCGGCTTCTGGATCGTCAATGCCGAGGATCTCGACGCCGCGCTCGGCTGGGGCCGCAGGATCATCGAGGTGACCGGGCTTGCGATCGAGGTCCGGCCGTTCCGGGACCGGAGCCGGGGCTGACGCTGGCCGTGCCGGCCGTCGCCGCCGCCGAGATCGGGCGCGTGTTCCGCGAGGAATACGGCCGCGCCGTGGCGGTCCTGGTCCGCTACTTCGGGGACATCGACGTCGCCGAGGACGCGGTCCAGGACGCCTTCGCGGTCGCGGTGCGGCGCTGGCCGGAGACCGGCCTGCCGCCCAGCGCGGCGGGATGGATCATCACCACCGCCCGCCGCCGCGCCATCGACCGGCTCCGCCGGGAGGCGTCCCGCCATGACCGGCACGCTGAGGCCGCGCTGCTGCACGCACGCGACGAACCGGCCGGAGAGGAAGCCGTGCGCGACGAACGGCTGCGCCTGATCTTCACCTGCTGCCACCCCGCGCTGGCGCCTGCTGCCCAGGTCGCGCTGACGCTCCGGCTGCTGGGCGGGCTGTCCACGCCGCAGATCGCCCGGGCCTTCCTAGTGTCCGAGCCGGCCATGGCGCAGCGGCTGGTCCGCGCGAAGGGCAAGATCCGCGATGCGGGGATCCCGTACCGGGTGCCGCGCGAGGCCGAGCTGCCGGCCCGGCTGCGCGCCGTGCTAGCCGTCGTCTACCTCATCTTTAACGAGGGCTACACCGCGAGCTCGGGCGAGCGGCTGGTTCGCGCCGACCTGTGCGCCGAGGCGATCCGGCTGGGGAGGCTGCTGGCCCGGCTCATGCCGGATGAGCCGGAGGTCATGGGGCTGCTGGCGCTGATGCTGCTGCTGGAAGCACGCCGCGAGGCCCGCACCACCCCGGACGGCGGCCTGGTCCTGCTGGCCGACCAGGACCGCCGCCGGTGGGATCGCGGGCTCATCGCCGAAGGCCAGCGCATCGTCCGGCAGTGCCTGCGGCGCAACCAGCCAGGCCCGTACCAGATCCAGGCCGCCATCAATGCCGTGCACAGCGACGCGGCGACCGCGGCCGCCATCGACTGGCAGCAGATCATGCAGCTATATGACCAACTGCTCGCCATCGCGCCGGGGCCCGTCGTAGCCCTCAACCGCGCGGTCGTGGTGGCCGAGATCCAGGGCCCGGCCGCGGCGCTGACGCTCGTGGACGGCCTCGACCTGACCGACTACTACCTCCTGCATGCCGTCCGCGCCGACCTGCTCCGGCGGCTGGGCCGCAACGCCGAGGCCGCGGCGGAGTACGAGGCGGCGATGGCCGGCACCCAGAACGCCGCCGAACGCGACTTCCTGCGGCGCGGCCGTCAGGCTCTGCGGCCGGCCTGATCGGCGCCCTGCGGCTAGGCTCGTCACCGTGAGCGATATCCGCGCCCCCCGGGTCGAGATCAACGGCCGCCCCGCCGGCCTCGAGCAGATATGGGAACTCGACCTGAGCAGCGGCGGCCATTTCACCGCCATGCAGGTCCGGGACCGCAAGACGCTCGGCCTGGACTTCCACCTGGCCCGCCTGGACGCCGCCACCCGGGAGCTGTTCGGCGACAGCCTCGACGGCGACCGCGTCCGGGCCTGCATCCGCCACGCGCTCGGGCCCGACGTCGCGGACGCGACGGTCCGGGTCAACGTGTTCCGCCCTGCCGCCGGGAGCGACGTGTCCGTCGCGGTCAGCGTCCGGCCGCCCGGCGCGCCGCCGGCCAGGGAGCAGTGCCTGCAGACGGTCAGGTACCAGCGGCCGGCCGCTCATCTCAAGCGCTCTGGCGGTTTCGGCCAGTCCTACTACGGGAGCCTGGCCCGGGAGAACGGCTTCGATGAAGCGCTGTTCACCGGGCCGGACGGGGCGATCTGCGAGGGCTCCATTACCAACATCGGCTTCATCGACGGCGAGACGATCGTGTGGCCCGACGCTCCCGCGCTGAACGGCATCATGATGCAGGTGCTGCAGCGGGAACTGGACCGCGCCTGGCTGCCCTGGCGACGCCAGCCGGTGCACCAGCCCGACCTGCCGTCATTCGGCGGAGCGTTCATCACCAACTCGCATGGGATGGCCACGGTAGCGAACATCGACGACCTGAGCCTGCCGACGGACGCCGCGCTGATGCGCACCGCCGAGCGCCTGCTGGCCGCAGCCCCGTCCGACCCGATCTAAGCCGGCCCGCGGCGGTGGCTGCGCCTCGCTCATGCCAGCAGCAGGTCGAGCCGGCCGTCGCCCCGCAGTGAGCGGAGATCGCCGTCGCGGGCCGCGTTGCCCCGCAGCTGCGCGTTGCGGGCCACGGCCTCGCTCAGCGCGTCGAGCGCGTCGTCGGGCCGTCCGTCCCGCGCGTGCGCGCAAGCCAGGTTGTAGCAGGCCATCCCGCGCGCCGGATCGGGCGCGTCCAGGTAGCCCGCCAGGCTGACCGCCTGCGCCTGGAGGGCCACGGCCCGGCCGGGCTGGTCGCGCGCGATGTAGTAGTCACCGAGGTGCCCGGTGGGATGCCAGAATCCCCGCACGATGATCTGCAGCCAGAGCTGGCGGCCGTTCAGCCAGGGATGGCGGCCCGGGTCGAGAAGATCCTCATCGGTGAGGGCGCTCAGCCCGGCGACCAGCTCCTGCGCCGTCCGCCGGCTGGCGTCGGCGACCGCGCTGGCCGGCTGCTCGCTGTAGCGCCGGTACACGGCGGGCGACGCGTGATCGATCTCGGCGAAGTCCGGCGGGATCCGGCTGTCCCGGATCGCGGCCAGGCGCTGCACCTGCTGGTCCCTGAACTCGGCGTTGTGGGCCACCAGCGGCGCCGCCATCGCGCCGGGCTCCCCCGCTGCGCGCCGTCCCGGCTCCCCCGCTGCGCGCCGTCCCGGCTCGCGGCGGCGAGCAGCATCTGCTCCTCGGCGGCGGCAAAGCTCACCAGCCCGATGACCGTCGTGCGCACGCGCACCGGGTCGTTCATGACCCGCACTCCCCGTCGCCGGCCGGCTTGTGCGCCACGAACGTCAGCACGTGGTCCACCCCGATCGTGATCTTGCCGAACCCGAGGGTCTGCAGCCGGGTCAGGAAGGCAGCCGGCTCGACCGGGTTGTAGGTGTCGCCGGCGTGGAACTCGTGCAGGTCGTTGCTGGCCAGGCTGTCGGACCCGAACAGCACGCCGCCCGGGCGCAGCACCCGCAGCGCTTCGGCCAGGATCTGATCCTGCGCGGCGGCGGTCGGCACGTGGTGCAGCATGGTGAAGGTGGCGACCGAGTCGAACGAGGCGTCGCCGAACGTCATCCCGATGGCGTCGCCCACGGTCACCTCGACGTTGCCGCCGTCGTGCTCCGCCGCCAGCCTGGCCGCGGCCTCCTCGTCGATCTCCAGAGTTACCAGCCGCCGCACCTGGTGACGCAGCCAGCCGGTGGCCGCGCCCGGGCCCGGCCCGATCTCGAGCATCTCGGCGCCGAGGTCCACGCCCGCGGTGAGCGACGGCAGCAGCTCGCCCTGGATCCAGTCAGCCCACTGCGGGCTCGGGCACAGTTTCGCGTGGTTCTCGTTCATAAGACCCAAGCTACGGAGCCGTTCGGCCGCAGCCCAGGGCGTATCCTGCCATCCTGTGGCGGCAGACCGACATTGCCCGGGCAGCGACGCGGCCATGATCGTCGCCACCTTCGCCATGGCGGGCGGCACCGCCTTCAGCTGGCACACCCACGACGACCACCAGCTCGCCTGGGCCCCCCGCGGGGTGCTCACCGTGGTCACCGACGCGTCCACCTGGGTGCTGCCGCCGACCCGGGCGCTGTGGATTCCCGCCGGGCTCCGGCACGAGACACGCGCCGACGGCCGGGCCACCATGCAGTCGCTTTACATCAAGCCGGATCTGTGCCGGATCAGCTGGCCCGATCCCACGCCCATCGCGGCCCGGCCGCTGCTGGCCGGCCTCATCGGCTACCTCGACCGCGAGACGCTCGGCCCGGCCCAGCGGGAACGGGCCGAGGCCGTGCTCACCGACTTGCTCGAACCCGTAGCCCGGACCACGATCGAGGTGCGGATGCCCGCCGACGAGCGGGCTCGCGAGGTGGCGCAGGCCCTGGCCGGCAACCCGGCCGACCGGCGAACCCTGGGCCAGTGGGGCCGCGCGGTCGGCGCGAGCGAGCGCACCCTGGCCCGGGCGTTCCAGGCCGGCACCGGTATCCCGTTCGGCCGCTGGCGGCTCCTGCTGCGGCTGCAGGCCGCGCTGCCCGCGCTGGCCAGCGGCCGGCCGGTCGGCAGCGTCGCACGCCGGGTCGGCTACGAGAGCACCAGCGCGTTCGTGGCCGCGTTCCGCCAGGAGACCGGGCTGACCCCGGCGGCCTACTTTCACGACCCAGACGAGGCTCCCGCCGGCAGCCGGTAGATCGCGGCGACCACGGCCCGCATGCTCTCGACGCTGCGCAGGGCGTCGGTGCTGTCGACGAACTGGTCGACGGCGCCGGTCGGCCGGCAGGCGGCGGATCCGCGGGTCGCCGACCTCGTCCCGCAATGCGGCGGCGAACCGGCCTGCCTCAAGGACCTGGTAGGGCCGGTCGAAGAATCCGCGCGCCGCGGTATCCAGCGGCCCGGTCAGGCCGAGCTCGTTGTGCCGGGCGGCCGCCGCTTCCAGGGCCTGGACCAGCGACCGCTCGCGGTCCGGCCAGCGGGTCGCGGACACGGCGGCCGCCAGCGGCGGCACCAGCCGCGCTGCGTCAGGGAGCCGGGCGAAGGCGGTGCCCAGCCACTTGCTGTAAGGCGGGTAGCGGCGGCGCATCAGCAGGCCGAGCCGCATCAGGTCGCGGGCGAGCCGGGCGGTGACCACGGCCGAGCCGAGCTCGTCACCGGCCTCGGCGCACCGGCCGGGGAAACCCTCTTCCTGGGCGACGCGCTGCCACTGGCAGGCCAGCACGTACCGCCACACGTCGCGCGGGTACCAGGCCAGGGCGGCGCGCGCCGCGTCCAGCTCGCCCAGGCCGTCGTGGAACACCGCCCCGGCGGTCATCTCGGCCAGCCGCTGGGTCGGGGTGGCCAGCCAGTCCAGCAGGGTCACCGCGCGCCGGGGGTCGAACCCGAGCCGGCCGGCCAGCCAGGCGCCGAGACCCACCACCTCGACCCGGTGCCTGGCCCCGCCGCCCGGGTCGGCGGTCAGCTCGTACGCCGTCGGGTAGCCGCGGAAGGCGGCCGGGAGGCGCTCGGCCAGCATCGCGGTGACGCCGGCGGCGTGCGGGCCGGCGTCGCCGTCGGCCAGGAAGATCTGCAGCCGCGGGCCCCAGTCGTGGTCGGTGGAGCGCTCGGTGTCGAAGCCGAGCACCTCCGAGCCCTCCCCCAGCCGCGCCGCGCAGTGGCGCAGGCCGGGGAACGCCTCGCCGAGCAGCGGGCGCACCACCCGGGCGTAGTACTCCCCCGCCAGCTCGAGACCGGACAGGAACGGCATGCTCAGCGCCGGCCGCGCGACTCGGGGACGGGCTGCGGGTGTCCGGGCATGCCGGTGAGTCTGCCAACCACCGCAGGGACGCGCCAGCGGATATCGTGCCGCTGTCCGCCCCGGACAACCCGGCGACGGGAAGGATCGTTATTCCTCAGGTGAGGCGAGGACGAGAGCCCCGGCGCATGGCCGGCCGGGACGAGGCGGAGTTCGAGGAGTTCGCGGCGCGCGAAGGCGGACGGCTGCTGGGATTCGCCCTGCTGCTCACCGGCGACCGGCAAGACGCCGAGGACCTCGTCCAGGTAGCGCTGCTGCGGTCGGCCAGGCCGCTGGCCGGCGGCACGGGAGCGGCCGGAGGGCTACGCCCGCGCGGTGCTGGTCAACCTGGCCAGGGACCGGTGGCGGGTCCAGCGCCGGCACCACACCGAGCCGCTCGGCGATGACCTGGCCCGCCGGGCGGCCGCCGCGGCCGGTGACATCACCGCCGCCGTGCTCGACCGGCAGATGCTGCTGCGCGCCTGCCGGGGACTGCCGGTCCAGCAGCGCGCCGTGCTCGTGCTGCGGTTCTGGGAGGACCGCTCGGTGGACGAGACCGCGGCGGTGCTGGGATGCACTCCCGGCACGGTGAAGTCCCATACCCATCGCGCCCTGGCGCGGCTGCGGCTGGCCTTGCAGGAGGCGCCGGAGCTGCGGACCGGGCCGGACCGAGAGGAAGCGCCATGCTGAGCGAGCACGACCTGCGGACCAGGCTCGCCGAGGCCCTGCACGAGCAGGCCGACCCGGTCACCGGGGATGGCATCGACGCGGCGGGGATCTTCGCCCGGGCCGCGCCCATGCGGCGCCGTCGCCGGACCGCGGCGCGGGCGACCTCGGTGCTGGCCGCGGCCGCCCTGCTGGCCGGCGCGTGGGCGCTGCGCCCGGGGCCTGCCAGGCCTCCCGCGTCCGCGGCGCCCGGGTACCGGCCGCCCGGCCTGCTGCTGGCCGCCGCGGTGGTCCGCCCGCAGCCGGCTCCGGCGGCCGACGCCGGGCTGCCGGCCTACTACGTCGTCGCCGATCACAACCGGCCGGTGGCCGAAATCCGCGGCTCGGCGACGGGGAAGCTGCTACGCCGCGTGCCGCTGCCGCCCAGGACTGACCCGAAGATGTCCCAGGTCGCCGCGGGCAGGCCGGGTACCTTCGTGCTCGCCCTCTTCTCCTTCCCGCGGACCCGTTTCTACCTGCTGCACGTCCGGGATGGCGGCCACGCCGCCCGGCTGGCCCGGCTGCCCGTGCCCCCGATGGCGGCCGGGGACTACGTCACCGCGCTCGCGGTCAGCCCCGACGGGCGCTCGCTCGCGGTCGCCCTTCAGCAGGACGGCGGCCAGCGCGGTGAGGTGCAGGTCGTGCAGCCGGCTACCGGCGCGGTCAGGACATGGACCACCGCCCGGACAGGGGCGCCGAGCGCGCTGTCGTGGGCCGGTCACGAGCTGGGATTCTTCTGGCAGGACGGCAAGCCGCCGGCGGCGGGCCTGTGGACGCTGGACACCACCGCCCCTGGCCGCAACCTGATGTCGGGGCGGCGGATCCTGCCCGGTTCGACCGGGGGCGACAGCGTGCAGACCGCGCTGCTCGGTCCTGGCGGCCGCACCGCGATCGCGTCGGTGAGCTACGACGGCACCCGCCATGTCGGCGCGGGCACGGTGGTCGGGGGCATCGTCGAGGTGTCCGCCGCGACCGGGCACCCGCTGCGCACGCTGCTCGCCGAGCACGCGGCGTACTCCGCCGACCCGCCAGACCCTGGCTGGTATGTCACGGCGTGCCAGCTGCCGTCGATCGACGGCAGCGGCTCCCACCTGCTGGTGAGCTGCGACCGGTTCGGCCGTCTCGACCGGGCGCGCTTTACCCCGCTGCCCGGATCCAGCCCGCAGACTGCCGTCGCTGCCGCCTGGTAGCCGGCCGGGCCGGGCGCTTACGCCTGCCCGGTTTCGAAGCGGCTGACCTTGCCGCCGGTGACGGTGAAGGTCCAGCGGGTCCGCATCTGGCCCCAGGTGTCATTGCGGTAGGCGGCCACCAGCGACCGCCCGTCATCACCCGCCGACACGACCTCGAGGTGGCCGCGGGAGGAGAAGATCTCCCGGTCGGCCCACTCGGCCAGGTCGCGGTCGGTGCCGTCATCCGACATCGTCGCGCCGGGAGTCAGCGCGTCGAAGAAGGCCGTCCGGTCGCCGTCGTTGATGGCGGCGATGAGCGCCCGCACGGCGGGATCGATGCGAGCGTCGGCCATGATCGGCTCCTTTACCGTGCCTGATGATCGACGGTACCCCGACTCGGTGATCCCGGCCCGGCCACGCCGGCCACGATGATGTCCACGACCTGCCGTGCGAACCGGTCGGTCAGCGGCCGGTGCCCGTTGAGCAGCCGGTGGTAGGCCGAGCCGAACATCATGTCGAGCACGACGTCCTTGTCCACGTCGGCGGGGATCTCGCCGCGGCTGATCGCCCGGTCCAGCAGGATCGTGCTCCGCGCCCGCAGCGGCTCGATCACCCGGTCGCGCCAGGCCACGGCCAGCGCGGGGTCCCGCTGAGCCTCCGCGACCAGGCCGGCCAGCATATGTCCGGCCGGGGTGCGGGTCACCGAGCGCATCCAGCTGCGGAGCGCGGCGAGCAGGTCGCCACGGAACGAGCCGGTGTCCGGCAGCGGCTGCTGCTCCTCGAACTCGGTGAGGAAGGCGTCTAGGGCCAGCGCACCCCGCGACGGCCAGCGCCGGTAGACCGTGGCCTTGCCCACCGCGGCCCGGGCCGCGACCTCCTCCATCGACATCCCGCCGAGTCCGCGCTCGGCCAGCAGCTCGGTCGCCGCGGCCAGGATGGCGCGGTCCGCCTGCTCGCTGCGCGGCCTGCCGCGCCCGGCCGGCTCCGCCGGGGTGCGCGGGATTTCATCTCCGTGCCGCGGAATACGTGCCCCGTCCATGAAGTTGCAGCCTACATCAGAGAAACGAGACGTACCGTATCGAAATAGGTGAATGAGTGCGTAGCACGACTGGACCGAGCGGGCAGGCGACGGCAGCCGATCCGCGGTCCCGGCCTGCCGATCCGCAAGCACGGCCCGCCGGTCCGCAAGCACGGCCCGCCGGTCCGGCCGCGGGCTTGCAGGCCGCGCCGGACGGCCCGCAGTCCCCGCCGGCCGGTCATCACGGTCTCGCGCTGGCCCTGATCCTGACCGCGGCGTTCATGGTCGTCCTCGACTTCAGCATCGTGAACGTGGCGCTGCCGTCGATCCAGCGGGAGCTCGGCTTCGCCGGCTCGTCGGTGCAGTGGATCGTGACCGGGTACGCGATCTCGTTCGGCGGCCTGCTGATTCTCGGCGGGCGCGCCGCGGACCTGTTCGGCCGGCGCCGCATGTTCATCGCCGGGCTCGTGGCCTTCACGGCCGCGTCCCTGGCCGGGGGCCTGGCTCATGACGCCGCGCTGCTGGTCGCCGCGCGCTTCGTGCAGGGCGCAGGGGCCGCGCTGGTCGCCCCCTCGGCGCTGTCGCTGATCACGACCGGCTTCGCCGAGGGGCCGCGGCGCAACCGCGCGCTGGGGATGTACGGTGCCACGGCATCACTCGGCTTCGTGGCCGGGCAGGTGCTGGGCGGCGTGCTGGTCCAGTTCACCAGCTGGCGGGCGGTGTTCCTGGTGAATGTGCCGGTTGGGCTGCTGGCGGTCGTGCTGGCGCCCCGGCTGCTCGCCGAGTCCCGCGCCAGCCACGACCGGCACCGGCTGGATGTCACCGGGGCGCTGCTGGTCACGGCCACGGTGGCCACGCTGGTGTTCGCAGTGTCGCAGGCCGATGCGCTCGGCTGGACATCCCCGGCCGTGCTGACGGCGCTCGTGCTCGCCGCGGCCGCGGCCGCGGCGTTCGTGGCCGCCGAGCGGCACCACCCGGACCCGCTGGTGCGTCCTGGCCTGCTGCGGATGCCGGGCCTGCGCACGGCCAGCACGATGAACGCGCTGCTCGGACTGTGGAACGCCGGCGAGATGATCGTCCTGTCGCTGTACTTCCAGCAGGTGCTGCACGATTCGGCGCTCGCCACCGGGCTGGCCATCGCACCGCAGGGCGTCATCGGCTTTACCGCCGGGGTATTCGGCGCCCGGCTGGCCAGCCGCGTCGGCATCCGGCGGGTGCTGGTGCTGACCAGCGCCGTGGCCACGCTTGGCTTCCTGGTACTGACCAGGCTGCCGGCCAGCGGCGGTTACAGCCCGCTGCTGGCGGCGGTGATGCTCGTCGGCTTCGGCACCGCGGGCACCGCGTTCGGGACCATGGTGACCGCCAGCCACGGCGTGGCGGACCAGGACCAGGGCCTGGTCGGCGGGGTGATCAACACCAGCCGCCAGGTCGGCGCGGCCATCGGGGCGGCGCTGCTGCCTGCCGTGGCCGAGGCGGTGAACCACAGCGGCCAGGCCGCGGGCGCCGGCGGCGACCGGGCGGCGATGCTCGCGGGCGCCGTGGCCGCAGCGCTGGCGCTGGCCGTGGCCCTGCGGGCGGCCGGCGGGGTACGCCTGCACCTGCGCCACGGCTGACCCGCCGCCGTCGCGCCCGGTGCGGCCGTCCCGGCCCGGCGCCTCCCGGCCCGGCGCCTCCCGGCCCGGCGCCTCCGGCGCCCCCCCGGCGCGACCCGTCAGGGCCCAGCGCCGGCCCTCACAGCTCGACGTGGCCGGATACGCAGGTGATCGTCCCGCCGCCGACCCAGATACGGCCGCTGCTGTCGGTGCTGACGTGCACCCGGCCGAGCCGCCCCATCGCGGTTCCCTGGCTCGCCGTGTACGGTGCGCTGGCCCGTCCGGTCCGCAGCAGCCACTCCGCGAGCGAGGCGTTCAGGCTGCCGGTCACCGGATCCTCGACGGTCGCCCCGTTCAGCGGGAAGAACGCGCGCACCTCGAACGCCTGCTCCGATCCCGGCGGGTACGGGCCGGCCACGCCCACGTCGTAGTCGACGGCACCGGGCCGCAGCGCCAGCACCGCGTCCGCGCTCGGCAGCAACAGGGCGACCCAGCCGGGGCCGTTGTCGGCCCACTGCGCGTCCACGATGTCCGATCGCCCGATCCCGAGTACCGAGGCCAGGTGCCCGGCCAGCGGCTCGTCCACCGGCCCGGTCCGGATCAGCGGCGGGGCGCCGAAGGTCAGGCCGCCGGCCGCCGAGCGGATGGTGACCAGGCCCGCGCCGCATTCCTGGACGATGGCGTCGGCGGAGCCCGGCCTGCCGCCGGCCTGCCAGCCAGGCGTGGCAGGTGCCCAGCGTCGGATGCCCGGCGAACGGCAGCTCCTGGCCCGGGGTGAAGATGCGGACCCGGTAATCGGCGCCGCTGGCCTGGGGCGGGAGCACGAAGGTGGTCTCGGACAGGTTCGTCCATCGCGCGAACTGCTGCATCTCGTCCTGGCTCAGGCCCTGCCCGTCAAGCACGACCGCCACCGGGTTGCCCCGGTAGGGAACCTCGGTGAACACGTCTACCTGGGAGAATCCGCGGCGCACGGCCGGAATCTAGCACACCTGCGGCTACGGCGGCACATGCTGGCCCGGGTGCGAGGGACGCGGACGCCACACCAGCCTGGGCAGCAGCGGGCCGACCGCCCGCTCGGCCAGGGCGCCCCGGTAGACCCCGGCTCCGTAGGCGGCCTCGTCGGCCAGGTACGCCAGGGTGAACCGGACCGGGTCGAGGCGCGGCCTGCCGCGCAGCCAGGCGGCCGCGGGCGCACCGGCCAGCAGGGCAGCCAGCACGAGCCGGCGCCCGGCCGGGCTGCCGCGGCGCACTGGGCTGCAGCGGCCGGCCGGGCTGCCCCGGCCGGACCGCCTGCCCGGCCAGGCGAGGCCGGCGGCGACAGCCGGGAGCGCGTACTGGGCCGTCCACCGGCTGACGCCGAGCCAGGTGTGCAGCACGGACTCGGCCATCGGCCCGGGCACGTCCCTGGCCGGAATGCCCCAGCCGCGCAGCAGCCGGACCAGCTGGCCGGTCCCGGCGGCGTAGGCGGCCAGCGCGACGGCCGGCCGCCGGGCCAGCAGGCCGGCCACCACGGCGGCCGGCCACGCGTGCAGGATCAGCGGCGGTACCAGGCCCGGATGCCGGCGGGCCAGCGGCGCGGCCGAGCGGCCGTACCTGAACCGGCGGGCCAGCACCGGCCGCCACCGGCCGGGCTCGGCGTGCCGCACCTCGGCCGCCGGGTCGTAGCGCACCCGCCAGCCGGCCGCGATCATCCGCCAGATCAGGTCCACGTCCTCGCCGTAACGCAGATCCGGGTCGAACCCGCGGCCGGCCGCCACCCGCCGGACCAGCAGGGCCGCGGTGGGCACGAAGGCCAGCCGGGTCAGGGGCGCGACCTGCGCCTCGCTGCCGCCCATATCGATCGGCCCCCTGGCGTCCAGGTAGCGGCCGACCGCGTTCGGGCCGGTCAGCGGGCGCACCCGCGGCGCGACCGCGCCCACCAGCGGGTCGGCGAAGTGCGCGGCGAGCTGGGTGATCCACCCCGGGCCCGCCGCGCAGTCGCTGTCGATGAACGCGACCAGCGGCGTGGTGACCAGGGCCAGCCCGTCGTTGCGGGCCTGCCCGGGCCCGCCGGGCGACGGGCGCCGGCGCAGCCGGGCGCGGTGCCGGGCGCAGACCCGGGCCACAGCGGCCGGGTCGCGCGAGCCGTCGTCCACCACGATCACCGGGTAGCCGCCGCCGAGCGCCGCGAGGCACCGGTCGAGCCCGGCGGCCCGGTCCCTGACCGGGATCACCACGGTGGCGTCGGCTCGCTGCCGTGCGGCCGGCGGCCGCGGGTGGGCCAGCCCCGCGTCGGTGAGGCGGCGGGCCAGCCGGCCGTCCTGCGGTGAGCCGACGGGGCGGCGGCGCAGTTCGTCCAGCACCCGGGCTCCCGCCGGGGTCAGCCGCAGCAGCCGCCGCGGCGAGCCGCCGAACAGCACGTCGGCGCCGGCGAAGCGGGTGCCGGGGTCCAGCGCGAGGCCGAAGCCGGCCGGCAGCGGAACAGCCGCCGGGACGGCCGCCGATGTGTCATCGCGGCCCGCCGGGGGGCGGTGAGGTGCCATCGACCGCCCTGGCGTGCGTGCGCGGCCCGGGGCGCGCAGCCAGCGCCGGGTGCGGATCGGGTCAGCGGCGCCGGGGCGGGTCACAGCGCCAGGCCACCGTCAACGGGCACCACGGCGCCGGTCATCGCGCTGCTGCCCGGGCCGGCCAGCCAGACCAGGGCGGCGGCCACCTCGCCGGCGCCGACCAGCCGGCCCAGCGGCTGCTGGCCCGCGAACGAATCGCTGCCGGGCAGGCCATACAGCCGCGCGCTCTCGGCCAGCATCGGGGTGTCGGTGCAGCCGGGGCTGACCGCGTTGGCGGTGACCCCGGAGCCCCCCAGTTCCACGGCCAGGGCCCTGATCAGCCCGGTCACGCCGGCCTTGGCCGCGCAGTACGCCGCCAGCATGGGCAGGCCCCTGGTGGCCGCCGCCGAGGCGACGGCGAGGAACCGGCCGCTGCGCGGCTGCGGGCGGCGCAGCAGGGCCGGGACGGCCGCGCGGGCCAGCGCCAGCACGCCGCCCAGGTCGGTGTCGAGCACGGCGCGCTGCTGATCCTCGGGCATCTCCCACAGCGGCACCCCGCCGGCGATCACCCCGGCGGCGGCGATCGCGGCGTCCAGGCCACCCCAGCGGCGTTCGGCCGCGGCGACCGCGCCGGTCATCGCGGCCGGGTCACGCACGTCCGCCGTCATGGCCACCACCGGGCCCGGCCCGCCCGCCGCCGCGGCGGCTTCGGCGGCCACCCGGTCCAGCTCTGCCCTGGTGCCCAGCGGGTAAGGCAGCGCGGGGTCGTCGGCGCAGCGATCCACGGCGAGCACGTTCCACCCCGCGGCGGCCAGGGCGCGCACGGTGGCGGCGCCGATGCCCCGCGCCGCCCCGGTGACCAGCGCGACCCTGCTCATCCCTGACCGGGCCCGAGCCAGCCGGCCACGGCCGTCAGCAGGTCCGCGGTCAGCGCCTCCAGCAGCTCGGCGCCCTCCGCGGCGCAGGCGCCTGCCGGGTCGCCCAGCACGCCGTTCCGGCTCGCCGCCCGGACCCCGCCGGCCCGCAGCAGCGGCATCAGCTCGGCGATCGGCGTACGGTTCCCGGCTTCGGCCCGGCTCATCTGGACCCGGCCCGGGTCCAGCGCCAGCTGGATAGCGGTTTCGGTCCGGCCGGCATGCGCGTCACGGGCCGGCGTCCGCCCCCGTCCGTTGAGACGGAGCATTCGCATCGCCATGGTGCTGCTTATGCTCCGCCTTGATCTGCGCCTGCCGCCTGCCGCCCCGGCCGACCCGGCCGGCGTGGCTGACGCCATCCAGAGCAGCGCGTTCACCGAGCCGGCCCGCAGCCGGGCAACGGCCCGGGCGGCGGGCTCGCGGTTCCCGCCGTGCGCGCAGAGGAACAGGATGTGCCCGAACGTCTCGGCGGCGCTGCGTCCCAGCTCGAGCAGCGTAAGCTCCAGCGCCTGCTGGCCGATCGAGATGGTCCCGGCAAAGCCGGCGTGCTCGCCGCTTGACCCGTACCCGACCGGCGGCGCCAGCACGACGCCGGCGCGCCGGGCGGCGAGCCTGGCGGCCAGGGCGACCGCGACGTCGGTGTCGGTGGACAGCGGCAGGTGCGGCCCGTGCTGTTCGGTGGAGCCGACCGGGACCGCGAGCATCGCCCCGGCGGCGGCCAGCCGCTGCGCCTGCGGCCAGGTGAGATCGCCGAGCACCGTCGCCCCGGCCAGCCCGGTCACGCTGGCGGCCCGGCCGGCCCAGGGCCGGCGCCGAGGGCCCGGGTGAAGCCGGGCGGGATCACGACGTCGGCCGCGGTCAGCTCGCGCACCGAGGAACGGCCCAGCCCGAGCAGCGCGGAGTCGATGCCGCCGCGCAGGATGTCCAGCACGTTCTCCACCCCGGCCTGGCCGCCCGCGGCCAGGCCCCACAGGTAGGCCCGGCCGATCAGCACGGCGCGGGCGCCCAGCGCCAGCGCCTTGACCACGTCGCCGCCGCGCCGGACGCCGCCGTCGAGCAGCACCTCGACCTGGTCGCCCACGGCGCCGGCGACGGCCGGCAGCACCCTGATCGTGCCCGGCGTGCCGTCCAGGTTGTTGCCGCCGTGGTTGGACACCGAGATGGCCGTGACCCCGGCGTCAGCCGCCCGCCGGGCGTCATCGACCCGGGTCACGCCCTTGAGCATGAACGCCCCGCCCCACCGCTCCCGCAGCCAGCGCACGTCATCCCAGGTCGGCAGCGGCGAGCCGAGCCACTGCCCGTAGGCACCGAAGAACGTGGGCGCGGGCTCGCCGCGGGCCGCCATGTTCGGCACGGTCAGGTCCGGCATCTCGCGGGCCCTGGCGAAGCCGGCCAGCCACCGCGGGCGGCGCAGCACCTCGGGCGCGAACCGCAGCATCGTCGCGAGATCCAGCCGCTCCGGGATGGCCGGGCTCCCCCAGTCCCTGGCGTGCGAGAACGTCCAGTCCAGCGTGAGGATCAGCCCGACCGCGCCGGCCGCGCGGGCCCGCTCGATGTGCGGCAGCATCTGCTCGCGGGTGCCGATCCAGTAGGTCTGGAAGAACGTCTGCGGGCTGGCCGCCACGACCTCCTCGACCGGCTGGCTGGCGAACGAGCTCAGGCCCATCACGACCCCGCGCGCCGCGGCGGCCCGGGCCACAGCCAGCTCGCCGTCCGGGTGCACGGCCTGCACGCCGGTCGGCGAGATCAGCACCGGCAGCGCCATGTCCTGGCCCATGACCGAGGTGGCCAGGTCGCGCTGGGCCGCCAGCCCGGCAACGTGCGGGGCGAAGCCCAGCTCGCTGAACGCGCGGACGTTGTCGGTGACGGACAGGCCCTTCTCCGAGCCTGCGACCAGCGCGCCGTAGACCGACGCGGGCAGCCGCTTGCGCGCCCGCCGCTGCGCCTCGGCCACCGTCTCGAACCAGGCGCTACCCACCGGTCAGCCCCAGCGCTGGCCCGGTCACACTTCCCCCCTGACCATGTCGATCAGCCTGCCGAGGACTGCGCCGCTGCTGACCCGCAGCCCGTTGTGCTCGTACTCGTTGGTGACCCAGGGCCGCAGGCCGCGGGTCACCCGCGCGGTGGCCAGCGAGAACGACGCGTCCACGTACATGTCGTCGAAGTAGACCGCCGCCGCGGCGGGCACGCTGCTGGCGGCAAGCCGGGCCGGGTCGTACAGCCTCGGCCACTCCTCGCGCTCGGCGAGCAGCTCCGCCGCCTCCCGCAGCGGCGCCAGCAGCGGCTCGCCTTCCACCATCCAGGGATAGATCATCTCGCCGGTGAACAGCAGCGGGGCATCGCCGTCCAGCGCCGCCGACGCGTCGAACCCGGCGAACTCCGCCCGCAGCCGCTGCGCGGCCCAGCGGGTCGCGCCGCGGCCCTGGGCGTAGCAGGCCTCATGCAGCAGCGCGTAGATCGGGGCATGCTCGGCGACGTGCGGCTGGACCGCGGCGAGGAACGCGTCGGACAGCTCCCCGGCGGCGAACGGATCCTCGAGCAGGTAGTGCAGCTGGTCGCTGCCGGTGCTCATGCCCAGCATCATGCCGAGCGACTGGAACGCCTCGACGGTCAGCGGGACCCCGTTGGGCATCCGCACCTCGTGCTTGCGCAGGTGCCTGGCGACCTGCCTGGCGCGCTCGGCGTCGTCCGGGTAGCGCTCGTAGTGCGCGGCCGTCTTGGCCGCGACCCGCGGGTAGGTGGCGCGGTAGACATCCTCGGCCGTGGCCTCCAGCCCCGGCACCCCGCCGGTGATCAGCACCTCGCGCAGCCCTTCCGGTGCAAGCGACAGGTAGGTGGTTGCGCAGAAGCCGCCGTAGCTCTGGCCGAGCGCGGTCCACGGCTCGTCGCCGATCAGCGTGCGGCGGATGATCTCGGCGTCCTTGATGATCGAGTCGGCCCGGAAGTTCGCCAGGTAGTCGGCCTGCGCCCGGGCGCTGCCCAGCCCGGCCAGCGTCTGCCTGGTCGCCGGGGTGGACCGGCCGGTACCGCGCTGGTCCAGCAGCAGCACCCGGTAGTCCTCCAGCGCCCGGTCCAGCCAGCTCTCCCGGCCGACCGGCCGCGGCGACGCACCGCCGGGGCCGCCCTGCAGGAACACCAGCCAGGGCTGGCGCGCGCCGGCCTTGGCCGCCGCGGCCACCTCGCGGGCGAACACCTCGATCTGCGGCCCGGCCGGGTCGCAGTGATCAAGCGGGACGGTGAACACGTGGTCGGTCAGCACGGTGCCTGGGTGGCGGAAGGAATGCATGCCCAGCACCGTATCCCGGGACGTGGGTCAGGGGCGCCAGGCCGCCGCGACTTCGGGGTACCACGGCTCGCCGGGGCGCACGCCCGCCTCGCCGAACAGCCGGTCCCTTGCCTGTTCCGCAAGCCGCCGCAGCCGCGGGTAATCGACGCCGGCCAGCGCTCCCCCGGACTTCAGCACCCGCCCGCGGACCAGCACCGTGTCCACGTTCGCGGGCGTGGCCGCGAGCACGGCCGCGGCGACCGGGTTGTTCAGCGGCAGTAGGTTGGGGCCGGGCCGCAGCAAGATCAGGTCGGCGTCCTTGCCCGGGGTGAGCGAGCCGGTGACCGATTCCATACCGAACGCGCGCGCGCCGGCCAGGGTGGCGAAGTCCAGCACGTCCGTGGTGGTCAGCTCGATCCGGTCCAGCTGGCCGCCCGCCTGCAGGGCCGCGGCGTGTGCCCTGCCGCGCTCGGCGGCCAGGGCGACCCGCATGCAGCCGAACAGGTCACCGCCCACCCCGGTGACCACGTCCACGCCCAGCCCGGGCCGGACTCCGGCGGCCAGCAGCCGGCCGGTCGCCGGGTAGCCGTGGCCCATGTGCAGCTCGACCTCGGGCGCGATAGACACCGCGCCGCCCGAGCCCGCGATCATCGCCAGCTCCTCGTCCGGCAGCGAGGTGCAGTGCACGAAGGTGAGATCCGCGCCGAGCAGGCCGGCCGCGTGCAGCTGCCGCACCGGCTGGGTCAGCCCCCAGCGGCCGCTGCCGGCGTGCAGGGTGAGCCGCAGGCCCAGTGCCCGGGCCAGCCGCCAGTCGTGCTCGGTGACGGAGATGTCGCAGTGCTGCGGTCCCCGGGCCGCCATGGCCAGCGTGACCAGGCCGTCGCCCGCTGGGACGCCGCGCTCGGCCAGCCGGCGTATGTCCTCGCCGTGCGGCAGCGCGCTGGCCACGTACCAGTCCTGGCTGCGCGCGTCCATCGGCGTGCCGTGGCAGAACACCGCCCGGATCCCGGTCTCGGCCAGCGCGTCGAGAGCCGCGTCCGCGTGCTCGGGCGTGTTCATGATGTGCGCGAAGTCCACCAGCGTGGTGATCCCGGCGTCCAGCGCCTCGTACGCGCCGGCCAGCGTGGCCGCGTACACGTCCTGCGGCCGGTAGAGCGGGCCGAACACCTCGCGCATGCCCTGCATGTACTGGGCCAGCGTCCAGTCGGCCGCGATGCCGCGGATCAGCGACTGCCAGGTGTGCCGGTGGGTGTCGATCAGGCCGGGCAGCACGATCGCGCCGGCCGCGTCGATCACGGCGGCGCCGGGCGGCGGCCGGGCCTGCGGGCCCACCGACGCGATCCGGCCGCCGGTGACCAGCACGTCGGCGCCGGATAGCACGCCGAGCGCGGGATCGCCGGTGACCACGGTCCCGCCGCGGACCAGGATGTCCGGCGGAGCCTGCGGGCCTGCGCCGGGTAGCTGGCCTGGCACGGTCATGGACTTCATCTTGGCAAAGCGGGCCGCCGGCTGCCGCGCCCCCTGGCAGGTCAAGCGGGGGACGCGGCGCGCGCGAAGGGCGCCAGGGACGGTAGCGTGCTCTGCGTGAGCGTGCCGACGCTGCGGGATGTCGCAGCCCTGGCCGGCGTGCACCCGGCGACCGCCTCCCGGGCGCTGAATCCGGCGACCAAGGGCATGACCAGCGCGGACACCGCGCAGCGGGTGCAGCGCGCCGCCGAGCAGCTCGGCTACCGGCCGAACGCGGTGGCCAGGAGCCTGCGCACCGCCCGCTCATCCAGCATCGGCGTGGTCGTCCCTGACCTGACCAACCCGCTGTTCCCGCCCATTGTGCGGGGCATCGAGGCCGCATTCGCACCGCACGGCTACGTGCTGCTCATCGTCAACACCGACAACAACCCGGCTCAGGAGTCACAGCTGGTCGCCTCGCTGCAGGCGCGCAGCATCGACGGGGTCATCCTGGCCACGGCCCGGCTCGACCACCCGCTGATCGAGACGCTCGCGGCCGGCGACCTGCCGGTTGTGCTGGTGAACCGGCGTCGCGAGGGGCTCGCGCTGCCGTCCGTGGTTGCCGACGACGCAGCCGGCGTCCGGCTAGCCGTCGCCCACCTGGCCCAGCTCGGCCACCGGCGCATCGCGCACATCGCCGGACCTCAAAACACCTCCACCGGGACGGCCCGGCGGCAGGCCTTCCTGGCCGCGGCGGGTGAGCACGGCCTCGCGGGCGACGAGGCGCTCGTCGTGTCCTGCGGCTCGTGGTCAGAGGCCGAGGGCGCGCGCGCCCTGCGCGGCCTGCTCGACGACGGCGCGCGGTTCACCGCCGTGCTCGCGGGCAACGACATGCTGGCCCTCGGCTGTTACGACGTGCTGGCCGAGCGCGGGATTGCCTGCCCGGACGACCTCAGCGTGGTCGGGTTCAACGACATGCCGTTCATGGACAAGCTGCGGCCGGCGCTGACCACGGTGCATATCCCGCAGCATGACCTCGGGGCCGAGGCGGCCCGGCTGCTGCTCGATCAGATGACCAACTTCCGCCGCGAAGAACGATCCGTGCTGATGCCCGTGCGGCTGGCGGTGCGCGAGTCGAACCGGGCCGCCGCCGGGGAACGGCCGCTGACATGCCGGCCCGCCGCTGCCGCCGTGACTGACCCCGTGCACCAGCCCGACCGGCTGACGGTGAACGGCCGTGCGCACGAGATCCGGGCTGACCCGGAGCTGACGCTGCTCGACGTGCTGCGCGGCGAGCTCGGGCTGGCCGGGCCGCGGTTCGGCTGCGGCGCCGGCCTGTGCGGCGCCTGCTTCGTGCTGCTGGACGGGCAGCCGCGGCCCGCCTGCGACCTGCCCGCGGCGGCCGCGGCCGGCCGGGACGTGGTCACGGTGGAGGGCCTGAGCCCCGGCGGCGGCCTGCACCCGGTGCAGCAGGCGTTCATCGAGGAGCAGGCGGCCCAGTGCGGATACTGCACGGCCGGCCTGGTGATCAGCGCGGTGGCCCTGCTGCGCGCCTGTCCCGCGCCGACCCCCGGGCAGGTGCGCGAGGCCCTGGAGCCCAACCTGTGCCGGTGCGGCGCGCACGGCCGGGTGCTGCGGGCCGTGCTGAAGGCCGCTGCGGCGGAGCGGAAGTGACGGTCCCGCCGCCACCGCCGCCCGGGCCGGAGCCGCCCCGGCCGGAGCCAGGCCTGCCAGCCGATCTCGCGGCGAATCCGGTGCTGGGTCGCTGGCTCGACTTCAGCGTCAACGGCGTCGTCACCATCGCCACCGGCAAGGTCGAGTACGGGCAGGGAGTGTGGACGGCGCTGGCCCAGATCGCGGCCGAGGAACTCGACGTGCGGCTGGACCGGGTGCGGGTCGCCCCGGTGTCCACGGCCACCAGCCCCGACGAGGGCGTGACCTCGGGCAGCAGGTCGATCGAGGACTCCGGCGCGGCGCTGCGGCAGGCCTGCGCGCAGGCCCGGCGCGCGGTGCTCGCCGCGGCCGCGGAGCGGCTCGGCTCCGGCCCGCCAGGGCTGGGCGTGCGCGACGGCGAGATCGTCACGGCGTCCGGCGGCACCGGGCTCAGCTACTGGTCGCTGGGCGCGCCCGGCCTGCTCGACGCGGCGGCGGGCCCGGCGGTGGCGGCCAAGCCCCCCGCCCAGTGGTCGGTCGCCGGGCGCAGCGCCGCCCGCCTCGACCTCCCGGACAAGGTGACCGGACGCCCCCGCTTCCTGCATGACCTGGTGCTGCCCGGCATGCTGTTCGGCCGGGTGGTCCGCCCGCCGGGCGCCGCGGCCGAGCTGCAGGCCGTCGGCGAGGCGGACCTGCCCGCGGGCGTGATCGACGTCGTCACCGACGGTTCGTTCCTCGGCGTGGTGGCCGGGACCGACGCGGCCGCCCGCGCGGCGGCCCGGCGGCTCGGCGCGGCGGCCCGGTGGAAGGTGCGCGATTCGCTGCCCGACGAGGATGACCTGAGGAGCTTCCTGCTCGGCGAGCCCGCCGAGACCTCGGTGATCGCGCGGCGCAGTGATCCGGCCGCCGCCGCCCGCGCGACCCGCACCCTGACCGCGGAATTCAGCCGGCCGTTCCTGGCCCACGCGTCGCTGGCCCCCAGCTGCGCGATCGCGCAGGTGCAGCACGGCACTGTCACGGTCTGGACGCACAGCCAGGGCATCTTCGCGCTGCGCCGGGCGCTGGCGTCCGGCCTGGGCATCGACCCGCAGCGCCTGGTCGTGCGGCACGCCGAGGGAGCCGGATCCTACGGTCATAACGGCGCCGACGACGCGGCGCTTGACGCCGTGCTGCTCGCCCGGGCACCGGCCTGCCGCGGCCGGCCGGTGCGGGTGATGTGGTCGCGGGAGGACGAGATGGCCTGGGCGCCGCTGGGCGCGGCGATGCTGGCGCGGCTGTCGGCCGGGCTGGGCCCCGACGGCCGGATCCAGTCCTGGCGGCAGGACGTCTGGAGCAACGGCTTCCTTGGCCGCCCCGGCACCGGGGGCGAGCCGCGGCTGCTCGCGCTGGCGCACCTGGCGGCCGGCGCCGCGGCCGGCGCCGGGCAGCCGATGTCCGCCGCCGCCGACGGGCCTGCGGTGCCGACGATCGGCTCGGTCCGCAACTCGCGGCCCGGCTATGACATCCCCGACCTCGAGGTGACCCGGCACCGGCTGCTGACCATGCCGATCAGGACCTCCTCGCTGCGCTCGCTCGGCGCCTTCCTCAACGTGTTCGCGATCGAGTCGTTCATGGACGAGCTGGCCGCCGAGGCGGGCGCGGATCCGGTGGCCTTCCGGCTCGCCCACCTCACTGACCCGCGGGGCAGGCGGGTGATCGAGCAGGCGGCCGAGATGGCGGGCTGGCCGACCCGCCCGCCCGGCCAGGACGCCGGCCTCGGTATCGGGTACGCCAGGTACAAGGGCACGTCCGGGTACTGCGCCGCGGTCGCCGAGGTCGAGGCGGGCACCGAGGTCCGGCTGCGCCGGCTGTGGCTGGCGGTGGACGTGGGCCGGGTCATCAACCCGGACGGGGTCATCAACCAGGCCGAGGGCGGCGCGGTGCAGAGCGCGAGCTGGGTGCTGCGCGAGCGGGTCCGCTTCGACCGGGCCAAGATCACATCGGTGGGCTGGGACAGCTACCCGATCCTTCGGTTCACCGAGGTTCCCGACGTGACCGTCCGGGTCATCTCAGCGCCCGGCGAGCCGGAAACCGGAGCGGGAGAGGTGGCGCAAGGGCCGGTGGCCGGCGCGATCGGCAACGCCGTGGCCGCCGCCGTCGGCGTGCGGGTGCGGGATCTGCCGCTGTCCCGCGATCAGATCATCCGCGCGATCGGGGCGGGCTAGCGGACCCCGCGCGGGCGGAACTGGACGCTGATCCGCGGCCCGGCGGCCGCGGCGGCCTTGGGCACCGCATGCTCCCAGGTGCGCTGGCAGCTCCCGCCCATCACGAGCAGGTCGCCGTGGCCGAGGTTGTGCCGCAGCGCGGTCCCGCCGCCTCGCGGGCGCAGCAGCAGCGCGCGGGGCGCGCCGAGCGAGACGATCGCGACCATGGTGTCCTCGGCGCGGCCCCGCCCGATCGTGTCGCCGTGCCACGCGACGCTGTCCCGGCCGTCCCGGTACAGGCACAGCCCGGCGGTCAGGAACGGCTCGCCGAGCTCGGCGGCGTAGTGCGCGCTGAGCGCCTGCCTTGCCTGGTCCAGCACGGGATCGGGAAGCGGCGCCCCCTCGGGGTAGAAGCAGACCAGCCGGGGGACGTCAACCACCTGGTCATACATCCGCCGCTGTTCCGCGCGCCACGGGACCGCGGCGGCCAGCCGGCCGAACAGCGTGTCGGCGCCCCCGATCCAGCCAGGCCGGACATCGATCCACGCCCTCCGGCGCAGCGCGGTCCGCCGCACCGAGGACCCAAGCGGCCCGGGGCCGGTCCCGTCCGCGCCGTCCAGCAGCGACCCCTGAAAGGCGAGCGTCATGGCCATGAGCCTAGCCTCTCCGTGGTCAAATACCAGTTCGAAGGAGCAGGCTGATGGGACGCGTGGCGGCGTGTGGCGCGATAGCCGAGGCGGCGGTCGGCCAGGCAGGCCGAGGGCGCGCTTGATGAAGTCCGCCTGCAGCAGCAGCAGGTTCTCGGCCACCTCCTCCTGCCGCGCCGCATGCGTCACGCCGGACAGCGGCAGCACGGTGTGCGGGCGTCCCGCCGCGAGCAGCGCCGACGACAGCCGCAGCGTGTGCGCCACCGTCACGTTGTCATCGGCCAGGCCGTGGATCAGCATGAGCGGGCGGCGCAGGTTCGGCGCGTCGGCGATCAGCGAGTCGTGCTCGTAGACTTCAGGGTGCTCATCCGGGTGGCCCTCGTAGCGCTCGGTGTAGTGGGTGTCGTACAGCCGCTCGTCGGTGACCGGCGCGCCCGCGACCGCGGCGTGGAAGACATCCGGCCTGCGCAGCACGGCCAGCGCGGCCAGGTACCCGCCGTGCGACCAGCCGCGGATGGCCACCCGCGAGGTGTCGAGATCCGGATGCGAGGCCGCCACCGCTGCCAGCCCGTCTACCTGGTCCTCGATGTTCGGCGTGGACTCGTTGTAATGGATCAGGCGGTCCCAGGCCGGCCCGCGGCCCGGGGTGCCGCGGCCGTCGATGATCAGCACGGCGAAGCCCTGGTCGGCGAACCACTGCGAGACCAGGTAGGCGTTGCGGGACGCCACCGCCCGCTGCGCGGCGGGCCCGCCGTACGGGTCAAGCAGCACCGGCAGCGCGGGCCCGGAGCCGGGGCGGTGCCCGCGCGGCAGCAGCAGCGCGCAGCGCAGCTCGCGGCGTCCCGCGGTCAGCAGCGTCACCTCCGGGGTCAGCACCGGGGTCTCGGCGCACGAGGCGATCTCGCCCGCGGCCTCGCCGCCCCGCTGGATGCGCACCGCGGGACCCGATCGCTGCAGCGACGCGGACGAGACCACGATGGCACCGGGCGACCGCGCCGCGGTGTGCAGGCCGGGCTCGGTGCTGACCCTCTGCACCCCCTGCCGGCCCGCGGTATACACGTGCACCTGGGTGGGGTCCGGCCCGGTGGCGGTGAACAGCACGTCGGCTGCTGCGTCGAGCACCGCGCGCACGTGCAGCGCCTCGGCCCCGGCCGGGGTGGCCGGCTGGTCGCCGATCATCAGCCGGTAGGCGCCGTCCCGGGCCACCACCCGGACGAGCTGGCCGCCGGCGGTCCAGGCCGGCGTGCCCGGCACGATGTCCACCCAGTCCGGGTCGGTGTCGGTGGCCAGCACGGCGGTGCTGCCGTCGCCGGCCACGGTCAGCACCCGCATCGTCCGCTGGTCGCGCGTCTGGACCTGTAGCAGCGCCGGCCCGCGCGCGGACCAGTGCACCGAGGTCAGGTAAGGGAACGCGGCGGTGTCCCACGGCACCGGCCGGCGGCTGCCGTCGAGCCCGGCCCAGATCACGCTGACGTCGGCGTTCGCGGTGCCCGCGACCGGGTACCTGACCTCGGCCGGGGCCCGGTCCGGGTGCGCCGGGTCAGACAGGTACCAGCGGGTCACCGGGCTGTTGTCCACCCGGGCCGCCAGCATGCTCAGCCCGTCGGGAGACCACCAGAAGCCGCGGGTGCGGGCCATCTCCTCGGCGGCCACGAACTCGGCCAGCCCGTAGGTCACGTCAGGGGCGTCCGGCTCGGCCAGCGCCCGGTCGCCGCTGCCGTCGGCCGTGATCACGCGCAGCGCTCCCCCGCTCACGTAGCCGACGGCGGCCCCGGCCGGATCCGGGCGCGGGTCGATCACCGGCCCGGCGGCGGGCAGCTCCCTGACGTCGCCGCCGGTGAGGCTGGCGACAAACAGCCGCCCGGACAGGGCGAAGGCGGCGATGCGCAGCTCGTCGTCGGTGGCGTAGCCGACGATTCCCGAGCCCGGCTGCCTGGCGCGCTCGCGCCGGGCCCGCTCGGCCGGCGGCAGCTCCTCGTGCGTGCCGCCCAGGATGAGCCCGGGGTCCGCGACGACGTGCTCGGCCCCGCTGGGGACCTCACGCACCCACAGGCAGGTGTTGCCGTCTGTCCCCGACCGGGACCGCAGGAACGCGACGCGGGAGCCGTCCGGCGCGGCCGAGAAGTTGTGCGGGACGCCGAGGGTGAACCGCTGCGTCCGGGCGTACTGGCGCGGGAAGCTGATCTCATCGGGCATGCTGCGATCCTCGCAGACGCGCCGTGGATTCAGCCGCCGAGGTACTGGAGCACGGCCAGCACCCGGCGGTTGTCCGTCCCCGACGGCGGCAGGCCGAGCTTGGCGAAGATGCTGGCCACGTGCTTTTCCACCGCGCCGCCCGTCACGACCAGCCCCGCCGCGATCCCGGCGTTGGACCGGCCCTCGGCCATCAGCGACAGCACGTCGCGTTCCCTGCTGGTGAGCGAGCCGAGGCCGGTGGAGCGGCGGCTGGCGCCGAGCAGCTGGCTGACCACCTCGGGGTCGAGCGCGGTACCGCCGCAGGCCACCCGCTCGAGCGCGTCGGCGAACTCGGCCACGTCCGCCACCCGGTCCTTGAGCAGGTAGCCGATCCCCGAGGCACTGCCCTCGAGCAGCCGGGTCGCGTACCTGGTCTCGATGTACTGGGAGAACACCATGACCCCGGTGGCCGGGTGCTCCGCCCGCAGCTGCAGCGCGGCACGCAGCCCCTCGTCGGTGTGCGTCGGCGGCATCCTGATGTCCACCACCACCACGTCGGGATCGTGCTCCTTCACCGCGGCCAGCAGCGCCGCGGCGTCGCCGACCGCCGCGCACACCTGATGCCCGCGGTCGGCGAGCATCGCCGTCAGGCCCTCCCGCAGCAGGCCGGCGTCCTCGGCGATGACTACCCGCATGCGGCGATGTTCTCATGCCCGCAGCGGCAGCTCCACGGTGACCACGGTCGGCCCGCCGGGCGGGCTGGTCAGGTCGAGGCTGCCGTCCACGGTCCGCACCCGCTGCACCAGCCCGGGCAGGCCGCTGCCCCGCGCCGGGTCGGCGCCGCCCACGCCGTCGTCGCTGACCCGCAGCCGGAGCGTGTCCGCGCGCTGCGTCAGGTCCAGGAGCACGCGATTGGCGCCGCTGTGCTTGGCCGCGTTGGCCAGCAGCTCCGCGGCACAGAAGTAGGCGATGGTCTCGATGGCCGGGGTGGGCCGCTCGCCGATGTCGGCGGTCAGCTCGACCGGGATGATGCTCTGCGCGGCCAGCGTGGTCAGCGCCTCGGCCAGGCCCGAGTCGAGCACCGGCGGATGGATGCCACGGGCCAGGTCGCGCAGTTCGATCAGGGCCTCCTTGGCACCGCGGTGCGCGGCATCCACCAGATCCCGGATCCTGGCCGCCTCGATCTCGTCCAGCGGCTTGCCGTCCTCGCCGAGCTTCTCCTTGGCCATGCCCAGCCCCATGGCCAGGGCGGCCAGCCGGACCTGGGCGCCGTCGTGCAGATCCCGCTCCACCCGGCGCAGCGCGGCCGTGCCGTCGTCCACCGCGTGTGCCCGGCTTTCCTCCAGCTCGCGGACCCGCTGGTCGAGCCGGGCCGGGCCGAGCAGGGTCCGGACCAGCCACTGGTCGCCGGCCGTCACGCCCCGAAGCAGCCACGGCGCAGCCAGCAGGGTGAGCGCCCCGGCCATCGCGGCGACGAGCGTCTCTGGCCAGTAGCTCACCGAGAAGCTGCCCGCCGGCAGCGGCACGATTACGTGAAACGGGCCGGCTGCCCGCCAGGCGGCGGGTGGTGCAGCAGCGGCCACCACAGCGGACTTGAGAGGTTGATCAGCCCGAAGACCCAGTAGCTGATCACGTACGCCTGCACCAGGAACACCGGCAGCTTCAGCATCAGGTAGGCCACGGCCCGCCAGGCGGTGCCGTCGCGCAGCCTGGCGTCGAGCCGGCCGAGCACTCCCCGTCCGGGGCGGAACGCCGGCGGCGCAGCGAACTGGCCGCCGAGCACGCGCCCCGCCAGCCTGCGCTGCAGCCTGCTCAGCCGCCGCGCCAGGCGGAGCATGAGGACCAGCACCAGCAGCCCGGGGACCGCGCCGACCAGGGTGACCGTGAACCCGACTCCGGCCACGAGCAGGGACAGCATGAGGGCGAACCCCGCCACGGCGGGCACGGCCCCGGCCGCCGCGTAGCAGAGCTCGCGCCGGGCCCGGCGGGCGAACGGCGCGCGCACTGCCGCGCGCGCCAGCTCGCCCGAGGTCTCGCTCATCTCCCCATTGTCTCGCGGGCTCAAGCGTCGCTGCGGATCCACCGGATGCCTTCGGGATGCAGACCGTTGGCAGGCTCGTCGAACAGCAGCACGCCCGGGTCACCGTCGAAGCTCAACCGGTCCACGGCCACCGGACGGCCGCAACGCTTGGCCAGTCCCCGGGCCTCAATCATCGTCACCTCCGGCCCGCATGCGGTCGCGTGCTCACCTGCATCACGCTAGGGACGCGGCCGGCCTGGCGGTATGCGGCTAGCTGCCGTCTTCGCCGGGGGGATATCCCCCGCCGCCAGTAGACTCCGCGCCATGACGATCCCGCCGCCTCCGCTCGCCCGCCCGATTCCCGCCGAGCGCCGCCAGCACGGCGATCTGGTCACCGATGATTACGCCTGGCTCACCGCCAGGGACAACCCGGAGGTGATCGCCTACCTGGAGGCAGAGAACGCCTATACCGACGAGGTCACCGCGCGCCTGGCCCGGTTGCGCGACACGGTCTTCGCTGAGATCAAGGCCCGCACCCAGGAAACCGACCTGACGGTGCCCGCCCGCAAGGGCGGCTGGTGGTACTACACCAGGACGGTCGAGGGGCAGCAGTACGCGATTTACTGCCGGCGGGCCGCCGGGCCCGATGAGGTGACGCCGCCAGCGGCCGGCGATGGCCGGCCGCTGGACGGCGAGCAGATCCTGCTCGACGGTAACGAGCTGGCCGGCGACGCCAGCTTCTTCGAGCTCGGCGCGTTCAGCGTGAGCCCGGACGGCAGGCGGCTCGGCTACTCCACCGACTTCCGCGGCGACGAGCGCTTCACGCTGCGGATCAAGGACCTGGGCACCGGGGCCGAGCTGGACGACGAGATACCCGGCACGTTCTACGGCTGCGCCTGGTCCCTGGACGGATCAGCGGTCTTCTACGTCACCGTGGACGACGCCTGGCGGCCCTACCGCGTCTGGCGGCACGCGATCGGCACCCCGGCGGCCGACGACGTGATCGTGTTCGAGGAGCCGGACGAGCGGTTCTGGGTGGGGGTGAGCCTGACCCGCAGCGAGGGCTACCTCGTGATCAAGACCGAGAGCAGGCTGACCGGCGAGGCGTGGCTGCTCGACGCGGCGGACCCGGCCGGGGAGCTGCGGGTGGTGGCGCCGCGCAGGCAGGGCGTCGAGTACGACGTGGAGCACCAGCCCGACAGCGAATCCGGCGACCGGCTGCTCATCCTGCACAACGACCAGGTGGAGAACTTCGAGCTGGCCACCGCCCCCATCGGCCGCCCGGGGGAATGGCAGCCGCTGATCGGGCACCGCGAGGACACCCGGCTGCTCGGCGTGGACGCCTTCGCCGGGCACATGGTGGTGTGGTACCGCCGCGAGGGCCGCACCGGCCTGGCCGTGTACCGCGACGGCACGGCCCTGGAGATCCCGTTCCCCGAGCCGATCTACTCGGTGTCGCCGGGCTCGAACCCGCAGTACCGGTCGGACCGGTTCAGGCTGGGGTACGAATCCCTGGCCACGCCGGCGTCCGTCTACGACTGCGACGTCGCGACCGGGGAGCTCACCCTGCTGCGGCGGCGGCCGGTGCTCCCCTCGCCCGGCGGACGGCCGTTCAGCCCCGGCGACTACGCCCAGTACCGCGAGTGGGCGGTGGCCGGGGACGGCACCCGGATCCCGATCTCGCTGATCAGCCCGGCGGGCACGCCGCGGGACGGCAGCGCCCCGTGCCTGCTCTACGGCTACGGCAGCTACGAGAGCTCGATTGACCCGTACTTCAGCACGGCCCGGCTGTCGCTGCTGGACCGCGGGTTCGTGTTCGCGATCGCGCACGTGCGCGGCGGCGGCGAGATGGGCCGGCGCTGGTACGAGGGGGGCAAGCAGCTGACCAAGACGAACACGTTCACCGACTTCACCGCCTGCGCGGACCACCTGGTGCAGCGCGGCTGGACATCGAGGCCCCGGATGATCGCCCGGGGCGCGTCGGCCGGCGGGCTGCTCATGGGCGTGACCGCCAACACCGCTCCGGGACAATTCGCCGGCATCGTCGCGGAGGTGCCGTTCGTGGACCCGGTGAACTCGATGCTCGACGCGTCGCTGCCGCTGACGGTGAACGAGTGGGAGGAGTGGGGCGACCCCCGCGACCCCAAGGTGTACGCCTACCTGAAGGCGTACTCGCCGTACGAGAACGTGACCGCTCAGCAGTACCCGCCGATCCTGGTCACCGCCGGCCTGAACGACACCCGCGTCCTCTACCACGAGCCAGCCAAATGGGTCGCACGGCTGCGGGCCGTGGCCAAGGGCGGGCCGTTCCTGCTCAGAACGCGAATGGAGGCCGGGCACGGCGGCCGCAGCGGCCGCTACGACGCGTGGCGGGAGGAAGCGCTGACCATCGCCTGGATCATCGACACCGCGGGGGCCGGCTAGGCAGTGGCCGCGGTCAGGGCTCGAACAGCGCGCTGACCGACTCGCCGTCATGAATGCGCCGGATGGCCTCGGCCAGCGCGGGCGCCACCGAGATCACGCGCAGCTTGCCCGGATGCGCATCGGCGGGAACCGGCACCGAGTTGGTGCAGACGATCTCGGTGACATCCGGCCTGGCGGCCAGCCGGTCCAGGGCGCCATGGCAGAACAGCCCGTGCGTGCACGCGATCCGCACCGATCCCGTCTCGCGGGTGGCCAGGTTGGCCAGCAGCTCCTCGATCGTGGTGCCGCGGGCGATCTCGTCGTCCAGGATGATCACGTTCCGGCCGGTCACGTCGCCGATGATCGAGGTGATCGTGACGCTGGTGTCGCTGTGCCGCTCCTTGGCGGCGGCCGCGACGGGCACCCCGAGCCGCCGGGCGAACGTCGCCGCGCTCCTCGCGTGGCCGAGGTCGGGCGACACCACGACCGTGTCGGCCAGGTCGCTCGCGCGGAAGTGCGCGGCCAGCTCCCGCAGCGCGTGCAGGTGATCAACGGGCACGGAGAAGAACCCGTGCACCTGCGGCGAGTGCAGCGTCATCGTCAGCACCCTGCTCGCCCCGGCCGCGACGAGCAGGTCGGCGACGAGCCTGCCGCCGATCGAGATCCGGGGTTCGTCCTTCTTGTCCGAACGAGCGTAGGCGTAATGCGGCATGACCACGGTGACCCTGGCCGCCGACGCCCCCCGCGCGGCGTCGGTCATCAGCAGCAGCTCGACCAGGTGCTCCTGCACCGGCGGCACCAGCGGCTGGATCAAGAACACGTCGCGTTCCCTGCAGTTGGCCTGCAGCTGCACGTCCAGGCAGTCGTTGGCGAACCGGCGCAGCCGCACCGGGTGCAGCGGGGTTCCCAGCGCGGCGCAGATTTCGCGGGATAGCCCAGGGTGGGCGGTGCCGCTGAAGACGGTGATGTCACGCATCAGTCGCTCTCCGGTTACCGCTGATCGCCGCCGGGCCGGGCCCGGTACGGCGGCAGCCCCAGTTTCATGCGGATCTCCTCCTGGACCACCTCGGGCTCGGGTCGCGCGTCCACCGTGATGACGAACTCCGCCTTGCGCCGGAACACCGCCAGCACGGGATCGGTCTTCTCGTGGTACTCGCGTAGCCGTACCGCCAGCGCCTCCTCGGTGTCGTCCTCCCGCTGGACGAGCTCGCCGCCGCAGTTGTCGCACTTGCCCGGCACGTCCGGGCTGTTGTCGATGAGGTTGTAGTCCATGCCGCAGCCCGAGCAGAGCCGCCGGGCCAGCACCCGGCGCCGCACCTCGCTGTCGGGCAGCTCGAGGTGGATGACGCCGTCGATGTCGTAGCTCTCCAGGAAGAACTCGGCCTGCCGCCGGTTGCGCGGGAAGCCGTCGATGACGAACCCGTAGTTCCAGTCGTGCCGGGTCAGCCGGTCCCGCACGGTGTCTTCCACCGTCTCGTCGGCGACCAGCTCGCCGACGGCCATCGTGCGCCGCACCTGGGCGCCCAGCTTGGTGTGCTGCTGGACGTTCCAGCGGAAGATGTCGCCCACGCTGATGTGTACCAGGTCGAGGTCGGCGGCGAGCATCCGGCTCTGGGTGCCCTTGCCGCTGCCCTGCACGCCCATGATCACGTATTTGCGCATGCCGCCACCATGGCACGCCGCGTCCCGCGCTACAACGCGGGGCGGCCGGGAGCGGGCCGCCCGGCCCGGAGCGGGCCGCCCGGCCGGTGGCGCGCTAGCCGGAGGCCGGCAGGCCGAGCCGGCGGGCGCAGGCGTTGCGGACCTCGCGCGTGACCAGGCCGCGCAGCTGCGGCCAGTCCTGGCGCAGCAGCCCCGGGTGCAGGAACCTGGCCATGTCATTGCGCGTGCCCTGGCTGAGCACGATCGTGTACAGGGCCACCCGGCTGGGAGCGTCGAAGACGTCGAACTCGCGCAGCCCGTGCCAGGTCAGGTGCCTGGGCAGCACCACGACCCCCCGTGCGGGCCCGCGCAGGTCGGCAAGCCGCTCGGGTATCCGCGCGGCCTGCCCGCGCCGCCGCGGCGAGAGCACGTCCGCCAGGGTCATGAGCCCGATTATCGCGGCTCGGCCGGCAAACCGCACGGTCGCCGCGCAGGCCAGCTCCGGCGCGGCGCTACGCTCATAACATGTCCAGCGCTGAGGCGGGCAGGCCGGCCGCCGAGCAGGCGCCGGCGGCCAGCTGGCGCTTCCTCGTCAGCCGCCGCTGGCTCGGCTGGCACCTGGCCATGGTGGTGTCGGTGGGGGGCATGCTCGCCCTCGGCTGGTGGCAGTTCCGCAGGGCCGAGGAGGGCAACGCGCTGAGCTGGGCTTACACGTTCGAGTGGCCCATCTTCGCGGTGTTCGCCGTGGTGTTCTGGGCCAAGACGATCCGGGATGAGTTCTCCCCGCCGGATACCGCAACGACCCTCGCCCGGGCGGAGCTCGCGGTGGGTGCCCGCCTGGCCGGCCCCGCGGGCCGCGATCACGACCAGGAGACGGACCAGGCTGAACCCGAGGACGAGGATCTGGCGGCCTACAACGCCTATCTAGCCCGGCTGCAGGAGCAGGTGAAAGACCACGGCCGGTGGCACGGGCTCAGGTGACCTGCCGGTTCCGCACAAACCGATTCCGGTTCCGGCCGGACCCAGGACAACAGCAGGAGGTGGTGCGGTGGACGCGGCCGTGCGCCGTTACCGGGTGATGGCGTACATCACCGGAACGGTGCTGATCGTGCTCTGCTTCGTCGGGATACCACTGCAGGTGGTTGGGGGTAACGACGTGATTGTCAACGACGTCGGCACGCTGCACGGGATCTTGTACATCATCTACCTGGTCACGGCGTACATGCTGGCCAGGCGGCTGCGGCTGGCCATCGGCCCGACCATCCTCATGCTGGCTGCCGGGACGATCCCGGTGCTCACGTTCGTGGTCGAGCGGTGGGTGACCCGGACATACATCAACCCGGCGCTCCAGGGTCAGCAGGCCGGCCAGGCCGCCCCGACGGCCCGCACCGGCTGACGGCGCTTCGGGGAGGCACCGCCATCGGCGCGCAGCAGCATTACTTCACCGAGCATCCGCAGGCCGCGAGCCGGCCCGGGCTGGTCCACGTCGTGCTGCCCGGGCTGCACCTCGACCTGGAGACCGACGCCGGGGTGTTCTCGGCGGGCCGGCTCGACCGGGGTACCCGGCTGCTGCTGGATACCGTGCCCGATCCTCCGCCAGCCGGGAACCTGCTCGACCTCGGCTGCGGCTACGGGCCGCTGGCCCTGGTGCTCGCCTCCCGCTCGCCGGCGGCGGCGGTCTGGGCGGTCAACGTCAACCAGCGGGCACTGAGCTTGTGCGTGCGCAATGCCGCCCGCGCGAGCCTGGGCAACGTGCGCTGCCGCACGCCTGACGATCCGGCCCTGCCGGGACGGCTGGAGGCGATCTGGTCCAACCCGCCCGCCCGGATAGGCAAGCAGGCGCTGCACGCGCTGCTCACCACCTGGCTGCGGCGGCTGGCCCCGGGCGGCTCGGCCTACCTGGTCGTGCAGCGGCACCTCGGCGCCGATTCGCTGCACCGCTGGCTGGAGGAGGCCGGCTGGCCGGTGACCCGGGTGGCGGCCCGGACCGGATACCGGGTGCTCCGGGCCGACGCGGCAGGACGGCCGGCGTCGTGAGCGCAGGCACCGGCCCGCCTTCTCGCGGTCACGCTGTGTTCAAGATTTCTTCGGCCTCCGACGGCATACTCCCCGCCATGGGGCATGCGTTCCTCGAGCACCCAGGGCCGATCGCGATCGCGCACCGCGGCGGAGCCGCGCACCACCCGGAGAACTCCTGGCCGGCGTTCGAGCATGCCGTAGGACTCGGCTACGGGTACTTGGAAACCGACGCGCACGCGACCGCGGACGGAGTGCTGCTCGCCTTCCACGACCGCACCTTGGACCGGGTCACCGATCGGGGCGGGCGCATCTCGCGGATGACGCATCAGGACGTCGCCGCGGCGCGCATCCGCGGGACCGAGCCCATCCCGCTGCTCGAGGATCTGCTGACCGCCTGGCCGCACATCCGGTTCAACATCGACGTGAAAGAGGAGCAGGCCATAGGCCCGCTCGCGGCCATGCTGCACCGGACCGCCGCCTGGGACAGGGTATGCGTGTGCTCGTTTTCCGCGCGCCGGCTCCGCGCCCTGCGGCGGGCCGCGGGCAGGCCGGTGTGCACCGCCTTGTCGCCGTCCGGGATGGCGGCGGTCCAGATGGCGGGGAACTTGGCAGGCTACGGCCCGGCACTCGCCCGCCGGCTGGCCCGCACCGGCGTGCGCTGCGCGCAGGTTCCGGTCGCGGTAGCCACCAGGGGGTTCATCCGCCGGGCTCACGCGCTCGGCCTGCAGGTGCACGTCTGGACGGTGAACGACCGGACCCACATGACCTGCCTGCTCGACCTGGGCGCGGACGGGATCATGACCGACGACACCATCATGCTCCGCGATGTGCTGGCCGAGCGCGGCCAGTGGCATCCTCCCGCTCACCCGGCCGCCGGGCGTGAGCGGCGGGTCAGCGGCGCGTAACCGAGGGCCCCGCCGGCGTGGTGATTCGGCCCGGCTGGCGTGATCGGGCAGGCCGGATGCGATTGGAACCGGGCAAAGCGGGAATCTTGTCCGGGTACTCAGCGTTAACGGACATGACGGGTCAGCGCCTGGGGAGGCAGTAGGTTATGGCGGAACGCGCACTACGCGGTACCCGGCTCGGGGCGACGAGCTACGAGAACGACCGCAACACCGACCTGGCACCCCGCCGGGAGGTGGCCTTCGACTGCCCCAAGGGCCATCACTTCACCGTCCCGTTCGCGGCTGAGGCTGAGATCCCGGCGATATGGGAATGCCGGGTCTGCGGGGCCACGGCGCTGACAGCGGCCGTCGACCTGCCCGCGCAGAAGAAGGCCAAGCCGCCGCGCAGTCACTGGGACATGCTGATGGAGCGGCGGACCATCGCCGACCTGGAAGAGGTGCTCGCCGAGCGGCTCGCGGTGATCAGGGGACGGCGCGGACCCGAGGGCGATGGCCGCGGCGCGCAGTCCGGCGGGGGCGAGCAGCGCAAGAGCGCTTAGGGCTCCGGCTCGGTCCGGGAGCCAAGCCGGGCGCGCAGCCTGGCCGTGCGCCCCGACACCCCCCACACGGCCACCCGCCAGAACGCCTCGCGGACGATGGCGTTGCTCATCTTGCTGTGACCCCGGGCCCGTTCCACGAACGTGATCGGGATCTCCGCGACGGTGAGGCCGGCCTGGATGGTGCGCAGGGTGAGGTCGATCTGGAAGCAGTATCCCTGGGAGACGACCTTGTCCAGCGGAATGGCCCGCAGCGTGCCGGCCCGGTAGGCCCGGAACCCGCCAGTCGCGTCGCGGACCGCGATGCCAAGCATCACCCGCGTGTAGATGTTCGCGCCGCGGGAGAGAATCTCGCGGGACCTGGGCCAGTTGACGATCTTGCCGCCAGGCATCCACCTGGTGCCTACCACCAGGTCAGCCCGGTCCAGCCCGGCCAGTAGCCGGGGCAGGTCCTCGGGCTGGTGGGAGCCGTCGGCGTCCATCTCGACCACCGCGTCGTAGCCGCGGTCCAGTGCCCAGCCGAAGCCCGCGACGTAGGCGGCGCCGAGCCCGGATTTTCGCGGCCGGTGCAGGACGTGGATCCGGGCGTCCGCGGCGGCCAGCTTGTCGGCGAGCTCGCCGGTGCCGTCCGGGCTGCTGTCGTCCACGATGAGCACGTCGGCCGCCGGAGCCGCGGCCCTGACCCGGGCGGCCACCGGCTCCAGGTTCTCCCTCTCGTTGTAGGTGGGGATGATGACCACCACCGTCCCGATCGGAGGGTAACTGCCGGTCACGCTCCCTGCTCCTCGCACTGGTTTCGTCGCCGATCTGGCCGACCGCTCAGGGTAACTGATGAACGAGACCAGTTGTGCGTTCCCGGGTACGGAAAGGACCCGGGCTCCCTTCGGACCGGAAACCGGCTCGCCGACGGCGAGCCAGATCCCGTTGTCTACTGGGCGCCCGGGCCCTTGCTGGTCCAACCCCCCGGTCAGCCCGGTGCTGGACTGCGCAGCAACATACCGTTCATCGCCGTGATGTCAACCCTGTCGCGGAGCGTGATACTCCCCTGGCCGGCCCGCCACGCGGGCGATACGATTATCCCGCCTAACGATCTTCCAGCGGAGGTACGGCGATGACAGAAGGTCAGGAAGAACTCGACGAGGTCTCTGAGTCGCAGATAGCCGTCCACTGGCGCGAGGAGGGGTACTTCTACCCGCCGGCCAGGTTCATCGGCCAGGCGAACGCTGCTGACCCCGACATCCGCGAGCGGTTCAGCGAGGAGCACTTCCCGGAGTGCTTCCGGGAATACGCCGACCTGCTGAGCTGGGACAAGTACTGGCACACCACGCTGGACACGAGCGAGGCGCCGTTCTGGAAATGGTTCGCCGGGGGCAAGCTGAACGCCTGCTACAACTGCGTGGACCGGCACCTGGAGACCAGCGCCAACAAGGCGGCCCTGATCTGGGTGCCTGAGCTGGAGTCCGCGGACACGGTGGCCATCTCCTACCGGGAACTGCACCGCCGGGTGAACGAGTTCGCCGCGCTGCTGCGCGACTTCGCCGGGGTGCGGGCCGGCGACCGGGTCACCCTGCACATGCCGATGGTCCCCGAGCTTCCGGTGGTGATGCTGGCCTGCGCGCGGCTCGGCGTCATCCACTCCCAGGTGTTCGCGGGGTTCAGCGGCGCGGCCTGCGGCGGGCGGATCGCCGATTCGGGCAGCCGCGTCCTGATCACGATGGACGGCTACTACCGCAGCGGCTCCCTGCTCGACCACAAGGTCAAGGCCGACGAGGCGGTGGCGGCCGCGCGCAGGGAGGGCCAGGAGGTCGAGAAGGTACTGGTCTTCCGCCGCCACGCCGGCCAGTACGCTTCCCAGACGCCGATGGTCGAGGGCCGCGACTTCTTCGCCGACGAGCTGCTCGGCGACTACCGCGGCGCGGTCGTGGACCCGGTGTCCATGCCGGCCGAGGCGCCGCTGTTCCTCATGTACACCAGCGGCACGACCGGCCGCCCGAAGGGCTGCCAGCACAGCACCGGCGGCTACATGTCCTACGTCGCCGGCACGTCCAAGTTCTACCAGGACATCCACCCGGACGACACGTACTGGTGCATGGCCGACATCGGCTGGATCACCGGCCACTCCTACATCGTCTACGGGCCGCTGTCGCTGGGCACGACCACGGTCATCTACGAGGGCGTTCCGAATTACCCTGATGCCGGCCGCCCGTGGCGGATCGCCGAGCGGCTCGGGGTGAATATCTTCCACACCTCCCCCACCGCCATCCGGCAGCTGCGCAAGCTGGGCCCCGAGGAGCCGGCGAAGTACAACTACCGGTTCAAGCACATGACCACGGTGGGCGAGCCGATCGAGCCCGAGGTCTGGCGCTGGTACCACGAGGTCGTCGGCAAGGGCGAGGCCGTGATCGTGGACACGTGGTGGCAGACCGAGACCGGCGGTTTCCTCGGCTCGACGCTGCCCGCCCTTGATCCGATGAAGCCCGGCAGCTGCGGGCCGACCGCGCTGGGCATCTACGGCGTCATCTACGACGAGGACGGCAACGTGGTCGAGGCCGGCAGCGGTAAGGCCGGGAACATCTGCATCAGGGCCCCGTGGCCGGGCGTGTTCGAGACCATCTGGGGCCAGCCTGAGCGGTTCGTCGATACCTATTTCCGCAAGTACAACAAGGACCCGGACAGCTCGGACTGGCACGACTGGCCCTACTTCGCCGGGGACGGCGCGGTGCAGGCGGCGGACGGGTACTACCGGATCCTCGGCCGGGTGGACGACGTGATCAACGTGGCCGGCCACCGGCTCGGCACCAAGGAGCTCGAATCCTCATCGCTGTCGGTCGACGAGATCGCCGAGGCGGCCGCCGTCCCCGTGGTGGACGACGTGCGCGGCCGCGCGGTGGAGATGTACGTCTCGCTTAAGCCGGGCATCGAGCCCAGCAAGGAGATCGAGGACAAGGTAACCAAGGCGATCGAGACCGACATCGGCAAGATCGCCCGGCCGAAGAACATCTGGATCGTCCCCGACATGCCCAAGACCAGGTCCGGGAAGATCATGCGCCGGGTCATCGCCTCGGTGTCCAACTTCACCGACGTCGGCGACATCACCACGCTGGCCAACCCGGAGGTGGTGGACGGCATCCGGGATCAGGTGCAGAGCGCGAAGCGCGCCAGCGGCGAGGCCCCGCGCGAGCTGTCCGAGCAGGAGGCAGCCGAGATCAAGTCGTTCGGCCAAACGGAGTAGCCCGCGGCGGCCCGTGTGATGAGGGCCGCTGGCCTTAAGTTCCGGGAACCACGCGCCCGGCAGCGGACGGAGGGGGATGGACATCAGGCGCCTGGCGCTGCCCGCCCTGTTAGCGGCCGGCCTGCTCGGGGCTGCCCTCCCGGCGGCGGCAGCTGACACGGCGCCGCCCGCGGCGGCCGCCGGTCATAGGCACGCACGCCACTGGACGGTTGAACGGCGGTGGAGCCGCCACAACGACTGGGAGCCGAACATCGCGGCGGATCCGTCGTCATCGTGGCTCTACCAGATGACCACCCAGTACGGCGGCACGTCAGCATGCCGCCCGCACATGGGTCATTGCATATTGTTCAGGTCGTCGCCCGACCGGGGCCTGTCCTGGCAGCAGGGCAGCGTTATGCCCAGACGGCAGTGCCCCCCCGGCAGGGCCTGCCGGCCCGCGCGGTGGCAGAACGACCCGGTGCTGGCCGTCTCGGCCTCCGGCGTCATCTATGCCGCGTGGATGAACGGCTGGGACGTCACGTTCGCGAAGTCGCGCGACCATGGCCGGACCTGGACGCGGCGGCACGATTTCCGGCGAGCCCTTGGCGCGTCGTTCACCGACAAGCCGTGGATCGCGATCTCGCCGGGCGGCAAGGACGTGTATGTCGCGTTCAACCGGAGCAATTCCTACGTCGCGGCTTCGCACGACTACGGGCGGACCTGGTCCAGGCCGGTGCGGACGAACCGGGACAGGCGGTACTGGTTCGCCGAGGCAGGCGCGGTGGCGCCGGACGGGCGGGTGTTCTTCGCCGAGAGCGCCGAGCACCAGGACGACAAGGGCACCGTGCGGCTCGCGGTGGTCTCCTCGGCGGACGGCGGCAGGTCGTGGCGGACCGCGTTCGTCGCGCACAGCCAGCAGCAGCCGCCGTGCCCTGTCCGGAACTGCCCGCCCGATTTCTACGGCGCCCAGATATCGCTGGCCATCGACCGCGCCGGGACCATCCTCGCTGCGTACGTCGCGAACACCTCGCCCGGCAGGCCGATGAGGCTGCTGACGATCAGGTCAGCCGACGGCGTGTCCTGGAGCGGGCCGACCGCCCTGGGATCCCGCGGCACCACGGTAGGAGCCGACTTCCCGAAGGTGTCGGCCGGGCCGTCGCCCGGCGACTTCCGGGTCGCCTGGGAAGACGACAGCAACGGCCCCTCGGCGTGGAACGTGTGGTACCGCGCCACGCGGAACCGGGGCGCCTCCTGGACCCGGGCCGTCCGGATCTCCGCCCGCGGTTCCGGCGCGCCGTACAAGACGAGCGCGGGCTTCCGGTTCCCCTATGGCGACTACTTCGGCATGACCGTGGACAGCCGCGGCGCCAGCTACCTGGCGTGGAGCGAGGGAAGCAGCTACGACGGCCCCGGCAGCACCTGGTGGGCCCGCAGCCGGGCCAACTAGGGAACGACCACCGTCCCGGAGGCGGTCACCGCGGTGACCGGCTCGGCCAGCACCGCGGCCGCCGACGGCCCGCGGCCCGGGTCGGCCCGGCAGGTCACCCGCGCCTCGAAGGCGAGGTCGCGGCTGCGCCGACCCACCCGGGTCACCGTGGCGGTCACCTCGAGCACGTCGCCGGCCAGCACCGGCGCCCGGAACTGCACGTCGGAATAGGACGCGAACAGTCCTTCGTCCCCGTCCGACAGGATGCACAGCTCGGTCGCCGCGTCACCGAACAGGCCGAGGACGTAGGCGCCGTCCACCAGGTTGCCGCCGTAGTGTGCGTGGCTGTACGGCACATAACGGCGCTGGGTGACGGCCAGCCCTGCCGCGGCCGTCACGGCCCGGCTCCGGTGCCGGAGCCTGGCGGCTGCCGGGCCAGCGCATACACCAGGTAGCTGGCCACCTCGGCCGGGGTCGTGCCGCGGCCGAAGACCCGGTCCACGCCGAGGTCGCCCGCCATCGCGGGGTCGAACCGCGGCCCGCCGACCACCAGCACGGGGCGGTCCCGGGCCGCCGCGGCCCCGTCCGGGTAAGCGGCGCGGAAGGCCGCCGACAGCTGCCGGGTGTTGGACAGGTGCGCGTCCTTCTGCGTGACCACCTGGCTGACCAGCACGGCGTCCGCGTGCTCGGCTCGCGCTCTGGACACCAGCTCGGGCACGAGCACCTGCGCGCCGAGGTTCACCACCCGGATCTCCCGGTAGTACTCCAGGCCCTTCTCGCCGGCGTGCCCCTTGACGTTCAGGATCGCGTCGATCCCGACCGTGTGCGCGTCGGTGCCGATGCACGCCCCCAGTACCACCAGCTTGCGGCCGAGCGCGGAGCGGATCCGCAGGTTGACCTCGCCAGGGGGCAGCAGCGCGAACTCCCGTTCGGCCACCGTGACCTGCGACAGGTCGACCAGGTGGCTGACCCGCCCGTACACGATGAAGTAGGTGAAGTCGGGTCCCATGCCCTTCGCGTGCACCACCATCGCGGGCTCCAGGCCCATCTTGGCCGCCAGCTGCAGCGCGGCACCCTCGGCCCGGGCCCGCTCGGTGGCGTCGCCGAACGGGACCGGCAGCGTGAACGAGAGCTGCACCCGGCCGTCGCCGGTCGTGTCCCCGTAGGGGCGGATCACGGTCATCGCCCCGCCTCCAGGATCTCGGTCGCGGGATTGAGGTAGCCTTCGGCCCGCTCGATGACCCCGTCCAGCCCCCGGCCGCCGTCGGCGGGCCGCCTGGTGATCCCGAACGTGCCGTCGCCGATCGCCGTGAGCAGGCCGTCGGTGCCGATCTTCCGCAGCAGCGCCACCGCCTCGTTCAGCACGTGCGCAGCGCGGCGCTCGATGAACCCGCCAGGCTCGGGCCGGAAGCTCTCGCCCAGCCGGCCCGCGGCCTGCCGCACGTAGCGCACGTTCTCCAGCGCCAGGTCGCGGTCGGACAGGAACGGGGTGTGGATGCCCTCGGTCATCATGCCGATCAGCAGGATCGACTGGCCGGTCATCATGCCGCACAAGTTGAAGAACGCGTCCAGCAGGTAGCCGGCGAACACGTTGCCGGACATGTGCTTGGTCGGCGGCATGTACTTCAGCGGCGCGTCGGGGAACAGCTCCCGGATGAGCTGGGCGTGCGCGAGCTCCAGCAGGAAGGAGTCGGGCACCGCCGGGTTGATCTCGAACGCGTGCCCGAGGCCGAGCTGCCAGCCGGCCAGCCCGGCCTCGCGGCCGAAGTACTCGTTGAGCAGCTGGCTGACCACCACGGTGTGCGCTGCGTCCACCGCGTCCGCGGTGGTCAGGTAGTTGTCCTCGCCGGTGTTGATGATGATCCCGGCCCGGGCGTGCACCTGCCGGGAGAACCGCTGGTCGATGAAGGTCCGGACCGGGTTGATGTCCCTGAAGATGATCCCGTACATGCAGTCGTTCAGCATCATGTCCAGCCGTTCCAGGCCGGCCAGGGCCGCGATCTCGGGCATGCACAGGCCGGAGGCGTAGTTGGTCAGCCGGACGTAGCGGCCGAGCTCGCGCGACACGTCGTCCAGCGCGGCCCGCATCAGCCGGAAGTTCTCCCTGGTCGCGTACGTGCCGGCGTAGCCTTCCCGGGTGGCGCCCTCGGGCACGTAGTCCAGCAGCGACTGGCCGGTGGACCGGATCACGGCGATGATGTCGGCGCCCTCGCGCGCGGCGGCCTGCGCCTGCGGGATGTCCTCGTAGATGTCACCGGTGGCCACGATCAGGTAGATCCACGGTTTCGGCGGGTCGCCGGGGTCGACCAGCAGCCGGGCACGCTCAGCCCGCCGGGCATCGATCACGGCGATGCCGCGGCCGACCGCGAGGCGGGCGGCCCGGGCGGCGGCCGCGGCCGCCTTGCCCTCGGGCACCCGGAACGTGACCCGTCCCGCTGCCGCGTCCCTGGCCAGTGCGGCCGAGATCCGGGTAACCGCCGGTCACCATCGCGTCCCAGGCGGGCAGCGCGATGCCGTGCTCGAGGCCGGCGCTGCCGCGGACCGCGTCAGCGAGCCTGTTCACCAACGGCATGCCCTCGTCGTCGGCGCCGTCCAGGCCAGCCAGCCGCAGCACCGCCCGTTCCACCGAGACCGTGCTGTGCGTCCTTGCCAGGTCGACGATCGGCCGGCCCGCCTCGCCGGCGAGCTTGCGCGCCTCGGCCACCGCGGCGGCGTCGAGTCCGAGCCGCTGAGTCATGGCCTGCCTCCTTCTGCGCGGATCCTGCTCTCGAACAGGGACCGTACTCCCGGGTGGTCGCGGATCAGGCCGAGCGCGAGTTCCGCGTGCCCTGGTACGTACCCGTTGCCGATCAGCATGGTCACGTCGGCGGCCAGGCCCTCGGCGCCCAGCGCCGCCGCGCTGAACGACGTGGCCATGGAGAAGAAGATCACCGTGCCGCCCTCGGCGGTGGCCAGCACCGCGCCGCCCTCGCAGCCGGGCACGTCCACGCAGACCACGGTGACGTCGGCCGGGCCTCCCGCCGCCCGGCACGGCAGCGGCCAGCCGGACCGGATCCCGCGCGTCCGCGACGACCACGGCGTCGGCCAGGGCCGCGGCGTCCCGGCCGGCCGCTCGCAGGCCGGCCGCCTCCCGCTCGTCCCTGACCACGCCGATGACCCGGCGGGCGCCCGCCCGCCTGGCCGATGCCGCCGACAGCGAGCCGCTCTTGCCCGCGGCGCCGATGACCGCGACCGCCGGCGGCCGCCCGGGCCGGCCAGCGAGCTGGTCACCCGGTGGGTCAGCGCCGGCGCCCCGCACACGTCGAGCACGGCCAGCGCGAGCGGCCCTGGCAGGTCGGCGGGCAGCACGGTCGCGATCGACCGGCCGAACAAGATCGCATGCCCGGCGCAGGGCACCTGCTCCGAGCGGGCATCCCAGCGGGCCAGCCCGTCGGTGATCGCCAGCGGGGTCAGCGACAGCGATACCAGGGTCGCGACCCGCTCCCCCGGATGCAGCCCGAGCGGCGAAGCCGGTCCCACTTGATCGACCACCCCGGTGAGCATCCCGCCCGACCCGGTGACCGGGTTCTGCATCTTGCCCCGCTCGGCCACGATGGCGAGCACGGCCGAGCGCATCGCCCCGGGGTCACCCTCGTGCGCGTCGTGCAGCTGCCGGTAGGAGGCCGCGTCCAGGTTCAGCCGCTCGACCCGGACCCGGACCTCATCCGGCCAGATCGCGGCGCGCGGGTCCAGCCGCCAGGCCGCCTGCGGCAGCACGCCGGCAGGCTCAGCCACCCGGTGCAGGCCCAGCGGGGAACCAGGGTCAACGGGTGCTGCGGTCACGCTGCCGTCCTCTCGATCCCGGCGCGCCCGGCCGGGAGCATGCCTACTACGATCCGGTCTACATGCTGCCCGAGCATGACCAGGCCTGGTACCAGGACGCAACGGAGGCGCGCAGATGAGCGACACCGGTGCCGCCGCGGCGAACGACCCCAAGGCCACCTGGCGGGAGCCGGACGTACCCGAGCAGGCCGGCCGCACGGCCGTGGTCACCGGGGCCAACTCGGGCATCGGCTTCGAGACGGCCCGGGTGCTGGCCGAGCGGGGCGCGGCCGTCGTGCTGGCCTGCCGCGATCCCGGCAAGGCCAGCGACGCCGCGGCCAGGATCGCCGCCGCCGCGCCCCGGGCCAGCCTCAGCGTCGTCCGGCTGGACCTGGCTTCCCTGGCCTCGGTCCGGGAGGCCGCCGCGGAGCTGCGGGCCGGCCACGGCCGGGTGGATCTGCTGATCAACAACGCCGGCCTGATGATGCCGCCGCACGGCCGCACCGAGGACGGGTTCGAGCTGCAGTTCGGAACCAACCATCTCGGCCACTTCGCCCTCACCGGCCTGCTGCTCGACCAGATGCTGGCGGTGCCCGGCTCGCGCGTGGTCACGCTCAGCAGCTCCGGCCACCGGATGGGCCGGATGGATTTCGGCAACCTGCAGTGGGAGCACGGGTACCGCCGGCCGGCCGCCTACGGCCGGTCCAAGCTGGCCAACCTGCTGTTCAGCTACGAGCTGCAGCGCCGGCTGGCCGCCGCCGGGGCGGCCACCGCGGCGCTGGCCGCCCACCCCGGCACGAGCCGGACCGAGCTCACCCGGCACCTGCCGGCCTGGATGCGGGCGGGCGCGCTGGTCGTGCCGAACCAGAGCAGCGCGATGGGCGCGCTGCCCACGCTGCGCGCGGCCACCGACCCTGGCGCCCGCGGCGGCGAGTACTACGGCCCGGCCGGGCTCGGCGAGTTCACCGGCCCGGCCCGGCGGGTCGGGTCCTCCGGGCGGTCGCGCGACGCAGCGACGGCCCGGCGGCTGTGGGAAGAATCGGAGCGGCTGACCGGGGTCAGCTACCCGGTGTAACCGTCAGCGGCCCGGCATCGCCGGGCCGCTGACGGAGGCCGCTGGGACTACAGTTTCACCGGCCCGGCTGCCTTGATGATCTGCTGGAAGGCGACCGGCGGCTTGTTCCTGACGCACTTGCCGCCCGAGCGGGCGCCGACGCCGAGGATGCTCACCTGGTACTTGCCGCTGCCGCTGATCCCGGCGTACTTGCCGGTACCGCCGGACAGCTTGTAGGTGCCGTGCTGGTTGATGGTCATCAGGCAGGTCTTCGGGTTGAAGGACTGCGACCCCGTGCCCTTGGAATGCGCGATCTTGAACGAGCCGCCGGGGAACACGGCCGTGTCGACCTTGTTGCCCCCGTGGTCGACGCCGCCGGCGGTGAACACGCCGCGGGCGATGATGCTGGAGGTGGAGGAGGTGGCGGAGGTGGACATGAGCTGGAACTGCTCGACCCCTGAGACGCGGGCCGCGTGCGGCGCGGCGGCCGCGACCGCGACACCCGACATCGCGATGGCCCCGGCGACGGCGACGGCGCCGACGGCGCCGAGCAGCCGGCTACGGACTTTCAGCATGATGGTTCTCCCCGAGTGCTCGGTGGACGGTCCCGGACGCTGCGCCGGGAACCCTGATGCACGGACACTACGGATACCGCGGTCCGTGCGTGAACGCGGAAACCCACAGGTTTTGGACAGCTCGTCCGGAGCCCTCGCCCAGTCGGCGCACGTATTCTCTTGCCATGCGGGGGGACGTATTCGGCCGTGACGCCGAGCTGGGGGCGCTTGACGGGTTCCTCGCCGGGCTCTCGTCGGGCTCCGCGGCGGTGGTGCTGGCCGGAACCGCCGGCGCCGGGAAGTCCACCCTGCTGCAGGCGGGGTTAGAGAAGGCCGACAGCCTCGGGTACACGACGCTGCGGACGTCGCCGTCGCACAGCGACATGCGGCTGGCCTTCGCGGGCCTGGCCGACCTGCTCGGGCCGCGGCTCGATGCGGTTCTGGCCGGGCTTCCGGCCCCGCAACGGCACGCGCTCGGCGTCGCGCTGCTGATCGAAGAGGCGTCGTCGGTACCGCCGGAACCGCGGGTGATCGCGGCGGCGTTTCGGACCGCGCTGTTGCTGCTGGCGGCCCGGGCACCGGTCTTGATGGTCATCGACGACGTGCAATGGCTCGATGCCCCGACCGCAGCGGCCGTCGGGTTCGCGGTGCGGCGGCTCGCCGCCGAGCCGGTCGGCCTGCTCTGCGCCCAGCGCGTCGAGGCCGGATCGCCCGCCGGGCCGCCGCTCGAGCTGGACCGGGCCCGGCTGGACACCGAGGTGCTGTCGCTGGGCGGCTTGAGCGTCGGGGCGCTGCATCACCTGCTGCGCACGCGGCTGGACACGTCGTTCTCGCACCCGGCGCTGCGCCGGATCGAGGCGGAATCGGCGGGCAACCCGTTCATTGCACTGGAAATCGGCCGCGCCCTGGTCCGGCGGGGCATCACCCGGCCGGCCAGCGGGCCGCTGCCCGTGCCGGCCACGCTGGCCGGGCTGGTCGGCGAGCGGCTGCGCGAGCTGTCCACCGCCGCGATACGCGCGCTGGAGGCGGTCGCGATCATGCCAGGCGCGCCGCTGGACCGGTACCTCGCGGCCGCCGTGGCCGCAGACGACCTGGACGCCGCCGTCGCCGCGGGGGTGCTGGACGCCGGCGCCGGACGGATGCGCTTTTCCCACCCGCTGCTTGAATCGGCGGTGCTGGCCGCGATCCCGCCTGCCCGGCGCCGCGGGCTGCACGCCTTCGCCGCGGCCAGCGCGGCCGAGCCCGAGCAGCGGGCGCGTCACCAGGCGCTGGCCGCCGACGGCCCGTCGGACTCGATCGCGGCCGCGCTCGACGACGCGGCCCGGACGGCTGAGCTTCGCGGCGCGCCCGCCACGGCCGCGGAATTGCTGGAGCTCGCGGCCTCGGTGACCCCGGCCGGCGACGCCGAAGCGACCCACCGCCGGCTGCTCGCCGCGGGCAGGCTGCTCGCGCTGGCAGGCGAGACCCGCGCCGCGGCGGACGTCCTGAACCGGCTGGCCGCCCGCACCCCCCCGGGCCCGCGGCACGCCGAGGTGGTGGCGTACCTCGGCTGGAACAGCGAGGAGGATTTCGAGGGCTCGACCCGGCTGCTGGAACAGGCGCTGGCGGAGGCGGATGGCGCCCCCGTGCTCAGCGCCAACATCCGGCTGTTCCTCGCCGACACCTGGGCCATCCGGGGCGACATCGCGACGGCACGCGCGGAGATGGGTCACGCGCTCGCGCACGCCGAGCAGGCCGCCGATCCCGGGCTGCTGGCGACCGTGCTCGCGCAGGCCTTCCTGTTCGACTGGATCGGCGGCTGCGAGGCCGGCGATGACCAGCTCGAGCGGGCGCTGGAACTCGAGCGCGGCCTGGGCTCGCTGGGTCTGCTGGGGCCGCCCAGCATGGCCGCTGGCCTGTACCTGATGGGCGTGGGCCGCCTGGACGAGGCGCGGGACGCATTTGACCGCGCGCTGGCCCGCGCGGAGGCCGAGGGGGTGGAGTACACCCGGTCGGACGTGCTGCTGCGGCTGTCGCTGATCGCTTCGCGGACCGGCGACCCGTGCCGGGGCGCCGAACTGGGCCAGGCCGCCCTGGAGATCGCCGAGCAGCTCGACCTCGGCCAGCTCACCAGCGCGGTGCTGTTCGGATGCGGGTTCGCGGCGCTCCAGCTGGGCCGGCCTGACCAGGTCCGGGCGCTGGCCCAGCGCGGACTTGAGCTTTCCTGCCGGGTCGGCGACCGGGTGTACCTGCTCTGCCACCAGGCCCTGCTCGGGTCGCTTGACCTGGCCCGCGGCGATCACGCGGCGGCAGCCGCGCGGCTGCGGCCGCTGGCCGGCCCGCTAGCCGGGGTCGGCCGCCGCCCGAACACCCAGAGCATCGCCCCGGACATGATCGAGGCGCTGATCGGCGCGGGCGACCTGGACGGGGCCGCCGCGCTGCTGGCCGGGATCGAGCACCGCTACCAGGATCCGGTCACGGCCGCGGCCGCCGCCCGCTGCCGCGGCGCGCTCGCCGCGGCCCGCGGGGATCTCGCCGGCGCTGTTGCCGAACTCACCAGGGCCTTGCGGCTGGGCGAGCTGATCACCCGCGACCCGGTGGAGTGCGGCCGGACCATGCTGGTGCTCGGCGGGGTGCAGCGGCGGCTCAAGCAGCGCCGTTCGGCCCGCGAGACGCTCGGCGCGGCGATCGCGCTGTTCGAGGAAGCGCAGGCCGCGCTGTGGGCTGCCAGGGCCGCCGAGGAGCTGGCCAGGGTCAGCGGCCGCGCGGCCGGTACCGGTGAGCTCACCACCACCGAGCAGCGGGTGGCCGAGCTGATCGCCCGGGGCATGAGCAACCGGGCCGCGGCCGCGGAGCTGTTCGTCACGGTCAGGACCGTCGAGTCCACCCTGACCAAGATCTACGCCAAGCTCGGCGTGCAGTCGCGCACCCAGCTCGCCGGCCTGCTGAGTGACCGGGGTAACAAGCCACAAGCTGTGGATCTCCGCGTTTACCCCGGGGCGCCGCGGTCCTAGGTTGCGGTACATGCGCTACCTCGCCGAGTTCTACCTCCCGCACCACGACGCCGACCTGGCCGGCCTGGCCAGGCGGGCCCGCGCGGGCGCGGAGCAGTCCAGCCGCGCCGGCCCGGCCGTGCGCTTCGTCAGCGCGATCCACGCGCCCGCGGACGAAAGCTGCTTCGCCATCTACGATGCCGATTCGCCGGCCGGGGTCAGCGCGGCCGGATCGCTGGCCGGGATCGCGTTCGACCGGATCGTCGAGGTCGCCGTGCAGGAAGCGGACGACGCGGCCGGCGAGGCCGGCTAGCTGCCCGGTACGCTCGACAGATGGCCCGCAGCACCGAACAGCTCAGCCCTGAACTGAACGCCTACCTGGTCGCGCACAGCAGCCCGGTGGATCCGGTGCTGGCCGCGCTGGCCGCCGAGACGCAACGGCGCTACCCGGACAGCGCCCAGATGCAGATCGGCCCGGAGCAGGGCACGTTCATGACCCTGCTCACCCGCCTGTCCGGCGCCCGGCGCGGCCTGGAGGTCGGTACCTTCACCGGGTACTCCTCGATCTGCATCGCGCGCGGCCTGGCCGACGGCGGACGGTTGATCTGCTGTGACGTCAGCGAGGAGTGGACATCGCTGGCCCGGGCCTACTGGGACCGGGCCGGGGTGGCCGACCGGGTGGAGCTGCGGCTGGGCCCTGCGCTGGACACGCTGCGCGCGCTGCCCGCCGAGGCCGCCTTCGATCTCGCGTTCATCGACGCGGACAAGGGCGGCTACATCGGCTACTGGGATGAGGTCGTGCCCAGGATCAAGCCGGGCGGCAGCGTCCTGGTGGACAACACCTTCTCGCACGGCCGGGTGGTCGACGCCGGCAACCGCGAAGCCTCTGTCCAGGCGATCAGGGACTTCAACGACCACGCGGCGGACGACGACCGGGTGGACCTGGTCATGCTGCCGGTCGGCGACGGCCTCACCCTGGCGCGCAGGCGGTAGGGCGGCCCCGGGCTAGGCTGGGCCGGGTGGGCACCAGCGCCGGCACGGGTCCCGGGGAGATCACGCCGGACGGCTGCGCGGTCGAGTTCTACGCGCTGCTGCCGGCCATGGGCGAGGCGCCGATCGTGCACGCCGCGGTGCCCGCGGACGCGTCGATTCTCGAGCTGGGCTGCGGGACCGGCCGGATCCTGCGCGCGCTGGCCGAGCTCGGGCACCCGGTGCTTGGCGTGGACGAGTCGGCCGCGATGCTCGACCGGGCCGCCGGCCTGCCCACCGTGTGCTCGCCGATCGAGACGCTGCGCCTGGACCGCACCTTCGGTGCCGTCCTGCTGGCCAGCACGATGATCAACACCAACCCGGCGCAGCGGCGCGCGTTCCTGGCCGCCTGCGGACGGCACGCCGGCCCCGGCGGCGTCGTCGTGATCCAGCAGACCGCGCCCGCCTGGTTCGGCGACGGCGAGCCGTCGCAGGCCGAGGTCGAGGGCATCCGGCGGGTCGTCCGCTCGGTGCGCCGCACCGAGCGGTACGCGGACGTGGTCGTGGAGTACCGCGTCGGCGACCGGACCTGGACGCACGCCTTCCGGCCGCACCAGATCAGCGAGCAGGAACTCGCGGCGGACCTCGCGGCGGCCGGCCTGGAGTTCGGCCGGTGGCTCACCGGTGACCGGGCCTGGTTCACCGCGGTGCCGGCCCGCTAGCCGCCGCCCCGCGGCCAGCCGGAACGCCCGGACAAAGCGCCCCGCGGATGGCACCATGGACCTGCTGGCCGCGGACCTGCCGGCCTGCTGTCCTCGCGATGGAGAGCCGATGGGCGCGCCGACTGACCCGGTCTACCTGCGCGTCCTCGCGGATCTGCGCGCCCAGATCCGCAACGGCGTGCTCGCGCCGGGGGCCAGGGTGCCGTCCCGCAACGCGATCATGGCCAGGTACGGGGTAGGCGAGACGGCCGCCAAGCACGCGCTGCAGGTGCTCGCGGCCGAGGGACTGATCGAGGCCAGGGCCGGGTCCGGGTCCTACGTGCGCCGGATCCCGGCCGTGCGCCTGCTGGAGCACGACCGGCTGCACTTCCCCGGTTCCCCGTTCGGCCTGCCGGCCCAGGCCAACGGGGAGGCGGCGCGGATGGGGTGGGAGCACCGCGCCGAGCAGGTGCGGGCGCCCGCCCCGGTGGCGCGGCGGCTGCGGCTGGAACCCGGTGATGACCTGGTGATGCGCACCAGCTACCTGCTCACGGCCGACGGGACACCGGTCCAGCTGGCCACCAGCTACGAACCCGTGGCCATCACGGCGGGCACGGCGGTGCTGCTGCCCGAGCAGGGGCAGTTCGCCGGCCGCGGCGTGATCACCCGGATGGGCGCCATCGGGATCCAGGTGGACCAGGTGACCGAGGAAATCGCGGTCAGGCCGTCGCAGCCGGCCGAGGCCGGCCTGCTGGCCGTCGCGCCGGGGGCGGCGTTGATCTGTGTCGAGCGGGCGCACCTCGCGGGCAACCGGGTGGTCGAGGTCAGCGACATCGTCATCCCGGCCAGCCAGTACAAGCTCAGGTACCGCATCCCCGTGACGCGTTCGGAGGGACTCGTGTGAGCACCGGCCAGAGCACACAGCAGGATCCGCGGGTCGCCGCGGCGCTGACCCACTGGGCGCCGCGGTTCGTGTCGAACGGCACGGACTACCCGGACTTCCAGGCCACGCTGAGCCGGATCACCCGGTGGGATGACTGGTGCCGCGAATGGGGCCGGACCGCCGAGGGGTACGAGCGGCTGGCGCGGCGGGCCGAGGCCGATGGCCACCCGGTCACCGCGGGCGGCGCGTGGCGCCGCGCGGCCCTGTGCTGGCACTGGGGCAAGTTCGTCTTCGTCGATCACCCGGACGAGCAGCGCGCGGCCCACGATGCCGCGGTGGCGTGCTACCTGCGGGGCGCGGGGACGCTCACCCCGCCGGCCGAGCGGGTGGAAATCCCGTACGCGGTGCGTCGCGCCGAAGGCGCGCCGGCAAGCACCTCGCTGGCCGGCTACCTGCGCGTGCCGGCGGCCGGGCGGCCGCCGGCCGTGGTCGTGATGGTGCCCGGGCTCGACTCGGTGAAGGAGGAACTGCAGGCCACCGCGGACTACTTCCTGCGGCGCGGACTGGCCACGCTCGCGATCGACGGTCCCGGGCAGGGCGAGAGCGAGTACCGGCTGCCGATCGAGCCCGGCTACGAGCGGGTGGCCACCGCCGTGACCGACTTCCTGGCCGGCCGCGATGACATCGACCCGGGCCGGATCGGGCTGATGGGCGTCAGCCTGGGCGGCTACTACGCGGCCCGCTGCGCCGCCTACGAGCCGCGGCTGCGGGCGGCGGTGGCGCTAGCCGGGCCGTACCGGTTCGACCTGGACTGGGATACCCGCCCGCCGCAGAGCCGCGCAACGTTCCAGCAGCGGTCAGGAGCCGGCAGCCCGCAGGAGGCCAGGCAGCGGGCGGCGGCGCTCACGCTGGAGCAAGCAGCGCCGCGGATCACCATCCCGTTGCTGGTCGTGCACGGTCAGCGGGACCGGATGGTGCTGCCGGAGCAGGCCGAGCGGCTTGCCGCGGAGGCGCCCGGCGCGGAGCTGATGATGTACCCGCAGGGCAATCACGGCGTCACGAACCAGGCGTTCGAGTCCCGGTCGCTGATGGCGGACTGGCTGGCGGGCCATCTGGGTCCTGGCTGACCGGCACCGAGCCGCCCAGGTAGAGCGCGCCGATCTCGGGATGCTCCAGCACTTCCCGGCCGCTGCCGGACAGCCGCACCCGGCCGTTCTCCAGTACCAGCCCGTGGGTGGACAGCCGGAGTCCGGCCCGGGCATTCTGCTCGACCAGCAGGATCGTCTTGCCCCGTGCGTTCATCATCCGGATGGCGCTGAAGACCGACCTGAGCACCTTCGGCGCCAGGCCCATGGACGGCTCGTCGAGGATGACCAGGGACGGGTCCAGCATCAGGCAGCGGGCGAATTCCACCAGCCGCTGCTGGCCGCCGGACAGGCTGCCCGCCTTCTGGCCCAGCCAGCCGGTCACCTGCGGGAAGGTTTCAAGCACCCCGGCGAACCGCTGCGCCACCAGCCGCCGGTCGCTCAGGATGTACCCGCCGAGCGTGATGTTGTCCCGCACCGTCATGTCACGGAACAGGCTGTGGTTCTGCGGCACCTGCACCACGCCCAGCTGCAGGATCTTGCGCGGGCTCTTGCCGGTCAGCTCCTCGCCGCGCAGCGCTATCCGGCCGGCCCGCGGCCGGAGCAGGCCGCTGATCGCCCCGAGCAGGGTCGATTTCCCCGCCCCGTTCGGGCCGACCACGCAGGTGATCCCGCCGTCGACGACGGTCAGGGAAACCCCGCTCAGCACGTCGCTGCCGCCGTAGCCGACCGACAGGTCGTCCACGACGAGGGCCGGCTTCGGCTGGTCAGGCTGGGATGTCACTGTCGCCTTCATCGGTTCCGAGGTAAGCGTCGAGCACGCGGTGATCGGTGCGGATCACCTCGGGCGGTCCGGTCACGACCGGCGTGCCGTTGTCGATGACCGTCACCCGGTCGCACAGGCCCATCACGAACTCCATGTTGTGCTCGACGATGAGGAACGTGGTTCCCTCCTGGTTCAGGTCCCGGATCCGCTCGGCGATGACGCCGATCAGGGTGAGGTTCACCCCGCCGGCCGGCTCGTCCAGCAGCACGATGTCCGGGTTGGCGATCAGCACGTAGGACAGCTCCAGCAGCTTGCGCTGCCCGTACGACAGCGTGCCGGCCAGGGCGCCGGCGTGCCGCGCGATCCCGGTGAACTCCAGCAGCTCCATGGCGCGGCGCCGGGTGGCAGGGCCGCCGGCCCGGGCCAGCCGGTTACGCAGACCGCCGAGGCCCCGCCCGGAGCCGTTCGGAAGCTGGTCGTGATGCCCGGCCGCGACGATCATGTTCTCCATCACGGTGAGCCGCGGGAAGACCCGGGTCAGCTGGAAGGTGCGGCCGATGCCGGAGCGGAACACGCGGTCCGGGGACGCGTTGGTGATGTCGGCGTCGCGGATGTAGACCTGGCCGCGGTCCACCCGCTCGTAGCCGCTGATCACGTTGAACAGCGTGGTCTTGCCGGAGCCGTTCGGGCCGATCAGGCCCGCGATGCTGCCCTCTTCGATCTCGACCGTGCAGTCGGACAGCGCCTGCACGCCGCCGAACGCCTTGGACACGCCCTCGGCCCGCAGCAGCGCGGTCACTTGCCGGCCTTCCTGGCGGCGAGGGCCGTCGGCCTGGCAGCCTCGCCCGGCACCGGGCCGCGCGGCGGCCGCCGCCGCTCCAGCCAGGCCCGCCCTGCGGTCAGCCAGTCCTGCGCGCTGGGGATGAGGCCGCGCGGCAGGAACAGGATCACCAGCAGGAACAGCCCGCCGAGCAGGATCTCCGACAGGTAGCCGTTGGTGAACTGCAGGGTCAGCTGCTGCTGCAGTGGTTCCAGGATGAGCGCGCCCAGCACCGGCCCGGCCAGGGTGCCGAACCCGCCGAGGAACGCCATCAGCGCCACGGTCAGGTCGAAGATGGGATCGAACACCGTCTCCGGCAGGGCCTGCCCGATGAAGTAGAACCAGAGGCCGCCGACGACTCCGGTGACGAAGCCCGAGATCACGAAGGCGGCGAGCTTGTTCCGCATCGCCCTGACGCCCAGGCCGCGGGCGCGGTCCTCGTCGTCCCTGATGGCCCGCAGCCGGAGCCCGAACTTCGACCGGCGGATCTGCCAGGCCCAGCCGATCGCCAGCACCGCGATGATCAGGCCCGCGTAGTAGAAGGGATTGTTGTAGGTGGCCGGATCCCATTGCAGGAAGGGTGCCGACACGCCCTGATTGCCCTGGGTGAAGGCCAGGTTGAAGGCCAGCAGCTGGAAGATGAAGAAGATCGCGATCGTGACGACCACGAACGTGTGCCGCCGCACCCGCAGCGCGACCAGGCCGAACGGGACGGCCACGACGGCCGCGCCCAGCCCGGCCAGCGGCAGGGTGGCGAAGATCACGTCTCCGGTCAGGTGCTGGTGAAAGGCCAGCAGGCCCACGGTGTAGGCCCCGGTGCCGAAGAAGACCGCGTGCCCGAGGGAGATATAGCCGGTGTTGCCGGAGAACATGCTCCAGCCGGTGACCGCGGCCACGTAGATGAGCGTGTTGATGGCGAACGTGGTGTCCACGGCGCTGGTGTCCACCAGCGGGAACAAGACGGCGACGACCAGCAGCGCGCCGAGGGCGGGCACGCGCCAGTACCGGGCCAGGGTGCTCACTGCGCCCTCGCTTCCTTCTTCCCGAAGATGCCGGCCGGGCGGACGCTGAGCACGAGCACGAGCACGCCGTAGAACACCACGATGGCCCAGCTCGGCGACCAGAGCACGTCGACGACCGACTCCAGGGTGATCATGAAGACGGCCGCCGCCATCGCGCCCGCGATGCTGCCGAGGCCGCCGAGGATGATGATGGCCAGCAGGCGGGAGATCAGGTCATAGCCGCTGTTGGGGTTGAACGCGTTGACCGTGCCGTAGACCATCCCGCCCACCGCGGTGACCGCCACGCCGATGCCGAACGTCAGCGCGGCGACCCGGTTCACGTCGATGCCGACCAGGCGGGCCGCGGTCCGGTCCTGCATGGTCGCCCGGACGCTGCGGCCGAACGTGGTCCGGTACAGCATGATGTACAGCGCGATGACCAGCAGCACCGCGAGCCCGAAGCCGAGCAGGTAGATGTCGGCCAGGTAGAACCCGAAGATTTTCACCGAGGACGTGACGTACCAGGCGTGCAGCTGCACGTCACTCGCGCCGAAGACCGAGTACAGCACGCCCTCGATGATGATCGCCACCGCGTAGCTGGCCAGCAGCGACATGGAGGTTCGTTCCGAGCCGCGCAGCGGCCGCATGAAGGCCAGCTGGATGACCACCCCCAGCACGAACATCGCGGGGACGGTCACCAGCAGGCCGACGAACAGGTCGAGGTGCAGGTGCACCGACAGCACGTAGCTGAGGTAGGCACCGAGCACGACCATGATGCCCTGCGCGATGTTGATGATGTCGAGCACGCCGAAGATCAGCGTGAGGCCCACCGCCATCAGCGCGTAGACACCGCCACCGAGAATCCCGCTGACGATGGCCTCGTAGAGTTGGCGACCCATCTGCGCTCCGCGCGCCGGCCCGGCTCAGCTGCCCCAGTGCGGCTTCGGGTGGAGTATCGGCTGGGATCCGGGAGCGGCGGCCGGCAGCACCTGCGCGAACTTGGCGGTCGGCTGCCACTGGAACATGAACATCGTGGCGGTCGTGTTCTCCCCGACGGTGTTGAATTTCGCCGCGCCCTGCACCGTCGGCACGCTGACGCCGCTGTGCAGGTAGCTGATGATCTTCTTGTTGTCGGTGCCCTTGGTGGCGGTGATCGCGGCCGCGGCCACCTGCCCCACCGAGTACGCCTCGGCCACGTCCGCGTTGATGTCGGCCGGGGTCCCGTGGTACTTCGCGATGTAAGCGTTGACCATCGCGTGGCTCAGCGAGTTCTGGAACCCGCCGTACCAGCCGTTCGGCACGAAGATCCCGTTGGCGTTGTTTACCCCGACCGCCTTGAGGAAGGCGGCGCCCTGGTCCGGGCCGGCCGAGGCGGCCATGATCGCCGGGTTGTAGTGCTGCTGCTCGAACGCGGTCATGAACGCCGACACGGTGGGCACGTCCACCGAGCCGAGCACGACCATCTGCGCGCCGGTCGCCGCCACGGCGTCCGCGCCCGCCTGATAGTCGGGGTTCTCGGCCGGGTAGACCTTCGAGTACACGGTCTTGATCCCTGCGCGCTGCAAGATGCCCTGCGCGGTCATCACCATGGGGTCGGCGAACGGGTCGTTCACCATCGGATAGGCGGCCGTCTTCGGCCGCTCGGCGGGCGGCAGCGACGCCACCCAGCGGGCGAACAGCACGAGCTGGTTGGCGATGGCCGGGCTCGGGTCGAAGACATTGGGCAGGTGCAGCTGGAAGACCGCGGGCCCGCCGCCCGCGCCCTCGATCATGGCGTACCCGTAGCGGGACGCCACCTTTGCCGAAGGCACCGTGAGCAGCGTGGAGAACGGCCCGAACACCAGGTTGGCGTGATCCGAGCTGATCAGCTTGGTGTAGTTGGTGTTGACCGTGGTCGGGTTGCTGGCGTCGTTCAAGACGATCAGCTTGACGTGGCGGCCGCCGAGCAGGCCGCCGTGCGTGTTGACGTAGTCGGCCCACAGCTGGTAGCCGCGCTCGAAGGCCTGGCCGTCGGCTGAGAAGTCGCCGGTCAGCGACAGCGATGTGCCGATGACGATCGGGGCGTGCGAGCTGCTGCTGCTGCTGCTTGTGGGGGTGCCGCTGCTACTGCACGCGGCCAGCACGCCGGTCGTCAGAGCCGCGGTGGCCGCCAATGAGCAGAGCCGGATGTGCTGGGATCTCATCCGGTTTCTCCTTCCCTGTGCTCGCCGGCGATCTGCTCCGCCCGCGCAGGGCTGTAGCAGGACGGCGCCGGCCGCGATGATGCGTTGCTGGGTTTGACGAGGCTCTGAGAGGCCGGACCTGATCGCCGGGCGGCTGGGTCCGGGCCTCCCCGTACTGCGCGTGCAGAGTGTGTCACGGACGGTCCGCGTTCGCCACAGTCTGGAGGGGGTGCAACCGTTTGCACGGTACTTTTCTCCTACACAGTTGTCGTTGTCAAGGCATGTGCTACGTCCCCTCGCCGGCCGGCTGGCGAGGGTCATCGCCGGTTTCGCCGAGCCCGTCATCCACGGGTACGTCCTCGGCCGTGATCTGGTAACCGGACGCCGCGGCCTGCAGTTCGAGCAGCACGGCGAAGTCCTCGTCGGTCCTGCCCTGGGCCACCGCGGCCTGCACCGGTTCCCTGGCCGACGCCACCACCGGCATGGGCACGCCGAGGTCGTTCGCGGCGGTCATGCCGAGGTCGAAGTCCTTGCGCAGCAGCACGGGCGTGAAGGTCGGGGTGAAGTCGAGATGGACGAAGGCCGGGCTCTTGTAACGAGTGAACATCGATCCCAGCACGCTGTGGTTGATGAAGTCGAGGAACGCCGCGCGCGGCATGCCGGCCTTCTCGGCCAGCACGGTGATCTCGGACAGGCTCTGCGCCGTCACGCCGAGCAGCAGGTTGTGGCAGATCTTGGCCAACCGGGACAGCTCGCCCTCGCCCACGTAGCTCACGTGCCTGCCCAGCATGGACAGCAGCGGCTCCAGCTCGTCGAAGGTCTCCCTGGGGCCGGAGACCACGAGGGTCAGGAGGCCCGCCTGCACGACGCGCCCGTTCCCGCTGACCGGGGCGGCGAGGAAGGCCGTGCCACGCGCCGCGGCGAGGGCACGGGCCGCTGCGGACGCCTCGGCGGATACGGTCGAGCAGTCCACCAGGAACCTGGGCACCCGGGCGGGATCGCTCAGCAGCCGTTCCGTCACGGAGATCAGGTCCGCCGAGTCGGCCACCATCGTGAAGACCACGTCCAGATCGGCCAGGTCCTGCGGCTCAGCGACTACCTTCACCCCGGCGGGCACGAGCGCCTCGGCCTTGGCCTGGGTGCGGTTCCACGCCGACACGGTCAGGCCCGCCTGGGCCAGCCGCTCGGCCAGCGGTGCCCCCATCCGGCCGGTTCCGATCCAGCCGACCGAGAATTCGGGGAGTGCTGACTGGCCCATGCATCATCCATTTCCGGGGTCGCCCGGTGCAATCGATTGTGCATCCTAGGCGCCGACGGCCGGCGGCGTCAATCATCCCGGGTCGGCATGTCACGATATGCGGGTGCGGATCACCAGCGCGGAGCCAACCGGACTGTTCGGCGGTACGGCCAGGCGGCCGCTTCAGATCATCAGGGTCACCGTCGCCGGCGACGGCGACGACGCCGGGCCCGGTAGCGGCGCCGGCCTGGCCGTCAGGGTCGAGGGGCCCGGCGTCAGCACGCCGTTTCCCGCGGTGACCGCGGGCCCGGCCCCCGGCGCCGAGCATTCCGTGGAGGTCGGCGTCGAGGTCGCGGCCCCCTATCAGCCAGGCAGCGTCCGCCAGGTCAGCGTCATCGCCGAGACCGTGTCCGGGCCGCCCGGCCTGCGCCGGCCGGCCGGGTGCAGGCGCAGGCCGAGATCACCGCGGCCGAGCCGGGCTGGACCATGTGGATGGTGTCGCACTTCCACTACGACCCGGTCTGGTGGGGCACCCAGGGCCAGTTCACCGAGAGCCGCCTGCTGCTGCCCGAGGCCGATGGCAGCCTGCCCGACGTCAGGACCGCGTTCGAGCTGGTCACCCTGCACCTGGAGGCCGCGCGCCAGGACCCGGACTACAAGTTCGTGCTGGCCGAGATCGACTACCTGAAGCCGCACTTCGACGCGCATCCCGAGGACCGCGCCGACCTGCGCAGGTTCATCGCAGCGGGCAGGATCGAGATCACCGGCGGCAGCTATAACGAGCCGAACACGAACCTGACCTGCGCCGAGTCCACGATCAGGAACGCGATCTACGGCATCGGCTACCAGCGCGACGTGCTCGGCGCCGATCCGCAGTCAGCGTGGATGCTGGATGCCTTCGGGCACGACCCCGGCTACCCCGGGCTGATGGCCGCCGCCGGGCTCACCTCGTCGGCCTGGGCGCGCGGCCCGTTCCACCAGTGGGGACCGAACGGCACCGTGGGCGGCAACGAGCGGATGCAGTTCGCCAGCGAATTCGAGTGGATCTCGCCCGACGGCCACGGCCTGCTCACCAGCTACATGGCCAACCACTACGGCGCGGGCTGGGTCACCCAGCAGGCCGCTGACCTGGACTGCGCCGAACGGGCCGCCTACGAGCAATTCCGGCTGCTGGCGGCGGTCGCGGCGACCAGGAACGTCATGCTCCCGGTGGGCGCGGACCATGTCATCCCGTCCCGGTGGGTCACCGCCATCCACCGGGACTGGAACGCGCGCTACGTGTGGCCGCGGTTCGTCACCGCGCTGCCGAGCGAGTTCTTCGCCGCGGTCCGCGCCGAGGCCGCCGCGGCGGATGTCTGGATCACGCCGCAGACCCGGGACATGAACCCCGTCTACCCCGGCAAGGACGTGTCGTACATCGACACCAAGCAAGCGCAGCGGGCCGCCGAGATCGCGGTGACCGACGCCGAGCGGCTGGGCACGCTCGCCTGGCTCGCCCACGCCGGCCAAGGGCCGGCCGGTCCCGCTTACCGCTATCCCGCCGAGTCGCTGGACAAGGCCTGGCGGCAGCTGGCCTTCGGCGCCCACCACGACGCCATCACCGGCACCGAGTCCGACCAGGTATACCTGGACCTGCTCGGCGGCTGGCGCGAGGCATGGCAGCGCGGCGACGACGCCCGCCGGGCCGCCGCCGGGCACCTGGCCGACCTGGTCGCCACCGCGCCGGACCGGCAAGGCGGCCCGGGCGGGCCGGACGGACCGGGCAGGCCGGGCGGCCCGGACGAGGCCGTGGTGGTGTTCAACACGCTGGGCCAGCCCCGCTCGGCCATGGCCAGCGTCACGCTCCCGCCCGCGGGCCGGGGCCTGCCGTCCCTGGCCGACGAGTCGGGCCAGCCCGTCCCGTGCCTGGCCGAGCCGGCCGGCCGCGGCGAGCACGGCGGCCCGGCCGGCCTGACGCTGACCTTCCGGGCCGCCGACGTGCCCGCGCTCGGCTACCGCACCTACCGGATCGCGGCGAGCGGGGCCGACGCGGCCCGCCCGGGCTGGCGGCCGGCCGAGGGCACCACGATCCAGAACGAGAGCTTCCTGGTCACCGCGGATCCGGCCCGCGGCGGCGCGCTGGCCACGATCCGCGACAAGCGGTCCGGGACCGAGCTGCTGCCCGCCGGGACGGTGGGCAACGAGCTGCTGCTGCAGGAGGAGTACGCCCTGCATCCGCGGTGGGGCGAGGGCCCGTGGCTGCTGTCGCCCAAGGGGCCTGGCCGCGGCTCGTCGGCCGCCCCGGCCCGGGTGCGGGCCGAACACTGCCCGGTGGGCAGCCGCCTGATCGCCGAGCTCAGCCTGGGTGACCTGCGGATCACGCAGGAGACCGTGCTCTGGGACGGCGCCGACCGGATCGAGTTCCGCACCCACGTGGACGGCTCCATCGGCCAGGACCGGCTGCTGCGGGTGCGGTTCCCGGCCGACGTGCCGGGCGGCCTGCCCGTCTACCAGACGGCGACCGCGGTGATCGGCCGCCCGCCCGGCAGCACCGACGCCGACGTGGCCAGCCACTGGTTCACCCTGGACAACCCGGCGCACCAGTGGTTCGGCGTCGGCTCGACGGCGCGGGTGGCGGTGCGCACGGCCGGCGGCGAGCAGCTCATGCAGGCGATCGGGGTCGCCGAGGTGATAGCCCCGGACGGGTGCCGCGAGGCGGTCAGGGACCTGATGGCCGCGCTGGCCGGCCAGGGCGTCACCGCGACGTGCTCGCGGCCCGACGGCCCCCGCTACGGCGCCATCGACCTGGACTCGAACCTGCCGGACTTCCGGATCGCGCTTGGCCGGGCGGACGAGAACCCGTTCACCGCCGAGGTGCTGGCCGCGGCCGGCCCGGCGTGCGCGAAGCAGCTCGAGGAACGGCTGCAGACCGCAGGCTCGGCCCGGATCTGGGTGCCGGCCGCCCGCCCGCGCGCCGAGGTGTTCGCGCCGGGCACGGACGCCAGGGCGGCCGCGGACCTGCCGGTGCTGATCGTGGCCGGCGCGGGCCCCGGCAGCCTGGCCGGCGCGATCGCCGCGGTGGTCGAGGATCTCGCCGACTCGGTGATCGGCGCGGACGGATCCGCCGGGGCGGCGCCCGCGCTGGCCGACCGCTCGGTCGCGCTGCTCAGCAGGGGCACGCCCGGGTGCTTGGTGACGCCGGACGGCACGCTCAACATCTCGCTGATGCGCTCGTGCAGCGCCTGGCCGAGCGGGGTGTGGATCGACGGCGAGAAGCGCACCGCGCCCGACGGCAGCAGCTTTTCCTGGCAGCACTGGAGCCATACCTTCGAGTACGCGCTCGCCGCCGGGCCCGGCGACTGGCGCGCGGCGGGTTTCGCCGCGGCGGGCGAGGACTACAACCGCGAGCTGGTGACCTGCCCGGCCGGCTTGCACGACGGCCCGCTGCCCGCGCAGGCCAGCCTGGGCTCGGTGGACCCGCCGGACGTGATCCTCACCGCGCTCAAGCCGCGCGGCAACCCGCTGGCGTCAGGCCGGGCCGGCAGGCCGGGCGGTGCCGGGGGCGTGGTGGTCAGGGTGCTGGAGGCCGCCGGCCTGCCGGCGACGGCCCGGGTCCGCCTGCAGGGCCTGCCGGCGACGCGGGCCCGCCGCACCGACCTGCTCGAGGAGGCCGAGGGGCAGCCGCTGCCGGCCGCGGCCGGCGCCGCCAGGGTGGATTTCCAGCCCGCGGGCATGGCGTCCCTGACCTGGGACCTGCCGGAGCCTGCCGGGCCTGCCGGCGCGCCGAGCCTGCCGAGCCCGCCGGCGACCCGGCCTCGGGTGCAGAGCCCGCGCAGCCGGTTTATACCCGTTACTGGCTGCACGGCAAGGGACCGGCGCCGGCCGGGAACCTGCCCGTTGCCGTGCACGTCCGGCCCGGCCGTGCGGCCCTGGCGGCGGGGCGCGCCGCGACGCTGCGGGTGACGGTGGCCTGCGGCCCCGAGCCCGCGTCCGGCCGGGTGGAGCTCGACGTGCCGGACGGCCTGCTGGTGCCGGCGGCCGGGCCGCTGCGTTTCGACTTGCCCGGCGGCGGCCACGCGGCCTGGGATCTCACCGTCCGCGCGGCGCCGCAGGCCAGGGCCGGACGCTACTTCGTCGCGGCCCGGATCCGGGACCGGCTCGGCCAGCTGCTCGAGGACGCGGCGCTGCTGACCGTCGGCGAGCCGGACCAGCCCGATCTCAGCCTCCCGCTGGACGAGCTGCTGCCGCTGATCGAAGCCGACGAGCGCACCGCCGAGGCTGAAATCGCCCTGGGTCTGCTCACCCCGCGGGTCGACCTCGCGCCCGGCCAGCAGGGCGAGCTGGCCATCCAGATCACCAGCCGGGTGGCCTCGCCGCTGCGGGGCGAGGCCCAGCTGGTTTCCCCGTTCGGCAGCTGGGACGCGCTGGCCCCGTGGACGCTCGGCTTCGCGGCCGAGCCGGGCGCCGCCGTCACCCTCGGCTACCGGGTAGCGATGCCCCCGGGCGCACGTCCCGGCGCGCACTGGTGGGCGCTGGTCAAGGTGATGTACTTCGGCCGGGTGCGGTACAGCCCGGCGGTGCCCGTGACGGTTACCCGCTAGCCGCCGCCGGCGCCAAGCGACGCCACATGGCAGAGCCCTCCAGCGCGTCCAGCCCGCGTCCTTCCGCTCGCTAGCCGCCGCCGGCGCCAAGCGACGCCACATGGCAGAGCCCTCCAGCGCGTCCAGCCCGTGTCCTTCCGCTCGCTAGCCGCCGCCGGCGCCAAGCGACGCCACATGGCAGAGCCCTCCAGCGCGTCCAGCCCACGTCCTTCCGCTCGCTAGCCGCCGCCGGCGCCAAGCGACGCCACATGGCAGAGCCCTCCAGCGCGTCCAGCCCACGTCCTTCCGCTCGCTAGCCGCCGCCGGCGCCGAGCGACGCCACCCGGGCCTCCAGCGCGTCCAGCCTGCGCGTGATCTCACCGAGTGCTTGCGTCCCGGCCGGGGGCGCGGCCTCCCGTCCGGCGTCATATCCGGCCAGGATCGAGGTGAGCGCCCTGTGCGCGGCGGCCGGCTCCGCGCCGACCTCGCGCAGCACCCGGCCCGCCCCGCTGTCGGCCTCCGCCACGAGCCCGAGGACCAGGTGCTCGCAGCCTAGGTAGTTGTGCCCAAGCTCGACAGCCGCCTCGAGCGCGGTGGCGACCGCCCGCCAGGCCGGCCGGGTCAGGTCAGGCCGTGGCCCTGGCCCTGGTTCGGCGTCGTCGGCGGCGGCGGCTGGCCCCGCGCCCGGGTCCTGCTCGGTCAGGTCGGCCTGACGCAGGGCCGCGGCCAGTTCCTCCGGATCGATGTCTATCGCCTGCAGCAGCCGTATCCCCAGGTTGTGACCCTCTGCCAGGACGCCGAGCAGTAGCTGCCCGGTCCCGGTGCGGCCGGGGTACAGCCCGGCCAGCCGGACGGCCTCCGCCAGCCGGGGCGTCATCCGGCTCTGCACGCGGCGGCCCAGGACCGGGTGGTGGCCGGGATGGAAGCCGGGATCGCGGATCGCGCTGATCGCCTGCCGCACGCTGTTCACCGCGCGGACGGCCGCAGCGAGCGCTTGCTGGCAGACCGGTGAGACGGGAACCCCGGCCGCGCGGACCGCCGCGGCCAGGTCGTCGGGAAGGTAGACGTTGATCTTCGGCACCCGGCCTCCCCGGGGGAATTGCTATCACCCTTGGTATAACCCTAATCATAACCCCGTCCGGGAGCGCGCGCCGGTTTGCATAGCCGAATACACAATCTGGCGCATGTGCCGCCATCGGGTCCTGGCTTACGTTCTGTGACGAACACCGCGTCCTCGCGCCGGCTGCAAGCTGCCGGCCTCCGAGCCCGGCCGGCCGCCTGGAGGGGGGGCGGCCAGCCATAGCGGCGCGCATACGGCAGGCGGGCCCGGGCACTGTGCCCGGGCCCGCTGTCACTGTCCGCAACTGCCCGCGTGGTCAGTCCGCGACCTCCCGGCCCGCCGGGACCAGCCGGGGCGAAGGTGCCCGGGCCGGGCGGGCCGGCCGGCTGCGTATCGCGACCAGGACCACCACCAGGGCACACACGTCGAAGACGGCGGCGACGAGGAACGACGCGGACACGCCGTGCGCCAGGACGTGATGGAACTGCGCGACCCTGGTCGCGTCTGGCAGCGGGTGCGCAGCCGCGTTCCTGCTCGCGGTGCCGAACACCGTGACCAGGGCGGCCAGCCCCAGCGAGCCGCCGACCTGCTGCATGACGTTCACCATGCTCGACGCCGCACCCGAGTCCTCCGGCGCTACCCCGGCCAGCGAGGCACTGGTCAGCGGCACGAATGCCAGCCCGAGGCCGGTGCCGAGCAGCAGCATCGGGCCGAGCACCCCGGCGGTGTAGCTGGTGCCGGGCGAGACCCGCGACAGCCACGCCATCCCGGCGATGACGGGCAGCAGCCCGGCCACCAGGAGCGGCTTGGCAGGGAAGCGCGACATCAGCCAGGGCGCCAGCCGGGACACCGCGAACAGCGCGATCGTCAGGGGCAGGAACGCGATGCCGGCCCGCAGCGGGCTGAAGCCGAGCACCTCCTGCACGAACTGGGTCAGGAAGAAGAACATCCCGAACATGCCGGCCACCAGCAGCAGCCTGGCCAGGAAGGACCCGGAGCGGCTCGCGTCGGCGAACAGCCGCAGCGGCGTGATCGGCTGCTCCGCCCTGGTCTCGTTGATCACGAACAGCCCGAGCAGCACCACGGCCGTGACCACGGAGGCGATCGTCGTCCGGCTCCCCCAGCCGTCCGACGCCGCCCGGATGAAGGCGTAGACCAGGGACGCCATGCCGATCGTGGAGGTAATCGCGCCGGTCAGGTCGAACCGGCCGGGCTGGCGCGGCGTCTCGGCTACGAACCGCGGCGCGATCAGCAGCACGGCCAGCCCGATCGGAACGTTGATGAACAGCACCCAGCGCCAGGACAGCCACTCGGTGATCACGCCGCCGAGCACCAGGCCGAGCGATCCCCCGCCGGTGACCACCGCGGTGTAGACGGCCAGCGCGCGGGTCCGCGCCTGTCCGTCCGGATAGCCCGAGACGATCAGGGCCAGCACCGCCGGCGAGGCCAGCGCCCCGCCGATGCCCTGCGCGGCCCGGGCGGCCAGCAGCCACGGCCGCCGATGTGGCCAGGCCGCCGGCCAGCGAGGCCAGGGTGAACAGGGCGATGCCGGCCAGGAACACCCGCCGCCGGCCGAGGATGTCGCCGGCCCGGCCACCGAGCAGCAGCAGGCCGCCGAACGTGAGCGTGTACGCGTTCAGTACCCAGGACAGGCTGGTCGAGCTGAAGTGCAGTCCGGTGGCGATGTGCGGCAGCGCGATGTTGACCACGGTCAGGTCGAGGATCACCATCAGCTGGGCAGCCAGCATGATGATCAGGGCGATCCCGGGGCGCCCGGGGCGGCTGCCGACCGCGGGCCGCGGGCCCGCCGTTACGGGAGTGGAAGGAGTTGACACTGAATCTCCGCGCTAGTTGCTTCGTGACGTATAGTGGAGGCACACTCCGGTTACTATACGGAGGCAACCTCCGGTTTGGCAACTGATTAGGAATCTATGACCGTAATCGCGACGCTGAGCACACCGAGTCCGCCGGACGCGCCGAGGCGCGCCGACGCGCGGCGCAACCGCGAGCGGCTGCTCGCCGCCGCTACCGCCGCCTTCGCCGAGCAGGGGGCAGACGCGCCGCTCGAGGACATCGCCCGGCGGGCCGGCGTGGGGATCGGCACGCTGTACCGGCACTTCCCCACCCGGCTCGCGCTGCAGGAAGGCGTCTTCCGCAGCCAGGTGGAGACCGTCTGCGGCCGAGGCCGGGAACTCGGCGAGTCCCCCTCGCCAGGCGAGGCCTTCGCTGACTGGCTGCGGGTGCTGGCCGGCTTCCTGGCCACCAAGCGCGGCCTGTCGCACGCGCTGATCTCCTCGCTCGGCAAGGATTCCGAGCTGATCTCGTCCTGCGGCCAGGTGATGCGCGCGACGGCCGAGCAGTTGCTCAGCCGGGCCCAGCAGGCCGGGGAGGTCCGCGACGATCTGACCGCCATGGACGTGATGCGCTTGATGCACGGCATCGGCGTGGCTGTCGAGCACACCCCCGGCGAGGCAGACCGGATGCTCTCGCTGATGCTGGACGGCATGCGCGCCCGGGACTGAACGAGATAACGGATTGATAACGGCCTTTACGCTCCCGTAACAGGGTGCGATCCCGGCTTACCCGCCGCCCCGGCCGCGGTTAAGCTGCGCCACCAGGGGAAGCAACGGCCGAGGCCTAGTTACGGAGCGCGCGATGGCCCAGATCGTCCTGGACAGGATCGACAAGATCTACGCCGGCGGGGTGAAGGCCGTGGATGGCCTGAGCCTGGAGATCAGGGACGGCGAGTTCATGGTCCTGGTCGGCCCGTCCGGCTGCGGCAAGTCCACCGCGCTGCGGTCGATCGCCGGGCTGGAGGAGATCAGCGCCGGCACGATCGTCATCGGCGACCGGGTGGTCAACGACCTGCCGCCCAAGGAACGTGACATCGCCATGGTGTTCCAGAACTACGCCCTCTACCCGCACATGACCGTCGAGCAGAACCTGGCTTTCGGCCTGCAGCTGCGCAAGACTCCAAAGAACGAGATCAAGCGCAGGGTGACCGAGGCCGCCAGGATGCTCGGCCTGGACCAGTACCTCAAGCGCAAGCCGGCCGCGCTGTCGGGCGGCCAGCGCCAGCGTGTCGCGATGGGCCGCGCGATCGTCCGCGAGCCGCAGGCCTTCCTGATGGACGAGCCGCTGTCCAACCTGGATGCCAAGCTGCGCGTCTCGATGCGGGCATCGCTGAACCAGCTGCACGAACGGCTCGGGGTGACCACGGTCTACGTGACGCACGACCAGGTGGAGGCCATGACCCTCGGGCACCGGGTGTGCGTGCTGCGGGACGGCAAGCTGCAGCAGGTGGACACCCCGACCGCGCTGTTCGCCTCCCCGGTGAACCTGTTCGTGGCCGGCTTCATCGGCTCGCCGGCGATGAACTTCGTGACGGCCGTGCTGGTCCGTGACGGCGGGCTCGCGGTCACCTTCGCCGGCCACCGGCTCGCGGTACCGGAATCGGTCCTGGCGGCGAAGCCGGACCTGGCAAGCTACATCGGCCGGGAGGTCATCCTCGGCATCCGGCCCTCAGACTTCGAAGACGCCGCCCTGGCCGACGCGAGCTGGCCGCGCATGCAGGTCAGCTCCGGCGTGACGGAGGAGCTCGGCAGCGAGATCCATGTGATCTTCACGATCGACGCGCCGCCGGTGGAGCACGCCAGCATCGCCGAGGCCGCCCGGGGCGAGGAGGGCGAGGACGAGGCCGCGATCGTGCTGGCGGGCGGCAAGTCACTGTGGACCGCGCGGGTCGCGGCGCGCAGCTCGGTGCGCCCGGGCACCCCCGTCGAGCTGGCCGTGGATACCTCGAACGTGCACTTCTTCGACCTGGTCAGCGGCCTGTCCATCGGCCACCCGGAAGCGGGCGCCGCGGCCACCGACGATGACTGAACCCGCGGAAGGAGCACCAAGCCGCATGACTGAGATTGACACCAGCGCGGACCTCGACATCGTCTGGCGCGACGACGAGGTGGCGGTGAGCATCCCGCTCGCCGGTGAGGTGCCGGCGGGCTGGACGCGCCGGTATGACGAGCTGGCCAGGCGGCAGGACCTGGCGGCCCAGGCGCAGGAGCATCCCAGCCGGGCCTGGATCGTCGTGACCATGCCGGCCGCGACCGAGCCCTCGGACATGGTGGCGGCGCTGGATTCGGCACGGGACCTGATCGGCGCGGCGGACACCGTCGCCGAGGAGCCGCCCGACGCCCGGGAAACCGGGGCCGTCCTGCGCAAGTGGTGGGCGCGCCAGCGGGACTGACCTGCGATTACCGGCCGCCGCCGCGGGCCAGCCAGCGGCCGATGACCATCCGCTGGATTTGGTTCGTCCCCTCCACGATCTGCATGGCCTTGGCTTCCCTGAAGAACCGTTCGGCGGGGAAGTCTTCCACGTATCCGTAGCCGCCGAGTACCTGCACGGCGTCGGTGGTGACCCGCATGGCGGTGTCGCTGGCGAACAGCTTGGCCATCGCGGCCTGCGGGCCGAAGTCCAGGCCCGCGTCCTTTCTCCTGGCGGCCTCGAGGTAGAGCGAACGGGACGCCTCGATCGCGGTGGCCATGTCGGCGAGCATGAAGGACACGCCCTGGAAATCGGCGATCGGCCGCCCGAACTGGCGGCGCTCCCTGGCGTAGCTCACCGCCGTCTCCAGCGCCGCCTGGGCCAGGCCGGTCGAGCAGGCGGCGATGCCGAGCCGTCCGGAGTCGAGCGCGGAAAGCGCCAGCGAGAACCCCTGGCCTTCCTCGCCCACCAGGTGGTCGCGCCCGACCCGCGCCGATGAGAACAGCATCTGCGCCGTGGTCGAGGCACGCATGCCCATCTTGTGCTCGGGGGGCGCCGCGGACACCCCGGCCACATCGGCCGGGACATACAGGCAGCTGATGCCCTGGCTGCGCTCCGGGCCGTCGGCAGTCCCTGAGGTGCGGGCGAACAGCGTGTAAAAGTCCGCCTGCCCGGCGTGCGAAATCCACGCCTTCACCCCGTCGATCACGTACTCGTCGCCGGCCACTGCCGCGCTGGTCCGCAGCGCCGCGGCGTCCGACCCGCAGTGCGGCTCGGACAGGCAGTAGGCGCCGAGCAGGTCGCCACCGAGCGCCGCGGGCAGCCATCGCTCCTGCTGGACTTCTGTGCCCGCCGTGGCCAGCGGATAGCAGGCGAGGGTGTGCACGCTCACGCCCAGCCCGACCGTCAGCCAGGCACGGGCCAGCTCTTCGATGACCTGCAGGTAGACCTCGTAGGGTTGCCCGCCGCCGCCCAGCCGCTCCGGATACGGCAGGCCGAGCAGCCCGGCCTTGCCCAGCATCCGGAACGCCTGCCGGGGGAACGTCCCGGACTTCTCGGCCGCGTCGGCGGCGGGGCGCAGCTCGCCGTCGGCAATCTCGCGGGTGAGGTCGAGCAACGCGCGGGTCTGCTCGTCCAGACCGGGCGGCGCGGGCATCAGGCTTCCACCACGATCAGCTCGCGGGTGATGTGGTTGACCCGTTCGCCGCCCTGGTCGGTGCAGATCACGATGTCCTCGATCCTGGCGCCGTGCGGTCCGATGTAGATCCCCGGCTCGACCGAGAACGCCATGCCGGCTTCCAGCGGCTCGGTGTTCCCGGCCACGATGTAGGGATCCTCGTGGGTTTCCAGTCCGATGCCGTGCCCGGTCCGGTGGAAGAAGTTCTTGCCGAAGCCGGCCACCCTGATCGGCCCGCGCGCCGCGGCGTCGATCGCCTCCGCGCTGACGCCGGGCCTGACCGCCGCGCAGGCCGCCTCCTGCGCGTCCTTCAGCACCCGGTAATACGTGGTGAGCTCGGCCAGCGGCCGGCCGAGCGCGTAGGTCCTGGTGCAGTCCGAGCAGTACCCGCTCGGCATCGTGCCGCCGATGTCCACCACGACGGCATCCCCGGAGCTGAGCACCCGTCCGGACAGCTCATGATGCGGGCTGGCCGAGTTCGGCCCGGACGCGACGATGACGAAGTCGGTCCTGGCGTGGCCCTCGGCCACGATCGCCTCCGCGATGTCGGCTCCCACCTCGCGCTCGGTCCGGCCCGGCCGGAGCCATCCGGGGACCCGCGCGTGCACCCGGTCGATGGCCGCGCCCGCCTCGCGCAGCGCGGCCGCCTCGGCGGCGCTCTTGCGGATGCGCAGCCCGCGCAGCGCGGCGCTGGCCAGCAGCATCCGTGACCGCGGCAGGTGGTCACGGAACCTGAGCAGCATCATCGCCCACATCCGGTCGGACACGCCGATGGCGTCCGGGTCGCCCAGCCGCCGGGCGATGAGCTGGTATGGATCCTCGGTCTCCTGCCAGGAGACAAGCTCGAGGTCCAGTCCGCCGGCCGGCGACGCCTGGGCCGCGGCCAGCTCGAGCCTGGGGACGACCATGAACGGGGCATCGGCCGCGGGCACCACCAGGCAGGTGAGCCGCTCGAGCGGCGCCGCGTCATAGCCGGTCACGTAGCGCAGATCGGGCCCCGGGGTGAGCAGCAAGGCCCCGATGCCGGCGTCGGCCGCAGCGGCCGCGGCCCGGCCGAGCCGGTCGGCGGGGTACAGTCCGGTTCCCGGAAAGTCAGTGTCCACCCGTCAATCCTACGGAGGACCCGGCGATCCGCATCTAGACAACGCGCCTGGCATGCCTCACGCTGGGTACACGAATACTGACGATACGCGAACTACTAGGAATCGCAGCGGCCTCGCGACGCAGCTCGCCCAGGAACGGCTGGTAACGCTGGAGCTGCAGCGCGCGATCCTGCCGCTGCCTGACCGGCCGTTCGGCGTCCCGGGACTGCAGGTGGCCATGCGCTACCTCCCTGCCTCGCGAGACAGCCGGGTGGGCGGAGACTGGTACATCACCGCCCCGATGCCGACCGGTCAGGTGCTCGTCGCGATCGGCGATGTGGCCGGGCACGGGCTGGCCGCGGCGGCGGGCATGGCCAGGCTGCGCGGTGCGCTGGCCGGCCTGGCCATCACCGGATCACCGCCTGACCGGCTTGTCGGCTGGCTGAACGACCTCGTGCACACGGTCGCGCCCGAGCACACCGCGTCGGTGGTGGCCGGCTACTTCGACCCGTCAACCCGGAGGCTGACCTGGGCCCAGGCCGGCCATCCCCCGCCGGTGCTGGTCCGCGGCCCGGTCGCCAGGCCGCTCGAGCCGCCGCAGGGGATCCTGCTGGGCGCGGCCAAGGAGGACTACCACGACGCCCGCGTGGACCTGCTCCCCGGCGACCTGATACTGCTCTACAGCGACGGCCTGATCGAGCGCAGGGACCGTCCGCTGGATGAGGGACTGGCCACGCTGTGCGCCGCCGTCCGGGGCGTCAGTGATCCCGAGCAGGCCATCGCCGCGGCGTTGCAGGCGCTGGAGACGACTGATCCGGAGGACGACACCTGCCTGGTCGCGGTACGGGTGCTCTAGCCAGCGTCCATCCTCACTCGCCGGCCAGCGCGTCGCGCAACCGGTGCAGCGACGAGCCAAGTCCCCAGCGCTCCCCCAGCTTGCCCAGCTCGGCGCCGTCCGCCGGGGCGCACGGCAGGTATCCGTCCACCGGCGGCAGCGGCACGTCGGTGGCCACCCGGACCACCGGCACCGCGGCGGTCAGGTACTCGCGGGATGCCGACAGCTTCGCCCTGACCCCGGCCGGGACGGACGCCGCGTACTTGTCGAGCGCGGTGAGGATCCCGTCCAGCGAGCCGAACGACCGGATCAGCGACGCGGCGGTCTTCTCCCCCACCCCGGGCACCCCCGGCAGCCCGTCGCTGGGGTCGCCGCGCAGCACCGCGAAGTCCGCGTAGGCCCGGCCCGGGATCTGGTACCGCTGGGTGATCACGCCTTCGTCCACCACGTCGAACTTGGTCAGCCCGCGCACCGTGTAGATGACCCGGACCTGGCGCTTGTCGTCCACCACCTGGAACAGATCCCGGTCCCCGGTGACCACGTCAACCGGGCCTTCGGCCTGCGCGGCCAGGGTGGCGATCACGTCGTCCGCCTCGTATCCAGGCGCGCCCGCGATGGGCACCCCGGCCGCGGTGAGCACCTGCTCGATCACCGGCACCTGGACCGCGAGCCCGGGCGGGGTCTGCTCGGTAATCCCGTCCGCCTCCGCCCGGTGCGCCTTGTAGGTGGCGATGGCCTCGACCCGGAACGCCGGCCGCCAGTCCGCGTCCCAGCAGGCGATGCACCGGCCGGGTGACCGGCCGCGGACCAGCCTGGAGATCATGTCCAGCAGGCCGCGGACCGCGTTCACCGGGGTGCCGTCCGGCGCGGTGATGGTCTCCGGCACGCCGTAGAACGCGCGGTAGTACAACGAGGCGGCGTCCAGCAGCATCAGCGAACCCACCCGGCCATCCTGCCACCGGCCGTGCTGGCCGGCCACGGAAGCCTGGCCGGCCAGCACGAGGAGCATCTCCTCTTCCCACAGCCCGGGCGTCTGCGGCCGGACCTGCTGGCGCCTGCCGGTGCTGCGGAAACCGGCCCGCCGGTAAAAGGCGCGGGCCCGGTCGTTGCCGTCGGTGACCCACAGGGTGAGCGTCGGCGCGTCCTGGCCGCGCGCGTGCCGGGCCACCGCGCCGATGAGCCGGCCGGCCAGGCCGGCCCCGCGCGCCTGCGGGCTGACCCACATGGAGATGACATGCCAGCCGCCATCGCCCTGGCCGTACCCGCCGACCATGCCGACCGCGCGGTCGCCGTCCCAGGCAAGGAAGAAGACCGACGTGCTGACCCACTCCCGCCAGCGCCGCTCGTCGTAGCCGGTCTCCATGTCCAGCGTCGCGGCGAACGCGTAGGGCGCCTCGGCCAGGGCCGCCAGCCTGACGTCACGGAAGGCGGCCCACTCGCCGGGCGCCAGCCGGCGGATCTCGTATTCCATGCCTGCGACGATGTCGTGCCGCGGGCTCCGGTGCAACGCCATAGCCGCGCCCGCGGCTAGCATGGCCTGCGCCATGACTCCTGACCTGGTGCGAGCCGCGGCCCGCCGGATCGGCCCGTTCATCCGGCGCACCCCGGTGTTCCGGGTGATCATCGATGGTCACCCGGTTACGCTGAAGCTCGAGCACCTGCAGCTGACCGGCTCGTTCAAGATCCGCGGAGCACTGAACGCGCTGCTGGCCGCGCCGGGTACCGAGCGGGTGATCACCGCGTCCGGGGGCAACCACGGGCTCGGCCTGGCTACGGCCGCGAGCCTGCTCGACATCAAGGCGACCGTGTTCGTGCCGGAGAACGTGCCCGCGGCGAAGGAACGCCGGATCGCGGCGGCCGGCGCCGAGGTCATCCGGCAAGGCGTGCGCTATGCGGACGCCGAACAGGCCGCCCGGTACCTGGCCGACCGCAGCGGGGCTCGTTACCTGCATGCCTACGACGACCCCGAGGTGGTGGCCGGGCAGGGCACGGTCGGGCTGGAGGTTGCCGCGCAGGCTCCGGACTGCGACACGGTGGCGGTGGCGGCCGGCGGCGGCGGACTGGTCGCCGGGGTGGCCGTGGCAGCGGGCCGCATGGTCGTCGGCGTGGAGCCCGACAGATGCCAGGCGCTGCACGCCGCGGTGGCCGCCGGGCGGCCGGTCGATGTCCCGATCGACTCGGTGGCCGCCTCCGCCCTCGGCGCCACCCGGGTCGGCGGCGTCCCGTTCGCGGTACTGAAGGCCGCCTCCGCTCAGGCCGCCGGGTCAGCGGGCGGGCTCATCCTCGCGTTGGTCAGCGACGCCGAGATCCTGGCCGCCCGGGACCGGCTGTGGGAGGAATTCCGGCTGGCGGTCGAGCCCGCGGCCGCCGCCGCCTTCGCGGCCTGGCTCGGCGGCCGGGTGCCGGGCGAGCACCCGTGCCTGGTGCTGTGCGGCGCGAACGACGACTGGATGCCGGGTCAGCCCACCGACGAGTAGGCGACCACGCCGCGGCGCATCGACTCGGCGGCCGACCGCGCGGTCGCCGCCACGTCGCCGCCGGCCGCCACCGCGACCTGGTCCAGCAGGTCGATCACCTGCTTCACCCAGCGGACGAAATCGCCGGGCGCCAGGTTGAGGTTGTCGTCGAGTATGTCCTGCAGGCCGTGACCGCGCGCCCACCGGTAGGCGGCCCAGGCGAAGCCGAGATCGGGCTCGCGCAGGAACGAGAGCCCGTGGTCGGATTCCAGCTGGTCCAGCTCGCCCCAGACCCGGACCATGGTCGTGAACACCTCGCGAACCGGGCCCGGGGGCAGCCGCGGCGGGCTCGCGTCGTCGGCCTGGCGCGACTCGAACGACAGCGCGGACACGCACGCGGCGAGCTCCGCCGCGCTCAGCCCGTCCCACAGGCCGCGGCGCAGGCATTCGGCTACCACCAGGTCAAGCTCGCTGTACAGGCGGGCCAGCCGCCGGCCCTCGGCGGTCACGTCGTCGCCGCGCAGGTACCCGAGCCGGTCCAGCACCGCGCAGACCTGGCGGAAGGTGCGGGCGATGACGTGCGTCCGGCCTGCCACGCGGCGCTCCAGCCCTTCTACCTCGCGCAGCTGGCGGCGGTACTTCTCGGCCTGGCGGACGTGCTGATCGCGGTCCTGGCAGGCATGGCACGGGTGCTCGCGCAGCCGCCGCCGCAGCGCGGCCACCTCGTCGTCCGGGGTTTCCGCCGAGCGCCGCGGCCGCCCGAGGTCGCGCCCGGCCATCCTGTCCCTGACCGTGACCGCCAGGTCCCGGCGATGCTTCGCCGATCGCTCGCTGAACCAGGCAGGCACCCGGATCCGGTCGATGGGCTGGACCGGGCCGCTGAAGTCGGCCGCGGACAGCCGCCTGACCTGCCTGCCCGCGGTGAGCACGATGAGTATCCCGGCGGGCCGCTGTTCCAGCACCACGGCGACCCCGGCCCGCCTGCCCGCGGTCACCTGGATGATGTCGCCGCGGCGCAGCCCCTCGAGCGAGCGTGCCGTGTCCGCACGCCGCAGCGCCGACCGTTCCCTGGCCAGCCGGCTCTCCCGCTCGGACAGCTCCACCCGGATCCGCGTGTACTCGGCCGCGTCGCCGCGCTCGCAGCTCATCCCGGCGGCGATCCGGTCGAGCTCCTCGCGGCCGAGCCGGACCTGGCGGGCCAGGCCGGCCACCGCGCGGTCCGCCTGGAACTGGGCGAACGAGGATTCCAGCAAGGTGGCTGCCCTGGCCCGGCCGAACTCGCCGGTGAGGTTCACGGCCATGTTGTAGGAGGGCCGGAAGCTGGAGGTCAGCGGGTAGGTCCGGGTGCCGGCCAGGCCGGCCACGGCGACCGGGTCCACGCTCGGCTGCCAGAGCACCACGGCGTGCCCCTCGATGTCGATCCCGCGCCGGCCGGCCCGCCCGGTGAGCTGGGTGTACTCGCCCGGGGTCAGGTTGGCGTGCGTTTCGCCGTTCCATTTGTCCAGCCGTTCGATGACCACGGTCCTGGCCGGCATGTTGATGCCGAGGGCGAGGGTCTCGGTGGCGAACACGGCGCGGATCAGGCCGCCGGAGAACAGTTCCTCCACCACCTCCTTGAAGGTGGGCAGCAGGCCGGCGTGGTGGGCGGCGATGCCCCGCTGCAGGCCGGCCAGCCATTCGCTGTACCCGATCGCCCGCAGGTCCTCGTCCGGGATGTCCGCGGTCCGGCGCTCGGCCAGATCCGTGATCTCGGCGGCCTCGTCCGGGGTGGTCAGCCGCAGCCCGGCCGCCACGCACTGGGCGGCCGCCGCGTCGCACCCGGCACGGCTGAAGATGAACGTGATCGCGGGCAGCAGGCCCGCCCGGTCCAGGCGCTCGATCACCTCGGGGCGGCGGGGGACGCCGAACCGGCGCGGCCGGCGGCCGCCGCGTCCCGGCCTGCTCGGTGCCTTGCGCGCCGCCCATTCGTCGCGCTGGGCGATTCGGATCAGCTCCGGGTTGACCCGGTCCTCGCCGCCGGACTCGGTGAACAGGTCATATAGCCGGCTGCCCGCCAGCATGTGCTGCCAGAGCGGTACCGGCCGGTGCTCGTCCACGATCACCGTCGTGCCGCCGCGCACCTGGTCCAGCCACTCGCCGAACTCCTCGGCGTTGCTCACCGTGGCCGACAGGGCCACCACCTGTACCGAGCGGGGCAGGTGGATGATCACTTCTTCCCACACCGCGCCGCGGAACCGGTCGGCCAGGTAGTGCACCTCGTCGAGCACCACGTAGCCGAGCCCGGCCAGCGTGGCCGAGCCCGCGTACAGCATGTTCCGCAGCACCTCGGTCGTCATCACGACCACCGGCGCCTCGCCGTTCACGCTGTTGTCGCCGGTCAGCAGGCCGACCGAGGCCGGCCCGTAGCGTCGGACCAGATCGGAGTACTTCTGGTTCGACAGCGCCTTGATCGGGGTGGTGTAGAAGCACTTGCGCCCGCCGGCCAGCGCCAGGTGCACCGCGAACTCGCCGACCACGGTCTTGCCCGAGCCGGTCGGGGCCGCCACGAGCACGCCGTGGCCGCGGTTCAGCGCCTCGCACGCCTCGACCTGGAAGTCGTCGAAGGTGAAGTCGTAGAGCGACTGGAAGGCGGTCAGGCCGGCCGGGCGGGCGCGGAACGCGGCGTACCGCTCGGCCGGGCTAGCCGGAAGCGTCATGGATAAAGGTTAGGCGCCGGGCTAGGGCCTCGGGTCCATGCTGTCGTCGTAGTCGAGCGGCGCGGCCTCGTTATCGCTCAGGCCCGCGTAGGGATCCGGGCGCCGGGCCAGGCTGCGGTCGTGCGCCCAGATGATGACCTCGGCGACCTCGACGAGCAGCACGCAGGGCGCGGCGAGCAGCAGCATCGTGAGCGGATCCGGGCTGGGCGTCGCGATCCCGGCGAACACGAATACGGCGAAGATCATCACCCGCCGCCACTTCCTGAACCGCTCGTGCGTCAGGACGCGGGCGTAGTTGAGCAACACGAGCACCAGCGGCAGCTCGAAGGTCAGCCCGAAGCCGAGCACCATGGCGAGCACGTAGCCGAGGTAGGTGTTGATGCTGGGCAGGACGTTGACCCCGGCGGGGGTGAGGCCGAGGAAGAACCGCAGCCCCCGGCTCATGACCATGTAGGCGAGCGTGGCGCCGAGGGCGAACAGCGGCACGGCCGCCCCCACGAACCCGTAGGCCCACCGCTTCTCCCTGACGTACAGCCCGGGGGCGATGAACGCCCAGAGCTGGTAGAGCCAGATCGGGGACGCGACCACGAGCCCGAAGAAGAAGGCGACCTCGATCCGGAGGTTGAACGGATCGAAGATGCCGTTGACGATCAGCGAGTAGTCCAGCCCCCGGCAGCTCAGCCTCCCCGAGGGCGTGGTGCAGATTTCCTGCCGGGCCACCGTGTACGGGTGAACCACGAATCTCCACACCCGGTTGAAGACCCAGGGGATCAGCCCGATCGCCGTCCCGGCCACCAGCGCCAGCGCCGCCTTGACGACGCGCGAGCGCAGCTCGCGGAGGTGATCCAGGAGCGGCATCTGGCCGTCGGGGTTCTCCCGCCGGTGCAGGGTCAGCATCCGGTCACCGAGCACCCGCGCGCCGGTGATGGTGTCAGGCAGCTTCGGCATGGCCGCGGACGGACCAGGCTCAGCTGGCCTGGTGCGTCTGCCGGGCGGTGTCCGGCGCCGGCGACTGCTTGCGCAGCTCGTCCAGCTGCTGCTGCAGGGCGTCTACCTGGGCCTGCTGGGTTATCTGGGCGGGGGGAGCCTGCGCCGCAGGGGTGTGCACGGGAGTGTCGTTGGGCTCTTCGTCCTCGTGCAGGTGGCTGACCTCGGTCTTGAGTATGCGCATCGACTTGCCGAGGGAGCGTGCGGCGTCGGGCAGCTTCTTCGACCCGAACAGTATGAGGATCACCGCGGCGATGATGAGAATCTTCCACGGGCTGTCGAACAGGTCGCCAATCATCTCTGCCCTCTTCAGCGGGGAGAACATCCCCACGCGGTTGGGGTTCCTGCGGCCGATTGTACAGTCCCGGCCGATGAGCGTGACAGCACGACCAGGAGAACAAGCGTCCGGCGGTATTCGCCGGCCGGCCGGGTTCGGTTCAGTTCTCTGGCCCGGGAATCCCGGACGCGTACTGGGCCAGCGCGACGGCGGCATCCTCGCTGACCTGGGCGGCCAGGTCAGCGGGGGCGACGACCCGGCCGTCCTCGCCCAGCCGCAGGGCCAGCCGGCGGACCCAGCGCGTGTCGGGCGTGCGCAGCGTCACCCGGAGCTCATCGTCGCGGCGGTCCACGCTCTCGCACGGGTAGTACTCGGCAACCCAGTGCCCGGCGGGCCGCAGCTCGAGAACGACGATGACGTCCTGCGGCGACGGCCGGAACAGCCCCTCGTCCACGTCCACCGGCTCGGCCTCGGGCGGGACCGCGGCCGCCACGTCCAGCACCTGCATGCCGAGCACCCGGTCCAGCCGGAACAGCCGCACTCCCTCGGCGCGCCGGCACCAGCCTTCCAGGTAGGTGCGTCCCTCGACCACCAGCAGCCGCATCGGGTCGACGTCCCGCTCGGTGGCCTCGTCCCGTCCGGGCACGTAGTAGCGCAGGTGTATCCGCCGCCGTCGCTCGATGGCATCCTGCATCTGGCCGAGCACGTCGTCGGCGTGCCCCTTGTCCACCTGCACCTGGACCTGCGCGCTGACCGCGGCGGCCTCCCCCGCCGCCGCCTCCAGCTTGGCGATCGTCCGGCTGAGCGCCGGGGAGTCGGACGGAGCCACCTCGGCGAGCATCCGCAGCGCGACCAGCAGCGCGCTCGCCTCGTCCGCGCCGAGCCGCAGCGGGCGGCCGATCGACTCGGCCTCGCTGACCACGATCTCGCCGCCCTCGTAGGACAGGTCGATCGGGCAGTACGGGTCGGGTGCCCGCAGCTCGACGCACCACAGCATGTTGAGGTCGTCGACGAGCTCGCGCTCGGTCACGCCGAACGCGGTCGCGGTCTCGGCCAGGCCCACGGTGTTCCGGCTGACCACGTAGGGAACCAGGGCCAGCAGCCGCTGCAGCCGCTGGCTGCCGGTCTGTACTGAGGACCCCGTCACTGCGGCACCCCTTTCAGCCGCCGGATCGCGGCCTCGCGCAGGTCGGGCGGATCCACGACGATCACGTCCGCGCCGAACGAGGCCAGGTAATCGGAATACCCGATGTCATGGAACGAGACCTGGACGGTGTCCCACCCGTCGCCGCCGGGCTGCTCGGCCAGCGCGTAGCGGCGCAGCCCGTGCCCGGCTCCGGTCCGCACCCGCAGCGTGGCCGTTCGGTGCGCCGGCGGGCTCGAGTCCCAGTCCCTGACCAGCTCGCGCACGTCGGTGCCCGCGGGCACGACGACGCTGCCGGGCGGGCCGCTGAACGACACCGCCCCCTCGATCCGGCTGAGCCTGAACACCCGCACGGCATCGCGGTCCAGGTCGTGTCCGGCCACGTACCAGCGGCCGTGCCGGTTGACCACCCCCCAGGGCTCCAGCCGGCGCTGCTGCGGCCCGGTCCGGCCCGCCGCGCGGTAGGCGAAGGTGACGGGGCGGCGTTCCATGACCGCCTCCCACAAAGGGCCGAACGCGGCTTCGCCGGTGTGGACTCTGGGCTCTATGACGGCCCGCGTGCCGTCCTCGGCGTCAATCCCGGCCGCCCGCAGCTTCAGCAGCGCCCCCGCCGCGGCCCCGGCCAGCTCGGCCCGCTGCCAGACCCGGGCGGCCAGCCCGAGCACGGCCGCCTCGTCCGGCTCGAGCGTGATCTCCGGCAGCTCGTAGGCCTGGCGCCGGATCCGGTAGCCCGCCTCCTCGTCCCCCGGTGACGCGAGGTCGGTCTCCAGCGGGATGCCGAGTTCGCGCAGTTCCTCCTTGTCCCGTTCGAACATGCGCTTGAACGCCTCGAACGAGTCCGGGTAACCGGGAACAGCCTCGCGGATCTGCGCCGCGGTCAGGGCACGCCGGGTTGACAGCAGGCAGACAACCAGGCTGAGTAGCCTCTCCGTCTTCCGCCGCGACATCGCCGTCCCTCTCCGGAACCCCCTGCGCAGTATTGTCTCTCCCCCGCGCCCCGGCTAACGCCAGCCAGCTGACAACGGTGGTCACTGGGTCTCCTGCGGTTGCAGCAGGATCGGCAGGGCCAGGGCGAACAGGGTGAAGGCCGTCAGCACCGGCCACAGTACCCCGTAGCGGGTCAGGAACGCACCCGCGGTCGCGCCGATCACGAAGATGACGACGGACACGCCGCGCCGCAGCGCACGGGGATTTTCCCCGCCTCCCAGCGGGCAATCCGCCCACAGGCCCAGGTACGTGAAGGTGAACAGGTTGGTGGCCAGGTCGCGGATCCCCCAGCGGCGCATCAGGGTGTTCTGGATGCCCATCGCGAAGGAGAGGATCATGATCACCGGATAGCGGTCGATGTTGGCCGGCCCGGGGTGGGTGAGCAGGATGACGAGCACGGCGGCGCCGATCAGGCTTCCGTCGATGGCAAACCCGGCCCGCCGGCCCGGTTCCCCGGCCCGCACGAGCCTGCCGCCGATCACCGCCCCCACGCCGAAGGCAGCCAGTGCCGCTAAGTACGGCACGATCGTGCCGCCGGGAAAGATCGACGCGAACCGGCCGTGGCTACCGCGCACGCCCAGCGAGAAGGAGAGCAGAAGGATGTTGCCGGTCATGGTCTCGACGAAGATCAGGCCCAGCCCCAGGAAGCTGGCGGCGTCGAGCAACCCGCAGACGGCGGTGATGCAGTAGACGCCCATGGTCAGCGGTGGGCGCCGGATGCGCTGCCGCCCGACCGCCGGACCGGGGATGCCCGCGACGTCGGCCGGGGCCACGGCCCCGGTCCCCGGATCGCCTGGATCGTCCGGCATGCACCCAGGGTATGGGCAGCGCAGGGGCCAGTCTCCCGTTACCCTGCCTGGGGTGATCAGGTGGCGCGACGCGGTGGTTACCGCGGTAGGCCGGCAGTGGCCAGGCGCGGTCGAGCTGGACGTGACGGCCTCGGACGGCGAGACCTGCCGCGCGCTCGCCTACCCGGCCCTCACCGGCCGGCCCGAGCCCGGTGACCGGGTGCTGCTGAACACCACCGCCTTGGCCCTGGGCCTGGGCACTGGAGGGTACGCGTTCGTGGTCGCCGTTCCCGGCAGGCTGCCGCCTGACGGCCCGCCCGGCGCCGGGCATCTGGTCAAGGCCCGCTATACCCCGCTGCAGGCGACGGTGCTCGGCGTGGACGAGCAGGACTCGCCGCACCATGACGTGCTCAGCGATGCCGACGACCTCGGCGGGATGCCGGTGGTCGTGGCCGACCTGCACTCGGCTCTGCCCGCCATACTGGCCGGCGCGCATGCTCTCGGCCCCGCTCCTCGTGCCGCCTACATCATGCTGGACGGCGGCGCGCTGCCTGCCTGGTTCTCCCGTACCTGCCCGGCGCTGCGCGAGGCGGGCTGGCTGGCGGGCACGGTCACGGTCGGCCAGGCGTTCGGCGGCGACCTGGAGGCGGTGACGCTGCACACCGGCCTGCTGGCGGCCCGGCACGTGCTGGCGGCGGATCTGGCCGTGGTGGCGCAGGGACCGGGCAATCTCGGCACCGGAACGCGCTGGGGATTCTCCGGCGTCGCCTGCGGCGAGGCGGTCAACGCCGCGGCGGTCCTGAACGGGCGCCCGGTGGCTTCGCTGCGGGTCAGCGAGGCCGACCCGAGGCCGCGGCACCGCGGCGTCTCGCACCACAGCCTGACCGCCTACGGCCGGGTCGCCCTGGCCCGGGCGGACGTGGTCGTGCCCGAGCTGCCCGGGGAGTTCGGCGCGCAGGTAGCCGCGCAGGCCGCCCCGCTCGGGCAGCGTCATGCCCTTGTCCGGGTGCCGGTGGACGGGCTGGATGGGGCGCTGCGCGCCTGCCCGGTGCCGCTGTCCACGATGGGCCGCGGGCTCGACCAGGACCCGGCGTACTTCCTGGCCGCCGCGGCCGCCGGACGGCACGCCCGGTCACTTCTGGGGTGATGGTCCGGGCGGTGGTGCCGAGCGGGACCCGGGCGCCGCTATCGGTGATAGTTCGCGGGCCGGGTGGAATAGACGCGCCCGCTCGGCGTGGTCCAGATCAGCACCCCCGGCTGCGGCTGCGTCAGCCGCCAGCCGTGCGCCTGTTTCGCGCGGTGGTGCCGTCGGCAAAGGGGGGCAAGATTGCATTCGCAGGTCCACCCGTCCTGGTCGTAGCCGCGGGTGTGGTCGAGGTCGCAGGCCGCGGCGGGGCGGCGGCAGCCGGGCGCGGTACAGGTACTGGTCCGCGCCCGGACCAGCCGCTGCAGCCGGGGGCTTGGCCGGTAGCCGGGCTCGCAATGCCGGTGGTCGCACGAGCCGGTGGCCACCGGCTCGGCGGTGACCGCGACTGTCCAACCGCGGCCGGCGGGTCCGCTGCCCTGTGCCCTGTTACCTTCTGGCCCGCTGACGCTGACCCTGGTACGGCCGGATGCGGTGCCGTGCGCGAGGGCGGTGCCGTCGGGGGCGGTGACGGTGATCTGCCAGTGGGTGGCGCGGTGCCCGGCGACCGCGCATGCCAGCACCCGGGCGGTGTCTGCATCCAGCGGCCCGTACCCAGCGGCCTGCCCGGGAGCCTGGGTCAGGGCGAGCAGGGTGGTCAACGGCACGGTCAGGTTCACCGTCCCGGCCAGCGGCGGCAGCGCGGTGCCGGGTCCGGGCCCGCGCAGCCCGTCGGGAAGGCCGAGGCCGCCGGTCTCTGCGTCTGACCCTGGGCCGGCCGGGCGGCGGCGTCCGACCCTGGGCCGGCCGGGTGGCGGCGTCCGACCCTGGGCCGGCCGGGCGGCGGGACGGGGAACGGTACCGCCGGAGGGCGAGAAAGCGTGGTCGGGCGCCGGGTCTGGGCCGGGATTGCCCGGGACAGACGGGTCGGCGGGGGGTAGCAGGTCGGCGGGCGGCGCGTCGATGGGCAGGCCGAGCAGCAGCGCCAGGTAGGCGCGGGCTCGCAGCAGGTCGGTGCCGCCGGCCGCACCCTGCCCGCGCCACGCGGCGGCGATCTGGCAGAGCCGCTTGTCGGCCGCGAGTGCCTGCGCCGAGGGCAGGTGCCAGCCGGCCAGCGACGCGGTGCCGCAGGGCTCCGGCCAGCAATCTACGCGCGCGCTCTTCTCCGTCTCCTCCCGGCGCCGCCGCGCGGCCTGCGGATCAACCGCCAGCACCGCGCGCGCCACCACCGCGCGCAGCTGCCCGGTGGTCAGCCCGGGCGCGCGGGGCAGCACCGCGGCCTCCACCGCGTCCGCGTGATCCGCATCCAGCGCGCTCACGCCCTCGATGATGATCTTGGCCCGCGGCAGGTCGATCCGGCCCGTCTCCAGCGCGCCGAAGGTAGCCGGGCGCCCGGCCAGGTCAAGGGCCAGGCCCAGCTCCGCGTCGGCGGACCGGGCCGTCAGCGTCAGTGCCAGCGCCACCTCGTCGGCGATGAACTCGCTCATCCGCGACGGGAACGCGCCGGGCGCGGCGGGCGGCGTGCCGCAGGCCGGGCGGCGGCGCGCCAGCTCGGTGATGGTGGCCAGCTCGCGGGCCTGCGCCCAGGCGGCCAGTCGCCGCCAGCCGCGCAGCACCCCGATCAGCGAGTCATCGTCGGTGTCCGCGAGCCGCCGGTGCGCGTCGTCGGCGAACCCGGCCAGGCTCACCCCGGGAGCCAGCACGTCCAGCGTGCCGCCGTCGGCGAACCCTGCCCCGCGACCGGAGCCGTCGCGGGGCAGGAACCCGGCCGGGCCGAACTCGGGCACCGGGGCCGGGCCTTCGGCGATCAGCTGCTCCAGCTCCGGGGTCATCAGGTCGGCCAGCGCGTCCGGGCGGCCGCAATCCGGGTCTGCCCAGCGGTCCGGGCCGTCCTCGTCAGGCGGGATGTCGGCCTCGGTCAGCGAGGCCAGCGCGGCCTCCAGGATCTCCTCCTGCGACCAGGACTGCGAAGCGGCCGGCACCGGCTCACCTCCCTCCGACTACGGGGCGAAAGACCCAGGGTAATTCACGTTCTTCGAATACAGTATCGCATCGCTACGACATTCTGCCACTGCGACACGCCGGCAGGCTCGGCAGCGGTCGGCGAGCCGCCGAACTGACCGGTCCCTCGCCCCGGCCCGCTGCTCGTTATCCTCAGTCGGTGACCGATTTCTCCGGCGTTTCCGGTCTGCGGGATGAGGTTGTCCTGGTACGGGACGGCTTCGGCATCCCGCATATCCGGGCCAGCTGCGCCGCCGACGCCTGGTTCGCGATGGGCCTGGCCTGCGCCCAGGACCGGCTGTCCCAGATGGAGTACGACCGGCGCCGGGCGGCCGGGCGGTGGGCCGAGATCGCCGGGCCGGCGGCCGTGCCCGGCGACGTGCTCTCCCGGCGGCTGAACATCACCGAAGCCGCGCACGCCGACATGGGCGTCATGTCGGCCCCGGTGCGCGCGATGTTCGAGGCGTACGCCCGCGGCGTCAACGAGGCCATCGGCACGGGCCACGGCCGGGCCGAGCTGGCCGGAGCCGCGATCGAGCCCTGGCAGCCGTGGCATTCGGTGGCCGCGTACAAGGTCAGGCACATCCTCATGGGGCAATGGCAGTACAAGCTGACCGAGGCCATGGTGCTGGCCCGGGCGGGCGCCGAGGCCTTCGGCCAGCTGGACATCAGACCCCCGGCCGGCTCGCCGCTCAGCGTGCCGCCGGGCGGCCGGCTGGCCCGGGTGATCGCCGAAGCCGGCGACGAGGTCGCCCGCGCCGCTCCGCACCTGGGGTTCCTGGCCGAGGCGGAGCCAGGCTCGAACGCGTGGGCGGTCAGCGGCCGCCGGACCGCGCACGGCGGCGCCGTGCTGTGCAACGACTCGCACCGGGCGCTCGACGCCCCCAACGTCTACTGGCAGTGCCACCTGTCCTGCCCGGATTTCGACGTGATCGGCGCTACCTTCGCCGGCGTCCCCGGATTCCCGCACTTCGGCCACAACGGGCACGTGGCCTGGGCGATCACCCACGGCAGCGCCGACACCCAGGACCTGTACCTCGAGCAGTTCGACGAGAGCCGGCCCGGCTGGTACCGCACCGAAGACGGATGGCAGCAAGCCGGCCGGCGGACAGAGACGATCATGGTACGCGGCGCTGAGCCGGTCACCGCCGAGGTGTGGACGACCCGGCACGGCCAGGTCGTGCACGGTGATCCGCGCGCCGGGATCGCGATCGCGCTCAAGTACACGGCGACGTGCCGGGCCGGCCGTGGCTTCGAGCCGCTGCTGCCGATGCTGACCGCGCGCGACGCCGGCGCGCTCATCGAGGCCCAGCGCGAGTGGGTGGACCCGGTGAACAACCTGGTCGCCGCGGACACCGGCGGCCGCATCGCCTACCAGGCGCGCGGCGAGCTGCCGGTCCGCTCGTCCGCCGCGCACCGCCGGCTGCCCGTCCCCGGCTGGGACGGCGGGTGCGAGTGGACGGGGAGCGTGCCGTTCGACCAGATGCCCCGGATGGTCGACCCGGAGGCCGGCTTCGTGATGACCGCCAACAACGTCATCACCGACGGCGACGACCCCTATATCAGCTACACGTTCAGCCATCCGTTCCGCGCCGAGCGGCTCCGGCAGCAGCTGGCGGGCACCGAGCGGCACACCACGGAGGGGCTCGCCGCCCTGCAGTCGGACATGGTCTCCTGGGCGGCGCAGGCCTGGACCCGCCTGCTGGGCAGCCTCGGCCCGCTGCCTGAGGATTCGGCCGAACGGGCCCGGCTGATGCTGGCGGGCTGGGACGGCGAACTGCGGGCAGAATCCGGCCCGGCGCTGCTCTATGGCTGCTTCCAGCGAGCACTGGCCGCCGCGCTCTACCGCCCGCGGCTCGGCGACGCCACCTGGGGCTGGCTGGTCCGCGGTGACGTCGTGGCAGCCAGCCTGATCCGCCGGTGGCTGGCCAGCGACACCTGGGAACTTCTCGGCGGTCCCGTCCGGGGCGACCGGGACCCGGCGCGGGGCGACCGCGACCCGGCGCGGGGCGAGCGGGACCCGGCGCGGGGCGACCGGGTGCGCAGCGTGCTGCCCGCCGCGCTCGCCGCCGCCTGGAAGCAGGCCAGCGAGGTCGGCGATCCGCCGCAGTGGCACTGGGCCGAGAACCACCAGGCCCAGGCGGTGCATCCGCTGGCCGGACAGCCGGTGCCGCCGGCGGTCGGCATGGGGGGCGACGGCGACACCATTCAGGTTTCCGGCTACGGTTGGCGGGAGGGCGCGCCGTTCCGGGTGACGTCGCTCTCGGTATACCGGCAGGTGGTGGACCTGGCGTCGCCCGAGACGGCCAGCTTTGTGATCCCGGGTGGCACGTCCGGAGATCCGGAAGATCCGCACTTCGCCGACCAGCTGGCCGAATGGGCCAGGCACCGGCGCGTCCCGATGCTGTCACGCTGGGCGGATGTCGAGGCGGCGGCCGAGACCAGGACGGTGCTGCGGCCCGGCGGTAGGCACTACTAAGGCTGAGGAGGGCACGTGCGGTTGCAGGAGATGGCGCGGCGGGCGCCAGGGCGGCTGGTGGCGGGCGGGTTCATTCTTAACTCCGGGCTCGGCAAGTGGGGCGCCGACGAGGAAACCGCGGCCCGGCTGCACGGCATGGCCGTGGGCACGTACCCGTTCCTCGCCAAGATGAGCCCGAAGGACTTTGCCCGGCTGCTGGCGGCCTCAGAGATCGCGCTGGGCTCGGCCCTGCTGCTGCCGGTCATTCCCGCCGGGCTGGCCGGCGCCGGGCTGACCGCCTTCGCCGCCAGCTTGCTCGGCCTCTACGGCCGCACCCCGGGCATGCGCAAGGAGGGGAGCCCGTTCCCCACTCAGCAGGGCACCGCCCTGGCCAAGGATGTGTGGATGCTGGGCATCGGCCTCGGCCTGGTCATCGACGCCGCCACGCAGCGCGCCCCTGCGCCGCCCGTGCCCGCGCCGCCCGAGGAATAGAAAGCTCACATCCTGCCCGCCCTGACCGCCTCGGCGATCCACGGGATGACCTGATCGAGCGTCAGGTCCAGTGAGGTAGTCGCCTCGAAGCCGAGGACCCGCTTCGCCTTCTCGATGGCCGGAACCCGGCGCTGCACGTCGTACTCGAACGGCTCGTCGTGTACCAGCCGCAGCGGCACGTCGTCACCCTTGATCTTCCGCCAGACCAGCTCCGCCAGCTCGCGGACGGTAGTGCTCTCAGCGGTGGACAGGTTGAAGTCCTGGCCTTCCGCGTCCGGGTGTTCCATGGCCAGCACGATGCCGCGGGCCAGGTCCCCGCCGTAGGTGTAGTGCCGAACCTGCTCGCCGGAGCCGAGTATGTGCAGCGGGTCCTGGCCCTTGAGCACCTTCAGCACCAAGTCGGGCACCACGTGGCTCATGGCGAGCTTGATGTTGCCGGACAGGATCTCCTCGTCGCCGAGGGCGCGGCTCTCACCGGTGCCCACGCAGTTAAACGGGCGCACGATGGTGTAGGGCAGGCCGTACTGGTCGTTCGCGGCGTGGGCGAAATATTCTACCGCCAGCTTCTGGAATCCGTAGGACGACAGCGGCGGCGGAATCTCCCGTTCCTGCCCCTCGAACGAGGGCCAGGAATCGGCGCTCTCGAACACCATCGAGGAGGACATGTAGGTGACCTTGCGCAGCTTGCCCTGGCGGTGGGCCTTGATCGCGCCATCGCAGGACGCCGCGATGATGCGCTCGTTGGTGGCGAGCAGGTCATAGGGATAGGTGTGGAAGTAGGAAATACCGCCGATCATGGCGGCGCCGGCGATGAAATGGTCGCAGTCGGCCAGCAATCTCGACATCAGGCCGGTGTCCCTGGCATCGCCTTCGACCAGCCGGTAGGCCGGGTGGTCGTCGTAAGACTTCCGCACCCTGCCGTACTTGGAGTAGTTGTCAAGTCCGGTCACGGCGTAACCGCGTTCGAGCAGCTCTTCGATGACATAGCCGGCGATGAAGCCTGCCGAGCCGCTGACCAGGACCCTCTCCATGGCGGTCATTCACCCTTCTCGTGAGGGGCCCGGCCAGTCCGGGCCCGGATCTGCTCGGCAGTCAGCGGCGGCCCGAAGGCGAAACGGTACCAGCGCAGGTAACTGGGTATCCACGGGAGCAGCTTGAAGTTGGACATCCCGGCCTGGCGGTCCAGCCATATGGTCGGGATTTCCGCTACCGGCTTGCGCATCCGCCTGGCCTTGGCCGTGAGCTCGATGCCTATCTCGAAGCCGTCCCGTGAGTCGATGCCGACCTCGCGGACGAATGGCGTCGAGTACGCCTTGAACGAGTTGGTCGCATCGCGCGTCCCGGTGTGGGCGAGTATCCGCAGCGACCGGCCGGCGGTCTTGGACATCAGGCCCTTCACGTAGGGGCCGCCCACCTGCTGGCCGCCGGCCATGTACCGGGAGGCCACGGCCACCGCCACGCCGCGCTCGACCAGCCGGGCGAGGTCGTCGATCTGGCGGACGTCATCGCAGCCGTCCGCCATCGTGACCACGGCCACCGGGGCCGCCGCGACGTCGATGCCGTACCGGATGGCGTTCGCGGGCCCCGGGCCGTAGCTGTTGACCAGGCACCGGAGCCTCGGCTCCTTTTTCGCGTACTCGTTGATCACCGGGATCGTCGTGTCGTCCTCGGTGTCCACCACGACGAGCACCTCGGAGGGTAGCTTGACCGACTCGAACAGCCGGTCGAGCACCTCGATGATCTGCTCGCCCTCGTTGTAGGCGGGCATGACCACCGATACGCGCGGCTCGCCCACGGTCAAATGAGAACGCCCTTCCCGAGCACATTCCAGATGTCGGCCACCGGCTTGCCGGTCACCAGGGCGCGGTACTCAGGGTGCGGAGTGGCGATGACGAGCAGGTCGGCCTCGGCAATCACCGTGTCGAGCGGCAGCAGATCCTGGTCCGTCGTGACGTAGGGGTCGGTGCACAGCACCCGGCCCGCCTTGAACGCCAGGATCCTCTTGAGCTTGTAGGACAGGCTCGACCTGGTGTCGTCGCTGCCGCCCTTGAACGCCATGCCCAGCACGCCGACGGTCATCGCGGCCAGGTTGTACCGCTGCTCAAGACGGCCGGTCAGGTACAGCGGGAGACCCTCGTTGATGGTCATCGCGGTGTGGCCGAGCGTGAAGTTGTTGTTGTTGTAGGCGGCCAGCTGCATAGTGTCCTTGAACAGGCACGGGCCCGCGGCGAAGCCGGCGCCCGGCATGTCGGCCGCTCTCGGGTAGTCGGCCGCCAGCCCCTGGCGGATCCGCTCGAAGTCGAGGCCCCGGTCATTCGCCATCATGTACAGCTGGTTCGCGGTCGCGAACTTGATGTACCGCCACACGTTGGTGAACAGCTTGGCGAGCTCTGCCTCCTCCGGAGACATCGGGACCAGGTGATCAGTGAGCAAGGTGAACAGCTTGCTCGCCCGCTCCAGGCCGGCCGGCGTCCGGCAGGACACGATCTGCGGCAGCTCGAACAGCTCCGTCATCGCCTTGCCCTCGGCGATCCGTTCCGGGCAGAACGCCACGTCCATCGTCACGCCCAGGTCCGCGACCATCTTCTCCACCAGCGCGGTCACGCCCGGGTACACCGTGCTGCGCAGGATCAGGATCTGGCCTTCGCGCAAGTACCTGGCGCAGCCGGCGAGCGCGTTCGGTATGGCCGCCTGGTCCGGATTGAGGTGCTCGTCAACTGGCGTTCCGATCACCACGATCACGTGCTCCGCGGTGGCCACGATGGCCGGGTCCGCCGACGCCTCGAGACGGCCGTCGGCGATCACCCGCTCGAGGATCGCGGCCGCGCCGGGCTCGCTGAACGGCATCCGGCCGGCGTTGACGGTCTGGACCGCCTCGGCGCTCACGTCGTAGATGGCTACCTGGGCCCCGCGGTCAGCGAAGGCAATGGCGAGCGGCAGGCCGACGTGCCCGCAGCCGCCGATCACCACCACGTCCTTGCGGAAGGAACCGCCGGGCGACGGATCAGTCAATGCAGGCACCTCCACGCCTGTGCGGGGCGGTCGTACGGAACCGTGAGCATACCGGGTATCAGCCCGCCTGCGGGTTGCGACTGGCGCGTCGGGCCGGCCTAAGCCGGAGCACCCGCGCTGTATGACCCGAGAATGTCAACGACGAACACGAGCGTGTCGGTTCCCTTGATCCCGGCCTGTGAGCTGCCCTGCTTGCCGTACCCGTCGGCCGACGGGATCGACAGCAGGATCCGGCTGCCCACCTTCTTGCCGAGCAAGCCGACATTCCAGCCGGGGATGACCTGGGGCGGCGAGGCGCCGATGACGAACCCGAACGGCGCGCCGTGCTGCCACGAGGAGTCGAACACCTTCCCGGTGCGCCAGATGACGCCGGAATACTGCACGATGACGTACTGGCCCTGGGTGACCGGCGGCCCCGAGCCCTGGATCAGCGTCTTGGTCTCCAGGTGCGCGGGCGGCTTGCCGTTCGGCACGGTGATCTTGGGCGGGCTGCCGGCCGTGACCGTCGGGAGCCCGTGGCCGCCGGAGGAGACGGTCTTCCCGGTAGCCGTCGCGTTCGAGGGGTAGGCCTTGAGCAGGTCGATCACGAAGACCAGGGTGTCGGTGGGCTTGACCCCGCCCTGCGGGTTCCCCTGGGGGCCGTAACCCTCCTTCGGCGGGATGACGGCGAGCACCCGGCTGCCGATCGTCTGGTCCTTCAGCGCACTCTGCAGGCCGGGCAGCAGCTGGCCCGCGAACAGCGCCGGCACGCTGGAGTAGGTGCTGCCGGCCAGCTTGTGCGTGGCCCCGCTCCAGATGTAGACGGAGTAGTTGCCCAGCAGCGCGTCGGTGCTGGTGAGCGCGGGCCCGTGGCCGTGGATCAGGGTCTTCACGGCGAGCTGGCCGTCGGCCTGCTGATCAGGGATCGTGACGGTCGGCTTCTTGTTGAAGGCACCGGTGACGGTCACCTTCACGTTGGCCGCCGACGATGACGACGGGGAGGAGGCAGAGGAGGAGCTACCGCATCCTGCCAGGGCCAGCGTGGCCAGCAGCAGCGGAGCGATCAGAACAGTGATGCGGCGCATGGCAACCCCGGTGTTGGTTACAGAAGCGCGGCCAGCCTACCCGCGTTCCGTGACCGCCGTGGCCCGGGTGCCGAATGGGGACGATCACGCCGGGACGACAGCCCTACATCCCCGCGATCAGCTTCTCCACCCGCTCGTCGGCGGACCTGAACGGGTCCTTGCACAGCACCGTGCGCTGCGTCTGGTCGTTCAGCTTCAGGTGCACCCAGTCCACGGTGAAGTCCCGGCGCCGTTCCTGGGCCCGCTTGATGAACTCGCCGCGCAGCCGGGCCCTGGTGGTCTGCGGCGGCACGGACTTCGCCTGGAAGATGTCGATGTCGCGCACCGCGCGCTCCACGGCCCCGCGCCGCTGCAGCAGGTAGTACAGCCCCCGGCCACGGTGCACGTCGTGGTAGGCCAGGTCGAGCTGCGCTACCCGGGGGGCCGACAGCGGCAGGTCGTGCTTGGCCCGGTAGCGCTCGATCAGCTGGTACTTGGTGATCCAGTCGATCTCGCGTGCGACCAGCCCGAGATCCCCGGAATCCACCGCGTCCAGGGTGCGGTGCCACAGGCTGAGGACGCGGCGGGTGACCGCGTCGCTGCCCCGCTTGTCCGCGAAGTCGGACGCCTTGGCCAGGTACTCGCGCTGGATATCGAGCGCGCATACCTCGCGGCCGTTGGCCAGCCGTACCCGGCGGCGCCCGGTCATGTCGTGGCTGACTTCCCTGATCGCCCTGATCGGGTTCTCCAGGCTCAGGTCCTTCATCACGATGCCCGCCTCGATCATGCGGAGCACCAGGTCGGTGGCGCCCACCTTGAGCAGCATGGTGGTCTCGCTCATGTTCGAGTCGCCCACGATGACGTGCAGGCGGCGGAACCGCTCGGCGTCGGCGTGCGGCTCGTCCCTGGTGTTGATGATGGGCCGGGACCTGGTCGTCGCCGAGGACACGCCCTCCCAGATGTGCTCGGCTCGCTGGCTCACGCAGTACACCGCGCCGCGCGGCGTCTGCAGCACCTTGCCCGCCCCGCAGATGATCTGCCTGGTAACCAGGAACGGGATCAGGATGTCAGCCAGCCTGCCGAACTCTCCGTGCCGTCCGACCAGGTAGTTCTCATGGCACCCGTAGGAGTTCCCGGCCGAGTCGGTGTTGTTCTTGAACAGGTAGATGTCCCCGGCGATGCCTTCCTCGCGCAGCCGCCGGTCGGCGTCGAGCAGCAGCCCTTCCAGGATCCGCTCCCCCGCCTTGTCGTGCGCGACCAGGTCCAGCACGTCGTCGCATTCGGGCGTCGCGTACTCCGGATGGCTGCCCACGTCCAGGTAGAGCCGCGCGCCGTTGCGCAGGAATACGTTGCTGCTCCGGCCCCAGGACACCACCCGGCGGAATAGGTACCTGGCTACCTCGTCCGGCGACAGCCGGCGCTGCCCGTGGAAGGTACAGGTGACCCCGTACTCGTTCTCCAGGCCGAAGATGCGTCTGTCCACTCCGTCAAGATAAGGCCTGCGGGAACCTACCATTCCACCGCGATGTACTTCTTCTCGCTGAATTCGAGCAGGCCGTCGTGGCCGCCCTCGCGCCCGATCCCCGATTGCTTGACCCCGCCGAACGGCGCCGCCGGGTCGGACACGATGCCGCGGTTGATCCCGACCATGCCGACCTCGAGCGCGTCGGCGACCCGCAGCCCGCGGCGCAGGTCACCGCTGTACAGGTAGGAGACCAGGCCGAACTCGGTATCGTTGGCCAGGCCGATCACCTCGTCCTCGGAGCTGAACCGCACCACCGGTGCCACCGGGCCGAAGATCTCCGTGTCCAGGATCCCCGCGTCCGGCGGGACGTCGCCCAAGACCGTGGGCAGGTAGTAGTAGCCGCGCCGGTCCGGCGCGCTGCCGCCCACCAGCACCTTGCCGCCGTCGGCGGCGGCCTCATCCACCAGCCCGGCCACCTTCGAGCGGGTAGCGGAGTTCACCAGCGGCCCGACGTCGGTACCCTCGTCCAGGCCCGGCCCCACCTTCATCGTGGCCAGCCGGGCGGCGAAGGCGGCGGTGAACTCGCCGGCCACCGCGTCGTGCACGTAGAACCGGTTGGCCGCGGTGCACGCCTCTCCGCCGTTGCGCATCTTGGCGATCATCGCGCCGTCCACCGCCGCCTCGATGTCGGCGTCCTCGAACACGATGAACGGCGCGTTGCCGCCCAGCTCCATCGAGCAGTTCGTGATCGTCTTCGCCGCCGTGGCCAGCAGGATCCGGCCCACCTCGGTCGAACCGGTGAAGGACAGCTTCCTGACCCGCGGGTCGGCGAGCATGGCCGCCACGGTGGCGCCCGACGAGGAGGTAGTCAGGACGTTGACGACGCCCTTCGGAACCCCCGCTTCACCCAGGATGGCCGCCACCGCCAGCGCTGTCAGCGGGGTCTCGCTGGCCGGCTTGATGATCACCGTGCAGCCGGCCGCGAGCGCCGGGCCGATCTTGCGGGTGGCCATCGCCGCCGGGAAGTTCCACGGCGTGACCAGCACGCTGACCCCGACCGGCTGCAGCCGGACCATGATCTTGTTCGCCCCGGAGGGGGCGATCGCCAGCGAGCCCTCCATCCGGACCGCTTCCTCGGCGTACCAGCGGAAGAACTCGGCCGAGTACAGCGCCTCGGCGCGCGCGTCGCGCAGCGCCTTGCCGTTCTCCAGCACCATCAGCCTGGCCAGCGCGTCGGCGCGCTCGGTCATCAGGTCGAAGGCCCGGCGCAGGCATTCGGCCCGCTGCCGGGGCGCGGTCGCGGCCCAGCCAGGCAGCGCCCGGTAGGCGGCCGCCACCGCGTCCAGCGCGTCCTCGGCCGTGCCGTCGGCCACCTCGGTCAGCACGTCCTCGGTGGCCGGGTCGACCACGGGCAGTCGTTTGCCGTCGCGGCCGCCGGTCCATTCGCCGCCGATGAGCAGTCCGGTCGGGGCGTCCATGCCGGCCAGGGTGGCAAGGTTGGAAGTCACGTGCTCTCCATCGACTCGCGGACGGTAGCGGTGATCCGCGGCACCGACGGCAGGACGTGGTCTTCCAGGCTGTCCGCCGCGGGCAGCGGGATGTGCGGGGTGGTGATCCGGACCGGCGGCCCGGTGAGCGACCCGAAGCACTCCTCGGAGACGATCGAGACGATCTCCGCCCCCCAGCCGCACAGCCGGGGGTTCTCCTCCACGGTGAACAGCCGGCCCGTCTTCGCGACCTCGGCGAGGATGGTCCGGGTGTCCAGCGGCACCAGGCTGCGCACGTCGACCACGCTACAGCGGATGCCGTGCTGCCCGGCCAGCTCCCCGGCGGCCGCGACGGCCCGCGGGACCATCGCGCCCAGCGCCACGATCGTGGCGTCGGTGCCCTCCCTGACCACCGTCGCCTGGCCCAGCCGGCCCACGATCTCGCCGTCGGCGACCTCGCCCTTGGTCCCGTACAGCGACTTGGCCTCGAAGAAGATCACCGGATCCGGATCGCGCACCGCGGCGGCGAGCAGCCCGACCACGTCCTGCGGCGTGGACGGCGCCACGACCTTGAGCCCGGGCACCGCCATGGCCCAGTTCTCCACCGACTGCGAGTGCTGCGCGCCGAAGCGCACGCCGGCCCCGTTCGCGCAGCGGATGACCAGCGGGAACGAGACCTGCCCGTCGGACATGTACCGGCTTTTCGCGATCTCGTTGGCGATGAGGTCCCAGCAGACGGCGAAGAAGTCGCTGAACATGATCTCGGCGATCGGCCGCAGGCCGGTCATGGCCGCGCCCATGGCCGCGCCGAGGATGGCCTGCTCGCTGATCGGGGTGTCCCTGACCCGGGTCGGGCCGAATTCGTCGGCCAGGCCCACGGTGGCCTTGAATACGCCGCCCGCCGAGGCGACGTCCTCGCCGAGGAAGACGACGGACGGGTCGGACCGCATCTCCTGGGCGATTCCCCTGGCGACCGCTTCGCGGTAGGTGATGGCGGTCATGATGCACCGTCCGCGACGATGATCGCCAGCACGGTAGATACCGGCACGGTTTCCCCCTCGCCGACGCGGATCTCGGCCAGCGTCCCGCTGGCCGGGGCCGGGATGTCGGTGTCTACCTTGTCGGTGCCGATCTCCAGCAGCGGCTCGCCTTCGGCGACCTGCTGGCCGGCTGACTTGTGCCAGGTGTTGACCGTGCCTTCCAGCACGGTCTCGCCCATCTGCGGCATGATCACTTCGATGCTCACCGGTCAGTTCCTCCAGCTGCTGCCGCCGTCGGCCCACACGTTGGTCTCGGCAAGCCCGGGCCGCGGCACCGGTCCGGCCTTGGCCTCCTCGGTCGCCAGGTCCACGGCCGCCCGGGCCCGCTCGTCGATGGCGTCGAGGTCCTGCCCGGCGATCCCGCGCTCGATGAGCACCTTGCGGTAGCCGGGCACCGGGTCGCGGGCCAGCCACCGCGCGACCTCGTCATCGGGGCGGTACTTTCCGGGGTCGGCGCGGGAGTGACCGCCGTGCCGGTAGGTGAGCGCCTCGATCAGTGCCGGGCCTGCGCCCTCGCGCGCGGCCGTGATCGCGTCCAGCGCGCAGTAGTAGACCGCCTCGACGTCGTTGCCGTCCACCACCACGGACTCCAGGCCGTAGCCGGGTGCCCGGTCGGCGGCCGGCCGCGGCACTGCGGTCACCGAGCCGATCGGCGTGTACTCCATGTACTGGTTGTTCTCGCAGATGAACACCACCGGCAGCCCCCACACCGCGGCCAGGTTGAGCGCCTCGTGGAAGGCGCCGATGTTGGTCGCGCCGTCGCCGAGGAAGCACACGGTCACCTGCCCGCTGCCGCGGTACTGGGCCGACCACGCGGCGCCGTTGGCGATCACCAGCTGGGCGCCGACGATCGCGTACGCGCCCAGCACGCCGCGGGAGACATCGAGCAGGTGCATCGACCCGCCCTTGCCGTGCATCAGGCCGTTCTCCCGGCCCAGCAGCTCGGCCAGCACCGGGGTCATCGGGGTGCCGCGGGCCAGCACGTGCGCATGCCCGCGGTAGGTGACGAACGTGTAGTCGCCGTCGGTCATGGCGGCCGACACCCCGGCCGCGACGGCCTCCTGGCCGATGCCAAGGTGCGACGTCCCCCTGACCAGGTTCTGCAGGAACAGGTCGTACGCGCGCTTCTCGAACAGCCGGATCTCGGTCATCTTCCTGTACAGGTCGAGCGCCGTCTCGTCCGCCAGTCTCGCCGGCCGCACTGTGGTCATGAGCTGCCTCCGTGGCGTGGTCAGTACTGGTGGGTGACGTAGAGATCCTGGGCCGGGAACCTGGTGATCACGTGGGCCCCGTCGGCGGTGACCACGACCTCCTCCTCGATCCTGGCCGCGGAGATGCCGTCGCTGGCCGGGCAGTAGGTCTCCAGCGCGAACACCATGCCCTGCTCGATCTCCATCGGCGCCTCGAGCGAGGTGAGCCTGCTGATGATCGGGCGCTCGTGCAGCGCCAGGCCCAGGCCGTGGCCGAACTGCAGCCCGAAGGCGGTCTTCTCGTCGGCCAGCCCGATGTCCTGCGCGGTCGGCCAGAGCCTGGCCACCTGGTCGGTGGACACCCCCGGTTTGATGACGCCGATCGCGGCGTCGATCCACTCCCGCGCCCTGGCGTAAGCGTCCAGTTGCGGGGCCGTGGCCCGGCCGACGCTGAACGTGCGGTAGTAGCAGGTCCGGTACCCGTTGTAGGACTGCATGATGTCGAAGAACGCCTGCTCGCCCGGGCGGATCATGCGGTCGGAGAAGTTGTGCGGATGCGGGTTGCACCGCTCGCCGGACACCGCGTTGATGGACTCCACGTCGTCGGAGCCCATGTCGTAGAGCCGCTTGCTGGCCAGCGCCACGATCTCGTTCTCCCGCACGCCCGGCCGCAGCGCCTCGGCGATGTCGGTATAGACGCCGTCCACCATGGCGGCGGCCACCGACAGCAGGGCGATCTCATCGTCGGACTTGATCTGCCGCGCGTCCAGCATGGCCTGCTGGCCGTCGCGGAGCTCGATGCCCTGGCGCTGCAGCTCGAACACGGTGGGCAGCTCGGCGAAATCCACGCCGACAGGCATCCCGGCCACCCCGGCGTCCTGGAGCCTGCCGCTGATCTCGCGGACCGCCCGCTCGGTCAGGTTCGCCGCAGGCGGGGCGGCGCCGCGCATGGTGGAGTACGCCGCGACGCAGTGCTCGGGCTGCAGCCACGGGCAGTACATCCGGTGGTGCACCGCCGCCGAGCCGAAATCCCACAGGAACAGCTCGCCGGTGCGGGTGTAGAGCGCGTACCGGCAGAGCTTGTCCCTGGTCCACTCGCCGATGGCCACCCCGGTCAGGTAGCGGATGTTGTTGTTATCGAACACCAGCAGGGCGCCGAGGTCGGTGGCCTCGAGCGCCGCCGCCGCGCGGCGCAGCCGGTGCTCGCGCAGCCGGGCGAAATCCACCCGCTCCTCGAAGTCGACGTTCATCCGGCCCGGCGAGGGGGCGATCCGGGCGCTGGTGCTCGGTCCGGGGACGGCCATCGGGAACTCCTCGGTAACCCTGGACGGAACCGCATGTACAGCCTGATTCAACGTATGTACAGTGACACTGTCAAGACCTGCCCGACCTGAACGACCTGGGGGCCGACGATGACGCAGGCGGCGGTGGTCGGCGGGCTGGGACCCCGGCTGCGCCTGGTGCGGGAGGAGCGCGGCCTGTCCGCCCGCGAGCTGGCCCGCCGGGTGGGCTGCTCGGCCAGCCTGATCTCGCAGATCGAGCGCGGGATCAGCGCGCCGTCGGTCGGGGTGCTGTACGCGCTGGCGACCGAGCTGTCTGCCTCCGTCGACTACCTGTTCGGGGTCGACCCCGGCCCGGACGTCCCGCCGGAGATGCCGGCGGGCGGCCTGCCTGACGGTCACGGGATCGTCCAGCACGCCGCCTCGCGCGCGGTGATCGACCTGGCCAGCGGCGTGCGCTGGGAGCGGCTCACGGCGCAGCGAGACGACAGGGCCGACTTTCTCGAGGTGATCTACGAGCCGGGCGGGCACTCCACCGACGAGCGCCGCCCGCTGCGTCACGACGGCTACGAGTACGGCCTGATCCTGTCCGGCACGCTGCAGGCGACCGTGGGATTCGAGCGGCTCGAGCTCGGCCCCGGCGACTCGATCGCGTTCGACTCCTCGATCCCGCACGAGTACGGGAACCGGACGGGTCGCGACGTCCGCGCGGTCTGGGTGGTCGTGCACAGCGAGCCCGGCCGGGCCTGAGCCTCAGGTTGCGGAACCCGCTGCGGGCTTGTCACCGTCCGTTGCGGGCTTGTCAGGGTCCCCGGATGCCCTGGCCTCGGCCAGCAGGGCCTCCAGCCGCGGTCCGGTCAGCCGCCGGAACCTGCGGTGCTCGCCGGCCCGGTTGAGCACGGCCACCTCAAGCTGGGAGGCCGTGAGCTGGGTGGCATCGCCGTTCTCCTGGCCGGACAGTGCGGCCAGCGCGACGCCGAGCGCCCTGTGCAGCGTCAGCCCGTCGGTGTACCGCTCCTTGAGCGCGGCGGCGACCTGGTCCGCCTGCCCGCCCATGGCCACGTAGCCGTGCTCGTCGGCCACCGAGCCGTCGAAGGTGATCCGGTAGATCTGGTCGCGCTCGGGGGCATCGCCCACTTCGGCCACGACGATCTCGACCTCGTACGGCTTGTTGCTCTCGGTGAAGATCGTGCCGAGCGTCTGCGCGTACGCGTTGGCCAGGCCGAGGGCCGTGACGTCGTTCCTGTCGTACAGGTAGCCGTTGAAGTCGGCGTACCGGACGCCGGCCTTGCGGAGGTTCTCGAACTCGTTGTACATGCCTACCGCGGCGAAGGCGATCCGGTCGTAGATCTCGCTGATCTTGTGCAGGGCACGGGACGGGTTCGGCGCGACGAACAGGATGCCGTCGGCGAACTGGATGACGATCGTGTTGCGGCCCCGGGCGATGTTCTTCCGCGCGTAATCCGCCTTGTCCTTCATCGCCTGTTCGGGCGACACGTAGAACGGCATGCTCACCGCTTCAGTTCCTTTGCTCGTGCGGGCAAGATCCGGGCGCGGCTAGCTGGCGGGCTCGGGCCGCAGCGGCGCGGTCGGCCCGTCCGGTTTTTGCAGTCGCTCGCCCACCACGGCCTGGGCGACCTGCCCGGCCTCGGCTTCGGGCAACCGGCGGAACCCGTCGGTGGTCACGGTGACCACGATCGGGTAGATGCCCCTGGTGAGGTCCGGGCCCCCGGTGGCCGAGTCGTCGTCCGCCGCGTCGTAGAGCGCCTGCATGCAGACCACGACCGCGTCCTGCGCCGGCAGGCCCTCGCGGTAGAGCTTTTTCAGCGAGCCCCTGGCGAAGACCGAGCCGGAGCCGATCGAGTGGAACCGGTGCTCCTCGTACCGGCCGCCTGACGGGTCGTAGCTGAAGATCCGGCCTGCCCCGGAGTCCTCGTCGTAGCCCGCGAACAGCGGCACGACCACCAGGCCCTGCATCGCGGCCCCGAGGTTGCCCCTGACCATGGTGGCCAGCCGGTTGGCCTTGCCCTCCAGGGACAGCGCGCGGCCCTCCAGCTTCTCGTAGTGCTCAAGCTCGACCTGGAACAGCCGGACGAGCTCGATGCCGACGCCGGCCACCCCGGCGATCCCGACGCAGGAGAACTCGTCGCTGCGGAACACCTTCTCGATGTCGCGCTGCGCGATCATGCTCCCGGCCGTGGCCCTGCGGTCGCCCGCCATCACGATGCCGCCCTCGCACGCGGCGGCCACGATCGTCGTGCCGTGCGGCAGGTCGGCCAGCGGGCCCGCGGCTGCCAGGGCAGATGTCCCGTGGCCCGGCAGCATGCTGGGCGCGTAGCCGGAGAGAAAGTCGGTGAACGATGACGTTCCTGCGCTCATGAACGCCGCAGGAAACCGCGCGCCGACCGCGAAGTCAGAACCCACCGGGATCCTTCCCGTCCTTGCCATCCGGTACCAGATCAGACCCTACTGGGTGACAGTGCGCCCTCACTGCCCGCCCTTCTGCACGTAGGACCTGACGAACTCCTCGGCGTTCTCCTCGAGCACCTCGTCGATCTCGTCAAGGATCGCGTCCACGTCGTCGGACAGGGCCTCCTGCCGCTCCTTGACATCCTCGGCGCCCTGCGTCTCGGCCTCCTCGGCCTCCTCGCTGCGCCGCGTTGTCTGCCGCTGTCCCGACGTGTCCTTTGTCGCCATTCCGGTAACCTCCATTTCCCGGGGCTCCCCCCGGGGTGGCAGGGATCGCCGCAGTCCCTGCATTCTCAACGCTATCTTCGCCCGGGGGCGTCCCGCTCAATCCTCCGGACCGGCAGAACCCTAGTCGTGCCCGGTCAGCGCGGAGACCAGGTCGGCCGCGCTGTCGCAGCGGTCAAGCAGGCCGCCCACGTGCGCGCGAGTGCCGCGCAGCGGCTCCAGCGTCGGCACTCGCTGCAGCGACTCGCGGCCCGGGATATCGAAGATCACCGAGTCCCAGGAGGCGGCGGCGACCGCGTCCGCGTACTTCTGCAGGCAGCGGCCGCGGAAGTAGGCCCGGGTGTCCTCCGGAGGGTTCTCCACAGCGCTGGTCAGGGCGGCCTCGTCGGTCAGCCGCAGCATCCGGCCGCGGGCGGCCAGCCGGTTGTACAGGCCCCGGTCCGGGCGCACGTCGGAATACTGCAGGTTGACAAGCTGCAGCCGGGGATGGCCCCAGCCGATCCCGTCCCGCGTCCGGTAACCCTCGAGCAGTTCGAGCTTGGCCACCCAGTCCAGCTCGCGAGACAGCGTCATCGGATCCTCGGCGAGCCGGTTGAGTACCGATTCCCACCGGTCGAGGACGTTGACGGTCATCTCGTCCGCGTTGGTGCCGAACCTGTCCTCCACGTACTTCCTGGCCCGCTCCAGGTACTCCATCTGCAGCTGGACCGCGGTCATCCGGCGGCCGTCGCGCAGCGCGACCAGGTGCTTGCACTCGCGGTCGTGGGAGATCGCCCGCAGTTCGGCGACGGGCGCATCGACCGCGAGGTCCCCGTCGAGGAACTTGTCCTCGATCATCGCCAGCACGAGCGCGGTGCTGCCCAGCTTGAGGTAGCTGGAGATCTCGCTCATGTTCGCGTCGCCGATGATCACGTGCAGGCGGCGGTACTTCTCCGGGTCGGCATGCGGCTCGTCGCGGGTGTTGATGATCGGCCGCTTGAGCGTGGTTTCCAGACCGACCTCTACCTCGAAGAAGTCGGCGCGCTGGCTGACCTGGAAGCCCTCGCCGCGGCCGTCCGCGCCCAGGCCCACCCGGCCGGCGCCGCAGACGACCTGCCGGGATACGAAGAACGGGGTCAGGTGGCGGACGATGTCGGCGAACGGCGTCGCCCGGCGCATCAGGTAGTTCTCGTGACAGCCGTAGGACGCGCCCTTGTTGTCGGTGTTGTTCTTGTACAGCTGAATGGCCGAGCCGCCCGGCATCGTGACGGCGCGGGCAGCGGCCTCGGCCATCACCCGCTCGCCGGCCTTGTCCCAGATGACGGCGTCCAGCGGGTTGGTGCACTCGGGCGCGGAATACTCCGGGTGCGCGTGGTTGACGTACAGCCTGGCCCCGTTGGTGAGGATGACGTTGGCCAGGCCGAGGTCCTCGTCGGTCAGCTGCGAGGAGTCCGCCGCCTCCCTGGTCAGGTCGAACCCGCGGGCGTCGCGCAGCGGGTTCTCCTCCTCGAAGTCCCACCGGGCGCGCCGGGCCCGGGCCGCGGTGGCGGCCTGGTAGGCGTTGACTACCTGGGACGAGGTGACCATCGCGTTCGCACCCGGCTGGCCGGGCACGGCGATGCCGTACTCGGTTTCCATGCCCATGACCCGCCGCACGCTCATGGGACAGAGCCTAGCTTCGGCACGCTACAGGTACTGCCCGGTGTTGGCGACGGTGTCGATGGAACGTCCCGCCTCGGTACCGCTCTTGCCGGACACCAGCGTCCTGATGTAGACGATCCGCTCGCCCTTCTTACCGGAGATGCGCGCCCAGTCGTCGGGGTTGGTGGTGTTGGGCAGGTCCTCGTTCTCCTTGAACTCATCGATGCAGGACGCCAGCAGGTGCGCGACACGAAGCCCCTTCTGCCCGGTCTCCAGGAATTCCTTGATCGCCATTTTCTTGGCCCGGTCCACGATGTTCTCGATCATCGCGCCGGAGTTGAAGTCCTTGAAGTACAGGACCTCCTTGTCGCCGTTGGCGTAGGTCACCTCGAGGAACCGGTTGTCCTCGGTCTCGCTGTACATGCGCTCCACCACGCGCTGGATCATCGCCTCCACCGCGGAGGCCCGCGAGCCGCCGTGCTCGGCCAGGTCGTCGGGATGCAGCGGCAGGGCAGAGACCACGTACTTGGAGAAGATGTCCTTGGCGGCTTCCGCGTCCGGCCGCTCGATCTTGATCTTCACGTCCAGCCGGCCCGGCCGCAGGATCGCCGGGTCGATCATGTCCTCCCGGTTCGACGCGCCGATCACGATCACGTTCTGCAGGCCCTCGACCCCGTCGATCTCGCTCAGCAGCTGGGGGACGATGGTGTTCTCCACGTCGCTGGACACACCGGAGCCCCGGGTGCGGAAGATCGAGTCCATCTCGTCGAAGAACACGATCACCGGCATGCCCTCGCTGGCCTTCTCCCTGGCCCGCTGGAACACCAGCCTGATGTGCCGCTCGGTCTCGCCCACGTACTTGTTCAGCAGCTCCGGTCCCTTGATGTTCAGGAAGAAGCTCCGGCTTTCCGAGGCCGGGCCCGCCGGCGAGTCGCCGGCCGCAGCCGGCAGCCCGGCGGCCCGGCGATCGGCCTCCGCGTTGGCCGCCGCCGCCGCCGACCTCGCGGTGACTTGCTTGGCCAGGGAATTCGCCACGGCCTTGGCGATGAGGGTCTTGCCGCAGCCGGGCGGCCCGTACAGCAGCACGCCCTTGGGCGGGCGCAGCTGGTGCTCGCGGAACAGGTCGGCGTGCAGGTACGGCAGCTCGATCGCATCGCGGATCTGCTCGATCTGCGGGCCGAGGCCGCCGATGTCGGAGTAGGTGAGGTCGGGCACTTCCTCCAGGATCAGCTCCTCGACCTCGGCCTTCGGGATGCGCTCGTAGACGTAGCCCGAGCGCGGCTCGAGCAGCAGCGAGTCACCGCCGCGCAGCGTGGCGTTGCGCAGCGGCTCGGCCAGCCGCACCACGCGCTCCTCGTCGGCATGCGCGATGACCAGGGCCCGGTCGCCGTCTTCGAGTATCTCCTTGAGCATGACGACCTCGCCGGCCGTCTCGTAGCCCTGCGCGATCACGACGTTGAGCGCCTCGTTGAGCACGACCTCCTGGCCGGGCTTCAGCTCCTCGAGGTTGACGGCCGGGCTGACGTTAACGCGCATCTTGCGGCCGCCGGTGAACACGTCCGCGGCCCCGTCCTCGCAGGCGCTGAGGAACACGCCGAACGCGGACGGCGGCTGGGCCAGCCGGTTGACCTCCTCCTTGAGCGCGACGATCTGGTCACGCGCCTCCCGGAGCGTGCCGGCCAGTCGCTCGTTCTGGCCGGTCACGGCCGCGATGCTCGCCTCGGCCTCGCGCAGCCGCTCCTCGAGCAGCCGGACATGGCGCGGCGAATCGGATAGCCGGCGGCGCAGCGCGGCGACCTCCTCCTCCAGGAAGGAGATCTGCGTCGTGAGGCCATTGACCTCGTCGTCGTGCCGCGCGCCGCGCGGACCGTCGTCGCGAGCGGCCACACCCCTCACCCCCTTCCGAGAGTCATTCATCTAGACCCTACCTATCCGGGGGGCTGCCGTAACCTGGCGCGCCCCCCGTGTTGGCATTCTCTCGTCACGATACGGAAACATCTGACCCGGATCGGTGACGGAGGGTTACCCCGGACCGCGGCTAGCCGGCGTCCGTACCGTGCGCGCCCTTGGCCGGCCGGCGCCGTCTGGGCGGCGGCGTCACGCCGTCGGCGAGCCTGCGCGCGGTGACGAGGAACCCGGTGTGCCCGACCATCCGGTGCTCGGGCCGGACCGCGAGCCCGTCCACGTGCCAGCCCCGGACCAGCGACTCCCAGGCGGCGGGCTCGTCGAAGCAGCCCTGCTCCCGAAGCGCTTCCACAGCCCTGGACAGCTGCGTGGTGGTCGCCACGTAACAGCAGGCCAGCCCGCCGGGGATGAGCAGCCGCCCGGCGGCGGCGGCGAACTCCCACGGGGCGAGCATGTCGAGCACGACCCGGTCGAACCTGTCGTCGGCCGGCTCGGCATCGGCCAGGTCGCCCACGGTCAGCCGCCAGGCCGGGTGCGGGCCGCCGAAGAATTTCTCCACGTTCCTGCGGGCCACCTCGGCGAAGTCGGGTCTGCGCTCGTAGGACGCGACCAGCCCGCCGTCACCGGCCGCGCGCAGCAGCCAGCACGACAGCGCGCCCGAGCCCGCGCCCGCCTCCAGGACCCGGGCTCCGGGGAAGATGTCGCCGAACGCCACGATGTGCGCCGCGTCCTTCGGGTAGATCACGGCCGCGCCCCGCCCCATGCCCAGGGTGAAGTCGGCGAGCAGCGGCCGCAGCGCGACATACGGGGTGCCGCCGGAGGAATTCACCACGCTGCCATCGGGCTCGCCGATCAGCTCGTCGTGGGCCAGCGAGCCGCGGTGGGTGTGGAACGATCCGCCGTCGGCAAGGGTGACCAGGTGCTTACGGCCCTTCGGGTCGGTGAGCTGGACCAGGTCTCCGGCGCGGAGCGAGCCGCGGCACTGACGGTTCACGCCCGCCAGGGTAGCGGGGAAGCGGCGGCCGGTCCGGCCGCACCGTGTTCAGCCACGGGCGAACGCGTGATCGAGGTCCTGGGCCGCGAGCACCCCGAAGACCTTGCCGGAGGGCTCGACGAGCAGGTACTCGGAGGCCGGCGACTTGCGTACCGCGTCGAGCAGCGCCATCCCGGACAAGTCGGCGGGCAGCACCAGGCCCTCGTCCAGGGTCCGGGCCAGCGTGCCGGCCTCGATCCACGGCCTGCGCTGCGCCGGCGTGGCCATCACCGCGGACTCGTTCACGATCGCGATCGGCTTGTCCTCGTGGTCGACCACGACGAGCGCCCGCGCCTGGGCCGCATCCGCGCGCCTGATCGCCTCGGCCAGCGGCAGGCTCGCGGGGATCGGGATCGCCTGCCGGGCCAGCAGCCGTGCCTGCAGCCCGGGCAGCTTCTCGCGGACCCTGGTGACCTTGATCGCCTGGCCGGCGCCCAGCCACATGAAGGCGGCGATGACCGCCAGCCACGCGGCGTCGAAGATCTGGTTGGTGTTGCTGTCCCTGGCGAACAGCGCGAACGGCACGATCAGCAGGGCGGCGGCGATCACCCGGCCGGTCCAGGCCGCGCCGATGGTCGCGGCATCGGGGCGGTGGCTGACCTTCCAGATTCCGGCGCGCAGCATCCGCCCGCCGTCCAGCGGCAGCCCCGGCAGCAGGTTGAACAGCCCGACCAGCAGGTTGGCCCACATCAGCTGGGTGACCAGCACGTGCGCCGTGCCGAAAGGGATCAGTCTGCTCAGCCCGTACCCGACGGCGGCCAGCACCAGCGAGATCGCCGGGCCGGCCGCGGCGACCAGGAACTCCCTGGCCGGGGTCGGGGCCTCCTTCTCGATCTCGGAGAACCCGCCGAGCGGGTACAGCAGCACCCGCCGGACGGGCAACCCGAACGCCCGCGCCACCAGGCAGTGACTCAGCTCATGGACCAGCACGGATGCGTAGAGCAGCACGACGAAGACCGCCGCCACCAGGTAGCGCAGGTTGCCGTGCACGGCCTGCTGGAGGCTGTTCGAGTACAGCAGGACGAACACGCCGGCGATCAGGAACCAGTACGGCGAGATATACACCGGGATCCCGAACGGGCGCGCGATGACGATCCCTGGCTGCGGGTCGCTCTGCTGCGGAGCGGGCGGTTCGGGTGTCATACCTGCCACACTTACGATGCTACGTGACAACGGGGTCCGCCGGGGGGCGGCGCGGCCGTCGGCCAGCCAGGTCAGCCCGGCGGCCGGACCGGCCCGACAGCCGCCGGGCCGGCCAAACGGCGGCGGTTGTCGGTGGGCTACCCTACGCTCCCTCTCGTGAGCGACCCGCAGACAGCGCCGGAACACCCGTCACGCCTGGACGTGATGCCGCGGCCGGACGAGGGCGGGCCGAGGGGGCCGGCGATCTCCCCGTCGAGAGCCGGCGACTTCATGACCTGCCCGCTGCTGTACCGGTTCCGGGTGATCGACCGGCTGCCCGAGCCGCCGAGCCCCGCCGCCGCCCGCGGCACGCTGGTGCACGCCGTGCTCGAGCGGCTGTTCGACCGGCCCGCGGCCGAGCGGACCCCGCAGCTCGCCCGCTCGCTGCTCGACCCGCAATGGGACCGGCTCGTCGAGCAGTCGCCCGAGCTCGCCGCCCTGTTCGCCGGCGAACCCGGCCGCGAGGCGTGGACGGCGGAAGTCACCGCGATGCTCGACCGCTACTTCACCATGGAGGATCCGCGCCGGATCGAGCCGGCCGAGCGCGAGCTGTACGTGGAGACGACGCTGGAGTCAGGCTTGCGGCTGCGCGGCTACGTGGACCGCCTTGACGTGGCGAGCGGCGGCGCGCTGCGGATCGTGGACTACAAGACCGGCACCGCCCCGCGCGAGGAGTTCGAGGCCCGCGCGCTGTTCCAGATGAAGTTCTACGCCCTCGTGCTGTGGCGGCTGCGGGGCGCGGTGCCGCGGCTGCTGCAGCTGATGTACCTCGGCAACGGGGAGATCCTCAGGTACCAGCCGGACGAGGCGGACCTGCGCGCGACCGAGCGCAAGATCCAGGCGCTGTGGCGGGCCATCGAGCGAGCGAAGGAATCGGGTGACTGGCGGCCCCGGCCGAGCCGCGTCTGCGACTGGTGCGCGCACAAGGCCATCTGCCCGGCGTTCGGCGGCACCCCGCCGCCGCTTCCGCAAGCCCGTCCCGCCGAGGCCGAGCCGGTTCTGCCCGCTGGCGCCGATGCTGGGGCCGGGTGACCCCGGACGTGACCGGTGCGGGCCTCCTGCCCGGGCGGGACGGGGCAGGCGGCGCCGCGGGTCGCAACTGCGGCCTCGGCCGCGGCCGCAGTTGCGACTAACAAGATATTACTTGATTCTGTATACGCGATAGTACTTCACTAGAGCGTGACCGCCGCGGCCGGGGCAGCCGCGGAAGTGTGCAACCATGAAGCGTAGGGACGCGGACAAGGGGCGACCTCATGTCGACTTATAACCAAATTGCCTGGCTCCCGCTGTGCGCGGGCCTGACCGGCCTCGGCCTCGTCTGGAGCTGGTTCGTCTTCCGCCGGCGCGGCCTGCGGTCCGGCCTGCGCGGGGTCGCCTGGTCGCTGCTGCCGCTGGCCGCGTACCTGACCGGCGCGATCGAGATGCTCTGGAAGATGGGCGTCGCCATCGGCGACTTCGCCTCCTCGTTCGTGTTCTCCCCGGAGAAATGGGCCGGGGTGGCGGTGACCGGGCTCGCGATCGTGGCCTTCGTGGTCTCCGGCATGATGCGCGGCCGTCCGGCCAAGGACGTCAAGGGCAAGGGCTCCCCGCCCGGCGCTCCGGCGGGGAAGAAGAGCCAGGCCGTCGCGGCCCGCTCGGCCAAGGCGCCCGCGACCGGCGACGACGACGATTTCAGCGAGATCGAGAAGATCCTGCGCAACCGCGGCATCAGCTAAGGCCGGCCGCGCCGCCCGTCAGCTCGCGCAGCCTGGCCAGGCTCACCTCGGCCAGGGAGGCCACAACGACCCGGCCGGGCGCCCGCGGCACCGGCGCCACGTTCGGCACCGCGATCACCCGGCAGCCGGCCGCTTCGGCGGCAGCCACTCCGTTGGGCGAATCCTCGAGCACCACCGAGCGGGCCGGGTCGGCCGCCAGCAGCTTGGTGGCCAGCAGGTACGGTTCGGGATCGGGCTTGATCCTGGTGACGTCCTCCGCGCACACCGTGACGGGGAACCGCAGCCCGGTCCCCCGCAGCACCCCGTCCATGATCATCCGTTCCGACGAGGTCACCAGCGCGTGCGATACCCCGGCCGCCTGCACCTCGGTGAGCAGGTCGCGAGCCCCCGGGCGCAACCGCACCGGCGCCCGGTTCAGCCGCGAGACCATCCCGTCCAGCATCCACCGGGCCAGCTCCTCGCGGGAGACCGGCCTGCTGGCCTTGCCGAGCAGGTAGTCGAGGGTCGTCTGCAGCGACCCGCCCACCAGCTTGGCCTGGTCGGCCTCGCTCCAGTCGCCGCCGAGGCGGGTCATCACCTCGCTCTCGATCTCGAACCAGAGCGGCTCGGTGTCAACGAGCAGGCCGTCCATGTCGAACAGCACAGCCTGGAGCACCATCAGACGCTGAAGTACTTCGCCTCGGGGTGGTGAACGACCAGGGCATCGGTGGCCTGCTCCGGGGTGAGCTGGTACCCCTCGGACATCTGCACCCCGATCCGCTCCGGTGCCAGCAGCCGCATCACCTTGGCCCGTTCCTCCAGGTCGGGGCAGGCGGCGTAGCCGAAGGAGAAGCGCGCGCCGCGATAGCCGAGCCGGAAGAAGTCATCCAGGCTGTCTGGGTCGGCGGCGCCGAAGCCGAGCTCGGCCCTGACCCGGGTGTGCCAGAACTCGGCCAGCGCCTCGGTGAGCTGTACCGACAGCCCGTGCAGCTCGGCGTACTCGCGGTAGGCGTTCTTGGCGAACAGCTCGGCGGTCGCCTGGCTGATCTTCGATCCGACGGTGACGAGCTGGAACGCGACCACGTCCGTCTGGCCGGACTCCCGCGGCCGGAAGAAGTCCGCCAGGCACAGGTGCCGGTCCCGCCGCTGCCGGGGGAAGCCGAACCGCTCGCGCTCGGCTCCGGACTCATCCAGGACCACGAGGTCGTTGCCCTCGCTCACGCACGGGAAGTATCCGTACGCCACGGCCGCCTCGACCAGCCCCTCGGTCCGCATCCGTTCCAGCCACATCCGCAGCCGCGGCCTGCCCTCGGTCTCGACCAGCTCCTCGTACGTCGGCCCGCGGCCGCGGGAGGCCTTGAGCCCCCACTGGCCCATGAAGGTGGCGCGCTCATCGATATAGGCCACGTAGTCGGCCAGCGCGATCCCCTTGACGATCCGGTTCCCCCAGAACGGCGGGGCCGGCACGGGATTGTCGATGGCCACGTCCGAACGCGACGGCATATCCTGCGGCGCGGTCACGGCCAGCCGAGCCCCCGCGGCGGCGCCGGGCACCCGGCGCGCCCGCAGCGCCGGCAGGGCTGCCCCTGACTCGCCGCGTTTCACCGCCATGCACGCGTCCATCAGCCGCAGCCCCTCGAACGCGTCACGGGCGTAGCGCACCTCGCCGTCGAACAGGGCGGCCAGATCCTGCTCCACGTAGGAGCGGGTGAGCGCGGCCCCGCCCAGCAGCACCGGCCACCGCCCGGCCTGCCCGCGCGAGTTCAGCTCGGTCAGGTTGTCCCGCATCACCACGGTGGACTTGACCAGCAGGCCGGACATGCCGATCACGTCCGCGGCGTGATCCTCCGCCGCGGCCACGATGGCCGAGATCGGCTGCTTGATCCCGATGTTCACCACGTCGTAGCCGTTGTTGGACAAGATGATGTTGACCAGGTTCTTGCCGATGTCGTGCACGTCACCACGAACCGTGGCCAGCACGATGGTTCCCTTGCCGTCCTCGTCCGTCCGCTCCATGTGCGGCTCGAGATGGCCAACCGACGCCTTCATCACCTCGGCGGACTGCAGCACGAACGGCAGCTGCATCTGGCCGGAGGCGAACCTCTCGCCGACCGTCTTCATGCCGTCCAGCAGTACGTCGTTGACGATCTCCAGGGCGGGCCTGCGGGTCAGCGCCTCGTCCAGATCCGCCTCCAGGCCGACCCGCTCGCCGTCGATGATCCGCCGCTTCAGCCGCTCCCACAGCGGCAGGCCGAGCAGCTCCGCCGCGCGGCTCGCCTTGACCGCGGCCGCGTCCACTCCGTCGAACAGCTCGAGCAGCCGGGTCAGCGGGTCATATCCGTCGCGCCGCCGGTCGTAGACGAGGTCCAGCGCGGTCTGCAGCTGCTCATCCGGTATCCGGGCGATGGGCATGATCCGGGACGCGTGCACGATCGCCGAGTCCAGCCCGGCGCGCACGCACTCGTCAAGGAAGACCGAGTTCAGCACGGCCCTGGCCGCCGGGTTGAGGCCGAAGGAGACGTTGGAGACGCCCAGCGTGGTCTGCACGTCCGGATACCGGCGCTTGACCTCGCGGATCGCCTCGATGGTCTCGATCGCGTCCCGGCGGGTCTCCTCCTGCCCGGTCGCGATCGGGAACGTCAGGCAGTCCACGATGATGTCGCAGACCCGGATGCCCCAGGTGACGGTCAGGTCCTCGATCAGCCGGGCCGCTATGGCGACCTTCGAGTCCGCCGTGCGGGCCTGCCCCTGCTCGTCGATGGTGAGCGCGATCACGGCGGCACCGTGCTCTTTGACCAGCGGCATCACCCGCGCGATGCGCGAGCCTGGCCCGTCACCGTCCTCGTAGTTGACCGAGTTGACTACGGCCCGCCCGCCGAGCAGCTCCAGTCCGGCCGCGATGACCTCGGGCTCGGTCGAGTCGAGCACCAGGGGCAGCGTGGCCGCGGTGGCCAGCCGCCCGGCGAGCTCCTTCATGTCGGCTACGCCGTCCCGGCCCACGTAGTCCACGCACAGGTCGAGCAGGTGCGCGCCGTCCCTGGTCTGCTGGCGCGCGATCTCCACGCAGTCGTCGAGCCGGCCCGCCGCCATCGCCTCGCGGAATGCCTTCGAGCCGTTGGCGTTCGTCCGCTCGCCGATGGCCAGGAACGCCGTGTCCTGGCGGAACGGGACGTGCTGGTAGAGCGAGGCGACGCCGGGCTCCGGCCGGGTCCGGCGGCTGGCCACGGCCCGGCCGCTGAGGCGTTCCACCACGGCCGCCATGTGCTCGGGAGTGGTGCCGCAGCACCCGCCGACCAGGGCCAGCCCGAACTCGGCGGTGAAACTGTCGTGGGCGTCGGCCAGCTGGCCGGGGGTCAGCGGGTAGCTGGCGCCGTCCGCGGTGAGCTCGGGCAGGCCGGCGTTCGGCATGCAGGACAGCGGGATCCTCGCGTGCCGCGACAGGTAGCGCAGGTGCTCGCTCATCTCGCCAGGCCCGGTGGCGCAGTTCAGCCCGATGGCATCCACGCCGAGCGGTTCGATGGCGGTGAGCGCGGCGCCGATCTCGCTGCCGAGCAGCATCGACCCGGTGGTCTCGATCGTCACCTGCACGATCAGCGGCACGCCGGCGCCGGCCGCGGCGATGGCGCGCTTGGCCCCCACCACGGCCGCCTTGGCCTGCAGCAGGTCCTGGCTGGTCTCCACGATGAGGACGTCGGCGCCGCCGCGCAGCAGTCCGGCAGCATTGCGCTGGTAGGTGTCGCGCAGCTCGGCGAACGCGACGTGGCCCAGCGTGGGCAGCTTGGTACCCGGGCCGATCGAGCCGAGAACCCAGCGCGGCCGGCCGGCGGACGTCCAGTCATCGGCGGCCTGCCGGGCGATGCGGGCCGCCGCCTCCGACAGCTCGGCGATCTTGCCGGTGAGCCCGTACTCCCCGAGGTTGCCGAGATTCGCGCCGAACGAGTTGGTGGTGACGCAGTCCACGCCAGCCTCGAGGTACCGGTCGTGAATCGACCTGACGACGTCCGGCCTGGTCTGGTTCAGTATCTCGTTGCAGCCCTCATGGCCGAGGAAATCATCGACCGACGCGCCGCTCGCCTGCAGCATCGTGCCCATCGCCCCGTCGGCGACCACGACTCGCTCGGCCATGACCTGCAGCAGCGCGGGCGCAGTGTTGCTCATCGTCCCCCCAGTCTAGTGGCCGGCCGCCTGGCACCTCCCGGAATAAAGCCGCCCCGCGGCGGGCTGGTCACCCAGTGATCCTAGTCGACCACGTAACCTGGAGTCGTCTCGGTTACGGGGTGCGCCGGCTGGCCCGGGAGGAGGTGGTGGGCGATCGAGCTCAACGGCGTGGGAAAGCTCACCGCACCGGTGCTGGTGGCCGCCTTCGAGGGATGGAACGATGCCGGTGAGGCCGCCAGCGGGGTGGTCAGCCACCTGGGCGAGGAGTGGGGCGCCAAGCCCGTCGCCGCCATGGATCCCGAGGATTTCTACGACTTCCAGGTGACCCGCCCGGTGGTGGAGATGTCGAAAGGGCAGACCGAGCGCCTGGTCTGGCCCACCACCCGGTTCTCCGTGGCCAGGCCCGAAGGTGTCAACCGCGACATCGTGCTGGTCTACGGCATCGAGCCCAACATGCGCTGGCGGGCGTTCAGCGACGAGCTCGTGGCCTCGTTCGCCGAGCTGAAGGTGGAGCTCGTCGTGCTGCTGGGGGCTTTGCTCGCCGACGCGCCGCACACCCGGCCGGTGCCGGTCTCCGCGGCCGCCTCCGATCCCCGGCTGGCCGCGGAGCTCAATGCCTCGCCTGTCGACTACAAGGGCCCGACTGGGATCGTCGGCGTGCTGGCGCACGCGTGCCGTGACGCGGGCATCCCCGCGGTCTCGCTGTGGGCGTCCGTGCCGCACTACGTGGCCCAGCCGCCCAGCCCCAAGGCGACCCTCGCGCTGCTGCGCGGCGTCGAGGACGTGCTTGACCTGGCGTTGCCCCTGGCCGACCTCTCGGAGAAGGCACGGGCGTGGGAGAGCGGGGTCGACGAGCTCGCCCAGCAGGACACCGAGGTGGCGGACTACGTGCGCACGCTGGAGGAGTCGCAGGACGCGACGGACCTGCCCGAGGCGAGCGGGGACGCGATCGCCAGGGAGTTCGAGCGGTACCTGCGGCGCCGGGGCAACCCTGGCTCCGGTCGCTGAACCCCCCGGGTTAGCCGGGCCCCCGGGTCAGACGGGAGGCCAGGGCACGGCCGGCCAGTCCTCCGGCGGGTAGGGATGCACCCGGTGCTCGAGCAGCACCTCGACCCGCTCTGCGGTGGCGTCGATCTCCTCCTGGCTCAGCAGCCGGGAAAGCTCGGAGCCGAGCTCGGCTCCCAGGGCGGTTTCGATCTTGCGCAGGGCCTGGACGGCCCGGTCGGGCAGGCGCCGGCCGCGCCACTGCCACAGCACCGTGCGCAGCTTGTACTCCTCGGCGAAGCAGACGCCGTGGTCGCAGCCGTACAGGTGGCCCGCGCGGTCGGGCAGCAGGTGACCGATCTTGCGGTCGGCGTTGTTCACCACCGCGTCGAACACCGCCATCTGGCGCAGCGCGGCATGGTCGGCCCGGCGGGACATCGCGATGACGTCCACGTCCGGGTCGGCGTCGATCCACAGCTGGCACATGCCCGGGCCGAACGGCCCGTCCCGCATCACCGTGGGCGGCACCACGTCCCAGCCCGCCGCGCGGGACACCGCGTACGCCGCCACCTCGCGGCCCGCCAGCGACCCGGCAGGGAAGTCCCACAGCGGCCGCTCCCCCGCCACCGGCTTGTACACGCACGTGGCCTCGGTGCCGTCGCAGCGCACCGTGCAGTACAGGGTGGCGTTGGACGCCGCAACCAGCCTGCCCTCCACCTCGAGCGCGCCCCTGGTGAGCAGCTCGATCGCACGCTCGTCGGACACGCCGACGGCGGGCTGGCCCGGCACCAGCGGCGGCGGGCTGGCGCGCTTCCTGCTCCCGGGACGCCTGCGCCCGCTGCTGGTCCGCGCCTGGTTCCCCCCGGTAGGCGGCTCAGTCATGGCCCGCCCGGTACCCGTTTTGCCTCGGGCACACGTGGCCTGCGGCGTCCAGCGGAAGCCCGCACAGCGGGCAGGGCGGCCGGCCCTGCGCGACGATCCGCAGCGCACGCTGGGCGAAGGCCCGGGCGGCCTCGGGCGTCAGGCGCACCCGCAGCACGCCGGGCCCGTCCGCCGGAATCTCATCGGCCAGCGGCTCCATCGGCGACTCCGACTCCTCCTGGGCCTCGATCAAGACCCGGTCCGACTCGCCGTCCCAGGCCAGCGCGATGGCCCCGACCCGGAACTCCTCCATCAGCGGAAGGTCGAGCGGGCCGTCGTCGGCGGGCGGCGAGGCGCTGCCGGACGCCGGCCCTCCGGTTCGCCTGAGCACCTCGTCAAGCAGCTCATCCAGCCGCTCGGCCAGCTGCGTCACCTGGAACTTCTCCAGCGAGACGCTGGTGACCCGGCTGCCGTCGGTCGCCTGCAGGTAGAAGGTTCGCTCGCCTGGCTGGCCGACCGCTCCGGCCACGAACCTCTGCGGCGGGTCATACATGTAGAACGGCATGATCCCTATCCTTGCGCCTCCGCGGTAAGGACACGGTCGGTGGCCTCGGGCGCGCCCGCGGCTGTCCCGCCCTGGCCCGCCCCGCCTCCGACCATGCCGTCGCTTTCCGTCCGCCGGCTCGCCGGGCTTGCCTGGTGGCGGATGAGCCCCGTCACGTCGCCCCCGGTGTCGTTCATCCGCAGCACGAACGGCCGCAGCGGCGTGTACCTGATCACCGTGAGCGAGCACGGATCGGCCTGGATGCGCTGGCACTGGTCCAGGTGCAGGCCGAGCGCGTCGGTCACGATCGCCTTGATCACGTCGCCGTGTGAGCAGATCAGGTAGCAGGCGTCGCGGCCGAGCTGGGCATTCCAGTCCCTGACCGCGCTGACCGCCCGGTGCTGCATGTCGAGCATGGATTCGCCGTCCGGGCCGGGGAACCGCACGCCGCTGGGATGCTGCTGTACCACCCGCCACAGCGGCTCCTTGGCCAGCCTCTTCAGCGGCTTGCCGGTCCAGTCGCCGTACTTGCACTCGCCGACCCGCTCGTCGCGGTGCACCGGCACCTGCGGCCGGCCGGCCGCGATCGCGCCCGCGGTCTGGGCACAGCGTTCCAGCGGGCTCGTGACGATCGCGTCCAGCGGCACCGGGGCCAGCCTGGCGCCCAGTGCCTGCGCCTGGGCGGTGCCGCGGTCATCCAGCGCGATCCCCGGCGTCCAGCCGGACAGCACCGAGCCCGTGACCGCCGTCAGGCCGTGCCGGACCAGGAGGACCAATGTCACGACCCCGACTCTACGGGGTGCGGGGCGGTGAGCATGACCTGGCTGCACGCCGGCCGGCAGGCGGCCGCAGCGGTCAGCCCACGGGCAGCCCGAGCGCGCGGTCGCGGAGCTCGAACGTGACCGCGCCGAAGCTGACCCGGTCACCGCAGCACACCGGCACGGCATCGCGCACCCGCCACCCGTTGAGCCTGGTGCCGTTGGTTGACCCCAGGTCGGTCAGCAGCCAGCCGTTCGCGCCGCGGGCCAGCCCCGCGTGCCACCGGGACACCGAGATGTCCGGGATGACCAGGTCGCAGTCCGGGTCCCGGCCGATCGTGAACCGGGCCTGGTCGCCGGCCGGAAATATCAGTCCAGGCGGATGGGCGCTGCGGCCCGGACCGGAAAACCGCCGGGCCGGCCCGGCCGCGGCCTCCCGCAGCAGCCAGACGGCCGCTGCCAGCCGGGGGCGCAGCCCGCTCCAGGCCGCCGCGCGGTGCCACCGCGGCCCGCCGAGATCGCTGAACAGGCCGGCCAGCTCGCCGCGGTCACGGGCCGCGAGTGCGACCTCCATCCGGCTCACGAAGGTGCTCTGCGAGAGCTGGCCAGCCGCGAACCGCTCCCGCAGCGCCGCCACGGCCTCCTCGCGCTCGGCGTCCGAGGCACGGACTGGAGGCTGCGGCGGCTCGGATCCGCCGACGGTCCCGGCCATGCCGACATTGTCCCCCGCCGGGCAGCCCAACGCCACACGCCGGCCTGCCGGGCAGCGACGGCCCGGCACCGGCCGTAGGCTGGCCGCCATGTCCATCGCGGACGCGGAGCAGGCGGCGGGCCAGTCAGCCGATGTGTTCGGCCAGTTCTGCGCGGCGGGCCTGTGGCCCGGCCTCGGCCGCGCCCTGGCCGCGCAGCTGCCCGGAGCGGAGATCACCGGGCCGGAGCAGGTCAGCGCGGCGCGGCTGCAGAAGCTGGACGGTGTGGGGCCGAAGCGGGCCCGGCGCCTCGCGGCCGCCTTCGAAGACGCGCTGCCCAGCTACGACACGGCCGAGGTGCTGGTCTCCTGCCGGGTTCCGGCCAGGTACGCCGCTGCCGCGGTCAGCTCCCTCGGCAAGAGCGCCGCCATCCGGCTGCGCGAAGACCCCTGGCTGCTGCTCTCACTGCCTCAGATCGAGCCCGGCCAGGCCGACTGGTTCGCCCGCCAGCTGCTCGCCGGCCAGGCTCACCCGCAGGATCCGCGGCGCGGCCGCGCGCTCGTCGGCTACCTGCTGACCCGGGCTGCGCGCGACGGGCACACCGCAGTCCCGGCCGACGTGGTCTTGCGCTCGGTGGCCAGGTTCGGCGTCGACGACCCGGCCGCGGCGGTGGCCGCGGCGGTCGATGAGGGAAGCGTGCTTCCGTTCGACGGGGCCGAGCCCGAAGCCCCGGCCGGCGAGTCCGCGGTGCTGCTCGCCCTGGCTCGGTACGCGCTCGCCGAGGAGGCCATAGCCGAGGGCCTGGCCCGGCTGTCGGCCACCGCGGAGCCGCTGGCCGAAGCGAACGCCGGCGGGCCGCAGGCGGGGGCAGCCAAAGTCATGCCGAACGGCACGGACGGCGAGGCCATCGAGCTGGACGAGGCCCAGCGGGGCGCGGTCACCGCCGTGGCCCGGCACGGGGTTAGCGTGCTGTCCGGAGGCCCGGGGACCGGCAAGAGCCGGACCGTCGCGGCCGTGGTGGCCCTGGCCGCCGACCAGGGGATGCGGGTCGCTCTCGCCGCGCCCACCGGCCGGGCCGCCAAACGGCTCGAGGAACTCGCCGGCGCGCCCGCCACCACGCTGCACCGGCTGCTCGGCGCGCAGGGCCGCGGCCGGGGCGCCGCGGCCGGCGACCGGCGGGCCGGGGAGCCTGCCTGGATCTTCACCCGGGGCGAGGACTGGCCTGTCGACGCCGAGCTCGTGGTGGTGGACGAGTCCTCGATGCTGGATGCGGAGCTCGCCGCCGCCCTGGTCGAGGCCTGCGCGGACAGCACCAGGCTGCTGCTGGTGGGCGATCCGGCCCAGCTGCCCTCGATCGGCCCTGGCCGGGTGCTGGCCGACATCATCGATTCCGGGGCCGTGCCGGTCACCGAGCTGACCACCCTGTACCGACAGCGCGAAGGCGGGGTGATCGCGCGCCTGGCCACCGCGGTACGGGGCGGCGCGCTCGTGCCGGTGGACTCCGCCGCGGCCGGGCACGAGGCGGTGGTGGTACCGGTCCGCGGCAGTCAGCAGGCCGCGTTGCGGGTGACGCAGCTCGTCACCGACTCGATCCCCCGCGCCCTCGGCATCCCCCCGGCCGAAATCCAGGTCGTCACGCCCGTGCACAAGGGCCCGGCCGGCACCATCGAGCTGAACCGGGCGCTCAAGGCGATGCTCAACCCGGGACCGGGCGCGCACGGCGGGTTCGACCCGGGCGACCGGGTGGTGGCGGTCGCCAACCACATCGACGAGGGCTTCGCCAACGGCGAGGTCGGCACGGTCAGCGGGCCCGTCGATGAAGGGATCGTGGTCACGTTCGCCGACGTCCCTGTCACCGTGCCCGGCAAGCTGCTCGGCGACCTGCGGCACGGCTGGGCGATGACCGTGCACCGGGCTCAGGGGTCCGAATGGCCGGCCGTGGTCGCGGTGTTTCCGGCCGAGGCCACCAGGATGCTGTCCCGGCCGCTGGTCTACACCGCGCTGACCAGGGCGCAGCGGCACCTGTCGGTGGTGCACGGCACCGGCCCTGCGCTGGCCAGGGCGGTCCGTACTGTCGGCGAGCGGCCGCGGCAGACCCGGCTGGCCGGCCTGTTGTCCGGCGACTGAGGCGGGTGATCGCGCCCCGGCCCGGCCGGCCCCGCGCCGGGGCCGGCGACCGGCACCCTGGCCGGCCCCGGCCCGTTCGGGAAATCGGTCTTGCTAGGCGCCCATGGCGTGCACGCCGCCGTCGACGTGGATGATCTCGCCGGTGGTGGCGGGGAACCAGTCCGACAGCAGCGCCACGCAGGCCTGCGCGGCCGGGCCGTGGTTGGTGATGTCCCAGCCGAGCGGCGCGCGCTCGGCCCACAACGGCTCGAACCGCTCGAACCCCGGGATGCTGTTGGCGGCCATGGTGCGCAGCGGCCCGGCGGCCACCAGGTTGACCCGGATCCGGTGGCCGCCCAGATCCCGGGCCAGGTAGCGGGCGCAGGACTCCAGCCCGGCCTTGGCCACGCCCATCCAGTCATAACCCGGCCAGGCCACGCTGGCGTCGAAGTCGAGGCCCACGATCGACCCGCCGCCGTCCATCAGCGGCAGCGCGGCCACCGCCAGCGCCTTCAGCGAGTACGTGGAGACCTGCAGCGCGGCCGCCACGTCCTGCCACCCGGCGGACAGGAAATTGCCGCCGAGCGCGGCCTGCGGCGCGTTGGCGATCGCGTGCACCACCCCGTCCAGCCCGTCGGCGTGCTCCCGCAGCCGCCCGGCCAGCGAGTCGAGCTGCGCGGAGTCCGTCACGTCCAGCTCCAGCACCGCCGGCGGGTCGGGCAGCCGCCTGGCGATCCGTTCGACCAGGCTCATCCGGCCGAAGCCGGTGAGGATGACCGTGGCCCCCTGCTCCTGCGCGATCCGCGCCACGTGGAAGGCGATCGAGGAGTCAGTGAGCACGCCGGTGACCAGGATCCGCTTGCCCTCGAGTATGCCCATGGGTGTCCTCCCGTCAGTGCCCCATGCCGAGCCCGCCGTCCACCGGGATCACCGCCCCGGTGATGTAGCCGCCGTCCTCGCTGGCCAGGAACGCGACCACCCCGGCAACCTCGTCCGCGGTGGCGTAACGCGCCAGCGGGATGCTGGCCAGGATGTCCTTCTTCCGCTCTTCGGGCAGCGCGGCCGTCATGTCGGTGTCCACGAATCCGGGGGCCACCACGTTCGCCGTGATGTTGCGCGGGGCGAGCTCGCGGGCCAGCGAGCGGGCCAGGCCCACCAGGCCGGCCTTGGACGCCGCGTAGTTGGCCTGGCCAGGCGAGCCGAGCAGGCCGACCACCGAGGACAAGAAGATGAGGCGTCCGCGGCGCAGGCGCATCATGCCGCGCACCGCCCGCCTGGCCACCCGGTATGCGCCGGTGAGGTTGGTGTCCACCACCCCGGCGAAGTCCTCTTCCTTCATCAGCGCGAGCAGCTGGTCGTTGGTGATCCCGGCGTTCGACACCAGCACCTCGACCGGGCCGTGCTCCGACTCCGCCTGCGCGAAGGCCGCGTCCACCGACGCCGCGTCGGTGACATCGCACCGGGCCACGCTCAGCCCCGGCACCGGATCGCCGGAGCGTGACGTCACCAGGACCTGGTCGCCGCCGCCCGCGAGCCTGCGGGCGATAGCCAGGCCGATGCCCCGGTTTCCGCCTGTCACCAGAACGGATCGGCTCACTGGGCTGGCACCTCCTCGGCTCGGCGGGCTCTCACATCCTGGCGAGCGTACCCGGCACCGGGGTGGGATAGGTTGCCTGTCGTGGATCAAAGCTCACGAAACCCGGTCGCGGACCGGATCGATCCCGAGTTCGCCGCCCTGCCGTTGCGCGCGCTCGCCGACGCCGCGCTGCAGCGGGCGGCCGATCTCGGCGCGGAGCACGCCGACTTCCGCGCCGAGCGGGTCCGCGGACAGCGCATCCGGCTGTCGGATGCCCGCCTGGAAACCCTGCTAGACGCCGATGACCTCGGCCTGGCCGTCCGGGTGGTGGTGGACGGCGTGTGGGGGTTCGCGGCGACCGTGGACCTCACGCCCGAGGCCGCGGCGCGGGCGGCAGAGCAGGCGGTCGATGTGGCCAGGGTGGCCGCGCCGATCGCCGCGGAGCGGATCGAGCTGGCTGACGAGCCGGGACACGGCGAGGTGACCTGGATCTCGTCCTACGTCACCGACCCGTTCAACGTCAGCGTCGCGGAGAAGATCGCGCTGCTCGGGCAGTGGAGCGAGGATCTGCTCGGGCACCCAGGCATCGACCACGTGGACGCCGGGCTGCACGCGGTAAAGGAGTGCAAGTTCTACTGCGACGGCGCGACCACCGCGCTGCAGCAGCGGGTCAGGCTGAACCCGTCGGTCACCGCGATCGCGCTGAGCCCGGACGGCAGGTTCGAGACCATGCGCACGCTGGCCCCGCCGGCCGGCCGCGGTTATGAGTACCTGACCGGAACCGGCTGGAACTTCCCCGGCGAGCTCGCTCAGATGCCCGGCCTGCTGGCGGAGAAGATGGCCGCGCCCTCGGTACCGCCCGGCCGGTATGACCTGGTGATCGAGCCGTCGAACCTGTGGCTGGCCATCCACGAGTCGATCGGCCACGCCACCGAGCTGGACCGCGCGCTCGGCTACGAGGCCGCGTACGCCGGTACCTCGTTCGCCACTCCGGACCTGCTGGGCAGGCTCCAGTACGGCTCGGCGGTCATGCACGTGACCGGGGACCGCACGGCGGAGCACGGGCTGGCCACGGTCGGCTATGACGATGAGGGCGTGGCCGCGCAGTCCTGGGATCTGATCGCCGGCGGCGTGTTCACCGGCTACCAGCTGGACCGGCGAATCGCCCGGCGCACCGGCCTCAGCAGGTCGAACGGCTGCGCGTTCGCCGACTCCCCCGAGCACATGCCGCTGCAGCGGATGGCGAACGTGTCGCTGCAGCCGGCCGCGGGCGGCCCGTCCGTGGATGAGCTGATCGCCGGAGTGGAACGCGGCATCTACATCGCCGGCGACAAGAGCTGGTCGATCGACATGCAGCGGTACAACTTCCAGTTCACCGGCCAGCGCTTCTACAAGATCGAGAGCGGGCGGCTGGCCGGCCAGCTCCGCGATGTCGCCTACCAGGCGGTCACCACCGAGTTCTGGAATTCCATGGAGGCGGTCGGGGGGCCGCAGACCTACGTGCTCGGCGGTGCGTTCAACTGCGGCAAGGGCCAGCCGGGCCAGGTCGCGCCGGTCAGCCACGGCTGCCCGGCCGTGCTGATGCGCGGCGTCCGGATCCTGAACACCGCCGAGGAGGCAGAATGACCGGGAGCGGCGACGCCGGGTACTCGCCGCAGCGCAGCGTGGAGCGTGCGCTGGCCGCGGCCCGCTGCGAGGACTGCGTCGTGATTGCCGAGGAAACCTCCTCGGCCAACCTGCGCTGGGCGGGTAACACGCTGACCACCAACGGGGTGTCGCAGTCCCGTCGGCTCACCGTGATCGCGGTGCGGCGCAAGGGCGACGAGGCGGCGGCCGGCGTGGTGTCCAGGTCGGGCCTGCGGGACGACCAGATTGAGGAGGTCGTGCGGGCGGCCGAGCAAGCAGCGGAGCAGAGCTCACCCGCCGAAGACGCCCAGCCGCTGCTCGAACCGGGCAGCCGGGAGGCGTTCGGGTCCGCCGGGGGCTGGGACGACCCGGTCAGCCGGACCGAGATCGGGGTGTTCCGCGACTTCACCCCGGCCCTCGGGCACGCGTTCGAGGCAGCCGCGGGCCGCGACCAGAAGCTGTACGGCTATGCCGAGCACGACCTGTCCTGCGTGTTCCTGGGCACGTCGAGCGGGCTGCGGCTTCGCCATGACCAGCCGTCCGGCAAGATCGAGCTGAACGCCAAGTCCGCGGATCTCGCGCACTCGGCCTGGGCCGGGGCGGCCAGCCGCGACTTCACCGACGTGGACGTGACGGCCATGGACGCCGGCCTGGCGCGGCGGCTCGGGTGGGCCAGGCGCCGCGTCGAGCTGCCGGCCGGCCGGTACGAGACGCTGCTGCCGCCCGGGGCCATGGCCGACCTGCTCACCTACATGTACTGGTCGGCCGGGGCCAAGGATGCGCTCGACGGGCGGACGGTGTTCAGCAAGCCCGGCGGCGGCACCCGGGTGGGCGAGCAGCTGGCCAGCCTGCCCGTGACCCTGCGCAGCGACCCGGCCGCGCCGGGCCTCGAATGCGCCCCGTTCGTCATCGCGCACGCCTCCAGCCGGGACTCGTCGGTGTTCGACAACGGGCTGGCGCTGCAACCGACCGACTGGATTCGCGACGGGACGCTGTCGGCACTCCTGCAGACCCGGTACTCGGCCCGGCTGTCCGGCCTGCCGGCCACGCCCGCGATCGACAACCTGATCCTCGAGCCCGCGGCGGCCGGCGCGGCGACGCTGGACGAGATGGTCGCGGGGACCCGCCGCGGCCTGCTGCTCACCTGCCTGTGGTACATCCGGGAGGTCGATCCGCAGACGCTGCTGCTCACCGGGCTCACCAGGGACGGCGTGTACCTGGTGGAAAACGGCGAGGTCACCGGCGAGGTGAACAACTTCAGGTTCAACGAGAGCCCGGTGGGGTTGCTGCACCGGCTGGCCGAGGTGGGCCGGTCCGAGCCCGCGCTGCCGCGCGAGTGGAGCGACTACTTCACCAGGGTCGCCATGCCGGCCGGGCGCGTCGAGGACTTCAACATGTCCTCGGTGAGCCAGGCCAACTGAAGCGGGCGGCCCGCGCCACCGCGGCCCGCCGCGGCTCGCGGCGCCCCGCCCCGGGGGCTGGCCTCAGCCGTCCTCGAGCCGGAACCCGACCTTCAGCCCCACCTGGAAGTGGGCGATCTCGCCGTCTACGACCTGGCCGCGGATTTGGGTCACCTCGAACCAGTCCAGGTGGCGCAGCGTCTGCCCGGCCCGGCGCAGCGCGTTGCGCACGGCCGGCTCGACGCCATCGGGAGAGGTGCCGACGATCTCGGTCACCCGGTAGGTGCGGTCTGTCATGTCTCCTCCACGTACTGATCGGTTCCCGCGCCGCCGTACCCTACCCGTCCCGCCAGGATGACGGAACTGAACGCGCTGGCGCTGTGACGTGCGGGCCAGGCTGAAGAATTTTTCTGGCTACCCTGACCGGCCGACTTGGACGCTTTCTGTAACCAGGCATACCGTGGGGGACGTGAGGATGGTTCATCGGACGCGCCGCCAGGACGTGTCGCTGGTTACAGATGCGAAGCGTCCGATGTCCGAGGACATCGCTTTCCGTGAGCGCAGATACCTGGTGATGATGGGAATCCGCGTTGCGTGCTTCCTGGTTGCCATCCTCCTGTTCGTTGCGCACGCGGGATGGCTGGCCGCGATTCCGGCTGCCGGCGCCATCGTGATCCCTTATTTTGCGGTGGTATTTGCTAATGGCGGGAGAGAGCCGAGCAGCACCAGGGGACTGCTGCCCTATGAGCCCAACCTGCCAGAGCGATTCTCAGGCCCTTCCGAGGGGCCGTCACGTTCCGCCACCAGCGACTCAGAGGCGACTTCAGGCAGTGACGGAGTGCCCTCCTGGCGTCCAGAAGGTACGGATGATTACGGAACGCAATTTAATCAGAGATAGCCGGTTGATCTGCGAAGATGTGCGCACTGTCAGAACGGCGTTATGGTTGCGGCGAGGTCTTGACACGGGCCTAGGGTGTTCCGTGTAACATGCATACCGGTGCTCTGGTCCCCCGCCGGAGCACCACTGCCGGCGTTCCGGGCCCCCGTCGGAACGCCGATGAATGCGACGCCGGGTGGTTTGCCCCCGTAGCCACCCGGCGTCGCTCTATGCTCAGGCCCTTTGGGCCCTCGCCAAAGGCTCGCAGTGCTTGTCCCGGGGGATACCCCCGGACCCCGGTCGCTCTATGCTCGGCGTCGCTCTATGCTCGGGCCGTTTGCGCCCCCGCTGAAGGCTCGCAGTGCTTGTCCCGGGGGGATACCCCGGGACACCGGTCGCTCTTTTGCTCAGGCCTTTGGGCCCCGGTCGCCCTATTGCTGGGCGCTGGCTAGGGCGGATGAGGTCGCGCGGAGGGTGTCGAGGACGCGGCTCAGGTAGGGCAGCCGGGCGTAGCCCGAGGTGGTCAGCGCGAAGGTGGTGCGAGTGATCGGCGGGATGAGCGGGTGCAGGCTGATGTCGTCCGTATCGGCAGGCAGCGCCATCCGCGGCATGAGGGCGACACCGGCTCCGGCTGCGACCAGCGCGGTAATGGCGGAGAAGTCGCTGGCCACCGCGACCGGGCGGGGCACGAACCCCGCCGCGCCGCACGCCCGCTGGATGACCTCGTAGCAGGACGTCGCCGGCCCGGGCATCAGCCACCACTCGTCCGCGAAGTCGGCCAGGGCGATGCCCTGGCCCGGCCGCAGGCGGTGCCGGCTGGCGACGCCGGGGCCGCACGCGAGGACGACCTCCTCGTCCATCAGGTCGTGCCGCTCGCAGCCGGCCAGCTCGTCGGCAGGAAGCAGGCTGTAGGCATGCACGATCGCGATGTCCACCTCACCGCGCCGCAGGGCATCGATGGCCGCTTCCGGTTCGCTCACGGTCATGCGCAGGTCGACGGGTTCATCGGTGCGCACGCTGAACGGCCGGCCGGTGCCGCGGGCGAGCCGGCGCCACACCTCGGGCAGCAGCATGCGCGCGGCCGACGGGAAGGCGGCGATGCGTACCTGGCCGCGGCCGCCGCTTCGCAGCCCCTGCAGGTCGGCCTCGGCCGCCGCGAGGCTGCCGAGTATAACCTCGGCATGCTCGACGAGCAGACGGCCGGCCGCGGTGAGCTGCAACGTCCTGCCCTGCCTGGTCAGCAGGGGCAGTCCCGCCTCTTTTTCCAGCGCGGCAAGCTGCTGGGAGACCGCCGGCCCGGTGAGATGCTGAGCCTCTGCGGTCGCTGCGACGGTACCGTGCACCGCCAGGTCACGAAGCAGACGAAGACGCCGTGCATCGAGCAATGATTCACCTACCGACCGATATCCGGGCGATGCCGCCGGGACACCCGACGACCTGTTTGCCGGTTAGACCATCCGGCCTATACCAATTCATCGCTCCATGTCGACCGAGTTTTCGGCTGACGCCGGGCAGCCGGGGCGACAAGACGAAGCATTAGCGCTGGTACAGCGATACAGATGCTCCGCGTTACTCCCGCAGAACCCGCTGACGCCGGCCCGTGAAACAGCCGATGCAAGACGGCGGCCGCCCCGCAGCCACCAGGCGGCCTGCGTACTGGCCAGGCCCTACTCGGTCTTACGGAACTCGGCGATCGCCACCAGCAGCATCCCCAGGCCCATCGCCGCCACGATTCCCAGCGACAGCCCCACAGGGACGGCCCAGCCCGCCCACGTGACACCAGGCGCCAGCACGTGCACCGCCAGCGGGTTGAGGTTCAGGTGGTTGAACACCGCGCGCCGCATCGGGTCGACAATGTAGGTCAGCGGGTCGAACCTGGTCAGAACGGACAGCCAGGCCGGCAGCCCGGTCAGCGGGTACAGCGCCCCGGACAGGAAGAACAGCGGCATGACCAGCATCTGGGTCAGCGCCATGAAGGCCTGGATCTGCTTGATCCGCGCTGCCATCATCACGCCGAACGCGGTCAGCGTGAACGACAGCAGCAGCAGCTCGCCGATGAGTGTGAGGAACAGCACCGGGTTGTAGGGCACGTGCGCGAAGCCGGCCAGGATCAAGATCACGATGCCCTGGAGCGTCGCCACGGTAGCGCCGCCCAGGCACTTGCCTATGACCAGCGCGGCCCGGCTGACCGGAGCGACCAGCATCTCCCGCAGGAAGCCGAACTCGCGGTCCCACACGATCGAGGCGGCCGAGAATATGGCGGTGAACAGCACCGACATGGCCAGCACGCCCGGGTAGATGAAGGTCTTGAAGTCCACGCCTGACGGCAGGCCGTGCCGGGCCAGCGAAGACAGCCCGGTGCCGAGCACGAACAGGAACAGCACCGGCTGGATGAGGCCGGTGATGGCGCGCAGCCGGTCGCTGCGGAACCTGATCAGCTCGCGCCGCCATACGATGCCGGCCGCCCGCAGGTCCTGGCGCAGGTTTCGCTCGGGGACCTGGACCCGGATGGTCTCGGTGAGTTCCCGGCGGCCGGCCTCGGCCGGCGACGTGGTGAGCTCGGTAGCCATGCCTGTCACCTCCTTCGCCAGGCGTTGACCATGGTCCGCATCCGGTCGGTGCCCGAGGCCTCGGCGTCGCGGATGGTCTTGCCCGTGTAGGACATGAAAACGTCGTCCAGCGAGGGCCTGGACACGCTGACCGACTGGATCGGGACATTGAGCTCGGCGAACAGCCGGGGGACGAACTGCTCGCCCGAGGGCACGGAGAACGTGACCGCGCCATCGTGCATGGCCGCGCCCAGGCCGAAGGTGGTGGCGAGCGCCTCGATCGCCGTCGCGTCGTCGGCGGTGTGGATCTGGACCCGGTCTTCGCCGACGCTCGCCTTCAGCGCCTCCGGGGTGTCGATGGCCACGATCTGGCCGTGGTCGATGATCGCGATCCGGTCGCAGTTCTCGGCCTCGTCCATGTAGTGCGTGGTCAGGAAGATGGTGATGTCCTCGCGGCCCTTCAGGTCGTTGATGTACTCCCAGATGGACGAGCGCGTCTGCGGGTCCAGGCCCACCGTCGGCTCGTCCAGGAAGAGCACCCGGGGGGCATGCAGCAGCCCGCGGGCAATCTCCAGCCTCCGCTGCATGCCGCCCGAGTACGTGCTCACCAGGTTGTCCCGCCGGTCCCAGAGGCCGACCATCTCGAGCACCTGGCGCATCCGGGGCGCGACTGCCTTCTTCGGGACCGCGTACAGATCCGCGTGGAACTGCAGGTTCTGCGCGCCGGTGAGATAGGTGTCGAGCGTGGTGTCCTGGAACACCAGGCCGATATTGCGCCGGACCGTGTCCCGTTCCCGGGTGACGTCATGGCCCGCGACGGTGGCAGTGCCTGAGGTCGGGGTGGCCAGGGTGCACAAGATCTTGATGGTGGTGGACTTGCCGGCCCCGTTCGGCCCCAGGAAGCCGAAGGTCTCCCCCGGCCTGACCTCGAAATCGATGCCCCGGACGGCCTCGATCTCGCCGTATCGTTTGGTCAGCCCGCTGACCCGGACGGCGGGCTGGCCGGCCGACGATGACCCGCCGGCGCCGTCGGTGTCGCCGGCCCGCGCCGGCGGGGCATCTGCTGTCGGCTTGATCGTCACTCCTGCTGCCTCCTATGTCTGTCTCAGAGACTAGTCGCCCCGTCCGCGGCAGCATCGTCACCGGGATCGGGCTGGCCCTGGCCGGCCTCGCCGGCGTCCTCTTCAGCAGCGAGGATCCGGTACAGGCTGCGGCGGGTGTCCTTCAGGATTGCCTGCGCCTCGGCGATCTGAGCGTCGGAACCCGCCTGGGTCACCTGCATGGCCGCCATCGCGAGCTGCCCGATCAGGCCCCGCATTTCCCGGACCGATCCATGCTCCCGGCCGGCCACGATTTCCCATGGCGCGTTCACTTCGTCGGCATGCTCGGTCATGTACGAGCGGCCCTCGTCGGTGAGGGCGAAGCCGCTGCGGCCGCCTTCCATGCTCGCGGCGCTGATCAGGCCCTCGTCCTCCAGCTGCTGCAGGGCCGGGTAGACCGACCCCGGGCTCGGCTGCCACACTCCCCCGCTGCGCGAGGCTATCTCCTGGATGATCTGGTAGCCGTTCCTGGGCTCCTCCGCGAGCAGGGCCAGGGCCGCTGCGCGCACGTCTCCGCGCCGTACCCGGGGGCGGCGCCGCGGCTCGTCGTGCATCCACCAGCCGGGTCCGTGCCGCATCGGGCCGACGCGCTTCTGCCGCGGGCGGTCCCAGGCCGGCGGCGGGCCCCATGGTTCGTCATCGTGCTCCTCGTGATGTCCGGCATGCTCTGCGGGCACGCTGAAACTGCGTCGTGCCCGCCCTCGGCCGCCTCGGCGCGGCCAGTCGTCTTCTTCGTGCCTCATCGCGTACTCCCTGTGTCTCTCCGGGCTATCGATGCTTTTAGCTGCTCTTCGATAGCCCGCATACTGTTCTGATAGCTCAAAGATATATCGATATACGTCACATGGCAAGCCCGGGACGCCGGCTGGGGGTGGGGGAGCTGAGCGGAAGGCGGACCAGCGGGGGCCTGATCTGAGGTGGCGGCGGATCCGGTGAGCCTGATCTGAGGTGAAGGCGAACCCGCAGGCGCGGGCCGAAGAGGGGGCGGACAGCACGGGCCGAAGAGGGGCGGACAGGCGCGTGCCGAAGACGGGCGGACCTGCGTGCGGCCGTGCTCAGCCGATGGGCAGCTGGTACTCGCGGCGGACGCTGGAACCGAGCCGGGAGATGTCCGCGCCATAGACGTGCAGCGATATCGTCACGCCAGCGCCGGCATTGCGCACCCGGTGGATGTCACCGGGCGGGGCAAAGCCGCTCACCTGGCCGATCGTGTTCTCCGCGCTGCCCGCAGGCACGAGACGGCGGCCGTCATCGGCCAGCGCGAAGAGTTCCTCGTGCTCGGCCCCCTGGAGCACGCCGAACACGCACCAGGTGACGTGGTCGTGCACCGGCGTGACCTGGCCGGGCAGCCACACCATGGCCAGGACAGAGAATGACCCGTCCGGCTCGGCGTGCAGCAGGTGGCTGCGGTACCGGGCCGGGTCGCCCCGGCGCTCGGCGTCGGTGAGGATCTCCGGGCCCGGCAGGTGCAGGCGGAGCTGCCCGGCGACCAGGCCCGCGGTCCGTGCCCAGTCGCCGCCCCGGCGCACCGCGCCGCGGACAGCGATCACGACATCCGAAAGACCCGGTGTAGTGGTGGAGGCGGCGCTGACGGTCGTCATGCCTGTCAACCTAGGAACCGAAAGCTCATAGGTCTAATGCCAATAAGCTGCGTGATCCATAGACGTCGTTGATGAGTTTGCGGGCGATGCGGCCTTAGCCGTCGGCATCGCGGTCCCATCCGGCCGCGAGCTCGCTGATCCGGGCCGCCGAGGCCTCCAGCGGATGGCCCTGCGCCACCGCCAGCCCCAGCAGGTATGCGGTCAGCGGCGCGGCCGGCCGGTCTACCCGGTGCGCCACGTCCCTGGCCATATCGAGGATGATCCGGGCATCGACCGAACCGGCCGGCACGTCGAATTCGAGGCACACGACCTCGGCCCACTCCTCCAGCGCGCTCATCGCCGCAAACCCCTCCCTGCGCTCATCGCGGCACGCCCGGCCCGCGCCCGGCGGGATCGCCGGGCCAGGAGCGTGCCCGACGCACATCATCCTCCGTGTCGCAGTCCAGCCACGGCGGCGGACCCGGCTGACCCGGGGCCGGCCCGAGCATGACCGGTGCCAGCGGACCCAGCAGCCCGCGCAGCGAGCCGCCCCGGTAACCGCGGCTGGCCGCCCGGAGCGTCGGGGCCGGCCAGCAGCCGGCCAGCCACTGCGGCCGGCCGGTGTCATCGGCCAGCACCGCGCCCGCGCCCTGCCGGGCTCCCGCGGCGGCCGCCAGCAGCGAGCTCAGGTGCCCCGCCAGGATGAAGGGCAGGTCGGCGGCGAGCACGAGGACCCACGGCGCGGCCACCTCGGCCAGCCCCCGGCGCAGCGCGGGCACCGGCCCGGACCCCGGCGGCTCTTCCCGCACCACCAGCAGCCTGCCGCGCGCGAGCACCAGCCCTGGCCGGGGCGGGCCGACCACGATCACCAGCCGCGCGCCTGCATCGGCCGCGGCCGACGTCACCGAGGCGACCAGGCTGCGTTCACCCACCACGAGCGCCGGCTTGTCGGCGCCGCCCAGCCGCGACGCGTGCCCGCCGGCCAGCACGACTGCGTCGAGCCGAAGACCAGGGTCGTCCGAACGGCCCCCGGCCGGCCCTTCGCCCGATCAGCCGGCGCCCGGCGCGGCGCGGCCTTGCGGGCGGTGCACCAGGCTCAGCCGCCGATGGCCGACATCGGCCGGTCCGGCTGCAGGAACGACGGGTCATCGATGCCGTGCCCTGGCCGTTTCGCGGCCACCGCGCGTCGCCACCGTTCGGCCAGATCGGCGTCGGCGGCCCCGGCGCGCATCGGGCCGCGCAGGTCGCTCTCCTCCCGGGCGAACAGGCAGTTGCGCACCTGCCCGTCCGCGGTGAGCCGGACCCGGTCGCAGGATCCGCAGAACGGGCGGGTCACCGAGCCGATGATGCCTACCCGGGCCGGTCCGCCGTTGACCAGGAACGACTCGGCCGGCGCAGAGCCGCGCGCGCCCGGGTCATCGGACGCGAGCACGAAATCCGCGCCCAGGACGCTGAGGATCTCCTCGGCGGTCACCATGTTCTCGCGCCGCCAGCCGTGCTGGGCATCCAGCGGCATCTGCTCGATGAACCGCAGCTCATAGAAGCGCGCCAGGCAGTAACGCAGCAGCTCGGGCGCTTCGCCGTCGTTGATGCCGCGCATCAGCACCGTGTTGACCTTGACCGGCGCGAGCCCGGCATCGGCCGCCGCGGCCAGGCCGGCCAGCACCTCGGGCAGCCTGTCCCGGTGGGTCAGCGCACGGAAGGTCTCGGGGCGCAGCGTATCCAGGGACACGTTGACCCGGTCCAGGCCGGCCTGCCGCAGCGAGCGGACCAGTCGCGCCAGCCCGATCGCGTTGGTGGTGAGTGATATTTCCGGACGCGGCGCGAGCCGGGCCGTACGCTCGATGATTCCCGCGAGCCCCCGCCGCAACAGCGGCTCGCCGCCGGTGAAGCGCACCTCGCGGATACCGAGCTGCTCGACGCCGATCCGGATCAGCCGGATAACCTCGTCATCGGTGAGCAGATCCGGCTTGGGCAGCCAGTCGAGGCCCTCGGCCGGCATGCAGTAGGCGCAGCGCAGATTGCACCGGTCGGTGAGGGAGACGCGCAGGTCAGTGGCCACTCGGCCGTACGCGTCGGCCAGCACCCCGGCACCTCCCTGAGCAGAACTTCGCCAAACCCGGCACCCCGCCAGCCTATGCGGCCTGCCCCGGTCCGGCTGCGCTGCGCACCGGGCTGGCGATGATCGAGACCAGGAACCGGATAGCCGGAATATGGGAACAGAGTTTCGCGCAGATGGCCGGAACCGCCGTTCTGTCCTCCGTGGACACCGCACAGGCCACTGCGGTCCCGACACAGTACCAGGCGCGACCCGGGCGCCGGGCGATCGTGGCCACCGGCCTGGCCAGCCTCCGCGGCCCGGCGGCCCGCCGGCCCGGCCAGAATTCCCGATCACCCTCCCCGGCGAGTCTGCGTGATCAAGCCCTCCGGGTCATCTAGAGTGCCGGCGGGACTTGATGATCTTTACTCTGTCGGGGAAGCGAGCCAATCATGGGCCGATTCGGGAAACGGGCGGTGCTCCCAGCCGTCGCGGGCGCCGCGCTCATCGTGCTGCCCGTCGTGACGCTGGCAGTGGCTCCGGGGCCCCGGGTCGTCAGGGCCTCCTCGGAGATCCGGCCCGTCAAGGCGTCCGCGGAAGCACGGGTCGTCAAGACCAAGGCGGTGCCGGACCGGGTGATCAGCTATCACGGCTACCAACTGCGGGTGCCCGGGTCATGGCCGGTGTACCGCCTGGCCGACAACCCATCGCGGTGCATCCTGTTCAACCGGCACGCCGTTTACCTGGGCCGCCCCGGTGCCAACCAGAAGTGCCCGGCGCACGCGTTCGGGAAGACGGAGGCCGTGCTGGTCCAGCCGATGGGATCGACGGGCAACTTGCAGGCCGGCACCGTGATGGAGCGGGGCAGCCGGGCGGGAGGGTGGTCCGCGGCGCCGCTCGCCGCCAGGAACGCGACCGCTCACGTCATGCGGCTCGCGCTGCCTGCCGCAGGCGTGCTGGTGACCGCGACCTACGACAAGGATCCGGCGCTGGTCAGCGGCATGCTGAACGGCGCGCGGATGACGGCTGCCGGCGCGCCGGCCCATCCGGCCGGCCGGCACCATTCCCGGCGCAGCGGGGTCTGGCACGGCGCAGCCAGGCATGGCGCGGTCCGCCATGGCCGGGTCCAGCAGGGTGCGGCGCGGCAGCAACCCCGGGCGGCGACGGCTGCCGCGGCTGCTGCTGAGACCATGACCGGCGAGCAGGGCAGCGGCCTGGGCTTCGACACCTGCACCGTCCCCTCGGCGGGGACGATGACCAAGTGGCTGACCTCGCCGTTCCGGGTGGTTGCCACCTACCTCGGGGGAGCGAACTGGGGCTGCGACTACGGCAACTTCACCAGTTCCTGGGTGAACAAAGTGGCCGCCGAGGGCTGGCGGTTCCTGCCGCTCTGGGTTGGGCCCCAGGCGCCGTGCTCCACGATTCCCGGGGTGTCCCTGATCAATCCTTCGCAGGCCCGGTCCGAGGGAGAGTCGGAGGCGGCCAGCGCGGTGGCCACCGCGCGCCGGTTCGGATACGGGACCGGAACCCCTATCTACTTCGACATGGAGGCCTACAACAACACCATTGCCTCCTGCAAGCAAGCCGTGCTCTCGTTCCTGGACGGCTGGACCCGGGGCCTGCACACCGCGGATTACCGATCGGGCGTCTACAGCAGCGCGGCCAGCGGCATCGCCGACCTGGCCACCGAGGCCGGCAACCGCGGCTACGCGCCGCCCAACGACATCTGGTTCGCGGACTGGACCGGGAAGCCCCTGCTGACCGATCCCTTTGTGCCCGGCAAGGACTGGGCCGATCACGAGCGGGTGCATCAGTACCAGGGCCCGCGCACCGACACCTGGGGCGGGGCCAGCGTGAACATCGACCGCGACGCCGTGGACGGGGAGGTAGCCGGGCCGCGTTCGGCCGCCACGGCAGACACCGCGTCCGTGCTCGCCCAGCCCGGCGTCACCGCGGTGTACCCGGGTACGGCCGTCAAGGTGCCGCTGACCATCGGCGGCACGAGCCATGCGCCCTCGGATGGCGCCCAGGTCAGCTGGCAGGTGCAGGCACCGTCCGGCCTCACCGTGAGCCCCGATCACGGCAAGGTGACGGCGCAGTCCGGCAAGCAGAAAACGGTCACGCTGACCGTGACGGCCAGTTCCTCGGCTTCACCCGGACGGCATAACCTGCCGGTCGTAGCCACCGCTGACGGGCAGCCCCTGGCCCACCCGCACGAGCTGGTCAGCGTGGTCCAGCAGGGCCATTCGCTGCCGACCTCGGTGCCGATCAGGCTGTACGCCGCCGATGACACCAGCATGACGCTCGCCGTGCAGCTCGCCCGCCACCTCGCGCTGCGCGGCGGCGACGTGACCGGCAGCTTCAGGCAGGCCTGGGCCGATGTGGCGGGGGGCCACGACCTGGTGTTCGCCGTCGGGCAGGCGGCGTTCCACGGGCTGTACACCAACCCCTGCGGCTGGTCCAACCCGGCGGGCACGGGCCGGGGGCATACCCCGTTCAGTGTGATCAGCGCGCCGCTGGAACAGGCGCCGGGGGCCAACATCTTCGAGAACACGGCGGCCGGCAGCGTCCCGGCGACCGGCCAGCTGACCGCGGAGCTGACGCACTATGCGCTGGCCGGCACGCTGTCGAACGGGGGGACGCCGCTGCCGGCCCCGTCGTTGCCCTCCAACTCCTGCACCGGGTCATCGCACGTCCGGGTGCCGTGAGCCTGGCACGCGAACCTGGTGCCGTGAGCGCGGTGCTGCTCACGTCCTGGACAGGCGCGCTTCCTCCAGGTCGAGGTCGTGTTCGATGGTTCGCAGCACGGTGACTCCAATCCGGCCCTGGCTGCGCAGGCCGGCCAGCGTCCGGCGCTGGAACGAGATCAGGTCGCGGCGCATGTCCTGGCCGGCCTGCGCGGTGGCGGCGACCTCGTCCTCCAGGTCCGCGTCCTCGGTGCTCGTCTCCAGCCAGTGCAGCCGCCCTAGGTACTGCGCCCGCAGGCCGTCGGCGACTTCCTCGGGCAGCTGACCGGCATCGCTCGCCTGGCCGATGTGATCGAGCACCGCCCTGGTCAGCTCGACGCGGACCTGGCGTTCGGCTTCGGCGACCGACGGGTGCTCGCTGAGGTGCAGCCGCCGCACCAGGATCGGCAGCGTCATGCCCTGCCCTACCAGCGTCACGATGATGACAGCGAACCCCAGGTAGATGATCTCGTCGCGGCCGGCCAGCGGACGCCCGGTGTCGGTCCGCTCCGGCACCGCGAGCAGGGCGGCCAGCGTGATAGCGCCGCGCATGCCCGCCCAGCCCAGGACCAGCCGCTCCCGCCAGCCGTGAGCGCCGAAGGCCGCCCCGCGGCGGCGCCCGAGCCGGGCGAACCAGCCGCTGCCTTCCATCCAGGCCAGGCGGAGCACGATGATGGCCGCCACCACGGCGGCCCCGGTCAGCACCAGCCTCCCCACCGGTCCCCTGGCCTGCGTGCTGAAGGTGTGGAACGACAGTCCGACCAGGACGAACAGGGCCGCATTGACCAGGAAGATGAGGGTCGCCCAGAAGGCACCCGACTGCAGCCGGCTCCGGGCCGAAAACGCTCCCCCGCTGCTGTGCCAGCCCAGGTACAGCCCGGCGGTGACCGCGGCCAGCACGCCCGATGCGTGGATCGCCTCGGCCGGCAGGTAAGCGGCGTAGGCGATCAGGATCGAGCCGGCGATCTCGATCGGCGGGTCGTCGATCCGGTTGCGCAGCCAGCGGCCGGCGAACCCGACGGCCAGGCCGACGCCGGCACCTGCCGCGGCGGAGTACACGATCGTGCCCGCGGTGTGGACGAGCGAGATGTGCCCGGTAGTGGCGTCTGCCACGGCGGCCCCGTACAGGACCAGCGCAGTGGCGTCGTTGAACAGTGCCTCCCCCTCCAGGACGGTGACCAGGTGCCGCGGCAGTCCGATCCTGCTGGCGATGCTGGTGGCCGCGGACGCGTCGGTCGGGCCGACCGCGGTGCCCAGGACGAACGCCACCGGCCAGGACAGGTGACCGGCCCAGTGCGCGATCGCCGCCACCACCACCGCGGTGGCGGCCACCAGCAGGACGGCGAGCACGCCTATCGAGCGGGCATGCCGGAAGAACGCCGTCGGCGAGGCCGTGGCCGCTGCGTCGAAGACGAGCAGCGGGAGCAGCCCGAGCAGCACCACCTCGGGATTGAGGGACACGTCGGGCACGAACGGCAGGAATCCGATGATCAGCCCGGCCACGACCAGCACCACCGGAGCCGGCACGCCTACCCGGCGCAGCGCGGCCACGGCGAGCAGGGTGGCCGCCGCGACGCCCAGGATGATGAGTAGCTGACCGGAGCTCACGTGAGCGACTCGCTCATGGATCGGGTCATGGTCCGCTCCTATCATTGTCCGGGGCCCGGCGGAAGCCAGACCCCGGCGCGGTGCTCAGCCAGGTCGCAGCGTCCGCCGGTCGTCGGGCAGCCGCCGCGTCACCGAAGCCCGGTCCAGGTACTCCAGCAGCGGGATCGCCACCCGGCGCGTGGTGTCCAGCGCCTGCCGGGCCTGGGCCGCGGTGAACGGCTGCGGCAGCCGGGCCAGCACCCGCGCCGCCGCGGCGTCCGCTCCCGGAGCGAGCACCAGTTCCGGGCCGATCCGCAGCAGCAGTCCCGCCCGCGCGGCCGCGGCGATCGCCTTGCGGTCCAGCCCGAGCTCGCGCAGCCGGCCGGCCTGCGGCGCACGGAACGGACTCGTCGCCAGCTCCGCGCGCAGCGACCGTACCGCGGCCGCGACCGGCGCGGGCAGCAGCTCCGGATCCGGGCCGGGTTCCGCGGCCGCCGGTGACGAGCTGGCCGTGCGGCGCTGCTGCCCGGCCGGCGCGCGCAGCTCCGGGCCCGCCGAGCGGCGGACGCAGCCGTCGCGCACGGCGAGCGGGTATCCGGGCCCGCCGCGCGCGGGCGCGGGGCCGGGCCCGGCCGCCAGCGCCTCGACCAGCTGGCGGTCCGGCAGCCCCAGCGCCGCTCGGGCCGCCTCCAGCGGCATCCCGGGGGCGAGCGGATCCCGGGCCGCGTGCTCGTCCACCGCCCCGGCCAGCCGTTCCCGCAGGACCGACCAGTGCCCGGGGTCTGCGAGCCAGCCGGCGGCGGTGACCGGCGCCGGGCCGCCCGGCTCCCAGCCCAGGCCCATGGCCCGCAGTTCCTCCGGACGGGCCAGGCCGCGACGGCGCAGCAGATCGGCCGCGTCCGGCGGGTCCGGCCAGCCCGCCAGCTCCCGGCGCACCGCCGCGGCCGTCTGGCGCCGGGACGTGCCCGGCGGGCTGACGTCGAGCACCGTCGCCCCGGTGATGGCCGGCCCGCCCGTCATGACCCTGGCCGCGCCAGGATCGCGAAGCAGCAGCCGGTCGGCCACGTGCAGCGGGAGCGGTTCGCGCAGGCTCAGCCGGGCGAACGGCCCGCCGAGCGGGCGCACCCGGGCCGCCGTCCTGGCCGATCCGATGTGCACGGCGACCTGGCGGGGCAGCCGCGGCTCCGGCCCGTCCTGCCAGGCCCGCGGCGGCCCGGTCAGCCTGATGTCGATCGTGGCGGTGAGCGTCCAGCCGCCCGGCTCGACCAGCGCCATCCCCCGGGCGAGCTGACCCGCCGCGATGCCGCGCAGGTTGACCGCGATCCTGGACACGCCGCGAACCTGCGCCGTCTTCTCGTGCAGCGACTCGATGGCCCGGATCCTGACCGGCCGCCCGGCGGGGGCGACCAGCAGCTCGTCGCCGCCGCGGACCGTGCCGGCCGGCAGCGTCCCGGTCACGACCGTGCCGCTGCCGGTCATGCTGAACACCCGGTCCACCCACAGCCGGACCGGGGCGGCAGGGTCCGGCGCCGGCAGCCCCGCCGCCAGCTCGGCCAGCGCCGTCCGCAGCTCCGGCAGGCCCTGGCCGGTGACCGCGCTGACCGCGATCGCGGGCAGCGCGCCGAGGCTGGTCCGCCCGATCTCGTCGATGGCCCGGCGCGTGGCAGGCCCGGGATCGGCGAGGTCGGCCCGCGACACCGCAAGCAGCCCGCGGGAGATGCCCAGCGCGTCGATCGCGGCCAGGTGCTCGGCGGACTGCGGCATCCAGCCGCCATCGGCGGCCACCACGAACAGCACCGCCGGCACCGGTCCGACTCCGGCCAGCATGTTCGGCACGAACCGCTCGTGTCCGGGCACGTCCACAAACGACAGCCGCTCACCGCCCGGCAGCGTCAGCCAGGCGAATCCCAGGTCGATGGTCAGGCCGCGGCGGCGCTCTTCGGCCCAGCGGTCGGGCTCCATCCCGGTCAGCGCCCGCACCAGGGCCGACTTGCCGTGATCCACGTGCCCCGCGGTGGCGATGACCTGCACGGGAGCTAGGCCCCGGCCGCGGCCGTGACGGCCGCGCAGAGCAGGTCGTCGTCCTCGGCGGGCACGGCGCGCAGGTCAAGCAGCAGCCGCCCGGAGGCGACCCGGCCCGCCACGGCCATGGCGTCTCCGCGGCGCACCGCCTCGCCGGCCCGGAGCACGGCGGCCAGCCCCGGCGGCAGGCTGACCGCCGCGCTGGGCAGCAGCACGCCCGGCGCTCCGCCGCCGCCCACCGTCGCCTGGCAGGGTACGGCGCGGGCATCGAGGCCGAGGGCGGCCAGCCGCGCCGCGATCCGCTGCGCGCGCTCCATGATGACGGTCACGTCGGTGCCCAGCGCCCGCTGCGCCGGAGGACGCGGACCGGCCAGCGTCGCCTCCAGGGCGGCCAGGGTGAGCTTGTCCACCCGGAGCGCCCGGGCCAGCGGATGCCGGGTCAGCGTGCGCACCAGGTCGCCCCGCCCGAGCAGCAGCCCGGCCTGCGGACCGCCGAGCAGTTTGTCGCCGCTGGCGGTGACCAGGGCCGCGCCCGCGCGCAGCGCGGAGTCGGCGTCCGGCTCGCCCGGCAGCGTTGCGCTGGGGGTGAGCAGCCCGGACCCGATATCGGCCACGACGGGCACGCCGAGCCCGGACAGTTCGGCGATGGACGCCTGCGCGGTGAAGCCCTCGATGCGGTAGTTGGACGTGTGCACCTTGAGCAGGAACGCGGTCTGCGGGCCGATGGCCGCCCGGTAGTCGGCGATGCTCGTCCGGTTGGTGGTGCCCACCTCGCGCAGCCGCGCGCCGGTGGATTCCATCAACTCGGGCAGCCGGAAGCCGTCCCCGATCTCGATCAGCTCACCCCGGCTGACCACGATCTGCCGGCCAGACGCCAGCGCGGTCGCGGCCAGCGCCAGCGCCGCCGCGTTGTTGTTCACCACCGCGACCGATTGCGCCGCGGGCACCGCGGCAGCCAGCGCGGCCAGCGTGCCGCGACCCCGGCGGCCGCGCTCGCCCGCGGGGAGGTCGAACTCCACGTCGGTGCAGCCGGCCGCCGCCTGCAATGCGTCGCGCGCGCCCGCGGACAGCGGCGCGCGGCCGAGGTTGGTATGCAGCAGCACGCCGGTCGCGTTGATGACCGGGGTCAGCGTGGTCGACCTGGGCGGCAGCCCGGCCACCGCGGCGTCGGCCACCGCATCCGGCGGGATCCGGCAGGCCCTGGCCTCTTCCTGAGCCCGGGATACGGCCTGCTTGACCAGCGGCCGCCCCAGCCTCTGCTCGGCAGAAGCCAGCCGCGGGTCGGCGAGCAGCGCGTCGGTCCGCGGTATCAGGCGCCGGGCCTGCGCGCCGCCCGGCCCGTCCGGGCTCACTGCCCCGTTCTGGCCTTCGGTCGCGGAATCTCCCGGCCGGCCGCGATCGGCGTCGTCCCGGGTACCCACGAGCGCGACCCTACTCGCCGGCCTGCCCGCGGCGGGTTGCGGGCCCCGGCCGGCCGGGCGGGCGCCGGCCGGATATCGAGCGGATTCATGGGTAGGGGGTGGCGTGATTCCATTTCCTCACGGCATGGGAAGTGATCATTATGGCTGGGATGCTGCGCGTTCCGCGGAGCCGTGGCGCCCTCAGCGGCGTGGTCCTCGTTCTGCTCGGAGCATGGGGCGCCCTGATTCCGTTCATCGGCCCGTACTTCCACTACGCCTACACCCCCGACAGCGGATGGACCTACAACACCGGCCGGCTCTGGCTGGAGGTACTACCGGGAGCGGCGACCCTGGTTGGCGGGCTCATCGTGCTGATCGCGGCGACCCGGCCGGTCGCGCTGTTCGGTGCCTGGCTGGCGGCGATGTGCGGGGTCTGGTTCGTGGTCGGCACGCCGCTGTCCACGCTGTGGACCGTCGGCGGCCTCCCGGCCACGGGTTCCCCGGTGGGCAGCACCCTCGCCCGCGCCGTTGAGCAGATCGGGTTCTTCGGCGGCCTGGGGGCGGCCATCATCTTCTTCGCCGCCCTGGCGCTCGGCCGGTTCACCGTGCTGGGCCACCGCGAGGTCATGCTGGCCGAGCAGTACGCGGCGGCCGAGCAGGCCAGGGCGGATCAGGACGCGGCCGAGCAGGCCACGGCCGACCAGGCGGCCGCTGACGAGATGGCGGCGCAGCCCGCGACCGAGCGGTTCTCCCTGCACGGGCGAACGGCTGATCCGCCGGTGACCACCGAACCGCCTGCGCGCACCTAGCCGGTCCAGGTCGCCGCGGCGTGTCCCGGCACGCCGCGGCACGCCGGAGGATCACCGCGTCCGTTCACCGGCGGCGGTAGGCTCGGGCTGCGGTCCGGGCAATGTCGTGAGTTGTACGACGACCCGGCCATACCCTGTGTACCGATGATTCAGCCACCCACCGTCGCTTCTGGGTCCGGCCCGGCGCGGAGACCTGCCGCGACGGGCCGGACGAGGTAGGACGATGGATCCAGCGGGCCGCCCGGGGGGCCAGGACGGTCCCCGGGGCGCGGCGGACGGTTCGGCTGTCCCCGGCAGCCTGCCCACGGCCACGGCGGCGGAGCGCGACTGCGGCACCGGCCGGGCCGCCAGCACGGACGAGGTTACCGTGCGGGACCCGCGGCCCAGCCGGGTGCCCGGCTGGATGCTGAGCGCCGCCGGGCGGCACGTGCTGATCCTCCTGGCCTACATCGGCGCGGGCATCCTGTTCACCTGGCCGCGAGTCACCTACCTGTTCAACCACAAGCTGCCGGGGACGCGTGACGCCGGCGCGTACGTGTGGGGCTTCTGGTGGTTCTCCCGGCAGCTCATGCACTTTTCCAACCCGTGGCTGACTCACTACCTGGCCGCGCCGGTGGGCTCGCAACTCGGCTTCCACGCGCTGATGCCGCTGCCTGACCTGCTGCTGACGCCTGTCACGCTGGCCTTCGGCCCGTCCGCCTCCTACAACGTGCTGTCGGTGCTGATGCCGGGGCTGATGTGCTACGCGATGTACCGGTGCGCGCGGCTGTGGGTGCGCTCGCAGACGGCGGCGCTCGCCGCCGGCGCCTTGTTCGGCCTGTCCTCCATGATTGCCTACCAGAGCTGGTACCTGGTCAACCTCCCGGCGGGCGAGCTGTTCATCCCGCTGGCGCTCGAGGCCGCGGTGCTGCTGCGCCGGCGGCCGGGCTGGCGCCGGGCGGTCGTTCTCGGCGTGATCGTGGGCGCCGCGCTGCTGACCGACCAGGAATCGGCCATCCTGGTGGCGATCGTGGCCGTCCTGGCCTTGCTGCCATGGGTGATCTTCGGCCCCCGGCGGCAGCTCGGGGCCAGGATCCGGGCGGTGAGCCTGGCCGCGGGCGCCGCGGTCGTGGTGGGGATCCCGCAGATCATCGCGATGGCTCAGCAGGTGGCGGCGCACGGGGCCTCGGCCCCGGCGACCTCGCTGGCCCAGTCGTACAACTCCTACGGGGTGGGGCTGCTCGGGCTGTTCGCCCCCTCCCCCAACGCGGCCAGGTTCGGCCTGACCAGGCTGGCATCCGAGTACTACTACCACGGCATCGTCTACCATCACCACGGCCCGCACGAGCTGATCACCAGCAACGAGGGCACCCCCATGTTCGGGCTGGTGCTGACCGTCCTCGGCCTGGCGGGGCTGGTCGCGTGCTGGCGTCGGCTCAACGCCTGGCTGCTGGCCCTGCTGTGGCTGGCCGCCGCGGCGCTCTCGCTGGGCCCGATGCTGTGGGTCGGCGTCAGCCATGAGTACGTGCCGCTCGCCGAGATCTTCCACGGCGTCCGCGTGTCCGCGATCATGCCGTACACCCTGTTCGTGCAGATCCCTGGCATGTCCAGCTTCCGCGAGGCCGACCGGCTCGCCATTCTCGGGCTGCTCGCCGCGGCGCTGCTGGCCGGGAGCGCGGTGGACTGGCTGCGGTATCACGTCAAGCCGGCCGTCGCCGCGGTGGCCGCGATCGCGGTCGTGCTGGCGATCAGCGTGCCCGAGCTCGGCTGGTCCGGCAACCCGCCGGCCCAGGTGATGCCGAAGTCGCTGCAGAAGGGGACGATGCCCACCACGATGCCGCGGCTGGACGGCCCGATCGCCGCCGATCACTCGCGCTCGATCGTGGTGGACTTCCCGTTCGGGCTGCGCGGCGGGATTCCCGACTACGGCCCGCCGTTCGCTCCCGAGACCCAGGTCCTCGCGACCGCCGACGGCCACCCGATCGCGGACGGGTTCCTCTCCCGGGTGCCTGCACCCACGATCGAGGGGATGAACAAGCACCCGTTCTACGCCGGCCTGATCAACATCTGGCACCAGAAACGCAACCCGCTGTCCCTGGTGCACGCCGCGTACTGGGATGCGAAACGGATGCGCGTCGGCTGGGTCATCGTCTGGCCCTCGCGCCTGCCGCGATCGATCAAGGGCTACCTGGAGCACACCGGATTCAAGCGTGCTTACAGCGTGGGCCGCGTGAACGTGTGGCGGATCAAGAGTTTCAGCCTGCGTACAGCTGGTTGATCGCGTCCGCGTACTGGGTGTAGATCACCCGGCGCTTGAGTTTCAGCGTGGGGGTGACCTCTCCGGTCTCCGGCGTCCACTCCTGCGGCAGCAGGCGCCACCGCTTGATCTGCTGGACCCGGGCGAGCCTGGCGTTGGCAGCGGCCACGGCGGCGGAAATCTCGGCGACCAGGTCCGGATGCTCGGCCAGAGCCGCCGCCGAGGCGGCCTCGACGCCGTGCGCCCTGGCCCAGGCGGCTGTCGCGTCGCCGTCCAGGGTGAGCAGCGCGACCACGTACGGCCGCCGGTCGCCGTACGCGGCGGCCTGGCCGATCAGCGGATGCTCCATGAGCAGGTTCTCGATCGAGGCCGGAGAGACGTTTTCACCGCCGGAGGTGATGATCAGCTCCTTCTTGCGGTCCAGCACGGACAGGAACCCGTCGGAGTCGAGCGAGCCGATGTCGCCGGTATGCAGCCAGCCGTCGGCGTCGATCAGCTGCTCGGTGGCCCCCGCCAGGTTGAGGTAGCCGGGGGTGTTCAGCGGGCCCCGGGTCAGAGATCTCCCCGTCGGGCGCGATCTTGATCTCCGTGCCGGCCATCGCCCGGCCGACCGTGCCAAGCCTGAATTCCTCTTCCGTGTTGGCGGTGAAGGCGCCGGTCGTCTCGGTCATGCCGTACACGTCGAGGATCTTGATGCCGAGCCCGGCGAAGAACCTGGCCACCTCCTGCGGCAGCGGCGCGGCCGCGCTGGACGCCGTGACCATCTCGCCCAGCCCCAGCAGCGAGCGGATCGGCTGCAGGACGCTCGCATCGGCCTGCCGGAACTGCTCGGCGAGCTCTTCTGGCGTGCTGTGCCCGTACTGGCAGCTCTCCACGTACTTCCGCCCGGTCTCCATCGCCTGCTCGACGGCCGCCCGCTGGTCCGGGTCGTCCTGGGCGGCGAGCAGCGCCATGATGCCGGCCTGGATCTTTTCCCAGACCCGGGGAACCCCGAAGAAGGCGGTCGGCCGCACCTCGCCGAGCGTTCCCACCAGCTCGGTCGTGGCGTCGTGACAGAAGTACGCGTGCCCCGCCGCGATCGTGGGCAGGTAGATGCTGAACATGCGCTCCGCGATGTGCGCCAGCGGCAGGTACGAAACCCACCGGACGTTCTCGTGGATCGTCCCCGAGGCCATCGCCACCGCGAGCTCGTACAGCACGCTGCGGTGGGTGATGATCACGCCCTTGGGGCTGCCCGTGGTCCCCGAGGTGTAGAGCAGGGTCACCGGATCATCGGGCGTGATCTGGTCTATCCGCTCGGTCACGGCCGCCGGCGCCGCGGCGAACCTGTCCCGGCCCAGCGCCTCGAAGTCCTGCCAGGTGATGTAGCGGTTGTCGGCCGGGCAGGCTTGCGGGTCGCGCACGATGATCTTCATGAGGCCGGGCAGCCGGTCCAGGGCCGGCTCGAGCCTGGCCAGTTCGGCGACTCCGTCGATGACGGCGATGCGGGCGTCACAGTCGGTGGCCATGAAGGCGACCTGGTCGGAGGCCAGCGTGGCATAGAACGTCACCGGGACGCCGCGGGCGTGCACGGCCGCCAGGTCCGCGAGCACGTGCTCGACCCGGTTGGGCATCAGCAGCGCCACCCGCTCGCCGGGCTGCAGGCCCAGCTCGACCAGGCCGGCCGCCAGTTCCATCGCCCGCCGCCTGGTCTGTGCCCAGGTCAGCGTCTGCCACTCGGTGCCAGGGGCGGCGCGGTCGGAATAGGCCGGCATCTCACCAGATTGCTCCGCCACGTCCCGCAGCTGATCGCAAAGCGTCCGGCCCGCGATGCCCTGCTCCAGCTCCGCCCGGTCCTGCAGAATCTCCGAGGCCAACGCGTACCTCCCGATCGGCCGCCGGCGCTGCCTTTTACGTCGCCGCGTGCCGATAACGTACTTCGGGTTGCGCGCGGGCGCGACCCCGGCCCGGCGTAGCCTTCGATACAGCGGCGGCCAGGAGGGACGGCTATGACGGGCAGGACGTCCAGGCGCCGGATCCTGCACATTGACGTGCCCCCGCCCGGTGACGCGCAGACCGTGCTCGGACACCGCCCCGACCTGCTGGCCGCGGAGGAGCCGCTGGAGATCAGGGTCAATGACCGGCCGCTGTCGGTCACCATGCGCACGCCAGGCGATGACATCGACCTGGCGGCAGGCTTCCTGGCCGCCGAGGGGCTGGTGCGGTCGGCCTGCGACATCGCGTCCATCCGGATCTGCCGGGCCGACCATGACCACCCCGCAGGGACCAGCAGGAACGGCGCGGGAAGCCGCAGCGCCGACCAGGGCAACGTCGCGGAGGTGACCCTGGCCGCCGGCCTGGAGATCGACGACGACAAGGTGCGCCGCAACTTCCTCACCACGAGCGCGTGCGGGGTGTGCGGGAAGGCCAGCATCGAGGCGATCAGGGTGCGGGCGCGCTATGACGTGGCCGCCGACCAGGCCCGCGTCACCGCCGGCGTGCTCACCCGGCTGCCCGGCGGGCTGCGCGACGCGCAGCGGGTGTTCGCCCGCACCGGCGGGCTGCACGCCGCCGGGGTATTCGGCGCCGACGGCACGCTGCTCGCGCTGCGCGAGGACGTGGGCCGGCACAACGCCGTGGACAAGGTCGTCGGCTGGGCGCTGCGCGGGGGCAGGCTCCCGCTGGCCGGCTGCATCCTGCTGGTGAGCGGCCGGGCATCCTTCGAGCTGGTGCAGAAGGCCCTGGTGGCCGGGCTGCCGATCGTGGCCGCGGTGTCCGCGCCGTCGTCGCTGGCGGCCGAGCTTGCCGACGAGGCCGGGATGACCCTGGTCGGCTTCCTGCGCGGCGGCTCGATGAACGTGTACGCCGGCGCGAGCCGCATTTGCGCGTCCTGATCCGGACCGGGCATCGCGCCGGGCCGGGATGGCCCTGGACCACCGGCAGCTCAGCCGCGGTTCGCCGCGACTGCCTGGGTCCAGGCCACCGGCGCCGCGCTAGCTGCCGGCGGCGCCGTCTGCCAGCCCCCGCCTGCGGCGGATGGCCCGGTCCATCGTGCCGAACAGGGCGTCCACGCCGATGCCGAGCACCAGGATCACGATCATGATCGACATGGCGCTTGGCATGTCGGCCTGCTGCTGGTCATTGGACAGCAGCACCCCGATCGACGAGGTGCCCGCGATGATGACCAGCAGCTCGCCGGCCATCAGGCTGCGCCAGGCGAAGGCCCAGCCCTGCTTGAGCCCGGCCACGTAGGTCGGCAGCGAGGCCGGCAGGATCAGGTGCCGGTACAGCGCGAGGCCGTGCAGGCCCATGGTCTTGCCCGCCCGCAGCAGCAGCGGCGGCGTATAGTCCACCCCGGCGATCAGGCCGTTGGCGATCGACGGAGCCGCGCCGAGCACGATGACGAACAGGATCGCCGATGTGTTCAGCCCGAAGAAGATGATCGCGAACGGGAACCAGGCAATCGACGGCATCGTCTGCAGCCCGGTGATCAGCGAGCCGACCGCGGCGCGCAGCGGCTTGATCCTGGACACCAGCGCGCCGACGACCGAGCCGATGATCAGGGCAAGCCCGAAACCGATGACGGCGCGTTGCAGCGTGGTGCGGATGGCCTGCCAGAGCAGTGCGTGCTGCATCTGGCCCCACAGGTTGGCCAGCACGGTGGCCGGCCCCGGGAAGATGATCGCTGGCTTGAAGCCGCTGAGGTAGATCAGCTCCCAGACGCCCAGCGCGAGCACGATCGCCAGCAGCTTGGGCCAGGCCGATCCCAGCGCCTTGCCGCTGATCCCCCGGCGCAGGAAGTCCCGTCCCGGCTGCGGGGCTAGCTCGAGGTTGTCCAGGCCGGACAGCGGGTCGAGCGACGTCTCAGCGGCCATGGGAAGCCATCTCCTCACGCAGCCGGTCGGTCATGTGGGCACCCAGCTCGGCGATCTCCGGCGAGTCCATCCGCCGCGGCCGCTCGACGTCCACCGGGATCTCCTCGATCACGCGCCCCGGACGGCTGCTCAGCACGATCACCCGGTCGCCCAGCCTGGCCGCCTCCCGGACGTTGTGCGTCACGAACAGCACGGTCAGCTCGCGCTCGCCGCAGATCCGCTCGAGCTCCTCGTGCAGCAGGTCACGGGTCATCGCGTCCAGCGCGCCGAACGGCTCGTCCATGAGCAGCACGTCGGCGTCCTGCGCCAGCGCGCGGGCCAGCGCGACCCGCTGGCGCATGCCGCCGGACAGCTCATGCGGCCGCTTGCCGCCGAACCCGCCGAGGTGAACGGCCTGCAGCAGCTCTGTGGCGCGGCCGCGCCGCTCCTGCTTGGGCACGCCGCGGGCGCGCAGCGCCAGCTCGACGTTTCGCGCCGCGGTCAGCCAGGGGAACAGGGCCGGCTCCTGGAACATGAGCGTGACCCGCTTGCCGCCGGTGGAGACCTCGCCGGCGGTGGCCGTGTCGAGCCCGGCCACCAGCGAGAGCATCGTGCTCTTGCCGCAGCCAGAGGCGCCGATCAGGCAGACGAACTCCCCAGGCGTCACCGTCAGCGACACCTTGTCCAGCGCCAGCAGCGACGACCGGCCCCGTCCGTAGACCTTGGAGACCTGGGAGAGCATGACGGCCGAGGTCCCGGCCCCCTCCGCCGGAGCGGGGGACCGGGACGCGTCGGACGAGGGCGTTGGCCCGGAGGCCTGCGGCGGGTCTAGCCCTCGCTGCGTGATGCTCACGAGCTGACCTGCTGCTCGCCTGCCGCCTTGAGCAGCTTGTTCAGCGGGCCGAGGTCATAGATGCCGTTCAGGTTGACCGGCTGCAGCAGGCCCACGGCCACCGCCTCCTTCGCATCCTGTGCCAGCGAGGCCCCGTCCGGGTCGTTGGTGAAGGTGATTTCCTTGAACGCCGCGGGCAGCACGCTGGACTTGATGCCCTTGCCCTCCAGCTTGGTCAGCTCTGCGTTCGCGGCCGCCTGCGCGCCCGCGGGATTCTGCTTGATGTAGTCGTTCGCCTTGATCTGCCCGTTGAGCAGGCCGCTGACCACGCTGGGGTGCGCGGCCAGGAAGCTCTGCGTCACGACCAGGTTGGTCGTGACCCCGGGCTCTGTGTACAGCGTGTGGCCGCCGGCCTGGGTCATCTCGACGTTGTACGGCGACGGCTCGGAGCCGCCGGCGACCTGACCGGACTGGAACTCGAGCACCGCGTCCGAGTTGGTCTGGGTCGGCTTGATCGGCACGTCCCCGCCACCGGTCGGGGTGGTGGTCAGCCCGTGCTGCTTGAGCCAGTAGCGCAGCGCCACGTCCTGCGTGTTGCCGAGCGACGGGGTGGCCATGGCCTGCCCCTTGAGCTGGGCCGGGCTCGTGATGCTCTTCTTGACCACGACCGAGGCCCCGCCGGTAGCCACGCCGGAGATGATCCGGATGGCCTTGCCGCTGGACTTCTGCCAGGCGTTGATGGCCGGGTTCGGGCCCACGTACGCCGCGTCGAGCTGGTCGGCCAGGATCGCGGTGGTCTCTTCGGTGCCGGAGCTGAAGATCTGCACCTTGAGCGTGACGTTCTTGCCCAGGGCCTGCGTGAAGATGCCCTTGTTCACCCCGACGAGGGCGGGGGCGTGGGTGATGTTGGCAAGGAAGCCCAGGCGCAGCGTGACGTGCGCATCTCCGCTCGAGGCTGATGACCCGGACGAACCTGAGCTGCACGCGGCCGCCAGTGCGACGGTCGCGGCGACTCCTGCAGCAGCAAGGATTTTCCGCATGTATCCGCTCTTTTATGATCGAGATGGTCGGGAAACGTTGTGAGAGTACTACAAAAACAGCGCCGCAACAATCCCCCTATTCCAGACCGGCGTGATCGGGTTTCTCCAGTCGCCGCCGCCAGCCCCCGGCCGGGGGCCGGATCCGGGTCAGGATTGCGTGATCGCCTAGTCGCCGCTGGGAGTGTCGGTCTCCAGGCCGACCACCGAGTGGAACCTGGACAGGCACCGCTGCAGGTGCGCCAGATCGCCGGTGCTGGCCGAGCCCGCCTCGTACCGCACGTTGTACAGCTCGTCGGACAGCTTGCCGTCGGTCGGCAGCGGCTCGGGCACGACCTGCGGGATGTGCGAGCAGGCCGCACGGACCTGCAGCCGGACCGTGCTCGGCGTGTTCTGCCGGAAGATGACGACCTCTTCCTGCTGGCCCATGGCCTTGTCGAACTGCGAGCAGCCGGCGGCGGACACCGCGGCCAGCCCGGCCAGCGCCGCCGCAGTCACCGCACGGCGCCCCGGACGCCCGCGGCGCCGCTGTAGCCGGTGATTGGCTGGCACGGCAGCCAGCATACGCACGGCGGCCCGGCCCCCAGCCGGTACGGTACCGGCAGGGAAACTGCCGGGGCAGCCGGCGGCTGGAGGACACGTGGCGGGACGCATCGAGGACTACGCCATCATCGGGGATATGCAATCGGCGGCCCTGGTCGGCCGCGATGGCTCGGTCGACTGGCTCTGCCTGCCCCGGTTCGATTCCCCGGCCTGCTTCGCCAGCCTGCTGGGCGACGATCGGCACGGCCACTGGCGCATTGCCCCGGCCGATGGCGCCGGCCAGGCGAGCCGCGCCTACCAGGGCGAGACACTGATCCTCCAGACGCAATGGCAGACGGCTACCGGCACCGCCAGGGTGATCGACTTCATGCCACGGCGGGCCGAGGCGATGCCCGTCCTGGTGCGGATCGTCGAGGGCGTGCACGGCACGGTTGAACTGGACTGCGTGCTGCGGGTGCGCTTCGGCTACGGCCAGGTAGTGCCCTGGGTGCGGCGCGCCGACGGCAGCATCAACGCCGTGGCCGGACCGGACTCGGTGTGGGTCAGCACGCCGGTGAAGCTGGCCGGGCGCGACATGGAGCACCGCGCCAGGTTCACCGTGACCGCAGGCCAGCGGATCCCGTTCATGCTGACCTGGGTCGAATCCCATCGCGGCCAGCCGGCCGGGTGCGACGCCGACCAGGTCCTGGCGGAGACCAGGCAGTACTGGGCCGGCTGGGTGTCCAGGTGCACCTACCGGGGCCCGTACCGTGACGCGGTGATCCGGTCGCTGATCACGCTCAAGGCGCTGACCTACGAGCCGACCGGCGGGATCGTGGCCGCGGCTACCACCTCGCTGCCCGAGGACATCGGCGGCACCAGGAACTGGGACTACAGGTACTGCTGGCTGCGGGACGCCACCATCACGCTGGAGGCCCTGCTCAGGACGGGGTACACCGACGAGGCCACGGCGTGGCGGCAGTGGCTGTGCCGCGCCATCGCCGGTGACCCGGCCGACGTGCAGATCATGTACGGAGTGGCGGGCGAGCGGCGGCTGGCCGAGTGGGAGGCCGACTGGCTGCCCGGCTACGAGGAGTCGGTCCCGGTCCGGATCGGCAACGCCGCGGTGAACCAGCGCCAGCTTGACGTGTACGGCGAGGTGCTGGACGCGCTCGCCCTGGCCCGCCGGTCAGGCATTCCCGCCGAACGGCACGCCTGGTCACTGCAGCGCGCGCTGCTCGACTTCCTGGACAAGCACTGGTCCGAGCCGGACGAGGGGCTGTGGGAAGTCCGGGGCCCGCGGCGCCACTTCGTGCACTCCAAGGTCATGGCCTGGGTGGCATTCGACCGGGCCGCCGAGGCCGCGGCCGCGGGCTTGCCGGGCCCGGCCGCCCGGTGGCGGCGGCTGCGCGACCAGATCCACCGCGAGATCATCCAGCACGGCTACAACCGCGACCGCGGCGCGTTCACCCAGTACTACGGGGCCGACACGCTGGACGCGGCGGTGCTGCTCATGGCCGATGTCGGGTTCCTGCCGCCGGACGATCCCCGGCTGGTCTCCACGGTGGACGCGATCGCCCGCGAGCTGACCACCGACGGCCTGGTCCGCAGGTACGAGCTGAGCGCCGACGGCCAGTCCGCGGTCGACGGGCTCCCCGGCTCCGAGGGCGCCTTCCTCGCCTGCAGCTTCTGGCTCGCCGACGCGCTGCACACGACCGGCCGCCACGACGATGCGGTCGAGCTGTTCGAGCGGCTCCTGGGGCTGCGCAATGACCTCGGCCTGCTGAGCGAGGAATACGATCCGCGCTACGGCAGGCTGGTGGGCAACATCCCGCAGGCGTTCAGCCACATGCCGCTGATCCAGACCGCGCTGAACCTGGATGATCACGCTGGTCATCACCGGCGCAGGCCGCGCGGCAGGGCGCCTGGCTAGATCGTCCGCGGGCGGCCCGGGCCCCGGCGTCGAGGTAACGTGTCGGTGACCAGTCTTTGAATCTGCCTTGGCAGTGTCACACTGGTGAGCAATCATGCGAACTTTACACATACTGGTCGTGAACGGCCGGAAAGTCCGGCAGCCGGTTTTCGTGCTCGGGGCGCCGCACTCGGGGGCAGATCTGGTCGCCCGCGCGCTCAAGCGGTCGGCCGGCTTCCACGTCACGATGGGCAAGCCCAGCGTGCTGCGTATCGCGCACGCGTTCGCGCGACGGCCCTCGATCGCCCGCGGCCGCGGCGAGGCCGCCGCGGCCGTGCTGCGCGATGCCTTCGCCCAGGCCTGGCAGGTCAGCGCGCAGGGGTGCCTGACCTGCAGCCCGGCGTGCCGGCTGGCCGGCGGGGTCGGGTCGGCGGGCCAGTGCGTGACCGGGCGCGCCATCGCGAGGTACGGCGACGGGTCTCCCGACCTGCTGTACTGCGCCGAGATGCTCGTCAGCGCCTTTCCCGACGCCCGGCTGGTCCAGGTGATCAGGGACGCCAGGGACGCGGTGGCCGGCATGCTCGGCGACACCGACACGCTGGCCTGGTTCCGGCCCGGCTTCGCTAACCTGGACAGCGAGTTCCCGAATCCCTTTCTGGGGATCGAGAACGAGACCGACCGCGCCGGATGGGCCGAACTGTCCCTCGCGGGCAAGTGCGCGATGAGGTGGAGGTCGGCCGTGCGGGTGTCCGCCCGGCTGCGTTCGACCCTGTCCGCGCAGCAGCTGACCACGATCCGCTACGAGGAACTTGTGACCAAGCCAGATACCGCAGCCGGCCTGGTGTCGGAATTCGTCGGGACCGAGGTCTCGGCCGTAGCCCTGCAGGACCCCGTCCCGCAGATCGCTCCCGAGCCGGGCGCCTGGCGGCGCACGCTCAGCACGGAGCAGGCCATCGAGGTGGAGAAGATCGCGGGCGACGAGCTGCGCCGGGTCGGGTACGGCGGCTGAGCCGATGAAACTGCCGCGCAGACGCCGTGATGGTTCCGAATCTGACCCCGCCGAGGCGGCGCCGGAGGCCACGTCAGACGCCTCGGACGCTCCGGACGCTCTGGAGGCCCCGGAGGCCCCGGACGCCCGGGAGGCCCCGCCGGCCCGCGCCTCAGCCGCGCGCGCTCGGGGCGGCGGCCTGCGCGGACGGGTGCGGCGGTTCCTGCAGCAGCCGGGAACCGCCGACCTCGCGCCGTACCGCAAGCTGCTGCCGCAGATCGCCGAGGGCGAGGAGCGGCTGCGCGGCCTGTCCGACGCCGAGCTGACCGAGGCGGCCGGCGACGCGGTCGAGGACGCCCAGCTGTGCGCGATCGGCCGCGAGGCGGCCCGCCGGGCCCTGGGCGAGCGCCCCTTCGACGTGCAGCTGATCGGCACCATGGCCATGCTGTCCGGCCAGGTCGCCGAGATGGCCACCGGCGAGGGCAAGACGCTGGCCGGCGCGATCGCCGCGGCAGGCTACGCGCTGGCCGGACGGTCCGTGCACATGGTGGCGGTGAACGACTACCTGGCCCAGCGCGACGCCGAGTGGATGCGCCCGGTCTTTGACCTGATGGGCGTCAGCGTCGGCTGGATCAACCAGTCATCCACTCCGCAGGAGCGCCGCAGCGCCTACGCGGCCGAGGTGACCTACGCGCCGGTCAGCGAGATCGGCTTCGACGTGCTCCGCGACCGGCTCGCGGTCCGAGAGGAGGACATGGTCACCACCCCCCCGGACGTGGCGCTGGTGGACGAGGCGGATTCGGTGCTGATCGACGAGGCGCGGGTGCCGCTGGTACTGGCCGGGGCGGCCGAGGAGGGGAGCGCGGACGAGGCCATGGCCGAGATCGTCCGCGGGCTGGATGCCGAGACCGACTACGAGATCGACGAGGACGCCCGCAACGTGCAGCTCACCGAGGCCGGCGCGAAGGCGGCCGAGAAGGCACTGGGCGACGTCGACCTGTACACCGAGGAGCACCTCGGCACGCTCACCCAGCTCAACGTGGCCCTGCACGCCCATGTGCTGCTTCAGCGCGACGTTGACTACATCATCACCGGCGAGAAGGTCCGCCTGGTCAGCGAGTCCCGCGGCCGGGTGGCCTGGCTGCAGCGGCTGCCCGACGGCCTGCACGCCGCGGTCGAGGCCAAGGAGGGGCTGAGCGCGACCGACACCGGCGAGATCCTGGACAGCATCACGATCGAGTCCCTGATCAGGAACTACCCCACGGTGTGCGGCATGACCGGCACCGCGGTGGCCGTCGGCGAGCAGCTCCGCGAGTTCTACGGCGTCGAGGTCGCGGTGATCCCGCCGAACCTGCCGTGCATCCGCGATGACGAGCCGGACCGCCTGTACGAGACCGCCGAGGCCAAGGAAGACGCGCTCACTAGGCAGGTGGCGCAGACGCACGCGATCGGGCGCCCGGTTCTCATCGGGACCCTGGATGTCGCCGAGTCCGAACGGCTGGCGGCGCAGCTCGAGCGCGAGGGCCTGCCCTGCGTGGTGCTGAACGCCAAGAACGATGCCTCCGAGGCCGCCATCATCGCCGAGGCCGGCGCGCGCGGGGTGATCACGGTGTCCACCCAGATGGCCGGGCGCGGTACCGACATCAAGCTGGGCGGCAGCTCGGGCGACCGGGATGAGATCGCCGGGCTCGGCGGCCTGCTGGTCATCGGCGCCGGCAGGCACGAGAGCAGCCGGCTGGACCAGCAGCTCAGCGGGCGGGCCGGCCGCCAGGGCGACCCGGGCGGGTCGGTGTTCTTCGCCAGCATGGAGGACGACCTGATCACCCAGTACGCGCCGGACACCGCGCCGCCGGACGAGGTCGATGACGACGGCCTGGTCACCGACGCCGGGGCGTACTGGAGCCTGGGCCACGCGCAGCGTGTTGCCGAGGGGGTCAACCTCGAGATCCACCGCAACACCTGGCGCTACAACAAGCTCATCGAGGAGCAGCGGCGGATCGTGCTGGACTACCGGGACAAGGTGCTGCGCACCGATACCGCGCTGAAGACGCTTGGCGAGCGGTGCCCGGAGCGGCTCGAGGAGCTGCGCGAGACGCTGGACGACGACGTGCTGGCCGAGGCCGCGCGGCAGATCACGCTTTACCATCTCGACCACGGCTGGGCCGAGCACATCGCGGACTTGGCCGACGTGCGGGAGGGCATCCACCTGCGCGCGCTCGGCCGCGGCCTGGATCCGCTCGACGAGTTCCACAAGGCCGCGGTGGCCAGCTTCAACCGCCTGTTCGACGAGGCCGCGCAGAAGTCCGCTGAGTCGTTCGAGACCGTCCCCATCACCGCCGACGGTGCCGACCTCGGCGCGGGCGGCCTCAAGCGGCCCAGCGCCACCTGGACCTACCTGGTGCAGGACAACCCGTTCGGCACCGACATCGACCGTGCCCTGCGCAGCGTGGGCCGCCTGCTCGGCCGCCCCCGCCCCGGCCCCGGCAGCTGAGGCGGCCGGGCTAGAGCTGGTCGGCGGCGGCGACGGGCTCCTGGTGGGCGAACTGGGTCCGGTAGAGCTCGGCGTACAGGCCGCCCGCGGCCAGTAGCTCGTCGTGCGTGCCGCGCTCGCGCACTCGGCCGGCGTCGATGACCAGGATCTGGTCGGCCTGCCTGATCGTGGACAGCCGGTGCGCGATGACCAGCGACGTCCGCCCGGCCAGCGCGGTCGCCAGGGCGCGCTGCACCGCCGCCTCGGACTCGGAGTCCAGGTGCGCCGTGGCCTCGTCCAGTACCACCACCGAGGGGTGCTTGAGCAGCAGCCGGGCGATGGCCACCCGCTGCTTCTCCCCGCCGGACAGCCGGTAGCCGCGGTCGCCCACCACCGTGTCAAGCCCGTCAGGGAGACTGGAGATCAGCCCCCAGATCTGCGCCGCCTGGCAGGCCAGGATGAGCTCGTGCTCGGAGGCGCCAGGGCGCGCGTAGGCCAGGTTGGAGCGGATCGTGTCGTGGAACAGGTGCGAGTCCTGAGTGACCACCCCGACCGCCCCGTGCAGCGAGTCCAGGGTCAGGTCGCGGACATCATGCCCGCCGATCCGGACCGCGCCGGAGCCGACGTCATACAGCCGGGAGACCAGGTGCGTGATCGTGGTCTTGCCCGCACCGGAGGGGCCGACCAGCGCGGTGAGCTTGCCCGCCGCGGCACGGAAGCTGACGTGATCCAGGATCAGCTGGCCGCCGTCGGCCCGTTCGCTGCCCTTGACGGCGATCGACTCCAGCGAGGCCAGCGAGACCTCGCTGGCCTTCGGATAGCGGAACGACACGTCGTCGAACTCGATCTCGGGTGCGGAGCCGTTGACCGGCGCGGACGCCGGGGCGGGCAGCGGCACGGCACCGGGCCGCTCGTCGATGAGCGGCTTGAGGTCGAGCACCTCGAACACCCGGTCGAAGCTGACCAGCGCGGTCATCACCGTCACCTGCACGTTGGACAGCGACATGATGGGGCCGTACAGCCGGTTCAGCAGGGCGGCCATCGCTACCAGCGTGCCGATCTGGAAGGCGCCGGCAACGACCAGGCTGCCGCCGACACCGTAGATCATGGCGGTCGCTATCGAGGCCAGCAGGGTGAGCGAGATGAACAGCACGCTGCCGTACACCGAGGTGACCACGCCGATGTCCCGCACCCGCCCGGCCCGGTTGCTGAACAGGTCGGACTCCTCACGGGGACGGCCGTACAGTTTGGCCAGCATGGCGCCGGCCACGTTGAACCGCTCGGTCATCGTCGAGCCCATCTCGGCGTCGAGCTGCATGGACTCCCGGGTGAGCCGCTGCAGCCTGCGCCCGATCAGCTTGGCGGGCAGGATGAACAACGGCAGCATGACCAGCGCGATGAGCGTGACCAGCCAGGACAGGTAGAACATCGTGATCAGCACGAGGATCAGCTGGATCACGCTGGATACCACCGAGGACAGCACGCTGGTGAGCGCCTGCTGGGCGCCGATCACGTCGCTGTTCAGCCTGCTCACCAGCGAGCCGGTCTGCGTGCGGGTGAAGAACGCGATCGGCTGGCGCTGCACGTGGCTGAAGACCTCGGTGCGCAGGTCGTAGATCAGGCCCTCGCCGATGCGCGAGGAGTACCAGCGCTGGGCGAAGCCGAGGAACGCATCGATCAGCGCGATGCCGGCCACCAGCCCGGCCACCACCGCGACAACGGTGCTGTCATGCTTCAGGATCCCGTCGTCGATGAGCACCCGCAGCAGCAGCGGGTAGGACACCGTCGCCACCGCGTCCAGGATGGTGACGAGCAGGAAGAACGCGATCTGCCAGCGGTAGGGCCTGGCATAGGTGACGATTCGGCGCACGGTGCCTGGCTTGATCCGCTGCTTGGTGATGTTGGGGTCGCGGCTGAACCCGCGCATCATCATCCAGGCACCATGGCCTCCGCCGTACATGACCGGGGCAACCTCCGCGGGAGCCGGGTTCTTCCTGTGTCAGCCGACAGCGAACCCGGCGCGGCTAACCTGGCGGCCCGAGCCGTCCGCGCTGCAGCTCCGCCTGGGCCCGGCGTTCGGCCGCCGACTGTTCTTCGAGGGTATTGCGCGGCGCCAGGCTCAGCAGTTCCTTGACCGCCCGGGTGGTCGCGGCGTCGGTGGCCAGCAGCGCCGCGGTCAGGTCGGCCACCGCGGCATCGAGCCGGTCCGCGGGCACGACGAGCTCGGCCAGGCCGAGCTCACCTGCCTCGCCGGCGTCCACGGTCCGTGCGGTGAGGCACATCTCCAGCGCGCGGGGCAGCCCCACGATGTCCACCAGCGGTTTGGTGCCGGTCAGATCGGGGACCAGGCCCAGCGCGGGTTCCTTCATGCAGACCTTCGCGTCATCGGCGAACACCCGCAGGTCGCAGGAGAGGGCGAGCTGGAATCCGGCGCCGATGGCGTGCCCGCGTACAGCCGCGATCGAGACGATGCCGGGCCTGCGCAGCCAGCTGAACCCGGCCTGGCAGTCCGCGATCCACGACTCGAAGCCCGCGTCGCGCGGATCGGGCAGCGGCTCCTCCCCCGGTACCCCCTCGGCAGACAGCAGCCGCAAGTCGATGCCGGCCGAGAACGTCGGGCCCGCTCCCGTGATCACCACGACGCGCACCTCGGGCGGCAGGGCACGGCCGACCCCGGCCAGTCCCCGCCACATGCCCGGCGTCATCGCGTTGCGCCGGCGCGGGCGATCAAGCGTCACGGTCGCGACCGCTGCGGCCGCGCCGTCGGCCGGCTGTCGGGTCTCGATGTCCAGCCGGAGCCCGGCCCGTTCCAGGTCAGCTGGCGCTACAGGCATCCGGTCCCCCGCGTGGCCGGCCAGGCGCGCCGATCCCCCGGCCGGTGCTCAGCGCCTGGCCTTGCCCTTGCCGCGGGTCGCGCCGCCGCGGCCGCGGAGGGTGACACCGGTCTCGCTCAGGATTCGGTGCACGAAACCGTATGACCGGCCGGTCGAGGCGGCCAGGGAGCGGATGCTCTCCCCCGCGTCATACCTCTTCTTCAGGTCGGATGCGAGCTTGGTTCGCTCAGCACCGGTCACCCTGGTGCCTTTCTTCAGCGTCTCGGCCACGCGTACCTCCCGTGATAAAGAGTGACCGCTGCGTCACCACCACCTCTCGCCATGATCACTCATGAAAGTGAGATCGGCTAGCCACTTGCGGGCAAATGATCAGTATCTTTTTCAGCCTCGGCCTGCTGCACGGGCGGCTCAGGCCAGCGCCACCAGCTCGGTCAGGTCGTCGCTCCAGGCGTCTTCCACCCCGTCAGGCAGCAGCACGACGCGCTCGGGAGCGAGCGCCTCGACAGCACCCTCGTCGTGCGTGACGAGCACGATCGCGCCCCGGTAGGCGCGCAGCGCCGCCAGGATCTCCGCCCGGCTGGCCGGGTCGAGGTTGTTGGTCGGCTCGTCGAGCAGCAGCACGTTCGCTCCGGACACCACGAGGATGGCCAGCGCGAGCCTGGTCTTCTCGCCGCCGGACAGCACGCCGGCCGGCTTGTTCACGTCGTCGCCGGGGAACAGGAACGAGCCGAGGATGCGCCGCAGTTCGGACTCGGTCAGCGCGGGCGCAGCCGACCGCATGTTCTCCATCACGGTGCGGCTCACGTCGAGCGTCTCATGCTCCTGCGCGTAGTAGCCGAGCCTGAGCCCGTGCCCGGGCCTGACCATCCCGGCGTCGGGCATGTCCAGCCCGGCCAGCAGCCGGAGCAGGGTCGTCTTGCCCGCGCCGTTCAGCCCCAGCACTACCACCCGGCTGCCCGCATCCACGGCCACGTCCACGCCGGAGAAAACCTCGAGCGACCCGAACGACTTCGACAGCCCGGCCGCGGTCAGCGGAGTTCGCCCGCACGGCGCGGGCACCGGGAAGCGAAGCTTGGCCACCTTGTCCGCCTTGGGCTCGGCAGGCAGCACGGCCAGCAGCTGCTCGGCCCGGCGCTGCATGACCTTGGCCGCCGTGGCCTTCGTCGCCTTGGCCCGCATCTTGTCCGCCTGGGCATGCAGCGCGGCCGCCTTGCGCTCGTTGGTTGACCGCTCGCGCCTGCGCCGTGCCTCATCGGTCTCGCGCTGGGCCAGGTAGGCCCGCCAGCCCAGGCTGTACTGGTCCAGCATGCAGCGCTGCGCGTCCAGGTAGAACACCTTGTTGACCACCGCGTCGAGCAGGCCGGCGTCGTGGCTGATCACTACCAGGCCGCCGCGGAACGACCGAAGATGGTCGCGCAGCCAGCCGACGGAGTCGGCGTCCAGGTGGTTGGTCGGCTCGTCGAGCAGCAGCGTCTGCGCTCCGCCGAAGAGGATCCTGGCCAGTTCTACCCGCCTGCGCTGGCCGCCGGACAGGGTGCGCAGCGGCTGGCCGAGCACCCGCCCTGGCAGGCCCAGGCTGGCCGCCAGCGAGGCCGCCTCCGCCTGCGCGGCGTATCCGCCCAGGACCGTCAGCCGCTCCTCGAGGTGCCCGTACCGGCGCACCGCGGCGTCGCGCCTGGCCGGGTCGGCCGCGGCCATCTGCTCCTCGGCGGCGCGCATCCCGCCGAGCAGCTCGTCCAGGCCGCGAGCGGACAGCACCCGGTCCATGGCCAGCACATCCAGGTCACCGGTGCGCGGGTCCTGCGGCAGGTAGCCGACGGAGCCGGACCGCCGCACGGTGCCGGCGGCCGGCTGGGCCTGCCCCGCGAGCACCTGGGCCAGCGTGGTCTTGCCCGCGCCGTTCCTGCCGACCAGCCCGATCCGGTCACCGGACGCTATCTGGAAACTCGCCTCGTGCAGCAGCAGGCGCGCGCCCGCGCGCAGTTCGATGTCTTTTGCCGTGATCATGTGAGCTGCCACTCCGGAAAAATAGGACAAAACGGACTTCTCGTGGCCCACGCCACCCCCGCGCCAGGCAGTCCGTCAGACACAGAGCGACAACACGCCAACCAGTATACCGGAGCACTTTCCGCGGCCCTTCCGCATTTTCGGCGCCGTGCCGCCAGGCTCAGCCTGGCTCGTTGAGCCGGATCCTGATCGCGCTGAACATGCGCGGGGTATCGCGCAGCACCGTCAGCCGGGGATCGGGAACGGTGAGGAACCGGTCGCTGGCCAGGTCGAAGAACCGGTTGAGCCGCCGGTCGTCGTGCAGCGCCGTGACCGCCCGGCGGTCGCCGCCGAACACCACGGCGTCAAGGCCGCCGCCGAACGGCCCGAGCACGGCGATCGCGGTGTCCGCCGCGGCCGACAGCGCCTCGGCGGATTGCTTCTCGCGGCGGCGGGCGAACCGGTGCTGCGACGTGCCGCCGGCCGCGCTGCGCCCGTGCACCAGCCGCGAGCCCACCTTCGAGGCGGCGAGCCTTGGCGGCGAGCCGGTGAACACCCCCGCGGCGTAGCCGCCGAGGCGAACCAGCAGAACGCCCACCGTCCGGGCAGCCTGCACGTGACCGGAGATCAGGCCGGCCGCGGCGGCCACGGTTTCGGGGACGTCACCGGGCAGCGGCGGGAAGGGGACGTGGCACTCGGCTACCGCTCCGTCCCCGGCCGTGAACGTCACAACTTCACGCCCGGCCGCCGTGACGGCGGCGCCCTGATGCCGGCCGGCGAACGACTCGAGCCAGGCGGCCAGCCTGGGTGGCGCGACCTCCACCCACCGTCCGCCGCCGCGGGCAGGGCGCTTCACCGTGCACCACCTCCCTCCGCGCGGGTCCGGGGAACCGGGTCGAGACTAGCGAAGCCGGCGCCTGGCCCGGAAATAATCACGCAGAGCCGGCCTTGACTGGACAGGGAGTAAGACCGACGATCGCGGTAGGGAGGGCCCGGACTCAGCCGGACAGACGAGGAGGAACTCGTGATGCGTGCCGCCCGCCGCTGTGATCTTGCCCGGGCCCGGCCCGCTGGCGGCGCCCGCAGCGGCCGGGCCAGCCGCTCGCTGAGACGCCGGCTCCTGCTGGCGGCGGCGGTAATGCTGGCCGGCTCCGGGTTCGCCGTGGCCCCGGCCGGCGCCGCGACCGCCGGAGCGGTCACCGCGAGCCCGGACGCGCCCTCGTCCTCGCCGGCCTGCCCGGATGCGAACGTCGCCACCTTCGGCCCTGACGTCTGCGTCTTCAGCGACACGATGAGCCAGGCGGCTATCCAGAACGACCTCGACAACATCGCCGCCCAGCAGGTCCCCGTGGCCAGCCAGTTTGACAGTCAGCGTTACGCCATTTTCTTCCTGCCCGGCACTTACGGGTCCGCCGCCAGCCCCCTGGTATTCCAGGTCGGTTACTACACCGAGGTGGCCGGGCTGGGTTCCGCCGCTCAGGACACGGTCATCAACGGCGCCATCGACGTGTTCAACAACCTGTGCACGGCCGGCACCAGCGACTGCAACTCTGACGACAACTTCTGGCGGTCGCTGTCGAACCTGACCCTCAACGTGCACCTGCCGAGCTCGACGCCGGCCTACGCGCCGCCGGTCGCGGACGCGTTCGGCGCGGGCTGCGCCAATACCGCGGAGTTCTGGTCGGCGTCCCAGGCCGCGCCGATCCGGCGGACCATCATCAACGGCAGCGTCACCTTCCAGGACTACTGCGCGAACAACAACTTCGCCAGCGGGGGGTTCATCGCCGATAGCCAGGTCAGCGGCAACCTCAACTTCAACGGCAACCAGCAGTACATGGTCCGCAACAGCAGCATCGGCGGAGCCGCTGGCTGCCCTCAGGGGCTGTGGAACATGGTCTACTCCGGGGTCCAGGGCGCGCCAGCACCGGTCTTCACCGGCCAGTGCCAGCAGAACACGGTCCTGCCGGCCAGCCCGGTGAGCGAGGAAGAACCGTTCCTGTACGCCGACTCCGGCGGCGCTTACCAGGTGTTCGTGCCCGCGGTCCAGCATGACTCGTCCGGCCCCTCCTGGGCCGGCGGCAGCGAGGCCGGCACCTCACTGCCCCTGTCGGACTTCTTCGTGGCCAGCCCCGGCACGTCCACGGCGGCCATCAACGCCGCGCTGGCCCGGGGCGCCGACCTCATCCTCACCCCCGGAATCTACGACCTTGACCAGCCCATCGTGGTCAGCCGCCCCGACACTGTAGTGCTCGGCCAGGGTTTTGCCACCCTGGTGCCGCAACGCGGCAACCCGGCCATGGTCGTCGCGCCGAACGTAGGCGTGAAGCTGTCCGGGCTCATCATCGACGCCGGCCCGGTCACCTCTCCGGCCCTGCTCTCGGTGGGCACTGCGCTGCACAGCCCGGGCAGCGCGAGCAACCCCGACCTCGTCCAGGACATCTTCTTCCGCATCGGCGGCGCCGAGACCATGAAGGTCGGGGCGACGGTCAGCCTGCTGGACAACGCGGACAACTCGATCATCGACGACGTCTGGGCCTGGCGCGCCGACCACGGCAACCTGGTGGGCTGGACCGACAACACGGCCAGCACCGGGGTGGTGGTCACCGGGGACGGCGTAACCTCCTACGGCCTGGCAGTCGAGCACTACCAGAAGAACGAGGTGATCTGGACCGGCCAGGGCGGCACGAACATCTTCTTCCAGAACGAGCTGCCCTACGACCCGCCCAGCCAGCAGGCCTGGATGGCGGCCCCGGACCAGGACGGCTATCCCGCGTTCCTCGTCACCCGCAACGTCAGGACGTTCCAGGGCTACGGGATGGGCAGCTACGTCGTGTTCAGCCAGACGCCGGCTACGTTGCATGACGCCGAGGCGTTCCAGGCCCCGGACACGTCCGGCGTGCAGTTCCACGACGTCTTCGGCGTGTGGATCACCGGCTCCGGCGGCCTCGACTCGATCATCAACGGCACGGGCGGCCCGGTGACCTCGACCAATCCCGGAAACAACATGCCCGTGGACGTCGCGAACTACCCGTAACCGGTGAATCAGACGTTGAAGCCCAGGGCGCGGAGCTGCTCGCGGCCATCCTCGGTGATCTTGTCCGGTCCCCACGGGGGCAGCCAGACCCAGTTGATGCGGAAGTCGTTGACCAGGCCGTCGAGTGCGGACCTGGTCTGATCCTCGATCACGTCGGTGAGCGGGCAGGCCGCGCTGGTCAGCGTCATGTCGATGGTGGCCAGCCGGTCCTCGCCCACGGTGACGCCGTACACCAGGCCGAGGTCCACGACGTTGATGCCCAGCTCGGGGTCCACGACGTCGCGGAGCGCCTCGACAATGTCCTCTGTCTCGGGTCCGTCTGTTGTCTGGGGTCCGACTGTCTGTGATCCGGCCGTCTGCGGTCCGGCCGAAGCCGGCAGGCCGGCCGATGCGTCGCCAGCCGCCGGGTCGGCGGCCGGGACCTGGGTGGTAGCGGGCTCGGTCATGATGATGTCTCCTCCAGCGCGCGGGCGGTGGCGTCTTTCCACGCCATCCAGCCCAGCAGCGCGCACTTGATCCTCGCCGGGTACTTAGACACCCCGGTGAACGCGACCCCGTCCTCGAGCAGGTCCTCGTCCGGCTCGCCGGCGCCCTTGGACTGCATGAGCTCGAGGAATCCCTGGCTGACCGCCATCGCGTCGTCGACGCTCTTGCCGATGACCAGCTCGGTCATCACCGACGCGCTGGCCTGGCTGATCGAGCAGCCCAGCGCGTCGTAGGACACGTCGGCCACGGCGGGCTCACCGTCGACAGCCTTCAGCGTGACCCGGAGCGTCACCTCGTCGCCGCACAGCGGGTTGACGTGATGGACTTCCGCGTCATAGGGCTCGCGCAGTCCCTTGTTGTGCGGGTGGCGGTAGTGGTCCAGGATGATGTCCTGGTACATCGACTCGAGCTGCATCACATCCCCTTGCAACGCGCGGCCTGCTGCCGCATCTTCCCCGGCCGGGCCGGGTTACGCATCGGCGTCGGTGTACGGGCGGTCACGCGCTGGCGAAGAACCGCTGTGCCTGCCGGATCCCGTCGGCCAGGGCGTCGGCCTCCTCGCGGAGGTTGTAGAGGTAGAACGAGGCCCGGGTGCTGGCTCGCACGCCGAACGCGCGGTGCAGCGGCCAGGCGCAGTGGTGTCCGGCCCGCACCGCGATGCCCAGGTCATCGAGCACCTGGCTGACGTCGTGCGGGTGCACCCCTTCGACGGTGAACGAGATCGCGCTGCCCCGGTCCGCGGATTCGGTTGGCCCGAGGATGCGCAGCCCCTCGATCTGGGCGAGGACGTCCAGGGCATGCTCGATCAGGCCCAGCTCGTGGGCCCGGACCGCGTCCATGCCGACCTCGCTCAGGTAGTCGATCGCCGCTCCCAGCCCGACGGCCTGCGCGATCGGCATCGTGCCTGCCTCGAACTTGTGCGGGGGCGGGGCGAACGTTGTCCGGTCCATCCAGACGCTTTCGATCATCTCGCCGCCGCCGAGGAACGGCGGCATCTCGTCGAGCAGCTCGCGCCGCGCCCACAGCACGCCGATGCCGGTCGGGCCGCACATCTTGTGCCCGGTGAAGCCGTAGAAGTCCGCGCCGGACGCGGCCACGTCCACCGGCATGTGCGGGACCGCCTGCGCACCGTCCACCAGCACCAGCGCGCCCGCGGCGTGCGCCACGTCGGCGATGGCCCTGACCGGGTTGATGGTGCCGAGCACGTTGGACTGGTGCGCCAGCGCGACCAGCTTCGTCCGCGGCGTGATCAGGTCACCGATGTCCGAGGTATCCAGCCGGCCGCTGGGCGTGACCCCGAACCAGCGCAGCGTAGCCCCGGTGCGCTGGCAGAGCAGCTGCCAGGGGACGATGTTGGAGTGGTGCTCCATCTCGGTGATGACGATCTCATCGCCGGGGCCGAGGCTGAGCCGGGCCGGACCGCCGGCCGTGGTCGCGTTGCTCATCGAGTAGGCGACGAGGTTGATCGCCTCCGAGATGTTCTTGGTGAACACGATCTCGGTCTCGTCCCGGGCCCCGACGAACTCGCCGACCTTGATCCGCGCGCCCTCGTAGGCCTCGGTGGCCTCCTCGCCGAGCTGGTGGCTGGCCCGATGGATGTTCGCGTTGTGCCGCTCGTAGAAGTCGTCCATCGCCTCGAGCACCTGGCGCGGCTTCTGCGAGGTGTTCGCGCTGTCCAGGTAGATCAGCGGCTGCCCGCCCCGCACCTGCCGGTCCAGGATCGGGAAGTCCTTGCGGATCCGGGCCGCGTCGAAGGTCATGCCGCCGCCCCCGGGTGGATGAACTTCTCGTAGCCGTCGCGCTCCAGCTCTTCGGCCAGCTCAGAGCCTCCTTCGGCGACGATGCGGCCGGCCACGAACACATGCACGAAGTCCGGCTGCACGTACCGCAGGATCCGGGTGTAGTGCGTGATCAGCAGCACCCCGTGGTTCTCGCCCTCACGGAACCGGTTGATCCCCTCGGCCACGACCTTCAGCGCGTCGATGTCCAGGCCGGAGTCGGTCTCGTCGAGGATGGCGATCTTCGGGTCGAGCAGCTCGAGCTGCAGGATCTCGTGCCGCTTCTTCTCCCCGCCGGAGAACCCCTCGTTGAGGTTCCGCTGCGCGAACTCCGGGTCGATGGACAGTTCTTCCATCGACGTGCGCAGCTGCCTGGTGAAGTCGCGCAGTTTCGGCGCCTCGCCGCGGACCGCGGTCATCGCCGTGCGCAGGAAGTTCGACACGGACACCCCTGGCACCTCGACCGGGTACTGCATGGCCAGGAAGAGCCCGGCGCGCGCGCGCGCATCCACGCTCATGGCCAGCACGTCCTCGCCGTCGATGGTGACCGACCCGCTGGTCACCTGGTACTTCGGGTGGCCGGCGATTGCATACGCGAGGGTTGACTTGCCGGAGCCGTTCGGCCCCATGATGGCGTGCGTCTGCCCGGCGGGCACGCAGAGATCCACGCCGCGCAGGATCTCCCGGCTGCCGCCGGCCGCCTCCTCCACGCTCACGTGCAGGTCACGGATCTCAAGGGTGGCCATTTTTCGTACTTCTCCTGTATGTCAGCTGAGCGAGACGTAGATGTCGTCGCCCTGGATCTTCACTTGGTAGGTCGGCACCGGCTCGGTGGCCGGAGGCCCGGTGGGGTTCCCAGTGCGCAGGTCGAAGCAGGACCCGTGCAGCCAGCACTCCACCGTGTGGTCGTAGATCTCGCCCTCGGACAGCGGGATCTCGGCGTGCGAGCAGACATCGCGCAGGGCGTATATCTCACCCTCGGCCCTGATGATCGCGACCGGCTCGCCGTCCACTTCGATCCCGATCGCCCCTTCGTCGGGCAGGTCGGACAGCGCGCAGACCCGGATGAACCCGCCGGCCGCTGCTGCGACTCGATCATGACAGCTCCAGCTCGATCCCGGCGGCGATCCGCTCGGCCACCTGCGGGATCCCGATCCGGTCGATCAGCGTGCCGAAGAACCCGCGGATCACCAGCCGCCGCGCCTCGGCCTCCGGGATGCCCCGGGCCATCAGGTAGAACAGGTGCTGGTCCTCCAGCCGGCCGCTGGCGCTCGCGTGCCCGGCGCCCACCACCTCGCCGGTGAGGATTTCCAGGTTCGGCACCGAGTCGACCCTGGTCCCGTCGGTCAGCACGAGATTCCGGTTCCGCTCGTAGGTGTCGGTGCCGGTCGCCTCGGCCCGGATGATCACGTCGCCGATCCACACCGCGTGTGCGTCCCGGCCCTGCAGCGCGCCCTTGTAGTCCACCCGGCTGCGGCAGTTGGGCATCGCGTGGTCGACGAGAAGCCGGTGCTCCAGGTGCTGGCCGGCGTCGGCGAAGTACATCCCGAGCAGCTCCGCGTCGCCGCCAGGCCCGGCGTACCGGACCGAAGGCGCGAGCCGGACCAGGCCGCCGCCCAGCGACACCGCGGCGTGCCGGATCGAGGCGTCGCGGCCGAGCCGCGCGTGATGGTAGGAGACGTGCACCGCGTCGTCGGCCCAGTCCTGCAGGCTCACCACCTGCAGCGACGCGCCGTCGCCGACCGCCAGCTCGACGTTGTCGGCGTAGGTCGCGCTGCCGGCGTGATCGAGGACGACCACTGCCTGGGCCATCGGCTGCACGTCCACGAGCAGGTGCCCGAACGAGACGCCCTGCCCGTCATCGCCGCGCACCGTGACCACGGTAGGCCTCCTGGCCACCGTCTCGGCCGGCACCGTGATGACGGTGGCCTGGCCGAACGAGGCGAACGCGCGGGCACTCACCCGGTCGCCCGGCACGAACGAGCGGCCGAGCCTGGCATCGTCCCGTTCGGCCTGCTCCACGACGACGCCGGGGGCGGCGTCCGTTTCCACGGTCACCTTTCCCTCGGCCAGCGGGGTGTCGTCCGTCAGATCCCGCAGCCGGCGCAGCGGCGTGAAACGCCAGTCCTCCTCGCGCCCGGTGGGCACGGGGAAGTCGGCGAGGTCAAACGACTGCAGCTGGTGCAGCCTGGAAACGGGCGCCGCGCTTTCCGGCGCCCGGCCGATCCCGGCCATCAGCCGACCGCCCCCTCCATTTGGAGCTCGATCAGCCGGTTCAGCTCGAGCGCGTATTCCATCGGCAGCTCGCGGGCGATCGGCTCCACGAAGCCGCGGACGATCGTGGCCGCGGCCTCGTCTTCGGTCATGCCCCGGCTCATCAGGTAGAACAGCTGGTCCTCGGAAATCTTGGACACCGAGGCCTCGTGGCCCATCTCCACGTCGTCCTCGCGCACGTCCACGTACGGGTAGGTGTCTGACCTGCTGATGCTGTCCACCAGCAGCGCGTCGCACTTCACCGTCGACTTGGAGTGCTCGGCGCCCTCCTGCACGTTGACCAGCCCGCGGTAGGAGGTCCGGCCGCCGGCCCGCGCCACCGACTTCGAGATGATCTGGGACGACGTGTTCGGCGCGCAGTGCACCATCTTCGCCCCGGCGTCCTGGTGCTGGCCCTCGCCGGCGAACGCGACCGACAGCGTCTCGCCGGTGGCGTGCTCGCCCATCAGGTACACCGCCGGGTACTTCATCGTGACCTTGGAGCCGATGTTCCCGTCCACCCACTCCATGCTCGCCCCGGCCTGCGCCACGGCCCGCTTGGTGACCAGGTTGTATACGTTGTTCGACCAGTTCTGGATCGTGGTGTACCGGCAGTGGGCGTCCTTCTTCACGATGATCTCGACCACCGCCGAGTGCAGCGAGTCGGACTTGTAGATCGGCGCGGTGCAGCCTTCGACGTAGTGCACGTTGGCGCCCTCGTCGACGATGATCAGGGTCCGCTCGAACTGGCCCATGTTCTCGGTGTTGATCCGGAAGTAGGCCTGCAGCGGGATCTCCACGTTCACGCCCGGGGGCACGTAGATGAAGCTGCCGCCGGACCAGACCGCCGTGTTCAGCGCGGCGAACTTGTTGTCGCCCGGCGGGATCACCGTGGCGAAGTACTCCCGGAACAGATCCGGGTGCTCGCGCAGCGCGGTATCGGTGTCCAGGAAGATGACGCCCTTTTCCTCCAGGTCCTCGCGGATCTTGTGGTAGACGACCTCGGACTCATACTGGGCGGCCACGCCGGCGATCAGCCGCTGCTTTTCCGCCTCGGGGATGCCGAGCCGGTCGTAGGTGTTCTTGATGTCGGCCGGCAGCTCGTCCCAGCTGGCAGCCTGCTTCTCGGTCGACCGGACGAAGTACTTGATGTTGCCGAAGTCGATGCCGGACAGGTCCGCGCCCCAGGACGGCATCGGCTTGCGGCCGAACATCCGCAGCCCCCGCAGCCGCAGCTCCAGCATCCACTCGGGCTCGTTCTTCTTGCCCGAGATGTCGCGGACCACATCCTCGGACAGGCCGCGGCGCGCGGCCTCGCCCGCGACGTCGGAGTCAGCCCAGCCGAACTTGTAGGAGCCGAGGCCCTCGAGCTCAGAAGGTGCGGTAGTCGTCATATCGAAGAGCCCTCCGGACTCCGTGTACCTGTCATTGGTTCCTGGCCTCGCGGCCTGTCGGGTGCCCCGCCGGCCGCGAGCGAGCGGTCGCTGACGTGCGTGGTGCAGACACCGTCACCGCGGGCGATCGTAGCCAGCCGCTGCACCGGCGTGCCCAGCAGCCGGCCGAATACCTCGGTCTCTGCCTCGCACAGCTCGGGGAACTGCGCAGCCACATGGGCCACCGGGCAGTGATGCTGGCACAGCTGGGTGCCGGCCCCGCCGGCCGGGGTGCTGGTGGCCGAGGCGGCGTACCCGTCGGCCGACAGCGCCTGGGCCAGCGCCTGCACCCGCTGCTCGGCCGGCGCGGCCGCGACCACGGGCGCGTACCTGCTCTCCAGGTCGGCCAGCTGATGGCGGGCGAACTCCGTCACCGCCTGCGGACCGCTGGTCGCGGCCAGGAAGCGCAGCGCGCCGGCGGCCAGGTCGTCGTAGGCGTGCTCGAACGCGCTGCGCCCGGCGTCGGTGATGGCGAACAGCCTGGCCGGCCTGCCGCGTCCGCGGCCGCGCTGAGCCCGGGCCATCCTGGTCTCGATCATGCCGTCGGCGAGCAGGTTGTCCAGGTGGCGGCGGATCGCCGCCGGGGTCAGCCCGAGCCTGGTGCCGAGCGAGGACGCGGTAGACGGGCCGAGCTCCAGGATCAGCCGGGCCACCCGGGCGCGGGTGCCGCGCTCTGACCCGCCCGGCTCGGGCACGGCCGAACTCCCGGCGCCGGTTATCGTCGCGCCGGGTGTCGAATCCGCTCTCACCCGCATGTATTTCACAACATCAGTGTGGCGTAAATGCTTCCTGTCCCGCAACACGATCACGTGTGACAGCCCGCACATTCTGCCCGGGGTGCTCAGGTGACCCGTGGTGTCCGTGATACACGCGCTTTCTACCAACGAGCGTAATTCTGCCCGATTCCGGGCAGATTCTTGACCCGAGCGGTGGCGTCTGGCACGCTCGCCTGTCGTGAGCCCGCCTGCGCCGCAGGATCTGGTCCGGCATGTGGTCGCCTCCACGGGGCTGCCGCAGGCCACCGCCGCACGGGTGGTCAGCGACGTGATCGGCTACTTCGCGGAGACGACCGAGCAGTTCGTCCGCCGCCGGCACGCCGAGCTGCACCGCCGCCACCGGAACGACCGAGATCTGGGCGATCATCGCCGCCGAGCTGGCCGGCCGGCCGGTGGCAGCTCCCGCCGCGTCGCAGCGGCAGCTGCGCAGGATCGTATACGGCTGAGCAGGCCCGTCCGGTCGGGAGCCGCGGGCCGGCAGCGAGAAGGGAACGCGCATGTGCGGGATTGTCGGTTACGTCGGCCAGCGCGAGGCCACCCCCATCCTGCTCGAGGGGCTGCGCAGGCTCGAGTACCGCGGTTACGACTCGGCCGGCCTGGCGGTCCCGGCTCGCGGGCGGCTGCGGGTCACCAAGGCCGCGGTCCGGGTGGCGGGCCTGCGTGAGCTGGTCGGTGCGCCGCCCCCGGCGACCTCGGGCATCGCGCATACCCGGTGGGCCACGCACGGCGAGCCGAACGACGTCAACGCCCACCCGCACACCGACGCCAGCGGCCGCGTCGCCGTCGTGCACAACGGCATCGTCGAGAATTCCGAACGGCTCCGGGCCGATCTGACCGCCCAGGGCGTCACGCTGCGCTCCGAGACCGACACCGAGGCCCTCGCGCACCTGATCGCGGCGGCGCTCGAGGCCGGCGCGGGCTCACTCGAGGACGCGGTCAGGACGACCCTGCAGCGGGTCGAGGGCACCTACGGCCTGGTCGTGCTCGACGCACGGCAGCCGGGCGAGCTGGTCGCGGCCCGCAACGGCAGCCCGCTGGTCATCGGCATCGGCGAGGGCGAGACGCTGGTGGCCTCGGACGTGGCCGCGCTGGTCCGGCACACCCAGCAGGTGGCCTACCTCGAGGACGGCGAGATCGCCACGCTGAGCGCGGCGGACTTCCGCACCAGCACCCGCGAGGCGCGGCCCATCGACCGGCAGACCACCACGGTGGACGTGACCGCCGAGGATTACGAGCTCGGCGACTCGCCGGACTTCATGCACAAGGAGATGCACGAGCAGCCGGACGCGGTCGCCCGTGCGCTGCTGGGCCGGCTCGACGACCAGTTCGCCACGGCCAGGCTCGGCGGCATCGAGGTCACCGCGCGGGACGTGCACGCGATCCGCCGGGTGAAGTTCCTCGGCTGCGGGTCGGCCTATTACGCGGCCCAGCTCGGCGCGGGCCTGATGGAGGAGCTGGCCCGGCTGCCCGCCGACGCCGAGCCGGCTTCGGAGTTCCGCTACCGCAACCCGGTGATCGACCCGGACACGCTGTTCGTCGCGGTCAGCCAGTCCGGCGAGACGCTGGACACGCTCGCCGCCATCGGCGAGCTGCAGCGCAAGGGCGGCCGGCTGATGGGCGCGGTCAACGTGGTCGGCAGCGCGATCGCGCGCGCCTGCGGCAACGGGATCTTCCTGCACGCCGGCCCCGAAGTCGCGGTGGCCTCCACCAAGGCGGTCACGAACATGGCGGTCTCGTTCGCGATGCTGGGGTTGCTCTTCGGCCGGGTGCGGGACCTGTCGTTCGCCGACGGCCAGCGGATCGTGGCCGGCCTGCGCGCGCTGCCCGGCCAGATCGCGGAGGTGCTGGCGGCCGAGGAGCAGATCGCCGAGGTGGCCAAGCGGTACTCGGGCGCGCAGCACATGTTCTACACCGGCCGGGTCCGCGGCTGGCCGGTCGCCCGCGAGGGCGCGCAGAAGCTCAAGGAGATCTCCTACCTGCACGCGGAGGCCTACCAGGCCTCCGAGCTCAAGCACGGCCCGCTCGCGCTGATCGACCCGGGCATGCCGACGGTGGCCGTCATACCCGGCGACGAGCTGGTGGCCAAGAACATCGGCACGGTGGCGGAGGTCAAGGCGCGGGGCGGCCCGGTCATCGCGGTGACCAGCGCCGACCTGCCCGGCGGCCTGGCCGACGCGGTGATCAGCGTGCCGCGCACCGAGCCGGAGCTGAACCCGATCCTGCTGACCATCCCGCTGCAGCTGTTCGCCTACCACGTCGCGGTCACCCTCGGCCGGGACATCGACAAGCCGCGGAACCTGGCCAAGAGCGTCACCGTCGAGTAGCCGTCCGGTCAGGCCAGGAAGCCGCGGAGCAGGGCGGCGGTGCCCTCCAGGTGCTCGGTAACCGCCTGCCTGGCCGCCTCCGGGTCGCCGGCCAGGATGGCCGCCGCGATCGCGGCGTGCTGGACGGCCGTGTGGTCGATGTTGTGCTGCAGGATCGGGATCGCGTTGAGCAGGTCGTTCAGCCTCATCCGGGCGTCGGTGGCGGCGCCGGCCAGCAGGCCGGATCCGGTCAGCTCGGCGATGGCGAGGTGGAACAGGGTGTCCAGGCGCCGGTAGTCGCGCGGCGACGCGCTGTTGACGTCGGCCAGGCGCCGGGACAGCACCGCACGCACCGTCTCCCCCTCGTCGCCCGGCAGCTGCCCGGCGACCTGCTGGGCCAGCGTCTGGGCGGCGCCGATGTCGATGGCCATCCGGAACGTCAGCGCGTCGGCCAGGCTGCCGGGCTGCTCGCGGGCGATGCGCCGCGCCTCCCCGCGGCTGGGCGGCGGCGGCGGCGCCGTGACGAAGGTGCCGCCACGGCGTCCCCGGCGTGATTCCACGTCGCCGGCCCGCTGCAGCTCGCGAAGGGCCTCGCGCAGCGTGATCCGGCTGATCCCCAGCTGGTTAGCGAACTCCCGTTCAGGAGGAAATCGCTCTCCCGGCCCGACCACGCCGAGCCGGATCGCGGTGAGCAGCCGCTCGACGGTCTCCTCGAAGGCGTTCCCGGCGCGGACCGGCCGCAGCAAGCTGGCCGGCCTGGGTCCCTCGGTCACCGCGATAGCCCTCGTTGCTGGGGTCTTGACATCGCCGGGGGTTCTACCCACAAATGGTCTCATACCAGACCATTTTGGCGCACGGCCCGTCAGGGCCGGCCCGCTCGGCGCCACCCGCCGGGGCTCCCGGCGCGCGGCCCGCGGACACGAGGGAGCACGCCGTGTCGGTTAACGAGCAAGCCGCTGGGGCAGGGGCAGCCGAAGCGCTGACCGATGACGAGCGGCGTCTGCACGAGATGGGTTACGCGCAGGAACTGCGCCGCCGGATGTCCGGCTTCTCGAACTTCGCCGTATCGTTCACGATCATCTCGATCCTGTCCGGCTGCATGACGCTGTACGGCTTCGGGATGATCACCGGCGGCCCGGTCGCCATCGTCTGGGGCTGGCCGTTCGTCGGCGTGATGACCTTGATGGTCGGGCTGGCCATGGCCGAGGTCTGCTCCAGCTTCCCGACCGCGGGCGGGCTGTACTACTGGGCGGCCAAGCTGGCCCGGCCGGGCCGGGGCCCGGTGTGGTCCTGGTTCACCGGCTGGTTCAACTTCCTCGGCCAGGTCGCGGTCACGGCCGGGATCGACTTCGGCGCCGCGTTCTTCATCAACGCCTGGCTGAACCTGGTGTTCGGCACGCCCACCTACCACTGGGTCACCATCATCATCTACGCGTGCGTGCTGCTCTTGCACGGCCTGCTGAACCAGTTCGGCATCCGGCTGGTCGCGCTGCTGAACGACATCAGCGTCTGGTGGCACATCGTCGGCGTGCTGCTCATCGTCGGCCTGCTGGCGTTCGTGCCGGCGCACCACCAGTCGGCAAGCTTCGTGTTCACCAAGATCGTAAATCTGACCGGCTGGCACAGCACCCTCTACGTGCTCGCGCTCGGCCTGCTGCTGGCCCAGTACACCTTCACCGGCTATGACGCATCGGCGCATATGACCGAGGAGACCGTCGGCGCGGCCACCAAGGGCCCGCGCGGCATCGTCATGTCGATCGTGGTCTCCCTGTTCGCCGGGTGGCTGCTGCTGATCGGGCTCACCTTCGGCATCCAGCACTACGCCGCGACGGTGGCCACGGCCACGGGCGAGCCGCCGGTCCAGATCTTCATCGACGCCCTGGGCGCGACCACCGCCAAGGTGATGGTGCTCGTCGTGATCGGGGCCCAGCTGTTCTGCGGCATGTCCTCGGTCACCGCGAACTCGCGGATGATCTACGCCTTCTCCAGGGACGGCGCGCTGCCCGGCTCGTCGATCTGGCACCGGGTGAACAAGCGGACCAGGACGCCCACCAACGCGATCTGGCTCGCCGCCGCCGGCGCGTTCATACTCGGCCTGCCGTACTTGTGGAACAGCGCGGCCTACGCCGCTGTCACGTCGATCGCGGTGATCGGGCTATACATCGCGTACGTGTCCCCCACCTTCCTGCGGCTGCGGCAGGGTGCCAGCTTCCGGCGCGGGCCGTGGCACCTGGGCCGGTGGAGCTACGTGGTGGGGTGGATCGCCGTCGTCTGGGTGGTCATCATCTTCTTCCTGTTCATGCTGCCGACGCTCAGCCCGGTCACCTGGAAGACCTTTAACTACACGGTCGTGGCGGTGGTGGCGGTCATCGGTTTCGCCGGGGTCTACTGGCTGGTCTCGGCCCGCAAGTGGTTCACCGGGCCCAGGGTCCAGGGTTCGCCGGAGGAGCTGGCCGCCATCGAACGGGAACTCGCGAGCTAGGGCGGAGTCGGATGACCAAGCCAGGTGCCGGGAGCAACCCTGGCCGCCGGCCCGGGCTGCTCACGGCCGAGCAGCTGCGCGTCGAGGCCGAGGCCGCAGCGATCGACACCGTCGTGCTCGCCTTCACCGACATGCAGGGGCGGCTGGCCGGCAAGCGGCTGTCGGCAGAGTTCTTCATCGACGAGGTGCTGGCCAGCGGGCACGCCGAGGGCTGCAACTACCTGCTCGCGGTGGACGTGGACATGAACACCGTGGACGGGTACGCGATGTCGTCGTGGGACCGCGGCTACGGCGACTTCCTCCTGGTCCCCGACCTGAGCACGCTGCGCGCGGTCCCCTGGCAGCCGGCCACGGCGATGGTCATCGCCGACCTGGCCTGGGAGGGCGGCGCCCCGGTGGTGGCATCGCCGCGGCAGATCCTGCGGGCGCAGGTGCAGCGGCTGGCCGAGCGCGGCTGGCAGGCGATGGCGGGTACCGAGCTGGAGTTCCTGGTGTTCCGCGACTCCTACGAGCAGGCGGGCGCCAAACAGTACAGGGACCTGATCCCGGCGAACCAGTACAACGTCGACTACTCGATCCTCGGCACCGCCAGGGTCGAGCCGCTGCTGCGCCGGATCCGCAACGGCATGGCCGGCGCGGGCATGTACGTCGAGTCGGCCAAGGGCGAGTGCAACCTGGGCCAGCACGAGATCGCCTTCCGCTACGCCGAGGCCCTCACCACGAGCGACAATCACTCGATCTACAAGACCGGAGCGAAGGAGATCGCGGCCCAGGAGGGCATGAGCATCACGTTCATGGCCAAGCCGAACGAGCGCGAGGGCAACTCCTGCCACATCCACCTGTCGCTGCGGACGGCCGACGGCGAACCGCTGCTGGCGGGCGACGGCCCGCACGGGCTGTCGGCGACCGGACAGCATTTCCTGGCCGGCCAGCTCGCCGCGCTGCGCGAGCTGACCTTGTGGTACGCGCCCAACGTGAACTCCTACAAGCGCTACCAGGCCGGCAGCTTCGCGCCCACCGCGGTCCGCTGGGGGGTGGACAACCGGACCTGCGCGCTGCGGCTGGTCGGGCACGGCCTGGGGCTGCGGGCGGAGAACCGGGCGCCGGGCGGTGACGTCAATCCGCACCTCGCCGTGGCGGCCATGATCGCGGCCGGGCTGCACGGCATCGACAACCAGCTGCCGCTCGAGCCTGCCTTCACCCGCAACGCCTACACTGACACCGGCCCGCGGCTGCCGCGCACCCTGGCCGACGCGCTCGAGCTGTGGCAGAAGAGCGACCTGGCGGCCAGCGCGTTCGGCGCCGAGGTGGTCGACCACTACGCGAACTACGCCAGGACGGAGCTCGAGGAGTTCGGCTCCGCAGTGACCGACTGGGAGCTGCGCCGCGGCTTCGAGCGCCTGTAGCCCGACGAGAGACAGATCCGGATGTCCGAGTTCACCGTGCTCAATCCCGCCACCGAGCAGCCGGTCGCCACCGTGCCGTCCTCGTCCGCGGAGCAGGCCGACGAGGCCGTCGCGCGCGCCCTCGGCGCGCAGCCGGGGTGGCGCGCGGTCACCCCTGCCGACCGGGCCCGGCTGCTGCGCGACTTCGCCGCGGCCGTGGACGACCACGCGGAAGAGCTGGCCGGGCTGGAGATCGCCAACTCCGGGCACCCCGTCGGCCAGGCCCGGTGGGAAGCGGGACACGTGGCCGACGTGCTGCGGTACTACTCCGCCGCGCCGGAACGGCTCTGCGGCCGGCAAATCCCGGTGCCCGGCGGGCTTGACGTCACGTTCGCCGAGCCGGTCGGGGTGGTAGGGCTCATCGTGCCGTGGAACTTCCCGATGCCGATCCTGGCCTGGGGGCTGGCTCCCGCGCTGGCCGCGGGGAACCCGGTGATCGCCAAGCCGGCTGAGCTCACCCCGCTGACCGCGATCCGGATCGCCGAGCTCGGGCTCGAGGCCGGGCTCCCGCCGGGGGTGTTCCAGGTCGTGCCTGGCCAGGGCAGCGTGGTCGGCAGTCGGCTGGTGGACCATCCATCGGTGCGCAAGATCGTGTTCACCGGCTCTACCGAGACCGGGCGGCAGGTGATGGCCGGCTGCGCGGCCAGCGTGAAGCGGCTGACCCTGGAGCTCGGCGGGAAGTCCGCCAACATCGTGTTCGCCGACGCGCGGCTGGACCGTGCCGCGGCCAGCGCGCCGCAGGCCGTGTTCGACAACGCCGGGCAGGACTGCTGCGCCCGGTCGCGGATCCTCGTGCAGCGCAGCGTCTTCGACGAGTTCATGCAGCTGCTCGAGCCGGCCGTGACCGGCATCCGGGTCGGCGACCCGGCCCGCGCGGACACCGTGATGGGTCCGCTGATCTCGGCGGCCCACCGGGCCCGGGTCGCCGGGTACGTGCCCGACGGCGCGCCGGTGGCGGTCCGCGGCTCGGCCCCCGCGGGACCCGGCTTCTGGTACCCGCCTACGGTGCTCGCCCCGGTGCGCCGCGACGACCCGGCGTTCACCGAGGAGGTGTTCGGCCCGGTGGTCGCGGTGCTGCCGTTCGAGGACGAAGCCGAGGCGATCTCGATCGCGAACGACACGCCGTACGGGCTGTCCGGCTCGATCTGGACCCAGAACGTGGGCCGCGCGCTGCGCGTCGCGCGCGCGGTGGAAGCGGGCAACCTGTCGGTCAACTCGCACTCGTCGGTCCGGTACTGGACGCCGTTCGGCGGGTTCAAGCAGTCCGGGCTCGGCCGCGAGCTCGGCCCGGACGCCCTGGATGCCTTCACCGAGACCAAGAACCTGTTCATCGCGACGGAGGACTGAGGCGGATGCGCGGCCTAGCGGACCGGGTGGCGGTGATCACGGGTGCGGGCAGCGGGATCGGCCTGGCCACCGCCATGCGGCTAGCCAGCGAGGGCACCAGGATCGTCGCCGTGGACGTGGACGAGCCGGCCGGCAAGCAGGTGGCCGACGAGACCGGCGGCCTGTTCGTCCGCGCTGACGTCTCCGCCGAGGACGACGTGCAGCGGATCTACGCCACCGCGCACGACGCCTACGGCAGCGTCAACATCGCCTTCAACAACGCCGGCATCTCTCCGCCCGACGACGACTCGATCCTGACCACCGACCTGGACGCGTGGCACCGGGTCCAGCAGGTCAACCTGACCTCGGTGTACCTGTGCTGCAAGCACGCGATCGGCTACATGCGGCGCCAGGGCCGGGGCTCGGTGATCAACACGGCATCGTTCGTCGCCGTGCTGGGCTCGGCCACCTCGCAGATCTCCTACACCGCGTCCAAGGGCGGCGTGCTCGCCCTGAGCCGCGAGCTCGGGGTGCAGTTCGCCCGCGAGGGCATCCGGGTGAACGCGCTGTGCCCCGGCCCGGTCAACACGCCGCTGCTGCGCGAGCTGTTCGCCGCCGATCCCGAGCGCGCAGCCCGGCGGCTGGTGCACGTGCCGACGGGCCGGTTCGCCGAGGCTGAGGAGATCGCCGCCGCGGTCGCGTTCCTGGCCAGCGACGACGCGTCATACATCACCGCGTCCTGCTTCATGGTGGACGGCGGCATCTCGGCCGCCTACGTGACCCCGCTGTAACCCGGCGGCCGGTGGCCGGTGCCGAGGGGGGTGGCCCGGCGGGCTGGTGCCGCGGGGGCGGCCGGATCATGGCGGCTGACTTGGCGTGAGGGGCCACGGGGGCCTGGGTAACCCGGGTAACCTCGACAATCGTGACAACCGACACGAAATGGCACGCGAGTCCGGGTTTGCGGGCCGGCGATGGGCAGGCCGGGGGCGGGCGTCCCGTCATCGGGATCAGCAGCTACGCGGAGCAAGCGTGCTGGGGAGCGTGGGATACCGCGGCCGTGCTGCTGCCGCGCCGCTACCCGGACAGCGTCGCGGCAGCGGGCGGCATCCCGGTGCTGCTGCCGCCGCTTCGGGGCATCGAGGAGACCGTCTCGCGGCTGGATGGGCTCATCCTGGCCGGCGGCGGGGACATCGACCCTGCCGAGTTCGGCGCGCCGCCGCACCCGCAGACCGACGGTATCCGGCCTGACCGCGACACGGCCGAGTTCGCGCTGGTCTCGGCCGCGCTGGAGCATGGGCTGGCCTTCCTCGGCATCTGTCGCGGCATGCAGGTGCTGAACGTGGCCCGCGGCGGCACCTTGCACCAGCACCTGCCCGACCTGGTCGGTCACGACGGGCATTCGCCGGTTTCCGGCGGCTACGGGTCACACCTGGTGAAGGTCGCCACGGGCAGCAGGCTGGCCGGGGTGCTCGGTGACCCGCGGCCGCAGCACGAGATTGCGGTGCCGACCCACCACCACCAGGCCGTTGACCGGCTCGGCGAGGGGCTGATCGCCTCCGCGTGGACCGCGGACGGGGTCATCGAGGCGGTCGAGTTCGGGTCGGCCGAACCGAACGTGCCGGGCCTGGACGGGTCCGGGTTCGCGCTGGGCGTGCAGTGGCATCCCGAGGCCGGCCAGGACCACCGCCTGTTCCGCGCCCTGGTCGCCGCGGCCGGGGCCCGCTGCCTGCAGCGGGCCTGAGGACCGGCAGCCGCGCAAGCCGGGAGCAACAGCCCGGCCCGGGGTCAACAGCCCGGCCCGCGGGCCGCGGCCCATAGACTCGGCTTCCGTGAGCAGCCCCCCGGCCGTGGTGGTCACCGGCCTGGTCAAGCGGTACCGCGGCGCGGCCGCGGTGGACGGGCTGACGCTCGCGGCCGGGCAGGCGAAGATCACCTCACTGCTCGGCCCGAACGGCGCGGGTAAGACCACCACGATCGAGATTTGCGAGGGTTACCGGCGGCCGGATCAGGGCACGGTGCGCGTGCTCGGCCTCGACCCGGTCCGCGACGCCAGGGCGCTGCGGCCCAGGGTCGGCGTCATGCTCCAGGCCGGCGGGCTGCCGCAGGCCGTGCCGGCGGGCGAATACCTGCGCGTGATCGCGAGCTTCTACGCCCACCCGCTGGACCCGGCGGCGCTGCTAGACCGGCTCGGCCTGGCCGGCAGCGTGCGCGTCCCGTGCCGGCGGCTGTCCGGTGGCCAGCAGCAGCGGCTGTCGCTGGCCGCGGCCATCATCGGCCGGCCGGAACTCGTCTTCCTGGACGAGCCGACGGCCGGCCTCGACCCCCAGGCGCGGCACGCCACCTGGGAGCTGATCGCGGAACTGCGGACCGCAGGAGTCAGCATCGTACTCAGCACGCATTTCATGGAGGAAGCCGAACGGCTAGCGGACGGCGTCGTCATCATCGACCACGGCCGGCTGGTGGCGAAAGGGACCCCGGCCGAGCTGACCGGCACCGACGGCCAGCTCAGGTTCCGGGCCGAGCCGGGGCTGAGCACCGACAGCCTGCTGTCGGCCCTGCCTTGCGGCACCGCCGCCAAGGAGTCGCCCGCAGGTCATTACGTCATCGAGGTGCAGGGCCGGGTGGATCCGCAACTGCTCGCCGCGGTCACCGGCTGGTGCGCCGAGCACGGGGTGCTGGCCAACGGCCTGAGCGTGGAGAGCCGGACGCTGGAGGATGTCTTCCTGGAGCTGACCGGGCGGGAGCTTCGTTCATGACCGCGCCGTCCGCGGCCAGCGCCCCGCCTGACGCCACGGCCGGGTCTTCCCAGTTCCGTCCCGCGCCGGGAGCGGCCAGGCTGGCGCGGATGGTCGCGGCGCAGTCCTCGCTCGAGGCCAGGACCCTGGTCCGCAACGGCGAGCAGCTGCTGCTCATCCTGATCATCCCGGTGCTGCTGCTCGTCGGCGTCAGCCTGGAGTCATTCATCAACATCGGCTCCAGGACGCGGCTCGACCGGGTCAACTTCCTGGTTCCGGGGATCATCGCGCTCGCCGTGATGTCCACCGCGTTCACCAGCCAGGCGATCGCGACCGGCTTCGAGCGGCGCTACGGCGTGCTGAAGCGCCTCGGGGCCACGCCGCTGTCGCGCGGCGGGCTGATCGCCGCCAAGACCTGCACGGTCATCGCGGTGGAACTGGTCCAGGTGCTGATCATCGTCGTGGTGGGCCTGGCCCTGGGCTGGCAGCCGCACAGCACGGCCGCGGGCGTCGTCTGGGCCGTGCTGCTGGTGGCCGTCGGGACCGCAGCCTTCAGCGGGCTCGCGCTGCTGCTGGCGGGGACGCTGCGCGCCGAGGCGACCCTGGCCGCGGCCAACCTGGTCTACCTGGTGCTGCTCGGCGTGGGCGGGGTGCTGTTCCCGCTGACCAAGTTCCCGCCGGGCGCGCGCGGACCGCTCAAGCTGCTGCCGTCGGGTGCGCTGTCTGACGGGCTGCATCAGGTGCTGCAGCACGCGGGCGGGTTCCCGGCCGCGGATTTCCTGGTGCTGGCGGTGTGGGCGGCGGCGGCGATCGGGGTGGCCGCGCGGACGTTCCGGTGGGAATAGATCTCCTCCGGCGCCGGTGCCCGGCGGCGCCGCGCGTACCGCCAGCGACGGTGACGGGGCAGGCCCGGCCTGGCCCGCCCTGACTGGCAGGGCCGCCGGCCGCATGACGCCGCGCGACCCTACGATGGGTGGGTGCCCGCCGACCTCGCCTCGAAGACCGCGCCGCCGGCGCCCGCTCGCGGTTCAGCGGTGCGGCGCGGGCTGGCCAGGATCGCGGCCCCTGTGCTCTGGCCTTCAGCCGCGTCGATGCGCGTCATCGCGCTGGCCGGCGTGGTCGCCACGGCCGGCAGCATCGCCACCGGGGCGGCGGTCCGGCTGAGCCAGTCCGGCCTCGGCTGCCCCGACTGGCCGGAGTGCACCAGGCAGAGCCTGGTCGCGGCTAGCTCCAAGGGAGATTCGCTCACCCACGCGTGGGTCGAGTTCGGTAACCGCCTGTTCGTGACGCTGGTCCTGATCACCTCGGTGGTCGTCCTGGTCGCGACGTGGCGGTTCGCGCACGGCGCGCGGCGGCCACAGGGCCCGGCCCATCCCCCGGGGGCGGCGTCGCCGGGACGGGCGCTGCGGCGGGAGCCGGCCGCGCCGCCGGATGCGGCGGTTCGGCCGGGACGCGGAGTACGGCGGCAGGCCGCGGCCCGGAGCCCTGACCAGGGCGAGCCGCCGCAGCGGGCCGACGGGCGGCAGCCGGGACCGCCGCCCGGCGCGGCCCGGCCGTCGTCTCGTGGCCTGATCTGGCTGGCCGCCATGCAGCCTGCCGGGGTAGCACTGCAGGCCGTCCTCGGCGGGATCGTGGTGCTCACCAAGCTCGACCCGGCGACCGTCTCCATCCACTTCCTGGTCTCGATCGTGGTCCTGGGCGCGGCCGTCGCGCTGCACGCGCGGTTTGCCGATCCGCCGCAGCCGCCCGGCGCGGCCGCGCGCAGCGACCTGCGCTGGCTGTCGGCCGCGCTGGTGGCCGTGACCGGCCTCATGCTCGCCGCGGGCACCGTGGTTACCGGCACCGGGCCGCTGGCGGGGGCCGCATCGGTGCCCCGGTATCACCTCCCGCTGGCGGGCGTGACCCAGTTCCACGCCGATATCGGCTGGCTGCTGGGCGGTCTTAGCGTGGCGACGCTGATCGCGCTGCGCGCGGCCCGGCCGCCGGGCGGGGCCGTCCGCCGTGGATGGGTCCTGCTCGGCCTGATCCTCGGCCAGGGAATCATCGGCTACTCCCAGTACTTCAGCGGGCTGCCGGCCGGGCTGGTCTGGGTGCACGTGCTCGGCGCCACGCTGATCTGGATCACCGCGCTGCGGCTGTTCTTCCTGCTGTGGCCGGGGCTGCTGCGGCCGGCTCAGCCGGCCGAGGTGACCCGCACCGAGCCGGTTGCGCCGCCTGCGGCGGCGAAAGGCTAGCCACCGGTCCTCGCTGCCGTCAGCCTGGCCATCCCGGCTGCGGCGGGCGCGGGCCGGGCGGCGGCTGCCCCGCCGGGTGCGGGCCGGGAGGCGGCTGCCCCGCTGAGTGCGGGCCGGGAGGCGGCTGCCCCGCCGGGTGCGGGCCGGGCGGCGGCTGCCCTGCCGGTGACGGCGCAGCCTGCTGCCCCCGTTGCGGGGAGGCCGGCCACCCGCCAGGCGCGGCTCCGCCGGGCTGATAGTGCCCCTCGGGAGGCAGCACCGGGGGCGGCATGGGCGCGGGGTACGCCCGGCTGTGCGCCAGGCCCGAGGTGCCCTGCGTCGCCCAGGGCGGCAGCGAGGGCTCCGGCTGATGGCTCAGGAACGCCTCCCTGGCCACCTGCATGAGACCGAGCAGCGCCTGCTGGCGGTGCGCGAACGTGCCGGGGTCGATCACCTGGCGTTCGGCCTGCTGGTGCAGCAGCGCGAGTTCGGTCGCGGCCAGCTGGTAGTCGGTCATCGCGGCCGCGGCCGGCCTGCCGCCGGTGGCCCGCGCCCACGCCCGGGCGCGGCGGCGGCCCTCCAGGGAACTGAGCATCTGCACGTCCCACATGGTGACCACCCCGGTGGGCACGTAGCCGGGCAGAACCCGCCAGATCAGTCCCACGATCCGGCGCCGGTCGTTCACCAGGATCACGATGAGCCCGATGAATACACAGAACAAGATGCCATAGGCGACCGCCAGCCCGCCGAAGCCGAACCTCGACAGCGCGTTCCACGTCCCGTGCAGCAGCATGGCGGCCAGCCAGCCGAGCGGCAGCGCCCACCAGGCGCGCCGGTGTGAGGCCGCGTACGCCGCGCCGAGGCCGGTCATCGCGGTGAATATCGGGTGCGCGAAGGGGGAAAGCAGCCCGCGCAGCACGAACGTGAACTCGAGCAGCTTCACCCCGCCTATGGTGGGCTTGACCAGCGCCTCGATGTAGTAGCCGACGTTCTCGACCATGGCGAAACCCAGTCCCACCATGGCCGCGTAGATGATGCCGTCGGTGGGCCCGTCCAGCTCGCTGCGGCGCCACCAGACCATGCCGACCAGGAAGGCGCCCTTCAGCGTCTCCTCGACCACGGGGGCGCCGAACGTGGCCGAGATATAGTCGCCGTTCGAGGTGCCGAGCGCGGGCTGGGTGATGAAGACCATCCCCGCCGTGTTGATCAGCGCGGCGAAGAGCGCGGCGACCCCCGCCCCCCACAAGAACGCGAACAGCAGGTGCGCGCGCGGCTCCGGCTCAAGGCGGTCCAGCAGCAGCACCAGCGACACCAGCAGCGGCACCGGGAGCAGAGCCAGGGGAAGTGCGATGAAGAACGGGGCGGCGCTGTGCACCCCGCTGCCCAGGCTCTCGAGCAGGTCCGCGCCGAGGGCGATGAGCAGGCACAGCACCGCGAGCACGGTGCCAATGGTCAGCCCCACCCGGCGACGGCCCGGCGTCCGGCCCTCGATCACTGCCCTCGGGTCGAAAACCGGCATCCCGCGCGCCATAGCCGGCATGCTACTTGTCCTCAGCTTGTCCTCAGCGCGGCAACGGGCGCGATGGCACCGCCAGGAACAGCAGCACCAGGTAGGCATGGGACCAGGGGCTGGCGAGAACCGCTCGGAGATAGGCTCAACATGCACACGGGGATTCAGGGGCAGGGATCCCGGACTGCAGCACGCCACGAGAAGAGGCAGGTGATCGCCCGGTGACCAGCGAGCCGCCGGCCTCTTCCCCGGAACGGAACGACACCGATCACCGGGCCCTGATGCCGCAGATCCTGGCCCGGGTACCGGCTGGCGCCGGGATTGCGCGGGGCTGGCGTGAATTCACCGGCGGCGCCGGGGAATGTGTCACCCGGGAGCACTTCGGCGCGTCGGCGTCCGGCCAGACCCTGGATCAGGAATCCGCACCTACCCGGGAGCGCGTGGCCGCCCCGGCGCGCCCCAGCATCGCAAGGACAACCGCCCGGAAGGACGACCCACACCATGACCTCGAATCCTGATGACACACTGCAACAGCTATCTGATGCCGGGGTATCGATCTGGCTCGATGACATCAGCCGCGAGCGGCTGACCACGGGCAACCTCGCGACGCTGATCCGCGACATGCACGTGGTCGGCGTGACGTCCAATCCCACGATCTTCGCGCACGCGCTGAGCTCCGGCTCCGCCTATGACGACCAGATCGCCGACCTGGCCTGCCGGGGCGTCTCGGTGGGAGAGGCGTCCCGGGCCATCACCACTTTCGACATCCGCTGGGGGTGCGACGTGTTCCAGCCGGTCTACGCGGCGACCGGCGGGCTGGACGGCCGGGTCTCACTTGAGGTGGACCCGCGGCTGGCCGGCGACACGCGCAAGACGGTCGCTGAGGCGAAGGCGCTGTCGTGGATGGTGGACAGGCCCAACCTGTTCATCAAGATCCCGGCCACCCTGGCGGGACTGCCCGCTATCACCGCGTGCCTGGCCGAGGGGATCAACGTCAACGTCACGCTGATCTTCTCGCTGACCCGGTACAACGAGGTCATCGACGCGTTCATGACCGGGCTCGAGCAGGCCGCGGCGGCAGGTCATGACCTGTCGTCGATGTACTCGGTGGCTTCGTTCTTCGTCAGCCGGATGGACACCGAGGTGGACAACCGGCTGGACAAGCTGGGCACGCCCGAGGCAAGGGCACTGCGCGGCAAGGCCGCGATCGCCAACACCAGGCTGGCCTACGAGCTGTACGAACAGCGATTCAGCACGCCGCGCTGGGAGTCGCTGCGGTCCGCCGGCGCCCACCCGCAGCGGCCGCTGTGGGCCTCGACGAGCACCAAGGATCCCGAATTCGACGACACCATGTACGTGGTGGAGCTGGTGGCCCCGGGCATCGTGAACACGATGCCGGAGGCTACGCTGCATGCGGTTGCCGCGCATGGCAAGCTGCATGGCAACACCGCGGCGCAGGGCTACGACGAGGCCCGGCAGGTCTTCGCGGACCTGGAGCGGCTCGGCATCAGTTACGACGATGTGGTCGCCGTGCTCGAGGAAGAGGGGGTCGCGAAGTTCGCCGTGTCCTGGGACGGGCTGCTGGAGACGATCAAGAAGGAAATGGATGCCCACGGCTCTGGCCAGGAGGCGGGTGCGCAGTGAGCACGGAGGCCGGTGCGGCCGGCGAACCGCCGGCCACCGGCCGCTGCGCCCTACGCGGGCCGGGTGACGTCGGGTGACGCGGTCACCGTCAACACCCGCGGCGTCGCGGTCATGGACGCCGAGCAGAAGGCCGCCGACAGCCTCATCGCCGACGGCGTGCCTGCGGCCCTGATGACGAAGGCTCCTGGGCTGTGGGGCCCGGCCGCGGCGGCGCAAGCGGCGGTCAGTCTGGGCTGGCTGACGGCGCCGCGCAGCTCGCGGTCACTGCTCGGTTCGCTCGGCACGCTGGCCGCGCAGGTGCGCGAGGACGGCCTGGACCACGTCGTGCTCGCCGCGACGGGCGGCTCGTCCCTGGCTTCGGAGGCGATCGGCCGCAGCGCCGGGGTGGCGCTGACCGTGCTGGACAGCACCGACCCGCACGAGGTAGCCGCGACCCTCAGGGACCGGCTGGACAGCACGCTCGTGGTGGTGTCGGGCAAGTGCGGCTCGACGATCGAGACCGACAGCCACCGTCGCATCTACGAACGCGCCTTCGCCGGCCTTGGGCTGTCGCCGCAGCAGGTCGCCCGCAGGTTCGTGGTCGTCACCGACCCGGGATCGCCGCTGGAGAAGATCGCCGACGAGGCCGGCTACCACGTCGTGCTCGCCGATCCGAACGTGGCCGGGCGGTACGGCGCACTCGATGCGTTCGGCCTGGTGCCCGCGGCGCTGGCGGGCGTGGACGTGACCCGGCTGCTTGACGAGGCCGGCAGCGTGGCCTCCGTGCTGAGCAGCACCTCGGACAATCCCGGGCTCGCGCTGGGTGCCGCGCTGGGCGGCTACGCGCTGGCCGGGCACGACAAGGCCGTGCTGGCCGACTGCCGCTCCGGGCTCGCCGGGTTCGGCGACTGGGCCGAGCAGCTGGTCGCGGGGTCCACCGGCAAGGACGGCCGCGGAATCCTGCCTGTCGTGGTCGAAGGCGAGGATGCGCCGGGCTTCTCGCCGGGTCCCGAAGCGCACCTGGTCGCCCTCGGCGACCCGGCCGGGCCGGTCGATACCGTGATCTCCGGCCCGCTCGGCGCCCAGTTCCTGGTCTGGGAGTACGCGGTCGCGGTGGCCGGCCGCCTGCTCGGCGTCAATCCCTTCGACCAGCCGGACGTCGCCGAGTCCGAGGACGCTACCAGGCGACTGCTGGCCGAGGCCGCGGGCGGCCCGCTGCTGGCCGGCGAGCCCGTGTTCACCGACGGCGCCATCGACGTACACGGGGACACGGACTTCATCGCCGGCGCAGCGGATCTGGCCGGCTTGCTGGACGCCGTGCTGTGGTCGCTGCCCGAGTCCGGCTATCTTGCGATCATGGCCTATCTGGACCGGGCGGGGGACGCCGAGGCGCAGCGGCTGCGCGCTGCCCTGGCCGCGCGGACCACCCATCCGGTCACGTTCGGCTGGGCCCCCAGGGTCTTGCACTCGGCCGGCCAGTACCACAAGGGCGGTCCCCCGACCGGGGTCTTCCTGCAGATCACCGGCGCGCTCGCCGAGGATATCGAGGTCCCGGGAGAGCCGTACACGCTGGGCAGGCTCCAGCTTGCCCAGGCCCTGGGCGACCTCGGCGCGCTGCGGCGGCGGGACAGGCCGGCCATCCGGCTGCACCTGCGCGACCGCCGGGCCGGGATCGCCCAGCTGCTCGCCGCCGCGTCCACGGAAGGAGTCGGAAGATGACAGCGGTCAGCGCGGGCGGAGAACTCGTAGCGGCCAACCCGCTGCGTGATGTCCGCGACCGGCGCATTCCCCGGGTAGCCGGCCCGTGCGTGCTCATCATGTTCGGCGTCACCGGCGACCTGGCGCGCAAGAAGCTGCTGCCGGCGATCTACGACCTGGCCAACCGGGGGCTGCTGCCACCGGGGTTCTCGCTGGTCGGCTTCGCGCGCAGGGACTGGGAGCACGAGGACTTCGCGCAGCTGACCTACGAGGCGGTGAAACAGCACGCGCGCACCCCGTTCCGGGACGAGGTGTGGCAGCAGGTCAGCGAGGGGGTGCGTTTCGTACCCGGCGAGTTCACCGACGACGAGGCATTCGACCGGCTGGCCGAGACCGTGCACGAGCTCGACGCCGAGCGCGGCACCGGCGGCAACTACGCGTTCTACCTCTCCATCCCGCCCAAGACTTTCCCTGAGGTAGTCGGGCAGCTGAAGCGGTCGGGCCTGTCCGACCCCGGCGAGGGCATCGGGGGGGTGCGGCCGTGGCGGCGGGTGGTCATCGAGAAGCCGTTCGGTCACGACCTGGCCAGTGCCAGGGAGCTGAACGCGATGCTCGACGCCGTTTTCCCGGCCAACGCCGTGTTCAGGATCGACCACTACCTCGGCAAAGAGACAGTCCTGAATATCCTGGCGCTGCGGTTCGCGAACACGCTCTGGGAACCGATATGGAACCGCAGTTACGTGGATCACGTGCAGATCACCATGGCCGAGGACATCGGGATCGGCGGCCGGGCCGGCTACTACGACGGCATCGGCGCGGCCCGGGACGTGATCCAGAACCACCTGCTGCAGCTGCTGGCCCTGACCGCGATGGAGGAGCCGCTCTCCTTCGACGCCGACTCGCTGCGGATGGAGAAGCAGAAGGCGCTGAGCGCCGTCCGGCTACCGTCCGACCTGGCCACGGGCACCGCCCGGGGGCAGTACACAGCGGGCTGGCAGGGCGGCATCGAGGTGCCCGGATTCCTCGAGGAGGACGGTATCGCCCCCGACTCGCAGACCGAGACCTACGCCGCGATGCGGCTCGGCGTGGACACCAGGCGGTGGGCGGGCGTGCCGTTCTTCCTGCGGGCCGGAAAGCGCCTGCCGATCCGGATGACCGAGATCGCACTGATCTTCCAGCGCGCGCCGCACCTGCCGTTCACCGCCACCGACACCGAGGAACTCGGCCAGAACGCGCTGGTGATCCGGGTGCAGCCGGACGAGGGTGTCACCGTCCGGTTCGGCTCCAAGGTACCCGGGGCCGCGATGGAGGTCCGCGACGTGAACATGGACTTCGCCTACGGCCAGTCCTTCACCGAGTCCAGCCCGGAGGCCTACGAGCGGCTCCTGCTCGAGGTGCTGATCGGCGACGCGCCGCTGTTCCCGCACCAGAAGGAGGTCGAGCTGTCCTGGGAGATCCTCGACCCGGTGGAGCAGTTCTGGGCCGAGCACGGCAAGCCGGAACAGTACCCGGCCGGGACGGCGGGCCCGCCTGGCGCCGATGCCCTGATGGGCCCGGGACGGGCCTGGCGGCGGCTGTGACCGGAGGCGAACCGCGATGATGATCGACCTGACGGAGACGACGACCGGCGCGATCCGCGACACGCTGATGCAGGCGCGGCATCAGCTGGGCGGCCCCGCGCTCGGAATGGTGCTCACGCTGGTCATCGTGACCGACGAGTCCGCGCAGTACGACGCGGTGCGCGCGGCCAGCCAGGCGGCCCGCGAGCATCCCTGCCGGATACTCGGGGTGATCACGCGCAGCCCGGCGGGCCGGTCCCGGCTTGACGCCGAGATCCGGGTGGGTGACAGCAGCGCGGGCGAGACCCTGCTGCTGCGCATGCACGGCCCGCTCGGCCAGCATGCCGACTCGGTGGTAGCCCCGCTGATCCTGCCCGACATCCCGATCGTCACCTGGTGGCCGGACCTGGCCCCCGGCATTCCGTCCGCCGACCCGCTCGGCGCCCTGGCTCAGCGCAGGGTCACGGACGCGGCCGCCAGCGACAAGCCGCGCCAGATGCTCAGCGCGCTGGCGTCCGGCTACCGGCCAGGAGACACCGACCTGTCCTGGACCCGGGCGACGCCCTGGCGGTCACTGCTCGCCGCCACGCTGGACCAGCCGTACGCCGAGATGAGCAGCGCCATGGTGAGCGCGGAAGAACAGAATCCGAGCGCGGACCTCATCGCCACCTGGCTCGCCAGCAGGCTGGACGTCCCGGTGACCAGGGAGATCTCGGCCGGCCCTGGCATCACCGAGGTGACCTTCGTCACCGCGGACGGGAACATCACGCTGTCGCGGCCGGACGGGCGCACCGCCACGATGAGCAGGCCGGGTCAGCCCGAGCGCCGGGTGGCGCTGCACCGCAGGGACACCGCGGAACTGCTCACCGAGGAGCTGCGCAGGCTCGATCCCGATCTGGTCTACGCCGAAGCGCTGGCCAGATTTGCCGAGCATCCTGTCGGCGGGGAAGCCGACGCGTGAGCGCGCCCGAGGTCCTCGTCCACCGCGACGCGCCGCTGCTGGCCAAGGCGGTCGCCGCGCGGCTCGTCACCAGGCTGGTCAACGCGTCGGCGGCCCGCGGCGCGGCTTCCGTCGTGCTCACCGGCGGCGGGATCGGCACCGCGGTGCTGGCCGAGCTGTCCGCGGCGCCGGCCGCCGACGCGGTCAACTGGCGGCACCTCGACGTGTGGTGGGGAGACGAGCGGTTCCTGCGCGCCGGCGACCCGGAACGGAACGAGACGGGAGCACGGGAAGCACTGCTCGAGAAGGTGGATGTCGACCCGGACCGGATCCATCCGATGCCGGGACCTGACGGCCCTGACGGCGACGATCCGGAGGCGGCGGCCGGCCGCTACGCGGCCTGGCTCAGCGCGGCGGCGCGCCACGAGGATCACGGGCAGGTGCCCTCGTTCGACGTCCTGCTGCTCGGCATAGGCCCGGAGGGGCACGTGGCCTCGCTGTTCCCCGGCATGCCCGCGCTCTACGACGACCGGCCGGTGGTGGCCGTCCGCGGCTCACCCAAGCCGCCGCCCGTCAGGCTGACCATGACGCTCCCCTCGATCTGCGCCGCACGCGAAGTCTGGGTGCTCGCGGCTGGCGAGGAGAAGGCCGGCGCGGTCCAGCTCGCCCTGTCCGGAGCGGGCCCTGTCCAGGTACCCGCCGCCGCGGCGCGAGGCAGGCAGCGGACGCTGTTCCTGCTTGACCGGCAAGCGGCGGGCCGGCTGCCGCCCGATCTAGGCCGGCCTGCCTCCCCCTGACCCTGCTGACCTGATCTCTGCCCCCGCTCATCCCGGCCTTCCTGACCGGGTCCGGGACGGCGCGAGCTCAGCGGACGGGGCCGCCCGTCCCTGGCCCGGGACCGCCGGGCCCAGGACCGCGGCGGTTGCGCAGCCCGGCCAGGCGCAGGCCCACCAGGAGGAAGATCACCACGGGTATCACGAGCCCGGTCGCGTGCACCGCTCCCGCCAGGACCAGCCAGAACAGGGCAATGGGCAAGAACGGGACGAAAATCGGCCCGCGCGGCGGCACCGGCCGGGCCTGCGGCTCGCCGACCCCGGGCCGCCACGAAGTCCCGACGGCCACAGGCGATTTCCCGATGTCCGCTCCCAGCACGGCATCCACCGGCAGGTCGCTGGTGAGCTGTCGCAGATCGGCCCAGGTCTTCGCCGCATACGCGGCCGTCGTCCGCTCGTCGAACTCAGTCAGATCCAGGCGGCCATCGGTGTAGGCCTGGCGCAGGATCTCGACGACGCTCTCCCGGTCGGAGTCCGACGCGCGGATCGCCCCGTCATTTGCCACGGTCAGGCCTCCTCGAGCCGATACATCCTCTCTTGGATAGTAACCCGTCTGCCCGGCGGACATTCCCTGCCTACCGGGTCAGATGCCGCCTGGGCGGCTCGCCGACGGCAGACGGCCCGGGTACCGCGATCGGCTTGCGGACGGAATCGGCTCGCCCGTTCCGTCCCCGACGTCCTGAATATGCCCGGATTTCTCATAATCTCTGCGGCGCGGGGTCTCCCGAATCCACACCGCTGGAGTTACGCTCAGGGCAGATCTTCCCCCTGGTTCTTCTGAGTCGCCTGTGAAAGTAAGGAAGGTCCGTATGAACCGCTTGCGTGCCGGCCCGGAAAACCCGGTACGGGCTCTCGTCCGCGTCCGCCCCTATCAGCCCGGGGGGTCGTTCCGGCCGAGGCCGCCGGTGCCATCCACCACTGCCGCGAGTCCGGCTCTCCTCGTGGCCTAGGGCAAAGTCGGCACGCATACCCGCTTGGGAGGAATCACCTTTGAGCGTCAATGAGGATCGCACCACCACCCCGGCACCGGTTGCCCCCTCCCCCGTCGCCGACCCGGCCCCGCTTGGGCTGGCCGGCTTCGCTCTCACCACGTTCCTGCTGTCGGCGTTCAACGCTGGCTGGATGACCAAGGCGAGCGGGCTGGCCTGGCTAAGCTACGCGCTCGCGTACGGCGGCATAGCCCAGTTCCTGGCCGGAATGTGGGAGTTCCGGAACAGGAACGTGTTCGGAGCCACCGCGTTCGGCTCCTACGGAGCCTTCTGGATCGGGCTCTTCTTCTATGTGCAGCTCGTCGGGGCTAAGCTGCTGGCCCACCCCCTCACGGCCCCGCTCTTCAATCGGGACCTCGGCTGGATCCTGCTGGCCTGGGCCATCTTCAACACCTACATGCTGATCAGCAGCCTGGCCACCAGCACGGCCGTGTTCGCGGTGTTCCTCACCCTGGAGGCGACCGAGATCATCCTGTTCGCGGGGAACTTCGCCCTCAACACCACCACCATCAAAATTGGCGGGTACGTCGGCGTGCTCACCGCGCTGGTGGCCTGGTACACCTCCGCGGCGGGCGTGCTCAACGGCATGCGCGGTCGAACGGTAGTGCCCGTGGGCGGCCCGCTCATCGGCTAGGCGGGGCCCGCGGTAGGCAGCGACGCGGGTGGGCCCCGGGGCTCGCGAGCCCCGGGGCCCACCCGCGCCTGCCCCTCGTGCGGATGGGCCTGCAGGAAGCGCAAGCTGCCGCAGCGGGCCCGGCCGAAGTGCCAGGACGCGGGGCTAGCCCTGCTTGTGGCTGCTCTCGAAGCCTGCCAGGACGTGACCAGGGATCCGGCCGCGATCGCTGACCTCGATTCCGCTGCTCTTCGCCCAGGCACGGATCTCGGCGCTGCGCTGGCGGTTAGCCGTGGTCCGGCGCCTGCGCGTCGTTCCCCGGACCGTCGCCTTGCGCGCGTGCTCGGCGAACCTTTCTACGGTCTCGCTAAGCTTCTCGCTGTGCCTCGCGCATAGGTCAATCTCGTACTCCTGGCCGTCGATGCCAAACGTAATGTTGCGCTGCTGGCCCGCGGGAATCTCTTTCTCGTCGTAGTCGCACGCGTATGTGACGGAAACTCTGTGTGCCACTTGCTCCCCCCTCTCTTGCGGCAATGTATGCCCGCTGGGGCGAGGCATAACCGCGCCGACGCCAATCGGCTCAGCTGCGTGCCGCCGCATCGTCAGAAGGGCGGCGATCACGCCAGCGGCAGCTTAGGCGGCGCTATCGGCCGCGGCTGCGCCATTCAGCTTCGGCGCCACAGCCGCATCGGAAGTAAGCCAAGGCCGCCGCTTACCGGCATGACCCGGAACGGCTCCCTGGCCGGCGCAATTGCCGGCCGCGACCCGTGATCCGGCGCGGCCGGAATCGCGGCCAATTGGCGGCGCGGGCCAGAAGACAGAAGGGCCGGTGCGGAGATCGCCTCCTCGGCGATAGGCACGACGCGGCTCCAGCCGGACGGTATTCCGCGAGGGCAACAGGTGCGGCCCGGGGCATACTCCGCACCGGCCGTCAGTCAGGAACGGCCGCGGGAGCGGCCGTATTCCCGTTCCCTGGCCCCGCTCTGACCCGTGCGGTGCGCGGCAGAGTCCCGTGGCGGCCCGCCGCGGTCAGCGTGCCCCGCCGGGTACTGGCTCGCGCGGTCGAGGTCGCCCTGGTCCGGCTCATAGCCGTCTCGGTGACTGCCCTGGCCGTGGTAGCCCCCGCTCAGCGACGCGGCCGGGAACATATCGGTGGGCGGGCTGGGCAGGTACCCCTGGTCCGCCTCGCCCTGGTAGCCGCCGGCCAGCGGGTCCTCAGGAAAGCCGCCGTCCGCGAACCCCTCGTCCGCGAACCCCGCTTCATCCGCGAACCCGTCCTGCGCGAACCCCTGTTCGGCGAACCCGTCAGGCGCGAGCCCGTCGCGTGCGAACTCGCCCGACGTGGACCCGTCCGGCGCGAATCTGTCCGGCGCGAATCCGTCCGGCGCGAAACCGCCATCGCCGAGCCTGTCCGGCGCGAAGCCGTCCTCCGGCTGGAGGGCCTGCGGGAACTCGCCGCTCGGCTCACCGGTGCGCCAGCGCCCTACCGGGAGCGGCCCGGTGGGCGGATACGGATCCTGCTGGTGGCCGGCGAATTGAGCGGTCCCTGCATGGGCAGCCGCGGCGGGTGGCTCCCGGTAGCCGTCATCGGGGGCTTGGTAATCGGTTCCCCGCGGTAGGTCCCGGTAGCCCTCATCGGGGGCGTGGTACTCAGTTCCCTGCGGGAGGTCCTGGTATCCGCCGCCTGGGGGGAAGTCCCGGTAGCCGCCGCCGGGCGGCAGATCCTGATGGCCGCCAGGGGCGGTGGAGCCGGGCTCCCCGTAGCTCCCCGGCGGCGCGTCCTGGTACCAGTTCTCCTGGTACCCGTCAGGCACCGAGCGGTACCCGTCAGGCACCGAGCGCGCGTGGCCGCCGGGCGGCGGGTCCGGTTGGCCCTCCGGTGCGGATCCGCGGTAATAGCCTGCCGGCGGCAGGTCATGGTGACCCTCCGGGACGGATCCCTCGTAGTAGCCGGCGGCGGCCGGTGCTGGCTGGGGGGCGGCGGTTCCCCGTAGCCACCATGACCGGTGCCGGCGTACCCGGCCGTCGGCGGACCGTCCTGGTAGCCAGCCGGCGCCGCGCCGGAGTACCCGGTGTCCTGGGCACCGTAGCCACGCTGCCCGGGCAGGTCCTGGTAGGGCCCGGGCGCGTCCGGGTAACCTGCGTCCGGCGCGAAACCCGGGTGGCCGGCAGACTGCGGGCCGGCAGACTGCAGGCCGGCAGGTCCGCGGCCTAGCGGCGCCTGCTCGTGGTCACGATACGGCGCAGAGTAATCGGTGCTGGGCTGGCCTCGCCCCGGGACCGGCATGCCGCCCGGTCCCATCGCCGCCGTCGGCGGCCCGGTCCCGGCCTGCCGCAGCCCGGGATCGCCGGTGCGCGACGCGGATCCGGCCAGGTCCGGAGGGCCCTTGGTCAGCGCTTCGACCATCCGGGGCAGCTCCGGGATCGGCAGCCGGAAGGTACCCGTGCAGGTATCGCCCTGCCAGATACTGAATACCGCCACCCCGGTGTCCGCATACCAGCTCACCCGCATGGTGCGAGAGTCTCCGCGTACGTCAAAGAAGACCTCGCCGAGACGGGGCAACGGGGCTGCGTCCGACGCAGGCATGGTGCCCATCGTGACCCTAACCATCTAGCTTGTCTACCTGATCGCGGACACCGGCCGGGCCCAGAACGTCGCATATGTCAGCGCGGCGAATTTACCGCCCTGGCTGCGCGCGGCCCGTGCCTGATGGCATGATTATGCGCCGGAGCACAGGTGCGGATCGTGCCACGTGCTGGGTGGCGGTCCAGTACTCCCGCCGCTACGGCGTTCGGCATAGTACGTCCCGCAGAACTACTTCCGCGCGCGGGAACACCGCGACGGTATAGCACGTTGCACACTATGCGACGGGGTTATTCCCGCAAGCACGCACGGATCGTTTGTTCGCGAGCCGAGCGCTCCGAGGAGCGACGTAGGACCCAAAGAACTAGTTGAGGTGATTAAACCATGTCTGAGGCACGTAGGCATGCTGCTGTTCTCCCCCGCCCGAACTGGGGGTGGCAGGATGATGCCGCATGCCGCGGTGAGGATCTCCTCCTGTTCTTCGGGCCGGACGGCGAGCGCCAGCCGGAGCGGGAAGTCCGCGAGCGCAAGGCCAAGGCGGTCTGCATGAGCTGCCCGGTCCGCGGCGAGTGCCTGAACTATGCGGTTTCCCGGCCGGAGAAGTACGGCACCTGGGGCGGTCTCAACGAGGAGGAGCGGTCGTCCGAGCGCCGCCGCCGGATGCGCCGGGCCAACGCCGCCTGATCCGTCAGCTTGCCCCCCCGCCGCGATCGAGAAGTTTGAGCACGTCAGAATCGGTGAGCTGGCCGAACGACACATACCACTCCCCCACGGCGCGGAAGGTTTCCGGCAGCGCCAGCGCGACCACCGAGTCCGCCTCGCGCAGCATGGACGCCGCCGATGACGGCGCCGCCACCGGGACGGCCAGCACCGTCTGCCCCGCCGACCGGCTCCGCAGCGAGCGCAGGGCGGCCCGCGCCGTCACGCCCGTGGCCAGGCCGTCGTCCACCAGGATCACCGGCCGTCCGGCCACGTCAGGAGCCGGCCGGCCGCCGCGGTACACGCTGACCCGCCGGTCCAGTTCGGCGCGCTCGCGCGCGACCACCGGCGCCAGGTCGCGGCGGCCCAGGCCGAGCTTGCGCAGCAACTCATCGTCATAGACCGGCTCGCCGCCCTCGGCGATGGCCCCCACCCCGAGTTCCGGCTGATGCGGGTACCCGATCTTCCTGGTGACAAGCACATCAAGGGGGGCCGCCAGCGCGTCGGCCACTTCCCGCGCGACCGGCACCCCGCCGCGCGGCAGGGCCAGCACGAGCGGCCCGGGGCCGGCCGGGGCCGTCGATGCCCGGTGCGGATTCCCGCCGGGATCAGGCACAGCACACCGGAGCCGTGCCACCAGCAGCCGTCCGGCGTCCCGCCGGTCGGCAAACAGCGGCGGCGCGGCGGTCACCGGCAGGTTCGCGAACACGTGGACCATCCGCTGGGCTCGACGCTAAGTCCCTGACAGGCCTCTACCCACGATGGGCGGCCCGCACGCGCGGGTACCGGCCGGCCTCGGCGGCGGCCCGGCCGCCCGGCTGGAGCGGCTGCCGGCCCGCCGGGGCAGAATGTGGGGCATGATCTGCGTTTCGTGCCGCGAGCGCTGCCATCAGGACTGCCCGGGCGGCACATGGTGCGACTGCCAGCACGAGCCGCCGCCGCAGCAGCAGCCCGAACCGGCCCTGGGCTGGATACGCCAGGGCTAGAAATCGCGGCCGGGCGACGGAATAGACCACGCACCGGATACGGTTGTCGCCACCGTGACGCCGGTTCCGGATAGCGCCAGCCCGCGCGGCAGCATGCCGGAATCGGCCTGGACATCCGCCCTGACGCCATGTGATCCTCGACGTATGGGTGCCGCCGATCCGCTTCTCGTCGGACGCAGGCACGTAGATCTGCAGCGTGTCCACAGCGCCATCTGTCGCCGGCCCAGCTGATCCCCCGCCCGCAGTTATGCCGGGCGCGCGCGGCGATCCGTCCCGGTCCGGCACCTGAATGCCATGTGCCCTCCGTACCCGGGCGGCCCGGGCCGTGCGCGACCCCCGACCCGGAAGGACGCGCCGCATGACGGCAAGCACCCAGGAAGCCCCGGCCAGGCCCGCGCGGGAACGCGGGGCTGGTGGCGGCGGTCACCCGCCGCGTGGCCGTGGTGAGGGGCAGTGGGCACTCGGCTACCGCGAGCCGCTGAACAAGAACGAGGAGAGCAAGAAGAACGACGATGGCCTGAACGTCCGCCAGCGGATCATCGACATCTACTCCCGGTACGGCTTTGATTCCATCGACCCGGCCGACCTGCGCGGCAGGTTCCGCTGGTTCGGCCTCTACACCCAGCGCAAGCCCGGCATCGACGGCGGGAAGACGGCGGTGCTCGAGCCCGAAGATCTCGACGACCGCTATTTCATGCTGCGGATCCGGATCGACGGCGGCCAGCTGGACGCGGGCCAGCTCCGGGTGATCGGTGACGTGTCACGCAGGTTCGCGCGCAGCACGGCCGATATCACCGACCGGCAGAACATCCAGCTGCACTGGGTGCGGATCGAGGACGTCCCGGCCATCTGGGAGGCCCTGGAGAGCGTGGGCCTGTCCTCCACGGAGGCGTGCGGGGACACCCCCCGGGTGATGCTCGGCTGCCCGGTGGCCGGCATCGACGCCGGCGAGATCATCGACGCCACCGCGGAGATCGGCCAGACCGCCGGGCGCTACCTGGGCGATCCTGCATTCTCCAACCTGCCCCGCAAGTTCAAGACGGCGATGAGCGGCTGCTCGGCGCAGTGCACCGTGCACGAGATCAACGATGTCGCGTTCGTCGGCGTACTCGGCCCGGACGGGCAGCCCGGCTATGACCTGTGGGTCGGCGGCGGCCTGTCCACCAACCCGAAGATCGGGGTCCGCCTCGGCGCCTTCGTCCGGCCTGGCCAGGTGGCCGAGGTGTGGGCCGGGGTGACCTCGCTATTCAGGGACTACGGATACCGCCGGCTACGGCACAGGGCCCGGCTGAAGTTCCTGATCGCCGACTGGGGCGCGGCCAGGTTCCGGGAGATCCTGCAGCAGGAATACCTGGGTTACGCACTGCCGGACGGCCCCCCGCCGGGCCAGCCGCGAGCCGGCCGGCGTGACCATGTCGGCGTGCACCAGCAGCGTGACGGCCGCTGCTACGTGGGCTTCGCCCCCCGGGTGGGCCGGCTGTCCGGCGGCCAGCTCGGCCAGATCGCGGATCTGGCCGCCAGGTACGGCAGCGGCCGGGTGCGGACCACCACCGAGCAGAAGATGATCATCCTGGACGTGCCCCGGGACCGCACCGCGGACCTGTCCGCCGAGCTTGAGGAACACGGACTGCAGGTCACCCCCAGCGTATTCCGGCGGCACACGATGGCCTGCACCGGCATCGAGTTCTGCAAGCTGGCCATCGTCGAGACCAAGCAGCGGGCGTCCGACCTGATCGACGAGATGGAGCGGCGGCTGCCTGATTTCCCGGTACCCGTCACCATCAACGTGAACGGCTGCCCCAACTCCTGCGCCAGGATCCAGACCGCCGACATCGGACTCAAGGGGTCACTGGTCACCGACGCCGACGGCCGTCAGGTCGAGGGCTTCCAGATTCACCTGGGCGGCGCGCTGAACGGCGGTGACGGCTCGGCGTCGGGATTCGGCCGCAAGGTTCGCGGGCTGAAGACCACGGCCGAGCAGCTGCCCGATTACGTGGAGCGCGTGCTGCGCAGGTTTGCGGCCGACCGCAATCCGGACGAGACATTCGCGGCGTGGGTCAGCCGCGCCAGCGAAACGGACATCTCATGACAGAACGCGCCGTGCCCTTCTACTGCCCTTATTGCGGGGAGGAGGATTTGCAGCCCGACACCAGGGAAGCTCACTGGCAATGTCGCAGCTGCACAAGGTCTTTCCGGATAAGCTTCGCAGGGATCGGTGTTGTGCCCTCGACTTCCGTGCAAAACCGTGCCAGGAGGGATGACGTCGCATGACAGCGCTGGCCTGGAGGGGCGACCCCCCGCAGCCACCCGAACTGCTTGCCGCGCAGGCAGCACAGGCCCTGGCCGACGCCACCGCCGAGGAGATCGTGCAGTGGGCCGCGGACACCTTCGATGACCGGCTGTGCCTCACGTCATCGATGACCGATGCGGTGCTCATCCATCTCGCCTCGGTGGTGCAGCCTGGCATCGACGTGATTTTCCTCGATACCGGATATCACTTCGCCGAAACCGTCGGCATGCGGGATGCGGTCGCGGCCGTTTACCCGGTCAACGTGGTGAATGTCATACCCGAGCGGACGGTGGCCGAGCAGGACGCCGAGTTCGGCGAGCGGCTGTATGCCCGCAACCCCGACTTGTGCTGCGCGATGCGCAAGGTCCGGCCACTGGAGCGCGTGCTGGGACAGTACGATGCGTGGCTCACCGGCCTGCGCCGGGAAGAGACGCCCTCTCGCCGGCACGCGAAGGCCGTGGAGTGGGACGCAAGGCGCCAGATGGTCAAGGTGAACCCGATCGTCGGCTGGACTCAGGACCAGGTGGACGAGTACATCGGCACTCATGGCATCCTGGTGAACCCGCTGGTCTCCGAGGGCTACCCGTCGATCGGCTGCGCCACGTGCACGCTGCGGATCGAGCCCGGCGCCGATCCCCGCAGCGGCCGCTGGGCCGGCACCGGTAAGAGCGAGTGCGGCATTCACGACTGACCCTGCCGCCGCTGGTGGCGGTGGCGCACGGCAGCAGCGATCCGCGGGCCGCCACCGCGGTCGAGGAACTGCTTGACCTCGTCCGCGGGCGTGCTGCCCGTCACGGGCTGGCCGGGCTGCGGGTCAGCACGGCCTACCTGGGACACGCGCCGCCGTCACCCGGGCAGGTGCTGGGCGCGCTCCCTGGCGGACCTGTCGTGGTGCTGCCGCTGCTGCTGACCGGCGCCTACCACAGCAAGACCGACCTCCCGGCCGCGCTGCGGGCCGCCTCCGCCAGGTCCGGCGGCCGGCTGGAGATCAGCTACGGGGATCCGCTCGGCCCGCACCCGCTACTGGTCAGCGCGCTGGAACGCCGGCTGGCCGAGGCGGGCGTGCCCCCGGGTGACCCCGGCACGTCGGTGGTGCTCGCCGCGGCCGGCTCCGGTGACCCGCAGGCCTGCGCCGCCGTAGCCCGGCTGGCGGCACGATGGCGGGTGCTGCGCGGCTGGCAGGACGTCGCCCCGGCGTACGCCAGCGCCGCCGCGCCGCCGCCGGGCGGGGCGGTGTCCGCCCTGCTGGCGGGCGGCGCACGCCGCGTCGTGGTGGCCAGCTACCTGCTTGCCCCCGGCAGGTTCGCCGAGCAGGTCCGCGACGAGGCGATCGCGGCGGGTGCCGCCGCGGTCAGCGCGCCGCTGGGGGCCGCGCCCGAGGTGGCTGACATCGTGCTCACCCGGTACGCGGCCGCCCGCGCCGGAAAGGCCGCCGCGGCCGCCCGGATAGCCTGACCTGCCGCCCGGATAGCCTGACCTCATGACCGGACCGCGGGCCACCCACGAAGTGCTCAACCAGCCCCCGCCGCTCACCGGGCATGATGTGGCGCAGGATCCGGCGCTGCTCGAGGCCCTGAGCCGTGAAGGCGCCGGCGCCGTGGCGGCCGAACTGCACGAGCTCGGCGTCCTGGCCGGATCCGCGCAGACCCAAGAGCAGGCCAGGCTGGCCAACGACTGCGTGCCCAGGCTCCGGACGCATGACCGGTACGGCCACCGGATCGACGAGGTCGACTACCACCCGGCCTGGCACGCGCTGATGTCGGTGGCCGTCTCGCACGGCCTGCACGCGGCCCCGTGGGCGGACGGCGAGCCCGGCGCGCACCTGGCCCGTGCGGCGAAGTTCTACGTGTGGAGCCAGGCCGAGGCCGGGCACAGCTGCCCGGTCTCGATGACGTACGCGGCGGTGCCCGCACTCCGGCACGCGCCCGACCTGGCCCGGCGCTTCGAGCCGCTGCTCGCCTCGCGCGTGTACGACCCTGGCCTGCGGGTGCCCGAGACCAAGGCCGGGCTGCTGTCCGGCATGGCCATGACGGAGAAGCAGGGCGGCTCGGACGTGCGGGCCGGCACCACCCGCGCCGAGCCCGCGCCGTCGGCCGGGCCTGGCGCGCACCTGCTCACCGGGCACAAGTGGTTCAACTCGGCGCCGATGTGCGACCTGTTCCTGGTCCTGGCGCAGGGGCCAGGCGGGCTGACCTGCTTCCTGCTCCCCCGGGTGCTGCCGGACGGCACCCGCAACGCGATCCGGATCCAGCGGCTCAAGGACAAGCTCGGCAACCGTTCCAACGCGTCCGCCGAGGTCGAGTACGACGGGGCAGTCGGCTGGCAGGTCGGCGAGGCCGGCCGGGGCGTGCCGACGATCATCGACATGGTCACCGCGACCAGGCTGGATTGCGTGCTGGGCAGCGCCGCCGCGATGCGCCACGGCACGGTAGCCGCCGTGCACCACTGCGCCCGCCGGCAGTCGTTCGGGAGAAACCTCATTGATCACCCGCTGATGACCGGCGTGCTGGCCGATCTCGCGGTCGAATCCGAGGCCGCGACCGCGCTCGCGATCCGGCTTGCCGCCGCGGCGCAGCGGTCGGCGGACGGGGATGGCGCCGAAGCGGCACTGCTGCGGGTCGCGCTGCCCGCCGCCAAGTACTGGGTCTGCAAGCGCGCCGTGGCGCACGCGGCGGAGGCGCTGGAGTGTCATGGCGGCAACGGCTACGTGGAGGAATCCGGGCTGCCCGGGCTCTACCGCGAGGCGCCGCTGAACTCGATCTGGGAAGGCTCCGGCAACGTGACAGCGCTCGACGTGCTGCGTGCGCTGCGCCGCTCGCCCGGGTCCGCGGAAGCGCTGGCGGCCGAACTGGATCTCGGCCGCCGGCGGCGACAAGCGGCTGGACGAGGCCGCCGCGGAACTGCGCCGCATGCTCGCCGGGCTGGCCGGCCAGGCGGGGTCGGCGCCGGTGGCGGCTGCGAGCCAGGCCGCCGAATACCAGGCCCGGCGGCTGGCCGGCCTCGTCGCGTCGCTGCTACAGGGCGCGCTGCTGGTCCGGCACGCGCCGCCTGCGGTCGCGGACGCGTTCTGCGCCTCCCGGCTCGGCTCCGCCGCCGCGGGGGGGCCGGGGTACGCCTTCGGCACGCTGCCGGACGGGCTGGAACTGCCGCCAGTGGTTGAACCGGGCACGGGTGAGCGGGCCGGCGGCCGGCTGAATGCGCGCCTGGCCAGGCAGCCCGTATCCGCTCGGCGCGACGTGGGACGGCGCGGGCACCAACTTCGCCCTCTACTCCGGGGTGGCCGAACGGGTCGACCTGTGCCTGTTCGGCGGGGATGGCCCAGCTCAGTCGGCGCCGGAGACGAGGGTCGCGCTCACCGAGGCCGACGGATTCGTCTGGCACGGGTACCTGCCGGGCATCGGCCCCGGCCAGCGGTACGGCTACCGGGTGCACGGGCCGTACGATCCCGGCCGCGGGCACCGGTGCAACCCGGCCAAGCTGCTGCTCGACCCCTATGCCAAGGCGGTGGAAGGCGCGGTCAGGCGGTCCAGGGCGGTATACGGCCAGCGGCCGGACGACCAGCCGGCGCGCAGCTTCGCTGACAGCGCGCCGTTCGTGCCGCGCAGCGTGGTGACCGACCCGGGCTTCGACTGGGGCGATGACCGGCCGCCCCGGACGCCGGCCGAGGACACCATCAGCTATGAGGCGCACGTGCGCGGCCTGACCGCCCGCCACCCGCGGATCCCGGCCGGCCTGCGAGGCAGCTACGCGGCGGCCGGGCATCCGGCGGTCATCGAGCACCTGCTCCGCCTCGGCGTCACGGCCGTCGAGCTCCTGCCGGTCCACCAGTACGTGTCCGAGCCCGAGCTGGCCCGGCGCGGCCTGGCCAATTACTGGGGCTACAACTCGATCTCCTTTCTCGCCCCGCACAACGGGTACTGCTCAGCGGGTCAGCGCGGTGAGCAGGTGCGCGAGTTCAAGGCGATGGTGCGGGCGCTGCACCAGGCCGGCCTCGAGGTGATACTCGACGTGGTCTACAACCACACCGCCGAGGGCGGCCCGCTGGGCCCGACGCTCAGCTTCCGCGGCATCGACAATGCCGCCTACTACCGGCTGCGCGACGACGACCTGCGGCGCTACGTGGACGACACCGGCTGCGGCAACAGCCTGAACGTCCGGCACCCGCATGCCCTCCAGCTGATCATGGACTCGCTGCGGTACTGGGTGCTCGACATGCACGTGGACGGCTTCCGCTTCGATCTCGCGCCCGCATTGACCAGGGAGCGGGGGGAGGCGGACCGCTGCGCGGCGTTCCTGCGCATGGCCGGCCAGGATCCGGTGGTGTCCCAGGTGAAGCTGATCGCCGAGCCGTGGGACGCCGGCCCCGGCGGCTACCAGCTGGGCAGCTTCCCGGCGCCGTGGGCGGAATGGAACGGGCAGTACCGGGACGCGGTCCGGGACTACTGGCGCGGCCAGCCCGGGGCGCTGCCCGGGTTCGCCTCCCGGCTGGCCGGGTCGAGCCAGACGTTCCAGGCCAGCGGGCGCCGGCCCGCCGCCTCGGTCAACTACGTCACCTGCCACGACGGTTTCACGCTGCAGGATCTGGTCAGCTACGAGCGTAAGCACAACGAGGCGAACGGCGAGGGCGGCCGGGACGGCAGCGACGACAACAGGTCCTGGAACTGCGGGGTCGAGGGCCGCACCGGCGATCCGGCGATCAGCCGGCTGCGGGCCAGGCAAAAGCGCAACTTCCTGGTATCCCTGCTGTGCTCGCAGGGCATGCCGATGCTGCTGGCCGGGGACGAGCTCGGCCGCACCCAGGGCGGCAACAACAACGCCTACTGCCAGGACAACGAGATCTCGTGGCTGGACTGGGAGCTGTCGCCGGACGAGCAGGAGCTGCTCGAGTTTGCCCGGGCCGTCACCGGGCTGCGCCGGACGCATCGCGTCTTCCGCCGCCGCACGTTCTTCCGCGGCCTGGCCGGCGCGGCGCCCGGCAATCCGGCCGACGTCGTCTGGTTCACGCCGTCGGGCCAGGAGATGAGCGAGCCGGACTGGCACGCTCCCGGCAGCGGTTGCCTCGCGGTCTTCCTGGACGGCGGGGCGGCGGCCCGCGCGGCCGATCCGGGTGACGCGGCCGATCCGGATGACGCGGCCGATCCGGGTGACAGGGCCGATCCGGGTGACAGGGCCGATCCGGGTGACAGGGCGGATCCGGCTGCCGGGCCCGGCGCCGACGACAGCTTCCTGCTGCTGTTCAATCCCCGCGGCGAGCCGGTCACGTTCTCGCTCCCCGACGCCCGGTTCGGGGCCAGCTGGGAGGTCGTGCTCGACACTGCCCTGGCTCCCGGTGACGCGGCCGCGATCAGCCCGGCCGCCAAGACCGAGGTGGCCAGCCGCTCGGCGCTGGTCCTGCGGGCCGCTGCGCGGCCTGCCGGCCCGCCCGGCCCGGCCTAGCCCGTCACCGGCGTGCGGATGCGCCCGCGGCCGCTGCCTTACTCCGCCGATATCCGCGCAGTGCGCTCATCTGCTGCCCGTAGCCGGGGGCGGGTCTGGTTGACTGCTGACCGTGCGCCTGATCTTCCCGCCCCAGGCTGACTGCGGGGACCCTGACAGCCCCGACGAGCTGACCCGGCAGGATCTCATCGACCTGTACGCCTATCCCGACACCGGCCGGCCCTGGGTGCGGGCGAACATGGTGACCAGCGCGGACGGTGCCGCGACGATCCGCGGGCGCAGTGCGGGGCTGTCCAGCGAGGCCGACCGCAGCCTGTTCGCGCTCCTTCGCACCCTCTGTGACGTCATTCTCGTGGGCGCGGGCACAGCCCGGGCCGAGCGGTACGCTGCCGTCCGCCCGGACGAGCTGTGGCCGGGCCTGCGCGACGGCCAGGCCCCGGTCCCGGCCATCGCGGTGGTCACCAGGAGGATCAGCCTCGACCTGTCCAGCCCGCTGCTGACCGCTGCCTTGCCGGGAGCACGGACCATCCTCATCACCACCGAGCAGGCACCCGCCGAGCTGCGCTCCGAGGCCAGCGCGAACGCCGAGGTCATCGTGGCCGGCGATGACACCGCCGACCTGGGCTTCGCCCTGCACGCGCTGGCAGGCCACGGCTACCGGCGGATCCTCGCCGAGGGCGGGCCGCAACTGCTCGGCGAGCTGGCCGCGGCCGAACTGCTCGATGAGCTGTGCCTCACCATCAACCCGCTGGTGGCGAGCGGCGGCGCGGGGCGGATCGCCGTGGGGACGAACGCGGTCCAGTCCGGCCGGCTCGCACTGCAGCACGTGCTCGAGGAGGCGGGGCACCTGTTCTGCCGCTACACCCGGCGCCGCCTGCCGGTAGCCTGACGCACGCTACCCGCCGGATCTTCAGTGCGCCGCCCGCAGAATCCGCAGGGCGTTGTCATGCAGCACTTTCTCCAGCACGTCGTCGGGCAGGCCGAGGCCGTCGAGCTCGGCCAGGCAGCGTTCCGGGGTAAAGAACGGGAAGTCGCTTCCCCACAGGAACTGCCCGGCCAGCCTTCCGCGCAGCTCGCGGATCACCTCGGGCGGGATCCGGCGCGGCGACCAGCCGGAGATGTCGATGTACACGTTGGTCTTGTGCAGGGCGATGGCGATCAGGTCCATGTGCCACGGCCAGCCGAAATGCGCGGCGACCACGGTCAGCCCGGGATGGGCGGCGGCCACCGCGTCGAGCTTGAGCGGGTGGGCGTAGTCGAGCCGGATACCCTGGCCGCCGGGCTGGCGTGCGCCGATCCCGCTGGTCCCAGTGTGGAAGAGGGCGAGCAGGCCGTGCCGCTCGCACGCGGCGAAGATGGGCTGGTAGGCGGGGTCATCGGGCGAGAACCCCTGCAGCGACGGGTGGAACTTCACCCCGCGCAGGCCCAGCGCTGCGATATTCGCCACCTCGGCCACGGCCGCCTGGCCCTTGTGCGGGTCGACCGAGCCGAGGCCGGTGAAGGCACCGGGATGCGCGCGGCAGGCAGCGGCCACCGTCTCGTTGGGCACCCGGGGCCGCCCGGTGGCCGTCTCCGCGTCCCAGGCCAGCAGGACCGCCCTCACCTCCAGCCGGAGGTACCTGGCCGCCAGCTGATCCAGTGACTGCCGCTGCACGGGCGACCTGAAGTAAGCCTCGGCCGCCTCGACGTAGCCGGCCATGCTGCCATCCAGCCAGTCCGGGGTGGGCAGGTGCACATGGAAATCGACGGCTCGCAAGGGCACCGCCTCATCGTAGTGGCGGCCCGGCTAATCCTCCGGCGGCCCTGATAAGAGGATCCGCGGCGGCACTGATCCCTTCAACGGCCGATCGCGGCGGCGTGCCGTCAGGCCCCTTTGCGCAGCCGGTTCAGGGCCTCCTGCAGAATCGCCGCGCCGTCGGCGTCGCTGCGGCGTTCCTTGACGTAGGCGAGGTGCGTCTTGTAGGGCTCGGCGCGCGGCGGTGCCGGGGGGCTGTGCTCGTCCTGCCCGGCCGGGAACCCGCATCGGGGGCATTCCCAGATCTCGGGCACAGCAGCATCGGTGGCGAAGCTCGGCCGCGTCTCGTGCCGGTTCGAACACCAGAAGGACACCCAGACCCGCGGCGCGGACTCGCCGCGTTCGGCTTCGCCCATCGGGCCGGCGCCCACCCTGCTGCCGCGGATGGCGTTGCCACTGCTCACGGAACACCCCTTGTCTTGTGGGTTATTTCTCGCCCTGCCAACCGTTGCCTCATGCCTGGGCGGGGATCGCGCGTCGAGTATGAAATTCCCGCCGCGCCCGGGCGTTACCTATTGAGGATGCCGAGGCCGACGATGCAGAGGAACCAGATAATACCCGTGATGATCGTGAGCCGGTCGAGATTCCGCTCGACTACCGTGGATGAACCGAGCGAGGACGTCACTCCGCCGCCGAACAGGTCGGAGAGGCCGCCACCCTTGCCGCGGTGCAGCAGCACAAGCACGATCATGAGCAGGCTTGTAATGATCAAGACGATGGAGAGTCCGATGGTCACGGCGGTTCTCTAGTCCTCTCAGGCCTGCGCTCAGGCGTGATCCTGGGCCATTCCACGGTACCGGCAAATTCTCGCAAACTCGCCGGCATCCAGGCTCGCACCCCCGACAAGTGCGCCGTCGATGTCTCGCTGCTCCATGATCGCAGCAATGTTATCCGCGTTAACTGATCCGCCATACAGGATACGCACGCCGGCGGCTGTTTCGCCTCCGTGACCCTCGGAAATTCTGGCCCGGATCGCCGCGCACACCTCCTGCGCGTCCTGCGGGGTCGCTACCTGCCCGGTGCCGATCGCCCAGACCGGCTCGTAGGCGACCACGATCCCTTCCAGCTGCGCAGCGCGCAGCCCGGCCAGGCCGCCGTCGAGCTGGGCGAGCACGTACGGCACGCAGTCTCCCGCCTCCCGCACCTCCAGCCGCTCCCCCACGCACAGGACCGGCAGCATCTCGGCGCCGAGCATGGCCTTGACCTTCGCGTTGACCAGGGCGTCGTCCTCGCCGTGGTACTGCCGCCGCTCAGAGTGCCCGGCCAGCACGTAGCCGCAGCCGAGCTTGGCCAGCATGGACGCGCTGATGTCGCCGGTGTAGGCGCCGTTGGCGTGCGGCGATACGTCCTGCGCGCCGTAGCCGATCTGCAGCCGGTCGCCGATCACCAGCGTCTGCACGCTGCGCAGCGCGGTGAACGGCGGCAGCACCAGCACCTCGACCGCCTGGAAATCCCGGTCCGTCAGCGTGAACGCCAGCTTCTGCACCAGCGCTATCGCCTCGAGGTGGTTAGCGTTCATCTTCCAGTTCCCCGCGATCAGCGGCTTGCGGGTCCCCGCGATGAGCGGCATCCGGTCCCGGCGGCCGCTCACCGGTCCTCCCCGAGCGCGGCCAGGCCCGGCAGGGTGGCGCCCTCCAGGTACTCCAGGCTCGCGCCGCCGCCGGTCGAGATATGCCCGAACGCATCCTCGCGGAGCCCGAGTTGCCTGACGGCGGCCGCCGAGTCTCCGCCGCCGACCACGGTCAGCCCGGACACGCCGCTGATGGCCTTCGCGACGGCCAGGGTCCCGGCCGCGAAGGCGGGGAATTCGAACACGCCCATCGGCCCGTTCCAGAACACCGTCTTCGCGCCGGCCAGCTTGCCGGCAAACAGGGCGCGGGTAGCCGGGCCGATGTCCATCCCCTCGCGGTCGGCCGGGAACTCGGTGGCCGGTACCACGTCGTGGTCGGCGTCAGCAGCGAAGTGCGTGGCCGCGACGATGTCGGCGGGCAGCACGATCTCCACGCCCTGCCGGGCCGCCTCGTCCATCAGCCGCCGCACGTGCGGGATCTGGGCGGCTTCGAGCAGTGACTTGCCGACCTCGTACCCTTGCGCGGCAAGGAACGTGTAGGACATGCCGCCGCCGATCAGCAGCCGGTCCGCCCGGTCGAGCAGGTTGCCGATCACGCCGAGCTTGTCCGACGGCTTGGCGCCGCCGAGCACCAGCACGTACGGTCGCTGCGGAGCGCGGGTCAGCCTGCGCAGCACCTCGACCTCGGACAGCACCAGGTCGCCGGCCACGTGCGGCAGCAGCCGGGGCAGGTCGTACACGCTGGCGTGCTTGCGGTGCACGGCGCCGAATCCGTCGCCGACGTAGAGCGGTCCGGCCGCGGCCTGCCCCATCGCCCGGGTGCCCACCGCGACCAGCCTGCGGGCCAGCGCGGCCCGCTGATCATCGTCCTTGCTCGTCTCGGCCGGCTCGAAGCGCACGTTCTCCAGCAGCGCCACGTCGCCGTCGGCCAGCTCGGCTGCGACCGCGACCGCGGACGGGCCCGCGACGTCCGCGGCAAACGAGACCGGCCGGCCCAGCAGCCGGGCCAGGCGGACGGCGACCGGCTCGAGCGATGGTCCGCCCGCGGCCCGTTCGGCAAAATCCGCGCCTGAGGGCCTGCCCAGGTGGGCGAGCACGATCACCCGGGCGCCGCGCCCGGCCAGCTTGCTGATCGTGGGCAGGCTGGCCCTGATCCGCCCGTCGTCGGTGATCCGGGTGCCGTCCAACGGCACGTTCAGGTCGGCACGCAGCAGGACCGCGCGCCCGCTGACCTGCTCGGCGTCGATGCCCCTCATCGGTTTCCCGTCAGCTCATCGCGGATGCGTCAGCCCAGCCGGGAACCGACCAGGCGGACCGCGTCGGCGAGCCGGCACGAGTAGCCCCACTCGTTGTCATACCAGCCGATCACCTTCACCTGGTCGCCCTCGGCCATGGTCAGCGCGGAGTCGAAGGTGCACGACGCCGGCGAGCCGACAATGTCGCAGGACACGATCGGGTCACTGGTGTAGGCCAGGTAGCCCTTCAGCTCGCCGTCGGCCGCGGCCCGGAACGCGGCGTTGACCTCGTCCTTGGTTACCTCGCGGCCGAGCTGGGCCACCAGGTCGGTGACCGAGCCGTCAGCGACCGGCACCCGCAGCGACAGGCCGTCCATCTTGCCCTTGAGCTCGGGCAGCACCAGGGCCGTAGCCTTGGCCGCGCCGGTCGTGGTGGGAATGATGTTGATCGCCGCGGCGCGGGCCCGGCGCAGGTCCCGGTGCGGGAAATCCTGCAGCACCTGGTCGCTGGTGTACGCGTGCACCGTGGTCATCATGCCGCGGACGATGCCGAAGTTGTCCAGCAGCACCTTGGCCATCGGCGCGACGCAGTTCGTGGTGCAGGAGGCGTTCGAGATGACGTCGTGGCGGGCCGGGTCGTAGGCACTGTCGTTGACCCCCATCACGATCGTGAGGTCCTCGCCCTTGGCCGGCGCGGAGATGATCACCTTCTTGGCACCGCTGGCGATGTGCTTGCGGGCGTCGTCGGCGTTGGTGAACCGGCCGGTCGATTCCACCACCACGTCGACGCCGAGCTCGCCCCAGGGCAGATCCGCAGGGTCCCGCTCGGCCAGGATCCTGATCGACTGGCCGCCGACCCGGATCGCGTCGCCGTCGGCCGTGACGTCCTGCGGCAGGGTGCCGAGCACGCTGTCGTACTTGAGCAGGTGCGCCATGGTCGCGACGTCGCCGAGATCGTTCGCCGCGACGATCTGTATCTCGCTGGCTGCCTGGTCACCGCCGCCCGGGGCGGCGTTGACGGCACGCCAGAAGTTGCGGCCGATCCGGCCGAATCCGTTGATGCCCACCCGAATGGTCACAGCAGCGTTCTCCTCGCACGTCCTGACTTTTCCTGCCCGCCGCCCGGCCGCCGCGCAGCCCCGGGGCCGACCCTACCCGCAGCGGCCTACATAAGCATGTCGGGGGTGAGCCCGGCCTCGGTGCCGGGGACGCCGAGCTCCTCGGCCCTCCGGTCCGCCATGGCCAGCAGCCGCCGGATCCGCCCGGCGATCGCGTCCTTGGTCATCGGGGGGTCGGCGAGCTGGCCGAGTTCTTCCAGGCTGGCCTGCCGGTTCGCGATGCGGAGCCGGCCGGCGTCACACAGGTGCGCCGGCGCGTCGCCGCCGAGAATGTCCAGCGCGCGCTCGACCCGCGCGCCCGCGGCGACCGCCGCCCTGGCGCTGCGCCGCAGGTTGGCGTCGTCGAAGTTGGCCAGCCGGTTCGCGGTGGCCCGGACCTCCCGGCGCACCCGCCGTTCCTCCCAGGCCAGGACGCTGTCGTGCGCACCGAGCCGGGCCAGCAGCGCGCTGATCGCATCGCCGTCCTTCACCACGACCCGGTCCACGCCGCGGACGTCGCGGGCCTTGGCGTGAATCTTCAGCCGCCGGGCCGCGCCGACGAGGGCAAGCGCGGCCTCCGGGCCCGGGCACGTGATTTCCAGTGACATCGAGCGGCCCGGCTCGGTCAGCGAGCCGTGGGCCAGGAACGCGGCGCGCCAGGCCGCCTCGCAGTCGCAGCTGCCGCCGGACACCACCTGCCGGGGCAGGCCGCGCACCGGCCGCCGGTGCCCGTCCACCAGGCCGGTCTGGCGGGCCAGGCTGTCGCCGTCCCTGGACACCCGGACCAGGTACCTGTTCCCCTTCCGCAGTCCGCTCGGGGCGAGCACGAGCAGCTCGGAACTGTGCCCGAACACCTCGGCGACATCCTTGCGGAGCCTGCGGGCCGCGGCCCCGGTGTCCAGCTCGGCCTCGATCACGATGTGCCCGCTGTTCAGGTGCAGCCCTCCGGCGAACCTGAGCAGCGAGGACACCTCCGCCTTGCGGCAGCACGGCTTAACCACGGTGACTCGGCTCAGCTCGTCCTTCACGAGGCCGGTCATCGCCATCTGCGTCACTCCCCCTCGAAGATCTCAGCGTATGCCCCGGCGAGGCGTGCCGGGTCGTGCCGTGCCGTGCCGTCCCGCATCGCCACGTCCGCGAACAGCAGCCTGGCGCCCAGCAGGGCCGCCGCCTTCTCCAGGTCAGCCGTCCCGGCGCCTGCCGTGCTCTGACGGTCGGCCAGCACCACGTCCACGGTGAGGCCGGGGGCATGGTCGGCCAGCACCTCAAGGTGGGCGCTCGGCGAAAAGCCCTCGGTCTCCCGGTCCTGGGGGGCGAGGTTCAGGACCACGACCCGTCGGGCACGGGTGGTGAGCATCGCGTGGGCGAGCCCGGGCACCAGCAGGTGCGGCAGCACGCTGGTGAACCACGAGCCAGGCCCGAGTACCGTCCAGTCTGCCTCGCGCACCGCGGCGACGGCCTCCGGGCAGGCCGGCGGCGCGGGCGGCTCCAGCGCTATCGACCGGATCTGGCCGCCGGTCGTGGCGCAGGCGACCTGGCCCCTGACCGTGCTCAGCTCGTAGGGCCGGGCCGGGTCCGCCCCTTCCACCTGCGCGGTGATGTCCAGCGGCACGGCGGCCATGGGCAGCACCCGGCCGTGCGCGCCGAGCAGTCGTCCGACCCAGTCCAGTCCCTCGACCGTATCCCCCAGCAGCTCCCACAAGGCCACGATGAGCAGGTTGCCCACGGCGTGCCCGGATAGCTCGCTGCGGCCGCCGAACCGGTGCTGGACGACCCGGCTCCAGGTGGTTCCCCACTCGTCGTCTCCGCACAGGGCGGCCAGCGCCATCCGCAGGTCACCGGGCGGCAGCACGCCGAGGTCGTGGCGGAGCCTGCCGCTGGATCCGCCGTCGTCGGCGACCGTCACCACCGCGGTGAGCCGGTCGCTGACCCGGCGCAGCGCCGACAGCGAGGCGAACAGCCCGTGGCCGCCGCCCAGCGCCACCACCCGGAGCCCGGCTCCCGGGCCGGCGCCAGGCCCGGGACCAGGCCCGCCGCCCGCGGGCAGTGACCTCACTCGCGCCCCAGGTCCCGGTGCGCGACCTGGACGCCTGCCCCGGCCTCGGTGAGCCTGGCCGCCAGCTGGTCGGCCACCGCGACGCTGCGGTGCTTGCCCCCGGTGCAGCCCACGGCGAGCGTCAGGAAGCGCTTGCCCTCGCGCTCGAAGCCGCCCAGCGCCGCCCGCATCGCCTCGACGAAGGCATCGATGAACTCCTTGGCGCCGGGCTGGCCCAGCACGAAGTCCCGCACCGGCGCGTCCTGGCCGGTGAGCGGGGCCAGCTCCTCGATCCAGTGCGGATTGGGCAGGAACCGGCAGTCGGCCACGATGTCCGCGTCCGCCGGCAGGCCGTACTTGTAGCCGAAGGACACCACGTTGACCCGGACCCCGGACGCGCTGTCCGCACTGTCCGCGCCGAAGAAGCCCTGCATCCTGGCGCGCAGTTCGTGCACGTTGAGAGCGGAGGTGTCCAGGACCAGGTCGGCTTCGCCGCGCACGCCGCGCAGCAGCTCACGCTCGGCGGCGATGCCCTCGCTGACCCCGCCCTCGCCCTGCAGCGGATGCGGCCGCCGGACGCTGTCGAACCGGCGGATCAGGATGTCGTCGCCCGCCTCGAGAAACACCACCCGGGGCGGGGTCCCGCGCCGCGCCAGCTCGCCGAGCGCGGCGTTCAGGTCGGTGGTGAAGGCGCGGGCGCGAACGTCAACGATCGCGGCGACCCGCGATACCGCGCCGCCTGACCGGGCGGCCAGGTCCACCATGGTGGGCAGCAGCGCCGGCGGCAGGTTGTCCACCACGAACCAGCCCATGTCCTCGAGCGCCTTCGCCGCGGTGCTCCGCCCGGCGCCCGACATCCCCGTGACGATAACGATGTGGGGGGCGTCCGCCTCCCGGTAGGCGTCGCCCTGATCGTTCCTCACCGTTCTCCCCCGTCCGCCGCGACCCGCTCGCCGTCCGCCGCAGGCCGCGGATGCAGGGCGGTAACGACCGCCTCGGCCACGCCGGGCCCGATTCCCGGCAGCCCGGCAATCTCTTCGGCGCTGGCCGCCGCGAGCTTGCGCACGGAGCCGAAGTGGCGCAGCAGCGTGGACCGCCGGGCCGGGCCAAGGCCGGGCACGCCGTCCAGTTCGCTGGTCGTCAGCGCCTTTGACCTCTTCGCCCGATGGTAGGTGATCGCGAACCTGTGCGCCTCGTCCCGCACCCGTTGCAGCAGATACAGGCCCTCGCTTGTGCGGGACAGGATAACCGGTGCGTCCTCGCCGGGCAGCCACACCTCCTCAAGCCGCTTGGCCAGCCCGCACACGGCCACGTCGTCGATGCCGAGCTCGGTCAGGGCCCGTTGCGCGGCAGCGGCCTGCAGGCCCGCCGTCCACCACGACGAGGTTGGGCGGGTAGGCGAACTTGCGCTTGGGATCGGCGATGAGCCCGGCGGCCAGGCCGTCCTCCTCCCGGTCGCCGAGCGTGTCGAGCTCGCCGGTCTCCTCACGCTCCTCCAGGTACCTGCGGAACCTGCGGGTGATCACCTCGTGTATCGCCGAGATGTCATCGGTGCCGTCGGCGCCCTTGATGCTGAAACGCCGGTATTCGCTCTTGCGCGCCAGCCCGTCCTCGAACACCACCATCGACGCCACCACGTGCGTTCCCTGCAGGTTCGACACGTCATAGCACTCGATCCGCAACGGCGCCTCGTCCAGGGCGAGCGCGTCCTGGATCTCCTGCAGCGCGCGGCTGCGGGTGGTCAGGTCGCTGGCCCGCCTCGTCTTGTGCAGGGCCAGCGCTTCGGCGGCGTTGCGGGCCACGGTCTCAAGGAGAGCCTTCTTGTCACCGCGCTGCGGCACCCGCAGGTCGACCCGGCCGCCGGGGCGGGCCGCCCGCAGCGCCAGCCAGTCCCGCATCGTGTCCGCGCCGGGCGGCAGCACCGGAACGAGCACCTCGCGCGGCACGCCGCCGCGACCGCTCGCTTCGGCGGAGCTGCCGCCGGCCCGGGCATCCTCGTAGACCTGGCCGAGGAAGTCCTCCACCAGCTCGGCGGGGGTGCTGTCCTCGACCTTGTCCACCACCCAGCCGCGCTGGCCGCGCACCCGGCCGCCGCGCACGTAGAACACCTGCACGGCGGCCTCGAGCTGGTCCTCGGCCAGGGCGATCACGTCGCAGTCGGTGCTGTCACCGAGCACGACCGCCTGCTTCTCCAGCGCCCGCTGCAGCGCCTTGATGTCGTCGCGCAGCCGGGCCGCGCGCTCGAATTCCTCGGCCGCCGCGGCCTCGCGCATCTCGGCCTCGAGCGCGCGGATGAACCGGGCGGTCTGGCCGGCCATGAAGTCGCAGAAGTCCTCGGCCAGCATCCTGTGCTCGGCCTCGCTGACCCGCCCGACGCACGGCGCGGAGCACTTGCCGATATAACCGAGCAGGCAGGGGCGGCCGATCTGGCCCGCACGCTTGAACACCCCGGCCGAGCAGGTCCGCACCGGGAACACCCGCAGCAGCGTGTCCACCGTCTCCCTGATCGCCCAGGCGTGCGAGTACGGCCCGAAGTACCTGACCCCGCGCCGCTTGGCGCCGCGCATCACCATCACCCGCGGATAGTCCTCGCCCATGGTGACGGCGAGGTACGGGTAACTCTTGTCGTCCCGGTACCTGATGTTGAACCGGGGGTCGAACTCCTTGATCCAGGAGTACTCGAGCTGGAGCGCCTCCACCTCGGTGCCGACCACGGTCCAGTCCACCTTGGCGGCCGCCCGCAGCATGCCCTGGGTGCGCGGGTGCAGGCTGGCGAAGTCGGCGAAGTAGGAGTTCAGCCTGGCCCGCAGCGACTTGGCCTTGCCAACGTAGATCACCCGGCCCCGCTCGTCGCGGAACCGGTAGACGCCGGGGGATTCGGGGACCGAACCGGGGGCCGGCCGGTAGGCGTGCGGATCTGCCACGTAGCAACTCTATGCAGTGATGGCGCCCCCGCCGCGCGGCTCGCGGGCGTCATATTCGGCGCGTGCGGTGTCGATCTCCTCCAGGTGCGCGTGCGCCCAGCGGACCAGGATGCCTGCCGCGTCCAGCAGCGTGTCGCCCATCGGGGTCAGCGCATAGTCCACCCGGGGCGGCATGACCGCGTACATGGTGCGGGTCACGATGCCGTCTCGCTCCAGCCCGCGCAGCGTGACGGTCAGCATCCGCTGGCTGATGCCGTCGATGGCCCGCTTGAGGTCGGTGAACCGCCGGGGACCGCCGCCGAGGCAGAAGATCACCTGGAGCGACCACTTGTCCCCCACCCGGCCCAGCACCTCGCTGGCTCGGCACGGGCCGGCCTGAAGGCAGGGGCCCGTTTCGCCAGCGTTCATGGTTACCTCCTGGTGACCGGGGCACCTGTCGTGTGCCGGTCTTGCGTCGCGGGTGCGCATCCACCAGGATAACGGTATAGTTCCCTTTCAGAACCAGGACACCTTCCAATACCGACATACTTCTCAGAACCGGCGACTGTAACGAGGAGAGACAATGAGCGTCCAGGCGACCGAGATCCCGGGCTACGTGACCGGCAAGTGGACCATCGACACCGTGCACTCGCACGTCGGGTTCACCGTCAAGCACATGATGGTGAGCAAGGTACGCGGGCAGTTCAACATCTTCGACGGCGAGTTCGTCACCGCCGACGACCCGCTCAAGTCCAGCGTCACCGCGAGGATCGACCTGCGGTCGATCGACACGAACAACGAGCAGCGCGACAACCACATCCGCTCGGCCGACTTTTTCGAAGTCGAGACCCACCCGGAGATGACCTACCGGTCCACTGGCATCCGGCAGGATCCGGACGGCGCCGGCTTCATCATCGACGGCGACCTCACCCTCCGGGGCGTGACCCGGAAGGTCCCGCTGCAGCTCGAGGTCGAAGGCTTCGGCCCCGACCCGTTCGGCGGTACCAGGGCAGGCTTCTCCGCCACCGGGGAGATCAACCGGACGGACTTCGGCGTCAGCTACAACGGCCCGATTCCCGGCGGCGGCACCGTGGTCAGCGAGAAGGTGCAGATCAGCCTGGACGTCGAGGCAGTGCTGCAGGCCGAAGGCCAGGCCGAGGGCTAGGCCGTCCCTGGCCGGAGGGCGTCATCAGCCCTCCGGCCGGTCAGCCCTCCGGCCGGTCAGCCGGGGAACGCCTCGGTGTCGCTCCCGGTGACGTCGCGGAACCTCTCCCGGAAGCTGGCCAGCAGCTCATCGCCCCACGCGTACCCTGCCGGCACCCGCACCGCCTGGGCCAGCACGTCCCGCAGCTCCCTCGTCCTGGCGCCGCCCCTGGCCAGCGGGACCGCGGCCAGCGCATACATGTGGTCCAGCGCGCCGAACACCTCGTTGGTAAGCAGCGGCAGCGTGCTGTGGCAGACGGCGGACTCGACGAACCCTTCCCACCAGGACGCCTCGTCGCTGCCGAACGCGCGGCGCAGCCGGCGGCGCACCGCCGCGGCCACCGCCGGGTCCGGGTGCTCGAGCCCGTGCTGCCACGCCCAGGCCGACTCCTCGTCACGCTCGCACAGCGGCAGTGTCCTGGCGAGCAGCTCGATTGCAAGCGGCACGATATCGGCCTCGGCCGACATCGCGGCCTCGCTGAACGCGGCCACCGCCTGCTCCAGGTGCGCGATGCCCTCCGCGACGCGCGCGGCCGCGCCGGCCGCGGGCGCGCCAGCGTCAGCCGGATACCCCTCGGCCGGATCCGCACCAACCGGATCGCCTTCGACCAGATCGCCAGACGGATCCTCGCCGGCAAGATCGGCGGCAGCCGGGCCCGCCTCCGGCGCCGCGCCCGCTCCTGCTTCACCCTCAGCGGTCATGCCGGAAGCGTAGAGCCAATCGGGCGCCCCGGCCAGGAGGCCAGGCGCCCGGCTCACCGGCCCGGAGCCGGCCGCCTCGGGCGGCTAGCCGCCCGAGGCCGTGCCGCCCGCGCACATCATGCTGCTCATCCCGCCGCAGCCATTCAGCCCGGTCCCGGGCCACGGCACGGCGGTGGCCCGGTCCAGCGCCGACCAGAATCCGGGCGACTGCACCGCCCACCGCGGCGGGCCGGCCCCGGAGACCCGCCGGCACCCGCCCGCCTGCACGGTGACCACCCCGAAGCGCCGCCCGGACGCGGCGAACTCCAGCCGGTAGCTGACACCCCAGTCGGCGGGGCAGGCAACGATCCCGCGCGGCATCCGCGGCAGCGCGCACACCGCCCGCGCGACGGCCCGCGCCTGCTGCGCAGGGCTGACCCCGACCCGCCGCGAGGAGCGGAAATGATGGACCGGCCACGGGTCGTCCCGGCGGACGGTGAGCGTGTCCATCTGGGGCACCGCCGCGCACAGCCCGGCCGCGGAGCCAGCCGCGGAGCCGGGCGGGCGGCTGCTGCGGGCCGCGACGGTCGTGCCGCTGACGCTTCCGCAGCCGGCCACGGCCAGCGCGGCGGCGGCCGACGCCAGCAGGCACACCCTGCCGAACCTGTTCATGTACCTCAGACGCGGCCCGCGGCCCGGCGGTTCCGGATTTCGCCGCGGCAGGCGCTAGTCGCCGCTGGTGTCCTCGAACGCAGACGGTGGCGGGCAGGCGCAGACCAGGTTCCTGTCGCCGTAGGCCTGGTCGATCCGCCGCACCGGCGGCCAGTACTTGGCCCGCCGGTCGCCGCGGCCCGGATAGGCCGCCTCCTCCCGCTGGTAGGGATGCTTCCAGTCGCCCGCGATGACCATTTCCGCGGTGTGCGGCGCGTTCTTCAGCGGATTGTCCTGCGGGTCGTACTCGCCGGACACGACCCTCGCGATCTCCTGCCTGATCGCGATCATCGCCTCGCAGAACCGGTCGACCTCGGCCAGTTCCTCGCTCTCGGTCGGCTCGATCATGAGGGTCCCGGCCACCGGGAACGACATGGTCGGCGCGTGGAAGCCGTAGTCGATGAGCCGCTTGGCCACGTCCTCCACGGTGATCCCGGTGTCCCGGGTGATCGGCCGCAGGTCGATCACGCACTCGTGTGCCACCAGCCCGCCCCGGCCGGTGTAGAGGACCGGGTAGTGCGGCGCCAGCCTGGTGGCTATGTAGTTGGCGGCCAGGATCGCCACCAGCGTGGCCTCGCGCAGGCCCGCGGCGCCCATCATCATGATGTAGGCCCACGAGATCGGCAGGATGCCGGCCGACCCGAACGGCGCCGCGGCCACGTCGCCGGCCCCGCGGCCGGGCAGGAACGGGGCCAGGTGCGCCCGGACCGCCACCGGCCCCACGCCCGGGCCGCCGCCACCGTGCGGGATGCAGAAGGTCTTGTGCAGGTTGAGGTGCGAAACATCGGCGCCGAACTCGGCCGGGCGGGCCAGGCCGACCAGCGCGTTCAGGTTCGCCCCGTCGATGTAGACCTGCCCGCCAGCCGCGTGCACGGCGTCGCAGACCTCGGTGACGTTTTCCTCGAACACCCCGCTCGTGGACGGGTAGGTGAGCATGATCGCCGCTACCCGTTGCCCGAGCGAGTCCAGCCTGGCCCGCAGGTCGCCGACGTTGACCGCCCCGTCGGCGCTGCACTTGACCACGCTGACCCGCATCCCCGCCAGCACGGCGCTGGCGGCGTTCGTGCCGTGGGCTGACTCGGGAATCAGGCAGGTGTCGCGTTCCGGCTCGCCGCGTGAGCCGTGATAGGCGCGGATCGCGAGCAGGCCGGCCAGCTCGCCCTGGGAGCCGGCGTTCGGCTGGACGGAGACCGCGTCGTAGCCCGTGATCTCGGCCAGCAGCAGCTCGAGCTCGCCGATGAGCTCGCCGTAGCCGCCGGCCTGGACGGCCGGCGCGAACGGGTGCAGGTCGGCGAACTCCGGCCAGCTGACCGGCTCCATCTCCGCTGCGGCATTCAGCTTCATCGTGCACGAGCCGAGCGGGATCATGGACCGGTCCAGCGCGATGTCGAAGTTGACCAGCCGGCGCAGGTACCTGAGCATGCCGGTCTCGGTCCGGTGCTCGGCGAACACCGGATGGGTCAGGAACTGCGACGTGCGCCGCAGCCCGGCGGGCAGGGCCTCGGCTGCCTCCGCTACCGGGCCGTCCCCGCAGATCGCGGCGGCCACCTCGGTCAGCTGCTGCTCGCTGGTGGTCTCGTCGCAGGAGACCTGGAACGTGTCGGCGTCGGCCAGGTAGAGGTTGTAACCCGCCGCCCGGGCCCGCTGCACCGCATCGGCCGCCGCGCCCGGCCAGCGCACCCGCACCGTATCGAAGAACCCGCCGGCCGGGGTGTCCAGGCCGCGGCCGCGCAGCGTCGCGGCAAGCGCGGCGGCCCGCCGGTGCACCCGCAGCGCGATGGCGGTCAGCCCGTCGGGCCCGTGGTAGGCCGCGTACATGGCGGCGATGACCGCCAGCAGCACCTGCGCGGTGCAGATGTTGCTCGTCGCCTTCTCGCGCCGGATGTGCTGCTCCCTGGCCTGCAGGGCGAGCCGGTAGGCCGGCTGGCCGTCGGCGTCCACGGACACGCCGACCAGGCGGCCGGGCAGCTGGCGCTTGAGGCCGTCCCTGACCGCGATGTAGCCGGCGTGTGGGCCGCCGAAGCCCATCGGCACGCCGAACCGCTGGGTGGTGCCGACGGCGATGTCGGCGCCCATCTCGCCCGGCGGCCGCAGCAGGGTCAGCGCGAGCAGGTCGGCGGCCACCGCCGCCTGCGCCCCGCGCTGATGGGCCGCCTCGATGACGGGCGCCAGGTCCCGCACGCCGCCGCTGGCCCCTGGGTACTGCAGCAGCAGGCCGAACAGCTCGCCTTCCGGCTGGGCGGCGATGACCTCGGGGGTGACTTCGGCCACCACGAGCTGGATGCCGAGCGGTTCCGCCCTGGTACGCAGCACCGCCAGCGTCTGCGGCAGGCAATCACTGTCGGCCAGGAAGATGCTGCCCCGGCCGACGGCCCGGCGTGCGAGCGTCATCGCCTCGGCCGCCGCGGTCGCCTCGTCCAGCAGCGAGGCGCCGGCCACCGGCAGCGCGGTGAGATCGGCCACCATCGTCTGGAAGTTCAGCAGCGCCTCGAGCCTGCCCTGCGAGATCTCGGGCTGGTACGGCGTGTAGGCGGTGTACCAGCCGGGGTTCTCCAGCAGGTTGCGGCGGATCACCGCCGGGGTGACGGTGCCGTAGTAGCCCAGGCCGATCATCGACGTCAGGACCTGGTTCTTCCCGGCCAGCCTGCGCAGCTCGGCCTGGGCGGCGGCCTCCGACAGCGGCGGCGGCAGCCTCAGCGGGGTGCCGCCCGCCAGTTGCGGCGGGAGCGCGGCGCGGGCCAGCTCGTCGAGCGATTCGTGACCGACCACGGCGAGCATCCGCGCCTGCTCCGCCGGGGAGGGGCCGATGTGACGCTGGGCGAACCTCATGATGGGGACCTCCGGACTGTTATCAGCCTTGGCCGTGCCCGGCCGCCGGACTCCCCCTCTGTCACCGCGGATCAGCGGTTCCAGAGCTGCCTGTCCCGCCCGGTCCGTGGGCCTGAGAGGTTCCGGGGATGTTGCCCCTTCGGCGTCCCTGGCTGGCTGCCGGGATCTCTCCCGGGCGAGGTCATCGGCTCTGCGCCGAGCCTACCCGAACCGGAGATCCGTCAACGCGAAACACTGAGCACGTCAGCAGTGCTAACGCTCCGGCTAATTACCCGGTCTTGCGGGCCCGCCGGGCGGCCAGCTCGTCGGACTGCGACCCTGGCGACGGCTCGCTGTCCGAGGCCCGCTCTCCGGGCAGCTCGGCGAGGGTGCCTTCCACCTCGAGCCAGACCCGGCCGAGCGCGATACCGAAGACGCCCTGCCCGCCCTGCAGCAGATCCACCACCTCGTCGGCGGACGTGCACTCGTAGACGGTCGCCCCGTCGCTCATCAGCGTGATCTGGGCCAGGTCACCGGTGCCGCGCTCGCGCAGGTGCTGGACGGCAGCGCGAATCTGCTGCAGCGAGATCCCGGTCTCGAGCAGGCGCTTCACGACCTTGAGCACAAGGATGTCGCGGAAGCCGTACAGCCGCTGGGAGCCCGAGCCCTGGGCCGGGCGCACGCTGGGCTCCACCAGCCCGGTACGGGCCCAGTAGTCGAGCTGCCGGTAGGTGATTCCGGCCGCCGAGGCGGCCGTCGGCCCCCGGTATCCGGTCTCCTCGGCGCCATCGGGTCCGGAGGCGAGCTGCTCGCCGAACAGCAGGCCCTGCTCGCCGGCTTGCCTGGCCGCATCGCTCCAGGCGCGGTCACCAGACGCCCCGCTGTCACCCTTTGTCGCCGTCACGGCCACCTCCGACGGGCTACCCGTATCCGCACGCTAGGCCGACGGGCAGCACCCGTCAACGATCCCCCCCGGCGCGTCGGGAGACAGGACCCCCAATTGCGGCGAGACCCCCATTATGTCGAGCGGCCGAAGTCCTCCGGCGTGATCTGGTCCAGGAACTCGCGGAACTTCTCGACCTCGTCTTCCTGCTCGTCGGGGATCGGCACCCCCGCCTCGTCCAGTATCTCCTCGCTGGCGTAGATTTCCGCCCCGGTCCGCAGGGCGAGCGCGATCGAGTCCGACGGGCGCGCGCTCACTTCCTTGCCGTTGGAGAAGACCAGGTCGGCGAAGTAGATCCCGTCCCGCAGCGCGGTGATCTTCACCGTGCGCAGTTGCACCCCGAGCGCCTCGAGAACGTCGCGGAGCAGGTCGTGCGTCAGCGGGCGCGGCGGCACCATGCCCTGCTGGGCAAAGGCGATCGCGGTGGCCTCCACCGCGCCGATCCAAATCGGCAGGTACCTTTCGCCCTGCATCTCCTTCAGCAGGACGATGGGCTGGTTCGTGGGCATCTCCACCCGGACGCCGACGACCTCCATCTGCCTCACGGCGGCTCCTCGCTCGGTCAGCCCGCGGCCCTGATCCGGGGCACTCCCTTTGTCAAAGTACACCCGCTATCGGGCCGGCCCGGACCTCGGCCCCGGCTCGGACGGCCGCCTTGCGGGCTGCCGGGCGCGGCTCAGCCCAGCCCCGCCTCGCCGAGCTCGGCCTCCACCAGCGCGGCGTGCAACCGGATAGACAGCGCCGCGATATCCCTCGCGGTCTGGCCGGCCCGCTCGCTCGCCCCGGGGCTGCGCGGGCGCATCAGCGGGGCCACTACCTGCTCGATCAGCGACGTCTCGCGCTCGGCCGCGGCCTTGACCGCCCGCAGGTGCCTGGGCTGGACTCCGAACGCGCCCAGCTCGGCCACCAGCCGCGCCACGCCCAGCGCGTCCTGGCCATACTGCCGCCCCCGCCGGCGGACCAGGCCGAATTCCTCGAGCTCGTCTAGCCGCTTCGCATCCAGGCCGGCCGCCTGCAGCAGCTCGCCCCGGCTGAGCAGGGCGCCGCCGCGGGCCGCATCGCCGCCCGCGGGCGAGGCCAGTTCCCCGGCACCATCCGGGGAGTCAAGCCTTTCCTTGATCACGCGGAGCGGGAGGTAGTGATCGCGCTGCGCGGTCAGGATGTACCGCAGCCGCTGCACGTCGTGCCGGCTGAACCGCCGGTATCCCGACGGCGACCGAGCGGGCTCGATCAGCCCCTCGGACTCAAGGAACCGGATTTTCGAGATGCGGACATCGGGAAACTCACCGCTGAGCTGGGCCAGCACCTCTCCGATGCCGTAGTAGGCCCGGGCAGGCTGAGCGCTCATCCGTCGTCCCGCACGCCCCCGTTGCCCGGCTCCTCACGCGGGTTGGTGAGGAATACCAGCCGGAACTTGCCCACCTGGACCTCGTCCCCCGCGTTGAGACCGGATTCCTCGATGCGCTCCCGGTTCACGTAGGTCCCGTTCAGGCTGCCCACGTCACGGACGGTGAACGTCTCGCCCTGCCGGTAGAACTCCGCGTGCCTGCGGGACACGGTCACATCGTCGAGGAAGATGTCGCTCTCCGGGTGCCGCCCGGCCGTGGTGAGCTCGCTATCCAGCAGGAACCTGCTGCCGGCGTTGGGCCCGCGCCTGACCGCGAGCAGGGCCGTGCCCGCCGGCAGCGCCTCGGTCGCCGTCGCGTCGGCGGCCGGCTCATCAGCGGCTTCGGTCTCGGCGGATTCCCAGCCGCCGAGTGAGATCGTGGACGTGGACTCCCCCGGCCGCTCCGCGCCGGCCGCGCGCGGCAGCGGGCTGCCGCAATGCGCGCAGAACCGCGCGCCTTCCGGATTCGGGCGGCCGCACTGGCTGCAGTGGACGCTCTGCATCACTTCGCCCGGCCTCCCAATCATCGCCCATGCGGTCGGTCCGGAACCCAGCCCGACATGGCTGGTCCGCAGCATGAGCTCAGGTGATGGTGTCAAAGCTACCCGGGTCGCGGCGTGACGGTCCATGCGCCACGCAAGACGCCCGCTCCGGCGCCGGCGACCGCCGTCGCCGGCCGGCATCCCGGCGCGCTGCGTCCCGGCCGCAGCTGCGCCGCGGCGCTTCTGCCACATGAAGTGAGACCTCCGACGGCTGCCGCAACCAATGAACGAGGATTGTCTCACGCGGCCCGGGCGGCCGCCGGGGCTGTGACCGGGTCGGTCCGCCCGGGCACGGTGCGCTACCGGCCGGGTCAGCCGCCGGCCGGGTCAGCCGCCGGCCCGCTCCACCACCGCCGACCACTCATCCAGCAGCGACTGGGCGGCGTCGTCATCGGCTCCTTCGGCCCACAGGTGGGTAAGCGCGCTCGCCGGATCCGGCAGCACGAGCACCCAGCCGCGGCCCTCATCGACCACCCGCACCCCGTCGGTGGTATCCACCGGGCGGTCCGCCGCCGCTTCCACGACCGCCCGCATCACGCCGCCCTTGGCCGCCCACGGGGTGGGCAGCGACACCCTGAGCAGGTGCGTACCCGGGATCCTGGCGTCGATCTGGCTGAGCGTGAGCCTGGCCCGCGCCACCAGGCCGAGAATCCGGGTAAAGGCGGCGATGCCGTCGATGACGGGGCAGAACTCCGGCACGATGAACCCGCCCCGGCCGTCCGCGGCCAGGATCACGTCGCTGGCCCCGGCGACCTCGGCCAGCACGTCCGGTGAGGTCGCGGTCCACTCCACCTGCACGTCATAGGACTGGCACACCTGCTCCGCCAGCCGCGTGGTGGTCACCGGCAGCGCGACCCGTCCCGACTTGCGCTCGGCGGCAACCAGGTCCAGCACCACGAGCAGCGCCCGCTCATCGCTGACCACTTGGCCCTTCTCGTCCAGCAGGGCGATCCGCTCACCCACCGGATCGAACCGGACGCCGAACGCGGCCCGTGATGATGACACGAGCTCGGACATGCGCTGCAGGCCGGCCCGCTGCTGGGCCAGCGTCTCGGCAGGCGAGACCTCATCCAGCCGGTTGTTGACCGTCAGCACGTCCACGCCGACCAGCCCGAGCAGGCCGGGCAGCACGAGCGACGCCGTGCCTCCCGCACAGTCGGCGACCAGCTTGAGGCCGGCCTCTCGCACATCGGTCATGTCCACGCAGCGCAGCAGTTCCCTGGTATAGGACTCGATGATCCGCGGCGGATAGGTCAGCTCGGCGATCTCGCCGGGGAAGGCGCGCCTGTACTCCTCCCGGTTCAGCACCCGCTCCAGCCTGCGCCGCGCAGCCGGGGACAGGTCGGCGCCGCGCTCGTCGAGGAAGATGAGGTCGATGGACTGCGAGTCGCCGGGCGTGGTGCGCAGCGCGACGCCGCCGCTGTAGTCGCTGCGCCCGGTCTCGAACCTGGCCACCGGCAGCGCCTGGGCCTCCAGGTCGACCACGTTGATCGCGCTGGCGTTGAGCGCCGCCTGCACCGCCCGCTTGAGGGTACGGGCCGCCCGGGAGGCGTCCCTGGACGTGGTGACGGTCGAGCCCTTGCGCAGCGTGCTCGCGTAGGCGCTGGCCAGCCGCACGCACAGCTCGGGGGTGACCTCCACGTTGACCAGCCCGGTGACGCCACGCCGGCCGAAGAGCGTGCGCACGCCGCGCGACTCCCAGATCACGCTGGTATTGACCACCGCACCGGCCTCGATGGTCTTGAACGGGTAGACCTTCACCCCCGCCGACAGGTAGGCCTCGGACTCGATCACGCACTCGTCCCCGACCACCGCGTTCTCCTCGATCCGCGCCGAGGCCATGACGTCGGTCTTCTTGCCGATCACGCAGCCGCGCAGGGTCACCCCCTGCCCCACGTAGACGTTGGAGTGCAGGACAGCGCGGTGCAGGAACGCCCCCTCCTTCACCACCACGTTGCTGCCGATCACCGTGTACTCGCGCAGCGTCGCGCCGGCCTCGATCTTGGCGTACTCGCCGATGACCAGCGGACCGGACAGAACGACCTCGGGATCGACCTCGGCGCCCTCGGCCACCCACACGCCGGGCGATACCTCGAAGCCGTCGATGTCGGCGGCGACCCGTCCGGACAGCACGTCGGCTTGGGCGGCCAGGTAGCTCTCGTGCGTCCCGACATCCTCCCAGTAGCCGTCAGCCACCCAGCCGAACAGCGGCGCGCCCCGGTCTAGCAGCCGGGGGAACACGTCGCCCGACCAGTCGACCACCTCGCCGGCCGGCACCTCGGCCAGCACCTCGGGCTCCATCACGTAGATGCCGGTGTTCACGGTGTCCGAGAACACCTGGCCCCAGGTGGGCTTCTCCAGGAAGCGCTGGATCCGGCCGTCCTCGCCGGTGATCACGATGCCGAACTCCGGCGGGTTGGGCTTGCGGCTCAGCGCGACCGTGACCAGTGCGCCGTTGCGCCGGTGGAAGCTCACCAGCTCGGACAGATCCACGTCGGTCAGGGCGTCACCCGAGATGACGAGGAAGGGCTCGTCCCGCAGCGCATCCTGCGCGTTCTTCACGCTGCCCGCGGTACCGAGCGGTTCTTCCTCGGTGGCGTACTGCAGGCTCATGCCCACGTCCTCGCCGTCACCGAAGTAGTTGCGCACCAGCGAGGCGAGGAACTGCACCGTGACCACGGTCTCGGTGATGCCGTGCCTCTTGACCAGGCGCAGCACGTGCTCCATGATCGGGCGGTTGACCACGGGCAGCATCGGCTTGGGCTGGTTGGCGGTCAGCGGCCGCAGCCGAGTCCCCTCACCGCCCGCCATCACGACGGCCTTCACGGCGGCTGAAGCTCCTTCCTCGCCGGCTCCAGGCTCCACCCTCCCGTGAGCAGACGGCGCGCCTGGGTCAGGTACAGGCCCCCCGAGTACCAGTACAGCGCGGTACCCCAGATCGCGAACGCCCAGCCGAGGATCCGGGCGAACGTTGCCCCCGGGCCCGCGTGCGCGCCGAGGAACAGCAGCGGGAACGCGTACAGCAGGCACAGCGTCGCGGCCTTGCCGACGAAGCTGACCTGCAGCGGCCCCCACCCGCGCCTGCGCAGCACGGCCAGCGCGACGCCGACGGCGAGCTCGCGGGCGGCCAGCAGGCCCACCAGCCACCACGGGATGATCGCCCGCACTGCGAGCGCGACGAGGGTGGCCGCGATGTAGAGCCGGTCAGCGGCCGGGTCGAGCACCTGGCCCAGGCTGCTCTCCTGATGCAGCGCGCGGGCGATCTTGCCGTCCAGCCAGTCGGAGGCCGCGGACGCGATCAGTATGCCGACCGCCCAGGCATCCGCCGTCGCCGTCCTCGGGCCGAGGACAAGCCACAGGAAGACGGGCACCCCCAGCAGCCGGGCCACGCTGATCGCGTTCGGAATGGTCAGGACCCGGTCTGCGTGCTGCGCTGACTCGGTCACCTCAGGCACGTGACGGCGCACCTCCCTGATCGCGACCCTACCCGCCAGCGCCGGCCGGCGCCCGGACGGGCACCGGGCGCCGGCCCGCGAGGCGGCCGCGGGTGCGAGGAGGGGCGGGGCGGCCGGGGGCCGCGGCCGGGGGCCGCGGGCGGGGGCGGGGGGGGCGACTGGAAGGCGGGGCTAGGCCGGGGCCGAGGTGCGGGCGAATTCCCGGATGACCTGGGCGAACCTGGCCGGCTGGTCCAGCGGGATGAGCGTGTAGCTGTCGTCCACCTCGACCAGCCGCCCGTGCGGGAGAAGGCCGGCGAGGCGCCGCCCGTGCTCGGGCGGCATCACGCGGTCCGCGCTGGCCCAGACCACGAGAACGGGGCGGTCGAAACCGGGCAGCCGTTCGGCCGCCCTGATCAGGAACCCGGTGTCGGCCCCTGCCGCGCGCAGGGCTCGCACGGTGTCCCGGCGGATCCCGGGCTGCGTCAGGACCGGCTGCACCCACCGGGCGGTGGCCGCGTCCCCGCGCCGGGTCAGCGAGCCGAACGCGATCGGGAGCCGCCGGATCACCCGAAGCCGCATCTGCTGCATGAACAGCCCGAACACCGGCGGCGGGAGCTTGCCTGCCAGCACGAGCGCCTTGCCCGTCAGCCCGGGCGGGAAGTTGTCGAACGCCTCGCACGAGGCGAGCACGACCCGTGCCACCCGTGCCGCCCCGTCGCACATGACCAGCTGGACCAGCGCCCCGCCGGTGTCGTTGCCGACGAGGGTGACGTCCCGCAGGCCGAGGCGGTCGAGGAACTCGGCCACCAGCCGGGCTACCGCGGGCAGCGACAGGTCCGCGTCGGCGTGCATCGCCTGACGGTGCGCGCCGAGCGGCAGCGTGGGTGCCAGGCAGCGGTAGTCCGCGGACAGCTCGGCGATGGGACCGTCCCACAGCGAGGCGTCCATCAGCAGCCCGTGCACGAATACCAGCACGGGCCCGTCGCCGCCGGTGTCGGTGTACTCGACCGGCCCGGCGGACAGCTCTATCGTCGTCATGCCCGCCCCCCTGACGGCAGCCAGGACTCCGCGGTGGCGGGGCGGCGGGCCGGCGAATGCGGGAGCAGGTGCCGGTGCAGGAAGGACATGTGGACCTCCGAGTGGATAGGGTGCACCTTCACGGCAAGTGAACCATGCGGTTCGCAAAACCGCCTAGCGATTTAAGGCGGCTATTCGCCGGCCGCCTCTTCCCGCTCCAGCGCGCGGTCCAGGGCGTCGAACCCGGCCTCGACCCCGGTGGTGTTCCCGCTGACCAGCCAGTCGACGATGAACCCGCGCAGGGCCGCGAGGATCATCTCGGATACCTCCAGCTTGCGCCGGCCCGACCAGTGCTCAGGGCAGAGGGACAGCAGCGAGGGCAGGTACCGCTGGGACGCCCCGCGGCCGAGCTCGGCGTAGCGGCCGGGGTCGTACATCGTCAGCCCGATGGCCTGGTCGAGCACTCGCGACTCCTCGCCCACCAGGGCCTGCCACACCGCGCGCACCCGGGCCGCCATGGTGGTGCGGCCAGGCCCGGCGGCGGAAACGGCCAGCGCGTTGTCGATGCGTCGCTCGCGCAGCTGGAGGATCGCCTGCGTGAGCAGGTCGTCGGCCCCGTCGAAGTGGTAGAGCAGCACCTTGTGCGTGGTGCCGGCCGCCCGGGCGGCGCGCCGGAGCGAGAAATCCACCAGGCCGTTGACCGCGAGGTCGTCGGCGACGCGGTCGAGCAGTTCCCGGCGCCTGGCCTCGCCGCGCGGCGACCCGGCCGATCGCCGGTAACCCGCCCGGCGCAGCGAGCCCTGGTCCGCGGCGGCGCCGGTGTCGGCAGCATTCATGGTCAGAGGTCCTCATCCAGCGACGGAGCGGGCCGGCCCCGGCCCGCTCCATTATCGCGGAGCGTGCGGGCCGCCCGGGCGGCGCGCACGTTTCGCCTGCTCCGGCTCACCGCCCCCGGGTCCTTGTACACCCGCGGATGCAGTCGCCGGGTGCGCGCTACTTCGCCCGGCGTACCGGTGAATGGTCCGCCGGGGCGACGACGCGGGCGGAGGCCGGCCGCGATGATCGGTTACCGGGAGCAGCCCGGGTCCGGCCGGGCCCGCCAGCAGCGGAGGCGATCATGCACGTGCGCGGCACCGCCGCCGGCCGAGCTGGCGCCCCCGGCGCGGGCGCGAGATCATCCGGACGCGGAGTCCGGCTTCTGCGCGCCGGGCAGGCTGCCGGGAGACACGCCCTGGCCGGCCGCGACCTTCCGCAGCAGGCCGATCAGCTGCCCGCGCTCGGCCTCGGTCAGCGCGGCGCCGAGGCTGCGCTCGTGCACGGCCATCGCCTGCCGGGCCTGGCGCAGCGCATCCCGGCCGCGGTCGGTGAGGTAGAGCGCGTGCGAGCGCCGGTCGGCCGGGTTCCGCCGCCGCTCGACCAGCCCGCGCTGTTCGAGCTCGTCCACCAGGAACACCATGCGCGTGGCGTTCAGGCCCAGCAGGTTCGCCAGAGCCTGCTGCGAAGTCCCTTCGCGAGCGGCCAGCCGGACCAGCATCCCGGCCTGGCGCTGTTCCAGCCCGAGCGGCGCGAGCAGCTCACCGAACTGGCGCGCGGCGAGGAAGCCCAGCTGGACCAGGAGCAGTCCGAGCCCGCCGCCCTCGTCTCCGGCCTGCCCGGCAGGCGCATCGCTGGTCACAGCCGCGAAGATTATCACAAAAATAAATACTTGCGCTCAGAGATTATCGCGAACTATAAATAATTCGGGTCGCCGCACCCCGACCAGGCGACCCCGGGAGAAGGAGTAGTCCAGTGACTGGGAACACCGCAGCAGACCGAATCCCCGTCGAGCGCGCCGGCCTGCGCGTATCTGATGCCGAACGGGACGCCGTGGCCGCCGAGCTCGCCGAGCACCTGAAGGACGGGCGGCTGGACGCGGCCGAGTTCGACGAGCGCGTCGGCCGGGCCGTCACGGCGAGAACCCGCGGCGACCTCGACCGGCTACTCGCCGATCTCCCGCGGCCGGCACTGGAGCCGCCCCCGGCCGCGCGCCGCCAGCCGGGTCGGCCGCTCCCGCTGGTGCCGATCGTGTTCCTGATCATCGTCATGGCGGTGGCGGGCACGGCCGGCCGGGCCGACGGCGCCCATGCAGGCTGGGCGCTCTGGTGGTTCTCCTGGTGGCTGATCCCGATCGGCATCTTCACCGCCCGCAGGCTGCTGCGCGGCGACCCGGCGGAGCGCAGCGGCGGAGCGCAGGACGGCCGGTGATGGCGGACATGACCAGCCTGGGCACGACGGCGCAGTCCGCTCCAGCCCGGCGGGCACGGCGGCTGTCCGGCTTGCGGCGGGCCAGCCTCGGCGCGCTGATCATGCTCGTCGTCCAGTTCGGCCTGGGCAGCGGCGTCAACTTGTACGTCACCCTGCCCGCCAAGGGCAGCGCCGGCGACGCGTTCTCCAGCGGGCCGCTGCTGGCCCTGCACGCGGTGGTCGGCCTGCTGCTCATCGTGGCCGCGATCGCCTTGCTGGTGCGGGCCATCGTCGCCAGGCACGGGCCGGTCATCGCGGCCGCGGCGGTCGGGCTGGTCGCCATCGCGACCGCGGCCGCGCAGGGATTCAGCTTCGTCCGGGACGGCACGAACGCGGCATCGCTGGCCATGGCGCTGGCCACCGGGGTCGCCATGCTGTGCTACGCGACCGCGCTGTACCTGGTGCGGGACCCCGCCCGGCTCTCCTGACGCCGCTGACCGGCCCGCCACGAGCTCTCCCCCGCTCGCGGCGATAAGTTGTAGCGGGCAGGAGGTGGGAGCTTCAGCATGAGCGGCGTCGGGAGCCTGATGACCAGCGGTCCGCTGATCCTGGCCATCCCCGTGGCGGCCGCCGCCGGGGCGATCACGTTCCTGTCCCCGTGCTGCCTGCCGCTGATCCCCGGCTACCTCTCCTACGTGACCGGGATGTCCGGAGCCGACGCCCAGCAGATCGAAGCCGGCGGGCCGGGCCAGCAGGCCGGCGGCGGCCGCACGGTCGCGGGCGCGGCCTTGATCGTGCTGGGCTTCTCGACCCTGTTCGCCGCCTACGGGGCCGCGTTCGGCGGGCTGGGCGGCCTGCTGCTGGCGCATCAGCGCGAGCTGATCCAGGTGCTCGGCGTCGTGACGATCCTGCTCGGGCTGCTGTTCGCAGGGGTCTTCGACCGGTTCTCCATCGCCGGGCGGATGCTGCGGCCCTCGATCCGCCCGCGTGCCGGGCTGGCCGGCGCGCCGCTGCTGGGGGTGCTGTTCGGCCTGGGCTGGACTCCCTGCATCGGGCCGACGCTGGCAGCGGTGCTCGGGCTGGCCGCGGCCACCGGCACCGCGGGCCGGGGCGCCGTCCTGCTGTTCGTCTACGGGCTCGGGCTAGGCGTGCCGTTCCTGATCGTGGCGGTGCTGTTCGAACGCGGGATGACAGGCTTCGGCTTCGCCCGCCGGCACGCCCGGCTGATCATGCAGATCGGCGGCGGACTGCTGGTCGTGGTGGGCATCCTGCAGGTGAGCGGGGCCTGGACGGTCGTGATGAGCTGGCTCCGCGTGCACTGGATCAGCAGCTACTCCTCGCCGATCTAGCCCGCCGGGGCCCGGCGGCGGCGGCGCGGTAGCCGCGGAACCCGGGCAGGGCCGCGCAGATCACCCCGACGGCGGCCACGCACAGCAGGCCGCATTATCCGGGCTGGTCAGCTGGCACGTCGCCGCAGGCACACTTCGCCGCGTGCCGAATGGTCTGCCGCCTAGGCTGGGCGGATGACAGCTACTGCGGACCGGGCCGCCGTCAACCCCGGCACGGTGGTCGCCGATGGCGTCCAGCGGGTGCTCGAACTCGCCCGCACCTGGCTGGCGTGGGACGGAACGCCCCGGGTGGCCGAGGACGGCGCCCGCGTCTACACCCCCAGCAAGGCCATCCGCCGGCACGCCGACCACTTGATCGACCACCTGGCCGAGATCGAGGCACTGCTGGCCGGGGCGCAGAGCGAACCAGACCGCTGGCAGGCCAGCAACGTCACCCTGGCCAGCGACTGGGCCCCGTTCACCGAGGCCGAGCTGAACGAGGCCGAGCAGCGCCTGCGCCGGATCGGCCAGGCCTACCTGCACCGGCTGACCGCGGCGGGCCCGCAGGAGTGGGACAAGCCGCGCGGGCCACACTGGACGATCCGGGAGATCGCCGAGCATGTCAGCGCGCCCTGGTACGCCGAGCAGGTCGGCGACCTGACGCGGCCCGGCGCGACGCAGGCGGGCGCGACGTAGGCCGGCCGCGGGCCAGGGTGGCCGGCCCGGCTACCCCGGGCCGGGGTGGCCGGGCCGGGGTGGCCGGGCCGGGGTGGCCGGGCCGCGAGGCCGCAGGCCGGGCCGGTCAGCGCGGCGGGCGCGGCGGCAGCGGGGGACGGCGCTTGGACGGGCGCTGCGCGGTGTCCGGCGCGGCCGCAGCGGGCCTGGCCGCCAGCTCCTCCAGCGCGACCCGGACCGCGGCCTCCAGTTGAGCGTCCCGGCCGGCCGCCCAGTCGGCGGGCGAGTTGAGCACCTCGACGTCCGGCTCTGCCCCGCGGTTCTCCAGGTCCCAGCCGTACCCGTCGATCCATATCGCGTACCTGGGCACGGTGATCGCCGTGCCGTCAAGCAGCACGTGCTCGCCCATCCCGTCGATGCCGATGACACCGCCCCAGGTCCGCGCGCCCACCACCGGACCGAGCCGCAGCGCGCGTATCGCGGCCGTGACGATGTCGCCGTCTGAGCCGGCGAACTCGTCGGACAGGGCGACCACCGGGCCGCGGGGGGCATCCTGCGGGTAGGTCGCCGGCATCAGCCCGCGCGGCACGTCCCAGCCCAGTACGCGGCGGGCGAGCTTCTCCACGACGAGCTCGGAGACGTGGCCGCCGCGGTTGCCCCGGACATCCACGATGAGCGCGTCATGCGTCATCTCCAGGCGCAGGTCGCGGTGGAAGTCGGCCCAGCCTTCCCCCATCATGTCCGGCACGTGCAGGTAGCCGATCCTGCCCCCGCCCAGCTCGCGGACCGTGCGGCGCCGGCCGGCCACCCAGTCCTGGTAGCGCAGCCTGCTGTCGTCATCGAGCGGGACGACGACGGCTCGGCGGATGTCGTCACCGCCGGGCGAGGACACGGTGAGCTCCACTGGCACGCCCGCCGCGCCGACCAGCAGCGGGCCCGGGCCGGTCACCGGGTCCACCGGCCGGCCGTCCACCGCGAGCAGGCCGTCCCCGGGCTGCACGACCACGCCCGGCGCGGCCAGCGGGGAGCGGGCCCGCGGATCCGATGACTCACCGGGCAGCACCCGCGCTATCCGCCAGCCGCCGTTCTCGCCGCGTTCCAGGTCCGCGCCGAGCAGGCCGACCGGCCCGCCGTTGCCGTCCCGGCCGTCAGGGGGGGGCCTGACGTAGGCATGCGAGGTGGCGAGCTCACCGAAGACCTCCCAGAGTAGATCCGCGAAGTCCTCGCCCCCCGCGATGCGGTCCAGCAGCGGCCGGTAGTCGTCAAGCACCCTCGCCCAGTCGACCTCGGCCATGTCGTCCACCCAGAAGTCGTGCCGCATGATGCGGCCTGCCTCGTCGTAGGCGTGCCGCCACAGCGCTCCGGGATCGGCCATGTACCTGGCCCGGGACAGGTCGATCGCGGCCCGGTCGCCGGACTCCTCGGAGTCATCCTTCGGCCCCGATCCGAGCACCCGCAGCTCGCCGTGATCGCTCACCACCAGCTTGGTCCCGTCGCCGCTGACCTCGAACCAGTCAAGCTCGCTGACCAGGTCGGCGCGCTGCCGCCGGTCCAGGTCGAACCGTTCAAGCGCGGCGCGCGGCGGGCGGCCGTCCAGCTCGGCGGTGCCCTCGCCGAGCGCGCCGGACAACGGCTCGCGCAGCCAGGCGAGGCCACCCTTGACCGGCCGCAGGGAGGAGTAGCGCGACTCGGGCACGGGCACCTGCACCACCCGCCCGGCCAGCCCTTCGGTGTCTAGGGTGACCGCGGGCGCCCCCGCCTCGGGATCGTCGTGGTCTTCGCCCGCGGTGCCGCGGCTGACCGGGCGGCCGTCCGGCAGCGGGCCGAAGGGCGACGGCGCGCCGGCGGACAGCGGCACCAGGTACGGCCGGCAGCCGAGCGGGAACGACAGGTCGAAGAAGTGCGCGTCATAGACCGGGTCGAAGCTGCGCCTGGACAGGAAGGCCAGGTACTGCCCGTCAGAGGTGAACACGGGCTCGGTGTCGGTGAACCGCCCGTCCGTCACGTCGGCGATCATCCGGTCCGGCAGCCGGGCTACCCGGATCCTGGACAGCGGCCGCGGCCCGGGCTCGGCCCAGGCCAGCCAGGCCGAATCCGGTGCGTAGGCCAGCCCGGTCACCGCACCGTCCGACGACGCGGCCAGCTCGGTCACCTGGCCGGAGCCGACGTCCACGATCAGCAGCCGGCCGTCCCTGGCGGCCACGGCGACGGTCATCCCGTCCGGTGCTGCCGCCAGATCCGTCACCCGGCCGATCTGCCCGGCCGCCAGCCGCCGCGGCGGCGCCAGCGCAGAGCCGGACTCGGCACCGGCGGGCGCGATCTCCAGGGCCTGCTCGCCGCCGGCGTCGCTCACCCAGACGACCTGGCCGGTACGGCCCAGCACCCGGGGCAGCCGGGCTCGCGGCGTCATCGCGAGCGCCCGGGCGGGCCCGTCGCGGTGGGTCAGCCAGTGCACCGTGCCCCGCACCTCCACCGCGCTGGCCTGGCCGGTGTAGTCGCACGACAGGTCGCCCAGATGATCCTCGGCGGAGATCAGCCGCGGGGTGCGCCCCACGACCGGCGAGGCGAGCCTGATGTCGAGCGGCCGGGCCTGGTCATCGAGGTCATCGAGGATCCAGATGTCACCCGCGCAGTGGTAGACGATGCGCTGGCCGTCGGTGCTGGCGTTGCGGGCGTAGAACCCGTCGTGGTCGGTGTGCCGTCGCAGGCCGGTGCCGTCCAGCGCGCACGAGTACAGGTTGCCCGTGCCCTCGTGATCGGCAACGAACACCAGCCTGCCGCCGACGATCATCGGGCTGGCCAGCTGGCCGCCCAGGGCCTCGGCCACCCGGGAGAACCGGAGCCGCCCGTCGCCCGGCTGGCCGGAGTCGCCCCCCGTCCTGGCCACCCAGAGCCGGCCCGCGGTCCCGCCACGGTAGCGCTTCCAGAACGCGGGCTCCCGGCGATGCCGCCCGGTGAGCAGCGCCACCGCGCCGGGCTCGATGGCCAGGTCCCCCACCGGGCCGAACGGCAGCCGCCGCAACGACCCATCCTCGGGCTGCACCGCGTGCGCCCAGGTGTGGTGAGAGAAGGGCTGCCCGAACGCGGTGACCGCGAGCAGCTCGCCTTCCGGGGACCAGCCGGTGACCCGGGTACTCTCGTCACCCCAGAACGTCAGCCTGCGGGCCACTCCCCCGTCCAGGTCCGCCTGGTACACGTCCGGGGCGCCGTCGCGCTGGCTGGTCCAGGCGACCGACCGGCTGTCACGCGCCAGCCGCGGGTAGCCGGCCCTGGCGTGGTCCGCGGACAGCCGCCAGGCCCGGCCGCCGCCGGCCGGCGCCAGCCACACGTCTTCATCGGCGACGAAGGTCAGAAGGCCGGCGTGCAGATGAGGGAAGCGCAGGTACCCGTCCGAAGCCACCGCCTCATGGTAGACGCAGGCTCGCAGCGATCACTGGGCTGACGCGGCCGCCACGAATTCCTGGATGACCCGCGGGTCCTCGTCTTCCTCGGGGTGCCACTGCACTGCGATCCCGAACGGGTGGCCGTCCAGCTCGACCGCTTCGACGATCTGGTCATCGGCCCAGGCGACGGCGAGCAGCCCGGTGCCGAGCCGCTGGATGCCCTGGTGATGGCGGGTCGGCACCGACGCGTGCGGGCCGAGCACCTTCCCGAGCCGGCTGCTCGCGCTCACCTGGACGTCGTGCGAGGATATCTTCACCGGATCCGGCTGATGCCGGTCGTGCCCCACCGCGTCGGGCAGGTGCTGGACGAGCGAGCCTCCCCGGACCACGTTGAGCGCGTGCAAGCCGCGGCAGACGGCGAGGAACGGCCGCCCGGCGTTGACCGCCGCGCGGATGAGTGCGAGGTCGAACGTGTCGCGCCGCCGGTCGGGCAGCGTGGTCTCCTCGTGCCGGGTCGCCCCGTAAAGCCGCGGGTCGATGTCCGGCCCGCAGGAGATCAGGATGCCGTCAAGCCCAGCCACCAGGCGCGGCACCGAGTCGATGGGGACGGGCGGCAGGACCACGGGGATGCCGCCCGCGCGCTCGACCGACCGGCTGTATGACACGGGCGAGATCACGGCCTCACGGATGAAGTCGGACCATCGGGCGGGCTCGAGGTAGCCGGTGATGCCGATGAGCGGGCGGACGCCCTGTCCGCCGTCTTGTTCGGCCATGTGCCCATGATGGTGCATGGCGCCTAGCCAGGCCGCCTGCTCGCTGAATTTCCCTCAGCTAGCCCGCCGGGCCTGGCCGGCGCCCAGGTGCTCGTCGAAAAAGGCGAAGATGCGCCGCCATGCATCGCCCGCCGCGTCCGGGTCGTAGCGCATGCCCATGACCCTGGTCAGGATCCGGCTGGCGCCTTCGAACTCGTTCATGAACGCGTGGCTAGCGCCCGGATAGACCTTGACGTCGTGCGGCACGTTCTGCTCGGTCAGGGCCTGCTCCAGCCGCGGCAGCTGGCGGGTGCCCGGGTCCTTGCCGCCGTAGCTGGCCACTACCGGGCACGCGCCGCCGAGCATCTGGTCGATGTTCTTGGGCACCGGGGCGTAGTTGACCGATGCGGCGGACACGCCCGGCCTGGGGGCGCTCAGCAGCGCGAACCCGCCGCCCAGGCAGAAGCCGATCACGCCGATCTTCCCGGTGCAGGTGTCCAGGGCGGACAGCCACCGGGCGGCCGCGTCGATCTCGTCGAAGACCGGCCCCGACCCCGCCGTGATCTGGCGGAACGCACCCCGCAGGCAACGCGGCCAGGCCCGGCCGTGCCAGAAATCCGGGGCGAGCGCGATGTAGCCGCCGACGGCCAGCCGGTCCGCCTGGCGCCGCATGTCGGGGGTCATGCCGAACGCGTCGTGCACCACCACGACGCCAGGGAAGGTCTCCGGCGGCCCGTCCGGCTGCGGCACCGGCGGCATGGCCAGGTAGCCGGGCGCCGAGCCGGCCATGGAGACGTCAGGCATCGCCGGGACCGCTCACACCTTGCGCCACTTCGGCACCCAGGCGCCGTCGGTGACCGTGTAGTCGCCGAACAGGGTGGGCGCCTCGTGCCGCATCAGCTCGCCGATCTTGTCGAAGACCAAGCGTATTTCTTCCTCGGCGCCGAGGTCGGTCCTGGCCTCGATGGTGTGCCGCAGAGTCCGGATGTTCGCCGTCCAGACCAGCCCGGTGGCGACGCCGTCGGGGGCGAACCGGCGCATGAACGACGTCTTGTGCTTCTTCTCGCCGAACTTGACGCCCTCGTCGTCGATCCCGAAGTGCCCGGCCATCCAGCGCTGGAACTCCTGCATCTGCTCCAGCAGGGCGGCGGCCCGCTTCATCAGCTCGGCGTCTTCCTGGGCCCACTCCGGGAACCAGAACGGTATGTCGGCCAGCCGCACGAACCGCAGCGACTCCTGTGAGACCGCCGTTCCCGGTCGGTGCCTAACGAGTTCGTGCGTGTTGGCCGATATCACCGGCTTCCCATTACGCCTCACGAACAGCAGCCCGTTGGGGACTTTGACGCAGTGAACCATCCCGTCGTAGGACTCAATGCCGTCGTGGTAGCCGTCCTCATTGAGGTACCGGCTGGGAGCATGGTGACGGTTATTGTTAACAATAGGCGTCAGGCGTTTGGCGAGTATCGAGACGACATAGCAAGGCCGGAGGCTGCGGAACTGCTGCCCGGTACGCAGGATCCGCTTGCGGCCGACCCGGTCATCGATGCGGACATTTGCCGACCAGCCCGCCTTGATGGCCAGCACCTGCAGGTCATCCGCCATCTCCGCCGAGGTGGTGTGGATAACTCGGTGGTTGGAGGAACGGTGAGTGCACCCGTCTCCCTCGATCACGGCATCCAGGAAAACCCGGATGAGTTCCGGCGACCAGTCCTGCACCATCGCGGGTACACGTTTCTCGTGCGCATGGCCGAGTTCGGCGAGCATGTCGCGCAAGGGGGTGCACCGAGTTCGCACACAGCCAAGCCCTGATGTCGGTACGTACGCCGGAAGACCCATGGACCGGATAGCGTCTGCCATCTTGTCCAGCACCGGGCCGCGATTCTGCGCCAGGACGATCTGGTGTCCGTTGACGGACCCCTCGGCCAAGAAGTAGCCGAGGAAACGGGCAAACGGTTCCGTTGGAAAGCATCTCTCCGCATAAATGCGGACGCAGGTTGCGCCGTTGTCCGAGCGTCGCCACACTCTGCTAGTGCTCGGTATGGTGACGATTCGTGGCACGGTGCCGACCCACCGCGCGGACTTCTGGTATTCCACCCGCTTGTGCAGGATGTTCTCGGCGGGTTCGATGCCGAACTCCTGCTCCCCGCGCTTGGCCGCCTGCGTGTCAACGCGCAGCACCCACATGCGGTGATTGGTCGTTACCAGCAGGTCCACCTGCTCCGAGCGCACCCGGTACATCGGGCCCTTGTATGCGCCATGGAAGACCTGAGTGGCCCGCTGGTATTCAAGCTCTCCGGTCGCGGGGTTGAGTGTGCCGAAGATCTCTGATCCGTCTACTTTCGGCCATGGCTTCCAGCCGTCGGTCGTAAGCACCTCGGTGTCGTCGTCATAGCAGCACACCCGGCTCACGTTGTGCAGGACGAAGGTGAAGCTGGCGTGCTCGAGCACCGACCCGTGCGCGCTGGCCAGGATGTTCTGCAGGTACGGGTCCTGCTCGGTGCGGATCCTCGTCACGTTCGGGTTAAGGCCGGGCTCCCATGACTTGTAGCACAATCTGCCTGCGAACTCGGCCAGGTTCTGCGCGTCGTTGTCCAGATCGCCGCGGTCGAGCCGCTCCAGCCAGCTCTCCCCGCCGACCTCGCGCAGGTAGGCGGCGATCTGGTCGTAGTCGAGCCGCGGCCTGGCGACCAGGAACACCTCTGGTTCCACGCTCCTCATGACACGGCACCCTACCGGGACGAGCGGACACCGGCGCCGAGGCGCTGCCGGCACAGCCGCAGCACGTTGGCGATGACCTGGTGACCCGCCCGGCCGGCCGCGGTCAGGATCGACTCCGGGTGGAACTGCACCGCCCCACCGGCCGCGCGCCGGGGTCCTCGATCGCCATCACCACCCCGTCCGGTGGTCGCCGCGGTGACCGTCGAACCCGCCGGTGACCTGCTCGGCCGGGCGTGCAGCGAGTGGTACCGGGCCGCGGTGAACTCGTGCGGCAGGCCGGCCAGCAGCGCGCCGCCCAGCACCTGCACCTGCCCCGGCTTGCCGTGCGCCGGCGTCGCCGAGCAGGCGCCAGCGAGCCGCCCGCGTGCTCGACCATCGCCTGCAGCCCCAGGCAGACGCCGAACGACCGGCAGCCCGCCGCTCGTCGAGCGCGGCCAGCAGCTTGTCGCAGCCGAAGTCCGACGGCCGTCCCGGCCCCGGCGACAGCACCACCAGGTCCGGCGCGTAGCTCGGTCGAGCAGCGCCGGGTCGAAGCCCGGCCCGCAGCGTCGTCACCTCCGCCGCCCAGCTCGCGGAAGTAGCCGGCCAGCGTGTGCACGAACGAGTCCTGGTGGTCGACGAGCAGCACCCGGAGCCCGGCGCCTGGCCGGCGTGGCCGCGGCTGTCCGGCCCGGCCGGCGGCCGGCCGTCGTCCGGCTCGGCTCGGCCGTCGTCGGCGTGGCCCGGGCCAGCGTCTCCAGCAGGGCGCGCGCCTTGAGCCTGGTCTCGCGCTCCTCGGCCTCCGGGTCGGAGTCGAACAGCAGCGTCGCCCCGGCCCGGACCGCCGCCACGCCGTCGCGGATGTGGGCGGTGCGCAGCGTGAGACCGGTGTTCATGCCGCCGTCGAAGCCGATCATGCCGACCGCGCCGCCGTACCAGCGCCGCGGCGCGGTCCTCGTGGTCCTCGATGAACTGCATGGCCCAGGCCTTGGGCGCGCCGGTCACCGTGACCGCCCACATGTGGGTCAGGAACGCGTCCAGCGCGTCGAACTCCGGGCCGCAGCCGGCCCTCGACGTGGTCGACGGTGTGGATGAGCCGGCTGTACATCTCGATCTGGCGGCGGCCGATGACCTTGATGCTGCCCGGCACGCAGATCCGCGACTTGTCGTTGCGGTCCACGTCGGTGCACATGGTCAGCTCGGACTCCTCCTTGGGCGAGGTGAGCAGCGTGCGGATGGCCTCGGCGTCGCCGAGCGGGTCGGCGCCGCGGGCGATCGTGCCCGGCGATCGGGCAGGTCTCCACCCGGTCGCCGGTGACCCGCACGTACATCTCCGGCGACGCGCCGACCAGGTACTCGCCCTCGCCGAGGTTGAGGAAGAACTCATACGGGGCCGGGTTGCGCTGGCGCAGCCGCTCGAAGAACGCGGCCGGCGAGGCACACCGCGCGTAGAAGGTGTGGCTCGGCACCACCTCGAACAGGTCGCCGCGGGCGAACCGCTCCCTGGCCTGCGCGACGACGCCTGGCGTACCTGCCGGGCACCGGATCGGGCGGCAGGCATTGCGGCTTTGCTCGGGCCAGGCCCGGCCGGCGGCCGGTGCCGCGGGGCGTCCGCCTGGCCAGCCCCGCCGTGGATGTCCGGCCCCGGTCTCGAAGTCGTAGCTGAACCGGACGGCGGTCTCCCGCTTGCGGTCCAGGACGTAGACCAGGTCCGGCAGGTGCAGCACCAGGTCACGCTGGCCGGTCCGGCGCGGCGGCACGGCAGCCGGACCGGCTCGAACTGGAAGGCCAGGTCGTAGCCGAACGCCCCGTACAGGCCCAGGTGCGGCTCCGGCCCGGCGAACGCGGCGATGACCTCGCGCAGCGCGGAGAACACCGTCGGGCGGCGGCTGCGCTGCTCCTCGGTGAAGGTCTCGCCGGGCTCGGGAATGACGACCGCCACCTCGGCGGCCGGCCCGGGCGGCCCGGCCGGGGCCGCAGGCCGAGGTCGCCGGCCGCGCGGCCAGCGCGGCCGCGATCACCGGCAGCAGCACCGTCCCCCGCTCGTTCAGGGCCCGGGCCGCGATCCGCCGGCCGCGCGCGACGATCTCCACGGGCGGGTCGACGTAGGCCATGTGCCAGCGGCTGTACCGGCCCGGGTACTCCATGCCGGAGCTGAGCACGCCGCCGCGGCGGGCCTCGACCTGCGCGGTAATCTCGGCAGCAGGGCTGGGTCGAACCGTGAGGCGGTCCTGGCTATCCGCACTCCGGCGGCGGTGACGAACTCCGCGTACGCTGGCTCGGCACCCGGGTCGTGCTGCTGTCCGGGATCCACGGTGCCCCCTCGGGCTCGGGCCCGGCGGCGGCAGGCAGAAAAAGCGACCGCCGTATCCGGGCGATCGCTTCGGAATCTGCGCGCTGCGCGAACCTGGGCCGCCCTACCGGCGGCGCCACCACAGCAGGCTGGGGTTCGCGCGCACGGTGCGAGCTTAGCGGCACCGGGGGCGCCGTGCCAGGCACGACGATCCGGCCGCGGCCTGCTCCGGCCGCGGCGGCATGATGGTGGCGGCGGACCAGGGAGGCAGGGCATGTGGGCGGCGAGGCTGCACGCGGCTGGCGATATCCGGCTGGCCGAGGAGCCGGTGCCCGCGGCCGGGCCGCCGATGACGCTGGTCAGGGTCACCGCCGTCGGCATCTGCGGTTCTGACCTGCACTGGTGGGACGACGCCGGGATCGGCGACGCCCGGCTGGAACGCCCGCTGGTGCTCGGTCATGAGAACGCCGGGGTGATCGCCGCCGGGCCGCGCCGCGGCCAGCGGGTGGCCATCGACCCGGCGATCCCGGACGAGACCTGCCCGCAGTGCCGCCGCGGCTACCGGAACCTGTGCCCGCAGGTGCGGTTCGCCGGGCACGGCGTCACCGACGGCGGCCTCAGGGAGTTCCTGGCCTGGCCGCAAGCGCTGCTGCACCCGCTGCCCGACGCACTGTCCGACGCCGACGGCGCCCTGCTCGAGCCGCTCGGCGTGGCCCTGCACGCGCTGGACCTCGGCCATCCGCGGCTCGGCCAGAGCGCCGCGGTGATCGGCTGCGGGCCGATCGGGCTGATGCTGATCCAGCTCCTGCTGGCGGGCGGCGCCGCCCGGGTGGTCGCCGCAAATCCGCTGCCGCATCGCCGCCGGGCCGCGGTCCGGTTCGGCGCGCAGGCGGCCGGCCCGAAACTGGGCGCCCCGGACCTCGCCGGCCCGGAACTGGGCGGCAACCGCAATGGCGCCGCCGAGGTGGACACCGCGTTCGAGGTGGCGGGCACCGATGACGCGGTGCACGCGGCGATGACCGTGGTCAGGCCGGGCGGCCGGGTGGTGCTGGCCGGGATCCCGGACGGCGACCGGACCAGCTTCCGCGCCTCGGTTGCCCGCCGCAAGGGCCTGACCATCGCGATGTCGCGGCGGATGAACGACGCCTACCCGCGGGCGATCGCGCTGGCCGCGTCCGGCCGGGTGGATCTTGCCTCGCTGGTGACCCGCACGGTGCCGCTGGCCGAGGTGACAGATGCGTTCGCGACGGCGGCCCGGCGGGAGGGGCTCAAGGTCGTCGTGCGGCCCGCGACCTGACCGCGGCCGGGTGGCCTGGCCGCTCAGCGCCGCCGCCGGGAGACCGACCGCATCGCGATCACCATGTCGTCCGGGGTGAGCGCGTCGGCGGGCAGCGGGGTCGTCTCCGCGCGGCACGGCCGCAGGCCATCCAGGATCAGGGTCAGGTACCTGCGCCAGACCTCGGGCCGCACCTGCGCGGCATACTCGGCCGCCGCGCTCAGCATGAACTCGATGAACGGCACGTCGGTGGGGCGGAAGTCGGCCCGCAGCTTCCCGTCCCGCTGCGCGCGCTCGACCACCCGGGTCACCACCGGCTGCATCCGGGCGCGCGCCAGGTTCACCCGGTCCTGGCCGTAGCTGGCGTACATCATGATCTCAAGCAGCCCTCGGTCACCGGCGAGCATCGCCGCCGCCCGCTCCAGCAGGGTCACCAGGCCGGTCCACGAATCCGGCGCTTCCAGCGCACGCTCCGCCTGCGTGACCAGCGTCTGGAGCTTGTCCTCGAACAGCGCATCGACCAGCGACTCCTTGTCGGGAAAGCGCCGGTAGACGGTGCCCACGCCGACCCCAGCCTGACGGGCCACGTCATCCAGGGTCGCCTGCAGGCCGCGCGTGGTGAAGACCTCGGACGCTGCGCGCAGGATCCGCTGACGGTTCCGCTCGGCGTCGCGGCGCAGCGGGCGCACCCGGTGCTCCCCGGCCTGCTGGGCCATGGGTTCTCCTCATAAAGAGTGGAGGTTGTGCCTCCGCTTAGCGTACTGTGGCGTTCTAAGCGGAGATACTACCTCCAGATTTGGGTGAGGACGATGAGTGAAGTCAGCGCGAGCGCAGGCGGCGCCCCGGTCCAGACGGCCGGCCCTGACCCCCGCAGGTGGCTGATCCTGGGCCTGGTCGGGCTGGCCCAGCTGATGGTGGTGCTGGACATCACGATCGTAAACATCGCGCTGCCTTCCGCGCAGCAATCGCTCGGGTTCAGCACGGTAGACCGGCAGTGGGTGGTGACCGCCTACGCTCTGGCGTTCGGCAGCCTGCTGCTGTTCGGCGGGCGGATGGGCGACCTGATCGGCCGCAAGGTCACGTTCCTGGGCGGCCTGATCGGGTTCGCCGCCGCGTCCGCCGTCGGCGGCGCCGCGACCAGCTTCGGCATGCTGGTCGCCGCGCGCGCGTGCCAGGGCGCATTCGGGGCGTTCCTGGCTCCGGCGGCGCTGGGGGTGCTCACCACGACGTTCAGCGACCCGAAGGAGCGGGGCAAGGCGTTCGGCATCTTCGGGGCCATCGCCGGCAGCGGCGCCGCGGTCGGGCTCGTGCTCGGCGGGCTGCTGACCGAGTACCTGTCCTGGCGCTGGTGCCTGTACGTGAACCTGTTCTTCGCCGGGATCGCGGCCGTCGGCGGCGCCACGCTGCTGCAGCGCCACCGGCAGCGCGCGACCCCGGCCGCCCAGGCCGCCGGCGAGTCGCCTGGCGTGCGTTTCTGAGCGCAGGCCCGGGCGCCTGCCTGCGCCCCGCGGGGTAGGCAGGCGCCGTCGCTGTCGTCAGGCCGGGCACGGCGGGGAGGGCGCGGAAGATACCGGCATCCGCCAGGCAGCCGCCGCGGAGGACAGGATCTCGGCCGCGGTCCGCAGGTCGTCGGGGCCGCTGACCCGACGACCGTCCAAGAACCTGCGCACCGTGCCCAGCACCGCCCGGTCGCCGAGCAGGCCGCCATGAAACGCGGGGACGAACAGCACGTTCGATGGCAGGCTGCAGGCGGGCAGGGTGACCGCGTCGGCCAGCGGGACCAGCGCCAGCCAGCGCTGCGACGTGCCGCGCTCGGCGCTCGCGGCGGCGTACCGGGCGCCCACGCTATCCACCGAGTCAAGCAGCCGCCCCGCTCCGGCCGCGCCGAACGGCGAGAGCGCCCCGACAAACCGGTTCAGCATGCTCAGCGCGTACCCGGACGCCATTCCCGGCCCCTGCTGCCCGGCCTGGGGGAAGCTGACCTGGCCGGGAGCCACGATCGGGCTGAGCAGGACGACCGACCCGACCGGGACATCCGGGTGCCGGGCGAACATCGCGTAGACGCCGAGGCTCCCCTCACTTTCCGCGACCAGGTTCACCGGCCTGCCGCTCTGCGCGTGCAGGTGCCACACCTGGGAGGCGATCCGGTCGCCCAGTTTCTGGATCGGCAGGTTGCTCGCGTCCGGCCCCTGCGGGATCGGCACCGGCGGCGTTCACCCCCAGGTAGGAGAACTGCTCGACGAACATCTCAGGAGCCACCCGCTGCAGGCCACGGCCCGCGTGACAGCACGTCGACCCGAATCCGGCGATCACCAGCACGGGCGGCCGCCTGACGTGCCCTTTCGGCGGCGGGGCCAGGGCTCCGGTCTGGCTCGTCGCCGCCGCGAACCCCGCCGAGGCGGCAGCCAGGCCCGTCGGCGGCGACCCCGCGGCCATGTCGAACAGCAGCCGGGTCGTTCCGACGGCCAGGGCGATGATGCTGAGCGCGGCCAGCGGCGCGATCGGGATCCAGGCGATCAGCGGATGCCCCCGCGTCCGTGCCGGCCTGGCTACGGCCGCGGTCAGGCCATACCAGGCGCGGGCGTTGACGACGCCGGCCAGAGCGGCCACGACCACGATCCAGGCCGGGGGCAGCCGCGTGATCGCCACCGCGAGCAGCGAGTACTCCAGGAAACAGGCGACAACCCAGCCGGCCGCGCGCAGCGGCGGCAGCCGCCGCCACCACCCGGGCAAGACGCCGCCGTGGCTGAGCGGCAGGGCCAGGGCCAGCAGCACGGGTACCGCGGCCAGGAAGGGCCAGGAGAACGGAAGCACCGCCACGCCGAACACCAGGGTGGCGATGGGGACCATCAGGATCCCGGCCACCAGCGTGAAGGCCATGCTCGCCGCGAATGTCAGCGCGGGCCGCGGTGCCCGCAGATCGCGCGGCCAGGACAGCTGGACCATGGTGGTGTTCACGGCAGACCGGCCGAGTACCAGGATGAGCACGCCGGCCGCGAATTCGAGCCAGGACCGGTTATAGCCGAACAGCCACCTCAGGTCGTGATAGACCGCCAGCGGCGGGAGCGCGGTGACCTGCGGGGCGAGCGACTTCGCGGCCGGGGCGAATACGGTCAGCACGACCGCTTCGGCCATCGCGCAGCCGGCCGAGAACGCTATCAGCCCGCGATGGCGCCAGAAGCCCTCCGCGCGCGCGACTTGCTGGACGGGAACGGAGACCAGCGGGCCAGCTGCCGCTGCCGCTGCCGCGGCGGTGAACCCGGTCTCGGCGATAGGCACGGTCTCGGCGGCGCTGAGCGGATCCGGCACGAAAGCATCCCGCCGGTGCGGCAGCATCCTTCCGGACAAGCTAGCTACGTACCGGAAACCTTTCACCACCGTGCCATGCCCTCGGCTTCGCCTTCGGTTGGCCACCGCCGGGGCCAGCGCCGGCGCGGCAGGGACTGGGCGGCGACGGATACTATCTCGTGCAACGGCGAGGATCTCGCCGCCTATTCCTCGTTCGCCACGCCCCGCTCCTGGCTCTCCCCTTCAGCGAACCCTCAGGGCCTGGCCGTTCGGTAGGAACATTACCTCCGGGGTCCCGTTAGCCCTTATTCATTTATCGGCCATCGGGGGTGCTGCGCCCGGCGCGACGGCGCCACGTCGGGCAGGCGGGGCAAGGGGAGAGGCGGGGCAAGAGGGCAGGCGGCCTAGCGGACGTCGAGCCCGGTGACGGCGCGGCCGATGAGCATCCGCTGGATCTCGGACGTGCCCTCGAAGATCGTGAAGATCTTGGCATCGCGGTGCCAGCGCTCCACGGGGAAATCGCGGGTGTACCCGTTGCCGCCGAGGATCTGGATGGCCTGCTCGGTGACGCGCACCGCGGCCTCGCCGGCCGCCAGCTTGGACATCGACCCCTCGGCATGGGTGAACCGCCGGCCCTGGCGAGCCATCCAGGCCGCCCGCCAGGTGAGCAGCCGCGCCGCGTCCACCGACGCCTGCATGTCGGCGAGCATGAACGCCACGGCCTGGTTCTGCCCGATCGGGCGGCCGAACTGCACCCGCTGGCCCGCGTACTCGCTGGCGTACTCGAGCGCGGCCCGCGCGACCCCGACGGCCATCGCGGCGACGCTGGGGCGGGAGGCCTCGAATGTCCGCATGGCCGCCTGCTCGCCGCCCCTGCCACCCTCGCGCACCCGGGCCAGCCGCTCGTCGAGCCTGTCCTTGCCGCCGACCAGGCACCGGCCGGGCACCCGGACGTTATCGAGCACCACCTCGGCGGTGTGCGATGCGCGGATGCCGTGCTTGCGGAACTTCTGCCCCTGCGACAGCCCGGGGGTATCCGGCGGCACGATGAAGCTGGCCTGGCCGCGCGCCTTGAGTTCCGGCTCGACCGAGGCCACGACCACGTGCACGTCGGCGATCCCGCCGTTCGTCACCCACGTCTTGGTGCCGTTCAGCGTCCACTCGCCGGCGGCCGCGTCGTAGACGGCGCGGGTCCTGATCGCGCTCACGTCGCTGCCGGCGTCGGGCTCAGAGGAACAGAACGCGCCGAGCTTCACCTCGCCCGGTGCGCCGAACATCAGCGGCAGCCACTCGCCCACCTGCTCGGGCGTCCCGTTGCTGGCCACGGCGACGGCGGCCAGCCCGCTGCCGGCCAGCGACAGGCCGATGCCCGCGTCGCCCCAGAACAGCTCCTCGAACGCGACGGGAATCCCGAGGCCGCTCGGCTCCAGCCACTGGGTAGCGAAGAAGTCGAGCGAGTACAGGCCGATCTTCGCCGCCTCCTCGAGCACCGGCCACGGGGTTTCCTCCCGTTCATCCCATTCGGCGCAGGCCGGCCTGATCACGTCCGAGGCGAACTCGTGCACCCAGCCGCGCATCTCGCGGACGTCGGCGCTCAGGTCCATCGAGAAGGGAGCGCCGGCGTCGGCGTCAGGGCTCATGATGCTCTCCTCGCGATGCTCATGATCGTCGCAGTCCGCGCGCTGCTCGCGGGGTCAGCGCGGGTACCGGGCGGCCGGTTCCGGGGCTGACTATGTTACTGGACAGTAGCACGCGGTGGCTAGCGCCGGAGCGGGCATGCCGGCCGCGCCCGCGACCCTGGGTCGCCGCGATACTTTCCTTGCGTACCGCCCGGCTACCCCGGCGGGCGGACCGACACGAAAGGAGCCGCACCGGATGGACTACGGCGGCTACCAGCACCTGCTCTTCGAGCGCCGGGATCATGGCGTGCTGCTGATCACCCTGAACCGCCCGGATTCCTACAACGCGGCGGACGAGATCATGCACGCCGAGCTGGCCCGGGTCTGGACCGACGTGGCCAGGGACGACCAGGCCCGGGTCGCGGTGGTGACCGGGGCGGGCAGGGCATTCTCGGCCGGCGGCGATCTCGCCATGGTGGAGCGGATGGCCGGCGACTACGACAAGGTGACCGGGATGCTCACCGAGATGAGCGACCTGGTCTACAACATGATCAACTGCGCGAAGCCCGTCGTATCGGCGATCAACGGCGTTGCGGTCGGCGCCGGCCTGGTCGTGGCCCTGCTCGCCGACGTGAGCATCTGCGCCGCGGACGCGCGGCTGGGCGACGGGCACGTCAAGCTCGGCACCGTGGCGGGCGATCACGCGGCCATCCTCTGGCCGCTGCTGTGCGGCATGGCCAGGGCGCGCTACTACCTGCTCACCGGGGAGATGGTGACCGGCACCGAGGCCGAGCGCATCGGCCTCGTCAGCAAGTGCGTGCCCCGCGAGGAGGTGCTGGCCGAAGCGTTCCGGGTGGCCGACACGCTCGCCACCGGCTCGCAGCTGGCCATCCGGCTGACCAAGCGCGCGCTGAACGGCTGGCTGCGCAACGCCGGAGCGCTGTTCGACCAGTCGGCCGCCTACGAGATGCTCACGTTCATGGGCCCCGATCTCCGCGAGGGCGTGGACGCGCTGCGGGCCAGGCGCCCGCCGGACTTTCCGTCGGCGCGATAGCGGGCCCCCGGCCGCGGCCCCCGGTCCGCACGGCCGCCGCCGCGGCGGCGGCGTCAGTGAACGGTCAGCGGCAGTGGCTTGTTCGTGTCGACCTGGTCGTAGTCGGCGCTGCCCAGCGACCACTGCCACATCGCGGCATGGGCGCTGCCGGCGTTCTGGCTGCCGTAGAACTCGGCGAACTGCCGGGAGCTGGAGAAGCTGACCGGGCAGGGCGCGGGAGAGTCTGCCACTGAGACCTGGGCGGTCCACTCCCAAGTGTGCGGGATGGACTTCCCGCCCATGATCGCGCCCCACTGGTAGCTGGTGCTGTACACGCCGGGCTTGACTCCCTCGCGGGCGTGCGTCACGTAGTCCCAGAAGCCGTCGAAGACCTCCTGGTTCGCCGCCAGGTCGCTGCCCCAGCCGTTGCTGCCCGGCACCTCGATGTCCATCCACAGGATGCGCAACGGCATCCGGTGCGTGCCGTGGTCATACCACCGCTGCCAGTCGGCCAGCGCCCACTTGCCCTGCTGCGATCCCCAGGCCTTGGCGGACAGGCCGGTGCCGTCGGTGTCGCCAGGGCCGAACATGAACCAGTAACCGCCGGCGCCGGCGCCGTCACCGAAGCGGAAGTGGTTGGTGTCGGCGGCGGCCGCGTCGTCCTGATTCCACGCGAACGTCTGGCCGGGACCGTAGCCTGCCGGGTTCGACGAGCCGGCCAGATCCGCGCCGCCGATCTTGCCGATGTACCCGCCGTACCGGTGCCCGGCACCGCACGACGGCTCGTTGTACGGTGCCGAGCCGTTAGCGGGGCCCGGGGCGCCGCTGTCCGCGCCGTACCAGTATCCGCCGCTCTCGGCGAGGGCGGGCGCTGACCCGCTCACCCCGGCGAGCAGGATCAGCGACGCGAGCACGCCGGTCAGCGGCGGCGCGCCGCGGCGCCTGATCCGGGTGGCACGAGTGGTCACGGCGCTCACTCCCTGCCCGCGCCGGCCCGGACCGGGGATACCGAGAGCGGTCCGAAGGGAGCGAACCGCGCGCGCACCGTGAACTGGCCGGACACGCCGCTCAGCCCGACCCTCAGCGCGCCGACCGGAGCACCGGGCCGCCCGGTCCTCGGGTTGAAGTCCCGGTAGACCAGGAAGAACGACGCCTGCCCTCCGGGACGCAGCCGTATCTGCGCCGGGGACATCCCGGCGAACAGCGCCCCGCGCCCTGGGCCGATCCTGGCCGGGGCCGCCGATCCGCCGGGCCGGGCCAGCCGCAGCGCCGGGTAACCCTGCAGCGAGCACGTCGCCGCCGAGCGGTTGGTGACGATGACGGTCATGGCGGTCGAGCCCGCGCCGGTATCCGTCCCGGCCAGCCGCAGCCTCAGTGCCCGGGCCCGGCAGGCATGATGCGTGCCGGGCGGCGCAGCGGCGCGCGATTCCCCCGTTCGCGCCAGCGCGGTAGCCGAGAGGACCCCGGCCGCGGAAGCCACGGCAATGATCCCGGCCGCGACCGCCGCGAACCGTCCGGCGGTGCGCTTGGTCGGCATGAACCCCTCCCCCGTCGTCGCTGCCCCGGACGGGACCGGATTCTGCCAGCCAGCGGGGGCGCGGTGCCGGCATTAGGGGCGCTGTGGCGTGTCGCCGCCGGCTGCGCGGGCAGGCCGGGTATGTGCCCCGGCCTGGCGCCTAGCCCTGCTCGTGCCGGTCGAGGAACTCATACACGTCGGCCTCGTCCACACCGGGGAAGCTGCCCGCCGGCAGCACCGACAGCACGTGCGAGTGGGCCCGCGCCGACGGCCAGGCGTGGCCCTCCCAGCGGGCGGCAAGCTCGGCGGGCGGGCGCTGGCAGCAGTCCCCGTCCGGGCAGGCCGAACGGTTCCGCACCGTGCTCTCCCGGCCGCGGAACCAGCGCGAGTGCTCGTACGGTACGCCCAGGGTGACGGCGAACCCGCGCTCGCGTCCCGGGTCCACGTGCGCGACGCAGAAGTACGTGCCCGCCGGGGTATCGGAGTACTGGTACAGCGGCGAGAACCGGTCCTCGGCCGAGAACACCTGCCGCCCCGACCACAGCCGGCACATCCGCTGTCCCTCGATTGCGCCGGACGGGTCGGCCGGGAACACCAGGCCGTCGTTCTCGTATGCCTTGTAGATCACCCCGCTCTCGTCGTTCTTGACGAAGTGGCACGGCACCCCGAGATGGTGGGTGGCCAGGTTCGTGAACCGGTGCGCGGCCATCTCATAGGAGACCGAGAAGACGTCCCTCAGGTCCTCGACGGACAGGTCCCTGGAGTCCTTGGCCGTGGTGAGGAAGGGCACCGCCGCCTGCTCAGGCACGAGCACGGCAGCCGCGAAGTAGTTAGCCTCCACCCGCTGGCGCAGGAAGTCCGCGAAGTCCCTGGGCTCGCTGTGCCCGAGCAGGAAGTGCCCGAGTGCCTGCAGCAGGACCGCGCGGGCCGAGTGCATCCCGACCGGCTCCTGCTTGACGTAGATCCGCTGGCTGCGCAGGTCGGTCAGCGACCGCACCGATCGCGGCAGATCCTGGACGTAGCGGACAGAGAAGCCGTGATGGCTCACGACCGACAGCAGCAGTCCCTGCGACAGCGCGCCGCCGGTGTAGCCCGCCGCGGCGAGCGCGGCCGCCGCAACCTCCTCGATCGAGGCGAAGTAGTTGCCCCGCTCCCGCATCATCAGCCGCAGCTCCGCGTTGGCCTCCCGGGCCTCCTCGGGCGTGGCGGTGGGCTTGGACCGCTGCCTGCGCAGTTCGGCGTGCAGCGCGGACAGGTGCTCGAGCACGTCGTTAGGCACCTTCGCGGTGACCTTGAGGGGAGGCAGGTTGAGCTGGCGGTACAGCGGATCCCGCTGCGCCTGTTCGATCGCGATCTCCAGCCGGGCCCGGCGGCTGGGCGGATCGGAGCGCAGCAGCTCTCCCGATGGCACCTCCAGCGCCTCGGCCAGCGCGTTGAGCAGCGACAGCCTGGGTTCCCTGCGCCCGTTCTCGAGCATCGAGAGCGCCGACGGGGCCCGGTTCACCCGCGCGCCGAGCTGGGCCAGCGTGAGGCCGCGCGCCCGGCGCAGGTGGCGGAGCCTGCGGCCGAATGTCAGGCGATCCTGTTCGGGCGGCAATGTGAATGATGGTGCGTCTTCATCGACGAATTCCGTCATGACTTCAATATATGTGAAGTTCTTGAGATTTTCTTTTACCTGGGCATGGCCATGGCCGATTCCGGCGTGCAGATTGGGACACACCACCCGGGGACGACATGGAAGGGGTTTGACCTGTGATGGATCGTCGCCTCGAGGGCAATGGGGTTTCGTCGGCTAACGGGCACCGCGCTGATAAGCACCGGCCCTGCACCATCAGCGACAAGGCCGCTCGGCTGCGCCTGCAGTGGCAGGAAGACCCGCGCTGGGCCAGCGTCGAGCGCAGCTACAGCGCCGAGGACGTGGTACGGCTGCGCGGTTCGGTGCAGGAGGAGCACACCCTGGCCAGGCTCGGCGCCGAGCGGCTGTGGAAGCTGCTGCACGCCGACGGCTACGTGGCCGCGCTCGGCGCGCTGACCGGCAACCAGGCCGTCCAGCAGGTCCGCGCGGGGCTGCAGGCCATCTACCTGTCCGGCTGGCAGGTGGCGGCCGACGCCAACCTGGCCGGCCAGACCTACCCGGACCAGAGCCTGTACCCGGCAAACTCGGTGCCGCAGGTGGTCAGGCGGATCAACAACGCGCTGCTGCGCGCCGACCAGATTGCCTGGTCCGAGGCCGCGCAGGACGGCCAGGTGTCAGCGGCGCACTGGCTGGCCCCGATCGTGGCCGACGCGGAAGCCGGGTTCGGCGGGGTGCTGAACGCCTTCGAGCTGATGAAGTCCATGATCGCGGCCGGCGCGGCCGGCGTGCACTGGGAGGACCAGCTCGCCTCCGAGAAGAAGTGCGGCCACCTCGGCGGCAAGGTGCTCATCCCCACCGGCCAGCACATCCGCACGCTGAACGCGGCCCGGCTCGCGGCCGACGTGTCCGGCGTGCCGTCGATCATCGTGGCGCGCACCGACGCGGACGCGGCCACGCTGATCACCTCCGACGTCGACGAGCGCGACCAGCGGTTCGCGACCGGGGAGCGCACGGCCGAGGGCTTCTTCCGGGTCCGCAACGGCATCGAGCCGTGCATAGCCCGCGGCCTCGCCTACGCGCCGTACAGCGACCTGCTGTGGATGGAGACCTCCACGCCGGACCTGGAAGTCGCCCGCCGCTTCGCCGAGGCGATCAAGGCCGTGTATCCGGACCAGCTGCTCGCCTACAACTGCTCGCCGTCGTTCAACTGGCGCAAGCACCTGGACGAGGAGACCATCGGGAAGTTCCAGCGCGAGCTGGGCGCGATGGGCTACAAGTTCCAGTTCATCACGCTGGCCGGCTTCCACGCGCTGAACCACTCCATGTTCGACCTGGCTCGCGGGTACAAGGAGACCGGGATGCCCGCCTACGTGCGGCTGCAGGAGGCGGAGTTCGCCGCGGAGGCGGAGGGCTACACCGCAACCAGGCACCAGCGCGAGGTGGGCACCGGCTACTTCGACCTGGTGGCCTCGGCTATCACGCCGAAGTCCTCCACGGTGGCGCTGGAGGGCTCCACGGAAGCCGCCCAGTTCGCCGCGGCGCACTGACCGGTCGCTTGCCCGGCAGCCGGCGGCCGGCGCGTTGACAGGCGCGCCCGGATCACCTTAAGGTCGCCGTGTTCGCGCTCAGAACTTCCGTTCGGGGTGCGGTGAGTTCGGCCGATCGCTAGCGGCCGCGCCCGGGTGCGGCTCGCGCCGCTGACCTCCGGCCCCGGACCGAGGAGCGGCCGTGGCATTCCTGGACGAGTCCACCTGGAGCGGCAAGGTATTCAGCGGCGGCTGGACGCCGGGATCCGGCGGCGAGGCCGCGGTCATCGAGCCCGCCACCGGGGCCGAGATCGGCCGGACAGGCCGGGCGTCGCCCGCCGACGTGACCAGGGCCGCGGCCATGGCGGCGCAGGCACAGCCCGGGTGGGCCGCGCGCCCGCACACCGAGCGCTCCGCGCTGCTGCGCCGGGCGGGCGAGTTGTGGCTGGCGAACGCCCCTGAGATCGAGCAGTGGGGGATCCGCGAGGGCGGCAAGATCCCCCCGGCCATGCAGTTCGAGACGCACGTCGCCACCGAGGAGATCTTCGAGGCGGCAACGCTGCCGTCGCGTGCCTGCGGCGAGCTGCTGCCCAGCGAGCAGCCTCGGCTCAGCTTCGCCGAGCGCGTGCCCGCAGGCGTGGTCGGCGTGATCGCGCCTTTCAACTTCCCGCAGATCCTGGCGATCAGGTCGGTGGCACCCGCGCTGGCGCTCGGCAACGCGGTGATCCTCAAGCCCGATCCGCGCACCGCGGTCTGCGGCGGGGTGGCGATCGCGCGGGTCTTCGAGGAGGCGGGGCTGCCCGAGGGCCTGCTGCACGTGCTGCCCGGCGGGCCGGAAACCGGCGAGGCGGTGGTCACCGAGCCGCTGGTCCGCATCATCTCGTTCACCGGCTCGACCGCGGCCGGCCGCCGCGTGGGCGAGCTGGCCGGGCGGCTACTCAAGCGCGTCCACCTGGAGCTCGGCGGCAACTCCGCGCTGATCGTCATGGACGACGCCGACCTGGATCTGGCGGCATCGGCCGGCGCCTGGGGCTCGTTCCTGCACCAGGGGCAGATCTGCATGACCACCGGCCGGCACCTGGTGCAGGAGCCGGTCTATGACCAGTACGTGGCCAAGCTGGCCGCCAAGGCGGCCGGCCTGCCGGTGGGCGACCCGGCCTCCGGGCAGGTGGCGCTGGGACCCGTCATCGACGCGCGCCAGCGGGACACGATCCACGCCCTGGTCACGCAGAGCGTGGACGCCGGCGCAAGGCTGGCGGCCGGCGGCCGCTACGACGAGCTGTTCTACCAGCCCACTGTGCTGGCCGACGTCGAGCCGCGGATGCCGGCCTACGCCAGCGAGGTGTTCGGGCCGGTCGCCCCGGTGGTGTCCTTCGCTACGGCCGACGACGCGGCCAAGCTCGCCGCCGACAGCGAGTACGGCTTGTCGCTGGGCATCCTCACCCGCGACGTGATGCGCGGCCTGGACCTGGCCCGGCGGATCCCGACCGGGATCGTGCACATCAACGAGCAGACCGTGGACGACGAGCCGAACATCCCGTTCGGCGGCGTGCTGAGTTCGGGCACGGGGGCGCGGTTCGGCGGCGCCTCCAACCTGGAGGCGTTCACCGACACCCGCTGGGTCACCATGCGCGGCGACATCACCCGGTATCCGTTCTGACCACGCGGCGCCAGGCGGCGCTCTACACTTCCGGTGGATCGCGGGCCAGGGCCGCCCGCAGCACCCGGTCCGGCCGCTGATCTCAGCCAGGTCACCTCGGGAACTGCGGGACATGCCGGGCGCGGTGCTGGCCAGACCTGCCCGAACCCGCCAGACTCATGCAGGGAGGGCTTATACGCGCTCCCGCGCGGAAGGGACGCCCATGCACGAACTGCGCCTCGTCGCGGTGAGCGAGGACGGCACCTACGCCGTTCTCGTGGTCCCGGGCCGGGGCGGTCGCTTCTCGCTGCCGATCGACGACCGGCTCAGGGCGGTGGCGCGCGGACAGTTCTCCCGGCTCGCCCAGTACGAGATCGAGGTGGAAAGCCCCTTGCGACCCAAGGAGATCCAGGAACGAATCCGGGCCGGAGAGAGCGCGGACGAGATTGCCGACGCGGCCGGCGTCCCCATCGAGCGGGTCCGCTGGTTCGAGGGGCCGGTGCTGGCCGAGCGGGCCTACAAGGCACAGGAGGCACAGTCCGCCATGGTGCGCCGGCCCGGCGATTCCGGCCCGGGCCCCAGGCTGGGCGAGGTCGTTACCGAGCGGCTCGGAACGCTCGGCAGCAGCGCCGATGACGCGCACTGGGATTCGACCAAGCGCGGCGACGGCAGCTGGCAGGTCCAGCTCGTGTTCAGCAGCGGCGGCCGCGCGCGGACCGCGGAGTGGATCTGATGACCCGCGGCGCAGGCATGCCACGCCGGCCGACGAGGGGGCGGCGATGCTGTCCCTGCCCCAGGCCGATCTCCCGCCCGAGCTGGCCCGCCGGCCCGGCGAGGCCACCGTGACTCCGCTCCAGCCGAGGTTCAGCACCGCGTCGGCCGCTGGCGGCCGTGCGGCCCGGCGGACTGCCGAGGCACCGCCCAGGAGGGCCGAGGCGGCTCAGCCGGCCGAACGCGGGCCGGACCCTGAGCCGCCCGCCGAGCCCGAACTGCGGCAGCCGCCTGCGGCAGCGGAGGAAGAGTCTCGCGGGCAGGCCGACCCTGCCCCGGCCGCGACCCAGGCCGGCCGGCGGGCCGCCGGCGGCCGTGGCAGGCGCGCGCCGGTCCCGTCCTGGGACGAGATCATGTTCGGCAGCTCGCGACCGCGCGACTAACCCGTCCCGCCTCGGTCACCGCATAGGATCGCCTCACCGGCAGGCACCTGGGTGATCGCGCTCGGGTGTGGTCCGGGTGTCAGCTGGGCGCGGAGCGTCGCGGGCGGGAAAGGATGCAACAGGGCGTGTACCGGTGTGCTCGCACTTCCCGGCTCGCCAGGCGCATGGCGGCTATTGCGGCCGGGTGCCTGCTGCTCGCCGCGCAGGCCGGGTGCAGCCTGGTAAGCGCTTCTATCACATTCTCCGGGGACGCGCCGATCAAAATCACGGTAACCAGCCCGGTGGTCACTAAGAGCGTTATTCCGGTGCGTTACACGTGTCACGGAGCGGGACGGAGCCCGCCACTTCACTGGTCCGGGGCACCGCCCGGTACGAAAACGCTTGCCCTTGTTGCTGATGACTCGGACGCGCCGATCACGCCGTATATCTACTGGATCGTCTTCGACATCAACCCGACGACAACCGACATTCAGGCCGGCCAGCTTCCTCCCGGAGCCCGTCAGGCCAGGAACAGCGCTGGTCACGCCGCCTATGATCCGCTGTGTCCTAATGATCGCGCCCACTCTTACAGGTTCACTGTTTATGCGCTTCGCTCGGCCCTTTCGCTGCCGAACCGTGCCGCTCTGATGCCTGCCTGGATGGCTATCGCCCGTGCTGCCATCGCTCGCGGCAGGCTCACCGTTATTGCCAAACCGTAATCGGTCAACTTCGCAGTGTAATCAATCAACTTCGCAGCGTAAACAGGACTCCGTAAATTTTTGTAATCTCAGGACAACGCCCTTAGCGGTACGCCAGAATCCGACTATTGGGTGACCAGCCTGGATGTATCCAGGGTGCTGGCGATACAGGGGAAGGCCCGCGTCCGTGGCCGCGTGTGCCTCGCCGGTGCCAACCATACGGCCCTGGCGTGTTTGGTGGTGGAATGCTTCTCCTCGTTGCCGGCCTGGTAGTGATCGTGCTCGTGATCCTCGTGGTCGTATTCCTCAGTGTTCGCTCCATGCGAGCCGATGAGGGCAATGATCGCCCGGCCCGCTCGGCCGGACGAGGCAGAGCCGGAAGCGGTCGCGGTGACCTGCGCGGCAGGGAAGCCAGGCCGCAGCCGGGCCGCAGCAGCCCGGCCGAGGACGAATGGCTGGGCGACGACGAGGCGCAGTTCGCCGGGCCCGAGCCCGATCAGGAGCGCGCGCCGCTGCCGCGCCCGCGCGGCCATCAGCACGACGAGGATCCCGGCCGCGGCCCGGGGCCGCAGAAGAGGGGCGATGCCCGGCGCAGGCAGCGGCAGGAAGCCGGCTCCCGGGCGGCCGGCGGCGGCCGGGGCAAGTCCGATGCGGACTGGCTGGCCGGCGACTGGGGCGGGGTCTCCGACGAGCAGTACTGGGCGGAGCTTTCCGCCGACAAGCCGCTCGCCACCACCGCGCGGTCCGCTCAGGCTGCAGATGGCGGCGCGCGGCCGGACGCGGCCACCTGGGACGCGGACGCGGACCCGGTCCCGGTCCCGTCACCTCGGGAACCGGCCCCGACTATGGCCGCCACGGGCGCCTCCACCGCCCAGTTCAGCCTCCGTCCGGGGTCAGCGCGGCCGGGCCGCCCGCCTTCCGGGCCGGCCGGCCGCCGGCGACGCCCGAACCGTTCGGTTTCGCCGATCCGGGCGCCATCGCGGGATCTTCGCCATCCCACGAGCCCTGGTCCGACCCGATGGGCGCCGGAAGCGGGGACACCGATCCGAGCATCGGCATGGGCGGCTGGCAGGACGCGGCCGCTGACACCGCCGCGTGGCAGCTGCCCGACAGGGATGTGCCGGCGACGCGTGACTCACGGACATGGGAAGAGGACCCGCTGACCAGCCCCTCGTTCTCGGAACCGAGCCCTCACTCCACCGACAGCAGGTCCTACCGTGGCTCGCATTCCCGCGGCCTGGTGCGCCCGGACGAGCCAGCGGGCGGTTCGGATAGCTCCGCATACGATCGCAGGCGCGACTACCCGGCTGCTGGGGGCTGGGATGACCCCTATGGCAGCAACCGCGCAGATGGCTGGCGCGACTCGGGCCACGAGTACCCCAGCGGCTCGCTCGACCCGCTACCCGGACAGGGGGATCTGGCGGCCCGCCCGGCCGACGACTGGTACTCCGCACCGACGTCCCCAGCCGGCACCACGTCCCACTGGCAGCCGCCGTCCGAGTCGCGGGAACGCGGCGAAGCGGGTTACGGCCATGGATCACTTCATGATCCGTACACCGGGCCGGGCCGCCAGAGCTGGCCGGACCGCTACGAGAGCGCTCGCTACGAACCGGCCGCCGGCTATGGCGCCGATCATGACGGGGATTCCGCATCGTCCGGCCAGCACGGCTACACCGGTTACGATCCGGCCGGGTACGACCCGCCCGGTTACGGCGCGGCCGATAGCGGCTACCGGCAGCCGGATCACCATCAGGGCGGCGCAGGCCATGGCCAGCTGGGCTACGGCGCGGGCGATGCCGGTTACCGGCCGTCGAGGCACGCCTTGCCGGACGCGGGTTACGACCCGCCGGACTACGGCCACGGCGGCCAGCGGCCAGGTCAGAGCGCCCCTGATGCCGACTACGGGCTGCCAGCGCATGGACCCGGCGCGCCGCACGACAGTCCGGGCCGGGAGCCCGGGTACGCGGGGTACCCTGGCTACGACGCCGGCCGCCGTTAGTATCCGGCCGTTGCCGCTGTCAGCCGGGCAACGGGTGCTTCTGGCCGCCCCCGGCGCAATCACCGGCAGCGGTTGACAAACCTGCCAGGGCGACGTGGAGAATGGGCCGACCGTCTAAGGCAGGGCAGATGAAACGTGACGCACCCGATCATGCGCGGACCTACCACTTGCACCGGCTTGCGACCGCCCTGGACAGCAGGGGCCTGCCGGCCACGGTGAAAACGACCTACCCGGCCGCACTGCACGTATTCATGCCGGGTGCCACGATGCTCGCGGAAAGTATTGACTGCATTCCCGCCAATGACGGAGAGGGACGGCTGCGCTGGTACTACCGCTGGTCCTGGGGCGAGGTCCTGCACGACACCGAGGATCCGTCGGGCGCCGCTGAAAAGATCGTGGAGGTCCTGGCGGCCCGCTGAGGTTCGCCGAGGGTCCCGCCTGAAGCTGCGGCCCCCTCCTGCGCGCAGCGGGAGCCTGGATGTTCGATATCTACGGCAGCACCGTGGACCGCGCCGTTTCGGTCAGGCGAAGGTCCAGCTCCCCCGGGCCGTGGCCAGCAGCTGGCCGGATGCCGAATAGACCCGGTCGGTCGCGTGGAACGTGCCGCAGCAACGGTATGGGATGTGCTGGGTGATCTCGACGGTCTGGCCCGCGGACAGCGTGAACGTGCCGCTGAACGCGCCGGCGAGCGTGAGCTTCTGCCTGACCTGCACGACCTCCGTCTTGGCCGCGCAGCTCGTGATCTGGTCCCGAATGGTCTCGGTGCTGCCCGCCTGCGTGTTGAGCTTGGGCTTGGCAACCACTGCTGCCTTGGCACAGGCGGCGGGAGCGGCCGCGGTCACGTGAGCCGAGGCAGCTACCGCCCCGGCCAGCCCGGTCGATCCGGCAACGAGCCCGGCAATCACGATCTTGCTCATCGGTCCGGTCGGTCGCATGCTCGTCCTCCTGACTGCCATGGCGATCGCTACTTCTCGTGATCAGCACCCATGCTGGTGACTCTTATCAACTGACACGCAACCCATTGTGTACCTCTGGGCGAGGACGGGACAGCCGACGGCGGTCAGGGTCGCCAGGCCGGGGTCCCGCGCAGCTCCCGGTCAGCCGCCGACGGCGGCGAGCAGCGCCTCGTACGACCGGATCAGGACCGTTTGCTCCCAGGCGATCAGCGGGCTGTCCGAACGGCTGCCCTGGGCGACCCACTGGTCGGAGATCTCCATCGCCCGGCAGCGGTGGAACGCGGCCTGCCGGACCGCCGGTTCCGGTGCCCCGAAAACGAAGGCGTACAGGCGGCCGAGAGCGTTGACCAGCTCGTCGCTCGGGCCGGCCGCCGCCTGCTGAGCCACCCGGTGGACGCGCCACCACTCGATCTCGAGGCGCGCCGATTCCGCCGGGTCCGTTGGCTGGCCCCAGGCGGCCTTGACCAGCTCATAGAACCGCCGCATGTACGCCTGCGCGCGCGGCGGATCGTTGTCGCGAAGCGGCGCCCAGAGCATGATTGCCCGCAGCACGTACCAGGCCGCGCGCATGGTGCGCGGCCAGCTCATGCCGAGGCCGGCGCGCACTAACCCGATCGCCGCGACCAGGAGCCTCAGCCAGCGCCGCTGGTAGTACGCGACCCAGGCGGCACACTCCAGGCCCGCGACGCGGGACGGGTCGAAGGCTCGCGGCCGGCTCGGCTGGGCTGCGCCGTCCGCGCGCGCCGGCAGGCGGGGCGACGACCGTGTCGAACTGGCCTGTGCATTATCGTCCACGGTCGCCCTCTCGCCGCCGGGCCTGCCTTGCCCCGGTGCCCCCGGCCGCCGGCCGGCAGGGGCAGGACCTCACATACAGCGACATGTGTCTCCTCGGCCGCAAGGGCCGGCACCCTCGGGGGTTACTCCCGCCGCTGGCGGCTTCGGTGGTCACGGCAGCAACAACGCGCCCGCAGAACCGCTGCGACCTGGGTTCCCGGGCGCGTGATGCCAGTGCGGGCTACTGCGCGGCGGCCTCACCCCCGTGCAGGGCTTCCTGAAGCTCCTGCTCGTTCTCCTTGGACAGCGAGGTCTTCAGCACCGTCCCGCCGTACTGGCTCATCGCCTCCACGGCCTTATCCGGCGTGACCTTCTCCAGCATCAAGAACAAAGCCGAGTTACCCGGCTTGAGCATGTCCCTGACCTGATCCTGGAACTGCTTGTCGATACTGGTCTTCGCCACCTTGCCCATCAGCGCCCCCATCCCGGCGCCGATCGCCATGCCGAAAACCGGGATGAAAAACAGCAGCCCGAACAAAAACCCCCAGAACATCCCCCACGACGCCCCGGCACCAACCGGATGATGCGTGGTGTGCACGTGATAGCTGCCATCCTCGTCCCGCACGATCACCGCGATCGCATCCGGCTGGATGATCAGATCCTGAGCCAGCCGCCGCGCCTCGGCAGCAGCCGCGTCCGCGGTCGTCTCATCCGGATATCCGATGGCGATCAGGTCAGCCATGACATCCCCTTTCTCGCTCATTGTCAGGTACGTGGTCCTGCCGTGGCCCGCCGCCGAGCGCCTCCGGACCGGTTCGCCCGGGCGTCGTCGCGAGCACACGACACGCTGCACAGCCTGCCGACGACGGGCTGGCGCTTCCTCACCCCCGGTGGGTGAATTCAGCTACGGGATGCTCAGGCCGGCCCGCGCAGGGCCGGCCCGGACATGCCGGTCAGGCCAGGTCGAACCGGTCCAGGTTCATCACCTTGCCCCACGCCGCGACGAAATCGTTCACGAACTTCTCCTTCGCGTCGTCACTCGCGTAGACCTCCGCGAGCGCGCGCAGTTCCGAGTTCGACCCGAAGACGAGGTCGGCGCGGCCGCCGGTCCACTTGACCTGACCGGTGCCGGAGTCGCGACCCTCGAACGTGTTGGCGTCCCGGGACGTGGGCTGCCATGTCGTGCCGAAGTCGAGCAGGTTGACGAAGAAGTCGTTGGTCAGCGCCCCCGGGGTCGTGGTGAAGACGCCGAGCGGCGACCGCTGGTAGTTCGCGCCCAGGACGCGGAGGCCGCCGACGAGGACCGTCATTTCGGGGGCGCTCAGGGTCAGCAGGTTCGCCCGGTCGAGCAGCAGGTACTCAGCCGGCAGCCGGCTGCCTTTCCCGAGGTAGTTGCGGAACCCGTCCGCCTCGGGCTCGAGCGCGGCAAACGACTCCACGTCCGTCTGCTCCTGCGCCGCGTCCGCGCGGCCCGGCGTGAACGGGACCTCGACATCGAAGCCAGCGTCCCTGGCGGCCTGCTCCACGGCCGCACCGCCGGCGAGCACGATCAGGTCGGCGAGCGAGACCCGCTTGCCGCCGGCCTGGGCGGCATTGAAGGCCTCCTGGATCCCCTCCAGGGTGCGCAGCACCGTCGCCAGTTGCTGGGGGTCGTTGACCTCCCAGCCGCTCTGCGGCTCCAGGCGGATGCGGGCACCGTTGGCGCCGCCGCGCTTGTCGCTGCCCCGGAACGATGAGGCCGCGGCCCAGGCTGTCGACACGAGCTGCGGCACCGGCAGGCCAGAGGCGAGGACCTGACCCTTGAGCGAGGCGATGTCCGCGGCGTCGATGAGCGCGTGCGTCACCGCGGGGATGGGGTCTTGCCACAGCAGCGTCTCGGCCGGAACCTCCGGGCCGAGGTAGCGCGCGACCGGGCCCATGTCGCGGTGGGTCAGCTTGAACCACGCCCGGGCGAAGGCGTCCGCGAGCTGGCCGGGATTCTCGAGGAAACGTCGCGTGATCTGCTCGTAGACCGGGTCCACCCGGAGCGAGAGGTCGGTCGTCAGCATGGTCGGGGCGTGGCGCTTCGACGGGTCGTGGGCGTCCGGTACGGTACCCGCGCCTGCGCCGTCCTTCGGCTGCCACTGGTGGGCACCCGCGGGGCTGCGGGTCAGCTCCCATTCGTAGCCATACAGGGTCTCGAGGAAGCTGTTGTCCCACGTCACCGGGGTGGACGTCCAGGTAACCTCGAGACCGCTGGTGATCGCGTCGCCGCCCTTGCCGGTGCCGAAGGTGCTCTTCCAGCCGAGGCCCTGCTGCTCGATCGGGGCCGCCTCAGGATCGGGGCCGACGTTGTCCTCAGGGCCCGCACCGTGCGTCTTGCCGAAGGTGTGACCGCCCGCGATCAGGGCGACCGTCTCCTCGTCGTTCATCGCCATCCGGCGGAACGTCTCCCTGATGTCGCGGGCCGCGGCGAGCGGATCCGGGTTGCCGTTCGGGCCCTGCGGGTTGACGTAGATGAGACCCATCTGGACCGCGCCGAAGGGTTCCTCGAGTTCCCGGTCACCGTGGTAGCGCTCGTCGCCTAGCCAGATGGTCTCGGGGCCCCAGTAGACGTCCTCGTCGGGCTCCCAGACGTCGCCGCGGCCGCCGCCGAAGCCGAAGGTCTTGAAGCCCATCGATTCCAGGGCGACGTTGCCGGTGAGGACCATGAGGTCGGCCCAGGAGATCTTCTGGCCGTACTTCTTCTTCACCGGCCACAGCAGCCGGCGGGCCTTGTCGAGGCTGGCATTGTCCGGCCAGCTGTTGAGCGGCGCGAAGCGCTGCTGGCCGGACCCGGCCCCGCCACGGCCGTCGCTGATCCGGTAGGTGCCTGCGCCGTGCCACGCCATCCGGATCATGAGCGGTCCGTAGTGGCCGAAGTCGGCAGGCCACCAGTCCTGCGAGGTCGTCAGTACCTCCGCGATGTCCCGCTTCACGGCGGCGAGGTCGAGGGTCTTGAACGCCTCGGCGTAGTTGAAGTCCTCGCCGAGGGGGTCGGCCACGGCCGGGTTCTTGGCGAGGATCTTCAGGTTGAGCCTGTTCGGCCACCATTCACTGTTCGCGTCGCCCATGGTGGGATGCGTGAGCCCGGGCACGACCGGGCATCCGCCGGTCTCCGGGGTCGGGCCTTCGGCGACTACTGGATCATGGTGTTCAGACATGGGAATCCTTCCGGACTGGGCCGATCACGGTGACCAGGAATTGCGGGTGGTGGAACAGCCGGGGCACAGACCCCAGTAGATGACCTGGGCCTCGTCGATGGAGAAGCCGTGGTCGTCCGACGCGGTCAGGCAGGGCGCCTCGCCGACTGCGCAGTCGACGTCGGCGACGACACCGCACGACCGGCACACGACGTGGTGGTGATTGTCCCCGACGCGCCCCTCGTACCGGGCCGGGCTGCCGGCCGGCTCGATGCGGCGTATGAGCCCGGCCGCGGTGAGCGCGTGCAGGGCGCCGTACACGGCCTGAAGGGAGACATGGCCTACGCGATCGCGCACCCCCGAGGCGAGCGCCTCGACGCCGAGGTGATCACCATCCCGGACGGCCTCAAGCAGGGCAACGCGGGCGGCCGTCACCCGCAGGCCGGCCCCGCGCAGCTCCTCGGGCGTGGTCGGAGCATGGGACGCGGTCACGGCGTCAACCTATCGCGGTAAACACAAATGATTCAAGAGAACGAACGGTCCAAGTCTGGCGCCGCGAGAAGGCGATAGGCTCGTCGCGGACTCGGGAGGGGGCATGGCTGAGTATCACTTTGTCAGCATCTGGCAGATCCAGGCGCCCGCCGAGCGGGTGTGGGACGAGATCTACCACTCCGAGCGCTGGCCGAGCTGGTGGAAGTACGTGGTCGGCGTCGATGAGCTGGAGCCGGGCGCTACTGACGGGGTCGGCAAGCGCCAGCGCTTCCTGTTCCGGACCCGGATGCCGTACAGGCTCGGCTTCGAGTCGCGCCTGACCCTCGTGCAGCCGCCGTCGAAGCTGGAGGCTGAGGCCACCGGGGAGCTGGAGGGCACCGGCCGCTGGACCCTCACCCCAGCCGACGGCGGCACGCTGGTCCGCTACGACTGGGACGTGCGCACCACCAAGCGATGGATGAACCTGCTGGCGCCGGTGGCCCGGCCGGTGTTCAACTGGAACCACCACGAGCTGATGCGTGTAGGGGGCGAGAGTCTGGCTCGCCGCCTTGACGGGGACCTGGCGTTCGCGGACGCGCGGACACGGCCGCGCCGGCCTGCGGGGGCAGCACGTTGGGTCATCGCGGGTGCTGCGGTGGTGGCTTTGGCCGCACTGGGACGGCGCAGGAGGACCCCGGCCGGCCAGTGAAGCGCGGCGAGCTTTCCGTCAGCCATCGCGATGCGGGATCGCACATCGGCTCAAGCTCCTGGCGGCTGCAAGACGCAGAACTCGTTGCCGTCGGGATCGGCGAGAACATGCCACCGCCAGCCGTCCTCCTGCACCGGACGGCACGTGAGCAAGGCCGCCCCGAGCTCGAGAATCCTGCTCACCTCGGCGGCAAGGTCCGCGGTGCGCAGGTCAAGGTGCAGCCGGTTCTTCCCGTGCTTCTCGTCATCCACCTGCTGCAGGAGCACCTCGACGCCCTCACCGCTCTCCGGGATCAGGCTCCGGTACCTCCCGTCCGTGGCGGCGCCCGCGGCGTAGCCGAGCGCGCCTGCCCAGAACCGTGCCGACCGGTCCAGGTCGGAGCAGTCGATCACGATGACCAGCTCACCATTCCGGTACGGATGGGGGATGCGCATGACCCCATGATCCCCGCACCGCCGGCGGGGACCGGCGGCAGGCCGGCGCCGTCAGCCGGCGGCAGCTAGGAGGAGGGAGGCCCGGCGACGAGATCGCGCAGCCTGTTCCAGCGGTCCGCGTAGCGCTGTCCGTAGCGGTGCTCGGCGCGGGCGGCGCGCCGAGGCCGCCCGTCGTAGCGATGTGTCGCCCACCACGACCCGGGCTTGGCCAGCCGGATCGCGCCGACGAGCGCGACGATGCCCAGCACGATGCCGGTGACGCCGGTGACGATCTTCCCCTTGAGCAGGCATATCACGCAGAGCAGAAGATTGACGGCGAGGACGCCGACCGACGACCACCATGCCGCGGTCCCGACGTGGCCGGACAGCAGACTGACTCCGCCGACGAGCGCCCCGGTTATCACCAGAACGCAGAAGATCGCATCGACCGACACGCGCCCCTCGCTGGTCCAGTAGACATCCCGCAGGCGCAGCCAGAGCGCGAACTCGTCAACCGTAAGGCCGACGCCCACCCCGAAGACGGCGGCGGCGGCGCTCAGCGCCGCGCCCTGCGGCGTCGCGGACACCAGCACGATGCCCGTGCCGATAATGATCAAGATGCCGAAGACCTGATGATGAACGTGATTGCCGGCGATCTGCATGTTGCCCAGCCCGGCTCCGGCGCCGCGGCCCGACCTGATCAGCCTCGTCACGGTCCTGGTGATGAGGAAGGTGACCAATATCGCCAGGAACATCCACATCATGGGCCGCAACGTAGGGCCACCCCCGCCGACCGAGATCTTCAGCCCGGAAGCGAGAGATGAAACGAAGGAGGCAGCATCGACCCCCACGACATCCTCCTGCTTCTGCCACCTGGTGCCTGGAGTCTATGCGGCGGGAGGCCCGGGCTCACGCTGGCCGCGACCGGTGATCGCGGCGGTTCACCCGGCGCGGAGGATGCTGCCCATGCGGCGCCGGCGTGCAATGGCGCTGAGACAGCCGAGCAGCGGGGAGATCCACGATGGGCGCTGAAGGTGACCGGGTAGCCGGGTTCGGGCGGCTTGAGGACGGCCTGCGGCAGGCCAGCGACTGGTACCTGTGGGGGCCGTACGTGAGCGAGCGCCAGTGGGGGACGGTTCGCGAGGACTACAGCGCGGACGGCGAGGCCTGGGACTACCTGCCGCACGACCAGGCGCGCTCACGCGCCTACCGCTGGGGTGAGGACGGCATGGCCGGATTCTGCGATATCGAGCAGCGGCTGTGCCTGGGGCTGGCGCTGTGGAACGGCCGCGACCCGATCCTCAAGGAGCGGATGTTCGGGCTGACCGGCGCCGAGGCGAACCACGGCGAGGACGTCAAGGAGTACTGGTGGTACCTGGACGCACTGCCCAGTCACGCCTGGAACCGCTGGCGCTACCACTACCCGCAGGCGGCTTTTCCGTACGAGAACCTGAGGGCGGAAAACGGCAGGCGGAGCAAGCTCGACCCCGAGTACGAGCTGCTCGACACCGGCGTCTTTGACGGTGACCGTTACTGGATCACCGAGGTCCGCTATGCCAAGGCCGATCCTGGCGACCTGCTGATGCAGATCACCGTGACCAACGCCGGGCCGGACGCCGATACCGTGCACGTCCTGCCGACCGCGTGGTTCCGTAACACCTGGTCCTGGGACGCGGGCGCGGTCAAGCCGGTGATGGCAGCCGCTGGCGCGAACGCGGCCCGGGTGGATCACCCCTACCTGGGCACCTTGGAGCTGGTGGCGGGCAGCGCGCCGGACGGCACCGAGCCGGCGCTGCTGTTTTGCGAGAACGAGACCAACACAGCGCAGCTGTTCGGCGCCGAGCCTGTCACCGCCTACCCCAAGGACGGGATCAACGACCATGTGATCCACGGCTCGCCCACCGTCAACCCGCAGCTGCGCGGTACCAAGTGTGCGTTCTGGTATCAGCTGGAGGTGCCGCCGGGCGGCACGGTCGAGCTGCGGCTGCGGCTGCGTCCGGCCGGCGCTGCGCCGCGGCCGCCCGCGGCGCTCGGCGAGGACTTCGAGCAGGTCATCACGGCCCGGCAGGCTGAGGCCGATGAGTTCTACGCCGGGCTCACCCCGGAGCGGGCCAGCGCGGACGAGGCCATGGTCATGCGGCAGGCGTTCGGCGGGCTGCTGTGGAGCAAGCAGCTCTATTACTACGACGTGGGCCGCTGGCTGGACGGGGACCCGGCGCAGCCGCCGCCTCCCGCGCAGCGCCAGCACGGGCGCAACTCCCGGTGGCGCAACTTCAACTCCTTCGACATCATGTCGATGCCGGACAAGTGGGAGTACCCCTGGTTCGCCGCCTGGGACCTGGCGTTCCACTGCGTGGCGCTGGCGCACGTGGATCCCGCGTTCGCCAAGTACCAGCTGATCCTGCTGTGCCGGGAGTGGTTCCAGCATCCCAACGGCGCGCTGCCCGCTTACGAGTGGGACTTCGGCGACGTCAACCCGCCCGTCCAGGCGTGGGCCGCGATTGAGGTATTCGCCATCGACGGCGCCAGCGATCTCGGCTTCCTGTCCCGCGTCTTCGACAAGCTCCTGATCAACTTCACCTGGTGGGTGAACAGGGAGGACGCCGAGGGCAACAACCTGTTCGAGGGCGGATTCCTCGGCCTGGACAACATCGGCCCGATCGACCGCTCCCACCTGCCGGTCGGCGGAACACTGGAGCAGTCCGACGCGACCGGATGGATGGCGTCCTACGCCATGGCCATGGGGACGATCGCGATCGTCTTGTACTGGAGCGGCCGGCGCCCGGAAACCGACTTGGTACTGAAGTTCCTCGAGCACTTCGCCGCCATCACCGACGCGATCGACGACCAGGGGCTGTGGGACGACCAGGACGGCATCTACTATGACCGGCTGCTCACGCCGGGCGGCTCGGCCGTCCCGGTCAGGGTCCGGTCCATGGTCGGCGTCATCCCCATGATGGCCGGCGTCGTGATCGACGAGGACATGCTGCGCCGGGCGCTGATCGTCAGCAAGCAGTTCGCCGACTACACCGACAGGCACGGCTTGCACGATCAGGAGAAACTGCGCCAGGCCGGCCTGATGCGCGGGGATCCGGGCAGCCAGCGGCTGCTGCTGTCGGTGGTCGGCACCGGGCGCCTGGAGCCGCTGCTGAGCAAGCTGTTCGACGAAACCGAGTTCCTCTCCCCTTACGGGCTGCGCGCCCTGTCCGCCTACCACCGTGACCACCCGTACGTGCTGGACGTCGAAGGCTTCCGCGCCACCATCGACTACGAGCCCGCCGAATCGACCACGGACATGTTCGGCGGTAACTCCAACTGGCGCGGCCCGGTGTGGTTCCCGCTCAACTACCTGATCATCGCGTCCCTGGAGCGCTACCACCGGTTCTTCGGCGACGACCTGACCGTCGAATACCCCACAGGCTCCGGCGCGCGGGCGCCGCTCGACGCCATTGTCGCCGACCTCCAGGACCGGCTCATCTCGATCTTCGTGCGCGGTCCCGACGGCCGGCGGCCGTGTTTCGGCTGGGTCGACCGGCTGCAGCACGATCCGGCCTGGCGGGACAACCTGCTGTTCAACGAGTACTTCCACGGCGACAACGGCGCGGGGCTTGGCGCCTCTCACCAAACCGGCTGGACGGGCGTGATCGCCGACGTGATCAGGCGCCGGCACGGGGCGGTCCGTTCCACCGGCGACGTGCTCAGGGACATCCGCAGGCGGGCAGTGCAACCGTGACCGCAGCGCAAGAGGCAGAGGCGCCGCGCGCCCTGCCGGGCGGCCAGTTCCCGCCGCTCGGCGCGACGCCGTCCGCAGCGGGCACAACTTTCGCCGTCGCGTCCAGCGTGGCCGAGGCGATGACATTGTGCCTGTTCGACGAGGCGAGCCGGGAGACCCGGATCCCGCTGCCGGAGTACGACGCCGGCGTCTGGCATGGTTTCGTACCCGGAGTCGGGCCCGGCCAGGCGTACGGGTACCGCGCCGCCGGCCGTTATGACCCGGCATCGGGCCTGCGCTGCAACCCGGCGAAGCTGCTGCTGGACCCCTACGCCCGCGCCATCGGCGGCGAGGTGGCGTTCGGGCCCGAGGTGCTGGACTACGCGGCGGACAACCCGGCCGCCCCCAGCGAGCTCGACTCTGCCGGGCACGTGCCGCGCAGCCTGGTCGTGGACGGGACGTTCCAGTGGACCGACGGCGGCCCCCGCAGGCGCCGGTACGCCGACGCGATCATCTACGAGGTGCACGTCAAGGGGTTCACCATGGGCCACCCGGAGGTGCCCGCCGCCTTGCGCGGCACCTACGCCGGACTCGCGCACGAATCGGCCGTTTCCTATCTGGCCGACCTCGGCGTGACGTCGATCGAACTGCTGCCGGTGCACCAGAACGTGCCCGAGGCGTTCCTGCCGCAGCGGGGCCTGACGAACTACTGGGGCTACAACACCATCGGATACTTCGCCCCGCACCACGGCTATTCTGCGGCGGTGCAGGCCGGCCGCCCCGGCGGCCAGGTCGCCGAGTTCAAGGCCATGGTGAACGCCTTGCACTCGGCAGGACTTGAGGTGCTGCTCGACGTCGTCTTCAATCACACCGCCGAGGCGGGCGCCCTGGGCCCGACGCTCTGCTTCCGCGGCCTGGACAACCCCGGGTACTACCGGCTCGATCCCGGCGATCGCGGCCGGTACGTGGACACGACCGGGTGCGGCAACTCGCTGAACGCCGGGGATCCCGTCACGCTGCAGCTGATCATGGATTCGCTGCGGTACTGGCTGACGGAGATGCACGTCGACGGGTTCCGCTTCGACCTCGCGCCGACACTCGCCCGCGACGATGGTGGCTTCGACCAGGTGTCGGCGTTCTTCGACCTGGTCTCCCAGGATCCGGTGGTATCACGCGCGAAGCTCATCGCCGAGCCGTGGGACGTGGGCCAGGCCGACTCCTACGACCTCGGGCGGTTTCCGCCGCTGTGGCGGGAGTGGAACGGCAAGTACCGCGACAGCATGCGCGACTTCTGGCGCAGCCACCAGATCGGGATCGGCGAGTTCGCCACCCGGTTCTGCGGCTCATCGGACCTGTACGGTGGCGCGGAGCGGCGCCGGCCGACGGCCTCGGTGAACTTCATCACCGTGCATGACGGGTTCACCCTCGCCGACCTGGTCTCCTACAACGACAAGCACAACGAGGCCAACGGCGAGTCCAACCGCGACGGGACCGACGACAACCGGTCCTGGAACTGCGGCGCGGAGGGCCCCACCACGGACCCGGACATCCTTGCCCTGCGCGGACGGCAGGCACGGGCCATGCTCACCACCCTGCTGCTGTCGTTCGGCGTGCCGATGCTGCTCGGCGGGGACGAGCGCGGCCGAACCCAGCATGGCAACAACAACGCCTACTGCCAGGACGACGAGATCACCTGGTTCGACTGGGCGGCCGCCGGCGACGAGCTGCTGACCTTCACCCGGCGGCTGATCGCCTTCCGCGCGCGGCACCCGGTGTTCCGCCGCCGCCGCTTCCTCGCCGGGAAGGAGGCGTCCCAGCTCGGCTGGTTCACCTTCGCGGGCTCACCCATGAGCGCTGCCGACTGGGCCGACCCGGGCGCCCTCTCGCTGGCCATCTACCTCGACGGTTCCGATGACCCCGACCGCGGCGAAGACGGCACCGTGCTGCTCGACGACGACTTCCTGGTCCTGTTCAATGCCTGGTGGGAACCGCTCGAGTTCGCGATCCCGGCGACCCGCCCCCAGCTGGCGTGGCGGGCCGAGATCGACAGCTACGATCCCGCCGCGCCAGCGGCAGCGCCGGAGCGCCACGCCGGCGACCGCATCACCATCGGCCCCCGGTCGGTGACCGTGCTCCGCGGCCCGCGGAGTTGACCGGGCCGGAGCAGGATCTGACGATGTTTTGGGCCCGGAAGGCCGGGGAAAGCCCCCGGCCCGCTTAGAAGGGGAAGTCATGATCGAGCACACCACGTCCGGCACGATGAGCCTGGCCCAGCTGGCGGCTCAGCACAACACCGTGCCGTCGTCGATCCTGCGGCTGACCGCGGAGCATTCACCGCAGGGGGCCTATCCGGCCAACGTATCCAGCTACATCAACGGGGTGTTCGAGGGCAAGATCACCCACGATCAGCAGATGCCCGCCGGGCTGCACCTCTTTCTGCCTTCCTGACCGTAGCCACGCCGATCTTGGAGTTCGGGCCGGCCGGGAGCGCGGACCCTACCGGCTCTGCCCTCGCAGGCGCACACTGTGTTCATGAGGGTCGTTGTGACCCGGATCGAATCGGACGGCAACGTGTGGCGCCGGATGGTGGAGACCGCCGGGCGCGGCGACGCCGGCCTTTGGCAAGGGCTCATCGGGCGCGCCCTGGCCATCCCGCTGCCGTACCGGCCAGCTCCGGGCGTCCCCATCTACCAGCTGCTCCTGGACGACAGGGAGGTCATGGTCGCCGAGCATGACCTCGACGGCCCGTGGTTCGACCTGGTGACCGCTGTGCTTGCCAAGGGCGACGTGCTGTAGCGGTCGTGAGCGCGCATGCGCGGGTGAGCCACCGGGCCGTGCCGCCTGTAGTCAATGCTGGCCGGATTTGAGCAGAGTCATCGACCCGGCCTGGAAGAGCTGCGTGACGTAGACGGTGCGGGTGCGCGGGTTGACGGCGATGCCGAACGGCTGGGACCCGACCACCCGCTCGCGGCTTGGGCGGCCGCAGCCAGTGGTCACCGACGCGTTGCAGCGTCCTCCGTTCAGGACCGTAACCGAAGCGCTGGAGATATCAGTGACGTAGACAGCGCCGGTCCGCGGGTCCACCGCGGCCAGCAGCGGCGACCGGCCGACGCCCACGGTACGGAACGGCCCGCGGCAGGCCGCCGTGGTGGTGCCGTTGCAGGTCGCTCCGTTGATCACCGACACCGTCCCGGGAGAATCGCCGTCGGCGTTGTTGACCACGTAGACGGTGCGGGTGCGGTCGTTGACGGCGACCCCGGAGGGGCCGAGGCCAACCTTCACGGTGGCGGCGAGGCGCCCGCATCCAGAGTGGTCGGTGCCGTTGCACGTGGCCCCGTTGATCACCGACATGGTGTCCCCGCTGAACCCGGGTCCGGTGTTCGGCGCGTAGATCGTGTTGGTTGCCTCGCTCACCGCCAGCCCGAAGAAGTCGAACGGCCTGATCTTGGCCACGGCGGGGGTTTGCCCGCAGCCGGAGGTGTCGGTCGCGTTGCAGGTGGCGGCATTGACGACCGCGACCCGGTTGCCTGTGTCGCCGTAGGACACGTACAGGGTGCGGGTGGCGGCGTTGATGACCGGCTGCGCCGGGAACGCGCCGATCTTGATCATCGGCGGGTGCTGGTGCAGCCGGCGGTGTGCCCGGCGTTGCAAGCCGCGGTGTTGATCACCGCGACCGTGCCCTTCAATGCCTCGATCGGTGCCTACAACGCGAAGGGCATGTTCCCGCCGCCCACGGGCAACCCGAACAAGCAGGACATCGCGGTGGAGGTGTTCTACGAGGCGGGCACCGCGACGGGAGTCGAGGGGATCGGCGGCGAGCAGACATCGGCCACGTTCGGATCAGTTACTCAGGCCAACAATCCGCAGGTTAGCTTCTCCGACGTGGAGAACAAGGCGCCGGAAACCATGCTCGCCAACCGGGCATGCGGCGGCCTGGAAATCAATTTCAGTCACGCCGCGAAGTCCTTCAGCCTCATCTACCTCAACCCCTGGACACCTCCCGCGGGTAAGTACGCGGATAAGCCCGTAAATTCTGCGACAACCAAGTACATCCTCGGCCCGACGCTGAAGCTCGACAAGTGGAACACGCAGAAGGCGCGTTCGCTCAATGCCGACATCAAGCAGCAGTTCAAGCTGACCTCGTACAAGGTCACCAACGTGCGCTTCATCGATCTCGAAGACACCACAAGCTCCGCCTCGCCCTTCCCCAACATGGACGGCTACGTCGCTAACGTGGCCCTCAACGAAGGATCCTGACCCCAGGCCAGAACCATGGCCGACGGCGAGTTGGCCTGCAGGCCGGGTTCGGTCACCCCCGAGCCCTGACCCGCGACTTCTCCCTCGGTAGGTCGTCTGACCTGCGCAAACGCTACATTAGCCTACGGGACAGCAGCGGTCTGTGGACGATGCCGGCTGCCCCGCTTGCCCGGATGCTGTATCTCCGGCCGGTCTGGCGCCTCTGACCAGATGGGCGTACCGGCATCGGGGGGAGGTCAGGCTGATCAGGCACGGCAGGCCAGCCCACAAGAGACCAGAGGAAAGTCCACAAGGGGGAACAGGCACTATGCGACGTCTTATTTTCATGCTCGCGGCGGGGCTGCTCGCCGGGGGAACCGCCCTTACCGGTGGCATAGCCAGCGCCAGCACCACTGCCGCCGGTGGCATACCCAGCGCCGGCAAGACTGGTATCCAGACCGGCTGCACGCCCATCGGGACCTTTTTCTTCAACGTCACCAAGAGCGGAGTAAACTACTTCCTGGGCACACCTAACAACCTCGTTCCCGGGAAAGCCGCCGTCCTAAAGCCGAAGCAAAATATGCAGACCGGGTGGGCCCTCTGCGAGTCCCCCACTGCTACGCTCGTCCTCCAGAACCGGGGGCTGGCCCTGACCACCAGGTCCGCCAGCTCCGGCGCGGACGTGACGCTGGAGACGCCGGGGAACAGCGGCAGTGGCTTCGCCAGCCAGCAGTGGGAATTCTCGGCTACGTCTAACACGATCACATTCCAGAATGTGAAGACCGGCCAGTTCCTGCGGGTACGCAACAACGGTCCGATCATGGGCCAGGCGGTGACCACCGGCCTCACGTCCACGACCTGGACTTACCAGTAGACAGCACGCTCTTTCGCTGGTGATCACGGAGTTGGCGAAAAGGAGCGAGGGGCCCGGGCATGGTGCCCGGGCCCCTCGCTGTGCCGAGCCGACGACGCGGGACGGCGGGCGAGTCGGTCTGTAGGCCGGGGCTGGCTGTCGTTGATGCTTACGCGTCAACCAGTCTCCAGCCTCGTCAGCGGGTCAAGGTCCCTTGCACCGCAGCCCTGATGACGGCATTGACCGTGGCGTCGGGGAAGAACACCGTGAGATTCTTCGCGGCAGCCACAGCTCGATCGCGGGCCTCGGCTTCGAGCTGGCGGGTTTCCCGCAGGGCATACTTGACCGCCCGGCGGCGCACACCAGCCCGGTACTTCCCGACATCCACGCTGATCGTGACTGCGTGAGCGTCGGCCAGCTCCAGGGCCTCGGGCGTAACCTTGTCCCCCTTGGCTGAGTTGCACTCCCCGTGCAGGAGCTGGAGATTCCAGCGTCGGTGCGGGCCGCCGTAAGCCTTCGGGATGATGTGATCAACTGCGGTGCCGGGCGGGGAGTCGGGCAGATAGTCGCCGCACCATGGACAATGCCAGGCTTGCAGTTCGACCAACTCCGTCAGGAACGCCTGCCGGTGCGATGCCCACGGGACAGCCTCGTCGTAGTACTGGTCATCGTTAGCCCGGACGAGACCCGGCCGGGGGCCGGAGCAGTAAGCCTCTCCGGGAGGCACCGGCAATCCGCACACGTCGCACCAGCCAGGTTCAACGGGCATGCGCTCAAGTTACGACGACGGTCAGACATTTCAGGCCGGCACGCGAGCCGGGCCAAGATCGTCGAGGTTTGCCGCTCTTTCACGAAAACAGCGCGTTCGGACGGGCGGGGATGTGCCCCCGAAGTGCCCTCGCAGTCCGATGAGCGGGATGCACTGCAGGTCAGAACCATGGGCGGCGGGCGAGTCGGCCTGTAGGCCGGGTTCTGTGCACCCGCCCGAAGGCGGGCCGACGGCCATCCATCTGGGACTGCCGTTGCCGGCAGCCTCGTGCGGTCTACCCGCGAACATCGGGCGGGCCGCCCTCAAACGTTCGCGCAGGAGGCCGGAGCCTCCCTTTTGACCTTGCTCCGGGTGGGGTTTACCGAGCCGCCCGGATCACTCCGGGCGCTGGTGGTCTCTTACACCACCGTTTCACCCTTACCCCGGGACACCGGTCCCGGGGCGGTCTGTTTTCTGTGGCACTTTCCCGCGGGTCACCCCGGGTCGGCGTTACCGACCACCCTGCCCTGTGGAGCCCGGACCTTCCTCGCCTGACGGTCAGCCAGGCGCGACCGCCCGGCCGGCTCGCCCGCCGCCAGGCCATGATATGCCGCCGGCCGCCGGTCACGTCTCACGCAGGCGCCCGGCGTCGTTGAACGAACGCAGCGAGCCGGGTCCGGCCGCTGACTGCTCGCCCGCATCCATGGCCTCGTTGGCCAGCCGGTCGGCATGGGCATTGCGTTCTCTCGGCACCCAGGCATAGGTCACCGGGCCCAGCAGCGCGGCCGCCGCACGCGCGGCCTGGGCGAGCACGAGCAGGTCGGGATGCTTGATCTTCCAGCGGCCCGACATCTGCTCGACGACCAGCTTGGAGTCCATCAGCACCTGCACGCCGGCGCCGGGGGCGATCCTGGCGGCTTCGCGCAGGCCGGCCAGCAGGCCGGAGTACTCCGCGACGTTGTTCGTGGCCCGGCCGATGCTCTCCCGCAGCTCGGCGAGAACCTCGCCGGTGGCCGCGTCGAGCACCACCGCGCCGTAGCCGGCCGGGCCCGGGTTGCCGCGTGAGCCGCCATCCGCGGCGACGATCAGGCCGCGCGGCACCGCGTGGTCACAGCCCTGAATCGGGCGTGCGAACCAGGATCCGGCGGCACTCCTCGCAGCGCAGCACCTCGTCGTCGGCCGCGGCCCGGATCCGGTTCAGGTCCACGGTGTTCAGGGTCAGGTGGCAGCCTTCGCACCGGCCGCCGCGCAGGGCGGCCGCACCCACGCCGTGCTGGGCCCGCATCCGCTCGTACAGAGCGAGCAGGTCCGCGGGCACCTGGGCGACGACGCCGGCCCGCCGGTCCGCCGCCTTCTCCGACTGCTCCCCCAGCTCCCCCAGCGCCTCGTCGCGCCGGGCCGCCGAGGTCGCCCTGCGGGCGGCCAGCTCGGTGCGCTCCGCGGTGAGCGAGTCGCGGCTTGCCTGCGCGGCTTCCCTGCGCTCCATCACGCCGAGCACGACATCCTCGAGCTCGGACTGCCTGCGCAGCAGCGAGGCGATCTCCGACTGGAGCACCTCAAGCTCGCGCGGCGACGACACCTGGCCCGCGTCCAGGCGCTCGCGGTCCCGGACCGACCTGCTCCGCACCTGGTCCACATCCGCCTCGGCCTTGGTCTGCTCCCTGGCGGAGATCCTTCTCGCTCGTCTCGGCGGTGATGATGGCGTCCCGCAGCTCCGCGTCCCGAGCGTCGATCCGGTCAACTTCGGCGACCTCGGGCAGGCCGCGCCGCCGGTGATCGATGCGGCCCAGCTCGGCATCAAGATCAGCCAGCTCAAGCAGGCGCAACTGCGTCTCGGGTGATGCCTTCACGAGTTCCAACGTAGCCTGCCCCGGCCGGTGCCCGCGGCACGGGCGGCCCGACATAGCCAAATCGGTACCTGCTGGATCGGCCAACCCGGCGGCCAGCCCGCCGCGGCTGCGGTACAGATGGGCCCCATGGAGATCCCGAGGGTGAGCCGCCCTCACATGCCGGGCTACGGCATCGTGGCGGCGACCGAGGGCAGCGGCCTGCTGCCCTGGTCCTGGGCGGCGGAGCGGCTCACCATGTCGCGCAACTACTGGGTGGTCAGCGTGCGGCCGGACGGCCGACCGCACACCATGCCGGTCTGGGGCATGTGGGATGACGCCGTGCTGTGGTTCAGCAGCAGCGCGGGCTCGCGCAAGACCCGAAACCTGGCCGCGGATCCGCGATGCTGCGTGACGACCGAGGACGCCGCCGATCCGGTGGTGGTGGAGGGGACCGCGCACATCGTCACCGGCCGGCCGCTGCTGCAGCGGATGATCGACCTGATGAACGCCAAGTACGGCACCGATTTCGGGGTGGACTTCCTTGACCCGGCAAAGAACGCGACGATCCGGGTCCGGCCGCAGCGGGTGTTCGGGGTGCGCAGCAGCGACTTCACCGGATCGCCGACCCGCTGGATCTTCGAGGACTGAGGCAGCCTCTCAGCGCCGGCCGTCGCTACAGGCTGAGCCGCAAGATCGGCACGGTCGTCGGCCGGGACGCGCCGCCGACCGGCTCAACCGTCAACTCCACCATGTCCCCGGCGCGGATCCCGGTCGCGATCACCGGGGAGGTCATGCCGTGGGCCGGCCGGGGCAGCATCGCGGCAGGCCGCCCCCCTGACGGCCCCATCAGCCACAGCTCGTAACCCTGCCCGGCCGGCAGCCTCGGCAGGTCGGCCGAGCTGAAGGCCAGCGCGCGCGCGCGGTGCGACATGACCACGGTCGCGGTCCCGCCACCGGTCACGCGTGCGCTCATCATCTTCGCGTCGGGTGCGGTCATCACCGCGGCGAGCATGTGATCGCGCGCCTGCGCCTGGCTCAGGCTGTGCTGCGTGCCGAGGGCCACGAAGCCGAATGCGATCGCCGCCGCCGCGAACCCGGCCGTCAGGGCCAGAGCCGCTGGCCGCGCCCACCGCGGCCAAGGTGCCCGCAGGCGGCGGCGCACCGCGGCCGCGCGGCGGGAACGCCACGGCCAGCGTGTCCCGGCCGCCCCCTGGCCGGCCGGGACCGGGGGCAGCTGCCTGGTCCGCGCCGCCTCGGCGAGCACCCGGTCCCGCAGCCTGCCTGGGGGCGGTGCAGCCGCGGCCGCGGCCATCCGGGCCGCGGTCTCCTGCAGCCCGCGCACCTCCTGGGCGCAGGCGTCGCAGGCGGCCAGGTGCCGCTCGAAGCGGGCCCGGTCGCCCGGTGGCAGCGCGTTGAGCGCGTAGGGACCCGCCAGCGTGTGGAGGTCGGCCCGCCGCGATGCCATCACGTCACCCCCAGGCAGTCGCGCAGCCTGACCAGGCCGTCGCGCATCCGCGTCTTCGTGGTACCGACCGCGATCCCGAGCAGGCCGGCCACCTCGCGGTAGGTGTAGCCGCCGTAGTAGGCCAGCACGATCGACTCGCGCTGCAGCTCGGTCAGCGAGCCGAGGCACCGGCGCACCCGCTCGTGCTCCAGCCTGGCCTCGACGGCCTCGACTACGTCGTCATAGCCCTCGTCCGGCCGTGCCGCCTGGTCGTCCCGGCGCGCAGCCGCCTGCACCGACCGGACCCGGTCGACGGCGCGGCGGTGCGCGATCGTCGCCACCCACGCATGCGGGCTGCCCCGGCCTGGCTCGAACCTGGCGGCCGTGCGCCAGACGTCCAGCATCACCTCCTGGGTGACCTCCTCGGCCTGGGCCGGATCGCGGAGCACCCGCTGCACCAGGCCGAACACCGTGGCCGCGACCTGCTCGTACACGGTGCTGAACGCATCCTCGTCACCACGACCCACCCGGTTCAGCAGCGCCGCCAGGTCAGCTTCTGCCGACCCGGACCGGGGCGGGGCAGGCTCGCCGAAGGGCGCCCGCGCGGCCGGGTAGCCTGGCCTGCGGTGGCCGGCCGGACCGTCAGTCATGCCCATATTCTTCATTCGGACCCGGCACGTGCTTGGCTTGGCCCATCCGCGCCGCCCATCCACCCATCCGCGCGCGAGCGAGGAACGAATAACTACTATGCCATCCGAGACTGACCGGGCCCGGCCGCTTTACGGCGCCCTGGCCGGGCTGCTGACGGGTGCCGTGGCCGTGGGCGTCGGCCAGCTCGTAGCCAGCATCGGGGCACAGAACAGCTCACCGTTCGTGGCTGTCGGCGATGCCGCCATCGGCCTGGCGCCGGAGCCTGTCAAGAGTTTCGCAATCACCGAGTTCGGCTCCCACGACAAGACCGTCCTGCTGATCGGCATCGGAGTGGTGCTGGCGATATTCGCCGCCGGAATCGGCGTCCTGGGCGCGTGGCGCCTAGCCTACGGGCTCGCCGGGCTCGGCGTGTTCACGGCCATCGGCCTGGCCGCCGCCGGCACCCGTCCCGGAGCGGACGCTGGATATTACGTCCCGACCCTGGTCGCGGCCGCGGCGAGCGCATTCACCATGGTCCGGCTGGTGCGCGCCATCCCGGCCAGCCAGGCCCGGCCGGTGCAGGCCCAGCCGGGGCAGGAGCAGCCCGGCTGGGCCGCCGGGGCGGCCGACCAGGACCGGCGGAGGTTCCTCGTCACCAGCGTGGTCGCGGCGGCCACGACCGTGGTGGCCGGCCTGGCCGGCCGCGTGCTGGCCGAGCGGGGCGCGGTGACCCAGGCCCGGGCGTCGCTGAAGCTGCCGCGCCCCGCGCGGATGGTGGCTGACCGCCTGCCCCCGGGCACGGATTTCCACATTCCGGGGCTGAGTTCGTTCGTCACCCCGGACGCGACCTTCTACCGGGTGGACACGGCGCTGGTCCTGCCCCAGGTCGCGCCCGACAACTGGACGCTGCGCATCCACGGCATGGTCGGGCGCGAAATCGAGGTGAACTTCGGCGAGCTGCTGCGACGTCCGCTGACCGAGACGTTCGTGACGCTCACCTGCGTATCGGACCCGGTGGAAGGCCCCTACATCGGCAACGCCAGATGGCTGGGCGCCAGCCTGGCCAGCCTGATCCGCGAGGCGCGCCCGCGGGCCGGGGCCGACCAGATCCTGTCCACCTCGACCGACGGGTTCACCTGCGGCACGCCGGTGCAGACCGTGCTGGACGGCCGGGACGCGCTGCTGGCGGTGGCGATGAACGGCCAGCCGCTGCCGGTGGAACACGGCTTTCCCGTGCGCATGGTGGTGCCGGGCCTGTACGGGTACGTGTCAGCGACCAAGTGGGTCACCGACATCAAGCTCACCACGTACGCGGCCGAGACGGCGTACTGGGCGCAGCGCGGCTGGGCTCCGCAGGCCGTGATCAAGACCGAGAGCCGGATCGACGTTCCCCTCGATGGCGCCACCAAGCCGACCGGCCGGATCCCGGTGGCCGGCGTCGCCTGGGCGCAGCACCGGGGCATCGACGCGGTGCACGTCCGGGTGGACCGCGGCCCGTGGAACCAGGCCACGCTCGCGACGGTACCCGGCATCGACACCTGGCGGCAGTGGCGGTGGTACTGGGACGCCACCCCTGGTACGCACGTCATCGAGGCCAGGGCCACCGATGGCACCGGCCACACGCAGACCAGTTTCGCGGCTTCGCCCGTTCCGAACGGGGCAAGCGGATACCCCGCAATCCAGGTCACGATCAACTAGCCGGGCCGTGATCACCCGCCGTGCCGGGTGCGGCGGCGTTATATCGCGTTACGATTTACATCGGTGATCGAGAGATGAAGCGCTGCAAACTCCAGGCGCTGGTGACGCTCGACCCGTCGGCCATCGGGGCCGCCGTACGGGCCGGCCAGCCGCGGCGCATGGTGGTGCGAGGCGAACACCACGCGACTCACGGCAGCCAGCTCTTCAGTGCCCTGGTCGCCCGGGCCAGTGAGCACGCACCGCGATCCGGCGACGACCATGTCATCATGACCGTCACGCTCGCCTGCGCGGATCCCAGCGAGTATTTCGGGATCGGCGACCATGTCGCCCTGTGGCTCGGCGAAGACATCAGCCACGCGGTCGCGACCCGCCGCCTGTTCGTATGACCAGCGAAGACAGGCCCGGGGACCCGGCCTGCTGGCTGCGGCTCGTCTGCCCGCGGTGCGGGGCCGTCGCCGAGGCCGACCCACCGGCCCGGTGCCCGCAGTGCCACGCTGAGATTACCGGCGAGTAACCGGCTCACCGCGTCGTCCGCCCGCGCTCGTTCTGGCACGGAACTGCGCGTTCCATGTCAGGCAGGCAGTATGTGGCTCATAATTGGCGGGGAAGCCCGGGGACGCCGGGCTGACGGGAGTATGCCAGATGAAGTCCGACACGGCAGACATGAGCGCGACGCTCGTGTCCGGCGCGGCCGAGCCGAGTCCGGCGGGCGCGTCCGAGGGAGCCGACCCGGGCGCGGCCGCCGGGCCGGGCCTGGCCACCCGGACTCTCATCCTCGGGATCGACCCGGCCGGCCGGATCTTGCAGTGCGACCGGCACGCCCCCAAGGTCCTCGGCCGCTCCCCCGGCGAGTTGCTGGGTGCCGAACTCGGCGATCTCACCTCGGGCACGGTCGAGCAGCAGGACGCGCTGGCCGGGCTGATCAACGCAATGCGGTCGGGGCGGGAAAGCACCACCATGCTCTGCCTGGAGACGGAGAAGGGCCGGACGGTCGACGCGGTCGTCACCGTCCAGCCGATGACCGCGACCGACCCGGACCTGACGGCGCTGGCGGTCATCAGGCTGCCGGTGCCCAGCGATGAGAGGTTCCTTGACCCGGCGGTCATGCGGCGGGCGCTGCTTGACGATTCGTTCGCCCGGATCGGCTCGACCCTCGACGTGGACCAGATGGCCAGGGAACTGGTTGACGTCGTCGTGCCGCATTTCTGCAACTCAGCAGGCGTGTCGGTGATGGAGAGCCTGATCGGCGCGGACGAGATGCCGGTCGACGCGCTGGATTCCTCGCAGCTGCTGCGCAGGCTCGCTGTCGGCACCGACGACAACGATGCCGCCTGGGAAGCGACGTTCCCGACCGGTGAGGTACTGCACTTCCCGCCGGGCAGCCCGCATGTGCAGTGCCTGGACAGCGGGGAGCCGGTCCTGGTGCCCACGCTTTCGGCCGAGGAAGCGGGGAAGATCGCCGATGCCTGGCAGCGCAAGCCGGTGGCCGACCTGCTGGCCGGCACGTCCATGCTCGTCCTGCCGCTGATCGCCAGGGACACCAACCTCGGGTTCTTCGCCTGCACGCGCAAGCCCGGATACCGGAAGTTCGACCGGTACGACACCGAGATCGGCATGGAGTTCGCCGCCCGGGCTGCGCTGTTCATCGACAACGCCCGCCGTTACAGCCGGGAGCGCGCTACTGCGCTCACCCTGCAGCGCAGCCTGCTCCCCACCGGACTGTCCTCACCGTCGTCGGTCGAGGTACGGCACCGCTACCTGCCGGGCAGCAAGCTCATCGAGGTCGGCGGCGACTGGTACGAGGCCATTGCCTTGCCCGGCGCCCGGGTCGCGCTCGTCATCGGGGACGTGGCCGGGCACGGAGTGCACGCCGCGGTCACCATGGGCCGGCTGCGCGCCGCCATTCACACCCTGGCCGGCCTCGAGCTGCCGCCGGCCGACGCGCTGCAGCAGCTCGACGCGCTCATGCAGACGCTGGGTGAGCGCGAGCCGCACTTCGCCACCTGCGTCTACGCCATTTTCGACGCGGTCAGCGGAACGTGCGAGATGGCCTCGGCGGGTCACCTGTCACCGCTGCTGGTCCGCCCGGACGGCAGCAGCCAGTTCCTCGATGTCCCGCCGGCGCCGCCGCTCGGCATCGGCGGCGGTCCCATCGAGAGCAGGCAATTCGACATCGACGACGGCAGCCTGTTCGTGCTCTACACCGACGGGCTGGTGGAGAACCGGACCCGCGACATCGACGACGGCCTGAACCGGCTGCGCGCCGTGTTCGGGCCGGGATCGACGGACCGCCCGCTCGAGGATCTGTGCAAGGCCGCCCTCGACGGCGTCTACGCCGATCACCAGCGCGATGACATCGCGGTGCTGCTGGCCAGGCTGCGCCGGATCCCGACCGGGAACCACGCCTCGTGGACGCTGGCCGCCAAGCCGACCTCGGTGCGCCGGGCCCGCGCCCTGGTCGGCATCCAGATGGACAAGTGGGGGTTGCAGGAGTCGGCCTACACCGCGGAGCTGCTCGTCTCCGAGCTGGTCACCAACGCGCTCGCGCACGCGGCCGGCGACGTCTCGCTCCGGCTGATCCTGGATCACGTGCTCGTCTGCGAGGTGTTCGACGACGCGGCCGCGATGCCCAAGCTGAGGATCGCCGACGACAGCGACGAGAACGGCCGCGGCCTGCGTGTGGTGAGCCAGCTGGCCCAGCGCTGGGGGACCCGGCGGACTCCGGACGGCAAGGCGGTCTGGTTCGAGCTGGCCCTGCCCGAGGACCGGGCCGCCGTCAGCACCGTCGGCCCCGGGCAGGACATGCCCGCAGGCTGAACTCGTCCCGGCCGCCGCCCGGCGGTGAATCACGAGTCCCGCGGGTCAGTTCGTGTACTCCGCGTAGCGGCAGCACGGGGATATAGTGACCCCAGGACGCGAAGGGGAGTAGCTCCGACGCCAGGACGCCGTCATCACGGCCCTCCGGGGCCCGGCTCCAGGGGCACCGCGAACGTGCTGGGCGAGACCTTCGGCCGCAGCCTCATGCTGCCGTGCCGAAGGGGACCACCGGGCGCACGGCACGAGCGGAAGGAGCCCCGCTTGATGAGCCTCGGGGTCGCCCTGACCACGTTCGCCCTCATCGCCCTGGCCGAGCTGCCGGACAAGACCGCCCTGGCCAGCCTGGTGCTCGGCACCCGGTACCGGCCCGCGCCGGTGCTGTGCGGGATAGCCGCGGGATTCGCCGTGCAGGTCGCGCTGGCCGTGCTCGCCGGGAGCCTGCTCAGGCTGCTGCCGCATCGCCTGCTCCAGGTCGTCGTGGCCGCGCTCTTCCTGGTGGGGGCGGCAGTGCTGCTGTTCAGCCGCAAGCCGGATCAGGCGGCCATCGAGGAGACCCGCCGCTCTGACCGGTTCTGGCCGGCCGCCGCGGCCAGCTTCGCGGTGATCGCGCTGGCCGAGTTCGGCGACCTGACCCAGGTGCTCATCGCGAACCTGGTGGCCAGGTATCACGACCCGGTCGCGGTGGGCGTGGCCTCCTTCGCCGCCATGTGGGCGGTGGCCGCGAGCGCCGTCATCGGCGGCAAGGCCCTGCTGCGGCTCGTGCCCGTCAGGCTGGTCACGCGGATCGCGGCCGGAGCCATGATCGCGCTGGCCGGCTTCACGCTGGCCGAGGCGTTCGGCTGAGCCGGCTGGCGCCGCCCTCGGCCGGGCCCGGGCCGACCGCGAGCCGTTCACAGTGAGCTCCGAGGATCCACGCAGGAATCCTGCAGGAACGAGGACGAGACTGCTGTCACCGAGAGGCGAGCCAGAGCCTGGAGGCCCATGATGGAGACCCGTACCCGTCAGCTGGACGCCTCTGCGAGCGCCAGCACGCGGCGCCATCGCCGGCCAGAGCGGCAGGAAGCCCGCACGCCCGCGACGACGCCGGGCCGACGGGCCGGCGGGGCCTCGCTGGCCGCGCGGCCAGGCGCGGGGCACGAGACCGCCGCGCAGATACCCGGACCGCGTCCGCCGCGGCCGTCCCCGGCCGCCGCGCTCGGCGCCCGCCTGGCGCGGGCACGCCGCCTCGTGCCGCCAGCCACCGCGCCGATCGCCAGCTGCGCACCGAGTCACGCCACGTCCGGCGGCTCATGATGCGGTCCGCCGCGGCAAGCCGCCGCGACGCGGACACCCCTGACGGCTGGACGGCGCTCGGCGCCAGCGTGCAGCTCGTGGTCACCGATCCAGGCAGGCTGGAGCGCGCCCGCGCGATGCTGGAAACCAGGCTCACCGCGATCGACGCTGCCTGCAACCGGCTCCGGACCGGGTCCGAGCTAGCCGCGCTTGACCGCAGGTCCGGCGACCCGGTGCAGGTGAGCCCGCTGCTGGCCGACGCGATCGCGGCGGCGCTGCGGACCGCCCGGCTGACCGAAGGCGACCTGGACCCGACGGTCAGCGATGCCTTCGCCGACGCAGGCCAGGAGGATGGCGACCGCCGCCGCGCAGGCCAGCCGGAGCCGGGCTCCGCCGCTGGTCGCCTTCCTCACCCCCGCGCCCGGGTGGCAGCAGGTGCGGCTGGATGCCAGCTCGCGTCGGCTCTGGCTGCCGGCCGGAATCCGCCTCGACCTGGGCGCTACGGTGAAGGCCTGGGCCGCCGATCACTGCGCGGCCCGGCTGGCGGGTACGTTGCGCTGCGGCGTGCTGGTAGGCCTCGGCGGCGACATCGCGGTCGCGGGCCGGGTCCCGGCGGGCGGCTGGCGGATCCGCGTACAGGACGTGACCGGGCATCCCGAACAACCGCCGCGGGGCCCGTTCACCGTCGTGGCCATCCGCGATGGCGGGCTGGCCACGTCGAGCACCGCCGCCCGCCGCTGGCGTGGCGCCGATGTCGCCGCCTACATCCTGGACCCGAGGACCGGTACGCCCGCCGCGCCGTTCTGGCGGACGGTGTCCGTCGCGGCCGCAAGCTGCGCGTTCGCCAGTGCCGCGAGCACCGCGGCGATGATCCGCGGCCGCCGGGCCCAGGAGTGGCTGTCGGCCCTGCACCTGCCCGCCCGGCTGGTCACCCTGGACGGCCAGGTGCACACGGTGGCCGGCTGGCCGGCCGGCGGGTGAGGCCGGTACCTCTGCGGTGGGCGAGCCGGCCTGCTGCTGCCGGCGACCAGCCCCGGCCTGGTGCCGACGAGCAGCCCCGGCCGGCGCCCGAGCAGCCCCGGCCGACGCCGCCACGCCCGCCGGGGCCTCGCTTTGCCGGCCGCCTCGCTCAGCGCACCCGGCAACAGAACTGCCGGGTGCTCTTAGCCGAAGAGGCCGCTGGCGGACGCATTCGAGCCCGAGCCCGAACCCGAGCCGGCCGAGCCACGGCTGCCCATGTGCGGGCAGGGGCCCGACCGTGGCAAGGCCGAGCCCGGATGCGTGCTCGTGGCCGACGGTACCGAACTCGCCGGCGCGCTGCCGGACGATGTCGCGGCCGACGTCGAATTGGCTGAGTGCGCAGTCGCGCCCGCCGAGCCGGCCGAGCCGCCCGAGGTGGCCGCGAGCGCGACCCCCGCCCCGGCGGCCAGCCCGGCCACCGCCACCGCGCCGCCGACCGCCAGCCGGCGCAACGCCCCGACTGATCTTTCACCGGACATGAATGCCCTCCTTTGCGTGTCTCCGGCGTGTCGCCGCTCGACCGCCAGTCCCGCCAGCGTCACCGGCGAACCTCGCGGGCGGCTGCCGCGCGCCTCTCAGGCTCGTCTCAAACCGCGGTCCGAATCCTGAGCGGGTTGAGAGGAAACGCAGAGGAACCGCTGGACTTGGCCGGGCAGTGTTGGACGCAGGTCCCGGAACAGGCAGCCAGCGCGCCAGGAAGAGCAGGATTCAGCGATCATGACCAGCGCGGACTCAGCCAGCGTCATCGCCCCGGCCGGCCCGCCGCCCGGTGACGCCGCCGTACGGGTGCTCGTGGTCGACGACGAGCCCAGCCTGGCCGAGCTCCTGTCCAGCGTGCTGCGATTCGAGGGCTGGCAGGTGCAGACGGCCGCCGACGGCCAGGGCGCGATCCGCGCCGCGCGCGATTTCCAGCCTGACGCCGTGGTCCTGGACGTGATGCTGCCCGACCTCGACGGCCTCGAGGTGCTGCGCAAACTGCGCCAGGAACAGCCTCAGGTGTGCGTGCTGTTCCTGACCGCGCGCGATGCCGTCGAAGACCGGGTCGCGGGGATCACCGCGGGCGGGGACGACTACGTGACCAAGCCGTTCAGCATCGAAGAGGTGCTGGCCCGGCTGCGCGGCCTGCTGCGGCGCGCCGACCTGACCCGCAGGCACAGCGAGAACGAGCTGGCCGTGGCCGACCTGACGATGGACGAGGACGCCAGGGAGGTGCGCCGCGGCGGTGACCTGATCGAGCTCACCGCGACCGAGTTCGAGCTGCTCAGGTTCCTGATGCGCAATCCCCGCCGGGTCCTGTCCAAGGCGCAGATCCTGGACCGGGTGTGGAACTACGACTTCGGCGGGCAGGCGCACGTCGTCGAGCTGTACATCAGCTACCTGCGCAAGAAGGTGGACGCCGGCCGTGACCCGCTGATCCGCACGGTGCGCGGGGTCGGGTACGTGCTGAAGCCGGGGACCTGATGAGCAGTGCCGCCGGGCCTTCCCCGACGGGGCGGCCATGCCGCCCCGCCCGCTGGGCGGCCCGCCCGCACTCCCCGCCCGGGCGCCCGGCCGGGCAGGCCTCGGGCCGGCCCGGCGCCTGGCTGCGGCGCCGTGGCGCTGGGCGGCGCGGCGCACGCTGCGCGGCCGGCTCATCGCCGGACTGCTGATCCTGCTCGCCGTGGCCTGCGCGGTGGTGGGCGGCGCCACGTACTTCGCGGTCAGCAGGTTCCTGCTCATCCAGCTCGACGACCAGCTTCAGGCCTCGGCCCGGATCTACGCCGCCGCGTGCCAGCACCACGACGACGGTGACGCCCCGGGCGGCATCCCGGGCGGAGGCGGCCCGGGCGGAGGCGGCCCGGGCGGAGGCGGCCCGGGCAGCCCGGGCTGCGGGACCTTCCCTGGGCAGGCCGAGAACACCCTCGACGTCAGCGTGCAAAATGGCATCCTCACCAGCCACTACCTGGTTAACGGGGAGTGCGACCTCACCTCGGCGGAACGGGCCGCGCTGGCTGGCCTGCCGGCCAGCGGGCAGCCCTACACCGTGGACCTGCCCCCACTGGGCGGTGACTACCGGCTGACCGCGATGCCCGGCCCCAGCGACCAGGTGCTGGTCACCGGCGTCCCGATGGCCAGCATGCAGGCCACCCTGCACAACGTCGAGATCACCGAGCTGATCGTGTTCGCCGGGGTCCTGGTCCTGGCCGGCGTGCTCGGCACCGGCCTGGTGCGCATCTCGCTCCGTCCGCTGCGGCGGGTCGCCGCCACCGCCTCCCGGGTGGCCGAACTGCCGCTGGCCGCCGGACAGGCGAGGCTGTCCGAGCGGGTGCCCGATACGAACCCGAGAACCGAGGTCGGCCAGGTCGCCGCCGCGTTCAACCGCATGCTCGGTCATGTCGAGTCGGCCCTGTCCCGGCGGGCCGCCAGCGAGGCGCGGCTGCGCAGGTTCGCGGCCGACGCCAGTCACGAACTGCGCACACCCCTGGCGGCCATCCGCGGTTACGCCGAGCTTGCCCGGCTGCATCCCGGGCCCGTCCCCGACGACGTGGCGCACGCGCTGGCCCGGGTGGAATCGGAGGCCGCCCGGATGAGCGTCCTGGTCGACGAGCTCCTGCTCCTGGCCAGGCTGGACGCGGGCCGCCCGCTGGCTAGTGAGCCGGTTCGACCTCACTCGGCTGGCCATCGACGCGACCAGCGACGCGCGCGTGGCAGGCCCGGCGCACCGCTGGGTGCTGGAGCTCCCGGACGAGCCGGTCCTGGTGCGCGGGGACGAGCACCGGCTCCATCAGGTGATCGCCAACCTGCTGAGCAACGCCCGGACGCACACGCCGCGCGGGACCACGGTGACCGTCCAGCTCGCCGCCCCCGACCCGCAGCACGTGACACTGTCGGTGACCGACGACGGTCCCGGCATACCGGCCGCGCTGCAGCCCGACCTGTTCGACCGGTTCGTCCGCGGCAACAGCGCGCGATCCCGTGCCTCCGGTGGGACCGGCCTCGGCCTCGCCATCGTTGACGCCGTGGTCGCGGCTCATGGGGGCAGCGTGACGGTGACCAGCCGTCCCGGCCAGACCCGGTTCGCCATCACCGTGCCCCGGCTGAACGCCGAGCCCGCCGGCTCCGGGCCCGCCGAGCGGTACTCCCCCGGGGTGATGCCGTAGTAGCGGCGGAACCACCGGGTCAGATGCGCCTGGTCGGCAAACCCCGCTGCGGCCGCCGCATCGGCTGCCGGGGTGCCCGCGGCCAGCAGCGAGCGTGCCGCGCGCAGCCGCAGCTGCCGCTGGTAGTCGCTGGGCGAAAGGCCGAAGGCGGACCGGAAGGCGCGGTAGGCGGCGAACCTGCTGCACCCGGCGGCCGCGGCCAGGTCGTCGGCGGTGACCTGGTCGGCGTACTTGGCGTGCAGGAGCTCGCGTACCCGGTCGGCCTGCCCGGATCGTCCCGTCCCGGTCGGCCAGGTGCCGGCCGCGGCATCCGGCCCGTCGAACCGGACCCGGCGCGGCGCCCGCGCGGCAGCGTGCCGGTCGAGCGCGCAGACGACCCCGGCGATCCGCTCGTACACCTCAAGCGGGCCGGCCTGACCGCTGACCGCGCCGTGCAGCCGTCGCAGCCTGGCGGCGAGCAGCCGGTCGTCGGCCACCGGGACCGGGAACAGCGGGAGCCCCGCCGGGCGTCCCGCGACGTCGCTCATCACCGCGGCCAGCAGGTCTGGACCGACGTGAATCATCCGGTAGGTGAACCCGTTCTCGGTGACGGCGTGCCCGTCGTGCGGGTCATCGGGATTGAACGTCATGATCATCCCGGCCGCGCTCACGTGCTGCGCGTTCCGGCAGCCGAACGCCTGCGCCCCGTCTTCGGTGACGCCGAACGAGTAGCCGTCGTGACTATGCCGGTGGTAGACGTGCCCGCTGAAGTGGGCGTGCATGGCCTCGATCGGCTGGTTGCCGGACCGCCAGTACCGGGACCAGTCCTGGCGGGCGCCCCCCCGCCGGGCGGCCAGCCCGCGCCGGGACCCTCCGGGGCGGGCCGGATCGAGCGCCATGCATTCAGTATGCCGACCAGACGGCGCGGGCCCCGGCGGCGCCGGCCGTGCGCACCAGCGTTCAAGACGGCGCCGGGCCGCCGGGGCGATGCTGGCGGCATGCGTTTCGACACCAAGATTGCCATCGCAGTGCGCGCAGACCTGGCCGCGTGGCAGAAGCTGAACGTGACCGCATTCCTGGCCAGCGGCGTGGCCGCCGGGCTGGACGGCCTGGCCGGAAAGCCGTATGAGGACGGCTCGGGTAACCGCTACCTGCCGATGTTCCGCCAGCCCGTGCTGGTCTATGCGGGCGACGCTGACATCCTCGCCGCGGTCCGCGAGAGAGCGCTGGTCCGCGGTCTGCCGACGGCCATCTACACCGAGGATCTGTTCGCGACCGGGAACGACGACGACAACCGGGCGGCGGTCAGCGCGGTCCTCGCGGCGGATCTGCGGCTGGCCGGGATCGCCGTGCACGGGCCGCGCAACAGCGTGGACAAGGCGATGAAGGGCCTGCGCCTGCATACCTGAGCGTGAGCGCGGAAGGCCGCAGCCAGAACGCGTGGTTAGTAGCGTGGGTAATAGCTAAGAGCTTGTCCGGAAGCGGGCGACGCAGCAGGCAGGGTTTCCGGGCAGGCTCTGAATCGTCGCGTTGACGGGAGGCCCTCCAGCATGCAGCCGGGTCCGCCGCCGACCGCGGCCGGGGGTGACACCCCACAGGACCCGGTCTCGCGGGTCGCCGCGATGCTGGCCGGGGTCGGGCCCGTTCTCGGCGTCGATGCGGGCGGCACGGGGACACGCGCGGCGCTGGTGATCGACGGGGTGACGACGGAGCGGTATTCCGCCGGCCCGTTCAACTTCCTGCTGCACGACGACGGCGTCCCACGGATGGCGGCGCTGGCCCGCGCCGCCCGCCCGGCCGCGATGGGCATCGGCGTCCCCGGCCTGGCCCGCGAGCCCGGCGCCGCGGCCGCGTTCGCCGCCGCAGTCGGCCAGGCATGCGGGGTCCGCACTCGGGTCGCTCCCGACGCGACGACCGCCTGGCTGGGGGCGTTCCTGGGCCGCCCGGGAATCGCCGTGATCGCAGGCACGGGTTCGGTGGCGGTCGGCGGCTCGCCCGGCGCCCTGGTACGCGCCGGAGGCCACGGCCACCTGGTCGGCGACGAGGGCAGCGGTTACTGGATCGGGCGGACGGCGCTGCGGGCGGCGCTGGCGGCGGCCGAAGGAGCGGGCCCGCCCACCCGGCTGGGTGACGCGCTCACCGAGGCGGCCGGCGCCTCGCTGGACGAGCTCCTGGTGCGGGCGCAACGCTCTGCCGGGGACCGGACCGTGCTGGCGGGGTTCGCGCCCGTCGTGGGCCGATGCGCCGGGCAGCCGGACGAGGACCCGGTGGCGGGCTCTATCCTCGCCGCAGCGGCGACGGCTCTGGCCGGGCTGGCCGCGGCGCTGCGACGGCGGCTCGGTGAGCTGCCGGTGGCCGGGGTCGGCGGAGTGTTCGCGATCCGGGCGCTCTGGGCGGCCTTCCAGCGCGCCACCGGCGCGGTGCCACCCCTGGCCCAGCCCGAGATGGGGGCGGCGCTGCTCGCCGCCGGGCCCGCAGAGTGACCGGAACAGGCGGCGCGAGCGGCCACGGGGCCGTCGCGGACCTGCTGGGCGAGGCGGTCCGGTCCGGCCAGATCCCCGGAGCCGTCTTCGCCTGCGGCGCGCGAGGGCGGCCCGCGCAGGTCGTGGTGGCCGGCCAGGCCCAGGCCCGGGGCGGCCCGCGCCGGGCCATGACCCGCGACACGCTGTTCGACCTGGCGTCGGTCACCAAGGTGACGGCGACGCTGCCGGCCGTGCTCCGCCTGGCCGGGCTCGGCGCGCTGGCGCTGGATGACCGGGTGACCAGGTTCCTGGCCGTGTTCCGCGGCGAGGGGCGCGACGTCGTCACCGTGCGCCAGTTGCTGGCCCATACCGCGGGGCTGCCGGCCGAGATCGCGTTCTGGGCCCGCCACGGCGACCCGGACGCGGCCGGCCAGGCCCTGCTCCGGGCGCCGCTTGAGCACCCGCCAGGGACCAGGGTGGTCTACTCGGACGTCGGATTCATGCTGCTGGGCAGGGTCGTGTCCGCCATTACCGGCACCGCGCTCGACGTCAGCGTGGCCGAGCTTGTTACCGGTCCGCTGCAGATGACGCGGACCTGCTTTCGGCCGGGCGCCGGGCCGCGTGCCGCGGCCGCGGCGACCGAGCTGCAGCCGGACGGCACCGCGCTGGCCGGGATCGTGCACGACGAGAACGCCCGCCTGTTCGGCGGCGTCGCTGGGCACGCGGGCCTGTTCGCGCCGGTCGATGACCTGGTTCGCTACCTGGACGCGGCCTGGCTCGGCGGACAGTTCCTGTCCCCGCGCTGGCGGCGCGAGGCGTGCCGGCCGCAGACTAGGGGGCTGGGCGGCGTGCGCGGGCTCGGCTGGGCGCTGCGCGGCGATCGGTCCGATCCGCTGGGCCGATGCTGGCCGCCGGGCAGCCTCAGCCATACCGGCTTCACCGGCACCAGTCTGGCCTGCGACCCGGCCAGCGGCAGCTGGGCGGTGCTGCTCAGCAACGAGGTTCACTTCGGCCGGGGCCGGGGGGTCATCCGGGCGCTGCGCGAGGCGGTGCATGACCGCTGCGCGCCGCCGCGGCGCTGACCCGGCACCGACGCCGGCCGCCACTTGCCAGCGCGGACGGCGCCTGCCGGAGGTCAGCAGCGGCCGCCGGCCCGCGCCTGCCGCGCGGGCAGCGGCGGCCGGCGCGCTGCAGCTACCGGCTGGACGTCCGCCGCCGGCCGATCGCCGCGTAGGTGCGCTCCAGCGCATCGACGGTCTCCTCGAAGTTGCGCTGCGCGACCAGCGCGAAGAGGCAGTCGACGACCGTGAACTGGGCGATCCTGCTGGTCATCGCGCCGGACCGGAACGTCGTCTCGCGGGCCGCCGTGGTCAGCACGAGATCGGCGATCCCGGCCAGGGCCGACCGGGGGTGGTTCGTGAGCGCCACGGCCAGCGCGCCGTTGGCCTTGGCCACCTTGACCGGGTCGATCGTGTCCAGGGTCGTCCCGGTGTAGGAGATACCGATGGCGACGTCATCGCCGCCGAGCATGGCCGCCGAGGTGAGCGCCATGTGCGTGTCCGTCCAGGCGTAGACGATCTTCCCAAGCCGGTGCAGCTTCTGCTGCAGGTCCAGGGCCACGAGCCCGCTGGCGCCGACGCCGTACACGTCGATGCGCCGGGCGTTGATCACCGCGTCGACGACCCGCCCGAGCAGGTCCAGGTCGATCTGGCCGATCGTCTCCTCGACCGCCCGCGCGTCCGCGTGGCCGACCTTCTGCACCACGGTGGCGATGTCGTCGTCAGCGGCGATGTCGCCGGACACCGACCGCCACGTGCCCGCGGCACCGTGCCCGGCCGTAGCGGCCAGGGCGATCCGCAGCGCCGGGTAGCCGTCGAGCCCGATCGCGCGGCAGAACCTGATGATCGTGGTTCCGGAGGTCTGCGCGCGCTCGGCGTATTCGGAGATGGTCCACCGTGCCGCGCGGCCCGGGTCGCTCACCGCCAGCCGGGCGACGCGCTGCTCGGCCGGGGCCAGGCTGGGCATGAGGGCGCGGATCCGCACCACCACGTCGACCGGGGCGTCAGGTTCCTTCGCCGGACTGCCGGGGCGTCCGGCCGAAGCCGAGGGACGCCGCGCAGTGGCGGCTCGCCGAGCGGCCATCGCCACCGAACCTCCATTCACCATAGGCTGCCGCGTCGGCCTGGCCCGTCCGCCCCGCGGGCGGTCGGCTGTGACGGCAGTCATCCCGGCGGGCCGACCAGCGACCCCCCGGTTAGGGTGCTGCGGGAATCCAGGCAAGAGGCCTTGCCGGCGTGGCGCCGGCTCCCCCGCCCATTGGTCGATGGCCGCTCCGTGTTACTCCGGCGATCAGCCTACAGCGATCACCTCCACAATCGCTTGCGTGCGACCCCAGCCGCGCCGTAGCCTGCGCGACCAGGTACCCCGTCATTTCCCGTCACGCCGGTTAGTCTAGGTAGGAAAGTCACAACCCTCGTACCGGCGACGTTCCGTAGTGTCACAGGGACCGGGTGCTACCTCGCAGTGGAGGCTCGAGTTGACCACCGCGCGTGATGCCGCTCAGCTCGCGCTGCTTGCGACCGAGCAGGCTGGTTCGGAGTTCAGCGACCTCGACCGGCTGCCCGTCCCCGAGCTGGTGACGCTCATGGCGGCGCAGGCGCGCCGCGCCGGAGAAGCCGTCGCCGACGCCACCGGCCTGATCGCGCCCGTGGTGGAGGCGGTCGTCAAGCGGCTGGCGATCGGCGGGCGCCTGATCTACGTCGGCGCGGGCACGGCCGGCCGGATCGGGATGCTGGACGCGGCCGAGGCGGCGCCCACCTTCAGCGTCCCGGACGGCATGATCGCGGCCATCATGGCAGGCGGCGAGGAGGCGTTCGGCTCGGCCCAGGAGAACGTGGAAGACGAGCCCGCGGCGGGCGCCGACGCACTGGACCGGCTCGGCGTCAGCGAACGGGACGCGGTCCTCGGCATCTCGGCCAGCGGGCGCACGCCGTACGTCCTGGGCGCGCTGCGGCGCGCCAACGAGGTCGGGGGGCTCACCGCCTGCCTGGCCTGCAACGAGAACACCCCGCTCGGCAGGCTGGCCCAGTTCCCGATCGAGATCCGGACCGGGCCCGAGGTCATCGCGGGCTCGACCCGGCTGAACGCCGGCACCGTGCAGAAGATCGTGCTCAACATCATTTCCACGGCGGCCATGGTCCGGCTGGGCAAGACGTTCGGCAGCCTGATGGTGGACGTGCGCCCGACCAACGCCAAGCTGCGCGAGCGGGCGGTGCGGATCGTGACCGCGATTAGTGGCGTGTCCTCGCGCGAGGCCCGCCAGGCGCTGGCCGCCAGCGGATGGCGGCCCAAGGTGGCCAGCATCGTGGCGGCCTACCGGCTGGCGCCGGACGCGGCCGCGACCCTGCTCGAGCAGCACGGCGGGCGGCTGCGTGACGCGCTGGGCTCCGCCGCCCGGCAGGCGAGCGCATAACGCGCGGCAGGCGAGCGCGTACTGCCGCGGCGGCATGCCGAGCAGCGCGGAGAAGTCCCTGCTGAGATGCGCCTGGTCGCTGTAGCTGAGCCGCACGGCCAGATCCGCCCAGTCCACGTCGCGTCGCAGCCTGACCTGTTCCGCGGCCTCGTACAGCCGGTACCGGCGGATCAGCGCCTTGGCGCTGATGCCGACGTGGTCGGCGAACCGGCGCTGCACCTGCCGGACGCTCAGCCCCGCCCCGGCCGCGAGCGCGTCCACCCGGACGAGCGAGGGCTCGGCCGCGGCCCGCTCGGCAATAGCGGTGGTCGCCTCGGACTGCTGCGGGCCGGACGGCACGATCGCCGCCAGGAACCCGTCGGCCAGGCGCGCCATGTCCTCGCCAGGAGCCATGTCCCGCAGGCGGCGGCTCAGTTCGGCGGCCGCCGGGCCGAACAGCTCGGCCAGCGGGATGACCCGGTCGGTGATCGCCGAGGCCGGCCTGGCCGAGGAACGGGCGGAAGCTGGCCGGCCGGAACATGATGCCCAGCGCCCAGCCGGCCTCCTGCAGCGTGCGGGAGTCGATCTTCGACTTCACCCCGTGGACGAGCGCCGTCCCGGCCGTGAACACGACGTTGACCGCCGGATGCGACAGCACCTGCTGGGTGTAGGGCGGGCGGCCGCGCAGATCCCAGCTGGCCAGCCAGTAGCGGTCCACGAACCGGGCCACCGCCGGGGACGCGGGATACCGGTCAAGCCGGAAGTGCGCCAGCCCGGCCTGCGGCGCAACGATCCCGCGGGCGTCCTCCTGCACCGGCCGTACCACCTGGCCACGGTAGCCGACCCGGCTGCACTTCCGCCCGGGCCGACCTGCCTGGCGTACGCGGCGAGCTCGGTGTCCCAGGTCTGCCGAACGGCTCCGGTCCGACATGATGGAAGCGCACCTGATCGCATCCTTTCGTCGGGAGGCAGGCATGACCCCCGAAGAGCTGCTCGATCACTGCCTGGCCAAGCCCGGCGCGTGGCAGGACGAGCCGTGGGAGGACGACGTGGTCGTGAAGGTCGGCGGCAAGATATTCGCGTTCCTGGGCGCGCAGCCGGTCACCTCGGTCGGGCTCAAGTGCGGGGCCTCCCGCGAGATGGCAGACGAATGGCTGGCGCGCTACCCGGGGGACGCCTCGGTGATGGCCTACATCGGCCGGTCCGGGTGGAACAGCCTGCGAATCGGCGGCGCGATCCCGGACGACGAGCTGTTCGAGGCGATCGACGCCTCCTACGACGCCGTGGTCAGCAAGCTCCCCAAGAAGGACCGCCCCGCCGCCCCGTGACCGGCGGGCCCCCTCGTGCATGCCGGCCGATGTGCCGTTGCGTGCAATTGCGACCCGGTCAATGGCACATCGACCGGGTTAAGACCTGGCGGCCAGACCGGGACGAGGCGGTTGCGGTGCGCCCGATCGCCACCCCGAGGTGCAGGCACGTAAGGTGCGAGCGTGCGACGCATGACAGACACCGGGCCGGGGCCCGGGGCCCGGCCGCGAGTGGCCACCTACCGGGTCCAGCTGCACGCCGGCTTCGGCTTCGACGACGCGGCCGCCATCGCCGGCTACCTGGCCCGCCTCGGGGTCAGCCACCTGTACTGCTCGCCTTACCTGCAGGCCGCCGCCGGCAGCACGCACGGCTACGACGTGGTCGATCACAGCCGGATCAGCTCCGAGCTCGGCGGCGCCGCCGGGCACGCCCGGCTGGCCGGCCGGCTCGCCGAAGCCGGTCTCGGCCAGGTGCTCGACATCGTGCCGAACCACATGGCCGTCGGCGGGCGGGCGAACGCCTGGTGGTGGGATGTCCTGGAGCACGGGGTGGAGAGCCGCTACGCGGACTATTTCGACATCGACTGGGATCCGCCGCAGCCCGAGCTGGCCGGCCTCGTGCTCGTGCCGGTGCTCGGTGACCACTACGGCCGGGTGCTGGAGGCCGGCGAACTGGCCGTCGAGCGGCGGGACGGGTCGTTTTCGGTGCGCTACCACGACCATGAGGCGCCGCTGTCGCACCGCACCCTCGACGAGCTGGACCGCGACGACCAAGGCGAGATCCCGCCGGCCATGATCCAGGCGCTGAACCGGGATCCCGATGCCCTCGATGCCCTGCTGCGGCGGCAGAACTACCGGCTGGCCTGCTGGCGTACCGCGGCAGCGGAACTCAACTACCGCCGCTTCTTCGACATCAGCACGCTGGCCGGGCTCCGCGTGGAGGACCCCCTGGTCTTCGCGGACACGCACCGGCTCGTCGTCGGCCTGGTGCGCGACGGCGTGGCCGACGGGCTCCGGGTGGACCACGTGGACGGGCTCACCGACCCGTCCGGCTACCTGGAGCGGCTGCGCGAGGCCACCGGCGGCGCGTACGTGGTGGTGGAGAAGATTCTCGCGCCAGGCGAGACGCTGCCGCGGTCGTGGCCGGTGGCCGGTACCTCGGGCTACGACTTCCTGAACGCGGTCAACCAGCTCTTCACCGACTCCGCCGGCGAGGCCGCCATGCGGGCCGGCTACGCCCGCTTCACCGCCGAGACGGCGGACTACGCCGACGTCGTTCACGCGGCCAAGATCCAGGTCATGCGGGAAAGCCTGGCGGCCGAGGTCGAGCGCCTGACCGGCCTGCTGGCGCGGGTCTGCGACGGCCACCGCCGCCAGCGCGACTTCACCCGCGGCCAGCTGCGCGACGCGCTGCACGAGCTGATCGCGGCCTTTCCCGTCTACCGCAGTTACGGATACCCGGGCCGGGCCGCGGCGCAGCCGGACGCCGGCCACGTGGCCGCTGCCGTGGCCGGAGCGCTGCGCCGCCGGCCCGGCCTCGACGCCGAGCTCGCCGGATTCATCGGCGAGCTGCTCACCGGCGCGCATCCCGGCGGGTCGGAGTCCGATTTCATGCTGCACTTCGCGCAGCTGAGCACGCCGGTCACGGCCAAGGGGGTCGAGGACACCGCGTTCTACCGCTACCTGGTGCTTGCCTCGCTGTGCGAGGTGGGCGGCGATCCCGGCCGCTTCGGCCGTCCGGCGGAGGACTTCCACCAGGCCATGTCCGCCGCGGCGCGGTGGCGGCCGGAGTCGATGCTGACCCTCGCCACCCATGACACCAAGCGCAGCGGCGACGTGCGGGCCCGGCTCAGCCTGCTGGCCGAGCTGCCGGAGGCGTGGCTGCAGGCGGCCGGGCGCTGGGCGCAGCGCAACGAGAGATACAAGCGGGACGGCTGGCCGGACCGTAACGCGGAGTACCTGCTGTACCAGACGCTGGTGGGGGCCTGGCCGATCGACGCCGCGCGGGCAACGGAATTCATGGCCAAGGCGGTCCGGGAGGCCAAGGTCCGCACCTCCTGGACCGATCCCGATCCCGGCTACGACGAGGCCGTGAGCGCCTTCGTCGCCGCCGTGCTCGGTGACCGGGAATTCGTCACCGACCTGGAGAACTTTCTGGTCGAGCACAGGCTCGTCGAGCGCGGGCGGGTCAGCTCGCTGGCCCAGGTGACCCTGCTGCTGACCTGCCCGGGCATACCGGACCTGTACCAGGGCACCGAGGTGTGGGACCTGTCCCTGGTCGATCCGGACAACCGCCGCCCGGTTGACTACGCCGCGCGCGGCCGCCTGCTTGACGCGCTGGCTGACGCCGGGCCGGAAGCGGCGCTGGCCCGGGCCGACGAGGGCGGGCCGAAGCTCTGGCTCATCCACCGCCTGCTCGGCCACCGGCAGCGCTGCCCGGACGCCTACGGTCCCGGCTCCGGCTACCAGGCCCTGCCGGTCGCGGGCCCGCGGGCCGAGCATGTCGTGGCCTTCACCCGGACCGGCGGCCAACCGGAGGCGACCGGCCAACCGGAGGCGACCGGCCTGGCCGTGGTGGTGCCGCGGCTGCTCGCCCGGCTGGGCGGTCGGACCTGGGACGATACGACGGTCGAGGTTCCCGAGGGTGACTGGGTCAGCGTTCTGGACGCGGAGCGGGTGCGGGGCGGCCGGGTGAGCGTGGCCACACTCCTGCAGCGGTTTCCCGTCGCGGTCCTGGGCAGAGACAGCTAATGCACGAGTTCCGCGTCTGGGCTCCGCACCCTGGCCGGGTCGAGCTGACCCTCGGCGAGCAGGCGATCCCGATGGCACGCGCCGGCGGCGGCTGGTGGGAGTGCGCGGCGGACCGGGCGGGCCCGGGCACCGACTACGCGTTCAGCCTGGACGGTGGCCCGCCGCGGCCCGACCCGCGCTCGGCGTGCCAGCCGTACGGCGTGCACGGGCCGTCCCGGGTGGTCGACCACGCGGCCTTCGGCTGGCGCGACAACGGCTGGCGTGGGGTGCCGCTGGCGGGATCGGTCCTCTACGAATGTCACGTGGGCACGTTCTCGGCCGAGGGAACCTTCGACGGGGCGATCGGGCACCTGGATCATCTGGCCGAGCTCGGCGTCGACCTCATCGAGCTGATGCCGGTGGCCGAGTTCTCCGGGGACCGGGGCTGGGGCTACGACGGGGTCGACCTGTTCGCGCCGCACCACGCCTACGGCGGCCCGGACGGCCTGAAGCGGCTGGTGGATGCGGCGCATGCCCGCGGGCTCGGCGTAGTGCTTGACGTGGTCTACAACCACCTCGGCCCGGCCGGGAACTACCTGCCGGAGTTCGGGCCGTACTTCTCACCCCGTCACCAGACCATCTGGGGCGACGCGGTGAACTTCGACGGTCCCGGCAGCGACGAGGTCCGGCGGTTCGTCATCGACAATGCCCTGGCCTGGCTGCGCGACTACCACTGCGACGGGCTGCGCCTGGACGCCGTGCACGCGATCGCCGACAACTCCGCCACCCACATCTGCGAGGAGCTGGCCGCCGAGGTGGCAGCGCTGGCCGCCCACGCAGGCCGCCCGCTGTTCGTCGTCGCGGAGAGCGACCTGAACGACCCGCGGCTGGTCCGCGGCCGCGAGGCCGGCGGCTACGGTCTCGACGCCGCCTGGGCCGACGAGTGGCACCACGCCCTGCATGCCACGCTGACCGGCGAGAAGGAGGGCTACTACGAGGATTTCGGGCCGCTGCCGCTGCTGGCCAAGGCGCTACGCCAGGCGTGGGTGTACGACGGCATCTACTCCCCGCACCGCCGCCGGGTGCACGGCCGCTCGCCGGCCGGGCTGGCGGGTGACCAGTTCGTGGTCTTCACCCAGAACCATGACCAGGTCGGCAACCGCGCCGCCGGCGAGCGCAGCAGTGCCCTGATGAGCGTGGGCCGGCTGAAGGCAGCAGCGGCCCTGCTGCTGACCTCGCCGTTCGTGCCAATGCTGTTCCAGGGCGAGGAGTGGGGCGCGAGCACGCCGTTCCAGTACTTCACCAGCCACTCCGATCCGGGGCTCGGCCAGCAGGTCAGCCGCGGGCGGCGGCAGGAGTTCGCCGACTTCGGCTGGGACCCCGCCGACGTGCCCGACCCCCAGGACCCGGCGACGTTCGAGCGCTCCAGGCTGGACTGGGCCGAGCCGGAGCAGGAGCGTCACGCTGGCCTGCTCGCCTGGTACCGCGAGCTGATCAGGCTGCGCCGCGGCCGGCCCGAGTTGACCGATCCGCGGCTGGACCGGGTCACGACCGCATACGATCAACAAGCCGGGTGGCTGATGGCCGGCCGCGGGCCGGTGTCGGTGGCCGTCAACCTCGGCACCGGCACCTGGACTTTCCCGGCCAGTCCGGTGGCGGCGCTGCTGGCGGCGTCCGACCCCGCGGTGAGGCGGTCACGGCAGGGCGTCGTGCTTCCCCCCGACGCCGTCGCCTTCGTCACCCAGGTCGCCAGGGCATGACCGACGCACGTGTCCGGCGGTGCCGGACGGGTCCGGGCAGAGCCGTTCGGGCCCGATGAAGAGAGGACCTGTCCCTAGATGACGGAAGCCATCGAGATCTGGCCGGGCCGTCCCTACCCGCTCGGCGCCACCTACGACGGCGGCGGCACGAACTTCTCGCTGTTCTCCGAGGTGGCCGACAAGGTCGAGCTGTGCTTGTTTGACGACGACGGCGAGCGGCGGGTACCGCTCGACGAGATCGACGCCTCCTGCTGGCATGGCTACCTGCCCTCGGTGGCGCCCGGCCAGCGGTACGGCTACCGGGTTCACGGCCCGTGGGCACCGCAGGCGGGGCAGCGATGCAACCCGGCCAAGCTGCTGCTCGACCCGTACGCCAAGGCCATCGAGGGCCAGGTCCGGTGGGACCGGGCGTGCTTCCCTTACAACTTCGGCGACGAGAACTCGCGCAACGACGACGACAGCGCCCGGTACGTGCCCAGGTCCGTGGTGCACAACCCGTATTTCGACTGGGGCAACGACCGCCCCCCGGACATCCAGCTGAACGAGTCGGTCATCTACGAGACGCACGTCAAGGGGTTCACCGCCCGGTATCCCGGCGTCCCGGAGTCCCAGCGCGGCACCTACGCCGGGCTGGCCCATCCCGCGGTCATCGAGTACCTCAGCGGGCTCGGCATCACCGCGGTGGAGCTGATGCCGGTGCACCAGTTCGTGCACGACGCCCAGCTCATCGAGCGGGGGCTGCGCAACTACTGGGGCTACAACTCGATCGGATTCCTCGCCCCGCACAACGAGTACGCCTCCAGCGGCCAGCGGGGCGAGCAGGTAGCCGAGTTCAAGGCCATGGTCCGGGCCCTGCACGAGGCCGGCATCGAGGTGATACTCGACGTGGTCTACAACCACACCGCCGAAGGCAACCAGCTGGGCCCGATGCTGTCGATGAAGGGGATCGACAACGCCGCCTACTACCGGCTGGTGACCGGCGAGCCCCAGTTCTACTACGACACGACAGGGACCGGGAACAGCCTGAACGTCGGCCACCCGCACACCCTCCAGCTGATCATGGACTCGCTGCGCTACTGGGTGCTCGAGATGCACGTGGACGGGTTCCGGTTCGACCTGGCGGCCAGCCTGGCCCGCCAGTTCCACGAGGTGGACCGGCTGTCCGCGTTCTTCGAGCTGATCCAGCAGGACCCGGTGGTCTCCCAGGTCAAGCTCATCGCCGAGCCTTGGGACATCGGCGAGGGCGGCTACCAGGTGGGTAACTTCCCCGGCCTGTGGTCGGAGTGGAACGGCAAGTACCGGGACACGGTCCGCGACTTCTGGCGCGGCGAGCCCGCCACCCTGGGCGAGTTCGCCTCCCGGCTGACCGGCAGCTCCGACCTGTACCAGGGCGGCAGCCGGTACCCGTCGGCCAGCGTCAACTTCGTCACCGCACACGACGGTTTCACGCTGCGCGACCTCGTCTCTTACAACGAGAAGCACAACTGGGCCAACGGCGAGGACAACCAGGACGGCGAGAGCCACAACAGGTCCTGGAACTGCGGGATCGAGGGCGAGACCAGGAAGCGGGACGTGCTGGCACTGCGGGCCCGGCAGCAGCGCAACTTCCTGGCCACCCTGTTCTTGTCCCAGGGCGTCACGATGATGCTGGCCGGGGATGAAGCGGGCCGGACCCAGCGCGGCAACAACAACGCCTACTGCCAGGACAACGAGATTTCCTGGCAAGACTGGGATCACGTCAACGCGAGCCTGGTCGAGTTCACCCGGCGGCTCATCGCGCTGCGGCGCGAGCATCCGGTGCTGCGCCGGCGCCGGTGGTTCCAGGGCCTGCCGATCCGGGGCACGGTCAACCTTGGCTGGTGGAAGCCGGACGGGTCGGAGATGACCGACGAGGACTGGGACAGCGGGCTGGTCAACTCGGTCGGCGTGTTCCTGAACGGCGAGGCCATCACCGACCGGGACCGCCGCGGCCAGCAGGTGACCGACGACTCCTTCCTGCTGCTGTTCAACGCGCACTCCGGGCCCGCCGACTGGTCACTGCCTGAGCAGTGGGGCAAGCGTTGGGAGGCGGTCTTCGACACCTCGCTCCCCGAACGCGAGGGGGATTCGTTCGACGCAGGCCTGACCATCCCGGTGGCCGGGCGCTCCATGGTCGTCTTCCGGCGCATCGACACGCGGCCGTGACCGGCGCGCACTGACCGGCGCGCACTGACCGGCGCGCGGCGGGGCGCGGCGGAATGACGGTGCCTGCTGCCAACATGGGCATGACGCGGGAGGTGCTGACGGCGATGGTGACCGTGGATGACGTGCGGGCCTGGGCGATGTCCCTGCCGCGCACCTCGGAGCACCTGATCTATGACCACGTGAAGTTCCGGGTCGGGAAGATCGTCTACGCGTCCGTTTCCCCCGACGAGACGACCATGGGCGTGGGCTTCCCCCGGGAGGAGCGGGCCGCGGTCGTCGCGGCAGAGCCGGAGAAGTTCGCCCTGCCCCGGCCGAGCGACCAGCGCTTCCACTGGGTGCACGTGCGGATGGCCGCGATCGACGCGGCCGAGATGCGCGAGCTCATCACCGACGCGTGGCGGATGGTCGTGCCCAAGCGGGTCGCGGCCGCTCACCTCGGGCATGACGGCCAGGCCTGACCGGGATTTCGGCTGGATCACGGCCATCTCCGTGCGGGCCATCAGGCTCGGCCGGTTATCGTTTGCTCGTGGCCGAAGAACTGCACACCGACCGGCTTGTCCTGCGGCCGTGGAAGCTCGATGACGACGAAGCGGCTCTGGGGGCGTACGGCGACGTCAGGGTCGCGCGCTGGCTGACCCCGGCGATGGACCGGGTTCGCGACCCGGCGGCCATGCGCCTGGTCCTGCAGCAGTGGCTGGCCGAGGACGCGCGCATGACGCCCCCGGCGGGTCGCTGGTCGATCGAGCTGCGCGAGGAAGGCCGCCTGATCGGCGGGGCAACCCTGCTGCCGCTGCCGCCGGATGAGGAGTACGAGATCGGCTGGCAGCTGCACCCCGATACCTGGGGACAGGGCTACGCCACCGAGACCGGGCTCGCCCTGGCCCAGTGGGCCTTCAAGCAGGGCATAGAACAGGTCATCGCGCTGGTGCGCCCGGCCAACACGCGCGCGCTGGCGATGGTGCGCCGGATCGGCATGGAATGGGTCGGCGAGACCGAGAAGTACCACAGCCTGCGGCTGCAGGTCTTCCGCCTCCGCCCCGGCGACCTCCCCGCCTCGAACTCCTGACCCCCTCCCCCTCCCCCGCCTGCCCGCGCGGTGATCATCTTCACTTATCATGCACTGCGGGCGATTTCTGTCCCCCTTCGCCCGGTTTGTCCCACCACATCGCATGAAGAGTGCGCTGGGGGGCTCGCGGGCGCGGGCAGGGAGGGGGCGGGGGTGGGGGCGCGGGGGTGGACATGGGTGGTGGGGCGGCCTAGCCTTGACTGTATGGTCAGTCAAATGTCGCGATCTGCTGCTGCTATCGACCCCGCTCCGATCGACCCGGCCGGGCTGGCCCAGTCGCTGCGGCCGTTCGGCCAGAGCCGGATGCTGCCGCGCGCCGCCTACCAGGACCCGGCGGTTTTCGAGTGGGAGCAGCGTCATTTCTTCGGCGGCGGCTGGGTGTGCGTCGGGCGCAGCGAGCAGCTGCCCGAGCCGGGCGACCAGCGGGCCGAGGCGGTGGGCAGCGGGAGCGTCCTGCTGGTCCGCGGCGAGGACGGCGTGCTGCGGTCGTTCGCCAATACCTGCCGCCATCGCGGCCATGAGCTGCTGCCCTGCGGCGGGTCCGCGCAGCAGAAGGCCATCATCTGCCCTTACCACTCGTGGACCTATTCGCTGAGCGGCGGGATACGGGCGGCCGCGGGCTTCAAGAACCAGCCGGGCTTCGTGGCCGGCGAGTGGGGGCTCGTCGAGCTGCCGCTGACCGAGTGGCACGGCCTGGTGTTCGTGGACGGGTCGGGCACGGCCGCCCCGCTCGCAGACTCGCTGGGCACGCTGGCCGAGTACATCGCGCCGTACGAGATGGGCCGGCTCCAGGTGGCCGGGCAGCACGAGTACGACGCCAGGGCCAACTGGAAGATCCTGTCCGAGAACTACCACGAGTGCTACCACTGCCCCACCATCCACCCAGAGCTGTGCAAGGTGAGCCCGCCGAAGAGCGGCGAGAACTATTCCGCCGCGGGAACCTGGGTCGGCGGCTGGATGGACCTGCGCGACGGGATGGCGACGATGTCGCTGGACGGGCAGAGCCACGGCGCGGCGCTGCGAGGGCTGGACGAGACCGGGCTGCGCACCATCATCTACGTCCACATCTTCCCGAACGTGCTGGTGAGCCTGCATCCCGACTACGTGATGGTGCACCGGCTGGTGCCCCTGGCCGCGGACCGGACGCGGATCGAGTGCAGCTGGGCCTTCGCGCCGGAATCGCTGCAGCGGCCCGGATTCGATCCCGGCTACGCGGTCGAGTTCTGGGACATCACCAACCGGCAGGACTGGCACGCCTGCGAGTCGGTGCAGCGCGGCCTGGCCTCGCCGCACGCCCTGCCCGGGCCGCTGGCACCGGACGAGGACGCGGTCTACCAGTTCGTCACCATGGTCGCACGCGGCTACCTGGGCCAGCCGGTCTGGAACCCGGGCCGGGAGGCACTGGCCGGCAAAGCCGGGGCGTCACGCTGAAGTGATCCCAGCGAGATTCGCTTGATAGAGCGGCGCTCGATCACACCCCCGGGCCGTAACGGTCCGGGGGTGTGATCATCGGGTGCCGGCTGATCGAGCTACCCGGCGCGGGCGCAGCTGAGGCCGCTACGCATTTCGAGTCGCGGTCCACGACTGGGTGTTGGAGGTGCAGGTGCGCGCGGTGCTGTCGGTGTAGGTGAGCGTCTCCTGGAATGTGCCGGCGGCCCGCGCAGCTCCGGAGGGCGCTACGCCGTGGAAGTTGCCCCGGAACGTGTAGGTGAACTTGGCCGGGTGTCCGGCGTAGGTCGCCGTCTGGGTCGCGGTTGCGGCGAATGCCCCGTCCGGCTTGATGGAGGCTCCCGAGATCCCCAGCGGTTCGGTGGGATTGGTGTCGCCCGGCGGCGCGCACGTCAGGCCGACGAAGGGAATGGAGATGTTCTGCAGCCTGGTCCGGCTGGACGAGACGGAGAACGTGATCTGCTGGCCATGTCTGCGGGTTCGTCCCCGTGTAGCCGCCGGCCGGCGGCGGTGACGTGGTCTGCGGCGGCTGTGCGTCTCTGGTCGCGGTCCACGACTGGGTGTTGGAGGTGCAGGTGCGCGCGGTGCTGTCGGTGTAGGTGAGCGTCTCCCGGAACGTGCCGGCGGCCCGTGCTGCCCCGGAGGGGGCCACGCCGTGGAAGTTGCCCCGGAAGGTGTAGGTGAACTTGGCCGGGAAGCCGGCGTAGACGCCGGTCTGGGTCGTCGTCGCGGTGAAAGACCCATTGGGCTGGATCGGGGCCGCCGCGATCCCGAGCGGCTGGGTGGGATTGGCGTCTCCCGGCGGCGCGCAGGTCAGGTTGACGAAGGGGACAGAGATGTCCTGCAGGCTGGTCTGCCCGGACGAGACGTAGAACGTGATCCCCTGGCCGTTCTGCGGGTTCGTTGCCGAATAGCTGCCGGCCGGCGGTGGTGACGTGGTCTGCTTCGGCTGCGTATCCCTGGTCGCGGTCCACGACTGCTTACCCGAGGTGCAGGTGCGTTTCGCGCTGTCGGTGAACTTGAGCGTCTCCTGGAACGTGCCGGTCACCGTTGGCACCCCCGAGGGATTCAGGCCCTGGTAGTTGCCCTGGAAGGTGTAGGTGAACTTGGCCGGGAAGCCGGCGTAGACGCCGGTCTGGGTCGTCGTCGCGGTGAAAGACCCATTGGGCTGGATCGGGGCCGCCGCGATCCCGAGCGGCTGGGTGGGATTGGCGTCTCCCGGCGGCGCGCAGGTCAGGTTGACGAAGGGGACAGAGATGTCCTGCAGGCTGGTCTGCCCGGACGAGACGTAGAACGTGATCCCCTGGCCGTTCTGCGGGTTCGTCCCCGTGTAGCTGCCCGCCGGCGGCCGCGATGCGGTCACGAGCGCGGCCGTGACGGCGCTCGTCCTGGGCGACGGTGATACCGCGGCCTTGACCGCCGGGGACGCCGTGCTTGCCGTCCCAGCGGCGACAGCGCCCAGGAGCCCGGCGACGATGACCAGGCCTTGCAGGGGGGCGGCCGAGCCGAGTCGGCTTCTTCGTCTGCGGCCAATGGCCGGCACTCTCGTAAACTTGATCTTCATGGTGATTGCCTTTCGTCGGGGCGGGACGGCTCAGGACACCGTCAGTGCGGTCCCGCCTGATGGCGGTGCAGTAGGCCCAGCGTGAGCCCGGCGTGAGCTGAACGGCAGGGGCCGGGCGGCCCCGTCGAGTGGGCCAGGGGTGGGCCGGACGGCCCCATTTACCGCCCGCAGGCCGATCACGCCGGGCAGGGAACCGCCGCCGCGAATCAGGCCAGCGAGGCGGGCCCGCGCTTGGTCATCTGGCGGGCGATGATCGCGCGCTGGATCTCGCTGGTGCCTTCCCAGATCCGCTCCACCCGCAGCTCCCGGTAGAACCGCTCGGCCACGTTCTCCCGCATGTAGCCCCGGCCGCCGAAGACCTGCACCGCCCGGTCGGCGACCCGGCCGGCCATCTCCGAGCAGTACAGCTTGGCCATCGAGCACTGCGCGTGCGCCACCTTGACGTCACTGCCGCGATCGACGCCCCTGGCCGTCTCGTAGGCCAGCGAGCGGGCCGCGAAAAGCTCGGTCATGCTGTCCGCGAGCATCCCGGCGACCAGGCCGTACTCGCTGATCGGCTGGCCGCCCGCCCGCCGCTGCGCGGCGAACGCGGTCATCTCGGCGACGAGCCGCTCCGCCGCGCCCAGGCAGCGGGCGGCCACCATCAGCCGCTCGAACCGGAACCACTCGTAGGCGAAGGCCATCCCGTCGCCCTCGGCCCCGATCAGGTTGGCCGCGGGCACCCGGACATCGGTGAACGCGACGATCGGATGGTGGTGGCTGATCGTGTGCGAGTAGGCAGGCGTGCGCAGCACGGTCACCCCGGGGCTTGGCAGGTCCACGAAGAACATCGCGTGCTCGCCGTGGTGCGGCCCGGCCGCCAGCTTGCCCTGGAAGAAGGCGTAATCGGCGGTGTTGAACGAGGTGACGTGCCATTTGGTCCCGTTGAGCAGGTACCCGTCGCCGTCGCGACGGGCGGTCGCCTCGATCGCGTCGACGTCCGAGCCGGCACCCTCTTCGGTGATCGCGTAGCACTCTTCCCGCTCGCCGCGGATCGCCGGGCGGACGTAGCGCTCCACCTGGTCGGGCGTGGCCACCTCCGGCAGCCACGAGGGCGGGGTGGCGGCCACCCAGGCCAGCGCGTTGGTGACCCGGCCGCACTGCTCCTGCACCAGCACCTGCTGCAGGGTGCTGCGGCCGCCGCCGCCCAGCTCGGCCGGCATGTTGGCCGAATGCAGCCCGAGCTCGCGTGCCCGCGCGGTGTGCTTGGCCGCCACCGCCGCGGGCAGCTCGCCGCCGGCCGACTCGGCCTCTTCCTCGAACGGGATCAGCTCGTCGGCGAAGCCGCGAGCACGCTGCTGGATCGCCAGGTCCTCTTCCGTCAGGCCGTACATCGCGTCCGCATGCCCCTCCCGCGCTGACCTTCATTGACTGAATGTTCAGTTTATGACAGCATCGGCCTCGTGCCAATGCAGTCCGCCCGTCACCCGGCCACGGCCGACGCGGTCGTCGTCGGCGGCGGCACGGTGGGTGCCTGGTGCGCGTATTTCCTGCGCCAGGCGGGGCTGGAACGCGTCGTCCTGCTGGAGAAGGGCGCGCTCGGCCAGGGCGCGAGCAGCCGGGCGGCCGGCGTGGTGCGGCTGCAGGGCGGCACCCCCGAGGCGGTCCTGCTCGGCCGCTGGTCGCGCGAGTTCTACCTGCGGCAGCGTTCGGAAATCGGGACCGACTCGGGATTCGTCACCCAGGGCTACCTGCTGCCCTGCTTCACCGAGGCCGACGTGGCCGCCGCCCGGCAGCGGATGGCCATGCAGGTCTCGCTCGGGATCGGGGTGCGCTGGCTGGACAGCGCCGAGGTGGACGCGGTCAACCCGACGCTGGCCCCTGGCCTGACCCTGGGAGGAACGTTCTGCGCCGAGGACGGGTTCATCACGCCGGCCCGCAACGTGGCCGCCTACACGGTGGCGCTCGTCCGCAGCGGCGTGCAGGTACTCGAGCACACCGCCTTCGGCGGGCTGGACCTTGATGCCGAGGCCGTGCGCGGGGTGATCACCAGCAGCGGCCGGATCGGCACCGGGCTGGTCGTGCTCACCGGCGGCCCCAAGCTCGCCGAGGTCGGCGCGCTGGCCGGGATCCGGGTGCCGGCGGGCGGCGCCAGGCACCAGGTCGCGGTGACCGAGCAGCATCCGGACCTGCACCCGTCCCGGGTGCCGATGGTCTTCGACCTGGCCGCCGGGCTGTACTGGCGGCCCGAGGAGGGCGGCCTGTTGTTCGGGATGAGCAACCCGGATGAGCCGCCGGGCGAGAACCGTAGCGTGGACGAGGACTACCTGGCGCTGATGCGAGAGCGGCTGGCCCGGCTGGTGCCCGTCACCGGCAGCCTCGGGCTGCGCCGGATCTGGGCCGCCACGATCGATTTCACCGCCGACCACCTGCCGATCATCGGCCCGGCGCTCAGCCCGGCCGGGCCGCTGCCCGGCGTGACGGTGGCCTGTGCCGGCGGGGCGGGCATGATGTGGGGCCCGGCGGTGTCGCAGGCGGCGGCCGATGTCGCGCTCACCGGGTCCACCGGCGTCGTGGACGTCTCGGCGCTGGGCCTGGACCGCTTCGACGAGGCCGGGCGCAGCAAGCTGGCCGCCGACCCCATCGCGCTCCCGTTCCCGCAGACCCTGTCGTCGCCGTAAGGTACCGCCGTTGCGGTCAAGAACCGCGGCCCGGCAGCGAGCAGCGCTCCGGGCGAGCAACCGCCAAGTCGCAAGAGAGGAATCCCGATCATCATGACCAACCCGACCCCCGGCACGCCCTTCCTGGCCGCCGCGCACGACGCGGTACTGAAGGATCTGGGCCCGCTTCCCGAGGCCACCGGCGAGCCGATGCAGGCCTCCGGGCTCACCCTGTGGGAGGACGGCGACCAGGAAGCCGGCGTGTGGGAGTGCACGCCGGGGCCCTCGTACTGGAAGCTGGACTGTCACGAGTTCGTGCACATCCTGTCCGGCCGGGTGAGCGTGACCCCCGACGGCGGCGATCTCGTGGAGATGGGGCCGGGAGACACCGCGGTCTTCCCGCGGGGCTGGACCGGCAACTGGCAGATCCTCGAGACGATCCGCAAGGTATACGTGCTGTTCTGAGCCCGTGAGCCGCTGCTCCATGCGGGCCGGTGGCTGCTGGCGTGGCTCAGCGGGTCCGTTCGAGCAGCAGGGCGAGCGCCGGGCAGTCGGCGACGGCACGACGGGCGAGGGGCTCGAGCTCCGGGGGCACCGGTTCGCCGGAGATGACCGGATAGCCCCATTCGTCGGCGGTGACCCGCTCGGGCAGCAGCTCGGCGCACAGACCGTGGCCCGCGCACGCGATGGGGTTGACACGCAGCCGGATGGCCATGGGTTCACCTCCGCCGCGCCGGGACGAGTCGGCCTCGAAGCCCCGCGAGCGTCGCCGGGACCGGCAGGAACGGCGCCGGGGCCGGGCGGGCCCGGACGCGGACCGCGCGGCGGCCCGGCCGTGCACCGCCCGGACAGATGCCGCCCGATCTCGCCGCAGAACACGCCGAGCGCGCTGCGCACCAGCCGCACGGTCCCGTCCGGGTGGTGGCACGCGCCGCGCCCCGCGACCAGCCCGGACCACCGCTCCAGGTCCGCCAGGCCGCCCCGCCCGGGCCGCCCGGCCGGGGACGGCCCGGCGCGAGAACACGGCGGCGATGCGGGGCAGGCCGTTGCGGCACGGCCCGCACTGGCCTGCCGACTCGGCCGCGAGGTAGCGCAGTACCCGCGCGGTCTCGGCCAGGCCGCACCGGTCCGGCGGCAGCGCGGCGAGCACCCCCGCGCCCACCGAGCCGCCGCCGGGCGTAGCGCTGCGTTGGCCAGCGGCAGCCGCCACGGCCAGATCGCGGCCGGGATCCAGGCCCCGTGATAGCCGCCGGCCAGCACCGCCTGGGCCGGGCGCGGCCCAGCCGAGCACCTCGGCCAGCGGCGCGCCGACCGGCACTTCCCTGACCTGGCTGACGCCGTCGGCGCGGTGCGCGGTGACCAGCATGCTGCCCGGCTCGGCCGCGGTGCCCGACCTCGCGGAACCAGGCCGCCCCGTACCGGGCGATGAGCGCCACGTGGGCCAGCGTCTCGACGTTCTGCACCAGGGTCGGCGCGCCGCCGACGCCACGCTCGAACACCGGGGGCCGCTTGAACGCGGGCACGGCCGAGCCCGCCGCCGACCCGGCTGACCAGCGCGGATTCCTCGCCGGCCAGGAACCGCGGCGGGGCGGCCACGATCTCGGCCGCGATCTGGTCGCACCCGGCCGCCGACCGCTCGGCGAGCGCGTGACGCAGCAGGCGCAGCAGCTGCTCGTGCCGGTGCACGTAGAGGATGGCGCGCCGGGCGCCGACCGCCTCGGCGGCTAGCTGCAGCCCGTCGAGCACCAGGTGCGGCGCCAGCCACAGCAGGTGCCGGTCCTTGTGGCTGGCGGGCTCGCCCTCGGCGCCGTTCCGGCCACGACGACCCGCCCGCCGCGGGCCCGCACGCTGCGGCCGGCGACCGCGGTCATCTTGACCGCGACGGAAAAGCCGCGCCACCTCGCCCGGTCAGCCCGGCCGCACCGATCTCCTCGATCAGCCCGTCGGGCGCCCGGCGTAGCGCAGCGGACCATGGACCCACGGACGTGCCCGGCCAGGTCAGGCGGCGGCAGGCGAGCAGCCGGGGCGGCCCGGTGCCGCGCGGCGGCGGCACGGCGGCCACGCCATCGTGGCGACGTCAGTCATCGGCCCGCGCCCTTCGCCAGCGTCCGGTAGTCGATCCCGTTGTCTCGGTCGCAGAGCGTCGCCGGGCAGTGGCGCCAGCCGGCCCGCCGATCGACCGGTGGCGAGCCGGTAACCCACGGCCGCGCACGCGCCAGCACGCATCCGGACGGTGAGGGCGAGCAGGGCGCCCGAGCGCAGATCCTTGGCGCTGGCGACCGAGTGCGCCACCGCCACCGGGTAGGCGGCGTACGCCAGCCAGTGCACCGCCCGCCACAGCCGCCGGCCGAGCGGGCCCGCAGCAGGCTCGTGACGATCAGCGCGGCGATCAGGTCCAGGGCCACGGCGCCGAGACCGATCTGGAACGGCAGGTAGCCCGGACGTGAACGGGACGATCGCGGCGATGAGCTGGATGGTCACGAACTGGTCGGCCACCGCGGTGATCACGTGGATCGGCCAGGAAGGCAACGGCGAGCAGCGAGATGCTGCGGTGCAGTCCGGTGACGGCGAACCTCGGCAGGCCGGGCAGCCGGCCCTGCCGGTTGACCAGGATGCCCAGCAGCAGCACGACGGTCAGCAGCACCAGGCAGACCACGCCGGTGGCCCGGCTCGCGTACCACAGCGCCGTGGACTTGGTGATCCCGCTCACGCTGCCTCCAGCGACCGGGGCCAGGCCGCGACGGTGCGCACGCTGCCGTCGGCGGCGACCAGGCGGGCGGGGATGCCCCGGCTCTCCAGCCAGGCCGGAGCGCCGGACCCGCGGATGATCGCGGTGGTACTCGCGATGTTGGCCGCCACGGCCGTGTCGGCCACCGCCGAGACCGTGCGCCACACCGGCGAGGCCGGCAGGCCGGTCCGGGGATCCAGGATGTGATGCAGCAGCACGCCGCCGCGCCGCCAGCACCGCGCGGCGATGCCGGATGAGCTCACGCCGCCGCTGGTCATCGCGATCACCTGGGATGGCCCGGCCGGCGGATCATCCGGATGCCCGGTGATGTCCTGGACCCGAACCCGCCAGCTCCCGCCGGGGGCTCGCCGCCGAAGGCGATGTCCCCGCCCAGGCCGACCAGCACGCCGCAGCCGAGATGCCCGGCCAGCCGGGCCGCCGCCCGGTCGGCGGCCCGGGCCTTGGCGGTCGCGCCCAGGTCGAGGCGCACACCGGGGGGCACGGTCAGCCGCCGCGAGCCGCGGTCCAGCCGGATGTCCCGCCAGCCGGGCCAGATCCGCACCGTCAGCCGCACCGGCGGGCCGTCCCGGGCGACAAGCTCGAAGTCGCGGTCGTACCCCAGCGCAGCCAGCTGCGTGGCCACGGTCGGATCCAGGTCGCCGTCGGTGGCCTCGGCCGCGTCCAGCGCGACGGCGACCGCGTCGGCGAGCACCTCGCTCACCGGCACCGGGGTTCCGGCCCTGCGCTCGGCGCGGGCGAGCTCGGAGTCGGCGCGAAAGCGGCTGCAGGCCAGGTCGAGCGCCGCGAGATAGCTGGCCAGCAGCTCACGGCCCCGCGCCAGCCTGGCCGGATCGGCGACCACCAGGCGTACCGTGCTACCGATCGCGGGCCAGCTGGCGGCCGCGGCCCGCGTCACGGTCATCAGGACGCCCCGGAGGTCGCGTCCGCCCCGCCCGAAGCCGCGCTCGGCAAGGTCGAAGACGAAGAGCCCGAACGGCTGCCGCCGGGACTCTGGCTGCCTGACCCGGACCCGGTGCCCGGGGATCGCGCGCCGGCGGCGCCGGACTTCGCAGCCGAGCCCGTGCCGCCGGATCCCGCCGCGGCGAAGTGGTGTGCCGGGCCGGGAAGCGCGGCGGCAATCGCCCCGGTCGCGAGCACGCTGGCCACGCCGACGCCGGCGGTCGTCGCGGACAGCCGTCTCAGCCCGCGCCGCCGCAGTATCGACGCAGCGGCCGGATGGCCTCCTGGGTTGCTGGGCATCGGTGCTTCCTTCCTTCCTGGCTAGGCTGGCCGGCAGGACAGCACCTGGGCAGAGCGCCGGCCGCGAGCAGCGATAACGATGATGCGGCACCCAGTGGAGTGGTACCTATGACGCAGTTCTGAATCGCTTCTCAATCGCGGCCGCAGCGGCCGCGGACGCGCCCGTAGGAGGCGAAGGATGACTGATCCCCCCCGCCCGCTGAGGTTCGGCCTGGTCGGCACCGGGCACTGGGCCCGGATCACGCACGCGCCCGCTCTCGCCTCGACCGAAGGCATCGACTTCGCCGCGGTCTGGGGCCGCAATCACGACGCCGCGGCCGCACTGGCCGCCGAGCACGCGGCCATCGCCTACCCCGACCTGGGCGCATTCTTGGCCGGCGTTCGACGCGGTCGCGTTCTCGGTGCCGCCCGACGCGCAGGCCGCGATCGCGGCAAGGGCCGCGCGCGCGGGCAAGCACCTGCTGCTGGAAAAGCCCATCGCCACCTCCGAGCCGGACGCCGACGAGCTGGTGCGCGCTGTGCAGGACGCCGGCGTCGCCTCGGTGGTCTTCTTCACCGCGCGATTCCAGGCCGACGTCAGGGCCTGGCTTGCCGATGCCGCGAGCACCGATCGCTGGGCCGGCGGGAACGCGGTCTGGCTCGGCACCGCCTGGCAGGCCGGCAACCCGTTCAACACCCCGTGGCGGCGCGAGAAGGGCGGTCTGTGGGACGTGGCCCCGCACGCGGTCTCGCTGCTGTGGGCCAGCCTCGGGCCGGTGGTCTCGGTGACCGCCGACGCCGGCCAGGGCGACCTCAGCTACCTGATCCTGCACCACGAGGACGGGGCGACCAGCACGGTGACCGCGACGCTGAATGCCTCGCAGGCAGCGGCCTGCTTCGACCTCTGGCTGTGGGGAGAACACGGGCGGTCCGCCGCACCTCCCGAGCCTGCCCGGCCGGTAGCGGCGCTGCGGGTCGCCCTCACCGAGCTCGCCGCGAACGCGAGGTCGGGCCGGACCGCCCACCCGTGCGACGTGCGCTTCGGCCGCGACGTCGGGCGCGTGCTGGCTGAGGCGCAGCGTCAGATCGACGCGCGCCGCGGCTAGGCCGGGACCGTCACCGGCATCGTCCAGGCGCCGATCCGCGCCGCCGGGGTCTGCGGGCCGCCGCCCGGGCGCCGATCATGAGCGCGGCGATGACTGGCGGCTGCTTGGTAGCGTGTCAACCGTGGTGACGGGTCAGCCGTGGTGACGGGTCAGCCGTGGTGAGCCAAGCCCGCGGCCTTGCCTCGCTGCAGCCGTTCCGGCACCGCCCCTTCGCGCTGCTCTGGACGGCCGGGCTGATCTCCATCGTCGGGTCCTGGATGCAGACCGTCGCGGTCGGCGCCCTGGTCATCTCCGACACCGGCAACGCCATCTGGGCGGTCCTGGTCGCCGCGGGGGCTTTCCTGCCCATCGGCCTGCTGGCACCGGTCGGCGGCGCGCTGGCCGACCGGCTGCCGCGCCGGCTGGTGCTCGCGCTCGGCAACCTCGTCGCGGCGGCCACCGCCGCGGTCATCGCCGTGCTCGTGGCCTCGGGCGACGACCACCCGGCCGCGCTGGTGGCGCTGGTCACGCTGCAGGGCTCCGCCTCGGCCCTGATCGGGCCGTTCCAGCAGGCGATCCTGCCCGATCTCGTGCCGGAGTCGGAATTCCTCGCCGCCGTCTCGCTGAACTCGGCGCAGTTCAACCTGGGCCGCATCGTGGGACCAGCCCTGGCCGGAGCCACGGTGGCCGCGTTCGGCTACGCCGCGGCGTTCACGGCCAACGCCGTGTCGTTCCTCGCCATCGTGGTGGCGCTCGCGTTCGTGCGGCTGGCTCCGCCGGCCGGCCGTTCGGCGGGCTTGATCACCGCGCTGCGGTCGGGCTTTGCGGCGGCCCGGCGCGAGCCTTCGTGCTGGGCCGCGATCGTCACGATCGCGGTGGTGGCCTTTTTCGCCTCCCCGTTCATCGCCCTCGTCCCGGTGATGGCCAGGCACCTGACGAACGGCGGCCCGCGGGCGGTCGCGCAGGCGACCGCCCTGCTCACGACGGCCCAGGGCGTCGGAGCGGTGGCGGGCGTGCTGTGCCTGGCTCCGCTGGCGGCCTACCTGGGGCGCGGCCGGGTGCTCGGCTGGAGCCTGGCGCTGCTGCCGCCGGCCCTGGTCGCCTACAGCGCCTCGCAGGCGCCCTGGCAGGGCGCGGTCACGCTGTTCGTCGTCGGGCTGATCTACATCGGCGTCCTGTCCGGGCTGTCCACGGTCGTCCAGCTCCGGGCACCGGAGGCGTACCGGGGCCGGATCCTCAGCTTCTTCCTGGTGGCCCTGGGCGTCGCGTACCCGGTAGGCTCACTCGTCCAGGGGCCGGTCATCGACCGGATCGGGATAGGCCCGACCACCGCGGGGACGGCATTGCTGCTGCTGCTGATCATGGCGGTTACCGCGCTGCGAAGACCGGGCTTCGCCCGGTCGATCACCGGCGAGGCGAAGCTCGGCCCGGCCGCACCGCAGGCGGTGCTGGCGGATCCCGTCGGCCCCGCCTCGTGCGGCGAGTGCGACGAACCGTCGGCCCGGCGATGACCTGGATTACGTCAGGAGTGCACCGTGGACATCACCCAGCTGATCCTCGACGACCATCACGAGCAGCGCAGGCTCTTCGCGATACTCGAGCAGATCGACCGCGCCGACAGCGCGACGCTGAGCGCGATCTGGGCGCGGCTGGCCACGTTCCTCGAGCTGCACGCCGCGGCTGAAGAGGATATCTTCTACCCCGCGCTGCTGCGGGCTGGCATCGGCGCCCGCCGCGCGAGCAGCGTGGAGGGGGAGACCCTGGACGCGATCCACGATCACAATGACATCAGGGACGCGGTCACCGCGGTCGCGGGTCACCCGGCGGGCAGCGACGGGTGGTACGAGGCGGTCGCCGCGGCGAACCTGGCCAACAGCGATCACATGGCCGAGGAGGAGCGCGAGGGCCTCACCGACTTCCGCCGCCTGGCCGGGCTGCAGCTCCGGCACGACCTGGCGGTCGCCTTCGCCGCCTTCGAGGCAAGGAACTTCGCCGGAGTCCCGGTCGTGGACAAGGACCCAGGCGCCTACGTTCGCGAGACCGAGCAGAAGTTCGCGTTGCCGGACCGCCCGGGCGGGGCGGCCGGATCGCTCAACATCGGCGACCTGAGAGGGCGCTGATCAGCGGGTCGCAGCACAGGAAGCCGTGGCCCGGGGGAACCTGCCGCTACCGGGCGGTCGCGATCCTGGCCTCGCGATCCGACCGGGCATTCAGCTCCGCCCACACCGCCTTGCCGGGCGGCACCTCGCGGACTCCCCACCGGTCGGCCAGTACGTGCACGAGCTGGATGCCGAATCCGGACTCTTCCAGGCAGCCCGGAGTGCGCGGCCGCGGCCAGCTCGGGTCGGCGTCGTGTACTTCGATCCTCAGCCAGGAGTCAGCGGTTTCCAGCCGCAGCATCATGAAGGCGGGGAACGCCTGAGCGTGCAGCACCACGTTGGTCACCAGCTCGGAGACGAGCAGGACCGCCGTCTCCTCCAGGTGCGTCATCCGCCATGCGGTGAGCGCGTCGCGAGTGGCCCGCCGGGCCAGGCCCGGCGCATTCGCGGCCGTGGGCAGCGCCAGCTGCCGGGCGCAATGCTGTTGCCTGGCTCCGCCGGGCTGGATGCGAGCGTCGGTGGTTCCGCTCTGGTACGGCGTCATGGCCTTGATGCCTCGATCTCGTTAGCCGCCGGGCGCCCCGGCGCTGCTCCACGGCGGATCCGCCTGCGGCCGGCGATGCGTGTCGCGGCTCACGCGCCGGCCGGTGCCGTGCTGGGCCGGGCACGCGTTTCCCCGTGCTGTCACCAGATTCTCGGCCTCGGACCTGAGCAGGGTTCCAGGTATTGCTCAAGGCATGCTGGAAGATTTCTCCTTGCAACCTGGATGAGAACTGAGCACTACCTGAATTCGGGCGCTGAGTGGCCGATGACACCGGCGCGGCCGGGGTACGCCGCCACGGCGGGCCGGGGTTCGCGGTGGCGGCCTCGGTCAGCCCGCCGCCGCCGCCGGCCGGGAGACGACGAGGGCGTCTGCCGCGACCGCCCCCGCGGGGCCGCAGATCAGCGGGTTGATGTCCAGTGCGTCCAGGACGTCGCCGAGTTCGCAGGCGAGGGCGGACAGGCCGGTGATCGCGGCGGCGATGCCGGCCAGGTCGGCGGCAGGCTGCCCGCGCGCCCCGCCCAGTACCGCTGACACCCGCAGCCTGCGCAGCATCCGCAGCGCGCCGCAGTGGTCCACCGGCGGCAGTGCCACGACCCGGTCGGCCAGCAGCTCGGTCAGCACTCCCCCGGCGCCGACGACGATGAGCGGCCCGAGCGCGGGGTCACGGACGATGCCGAGCAGCATCTCGGTCCCCGGCGCCGCGGTCTGGCACACGAGCACCCGGGGACCGAGCCGGGCGGACAGATCCGAGTAGCCGGCGGCGAGCGCGTCCGGGCCGTCCAGCCCGAGCAGCACCCCGCCGACGTCGGACTTGTGCGCCACCCCGGGCTCGTCGGTCTTCAGCACGACCGGGTACCCGATCTGCCCGGCGGCCGCCAGCACCGCCTCGCGGGTGTCCGCCGCCCGGACCTGCACCGCCGGTATGCCGTAGTCGCGGAGCATGGCGGGCAGCCAGGCTCCGCCGAGGCGCCCGCGGGCGAGGGCATCCGCCCAGCGGCCGCGCCGCCCCGGGTCATCCGCCGGACGTTGCGCGCCGCCCGCGCCGGCCGCAGTGGCGGATCCGGCCTCGGGCGGCTGGCCGGCCCCGGCGGCCCGGGCCCGCGCCCTGTCCTGGTGATCGAGCAAATGCCGCAGGGCGAGCAGCCCGGTGCGCGCGCCTTCGAGAACCGGCACCCCGGCCTCGCGCAGCCGCGCCGCCACCACCGGGTCGATGGATGCGGGCAGTCCGGCCAGTACCGCCAGCGGCTTGCCCGTGCGCCCCGCGGCCGTCAGCAGCGCCTGCGGGTAGGACTGGTCGCCGTCGAACTCGGGGACCAGGTCAACCGCGAGCGCGACCGCCGCGACCGCCGGATCCGCGGACATCACGGTCAGGGACTCGGCGAACTGCCGTTCGGCGTCCCGGCCGGTCCCCCAGATGTCGAGCGGGTTGGCCGGCTCCAGACCGGGGTCCAGCACGGCGGCCAGCCGGTCGCGGGTGCTCGGGCCGATGTCCGCGAACGGTACCCCGAGCCGGCCGGCCAGGTCAGCGACGTGCGCGCGCTCCAGCCCTGAATCATGAATGGTCGCGATGCCGGAGCCGGCCCCGCCGCCGTGGGCGCGGCGGCCGATCGCGAACAGCTCCAGGGTGTCGGCCAGTTCGGCCAGATCGCCGGCCCGGTGCATCCCGTACGCATCCGCCAGCGCCTCCCATGCCCCGTCGCCGGAGGCCAGCGCGCCGGAATGAGCCGTCACTAGCTCACGGCCGCGATCCGAGCCGCCCGCGGCCAGCAGGACCACCGGGACGCCGGCCGCGCTGGCCTCGGCGAGCACGGCGCGCAGCGCCCCGGCGTCGCGGATGGCCTCCAGGACCAGCGCCAGCACCCTGGTCTGCGGCAGCTCCAGCGCGTAGCGCGCGTAGTCCGCGGCCGTGCTGACCAGTTCCTGCCCTGAGGACACCGCGACCGAGAACCCGATCCCGCGCCGATTGCGCAGCATGGTGGAGAACACCGAGCCGGAATGCGTCACGAGCGCAACCGGGCCTGGCCGCACCGGGTCGGGCTCGACGTAGCCAACGGCCCGTAGCCCGCGGGCTACGTTCACGAAGCCCATGCATCCCGCGCCGCACAGCGCCATCCCGGCCGACCGGGCGATGCGGGCCAGCCTGGCCCGCAGCCCTGGCGGCTGGCCGGGTACGTCGTGGGCGCTGCCGAAGATCACCGCGGACCGGTCACCCCGGGCGGCCGCCGCCGCGAGCTGGGATTCCAGCGCGGAATCGGGCACGCCGAGCAGCACCAGGTCGACCGGCTCTGGCAGGTCGGCCAGGCGGGGGTGACAGCGCAGGCCGGCGATCTCGTCGTAGCGCGGATTCACCGGGTACAGCCGGGGCCTGGACGGGCTGGCCGACACCTCGGCGACCATCCGCTCGCCCAGGCTGCCGGGCCGCCTGCTGGCACCGACCAGCGCGATGCTGCGCGCCTCCAGCATCGCCGTCAACGGGCTGGCAGGCGCCCCGCACGCGGCCGGCCTGCCCGGCGCGGGCCGCCGCGGAGCCGTTCGGCCGGATCCGCCGTCGGCCGCGGCCGGGGTGATCACGGACCGGCGGCGCTCAGGACCGGCGGGCGAGCCTGCGCACGGTGCCGGGCCAGGCGCGCCGCCTTCTGGTCCGCGATCGCGGCCTTCGCCGCCTGCATGCCCGGGATGCCGCACACGCCGCCGCCCGCGTGCGTGGCCGAGCTCGCGTAGTACAGGCCGGGCACCGGCGTGCGGTAGTCGGCGAACCCGGGCGCGGGGCGCATGTGGAACAGCTGCTCCAGGGACAGCTCGCCGTGGAAGATGTTGCCGCCTACCAGCCCGTAGTCGTGCTCCATGTCGTAGGGCCCGACGATGTCGGTGTGCAGGATCGAGCTCTTGAAGTTGGGCGCGACCTCGTTGTAGCAGTCGATCATGCGGTCGGCGTAGGCCTGCAGCTCGTCGCGGTGCGGCTGCTCATTCCAGTCGGCCGGCACCCACTGGGTGAACAGCGACATCGTGTGATAGCCCTCCGGGCACAGCGTCTTGTCGAAGGAGGTGGGGATCACGCCGTCGCTGAACGGGCGGGTGGCCGGGCGGCCTTCGCGGGCCTCGATGAACGCCCGCTCGATGTACTCCATGGTGGGCGCCATCTCGACCGAGCCGGTGTGGTGCTCTTGCAGGGTGGTGCCGGGGTCGGCGGTGAAGTCGGGAAGCTCGGCCAGGGCGAGGTTGATCTTCACCACGCCGCTGCGGGTCTTCCAGTGCTCGATGTCGGCGACGAAATCCGGCGGCAGGTTGCCGGCCGCCCACGTGGTCGAGGAACGCGGTGCGCGGGTGCAGCGACGTCACCACGACGCGCGCGGCGATCTCCTCGCCCGAGTCGAGCACCACCCCGGCGACCCGGCCGTCGCGCAGCAGCATCCGCCGCACCGGGGCGCCGGTGCGGATCTGCACCCCGGCCTCCAGGGCCGCGCCGGCGATCGCGTCGGCCACCGCGCCCATGCCGCCCTCCTGGAAGCCCCAGTTGCCCAGGTGGCCGTCACCGACGTCGCCGATGGAGTGGTGCGCCATCACGTAGGCGGTACCCGGCTCGTACGGGCCGGCCCAGGTCCCGATCACCCCGTTCACCGCCAGCGCCCCCTTGACCTGCGGCGACTCGAACCAGTCGTCGAGCAGGTCGGCGATGCTCATCGTCATCAGCCGGGTGACGTCGCCGATCGTGCGCACGCTCAGGCCGCGTTGCCGCCAGGCCAGCCGGAGCGTGTCGGCCAGGTCGCGGGGGGTGCGCGAGCCGAGTCGCGGCGGAACGGTGAGCAGCAGCGGGCCGAGCACCTCGGCCAGGCCCTCCAGCCAGGCGTCCCACTGCGGCATGGCCTCGGCGTCCTTCTTCGACCAGCGGGCCACCTCCTCGTAGTTGCGCTTGGCGTCGTCGGCGTAGAGCTTGATCGAGCCGCCTTCCGGGAACGCCTGGTAGTACGGGCCCATCGGGAAGATCTTGTAGCCGTGCCGGGCCAGGTCAAGGTCCTTGATGATCGTCGGCGGCAGCAGGCTCATCACGTACGACAGCCGGGTGACCCTGAACTCCGGGGCGTCCGGCCACGGCGCCTCGGTGGTCGCCGCGCCGCCGGGATGATCCCTCGCCTCCAGCACCAGCGTCCGGGCGCCGGACTGGGCCAGGTAGGCGGCCGAGACCAGCCCGTTGTGACCCCCGCCGACGATGATCGCGTCATATGCCGCCGCCATGAGACTGCCTTCCTCGGATGGACGCCCGCGAACCGGGCTGAGCCGTCCTACGAGATTGACTGAATGTTCAGTCTAGAAACCTGCTAATCTTTTCCGCAAGAGGGGCGGGCAGTTCCGCGCCGTCCAGGACCGACGGGAACACCGGTAACGATCCAGGCAGGTGGCTCCCGGAACCGCCGGATTTAGACGAGGATGGCTGGATGAACGAACAGGCTGGCAGCGCCGGGATGGCGGTGCAGCGCCGGGAGCAGATGCTGCACGCGGCGCTCGAGGTGATCGTGGAGCGCGGCTACCCCGAAACCAGGATCACGGACGTGGCGGAGCGAGCCGGCGCCAGCCCGGCCCTGGTCATCTACTACTTCAAGACGCGGGATCACCTGCTGACCGAGGCACTGCGGTATTCCGAGGACGGCTGGTACGAGGCCGCCACCCGCCGGATCGAGGCCATCAAGACCTCCGCCGGGCAGCTGGAGGAGTTCATCGCGATGATGTGCCTGCCCGAGCAGGAGGGCGGGGCAGAGGATTCGTGGCTGCTGTGGCTGGATCTTTGGGCGCAGTCCCCGCATAACCCGGCGGTCGCCGCGATCCGGCAGAAGATCGACGAGCGCTGGCGGGAGACGATCCGGACCCTGGTGCTGACCGGACAGGAGGCAGGCGAGTTCGCGGCCGTGGACGCCGATGACTTCGCCGTGGCGCTGTCCGCACTGCTCTACGGGTTTGTTGTACCGATCGCGCTGGACGACCCCGCGGTCGGGCCAGCGCACGCATTCGAGCTGTCCATGCAATTCGCGTCGGGCAGGCTCGGATTCAGCTGGAACGGGCGGCGCGCCAGCAACTGAGCAGGAGGTGGCCAGTGGCCGGAGGACGTATCGAGCTGGTCGCACTGACCAAGCGATTCCACGAGGTCGCGGTGGACCGGGTGGACCTGGACGTGGCCAGCGGCGAGTTCTTCTCGCTGCTCGGGCCGTCCGGCTGCGGCAAGACCACCACGCTGCGGCTTATCGCGGGCTTCGAGCAGCCCACCGCGGGCAAGATCCTGCTTGACGAGGTAGACGTGGCGGGCGTGGCACCGCACAAGCGCAACGTGAACACGGTGTTCCAGAGCTACGCGCTGTTCCCGTTCTTGTCGGCATTCGACAACGTGGCCTTCGGCCTGCGCTACCGCAACCTGACCAAGAAGGAAATGAAGGATCAGGTGGGGCGGGCGCTCGACCTGGTGAGCATGACCTCCTACGCCAAGCGGCGCCCGGGAATGCTGTCCGGCGGCCAGCAGCAGCGGGTGGCACTGGCCCGCGCGCTGGTGCTCAACCCGGCCGTGCTGCTGCTCGACGAGCCGCTCGGCGCGCTGGACGCCAAGCTGCGCCGCTCTCTCAAGGTCGAGCTGAAGGCTCTGCAGGAGCGGGTCGGCATCACCTTCCTCTACGTCACCCACGACCAGGAGGAGGCGCTGACCATGTCCGACCGGCTGGCGGTGATGAACACGGGCCGGATCGTGCAGATCGGCACGCCTCGCCAGGTGTACGAGGAGCCCGCCGACGCCTACGTGGCCGATTTCCTCGGGGTGTCGAACCTGATGGAGGTCGAGGTGGAGGGCCGCGGTTCCGGACCGGGCTGCCAGCTGCGGCTAGGCGAGACGCGGCTGATCGCGGAGGCCGGCGCGATCGACTGCGTGGGCCCCGCGCACGTGGCCATCCGGCCGGAGCGGGTCAGGGTCGAGCCGCACGGCACCGGCGGGCCGAACCGGGTTTCCGGCATGGTCGAGCGGCTGGTCTTCCTCGGCGCGGCCACGCAGGTCATGCTGCGGCTGGGGCCGGGCGTCCCGCTGCAGGCGCTGATCCAGAACGACGGCGACAGCCCGCCGCTGGCTCAGGGCACGCCGGTGCACGTCTACCTCCCCCCGGACGGGCTGCGGGTGCTCAGCGGGGCGGCGGGCGAGGTCCCGGTCGCCGCCGAGGAGGAGGGCCCGCTGGTCGCTACGTGAGCCCGGCTACACGCCGCGCTCGCTGAGCATGAAGGTCGGCTGGCCCTGCTCGTCGACCTGGGCGTCGAGTTCGCTGTCCGCGACGACGCCGACGGCCTCCGGCCCGACGAAAACGCGCGCTCCTGAGTCTTCGATCACGGCATCGTCTGGCTGCGGGCCCTCCAGCGACAGCGCCAGCTTGCCCTCGTCGCCGCCCTGCAGCGACATGCGCAGGCCGGTGTCGGCCGGATAGTCGGGCTGGGTGATCAGGGCACGGATCGTCTCGGCGGCCCGGTCGGTCAGCGTCAGCACAACTTTCACCTCACTCGTAGGGATCGCGTAACACGGTGCGTGACCCTGCCCGTCCCGCGGGGCGCTAAACCGGTATCCGCGATCGGGCGAGAACGAGCGCCGGGCCTGCCCTGGCCGTCCGGAACCGGAGGCTGACCGGTTACCCGCCCTCGGCGCCGGCGAACGTGTTGAGGGCCGCCATCTGGCTGCCCCGCTCGCCCCGGGTCAGCCAGCGGTAGGCGATGAACCCGATGATCGCGACGATGAAGGACATGACCAGCATGATCGTGCCGAGCGCGTTGAGCGCCGGGCCGCCGTTGCCGCCGTGCTGGGTGGAGTAGATGATCACGGACATCGGCGTGTTCGAGGCGTTCGACGACAGCAGGTCCACGATGACGAAGTCGTCGATCACGCTGGAAAACACCAGCACGGCGCTGGCGAAGATGGCCGGGCCGAGCAGCGGCAGCATGACCCGCCGCATGGTCTGGAACTGGTTCGCGCCCAGATCCGCGGCCGCCTCCTCGTAGTGCCGTCCGAGCCCGACCAGCCGGGCCTGGACGATGATGGCCGGCCAGCTCACGTTCCAGGTGACCAGGCCGAGGACCTCTGCGAGGGTACCGAGCTGCACCTGGGTGAACAGCGCGGTGAACACGAAGAACATCGCGACGCCGAAGATCAGCTCCGGGATGACGAAGGACAGCAGCATCACGAAGTTGAAGCTGGCCGAGGTGATCCCGCGCCACCGGTTGATGCCGAGCGCGAACGCCACCCCGAGCGGGACCGCGATGAGGGTGGTGTAGACCGACAGCCGGACGGTCTGCAGCACCGCCGCGTGCAGCTGCGGGTTGTGCAGCACGGAGTTGACCGGGTCGCTGAAGTACCACCGCCAGGAGAAGCCCTGCCAGGCACTCTGCGACTTGCCGTTGTTGAAGGAGAACAGCACCGCCAGGGCGATCGGCACCAGCGACCAGATCAGGTACAGCCAGGTGAAGCCCTCCAGGAACCACGGGTGGCCCCACTGGTTACGGGACGGGATGAAGCGCCGCAGGCCGCTGCGGGCCGGGGCCAGGGCGCGGCTCGGGGCGGCAGGCGGCGCGTTGGTCGCGGTCATGCGTTCGCCTCCCGCGCTGATCGGTTGGTCGCCACCACGTAGTAGATCATCGGTACCAGCAGGACCAGGAGCAGCAGCAGGGACAGCACCGCTCCCTGGCCTTGCAGGCCGGGCGTGCCGAGCTGGCCCTGGATCAGGTTGCCGACCATGGACGTGCTGGCCGAGCCGGACAGCAGCTGGTTGGTGAAGTAGTCACCGAGCATCGGCAGCACGGTGATCAGCATCGCGGTCAGGATCACCTGCTTGGACAGCGGCAGCGTGACGTGCACGAAGGTGCGGAACCGGCTCAGGCCGAGATCCCGGCCGGCCTCGATGAGCGCGGGATCGATCCGGTCCAGGCCGGCGTAGAGCACCAGGATCATGTACGGGATGTAGCCGTACACCAGCCCGAGCACGACCGTGACCGACAGGCCGCCCAGCCAGTTGACCGGGTGCGAGATCAGGTGCAGGTCGATCAGGGCCCGGTTCACGTAGCCGCCGGTCTGCAGCAGGTCGACCCAGGCCAGCATGCGCATCATGTAGCTGATCCAGAACGGCGCGATCAGCAGGATCAGGAACAGCGCCTTGCGGCGCCCGGCGAACCGGGCCACGAAATAGGCGGCCGGATAGCCGATGAGCAGGCACACCAGCGCGGCCGCGGCCACGTAGATGACCGTCCTGATGACGATCGGGCCGGCGAACGACGTGCTGCCCACCAGGTCGTGGAACGCGTTGATGACGTTCGACGAACTCCAGTTCAGCGGGTTCCAGACCGCGATCGGCGACGCGAAAAGCCGGTTCAGCTGGCCCATGGCGATGGCCAGCACCGCGTAGAACGGCACGATGAACAGCACGACCAGCCAGATCATGCCGGGCAGGGCCAGCCCTATGTAGAAGAGGTTCTTGCGCGGCCTGACCTTTGCTTCCGCCTGCGCGGGAGCCTTTTCCGCCTGCGCCGGAGCTGCCATGACCGCCTCAGATCCCGTTGCTCACCACGAGCCATTCCTGCTGCCAGATAGCGTCCGCGTCCACCGGTAGCTGCAGTTCGGCCACCCCGCGCCGGAAGTACGAGGGCAGCACCACGGTGGACAGCAGGCTCTTGGGCAGGAGCTTCTCCTTCACCAGGCGCTGCGGCGTGACCCCGGTCAGCGGCTGCATGTACCCGTTGAAGCTGATGTTCTCCAGCACGTTGTGCAGGTCGAGCATGTAGTTCAGGAACAGGTGCGCGAGCACCGGGTTGGGCGAGGAGCGGAGTACCGCGATCGTGTCGTTCGCCACCGGGCCCTTGCCGTCGGGCGGGAACCAGTAGCCAACCACGTCCACCGGGACGCCCTTGGGCATGTAGTACCCCGCCGCTGCCATGTCGCCGGACCAGGCGTGGTGGATCCAGGTGTCCGCGTTCGGCACCTCGGTGTAGTCGTTGTTGTCGATGCGCACGTTCACCAGCGAGGACAGCTGCTCCAGGGACCGCCGGGACATGGTGATCTGACCCCGGTCGGTGGTGTTCAGGTTGTAGATCCCGTTCTTCATCAGCCCCAGGCTGAGGCTCTCGCGGTAGTCGTCCAGGATCGCCACCTTGCCCCGGTACTTGGACTGCCACGGCATCGCCCAGGGGTTCCGCATCGCGTACGGGTTCTCGTGCACCAGATCCTTCCGCCAGGAAATGCCGGTGGTATAGATCGTGTACGGAATGGTGTAGCGCCAGTGCTGGTCGTAGAACGGGTTGGTGAAGTCCGGCCAGGCCTGCGTGATGTTCGGCAGGTAGCTGTGGTTCAGCGGCTGGGCCAGCTTCGACTCGATCAGCTGGCCCAGGACGTCCACGGTGGCGCCGATCAGGATGTCGAAGGGCAGCTTGGCCGTGCGCAGCTTGGACAGCGCCTCGTTCATCGTGTTGAACGTGGTGATCTGCACCTTGCAGTTGTACTTCTTGGCGAAGTTGTTGACGACGGCCTGGTTGATGTAGGCAACCCAGTTGTAGATCTGCAGCGTGGCGCCGGGCTCCGGCTGCAGGCCGCTCTTGACCGCGGTGTTGTCGGTGAAGATGGGCCAGGTCACCGGGTTGTGGCGGCGGGGCAGCGGCAGTGTGCCGAAGCCGGCCAGCGCGGGCGCGCACGCCTCGATCAGGGATCCGGCGCCCAGTGCGGCGAGCCCGGCGCCCGCGCCCTTGAGGAACCCGCGGCGGGAGACCGGCAGGCGCCGGGTCCCGTCGCCCTGCCAGCCTTCTCGCGGGTGCGCCACGAGGTCACCTCATATCCTGACTGAACATTCGGTCAATTACAGGTTTCCTACTCCTCAGCGGTCACCCCGCGCAAGGCCTTCCTCGTAAAACATAGGTCACGACGGGTTGGGCCGGCGTTCATGAGCCGATCGCCGCCGCGAACGCGCCGAAGTTCCCGACCAGCCGGTCGATGTCCGGCTCGTCGTGCTGCACCGAGATCAGCCACTGCTCGATCTTGCCCCACGGCGGCAGGAACACGCCGCCGTTGTGCTGGAAGAGCCAGTGCGCCTGGCTGTAGCGGTCATCGATGCCGAGGAAGCCGCGGTAGTCGCGGACCGGCTCCGGGGAGAACACCACGCAGCCCTTCGCGCCCGCGGACACCACGTGTGCTCGCAGGCCGCGGGCGGCGATCTCCCGCTCGATCCCGGTCACCGCGCGGGCGCGCAGCGCCTCGATCCGCTGGTAGGCCTCGGGCGTGGCGACCTCGCAGAGCATCGCGCGGGCCGCGGCCATGGCCAGCGGGTTGCCGTTGAACGTGCCGACCATCTCGTACTGGCCGCTCGCGACGTGCTCCATCACCTCGGCGCTGCCGCCGACCGCGGCCACGGCCACGCCGCCGCCGATGGCCTTGGCCAGGCAGATGATGTCCGGCCGTACTCCGGTCAGCGCGGTGGCCCCGCCGGGCCCGGCGGTGAGCCCGGTCTTGACCTCGTCGAAGGTGAGCAGCGCGCCGTGCGCGTGCAGCAGGTCGCTGAGCGCGGCCAGGTACCCGGGCTCAGGCAGGATGATCCCGGCGTTCATCATGATCGGCTCGATGATCATCCCGGCGACCTGGCCGCGGTGCTCGTCGAGCAGCCGGGCCACGCTGCCGACATCGTTGAACGTCGCGACCAGGGTCAGCCGGGTGATGGCGGCGGGGATGCCGCTGCTGGCCGGGGCCTGCGCGGGCCTGCTGGCGGGCCCGGCCTCGTCCGGCTCCGGGGTGACCGAGACCTGGACCGAGTCGTGGTGGCCGTGATAGCACCCCTCGACCTTGATGATCAGGTCGCGCCCGGTGACCGAGCGCATCAGGTGCACCGCGTCCATGGTGGCCTCGGTGCCCGAGTTGGCGAACCGCCACTGCGGCAGGCCGAACCGGCGGGTGAGCTCCTCGGCGACGATCACGGCGTTCTCGGTGGGCTGGGCGAAGTGGGTGCCCCGTCCGGCCTGGCCGCCGATCGCCTCGACCATGGCCGGATGCGCGTGGCCGGCCAGCGCCGCCCCGTAGCCGCCGTGCAGGTCGACGTACTCGTTCCCGTCCACGTCGTAGACCTTGGAGCCGCGGCCGTGGCTCAGCCACACCGCCTGCGGCGCGGTGATCTGCCAGCTGGACGTGACTCCGCCGGCCAGCGAGCCGCGAGCCCGGGCCGCCATCCGCGCCGACTCCGGCTGCCGGCGCAGGAAGATCTCTTCCTGCCAGGCGATGACGTGCTCGAGCTTCTTGCCCTGGTGCCCGGCGCCGTCCTCGTGCCTGATGTTGTCTCCGCGTGCGGCGGTGTCCTCGTGTCCGGTGACATCCGGCTGAACGTCGGCGTGCTGACTGGCCACGCTCTCTCCTCAGATTGACTGAACATTCAGTCTAAGTCTGAGCGGACCCGGCCGGCAAGGCGTGCGGCGCGCGTCTCGCCGGGCAAGCCGAAGCGTCGGCGCTGCTCCAACGCGGCCAATGCTTCCCGTTGACGGATGTCCGGAATGCATTTTCTGACTATGGTCAGAGAATGCGGCCAGACATGGTGGGACAGGTGCGCAGGTTCAACCGGACCGTGACGCAGCGGATCGGGGCGCTCAACGACGCGTACCTGTCCCGCGACCGCCCGCTCGGGCAGGCCCGGCTGCTGTGGGAGATCGGCCCCGAGGGCAGCGATGTCTGGCTGCTGCGGTCGCGACTCGACCTGGACTCGGGCTACCTGAGCCGGCTGCTGCGGTCGCTGGAGGATGACGGGCTCGTGGCGGTGGAACAGAGCGGGACCGACCGGCGGGTCCGTACCGCGCGCCTCACCGCTCGCGGGCTGGCCGAGCGCGCGGTGCTGGACCGGCGCTCCGACGACCTGGCCACGTCCATCCTCGGCCCGCTGAGCCCGCGGCAGCGGGATCGGCTCGTAGCGGCCATGGCCGAGGTCGAGCGGATCCTGGCGGCGTCGGAGGTGCAGGTCAGCGTGCGCGACCCCCGGCACCCGGACGCCCGGTTCTGCCTGCGGGCCTACTTCAGCGAGCTGGCGCGCCGGTTCGACGGCGGCTTCGACGTCGCCCGGAGCATTTCCGCGGGTGACGAGGAACTCACCCCGCCCGGCGGCCTCCTGCTGGTCGCCACCTTGCACGGCGAGCCCGCCGGGTGCGGCGCGCTCAAGTTCCACGACGACGCGCCGGCCGAGATCAAGCGGATGTGGGTCTCCCCCGCGGTCCGCGGCCTCGGGCTCGGCCGACGGCTGCTGACCGCCCTGGAGGAGCGCGCGAAGGCCCGCCGGGCCGGCGCCGTCCGGCTGGAAACGAACCGGGCCCTGGACGAGGCGATCGGCCTGTACCGGGCGGCCGGGTACCGGGAGGTGGCCGCGTTCAACGACGAGCCCTACGCTCATCACTGGTTCGAGAAGACGCTCTCTTCTGGATGAGAGGGCCTCGCAATGCCCGAAGCACCGGCCGGTGCCGGTTCGGTCACTAAATCTCTCCCTATCGGCGGGCCGGCAGTGCGCGAGGCGCCCGCTCCTCCGCCGGTCCGGGCGGTCGAGCCATCGCGCAGACAGAGGGGACAAGCTAGCTCAATCGGTCCATAATGGTGCCAACAAGACAAACAACGGGGCCCCGCGGTAAGGATCGGCTAGCCGATGCTCACCACGATTCTGATCATCGCCGTGCTCGCCATCTGCTTCGTCGTATGGCTGCGGCGCACCTGACAGGCTGACCCGCGGTGCCGGGCAGGTGAGGATCACACCAGGTCTGGAGCCACTGGGTCGTAGTAGTGCGCGTACTGCCACAGCCCGTCCCTGACCAGCGCATCATCGGATGCCAGCCCGAACCGGTCCGGCGCCAGCGCCATCATGCCCGGCGGCGCGACGCCGCTGGCGATCCACGCGGCCAGCGCCTCGCCCAGGGCGGGCGAGGAGGAGAACCCCGACCCGTTGCATCCGCTGGCCACCCAGAAGCCGGGCACGCCGGGGACCGGGCCCGCCACGAACCGCCCGTCGGTGCTCATCGTGAACAGGCCGCCGCGGTGCTCGGCGACCGGGTCGGCGCCGGCGGCGGGCACTTCAGCCGGTCACCTGCGCCGCGAGCTGCCGCAGCACCCCGAGGTCGAGCGGCACGTCATCGGTGCTGAACGAGGCCGGCTGCCGGCACGGGTCAAGCGGCAGCGGGCTGGCCTCGAAGCCGCCGAACATCAGGCCGCCGCGGGCCGGGCGCAGGTACACAGCGGCATCGACCACCCGGGTGATCGGGTCTGACGGATCCACCTGGGGTGCCGGCTGGGTGATGAGCAGCTGGTGGCGGACCGGGGCCAGCGCCACCCGGGCCCCGGCCAGCTCGGCGACCTGGCGCACCCAGCCGCCGGCCGCGTCCACGACGACCGGCGCCGCGATCGAGCGAGTCGCCGTCTCGACCCCGGTGACCCGGCCGCCCGCGACCGGTACGCCGATGACCGGCTCGTCCTCCAGCAGCACCACCCCGTGCCGCCGGCAGGCGGCCAGGTAGGCGCGGACCAGGCTGGCCGGATCTTCGATGTAGATGTCCTCGGGACACCAGAGCGCGTACTCGTCCCCCGCGGCCCGGTAGCAGCTGAGCCCGCCGGCCAGCTGCCCGGCGGTGGCCTCCCGCACATCGGCGCCCCAGCGCCCCGACTGGGTCAGCTCGCGGCGCAGCAGCTCGCGGTGCGGTCCGGTCCTGGCGATGAGGAAGCTGCCCGAGCGGTTCACCTGCAAGGGAACGCCGGCCCAGTCGGCGAAGCCGATCGCCTTCTCGATGCTCCGCCGGGCGAGCCGGGTGCGCAGCTCGTCGGCCTGCACCGACTTGAACAGGCCGGCCGCGCGCCCGGATGCCTGCGAGCCCGCCTTCCAGCGCTCCACCACGGTCACCGACTGGCCGCCCAGCGCGCAGTGCAGCCCGGTGCTCAGCCCGAGCGCGCCGGCCCCCACGACCACGACGTCGGCATCCACCAGGCCAGTGTGCCGCACGGCGCCCGGCGCGGTCAGGCCGTGCCGGAGAGCACGTCGTCGAGCGTGTGCAGCAGCAGGTCCGCGTGTTCGCGGCCGAAGACGAGCGGGGGCCGGATCTTCAGCACGTTCCCGGCGGGGCCGGTCGTGCCCAGCAGTATGCCCCGGTCGCGCATGGCGTCGGCGACCGCGCGAGCGGCCGCCGCAGCGGGCGCGCGGGTGTCGTGATCAGTGACGAGCTCGACGCCGAGCAGCAGGCCCTCGCCCCGGATATCCCCGATCAGAGCGTGCCGTCCGGCCAGGCCGGCCAGGCCCTGCCGGAGGTAGGAGCCGACCTGCGCGGCCTGTGCCATCAGGCCCTCATCGGCGATGACGTCCAGGACCGCGAGCGCCGCCGCGCAGGCCACCGGATTGCCCCCGAACGTGCTGAACAGCTCGGTCTGCTCCGGAACGGCGTGCAGCAGCGGGGACCGGACCACCAACGCGGCAACCGGGAAGCCGTTACCCATCGGCTTCCCTAGCACCACCAGGTCGGGTTCGATCCCGGAGGCCTGGAAGCTCCACAGGTGCGCCCCGGACCGGCCGTAACCCGCCTGGACCTCGTCGGCCACAAGCAGGCCGCCCTGAGCCCGCACCCGCCGGGCCGCTTCGGCCAGGTAACCGGGCGGCGGTGCCAGCACGCCGTCGGCGGTGAAGCCCGGGTCGACGTACATCGCGGCCAGGCCGTGCTCGCCGAGCGCCTGCACGGCCTCGTCGACGTGGCCCGCGTACCGCTCGGCCCACCCGGGCGATTCGCGCCGGTAGGTGCCCCGGTAGCCGTCGGGGGCGGGGACCGTGGCCACGTGGGCAGGCCGCTCCCCCGCCGCCCACTCCTCCGGCGACAGGGCGTGCGTGGCCTCGGTCAGCCCGTGATAGGCGCAGTCGGTCACGATCGCGCCGGACCGCCAGGTGGCCGCGCGGGCGATCCGGCCGGCGAGATCGTTGGCCTCGCTGCCGGAGTTCACGAGGAGGACGGCGTCCAGTCCGCCGGGCAGGGTCGCGGTGAGCCGCTCGGCGAGCTCGACGATCGCTTCGTGCAGGTAGCGGCTGTGGGTCGCGAGCAGCCGCTGCTGTCCGGCGACCGCCCGCACGACCCGCGGGTGGCCGTGGCCGACCACCGGCACGTTGTTGTAGCAGTCGAGGTAACGCCGGTCGTCGGGGTCGAACAGCCACACACCCTGACCGCGCACCAGGTGCACCGGGCGGGAGTAGAACAGCGGCGAGCGGGGCAGCACCCGCCGCCGGCGCTCGAGCAGGGCGCCGGTGGCGGCGCGGCGGTAGGGCAGCCCGCGGCAGGCGTCGCGGAAACGCCGCCCGACCGCGTCCGTCCCGGTGGCCTCGATGCTGTCCAGGAACGCGCGGGCCCCCGGCTCGCTGCTGGTGCTGTAGGCGGTGTTGCCGGGGTAGAGCCCGACCCGCCACGCGGTGACCGCCACCTCCGTGGCCAGCCGGGTCGCCACCAGGTCGGCGAGGAGCCCGGCCTCCTCGTCCTCCAGCGGGGTGACCGAGACGTAGCCCGCGATCATCGTCTCGGCCGCCTCGACGGCGTCATCGCGGCCGTGCAGCACGTCGGCGATGGCGACAGCGAGGTCACAGACCAGCGGCGCGTGCGTCATGTCCCCGAAATCCACGATCCCGCTGATCCGGGAATCCCCATCGAACAGCACGTTGTCCAGGCTCATGTCGGCGTGGATCACCTGGGCGCGCAAGCCCGGCAGGGCCGGGGCGACCCTGGCCTCGAACCGGTCGAGCACCCGCGTGACCTGGGCCCGGCGCGGCCCGTCGGACACGTGGGTGAGCAGCGGTCGGAGCTTGAGCGCGTGCGTGAGGTCCCACTGGATCTCGTAGTCGGCCGCAGGGTGAAAGAAGCCGCGCAGCGCCCGGCCCAGCCGCGCGGTGACCTGCCCGAAGGACCGGATCGCCGGGGCGGTCAGGGCCGAGGTCGCCGCGACCTGCCCGGGCAGGAACGTGAACAGCCGCACCGGGTAGATACGGCCTTCGGGCCCGGCGATCTCTACCCAGGGTTCGCCCGCCGCGGCCGGCAGGGCGCGCATCACCGGCAGATCGGGATCGACCTGCGCGATGTGGCGCAGCGCCGCGGTCTGCATCTCCAGGACGGCCCGGCCGTCCGCCGGGTTGGAGATCTTGAGCAGGAAGCGCGGGCCGTCTGGCGTGTCGACCCGGAAGTTCTGGTCCCGTTCGCCGGCGAGGGGCGTGAGCGGCGCCTGCACGCCGAAGCCTGTCCGCAGGATCTGCCGGGCCGCCGCCACTTCGAAAGCAGGCGGCGTGCTTGCCAGCGGGTCAACGCGCTGCACCATAGGGCCGAAGTCTAGACCAGCGTGGCGCGCTGACCTGGCGGAATCGTGCTCTGACCTGCGGAAACTCAGGTAGAATGGTGGTCTGTAGGGGTCAGCAGACCCCTAGAACGGTCCCGATTGGTTGCACGTTGGTTGCACGAAACGGAAGGAATGATCATGGGTAGCCGCCAGTTCGGCTCCATCAGGAAGCTACCGAGCGGCCAGTGGCAGGCCAGCTACACCGGCCCCGACCGGAAGCGGCACACCGCCAAGACCAACGGCGGCGGGCCTTTGACGTTCAACACGAAGGGCGCGGCGTCCGCGTACTTGGCCCGCGTGTCCGCTGATATCCAGCGCGGCACCTGGCTGCCTGAGCCGGTTTCAAAGGGGGAACTCCCCCTTTTGAACGAGTACGCGGCCACCTGGCTGGCGAGCCGCGACTTGGCCGGCAGCACCAGGAACCTCTACTCGATCGTGTTGCGCAGGCAGATACTCCCGGCGTTCGGCGGTGACCGGATCGACCAGATCACCCCGGCGGCGGTGCGGTCGTGGTTCGCGTCGATGGACACCGGGCCGAGGCAGCGCGCAGCCGCGTACACCTTGCTGCGCACCATGATGAACACCGCCGTTGCCGACGATCTACTGAGCAGCAACCCGTGCCGGGTCCGCGGCGGCGGGTCCAGCAAGCGAGCGAAGCCGATCGAGCCTGCGTCCATCGCCGAGGTCGAGTCCATCGCGTTGAACATGCCGCCCCGGTTCCGGGCCATGACCTTGCTCGCCGCATGGTGCGGGCTCCGGTTCGGTGAACTCGCCGCGCTGACCCGTTCCGACATCGACGTCGAGGCCGCGAAGGTACACGTGCGCCGGGCCGTCAGCAGGGAGGCCCGCGGGTTCGTGGTGAAGGAGCCGAAGTCGGAGGCCGGGCTCCGGTCGGTCAGCATCCCGCCGCACATCATCCCAGTGGTCCGCGAGCACCTGCGCAGGCATGTGGCCGCTGATCCGGGGGCCCTGCTGTTCGGCGCTGAGCATGACCGGAACCGGCCGCTGCACCCGGCGAGCCTGCGGGGGTCGTGGCGGAAGGCCACCGACGCGGCGGGGTGCCCCGGCCGGACGTTCCATTCGATGAGGCATACCGGAGCGGTCCTGGCCGCTGCGACCGGGGCGACCTTGGCCGAGTTGATGGCCCGGATGGGCCACTCGACCCCCCTGGTGGCGATGACCTATCAGCACGCGGCGCAGGATCGGGATGCCGTGCTCGCCGTCGCGCTGTCGGAACTGGCCACCAACGCCCAGGTCATCCCGCTACGGGGACGGCAGAACACCGGGTAGACCCTGGGTGTGTCACGGACGGTCACGGAGACTGGTACTCTCTGTGGTGTGACCGAACTCACACTCAGCCGCGAGAACGACCACCGCTGCTCTAGTCCGCCCGCACCGGGCGGCCGGCAAGGCACCCGAGTAGTAGGTGGTCCACCGTGCCAGGTTCCTGGCTCACGATCAACGAGGTCGCGGAGGCGACCGGCCTCGGCGTCAAGACCGTCAAAAGGCTGATCAACAGCGGGCAACTGCCCGCGTACAAGATCGGCAAGATGCGGCTGGTCCGCATCGCCGCAGCCGACATTGACTCACTCATGGTCCGCATCCCCGCCGACGAGGCGGGCCGGGCATGACCGGGATGAGCCGGGGCGACCAGCAGGCGCTCATCCGTATCATCCGCGCCAGAGCCAAGCAGGCCAAGAACGCCGCGGCCGAGCGCGAGGCGATCCTCAGGAATGAGATCGAGGAGAGCCTGAGCGTCGAGTTCAGGCTCCGCGACGAAGTGCAGGCCGACGTCATCCGCATGGCCGAGGAAGCACTCGCCAAGGTCAACGAGCAGATACGCCAGTCCGCGAGGCTGATGGGCTTCAACGACCGTCACGTCCCGCAGGCATCGCTGCCGTACGTGACGAGGTACGACCGGCGTGGTCCCGACGAAGTAGTAGAGGCACGGAGGCTGGCCGACTCCCGGCTGACCGCGTTGCGCGCTAACGCGAACAGGGTGATCGAGGAACGGGCGCTCGGCATCGAGGAATCGCTGATCGTCGGCGGGCTGGAAAGCCAGGAAGCCCGCGCGCTGGTCGAGTCGATGCCCAGGACAGATGAACTGATGCCGCCGCTGTCCCTGGACGACCTGGGCGTGGGCACCTGGCAGCCCGCGCGGGACGCAGCGAAGGAACTGCTGACCGCGCCGACCGGGGCGGACCGGCGGCGGAAGCTGGTCAGGCGGGCGATAGCGCAGAACCCCGGCGCGTCGGACCGGAAGATCGCCCAGATCACCGGATTCGACCACAAAACGGTGGCCAGATACCGGAACGAGGAAGTCCCGGCAATCGGCGGGGAAGCGGCCCAGGACAACGGGGAAATCCCCACGGACGGCGCTGACCAGGCGGAATCGTCATGATCGACTACTTGACGTGCCCGTCGTGCGAGGGAAGCGGGCGGCACGGGCCGAACCTGCCCGAGGGCACGTGCCGCAGGTGCAAGGGTGACCGGGTTATCCCGCTGGACCCGCCGACACCCGAACGGTTCGGACGGGGGCAGATAGAGCGGATCACGCTCAACCCGGCCAAGGCCGAAGCCGCCGTGCAGGGCTTGCAGGCGCGGGTGGACAAGCTGGCCCTCGCCGGATACGAAGACGACTTCGCCGACGACGACTCGGACGGTGGAACGTGATCGGGCGGCCCGAAGACCGCCCGATCAGCCAGAACTCCGCCGCCGCCAAACGGCCGAAGTCATGTCCAAGTGTAGACGGCGGGGCGGACGGCCGGGTCAAGGTCGGCGGTGATCGCCGGTGACCCGCGCAGATGGACGCCGTTCCGACCTGCGCTGCGTGCAGTGCGGCAAGTACACCACGGCCCGCCGCAACGGCCAGCCGGTCTGTGTAGCGGACGCCGAACGGTCCGCTGGCCCGAGACGCTAGAGCACGCCCGGCAGATCGTGGCGTCCTACGACACGCGCGTCACCTTGCGGCAGTTGTTCTACCGCCTGGTGGCCGACGGCACGCTGCCCAACACGTCCAGCTATTACAAGGTGCTGTCGCGGTACACAGCCAGGGGGCGTCGCCACGGCACCTTCCCCGGCCTGGCCGACCGGACCAGCCGGATCGAACGGTTCACCTCGTTCGACGGCACGGAAGATGCCCTCGACTACCTGCGCGAGCTATACCGGCGCGACCGTACCGAGGGGCAGCCGTTCACGATCTTCCTCGGCGTCGAGAAGGACGGCATGTCGGCGCAGCTTGACCAGTGGTTCACCGACCCCCTCGGCATCCCGCACGTCGCCCTCGGCGGGTACGCCAGCCAGACCTTGTGCAACGAGGTACGGCAGGACGTGAGACGACAGAAGCGCCCGGCGGTGCTGATCTACGCGGGTGACCATGACCCGTCCGGCGAAGACATCTTCCGTGATCTTGTCAGCCGTACCGGCTGCTGGGACCAGACGATCAGGGTGGCCCTGTCCCGCGATCAGGTCAGCCAGTACGACCTGCCGGAAAACGTAGATCCCGACGTGATGAAGAAGCTAGAAGACGACCCCCGGGCCGCGGGCTTCATCGCACAGTACGGCGACCTGGCCCAGCACGAGGTGGACGCCCTCGACCCCGACGTGCTCCGCGGCCTGTACCAGGAGGCCATCGCCCGGTACTGGGAGGACGGCATCCACCAGGAGGTCATGCGCCAGGAACAGGCCGACCATGACGAACTGGACGAGCTAGGCGGTGCCGAGTGAACCGCGTGACCCGGCTGCGCCGGCTGCTGGACGGTACCGGCCTGGAAGACCAGGCAGCCACCCTGGCTGAGAACCCCGACGCGGACCTGATCGCCACCGCGCTGAAAGCCAGCCGGACAGCAGCGGTCAAGCACGCCGCCGAACTGAAAAAGCGGCAACGACGAGAACGCAGGTACGACGCCGAGCAGGTGGGCAGCGCCGCCGGCCGGATGCTCGGCGGAGTGGGCAAGCGGGGTGCGTCCGGCGACCTGGAAGCCGCCGCCGTGCTGTACGACCTGATCGAACGCCAAGGCGGGCCGCTGCTGGACCTGACCGTCTCCGGGCTGCGAGCGGCGGGCTACTCAGACCCCGAGATAGCCCGAGCGTTCGCCCGCACCCCGCAGGCAATCGGCCAGCGATTCGGACGTAAAGGGGCCTTTAAACAGGATCGGCGTTCGGAGGCGGTCTCATGACCTGTCAAGCCCCCGTGCGGGAATGCCTCGCCTGGCACGTCGCCGGGCACCTCGCCAACGCGAAACCCAACGGCGACGAGGGGCTATCCGTACGCGCCCGCTGCCCCAACTGCGACGGCACCCGGACGCTCACCGTCTCCGCCGGCGAACACGACCGGATCGTCTGGCACTGTTTCAAATGCCGCGACGGCCGAGCGGTCCGCTCCGCGCTCACCGAAGCCGGGGTGCCCAGCGGATGCCTGCCCCGAGGCGACGGCCAAGAAGTCACCACCCTAGACCGGGTAATGGCCGTGATCGCCGAACGTGACCCCAACAGGGCTGACACTCTCCTCCGCGCCTACCTCATCGGGCACGGACACAAGACCTGGCCCAAAGGACAGGAACTCGAAGACATAGCCGCGGAGGTTGGTTTGAGCCGGAGGTCGGCATTCGCTGCGCGTGAGCGTGGTCCGCTGGGCACTCGACCCGGCAACGTCCAGTACCACCACGAAAACGATCAGGTTGTCAAGCGACCCCAGGTCACGCCGGCGTGTCGTAGTACGCCAAAAGTGCAGCCCACTGCACAAGTGCAGCCCACTGCACAACCGAAAGTGCAGCCCACTGCACAAATTAGAAGGGACGTAGAGACTCAGCCTGCCATAGAAGCGCAGCCCGTTAACCAGGCAAAAGTGCAGCCCACTGCACAAACCGACAACGAAGACGACGGCAGCCGCGAATCCGTTGCCATCATCCGGGCCGGGCTAGGCGGCCACGTTCTGTACGTCCGCGACCAAGGCAGCACCGTGATCAACACCGACCCCGAATTCTGGGCACGCGAACCCGAGGCCGGAACCGGACGGGCCGACCCGGACGAGTTCATCGCCAGCTGGAACGCCGCGGTGTACGCCCGCGACGAGAAAGCCGGCGATCCCCCGCCACCCGGCATGTGGGTGGTCGAGGCGTACCAGCAGAAGGAGAACACGGCATGAAAGCCCACACCGACTTCGCCGAGGTAATCAGCACCGCCAAGAAGATGCTCGCCGAGTTCGATGACCTCGGCATGGGGCTCTACGCCCTCGACGGCGAAATCCCCAGCGACGACGCCGACCGGGCTGTCAAGGATGCCCGCGGCTTCCTCGACGCAGCGCTTGTGCTGGTGTGCTGGCTGGGATCTCACATGCGCCTGGTATGGCGGTGCGGGCCGGGCCATCGTATGGCCGTGACCGCAACGGCAACCGTGGTCCGGCCGCTCGACGCAGGCCGCGCAGAAATGTCTCCGGGTCGTCGGATAATTCGCGGCGAGGTCACCTCGAGGTCGGATGAGCCGTGGCAAGTGACCTGACCCCTCTGGCCTCTCCCTGGTGCTCGATGGTCTTGGCCGAGCCCTGATCGACGCCGGGGAAACGCCCCGTGCGCGGCACCACAGCCGCCCGGCGACGTCGGCAGGGGCGTCGAAGTCGGACTGAAACCCGTGGGTTCGCGCTTGCCATGCCAGGGGCGATGATGGCCGAGGGCAGCCCTTGAAGTCAGCCTGGGCCACCTCGGCCGCCGGCCAGAAGGCTCTCATGGGTGCATGGCCCGCTCGGTCGTTCGCCGGTGCAGGGTCACCCCGAAGCAAGACTTCACTTCCCTGATCGGCGAGGCGATGCCCGCAGGAAGGCAGCTAGGGCAGGAGACGGCTTGGTCGGGCCGCGCCGGCCCCGAGGACATCAACATCAAGGTAGCCATTGACAAGGCATGACGGAACTGTTACCCCGGTTTTAACAACCGGGGGTCGCCGGGGGTCTTCCTAGACCCTGGGCTTACGGGGGCCTTCCTAGCCTGGAAGGTGGGCAGTCATGAGCAGTGACAATGAGCAATTCGCGCAGGCGCGGTCGGGGCGTCGGGGCCTCGCGAAGCGCGGGCGCAGACGGCAATGGGTGCTCGGCGGCGGAGTCTTAGCGGCGCTCGCGCTGGCGGGCACGCTAGCGGGCGCGCTGCTGACCGCCGGGTCGGCGAGCGCGGCCAGCCGCGGGTTCATCATCCACAACGACAGCAACCAGAACATCACCGTGGTCGGTGCCGGGAAGCTCCCCAGGGTCATATGTGTGGACTTCAAGTGTGTCCCTGGCGCCTCCTACCCCCTCGACTTTTCCGAAGGGCGCCCGCCAGACGGAGACGTGCTGACGCCCCACAGCACGCATGCTTGGGAGCTCAAATACGGCTTCGACATTTTCGGCGGGATCCAGTTCGCGGCAAATGTGGTGTACAGGATCAACGGCACGGGCGCTACCGTGGAATACCAGATGTTTGTCTACCCTACGTCAAACGATTCCTTCTGCAAGGTCATCGGAACCACGAAATTCACTTGCACGGCCGAGGGGCGCGACCTCACGTTCAAAAATAGTTAGCCGGGCAATACCAACCTAAAAATCCCATATGAAGCGGCCGGCGGCCTACCGGAGCCGGCCGCTTCATACTGGCTTTAATGCCTGGGGGTTGCAGGCCTGGTGAGAGTCGGCGCGCGGTGTTATGCCGGGTCATGAGGTATACCGATGGCGGTGGGCTGACCGCGGCTGAGCGGGCCCGCCGGGAGCAGGTTAGCGGCGGCTGAGCTGATCGAGGCAGGGCCCGTGCAAGCTGTCGGCGGCCGCCGCCAGGCGGTGGCCGTCGCGCCGTTCGACGGAGCCGTGCACCCGTTTCCCGCGGTGGCGTAGCCGCCAGTCGCTTCCGCCGCCGCGGCCCGCGATCGATCGGGTACCGGGCTGCGTTTGTGCATTCGGTGCCCTGATGATCAGGATTTGGGATATTTATCATGGATTGGTTGACTTCTGGTCAAGGGCAGGTCAATGCTCGGGGGCGGAGAGCATCCCAAGGTTCGGGGGTCAGGATGCGCAAGGTTCCGCTTACTCTCATCGCGATCTGCGCGGCGGCGGCTGCGTCGCTGCCGTTAGCCTCGCCCGCTAGCGCCACGACTCTCGCGGTCGGTAGCCGCGTCCGGGGGGTTGCGGGTTCGCCCGCCGGTGCCGCCGGACCCGCGGCCGGGCAGGCCGGGATCGCCTGGAAGCGCTGCAAGGGCATGGGCAGGCGGTTCCAGTGCGCCAGGGTTGCGGTGCCGCTGAACTGGCACCGGCCAGCCGGCCGGCAGATCAAGCTCGCGGTGATGCGCTACCTGGGCAGCGACCAGAAGCACCGGATCGGCTCGATGTTCGTCAACCCCGGCGGACCGGGCGCAAGCGGCGTCGGGCTCGTGCGGGATGGCGGTCCAGAGCTCAGTGCCTAGGGCCGCGGCCGGTTCAACGTGGTGGGCTGGGACCCGCGGGGCACCAACGCCAGCGACCCGGTGCGCTGCTTCACCAGCAAGGCGAGCCGGGACCGGTTCTGGCATGGGGTGCAGATCCCGGTGACGCCGGCCGCGTCGCGGGCCTACGCGCGCAAGGCGGCCGCGCTGGCGCGCCGGTGCGGCCGGGTGAGCGGGCAGCTGCTGGACAACATCTCCACCGCGGACACCGCCCGTGACCTGAACCGGCTGCGCCAGCTCGTCGGGGACCGCAAGCTCACCTACGTCGGCCTGTCCTACGGGACGATGATCGGCCAGGTCTACGAGAACATGTTCCCCGGCCGGGTGCGGGCGATGCTGCTTGACGGCCTCGTCGACCCGGTCAAAGACACCGCCAGCGCCGAGAGCAGGGTCGCCAGCGACGTGGCGTCGGCCGACGGGGTCTTCTTCCACCAGTTCGTGGGCCAGTGCCAGCGGGCGGCCCGTCCGGTTGCGCGCTCGCCGGTCACTCCGAGACCGTCGCCCAGCGCGTGCGCGCCTGTTCGCGCGGGCGCGGCCGGGCGCCGATCCCGGCGCCGCACGCGAAGCCTCCCGGCGTGCTGGACTACTCCGACCTGCTGCTCAGCACGTTCAACCCGCCGCGGGTAGCGGCCGACTGGCCCCGGTACGCGAAGGATCTCAACGCCGCGGTGAACGGTGATGCGTCGGCCCTGGAGACAGAAGCGCGTCCGCTGCGATCGCCTGCCGGGTTCGCCGGGCTCACCGTTTCGTCGGCGGTTTCGTGTCTGGACGGTCCCGCGAGCAAGCCGGTCAGCGCGTGGCCGAGTGTCATGGGGCACATCGCGCGCGTGGGCAGGCTGTGGGGACCGTTCCTGGGCTGGGGGCTGTGGGCTCCGTGCGCGGCGAACTGGCCGGGGCACGCCACCGAGCGCTACGCGGCCCGTGGAACGCCAAGACCAAGACCCCGATCCTGCTGCTCAGCAACCGGTTCGACCCGGCCACCGGCTACGCCAACGCCCTGGTCGCCGAGCGGCGGCTCGGCAACGCCGTGCTGCTGACCGAGAACGGCTTTGGCCACCTGACCGTCAATGACCCCAGCAGCTGCGTCCTCAAATGGCGAATCCGCTACCTGGTGCATCTGGTCACCCCACCGCGCGGCACCGTGTGCGCCGCCGACAAGCCCCCCTTCCCCTAGGTCCTCCCGCCAGGCAACGAGGTTCTGGACGGGCTTCTCTTCGCGCTCCCTGCTGTTCGCCAGACATGTCAGATTCTCAGGACTTGCTGTGCTCGTAGCCCTCGGTGAACAGGTCACCCTGCGCAGCCCCGAGGGCCGACTTGTCGCCGCCAATCCGCCACCGGCTGTCGCGCCGGGTCGCGGTAATGTACTGCTCGCCGTCGCTGCCCTTCAGGTAGGCGAACGGGCCGTCCGCCAGCAGGATGTACCGGTCGACGGCGGCCGGGCTGGGCGCCGCCTTCTCGGGCTCGATGACCTCCAGGACGCGCCAGTGCTGTTCGCGGTGTGCGTGGTGCACCCATGTCGGCCACCCGGACATCCCGAATGTCAGGACCGCCTCGGCCTCGTCCGTCGGCCGATTATCGAACGCCCGTTCGCCTAGGATAATTACGTCGCTTGGTTACGCTACGTGTCCGCTCCCGTGCTGGAGCAGTGCTGCAGGGCTGGCTGGTGACGGTGCGGTTGCCCCGGGTGTGCCGGGCGCGAATGGCAAAGCGGGGGCAAGCTTGACAGCCGCGTGTTGACGCAGGTGTCGGGCCCGTGCCAGGGTTGCCCGGCAATGGCGGGTATGTCCAGGATTCCGAGCGCGCTCCCCGGCGGGTGCAGGCTCTGCCCGGGTTAGCCACCGGTCAACTGAGTTCCCCTGGACGCTCCCGGGGGGGCGATATGAGGGTTTGGACGTTAAGCGGGCATCGCCCGCGCAGGTACGTAACGGTCGTCTGTGCCACCGCAGCGGCCCTCGCTAGCGTGGCCGCGGCGGCGCGACCGGTACGGCGAGGACGCCAGCTGCCGCGCCTGCGGCCAGTGACATGTGGCCAATGTTCGGCCATGATCCGCTGCATTCGGAGGTGTCGGCCGACACTGTCATCGAGGCGTTGACGGCGCCCAGCCTGGCCAAGCGGTGGTCGAAGCCGCTGGCCTCCACCGGGGGTCGGCCGGTCGCGGTGAGTCACTGCGGCGCACCGTTGAGCGGCGGCTCGTCTACGACGTGACCTATGGCGGGGTCGCGTCCGCGTCAGCGCCTCGAGGCGGCGTGGGTCTGGCCGCTGAAGGTGGCGCGAGACCTTATCGCCGTCGGCGGAGCGCGATCTCGGCGAACGAGCGCGGCGCTGGAGGCGCGACGCGGCCACCGGGGGAGTTTCATGCACGTTCGCCTGCCGGTGAGCCACCGCCTCCAGCCGGGGGCGCGTCATGTCCTCGCCGGTGGTGGGCAACATCAACACTCGCGCCGACCATCTTGTCCGGCGACGCGGCGATCGCCTCGGCGACGAAGCCGCAGACCGGCGGGGGACTTCTGGGCTATGGCCGGGGTCGGAGTTCACAGGGCTGTCCGGCAGATCGTCCTGGGACGAGCTGGCCAGGGACAATGCGCGATCGCTGGCATGTGGGCGGGCCGCGGCTGCGGCCCGCAGCACGCCGGCGGCTGGTTATAGTATTCGGCAAGCGGCAATCCCGACGGGGCCATTTACGCCTGAACGCCATCAGCGGCGTCAGCTATCGCGATGCCAGACCAGCAGCGGGCCGGAGCAGGAGGATGGCGCGGCGCGCGACGGCGCTGCCCGGCCAGGGTGACAGCGGCTGGCCACCGGGGTCTGTGCATCGGCGCCGGCAGGCGGGTGTCGGAATTCGCGCTCGGCCCCTCGCCGGCCGGCGGGTCTGGTCATTCGACCTACCAGCTGCCGCCAGCGGTCCAGGCCAATGCCGAGATCGGCCGCGGCGTGGCCGGCAGCACCTGGCCGTTGCTTCGCCGGCGGTGCTGCACGCTCAACGCCACGGCGGGTGATCTGCAGGCCGGCCCGGGGGCTGGCGCCTCCGCGGTCTCGGCGGCGCCAGCAGCCATGCGGTAAAGCTACGACCACGGTGCCGGTTTAAGCCTAAGCAGCAGCGCGGAGTGCCAATGCCACCACCAGCCATGCCTCGGCCTCCACCGCGGTGGGCGACCGGAAACCTCTATTCGCCTCAGCAGCAGCCTCTACGCCTACGCACCGATGAGATTCCATCGGTGGGTATGGCCGAGTGACGGCTATCCCTTTGTGCATCGCTTAGGACGGCCGAATCGACTGTAAGCGGGCAGCCGCAGAGCAAAGGCGGCGGAATCCCAATGCCCAGTCAACCTTCCGGCCCACCTGCGGGCGCTGTCAACCGCTCCAGCGGATTCGAGATCATCCACCTGTGTAAATCCATTCGCAAGATCAGCAAGCTGGCTCCGTCTGAGAAAATTCTAAATTAATTTCTAGGAGTGCGTTACAGTTTTGCAAGCTAGCGTAACATATCTCGTGCCCGAGTAAGTCACACCTGCGCTCCGGCCGGTGTGCATGGCAGCTAGCAGGCAGGCGGAAAGCATGGTCGTCAGATGGAGCTGTCCACGTTTCAGGAGATTCCGATTTCTTGGCGTGGAGGGGCTGAGGGTCCGTTTGTTTAAGCGGGCCATGACCTAATCGCGGGGACATGGGCGATGCCTCGTGGCCTCGGGGGTCGCGTCAGCATACACGAAGTCGCCGAGATCGCCACCTCGCGGGCTACGAGGCGGTGCAGAGCGGCGGCTCGGTCAGAGATTGGCACGTGGTAGAGGCGACGTTCACCGTCCGGCGGTGAACTGCTAGGTCACACCCAACTCCACGGCCTACCACTATGTGGTGCTAGGCCCCCGCCAGAAGGGCTCGCAGGCAGCCGGCGTCGTAGAAAGCTGCAGTGGCGGCTCGCCCTTCTACTACGGCTCCTATTGGTACTCCGAGTACGACTTCGGGACATCGACGGGCGAACGCGCCGAATGACTTGCTGTCGATCAATGCCGGGGACACGTGCACGGCATCGGTCAACTCCAACACCACTACCAGCACGGACGCGTTCCTCGTCGCCGACAAGACCACCGGCACATACTTCAAGACCGACTACACAGGGGCCAGTAAGCAGGCCGAACTGTATTACCAGTCGGCCGGGGTGTTGAGCTACAGCAACATCAGCGACCAGGGCACGCCGACTTCGTCTCGTTCAGCTTCTCCAACGCGGAGGCGGCCCGAACGCAGCCGGTGGCAAGGCCAAGCCGTAGAGCGACCGACGCTGTGGAAGCTCATCGCGGTGAGCAGGACGGCCCAGTGTTAGGGACCCAGGACATCGTGCCCAGTCCGATCAGCTCCACGGCCGACAGCCTCCTGGTTCACCAACACCTAGAAGGCCGCCGACTAGGCCGGAGGAGAAGAAGCCGGTCTCGTAGCCCGCCCTGCGGTCGGGCGGGTGGTTCTTGGCCAGCGCCGCCTCGTAGATCGCGGCCTCGGCCACCGCCCAGGTCCGCCGCAGGTCGCAGGTACGCCTGGCGCTCCCGCACCTGCTTGCGGTGCAGCCTGGCCGCCCGCGCCGCCCCGCTGTGTCGGCGAGTTCGTGGTGGAAGTCAGCTTCCACGGCGACCGCCGCTGCACCGCAGGGCTCGCCCTCGTAGGACTCGGCCAGCGCGGCCACCGCGTCCAGGTCGCCCTTGCAGGCCACGCCGACGCATGTCCCGCAGCATGACCGTCTTGGCGATCGCCTCGGCTGGTCGGGGCACCCTAGCGTGCCTGGTATTCGACGTGGTCAGCCCGCCATGATCGTGGTGGCCGGGTGAGCACCGCCGTCACCGGCGCCGAGCAGTGTCCGGTGCTCGGCCGAGTCGATTCCGGCAACCCGCACAGTTACCTCGTCCGTTGCAGGCCATCGGCGGATAGTCGATCTTCAGCGTGAGCGGTTCGGACAAGCGGGGGATGCCATGACGAACGGGTGCGAGCCGACGAGGAGCGCGCCTTCCCTGAGCGTGGGATCATCTTGCACGTCGTGCGTTTAGAAAACATGCACGCCTCGACGGCGACGGCCAGCCCGAGCCCGTATGTCGCCATCGGTCGGTCAGCGGCCGGTTACCGCTAGGCGGGATTTCCCGTCCGGCGGCAGGACCGCACCACGGGCGGGGCCTTCGGCCCGGTTCGCCGCTGCTTGCTGATCTTCGCGTCCGCCCGCTCCATCCACGGCGAGGGAATCGAGTGGAACGGGCCTAGCTCGGCTTCCAGCGCGCTCATCGAAAGGCTGTCCGAGCCAGCCGGTTGAAGTCGTGCCAGGCGGCCATCCGATCCCGTTCCCGCCGGGCCTTTTCGTAGGCGTCGATCACGGCTGGGCGCGGCTGATGTGATCCAGCAGGCAGGACATACCGGTGTCGTTCCGTGGGGTCGAGATGCCGGCGGTCATAATGCTGTTCGCGGATCGTCTGGAGCGCCGCGTCGCGCTGCCACATCGGCTCGGTCGGCGTCAGAATCTCGGTGCTCGTCGACGATGTCGTCGCCTCGGCGAGCCGGGCGAGCAGAGTCATCGCCGCGTGCGGGCCGGGCCATTCCTGTTGCCAGCGGGTGGCTTCCTCCACCAGGTTGCGCGGGCGAGCCGGATGCTGTGTGAGCGGCCAGTGGCGTCGGTGTGCTTCGCAGTTCCTCATTGGTGGGCGAACCCCAGATAGCCCTGGGGCACCTCAGGACCTGCTCATCGCGGCGATGTCCCTAGTGCCCGCCAGGCTGCCTTCCACCTAAAGGTTCCTCATGCACCGTGGTATCCGAGTCGGAGTTGTTCGACACGGCGGCATAAGGCGGGTCGCTGCCGTTGGGAAACAGGAGCGCCCCGCATTCGCCGCAGTCCTTCCCGGCCCTGGGGTCCGCCACCGCGCCGCAGTTCGTGCAGTGCAGTTGCCCGCCGTGCGTGTAAACCGCCTGCGACCGCAGTGCGTCGCCCGCAGCCTTCGTAAACCGCTTGGCCTGGCGGTGGACCGCGGTCAGTTCCTTGATCCGGTAGCCAGTTCTCTTGCTCTCGGCGTCCGAATAGCCCATCCGGTAGCCGTCTTTGAGCAAGTCGTCGCAGGTATTGCACATGGCAGCCTCAGATCAGCGGAACTACGAAAGCAACATTGGCGGTGCCTGACCCGGACGCCACCCCGTAAAGCGCGTCGTTCACGTCACCGGGCGCGCCGACAGGATGCCGGCCAGGGATAAACGTCGGCAGGCTCGCGGTGCCGAGCACAACCCCGCCGGTGGCCGTCGCGTCGTGGGTCGTCGTCGGGCCGCCCAGGAAAACCGTGTTACTCGTGGACAAGTTCTGGACGACCATGCCCACCGGGCCGGGCGTGGCGATAAGCGTGGCATTGCCGGTATCCGGCACCGACACGACACCCTGCTGATAGGCCACGTCAACCTCCTGGTTGCCGTCCCGCTGGCGGGCCCGAAGGAAGACACCGGGGGATCGTAGGCCCGGCGCAGAAGGACAAGCCCACCAGGCGGGACAGCTACGTCCAGAATGTCGGAGGAATGGTCGTCAGGCTGCGCTCTGCTGCCGCTGCCGCGCCCTCGACCTGCGCTTATAAAAGCGATTCAGGTAACGCCGCCGGTCAGCTTTGTCAGCATGAAGCAGTTGGGCGATGACGTAATGCAGGCCGTCAACAAGCTCATCGTCGGGGGCACCGCCAAGTCGTTCCAGCCGTTCAGCCTGCCTGGCCCAGTCGTCAGTGCGGTAGGCGAACCGCGTCACGATGACGTCCGGCACCTCGATCTGCACGCCTAACCACCTGACGGTCGGAGCCCACGACCCAGGCGGCACGTCGTTGCCAGCCCGCGCATGACCCGACCGGGCACCAGCCGAGCGGTTGCACCGGCTGTGTTCACACCCGCGTATCCCGCCGCGGTCGTCATGACCTAGATCCCAGTCGTCACCCGGCTTTATCTCCCGCGACTCCATCACGCACCGCGGGTTCAGGCACAGCACCCCGCCCAATGCCACCCTCGTCGCCCAGTACGCCCGAGCCTGCTTGAAATCCGCCCCGTAGTCCGGTCCATCCCCCCGGCACTTCGGACACAGCGGAGCAGGCCGCCCGCCGCCCGGGTAGAACGTCGGGCCACCGCAATTCCGGCACGTACCCGTGGTCACACCACCATCATGGCCTTTTTGTTCGAGCCGCGCCGATACTCCGCCGCGCAACAATTTTTCGGCGAAATGTTTTTGGAGGGATATTGATCCTGGGCAGAGGGTCGCAGCGTGGTGTTGGGCCGTCGTGGTGGTCCCCCCGTGGCTGCGGGTGGCTGCGGGTGATGGTGCCGGCTGGGGCTGGTGATGGTCGGGCTGCTGGGGTGGTCGAGCTGTGTGGCGTTTCTGTGACCAGTAGCGGCGATCTTGTGGCCCAGTTGGCGGTCGTGGCGACAGTTCCTTGGCGATCATGGGTGGTCGCGCTCAGGTCCACCGTGAGCGCGGGTGTCCCGTCCTGGTGTCAGGACGACAGCGCGGGCCGGCGCGGTCAGTCGCGCTGTCAGCGGTGCTGTCAGCGGTGCTGGTGTCCTGTCTGTCTGTAGACCTGTTCTACAGGTCACGCATGGCGACAGGGCTGTGACCAGGCACGATGTGATAGGCGTCACACGCTGTAGCCCTAGCGGCACTCACCGTGGCGACCCATGATGGAGGTAGTCAGAAAGTGCCGGAACAAGCCGACAGTCAGTCAGAAAGGTTCGATCATGACCAGCACGCGCACTGCCAGCAGGGCCACCAGAGCCGCAGACCAGATCACCGCAGTCAAGCCCGATGCCGAGGCCGTGACCGCGGCGCTGACCGCAGCCGGCGTATCCGAGTCGGATATCGCCAAGATGCTGAAGTCAACCCAGCCGAAGCCGACCGCGATGAACGTCAAGAGGACCGTCGGCAACGATCTTGTGAGCGTCGCTGCTGACCTGGCCGCCGGGTGGAACCCGGACGAGCGTTCCGGGATCGCCCGGGACGTCGCCACCAGCCTGATCGCCAAGTGGATTTCCTACATCCCGTGCAGCGAATGGCAGGCCAACGTTCTCGGCGAGCGGCCGGTTCGGAAGAACGGCAAGAGCGACGAGGCCGACGAGCCCGAGTCCACCGACGAGTAACCGCACCGAGGATCAGCCCCCGGAATCGTCCGGGGGTTTTTCCTTGTCCGCGATCGCCTTGCCCGCGTCGGTGATCTTCCACCCGTTCGGGCGTCCCTGGTCGTGCCGCAGCCGGCCAGCGCATTCGACTAGGCCGCGGTCGGCTAGTGCGCGGAGTGCCCGGTTCACCGAGGTGGACGCCGAGTAGTAACGGTCGATCACCATGCCGAGGGCGTTCGCTGCCCAGCCGCCTTCGCTGGGCGGGTAGCTCTGATACAGCGCCTCGATCAGTTCGCGGACAGTCCAGGGTTCATCGCTGCTGTCCGAGGCCAGCGCGGCAAGGATCGCCCGCTGTACGTCCCCTAGTCCACGTCCCATGATCACAGTCTATCCGTTACGTAACGGGTACACTGTGAGTGACGTCCCGAACCGAGGACGTAAGCGGGCCGGACGGAGCGCCAACTCCGCTACCCGGCCCTTGATCGCCCCATGGAGGCGACCCAATGCAACATGATGGCAACCCCGTACCCGCAGCGCCACCCTGGCGTCTGCTACTGCTCGACCGTGACCCCGACGACCCGAAGTGGATCATGGCGGTGGTGACGCTGCCCGCCGACGTGCGACCCGCCGCGCTGGACAAGTACGGCCGGTATCTCGACTGGGAACACGTCACCGCCTGGGTGAGGGAATCCCTCGGCCATGAGGTGCAGTTGTCCCCGATCGCGGCGAACGCCTGGCAGGTACGGGAGCCGCGGTCATGAGGCCGGGCTTCTGTTCGTGGTGCCGCCGGTACCGCTGGTTTTACGTGCCGACCGGCCAGTGTTCAACGTGCTGGCGGTTCACCGGGAAGAAGGCGTCATGAAGCGCAGCCGGCGGAAGCCAGGCCCGGTGACCGTAACCCGGCTGCCGATGATCAGGTGCAACTTGTGCCGGAGACTCATCCCGGTGATGCCGCGGTCAACGGCGAGCCGCACGCTGACCGGGCACTGGGCGGAGGCGCATCAGCGGCGGTAGCGTTGATCTTGGAACGGCTTGCCGAGGTCCGGTCATAAGGTAGTCGGCGGGTTGTTCCTGGCCGGTGGCGCGGCTTTCCAGTTTCTGCCGTGCCGCCGGCCATTCGCTTGTCCAAGATCACCGCACGTTGGTTGCACGCGAGACGAAAAACATGCTCTGACCTGGGGAAACAGATAGGGCCGAAGGCTATCCTGACCGCCGGTCCTGCCGAAACTGCAGGTCAGCGTCATACCACACGGCGGCGCTTGACCACTGCCGACCGCCCTGAGCTGACCTGGCCGAAAGTCCGCCGCGACGGTGCGGCCCGGGCCCGGGGACGCGATAATGCCCGCGTGGCCAGTTCAGCAGCGGACGCGGTGCGCGCGATCGCGGTCAGGCTGGCCGCGCTGGCGCAAGACGGGCTGACCTACGCCGCCGGCGACTACGACAGGGACCGGTACCAGCAGGCGGGACGGCTGGCGGCCGAGCTGCTCGCCGTGATCAGTGGCCGGCCCGCGAGCGACCTGGCGCTCGAACTGGGCCGGGACAGCGGCTACGCCACGCCGAAGGTCAACGTCCGCGGGGCCATCTTCGACGACCGGGACCGGGTGCTGCTGACGCAGGAGAAGCTGGACGGCCGATGGTCGCTGCCCGGCGGCTGGGCCGACCCCGGCGACGCGCCGTCCGCCGCGGTCACCAGGGAGATCCTCGAGGAAACCGGGTATCAGGCCACGGCGGTCAAGCTGATCTCCTGCTGGGACCGGGATCTGCAACACAACCCGCCACCGCTGCCGGTACACGTCTACAAGCTGTTCTTCCTGTGCCGCCACGCACGGGCCGTGCAGCCCCCGGCCGCGCTGGAGACCCTGGACGTCGGCTGGTTCGACGTCCGCACGCCGCCACCGCTGTCCCTGGGCCGGGTCAATCACCGCCAGCTGCAGCGCGCGCTCGCTCACCACCGCGACCCCTCGCTGCCCACCGAGTTCGACTAGCTCCCGGCAGCTTCTCTGTCAGGTGCCGGTTCTCCGTCACGTGCCGTTCTCCGTCAGGTGCCGGCCGGACCGGGCCGGCCGCGCGATCGCTCGCGGGCGGCTGGAACCGTGCTGACCGCTACGGCGTCCAAGCTGGCGACGGACCGGCTGAGGCAGAAAGGCCGGGCCGGCGCCAGTGCCAGGAGGCTCTGATGCGTGGCAGCTCCGCCCGCCCGGCGGCATGCGTGGTGGCCGCCCTCGCGGTGGCCGCCCTCGCGGTCGGCTGCGGGACATCTCCGGCGGCCGGTCCTTCGCGCACGGCGGGTGCGCCCGCACCGGACAGCGCGAAGGCCGGGGGCCAGTCCGGCATCGCCGCCAGGCCGCTCGGCGTCCGGGTGCGCCCCGGCTGCCGGGATGCCGCGGTGGCCAGGCCGGCCGCGCGATCGTGGTCACGCTGTCCGGCAACGGGAAGACCTACTGCGTGCGGGTCGATGACACGCTGCGGGTGTACCTGCGCGCCAGGGGCACCAGCCAATGGCAGCAGCCGCTGGTCAGCGCCGGCGGTGCCATGGTGACCGCCCCTGGTGCCGGGACCACGCCGGGGGGCACTCGCGGTTCGTTCGCCGCGGTGCGGCCCGGCCGGGTGATCATGACATCGGTCTTGTCCCCGTGCCAGTACACGGTGCAGGTGTGGAAGAACGTCGCCGAGCCGGCCGACCCGCTGCCCACGGCCTACACGCACCGGGAGTGCCCGCCTGATCATCGCTTCAGCGCCCTGATCCTCGTGCTGCGCTGAGCGCCCGCAGACGGTTCAGGCCGTGGTGCCCCGGCGGACCGGTGGCTTCGCTTATCACGAAGTATGCCGTCAGGGTACCTCTTGGCTTTTCGTTGGTTTTCTTTGAGTGTTCGTTGCCATCCGTCGCCTGCTGGGAGAGGATCGGCGATGGCTGCCCGACCGGATCCGCCCCGGCCCGTGGATCCGCCGGGCACATCGCTGGTGTCGCCGATGGACGAAAGGACAAGCGATTGAAGCGATACGCTCTCGTGACGCTCGGCGTCTCGAGCTTGCTGGCCCTGGCGGCTGCCTCGCTTCCCGCGAGTGCCGCTATCCGGCCCAGCTCGGGCCCCCCGAGGGCCGCCGCGGAGAAGTACTTCCGCGCGCCCCTCTGCCAGAGCAACAGGTCCCTGTGCGTCGATACCTACAGCCACCCGAGGGGCGAGTACGTCGGCCACGACGAGCCGTCGGTGCTGTTCAAGTCCCGCGTGCCGGGATCGGGCAACGACATGACCTACACGATGACGCTGCCCAAGGACCCGAAGAAGCAGCCGACCGCGTCGGGTAAGGGCGGCTCGACCTGGAATTTCCAGCTGCGGCCCACGTTCTGGTTCGGCCTTACGCTCTGTGACACCGAGTCCGCGCCCGAGTTCACCAGGACCTGTAAGCCGGACTCCGATCGCAACAACCTGGTCGGCACCAATCCCAAGTCAGCGAACTACATGGGCAAGCACCCCGGTACCGCGTTCATGGAGTTGCAGTTCTACGGCCCCGGCTACGTTCCCCAGTTCGAGGGATTCGGCTGCGCAGCCCGCGTGTACTGCGCGGCGATGACCATCGACAGCCGGACGCTGGACCAGAACCACGGCACCGGCACGGGTACCGAGAACACCGCCGCCTGCAACAACTTCGTCCTCGGCGGCGGCGAGCCCATCAACTGGGCCTACGTCACCAAGAGCGGTAAGTCCCAGGCGCCGGCGAACCCGCTGTTCACCGGTACCCTCACCCATCCCAACTTCAAGGCGGTCAACCCGAACCTGGCTAAGGACCTGCTGATGAGGCCCGGCGACCGGATCCACATCCACATGCACGACTCGCGGGCCGGGTTCCAGATCAATCTCACCGACCTCACCACGGGCAAGCGCGGCTCGATGACCGCGTCGGTGGCCAACGGGTTTGGCCACATCCTGTACACGCCGCGCTCGAAGACCTGCAAGGAGGCGCCCTACGCGTTCCACCCCGAGTACTCGACCGCGAACACGCGCGGGAACGTGTGGACCGCACACACCTACAACGCGGCCATGTCCGATGAGATCGGCCACTTCGAGAACTGCCTGAAGGTCAACGCGGACTTCAACTGCACGAAACCCGGCGCGCAGGACCCCACCCTGGACGGGGACGACGGCAACAGCTTCTGCGTTCCAGGGTCCGATTCCTCCCTCGTCCACATCGACGGCTGCTTCTCAGCGGACTCGGACTTCGACGGGCAGTCCTACAGCAAGGACTGGCCCGGCACGAACCCGAACGTCGCCGTCGACCGGGCCCTGCACCCGTCGCCGGTGCTGTTCACCAGCCCGCGCACGAAGGGCAGGAACTACTCGACCGCCGCGTTCGAGACCGACCTGCCCGCGATCGAGGTGAAGGGCGCGCAGGCCAGCCCGCCGTTCTGCAACCCGAACAACGGCGCGCACTGCGTGAACCCGCCCAAAGGCGCGCAGTTCTATCCGTTCTTCTCCACCACGATGAGGAACGGAACCTGCAACTGGCAAGAAGGCGGCAAGTTCATCCCGGGCACCGTTAATGACTTCGGCGGGAGTTCCAAGGCTGAATTCGGCCCGCTACTGGGGCTTATTTACCCGAGGCCCGGTTTCGTCACCCAGAAGCAATTCAGGGATTTCAACAGCGGGGACATCAAGAACCCGTGCCGGGCAGGCTAGACGCCTTTCCGGACCGGGTCTTCAGGTCGAGTGCGCTGGGGGGCGGCCGCCATGGCCGCCCCCCAGCGCCGCTGTCCCGGTCGATCGGGGACGATGAGGGGATACCCTCTGGACCGGTGAGAGCGGAGCAGCAGCATGGAACCCAAGCCTGACCCATGGATCCAGGCCCTGCGGCACTCGCACGAGGCGCTGCAGTCCGTGGCCGGGCCGCTGGACGCCAGCCAGCTGGAGCGCCGGTCGTACGCTTCGCAATGGTCCATCGCCCAGGTGCTGTCGCACCTCGGATCGCAGGCGGAGATCTTCAGCCTGCTCCTCGACGCCGGCCTGGCCGGGCAGCACCCGCCCGGGCAGGATGCGTTCCCGCCGATCTGGGAGACGTGGAACGCGAAGAGCCCGGCCGACCAGGCGGCTGACGCGCTGCGAGCCGATGAGGCCGTGACCGCGCGGCTTGAGTCCCTGGACGACGCGCAGCGCGAGCGGCTGCACCTGCACGCGTTCGGGATGGACCTCGACACCACCGGGCTGGCCCGGATACGCCTGGCCGAGCACGCCATCCACACCTGGGACATCGCGGTCGCGCTGGATCCGGCGGCGAGGGTGGCCCCGGACGCCGTTGACCTGCTGGTTGACACCCTCGGCCAGCTCGCGGCCCGGACGGCCAAGCCCCGCGGGCCGCGGCGCAGGCTGCGGGTGTCAACCAGCAGCCCGGTGCGCCACTACTTGCTGGATATCGGCGAGACGGTCACGCTCACGCCCACCGAGGGGAACAGTATCCGGCCGGAGCTGGCCCTGCCCGCGGAGGCGTTCGTCCGCCTGGTGTACGGACGGCTCGACCCCGCGCACACCCCGCCGGTGGAAGCCACGAGGGTCGACCTCGACGAGCTGCGGCAGGTCTTCCCCGGGTTCTGAACGACCACGACGATCACGCGGCGCGGCGGGGCGCCTGCGGGTCGGACGGTGCGTAGCATGGCCCCCGCCCGGACCGGATTACGGCCGCGGCAGGCCGGACGCGCCGGGTACCGGCGTTTGCCGATGCGGCGACCGGTAAAGACCGGGTATAAAGATCGCAGCGCCGTGCAGGTCCAGGGGGTTGTCAGGGCATGACGATCGCGAAGATCACACCGGCGGCCGGCGGCCGGCCGGGCGGGCGGGCGGTGGCGGGGGGCCGGCGAAGTGACGCCGCGGCCGGATCAGATCATCCGGGCCGGCCATGACGCCGATGGCCAGCCTGCTCGCCGGGTCCCGCGCCGTGCTGATCGGGGTGTCCGCCTACGAGTACGCGGAGTTCCCGCCGATCCGCTCCGCCCGCAACAGCCTGCAGGCGATGCGCTCCCTGCTGGCCGACCCGGCGTTGTGCGGCTGGCCGCCCGAGCAGATCACGATGATCCCCAATCCGATCTCCGCGGCCGACCTGGCCACGAACATCGCTGACCTGGCCGAGAACACGGCCGGGGTGCTGCTGCTGTACTACGTCGGCCACGGCGTGCTGTCGGCCCGCGGGGAACTGTGCCTGACCGTGACGTCCACCCGTCCGGATCGGCCGAAGATCAGCGGCCTGCCGTGGGACACGGTCGCGGACGTACTGCGCGGCTGCCCGGCCAGCCGCCGGCTGGCCATCCTGGACTGCTGTTTCGCCGGCCAGGCGATCGAGGCGCTCACCGGGGGCGGTGACCCCGGCCTGGCCGACATCGCGCACGTCGAAGGCGTGTACACGCTCACCGCCACGACCCGCAACCGCGCCGCTCACGTCCCGCCCCCCGGCCAGCAGGACACCGCGTGCACGTCGTTCACCGGCGAACTGCAGGACCTGATCCGCGGCGGCCTGCCCGGCAAGGCGCCGCGGCTGACGTTCGGCGACATCTACCCGGCCTTGCACCAGCGGCTGCGGGGCAAGGGCTTGCCCGCTCCCGGCCAGCGCGGCACCGATGCCGTCGGCCAGTTCGCCTTCGCGGTCAACGCGGCGGTGCCTGCGGACCAGTCCGCCAGCGACCCCCCTGCTGACCCCCCGGCCGGGCAGCCCCCCGCTGACCGGCCTGACTCCGGCGCCGGCGAGTTTGCGGCGGAACAGGTCCCGGTGGGAGAGCCCGGCCCCGCCGCACCGGCCGCCGGGGATTCTCCGGTGGCGCAGCCGGGCCAGTCGCGGCACGCCAGCATCGTGACCGACGTGCTGCGGGCTGCTCACTCGATCACCAGCGAGGGCGCCAAGGCCCGGGCGCTGGCGGCCGTGGCCGAGGCCCTGGCCGCGACCGACCCCGACCGGGCCGCGCGGCTCGTCATCGACGCCGATCGCGTCGCCCAGTCAACCCCCGGGGAGAACCCGAGGGCCGCGGCGGTGGCCGTCGTCGCCGGGCCGCTGGCCGCTGCCGATCCCGACCGGGCCGAGCGCGCCGCCCGGTCGATCATCGGCGACGGCCCGAAGGCGCAGGGGCTGGCCGCCGTGGCCAAGGTGCTGGCCGTCACCGACCCCGACCGGGCCGGACGGCTCGCCGCCGATGCTGAACGCCTGGCCGAGTCGATCACCAACCCGAACGCCAAGGCATCGGCGCTGGCCGCGGTTGCCGGCGGGCTGACCCCCACCGACTCCGACCGGGCCGAGCGGGTCGCTCAGTCGATCGGTGACGCGAGCCCGAAGGCGCTGGCGCTGGCCGCCCTGGCCAGGGACCTGACCGCCGCCGACCCCGACCGGGCCGCCCGGCTCGCCGCAGAGGCCGAACGCAGCAGCCAGTCGATCAGCGGCGCGAGCCTGCGCGCGCCGGCGCTGGCCGCCGTCGCGAGTGCCATGGCCGCTACCGACCCCGGCCGGGCCGCGCGGCTCATCGCCGACGCCGAACGGCTCGCCCAGTCGATCCCGGACCCGAACGGGAAGGCATCGGCGCTGGCCGCGGTGGCCGAGGGGCTGACCGCCACCGATGTCAACCACGCCGAACGGCTCGCCCAGTCGATCACCACCGCGAGCTCCAGGGCCCTGGCGCTGGCCGCCGTCGCGAAGGCGCTGACGGCCGCCGGCCCTGGCCCCGGCCACTTGGCCGACACGGCCTGAAGGCAGTTGTCCCCTGCCGTCAGGCGCGGGCCCGTACCGTCAGGCGCGGCGGTGCTGTCAGACGCGCCGGCGGCCTCGTTCCAGGCCGGTGACGCGGAGCAGGAGCAGCACCACGATCGCGCCGAGGATCGAGCCGATGATCCCGACCGGGTGGAACCGGTGGGGCGCGAACCGGTGGTACTCGACCAGGTTCCAGATGAATCCGCCGACGAACGAGCCCACGATGCCGAGCACGATCGTGCCCAGGATGCCGATCGAGTCCCGGCCCGGGACCAGCAGCCGGGCCAGCAGTCCGGCGATGAGGCCGATAACGACGAGAACGATAATGAATCCAGCCATGGGTGATGACTACCACGGATTCCGCCGGATCATGCGGCGCGGGCAGGATGGGGGCGCGGCCGTGACCGCTCGTCAGCCGCTGTCGGCGGGCGGGGAGCCGCCGGGTACGGCCGCGGGACCCTGGGTCGCCAGGTGGAACTGCACGCGGGCGGCGGGGATGCGTTCCTGCTCACGGGCCAGCAGAGCCAGCGCACGGGCATCGGCCGCCGTGGGGCGGCTCACGTCCAGGGCGCGGGGCCACAGCCGGGCATAACGGACGGCCGACACCTCGGCCGCGTAGACCAGCGCCTGACTGACCAGGTAAAGCAGGGCGAACATGCCCGCCACGGTGGCAAAGCTGCCGTAGACGGGCCCGGCCTTGGTCACCAGCCTGGCCAGCAGCGGCGCCCCGACGTTGAGCACCGCGGTCACCGCTACCGCGCCGATGATGGCCCCTGGCCACAATGCTCGCAGCGGCGTCGGCCGGGTGAGCAGGGTCTTCGAGCCGAACAGCAGGACCGCGAACACGACCAGGGCGGAACCGAGCACCGCCGCGGCCCGCTGCACCCCCGGCTGGCTGGGCAGCGCGGTGGCCACCACCGTGAGCGTCCCGGCGCCCAGCGCCCCCAGCAGCAGCATGGCGAGGATGAGGAACACCCGCAGGTACCGCGAGACGAAGCCGGCCCGCAGCCGGTACGGGACCGCTGCGACATGGTTCAGCGTCTGGTAAGCCGAGAACACGACGCCGGTCCCGGAGAACAGCAGGCCGATGAGGCCGGCGGCGAACGGGATCGCCGACGTCGGCAAGGTCGTCACCGCGTGCTCCACCGTCGATTGCAGCGCCTGCGGCACGATCGCAGTGATCAGCCGCTGACGCAGGTCGGGGTGGTCGGTCAGCACCCGGGACAGCACCGCCACCCCGAGCAGCAGCAGCGGGAAGATGCTCAGGAACCCGTAGTAGGTGATGAGCGCCGCCTGCCGGCCGCCCTCGTCGTCGCCGTACTTCTTCACCACCGCATAGGGGAAGCCCAGCGCGCCATGCCTGCGCTGCAGCCGATCCGCCCAGGCGATGACCCGGTTCACCTGGCCGCTCAACCACTGCAAGGTCATGACCCCGCCTCCCTGGCACCGTGCCCTGGCAGTTCATCATGCCCGGCGGCCACGGCTTCCCCGTGCTGAAACGGCAAGCATGACGATCACGGCAACGGCGCCCCGTACCGTGGGCCGGGACTGCAGCCGCCGCACGCTCAGCCGCTAGGGCAGGCGGCTACGGCCCTGGCCGGGCGGACTTTTCAGCAGCCTGGTGTGCAGCTCGGTGGTGAGCCGGCCGATCTCGCGGGTCAGCTGCTGCGCCTGTTGCTCGAGGACAGCGGGTGGCGGAGCACTATGCCCGGCCGCTGTCCAGGACCGAATCCAGGGTTTTCCCGCTCTGCCGGGTCTGGACGCCCAGGATGATCTGCGAGATGCCGTAGATGAGGCTGAACAGGCCGAACAGCAGGGCCAGCGTGACCGCGCCGACGCCGGGCCGGGCGAACAGCACCACGCCGAACGCCACCGACACCAGCCCGGACAAGACAAATAGCGCCCGGGTGCCCCCGCTCGCCCCGGCTCCGAACGCGGCCACGATCTCCGCGATCCCGCCGGCGAACGCCCAGATCCCCACCACCAGCACCAGCACCAGCGCCGTCGGCCCCGGCCAGACAATCGCGACCACCCCGGCCGCCACCGCGATCAGCGCCAGCAGCAGGTGACCCAAGACCGGGCCCGCGGCCCGGCTGCTGAACGCGCGCATCGCCTGCAGCCCGGCGTCGATGAACGCGTACACCGCGAACAAGATGGCCAGTGCCAGGATCGTCACCCCCGGCCACGCCAGCGCGATGATCCCGACCACGATCGCCAGCACGCCCAGCAGGATCAGCGAGGTAGACGTCGACTTGAACATGACCCCACTCCTTTCACGCGGTTTAAACCTTCCCGGCCAGCCGCAGGCGAAGGTAGGCCGCCGCGCCGGGCAGCAGCGGAAACCAGTAGCCCACGATCCGGTAGCCCACCTTCTCCGGGTTGACGCTGGAGCGAAAGTGCCGCGCCACCTTGCCCGCCTGGCGCCCGGCCCGCTCGGCGATGACGGGGTGGTCCGCCACCACCAGCGCGCCGGCCAGCATGCCTGCCACCAGGACCGCCGCAATGCCGGCCGCGGCGAGGTAGGCCCGGGACAGGCCCCGAGCGAGGCGAGCACCCGGCGGTACAGCAGCGCGTACGAGGCGAGTGATACCGCCTGGGCCACGATCGCCGCCGCCACCAGGAGCCGGCGGGCGTGCCGCAACTCGGCGGCATCGCGGGCCAGCCCGCCCAGCCGGGGCAGCACGCCGTACAAACTCACCGCCAGCCCCACCAGCAGCAGGCCACGCACGACCCAGCGCAGCACCGGCCGCTTCCGGGCCTGCTGCGGGGGTGACGCCGGGGGGCCAGCCGGCGCCTTCGGCTGGGTGTCCACGTTCTCGCCGGCGGCTATGACCACCTGGCATGAACGGCCCGTTGCAGGCTCAGCCGGTGATGGACAAGTCGTCGCGGACGTCCAGCACGCCGGTGGCCATCCAGGCGGCGCCGACCACCGCATCATGCTCGGCCCAGGTACGGACGCGGCCGGTCAGCTTCACCACGTTGCCGCTGGTGTCCACCTCGACGTCACTGTCGTCGGGGACCAGCGCCGAGCGGTCCAGCGCCTCCTGGACGTGCAGGTCGATGTCGACCGGATCGGCGTCGTAGGCGATCTCGATGTTGTCCCTGACGTTGCGCACGCCGACCAGCCCGGCCACCGCCCGCTCGGCGGCAGCCCGCTCCGCGCCATAGCTCGCCGTCCCGGTCAGGGTGAGGTTCCCGTCGTTCGCGGTCGCCTCCACCCCGTCTGGCACGGTGACATTCAGCTCCAGCGCGTTGTTCGCAGCGGTGGTCAGCATGGAATCGTCGCGGTAGTCCTCCGGGGGCAGCACCACCTGCAGGTGATTGAGCACGCTGGTCACACCGCCGACCCGCTGCGCCGCGGCGGCCGCCGCCAGGTACTGCGGGTAGCTCGGCACGGTCCCGTTGAGCGCTACCTCCCCGTTCAGGTTCCGGACGGCGATGTCCGCCGTGTTGACCTGCGGGTCGAAAGACAGCTCGGATTCGACCGCCTCGCGGATGTCTTTGGTCCTGCTCATGGATGCGCATCCTTTCGGGCTAGACGAGACGGGCGGATTGCCGCCCTGGTCCAGTCCATCCCGCGATCGCGCGATGGTAAAGACGACAATGGCTCTCCTGATATTGGCTGGTGCTATACCAGGAACCTGACCATGCCGGCCGCGGCCGGCCGCACGTCAGGCGGTGATGCCATCGGCAGTATCAAAAAGAAGCTGCTGGAGCTTTCGGGGCAGCTCGCCGCTCCACACCAGGCCTGCCGCGGCCACCAGCGGTTGCTGCTCGATCCGGACCGCCACCATCTCGTAGTTCCTGGTGTCGGCGTCCTGGTCCGGCTCGGCCGCCCCCGGATCAGCCCCGATGCGATGACGCGGGCCGGTCAGCACCGCGGTGGGGCGGCTCCCGGTAGCCGCGAAAGCCAGGGCTATCGACAGCGAATTCCGGAACGGCGGGTCGGTGAACTCGAAGCGCGGATTCCTCGTCCGCAGGGCCGCCAGCCAGCTGTCGTAGGTCGCAGGGCCGAGGCGGCGCGGCCCGTGGATGACGTCCATGCGAGCCAGTTCGTCGAGGCGGATAGCCTCGCGGGGTGCCCGGTGCGGGGAGGGGACCCACACCTGGGGCTCGAATTCCCCGAGCTTCATGACATCGAGAGGGGCAGGCAGGCAAGTGCGGGGGAAGGTCAGCCAGCCCAGCCCGGCATCGGCACGGCGCTGACGGATCGCCGAGAATTCGGCGTCCAGTACCGTCTCCATCCAGGCCACCTCGACGCCGGCGTCGGCGGCAATGGACCGTAGCCGCGAGGCGGTCTGCACCGCGAGCGTCACCGGCAGGTACGGCGGGACGACAAACCGCAGCCGCGGCCGCTCCAGGCCGGCGACCTGCCTGGTACGGCTCAGCCCGTGGTCGAGCACGGACAGCAGCGTCCGGCTCTCACCCAGCAGCACTGTGCCCGCTTCGGTGAGGCGGACACCCTCACGGCGGCGTTGCAGCAACGGCGTGCCGACCATCTCCTCCAGGCGGCGGATCTGCTGGCTCAGCGTCGGCTGGGCCACGTACAGACGCTGCGCGGCGAGCGTGAAGGTACCGGCGTCGGCAACCGCCACGAAGTAGCGCAGGTGACGCAGCTCGACGGCCTGCGGTGCGGCGCCCGCCGCCGCGGCCGCCTCAGCCGGGCTTTCCCGTCCGGGGCCGAATCCCCGTCCGGGGCCAGATGCCCGGTCGATCGCAAGGTCGGCGACGGCTTCCCCGTCGTCTGCGCCGCGGGTGCGGTAGAGATGTCCGGGAATCACGGTAATCGTGTCGCCTCTGCTGCCACGCTTAGCCCTCCGCTCGGCCGGTGAATTCCAATGTCCACCACGCGGGCCAGCCCGGCATCGGGCGGTGAGCACAAGCTTTGGCGCGCCGGTCGTGTTACGCGCACAGGCCGCTCGGGTCGATGCGGATCCGGCCGGTCAGCTTGTGCCCGGCGGCCAACTGGGCTCCCCCTCTTCGTGCGCAGGGCACGGTGCCGCGCCGCGTGTGCGGTGCCTATGCTCGGGCCCGGTGCCCGGGCGAGACATGGATCGCCGGCGAGCTGCCGAAGGGACCGACCGGAAAGATCGTCAAGCCCGAGATCGTTCTTCCCGACGATCTCGGCCTGTGATAAGGCTGAGCCATCCGGCCTCTCACCCACCCGGGGGCAGCAGATGACGACCGCGTCAGACATGCCGACCGACAATGAGCAGCTCGCCGACGAGGCGGCACCGCTGGACGCGCTGCTCGTTGACGCGGCATTGGGCCCGGCCCGCCGGTTCCTGCCCGACGCGTCGGCCGCCAAGTTCGCGGCCGGACTCGCCCGCAGGCCGCGCACCACCGTCCGGCGGGCGGCCAGCCTGGCCGCCGAACTCGCGCGGATCGGCGCCGGGACCTCGGTGCTGGCTCCCGCCAAACGAGACCGCCGGTTCGCCGACCCCGGCTGGACCGAGAACCCGCTGCTGCGCCGCGTCGTGCAGGCATACCTCGCGGCCGGGCAGACAGCGGACCAGCTCGTCGGTGACGCCGAGCTGGACTGGCGGGCCGACAAGCGGGTCCGTTTTCTCACCGAGAACCTGGCCGAGGCGCTGTCGCCGAGCAACGTGCCGCTGGTGAACCCGGCGTCGGCGAAGGCAGCCGTTGACACCGCCGGCCTCAGCCTCGTCCGCGGCGGGATCAGCCTGGCGCGTGACCTGGTCGCCCGGCCGCGCGTCCCGGAGATGGTCGACACGTCCTCGTTCGAGGTCGGCCGGAACATCGCGGTCACGCCGGGAGCCGTGGTGTTGCGCACGGAGGTCATTGAGCTGATCCAGTACCGGCCGCAGACCGAGCGGGTCCGGGAGCTGCCGCTGCTCATCGTCCCGCCGACGATCAACAAGTACTATGCGCTGGACCTGGCCCCCGGCCGCAGCCTGGTGGAGCACCTGGTCCGCAACGGACAGCAGGTGTTCATGATCTCCTGGCGGAACCCGGACGGGCGACACGCCGGCTGGGGCCTGGATACCTACGTTCAGGCGGTACTCGACGCGCTTGACGCTGTGCAGCGGGTCAGCGGGTCCGACCAGGCCGTGCTGACCGGAACCTGCGCCGGCGGCATCATCGCCAGCATCACCGCCGCCCATCTGGCCGCGATCGGCCAGCGCAGCCGGCTGTCGGCCTTCGGCCTGCTGGTGACCGTGCTCGACACCGAGCGGGCCGGCACCGTGGGCGCGCTGGTTGACCGGCAGCTGGCGTCGGCGGCGAAGGCCATGTCGGCGCGCCGCGGTTACCTCGACGGCCGGGCCCTGGCCGAGGTGTTCGCCTGGCTGCGCCCCGGCGACCTGGTCTGGAACTACTGGGTGAACAACTACCTGCTGGGCAAGAAGCCGCCAGCGTTCGACGTCTTGTTCTGGAACGCCGACACGACCCGGATGAGCGCGAGGCTGCACGCCGATTTCGTTGACCTGGCAATGGACAACCAGCTCGTCAGCCCGGGAACGCTGACGGTACTCGGCACCGCGATCGACCTGTCGCAGGTTGACGCGGACACGTACATCGTGGCCGGCATCGCCGACCACATCACGCCCTGGCAGAACTGCTATCGCAGCACGCAACTGCTCGGCGGCAAGAGCCGGTTCGTCCTGTCCACCAGCGGTCACATCGCCGCGCTGGTGAACCCGCCGGGCAATCCGAAGGCCCGCTACCAGATCAACAAGAGCAACCCCGCCAACCCCGCGGACTGGCTGAAGACCGCCGGCACGGAGCAGGGCAGCTGGTGGCCCGACATGGCGGCGTGGCTCGGCGAGCGGTCCGGCGCCGAGAGGCCGGCGCCGGAAGAGCTCGGTGGCGGCGGGCTGCGACCGCTCGCCGACGCACCGGGCACCTACGTGTTCGACACCTGACCGGGAGACGCCATGTACTCCGACATCGGCCGCTCGCTGAGCACCGACTACTTCCTGATCGCCGACCAGCTGACCCGCGAGGAGCTGAGCTACCTGCGGCGAACCCGGGAATTTGTGGACGACGAGGTGCTGCCGGTCATCAACGGCTACTGGGAGCGCGCGGAATTCCCGTGGCCGGTCGTGGAGAAGCTGGGCAAGCTCGGGGTCGTGGGCGACGGCATCGAGGGTTACGGCTGCCCGCCGATGAGCCCGATCGCCACCGGGCTTGTCCATATGGAGCTCAACCGCGGCGACGGCAGCCTGGGCACGTTCGTGGGCGTGCAGGCCGGGCTCGCGATGCAGTCGATCGCCATGCTCGGGTCCGAAGAGCAGAAGCAGCGCTGGCTGCCGGGCATGGCCCGGCTGGACAAGCTGGGCGCGTTCGCGCTCACCGAGCCCCTGCACGGTTCGGACTCGGTCTCGCTCGAGACGTCGGCCCGCTGGGTGCAGGGGGCTGGGGAGGCGGGCGGGGAGTGGGTGATCAACGGCGCGAAGAAGTGGATCGGCAACGGCACGATCGCGGACGTCGTCGTGGTGTGGGCCCGCGACACCGCCGACCGCCAGGTCAAGGGGTTCCTGGTGGAGAAGGGGGCACCGGGTTACGACGCGAAGCGGATCGAGGGCAAGGGGTCGCTGCGCGCGGTGTGGCAAGCCGAGATCACGCTGACCGACGTGCGGGTGCCCGGGGAAAACCGGCTGCCAGGCGCGAACAGCTTCCGCGACACCGGCCGGGTGCTGGCCGGGACTCGCAACGCGGTGGCGTGGGGTGCGCTGGGCCACGCGACCGCGGCCTATGAGGTCGCCGTGGCCTACTGCCGGCAGCGGCAGCAGTTCGGCAAGCCGCTGGTCAGCTTCCAGATCGTGCAGGACCGGCTCGTCAAGATGCTCGCGGAGGTCTGCTCGATGCAGCTGTACTGCCTGCGGCTCGGACGGCTGATCGAGGAGGGCCGGCTGACCGACACGATCGCGGCGCTGGCGAAGATGAACAACACCCGCAAGGCCCGGCAGGTCATCTCCGAGGCCCGGGATCTGCTCGGCGGCAACGGCATCCTGCTGGACTTCCACGTGATGCGGCACATGGCCGACATCGAGGCGATCCACACCTACGAGGGCACGGAGACCATCCAGACCCTCATCGTCGGCCGGGACATCACCGGCGCCAGCGCCTTCACCTGACACCCGCGCCCGGCCCGTGTTGTTTCAGGCGAAGGGAAAAGGAATGGATGAGCAGACCATCGAAGTCGTGATCGAGATTCCGAAGGGCAGCCGGAACAAATACGAGTTCGACCACGAGCGGAACGTGATGCGACTCGACCGGCGGCTGTTCACCGCGACTGTGTACCCCGCCGACTACGGCTTCGTCCCGGATACCCTGGCCGAGGACGGCGATCCGCTGGACGTGCTGGTCCTGCTGGCCGAACCGACGTTTCCCGGCTGCCACATCAGCGTCAGGCCGTTGGGCGTCTTCTGGATGCGAGACGAGAAGGGCCCGGACGCCAAGGTTATCTGCGTGGTAGCCGGAGACCCTGATTATGAACGAGTCCGGGAACTAAGCGACCTGCCAGGGCACCTCCTCGACGAGATCGAGCACTTCTTTGACGTGTACAAGGACCTCGAGCCCGGCAAGTCCACCCTGACCGCGGGCTTCGAAGGATCCGAGGCCGCCTGGAAAGTGATCGAAGCCGCTGTCAATCGCATGACCAACGCGTGAACCGCCGTGGCCGCGAGCTGAGGTTATCAATCCGGGGCGATTACGGCCGGGATCAAAACCCGCCTGACGAGCGGCAGGCGCCGCGCTGCTCGAAGAGCGAGCCGAGCGAGGCCGAGAACGACGGGTCCCAGCGCGCCGGTGCTCCGCTATAGCGCCGGCCAATATCAGGAGAGCCGGCATCGTCTTTGTCATGGCGGGATCGTGGCGTGGACTGGGCAGGAGCGGCAAACCGCCATGATCTGGCGCGCAATAACCAGACGAGAGGAACCATGTCATGTTCAAGTCAACGTCTACCTCGCTGATCCTGCTCGGCGTGCTGGCCATCGTGGTCGGCATCATCGCCCTGGCCTGGCCCGGGGCCACGATTCTCGCGCTGGTCATCTTGTTCGCGGTGTACGCGTTCATCGACGCCGGGCTGCAGGCCGTGCGGGCCTTCAGCAGCGGCACAGCCGGACCGGTGTTCGGCCACCTACTGCTCGGACTGATCGATCTGGCGGCCGGGGTGATCGCCATTGTCTGGCCCGGGCCGACCGCGCTGGTGCTGGTGCTGGTGGTGGGGATCTGGGCCTTCGTGGGCGGGATCATGGAGATCGCCGCCGCGTTCGGCAGTGCGGAGACCGCGGGCACCCGGGCGCTGTTCGTCTTGTCCGGGCTGGTGTCGGTGGCGTTCGGCGTGGTGCTGTTCGCTCGCCCCGGCGTCGGCGTGGTCACCCTGGCCCTGCTGTTCGGCCTGTTCAGCTTGATCTACGGTGTGTCACAGATCGTCTCCGGTGTCCAGTTGCGCAAGACCGGGCAGACCCTGCACTCGGTCCTGCCGGATGCGGCCTGAGGCCGGCACGGGCGCGGGCTCGTGCGGAATCCGGCCATTGCCGCCGCCGCGCCCCGGCTGGGCCCTTGACCGGGCCTGGCGGGGGCGGCTCCGGTCAGCGCGCAACCGCGCCAGCGACCAGGGCACCACGCTGATCTCAGGAGGTGAGCAGCGATCAAGCGGCATCCGATCCTTGCCGTCGGCCTGGGCTGCGCCGCTCTGCTGGCCGTGACCGCCTGGATTGCCCGTACGCCGCAATTCGGTCACTGGCTCCAGGTGCACTCGGGGGTCGTCAACGAGCCAGGCCCCTACTACGGCTTCTGGTCCGGGTTCGGCTCTGACCTCGAAGAGTTCGGCATCTTTGGCGCGATCGCCGCGGGCGTCTACCAGCTCGTCAAGAAGTACAACTGCCACGAACCAGGCTGCTGGCGGATCGGCCAGCATCCCGCGGCCGGAGGCCAGTTCCTGCTCTGTTATCGCCACCATCCCGACTACCGGGGCCAGAAGCCGACTCATGAGCTCATCGAACGGCTGCACCGTGAGCACACCGAACGCCAGGCAGCGTTGCATGCCAAGCTGGACGAACTCCATCAGCACGCGACTGACGAGCGGGCCCCGGCTCAGCACCCGCCCGGCTCTGGCGTGGGCGAAAACAAGTCCCGGCGGAGCTCCTGGGCCTCACCAGGCCAATGAACGCGGCCCTGCCGCCGGCCGCGGCGGTTGCAGCAGATTCTCTTCCACACGCGGAAGGCGTCGGCTGCGCTCCGCTGGCCCAGGCCAGTTAGACGTAGTATTCCCCGATGGACAGGTCAAGCCCGTCCGTCGCCCAGTGCGCCTCAGACGTCTCCGGCGTGCTCACCCCCCGCACCGCGGAAATCTCTGCAGACGTCTACGGCCTGATCGTGCAGGAGATCCCGCAGCTGCGCAGCGACGAGCGGGTTCTGTCCTTGCTGGACGCCAGCGTCGCCGAGAACGTGGCCACCATGCTGCACGTCCTCCAGCACGATATCGACCTGGATAAGGTGCACGCCCCGGCGGCCGCGCAGGAATACGCCCGCCGGCTGGCCCAGCGTGGCGTGCCCGTTGCCGCGCTGCTGCGCGCCTACCGGATCGGGTCAGCCCGGTACCAGGACTGGTGCCTGGAGGAGCTCGGGCGGAGCACCGGCGACGTCTCGATCGTCAGCGCCGCCGCGCTGCGCATCGCCGACATCACCGCCCGGTACATCGACCGGGTGTCCGAGGAGGTCGTGTCCGCTTACGAGGCCGAGCGGGAGAACTGGCTGCGGAACCTGAGCGCGACCCGGGCCGCGCGGGTTCGCGCGGTGCTGGCCGGCGAGCGCGTCGACGTGGGCGCGTCCGAAGCGATCCTGGGGTACCGGCTCAGGCAGCACCACGTCGGCGTCGTGTGCTGGGCTGACGAGCCCGGGGGTGAGGCGGGCGTCCTAGCCCGGATGGAGCAGGCGACCGTCGAGCTAGCTCGCTCGGCGGGCTGTGCGGGGGGGCCGCTCTTCCTGCCGCAGGACGAGCTCAGTGCGTGGGCCTGGCTGCCGCTGGGCCGCCGGGACGCGCTTGTGGTCCCCCCGGCCGACCAGCCTCCCCCGGCCGAGGCCGGAATCCGGTTCGCGCTCGGCGCGGCAGGCGCTGACGTCGCCGGGTTCCGCCGCACTCACCAGCAGGCCCTGGCAGCGCACACGGTCGCGCTGGCCGCGGGCCCGGCCGGGCAGGTCATCACCCGCTTCGCCGACGTTGCACCGGTGGCCCTGATGTCCGGCTCGATTGAGCTGCTGTGGGCCTGGGTGGCCGAGACCCTCGGGTCGCTCGCCGCCGACGACGACCACAACTCGACGCTGCGCGACACCCTGCGCGTCTTCCTGCAAGAGGGCGGCAGCTTCAAGGCCACCGCAGAGCGGCTGACGCTGCACAAGAACACCGTCCAGTACCGAGTGCGCAGGGCCGAGGAGAGCATCGGCCGGCCTGTCGGCCAGGACCGGTTGCAGGTCGAGCTCGCCCTGCTCACCTGCTACTGGCTGGGCGCGTCGGTCCTGCGACCGGCCGACGCTCCCCCGCCCTGACGGCGCCGTGTCCGATGGGCAGTGGCCGACGGCGCAGTGCCCGGCTCGGGCTCATCGTCGAGTAGTCCGCCGGGCGCGGTGGCCCGCCACAGATCCCTGACGACGACCTGCAGGGCGGCCGCGCAGGGAATGGACAGCAGCGCCGCCACGAAGCCGCCGAACAGGCCGCCGAGCCAGGCGCCGATCGACGAGCCGATCAGGATCGACAGCAGCACGAGCAGCGGATTGACTTTCACCGTCCGGCTCATGATCACCGGGTTCAGTACGTGGTTCTCCAGCTGCTGGTAGGCGATGAACACGACCGCGGTGACGATGCCGGCCATGAGCGAGTGGCCGAGGGCGAACAGCACGGTCGGGATTCCGGCCAGCGCGCCGCCGATCATGGGCAGGAAGTCGACCAGGGCGACCCACAGCGCCCACAGCAACGGGAACGGAACGCCGAGCGCGGCGAGCGCGGCGAAGACCACGACACCGGCGATGAGGGACGTGAGCAGGTTGCCGGCCGCGTATCCGGTCACCGACTGGTTGATCTCGTGCGCTACCCGCGCGTAGCGGGCCGCCCGGTCCGCGGACATCAGGCCCAGCAGCCCGCGGCGCATCTTCGGGCCCTCGAGCAGGAGAAGCACGACGAGCGCGGCGATGGTGGCCAGCGTGGCCAGCAATGACGCCGCGCCCTTGCCGAAGGACAGGGCCGGCTTGGCCAGGCTTGCCCCCAGGCTCTGCAATTTCGGGGCGTTCCGCGTCGCCCATGCGGTCAGGTGCAGGCGGCGGATCAGGTGGCCGATCCAGCCGCGGCCCTCGGCCGCGGAATGTACGTACGAGGGCAGCCGGTGCGCCAGGTGGGTCAGCCCGTTCACCAGCGGGTAGCCGAACGCCAGCAGCAGGCCGGCGAACACCAGGGCCGCCCACACGGTGACGATGGCCACGGCCCACCCGCGCCGGCGGACCCGCCGCTGCACGTACACCACCAGCGGGTTCAGGATCAGGGCGACGAATCCCGCGACGGCGATCAGGAGAATGATGTCTCGCAGCCGGTAGGCGAGCTTGGCTGCCACGTAAGTAAGAGCGACCACGGCGACGGCGGTGATGATCGTCGCCAGCGGGACGCCGCGCGCAGCCGCGGCGGCGCGCAGCCGTCCCCGCCTTGTCTGTGCTTCGGCTGGGGTGTCAGCGGACGCCTGGCTGGGCCCGGGCTGCCCGGTATTGCCCGTACCCTCGACCACGCTGGCGCTCATCTGATCCTCCGGTCGGCAACTTCCGGCTGGGAACAGTGCAACCGCCAGCGGGCACCGCTGGCCAATACCTGAGACCAATAGCACGATTGCTACCCGGCCTGGTCACCTCAGCAGGGTCGCGACCACATTGATGACAAGCCCCAGAAGTACGGCGCCGAACAGGTAAGAAAGCAGCGCGTGATGCAGCACTATCCGCCGGACGGGCCTTGAGCTGGTAGGTGTGTCCGATACCTGGAAAGTCATCCCGATCGTGAAGGCAAAATAGACGAAGTCCAGGTAGGTCGGCGGATCGCTTTCACCGAACGCGATGCCGCCGGCCGGCTCGGAGTAGTAGGCGCGGGCGTATCGCAGCGCGTACACCGCGTGCACGACCGTCCAGGACAGCACCACGCTGAGCACGCCGAGCGTGATCAGGTACGCCTTCATTCCTCCGGTGGCGTGGCCGGCCCTGACCAGGGCAAAGCCGACCGCAACCAGCACGGCGGTGTCCGCGCCCACGATCACGAGCTCTGCTACTGCGCTACTGGGATCTTCCCGCTGGGCGAGCCGGGCCGTGCTGCCGGAATCCAGGTGCCATACCGAGCTCCCGATCCAGGTCAGATAGATCACGACGGCGGTGTCCCAGCCGAGCAGAACCGCCGCCGCGGGCACGGTGAACAGCGAGAAGATCACCCCGGCAGCGACTCCGCCCAGCATGGCGCAGGTCACCCGCACCGCAGAGGAGGGCTGGCGCTGGCGGGCGGATTGGCCTGATGCCGAGATCATGAAGCCAGTATGCGATGATCCCGGCGGCCTCAACCCGCTGCTGCCTAGCTCGATGGCGTCGCTGCGGCCCGTGCATCGGCCCAGGAACGAGCGTCGATCGCGTCAAGGACCGCCAGCTGAGCCTGGTCGACAGCCCACGAGGCGTAGTCGAGGGCATCGGCGGCGTCGTCCTCGGCGTCCTCGGCATCATTCTCTGCCTTCTTGGCGTCACGCTCGTCGCGTTGGCGATCAACGCGGGCCTGCAGGTCGGCCCGCTTGGCCGCAGCATCGGCCTTGAGCGACTGCCACTGGCTCTCGGTGCGGCCGGCGGCCTGCTCGGCCTGCTTTTTGGCGGCATCCTGGCGGGTTGCGATATCCGCCTTGAGCTTGTCGATGCGGGCCTTGACCTGCTCGTTCGTTTCCCGCCTGGCCGCGTCGAAAGAGCTCTTCAGATCCGTGACCCGCTGTTGCAGGGCGCTTACCTGGTCAGAAACGTTCACCTGTGCCTCCTCGATCCGGTCCAGCAGGCCATCCTCATCCGCCCCGGCAGGCGGAACCGGGCCGCCGTCACGGCGGCTGCCCCGCTGGGCGAACGACCTGCTCCTCCAGCAGACCTGCCGGCCAGGCAGCGCGTCCAAGATGCGCTGGCTATGTATCCAAAGCAACGAGCTATGCCGCGGGCCCGCACCGCCGAGGGCTAAGGCAGCCGCCGGTAGGGATACTCCGGCGCGCGGTGCTGGAAGGACAGGATGTCCGGGTTGCGGACGACGCCGTCGCGGATCTCGATGGCCCGCGCGATAACCGGGTCGCCGTCCCAGCCGCCGGGCCCGGCGAGCACCGTGCTCAGGTAGGGCAGCAGGGCCTCGCTGATCTCCCAGCTGGCGGAGTTCCACAGCAGCGAGGGGCTATGGTCCACGGCGTAGTAGTGGACGCTGTCGCCGACGGTGAACATCGGATCCGCGAATGACGTGGGTCGCGCCCAGCTGAATCCCATCCCGGCGTCGCACGACACGTCGACGATGAGGCTGCCCGGCGAGAACGCGGCCAGGTCGTCGCCGGTGACGAACATCAGCGGCGCGCTGGGCTGCTGCAGCACGCAGTTAACCAGGAGGTCGAAGCCTGCCACATAGTCGGCCAGCGGCACCGGCCCGGCTGCGCCGAGGACCTGGCACCGGCCGGGGCGGCCGGGGTCGCGCTCGAACTGCACGATGCGGGCCGCCTGGGCCGGCGGGGCGACAGTGCTGACATCCCTCAGGGTGAGCACGTGGATGTCGGTCACGCCGTGCGCGCTCAGCGCGGTCACGGCGCCCCGGCCGGTCGCACCGAAGCTGATGACGGCGGCGCGGAGCGGGCGGCCGTATTCACCGGTGATCCCGGTGAGCTGCATGGCGTGCAGCACCGAGCAGTAGCCGGCCATCTCGTTGTTGCGGTGGAAGACGTGCAGCTGGAACGAGCCGTCGCTGGTCCAGTGGTTCATCGCCTCGAACGCGATCATGGTCAGCCGCCGCTCGATGCCCAGCTGGGTGATGTCCGGGCTCTGCACGCAGTGTGGCCAGCCCCACAGCACCTGGTGCGCCCGCATCTCCCTCAGGTCTTGCGCTAGCGGCTTGGGCAGCACGATGACGTCGCAGTCGGCCAGCAGCTGCTCACGGGTGCGCAGGCCGGCGACCAGGGCAGCCAGCCGCCGGTCCGGCACACCAAACCGCTCGCCGTAGCCATGCTCAAGGTAGATGCGCTGCCGCAGGCCGGCCGCGATCTGCTCGATGTGCAGCGGGTGGATCGCCAGCCGCAGCTCGTTCTCCTTCCGTGACCGGGCCATCACCCCGACGCTGAGCCGATCCATGCACCCTCCCCGACCGGGAACACTTGCCGCAAGCCGCCGCGCATGTCATCGTGCGGCGCCGAAACGCCACCCGCAACGGGCAAACAAAATGGCACGCGCAACGGGCAAACAAACTAGCGCGCCAGACCGTCCAGGGGCGAGTCGGCCGCGTCGCGGCATGCCCGGATGAAGTCCCTGACGGCGAGCCGGCGGCCGGGGGCCTGGCGAACGCCCGGCGAACGGTGCCGGCCCTAGGTTCGCGGTGCGTGCGCATCTAGCCAGGCATGGGGAGGCGTTCTGGTATGAGGGCAACAGCAGCCGGTACCGCGGCCGGCGCGGGGCTGAGCAGGCACCTGGTGTCACAACCCGTCCTGCTCGTGATCGATGACGACCCCGGGGTGATGCGCACGCTCCGCGACGATCTCGGCCGGCGGTTCGGCCAAGACTTCCGGGTCATCGGTGAATCATCGGCCGCGGCTGCCCTGGCACGGCTGCGCGAGATGGCCGGCCGGCGCGAGCCGGTGGCGCTGCTCGTCGCCGATTACCACATGAGCGAGATGGCCGGAGTCGACTTCCTGGCCCGTGCCCACCGGATGCACCCGCGGGCCAAGCGGGTGCTCCTGGTGGAGCGCGACTACTCAGCGCGCAGCCCGGTCGTCCAGGCCATGACACTGGGCCAGGCCGACTACCACCTCACCAAGCCATGGATGCTCGAACAAGATCTTTACCGCACGGTCAGCGGGTTCCTGGCCGACTGGGCGAAGGACCGGGAATCCGGCTTCGCGCTGTTCCGGATCATCGGACCGCTCAACGACCGCCGCACCCACGAGCTGCGGGAACTGCTCACCCGCTTCAGCGTGCCGTTCCAGTTCCACGGCGCCGAAACCGAGCAAGGCCGCCAGCTGCTTAACGAGCACCGCCTGGACGCATCACGGCTGCCGGTCGTGGTCCGCCACGACGGCTACACGATGGTCGAGCCCACCCGGGCCCAGATCATCAAGGCCACCGGCGGGACCATCGACAGCGACGTCGATGCGTGCGATGTCGTCATCGTAGGGGCCGGGCCGCCGGCCTTGCGGCCGCCGTCTACGCCGCCTCCGAAGGTCTCCAGACGGTCGTGCTCGAAGAGACCGTCTCCGGCGGCCAGGCCGGGAGCAGCCCGATGATCCGGAACTACCCGGGCTTCCTGCACGGCATCAGCGGGCATGAGCTCACCCGGCACGCGTGCGAGCAGGCCTGGATGTTCGGGGCGCACATGGTGTTCTCCCGGCCCGCGACGGGCCTGGAATGCCGAGGCCACGACCGGATCGTGCACCTCGGCCAAGGCCGCCGGGTCGCCGCGAAGGCGGTCATCGTCGCGCCAGGCATCGCATGGCGCCGTCTCGGCGCGCCGCGCCTTGAGGCGCTGGTTGGCGCTGGCGTGTTCTACGGCGCGGCCGGGAGCGAGACGGGGGCGATGGAGGGCCGCGACGTCTTCGTCGTGGGCGGCGGGAACTCGGCCGGCCAGACCGCGCTGCACCTGGCACGATATGCCAGGCGGGTGACCATGCTGGTGCGGGCGGACGGCCTGGCCCGCTCGATGTCGGACTACCTGGTCCGGGAGATCGAAGCCACCTCCACCATTGCGGTGCGCCCGCGCACCGAGGTCACCGACGGGCACGGCGAGGCCTACCTCGACGCGCTCACCCTGTACGACCGGCAGCACGACAGGAAAGAGCAGGTCCCGGCGGCGGCGCTGTTCGTGCTGATCGGCGGCGCGCCGCGCACGCAATGGCTGCCCGCGGCAGTTCAGCTGGAGTCCGGCTACATCCTGACCGGGCGGGACATCGCCCGGGACGCCGCGCCGCCGGCGCGGTGGCCGCTCGAACGCCCGCCGCTGCCCCTGGAGACCTCCGTGCCCGGCGTCTTCGCCGCCGGAGACGCCCGGCACCGTTCGATCATGCGGGTCGCCTCCGCCGTCGGCGACGGTGCCACGGCGGTCCGCCTCGTGCACGAGTACCTCGCCGCCCCGCCCCGGTGAACTCCGCCGGCAGCAGGGGGATGGCCGGGCGGCCGGCCAAGGACAGGCCCGGAACACTCCTCACATAGTCGCTGCACGACGGGCCCGGCCGAAAGGTTGCTCCCTGGCGCTAACGGGGGGCCGGCCCGATGATCAGGTCGGCCGGACTCTGCCTGGATCTCACGTCCGCGACGGCCAGCCGGGCGGCACCGGGGTGCCACGCCGCCAGCTGCACCCTGGCCGTGAAGCTCAGCGCGGCGATCAGGACGTCGCGGCCTGCGAGCCAGCCGAAGCTGACCAGGGCATCGCTGCTTACCGACACTCTCGGCACGTTCATCAGGCGACCGGTGGCGACCGACGCCATGTCGAGCTGCATGTCCAGTGCGCCGTCGTCCCCGTTGTCGGCGAAGCTCACCTGGAGCGCGAGAAAGCGCCCGTCGGGGCTGAAGGCCGCGTTGGCCACCGAATTCCCGGCCGGCAGGACGACCACGGTGGGCTGCCCGGTGACCAGGTTCAGCACGTGCACCCGGCACTGCCGGGCGCAAGGCGCCGCCCAGGCGATCTCGCGTGCGCTGGCGGCGATCACCCCGGCAAAGGCGCGGCTGGCCTGCCGGGCGCCGGGATGCCACAGTTCGTAGGCCGCCGTTCCCGACCGCGGGGCCACGGGGGCAAGCAGCAGCCCGCGGCCGGTCGCCTGGTCGATCACGTACCCGGCGGGCAGGGTCAGCGGCGGTCCGGGCGGCGCGCCGGCGACGCTGATTTGCCGCGCCGTGCCGGACGCGGTGCGCGCATCGGCGCCCGGTGGATAGCTGGTCAGCCACAAGGCCCCCGCGGCAGCGCCAGGCGCGACCGCGTCCGCCGTGCCGACCCGGGTCACCGCCCCGGCGCCGTCGGCGAGGAAATAGACCGGACGGAGCGGTCCGGCGCAACTTCCGCAGCCTGGCTGGGCACCGGAATTGGCCTGGATCGCCCAGCCGCCGGATACGCGGGTGAACTGATAGCCGGACCGCTGCGGCAGCAGGCCGCCGATCGGCGTCGCCTGGCCGGTGGCCGGCCAGAACCAGGCCGGGCGCTGCCCGGTGGCCGGCAGCCTGAGCCGGGCATCCCAGGGCAGGGTGTGTCCCATGATTCCGTCTGGTCCCTGCGGCTGCCCGGCCACGACCGCGGCAGCACCGGAGGCGGCCGGCGTGGCGGTGACGGCCGGCCGGCCAGCCTGGTCTCGCGCCCGCCGGTGGCCCGGCAGGTGCTGGACGATGAGGACGGCCGCCACCAGGAGCACGGCGGCCGCCGCCGCCCAGGGCCGCCACGACCTGGGCTTGCGGCCCCCGCCCTGGCTGAGGATGTCCTGCACCGCTGCACCGCCGAGACCACGGGACCTGTGGGCTAGACGATACCCGGGCCAGCGCTGAGCACCCGGCCGCGACCACGACCGTTCGTGCCGTCGCCAGGAAGGCGTGACGTCGCGACGTCCGTAATGTGGCTCGGGGAATCACGCTGCCCGATCAGGGAATGAGGAGATGATGGCAACCAAGAAGCTGTACCCACCGGGGATCTTCGGCGTATACCTGCAGGTCCGCGACCTCGACCAGTCGCTGTCGTTTTACCAGGACGTGCTGGGGCTGAAGGTCAACTGGAACGATGGCACGCTGGCGGTGCTCCGCGGCCCCGATGACACCGGTGACATGCTGGTCATCCGCGTGATCGACAAAGGCGCCAGGCACCACACCGGCGAGACCGGCGTGACCCGCCTGTTCTGGCGGGTCAGCGACCCCGTCGATCTCGACGCCGTGGAGGAACGGCTCACCCGCGACTCGGTGCCGTACGCGCGCCACGCGGACGAGGAGATCGTCGGCATCACCACGCATGATCCGGACGGAACCGACATCGTGCTGCTGCGACCGGACAAGCCACCCCTCACCGGAGCCCCGCCACCGGCGCTGTACTGGCAGCACTGACCGAACTCCTCATGCGCATAAGTGCCATCAGCCCGGCGATAACGGGCGTGAACGCGCCTGTTATTGGTGGTTGCCGTCGCATCTGAGTTAGAGTCGCAGAATGCCGACGTTCCGCATCAAGGAGGCTGCCAGCCTGCTGGGGGTCAGCACCGACACGGTGCGCCGCTGGGCGGACGGATCGAGACGACCACCGACACCTCAGGGCGGCTCGCCGTGGACGGAGCGGCGCTGGCCCGGTTCGCGCAGGACCTGGCGGCGTCGGCCGACCACGCCGAGAGCAGGGCGGTGGTGGCGCATTCGGCGCGGAACAGGTTCAGCGGCCTGGTCAGCCGGGTGGTCCGGGATGCCATGATGGCCCAGGTCGAGATCCAGGCGGGGCCGCACAGATTCGTGTCGCTGCTCAGCCGCAAGGCCGCGGACGAACTCGGCCTGGAGCCCGGAATGCTCGCGGTGGCCATGGTTAAGGCCACCAATGTTTCTGTGGAGATCCCCGAGGCGGGCTGATCACGGCCCGGCAAGGTCCATCCTAGGAGTTGATAATGCGCCGTTTCGTTCTCGCTATTGCCGCACTGGGGGCAGTCGCCGTCGCGGGCTGCGGCAGTAGCGGTTCAGGAAGCTCGGCTTCAAGCACGAGTAGCCCGGCGTCCTCGTCTACAGGTGCGATCACCGTATTCGCCGCGGCGTCGCTGATGGGGACGTTCACCCAGCTGGGCAAGCAATTCGAGGCCGCCCATTCGGGCGACACGGTGAAGTTCAGCTTCGGGCCGAGTTCCGGCCTGTCCGAGCAGATCACCAGCGGCGCGCCCGCGGACGTGTTCGCCTCGGCGGCCCCGGCGAACATGGACACGGTGGTCAAGGCGGGCGACGCGGCCAACCCGCAGGATTTCGCGAAGAACACCATGGAAGTAGCCACGCCCCCGAGTAACCCGGCAAAGGTGACATCGGTCAACGACCTGGCGAAGAAATCCGTCAAGGTCGCGTTGTGCCAGCCGCAGGTGCCGTGCGGTGTCGTGGCCGCGGAGGTGTTCAAGAACGCCGGGATCACGGTCAAGCCGGTCACGCTGCAACCCGACGTGAAGTCGGTGCTGACCCAGGTCGAGACCGGCAATGTGGATGCGGGCATGGTGTACGTGACCGACGTGATGGCGGCCGGCAGCATGGTCAAGGGCGTGAAGATCCCGGCCAAGGACAACGCATCGACGCTGTACCCGATCGCTACCATCACCAGTAGCAAGCACAAGTCCGAAGCTCAGGCTTTCGTCTCCTATGTGCTGTCACCCGCGGGCCAGCAGGTGCTCACCGCAGCGGGGTTCAAGAAGCCCTGACCTAACCCTCCGGAGCTGCCGCGGTGACCCTTCCCGCCCCGTCGCACCTGACAGCCCGGGAACGAGCCAGGCGGGCTGCTCGGGGCGGTGCCTCGCGGTCGGTGCCTGCGCCGCTGCTGGCGCCGGCCCTGATCGCGGTCGTTTTCCTGGTGCTGCCGCTGGCCGGGCTCGTGATCCGGGCTCCCTGGGGCCATATGGGCCGGCGCTCAGCGGATCCGACGCCACCCAGGCGCTGATTCTCTCGCTCTGGACCGCGTCACTGACCACGGCGATTTCCCTGGTCATCGGGGTGCCGCTGGCGTGGGTGCTGGCCCGGACCCGGTTCCCCGGGCAGCGGCTGCTGCGGGCCCTGGTGACCCTGCCGCTGGTGCTGCCGCCGGTGGTGGGCGGGGTCGCGTTGCTGCTGGCGTTCGGGCGAACCGGATTCATCGGCCGCTACCTGGACTCCTGGTTCGGGATAACCATCCCGTTCACGCCCATTGCCGTGGTGCTGGCCGAGACCTTCGTGGCCATGCCGTTCCTGATCATCACCGTCGAGGGAGCGCTGCGCTCGGCAGATCAGGGCTTCGAGGAAGCGGCGGCCACCCTGGGCGCGAAGCGGATGACGGTATTCCTGCGCGTCACCGTCCCCATGATCGCCCCCTCCCTGGGCGCGGGCGCGGTGCTGTGCTGGGCGCGGGCCCTTGGCGAGTTCGGGGCGACGATTACCTTCGCCGGCAGCTTCCCCGGCGAGACGGAGACGATGCCTATCGCCGTGTACTACGCGCTGGAGACTGACCCGGATGCGGCGATCGCTCTCAGCCTGGTGCTGCTGGTGGTTTCCGTGGTGGTGCTGGTCTCGCTGCGCGACCACTGGCTGCGGGGCGGCTCGGTCACATGACACCGGGAGGCAGCGACGGCCTGGTCGTCGATGCCGAGGTCACGCGGGGCGCCTTCACCCTTGCCGTCAGCCTCTGCGCGGCGGCGGGTCAGGTCCTCGGCTTGCTGGGACCGAACGGGGCGGGAAAGTCCACGCTGCTCAGCGCGGTCGCCGGCCTGACTCCCGTTTCCGCAGGGCGCATCATGCTCGCGGGGCAGGTGATGGACGACGCGGACACCGGAACGTTCATCGAGGCTTCGGGGCGGCCGGTCGGCTTCGTGTTCCAGAACTACCGGCTTTTCCCGCATCTGACGGTAGCCGACAACGTCGCGTTCTCGCCGCGGGCCCGGGGCGTGGGGAGGCGGGCGGCCAGGTCAGCAGCCAGTTACTGGCTCGGCCGGCTCGGACTGGCTGACCTCGCCGGCCGCAAGCCTGATCAGCTGTCCGGCGGGCAGGCGCAGCGGGTGGCGCTGGCCCGCGCGCTGGCCGGGCAGCCGGCACTGCTGCTCTTGGACGAACCCCTGTCCGCCCTGGACGCCGGAACCCGCCTTGACGTGCAGGCCGAGCTGAAGCGGCACCTGGCCGACTTCGCCGGGCCGTGCCTGCTGGTCACCCACGACGCACTCGAAGCGCTGGTGCTGGCTGACCGGCTCATCGTCCTGGAAAGCGGGCGCATCGTCCAGGAGGGCGCTCCCGCGCAGATTGCCCGTCAGCCCGCCACCGACTACGTGGCCAAGCTCGTCGGCCTGAACCTGTACTCCGGCCAGGCCGACGGGCCGGAGGTGAAACTCGCCCAAGGCGGCGCGTTTGTCGTTCCCGACCGGGGCCAGCGCGGCGATGTCCTGGTCGCGCTGCGGCCGTCAGCCATCGTCGTCAGCGCCGAGCTCCCGCAGCCAAGCAGCGCCCGCAACACCTGGCCGGCGAGGATCACCGGGCTCACCCTGCTGGCCGACCGGATCCGGCTCGACCTCGAGGGACAGCCAGCCGCGCTGGCCGACGTCACGCCCGCCGCGGTCGCCGAGCTGTCGCTGCACCCCGGCAGCCAGGTGTGGCTCTCGGCGAAGGCCACCGATCTTGAGGTTTACGCCCGCAGCGAGGGGTGACCGGCGGGTCTGACCTCGGCACCGGCGGGGCCGGCGAGTGATAATGAAGCCATGGCGAACGAGCTGGTCCGCTGCGAGCAATGCGGGCAGAAGAACCGAGTGCCGGACGCGGCCGCCGGGACGCCACGCTGCGGCAAGTGCCATGAGCCGCTGCCGTGGATCGCCGACGCCGACGACACCACCTTCGGTGACGTCGCGGAGGCCGCCAAGATCCCGGTCATCGTCGATCTCTGGGCGCCCTGGTGCGGCCCCTGCCGCATGGTCAGTCCCGCGCTCGAGCAGCTGACCCGCGACCTGGCCGGCCAGGTGAAGCTGGTCAAGGTGAACGTCAACGACTCGCCGCAGCTGGCACAGCGGTTCGAAGCTCAGGCCATCCCGACCTTGCTGATGCTGCGCGACGGACGGGTGGTTTCCCGGCAGATAGGCGCCCTTCCGCCGCCCGCGCTGCGGACCTGGGCCGAGAACGCGCTCGCCGGGGCCGCTGGCTGAGTCCCGTCACCCAGGCGGCCTGACCTCCTCGCGGTGTGGCTACCATGCGAGTCCGCGGGGCGAGCAAGGAGGACGCATGGGCAGAGTGAACGTGGACGGCGTGGGCACGCAGTACGAGGTGGCCGGCGAGGGCCGTCCGGTGGTTCTGCTGCACGGCTTCCCCGACTCCGGGCGGCTGTGGCGCCACCAGGTCCCGGCGCTGGCCGAGGCCGGGTTCCAGGTCATCGTCCCCGACCTGCGCGGGTACGGGCGGTCCGGCAAGCCGGAGGGCGTCGAGGCCTACGCGCTCCCGCTCGTGGCCATGGACGTCATGGCCATCCTGGCCAGCCTGGAGATCTCCCGCGCGCACGTCGTCGGCCACGACTGGGGCGCCGCCCTGGCCTGGGGGCTCGCCTCTTTCGCGCCCGACAGCGTCGACCACCTGGTCGCCTTGTCGGTCGGCAGCCCGGTGACCTTCCGCCGCACGATGCAGCAGCGGGAGAAGTCGTGGTACATGCTGCTGTTCCAGTTCCCCGGCGTGGCCGAACGCTGGCTGTCCGAGGACAGCTGGGCCAACTTCCGGCGCTGGGCACGGCACCCCGACGCCGACCAGGTGATCGCCGAACTGGAAGCCAACGACTCGCTTACCCCGGCCCTGAACTGGTACCGGGCCAACGTCCCGCCCGAATCGTGGCTGGGTCCCCCGCCGCAGCTTCCGCCCGTGCAGGCACCCACCATGGGCGTGTGGAGCAGCGGAGACATCGCCCTCACCGAGGTGCAGATGACCGACTCCGCGGCAAGCGTGGCCGGCCCGTGGCGGTACGAACGGCTGGACGGCCCCGGTCACTGGATGCAGCTCGACGCCCCGGACCAGGTGAACGCGCTGCTGCTCGATTTCCTGCCCCGCTAGCCCGCCCCGGCGTTCGCACTGGCCGCCGGCCCGCCTCCCTGACGTGTCATGATCGAGTGAAGCGGAGGGAGCGCCGTGAGGTACCAGACCGTCGCCGAGGCCTACCGCGACCTGGAGCAGGCCACCGGCCGGCTGGCGCTGATCGACCGGCTGGCCGCCCTGGTCGCCGCCACCCCGCCCGAGTTGCTGCCCTCGGTGTGCTACCTGTGCCAGGGGCTGATCGCGCCGGAGTTCGCCGGGGTGGATCTCGGCCTGGCCGAGAAACTCGCCATCCGCGCGGTCGCCGCCGCCACCGGCACCCGCGCCGAGCAGGTCGCCGCCAGCGTGCGGGAAACCGGCGACCTCGGCCAGGCCGCCGAGCAGTTGCTGACCGTGACCGCCGCGCGCCGGCCGCCCTCCCTGGGGGTCACGGCCGTGGTGAGCACGCTGTACCAGATCGCCGAGGCCGAGGGGCCGGGCTCGCAGGGTCGCAAGCTGGACCTGCTGGCCGGCCTGCTCGGCGAGGCCACCCCGCTGGAGGCGCGCTACCTGCTGCGCCTGGTCACCGGGAGCCTGCGGCTGGGCATCGGCACGCCCACCATCCTGGACGCGCTCGCCCAGGTGCACGCGGGCGGGCGGGCCGCCCGGCCGGTGCTGGAGCGTGCCTACAACATCTGCTGCGACCTCGGCCGGGTCGCGGCCACACTGGTGGACGGCGGGGTGGCGGCGGTCGAGCAGATGCAGGTGCGCCCCGGCAGCCCGGTGCGTGCCATGCTCGCGCAGCGGCTGTCCGAGCCTGCCGAGATCCTCGCCAAGCTGGGCGGGCAGTGCGCGGCCGAGTACAAGTACGACGGCGTCCGGGTGCAGGCGCACCGGACCGCCGACGGGACGATCGAGCTGTTCACCCGGCGGCTGGAGCGGGTCGCCACCCAGTTCCCCGATGTGGTCGAGGTGCTGGCGGCCGGGCTGGGTCCGCGCGAGGCGATCGTCGAGGGGGAGGTCGTCGCGTTCGACGCCGCCGCCGGGGAGCTGCGCCCGTTCGGCGAGGTCATGCTCCGGCGGCGCAAGCACGGTATCTCCGAGGCCGTGCGCGACGTGCCGGTGGGGTTGTTCTGCTTCGAGCTGCTCTACGCCGACGGCCAGGACCTGACCACGCTGTCCTACCCACAGCGGCGCGCCGAACTGGCCGCGGCGATCACCGTGTCGCCCCAGCTGCGGCTCACCACAGCCGCCCGGGTGACGACCCCGGCCGAGCTTGAGGCGGCATTCGAGCAGGCGGTCACCGACGGCTGCGAAGGGCTGGTGTGCAAGTCGGTAAGCCCGGACGCCAGCTACCGGGCCGGCGCGCGCGGCTGGCTGTGGATCAAGCTCAAGCGGGACTACCGCGCGGAGCTGTCGGACACCATCGACCTGGTCGTCGTCGGCGCGCTGGCCGGGCGCGGCCGCCGGGCCGGCGTCTACGGTGCCCTGCTGCTGGCCGCCTACGACCCCGCCGCCGACGTTTTCCGGACGGTGACCAAGTGCGGCACCGGGTTCTCCGACGCCGAGCTGGCCGCGCTTCCCGCCCGGCTGGCCCCGCTGGCCAGCCCCGGCCGGCCCGCCCGGGTCAACGCACGCCAGCAGGCCGACGTGTGGTTCGAGCCCGGGGTCGTGCTGGAAATCCTCGGCGCCGAGCTCACCCTCTCACCGAATTACACCGCGGCCTGGGGCCAGATCAAACCGGACGCCGGGCTCGCGATGCGGTTCCCGCGGTTCACCGGCAGATGGCGCGAGGACAAAGGTGCCACCGACGCCACCACCACCGACGAACTGATCGACCTCTACCGCAGCGCGCACCGGGCACCCGCTGGCACCTGACGGCTGGCTTTCCCAGCGGCAGGCGGCTCTCGCCGTTTGCATCGCCTTGATCGGGCAATGGGTGGGTCATGAGCGCGCATGGCAGCACCGGTCCTCGCCCGCGGGTGGTCATCGCCGGGGCGGGCTTCGCAGGCTTTCACGCCGCCCGCAGGCTGGGACGGCTGGCCCGGGGGAAGCTCGACGTCGTCCTGGTCAATCCGACCGACTACTTCCTCTACCTGCCGCTGCTGCCGGAGGTGGCGGCCGGGATCCTCGACCCGCGCACGGTGGCCGCGCCGCTGGCCACCAGCTGCCGCGGCGTACGCAACGTGCTGGGCGCGGTCACCGACGTCGACACCGGCGCCCGGCAGCTGGCCATGACCGATCCGGAGGGCAACCGCAGGACGATCGGCTACGACCAGCTCGTGATCGCGCTGGGCAGCGTCAACAAGCTGCTGCCCATTCCCGGCGTGGCCGATCACGCGCACGGGTTCCGGAGCCTGGCCGAGGCGCTTTACCTGCGTGATCACCTGCTGCGCCAGATCGCGCTGGCCGACCTGGCCGGCGACCAGGCCGAGCGGGATGCGCGCTGCACCTTCGTGGTGGTGGGCGCCGGGTATACCGGCACCGAGGTGGCGGCCAGCGGTCAGCTGCTCACCAAGATCGCGGCGCACCGCCGGCCCGGCCTGGCCGGCCAGCGGCTGCGCTGGCTGCTGATTGACCTGGCGCCACGGATCACGCCGGAGCTTGACCCCCGGCTGTCAGCCAGCGCCACCAGGGTGCTGTCCGCGCGGGGAGTGGAGATCCGCACCGGCACCAGCGTCGAGCACGCCGCCGCCGACGCGGTGACGCTGTCCGATGGCGAAGTCGTGCCGACCAGATCGCTGATCTGGTGCGTCGGCGTGCGTCCCGACCCGATGGTGGCCCGGCTCGGGCTGCCGATGCGGCAGGGCCGGCTCACGGTCGACGAGTACCTGACCGTGCCCGGCCACCCCGAGATCCACGCCTGCGGTGACGCCGCCGCGGTCCCCGATCTCACCAGGCCCGGGTCGATCACCGCGATGACGGCCCAGCACGCCGAGCGCCAGGGCAAGCTCGCCGCCGAGAACGTCGCCGCCCGCTACGGCCTGGGCGGCGGCCGGGCCGGGCCTCGCGCCTACCGGCACCATGATCTCGGCTTCGTCGTGGATCTGGGCGGGACCGAGGCGGCGGCGGACCCGCTGGGGGTCCGGCTGTCCGGCCTGCCTGCCAAGGCCGTGACCCGCGGATACCACCTGCTGAGCATGCCCGCCAACCGGACCCGCATCGCCACCGACTGGGTACTCGACGCCGTGTTCCCCCGCCAGCTTGTGCAGCTGGGACTGGTCCGCTCTCGCGCGGTGCCGCTGACGGCAGGCACGCCCGAGCACCCGGCCCTGTCGGCGACTGCGGCGGGAGCCGACGACGCAGACAGCCAGGGGCCGTGATCGCTACCCGCCGGGACTGTGAGAGTCTGACCAACGGCGGCGGCACGCGCCCATCGTTTTGACGTGGAACCTGGCAGGAGACGGTCATGACCGTGCAGACCCTGGACGACATCCATGAACTTGCCCAGCAGCTGCGGGTCGATTCGATCCGGTGCAGCACCGCCGCCGGGTCCGGCCATCCGACTTCGAGCATGTCGGCCGCCGACCTGATGGCGGTGCTGATGACCCGGCATCTGCGCTACGACTGGCAGCAGCCGGACAACCCCGCCAACGACCACCTGATCTTCTCCAAGGGCCATGCCTCACCGCTGCTGTACTCGATGTTCAAGGCGGCGGGGGTCGTGTCGGACGAGGAGCTGATGACCGGGTACCGGAGATTCGGCTCCAGGCTGGAGGGCCACCCCACCCCGGTGCTGCCGTGGGTGGACGTGGCCACCGGGTCGCTCGGTCAGGGACTGCCCGACGGCGTCGGCGTCGCCCTGGCCGGCCGGTATCTCGACGAGCTGCCGTACCGGGTCTGGGTGCTGTGCGGCGACAGCGAGATGGCCGAAGGATCCATGTGGGAAGCCTTCGACAAGGCGTCCTACTACCGGCTGAACAACCTGACCGCGATCGTCGACGTCAACCGCCTCGGCCAGCGCGGCCCGACCGAGCTCGGCTGGGACCTGGACACCTACGCCAAGCGGATTGAGGCGTTCGGCTGCCGGGCCATCCCCATCGACGGGCACGATCTGGGCGAGATCGACAAGGCGTTCGACGATGCGGCCGCTGCCGACCGGCCCTCGGTGATCCTGGCCCGCACCCGCAAGGGCCGGGGGTTCTCCGAGGTCGAAGACAGGGAAGGCTGGCACGGCAGGCCGCTGCCCGCAGACATGGCCGAGCGGGCCATCATCGAGCTGGGCGGCGAGCGCCACCTGACCGTCAGCGGCCAGCAGCCGGAGGACGGAACTCCCAGGGACCGGCCCAGTGGCGAGGTGAGCCTGCCCCAGTACGAGCTGGGGGCCAAGGTCGCCACGCGGCTGGCCTTCGGCCAGGCGCTGGCCGCGGTCGGCGCGCGTTCGGATGTGGTCGCACTGGACGGCGAGGTGGGCAACTCCACCCACGCCGAGGAATTCGCCAAAGTCCATCCGGAGCGCTACTTCGAGATGTTCATTGCCGAACAGCAGCTCATCGCGGCCGCCGTGGGCATGTCTGTCCGCGGGTACGTCCCGTTCGCCGCCACCTTCGCCGCGTTCTTCACCCGCGCGTACGACTTCATCCGGATGTCGGCCATCTCCGAGGCGAACATCCGGCTGTGCGGCTCGCACGCGGGGGTCGAGATCGGCGCCGACGGACCGTCGCAGATGGCACTCGAAGATCTCGCGATGCTGCGCGCCGTGCACGGGTCCACGGTGCTGTACCCGAGCGATGCCACCAGCACGGCGCAGCTGGTGCAGGCGATGGCCGACCGCGAAGGCGTCGTCTACATGCGCACCACCCGCGGCGCATACCCGGTACTGTACGGGCCGGACGAGGCCTTCCCGATCGGCGGCGCGAAGGTACTCCGCTCTGGCCCCGATGACGAGGTGACGCTGATCGGAGCCGGCGTGACGCTGCACAACTGCCTGGCCGCGGCGGACGAACTCGGCCGGGACGGCATTCGCGCCCGCGTCGTGGATCTCTACTCGGTCAAGCCGATCGACACGCAGACCCTCATCGAGGCAGCGGACGCGACCGGGGACCGGCTGATAGTCGTCGAAGACCACTACCCGGCCGGCGGCATCGGCGGCGCGGTGCTCGAAGCTCTCAGCGACGCCGGCCGCCCGGCCCGCATCGTCCACCTGGCCGTGCGCGGCCTGCCCGGCTCCGGGACCCCCGCCGAACTCATGGCGGCGGCCGGGATCTCAGCCGACCAGGTCGTCCAGGCCGCCCGCGAGCTCCTCGGCAGCTGACGCCGATCGCGGAATCTCCCTGACAGGCGCGTTCGTCCCGGCCGGCAGCGGGACTTCCCGCTGCCGTCCTCACCCATCGGATGTTTCTCCCGGTGGCTCCTGTGCCGCCGCGCCGAACAGCTCGGCGTAGTCGTAGGCGGCCTCGGGCTTCGCGCGCACCGCCGCGTCGATCATCGTGGCGTCCTCGCCGATGAGGATCCGCCACGCCCCCGATCGCACCCCGTCGAGGATGACGGTCGCCGCCTGCGCCGCGCTGACCGGCGCCTTGTCCCGGAAGTCGGTGGCCGCCCGGATGAGGAACCGGCGAACCTGTTCGGCTGACGCGCCCGCGGGCAGCAAGCCGGCGCCGATCAGCGCGGCCCGCGCGTCCCCGGGGATCAGCTCCGCCAGCTGTGCGTCGCTCATGTTCTCCGGCTCCGGCAGGCCACGGGCGCGCAGGCTGTTCGCGACGATATCGGTCCCCACGTGACCCGGCATCACAACGGCCACCCGGACACCGGGCGCGTTGGTGCGCAGGTCCTCGATGAGCGCCTCGGAAAAGCCCCTGACCGCGAACTTGGCCGCGGCGTAGGCGGTGTTCGGCATGCCCGGGCCGAGCGACGCCCACAGGCCGTTCACGCTGCTGGTGTTGACCAGGACGCCGTCGCCGCTGGCGATGAGCAGCGGCAGGAACACGCGCGCGCAGTTGTACACCCCCCACCAGTCCACGGCGAACGTGCGCTCCCACTCCTCGCGGGAGTCGTTGACGAAGCTGCCGCCGCCGCCGATGCCGGCGTTGCTGAACACGAGGTCAACGTGATCGCTGGCGTGGCCGGCCAGCAGCTCATCGCGGAACCGCAGTACCTGCGCCTCGTCGCGGACGTCACAGGCGTGGCTGGTGACCCGGACGCCGGGCCGGGCGTCTGACCGCGCCATGGCCGCGGCCTGCGCGACGGCCTCCGCGTGCCAGTCGCAGGCCGCGACCGAGCATCCCTGCGCCGCCAGCTGACGGGCAAGCTCGCGGCCCATCCCGGACCCGCCGCCGGTCACCACCGCGAGCTTGCCCGCGAACGACTCCATCTTCATCACGGTTCCTTAGTGTGTCACCGCCCGGCAGAGACCCAGGGTGCCTGGACCTCGACGGCCCGCCGGGCCCCGTAGTTCATCTCCTGAACGGCGGCGCGGATCCGGCGCAGCGCCCTGCGCAACGGTCCGCCGGTGGCCGGCGCAGCCGGCTCTGTCGTAGTGGTCCGGGTTTCCTGGTGGGTCAGTACTGCTGACATTGTCTTGTCCTGTCTATCGGGAACTGGCCGGCTTTCCCGGCCCTCGTCCCCAGATTCGCCCGTCTCGCCGGGGCCGCGGCAGGGGTTCGGCCGGCCCCTCTTGTCCCGTGGCCATCGCGGGGTGGAATCACCCGCACCGGTCATGGCCCGGGGCGAAATCACCCACACCGCTGCGCGGGTGAGCCCGGCTGGGCCGGCTGTGAGCGACCCGGGCTGGGGTTACACCAGGCCGGCGCTGAGCGCGAGGCGGGTCAGGTCGGTGCGGCGGCGGCATCCGGTCTTGTCCCGGATCCGGTCCAGATGCGAGCTGACCGTGCGCACGCTGATGTACAGCTGAGCCGCGATCTGCGCGTCGGTGCGCCCCTCGGCGACCAGGGTCACCAGTTCCCGTTCCCGGGGGCTGAGCTTGTCCAGGCCGGGCGTCGCGGCCGCCGCCCCGTCCGCCGCCGGCCTGTGCGCTGCCGCGGCGCCGGCCGGCGGCTGCGGCTCCGCGGCGAGCATGAGCGCGTATTCGGCCGCGGTGGCCGGGCTCATCGCCGCGCCGCGCTCTTCGGCCGCCTGCGTCCCTTCCGGCCCGAGCAGCTGCCGGGCCTGGTACATGAGGTCGTCCCGGTGGTCCGGACTCCGGGGCCCGTACGGGAGCGGCCACGGACCGGCGAGCGCGGACATCGCCGCCCACACCGTCACCGCCTCGGCCTGGCGCCGGGTCAACGCGCACAGGTAGCCGCAGCCATCCAGGCCGACGAGCAGGTCGAGCCGCAGCCCGGTCTGCATGGCGATCTGGAGCTGCTCGTGCAGGCGCGCCGTGGCGTCCTCGGTGCGGCAGGCCCGCAGATCCAGCACCGCCATGTTCCAGAGCTGGTAACTCAGGTTGCCCAGGTCGCCAACTTCCCGGCACCAGGTCAGCCCGGCCGTGCAGGCCAGCTCGGCGGCGGCCAGGTCGCCGGCCTCGGTCAGCACCACGGTCACGATCTGGCTGAGGGCCCGGTACACCGCGCCGGGGATCTCGCCAGGGATCTGCTGCGCCTGATGCGCGAGCTGGATGGCGCCGTCCCGGTCGCCGCCGTACCAGGCGGCCCCGCTGAGGCAGGCCAGGGCCATCGCCTCCCCGCCCGGGTAGCCCACCGTCCGGGCCAGGGCCAGCGACCGGCGGCCGTCGTCGGCCGCCTCTGCGACCCGCCCCAGGTACAGCAGCGCCGATGACCGGCCGCCCAGGCAGATCGCCAGCAGCACGGGCCCGGTCAGCGACACGGGACGCACGTTGTCTTCGAGTGCGTCACGGACCACGGTGAAGTGCTCCAGCGCCCCGGCCGGATGGGCGGACTGGCTGGCAGCCTGGCCGAGGCACATACGCGCGGCACACCACGCGTCGCTGCCCGCCGCGGCGTGCTCCGCGGCAGCGACGAGCAGCGGCACCTGACTGGTCAGCCGGCCCCGCAGCTGCCACCACGGGGCCTGGGCGAGTGCGAGCCGCAGCGCCGTGCCGGTGTCGTGCTCCATCGCCCAGGCCAGCGCGTGACGCAACGTGACATCCTCGGCGTCGAGATACCGGATGCCGGCCAGCTCCCCGGTGCGGGTCTGCAGTCCCGCAGCGGCTTCCTCGGCCACCTTCACCGCGTATCTGGACAGCACCGCATCGACCTCGTCGCCTTCGCGGGCTTCGGCCAGCAGCGCGGCCCCGTAGGCCCGCAGCGTCTCCAGCATCGGGTACCGGGACCGGCCATCAGGATCAACGCGCGGCGGGGCCAGCAGCGAGCAGTCCACCAGCCGCAGCACGGCGCGGCGGGCACCGGCGCCGGCCACCGCCTCTGCTCCCTCCAGGGTGAACGGTCCCGGGAACGCCGACACCGCGCGAAACACGCGGCGGTCGGAGTCGCCGAGCAGCTGGTAGCTCCACTGCACCGCGGCGGCCAGCGACTGGTGACGTCCCTCGGCCAGCCGGTCGCCCTCCGCCAGCAGCGCGAACCGGTCGTCGATCCGGTCCAGCAGCTGGGCCACGCCAAGCGCGTCCACCCGCGCCGCCGCCAGCTCGATCGCGAGCGGCATCCCGTCCAGCCGCGCCACCAGCCGCGCCACCGCGGCCGCGGTCCCTTCGTCGAGCGCGAAACCTGGATAGACCCGCCGAGCCCGGTCCGCGAACAGCGTCACCGCCTCGCAATCCGCCGCAGCCGCCAGGTCATCGGGATCAGGCAGCGTCATCGGCCCGAGCCGGTACCGCACTTCCCCGGCTATCCGCAGCGGCTCCCGGCTGGTGGCCAGCACCCGCACGTCATCGGCGCCGAGCAGCAGCCTGCCGCACAGCTCCGCCGCCGCGCCGATGACGTGCTCGCAGTTGTCCAGCACCAGCAGCAGCTGCCGCCGGGCCAGCGCGCGAGCCAGCGCGTCGGACGCCGCCACCGGGGGGAGCTCCCGGATTCCCAGTGCAGCCGCCACCGCAGCAGCCACCTGTGCGGGATCGCGCACCGCGGCCAGTTCCGCCAGCCACACCCCGTCGGCGAACCGGCTGGCCACCTGCTTGGCGACCTCGCCGGCCAGCCGCGTCTTCCCCGAGCCGCCCGGCCCGGTCACCGTCACAAGGCGATACTGGCCCAGCTGGCCGGCGATCTCATCTACCTCCCCGGCCCGCCCCACGAAACTGGTCAGCTCCGCCGCGAACCCGTGCATCCTCCCCGGCGCGATGACCACCGCTGACCCCTTCACAGCGGTTACCATAACCGCGGTCCGCCTCGACGGTACAGCCGAGAGCGGGTGCGCCACGCCGCCGGCCGTTCCGCTGGCCTTTGGTTACCGGGTGCGAAGCGCTGCATCGCGTCCGGCGCGTAATCCCGGAGGCCGTGTCGTCCGGGGATCCGCTCGGCGGCCATGAGGAGGGATCGCGATGGGAACGATTTATCACGTCGGCGCCGACAGCCGTGGCTTCGAGGATGCCTACGCCGAGCCGCTCGCGGAAAGAGAGCTGCCCCGTTACCGGATGCCGCAAGGAAAGTCGGATCCCCGGACGGTCCGCGAGCTCATCAGGGACGAGCTCTACCTGGACGGCAACGCGGCGCAGAACGTCGCCACTTTCTGCACGACGTATGACGACGACGACGTCCGTTACCTGATGGACATTTCCGTGAACAAGAACCTGATCGACAAGGACGAATACCCGCAGAGCGCGGACATCGAGAACCGCTGCGTCACCATGCTCGCCGCCCTCTGGAACGCGCCGCACGCCGCCCGGGCCATGGGCTGCTCGACGGAGGGCTCGAGCGAGGCATGCATGCTGGGCGGACTGGCCCTGAAGCGGCGCTGGCGTGCCGACCGCCGGAAAGCCCGCGGGGCACCGGCCGACCGGCCGAACCTGGTCTGCGGCCCGGTGCAGGTGTGCTGGCACAAGTTTGCCCGGTACTTCGACGTGGAACTCAGGCAGATACCCCTCGCCGGCAACGCCCTCGGCATGCGGCCAGAGCAGCTCGCGGACCACTGCGACGAGAACACCATCGGCGTCATAACGACCCTGGGCGTGACTTTCACCGGCATCTACGAGCCGGTCCGAGAGCTCGCCGCGGCACTCGACGACATCCAGGCGCGGACCGGCCTGGACATCCCCATCCACGTCGACGCGGCCTCGGGCGGCTTCGTCGCGCCCTTCCTGCAGCCAGGCCTCGAATGGGACTTCCGGATTGCCGAGGGTCAGGTCGATCAATTCCTCCGGCCACAAATTCGGCCTCGCGCCACTGGGCGTGGGCTGGGTCGTGTGGCGGGATGCCGCCGACCTGCCCGAGGACCTTGTCTTCCGCGTCGACTATCTCGGCGGCGACCTGCCCACCTTCGCGCTGAACTTCTCCCGCCCGGCCGGCCAGGTCATCGCCCAGTACTACCTGCTGCTGCGGCACGGGCACGCCGGCTACCGCGACATCCACCAGGCCTGTGCCGGCCACGCCCGCTACATAGCCGGGCGGCTGCCGAAGATCGGCCCGTTCCAGCTGCTCTACGACGGGCAGGGCGCACTGCCCGCCGTCTGCTACACGCTCGCCGATACATCAGCGCCGTTCACCCTGTATGACCTCACCGACCGGCTCCGGACCCGGGGCTGGCAGGTCCCCTCTTATCCGCTGCCCGCCAGCCGGCAGGACACGACCGTCCAGCGGATCCTGATCCGGCACGGGTTCAGCCGGGACATGGCCCGCCTTCTGGTAGGGGACATCGAGCGCAGCGTCGCCGCCCTGAGCAGCGGCTCCCATGCGCCTCACCCGGCCTTTCATCACACCTAGGCCAGACGGTTACCGGTCCCGGACCCCGGACGCGACGCCGGAGCAGGCAGCACGCGCGGGCCTGACTCCCCTGTCAGGGCTTGCGTGCCGAGCTGAACACGAGCCCGTACTCATCGACCGCCTGTATCACGCAGCCGGCCGACTCGACCATGTCCACCCGGACCGCCGCCGCGGCGCTGCGGCTCGCGGCCAGCGCCTGCGGGCTGTTCCAGATGGTCTCGCTGATCAAGCGTCCGGTGCCGCGGCCGGCCAGCAGCAGCGACCCGCAAAAACCCTCGGTCTCCACCAGCAGGGGGACCGCGGTGTCCCCGTACACTTCGATCGCGTCGTCAGCCTTCGACGGCTCGATGTCCGCCCAGGTAAGCCGGAGCCCCGCCCCCGGGGGCAGCGGTCCTTCCCATTCCCATTCGAAAACCGGGACCCGGTAGCGCTCGACGGAGATGGTCCCGGTGGCGGCCCGCAGCACATCGCGGAAGTCAGGCCAGCCCCGGTTCTCGTTCTGCTGCAGCATCTCTTCCGTGGCCCAGAAGGACTCGAGTACCGCCACGCCGGTCTCCGGGTTCGCGTACAACGACATCCCGAGGCTTCCCGGCCGGCTCTCGACGTCGGGTCGAACCTGGGTCTCGGTGAACTTGAGCACGTCAGCCAGCCGGAGTGGATCCGCGGTGATCAAATGAAAGCGCGCCTGCAACACGACAGCTCCCTGCTGTTACGCGGCTGATCCGGTGCCGATCAGCTCGTCCGCGCAGTCACTCAAGCAACTGCACAACCCCACGGTTCCCGGCGGCAGCGGCGAGGTCAACCCGGAGCATCGGGTAATTTTCGCGCCGGCCCTGGCGGCCATCGCCGGTGTCTTTCCTGTCCCCGGCATCCCGCCCGTGGCGAATCATATGCTCGTTACACCGGACCTGCAGAGGGGAACAGAGCCGTGAGAGTGCAGATCGACCCCGAACGCTGCCAGGGGCATGGCCGCTGCTACGACCTCGCCCCCGGCCTGTTCGGCGAGGACGACGAGGGCTACGGGACGGTCCTCGGCGACGGGACGGTGCCGCCGGGCCAGGCGAGCGATGCGCGCCTGGCGGTAGCCAACTGTCCCGAGCACGCGATCGAGCTGGTTGAGGAGACCTGACATGACTGCCGACGACCGGTTCACCGCGGATTTCCGGTCCGAACGCGAAGACCAGGTCATCGGTACCCGCAGCGAGGTCATCACCGGCCCGGTCCGCGACTGGACGAGCGACTTCTCCCATCTCGAGCCGGAGTGGGCTGCCGACCCGTACCCGATCCAGGACGACCTGCGGCAGCGATGCCCGATCGCGCGCACCGAGCGGTTCGGCGGCGGGTGGCTGCCAACGCGCTACGAGGACGTCGCGGCGATCGCCTACGACACCGAGCGCTTCTCCTCGCGGTCGATCATCATGAGCAACTTCCGGCCGCCGCACGAACTAGCGCCGGTCGGCGGCGCGCCGCCGATCACCTCCGACCCCCCGTTCCACCACGAGGCGCGCAAGCTGCTGCTCCCCGCGTTCACCAAGGCCGCGGTCAGCAGGCAGGAGCCGAGGACAAGAGCGCTGTGCCACTCACTCATCGACGCGCTCGAAGGACAGCATGTCGTCGATGCCGCCAGCGACTACGCGCAGCACATTCCGGTCCGGGTCATCGCCGACATGCTGGGCTTCCCGGCCGAGGACGGACCGCAGTTCCGTGAGTTCGTCGAGGACCTGCTCGAAGGCATCAACCTCCCGCCGGACGAGCGGATCACGCGGGTGTCCCGGCTGTTCGACTACCTGCTCGCGCAGGTCCACGACCACATCGACGATCCGCGCGACGACCTCACGAGCTACCTGGTCAGCGCAGAGCTCTACGGCCGCAAGCTCGACCCGTCCCACGTGGTCGGCGCCATGGCCCTGCTGCTCATCGCGGGCATCGACACCAGCTGGAGCGCGATCGGCGCCTCGCTGTGGCACCTGGCGAAGACCCCGGGCGACCGGCAGCGGCTGGTCGCCGAGCCCGGCCTGCTGCCTACCGCGACCGAGGAGTTGCTGCGCGCCTATGCGCCGGTGACCATGGCGCGGCTGGTAAGGGAGGACATGCACTGGCACGGCGCCGACATGAAGGCCGACGACTGGATCCTGCTGTCGTTCCCGGCCGCTAACCGTGACCCGGCACAGTTCGACCAGGCCGGCGAGGTGGTCATCGACCGCGAGGTCAACCGGCACGCCGCGTTTGGCCTCGGGATCCACCGGTGCCTAGGTTCGCACCTGGCCCGCATGGAGCTGCGGACCGCGCTGGCAGCCTGGCTGCAGCGGATCCCCGAGTTCACCCTGGCAGACCCGGCCGCCGTCAGCTGGTCAGCGGGACAGATCCGCGGACCGCGCACGCTCCCCCTGCGCATCGGCTGACCTGCGAAATTAGCCGAATGCGAAAACCCGGCGGGGCGCCGCTGCCGCTACCGCCGGCGGCGTGAGACTCGCCGAGCGGTGCGCCGGCTCGTGCGCCGTGCAACCCTACGTCCTGCGAACATCACAGACCTCCGATCGGTTTTCCTGGCCAGCCGTCACGACGCGGCGGCGGCTGATGTCTCCATGGCGTGCAGTTCCCTGGCCTCATCGGCTGACATCAGCCCGATGCCGACCAGGTCGAGCGGGCTGATGAACCCGTCGCCGAGACGGAACCCGCCCGCACGGACGATCGCATCCCGCAGCGGCACCGCCCAGTGGTGCTCGATCAGCACGAGCGCCGCGGCCGAGTCGTTCGGTATATCTTCCAGCACGTCCCATTCTCCGGCATCGCCGAACACGCTGATACCCTCCGCCCCGGCCTCCTCCGCGCCGGCGATCGCGCCCGCCTCGGCCCCCTCCTCGCCCTCGACGCCCAGGCCGATCAGCGCCCCTATCTTGCTGCCCAGCTCGATGGCCTCCTGCTCGGTCAGGTTGCTGAGGTGCTCGACCTCCAGTTCGCCGGCCGCGTCCTTGTAGACAGCCAGCGAGTCGATCACCCGGATCGTGTCGCTTTCGCGGAGCCGCTCGAGCTCGCTGATGATCTCACCGTGGAAATCGGGGTGGTTAAACCCCAGCACGATCAGCTGCACCGGCCCAATCGCCATCAGTAGTCCTTCCCGTCATCAGGCAGCGCCGGAGTGCACGCACCTGCCCGGCGCAAGCCTTCGGCGGGCAACGGCTGGGTTCCGGCCTTCTGCTGCAGCTTCCCCCTGGACCGTGGCCGGCGCATCCCCCCTACAGGATGAATCCCGGCTGAGTGGCCCTTTCACCTGCGGGACCATCCCGCCCTGGATTGTCGCGAGATTCCGGCTTATCCCGATCCGGTCGCGGTGCCGTCGGCGGCCAGCGACCGGTATGCCTGGTCGAGGATGGCCGCCGAGTGCCGGAGCATCTGGGTCTCCTCGGCCGAAAGTGTCAGCAGTAGCTGGCGGTCTACCCCGGCGGCCCCGATCACGCAGGGCAGGCCGAGTACCACCGGCCCGATCCCGTACTCCTGCGCGGCCAGCGTCGAAACCATGAATATCCGCTTTTCGTTGCGGGTGACGGCGCGCACAATGCGAGCGACGGCGGCGGCCACGCCGTAGCTGGTGAATCCCTTGCGGTCGTGAATGCTCCGCCCCCGCCGCCGGGTCATATCGGCCAGGTCGTCCTTGACCTGCGGCCACGATCTGCCCTCGGGCAGCCCGAATTGCTCGAGCCTGATCCCTCCCACGGAAGCGCTGGACCAGACCGGGAACGAGCTGTCTCCGTGCTCGCCAATGACGTAGGCGTGCACGGACTCCCGCTCCACGTCGAGCAGCTCGCCGAGCCGGTACCGCAGGCGCGCGCCGTCCAGGACCGTCCCGCAGCCCAGGATGAGATGAGCCGGGCGCGCCGATGTCTCGATGGCGATCCGGGTCAGCACGTCGACCGGATTGGTGGCCAGGATCAGGACCGCTTCCGGGCAGACCCTGTCCAGCTCGCTGATGATGCCGGCGATCGTGGCCGCGTTGGCGCTCAGCAGGTCAAGGCGGGTCTGACCGGGCCCGAGTGTCACTCCGGCGGTGATCACCACGACATCAGAGCCAGCGAGATCGGCGTACCCGGCGGCCGCGGTGACCACCATCTCCGATAGCAGCGGCACCGTGTCGGCGATGTCCCAGGCCTCGCCTTCGGCGAGCACGGGGTCGCGGTCGTGCAGCACGACCTGGTCACAGACGCGCAGCAGGACCAGAGCGTTCGCCACCGCCGCGCCGACATGTCCGGCTCCGACCACCGATACCGTCGACCGGGCCTGGTTCATGCAGCGAGTATGACGGGTATTAGCCGTGAGATTCACGCCATGGCCGTGATGTTCACATCCCCGCGCCGGTACCCGGCTTTGGCAGCCGGCGCGCGCGTAGCAGACTTGGATCGCTGGGACAGGAGAGGAAGGGATCCGACATGAGCAGTACTTCAGCGGGCGGGCGGGAGCCCGTGGGCGATGAGTTCGGCGGCCCCGAGCCCGACGAGCAGCGCACCGACCTACTGGGCGGCGACAAGTCCGAAGGCGACGAGTTCGGCGGCCCCGAGCCCGACGAGCAGCGCACCGACCTACTGGGCGGCGACAAGTCCGAAGGCGACGAGTTCGGCGGCCCCGAGCCCGACGAGCAGCGCACCGACCTACTGGGCGGCGACGATCGCCGCTGAGACCGGGGGCCCGGCGCGGGGCGCAGCCTGAGCTGCCGGGCGCAGACAGCCGGCCCGCCCCGGCCCGGAGCGGCCTGAGCACCGCGGCCGTGCGCCAGCGGCTGGTGCGCTAACGAAGTGCGCCCGTGATGCGCAGCCCGAGGATGGCGGCGGCGAGCTGGGCCGGAAGGAGCGCGGCCCCGGCCGCGGTGAACAGCCAGGCCTTGAACGGTGCCCCGGCATCGCGGGTGATTCGCCGGCAGATCACGGTCGCAACCGACCCGGTGATGATGAGATTCGGGCCGATGGCAGTGGCTAGGATGGCTGCCCATAGCCCGGGGGCCCCGGCCGGGTGCAAGGCTGCGGCGGCCGGCAGATTGCTGATGGACGCGGCGATCGCGGCACCCTCGGCGAGCTGGCCGGCGGTACCGTCGTGGAGGGTGATGCCAGCGCCCAGCATGGCCCGGATGGCGGAGGCGATGAGGAACATAGGAATCAGGTCGAGCGCGGCCCTGGCCGGCGGGCCGCCGGTCCTGGCCCGCGCGGGACGGGTTGCCGCCGTTCCCGCCCTGGTGAGCCAGGCAGTCAGCGGGCCGATGGTGATGGCCGCGACGAGCAACCAGGCCAGCCATGACCCGCGCAGGTAGTCCAGCACGGGAAGCGGAGCGCGGGCGAGCAGCAGCAGGTTGGTGACGTTGGAGGTGGGAAGCAGGAATGAGGCAGCGTTGGCGGTGACGGCGACGGCGACCGCGAGCCTGCCGGCGGGCAACCGGTGGCCCCGGGCCGCGCGCATGGCCACGGGCGTGGCCACCATGACGGCCACGTCGAGGTTGGCCAGCGCGCTCAGCAAAGCGGTGAAGGCCAGGACCGCGGCGGCCGCTGCGACGCGGGGCGCCCGGCCGGGGATGAGGAGGCGGGCCGCCAGCCGAAACGCCCCGAGGCGGTCCGCCAGCGCCGAGCAGCCCATGACCGCGGCCAGGGTCACGAACGGCCCGAGAGTCGCCAGGGCGGCAGGCAGCACGGCTGCGGGCCGCAGCGCGACAGCGACCGTGATGAGGATGGCGGCCGCCGCCCGAACGACGGTCATCGCCGGATCTTCAAGTGACGTAATCCCGGCGGATATGACAAGATTCTCGGACCCGGAAGAGCGCATGCCCCCTCAATTTTGTCCTATGCGGTGGAAATTCGCGACCCAGGCACCGGAACGGCTCCGGGTATGATGTTACACGATTATGTCAGATTCTGAGAGGGATCCGGACGAGCTGATGGCTATCCCCCGGCTCGCTGCGCGCATCGGGGTCACCCCGAGGGTGCTGCGGTACTGGGAGGAACAGGGGCTGATCAGCCCCACCCGGGAGCATGGCAAGCTGCGATACTCGCCGCGGGACCTGGCCATCGCCGGGCTGATCCGCCGGCTGCTGGATGCGGGAGCGGGCGTGGAGGGAATCCGGATGCTCAAGCGGATAGCCGAGCGTGACATCCGGCGCAGCGCCGCATCCGGCGACGAGGCCGCGCTCGCCGAAGGGGCGCTGCGGATCCTCTACCAGCGCAAGGCCTTCCGCGAGGAGACCGGCACCGACGAAGAGCACTATCCCGAGCGCAAGCCGCCTCCCCCGCCGCACCCGCCGCATCCGCACCCGCCACGCGGCCCTCGGCCCGGGCCGAGGAAGGCAATGCCGTGATGCCGAGCCGCCGCGTCACGCTGACGGGCTGGGGCCGGATCGCGCCGTCCTCGGCGGAGCTGGCCGAGCCCGGCAGCCCGGGCGATGCCGCCGCGCTGCTGCGGGCAGCACGGGCCCCGGCGGCGATGATTGCCCGCGGCCTGGGCCGCAGTTACAACAACGCCGCGCAGTGCGACGACGGCGTGGTCATCTCGACCGCCAGGATGAACCGGATCGTCGAGCTGGACACCGCCACCGGCCTGGCGACCTGCGAAGCCGGCGTCAGCCTGGAGCAGCTCATGGTCGCCGGGCTGCCGGCCGGGTGGTTCGTGCCGGTCTCTCCGGGTACCCGGCAGGTCACCGTCGGCGGCGCCATCGCGGCCGACGTGCACGGCAAGAATCATCACGTGACCGGCAGCTTCGCCATGCACGTGCCGTCGTTCGATCTGCTGCTGCCCGGCGGCGAGCTGCGCACGGTGACCAGCCAGGGCGATCCCGCGCTGTTCTGGGCGACGGCCGGCGGCATGGGGCTGACCGGGCTCATCGCGCGGGCCACGGTCCGGCTCAAGCCGGTAGCCACCTCGCGGGTTCGGGTCGATACGGTGCGCACGGCCGACATCGACGAAACGATGGCCGTGCTGGCCGAGCACGACCGGGCGTATGGCTACACCGTCGCCTGGTCGGACAGCCTGGCCAGGGGCGCGAGCCTCGGCCGGTCGGTGGTTACCAGCGGCGACTTCGCCGAGCCGGGCGACCTGCCCCCCGGTGAGCGGGCGGATCCGTTCGCGTTCCGCCCCCGTGCCCGGCTGGGCGTGCCGACCGTGTTCCCGTCCGGGCTGATCAACCGCTACACAGTCGCCGCGGCAAACGAGGCGTGGTTCCGCAAGGCACCGCGGCAGCGCCGCGAGGAGCTGCAGACCATCGGACAGTTCTTCCACCCGCTGGACGGCGTCAGGAACTGGAACCGTGTCTACGGGCCCGGGGGCTTCCGGCAGTACCAGTACGTCCTGCCGTTCGGCCAGGAGGCCGCGGTGCGCCGGTCGTTCGAGCTGGTCAGCCAGGCTCGCGCACCGTCGTTCGTGACGGTGCTGAAGCGACTCGGCCCAGGTGACCCGGGGCTGCTCTCTTTCCCGATGGCCGGCTGGACGCTCGCGCTGGACTTTCCCGCGCGCACCCCCGCACTGGCCGGGCTGCTTGGCTCGCTGGACCGGCTCGTCATCGAGGCCGGCGGCCGGGTCTACCTGGCCAAGGACTCCCGGGTGCCCGCTGACTTGCTACCGCTGATGTATCCGCGACTGGCCGACTTCAGGAAACTGCGCGCCGAGCTGGACCCGGACGGGATTCTCGCCTCTGACCTGTCACGACGCCTGGACCTGTAACCGTGCCCCCTACCGGGTCAGCGGTCGTGGACCGCCGGTGCGCTCCTGGTGCGAACCGTGCGGAGCCTAAGCCACCAGAACAGCAACACCAGCGGCAGCACCAGGCCGCCGAGGCCGTAGATGACGAACGCGCCGGGGCCCGCGATGTGCCCGACCAGCCAGCCGAAGTTCTGGCCGAAGAAGCCGGTGACGAAGGTCAGCGGCAGGAAGACGGTAGCCAGGATGGTGAGCTGCTCGATCGAGGTGTTCTGCCGGACGCTGACCTTGGTCTGCTCGACCGAGATTACCGCCATATTGGCCTCAAGCACCGTCCCTAGCAGGTCCCGTTGGGACGCGACCTCCTCGTTAACCAGCAGCAGGTGGTCCTGCACGTCACGCAGATAGGGCAGCAGCTGCGGCGCCTCGGTGATCCGCTCCACCTTGGCCACCACGGTGAGCAGCGGATGCACGGCGCGGTAGAAGTCGGTGGCTTCACGGCGCAGTGAGTAGATCCGCTCGGTCGGCGCGACGGCGCCGGAGAACACCGTGGCCTCGATCTGGTCGATGTCGTACTCCAGCCCGGCGACGACGGGGGCGTAATCGTCCACCACCTGATCCAAGATCGCCCATAGCGCGGACATGCTTCCCGCCGCGAGCAGTTCCGGCCGCTGCTCCAGCCGCTGCCTGGCCTCGCCCAGCTCGCTGGCCGCCCCCTGCCGCACGGTGATCACGAAGGTCGGCGCGAGGAACACGCTGATTTCGCCCACCTCGACTTCCTCGGCTTCGTCGTCATAGCGCGCGGTGCGCAAGATGACCAGCTGCACGTCCTGGTCATAGAGCTCGATCTTCGGCCGCATGTGAAAGTTCTGGGCATCCTCGACCGCCAGCTCGTGCAGGCCGAAGGTGTCACGGACCTCAGCCAGCTCCTCGTCACCGGGCTCGAATAGTCCCAGCCACACAAATCCGCCCTGCCCGGACTGGGCCGCCGCCTCCTGCAAGGACACCGCGCCTTCGTCGCGCCTGGAGCCGTCCTGGTAGTAAGCACAGTCAATGATCATCGTGAGACCCCTAGTACGTTCTGCGCGGTACCCGATTCACCGGGCCTTCCGGCATTGTCGTGCAGGAATCGGCTGGCCGGCGCGCTACCGGCGGTCTGGCATCCAGCGGGCGGCCAGGTCTGCGACCCATCCGGCGGCCCGGGCCGGGTCCGCGGGCGGCGCTCCCACCACCACCAGCTCGGACAGGCCGGCTTCGGCGAGCTCGGGGAGCAGCCCCGGGGTGCCGTCGCTGAGCGCCACGGCCGTGCTGAGCTCGGTCAGCTCGCGGCCGCGCTCCCGGCAGTACCCGGCCAGGGCGCCGAGGCGCCCGGCGACGGCCGCAGCCGGGAGGTTGAATCCGTACCAGCCGTCGCCGAAGGCGGCGACGCGCCTGAGCGCCGCGTCGCTGTTGCCCCCGACCACGATCGGGATCCGCCGACCGCGCACCGGCTTAGGGTTCACCCTTATCGCGTCGAAGCGGGCGAACTCACCGTGGAACGAGGCGACGTCGTCGGTCCACAGCGCGCGCATGGCGCCGACGTATTCGGCCGTGCGCTGGCCGCGGCGGGCAAACGGCACGCCCAGCGCGGCGAACTCCTCCGCGGACCAGCCGATGCCCACACCGAGCCTCAGCCGCCCTCCCGACAGCACATCCAGCGTGGCGGCCTGCTTGGCCGCCAGCACCGGGTTGTGCTCGGGGAGCAGCAACACCCCCGTCGCCAGGCCGATCCGGCTGGTCACGGCGGCGATGTAGCTCAGGGCCATGAACGGATCGAGCCAGTCCGCATCGGCCGGAACGGCGATCCGGCCGTCGGCGGAATAGGGGTACCGGGACCCGGGCTCGTCTACGAGAACGACATGTTCCCCCGACCACAAGGTGGCGAATCCCCGGGTCTCAGCCGCCACCGCCACCGCCCGGATGATCTCCGGCCGCGCTCCGGTGCCGATGCCCAGTGCATGCAGCCCCACTCGCATCAGCAGCCCCCTTCACGAACTTCTGAGACCAGCTTGCTGATGCATTCAAGTATCTCTTGGTAAGCCTCTTCCCGGCGGAGATTTTTCCCAGATTCGGTATGAGCGATTCTGCCCGGCTCGCCTATGTCAGCCACCGACCAGATGCGCGTGCCGGCCGGAAGGGTGACGATCTGCTGGCATTCGTCGTAAACTCTCCGGTTCATACAGATGACAACGTCGGATCCGGCCAGTCGCGCCTGGGTCAGCTGGTCTCCGTAGTCGGCTTTGGCAAATTGCCGGATGCCTTTTTTCGCAAGAAGCCTGAGAGTCTCGGTGTAAGCAGTCAGATTTCTTGCTCTATCCACAGCCGCCGTGGTCCCGCTGGACATAACCCTCATATCCTTGAGCTTGAGCGAGTTAAGATACGCCTCGGCGAGAATGCTTCTAAATGAGTTTCCCCGGCAAATGAAGTGGATAATCACCTCCGTCATGGTAGCAGCGGTCACGACGCGGTCTTCACTGGCGCGCGATCGCGGTATGATTCGGTGATCGAATCGAGAGCATTCTCGGCACGAGGAGGTCACATGCCCGGTCAGATCGTGCACTTCGAGATCCCGGCTGACGATACCGCGCAGGGACGCGAGTTCTGGGGCTCGCTGTTCGGCTGGCAGTTCGAGCCTGCCCCCGGTCCCTTCGAGTACTACATGACGCGCATCAGTGATCAGGCCGGCCTGGCGATCACCAACATGGAGCCCGGCAAGCGCGGCACCCGTGCCTACTTCGACGTTGACGACATCAACGCCGGCGCCGCGCGGGTAAGGGAACTGGGGGGCGAGGCGGACACGCCGGGCCCGGTACCGGGCATGGGCTGGTTCGTGACCTGCCGGGATCCGCAGGGAAACGAGTTCGGCCTCTGGCAGACCGACCCGGCCGCCCCGCCCCCGGCAGGGTAGGCGATCCCGGGGTCCTGACCGCCGGCTCCGCACCCCGGCGGGCACTGACGCACGCCGCTCCCCCGCAATGCAGGAGGTGACTGTGCCCGGGTTTCCACCGATCGCGCACGTCGCGGTGACCGTAACCGATCTGGACCGAAGCACTCGCTGGTACGGCGAACTGCTCGCCGCCGAGCCCGTTCTCGATGAGGACGAGGAAGCTGGGGGCTTCCACCACACCGTGTTCGTGCTCGACGGAGGGCAGCTATTCGGCCTGCACACCCATCCCCGCGGCGCCGACGGCAGATTCGACGAGCATCGCGCTGGCCTGGATCACGTGGCATTCGCCTGCCGCGACCGCAGCGCGCTCGAGGGCTGGGCCGCGCGCCTGGACGAGCTGGGCATCGCGCACGGCGCAATCAAGGACGCCCACTACGGCTCGGGTATCTCCTTCCGCGACCCCGACGGGATCGCGCTCGAGTTCTTCGCGCCGCCCGCCTGACCCAGCCCGCCAGGAACACATGAGTCAGTGGGTCATCCCGGTGTACAAGCGCACGTAGCCCCGGCGGACTAGCTCAGCAGCCGGCCGAAGATGCCGATGCCTACCTGCAGGGCGCGGGCTTGGTTCAGGATGCCGCCGGTGATCTCCGGATGGGCGGCCGCCCACGCCGACGCAGCCGCCCTGGTGACGAAGAAGTTCATGTACCCGCAGCACACCGAGGCCGACGGCCCAGCGCCCCCGCCGTGCGTCCGGCCGGCGTAGACCACCGCTGTGGCCGGACTCCAGATGCTGCTGGCTTCGTCAACGTGCACGGTGACCGGTTCGCCAGTGGACGGATCGGCTGATTCGATCACGACAGGGAGGCCGACCATCGCGGACACGCCCACCGCATCGATCGCGCACATGGCGAACACCGTCGCGTGCCCCGATATATGCACTCGGTGCCGGGTCGGCAGCGCCGAGAACGGGTAAGCCGCGGCGATCTGGCCGGCATGATCGAGGCACAAGAAATCGCCGTCTGCCAGTCGGGCCAGCACCGCCGAGACGTCGAACGGGGCAGCGTGCCCGGCCAGGCTGCGGATGCCGGGCGCAGCCCCGGTGTGCACGAACGACCGCAGCACGGCCTGATGGACGGCTCGCAGGCCATGCTCGGCGGGTGCGACGCGCCCCCGGCCGCCGCGTCCTAGCCCATCGAGCCACGCCGGATCCTGCGCCTCGGCCGTCGCGGCCAGGGCCTGTTCGATTGCCCGCCGGAGCCGGCCGGCTGATGGCGCGCCCGATGCCCTGCCGTCCTCAGCGCGATACAGCCGGCAGGACATGGTCGGCGGCTGCCCCGGCTCGGCGAACGGATCCACCCCGTCGATCAGCAACGTGGGCGAGCCGTGCATGCCCCACAGCACGGCTTCGCTCTCGTCGCGGATCACCTGGTCCGACACCGAGATGCCGGCCCGGCCGTTCAGCACGGCCGCGAGCCGGTCCCTGAGGACAGGCGCATTCGGGCAGCCGGGCCCCGCCAGGATCGTCAGATGCATCCACCCAGCTCCTGTCGTCCGGGTACCGGGCCAGCTAGCAGCGAGTGTAGGTGACAGGCGCGGCGGCTGGCGTGCGCTCCGGTGCTGGGGCTGTTCCCGCGGGCTGGCTGCCCAGGGGTGCGGGCGGAGCTGACCGCCGCCCTGGACGGGCAGGCGCTAGGGCACGACCACGACGATCGGGGACCTGTGCTTGCCGATGAGGCATCGCCCGAGGGAGCCGGCCATGTGGTGCCGGGCCTTGATGGATTTGCCGACCACGATCAGGTCGGCGCCAACTTCCCCGGCGACGCGGAGCAGTTCCCTGGCCGGATCGCCGCGGGCGTGGACGAAGGCAACGTCGAGACCGTCGTTGCTGTTCCCCTGCACCTCGGCTCGCAGCGACCTGGCCTGCGCGGCGGCTGCCTGTTCCACCACCGCGTAGTCGGCGGCGGCGACGCCTGCCGCGGCCGAGGCCATCGCGGCCATGCAGGCGTTGGTGGAGGAGCTGACGAAAACGGCCACGAGCCGGCCGTCCAGCCGCCGGGCCTCCCCGCACGCCCACCAGAAGGCGGCCCAGGACGTCCCGGAGCCGTCCAGCCCCACGACGACCATCGCGGCGGTGACCGGGCCGCCGCCCGGCAGCGGCTCCCGGCCGCCGGCTCGCGGAGCGGCGTGCCGCCTGTCGCGCGGGCCGCGCATGGTCAGCCGACCCGCGCCCTCGCCCGGCCGGCGTCTGGCGCGACGACGTGCACGGCGCACGGGGCATGACGAAGCAGCTGGCTGGTCAGGTCCGCATCGAAGATGCCGGCCAGTCCGCCGCCTTCGGGCGGGCCGATAACGATCATTCGCGCGTTGTGGTCCGCCGCGAAGCCAGCGATCCGGCGGCCGGCGTCACCATGCGCACCGACCACGGGCAGCAGGTGGCCGTGTCCGGTGACGCCTGCCGCCCGGAGTTCGCTGAGGCTGCCGGTGAGGACGCGGCGGGCTGCTTCGGAAGTCTCGGCGTCTGCGGCCTGCTCCTCGGCGATGTCGGTCTCGACCACGTGCACGACCTCCACGGGGGCCCCGGTGAGCTGGGCGATCCTGGCGGCCGCTTCGGCGACCCGGCCGCGGTGCGCGCCCGCGTCGATGGCCACCACGATCGGCGCCGGGCCGGTCCCGTTCTCCGCCCCGGCTCTGGCCGGGCCTGCGACCGGCACGGGCTCCCGGCCCACGGCCGGCAGCGACGTCTCGCCGGCGGCCAGCGCGATCTCCATGCCGCGCTGCTCCGCCCGGTCCAGCAGCGAACGGCCGGTGGCCAGCACCCCGATTGCCAGCGCGACCGTCACGGCGCCGAGGTAGAAGGGCACGTGCACGTTCAGCGCGGCGGCCAGCTTGCTGGCCACGAACGGGGCCAGGCCGCCGCCGATAAACCGGACGAACCCGTAGGCCGCTGAGGCCACCGGCTTCTCCACCGGGGAGACCAGCATCACAGCCTGGGTGGTCAGGGTGTTGTTCAGCCCGACGAACGCGCCGGACACGATGACCGCGATGACGAGCGTCAGCTGCGAGGACGTGAATACCGCGATCACCACCAGGTCCAGCGACAGCAGGGCCAGGTTCACGTACAGCGTGCGGGCCGTGCCGAACCGGGCCTGCAGCCGCGGCGCGGCGAACACCGCGAAGATCGCGACCAGGATCCCCACCCGGTGAAGACGTAGCCCAGCTGGTGAATGCCCAGGTGCATCGGGAACGGCGTGTAGGCCAGCAGGGTGAAGAAGCCCCAGTTGTAGCACAGCGCGGTGAGGCTCATGATCAGCAGTCCGCGATGCCGCAGCGCCCGCAGCGGCTCGAGGATCGAGGTCCGGTGCGGCGGTTTTGGCGTGGCGTCTACCCAGATCAGCGTGGCCACCAGCGAGATCGCCATCAGCACGGCCACCCCGAAGAACGGGCCGCGCCAGCTCACGCCGCCCAGCTCGCCGCCGACCAGCGGGCCGAGCGCGATGCCGATCCCCAGCGCGGTCTCGTACAGGATGATGGCGCCGGCGAACCCGCCCGACGCGGCGCCGATGATGACGGCCAGCGACGTGGCGATGAACAGCGCGTTGCCCAGCCCCCATCCGGCCCGGAATCCGATGATCCCGCTGATCGTGTTCGCCGATCCGGCCAGCGTGCTGAACGCGACGATGAGCACCAGCCCGGCGACCAGCGTCCGCTTACCGCCGATCCGGCTGGACACCCAGCCGGTCACCAGCATCGCCACCGCCGTGACGACCAGGTAGCTGGTGAACAGCAGCTCCACCGAGCTCGGTGACGCCTTCAGCTGCCTGGACAGCGCGGGCAGGATCGGATCCACCAGGCCGATGCCCATGAACGACACCACGCAGGCGAACGCGACCGCCCACACGCCCTTCGGCTGGCGGAACGGGCTGGCCGGCGCGACATGGCCGTCGGTCATCGCTGCCCTCCTCCTGTCGGTCCGGTCGCTCCGGTGGCTCAGCGGGTGATGGGGTTCGTCGTCATCTCCTCGCCCACGCCAGAAGAATAGCATATCTATATAGATGCGTGATGTAAATTGCTGCCCGGCCACCGGACTAGCCGCACCGTCGCGCGACTCCTTCACCTGGTCTCCACAGGCCTGGCAGCCGGGCTGCACGCGCGGCTGGCCGGCTGGACCGAAGACCTGGCGGCACAGCGGCTTACGGGAGGACGCGACGGGCGTCATCGGCCGGCGCCACCGAAGGGGGGATCCTTGTGACCCAGACGATCAGCGAAGAGATCGAGCAGTTGCGCGCGGTGCTGGACGGACCGGTCATCGAGCCAGGCGACCCGGGTTTCGATACGGCCCGGCGGGTGTGGAACGCGGAGATCGACCGGCGTCCCCGGGTGATCGCCCGGTGCGTTTCTCCTGATGACGTGGTCACGGCGACCGCCTTCGCGCGCGCGGCGGGCCTGGAGGTATCGGTACGCGGCGGCGGGCACAACGCTGCGGGCACGGCGGTGTGCGACGGCGGGCTCATGGTCGACCTGAGCCTGCTCAATACGGTCACGGTGGACCCGGCGGCACGGCGGGTGCGGGTCGGCGGGGGCGCCGTGCTGGCTGACCTGGACGCGGCTACCCAGGAGCACGGGCTGGCGGTGCCCGCCGGGCTGGTCAGTCACACCGGCGTCGGTGGCCTCACGCTGGGCGGCGGCATGGGCTGGCTGACCCGCAAATTCGGCCTGAGCATCGACAATCTGGTCTCGGCCGAGGTGGTCACCGCCGACGGCCGGGTGCTGCGCGCCGCGGCCGGCGAGCACCCGGACTTGTTCTGGGCGATCCGCGGTGGCGGCGGGAACTTCGGCGTCGTGACCTGTTTCGAGTTCGGACTGCACGAGGTCGATCCGATGGTGCAGTTCGGCCTGTTCTTCTGGCCCGTCGACCAGGGCCCGGAGGTACTGAGGCTGGCCCGCGAGATCACCGCGGCGATGCCGGGCGAGATCAATGCCGTGCTGGCCGCGGTGAACGCGCCGCCGGCGCCGTTCGTCCCCGAGCAGCACCACTTCGCGCCCGGTTACGCCCTGCTGCTCACCGGGTTCGGGACCGCGCCCGGGCACGCCCGGCTTGCCGCCGGGATCCGCCAGAGCCTTCCGCCGCTGTTCGACCTGGTCACCCCACTGCCCTACCTCGAATTGCAGAAGCTGCTGGACGGGGCCAACGCCTGGGGCTCGTACTGCTACGAGAAGGCCACCTACCTCCAGGACCTGTCCGATCCGGTGATCGAGGTGATCGCCGGATGGGTTCCCCGGAAAAACTCACCCACGTCGGCGCTGCTGCTGTACCGGCTCGACGGCGCGTTCAGCCAGGCCGGCGACGACCAGACCGCGTTCGGCGGCGGGCGCTCGCCCCGGTACGGCGTCTTCATCGAGGGCGTTACGCCCGACGCCGGCCTGCTGGCTGCCGAGCGCGGCTGGGTCCGCGGCCTGTGGCAGGCGCTGCACTCGCACGCCATCGGCAGCGGTGACGGCTACATCAACGGCGTTGCCGAGTACTCCGGCGACGGGGTCCGCGGAAGCTACGGCGCCGCCACGTACGAACGGCTCGCCAGGATCAAGGCCGAGTACGACCCGGACAACATGTTCCACCTCAACGCCAACATCCCGCCGGCCTCACCCGGCGGCGATCAGCCGAAGGTGAACGAGAAGGCCTGAACGCCCGCGTCGGCGAAGGTGATCTCGGCGGTGCGGTCGGTGATGGCGCCGGGCTGCCGGATGAGCTGGTACAGCCGCTGTTCGGCCGCCGCCGCGTTGCCCTGGTCGTCAACATCGAGCCCGTGTGCCGCACCCGGCGGCTGCCCGTCGATCAGCACGCGGAACCGGACCGAGGTTCCTGCTGCCCCGGGCCCCATGACGAGGTGGAGGTCGCGGGCGTGGAAGCGGCAGTTGATCTGGCCGCCCGCCGTGTTCAGCGTGGTGGCCTGCTCCCCCATGGTCCAGTCCCCGGACAGCGCCCACTCGTTGAGCCGCAGCTCCGCCGGGGCGGCATAGAGGTAAGGCTGGCCAGGCCGGGCACCGCCGGGAGATGCGAAGTTCTCCGTGCGCCCGTAGCCGGCGTAGTTCTCCGGTGATCTCAGGTTGCCCCAGTCGGCCGGGGCTTCCACGCCGTGGGCGTCGATGGAGACCATCTCCCGGCCTGCGCTGTCGGATCCGGCCTCATCCAGCAGCTGCTGGATGATCATCTCCGACTGCGGGTACTCGCCCTCGCCGAAGTGGTGATGCCGGATGTGTCCCTGCGCGTCGGCGAAGTACAGGGCGGGCCAGTAGTGATTGTCGAAGGCGGTCCATACCGCGTAGTCGCCGTCGAGCGCGACCGGGTAGCCGATCCGCATGTCCTCAACGGCCTGGCGGACGTTGTCCGGGTTGTGCTCGAACCCGAACTCGGGCGTGTGCACGCCGATCACCACCAGCCCGTGGCCGGCGTATTTCTCGGCCCAGGCGCGCAGGTAGGGAAGCTGGCGTAGCCAGTTGATGCAGGTATAGGTCCAGAAGCCGGCCAGGACGACTTTCCCGTGCAGGGCCGCCGGCGTCAGGGGCGTTGAGTTGAGCCACCCGGTCGCGCCGTCCAGCGAAGGCAGCTCCCCTTCAACGGGCAGCCGGGCCGCGGCCACGTGCAGCCCGGCGGGCGTGCGCCAGCGCAGGTTCATGACAATCCCTCCTCGTGCAGCGGTCCGCTGGGTCCGTTACGGCGAGACAAGCCAGGCCAGGGCCGCGGTGACCAGTCACTAGACCTCGAGGTCGCGCAGGTTCGACTTGGCCAGCTCGATGAGCTCCTCACCGTTCCCGGACAGGATGGTCCTGGTGGCATACAGCGTGAAGCCCTTGATCTCGCCGTAGCTGAGCTTGGGCGGCAGCGCAAGCTCGCTGCGGTCGGTACGCACGTGGACCAGGGCCGGCCCGTCGTGCGGCGAGCGGTGTCATCGGGTGCTTTCCAGTGCGCGTTCCGGATCGCAAATGCCACCTCACTGCGTTACGCCGGCCATGCTCAAGCTGGTGAACGGCGCACGCTATGCCTAGTGTCCCAGTCGCGATCCGGTGTCACAACCGCGGCGGGCAGGCGCGTCCGGTCTGAATTGCGACGCAGCCGCCGCAACTACCTGGCGGCCGCCTCACTCATACGACCCCGGCATCGATTCGGGGGACCGCCGGTCCCATCCGTGAAAGGCCGAGTAGTCGCCGGCGTCCCAGGCCTCGCGCAGCCCCGGCGTGCTCAAATCCCAGTCCGGGCGGATCTCGCGCGTCGCCGCGCGCAGATCCCGCCACAGGTCGTAGAACGAGGGACGGCCCCAGAACCAGTAGCCGTTGTAAATGCTGTGCACGACCAGGCCCGGCTTGAGCACCAGGGTGTGCGGGATCATGGGGTCATGCTCGGGGTCGGTGTACTCCTTGATGTCGAGGTCCTTCTGGATCGTCCGCCCGGGGTCGGCCAGGAAGGTCCACTGGGCGCCGATCGAGGCGCGGAACTCCTGCAGCGTGTGGTGGTCGTCGGTGGCGATGGTGACGACCTGGGTGTACGCGACGGCGATCTTCGGGTAGTTGGCGGCCAGCTCGAGGTGCTGCTGGTGTTCTTTCGGGCAGTAGTTGCCGCGCGCGAGCGTGAGAATCAGCGGATCCCGGCCTTGCAGCTCGCTCAGGCTGCGGACGGTACCGGTATGGTCGGGCAGCGCATAATCGGGAAACGCGCCGCCGGGGACGATGTCAGGACGCATGTGATGACCGCCTCTCCCGTTGCGTCGCGGGCGCGACAGCGACACAGATGAGGGTAGTTGAGGGTGCGCGGACTGCCCGCGTGGCGCCGGCCTGCCGGATTACCCGGATCGTCCGCGCGGGGTTCAGCGCCGCTCGGCGCGCGGACACGGTGCGGCGCTCGGCCGGCGCCGGCAGGGTGGAACCTGCACATGCGGAGGCAAGGTACGCGCGGGCGCGTCCAGGGAGCAGGAGGAACAGGATGCTGCTAGAGAACAAGACCGCAATCATCTACGGCGCAGGCGGCGCGATCGGCTCTGCGGTGGCCCGCGCTTTCGCCCGCGAAGGCGCCCGGGTATTCCTGGCCGGCCGCACCAGGCATGCCCTCGACGACGTGGCCAGGACGATCCGGGATGCCGGCGGCGTCGCGGAGGTCGCGCAGCTCGACGCGATCGACCAGGCAGCGGTCGACCGGCACGCCGCCGCGGTGGCCGAGGCGGCCGGCGGCATCGACATCGCCTTCAACGCCACCTCGAACGAGGACGTCCAGGGCACGCCGCTGGCCGACATGCCGTACGAGGACTTCATCCGCCCGGTCATCAAGGCGGTCACCACCCATTTCCTGACCGCCACCGCGGTTGCCCGGCACATGAGGCAGCGCGGCTCCGGCGTCATTCTGGTGATGGCCGGAGGCCGGGAGGCGATCCCGGCACTGGGCGGCTCCCATGTCGCGTGGGCAGCCCTGGCGGGCCTGTGCCGGCAACTGGCCAGCGAGCTCGGCCCTGACGGCATCCGTGTCGCCTGGCTGCTGTCTCCGGGCTCACCCGACGCCCCCGACGCGGGCGGCGGTGGTGACCACGCCGGAACCCGGGACGGCCAGTCCCGCGGCGATGCCGAGAACGCTCCCGCGGCCGCCACCATGCTGGGGCGCCGGCCGACCCTCGCCGAGGTGGCCAACGTCGCGGTGTTCCTCGCCTCCGACTGGGCCAGCACCATGACCGCGACGGAAGTCAACCTCACCGCGGGAGCGGTCGTCGAACTGACCGCGGCCCTGGATGGTGGCATGCTTGATCAGCAAGGCGGCTACCCAGCAGTCCATCGCGCCCGGCGCAGGCCGCGCTGCTGGCCGCCGGGATCCCATCGTCGAGCACCTGTGCGGGCTTGACCAGCTCCCGCCGGCCGGCTTCCGCTTCTACGGCGCCCCGGCCCGGTCGGGAGACAGGCTCCAGAGGACGGCGGTGTGCGGCATCAAGCTGAGCGGCGAAGCGTTATAAGCGGAGGAGGTACAGCCGATGACCCGCTATCTGACCAGAGACTGGGCGGCTATCGCCGCCGCGGTGGTGGCTCCGCTTGCGGCGGCGGCGATCCTGCTGCCCTGGCGCGGCAGCTGGTCGAACACGAACGTGGCGCTGCTGCTGGTCGTGGTGGTGGTCGCGGTGGCCGCGATCGGCAACCGGGCGGCCGGGGCACTGGCGGCGGTCGGGGCCGCGGCCTGGTTCGATTTCTTCTACACCGTGCCCTATGAGCGGTTTAGCATCCGCCATTCCTCGGATGTCACCACGTTCATCCTGCTGCTGGCGGTGGGGGTCGCGGTGTCGCAGCTGGCGGCTCGCGCCCGCCGTCTGAAGGTGATCGCGATCACCGATGCCGGGTACCTGGCGCGAATTCACGAAACTGCGGTGCTGGCCCAGACCGCGAGGTCCTCGGAGGCCGTGCTCGACCACATCCGAGGGCAGCTCGTTGACCTGCTGGACCTGGCCAGCTGCCGGTTTGAGTATGGGATGTTGCTCGGTCACCCGCCCCGGCTGGAGCATGACGGCACGGTACGCACCGTTCATGGCCGCTGGAACGTCGAGGAAGCGGGCCTGCCCGAAGGAGAGGTGGAACTGCGGGTGTTTAGCGACGGCCAGTATTACGGCCGATTCATGCTGACCCCGAAGCCGGGCTCCAGTCCGTCACTGCAAGCGCGCCTGGTAGCGGTCACGCTGGCCGACCAGGCAGGCCGCGCGCTGGCGGCCAGGCCGCCCGCCCGGAGTGCCCCGTAACCAAGCGGGCGAGATGGTGCCTGGCGTAACCGCGTGATTGCCGGAGCGAGCGCGCGGCGCGACCCGTGGCCCGGGGGGCACGCTATGCTGGCTCGATCGAGGGCCGCCTTCGGTAAGCAGCCACTCCGTGAGCTGCCGCCCAGCTGGCGCCATCGCGCCGCGGCGGCAGGTTGATGACAAGGTTCGGTGATCCCCGTGGCGTATAGCAGGCAGTGGGTGGTTGACACGCTGTGCCGCCTGGGTTACACCCAGGCCGCTGACGATGCGCTGCATGACCTGCCCGATCAGATTGATGTCAAGCAGCTTGAGGAATTCGGTGACCAGCACGGCATTTCCCGCGACGACCTGATCGATCGGATGGGAGGCAGCCCGTAACCGGGCGAACCATCGGACCGTCGGTGCGCGGGGCTGTGCCCTGCGGGCCGGCGGCAGGTTTTCTGCCAGCGCTCCGGCGAGCCGACCGCCGGTTACGGGTCCTTGTGTGTAGGGTTTCCGGCATGGCGACGGGCTCTTACCGGCTGACCGCCGTTTTGGCGTTCGCGCTGGTCGCGGGCACTACGGCGGCAGGCTGGCACGGGACCCGCCCGGCGGGTAATGCGGAGTCCCGGGAGGCGTCGGCAGCGCCCGCCGCGCGGGCGACCGGACGGGCGGCACCGATCAAGGTGCGGTCGCCGAGCCCGCGCGCGACGCCGGACGTCGCGGCCGCCCCGAGCACGGTGCTCACTGCCAGTGCGCGCCGAACCTGCCCGGCCGCGGCATCCGCCTGCGTGGACCTCAGCGACCACCTCACCTGGCTGCAGTCCGGGCGCCGCATCACCTACGGCCCGATACGCATGGAGCCCGGGCCGCCCGGCACGCGGCGCGCGACCCCGCGCGGCATCTTCCACGTCGAGTGGAAGGCTGGCCCGAACTACATCAGCAACGAGTTCGACGAGCCGATGCCGTGGGCCGTCTTCTTCGCCCCCGGCGGGATCGCCTTCCACGGCGGCAGCCTCACCACGCCCTCGCATGGCTGCGTTCACCTGACCATCGGCAGCGCGTTGTACTACCACAACCACCTGCCGATCGGAGCCGAGGTCGCGGTTTCCTGAGCCCGCACTCGCAGCCCGCCCCGCTCCAGGGCAGCCCGGGGTCGGCGGCTGGCTACCCCCGCTGCCGGGGGTGCTACTTGCTCGGGGTTCCAGGTGGCGGCGCCGAGGAAGGACCTGGGCGTCACCGAAATCTGGCCGACCATTTCGCCGCCGGGGGCGACCCAGCCAGCGTCGGCTGCGGACCGGGACGCTGCGGCACCTCGCAGCCGCGCCGGCCATCGGCAAGAGGGTCACTGGCCGGCGTACTCGTCGTGGCGGCGAATCCAGGCCTGGAACCCATCGCCCTCGTCGCGCCCCGCGGTCACACGGTCGAGGATCGGGTAGTAGCTCATCAGGAACTCGACCCCGCGCGCCGCAGCCGCATACGTCTGGTAGACGGTCCCGTCCTGCACCGTGAAGACGCTCACCGCTGGTGACTGTGAAAGGTAGCCGGGAATGTCGGTCCCGGTCGCGGCCGCGTTGAGAGCCACGATCGGCGGCAGCGCGTCCTCGCTCAGCCCCCAGCCGCGGACCTGCTCGCTGGTGAAGGAGGCGCCGAGGTCGAGATTGAAGTCGGTGTTCATGGCCGAGACCCAGGGAATGCTCCAGCCCATACGCCGCTTGTAGGCCTGCAGCTTGGCAAGCGGGGCCTGCGAGACCAGCAGGAAGGTCAGGTCGCGGGCATGCAGGTGCGGCAGCAGCCCGTCCAGGCCGTCGGCAATCGAGGAGTTGACCGGGCAGCCCGCCTCGTAGGCCTGCCCGAACATGAAGTGGTAGAACATGAGCTGCGAGCGGCCGCCGAACAGCTCAGCCAGGGTCGCAGTCCCGTCGTCGGTGTCGAACCGGTACTGTTTCTCGACCGCGACCCAGGGCAGCGCGCGGCGCTGGCGCGCCAGCTCGTCTGCTGCATGGGTGTGCTCCTTCTCCCGGCGAAGCAATGCCTCACGGGCCGCCTGCCACTCCTGGCGGCCGGCAATCGTGTGCTCTGTCATCTGTCTGGTCTCCTCCTTGGGCAAGCCGAGCGCCTCGTTGGGCGGCTGCTGATATAGACCAGCCGGACTCGGCGGAATCGCCGCGGGAAACGTACGGCCTGATTCGGGCGCGCGCCCTCACTGGCACCGAAGGTGAGCGTCTCCGGCCACGTGAATGGGCCTAACGTCCTGTTCTAACCTCTGTGTTAGGGAGCGTGCCTTTATCTCCCTAATCGGCGCGGCTCCAACGGAGTGCCTTGTTTAGCTCTTACAGTCCGGATTATGAGGCACGTCGTCAGCCCGGGCGACACATACGGCAGGCTCACCGTCATCCGGGAAGGACAGAAGGTCGCAGCCGACGGGAGAAGTTACCGGGTAGCCCTCTGCCGGTGCGACTGCGGCGAAGAAACCACCCCGCGCATCACCTCGCTCTGCTCGGGCGATGCCCGGTCGTGCGGATGCTCGCGCGGCCAGCCCAGATACCAGCAGAAGCGCTGCCCGGTCTGCGGAATGCCAGCCGCGATCCGGCGCGACCGCCGAAGTTGCTCCCGCCGTTGCGGGTACGAGCTGACCCGGGCCGCCCGGCAGACCCAGAACCCGTCATATGACGTATGGCACCACCGCGTTAAGAAAGCCCGGGGACCTGCCCGCGGTTACGCGTGCGTTGATTGCGGTGAACCTGCCCAGGACTGGTCAACGGTCAATTCGTCGAGCGATGACATCCAGGCCAGATTCCAGCCACGGTGCCGCAGCTGCCATCGCTACTATGACGGCGCTGTCGGCGAGGGTAACCGGCGGGCCAAGCTGACCAGCGGAAAAGTAAGGGAACTGCGGGCCCGTAGGGCAGACGGCCTCACTTACCGGCAGCTCGCGGCGCAATTCGGCATCAGCGATGCGTCAGCTTACGCAGCCGTCAACCGCAAGACATGGGCGCACGTGAGCTGATTTCGCCATGGCGATCAGGCAGTGTTCGGTGGTGGTGGCGCGTCGGGGCCCCGGTACGGCGGCGGCGCGCCGGGGGAACCGGCCTGGCCGGGAGGCGTCGCACGGGACGGGGGCTCCCAGACTGCCGCGCCCGCTGGGCCGGTGGGGGTGTACGGCTGGCCAGCGTGGGCGGCGGTCAGCCGGTAGTAGACGAGCGTGGCCACCAAGGCAAGGAACGGCGCGATCAACGTGCCCGACACGACGCTATTCACGAAGCTGCGCAGCCACAGCGGCAGCAGTATCAGGATGAAGCCGAGCACGATGGCGAACGCGATCAGGATCAGGAACACCAGGACGTAGGTGCCGAACACCCGCCATGCGTAACCGCGCACCGTCCGCATGCTGTGGCCGAATGACTGGAACACCCCTGTCCGCCCGACCACGATGAAGGGGACGATGAGGGACCAGTACGTCAGCAGGATGAGGCCGGGCACGATGATCAGGACGAAGCCGATCGCGATGCCGATGCTGGCCAGGATGGATGCCCCGATGACCGGCAGGATGTAGGGGCCAGCGGCCCGCACTGTCTGGGACAGGTCAAGGTCGACGCGGCCGTCGCGCACATCCTGGACTGCTTTGATCAGCGACGCCTGCACCACGTAGGTGGCGGCGAAGCTGATGACGGCGCCGATGAGCGCGCCAGCGATCCCGCCGAGCGACAGCAAGGCGACCAGGGCCGCTGTGACCACGTAGATCACGAAAGCGATCAGCAGGAAATGGCTCGCGAACCGCCGGTACAGGTCCCAGGCCTCCGCCAGCACGCCAGTGAGCGGACTCATGAGTTGACCTTATGACAGCACTGGCTGGATGGACCGTACTGCGGCGTGCCGTCGTGGTCTCGCCGGCCCTGGCAAGACCGTCAGTGCCCGGCCGGATCAGCGCTGGTTCCAGAAGTCGCGCTCTTCTACGACCAGCCCGCCGGCGTTGAATCGCAGCAAGGACACTCCGGCCAGATCTTCGGTGCCGCCGTCGGTCAGCTTGGTCTGCGCGGTCCAGGGCACGGCAGCCTGATCACCGTCGACGATCGGCCTGCCAAACTGGCATTCGGCCGATTCCTCTTCCGCGAACACGCGGGCCAGGTAATCCTGCTCTGGCTCGTGGAACGGATGCTGCTGCCAGAACGAGGTCTCGGCGTACAGCGCGGCAATGGCGTCCGCGTCATGCTGGTGCCAGCCCCGCTGCCATACCTCTGCCCACCGCTGGGCCGCCTCTCGAATGTCCATCCGCCTACAGTAGGCGCGGGTTCCGACAGACGGCCCGCTCGGGGACCGCGGGCCTTGACAAAGCACCCTGACCCAATCTAGAGCAGCATGATCAGCATGTAGCCCATGGTGATACCCATCGCCATCGAGCAGAGCGCGGCGCACCGCGGAGCCAGCGGCGTGCCCTGGCGGCCGGCCGCGCCGCTGGCTGCGGCCGGGGCGCCGAGCGCGACGGCGAACGCAGGGACGCGCACGGTCAGCCCGTCGGCCAGCCGCACCGCCCAGCCCAGCAGGAACACGGCGAGGAGCAGGGGCACGAACGTGGCCGCCGCCCGCGCGGCCAGCAGCACGTACAGCATCGCTGCGCACTCGACCAGGTGCGGGGCTGGCTGCAGGCAGCGCCACGGGGTGCCGGAGGCGCCGCGGCGGGCGCGGAGGGCCTGGTAGCCGAACCAGCCCGCGCCCGCGGCGAAGACGCCTTCCCACAGCGAGGAGGGGAAGGCGCGCAGGCCCGAGACCAGCATGCCGGCCATGGCCACGCCCATGACGACGTGCGCGCTGTCGGTGTCGAGCTCGGTGGGCCTGCGCCACGCGCGGGCAGCGATCAGGCGGCCTGTGCAGTAGGTGGCCACCGTGAGCATCAGGGCCGCGAAAATACCGGACAGCCAGCCGGGGCCGCTCATGGCGGGCTCCCCTCAGCCAGCCTGTGCGCCGGCCAGAAGGACATGGCCAGCAGCGCGAGCAGCGGGCCGGAGCTGGGATCGGTGCTCATCCCGGTGAAGATGCCGCCAAGACCCTGGGCCAGCCAGAGCCCGGCCGCCGTCGCCAGGGCCAGGACGAGGACCGGCCGCAGCTGGCGCGCGGGCGCGAAGATGCCGGCGGCAGCGGTCGCGCACACGGCGGCCAGCACTATCGAGGCCGGCCGCGCCATGCTGGTCCAGGGCGCTCGCGACGCGGGAGTCCAGCCATCCGAGCCACGTCGGCTGGCCCGGCTCCGTGTCCGAGATGGCGCCGCTGAGTGCCTGCGGGGCGCGGGCGGCCGGCAGCACGGCGATGACGGCCATGCTCCCCCATACGGCGAGCCAGAGTGCCCTGGCAAGGCCCCGGGCGGCGACGGGGGAGGCCGCGAACGGCGCATCGGCGTCCCGGCCGGCGGGCCAGAGCAGGACGGCCAGGACGGCGTACAGGATCACCGCGCCGGGGGCGCCGTCGATCAGGCTGGCGGTGCCGGCCAGCACCCCGCCCAGGCCCTCGCCGAGCCACCAGACGGCCAGCGACCAGGCCACCGAGGCAGCCAGGGCGAGCCGGACGGTGGGCCGCCAGGCGATGCCGATGCCCAGCGCTACCTGGATGGTGGCGAAGACCGCGTTCAGCAGGGCCAGGTGGTGATCGACGAACCCTGCCGACCAGGTGACCGGGGCTGCCACCACGGCCGGGTTGCCCTCCGCGCTGCCACCGAGCATCTGCGGGAAGGCCTGGGTGAACATGGCAGGCTGGTACTGCAGGATGCCGTCGAACAGCCAGAGCCCGGCCAGGATGAGCTGCAGCCTGCGGCGCGGGTCCAGGGCGGCACCGGGCCCGGCGGCGCCGGCCGCGGCCCCGATAGCGGGCCGCCCGCGGGCGCGGCCGGCCGCGAGGCTCTCGCTCATCCGGCGAGGTCGTCAGGGCGGCCGGCTTGCAGGCGCGGCCACTGGGCGATGGGGCGCCCGCCCGGCCACGCCGGAACGGGCGGCCAGGCGGGCGGCCCGCCGCTGGTCCGCGTGTTGGAGCACTGCTGCGGCCAGCCGGGGGGCGAGTCCTCCCACGCCTCCTGGCGTCCGTACACGGACAGGTCCATGAGCGCGTAGCTGTAGTCCATGGCCTCGGTGCCGCGGCGCGTCGTCCAGTAGGTTTCGAAGACGCGGTCGCCGTCCCGCAGATAGCACACCAGGTGAAACAGGCCGGCCTGGCGCCCGGTGAGCAGCGCGCCGATGGAGTCCTGCGCGGAGTACCACGGCATGTCCCAGCCCATGAAGTCGCGGTAGCGGGCGCTCTGGTCGTAGGGTCCCTGGCAGAAGACCGCGTAGGTGATGTCGCGGGAATGCAGGTAGGACAGCTCGCCGACCTGCGCGGCAACCCAGGTGCAGCCCTCGCACTGCTCGGCCGCTGGCCGGCCGGGGTACCACATGAAGTAGTAGGCGATCAGCTGCCGGCGCCCGTCGAACGCCTCGAGCAGGGTCAGCGGCCCGTGCGGACCGGTCAGCGTGAGGCCGGCGTCTACTTCGACCATGGGCAGGCGCCGCCGGGCCGCGGCGATCGCGTCGCCTTCGCGCGTATGTGCCTTCTCCCGCACCCGCAGCTTGTCCAGCTCGGCATCGAAGGTACCCCGGTCGACGGCCGCGGGCGTCCCGAGGCTCCCCGATTCATCCGTCATGACGGCCTCCTGTTATCGCTGCGGCGACGATGCCGACCGGGCGGCGGCTGCGGCGCGCATGGGCCCCTGCGCCAGCTCCGGACGGTCATATTCGTCGTGCCAGTTCCACCAGTCGTAGGGCGCGGTCTGCGGATAGCCTTCGGGTGAGTCCTCCCAGGTCTCCTGGCGTCCGAACGCGCTCAGGTCAAGGTAGCTCCAGGTGCTGCCGAGCGCCTCGTCGCCTCGGTTGTTGACGAAGTAGGTTCTGAACACCCGGTCGCCGTCGCGGACGAACGCGTTCGTGCCGTGCCATTGGTCCACGCCGAAGTCCTTGTCGAAGTCATCGGTCATCGTGTACCAGGGCAACGTCCAGCCCATCCGGGCCTTCAGCCGCGCGATGTCCTGCTGCGGGGCGCGCGAGGCGTAGCCAAAGGTGATGTCCCTGGCGTTGAGGTGGACAACGTTGGCAACCTGGTCGGCCATCATCGAACAGCCGTGGCACGCGTGGTCGGGCCAGCCGATCACGCCAGGCTCGAAGAAAGCGCGGTAGATGATCAGCTGACGGCGACCCTGGAACAGGTCGAGCAGGCTGGCCTTACCGTCTGGCCCTTCGAACGCATACTGCTTCTGCACTTCCAGCCACGGCATCCGGCGGCGTTGCGCGGCCAGCGCGTCCCGGGCGCGGGTCACCTCCTTCTCCTTGACCAGCAGCCGCTGACGCGCCGCCTCCCACTCCTGGGCCGTGACGATCGGGGGGGTCTTCATCGTGGTTCCTGCCTTTCGGTTGGTGTTCATGCACCCCTGTTGAGGTGCTCCTTCAGGGCATTCAGCGGGCTGTCCCAGTCGCGGGCCAGCACGGCCAGGAACTGCTGCGCCACCTGCATGGGCGCGGAGCGCAGCCGGTAGCGGACCCGGCGCCGCTCGCCGGGCTCGGCTGTCACCAGGCCCGCCTCGGTCAGCAAGGCCAGGTGCTTGGCGATTGCCTGCCGCGTGATCGGCAGGCGGGCCGCCAGCTCCGTGGCCGTGGCCGGCCCGCCGGAGGCCAGCGCGGCCAGGATGGCGCGCCGGCTCGGGTCGGCCAGGGCGGTGAAGACCTGCTCGGCGACCACCTCGATGTCATGCTGGACGTCAGGCAGCATCGAGGTAGCCGGCCAGCTCTCCCAGCTCGCTCGCCCAGCCCTGGACATGGCCGTCGTAAGTCTTGCCGTAGGCGTCCTCGGACAGCTGAGCGAACCCGGTCTCCACCACCGTCAGCCGCGTACCGCTTCCCGCCGGTTCGAGCGTGAACTCGACATAGGTACGGCGCGGATCGTCATCGGGTAGCTCATGAAGCTGCCAGGTAAACCCGAACACGGCCGGCTCCCGTACCCGTTCCACCCGGATGTCGACCTTGTACCCGCCGGTCCACCTCAGCTGGGCCGGGCCGCCCGGACGCAGGTCGATGGTCGCCTCGTCGCCGAACCAGGCGGCCAGGCCCTCGGCCGTGGTGAGCGCCGTCCACACCCTGGCCGGCGAGTGTGCCAGTTCCACGGTCCGCTCGATGCGATCAGGAAAGCCCACCACGTCCTCCAGCTGAGTAGCAACCGAACAGTTGCTACTGTATAGCAACCAATTGGTTGCGTCAACAGGCCCCGCCTTCCCCGGTCAGCACCTGCTCATCCGCCGACGGTGACCAGGGCCTGGTCGCCGATGGCCGCCCGGGCGCGCAGCCGCGCCTGGTGCAGTCGGCTCTTGAAGGCGGCCTGGCCGATCCCGGCGATCTCGGCGGCATCCTGGGTGGACAGTCCCTCGACGTCGCGCAGCACGAGGGCGGTGCGCAGCGGGGGCGGCAACTCGGCCAGGGCGCGGCCCAGCGCACGGCGCAGTTCGCTGTTCTCGGCCTGCCGGGAGGGGTCAAGAGCGGCCGGCGCGGGCAACTGCAATTCGTCTGCCCCGAGCGCGACTCCCGGCGGGCGCCGCGACCTGCGCTCCAGCGCGCGGTTGGCCTCGTTGACCGCGATCCGGTACAGCCAGGTGAAGTAGCTGGACTGACCGCGGAACCGGCTGATGCCCTGCCAGGCGCGGAGCATGACCTCCTGGGTGACGTCCTCGGCCTCGCCGCGGTCGCCGAGCAGCCGCAGCAGCAGCATGAACACGCGGTCGGCATAAGCGCCGGACAGTCGCTCAAAGGCGCCGACGTCCCCGGCCTGTGCCCGGGCCAGCAGGCTCGCCTCGGTGTTCACAGGATCCGGGGGGTGCCCGGCCGGATCGGGCGCGGCCCCGCCTTCCGGCCGCATCACGCCGTCCCGGCCTGCGGCGTCATCGCGCGCGAGAATACGGGGGCGCGCCGCCGGGCCCGCCGGAGCGGACCCGGTCGAAGATCGTCTCCGGCGCGCGCACGCCCGCGGGGCCGCCGAGGCCGCGCACCGCATACACAAGGGCGCGCATCGCCCGGATGCCGCGCCCGCAGTCCACGCAGCCCCGCGCGTGGCGGTCAAGACGCCGCCGCGCCCGGGGTCGCAGGTCGCCCTCCACATAGTGGGAGAGATGCCGCTGCGACCAATGGTGGTCATCGGCCCGGCCGGGCATGCCCATCATGTCTCCCCTTCCGGCTCGGGGCTGGCACTGCCGATTGTCACGGTAGTGGATCACCCCGAGCCGGGCACGGCAGGCGGTCAGCTGCCGCCCTGCTCCTGGTTCGCGGTCGCGGGCTCGAACGCCAGCGAGCACGAGTTGATGCAGTACCGCTCGCCGGTCGTCTTGGGACCGTCGTTGAAGACGTGGCCCAGGTGGCCGCCGCAGCGGCGGCATACGACCTCGGTGCGCCGCATGAACAGGCTGTTGTCCGACCGCAACTCCACCGCCTCGGCGACCGCGGGCTGGTCGAAGCTCGGCCAGCCGGTGCCCGAGTTGAACTTGGCGTCCGAGCTGAACAGCTTGGCGCCGCAGCCGGCGCACCGGTAGAAGCCGTCCTGGTGGTTGTGCACGTACTGACCGGTGAACGGCACCTCGGTGTGCGCCTTGCGCAGCACGTTGTACTGCATGGGGGTCAATTCCTGGCGCCACTGCTCGTCCTGCTTGGTGACCTCGCGGACGGTGTCAGCTTCGGCGCTGGTGCGAGCCTTACGCATGGATCGGGTTCCTTTCCCTCTCGTCCTTCACCCGTTTAGACCCGCTGCGCGCCGAAACGATTTTCCGGCCGGGTCACCCGGCGGCGCGCGGGCTGACCAGGCCGGCCTGGTAGGCGAAGACCACCAGCTGCGCCCGGTCGCGAGCGCCGAGCTTGATCATCGCCCGGCTGACGTGGGTCTTGGCGGTGCTGGGGCTGAGCATCATGGCCTTGGCGATCTCGTCGTTGGAAAGGCCGTGCGCGACGAGGGCCACCACTTCCCGTTCCCGGTTGGTGAGCTTCTCCATCCCTGCCGCGGCGACCGCGTCCGGCGGCCGGGCGACGAACTCGCCGATCAGGCTGCGGGTGACGGCCGGGGACAGCAGCGCCTCCCCGCGCATGACGACGCGCAGCGCCTGCAGCAGCTCGGCCGGCTCGGTGTCCTTCAGCAGGAACCCGCTCGCCCCGGCCCGCAGCGCGCGGAAGATGTACTCGTCGAGCCCGAAGTTGGTGAGGATCACGACGCGCACCCGGTCCAGCCGCTCGTCCGCGACGATCTGCCGGGTGGCCTCGAGGCCGTCAAGCACCGGCATCTGAATGTCCACCAGAGCGATGTCCGGGCGGTGCTCGACGGCCAGCGTCACCGCCTGCCGCCCGTCGGCGGCCTCGGCGACCACCTCAATGTCGTCTTCGGCTTCGAGCAGCGACCGGATGCCGCTGCGGATCAGCCCCTGGTCGTCGGCCAGCAGGATCGTGATCAAGACAGGGCCCGGGCGGGGAGCTCGGCGCGCACCCCGAAGCCGCCGCCGCCCCGCGGTCCGGTGGAGAGCCGACCGCCGAGCGCCGTTACCCGTTCCCGCATCCCGATCAGGCCCAGCCCGGGGCCGGCCTGCCGGGGACCAGTGCTGGTGCCCGCACCGTCGTCGTCGATCTCGACGGCGACGGCGTCCGACGTGTAGTGCAAGTGAACCGACGCGCAGGCCCGGCCGGCGTGACGGCTTACGTTCGTGAGCGCCTCCTGCACGATCCGGTAGGCAGCCTGGTCGACTTCGGGCGGCAGCGCACGCTCGGCGCCGGTCACGGTCACCGTCACCGGGAGGCCGGCGGCCCGTGCGCGTGCCACCAGGCTGTCCAGCTGGCGCAGGCCGCTGCCGTCGCCGTCCTCCTCGCTGCGCAGCACGCTGAGCGTCGTGCGCAGTTCCCGCGCGGCGTCCGCGCCCGCGTCCTGGATCGCCAGCAGCGCCGACGGCACTTCCTCGCCGCGCTTGCGGGCCAGGTGCACCGCCACGCCTGCCTGTACACGGATCACCGAGATGCTGTGCGTCAGGGAATCGTGCAGCTCACGGGCGATCCGCAGCCGCTCCTGCATCGCCTTGCGCGTGGCCGCTTCGTCCCTGGTCCGTTCCGCGTCTTCGGCGCGCTGCTCGACCTCGCGGACGTGCAACTGCCACATCCGGAACGTGACGACCATGACGCCGGACGAGATGACCCACCCGGCCGCGTAGAACGTCCGCCGACCGCGATCGGTACGCATTCTCCGAGCGTACGCGCATGGTCCCGGGACCACGTCCGCCCGCGGAACCCATGTCCGGCTACTCCCCGCGTAGTACCCGCAGACGCCGCCGCATCCGCGCTGAGCAGGCGAAAGACGCTTCCCGTGCATGACGACGGCGGGCCGCCCTGACGGCAGCATCGGTCGTGGCCCCGCCTGACATTTCCGGGCGGCACGTCGTCGGACTGCTGAGAACAGCGCGCCGCACCTCGTTATGAACACGATCCCAGATAGGTGACAGTGATGAGCGAGACAAGCACCAGCCTCGGCCCCGCGGGCCGGGCGCCTGACCTGCCCGCGGCCCGGGCCAGCACAACCCTCGACCCCCGCCGGTGGCTCATCCTGGGCACTGTCGGCCTCGCCCAGCTCATGGTCGTGCTGGACGCCACGATCGTGACCATCGCGCTGCCGTCCGCGCAGCGGGCGCTGGGCTTTTCCACCGTGGACCGGCAGTGGGTTGTGACCGCTTACGCGCTCGCGTTCGGCAGCCTGCTGCTGTTCGGCGGGCGACTCGGCGACCTGATCGGCCGCAAGATCACGTTCCTGGCCGGCGCGCTCGGCTTCGCCGCCGCGTCGGCCGCCGGCGGCGCGGCCACCAGCTTCGGCATGCTGGTCGCGGCGCGTGCCGCCCAGGGCGCGTTCGGCGCGCTGCTGGCACCCGCGGCACTGTCGATCCTGTCCACGACGTTCAGTGACCCGAAGGAGCGCGGCAAGGCGTTCGGCGTCTACGGCGCGATCGTGGGCGCCGGCGGCGCGATCGGCCTGGTGCTCGGCGGGATCTTGACCGAGTACCTGTCGTGGCGCTGGTGCCTGTACGTGAACCTGATCTTCGCCGGCCTGGCGGCGGCCGGCGCGGTGACACTGCTGCGGCGCCACACATCGCACGGCCGGTCCCGGCTGGACCTGCCCGGCGTCGCGCTCGTCTCGGCCTCGATGTTCTGCCTGGTCTACGGGTTCTCCAACGCGGCGACCCACAACTGGCACACACCTTCCACCTACGGCTTCCTGGCCGCGGGCGTGGCGCTGCTGGCCACCTTCGCACTCTGGCAGTACCGCGCGGCCAGCCCGCTGCTGCCGCCCCGGGTGGTGCTCGACCGCAACCGGGGCGGCGCCTACCTGGCGGTGCTGATCGCCGGCGCCGGCACGTTCGGCATCTTCTTGTTCCTCACCTACTACCTGCAGCAGACCCTGCACTACTCGCCCGTGGTCACCGGCGTCGCCTTCCTGCCGCTGATCGCGATGGTGGTGGTGAGCGCCAACCTGTCCAACGTGGTGCTGCTGCCCAGGTTCGGGCCCAAGCTGCTGGTCACCGCCGGCATGCTGCTGTCCGCGGGCAGCCTGGTGTGGCTGACCAGGATCGGCGCGCACTCGGGCTACGCATCGGGTGTGCTCGGCCCGCTGATGGGAGCCGGGCTGGGCTTCGGTTTCACGATCGCGCCGTCCATGAACACCGGGACGTTCGGCGTGGCGCCACAGGACGCAGGCGTGGCCTCCGCCACGCTCAACACCGGCCAGCAGATCGGCGCCTCAATCGGCACCTCGCTGCTCAACACGATCTTCGCCAGCGTGGTGGCGCACTACCTGGCCGGCCACCTGAGCCCGGCCACGCTGGTACACGGGCACCCGGCGCCGTCCCTGATCGGGATGTCGCTGATCCACGGCTACACAACCGGGTTCTGGGTTGCGGCGGCCATCTTCGGCGCCGGCGCGGTGATCTGCGGCACGCTGTTCCGCTTCGGCCCGCTCCGCGACTCCGCGCCCGCGGCGGCCACCCCGGTCACGGCAACCGCGCAACACGCCAGCCAGGCACCGGTCACCGACGTGTGACCCCGGGCCCGGGGGCCGTACGCTCGGCCCCCGGGCAGATACGACGGCTCGGTCGTGCGGAGGCCGTGAAAGTGACCGGCCGGGGTCAGGAGTGCCCAGCGGGCAGACGCGCCTACCCCAGCCTGCGGAGATCCCTGATGAAGATCTGCCCGTTGGGCACGCCGAGGCCGGTCATGTTGTCGTAACCCGGCCGGGTGACCTGCCCGGTGTAGCCCTTCATGCTGGGGCTCTGGTCGTCGAAGGTGGTCAGGCTGGGGATCCGGTTTGCCTGGGTCTTCGGGCCGAGGCAGATGTTGAAGAATTCCAGCAGGTCGCATTCCACCCCGCGGTGCAGCGGGGGGCTGCTGGCAGTCAGCGGGAGGGTGTCGAAGAAGGCCCTGGTCCGGTTCAACCGGTAGATCGCCGGGTTGATGAACCCGAAGGGGATCCGCTGGCCCTGCTGTGCCGCGGTCACCATCCCGGCTACCAGCGGCGCGGACTCACTGGTACCGCCGATGCTCTCCTGGAAGAACGTGGCGTGCCCGCCGCTGAAGTGCAGCTGGCCCACGTTGATACCGGTGAACGGGTCGGCGTCGGCGGCGATGTCCGGTGCGCTGCGGGTGGTGCCCAGTGACTTCGGCACCACGCCCTGCTGGTAGCCCGGCTGGGCCCAGTGCACGCTGGGGCCGCCGCCGGAGGCGCCGTCTTCGCCCCGGAAGTGCCAGGCATTGTTCTTGAGCTGGGAGATCCCGGTAGACCAGCCGGTCTCGAACAGCCGCTGCCCGGTCCGGCCGATGCCCAGCGTGGTGCCGCCCACGGCGATCGCGTTCGGGTCGATCGACGGCTCGAGGACGCCGGAGCCGTCGCCGGCCGAGAAGTACATGCCGACGCCCTCGGCGGCGGCGCGCACCAGGTAGGCGTGCACGAGGTTGGTCTGTGACAACGGCTGGGATTCGGTCCCGCTTTCCCACGAGTTGGAGGCCACCGTAGCCAGCGGGTGGCCGCCTGCGCCGTTGAGGATCGCGATGTCCGCGTCATAGACGGACTGGTTCCCGTCCTGAGCGGCGTCGCAGCTGTCGCCGCCAACAACGAGCTGGTTCGCGCCGGGCGCCATGTCGTAGGAGGACTCGACGTCGAGCTGTTCCTCCTGATTGAACGGATCCCCGCAGGTGTTCTTGCCGAGCGACAGCTCCGCGTACCGGTGCGGCGAGGGCGCGGGCATGTGGTTGGCCTTCGCGTAGTCCTGCAGGGTCAGGAACATGTCCGGGGTCAGGCCCTCCTCGACCAGCGCGATGGTCTGTCCCTTGCCCGTGTTGGACCAGCTCGCGCCGTACACCGACCGCATCTGGCGGGCGCTGTACCCGCACACGAAGGTGGGGAACGAGGTGACGCCGAAATGCCTGGGCAGGCCGGTAGCCATCCGCTGTCCGTAGGAGTGCGAGCACGCTACCTTCGGCCCTGTCGCGGCGGCGCTGCCGTGGGCAGTCGCGGCAGCCGGGCGGGCGGGCCCGGCCGGCGCCATCGGGAGGATCGGCGCGGCGTTGTCCAGGCCGGTCACCGCCAGCACCGCACCGGCCAATGAGGCGGGCAGCGATACCGCGCGGTTGTTGGCGTGCAGCCGCCCGGAAGCCGCGTGCGCCGTCGCGGACGCGGGGTAGTTCTGCAGCCGCACCCGGAACGCGGCATTGATCTTCGACACCGGCGCGGTGGCCCGCACGTAGGTACGCCCCGGGTCGGCTGTGATGCCGGCGAACCCCGCCGCCCGCAGCCACGATTCGGCCTGCCGGGCCGCCACCAGGCTGGCCCCGAACCTCGCGGTGTACGCGGCCGGGCTCAGGTAGTGGCGGAACCGCGCGCTGCCCGGCGTGCTCACCGCGGCCGCGAACCGCTGCGCCGCCGCCAGGTCCGGCTTCAGCCACAGCTGGATCGTCAGCCGCAGCGAGCCTGGCACCTCGCCGGTGGGCCGGGCGTGGCTGGTGAACGGGACCGCGCTGCCGGCCAGAATCGTTTCTGCCGGTCTCGGTGATGCCTGGGCCATCCCGCTCGCGCCGGCGGTCATGCCGGCGGTCAGCACCGCCGCGCCCAGCGCCGCGGGCAGCATCCTCGCTTTGGACATGGGTTTCCTCATAACCGTTCCGGGGGGATATTTCCGCCAGCATAGGGATGGCCGGCCGGCGCTGGCCACCCCTTCCGGTGAACCCGGCCGCTACCCTGCGGGCTGCACGGTCAGCGGGTCGCCCACCCGCACTACTCCCTCCCGGACCACCTCGGCATAGACCCCGAAGTGCACCCCGCGGCCGGACTCGGTCACCTGCACGCCCCGGTAGGACTTGATCATCCGCACCGTCGGGAGATCGCGGGCGCCGTTGCCGGGGTCGCGCGTCGTCGCCGCGCAGCGGGGCACCGGGCCGCGCACCCGCACCAGCGCGTGCCCGATCCCGACCAGCTGGCCCTGCCAGCCGTCCTCCACGTGCGCCGCAAGACCGGAAAAGCCGATGAGCATCCGGAACCGCCGGGCGTCGACCGGGCCGGCGCCGCACCTGCGGGCCAGCTCGGCGACCGACTCCTCGCCCAGCAGCGTGACCGGGTACTCGTCGTGCGCCGCGCCCGGATCGCCGGCCCGCACCAGGCGCACCGGCTGGCCCGCCGCATCGCTCAGCACCGCATTCCACGGACCCTGCACCACCCGTCCGGCCACCCTCCGCCCGCCGTAGGAACGAGCGATCACCGGCGCCCCCGGCCGGACCGGGCCTTCACACACCGCGCCTTCGGCCGAGCTCAGCGTCATCCGCCCGCTCCGCGGGTCATGAGCCGCGCGGAACCGGGCCAGCCTGCCCGTCTTCCAGAGCGAGATCAGCCGGTCCCGGCCGTCGATCACGAAGAACTCCCGGTCTCCCGCCGCACCCGTCCGCAGCAGCTCGATCGCATCCGGGTGGTGCAGCGCCAGGCCCTTGACCGGCGTCGTCGACAGCCGGGCCACGCGCGCGCCCGCGCTCACGCCTGCCTCTCATTCCGGTGCGGGTCAGACACCCGGACCCGCATCCGCTGCCGACTTCACCCGTACAGCTCATCATGAACCGGCCGCCTCGGTATCCGAGCGCACGAGCAGGAGCCGCTATGAGGTCCCGGCTTGATCGCGCTGAGCAGCCTGGGGGTCCGGCGCGATCTCGCCGAGCAGGTTGTCCAGCGACCGCGCCGGGCGGCCGGTGAGCCGCTGGACGGTGCTGGTGACCTGGGCGGCGTAGCCGTCGGACCCAGAACGGCGGTAGTCCTGATACAAGCCGACCAGCGCGTTCGCGAACCACCCGTCCAGCCCGGCGGCCAGCAGCGCCTGCCGGACCGCATCGTCGGGCGCATTGACGTAGCTGATCTGGCGGCCCATCACGCCGGTGAGCTTGGCGGCGACATCTGCGTAAGACAGCGCCTGCGGCCCGGTGACGTCGTAGTGCGCGCCGGCGTGCCCGGGCTGGGTCAGCACCACCGCAGCCACGGCGGCCACATCGCGCGTATCGACCATGCTGATCCGAGCCTCGCCGGCGTTAACGTAGAAGCTCCCTGACGCGTCAACGGACGGGATCGTCGATTCGGGGACGTTCTGCAGGAAGAGGTTGGGACGCACGATCACGTGAGGGAGCCCCGAGTCCTCGAGGTAGCGGTCGCAGGCGGTATGAGCGCCGATGAACTCGGCCGCAGACTCCCGGTCTGCTCCGAGAATTGAGCTTCGCACCAGCAACTGCACCTGCGTCCGACGGGCGGCGTCGATCGCGTTGCGATGCCAGCTGACCGCGTCGGAGTGCGGGCTAGAGAGCAAGAACACCCTCTCGACCCCCTCCATCGCGGTCACCAGCGAGCCCTCGTCGGCCAGGTCGCCGGTGACGGCCCCGGCCGCGGCTGGCAGGCTGCTGGCGGACTCGCCGGCGCGTACCAGAACCCGGACTTGCTCTCCCTGAGCCAGCAACTCTGCGATCAGCGCAGCGCCGATCTTGCTGCGGCCACCGATGACAAGAATCATGTCTTCCTCCGCGACGGCCCTTTGCCTGATCCCAACCTGGGGCAGTGAGCGCTGCTGATCAAGGGAGAATCGCTGATCGATCCCATTAGGATCCCTGATCAATGTGGCGGGACATCGAACTGCGCGAGTTGCGGATCTTCCTCGTGGTCGCCGAGGAGCTGCACTTCGGCCGCACGGCTGAGCGCCTGGGCATCTCCCAGCCCGGGGTGAGCGAGGCCGTGCGGGTGCTTGAGTCACGGCTCGGCGTCAAGGTCTTCGACCGCACCAGCCGCCGGGTCCGCCTGACGCCAGCGGGCGAAGCGCTGCGGCACAGCCTCGTGCCCGCGCTGGCTGCCGTGGACCACGCCCTGGCTGAGACCAGCGAACTGTCCCGCGCCGTCCGCGGGCTGCTGCGCATCGGCTTCGTCCTGACTACCGAAGGCCCGGCGCTCAGCCGGCTCAGCGCGGCGTTCCAGGCCCGCTACCCCGGCTGCGAGGTCCGGCTCCAGGAGGTCGAGACCTTCGACGCCTACCGGGTGCTGCGCAGGGGCGACATCGACGTGCTGTCTAACTGGCTGGCCGTCGACGAGCCGGACCTCACCGCGGGCGCCGTGTTCGCCTACTACCAGCGGGCACTGGCGGTCGCCACTTCGCATCGGCTGGCCGGCCGGAGCACGGTGTCGGTCGAGGATCTGGCCGGCGAAGAGGTGGCCTTGCTCCCCGCGTCCACCCCGGCGGCGGTCTACGACCTGCTCGTTCCCCCGCGCACACCATCAGGGCGACCGATCCGCCGCACTCAGCCCGTCCAGACCATCAACGAGATCCTCTCGCTGGTGGCCCGCGGGCGCATCGTCCACCCGACCAGCTCGACCGTTCCCATATTCAACCGCGACGACCTCGTCCTCATCCCCCTGACCGGGCTGCCCCCCATACCACTCGGGCTGGTCTGGTGCACCAGCCGGGAGAACCCGCGCATCCGCGCCCTCGACGAAACCGCCGGCGCAATGATCGCGGTACCGGGCTGACCCGGCGGACCCATCGGCCGGAGCTCGTGCCTGGCTAACGTTCCTGCTCGGTCGGGCGGATAAGCAGCTCGTTGATCGCGACGTGCCGCGGCCGGGTGACGATGTAGGTGATCGCGTCGGCGATGTCCCCGGCCTGCATCCTCTGCCCGAACTGGTTTCGAATGCTCTGCAGCACCTCGGGCCGATTGTGGCTGGCCAGCTCGGTGTCGGTGGCGCCCGGTTCGACCAGGGAGACGCGCACGTACTGCCTGGTCAGCTCCTGGCGCAGCGACTCGCTGAACGCGCCGACGCCGTGCTTGGTCAGCGAGTAGACGCCACTCCCGTTGCGGGCCGCACGGCCCGCCACCGAGCTGATGTTCACCATGTCGGCCACCTGGCGCGGCCCGCTCCCGGCCGCGCGCAGCAGGTGCGGCAGCGCCGCGTGGGCGCAGTACAGCAGGCCGAGCACGTTGAGCTCTACCATCCGCTGCCACTCCGCCAGGGGCGCGTCGGCCACCGGGCCGAGAAGCATGACCCCGGCGTTGTTGATCAGCGTGTCCAGCCGGCCCAGTTCGGCCACCGTGTGCTGCACCGCGCCGGCCGCCTGCTGCTCGTCGGTTACGTCGCACTCCAGCACCAGCGCGGTGCCGCCTTGATCCCTGATGCCGGCGGCGAGCGATTGCAGCCTGTCCCGCCGCCGGGCCGCCAGCGCCACCGCCGCGCCCTGGCTGGCGAGGGCGGCAGCGGCGGCCGCGCCGATGCCGCTCGACGCCCCGGTCACCAGCGCGACGGTGCCATCCAGTACCGGCTCCACCGGCATTCACCACCTTTGCCGTCAATCCCCCGCCCAGGTTGATACCCAGAAATCCCTGCCCCGCGGGCGGCCTGTCCGGCCCCATGAAACCACTGGAACCCCTGCATAACGACGCAGACCCGGCGACTCGCCGGCAGCCCGTCTGGTCGCGCGTGTACCGTTCAGTACTCGGCCGGGCAGGCGCGGCCGCAGCCAGCGGACAGAACAACCAGCGGTCAGAACAACCAGCGGACAAGAAGGGTCGCATGGCTGAACTTCGAACGTTGATGAGCGGTCTCGTGTTCGGCGAGCAGCCGCGCTGGCACGAGGGCCGGCTGTGGTTCTCGGACTGGGGCACGCACGAGGTGATCGCCGTTGACCTCGACGGCAACAGCAAGGTCATCCTCCGCGGGACGGCATTCCCGTTGTGCGCCGACTGGCTGCCGGACGGCCGGCTGCTGGTCGTGTCGGCGCGCGACGGGCTGCTGCTGCGCCGCGAGCACGATGGTTCGCTGGTGACCCATGGTGACCTGAGGGCGGCGTCTGACCCTCCGGCCGTGAACGAGCTCGTCGTCGACGGCCGCGGCCACGCATACGTCAACGGCGGCGGCTTCGACCTGATGGCCGGCGAGGAGTTCGCACCTGGAGTGATCGCTCTGGTCACCCCCGACGGCTCGGCCCGGCAGGTGGCCGGCGGCCTCGCATTCCCCAACGGGATGCTGGTGATGCCCGACGGCTCGACGCTGATCGTCGCCGAGTCCTACGCCAAGCGGCTCACCGCGTTCGACATCGACGCCGACGGCGGGCTGGCGAACCGGCGGGTATGGGCCGATCTGGGCGATGGCGTCCCTGACGGCCTCTGTGCCGATGTCGAGAACGCGGTCTGGTACGCCGACGTGCCTCATAAGCGCTGCGTGCGCGTCCGCGAAGGCGGGCAGGTGCTCGAGGCCATCGACCTCGACCGCGGGTGCTTCGCGTGCGCGCTCGGCGGCGCTGACGGCACGACCCTGTTCATGCTCGCGCAGGAATGGAGCGGTCCGCAGAACATGTTCGCCGAGCCGCGCTCGGGGGTGGTGCTGACGACCCAAGCGCCGGCGCCCCGGGCCGGCTGGCCGTAGGCCGAAGGCCGCAAGGCACGAGGAGCCCGGCCGCAGGACCCGCGCCACGGCCGCGGCCTTCGGCGCTGCCTTTGCTGAATCGTGACTGGATTACGCGTCTCTTGCGTGCTGGTTCGCGGGAGTATCACAGGCGCATGGGCCACGGTTCGGGCAGGCATGAGGGAAAAGGAGATCGGGTGTCCAGAAGACGCAGGCTTGTCAGCCTCGCCGCCGCGACAACGGCAGTCGCAGCCATGACGATCGTGAGCGTGAGCGGCTCGGCCGCGGCCGCACCCCGCCAGGGCTACCTGCGGATGGCAGGCAGCGCCGCGCCGTTCGCCCGTCACGGCCGGGCGACTGGCACGGTGGCCGGCTCGGCGCAGCTGACCATCCAGGTCTGGCTGCGGTCAGATCATCTCGCCGCGGCGCAACGGTATGCGACGGCGGTGAGCACGCCGGGCAGCGCGCTGTTCCACCGCTACCTGAGCCCGGACGCCTACACTGCCCGGTTCGGGGCCAGCCCGGCCGCCGCCGCCGCGGTGGGGTCGTGGCTGCGCCGCCAGGGCTTGTCCGGCATTCATGCCGATCCGCAGCGCAACTACGTGCGGGCCACGGGGCCGGTCGCGGCGATCGACGCGGCGTTCCGGATCCAGCTGGAGAACTACCAGCCGTCAGCGGGCGTGAACGCCGGGCCGTACCGGCTGCGCGCCAATAACCGGGCGGTGGCCATCCCCCGGTCGCTGGCCGGGTACGTACTCGGGGTGACTGGCCTGGACAACGCTGCGCCCAGGCTCCCGCTGATGCGAGCGCCCCGGCATCAGCGCAGGACCGCAGGCAAGCCCACCGTCGGCTGCTCGCGGTACTACGGGCAGCATCAGATCTCCGGACTGCCCGGGCAGTTCGGGCGGACGTCGTTCCCGACCCAGATCTGCGGCTACTCGGCCGGTCAGATGCGGGCCGCCTACGGGGCCAGCATGCGCAACAACGGCCGCGGGCAGACGGTCTCGCTGGTCGAGCAGGGCCTGGCCCCGGACATGTTCCAGACCTTGCAGGACTATGCGCGGTCGGATCACTTCGCGGCGCCGTCGGCGCACCGCTACACCGAGCTGTCGCTGGGGAAGAACACCTGCGGTGACCCGTTCAACATCGAGGAGCAGCTGGACGTCGAGACGTCCTACGACATGGCCCCCGGGGCGAACCAGCTCGTGATCGGCGGCGACAGCTGCAACAACGGCGACTTCGGCAACCAGGGCCTGTTCGACGCCGACATCGTGAACATCGACGGCACCACCGGCAATCACCACCCGCTGTCCAACATCAGCTCCAACTCCTGGGGCCCGGGCGACGACAGCCAGCCGGCGATCCTGACCAACATCATGCACTCCTACCTGGTGCGCGCGGCCGCCCAGGGCGTCGGGATGTACTTCGCGTCCGGCGACTCATCCGGAGTCGAGACCCCCGATGACCCATTCAGCATCCTGGTCGGCGGCACCTCACTGGGGATCGGCAAGGACAACCAGCGCCTATTCGAGACCGGCTGGTCCACCGGCCGTTCCGTCATCAGCCACGGCAACTGGGTCTTGAAGGGTGAAGACGGCGCCGCCAGCGGCGGTCCCAGCCTGATCTGGGCACAGCCGGCTTACCAGCACGGCGTGGTGCCGAGGGCGCAGGCCCTCGCGGATCCCGGCAGCCGCCTGGGCCTGGTCCGGTCCGAACCTGACCTCGCCGCCGACGCGGACCTGTACACCGGGTTCGCCACCGGAGTGCTGTCGTTCCCGAAGAACAAGCCGCCGGCCTTCAGCAAGCTGCTGATCGGCGGGACCAGCATGGCCTCGCCGCTGGTGGCCGGCATCGTCGCCGACGCCCAGCAGGGGCAGCGCAGCGTGTTCGGGTTCACCGATCCGGCGCTCTACCGGCTCAGCGGGACGCGGGCGCTGCGCGACATGCTGCCATCGACTGCCAGCACCCCCGGGCTGTTCCGCGGCGTGGTGTGCACCCTCCGGTTCTGCCCGCCCTCGTCGCTGCGTACCTTCGACGACCAGAACCCCCACATGCCCGGCTACACCGGACAGGTCACCGCCAAGGGCTACGACAACATGACCGGCGTCGGCACGCCGCGCGGCCAGTCGTTCATCAGGGCCTTGCGCAAGCTGGAAGGCTGAAACCCGCCCGCGGTCCGCGCCGGTCCCGGCGCGGACCGCGCGGCCTGGCGCCGGGCCGCCGGCCGTGGCGTACCGGGGTGTCGGGGAGACCGGACTCGATGGCCCCCGCCGGGTGCCGGGATGAGGTCTGCTACGGCACGAGAACGGTACGCTCGCCTGGTGGGTCTGGCCGGGTCCAGGCGGCTTCCACATCGGCCAGCGGCACCGCGTTCGGCGTGACCGCGATCGTGCCGGCAGTGATCTCGCAGATCAGCGACGGGAGCTCGGCCAGGTAGGCTGCGGCCGGGACGGCGCCCTGGCCGACGCCCTGGAGGCGGAGGTTGGCTGAGCGCAGCGCGGCCGAAGGCAGCTCGATCGCCGGGCCTGCGATCGCGCCGATCTGGATCCAGTTCATCGCGCGGCTGCGATCCGAACGCGCGGTGAGCAGCGCCGTGATGGCCCGCTGGGCCGGCGCCCCACAGGTAGTCCAGGACGATGTCGGCTTCGCCGCCCGCCGCGCCGAGCGCGCTGGCCGTCGCGCCGGCGTCGCCGGTCAGCGGGACCACCCGGTCGGCGCCCAGCGACGTGAGCGCGCGCAGCCGCTCCGGGTCGCGCCCGGCGCCGATCACGTGTCCGGCGCCGAGACGCCTGGCGACCTGCACGGCCATCGTCCCGGCGTTTCCGGTCGCGCCGAGCACCAGGACGCTCTGGCCAGGCTGGAGGGGGACGCGGCGGCGCAGGGCCACCCACGACGACATGGCCGGGTTCATCGCGGCGGCGATCTGGGCGGCGTCGGCGTCGTCGGGCAGCTCGACGGCACGTCCCGGGTCGGCGAGGGCCTTGTCGGCCATCGTGCCGGGAGCGTCGTCGCCGGCCGCGAAGTAGATCGGCCGCCCGTCCGGCCGGCGGCCGACGCCGTCGATGCCGGGGATCATGGGCAGCGTCCCGGTGCTCGCATAGTGGACTCCGGCGGCGCCGCTGCGCACGCGCGGGTGCAGGCCGACGGCGAGGACGTCAACGAGGATCTCGCTGGCGCCGGCCGGCTGCGGCACCTCGAACTGCTGGTAGCGCGGCGGCTCGCCGAACGATGTCACGACGGCCGCGTTCATTGTCGCCATGGACTCCCCCTTCGGCCTTCAGCCTTCGGCCGACCCGAGCGCTTAGTTCGTGCCACGTACCAATCTAGTTTGTAACACGTACTAAATCAAGTACACTGCCGGAATGGCAGCGCGTCCGGCCGGCACCCCCGGATCGCCCGCAGCAGACCAGGCGCTGAGCCCTGCTGACGGGCTGGCGCAGCTGTCGTTCCTGATCAGCAGCATCCTCGAGCACCGGGCACGCGAGCATGACCTTTCGATCATCCAGATACGCCTGCTCGGCGTGCTGCGCGACCGCATGCCCACGATGAACGAGCTGGCCAGGCTCCTGGACCTGGACAAGTCCAGCGTCACCGGGCTGGTCGATCGCGCGCAACGGCGCGGCCTGGTCGTGCGCGTTCCCTCGACGGCGGACCGGCGGGCCGTGCTGGTCCGTCTTACCGGCCGCGGCCGGGCGCTCGCGTCCGCTGGCGCGGCTCGCTTCGGGGCAGACATCTCGCTGCTGCTCGAGCACCTGCGGCCGGCAGATCGCGATGCGCTGTCTCGGCTCATCAGCCGGCTACTCGTCGCGTACGCGGCAGATCACGGCGTCGACCTGTTCGCCACCATCGACACCGGCGACCCCGAAGCCGGCTCCCCGGCCGCAAGGCATGGCTGACCCAGGCCCGCGACTGCCCGCGGCTGCGGCGGCGACGTTGCCCGAAGGTGGCGCCCCGCCATGGGAGCCCGGGGACTCCTATTCTCCGTCCCTATGTGGAATAGATCACTCATCGAGACGATTGATGAATGGCCATGAGCGTCATGACTGAGCAGGCCAGCGGGTCCCGCACGGCGATCCTGACAGTGGACGACGATCCGGGAGTGTCCAGGGCGGTGGCCAGGGACTTGCGGCGGCGGTACGGCGACCAGTACCGGATCGTGCGGGCCGAGTCGGCGTCGGCGGGCCTGGACGCGCTGCGGCAGATGAAGCTCCGCGGCGACCTCGTCGCGGCGATCCTGGCTGACTACCGGATGCCAGAGCTGAACGGGATCGAGTTCCTCGAGCAGGCCATGGACATCTACCCGGGCGCGCGGCGGGTGCTGCTGACCGCCTACGCCGATACCGGTGCTGCGATCGACGCGATCAATGTCATCGATCTTGATCACTATCTGCTCAAGCCGTGGGATCCGCCGGACGAAAAGCTCTACCCAGTGCTGGACGAGCTGCTGGAGTCGTGGCAGGAGTCGGATCACCGGGCGGTGCCGGAGACCAAGCTGATCGGGCACCGCTGGTCGGCGCGCTCGTCGGAGGTCCGCGAGTTCCTCGCCCGCAACCAGGTGCCGTACCGCTGGTACGCGAGCGACGAGCCGGAAGGGCTGCGGCTGCTGGCCGCCGCTGGAGCGGACGGGCGCTCGCTGCCCGTGGTGATCACCCCGGACGGCGACCCGCTGATCGAGCCGGCCGACGCCGAGCTGGCCTCGCGCGTCGGCCTGGCCACCGTACCGGCGAAGGACTTCTACGACCTGGTCATCGTCGGCGGCGGCCCGGCGGGGCTGGGCGCCGCGGTGTACGGCGCCTCGGAAGGCCTGCGCACCGTGCTCGTGGAGCAGCTCGCGACCGGGGGCCAGGCAGGGCAGAGCTCGCGGATCGAGAACTACCTCGGCTTCCCTGACGGGGTGTCAGGGGCGCAACTGACCGGCCGGGCCCGGCGGCAGGCCAAGAGGTTCGGCGCGGAGGTGCTGACCACGCGCGAGGTGACCGGCCTGGAGGTTCGCGGCTCGGCACGCCAGGTCACGTTCGCCGACGGCACCTCCATCGACGCGCACACCGTCCTGCTGGCCACCGGCGTGTCCTACCGGCGGCTGCAGGCGCCAGGGCTGGACGAGCTGACCGGGCGCGGGGTCTACTACGGCTCGGCGCTCACCGAGGCGACAGCGTGCCTGGATCAGGATGTCTACGTCGTCGGCGGGGCGAACTCGGCCGGACAGGCGGCCCTCTTCCTGTCTCGGTACGCCCAGTCGGTGACCTTGCTGGTCCGCGGCGCGTCGCTGGAAAAGTCGATGTCCTATTACCTGACCAAGCGGATCGCCGACAGCCCTTCCGTCACGGTGCGGACCTGCACCGAGGTCATCGGGGCTTCGGGGGACGACCATCTGGAGAAGCTGACGCTGCGAGACACCGCGCTCGGGACGACCGAGACCGTGGACGCGCAGTGGCTGTACCTGTTCATCGGCGCACAGCCGCCCACCGCCTGGCTGGACGGCGTCGTGGTACGGGACGCCCAGGGTTTCGTGGTCGCCGGGCCAGACCTGCTGGTCGGCGGGCAGCTGCCGCGCGGCTGGAACCTGGACCGGCCGCCCTACCACCTGGAGACCAGCGTGCCCGGCGTGTTCGTGGCCGGCGACGTGCGGGCCGAGTCGGCCAAGCGAGTGGCCTCCGCGGTCGGCGAGGGGGCCATGGCGGTCATGCTGGTGCACCGCTACCTGGAGAAGCTGTGACCACGAAGTTGTGCAGCCCGCGGGAGCTCCGCGCGCTGTTCCTGTTCGAAAAGCTGACCGATGCCCAGCTGGACTGGCTGTGCCAGCGGGGCCGGGTTGAGGTCTTCCCGGCCGGCCCGGTGTACGCGGAGGGTGACCCGGCGACCCGCTTTTACGTCCTGCTCGACGGCACCCTGGTGCTGTCGCGGCGGGCCGGCGCCGACGACGTCGAGGTGGACAGGACCTCACAGCCCGGCGTGTACGCCGGCGCCTGGACGGCCTACCTGGGCGACCGGGTCCCGCAGGTCTACAACAGCTCGATGCGGGTGACCGAACCGTCGCGGTTCTTCGTGCTGGACGCCGGCGCGTTCGCCGAGTTGATGCGCGGGTGGTTCCCGATGGCGGTGCATCTGCTGGAGGGCATGTTCTTCGGCCGCCGCAACCTGATGGAGGTGACCGCGCGGCGCGAGCGGCTGCTCGCGCTCGGCACGCTGTCGGCTGGCCTGACCCACGAGCTGAACAACCCGGCCGCAGCCGCGGTCCGGGCGGCTGCCACGCTGCACGAGCGGGTCGCCGACATGCGGCGCACGCTTGGCACGATCGCGGGCGGCGCATGGGACAAGACCACGCTTGAGGCGTTGATCACGGTGCAGGAAGAGGTGGCTGAGCGGGTGCCGAAGGCACCGGCTCTTCCGCCGCTGGAAGCCTCGGACCTAGAGGACGCCATCGCCGGCTGGCTCGATTCCCGCGGCGTGCCCGACGGCTGGCAGCTGGCGCCGGCCTTCGCCGCCGCCGGGCTGGATGTCGCCTGGCTGGAAAGCGTCGCGGCTACGGTGGACGCCGCCACCTTGACAGGGGCGCTGCGGTGGTTGCGCGACACCATCGAGACCGAGCTGCTGATGCACGAGATCGAGGACTCTGCCGTGCGGATCTCCGCCCTGGTCAGCGCGGCCAAGCAATACTCCCAGCTCGACCGGGCCCCGGATCAGATCGTCAACGTGCATGAGCTGCTGGACAGCACGCTGGCCATGCTGGCGGGGAAGATCCCCCCGGGCATCCGGGTGGTGAAGGACTATGACCGGTCGCTGCCCGCGATCCACGCGTACGCGGCCGAGCTGAACCAGGCCTGGACTAACCTGATCGACAACGCGGTGTCGGCGATGGGCGAGACGGGCGTACTGACCGTGCGGACCGGGCTGGACCAGGACCAGGTGTTCGTGGATATCCGTGACACCGGCCCGGGGGTGCCGCCGGAGATCCGGGAGCGGATATTCGAGCCGTTCTTCACGACCAAACCGGTGGGCCAGGGCACCGGGCTTGGGCTCGACATCACCTGGCGCATCGTGGTGAACAAGCACCACGGGGACATCCAGCTGGAGTCAGCCCCCGGCAATACCCGGTTCCGGGTGCGGCTGCCGGCTGGACCGGAGAACGCGGAGCGCATCAATGACTGAGATACCGGGCATCGACCCTTCGGTGCCGCCCAGCGGGACCGGCTGCGTGGAGTGCGACGCCACCGGCGGGTGGTGGGTGCACCTGCGCCGCTGCACCGCATGCGGGCACGTCGGCTGCTGCGACACCTCACCGTCGCAGCACGCCACCGCGCACTGGAAGAGTGCCGGCCACCCGATCGTGCAGAGCTTCGAGCCTGGTGAGGACTGGTTCTGGAACTACGAGACCGAGGAAGCCTTCAACGGCCCGCGGCTCGCCCCGCCCGCGCAGCACCCGGCCGACCAGCCGGTGCCCGGGCCCGCCGGCCGGGTGCCGCGAGACTGGCAGTTCCACATCCACTAACTCAGGAAGCGTGCGGCACCTGAACGGCCTCGCGAGTCCTGGGCGGCGGCCTACCGGCCGCGGCGCGTGACCGCGGGCGGGCCGGGAAGTGCTTCAGTCAGCTCGTGCCGCCAGCCCCGTGTCCCGGCTCGATAAGCTGGCGAAGGCCGGGGGGTAGCGTGTGTAGGGCTTCATCGAGGGCGCCCGGCATCTGGCGTCGCACTGCCCGGGTCACCGCGCTGGCAGCCTGCGGGACATCCGCGTCATGGATGCCGGCGTCCCGGGCGAACCGCTGAACATATTCCTGCGGCCCGAATTTCGCCGGCACCTGGCTGGGGCTCCAGTCGGTGTAGTACACGCCGCGGAGCAGCTCAGGAAGCTGAGCGGCGAAATGCGCGGCGACCGTGACCGTCAGCCGGTCCCGCAGCGCGTGCAGCCAGGCGCGCAGAGCCCGGTAGGCCAGCCTCCGGTCCTCGGTGCCGAATTCGTCCGCGACTCGGGCCAGCCAGGCGTTGGTCTTGTCAACGCTCTGATCAAGGCTGCTGATTCCGGTGGATGGCATTCGTCGCTGCCTCCGATGGCCCGACTTTCTCGTTTACCGGCTGCTGCGTCAGCCGACGATGCGGAGCGTACACCTCTGCCAGCGGCGCATGCCGATCAGATCTTCGAGCACGTTGTTCCCGGGCCGACGCCGGCGCAGACTGTGTGGCGGGCGCGAGCGGCCTGCCCAACGATGCGGGGCTCGTCTATAAGCTACTCGAGATGGAGACAGAGCCGGTCAAGGCCGGGAAGGAGGCAGATATGCCAGACGAAAGACGCCACGAGTCCGCTGATCTTGAGGACTACGAGGTTCTGGACGCGTCCGACACGCTGGATGGCGCTCCCGGCGACGACCCGCTCGACCGCGGGGTCGTCACCCCGGATCGGTGGTCGGCCGCGATCAGATTCGGTACCACGGGCGAGGAACAGCAGACGGGCGAATCCCTCGACCAGGCGCTCGACGAGGAAGAACCGGACGTCACCGCTGATATTGATGACGAGCAAGATGAGGACATCGGCCCGGACGAGAACGCGCCGGAACAGGACGTCGGCAGGTACTTGCTCGATGATGATCCCGACCCGCGGGCCGGGCGGCTGGTAGACGAGGACGCGGAAGTCTACGGAGAGGGCGACAACTACCTTGTCGCTCGCGACGATGATGTCGCCCAAGACGTGGGGACCGATGGCGGCGGGGCGACGGCGGAGGAGGCGGCCGTCCACGTCGTGGACGACGACGCCGACCCACAGCCGGACGGGTGACCCCAGGCAGACGCGCCTGAATCGCAGCTAACATGCTCGCCGGGCAGCACCTCGGGGCAGGCCCGGCTCGTCAGGCGAGCATGCGCCTGCCGTACCAGTCGCCTGGGCCGGTACCGCCGGGGAATGCGTAGAAGTAGCCGCCGCCAGGCCGAACCGCTCATCAAACAGCGACGATCCCGCCGGTACGGTGACGGTGAGGCCGTCGGCGTGGATGTCCGGGCCGAGGACGTCTGTTGGATGGTGGCTGGCTCACCCCCAGGCTGGCGGGCGTGCCGCCCGCGGGCGGCTAGGACGGGTGGTAACCCGCACTGGTCAGCATCCGCCGCAGGTCGGCGACCATCTGGGGGTCGATGTCCTTGCCGGAGGGCGGCTCGAGGAATTCCCGCTCGGACCCGACCGTGACGGCGACCTTGCCGTCGTGGCGCACGGTGACCGTGCCGACGGCTTCCAGCAGCGAGATCACCGCATGCCATTCGATGTTGTGGCTTACCGGGTGCCGGAAGATCTGGCGCACCGTATCGCGGTGGTGGTTGTTCAGGTGTTCCTGGCCGGGCTGCGATGTCATGGTGGTCCCCTCTGCGCGGCCCTAGGCCGCAGGTCCGCGGCGCAGCAGCGCGGCGGCTGGCTGGCCTGCCAGCGGGCCGGTGCGATCTGGTAGCTGCACGACGATAGCGTCCTGGTGCAGTGCGGCCCACGCCAGCCCGTCCGCCAGCGGCACGTCGGTGCCTGCCCCGGAGCCTGCCGCGATCAGCTCGGTGGGACGGCTGCCGATCCGGTACCCGGGACCGGGGGGGCCGGCGGTGATATCGGCCGCGACGAGCAGCGCGGCGACCTGCTGCTCGGCCAGCTGCTCCGCGACGGCATCCACGCCACGGACCGCGCCCGGTTCTGCCCCCTCGGCCGATGAGGCGACCAGCTCCCCGGTGGCGCCGATGGCCGCGGCGGTGATCTCGTCGAGAGCGGCGGCGATCTGGGCGCTGAGACGCTCGTCACCGTCCCCCGGCACCGGACCGGATGCCACGGTGCTGACCGGGCCGACCGACGAGGGCAGGTGGCCGGAGACGGCGTCGAGGATGTGCTGATCGCCGGCGCCGAGCACGATGTGCGCGCCCACGCTTTCCGCGGCCTCGAAGACGCGCCCGGCGATGAACTCGGCGTTTCGCTCGCCGCCGCTGTCCGGCTCGCTTCCTGTCACGTGCCGCTCTCCGTGCAGCTGTGCGGGCGGCCGGCCCGGGTGCGGGTCACGCTGCGCGCCCGGGCGCAGGCCGACCCGGAATCGCCGGGCCGGATGCTCATCCCCGGCGGCGTGCATGACAACGGCCGCGCCCTCCCGGTCGGCCAGCACAACCACGTACGCGGGGCGCCGCGCGGCGGCCGCGGCCACATCCAGCAGGCGTGGCAGCGGCCCGACCCAGACCGAGCTAGCGGCGACGGGCGGCAGCCACCGCGTCAGCAAGACCTCCCCGTGCGCCGCGACCACCGCCCTGCTGCCCCCGGCGAACGCCTTTCCCGCGCCGGCCGCCAGGGCCTGGGCGGTACGCTCATCGGCGCCCAGCGTGCTGGCCTCCCGTACGGCATCGGACCAGGCCACGTCCCAGGCGTACTGCCGTTCGGAGTCCGAATCCGGGACCTGGATCATCGCCGTCACCACGAGGTCGGACGCCGCGGAGCCTGGCTGAAGGGCGCGCAGCCCCGGACCCAGCTCCAGTCGGCCCAGTTTCAGCAGCGGAAGCACAGTCGGCATTATGGCATGGTCCCCGCACAGCGGCCGGCGAAAGCCCGGGCTATACCCCGCTTGCCCGCCACGGCAGCAGCGCAGCAGCGGCGCCGGAGCCGAAGTCAGGACTTGGCCAGTGTGGCCACGGTGATGTGCGGCCAGCTCAGGCCCGCGAAGTTCAGCAGCACGATCTGGGAGTACTGCAGCCGCCTGGGCTCGGTGTCGCCGGCCAGCGTCTGCAGCCAGAATGTCGCGACGACGTGCGCGGCGTCGGCGTTCGGACCGTCCTTGGTGCCGGTGAGGAAGGCCGTGTTCGACGTGCCGCCGCCCACGATGGTGCCCGCGGTAGACGATACGTGCAGCCTGGTCGTCGTGGTTACATGCGGCGGATTGCCGGTCAGCACGCTGTTGGGGTTGTCGAGCATGGCCTGGGTGATGCCGGCCAGCCCGGCACCGGACGTCCGGAACGGCGTGCTCTGGTTCAGGTGCTGCTCGGCGAAGTCAACCGTCTGCTGAGGAGAGCCGATGGTGAACGGGGTGAGGCTGACGCCCGGGATCGAGGGTCCCCCGGCCGCGGTGGCGGCGCTGCCCTGGATCGTGATCGTCGTGCCGTGCGGGATAGAGGCCAGCCGGGCGATCGTGCCGGGCTCTTTCGGGTCGGCGGTGGGCGGGATATTGATCCAGACGCCCGGCTCGATGTGCAGCCCGGCCGGGACCCCGTTGACCGCCACGTTCGCGTCGGAGATCTGCTGCAGGTAGGTCAGCCCGTGCATGAAGATCTGGGCCGTGACCAGGCCGCGGTTCGGGATCTGCCCGTTGATGGCCTGCAGGTCGATCTGGTCGTTGGTCATGTTCAGCTCGAGGAAATGGTCCGAGGCGTCCCGGTGCGGGCGCCAGATGGCATTGAAGCCCCGGCCGGTCCAGCTTCCGACGAGGCCGGCGAGCGGGCCCAGCCCCGCCGGGAGGGTAACCGGCGCCGGCGCTCCCTCGTCGTTGTCCAGCGGGTCGAAGGCAAAGTCTGCGGCCAGTTCCATGATTCTCCTAGCAAGATGTGCGCGGCTGACATCCAGACAGAGCGGTCAGGCGGCTGCCTGATACCTGGCAATGACAACGGCGGCCGCAGCTACCGGAGCACCAGACGGAATCCGAGGTGGCTGGTTGAGGTGTCGACCGGCTGAGCCATCCGTGCCGCCGGGCGGTAGCGGCGGCAATAGTTCGGGGCGCACAGGTGCGAGCCGCCCTTCATGACCTTGCGCGGGATGCGGGCCGGATCCCGCGGGTCTGCGCTTTGCTCACTGCCGCCGTCGCGGCGAGGGACAGCACAGCACGCGCCGGCCGCGGGCGGGTGGCCGGCATACCAGTCGGCCGTCCATTCCCAGACGTTGCCGATCATGTCGCGCAGGCCGTACCCGTTGGCGGGGAACGCGCAGGCCGGCGAGGTTCCCTCGTACCCGTCCTCGCAGGTGTTCCGGACGGGGAACTCGCCCTGCCAGGTGTTGGCCATCCACTCGCCGCCGGGATTGAATTCATCCCCCCAGGCGAACTCGGCGCCGTCCAGCCCGCCGCAGGCGGCCAGCTCCCACTCGGCCTCGGTGGGGATGGCCTTCCCCGCCCAGCTCGCGTACGCGGCGACGTCTGCCCAGGCGACGTGCACCACGGGATGGTCTGGCTTGGTACGGATCGAGCTGCCGGGACCCTGCGGGTGGCGCCAGTTCGCGCCTGGCACCGGCGTCCACCAGTTGTACGGATCAGCCAGGCTGACCCGGTGCCGGGGCGGCACGAACACGCTGGAGAACGGGATGACCAGCTCCGGCCGGGCGCCGGGGTAGTCGGCCGGATCCGGCGCCTGCTCGGCCACGGTGACATATCCGGTCTTGCGCGCGAACCGTCCGAATTGGCGGTTGGTGACCGGGCAGGGATCGATCCAGAATCCGCTGACGGTGACCTGATGCGCCGGGGCTTCTTCGGGATAGTGACGCCCGGAACCCATCGTGAAGGTCGCACCAGGTATCCGCACCATCCCCTCGGCCAGCGGGATCGCCGGTGCCGCCGGGTCTGCCCTTCGCTCACTCACTGACACCGCATGCTCCTGCCGCGCCCTCACCCCGGTGCGCCTAGCGGCAAGTATCTCCCGCCACCACGGCCACCCGGACACCACCCCGCAGCTACAGTCGAGAGCGCAGTGCCAGCCGCGCCCGGCAGCCAGATCGCCCGGCTCGCTGACGCGGCGCCAACTGCCTAGCCGGGCCAACTGCCTAGCTGGAAGGTGAGCCACCATGACGTTCAACCGATCACGCGCCGGCTGACTCCGGCACGCTGCCGGTGGTGCTGGGTGGCCCGCCCCGGCCGGCCGTCGCGACAGCCGCGTGGCCGAGGCCAGCGGGCCGGGAGATGGAGCTGCTGGCCCGGGTGGTGCAGAGCGGAACCTGGGGCTTCGACGGGCCCCTCGAAGCCGAGTTCGAACGCAAGTTCGCCAGCTACCAGGATGCCGGGTACGGGCTGTGCGTCGCGAACGGGACCGTCGCGCTCCAGCTCGCCCTCGAAGCGCTGGACGTGGGAGCCGGCGACGAAGTGATCGTCCCCGGGCTTACCTGGCAGGCCACCGCTGCGGCAGCGCTCGATATCAACGCGGTGCCGATCCTCGCCGACATCGAGCCTGGCACGTTCTGTATCGACCCGGCCGAAGTGGAGCGGCTGATCACGGCGCGGACCCGGGCCATCATCGTGGTACACCTGTACGGCAGCCTCGCCGACATGGACCGGATCCTGGAGATCGGCGCCCGCCGCGGCATCCCCGTGATCGAGGATTGCGCGCACGCGCACGGCTCCCGATGGCGGGACCGGGGCGCCGGGTCCTGGGGCGCGGTCGGATGCTTCAGTTTCCAGCTTTTCAAGACCCTTACCGCGGGCGAGGGCGGGTTCGTCAGCACCAGTGACCCGAAGCTGCGCGAGAAGCTTTACAGCCTGCGCAACTGCGGCCGGCGCCGTCGCGGATCGCTGGCTGAGAACTGGCGCCCGATCCAGAGCGGGAACTACCGGATGACCGAGTTCCAGGCGGCCGTGCTACTGGCCCAGTTCGACGTGTTCGACGATCAGGCCAGCCGGCGACACCGGAACGCGGCCCGGCTCGAGGCGGGCCTGGCCCGGCTGCCGGGGGTCGCGCCGATGGACGCCCCGCCGCAGCGCACCAGAATCTCGCCGTACGAGTTCGCTTTCAAGTTCTGCCCGGATCAGTGGGACGGGCTGTCCGCCCCGGCGTTCCGCAACGCGCTCGGGGCCGAACTCGGCGTCGAGGCCGGCACGGTCAACGAGCCACTGAACGCAGCCCCGCTGTACCAGCCGCATACCAAGCGCCGCTACCGGCTGAACGACGCGCACTGGGAGGCGGTCAGCCCGGCCCGCTTCGACCTGCCGGTGGCCGCGCGCGCCTATCAGGAAGGCGTCCTGCTGCCGCACACGGTGCTGCTGGACGACGACGCCATCGCGGCGGCCACGGACGCCATCGCTCGCATGCACGAGCACCGGCACGCGCTGGCGCGCTGGGCGGCCAGGTGAGCCCGGGCTGGCCGAAGATGGGCGATTGCTCGTGCATGGCTGTGAGTTTTGGGTAGCTTGACGTCGTGCATTCTGGACCAGGCTCCGCCGACATGAGCATGACCGCCCGGACCGCCGGGGCCGCAGGCCAGCAAGACGCCGCAGATCAACGGGGGGATCCGGCCGTCGAAACGCGCGCGCAGAAGGCTAGGCTCGCGTTCGCCAGTTTCCTGATGCTGTTCGTCGAACTGGCCCTGATCCGGTGGGTCACCTCGAACAACGTCTATGTGACCAAGGCCACCAACTTCGTCCTGCTGGCCAGCTTCCTCGGCATCGGGATCGGCTTCCTGAACGCGCGGACCCGCCGTGACTACCTGCGCTGGACGCCGGTGACCCTGCTGGTGCTTGTGGGTTTCGTCCTCGGCTTCCCGGTCATCCTCGCGACCCTGTCCGGGCCGCATCCCTACCAGGGCCTGGGGGGCTCGGCCGCGCTGCCGCAGCCAGTCAGCCTCGCCATCATCTTCGTGCTGGTCACGGCCGTCATGGCCGGCCTCGGCCAGGGTGTCGCCAGGATCTTCACCCGGTTCCGGCCGCTGAACGCCTACCGGCTGGACGTCGCGGGCAGCATCGCGGGTATCGCGGTGTTCTCGCTCCTGTCGTTCTTCAACCAGCCGCCCGCCACCTGGGGCTTCATCGCCTGCGGCGGCCTGGTGCTGATGCTCGCGCCCAAGGTCCGGTGGTGGCAGGTGGGGGCGGCGCTGGTGATCGTGACGCTGCTGTGCCTGGAGTCGTTCGTTCCCAACCAGACCTGGTCGCCCTACAACAAGCTGTCCATTCAGTCCCGCGGTGGTCATGCGCCCGCGCTGTACGTATCCGCGAACAACATCCCCTACCAGGCCGCCCGGTCACTGGGGGTGCTCAAAGCGCAGAAGCCGTTCTACTTCTACCCGTATCAGCACATCGCCAAGTCCGACCTGAAGAACGTACTGATCATCGGCGCGGGCACCGGCAACGACACCACGGTCGCCCTGGCCGAGGGAGCGCAGCACGTCGACGCGGTGGAGATCGACCCGCAACTGCTGCGCATCGGCCACGACCAGAACCCGGCCCACCCGTTCGACAGCAGCCGGGTGACCGTCCATACCGCCGACGGCCGCGAGTACCTCCAGGACACGAACAAGCGCTACAACCTCATCTTGTTCGCGCTGCCGGACTCGCTGGAGGCGGTATCCGGGCAATCCGCCATCCGGCTGGAGAGCTTCCTGCTCACCGCCCAGTCGGTGGTCACGGTGCGAAAGCACCTGGTCCCCGGGGGAACGTTCGCGATGTACAACTACTACGCCCCGTTCCTGCTGAACCGCTACGCGAGCACGATCCAGAGCGCGTTCGGCCGGGCAACCCTGCCAGAATGTCGGCCCGCCGCTCGGCGGCCGGCGGCTGGCCGTGCTGACCGCGCACCTCGGCGCGCCGGTGCCGAACTGCTCCACCTTCTGGCACGGCAAGCACGTCACCCCGGCCAGCGACGATCACCCGTTCCCTTACCTGCCCACGCCGGGCATCCCGGCGCCGTACCTGTGGATGCTCGGGGCCATCCTGCTCGGCTCGGTGCTGCTGGTCCGGGTCGGCGGCGGCTCGTTTGCCGGGATGCACCGGTACATCGACCTCGCCTTCATGGGAGCCGCGTTCCTGCTGCTCGAGACCAAGAACATCGTGCAGTTCGCGCTGCTGTTCGGGACCACCTGGTTCGTGAACTCGCTCGTTTTCGGGGGGGTGCTGATCGCGGTCTACCTGGCGGTGGAGACCGCCAGGCACATCAAGCTGCCGCGGCCGCCCGTGCTCTACGCGCTGCTCATCGCGTCCCTGGCCCTGACCTGGCTGATATCGCCGGACGCCCCGCTCGGCCTGCCGGTGATCCCGCGCTTCCTGGTGGCCAGCGCGCTGGCCTTCGCCCCGATATTCCTGGCCAACCTGGTCTTCGCGCAGCGGTTCGCCGACGTGGAGGCCAGCGGGACGGCGTTCGCCGCCAACCTGCTCGGCGCGATCTTCGGCGGCACGCTGGAGTACCTCGCGCTCCTCACCGGCTACCGGTTCCTGCTCATCGTGGTCGGCGTGCTCTACGGGCTGGCGTTCGTGACCAGGCCGCGGCGCGGGTCGGCGTCGCTGCGGTCCTAACCGCCAGCAGAGCCCGGGCCGGGCGCCGCATCCTGGCTGTCCCGCGCCGGGGACCGGTGCGGGGCGGCGAGGGGGCGGGCGGGAGCCGCGCCGATCGTGGGCGGATCCAGCAGCCCGGCGAAGGCGACGATGTTGCCGGGGAACAGCAGTGACAGGACCCAGTCGTTGAGCACCCGAAGCCGGCTGGCGGCGCCGGGGGCCTGCATCAGGTGGACGCCGCGGGCGGCGAGCCAGCCGGCCAGGCCGCTCATCCGGATCCCGTTCAGGTCGGCGATCCCCTGGTTGCGGCCGAGGGTGGCGACCTGGCCGAGGGAGCGGAAGCGGTAGGGCCGCAGCGGCTGCCCGTCCTGGGCGGCCATCAGGTTGGCGGCCAGGCGGCGAGCCTGCCGCAGGGCGTGCTGGCTGGTGGGCGGGTCGAGCTGCCCGGGCGTGGCCGCGTTCGGTACCGCGGCGCAGTCTCCCAGGGCCCAGGCATTCGGGCGGCCGTCGACCTGGAGCGTGGCGGCGACCCGGACCCGCCCCCGGTCATCGAGCGGAAGCCCGAGCCTGCCGATGATCGGGTTGGCCTTCACCCCGGCCGTCCACACCAGCAGTCCGGCGTCGATCTCGGTGCCGTCGCTGAGCGTCACCCGGCCGTCGGCGACCTGGACGAGCCGGGTGCTCAGCCGCAGCTCCACTCCCCACCGGGCCAGCACGTCGGTGGCGTACAGGCCCAGCCGGGAGGGGATGTCGGCCAGGATCTGCGGGGCGGCATCGACCAATACCCACCGCTGCGGTACCCCGCGCAAGGTGGGGTAATACCGCAGCGCGTCCTGGGCCAGACCGCGCAGCTCGGACAGGGCTTCGACCCCGGCGTAACCGCCGCCCACGAATACGAAGGTGAGATCCCGGCTGCGGTAACCGGGATCCGGCTCGACCGCCGCCGCGGCCAGCAGCCGCAGCAGCTGATTGCGCAGGTACAGGGCGTCGAGCACGGTGGTGAAGCCCACCGCGTGCTCGGTCAGCCCGGGGATCGGGAACAGCCGGGGCACCGCACCGACACCCAGCACCACGTGGTCGTATCCGATGGTGATCTCCAGGCCCCCGTCGGTCATCACCCCGGCCCGGCGCGCATCGAGGTCCAGGCCGGTCAGGTGGCCCGCGATCACCTCGGCGTGACGGCACACCGCGGCCAGCGGCGTCATCACATTACGCGTCTCGATTACGCCGCCCGCTACCTCCGGCAGCAGCGGGGTGAACAGCATGGAGTTCTGCGCGCTGACAACCGTGGCTCCCCGTTTGCCCAGCAGGCGGGCGACGCTGACGCCGCCGAACCCTCCGCCCACCACCAGCACGCCGCCCGCGGCCCGGCGTGAAACCGCTGCTGCTGGCTCAGCGCTCGTCATGATCGCGCCCGTCCCGTCAGTGCGCCGGCGGAGCATAGCGCCTGATCCGCGCGTCCCGCCGAAATCATGAGCGCGGGCTGCCCCGGCCTCGCGGTCTACTCGCCGGTCTGGTCGTCTACCTCTGCGCCGGGGGCGTTCTCCTTCACCGAGTCGATCCCGTTGAGGGCAGACTGCTTACGCTCGTAGGCCTCACTCGTCGCGATCACCTGGCCGTTGGCCGCGACGAGATTGAAGTGATACTTGCCGCTCGAGCCCTTCTTCAACACGAACTTGCCGGCCACGGACTCCTCCTTGTCGCGCCCACTCGGTCATAGCCGCGGCGACCACGTGCTATACCGGCGCCGACAGGGTAAAGTCCGGCCCGGTTCGCCGCGCCCCCAGCGCCGGCGAGGTTCCTGCTGCCCCTGAGCGGAGGTCAGCAGGCCGGGCCGGAGGTGACGTCCATCGTTCGGTGCATGCCCGCGTGTCCAGGCAATACCACCGTACGTCGGCGCAGGCGCTGCCGCCATCGGCCACCATGTGGTCAGCAGACAAGTGGATACCGCACAGCCAGCAGGATCTGACCGCTGTCGCTGGTTCCCGGACCGGAGTCAGTAACTGTTGATCACTCATGATCAGCTCCCCTCGGCACCAATCGGCAGCGGCCTGGCCGGACGTCAACAGGGCCGGAAGCAACCCGGAGCCGCCGCTGGATCTACAACCGTCAGGTGGCAGTCTGACATCCCGGCGTCCCGGCGGTACCCATCTTGATTCAACCGACGCGATGCTGGCCCGGGAATCACCTGGTTACGGGCATCACCGGGCGGGCCTGCTGTCACCCCGCACTCCCCTCGGACCTGCTGCTCGACGCGGCGGACCGGCGGCGGGACCGCCGCTGCATCAGGTCGGCCACGGTCTGCCCCGTGCCCGCCCCGATCAGCGCGCCGACCACGACATCGCCTGGGTAGTGCACTCCGGTGTGCACGCGGGAGTATGCCACCGCCGCGGCCAGGAACCGCAGTGCAAAGCCGAGCGCAGGCTGGTCCCGGCCGACGGCCGAGGCGAAGGCGAACCCCGACGCCGCGTGACCGGACGGGAACGATGCCGAAGCCGGCATCCGCACGTTCCGCTGGCCTGGAACCCCGGCACCGGCCCGGTCCGGCCGCTGCCGGGACCAGACGGACTTGACCGCGAGGTTCACCAGCGGGGAGCTGATGCCGATGGCCAGTGTGCCCGCCGCCGCGGAACGCCGCCCGGCCGCGCCCCCGGCCACCGCGAGCCCGGCCGCGATGACCAGCCAGAGGCGGGAGTTGTTCGCGGCGTTGGACAGCCGCCGCAGCGGCTCATCCAGAGTGGGGGTGGGCGTGGCCGCGACGGCGGTGTAGATGGCCCGGTCCACCGCACCCAGCTCGCGCAGGCCCTGGGCGAGCTGCCGGGAAACGGGCCCGGCGCGGTGGGCGAGGCGGTCGGCCAGCCACTCCGCGACGGCCTCGCCGGCCTCGTCCGGCGGCTCGCCGGCGGTGCTCCGTGTTACCACCGGCGTATGCTAACACCCAGCCCGGAGCGAGATCGCGGATCGTCGGTCACCGATGGGGGGCACGTGCCGGGGCAGGACACGGCGACGCGGGCGCAGCAGAGGCCGGGCGCCGGACGGCGGCTGGCAGCCGTAACCTCCTTGGCGTCGCTGATAGCCGGCGCCGTCCTGCTCCTGGTCGGCATCGTTGTCCACCTGGCCGCCGCCCTGCTGGCCATCATCGCCCTGCTGGCCGGGGCCACCGGTGGCTGGTACGCGGTGTCAAGGCGCGGCGCGGTGCGGGTGATCGCCCTGGCGGTAGCGGCAGCAGCGCTCGCGGCGCTGGGCGTCGGCCTGTTCTTCGAAGACATCAGCGTCTGGCGGACGGTTCTCGTCCTGGTGCTGGGCGGGGTGTCGGTGCTCGCCGCCCGGTACGCGCTCAACCGGACTCGCAGGCAACTGCGGGCCAGGCTGGCCCGGCTGGCCGTGGCGGAGCCTCCGGCGCGTCCCGGTCCTGATCATGAACCCGAAGTCCGGAGGCGGCAAGGCGGAGCGGTTCGACCTTGCCGAGGAGTGCCGGAAGCGGGGCATCGAGCCGGTCGTCCTGCGGCCCGGCGATGACCTGCTCCAGCTGGCCGAGGACGCGATCGCGCGAGGCGCCGACGTGATCGGCATGGCCGGCGGCGACGGCTCCCAGGCGCTGGTCGCGTCGGTCGCCGCGCGGCACGATGTCCCGCACGTGTGCGTGCCGGCGGGCACGCGCAACCATTTCGCGCTCGACCTCGGGACTCAATCGCAGCGACGTGGTGGGTGCGCTGGACGCGTTCGCCGACGGGGTCGAGCGCCGGATCGACCTGGCCACCGTCAACGGGCGGACGTTTGTGAACAACGCCTCGCTCGGGCTCTACGCCGAGGTCGTCCAGTCGCCCCAGTACCGGGACGCGAAGCTGAAGACCGCCGCCTCGATCCTGCCTGACCTGATCGGACCGGCCGCGACCCCGCTCGACCTGCGCTACACGGGCCCGGACGGCCAGCCGCACCAGACGCGCGCACCTGATCCTGGTGTCGAACAACCCGTATCAGCTCGCCCACGCAGGCGGCCGGGGAACCCGCGCGCAGATCGACCGGCGGGGTGCTGGGGATCGTGACGGTCACGATCGCCAGCGCGGATGAGGCGCGGAGGTTCGTGGCGCTCCAGGCGGCGGGCCAGGTCCGCCGATTCCCCGGGTGGGTCGAGTGGAGCACGCCGCGGTTCGAGGTCGCCTCCGCCGCTCCGGTGCAGACTCGGCGTCGACGGCGAGGCACTGATCATGGAGCCGCCTGTGGTCTTCGCGTCCAGGCCAGGGGCGTTGCGGGTGCGGCTGCCCCGGCACGCCCTGCAGGTTTCGCCGGCCGCCAGGACGGTGCAGGTGCTATCCGGCTCGACCCTCACCGAGCTTGGCCGGGTCGCGGCGGGCCAGGCCTAGGCCGTGCGCGGTGCGGTCAAAGGCCGGCCCGGCCCGCCGCCGGCCGGGTCAGGCTGATTCCCGCCCGTCGACGACCTCGACGCTGCCGACCTCGAAGGGGGCCGGCCGCAGCGCGGAGTACACGGCTCCGCGGCTGGTGGTGCGGGAGTCAGCCAGGGTGTATCCCGCGGCGGGGGCATCCTCGGTGAACAGGCGCTTGCCAGCGCCCACGGTCACCGGCGCGACCAGCAGGCGGTATTCGTCGATGAGGCCGGCCCGGTGCAGGCTGCGCGCCAGGCCGCAGCTGCCGTGTATCTGCAGTTCGCCGCCGGGCTGCTGCTTGAGCTGCTTCACCTGGCCGATCACGTCGCCGGAGAGCACGCTCGTGTTGTGCCAGGCCGGGTCGCTTAGCGTCGAGGACGCCACGTACTTGGGCAGCCCGTTCAGCTTGGCCGCGACCAGGTTGGCCGGGTCGGTGACCTGTGACCAGTACGGGTGCATCATCGTGTAGGTGGTGCGGCCGAGCAGGATCGCCCCGGCCCGGCCGAACCATCCGGTGACGATGGCGCCGAAGTCTTCGTCGGCGAAGGGAACTATCCACCCGCCGCGGGTGAAGCCATCGGTGGTGTCCTCGTCGGCGCCCCCGGGGGCCTGCATTACCCCGTCGATGGTGAGGAATTCGTGAACGGTGAGCTCCATGGGATTCTCCTGGGGAGGGGAGCCGGCCTGGTGCCGGTTCTCTACTGTCGTTGACGAACGGCCGGCAGCTGAATCGACACCCGCACAGCCGGCTGGGTAACCGCCGCAATCACCCGGGTGAACTCTCGGCCAGGGCGCATACTCCCCTGCTGTGCGGGGAGCGTGATGTTATGCACAGCGACGCTCCCCTCCGGTACCGGTTCATCCTGCGGGGCGAATGCGGCAACGTGCTGCAGGGCATTGTCAGTGACGCCACGATCGAAAGCCAGCGCGGCTGGACCTGGGTCATCGCCACGGTCAGCGGCGAGTCCGGGTTCTACGGGCTGCTGGACCGGTTCCAGGACCTGGCCCTGCAGGTGGTGAGCATCAGCCAGCTCGACGCGGATGCCGCCGGGCCCGAAGGCGTCCGCGCGGCTGCCCGGCCGGCCATGGCCGACCGGAAGAGCGGCCCGGCGTTAGCCCCGGTCAGTCAGCGGGCGGCAGATCCCCGACCTGCTTCTTGGTGATGTTGAGCCGGATTCCGTCCTCGGCCACGGTCACCGCGCTGACCGGGATCGCGACTTCCTTGCGCCCCCACAGATGCCCCTCCCCGAGCAGCACGTGCGTCACCCGCTGATCGTCCGGGTTGACCAGGAATCCGTGCACCCGCCCTATCTCGCCATCGAGGGCATGGACCGGCTCGCCGCGGCTCACCTCTGACTCCCCCACCGGAACAGCGTCTTCGACCACGGTCCTGACGCGTTTCGAGACCGTCCCGACTCCCATGCCGGTCAGGGCACCGCCGGGATCTCCGAGATCCTCGATTATCTCGGTTTCCTCGGCCTGGTCGAGCTGGCCGAACTCCGCGAGGCTACAGCGCAGCCTGACCTCGCCGGCCGTGGCGTCGACCAGGTGCAGCGGGACGAGCCGGGCCGGCGCGTGTCCCGGGTCGATGACCAGGTGCGTGACCGCCCGGGCCGCCTGGTCGATGAGCACGCGGCGAACCTCGCCGCAGGAACCATCCGAGCAGCTTGCGCTGGCTCCGATCGTGAATTCCGCCGGCTCTGCCATGGCTGCTTCCTTCCCCGTTGCGGCGGCCCTCGTCTTGGTCCTCCTGGCTCGCGGTTTACAGGTCGGCTAGGCCGAGATCACCGCCCCGACCGCGCCGGCGCCGTGGTCGAGCTGGTAGTCGAGGTTGACCGCGGCGCTGATCAGGGCCAGGTGGCTGAATGCCTGCGGGAAGTTGCCGAGCTGCTCGCCGGTGCTGCCGATCTCCTCCGAGAACAGGCCGAGGTGGTTGGCGTAGGTGAACATCTTCTCGAAGACCAGCCGGGCCTCGTCCAGCCGCCCGGCGCGGGCCAGGGCATCGACGTACCAGAAGGTGCACAGGGAGAACGTGCCCTCGTCTCCGGCCAGCCCGTCCGGTGAGGCCGCGGGGTTGTAGCGATAGACCAGGCTGTCTGAGACCAGCTCGCGGTCCATCCCCCGCAGCGTTGACAGCCACATCGGGTCGTTCGGTGCGATGAAGCCCTGCAGCGGCATCATGAGCAGCGAGGAGTCGAGCACCTCGGTGTCGTAGTTCTGGGTGAACGCGCCGACCTTGGGATTCCAGCCGCGCTGCATGATCTGGTTGTAGATCTGGTCGCGCTCAACCACCCAGCGCGCCAGGTTGGCCTGGCCCCGGTGTTGCGCCATCCTGATCGCGCGGTCCAGGGCGATCCAGCACTGGAGCCGGCCGTAGGTGAAGTCCTTCCGCCCGCCGCGGGTCTCCCAGATACCCTCGTCCGGCTGGTCCCAGTGCTCACACACCCAGTTGACGATCCTGGCCAGCTCGGTCCAGGCCTGATGGCCGGCCTGCAGGCCGCTGGTGTCGGCGAGGTAGATCGAGTCCATCGCCTCGCCGTAGATATCGAGCTGCAACTGGTCGGCGGCGCCGTTGCCGATGCGCACCGGGCGGGACCCGCGCCAGCCCTCGAAGTGGTCGAGCGTCTCTTCGACCAGGTCGGAGCTTCCGTCCACCCGGTACATGATCTTCAGCGGGCGGCCGCCCTCCGCCGCGGTGTCGGTGGCGCGATCCAGCAGCCACCGGCCGAACGCGGCGGCCTCCTCGGTGTAGCCCAGGCCGAGCAGCGCGTAGATGGAGAACGAGCCGTCCCGGATCCAGGTGTACCGGTAGTCCCAGTTCCGCTCGCCGCCGACCTGCTCGGGCAGCCCCGTGGTGGGCGCGGCGACAGGCGCGCCGCTGGGCGCGTAGGTCATCAGCTTGAGCGTTATCGCGGACCGCGCCACCATCTCCCGCCAGCGGCCGCGGTAGGTCGAGCGGTGTACCCAGTCCCGCCAGAAGCGCGCGGTCTCGTCCTCCAGTCGCTGCGCCTGCTCGGGGGTCACCCGGCGGGGCGTGCCCGCGTTCGACTCCAGCACGACGCCGCCGGCCTCGCCTTCCCGCAGCGTCCGGGTCCAGCGCACCCCGTCGCCCGCCCGCTCCAGGTTGATCCCCGCATCCTGCATGCTCATCCCGGGCGGCGCGATAGCGTGCGCGGTGAGCTCCAGGCCCTCGGACTGGAACATCCCGCCGTCTTCGGCGGGTTCCATCTTGTGCGAGGCCCGGCCGTAGTCGAAGCGCGGCTGTATCTCGATCGCGAACCTCATGACGCCCCGCACGACCCGGATGTTGCGCACCAGCCGGTGCCGGTCGGTTGCCGCCCCCCTGACGACGGGCATGAAGTCGTGCACCTCGCCGACCCCATCCGGAGTCATGAACCGGGTGACCAGGATCGCCGTGTCGGGCAGGTACAGCTGCCTGGTCACGTAGTCGTCCCGGTCCGGTGCGATCTTGTAGTAGCCCCCGCGGTCGGCGTCAAGCAGCGACGCGAACACGCTGGGCGAGTCGAACCGCGGAACGCAGAACCAGTCGAGGGTGCCATCGGTGCTCACCAGCGCCGCCGTCTGCAGGTCACCGATCAGCCCGTGGTCAGCGATGTTGGGGTACCGGTCCATGATCGTCTCCTCACCGTTGTCCGGGTATCAGGTTTCCCCGTAGCCGGCTCAGGACATCCGGCTCAGCAGGTGCTCGCCGACGCGGATCGCGTTGGCCATGGCGGTGAGCGCGGGATTCACCGCCCCGATGCTGGGGAAGAAGCTCGTGTCCACCACGTACAGGTTGTCCAGTTCGTGGGCCTTGCAGTTGACGTCGAGCACCGAGGTGGCCGGGTCGGTGCCGAACCGGCAGGTGCCGGCCTGGTGCGCGCAGCCCGCCAGCGGGATGCTCATGTCCATGTAGAAGTTCTTGCCCAGGACGTGATGCTCGGCCATCCCGGTGTGGTTGAGGATCTTCTTGAGCTCGCCGTACAGCCGGTCGGCCTCGGCGTCGTTGGTGGGCTGGTAGGCCAGGTGTACGTTGCCGTCGGCGTCGGTGGTCACCCGGTTCCCGGGCAGCGGCAGGTCTTCGGTGGTGAGCCAGAAGTCCACGGCGTGCCCGGCCACGTCGGCCAGGGTCCATTCGGGGGACAGTTTGGTGAGCGTGGGCTTCTCGCCCCGCATCGCCTCGGCGTTGGACTTGCCGATCATCTGGATGTTGCCCATCGGCCACTGGTAGTCGCCGGTGGCGAAGTAGAAGTCGTTGATGCCCAGCGTCTTCTGGAAGACGGTGTCGTTCTTCTCCTTCGCCAGCGCCACCACGGCCTTGCAGTTGTGGAACATGTAGTTGCGCCCGACCTGATCCGACCCGTTGGCCAGCCCGTGCGGGTGTTTTTCCGTAGCCGAGTTGAGCAGCAGCTTGGCGCTGTTGGCGGCGCCAGCGCTGACGGCCACGATGTCGCCGGTGTATACCTCACGGTTGCCGTCGCGGGTCACGACCACCCCGGTAACGGTCCGCCCGGCCTCGTCGGTCTCCAGTTTCGTCACCTCGGCCCCGGTGAGCAGGGTGAGGTTGTCCCGGCCGAGCATCGGCCGGACCGCGATCACGTCGGCGTCGGACTTCGCGTGCACCATGCAGGGGTAGCCGTCGCACCAGGCGCAGCGGATGCAGGCGCTGGCCGGCCGGTTCGCCTCATCCAGCAGGATCCCGCACGGCGCGTGGAAGGGGCGGTAGCCGCCCTGGGCCAGGCCGTCGTGGATCTGCTGGATCCGGTTCTCGTGCGAGACCGCCGGCCAGGGGTAGGGTTCGCTGCGGTGACCCTCGGTCGGATCCTCGCCGCTGTTGCCGTGCACCTGGTACAGCCGCTCGGCCCTGGAGTACCACGGCTCGAAGTCGTCATAGGACAGCGGCCAGGCCGGCGAGACCCCGTCCACGTGCCGCAGTTCCCCGAAGTCCCCGGGGCGCAGCCGGTACAGCGCCGCACCGTAGAGCTTGGTAGCACCGCCGACGAAGTAGTGCACCTGCGGCTGGAACGGCTTGCCGTCGGCGCCGTACCAGGTGTCGGGGGATATGTACTTCCCGTCCACGAACACCGGACGGGGATCCCAGTTGTCTGTCTCCCGGGTCAGGAAATCGCCCCGTTCGAGCAGCAGTATCCGCTTGCCTGACGTGGCGAGCGTGTGCGCCAGCGTGCCCCCGCCGGCCCCCGTCCCCACAATGATCACGTCATAGCGCTCAGTCACGCCCTCACTATTCGCAGTGCCGGGCCAGCGGCGCATCACTCGCCCGGGGTGAGTGCGCGGACCAGGCGACGCCGGGCGCCGGGCACCGAGGTGGCAATCACCCCGTGAGGAGGATGCCCGGCGGCTCATCCGGGACGACAGTGACGATCACTGGCCTACGCGGAGGACGGAACCATGGCTGAGACACAAGAAGGCATCAGCATGCCGCAGATCCAGTCCGGTCCGCTGATCGTCGGCGGCGTGCTCATCGGGGTCGGCGCCATGTTCGTGATGGCAGGCATCGCCGTCGGCAGCGCCCACGTGCTCGCCGCCACCCGGCGCTGGGTCAATGAGATGGAAACGCCGCCAAGCGAGCTCGCCAGGCAGAAATGGGCTCAGGCCAAGGCCGCTGCGGCGGCGGGCAGCACCGCCTGGCAGAACGGGCTTCCGGCTCGCGAGACCACCCCCTGACGAGTGATCGCCCGCTCACCCATCAGGCTCGGGCCCGCCGCTCCCGGAGCCGCTGGACCGGAGGAGTAGATGACGAACGTTGACCTGGCGCGCTGGCAGTTCGGGTTCACCTCGGTCAATCACTTCCTGTTCATCCCCATCACGATCGGGCTGGCGTTCCTGACCGCGCTGCTGCAGACGGCGTGGTACCGCGGCAAGCAGGATGATTACCTGCGGCTGACCAAGTTCTTCGGCACGCTGCTGGTGATCAACATCGCGATCGGCGTGGTGACCGGGCTGGTGCAGGAGTTCGAGTTCGGGATGAACTGGGGCGCGTACTCGCGGCTGGTGGGCAACATCTTCGGCGCCCCGCTGGCGATGGAGGGGCTGGGTGCGTTCTTCCTGGAGTCCACGTTCCTGGGACTTTGGCTGTTCGGCTGGGACAAGCTGCCGCGGCGGGTGCACCTGGCGTGCATCTGGGCGGTCGCCTTCGGCGCGGCCCTGTCGGCGGCGTTCATCATGGCGGCGAACTCGTGGATGCAGCATCCGGTCGGCTACACGATGGTCAACGGCAAGCCGCAGCTCAACGACATCTGGGCGGTGTTCACCAACCCGGTGTTCGTGTGGGGTTACTCCAAGGTCATCCTGGCGTCGCTGACCACCGGCGCCGCGATCATGCTCGCGGTCTCGGCGTGGCAGCTACGGCATCGCGGGGACCGGGACGTGTTCACCAGGTCGGCCCGGCTGGCGCTGGTGGTCCTGGTTCCGGCGATCTTGTTCACCATGCTGGTGGGAGATGAGCTGGGGGTGATCGAGGCCCGCTACCAGCCGATGAAGATCGCGGCGGCGGAGGCGCAGTGGACCACCTGCCAGCCGTGCTCGTTCTCGCTGTTCCAGATCGGCGGCGGCAACAACGACGAGACGCCGACCCAGATCATCGAGATCCCGCACCTGCTGTCGCTGCTGGCCACCAACTCCTGGAACGGCAAGGTGACCGGGCTCAACCCGCTGCAGTCCCAGTACAGCAAGCAGTTCGGGCCCGGCAACTACGTGCCGAACGTGTTCATCCAGTACTGGGCGATGCGGGTGATGGCCTACGTGGCGGTGCTGATGTTCCTCATCGGCGCGTGGGGGCTGTGGGCGATCCGGCGAAAAACGCTGGTTACCTCGCGGCTGTTCTTGTGGGTGGCGATCTGGGGGGCGGTGCTGCCGTTCGCGATGAACACCGCGGGCTGGTTCCTGACCGAAAGCGGCCGCCAGCCGTGGATCGTGCAGGGCATCATGCTGACCAAGAACGGGGTCTCGCCGACGGTGAGCAGCACCTGGATCGCGATCAGCCTGGTGATCTTCGTGCTGCTCTACGGCACGCTCGGCACCGTCGACTTCCTGCTGATGCTGAAGTACTCGCGCCAGCAGCTCCCGCCCCCGCGCACCGGCGCAGACGCGGACCAGCCCGTGCCCGCCGTCCAGTACTGAGAGCCCGTGATGAACAGCCTTGTCCCCTTCTGGTTCATCGTCATCGCCATCTTGTGGACCGGATTCTTCGTCTTGGAGGGATTCGACTTCGGCGTCGGCATGCTGCACACCCTGGTCGGCCGCGACGAGGCCGGCCGCCGGGCCGCGATCAACACGATCGGCCCGCTCTGGGATGGCAACGAAGTCTGGCTGATCGTGGCCGCCGCCGCCATGTTCGCCGCCTTCCCCGGCTGGTACGCGACCCTGTTCTCCGGCTTCTACCTCGCGGTGGCGCTGCTCCTGGTAGCGCTGATCATCCGCGGCGTGGCCTTCGAGTACCGCGGCAAGCGCGACGCGGCCCGCTGGCGCCGCACCTGGGACGGACTGATGATCGCGGGCAGCCTGGCGGCCCCGCTGCTGATCGGCATCGTCCTCGGCGACCTGCTGCACGGCCTGCCGATCAACTCCGCCCAGAACTACACCGGATCGGTCTGGGACCTGCTGCAGCCCTACGGCGTGTTCACCGGGGTCACCCTGGTGCTGGTCTGCGCGCTGCACGGCGCCACGTTCCTGCGGCTGAAGACCACCGACGACATGCGCGACCGGGCCGGGCAGCTGGCCCGCCGCATCGCCCCCCTCACCACCGCCGCCGTCATCGCCTTCATCATCTGGACCCACGTGACCGCGGCTAAAGGCACCTTCTTCCTCAACGTGATCGAGCTGCTCGCCATCCTCGCCGCCCTCGCCGCACTCTGGCTCGTCTACGAAGGCCGCGACGGCTCCGCCTTCACCGCCACCACCATCACCATCGCGTCCTGCATCCTGTCGATCTTCGTAGACCTCTACCCCAACGTGATGGTCTCCAGCACCAACGCGGCCTACAACCTCACCGTGCACAACACCGCGTCCCCGCCCTACTCGCTGAAGGCGATGACCGTCGTGGTCATCATCTTCCTGCCGCTCGTCCTGGTCTACCAGGCCTGGAGCTACTACGTGTTCCGGCGGCGGATCAGCCGACGGGAATTCTCGGCCTCCTCGCACTGAGCCGCGCTGCGCTGGCCGATCCCAGGCTCAGCCTGGGCGCGGCCGCGGCCGCCAGATACGGCGCTGGATGCGCAGCGCAGCCGCTCCGACCAGGATGAGCAGACCCACGTTCAACAGCAGCTGCTCCGCCGAACCTGCTGCGTCCGTCCAGCTTTCGTATGCCATCGACAGGCCAAGGGCGGCGGCCGCCGGGATCGTGGTGACCGAGATTAAGACACCGGTGAGGGCGCTGGCCCGTGACTCGGTCAGGGACACCACGCCGACGATGCCGGCCAGCACCGCGACGATGACCGAGAACAGGTTCGGCTGGTCGATCAGGCTGGCCACAGGCCGTACGCCGAGCAGGTAGCCCTGTGGCGTGTGCCCGGACCACCGGATCGCCACCCCGAAGACGGCGGCGGCGGCGATCGCCATCAGGAATCCGCAGGACAACGCGAGCAACCCCCGGCGCACCAGGTTCGGCCGCCGTCGCTCGATGCCGAGTGCGACGGCAATGATCGCGTTGTACTCCGGCCCTACCACCATGGCCCCGACCACGAGGATCTGCGAGTTGGTCAGGATTCCCACACACGCGATCAATCCCGCGATGACCAGCAGGACGAAGAAACTCGGCGCGTACGCGCCGCCGGACCGGATTCCCGCTTCCACCATTTCCCAGACCGGGGCGATCTCGCCGTACCGCGCTCCCGGGCGCAGCGCCGAAGGCGCGGCGTCGGTAAGGTCAGCGTCCACGGTGTCAACCATGATCGAGCCTCGCCCGTCCAGGCCGAGGCTGCGCAGCTGCCGGAACACCGGGTTGGCCGAGCCGTGCCGGAGATCGAACTGGACCGCGTCGCCGTCTGGCCGCCGCGACGCCCCCTCCAGCACCACCAGGTTCAGCACGCCCGAGTCTGCGCCGAGCGTCTCAACCAGCCGGCTGGTCACCTCGGGCGGGCTCGCGACGCGGACATGCAGCACCGCCAAATTGTCGGCAGGCAGGCCGCGGCTAGCATCACCCGGCCGGAGTGATGGCAGCCGGGGCCGACGGCGGTCGGATGGTAGGGGGATTCGACCGAGGAGTTGACGTGGCCGCGAACAATGTTGACGCGCTGGTGATTTTCGGGGCTACCGGCGATCTGGCCAAACTGGAGACCTTTCCGGCGCTGGTGGGGCTGGTCGAGCGCGGGGTGCTGGACGTCCCGGTGGTGGGGGTGGCCAAGAGCGGCTGGCAGCTCGAGCAGTTCCGTGACTACGCGGTCGCCTCGCTGAAGCTCAACAACATGGACCCGACCACCGCCGCGGCGACGAAGATGCTGAGCCTGCTGCGTTACGTGGACGGCGACCTCGGCGACGACGCCACGTACATGGCGATGTCGGACGCGGTCGGCGCCAGCGGCCCGGTGCTGTTCTATCTGGAGGTGCCGCCGTTCCTGTTCGGCCGGATCGCGCAGGGCATCGCCACCGCCGGCCGGGCCAGGGCTGCCCGGGTGATGGTGGAGAAGCCGTTCGGCACCGACCTGGCCTCCTCGCGAAAGCTGAACGAGACCATGCATCAGTACTTCGCGGAGGACTCGATCTTCCGGGTCGATGACTGGCTGGCCTTCGAGCCGGTGCAGAACGTGCTGTTCGGCCGGTTCGCCAACGCGGTGGTCGAGCCGCTGCTGAACCGGACGTACGTGGAGAGCATCCAGATCACGATGGCCGAGGCGTTCGACGTCTCGGACCGGGGCTCGTTCTACGACCGTACCGGGGCCATCCGGGACGTGGTCCAGAACCACATGCTGCAGGTGCTGGCCACGGTGATGGCCGACCCGCCCGAAGGCCAGGGCCTGGCCAACTGGCGGGACGCCAAGGCCCGGCTGGTCTCTTCGCTGAGCTCGCTATCGGCCGAGCACACGGTGCGCGGCCAGTACGAGGGCTACCACGGTGTGCAGGGCGTGGATCCCCGCTCGACGACAGAAACCTTCGTGGCCATCCGGCTGATGTCCGACTCGTGGCGGTGGGCGGGCGTGCCGATCGTCATCAGGGCCGGCAAGTGCATGCCGGTCACCGCGACCGAGGTGACCGTCCGGTTCCACCATCCGCCGCGGGACATCTTCGGCCTGGCTCCGCTGCCGCGGCACAATGAGCTGCGGTTCCGGGTCTGGCCGGAGACCGCGGTCACGCTGCAGCTGGCGGGCAAGAAGCCGGGCGCCGGCTGGGAGCCGCAGAACGAGGAGCTGATCTTCGCCCAGCGGCCAGGGGAGGACATGCGGCCCTACGACCTGCTGATCGGCGCCGCCCTGGACGGAGAGCACTGGCTGTTCGCCCGTCAGGACACCGTCGAGGCGGCGTGGAAGATCGTGGACCCGGTGCTCGGCGACGGCACGCCCGTGCACCCGTACGCCCGGGGCAGCTGGGGCCCCAAGGAAGCCGACCGGCTGCTGCCCGACCGCGACACCTGGCACGACCCAGCGGGCTGACCCACAATCTTCCGGAGCATCGCATGACAGCTTCATCCGGCCAGCGGCGCGTGGTCATCGTCGGCGGCGGCTTCGCCGGGCTGTTCGCCGCCCGTGCGCTGCGGCGCGCGCCGGTCCAGGTGACCCTGATCGACCGGGCCGAGCATCACCTGTTCCAGCCGTTGCTGTACCAGTGCGCCACCGGCATCCTGTCCGAGGGGAAGATCGCGAGCCCGCTGCGCGAGCTGCTGAAAAAGAACCGTAACGTCGAGTTCGTGCTGGGCGAGGTGACCGGCATCGACGCGGCCGCGAAGACGGTGCAGGCCCGGCGCCCGCTGGGCGCGCCTGTCGAGTTCGGTTACGACTATCTCATCCTGGCGGCCGGGGTGAGGCAGTCGTACTTCGGCCATGACGAGTACGCCGCGTTCGCGCCAGGGATGAAATCGATCGAGGACGCGCTGAAGATCCGGCGCCGGGTGTTCGGCGCGTTCGAGATGGCCGAGTCCGCCACCGACCCCGCCGAGCGACGCCGCTGGCTCACCTTCGCCCTGGTGGGGGCGGGACCAACCGGGGTCGAGCTGGCCGGGCAAATCCGGGAGCTCGCCACCAAGACGCTGCGCAGTGAGTACCGGCACATCAAACCCGAGGAGGCCCGGGTCTTGCTGTTCGACGGCGGCAGCGCCCCGCTAGCCTCGTTCGGCCCGAAGCTGTCCGCCCTGGCCGCCCGCGACCTGGGCAAGCTGGGGGTCGAGCTGCACATGGGCTCGATCGTCACCGAAGCGGATCTGACCAGCGTGCAGGTCAAGGACGGCGACGGCAACGTGATCCGGCATCAGGTGGGCACGATCTTGTGGACCGCGGGCGTCGCGGCGCCGCCGCTGGCCGCCGCGGTAGCCGAGGCCACCGGCGCCGAGCAGGACCGGGCCGGGCGCATTGTGCCCGGCAAGGATCTGGCTATCGCCGGGCATCCGGAGATCCTGGTCGCCGGAGACCTGATGTGCCTGGACAAACTGGCCGGCGTGGCCGAGGTCGCCATGCAGTCGGGGCTGTACGCGGGCCGCAAGGTCGGCCATCTGGCCCGGGGCGAGAACTTTGACAAGCCGTTCCGCTACCACGATCTGGGCTCGGCGGCCTACATCTCGCGCGGCCGCGCCGTGGTGTCCGCCTTCAAGCTGAACTTCGGCGGCTTCCTGGGCTGGTGGGTCTGGCTGTTCATCCACATCGGCTTCCTCACCGGTTACCGCAACCGGCTGGGAGCGGTCCTCGGCTGGTGGTTCGCCTTCACCCGTGACCTGCGCCGGGAGCGGACGTTCACCGTGGACGACACGCCGGTGCCATCCGGCGCGTACGGTGAGCCCTTGGGCAAGGAGCCTCCGCCCCGAACCGGGTAACGCATCACCTGCCAGGGATGAGTTCCTGGCCGCGGGCCAGGGCCTGCAGGTGCGGCCGGAGAGCATGACGTACGGCGGTTAGCTACTCGTGCGGCGGTCTGTCGTCCTGCATGCGGCGAACCTCGATCACCTGCACGCCGAACGTCTCCAGCCTGGCCAGCAGTCCGTACAGCGCGGCCTGATCCTGCAAGGGCCCGTGGACGACGGTCTCGATCCGCTGCACGGACGCGCTGAGCCGCTCGAAGTCAAGCAAGGCCTCGGGCGGGAGAGTGCCGGCTACGCGGATCTCGTAGTAGAGGGACGCCACCACAGGGCCCCCAAAGTGGTCGGGAAAGGCCATAGTCACTCCACCGTGCTACGACCCCGGGTCATCACGCCCCACTCAAAGCGGGTGATTCGTCACCCTGGTGAGATCTGAGGAGGGTGATGACGTATCACCCGCATTCGTGCGAAATCAGTCATGTAGCCGACGGGCTAGCCCGCGCGAGCTGAACGCGTACCCGCACGGCGGCAACAGGTCGTCCGCCGACGAGAAGGTGGTACCGATGGTGACCAGCGCCGCTGCCCCTGCCGCGGGTGGTGCCGCGCGGCAGGCGACCGGGACGGGCGATCCGGTCCTGGCGTCCAAGATCACCGTGCCCGGCGTGCCGGGCTGGCTCGTGCCGCGTCCGAGGCTGGACAAGCTCATTGCCCAGGGCGCCGAGGGTCCCATGACCATCGTCACCGGGCCGCCCGGCGCGGGCAAGACGATGGCGCTCGCGCTCTGGGCCGCGGCCAGCCCCCCCGGCGGCCCTCTCGCCTGGGTGACGATCGACGACTATGACAACCGGCCCAGGGTCTTCTGGTCCTACGTCGTGGCTGCGTTGCGCCGCAGCGGCGTCTCGATTCCGAGAGGCATGTCCGCGACCGTGCGGCGGTACGTGGTCGACCACGAGTTCCTGCTGCGCTTCGCGTCGCTGATGGCGGAGCAGGATCCCCCGGTGACGCTGGTTCTCGATGATGTCCACCTGCTGACCGGACCGAAGGTGCTGGACGGACTGGCCTACGTGCTGCGGCACGCCGCACCGGGTCTGCGGCTGGTGGCCTCCTCGCGCATCGATCCGCTGCTGCCGCTGCACCGGTACCGGCTCACCGGGGAACTCACCGAGGTCAGGGCGGGCGACCTGGCCTTCGACATCCCCGAGTCCCGGCTGCTGCTGGCGCAGCATCACGTCACGCTGTCGCCGGAGTCGCTGCAGCAGCTCACCACGCGGACCGAGGGCTGGGCGGCGGTCATGCGCCTGGCCGCCATCTCCATGGACGGGCACGACGACCCCGATCAGTTCGTCAAGGAACTTCTGGCCGAGGACAGCGCGGTGGCGGGGTACCTGGTGGAGGAGGTTCTCAACGCCCAGCCCGCCTCCATCAGGGATTTCCTGCTGAGGACGAGCATCCTGGACCGGATCAACGAAGATCTCGCCGCCGAGCTGAGCGGCGGCGCGCATGACACGTCCGTGCTCGCCGGCCTCGCGCGGGCGAACGCGTTCGTCCAGCCGGACGACAGTGGCTGGTATCGCTACCATTCGCTGTTCGCGGCGGTTTTGCGCCTGAAGCTGCGCCGCGATCACCCCGACCTGGTACCGGACCTGCACCTGCGGGCAGCCAGATGGTATCGGCGCAGCGGCGCCCTCGCCGATGCGATCCGTCACGCGGCGCAGGCCGGTGACTGGCAGTTCGCGGCGCGGCTGGTCCTCGATGAGCTGGCCGTGAGCCAGCTCATCGAGCCGCAGGGCAAGGAGCTGCTGGCCAGCGCGTTCGACCACATGCCGCGCAACCTCGCGTGGAGCGACCCGCAGCCGCTGCTGGTCGCCGCGGCGATCGATGTCGCCCGCTCCCGGGAGGGCACCAGCCAGGCATACCTCGGCGCCGCGCAGAGCCTGCTTGAGCAGATGCCGGCCGGAGCCGAAATTCCGTCCAGGCTCGCCGCGGCGCAGATCGGGCTGGCCCTGTCGCGGCGCAGCGGAGACCTGCACGCGGCGAAGCGGGCGGCCGGCGCGGAGCAGGTCCTGGTGGGCGAACTTCCCCGGGACCAGTTCGCGCGCCGTCCCGCCATGCAGGTGCAGGCGCTGGCGGGACGCGGAGCGGTAGAACTGTGGTCAGGCGATTTCGACGCGGCCGCTGCCAGCTTCGAGGCCGGCATGGCCGTGGCCCGGACCCCGGACAGCGACAGCGAGCGCGCCGACTGCCTCGGCCACCTGGCCTTGCTCGAGGCGCTGCGGGGAAGGCTGGACCGCGCCGCGGAGCTGGCCGCCGAGGCCGCCGCCAGGCCCGAGGATGAGGCAGATCATCCGGTAGGGCCATTGAGCCTGGCGGCGGAGGTGGCCCTGGCGTGCGTGCACCTCGAACGCAACGAGATAGCGCGCGGGCGGCGCTGGCAGAAGCGGGCCCAGGACGCCGTGGCGGCCCGGCCGGACAAGCTGGCCGGAGCGGCGGCCTGCATGGTCGCGGCTCGCCGGAGCCTGGCCGAGGGCCGCGGGCGGGAGGCATCGGAGAGCGTCGCCCGCGCCCGGCAAGGCTGGTCACCACCCCCGTGGATCGAACACCGGCTCCTGGTCCTTGACTCGTGGGCGGCCGCGGCGGCTGGCGACTTTCAGTCGGCCATCGACATCGCCAGGCGGGCCGATCCTGGATCCTTCCTTGACGCGACGGTCGCGCTGGCCCGGGCCCTGCTGGCGGGGGGCGATCCGCGAGCGGCCAGGCATGCCCTGCTCGGCGCGCCGGCCAGCGGGCCCGCATCCGACAGCGTACGGGCGGCGGCGTGGCTGATCGATGCGCAGCTCAGTTTCGGCAGCGGTGATCACCCGCAAGGCTGCCGGTCACTTGAGCACGCGCTGCGCCTGGCTGAACCAGAGCAGCTCAGGCTGCCGTTCGCCATGGAACGGAGCTGGATCAAGCCGGTCCTGCGGCACGATCCCGAACTGGCTCATCCGTACCGCCGCCTGCTCGAACCCGACCTGATCAGCCCCGCCCGCGACGAGGCCAGGCTGCAGGATGCCGGGCGGCCGGTGCCGCTGATCGTGGAGCCGTTGAGCGAGCGCGAGCGTGAGGTGCTCGAGCACGTCGCGGCCCTGGAGAGCACCGCTGAGATCGCCACCGAGATGTACATCTCGGTGAATACCGTCAAGACCCACCTCAAGAGCATCTACCGCAAGCTGTCGGCGACGCACCGCGGTGAAGCTGTCCGCCACGCCAGGCAGTTCGGCCTGCTCTGAACGGCCATCGCGCGGCCGGCCGGTTCGGGGCGCTGCCGGCGCGGGCTGGCTAGCCCGGCCCGGCCCGCGAGCCGGCCGGGATACTGCCGGCGCGGTCAGCCACGGCGCCGAGTTCGTTGAGGCTGACGATGTGCAGCGCGAATTCCTGGAACCGCTCCAGGAGGCCGTAAAGCTCGGACTCGTCGCGGACTGAGGCCATCACGCAGGTCCAGCCCCGGCCGGTCTGCACCGAGAGATCGCCGAGCAGCCCGGCCAGCAACTGCTTGCACTCGCCCCGGAGGATGATCCGGTACTGGCGAGGCCAGGCAGGCGCGGTCATGGCCGGGATTCCTCCAGCAGCTACTGTCGCATCCGGCATTTCGCCGGCGGGCCCGAAGCGGCCCGGGCTATACCCCTTCCTATCCGAGGACGGGGTGAGAAATCGTCACCCGCCATGCCGGTTCACCCGGGTGAACCCGGCCCGCTCGTGACGGGTATCACAGAATTCCCCGGTGCCTGCCCTGCTGGATGGCGTCGCGCCGGGTGGACACCCCGAGCTTCCGGTAGATCGCCTGGGTATGGGTCTTGATCGTGTTCGACGAGACGTACAGCTCCTGGCCTATCTCGCGCAGCGACAGCGTCCCTGCCAGCAAGCGCAGCACCGCGACCTCGCGGGTGGTGAGCGGCTCGGCCGCCCACACCAGGCGCGGCTGGCCGGCGATCCGCCGATCGAGTTCAGCCAGCCGGGTCCGCTGGGCCTGCGCGCCGTCGGGCAGTACGTCCAGCACATTCCTGGCCTCGCCTGCCAGTTCCGCGGCGCCGGCGTGATCTCCCAGTTCGATCGATGCTGACGCCAGCAGGAGTGCAGGTTCGAGAACGTGCCACGGGCTGATGTCCACCCGGCTGCGGCACGGCTCGAGGGCCCGCTCAAGCTCATTACGGGCCTCGCCGAGCCGGCCCTGGGCGGAGTAGACGGCGCCTGCCGCGGTGTAGGCCAGCGAACTATGCGGCAGGTTGCTCAGATCCCCGCGGCCGGCCAGGGTGCGCGCCGCCGCGGCGGACTCCTCGGCTTTCGACAGCCGGCCCAGTCCGACCGAGACCAGGGACATCAGGGAAAGCGCGAACATGCGCACCAGCGGAGCAGACGGCTCGTTGCGCACCGCTTCCTCCAGCGGGCTCGCCGCTGCCTCGGGCTCGCCGGACAGGTAAAGGCTGAAACCCAGCGCCGCCCGGGCCAGCGCGTAGGACGGCGACGCGCGGTCCTGCTCGACTTCGGCGGCCGCGACCGCCGACTCGCGCATCACCCGGAGGCCATCGAAGCCGAAGACGGCCCGCAGCAGGGCCGCCGAGGACCGCAGCGACCCTATGCCGCCGGGCGCCGGTCCTGCGGGCTGGCCGCTCTCGACCACCGGGAGCCAGCGGCGCACGGACGCCAGGTCGCCAGCCCAGGCCGCGGCCCAGGCCGCGCAGTGCGCGGCCATGGGGTTAGCGGCTATCCGGTCGTTGCCAAGCGCTCGCATCCACCGGCGGATCGTCGCGGTCCGGCCCGCATCGACGTAGCCGTATCCGTCGCTGGTGATGAGATCAACGGCTCCGCTGACGTCGTCCGCCGCGAGCGCGTGGCTGATCGCCTCCTCTGCCGACCCTGACTGGCGATGCCAGGCGCTCGCCCGTGCGTGCAGCGCGGGCATGAGCTCGCGCTCGGTCCTCGCGAGCTGGCTGCGGAGCAATTGGGCGAACAGGTGGTGGTACCGGTACCACTGCCGGTTGTCATCCAGCGGGACCAGGAACAGGTTCTCCCGCTCGAGGACCTCGATGATTGCGGCTGCGTTGGCCGTACCGGTGACCGCGTCGCACAGCGGGGCGCACAGCTGGCTGAGAACCGCGGTCCGCGCGAGGAATTGCTGGACCTCGCCCGGCTGGCGGCCGAGCACCTCGTCGGCAAGGAAGTCCACGACAAACCGGTTGTCGCCGGTGAACTCACGGACGAAGGCACCCGGCGAGGGATGGCCGCGAAGGGAAAGCGCCGCCAGGTACAACCCGGCCGGCCAGCCCTCGGTCCGTTCCACCAGGTCGGCCACGTCGGTGTCGCCCAGTGCGATGCCGGACACGTCGTGCACGAGCGCGGCCGCCTCCTCGGCCGTGAAGCGGAGCTCGCGGGCCCGGATCTCGACCATCTGGGCGGCCGCGCGCAGCCGCGCCAGCGGCAACGGCGGATCGGCCCGCGTGATGAGCACGATCTGAGCCGACGGCGGCAGGTGCAGGAGCAGGAACGCGATCTGGTCATGGCAGCCGCGTTCCTTGATGACGTGGTAGTCGTCCAGTACCAGGACAATCCGCGCCGCCATCGCCCCCAGCTCGTTGGCCAGCAGCGGTAGCACCGTACCGGTGATGTCCGGGGCTGCGGCCCTGAGCTCGCTGGCGATGTCCTCGCCGCCGATGCCGGGGCACGCCCGCTGCAGGGCGGACACGATGTACCGCCAGAGCCTGCCCGGGTCATCGTCGCCGGGGCCGAGCGAAACCCAGGCGAACGGCCGTTCGTCGCCGGCGGCCGAACGCCACTGAGCGACCAGAGTCGTCTTGCCGAAGCCCGCGGGAGCATCCACCAGGACCAGCCGGGCGGTGCTCGCGGCCAGGTACTCGATCAGCGCGGGCCGCTCCACCCACTCTTTGCGCGGGCCGGGCGCGTGCAACTTGGACTCGATCGGCACGTCGAGACCCGCGCGGGCATGCCGAAGCCCGGAAACGGCGACCCGATCGTGCGCGGACCGCTCTTCTCCCCGTTCCACACCGCCGAGGTCCCTTTCTTCTCCCCCGAGGTGTGCGCCGCGGTGCACCTATCTGAGCTTAGTGAGCGCAATCCGTCCTGGCTAGCAGCGAGATCACCTGTGCCGGGCGAGGCGTCGCCGCGATCCCTGAGGCACGCTGGAATTTTGAGGAGGTGGCAATCACCGTGACCATCGGCGGCAGCATCGCGCTCATCGTCATCGGCGCAATTCTTCGGTTCGGCATCACCTGGAAACCCGCCCATGTGGACCTGGAAGTCATCGGCGTGATCCTGATGATCGCCGGAGCGGTCGGCCTGATCATCTCGATCGCGATCATCGCCACCCGGCGGCGCGGGCGCCCCGCGGCCGAGGTGTACGAGGAACGCCGGTATAACGAGCCACCTCCCTGACCGGTCCGCGGACCCGGATCAGGCGCGGCGGTAATCACCCGCGGGGGGTGGAGGCAAGGCCGGCCCGGATTGGTGGACTGGGCGGACCGCTCACCAGCAGAGGAGTAATGCAAGCCATGGCTGATCTGATCGCCATCGGGTACCCCGATGAGGCCACGGCCGCGGCGGCCGCCGACGAGTCCCGGAGGCTGGCACAAGATCTCATCATCGAGCCCGACGCGATCGCCTCCATCGTCAGGGACTCCGAAGGCAAGTACCACGTTCACACCAGTCATCACCCGGTCGGCACCGGCGCAACCTGGGGAATGTTCTGGGGACTGCTGTTCGGCCTGCTGTTCTTCATCCCGGTCTTCGGCCTGGCGGTGGGCGCGGGCCTCGGGGCCCTCATGGGCAAGGTGACCAAATCGGGCATTGACCGGGAGTTCCAGGACCAGGTTCGTGGCATGCTGCAGCCCGGAACCTCCGCGCTCTTCCTCATGGTCGAGAAGGTCACCCCGGACAAGGCCGTCGAGGCGCTGAGCAAGTACGGCGGTACCGTGCTCAAGACCTCGCTGTCCAAGGATGGCGAGAGGGAACTGCAGGAGGCTCTGCACGGGGGCGCCCAGTAACGAGCGGCCGGCCACGGCCGGCCGTCCGCGCGAACGTGGCCGGGCGGAGAATGACCCAGGGGTTCCTGGCGCGGCGGCCCGCCGCGCGCAGCGCCGATAGCCGTCGGCCCGCGCTACGCGCCCGGGGCGTGACCATCCCGTACGGGTGATGCCCGCCGCCCGGGCCGGGCCGCAGACTCCTGGTTGGACGGCAGGCTGCCGCTCCCCCGACTAGCTGCCGGATTTATGGCCCGACTCCGGGCCTGACCCCGGCCGCCCCAACCCGGACGGATGTTCACTCATGTCAGGATCAGATTGGTTCCTTGCGATCGGGCTGGGCGTCTTGTACCTGGTCCTGCTGTTCACCCTGGCCGTCATGACGTTCCGCAAGGGTCACTGGGTCCTTGGCCTGATCGGCTTCATCTTCCCGGTCCTGTGGCTCGTCGGGGCGGTGCTGCCCGGCAAGCGCCGGCGCCGCTGAGTTTCCTGCTGCCGGGCCGGCCGCGGCCGGCGCAGGCGCGAGCCGCGCCGACACCACGTAGGCCACGACGACCGCGACGATCGCCAGCGGTGTGACCGCAGCGGCGTCTGATGACAGCAACAGGGTGGCCAGCAGGACAGAGGTCAGGGGCAGCCTGAGCATCACCACGGTCATCGCGCCGATGCCCATGGCGAGGCCGTCAACAAGCGGCAGCCCCGGCAGGTGCGACAGTGCCACGCCACCCACTGCCCCGATGAACATGGCCGGGAAGGTGGGACCGCCGCGGAAACCGCTCAGCGACACGCCGTAGGCCAGGCCCTTGCAAGCCATGAGGAGCAGTAGCGCTCCCACGGTGTAGTCGGCGCTGTGGCTGACGAAGGGACCCAAGGCGTCTTGCCCGGAGAACAGCACCTCCGAGGAGCCCTTTCCTGTGCCTGCCGCGAACGCGATCGCAAGACCCGCGACAGCCAGGCCGGCAACGGGCGTGATCAGCACCATCCGCCGCTCGACATGAGGCCGGAGAAATAGGCCGAGCCATCGGATTCCAGAACCGAGCGGGGCGGCGATTACCCCAATCGCCAGCGCCCACAAGAATCCTGCGCCGGTGGGCGACCCGACATGGGGCAGGTTGGGTATCGCCAGCGAGAATGTGCCCAGCCCGGTCCAGGAGTCAAGCCCGATAAAGATGAGCGAGCCCACGCCGGCGGCCAGGAGGCCAGGCACCAGAACCAGTTCCAGCATCGCCCCGGCGATCCCGGACGCCTCCATGAGGAGGAAGGCCGCGAGTAGCGGCGAGCCGAACAGCGTGCTGATCGCGGCGAAACTCCCGGCCGCGGCTACTACGGTGATGGTCCTGGGCGGAGCGTCTCGCTTGGCGAGCCGGACGGCGCAGACGGCAAGCCCGCCGCCGAGCGCGATGAGCGGCGCCTCGGGGCCCAGCACCACGCCGAGGCTCAGGGTGGCGAGTGCCGCGAGCGCCACCCCGGGAAGCTCGATCGGCAGGGGCGCGCCCGCACCCGCCTTGAATCCGTCCGCTGGTGAATGACCACCCGTACCAGGCAGGTAGCGGATGGTGAGCGCGACCAGCAGGCCGGCCAGGACAAGCGGCGGGATCGGCCACCACAGCGGCTCACCGTGGAAGCCAAGCCCGCTGGGCAGGTCGGTGAAGATCCACGTCTGCATCTTGGTGACCAGGGCGAGGAAGCCATAAGCCACCGCCGAGATGGGCGCGCCGATGATTGCGGCGAGTACCAGGAGCGCCACGTAGCTCCGGGATCGCAGCAGCGCGAGCGGATCGGGCGGCGTCGTCACCAAGTTCCTCCCCGGGCGTCGCGGGCAGCCACGGAATACGCGTGTTGTGCTCACCGTCCCCGCTGGGCGGTGGCGGGCGCGTCACCTGAGACGGGTGATTGCTCCGGGACCGCGCTGCCCGCGGTCACGAGACGAGCAGAGAGATGCTCTTGCCCGCTAGCCAGAACCCGAGCAGCAGGAAGATCGCGACGGTCACCTGGTCCAGGTGCGTGTCCAGCCAGGTGCGCAGCTGCTGGAGCCTGGTGCCGGCGGCAGCGGGCGAGAACACGGCATACAGCTCCAGGTACAGGAAGCTGGACGTGGCCAGCAGGCAGTAGAACACCAAAGTCAGGTAGTCGCCCGCCGTGGACAGCTTGGCGTTGACGATGGTGGCAGCCCCCGCCGCCACCAGCGTCCATGGCTGCAAGAACGCGGCAAGTCCGGCGGCGGCCAACAGCGAGAGCCGATCCAGCCGGGCCATCCAGGCCGGCGGCTGGCGGGGACGTCCCATCCGGCGCCACTGACGCCAGGCGAGCACGATCAGCACGACGCCGGCCGCGAGCTTCACGGCCAGGGCGGCGTCCGACGGCACCGTGTTCTGGGCAGGCGGTTCCCCCCCGGTGGCCAGGACCACGGCGGCGATCACCGCGACCAGGCAGGCCAGCCAGCCCACGATGAAGGCCACGCCCTTGATGGCGCCCCTCTCGGCCCCCAGGATCAGGACGAAGGCCGACAGCGGGAACGGCTCGAGGGTGATCGCGATCCCGATGAGCAGCAGGTCGAGTACCATCGGCGCGGCTCTCGCGGTCGGCGGCGCGGGTGACCTAGCGGCTCTCGGCCCGGGACCAGCCGGGGCTCACAGATCGCGTTCGGCGGTGATCCGCCCGGCGGTGACGGCATCAACCAGAGCCTGATGGTCACGCTCATTCTGGTCGGCGTAGGCGGCGGCGAAGTCGGTGATGGCCCGGTCGAAGACATCCGAGCCGCCGAGATAGGACGCGATCGCGATCCGGTCCCCGGAGCGGGCATGGGCTCGGGCCAGCGTCCAGCCGCACAGCTCGCCGTACAGCCGCATGCCGCGGGGGATCATGGCATCGACGTCCAGCGAGAACTTCCAGTCCCGCAGCTGGCGAATATAGAAGTCACGGGTCCCGCCGTCGAGCCCGCCCTCGACCCGCTGCCAGCCGAGGAAGATGTCGCTGGTGGCCTGCATCAGCCGCTGGCCCGCGACCACCCGCTGGCCCTGGTTGGCGTACCGGCTGGCGCCGGCGAACCGGCTGAGAACCGACGGCTGGGCCTGCTTCGCCTGCAGGAACAGCGGATTCGAGTCGTCGCGGCCCAGCATGAGGATGATCCAGGAGCGCGTTCCGACGCTGCCGACGCCGACGACCTTGTGGGCCATGTCGCAGAACTCAAACTGCTCCAGCAGGTACCGGCGGTCGGTTTCCAGCGTGCGCTGGTACTTCCCGATCAGGTCGGCCAGCTGCGCTCGCAGGCTCGCCCGGTCGGCCTCCTTGGGCAGCAGCTCATCGATCGGCACGAGCAGCGGCGGGTCGGACAAAATCCGCGGCCGGCCGTTGACGACCTGGGTCAGCTTGGCCACGGCCTGCATGCTGTCCCTGGTGTGCGCCTTGGCTATGCCCGCGTCGAACGCCTTGCGCTGGCGCGTCTTCATCTCGGAGTTGAGCTCGGCCCGCACCTCATCGACGTCGCTGCGTGCATACCACACGCCCAGGTTGTTCATCGCGGCGAAGTCCCGCATCGCCTGGCGGTACCGGGCGACCATGGCGGCAACGATCTCACGGCGCTGCTTCAGCGGGAAGCCGTTGCCGCGCGCGGCCACTTCCAGGCTCGCGGCCAGCCGCTTGACGTCCCACTCCCACGGCCCGGGCAGGGTCTCATCGAAATCGTTGATGTCGAAGACCAGGCGGCGCTCGGCAGAGCCGAAGATGCCGAAGTTGGACAGGTGCGCGTCGCCGCAGGCCTGGACGGCCAGACCGGACACCGGAGTGCCGGCCAGATCGCTGGCCATCGGCAGCGCCGCCCCGCGGTAGTAGGTGAACGGGGACACCATCATCCGCCCGTACCGGACCGGCACCAGCTCAGGGACGCGCGTCTTGCCCTGCTCTTCCAGCAGGGCGATCGGGTCAGGCCGGTCCGGTGGCGGGTTGAACCCCGCGTGGCTGCTGCGCGGCACCTCCGCCCGGGCCGCCTTGCCCCGGGCGGCCCGTTCGGCCGGGGTCAGCCGGGTGAGCGCCGTGTCGAGCTGATACCGCAACGAGCGCCGGGGGGGAGCCTCGGCTGTCAGCTGACTCATCATCGGCTCCTCTCTCGGGTCTATCGGGCGCGTGAGACGAGCGCCCAGGAAGCCACCATGCCCAGCGAGCAGGCCGCAAGCATCACCCTGCCGGGGTGACGGGCCCGGCCAGCAGCCTGGCACCGGAAACGGCCGACGCTATACGGGTGCCGAATCCGGGGCGCGTGTCGTATCCGCGGCGCGCAGCGCGTGCCGGAGTATGAACGATCCGACGATCTCGAAGACCCCCATGACGATGAACCAGATTCCGAGCAGGGTGGCCAGGACGTTGACCGACGAGGCGGGGGTGGCGGTGACCACGATCCCCGCGGCCAGGCTCACTATGCCGAAGAAGATCCACCAGGCTCTGCCTTCCCGCGCGCCACCGGAGATCCCGCCGATGAGCGCGGCCACCCCCTGGACGATCCAGGTGATGCCGATGACCAGGCCGATGATCGCCCGGGTCAGGTGGAGATGGCGGATCAGGACGACGCCGATGACGATGAACAGCAGGCCGGCGATGCCGAGCCAGACCCGGTGCGCCTCCCTGCGATCGAACACCCGGATCAAGTGGAACAGGCCCGACACGATCATCAGGATGCCGAGCAGGACCGCGACCACGTTCAGCGAGCCGGACGGGTGCAGGGCCACGATGATCCCGAGGACCAAGGTCACCACGCCGAGGAACAGGCCCGCCTGCCAGGCTCCGGTCACCATCTGCGTCTGTGCCGACGCGGTATCGTACTCGTCGGAAGTCATCGGCTTCCTCTCGTTCCGCCCTGGGCAGGGTCCGGCGGGCGCAGGTCCGGCTGGACTCCCATCGGCACGCAAAACATCTGGGCACAGGACGCTAGCGCTATCGGCGATGCGCCTGATCACCTGTGCCGGGTGATGTACCAGCCAGCTCGCTGGACCCGCCGCGGCTCAGTTGCCGAGGATCTTGGCCTTGGCCGCGGCGAACTCGTCGTCGGTCAGCGCACCCTGGTCGTGCAGCGTGCTGAGCTGCTGCAGCTGGTCGTACATCGACGGCGCCGCGGGCGCCGCCGGAGCCGGCGGCGCCTGCTGGGGTGGCGGGGCCGCATACTGCTGCTGCTGCTCGACCTGGTCGAGCCGCTGGTTCTGGTCGGCTTCCGCGTACTGCTGCTGCTCCGCTTGCCGGCCCATGTGCCTTCCCGCGGCGTACGCGCCACCGCCCACTACGGCCGCGCGCAACAACGGGCGTCGTCGCCTGAACATGATTGTCTCCTGCCTTCCGCTGGACTAGGTCAGAACCCGGTGTCTTACTCTGCTTCTTCCGGCAGGGCGAGGCCGAGGGAAAGCATGAGTTCGGCTGCGCCCGCCACAACTCTCGGCCCGCCGACCTGCGGGGCGATGGCGCGCAGCACGCCCACCAGTTCGTCCGGCGTGCAGCCGGCGTCCAGCGCGTTGCTTACCTGCCAGACGTATGAGGCGGGCGGAGCGTCCAGCGCGACCAGGGCGGCCACCTTGACCAGCGAGAACGTCCGGGGATCCAGGCCGCTCTTGCGCTGCCAGTCGGCCCGCAGCTCCAGGCCCTCGAGCAGCAGCTCTTGATCGCTCGTGGCAAGTCCGGTGAGCGCGTCCCTGGTGTCGTCGCCAACCTCGACGCTTGCGGGAATAGTCATGATCGCAATCCTCTCGTTGATCAGGTGGCGGCTCGTAAGATACATGGTGGCCGCGCCGCCGCCGCGCGGGGGTCACCCGCCAAGGATGGTTAGCCGAACCCGCCGGCGGCCCGCACCACGGGTGTCACCGGTTGACGACGAGCCCGTAGATTCCGTTGCCGACCAAGATCGCGCCGGCCACGACCAGCACCCAGACGATGATCGTCTTGCTGTGCGCGCGCAGCCGGCCGTTGAAGGCCGTCAGATACCGCGTCGTCGCTGCCGGTGCTACCAGGTAGAGCACGATGGGCAGCCACACGAAGAGCACATTGATGACGACGACCACGATCAGGGCCACGGCGGTCTGCTCGACGTCGGCCTGCGACGTCGCGATCACCTGCAGCGCGGCAAGGAACGTGGCTCCCGGGGCGAAGACCAGCAGGCCCGCCACGAACGCGGTCAGTGGCCCCGGGTCGGCGATCAGCTTGGATACGATCCCTCGCTGCGGCATAGCTGGATCCGGTGGCCGCGGCTTGCGCCTGGCGACCAGGACGGCCGCCACGAGCAGCAGGATGCCGAGGCCGAGCCGCAGGCCATAGCGGGGCTCATGCTGCGCCGGGCGGTTCAGGTTGGTGCTGCGCAGCACCGCCAGCAGAACCACGCCCATGATCAGGCTCATGGCCACCGCCCCGGCCAGGTAGAACGCACCGGTCACCTTGGGCCGCGCGGAGCCGAGGTACACGGCGGCGATCAGCAGCGCGGTCGGCGACAGGGATGCGAGCAGTGCCAGCCCCGCGGCCTGGATGATCATTGGACCGGCTACCGCGGGGCGGCACGCCGCGGGAGCCGGAGCCCCATCGCCGCGGCCGGCGTCACGGCTGGCTGGCCGTTTCGGCGGGGGCGTGCGGGGCGGGGGGCCTGCCGATCAGCTCGATCACGGCGAGGGCGACCAGCAGCAGCACCACCAGCAGGATCACCACTGCCGCTGTGGGATGCCCCCAGAACACGAAGATCAGCGCGAACAGGCCCACCGCGCCGATCCGCAGCGCCTGCCGGTGCGCGTAGGTCCAGTCCCCCACCGGCCCGGTGGACACGCCCCGCCGCTCGCCCAACGTCCGGATCCAGGTGAACCCGGAGCCGCAGCCGCGCCGGATCCGGACCGCGGTCACCGACGGGCCGGCCAGGAACGCGGCGGCCGCCACCACCAGGCCGACCACCAGCAGCGTGCGCAGCGCCGTCTTGATGAACCGGACGAACGTGTCGTAGATGACCGAGGCGGCGTCGCTGGGCAGCACGGCGGCCGGCACCGAGTTCAGGTAGATGGTCCGGCCGATCAGCAGCGCAGCGCCCAGCACCAGCATCGAGGCGGCGAACCCCAGCCCGGCGCCGATCAGCGCCCGGCGATGCCGCCGCGCGATGTACACCCCGAGCGCGATCAGTACCAGGGACAGGATCGGCAGCACGATCTTCAGGTCGTTGATCAGCCGGTACAGCGTCTGCGCCTTGACCAGGTCGCGGGAGGAGAACAAGGCCAGCTGGGGATGGATCGGCGGCAGCCGGTTCACGATCGAGAACCCGCGCGAGGCCAGGTTCTGCTTGACGATCTCGATGAACGGGGCCAGGTCGATAGTCACCTGGTCGTTGACCACCTTCACCGTGGTCCCCCGCCCGGACAGGGCGTTGACCAGGGTCTGGTGCGCGACGGTGTTGACCTTGATCCAGGTCTGCGCGAACCGCGGCCCGGACACGATCTTGTGCACCGTGCTATGGATGAACCCGGTGACCGCGCTGGTGATCGACGGGCCGAATGACTGCAGCAGCGCGCCGACCCGGGTCAGCCCCCTGTTCGACAGCAGCCCCGCCGCCTGGCTGACATAGCCGTTCACGTTCAGGTTGCTGCTGATCGCCGTGGTCACCTTGTCGGTGAGCGCGTTCTGCACGGCCGGCTCGTGGATCAGCGGCTCGATGTTGGCGATGTACCGGCTGGTGTCGGAGACCTGGTTGGCGCTCCACACCGCCAGCACCGAGATCGGCGCCAGGATGCAGCCGACCACGATCAGCACCGTCGCCACCGGCCCCCGCCAGCCCGGCCGCCGCCGGCGGCGCGGGGGTATCTGCCCATCGTGCAGCTCGCTCACCTCGGCGCGCAGCCGTTCCAGCTCGGCCCGCTCGTCCTGGGTCAGATCCGGGGCTCCGGCTACATTCCCCCGATCGGTACTCCCCCGATCGCCGGCGTCAGTCAAGCGTCACCTCCCGTTGACTTCCCGCACGGCACAATCGTGGCACGCCACCGCCGCGAAAGCCTCGCCTCCGCATCTATCCACGCTGGCCTGCCCGGACCGGACTCACCTCACCCGGCCGGGGTGAATCACCGCGGCCACCGCGCCCGCTAGCGTGATGTCACGGAGGTCGCTGTCATGAGCATCGGCGGGAGCGTCGCGCTGATCGTCATCGGCGCCATTCTGCGTTTCGCTGTGACCTGGCACTCGAAATACGTTAACATCAAGGCTATCGGCGTGATCTTGATGATCGGGGGCGGCCGGCCTGGTGGCGTCGATCGCCCTCGTGGTCTACCGGCGGCGTGAGCGAGCATCTGCCCAGGTGGTGGAGCGGCGCCGGTATACGGAGCCGCCCCGGTGACCCGGACGTCCGTTGCCGCCAGGCCGGCCCGTCCGGCGCCGGCGGGTGAGTGACCGTGCGCGCGGTTGACCCCCGGCTGCTGCGTCACGCGCGGGCGGCGCAGGGCTTCCTGGTCTTCGCTATCGGCCTCGGCATCGCCGGGGCCGCGCTGATACTGGCGCAGGCGGCCCTGCTCGCCCACGCGCTGGCCGCCGCGATTCGCGGCGGCGGGACGGACGCGCTGAAGGGCACCCTGCTGGCGCTGCTCGTCGTGGTAGCAGCGCGGGCGGCGGCTGCCTGGGGCGGCGAGGTCGTCGCGCTGCGGGCGGCGGCGACCGTGAAATCACAGCTACGGCGCGCCCTTGCCTGCCGCGCGATGCGCCTCGGCCCGGCGTGGCTCGCCGGACAGCAGACCGGGGAGATCGCCGCGCTGGCCACCCGAGGTCTGGACGGGCTTGACGTGTACTTCGCCCGCTACCTTCCGCAGCTGGCGCTGGCCGTGCTGGTGCCCGTCGCCGTGCTAGCGCGGGTCGCGGCCGCAGACTGGATCTCCGCCCTGGTCATTGCGGTTACGCTGCCGCTCATACCGGTGTTCGCGGTGCTGGTGGGCTGGCACACGAAGGCGAGCACGCGACGGCAGTGGCGGCTGCTGGCCAGGCTCGCCGGGCACTTCCTCGACGTGGTGGAGGGCTTGCCCACGCTCAAGGTATTCGGCAGGGCGAAGACGCAGGAGAAGGTGATCGGGCAGGTCACCGACGCGTACCGGGGCGCTACCATGTCCACGCTGCGGGTGGCCTTCCTGTCGGCCCTTGTGCTCGAACTGGCCGCCGCCGTGGCTACCGCGCTGGTCGCGGTGGAGGTGGGCTTGCGGCTGCTGTACGGCCACATGGGCTACGAGACCGCGCTGCTTGTGCTGCTGCTGACTCCCGAGGCTTACCTGCCACTGCGGGCAGTGGGAACCCAGTTCCACGCCAGCATGGAGGGTGCGGCCGCCGCCGACCGCGTCCTGGAGATCCTCGAGACCCCGCCCCCCGGCCTGCCCGAGGCAGGCCCGGGCCGTCCCGTACGTCGCGGCGCCAGCGCGGACTTGCGGTCTGATGAGATCAGGCTGGACGCGGTGATCGTAGCCTACCCGGGCGGCCGCCAGCCGGCGCTGGATGAGCTGAGCCTGGTCATCCGGCCAGGCGAGCGGATCGTGGTGACCGGGCCGAGCGGGGCGGGCAAGAGCACGCTGCTGGCACTGCTGCTCCGGTTCGTCCAGCCGGCCGCAGGGACGATCGAGGTAGGCGATACCGATCTGGCCGGGCTCGACCTCAGAGCCTGGCGGACCCAGATCGCCTGGGTTCCGCAGCGACCGCACCTGTTCGCGGGCAGTGTCGCCCGCAACATCGCCCTCGGCCAGCCCGGCGCCAGCCGCGCGGCGATCCACCGCGCCGCGTGCCTGGCCGGTGCGGCGGAGTTCATCGACGCGTTGCCGGCCGGCTATGACACCACGCTCGGCGAGCAGGCGCTGCGGCTGTCCTCCGGCCAGCGGCAGAAGGTCGCGCTCGCCCGCGCCTTGCTGCGGAAGGCGCCGCTGCTGCTCCTGGATGAGCCGGCAGCCCACCTGGACGCGCTGAGCGCGTACCAGATCGCCGGGTCCATCACCGCCTCGCCGGACGACCGCACCGTCGTCCTGGTCACCCACGGCCGGAGCTGGACCGACGGCACCGGCCGCGTCATCTGCCTCGACGCCGGGAAGCTCAGGTCGCCGGCCGGGTCCGCCGGGCCGGGCGCCAGGCCGGTGCCGGAGGTGACCCGGTGACCGGCGGCGCGATGGCCAGCGGCCCGGCGGCCAGCGGCCCGGCTGCCGGTGATCGCTGGCGTCCGCTGCTGCGCCTGCTGTGGCTGGCCCGGCCGCTTCGCGCCCAGCTTCTGTTTTCCGTCCTGGCGGGCGCGGCCGCGACCGGCTGCGGAGTGGCACTGCTCGCGGTGTCCGGATTCCTGCTCGCCCGCGCGTCCCAGCATCCCAGCATCGTGGCCATCTCCGTGGCCGTGGTCGCGGTCCGCGCGTTCAGCGTCGGGCGCGCGGTATCCCGCTACGTCGAGCGGCTGACCTCGCATGATGTCGCGTTTCGCGTCCTGGCTGACATCCGGGTGGCGATCTACCGGCGGGTCGAGCGGCTGGCTCCGGCCGGGCTGGCCGCGTTCCGCTCCGGTGACCTGCTGGCCCGGCTGATCAGTGACGTGGACGCCACCCAGGACCTGTTCATCCGAGGCATCGGCCCTCCGCTCGTCGCCGCCCTGGTCGGCGCGGGCGCGGCGGCGGTCTGCCTGCTGATCCTCGCGCCGGCCGGCGCCGTGCTCGCGCTCGGGTTGCTGACCGCGGGAGCGGCGGTACCGGCCCTGGCCGTCATGACATCCCGCCGGGCCGCGCGGGTAATCGCGCCCGCCCGGGGCGAACTGGGCGCGACCCTCAGCGATCTGCTGTCCGGCGCCGCCGACCTGCACGCCTTCGGGGCCGACGAGGACGCGCTCAGCGCTGTCGTGGCCTCGGATGCGAAGCTGACCAGCCTGGCCCGCAGCTCAGCCGGTGCGGCCGGGCTCGGCGCCGGCCTGATGACCGCCGTGACCGGGCTGACCGTGTGGGGGGTGCTGCTGCTCGGCGTGGCGGCGGTCTCCAACGGCACGCTGACCCGGGTTCCGCTGGCGGTGCTGGTCCTCACCGCGCTGGCCGCCTTCGAGGCGGTCACCGCCATGCCCGCGGCCGCCTTGCAGCTCAGTGCCGCGCGAGCGTCGGCCGATCGTATCGGCATGCTGCTGGACGCGCCGGATCCGGTGGCCGATCCCGAGCGGCCCCGCCCGCTGCCGGCCGGACCGGCCCAGGTGCGGCTCCGTGGGGTGCAGGTCAGGTACGAACCCGGCGGCCCGCTGGCGCTCGACGGGCTCGACCTTGACCTGGGACCTGGGCGCAGGGTGGGGATCATCGGCCCCAACGGTGCGGGCAAGTCCACGGTGGCCTCGGTCCTGCTGCGCTTCTGTGAGCTGGCCGGCGGCAGCGTCACCCTGGGCGGCGACGATCTGGCCAGCTATCTCGCTGACGATGTGCGCACAGTGATCGGCGGTTGCCCGCAGGACTCGCACATCTTCAACGGCACCATCGCCGAGAACCTTCGGCTGGCGCGGCCCGGGGCGTCCATGGATGACCTGGCGGCCGCGGCGGACCGGGCCCGGCTGCTGTCCTGGATCCGCTCGCTGCCCCAGGGCTGGGACACGCCGGTCGGTGCGCACGGCGCCGCGATATCCGGCGGTGAACGGCAGCGGCTCGTGCTGGCCCGGGCTCTGCTGGCCGACCCGGCCGTGCTGATCCTGGACGAGCCCACCGCGCACCTCGATCCCGAGGCGAGGTCCGCGCTCACCGCTGATCTGCTCACCCTCACCGAGGGCCGGGCGACCCTGCTCATCACCCACGAGCTGGACGGCCTCGACGCTCTTGACGAGATCATCGTGCTGGACCGCGGCAAGGTGACCCAGCGCGGCACGCACCGCCAGCTCATGCGCACCGACGGCCCGTACCGGCAGATGCTCGCCGCGCGGGAGCCCGGCGCCGCCCGGAGGCAGCCGGGCGCGGATGAGGTCGCCTAGGCGAAGCCCGCCGTCCCGCCGTGGTCAGCTGCCGAGCAGCTTGGCCTTCGCCACCTCGAATTCCGCGGCGCTCAAGACACCTGCGTCGCGCAGCCTGGCCAGGTCGTCCAGCCTGCTGACCACGTCGTCCCGGTCCGCGGCCGGCTGCTGTGCCCGCGGCCCGAACGTGGCGTACTGCTGGGCGGCCTGCTCCGCGGCCGCCGCCTCGGCCTCCGCCTGCGCCACCGCCAGCTCCGCTTCGGCGTATGCGGCGGAATGCTGCTGCCGCTGGGCGCGCTGCGCCGCCCTGCGGTTGATGGCCGCCGCCACCGGCGCGCTGACCGCGACCACGTTGCCACTGGTGATCGACCCGAGCAACCCGGGAAGCCCGTACCTGACCAGGGGCATGACTGCCGTCCTCCCGCTACTCGTCCGCCGCCGCGACGGCCGCCGCCACGGCATCGCGCGGGACCTGTACGTGCAGGGCCACCTGGCCGCCGGCGCCCGTGGCCGCGGCGGCCAGGTGCTGCGGCCAGCGGTGCTCGTACGCGATCACCGCCGCCGAGGTGCCCGGGCGCAGCGAATCGCGGATCAGATCCAGGTCGTCGCGGCTTATCAACGGCTGCGCGGGGAGCTGGAGGGAACCCAGGCCGACGCCGTCCAGGTTGTCACCGGCGTCGGTGACCCGCAATGACCCGTCCGCGGTGCGGGCGACGAACACCAGGTCCAGTACGGCGGCGTAGCCACGGGACACCACATCCGCCAGCACGCCGGCCACCGCGGGATCGGCCCGCTGGCCGGGAAACTGAAGGACGATCAGCTCTACCGGCCCGAAGTCCATGACCGTCCTCTCGCTTCCCGCGGCGGCTCTGCGCCGGAGAGGAGGAAGTGATAGCGGCGCGCCACGGGCACACCATCGTCGGCGTGACCGCGGCCCGGATCACCCGCGGAGAGTGACCCCGGCCTCACAGCTCGTCCCTATCACGTCCCGGCCCGTCCGGGTCGAAGTACGGGTCGTCCTCCTCCAGTTCCGCCACGTCCGCGGCGGCGGCCCGCTTCCTATCCTCGACCTGCGGGTCATCAGCACGCCCGGCGGGCACGACCAGGCGGCGCAGCCAGCTCTGCCTGCGCGCAGACCCGCGGGCGCCGAACCAGGACGATATCCCCATAACCAGTTCCTCGGTCAGTACGGGTGCGGTCTCGCCCGCTCATTCTCATTTCCGGTGCCCGCGGGTGGCAAGCTGCCCCGGGGACGGGCCAGGTCATCACGGCTGCAAGCAGGCCGGTACCGGCCAGGCTGCCCGGTGGTCGCGCTCGCCGGCAGGCGCCAGCTCGAGCTCGTAGTGCAAGGTGCCAGCCTCGCGATGGATCACGTCGGCCCCCATCCTGGCGAGCAGCCTGGCTACGGCGAGATTGTCCGCAGCAGCCAGCGCGGTGAAACGGCCGATGCCTTCCTGGCGGGCCCGGTCAGACAGCCGGACAAGCAACGCGGTGCCCAGCCCTCGGCCCTGCCAGTCGTCGACCACGGTGACGGCGATCTCGGCGGCCTGCGGATCGCCGGCATCGCGGACGTAGCGGGCGACGCCTACGCCCCGCCCGCCGGAGCGGTCCAGCGCGCCGAGCGCCTCGTGGTCGCGGTGATCGACGTCGGTGAGGTAACGCAACTCCGCCGCGGTCAGTTGCGGCTTGGCCATCATGAACCGCATCCAGCGGGAGCGGGCACTGAGCCGGCCGAAGCCGTCGGCCAGCAGCGGAGCATCCGCGCTGCGGACCTGGCGGATGAGGACCTGGGATCCGTCGCGCAGCACCGCCTGCCCGCCGCCGGGAACCGACCGGGCCTGCCTGGCTCGCCGCGCGTTCTGCGCCCGCGCCAGCAGGGTGTCGCGCCGCTCCCTGGCCAGCGCGGCGTGGATGTGGTGGCTGATCATTGAATTTCTCCCCCGGCCGCCCGGTCCGCGGGCAGCCTTGTTGCCGTCATTACTGGGACGCTCCCAGCTTCGGCGAGGCGGGCCGGGGATTCATCGGGCAGGCATCCCGATCCCTGGTGCGCGGATACTTATTTCTAGGCGCCTGCTACTTAGGCCAGGCGCGCGCGGCGTGCGCACCGGGACTTGACATCACGCCGGCGTTCACCGTGACGATGGGGAGCGATCGTTTCGCTCCGCTCTTACCGGGAGGCAGCACCATGACCGCGTGCGACAGCAGCGCCGGCGGGCAGGCCGGCCCGGTGCCGGTCGCCTGCACCCTCAGCTCGCCAGGCCTGGCGGCCCGGAGCTTGCGCTGGGAGCAATTCGCCGCCCGGGCGATGACCGGGCGGGCCGAGACGGCGGACGGCCTGCGCCTCTGCTTCCGCCCTGAGCCCGGCGCCGGGGACGAGCTGCGTGCGCTCGCCGCCGCGGAGAACGAGTGCTGCCCCTGGGCCTCCTGGACGGTGCGGGAGGACGCCGGTCAGCTCGTGTTCGACGTACGCTCGGCCAGCGCGGAAGGCATCGCCGCCCTGCACGGCATGTTCACCGGGCGGCGTTAAGCCTCCCGCCGTGCCAGCGCCACGGTGTAGTGGTCGGCGATGCGCATCGCCGACCCGTCGGCCAGGTGCAGGTCGTAGAGCAGCAGGGCCCGGGCGCAATCAGCATCCAGAACGGCTCAGCAACAACGCCGGGCCGGGCGTCTTAGGTATATGGCGACGAACGCCGGCCGCCGGCCGGGCGCAACCCGGCCACCCGCGCCGTCCGCGGACGATTTCGTCGACGACCTGTTCCGCGCGCACGCGGTCGGCCTGGTCCGGGTGGCGGTGCTGCTGCTCGGCGATCAGCCGAGTGCCGAGGACGTGGTGCAAGATGCGTTCCTCCGGCTGTACCGCGGCCTGCCCAGCCTGAGAGATCACGACAAGGCGCTGCCCTACCTGCGAGCTTCGGTCATCAACGGGTCCCGGTCGGTGCTGCGGGCGCGCAGGCGCGCGCTGCTGCGGCGGGCCCAGCACGAGCCGGCGGTGTGGTCGGCCGAGTCGGCCGCGATGGACGGCGAGGACCGCCGCGCCGTGCTGACCGCCGTGGCCGGGCTGCCGCGTCGCTCCCGGGAGGTGCTGGTCCTGCGCTACTACCTGGACCTGCCAGACGACGAGATCGCCGCGGCGCTCGGGGTCAGCCGGGGCACCGTGTCATCCACCGCGGCCCGCGCGCGAGCCGCGCTCGCCCGCATGCTGAAGGAGGAGCCGTGAACGCGGTTGAGGACAGGCTGCGCGATGCCTACCGCGCCGCCGCCGAGACGGTCCGGCCAGAGCCGGTGCTGGCCGCCGGGGTCCGCGGCCTGCATGCCGGTGAACTGGGCCGGGCTCCCCGGCCGAGGCGCCGGCCGGCCCGGGGCAGGCTGCTGATCCCGGTCGCGGCGGCCGCCGCCGTCACCGCGGTGGCGGTGGCGGTATCGGTGCTCGGGTCGAACGTGGTACGCGGCCCTGGTCGCCGCGCCCCGGCGGCGGGAGCCGGCGGCGGAACGCCGGCCTTCCTCGTCGCGCTGAACTGGGCGACGCACCCGTCCATGGTCGTGGTCAACGCGAGGACCGGGGCGCGGGGCGCAGCGATCAGGCTGCCGTTCCCGGCGACCGCGCTGACCGGGGTCGCAACCGGCGACGGACGGACGTTCGTAGCGGCCGCGCGGACGGCCGCGTGCCGCACGTCGCTGTACCGGTTCGGCGTGAGCGCGCAGGGCAGGCCGACCGCCCTGACCGCGTTCGGATCGGTTCCCGGAGTCATCGCGACGCCGTGGGACATGGCGCTGACCAGGGACGGGCGGACGATCGCCTACGACGCGATGGCATGCGGCCAGGCCCCGGGCCGCCGATCCCTCGATCAACCGCGCAACGGGTACCTGGCGGTGGTCAACGCCGTCACCGGGCAAGCCAGGCACTGGACGTTCACGGTGGGGACCGGCCGGGGAGCCCAGGCGTTGCACGGGACCGGGGACGTGTCGCTCAGCGCCGATGGCCGCGTGGTGGCATTCGCGGACTGGGTGCTGCGCACCGACGCGGCCCCGGGGAGCCTGGTCCGGCGCGGTCGTGTCGTGGCACGCAACCGCGACCTCGGCCGATCGACGATTCTCGGCGGCCTCGAGATCGCCCGGGACGGCAAGACCGTGTATTTCGGCACCTTCCGGATCCGGCACAACAAGCCGGCCGGGGGAAACTGGCAGCTGCGAGCGTTTGACGTCGCCTCCGGGCGGACCCGCCTGGTGCGCAGCCTCCCTGGGTCGCAGGGCACGCCGGCCGCCGTGGCCTCCGATCCGACCGGCCGGTTCCTGATGATCGAGTACGCCACGCACCCCGGTCAGAACCGGCTGGCCAGGCTCGACGTGGCGACCGGGCGGCTGACGCCGCTGGACGCCCGGTGGGTGGACGCGGCGATCGCCTGGTAGCCCGGAATGGCGCTGCTGCGGGCGGTCACCTCCGGCGCCGCGGCTACCGGCAGGGCTTGCGGCCGCCTGACAGGTTCACGTTGAACAGGATTCCGTTGATGTTGGCGGCGTTGTCCGACGCGCAGAACTGGGCCTGGGTCTCCGGCGCGTACTCGGCATTGCCGATCCACTTGCCGGCCGTCACGAACGGGCTCAGGTACGAGCAGGTGCCGTACTGGTTGCACTGCTCGCTGATGATCCCCTGGGCCAGCGGCTCCATGTCATCCACGAAGGTGGCGTTCCCGGTGTCGTCCAGGTTCTTGGCGATCCAGGCCAGCCCCAGGCCGTGCATGTAACTGGCCAGCGTGGTCAGGTAGGACTCCTCGTCGGACTGGGTGATCGTGAACCCGGTCTTGCCCTCGTTATTCGCCGAACGTCTCGTCGAGGTCGGTCTCCACCCCGTCGAAGCCCTTGGCCGCGCACTGTTGGCCGGATCATCGACTCGATGATCGACACGGCCGTGGCGGTGTTGATGTTGACGAAGTACTCGGGGTAGCCGGACAGCTTCTTGCCGAGGTCGCCGGCGGCCTTGAGCTGGGCGTAGTACGTGGTCGGGATGCCTTCCTGCGCCGCGGTGTAGTAGTTGCCTGCCGAGCCCACCTCGATGTAGCAGATGGCGTGATCACCGAGCTGATGCAGCTGCGTGACGGTGGACGCCGGATTCTCGATCGCGTCGATGTCGTACAGGGCCGGGTTGTCCCCCGGCGCGGTATCGCCGTTCCACGCCGTGACCCCGGTGCCCATGAGGTTCGCATTCGCGCTGTTCAGGGGCTTGCCGAGCTCCCACATCCAGTCGGTATCGGCGGCCGGCTGCCACACGCTGACGCTCGCTGCGGCGGACGCCACGGGCGCCGATGACGCCGCCGGGCCGCCCGCGTGCGCCGTCACGGCCTGGGCGGCGGGCGCGCCCGCGACGGCGAAGAACGCAACGGGCGCCGCCCCGGTCACGCAGGCGAGCAGCGCGGCCGCCAGGCCATGGGTTCGCTTTCCTGTCATCGTGGCCACTCCCATGCCTCCGTCATTCCGTGATACAGAATGACATTCCAGATCAGGATGAGCTGATTGTTTCTCCTGCCCGCCGGGCCGTCAAGGGCCACGCCCGCGCCCGCCGGTCATAGCGGCCTGGGGTCCCAGCGGAAGCGGCGGATGGCGACGAGTGCCCCGACCGCGCCCCACGCCAACAGGACGCCGAGGCTCTTCCAGTCCAGGCCGGCGTGACCGGTGAATGGGCCGAGCAGGGCCTGGTTGAACGGGCGTACCGGCAACGCGCCTGCGATCCGGTTCAGCGCCGCGGAGTGAATCGGGAAGTACGTGCCGGACACGAACACCAGCGGGAACAGGACGAGCTGCACGACCGGCGGCGCGGCCTCAGCGTTGCGGATCAGCGAGGCCACCGCGACGCCCAGCGCGCAGAAGCTGGCCGCGCCGAGCACCAGCGCCACTGCGATGGCTGCCCAGTGGCCGGGCAGCGGCACCCCGTACAGGCGGCCGACGCCGACGATGAGCGCGACATCGACCACGCTCACCATGACACAGTGCGCCAGCAGGCCGAGGAAATAGGCCCAGGCCGGCAGCGGCGTGCCGTGTACCCGCTTGAGGATGCCGTTCTGCCGCCGCAGCGCGAGCACGATGGCCAGCTGGCTGTAGCAGGAGCCCAGCACCGATACCGCGGCGATCGTGGGCACGTAGTACTGCAGCGCCGACAGGCCGTAGAAGTACGAGCTGCCGGCGCCGTGACCGAACAGCGCACCGAAGATCGTGATGATCACTACCGGGAAGACGAACGTGAAAAACGCGCTCTGCGGGTTGCGCCAGAACGACAGCTGCTCGTAGCGGACCTGGTGCCACAGCAGAGCGAGGTCATGACGCCGGGCCCGGGTGGTGGTGACGGCGCTCATCGGGTGCTCCCTTCCAGCGCCCGGGCCAGCTCGCCGTGGCCGGTCAGGCGCAGGTAGATGTCCTCCAGGCTGGGCCGGTCCACGGTGAGCCGGTCCAGGACCGTGCCGTGGTCCAGCGCCCAGCCGGTGAGCTGGTGCAGCGTCTGGGTCGGCTCGGCGGTCTGCACGGTGACCAGGCCGTCGTCCCCCGCGGCCGCCGCGGCCGGCAGGTCGCCGGCCGTGGTCCCGGCAGGCAGGGCGAACCGGATCCGCGCCCGTGCGGTGTCGCGGCCGCCGATCGCTGACGGGGTGCCCTCGGCGACGATCTGGCCGCCGGCCATCACCGCGATCCGGTCGGCCAGCGCCTGCGCCTCGTCCATGTAGTGGGTGGTGAGCACGATCGTGGTCCCGGCCTCGCGCAGGCCGCGCATGGTCTGCCACGCGCCGCGGCGCGCGCTCGGGTCAAAACCGGTGGTCGGCTCGTCGAGGAACAGCAGCTCGGGATCACCGATCAATCCCAGCGCCAGGTCCAGCCGCCGCTGCTGGCCGCCGGACAGGACCCGCACCTTCTGCCGCGCCTGGGCGGCCAGGCCGACCAGGGCGATCACCTCGTCGACGCCCCGTGGCGCCGGGTAGTAGCCGGCGTTGCGGGCGACCGTCTCACGGACCGTCAGGTAAGGCTCGACCGCGATGTCCTGCAGCACCAGCCCGATCCGCTCGCGCAGCGCCCGGCCGGTGGCCCGGTCGCCGGGGTCGAGGCCGAGCACTTCGGCCCGGCCGGCGTCCTGGGTGCGGAATCCCTCCAGGATTTCCAGCGTGGTGGTCTTGCCGGCGCCGTTGGGCCCGAGCAGGGCGAAGATCTCCCCGCGCGCGACGGTGAAGCTCACCCCGCGGACGGCCCGCACCGCGCCGTAGCTCTTGCCCAGCCCGGCCACCACCACCGCGCTAGACATAACCGACACCGTCCGGGCAGGGAGTGCAGGTGCCGGGCGCGGCGGCCCGGCGCGCGTCGCACCCGGCCAGGTCCGCGTGTGCCGGGGTCACTTGCGCAGGCACCGGACCTCCAGCGTCAGGCCGAGATAGCGCCCGGCCAGGCCGCGCGATGCGGTCAGCCCGAACTCGGTGCGGTCGATCCGCGCGGCGGCCCGGGCGGTGAACGACCCCGGGGACACGGCGGACTGCTCGATGGCCAGGGTGACCGGCCGGGTGACGTCGCGAACGGTCAGCGTGCCGGTGAGGGTCGAGCCATCCGTCCGTTCGGACATAAAGGTCATGACGGGGTGGGTTTTGGCGTCCAGCCACCGCGCCGAGCGTACGGCCGCGTCCCGCGCCGGGTTGCCGGTGCGGAAGCTCGCCGCGTCGACCTCGGCGCGGATCCGCGAGCCGGCCAGCGGCTCGGCGATGTTGACCGTGCCGGCCCGGATGGCGAAGCTGCCGCGGACCGGCCCGAGGCCGAACAGGTGCCGGGTCCGGAACCTGACCGTCGAGGAGCCGGTGTCGATCTCGTACCGGCCTAGCTGGGGTGTTGCTGCTGGGTGCTCTGGTTTCGTCTGCATGCGTCCCATTGCAGGACAGCGCGGGGACCAGGCGGCAGGGCCGGCAGTGGGGTCCCGGCCCGACGAAGGGGGGGCCGTGCGGGGCGGCGTGCGACTTTCGTAGGTTCCTGCCCCCGCCGAAGGTTTACTGCGTGGGCTTCGCGCCCGGAATTGACATACCGTATGCGGCGTGAACGCCTGGTCCTGGTACTGGCGGCACCGGATCGCCGTAGACATTGCGATCGCGGTGTTCTTCGTGCTGCTCGACACCGGGGCGACGCTGGCGGGCAGCTCGTGGTGGCCGGCCCATCCGGGCGCGCTGGCCTGGGTCCTGCTGGGCCTGCAGGCGGCGGCCTGCTTCTCGCTGGCCGCCCGTCGCCGCGCGCCCTACGCCGTGATCGGCATCCTGGCCGCCTTCACGCTGGCCGTTACGCTGCTGATCTGGCCCGCGGGCCTGCTGACGCCGGCGCACGACGGGAACGTGTGGGCACCGTACGCCACCTCGCTCGCGGCGTACGCCCCCATCGAGTGCGGTGCGGGCCGGTCCAGCCGGCGAACCACACTGCTCGCGATCGCCCTGCTCACGATCATCGTCGCGCGGCCGTGGCAGCCGTCGATCGCGATCATCGCGATCGCGATCCTCCGGGTGGCCGTGGGCCCGCTTCTGGTGCTGTACTACGAGGCCCGCAGGCGGCTGGTACAGGCGCTGACCGAGCGGGCCGAGCGGGCCGAGCGGGAACGGCACCTGCTCGCCGAGCAGGCCCGCGCCGAGGAGCGGGCCCGGCTGGCCGGCGAGATGCACGACGTCGTGACGCACCGGGTGAGCCTGATGGTGCTGCAGGCCGGCGCGCTGCGGATAACGGCGACCGACGAGCCGACCCGGCAGGCAGCGGAGGACCTGCGCGCGGCCGGCTGCCAGGCGCTGGACGAGCTGCGGGATCTGGTCGGCATCCTGCGCACCGAGCCGGACGGAGACGAGGCACCCTCGGCCTCGGATTTCGCCGCGCTGGTCGCGGAGTCCACCGCGGTGGGCAACCCGGCCGAGCTGGTGGAGGTGGGTAACCCGGCGCTGGCCTCCCCCGTGGTCGGGCGCACCGCGTACCGCATCATGCGGGAGGCACTGACCAACGTGCGCAAGCACGCCCCCGGCGCGCGGGTGCGGGTGCGGGTGGAGTACGACGAGGCCCAGGTGCGGCTCTCGATCCGCAACACGCCGCCGGGCAGTCAGCGTGGCGCCCTGGCCGGCACCGGCTCCGGCCTGGGCCTGGCCCACCTGCGGCAGCGCATCGAGCTGGTGCGCGGCACGCTGCGAGCCGGGCCCGAGCCGGACGGCGGATTCTGCGTCGAGGCCACGCTGCCGGCGTACGTGCCCACCGCGCAACCGGCGGCGTAAACCGTGCTCCGGGTGGTCGTGGTGGACGACGAGCCGATGGTGTGCGCGCACCTGCGGACGATTCTCGGCTCGGCCGGCAGCATCGAGGTCGTGGCCGAGGCGCACGACGGAGCGGACGGCGTCGAGGCGGTGGTGCGCAGCCGGCCCGACGTGGTGCTCATGGACCTGCGCATGCCCGGCATGGACGGGATCACCGCGATCGAGCGGATCGGCAAGCTGGCCAGCCCTCCGGCCGTGGTCGTGCTCACGACCTTCGATGCCGACCAGTACGTGCTGCGCGCGCTGCGGGCAGGCGCGGCCGGGTTCCTGGTCAAGTCCACTCCGCCGGAGGACCTGATCGGGCTGGTCCAGGTGGCCGCCGAAGGGCACACGGTGCTGTCCCCCGCCGCCGCCCGCCGGCTGATCGCGGCATCGGCCGACAGCTCGTCGGCCCGTGATCGCGCCCGTACGCTGGCCGGCTCGCTGACCGAACGGGAGGTCGAGGTGCTGGGCTGCCTCGGCGAGGGCCTGTCCAACGCGCAGATCGCGGCGCGGCTGTATCTGTCCGAGGCCACGATCAAGGGGTATGTGTCGCGGATGCTGGACAAGCTGGGCTGCGCGAACCGTACCCAGGCCGGGCTGCTCGCCCACGACGCGGGCATCGTCACCTCGTAGGCCGCTGGTCCACCGCGGGGCGCAGGGTGGTCCTGCCGTCACGGCGGATCTAGGGTGACAGTCGTGGTGCGCGCCCGGCTCCCCCGCCGCTGGCGTCGTGCCCGCGCCTGTCCCGCCGGGGCAGGCACGCCAACCGGCAGCCTCAGGGCTGGGAACCAGGAGCGTCGATGAAGACCAGGGCCGCCATACTCCGCGGGGTGGGGCAGGACTTCGAGGTGACCGAGATCGACCTGGACGGGCCGAAGGCCGGCGAGGTGCTCGTCCGCTTCGTGGCTTCCGGCCTGTGCCATTCCGACGAGCACCTGCGGAACGGCGACCTGGCGCCCCGCTTCCCGATCGTCGGCGGGCACGAAGGCGCCGGGATCGTCGAGGACGTCGGGCCTGGCGTCACCCGGCTGAAGCCAGGCGATCATGTCATCTGCTCGTTCCTGCCGGTGTGCGGTCACTGCCGGTGGTGCTCCACCGGCAAGTCGAATCTCTGCGACCTCGGCGCCGGCCTGCTGGACGGCGCGATGCCCGAGGGCAGCTTCCGGTTCCACCTGGACGGCGAGGACGTCGGCGGCATGTGCATGCTCGGCACGTTCTCCGAGCGGGCCACGATCTCGGAGCACTCGGCCGTCAAGGTGGACGACGACCTGCCGCTGGACAAGGTTGTCCTGATCGGCTGCGGGGTACCCACCGGCTTCGGCTCCGCGGTGCACGCCGCGGCGACCGAGCCCGGCGACACGATCGCCATCTACGGCGTCGGCGGCATCGGCATCAACGCCGTGCAGGGAGCCAGGCTGGCCGGGGCGCGCTACGTGGTGGCGATTGACCCGCTGGCCAACAAGCGGGACGCCGCCGAGCAGTTCGGCGCCACGCACAGCTGCGCGACCGCCGAGCAGGCGCATGAGCTGATCCTTGAGCTGACCCAGGGCGTCGGAGCCGACAAGGCCATCGTCAGCGTCGGCATCGTCACCTCCGAGGTTGTCACCAGCGCGTTCGCCGCGATACGCAAGGGCGGCACGGTGGTGGTGACCGGGCTGGCCGATCCGATGAAGAACACGATCCAGCTGTCCGGCGCGATCCTGACGCTGTTCGAGAAGCGCATCCAGGGCAGCCTGTTCGGCTCCGGCGACCCGTTCCGCGACATCCCGCAGATGGTCGAGCTGTACCGGTCCGGCGCCCTGAAACTGGACGAGCTCATCACCGCGACCTACACGCTGGACCAGGTCAACCAGGGCTACCAGGACCTGCTGGACGGCAAGAACATCCGCGGCGTCATCCTGCACTCCGGCGCCTGATCTGCCCGCCGCGCGAGCGTGATCCGCAGGCCGGGTGAGGGTGCCGCCGCGCTCGCGCCGGGCCTGCCGGCTGTCGCGGAGCAGTGCCGGGTCAGGCTGCCCTGACCCGGCACTGCTCCGGCCCCCCCGTCGATAAGCGCCGGCGCGTGCCCCCGGGCCGTGCCACGCCGCACTCTTCCTGCCTGCTACACGTGGTATTCATGTGGTAACAGAGTCCAGGTTTCGGCACGGCCAGAGGAAATCTACGAGCTAGCTGTCGCAAGCTGTCGCACGACACCGGAGTCCTCCATGCCCTGGCAGGAGAGGCAAAAAGGCGGTCAGCGCGCCGCGGCCCGGCACATGCGGGCGCTCCTGCTCAGGCAGGGTACCTACCGCCGCCGGTGGGAGGCATACGCGCACGACATCACACCCGGGATGATCAACCAGTCGGCGGTCTGCCAGGTCGTCGCCGAGCACCTGTGGGACACCGGCGAGCGCAGCGAAGCAGACCTCCGGCTGCCGCGCAAGCTCAAGGACCGGGTAAGCCGGCTGCTCAGCGACGAAGATGTGAGCCTGGAGACGCTGCGCTGGCTGGTGGAAGGCTTCCGCCTGTCGGCGTACGACGCGCAGCGCGTATACGAGTTGTACCGGGTCGAGATCGCGCCCACGGTCATCGTCGGGAATCTGCCGCCGCCGGGGGCGGCGGCCGGCATCCGGCTGCCGGTCCACCTGACCAGGCTGCTGTTCGAGCATCACTCCATCGGCGCGGCCGGCCTGCCGGTCCGGCACCATACCCAGCAGACCATCTTCTCGCTCGTGGAAGGCCTGGAAAGCTACCGCTACGGGCTGGACACCCGCGAGGCGGACATCCGGGTCAGGCGCGGCGGCGCGCCGTCGGCGATCTACCCGATGGGAACGCACTACGCGGTGGACATCGTGTTCCCGCACCCGCTGCGCTACGGCGAAGAGCATTTCCTGGACTACTGGACGCTGTTCCGCTACTCCGAGCCTCCCCCGGCGGAGTTCCGCCGGGCCACGCATCAGCGCGTCGAGCACCTGGACATGCGGGTCGAGTTTCACCCGCGGAGGCAGCCACGGCGGCTGTGGTGGGCGCAGTGGCGGGACTACCGCGACGGGCACACCGATTTCGTCGAGCGCGAAACCGTGGAGCTGGACGAGGAGCTGTCGGCCCGCAAGTACCTCGATGCCGTCGAGCGGGCGGTGGTCGGATTCGCCTGGGAATGGTAGGCGGCGCGGCGAGCCGGCTACCTCACCTCGCGGAGCCTGCCGGTCGCGACGTCGAACACGAACCCGCGAACGTCCTCGGTGTGCGGGATGAACGGGCTGGTCTTGATCCGCGCGATCGACTGCAGGACATCCCTGTCCAGGTCGCGGAACGCCTCGGCCGCCCACGGCGGCTTGATGCCGGTCTCGTCCTGGATCGCGGCCTTGAACTCGTCGTCGGTGAACGTGAGCATCCCGCAGTCGGTGTGGTGGATCAGGACGATCTCGTGCGTGCCGAGCAGGCGCTGGCTGATGGCGAGCGAGCGGATCTCGTCGTCGGTGACAACCCCGCCGGCGTTGCGGATGACATGCGCCTCACCCTCGGCCAGCCCGAGGATGCCGTAGACATTCAGCCTGGCGTCCATGCAGGCCACCACGGCCACCCCCCTGGCGGGCGGCAGCGGCAGCGGGCCACTGAACCCGGCCGCGTAGCGCTCGTTGTTGGCCAGGTATTCATCGGTAACGGACATGAGTGGATTCCTTTCTGGTTTCAGGTACTCAGCAGGGTCGCCACCAGGCCGATGCCATGATCGTGATACTGCCGAACGGACGCCAGGATGACAACGGCACGCAGGCCTGCCTCGCCGGTGGAAGGCGGTGAGCACGGGTCGCAGCGTGCTGCCGGACTGAATTTAGTTAATTCCGATTCGTAAAGTCAATTTTGCGGACGGTGATCTTGCCGCGCGACTCGCCGCGCGGAAAGTTCCGTTGCGCAGGTCGATGTGTCACCCTCCGTGAGAAGACATCGGGATCTGCCGCCAGCGTGGCCCGGCTGAGGGGGTTACTTCGTGAGGCAGCTCATCGTCTCGTCGCCCGTCAGGCGGGCGGTCGGCATCGCGGTCGCGGCCGCGGCGGCCACGGCACTGGGCACGGTGCTGACTGTGGCGCCGGCCGCCGGGGCGCCAGTGACCCTGACACCGCCCGCCCCCGTGCTCGGCGTGCTGACGGTGCCCGCGCCGGCGGCGGCCCCGGACGCGGCGTCCTCCGGCTACATGCCGGCCAAGCGCACGCTCAGGGAGGGCATGCACGGCGCGGACGTCAGGCGGCTGCAAGACCGGCTGGCACAGCTGAAGTACTATCCCGGTCCGCGGGACGGCAGCTTCGGCCCGGACACGCTGGAGGCGGTCTGGGCGTTCCAGGAGGTGCAGCGGATCCCGGTGACCGGGGAGATCGGCAAGCGCATGGACTGGCGGCTCGCGCACCCGAGCGCGCCGCGGCCGCTGATCCGCAACGGCGCCCCGCTCCGGGTGGAGGTGGACCTGCGGCACGAGGTGCTCTACGTCTACCACCACGGCCAGATCGTGCTGATCAGCCACGTTTCCTCGGGCGGCGGGTACTACTACTGCTCGGCGGGTTCGTGTTCGCGCGCGATCACGCCGACCGGTAACTTCCGCACGCTGTGGCGGGTGCACGGCTGGCACGTCGCGCCGCTGGGACTGCTGTACAACCCGGTGTTCTTCTACGGCGGCTTCGCCATCCACGGTGACACCGACGTGCCGCTGCAGCCGGTCTCGCACGGCTGCGTCCGGATCCCCATGGACATCGCCAGGTTCTTCCCCAGCCTCGTGCCGCGCGAGGGCATCCCCGTATATCTGCGCCGCTGAGCTTCGGTGCGGGTCAGCGGTCAGCCCCAGACCTCCGGCCCGGTGGTCAGCCCCAGACCTCGGCCGCGGTCTCGACGATCAGGCGGAGCTTGGCGGCCTGCTCCCCGGCGGTCAGCTTGTTCCCCTCGACCGTGGAGGAAAAGCCGCACTGCGGCGACAGGCACAACTGGTCCAGCGGGACGTACCTGGCCGCTTCGCCGATCCGGCGCTTGAGCGCGTCCTTGGACTCCAGCTCACCCCGCTTGGTGGTGACCAGGCCGAGCACCACCATCTTGCCCGCGGGCACGAAACGCAGCGGCGCGAATCCGCCGGACCGTGCGTCGTCGTACTCCAGGAAGAAGCCGTCCACGTTCAGCCCGCCGAACAGCGCCTCCGCGACGAAGTCGTAGCCGCCCTCCGCCGCCCAGGAAGACTGGAAGTTGCCGCGGCACATGTGCGTGGTCACCGACAGCCCGGCGGGCCTGTCCGCGAGCGCCGCGTTGATCTGCCGGATGTACCGCAGGTGCAGGTGGTCGGCGTCGTCGCCGCGCTCAGCGATCATGGAACGCTGCGCCGGGTCGTTCAGGTACGCCAGGCTGGTGTCGTCGAACTGCAGGTAGCGGCAGCCGGCCGCGGCCAGCCGGCGGACCTGCTCGGCGTAAGCGGCGGACAGGTCCGACCAGAACTCCTCGATGTCGGGGTAGACCTTGGGATCGATCGAGGCCGGGCCGCCGCGGTAGTGCACCATGCTGGGCGAGGGCATCGTCAGCTTCGGGACCGAATCTCCCGCGATGGACCGCAGGTAGCCGAAGTCGTCGCCGAAGATCGTTTCGTCCAGCCGGATCTTCCCGTCGATGTGCAGCGCGGCAGGGGTGAACTCGATGGTGCCTGACAGGTTGCGGAACTGGACCGCCAGGTTGCCAGGCGCCTTGCTGACGCCGCCCAGCCGGTAGATGAAGTCCATGTGCCAGGAGGCGCGGCGGAACTCACCGTCGGTCGCCGACCGCAGCCCGGCCTGCTGCTGCATCCGGACCGCACCGGCGATCGCCTCGTCCTCGGCGGCGCGCAGCCCGGCAGCGGTGATCCGGCCCGCGGCGAAGTCGTCCCTGGCATCGAGCAGTTCTGGCGGCCGCAGCAGGCTGCCGACGTGGTCGGCCCGGAACGGGGGCAGGTCGCGAGCGGTCATGGTGTCCCTCATATCACGATCACCCTGCGCGCTCGCCTCAGCGGCAGGAGCAACAGCAACAGCAGCGGGATGAGCGTCCGTGACCGCAGTCGTGCGCGCCACGGTCAGGCCGGTCGTCGCACGCCTGCCCGGGGAGGATCACGGGGCCGACGCCAGGCATGGCCTGGGCCCGGGCCCGGGCCAGCAGAGTCGCCGCTGCCTGAATGCCGTTCTCGCCGGTCTGCGACATGCGCGCCGCGATGAGTCCCGACACCAGCGGGGTCGAGAAGGAGGTTCCGCTCCACCGGGCCATGCCTTCGAAGTTCCGCCACTGGCCGACGTTCGGTGGCTCGGTGCACTGGTACTGCCCGGTCGCGAACGCGTTGACCAGCCCCTCGCCCGGCGCGTAGACGTCCACCCAGGGCCCGTAGTTGGAGAAATAGGCCCGGCTCCGCCAGTTCGCGCTGAGCGCGGCCACGCCCACCGCCCAGCCGAAGGCGGCCGGCCAGAACTTGCTCCTTGACGAATCGTTGCCCGCGGCCGCCACCAGCACGACGCCGGGGTGCCGATGCAGTATCTCTCCCACCACGTCGAAGCCCAGCGAATGGATGTCCCTGCGGGTGTTGCTGCCGAAGTCGAGCGAGATGATGTCCGCGCCGCCCTTGACCGCATCGGATACATCCTTGACGAGGTCGGACTCGTACTTCGCGCCCACCTTTATGAATGTTTTGTCCACCCATACGTCGGCCTTGGGAGCCATGGTCCGCAGCACGCCGGCCACAAAGGTTCCATGGCCCGCATAGGGAAGGATCCGCGGCGGATTGCCGCCCATGGGATTCTCCGGCTCGCCATCGACCCCGGCCAGCCAGTGGTGCTGCGCCGCCGCGTCCGGCAGCCATCCGCTGTCCAGCACGGCCACCTGCACGCCCTCACCGGTGCACGGCTCCCGGGACACGCCCGGGTCGGGCAGCGCGCCGGCCGGGACCTCCTCCGGCTCCGTGGCCGGACAGGAACTGCCGGGACAGATGTAGAAGATGTGGTCAGGAGAGACCACGCCCTCGCCGAGGGCCGCGTCAGCGGCGGCGCAGACCGCATCTACGCTCCGGTCTTCCTCGTCGGCGAACTCCAGGCGAGTTACACCACGCAAATTGTTGTCGTGTTCGACTACCGTGGCCCGCACGATGGGCTGCTCACCCCCTATAACGCGATCGATGTCGGCGTCACGAACGAGAAGGGTGCCCTTGCGATAGAGATAGTCAACTTCACCGCGCTCGATCCAATCGGGCGGCCAGGCTGCCGCGCCTTCAAGGCCCTCAACGACATCGGGGATACCGTGCAGGATCAGGGCGGTCTGCGCTTCCAGACGCGTTCGCGGCCTCTCGCGCCCTTCATTATCCGTTAACATGGCCACCCCTTCAGGTTGGGTTGACGTCGGGGAACTGTTTAGCATCATTTACATGGGGGCGGGAGAATCCTGGCCAGGGGAACTTGGCGTTCGACCCGGCCCGGCTCCTGCCACTAGCGCTGTCCCGGCCTCATGACGCCTTGCTCGCGGCGCGCTCCGTGCTGGCCGACCGGCCCAGCTCCTACAATGCCTCGCTGGCTCACCAGGCAATCGGCGTCGTCCTCCGCGATCGCGGGGATCTGTCGGAAGCGATCACCGAGCTAAGGAGGGGGGTCAGGCTCGCCCGCGCATCAGGCTGTCCAGAGCGTGAGGTGGACGTGCAGGCCGCCCTGGGGGTCACGCTCGCGTGGATAGGCCGCAGCCGACTCGGGCTAGCCCTGCTGGATCGGGCGGTGGAGGCTTCGCGCGGCATCCTGGCCGGGCAAGTGCTCATGCGGCGCGCCCTGATTTTGCAAGATCTGGGCCGTTTCCGTGAAGCACACGACGACCTGTGCCGCGCCCTGCCATTTTTCCGGCGGGCGGGCGACACGGTGTGGGAGGCGAGGTCACTGACCTGGCGAGCCTTCGTTTTTCTCGGACTCGGCCTCCCAGGGCGGGCGAGGAGAGACTTTGCCCGTGCCGAGGAACTGTTCGCAGCCAACGGGCAGGAACTCGAATACGCCAAGGCCCGGCATAACCGGGGACTGGTGGCGCTCAGCAGCGGCGACCTTCCCCGGGCACTCGCCTGCTTCGACGAGGCAGGGAACCGATACGACGCACTTGGCGAGACGATTCCCGACCTCGCCATCGACCGCTGCTGGGCGCTCCTGGCCGCCGGGCTGGCGGAGGATGCGGCGCGAGAGACCAACATCGCGCTGAGCCGGATGCCGCTAGAGGGCGGAATCGCGTACAAGAGGGCGGAGCTCCTGTTCGCGGCCGCGACCGCGGCCCTGGCCGCGGGCGACCCGGCCGTCGCGAAAGGACGGGCCGGTCAGGCGCACCGGCTGTTCCGGGCCCAGGACCGGGCTGTTTGGGAGGCGCGTGCCGACCTCGTCTTTGCCCAGGCGAGGTACGCAGCCGGTGAGCATTCCGCCGGCTTGTTCCGCGCGGTCGAACGGGTCACCGGCCGTCTCGACGTATCCCGGGCCGGGGAGGCGCTGCAGGCGCACCTACTGGCCGGGCGGCTCGCGCTGAGCCGAGGGCGGCCGGCCGAAGCGGACCGGCATCTCGAGCTGGCCGCGAGGTCGCGGCGCCGTAAGCCGCCGCTGACCCGCAGCGTGGCATGGCTGGCCCGGGCGCTGCAGGCCGAGGCGCACGGCGACGCCCGGGCCACTCGCGCGGCGTGCGCGCGGGGGCTCGACGCACTCGACGAGCACCAGATGACGCTCGGGGCCACCGAGCTGCGCGCGTACGGCACGGCGCACGGCGCCGAGCTGGCCGCGCTGGTCCAGCGCGACGCGCTCAGGCGCGGCGACGTGCGGCGGCTGCTGCACTGGAGCGAGCGATCGCGGGCGACGGCGCTGTCCTCCCCTGGAACGCCGGTCCGGCACGACCGGGAGCTTGTGGCCGAGCTATCAGCGCTGCGCAGCGTGACCCGGCTGCTCAGCGCGAGTGAGCAGGCCGGCCCCGGCGCACCGCGCTCGAACGCGAGCGGCGGCGGCTCGAGCGGGCGGTGCAGGCCCGCACCCGCCGGCTGCCGGGCAGCGGCAAGCCGGAAGCGGGAGCCTTCGACCTCGGCGCGCTCTTCGACGAGCTTGGCGAGACCACGCTGATCGAGCTGGTCGAGGTCGACAGCGTGCTGCACGTGATCGTCGTCGCGAACCGGCGGGTCCGCCTGCACACGGTGGGCAGCATTCCCGACCGTGAGGTCGAGATGAGCAGGCTGACGTTGCGCCGCATCGCGCACCGTCCGCCGCGGCCTGACGACAAGCGGGTGCTGGCCCACCGGGCCGCCGAGCTGGAGCGCTCGCTGCTCGGCCCGGCCGCGGCCGCCCTGGGGGACGGCCCGGTCGTGGTGGTGCCGCCGGGCCGGCTCCGGGCGGTGCCGTGGACGCTCCTGCCGTCGTTGCGCGACCGCGTCGTGACCGTGGCGCCGTCCGCGTCCACATGGGTACGCGCGCGACGCAAAACGCCCCCGGCCCGGCGCCGGGTGGCCCTGGTCGTCGGCCCGGGACTGGCTACCGGCGGCGCGGAGGTGGAGCAGTTGCGCTCGCGCTACCCGGACGCCGTAATGTTCGGTCAAGGCAGCGCGACGGCCGAGCCGGTGCTCAGCGCCATGGACGGCGCGTGGCTTGCGCACGTCGCCGCGCACGGGACGTTCCGTGCCGACAACCCGCTGTTCTCGTCGATACAGCTCGATGACGGGCCGCTGACCGTGCACGACTTCGAGCGCCTGGGCCGGGCGCCGTACTGGATGATCCTGTCCAGCTGTGACTCAGGGGCCGCTGCGCCGGTCGGCGCCGACGAACTGCTGGGCCTGGTCAGCAGCCTGGTCCCGCTGGGCGCGGTCGGAATCGTGGCCAGCGTCGTGCCGGTCAATGACCCGGCGGCCGTGCCGCTCATGCTGGCCCTGCACGATGCTCTGCGGGCAGGCGCCACGCTGCCCGAGGCACTGCTGGCCGCGCGCAGGGCGACCAGCGGCGACCCGCTGCAGGAGGCGACCGCGCATTCCTTCATCGCTCTCGGCGCCTGATCCGGCGACGGGGCGACTCCGGCGTCCCCGGAAATAGTTTGACTCATGCTGTATCAGCCGAGCGCGAAGCTCCTCTGTCTATCTAAAGGGTTGCGGTTAGCATGCCTGCAGGGACCTGCACGGCGGCAAGGGGCCACCCATGCGTGATGATTCATCGGTTAGCGCGCTTGTCGCCCGTGCCCGGGACGGCGACCAGCCCGCCTGGAACGAGCTCGTGGAAAGGTATGCCCCGCTGGTGTGGTCCGTCTGCAACCGGTACCGGCTGAGCCGGCCAGACATCGATGACGTCGCCCAGACCGTGTGGCTGCTCCTTGTCGAGCAGCTCGGGAACATCCGCCAGCCCGCGGCGCTGCCCGGATGGCTGGCCACCACCACGCAACGGGAGTGCCTTCGGGTGCTGCGGGCAGCCAGCAAGTATGACAGCTACGGATCGTCTGTTGACGGCCAGCTGCTCCGTGATCAGTCCGCCCCCGTCATCGAGCAGGAGGTTATCGATGCAGAACTGCGCGCCGCACTGCGGGCCGCCTTCGCCGAGCTGCCCGGTCGCTGCAGGCAACTGCTGTCGATGCTGATCAGCGACCCGCCGCATTCGTACGCGGAAATCAGCGCCACTGTGCCGATCGCCATCGGCAGCATCGGGCCGCAGCGTGCCCGCTGCCTGGAAAAACTGCGCCGCTCCGCCGCGCTTGCCGCGTTCAGCGACGTTATGATCGCAGACAGTGATGGCAACGCCGCTCGTGCCAGCGAAACCGGAGGTGCACGCCGTGCATGACATCTGGGACGACGAACAGCTCCTGGCCGCGCTCAGGGAGGCGCTGGAGGCCGACGAAGCCGTACCGCCCGAGTTCATCGAGCTCGGGAAGAACGCCTACGCCTGGCACAACATCGACGCGGAGCTGGCACAGCTCACCTACGACTCCAGCCACGAGCCGCACGCTGCGATGAGCCTGCGCGCGGAGGCCGCGTCCATCCGCGCGCTGACCTTCACCTCGGCGCACCTGACCATCGAGCTGGAGGTCAGCGAGGACTCGGTGCTGGGGCAGGTCATCCCAGCCCAGGCCGGGATGATCGAGATTCAGCGCCGGGAGGGAATGACCGCCGCCATCGAAGCCGACGAGGTCGGCTGCTTTCTCATCCGCCCCATCCCGGACAGCCCGTTCCGGCTACGCTTCCATACCGCGGACGGCTCGGACATCCTGACCGGATCCATCACGCTCTGATCCCCTCTTTCCTGGGTACGTTCCGTGTGACGTGGCCGAGGAGGAGTCGTGGAACTGAGCGGTGACTGGCGCCGCATGCTGCGGGAGGAGGCTGACTCCTACGCACGGGTGGCGCTGGCCAACATCAGGCGCGAGTTCCCCGCCAGCATGCACCACATGATGAACGGGCCAGGGGATTTCCCGTACCGCCCGAGGGCCCGAACGCCGGTCTTCTACGGGAGTTTCGACTGGCATTCGTGCGTCCAGATGCACTGGCTGCTCATCAGGCTGATGCGCACCGCGAATGACCGCGTGCCCGTGCGGGAGATCAGGTCCGTGCTCGGCGCGCATTTCGAGCCGGTCGCGCTGGCGGCCGAGGAGGACTTCATCGCCAGCCCGGACGGCCTCGGCGAGCGCCCCTACGGCTGGGGCTGGGCGCTCGCGCTGATCCACGAGACGGCGGACTGGGACGACCCGTCCGGCCGGAAGTGGGCGGCCACCCTGGCCGGGCTGGCCGGCAAGCTCTGCGCGCGCTTCCTGGAGTGGCTGCCCAAGGCGACGTACCCGGTTCGGCACGGGGTGCACGGCAACAGCGCATTCGGGATGTCGCTGGCCCTGCCGTACGCGGCCGCCCTGGCCAGGGACGGGGATCCGGCGCTGCTGGAGGCGATCACCGGCAAGGCGCGCGCGTGGTTCGCCGAGGACATGCTCTATCCGGCCGACCTGGAGCCGTCCGGGCACGACTTCCTCTCGCCCGCCCTCACCGAGGCCGAGCTGATGGCCCGGGTACTGCCCCGGGACGAGTACGCCGAGTGGCTCGGCGTGTTCTTGCCGGGGATCAAGCGGGGCGAGCCTGTCTCGCTGTTCACCCCCGTGGTGGTGCCCGATCCCGACAACGGCGACTTCGCGCACCTGCACGGGCTGAACGCGAGCCGGGCCTGGTGCTGGCGGCGGCTGGCGCAGACCCTGCCCGAGCGCGATCCCCGCGCCGATGCCGCGGCCCTGGCCGCCCGCGCGCACGCGAAGGCCGTGCTGCCGCACGTGGTCGGGGGCGACTACATGATCGAGCACTGGCTCGCGGCCTACGCCGTGCTCATGCTCAGCTGACGTCCGGTATGAAATCCTGTGACAGGCACGAGGAGGCGACCGTCGATGACACGAACCGACGAGATCGATCCGGCGGGCGCGGCTCCGGCCGCACCGCCGGGGGCGGGCCACGACGAGCCCGAGGAACTGCTGGTCGAGGAGATCTCGATCGACGGCATGTGCGGCGTGTACTAAAGCGTGGCCGCCGAGCAGGCCCCGACCGCGGCCTTCCGGCCCGGTGCGGCCTATGAGAAGCACCCGCGGGTGGCGATCAGGCACGAGGAGTTCGGCGGGCTGGCCTACCACTATGACCATCGCCGCCTGGTGTTCCTGAAGTCCGCAGCCCTGGTGGACGTGGTCGAGTCGCTGGCCGAGTTCCCGACCGCGGCCGCCGCGCTGGCCGCCCGGGCGCCCGCACAGCAGGCGCAGGCGTGCTCGGCAGCGCTGCCCCGGCTGCTGGCCGCCGACGTGATCCGCGTCCGGCCGGCGGACGATTGAGCTGAGCGCGTTCGGATGGAGGATTGTCCATGGCTACGGCGCTGACCGACCGGCTCTCCCGCGGCCTGCAGGCGCCGATCTGCCTGACCTGGGAGCTGACCTACGGCTGCAACCTGGCCTGTGTGCACTGCCTGAGCTCGTCGGGCCGCCGCGACCCGGCCGAGCTCAGTGCCGGCGAGGCCCGCCGCGTCATCGACGAGCTGCACGACCTGCAGGTGTTCTACGTCAACATCGGCGGCGGCGAGCCGATGATCCGGCCGGACTTCTTCGACCTGATCGGCTACGCGACGCAGCGCGGCGTGGGGGTGAAGTTCTCCACGAACGGCACGATGCTGACGCCGCCGGCGGCGCGCCGACTGGCTGCCATGGATTACGTGGACGTCCAGGTCAGCCTCGACGGGGCCGACGCCGGCACCAGCGACGCGGTGCGCGGCCTTGGCTCCTACACCGCCGCCCGGCGGGCGATGGACAACCTGGCCGAGGCCGGCTTCGGCGCGTTCAAGATCTCCGTGGTGGTCACCAGGCACAACGTCGCCCAGCTCGACGAGCTGGAGGCGCTGGCCCGGTCGTACCGGGCGCAGCTGCGCCTGACCCGGCTGCGCCCTTCGGGGCGCGGCGCGGACACCTGGGCCGAGCTGCATCCCACCCAGCAGCAGCAGCGCGCGCTGTACGGCTGGCTGGCCGGACGGCCCGGCGTGCTGACCGGCGACTCGTTCTTCCACCTGTCCGCGCTGGGCGAGCCGCTGCCCGGGCTGAACATGTGCGGGGCCGGCCGGGTGGTGTGCCTGATCGACCCGCTCGGTGACGTGTACGCCTGCCCGTTCGTGCTGCACGAGCAGTTCCGGGCGGGCTCGGTCCGCGACGCGGGCGGCTTCACCGCGGTGTGGCGCGAGTCCGCGCTGTTCACCGAGCTCCGCTCTCCCGCCAGCGCGGGCGCGTGCGCCTCGTGCGGCAGCTACGACGCCTGCCGGGGCGGCTGCATGGCCAGCAAGTTCTTCACCGGGCTGCCGCTCGACGGCCCCGACCCCGAGTGCGTGTACGGGCACGGCGAGACCGCGCTGCGGGCGCAGCCGCCGCCGCATCCGGGGCCCGGCCACTCCAAGGCAGGCGCGGCGGGCCGCGGCCGGCGGCAGCCGGTGTTCGTCACCCTCGGACGGCGCGGGTGAGGCTGCCGCGGGCCGCCCGCCCGTGAACGACCTGCCCGCCGGGCTGTCGCCGTGGGGCGACCCGGCCTGGCGAGCCAGCGCGGCGGCCTGGGTGCGCGACCGCCTGCGCGCGGCCGGGATGCGCCCGGCCGGCGAACTCGAGCCCAGGCTCAGGCCGTGGTCGGTGACCGGACGGATCCGCACCGACCAGGGACCGGTGTGGTTCAAGGCCAACCCGCCAGGGTCGCGGTTCGAGCCGGCGCTGATGGCGGCGCTGAGCCGGTGGGTGCCCGGCCAGGTGCTCACACCGCTGGCCACCGACCCGGAGCGGGGCTGGTCGCTGCTGCCCGACGGCGGCCTGATCCTGGGCACGCTGCCCGGCCTGGACGCGAGGAGCTGGGAGGAGCCGCTGCGGCAGTACGCGGAGCTGCAGCGGGCGGTGTCAGGGCGGGTCCCGGAGATGGCCGCGCTCGGCGTGCCTGACCTGCGGCCGGCCCAGCTGCCCTGGCGCTTCGACGCGCTGCTGGACTGCGCGCAGGCCAGCGCGCAGGCGGGAGGCGCCGAGGAGCTTTGCGCCGGGCAGCACGCGGCGCTGCGGGCGCTGCGGCCCGCGCTGGCGCAGTGGTGCGAGCGGCTGGCGGCCAGCGCGGTGCCGCCGTCGCTGGATCATTCTGACCTGCACGACTACCAGGTGTTCGCGAACGACGGCCGCTACGCGTTCTTCGACTGGGGCGACGCGTCGATCGGGCATCCCTTCACCAGCCTGCTGGTGATCGGCCGCGCAGCAGCGGCGCGGCACGGGCTGGCCGCGGGATCGGCCGAGCTCGGCCGGCTGCGGGACGCGTACCTGGAGCCCTGGACGGCCGGGCGGCCGGCGCCGGAACTGCGGCAAGAGGCCAGGCTGGCCGTCAGGCTCGGCGCGATCAGCCGGGCCCTGTCGTGGCAGCGCGCATTCCCGGAGGCCGGCCCGCAGCTGCGGCAGGAGCAGGGCAGATCCGTGGCGTACTGGCTGACCCGCCTGCTCGAGCCGGACCCGGATTAGCGCGGCAGGCCCGCGGCGACCCGGCCCGCCGCGCCGCGATCTGCGACACTGGTGGTCAGCGGTCTGGGGACACCATCGCATCTGCGGGAGGCGCACATGACAACGCCGCCGAATTTCGGGGGACGGGCCATCGGAGAGGGACTCGACGAAGATCTCGGGGCCCCGCCGCCGGAGCGCTCCGAGCAGTCCCGGCTAGACGATGATCGCGAGGAAGGCGAGCACGCCGAGTACAGCAGCGTGTGGGGGTCCAACGAGGCGCATGCTCCGGGCCAGCTGTGCGCGCGGTGCGGCGTGCTGATCAGCCCCGGTCAGGACGTGCGGCGCCGGCTCGACGGCACCTGGGTGCACGAGATCTGCCCCGACTCGTAGCCGCCGCCCGGAACCGAATGCTCGGGGAGCCGACATGACGATCCTTGATCAGGGCAACCCCGCCCACGCCGCTGCCACCGAGCGCCTGCGCACCGACGCGATCGTATGGCTGACCACGGTCAACCCGTCCGGCCAGCCTCAGTTGACGCCGGTCTGGTTCTGGTGGCAGGACGGCGAGTTCTTCATCTACGGCTCCGCGGACGGGCCGAAGACCGCCAGCATCGAGGCCAACCCGCTGGTGTCGCTGCACCTGGACGGCAACGGCCGGGGCGGGGCGAACGTCATCTTCGAGGGCCGGGCCACGATTGACCCGGCGGGGCCCCGGGCCGATGGCCTGCCCGCCTTTGTCGAGAAGTACCAGGCGTTCATCGACTCCAACGGGTGGACCCCGCAGAGCTTCGCCGCTGACTACCCGCACCTGATCCGGGTGGTTCCCACCCGCGCCCGGATTCGGTAGCGCCCGGGGGCCCCCGGCCGCTGCCGGTCAGCCCGAGCGCGGCACGCCGGACGAGAACCGGGCCGGATCGAACGGGGTGACGTCGGTCCCCGGCGGCTCGCCCAGCGCGAGCGCCGCGGCGGCGCGCCCGGTCCACGGGCCGGCGGTCAGCCCCTGCGGGCCGTTGCCGGCCGCGACGAACAGGCCTTCGGCCAGCGGGCCGAGCAGCGGGCTGCCGTCCGCGGTGACCGGGCGAAAGCCGATCCGGGTCTCCAGCAGCGCGGCCCCGGCGAGGCCGGGGGCGAGCTGCAGGACCGCGGCCAGCAGCCCGCCCACCCCGCTGATAGTGGCCGCGTGCTCGAAGCCGACATCCTCCCTGGTCGCGCCCAGCACGATCCGGCCCGCGGGGAAGCCGAGCAGGTAGGGGCCGGCACCGGGCAAGACCACCGGCCAGCCGCCGGTGTCGGCGCCGGGCAGCCTGGCGTGCACGATCTGGCCGCGCTGCGGGCCGATCGGCAGCGGCCGGCCGGCCCCCTCGCACACGTGCGCGGTCCACGCGCCGGCCGCCACCACGACGGCGTCCGCCCCTACGCGGTCCGCCCCGGCCCGCACGCCGGTCACCCGTCCCGCGGCCAGGTCGAGCCGCGCGGTCGCGCGGATCCGGCGGGCGCCGCGGACGGCCGCCGCGCGCAGCAGGCTGTCCCGGATGGCGCGCCCGTCCACCCGGGCGCCTCCGGCTATCCAGACCCCGGCCAGGCCCGCGGCCAGTGGCGGGAACATCTGCGCCGGACCGCCCGGTTCCAGGACGGCCACCTCCCCGATCTCGGGGCTGGCGGCCAGCCGCAACCGCAGCCGGGCGGCGGTCGCCTGCAGCGCCACGGCGCCAGCGTCCACGCTCAGCGCCCCGACCCTGGCGTAGCCGGTGTCGGCCTGGCCGTCGCCGGCCAGCATCGCGAGCAGTTCGGGGTAATACCGTGCTCCCTCGGCCGACAGCCGGTAGCCGGGGTCGTCCGCCGGCTCCGCCCAGGGACAGATGATTCCCGCGCCGGCGTCGGTGGCCGCTCCGGCGTGATCGGCGGCGACGATGATCACCGACACGCCCCGGCGGGCCAGGTGATAGGCGACGCTCGCCGCGACGATTCCGCCGCCGACGACCACGATTCTGGTGCTGGCGTCCATGAGCTTATGGTCGCCCACCGGCCCTGCGCGCCCGGGCGCGGGTGGGCGTCCTGGCGCCGCGCCGGACGGGGCCGAGTACCCGGGTGGCCCTGGCGCCGTACCGGACCGGGCGGGGCGGGCGCTGGCTCAGGCCCGGGTGGCGGCTTCTTCCAGGGCGCGGGAGACCAGCACCCGGGCCAGGTGCTCGCGGTAGCCGCGGCTGGCGTTAATGTCGTCGGCCGGCCGGGTGCCGTCGGCCGCGTGCGCCGCCGCCTCGCGCGCGGTGGCCCCGGCGGCCAGCGCGCGCTCGACCCCGGCGGCCCGCAGCGGCCTGTCCGCCATGTTGACCAGGGTCACCGAGCCGCCCTGCACGGCGACGCCCACGATGGCCCAGTCGATCGCGCGCTTGCTGAACTTCAGGAACGACCAGCCGGGCGCGGCCGGCTTCGGCAGCCGAATCTCGGCCAGCAGCTCGCCGGGTTCCAGCGCGGTCTCGAACAGGCCGCCGAAGAAGTCCGCCGCCGCGATCTGCCTGCTGCCCGAAGGCCCGCGGGCGACCAGCGTCGCGTCCAGCGCGAGCACGACGGCCGCCAGGTCGCAGGCCGGGTCGGCGTGCGCCAGCGACCCGCCGATCGTGCCGCGGTGCCGGATCTGCGGGTCGCCGACGCGCCCGGCCGCGACGGCCAGCAGCGGCAGCTCGCGGGCAAGCAGCGCGGAATGCTCCAGGTCGTGGTGGCGGGTGAGCGAGCCCACCGCGATGTGGTCGCCGGCGTCGGTGATGTAGCTCAGCTCGGCCAGCGAGCCGATGTCGATGATCACCTCGGGCATGGCCAGCCGCAGCTTCATCATCGGCAGCAGCGAGTGGCCGCCGGCCAGGAACCTCGCGTCCTCGCCGTGCCGCGCGGCCAGGTCGAGCGCCTGGCCGGCCGACGAGGCGCGGTGGTAGCTGAAGGGAGCCGGGATCACCGGGCCTCCCCGTTTCCCGGGCCCGCCGCGGCCAGCGCCGCCTGGACGATGTTGTGATAGCCGGTGCACCGGCACAGGTTGCCCTCCAGGCCGGTGCGCACCTGCTCCTCGGTGGGATGCGGATTCTCCCGCAACAGCGACACGATCGCCAGCACCATCCCGGGGGTGCAGAACCCGCACTGCAGGCCGTGCCGCTCACGGAACGCCCGCTGCACCGGGTGCATCTGCCCGTCCTGGCCGGCCAGGCCCTCCGCCGTGGTGATCTCGCGACCGGCGGCCTGCGCGGCGAGCAGCGTGCACGACTTGACCGACTCGCCGTCCAGCAGCACGGTGCACGCGCCGCAGGAACTGGTGTCGCAGCCGACGTTGGCCGCGGTCAGCCCGGCCACGTCGCGCAGGTAGTGCACGAGCAGCATCCGGTCTTCCACGTCGGCGGCCTGCCGGCTGCCGTTGATCGTCATCTCGACCCTCACCGGTCGCCCCTCGCCTCGCTGATCGCGGCCCACACCCGCCGCGGCGTGGCAGGCATGTCGATGTGCCGGATGCCCAGGGGGGCAAGCGCGTCTATCACCGCGTTCTGCACCGCCGGGGCCGCGCCGATCGTGCCGGCCTCGCCGATGCCCTTGGCGCCGAGCGGGTTGACGGTGGCCGGCGTCTGGCTGTCTGCCAGCTCGAAGCTCGGCAGCTCGGCGGCGGTGATGATCGCGTAGTCGGCCAGGGTCCCGGTCAGCGGGTTGCCCTGCGCGTCGTAGAGCACCTCTTCCAGCAGGGCCTGGGCGGCGCCCTGCGCGATGCCGCCGTGCCGCTGCCCCTCGGCGAGCAGCGGGTTGAGCAGCGTTCCCGCGTCATCGACGGTCACGTGCCTGACCAGGCTGACCCGGCCGGTTTCGGTATCCACCTCGACCACCGCGACGTGGGCGCCGAACGGGAACGTCGGGTTGTCGGCGACGAACAGCACGTCGGCCGCCAGGCCCTCGTCGCCGGCCTGCCCGGCCACCTTGCCCCACTCCAGCTCGGTCCCGGACTCGCCGCGTACCCGCCAGACGCCGAGCCGGGGATCCAGTTCCATGTCCGCCTCGCCCGCGCCGGCCAGCTCCGCGGCCAGGCCGCGGGCCCGCTCCCTGACCTGCGTCGCCGCCTTCTGCACCGCGGCGCCGCCGAGCTGCAGCGAACGGGACCCGTGGGTTCCGGTTCCCTCGGGGATCGCATCGGTGTCGCCGTGCACCACGGTGACGTCCGACATGGGCACGCCGAGCTCCGCTTCGACCAGCATGGCCCACGCGGTTGCGTGCCCCTGACCGTGCGGAGAGCTGCCGGTGAACACGGTCACGGTGCCGTCCTCGTGCACCTCGACCCGTGCGGTCTCGCCGTCGGACGCGTCTCCGGCGGTGATCTCCACGTAGGCCGACAGCCCGATGCCCAACTGTACCGGGTCACCGCGCTCGCGCCTGCCGGCCTGCTCCTTCCTGAGCTCGGCGTATCCCGCCGCCGCGAGCACCTTGTCCAGGGCCGCCGCGTAGTCGCCGGTGTCGTACACCGCCCCGGTCGGCGAGGTGAACGGGAAGCGGCCAGGGGGGACCATGTTCACCCGGCGCACCTCCGCCGGGTCCATGCCGATCTCGGCGGCGAGCAGAATCCACTGCCCGCTCGATCGCCGCGGTGGCCTCCGGTCGGCCGGCACCGCGGTAGGCGAAGATCGGCGTGGTGCTGGTGACCACGACCCGGTAGGCGCACTCGACCCGCGGTATCTGGTAGGCGCCGCTCGCCATCAGCCTGGTGAGGTAGGCCAGCTCCCCGGCGCCCCGCGGATACGCCCCGGCGTCCTGCACCAGATCCAGCCGGTAAGCCAGGATCCTGCCGTCGCGGGTCCCGCCGATCCTGACCCGCTGCCACTGCGCGCGGCCGTGGGTCATCGCGACCAGGTTCTCGCTGCGGGTCTCCGCCCACCGCAGCGGCCTGCCGACCCGGGTGGCGGCCCAGGCGACAGCGATCATGTCCCGGTCGGCGCCGATCTTGGCCCCGAACCCGCCGCCGACGTCCGGCACGATCACCCGGATCGCGGCCGGATCAAGGCCCAGGCGGCTGGCCAGCGTCGACCGGGCGAACTGGGCGTTCTGCGTGCTCGCCCACACGGTGCAGCCGGCCGTCGGCCCAGGTCGCGGCCGCCGCGCGGGCCTCCATCGGGACCGGTGCGACCCGCTGGTTGACGATCGCGGCCTCGGCCACGGCGTCGCAGCCTTCGAACAGCGCATCGCCCGTGTCCTCGAGGTCGCCATCGGCCGCCACCAGGTTGGTGCCCGCCGCGGGGAACAGCAGGGTCTGGCCGGCCAGCGCGTCACCGGGGCCGATCACCGCCTCCAGCAGGTCGTAGTCCACGCTGACCAGCTCGGCCGCGTCCTCGCCCTGGTAGCGGCCATCGGTGATCACCATCGCCACCGGCTCGCCGACGAATCGCACCCGGTCAGCGGCCAGCAGCGGCTCGGCCATCGGCTCGGCCGGGCTGGCCCGGCTCGGCGGGCTGGCCCGGCTGGCCCGCTAGCCCGGCGGCGTCCTCGGCGGTCAGCACCGCGACCACGCCGGGCTCGGCGAGCGCGGCGGAGGCGTTGACGCCGGTGATGAGCGCGTGCGCGCATGGGCTGCGCACGAAGGTGACCCGCGCTGCGCGGGCCAGCTCGGGCACGTCCAGGTCATCGACGTAGGTGCCGCCCACCGTGAGCAGCCGCTCGTCCTCGACCCGCAGTATCCGGCGGCCTAGCACGCCGGCCTGATCGCGGTCCATGTCACCTCCGCAGCGTCGCGCCGGCCCCGGCCCATCGTGCCAGCCGCCCTCGTGCGCGAGCGGGCCGGGTGACCTAGTGTCGGGAGCGTATCCCCGGCCGCCCGGCTTCCGGGCCAGCCACCCGCCGCACGAGGAGGATCACGCCGGTGAGCGCTGCCCGCTTCCCTGGTGTCTACGCTGCTACCACCACTCCGTTCCGCGATGGCCACGCCGAGGTCGATGAGTTCGCCGCGCACTGCGCGTGGCTCATCGACGCGGGCGTGGCCGGCCTGGTTCCCAACGGATCGCTCGGCGAATACGAGTGCCTGTCCGATTCCGAACGGGCTCAGCTTGTCCAGATGGCCGTGTTCGCCTCGATGGGCCGGGTCCCCGTGGTTCCCGGCGTCTCCGGCAAGTCAGCGGCCGAGGCGTGCCGGTGGGCCCAGCAGGCGGCCGAGGCCGGCGCGACGGCCGTGATGGCGCTGCCGCCGACCTCGCACCTGCCCACCCCGGACGAGGTGGTCGCGCATTTCGCGGAGATCGCCCAGGTCGGGCTGCCGATCATTGCGTACAACAACCCGTTCTCCACCCGGGTTCAACCTCACGCCGGGCCTGCTGGCCCGGCTGGCCGAGATCGAGCAGGTGCAGGCGGTCAAGGAGTTCTCCCAGGACGTGCGCCGGGTGGCGCAGATCAGGGAGCAGGCGCCGCGGCTCGAGGTGATTTGCGGCTGCGACGACACCCTCGTCGAGGCGATGCTGCTCGGCGCGACAGGGTGGATCGCCGGCCTGGTCAACGCGCTGCCCGCGCAGTCGGTACAGCTTTACCGGATGTGCGAGGCCGGTGAGTTCGTGGCCGCCGTCGAGCTGTACAAGGCGATGCTGCCGATCTTGCGCTGGGACGCGGACCCGCGCTTCGTACAGGCGATCAAGCTGGCGCAGGAGGAGGCCGGCCGGTACGGCGGGCCGGTCCGGCTGCCCCGGCTGCCGCTGCCGCCCGGGGAAGCCGACGAGGTGCGGACCACCATGCAGGCCGCGCTCAAGGCCACTGCCGCCAGCACCCTGTGATGCGCGCCGCTGTGCGGCCCGGGCCATCCCGGCGGGCGCGGTAATGCGGGCCCGGCGGGTATTTACCGCGGTCGACAGCCACACCGAGGGCATGCCCACCCGCGTGATCACCTCGGGCGTGGGCGTGCTGCCGGGCGCCACGATGTTCGACCGGATGCGCCACCTGGTGGCCGAGCGCGACGACCTGCGGACCCTGCTCATGTACGAGCCGCGGGGGCACGCCTCGATGTCCGGCGCGATCCTGCAGCCGCCGGCCCGCCAGGACGCGGACGCAGGCGTGGTCTTCATCGAGGTGTCCGGCTGCCTGCCGATGTGCGGGCACGGCACCATCGGGACCGCCACGGTGCTGGTGGAGACCGGCATGGTAGCGGTATGCGAGCCGGTCACGCTGATCCGGCTGGACACCCCGGCGGGCCTGGTGGAGGCCTCGGTGCAGGTGAGTCAGGGCCGGGCCAGGTCGGTGATGGTCCGCAACGTGCCCTCCTACCTGCACCTGCGCGACGCCCCCGTGCACGTGCCGGGGCTGGGCGACATAACGGTCGACCTGGCGTTCGGGGGCAACTTCTACGCACTGCTGCCTGCCGCCGCGGCCGGCCTCGAGGTGAGGCCCGAACAGCACGACCGCCTGGTGGCCGCCGGCCTGACGATCATGGAGGCAGTCAACGAGCAGCTCGACTTCGCGCACCCGGAGAATCCGCAGATCAGCGACTGCCGCCACGTGGTGTTCACCGAGCCCGGCGCGCGGGACCGGGCCCGCGCGCGCCGCGGTGGCCATCCATCCCGGCTGGCTGGACCGGTCGCCGTGCGGCACCGGCACGTCGGCGCGGATGGCCCAGCTCGCGGCGCGCGGCGAGCTGGGCCTGGAACAGGACTTCGTGCACGGCTCGGTCATCGGCACGACGTTTACCGGGCGCCTGGTGGGCACAACGACCGTCGGCGCCTTCCCCGCGGTGATCCCGACGGTGCGCGGCCGCGCCTGGATCACCGGGATGGCGCACTACCTGCTCGACCCCGACGACCCGTTCCCTGCCGGGTTCCTCATGGGCGGCCGGCCCTGACCGGTCCGCGCGGTAGGTCCAGGCCCACTCAGGACTAGGTGCCGACCCATGGCGCACCCGGCCCCGGCCGGGCCACGATGGTCGGTATGTGGATCCTGGTGAAAGTGGCATGGAAGACCTTGGCCCGGCTGCTGCGTCATTTCGGCTGGGGCGGCCTGCTGCCGCTGGTGGCCGCGATGGGCATGGCGTTGTTCGGAGTGCTGCCGTGGACCGTAGCGCTGGTCGTACTCGCGCTGATCGTGGCGGCCTGGTGGCCAGCCATCGCGGCCGACCTGCTGCCGGTCACGATGCTGCTCGCTGGCATATGGGCGCTGATGGTGGCCGCGGTCGCCGGTGACCACCGTGAACTGGGTCGTGGCCGGGCCGGAGCTTCGCGTTCAGCGCCCCACAGGCTTTGGTCAAGAAGCTCCGGGCGGCCCGGGCGGGGGGCGGTAAGGGGATGACCGTCAAGGGCGGGCGGGTGGCATTCACCAAAGGCCCCCCGGGGCAGGTGTTCATCAACGGCCCCCAGGGGCAGGTCATCCAGCAGAACTTCGCGACGCGCAGCGTGCACGCAGCGGCCGGTCCCGGCGGAGGGATCACTACGCTCTCCCCGACCCCGGGACCGCGCGGGCCGCTCTTCTTCGGTGGCCCCGGCGGCCCGCCGAAGCCCCTCGGCCTTCCCCATCCCGTCGTCCATGGCGGCGGCCTGCTGCCGACCGGGCTGCTGGTTCCGCTGGCGCTGCTGCTGCTGGCCCTCGGCCTGTGGCTCACCCCCCGCGCGGTAGCCAGGCTGCGGGACCGCATGCCCTGGCTCGTGCCGTACCTGCGGCGGTGGGCGGTGGAGAACCGCTGGGGCGTCCTGCTCATCCCGGTCACGATGTTCGGCCTGGTGGTATTCGGCGTGCGCCCGTGGACGGTCGCGGCGGTTCTCGTCTCGGTGATCGCCGCGGTGCGGTGGCCGAAGGTGGCTGCGGACCTGGTGCCGGTCGCGCTGGTTGGCTTCGCGGCCTGGGGGTTCGCGATCGCGTCGAGCTGGCAGTCGCTGGCCGCGGGCAGGAACGGGCACCAGGTAATCTACGGCGCCGTCCAGGTCAGCAGCCCGCAGATGGCCCTGCTGGCCGGCGCCGAGGCCAGCGTATTCCTGGCCTTCGCCGCCTGGCTGGTGCCCCGGACGATCGGCGCGCACGCGCGGACCCTGCTGCACCCCGGGCCCGATCCCGAGCTGGCCGGCCGGGTCCAGCAGCTGACCGAGACCCGCGGCCACGCCATCGACGCCGCCACGTCCGAGCTGCGCCGGATCGAGCGAGACCTGCACGACGGGGCCCAGGCCCGCCTGGTCGCGCTGGGCATGAACCTGCGTGCGGTCGAACGCATGCTGCCGACCAGCCCGCAGGCGGCGCTGGCCCTGGTCGCCGAGGCCAGGGAGACCTCGTCGCGGGCGCTGAGCGACCTGCGCAACCTGGTCCGCGGCATCTACCCGCCGGTGCTGGCCGACCGCGGCCTCGGCCACGCGGTGCAGGCCCTGGCCCTGGACACCCCGCTGCCGGTCCGGGTCGACGTCGACCTGCCCGGCCGGCTGACCGCGCCGGTCGAGTCGGCCTGCTACTTCGCGGTCGCCGAGGTCCTCGCCAACGCGGTCCGGCACTCCGGCGCGAGCCAGGTCGACATCCGCATGCAGCACGCCGACGGCACCCTGCGGATCGAGGTGTGCGACGACGGCATCGGCGGCGCGGACCAGGCAAAGGGCACCGGGCTGCAGGGCGTGGAGCGGCGGCTGGGTACCTTCGATGGCATCATGGCCGTGAGCAGCCCGACGGGCGGGCCCACCATGATCGTCATGGAGGTGCCATGCGTGTTGTCGTCGCCGAAGATCTTTTCCTCCTGAGGGACGGCCTGGCCCGGCTGCTCGGCGCGTACGACTTCGAGATCGCCGCGGCCGTCGACACCGCGCCCGCCCTGCTGCGCGCGTTGCTGGAGGAGCGGCCGGACGTCGCGGTCGTGGACGTGCGGCTGCCGCCCTCGTTCGCCGACGACGGACTGCGCGCGGCGCTGGAGGCCCGGCGGCAGATCCCCGGCCTCCCGGTCCTGCTGCTGTCCCAGTACGTCGAGCAGCTTTACGCCCGGGAGCTGCTGGCCGACCAGGCGGGCTCGGTCGGCTACCTGCTCAAGGACCGGGTGTTCAACGACGACCAGTTCATCGACGCGATCCGCACCGTGGCCGGGGGCGGCACGGTCATGGACCCCGAGGTGGTGACCAAGCTGCTGGGCCGGCGGTCTCGGGACGAGCCGATCACGCGGCTGTCGGCGCGGGAGCAGGAGGTGCTGGAGCTGATGGCGGAAGGACGCTCGAACACTGCGATCGCGCAGCGCCTGTACGTGACGGAAAAGGCCGTGAGCAAGCACACCACCAGCATCTTCAGCAAGCTCGGGCTGGCCGCGTCGGGGGACGACAACCGGCGCGTGCTCGCCGTACTGGCCTACCTGGATTCCTGACCGCCCGGATTCGCGTCCGGGCCACGGCCAGCGGCCTGGAGCCTGCCTGGAAACCCCGCCCAGACAGGCTCCACCGCTTGCCGTTTCATGACCGGCGGGCTAGTAAGTACGGGTGACTCCCGCCGACGCCGCCCTGCCCGCCACCGCGGATGCCGTGATCATCGGGGCCGGGATGGTGGGCGCCGCCACGGCCGCGGCGCTGGCCGCCACCGGGCGCCGGGTGTGCGTGATCGACCGCAGCGGCCCGTTCGGCGGGACCACGGGGGCGGGTGAGGGCAACATCCTGGTCTCCGATCACCTGCCTGGCCCCGACCTGTCGCTGGCGCTGCGCAGCCTCACGCTGTGGCGGGAGTTCGCCGCCGAGCACGGCGCGGAGGTTCGAGTTCGAGGCCAAGGGCGGCGTGGTCGTGGCGCACGACCAGGACCAGCTGGCCGGGCTGGCGGACCAGGCCGCCGGCAGCGGGCCGCCGGGGTCGAGGTGACCGGGCTGGACCAGGCCGGGCTGCGGGAGGCCGAGCCTGATCTGGCGCCGGGACTGGCCGGCGGCGCCTTCTACCCGCAGGACTGCCAGGTGCAGCCGATGCGCGCGGCCATGGCCTACCTCGCGCTGGCCCGCCGTCACGGCGGCCTGTCCGTGGCCCGCGCCGAGGCGACCGGGCTCGAGACGGTCACCGGGAGCGCGGCACCGCGCCTGGTCACCGACCGCGGCCGGATCGCCGCGCCGGCCGTGGTCAACGCGGCGGGGCCGTGGAGCGGCGAGGTGGCCCGGCGGCTCGGCTCGGACCTGCCGGTGCGGCCGCGCCGCGGCCACATCCTGGTCACCGAACCGCTGCCGCCGGCCATCAGGCACAAGGTCTACGAGTGCGACTACGTGGCCGCGGTGGGCAGCGATGACGACGCCCTGGCCTGCTCGGCGGTGGTGGAGTCCACCGCCAGCGGCACCGTGCTCATCGGGTCCAGCCGGGACTTCGGCGGCGCGCTGCCGGAGACCGGGCAGCGGCCGGTGCCGCCGGACGCGGGGGTGCTGGCCGCGATGGCCCGCCGGGCCATCGCGCTGTTCCCGTTCCTGCACCGGGTGCGCGCGATCCGCGCCTATACCGGTTACCGTCCGGCCTGCCGCGACCACCTGCCGGTGATCGGCGCGGACCCGCTGGTGGCGGGGCTCTACCACGCGACCGGGCACGAGGGCGCCGGCATCGGCCTGGCCCCGGCCACCGCGGAACTGCTCGCCGGGATCATCGACGGCACGGCCACCGCGGTGCGCCCGGAGCCGTTCTCGCCTGCCCGCTTCGCCATCCCGCCGGCCAGGACCGCAGGCTGGCATGGCCGCTGACCGGGTTCGGTTCAGCTTCGACGGCAGGCCGATGGACGCGCCGCGCGGCATGACCATCGGCGGGGCGCTGCTGGCCAACGGCGTCCTGTCCTGGCGGCTGACCCGCTCGGGTGGCCGGCCGCGCGGGGTGTTCTGCGGCATCGGCGCGTGCTTTGACTGCCTCGTGGACGTGGGCGGCGATCGCGCCGTCCGGGCCTGCCTGGTGCCGGTCAGGGACGGCGACGAGGTCCGCACCTGCGCGTCGCCGGGGCAGCGCGAATGAGTACCCCGGCCCGTTCGGAATCGGACCTCGCGGTCGTGGGGGCGGGGCCGGCCGGGCTGGCCGCGGCGCTGGCCGCGGCCGCCTTCGGCTGCGCGGTCACGCTGATCGACTCCGGGCCGGCCATCGGCGGCCAGATCTACCGGCCGAGCCTGCTCGGCGGCGCCGAAGGGCCGGCCGAGCCTGGCTCCGTGCCGCTGCCGCCGCGGCTGCGCCGGGCGGCGCGGCACCGGCGCATCCGGCACCTGGCCTCGACATCGGTGTGGCACGCGGAGCCTGAGCCCGACGGCGGGTTCCTGCTCCGGCTGGCAGGACCGGACCGGCCAGGCCCGGCGCCCGGCGGCCAGGCGGGCGGGACGGCGCCGCCCGTGCTGCGGACGCGCGCGATGCTGCTGGCGACCGGCGCGACCGAGCTCGTGCTGCCCTTTCCCGGCTGGGACCTGCCCGGCGTGACCACCGCGGGCGCGGCCCAGGCCCTGCTGAAGAGCCAGGACGTCGCCGTGGGCCAGCGGGTGCTCGTGTCCGGTTCGGGGCCGCTGCTGCTCCCGGTCGCCGCCGGGCTGGCCGGGGCCGGGGTGCGGGTCGTGGCGGTGCTGGAGGCGACCGCGGCGCGGGCCGGGGCCAGGCACGCCGCCCGGCTCGCGGCCTACCCCGGCAAGCTGCGGGAGGCGGCCGGTTACGCCGCGACCCTGGCCCGGCACCGCGTGCCGGTCCGTACCGGTCATGCCGTCGTCGGGTGCCACGGCGCGGGGCGGGTGGAGCGCGCCACGATCGCGCGGCTGGACCGGGACTGGCGGCCGGTGCCCGGCTCGCGGCGGGATGAGGCGGTGGACGCCGTGCACGTCAGCTTCGGCTTCTGCCCCACGCTGGACCTGGCCCGGCTGCTGGGCTGCGCCGACGCGCAGCACGCGAACCGGCCCGTGGCCGCGATGAGCTGCGACGCCGATCTCGCCAGCTCCGTGGCCGGCGTGTTCGCCGCGGGCGAGGTCACCGGGATCGGCGGGGCGCAGGCGGCCGAGCTCGAGGGATACCTGGCCGGCGCGTCTGCCGCCCGCTACCTGGGCCGGCTCCACCCGGTGGCCTATGCGGCGCGCACCCGCGCGCTGCGGGCCAGGCTCGGGCCGGCCCGGCGTTTCGGCGCGCTGCTCGATGACGCCTACCCGCTGCGGCCTGGCTGGCTGGACTGGCCGGAGCCCGGCACGATCGCCTGCCGCTGCGAGGAAACCCGGTGGGCGCAGATCGGCCAGGCCGTCGCGGCCGGGGCCGCCGACGTGCGGTCGGTGAAGGGACTGACCCGCTGCGGCATGGGCTACTGCCAGGGCCGGATCTGCGGCCCCGTCGTCCAGTACGCGGTGGCGGCCGCCGCGGGCCGGCCGCTGGGCGAGGTCGGGGACTTGCAGTCGCGCCCGCTGCTCACCCCCGTGCCGCTGGACGTGATCGCCGGCGCGGGTTGAGCCGGGGCCGGGCGGCGGGTCAGCCGGCGGCGACCGCGAGGGCCAGCGGCAGCACGCCCACGGCGCCGGCCTCGCGGAGCAGCCTGGCCGCGACGGTCATGGTCCAGCCGGTGTCGATGCGGTCGTCAACCAGCAGCACCGGCCCGCCGAGCGCGGCGAGGGCGTCGCGCACGGATCCGGGAACGACGAACGTGTCCCAGAGGGCGCGCAGCCGCTGGGCGCTGTTGAACTGGGCGGCGGCCGGCCGGATTCCGCCCGCGTACTCGATCGGGCCGAGGTAGCGGAATCTGCCCGGCCTCGGCGAGCCCCCTGCCCAGGCTCGCGATGAGCTGCGGGCGGGACCGCGACGGCAGGGCGATCACGCCGGCGGGCCGGTCAGCCCAGTCCCACACGGCCAGCACCTTGACCACCGCCTCGATAAGACCGTCGGGCGCGGCGCTGTCCGGGGTGTCGCCGTTCAGCAGGGCACGCAGCCGGGGCCCCCAGCCCAGGTCGGTGAGCCGCCCCAGCGCCCTGCCTGGCTCGGCCGACACTTCGGCCGCGATCTTGCCCGAGACGTCTATGCCCAGCTCCTTCATCCCGGCCGGCCACATCTTCCGCGGCGTCACCTCGACCCCGGGGCGCAGCAGCCGCTCGCGCGCGGCCGCGGCGCCGGCCGGCGAGACCTGCTGCGGCCACAGCCGCCCCGTGCAGTTGTCACAGCGCCCGCAGCGGGCCGCGGCCGGGTCATCCAGCTCGCGGCGAAGGTATTCCATCCGGCACTGTCCGGTGTCGATGTAGCCGAGCATCGCCCGCTGCTCGCGGGAGCGCTCGGCAGCCACCCGCGCATAGCGGTCGGCGTCGTAGGCCCAGGCCAGCCCGGTGGCCTCCCAGCCGCCGGTGACCCGGCGGACCGCGCCGTCCACGTCGAGCACCTTGAGCATCATCTCCAGCCGGCCGCGGCTGAGATCGACCCTGGTCTCCAGCGCGGCGACCGACAACGGCCGGCCCGCCTCGGCGAGCGCGGCCAGCGTGCCGCGGACGACCGGCTCCGGCGGGAAGGCCAGCGAGCCGAAGTAGGCCCAGATGTCGGCGTCCTCCCGCCCGGGGAGCAGGATCACCTCGGCCCGGTCCACGCCGCGCCCGGCCCGGCCGATCTGCTGGTAGTACGCGACCGGTGACTGCGGAGCCCCCAGGTGCACGACGAATCCCAGCCGAGGGTGGTCGAATCCCATGCCCAGGGCGCTGGTGGCGACCAGCGCCTTGAGCTCGCCGGCGAGCAGCGAGTCCTCGGCCGCCTGGCGCTGCGCATGGTCGTCCTTCCCCGTGTAGGCCGCGACGTTATGGCCGCGCTCGCGCAGGAAGGCCGCGGTCTCGTGCGCCGCCGCCACGGTCAGGGTGTAGATGATGCCCGAGCCCGGCAGCTCGCCGAGGTGCTCGTCCAGCCAGGCCAGCCGCTGGCCGGCGGCGGGCAGCCGGACGACGGCCAGGCGCAGGCTGTCGCGGTCCAGCGGGCCGCGCAGCACCAGCGTGCCCGCCGTGGTGCCGGTGCCGAGCTGGTCGGCGATGTCGCGGGTGACCCTGGCGTTCGCGGTCGCCGTGGTCGCGAGGACGGGAACGCCGGGGGGCAGCTCGTCCAGCAGCGTGCGCAGCCGCCGGTAGTCGGGCCGGAAGTCGTGACCCCAGTCGGAGATGCAGTGCGCCTCATCCACCACCAGCATCCCGGCGGCGGCCGTCAGCCCGGGCAGCACCAGGTCGCGGAAGCCCGGGTTGTTCAGCCGTTCCGGGCTGACCAGCAGCACGTCCGCGGCACCGGCCTGCACCTCGGCGTAGACCTCCTGCCACTGCTCGGCGTTGGCGGAGTTCACCGTGCGGGCGCGGATGCCTGCCCGGCCCGCCGCCTCGATCTGGTTGCGCATGAGGGCGAGCAGCGGCGAGACGATGACCACGGGGCCGGCGCCACCGGCTCGCAGCAGCGCGGCCGCCGTGAAGTAGACGGCCGACTTGCCCCAGCCGGTGCGCTGGACGACCAGCGCGCGGCGATGCTGCTCGACCAGCGCCCGGATCGCCGTCCACTGGTCCTCGCGCAACCTCGCCGCCGGGCCTGCGAGCGCTCGCAGGTAACGTTCCGCCTGGTCGCGAAGCGGGCCGGGCCCGGGATCCATGCGGCTCGCGGGCACGTCACCGGCATCGCCGTTCATGCGGTCCTTCGTACCAGCAGGTGGCGACAGCGGCGCGAGCGGGTCAGCTGCCGCCTGCTCCCGGCGAGCCGGCCGGTCACCGAACGCCGCCGCTGAGGCTGGCGGGATCGGTTCCGCTACCGGCGCTCCGCCCCGGTCTGGCCGGAGATGGTCGCGGTCTCGGCCCGTGCCAGCGCCGCGGCCAGATCCGGGGCGCCGGCCGTCCCCCCGGGTGCCTGCGTGGACGCGGCGGCCACGGCGCAGCCGAGCGCGGCCGCCGCCGGGAGGGCCAGGCCGCGCAGCAGCCCGGCGATAAGGCCGGCGTTGAAGCAGTCGCCGGCTCCGGTGGCGTCCACCGGGTGCACCGGCGGCAGCGCGACGCTGCGCTGCCGCCCGTCCTCGACGCACAGCGCTCCGCGGGCCCCGCGCTTGACGACCAGCCTGGATCCGGCCGCGGCCAGCACGCCGATCGCGTCGGGCAGGGTGTCGCGGCCGGCGATCCGCAGCGCCTCAGCCTCGTTGGGGATCAGCAGGTCGGCCTGGGCGAGCACGGAGCGGAGCCGGTCGCCGCCCCATGTGCCTGCCGGGTCCCAGTTCGTATCGAGGGACGTGGTGATCCCGGCGGACCGGGCGGCGGCGAAGATCGGGCCGAGGTGCTCGCCGAGCGAGGGCTCGATGAGGAAGTACGAGCTCACGTGCAGGTGCTTCGCGCCGCGGACCAGCGCCGGCGGCACGTCCCCCGCGGCCAGCGAACCCACCGCGCCGGTCGCGGTCAGGATGGCCCGGTCGTCTCCGCGCGACAGCGCCACGGTCATGCCGGTCGGGACGCCGGCCCGGGTGGCGACCGCCGTGACATCCACGCCCTCGGCCGCGAGCTGACCGAGCATGAAGCGGCCGGCCGGGTCATCGCCCACCGCGGCCACGAGGGCGACCCGGACCCCGAGCCGCGCGGCCGCCACGGCCATGATGGCCGCGGACCCGCCGACCACCAGGGATATCCGGTTCGACGAGCTTCTCGCGCTGACCGAATTCGGGGATCACGTCGGGTCCGAGTACCAGCACATCCGGATTGCAGTCGCCCACGATGACCAGATCGGCGGCCGCTGGCGGCCGGTCCTGCGTCACGCGAACCTCCCGGTCTCCGCGGGCACCTGGTGCGAACACCGGCGGGCACCGGGCCGCATCCGTTGTGCTCGAAACCAGTGAAGTTAAGCCATCTAGCAATCATTAGTCAACAAGATTGCGCAGAATCTGAGCCATCGAGGCGGCGCCGAACGCTCCGGGCGGATCGTCAGCCGGCAATCACCCGGGTGCCCGCCTCACCGAACCTCGCCGCATCAGCCGCGGCGATCCCGGCGTCCGTGACCAGCACGTCGATGTCTGACGCGGCGCAGATCCGGGCGAACGCGCGGCGGCCGACCTTGGAGCTGTCGGCGACCACCACGACCTGGTCCGCGCGGTCGGCCATCAGCTTGTTGATGCTCGCCTCGCCCTCGTGGTGCGCGGTGGCGCCCGCGACCGGGTCGATCCCGTCCACGCCCAGGATCGCGATGTCCAGGGTCACCTGGTCCAGCACGCCCGTGGCCAGTGGGCCGATGAGCTCGTAGGACTGCGGCCGGGCCACGCCGCCGGTGGCTACGATCTTGATGTGCTGGCGGACCGCCAGCTCGGTGGCGATGTTGAGCGCGTTGGTGACCACGGTGACCGCGGGAGATGCCGAGCCGGCGTTCAGGTCGGCTCGGGTGGCGAGCGCGCGTGCTACCTCGGTGGTGGTGGTGCCGCCGTTGAGCCCGGCGACCTGCCCGGTCCGCACCAGGCCGGCCGCCGCCGCGGCGATGCGCTGCTTCTCGCTGGGATGCCGCTCGGTCTTGTACCGCAGCGGCAGGTCGTAGGTGACGCCCTGGGCGACGGCGCCGCCACGGATCCGGGTGAGCATCTGCTGCCTGGCTAGCTCGTCGAAGTCGCGGCGGACCGTCGCCGCAGAGACACCGAGCACCTGCGCCGCCCGCTCCACCTGCAGCTGGCCGTCCGCGGCGAGCAGCTCGAGCAGCTCATTCCAGCGGCTGTAGCGGCTCACCGGCGGCTCCTGAGTGGTATCTGCTCCGTATTGCCTGGAACGTATTGCCTGGAACGAAGGCCGGGCGGGCCAGCCGAGCCGCCGCCGCGGGCAGCAGAACCGCTGCTCCGGGCACGTAGCCTCTCACGGCGGCCGCGCTATGAGCAATAGGATTGCTTCGTGGCCGCGATTCCTGCTGTTAACATACGATTGATTTTGCTATATACCAAGCAAAAGCGAGCATAGCCAGGCCAGCGCGCCTGGAGACTGGGATGCACAGGGGTGGACGCGAGCGACGGGATGCCCGGCGGGACCAGCGGCGGGAGCGGCGGTAGCGCCAGCGGCATGGACGGCGGCGGCATCGAGCCGGAAGTCGCCAGCCAGCCCGAGTGCTGGCTGCGGGCCGCGGCGCTGGCCCCGGAGGTCGCCGAGAGCCTGCCCGCCAGCGGCGAGCGGGTGGCGGTCGCGGGCTGCGGCACCTCGTGGTTCATCGCTCAGTCGTATGCGGCCGCGCGCGAGGCGGCCGGGCACGGCGAGACCGACGCGTTCGCCGCCTCCGAGTTCCCGGCCGGCCGGCGCTACGACCGCATCCTGGCCCTGTCCCGGTCGGGTACCACCACCGAGATCCTCGATCTGCTGGCCCGGGTCGGCCGCGCGGTCCCGACCGTGGCGATCACGGCTGACCCGGGCACCCCGATCGCGGCGGCCGCCGACGCGGTCATCGCGCTGGACTTCGCCGATGAGCGGTCGGTCGTGCAGACCAGGTTCGCCACCAGCGAGCTGGCGCTGCTGCGGGCCCACCTGGGCCAGGACCTCGCCCCGGTGGCCGAGGCGGCGCGCCGGGTGCTGGCCGCGCCGCTGCCCGCGCAGCTGACCGAGGCCCGGCAGTTCACCTTCCTCGGCACCGGCTGGACCTGCGGGCTGGCCAGCGAGGCGGCGCTGAAGCTCAAGGAGGCGGCCGGGCTATGGACCGAGGCGTACCCCGCCATGGAGTACCGGCACGGCCCCATCGCCGTGACCGGTCCTGGCAGCGTGGTCTGGCTGTTCGGCCCGGCGCCGGACGGGCTGGCCGGCGAGATCGCGGCGGCCGGCGGCCTGGTCTGGCAGAGCGAGGAGGATCCCATGGCCGAGCTGGTGCGAGTACACCGGCTCGCGGCGGTGGCCGCTCGCGCTCGCGGGCTCGACCCGGACCGGCCGCGGAACCTGACCCGGTCGGTCATCCTGGACACCGCCCGCCAGGGCTGAGCGTATCCCGGTGGACGGGCGGATCCTGGTCGTCGCGCTCAACCCGGCGCTCGACCTCACCTACGAGCTGCCGAGGGTCAACTGGGCCGGGGTGAACCGGCCGGTCACGGTCAGCTCCCGCCCCGGGGGCAAGGGGATCAACGTCGCGCGGACGCTGCACGCGCTGGGCGCGGACGTGCTTGTGATGGGCCTGGCCGGCGAGCTGACCGGCCAGGCGGTACGGTCCGCGCTCGCCGCGGCCGGCGTCCCCGCTGCGTTCACCGAGATCGCCGGCGAGACCCGGCGGACCCTGGCAGTCACCGACCGCGATCGCGGTCAGACCGCGCTGTTCAACGAGCCGGGACCGCCTGTTTCGGCCGCCGAGTACGCGGCGTTTCGCGACCGGTACCAGGCCGGGCTGGCCGCCGCGACGGCCGTCGTGCTGACCGGAAGCCTGCCGCCTGGCCTCCCGGCCGGCAGCTACGCCGAGCTGACCCGGATCGCGGCGGGCGCGGGCGTGCCCACTGTGCTCGACGCGGAGGGCGAGCCGCTGCTGCGCGGCCTGGCGGCGAGGCCGACCGTGGTCAAGCCGAACCTGGCCGAGCTTTCCGGCGCGGTCGGCCGCCGGCTCACCGGTACCGGCGGCGCCGGCCGCGCGGCGGTCGCGGCCGCGGCGGACGAGCTCAGGCAGGCCGGGGCGCAGGCGGTCGTGGTCTCGCTCGGTGCCAGCGGGCTGCTGGCGGTCACCCGCGACGGGGTATGGCAGGCCGCGGACCCCGGTGCGGTGGCCGCCAACCCGACCGGCGCGGGCGACGCGGTAGTCGCCGGTCTCACCCACCGGCTGGTGCTCGGCCGCCCCTGGGCCGAACGGCTGCGGCACGCGGTCGCGCTCGGCTCCGCGGCGGCCGCCGCGCCGGTGGCCGGCGAGTTCCGCCTGGCCGACTACGAGCAGGCGCTGGACCAGGTCACGATCGTCAGGCCGGGGACGGACTGATGGCGGCCAGCAGGGGCGGGATCCGCTGATGCCGGCGACGGGACTGGGAACCATCGTGACTGCCGCCCGCGCGGCCGGGCACGGGGCCGGGGCGTTCAACGTCATCGGCGTCGAGCACGCCGAGGCGATCGTCGCGGGCGCGGAGGCGGCCCAGGCCCCGGTCGTGCTGCAGATCAGCGAGAACTGCGTCCGCTATCACGGCGCGCTGCGGCCGATCGGGCAGGCGGCGCTGGCGATCGCGGCCGGCGCGGCGGTGCCGGTCGCCGTGCACCTGGACCACGCCACCACCGAGGAGCTCGTCGCCGAGGCGGACCGGCTGGGTTTCGGCTCGGTGATGTATGACGCGTTGACGCGCCCTTACGCGCAGAACGTCGCGGCGACCGCCGGCATCGCCGCCTGGTGTCACGACCGCGGGATGTGGATCGAGGCCGAGATCGGCGAGATCGGCGGCAAGGACGGCGCGCACGCCCCCGGCATCAGGACCCGGCCGCGGGAAGCGGCCGACTATGCCGCCGCGACCGGCGTGGACGCCCTCGCGGTGGCGGTCGGCAGCTCGCACGCCATGCTCACCCGTGACGCCGTGCTGGACCTGGAGCTGATCGGCCAGATTCGCGCCGCGGTCGGCGTGCCCCTCGTCCTGCACGGCTCATCCGGCGTGCCGGACGCGATGCTCGCCGCCGCGGTCCGGGCCGGCCTCACGAAGATCAACATAGCGACGCAGCTGAACAAGGAGTTCACCGCCGCCGTACGCGAGTTCCTGGCCGCCGACCGCGAGGCCGTCGATCCCAGGCGCTACCTGGGGGCCGGCCGGGACGCGATCGCCCGCGAGGTCACCCGGCTGCTCGGCGTGCTCGGAGCCCGCGGCGCCGCCCGCGGCCCGGCCGGCGCTACGCCCCCGTGAGCCCGGTCGCCGCCACCGACCGCACGAAGTAACGCTGGGCCGCGAAGAAGACGATCAGCATCGGGATCAGGCTCATCACGTTGCCCGCCATCAGCAGCGTCCACTCGGTGGCGTGCGCGCCCTGGAACGTGGCCAGTCCGAGCGGCAGCGTCATCTGGTTCGTCGAGTTGATGGCGATCAGCGGCCACAGGAAGTTGTTCCACGAGTCCAGGAAGGTCAGCGCGGCCAGCGTGGCCAGCGCCGGCGTGGCCAGCGGCAGCACGATCCGCCACAGCACGGTCAGCCGGTTCGCCCCGTCCACCCGCGCCGACTCCTCGTACTCGACCGGCAGCGTCTTGAAGAACTGCCGCAGGAAGAACACGCCGAAGGCGGTGGCCGCGTTCGGCAGGATCAGCGCCCCGATGTGATTGATCCCGACCCCGGCCAGCACGTTGATCCCGAGCCATTTGGTGATGAGGAACTGCGGGATCATCGTCACCTGGAACGGCACCATCAGCGTGGTCATGATCAGTATGAACAGGGCGGTCCGGCCGAGGAACCGCAGCCGCGCGAACGCGTACCCGGCGAGCGAGCACAGCACCAGGTTGCAGATCACCGTGACGATCGCCACGATGGCGCTGTTCAGGAAGAATCGCCCGAACGGCGCTGCCTCCCAGGCGTCACTGTAATTAGCGAACCTGATCACGTGCGGGGTCAGGATCGGCGGGAAGTGCAGCGCCTCGCCCGGCGTCTCCAGCGACGTCACGAGCATCCAGAAGAACGGGAAGATCAAGATCAGGCTGGCCGGCAGCAGCACGAAGTGCCACGGGCTGAACGGAAGCCAGCGCCAGCTCCTGCGGGTACCCGCGTGCGTCTGCGCGCTCATGAGCGGTAGTACGTCAGCCGCCGGCCGACCCGGAACTGGATCGCGGTGACCACCAGGATGATGAGGAACAGGAAGTAGGCGATGGCGGACGCGTAGCCGAAGTTGAAGTTCTGGAATGCCTGTTCATACAGGTAGTACACGAGCACGGTGGTGCTGTTCAGCGGGCCGCCCTGCGTGCTCAGGTAGACCTCGTCGAACAGCTGCAGGGCGTTGATCGTGAGCCAGACCGCCAGGAACAGCGACGCCGGGCTGAGCAACGGCAGCGTCACCCGCCGGAACGTCGCCCAGGCACTCGCCCCGTCGGTCGCCGCCGCGTCGATCAGGTGCTGCGGGACGCCCTGCAGCGCCGCGAGGTAGATCACTACGGAGAAGCCGGTCCAGCCCCAGATCGTCATCGCGACGATCACGTAGAGCGCCTCTGACGGCGAGTTGAGGAACTGCTGCTGCGGGATGCCGGCCAGGCTGAACAGGTAGTTCACCACGCCGTAGGAGGGGTCGAACAGCCAGATGAAGACCAGCGCCTCGCTGATCGTCGATATCGCCATCGTGGCGTAGGCGGCGGTCCGGTAGAAGTTGATGAAGCGGACGTTCCTGTTCATCGCCACGGCCAGGAACAGGCCGACGATCATGCTGCCAGGGACGAACAGGGCCGTGTAGACGAGCGTGTGCTCGACCGCCTGGGCGACGACGGGATCGTGCACCAGGGTCCGGTAGTTGTGCAGCCCCACATAGGGCGTGTCTGACGACAGCAGGTTGTTGCGCTGGAACGACATGACCGCGGACCAGACCACGGGGACGGCGCCGAACAGCAGGATGATCGCGACCCCGGGCGTCACGAAGGCCCATCCGGTGAAGTGCTGGGAGCTGGTGACGCGGGCCCTGGCGGCGGCCGCCGACTTCAGGCGCCGACGGCTGAGCGAGGCCTCCGATGCGGCCACGTTACTGGTTCGGGTTGGCGAGAATCTGGTTCACCTGCTGGGCGGCGCTGGACAGCGCTGCCGCGGGCTGGCTCTTGCCGAGCAGCACCGAGACGACCATGTTGCCGAGCACCTGGGAGATCTTCGGGTAAGTGGGAATCTGCGGCCGGGCCTGCCTGACGTTGCCGAGGTTCTTGATGAAGGTGTCCACACCGGGGAGTGCCTTGTTCATGCCGGCCTGGAACCCGGCGGCGTTGGCCACCGAGGCGCGGGTGGGCAGATCCCCGGTGTGCAGCGAGAAGGACTTCACCTGAGCAGGGGCGGTGAGCCACAGCAGGAACTTCTCTGCCGCCTTGACCCGGTCGGAGCCGTTGTTGAAGATCACCCAGTTGTCCGGTCCCGAGATCGTCTGGTGACCGCCGCTGGTGCCGGGGAACGAGGGCATGATCTGCACGCCGTAGTGCACGTTCGGGAACACGCCCAGGTCCCAGGGGCCGGTCACCAGCATGCCGATCTTGCCGGAGTTGAACACGTTGGCGTAGGCCTGGTCGGTCGGGTCCAGGTACATGGACTTGTCGGTCACGGCCATGGATTGCAGCGTGCTCAGCGACTTCAGGCCGGCCGGCGAGTCGAACGCCGCCTTCTTGTTGTCCGGAGTGAGGATCTTCCCCCCGGCCTCCCAGAGCAGCACCTCCCAGTGCCACACGGTGTCCTCGCTGCCGGGGGTCACGTAGGCGGTGCCGAACTGCTTCTTGGCCGGGTTGGTCAGCTTCTTGGCGTCGGCCACGAACTGGTTCCAGGTCCACCCCGGACCGGGCGGCTGCAGGCCGGCCTGGGCGAACAGAGTCTTGTTGTAGACCACGGCGAGGTTGTTGACCAGCGCCGGAATGCCGATGACGCGGCCGTTGACGGTGGCGACATCGCGCTCGCCCACCCAGAAGTCGTTCCAGTTCACGCCCGGCTGCTTCACCACGCTGTTCAGCGTCTCGACCTGCGGAATCTGGGCCACGTTCGGTGCCCAGGAGCCGTAGAGGTAGGCGATGTCGGGCACGCTGCCGCCGCGCACGGCGGTGAGAACCTTCTGCAGCGAGTTGTCGTTGTTGACGTACAGGCTGTTGACCTTCGTCCCGGGGTTCTGCTGCTGGTACTCGGTGATCAGGTGGGCGAACGCCTTGCCCTCCGGACCCGTGTACCCCTCCCAGATCGTGATCGACTTGCCGTTGCCGCCCGATCCGCTGCCGCTGCCCGTGCCGCAGGCCACCAGGCCGAGAGCAACCAGCGAAGTCCCCAGTAGCACGCTGAGCCGGTGCGTTCTCATCTGCCCTTGCCTCCGAGCCCGCGCTCCGGCACGACCGCGGCCGCCCGGGCATCCGCCCTCGAAGTGCCGACGCGTTGACGACTCTTGCGCGAATCGTGAATGTTTCCGACATCATCGCGCGAACCTGCGGGCCGATGTCAAGCCGAACGGCGTCCTTTGCCCGACTGTAAGCGACGCGTTACCTGAGCGGGAGCCGCACCGTACGCGACAGAGCAGCGCATCCTCCGTGCGCGGCCGGCCTGCGGGCGGGATTGCGGCGGGCCGCGCCGGGCATCCCGGGCCGGCGGCTGATATCAGGGCGGCTGCAAGTTCCTGCGCGCTGTTGCTCGCAGAAGAAGGAAATGGAACACTATCGATCTGTGATCAAGGTTGCGTTCATCGGCGCCGGCAGCATCGAGTTCACCCGCAACGTCGTCACCGACCTGTGCGGCTACCGCGAGTTCAGTTCCGATCTGCACCTGGCCCTGTACGACATCGATCCCGGGCGGCTGGCGCACGCCGACACGCTGGCCCGCCGCATCGCGGCCCAGACCGGGTGCGGCGCGACGGTGACATCATCGTCCGACCGCTCCGAGGTGCTCGCTGGCGCTCGATACGTCATCAACGAGATCCAGGTGGGCGGGTACCCGGCGACCCGGCTGGACTTCGACATCCCGGCCCGTTACGGCGTGCGGCAGACCATCGCGGACACGCTGGGCATCGGCGGCATCTTCCGCGGCCTGCGCACCATCCCCGTGGTGGTCGGGATCGGGCGCGACATGGCCGAGCTGTGCCCGGACGCCTACCTGCTCAACTACACCAACCCGATGGCCATGCTGCCCTGGGCCGTATACGAGGGCACGGCGTTCCAGCGCGTGTTCGGGCTGTGCCACTCGGTCCGGGACACGCACGCCTTCCTGGCCGGGCTGGTCGGCCTGGACCCTGGCGAGGTCAGCTTCACCACCGCGGGGTTCAACCACCAGGCCTTCGTGCTCCGGTTCGAGCACGAGGGCCGGTCCCTCTACCCGCGCCTGGCCGAGATCATCGAAGCCTCGCCGGAGCTGCAGCGGCGGGTGCGGGTGGAGCTGTTCCGCAGGTTCGGTTACTTCCCCACCGAGTCCAGCGAGCATTCCGCCGAGTACCTGCCGTGGTTCATGCGGCACGACGACCAGATCGAGTGGTTCCGCATCTTCGTCGGCGACTACCTGGCCCGGTCCGAGGAGAACCTGCGTGAGCTGGAGTCGCTGCGCCGCGATCTCGACGAGGGCAAGCCGCTCGACCTGGACCCCACCGACGAGCTCGCCTCGCAGTTCATCTACGCGCTCGAGACCGGCACCGAGCGCGAGCTGTACGTGAACGTGCGCAACGACGGGCTGATCGCCAACCTGCCCGGGCAGTGCTGCGTCGAGGTTCCCTGCGACCTGGGCGCGTACGGCGCGCGGCCGCGGCCGGTCGGCGCCCTGCCTGCCCAGCTCGCCGCGCTCAACCGCACCTTCCTCAACGTGGTCGAGCTGACCGTCCGTGCGGTCCTCGACGGCCGCCGCGAGCACGTCTACCAGGCGGCGCTGCTCGACCCGAACGCCGCCGCCACGCTGACGACCTCGCAGATCGTCGCGATGTGCGACGACCTGCTGGCGGCGCACCGGGCGCTGCTCCCCCCGGCGCTCACGGGCTGACCGCGCCGGGCCGGCCGACGGGACGCCGGTCAGCGCGGTCCGCCGCGCCGGGCCGGCCGACGGGATGCCGGCCAGCGCGGTCCGCCGCGCCGGGCCGACCGACGGACGCCGGCCAGCATGGCCAGCCGCGCAGGGCCGGGAAACTTAATTCCCGGACCGGGGTCTCGCCGCAGCAGCCACGGCGAGACCCCGGTCCGGCGCCCCCGCTCTCCGGTTAGCCGATCAGGTCGTCGAAGTCCCCGTCCTTGGCCCCGGCGATGAACGCCTCAATCTCGGCGTGGGTGTAGATCAGCGCGGGACCGACAGGATAGCGGGAATTGCGCATCGCGATCGTCCCGCCGGGCAGCGCGGCCATTTCGACGTGCCCGGCCTGGGGATCACCGTGCTGGCTCGCCTGCCAGTCGGCGTCAGGCAGGCTGAACGATGGCACCCCATTGTGCTCGCCCATCGCCCTCCTTCCGGCGGCCGCAAAAGCCGCGGCCGGTGCGGGAAATCGCCTCAATTGCCCTGCTACGCGGGGATTCTAGCATGCACGTGCATCCGTACGAGACGAAGCACGCGCATAAGCACGCGCATCATGTGCCTCGTCACGAACGGGCCCCGGGGGCCGCCGACGGGCCCGCGCGGGCCCGCCGGGGCATCGGTTACCCGGCGCTGGCCAGGCTGGACAGGCTGATCTCCTGGCCGCCGGTGAACGCGTCCCACAGCGACGCGTAGGTGCCACCCCGGGCGAGCAGCTCTTCATGACTGCCGTTCTCCACGATCTGGCCGCCGTCCACTACCACGATGCGGTCAGCCCGGGCCGCGGTGGTCAGCCGGTGCGCCACCACCAGCGTGGTGCGCTGCGTGGTGAGCCGGCCGATCGCCCGGGTCACCGCGGCCTCCGAGGCCAGGTCGAGCGCGGATGTCGCCTCGTCCAGCAGCAAGATCGCCGGATCCACCAGCTGCGCCCTGGCCAGGGAGACGAGCTGCCGCTGGCCAGCGGACAGGTTGCGGCCGCGCTCGCCCACCGGGTGGTCGTAGCCGCCGGGCAGCGCCTCGATCATCTCGTGCGCCCCCACGGCCCGGGCTGCCGCCTGCACCTCGGCCTGGGTGGCGTCCGGTCGCCCGTAGGCGATCGAGTCGCCGACGGTGCCGGAGAACAGGTAGGACTCCTGCGGCACCACGCCCAGCTGGTGCCGGTAGCCGGCCAGGTCGTATTCGCGGACGTCCACCCCGTCGGCCAGCACCGCTCCCCCGGTCACGTCGTAGAACCGCGCCACCAGCTTGACCAGGGTTGACTTCCCCGCGCCGGTCTGACCGACGAGTGCCACGGTCTCGCCGGGCTCGACGGTCAGGCTGACCCCGCGCACCGCGTCGCGCTGCGCCCCGTCGTACCGGAACCGGACATCGCGCAGCTCGACCCGGCCGGTCAGCCGCGGCACCGGCCGCGGGTGCGCCGCCTCGGGCGTGGTGGTCGGCACCGCCAGCAGCTGCCGGATCCGGCGCAGCCCGACCACCGCCTGCTGGTAGCCGTCGAATACCTGGGACAACTGCTGCACCGGCGCGAAGAACAGGTCGATGTAGAGCAGGTAGGCGATCAGCGCCCCCGCCGTCAGCGCGCCGCTGCGCACCTCGCCGGTCGCGACCACGAGGACCAGGGCTCCGGCGATCGTGGACAGCGCCTGGACGAACGGGAAGTACAGCGCGATGTAACGCTGGGCCCGTAGCCTGCTCACCCGGTAGGAGTCACTGCGCGCGGCGAACCTGGCCCGGTTGCGTGCCTCCCGGCGGTAGGCCTGGGTCACCCGCAGCCCGGCCACGTTCTCCTGCAGGTCCGCGTTGACGGCGCTGACCTTCTCCCTGGCCTCGTTGTAGGCCTTCGATGACTTGGCCCGGAAGATTACCGTCGCGACGACGAGCAGCGGGATGATCGACAGCACGGTCAGGCCCAGCTTGAGGTTGATGATCAGCAGCGCCGCCAGCACGCCGAAGAACGACAGCACCGAGCTGACGGCGGTGACCAGGCCGGTCTGCAGGAACGAGGACAGCGCGTCGACGTCGGTCGTCATCCGGGTCATGATCCGGCCGGACAGTTCCCGCTCGTAGAAATCGAGCCCGAGCCGCTGCAGGTGCGCGAAGATCTTGATCCGCAGCGCGTACAGCAGCCGCTCGCCGTTGCGCCCGATGACCATGGTCTCGGCGATGTTGACCACCCAGTCGGCGAGCACGATGGCCAGGCCCACCAGCGACACGAACACGATCGCGTGGAACGCCTTGGCCTGCACGCCGTTGTCGATGCCGCCCCGGATCAGCGCGGGCAGCGCCAGGGTCGCCAGCGCGTCGAGGCCGTCGAGGATGAGGCCGGCCACCAGCGCGATGAGGAACGGCCTGAGCAGCTTGCGCAGGGTGAACCGCGGCTCGGGCGCGCGCGCCTTGGCCTGGTCCACGTGCGGGACGTCGTTCGCCGGCGGCAGCGCGGCCAGCTGGGCCACCAGCTTGGGGCTCGGCGGGAGGCTGGCCAGCATGCCGTCCCAGCTGTCGCCGCCACCGCGGCGGCCGGCCGCCGGTGCCTGGCCCCGCCCCGCGGTCCGGGCCCGCGCCGCGGTCCCGGCGGGGATGGCCGGCCCGGCGGCCACGGTGCCCTCGCCGTCGTAGGGCTCGGCTTCCTCGCCGTCATAGAGCCCGCCCTCGTCGGGGCCGGCCAGCAGCAGCCGGTAGCGCGGGCTGCGGAGGATCAGCTCTTCGTGCCGGCCCACGTCCGCCACCCGGCCCTCGTGCAGCACCGCGATCCGGTCCGCGAGCTGCAGCGTGGACCGGCGGTGCGCGATCAGCAGCGTGGTGCGGCCGCGCATGACCCGGCGCAGCGTGTCGTGGATCTCCGCCTCCATCCGCGGGTCGATCGAGGACGTGGCGTCGTCGAGTACGAGGATCCGGGGGTTGGTGAGCAGGGCGCGGGCCAGCGCGATCCGCTGCCGCTGGCCGCCGGACAGGCTGAGCCCTTGCTCCCCGATGACCGTGTCGTACCCGTCCGGGAGGTCGGTGATGAACTCCTCGGCCTCGGCGGCCCGCGCCGCCGCGATCACCTGCTCGTCGGTGGCTTCGGGGCGGCCGAAGGCGACGTTGGCCCGTACCGTGTCGGAGAACAGGAAGCTGTCCTCCAGCACCAGGCCGATCGCGGACCTGAGCGAATCCAGGGTGACATCCCTGACGTCGTGCCCGCCGACCCTGACCGCGCCCGAGTCGGCGTCGTAGAACCGCGCCAGCAGCAGCGACAGGGTGGACTTCCCGGAGCCGGACGCGCCGATGACGGCCAGCGTCTCACCCGGCTCGGCCCGCAGCGTCAGCCCGTTGAGCACCGGCTGCTCCGGCACGTAGCCGAAGTGAACGTGGTCGAACTCCACCTCGGACGCGTCGGCCGGCAGCGTGGCCGCACCCGGCTTCTCGGTGATCAGCGGGCGCGAGTCGATCACCTCGAACACCCGGATCACGCTCGCCCGTGCCTCCTGGCCGAGCGTGATCAGGTAGGTGAGCATGCGCACCGGGCCGGCCATCTGGGCCAGGTAGGAGGAGAAGGCCAGGAAGGTGCCCAGCGTGATCGAGCCGTGGATGGCCAGCCATCCGCCCAGCGCGAGCACGCCGATCTGGCCGAACGCGGGGATCGCCTGCAGCGCCGGGCTGTACCGGGCCATCAGCCGCACGGTCCGTACCCGGGAGGCGAACAGCCGCCTGCTGGATTCCTCCAGGCGGTCCAGCTCCTGCTCCTCCTGGCCGAATCCCTTGACCACCCGCACGCCGGTGACCGCGGCCTCGACCACCCCTGCTACCGCACCGGACTGCTGCTGGGCGTCCCAGCTCGACGGGAACAGCCGCCGCCGGGACGCGAGCGCTACCAGGTACAGCGCCGGGCCGACCAGCAGCGCGACCACGGTCAGCAGCGGGGACAGGAACAGCATGATGACCAGCGAGGCAGCGAACAGCACCAGGTTGCCCGCCGTCACCGGGATGATGCTGAGCAGGCCCTGCACCATGTTGAGGTCGGAGATCGAGCGGCTCACGACCTGGCCGGTGTGCAGTTCGTCCTGGCGCGCGCCGTCCAGCCGGGACAGCGAGCCGAGCAGCTCGGTGCGCAGGTCATGCTGGACGTCGAGTGATACCCGGCCGCCCATGTACCGTCGCACGTACACCGCGCCGAAGGTGGCCAGCGCCGCGAGCACCAGCACGATCGCCAGCGGCCAGATCGACTCGGTGTGCGTGACGATCACGTTGTCGATGATCCGCCGCTGCACCAGCGGGACCACCGCGGTGACCAGGGCGGCCGCCACCGAGGCGCCGATGGCGATGATGGTGTTGCGGCGGTACCGCCAGCAGTAGCCGGCCAGCCGCCGCACCCATCCCCGCCCGGCCTCCGCCGGGCGCGCAGCACGGATCCGTCGCATAGTTAGACACGCTAACAATCGTGGGCAACCGGATATTTCCGGGCGCCGCCGCCCGGGCGCCGTTCGGATCGCTGCCCGCGCGGGGCTGCTATGACGGCTGAGCGGTGATCGTCGTCGTGGTCTCGACCGGGTTCGCCAGCGACTGATAGACCACGCAGTACCTCTCGGTCAGCCTGAGCAGGGTGTCAAGCTGCCCGGCGCTGGCCTCGGTATCCAGCTCGAAGTCCAGGCGGATGGCCCTGAAGCCCACCGGCGCGTCCTTGCTGACGCCCAGCGTGCCGCGGAAATCCAGGTCGCCTTCGGCCCGGACTGCTCCGCCCGCGACCGGGATCTCAAGCGACGTGGCCACCGCCCGCAACGTGACGCCCGCGCACGCGACCAGCGCCTGGAGCAGCATGTCGCCGGAACAGGCCAGCGAGCCGTCACCTCCCGTGGCCGGGTGCAGGCCCGCGACCGCGAGCGCCTGCCCCGTAGCCACCGAGCAGCTGACGCTCTCCTCGCCCAGCTGGCCCTGCGCCGTCAGCGTGATCAGCGCCTGCTGCGGATCGTCGCGGTAGGCGTCCTTCAGTGGCTGCTGCACGGCGCGCAAGGCATCGCTGTCCATGATCGCCCTTTCCGGCGTGAGTGCGGTCCCGCCAAGGATCGCACGCGAGCGGCTGGGCTGGCAGGCAACTGCAGAGCCGCTCGGGCGTCTCTGATACGTGGGCAAACGCACGATGCAGCAAACTCGCCTGGCCGACGTGTCGAGCGGACGGGCAGAGGCGCGCGCTGTGGTCGCCGACCTGTACCAGGCTCATTCGGTTGGGCTGATCCGGCTGGGCGTTGTCATGCTCGGCGACCGGGCCGCCGCCGAGGACGTGGTGCAGGAGGCATTTTGCGGGCTGTACCGGCGCTGGCCCGAGCTTGCCGATCCCGCCAGGGCGCTGCCCTACGTGCGGTCGGCCGTGCTCAACGGCTGCCGCTCGGTGCGCCGTCACCAGCGCCGGCGGCAGGGCCGCCCGGCCGGCGAGGCCGGCCCGTGGCAGACGGCCGAGTCCGCGGAAGCCTCCGCGTTGCTCAACGAAGAACACCGGGAGGTGCTGGCCGCGCTGCGGCGCCTGCCGGCCCGCCAGCGAGAAGCGCTCGTGCTCCGCTTCTACCTCGAACTCGCCGAATCCGAGATTGCGGCCATCATGGGCATCAGCCCGGGCACCGTCAAGTCCACCACCTCCCGGGCGCTGGCTGCGCTCGGCCGTCTGGTCAAGGATGTCCCATGAACGCCATTGAGGAGCGTCTCCGGGCGGCCACCCGGGCGGCGGCAGGCACGGTAGCCCCCGGCAGCGCACCGCCGCTGCACCTGCCCAGCGAGCCAGACACCGCGCCGGGATGGCCCCGCGGTCCGGGCTTGCGCGCTGAGCGGCACTGGCCGGGGTGGCTGGCTCCCCTGGCCGCCGCCGTCGCGGTCGTCGCCGTGGTCGCCGCCTCGCTGACCATCTCCGGCGCCATCCACGCCCGGCGGCCCGGGGCGCGGCCGGCGACTGGCCAGGGGGCCGTGCTGGCCGGCCTGCCGCGCTACTACGTCTCGCTGGCCGGCGGACGGTTCGGCACCGGGCCCTATCACGCGGTCGTCCGCGCCACCAGCACCGGGAAGGTTATCGCGACCGTGACACCTCCCCGGCCCTACGGCTCGTTCACGCTGGCGGCCGGCTCTGGTGACGGCCGCGCCTTTGTCCTCGCCGCCATCAGGCCGGGCAACAGGCCCGTGCCCACGAAGTTCTTCCTGCTCCGGATCGGCCGCGGTGCTGGTCAGGTGACGCTCACCGCCCTGCCCATTCCGGCCGTCCCCGCGGACGCGGAGGTTTCGGGGATCGCGCTCACCCCGGACGCCGCCAAGCTGGCAGTGGCACTGCGGGGCGGCACCGGCGGCGGCACCGGTCCCGCGATCCGGGTTTACACCCTGGCCACCGGAGACCACCGGGTGTGGACATGGCCGGGCGGCGGGCCGGTCACCAACAACGCCGGCGGCACGGGCCAGGTGCTGTCATGGGCCGCGGATGACCGGACTCTTGCCTTCCAGCAGTGGGCGGGCAACAGCATCGACATCCGCCTGCTCGACACGTCGGCGCCCGGCAACGGCCTGCGTGCCGACAGCCGGCTGGCGGTGGCGTGGCCAGGCGACGCGGAAAGCCTCCGTTTCGTGCACGGCAGGGCCAGTAACGTCATTGACGGGTTCAGCGCCCTGATCACCCCGGACGGCGCCGCGATCGTGTGCGCCACGGTGACGGAGACCCGGACCGCGGCAAGGCGGCCGCTGATGACCGAACTGGCGTTCACCGAGTTCTCGGCGAGCACCGGCAGGGTGACACGCCAGCTCTACCCGTGGCGGTTCTACCGGCTGTACCCGGGGCAGTCCCAGTGGGTGCTGTGGACCAACGCCACCGGAAGCAAGCTGATCGTGGCAGCGCACCGGCCGCAGTCCCGGCCAGCAAGAGATCCCAGCTCTCACGATTCGGCGACGTACCGTCTTGAGATAGGCGTGCTGACCGGGAACCGCTTCACCCCGCTGCCGGGAGCGCCATCGGCCGCGAGCGCGGCGCCGTGGCCGATCTGGTAACCGCCGCAGCCCGCAGGTTCAATGGAGGCGTGCCTGCCGACGAAACGACCAGTGCCGATCTCGCCGGCCTGGCCGACGAGGATCTGGCCCGCTGGGTGGCGGAGGTCCGGCAGGCGAGTGCTCCGTTATGGCGCGAGACCGGCGCCGCGGCACTCCGGGAGGATTCCCGCCGCCGGGCGGCAGCGAGGCCGCGTGGCCCCGCGCTGCCGCTGGTCCGGGATCTGAGCACGGCAGGCCATTCGCGGCCCGGCCTGCCGCTGCGGTTGTACCGTCCTGCGACCGAGCCGCGTCCGCTGGTGCTCTACCTGCACGGCGGCGGCTTCGTGCTCGGCGACCTGGAGTCGCACGACAGCATCTGCCGCCGCCTTGCCCTGATCGCCGACGTCGCCGTGCTGGCCGTGGACTACCGCCGCGCTCCAGAGCATCCCGGGCCGGCGGCGGTAGACGATGCAGTGCGCGCGTTCCGGTGGGCACAGGCACGGCTGGACGAACTCGGCGGCGCGGCGGCGGTGGGAATCGGGCTTGCTGGTGACAGCGCCGGCGGCGCGCTCGCGCTGCTGGCCGCGGTGCGGCTACGCGCCGAAGGAACGGGCTCGGCGGCGCTGCTGGCGTACCCGAACGCCGACATGACCCTGTCCGAGCCCAGCTTGCGGCGAGAAGGCCTCGGCTGGGGCCTGGAGGCTGACGATGTGCGCTGGTCCGTGGAGCAGTGGATCCCCGACCCCGCGCGCCGTGCCAGCCCCGGCCTCAGCCCGGTTCACGCCGAGCTGAGCGGGCTGCCGCCTGCCCTGCTCGCTACCGCCGGGCACGACCCGCTGCGCGATGAGGGCGGCGCGCTTGCCCGGCTGATGCGCGCCGCAGGGGGCGACGTCCGTCTCATCGCCCATCCCGGCCTGGTGCACGGCTTCCTGGGACTGGCCGACGTCTCTCCCGCGGCCGAACGGACGGGAGACGAACTGTTCGAGCGATTCGGGCGGTTGCTACGCGGGGATCTCCCGGCGCCCGGCGGCTGAGCACCGGTGGCTGTTCAATGACGGGCAGGGGTCATGCTTGAAATTACGACCGCACGATTAGCAATATAAAACCCGGGCATAAATATGGCGAGGCCCCTCCATGCATGAGATGGAGGGGCCTCGCCCGGTCTCGCGACGCTGACCTGCCGATTGCTCGGCCTCTGACGCTGCTTAACCGATCACCAGGGCCAGAAACCCGCAGGAAAACCCGGTTTCCCGGTCCTTCCTGCGTTACCGGAGTCTCCCCCGGCCGGTCCCCGTTTCCGGCGACAAGAGATTTCTACGCTCTCCGGAAGGCCAGCACAAGAGGTTTCGCTGACAATCTTAAGGATTTTTCTTATCCACATGCCTATCCACACTCCCCGCACCGTTATCCCCCGCGGCGGAGGATTTTCCACCGGCTCATCCACAGTTCTGTCCACAGTCGGCTGTGGCGGGCGGCCCGGATGGACCGGATCACGCCGCCTCACTGAGCTCTGCCCAGCCGTGCCATCTGAGCCACGCGGCGAAGCCGGCGACCGCGATGGTCGGCAGGCCAGAGCCGGACGTCTTTCCCGCGGGCTCGCGTCCTGTCGCGGGCGCGCCCCCGCGAGCGCGGGCGTTGCCCCCTACCTGGCCGGCGGCCTTATCCGGGCAGGCGCGTCCCGGCTCAACCACCATGCTCACGTCGGCTTCCAGGCGCTGCGCACGTAGCCGCGTAACTCAGATCCTGGAAAGGACGCGGCCAGCCGCCCGCAGGGGTTCACGTGCCACGAGCACGGGACCGGCGGCCGGCCTCGCCCGGTGCCGGCGGCCGGCCTCGCCCGGTGCCGCAGGCGCGGGTCTCAGCTGCAAGCCCGGGGCGAATTACTGATCCAGGCGCGGCAACGTATTGAATATCTACCGTCTTAGCCTATTGGACGAGGCAAATCCGGGCATAAATAATACGAGGCCCCTCCATGCATGAGATGGAGGGGCCTCGCCTGGTCTCGCCACGCTGATCTGCCGATTGCTCGGCCTCTGACGCTGCTCAACCGGCCACCGGGGCCAGAAACCCGCGGGAAATCCTGGTTTCCCGTTCCTTCCCGCGCTGCCGAAGTCTCCTCCGGCCGATCCCCGTTTCCGGTGACAAGAGATTTCTACTGCCTCCGCAAGTCCCCGCACAAGAGGTTTCCGCGGGCAATCTCAGGAATTTTTCTTATCCACACGTCCATCCACATCCTTCCCTCTGTTATCCCCCGTCGCGATGAATTCTCCACCGGTCCGTCCACAGCGGCATCCACAGGTGCGGTAGCCGAAGCCGGATCGACACGCGGGGTCGTCCCGCTCGCCGGAAAGCTCCCAGGCCGCGCGTTGCGGCGCGCCCGCGGCGCGCCGGGATCCCCTGCGGGTCACGCCACGGTGTGCTCGGCGAACGCGAGGGTGCCCTGGTCCGCGTCAAGCTCGGCGGGCACGCCCAGCGGGATCGTGGACTGCGGCGCGACGTGGCCGAACCGTAGCCCCCAGGCCACCGGCACGCCCAGCCTGCGGAGCCGGTCCTGCATCACCTGGCGGACGGCCTCGGCGGCCCCGCATCCGGCCCAGCTGCCCAGCGCGATCCCTGCCACGCCGTCGAGCGCCCCCGCGCGCAGCAACTGGGTGAGCATCCGGTCCAGCCGGTAGCACTGCTCGCGCACGTCCTCGAGCAGCAGGATGCAGCCCGCGAATCCGCCGCCGGCCGGGCCGGCCTGCCTGCCGTCCGGCGTGCCCAGGCCGGCCGCGAGCAGGCTGAGGTTGCCGCCGGCCGTCAAGCCGACCGCCCGGCCCGGCACCAGCCTGTCCGCGCCGTCCCAGGACAGCACGCGGGCGTCCGGACGGTCAGGCTCGAACAGCGCCCGCCGCAGGCTGCGCTGCGCCTCGGGGAACGTGGTGAACGAGTCGCCGCCGATGTTCGGGGCGTGCAGGGTCGCCGCGCCGAGCCGGAGGGCGAACGCCTCATGCAGCGCGGTGATGTCACTGAATCCGGTGAAGATCTTCGGCGGTGCCGCGGCCATCGCGGCCCAGTCGAGCCGGTCCACGATCCGCTGCGCGCCGTAGCCGCCGCGCGCAGATAATACCGCCTCGATTCCCGGGTCAAGCCAGGCCTGCTGCAGGTCGGCAGCCCGGTCAGCGTCGGCTCCGGCCAGGTACCCGAGATCACCATCGCCGGCGAGCGCGTGGGGCGCGACCTGGACGTCGAGGCCCCAGGCGGCCAGCAGGCGGCAGCCGTCGGCGACCACGGCGGGGTCGTTGCGCCCGCTCGGCGCGACCACGGCCACGCGGCTGCCGGCCCGCAGCCGGGCCGGGCGCGGGCGCTTCGCCGCGGGCGGCCCGGGCTGTGCCTGGGCGGGCTGTGCCTGGCCAGGCCGCGCCGCGCCGGGCCTGGTGATCCCGATAGCGCCCTCCCTGTCTGCCGAGGCGGGGATGCTCATGCGTTGCAGTCTGTCAGGTCACCAGGCCGGGTCCCGTGGGGTCGTTATCAAGTCCCCGTTCAGGCCGGCCTCGACCTGGGGGAGCTTCGAGTGCTGGCGCGCTGTACGGTCGCGGTGTGACGCCCTCGCGCTTCGTCGTGCAGCTGCACGACGCGACGAGCCTGCACTTCGACCTGCGGATACAGGACGGCCAGGTGCTGCGCTCGTGGGCCGTCCCGAGGGGCCCGTCGCTGGACCCGGGCGTCCGGCGGCTGGCGGTTCCTGTCGAGGATCATTCCCTGGCCGCCGGGGAGTTCGAAGGCGTGCACGAGGGCCAGGCGCGGGGCAGCGGGGCAGTGATCATCTGGGACGAGGGCGGCGCCGAGATCATCCGCGACGAGCCCGGGCACCTGTCGCTCGCGCTGCACGGCCGCAAGCTCACGGGCCGGTTCGCCCTGACCCGCACCGGCGAGCGCCGGTGGGTGCTGGTCAAGGGCCGCGACGAGCACGCCCGGCCAGGGTCGGACATCGTCGCTGAGCGCCCGCGCAGCGTGCGCAGCAACCGGACCTGGCAGGAGCTGGCGGCCAGGCCGGGCGGCGGCCAGCGCTGAGCCGCGGCCTGGCCGTTCCCGGGATCACCAGCCGAGCTCGTGCAGCCGGTCGTCGTCGATGCCGAAGTGGTGGGCCACCTCGTGAATGACGGTCCGGCGCACCTGGTCGGCGACCTCGTCCTCGGTCCAGCAGATCGCGCAGATGGCCAGGCGGTAAATGGTGATCCGGTCCGGCAGCACCCCGGCGTACTGGGTGGTGCGGCTGGTCAGCGGGACGCCCTGGTAGAGCCCGAGCAGCCCTGGAGGACCCGGCCCGTGCTCGACCGTGACGGCGACATTGCGCATGAGCCGGCCGAACTCCTCCGGCAGGCCGTCCAGCGCCGCGCTGACCATGTCCTCAAACCGGTCCGGCTCGACCTCGATCACGAGCCTATTGTCGGCTACGAGCCGCAGCGGGCGGGCCGGATCAGTCGGCCCGCCGGTAGGCCCGGACCGCGAGCGGCGCGAACACGATGAAGATTCCGGCCAGCCACGCGATGCTCTGCCACAGACTCGGCTGGAGCGGGTATTGCTTGCCGCCCAGGGCCAGCGCGCGCATCGCGTTGACGACCTGGGTGACGGGCTGGTGCTTGGCGAAGGCCTGCAGCCAGCCGGGCATCGTGGAGATTGGCACGAACGCCGAGCTGACGAACGTGAGCGGGAACAGCCAGATCAGACCGAACGCCTGCACCGACTCCTCGTCCCCGATCGCCAGCCCGGTGAACGCGGCGATCAGGCAGAAGGCTATCCCGAACACGGTGGCCAGCACGACCATGGCCACGGCTGGCCCGAAGCCGTTCAGGAACCGGAATCCGACCGCGTAGCCGACCGCGATGATGATCAGGATCGTGAGCAGCATCCGCGCCGAGTCGGCTACCAGCCGACCGGCCAGTACCGCCGAGCGCGCCATCGGCATCGACCGCAGCCGGTCGATCACGCCCTTCTTCAGCTCCTGCGCCAGCGCTATCGCGGTGCTGAAGCATGCGAACGCCGCGGTCTGCGCGATGATCCCCGGCATCAGGAAGTTGACGTAGCCGCCAGGGGTGTTGACCGGGATCGCGCCGCCGAACACGTAGCGGAACAGCAGCACGAACATCACCGGCTGGATCACGGTGAACACGATGTAGGCGGGTACGCGCATCCAGACCAGCAGGTTGCGCCGGGTGATGGTGAGCGTGTCGGTCACTGCCCAGCGAGTCCGGGTGATCAGGCCGGGCTCGCCGCTGGGTAGGGTGACGGGCGCGGCGACCGCGGTCATGACCGTGCCTCCGCCGCGTCCCTGGCCTCCGCCGCGTCCTTGCGGCCGCCTCGGCGGCGGCCCCGGCCGCGAGCGTCCGGCTGGTCCTCGTCCTCGGCGGCGTGCCCGGTCAGGGCGAGGAACACGTCGTCGAGTGACGGGCGGCGCAGGGCGAGCCCGTGTACCTGGACGCCGGCCGAGTCCAGTCCGCGCACGGTCTCGATCAGCGCGTCCGACCCGCGGCCGCCGACCCCCACGCTGACCACCCCGGTCTCCTTGTCGGCGTGCGGCTCGCTCTCGCCGACCGGCGCGATCGCCGCGACCGCGTCGCTGAGCCGGGACCGGTCGGGCACGGTGAACTCGACCACGTCCCCGCCAACCCGGCCTTTCAGTTCCTCGGCCGTGCCCGCGGCGATGACCAGGCCGTGGTCGATCACCACGATCTCGTCGGCCAGTTCGTCGGCCTCGTCCAGGTACTGGGTGGTGAGCAGCAGCGTGGTGCCGCGGGCGACCAGCGACCTGATCGTGTCCCACATCGCGAGCCTCGACCTCGGGTCCAGGCCGGTGGTCGGCTCGTCGAGGAACAGGACCTTGGGCTCGCCGACCAGGCTGGCGGCCAGGTCCAGGCGGCGCTGCATGCCGCCGGAGAAGTTCTTGGCCGCCCGGTCGGCGGCATCGGACAGGCCGAAGCGCTCCAGCAGATCGGTGGCCCGGCTGCGAGCCCGCGGCCAGCTCAGATGGTAGAGGCGACCGATGATCTCGAGGTTCTCCCGGCCGGTGAGCTCCTCCTGGATGGCCGCCGACTGCCCGGCCAGCCCGATCGAGCGGCGGACCGCGGCTGCCTGGCGCACGACGTCATGGCCCTCCACCTGGGCCCGTCCCGCGTCCGGCAGCAGCAGGGTGGTCAGGATGCGCACCGCGGTCGTCTTGCCGGCCCCGTTCGGGCCGAGCACGCCGAGCACCGTCCCGCGTGGCACCGACAGGTCGATGCCGCGCAGCGCGCGAACCTCTCCGAACGATTTGACCAGGCCCTCCACGAGGATCGCCGGTCCCGAGCTGGTTTGTGACACATCACCCTCCTCCGCAGGCCACCCGGGCTGCTACGTCCTGTCATCGAACCTACCGGCAGCACGCTGCCGCCAGCGAACCTATAAAGACCACTGCTGACGTGACTAAGCCGCGGCCGCAAACTCATCGCGGCCGCGGCCGCCGCCTGGCACTATTCGCTCCATGCCCGCCTCGCCGCAGTCACCGTCGCCCCGGGCGCTGGCCCAGGCGGCGGAGCTGGCCGGGCGGTCCGCGGCCGTGGCCGCGATACGCCGGCTGGCCGGCGGCACGCACGCGCGCACATGGCTGCTGGAGACCGTCAATCCCCGGCGGGAGATGGTGCTGCGCGAATATCCCGAGGCCGATGACGCTGCCGCCAGGGAAGCGCGCGTCCTGACCATGCTGGACGGCCTGGGCGGGCTGGCGCCGCGGCTGCTGGCCGCCGACGCCGGGGGGACATGGTCGGGGCGGCCCTCGGTGCTGATCTCGCGGCTGCCCGGCCAGGCCGATATCACGCCCGCCGACCCGCGCCGCTGGGCCGCGCAGCTGGGCACGGCCCTGGCCCGGATCCACCGGGCGCCGCTGCCCTCGCTGGCCGGGTTGCCCGATGTGATCGGCCGGCCCGGCGGATCACCGGGGCACCTCGCCGGACCCGCCGCTGCCCTCGTCGCGGCGGCCTGGCCGCAGCTCGCCCGGGCCCCCCGCGTGCTGACGCACTTCGACTTCTGGTCCGGCAACACGCTGTGGGAGCACGCCGCGCTCAGCGGCGTGGTGGACTGGTGCGGCGCCGCGGCCGGGCCGGCCTTCGACGTCGGCTGGTGCCGCCTGGACCTTTACCTGCTGTTCGGCGAGGACGTCGCGGACGAGTTCCTGGCCGCTTACCGTGCGGCCGCCACGACCGCCCTGCCCGACGTGGCGCTGCACGACCTGTGGGCCGTCGCCCGCTCGCACGACGGCGTCGAAGAGTGGGTGCCCAACTACAGCGACCTCGGCCGGGGCGACCTGACCGCCGCTCAGCTGCGGCGCCGGCATGCGGCCTGGACCAGGCGGCTGCTCCAGGCCGGGCGTTAGCGGTTCGCGTCGTTGCCAAGCCACCCGCCGACGACCGCGGACATGAACCGGGGCTGGTCCCGGAAACCGAGCGCGGTGTAGAAGGATTCGGCATCGTCGGTCTGCAGGCCGACGTGCTGGCCGGGAACGCGGGCCATCAGCCGCCGGACCAGCCGGGATCCGATGCCCCGCCTGCGGTAGGCGGACAGCGTCCAGACGTCCAGCAGGTACGCGTTGCAGACACCGTCGGACAACAGCCTGGCCATCCCGACCACACGGGCGCCGTCGCGGGCGATGGCCACGTGCTGCGACTGTTCGAAGGACGCGCGCAGCGCCCGCGCGCAGCGGCCGTTGTCGAACGCGTCCGCGGCCAGGTCGGCCTTGACCTGGTCCCAGTCGATACCCGCCAGTGATTCATCAATGCGCACGGTCATGCCGGTAGCATGCAGCATCCTGGCGGCATCGCCCTGGCTAGCTTGGGATCGTGCGCTTCGCCATCAAGACCTCACCGCAGGACACCACCTGGGACGCCATGCTCGCAGTATGGCGGGCAGCCGATGACATCGAGGTGTTCGAGTCAGGCTGGACCTCCGACCACTTCTACCCGATGCACGGTGCCGGTCCCGCGACCCCGCGCCTGGAGGGCTGGACCACGCTAGCCGCGCTCGGGCAGGCGACCCGGCGGCTGCGGCTGGGCACGCTGGTGACCGGCATTCACTACCGGCATCCCGCGGTGCTGGCCAACATGGCGGCCACGCTCGACGTCGCGTCCGGCGGGCGCCTGGAACTCGGCATCGGGACCGGCTGGAACCAGGAGGAGTCCGGCGCCTACGGCATCGAGCTGGGCACGCCCCGGCAGCGCAGCGACCGGTTCGAGGAGGCCTGCCAGGTGCTTGCCGGACTGCTCTCGCCGCAGCCGGCCACCACGTTCACCGGCCGCTACTACCGGCTGACCGAAGCCCGGTGCAACCCCAGGCCGGTGCAGCAGCCGCACCCTCCGATCTGCATCGGCGGTCACGGCGAGCAGCGCACCCTGCGCACCGCTGCCCGTTTCGCACAGCACTGGAACTTCGGCGGCGGGACACCCGGCCAGTTCAGCCGGGCCAGGGACGTGCTGCACCGGCACTGCGCGCAGGCCGGCCGCGATCCGGCGGAGATCCTGCTGTCCGGCCAGGTGCCGTTCACCGGCGACCCGGCCGAGACGGCCGCCGCTGCCGCCGCGTTCGGCGCGGCGGGCGCCGGGCTGGCGATCGTCTCGCTGCCGCCGCCGTACACGCCGGCGGTGCTGGAGCCGCTGGCGGGCGCGCTGGCGGAGCTGGCCTGAGCCTGCCGGGCGCCGCGCGCTCAGGCCAGGTCGACGATGACCTTGCCGACCGCGCGGCCCTCGACAGCCTCGTGCGCGCCGGCGATGTCATCCAGCGCGAAGTGATGCACGGGCAATCCGGTGAGGGCGCCGTCCTGCAGCGCGCGGGTGATGTCGTCGGCCGCCTGCCGCAGCGCGGGCACGGGCACCCCGTACAGCAGGATGAACCGGAGCGTCACGTTCGCGGTCATGCAGGCGCGGACCGGCAGCACCGGGTCGGGACCGTCGGCCGCATAGCTGACCACGACCGTCTCAGGTCCTGAGACCGAGAGATCGAGCTCGAGGTTCGGGCCCAGCGCCACCTCGACGATCCGGTCGAACCGCGGGGCAAAGGCGCGGACCTGGTCCGGCGCGTCGGCGTCGGTGTAGTTCACGACGAGGTCGGCGCCGGCCTGGGCGGCCAGCTTGGCCTTCTCCTGGCTGCTGACCGTGGTCACCACCCTGGCCCCGGCCCATTTAGCGAGCTCGATCGCGAAGTGACCGACCGCGCCGGCTCCCCCGGCGACCAGCACCGCCTTGCCCTCCACCGGCCCGTCGGCGAACAGGCACCGGTGCGCGGTCATCGCGGGGACGCCGAGGCTGGCCCCCAGATCCATGGAGATCCCGTCGGGCAGCGGGACCGCCCGGTCCGCGGGCAGCACGGTCCATTCGGCCGCGGTCCCCCAGCGCCGCCCGGAGGCAGCCAGCCAGACCCACACCCGCTGGCCCACCCGCCCGGGGTCGACTCCCTCGCCCACCGCGTCGATGACGCCCGCGCCATCATGGTGGGGAATCTGGAACTCGTCGATGGGCCGCGGTGTCGCGCCCGCGCGGCTCTTCCAGTCCGTCGGGTTGATCCCGGAGGCGTGGACCCGGACCCGCACCTCACCGGGCCCGGGGTCGGGCCGCGGCGCGTCGGTGACGCGCAGCACCTCGGCGGCCGGGCCCTTGCGGTCGTACATGGCGGCTCTCATCCTGGCCTCCTCGCGGTCGTTCGGCTGCCCGCTCCGTGATCCTCTCACTCGCCCCGCCTCCGCTGCCGCCGCCCCGTCCCGGCTCCGCGGATCGCTGCATGGAAGGGCCTGCGTAGGGCAGGCTGTCGGGGTGGACCACATATTCACGATCGAGGAGGCGCGCCGGCTCCTGCCCGAGGTGCTGTCACGCGCTGAGAACCTGGTGGCGGTCCGCGCGGATCTGGTCGAGATCAGGCAGGCCCTGAGCGACGGCTCGCCGTCCCCGCTGGGCGGCCTGGCCGAGGCGAAGGCGCTCGAGGCGAGGATGAGCGAGCTGCTCGGCTGGTTTCCCGCCAGCGGAATCGAGCTCAAGGGCCTGGCCCCGCTGCTCATCGACTTCCCCGCGATGCTCGACGGCGAGCCGGTGCTGCTGTGCTGGCTGGAGGGCGAAGCGCAGCTCGGCTGGTACCACAAGGCCGACCACGGCTTCGCCGGCAGGCACCGGATCCCCTCCTGATCGCGCCGGATCCCTTTCCATCCTGGAGGCTTGATGCCGGACGTACCCGGGCCCGGTGATGCCTTCGGCGCGGCCCTGTACCGGCTGCTGGCCGCCGACGGCGGCAACCTGGTGTTCTCGCCCGCGAGCATCGGCGCGGCGCTGCAGATGGCGCTGTGCGGCGCGCGCGGCCAGACTGCGGCCGAGATCGCGGCGGCGCTGGGCCTGCCCGGACCGCAAGCCGCCGCCGAAGGGCTTCGGCTGCTGTCAGCCGGCCTGGCGGACGTGCCGGGTCAGGACGTCATCATCCGCGCGCCGAACACGATGTGGGTGCAGTCGGGGCTGCCGCTGGAGCCTGGGTTCACCGCGGCGCTGCGCGCGGCCGCCGCCGTCAGCGTCCGCGACGCCGACTTCATCCGTGCTGCTGACGCGGCCCGGCGGGAGATCAACGCCCTGATCGGCAAGCAGACCGGGGGCAAGGTCACTGGCCTGCTTCCTCCTGGCGCCATCGGTGCCCTGACCCGGCTGGTGCTGGCCAACGCGATCTACCTGAAGGCTGCCTGGGCTTTCCCGTTCCCCGAGCACGCGACCGCCGATGCGCCGTTCTACCCGCAAGGCCCGCGCGCCGGCACCCCGGTGACCGTGCGCATGATGCGGCTGACCGAGAACCTCCGGTACCTGCGCGAAGGCGGGTTTCAGGCGGTGCTGCTGCCGTACCGCGAGGGCGGGCTGGCCATGACGATCGTGCTGCCGGACGGGGCGCCTGACCCGGCGCCGGCCGATCTCGCCGCCCGGCTCGGCGCCCTGACCGGGCGTGGCATGCGCCGCCGGGTGACGCTCGCGCTGCCCAGGTTCCGGCAGGAGGGGGAATACCGGCTGATCCCCGCGCTGCAGCAGCTGGGCATCGGGCGGGCTTTCCAGCCCGGCGTGGCGGACTTCACCGGCATCACCACGGCCGAGGCGCTGTCCATCAGCGCGGTGGTGCACAAGGCGCACATCGACGTGGACGAGCACGGCACCGAGGCGGCCGCGGCGACGGCGGTCGTCGCCTTGGCCATGGCTGCCGTCCGCCTGACAGCCCCGCCGGTCACGATGACCGTGGATCACCCGTTCCTGTTCGCGATCACCGACACATCGACGGGCCTGCTGCTGTTCCTCGGCCGGGTCACCCGCCCTTAGCCCGGCCGCCGCGACGGTCCCGCACCCGGACCGACACCCGGATCGGGCTGCCCTCGAAGCCGAACTCCTCCCGCAGCCGCCGCTCGACGAACCGGCGGTAGGACGCCTCCAGGAATCCGGTGGTGAACAGCACGAAGTGCGGCGGGGCCGCCCCGGCCTGGGTGGCGAACAGGATCTTCGGCTGCTTCCCGCCGCGCACCGGCGGCGGCGTGGCCGCGACCAGACTGGTCAGCCAGGCGTTCAGCTTGCCGGTCGGCACCCGGGTCTGCCAGCCGGCCAGCGCCAGCTCGATGGCGGGGACGAGCCGGTCCAGGTGCCGCCCGGTCGCGGCGGACAGGTTCACCCGGGGCGCCCAGCGCGCCGTGTGCAGCTGCCGGTCGAGCTCGCGGTCCAGGAACCGGCGCCGGTCCTCGTCCACCAGATCCCATTTGTTGCAGGCCAGCACCAGCCCCCGGCCGGCCTCGATGACCATGCTGACGATCCGCAGGTCCTGCTCGGTGAGCGGCTGGCTGGCATCGATCAGGACCACCGCCACCTCGGCCCGGTCCAGCGCGCCCGCGGTCCGCAGCGCCGAGTAGTAGTCGGCGCCCTGGTTCTCCCGGAACCGCCGCCTGATGCCGGCCGTGTCGACGAACCGCCAGGTCTTCCCGTCCAGCTCGATCAGCTCGTCCACCGGGTCGCGGGTGGTGCCCGGCACGTCGTCGACCAGCGCCCGGGGCTGGCCGGCGAGCTTGTTGAGCAGGCTCGACTTGCCGACGTTGGGGCGGCCGATCAAGGCGACCCGGCGGGGTCCTTCGGTCATGCCGAACGGCTCCGGCGGCCCCTGTGGCAGCGCGCCGAGCACCGCGTCCAGCAGATCCCCGCTGCCCCGCCCGTGCAGCGCGCTCACCGGGTACGGCTCGCCCAGGCCCAGCGACCACAGCGAGGCCGCGGCAGGCTCGCCGGGCGTGTCGTCCACCTTGTTGGCGGCCAGCACCACCGGCTTGCCGCTGCGGCGCAGCACGGCGGCGACCGCCTCGTCGGCGTCCGTCGCCCCGACCACGGCGTCCACCACGAACAGCACCGCGTCGGCCGCGTCCACGGCCAGCCGCGCCTGCGCGGCGACCCGGGCCGCGAGGGCCTGGGTGCCCTTCACCGCGGGATCCCAGCCGCCGGTGTCCACCAGGGTGAACGCGTGCCCGGACCAGGTCGCGTCGTAGGCGACCCGGTCGCGGGTGACGCCCGGGGTGTCCTCCACGACCGCCTGGCGGCGGCCGAGGATCCGGTTGACCAGCGTGGACTTGCCCACATTCGGCCTGCCCACCACGGCCACCACGGGGACAGGGCCGGACTCGTCAGGGGCCAGGTCCGGCGCCTGCGCCGAGGCCGCGCCGGGTGCGTCTGCCATGATCAGGCCCTCCGTGCCGGGCGTGCGCCGCGGCCGCCCTCGGCGGGCTGCCTGGCCTGGGCCAGGCCGACGATCTCGGCGACCACCGCGGCGACGTCGAGCGTGGTGGAGTCGATGGGGACGGCGTCGGCGGCCCGCTCGCTCTGCGGCGAGTCCAGCCGGTCCCGGCGGGCCTGCTCGGCCCGGGTGAGCTCGACCGTCGCCGCGGGATCACCGGCCAGGTCGGCGGCGCGGCGCCGGGCACGGGCCGTCTCGGACGCGGTGAGGAACACCTTGACCGTCGCGTCCGGGGCCACCACGGTGCCGATGTCGCGTCCCTCGGCCACGATGCCGCCGGTTTCCGCGCAGGCCCTGGCGATGATCTCCCGCTGCCGGGCGATCAGGTGCCTGCGCACCTCGGGGACCGAGGCCACCGCGCTCACCGCGTTGGATACCGGCCGGCCGCGGATCGGACCGGTCACGTCCGCGCCGTCCACGGTCACCGAGGGCGCGTCCGGGTCGGTGCTCACCTCGATCGCCGGGTGCGCCGCGCTGGCCGCCACCGCCGGGGCGTCGTCCACGTCGACGTGCCGGGCCAGCAGCCACCAGGTCAGCGCCCGGTACATGGCGCCGGTATCCAGATAGCGCAGCCCGAGCGCCTGGGCGGTCCCCCGCGCGGCGCTCGATTTACCGGAACCGGACGGCCCGTCGACCGCGATGACAAGGCATTCAGCCACGCAGTGATGCTACCGGGACGTGAGCGGCTCCAGGGCGCACAATCATGCGCAACGGCGGCGCATACCCGGACAAACTGGGACACTGGCGCGTCGCAGCGCATGATATGTCGTTGATGATCATGAAGGTGGTGCCGCCCTGGGCGCAGGCGCGGCGTAGGCGGGCCAGCCGCGGGCGGACAGGGCTGCGGCCAGGGGGGCGGCGGCGGGCGGCTTGACCGCCAGCTCGGCTACGCCGGAGGGCAGTCCGGGCGAGTGCTCGATGCCGAAGTCCTCGATGTTGACCCCGGCCTCGCCCGCCGCCTGGAAGAGCCGGGCCAGCTCGCCCGGCTGGTCCGGGATGACGACCTGGACGATCGCGTAGCGGGTGGCCGGGCCCGGCGTGCTTGCCCGGGATCCGGGCCACCCCGGCCCCGCCGGACTCGAGCAGCGCGGCCAGCCGCTGCCCGGCCTTCTCGTCGTCGTCCGCGCGGCCGGACTCGAGCAGCGCGGCCAGCCGCGGGCCCGCCTTCTCCTCGGCGCCGCCGGGCCGGCCGGCGGCGCCGCACCCGGCGCGCCGGGGTCTCCCGGCGCTTCCCCGGCCGGGCCGGCGTCCGCCAGGGCCGCGGCGGCCTGGCGCAGGTCGTCCGCGACGAGGGTCGAGCACCTCGCTCACCCCGGCCGCGTTGGCGAGCAGGATCTGCGTCCACAGGGCGGTGTCGCCGGCCGCGATCCTGGTCACGTCCCGCAGGCCCTGGCCGGCCAGGGCCAGCGCGCCGTCCGGCGCGCTCGCCAGCCGGGCCGCCATCGCCGATGCGACCACGTGCGGCGCGTGCGAGACCAGCGCCACCCAGCGATCATGCTCGTCGGCCGCCGCCGTGACCGGCTCGGCCCCGCAGGCAGTGACCAGGGAGGTCACGCACGCGACCGCGTGCGGTGTGGTCTCGGCGGCCGGGCAGAGCGCCCACGGGCGGCCGAGGAATAGGTCGGCCCGGGCGGCCGCGGGCCCGCTGCGCTCCCGGCCTGCCAGCGGGTGCCCCGGGACGTAGCGGGCCAGGTCACAGCCCAGGGCGCGGGCCGCGGCGAGCGGTCGGGCCTTCACGCTGGCTACGTCGGTGTAGCAGGCGGCCAGCCCGGCGGCCTGGGCCGCGGCGAGCGCCGGGGCGACCGCGTCCGGCGGGACGGCGAGCACGGCGAGGTCGGCGGGGCCGCCCGGCGGCGGAGCGAAGTCCGGAATGCCGCCCGAACCCGGCACGCCGCCCGAACCCGGCACGGACGCCGGAACGCCGCCCGAACCCGGCACGGACGCCGGGACACCGCCCGAACCCGGCGCGAAGGCCCCCGGGCCGGCCGGGAGCAGCTGCCCGGCGCCCAGGCTGGCCGCCAGGCCGGCCGCGCGAGGATCGCCGTCGGCCAGCCAGACGCGGACGCCGCGCTCGCGCAGGGCCAGCCCGACCGAGGTCCCGATCAGGCCGGTACCGATGATCACCACCCCGGCCGGGAAGAGCGCGCCCGCAGGCACGGGCGCGTCCGGGCGGGTGGTCACTGGGCGATGTCCAGCCGGAGGGCAGCGGCCCCGCGCAGGTACACGTGCCGCACCGCGGAACGCGGCCGCTCCGTCTCGACGTGCATGAGCAGCCGGACGACCCGCGGCATGGCGGTCGGCATGTCGATCTCGGTCGCGCACAGCAGCGGCACGTCGTGGAATCCGGTCTTGCGCGCGGCCAGCGCGGGAAACTCGGCGGTCAGATCGGGGGTGGCGGTGAAAATGACGCTGATCACGTCGTCGGTGACCAGATCGTTACGCGCCATCACCTCGGCTACCAGTTCCGCGGTCGCCTCGATGATGGGCTCACGATCGTTCGCGTCCACCTGGACGGCACCCCGGATCGCCCTGACCGGCACGGATTGTCTCCTTCGCCCCGTTGCGGCCTGCCCGCCGCAGCCGATGGGATCGTGTGCTCCCAGGCTACCGACCCAGGCCTACATGCCCACGGCCGCGTACAGCTCGCCGATTTCGGCGGCGGTCAGCTCGCGGGTCGTACCGGGCGCGAGCGAGCCCAGCCTGACCGGGCCGAGCCGGGTGCGCACCAGGCGGCTGACGGGGTGCCCCGCCTCGGCCAGCATCCGCCGGACGATGTGCTTGCGTCCCTCGTGCACGGTGATTTCCACCAGGGCCCGGGAGCCTGCCCGGTCCACCACCCGGAACCGGTCCGCGGACGCGACGCCGTCGTCGAGCTGGATCCCCGTGGCCAGCCGCCTGCCGAGCCCGGACGGTACCGGGCCGGTCACGTCGGCCAGGTAGGTCTTGAGCACGCCGTACCGGGGATGGGTGAGCCGGTGCGCGAGCTCACCGTCGTTGGTGAGCAGGATGAGGCCTTCGGTGTCGTAGTCGAGCCTGCCGACGTGAAACAGCCGCTCCGCGCCGCCGGCGCCACCGCTCGCGCCGGGGCCACCGCTCCCGCCGGAGCCACCGCCCGCGCCCGGGAGCAGGTCGGCGATGGTGGGGCGGCCGCGGTCGTCCGACATCGCGCTGAGCACTCCGGTCGGCTTGTTCAGGGCCAGGTAGACCAGGTCGTGGCGGGCCGGGATGCGGCGGCCGTCCACCCGGATGATCTGGCGGTCGGGATCGACCCTGGCCCCGAACCTGCGCACCACCTGCCCGTCCACCTCGACCCGGCCCTCGCCGATCAGCTCTTCGCAGTGCCGCCGACTGCCCACGCCCGCGGCCGCAAGGACCTTCTGCAGCCGGACGCCCTCGGGGCCGTCGGCGTCGGTCAGCGTGTCCCGCTGCTGCGGCTCCGGGTCCGGGGGAAGGTCAGGGCCTGCCATCGGCATCCTGTTCGTCCTCGATGTCGTCCGGCAGGAACGGCGCGAGCTCGGGCAGGTCGGCCAGGCTGGCCAGGCCGAGGCGCTCGAGGAAGTAGTCGTGGTCCGGTACAGGATCGCGCCGGTCTCCGGGTCGGTGGACTGCTCCTCGACCAGGCCGCGCAGCGTGAGCGTGCGCATCACCGCGTCGCAGTTGACCCCGCGCACGGCCGACACCCGGGCCCGGCTCACCGGCTGCCGGTAGGCCACCACGGCGAGCGCTTCCAGCGCGGCCTGGGTCAGCCGGACCTCATGGCCGTCGGTGAGGAACCGCTCGACCACCGGGGCGCACTGCTCCCGGGTGTACAGGCGCCACCCCCCGGCGACCTCGCGCAGGTCGAAGCCGCGGCCTTCGGCGGTGTAAGCGCCGGCCAGCATGCGCAGCTCGGCCGCCACCTCGTCCCGGGGGCGCTCGAGCACCTGGGCCAGCAGCAGGTCGGGCACGGGCTCGTCCACCACGAGCAGGACGGCTTCGATGCAGGCGCGCAGTCCGGGCAGCTCCTGGCCCCCGCCGCCTGCGCGTTCCTCCGGCTCGCCGGGGCCCGGGCCGGAGCCGTTCGGCATCACTGATCCTCACCTTCCTTCCCCGATGTCCCAGTCCAGGTGATGTACAGCTCGCCGAGCGCGGCCAGCTGCTCGAACGACACCGCGCCGTCACGGTAGAGGTCAAGCAGGGCCAGGAACCTGGCCACCACCTCGTACGTCCCCGCGCAGTCCGAGGTCAGGCCGCGGAAGGTGGCCCGGCCGAGCCGCTGGAGCTTACTGCTGATTATCGCCGCCTGCTCGCGGACCGTGGTCCGGGGCGCGTGAATGTGCCCGGTGGGGACCACCGGGCGTGGCTTGGGCGCGAGCGTGACCGCCGCGATCCTCGCGAACTCGGCCGGGCCGAGGCCGAGCAGCACCTCGGGCAGCAACGAGGCGAACCGCGGCTCGACCGGCACGCGCCGCGGGAACCGCCGCGCGGCCGAGGCCATCCGGCCCGCGAATACCGCGGCGACCTCCTTGTAGGCGCGGTACTGGAGCAGCCGGGCGAACAGCAGGTCCCTGGCCTCGAGCAGGGCCAGGTCCTCCTCGTCGTCGACCTCGCCGGCGGGCAGCAGCCGGGCCGCCTTGAGGTCGAGCAGCGTGGCCGCGACGACGAGGAAGTAGCTCGCCTGGTCCAGGTCCCAGCCGTCGGCCAGAGCCCGGATGTAGCCGATGAACTCGTCGGTGACCTGGGACAGCGCGACCTCGGTGATGTCCAGCTTGTGCTTGGAGATCAGCGCGAGCAGCAGGTCGAACGGGCCCTCGAACACGTCGAGGTGGACCTCGAAGCCTGGAGCGCTGCCGCTGTCGGCCGTAGCCTCGTCACCGCTGGCCGGGTTGTCCGTCACCAATGTCCGTTCGCGTTCCGCTGTCGAGCCGCCGGGCCAGCAGGCTGTCCCTCCCCTGGACCTCTAGGTCGGCAAGCAGGACGGCGATCGCCTCCCGGACCAGGCGCCCGCGGTCGGCCGATATCCCGTACCCGCGCAGTGCCAGCCGTGCCGCGCTCCAGATCGAGCAGTTCCTCGGCGGACAGGTACACCGTGATCTTCTGGGTGTGCGTCTCACGCCCGCTGGCCTGGCGGTCGCCATCGATGACGGGTCCGGCCGGGACCGGACGCAGCAGTTCGGAGATCCCAGGCAGCCTCACCCGCCGTGACCTGGACCCCCGGGCTCCGTCTGCCGCCACCGCACCAGCACCTCCTTGGCAAGCTCACGATACGAGCTCGCCGCCATCGAGGAGGAGTCAAAACGAGTTATTGGCTCCCCGGCCACCGTGGCGTCAGGAAACCGAACGGTGCGGTTAATCACCGTGTGGAACACCTTGTCGCCGAACCCCTGCACCACGCTGGACAGCACCTCACGGGTGTGCAGCGTGCGCGAGTCGTACATGGTGGCGAGCAGGCCGTCCATGCTCCAGCTTGGGGTTCAGCCGGCGCGACACCTTGTCGATCGTCTCCATCAGCAGAGCCACCCCGCGCATCGCGAAGTACTCGCATTCGAGCGGGACGAGGACCCCGTCGGCGCAGGCGAGCGCGTTGACGGTGAGCAGGCCGAGCGAGGGCTGGCAGTCGATGAGCACGACGTCGTACTCGGACAGCACCGGCTCGAGCACGCCGCCGAGCACGAACTCCCGGCCGACCTCGTGCACCAGCTGCACCTCGGCGCCGGACAGGTCGATGTTGCTGGGCAGCAGGTCCATGCCGTTGACGTTGGTCTTGAGCAGCACGTCGCTGGACGGTGACGCCGCGCTCCATGAGCAGGTTGTAGACCGAGCTCTCCAGCTCGTGCGGCTGGATGCCCAGACCGACCGACAGCGCTCCCTGCGGGTCGAAGTCGACCAGCAGCACCCGCCGGCCGTAGTCGGCGAGAGCGGCGCCCAGGTTGATCGTGGTCGTCGTCTTGCCGACCCCGCCCTTCTGGTTGCAGACCGCGCACACCCGAGCGGGGCCGTGCGCGAGCAGGGGCTCGGGCTCGGGGAAGACGGGAATCCGGCGGCCCGCGGGATCGAGCCGTTCGTCGCGCGGAACCTTGCGCTCTGGTCGTGCGGGATGTTGCCACCAACTGCTGAACCTCCCGAGCGGACTCGCAGTACCCTCCGCTGATCCCGGACTCTAGGGCCTGCACCAGGGCGCAGCAAGCCGACTCACCGATAGCGCCGATATCGCCCCGATATGGGCAAGCTTGATCTTGTCCAGGCGGTGCGGCAGCGCGGCGCGGCCTGGCCGGAGCCCTCGGTCAGCCGAGGGCGCGGGGGTGGGCGGCGGCGTACACCTCGCGGAGCTTGTCCACCGTCACCAGCGTGTAGATCTGGGTGGTCGTCACCGAGGCGTGGCCGAGCAGTTCCTGCACCACCCTGATGTCGGCGCCGCCATCCAGCAGGTGGGTGGCGTAAGGATGCCGCAGGGTGTGCGGCGACAGCGAGGCCAGCCCGGCCCGGTCGGCGGCCGCGTGCAGCACCAGCCACGCGCCCTGCCTGGTCAGCCGGCCGCCGCGGGCATTGAGGAAGACGGCGGCCCGGCGGAGGCGCGGGCCGGGGGCGCGGCTGACCTGGCGGCGGCCGCGGCCAGGGCCGGGCGGGCCCGGACGAGGTAGGCCTGCAGCGCCTGGCTCGCGTAGCTGCCGACCGGGACGATGCGCTGCTTGCCGCCCTTGCCGGACAGCCGGACCACCTCCTCGCCCGCCAGGTCGAGCTCGTCGATGTCGAGGCCGACGGCCTCCGAGATCCGCGCACCCGTCCCGTACAGGAACTCGAGCAGGGCCCGGTCCCTGAACTGGACCGCCGTGGCCGCGTCGCCGGTCCCGGCCGCGGCCAGCAGCCGCTCTACCTCGTCCACGGTGATCGCCTTGGGCAGCCGCCGCGGCGGCGCTGGCGGCCGCACCTGCCGGGCCGGGTCGGCGGCGGTCAGCCCCTGCGCGGCGGCGAAGGCGTGCAGCCCGCGCACCGCGACCACGGCCCGCCCGGCGGAGCTGGCGGCCAGCGGAGCGTGCAGCTCGTCCCCCTCCCGCAGCCCGGCCAGGAAGGCCGCGATGTCCGCGCCGGTGAGCTCGCCCATCGACGTCTTTCCCCGGCCGGCCAGCGCGTCGCGGTAGCGCAGCAGATCCCTGCGGTAGGACTCGAGCGTGCTGGCGGCGAGCCCGCGCTCGACCGCCAGGTGATCGAGGTACCCGCCGATCGCGTCCGCGACCGTGATCAGTTCAGCACCTCGACCTGGCTGACCGAGGGCAGGCCGAGCGACTCGCCGACCGGCGGGCAGGTGAGGATCGCCTCGTGCGTGTTCAGGCCCAGGGCCAGCGCCGGGTCGGCCCGTAGCGCGTCCCGCCAGCCGAGGTTCGCGATCTCCAGGACGTACGGCAGGGTCACGTTGGTCAGCGCGTAGGTGGAGGTGTGCGGCACCGCGCCCGGCATGTTGGCCACGCAGTAGAACAGCGAATTGTGCACCCGGTAGGTGGGGTCGGCGTGCGTGGTGGGATGCGAGTCCTCGAAACAGCCGCCCTGATCGATGGCGATGTCCACCAGCACCGAGCCGGACTTCATCCGGGACACGAGCTGGTTGGAGACCAGCACGGGCGCCTTGGCGCCCGGCACGAGCACCGCCCCGATGACCAGGTCGGCGTCGATGACGGCCCGCTCGATCTCGTACGCGTTGGACGCGACGGTCTGCAGGTGCCCCTGGTAGATCGCGTCCGCGGACCGCAGCCGCGCGATGTTCTTGTCCACCAGCAGCACCTCGGCCTGCATGCCGAGGGCGATGGCCGCCGCGCTCATGCCCGACACGCCGGCCCCGAGCACCACAACCTTCGCCGCGTACACCCCGGACACGCCGCCCATGAGCACGCCGCGGCCGCCGCCGTCGCTCTGCAGGTGATGCGCCCCGACCTGGGGTGCCATCCGGCCGGCGACTTCGGACATGGGCGCGAGCAGCGGCAGCGATCCGTCGGGCAGCTGCACGGTCTCGTACGCGACCGAGGTGATGCCGGACTCGAGCAGCGCGTCGGTGCACGGCCGGGACGCGGCCAGGTGCAGGTAGGTGAAGAGCACCTGCCCCTTGCGCATCCGGTGGTATTCCTCGGAGATCGGCTCCTTGACCTTCAGGACCAGGTCGGCGGTGTCCCACACTTCGTCGGCCGTGCCGAGGATCGTGGCCCCGGCCGCGACGAAGTCCTCGTCCGGGATCGCCGACCCGATCCCCGCCCGCTCCTCGACGAACACCTGGTGCCCGGCCCGCACCAGCTCGTGCGCGCCCGACGGAGTGAGAGCCACCCGGTCTTCGCTGTTCTTGACTTCCTTCGGCACGCCCACCTTCATGGCTGCCAGCCTTCCTGGTCGCCTGGCCGCCGGCCCCGTTGCCGGTCGGATTGAGTCCTGACGAGCCTCCCGGCCGCCGCTTAGCGCTCCGGCGCGTCTACGGGGCGCAGCCCCGCGAACCCGTCCCGCCTGGCGGCATACGCCGACAAGATACCCACTGCGGCCACTCCGTTGTGCAGCTCACCCGCCAGGATCAGGTTGACGGCACGGTCCAGCGGCACCCAGGCCAGCAGCAGGTGCGCTTCCTCGTGCTGGGGTACGAAAGCCCGTTCGGCGTGGCCGATCTCGGACAGGCCGCGCGCCAGGTAGACCCGCAGCCGCTCGTCGGTCATCCCCGGCGAGGAGAAGTAGTCGACAAGCACGCGCCAGTCGCGCGCCCGGTAGCCGGTCTCCTCGAGCAGCTCACGCTCGGCGGTCACGCCGGGCGGCTCGCCGGCGACGTCGCGCAGGCCGGCCGGGATCTCCCAGAGCATCCGGCCCACCGGGTGCCGGTACTGGCGGATCATCAGCACCTGGTCGTCCCCGTCGAGGGCCACGATGCCGACCGCGCCGGGGTGCACCACCACGTCCCGTTCGGCTGACGTGCCGTCCGGCATGAGCACCAGGTCCGTGCGGAGCGCAACCACGTGGCTGCGGGCCTGCTCAACCGAGTCCAGCACCTGCCACTGCTCGGCGGCGTCGGCCAGCTCCGGGCCCTCCGGGCCCTTCGGGCCACCCCCGGGAGCCGGGTCCGCACCCGCCCGGTAGCCGGCGTGCCGCGGGCCGGTCACGCGCTGGCGACCGCGCGCTGGCCGGCCGGGGCGGTGGCGATGCTGCCGGTCCGTGACTGCTCGAGCGCGGCGCGGACCAGGCCGGAGAACAGCGGGTGCGGCCTGGTCGGGCGGGACAGGAACTCCGGGTGCGCCTGGGTGGCCACGAAGAACGGGTGCACGCTGCGGGGCAGCTCGACGAACTCGACCAGGCGGCCGTCGGGCGACAATCCCGAGCAGGCCAGCCCGGCCTGCTCGAGCACCTCCCGGTAGGCGTTGTTGACCTCGTACCGGTGCCGGTGCCGCTCTTCGACCGTGTCCTTCCCGTACAGCTCGCGCACCAGGCTGCCCTCGGCGAGATTTGCCGGGTAGAGGCCGAGCCGCATCGTGCCGCCCATGTCCCGCTCGCCCGCCACCACGTCCTCCTGGTCGGCCATGGTCGCGATCACCGGGTACGGGGTGTCCGGGTCGAACTCGGTGCTGTTGGCACCCTCCAGGCCGGCCAGGTCACGGGCCACCTCGATGGCCGCGCACTGCAGCCCGAGGCAGAGGCCGAGCAGCGGGATGCCGTGGGTGCGCGCGTGCCGCACGGCGCCGATCTTGCCCTCGATCCCGCGCACCCCGAAGCCGCCGGGAATGAGCACGCCGTCGACCCCGTCGAGCTGGCGGGCGGCGCCCTCGGGCGTCTGGCAGTCGTCGCTGGTTACCCAGCGGATGGTGACCTTGGCATCGTTCGCGAACCCGCCGGCCAGCAGCGCCTCGCGCGGCGACAGGTAGGCGTCCTGCAGGTCCACGTACTTGCCGACCAGGGCGATCGTGACGCTGCGGGCAGGCCGGTGCACCCGGCGCAGCAGCTCATCCCAGTCGGTCCAGTCCACGTCGTGGAACGGCAGGGCAAGCCGCCGCACCACGTAGGCGTCGAGGCCTTCGGCGTGCAGCACCCGCGGGATGTCATAGATCGAGACCGCGTCCGCCGCCGACACCACGCCTTCCTCGTCCACGTCGCACAGCAGGCTGATCTTGCTCTTGAGGCCGCCGCTGATCGGATGCTCGGACCGGCAGACGATCGCGTCGGGCTGGATGCCGATGCTGCGCAGCGCGACAACCGAGTGCTGCGTCGGCTTGGTCTTCACCTCGCCGGACGGCTTGATGAAGGGCAGCAGCGACACATGCAGGAAGAAGCAGCGGTCGCGGCCGATCTCATGCCTGATCTGGCGGATCGCCTCGAGGAACGGCTGCGACTCGATGTCGCCCACCGTTCCGCCTACCTCGGTGATCACCACGTCGACCTCGGGGCCTGCCATCTCGAGGATCCGGGACTTGATCTCGTTGGTGATGTGCGGGATGACCTGGACGGTGTCCCCCAGGTACGCGCCGTGGCGCTCCTTGGCGATCACGGTGGAGTAGATCTGCCCGGTGGTGACGTTCGCCGAGCCCTTCAGCTCGGTGTCCAGAAAGCGCTCGTAGTGCCCGACATCGAGGTCGGTCTCGGTGCCGTCATCGGTCACGAACACCTCGCCGTGCTGGAACGGGTTCATGGTGCCCGGATCGACGTTGAGATACGGATCGAGCTTCTGCATCGTCACCCGCAGCCCGCGCAGCTTCAGCAGCCGCCCGAGGCTGGACGCGGTAAGCCCCTTGCCGAGACTGGAGGCGACTCCCCCGGTGACGAACAGGTGCCTGGTTTCGATCTCCCGGGGCGCGCGCCCAGATGTGGTCAAGATGGTCTCCCGTGGTCGGTGCGATGCGGCCTGTGCCTCCGCTCCACGGACCCTCAGGATAACAGGAAGGCGGTGGTCATCACCCCATCCGACACCGGACTCGCGGCACCGGGCCGGCTGCCCGGCGATGCGGGACGCTGAACTCGCCCCGGTCCGGGCGCAGTCGCGTTCGGTACGGTGAGACCCGTGGCGACGGCGGCGATCGCGGGGCTTGGCCTGACCGAGCTCGGCAAGGTCTACGGCCGAACCCCCCGGCGGCTGGCCGCCGACGCGGTGCGGCTCGCGACCGCCGATGCCGGCCTGGAGCTGGGCGACCTGGACGGGCTGCTGATCTGCCCGGGGATCGCCGGCGGCGTCCTCGATATCGGCCTGGCCCAGATACTGGGGCTGCGGGACCTGCGCCTGCTCAGTGTGATCAACGCCTACGGCGCCTCCGCGGGGGCGGCGGTCCAGCTCGCCTCGCTCGCCATCATCAGCGGCTCGGCCAGCGCGGTGGCCTGCGTGTTCGCCGACACGCCGCTGCAAGCGGGGGCACGGGCCGGCGCGACGTTCGGCCTGCAGGGCGGCCACCGGCCGGCAGCCGCCAGGGCGCAGCGGCAGGGGCTGCCCGGCCTGGCGGCGGGATTCGGCTACCGCACCGTCACGGCCGAGTACGCCCTCGCGGCGCGCCGGCACATGGCCTGCTACGGCACCACGAGCGAGCAGTTCGGCGCGGTCGCCGTCGCGCAGCGCGCGTGGGCGGCCGGCAATCCCCGGGCCCAGTTCCGCGACCCGCTCACCATCGGCGAGCACCAGGCCTCGCGGTGGATCGTCGAGCCGCTGCACCTGCTGGACTGCTGCCTGGTCTCCAACGGCAGCATCGCGGTGGTGCTCACCAGCGCGGACCGGGCGGCAGGCCTGCGCCGGCCGCCGGTGCACGTCTGGGGCTGGGGTCAGGGGCACCCCGGCCATCAGATGGCGCGGGGCAGCGAGTTCGGCCTGCGCACGGGGGCCGCCACCGCCGGCCAGGCCGCGATGGCCATGGCGGGCATCGGCGTCGGCGACGTGACCATGGCCCAGATCTACGACTGCTACACCTATACGGTCGTCGTCACGCTGGAGGACTACGGCTTGTGCGCGAAGGGCGACGGCGGCCCGTTCGCCGCCTCCGGAGCCCTCGCCCCCGGCGGGTCGCTGCCGGTGAACACCGGAGGGGGGCAGCTGTCCTCCTACTACATGTGGGGCTTCACGCCGCTGTCCGAGGCCGTCATCCAGGCCCGGGGGCACGGCGGCGCCCGGCAGGCGCCGGGCAGCGACGTGATCCTGGTCAGCGGGAACGGCGGAATCCTGGCGCATCACTCGACGTTGATCCTGAGTCCGCACCCGAGGTAATCCCGGGCCGCAGCGGCCCGAGGGGACGAAAGGACGACCGTGACCGCAGCCTCCCCAGCCGGGGCGCAAGACCCCGGCCCCGCCCTGGTCAGCGAGCCGGCCCGGATCCTGCTCGTCTCGGGCAGCACGCGCGGCGGATCGACCAACACCGCCGCGCTGCGTACCCTGCGCGCCCTGGCGGCCCCCCCGGTGACCGCCGCGCTGTACGACGAGATGGCAGGCCTGCCCGCGTTCAATCCCGACGATGACCAGGATCCGCTGCCGCCGGCCGTGGCCGGGCTGCGGCGGCAGATCACCGCGGCGGACGCCATCGTGTTCTGCACCCCCGAGTACGCCGGCGGGCTGCCGGGCAGCTTCAAGAACCTGCTCGACTGGACGGTCGGCGGCGGCGAGATCTACCGCAAGCCGGTGGCCTGGATCAATGTCGCGGCCGAGGGCCGAGGCGACGGCGCCCAGCAGTCGCTGGCCAGCGTGCTCGGATACGTGGGGGCGGTTCCCATCGAGCCCGCGTGCCGCCGGATCACCGTAGCCCGGACGGCGGTCGGCGCGGACGGACTGGTGGACGATGCGCAGTTCCAGGCCGCCGCGGCAGAGGTCCTGCTGGCCGTCCTCGACCACGTCAGCGCCGGCCAGGCCGGTCCTGAGCCGCGGCCGGCTGGCCGGTCATAACCGGACTTGACGGAAGGTATCCGCGTTGGTCATGGCGGCATCCGCCCACAGCGGTTTGGCGGAGGCCCGGCCTGCTGCCCTCGAAGGCGGCCACGGGAGTCTCGATCCGTTATTGTCCGTCATCCTCCCGGCGTGCCCTCTACCGCAAATCCGAGATCACGAGATCGGGTCAGCCTACTGATGAACTCCATAGTAATGAAGCTCTATGAATAGCCAGGTGTGTTCATTGTCCGGACGCTGCCGGACCCCGTCCCGACGGCCGGCCCGCCGAGACTCGTCCCGCGGCGCGAGACGGCGGCCGCAAGCATCCCCGCCTCAGCCGGTACGCCGCTCCCGGCAGCGCCAGGCTGAGCACCCGCGGGCGCCCTGGCCGGGCCGGACACCGCCGGTACGACCGCGGCCGTGGCTGGCCATTCGCAGCGCGCGGAGCTTTTTGGTAATGTTTATCGTCTCAAATAATAAAGCCTCCAGTTATGGAGGCTCGGTCCTGATTATAGCCGGGAAGTGATTTCTTGTCAAAGACAAGGAGCGCATTGCCGTCCGGCCGGGCGGAAAAGCCCCGGCGGCCGGCTGGGGCGCCCGCGGGCACGGCCGGCGCACGGGATTCCGCCGCTCACGCCGAGGAACTGGATCTCGAGCAGAAGTACGTCACGATGCTGTACGGCCGCCTCGACGACCTGCGTGAGCGCGCCTCGGGCCGGCTGGCCAGGACGCTGCGGGAATCCGGCGGCACCCCGGCGGCCCGGACCGAGCGCGATGCGTCGGCCGGCATGTTCAGCGCCCGGATAGCCCAGCTTGACGCGGCGGAGAACGGGCTGTGCTTCGGCCGTCTCGACTTCGCTGGCGACGAGCGGCGCTATATCGGGCGGATGGGTATCCGAGACGAGTCCGCGGACTACGAGCCGCTGCTGCTGGACTGGCGGGCACCGGCCGCGCGGCCCTTTTACCTCGCCACCGCGGCTTCCCCTGAGGGCGTCACGCGCCGCAGGCACATCAAGACCCGGCGCAGGCAGGTCGTCGGCCTCGACGACGAGGTGCTCGATCTGAGCGCCCCGCAGGGGGCCCAGCATCAGGGGCTCACCGGAGAGGCCGCGCTGCTCGCGGCGGTGGGCGCCAGCCGGACCGGCCGGATGGCCGACATCGTGGAGACCATCCAGGCTGAGCAGGACACGATCATCCGCTCGCCGCAGCAGGGCGTGCTCGTGGTGCAGGGCGGCCCGGGCACGGGGAAGACCGCGGTCGCGCTGCACCGGGCCGCTTTCCTGCTGTACACGCACCGCCGGCAGCTGGAGAAGCGCGGCGTGCTCATCGTCGGGCCGAACGCGACGTTCTTGCGCTACATCGGGCAGGTGCTGCCCGCACTCGGCGAGACCGGGGTGGTCCTGTCCACGCTGAGCGAGCTGTATCCCGGGGTCACCCCGCAGCGCGAGGACGCGCCCGGCGTATCGGTCATCAAGGGCAGGCTGGCAATGGCGAAGGTGGTGGCGGCCGCGGTCAGGGACAGGCAGCAGGTACCGCGCCAGGCGATCGAAATCCGGTACCAGGGTGAGGTGCTGCGCCTGGACCGCGAGGCGTGCGTCCGGGCCAGGGAGAAGGCCAGGAGATCCCGGCGGCCGCACAATCAGGCCAGGCCCATCTTCGTTCGCGAGATCATCAGCACGCTGGCCCGGCAGGTGGCCGGCCGGATGCGCGAGAGCCTGCGGCAGACCGACGCCATGGTCGCGGAGATCCTCGGCGAACAGGGCCCGCCGGACCACAGCGTGCTCGATGAGGTCCAGCTGGACGACATCGCGCGCGAACTGCGCGCTGACGCGGAGGTCCGGGCCGTGATCGGCCGGCTGTGGCCGAACCTGACCCCGCAGCGGCTGCTCGGCGACCTCTTCTCCTCCCCAGGGCGGCTGCGCCGGGCGGCCCCCCGGTTTGCCGAGACCGACCGCGCGCTGCTGCAGCGCGACCGCGACGGCCGCTGGGCGGTGGCCGACATTCCGCTGCTCGACGAGGCGGCGGAGCTGCTCGGTGGCGATGACGGGGCGCAGCGGGCCAGGGCGGAGCGGGAGCGCAGGGAAAGGGTGGAGTACGCGGGCGGCGTGGTCGATCTTCTCTCTCGTGACCTGCAGGACCCCGAGGTCCTGCTGGCCTCCGACCTGATCGACGCGCAGCGGCTGGCCGAGCGCTATGCCCAGGAGGACTACCTGACCACGGCGGAGCGGGCCGCGGCCGACCGGACGTGGGCGTTCGGGCACGTCATCGTGGACGAGGCGCAGGAACTGTCGCCGATGGCGTGGCGGATGCTGATGCGGCGCTGCCCGACCCGGTCCATGACCCTGGTCGGTGACGTCGCGCAGACCGGCGATCCGGCCGGCACGTCGTCCTGGGGGGAGGTCCTCGAACCGTACCTGCAGCAGCGGTGGCGACTGGAACGGCTGACCGTCAACTACCGGACACCCGCCGAGATCATGGCCGTGGCCGCCGACGTGGCGGCGGCGATCGGTCCGGGCGCGGTGTCTGACCTGCCGCGATCGGTGCGGGAATCCGGAGTCGAGCCGTGGCACGTGCAGGTCACGGCCGGCCAGCTGGGCAGCCGGCTGGCCGAGGTGGCCGCGCGCGAGGCGACGGCGGTGGGTGACGGCCGGGTGGCGGTGATCGTCCCCGCGGCGCGGCTCGGTGAGCTGGGCGACGCGGTCCGGGACGCCGTGCCGGGCGCGTCGGTCGGCGCGGACGCGGAGCTCGAGAACACGGTGGTGGTGCTCAGCGTCCGCCAGGCCAAGGGGCTGGAGTTCGACTCGGTGATCGTTGCCGAGCCCGGCGAGATCCTGGCCGAGTCGCCGCGCGGGCACAGCGATCTCTATGTGGCTCTGACCAGGGCGACCCAGCGCCTGGGCGTGGTGCATGCCGGCGAGCTGCCGCCGGTCCTGCACCGCATCCGGGCCGGGATCGGCGAGTGAGCGGAGGCGGCCGATGGATGTTGGCATCATCGCGGCGGACGACCGCTCGGCCTCGTTTTTCGCGGCGGCGGCGCGGGACGTCCTGCTGATCAAGCGCTGCGCCGGCTGCGACCGCTGGCTTGATCCGGGGGCCACCGGCTGCCCCGCGTGCGGCGCCGCCGACCCGCGGTGGGAGCAGGCCGCGGGGCACGGCCGCCTGATCAGCTGGGCGGTGCTGCCCGCCGGGAAGCCCGGCCCCGCTGGTCCGCCTGATGACTTCGAGACCCCCGGTGCGTCCGGGGTTCGCGATGCGCCCAGCGTGCTGGCCCTGGTGGAACTCGACGAGGGACCGTGGCTGCGGACGCGGCTGGAGGGCACCGGCGGAACGGGGACCGGCGGAACGGGCATCGGCGGAACGGGGACCGCGGGGCTTCGGCCCGGGCTGCCGGTGATCGCCGTATTCGTGCACCCTGCCGAAGGCGAAAGCTACCCGGTGTTCCGGCTCGCGCAGTAGCCAGGGCCGGCAGCGCCGCCGGGCCGGGGCTGCGGGTTCAGCATCTCGTCGCCGGGTGCGGGTCGCCGCCCGAGGACTGCGCGGGCATGACTCCGGGTTTGCCCTGACTCTGGCGCTCGGACTGGCCGAACCGGGCGAGCATCACCGCGCTGACCACCGCCACGATGAACCCGGCGATGGCCACCCCGGCCAGCCCGTGCCTGGTCTTGTCGCCGAGCAGCAGGACCCCGACGGCCGCGGGAGGCACCGTCTCCACCAGGACGACGGCCGCGACGGCCACCGTCACGCTCCCGCCCTCCAGGGCCGAGGCGTAGAACAGGAACGACACGATCCCGGCCGCGGCGAGCGCGTAAGCGGCGGGATCGCGGAACAGGGCCGCGGGCGAGTAGCCGGTCAGCACCCGCGCGGCGACCGCCAGCACCCCGTAGCCCAGGCCTGCCGTCGCCCCCAGCAGCGGCGTCCTGGCCGGTCCCGGCAGCCGGGCGACGGCCAGGCCGATCATCCCGATGCCGGCCACGGCCACGATGAGCGCGAGCTTGAACGTGTTTCCGACGCCGGTCGCGCCCTCGGCGCCCGCGGAGGCGCCGAGCAGCCCGACTCCGACGATGACCCCGCCGACCGCCAGCCACTCCCGCCAGCCGAGGACCACGCCCATCAGCCAGGAGGCGAACACGGCGGTGACAGCCAGGTTGGCGGCGATGATCGCCTGGACGGCGAACAGCGGAAGCCGGTGCAGCGCCACGAGCTGCGCGATGAATCCCAGCATGTCCAGGCCCAGGCTGGCCACGAACCGCCATTGCCGGAACATGCGGACGATCAGACCCGGATCGACCCCGGCAAACGCTCCCGTGCCCTGCGGGCCCGCGGGCCGGCTCGCGGCCCGGACGGCCGTGGCCTGCATGACGGCAGCCACCCCGTAGCACAGGGGCGCGACCACCACCGCGATCAGACTCGCCAGCACCTTTCGACCTTACGCTCAGCTTCTGCCCGGCCCGCACTGAGTTTCGGCGCCTGTCCGGGCCGGCCCGGGGGCTGTCATCGTCTCAGCCCAGGTAACAGGCCGTCGGGCCCGAAGATTCCGGCGAGCCTGGTCCGTGCCTGCTGCGGGCTGGTGAACCGGATGGCGCGCATGCCCATCTGGACCGCGGCCCTGACGTTCTCCTCGCGGTCATCGACCAGGATCACTTCCCCGGCGGGCGCGCCCAGCCGGTGCAGCGCCTGCGTGAAGCAGCCGGGGTCCGGCTTGCCCGCCTTGAAGTCGCAGCTGAACAGCAGGTGCTCGAACTGCCCGGCCACCGGCATCGCCGCCACGGCCTCGGCCTGCTCGGGAGGCTGGTTGGACAGCACTGCCAGCCGTTTCCCTGCCGCCTTCAGGTCGTGCACCAGCCGAACGGTTCCGGCGCACAGATGCGACCAGCTGGCGATGTCCAGCGCGACGAGCTCGGCGATCTGCGCGCGGGCGAAGGACCGGCCGAGGCGGCCGGCGACATCCTGCCAGAACGTCTGCGCGGACAGCTCCCCGGTGTCGTAGGCGAAGCGGGGCGGCCAGTATGCGCGGCCGAACTCGGCCGTGGTCACCCCGGCAGCCGCCGCGAGTGCGGCCACGTCCTCCTCGGGCTGAGGCGTGACGATGACGCCGCCGAAGTCGAACACCACCCAGGACATCCCGGCCCTTTCCGCCGCGGGGGGCAGATCCCGAACGCGGGAACTAGTCTGCCACCGGGCACCGTCAGGGCGGGCAGGCCAGGAACGCGCGAGCAACTGAGGAAATCCTGTTGCCGACGTCAGGCAGCTACACCACGATGGCGTGATGACCTGGACCGCACCTGAAGTATCGCGCACCGAGCCGCCGACGGTCAACGCCGAGCGGGCCGCGCTGGAGGCCTGGCTGGACTACCACCGGCTGACGCTGCTGTTCAAGTGCCAGGGCCTGACCGGCGAGCAGCTGGTCGAGCGGGCCGTTGCCCCGTCGTCGCTGTCGCTGCTCGGGCTGGTCAGGCACATGGCCGAGGTCGAGCGCTCGTGGTTCAGGCGCCGGTTCGGCGGGCAGTCGGAGGCAGGCTACCTGTACTGCAGCGACGAGTTTCCCGACGGCGACTTCGACCTGGCCGAGGCCAGCGGGGCGGAGGCCGACTTCGCGACGTTCACCCGGGAATGCGAGCTGGCCCGGCAGACCGCCGAAGGCAGGTCTCTGGACGACACGTTCCGCCACCCCGAGGGCGGGATCTACGACCTGCGCTGGGTCTACCTGCACATGATCGAGGAGTACGCGCGGCACAACGGTCACGCCGACCTCCTCCGGGAGCAGATCGACGGCGTGACCGGCGATTAGAACCGCGCCATCCGGCGAGGCGGCGACTTGCATCGCCAGAGCAGCATGAACGCTTCGGCTTCAGCCGGCGTGCTCGAGACGCCGGCCGCCTGCATGCCGCGCAGCTCGTGCTTGAGCTCCCGGATCTCGTCCCGCAGCCGGGCGGCGATCTCGAACTGCAGCTCCGCTGCGGCGGTATGCATCTGCTCGGTGAGCTGGCCGATGAGCTCCAGCACATCCCGGCGGGCCTCGCTCTGCTCCCCGGCCGCGGCACCCCCGCGGCCCTGGCCGGCCTCGGCATGACCGGCCGCGGTGCGCCCGCGCGCCCGGGACGACAGCCCGGGAACCGGGCTCTTGCCCCGGCTCTGCTGCCGCCCGCCGCCGCCGAGCAGCTGCTCGGTGTCCGCGTCCTCCCGCATGAGCTGGTCCAGGATGTCGGCGATCCGCTTGCGCAGCGGCATCGGGTCGAGCCCGCGGGCGGTGTTGTAGGCGACCTGCTTCTCCCTGCGCCGGTTCGTCTCGTCGATCGCCCGCCGCATCGAGGGGGTGATCACGTCGGCGTACATGTGCACCTCGCCGGAGACGTTCCTCGCCGCCCGGCCGATGGTCTGGATCAGCGAGGTCCCCGAGCGCAGGAAGCCTTCCTTGTCCGCGTCCAGGATCGACACCAGCGACACCTCAGGCAGGTCCAGCCCCTCGCGGAGCAGGTTGATGCCGACCAGCACGTCGTACTGGCCGATCCGCAGCTCGCGCAGCAGCTCCACCCGGCGCAGGGTATCCACCTCGCTGTGCAAGTAGCGGGCCCGGACGCCGAGTTCGAGCAGGTAGTCGGTGAGGTCCTCGGCCATCTTCTTGGTCAGCGTCGTGACCAGCACCCGCTCGCTCCGCTCGGCCCGCTGCCTGATCTCGTCCACCAGGTCGTCGATCTGGCCCTTGGTCGGCTTGACGATGACCTCGGGATCGACCAGTCCGGTCGGCCTGATCACCTGCTCGACCACGTCGCCGCCGACCCGCTGCAGCTCGAACGGCCCAGGCGTGGCCGACAGGTAGACGGTCTGGCCGATGCGCTCACCGAACTCATCCCAGGTCAGCGGGCGGTTGTCGATCGCGCTCGGCAACCGGAAGCCGTGCTCGACCAGCGCCCGCTTGCGGGACACGTCACCCTCGTACATGGCCCCGATCTGCGGCACCGTGTTGTGCGACTCATCGATCACGAGCAGGAAGTCCTCGGGAAAGTAGTCGAGCAGCGTATTGGGCGGGCTGCCCGCCTCGCGGCCGTCGATGTGCCGCGAATAGTTCTCGATCCCCGCGCAGCTGCCGATCTGGCGCAGCATCTCGATGTCGTAGGTGGTGCGCATGCGCAGCCGCTGCGCCTCGAGCAGCTTGCCCTGCCGCTCCAGCTCGGCCAGCCGCTGGGCCAGCTCGACCTCGATCCCGGCGATCGCGCGCTCCATCCGTTCCGGACCCGCGACGTAGTGCGAGGCCGGGAACAGATGAACCTCCTCGTCCTCGGTCATCACCTCGCCGGTCAGCGGATGCAGCGTCATCAGCCGCTCGATCTCGTCGCCGAACATCTCGATCCTGACGGCGAGCTCCTCGTAGACCGGGATGACTTCGATCGTGTCGCCGCGCACCCGGAACGTGCCGCGGGTGAACGCGACGTCATTGCGCGCGTACTGCATGCCGACCAGCCTGCGGAGCAGCGCGTCCCGCTCGATCGTGTCGCCCACCTTGAGCGTGACCATCCGGTCCACGTACTCCTGCGGCGTGCCGAGGCCGTAGATGCAGGAGACCGACGCGACCACGATCGTGTCCCGCCGGGTGAGCAGCGAGTTGGTCGCCGAGTGCCGCAGCCGCTCCACCTCATCGTTGATCGAGGAGTCCTTCTCGATGTAGGTGTCGGTCTGCGGGATGTACGCTTCCGGCTGGTAGTAGTCGTAGTAGGAGACGAAGTACTCGACCGCGTTGTGCGGGAGCATCTCCCGCAGCTCGTTGGCGAACTGCGCGGCCAGCGTCTTGTTCGGCAGCATGACCAGGGTCGGCCGCTGCAGCTTCTCCGCCAGCCAGGCGATCGTCGCGGTCTTGCCGGTGCCGGTGGCACCGAGCAGCACGGTGTCCTTCTCCCCGGCCCGGATCCGCCGTTCCATCGCGGCGATGGCCTGCGGCTGGTCGCCCGCCGGGACCATGTCCGTGACCACCTCGAACGGCGCGACCTTACGCTGAAGGTCGGTCACCGGACGCATGGCGGCACCCCCCAGGCTGGCACGGCATTCTGCTGCACTATCACTCGCTCACTGTAGGCGGCCGGTACGACAAAGCGGCCACCATTAATCAGCGCTCGCGGCGGCGAAGTTCTTCCCACAGGCCGTCAACCCGGTGGTCGAGGCCGTCCAGCGGGCCGGAGTTGTCGATCACGATGTCGGCGACGGCCAGCCGCTGCTCCCGGCTGGCCTGCGCGCCGAGCCGGGCCCGTGCCTGGTCTTCCGGCATGCCGCGCAGCCGGGTCAGCCGGTCCATCTGGACCTCGGGCGGCACGTCCACAACGACCACCACGTCGTACTGGTCCGCCAGCCGGTTCTCGGCCAGCAGCGGCACGTCATGAACGACGACGGCGTCCGGCGAGGCCGCGCGCTCGATCTCCAGCATCCGTTCGGCCACCAGGGGATGGACGATCGCGTTGAGCTTGCCGAGCAGCCCGGAATCGGCGAACACGATCTCGCCGAGCCTGCCGCGGTCCAGCGCGCCGCCGGCGTCCAGCACTTCGGGACCGAACGTGGCAGCGATCTCGACCAGGCCGGGCGTGCCGGAGGCGACGACCTCGCGGGCGACCGCGTCGGCGTCGATGATCACCGAACCCCGCTCAGCGAGGCGCCGTGACACCTCGCTCTTGCCCGCGGCGATCCCGCCGGTGAGCCCGACCTTGAGCACGCCGGGCGGAGCTGGTCAGTCCTGCCCGCCGGAGAGCTTGTCCCGCAGCGCCGCCAGCGCCTCGTCGGAGGCCAGCGCGCCGGTGGCGGTGTTATCGGAGTCCTGCGGGACGGCCGCGCTGCCGCCATCGCCATCGACATCGCTATTGACATCGACATCGTCGCCGCTGTCGCCCTTGCGCGCCTCTTCCACCTGGCGGCGGTGCGCCTCGAACCTGGACCGGGCCTGGGCGTACTGGCGCTCCCACTCCTCGCGCTGCGCGTCGTAGCCGGAGAGCCACTCCTGCGTCTCGGGATCGAACCCCTCGGGGTAGACGTACGCGCCCTGATCGTCGTAGGTGGCGGGCATGCCGTAGAGAGTCGGGTCGAAGTCGTCGCCGACGGCCTCGCCGATCGTGCCCTCGTTGGCCTGCTTGAGCGACAGGCTGATCCGCCGCCGGTCCAGGTCGATGTCGATGATCTTGACGAAGATCTCGTCGCCCACCTGCACGACCTGCTCGGGAATCTCCACGTGCCGGTCGGCCAGCTCGGAGATGTGCACCAGGCCCTCGATGCCCTCCTCGACCCGGACGAACGCGCCGAACGGCACCAGCTTGGTGACCCGGCCCGGAACGACCTGGCCGATCTGGTGGGTGCGGGCGAACTGCTGCCACGGGTCTTCCTGGGTGGACTTCAGCGACAGCGAGACACGCTCGCGGTCCATGTCCACGTCCAGCACCTCGACGGTGACCTCCTGGCCGACCTCGACGACCTCGCCCGGGTGGTCGATGTGCTTCCAGGACAGCTCGGATACGTGCACCAGCCCGTCCACGCCGCCGAGATCGACGAACGCGCCGAAGTTGACGATGGAGGAGACCACGCCCTTGCGGATCTGGCCCTTCTGCAGCGTGTTGAGGAAGTTGTGCCGGACCTCGGACTGCGTCTGCTCCAGCCAGGCCCGGCGGGACAGCACCACGTTGTTGCGGTTCTTGTCCAGCTCGATGATCTTGGCTTCGATCTCCCGGCCGACGTACGGCTGCAGGTCGCGCACCCGGCGCATCTCCACCAGCGAGGCGGGCAGGAAGCCGCGCAGCCCGATGTCAAGGATCAGGCCGCCCTTGACCACCTCGATCACGGTGCCGTTGACGACGCCGTCCTCCTCCTTGATCTTCTCGATCGTGCCCCAGGCGCGCTCGTACTGGGCGCGCTTCTTGGACAGGATCAGCCGGCCCTCCTTGTCCTCCTTCTGCAGGACGAGGGCCTCGATGTGCTCGCTCGACCTTGACGACGTCGTTGGGGTCGACATCGTGCTTGATCGACAGCTCGCGGGAGGGGATGACGCCTTCGGTCTTGTAGCCGATATCGAGCAAGACCTCGTCCCGATCGACCTTGACGACGGTCCCTTCGACGATGTCACCGTCGTTGAAGTACTTGATGGTCTCATCGATCGCGGCGAGGAAGGCTTCCTCAGACCCGATGTCGTTGACCGCTACTTTGGGGATCGAGGTTGCCTCTGTGCTGCTCGTCATTGTGTGGGCCGGCTCCGGATGCGGACAGGATTCAGTGGGGTTGCGCTCCGGCCCGTGCATCCGCCACATAAAGGTCAAAAGACCTTGCGGAGCCAGGGTTTTGGACGTGCCGCGACCGGAAATCCGGCCGGGACCTGCCCGGTAACCGCCGAAAGGATCTGCCGATCGCGACGGACGCACGAGGACACAGCGCAGCGATCAGCATATGAGAGCAAACCCGGAGGGTCAATCGGAGCCAAGGTTGCAGGTAGGACACGACTAGTGGCCGGCCTCGGCCCAGCTCCGGCCGGTGCCGAACGAGACCCCGAGCGGGATCGACATCTCGAACGCCCCGCACATGGCCCCGGCGACCAGGTCCTTGAGCGCGTCGAGCTCTCCTGCGGCCACCTCGAAGATCAGCTCGTCGTGCACCTGGAGCAGCATCCGCGAACCCAGCCCGCGTGCCCGCAGCGCGGCGTCTACCGCGAGCATGGCGATCTTGATGATGTCGGCCGCCGACCCCTGGATCGGCGCGTTGAGCGCCATCCGCTCGGCCATCTCCCGGCGCTGCCGGTTGTCGGAGGACAGATCCGGAAGGTAGCGGCGGCGGGCCAGGATGGTCTGGGTGTAGCCGTCCATCCGCGCCTGGTCCACAACCGCGTGCAGGTAGTCCCGTACCCCGCCGAACTCCCGGAAGTACTCCTCCATCAGGCCGCGTGCCTCGTCCGCGCTGATCCGCAGCTGCTGCGAGAGCCCGAACGCCGACAGCCCGTAGGCCAGCCCGTAGTTCATCGCCTTGATCTTGCTGCGCTGCTCGACGGTCACCTCACCGGGCGGCACGCCGAACACCCGTGACGCGGTCGTGGCGTGGAAGTCGTGCCCGGAGCCGAACGCTGCGGCCAGCGCCTGGTCGCCGGACAGGTGCGCCATGATGCGCAGCTCGATCTGGCTGTAGTCGGCGGTCAGCAGGCACTCGTATCCGGGGCCCACCACGAAGCCCTGCCGGATCCGGCGGCCTTCCTCGGTGCGGATCGGGATGTTCTGCAGGTTCGGGTCCACCGAGGAGAGCCTGCCGGTCGCGGCGATGGTCTGGTTGTAGGTGGTGTGGATCCTGCCGTCCTCGCCCGCCATCGGGATCAGCGAGTCCACGATGCTCTTGAGCCTGGCCACGTCCCGGTGCCGCAGCAGGTGCGCGAGCACCGGGTGCTCGGTCTGGGCCAGCAGCGTGGTGAGCGCCTCCGAGTCGGTGGTGTACCCGGTCTTGATCCGCTTGGTCTTGGGCAGGCCTAGCTCGTTGAACAGCACTTCCTGCAGCTGCTTGGGCGAGCCGAGGTTGAACTCGCGGCCGACCACCGCGTAGGCGGCCTGCTCGGTGGCCTTCACCTCGCCGCCCAGGCTCGCCGACATCGCCGCAAAATGGTCGGTGTCGGCGGCGATCCCGGTGCGTTCCATCCGGGCCAGCACCGCGACCAGGGGCAGCTCTACCTCGTGCAGCAGCTTGGTGGCGCCGCGCTGCTCCAGGTCACGGTCGAGCGCGTCCGCCAGGTCGGCGGTGGCGCGGGCGCGCAGCGCCAGGGCGGCCCGGGCCGCCGCGTCGGCGTCCTCCTCGTCGTCCTCCCCGATGCCCTCCAGGGTGAGCTGGCCGGCCGGGGCGTCGTCCCTGAGCTCCCGGCCCAGGTACCGCAGCACCAGGTCGCCCATGTCGAAGGCCCGCTGGCCGGGCAGGGCCAGGTAGGCGGCCAGCGCGGTGTCGCTGGTCAGGCCGGCCAGCTCCAGGCCGCGGGCCTCCAGCGCGTGCATCGGCCCCTTGGCGTCGTGCACCGCCTTGGGTATGGCCGGATCGGACAGCCAGGCGGCGAGGGCCTGCTCGTCGGCCGCGGGCAGCTCCTCGGGGTCGATGAACGCGCACTCGCCGTCGGGCGCCGCGATGGCCAGCGCCGATCAGCGTGCCGGTGCCGCGGCCCCAGGTGCCGGACATGGCCAGACCGGACCGCAGCGGGCCGGCCGCGTGCTCGTCCAGCCAGCCGGCCAGCTCGTCGGCTCCCGGGGTGGCCACCGTTATCTCGAAGCCCTGCTGCGGCGGCCCGGGCTGGCCCGCGTCCTGCGCCGAGGCCTGCCCGATCCCGTTGGGCAGGGTCTCGACCAGCCGCTCGCGCAGCACCCGGAACTGGAGCGTGTCGAACAGCTGGTGGATCGCGTCCCTGTCCCAGGGCACAGGCAGCATGTCGCGCGGGCCGACGTCGAGCGGTACGTCCTTGGCCAGCTCGGTGAGCTGCCGGTTGCGCAGCACGTTGCCCAGGTGCTCGCGCAAGGCGTCGCCAGCCTTGCCCTTGACCTCGTCGACCCGGTCCACCAGCGCGTCGAGCGAGCCGAACTCCGCGATCCACCTGGTCGCCGTCTTCTCGCCGACGCCGGGGATATTGGGCAGGTTGTCGCTCGGATCGCCCCGGATGGCCGCGAAGTCCGGGTACTGCTGCGGCGTCAGCCCGTATTTCTCCTGAACGGCCTCGGGCGTGAACCGGGTCATGTCGCTGATCCCGCGCCGGGTCATCAGGACCGTCACATCGCCGGACACGAGCTGGAGCACGTCGCGATCGCCGCTGACGATGAGCACGTCCATGTCCTGCCCGGCCGCCTGGGTGGCCAGCGTGGCGATGAGGTCGTCGGCCTCGTAGCCGGCCTTCGACAGCCGCTGGATACCCAGCACGTCGAGCACCTCGAAAATCAGGCTGAGCTGGCTGCGGAAGTCGGCCGGCGTCTCCCGCCGGTTCGCCTTGTACTCGACCCACTGCTCGTGCCGGAACGTCGGCTCGCCGCGGTCGAAGGCCACGGCCACGTGCGTGGGCCGCTCGTCCCGCAGGACGTTGATGAGCATGGCGGTGAATCCGTAGACCGCATTGGTCGGCTGGCCGGTGGTGGTGGAAAAGTTCTCTATCGGCAGCGCGAAGAAGGCGCGGTAGGCCAGGGAGTGCCCGTCCAGCAGCAGCAGCAGATCCCGCTGGCCGCGGCCCCCGGCCTGGCCCGCTGTCGCCGGAGCCGCCTTTCCGGTGTCCTTCGTCGCCACGAGCCAAATCCTAGTGCGGCGGCCGGCCCAGGGCGCCGTTACCGGTCGCGTGCTGCGTCCCGGCTTCCCGACTTCAGCACCGGACGCACGCCTAAGCTGCCGTTACCGGACGCGCGCCGCACGAGCTGGAGGATCGGGTGGACCAGGACTTCGAACGTCAGATGATCGACATGTTCCGGGTGCAGGGACGCGACACGCTGCCCGAGCGGATGGGCATCGAGGTTCTGGAGGCTTCGGCGCAGCGCGTGGTCGGCACGATGCCGGTGGCCGGCAACACCCAGCCCTACGGCCTGCTGCACGGCGGCGCGTCCTGCGTGCTCGCCGAGACGCTCGGTTCCCTCGGCGCCGCCCTGCACGCCGGCCCGGACCGGGCCACGATCGGCATCGAGATCGGCGCGACGCATCACAGCGCCGCCAGGGAGGGAAAGGTGACGGGCGTGGCCACCCGGGTGCACGGCGGCCGGACACTGGCCACCTACGAGGTCGTCATCACCGGCGAGGACGGGCGCCGGGTGTGCACCTCCCGGCTGACGTGCCTGTTCCGCGACACCGTGCCCGGGTCCTAGCCGGATGCGGCAGACCTTTGCCAGCCGGCGAGCGGTGATTCGCTGTCTCTTTGCGCCCGATGCCGGCGGATCGCTACGGTAGACCCGCAGAGCCCGGGGGGGCTGAGTAGAGAACGTGCCGACCGGGGAAGGCCGACATGGCACCAAAGGCCGCCCCGGGCTCGTTTCGGCCCGATCGCACCGTTCTGTGCCCTCTGACGTGGCCGGGAGGGTTAGCTGACCGCCGGGCCGGCAGGCTGGCCGTCGGCCTCGTCCGCGGCCGCCGTCGTGGCCTGGTCAAGCACCGCCTGCGCGACCTCGCGCATGCTGACCCTGCGGTCCATCGACGTCTTCTGGATCCAGCGGAACGCCTCCGGCTCGGTGAGCCCGTGCTCGGACTGCAGTAGTCCTTTGGCGCGGTCGAGGAGCTTGCGCACCTCCAGCCGGTCCCGCAGCGTGACGACCTCGTCCTCGAGCGCGCGGGCCTCCTGGAACCGGCTGACCGCCATCTCGATGGCCGGCACGAGATCGGCTTTGGTGAACGGCTTGACCAGGTAAGCCATGGCGCCCGCGTCCCGGGCCCGCTCGACCAGGTCGCGCTGGGAGAACGCGGTGAGAATGACCACGGGCGCGATCCGCTGCTCGGCGATCTGCCCGGCCGCGGACAGGCCGTCAAGTACCGGCATCTTGACGTCCAGGATGACCAGGTCGGGACGCTGGCTGACCGCCAGCTTGACCGCCGTCTCGCCGTCGCCGGCCTCGCCGACGACCTCGTAGTCCTCTTCCTCGAGCATCTCCTTGAGGTCGAGCCGGATCAGCGCCTCGTCTTCGGCGATCACGACACGAAACGGGGTCTTAGCCACCCCAGGAGCCTACCCTGATCAGGTAGATTGAGCGTTCGGCGGCAGCCGTCCCCGGGCGGCGGCATACCGTTGCGCCCCGGTAGCCCAATCGGTAGAAGGCGATGCTCTCAAAAGGCATACAGTGTGGGTTCGAATCCCACCCGGGGTACAAATCAATGGATTGTGGTTAGCGTTCTGTCAGAACCTGGTGACACCCTTGATATATGTACGCCCGTGCTGTTCGGCTCCGTGCGGTCACCCTTATTGAGCAAGGACATACTCTTCGCGCGATCAGCGAGTCAACCGGCATCCAGCGGTCTACATTGCGAGACTGGCGCGATCATCGCGAGAAGCTGGCTTCGCCTCAGGCATCCTGTCCTCGCTGCGAGGATCCCCCCTCGCTGCCCGTGCCCCAGGCCAGCTATGCGTACCTGCTAGGCCTTTACCTGGGAGATGGTTGCATAAGCCGCGCTGGCGACAGCCGGAAGGATGTCTGGGTGCTGCGGATCATGTGCGCGGATGCGTGGCCAGGCCTGCTCGGCGAATGCAAGCAGGCAATGCGCGCCCTGCGTCCGGGCAATACCGTCGGATGCCGGCAGCGGGACGGCTGCGCCGAGGTCAGAAGCTGCTCGAAACACTGGCCTTGCCTCTTTCCGCAGCACGGGCCGGGCAGGAAGCATGAGCGCAGGATTGAGCTGGAGTCGTGGCAGCGAGTGATCGTCGCGGAGCATGCGGGAGATTTCGCCCGGGGCCTGTTTCATTCCGATGGCTACCGCGGCATCAACCGGGTCCGCCGGGCGCTGGCTGACGGAGACCGGTGGTATGAGTATCCGCGGTACCTGTTCGTCAACTATTCCGCTGACATCCTGCGGCTGTGCGGTGAGGCGCTGGACCGGCTGGGCGTGGACTGGCGGTTCAGTAAGCCGACCACGATCTCCGTGGCTCGCCGTACGGCGGTGGCCAGGCTCGACGTATTCATAGGCCCGAAGTACTGAGGTCGCTGGTCACGGGTACGGCGATCAGGCAGGCGCGATGCGCAGGGTGGCTGCGGTGTCCTGGAACCGGCCCAGGTCGGCGGCCTCGGCTTCGAGCCCGGGAAGCGCGGCCGGGTCGATGGCCTCGAACGGCTCGATGGTCACCACGGTCTGGTCGCCGCGGTGGTGCTGGCGCCAGGTGCCCGCCACCCGGCCGTCCACGAGCACCGCGGCTCGTACCCATCCCCCGCCCGCCTGGATCCGCCGGGCGAAGCGCGCCGGCAGGATCATGTCGCGGCTGCGGTAGCCGAGCAGGTACTCGTCGAAGTGCGGTAGCAGCCGCACGCAGGGCGGGGCGTCGTCAGTACCAGGCAGGTCCCCGCCGGGAAGCATCCATGCCTGCTCGCCGGCCGCATCGACCTCTTCGAGTTCGCCCGCGATGAGCTCGAAGCCCCGGCGGGCCCGGCGGAGCGGCAAGCCCGACCAGGAGGCGAAGTCGGCGGGCGTGGCCGGGCTGTGCGCGCCGGTGTACCGCCGGGCGAGCTCGGCCAGCGCCGTATCGGGGTCGAGGGGGTCGTGCTGGCCGGCCCAGTCGGCGAGCAGCACGTAGCTGGGCTTGTCGTCACCGCGGTCGGGTCCGCGGCAGATCACGCCCTGCCGGGCGGCGTATCCGATCAGGTGCGCGGGGGCTTGGGTCTTCGGGTCCACGGACACTCCTCGGGCGGCCAGCTCGGCCACGAGTTCGGCCCGGGTGAGCGGGCCGCGCTCGGACAGGACCTCGGTGATCGCGGGCAGCGCGCGGGCGAACAGGGCGGCGTCCAGGCCGAGCTGCCGGTGCCTGGCGGTCACCACGCCCGGCGGGGGCCGGAACAGGTCGACGATCCAGCCCACGTCCGGCCGGGCCAGCATCTGCAGCGTGCCGCGCATGGCCCAGGTGCGCACGACCGACCGCGTCACGTTGCAGGCCCCGGTGACCGCCGCCGCGTCGATGCCCTGGCCGCGGGGCCGCACGGCCAGCCTGGCGTCCCGGGTGCTCTGCGCTTGCATGGCCCCCATCTCCCGCACCACCTCGGCCACCTCGGCCGCCTGCGGCCCGGCCAGCTGCTGCGACCGCAGCCGCAGCCGCAGCACCTCGTCCGGAGTCAGCGAGCGGACCATGGCAGGCAACCTAGCGCGATGGCGTGGATGAGATCGCGATGGTGTGAATGAGATGATGTGCGCTGCGGCCGCCAGGCGATCGGGCACGAACCGGAAGAGGATCAGATGCGCATCGGAGTCAAGACCAGGCCGGAGCACCAGACGTGGGCGGAGATCCGGGACGTGTGGGTGGCCGCGGATGAGATCGACCTGTTCGAGTCGGCGTGGAACTGGGATCACTTCTACCCGCTGTCCGGCGACCTGGCCGGGCCGAACCTGGAAGGCTGGACCATGCTGGCCGCGCTCGCGCAGGCCACGTCGCGGATCCGGATCGGCTGCCAGGTGACCGGGATGATCTACCGGCACCCCGCGGTACTCGCGAACATGGCGGCGACGGTGGACATCATCTCCGCCGGGCGGCTGGAACTCGGACTGGGGGCCGGCTGGAACCAGCAGGAGTGTGACGCCTACGGCATCGAGCTGCCGCCGATGCGGGAGCGTTTCGACCTGTTCGACGAGGGGGTGGAGGCCATCGTGGGCCTGCTCAGCCAGCCCGTCACAACGCTGCAGGGCCGCTACGTCCGGCTCACTGATGCCCGCTGCGAACCCAAGCCCGTGCAGCGGCCGCACCCGCCGATCACGATCGGCGGCAAGGGACCCACGCGCACGCTGCGCGCGGTTGCGCGCTGGGCGCAGCAGTGGAACGCGATCCTGGTTGATCCTGGCGAGTATCGCGAGCTCAAGGAGATCCTGCTCACCCGCTGCGCGGAGGTCGGCCGCGATCCCGCGGAGATCACCTGCTCCACCAACGTCCGGGTGGACCCCGCCGCGGGGATGCGGGCGGCGGCGGATCAGGCGGCTGCCTTCGGCGAGGCGGGTGTCGACCTCGTGATCATGAACCTGCCGCTCCGGGCCAAGCCGGACATGCTCGCCGACCTGGCCGACGCGATGCGCCCGCTGGCCTGAGCCGGGCCTGGCGTCGTGTCCGACCGCGAGCTGGTGGTTCTCGGCACGGCGAGCCAAGCGCCTACCCGCACCCGCAATCACAACGGGTACATGTTGCGCTGGGATTCCGAGGGGCTGCTGTTCGACCCCGGTGAGGGAACCCAGCGGCAGATGCTGTTCGCCGGGGTCACCGCCACCCAGGTCAACCGCATCTGCATCACGCATTTCCACGGGGATCACTGCCTGGGCCTGCCGGGCGTGCTGCAGCGGATGTCCCTGGACCAGGTGCCGCACGTGGTGGAGGCCTGCTATCCGGCCGAAGATCAGGAGATCTTCTGGCGGCTGCGGCACGCGGCCCTGTTCCGCGACGTGCTGAACCTGCGGGAGCGGCCGGTCGCCGGCGAGGGCACGGTGGCCGAGGAACCCGCGTTCCGGCTGGAAGCACGCAGGCTCTTGCACAGCGTGCCGACCGTCGGCTACCGGCTGGCCGAGCCGGACGGCCGGCGGATGCTGCCGGACCGGCTGGCCGCCCGGGGCATCACCGGCCCCGACGTCGGGCGGCTGCAGCGCGAGGGCCACCTGACCGCGCCGGATGGCCAGCCGGTCACCCTGGCGGAGGTCAGCGTGCCCCGGCCGGGCCAGCGGTTCGCGTTCATCATGGACACCGGGCTGTGCGAGGGCGCGTTCGCGCTCGCCGACCGGGCCGACATGGTGGTGTGCGAATCCACTTTCGCCCAGGCCGAGGCCGAGCTGGCCCGCCAGTACGGGCACCTGACCGCCGGGCAGGCCGGCCGGATCGCGGCCGAGGCCGGGGCCCGGCTGCTGGTGCTGACCCACTTTTCCCAGCGCTACCAGCCCGACGACGGCCAGCGCCTGGCCGGCGAGGCCGCCGAGGCCTTCGGCGGCGAGGTGGTGCTGGCCCGCGACCTGGACCGGATCCCCGTCCCGCCCCGCCGGCCCGGAGCCGGCGGCTGATATAGCCCTTCGGCCGACGTCAGGACCGGTCGTACCGGGTGGGCGGGTAGGGATGCCGCTCGGTGATGGGGCGTAGCTCGCCCTCGTCTTCCTCGCGCCGGATCTCCGCCTGCTCCTCCTGGAACTCCTCTGACTGGGTGAGGTCCGGGGTGGGCGGAGCGTCGGTGGCGGGGGGTACCTCGTCCGGGTCGAAGGCGTCGACCCCGGCCTCTACCCGTTCCTCCTCGGTCAGCCGGGCCAGCTGGTCGTCATTGAGGCGGTCCGGAGCGCCGCCGTGCTCATGGCGGTCACGACGGAACTGCTCTTCCGGCTGGTCGGGGGTCTGCTCTGTCATCGAGCCTCCAACGAGGAGACGGCGGAACGCGGCTGGTTCCTCACACTATCCCGGTCGCTGATCCCGGTGCCGGCCGCCCGGGCCGGCGAGGAGACCCTGGCCATCGGCGACGTGCCCCGGTCCGCGGCGAGCATGCGCTTCAGCGCGGCCGGGCCGCCGCTGCGGATCTCCAGGTGCCCGTCCGCCAGCTCACGCTGGGCGACGGCGTCACCGGCGAAGGCGCGGCAGCAGCGCTCAGGCTCGGTATTAGCCAGCGCCAGGATGGCGCCCGCCGCACCCATCGGCCCGGCCAGGGCGAGCAGCGCCGACGAGCCGACGTACGTCGCGCCCCGGTAGTGCGCCAGCTCGTCCAGCAGCCGGTCGGCACTGCCGGAGGAGTCCTTCACCCCCGCGACCGGCAGGGTGGCCAGGGCCTGCACGGGGATGCCGGGCGAGGACACCCGGGGGATGTGGTAGGCGAGCACCGGGCAGCCGCCGGCGGCCTCGCCGACGGTGCCGTAATAGCGGGCGTGCTCGGCGCTGCCCGGCGGGGGCCAGGCGAGCACCGCGCTGGCGCCCGCGCTCACCGCGGCCTTGGTCAGCTCGGCCGCGGCCAGCGGCGCGGGCGCGCCGGTGCCCGCGATGACCGGGACGCCGGGCGGCAGCGCGGCGCGGACCGCCTCGACGAGCGCGACCCGCTCGCCGGGGGTCAGCGCGCCTGCCTCCCCGGTGGTCCCGGACACGATCACCGCGTTCATGCCTCGCGTGACCAGGTCGCTCGCCAGCTGGGACGTGGCGGCCAGGTCAACCTCACCGCGGTCATCGAAAATGGTCACGAGCGCCACGCCGACGCCGCTGAACAACTCGCTCATCGCTGTCACCCGTTGACGACGATACCGCCGGGCCTAGGCAAACCGTCAGCCGAGCGGCCGGGCGGTCGGCGAGATCGCCGCCGGCAGCACGCTGTCCCCGGTCAGGTAGCGGTCCACCTCGGCCGCCGCGCTGCGCCCCTCGGCGATCGCCCACACGATCAGCGACTGGCCGCGGCCCATGTCCCCGGCTGCGAACACGCCGGGGGCCGAGGTCGCGTACGACCCGTCCCTGGCGACGTTGCCTCGCGCGCCGACGTCCACGCCCAGGCCGTCCAGCAGCGGCCCGCGCTCGGCCCCCGTGAAGCCGAGAGCGAGCAGCACCAGCTGGCACGGCAGTTCCCGCTGGGTGCCCGGCCGCGGCTCGAACCGGCCCGCAGCGGACTCCACCTCGACCAGGCGCAGCGCGCGGACCCGGCCGCTCTCGTCACCGCGGAATGCCTCGGTGGACACGGCGTAGACGCGCTCGCCGCCCTCCTCGTGCGCGCTGGACACCCGGTAGATCATCGGGTGGGTGGGCCACGGCTGGGGGTCGGGGCGTGACGCCGGCGGCCGGGGCAGGATCTCCAGCTGGGTGACCGAGGCCGCGCCCTGCCGGTGCGCGGTGCCGAGGCAGTCGGCCCCGGTATCACCACCGCCGATGATCACCACGTCCTTGCCGCGCGCGCTGATGGCCGGCTCGATCAGCTCGGTCAGCTCGCCGGGCCAGCGGCCGGCGGCCTGCGCGGCCGCCACCGCGCGGTTGGCCAACGGCAGATATTCCATGGCCTGGTGGATCCCGGCCAGCTCACGGCCGGGCACCGGCAGGTCGCGCGGCACGGTCGCCCCGCCGGCCAGCACGATCGCGGCAAAGCCCGAGCGCAGCTCGGCGGCGGTCACGTCGACTCCGGCCCGCATGCCGCAGCGGAACTCGGTTCCCTCGGCCAGCATCTGGCCCAGCCGCCGGTCCAGGTGCCGCTTCTCCAGCTTGAACTCCGGGATGCCGTAGCGGAGCAGCCCGCCCGGCCGGTCCGCCCGCTCGTACACGGTGACCGCGTGGCCGGCCCGGGTGAGCTGCTGGGCGGCGGCCAGGCCGGCCGGCCCGGAGCCGATCACCGCAACCGGCCGGCCCGCCACGCGGGCGGCGGCGTCCGGCGGCTGCGGGCGGACCCAGCCCTCGGCCCAGGCCCGGTCGATGATCTCCACCTCGACCTGCTTGATCGTGACCGGGTCGGAGTTGATGCCGAGCACGCAGGCGGACTCGCACGGCGCCGGGCAGAGCCTGCCGGTGAATTCGGGGAAGTTGTTGGTCGCGTGCAGCCGGTGCGCCGCCTGCTGCCAGTCTTCCCGCCAGACCAGGTCGTTCCACTCCGGTATCAGGTTGCCGAGCGGGCAGCCGTGGTGGCAGAACGGGATGCCGCAGTCCATGCACCGCCCGGCCTGCCGCTCCAGCCGGTCCCGGCCGAACTCGGCGTACACCTCCCGCCAGTCCATGATCCGCACGTCGACCGGCCGCCGGGCGGGGATCTCGCGGCGGGTGGTGAGGAATCCCTTCGGGTCTGCCATGGGCTCGCTCCCCCTTCAGCCGTGCGCCGCGGTCATCACGGCCTGGTTCACGTCGCGTCCCTCCTGCTCGGCCTGGCTGGCCGCGGCGAGGACGCGCTTGTAGTCCTTCGGCATGACCCGGCCGAACCGGCCCGCCGCGGCGTCCCAGTCGGCCAGCAGCCCGGCCGCGACCGCGGATCCGGTCTCGGACAGGTGCCGGGCGAGCAGGCCGCGCAGGAAGTCGGCGTCGTCGGGACTCAGCGGCTCCAGGTCGGCGAGCTCGGTGTTGACCAGCCGCGGATCGGGGTCGAGCAGATAGGCGATGCCGCCGGACATCCCGGCCGCGAAGTTGCGCCCGGCCGGCCCGAGCACGGCCACCCGGCCGCCGGTCATGTACTCGCAGCCGTGGTCGCCGGTGCCCTCGGCTACCGCGGTCGCGCCCGAGTTGCGGACGCAGAACCGCTCGCCCACCACGCCGCGCAGGAAGATCTCCCCGCTGGTGGCGCCGTACCCGATCACGTTCCCCGCGATGATCTGGTCCTGCGCGGTGAACGCGGCGGCCGGGTCGGGTGCTGCGATGATCCGCCCGCCGGACAGGCCCTTGCCCAGGTAGTCGTTCGCGTCCCCGGACAGCCGCAGCGTGATGCCGCGCGGCAGGAAGGCGCCGAGCGACTGCCCGGCCGACCCGGCCAGCGACACGTCGATGGTGTTGTCCGGCAGCCCGTGGCCGCCCCAGCGCCTTGTCACCTCGTAGCCGAGCATGGTGCCGACGGTCCGGTTGACGTTGCGCACGGGAAGCTGCAGCCGGACCGGCGTCCCGTCGGCCAGAGCCCCCTCGGCGAGCTGAATGAGCGTGTTGTCCAGGGCCAGCTCGAGGCCGTGATCCTGGCGCCGGGTGCGGCGCCGGGCCGAGCCCGCGGGCAGCCTGGGCACGTGCAGCACCGGCGCCAGGTCCAGCCCGCTCGCCTTCCAGTGCCCGGCCGCCGCCGCGGTGTCCAGCAGCTCGGCGTGGCCGACCGCCTCGGCCAGCGTCCGGAACCCGAGCCGCGCCAGGTACTCGCGCACTTCCTCGGCGATGAACTCGAAGAAGTTGACCACGAACTCCGGCCGGCCGGCGAACCGCTTGCGCAGCTCGGGGTTCTGGGTGGCCACCCCCACCGGGCACGTGTCCAGGTGGCAGACCCGCATCATCACGCAGCCGGCCACGACCAGCGGCGCGCTGGCGAAGCCGAACTCCTCGGCACCGAGCAGCGCCGCGATCAGCACGTCCCTGCCGGTCTTCAGCTGGCCGTCTACCTGCACCACGATCCGGTCCCGCAGGCCGCCCCGCAGCAGCGTCTGCTGGGTCTCGGCCAGGCCGAGTTCCCATGGCGCGCCGGCGTGCTTGATGCTGGTCAGCGGGGACGCGCCGGTGCCGCCGTCATGCCCGGAAATCAGCACCACGTCGGCGTGCGCCTTGGAGACCCCGGCGGCCACGGTGCCCACCCCGACCTCGGCGACCAGCTTCACGTGCACGCGGGCCGCCGGGTTGGCGTTCTTCAGGTCGTGGATGAGCTGGGCCAGGTCCTCGATCGAGTAGATGTCGTGGTGCGGCGGCGGCGAGATCAGGCCCACGCCGGGCGTGGCGTACCTGGTCTCGGCGATCCACGGGTACACCTTGTGCCCGGGCAGCTGCCCGCCCTCGCCCGGCTTGGCCCCCTGCGCCATCTTGATCTGCAGGTCATCGGCGTTGACCAGGTACTCGCTGGTCACGCCGAACCGCCCGCTGGCCACCTGCTTGACGGCCGAACGGCGCAGGTCGCCGCTCGGGTCCGGCCGGAAACGGCCCGGGTCCTCGCCGCCCTCGCCGGTGTTCGACTTGCCGCCGAGCCGGTTCATCGCGACGGCCAGCGTCTCGTGCGCCTCGGCGGAGATCGAGCCGTAGGACATCGCGCCGGTAGCGAAGCGGCGCACGATGGCCGACACCGGCTCCACCTCGTCGATCGGCACCGGCTCGCGGATTTGGGTCCCGAACGGCTGCGCCGGATCGACGCCGCGGATGCGCAGCAGCCCGCGCAGGGTCATGAGCCGGGCGGACTGGTCGTCAACCAGCCGGGTGTACTCCTTGAAGATCTCGTAGCGGCGCTCGCGGGTGGCGTGCTGCAGCTTGAACACCGTCTCCGGGTTGAACAGGTGCGGCTCGCCCTCGCGCCGCCACTGGTACTCGCCGCCGGTCTCCAGCCGCCGGTGCGCCGGGCCGCTGCCGCGCGGCGGGAAGGCCAGGGCGTGCCGGTGCGCCGTCTCGGCGGCCAGCACGTCGAAGCCGATCCCGCCGAGCCGGGACGTGGTGCCCGCGAAGCAGGTCCCGATCACCTCCTCGCCGAGCCCGATGGCCTCGAAGATCTGGGCCCCGGTATAGGAGGCGACGGTGGACACCCCCATCTTGGACATGATCTTCAGCACGCCCTTGCCCAGCGCTTTGATCAGGTTGGCGGCCGCCGCGGGCTCGCTGATCTCGCCAAGCTCGCCGCGGCGGGCCAGGGCCAGGGCGGAGCCGACGGCCAGGTAGGGGCTGACCGCGGCCGCGCCGTAGCCGATCAGCAGCGCGACGTGATGGCACTCGCGCACGTCGCCGGCGTCGGTGATGAGGCCGACCCGGGTCCGGGTCCGCTGCCTGATCAGGTGGTGGTGCACGGCCCCGGTGAGCAGCAGCGACGGGATGGGGGCCCAGGCGTGCGGATGGCCGGGTTCCGGCTCGGCCGGCGCGGGCTGCTGCTGGCCGGTGCTCAGCTGGCGCGCCCGGTCGGACAGCACGAGGATCCGCGCGCCGCCGGCGATCGCGGCCGACACCTCGGCGCACAGCTCGTCCAGCCTGCGCCGCAGCCCGTCGCCGCCGTCGCTGACCCGGTACCGGCCGTCCAGCACGCAGGCGGCGAAGCCGGGCAGGTCGCCGGCGGCGTTGATGTGGATGATCTTGGAAAGCTCGCCGTCGCTGATCACCGGGTAGGGCAGGACGATCTGCCGGCAGGAGGCGGGTCCCGGCTCGAGCAGGTTCTGCTCGGGCCCGGTGGCCGAGGCCAGCGAGGTCACCAGCTCCTCCCGGATCGCGTCCAGCGGCGGGTTGGTCACCTGGGCGAAGAGCTGGGTGAAGTAGTCGAAGATCAGCCGCGGCCGGTCAGACAGCGCCGCCACCGGGGTGTCGGTGCCCATCGAGCCGATCGGCTCGGCGCCGGTGCGCGCCATCGGGGCCAGCAGGACCCTGCAGCTCCTCCTCGGTGTAGCCGAACATCCGCTGCTGGGTGAGCAGGTCAGGCTGGCCCGGGCCGGTCGCGGGCGGCCCGGCGGGCAGGTCGTCCAGGTGCAGCAGGCCGGCGTGCAGCCAGTCGGCGTACGGATGCCGTGCGGCCAGCGCGGTCTTGACCTCGGCGTCCTCGATGATCCGGCCCTGGCCGGTGTCGGCGAGGAAGATCCGCCCGGGCTGCAGCCGGCCCTTCCTGATGACCGAGGCCGGGTCGATGTCCAGCACGCCGACCTCGCTGGCCAGCACGACCAGGCCGTCGTCGGTCACCCAGTACCGGCCGGGACGCAGCCCGTTGCGGTCGAGCACGGCGCCGATCACGGTGCCGTCGGTGAACGCGACGCAGGCCGGGCCGTCCCAGGGTTCCATCAGCGAGGCGTGGAACTGGTAGAACGCCCGCAGCTGCGGGTCCATCCCGGCGTGGTTCTCCCAGGGTTCCGGGATCATCATGAGCACGGCCTCGGGCAGTGACCTGCCGCCCAGGTGCAGCAGCTCGAGGCAGGCGTCGAAGCTGGCCGAGTCGCTCTCCTGCTCGGCCAGGACCGGGAACAGGCGGTCCAGCCCGCGCCCTGGCGCTCGCGCCTGGCCGTCGGCGGCGGGCGGGATCAGCGCGCTCGCGAGCATGGACTCGCGGGCGCGCATCCAGTTGCGGTTGCCCCTGATCGTGTTGATCTCGCCGTTGTGCGCCACGAACCGGTAGGGGTGCGCGAGCGGCCAGGACGGGAACGTGTTCGTGGAGAACCTGGAGTGCACCATGGCCAGGGCGCTGGTGTACCGCGGATCCGACAGATCCGGGTAGAAGGCCGCGAGCTGGGGGGCGGTCAGCATCCCCTTGTACACGATCGGTGCGGGACGACAGGCTGGCAAAGTACAGCCCGGCCTCGTGCTCGGCGCGCTTGCGCAGGCAGAACGCACGCCGGTCGAGGTCAATCCCCTGCTCGCCGCCGCGGCCGGCGACGAACAGCTGGCGCAGCACGGGCAGCAGCGCCCGCGCCCCCGGGCCGCAGGCCGCGGGGTCATGCGGGACGTCCCGCCAGCCGAGCACGAGCAGCCCTTCCTGAGCGGCGATCTGCCGTACCGCCTCGGCCGCGGCGGCATCGTCATGACCGGGACCCAGGAACGCGATGCCGGCCGCGTAGCCGCCGGGCTCTGGCAGCGGGAAGCCGCAGGCCGCCCGGTAGAGCCGGTCGGGAATCTGGGTCAGGATGCCCGCGCCGTCACCGGTGTCCGGATCGCTGCCCTTGGCCCCCCGGTGGTCGAGGTTGCGCAGGATGGTCAGGGCCTTGGCGACGATGTCGTGGCTGCGCCGCCCCGGCAGGTCGGCCACGAAGCCGACGCCGCACGCGTCGTGCTCGAATCGGCTGTCATACAGGCCCCGGTCCTAGCGGGCCGCGGGCGGGGAATGAGGGGTGCCTGAAAGTACCGGCAGCAGCCATCCATGCTCCTGTCGTCTCGACTGCGTTCGCGCTTGCATCCGGGACGACATTGGCCCTGCCGTGGGCACCGCTCGGCCGGTGCCGCCGGGCCGCCCGGGCAGCACCCGGACGTAACGCAGAGATTACCTCACGGGGTCGTTTCCCCGTCACCCCCGCAGGAGGCAAGACTTCCGGCCGCGGCGCCGGGCCGCACCTGGTCGCGCAGGACTCTGAGCGTCCCGAGCAGGGCATCGAGCTGGCCCGCTTCGAGCAGCCCGGTGAACCAGCGGTCGATGTCACGGACGTGCGCGCGCACCACGCCGGCGAGCAGTTCCCGGCCCGGCCCGGTCAGCGCGGCGTACGATCCCCGCCGGTCGGACGCGCAGGTCTCCCTGCGGACGAGCCCGCGGTTCTCCAGCCGGTCCACCACCCGGGTGACGCCGCTGGTGGACAGGGCCGTCTGGGTCGCGAGATCGGTCATCCGCAGCCGCTCACCCGGTGACCGGGCCAGCCTGAGCAGCACGTCGAAGTCCGTCACGGACAGGCCCGCCGCGGCCAGCGCAGGCATGATCTTGGCCTGCATGCCGGTAAACGTCTCCGCCAGCAGGCCCATCGCGGTCAGCCTGGGGTCATCGAAGATCCCCGCGTCCGTGCTCACGACCCCATTCTACTGTACTTGACACGAGGAATACTTGTATGAACAATGATTGTTGCTGCAACAATCCGCGCCGCAAGTACTTACCCCGAGACCGGCGGCATGCACCGAAAGGAAGATACAGATGACTGAAGCCACGACCAGCGCCGCCGACGTGAGGGACTTCGACGGCGTCACGATTCCCGCGCCCGGCACCTTCGACCTGGACCCGGCCCACACCCGGATCGGGTTCTCCGCCCGGCACATGATGGTCAGCAAGGTCCGCGGCCGGTTCGGCGAGTTCACCGGCTCGATCACGATCGCCGACGACCCGTTCGGTTCCACCGCGGAGGCGGTCATCAAGACCGCGAGCATGGACACCGGCAATGCGGACCGGGATGGCCACCTGACCGGTGACGACTTCCTGAACGTGGAGAAGTTCCCCGAGATCACCTTCGGCTCGACCCGGGTGACCGGCCGCCAGGGACACGTGTTCACCGTCCTCGGTAACCTCACGATCAAGGATGTGACCCGCGAGGTCGAGCTGACGCTCGACCTGGAGGGCGTCGGGAACAGCCCGTGGGGCAAGCAGGTGATGGGGTTCTCCCTGTCCACCGAGATCAACCGCGAGGACTTCGGCATGACCTGGAACGTCGCAGTCGAGGGCGGCGGCGTGCTGGTCGGCAAGACCGTCAAGATCGAGATCGAGGGCGAGGCTGTCCGCAGGGACTAAGCCTTGTGTCCCCGGGTCACGTCTGCGGGGTGCGCGCGCTCGGAATGGCGACAAGTCGGCTGCGCCGAACATCGCCAGTCCGAGCACCCGCACCCCGCGGGCACCGTCCGGCGAGAACTTCCTCAGAGCGCCGGGGTCGATCGCTCGCGGGCTCAGGGGGGTGTGGGGCAACCGCTCACGTGCCCGGAGTTCGCCGGAGCCGACTCCCGTCCGGGGCCAGGCGCTCATGGGTCCGAGTCGGCGAGGTCGACTCCCCGGGGTACAGGGTGGGGAGCACTCGCTTGCACAGCCGGCGTTCGGCAGAGCCGACGGCCGGATGGGCGAGTGAGTGTTTCCCGCCCAGGTCAGTCTTATAGCTAGGCCAGGACGTCCCGCAGGCCCGCGGGGCGCCTGGCTTTTTGGTTGTCAGGCGGAGGGGTCGAGCAGGCGGGTGGATTGGACGGCGGCGGCGAGGGCCGCGGGGTCGGCGGTCTGCTGGTAGACCCAGGCGGCCGTGTCGGTGAACTTGATCACGTGCTCGTCGCCGTGCGCGCAGGCACGGTCGATGACCTCGGCGACCGGGTCGCCGGCCTGCGGTGCGGAGGGCAGCTCGGTCTCGGGCCGCGGCGATGCGGGGGCGTACATGGCGGTGATGGCGGCGCTGGCGGCCCACGCCGGGGTCAGGCTCGGGACCCATAGCTCTCGCGGCAGCGCGGGGAGGGCGTGCAGGACCGCGTGCGGCGCGGTGGCGGTGTGCACGAGCAGCACCGGGCTGCCGTGGCCGTAACGCAGATAGCGCAGCGTCGCCGCGGTGACGATCTCGGCCAGCCGCCCCGGTACCTCGTCCGGCTGGTGCGCCGGGCGCAGCGCGGTGACCGACGGGGTCCAGCCGTCCAGGCCGGCCAGCCTGGCGATCCGGAGCCGGATGGGCCCCTCCTGCTCGGCCAGGTGCGGGACCGCGTCCAGCGCGGGTCCCGGCGCGAGCGGGCCGGCCGGGTCGGCCACCCCCGGCACGGTACGGGACCGGGCCGCCCAGTAGGCCAGCGCGTGAGCCAGCTCGGTCCTGGCGACCGGGCTCTCGTCCCCGGCCAGCAGGGTGCGGACGGCGTGACCGGTCCTGATCACGCCGTGCGTGGCCCCGGCGGCGATGCCGGGCAGCAGCCGCGGCCACCAGGTCGCCAGCACATCTGGCCAGGGCCGCTCCGCGGCCTGGCGGGTCAGGTACACCGCCCAGTCGGCCACCCGGTCGCCGAGTGCCTCGCGCCAGTTGTCGTCGGTCACCGGGTCGCTCGGGGCCGGCATCGCCTCCAGGCGGCCGACATAGGCATCGATCCAGCCCGGTATCACGTCGGCCCGGCCCCGCCGGGCCAGCGCCTCCGCCGCCATCGGCCCGTGATTGGCCAGGTTGCCGCCCCATTCGGGCCCGGTGCTGTGCAGCCGGTCGTACGCCTCGTCCAGTATCTCGGCGGCGGTAGCCACGCCGGTTCCTCCTTGCCGGTGTCCGCTCTGCGTGCCTGCCAGCGTACGAAGGCCAGGGACAGCCGTGAAGGGCCAGCTCCGGCCGGATTGCTCGAACCAATTTCCGGGACCCTGGCCGGGCGCCGGGCTGCTCACTGCGCCCGGGATCCGGCTCCCGGCTCGGCCCCCGACTCAGCGGCCGCGGCCAGCGCCGGGGCCGGCGTCCTGGCCCGCGCGTGCCTGGTGCGGTACAGGTAGCCGGCGGCGGCCGCGAAGCCCAGGATGGCCGCCCACTCGTTGACCCGCAGGCCCAGGATGCGGGGGGCGTAGTCGATCCGGATCGTCTGGACGGCGAACATGCCGACCGCGAAGGCGGCCACGTAGAGCGCGAACGCCTGGTCGCCAGTGAGCAGGAACCGCCGGGTGGCCCAGATCACCGCGGCCGCGACCAGCAGATCCCAGAGCGCCTCGTAGAGGAAGGCCGGCTGGAAGGTGGCGAAGCTCTCGTAACCGGGCAGCCGGTGCGCCGGGGAGATCTGCAGCGCCCAGGGCAGCGCGGACGGCCGCCCGTACAGTTCCTGGTTGAACCAGTTGCCGCAGCGGCCGATCGCCTGGCCGATCGCGATGGCGGCGGCGGCGGCCCCGGCCACCGGGGCCAGCGGCACCCCGGCCCTGCGGCACCCGATCCACGCCCCGGCCAGGCCGGCGGCGAGCGCCCCGGGGATGCCGAGCCCGCCGTCCCATACCTTGAACACGCTGACCCAGTCCCTGCCGCTGCCGAAGTACAGCTGATAGTCGGTCAGCACGCTGTAGGCCCTGGCGCCGACCAGGCCGAGCGGCACGGCCCAGGCCGCCACGTCGATGATCACGCCGGCCCGCCCGCCCGCATGCAGGTAACGCCAGTTCGCCACCCAGACGGCGACGATGACGCCGAGGGCGATGCACAGCGCGTAGGCCCGGACCGGGATGGGGCCTAGTTGCCATGTCCCCCGGGACGGGCTTGGCAGGTAACCGACCACCATGTCCTGTGACCATACCGGGTAAACCCATGACCGGATCCGCGCCGCGATAACGCGGGCCAGGACCCGGTCCGGTGTATCTCAGGCGGCTGGCAGCCGGACGGCCGCGGCCAGCTCGGCGGCCAGGGCGGCCACCGCGGCGATGCCGTCGGCCGGGCGGCCGGCCGCGAGCAGCCGCCGGACGAAGGCCGACCCGACGATCACTCCGTCCGCGAACCGCGCCACCTGGGCCGCCTGGGTCCCGTCCCGCACGCCCACCCCCACCGCGACCGGGAGGCTGGTCTGCTTCCTGATCCGGCCGACCAGATCCTCCGCGTCCCCGCTCACCGCGTCCCGCACCCCGGTCACGCCCATCAGGGAGGCCGCGTAGACGAAGCCGCGGCAGGCCGCGGCGATCCGGGCGATCCGCTCCGGCGCCGAGCTGACCGCGGCCAGGAAGACCGCATCGAGGTCACGCGCGGCCGCCTCGGCCAGCCACGGATCCGCTTCTTCCGGCGTGAGGTCCGGGGTGATCAGGCCCGCTCCGCCGGCCGCGGCGAGGTCGGCGGCGAAGGACCGCACGCCGTACCTGTCCACCGGGTTCCAGTACGTCATGACCAGGGCGGGAACCCCGGTGCCGGCCACCGCCTCGACCGTGCGCAGCACGTCCGCTACCCGCACCCCGCCGGTGAGCGCACGGTGCACCGCCTCCTGGATGACCGGGCCGTCCATCAGCGGGTCGGAGTACGGCAGGCCGACCTCGACGATGTCCGCCCCCGAGCGCGCCATCGCCAGCGCGGCCTCGATCCCGGCATCCACCGAGGGGAAGCCGGCCGGCAGGTAGCCGATGACCGCGGCCCGGCCTTCGGCCGCCGCCCGGTCGAATGCGACAGCGACCTGGCTCACCGGCCGTCGCCCGTCCTGGCTGCACCTGCCGCCGCGTCACCGTCCACCAGGCCGAACCACCGGGCCGCGGTGTCCATGTCCTTGTCGCCGCGGCCGGACAGGTTGACCAGCAGCAGTCCGCCGGGGCCGAGCTCGCGGCCCACGGTCAGCGCGCCGGCCAGCGCGTGCGCCGACTCGATCGCGGGGATGATTCCCTCGGTCCGGCACAGCAGCGAGAAGGCGGCCATCGCCGCCGAGTCATCCACCGCGCGGTAGCTGGCCCGGCCGGTGTCGTGCAGCCAGGAATGCTCGGGCCCCACCCCCGGGTAGTCGAGCCCGGCCGAGATCGAGTGCGTGGCCAGGGTCTGGCCCTCGTCGTCTTGCAGCAGGTAGGTGCGCATGCCGTGGATCACCCCGGCCGACGCCGGCCACCAGCGTGGCGGCGTGCCGCCCGGTCGCCACCCCCTCGCCGCCGGCCTCGAACCCGAGCAGCCGCACGCCAGGATCGGGGATGAAGGCACCGAATACCCCGATGGCGTTGGAGCCGCCGCCGACGCAGGCGAGCACCGCGTCCGGCAGCCGTCCGGCCAGGCCGAGCACCTGCTCGCGCGCCTCGGTCCCGATCACCTGCTGGAAGTCGCGCACCATCATCGGGAACGGGTGCGGCCCCATCACCGAGCCGATGCAGTAGTGCGTCGTCTCGACCGACGTGACCCAGTCGCGGAATGCCTCGTTGATCGCGTCCTTGAGGGTGCGGCTGCCGATCGTGACCGGCACGACCTCGGCGCCGAGCATCCGCATCCTGGCCACGTTGAGCGCCTGCCGCCTGGTGTCCTCCTCGCCCATGTACACCACGCAGTCCAGGCCGAGCAGCGCGCAGGCGGTGGCGGTGGCCACGCCGTGCTGCCCGGCCCCGGTCTCGGCGATCACCCGGGTCTTGCCCATCCGCCTGGTGAGCAGCGCCTGGCCCAGCACGTTATTGATCTTGTGCGAGCCGGTGTGGGCGAGGTCCTCGCGCTTGAGCAGCACCCGGCAGCCGCCCGCCTCGGCGCCGAACCGCCGGGCCTCGGTCAGCGGCGTGGGCCGGCCCGCGTAGCCGGCGCAGCAGCGCGGCCAGCTCGGGCCTGGAACTGCGGGTCGGCCTTCGCGCTGGCGTAGGCCCGGGTCAGCTCGTCCAGCGCGGACATCAGCGCCTCGGGCGCGAACCGGCCGCCGAACCGGCCGAAGTGGCCGCCCGGATCGGGCTGGCCTTCCAGCGCCGGAGACGCCGGCCCGTGTCCGTTCGGCTGGGTCATTTCCGGTCACCGCGGAGCGCCGGATGCGAGCCCGCGGTGACCAGGTCGGCGACGGCGGCGCGCGGATCCTTGTCCGTCACCAGGCTCTCGCCGACCAGCACCGCGTCGGCTCCGGCCGCCGCGTACTGCAGCAGGTCATGCGGTCCGCGCACGCCCGACTCGGCGATCTTGATGATGCCGGGCGGGATGAGCGGCGCCAGCCGGGCGAACACCCCGCGGTCCACGTCGAGCGTGCTCAGGTCGCGGGCGTTGATCCCGATCACCCTGGCCCCGGCGTCCAGCGCCCTGGTCAGGTCGGGCTCGGTGTGCACCTCGACGAGCGGGAGCATCCCGATCGACGCCGCGCGCTCGACCAGCGAGATCAGCGCGTTCTGCTCCAGCGCCGCTACGATCAGCAGGACGATGTCGGCGCCGTGCGCCCGCGCCTCCCAGAGCTGGTAGGAACCGACGATGAAGTCCTTGCACAGCACGGGCACGTGCACCGCGCTGCGCACCGCGGCCAGATCGGCCAGGCTGCCGCCGAACCGCCGCGCCTCGGTCAGCACGCTGATCGCCCGGGCGCCGCCGGCCTCGTAGTCGGTGGCCAGCGCGGCCGGGTCGGAGATCACCGCCATCGAGCCCCGGGACGGGCTGTCCCGCTTCACCTCCGCGATGACGGTCACGTCATCGCCGCCGAGCGCGGCCAGCGCGTCCCGGCAGGACGGCGCCTGCCGCGCCCTCTCCTTGAGCTGGTCAAGCGCGACTTCCCGCTGCCGCTGCCCGAGGTCGGCACGCACGCCTTCCAGGATCTCGTCGAGCACGCTCACGCGGTTTCGCTGTCCCCTCCGGTCGGATGCCCTGCGCCCACGATCGTATCGGGAGCACTCCGGTGGCTAGCCTGCCCCCCGGGGTGGAGGCCGTCCGGGCAGCCGGCCGGGGCCGCCGTCGCGGTCTGCGGATCCAGTACGTAGCCGATTCCCCGGACCGTGCGGATCCCGTGCCCCGGGCCGAGTTTGGCGCGCAGCTGCGCGATGTAGACGTCCACGGTCCTGTCGCCAGGGCCGGCGCTGCGGCCCCACGCCGCCTGCCGCAGCCGGTGCCGGGTGACTGTCCGGCCCGCCTGCCGCGCCAGGCAGCTGAGCACGTCAAACTCGGTGCCGGTGAGCGCGATCTCGGTCTCCGTCGAACGTCACCAGGCGCTGGCCGGGGCGCAGCCGCAGCCGGCCGGCCGCGTGCGGGGTGGCCGGGAGCCCGGGGCGCGCGGCGGCCCGCACCCGGGCAACGAGCGCCCGCGGCCCGAACGGGCGGGTCAGGCAAGACTCCTGGCCGACCGCGAGGTCCTGGGGACGCAGCCCCGGCGCGGCCTGGCTGCCCTCGCCGCCCGTCAGGCAGATCAGCGGGACCCCCGGACCCGCTCCGGTGACGGCGAGCCGCGGCCTGCCCCGCCGCGACGACGGCGCCCCGCCGCGGACCAGCTTGCGGATGGCCCGGGCGTCGAGCCCGGGCATGGTCAGGTCGAGGACCACCGCTGCCGCGCCGGCGAGGGCGGCCAGCGCGGCCTCGGTCTCGGCGGCCGTGCGGGCGCACCGCACCCGCAGGCCCTCCTTGGCCAGGTAGCGGCGGATGAGCTCGGCCACGGCAGGGTCGTGCTCGGCGACCAGGATCTCGGCGGCCGGTCTCGGTACGGGGTCAGCGGGCGGCGTTTGGCTACGACTCCTCGGCCTGGGCGGGGGCCGCGACCGGCTCCGCGCCGCTGTCGGCGGTATCGGTGAGATCCACGCCGCGGTCAAGCGCCTCCCACAGCGCGGCCGCGTCGCCGTCGGGCTGCTGTGCGCGGGTACCCGCTGCGGTGCGGCCCGGGTCGGCTGGTCCCGGCTCGCCCGCCCGGGCCTCGGCGGCGGGGACGGGCCGGGACGCGGGGACCGCCGCGCCCGCGGCGGGGACGCCCGGGGATACGGGGGCCGCCGCGCCCGCGCCGGGAACGGCCGGGGACGCGGGGGCAGCAGCTCCGGCGGCCGGGACGGCCCCGGCGGCCGGAGCGGACGGGCCGCCCTCCGGGCGCGGGGGGACGCGCTGGTCGAACCGGGCCGACATCACCGCCCAGCGCGGCCCGCGCCAGGCCGCGGCCAGCCCCGCGGCGATCACCGCCACCGCGCCGATCAGCGCCGCCGCGCGCCACGGCCCGCTGGCCAGTACCACCCGGCTGGCCTGGCCGATGGCCGGCAGCGCGCCGCCAGACGGCACCCCGCCGCTGATCGCGGAATTCCCGCCGGGCAGCGAGCCGGCGAATCCGCCTGCCGCTGCCTGCCCGGACGCGGCGGCCAGCACGGACGCTTCGTGCACTGGCTCGCTGGCCAGCACCGCGATCCAGGCGCCCAGCCCGGCCATGGCGACGCCGACGAGCCGGCGGGCCACGCCCCGGGTCGCGATCACCGCGGCGAGGCAGGCCAGTGCCGCCAGCGCGAGCGCGCTGGCGGCCGGCAGGAGATCCTGCCCGGACACCGGTATCGATCCTGAGGGCAGCGGCCTGGGAGCGGTGTAGTCCACGCGGGCCCAGCCCTGCCGCAGCGCGAGGAGCACCAGGCCGGCCCCGGCGACGCACGCCGCGATCGCGGCACCGAACTGCCTGCGCGCCGTCACCTCACCACCGTCCCCGGTCGCTGCGTGGCGTCCAGCCTATGACCCGGTGGCCGGCGGCCGCGGCACGGCTGCCGGCAGCACCCCGGCGTCGAAGCACGTCCGGTCGCCGGTATGGCAGGCCCCGCCCACCTGGTCCACCTGCACCAGCACGGTGTCACCGTCGCAGTCGAGCGCCACCGACTTCACCCGCTGCTCGTGACCTGAGGTGGCGCCCTTGACCCAGTACTCCTGGCGGCTGCGGGACCAGTAGGTGCACCGCCCGGTGGTCAGGGTGCGGTGCAGCGCCTCGTCGTCCATCCAGCCGAGCATCAGCACCTCGCCGGTGTCGTACTGCTGCGCGATGGCCGGGAACAGGCCCGCCGCGTCCCGCTTGAGCCGCGCGGCGATCTCCGGATCCAGCCGTGAGGGCCGGCTGAGGCTGGTCATGTGGTCTCACTCCCTGGCGTCCGGATGCCGGCCCGCACCGCTGCCCGGGCGAGCGGGCCGTGTCCGGCCATGGCCGGCTGGTGGTCAGCATAGGACCTGCCCGCAAGCTCCGGCGGCGCCGCGGCATTCCCTCGCGTGGCCGGTAGCCCCTAGTCTCTTCCAATGACCTACTCGCGGGATGAGCGAAGCGCGCTCTGCGCCCTGCTGGACGAGACGGGGCCGGCCGCGCCCACCCTCTGCGAAGGCTGGACCACGCTCGACCTGGCCGCCCACCTGGTGCTGCGCGAGCACCGCCCGGATGCCGGAATGGGTATGCTCGGCGGGCCGCTGGCCGGGTACACCGCCCACGTGCAGAGCAGGATCGCCGGGCGGGTGCCCTACGCCCGCCTGGTCCAGACCATCCGCGAAGGGCCGCCGCGGTTTTCCCTGTTCGCCCTGCCTGGCGTGGATGAGCGGGCCAACCTGGCGGAGTATTTCGTGCACCACGAGGATGTCCGGCGGGCGGCGCCCGGCTGGCAGCCGCGCAAGCTCCCCCCCGAGCTCACCGAGCAGCTCTGGCAGCGGCTGCGGCTGCGCGCTACCCGGTTCATCCTGCGCAAGGTGCCGGTCGGGGTCGAGGTCGCCCGCGACGACGTGGACGCAGACCACGGTAACGGCGCCGACGGCGGTTCGCGGCAGCTGCGGATCACGATCAGGAACGGGACGCCGGTCGTGACCGTAGTGGGCGACCCGGCCGAGCTCACGTTGTGGGTGTTCGGCCGGACCTCGGCCGCGCGAGTCCGCCTGGAAGGCGCGGCCAAGCCGGTAAAAACGCTCACCGACGCGCGCTGGCGGCTGTGACCCTCCGCCCCGCCTCCGTGATCACTTCCACATGGCATGCGCTACGGCCGGCTTGTGACCCACTTTGTCCCGGTTTGCGGCGCCGCAATGCATGACGTGTCACGATGATCATGGCGTGGCGGCGTGGCGGGGCCACGGAAAGGAAGCACTTATGCAGGCACTTGGCGTTGACATCGGCGGTAGCGGGATCAAGGCCGCGCCGGTGGACCTGACCACGGGCAGGCTGCTGGCCGAGCGGCGCAAGGTCGAAACCCCGCAGCCGTCCGCCCCGAAGGCGGTCGCCGCCGTGGTGGCCGAGCTCACCAGGTCGTTCAGCTGGCCCGGTCCGGTGGGCATCACCTTTCCCGGCGTCGTGGTGGACGGCACGACCCGGACCGCGGCCAACGTCGATCGCGCCTGGATCGGGCTGGACGCACGGACGCTGCTGGCCGGGGCCATCGGCCTGGAGGTGCGCATGATCAACGACGCCGACGCCGCGGGCATGGCCGAGATCGCGTTCGGCGCCGGGAAGGGCGTGGCCGGCACGGTGCTGATGCTCACCTTCGGCACCGGGATCGGCAGCGCGCTGTTCACCGACGGCACCCTGGTGCCGAACACCGAGTTCGGCCACATCCAGATGCACGGCGCCGACGCGGAGAAGCGGGCATCCGAGCACGCCCGGGAGGCGCACGGCCTGAGCTGGGAGAAATGGGCCGGCCGGGTGGATGAATACCTGCAGCATATGGAGGCGCTGCTTTCCCCCCAGCTGATCATCATCGGCGGCGGGGTGAGCAGGAAGTCGGATAAGTTCCTGCCACTGCTGACCGGCATCCAGGCGCCCATCGTGCACGCGGCCCTGCACAACGACGCGGGCATCGTCGGCGCGGCCATGAACGCCTCGCCGCGCTGACCCGGGTACCAGCGGGCCGGGCATGGCCGTACCGGCAGGAGCGACGCGGCAGGCCCCTGACCGGCCCCGCGGTCAGCGGACGACGTGACCGGTGGCGCGCAGCGCGTCCTTGACCTCGCCGATCCGCAGCCGGCCGAAGTGGAACACGGTCGCGGCCAGCACCGCGTTGGCGCCGGCGTCAACGGCGGGGCCGAAGTCCGCCGCGCGGCCAGCGCCGCCGCTGGCGATCAGCGGAACGTTCACCGCGGCCCTGACCGCCCCGATGAGCTCGGTGTCGAACCCGGTCGCCGTGCCGTCGGCGTCCATCGAGTTCAGCAGGATCTCGCCGGCGCCGAGTCGCGCGCCGCGGCGGGCCCAGCCCACCGCGTCGATACCGGTGCCGCGCCGGCCGCCATGCGTGGTCACCTCGAACCCGGACGCGCAGCCGGTCCCCGGCGACCGGCGCGCGTCCACCGACAAGACGATGCACTGCGCGCCGAACCGGGCGGCCGCCTCCCCGAGCAGCTCCGGCCTGGCCACCGCGGCCGTGTTCAGCGACACCTTGTCCGCCCCGGCGCGCAGCAGCCGGTCCACGTCGTCCGCGCTGCGCACGCCGCCGCCCACGGTCAGCGGGATGAACACCTGCTCCGCGGTCCGCGTGACCGCCTCGTACCTGGTCTGCCGTGCATCGCTGGACGCGGTGATGTCGAGGAAGGCGATCTCGTCCGCGCCGTCGGCGTCGTAGGCGGCGGCCAGCTCCGCAGGGTCGCCGGCGTCCCGCAGAATCCCGGAAGTTCACGCCCTTGACCACGCGGCCGCCGTCCACGTCCAGGCAGGGGATCACCCGCACCGCAACGGTCACCGGCCGCCCGCCCCGGCCATCGTCACGCCGCCACCGCATCGAGCGCCTGCTGCAGGGTGAACTCGCCCGCGTACAGCGCCTTGCCCACGATCGCGCCCTCCACGCCCAGCGGAGCCAGCGCAGCGACCGCACGCAGGTCATCCAGCCCGGACACGCCGCCGCTGGCGATGACCGGGCGCCTGGTGCGCGCGCACACCAGGCGCAGCAGGCCAAGATTGCACCCGGTCAGCGTGCCGTCCCTGGTCACGTCGGTGACCACGTACCGGGCACAGCCCTCGGCCTCCAGCCGGTCCAGGACGTCGGTCAGCTCGCCGCCGTCGGCCGTCCAGCCGCGGGCGGCCAGCCGCGTTCCGCGCACGTCCAGGCCCACCGCGACCCGCTCGCCCTGGGCGGCGATGACCGACCGGACCCAGTCCGGGCGCTCCAGCGCGGCGGTGCCGATGTTCACCCGCGCGCACCCGGTGGCCAGGGCGGCGGCCAGTGAGTCGTCGTCGCGGATGCCGCCGGACAGCTCGACCGCGATGTCGAGCCTGCGCACCACGGCGGCGATCAGGGCGGCGTTGGAGCCGCGGCCGAACGCGGCGTCCAGGTCCACCAGGTGCACCCAGCTGGCCCCCGCCTGCTGCCAGGCCAGGGCGGCCTGCACCGGGTCGCCGTAGCTGGTCTGCGAGCCCGCCTCGCCGCGGACCAGGCGCACCGCCTGGCCGGCCGCGACGTCCACCGCGGGCAGCAGCGTGAACGGCTGCGGCCGCGCCGTGCTCACAGCACCTCCAGCCAGTTGGCCAGCACCGCGGCGCCGGCGTCGCCCGACTTCTCCGGGTGGAACTGGGTCGCCGACAGCGGCCCGTGCTCGGCCGCGGCGATGAACGGCTCGCCGTGCTCGGCCCAGGTCAGCCGGGGCTCAGCCAGCCGGCCGCTGGCCTTCCAGGGGCACGAGGTGGCCGCGTAGGAATGCACGAAGTAAAACCGGGCGGCCGGGTCCAGCCCCGCGAACAGCACCGAGCCCTCCGGCGGGCGCACCGTGTTCCAGCCCATGTGCGGCAGCACCGACGCGGCCAGCCGGGTCACCGTGCCCGGCCACTCGCCGCAGCCCGGGGTGCGCACGCCGTGCTCTTCGCCGGCCTCGAACATCACCTGCATGCCCACGCAGATGCCCAGTACCGGCCGCCCCCCGGCGAGCCTGCGGTCGATGATCATGTCGCCGCGGACGGCGCGCAGGCCCGACATGCACGCGGCGAACGCGCCGACCCCCGGTACGACGAGCCCGTCGCAGTCCAGCGCGGCGGCGAAGTCGCCGGTCACGTCGACCTGGGCGCCGGCCCGGGCCAGGGCCCGCTGCGCGGACCGCAGGTTGCCCGAGCCGTAATCGAGGACGACGACCCTGGGCCGGGTCGCGCTCACAGCACGCCCTTCGTGCTCGGCACCCCGCCGGCCCGCGGATCGGGGGCGGCCGCGGCGCGCAGTGCGCGGGCCACCGCCTTGAACTGCGCCTCCACGATGTGGTGCGGGTTACGGCCGGAAAGCACGAGGACGTGCAGGCAGATCCCGGCCGCCATGGCCAGGGTCTGGAAGAAGTGGCCGGTGAGCGTGGTGTCGAAGGTCCCGATCAGCGGCGGCATCCGGTCCGGCTCGCGGTGCACCACGTACGGCCGGCCGGACAGGTCCACCGCCGCCTGCACCAGCGCCTCGTCCAGCGGCACGACCGCGCTGCCGAACCGGCAGATCCCCGACTTGTCGCCCAGCGCCTGCCGCAGCGCGTCGCCGAGCACGATCGCCGTGTCCTCCACCGTGTGGTGCGCGTCCACTTCGGTGTCGCCGCTGGCCCGCACGCTCAGGTCGAGGCTGGCGTGCTTGCCCAGCTGGGCGAGCATGTGGTCGAAGAACGGCACCCCGGTGGTGACGTCAACCACCCCGGCCCCGTCCAGGTCAAGCTCCACCAGGACCTGGGTCTCGCTGGTGTGCCGCTCCACCCGCGCAACCCGGTTCATCGCCCGCCCCCGGCCGCGAGCACGCCGGTCAGGGCGGAACGGAACGCGGCCATCTCGTCGGCAGTCCCGATGGTCACCCGCAGCCACCCGGGCGGGCCCGTCTCGCGCACGAGCACGCCGGCCCCGAGCAGCCCCTGCCAGACGGCGTGCCGGTCGCGCAGCCCGCCGAACAGCACGAAGTTGGCATCGGATGCGGCCACGTCCAGGCCGCGGCCGCGCAGCCAGGCCACGGTCCGGTCCCGCTCGGCGCGCAGCTCGGCCACCCGTCCCAGCAGCTCGGCCGCGTGGCCGAGCGCGGCCCGCGCCGCCGCCTGGGTCAGCGCGGACAGGTGGTAGGGCAGCCGGACCAGCAGCAGCGCATCCACGACCGCCGGGGCGGCCGCCAGGTAGCCCACCCGGGCGCCGGCCAGCGCGAACGCCTTGGACATGGTCCGGGTGACGACGAGCCGGCCGAAGCCGGGCAGCAAGGTGAGTGCACTGCGCGTCCGGTTCCGGGCGAACTCGGCGTAAGCCTCGTCCACGACGACCATGCCCGGGGCTGCCGCGCAGACAGCCTCGATCACCCCGAGCGGCAGCGCGGCCCCGGTCGGGTTGTTCGGCGAGGTGAGAAACACCAGGTCGGGAGCCGCTTCGCGGACCAGGGCCGCGGCGCGCCCTGCGTCGAGCCCGAAGTCATCCGCGCGCCCGCCAGACAGCCACCCGGTGCCCGTGGTCCTGGCGATCAGCGGGTGCATCGAGTACGAAGGCTCGAACCCCAGCGCCGTGCGGCCGGGACCGCCGAACGCCTGCAGCAGCTGCTGGAGGATCTCGTTGGACCCGTTGGCCGCCCACACGTGGCGCGCGGTCAGCCCGTGCCCCAGGTAGCCGGCCAGGTCGGCCCGCAGCGCCACCGCATCCCGGTCCGGGTAGCGGTTGAGGCTGGCCGCCGCCGCGGCCGCGGCGGCGGCGATGGCCGCGATCACCGGCGCCGGCGGCGGATAGGGATTCTCATTGGTATTCAGCCGAACGGGCACGTCCAGCTGTGGCGCTCCATACGGCTCAAGCCCGGCCAGATCGGCCCGCAGCGGCAGCGTCACCGGCATGATCATGACGCGTCCGGGACCATCCTGGCCGCCGCGGCGGCGACGTGCGCGGGCAGGTCCTCCGCGTCGCCGAGCGCGGCCAGCGGCGGCAGCGCGGCCGCCAGCGCGTCCCTGGTGCACTCGACGACGTTGACCAGGCGCAGGAACGGGAGCACGGACAGGCCCGCGGTATGCCGGGCCGACCCGCCGGTGGGCAGCACGTGGTTCGAGCCGGCCAGGTAGTCACCCAGCGAGACCGGCGCGTAGGGCCCGGCGAAGACCGCGCCGGCGTTGCGCACCCGCCGGGCGAGCTCGCCCGCCCGCTCGGCGTGGATCTCCAGGTGCTCGGGCGCCCACGCCTCCGCGACGGCGAGGGCAGCCTCGATGCTGTCGGTGATCACCTGCGCGGACTGGCCCGCCAGCGCTCGCTCGACCCGGTCGCGGTGCGCGGCACGGCCGGCCGCCGCGGCCAGTTCGCGGCCGACCCGGTCGGCCAGGCCGGCATCGGGCGTGATCAGCAGGCAGGCGGCGAGCGGGTCATGCTCGGCCTGCGCGACGAGGTCCGCGGCCAGGTAGCCGGGCCGGGCGCCGGCATCGGCCACGATCGCTATCTCGGTGGGCCCGTTCTCGCCGTCGGTGCCGACCACCCCGCGCAGCACGCGCTTGGCCGCCGCCACGTAGACATTCCCGGGGCCGGTGATCACGTTGACGGCGGGGCACTCGTCCGTCCCGTAGGCCAGCATGGCCAGCGCCTGGGCCCCGCCGGCCGCGTGCACTTCGGTGACCCCGAGCAGGGCGCAGGCGGCCAGCACGGCCGGGTGCGGCAGGCCGCCGTGCGCCGCCTGCGGCGGGGACGCGACGGCGATCTGCGCTACCCCGGCGACCTGAGCGGGCACCACGTTCATGACCACCGAAGACGGGTAGGCGGTCAGGCCGCCCGGCACGTAGACGCCGGCCCGGCTGACCGGGACGAACCGCCCGGTGACGGTCAGCCCGGCAGCGACCGCGGTCGTGGTGTCCGCGCGCAGCTGCGCGCGGTGCACCAGGGCGGTGCGCCGGGCCGCCTCCTCCAGGGCCGCCCGCACGCCGGGGTCCAGCTTGCCCAGCGCGTCGTCCAGCGCCTGCCCCGGCACCCGGGTGGCGGTCAGCTGCACCCCGTCGAACCTGCGGGTGTACTCGCGCACCGCGGCGGCGCCGCGGCGCCGCACGTCCTCGCATACCGGCCGGACCTGCTCGGCCGCGGCCGCCACGTCGAGGACGGCCCTGGGCAGTACGCCCTGCAGGCTGGCCCGGGTCAGCGCCTGCGGCCCCCGGCCCCGCAGGTCGATGCGGCGAAGCATTGGCTCAGCTTATCCGGGCCGTCCCGCAACGTGGTCGGCTCGTCCCGCATCGCGGACAGCCGCGGGCAACGGCGCGTGGTGGCGGGCGCGGCGGCGGGGCACATGGCAGGCTGGGGACCCAGCGTCCGATCGATGTGGGGTGAATTGCCAGTGATCATGCAGCCCGGCCTGGACAGCCAGCCGGACCTCGCCTTCACCGTGCTGGCCGGCGATTATCTCGATGACCGGGCCGAACGTCATCCGCAGCTGGCCACCGAGCTCGGCGACCACCGGCACGACGCGCGGCTGCCCGATTTCTCCGCCGCCGCGAGCGCGGGCGAGCGCCGGGCCCTGGACGGTTTCGCCGCCAGGCTCGCGGCGATCGACGTGGCTGCACTGTCGGCCGAGCACCAGGTGGACGCGCGCATGCTGGCCAACTCGGTAGCCCTGCGGATCTTCGAACTCGACGAGCTGCGGGAGCGAACCTGGAACCCGCTGGCGGCCAATCCCGGCCGGGCCATCCACGCGCTGCTGCAGCGGGATTTCGCTGCGTTGCCGGAACGGCTCGCCTCGGTGGCCGGCGGCTCGCCGGGGTCCCGGAGCTGCTGGCCACGGCCCGCGGCCGGCTGGGACCGATGCCTAGGGTCCACCTGGAAACCGCCATCGGGCAGTTCTCCGGCACGATCGACGTGGTCAGCACCGAGGTAGACGCCGCGCTGGAGGCCGCGCCCGGCTGCCGGCGGCTGATCGAGTCGGTGCGCCCGGCCGCGCTCGAAGCGCTGGTCGAGCACCGGCTCTGGCTGTCGGCGCGGCTGGACGATGGCGAGGACAGCTTCGCCGACCCGCGGATCGGCCCGGAGCGGTTCGCCCGCAAGCTGTCGCTCACGCTGGACGCCGAGGCCGACGCCGGCGCCATCCTGGCCCGGGCGCACGCCGATCTCGACCGGGTCAGCGAGGAGATGGCCGGCCTGGCCGCCGAGCTGGCCGGACCCGGGCAGGCGGCCGCCGGCGGAGCGGTGGCCCGGCAGGTCCTCGACCGGCTCGCGGGCGACGCCGTTGACGATGCGACGATCCTGGAGTTCTGCCGCCGGGCGCTCGCCGCGCAGGCCGGCTTCGTCAACGAGGGCCAGCTCGTCACCATGTACGACGATCCGGTCGAGGTGATCGAGATGCCGGAGATCGCGCGCGGGGTCGCGGTGGCGTACTGCGATTCGCCCGGACCCCTCGAGCCCGCGCCGATGCCGACGTTCGTCGCGGTCTCTCCCCGCCGGCCGACTGGCCGCCGCAGCGGGTCGCCTCGTTCTACCGTGAGTACAACCGGCACATGGTGCAGGACCTGATGGTGCACGAGGCGATGCCGGGCCATTACCTGCAGCTCCAGCACTCCCGGCGTTTCGACGGCTCGGCGACCGCGCTGCGCGCGGCGCTGCGGTCCGGGTCCTTCGTCGAGGGCTGGGCGGTCTATGCCGAGCAGCTGATGGCCGACCATGGCTATCCGGGCGAGGGCGACCCGCGCGCGGTGCGCATGCAGCAGCTGAAGATGCAGCTCCGCATGATCATCAATGCCATCCTCGACGCCCGGGTGCACGGCCAGGGGATGACCGAGGCCGAGGCGATGACCCTGATGACCGGGCGCGGCCACCAGGAAGAGGGCGAGGCCGCGGGCAAATGGCGGCGGGCGCTGCTCACCTCGGCCCAGCTGTCCACCTACTACGTCGGATACACCGAGGTGGCCGACCTGGCCGCCGGGCTCACGGCGGCGCGGCCGGGGCAGTCCGAGCGAGAGCGGCACGACAGCATGCTGGCCCACGGATCGCCGCCGGTCCGGCACCTGCGCACGCTGCTCCAGGTCTGACCGGGCCGGTCACCGCGGGCCGGTCACCGCCGGCCGGTCACCGCTGGCCGTCAGCCGACGGGGTCGATCCCGCTGACCTCGTCGCCCTCGGGCCGGGCCGGCCCGGGCCGTGCCCGCGCGGCCGCCTCGGTCCGCCTGCGGTCGATCGCCTGGCTGACCACCTCGACGGACCCGACCAGCAGCCCCACGAACAGCGGCCAGAACGCGAGCGCGCCGTGCCCGCCGAGGACCAGCGGCTCGCGCAGCCGGGTGCCTGCCGGGCTCGTGGCCAGCTGAGCCCGGAACCCGGCGAGCCCCTGCCGCTGCCCGATCCACATGGCCAGCCAGGACCCGGCCACGCCGCCGAGCAGCAGCCCGGCCAGCGGCAGCGCGCCGTACCTGCGCACCGCGACCAGGTAGCCGGCCAGCCCGCAGGTCAGCCCCGCGACGGCGGTCAGCAGGCAGAACCACGCATCGGCCACGATGAACGCGTCGGTCTCCGAGTTCAGCACGTAGGCGACGCCCCGGCCCTGCACGACCAGCAGCGCCCTGGGCGCGACGGCGGACCAGATGAGCCCGGTCAGCAGGCCAAGCAGCGCACTCGCCGCCACGGCGGCGATCAGCGCGAGAAGCGCCCAGCGTAGTCTGGGCGGTATGCGTCCGGGACCCGGACCAGCGTCCGAGCCCGGAACCGCGGCGGGTCCAGGACCGCGGCGTGGCGCGTCGGGGTACTGGCCGGATTGCGTCATCTTCCGCAGCAGCGTACGTGACGGCGGCCCCGGACTGCGCGCTGCACCCGGCGCTTTACATGACCCGCACGGGATGGGAAATTGGTTAGCCATCTGACTGGGGGAAGGGATGATCGAGGCTCGCGACCTGACCAAGCGCTTCGGCCCGAAGGTGGCCGTGGACCATCTGTCGTTCACGGTCGAGCCGGGCCGCGTCACCGGCTTCCTCGGGCCGAACGGGGCTGGCAAGTCGACCACGATGCGGCTGGTGCTCGGGCTCGACCTGCCGCACGGCGGAACCGCGACGATCAACGGCCGGCGGTACCGGGACCTGCCAAGCCCGCTGCGGACGGTGGGCGCGCTGCTCGAGGCCCGGGCCGTGCACACCGGCCGCTCCGCGTTCAACCACCTGCTGTTCCTGGCCCAGACCCAGGGCCTGCCGCGCGGCCGCGTGCAGGAGGTGATCGACCTGGTCGGGCTGACCGCGGTGGCGGGCAGGCGGGCTGGCGGGTTCTCGCTCGGGATGAGCCAGCGGCTCGGCATCGCCGCCGCGCTGCTCGGCGATCCGCAGGTACTCGTGCTGGACGAGCCGGTGAACGGGCTCGACCCGGAGGGGATCCTGTGGATCCGCAACCTGATGAAGTCGCTGGCCGCCGAGGGCCGCACCGTGTTCGTCTCCAGCCACCTCATGAACGAGATGGCCGTCACCGCTGATCACCTGATCGTGATCGGCCGGGGCAAGCTCATCGCCGACTGCGGTACCCAGGAGTTCATCGCCAGTAGCGCGGAGCAATCGGTGCTGGTGCGCACCCCGGACCCGGACCGGCTGGCCGCCGCGATCACGGCGGCGGGCGGCAGCGTCACGGTGGCGGACCGCAGCACCGCGGACCCGGGCGGGCCGCCAGCCGACGGCGCGACCGCGCTCGCCGTGACCGGGATGCCGGCGGCGCGGATCGGTGAGCTCGCCGCGGCCGCCTCGGTGGTGCTGCACGAGCTGACGCCGCGGGTGGGCTCGCTGGAGGAGGCATTCATGGAGCTGACCGCCGATAGCGTGGAATACGGTCAGCCGGGCCAGCGGGCCGTCGCCGGCCGGGGCGCCGGATCCGCGGTCGCCGGACCCGCGGCCACGGGCTCCGCGTCCGCAGGGCAGGACCGGTGACGTCGGCCGCGCCGGCCCGCCCGGCCCCCGTATCGCCACCCCCGGCCCGCCGGGCCGGATTCGGGCACCTGCTGCTCAGCGAGTGGACGAAGATCCGCTCCGTGCGCTCGACCCTCTGGTCGCTGATCCTGCTGGTCGTGCTCACGCTGGGCATCACCGTCCTGATCACCGCCATCACCTCGGCCCAGTGGAACAAGATCGGCGCGGCGTCGCGGGCGCAGATCAGGCTCGACCCCACCAGCGGAATCCTCAGCGCCGGCCTGCAGTTCGGCCAGCTCACGATCATCGTGCTCGGCGTGCTCGTGATCACCAGCGAGTACTCCACCGGCGTCATCCGCGCCTCGCTGCTCGCGGTACCGCGCAGGCTGCCCATGCTCGCGGCCAAGGCAGTCGTGTTCACCGCGATCACGCTCGTGCTCGGCGAGATCGTCATGTTCGCCTCGTTCCTCATCGGCGCGGCGATCCTGCACAGTCACGTCCCGGTGTCGCTCAGCACCCCCGACGTCGCCCGCGCGGTCCTCGGCGGCGGGCTCTACCTGGCCGTGCTGGGCTTGTTCGCCCTGTCGATCGGCGCGCTGGTCCGGCACACCGCGGGCGCGATCACCGGCGTGATCGCCTTCGTCATCGTGCTGGAGCCGCTATCCACGCTGATCCCCGGCAGCTGGGGCGATCACGTCCACGACTACCTGCCGACCGCGGCCGGACGGCTGATCATCTTGACCGGGCACACCTCCGGCCAGGTGCTTTCCGCCTGGCAGGGCTTCGGCGTGTTCTGCCTGTGGACCGCGGCCCTGCTCGCCGCGGCCGGGGTCCTGCTCGTGCGCCGCGACGCCTGACGCGGGCCGGTGACCGCGGACCTTCTCACGCTCGTCGTCGGCGCGGCGTTCAGCCTGGCCGCGAGCGCGATCCTGGTCATCCGGATCGAACGCCTCGGCGAGCGCCTCAAGCTCACCGAGGCCATGCTCGGGCTGGTCGCCGCGCTGGCCGCCGACGCGCCCGAGATCACGTCCGCCGCCACCGCACTCGCCCGCGGCCAGCACGCCGTCGGGGTGGGCGTCGTGCTCGGCTCGAACGTGTTCAACCTGGCCGCCTTGCTCGGCCTGGGCGCGGTCGTGGCCGGGCGGATCGCCCTGCACCGCCGCGTCGTCGCGCTGGAGGGCGCGGTCGGCCTGTGGATGGCCGCGGTCAGCATCTGCGCCCTGGCCGGCCTCATCGGGCCGCGGACCGGGCTGGTCTTGGTGCTGCTGGTCCTGCTCCCCTACGCCTGGCTGTCCGCGCTGCGCGCCCCGCATCGCACCCGGGTCCGGATCCCGCCGCGTGTGCGCCGCTGGCTGGCCGAGGCTCTGCGCGAGGAGGAACAGGAGGAAGGTCCCGCCCTGCACCCGTCCGCTGGCCGGCCGTCCGACGCGGTCAGCGCCGTTACCGGCGCGGTAGCCCTGGTGATCGTGGTGGTAGCCAGCGTGGCCATGGAACACGCAGCCACCAGCCTGGGCACCAGCCTGGCCATCCCCGGCATCGTCACCGGCGGCATCGTGCTGGCCGCAATCACCAGCCTGCCGAACGCCGTGACCGCGGTCTACCTGGCCCGCCGCGGCCGGGGCGCCGCGACCCTCAGCGAGGCCATGAACAGCAACACCCTCAATGTGGCCTTCGGCCTGTTCCTGCCCGCCGCCCTCACCGGCCTGGCCGTCGGCGGCAGCGCCGCCGAGGTCGCCGCCTGGTACGCCGCCATGACCCTTGCCGTCCTGGTCGTGGCATTCCTCCAGCGCGGCGTGTCCCGCCCCGCCGGCGCGCTCATCATCGCGGCCTACGCCGCCTTCGTCGCCATCCTCGTTACCACCACCTGACCGACCCGGCCGCGAACACCGCGCTCATCCGGACGAGGACAAGCCCCCGCTGCGCTATCCCGCGCAGGCAGGACCCAGCAGCTGCTTGAGATCTCCGAGCAGCGCAGCTGAAGGCGATACGCGCAGTTTGTTGTCCAGGCGCACGATCGTGGTCTGCTGCCTACCGCAAAGACGCAGATGAACCTCGGTCACTCCCGGATGCGTGCGAAGCACGTCCCGCAGCTGCTCCACGACCGGGCCCACGCAGCGGTCGACCGGCATCTCCACCACGAAAGGGCCGCCGTCACCCGGGGTGGTGTCCGGCACCTTCACGTCCATCGCGATCAGCTTCGGCGTCTCGTCCCGCCGGTCCAGCCGGCCCTTGACCACGACGATGGCGTCCTCGGCGAGGTGGCTGGCGCAGGCCTGGTAGGTGGCCGGGAAGAACAGCACCTCGATCGCGCCCTCGAGGTCTTCGAGCGTGGCCGACGCCCAGGCGGCGCCCTGCCTGGTGACCTTGCGCTGCAGGCCGGACAGGATCCCGCCTACACAGACCACCTGGCCGTCCGGGCGCTCGCCCGGCCTGCCCCGCTCGGCCTCGCCGAACCCGGCGGCGGGCTCGGCGGAGCCGATCAGCTGCGCGAGGGAACAGTCGGTCCCGGCGGCGAGCACGTGCTCGAGGCCGAGCAGCGGGTGGTCGGAGACGTACAGGCCGAGCATCTCGCGCTCGAAGCCGAGCAGGACGGCCTTCTCCCACTCGCCGCCCGGGACCGGGACATCGAACATGGTCTCGGTCTCGGTGTCCCCCTCGAACAGCGAGAACTGGTTGTTGGCCTCGTTGCGCTTGACGTCGATCACCTGGTCCACGGCCTGCTCGTGGATGAGCACCAGGCCCTTGCGCGGGTGGCCCAGGGAATCGAACGCGCCCGCCTTGACCAGCGACTCGATGACGCGCTTGTTGCAGACCGTGACCGGCACCTTGCGCAGGAAGTCGGAGAAGCTGGTGAACGCGCCCTTGGACCGCCGGGTCGCGGCGATCGCCTCCACCACGTGGATGCCGACGTTGCGGACCGCTGCCAGGCCGAACCTGATGTCGTGGCCGACCGGCGTGAAGTTGGCCGCGGACGCGTTCACGTCCGGCGGCAGCACCTTGATGCCCATCCGCCGGCACTCGCTGAGATACAGCGCGGACTTGTCCTTGTCACCGGAGATCGAGGTGAGCAGGGCGGCCATGTACTCGGCAGGGAAGTTCGCCTTCAGGTAGGCGGTCCAGTAGCCCACCATCGCGTAGCAGGCCGCGTGCGCCCGGTTGAACGCGTAGTCGGAGAACGGGACCAGGACATCCCAGATCGCCTTGATCGCGGAGTCGGTGTAGCCGTTCGCCCGCATGCCCGACGCGAACGGTTCGAACTCCTTGTCGATGATCTCCTTTTTCTTCTTGCCCATGGCCTTGCGCAGCAGGTCGGCCTTGCCGGGCGTGTAGCCGGCCAGCTTCTGCGCCGTGGACAGCACCTGCTCCTGATAGACGATCAGGCCGTAGGTGTCGTCCAGGATCTCGGCCAGCGGCTCGGCCAGCTCGGGGTGGATCGGCGTGATCGGCTTGCGGCCGACCTTGCGGTCGGCGTACTCGTTGTGCGCGTTCGCGCCCATCGGGCCTGGCCGGTAGAGGGCGTTGACCGCGACGATGTCCTCGAACCGGTCCGCGTGCATGGAGCGCAGCAGCGCGCGCATCGGGCCGCCGTCGAGCTGGAACACGCCCAGCGTGTCGCCGCGGGCCAGCAGCTCGTAAGTGGGCTTGTCGTCCAGCGGCAGGGTCTCCAGCACGATGTCCTGCCCGCGGTTGTCCCCGATGCCGGTGACGGCGTCGTCCAGCACGGTCAGGTTGCGCAGGCCCAGGAAGTCCATCTTGAGCAGGCCGAGTGCCTCGCACGCGGGGTAGTCGAACTGGGTGATGATCGCGCCGTCGGCCTCGCGCTTCCACACCGGAATGTGGTCCATGACCGGCTCGCTGCTCATGATCACGCCGGCCGCGTGCACGCCGGCCTGGCGGATCAGCCCCTCCAGGCCGCGCGCGGTGTCGAGCACCTGCCGGACCTCGGTCTCGGCCTCGTAGAGTGCGCGGATCTCGCCCGCCTCGCCGTACCGGGCGTGCGTCGGGTCGAACACCCCGGCCAGCGGGATGTCCTTGCCCATCACCGCGGGCGGGAGGGCCTTGGTGATCCGGTCGCCGAGCGCGTACGGGAAGCCGAGCACCCGGGCGGCGTCCTTCACCGCGGCCTTGGCCTTGATCGTGCCGTAGGTGATGATCTGCGCGACCCGGTCGTCCCCGTACTTCTCGGTGACGTAGCGGATCACGTCGCCGCGCCTGCGCTCGTCGAAGTCGATGTCGATGTCGGGCATCGAGATGCGCTCGGGGTTGAGGAACCGCTCGAACATCAGCCCGTGCGCGACCGGGTCCAGGTCGGTGATGCCGAGCGCGTAGGCCACCATGGACCCGGCGGCCGAGCCGCGGCCGGGACCGACCCTGATGCCGGCCGCCTTGGCCCAGTTGATGAAGTCGGCCACCACCAGGAAGTAGGAGCAGAACCCCATCTGCGTGATCACGCCGATCTCGTACTCGGCGCGGCTCCTGCGCTCCTCGTCGTAGCCGCCGGGGAAGCGGCGGTCCATGCCGAGCCAGATCTGGCCGCGCAGCCAGCCTTCCTCGGTCTCGCCGTCGGGTATCGGGAAGCGGGGCATCAGGTTCTGCTTGGCGAAGCCCACCTCGCAGCGCTCCGCGATCAGCAGGGTCGAGTCGCAGCCTGCCTGCCACTCGGCGTCGGCGGCGACCGCGCGCATCTCGGCCGGGGACTTCACGTAGTAGCCGCTGCCGTCGAACTTGAACCGGCCAGGGTCGGCCAGGTTGGACCCGGTCTGCACGCAGAGCAGCACCTCATGCGCCTGCGCGTCGCCGGGGCGGGTGTAGTGCGAGTCGTTGGTGACGACGAACGGGAGCGCGAGCTCGGCCGCGATCGTGCGCAGGCCGTCACGGACCTTGCGCTCGATGTCCAGGCCGTGGTCCATGATCTCGACGAAGAAGTTGTCGGGGCCGAAGATGTCGCGGTAGCCGGCGGCCGCGTCGATGGCCTGCTGGTACTGGCCGAGCTTGAGCCTGGTCTGTACCTCGCCGGACGGGCAGCCGGTGGTGGCGATGATGCCCGCGGAGTGGGCGGCCAGCAGCTCGCGGTCCATCCGCGGCTTGCGGAAGAAGCCCTCCAGGGAGGCGAGCGAGGACAGCCGGAACAGGTTGTGCATGCCCTCGGTGGTCTCGGCGAGCAGCGTCATGTGGGTATACGCGCCGGCCCCCGAGATGTCGTCGGAGGCCTGGGAGGGGCTGCCCCAGCGCACCGGCTGGCGGTGCTTGCGGTGCTCGGGGGCGACGTAGGCCTCGATCCCGATCACCGGCTTGATGCCGGCCGCGGTGGCCTTCGCCCAGAAGTCATAGGCACCGTAGAGATTGCCGTGGTCGGTCATGGCGATGGCCGGCATGCCGTCCTGCTCGCACTGGCTGAACAGGTCCTTCAGCCGGGCCGCGCCGTCCAGCATCGAGTACTCGGTGTGCACGTGCAGGTGGACGAACGAGGCCCGGGTCCCCGCCGCGGCAGCCGCCATGTAGATACCGCCTCCTTCAGGGCATGGCTAAGAGCGCCATGCAGGCGTTCGTCAACGGAGCCGGGGGAAGTGGCCAGTACCGCCGCGGAGGCAACCCGCTTGCCCGTTCCCGGGTAGCGCGGCACCGGTCCGGCTCTGCCAAGCCTATCCGGATTAGCCTAGGCCGGCCGCCCGACACTCCGGGCTACTGCTCGGCGCGCAGCACAGCGAGCGCGTGCGCCAGGTCAGGCGGGTACTCGCTGCCGAACTCGACCCTGCGGCCGTCGGCAGGGTGCGCGAAGGCCAGGCTGACCGCGTGCAGCCACTGCCTGGTCAGGCCGAGCCTGGCGGCCAGCACCGGGTCGGCCCCGTAGAGCAGATCTCCCGCGACCGGGTGCCTGATCGCGGCCATGTGCACCCGGATCTGGTGCGTCCGCCCGGTCTCCAGGCCTATCGCGGCCAGGCTGGCGCCGCGGAAGGCCTCGAGCGTGTCGTAGTGCGTGACGCTCGGCCTGCCCCCGGCCAGCACGGCGAACCGGCCGTCGCCGGAGGGATGCCGGCCGATGGGCGCGTCCACCGTGCCGCGCAGCGGGTCGGGATGGCCCTGCACCAGGGCGTGATAGCGCTTGTCCACCTCGCGCTCGCGGAACGCGCGCTTGAGCGCGCTGTAGGCACGCTCGCTCTTCGCCACCACCATCAGCCCGGTGGTGTTGGCGTCCAGCCGGTGCACGATGCCCTGGCGTTCGGCGGCGCCGCTGGTGGCGACCGTGTGGCCGGTGGCAAGCAGGCCGCCAAGCACGGTCGGCCCGGTCCAGCCGGGCGTGGGATGCGCGGCCACTGCCGGCCGGCTTGTCCACCACCAGGATGTCGGCGTCCTCGTAGATCACGTCAAGGCCGGGGACGGCCTGCCCGGGACCGTCAGGCCCGGCGGCCCGCGGCGGCGCAGGCAGCGTCACGTCCAGCCACGTTCCCGCCTCGACCCGGTGGGATTTGGCGGCTGCTGCCCGGCGACGAGCACCTGCCCGTCGGCGACCAGATCCGCGGCCCTGGCCCGGGACAGCCCGAACATCCGGGCCAGCGCCGCGTCGAGCCGTTCGCCGTCCAGGCCGTCGGGTACCGGCACGTGGCGCTGATCTTGAGCTGCGGTCACGCTGACCAGTCTGCCAGGACACCCGGCTGCCCTGGCTATTCTGCCGGGTGCGGCCGGGCGGCCTGGCCGGCCTGGCTGATGTGGTCGGGCGGGTCGGACTGGTCGGGCGGCCCGGGCCGGCTGCCCCTCCACCGTGCCGTCCAGCCGCAGCCCGCGGACGGCGAGCAGGACGGCGAGCGACGCCGCCGCAGACGATGGCGGAATCGGCCAGGTTGAACACCGGCCAGTGCGGCAGCTGGATCCAGTCCACCACGTCAGCCGCGCATCAGCGCCGGGCGCGCGGAAGATCCGGTCGGCCAGGTTGCCGGTGGCGCCGCCGAGGAGCAGGCCGAGCGTGATGGCCCAGGGCAGGCTGCGCAGCCGCCGCGCGGTGCGCAGGATGAAGATGATCACGCCGACGGCGATCGCGGTGAACACGACCGTCATCGAGGTGCCGAGGCTGAACGCCGCCCCGCTGTTGCGGATCAGCCGGAGCGTGAGCAGCCCGCCGAGCAGCCGGATCGGCGGATGACCGGACAGCTGGGCGACCACGACGACCTTGCTGATCGCGTCGGCCGCCAGCACGAACACGGCCACGCCGAACAGGACCGCCAGCTGACTGCGGGGCGCCCTGGCTCGCCGGGGTTCGCCGCCTGGAGACTCTGCCACTGAGCCATTCTCTCGCGCGCCAGCGTCCATCATCGCCCGGGTCAGCGGCGCTCTTCCCGCTGCTTGCACGCGACGCACAGGGTGGCCCGGGGAAAGGCCTGCAGGCGCGCCTTCCCGATGGGCTCGCCGCATGACTCGCACACGCCGTACGTGCCGGACACGATCCTGGCCAGCGCCCGCTCGTTCTGGGCCAGAAGCTCCCTGGCGTTGTGCGTGAGGGCGAGCTCGTGCTCGCGCTCGAATGTCTTCGCCCCGGCGTCGGCCTGGTCGTCGCCGGCGTCGGCGACCGCGTCACCCATCCGCGCGGCGATCTCGGACTCGGCCTTGGAGATCTCCGCGCGCAGCTCGGTTATCTCGGATTCGAGTTCCTCCCGGAGCTCGGCGAGCTCGGCCTCGGTCCAGCGCTTCTCGCCGGACCGGACGGGAAGAGCGGCGGCGCCCGAGCGGGTGGTTGCGGCCATCTCCGGCCTCCCTTGACGCCAGATTGTCGATGATCTTGAAACGGTGCAGTCACCGGAGGATAAGTCGGGATTGCGGGATGCGCAAACGCGGATGCGCCGTCCCGTTCGGCGCCTGCTGCGGGATCGGCTATCGTGGCAGTCTGCACGGCACAGATGGGGACAGCTGCCGCTGATCGCGGCCAGGAGCGACCCGGGGACGGTGCGAGCCCGGGGGCAGGCCCAGTGACCAGATCACCCCGGAGCCGCCGGAAGAACGGCCAGGATTACGGTCCCGCCCAGCGGGATGACCGGCTGGCCTGCTAGAACCGGCAGCAGGACGCAACGAAGAGGGCCGGGGGCCGCGCCCGCCGCTGGGCGGGCCAGGCACACGGCCAAGGAGGGTGGTACCGCGGGGCGGCCGCAGGCCCGCTTCGTCCCTTCGCGCAGGCGATCCGCGGAAGGCCACCCAGATCATGTCCTACCCCGATGACTCCGCACCGGTGACAAGCGCGCCCGGGGCCAGGCGGCTGTTCCCCGCGCTGCCGGAACGGCCGGATCTGCCCGCGCTGGAGCGCGAGATCGCTGGCCCGCTGGCGCGAAGGCAAGGTCTTCGAGCGCTCGCTGGAGCAGACCGCCGACGGCCCGCAGTGGACGTTCTACGAGGGCCCGCCGACCGCGAACGGCGTCCCCGGCGTGCACCACGTCGAGGCGCGGGTGTTCAAGGACGTCTTCCCCCGGTTCAAGACCATGCAGGGATTCCGCGTCCCGCGCCGGGCCGGCTGGGACTGCCACGGCCTGCCGGTCGAGGTGGCGGTCGAGAAGGAACTGGGGATCTCCGGCAAGAAGGACATCGAGGCCTACGGGATCGCCGAGTTCAACGCGCGCTGCCGGGAGTCCGTGCAGCGGCACGTGGACGCCTTCGAGGAACTGACCGAGCGGATGGGCTACTGGATCGACATGTCCAGGGCCTACTGGACGATGAACCCCAGCTACATCGAGTCGGTCTGGTGGTCGCTCAAGGAGATCTTCGACCAAGGCCTGCTGATCCAGGACTACCGGATCAGCCCGTTCTGCCCGCGCTGCGGCACTCCGCTGTCCGACCACGAGCTCGGCCAGCCTGACGTGTACCAGACGGTGGGCGACCCTTCGGTGACGGTCAGGTTCCCGCTGGTGAGCCTGCCCGAGGGCGCGAGCCCCGAGCTGGCCGGGGCAGATCTTCTGGTGTGGACGACCACCCCGTGGACGCTGGTGTCCAACACCGCGGTGGCGGTGCACCCGGACGAGACCTACGTGGTCGCGCGCAAGGCCGGCGGCGGCGACCGGGTGGTCGTCGCCGAGGAGCTGATGGACCGGGTGCTCGGTGACGGCTGGGAGGTGGTCGACCGCGTGCCGGGGTCAGCCCTCGCGGGTGCGACCTACCGGCCGCCGTTCGGGCTCATCCATATCCCCGACGCGCACATCGTGGTCACCGGCGACTTCGTGACCACCGAAGACGGGACCGGCCTGGTGCACCTGGCGCCGGCGTTCGGGCCCGATGACATGGAGACCGGCCGGGCGCACGGCCTGCCGGTGGTCAACCCGATCCGGCCGGACGGGCGCTTCGACGAGTCGGTGCCGCTGGTCGGCGGGCTGTTCTTCAAGGACGCGGACGCGCGCCTGGTAGCCGACCTGGCCGAGCGCGGCCTGCTGTTCCGTACCGAGATCTACGAGCACAGCTACCCGCACTGCTGGCGCTGCGGGACACCGCTGCTCTATTACGCGGTGCCGTCCTGGTACATCCGCACCACCCAGATCAAGGACCAGCTGCTGGCCGAGAACGAGCGAACCAACTGGCAGCCGCCCACGATCAAGCACGGCCGCTACGGCGAGTGGCTGCGCAACAACGTGGACTGGGCGCTGTCCCGGACCAGGTACTGGGGTACGCCGCTGCCGCTGTGGACGTGCGACGACGACCACGTCACCTGCGTCGGCTCGCTGGCCGAGCTGTCCGGGCTGGCCGGCCGCGATCTGTCCGGCCTGGATCCGCACCGGCCGCAGGTGGACGAGGTGACGATCAGCTGCCGGGAATGCGGCCAGCCCGCGCGCCGGGTGCCTGACGTGATCGACGCCTGGTACGACTCGGGCTCGATGCCGTTCGCGCAGCACGGCGCGCCGCTGCGCAACGAGGCCGAGTTCGAGAGCTCCTACCCGGCGCAGTTCATCTGCGAGGCGATCGACCAGACCAGGGGCTGGTTCTACTCGCTGATGGCGGTGGGCACGCTCGTCTTCGGCCGGTCCGCGTACGAGAACGTGGTCTGCCTCGGCCTGATCCTGGACGAGCAGGGCCGGAAGATGAGCAAGCACCTGGGCAACGTGATCGAGCCGATCCCGCTCATGGACAAGCACGGGGCGGACGCGCTGCGCTGGTTCTTCACCTCCACCGGCTCGCCCTGGTCGGCGCGCAGGCTCGGGCACGGCGCGCTCGAGGAGATCGTCAGGAAGGTGCTGCTCACCTACTGGAACACGGTGTCGTTCTTCGTGCTGTACGCGAACGCGGCCGCGGCGCAGGGCGGCGCCGACTGGCGGCTCACGGCGCCGCCGCCGGCGGCCCGGCCGCTGCTGGACCGGTGGGTGCTGAGCGAGCTGCACGCGGTGACCGCGGACGTGACCGGCGGGCTGGAAGCCCTCGATACCTCCGAAGCCGGGCGCAGGCTCGCGGCCTTCATCGACGACCTGTCCAACTGGTACGTGCGGCGGTCACGCAGGCGGTTCTGGGAGGGACCGGGCACGCCTGAGGGCGCGGCCGCGTTCGCCACGCTTTTCGAGTGCCTGCAGACGCTCACCCGGCTCATGGCCCCGTTCACGCCGTTCCTCACCGACTACGTGTGGGGTGTGCTGAGCGGGCCCGGCGACCCGGACTCCGTGCACCTGACCAGCTGGCCGGCCGCGGATCAGGCGCTGGTGAACCGGCAGCTGTCCGCGGACATGGCGCTGGCGCGCCGGCTCGTGCAGCTTGGCCGCTCGGCGCGGGCGGGAGCGTCGGTGCGGACCCGGCAGCCGCTGGCCCGCGGGCTGGCCAGCGCGCCGGGTTTCGCCGGGCTGCCGGCCGACCTGGTCGGCCTGATCGCCGACGAGCTCAACGTGCGGACCCTGGACGTGCTGGCCGCGGAGGGCGGCGATCTGGTCGATCACACGGTGAAGCCGAACTTCCGCGCGCTGGGCAAGCGCTTCGGCAAGTCCACCCCCGCCGTCGCGGCCGCGATCACCGCGGCCGACCCTGAGTGGCTGGCGGGCCAGATGAATTCGTCCGCAACGGCTCCGGTCGTCGTGGACGGCGAGACGGTGACCCTGCATCCGGACGACGTGATCATCACGCAGACGCCGAGGTCGGGCTGGGCGGTCGCGACCGATGCCGGGGAGACCGTCGCGCTCGAGGTGACGATCACCCCGCAGCTGCGGCGCGAGGGGCTGGCCCGCGAGGTGGTCAGGCTGGTCCAGGACGAGCGCAAGAACGCGGGCCTGCATGTCAGCGACCGGATCTCGCTGTGGTGGCAGACCGACGATGCCGAGGTCGGGGCGGCGCTCACCGAGTACGGCGCGCTGATCGCCAGCGAGGTGCTGGCCGTCAGCTACACCCGTGGCCGGCCCGGCGACCAGGCCGGCCGCGACCCGGCGATCCGGGAGCACGCCGAGGGGGACCTCGGGCTGACCTTCTGGCTGGAGCGCGCGTCAGCCCCAGCCGGTGACGCCTGACTCAGCCGCGGACGAGAGTTTGTCGGGCTGGCAGGCGCGGCAGGGCACGCAACCCGACGCCTCCGCAGTCTCGCGAGTGATCGACTCGACGTCATCCTTGCCGAGGAACCGGATGAGAATGCACCCGGGCCGGTGGTAGCGCGGGACTCCCGTCACCACGATCACGCGGCCCGGCTCGTTGCCCGGTTCACTGCCCGGCCCCGCGGGCCGGCCCGGCTGCGGCGCGCCGGGGGCGCTGGCTGACGGCTGCGGGCCAGCAGGCCCCTGCCGGGCCCCGGGCGAGTCCCGGGTGACCGATGGGTACGGGGTGGCCGGCGAGTACGGGGTGGCCGGCGCCGAGTACGGGGAAGCCGGCGAGTGCGGGGTAGCCGGCGAGTAGGGGGTAGCCGGCGAGTGCGGGGTAGCCGGCGAATACGGAGTGGTCGGAGAATGCGCGGCCGCGGCCGGGTACGAGCCCAGTGGCCTGTCCGCAACCGCCGGGGCGGCCAGCAGCCCCGGGCCTGGATCGCGATCCGGTTCGGCGGCCGGTCCCCCGGCTGGGGTTTCCGGATCATGCGCTTGCGCGGAGGCGGCGCCGGACGGGTCACCGTCTCCCTCGCCGGCCGGATGTGCGGACGGTACATCGCCCGGCGCAGTGCTGGCCGGATCAGCGTCCGGTGCAGCTCCGTCGGCTTCCGGCGCGGCGCTGTCGCGGTCCTGCACCGCCCCGGCATGCTCCGGTGCGGCACCCTCGCGGTCCAGTACCGCCTCCGCGTGGTCCGCCACAAGATCGCCGCCGTCTGAGACGGCCCCGTCGCCGCCCGGCGCGGCGTCGCCCCGATCCGACGCGGCGCCCTCGCGGTCAAGCACCGCGTCGGCATGCTCCGGCGCAGCACTGTCCCGGTCCGGCGCGGCACCCTCGCGATCCGGCGCGGCCTCGCCCCGATCCGGCGCGTCACCCTCGCGGTCCAGCACCGCGTCGGCGTGGTCCGCCACAAAACTGTCGCCGTCTGAGACGGTCCCGCCGCCTTCCGGCATGGAGCCATCGCCGTCCAGCACCGCTTCAGTGGGCTCCGGCCCGGTCCCGTCGCCATCCGGCGCGGCCTCGCCCGGATCCGGCGCGGCACCCTCGCGGTCCAGCACCGCGTCAGCGTGGTCCGCCACAAGATCGCCGCCGTCTGACACGGTACCGTCGCCTTCCGGCATGGAACCATCGCCGTCCAGCACCGCTTCAGCAGGCTCCGGCCCGGTCCCGTCGCCATCCGGCGCGGCCTCGCCCCGATCCGGCGCGGCACCCTCGCGGTCGAGCACCGCCCCGGCATGCTCCGGCCCGGTCCCGTCAACGTCCAGCACGGCCTCGCCCTGGTCCAGCGCGGCCTCGCCCTGGTCCAGCGCGGCCTCGCCCTGGTCCAGCGCGGCCTCGGCCCTGGTCCGGCGCGACACCGTTGCGGTCCAGCTCCGCCTCGGCATGCTCCGGCCCGGCGCCATCGCCGTTCGGGACGGCCTCACCGTGTTCCGGCGCGGCCTCCGTGCTTGCTTCCTGGTCGCTCGCTTCCTGGATGCTTGCTCCGTGGTCCCGCTCGGTGTCTGCCGCGTTCAGGGCAGGCTTGAGGCTCCAGCGGTTCGCCGCGGCGTCGCCGGCCGCCGCGGTCGCGGCGGGGGCGACGTGCTGAGCGCCGTTCGTGTCCTGGGCCGGCGCCGTGCTCGCTTGTGCGGTCCCGGCGCGGTCGGCCGGGTCCGTGTCCTCCCGCCCGATCACGACGAGTGGCTCGGCGTGGTCGGCGCCGTCGGGCCAGCCGGGGCGCTCGGCCCAGGCGGCCGGCTCGGCCCAGACGGCGGACTCGGCCCAGGCGGCCTGTCCGGCTGCTTCCTCGGCCGGGTCCCGCTCGGCCGACACGGTTTCGTCCGCCGAAGGGATGACGACCCGGGGCTTCCACTGGGGCGGGCCGCCGAGTTCATCCTCGACGCGCCCCCAGATTTCCTCCGAAGGCGAATCCTTGGTCAGCTTCGGTTCCCGGCTCGACGCCCCGGCGGTGCTCAGTTCGGCGTCCACCCGGGCCCACAGTTCGTCGGCCGGTGATTCCCCGCCCGGCCAGCCGACCCCCGTGTAGCTCGGGCCTGGCGGGCCTGCATGGGCCGATGCGGTCGCGAGATTGCGGCCGCCCACCGGCAGCAGACCCGCGCCTGCGGCTTCACCCGGGCTCGCGGCCGTTCCTGCACCAGGGGCAACACCGCGATCAAAGGCTCGCTCAGCTCCTGCGGCCGTCGCGCCCCGGCCGAAGAGCTCATCGCGAGCTACGATCATGCCCGCTGCGAGCACGAGTGCCGCGCACACGCTTACGGCGATAGCCGCGTAAACCAGCGTCATGTTGCTGGCAATCGCTCCGGCCAGGAGCAGTCCCAGGCCGACGACAACCAGCGCGGCGCTGAACCGGATGATCACAGGCCCGCCCTCCCGGGTGAGCGCCCGGCGTCGCCTAAATCAGCGACGCTCGTGCGGCGAGCCCTCGCCCGGGCGAAACCCGGCCGAGTGCGCCGCCGGCTCCGGCTGACCCGCGTACGCCGGGGCGCCCGGGGCTGACTGGCCGTTGCGCACGTCGGAGCGCTGCATGGCGGAAGGCACCGACTGCGGGCCGGCACCCATTGCCCGGAAGCTTCCGGTGTCGGATGCTCCGGCCTCGAGGTCGCGCAGCAGGCCCTCCAGGTACGCCTTGAACCTGCTGCGGTACTCACGCTCGAAGGCGCGAAGGTCATCCACCCGCCGCTCGAGCTCCTCACGCTGCTGCACCAGGGAGCCCATCGCCTGGCGGTGCCGCTCCTGGGCATCCCGCTCCAGGCTCTCGGCGCGCGCTCGCGCGTCTCCGGTGATCTGCTCGGCCTGGCGGCGTGCCTTGCTGAGGATGTCGTCAGCCTCGCGGCGGGCCCGTCCGAGCGTCTCGTCGGCCTCGCGCCTGGCATCGGCGATCGCCTGGTCCGCGGTCTGCTGGGCGAGGGCAAGGACGCGTGCGGCGGTGTCCATGTTGTCCTCGGCCGGGGCTACGCCCATCATCACCGGCTCGGGCCTGCGCTCAGGCTCGGGTCGCGGCGGCTCGGGAGCCATCAGCTCGGGCTGAGGATCGGGCAACGGAGAGCCGAGCGCCGGCGCAGGCGACTTGCCGCCACGCATGAACTCGGCCAGCTTCGCCCTGAGCTCCTCGTTGTCCTGGAGCAGCCGGTCGAGCTCGGCCTCGACCTCGTCGAGGAAAGCGTCAACCTCTTCCTCGTCGTAGCCGGGTCGGAGCCTGGTGGTACTGAACTGCTTGTTCCGCACGTCCGCGGGCGTCAGCGGCATCTCGTCTCCTTGGCGCGCTTGGAGTGTCTAACTTGCAGCGCCGTTCAGATGAGCGGAACGACCACATTCACCATGATCAGAACCGCGAAGAACAGCACCATGAAGCTAAGGTCCAAGGCCACACTACCGAGACGAAGCGGCGGGATGTAGCGTCTTAGAAATCTCAGTGGCGGATCGGTGGCTGTGAATATTCCTTCGGCGACCACCAGGAGGAAGCCGTGCGGCGCCCACGTCCGGGAGAACGCCTGCACCCACGTGATGATCATCCGTGCGATGAGCATCAGCAGGTAGATCCACAGAACGTAGTACAGGACGATCTTCAGGATCCCCACATCAGCACCCTGTCTCCGCAGTTGAGACCGGGATGATCACCCGCGGCCGACGTGCTTCCCGCAGGCCGGCAGGCACCGCTAGCTCTGGTTGAAGAACCCTCGCTCGGCGATGCGCGCCTTGTCCTCGGCTGTCACCTCGACGTTCATCGGCGACAGCAGGAACACTCTGTTGGTCACCCGGTCGATGCTCCCGCGAAGCCCGAAGATCAGTCCTGCCGCGAAATCGACGAGGCGCTTGGCGTCGCTGTCAACCATCTCGGTCAGGTTCATGATCACCGGAGTGCCCTCGCGGAAGTGCTCTCCGATAGTACGAGCCTCATTGTACGTACGCGGATGCAGTGTGGTGATCCTGGCCAGGTCGGCGCTCTGGGTGAGGACGGCCGACTGCCGGTCTCCGCCGGGGTGAACCATCTCCTGCCCTACGCCGGCGTCAGGCTCACGGGCACCAGGCCCGTCAGCTGGTTCCAGGTCGTCGCCCTGCTCGCCCTGCTCGCCATATTCGTCGTACTCCTCGTAGGAGTCGTACTGCTCCTGGTAGCGGTGGTCGTCCTCAACGAGGCCGAGGTAGACCGCCATCTTGCGCATCGCGCTGGCCATCCGTGCGTCCTCCGTCGTGCCTGCCGTGCCGCCCCGCTGATCGACCGGGCGGCCTGGGTACGGATCCCAGGTCGCAAAAACCCGATACCGGGCTCACGCGTCGGACATTACCGGACGAAGGCCCTTCTGGCGCCGAGCAACGCCGTACCGACACGCAGGTGTGTCGCGCCGAACGCAATTGCTTGCTCCAGGTCGGCGCTCATCCCGGCCGAGATCATGGTGGCGGCCGGGTGCGCGGCACGGACCGCCGCCGCCACGTCGGCAAGCTTGCCGAACGCGACGTCCGCGGACTCGCCCAGCGGGGCCACGGCCATGACGCCGCCGAGCGCCAGCCCGTCCTCGCCGGCCACCGCGTCGGCCAGCCCGGGCACCTGGTCCGCCGGGGCGCCGCCCCGGGACGGATCCGCGTCCAGGCTGACCTGGACCAGGCAGGTAACCGTCCGCCCGGCGCGCCTGGCGTGCTGGCCCAGGGCATGCGCCAGGCGGCCGCGGTCCACCGAGTGCACGACGTCGGCGTAGCGCACCACGCTCGAGCTCTTGTTGGTCTGCAGCTGGCCGACGAAATGCCAGGTCAGATCCGTCATGCCGAGCCGCGCGCACTCGGCCGCCTTGGGCGCGGCCTCCTGGTCCCGGTTCTCCCCCACGTCGGTCACGCCGAGCTCGCGCAGCAGGCCGACGTCGGATGCGGGCCGGGTCTTGGTGATCGCGATGATCGTGATCTCGGTCACCTCCCGGCCGGCGTCCTCGCAGGCAGCAGCGACGCGGGCACGCACCCGCGCCAGCCCGGCCGCGATCTCGCCGAGGCGGGCATCGGTGCGGTCGGGGCCGGGCGGCTGGGTCACCTGACCATCATGGCGCGAGCCAGATGAGGCCGGCGAACCGCCCGGTTCGGCCGTCGCGCCGGTAGGAGTACAGGTCACGGTCCTCGGCGGTGCACCGGTCGTCGATCCGCACCTGGCGCACCCCGGCCGCGGCAAGCTGGCCGGCTATCCCCGCGCGCAGGTCGAGGCCGGGGGTGCCCGGCCCGGGTGAGGCAGCCCGATCCCGGAACCGCCGCCGCGACGGCATCCCGCATCTGCTCGGGCACTTCGTAGCATCCGCCGCAGATCGCCGGGCCGATGACCGCGCGTGTCCTGGCCGGATCGGCTCCCGCCCTGGTCATCGCGCGCACCAGCGCCGGGACGACCCCCAGAGCCGTTCCTGAGCGTCCCGAGTGCGCAGCGGCGATGATTCCCGCCTCCGGGTCGGCCAGCAGTACGGCCGGGCAGTCGGCGGACAGGACGCCGAGCGCCAGGCCGGTCACCGACGTGAAGCAGGCGTCCCGGGACGGGGGTTCGGTGACGGCCCGCTGCCCGGCTCCCGGTCGTCCCGGATCCGGGACGCGGCCGACATCAGCGCCGTGCACCTGGCGCATCCAGGTCATCCGGTCCGGGGCGAACCCGCAGGCTGCCGCCGCTAGCCGGCGGTTGCGGGCGACGGCATCCTCGCGATCGCCCGACCCGGTGCTCATGTTCAGCGTGTCGTAGGGCGGCCGGCTGACGCCGCCGCCGCGGCACGTGAACGCCACCTGCACGCCGGGGGCCAGGGCGAACCGCCGGACCGCCGGCTCCCGCGGCCCCGCCGGCGCGGCTGGGTGATGGTCCCCGGGGCCGCGCGCGGGCCGGCCGGGCGGGTACTGGGTGCGTGCCGGCTCCGCGGGCGCCTCGCTCACTTCAGGAAGTCGGGCACGTCAAGATCGTCGTCCTCCTCGAAGACCACCGGCCGGCGGCGCGTGCTCGCGGCGTCGAAGACGCGGGCGGCCGCGATGGGGTCAAGCCGGCCGGGCACCGCCGCCGGCTGAGGGTCCGGCTCGGCTGCCGGGGCGTCACCCGGAGCCTGGGCATCGCGCGCGGCCGGGGAGTCATGCGGCGCCGGGGGGTCGTGCGGGGCCGGCCCGGACGCGACGCTGCTGTCCGGTTGTCCGGCGGCGCCGGGCTGGCCGGCACTGGCGGCGTCCTGGCCGGCGGACTCCGCTGGCGCCGACGCGTGGCCATTGCGCCCGTTGAGCGGCGAATCCGCGCCGTCCGGCGGGTCGGCCGGGCGCACCTGGCTCGCGGCGGGGGCAGGCTGCGCGGCCGCCGCGACCTGGTAGCCCGGAGCAGCGCCGTGCTGGCCCGCGCTCACCGAGGCGTGACCGTTGGACTCGCGGCGGCCGGAAAGCACCCGCGCCGTGACCTCGGGCAGGGCGCCCCGGCCCCGGTTATCCCCCAGGCCCGCCGCGATCACGGTGACACGCACCTCGTCACCGAGCGCGTCGTCGATGACCGCGCCGAAGATGAAGTTGGCGTCCGGCGCCGCGGAGTTCGACACCAGCTGGGCGGCCTCGTTGATCTCGAACAGGCCGAGATCCGAGCCGCCCTGGATAGACAGCAGCACGCCGTGGGCGCCATCGATGCTGGCCTCGAGCAGCGGGCTGGAGATCGCCGTCTCGGCGGCGGCGACCGAACGGTCGTCGCCCCGAGCCGAGCCGATGCCCATCAGCGCCGACGCCGGCCCCGGACATGACCGACTTCACGTCGGCGAAGTCGAGGTTGATCAGGCCGGGCGTGGTGATCAGGTCGGTGATGCCCTGGACGCCGGAAAGCAGCACCTGGTCCGCGGCCTTGAACGCGTCGAGGACGCTGACCTGCCGGTCGGAGATGGACAGCAGCCGGTCGTTCGGTATCACGATCAGCGTGTCCACTTCCTCGCGGAGCCGCTCGATGCCGGTCTCGGCCTGGGAGCCGCGGCGCTTGCCCTCGAAGCCGAACGGACGGGTCACGACGCCGATGGTGAGCGCGCCGAGCGAGCGGGCCACGTTGGCCACCACGGGGGCGCCGCCGGTGCCGGTGCCGCCGCCCTCGCCGGCGGTGACGAAGACCATGTCGGCGCCCTTGAGCACCTCCTCGATCTCCTCGCGGTGATCTTCAGCGGCCCTGCCGCCGACCTCGGGGTTCGCGCCTGCCCCAAGTCCCCTGGTGAGCTCGCGCCCGACGTCGAGCTTGACGTCGGCGTCGCTCATCAGCAGCGCCTGGGCGTCGGTATTAATCGCGATGAACTCGACACCCTTAAGTCCCTCTTCGATCATCCGGTTTACGGCGTTGACGCCGCCCCCGCCGATTCCGGCCACCTTGATGACCGCGAGGTAATTCTGCGGTGCTGCCACGAGGAAGGACCCTTTCGCTCGTATGCCCCTGTCGCATTCAAGGCCGCATTCTTGCAGGCCTCCATGCCGCTTACCTCGGGAAACCGGGACGCTAGCGACCAGCCACAATGCGCCGCCAGAACCATCGGCCGGTCACGCCCCTGGATTACCCGGGATAAACTCTCACCCTCAAGTTGAGATTTAGACTTATGTCAACCTGACGATTGCTAAGGACAGTAGGATCGCCCGTCACCCGGGTCAACTAACCGGCCCCGAACCCGTCCGGCGTGTCGCGGCGCCCGGACTCGCAAGGCCCGCCCGTCAGCGCGGAACATTAGTCGCGCTATGTCGCTGCAAATGCTTCCTCTTCAGCCGGCGAACACCAACCCCCGTCTCACATGCCGAGACGAGCCAGGTGCAGCCCGGCAGGCGGCGGGTGCGGGGCTGGGCGGGGCGTGGTCAGCCGGTGGCGGCGCTGCCGGGGGCGCTGACGTCGTAGGAGCGCGCGTGCGTGCGCATCAGGATGGCCAGCACCCGCGCCTTCTGCGCCGCCAGGCCTGGGCTACCCCAGTCAACCGTGACCCCGCCCGACAGGTGCAGCGTGACCGCGTCCGGCGTCGGGACGGATACGGACGTGACCCGGCGGGCGATCCCGCGCGGAAGCTCGCGCAGGACGCTCGCCGCGGCCCGCACGCCGGGATTGCCGGGCAGCGGGCCGACCGGGACGAACTGCGGAATCCGCCGGGGCCGCTTCTTGACCTGCTGCACCACCACGCCCGAAGGGTCGACGAGCTCGAACAGGCCGGCTGCGGGAACCGCCAGCGCCGGCTTGCGTTCCTGTACGGCGATCACCACCCCGTCGGGCCAGCTCCTGGTCACCCGGGCCGATTGCACCTGGGTGATGCGGTCGAACCCGGCCGGCCACGGCGCCGGTGTTCACCCGGATCAGCGGCTGGCCCTCGGGGATGCCGGCGGCGGCGAGCACCTCGGACTTCGGCACCAGGCGCGTGCCCGTGACCTCGATCGACCGCACGACGAGCAGTCGCGAGCCGAACAGCACCCACACCACGGCCGCGATCAGCGCGGCCACGGCGAGCGCGAAGAACGCCGTCTTGTACCGGCTGCGCCCGCGGCGCTCGCGGCGCGGCGCACCCCCGGCGCCGGCCCTGGAGAATCCCCGGTCGCCACCGCGGCCGTCGCCCCGCTGTGATCGGTCGCGCCGCCGGGCGCGGCCGGGCCGTCGCGCTCCGGCGCGCTGCCGCGGCCGCGCGGGCCGCCGGTCACCGGGCCGCTCCCCCGCGGTCGCGGAGCGCGCCGAGCAGGAGCGGCCCGAGCCTGGTCACGTCGCCGGCGCCCATGGTCAGTACGATGTCGCCCGGCTCGGTGACATCGGCGACCGCGAGCGGCACCGCCTCCTCGTGCGGCAGGTAGCGGGCCTTGCCCTGCGGCACGGCGTCGGCGACAAGCCGCCCGCTCACTCCCGGCTCCGGGTCTTCCCTGGCCGCGTAGACGTCGAGCACGAATACCAGGTCGGCGAGGCCGAGCGCCGCTCCGAACTCGGCCGCGAAGATGCGCGTCCGGCTGTACAGGTGCGGCTGGAAGACGGCGATGACCCGGCCGCCGCCTGCTATCTCGCGGGCCGCGCGCAGGTCGGCGGTGAGCTCGGTGGGGTGGTGCGCGTAGCTGTCCAGCACGCGGACCCCGGCGGCCTCGCCCTTGGGTTCCAGCCTGCGCTGCGCGCCGCGGTAGGCGGCGAGCCCGGCGGCGGCCTGCGGCCAGCTCACCCCGAGCTCGACGGCCGCGGCGAACGCGGCGGCCGCGTTGAGCGCGTTGTGCCGGCCGGGCACCGCGAGCTCGATCCGCTGCTCGCTCACGGCCGCGGCCGGCCCGCCACCCGCGGCCGGCCTGTCACCCGCGGCCAGCTGGCTGCCCGCGGTCACCGTCATGCTGATCCCCATCCCGCGCGGTGCCATCCCGCTGACCAGGTAGTCCGCTGTGGGCGACACGCCGTAGCGGCACACTCGAAGCGGCAGATCCGCGACGGCGACGGCGGCGGCCAGCGCCCTGGTGCCCGGGTGGTCGGCGCACAGCACCAGCAGGCCCCCCGGGCGGATGCGGCGGGCGAACGCCGTGAACGTGTCCTCGATCTCGGCCAGCCCGGCGTAGTTGTCGAGATGGTCGGCCTCGATGTTGGTCACGATCGCGGCATCGGGTGAAAGCAGCAGGAACGAGCGATCGCTCTCGTCGGCCTCGGCCACGAATATCTCGCCGTCGCCCCAGGCGGCGCCCAGCCCCGTCTCGGTCAGCACCCCGCCGATCGCGTATCCGGGGTCGAGGCCGGACGCCAGCAGGATGGTGCTGAGCATGGCGGTCGTGGTGGTCTTGCCGTGCGTGCCGGCCACGGCGACCGTCCGCTTGCCGGCCATCACCGACGCCAGCGCGGACGCCCGGTGAACGATCCTCATCCCGCGCCTGCGCGCCTCGGCGAGCTCCGGGTTGCCTGCGCGGATCGCGGTCGAGATCACGAGCGTGTCCGCACCGTCGAGGTGGGCCGCATCGTGACCGACGTGCACCTCAGCGCCGAGGGCAGCCAGCGCGGTGAGCACGTCGGAGGGCATGGAGTCGCTGCCCGATACCGCGATCCCCCGGGCCAGCATGATCCGCGCGATCCCGGACATGCCCGCGCCGCCGATGCCGGCGAAGTGCACCCGGCCAAGCTGGGTGAGCGGCAGCACGCCCTCGGTGCCGCCCGTGACCGCGGCCGCGCCGACAGGTGCGGCCGCCCGCGGCCCGCTCACCGGCCGTCCCTGATCACGTCGAGGACCGCGCCGGCCAGCGTGGCGTCCGCGTCCCTGACGCCGAGCGCGGCTGCGGCCGCGGACATGGCGGCCACCCGCTCGGAATCGGCAAGCACGGGCAGCAGCGTGTCCCGGATCCACTCCGGCGTCAGCCTGGCGTCCTCGACCATCAGGCCGCCGCCGGCCGCCGCGATGGGCTCCGCGTTCAGCACCTGCTCGCCGTTGCCGTGCGGGAGCGGGACGAACGCGGCTGGCAGGCCGACCGCGGTGACCTCGGCGCAGGTACTCGCCCCGGCGCGGCACAGCACCAGATCCGCGGCGGCGTAGGCAAGATCCATCCGATCCAGGTACGGCACGATCAGCTGCGCCGGGCCCGGCCCGGGCGGCGGGGCGGCCACGGTGGAGCGCGGCCCGATGATGAGCAGCAGCTGCACGCCGGCCTGCTCGGATCCACCCGGCCGCGGCGAGGACCGCCTGGTTCAGCGACCGCGCGCCCTGCGATCCGCCGGTGACCAGCAGCACCGGCAGGTCGGGGCGGAAACCGAAATGCGCCCGGGCCTTGTCGGCCAGGTCGAGCCGGTCCAGCTCGGTGATCTGGCGCCGCAGCGGGATGCCGATGTAGCGGGCGTGCGGCAGCGAGGCGCCGGGGTTGCCGGTGAACACGTGCCGGGTCAGCCGGGCGCCCAGCCGGTTGGCCAGGCCCGGGCGAGGGTTGGCCTCGTGCACCACGATCGGCACCCGGCGGCGCCTGGCCGCCAGGTAGGCAGGCGTCGAGACGTACCCGCCGAACCCCACCACGACGTCCGCCCTGGTCTGGTCGAGCACCCGGGCCGAGGCGCTGACCGCCGCGGCCAGCCTGCCGGGCACGGTCAGCAGCTGCGGCGTGACCGAGCGCGGAAGCGGCACCGGGGGGATGGTCGCGAGCTCGTAGCCATGCTGCGGCACGAGCCGGGCCTCCAGCCCGCGCTCGGTGCCGAGGAACGTCAGCCCGACCGAGGGATCGGCCCGGCGCAGCGCGTCGGCCACGGCGAGCGCGGGTGAGATGTGGCCGGCCGTCCCGCCACCGGCCAGGATTACCCTCATCGCTGGCTGCTCTCCTCGTCCGGTCAGGCCCGCCGGGGACGTGTCCTTGACAGGCCAAGCCAGCTTAGGACGCGGCGCGGTCCGCTTTCGCCCCGAGCGGCCAAAGCTTCCCTGGCCCCCGGCTCTCGCCTGGCGAAGGACATCAGCATGCCGAGCGCCGCCATGGTGACCAGCAGCGAGGACACCCCCTCGGACACCAGCGGGAGCGGTACCCCGGTGATCGGGAACACGCCGATCACCGCGCCGATGTTCACCACCGCCTGGACCACGATCCACGCGGTAGCCGCAGCCGCGGCGAGCCGCATGAACGTGTCGTCGACCCGCCGGGCGATCCGCAGGCCCGCGTAGGCCAGCGCGCCATACAGCGCCGACACGCACAGCGTGCCGACCAGGCCCAGCTCCTCGCCGATGATGGCGAAGATGTAGTCGGTGGTGGCGTTCGGGACCCAGCCCCACTTCTCCCTGCTCGCGCCCAGCCCCACGCCGAACCAGCCGCCGGAACCGATCGCGTACTTGCCCTGGATGCTCTGCATGTTGACGCCGACCGGATTGGCCTGCGGGTTCATGAAGCTGGTCAGGCGCTCGAGCCGGTATGGCGCGACGACGATCAGCATGAGCATCACCAGGCCCATCAGGCCGAGCATGCCCGCGAACAGCCGGCCTGGCGTGCCGATCACCCACAGCAACGTGAGGAAGATGGTCAGCAGCACGAACGTGGTGCCCAGGTCATCGCCGAGCATCACGAGTATGCAGATGAGGCCGGCGCCGGGCAGCAGCGGCATCAGCAGGTGCCGCCATTCGGTCAGCCGGCCGAGCTTCTCCTTGCGCGCCAGCAGATCCGCCCCCCACAGCACGAAGGCGATCTTGGCCAGCTCGGACGGCTGCAGCTGGAAGGGCCCGAGCTGGATCCAGCGGGACGCGCCGCCGGACACCACTCCTACGCCCGGGATGAGCGTGAGCATCAGGCCGACCACGGACACCGCGAGCAGCGGGTAGGCGGCGGCGCGAAACAGCCGCGGTGACGAGCGGGCCGCGATCCACATGATCGGCAGCCCGAGCGCCACGCCCACCAGCTGCTTCTGGAAGTCCCGGTACGGCGGCGTGCCGTTGGCCAGCGCCGATGCCGACGAGGTGGACAGCACCATGACCAGGCCGAGCGCCAGCAGCAGCAGGCTGATCCCGATGATCAGGTAGTAGGACAGCAGCGGACGGCTGAGCAGCGCGGACCAGGCGGCCAGCCGCTCCCGCGGCACCAGGCTGCCCGGTTGCGCCGCACCGGTGCCGCGGTCACCCCCGGCACCGCCTACGGTGGTGGCGCTCATGACGCTGCGGGCAGCGCCCGTACCGCGCCGGCGAACGCATCCCCGCGCTCCCCGTAGTTACTGAACATGTCGAGCGAGGCGGCCGCCGGCGCCAGCAGCACCGTGTCGCCGGGCCCGGCGAGGGCGGCAGCCTCGGTCACAACGCGTCCCATCACACCAGTGTCGGTGCCGGCCAGCTCAACCACCGGGACATCGGGCGCGTGTCGCGCGAGAGCCTGCCGCAGGATGCCGCGATCGCGGCCGAGCAGCACCGCTGCGCGCAGCCGTCCGGCCGCTCCCCGGACCAGGCCGTCGATGTCGGCGGCCTCGCCGCGCAGCATCCCGCCCGCCACCCAGACCACCGACGGGTAGGCGGCCAGCGAGGCGGCCGCGGCGTGCGGGTTGGTGGCCTTGGAGTCGTCCACGTAGCTGACGCCGCCGACGTCGGCCACCAGCGTCATCCGGTGCGGTTCGGGCTCGAACGAGCGCAGCCCGGCCCGGACGGCGGCGGCCTGCACGCCGTACGCCCTGGCCAGCGCCGCCGCGGCCAGCGCGTTGGCCACGTTGTGCGGCGCGCCGGGCCGGACGTCGCTGACCGGGGCCAGCGCCACGCTCTCGCCGAACGCGCGGTCGACCAGCAGGCCGGCCGCCACACCCAGCTCGCCAGGGCCGGGCGGGCCGAGCCGGAACGAGACGATCCGGGACAGCCCGGCCGCGCCGGCCGCCAGGCGGCGCGACCAGGGGTCATCGGCGTTGCACACGGCGATCGTCCCCGGCGCGAAGATCCGCGCCTTGTCGTGCGCGTAGGATTCCAGGTCGCCGTGCCAGTCGATGTGATCGGCGGCCAGGTTGAGCACGGTCGCCGCCAGCGGGCGCAGCGAGCTGCTCCAGTGCAGCTGGAAGCTGGACAGCTCCACCGCGAGCACCTGGTAGGGGCAGGCCTCGGTGACCGCCGCCACCGCCGAGGTGCCGACGTTCCCGGCCGCGGCGGCGCGCAGCCCCGCCGACTCGAGCATGGCGGCGAGCATCTTCACCGTCGTCGTCTTGCCGTTGGTCCCGGTAACGCCCAGCCACGCCTGTGCGGTGCCGTCGGCGAGCACCGGCCGCAGCCGCCAGGCCAGCTCGACGTCGCCGATGACCGGGACCCCGGCGCGGGCGGCCGCGGCCAGCAGCGGCGCGTCCGGCCGCCAGCCGGGCGAGGTCACCACCAGCCGGGTGCCCGGCGGCAGGCCGGCGTCGTCGGCGGTGCTGCCGAGCAGGACCTTGATCCCGAGCCGGGCCAGCTCGGCCGCCCTGGCCCGGCGCGCTTCGTCGTCGCCGGAGTCCAGCACGATGACCTGGGCGCCGCGGGCGGCCAGTGCCCGGGCAGCCGGCGGACCGGAGACGCCCAGGCCGGCCACGCAGACCAGCTGCCGGTCCCACGAGGTGCCCTCCGCCGCCGGCTGCGCGCCGGGGACGGTCATCCCGGGCTTACCCACTGCACATAGAAGATCACCAGCCCGAGCCCGATGAACAGCCCGGAGATCAGCCAGAACCTGATGACGATGGTGGTCTCTGCCCAGCCGAGCAGCTCGAAGTGGTGCTGCAGCGGCGCCATCCGGAACACCCGGCGGCCGGTGAGCTTGAACGACCCGACCTGGATGATGACCGACAGCGTGACGATCACGAACAGCCCGCCGAGTATGGCAAGCAGCAGCTGGGTGCGGGTGATGACCGCGAGGCCGGCCAGCACGCCGCCGAGCGCCAGCGAGCCGGTGTCACCCATGAAGATCTTGGCGGGCGGGGCGTTCCACCACAGGAACCCGATGCAGGCGCCGAGTACGGAGGCGGCCACGATCGCGCCGTCGAGCGGGTCGCGGACGGAGTAGCACTGCGGCGCGAGGAAGGTGGTGCAGTCGTTGCGGTCCTGCCAGATGCCGATGATCACGTACGCGGCCAGCACCAGCGCGGCGGCGCCGGTGGCAAGGCCGTCGAGGCCGTCGGTGAGGTTCACCCCGTTGGACATCGCAGCGATCATGAAGAGGACCCAGAGCCCGAAGAACACCGGGCCGATCGACGGGCCGAAGTCCCGCAGGAACGAGAAGTGGGCATCGGCGGGGGTCAGATCGTATCCGTCGCGGAAGCGCAGGACCAGCAGCGCGAACAGCGCGCCGATCACCGCCTGGCCGGCCAGCTTGGTCCCGCTGCGCAGGCCGAGGCTGCGCTGCTTGTAGATCTTGATGAAGTCGTCGATGAAGCCGACCGCGCCGAGGCCGGTCATGAGCAGCAGCACGAGCAGCCCGGACGCCGACGGCGGCTGGCTGGTGACGAAGTGGCCGATGAAGTACCCGATCAGCGCCGCGATGATGATGACCGTGCCGCCCATCGTCGGCGTGCCGCGCTTGGTGGCATGCCCGGCCGGGCCGTCCTCCCGGATTTCCTGCCCGTAGCCGCGGGCGGTGAAGATCCTGATCGCCAGCGGCGTGCCCAGCAGCGCCAGCAGCGTGGCGACGCCGGCCGCGACCAGGATCGTCCTCACGCCGTCCCCTCCGCTGCGAGTGCGAACGCGACATCCCACAGGGCCACCGCGCGGGACGCCTTCACCAGCACCGTGTCACCGGGGCGGATCCGGCCGGCCAGCGCGGCGGCCGCGGCCGGGCCGTCGGGCACGTGCAGCAGCTCGCCCCGCCAGCCGCGCTCGGACCTGGCCCCGGCCAGCATCGGCGCGGCCTGCTCCCCCACGACGACGAGCCCGCTGACGCCGGTCCGCGCCGCGAACGCGCCGACCTCCTGGTGCCAGGCCCGCGAGTTGCCGCCCAGCTCGGCCATCTGGCCGAGCACCGCGAACGCGCGGCCTCCGTTGGCCATCGAGGCCAGCGCGGTGAGCGCGGCCCGCACGGACTCCGGGTTCGCGTTGTAGGCGTCGTTGATCACCTGCACCCCGTCAGGCCGGCGTATCACGTCCATCCGTCCCTTGCTGCGGGCCACCGCCGCGGACAGCGCGTCAGCCACGTCCGCGGGGGTCATGCCAAGCGCTCCGGCCAGCGCGGCGGCGGCCAGTGCATTGGACACGTTGTGCTCGCCGCGCAGGTTCAGCCGCACCGCCGCGCTGCCGGCGGCCGTGGCCAGCGTGAACGACGCCCGGCCCGCGGTGTCCACCCGCACCCCGACGGCGCGCACGTCCGCCTGGCCGGCCCAGCCGAACGTGATCACCCTGGCCGCCGTTCGGGATGCCATTGCCCGTACTTCCGGATCATCGGCGTTGAGCACGGCCACGCCCCCGGGGGGCAGCGCCTCGACCAGCTCGCCTTTGGCCTGTGCCACCTCGGCCTGGTCGGCGAAGTAGCCGCCGACGTGGGCCCGGCCCACGTTCAGCACGGCGCCCAGCCGGGGCGGCGCGATGGCGCACAGCTGCGCGATGTGGCCGCGGCCGCGGGCGCCGAGCTCCAGCACCAGGTACCGCGTCCGCTCGTCGGCGCGCAGCACCGTGAGCGGGTGCCCGAGCTCGTTATTGAACGAGCCGGCCGGCGCCACCGTGGGCCCCAGCCGCTCGGCCACCTGGGCCAGCAGGTCCTTGGTGGTGGTCTTGCCGGACGAGCCGGTGATCGCGGCGATCGTGAGCTGGGGCAGGCGGTCGACCACCGCGCGGGCCAGCGCCGCGAGCGCGGCCTGCACGTCGGGGACGACGAGCGCGGGCACGCCGGCCGGCCGGCTGGTCAGCGCGGCGACCGCCCCGGCCGACACCGCGGCCGCGGCGAAGTCGTGCCCGTCCGCCCGCTCTCCGGGCAGCGCGGCGAACAGCGCGCCCGGCCTGGCCTCGCGGGAGTCGATGACGACCGGGCCCGTCACCAGGGCGTGCGGGTCGGGAGCCTGGTCGAGCGTGGCCCCCGTGATGCCCGCGATCCGGGTCAGCGTCATCGGGATCACCCGGACCACCTGGCCCCGGCCCTGGCGGCCGCCGCCTCGGCCGCCACCACGCGGTCATCGAAGGGGATCACCGTCCCGCCGATGTCCTGGCCGCGCTCGTGTCCCTTGCCGGCCACCAGCACGACATCTCCCTTGCCCGCGCCGCCCACCGCCAGGCTGATCGCGGCCGCCCGGTCCGGCTCGACGATCACGTGCGCGCGATCGCGGCGGTCGGTGGCGGCCGCTCCCTCCAGCATCGCGGCCAGGATGGCGAGCGGATCCTCTGAGCGCGGGTTGTCACTGGTCAGGACGGCCACATCGGCCAGGCTGGCCGCCGCCGCGCCCATCAGCGGCCGCTTGGCCCGGTCGCGGTCGCCGCCGCATCCCAGCACGATCGTGAGCTTGCCCTGGGTGACCGGGCGCAGCGCCCGCAGCGCGGCCTCCACCGCGCCTGGCTTGTGCGAGTAGTCCACCAGGATCGTGAAGTCCTGGCCGTCGCCCGGGTCCACCCGTTCCAGCCGGCCGGGCACGCCCCGGCAGGCGGCCACGCCCGCCACCGCGTACTGCAGTCCGACGCCCGCCTCTACCAGCGCCACCACCGCGCCGAGCGCGTTCGCGACGTTGAACGGTCCGACCAGCGGGATCGTCGCTCCGGCCTCGATCCCGCCGGGACCGATCACCCGGAACGTGCTGCCGTCGGGCCCGCACCGGACACCGGCAGCGCGCCAGTCCGCATCCTGGCGGCCCGCGGCAGAGAAGGTGGTGACCGGTATCCGCGCCCGGGCGGCCAGCTGCCGGCCCCTGGCGTCGTCGATGTTGACCACGCCCGCTCCGCTGTAGTGCGGGGTGAACAGGGCGGCCTTGGCCGCGAAGTAGTCATCCAGGCCGGCGTGGAAATCGAGGTGATCCTGGGACAGGTTGGTGAAGATCGCTACGTCGAAGGCCGCGCCCTCGACCCGGCTGAGCGCGAGCGCGTGGCTCGACACCTCCATCGCCGCGGCGGTGACGCGCTGCTCTACCATCACCGCGAACAGCGCCTGCAGATCGGCGGCCTCGGGCGTGGTGAGCCCGCTCGGCGCGGCGAGCGCACCGACCCTGGTCTCGATGCCGCCGATCAGGCCGGTCACGTGGCCGGACATCCGCAGCCCGGACTCGAGCAGGTAGCTGGTGGTGGTCTTGCCGCTGGTCCCGGTCACGCCGATCAGCAGCAGCCGTTCCGAGGGGCGGCCGTAGATCCAGGCCGCTACCTCGCCCAGCCTGGCCCGCACGTCACTGACCACGAACACCGGCAGCCCGCACGCCGTGGCCAGGTCCCGGCCGCCGGCGTCGGTCAGCACGGCAACGGCTCCGGCCCGGACTGCCTCCCGGCAGAACCGCGCCCCGTGCTGGCGCATCCCGGGCAGCGCGGCGTACAGGTCGCCGGGCCGCATCCGCCGCGAGTCGTGCGTCACCCCGGTCACCGCGGCAAGATCGCCGGGCCCGGTGAACGGATCGCGTTCGGTGGGACTGGTCATCTTGACATCGAGCAGGCTGGCCAGCTCGGTGAGCGGGCGCGGCGTTACGCGGGCCGGCCGGGAGGGCAGGCTCCCGTTACCGCTGCTTCCTGGCATGGCGGGTGGCACGCGCAGAGGTTACCTCCGATCACGGCGCCGTGAGCCTGACGTGGGGAGGCTTGGCGTAATTCGGGGGAATTTTCAGCGTCTGCAGGGCGGTCCTGATCACGTGGTAGAAGACCGGGCCTGCCACCTCGTCGCCGAAGTACGCCGAGGACTTGGGGTCCTGGACGTTGATGGCCACCACGAGCTTCGGGTTGTTCGCCGGGGCGATGCCGATGTAACTGGAACCGTAGTTGCACAGGCAGTGTTTGGCCGGGTCCCACTCCTGCGCGGTGCCGGTCTTCGCGGCGATCGGGTAACCGGCGATCTCGCCCCACGGCACTCCCCCCTCCGCGTCCCACTTGGGCACCTGCTGCAGCACGCCGACGAGCTCGCGGGCGGTTTTCGCCTGGATCACGCGGCGCTTCGGCGGGGCGGCGGATGGCCTGAACGTGCCGCCCGCAGAGGTGGTGCCGGCCACGATGGACGGCTGCACCCTGACTCCGCCGTTGGCGATGGTGGCATAGACGCTGGCCATCTGCACGGCGTTCGCCGCGACTCCCTGGCCGAACGCGAGCGTGTAACGGGTGTCCCCCGACCATCGGGACGGCGCGGGCAGGATCCCGTTCGAGGATCCGGGCAGGGCCAGCCCGGTCGGCTGTCCGAGACCGAACGCGCGCAGGTAGTCGTACTGCACTTGCGGCGGGACGTGCTTGACGACCTGGACCATGCCCACGTTGCTCGATTCGGCCAGGATGCCTGCCACCGTGAGGCGCTCGGTGGGGTGCGCCTCGGCGTCGTGGAAGGGGAACCCGTGCACGGTGATCTGGTAGGGCACCGTGTACGGGCTCTTCAGGGTCTGCCCGCCGCGCTCCAGCGCCGCGGCGACCGTGATCGTCTTGCCGGTGCTGCCCGGCTGGAACACGCTGGCCACCGTGGAGTCGGCGGTCGCGGCCACGCTGGCCGGGTGGGCCGGGTTGAACGTCGGGTACTGCGCGAGCGCGAAGATCTGCCCGGAGTGCGGCTGCATGACCACCGCGGTGCAGTAGGCGGCGCGGGTGAGCACGACCCGCTGCCTGCAGGCCTGCTCGGCCGAGTACTGGATCGCGGGCAGGATCGTGAGCCTGAGGCTGCGCCCAGGCTCGGTCGGCTTGAGCGTGTCCGTGCCGAGCGGTATCGGCTGCCCGCTCGAGGTCATCTGCATCGCCTCGGCGCCGGCCCGCCCGGCGAGCAGGGAGTTGTACTGCTCCTCGATGCCGGACTCGCCCACCATGTTGCCCGCCTGGCCGGCGTCGGTGAAGCCGATCAGGCTGGCCGCGAGATCCCCGTTGGGGTACTCGGTGCTGTAGGCCTGCTTGATCCCGATGCCGGGCAGGTGGCCGAGATTGCTTGCTGGCAGGCTCAGCGCGGAGATCTGGTTTCCTGTCTGCGCGGGCACCGACTGCTTGAGCAGCTGGTACTGGGGCGAACCGGGATTTTGAATGAGCCGCAGTATGGCCGCCTGCGTCATGCCGAGCGGGCCGGCCAGCGCCGTGGCGACCTGCGGCTCCTGCTCCGGGGTCATCAGCGCGGGGTCGGCGAACACCTGATCGGTCTGCACGGTCTCGGCCAGCGGGGTGCCGTCCGCAGCCGTGATGTTGCCGCGCACCGCGGGAATCTGGACGGTCTGCACCCGTTGCTGGTCGGCGAGGTTGTGGTACCTGGTTCCCTCCAGGCCCTGCAGTTGCACGAGCCGGCCGGCGAACAGTGAGAGGGCGAACGCGACGCACACCAGGCCGACACGCAGCCGGCGGCCCGGGTCGCCGCGCGTGAGCGAGGCCCGGCGCTTCGGCCTTGGCGGCTTTGGCGGCTTTGGCGGCCGTGACGGCCGTGGCGGCCGCCGCCGGAGCGGGCCCGCTGCCCCGCGGCCCGACCGGGGGTTGACGGCACCGCCGCGGGTGGGTGACGGCCTGGGCGGCCGCTGGGATTGGTGTCCGGCCGGGCGCGGCCGGGCGCGGCCCGCGGCCAGGACCACCGCACGCCGGTCATCCCGGGATCGCGCGCCGTCCGGTTGGTCACCGCGGGGGCGGGCCCGCGGCGGCCCGGCATCCGCGGACGGCCGGGCCTGCGGGCGCTCGCCGGAGCCGCGCGGCTCGCCGGGCCCCCGCAGCCCGTCCGACCCGCCGGGCGCGCGCGGGCCGTTCGATCCGCCGGGCGCGCGCGGCCGGCGGCCCTGGGTGCTGCGACGGTCGGGACCGCCGCGCGCGCCGGGGGCGCTACCGCGGCGGTCAGGGCCGGCCGGGCGGCGCACGCCGCGTCGCGCCGGGGCCGGCCGGGGCCTTCTCCGCCGGCATCGCTCACGGCGTATACCCGGGGACAGGGATCACGCCGGGCACGTGGGCCGGCTGGCTGTAGATGCGGCCGGTTTTCAGGTTGACGAACCTGAGCCTGCCGGACTGCTGCATGCCTAGCTGCCGGGCGCGAGCGGCGATCGACGCCGGCGACTGCTGCTGCACGATCTGCTGCTGAAGTGCCTGTTCCTGCTGGGTCAGGTCGGCGTTCTTGTGCTGCATCGCGGTTATCTGGAAGGAGCCCTCGGCCAGGGTGGTGTTGATGAGCAGCAGGCAGACCAGCCCGCCGCCGAGCAGCCCGATGAGCAGCAAGACGAAGGGGGTACGGGACCTGGCCCGCGGCCCGGCCGCGGCCGCCCGCTGCGGTGCCGGGGCGGCGGCGGGCGCGCCGCGCCCGCCGCCCGGGACTGGCTGGTCACCGTGCTGCGGGCGGGGCAGCTCAGCGGCTCGTCCTGGTCGCGGGCGGCGCGGCTGACCCGGCCTGGAGCGCTGCCGCTGGCGCGGCTCGCCCGGCTGCGGTCCTGTCTTGTCGCCGATCAATCCGGTTGCCATCTGTCACCCCTCGGTGTGTTAGCTACGCCGCCTGCGCGATCCGCTCCGCGGCCCGCAGCCGGGCCGATGCCGCCCGCGGATTCGCGGCTGTCTCCTCGGCCGACGGCCGCAGTGCGCCCCGGGTGAGCCGCCTGAACCGCGGCTGGCGCGATGGCAGCGACTGGGGCAGTTCGCGCGGGGTGGTGTCAGTGGTCTGCTCGGCGAACACGCGCTTGACGATCCGGTCCTCGAGCGAGTGGTAGGCGAGGACGACGATCCGGCCGCCCGGTGCCAGCGCCTCCATGGCGGCGGGCAGGGCCCGGCCGAGCGCCTCCAGCTCTCCGTTCACCTCGATGCGCAGGGCCTGGAACGTGCGCTTGGCGGGGTTGCCCCCGGTCCGCCTGGCGGGGGCGGGGATCGACGCGCGGATGATGTCGGCCAGGCGGCCCGTGCTTGTCAGCGGGGCCTGGCTGCGCTCCCGTACCAGCGCCCGGGCGATCCGCCCCGCGAATCGCTCCTCGCCGAACTCGCGCAGCACTGCGGCCAGCCGTTCGGCCGGGTACGTGTTGACCACCTGCGCCGCGGTCAGCTCGCGGGTGCTGTCCATCCGCATATCCAGCGGCGCGTCGTAGGAGTAGGCGAAGCCGCGCAGCCGGTCATCGAGCTGCGGCGAGGACACGCCCAGGTCGAACAGGACGCCCTGGACCTGCGTCAGCTCAAGGCCAGTCAGTATCCCTGGCAGTTCGTCGTAGCGGGCGTGCACGAGCGTGACCCGGGCGCCGTACCGGCTCAGCAGCCGGCGAGACTCCTCGATCGCGTCCGGGTCCATGTCCACGCCGATCAGCGCGAGCCCCGGATGGGCGTCCAGCAGTGCCTGCGCGTGCCCCGCCCGGCCGAGCGTCGCGTCCACCAGGACAGCGCCGTCGGCTTCGAGTGCGGGCGCGAGCAGGTCGGCGACCTGCTGCGCCATGACCGGGACGTGCGCGGCCGATGCCACTGCCGCAGACCCCCTCCCGTGTCGGCCGTCTTCGCTGCTGCCGGGGTGCCCGGCCAGGTCTCCGTCCGCGCGAGCGCCGGTTGCCACCGCCGCCTGGCGCCGGGGAAGAGACGCCAGCCGGCCTGACCGCCCGGACGCGGGCGAAGACCTCGCCGAGCACGCGGGTTCACAGAACCCCCGGCAGCACCTCCTCCGAAGCAGCAGAGAACGAATCCTCCTGCTGGTCCAGGTAGCCCTGCCAGGCTCCGGCGTCCCAGATCTCCAGCCGGGTGTTCGCCCCCACCACCGCGCAGTCGCGCTGCAGCCCCGCGTACTGGCGCAGCGCAGGCGGGATGGTGATCCGCCCCTGCTTGTCAGGCAGTTCGTCGGACGCGCTGGCGAAGAAGACCCGGCTGTAGTCCCGGACGGCCTTGCCCGTCACCGGGGCCGTGCGCAGCACCTCGGTGATCCGGGTGAACTCTGCCTGCGGAAAGACGTAGAGGCATCGCTCCTGGCCTTTCGTGATCACCAGTCCTCCGGCGAGCTCGTCCCGGTACTTGGCAGGAAGGAAAAGCCGCCCCTTGTCGTCCAGGCGGGGAGTGTGAGTGCCAAGGAACACCGGCTCACACCCCCTCCGCGGTCGACCACTGCCGGGAGACTTACCCCACGGCCCACCACTGTACTCCACATTTCCCCACGGTCAATGGTCTGCGCTCCTGTCTCGCGCGGGCGGAGAGCCAGATGTCCCAGCTAGATGGCCGGTGGAGCAAGGTGGGGGATGGACTGCCGGATGGCCCGGGGACGGCCGGGAACACGCCGGGATTGGTCCGCAATCGAACGGGTAGCGGCGGCAAATCGTTCAGCTATCGAACAGGAACAGCACAGAACCTTTACGGCTCGGCGTCGAACACGGTCCACCCTCGCGCACAAAGCACCACAAGACGTACTGTCAGAGGACGAGTGCTCACGCGGACGGTTCGTTCCGTGCCGAAGTTTGTGCTGGGTAGCCTGTGCCCGAGGACGCGAGGAGGCCAAGTGGCGGTCGACACGGGACCGGGTGCCACGCGCCCGCTCGCGGAACAGGCCGAGGCAGCGCACTCGGCGTGCAAGGCCATCGAGTCGGTCATCGACGGCAAAGCCGGGACGATCCGGCTGGCCCTGACGGTGCTGCTGGCCGAGGGGCACATGCTGATCGAGGACGTCCCCGGCGTCGGCAAGACCATGCTGGCCAAGGCGCTCGCCCGGTCGATCGACTGCACGGTGCGGCGCGTCCAGTTCACCCCCGACCTGCTGCCGAGCGACATCACCGGGGTCAACGCTTTCAACCAGGAGCACCGGGACTTCGAGTTCAAGCCGGGGCCGGTGTTCGCCAACATCCTGGTCGGCGACGAGATCAACCGGGCGTCTCCGAAGACTCAGTCCGCGCTGCTTGAGAGCATGGAAGAGCGCCAGGTCACCGTGGACGGGACCACCTACCCGCTCGAGTCGCCGTTCATGGTGATAGCGACCCAGAACCCGATCGAGATGGAGGGGACCTATCCCCTGCCCGAGGCTCAGCTGGACCGGTTCACCGCGCGCATTTCGGTCGGGTACCCCTCCCCCGAGGCCGAGCTCGAGATGATCGACACGCACGGGCTGTTCTCCCCGCTGGACCAGCTTGAGCCGGTGACCACGGGTACCGAGATCCGCGAGCTCATCGCCGGGGTCCGGGGCGTGCACGTGGCCGATTCGATCAGGCACTACGTGATCAGCCTGGTGAACGCGACCAGGTCCAGCCAGGAACTGCGGCTCGGCGCCTCGCCGCGGGCCACGCTGCACCTGCTCCGCGCCAGCCGTGCCTACGCCGCCCTGGAGGGCCGCGACTTCGTCATCCCCGACGATGTCCAGGTGCTGGCCGTGCCGGTGCTCGCCCACCGGCTGCTGCCCACGGCCGACGCGATCATCGAACGTAAGCTGCCTGAACGGGTGCTCACCAGGCTCATCGAGCGCCTGCCGCTGCCGCAGAAGAGCTGAGCGCCGGGAAGGTAGGCAGTCATGCGGTCGCTGCTGGCGGGTTTCACCACCCGGGGCAGATCATTCCTGGCGGCAGGCGCCGCCGCCGCCATCTGCGGGCTGGCGCTGGGCGAACGTGACCTGGTGCGCGTCGGCGCCCTGGTCCTGCTGCTGCCGCTGCTGTCCGCGCTGGCCGCCGGGCGGACCAGGTACCGGCTCAGCTGCCTGCGCCAGATCAGCCCGAGCCGGGCGCCTGCGGGACAGACCGTGCACGTGAACCTGCGGCTCGAGAACGTCTCCAAGCTGCCCACAGGCCTGCTGCTGGCCGAGGACGCAGTGCCGTACTCGCTGGGCAGCCGCCCCCGGTTCGTCCTGGAGCGGATCGAGCGCGGCGGCTTCCGGGACTTCGACTACCCGCTTCGCTCGGACGTGCGCGGCAAGTTCACGGTGGGTCCGCTCAGGCTTCGCGTGGCGGATGCGTTCGGGCTGGTGGAGCTCGGCCGCTCGTTCAGCGCCCGCAGCACGCTCGTGGTCTCGCCGAAGGTGGTGTCGCTGCCGGGACGCATGGTGCCGGGCAGCTGGATGGGTGATGGCGAGGGCCGGGCCCGGGTCGCCGCCGCGGCCGGGGAGGATGACCCCGCTCCCCGGCCGTACCGTGACGGTGACGAGCTGCGCCGGGTGCACTGGCGGTCTACTGCGCGCTACGGCGAGCTGATGGTGCGCCGGGAGGAACAGCAGTGGCGCAACCACGCCGTGCTGTTGCTGGATACCAGGCGCAGCGCGCATGCCGGCAGCGGGGCGTCGTCGTCCTTCGAGTTCGCGGTCAGCGCTGCCGCGTCGATCGGCGTGCACCTGGCCATGCAGGGCTTCGCGGGCCAGCTCGTCACCGACGCCGGCGCGGCCGCCGGGGGCACCAGCTTCGAGGACGTGCTGCTGGACACGCTGGCCGTGGTCAAGCCGTCAGGCGGGACCGACCTCGTACCCGGCCTGTCCACCGTCACGCCGCAGGTCAGCGGGCTGTTCATCGTGGTGGCCGGGCGGCTCTCGGGGGCACAGGCCAAGAGCCTGGTGGCCAGTCACCGGCCCGGCACGCCGGCGCTCGCCCTGCTGCTGGCCGTCTCGAGCTGGGAGACCGGGCAGCGGCACGCTGGGGGGCCGGACGGGACGGAAGATGCCACCGCCGTGCTGACCGGGGCCGGCTGGCGGGTGACCACGGTACGCGCGGATACCCCGCTGACGGCGGCCTGGGAACGGCTGCATCAGGCGCCGGCGATCCCGCAGGGCGAGAGCGCCCGCTTCGTACCGGAGGCGGTGCTGTGAATCACCGGCTGACGATCACCGCGGCGCTCGCGTCCGCCGCGGCCTCAACCGGGCTGTTCCCGCTGATCATAGGGGGCGGCTGGTTCTGGGGCGGGGTCGGCGCCATCATCGTGGTGGCCGGGATCGGCACCCTGACCCGGCTGCGCGTCCTGCCGCCGGTCATCTGCCTGCTCGCCGCGCTGGGCGCTCTCCTGCTCTACCTGAACCTCGTCTACGAGGCGAGGCTTTCCTTCCTGCACGTGTTCCCCACCGGTGCCTCGCTCGCCGGACTGTGGCGGCTAGGGCTGCAGGGGCTGAACGAAACGCAGCGGTACGCCGCCCCGGTACCGCCGCTGCGCGGGATCGTCCTGCTCGCGACGGCCGGGATCGGCCTGGTCGCCGCGCTGACCGATCTGATCGCGGTCCGGCTGCGCAGGAGCGCGCTGGCCGGCCTGCCGCTGCTCGTCCTGTTCAGCGTGCCGGTGGCCTCGGGTGCGGGAAAGAACACGCTGGGTGACGCGATCGTGTTCTGCATAGGCATGGCGGGGTACCTCGCCCTGCTCAGCGCGGACGGGCGGGAACGCCTGCGGCTGTGGGGCCGGCTGGTCACCCCGTGGACCCCCGCCCCCGACGAGCCCGCCGAGGAGCTGGGCAGCGGCCCGAGCACCCGGGCCCTGGCCGCCTCCGGGCGGCGCATCGGCCTCGCCGCCGTCGCGCTGGCCCTGTTCGTCCCGGTGCTGGTGCCCAGCCTGCACGCGCACAAGATCTTCCCCAGCGACCATCACGGGCCGGGGCCCGGCTCAGGCACGGGCCACGGCGGGACCAGCCTGCGCCCGCTCGTCCAGATGAATCACCAGCTGCAGGAATCCAAGCCGTCGGTCGTGCTCACGTACAACACGACCGACTCGCATCCGCAGTACCTGCAGATGTTCGTGCTCGGCAACCTGACCGATAACAGCTGGACCATGTCACTGCCCGCCAAGCCCGACCACATCGCGGGCACCGCGCCGCTGCCTGAGGTTCCCGGGCGGCCCGCAGGAAGGTGGCCTACCGCCACCACGACCATCCAGGTCAAGGGCAATGCCCTGGGCGGGGATGACTTCCTGCCGGCCCCTTACGCACCGCGAGAGCTGCACACCCCCGGCAGCTGGGATACCGACCCGGGCACGCTGATGCTGTACTCAGGCTCCCAGTCCCTGGACGGGCTGAACTACACCGTGACCAGCGTCGATGTCGACCCCCTGCAGCTCGACCCCGGGCCCCTCCCGGCTGGCGCGATGAAGCAGTACCTCTCCGTGCCGAAGACCTACCAGTCGCTGCGCCCGCTGGCCAAGAAGATCGTCAGGGGCGCGGCCGGCCCCGGCGCGCAGGCCGCTGCGCTGGAAGACTACTTCCTGGCCAAGGGCAACTTCACCTACAACCTGACCCCCCCGATCGCGCCTCGCGGTGTCAACGCCGTCAAGTACTTCCTCGACAAGACCAGGCAGGGGTACTGCCAGCAGTTCGCGTTCGCGATGGCCGTGCTCGCCCGGCTGCTCCACATCCCGTCACGCGTCGTCGTGGGCTACACGGCAGGGACGAGGACCAGCCCGGGACCTGCGAAGACCGGCGCCGGAAACTACGTGGTCAAGACCAGCGACGCGCACGCGTGGCCCGAGCTGTACTTCCAGGGGCTGGGCTGGCTGCGGATGGAGCCGACGCCGTCCGGCAACGGGATCGGCCAGGGCACGGCGATCCCGCCCTCCTACTCGGCTGCGACAGGCACGGGGAGCGGGGGCACATCCCCTCTCAGCCAGTCGGCACAGGTCAACCAGCTCAAGAATAAGAAGGGAGAGTTCGTCAAGCAGCCGGGGCTCGGCCACAAGGGGGGGTTCGCGGAAGGCGGACTGGGGTCCCAGAAAGCGAGGACGGCCCACAGCGGCCCGCCCGTGCTGCTGTTCGTGCTGGCCGCGCTGCTGGTGATCGGGCTGATCACGCCGCGGGCGACCAGGTCACTGATCCGGCGCCGGCGCTGGCTGACCGCGCGTACCGACGCGGCGCGCGCGCACGCGGCCTGGTCCGAACTGCTGGACGACCTGACCGACCACGGCATCCGGCACGCCCCGGGAGAGACCCCGCGCACCGTGGAGAAGACAGTGGCCAGGCGGCTGCGGCTGACCGAGCCCGACCATGAGGCGCTGCTCCGCATCACTCAGGCCGAGGAGCGGGCCAGCTATGCGAAGGAGCCTGGCCCCTCCGGCACTCTGCCCGCCGACGCGGCCGCGATGCGCGGCGCGATCTCCGCATCGGTAACCAGGGGATCCCGCTGGCAGGCCCGGCTGCTGCCTAGCTCGGCGGTGGAGCGGACGCGCCAGGCCCTGTCTCACGGACTCGACCTGTTCGGCTGGCTGGAGGTGGCCACCGGACGAGTGCGCCGCCGACTGGACCGGGCGCGGGCCACGTAGCGGGCCGGCCGGTACGTCCTCCGCGCGGAACTGACGGGCGGGTAGCGGTGCTACCGGTCGCCTTCCTGGCGGCGCCGCCAGCGCTCTTCGAGCCGCTCCATGAACCCCTGGCCGGTGGCTGCCGGCCTCGGCTCCGGCGTTTGCGCGCGGGAGCGGGAGCGGACGCGGGACCGCCCCGTGGGCCGAGCCCGGTCATGTGCCGCCAGCTGGTCAGCGCCCACATGGCGCAGGTGAGCATGACCAGGAATCCCGCGACGCTCATCGGGATGTACTTGATGATGATGCCGGCGACCAGCAGACCTACGCCCAGCAGGAATCCGATGACAGCCAGGATCATCCTGCGCCGGTAGTGGACCCGCGGGTCGCGTGCGCGCACGCTGTGCGCGAACTTCGGGTCCTCGGCGTACAGCGCCTTTTCGATCTGCTCGAGCATTCGCTGCTCGTGCTCAGAGAGCGGCATGGCGCCTCCCATGCAACCTCTCCGGTGAGCTGGGTCGTGCGGAGATCACCTTCACCTCACATACGCGGGATCTATCCCCAGGATACGAGGGCCGGCATGCTGCGTGGAAGCCCGTACCGGCACCAGTGCCATCGACATCCCGGCCTGCCTGCCCGTCCCGGCCTCAGTCGCCGTCATCCGGGCCGCCCGGGCGGCCCGCCGCGCGCAGCCTGTCGTGCTCGTCCGGAACGAGGGCGGCGGGACGCACCGCGTCAGAGCCGAACCTCCTGGTGATCTTGTCTACGGTCTGTTCAGCCTCCCGCCAGGACGCCGGCCGCTCGCCCAGGACCAGCTGGGTGGCGGCGGACGAGGCCGGTACCAGGCCGGTGGCGCGCACTCCGACCAGGCGCAGCCGGGCCCGGTCCAGGCCGGCCGCCTCGTACAGGGCGCACGCGGTCTCGTGGATCGTGCGGGCCACGTCCGTCGGCTCGGTCAGCGTGCGTGACCTGGTCATCGTGGTGAAGTTGGCCAGCCGCAGCTTGACCACCACGGTGCGGGCCACGCACCCGGACGAGCGCAGGCCGCGGGCGGTGCGCTCGGACAGCCTGAGCAGCTCCCTGCGGATCAGCTCGGGATCATCGATATCGGCGGCGAACGTCTCTTCGGCGCCGATGCTCTTCTCCTCCACGTGCGGCACCACGGAGCGCTCGTCCTGCCCCCGGGCCAGGGCGGCCAGGTGCGAGCCGTGCGCTGCGCCCAGCTCGCGTTGCAGGGTGGCGAGCGGCGTGTGCGCGATGTCGCCGATGGTGCGCAGGCCGAGCCGGGCCAGCAGCTGACCGGTCCGCTCACCCACCCCCCAGAGCGCGGATACCGGCAGCGGGTGCAGGAAAGCGAGTACCCCGTCGGCGGGGACCACCAACAGCCCGTCCGGCTTGCACTGCACAGAGGCCACCTTGGCGACGAACTTGGTGGGGGCGACGCCGACCGAGCAGGTGATGCCCTGCTGCTCGGCCACCTGCTCCCTGATCATGCGGGCGATCATGGCGGGCGGCCCGAGTCGCCGCCGCGCCCCGGAGACGTCAAGGAATGCCTCGTCGAGGGCGAGCGGCTCCACCTGCGGGGTGAACGAGCGGAAGATCGCCATGACCTCTTTCGAAACGGCGGCGTACTGACTGTGCCGGGGCGGCAGGAACACCGCCTGCGGGCAGAGCCGCCGCGCCCGCGTCACCGGCATGGCCGAACGGACGCCGAACGTGCGTGCCTGGTACGTGGCGGACAGGACGACGCCGCGGCCGCCGACCGCCCCGACGATCACCGGCGCCGCGGCCAGGTCAGGGCGGTCACGGATCTCGACGCTGGCGTAGAACGCGTCCATGTCGACGTGGAGGATGTGGCAGCCCGCGTCACCGGCGTCGGCGGACATCGGCTACCGGAATCCGAGCACGTGCAGCTGGGTGGCCATGCCGCGGAAGGCCGGATGGGCAGAGGCTGCCTCTTCCAGGGCGAGCAGCGCGCCGGCCGCGGCGGGGTCGGTATCGGTGAGCATGCTCGGTACCAGGTCGGTGAACACCCGGACGCCGTGTCCCGGCTCTGGCCGCAGGCCCGCCTGCTCGATCAGCCCGGTGACCGCCGCCAGGGTGAACCGGCGCGGCATTCCGTCCGGGACCGCGGCCCGGTCAGGGCGGGCCGGGCCTGGCGTGGCCGGCATCGCCGCGATCAGCCCCCTGGCCTCGTCGAAGCGGCCGGCCAGGGCCCGGTGGATCACGGCCGCGACCGCGCTGGCGGCGAGCACGCTGACCACGCCGCCGGGCCGGAGGATGGCGGCGATCGCGGTCATGGCCGCCTGCGGGGACTCGACGTACTCGAGCACGCTGTGGCACAGCACGACGTCGGCGCCAGCTTCGCCAGCCGGTCCCGCCGCGGCCGCCACGGTCAGGTCGGAGACGTCACCCTGCATGGCGCGCAGCGGCACGCCCGCCTCGGCCGCCCGCCGCTGCGCGGCCGCCAGCGAGTCTGGGCTGGGGTCGATGACGGTCACGCTGTGCCCGAGGCTCGCGAGCGGGACGGCGAAGCCGCCGGTGCCGCCGCCGACGTCCACCACGTCCAGGCTGGCCCGGCCGGTCCGTGCGGCTTGCGCGGATGCCACCTCGCGCAGCGTGTCCCAGAGGACCCCGGCGCCCGCGCCGTGCGCGGCGCCGGTGCGAAGCTCGCCCGCCACGGCAGTCCTCCTCATCGCTCCCCGGGTCCCCAATGTAGTGCGGCGCGCCGACACCGATGTGACGTCCGCGGAGTTGTCGGGCAGCATAGGCGCATGCCAGTGCGGTTCGACCCCCCATCGGGGACACGTGACTTCCTTGCCGCCGAGCTCGACGCTCGCGAAGCGGCGTTCGGGACAGCCAGGGAAGTTTTCGGCCGTTACGCGTTCGAGCCGCTGCAGACCCCGGCGTTCGAGCGGCTCGATGTGCTGATGGGCAAGTACGGGGACGAGGGCGACAAGCTCATCTTCAAGATCCTGCGGCGCGGCGAGCACGAAGCGTCCGGCGAGGCCGACCTGGCCCTCCGCTACGACATGACGGTGCCGCTGGCCCGGGTGGTCGCCGCCTACGGCAGCCAGCTGCCGACGCCCTACAAGCGGTACACGATCGGCCCGGTGTGGCGCGCGGACCGGCCGGGCAAGGACCGTTACCGCGAGTTCACCCAGTGCGACCTGGACACGGTCGGCTCTTCCTCGCTGCTCGCCGACGCCGAGGTGGCCTGCGCCGTCTGCGAGACCGTGGCCGCTCTCGGCGTGCCGTCGTTCACCATGCTGGTGAACTCGCGGCTGGCGCTGTCCGGGCTGCTGCGGGCGTTCGGCGTGGCCGGGGAGATCGGCGGCGACGTGCTCATCACCCTGGACAAGCTGGACAAGCTGAGTCCGGCCGAGGTGATCGCGGAACTGGCCGGGCGCGGGCTCGCGCGGGACAAGGCGGAATCGCTGGTGGACGCGCTGACCGCCCCGGACTCCGTCGAGCAGGTACGCGCTGCGCTCAAGTCCAACGACGAGGGCGCCTCGGGGCTGGATGAGATCGACACACTGGTCTCGCTGGTGCGCAGCCAGGTCCCGGCCGAGCGGATCGCGTTCATGCCTCGGATGGTGCGCGGACTGTCCTACTACACGGGCGTGATCTGGGAGGTGACTGCGGCGGGCATGTCGGGGTCGATCGCCGGCGGGGGACGCTACGACCACCTGATCGAGTCGCTCGGCGGCCCGGACGTCCCGGCCACGGGTGGCTCGCTGGGCGTGGAGCGGATACTCGCGCTGCGCTCGGGCGACACCAGGGTTTCGTGGCGGCGGCTGGACGTGGCCGTGACCGTTATGGACGACGAGCTGGCCGCGGCGAGCTTCGACCTCGCCGCGGTCGCACGAGCGGCCGGGGCCCGGGCGAGCGTGTACCTCGGGTCGTCGGCGAAGCTGGGCAGGCAGCTGAAGTGGGCCAGCGACGCGGGAGCGCGGTTCTGCCTGATCTACGGGAATACGGAGCGCGCCGAAGGGCACGTCACGGTCAGGGACATGACCACCGGCGAGCAGCTGGCGGTGCCGTCCGGGGAGCTCGCAGCGGAGCTGGCGCGGCTGCTGGGCGGGCGCCCGGACGGCGCGGCCGGCGCGGCGCCCTGGAGCCCGCCGTCGGCGGGGTGAAAGGACTGCGGTCATGCCCAGCATGAAGGTCACGCTGAGCGCGGCGATGCGGGCCAGGGACGTATCACGGCCGCCCGCCGAGCGCGAGTCACGGGCCGAGGCCGATGAGGCGCCGCCGCCGGCCGGGCGGGGGCCGTCGCGCCGCCAGGCCAGGGGTGACGGCAGGCCAGCCCCCGGCGACGGCAGGCCAGCCCCGGGCGACCCACGGTCGCGGGGCGGCCGGCCCGATGGAGGTCAGCCCGATGGCGGCCAGCCTGGCAGCGGGCAGCCCGTCAGCGGCACCGGCGAGGGTCAGCCCGGCGGCGGACGGCCTCGCAGCGGACGGCCCGGCGGCGGTCAGCCGGGCGGCAACGGCGCGGGCACCGGCGGCCGGGCTGGCGAAGCGGAAGGGACCGGCGACGGCCGCGGCCGCCGGAGCCGGAGCGGCCGGCGGAGATCCCGGACCAGACGGGGACAAGGCCGGTGACCGTATGCCCGAACGCACGGACCGAGCCAGGCAACCACGCCTGATCAGGGCCAGGACCGGCCGGACAGGACCAGGCGGTATCCGTCGGGATCGACGATCGTGACTCCCCGCTGGTCCCAGTATGGGTTGCGGGCGGCGACCCGGGTGCCGCCCGCTTCGACCAGGCGGCGGACGGCATCGTCGTTGACCTGGCCATCGACGTAGAGAACCAGCAGGTCTTCCTCGGTCGGCCGGACCTGGATCGTGTCATCCGGGTCGCCGACCAGTTCGAGATGCCAGGCGGCCCCGGGCCACCCGACCATGAGCAGCGCGTGTCCGCCCTCGGCCGTGTCATCGGCCCGGAACAGCACATCGAGTCCGAGGCCGTCGACCCAGAACCGTTCGGATGCCCGCAGGTCGTGACTCGGGCGAGCGATACGCAGGTGACTAGCCGGCCGTGGCTTCATGACTCCATCATTGCCCGTGATCCGTAGCATCCGGCGCCCTGGCATGATCGTGGCGACGGCGCGGTGCCGGCAGATGCGGAGGCGGAAGAGCGATGCGGGTCCTGACCTGGAATCTGTGGTGGCGCTACGGGCCGTGGGAGCGTCGCCGCAAGGCGATCGCGGCGGCGCTGGCCGAGGCCGGTCCCGACGTATGCGGGCTGCAGGAAGTGTGGCAGGCCGACGATCAGAACCTGGCCGGAGCCCTCGCTGCCGACCTCGGCCTGCACTGGTGCTGGGCGACGGCAGGTCGCCACCTCGGCAGCGACGGCCACGAAGTCCTCATCGGCAACGCCATCCTCAGCCGGTGGCCGATCACTACGCAGGCCGAACTGCACCTGCCGACCGGGGATCTCACAGGAGGCCGGGTCGCGCTGCATGCCCGTATCGCCGCGCCCGGCGGTGCGCTGCCGATGTTCACAACCCACCTGAGCTATCAGCCAGGCGCCTCCGGGATCCGCACCGAGCAGGTTCGCCGGCTCGCCGAGTTCATGGCCGCCCACGGCACGGACTGCGAATACCCGCCGGTGGTCACCGGCGACCTCAACGCCGAGCCCGACTCTGACGAGTTGCGGCTACTCGGCGGCCTGCTCACCGCGCCGGCCGCGCCCGGGCTCGTGCTCGTCGATGCCTGGCGGTATGCCGACCCGGCCGCCCCCGGGTTCACCTGGGATCGCCGCAACGGCTACCAGGCGAACAGCCTGCTTCCCAATTCACGCATCGACTACATCCTGGTCGGCCTGCCCCGGCAGGGCCGCGGCCGGGTGGAATCGACCCGGCTGGCCGGCAACGCTCCCGTTGACGGCGTCTGGCCGTCGGATCATTTCGCCGTGGTCACCGACCTGAAGTAATCCGATTCCGGGTCTGGCAGGGTTGGGGGCATGGCGACTGGTTCAGCACACCGTGAAGTGACCGTCGAGCGCATCGCGAACGGCCGGTTCTGTGTCATCAACGACAGGGGCGGCCGGATCACCATCGGCACCGGAAGCGGGGCCGACTTCACCCCGACCGAGCTGCTGCTGGTCGCGCTCGGCGGGTGCACGGCGATCGACGTTGACACCCTGACGTCGCGCCGGGCGGAGCCCGAAGCGTTCCGGATCGTCGTGGGGGCGAGCAAAGTGCGCGACGCCGACGGCAATCACCTCACCGACATCGAGGTGACGTACCGGGTGGCGTTTCCCCCCGGCGGGCCGGGGGATGAGGCCCGGGCCATTCTGCCTGACGTCGTGAAGAAGTCGCACGACCGGCTGTGCACGGTCGGCCGCACCGTCGAACTCGGCACGCCCGTCGGCACCCGGATCGAGTAACGGGCGGACGGGCGGCGGCGAGTAAGCCGGCCGCAGGCCCTGACGGGTGCTAGCTTGCCCTGGTGCGTATCGGCGTCTACGTCGACGGCTTCAACCTGTACTACGGCGCGCGCGGAATATGCGGCCGCGGCACTCCGGGATGGCGCTGGCTGGATCTGCGCGCCCTGGCCACCGACCTGGTCGGCAGGCACGCCCGCTGGTCAGGCGCCCGCGTGCACCGGATCGTCTACTGCACCGCGCGCATCGACGGCGCCTCCAACCCCTCCGGCCAGGCCGACCAGGACGTCTACCTCAAGGCCCTGCTGGCGGCGGACAGCGTCGACCACATCGAGTACGGCACCTACGTAGCCCGGGTGAAGACAGCACCGCTGGCGGTCAAGGGCCCTCAGGGCCGGCCAGAGCTGATCGTTCCCGGCTGGCCGGTGATAGTCCAGGATGGCCGTGGCGGCCCGGTGGACGCGGCCGTGTTCATGGTGTCCTATGCCAGCCGCGAGGAGAAGGGCTCCGATGTCAACCTGGCCGCGCACCTCCTGCTGGACGTGCTGCGCGATGCCGTTCGACGGGGTCCTGGTCATCTCCAACGACAGTGACCTGCGGTTCCCCGTCGAACAGGCGCGGCTGCACGTGCCGGTGGGCGTGGTCAACCCTTCGCATAACTACCTCGCCGGTGACCTCCGCGGCCAGCCGACGGTCGGCGTCGGCGGCCACTGGTGGACGAGGCTGGTCGCGGCCGACTTGACGAACCACCAGCTTCCCGACCCGGTGGGCTCGTACCGTCGCCCGGCCGGCTGGTAATTCCCGGACTTGCCGGGAAGCTCCGCGGCGGCCGGCGGGCTATGATGGGTCGCATATACCACCCGGCTCCTTGTGGGCCGGGTTTTTCGTGCCGCGACCGGTGAGAAGGTGCGGGCATGGGGTACGCGCTGCGAATGTCAGACGAGATGCACGACTGGCTCACCGATCTGGGCCGGGATGACCCGGCGGCCGCCACGCTCGTGGCCGAGGCACTGACCGCGCTGCTCAGCGAGGGCGAGCGCCTGGGGCCCCCGCTGGTCGTCCCGCTGGCAGATTCCTTCCCGCCCCCGGATCTCGCCGATGCTCTGGACCGGTCCTACCAACGCGGCCTGGAGTACCTGATGCTCTCGCGCCGCCAGGAGGCGGATGCGACGATGCAGATCCGCCTTATCCGGGAGCAGATCACCGACCTGGAGTCGCGGGCTGCGCCCGATGAGCAGGTCAGCGATCGCCGGCAGCAGCTCGCCGAGGCGACCGAGACCGAACGCCGGCGCACCGAGGCGAGCCAGCGCCTGCAAAGACGGCAGGAGGCATTCAGGATCAGGAAGGAAGTCCTGAAGGCCAGGTATACCGCAGCGCGGGCCGAGGCCGCGGTTCAGGAGATCCTCGCCGAAGCCGACCCCGACCCCGATGACTCCAGCGCCGATGACCGCGGCGCCCGTGACGCCGACGCCGGTGACCGCCGTCTCCTGGACGAGGAGCGTGACGTGGCGGCCAGCTTCCGGGCAATCGAGCAAGAGATGGAGCAGGAACTGCGCACCAACCCCTGGGCGGAGCCCGGCGACCTCGGGCCGGCCCCGGGACTGACCGAGCTGCGACCCGGCGCGCCCGGGGCCAGCGAGATCAGCATCCTGTTCGCCGTCGAGCCGCCTGGCACCGTGCAGCTGCTGTCCGCGCTGGAGGGCGGTGACGCGCTGCGAGACCACCACGACGAAGCGGTCCTGCTGTCGTCCGAACTGCTGCGGCACACCCGGGCCGGTCAGGCTCCGGAGGCGGCTGCACGGGCGTACGACGACGCGTCCGCGTTCCTCGGTGAGTTCTTTCCCAGCGATGCCGGCCAGATCGAGGCCGGCGCGGCTGCCCTGATCGCCGGTAACCGCGCCCGTACGCTGGCCGAGCTGCGGACTCGTCTCGGACTCACCCGGGCACAGGTCGCAGCGCGGATGAACGTAGCGCAGGACAGCGTCTCAGCCATCGAGCAGGCCGAGCTGGGCGCCAGCGAAGTCCGCACCCTGGCCGGCTACATCGAGGCCCTCGGCGGACGGGTGGAGATCATCGCGGACGTGGGCGGCGACCGTGTCGTACTCGGCTAGGTGATTCGTGGTGCTCGGCTAGGTGATTCAGGTCGGGTGCTGGCTGGGCAGTGTGATGTAGCGTCGCCCGGCGGGGGTGTGCCAGGCCATGATGCCGGGCCCGGGTTGCTCGAGCCGCCATCCTTCGGCCTGTTTGCACCGGTGGTGGCGGCGGCAGAGCGGGGCGAGGTTGCACTCGCAGGTCAGGCCGTCCTTGTCGTGCGGGATGGTGTGGTCCAGGTCGCAGCGGACGGCGGGCCGGCCGCAGCCAGGCCAGCTGCAGCTGGCGGTGCGACCGCGGACGAGCCGCTGCAGAGCGGGGCTGGGCCGGTAGCCGGCCTCGGCGGTGCGGTGGTCGCAGCGCCCGGCGGCGAGCGGCTCGGCGGTCACGGCCACCGTCCACCCGCTGCCGTCGGCGGCCGCGGCGCGGGCGGTGCCGTGGCCGAGGGCGTGGCCGGCCGGCCCGGTTACGGTGATATGCCAGCGAGTGGCGCGGTGCCCGGCGGCGGCGCAGGCCAGCGCCCGGGCTGTGCCCGGATCGAGCGGGCCGTAGCCGGCCGCGGCCCCGGGCGCTTGCGAGAGGCCGAGCAGCGTGGCCAGCGGGAGGGTCAGGTTGACCGACCCGGCCAGCGGCGACAGTTCTGCGCCGGCGCTGCCGGCGACCGGGTGGTGCGGCGCGGCCGGCACCGGCGCGCCATCCGCGGCTGGCCGGGTCTGATTCGGGGCCGTTCGGGCCTGATCCGCAGCGGTCCCGGAGCAGCGGCCAAGATCCCCGTCCGCGGCGGGGGCGTCATCGGGTCCGGGGATGGCGACGGGCGCATCGGCGGGCAGCAGGCAGGGTGGCGGCGCGCCGGTGTCCTGGCCCAGCAGCAGAGCCAGGTAAGCCCAGGCGCGCAGCAGATCCATCCCGCCGCCGGCGCCCTGCTTCTGCCACAGCCGGGCGATCCGGGTCAGCCGTGCATCGGCGGCCAGCACAGCCGCGGCGGGCAGGTGGTACCCGGCCAGGCTGGCCGTGCCCGCCGGGTCCGGCCAGCAGTCCACCCGCGCGTGCTGCAGATCCTCCTCCCGCTGCCGTGTCGCTGCGTCCGGGTCGGCGGCGAGCACGGCCCGCGCGATCGCCCGGCGCAGCTGACCGGTGGTCAAGTCGGGTGCGTCCGGCAGCACCGCCGCCTGCACGGCAGCAGCGTGCGCTGCGGTGAGTGCGGCCACCGCCGCGGCGATGATCTTCGCCTTGGCCAGGTCGATCCGCCCGGCGGCCAGCGCCGACCCGGTAGCAGCCAGCGGGCCGGCCAGATCCAGGGCCAGGCCAACCTCGTCCTGGGCGGCCCGGCTGGTCAGCGTCAGCGCCGCGGCCACCTCATCGGGGATGAACTCGCTCAGCCGCCGCGGCATCCGCCCTGGGGCGGCGGGCGGGCTGCCATCGGCCGGGCGGCGGCGGGCCAGCTCGGCCACCGCAGCCAGCTCACCGGCCGCCGCCCATGAGGCCACCCGCCGCCAGGCCCGCAGCACCCCGACCAGCTCATCGTCGCCGACCTCGCTGAGGCGGTCGTGCGCGTCGGCGGCGAATCCGGCCAGCGGCAGGCCCGCGGCCAGCATGTCCAGCACCCCTCCGTCGGTGAATCCGGCCCCGTTTCCCGATCCGTCCCGCTGCCCGAATCCGGCCGGCCACGCCTGCGGCCCGGCCTGGGTCCGGAAGCTCAGCGGCCACGCCGGGACGGGCGGGCCGCAGACCTCGGCGGCCAGTGCGTCCAGCTCCGTGCCATCCAGGCCCGCCAGCTCGGCCGGGCGGTCGAAGTCCGGGTCCGGCCAGCCGTCCACCTCGTCATCGGCCGGCGGGACGTCCTCGGCGGTCAGCGAGGCCAGCACGGCCTCCAGGATCTCTTCCTGCGACTCCTGCCGCGGCGCTGCCGACACCTGCCCACCTCCCCCTGGCGCGGGAAATCCGAGAAACTGGATGTTCTTCGAATACACTATCGGATACTTCTGATGATCTGCGGCACGACGACACACGACACGCCGGCAAATTGCGCCGCGTCTCACACGGCGGCGGTGGCAGAGTCAGGGTCTACGCCGGTGGTGCCTCAGCGACCTTGCGGGCGAATCCGGGCCTAGAACCACCGGGCATCTCCCTCGCTCGCCTTGCGAACGAATCCCGTCATGCTCACCTCGCCAGGGTCATGCCTTAGCGTCTGATTAATCGCGGCTGGGGACCGGCTGGTGTGTCGGTCGGGCGAGATGGCGGGCGCAGGCCCCATGATCCCGATGTGTGACGATCAAGAAAACGATGGGGCCCGCGCGTGCTCACAGTACGCGCCCGCCCCGAGGGACCACAGGCGCTATCCCAGTGACCTGACCGATGCGCAGTGGCAGGTCATCGCCCCGCACCTGCCCGCTGATCAGCCCGGGCGGCGGGGCCGGCCGCGGATCTGGCCGCGGCGCCGGATCATCGAGGCGATCTTGTACCTGGACCGCACCGGGTGCGCCTGGCGGTACCTGCCCAGCGACTTCCCGCCCTGGCAGACCGTCTACGGCTACTTCGCCGCCTGGCGCGACGACGGCACCTTAGCCCGCCTGCACGCCACGCTGCGCGCCCAGGTCCGCACGGCCGCCGGGCGCCATGCTGAGCCCACCGCCGCGGTCATCGACTCCCAGTCCGTCCGCGCCGCCGACACCGTGCCAAGAGCGAGCCGGGGCTGGGACAACGCCAAGAAAGTCAACGGCCGCAAACGGCACATCGCCGTGGACACCACCGGCCTGCTGCTGGCCGTGGTGATCACCACCGCCAGCGTCCAGGACCGCGACGGCGCCCGGCCGCTGCTGTGGAACCTCCGCCGTGCATGCGCGAAGGTCCTGCTGGTCTGGGCCGACGCCGGATATGCCGCCGGGAAACTGGCCACCTGGGCCACCGCCTTGGCGATGACCACCCAGATCGTGGCCAAGCGCGACCGGCACACCTTCGAAGTGCTGCCCCGCAGGTGGGTCGTGGAGCGGACGTTCGCCTGGATCAGCAAGCACCGCCGCACCGTCCGCGACTACGAGCACCTGCCCGCCAGCCACGAAGCCATGATCTTGTGGGCCATGATCGCCCTTATGACCCGCCGCCTCACCCAGCCCACCGAATAATCAGATGCTCACTTAGCCGTGGTCGTGGCTCAGATCGACGATGCAGAACCGGTTGCCGTCGGGGTCGGCCAGCACGACGAAGTCCGGGTCGTCGGGATAGCGATCCCAGTCCACCCGTTCGGCGCCCAGCGACACCAGGCGCGCTGCCTCCGACTCCTGCTCGGCGGCGTTGGTCACGTGCAGGTCCAGGTGCAGCCGCGGGTGGTCCTCCGGTGGCGTCTGGCTGGTCTGCAGCGCGATCGCGGTTCCCGGCCCACCTGGCGGGACGAGCACTCTCGCCCAGCCGCCGAATCCGTCCTCGCGCAGCTCGTAGCCCAGCGCCGCCGACCAGAATGCCGCGGCCCGCCGGACATCGGTGACACCCAGCACCACCACGCCGAACGACAGCATCGCCGATCCTGGCCGCGCTAGCCGGGCAGCGGGGGCAGTTCGCCGGTTTTCTCGTACTCGGCGATCATCGCCAGCCGCCGGACGTGCCTGGACTCGCCGGAGAACGGCGTCTCCACGAACACCCGGGCGAAGCCGACCGCGTCGGCCACCGGGTACATCCGGGCGCCCAGGCTGAGCACGTTCGCGTCGTTGTGCAGCCTGGCCAGCTGCGCGGTCTCGTCGGTCCAGGCCACCGCCGCGCGGACACCGGGGATCTTGTTCGCGGCGATCTGCTCGCCGTTGCCGGATCCGCCGATGATGATGCCGAGGCTGCCCGGGTCCGCGATGACGCCCTGCGCGGCGCGCATGACGTACGGGGGGTAGTCGTCGTCGTGGTGATAGGCGGCTGGCCCGCAGTCGATCGGTTCATGCCCGGCGCTGGCCAGCCATTCAATGAGGGCGGCTTTCAGCTCAAACCCCGCGTGATCAGATCCTAGATAGACGCGCACGGCTGCCAGTCTGTCAGAACTGCAGGGACTTAACCTCCAGGAACTCCTCCATGCCGTGCACGCCGAGCTCGCGCCCGTACCCGGACTCGCCGAATCCCCCGAACGGGGCCACGGGATTGAACGCGCCGCCGTTGATCTCGACCTGCCCGGCCCGCAGCCGCCGGCCTACCGCCGCGGCCCGGTCCGGGTCGGCGGACCAGACCGCAGCCGCCAGGCCGTACCGGGTGCCGTTGGCGATCTCGACGGCCTCGTCCTCACTGCCGTAGCCGATGACCGACAGCACCGGGCCGAAGATCTCCTCCTGGGCGATCGTCATGTCCGGCCTGACGTTGCTGAACACCGTGGGCTGCACGAAATAGCCGCTGGGCATGCCCTCCGGCGGCTCCGCGCCGCCGGTCGCGAGGGTGGCTCCATCGGACATACCGCGCTCGATGAAGCCCCGGACCCGGTCGCGCTGGGTGGCCGAGACGAGCGGGCCGAGCCGGGTTCCCTCGGCCATCGGGTCGCCGACGGTGTAGCGCCCGGCGGCCTTGACGGCCAGCGAGACGGCTTCGTCGCAGGAGTCGGCGGGAACCAGCATGCGGGTGAGCGCGGTGCAGGTCTGGCCGGAGTTGATGAAGGCCTTCGCGACACCGACCTTGACCGCGGTTCCCAGGTCGGCGTCGGGCAAGATCACGTTGGCGGACTTGCCGCCGAGCTCGAGGGTCACCCGCTTGACGGTCTGCGACGCGAGCTCGGCGACCCGCTTGCCCGCCCGGGCCGAGCCGGTGAACGACACCGCGTCGATGCCGGGATGGCTGGCGATCGCCTCGCCGACCACCGGGCCGGTGCCGCTCACCAGGTTGAACACTCCCGGCGGCAGGTTGATCTCGTGGAATATCGCGGCCAGCTCGTAGGCGGCGAGCGGCGCGACCTCGCTCGGCTTCAGCACCGCGGTGCAGCCCGCCGCGAGCGCCGCCGCGACCTTGGCCACGATCTGATGCAGCGGGTAATTCCACGGCGTGATCATCCCGGCCACGCCGACCGGCTCGCGCACGACCAGGGAGTTACCGGACCGCTCGCCGCCGAAGTCGTAGTAGCCGAGCAGCTCCACATAGCTGGCGAGCACGGCGAGCGGCAGGCCGACCTGTACCTTCCTGGCGAAGGGCAGCGGCGAGCCCATATCCGCCGCGACCGTGGCGGCGATCTCGTCCGCGCGCTCGGCCAGCAGCCCGTGCGCGGCGTCGAGGAACCCGGCCCGCTCGGCCGCGGAGGTGGCTGCCCAGCCCCCCGACGCCTTCCCGGCGGCGGCCACTGCCGCGTCGACGTCGGACGGGTCCCCCGCCGGGACCTGGTCGATGACCTGTTCCGTGGCGGGGTTGACGACGTCGATGGCGGTCCGGCTGGCGGACGGGGTCCAGGCCCCGCCGACATAGTTGTCGCGCATGGCGCAATCCTCGCGCACGCGGCCGCCGCAGGCGAACCGGGGGCGCCGGGCGCCGGCCTGCGGCGCCCGGGTCAGTCGAAGATCGGGTCCCGGTAGCGGCTGCGCTTCAGCTCGAAGAAGCCGTCGGTCTGCGCGATCAGCCGCACGCCGTCCCAGAGCTTGCCGGCGTCTTCGCCGCGCGGGATGGGGGACAGCACGGGGCCGAAGACCGAGGTTCCCTGCACCGTGATGATGGGCGTGCCGACCTCGTAGCCGACCCGCTCGATGCCCTCGGCGTGCGAGGCCCGGACCGCTTCGTCGTACTGGGTGGAGTCCACCGCGTCGGCGAGGTCGGCCGGCAGTCCCGCATCGGCCAGCGCGGCCTCGATCGTAGCCCGGTCCCTCGGCATCTCCTCGTTGTGGAAGCGCGTGCCGATGGCGGTGTACAGCGGGCCGAGCACCTCCGGGCCGTACTTGGCCTCCGCGGCGACGCACACCCGGACCGGCCCCCAGGCCTTGGCCAGTCCCTCCCGGTAGCTCTCCGGCAGGTCTTCCTTGTCCTCGTTGAGCACGGCCAGGCTCATCACGTGCCAGCGCGGCTCGACCGGCCGGACCTTCTCGACCTCAACCATCCATCGCGAGGTGATCCAGGCCCACGGGCACAGCGGGTCGAACCAGAAATCGACGGGGACGGGCTCCTGCTCAGCCATGCTGACTCCTTCTCGTGGGGGGTACACAGCCGACAACCAGCGCCCCCCGCCACGGCATTCCGCCTGCCGGCGTGACAGGATGCCGGGGCGGCCTGAGCATACGATGCCAGGTCCGGGCCGGGCGCACGACGCCGGGGAACCTGAGCACGCGAAGGGGATGTCAGGTGGCAGGAAACCTTACCCGCGAGGAGGCGCGTCAGCGAGCCGCACTGATCGACGTGAAGTCGTACGCAGTCGAGCTGGACCTGGCAAGGCCTGCCGACGAGCCGCTCACCTTCGGGTCGGTCACCGTGATCAGATTCGACTGCTCGAACCCCGGGGCCGCGACCTTCGTCGACCTGATCGCCCCGGCCGTCAACGAGATCACCCTGAACGGAACCCAACTGGACCCCGCCGCGTTCGACGGCGCCCGCATCGAGCTGACCGGCCTGGCCGCGGAGAACGAGCTGCGGGTGGCCGCCGAGTGCGCCTACTCGCGTCACGGCGAGGGCCTGCACCGGTTCACCGACCCCGCCGACGGCGACGTCTACCTGTACTCGGATCTGGAGACGTTCGACGCGCACGAGGTCTACGCCTGCTTTGACCAGCCCGATCTCAAGGCCGCCTTCGAGCTGGCCGTCCGCGCGCCTGCCGGCTGGCTGGTCGTCTCGAACAATGCCCCGGACATCACCGACCAGGCCGCCGACGAGCCCGCCGTCGGGTACTGGCACTTCCCGCCGACGCCGCCGGTGCCGACCTACATCACCGCGGTCGCGGCCGGCCCTTACCACGTGGTGCGCAGCGAGCACGACGGCATCCCGCTCGGCATCTACTGCCGCGCGTCGCTGGCCGCCTACCTGGACGCCGCGGAGATCTTCGAGGTGACCAGGCAGGGCCTCGACTTCTTCCAGGAGGCGTTCGGCCGGAGGTACCCGTTCGCCAAGTACGACCAGCTCTTCGTGCCCGAATTCAAGGAAGGCGCGATGGAGAACGCCGGCTGCGTGACGATTGTGGAGAGCTACATCTTCCGGTCCCGGGTCACCGACTTCGCCCGCGAGGCCCGGGCCGAGACCATCTTGCACGAGATGGCGCACATGTGGTTCGGCGACCTGGTCACCATGCGCTGGTGGGATGACCTGTGGCTGAACGAGTCGTTCGCCACCTGGGCGGGCACGCTGGCCCAGGCCGAGGCGACCCGCTGGTCGTCGGCCTGGACCACGTTCGCGCAGCTGTACAAGGGCTGGGCGTACCGGCAGGACCAGCTGCCGTCCACGCACCCCATCGCGGCGGACATTCCCGACATCCACGCGGTCGAGGTGAACTTCGACGGCATCACCTACGCCAAGGGCGCGGCGGTGCTCAAGCAGCTGGTCGCCTACGTCGGCCGGGACAACTTCCTGGCCGGGCTGCGCCGCTACTTCGACGCTCATGCCTGGGGCAACGCGACGCTGCATGATCTGCTCGCGGCCGTCGAGGAATCCTCAGGCCGGGATCTGTCCGGGTGGTCGAAACAGTGGCTGGAGACCGCGGGCGTCAACACGCTGCGCCCGGAATACCAGGCAGGCCCGGACGACACGATCACCCGCTTCGCGGTCCGGCAGGAAGCGCCGGCCAGCCACCCGGTGCTGCGCACGCACCGGATCGCGATCGGGCTGTATGACCGCACCGGATCGGGCCCGGGCTCGCTCGTCCGGCGCCGTCAGGTGGAGACCGACGTGGCCGGCGAGCTGACCGAGGTACCCGAGCTGGCCGGCGAGCGCCGCCCGGCCCTGGTCCTGGTCAACGACGACGACCTGGCCTACGCCAAGATGCGGCTGGATGACCGTTCGATGCGCACCCTCATCGAGGGCATCGGCGATTTCGCCGACTCGCTGCCCGCAACGCTGTGCTGGGCCGCGGCCTGGGACATGTGCCGGGACGGCGAGATGGCCGCGCGCGACTACCTGCGGCTGGTGCTGTCTGGCCTCGCGTCCGTTCGGGACATAGCCGTGGCGCAGACGCTGCTGCGCCAGGCCACCGCGGCGGTGCGCAGGTACGCCGATCCGGCCTGGCGGCAGACCGGACTGAGCCTGCTGGCCGACACGCTCGGAGACCTGCTGGACGAGGCCGAGCCTGGCTCGGACGAGCAGCTGGCCTACCTGCAGGCGCTCGCCCGGGTGGCCATCGCGCCCCGGCACACCGACCTGCTGCGCGGGCTGCTGGACGGCTCCGTCGCGCTCGACGGGCTGGCTGTGGACACCGACCTGCGGTGGTCGCTGCTGCAGCGGCTGGTGACCCTCGGCCTGGCCGGCCGCCCGGAGATCGACGCGGAGCTGGCCGCCGATGTCACCGACGAGGGCGAGCGGCGCGCCGCGTCCTGCGGCGCGGCTATCCCGGAGGCCGAGGCCAAGGCAGCGGCCTGGGAGGAGATCACCGGCGGCAAGCTGCCCAACGCGACGTTCAAGGCCGTGCTGAACGGCTTCATGAGCCCCGATCAGGACGGGTTGCTCGAACCGTATGCCCGCCGCTACTTCGACGTGCTCGCCGACGTGTGGCGGGACTGGAAGTCCGACATGGCGCAGTACTTCGCCAGCTACGCCTACCCGGTCACCGCGATCAGCGAGCAGACCATCCGGGCCACCGACGACTACATCGACTGGACCACCCCGCCGCCGCCGCTGCGCCGCCTGCTCATCGAGAACCGGGACGACGTCGCGCGCGCGCTGCGCTGCCAGGCGCGGGACCGCCAGGCCGGCCAGGCCCAGGCGGGTTCCTGACCGCACGGACCGTGGCTGCCAGCAGCCGATCGGCGGCCAGCTGCTCGGCCAGCACGGGCCGGCCGTCGGGACCGCCCAGCGGGATCCGCCAGTTCGGGTACTCGGTGCTGGTGCCCGGCAGGTTCTGCGGCCTGCGCTCCCCCACCGCCTCGGCCAGTGAGACGCCGATCAGGACCGCCGGGGTGCGGGCCAGGTAGCCGTACAGGGCGATGGTGAACTGGTCCGGGGTCACGGCTGAGTCCGCGGCGAGCAGGCCCTGTCCCGCCAGGGCGCTTCGCCAGGCGGCGACGGCGGCGGCCGCGTCGGCCCGTTCGGCATCCTCGGGCCTGGCCAGCAGCCCGAGGCGGGCGCGCAGCGCCACGTGCTCGCCGGTGACGAAGGCGGCCGCGGGCGGCACGTCGTGGGTGCCGACGGTGGCCAGGCAGTCGCGGCGCCACCCGGCCGGCGGCAGCGGGGTGCCGTCGGCGCTGCGCTCGAACCAGAGCATCGAGGTGCCGAGCACGCCGCGGTCGGCCAGGTAGCGGCGGATCCAGGGCTCGACGGTGCCGAGATCCTCGCCGATGGCGAGCGCGCCGGCCCGCGCCGCCCGGCTGGCCAGCACGCCGGCCATCGCCCCGTCGTCGTACCGGACGTAGGTGCCGCGGTCCGGGGTCATCCCGGCCGGCACCCACCACAGCCGGAGCAGGCCCATGACGTGATCGGCCCGTATCCCGCCCGCGTGGCCGAGCGTGGCATCGATCAGGCTGGCCAGCGGCCGGTAGCCCTGGGCCGCCAGCCGGTCCGGGTGCCAGGGCGGCAGCGTCCAGTCTTGGCCGACCTGGTTGAACTCGTCCGGCGGCGCGCCCACGCTGACGCCGGTGACGATCACGTCCTGCCCGGCCCAGGCGTCCGCGCCGCCGGGGTGCGCGCCGACCGCCAGGTCGTGGATGACCCCGATGTCCATCCCCGCCGCGCGCGCGGCCGTCTGCGCGGCGGCCCGCTGCTCGTCGGCCAGCCATTGCAGCCAGGCGTGGAAGCTGGCCGCCCCGGTCAGCCTGGCCCGCTCCGCGGCGACCGCGGCGGACCGCGGATCGCGCAGCCTGGCCGGCCATTCCCGCCAGTCGGGACCGTGCACCTCGGCCAGCGCGGACCAGGTGGCCCAGTCGTCGAGGGCCCGGCCCTGGCGGGCGCGGAACCGCTCGCAGCCGGCCCGCCGCCGCGGATCCTCAGCCGCGGCCCACAGGATCTCCAGGGCCGCCCGCTTGGCCGCCCACACCGCGTCCCTGTCGATCAGGTCCGCGGTGGCGTTGCGCGCACGCAGCGGCGCGGCCAGGGCGGCGATCTGTTCCTTCCCGGCTGCGCCGAGCCTCCCGTACTCGGGGATGTCCTCGATGCGCAGGTAAAGCGGGCTGGTGAACCGCCTGCTCATCGGCAGGTACGGCGACGCGGTGAGCGGCGGCCTCGGCTCGGCCGCGTGCAGCGGGCTGCACAGCACGAAGCCGGCGCCAAGCCCGCGGCCGCTCCAGGCGGCCAGGTCGGCCAGATCCCGCAGGTCGCCGTGACCCCACGAGCCTCGCGAGCGCAGCGCGTAGAGCTGGACCGTGAAGCCCCAGGACCGGCGGTCCGGCCGCGGCGCGGACGGGGACGCGGCCGCAGCACCGGACTCCGGCATGACTCCGAACGCGCCTTCGGCGGGCGGGCCTGCTTCTGCCAGCGCGTCCAGGATCGCGGCCAGCGTGTCCGAGCCGACCTCGACCTCGCGGCCGCGCCAGTCCCGGTAGGAGACGGCCACGCCGCGCAACTTCGCCCGGCGCACCAGATCCGATCGCGTCATGCTGCTAGTTCCTGCCGGACATGCGCAGGATCCGGTGCCACGGGCTACGGCACGCTGCCGGGAGCTCCGGGCCCCGGCCTGATCGGCAGGATGATCAGCGGGGTGCCGGTGCTGACCTTTTTCGAGCAGACCTGCGTGGTGAACCGGGTGTAGAGCGCGGTGAACTGGTCGGGCGGGTAGACCTTCAGCCAGTGCGCGGTGACCGGACCGCAGGCCGACGGCGAGAAGTTGCCGGCGTCGACGACCCCCAGCCAGGCGTGGGCCACGGCCCCGCTGGCCAGCGTGACGTTTTCCGGCCCGAACGTCGTCTGCCGCGACGCCGCGGCGCCGATCTGGCTGCCCGGGTTGCCGGTCACGAACGACACGCCCGGGAAGCCGAACATGTGACAGCTGTGACCTGAGGTGTTGGTGAAGTCCAGCGCGACGTAGCTGGTGCCCGCCGCCGCGCCGCCCCTCGTCTTATTCACCGTGACCCGCAGCGCGGAGCTCGGGCACTGGGTCGCCGGGATCATCGGCTCCGTGTGCACCGTGGGCTTGCTGGACGGCGAGGGGGTCGGGCTGGACGGCGCGACGGACGGGCTGGGTGACCTGGCCGGGCTCGATGCCGCTGCGGCGGGATGCCCGGCCTGCGACCCGCAGGCCGCCAGCAGCGCCGCGGCGAACGCGCCGCCGCCGGTGAGAGCGGCTACGGTGACGGCCCGCCTGGCGACGGGTGAGCTGATCTTCATGAGCACGCTCCCATAGTCACCGAAGGTGAGGGATTCAAACTTGTAGGACGCCGCTCGCCCCGTCCCGGTTGCGGCGCGTTGCCGCGGCCGTCACCACAGCGGCGGGTGCCGGTCACGCCACGGCCGGGCCTCCTCCAGCTGCGCGGACAGCGAGATCAGCGTGCCCTCTGCGCCGATCCGGCCTGCGAGCATCACGCCGATCGGCAGGCCGGCCGCGGTCCAGTGCAACGGCACGTTCACCGCCGGCTGCCCGGACACGTTGCAGATCGCCGCGTACGGGGTGAATCGCTCCTGCCGCGCGAAGTTCTCGGCGGGCTCGACCTGCTCGAAGTACCCCACTTCGGCCGGCGGGGCGGCCAGGGTCGGGGTGAGGATGGCGTCGTAGGAGTCCAGCGCGGGCAGCGCCGACCGCATGACCAGCTGCAGGTAGGCCTGGGCGAACAGCAGGTCGGGGGCGGTCACCGCCCGGCCCCGTTCGCGCAGGTACCTGGTCAGCGGGCGCAGCCGGTGCTCGTCGGCCTCGTTCACCGGCGCCAGCGTGGCCATGGCGTACCAGAGCGTCTCGAAGGCGGGCACCACTTCGGCGCCGTACGGCATGACCACGTCCTGCACGTCGTGTCCGAGGTCGGCCAGCAGCCGGCTCGCCTCCTCGTAGGCCGCGACGCAGTCCGGGTGCACGAAGCCGTCGCCCACCGGATGCGCCAGCGTGCGGCCGATCCGCAGCCTGCCGGGCGCGCCTAGGGCGCAGCTCAGGAAGCTCTCGCCTTCCGGCAGCGCCGGCTGGGTATACATGTCGCCGGGACGGTTCCCGGTCATCACGTCGAGCAGCAGCGCCGCGTCGGCGACCGTGCGCGCCAGCGGGCCCTCGGTGGTCAGCCCGACCAGGTCCGGCATGAGCGGCGCGTTGGAGATCCGGCCGCGGGACGGCTTGATCCCGAACAGGCCGCAGACGCTGGCCGGGATCCTGATGGACCCGCCCCCGTCGTTGCCGTGCGCCGCCGGAGCGAGCCCGGCGGCCACCGCGGCCCCCGCGCCGCCGCTGGAGCCGCCCGCCGACCGGCTGAGGTCCCACGGCGTGCGGGCCGGAGGGCCGATCTCCGTCTCGGTGTAGCAGGGCAGCCCGAACTCCGGACAGGCTGTCTTGCCGATGATGACCGCCCCGGCCGACCTGATCGCGACCGTCGCGTGGTCGTCTTCGGTGGCGATGTTGTCCTCGAACACCACCGAGCCGTAGGTCTGGCGGACCCCGGCCACCATGTTCAGATCCTTGATCGGGATCGGCACCCCGATGAGCGGTGGCAGCCGGTCCGGGTCCGTCGCGGCCGCGACAGCCTTCTCCGCGGCGCGCGCCTGATCGCGCGCCAACTCAGCGCTGACGGTGAAGTACGCCCCACCGTGGCGTTCTTCTCCTCGATGCGGCTCAGGTAATGATCGGTGACGGCGACCGGGGACAGCTCGCGAGCCCGGACAGCGGACACGAGCTCGGTGGCGGAGAGATCATGAATCTGGGTCATGTTACCGAATGGTAGACCCCGGTCCCCCGGCACCGGCGGGAGGCTGTCGGTATACCCGGCCGCTACGGGTGGTAAATCAGCATCGAACAGCCACAATTGGGTGAACTGCCAGCTACTTGCGCTAAGTCCTAGATCAGTTACGCTGAGGTTGTGGACCCGATCACTGGGCGTCGCGCTGACCAGGTGAGCGGGCAGGAGGCGCCTGACCCAGGCTCGTCCGCCTCGGCGCGTGGCGTTCGCACGTCGTTCGACCCGGACCGTCGTACCTGGGGCCCGGCAGAGCGCCGCCAGCAGGAGACGCGCGGCGACTCCCGGCCCGGCCGAAAGCCCCGAGGCGCCCGGGCGCGCCGCATCCCCCGGCGGAGCTGACCCCAGTCATACGCCGGATCCCGATTCGGGCTCGGTCCAGCCCGGGCAGCGGACCAGGATCAAGCACCTGGCGCGAGACGCGCGGATGCCGGTGTGGCGGCGCAGGCTGCTCATCGCCGTCGCGCTCGGCATCGTGGTCACGATCCTGGCCAACTGGCAGCTCGGCCTGACCGTGGCCGTGCTCGCCGCGATCGTCGACGCCATCATCCGGTCCCGCTCCACCGCGGTCAGCAGCGCGGAGGGCCTGACCACGAGCGCGCAGCGGCGGACCAAGAGAGAGCTCGCCAGGCTGGAGCGCTCTGGATACCGATCGCTGCACATGCGCCGCATCCCGGACAGCGACGAGGTCATCGATCACCTCCTGATCGGGCCGACCGGCGTGTACGCGATCGACTCCGAGCAGTGGGACAAGCGGCTGCCGGTGCGCACGAGGAACGCCAGGCAGCTGTGGCACGGCCCGTTCAGCCAGCGGGACCGGCTCGAGCACGCCCGGTGGGAGGCCGAGCAGGCCAGCCGGCTGCTCAGCGACGCGCTCGGCGAGCCGGTCAGCGTCCGCCCGGCGATGGCCGTTTACGGCCCCGCGATCCCGTGGGGGGTCGCGACGATCAGGGACGTGGACGTGTTCAGCGGTGACCGGCTGCGCAAGTACCTGCGCAAGCACCCGGCGGGAGCCCGGGCGCCGCGGCTGACCGCGTCCGATGTCGAGCGCTTCTACACCGCCGCCGACCGGGTGCTCAGCCCAGGCGCTGACCCGCCGCCAACCCGGTGGCCAGGCCGTCCCACAGGCCCTGCAACCGGACCGCGATCCTGTTCTCACGAAAGCCCCACAGGCTCTTGCGCAGGGTGTTCCACGCATCCTCGGCGGCCTGCACCTTGGCCAGGGCGGCCTGGAGATCGAACGGCGGTAGCGGCGGGCGGTCAGTCATAGCACGAGGTTAGGCCGGTACCGGCCTGGAGGGCGGCTACGCTGGGGGATTCACCGCCGCGAGGGGAGTTACCCATGCCGCCGCTTCGATCCCGGACCGTCACGCACGGCAGGAACATGGCGGGAGCCCGGGCGCTGCTGCGGGCCACCGGAGTGGCCCGCGAGCGACATCGGCAAGCCGATCGTCGCGGTGGCCAACAGCTTCACCGAGTTCGTCCCCGGGCACGTGCACCTGCGCGAGGTCGGCCAGGTCATCGCCGACGCGGTCCGCGCCGCCGGCGCGGTGCCCCGCGAGTTCAACACGATCGCGGTGGACGACGGCATCGCGATGGGGCACGGCGGGATGCTCTACTCGCTGCCCAGCCGCGAGCTGATCGCCGACTCGGTCGAGTACATGGTCAACGCGCACTGCGCGGACGCGATGATCTGCGTCTCCAACTGCGACAAGATCACCCCGGGCATGCTGATCGCCGCCATGCGGCTGAACATCCCCACGGTCTTCGTGTCCGGCGGCCCGATGGAAGCCGGCGCCCCGTCGCCGCCCCGGCCGCAGCGGCGGGGCGGCCGGGCCGCAGGCTGCCGCGCGCAAGCTCGACCTGATCGACTCGATGGTGGCCTCCGCCGACCCGTCGGTGTCCGACGAGACGCTGGCCCGGATCGAGGAGGCGGCCTGTCCCACCTGCGGCTCCTGCTCCGGCATGTTCACCGCGAACTCGATGAACTGCCTGACCGAGGCGATCGGCCTGGCGCTGCCGGGCAACGGCACCACGCTGGCCACGCACGTCGCGCGGCGGAGCGCTGTTCGAGCAGGCCGGCCGGGTGGTCGTCGAGATCACCCGGCGGTACTACGCCGACGGCGACGACTCGGTGCTGCCGCGGGCGGTCGCCTGCCGCGACGCCTTCGAGAACGCGATGGCGCTCGACGTGGCCATGGGCGGCTCGACCAACACGATCCTGCACCTGCTCGCCGCCGCTCATGAGGCGGGCGTGAGCTTCGGGCTCAAGGACATCGACGAGCTGTCGCGCCGGGTGCCCTGCCTCTGCAAGGTGGCCCCGAGCAGTGACTATCACGTCGAGGACGTGCACCGGGCCGGCGGCATCCCGGCGATCCTGGGCGAGCTCGACCGGGCCGGGCCTGCTGAACCGCGGCGTGCACACCGTGCACAGCCGCTCGCTCGGCGAGTTCCTCGACCAGTGGGACATCCGCCGCGGGCGAGCCAGCCAGGAGGCGGCGCGAGCTGTTCCACGCCGCGCCCGGGGGCGTGCGGACCACCCGGCCGTACTCGCAGAACGCGCGCTGGGAGAGCCTGGACGACGACGTCGCCGCGGGCTGCATCCGGGACGTCGCGCACGCCTACTCCGCCGACGGCGGCCTGGCGGTGCTGTACGGCAACCTCGCGCCGCACGGCGCGATCGTGAAGACCGCGGGCGTGCCCGGGGAACTGCACGAGTTCAGCGGGCCGGCCAGGGTCTTCGAGAGCCAGGAGGACGCGGTCGACGGCATACTCGGCGGCGCGGTCAGCCCGGGCGACGTCGTGGTCATCCGGTACGAAGGCCCGCGCGGCGGCCCCGGCATGCAGGAGATGCTGTACCCGACCAGCTACCTGAAGGGCAGGGGCCTCGGCCGCGCCTGCGCGCTGATCACCGACGGGCGGTTCTCCGGCGGCACATCCGGGCTGTCCATCTGCCACGTCGCCCCGGAGGCGGCGTCCGGCGGGACGATCGCGCTGGCGCGCGACGGCGACCGCATCGAGATCGACATCCCGCGCCGGGAGCTCACGCTGGCGGTACCCGAGGCCGAGTTGCGGGCGCGGGCCGGCCAGGTCAAGGCCGACCTCGGCTCGTTCCGCCCGCGCGACCGCCGCCGGCCGGTGAGCGCCGCGCTGCAGGTCTACGCCGCGATGGCCACGTCGGCGTCGGCCGGCGCGGCCCGGGACATCACGCTGCTCGGCGCGGGAGAAGGCACCGAGACCACGCCGTGAGCCAGATCACCCAGCCGGCCAGCGCCGAGAACTTTGTCCGGGGCGCGCGTCCGCCGGACGCGGCGGACATCGCGCGCATCCAGGTCGACTGCTGGCGGGTCAGCTACGCGGGGCTGGTGCCTGCGGCCGTCCTGGCCGAGCTGACCAGCCCGGAGGCGGAGCGGCGCTGGCGGGAGCACTGGACAGCGTCGCTGACCGGACCGCCGACGAGCAAGCATCAGGTGCTGGTCGCGGTGACCGCCGGGGACGGCGGGACCCGGCTGGTCGCGGGGTTCGCATCGTTCGGGCCGGGGACGGATCCGGACCGCTGGCCCGGCACCGACGCCGAACTCTACGAGCTGTGCGTGGCGCAGGACCAGGCCGGCCGCGGCCACGGCAGCAGGCTGCTCAACGCGGCCGCGGCCACGCTGGCCGACGACGGGTTCGGCACGGTCCGGGCCTGGGTTCTGGAGCGGGATGCAACCGCCCGGCGGTTCCTGGAGTCGGCCGGCTGGGCCGCCGACGGCGCCGGCAAGGCGCTGGACATGGGCAGCGCGGTCCCCGCGATCCGGCTGCACACCGCGCTGACCCCGGCCGGCCTATCATGACCGGTGGAAGACCGCAATGGTCAGGTGCGCGGCGCGCCGGGCCAGGCCGGGCCGGGCCGGGCGAGGCGGTTGGTAACCTTGGGCCCGGACGGCTCGGGCGAGCGAAGGGACACCGCTAACCGGTGGCAACGGGCAGTGACTGGCTGGCCGGCGCCCGGCCGAGGACCCTCCCAGCGGCGATCGTCCCCGTGCTCGCGGGCTCGGCCGTGGCGGCGGGCTACGGGCAGTTCTCCGCGTGGCGGGCCGCGCTCGCGCTGTTCGTCGCGCTGGCCCTCCAGGTGGGGGTCAACTACGCCAACGACTACAGCGACGGCGTGCGCGGCACCGACGAGCACCGCACCGGGCCGGTCCGGCTGGTGGCCGGGGGTCTCGCCCCGCCGCGGCAGGTGCTCGGCGCGGCAGTCGGCTGCCTGGCCGCGGCCTGCGCGGCCGGCCTGGTCCTGGCCGCGGTGACCAGCTGGTGGCTGCTCGTGCCCGGCGCCGCGGCCGTCGCGGCGGCCTGGTTCTACACCGGCGGCGCCGGCCCTACGGGTACCGCGGGTTCGGCGAGCTGTCGGTATTCGCCTTCTTCGGCGTGCTGGCCGTGACCGGCACCGCCTACGTGCAGATGCGCTCGTTCTCCTGGCTCGCGCTCGCCGCGGCCGTCCCGGTCGGCCTGCTCGCCTGCGCCCTGCTCGTGGTCAACAACCTGCGCGACATCGGGACCGACACCACCACGGGCAAGCGAACGCTCGCGGTCATTCTCGGCGACCACCGATCCCGCCTGCTGTACGGGGCGTGCGCGCTGCTGCCGTTCTGCGCCGCGATCGCGATCGCCCCGACGCGGCCGCTGGCCCTGCTCACGCTGGCCGCGGTGCCGCTGGCGCTGGCCCCGGTCCGGCTGGTCGCCTCAGGGGCGTCCGGGCGCATGCTGGTCACCGCTCTCGGGCAGACCGGGCGGGTACAGCTCGCCTTCGGGGCGCTGCTGGCCATCGGGCTCGCCGTTCGGCCGTAGCGGCGGGGCCGGCGACGGTCCGGCCGCGAGGCCGGCATCCCGCCACGGGTCGGTCCCCGGCCCGATCTGATCGTTTTCCCTGGTGCCGTTCTGCTGGACCGAGGACCCGGGGTCGAACGCGCTGGACAGGCTCTTCAGCGCCGAGGTCACCTCGCTGGGGATGACCCAGAACGTGTTCCCCTCGCCCTGCGCGAGCTGCGGCAGCATCTGCAGGTACTGGTAGGCGAGCACCTTGGGGTCCGGGTTGCTGTCATGGATCGACTGGAAGACCGTGCCGATCGCCTGGGCCTGGCCCTCGGCCCGCAGGATCGCGCTCTGCTTGTCACCCTCGGCCTTCAGGATGCTGCCCTGCTTCTCGCCCTCGGCCGTGAGGATCTTCGACTGCCGCAAGCCCTCGGCGTTGAGGATGGCGGCGCGCTTCTCGCGCTCGGCGCGCATCTGCTTCTCCATCGCGTCCACCACGCTCTTCGGCGGGTCGATGGCCTTGATCTCCACCCGGGTCACCCGGATGCCCCACTTGCCGGAGGCATCGTCGAGCACGCCGCGCAGCATGTTGTTGATCCGGTCGCGCGAGGTCAGGGTCTGCTCGAGGTCCATCGAGCCGATCACGCTGCGCAGCATGGTCGCGGTGATCTGCTCGATCGCCTGGATGTAGTCCACGATCTCGTAGTCGGCCGCCCGGGGGTCGGTGACCTGGAAGAACAGTACGGTGTCGATGAGCACGACCAGGTTGTCCTCGGTGATGACCGGCTGGCCCCTGAACGAGACCACCTGCTCGCGCAGGTCGATGAGCGGCTTCACCCGGTCCACGAACGGGATGATGAAGTTCATCCCGGGCTCCAGGGTCTTGCGGTACCGGCCCAGCCGCTCGATGTTGCGCGCCCGGGCCTGCGGCACGATGCGGACCGAGCGCAGCACCGTGAGGACGGCCAGGACCACGATGACCACTGCGATGATGCCGCCGGCCAGCTCCATGACTACTCCCGTGGATACACGAGGGCGGTGACGCCCTCGATCTGCATGACATCTACCCTGGCGCCCACCGGGATCACGAGATCCTCGTCGTAGGCGCGCGAGGACCATTCCTCGCCGCCGATGCGGACCCGGCCAGACTGCCCGTTGACCTCCTGGATCACGATCGCCGTCCGGCCGACCAGGGCGGCGACCCCGGTGCGCAGCGGCGGCGGCTGCCTGACGTGGCGCATCGCGATCGGGCGGACCACGCCCAGCCCGGCCGCGGCCACCACGGCGAACGCGCCGAGCTCGGCGGGCAGGCCCAGGCCGGCCGCGGCCACCGCGGCCGCGGCTACCGCGGCCGCTGCGAGCAGGCCGAGCGCGAGGGTCACCGTGAGAACCTCGGCCACACCGAGCACCGCGGCCACGATCAGCCAGATGATCCAGCTCATGACAGCTCCGGACGAGCGGGAGGACGCCAGTGCGGCCGATCCGCACGCTCTTGTCTGACAGTAACTCCGCCGCCCCTGTTCTCGCACGGCCGCGGCCCCGGCTCCGGGGGTACTTCCGGAGGGCAGGGCGCGGGGGCGAGGATGGTGTCAGCAACCGGGAGGTCACCATGGACGATGCGAGCGGGCCGTCCTACAGCAACGGCCCGTCGGATCAGCCGCTGCTCGGCCAGACGATCGGCGCCAACCTGGACGCCACCGCGGCAGCCTTCGGCGACCGGGAGGCGCTGGTGGACGTGCCCAGCGGCCGGCGCTGGACGTACGCGCGGCTGAACGCCGATGCCGACGCGCTGGCCAGCGGCCTGATCGCGGCCGGGATCGCGGCAGGCGACCGGGTGGGCATCTGGTCGCCCAACTGCCCTGAGTGGGTGTTGCTGCAGTACGCCACCGCGAAGATGGGCGCGATCCTGGTCAACATCAACCCGGCCTACCGCGGCTACGAGCTGGCCTTCGCGTGTCGCCAGTCCGGCGTGACCCTGCTGGTCAGCGCGCAGCAGTTCAAGACCAGCGACTACCGGGCGATGGTCGAGGAGGTGCGCGGCGACCTGCCGGGCCTGCGCCAGGTGATCTACCTGGGCAGCGGCGACTGGGCCCGGCTGGCGGACGGCAGCGGGCCGGCCGCGGGCCAGCGCGCCGCGCTGCAAAGCCGGGCCGCGGAGCTCTCCTTCGACGACCCGATCAACATCCAGTACACCAGCGGCACCACGGGTTTCCCCAAAGGCGCCACGCTGTCGCACCACAACATCCTCAACAACGGCTACTTCATCGGCGAGCTGTGCCGGTACACCGAGCAGGACCGGGTCTGCATCCCGGTGCCCTTTTACCACTGCTTCGGGATGGTGCTGGGCAACCTGGCCTGCACCACGCACGGCGCCTGCATCGTCATCCCGGCGCCCGGGTTCGACCCGGCCGCCAGCCTGCGGGCCGTGCAGGCCGAACGGTGCACTGCGCTGTACGGGGTGCCGACGATGTTCATCGCCGAGCTCGGCCTGGCCGACTTCGCCGGCTACGACCTGTCCTCGCTGCGGACCGGCATCATGGCCGGCTCGCCGTGCCCGGTCGAGGTGATGAAGCGCGTGGTCAGCGAGATGCACATGACCGAGGTCACGATCTGCTACGGAATGACGGAGACGTCTCCGGTGTCCACCCAGACCAGCGCGGACGACGACATGGAGCGCCGGGTGTCCACGGTAGGACGGGTGCACCCGCACCTCGAGGTCAAGATCACCGACCCGGATACCGGCCTCGTGGTGCCGCGCGGCGCGCCCGGCGAGCTGTGCACCCGCGGCTACTCGGTCATGCTCGGCTACTGGGACGAGCCGGCCAAGACCGCGGAGGTGATCGACGCGGCCCGGTGGATGCACACCGGCGACCTGGCCACCATGGACGAGGCCGGCTACGTCAACATCGTGGGCCGGATCAAGGACATGATCATCCGCGGTGGTGAGAACGTCTACCCGCGCGAGGTCGAGGAGTTCCTGTACACCCACCCGGCCGTGGAAGACGTCCAGGTGATCGGGGTGCCGGACGCCAGGTACGGCGAGGAGCTGTGCGCCTGGGTGCGGCTGCGCCGGGGCCAGGACCTGACCGAGGAAGACCTGAAGGCCTACTGCGCGGGGCATATCGCGCACTTCAAGGTGCCGCGGTACGTGCGGTTCACCGACGAGTTCCCGATGACCGTCACCGGCAAGGTGCAGAAGTTCAAGATGCGGGAGGTCTCCACGGCCGAGCTCGGCCTGGAAACGATCGCCGGCACGCACACCGCGTGACGCAAGCTCCCCGGGCCGCTGGCATCCGGGCCTGAGCCGGCTGGGCGTCGCTGTTCGTCCTGCAGCCGCCTTCATCAAGCTGTCAGATCCGGCTGGCATCCTCTGTTGCCATGAGTTCCCTGCCGGCGTCTTCTGGTGCCGGACGGCCGGTTCGCATGCGCCGGGGCGCCCGGGGCCGCCCGGCTCCCCCGCCTCGGCCCGGGCTCGTCCAGGCGGCCCTGATGGCGGCCGGCGTTGGCCTGGGTGTCACCACGGCGCTGGCCATCACGCCGGAAACCGGCAGCCAGCTCACCGCGCCCGGCGGGCCGGCCACGCTCGCCGGAAGCCTCACCGGGCTGGTGGGGACCTACCTGGCCCTGCTGATGGTGCTGCTGGTGAGCCGGATTCCCTTCGTGGAGCGGGTGCTAGGCCAAGACGGCCTGTTGCGCTGGCACCGGCGGCTTGCGCCTTGGCCGATCAGCCTCCTGGTCGCGCACGCGGTCTTCATCACCGTGGGCTACGCTCAGGCGGCCAGGACGGGCCTGTGGCACCAGGTCGGCACGCTGCTCAGCCAGTACCCGGACATGCTCACCGCCTCGGCGGGACTGGCCCTGATGTGCCTGGCCGGGACCATCTCGATCCGGGCCATTCGCCGGCGGATGCGGCGTGAGACCTGGTGGGCGGTGCACCTGAGCATGTACCTGGCCCTGGCCATCTCGTTCACCCACGTCATCGTGCTCGGGCCGGCTTTCGTCGGCCACCCGCTCACTCAGGCGGTGTGGTCGGCGGCGTGGCTGGGCACGGCCGGCATGGTCCTCGCCTACCGGGTGGGCCTGCCGGCGGTCCGCAGTCTCCGCCATGGCCTGCGCGTGGTGGAGGTCTGGCCCGAGGGCCCGGGCGTGGTGTCCGTCATCTGCTCGGGCCGCCAGCTCGACCGGCTGGCCATCTCGGGCGGGCAGTTCTTCTGCTGGCGCTTCCTGGCCAAGGGCATGTGGTGGCAGGCCCATCCCTTCTCGCTCTCGGCCCTGCCCCGGCCGCCCTACCTCCGGCTGACGGCCAAGGCCGTGGGCGACTACTCGGCGTCGCTGGCGCATCTGCGCCCGGGGACCAAGGTCGTGGTGGAAGGTCCCTACGGGACATTCACCCGGGATGCCCAGCTGCGTCCGCGGGCCCTGCTGATCGCCGCGGGTATCGGGGTGACCGCGCTGCGGGCGCTGCTGGAGGATCTGCCGGCCGACTCGCGGCCGATCGTCCTGCTGCGCGCCAACCGTACGGAGGACCTCGTGCTCGGCCGTGAGGTCCACGACCTCGTCCAGCACAAGCACGGCCAGCTGCACGAGTTTGTCGGGCCGCGCGAGGTAGCGTCGATAACCGGGCAGGCGCTGCGCCGGCTCGTCCCCGACCTGCACCGGCGCGATGTCTATATCTGCGGGCCGGAGGGGTTCGTGGCCGGCACCGTGGACGTGGTCAGGCGCCTTCGCGTCCCGGACGAGGCCATCCATCATGAGGCTTTCGCGCTATGAGGACCAGACCATGACAGCCGGCCGGGCCATCCGGCGGGCGCCGCTGTTCGTGGCCGGCGCCGTCGCCGGGTTCGCCGGCCTGATCGCCTGGCACGCCGTTGACGCCGGGACGCCGGTGACGCCAGGGCTGGGCGGCAACGGGGCGGCCGGGCGGTCCAGGCCGGCCGCGACGGCCGGGACGGGCGCCGGCCCGCGGCACGCGGCCCGCCGCGGCACGAGCTCGCCGCGCGCCCCGACGGGCCATGCCGTGCGCACGGCCAGAGGGCCCGGCGTGAATTTCGGCTACGGGACGATCGCCGTCAAGGTCACGGTCAGCGGACACCGGATCACCCGGGTCTCGGTGGCCGCGCTGCAGACACTCGAACCGACCTCCCGGCAGATCTGCGCGCAGGCCATACCCGTGCTGCGGTCCGAAGTGCTCTCGGGCCAGAGCGCGTCCATCAACGGGGTAAGCGGTGCGTCCTACACCAGCATCGGATATGCCCGGTCGCTGCAGGCCGCCCTGGACTCGCTGCATGCCTGATGAACAGAGCGGCAGCGCGGTGCGCAGTGCGGAGGAAACCGGCGGGACCTCCTTCACGCACGCCGAGAAGGTGATGGGCACCGTCGTCTCGCTCACCGTCGAACCGGGCGACCTGACCCGGCCGCAGGCGCGGGCCGCGGTCGAAGCCGCCTGCCGCATGCTGCACCGGGCGGACGCGGTCTTCAGCACCTGGAACCCGGCGAGCCCGGTCAGCCGCCTGCGGCGGGGCGAGGTCACGCTGGGCATGCTGCCCGCGGAAGTGGCCGAAGTGCTCACCTTGTGCCAGGCGGCCAGGAAGGCGTCCCGGGGCTGGTTCGACCCGTGGGCGCTCCCGGGCGGAGTCGACCCCACCGGCCTGGTGAAGGGATGGGCGGTGGAACGGGCGGCCGGCGTCCTGCGCCGGGCCGGAATCGATGCGGCGCTGGTCAACGGCGGCGGTGACCTGGTCGTGTTCGGGTCACCGGCTCCGGGCCGCCGCTGGCGAATCGGCATCCGGCATCCGTGGCGGGCCGACGCCCTAGCCTGTGTCGTGCAGGCGCGAGCCGCGGTGGCCACCTCCGCGGGCTACGAGCGCGGGGGCCATCTTCTCGACCCCGTCACCGGGCGACCGGCGACCGGCGTCGCCTCGGCCACCGTCACCGGTCCCAGCCTGGCGCTCGCCGACGCCCTGGCCACCGCGGTGGCCGTCGGAGCCGACGAGGCGCTGGCGGCGGTCGGCGCGCTGGACGGTTACGAGGGCTACCTGATCCGCTCGGACGGCAGCGAGGCGGACACGGGCAGGATGGAGTTCGTCTCGTGAGACCGGACGCGGCGGCATCCCGGCTGAGAAGACGCTGAGAGTCGTTACAGCCTGGCAACCTCGATCGCGTACCATCGCGTCCCATGCATGTTGACGCCATCTTCAGCGCCATCGGGCGGTTCTGCGCCCGGTTCTGGTGGATCGTCATCCCGGCCTGGCTGGTCGCCGCGTTCGTCGTGAGCGCGGCGTTGCCGTCATTGTCCAGCGTCACGCAGGGCAACAACACGAAGTTCCTGCCGGCCAGCGCGCCGAGCATGCACGCCGCGACGCTGGCCGAGCCGTTCGGGACCAGCAACCTGCAACCGGTCCCGGTGGTGGTCGCCCGCACCAGCGCGCCGCTGTCCGCCGCGGACGTCAGCGCGCTCGGCGCGCTGACGGCCCAGTTCCGCCACGTTCCCACGGTCACCGCGATCAAGGACCTGGGCCGGTCGCCGGACGGGCACGCCGAGCAGCTGGTGGTGCTGGCCAGGTTCAGCGGCGGCCAGAACCAGGACACCGACCTGGTAAACGGGCTGCGGGCCAAGATCGCCCAGGCGCAGCTGCCGGCCGGGCTGCAGGCCCACCTGGCCGGCGACCTCGCCATCCAGGTGGACCAGCAGAAGGCGTCGGGCAACACCGGCAACCAGCTGGAGAGCCTGTCCGCCCTGTTCATCATCGTGCTGCTGGTGCTGATCTTCCGCTCGCTCTCGCTCGCGCTGACCACGCTGCTGCCTGCGTTCATCGCGTTCTCGATATCCGGCCCGCTGGTGGCGCTGGCCGGCGAGCACGGCCTCAAGGTCTCCCCCATCGCCCAGTTCCTGCTGATCGTGCTGGTCCTCGGCGCGGGCACCGACTACGGGCTGTTCCTGGTGTTCCGGGTGCGCGAGGAACTGCGGCGCGGGCTGCCCCGCCACGACGCGATCGTCAGGGCGCTGACCCGGGTCGGCGAGTCGATCACGTTCTCGGCCATGACGGTGATCGCTGCCCTGGTGACGCTGCTCGCCGCCAGCTTCCCGTTCTACTCCGAGCTCGGCATCCCGCTGGCGATAGGGATCGCCGTCATGCTGATCGCGGCGCTCACCCTGCTGCCCGCGCTGCTGTCGTTCCGGCTGGCCTTCATCGAGGTCAAGAGGCGCGTGTTCGCCCGGATGTTCGGCCGGGAGAAGCTGATCCCGTGGAGCATCCAGTCCAAGGGCGGCAGCGGCGTCTGGGGCCGGGTGGCCGCGCGCGTCGTCCGCCACCCGGTGCCCACGCTGGTGATCGGGGTGGTGTTCTTCGGCCTGCTGGCGCTCACCTCCATCGGGTACAAGGCCAGCGGGTTCGGCGGCACCACCACGGCGCCGTCGGGCACCGACTCGGCCAAGGGCACGGCCCTGCTGGCCAAGTACTTCCCGCAGTCGTCGGCGAACCCCACCAACATCATCTTCAAGCTGCCCGAGCCCGCCTGGCAGGACCCGGCGGTGCTCGCGACCGCGGCGAGCAAGCTGCGGGCCACCGGCCTGTTCACCAAGGTCATCGGCCCGCTGAACCCGGTGGGCGCGACGCTCACGCCGGCCCAGTTCGCGCAGCTGCACGCGGCCCTCGGCCCGGCCAGCACGCTGCCGCCGACGCCGCCGGCCGGGTCGAAGATCCCGGCGGCCGGCTATCAGATCTACCGGGCCACGGCGAACTTCATCAGTCCGGACGGGAAGACCGTGCAGTACCAGACCGGCCTGCACGCCGGCGACCCGGGCGGCACGGCGGCCATGAACGCGGTCCCGTCGCTGCGCAGCGCCACCACGGCGGTGGCGCATTCGATCGGCGCCACCGACTCGGCGGTGGGCGGCGAGGCGCCCGCCTTCTACGACATCAGCAGCATCTCCAACAGCGACCTGGTCCGGGTCATCCCGATCGCGATCCTGGTCATCGGCGTGCTGCTGGCGGTGGTGCTGCGCAGCCTGGTGGCACCGCTGTACCTGATCGCCTCGGTGGCGCTGTCCTACTTCGCGGCGCTCGGCCTGGCCGTGCTGCTGTTCATCGAGATCGCCGGCCACAGCGGGCTGACCTTCTTCCTGCCGTTCCTGATGTTCATCTTCCTGCTCGCGCTGGGCGAGGACTACAACATCCTGGTGATGACGCGGATCCGGGAGGAGGCCAGGCAGTTCAGGCTGCGCGAGGCCGTCGTCCGCGCGGTGAGCGCCACCGGCACCACGGTGACCTCGGCCGGGCTGGTGCTGGCCGGGACGTTCGGGGTGCTCGTGGTGGTCGCAGGGAACGGGCCGGGGACCAGCTTCGTCCGCGACATCGGCGTCGGCCTCGGGCTCGGCATCCTGATGGACACCTTCCTGGTCAGGACGCTGCTGGTGCCGTCTACCGTGGTACTGCTCGGCCGGTGGAACTGGTGGCCGTCCAAGATGAGCAGGCGCGACGCTCAGCCGGGCGCCGATCGCCCACCGGTTCCGCTGACCGCGGACGAGGTGCAGGGCCAGCCAGGCAACGGTCATCCCGAACGGCTGAAGGCGGTCGATCCCCCGTCCTGACCCCCGGCGCGGGGCAGCCAGGGCCCGTGGTGAAACATTCGGCAGCGCGGTGTAACATCGGGCCTACTCACTAGCAGGGAGGCTGCCGTGGCGCTGGCGTACACCAGGGCGGGATCGGGGCCGCCGCTCGTGCTGCTGCACGGCATCGGGCACCGGCGCCAAGCGTGGGACGCGGTCCTGGACCGGCTGACGCCGCACCGCGACGTCATCGCCGTGGACCTGCCGGGGCACGGCGAGTCCCCGACGCTCGATACCGCAAGCCGCCCGGCCCTTGCCGCCCTGGCCGAGGACCTGACCGGGTTTCTCGATCAGCTCGGGCTAGACCGCCCGCACGTCGCGGGGAACTCGCTGGGCGGCCGGCTGGCCCTGGAGGCGGGCGCGGCGGGCCGGGCCGCCACCGTCACGGCGCTGTCGCCGGCCGGATTCTGGCGCAGCGGGCGCGAGCTCGGCTACGCGAAGGGTGTCTTCGGCGCCATGCAGGCCCTGGGGGCGCGGCTGGAGCCGGTGGCGCCCACGCTGGCCGGCAGCACCGCCGGCCGCGCGGTCCTGTACGCCAGTATCGTGCACCGGCCCTCCCGGATGAGCCCGGAGCAGGCGCTGGGTGACCTGAGAGCGTTCCTGGCGGCCAGGCCGGCGCTGAACGCGATCCTGGCCGAAGCCAATGCCTTCGAGGAGCAGATCCCGGCCGGCGTGCCCGTCACGATCGGCTGGGGCAGCCACGACCGGCTGCTGCCGCGGCGTCAGGCGCTGGTGGCCAGGGCCCGTCTCCCGCAGGCCAGGTTCGTGCTGCTGCCCGGCTGCGGGCACGTGCCGATGACCGACGACCCGGCGCTGGTGGCGGGCGTCCTGCTGCGCGGCAGCTCGCAGCCCCTCCGGCCACCGGCGGCCGGGCTTACCCGGCGGCCGGACGTCGCGCCGTCGCCGTAATCTCGACCAGGGCGCCACCGAGCAGCGCCGCGCCCACCGTGGTGCGCACCGGCCGCGGCTCGCGGAAGTGCCTCTCGTACACGGCGTTGAACCGGCCGAACGCGGACAGGTCGGAGAGATGAACCAGGCAGGACACCACATCGTCGAGCGTGCAGCCTGCCTGGCTGAGCAGGGTGGTGACCTTGCCCAGAGCGTCGCTGACCTGATCCTCGATGGTCTGGCCGTCCCCGGTCTGGCCCGCCAGGAACACCCAGCCGGCCACGGCGAGCGCCCGGTGAGTACGGGCCGCCCGGCGGCGCCTGCGGCGACGTGATCAGGGTCTTGTCCATCACAGCTCCTCTGCGATCTTGTTCTTGAGATCCGCGAGCGCGGCCTCGTCGCGCTGGTAGAAGGTCCACTGGCCGATGCGCTTGGCGGTGACCAGGCCGGCCCGGGCCAGCGCCTGCAGGTGCGCCGTCGCGGTCGGCTGGGCCACGCCGAGCTTACGAGCGATGAACACCACGCACACGCCATCCTCGATCAGGTCGCCGTCCCGCTGCGGCGGGAAATGGGCCACCGGGTCCTTGAGCCACTGCAGCACCTGCAGCCGTTTCTGGCTGGCCAGGGCGGCAAGGACGGTGCTGTCAAGCAAGGAGTTCGCCGCGGGCGACGATGACCGCCGAGCCGCCTACATCCACGGCGCTGACCTGGCCGCCCGCAGCCTGCACCCTGGCCAGCAGGACGGATGGCCGGCCGATCTCCTCCCCCTGGCGGATCTCGATCTGCTGGCCGAAGGCGATCTGGTCGTGCCGGGCCAGGTGCACCGCCAGCGGCCCGGCCGCCGAACCCGTCGCCGGATCCTCGGCCACGCCGAAGGCGGGCGCGAAATAGCGGAACTTCCATCGCGAGCCCGAGCCCGCGAAAACGCCGACCCCGATGCCGGGCAGCTCGCCGAGCGCGGTGATGTCGGGCCGCAGCCGGCTGACCGCCTCCTCGCTGTCGAACGCCACGTAGACATGCCGCGGCCCGTTGCGGTACGCCTCGACCGGCAGCCGCGAGCCCGTCACCCCGAGCGCGGCCAGGAGCTCGGCCGCCCGCTCGTACGGTTCCCAGGTCGGCACGGGCTGCCGCATCTGGCCGGGCAGTCCCGGGCCGGGAGGCAGGTCCGTAGGCTGCGGCGAGGCCAGGCCGTCCCGGCCGGCGAATTCCACCCGGATGACGCCCGCGCCGGTCTCCAGCTCGATCGCGTCCAGACCGCGCTGCCCGCAGAGCACGAACGCGCTCCCGAGCGTCGGGTGCCCGGCGAACGGCAGCTCGGTCGCCGGGGTGAAGATCCGGATCCGCGCGTCGCCGCCAGCCGCGGGCGGCAGCACGAACACGGTCTCGGACAGGTTCATCTCCCTGGCCACCCGCTGCATCTTGTCCGGTGACAGCCCGCTGGCCTCGGTGAACACGGCGAGCGGGTTGCCCTCCAGCGGGGTGCCGGTGAACACGTCGACAATGAGATAGGACTGCATAGAGGAAAAGCTATATTGCTAGATATCTATGTTCAAGCCCCCGTCGGGCGCCTGACGTGCGAGCGCTGGTTTTCGCTACCTGGCGGCGGCTGGTGATGGCTGGATGATCTTCAGGGTCGCGGTCCTGCTGGCCAGGATGCTGCCGTTCTTGTCGATCTTCACGGTCACCCGGAGCTTCGTCGCCGTACATGATTGCGGCACCGTGTAGCCCACGTGCGAGGACACACGCCCGTGCGGCGCGAAGTTCGTCGCCAGCGAGATCGGGTCGATGGCGGGGCAGCCCGGCGGGATGGCGGTGCCCGGACCGGCGAAGCGCCCGGACCACACCTCACTGGCGTGCTGGGGCGCGCCGGTGCAGTTGACGGCGGTCAGCCTGGCGGTCGACAAATGTCCCGGGGAAACACCGGGCGGGTGGAAGGCCAGCCGCGTTATCTCGATCACCCCGAAGCACGCGGCCGGGGCCTTACCGGGCAGGGCGGCCGCGGCGGCGCCGCTGGCGGCGGCGGCCACGAGGCCCGCGGGCATGATGACCATCGTTGCTATCAGCAGAGTCCTGCGGAACATGGCCGTACCTTACTCTCTGTGCGGGTGGCAGGATGGCCAGACAGTCCCGCGAGCCGCTGGAGGGTTCATGCCGCCGGTCACGTTCACCGACACGCAGACCTGGTACGCCAGCCTGGCCACCATGTACGGGGCCGCCGCCGCGCTGATCACGAACCCGTCAGGCGAGGTGCTGCTGGTCAAGCCGAACTACCGCGACCACTGGTCGCTGCCGGGCGGCGTCCTCGAGCACGGCGAGCCGCCGCACCGCGGCTGCGCCCGGGAGGTCGCGGAGGAAGTCGGCCTGAAGATCACGGTAGGCCCGCTGCTCGTGCTGGACTGGGCCCCGCCCGACCACGAACGGCCCAGGCCGGCCGTGTTCTTCGTGTTCGACGGCGGCGAGGTCGCCGCGGACGTCGGCATCCGCCTGCAGGAGGAGGAACTCGACGACTACCGGTTCACCAGCCCCGGTGAGTTCGGCGGCTACGTTCCGCCCTTCCTCGCGGCCCGGTACACGGCCGCGCTGGCCGCCCGCGAGGCCGGCGGAGCGGTCTACCTGCCGTCGCGGGCTGCGACACCGGCGCCGGGCCCGGCCGGCCCGGCCTCCAGCTCGCCCCCGGACTTGGGCGGCTCACCAGCAGACTACGAGGGCCGGAGCGACTACCAGTGCTCCCGGTGCACGACGTCCTCGAACGGGCGGCGGTCGGGGTGCCTGATGGGGGCGAGAGGCCGGCGTGCCGGGTAGCCGAGCGAGATCAGGTAGGCGCAGCGCTTGCCCGGGGGGAAGCCGAGGATCCGGCGGGCGAGGTCCTGGTCGGCCACGGAGGAGTGGCAGGAGCCGATGCCGAGGTCGGCGGCGGCGATCATGATGTTCATCGTGGCCTGGCCGAGGTCGTAATTCAGCCGGGCCCGGTGCTGGTCGTCCTCGGGTACCGGCGTGATCAGCGCAATCGTGGCCGCCGACCCCGCCACGTGGCCGGCTCCGCGCCACACGCCGGCCAGCCCGGTGAGCCGCTCGCGCTGGGTGACCGCGATGAAATCCCAGGGCTGACCGTTCTGCGAGGACGGTGCACGGCGGCCGGCCTCCAGCAGCCGGTCGAGGTGCTCGGCGGCGATCGGCGTGCCGGCGAACACCCGGACGTTGCGGCGTGAAGTGATCGCGTCCCAGGTTTCCACGGAGCTCACCTTACTCATGCCCCCGGGGCAGTCGCCGGGGCAGCGGGGCAGCGTCAGGTGGGGAACGAAAAGCCGCCGGGTGCGCCGTTGCGCTCGGCGATGAGGCCGGCGATGGTGGCGATCGCGATCTCGGCGGGGGCCCTGGAGCCGATGTTCAGCCCGATCGGCCGGTGCACCCGGGCGATGCCGGCGGCGCTGACGCCCAGCGCAGTCAGCGCGGCTATGTGCGGGGCGGGGTGGCGGGGGCTGCCCATGACCCCCACCCAGTTGGCCTGGCCAGCCAGGATGTCGCGCAGCACCGGGCCGAGTTCCGGCCGGTGGTGGTCGGTGACGACCACGTCGGCGCGCGGGTCGGACAGCTCGGCGAAGCCGGCAGCTACCTTCACGCCGGCCGGGAAGTCAGTCGCTGTGAGGTCCGCCGCCGGCTCGAGCAGCACCGGTCGGTATCCCACGTCGCTGCCGTAGCGGAGCAGGTAGCCGGCGACCGGCGAGGCGAACACGGCGACGAGCGTCCGGGTGTCCGGTGCGGCGGCCGCGCGGCCGTGCGCGACCTCGCACTGCGGGTCGGCGTTCGGATCGGTCATGACTATGAGCTTGCCACGCGCCGCGCCGGGCGGCTACGGCCCGGTCCCCGCGACCCCGCGGCCGGGCTTGTGAAAGGCTCTGCGGTGGAGGTACTCACGTGAAGATAGGCCTGCAGATCCCCGACTTCACCTGGCCGGGCGGACCCTCGCGGCTCGGCGCCGAGCTGGCCGCCGTCGCCCGCACCGCGGACGACGCCGGGTTCGAGTTCGTCGGCGTCATGGACCACTTCTTTCAGATCGGCGTGGTGGGGCCGCCCGAGCACGAGATGCTCGAGGCGTACACCACCCTCGGCTACCTGGCCGGCCACACCAGCAGGGCCAAGCTGATCACGCTGGTCACCGGGGCCGTGTACCGGTATCCGGGGGTGCTCGCGAAGATCGTGACCACGCTGGACGTGTTGTCGGGCGGCCGGGCATGGCTGGGCATCGGGGCCGCCTGGAACGAGGAGGAGTCGCGCAGCCTCGGCATCCCGTTCCCGCCGGTGGCCGAGCGGTTCGAGCAGCTCGAGGAGACGCTGCAGATCTGCCTGCAGATGTGGCGCGGCGACGAGAGCGAGTACCGGGGCTTGCACCACCAGCTGGAACGCCCGCTGAACTCGCCGCAGGCACTGTCCGAGCCGCATCCGCCGATCATGATCGGCGGCGGGGGCGAGCAGAAGACGCTGCGATTCGTGGCCAGGTACGCACAGGCCTGCAACCTGTTCCCCACCCCCGACCTCGGGCACAAGCTGGAGGTGCTGCGCGAGCATTGCGAGCGGGAGGGCCGGGACTACGACGAGATACTGAAGACCTGCTACTTCATCTTCGACCCGGGCGCGAACGGCGAGAAGACCGGGGAGATGATCGACCAGCTGGGCAAGCTGGCCGAGCAGGGAATCGGGATGGCCATCGGCGCGGTCGCCAACGTGCAGCAGCTCACGCCGCTAGAGATCATCGGATTCGAGGTGATCCCCGCGGTCGCGGACCTGTGAGGAGCCCGCGGCCATGCGATTAGCCCAGGCCGAGCAGGGCCTCGATGCCGACGGTGAGGCCGGGCGGCAGCGAGGCGATGCTGCGCACGCCGAGCAGCACGCCAGGCATGAACGAGGCCCGGTCCAGCGAGTCGTGCCGGATGGTCAGGGTCTCGCCGTGCCCGCCGAGCAGCACCTCCTGGTGCGCCACCAGGCCGGCCAGCCGGACCGCGTGCACGTGCACGTCGCCGACGACCGCGCCGCGCGCGCCTGGGACCTCTGACACGGTGGCGTCCGGAGGCGCCCCCAGCCCGGCTGCGGCCCGGGCCGCGCCGATCAGCGAGGCGGTGCGCAACGCGGTCCCCGACGGGGCATCGGCCTTGCCCGCGTGGTGCAGCTCTACCACCTCGGCCGACTCGAAGAACCTGGCCGCTTGCCCCGCGAAGTGCATCATCAGGACCGCGCCGACGGAGAAGTTCGGGGCGACGAGGACGCGGGACTCCGGCCGGCCGTCCAGCCACCCTCCGACCTGGCTGAGCCGGGCCTCGTCGAAGCCGGAGGTGCCCACCACGCAGTCCAGTCCGCGGTCGATGCACCAGCGCAGGTTGTCCAGGACGGTTGACGGCTGGGTGAAATCCACGACGACGTCACAGCCCGCCAGCAGCTGCCTGTCGTCGCCGGCATCCACCGCGGCGGACAGCGTCATGTCGTCGGCGGCGCCGATCGCACGGCTGACCTCGGATCCCATCCGGCCCTTGCTGCCCAGCACGCCGACCTTGATCATCGGGCCCTCCGTCGGATCGTGTCAGGCCAGGGAGGCGGCGAAGGCATCCGCGTCGTCGAACGGGCCGACAACCGCCAGCACCTTGGGCCGGGAGAGCACGTCGGCCGCGACCGCGACCACCTCGTCGTTCGTCACCGACTCGATCGAGGCGAGGATCTCGTCGACCGGCTCCAGCCGGGTGTACACCAGCTCGGACTTGCCCAGCCTGCTCATCCGCGAGGAGGGGTCTTCCAGTCCGAGCACGATCGAGCCGCGGAGCTGGCCCTTGCCGCGGGCGAGCTCTGCGTCGGTGAGACCACTCTCGGTCACCTTGGCGATCTCATCCCGGCAGATAGCGAGCACCTCGTCGGCCTTGGCCGGCAGGCAGCCGACGTAGACGCCCCACACACCGGTATCGGCGAGCTGGGAGTTGAAGCTGTACACCGAGTACGCCAGGCCCCGCTTCTCCCGGACCTCCTGGAACAGCCGCGATGACATCCCGCCGCCGAGCGCGGCGTTCAGCACGCCGAGCGCGAACCTGCGGTCGTCGGTCCTGGACAGGCCATAGCAGCCCAGCACGAGATTGGCCTGCTCGATGCCGCGCGATACCAGCCGGGTTCCCTGACGTCCCGGCACCGGCGGGCCGTCCGCGACCACGTAATTCCCGCCGACCCGTGGCGAAGCCGGGTCCTGCTGCACCGCCTGGTCGCTCGTGACGGCGGCGAATCCGCGCCGGACCAGCTCGGTCACCGCGTGGTGCTGGAGGTTTCCGGCTGCCGCGACTACCAGGCTCGGCGGGGTGTACCTGGCTTGGTAGTGCTCGCTGATCTGGTCGCGGCTGATCGCGTTGATCGAGCTCACCGTGCCGAGGATCGGGCGGCCGAGCGGGCTGTCACCGAACAGCGCGGCGGCGAAGGCCTCGTGCACGGTGTCCGAGGGGTCGTCCTCGTTCATCGCGATCTCTTCGAGCACCACGCCCCGCTCGGCGTCCACATCCCGCGGCGCGATCAGCGAGCTGGTCACCATGTCGCACAGCACGTCGATGGCCAGCGGCAGGTCAGAGTCGAGCACCCGCGCGTAGTAGCAGGTGAATTCCTTGCCGGTGAAGGCGTTGAGCTCACCGCCGACCGCGTCCATGGCCGCCGAGATGTCCAGCGCGGTGCGCCGGGTGGTGCCCTTGAACAGCAGGTGTTCCAGGTAGTGGGTGGCGCCGGCGTGCTCGAGATCCTCGTCGCGCGACCCCACGCCCACCCAGATGCCGATTGCCACCGACCGCACCGCCGGCAGCGACTCGGTGATGACGCGCAGGCCCCCGGGAAGTACGGTCCGGGAGACTGCGCTGTCGCCGGGCGAGAGCCGGGGCGCCATCGCCCCGGCCTCTCCCTTGTTATCGGGTCCGGCAGGACCGGCAGGCCGCTGGCTGCTCACGACTCGCGCGGCCGCCGGGTGCGGTGCCTGGTCCTGTGGTGCCCCTCGCGACCGCCTTCCCGGTTGTCGTCGTGACCGTCCTCGCGGCTGCCGTCGCGGTGACCCTGGCCGGCGGGCCCGGACGTATCCTGCCCGGGCTGGCCGTCCCCGTCCCCGCCGGACGCCTCCTGCTCGAGTACCTCCACGGGGACCAGGGAGAGCTTGCCCCGGTCGTCAACCTCGCGGATCTCGACCTGGATCTTCTCGCCGACCTTGAGCACGTCGTCCACGTTGTCGATCCGGGCGCCGCCGTGCAGCTTGCGGATCTGGGTGATGTGCAGCAGCCCGTCCTTGCCGGGCAGCAGCGAGACGAACGCGCCGAACGTGGTCGTCTTCACCACCGTGCCGAGGAACCGCTCGCCCACCTCGGGGATGTGCGGGTTGGCGATCGCGTTGATCGTGGTCCGGGCGGCCTCGGCCGACGGGCCGTCGGTGGCGCCGATGTAGATGGTGCCGTCGTCCTCGATGGTGATCTCGGCGCCGGTGTCCTCCTGGATCGAGTTGATCATCTTGCCCTTGGGCCCGATAACCTCGCCGATCTTGTCCACCGGGACCTTGATGGTGATGATCCGCGGCGCGTTCGGGCTCATCTCGCCCGGCGCCGAGATCGCCTCGCGCATCACGTCCAGGATGGTCATCCGGGCGGCCCGCGCCTGGGTGAGCGCGCCGGCCAGCACGGACGCGGGGACGCCGTCCAGCTTGGTGTCGAGCTGCAGCGCGGTGATCACGTCCTTGGTCCCTGCGACCTTGAAGTCCATGTCACCGAACGCGTCCTCGGCGCCGAGGATGTCGGTGAGCGTGACGTACTGATCGCCCTCGTAGATCAGGCCCATGGCGATGCCGGACACCATGTCCTTGAGCGGCACGCCCGCGTCAAGCAGCGACATGGCGGACGCGCAGACCGAGCCCATCGAGGTCGAGCCGTTGGAGCCGATCGCCTCGGACACCTGCCGTATCGCGTAGGGAAACTCCTCGCGGGTCGGCAACACGGGCAGCAGCGCCCGCTCGGCCAGCGCCCCGTGGCCGATCTCGCGGCGCTTGGGCGATCCGACCCGGCCGGTCTCCCCGGTCGAGTACGGCGGCATGTTGTAGTTGTGCATGTAGCGCTTGGTCCGCTCGGGGCTGAGCGTGTCGATCATCTGCTCCATCCGGAGCATGTTCAGCGTGGTCACGCCCAGGATCTGGGTCTCGCCGCGCTCGAACAGCGCCGAGCCGTGCACCCGGGGCAGCACGTGGACCTCGGCGGAAAGCTGCCGGATGTCGGCCAGCCCGCGGCCGTCGATGCGGATCCCGTCCCGGATGATCCGCTCCCGGACCAGCTTCTTGGTCAGCGCGCGGTAGGCGGCGCTGATCTCCTTCTCCCGGTCAGCGAACTGGCTGGACAGCTTCTCCGCGGCCAGCGCCTTGATCCGCTCGGTCTCGGCCTCGCGCTGCTGCTTGCCGGCGATCGTCAGGGCCTGGGCGAGCTCATCGGAGACCGCGTCGGCCACGGCGTCGTAGACGTCCTGCTGGTAGTCGATGAAGACCGGGAACTCTGCCGTCTCCTTGGCCGCCTCGGCCGCCACCTGCAGCTGCGCCTCGCACAGCACCTTGATGAACGGCTTGGCCGCCTCCAGGCCCTCGGCCACCGTCTGCTCGGTGGGCGCGACCGCCCCGGAGGACTGATCGGCGAGCAGGCGCAGCGTCCGGGGCGTCGACTCGGCCTCGACCATCATGATGGCCACGTCGCCGTCGCCGAGCACCCGCCCGGCCACGACCATGTCGAAGGTCGCGTCCTCGAGCTGTGAGTACGCGGGGAATGCCACCCACTGACCCTTGATCAGCGCGACCCGCACGCCCCCGATCGGCCCGGAGAACGGCAGCCCGGCCAGCTGGGTGGACAGCGAGGCGGCGTTGATGGCCACCACGTCGTACAGGTGATCGGGATGCAGGGCCATGATCGTCTCGACGACCTGGATCTCGTTGCGCAGGCCCTTGACGAACGACGGGCGCAGCGGCCGGTCGATCAGGCGGCAGGTGAGGATCGCGTCCTCGGACGGCCGGCCTTTCCCTACGAAAAAACGAGCCGGGAATCCGGCCCGCGGCATACATCCGCTCTTCCACGTCCACGGTGAGCGGGAAGAAATCCAGCCCCTCCCTGGGGTGCTTGGACGCCGTCGTCGCGGACAGCACCATCGTCTCGTCGTCGAGGAAGACGACGGCCGATCCCGATGCCTGGCGGGCTAGGCGCCCGGTTTCAAATCTGATCGTGTGTGTGCCGAACTGGCCGTTGTCAATGACGGCTTCGGCGCTGTGCACACCCTCCACGGGTGAGACCTCCTTGCGGGTACGTGCGGCTCGGTGCCGCACCTGTTGTCCCGCGCTTGCCCGCCGCCGGGGCGTACTGCTGTGGCCGTGCGGCCGCAGCGGCGGCCGGCCGGTCTTCGATTGAAGTCCTCGGCTTGCCCGCTGGCACCGCCGCGGCCGTGCGGCCGCGCTCGCGGTGTCCAGCGGATCCGGGGACCACTACCGAGGACCGGCCCTTGGCGCCTTGCATTCGCTCCGGGACCGGGCTGCGGGACATCGATCCTTGGTCGTATTCAGTTGTGCAGCGTGCGGAACCGCCGCCTGGCGGGCCCGGGCCGGTGCTTACCTGCGCAGGCCCAGGCGCTCGATGAGCGCGCGGTAGCGGGTGATATCGGTCTTGGCGAGGTACTTCAGCAGTCGCCTGCGCCTGCCGACCAGCAGCAGCAGCCCGCGGCGGCTGTGATGGTCGTGCTTGTGCACCTTGAGGTGCTCGGTCAGGTCGCTGATCCGTCGGGTCAGCAGCGCGACTTGGACTTCCGGCGAACCGGTGTCACCCTCACCGGTCGCGTGCTGGCCGATGATCTCCGTTTTCACGGTACTGTCAAGCGGCACGTCGCTCCTTCGTGCGAATCGTCGTGGTGCTGCCCGTCGGTACTGCGGCAGCCCGGGCCCGGTGGGTCACTGGAACAGCGAGGGGACCGTTATCTGCTGCATGAGGGCGCAGCGCAATACGGCGGACCATCCACCAGCCGCAACTCACGGTATCACGGTCAGCTCGCTCCTCCGTCCAAGTCAGGGCGTCCGGGGCGGCGGTGCGTCCGGGCCGGCGCGGGCTACGGGAGCCGGCCGGCCGTGAGCGCCCTGGCCGCGTTGACGTCAACGTGCATCTGCGCCACGAGGTCATCGACCGAGACGAACTTGACCGTGGCCCGCAGCCTGACGGCGAAGTCCGCCGCTACGTGCATCCCGTACAGGTCCAGGTCGTCGCGGTCGAGGGCGTACGCCTCCACGGTGCGGTCAGTGTCGTCGAAAGTCGGATTGCTGCCGATGGAGATCGCCGCGGGCCAGCGCCGGTCCTGCGACCCGTCCGGCGCGAGGGTGGACAGCCAGCCCGCGTAGACGCCGTCGGCCGGGATGGCGGTGTTTGGGGGGGGCTGCAGGTTCGCGGTGGGGAAGCCGAGCGCGCGGCCCCGCTGCTGCCCGCGCACCACGACGCCCTCCACCCGGTGCGGGCGGCCGAGCGCCTCGGCGGCGGCGGTGACGTCGCCGGCGGTCAGCCGGTCCCTGATGTAGCTGGACGAGATCGTCACGCCGCCGGACACCAGCAGCGGGACGCCGTCGGCGGTGAAGTCGTACTTCTCGCCGAGCTGACGGAGCAGCGCCACGTCGCCCGCCGCCTTGTGACCGAACCGGAAGTTCTCGCCGACCACCACCCGGGCCGTATGCAGCCGGTCGGCCAGCACCGCGCGCACGAACTCGTCTGGCCCCAGCCGGGAGAACTCCAGGGTGAAAGGCAGCATGCACACCGCGTCCACGCCGAGCCCGGCCAGCAGCTCGGCCCGCCGCCGGGTGGTACAGAGGAACGGCGGATGGGAACCCGGGCGCACCACCTCGTCGGGATGCGGGTCGAACGTGACCACCACCACGGGCAACCCGGGCCCGAGCGCGGCTTCCAGCGCGTGCCGCACGATGCGCTGGTGGCCGCGGTGCACGCCGTCGAAGACGCCCACGGTGACCACGCAGGGGCCCCAGCCGTCGGGTACGTCGTCCAGGCCGTGCCAGCGTCGCACGCCCACCTCCGCATGGCAGTGACGGGAGCACCCGCGGCGGGCACTCCGTGTCCTAAGCCTGCCATGTGATCGCGGCGGAGCCGACCACGCGGGGGTCAGGGCACGAAGACGGCCAGCGGACGCAGCGCCTCCGCTTCCCCGGTGACCAGGGCGATCAGGGAACCGTCCGGCCCGAACGCGGCAGTCGGCCCTGCACCGTGGCCGACCGCGGGCAGCCGCCCGCCGTGAGCCAGCCGCGCGGCCTGCTCGGCGGTGAGATCCAGCCGGGGGAAGGCGGCCGCGGCCGCCTGCGCCAGCGGCAGCACGGCGAGCCCGTCGGCCAGCTGTCCGAGGGTCCGCGCTTCTTCCTCGCGGTACGGGCCGACCCGGGTGCGCCGCAGCCGGGTCAGGTGCCCGCCCACGCCGAGCGTCGCGCCGAGGTCGCGAGCGAGGGCACGGATGTAGGTACCGCTGGAGCAGGTTACGGTCACGTCCGCGTCAAGCAGGTCCTCCCGGCGGCGCACCGCTCGCACGGTGAGCTCGTACACGGTCACCGTGCGCGGCTCGAGCCGGGGCGGCGCGCCGTCGCGGGCGAGCTGGTAGGCCCGCCTGCCGCCGACCTTGACCGCGCTGACCACGGGCGGGATCTGGCGGATCTCTCCGCGCAGCGCGGCGGCGGCCGCGGTCAGGGCCGGCCGCGTCACCCCGCGCGCCGATGCCTGCGAGATGACAGTGCCGTCGGCATCGTCGGAGTCCGTGGCCTGGCCGAGCCGGATCGTGGCCGAGTATTCCTTCTCGGTCAGGGCCAGGTGACCCAGCAGCCGGGTGGCCTTCTCCACCCCTACCACCAGCACCCCGGTAGCCATGGGATCCAGCGTGCCGGCGTGACCGACCCGGCGGGTACCGGCCAGCCTGCGGACCCGGGCCACGACATCATGCGAGGTGAGGCCCGCCGGCTTGTCGACGATGATGAGCCCGCCCGGCGCGGTCACCGGCCGCCGGCCTCCGCCGCGCCGGCGGCCGACGTGCTGACCGGCCCGGGTTCGTCCGGGACCGCGAGCAGGACGCGCAGCCGCGCCAGGGCATCAGGCACGTCCTCGACTGTGGTGAACCCGGCCGCCTGGCTGTGCCCGCCGCCGCCCAGCGCGATGGCGGCCCGCGCCACGTCGACGCGTCCCTTCGACCTGGCCGACACGTGCCAGAGGCCGTCATCGGATTCCTTGAACACCACCGCGACCTCTGCCTCGTCGGTGCGGCGGACCTCGTCGATCACGTCCTCGGTGACCTCGTACGGCAGCCGGTCAGCGGCCCGGTCTTCCCTGGTGACCGTCGTCCACACCAGGCCGTACCCCGCCGCCTGCCCGGGTTCGAGCACGGCCCGGCCGAGCGCCGCCGACAGTAGTCGCAGGTAACCGAACGGCGCACGGTCCAGCAGCTCGCGCGCGAAGAACGCGGGGTCCAGGCCGGTCTCGATTAGCCGCGCCGCCATCCGGTGTACCTGCGCCGTACTGGAGAACCTGAACGATCCGGTGTCGGTGACCAGGCCGGTGTAGAGCCCGGCGGCGATGGCGGCGGTGAGCGGCACGCCCATCGCGTCGATGAGCCGCCCGGCCAGCACGGCGGTAGCGGCCGCGGCGGGGTCGATCAGGTTGATCGTGCCGAAGCCGGGGTTGGATGCGTGATGGTCCAGCACGATCAGCTCGGCGGCCCGGGCGGCGTGGGCGGCCAGCAGCCCCAGCCGGTCCACGCTGGAGGCATCGAAGGTGATCATCAGCCGGGGCCGCTCCGGGTACGCCTGCGGCGGGCTGAGCAGATCGAGGCCGGGCAGGAAACGCAGGATGCGGGGAACCTCGAACGGCTGGTCACCGAACGAGGCGATCACCCGCCGGCCGCGCGCGGTCAGCGCGTGCGTGACCGCGAGCATGGAGCCGAGCGCGTCACCGTCCGGCCGGATATGGCAGGCCAGGCAGATCTCGCCGACCCCGTCCAGCGCGCCGACCGCACGGTCCCAGTCTTCGTCCCGGACGCGGCGGGTCATGTCCCGGGGTCCGCGTCCTGCTGGGCATCCGGGACCGGCTTGTAGGGGTCGGGGTCGCCGGCCGGCTCGGCGCCCTCACGGGTGGCCGCGACCGCCGCGTCCGCCTCGCGGGCGCGCTCGACCAGATCCTCGATGTGCTGGACGTTGTCCGGCAGCGTGTCGGGCACGAACGTCAGCGACGGGGTGTGCCGCAGCCCGGTCTGACGGCCCACTTCGGACCTGATCACGCCGGTGGCACTGGCCAGCGCCGCGGCGGTATCGGCGCGGTCGCGGTCGGAGCCGTAGACGGTGTAGAAGACCGTTGCCTCCCGCAGGTCGTTGGTGAGCCTGGCCTCGGTGACCGTGACGAAGCCGAGCCGCGGATCCTTGATCCGCCGCTCCAGCATCTCGGCCACGATCTGCGCGATCCGGTCAGCCAGCTTGCGAGCCCTGGCCGCGTCCATGGCCTGTCAGTCCTCCTCCCGCCGCAGCCGCTGTCGGGCCGACAGCAGCTCGACCTCCGGGCGAGCGGCGACCAGCCGCTCGCACGCCGTCAGCACGTCGGTGCAGTGCCCCGCGGTCGAGGCCACGACAGCCACTGCGATCTCCGTCCGCCGGTACGCGTCCAGGTGACCGGTCTCCGCCACCGCCGCACCGGGAAAGCCGCGGCGCAGGTCGGCGATCAGCGGCCGGACCACCGACCGCTTCTGCTTCAGCGAGCGTACGTCGCCGAGCAGGACATCCAGGGCCAGCGTGCCCACGTACACGATTACGGCGCTGCCGGCCGGCCGGGCCGGCCGGCAGCCTGCCTCATCATGCCCGTGGCTTCTCCCGCATCTCGAAGGTCTCGATTACATCCTCGACCTTGATGTCGTTGTAGCCGACGCCGATGCCGCACTCGAAGCCCTCGCGGACCTCGGTCACATCGTCCTTGAACCGGCGCAGCGAGTCAACCGTGAGGTTGTCCGAGACGACCACGCCGTCGCGGACCAGGCGCGCCTTGCTGCCCCGGTTGATCGTCCCCGAGCGCACGATGCAGCCGGCCACGTTCCCGATCCTCGGTACCCGGAAGACCTCCCTGACCTCGGCCGTACCCAGCTGGACCTCTTCGAACTCGGGCTTGAGCATGCCCTGCAGCGCGGCCTCGACTTCGTCGATGGCCTGGTAGATCACCGAGTAGTACCGGATGTCCACGCCCTCGCGCTGGGCCAGCTCGCCGGCCCGCCCGGCGGGGCGGACGTTGAAGCCGATGATCACGGCGTCCGACGCGATGGCCAGGTTCACGTCGTCCTGGGTGATCGCCCCGACGCCGCGGCTGATCACGCGCAGCCCCACGTCCTCGCCCACGTCGATCTTCACCAGGGCGTCCTCGAGCGCTTCGACCGATCCGGAGACGTCGCCCTTGATGATGAGCAGCAACTCCTCCTTCTCGCCGGCCTTGAGCGCGGACTCCAGGTCCTCCAGCGTGACCCGCCGGGTGCGCCGGGCGAACTGCGCGCTGCGCTCCCTGGCCTCGCGCCGTTCGGCGATCTGCCGCGCCATCCGGTCGTCGGAGACGACGATGAAGTTGTCTCCCGCCCCGGGGACAGCGGTGAGCCCGAGCACCTGCACAGGCCGCGACGGCGGCGCCTCCGCGACCTGGTCGCTGTTCTCGTCCAGCATGGCGCGGACCCGGCCGAACGCCTCGCCGGCGACGATCGAGTCGCCGACGTGCAGCGTGCCGCGCTGCACCAGCACGGTGGCCACCGGACCGCGGCCGCGGTCCAGGTGCGCCTCGATGGCCACGCCCTGGGCGTCCTGATCCGGATTGGCCCGCAGGTCAAGCTCGGCGTCGGCGGTCAGCACGATCGCCTCGAGCAGGTTGTCGATGCCGATGCCCTCCCGGGCCGATACGTCGATGAACAGCGTCTGGCCGCCGAACTCTTCGGCCACCAGGCCGTACTCGGTGAGCTGGGTGCGCACCCGCTGCGGGTCGGCGCCCTCTTTGTCGATCTTGTTGACCGCCACCACGATCGGCACCCCGGCCGCCTGGGCGTGGTTGAGCGCCTCGGTGGTCTGCGGCTTCACCCCGTCGTCCGCGGCCACCACCAGCACGACCAGGTCGGTGGTCTCCGCGCCGCGAGCGCGCATCGCGGTGAATGCCTCGTGGCCCGGGGTGTCGATGAACGTGACCTTGCGCGGCTGGCTCTCCACCTCGATGGTGACCTGGTAGGCGCCGATGTGCTGCGTGATGCCGCCCGCCTCGCGGGCCACCTCGTTGGTGTTCCTGATCGCGTCCAGCAGCCTGGTCTTGCCGTGGTCGACGTGGCCCATCACGGTGACCACCGGGGGACGCGGCGCGAGGTCGCCCTCGTCGCCTGAGTCCTCGCCGAAGTCGATGTCGAACGACTCCAGCAGCTCCTTGTCCTCTTCCTCGGGGGACACGACCTGCACGCTGTAGTTGAGCTCGGCGCCGAGCAGCTGCAGCGTCTCGTCGTTGACCGACTGGGTGGCGGTCACCAGCTCGCCCAGGTGGAAGAGCACCTGCACCAGCGACGCCGGGTTGACGTTGATCTTGTCCGCGAAATCGCTCAGCGACGCGCCGACCGGCAGCCGGATGACCTGCCCGTTGCCGCGCGCGATCGTGACGCCGCCGATGGCCGGCGCCTGCAGGTTGTCGAACTCCTGGCGCCGCTGCTTCTTGGACTTGCGGCCCCGGGCCGGACGCCCGCCGGGGCGGCCGAATGCACCCTGCGTGCCGCTCCGGCCACGGCCGGCGCCGCCCGGACGTGCTCCGCCGCCCGGCCCCCGGCCGCCGGCCGGGCCGCCGCGGCCGCCGCCAGGACCGCCGCCGGGCGATGTGCCGACGCCGGCGCCGGGACCACGACCGCCAGGCCGCGACCCGGTACCACCCGGGCCGCCGCGGCCGCCGCCGCCGGGACCGCCGCCGGGGCCGCCGCGCCCGGGACCGCCGCCGCCCGGGCCGCTGGTCCGGGGTCGCATGTTCATCGGGCTCGGCCGCGGGCCGCCGGGCCGCGGCATGTCCGCAGGGCTGGGCCGCCCGGGGCCGGAGCCGCCGGGGCGCGTCCCGCCCGCGGGCTGCCCTGGCCGGCTGCCCTGGCCGGGGCCGGCCGGACCACCGGTACCCGGCTGCCCCGGCCTGGCCTGCGCCGGCGGGCCGGCGCCCATGCCGGTCGCGGTCGAGCTGAACGGGTTGTTGCCAGGCCGCGGCCCCGGACGGGGACCAGGGCGCGGCGAGCTCGGCCGGGCCTGCTCCGGACGCGGCGCGCTCGGCCGGGCCTGCTCCGGGCGCGGCGCGCTCGGCCGCTGGCCCGGACCGGCCTGCGCGGGAGCGGGGGCCGCTGCGGCGGGCGATGGCTGCACGTCGGCCGGGCTGGCCGGGGCGCGGTCCGCCGGGGCAGGCGGCGCCGCGGCGGCCGGCACGGCCGTAGCCGGCGCAGCTGCGGCCGGCGCAGCCGCGGCCGCAGCGGATGCGGCCGGAGCGGGTGCCCCGGGCGCCTGGGCCGCCCGGCCATCCTTGCGCTGCCCGTCCGGGGCTGCCGCCGCAGGCGCGGCGGCAGGCGCCGGCGCGGCCTGCGCTGCCTGTGATCCGATGGACTCCCTGAGCCTGCGCACGACCGGCGCCTCGATCGTCGAGGACGCCGAGCGCACGAACTCGCCCATTTCCTGGAGCTGGGCCATCACGGCCTTGCTCTCTACACCGAGCTCCTTCGCGAGCTCATAAACCCGGACCTTCGCCACTGCGCTCCTGCCTCGGCCGGCTTTTACCGGCCAGCTTTCCGGACCCAGCCGGTCCGGGGCAGTGGTTGCCCTAGGCCGGCGTCAGCCTGCCGTACTCATCGCCTTGTGCTCATCGGGCGCTCATCGCTGTCTTGACCCGCTTTCCCCAGACGTTTCTCATCCGCTGCCGCTCTGCCCGACCCAAGGTACCCGGCAAGCAATTGCCCGCTGAGCGGTCCCGGCACGCGCAGTGCTCGGGGGAACGCCCGGCGGTGCTGTGCTTGCTCCCAGCACCGCTGGCTGGGGTGAAGGTACGCGCCCCGGCCAGCCAGCCGACCCAGCGGATCGGGAACAAGCTCGTTCCCGGCCGCCACGATGCGAAGCAACTCGGACTTGGCCGCGCGCTCCCTGCATCCCACGCATGTTCGCACCGGGGCGCGGACATGCGTCGCAGGGGCCGCTCGGCCATCTGCGGACAAGTCTACCGCGTCGCGGAATCGGCGGCGCCCGCAACAGTGCCAGGCGCGGCGCTGTCCGGCGCGGCACTGCCTGATGTGGCGGCCGGCGCGGTATCCGAGACGATGTCGATCTTCCACCCGGTCAGCCGGGCGGCCAGCCGGGCGTTCTGGCCCTCCTTGCCGATCGCCAGCGACAGCTGGTAATCGGGCACGATCACCCGGGCAATCCTGGCCGCCGGATCCACGATGTCCACCCGGGAGACCCGGGCCGGCGACAGCGCGTTGGCGACGAACTCGGCCGGGTCCTCCGCGTAGTCGACAATGTCGATCTTCTCGCCGTGCAGCTCGGTCATGACGTTGCGCACCCGGCTGCCCATCGGGCCTATGCAGGCGCCCTTCGGGTTCACGCCCTGCTGATGGGACCTGACCGCGATCTTGGTGCGATGGCCTGCCTCGCGGGCGATCGCGGCGATCTCCACCGCGCCGCTGGACATCTCGGGCACTTCGAGCATGAAGAGCTTCTTGATCAGGTTCGGGTGGGTCCGCGAGAGCGTGACCGAGGGGCCCCGGTGGCCCTTGTGCACGCGCAGGACGAAGCAGCGCAGCCGCTCGCCGTGCGCGTACCGCTCGCCAGGGACCTGCTCGGCGGCGGGCAGGATCGCCTCGATCTTGCCCAGGTCGACGAGCACGGACCGGGGGTCCTTGCCCTGCTGGATCACCCCGGCCACCACGTCTCCCTCGCGGCCGGCGTACTCGCCGAAGGTCAGCTCGTCTTCCGCGTCCCGCAGCCGCTGCAGGATCACCTGGCGGGCCGTGGTCGCAGCGATCCGGCCGAAGCCGTCAGGGGTGTCGTCGTACTCCCCGGTGACTTCGCCATCCTCGCTGGTCGTGGCGGCCCAGACGGTCACGTGACCGCTGGTCCTGTCCACCTGCACGCGCGCGGTCGGCGCCGCCCCCTCGGTGCGGTGGTACGCCACCAGCAGCGCATCCTCGATCGCCTTGATCGCGAGCTCCATCGAGATGTCCTTCTCGCTTTCCAGGCTGCGCAGGACATTCAGGTCAATGTCCATCGGGCTGCACCCCCAGGTCCTTGAACTCCACCTGAACCTGCCCCGGCCCGAGCTCGGCATAGCCGAACTCGCGGCGTTCACCGTCGACCTCGAGGGTCACCCCGGCCGGCCCGGCCATGACGATCCTGCCCTCGACGGCGCCTGACTGGCCGGCGTCAGCCGTCCGGGAGGACGAGGCGCGGACGGGAACCCGGACCAGCCGGCCGGCCGCGCGGCGCCAGTGCCGCGGGTCGGTCAGCGGGCGGTCCACCCCCGGCGAGGTCACCTCGAGCGTGTAGGACCCAGCACCCATCAGGTCGCCGGCGTCGATCTCGGCCGCGACGGCCCGGCTGACCACCGCGATGTCGTCCAGGCTCACGCCCCGCTCGGCATCGACCACGACACGCAGCAGGCTCCGGCGGCCCGCCCGGCCGACCCGGACTGATTCAAGCTCGAGTCCCGCCGCGCTGACCACCGGCTCGAGCAGGCTAGTCAGACGCTCCGGATGTGCCGCAACATGGCGGGAGCCACCGCTCATCACGACCTCCTCGCCCGCCAGCTGTGCTGTTGTCCTGCCCTGTTAGCCTATCCGCGGCACGGCGGCAGGCTGACCGCCGGTGGCCGGCGCGTTGGCCCGGGTCATTGCGTAAGCTCGGCGGCATCGACCCAGGCCCTTCGGCGGGAGGTTCGGGTGGCGGCAGACCCCACGCGGCGCCGGGTGCTGACCGCATCGGCCGTGGCGCTGCTGGCGACGGCCTGCACGGCCGGCTGCGCGCCCGGGCAGGCCTGGCCCTGGGCCCGCCCGCCGGTACCGGCGCCCGACGTCGGGATGCTCCGGACGGTGATCGCCGCCGAGGACGCCATGGTCTCCAGGTACGCCGCGGTGCTCTCGGCCCGGCCCGCGCTCGCCGCGACGGTCTCGCCGCTGCTGCGCCAGCACCGGCAGCACCTGGCCCAGCTGCGCGAGCGGCTGGTCGTACCCGCGGGCGCCCTCCCGGCACCGACGATGACAGCCCGTGCGCACCAGCCGCCGGTCCCGCCCGGGCGGGCCGCCGTCCTGGCCTCCCTGCGCCGGGCCGAGAGCGATCAGGCCGCCTTCCTGGTCCGCACGCTCGCCGCGGTGGCGACGCCGTCGCTGGCGCAGCTGATGGCCAGCATCAGCGCAAGCGAGGCCGCGCACGCGGCGGTGCTCGGCTCCGCGGAGTCGCCGCGGTGACCGGGGCGGGCCGGGCAGAGCGGCCGGGGAAGGCCGCAGGGAACGCGGCGCTGCAGGGCGCCCTGGCCGCCGAGAACGCGGCCATCTTCGGCTACGGCGTGGCCGGCGCCTACCTGAGCGGCGGCCAGCGGGCTACCGCGACCGTGTACTGGAACGAGCACCGGTCGGCCCGGGACACTCTGGCCAGCCTGCTCCGCGCGCGAGGAGAGCAGCCTGCCGCCGCCGCCGACGCCTACAAGCTGCCGTTCGGCGTGCACACCGCGGCCGAGGCGGTCTCGCTGGCGGTCATTCTCGAGAACGGGGTGACGGCCGCCTACCTCGGCCTGGTCGGGGCCGGCGATGCCGGGCTGCGGGCTTTCGGCGCCCGGGCCATGCAGGATGCGGCGATCCGGGCCACGGCCTGGCGGGGATCAACCGTGGCGTTCCCCGGGATGCCCGCCGCCGGGCTGAGCCCGCCGGGGGCGCGCTGAGCAGACCGGGCCGGCTAGCCAAGCAGGGCGGGCAGCGGCTCGGCGTGCAGGACCGTCAGGCGGGATACCGCCCGGGTCAGCGCGACGTACAGCCGGTTCGGACCGCGGCGGCCCGTGGCCGTGATCCTGGCCGGCTCCACCACGATGACGTGGTCGAACTCCAGGCCCTTGGCCAGGGTGACGGGGACGAGGGTGAGCCGGTCTTCGCCGCTGGCCCCCTCCAGCACGGCGTGCCCGATGCCGGCCGCGACCAGCAGCCGGGACAGCTCGGCCACCTGCTCATCCGCCGCGATGACCGCGATCGAGCCTGGCCGCGCGCTCGCCTTCACGCAGGCGGCCCGCAGTGCGGCGCCCAGGCCGCCAGGGCCGGCGGCCACGATGTCCAGCGCGCCGGGATCATGGCGCAGCGATGCCGACCTGGCCAAGGTGGGACCTATCTGGTCGAGCAGCCGGTTCGCGAAGTCGAGGATCTGCCGCGGCACGCGGTAACCCATCTCGAGGACCCGGAGCTGGGCGTCGCCCTTGCCGAGATGGCCGAGCAGCTCGGGCCAGCTCGCGGCGGCGCACGGGCTGGTGCCCTGCGCGAGGTCGCCGAGCACGGTCGCCGAGCCGGTCTCGCACCTGCGGCCGACGGCGCGGCACTCCATCGGCGACAGATCCTGCGCCTCGTCCACCACCACGTGGGCCACGCCGGCGGTCCGCTCGAGCAGGTCGGCGGCCTCGTCGATCAGCACCAGGTCGGCCGCTGTCCAGCGGGCCGAGCCGGGGCCGGCTGGCCGGCCGGGCCAGCTGATCGCGCGCTGCTCCTGCTCGTCGAGCAGGCCGTCGGCGGCGCGCGCCAGCTCGCCGGCGTTGCCGAGCAGCGTGTGCACGAGCCGGACCGGATCCACCTTGGGCCAGATGGCGTCCACCGCCGCCCGCACCTGCCTGGTCCGGCGCACCGCGTCGTGGGTCCGGTCATCACAGCTCTCCCCCGCCGCTTCCATCCTGGTCAGGATGACATGCGCGATCCGGTGCGCCAGCATCTCGCGGCCGGTGCCGTACCGGACGCCCCGGCCGCGCAGCTCGGCCACGAGCCCGGACAGCTCGTGCGTGCCCACCCGCCAGCGCCGCGATCCCCGGGGCAGCATGATCGGCTCGGCCGGGCGGGCCAGCCGTGCCCACAGCGCGCGGCGCAGCAGCTCGGCCATCCGCGCGTCGCCCTTGACCCGCGCGGCGCTCTCGTCATCGCGGGCACGGACCCGCACGCCGGGCCGCGTCGCGACCATGTCGGTCACGGTGACCTGGGTGACGTCCATCTCGCCCAGCGCGGGCAGCACATCGCGGATGTAGGACAGGAAGGCGCGGTTCGGCCCGATGACGAGCACGCCCCGGCGTCCCATCCGCTCCCGGTACGCGTAGAGCAGGTAGGCGATCCGGTGCAGCCCCACCGCGGTCTTGCCCGTCCCGGGCGCGCCCTGCACGCAGATGGTCCGGTCCGCGTCAGCGCGGACGATGTCGTCCTGGTCGGGCTGGATCGTGGCGACGATGTCACGCATCGGGCCCGACCTGGGCCGCTCGATCTCCGCCAGCAGGATGTGGCTGACCCCGGGCGCGCCAGCCGGTCCCGGCGCCGCGGCGGCCGCGGTGAAGTCCTCGTCCTCGTACGCGGTGAGCTCGCCGCCGGCGAAGCCGAACCGCCGCCGCATGTCCAGCCCCATCGGATCGCCCTGGCTGGCCCGGTAGAACGGCCGGGACACCGGGGCCCGCCAGTCGATCACCATCGGGTGGCCGCCAGGGTCGTGCACATGCCGCCGGCCGACGTGGAACGTCTCGGGGCCGGCCCCGGCGGCGCCGGCTGCGGACTGCTCATCGCCCGGCGGCCGGCCGTAATCCAGCCTGCCGAAGAACAGCGGGGTATCGGGCAGGTCACGCAGCGCCTCGGCCCGCCGGTACAGGTCGGCCTTGAGGTACTCCTCCGACACGGGGTCCCCGCCGAGCGCGCGCAGCGAGAGCACGTCCTCGCGCATCAGCCGCAGGAACTTCCGGGACCGGGTCAGGTAGGCGCGCTCGGCGGCGATCACCGGGTCGGCCGACCCGCGGGCCGGATCAGGATCGGTTTCGGCGGGCTCCTTGTCTAGGCGGCTGGCGGCGGGCATGCTTCATCTCCTCGATGGCGCCGGGGCTTATAGCACAAGGGCCAGTAGCCTAGCAAGAGGTTCCGGTGGGGTCACCTGGTTTGCTTGCCGCCGGATCAGGCGGGCGTGATCACGTACTGCCGCAGGCAGAGATCGGCGAAGGTGACCGGGCCGCGCGGCCCGGGCACGTGATCGACGTTGATGCCCGTCTCGGGCACACCGCGAAGCCTGAAGCCGTCCAGCAGTCTCGTGCTCGCGTTCCAGAACGCGCCGGTCCCCCGGTACGCGTCCAGAAACCGCCGCGCCGCGGCGGGATCCGCGGTGACGATGCCGGCCGCGAGCCCGGAGGTCTCCTCGTTCGCCGTCTGCGCCGCGGCGGCCGCGCCGGGGACCGGGGCGATGGTCACCGTGGCCTCCCGGCCGGCCTGCAGCGCCCACTCGCGCCCGAGCGGGTGGTCATGCGGCGGCAGCGACGCGGCCACGCCCGCGGCCGCCAGCGCGCCCAGGGCAGCCGGCAGCAGCTCGTCCCAGCAGCCGGAGCAGATGAGCAGCAGGTTGAGCCGGTTGCAGACGCCCAGCCGGTCCAGGCTCTCGGTTATCAGCCGGGTGGCCTCGGCGGGCTCGGCGGCCCGGTCCAGGTAGAGCACGCCGCCGCCGTCGGCGTGCGCCAGCGTGCGGACGCCGTGACGCGCGGCGTCGGCGGCCAGCGACCGGGTGCTCTCGCCACTGCCGCGCAAGATCACCAGGGGTATCAGGCCAGGCTGGCGGACCAGCTCGGCCGCGGCGGCGCGATCGGCGGTGCGGACGAGCTGCAGCGCCTGCGGACCGAGGCCGGCCTTCTCCAGGGCCGGCGAGATGACGTGGTCGAACAGGGCGGCAGCCGAGGCGAGGGCTGCGGCGCCGGTACGCAGCACCCCGGCGTTGCGCGACTTGAGCAGCTGCGAGGCGATGTCGACCGTGACCGCGGGGCGCGCCTCGAAGTTCGCCCCCACGACGCCGATGGGAACGCGCCGTTCCTCCAGGCGGAGCCCGTCCGGCAGCGTGCCCAGCGGCGTCACCTCCGCCGGAAACGCGAGCCCGGCGAGCAGCTCGAGCTGGCGGGAGGTGGCCGCCAGGCGCTGCTCATCGAGCCGGAGACGGTCCAGCAGGCCGCGGCCCAGTCCCTGCCCGGCGCCGCGCGCCATGTCGGCCTCGTTCGCCTCGAGGATGGCCGCGGCTGTCTGGGTGAGCAGGCTGGCCATCTGGCGCAGCGCCCCGTCGATGACGGCGCCGGGGGCCGCGGCCAGGCCAGGGGCGGCCCGCCGGGCCGCCTCGCCGCAGGAGACAACCGCTTGCCTGGCATCGGGGTCGGCCATGCAGATGAGGTTAGGCCATGCCGCGGCGCCGCGGCCGCCTCACCAGGCCCAGTGGAAGCCGACCACCGTTCGCTCCAGCGACCGCATGTACCTGTGCACCGAATGCTGGCTGTCGAGCCCGGCGGGCTCCTCGGTGATGACGTCACCGTCCACGCCGTCCCACACCGCCCACCAGATCCCCCGCGGCAGGCGGCCGGGGTGAAACTCCACCCGGATGTCGAAGTTCTCCGCGCGTCGCATGGAGGCCCGGCGGTACTCCCGCTTGCCCGCGTCGATCCGGTCGTCCCGGTAGTGAAAGGAGTTCCAGTACTCCAGGGTCAGGGTCTCGCCGAGCGAGAGGTTCTTCGCCAGCAGGATGTCGGTGATGAAGACGTCTTCCCTGAGCTGACGCAGGTCGCCGGAAACGCCCTCGCAGCCCTGCCCTACCTCGAGCGTGACGGCGTCGGTGTCGTAGATGAACGGGATGCGGTCCACGCCGTCAGCCGTCGCCTCGATGACCTTGAGCGTCCTGGCCCGGGTGATCAGCCGATCCGCGCCCACGTGGACATGGTCGTGCAGGGACACGGTCTGGTAGGCGGGCGGGCCGAGAGCCTCGGCCACCTCGGCGATGACGTCCGGGCGCATGGCCCGGGGGCCGGACAGCACGCTGATCCGGCTCGATCCCGCCGCCAGCCGCCACAGCCGCTCCGCCTCGGCATCGGTGAGGCCGAACGCGTCGATGAACAGGGTCAGCGTGGCCCGGCTGAGCATCCTGCCGGACAACGCCCGCAATACCGTGTCCTTGAGCTGGCGGGGCAGCACGTCGCTGTCGCCCTGCGTGCGCGGATGGCGCCAGCGGTACCTGGCCAGGACTTCCGCTACGGCCAGGTGGTTGACCTGACCGGCCCTGCTCCGTTCGGCATACTGTTCCCATCGCCCCCGGTAACGGCCCGGTCGCAGCAGCAGCTCGCGCAGATATGCGGCGGCAGCCCGGCGGTAGGCATCATGTATATCGGTCACGGCCCCGGTGCCCGTCTTGCGACTTTAGTGCGACATACCCTCAGTATGCTACGGCGTCAGGTCTCGGTGCGGGGGGAGGCTCTGGCGGCGGGGAGCGCGATCACGTGACCATAAACGATCACGTCAGCGCGTCCGCGCAGGTACTCGGCCAGGCCTATTTCCTCGACCTCCTCGGCGACGCCTACAACGGGCTCGGTCACCACGACGAGGCCATCGCGGTGTTGGCCGAAGCGGCCGGGGCTTTCGGGCGGCACGACGCCCGCTGCGCGCACGCGGTGTGCCTTTTCAAGATCGCGCAGAGCCACCTTGCCATGGGCCGCGGGGAGCTGGCGATCGGGTACCTGGAGCAATGCCTGCCGATGTTCGATGAGCTGCATCTGCCCGATTACGAGCAGCAGGCGGCCGATACCCTGAGCGACTGCCGGGCGGCTGTCGGCTGACCGGACCGTGGCCCGGACCGGGTCAGCCGGGCTGACCGGGCGGGTTGAGACCGGCAGGGTGAGAACGGCAGGGGTTAGAACAGCACGGACATGAAGGTGGCGATCTCGGTGAACCCGACCCGGCGGTAGGCCGCCCGGGCCGGGAGGTTGAAGTCGTTGACGTAGAGCGACACCACCGGGGCGAAGTCGCGCAGCGCCTCGGCCACCACCGCGGCCACCCCCGCGGCGGCCAGGCCGCGGCCGCGCGACTCGGGCCGCACCCAGACGCCCTGTACCTGGCATGCCTGCGCAGTGACCGCGCCGATCTCCGCCTTGAAGACCACCTGGCCGTCCTCGATGCGGGCAAACGCCCGGCCCGCGCTGATCAGCTCGGCCACCCGGGCCCGGTAGCTCGCGCCCCCGTTGACGCCCAGCGGCGAGACGCCGACCTCCTCGCTGAACATGGCAACGCTGGCCGGGAAGAGCACGTCCAGCTGCTGCGGCCGGACCATGTGCACCAGCCGGTCGGGCGGGACGAGCGGGGGGCTGGAGATCGCCATCACCGGCTGGGCCCGGCGGACCTCGCGGGGCTGGCCCCACTGCGGGCGCAGCAGCTGCCACAGCTCGTTGACCGCGTCGGCCGGCCCCACCAGCGAGGAGCAGCGCCTGCCCTGGGCACGGGCCCGGGAAGCGAACGCCGCGATCGCCTCGGAACTGGCGGCCACCGGCACCAGGTTCGCCCCCGCGTAACAGACCGAGGTCAGCCGCCCGTCCGTGTAATGACCCCAGACCTGGGCTCCGAGCCTGGCCGGGTCGAGGCCGCCCGCCCGCACCCGGGAGGCGACGAAAACGTTCAGCACGGGATCGCGGTCGCACAGGGCCAGCACCTCGTCGCGATCTCGATCGCCCAGCAGGCGCAGCGGCCCGGCCCGCGGTGCCTTGACTCGCAGCACGCTTCCAGGGTAACGGCACCGGCCGGTCCATGCGCCGGCCACCGGTCAAGCTGCCCGCCGCCGGCAGGCATTCAGCCGCCGGGCGCGGGCTCCGGCAGCGCCGCGCAGGTGGCGTTTACCGCGCCCGGCCCCCCGGACTCGGGCAGCGCCCCGGTGGCCAGGTAGCGGTTCAGGTAGCCGTTCACGCAGGCATTCGGCGGGGTGGCCAGCGACTGGCCGTGGTTGCCGCCGCCCTGGACGACCACGATGCGAGAGCTCGGCAGCAGCCGGTGCGCCTGCATCGCCCCCGGGTACGGCGTGGCCGCGTCGAGCGTGCCCTGCAGCATGAGGATCGGAGGCAACCCGGCCCCGGTGATCGGGAGCGGGTGAGCTGGGCCCTTGACCGGCCAGAACGCGCACGCGGCGTTGAACCAGGTGTTGTCCCAGGCCTCGAAGGGCGCGGTCCGGTACACCCGCCGGGCGTCGCGGTTCCACCTCGCCCAGTTGCGCGGCCAGTTCACGTCGCTGCACTCCACCGCGTTGTAGACGGCGAACTCGTTCTCGCCCTGCGCGCCGTAGAGGTCGAACAGGCTGATGATCGCCTGCACCGAGCCCGAGTGGTAGTAGGCGGCCAGCGCGGCGGCCAGGCCCGGCCACAGCGCGTCGTCGTAGCCGCCCTGCAGGAACGTGTCGTCGTACTCGTCCGGCCCGATCAGCGGGCCGGACGGGCCCTCGATCGGGTGCGTCCCGAGCCGGGTGCGCACCCGGTACCAGGCCTGTCGCACCTGGGATGCGGTCGAGCCGAGGTGGTAGGCGCGGTCGTAGCGGGCCATCCAGGCGAAGAACGCGTTCATCCGGCCCTGGAAGGCATAGTCCTGGTCGAGGTTGTCGGCGTACCAGACGCCATCGGGGTCGACGGTGCTGTCCAGGACCATCCGGCGCACCCGGTGCGGGAACAGCGTGGCGTACACCTGACCGATGTAGGTGCCATAGGAGTACGAGAAGTAGCTGATCTTCTGCTGGCCCAGGGCGGCCCGGATGGAATCCATGTCCCGCGCCACGTCCTCGGTGGTCATGTACGGGAGCAGCCAGCCGAAGTTCTTCTCGCAGTCCGCCGCGTAGGTCTTCGCGCGGTTCTCCTGGGCCCGCTCGGCAGCCTTGCTGGCCGGGATGTAGTCAGGCAGCACCCGGTGGAAGAAACCGGGGTCGCAGTGCAGCGCGGGCGTGCTGGACCCGACCCCGCGCGGGTCGAAGCCGACGATGTCGTAGTCGGCGGCCACCTTCGGATCCAGGCCGGCGGCCACCTGGGCGGCCAGGCCGAGCCCGCTGGCTCCCGGCCCTCCGGGGTTGACGAGCAGCACTCCCTGGCGCTGGCCGGGCGGGGCGGTGGCCGGGATCCGGGACAGCGCGAGCGTGACCAGGCGGCCGTCCGGGTGCCGGTAGTCCAGCGGCACCCGCAGCCTGGCGCACTGCATCCTGGGCACCTGGGTGCAGGAGTGCCAGCTCAGGGTGGCGCCGGGACCCGCCCCCGCCCCTGCGGCGCCGGCCGGCGGGCCGCCACCGGTGGCCAGCGAGCCGCCAGCGGAACCGGCGGGACTGCAGGCCGCCGCGGTGATCGCGAGCACGGCGCCGGCAGCCGCCGCGATCATGGCGAACCGGCCTGGCCGGCCTGGGCGACCGGGCCGGCGCGGGCGGTTCCCCTGGATCAGGTGCTGGCCTGGCGGGCGGGACGGCATGGTAGCCATCTTGCCCGATCGGCCAGCCGGGCTGGCTCGCGCGCCCCGGGAGGCTCCCGCGCCTGGTCGTACCCGGAACGCAGTTCCGCCTACTGAAGGCCATGATCACGCAGGAAATCAGCCCATGCGTGGTCCCGTATCGGGCCGTCGTCCCGGTCCGCCGGCGGTTGCGATCGGCCGGGCCTCACCAGGGTGGCGATGATCAGGATCAGCCCGCCGGGGAACGCGACCGCCGCCAGCGTGTTCAGCCCCGAGGGAGCCGAGCCTGCTAGACCCCACAGGATTGCGCCCGCCACGGCGAGCAGGGCGCCGACGGTGAGCAGGCCAGTACGTGCGCTGTCCGGCGGGCCGGCCGGACAACTCCAGTCACGGCCATGGGACGCCCGCTGGAGACCGCACCGGTTGCACCGGTCCAGGTTGGATAGCTGGGTGGTGCGGTGCTGGAACTGCGGGTCGCCCGTTGTCGCGCTCATCGGCCTCATCTCCTTGTGAGCGCTGACCTCCCCTTACCGGGGGGTCATCTGCTGCGCTGTCCGCGCCGGGTGAGGGAGTCCACGGCCACCGCGGCCAGCAGGACCAGCGCCGTCCACATCAGCTGCGCGGCCGCGGTCAGGCCGATCAGCTGCAGGCCGTTGGCGATCACGCCGACGACCAGGCCGCCGAGCACGGCGTCCAGCATCTTGCCCCGGCCGCCGAACAGGCTGGTGCCGCCGATGACCGCGGCGGCCACGGCGTACAGCACTTGCTGGCCGCCGTTGACGCCGCTAGAGATAGAGCCGAGGTAGGAGGAGTAGATGATCCCGGTGATGCCAGCGGTGAGCCCGCACAGCGCGAAGGCCACCACGCGAATCCGGTTGGTGTTGACGCCCGCGCGCCTGGCCGCTTCCGCGTTACCGCCGATCGCGTAGACATACCGGCCGAGCCGGGTGCGGCCGAGCAGCACCGTATAGACAACCAGGACCGCCAGCACGACGAGAACCACCCAAGGCAGCCCGCGCACGGCGAGCAGGACGCTGCCGCGGTTGATGTTGCCCACCAGGACGACCACGACGCCGGCCACCGCGATCACCGCGATCTTCAGCAGCGTGATGCTGACCGGCGGGGCGACCAGCCCGTTGACGCGCCGGCGGCGGTCCCCCAGGAACATCACCAGGCCGGCCAGCGCGACGACCACGATCATCACGATCCAGCTGGCAGCCGGGCTGAGCGCGCCGTTCTCGATGTCATTGATGACGTTGCTCTGCAGCCGGATCACGCCACCTACGCCGATCTTCCCGGTCGCGTCGATCAGGTAGAGCAGCACGCCGGACAGGCCTAGGAACCCGGCCAGTGTGACCACGAACGAGGGCAATCGCAGCCAGGTGATGATGAATCCCTGCAGCGCCCCGTAGGCGGCTGTCGCCGCCAGGGCAACCAGCACTGCTAGCGGCCAGGGCCAGTTCAGTGCCAGCGTCCACAGCGTGAGCACCGCACCGCAGGCCGCGGTGTACCCGGCCGCCAGGTCGATCTCGCCGAGCAGCAGCACAAATACCTCGGCCATGGCCAGCGTGATGATGAACGCGGCCTGGGTCAGCAGGTTGACCAGGTTGCCCGCGGACAGGAACAGCGAGTTCTTGATCTGGAAGAACAGGATGATGACGATCAGGCCGAGGATGACCGGCACGGCCCCGCTCTCGCCGCTGCGCATCCGCTGGAACCAGATCCGCGCGTACTCGCCAACCGACCCGGCCCCCAGTGCGGTCGCCGCGATCGACGCGGGCGCGATCTCATCGGCCTGGACCTCGGGCGTGGCCTCGGTGCTGACGCTGCCCGGGTCCCCGGGCTTCGGGTCGTTGGATGGCACGTGTCAGCCCTCCGAGCCGCGGTCGGGAAGGTCCGCGCCTTGCGTCCGTTGCGAGGCGCCCGTCGTCATCAGGTCGACGACCGACGCCGTGTTGTAGTCCGCCGCGGGGCCGACGGAGACCAGGTGTCCCAGGTACAGGACGGCGATCCGGTCGGCGACCTGGAACACGTCGACCAGGTTGTGCGAGACGACGAGCACGGCGATGCCGCGCCGGGCGAGGCGGCTGATGAGATCCAGCACCAGCGCCGTCTGGGACACGCCCAGCGCCGCTGTCGGCTCGTCCATGATCACGAGTTTCGCGTCCAGTATCACCGCCTTGGCCACCGCGACCGCCTGGCGCTGGCCGCCAGACAGCGAGCCCACCAGCTGGCGGATGTTGCGGACCGTGGTGACCCGCAGGTCGCTGAGCGTCTGCTTGGCGGTTTTCTCCATGGACACCTCGTCCAGCAGCAGGTGCCGCCGCGCCTCGTGGCCGAGGAGCATGTTCTCCACGATGTCCAGGTTGTCACACAGCGCGAGGTCTTGATAGACGGTGGCGATCCCGGTGTCGGTGGCATCCCTGGGCGAGCGGAAGTGTACCCGCCTGCCCTGCCAGGCCATGTGGCCCGCAGACGGCTCCCAGATCCCCGAGATCGTCTTGATCAAGGTTAACTTCCCGGCTCCGTTGTCCCCGACCAGAGCGGTCACCTTGCCCGGCGGGATGTCGAGGTCGATACCGGTCAGCGCCTGGACCGGGCCGAAGCTCTTGCCGATGCCGCGAAGCTCCAGCAGCTGCCCGTTTGCTCTGGCCGCCTCGTCGCCCGTCTCGTAGGGAGCCCGGCCCGCGGACGCGGGCCGGGCTCCCTCGGCGGAGCTACTGGTCACGGCCGATATCCCGGCTGCTCACGTGACCTGCGTTCCTCATCCTGAGATGCCCGCAGCCTTGCACTCCGCGGAGTACTTGCCCTTGCAGAGCTGCGACGCAGGCACGAAATTGTCCGCGATCACGGTGCTGTTCATGTTCGCGGTGGTCACCCAGGTGGGCGTCAGCAGTACCGAGGCCACCTGGGTCTTGGTCTGCGGATCCTCGGTCTTGAGGTTCAGCAGGCTCGCCGGCGGGGTGTCCCCGGCCCGCACGTACATGGCCAGGGCGGCGGCCGCCTGGGCCTCCAGGTAGATCGGCTTATACACGGTCCCGCACTGGTAGCCGGACAGGATGTTCTGCAGGCCGGTCAGCGTGGCGTCCTGGCCGGTGGTGGGGAACGTCTTGGCCTTGACGCCCTTGTTCTGCAGATAGTGGATAATCGGCGCGCCGTTCTCGTCGTTCGGGATCAGGGCGGTGTTGATGTTCGGGTGCGCGGTGAACTGCTGCTGGAATTCGCTCAGCGCGGTCGGCGGGTCCCAGGTCCCTGGCGGGTTGCTCACGTCCTTCCAGGCACCGGAGCTGAAGTGCGGCTTGAGCACCGCGTCGTAGCCCTGCGCGAACAGCGTCGCGTTGTTGTCGGTGGGCGCGCCCTTCATGACAATCACCTGCGGCTTCTTGACCCCCCAGGCCGCCACGCAGCTGACCAGGCCCTGCCCCATCTTCTGGCCGACCACCACGTTGTTGAAGCTCACGTAGTACTTGCGGGTACCGCCCAGGGTGAGCCGGTCGTAGTCGATCACGACGACGCCGTGCGACTTCGCGTAGTTCTCGATGTGCGCGCCCACGCCGGAGTCGAGCGGGTCGACGAGCAAGACGCTGGCGCCCTTGGTGATGGCCGTCTGGGCGTCGCTGAACTGGGTCGAGTCGCTGCCCAGCGCGTTCTGGATGGTGAACTGCGACGACTTGAGGCCGGCCTTGGTGAAGGACTCCTTCAGGTAGGGCGCGTCGAACTCCACGTAGCGGGTGGAGGAAACGGTGTCGGGCAGGATCACGGCCACGTTGCCCTTGCCCTTGGCCGCCAGCGGCTTGAGCTTCGTCATCGCGCTGAAGGAGTTGTTGATCTCGCTGAGGCTCAGCTGCGGCACCGAGCTGCCGGAGCTTGCCGGGGAACTACTGCCGCTACTGGATGAGCCGCCGCTACTGCCGCAGGCGGCAACCACCAGGGCTGCGCTCGCGGCCACCGCCGTCAGCCCCACTCGCTTTGTCACTGAAAACAACGAAAACCACCTCGTTCGTGGGCGGGACGTGTCCGCACGTATCTGAGATCAGGTCCGCATGGCGGCCACCGCAGGCCGACACCTGTCGAGGCAAACATTAGGCCCAGATGAATGAACAGCGGCGTTAACATTCGAGCTGCCGCGTAAAAAAAGTGTAAACGGGCTAGACAGAGCGGACCGCGATTGCGCGGCTGCCGCCTGGGCCGGCCGCCCAGCGCGGTATGTCATTCCGCCGCGATCCGGTAGCCGGCCCGGGGCTGGGTGATGATCAGCGGCGCACCGCCGTCCGACTCGAGCTTGGCCCGCAGCCGGCGGACATAGACCCGCACGTACTCGGTCTCGGTCTCGTAGCCGTGGCCCCACACTCGCCGCAACAGGTGGGTGCCGCTGAGCAGCTTACCGCGGTTCACGGCCAGCTCGCGCAGCAGGGCGAACTCGGTCGGGGTGAGATGGACGGGCCTGCCGCCCCGGCGCACCTGCTGGCCGGCCGAATCCACCTCGACGTCGCCGATGGCGATGACGGGCGGCACGGTCTCGGGGGCGGATTCGGCGGGCCGGGTGCGGCGCAGGGTGGCGGTGATCCGGGCCAGCAGTTCCTCGATGCTGAATGGCTTGGTCATGTAGTCGTCCGCGCCCATGTTCAGCGCGGTCACCTTGTCCCGTTCCCCGCCGCGGGCCGACACCACGATGATGGCCACCGATGACCGCTCGCGGATGAGCCGGCACAGCTCGAATCCGTCTATCCCGGGCAGCATCAGGTCCAGCAGGACGATGTCCGGCTCCTCGGTCTCCAGCAGGGCCAGCGCGCGCAGCCCGTCCGTGGACACGACCGTGTCGAAGCCGCGCACGGCCAGGTTGGACCGGATCAGATCCACGATGTTCGGGTCATCTTCGACCACGAGCGCCCGCGTCTGCACCGCCTGGTCAAACACCTGGATACGCACCCATCCTCGTCGTCAGGCCATCGCCCCGGCCCGGCCGCATCACCGCCCGATCCGCACGTTATCGCCGACGGCGGGCCGAACCGCGGCGGGCGGGGTCACGGCCTGCGGCTGGGCCGGGACCTGGAGAGTCGCGGGCACCGGATCCGAGGGCTTCTCCACCGGCAGGTGGATGCGGAAGCACGTCCCCGGCGAGACCGGTTCGAGCTCGATCCGGCCGCCGTGAGCGGCCACGATCCCCCTGGCTATGGACAGTCCCAGTCCCGCGCCGCGGCTTCCGGTACGCAGCCGGGGCATCGACTCGAACGGCGCGAGCATGAGCTCGGTGGCTATCCCGCGGCCGTTGTCGGCGACGCTGACCGTGATGGCGGCTGGCCCGTCGGCGCGGGCGGTGACCAGGACCCGGGTACCCGGCGGGTTGTGGCCGAGTGCGTTGGTCAGCAGGTTGACGAAAAGCTGTTCCAGGCGGTCATGATCGGCCCAGACCACCGGCAGGCCGGGCTCGCAGTTCACCTCGATCTGCGGGACGCAGGCGGGCGGAAGGCAGGCCACGGCGGCCTCAAGCACCAGCGGGATGTCGCACCAGTCGCTCTGCAGCCGGAGAATCCCGGACTCGATCGCGGAGAAGTCGAGCAGATCCTCGACCAGGCGGCCAAGCCGTGACGACTCAGCCGCGATCCGGGCCAGGAACCGCTGCTGTGATTCGGCGTCCCAGGTCACGTCCGGCTGCAGCAGGCTGGACGCGTAGCCTCTGATCGCCGTGAGCGGCGTCCTGAGCTCGTGACTGAGACGGCCCAGGAAGCCGCGCTGCAAATCCTGCGACCGCCGCAGGCTGAGGGTCTCCTGGTGGGCCACCCCGGCCTCCTCGCGCTCCAGCGCGAGCCTGAGGGAATGAGCGGCGTCCTCCAGCAGGGCGCTCACGTCGGGCGGGGGGGCCGCGCGCTCCCAGCGGGCCACCAGGGCGGTCGGCCCGCCGGGGGCGGCGAACGTAACGGAGAGGTGCCGCTCGCCGGGCGGGGCTGACCCCTCCAGTGCCGCGCCCTCATGACCGGGGACGGCGAACGCGGACCCGGCGGCCCCGAGCGCGGCCTGCGTCGCAGCCGAGTCCTTTCCGCTGCCGGCCGATTCCGAGTGGGCGCGGCAGGCAGCTGAGCCATCCGGCTGCCGGACAATCAGCGCGACCTCATCTGCCTCCAGGCCGCGCCGCAGCGAGGCCAGCGCGATGCCGAGGCCGTCGGCGACGGGGATGGCGCCGGCCAGGGTCTCGAGCATCTCCCTGATCGTCTCGAGCGAGCGGTTGCGGGCGGTGACCTCGTCGAGCAGCCGGTCGCGGTCGATCGCGCTGGCCGCGTACCCGGCGTACAGGGTGGCCAGGTCGAGATCATCGCGCCGCGGCTTTCCGGTCATTGCCCGGAACACGGTGATGACGCCCAGCAGCCCGCCAGGGCCGAGCACGGGTACCGACCAGGAGCTGGCCACCTTGGCCAGCCTGCCGACCTCGCTGAACCGCGCCCAGGCGGGGCCGACCTGCACGTTCTCCTCGACCACGGGCACTTCTGACTCCGCGACCAGCCCTACCGGCCCCCCGGCGGGCCCGCGGGGCAGCCTGGACCACGCCGCCAGCAGGGAAGGCGCCAGCCCCAGCGACGCCGCGCAGACCAGCGAGTCATCCTGCGGCAGGTGGATGCACAGCCGCTCGCTGCCCAGGGCCGCACCCAGCGCCGACAGGATCAGCGACAGGCTAGATGACGGGTCCGAGGACACCAGCCGGTCGGCGAGCCCGTGCAGCCGGATCAGCTGGCGGCGGGCCGAGGAGTTCGACCTCCTGACCGGACACCAGCGCCACCACATCGTCGGGGTGTACCTCGCTGGGCGCCACCGCCTTGATCAGCCGGCCTTGGCGGAGCACGGCGATCCGGTCGGCCAGCCGGAACATCTGGCCGATGTCGTGGCACGCGAGCACGATCGTCGTGCCCTGCTCCCGCAGCCGCATGATCAGCTGCTCAACCTGGGAGGACACGTGGACGCCGAGCGACGCGGTGGGCTCATCGAGCAGCAGCAGCCGCGGGCTGCCGGCTACCGCCCTGGCCACGGCGACCAGCTGGCGCTGCCCGCCGGACAGGGACCTGATCGACCGGGTGGTGTCCGGCATCGAGATACCCAGCGTCTCGAAGAGCTCGGCCGCGTCGTGGTGCATCCGGCTCCGGGAGAACAGCTGTCTCCTGCGCTCGCGGCCGAGCAGCACATTGGACGCGATGTCGAGGTTGTCGCACAGCGCCAGGTCCTGCCACACCACGCGAACGCCCCGGCGCTTGGCGGCGATGGGGTCAGGCGGCATGGACTGGCCGTCCAGCCTGATCGTGCCGGAAGCGGGAGCAATGTCGCCGGCGATGCACCGGATCAGCGTGGTCTTGCCGGCGCCGTTCTCGCCCGCCAGCGCCAGCACCTCGCCGGCCGGCACGTCGAAGTCGACGCCGTCAAGCGCCGTCAGCGAACCGAACCGCGCCACGAGCCGGGACACCGACAGCTGCGGCGATCCCGCCGCCGGGGACTGCTCAGCCGCCTCGGTCATGCCCACTATTGTGACCCGCGGCCCGGACCCCGAACGCGCGAGATCAGGAAACAACCACCTCAGGCGCCCCAGGGGCCTCGGCTGCATTCTCCTGCAACTCGGCCAGCTTCATGGCCTCCTCGATCAGGGTCTCCACGATCTGCGACTCGGGCACGGTCTTGATCACCTCGCCCTTGACGAAGATCTGGCCCTTGCCGTTGCCCGAGGCCACGCCCAGATCGGCCTCGCGGGCCTCGCCAGGACCGTTGACGACGCAGCCCATCACCGCGACCCGGAGCGGGACTTCCATGCCCTCCAGGCCCGCGGTCACCCGGTCGGCGAGCGTGTACACGTCGACCTGGGCGCGGCCGCAGGACGGGCAGGAGACGATCTCCAGCCCCCGCTCCCGCAGGCCGAGCGATTCCAGGATCGCGATGCCGACCTTGACCTCCTCGACCGGCGGCGCCGACAGCGACACCCGGATCGTGTCACCGATCCCCTCAGCCAGCAGGGCGCCGAACGCGACCGCGGACTTGACCGTGCCCTGGAACGCGGGGCCGGCCTCGGTGACCCCGAGATGCAACGGGTAGTCACATCGCTCGGCCAGCTCACGGTAGGCGTTGACCATCACGACCGGGTCGTGGTGCTTGACCGAGATCTTGATGTCAGTGAACCCGTGCTCCTCGAACAGCGAGCACTCCCAGAGCGCGGACTCGACCAGTGCCCCGGCGGTGGCCTTGCCGTGCTTGGCCAGCAGCCGCTTGTCCAGCGATCCCGCGTTCACGCCGATCCGGATGGGCACGCCTGCAGCCGAGGCGGCCTTGGCGATCTCCGCGACCTTGTCGTCGAAGGCCTTGATGTTGCCGGGGTTCACCCGCACCGCGGCGCAGCCCGCGTCGATGGCCGCGAACACGTACCTCGGCTGGAAGTGGATGTCGGCGATCACCGGGATCTGCGACTTGCGCGCGATGTCCGCGAGCGCGTCGGCGTCATCCTGCGACGGGACCGCGACCCTGACGATCTGGCAGCCGGTGGCGGTGAGCTCCGCGATCTGCTGCAGCGTGGCGTTCACGTCCGCGGTCAGCGTGGTGGTCATCGACTGCACGGAGACCGGCGCGCCGCCGCCCACCGGGACGGCGTGCGATCCCTTGCCCACCATGATCTGACGAGATTTGCGCCGCGCCGCGATCTGGGCACGCGGCGGCTGGGGCAGGCCAAGATCAACGGTCATGATGCCGGTTCGCCTTACTGAAGGATGTTTATCGGGTTGACGAGGTCCGCCAGGATCAGGAGCAGCGAGAAGCCGATCAAGACGGCGAACACGCCGAAACTCACAGGGATCAGCTTAGTCATGTCGACCAGGCCGGGGTCCGGCTTACCCCGAAGCCGGGCCAGCCAGGCCCGGATCCGCTCGTAGATCACGACCGCGATGTGCCCGCCGTCCAGCGGCAGCAGCGGCAGCAGGTTGAGCAGGCCGATGAAGATGTTCACCGAGATCACGATCAGCAGCACCAGCGACGCCTTGGACTGCCACCCGATGTTGGCCGCCACCACCTGGCCGGTGATCTCGCCGACGCCGACCACGCTGGTGACCTGCCCCGCCGACGTGCTGGACCGGTTCTTGGCGAACAGGTGCGAGATCGAGGACGGCAGGCCGCGGACCACGTCCCCCGTGCCGGTGACCGCCTGGCTGAACATGGAGCCCGCGTAGCTGACGGCCCGCAGCGGGCCGGTGCGCTGGAAGACGGTGGCCGGGGCGACGCCGAGGAACGGGCCTGGCTTGCCGGCGATCTGGGTCTTCGCCAGCGCGACGGTCTTGGTGAACTCGGCGCTGCCGCGCTGTATGGTCACCGTCACCGTGCTGTCAGGCGGGCGGCGCCGGATGGCCGAGTCGAACTGGCTCCAGCTATGTACCGGCTGGCCGCCGAAGGCGACGATCTTGTCGCCCGGCCGCAGGCCCAGGCGGGCGGCGGGCGAGACCGGCTCGCCCTTGGCGCAGCCCGCGATGTCGGAGGTCGGAACGCAGGTGACGACGGTGCCGATCGTGGTGCTGTTGGAGTTCTCGATGCCGATGGCCAGCGGGAGCGCGAACAGCAGGACGAAGGCGAGCAGGAAGTGCATGAACGACCCGGCCGCCAGCACGACGATTCGCTCCCAGGCCGGCTTCACCCGGAACGAGCGGGGCTCGTCGGCGGGATCGACGTCTTCCAGCGACGTCATGCCGATGATCTTCACGAACCCGCCGGCCGGGATGGCCTTAACCCCGTACTCGGTCTCGCCCTTCGTACGCGACCAGAGCGTCGGCCCGAAGCCCAGGAAGAACTGGGTCGCCTTCATGCCGAACTTCTTGGCCGTCGCGAAGTGGCCGAACTCGTGCAGCATCACCGAGACGGACAGTGCCACGATGAAGATGATCCAGCCGACCAGCACGCTCATCCGGCGGCGTCTCCCTCCCGCGGGCCGTTACCCGGTGAGTTCCCTTGCCCGCGCGCGTGCCCAGCGATCGGCGTCGAGCACGTCTTCCAGGCCAACTGCCCCCTGGCGGGCGCCGTCATGCTCCGAGATTACCCGCATCACGGTGTCCACGATCCCGGTGAAGGACAGCGCGCCGGCCAGGAAGGCGGCCACGCATTCCTCGTTGGCCGCGTTGTAGGCCGCCGGGCAGGTCCCCCCTGCCAGCCCCGCCTCCCGGGCCAGCGAGACCGCGGGGAACGCGTGCTCATCGAGCGGCTCGAATGTCCAGCTGTGCGCGGTGGTCCAGTCCACCGCCGGCGCGGCGCCGGCGACGCGGTCCGGCCAGGCCAGCGCCAGCGCGATCGGTATCCGCATGTCCGGCGGGCTGGCCTGGGCCAGCGTGGAGCCGTCGGTGAACTCGACCATGGAGTGCACGACCGACTGCGGGTGCACGACCACCGCGATGCGGTCGAACGGCACGCCGAACAGCAGGTGCGCCTCGATCAGCTCCAGGCCCTTGTTGACCAGCGTGGCGGAGTTCACGGTGATGACAGGACCCATCCGCCAGGTGGGGTGGGCCAGCGCCTGCTCGGGGGTGACGCCGGCCAGCTCGCCACGGCGGCGGCCGCGGAACGGGCCGCCGCTCGCGGTCAGCACGAGCCGCCGTACCTCGCTCGCCTGGCCGCCGCGCAGGCACTGCGCGATCGCCGAGTGCTCGGAATCGACCGGCACGATCTGCCCGGGCGCGGCCCGGCCGCCGACCAGCGGCCCCCCGATGATCAGGGATTCCTTGTTGGCCAGGGCCAGCGTGCGGCCCGCGTCCAGCGAGGCCAGCGTCGCGGACAGGCCGGCCGCGCCGGTCACCGCGTTGAGCACCGTGTCACACGGCCAGGCCGCGATCTCGGTCATCGCGTCCGGGCCCGCGAGCAGCTTCGGCGGCCGGTGCGGTGGATCCGGGCCGGGCCGGTCCGCGGCCGCGCGCAGCGCCAGCCCGACCGCGCCCGCGGCGCTCTCGTCCGCGACCGCCACGACGTCGGCGCCGAACTCGACCGCCTGGGCCGCGAGCAGATCCGGGTTCCCGCCGCCGGCCGCCAGGCCGGCCACCCGGAACCGGTCCGGGTTGCGCCGGATGACGTCGGCGGCCTGGGTGCCGATGGATCCGGTCGAGCCGAGAATGACGATCTCGCGGGGGCCGGCGTGCGCAGCGTCCATCCCCCCATTGTCCTGGATGCGCGGCGAGCCGGGTAACCGGACGGCCGGCCGCGTGCTACACGGTGACCGGGACCCGCTGCGGCTCCCAGTCGGGGCGCAGCGGCATGCTGGAGGCGCCGCCGGGGGCCAGCCGGACACACAGCACCTGGTGCAGCTGGATCTGGTTGCGCTCGAAGCCGAGCCGGGATCCGGCCATGTACAGCCGCCAGACCCGCCCGGTGCCCGACCCGACGTCGGCCACCGCCTCGTCGTAGTGCGCGTCCAGGTTCGCGCACCAGGCGGCGAGGGTCTTCGCGTAGTGCTCGCGCAGGTTTTCCTCATGCCGCACCTCGAAGCCGGTGTCGTGCATGCGCGAAATGAGGTAGCCGGGCCCCTCCAGCTCGCCGTCCGGGAACACGTACCGGTTGATGAACCCGCCCCGGCGCCGGGCCGGCTCGGTGTCATCGGGACGGGTGATGCAGTGGTTGAGCAGCCGGCCGCCCGGCTTGAGCTTGCCGTACAGGAAGGCGAAGTAACCCGGCAGCGCGGCCTTGCCGATGTGCTCGGTCAGCCCGATCGAGCTCACCGCGTCGAATCCGGTCTCGGGCACGTCGCGGTAGTCGAGGTGACGGACCTCGGCCAGCCCGGACAGCCCGGCCTCGGCGATGGCCTGCTGCGCCCACGATGCCTGCTGGGCCGACAGGGTCACCCCGAGCGCCTGCACCCCGTATTCCCTGGCCGCGTGCATGACCATGCCGCCCCAGCCGCAGCCCACGTCCAGCAGCCGCATGCCCTCGCGCAGCCCGAGCTTGCGCGCAACCAGGTCGAACTTGTACGCCTGCGCCTCCTCGAGCGAGGCATCCTCGCGCGGGTAGCAGGCGCAGGTGTAGGCCATCGACGGCCCCAAAACCCACCCGTAGAAGCGGTTCGACACGTCGTAGTGATGCGAGATCGCGCTGGCGTCGCGGTCCCTGGAGTGCAGCCGCCCGCCCAGCCACCTGCGGTTCACCCGCACTTCCTGCGGCGGCGGCGGGACCCTGGGCCAGAGCACCTTCGGGCCTCCGAGCGCGGCGAGCAGCCGCAGCCGTTCGGGAATATCCAGGGAGCTGGACTGCGCGCTGGCCATCCGGGCCAGGGCCATATACATGTCCCCGTCCACGTCGAGGTGACCGGACACGTAGGCGCGGGCCAGCCCCAGCGTGCCGGGGGCCTGGGCCAGGTAGGATACGGCCACCGGTGAGCGGACCGTGATCCGCACCGGGGCGCCCCGCGTTCCCGCGCTGCTTCCGTCGTAGGCACGGAATTCCACCGGGGCCTCGGGGCCCGCGATCGTCTCGAACACGTCGGCCAGCGCCATGCCCGCCTCGCCTCCCAATCGTCGCCTAGCGTCCCCGCACGCACTTGTCGTACAGGCTGGCCAGCCGGCCGTCTGCGTCGTACTCCCGCTTCAGTTCGTGGTACGCCTGCCCGTTGTAGCGCTCCCAGAACTCATCTTCAGAATAAAAGGACGTCGAGTACAGGCCCTTGTGGCCGCCGAGAGCCGCCACCTTCTCCTCGATCAGCCGGTTGTAGTACCCATCGTCACGGCCCGGCGGCAGCGGCCGGGTGCCCCAGAAGCCGACGTTCACGTAGACCTGGCCCGGCTGCAGCGGGTACAGCGGCCACGGCCGCTGGCCGCGCAGTCGCAGCGGGCACAGCCACACCGGGCTCATGCCCACCTGCTCGGCGAAGAACGCCAGGAACTCCGCCGTGGCGTCCAGCGGGATCTCGACGTCCTGGATGACCTTTTCCCGCTGCGGCTGGCCGCGCCGCGCGTCCAGCGCCCGGGACAGCCCGCGGGCCTGGTCGAACGCGACCAGCTTGCGGTACACGTCGGAGCGCCGGTAGCGCCTCGGCCACAGCCGGCGGACCGCGGGGTGCTGTACGCCGAACGCCCGCGAGCACCAGAACCAGTCGGTGTCCCAGCGCCACAGGTAGTCGCGGATGGTCAGGAAGTCCTCCCGCGGGCCGCGGATGGACTGGTAGTACACCTGCTGCCGGGTGTAGTCGCTCACCCAGGGCGCGACGTCGCTGAACGCGCCGACGCTGAGGTAGGTCTCGCCGCCGCCGAACACCGTGCCGTCCAGGAAGTCGGCCCGGTGCCCGCGGTAGCTGCCGGTGGCCGCCAGCTCGCCGATGGCGTCCATGGCCGCCTTCGCGCCGCCGAACCGGAAGTGCCGCAGGTGCACGAACGGCTTGACCGGCTCGAGCTCGATGGTCAGCGACAGGGCGTAACCCAGCGTGCCGTAGGAGTTCGGGAAACCGCGGAACAGCGCGCCGTGCTCGTTGCTCTCGGTCGCGATGATCACGCGGCCGTCGCCGGTGAGGATCTCCAGCGCGGTCACCGACTCGTGCGGCAGCCCGTTGCGCAGCGAGGTTGACTCGACGCCGAGCCCGGTGACCGCGCCGCCGAGCGTGATCGTCTTGAGCTCGGGGACCACCAGCGGCATCAGGCCGTGCGCCAGCGTCGCGTCCGCGAGGTCCTCATAGGTCGTCATCCCCCCGGCGACCGCGGTGCGAGCCTGCGGGTCGACGTGCAGGACCCTTCCGAAGGGTGACACGTCGAGGCCGCCGGTAACCGGCTGCCGCGGGCGATCGGCCCGGCGGGCCCGCGCGGCGGCACCCGGACCCGCGGACTCGCGGAACCGGAACAGGTTGGAGGTGCGCTTGGCCAGCCGGACCGGGAACTCCCGCGGGATCGCTGCGTAGTCGCGGCGCAGCTCATCGACCGCGGCCTGGTGCGCGCGCATCATCGCCTGGTCAGTTGCCGCGGTCACGTGGGCCCTCCCTCTGGCGGCGCGAGACCTGGCCCGCCGCCCCGCGGCCCGGACCCGCCTGGGAGAATCCGTATCGGAGGCGCCATGGGCAAGGTCTACGCCGGACTGGATGATCGACTCAGGCAGTTTATCTCGGCTCAGCATGTCTTCTTCGTGGCCACAGCCCCCTCGGGGGAGGGCGGTCACGTCAACGTCTCGCCGAAGGGACACCGCGACACATTCGCGGTCCTCGGTCCCAGCACGGTGGCCTACCTGGACCTGACCGGGAGCGGCGCGGAGACCATCGCGCACCTGCGGCAGAACGGCAGGATCACGATCATGTTCTGCTCGTTCGGCGAGACGCCCAAGATACTGCGGCTGCAGGGCCGCGGTCAGGCGGTGCTGCCCGGCGAGCCGGACTGGGACCCGCTGGCCCGCCACTTCCCGCTGGCGCCGGGGTGGGACACCGGGCGGGACGGGCACCGGGCGATCATCGTGGCCGAGCTGGACCGGATCGCCGACTCCTGCGGGTACTCCATTCCGGTCATGGAGCTGGTCGGGGAGCGGGATCTGCTCACCCGGTGGACCGAGCGCAAGACCTCCGAGCAGCTCGCGGAGTACCGGGCCGAGCGCAACGCGGCCAGCATCGACGGCCTGCCCGCGCTCGGCTGAGCCCCGGCGCGCCGCTGCACACGCCACCCGGGCCGGGCCGGCGCGCCGCTAGAGTGGGGCGTCATGCGCATCGCGCTGATCAACTCCGGTCTTGGCCTGCTCGCAGCGGCGGATGCGCTGCGGCGGATGCGGCCTGACGCCGACCTCGTGCTGGCGATGGACCCCGACGGCATGCCCTGGGGGCCGCGCCATCCCGACGACATCGCGGCGCGCTCGCTCGCCTGTGCCCGGGCCGCGGCCGCGTACCGGCCGGACGTGCTCGTGTTCGCGTGCAACACTGGCTCGGTGCACGCGCTGGGCGTGCTGCGCGCGGAGTTCGAGCCCGGGCTGCCCGTGGTCGGGACCGTGCCGGCGATCAAGCCGGCCGCGGCGGTCGGCCAGCCGGTCGCCATCTGGGCGACCGCCGCCACCACCGGCAGCGCCTACCAGCGCAGGCTGATCGAGCAGTTCGCGGCGGAGGTGCCGGTGGCCGAGGTGGCCTGCCCGGACCTGGCGGACGCGATCCACGCCGGCGACGAGGCCAGGATCGGCGCGGCGATAGCGGCCGCGGCGGCCCAGACGCCGCCTGGAACCGGCGCCGTCGTGCTGGGCTGCACCGAGTACGAGCTGGCCGCGGACCGGATACGGGCGGCCGTGCCCGGGGCGGTGCCGTTCGGCTCGGCGGCGGCAGTGGCGGCCCAGGCACTGCGCCGCGCCGCCGCAGCGGGCGGACGTGGCCGCCGCGGCGAGGTGCACGTGCTGCTCAGCGGGCGCCCTGGCCGACTACCCCCCGCCGCCCTCCGCTATCCGGAGGGCCGGCTTCTGGCCGCGGCCGCCGCCGGCGTGTCCGTCTCATGACCGGGCCCGCCTCGTGATCTCGGAACATGAGCACCGCCATGGCGATGCCAGCTCTTCGCCTTAACCGCTGCGCCCGGCCCTTGCGCAGGGGACGCGCAGGTCAGGTTCCCTTCGGGCACGGGTAGAACATCGTGCCGTCCAGGTTCACGGTGAACTTGACCGCGCTGTAGCCGTCCGGGCGCGCGTAGACGATGTGGCAGAACGTGCTGAAGTCCTTCTTGTGGCTGCAGAGCTGCCCGGGGTTGCAGACGTAATGGTCCTGCGCGTACTCCGCCTCGCCCACCCATTTGCCGGTCGGCTGGTTCTTGGTGCGGTCGGTGCTGAAGTCGTCCCAGCCGCAGGGAGTGCGGCCGGCCAGGCTGGTGCAGGTGATCCCGTACTGGCTGCTGCCGCGCAGCGACGAGGCGAAGCACTGGTGGTAGCGGTAGCACTCCTCCACGACGGCGCCATCGGCGTAGCGGCGGCCCCACCAGCTCAGCAGCGGGGAGTTCTTCCACAGCCCGGTCATCCCGAGCTTGTGAATCTCGTTGAACGCGTAGGCCAGGAAGTTCTGCGCATCACCGGGAGTCAGGTGGAACCCGGTAGTGGATGGCGGGTCGAAGCTGTCGATGTCGTCGAGCTCGACGGCGTCGAACCCCTTCCTCGCGCACATGGCGAGGCGCTCGTCGAGCATCGGCTTGAGCGCGTCGAGCTGGCGCAAATCGACCCAGCGCTCCTGCGGGAAGCCGAAGTACAGGTTGCCGAGCGCCGAGGCGGGGAAGTACCTGCCGAACGGGCTCGGGCTGGCGTCCGGCCGGTAGTCCTCCCAGGCCAGGTCGATGTAGCAGACGGCTCGCGGGTGCGCCAGAGTGCTGGCCTGCCAGCGGGTGTGGATGGCGCGGATCTCAGCCGGGGTGGTAAGGAAGCCGTCGATGTCGTAGATGTCCACGGCGCTGGCGCCTGTGCGCTGCAGCGGCGTGACCCGGCCGATCTGCCAGTCCCAGCGCATCGGATGGTGGCGGGAATCCAGGTGCGGCGGATACCAGCAAGGCCGCCCGCGCTGCGGCCGGCAGGCCAGGGGCGCGGGCAGCGGCACGACCCGCCAGCCGAACCTCGTGGTCGTGGCGCCGGCCCGGTTGGCGGTCCGCACCTGCACCGCGTGCCGACCGGGCCGCAGCTTGCCGGTATAGAACACGCGGCTGGCGGGCAGCGGCCGCCACGACCCGTGGTCGATCCGGTACCGCTGCACGGGGACACCCTGGGCCGAGTTGTAGTGCGGCGGGTTGACCTGGAAGTACTCCTCCGCAGAACCGGTGCGGGCGTCCGGCGTGCCGTTCACGAACTCGGTCGCAGGCGGCCTGTTCGCTGGGTAGGACCTGACCGCCCTCCTGGTCAGGTGGTTCACCGAGGCGCGGACGACCTTGAAGGTGAAGGTGGCCGGGTCGGTCTCGACCACCTCGGCCGCGGTCTCGGTGATCCTCAGCCGCAGCCCGGTGTCCTGGTGGCCGACCAGGTAACGCCGCGCGGCGAACGGGGTGGCGGTCGAGTCGGCGGCGGTTACGCAGTGCCGGGCGTGCCGGTCGCAGGCCTGCCACTGGTAGGCCACCTCGAAGCTGAGCAGCCGGTACCCGCGCGGCAGCCGTCCGGGCCGCCAGGACAACCCCGCGGCGCTGACCGTGTTACCGTCCCGGAGCCGGCCGGCTACGACCAGCCTCCCGTGGTGGCGCGGCGCCGGGATCGGCGCGGCGACGTGAGCCTGAGCATGCGCACCCGGTGCCGCCCGCACTGCTCCCGCGGCCGGGATCGCCGGGCCGGTGACGGCGGCACCGGCCGCTTCGGCAGGCTGCCAGGCCAGCGCGGTGACCGTCGCGGCGACCAGTGCTATCCGCGCGCAGCGCCATGCCGCCGCGGGGACGGGCCGGGGGCCGGCCCGCCTTGTCAAGACCCTGCGCGCGAAATGATCGGGTGGCATCTGCGAAGTCCTTTCCGCCACGGCCCGCCCGGAGCCCGGGCCTGCAGGTACACCGTAACTTCGATCACACCCGCGCACAGCCGGCATCGCCCGTTCTTACTCGCCGCGCGACGTCGGCCCGGGAGGCGCGGCCGCACCCGGGGACTACTTGCAGAGCCGTGTCCTGCCGGGGGCGGCTGGCGATCCTGCGCAGGCCGCTCCCGCGGGGCGGCGCGCCCGCCCTCGGGAGCGGCCTGACCGGCCCCGGCCGTCTGGTGAAAGCCGGGAACGGCCGGCCGGACCCTCGGGTGCCCCGTGGTCACCCTCGGGCTCGGGCGGCTTGCCAGCCCGGCGAGGCTGACCGGCCTCGCCGGGCTTGCGGACCACGCCTGGCTTGCGCACGACACTGGGCTGACCACCTTCGCCGGGCTTACGGACCACGCCGGGCTGACCGGCTTCGCCGGGCTGGCGGGACTTGCGGACCACACGGGGCTGCCCGGCCTTGCCGGGCTTGCGGACGGCGTGCGGTTGGCCGGCGTCCCCGGACCCGGCCTGGGCGTAGCTGGCCGCGACCTCCTCGGGGGTCATCGGCAGCCGCGCCGCCGAGGGCGGTACGCCGGCTCCGATCGCCTCAACGACCAGCAATGCCATCGAGTACCCGGGATCGGCGGCCAGGGCTCGCTGCGCGGCCACGTTGGCCAGCGCGCCATTGCCGGCCTGCCAGGCGGTAAAGGCCAGCAGCGAGGCAGGTGCGGGCACGTACCGGGCAGGCACCCGCCGTACCAGGTCGGTCCACAGCCGCAGGTGCGCCGTGACCTGTTCGGGCACCATCCGGGCCCAGGCGTCGTCACGGACCCTCAGGTCCGACAGTGACACCGCCAGCCAGGCCAGGCGGTCGTCCCCGGTGATCCGGCCGCCGCGCCGGTATACCCCAATCGCCTCGCTGACCGCGCGCAACCCCTCGGCAGCGACCCGCTCGGCGGCCCCGCTCCTGCCGCCGGAGGCCGCGCCGGCCCGGATGAGGTCAGCAGCGTGCCGTTCGGCGCGGCGGGTGGCCTGGCCCATCGACTCCTCGGCCAGCCCGCCGAGCGGGGCGATCGTGGCGGCCAGGGCACCCCGGTCGCGCAGCGCCTTGTTGCCCGCCGCGGACATCGCCGCGGCGGCGGGGTGCGCGGCGAGGTCGAACGGCACGCCCTCAGCCGGGCAGCAGCGCGGGTCATGGCAGGAGTAGGACCAGTACCGCCCGTTCTCGACGCGCAGCGAGTCGTGCAGCGTAATGTCGGCCAGGCGCAGCTCGCGGACCAGCGCGTCCACCACGGGCGTGACCATCGGCCCGGGTCCGTAGCCGACCGCGATGGCCAGAGTGAGCTGGTGCCTGGCCAGGACCGCAGCGGCGTGCGCGGCGATCTTCGCCACCGCGGCGGCGTCCGGCGGCTCGGGCAGGTCGTAGCGGAAGGCCAGCTGGATACGGCCACGCGGCGGACCGGCGCCAACCACCACCAGGCTCCGGCTCGGGTGAAAGCCAAGCAGGCCGGGGATCACGGCCAGCACCGTGTCCGGCGAGCCGACGCGGAGCAGCGCCGAGGGCCGGGCAGGCTTGGCGGGTGGAGGGTCAGCCGGGCCGGGGCCGGGGGACTCGGAATCGGGGGGCGACGAGTTCTCTTCCATGCGGCCAGCGTGCGCTGGTCTCGCGGGCGGGGCCAGCGGAGAACGACGTTCTGGGGATAACCCTGCCGGTGACCGTGCACTTGTCCACAGCGGCCGAAAGGGTCTTGCCGGGCCGGGGCCGCCCGGGCTATGAACGGCCCCCCACCGCCCCGTGCCGGTGCAGCTCCCGCGCCGCTGCGGCAACCGTGCCCCGCGGCTCCCGCCCGCTACAGCAACCACGCCACTACGGCAACGGCCCCGCTACGGCAACCGTGCGCCTACAACTCGACGCCGAGCAGGGCATCCACGGCGTCGCGGACCAGGCTGCCCTCGCTCGGGGCGGCTCCGGCGAGCACCGCTTCGGCCCACTGATCCACCACGGCGAGCGCGCCAGGGGCGTCGAGATCGTCGGCCAGCCGGTCGCGGATACCGGCCAGAGCCTGGCGGGCCGGCGAGGCTGACGGGTCCGCCACACCGTCCGGGTCCGCCACACCGTCCGGGTCCGCCACGCGGAGCCGCGCCGCGGCCGGCGGCGGACACGGCCGAACGCCACAGGGCCAGCCGCTCTTCCGCTGCCACCAGTCCGGCGGCGGTCCAGTCCCAGTCGTCGCGGTAGTGGTGGGCGAGCAGGGCCAGCCTGATGGCCGCTGGCTCGGTGCCGCCAGCCACCAGATCCGACACGAACACCAGGTTCCCCAGCGACTTGGACATCTTCTCGCCGTCCAGCCCGACCATACCGGCGTGCGCGTAGCGGCGGGCGAACACGGGCGCGCCGCGCCCGCCGAGGGCCGCCCTGGCGTGCGACGCGCTCATCTCATGGTGCGGGAAGATCAGGTCAGAGCCGCCGACCTGCATGTCGAACACCGGGCCCAGGTACGCGGTGGCGATCGCCGCGCACTCCACGTGCCAGCCGGGCCTGCCGGCGCCGAACTCAGAAGCCCAGGACGGCTCGCCCGGCCGCTCGGCCAGCCAGACCAGGGCGTCCAGCGGGTCCTTCTTGCCGGGCCGCCCCGGGTCGCCGCCGCGCTCGGCGAACAGCTTCACCATCGCCCGCGGGCTGAGCCCGGACAGCGATCCGAACGACGCGTCGGCCAGCCGGGGGAAATACTGGTCCGCGTCGAGCTCATAGAGCGCGCCGCAGTCGGCCAGCCGGGCGGTGAACCGCTCGATCAGCGGCATCGCCTCCACCGCTCCGACCAGCCGCGACGGCGGCAGGACCCGCAGCGTCTCCATGTCGCCGCGGTACCTGTCGATCTCCCGGGCGGCCAGCTGACGCCAGTCTTCGCCGTCCCTGGCGGCCCGTTCGAGCAGCGGGTCGTCCACATCCGTGACGTTCTGCACGTAGGTCATCTCGTGGCCTGCGTCCAGCCAGGCCCGCAGCAGCAGATCCCAGGAGGTGAAGGTGGCGGCATGCCCGATGTGGGTGGAGTCGTAGGGGGTGATGCCGCACGCGTACATCGTGGCCGTGTGGCCGTCGGCCGCGATGACCAGCTCACCGGTCGCGGTGTCCCGGATCCGCGGCTCGGGCCCGGCTCCGGGCAGGTCGGGGACGGGTACGCCGCGCCAGGACTCCATGGCCGCCAGGCTATCTCGCTGCCGCCGTCGGTCCTGCGGTCGAGGCTGACGGCGGAGTGGATGACGGAACGTTCAGTCACGGCCGGGTCCGCCGTGCGCGGAACACTCGGCCCGGCGGCTACCGGGCCAGACCCCGGGTGTTCTTCGGGGTCAGGCTGGGCCGTGCTGACCAGCCTGCTCGAACGCGTAGGCCAGGGCGACCAGCCTCGGCTCGCTGCCGCGCGGCCCGGTGAACGAGAGGCCGACCGGCAGCCCGGCCACCTCGCCCGCGGGTACGGTCACCGACGGGTAGCCGGCCACCGCCGCGGGCGCCGAGGTGTGGAACACGTCGTGGTCGCCGAGCACGTAGTCGGTCAGCCAGGCGGGGCTCGCGGTGAGCGCGACGACCGCGTCCAGCCGGCCCGCGGCCAGCGGCTCGTCCAGGGCCGCCCGGGCCAGCCGGGTGGCGTCGGCGCGGGCCGCGGTGAGCTCGGGATCGGCCAGGTCACCGCTGCAGGCCTGCGCCCGCTCGAAGATCTCCTGGCCGAAGCGGGCCAGGACCGTGCGCCCGTTGCGCTCGTTGAACGCGATCAGCTCGGCCAGGGTCGCCGGGTGGCTGCCCGGCAGCCCGCTCAGGTAGCCGTTCAGGTCACGCTTGAACTCGTGCAGCAGGGCGGTGAACTCCGGTCCCTCGATCTGGCCGGCGCCGGGCAGATCGGCCGGATCCTGGACGTCGGCACCGCAGCCGCGCAGTCGCGTCACGGCGGCGTCCAGCACGGCCCCTATCGCTACCCCGGCGTCGGCCGAGGCAGCCCGCCAGACGCCCAGCCGCGCCCCGGCCAGTGCGGCCGGGTCCAGGTACTCGGTGTAGCCCGCGCCACCGGGCCGTTCGGAAGGACCGTCGAGATCCCGGCTCGCGGGGTCAGCGGGGTCGACCGCGGCCAGCACGGAAAGCAGCGCCGCGGCGTCGGCCACCGAGGCGGCCATCGGGCCCGCCGTGTCCTGGGCCAGCGAGATCGGCACGATGCCCGTCCGGCTGACCAGCCCGGTCGTCGGCTTGATGCCCACGACCCCGCACGCGCTGGCCGGGCAGACGATCGACCCGTCGGTCTCGCTCCCGACGGCCAGCGGGGCCAGCCCGGCCGCGACGGCCACCGCCGAGCCCGAACTGGATCCGGACGGGTTGCGGCCCGGTCCTCGCGGGTTGACGGCCTGGCCGCCGAGCGTGCTCCAGCCGCTCGTCGAGCGGGTGGAGCGGAAGTTGGCCCATTCCGACAGGTTCGCCTTGCCGATGATCACGACGCCCGCCGCGCGCAGCCTGGCGACCAGGAACGCGTCGTCGGGTTCGGTGTCCAGCAGCGCCGGCGAGCCCGCGGTGACCGGCATCCCGGCCACCTGGATGTTGTCCTTGACCAGCACCGGGATCCCCTCGAGCGGCCCGCGGACCGCCCCCGCGGCCCTGGCCGCGTCGCTGGCCAGTGCGTCGGCCGCCGCGGCCGGGCTGACCGCGATGACCGCGTGCAACCCGGGATCGAGCCGCCGGATCCGCTCGAGGTAGAACGCGGTGAGCCCGGCCGCGGTCAGCGCGCCTGAAGCCAGCGCCTGCTGCAGCCCGCTGACCGACGCGCCGCGGGCCGGCAGACCTGTGCCCGGAATGACCTGCGGTACGCCGGAGGGCTGCTGCATGCCCCGCAGGATAGCCGGGGCGGCGCAGCCGGGCCGGCTCGCCTCATTAGACTGCGCCGGGTGGAGATGAGCCTGGGAGTACTGGCCGCCGTGCCCGCCGCGCAGCGGCCTGACCTGCTCGCCCAGCCGGTCGCGGCGGCGCTGGACGGGCTGGCCGCGCGGGACGGCGTGGGCGTGGCGGAGATTGACCCGGAGCTGGCCGACACGGCGGCGTTCTGCGAGCGGTACCGGGTCTCCCCCGCCGATTCGGCCAACTGCGTGATCGTCACGGGGAAGCGGGACGGCCAGGCCCGGTTCGCCGCCTGCGTGGTACTGGCCACGACGCGCGCCGACGTGAACGGCCTGGCCCGGCGCCGGCTGGACGTCAGGAAGGCGTCGTTCGCCGCGACCGAACTGGCGGTGACGGAAACGGGGATGGAATACGGCGGCATCACGCCCATCGGGCTGCCGTCCGGCTGGCCGGTCCTCGTCGATGCCGCGGTGGCCGCCGCGCCGCGGGTCGTGATCGGCAGCGGATTGCGGCGGTCCAAGCTCACCCTGCCGGGTGCGGTGCTGGCCGGCCTGCCCGGTGCCGAGGTGCTCGACGGGCTTGGACGCTAGAGCGCAGGCTCGGCCAGGGCTTGATACCGAACGGCGCTGCGCCGGCCCGCACCCGTCAGGGCAGCCATGACACGTGGCCATGGAGCGCGGCGTAACCGACGAAGGCGCCGGTATCGATCAGCGTGTGCGCGATGATCATCGGGGTCACCCGCCCCCACCGCTTGTACAGGACGCCGAAGATCACGCCCATGATCGCGTTGCCGATGAATCCGCCGAAGCCCTGGTAGAGGTGGTAGGAGCCGCGCAGCACCGCGCTCAGGGCGATGGCCCGGGACGGCCGCATGCCGAGCTGGTCCAGCCGGTTCAGCAGATAGCCGAGGACGACGACCTCCTCCAGGATGCCGTTGTGCGCGGCGGACAAGACCAGCACCGGGATCCGCCACCAGACCGCGGGCAGGCTCTCGGCCACCACGTTCAGCGCGAACCCGAGCTTGAAGGCGGCCAGGTACAGGGCCAGCCCGCTGCCGCCGATCAGCGCGGCCAGGATGGCTCCCTTGAGCAGGTCCCGTCCCGGCTGGCTGGCGTCCAGGCCCAGATCCGAGGGTCCCTCGCCGGAGCGGGACATCAGGTAGAGGACCAGTATGACCGGGGCAAAGCCGATGGCGATGTTGGTGAGCTGCAGGAAGAGGTCCAGCAGCGGCCGGCCCGGAGCCAGCGAGCCGTTGAGCACCGCCTGCTGCTGGCCCAGCGTCTTCGGCGCGGTCAGCGAGCCGATCAGGGAGACAAACGCGTACAGGCCGCTGGCCCCCAGCGATACCGCGAAGACGACGAAGATCTCCCACCGGATCTGCCGGGGTGTCAGCGTCGGCGAAGCGGCTTCCTCCTGCTCGATCACCACCCTCGGACTCTAACCGCTGCGGGACGGTACGCCAGCCGGCCGTCGCGCCCCAGGCAGGCGCGACGGCCGGCAGGACCCGGCTGAACCGGGTCAGGAGAGTCGGCTTCTACCGGAGGAGATGGTCGAAGTCGCCCTCCTTCGCGCCCTCGATGAGGGCGCGGATCTCGGCCCGCGTGTAGAGCAGGGCCGGGCCGTCGGGATACCGGGAATTGCGGATCGCGATCTGGCCGCCGGCCAGCCCGCCCAGTTCGACGCAGGCCCCCTGGGAGTTGCTGCGACGGCTCTTCTGCCAGCAGATCCCCGCCAGCTCGGGCGCGGGGATCCCGTTGTACGGGTGAGTCATTGGTGAACTTCCTCAAGGATCCGGTTCAGGATGTCGGCTGTCTTTTCGGGAGGTTCGCTTTCTACGCTCAGGCGTTCCATGACCTCGCTGTATCGTTCCGAGTCTTCTCGCTTGTCCAGGTACAGGGCGCTGGTCAGCTGCTCCAGGTACACCACGTCCGGCAGGTCATGCTCGGGGAAGCGCAAGATGATGAACGAACCGGCCTCGGCGGCGTGCCCGCCGAAACCGAACGGCATCACCTGGAGCGTGATATTCGGCTCCTTGGCCGCCTCGATCAGGCGTTCCAGCTGGCCTTCCATCACCCCGCCCCCGCCAATGGGGCGGCGCAGCACCGCCTCGTCCACCACGGCCCACAGCCGGGGAGGATTGGGCCTGGTGAGCACCTGCTGCCGGTCCTTCCTGAGGCTGACCCGGCGCTCTACCTCCTCCGGATCCGCCGCCCGCCGGCCGTGCTGGACGACGGCGCGCGCGTAGTCCTCTGTCTGCAGCAGGCCTGGGACGAACTGGATCTCATAGCTGCGGATGAGCGACGCGGCCTCCTCGAGGCCCACGAAGACCTGGAACCAGTCGGGCAGCACGTCACCGTACTTGTGCCACCAGCCGGGCGAGTTGGCCTGCCGGGCCAGGTCCACCAGGGTGGCCCGTTCGCCCGGGTCGTTGACTCCGTACAACGTGAGCAGGTCGGTGACGTCGCGCTCCTTGAAGCTGACCCGGCCAAGCTCCATCCGGCTGATCTTGGATCCGGAGGCACGGATCGTGTAGCCGGCGTCCTCGCGGGTGATGCCCCTGCGCTCTCGCAGTCTGCGCAGCTGGGAGCCCAGCAGGATGCGCAGTACAGTCGGGCCGCTGCCCGGCTGTACCGAGACCACGTCGAAGCCCACGGGGGCGTCAGTGTCCGTCGCAAACGCCTTCTCGTGCGCGGTCGCCGCTATGTCCTGATGAGCGGCACATCGCACGGTATGTCCGAGATGCACAAGTCTTATGCACGTGCATCATGCCTTGCATGTGCAAGACACACCCGGATGATAGCGCTTGTGGCCCTCGGTGCACGAGCAACTGCACCGTGATACTTTTCCCGCCAGGACCAGCCCTGAGTGGCCCGGGTGATGATCGTGAGTTCAGCACCAGAACGACGGGTGCGGATAGGCCTGCAGGTCAGGCCGCAGCACGCCGACTATGCAGCCATCCGCCGCGCGGCGGCCGAAGCCGACGAACTCGGCGTGGACATGCTGTTCAACTGGGACCACTTCTTCCCGCTCACCGGAGGTCGCGACGGCAAGCACTTCGAGTGCTGGACGATGCTGGGCGCCTGGGCCGAGTCCACGTCCCGGGCCGAGATCGGCGCCCTGGTCAGCTGCAACAGCTATCGCAACCCGGAATTGCTCGCGGACATGGCGCGCACGGTCGACCACATCAGCGGGAGCCGGCTCATCCTCGGCATCGGCGCCGGCTTCAGGGAGTGGGAGTACGCGGAATACGGCTATGAGCCAGGCACGCCAGGCAGCCGGCTGGCTGATCTGGCCAGCGCGCTGCCGAGGATCGAGAACCGGCTGGCTCAGCTGAATCCCGCCCCGACCCGCGCAATTCCGATGCTGATCGGCGGCGGCGGGGAGCAGAAGACGCTCCGGATCGTGGCCAGGCACGCGGACATCTGGCACACCTTCGCGGAGGGGGACGAACTGGCCCGCAAGACGCGGGTCCTCGCCCGGCACTGCGCCGAAGCCGGCCGGAACCCGGCCGAGATCGAGCACTCGGTGCTGGTGGGCGGCCATCCCGAGGACGCGGGTCCCCCGTTGCGCGATCTCGGCGTGACGCTGTTCACTGTCGGCGCCGGCGGCCCGCACTACGACCTGGCCAAGTTGCGGGAGTGGCTGTCATGGCGGGACGACCTCAACGGCTGACCAGCGGCGCCTCGGCCGGGACCCGCAAGCGGCGGCGGTAGCCGGGCGGCGTGATCGCGGCGAACCCGGCCAGGCGTAGGTTACGGCGGTCGAGGGCATAATCTGGGCGGCAATGACCGAGACCGTGCTGCATCGTGCCGCCGGAGCGCTCGCTCAGCGGCAACGGCAGCCCGGACGGGGCCTGACCGGGCTCGGAGCGATCCGGACCGGCGCTGAAGGGGAGTATCCCGTGCGCAGGAGGCGCGCTATGGGGCGGTGCGCCCACCCCGTCCCATGAACCTGGCCTGGGGCACTCTGGCCTGCCGCGGCGGGGCGCGGTTCGCGGCGAGGACGGCTCGGGGATGACCGCCTGGTGGCCGCGCCGCCGGGTGACCCACGGGTCGCCTGGCATCCCTGCCGGGGCTGCGGCCGCGGCCTGGAGGAGCCGGCCGGCGGCGTGGGGCAGCCGCCATCCGACCTGGGGCAGCCGCCATCCGACGCGGGGCAGCCGCCGGCCGACCTGGGGCAGACGCCGGCCGACCTGGGGCAGCCGCCGGCCGACCTGGGGCAGACGCCGGCCGACGCGGGGCAGACGCCGGCCGACGCGGGGCAGACGGCAAAGACAGCGCGGACGAGGGCCGCCGAAGGCGTCCCCGGCCAGCAGCGGGTGATCTCGTTGCGCCTGGAGCACCTGGGCGAGCTGTTCAATCCGCCGCAGGCCGACCTGTTCAACCACGACCGCCGCTACTACTACGCGACCGGGATCGACTACGCGATCAGCGAACTGCGCAGACAGCCCTATTCCCGCCGTCCGGTCCGGCTGGAGATCAGCGTGCCCGCGGCCGAGCTGACGGCTGGCGGAGATCAGGCAGTGCCCCGCGCCGTCCGGAGCTACTGCGAGGTGCGGATTCGCTACAACCTTTCAGAACGGCGAGGCGGGCTCGGCGACGGCCTGGCCTCCCTCAAGGTCGGGCTTCCGGTGGCGGCCATAGGGATAACCCTGGCGACCATCTCCCCGAGCGGCATCGTCGGCACCGTGCTGGGCGCGGTACTGACGTGGGTCGGATTGTGGTACCCCCTTGATCAGCTGCTGTTCTACCCGTGGGAGCGCACCCGGGAGAACCGGTCGCTCCGGATGCTGGCAGACGCGGAGGTGCAGGTTCTGCCTCGCGCCTCGACGGGGTAAAGACCAGCCGAGGTAACTTACCTGGCCGGCCGGCGGCCGGCCCCGCTCGCCCGGGCACCGGCCTTGCGAGCTGCCTTGGCGCCGGCCCGCCGTGCGGTCTTTGCGCCAGCCTTGCCGGCGCCGGCCTTCGTGCCAACTTTGGCACCGGCTTTGGCCCCGGCCTTCGTGCCGGCCTTGAACCCGGCCATGAACCCGGCCTTGCGCGACGCTTCGGCGATCTGGCTGGCCCGCGTCGCGTCCCTGCGCGCGGACTGGACCGCGTGCTCGGCGCGCCAGCCGAGCGAGGGCTGGCCGGCCGTGTCCACCGCGGCGATCAGGAGGCCGCCAAGTATCGACAGGTTCTTCAGGAAGTGGATGCGCTGCGCCGCACGCTCCTGCTTGTCGTCGGATTCCCAGAACCGGTGCCCGGCCAGGGTGGTCGGCACCAGGGTCGCCGCGATGGCGAGAGCCGACAGCCGCGGCAGGCGGCCCATGCCGAGGAGCAGGCCGCCGGCGAACTGGACGGCGCCGTTGAGGCGCACCGCCTGCTCGGTCTCTTTCGGTATCAGCGGGACGCGTTCGGCCAGCGGCTGGACCACGGACTCAGCCCGCGCGGAAACTCGCTCGGGATTAACCATGGCGTCGAAGCCCTGCAGGACGAAGATCGAGGCCAGCATGGGCCGCGCGGCACCTCTCACTAGAGCCATGCAGGACAACTGCCCAGCCAGGCGGGTTTGTAACTCCGGCGCGGCGGCCCGGCTATCACGGAGCCTGGCTTGCGGCAGCCCGTGCCGACTCGTAGCATACTCAGTATGATACGAGCCAGGGCGGGGTCATGAGCGTCCCGCACGCCCTGCTGGCGCTGCTGAGCGAGGGACCTAAGTACGGCCTCCAGCTGCGTCAGGAATTCGAGGCGCGGACCGGCGAGGTATGGCCACTGAACGTGGGCCAGGTATACACCACCCTGCAGCGGCTTGAGCGCGACGGGCTTGTCGAGTCCGACGACACCGGGCAGGACGGCCCGCAGAAGGGCTTCCGGATCACCGTGCAGGGTGAGGAGGAACTGGCCGGCTGGCTGCGCACGCCGCCGGACCTGAGCGCCCCGCCCCGCGACGAGCTGGTGATCAAGGTCCTGGTGGCGCTGCAGGTGCCGGGCACCGACGTACACGAGGTGATCCAGGTGCACCGGCGGTATGTGGTGGAGCTGATGCAGCAGTGGACGCGCATCAAGGACGACGCGGCCGCCAGCGACGTAAGCCTGGGGCTCGCGGTCGACGCCGAGCTGTTCCGGCTGGACGCGGTCGTCCGGTGGCTCGACGCGGCGGACGGTCGCCTCAAGCGAGCCGCGGCCGATGCCACGGCCGCGGCCCCGGCGGCCAGCGGGCGGCCCGCGGATGTCGTCTCGGCGCTGCCCAGGCCGCGCCGGAAGCTGGGGGTGCGACGGTGACCGCCCTCGAGCTGCGGGGGGTCTGGAAGCTTTACGGCCACGGGCCGACCCAGGTGCAAGCGCTGCGCGGCATCGACTTGTCGGTCGAGGTCGGCACGCTGGTGGCGGTGATGGGCCCGAGCGGATCGGGCAAGAGCACGCTGCTGACCATCGCCGGCGGTCTCGAGGAGCCGACCAGCGGCGAGGTGCTGGTCGGCGGGGCCGCTCTGGCTGCGATGTCGCGCAACGCGAAGGCGCAGCTGCGCCGCCGGATGATCGGCTACGTGTTCCAGGACTACAACCTGCTGGCCGGGCTGACCGCGGCGGAGAACGTTGCCCTGCCGCTGGAACTCGACGGCGTCGGTCCCAGGGCGGCGCGGGCCGTCGGCCTGAATGCGCTGGAAGGACTCGGCATGGCCGACCAGGCATCGCGATTTCCTGATCAGCTGTCCGGAGGCGAGCGGCAGCGGGTGGCGATCGCCAGGGCCGTGGTCGGTGAGCGGCACCTGGTACTGGCCGACGAGCCCTCGGGGGCGCTCGACTCGGTCAACGCGGAACAGGTCATGCGCCTGATGCGGAGCGCGTGCGGGCGGGGCGTGGCCGGCGTGGTAGTGACTCATGACGCGCAGCTCGCATCGTGGGCCGACCGGGTGGTATTCCTGCGCGACGGCCGGGTAGCCGACCAGACGTCGCCGCTGCAGGGTCCCGAGTCGCTGCTGGCTCCCACCCAGTAGCACCGAACGCAGCGCGCCAGGGCCTGGCGCGACGGCCGCTACGGCTGGCCGATGCCGGTGAAACAGTGACACGCGATCGCGGCGGCGGCGACCACGTTGAGGGAGTCAACGCCGGCCGCCGTCGCCTTGGCGGCCAGGGGTATGCACACGGCGTCGTCGGCTTCATGCCGCCAGCGCGACGACAGGCCATCGCCCTCGGTGCCCAGCATCAGCGCGGCCCGCTCCCCCTGTACTACCGCGCCGATCGGCACCGCGGCCTGATCGGGCGTCAGCGCGAGCAACCGGAATCCGCCCTCGCGCAGCTCCTCAAGCCCGTGATACCAGTCGCTCATCCGGGCGTAAGGGACGGCGAAAACGGCGCCCATCGAGACACGCAAGGCCCGCCGGTACAGCGGATCGGCGCACCGGGGCGCGAGGACCACGGCGTCCATGCCGAACCCGGCCGCGCAGCGGAAGATGGCACCCAGGTTCGTGTGATCGACAATGTCCTCGAGCACCACGATGCGGCGGGCACCGGCCAGCACGTCGCCGACCTCGCGGACGGGGAGCCTGGCCATCGAGGCCAGTACGCCGCGGTGCACGTTAAACCCGGTCACCTGCTCGGCTACCGGATCCGGCAGCACGTAGGCGAAGCAGGGGCAGGCGCTCAGCAGATCCGCAACCCCGGCCAGCCTGCGCTCGGTGATCAGCAGCGACCGCGGCGGGTAGCCCGCGGCGAGCGCGCGGCGGATGACCTTCTCCCCCTCCGCGACGAACAGCCCGTGCGCGGCTTCGAGGCTCTTGCGCAGCCTGACGTCGGTAAGCCGCGTGTAGTCGGCGAGCCGCGGGTCGGCCGCGTCATGTACCGCGGCAATCGTTGCCACGCGCCCCAGTGTCCCGCACCCGGCTGGACCCGCCCGGCGGCCCCGCCGTCAGCCGCCGGCGGCCAGGGCTCGCACGGCCGCCGCGGGTCGTCGCGGTGCAAAGATCCGATCCACGCGTCCTGCGCCCCCCCGGGCAGCGGGCAGAACCCGCGCACCGTTCCCTCCATCCGGAAGCCGCACCGCCATGCCACCTTCCGGGACGGCCAGTTGCCGACGACGGCGCGCCAGTGCATCACCTCGATGCCGTCTTCGCCGAAGGCGTAGCCGAGGACGAGATCGAGGGCTCGCACGGTGAGGCCGCGCCCCCGTGCCTTCGGATGCAGGCCGTAGCCGACCTCGGCCGTGCCCGCCCCGGTCGGGCGATAGTCAATGGAACCGGCGAATGGTCCAGGCTCCGGGAGCTGCCCGAGGTCGATCGCCCAGGACCGGGCCGAGGTCAGCGACCATGTCTGCCACTCCCGGCCCACCAGGTCCAGGAACTGCCGGGCCTGCCTCCGGCCGTAGGGCCTGGGCACGGTGGTGAACCGCATGCTCTGCGGGTCGGTGCATTGCTCGACGATGGCGGCGGCGTCCTGCGGGCAGTGGGCGCGCAAGCGCACCGTGCCGTCGGTCAGGACGGGCACGTCGTCAGGAAATCGTCGCGGCATCCATCCAGGAAAGCCCGCCGCCTGCCGCGCGGCAACCGGATTCCGGTCGGCCCCGACGCAGGCGGGAAAGCCCTGATCCGGCCGCGTGAGCCGGCCCGCCAGCAAGGCGTGAAAATCGGGGCAGAAAACCTCCGCAACCGTGTGAACCGCCCGGCTTGGCCGCGCGTCCTCAACATGTGAGGCCCGGCGAGAGCGGGGCGCCGGGCCTCATGCAAAGACGTGGAGCCTGGCGAGAGCGGGGCGCCGGGCTCCATGATTGTGATCGGGGGCGCAGACGTGTGGCCCGGCGAGAGCGGGGCGCCGGGCCACACGAACACGGAGCGGGGGACGGACGTGAGGCCCGGCGAGAGCGGGGTGCCGGGCCTCATGGTTGTGATCGGGGGCGCAGACGTGTGGCCCGGCGAGAGCGGGGCGCCGGGCCACACGGATTTTCTGTCAGGGTCAGCGGATCCGGTCAGGCCGCCGGCCCGCCGGGAAAGTCACAGCGGATCCGAGTCGAGCATGCGGTGCGCGCGCGCGATCAGCACGGGGACCGCCTTGCCCTCCTGGTCGAAACCCTCCCCCACCGTCTTGTGCTGCAGGAACCTGGCGTTGATCCCCTCGAGCACGACAGCCAGCTTGAAGCAGCCGAACGCCATGTAGTAGCCAATGCCGGACAGGTCGCGGCCGGTCCTCGCCGCATAGCTCGCCGCGAACTCGGCCCTGGTCAGGAAGCCGGGACTGGAGGTGGCGGTCGCGCCCACCTGGACGTCGGCCCACTCGGTGTCCTCCGGGTCGGCCCAGTAGACCAGCGTCAGGGCCAGGTCTGCGAGCGGATCACCCAGCGTGGCCATCTCCCAGTTGACCACGGCGGTGATCCGCGGATCAGCGCCGATGGCGAGCAGCACGTTGTCCAGCCGGAAATCGCCGTGCACCAGCGTTCCCTCGCTCGTTTCGGGCAGTCCGGCCTCCAGCCTGGCCACCAGCTCCGCATAGCCGGGCACGTCGCGGGAGGCGGACAGCTCCCACTGCCGCTGCCAGCGGGTGAGCTGCCGGCGCAGATACCCCTCAGGCCGGCCGAAATCGCCGAGCCCCGCCGACGCCACGTCCAGCTGGTGAATCGCGGCCAGCATCTCCGCCAGCCGCTCCGATACCAGGCGGGCCTGCTCCGGGGCGATCATGGCAGCCTGGTCCCTGGTCCGCACCACCTCGCCGTCCACATACTCCATCACGTAGAACGGCGCGCCGACGATCTCGGTGTCAGAGCAGAACGCGACCGGCCTGGCTACCGGGATGCTGGTGTCGCGCAGGGCCGAGATCAGGCGGTACTCCCTGGTCATGTCGTGCGCGGTGGGCAGGACGTGACCGAGTGGCGGACGGCGCAGCACGAGCCGGTCCGGCTTTGAGGGTGCCGGGAACTCCAGCCTGTAGGTCAGGTTGGACCGCCCGCCCGCGATCAAGTGCACCGACGGCAGCCGCCGGGCCGCGGGCACGCCGTGCGCGGCCAGCCACCGGGCGAGCCGGGGGACGCTCTCGATTCCCGGGACCGGCCCGTCTGCGGAGGCCGGGCCGCCGGCCTGAACCGGGGCGTCTGCGGGGGTCGTGCCGTCGGCCGTCATTGCCATCCTTGCCTTACCCGCCGGTAACCCGGCTCTTACCTGCAGTTGGGCCAGCAGGGAACTGCGTCACTCAACCAACCATGAATACCAGCTTCCGGGCAATAACTCGCGGCGCGCCTATGGACTAATGCGCCACCCTGACGTAGGCAAGTGAGAGGAGAGAGCAGGGCCAAAGGTCTAGACCGCTGTGAGGGAGTGCCGTGGGAGACGCGTGGATGCCGGGTGCCGGTTATGTTCGTGCGGTGGCCGACGGCGGTCAGATGAAGGGCGGTGCCCCCCGGGTGGTCTGGCTGACCCTGGGCGCGGATCCGCAGCTCATCTCGGCCCATTCGGCGGCCGAGCGGCTGAACCAGCTCGGCCGTCCCTGCCACCTGGTATGGAATCCACTGACCGGGCAGACCGTGCAGCTCATTCCCATCGTCCGGGCCGCCCTGGCCCTGAGCGTGGCCGACACCGACCGCGAAGAACCGGCAGACGCGTACTCGACAGGCCCGCTGGCCGAGCAGCCGAACGACGGGGCCGCGGACGTGCATGCCGAAGGACGGCTGTGCGTCCAGGTGGGCGTGGTCGGATTCGGCCGCGCGCCGTTCACCTCCGGGCCGATGGCCGGGGCGGAGGCGATCCTGGACTGGCTCGACTCCTGGCAGATCGCGCGGTGCTGGCCTGCCGGGCGCCCGGCCCCGTACAGCTGCGCGCACACCGCCGTCCGCAGTCGCAGACTGTGGGCATCCGGCGGTCACTTCGGCGCCTCTCAGGTGCCCTGCCGCCTGGCCGCCGGTCCCGGCGCCATCGACGTGGAAAGGCTGACCGGGGTACCGGTCCCGCTCGCCCGCGATGCCGCGCTGCCGGGTGAGCACGAAGAGCAGCGGGTACGGCCGGCCATGGTGACCAGCATGGCCGGCGTGCACGCGGAGGCCGGCGACCAGGCCGGCGCTCTGGCCGGGGTGGGCTGAGGACTACCCGGCCGCAAGCCCGGCCAGGACGTCGCGCAGCACGGCGGCGGCTGCCGCAGCCTGAGCCAGGGACAGTCCGCCGTAACCGAGCACCAGTCCCTGCGCCGTCACGGGCCCGGCGAAGAAACGGCGCAGCGTGTGCACCTTCACTCCGCGGGCGAGGGCGGCCGCGGCCACCTCGTCCTCGCTGCCGCGGCGCAGTTCCAGCACCACGTGCAGGCCCGCCGTGTCGCCGCGCAGCGCGGCCGGCACCGCGGGATCCCCGAGCGCGGATACGATCGCGTCCCGGCGCCGCGCGTACTCGCGGCGCATCCGCCGGACGTGCCGGTCCAGGTCGCCGGTCTCGATCATGGCGAGCAGGGCGCCCTGGGCTGCCTCGTCGGTGCGGTCACCCAGGCTCTCCCGGGTGCCCGCCAGCCGGCCGATCAAGTCGGGCCTGGCCACCAGCCAGCCGACCCCCAGCGCCGGCGTCAGAGTCTTGGCCGTCGTGCCCAGGTAGGCCACCGTGTCCGGAGCCAGGCCGTAGAGCGCGGGCAGCGGGGCCACGTCATAACGGAACTCGCTGTCGTAGTCGTCCTCGACCACCAGGGCCCCCGCGGCCCGCGCCCAGGCCACGAGCTCCTGACGGCGCGGCACCGGCAGCCTGCCGCCGAGCGGGTACTGATGAGCCGGCGTCGAGTACATCAGGCGCAGGCCGTCAGGCAGCCGATCGGTGACCAGGCCGTGGGAGTCAACCGGGCAGGGCACGACCCGTACGCCCCGCCCGGCCAGGATCGCGCGCCCCACCGGATACCCCGGCTCCTCCAGCCCGGCCAGCTCGCCCGGTCGCAGCAGCGCGGCGGCAAGCAGTGACAGCCCGCTGGCCACGCCGCGTGTGATCAGGACGTGGTCCGGCGTGCAGTCAAGCCCGCGGGTACGGCGCAGGTAGCCGCACAGCGCCTGGCGCAACGCCGGGAGGCCGCGCGGATCGGGCCACCGGGACGGCGCAGCGTCGCCCGCCCGCCGCCAGGCCCGGCGCCATGCGGCCTGGTCGATGCCGGCCACCCAGGGGACCCCGGGCCGCATCTCGATCAGCGGCGGCTCCCCGTGCCGGACCGCCGGCCCCAGAGCTGACGCCTCGGCCTGGGCCGGCGCTGGCGGCTGGCTCGGCCGGGCCGGCATCGCCCGTCCGCCGGCCGCGCCCTGGGCCACGTACGTGCCGGAGCCGTGCCGCCCCTCCAGCCAGCCCTCCGCGAACAGCTGCAGGTAGGCGTTGGTGATCACTGTCCTGCTGACTCCCAGCGAGGTCGCCAGCGACCGGGACGACGGCAGCCGCTCCCCGGCCCGCAGCCGGTTGCCGGCCACGGCAGCGCGCAGCTGCCCGGTGATCTGGACGGCCATCGGCACCGGCCCGCCGCGATCGAGGACGAGCGGCGGCTCCACGGTCACCCGCTGCAAAGTGGTCACCCTCCTTCATCATGAAGTGGCACTTGCTGCCAGTCCACTTGTCACCCTACCGTCGAGGATCATGAGCATTCAGATGCCGCTGTCCGCCACCCCGCGCACCAGAGTCCGCCGCCTGCCCGAGCGCGGCCGGACCGACCGCGCGGACCTGTACGCCGTGCTCGACGCCGGATTCATCTGCCACCTCGGTGTCATCTGCGACGGCGAGCCGCGCGTGCTGCCCACCGCGTACGGGCGGATCGACGACACCCTCTACCTGCACGGCTCGACCGCCAACCGGACCCTGCTCGCCGCCGACGGGCAGCCGGCCTGCGTGACCGTCATGCACCTGGACGGGCTGGTCTGCGCGCGCGCGGTGTTCCACCATTCGATGAACTACCGCAGCGCGATGGTGTACGGCACGGCCAGGATCGTGACCGACGAGCCCGAGCGGCTGGAGGCCCTGCGGGTCATCGTGGAGAACATGATCCCCGGCCGGTGGGACGCGTCACGGGCTCCTACGCGGAAGGAAATGGCGGCCACGGCAGTACTGGCGATCCCGCTGGCTGAGGCATCGGTCAAGATCCGCACCGGGGCACCGTCGGACGACCCGGAAGACTATGACCTCGACATATGGGCCGGCGTCGTGCCCGCGCGAGTGCAGTTCGGCCGGCCCGAGCCTGACACCGCGATGCCGGCCGGGATTCCGGTCCCCGAGCACATACTCCAGCGTGCCGAGGGACCGGCCGATCGGTAGCCGTTCGGTATCACTCATGCCTCGATATGGCCGCCGAGGCTCTAGGCTGGGCAGATGACCGACGGGCTCGTCTGGATCGACTGCGAGATGACCGGCCTCGACCTGGCGCGCGACGCGCTGATCGAGATCGCCTGCGTGGTGACCGACGACGAGCTCAATCTGCTTGACGACGGCATCGATGAGGTCATCAAGCCGCCCCCCGAGGCACTGGACCAGATGGTCGACATCGTCCGCAGCATGCACACCGCCTCCGGGCTGCTCAGCGTGCTGGAAGCGGGCATCACGCTCGCCGAGGCCCAGGAGCGGGTGCTCGACTACGTGCGCGGGCACGTGAAGGAGCCGCGCAAGGCGCCGCTGTGCGGCAACTCCATCGCCACCGACCGGTCCTTCCTGGCCCGCGACATGCCCGAACTCGACGCGTACATGCACTACCGGATGGTGGACGTGTCGAGCATCAAGGAGCTGGCCCGCCGGTGGTACCCGCGGGCGTACTTCGCCAGCCCGGTCAAGACCGGCGGGCACCGGGCGCTGGCCGACATCAAGGAGTCGGTGCGCGAACTTCAGTACTACCGCGAGGCAATATTCGTGCCGAAGCCCGGCCCGGATTCGGCGACCGCGCGGGCCATCGGGGTCCGGCTCGCGGGTGCGCCGCCGCACGGCGACGCGGACGGGAAGGCTGACCCGCCGCGGCCCGGCGATTCCGGTTCGGACCGGTAAGCCGATCCCGATATGCTTCAGTGGCGCGCCCGTCGCCGTCGGCGTTGGCGCGGCTTTGGTGGGCGTAGCTCAGTTGGTTAGAGCGCCAGGTTGTGGTCCTGGATGTCGGGGGTTCGAATCCCCTCGCTCACCCCGTGTGATGTCTCGAGACATCGAGGACACCCCGAACCCTCGTTAGGGTCGGGGTGTTTTCGGTTGCGGGCCGGGTGGCCGTCCGGTGGGCTGGTAGTCCCTGGTGGGGTCGAGGGTCAGTTCGCGCAGGAGTTCGCCGGTGGCGGCTGTGATGACGCGGATGTCCAGGTCACGGATGAGCATCAGGACGGGGGTCCGGGCATGGGTCCGCCCGATCCCGATGTGGTGGAGTTTCCCGTGGTGGCGGAGGGTGAGCTTGCCGTCGGCGTGGACCCGGTCGGTGCGGACACGGTCGTGGGTGTCGGCGGCCCGGTTGCCGGGCGCGGCTTTCGGGCGGGCTGCGCAGGCGGTGGCCGGGGTGGCGCGGTGCGGGAGGGCCCGGTGCGGCCGGTGCTGGTTGTAGACGGTGGTGAAGTTATCGAGCAGGGCCTGGAGCTGGGCGAGGGTGGCGGGCTGGGCAGGCTGGGAGGCGAGCCAGGGCTTGAGGGTCTGCCAGAACCGCTCGATCTTGCCCTGGGTCTGCGGGTGGCTGGGCCGGCCGTTCTTCTGCCGCACCCCCAGGCGGCGCAGCTCGGCTTCGAAGCCGTTGCGACCGCCCCGGCCGCCGGCGAATCTCGTCGTGAAGACCAGCCCGTTGCCGGTCAAGGTTGAGGCTGGAATGCCGTGCTCGGTGACGGCAGCGCGGAACTGCGCCACGACGGCGGGGCCGCTGACACGGCGGTGCGCGGTGATGCGCAGCAGGTAGCGGGAATGGTCATCCAGCCAGGCCAGGATCTCGGTGTCCGTCCCGCCGGCCAGCGGATAATGCGTGAAGTCGGCCTGCCAGCATTCATTAGGCATCTCGGCGGCGAACCGCAGGTAAGACGACTTCGGCCGCTTGCGCGGTTCGGGGGTCAGCATCCCTGCCCGGGCCAGGTAACGGCTGATGGTCGCCGCGGAGACCCGGATGCCGTGGTAGCAGGCCAGGTGCCAGGCGATAGTGTGCGGCCCCGCGTCCAGGCCCTGGCCCGCCAGGTCCTTCCGGACCCCGGTGATCAGGCTGACGGCGGCATCCGGGATCGCCCGCGGCGAGGTCTTCGGCCGCCGCGGCCGCGGCTCGAACGCCGCCTCACCCTCCTCCCGGTAGCGGGCCAGCAGCGCATAGACCCAGGACCGGGCCACGCCATAACTACGGGCTACCTCGCTGACCGGACGCTTTTCAACCGTGACCGCCGTGATGACCAGCCGGGCTTTCGACATCTAGGGAGCGTCACGGCCGCCGGCCTGCTAGCCCCGCAGCCACACCGTCAGCACCCGGTAACTGTCCTGGATGTCTTGAGACACCTGTCCTCAATGTCTTGAGACCGGGCACCCTCGCTCACCCCGATGAAACCCCAGTTCAGGAGGCCTGACCCAGATGACGGGCGGGCCTCCTGCTTGGTCGATGCCCGATTTCGGGAGCAGAGTGGGAGTCGATCTTGCTGGTTGGCTCAGATCTGCACTGCCCCAGCCCGAAGACAAGCTTCCGCTGCGCTTCCACCCCCGGGACGGCTCTGCACTCACACTCCTCGAAGAAGGGTCACTCACCGTCACCATCCGCGAGATCCGCGAAGGCTGACCGCCCGGGTGATTTAGGCCGGCAGCCTGCTGATCAAGCCAGCCACACCTCGCTCGTCGCGACCCTAGCTCAGCTTCCTCCACGCCATGATCACTGCTTGCCGGGCCCGCGAAAGCTTGCACGTGATTGGCCATGATCATCAAATGGTGCATGGGTATGTAGTCGGAAGCCAAGCGGAAGTCGATGATGGCAGAAGTGGGAAAAGCGCGCAGACTGCAAGATCATTAAGTTGAGGCATTGCCAGCATGCCTGAGGCCTTAGCCGTAGCGCTGCCGGTGGGTAAGGCACCTGGTGATCGTTATGGGTCGTGGGTCTTGGCGGCAGGTGCGGTCTTGGCCTTTCCGGGCCTGGTGGTCATCGGCCCGCGGTCACGGCCTTGAGCTCGTCGAGTGATTCCCGGATGAGCTTGGCCAGGTCGGGGTGGCAGTCTTCGGCGGTCCAGCGCTCGAACGCGATGCGGAACACCGCGATCCCGGCCTCGGCCGCCAGGCTGGCCGCCGACGGGGGGATGCCGCGCTCGCGCAGCGCGCCGGCCATCGCGGCGGCCAGGGCGGCCAGCTTGATCAGCTCGCGTTCGCGGAGCTCGGCGTTCGCCGCGATGACCGCCTGGCGCCGCCGGGGGTAGTCGCCGCGCTCGGCGAACAGCGGGGCAGCGGCCTGCAGGGCGCCGGCGATGGCGTCGAGCGGCGTGGCGGAATCGGGGGCCTGCGCGACCGCCCGCACGAGGAACTCCTGCAGCGCGCCCGCGCCCGCGAACAAGACCTCGCGCTTGTCCGCGAAATACCGGAAGAACGTCCGCTCGGTGAGCCCGGCACGCTGGGCGATCTCGGCCACCGTGGTCTGCTCGAACCCGCGCTCGACGAACAGCTCCAGGGCGGCCTGCTCGAGGCGGCCGCGCGCGTTGGGCTCCCACCGGCTCATGCCCCGATGATACGTGATGACAGGGACTGACATCAGTGCTACGCTGATGACAGTAACTGACATCGGACCGGCCGCCCCCGCGCGGGGACGGCCCGCCATCGGGAGGTTTCTCTCATGCGCGTTTTCGTCACCGGCGCGTCCGGCTGGATCGGCTCCGCCGTCGTCCCCGAGCTCATCGGCGCAGGCCATGAGGTCACCGGGCTGGCCCGCTCGGATGCCTCGGCCGCCGCCCTCACCGCGGCCGGGGCCCGGGTGCAGCGGGGCACCATCGATGACCTCGACATCCTGCGCAGCGCCGCAGCCGCCTCAGACGGCGTCATTCACCTCGCGTTCAAGCACGACATCGCGTTCTCGGGCGGCTTCGAGGCCGCGGCCGACGCGAACCGCCGCGCGGTCGAGACGTTCGGCGAGGCGCTGGCGGGTTCGGGCCGGCCGTTCGTCATCGCCTCGGGCACGCTCATGCTGGCCCCCGGGCGGGTGGCCACCGAACGCGACGGGCGCGATCCCGGCTCCGCGGCGCACCTGAGCGGCGGGCCGCGCACCCGGGCCGCCACGGACCTGCTGACGCTCTCCCTCGCCTCCCGCGGTGTCCGCTCCGTCGGTGCTGCGGCTCCCGCCGACCGTGCACGGCGACGGAGACCACGGCTTCATGGCCACCCTGGTCGGCATCGCCCGCGACACCGGCGTGTCCGGCTACATCGGCGACGGGACGAACCGCTGGCCCGCCGTGCACCGGCTCGACGCCGCGCACCTGTTCCGCCTGGCGGTCGAGCAGGCCCCGGCGGGCTCGGCGCTGCACGCGGTCGCCGACGAGGGCGTGCCGATCCGTGACATCGCCGAGGTGATCGGGCGCCACCTGAACCTGCCGGTGGTCTCCGTCCCGCCCGAGCAGGCCGGCGAGCACTTCCGCTGGCTGGCACCCTTCCTCGGCGCTGACGCCCCGGCCTCCAGCGCGCTGACCCGCGAGCTACTGGGCTGGCAGCCAACCCAGCCCGGCCTCCTCGACGACCTCGGCAAGGGCCACTACTTCGACCCCGCACCCACCAGCAGCTAAGCCCCGGCCAGTCCGCCCGGGCGAGACGCAGCCCCGCCCGGCCGCGGCCCAGGCCCGTATGTACCGGCCTGGACCGCGGCGTCAGGGCCACCGCGCCCGGCCGGCCCGCCGCGCCCGCTTGTATCCCTTAGCTTGTTTTTTAACCTGCGCGTTCGCGCCGTGCTTTGAGCGTTCGTTCTCTTCTGGTGGTTTTCCCCACGTCGTAGCGGGGTGCGGGGCGGCGGTTCTTTGATCCGGGCGGGCGCCCTGGGCCGGGCTTGCCGGGTTTCGGCGCACCGGCCGGGCAGGGCATGGCCGCGCGGATGTTCCGAAACCCGCGGCGGACCCGGGCGGGGGTCAGCCTGCCTGGCGGGGCCGGGCGTTCCCAGGGCAGGCGCAGGTCATCTGCGAGCGGGCGGGCCAGGCGGAGCTGGGCGTGGCAGGTGATGATCAGCCAGGTCCACCGGTCCGCGGCGGCCGGGTCGCGGATCTTGGGGGCGGTCCAGCCGAGGACCTGCCCGTCCAGGCGGAAGGTGTGCTCGAGGCCGGAGCGGCGCAAGAACGCCTGCCACAGCCGGTCCACGTCGGCGGGCGCGGCACCGGTCCGTGACCACCACAGCCATACCGGCTTGGGATCCCGGTCACCGGGCAGCCGGTCGACGGTGCAGCCGGATCAGGGTGCCGTCGATGACCGGCAGGTCGCCGTCGTGGTCCAGCCAGGCCGAGCGGTGGGTCAGCCGCGGGTGCACCCGGTCCCGCGCGGCGGCCACCGCGGTCCCGTAGCGCGAGGTCACCGTGCTCGTAGCGACCTGAGGGACCGGCCAGCTCGCCGGGTCAGCCAGGGACAGCTCGCCGCCGTGCTTGCGGGGCCGGCCCACGGCATGGGGCTGGCGCGGCGGCGCCGGCAGCTGCATCACCCGATCGAGCGCAGCCGCCCCAGGACCTCGGCCGGCAGGTCCGCGAGCAGCAACGACAGCCGCGGGATGTCGTAACCGGCGTCGAAGATGACCAGGATGGCCGGATCCCCCTCGCGCCAGTGCCCGGCGGTGACCAGCCGGGTAATAACGTCCCGGACCTGGGCGGCGGTGACTGCGATCGCATCGTCATCAGGACCCAGCCGCACCGCATCCAGGACTGCCGTCCACGACGTGCGCCCCGGCTCCAGCGCCGCGACCACCGAGTACGGCCAGCCCGGGATCATCTGCGCCCGCCCCTTTCCGCGCCCGTAGACGTGGCAGAACAGCCGGCCAGGACTGGTCGCCGCGCCGGGCCGCAGCCAGCTGCTCACATCCACCGCCAGCACCAGCCGGCCATCCGCAGCTCGCGGTAACGGCAGTCCGGCCAGCGACCGCCGCAGCCGGGTGACATCGATCCGGCCGCAGTTGACCGCGTCATACAAGGCGCCATGGCCACGCCGGTGCTCCGGAGCCAGCGACAACCCCGCCAGGTCCCTGACCGGCCCGCCGGCGCATAGCACCGCGTCGGCCAGCTCGAAGGTCTCGTCCCCGCGAGCGGTCAGGCAGGAACGGAAATCCAGCCGGAATCGCGACAGGATGGCGGCTGGCCCGGCACCAGCATCCTCTGGCAAGCTGTCCATCACGGCCTTCGTTCGTGATCATTGTCCTTTGGCGAGAACACATGATCATGCGGAGGCCGTACTCACGCATCACGACACGCCGGACCCGCAAGTTGAAGATCCGCAAAGGCCCAGGACGTCAGCCGGTCAGGTTAAAGAACAAGCTCAGTGCCTGTTTCTAAACCGGCTGGCGGGGTGCGGTGGCCAGGGTTTGTGATCTTCGGGTAGCCGCGGCATGTCGGCTGGAGCATAGGCAGGGCTCCTGGTAACGACGGCGGTGTCCAAGCCAGCCAGTCACACCAGGAGCCCTGGTGCCAGTCTGCCCTGCCGCGCCGGCCTGCGCATGCGCACGCCCGGGCTGCCGCCGCCCGCGCCGTTATCCCTCCGACAGCACCGATGCCGAGTGGGCGCTGCTGGAACCGCTGCTGCCCGTGCCGGCCTGGCAGGCCGGCCGCGGCGGCCGGCCCGGAACGCACTGCCGCCGCGCCGTGCTGGACGCCATCCGGTATGTGATCCACAACGGGTGCGTGTGGCGGGCGGTACCCGCCGACTTCCCGCCCTGGCGCACCGTGTATGGCATCTACCAGCGGTGGAACCGCCGCGGGGGCACGCACGCGCTGCACGACGCCTTACGCGCCCTGGCCCGCCGGGCCGCGGGCCGCGACCCCGAGCCCACCGCTGCGGTGATCGACTCGCAGTCGGTGCGCGCCGCGGCCACCGTGCCCAAAGCCAGCCGGGGCTGGGACCAGGCCAAGAAGGTCAACGGCCGCAAGCGGCACATCGCCGTCGACGCCGGCGGCCTGCTGCTGCAGGTCCTGGCCACCCCCGCCTCGGTCCAGGACCGCGACGCCGCCCGGCCGCTGCTGTGGAACCCGCGACGGGCCCGCCGCCGCGTCCGCCTGGCCTGGGCTGACGGCGGCTACGCCGGCCAGCTCGTCCCCTGGGCCAGCGCGGCTTTGCGGTTGACCGTCGAAATCGTCAAACGGCCCGACGACCTGCACACCTTCAAAGTGCTGCCGCGCCGCTGGGTAGTCGAGCGCACCCTCGCCTGGATCACCAGCTACCGCCGCTGCGCCCGCGCCTGCGAACGGCTTCCCCAAAGCCACGAAGCCACCGTCCTGTGGGCCATGATCATCCTCATGAGCCGCCGCCTCACCAGCAACCGCTGAGGTTATGAAACAGCCACTTACACGATCGGGGCGCTGGTGGACATTCCTGCCCCGGGCGCTGAGGGCGTGCTGTTCGCGCACGGGTCCCGGTTCGGCGGCCACGCCCTGTATGTCAAGGGCAACCGGCTGCACTACGTCAACAACTTCGTCGGCATGATGGAGCAGAAGATCGACGGGACCGAGGACCTGCCCACCGGCGAGAACCTGATCCTGTCCGCTTCCTTCGACAAGGATGGTGAGGACCCGCCCCACGTGTCCACGGGAATCCTGTCCCTCTACCACGGGGACACGAAAGTCGGCGAGGGCCGGATTAGGACCCAGCCGGGAATGTTCTCGCTCGCCGGCGAGGGCCTGTGCGTCGGACGCGACAGCGGGGAACCCGTCACCGACGATTACCCGGGGGCCCACCCGCACACATTCACCGGGGGCACGATCAAGCGCGTCGCCGTCGATGTCAGCGGCGATCCCTATGTCGATCTCGAGCGCGAGGCCCAGGCCATGCTCGCGCGCGAATAGGCGGCGGTGCCAGTCATCCCCGGCAACGAGACGGCCTCACGCTGGCCCTCAGGCAGAGTGGCAGCCGATCTTGCTGGTTATCTCAGCGCTGCCCGGGCCCTCAGCGCATCCTACGACGCTCACGCCGGTGCATCCCGGCGGCGGAGACCGGCGACAAAGGACGCCCGAAGGGGTCGATGAACAGCGCACATGGCCCGGTAGCGGCCGGCACGGTGCCGTCGAGGAGCTCGATGCTGTAGGTGAGCGCGTCTTCGTCCAGGTGCGGATCTTGGATTACCACGACCGCATCCTCAGGCAGCCGGTCACCCGGCTCCGCGAACGACAGGACGGCGTTCGGGGGGTTTTCCGCGAAGCTGTTGTCCCCTTCTGCCCAGTTGGCGACGAAGTGACGAGACATCATGTGCCCGACGTCACGCTGGGGACGGTCGGCGAAGTACAGCGTCAACGGCGACAAGCCATGCAACGTGATGGTTCCCCGGTCGCTGGTCATGCTCGCCGCGGTCTGGACGAACAATGCTTCCATGTCCTCAAGCTGTTGCTCGGTAACTTCACTCATCGTGGCTCCTCTGTCACGCCGCCTGGCCCGGCAGGGATCGGAATAAAGGGTTGTCTGCCGCGGAACGCGGTTTACAGGTGGCTGAAGCCGCCGGCTTCTTGCTTAGTCATGGACACGGTGACGGGGTGCTTGCCGAAGTGAGCGACGGCGTCGCGGAAGTCGCCCAGCAGCAGGCCGGCCATGTCGCGGCTGACGCCGAGGCGGACCAGGATGCGCTGCACCGCGATGTCGGAAGCCGATCCGGTCAGCGTGTAGGCCGGCACCTGCCAGCCGCGGGTCCGCAGCCGGTCGGCCAGGTCGAACAGCGTGTACCCCGGATCCTCGCCGTTGCGGATCCGCCAGGTCACGGTCGGGATCCCGGTGTTCGGGTTGGAATCGCACAACAGCTCGAACGGGCCCAGCTTGATGATCTCCGCGGCCAGGTACTGGCCCACCTCATACGACGCCTCGTGGACCCGCCGGTAACCCTCATGACCCAGCCGCAGGAAGTTGTAGTAACTCGCGATGATCTGCCCGGCCGGCCGGGAAAAGTTGATCTGGAACACCGGCATGTCCCCGCCCAGGTAATTCACGTGGAAAATAAGCTCCTCCGGCAGCTCCGCGGCATCCCGGAATACCACCCAGCCCGCGCCCAGCGGCGCCAGCCCGAACTTGTGCCCCGACGCGCTGATCGACTTCACCCGCGGCAACCGGAAATCGAACACCACATCCGGCGCGCAGAAAGGCGCCAGGAAACCGCCGCTGGCCCCGTCCACGTGAATGTCGATGTCCAGGCCGGTATCGGCCTGCAGCTTGTCCAGCGCAGCCGCCATCTCCTGCACCGGCTCATACGCCCCGGTGTAAGTCACTCCCAGCGTTGGCACCACCATGATCGTATTCTCGTCCACCCGTTCCAGCATCGACGCCGCGTCCATCATGTAGCTGCCAGGCGCCATCGGCACCTCGCGCATTTCGATATCCCAGTACCGGGCGAACTTATGCCACACCACCTGCACCGGACCGCACACCATGTTCGGCTGGTCTGTGGGTTTGCCCGCGGCCCGCCGCTTGGCCCGCCACCGCCATTTGGCCGCCATCCCCGCCAGCATGCACGCCTCGGAGGATCCGATCGCCGACGTGCCCACGGTGTTGGCCGCCTCGGGCGCATTCCACAGGTCAGCCATCATGTGCACGCACCGCCGCTCGATCTCAGCGGTCTGCGGGTACTCGTCCTGGTCGATCAGGTTCTTGTTGATAGCCAGCGCCATCAAACCAAGAACCTCGGGCTCCTCCCACGTCTGGCAGAACGTGGCCAGGTTCTGGCGCGCGTTCCCGTCCAGCATCAGCTCGTCCTTCACCAGCTGAAACGCATCCCTCGGCAGCGTCCCCTCCGCCGGAAACCGGTACTTATGAATCGGCCGATTCAAATCCCGGTCAGCAAACACGCAGTCATCAAGCTCTTCGCGAACGCTCTCGCGGTCATGCAATGGCATGGTCAGCATCCCCTTGATCGAGGTCATACGACGGTGTGGTGCCTTGGGTGTCCGACGGGGTCATACCGCCGCCGAAGCTGAGCTGCCCGCCGACTCGGACTCGATGAGCATGGATACGGCTTCGATCAGGGCGAGGTGGGTGAAAGCCTGGGGGAAGTTGCCGAGGTGCTGGCCGGTGGTGGTGTCGATTTCCTCCGCGTACAGCAGCAGCGGCCCGGCGAACGACAGCAGCTTCTGGCACAGGGCATGCGCCCGTTCGGTTTCGCCGATCATGGCCAGGGCGGTTACCAGCCAGAAGGAGCAGATCGTGAACGTGCCTTCCTCGCCATCGAAGCCGGTGTCGGTTCCCTCGACCTTGTAGCGCAGCACCAGGTCGTCCTTGGTCAGCTCGTCGGCGATGGCCAGCACGGTCGCCTTGACCCGCTTGTCGTCGGGCGGCAGGAACCCCATGATGGGCAGCAGCAGCAGCGACGCGTCCAGGTCGTCGGTCTTGTAGTGCTGCCGGAACACGCCCCGCTCGGACACGCCCTTTTCCAGGACCTCGGCCTTGATCTTCTCGGCGCCCGCCCGCCACCGCTTGGCGCGTTCGTTGTCGCCGCGTTCTTCGGCGAGGTCGGCGCCGCGGGCGGCGGCCACCCAGCACATCACCTTGGACGCGGTGAAGTGCTTGGGGTCGCCGCGGACTTCCCAGATGCCCTGATCGGGCTCGCGCCAGTGCTTCAGGGCCGCCTCCACGAAGCTGGCCAGGCCCTCCCACACCGGCATCACGATCTGGCCCGCGGCCCGGTGGAACTGGACGTCCAGCGCGTCCAGGATCATCCCCCACACGTCGTGCTGCTGCTGGTTCCAGGCCCCGTTGCCGATCCGGACCGGGCGCGCCCCCTGGTACCCGGACAGGTGGTCGAGGGTCTTCTCGGTCAGGTCCCGCTCGCCGCCGATGCCGTACATGATCTGCAGCTCGGGCGGCCGGTTCAGGTCACCGCCGGTGACCGCGTCGAGAATGAAGCCGAAATACTCGATCGCCTCCCAGTCAAACCCGAGCCGGTACAGCGACCGCAGCATGAACGCCGAGTCCCGGATCCAGGTGAACCGGTAGTCCCAGTTACGCGCGCCGCCCGGCGTTTCCGGCAGCGACGTTGTCGCCGCCGCCATGATCGCGCCTGTGGGCGCGTAGCTGAGCGCCTTCAGCGTCAGCGCGCTGCGGTCGATATACGGCTTCCACGGATGATCGGGAACCTTGGCCGTGGCCAGCCAGTCCCGCCAGAAATCGACCGTGGCATCCCGGGCCGCCATCGCCTCTTCGAGGGTGGCCGGGACCTGCGCATCCCCCCACGACAACACCACGAACGCCGACTGGCCCTTGGTCAGCGTGGTCCGGCCGTAACAGCGGGCGCCCAGCACGCCCAGCCGGATGCTGCCCGCCACGTCCAGTCGCACGTCCCCCTCCGCCGGGGCGACCGTCATCGCGTTATACCCGTCGCCCTGGTAACTCCACGAGCCGCCCGAGGTGCCGTAGCCGAACAGCGGAGCGCAGTTCACCATTGCCTCCACCCGGCCGCTGATGCACGTGGCGATCCGCACCAGCGCCCCTACCGCGCCGAAGTCAGACGGCGCCCGGTGATAGTCCGCCCGCCTTTGCTCACCCTCGTTCGAGCCCATCACCAGCAGGTCATGCACGATCATCCAGCCGGTCGGGGTCTGCCAGGTCGTTTCCAGCACCATCGTCCCCGGCACGTACTTCCGCTGCTGCGGAACCTGCGCGTTGCTGGGACCGAACCGGAACAACCCGGCCGCCCGGTCCAGCAGCGCCCCGAAAACGCTCGGCGAATCCGGCCGCGGCAGGCACAGCCACTCCACCGACCCATCCGGCGCCACCAGGCAGCTCTGCTCGCAATTCGACAGCAACCCATAATCGGCAATCGGCGGAAAAGTGCTCATGACCACTCGACCTTCTCGTGAGCCCTGCAGTTGACATCGAGCATCGTGGCGCCGGGCAGGCGACGCATCATCCTGCAGGGGTGACTACGCCGAGGGATCCCCGGACGTGCCCGAGACGGCGCTGCGGGCGCACGCACCCAGCGCCGACCCCCGCCACGCGTAGGGTAATCACCCCAAAAAGATGACGACTGGCAGGTTCCTGGGCGGCGAGAGTACCTATCAATGACCAACGGCCAGGACGGTGCCATGCCGCACGCAGCCCTTAGCGGGCCCGAAGGGTAGATCACGAACGTCGACCTCGCGCGACGGCAGTCCGCGTTCACGACGTTCAGCTATTTCCTGTTTATCCCGATCACGATCGGGCTGGAGTTGGAGGAACTGACATGGCAGCAAATAAAGTTGACGCGCTGGTGATTTTCGGGGCGACCGGGGACCTGGCGAAGATCGAGACGTTTCCGGCCCTGGTCGGCCTGGTCGAGCGCGGCGTGCTCGACGTCCCGGTGGTAGGGGTGGCCAAGAGCGGGTGGGAGCTGGAGCAGTTCCGCGACTATGCCACGGCGTCGCTGAAGCTGAACGGGATGGACCCGACGAGCCCGCCGGCCGCCAAGATGCTCAGCCTGCTGCGCTACGTGGACGGGGACCTCGGCGACGACGCGACGTACATGGCGATGTCGCAGGCGGTCGGCACCGGCGGCTCGGTGCTGTTCTACCTGGAGGTGCCGCCGCCGTTGTTCGGGCGGATCGCGCAGGGGATCGCCACGGCCGGCCGCAGCGCCGGCGCCCGGGTGATGGTGGAAAAGCCGTTCGGCACCGACCTGGCCTCCTCGCGGCAGCTCAATGACACCATGCACCGGTATTTCCCGGAGGAGGCGATCTTCCGGGTCGACGACTGGCTGGCCTTTGACCCGGTGGAGAACGTGCTGTTCGTCCGGTTCGCCAACTCGGTGATCGAGCCGCTGCTCAACCGCACCTACGTGGAGAGCATCCAGATCACCATGGCCGAGGCGTTCGACGTGGCCGACCGCGGCCGGTTCTACGACCGCACCGGGGCCATCCGGGATGTCGTGCAGAACCACATGCTCCAGGTGCTGGCCACCGTCCTGGCCGACCCGCCCGGAGCGCGCGGCCTGGCATCCTGGCTGGACGCCAAGGCGCGGGTGATAGCCGATCTGCGGCCGCTGACCCCCGAGGACACGGTCCGCGGCCAGTACGAGGGCTACCACGACGTCGATGGCGTCAACCCTAGATCGACGACGGAGAGCTACGTCGCGGTCCGACTCGCTGCCGACAACTGGCGCTGGGAGAACGTGCCGATCCTGATCCGGGCCGGCAAGTGCATGCCGGTGACCGCGACCGAGGTCAACATCCGGTTCAGGCGCCCCCCGCATGACGTGTTCGGCATCGATCCATTCGCGGTCGGCAACTCGCTGCGGTTCCGGATCTGGCCGGAAGCCGCCGTCGGCCTCGAGCTGGCCGGGAAGAAGCCCGGTGCCGGAATGGAGCCACAGCCGGAGCAGCTGACGTTCTCCGGGCAGACGGGCGCGGACATGCGCCCCTACGACCGGCTTATCGGCGCCGCCCTGGACGGCGACCGGTGGCTGTTCGCCCGCCAGGACACCGTCGAAGCCGCCTGGCAGGTCGTGGACCCCGTGCTCGGCGACGTGACGCCGGTGCACCCTTACGCCCGGGGCAGCTGGGGCCCCAAGGAGGCCGACCGGCTGCTGCCGGACCGGGACACCTGGTACGACCCGGCAGGCTGAGGGACAGGGAGCATGCGATGACAGGCCAACCCGGGCCACGCCGTGTAGTGATCGTCGGCGGCGGCTTCGCCGGGCTGTTCGCGGTCCGCAGGCTGAAGCGCAGCAACGTCTCGGTGACGGTGATCGACCGTTCCCAGCACCACGTGTTCGCGCCGCTGCTCTACCAGTGCGCCACCGGCATCATGTCCGAGGGCAAGATCGCTGCCCCGCTGCGCGACCTGCTCAAGAAGCAGAAGAATGTCGACTGCGTGATGGCCGAGGTGTTCGATTTCGATGTCGCAGGCCGACGCGTCCTCGCCCGGCGGGTAGGCGGCGACCAGATCGAGTTCGGGTACGACGAGCTGATCGTGGCCGCCGGGGTCCGGCAGTCCTATTTCGGTCACGACGAGTTCGCCCCCTGGGCCCCGGGCATGAAGACGATCTCCGACGCGCTCGCGATCCGGCGCCGGGTCTACGGCGCGTTCGAGATGGCCGCGACCGCCACCGACCCGGAGTAACGCCGTACCTACCTCACATTCGCCCTCGTCGGCGCCGGCCCGACCGGGGTAGAACTCACCGGGCAGATCCGGGAAGTCGCCACCAAGACCCTGCGCACCGAGTTCCGGACCATCGAACCGGAAGATGCGCGGGTGCTGCTCTTCGACGGCGGCGGCGCGCCGCTGGCTGTGTTCGGCCCGAAACTGTCGCAGAAGGCTGACAAGGCGCTCCAGGCGCTGGGTGTCGAGCAGCACATGGGCTCGATCGTCACTCATGTCGACGAGGGCTGGGTGATGGTCCGCGACCACTCCGGCGAACAGACGCGCTACGACGCGGCTACCGTGCTATGGACCCGCCGGCGTTGAGGCCCCGCCTGTCGCCGAGGCCCTGGCCAAGGCCACCGGCGCCGAGCGCGACAAGGCCGGGCGCATCCTCGTCGGAAAGAACCTCACGATCCCCGATCATCCCGAGATCTCCGTCCTCGGCGACATGATGAGCCTGGACAAGCTCCCCGGGGTCGCCGAAGCGGCGATGCAATCAGGCCTCTACACCGGGAACCGCGTCAAGCGCCGGGCCTCGGGAGACATGGCGGAGAAGCCGTTCCGTTGCCGTGACCTCGGCTCGGCCGCTTACATTTCCCGCGGCCGCGCCGTCGTCTCGGCCGGGCCCTTGCAGGTCGGCGGCTTGGTGGGCTGGTGGATCTGGATATTCATCCACATCGCGTTCCTGACCGGCTACCGCAACCGGCTCGGGGTCCTGCTCACCTGGTGGCTGGCCTTCACCCGCGACATCCGCCGCGAGCGGACCTTTACCACCCAGCAGATCCAGACGCTGGGTGACGTCTACACACTTCCGCTCGGCCCGCAGCAGCCTGCCGTGACGCCACAGGCTGCAGCTGACGGGCCGTCCGCCGCCGGACAGGTCAGATCAGGCGGACCAGGCCGCTGATGGCCAGGTAGGCGCCCAGCAGCAGGGCGACGGCGATCATGAGCTGCAAGGCGTGGCGCAGCAGCCAGTCCTGGCTGCCCTTGAGCACCGCCTTGGTGGCCTCCGGCCGCAGTTCTAGGAACGCGAACGGGACGATGATCAGCAAGAAGTCGATGACGACGAACACCACCACCGCGATGACCTGGGTGACGGTGGAGTAATGTCCGGTGACCAGGTTGTGCAGCGCGGCGATATAGCTGGCGCCCGGCAGCCCGATCAGCGCCCCGACCAGCATGGCCAGCCCGAGCCTGGGCTCGCTGAGCACCCGCTGCGCCCAGCCGTCCCTCTTCTCCGGTTTCCCCGGCGGCCCGCCCCCGGCGGCTACGGGTGCCTTGCGGCGGCCGTGCAGCCGTCCGGTGGCCAGCAGCCCGCCGACGGCCAGCAGCAGCAAGCCGACGGCCAGGTCGACGCCCGCGCCCACCGAGGCCTGGGAGTTGATGGCGTCGGCGTGGACGGTCAGCACGTCCAGCAGGCCGATGGTCAGGGCCACGGTCATGCCGCCGAGCAGCAGGCACAAGAACATCGCCCGCGGCCGCCGGTTCTCGATCAGCAGCAGATCGAGAGCCAGCAGCTTCGGGTTCAGCGCGGCGGTGAAAGCCAGCGCGAAGAACTCGGCGTTCACCGCCAGTCAGCCAGCATCTGTCATCGCCCTATGCAAGTGACCCGTGCCCCGCTGCTCGCGCAGACCAAGGCGCTCCTCGTAAGCCATCACGCCCGGATTTCCTGGTCAAGTCGAACACCGGCCGCCGCGCTGTGCATCACCTCGCCCGGATGAGGTTCCGGTTCCTGCCAGGCCCTGGCCGGCCGCGGCGGCGAGGCTGATATCCGCTCAGCTGGGACGATCTCAGAGTAGGCGCAGGTTCATGGCTCGCTCGATCGCTTCTGAGCGGGAGGACACTCCCAGTTTCTGGTAGATCGACCGCAAGTGGGTTTTGACGGTGTTGTAGGAGATGTAGAGCGCGGCGGCTATCTGCGCGTAGGTGGTGGTCGGCAGCAGGTTGAGGACCCGCAGCTCGGCGGTGGTCAGCGGCGCCGCCAGCGACCCGCCGGGTGGTGACGCGTCCGGCTGAGTGGCGCGCACCTGCAGGGCCGCGCCGGTGATCTGCGCCAGGAATGGCTCTGGTTGCGCCTGGACAGCGTGTTCGACCAGGTAGCGGGTCACCTGGGGGACGGTCGTCACGATCGTGTTGAGGAAGCCTGCGTGCCGTGCCGTGTGCAGCATGCCGGCCATGATGCCTGCCGCCTCGGGGTCGCCGCGGTCAATCGCGGTGGCGGCCAGCAGTACCTGGCGTACCAGGGCGGCTCGCGGCGTCAGATCCCCCAGCGACCGCGGGTCCAGGTGTTCCAGCGCGGTGTGGTGATCGCCGGCGGCGAGCGCGACCCTGGCCAGCAGCAGGCCGCGCCGGGCGGCCGGCAGGCCGCCGGCCAGCTCGGCCGCGAAGTGCAGGTCGCCGAGCGAAAGGCGGAGCTGTGCCTCGAGCTCGTCGGCCCGCGCCAAGAGCACGGACTTGGTTCCGTCCAGGACGAGGCGGGCCGCGTCGACGCTGGCCAGCGCGTCGTGGATCTGCCCGCGGGCTGCCCAGATCGCGGCCCGGTCGAGCAGGGCAAGGAACTCGAAGACGGGCCGGAACCGCTCCGATATCGACAGCGCGCGCTCGGTCAGATGCTCGGCGGTATTGAGCGCGCGCCGCTCGAGCGCGGCGCCAGCCTGGACGCGCAGGTAATCCACGGCGAAGGGGTGCTGTTCAAATCCCAGCCGCCGCGCGTCGGCCTCGGCGTCGCTGGCAGCCTCGGCGGCCTTGGCCAGGTGGCCGGCTTCGAACCACGCCAGCGCCTGCGCCCCGCGCACGTCCACCAGCCGGGCGGACTCGGTGACCGAGGGCATCGCCAGGGCCGTGGCCACCTCGCCCTCGACCGCCTCGAAGTCTTCCAGCCAGGTGTGGGCACGCAGCAGGAGCAGCGGCACGCCGAAACTCCACTCATCCCCCCTGCGGGTCCGCTCTTCGATGCCCCGCGCGGCGAGGCCATAACGTACTGTCTCGGCCGCCTCGCCGGTCAGCGAGCAGCGCAGTGATCGCAGCAGCGCGAGCCGGGACGCCAGCCGCGAGTCCGGCTGTATCGCCTGCCGGGCGCGCTCGATCAGGTCAAGGTACTGGCCGCCGCGCGCCCAGTCACCCCACAGCAGCAGGTCAGCCGCTATGGCCACCAGGCGATCCGGGGCGCCCGCCAGCAGCGACGGGTTGACCGTGCTCAGGTCCAGCGGTGCGGGCACCACCGGGTCGTGCAGGAAGTCGGTGACGACACGATCCTGCAGCAAGGCAAGTGCCCGGTCGACCTCCCGCGCCGCCAGGAAATGGCGGGTCGCTCCCCGCGTGTCCCCCGCGGACTCCAGCCACTTGGCCACCCCCAGATGCAGGGCGAGCTCCCGGCCGCGATCTACCGCCCGCAGCTCGGCGCGCAGCATCTCGCGCACCAGATGGTGGTACCGGTAAGCCGTCCGGTCATCATCGAGCGGTACCAGGAACAAGTTGGCCGCCTCGATGCGGCGCAGCAGCGCCGCCGCGTCCTGCCTGCCGGTGACCGCGGCGCAGGCATCAGCGGTCAGGTCGTCCAGAACGGAGGTCTCCAGCATGAAGTCCGCCACTTGGGGTGGCTGCTGGTGCAGGACCTCGGAGACGAAGTACTCGGCGATCGCCTGGCCGCGGACATCCAGCGCCCGCGCTATCTGGACCGGGTCCCTGCTGCCGCGCAGCGTGAGCGCGGCCATCTGCAGCGCCGCCGCCCACCCCTCGCTTCGCTCGTGCAGCAGCGCGAGGTCACCGTCAGCGACCTGCACGCCGAAGTTCGCCAGCAGCGCGCCGCTTTCGGCCAGCGACAGATACAGGTCGCTGTCGCGAAGCTCGCACAACTCCCCAGACAAGCGCAGCCGGTGCAGCCGCACCGGCGGATCCGCCCGGCAGGCCAGTACCAGCTGTGCCGTCTGGGCCGGCCAGCGCTCCACCAGATCAGTCATGCTCCGCCCCGCGGCAGCCGCCGCGGCCTGGAAGTCATCCACGACGATCACCGACCCGGGCGGCAGCCGGGCGGCGTCGTTCGCGATCGAGGCGATCACATCGGCCGACATCACCCCGTCCATCGCGAGCAGCTCAGCCGCATCGGCGCCGAACCCCGGCGCCGCCGCCCGGGGAGCCTCGATGAAGGCGGCCCAGAACCGGACCGGATCCGCGTCAGCCTCATCGCACGACAACCAGGACGTCACCCCGCCCTCTCGGGTAGCCGCCCAGCTCGACAACAGCACGCTCTTGCCCGCGCCCGCCGACCCCACCACCACCGTCAGCCGCCGACCAGCCCCTGCCTCCAGCCGTGCATGCAGCGCTGGCCTCGCGAGCAGCGTGGCGGGCAGTGTCGTCGGCCGGAACTTCGCTAGCGCGAACCGCGCGTCGTGCGGGGAGCCCCGCCCCGCCGCCGGGCGCCGTGCCCTGCCGTTCCCCGCTGTCCCGCGCGTGTCCGGCGCGGAAGCCGCGAAGGTGACTATCCCGGCATGCCCTGTCTCAGGGCTCTGTCCTGGACCGCCCTGCCCGGGATCGCGGTCACTGCGCGTCTCCGGCCCGCCGCGGACAGCCGGAAAGCCGGCCGGCCGGCTGCCGCCCCCCACCTGCCGGTCTTCGCCGCTCACTCACGCACCTGGCCAGTAGCTCCTACCGCTATCCGGTAGCTGCCAGGGTCTGGAGCAGCCCGCGAGCCTTCAGTCTCGCAGCACAATCCGTGCTTCGGCAAACTCCTCGCACGCATAGCGCGCTGGCATGCACCTCCGCGGAGGTGCACCGGTCACCCGCAGAAGATGATGACGCCGGCCGAGCCATAACCCATGCTCGCAGCACGCGCAAACCGCGAGCGGGCTGCGAGGCGCACGGATGCAACCACGACCATACGAGATCACCTTCGCCGGCCAGGCGGGCAACCTGCTGCGCGCGGAATTCGACGACTGCGAAATCAGCGTGGGCTGCGGCACCACGACGCTTCATGCCGGGCTCATAGACCAAAGCGCCCTGCAGGGACTGCTGCAGCGGATCTCCGGCCTCGGCCTCGAACTCATCGACGTGCGCGTCGCGACCCCGCCACATGCGGAATGACACCGAAGACCTCCGGTGGCAGGCCAGCATCGACCACATGACCCCCGGTACGCCATCGGCCTCGCCCCCTCAGCCAGCCCTGGGGACTCGCCGACACTGGATCGTCACCTAACGCGGTCACCCGCCGTCAGATCATCCTGGGAGGATGACGCTGCCGCGATGACGGTCCACCTAAGGTGAGGAAGTCCCGCCAGACTTCCGCGTCGCGGCAGCTCAGCTCGGGCCGACGAACGGACTGCTCATGACGGCCCCGGTCCGGCCTCCGGACGAAAATGCTCCCACTGAGGCAGATCTCACCGATGGCCAGGCCGGGCGGCACGCTGCCGCGAGCGGGCAAGAACGAACCAGGAAGCCGCGCCGGCGGCGCATCCGCAGGAGCATCGTCGGCGTTGCTTGTCGCGCTTTCGTGCCTGCTGGTGCTGCTGTCCACCACGGTGGTGTGGGCGCACAGGACCGTGCTCAATACCTCCGCGTTCGTCGGCACGGTCGGGCCCGTGTTCCATCATCCGGCAGTGGATTCCGCGATAGCGGCGCGCGCCGCCGGACGAGCTGGTTACCGAGCTCAACCTGCAGGCCCGGCTGCGTGCTGCACTGCCGCCCAAGGCCAGTTTCGCGGCCGTCCCGATCACCAATGCCACCAAGGGCTTCGTCGCGGGTGAGCTGACGAAGGTACTGGCGTCGCCCCGGTTCCAGGCTGTCTGGACCGGGACGCTGACCAGCTACGCACCAGCAGCTGGTGGCGGTGTTGCGCGGCCAGCACACGCCCGGCCGTTTCCACGTCTGGCGGTTACATCGTCCTCAACACGGTCCCGGTCATCAACCAGGCCCTCAAGAAAGCGTCGGGACTGGTCTTCGAGTTGACCGGCAAGCACGTGACCCTGCCGACTATCACCAGCGCCGAAGTCCCGCAGCAGGCGGTGGCCAAGCTGTCCAAGGCACTGGGAGTCTCGCTGCCCGCCAGCTTCGGCGAGATCAGGCTCGTCCGGTCGAGCGACCTGGCCACCGTACGGCGCGGGGTGAAGGCCTTCGACGGGCTGACCCTGGTGCTGCCCCTGGTCACGATCGCGCTGATCGCCCTCTGCCTGTGGCTGTCGGTGAACCGGCGGCGGACCGTGCTCCAGCTGGCGGTGGGCGTGTCGCTGCTGATGATCGTGGAAAGACGCTTCGTGCTGCACGAGCAGAGCGTGCTGGCCGACGGTGCGCACAACCCCCAGCTCGCGACGACCATTCTCGGTGACCTGCTGCACGGATTCTTCGTCCTTACCGCGTGGGTCCTGGGCGTGGCTCTGGTCGTGCTGGTCATCGCCGTGCTGTGCGGGCCGTACCGGTGGGCGGCGGCCATCCGCTCGTCGGCGCGGCGGGCCGGGCGCGGAATCGCGGGGGCTAGAAGCGGTGACCGCCGGGGCGTGACCGCCTGGATGGGTTCTCATGCGGCTGGCCTCCAGCTGGCAGGCGCCGTAGTCGCCGGGATCCTGCTGCTGATCGTGAGCGTGTCATGGCTCAGCTTCCTCATCATCGGCGTGCTGCTCGCCGTCTATGAGGTCTGCCTCCAGCGGATCAAGGCTCCCCCGGCCGACGAGGCGCCGACGGCCTCCGGTCCGGGCAACCGGGCGGGCCGCCGCGTCCCACAGCAGCGAAACCTAGACAACCTCACAGCCGATCGAAGGAGATCACGATGCCACGCATGTTGCGACGCGCAGCCGTCCTGGGAGCCACTGCCACGGTGGCGTCCAACCGAGGCCGGGCCAGGGCCGAGGCCGACCAGCAGCAGGCCGCGGCCGCCGCACCGCCGCCCGCCCCCGTCCAGGATGCGGCGCCGGCCGCGGCCCCGGCTCAGGACACCTACGGCGACCTGATGAAGCTCAAGGAGCTCCTGGACGCCGGCGCCTTGACGCAGGAGGAGTTCGACGCGCAGAAGCAGAAGATTCTCGGCGCCTGACCGCGCCGCATTCCATCTCGAGCCCGGGCTGCCCGCCCGGCGAGCACATCAGGAGCGTGAGCATGCCCATCGGACCGGTACAGCTGCTGGTCGTCAGCTTTGACAAGCCGGATTTCTCGGGGAGATCCTGGAGGAGCTCAACCGGCTGCGGGAGAATAACGTGATCCGCCTCATCGACGCCCTCGCCGTGCAGAAGAACCTGGACGGCAGCCTGACCGCCCTGCAGTGGAGCGATCTGTCGATCGAGGAAGCGGAGGGCCTGGGCGCCATCGTCGGTGCCCTGCTCGGCCTCGGGGTCGACGGCGAGGCCGGCATGGAGGCCGGAGCCATCGCAGGGATGGACGCCGGATCCGACGGCCACCTGATCGACGAGTCCGAGGCGTGGGACGTCGCGGACTCCATCGAGCCCGGCAGCGCGGCGGCCATCGCGCTGATCGAGCACGTGTGGGCCGTGCCGCTGCGTACGGCAATCGCGAACGCTGGCGGGGTCGCCGTCAGCGACGAGTGGGTCCACCCTCTCGACCTCGTCGAGATCGGGCTGCTCGCCTCGCACGAGGTGTAACGCAGCCGGTACCTGCATCCAGCCTTCGCCCGGGGAACCCCTGTCCGGCGTCGCTTTGAATGCGCCCGTTTCCAGGCCGGGAAGTTTCCTGAGTACGGTGGCGGACAAGGAGAAGGGCTATCGGGGCGCCCGCGGCGGCGCCCGGGCCGGCAGGGCTGGGCAAGGTGAGCGAAGTGAGCGAGGCACGCCAGTGAGCGAACAGGCCAGCGGCACGCACGGTCCCTTCCGTGATGATGCGATCAAGCGCCAGGACAAAGACGAGGCGCGGGAGTACGCCGGGGAATGGCCCGAGCCTGACGAGGAACCCGACGATGAGACGGAGCGGGAGGCGATCTGGGCCCCCGCGGCCCGGCTGGCTGATTCACCGACGCCCGAGAACTGGCAGGCCGTCGAGCTGCGCAGCGACCTGGCCCGCCAGCTGGACCGCAGCGACTGGCCGCTGACCAGGGACCGGCTGGTCGAGATCCTGACCGAACGGTACGCCGGGGACAGGCTGATCGAGCTGGTGACCTCGCTCCCGGCGGGGCAGCGGTACGAGAGCCTGCGCGAGCTGATCGCGGCGCTCGGCCTGGGGCCCGACGAACGCGGCCGCTAGGACGCCGCACCGGGCTATCGACCGCAGCGCCGGGCGCACGGGATGATGACGAGCATGCGGGTACTGATGATCGCGCCCCCTGGCGCGGGCAAGGGGACTCAGGGTGCACTGATCGCCGCGCATTTCAACATCCCCCACATCGCGACCGGTGAGTTGCTGCGCGATCACGTAGTGCGGGGCACCCGTCTGGGCCAGGCGGTTCAGGCGTATCTGGACCGCGGCGAGCTAGTGCCCGACCAGATCGTGCTCGGCATGGTGCGGCAGGCGATGATCGACGCCAAGGCGGCCGGCGGCGGGTACGTCCTGGACGGAATCCCGCGGAACATGGACCAGGCCCGCGCCGCTTACGAGATCGGCCTCGAGCTCGGGATGACCGCGGATGTGGCGCTGCACCTGCAGGCTGACGACGCGGAGCTCACCCGCCGTCTGCTGGCGCGGGCTGCGCTCGAGCATCGCTCGGACGACACCGCGGAGGTCATCGCCCAGCGCCTGGCGCTCTACCACGAGGTGACGTTCCCCATCGTCGCGTGGTACCGCGACCGCGGCATCCTGGTCTCGGTGGATGCGATGCGTTCCGCGCAAGAGGTCGGGCGGGAGATCCTGGTCGCGCTCGAGGCGATGCGCCCGTTCCTCGAGGACCCGCGTTCGGGTGAGCGGGTTCCCCCGGACCAGGCCGGCTTGCGAGAGGCGTTCGGCGCTACTGGCGGGAGCGGCGGGGCCGGAACCTGATCAAGGCCAGGATCGCGACGGCCACCAGCAGCCAGGGGGAGAACAGGAAGTGCATGGTGAGGCTGAGCACGGTCAGGGCGACGATGACGATAAGGGCAAGGGCAATGATCCTGGTCACGTTCATGCTTCAAGCCTGCCGCCGACGGTAGCCGCCGTCGATCGGGATCAGCCCCGGTTCGCACCCTGGTATGCACCCCGCCGGCATCAGGGTCATCCCTGATCGCGGTCAGGCATGCCGCGATTGTTCGTCCACCGGGTGGTCCGCGCGGCGCTCGCGGCCCCGGGCCAGCGCGGTGACCTCGTGCGCGATGCCGATCGAGGGCCCGCCGATCAGCTCCCACGACCGGGCGATCCCGATCAGGAAGCAGATGATCACCAGGATCGCGATCGTGTTCACCGCGCCGGGAACACTCTGCTCGTTGATCACGTCGATGCCCTGGATCAGCTGGATCACGAACAGGACGGCCAGCCCGGCCAGGAACACCGCGTCACGTATCGTGCCCCACCGCACCTGGCGCAGGCGGATCAGCGACAGCAGCGACGCCATGACGAACAGCAGGCCGCCGACCGCCACGACCACCGCGGCCGGCCCGATCTTGTGCCCGGGGACCAGCGCGAACAGTGACACTGCCAGCGCGTTGGTAAACGCGGTGAGCGCCGCCACCGCGCGTACCCGGTGCCGTGGCGCGTCGGCCTTGTCCTGGGCGAGCCGCTCCGAGGACACCGAGATGGCCACGAACAGCAGCCCGATCAGCGCGCCGGCCACGCTTCCGCTCGCCACGAAGAAGTCATGGATGCTCGCAGGGACCACCTGATGATCCTCTCCTGTTGCTGTCCTCCGAAACGGTTCCCGCCGGTCAGGCCGCGGCTTCGGCGGACAAGACCAGCAGGTCGAGGATTCTCACCTCGGTGATCTCAGACTTGCGCGTCGCGAGCTCTTGCCGGGCCGCACGCAGCGCCGCCCGGTTGCGGTCGAGGTCGCGTTTGTAGCCGCGTACCAGCCCGAGAGCGCGCTCTGCGAACCCGGCCTGAGCTCCGGGGTCGTCGCCCTCCAGGTATTTCTGAACAATGCTGTCGAGCAGGGGGACCAGCGCCGGGCGCTTGGGGTGCAGTGCTTTTGTCATCTTCGCGAAGCCGACCCCCCGGATGCCGGCGAACGCGTCGAAGAGCTGCCCTAGAGGCTGCCATGGCACTGCGTCTGCCGCTGCTGCGAGCGAAGCCTGGGGTGCGATCGCCGCCAGGACCTGCTCGATCGCCTGGCGTCGCTCGAGGATCGCGGCGATCTGGGCCGCGGAAATGCGGGCGCCGCCCCGGTTGGCCAGCCTGAGGTCTGGCTCGCCGAACGACATCGGGCAGGCAGGGCCGCTGACGTCCAGGCGCCAGCGGGCCATGATGTCGAGCACGACTGTCACGGGATCCTCGATGACGACGCCGCTGCGCAGGACGACCGGCCGGATCGAACTCGTCGTCACCGGGTCATCGTAGGTGATGGCCGGGTGGCGAGGGCGGCACGGCGCGGGCGGTGCTCGAGACCCGGACGCGGCGCAGGCTCAGCGCTCGCTGGCGGCCCTGGCGACGGCGGCGGCGATCGACTGCGCCTCGGGCCGCACGGCCGCGCCCGCGACCAGGACTGTCGGCGTCGCCTCCACTCCCAGCGCGGTGGCGCGTGCGGTCACGTACGACGGCCAGTCCAGATAGGGCCCGTCGGCCAGGCAGGCGGTGAACGCCGCGTCGGCCAGCCCCGCGGCCTGGCCGAGGCCGGCGAGCTCGACGTCGGTCAGGCCCGGCCCGCCTTCGGGCGGCTGGCTGGCGAACAGCGCGTTCGCGTACTCGGCGTATCGTCCCCGGTCGGCGGCGCAGCCCGACGCCGCCGCCGCGCGCGTGGAGTACCTCGTCGTCGAGGCGTCGTCCAGGAAGTTCATCGGATGATAGACGAGGCTGGCCTGGCCGTCGGCCGCCAGCTCGGCCAGCGCCGGCCCGGACGACAGCTCAAACTGCCGGCAGAACGGGCACAGGAAGTCGATGAAGGCATCGACGCGGACCGGGCCGCGCCCGATCACTACCCCGTCGCCTTCGGGGGTCACGCCAGCCGGAACACGGCTCGGTACGGCCGGATCGGTCACGGGCGCCTCCTCAGATGGTGCCGCTTCCCTCCAGGAAGCGGACGGATGACCCGGTCACAGCCCGGGGACACGGCCGCTCAGCCGTGCTCGCCATGGTCGCCGGAGTGGCCATGCTGGTGCGGATCGTGAGGTGCGGCGGGTCCGCCCGCACGGGGCGGGTCGGCCGGCATTCAACAGCCGGGCTGGCCGTGGTTGCCGCAACACCCCTGGCGCTTGCGCAGCTTGATCAGGGTGTTGGACACGGCCATCCGCAGCTTGACGCCGAACGGGGCGTCATAGCTCGCCCAGTTGGAAAGCATCGCCCTGGGGCCGGACTGCGGCTGAGGTTCCTGATCGGGCTGTGGCATAGCGCCAACCCTAAGGCGAACGAGGTCCTCGCCGCACTGCCCGGGCCGCGATCTGCTGCCCGGGCGGCCGTTGCGCGTACCGCGGGAATAGGTCCAGCGGCTCCGCTGTTCGTGCAGATATATGCAAACGCATATTTCTTTGTTCCGTTCGCCCGGGCACGAGCGCCTGCTGGCGCGGCGGGGAGCGCAGGAGGACATCGCAATGCAGTTCGGGATCTTCTCGGTCAGTGACATCACCCGGGATCCGGTGTCGGGAGAGACGCCGAGCGAGGCGGAGCGGATCGACGCGGTCGTGCAGATTGCGCAGAAGGCCGAGGAAGTCGGGCTTGATGTCTTCGCGATCGGCGAGCATCACAACCCCCCGTTCTTCTCCTCCGCGCCGACGACGCTGCTGGCGTTCATCGCGGCGACCACCAAGCGCCTGATCGTGTCCACGGCGACCACGCTGATCACGACGAACGACCCGGTGCGCATCGCGGAGGAGTACGCGATGCTGCAGCACCTGTCGAAGGGCCGGATGGACCTGATGCTCGGGCGCGGCAACACGGCCCCGGTGTACCCGTGGTTCGGCCAGGACATCCAGCAGGGCCTGCCGCTGGCGCTGGAGAACTACAACCTGCTGCACCGGCTGTGGCGCGAGGACGTCGTGGACTGGCAGGGCAAGTACCGCACCCCGCTGCAGGGCTTTACCTCGATCCCGCGGCCGCTGGATGACGTGCCGCCGTTCGTGTGGCACGGCTCGATCCGCACCCCCGAGATCGCCGAGCAGGCCGCCTACTACGGAGACGGCTTCTTCGCCAACAACATCTTCTGGCCCAAGGAGCACTACATGCGCCTGATCCGGTTCTACCGGCAGCGCTACGCCCACTACGGCCACGGCAGCGAGAAGCAGGCGATCGTCGGCCTGGGCGGCCAGGCCTACATCGCCAGGAACTCACAGGACGCCAGGCGGGAGTTCCGCCCCTACTTCGACGAGGCGCCGGTCTACGGGCACGGGCCGTCGATGGAGGACTTCACGGACATGACGCCGCTGTCGGTGGGCAGCCCGGACGAGGTCATCGACAAGACCCTGACCTTCCGCGAGCACTTCGGCGACTACCAGCGCCAGCTGTTCCTGGTGGACCACGCCGGACTGCCGCTCAAGACCGTGCTGGACCAGCTTGACCTGCTCGGCGAGGAGGTCGTGCCCGTGCTGCGCAAGGAGATCGCCGCCCGGCAGGACCCGCAGACCCCGGCGGCTCCCACCCACGCCAGCCTGGTCAGGGCCAAGTACGGCGACCAGGCGCCGCGCCAGCCGCGACCGAACGCGAACCGCGGCGACAACGTCACCGGCGCGTCCCCCTACACGGACTCCGCCCCGGAGCTCGACGCCGAGTACCGCGGCCCTGTGATGCCGGGCAGGGACGTGCTCGCCAACGACGCGTGGGAGGCGCTGCTGTCCGCCCACGCGGCGCTGATGAAGCAGTTCGCGGCCGAGGACATCTGGGCGGAGATCTCCATGCGCGAGTACGACGTGCTCTACACGCTGTCCAAGTGCCGCGAACCGCTGCGCATCAGCGAGCTGAACCGTCACGTCCTGCTCAGCCAGCCGGCCCTGTCCCGCCTGGTGGACCGGCTGGCCGAACGCGGGCTCGTGGAGCGCCAGGCCGACCCCGCCGACGGGCGCGGCGTCCGCCTGTCGCTGACCGACGCCGGCCGGGAGCTGCAGCGCCAGGTCGGGCGCCGGCACGCCCGCAGCGTCGCCCGCGCCCTGACCGCCGCGCTGGACCGCGGTGAACTGCGGCAGCTGGAAACCGTCTGCCTGAAACTGACCGAGCGGCCCGCGGTCACGACCGCCGCCGCTCATATCAAGGACGAGGATGCAGCTATGACCGCCCGCGCTGAACCAGAACCCTTCAGGCTCGCGGTGGTCAGCGCCGGAACCGGGGAGCCGTCGGCGACCAGGTTGCTGGCTGACCGCACGGCCGAACGCGCCGTGTCGCTGGCCGCCGGGCACGGGAACACGGTGACGGTCAGCGTCATCGAGCTGCGCGAGATCTCCGCCGATATCTCAACGGCGCTGGTATCCCAGCTGATCACGCCGAAGCTGCAGCGGGTGATCGACATCCTGGCCGAAACCGACGGCATCATCGCCGCCACCCCCGTCTACAAGGCGGGCCCCAGCGGCCTGTTCACTTCGTTCTTCAACGTCCTGGACAACGACCTGCTCATCGGCAAGCCCGTCGTGCTCGCGGCCACCGCGGGGACGGCCCGGCACGCCCTCGTCGCCGACGACCAGATGCGGCCGCTGTTCGCCTACCTGCGCACCTTGACCGCGCCGACCTCCCTGTTCGCCGCCCCCGAAGACTGGAGCGACCCGGCGCTGAGCGCGCGCATCGACCGGGCCGCGGTCGAGCTCGTGCTGCTGATGGAAAGCGGCTTCGCCCGCGAGATCAAAGACCAGTCCTGGCGGAGCTATCAGCATGAATACGGCAGCGCCGGCGGAACCGAGCTGTCCGTCGACCTCGACACCGACCTGATGCGGCTGGCCACCGGAGGACCAGCCGAATAGGGCCGGCCTACGCTCCGGTCACCGGGTTCCTGCCTGCGGTTCGATCGCGAGCGTGACGGCGGTCAGGTCCTGCTCACCAAGACCATGATCGACGGCCTGCTGCCATTCGCCGGCCAGGCAGGCGAGAGCGGCGAACCGGCCGTCACCGGCCGCCTCGAGGGCCAGGCGCACGTCCTTCAGCGCCAGCGAGAGCGCGAACTGGGCGGAGAACTCGCCATCGGCGATCCGTTGCAGCTTGGCTGCCTGCCACGGCGACACGAGCGGGGCGCCGCCCAGCGCGTCCAGCACCGTCTGGGTCGTCAGCCCGAGCCTGCGGGCAAGTGCCACCGAGGCCGCCACTGCTTCGTTCTCGAACGCCAGCCAGGTATTGGCCACCAGCTTCAGCCGCGTCCCGGCCCCCGCTTCGCCGACCCAGATCGTGCGCTGGCCGAGCGCGTCGAACAGCGGGGTGACCCGGGGGCGCGCCTCGCCGGGCCCGGACGCGAAGATCGTGAGCTCGCCGCGTTCGGCCGGATCCTTGCTTCCCGACACCGGCGCGTCGAGCAGCATCACGTCAGGACGCTGGGCGGCGGCTGTAGCCGCGACGCGGTCGGTCCCCGCTACCCCGATGGTGCTCATCTGGGCCCAGATCGCTCCCGCGGGCAGCGCGGCGAGCATGCCCTGGTCGCGGGCGATCGAGATGACCGCATCGGCGTCGGTCACCATCGTGACCACGATCGCGGCCTGCCGCGCCGCGTCAGCCGCGGACCCGGCGACCTGCGCACCGAGCTCAGCAAGGTCACGGAGCCTCGTTGCCATGCGGTCCCACACGATGATGGGGATGCCGGCGCGCAACGCACTGGCCGCCATCGCGTGGCCCATGGTGCCAATCCCGAGTACCGCGACCGGCTCGTGCCGCTGTGCCATCGGTCTCCTCCTGCCGGGTGCGCGCTCGTTGCGGTGCTGCCAGCATCGCACTCATAGGGGGGCACCGCGCTATGTCTCGCGGTCCGGCCAGGCCGAGCCGGACACGGTGACCACCTCGCCGTCCGATAGCGTTCTGGTCGCTGCGGTGTCTGCTAGCGCGAGAGTCGCTGCGGTGTCTGCTAGCGCGAGAAGGGAACTGCCAGATGGCGACCTACCAGATGGTCTACGGAGACGGCGAGTCAGTGGTACAGGAGACGTTCGAGAACATCGACGACGTGGAGCGCGAGGACGGGTGGGTAGTGCTGTTCCGCGGCAAAGACGCGATCTTGCGGGTGCAGGAGGCGCACGTGCAGTCGCTGGAGCGACTGGACGCCTGAATGCCCCCGGCCGGCCCCGGGCCCGCTGACGGCGCCGACCGGTTCCGCATCGCGACCCCGCACCGGGCCGCGGCGGCCCGAAGACCGTTCAGCAGGGTCGGCAGACGCGCCGGACGAGGTCCTCCCAGCCCTGCGCGAGCCGCCGCGAGACCTGCGGGGCGGCCTCGGTGAGGACGGCGGATGACAGGTAGAGCAGCAACGGGCCATCCAGGGCCGCGGTGAGCTGAGTGGCCAGGACGTCCAGATCCACGGGGCCGAGGCGCAGCTTGCCGAGCAGGGATTCGATGTGTGCCCGCGACATAGGCGTCTGCGACCCGGCCGGCACCGGCTCCCTGCCGCCCAGCGCGGCCCGCGCGATCTCGCGGTGGCCGATGAGGAAGTCGATCCGGGCGCGCCCATAGGCGATCAGCCGGTCCAGCGCCGGGGCACCGGGACCTAGCGGCGGGGACCCGGAGAGCACCTGCTGCTGGAAATCCCGCTCGTCGTCGTCCAGTAGCGCCTGGAAGATCCCGGCCCGGGTGCCGAACCGCCGGAATACCGTGCCCTTACCCAGGCCTGCACGGGCGGCGAGGCCGTCCATGGTCAGCTTGCCCGCCCCCTGCCCCGCGACTATCTGGCGCGCCGTGGCCAGCAGAAGCCGCCGGTTGCGCGCGGCATCCACGCGCTCAGCGGGCGGCGATCCCCAGGTCACGGGCTGGCTCATGGCCCCAACCCTAAGGCCGGAATATAACCGGGGTAAAGTCCGCTTACCTTCCAGCGTTCAATTACCGCCAGGAAGGACCAGCCGATGAGCAGGACCGCCATCCCCAGCCGGTCGGTGGCCGGGTTCTGATGCAGGAACTCAGCAGGCTCGCGGTGCTCGGCGCAGGCCACGTCGGGCCGGTCATCGCCAGGCTGGCCGTCAAGGCCGGCTACCCGGTGGCCATCGCCACGTCCGGCGACCCTGAGGACATCGCGCTGATCGCCGAGCTGATCATTCCCGGGGCGCAGCCGCACTGGGCTGGCGACGCGGTAGCGGACGCGGACATCGTGGTGCTCGCGATGCCGTTGCACCGGTTCCTTGACGTCGATCCGGCGCTGCTGCGCGGCAGGCTCGTGGTGGACGCGATGAACTACTGGCCCGCGAGCGACGGCAGGCTGCAGGCCTTCGAAGCAGGAGGAAGCAGCGAGATCGTGGCCCGCCGCCTCACCGGCTCGACGGTGGTCAAGGCGCTCAACCACATCGGCTATCACGAACTCGAGGACCGGGCGCGCCCGGCGGGCGCCCCGGACCAGCGGGCAGCAGGCGTCGCCGGCGACGACCCCGGGGCGGTCGCCGCGATCGCCGGGCTTACCGGCCGGATCGGCTACGATCCGGTCCGGCTGGGGAGCCTGCGAGCGGGCCGGGTGCTGCAGCCGGGCGGCCCGGTGTTCGGGGCGGTGCTGACGCGGCCCGAGTTCGAGCAGGCCGTGCGTGAGGACGCGGAGAGCCTGCGATGACCTACACCTTCGGGCTCGACACTTTCGGTGACCGCAACGGCGACGCCGACGGCAATCCGCTGTCGCACGCCCAGACGATCCGCAATGTGGTTGACGAGGGCGTCTTCGCCGAGCAAGCGGGCGTGGACTTCTTCGGGATCGGGGAGCATCACACCGAGTATTTCCCGATGCCGGCCGGGGACCTGGCCCTGGCCGCGATCGCGGCCCGTACCGAACGAATCCGCCTCGGCTCCGCCGTCACCGTGCTGAGCTCCGATGACCCGGTCCGGGTGTTCCAGCGGTACTCCACGCTGAACGCGATCTCCGGCGGCCGGGCCGAGGTTATCCTCGGCCGCGGATCGAGCATCGAATCGTTCCCGCTGTTCGGCTACGACCTTGCGGACTACGAGGAGCTGTTCGAGGAGAAGGCCGCGCTGTTCGCCGAGTTGCTCAAGGGCAAGCCGGTCAGCTGGCACGGCAAGACCCGCCCTGCCCTGCTGGACCAGGACGTGGTGCCGCACACCGAGTCCGGCCCGTTCCCGGCGTGGATCGGCGTCGGCGGCAACCCGCAGTCGGTGATCCGGGCCGCCCGCCTCGGGTTCTCGCTCGCGCTGGCCATCATCGGCGGGCCGCCAGCCCGGTTCGCCGCGTACTCACAGCTCTTCCAGCAGGCCCTGGAGAAGTTCGGTCGTCCGCCGCTCCCGGTGCTCGTCCACTCGCCGGGCCACGTCGCCGCCACCGACCAGCAGGCGAAAGCGGAGTTCTGGCCGCGCTGGCGGGACATCATCGCCCGCCTCGCTCCCGAGCGAGGGTTCGCGATCCCCACCGAGGGGTCGTTCGACCGGGAAACCGGGCCGCACGGAGCGCTGTACGTCGGCTCACCCGAAACCGTGGCGCAGAAGATTGCCGCCAACCTCCGCGTCCTCGGCGCCACCCGGTTCGACCTGAAGTACGGCATGCCCGGCCTGACCCACGGACAACTCACGACCACCATCGAGCTGTACGGGCAGCAGGTCATCCCGCGCGTCCGCGACCTGCTGAGCTGACCCGGGCTGTCCCGGCCCTGGGCGGAAGACAGCGCCTAGCCTGGATGCGAGCACCATGCGCGGCACCGCTGGCGGGCCGCCCGCGATCGCGGCCGCCGGAACCGTTCGGGAGCCGCGAAGGGAGGTCATCGATGCGGTTCACCCTGACCGGGCCGGGACTCGCCGCCGGCGCGGCGGAGGTGACCGGCGGTGAGCGCCGCCGGCCTGCCCGCCCCGTCGGCAGTCCCCGGGCTGACCCGCAGCGACCCGCACGGTCCCGGGATCACCCGTACGCGCCAGGGCGGGAGCTTCGGGTATCGCGACCCGTCCGGTGCGGTCATCACCGATGCCCGGGCGCTGGACCGGATCAGCGCGCTGGCGATCCCGCCGGCCTGGAAGGACGTGTGGATCTCGGCGGACCCTCGGGGTCACATCCAGGCCACCGGCGTGGACAGCCGGGGCCGGACCCAGTACCGCTACCACCCGCTGTGGCGGCAGCAGCGGGATAGCCAGAAGTTCGAGCACATGCTGCGTTTCGCCGCCGCGCTGCCGGCGCTGCGCGCCGCGACCCTCGATGACCTCAGCCGGCGCGGCCTGGGCCGGGGCCGGGTCGCCGCCAGCGCGGTCCGGCTGATCGACCTCGGCCTGTTCCGGCTGGGCGGGGAGAGGTACGCCGAGCTGGATCACCACTACGGCGCCACGACGCTGCAGAAGCGGCACGTACGCGTGCAACGCGGCGGTGTCGTGTTCGACTACGTGGCCAAGGAGGGCAAGCACCGGGCCATCACGGTCACCGACCCGGCCGTGCTGCGAACGGTGCGGACGCTAGCCCGCAGTGACAACGGACTGGACCCGCTGTTCTGCTGGGTGCAGGACGGCACCTGGCACACGCTGCATTCTCACCACGTCAGCTCTTACATCGCCGAGCACGCCGGCGCCCACTTCACGGCGAAGGAATTCCGGACCTGGAACGCCACCGTGCTGATGGCACTACTCCTGGCGAACGCGGCACCGCCGGCCACCCCCCGCCAGGCCAGGAGCGTGATAACGGCCAGCGTCCGGCAGGTCGCGAGCTTGCTGGGCGACACCCCCACCGTCGCGCGCTCGTCCTACATCGATCCGCGGCTGATCAGCCGGTATGAGTCCGAGGGCGGATTGCCCTCCATCCCGGTGCTGCCTGCCGAGCTCCCTGCGACCGCGGCTGCCGAGGCGGCGGTGGCCGCGCTGCTCGCGGCCGGAACCTGAGCACCAGCGGTCGCTGGGAGCGATCACCCCCGCTGCCCCGGGCCGGCGAGGAGGCGTACGCTGCTGCTGCAAGATCAAGCCGGCCTGTCAGCCGGGAAAGGGGTGAGTCCGGTGTCAGAGCCCTCGTCGCCAGATATGAGTCCCGATACGCCCGCCGGCTCAGCGGATGAGGTCGACCGCGGCGTCCAGCTCGCCGACGGGGCACGCCTCGCCGAGGCCGTCAAGGGACGGCTCGCGGACCAGGCACGCCGCACGGCCAGCGCCGCGAAAGCCAGGCGGGTGAAGAGCACCAACAGCGAGCCAGGGGTGCTTGACCTGACACCGTTGCGCGAGCTGGTTTCCGAGTTCGTGGAGGAACTCGAGAATCTGAGGCTGCGCGACCGGGTGGCCCGTGCACTGCGGCAGGCCGCCGACATCATCGATACGCGAACACCCAACCCGTAGCCCGGGCCGGTACCCAGGCACCAGACGCGCGGCTCAGTTCCGGGACAGGAACCGCAGCCGCGCCGCCCGCGCGTCCCAGCAGTAGATGACCGTGGTCCCGGCGATGACATCGTGCAGCGCCCGGCGCCGGTCTCCGAGGACGATGCCCAGGAACCCCAGGCCGAGCAGCAGGAAGCTCAGCGGGAACGCCAGCGCGCGCAGCGCGGCCTTCCGCCCGCTGACGTCGCCGCCGTCATCTCGCAGGACCTGCACACCGAACACCGCCATGCCAGCGGTCCGGCCGTTCGCCCCCCAGCAACGGGCGAAGTAGAAGAACGCCCAGATCGCGTACCCGATGATCACCCAGATGTCGCCTCGGTGGAAGGCGATGTCCCTGCCGGTCAGGATCCTCGCCGAGAACGAGATGGCAGCGAGCACGAGCAGGTAGATCGCGGTGATGATGACCATGTCCACCACGAAGGACAGAAAGCGTGACGCGAAACCCGCGTAGCGCCCCTGCAGGCTGTCCCGGGCGACGACCGGGGGCTTGGACGGCGTGGCGTCGTCTGCGCGCACAGTCATGACTCTGCCCTGGCCGGCAACTCGTCAGGCCGCAACTCGTCAGGCCGCAACTCGTCAGCCTGCACCTCGTCATGCGGCACCTCGCCAGGCGGCGGCCCGCCGGGCGGTCCGGGCGGACCGTGATAGGGGCGGCGGCGAATGCGCGCCACCCAGCGGGCGATGAGCTCGTCCAGTCCGACAGTCCGGCCGCGAACCACGTCGAGCAGATCGCTCGCGACCCCGCTGGAAGACCTGGCGATGACCGAGCCGATGTCGGTCTGCTCGACCAGCGCGTCCACGTCAATGCGCTGGACCACGCTATTCAGGTCCACCCGGTCCACCACGGCGTCCAGGTCGACCTTCCTGATTATCCCGTCCACATCGACCTGCTGCGCCACCTCGTTCACGTCCACCTGATCGACGAGCGCGCCGACATCCACGGTGGCCATCAGCCGGTTCACGTCCACCCGCGCCAGCACCCGGTCCAGGTCGATCCGGTCCAGCAGCGCGTCCATGTCCAGCCGGTCCAGGATCCTTCCGATGTCGATCCGGTCCACCAGCGCGTCGATGTCGATCTGGCCCAGCACGGCATTCAGATCGACCCGGTCCACCAGCGCGTTCACGTCGAGCGACGAGACCACCAGCTCGACCGCACGCGCGGCCACCGCCTGGGCCCGTGCCTCCAAGGGCGGGGCCAGCCGTTCCCCCATCAAGCGCAGCCGCGAAACCGGATCCACAGGATCAGTATGATCGCGTCCTGCCGGAGCGGACCACCCTGCAAGGGTGAACCGCAGTCGGCCCGGCGACAATTTCGGTGACGGCATGTGCCTGGCCGGCAGAGGCGCCGGCCGCCGGGCGGCCGTGACCCGGGGCCCGGCCGGACGTCCCCCGCTCGGCCCGCCGGAACACGATCCACAGGACGGCGAGCGCGGCGGCGAAGACCGGGAGCCAAGCGAGCCGCTCGCCGACCCACAGGTAGCCCGCGGGAGCCGTATGGAGGCCGGGCAGCCGGCCGGCGAGCAGGCCGCCCATGGTGACGGCGAGGAATGCGGTCTGGTGCCACAGGAACAGCGTCATCGCGGACAGGTTGGCCATCGCGACCGCGGCCCAGGCGACGGGGCGGCGCATCCACCGCGCCAGCACGGGCCGCAGCAGCAGCGCGAGGCCGGCCTGGGCGATGCCGAACGTCACGACGGCGAGCGTCGGCGGGTTCAGGTTGGAGATCCTGGCACCGTTCACCCCGACCATGCTGGCCGGGTACCCGGCCCACACGACCAGCGCCGCGGTGGCCGCGACGCCGCCGGCGAGCATCAGGGCCGGGGCCTTCCAGCCGCCGAACGCGCCCCGCGCCCACGCGATGCCGAGCAGGTAGGGCACCAGCCAGCCCGCCAGCACGTTGATCCAGCCCGCCCACGATGGCCCGCCGAGGCCGAACCGCACCAGGTCGGCGCCCGCGACGACGGACAGGGGGATCCATGCCGCCCAGCCGCCGAGGCGGCGCACCAGCGCCACGGCCACCGGGGTCAGCGCGGTCAGCACCACGAACACTCCCAGGAACCACAGCGGGTCGAGCACCAGCGTGAGCACGGTGTGCAGGGTCGACGCGGGGACGCCGCCCAGGTACAGCCCGGTGGCGAGCAGCGTCCAGACGGCGGTGAGCGCCGCTACCGGACGGGACAGCCGGGCCAGTCGCTGGCGCAGCCAGGCCGGATAGCCACCGCGGTAGCTGCGGGCCGCCGCATAGCCGCCGACCAGGAAGAAGATCGCGAGCGTCTGGAAGACCCAGGACACCGGGGTGAGCGCGGGCATGACCGCCAGCGGGCTCTTGTCCTGCAACGTCATACCCGTCCGGCCGTGGCTCAGCACCAGCGCGGTGACCAGCCAGTGGCCAAAGATCACGCCGGCGATGGCCAGCGCGCGCAGCGCGTCCGCCGTCCGGTCCCGGTCCGGCGGCGTGGCGGCGTCGATCCGGGCGGCGAGCTTGCGGACCCTGGTGACGGCGCGGCCGGTCATCGGGTCACCTCGGCCGGGTCGCCGAGGGCGATGTAGGCCAGGTTGCGCAGGGCGATGTCATCGCGGCGGAAGTAGCCGCTATGGCCGCCGCGGCCGCAGTCGAAGATCCTGGCCCCGAACGAGGCAGACATCGGGTCCTGGCCGAAGCCGAGGCCGAGGAGGCGGACATGGGGCACGTAGCGAATCCAGTCACCGGTTCCCCGGCCCGCCCACACCCGGGCCGCGGTGTGCAGCGCCGCCGCGGACGAGGCGTCCATCCCTGGACTCCCGATCACCGCGATGTCGGTGACGGGCAGGTGCGCCGCGGCCAGGCCGCACAGCACCGAGCCGTAACTGTGGCAGATGAGCGCGACCTGGTGGCCGCGGCGGGCGAGGTCGTCTACGAGCGGTCGCAGCGCGCTCGCGCCCTGGCCGGCGTCGCCCGACGTCAGCACGGCCGGGCTGAGCGTGCTCGGCGCCGGGTAGCCGAGCCAGGCGATGACCGCCAGGTGGTTGCCGGGGTCGAGGCGGCGAGCCTGCGCGGCCAGCGCCAGGGCGCTGCCCTGCGGAGAGGCCGTGCCTCGGGAGTCGAACGTCGCCAGGGACGTGTCGGAGCCGGGGACCACGATGGCTACCCGCCTGGCCCGGGCCAGGTTCCCGATGACCTCGACCGCCAGGCCCTGCCCGCGGGGGTTGAAGTCGATGAAGTGCCGGCCGCGCAGGCCTGCCAGCGAACGGGCCAGTCCGGCGTGGCCGGCCCGGCTGGCCGCTTGGCCGGCCCGGGCGACCATCCGCGAGTCGGCCGTGTACCGTGCCGCCAGCGCCTGACTGGTGAGAGCGGGCAGTGGCTGCGGCCGGTCCACCGGACTGCCCGGGAATACGGCGGCCGTCGTCGCGACCACGACGGCGCTGGCGGCCGCCCCGACGGCGATCACGCGGCGGAGTCTCATGGGAGCGTCCTTCCTGTTCAGCTCGGGTGCTGAGCAGGAAATTACGGACCCGCGCCCGTGGTCGGCGTCACGCTGTGGAGCCCTTTGCCGGCCTGCCCCGCGGGTACGGGGAAGGTCAGCCGGCGGAGGCGCCCCGGCCGCTGTTCACGCGCTCGGCTACACCTCCCCCTACTCGGGTAGGGCCTGCAAGATCCCCCCCGAGGGGCACGAAATGCGCATGACACCCGCCCTACGCTGAAAGGCATGGACTCTGGTCTCAGGACCCGGATCTCGGCGGTGCTGGCGACCGGCGTGACGCAGCCGCCGGCGCCCCGCCCGGCCCGGCTGCGCCGCGGGCGGTTCGACCTGGTCTTCATCGCCGATGTGGTGACCGCGCTCATCTGCCTCGGCGTCACCGATAGCGCACTCGGGAACCAGGCGGCTAGTCATCACATCACGACCGGCAACGGCGAGATCCTCCTGGTTTCGCTCGCGCTCAGCGCGCCGCTCGTGCTGCGTACCCGCCTCCCGCTCACCGCCTGGACCGCTTCGGCGATCGCGATGCTCTGGGCCCACTGGGTCGTCCCGCCGCACTCGCTCATGGCGGGCGCGTACGTCCCGGCCGGGGTCATCGTCTACGTGCTGTGCCTCTACGCGGTTGCTGTGCGCTGCGAACTGTGGGTGGTGGCGGGCACGGGCGCCGTGACCGTGGCCGGCGCCGCCTTCATCTACCCGCCGACCGTGGTCACCGCGATCTTCGTCGGCGCGGCCGCGATCTTCGCCGGCCTGATCGTCCGCTCCCGGCGCGGCAGCCGCGAGCAGCTGGCGGTCGCCGAACGGCGGCATGAGGGAGAGCGCGCGCTGCTCGAAGAGCGCCAGCGCATCGCCCGCGAGCTGCACGACGTCGTCGCCCACCACATGTCGGTGATCGCGATCCAGGCGGAGGCCGCGCCTTACAAGATCGCTGACCCGCCGGCGGAACTGGCCGAGAGCTTCGCCGACATCCGGGCCAGCGCGCTCAGCGGCCTCAGCGAGCTGCGCCGTGTGCTGGGCGTTCTGCGTAACGACGAGCCGGACACCGCGCCCCAGCCCGGTCTCGATGATCTGGACGGTCTGCTCGAATCGGCGCGCAGCGGGGGCGTGACGGTCACCGCCGCCGTCAGCGGCACCCCCCGGCCTGTCCCGCAGGGTGTGGATCTGTCCGCCTACCGGATCGTCCAGGAGGCGCTGAGCAACGCGATGCGGCACGCGCCAGGATCAACGGTCCGGGTGCTGCTGTGCTACGGCGAGGCCGCCCTGCAGGTAGAGGTGCGTAACGGAGGCTCCGCGTCCGGCGCCGAGGTCACCGGGGCGCTGCATAACGGTGCCGGGCTCAGCCAGGGCAGCGGGCATGGCATCATCGGCATGCGCGAACGCGCCGCGATGCTAGGCGGGCACCTGCGGGCCGGGCCGACGGCCGACGGTGAGTTCCTGGTCACCGCGGCCCTTCCGCTAGGCGACAGCAAGCCAGAGGACGCACCGTGACCATCCGCGTCGTGATAGCCGACGATCAGGGCATGGTGCGATCCGGCTTCACCGTCCTGCTGAACGCCCAGCCTGACATCGAGGTCATCGCCGAGGCCGTGAACGGTCAAGAGGCCATAGCGCACGCCGCCGGCCTGCGCCCGGACGTGATCCTCATGGACGTCCGCATGCCGGTACTCGACGGCCTGCAGGCGACCCGGCAGATCACCGCGCTGCCCGACCCGCCCAAGATTCTCGTGCTGACCACCTTCGACCTCGACGACTACGTCTACGAGGCACTGCGGTCAGGAGCCAGCGGCTTCCTGCTCAAGGACGCCTCTGCCGGTGAGCTCGCCAACGCCGTGCGGCTGGTCGCGGCCGGCGACGCGCTGCTGGCTCCGGGCGTCACCCGACGGCTCATCGCCGAGTTCGCCCGGATGGGCGCGCCTCGCGGTCCCACCGGCAAGCCGCTCGATGGGCTCACCGAGCGAGAGTCCGAAGTGCTCGCCCTCGTGGCCCGGGGCATGTCGAACGGCGAGATAGCCGACCACCTCGTGGTCGCGGAACAGACCGTGAAGACGCACGTAAGCCGGATTCTGATGAAGCTCGGGCTGCGGGACCGTACCCAGGCCGTGGTCCTCGCCTACGAGACCGGCCTCGTGCATCCGGGGGGCTGACCGCGGTGCCGGGCGCGAGATGAGTATCAGGCAGCATCGAAGCCTGGGGACGCCGGTGACGGCAGGGCCGGGCACCCGGCTGCGGGATACGGGGTTCGCGATCGCGTCATGCGCCGTCCTGGCCGCCTATAACAACGTGTCCGGGGAGCACCCGTGGCGTAGCCGGTGGTACGTGCCTGCCAACGCGTGCGCCGCCGGGGCCGCGCTGTCGGCGGCCGCGGCCAGCGGGCTGGCCGCCGCGGACATCGGTCTGGGGCGTGGCGCGTGGCTGCCGGGGCGGCTTGCGTCGCGGCTGGCGGCCGCTGCGGCGGCGGGGTGGGTGGTGATCGCCGTGCTGCCGGCGACCCGCCCGCTGCTCGACGACAACAGGATCACCAGCCTCGAAGGCCGCGCGGTCGCCTATCAAGCCGCGGTACGCATCCCGGTCGGCACCGTGCTGTGGGAAGAAATCGCGTTCCGCGGAGTACTGCAGGCGGCGCTGCGCCGGGTCATGGCCAACGGCGCCGCCGTCACCGTGACCAGCGTCGTGTTCGGCATCTGGCACGTCCGCCCCACCGCCGGGGCATTGCGCGCGAATGGCCTGGCAGGCGATCGCAGCCGGGCGAGGGCCGCAGTGCTGGCGGGCGTCGCGGCGACCACGGCGGCCGGCGCGTTCCTGTCCTGGCTGCGCGAACGTTCGGGCCGCGTCGCCGCCCCTGCGCTGCTGCATCTGGCGGCCAACTCCGGCGGCCTGATCGCGGCCTGGGCGGTGGCGGCCCGGCGGCCGGCCTCATCGCCGCCGGTTTCCCCGTGATGACGTTCAAGAGCACCAGCGTCATACCGGCCGGGCCGGGGCGGAGCAAGCCGCGACCAGCTGAACGCCGCGGGCTCGCCGCCCCGGTTACCCTCTCCCGGTGCTTGCCGGTCTCGGCGGGCTCAGTCCGGGTTACATTTTCCTGACTGGCTTTACGCTGGTGGTCCAGTGGTGCTGGCCCAGCCGGACGGGAAGACGGGGGAAGGGGTAGACGAGATTCTGACCAATCTGCCCCAGGCACCGAACAGCTTCGTGGGCCGTGAGCGCGAACTCGCCGAACTGCTCCGGCTGGTCCGCGTGACGCGTGCGCTGACGCTGTGCGGGGCCGGCGGCATCGGGAAGACCCGGCTGGCGCTGCGGACCCTGGACGCGGCGGCGGATGAGTTTCCCGACGGTACGTGGTTTGTCGAGCTTGGCGACCTGCGGCAGCCCGATCTCGTCGTCTCGCGGGTGGCAGCGGCCATCGGGGTCAGCGAGGAGCCGGGGCGGCCGCTGCTGGACACCCTCGCCGATGCGCTCCGATCACGCCGGCTGCTGCTGGCACTGGATAATTGCGAGCACCTGATCGAGGCTTGCGCCCGGCTCTGCCAGCGGCTGCTGGCCAGCTCGCAGGGGCTGCGCCTGCTTGCGACCAGCCGGGAGCCGCTGCGCGTAGCGGGCGAGCGGGTGTGGCAGGTGCCGCCGCTGTCGGTCGCGCCGGATGGCGCGCTTTCGACAGCCGAAGAGGCAGAGCGTTACGAGGCGACGCGGCTGTTCGCCGAGCGGGCCGCCGCGTCCCTGCCGGGATTCGCCATCGACCCGGCCAACGCCTCGGCCGTCGCGGAACTGTGCCGGGCGCTGGATGGCATGCCGCTGGCGATCGAGCTGGCGGCGGCCCGGGTCCGGGTGCTGTCGGTTACCCAGATCGGCGCGCGCCTGGCCGACCGGTTCGGGCTGCTGACCATCGGTGACCGGACCGCTCCGCCTCGCCACCGCACCTTGCGCGCCACGATCGACTGGAGCCACGAACTGCTGACTCCACCCGAGCAGATGCTGCTGCGGCGGCTGTCGGTGTTCACGGGCTGGTCGCTGGAGATGGCCGAGCAGGTGTGCTGCGATGACGACATCCCGGCGGCGGGCATACTCGACCTGACCGCAGCGCTGGTGGACAAGTCGCTGGTGGTGCTGGAGCCCGAAGTCCTCGGTCAGGCTCGCTACCGGCTGCTCGACACCATCCGCGACTATGCGGCCGCGCGGCTGGCCGAGGCGGGCGAGTCCGCCGCGTTCGAGCGCAGGCTGCGCGACTACACGCTGGCCACGGCCGAGCAGAACCTGGCCATCGGGATGGCGAGGATCCAGGCTCCCTGGTCGGCCCGGGTGGACGTGTTCCGCCGGTACGACGTTGACGCTGGCAATGTGTGGCAGATGCTGGACCGCTGCCTGGCCAGCTCCGACGCCGAGGCGGGATTGCGGATCGCCGCGGCGGTCAGCCCGTGCTGGATCGTGCGGGGGGCCTTTGCCGAAGGCGGCGAATGGCTGGATTCGTTCCTGGCTCTCCAGGCGCCCGCCGTGCCCCCGGGCGCCCGCGGCGCTGCCCTGGTGGCGCGCGCGCAGCTCGCCCTGTCCCGGGACCGTGCCGCGGCCGAGTCCTGGGCCGAACAGGGCCTGGCGCTGTGCCAGGCCGCCGCTGACGAGTTCTGGACCGCGGCCGCGCTCAACCTGCTGGCGGAGATCGCCTTGCATACCGGGCGGACCGGGGAAGCGGCCACCCGGGCCGGGCAGGCGCTGTCGACCGCCCAGGCGGCGGGCGATGGCTGGAACGAGGGCTACGCCCTGGGCACGCGGGCAGCGATCGCCGGGCAGCTGGGCAAACTGCGCGAGACGCAGGAACTGGCAGCGGCCTCGATGGCCGTCATGCGCCGCATCGACCATCAGTGGGGAGTGGCCAGGACCTTGCTCGGCCTCGGGGATCTGGCCCGGCTGCGAGGCGATCCCGGCGACGCGCACGCCAAGTACCTGGTGGCACTGGACATCCTGCGGGAAATCGACGCCCGCCCGGAGATCGCACGGTGCCTGGCCGGGCTGGGACGGGTGGCCATCGAACTGGGTGAGCTCGGGCTGGCCAGGCGGCACCTGGCCGAGAGCCTGCGGCTCTGCCGCTCCACGGGCTCACGGATCGGCATGGCGCGGGGCCTGGAGGCGTTCGCGGCCCTGGCCGTACAGGAGAAACGGCCGGAGCAGGCGGTCCGCCTGACCGCTGCTGCGACCGCGCTGCGGGAGACGGCGGGCCTGCCCGCCCTGTCCGGCGCGCGGGTGGAGCTGTACCTGGCCGCCGCGCGACGGCTCGGCGACCCGGCCGTCGCGCGGTTGTGGGGACAGGGGCTGGCCCTGCCCGCCGAGGCGGCGGTCGCGCTGGCGCTGGGCGAGCCGGGACGGCAGGAAACCATCGGGGGCCGGCCGACCATCGCGGTGTCCGCGGGCGCCGACTATGCGCTGGCCATCCCTCCGCAGGGCGCGCTGACCGCGCGGGAGCGCGAGGTCGTCGCCCTGGTGGCGAGCGGGCTCACCAACAAGGTCATCGCCGGTGAACTGTTCATCACCCAGGCCACCGCGGCCCGGCACGTGGCCAACATCCTGGCCAAGCTGGGGTTCAGCTCGCGCACCCAGATCGCCGCGTGGGCCGCCGGCGGCAACCCGGTCCCGACGGCCCACCCGGCCCCCCCGGCCCTCTCCCCCCGTCCTGATACCCGCTAGCTACCCCGCCTGAAGTAGCGGCCCTCGCTGCTGTCGCCTTCGACGTCGCGGTTCGCGTCAGCGGCGTTAGCGGTGGGTCTGGACATCATCGTCGTCGGCATCGACGACGCGCGGGCAGGCATGCCCCTGAGTGTCGTCGGCGTCGCCGCCCTCGTGCGGGTAGCCCTCGGCGTGGGTGTCGCGGCGGAAGTGACCCTCGGCGTCATCGGCGGTGATGTCGGTCGCCTGGTTCTGCTCGGTCATGGCGCGCCTCCCCTTGCGCTTGGCTACCTGCGGGATGACCAACTGTGGTTAGCATGCTCCAGTCGGGGGCGGTTGTCTGTCGCCCGGCCGACATCTGTGCTGTCGGCTCGCCGACACTTCGCTTCAGCCTCACGCGGGCGAGCCGGGCAACGGGCGGACCACGGGGGTCTGGGTGCGGGCCATCCGGATCCCGGCGACCGAGACGAGAGAGGCACCGGGTCGGCCGTCTTCCAGCGCGGACAGGAAATCCTGGCCGCTGATCCGCAGCAGCCTGCACTCCCGCAGGGTACGGACGGTCGCGGTGCGAGGGATGCGGTGCAGCAGTCCCAGCTCCCCCACGTAGCCGGGGGCGGTCACCGGCGGCAGTTCGCGAACCCCTCCATCCTCCCCGGTGGCCTGCACCGAAAGCTCGCCCTGGAGCAGTATCCACAGCGCGTCGGGCTCGTCGCCCTGGCGGATCACGGTAGACCCGGCGGGCAGGAGCACGTGCTCAGCGGCCGCCGCCAGCCGTTCGAGGGTATTGCGATCGGCTCCGGCCAGCAGGTCCAGCGAGGACAGCAGCTCGACCCGGGGCCGCAGCCGTTCGGCCACCGCGGCCGAGGTACGGTCGGCGCGCAGCAGGGTGGGCAGGCCGAGCAGCGCGAGGGCCGGGATCCCGGCGCCGATGGCGATCAGCGCGACGTTGAGTCCGGCGTGCGCGAGCAGGATACCGGCGGCGAGGCTGGCCAGCAGGATGCCGCCCAGCACGATCGTGTCGAACACACCGAGCACGCGGCTGAGCACGTCGCCGGGCAGGTCGCGCTGCAGGCTGGTGATGGCGAGCACGTCCACGATGATCATCCCGACACCGGATACTGCCTGCAGCAAGCCGGCCAGCGCGGGCGAGCGCACCGGGATAGTCAGCAGCCACGGGAATGCTTGCAGGCAGATGCTGCCCATGATGACCGGGGCCAGGCGGGACGCGGCGCTGAGCCGGTTCGCCAGGCCGGCGCCGAGCACCCCGCCGAGCGCGGCCGCGGCCAGCAGATAGCTGTAACCGTTGGACCCGGTACCAAGGCGAACCGACAACGGTGCGTACACCACGCTGCTGGCGCCGTAGACGGCGGAGTCCAGGGCGCAGAACAAGATGACCGCCAGGGCAACGGGCTGGGCGCCGAGCGCCTTGAGCCCGGTGGCCAGCTGCCGCAGGGCGTTGCCGTCGTCGGCGCCGCCGCCGGCCGACCGGACCCGCAGCCGGGCGACCCCCACCGCGGCTATGGCGAAGCTGGCCGCGTTGATCGTGACCCCGATGGCGGGCCGGCCGGTCAGTAGCAGCAGGCCGCCGATCGCCGGCCCGAGCACGACCACGAGGTTTTCCAGCGCGGAAAAGATGGAGTTGGCGGCGGCGAGGTCCTTCTCACCGACGATGTCCGGAGTCAGCGCGCCCGCGGCAGGCCGGTAGGGGGTCAGCACCGCCGCCGCCACCGCGATGAGCGCCAGGATGATCCAGAGCGGGGCGTCGGCCGCCACGGCGATCGCCAACCCGGCCATGACCACAGCGCTGGCCAGCGCCGAGACGATCATGACGGTGGTTCGCTGGTAGCGGTCGGCGATCACGCCGCCGAAGCTGGTCAGCACCAGCCCGGGAGCCCAGCGGCAGATGCCGGTGACCGCCAGCCACTGGGTGGAATGCGTGCGGTCGAAGATATAGACCAAGATCACGACAACGAACGACCAGCTGCCGATCTGGTCGACGAGGAAGGTCCCGACGAGCAGTCGCATGTCACGGTGACGCAGTGCGTCACGGTAGCGGCTGCGCGCCGCGGCCCGGTGATCCCCGCTGCCGGCCGGGGCGGCAACGGCCTGCGCGGTGGCCGCGGATTCGTCCGGGCTGGGCGGCGCCCCCACTAGGCGCCCACCCGGGGTGGTTCGGATGTGAGCGCCGCGATCCTGTCCAGCAGTGGCTGGCAGCGCAGGCGGCCGGCGATGTCACGAGCCTCGTCAACAGCCATTGCCGCAGCGCCGGAATCGTGCTGGCCCAGGAGATGCTCCGCCTGGTCAAGCAGGCCGTGGGCGAGGTGGTAGGGAGTGCTCATAGCGCGCAGGCCGGCGATCGCGCCGGTGAGGGACGCCCCGGCGGCCGGGTCGCCATCGTCGTCGAGGCGGGCGCGCGCCAGGTCACGCTCGGCCCGCAGCATCGGTGCGGTATGGCCGGGTGGGTAGGAGTCGAGCAGGGTGAGCAGGTCGCGGGCGGTGGCGGTGTCGCCTAGATCGTGAGCGGCGCGAGCAGCCAGCGGCCAGGCCCAGCGGATGCTCTCGAAGCTCATGCCGAGGGCGTCAGCCTGAGCCAGTGTGCGGCGCGCGTGCGCGAGCGCACCTTCCGGCTGACCACGAGCGGCGGCGGCGAACGCCTCGACGATTGCGATGATCGACTTGTCCTGCCGGTCTTCGCTGGCCCGGATGGCGTTCAGTCCGGCGAGCACCGTCTCGGCGGTACCGACGTCGCCGCGCAGCGCCGCCAGCCATCCCCGGTAGCAGGAGAGGTATTCGCTGTCCCCTAGCCCGTCGGAGTCCACGGCCTCGGTCAGGGCGTCGTCGGCAGTGTCCCAGTCGCCGAGCAGCAGCAGTGCCTGGACCAGGTTCTCGGTCGAGCCGGAGAGCAAGGGCCGGTCGCCAATCTGGCGCAGATGTACCATAGCGGTCCTGGCGGTTTCCGCCGCGCCCGCCGGGTCGGTGACCGCCAGCGCTTCGGACAGGTTGACCAGCACCCGCCCCAGGCGCGTGTTGTCACCGGCCTGCTCGGCGAACCGGACAGCCTGGGTGAAGTAGGCGATCCCCTCGGCGCGGCGCCCGGCAAAGAGGAGCCAGATTCCCCGGATGGTGAACAGGCTGGCGAGCCTGTCGGCATCGGCGTCGAGAGCCTGGCCGAGGACGAGGACCTCGGTGGTGACTCGGTCGGCATCCTGCGAGCCGGCGAAGACCTCCAGCGACGCGAATTGCTGCAGGGCGCGGACCGTGTCGGTATCCGGGTCGTCCCGCAGCACCTCCAGCGCGGCGGTGAGCCGTTCGCGCGCTTCGGCGTGCCGGCCCCAAGCAGCCAGCGCATCCCCCGCGGTGGCCTGCGCGCGAGCAGCGGCCCGGTGCTGGCCATGCCGAAGGTAGTAGCCGCGGGCGCGCTCCGCGTAGTCGACGGCGGCGTCCTTGTCGCCGTAAATGAAGGCCGCACCGGCGGCGTGCTCCCAGAGCGCGCCGGAGTCCGGCCGCTCACCGGCAGTAACTGGCAGCGTGCCCGCGGCCGGCTGGTCGTCTGGATGGTCCTGGATGAGCTGGGCGGCGGTGGCGTAGCTGGTGGCGGCGCGGGCCGGTGCGCCAGTGCGTTCTGCTCGCTGAGCGGCGCGGGTCAGCGCGCCGATGGCCTGGCCGCGGATCTGGGCGGTGTCGGGATCGCCGGGGAGGGCGTGCAGCGCGTCCAGGTAGTGGCGGGCGATCACGTCACTGACTTCCTCGCCGTCGCCGGGGAATGCAGTACGCAGGTGGGCGGCGACAGTCAGATGCCGGGTTTTGCGGTCGCGGCGGGACAGGGTGTCGTAGGCGACCTGGCGCAGCATGTCCTGGGTGAACCGGTAGCTGCCCCGCTCGGGTGACAGCCGGTCGGCGGACACGGCGAGCACCTCGCGGCGGAGCAGCTCGGTCAACCCGGCCCGCACCGCGGCCTTGTCTTGCCCGGAGATCGCGATCAGCGCTTCGGCCGGGAAGGTGGTGCCCAGCACCGCGGCGTCGGCGACCAGCCGCCGCATCGCGGGGTCGAGGGAGTCGAGCCGGGCGGCCAGCAGCGCGTGCAGGCTGTCCGGCACCGTCAGTTCCCCGACGTCGCCGACCAGCCGGTAAACCCCCTCGGCCGGCTGCACGACGTCCCGGTCGATCAGCGCCCGCACCGTTTCCACCGCGAACAGCGGAATCCCCTGTGCCTGGCCGGTCACCGCCGACCGGGCCTCTGCTGGCATGCCGGGCACCAGGGCATCGACCAGCGCGTCCATCGAGACCGGATCCAGCGGGTCAAGAGTCAGCGTGATCCGGTTACGGCCTGTGCCGAAGCCGGGCCGCGCCTGGTCCAGCCCGGGCCGGGCAAAGACCAGCACGAACACCGGCAGATCCCGTACCCAGTCGACCAGGTAGTCCAGGAAGTCCAGCAGGGCGCCGTCGGCGTGCTGGGCGTCCTCGATCAGCAGCAGCACCGGCTGCTGTGCGGCAAGCCGCTCGAAGAACAGCCGCCAGCCGGCGAACAGCTCGTCCCGCGTCAGCTCCGCCTCGCCATCGCCGGCGAAGGCCACGCCGAGCAGCCGGCCCAGCCGCACCCCGACATAGGCTCGCTCGCCCGGATCGGGCACGAACTCCTCCAGCCCGTCGGCAAGCTTCTCTCCGGCAGTTTCTGCCGTGTCGTCCTCGGCGATGCCCAGCCGCTGCCGGACGATCTCGGCCAGCGCCCAGAACGCCACCCCCTCCCCGTAGGACAGGCACCGGCCGCGGTGCCACCAGATCAGCCCGGCCAGCCCGTCGATGTACTTCTCGAACTCCCAGCCCAGCCGGGACTTGCCCACCCCGGCCGGCCCGGACACCAGCACCAGCCGCGGCACCCGCCGCCCGGCCGCGGCGTGAAACAGCTCCCGGACCGTGCGCAGCTCGGCATCCCTTCCGACCAGCGGGCCCTCCAGGCCGTCAACCCGCTGCGCCCCGCCCACGCCGGCCAGCACCCGGGTCGCCCGCCACAACTGCTGTGGCTCGGCCTTGCCCTTCAGCACGTGCTCTCCCGCCCCGGCGAACCCCACCCCGCCGCCCGCCAGCCGCCGCGTCGCCTCGTCCACCAGCACCGAGCCGGCCTCGGCCGCCGCCTGCACCCGGGCCGCGGTGTTCACCGCATCCCCGGCCACCATCCCCTCGCCGACGGCGCCCAGGGTGACGGCCACCTCGCCGGTTACCACCCCAGCCCGCGCTGTCAGGTTCGCCACCCCGGCCTCATCTCCCAGCTGCCCGACCGTGGCTACCAGTTCCAGCGCGGCCCGTACCGCCCGCTCCGGGTCTCCCTCAGCGGCGGTCGGCGTCCCCCACACCGCCATTACCGCGTCCCCGATGAACTTCTCCACTACCCCCCCGTACCGGCCGATCACTGTTCGTGCCGCCGAGAAGTAGTCCGACAGCAGCTCCCGCACCGCCTCCGGATCCCGCGATTCCGACAACGGGGTGAACCCCACCAGATCACCGAACAGCACCGAGCACACCCGCCGCTCCGCCACTGACTCCGCGGCCGCCGCCGGTGCCGGACTGGCCGTATCCGCGGCAGAGCCGGCCAGGGCCAGCGCCGCCCCGCAGGAACGGCAGAACCGCTTGCCGGCCATGACCGGCTCTCCGCACGACGGACATCCCCCCAGCGGACTACCGCAATCACCGCAAAACCGGTCGCCCGCCCCCTGGGACGCGCCGCAGTTAGCGCACGTCACCACGGCTGCACTCTAATGCTCCATCAGCCATCCGGCCAGCAATCGCATCCGTGGCAATACCACGATGCTCGCCTGTGCGAACCGAATCCCCCAGCAGCAGGGGCCGACGGGTATCTCGTCCGCCCCTGCTGGTCGTTACCTCTGACGAGCGTGGCCCGCTCCGTCGTCGTCGCGGCGATCATCGGACCTGCTCCTGATGTGCCCCGCCACGTCGTCCACGTCGTCGCCATCGTCGCGGCGATCATCGGATTTAAACCTGCTGTGGCCCTCGGTGTCGTCGTCGCCGGCGGTGCCGGGGACCCGGGTCTGCTCGGTCATGGCGCGCCTCCCCTTCCCATGTCCTGATCTACGGAAGAACCAGTTGCCCGGAAGCATCTCAGGATGCGAACTGGCTATCAGTCGCCTGGCGGACACCGCTGATGTCGGGTTGCCGACACCTCACGTAGCAGCGAACCTGCCGAGCGCGGCTGGCTGTTTCACGGTCAGGGCCCGGCCTTGCACCTCGATCCACCCGCGCCGTTCGAAGCCGCGCAGCGCGGAGTTGACGCTCTGCCGGGTACCTCCGGCCTGATGGGCGAGTTCTTCCTGGCTGATGCGTGGACGGATCACGCCGTCGTCGCCTCTCGGCTGGCTGAGCAGCGCCTTGGCGACGCGGCGCGGGAGGTCCAGGAAGACCAGGTCGGACGCGGCCTCGGTGAGCCGCCGGAGGCTGGTCGCGACGGAGGCCGTCAGGGCCAGGGACACAGACGGCACGCGGGAGCAGATCTCCTGGATGACGGCCCGGGGGACGATGAGCAGGCGGCTTTCTTCCAGGGTCTCGGCATCGGCGGACCGGGGACCGCCGTCGGCCACGTTGAGCTCGCCGAACACCCCACCGGGCTGGATGATCGTCAGTGTCAGTTCGCCGCCATCCGCCGAGCGGACCGCTACCTTGACGCGGCCCGAGATGACCGCGATCAGGGTGTCGCCAGGATCGCCGGTGCTGAACACGACCTGGCCGCGGCTGAAGGTGCGTGCCCGGGACACCGCGGCCACGGCGCGCAGGTCCTCGGCCGATGCCGAGCCGAGCAGATCGGTCGCCCGCAGGATGCCGATCACATCAGTGGTCATCGCTAGCTCCCCTGATCACGGCGTTGCTGGCCACGGCCCTCAGCACGGTCTTCACCTCGTACGGTCGCAGCTGCGGGTGCTTGCTCAGCAGCCGGGCCACCAGCCCGGCCACATGGGGTGCCGCGAACGAGTTGCCGGTGGCGACCATCGTCGAACCGGACAGCCATGGCACTTCGATGTCGATACCGGGCGCGCCGAAGTCGACAGGCGGCGCAGGGTTGGCATCCAGGCCGAACGAGTCGTGACCGTCGTGGGCGGCGACGGAGATGACCGAGGAGAACTGGGCCGGATAGGTCGGCGCCGGCACGTTGTTGCTGGCGCACACCAGTACCGCGTTGGCGAACGCCGCCTCGTCGGCGATCTGGTGGAAGAGCCCGAAATAATCGTCCCGGCCGGTGCTCAGCGAGAGGTTGACGACCCGCGCACCCTGGGCAATCGCCCATCGCAGGCCTGCGGCGAAGACCACGCCCTTGCCGGTCAGCCGGCTGCCCAGGACGCGCACCGACCACAGTGTCGCCCGCGGAGCCGCACGCCGGATGATCCCGGCGCAGGCGGTACCGTGCCCGAACAGATCCTCGTGCGGGCCCTCGGTGCTCAGGACCTCCTCGCCCTCTGCGTCCCACCGCAGGGCGACGGCCCGGTCGATCGAGCCGACGGCCGGGTGGGTCGCATCAACGCCGCTGTCCACCACGGCCACCGTGATCCCGGCGCCGTCGGCCCCGCCCCATGCCCAGTCCTTGTCGATGGCCAGATCGATCCGTGGCACCGGGCGCAACGTCCCAGGATCAAAGGCCTCGCTCCAGGCCGGTCTCAGTGAGGTCGTGGCGGCCGCCTCTCCGCGTAGTCCCCGATGTCGCGCAACACCGCCGCGGCTAGCCGGCGCTCCGCGGCGCCGCAGCGCGCTAAGGCGGCGAAGGTGGCCGCCAGGGTGGCGAGATCGCTGTCGGCCGGCGGGAGCTGTCCGGCGACCTGGCGAAGCGCGGCTACAAGATCATCGCCGGCCGCCGCCTCAGCCAGCGCGGCCAGCAGCACCCGCCCGAGGACGTTGAACCTGTCGACACTCGCCAGCGCCATGGCGGCCTGATCAGCAAACAGCGACAGCAGCGCCATGTCCTGCTCGGCGCCTGGCCGCCGGGCATCACGGTCGAGCAGGCTGATCACCCCGAGCATCCGCTGCGGTGTCTGGACCGGGACGGCCAGGATGGCCTGCGGGACATATCCGGTCTGCTCGGCCACCTCCGGTGAAAACCGCGGATCGCCGGCCACGTCGCTGACCGCGATTGGCTGACCCGACTGCACCACCCAGCCAGCGATGCCGGCTGACGAGAGGATCCGCATGCCCGTCACATCGTCCGCGCCTTCTCCGGCGGCTGTCGTGTAGACCAGCTCGGAGTCGTCCTCGGTCAGCAGCGCCAGAGAACAGGCCGCGGCGCCGAACAACTGCCGCGCCGTCTCGGTGAGCGCCCGCAGCAACTCCTCGCTTCCGGCCGGGCGCACCGCGGGGCCAAGCGACGTGGCCAGCGCACCGAGTTCCAGCAACAGGTCATCGAGGCTCGTCACGATGCCGCCGGCCATGGACCAGGAAGCCAGCCAGCTGGCGGCCAGCCGTCGCCTGTCATACCGCCCACGGATGCGCCACCTCAGCTCCCCCTCGGCGGACAACCCATGCTCTCACGCATCGCACCCGGCGACCGTGCTCCCTCGCACCCGCGTACCGGGCTGTTCATGACGACCCGCGCTGCGTTTCCACCGGGCGCTGCGCCGGCGTCATTCCTGCGGCTCGGTCGGCCAGCGGCTGGCAGCGCAGCGTGCGGGCGACGTCCCGGGCCTCGTCAACGGCCAGCGCCGCGGCGGCGTCATCGCCCTCGCGGGTCAGGTACTCGGCGTAGTCGAGCAGACCGTGGGCGAGGTGGTAGGGCGTACCCAAGGTGCGCAGGCCGGCGATCGCCGCGGCGAAGGCCTCGCCGGCGGCCGGGCCGCCATGCTGGCCCTCCAGGCGGGCGCGGGCCAGGTCGCGCTCGGCACGCAGTATGGGGGCGAGGTAACCGGGCTGGTAGGAATCGAGGAGAGCCAGCAGCTCGCGGGCCGCGGCGCTGTCCCCCAGCTCATGGGCAGCACGGGCAGCCAGTGGCCAGCACCAGCGAAGGTACTCGTGGCTTATCCCGAGAGTGCCGGCGTGGGCGAGCGCGCTCCGGGCATGCAGCAGGGCGCTGTCCGGCCGCAAACGAGCAGCGGCAGCGAAGGCTTCCACCACGCTTATCAGCGACTTATCCTGGGTATCTTCGCTGGCCCGCAGGTCCTGGACCCCCGCCAGCCACGTCTCGGCGGCCTGGGCGTCACCGCGCAGCGCGGCCAGCCAGCCCCGGCAGCAGGCCACGTAACCGATGTCGCCCAGCCCGTCGGAGTCAACCGCCCGGGTGAGCTCCTCGTCCGCGGTGTCCCAGTCACCGAGCGTGAGCAGAGGCTGGGCCAGGTTGATAATCGCAACCGACAAGTAGTCTCTCTCGCCGGCCCGGCGAAGATGCTCGACGGCGCAGCGTGCAGCCTCCACGGCCGCCGGGGGGTCGGTAATCGCCAGCACGTCGGCCAGGTTCGACAGAACCCGTCCCAGCTGTACGCTGTCCCCGGCCTGAGTGGCCAGCCGAGCGGCTTCCCGAAGGTAGGCGATCGACTGGTGGTTCCGTTGCACAGTGTTGAAATAGATCGCCCGGCTCAGGAGCAGGCTGCTGAGCAGGGCGTCGCCGACGTCGAGGGCCTGGCCGAGGATCAGCGCCTCGGTGGTGAGCCGGTCGGCATCAGGCGAGCCTGCGAATACCTCCAGCAGCCCTAGCTGATCCAGGGCGCGGACGGTGCCGGTATCGGGCTCGGTGCGCAGGACGTCCGCGGCAGCGGTGAGCTGTTCGCGCGCCTGGGCATGGCGGCCCCACAGGCGCAGTGCTTTCCCGGCCAGCGCCTGGGTGCGGGCAGCCGCGCGGACCTGGCCGGCCTGAAGATACTCATCGCGGGCGCGATCGGCGTGCGCGGTCGCGCCGGCATAATCGGCGATGAGAACGCCCGCCTCTGCTGCGCGCTCCCAGAGCAGGGCCGCCGCCTGCTGTCCCTGCGTGGTATCGGCCGGGGTGAGCCGGGCGGCGGCGGCAAAGCTGGTGGCGGCGCGCGCCGGGGCACCGGCGCGCCCGGCGCGCTCGGCGGCCCGGATGAGGGTGGTGAGGGCCTGGTCACGTATCTGGTCCACGTCGGGGGCGCCGGGGACGGCGTCGAGGGCGTCGAGGTAGTGGCGGGCGATGACGTCGGTGACCTCCTCGCCGTCGCCGGGGAAGGCGGCGCGCAGGTGAGCAGCGACGGCCAGGTGGCGGGTCTTGCGGTCGTGCCTGGACAGGGTGTCGTAGGCAACCTGGCGCAGCATGTCCTGGGTGAACCGGTAGCTGCCTCGTTCCGGGGACAGCGGATCGGCAGAGATACTGAGCACCTCGCGGTGCAATAGCTCGGCCAGCCCGGCCCGGACAGCAGGCTCGTCCTGGCCGGATACCGCCATCAGCGCCTCGGCCGGGAAAGTGCTGCCCAGCACCGCGGCGTCGGCGGCTAGCCGGCGCACGTCAGGGTCGAGGGCATCGAGGCGGGCGGCGAGCAGCGCGTGCAGGCTGTCCGGAACCGCCAGTTCCCCCACGTCGCCGACCAGGCGGTAGACCCCCTCGATGGGCTGCACGACATCCTGGTCGATCAGCATGCGGACGGTCTCCACCGCGAACAACGGGATGCCCTGCGCCTGGGCGGCGACTGCCGACCGGGCGGCGGCCGGCATGCCGGGCACCAGGGCATCTACCAGCGTGTCCATGGAGGCTGCGTCCAGCGGGTCGAGGGCCAGCATGGTGCGGTTGCGGCCGGCGCCGAACCCGGGCCGGGCCTGATCCAGCTCGGGCCGGGCAAACACCAGCAGGTAGATGGGCAGATCCCGGACCCAGTCGATGAGATGGTCGAGGAAGTCCAGCAGGCCGCTGTCGGCATGGTGAGCGTCCTCGATCAGCAGCATCACCGGCAACTCCGCCGCCAGCCGTTCGAAGAACAGCCGCCAGCCGGCGAACAACTCCTCCCGCGCCAGCGCCGCCCCGGTGTCTCCGGCGAACGCCACGCCGAGCAGCCGGCCCAGCCGGACCCCCACATACGTCTGCTCGCCAGGATCGGGGACGAACTTCTCCAGCCCCTCGGCCAGCTTGGCCGCGGCCGTCTCGGCCGGGTCCTCCTCGGCGATGCCGAGCCGCTGCCGGACGATCCCGGCCAGCGCCCAGAACGCCACCCCCTCGCCGTAGGACAGACAGCGGCCCCGGTGCCACCACACCGTCTCCGCCAGCCCGTCGATGTATTTCTCGAACTCCCAGCCCAGCCGGGACTTGCCCACCCCGGCCGGCCCGGACACCAGCACCAGCCGCGGCACCCGCCGCCCGGCCGCGGCGTGGAACAGCTCCTTGACCGTGCGCAGCTCGGCATCCCGCCCGGTCAGCGGCGCCTCCAGGCCATCGACCCGCAGCGCGCCGCCCACCCCGGCCAGCACCTGGGTGGCGCGCCACAGCCGGGCGGGCTCGGCTTTGCCCTTGAGGAGGTGCTCTCCCGCCTCGGCGAACCCGACCGAGCTGCCGGCCAGCCGCTGGGTCGGCTCATCCACCAGCACGGACCCTGGGTCGGCGGCGGCCTGCACCCGGGCCGCGGTGTTCACCGCATCCCCGGCTACCATGCCCTGGCCGACCGCGCCCAAGGTGACGGCCACCTCGCCGGTCACCACGCCGGCCCGCGCCGCCAGCCCTGGGGCTCCGGCCTCGGCCCCCAGCTGGCCAACCGCGGCCACGAGATCCAGCCCGCTGCGGACCGCCCGTTCTGCGTCACCTTCGGTGGCGGCAGGAGTCCCCCACAACCCCACCACCGCATCGCCGATGAACTTCTCCACCACCCCGCCGTACCGGCCGATGACCGTGCGCGCCGTCTCGAAATACTGGGACAGCAGCTCGCGTACCGATTCTGGATCCCGCGACTCCGACAGCGGGGTGAACCCCACCAGGTCCGCGAACAGCACCGAGCACACGCGCCGCTCGGCCACTGGCCCCGGGATGATTACCGCCGGTACGGCAGGGCTGGCGGCAGCGGGCTCGGCCGACGGCAGCGCCGTCCCGCAGGCATGACAGAACCGCTTGCCGGGCAGCGCCGGCTCACCACACGAAGGGCACCCCCCCAGGCGAGAACCGCAGTCACCGCAAAACCGGTCGCCCGCCCTCTGGGACGCGCCGCAATGCGCGCACGTCACCACGGCTGCACTCTAATCCGGCCGGCCGGGTTCGGGCCAGTAATCGCCGCAGCGCCGACCTCGCCGATCGCGGCGCTCAGGTCGGGGTGCTGCCGCTCGGCGCAGCAGGCCTGCCGGCTCGGCAACGCGCTGGTACAGCTCGGGCCGGCGGTCGCGGTGCACGTTGCTCAGCGAGCTGACGTCCTTGCTGAGGGCCTCGCCGAGCCGGCACCCGGCCGTGATGGTGACCGGCCCGGCGGCCGGGGCCGCCTCGGCGAGCGGCCATCCGTCGGCGTCGATGATGATCGAGCCGCAGGCCCAGTCGGTGCCGCGTTCGGTGCCCGTCCGGTCGCATACCGCGAGGAACATCCGGTTAACGGCCGCGTCGGCCTGCGCCTTCACGATCTCGGCCGGCCGCTCGCCGTCCGGGTGCGGAGCCGCCGGCCAGTTGACCGGGGCGCACAGCAGCTGGGCACCGTCCAGCGCCGGCAGCCGGACCCATTCGGGGAACTCGAGGTCATAGCAGATCACCACCCCGATCCGGCCGAACCGGGTCGCTACCACGGGCGGGGACGCGTCGCCGGGAGAGAACCAGAGCCGTTCCCTGTCCCATAGGTGCGCCTTGCGGTAGACGCAGCGAAGCGCGCCGTGGTCCGCCAGCGCCGCGCTGTTGTAGAGCTGGCCGGCCGCGCGCTCGCAGAACCCGCCGACGATGACGAGCTCGTGCTCGGCCGACAGCCGCCTCCACAGGGTCACCGTCTCGCCGTCCTGCGCCTCCGCCCAGCCGCTGGCCTCGGCGCGGCTCTCGAAGACGTAACCGCTGCAGACCAGCTCGGGCAGCACGACCACGCGGGCACCCTGCGCGGCGGCGTGCGTCACGGCCTCGGCAACCAGCTCGCGGTTGGCCGCCGGGTCGCCCAGCACCGGGGCAAGCTGGCAGCAGGCTACGACGGTGGTGTTCATGGCATCGGTCTTCCTGTCATCGGCCCGCGGGCGGCGACGTGCCCGGCACGCGGCGATCTCGCGCTGATCATAGGTCGCGGCCTGTTTGCCGGCCGTGCCAGCATCCGCGTAGCGTCGGATCGCCGCGGCCACCCGCCATCACGCGAACCCGGGAGCCACCCATGGACCTTGGCCTGCACGGCAGCCGTGCGCTGATCACCGGCGGAAGCAGGGGGATAGGCTTCGCGATCGCCGACGCGCTGGCCGCCGAAGGGGCGGCGGTCGGGCTGGTCGCCCGCAGTGCCGGCGGCCTGGCCGCGGCGGCCGGGCAGCTGGCCCGCCGGGGCACGCCGGTGGCCACCGCCGCCGCCGACGTCACCGACACGGCGGCACTGGGCCGGGCCGTCGATGAGATCGCCGCCGCGCTCGGCGGGCTGGATCACCTGGTGGCCAACGCGGGCGGCACGGTCGGCGGCGGTAACCTCGGCAGCTCCGCTCCCGGCGAGTTCACCGCGACGTTCGCCCTCAACGCGGGCCATGCCGCGGAGCTGATCCGCGCGGGCCTGGGTCACCTGCGGGCGGCCGGCGGCGGCGCGGTCGTGATCATCTCGTCGATCACCGGCCTGCGCCCGGCCCCGCGCACCGCCTACGCCGCGGCCAAGGCGGCGGAGATCCAGCTCGCGGCGACTGCCGCGCAGGAACTGGCCCCGGCCGGGATCCGGGTCAACGCCGTCAGCCCGGGATCCATCCTGTTCCCCGGCGGCTCATGGGCGGCGTTCCAGCGCGACAACCCCGATGACTTCGCAGACTTCGTGGCCACTCAGTTCCCGTCCGGCCGACTCGGCCGGCCGGAGGAGGTCGCCGGCGTGGTCGCCTTCCTGCTGTCGGCGCGGGCGTCCTGGATTACCGGCGCGAACATCGTGGTCGACGGCGGCCAGCGCTACCCGAGCGCGCGCAGGTTCGACTGAGCTTGCCGCCTCGCCGTCAGCGCGAAGCATCGATACTGCCATCACGCCACTAACGTTTCGCTCTCGTGCGAGGCGGTGACAGCGAGGAGGACACCATGACGGCAGCGGACCCCGCGGTCAGCGCGATGCGGCAGACGATGGACGGCCAGGCCGAGGCGCTGGCCGGGCTCCTGGAGGACGAGGCGCCGGCCGCGGCGGTGGCCGGGCGGCTGCGCGGCCGCCGGGTGCTGGCCATCGGGACCGGGACGAGCTGGCATGCGGCCGCCCAGGCAGCCACGCTGCTGCGCAAGGCCGGGCTGGACGCTGGCGCCGCGCAGTCAGCCGACGCGGCCACCGACGGCCCGCTGCCCGGCGCGGGCGGGGTGCTGCTGGTCTTCACCCACACCGGAGCCAAGCGGTACAGCGCGCAGGCCGCGCAGCGGGCCCGCTCCGCGGGCGCGGAGGTCATCCAGATCTCGGGGGCCGGGGTCGAGGGCGCGGACCTGGTGACGGTGCCGCAGGAGCGCTCGTCGGCCTATACGGCCAGTCACCTGGCAGCGCTGCTGCGCGCCGCCCAGCTGGCGCGGGCGCTGGGCGCCGATCTCCCCCGGCTGAGCGAGGTGCCGGCGGCCGTGGACGCGGCCTACCGGGACCCGCAGGACGATCCCGCGGCGCCGCCGGCCAGGCTGATGGAGTTCACCGGCGGCGGCATCAACCAGTGGACAGCCGCCGAGGGGGCGCTGAAAATCCGCGAGGCGGCCTACGTGGCCAGCGAGGGGCTGGCGGTCGAGCAGTTCCTGCACGGCCCTTCGGTGGCGCTGGGCAGAGACGACCGGCTCGTGTGCCTGGACGGCGGCGGTCCGTGGTCGGCCAGGATCGCCGAGGTGGCGCAGGCGGCCGGGGAGGCCGGCGTCGCGGTGACCCGGGTGACCTGTGGCCGCCTCGGGGAGCCGCTGTCGATCTTCCCGCTGACCGCGGCCGTGCAGCGGATCGCGCTTGAGGCAGCGGAAACGCTCGGCGTCAACCCCGACACGTTCGGCCTGGATCAGCCGGGCCACCAGGCCTGGGATCGCATCGACCTGTGAGCAGGCCGGATCCGCGTGATGAGCGGCGAGAACGGCGACGGCGGTGGACGCAGCGCCGGCCTGGGTTCACTACAGTGATCATGTGAAGCCGTTCCTCCTGCTTGCCACGCGGGCCGATGATGCCGCGGCGGACAATGAGTACGCGTCGTTCCTGGCCTTCAGCGGGCTGGCCGAACGTGAGCTGCGGCGGCTTCGGCTGGAGCAGCGGGCGCTGGGGGACATCGACCCGCGGGACTGGTCCGGGATGCTGCTGGGCGGCGGGCCGTTCAACTGCACCGAGCCCGAGCCGCTGAAGTCGCCGGTGCAGCGCCGGGTCGAGACCGACCTGTATGGCCTGCTCGACCGGGTGATCGCCGCGGACTTCCCGTTCCTCGGGGCCTGCTACGGCATCGGCATGATCGGCAGTCACCAGCGGGCGGTGGTTGACCGCCGCTACGCCGAGCCGGTCGGGTGCGTGCCGGTCACCCTCACCTCGCAGGGCCGGGCCGATCCGCTGCTGCGCGGGCTGCCCGGCAGGTTCGACGCCTTCGTCGGGCACAAGGAGGCGATCAGCCGGCTGCCCGGCCACGCCGTGCTGCTGGCCAGTTCGGCCGGCTGCCCGGTGCAGGCGTTCCGGGTCGGCGCGAACGTCTACGCCACCCAGTTCCACCCCGAGCTGGACGCGGACGGCTTGTGCACCAGGATCGACGTCTACAAGCACGCCGGCTACTTCGAGCCGGAGCAGGCGGGCGAGCTCAAGGCACTCGCACGCCGCAGCGATGTCACCCACCCGCCCGCGATCTTGCGCCAGTTCGTCCGGCGCTACGCGCGCAGCGGCCCGGCCAGCCCCGAGCCCGCGCCGGCCAGTCCCGAGCCCGCGCCGGCCAGCCCGGAGTCCGGGCCGCAGACCGCCGTCCCGGCCGGCCGCTAGCCGTGCTGGGCTGCAAGGTTGGTGACACTGCGGCCGGGGCGCGCTAACCCCGGACGCCGTGCCCGCGCGCCGGGGCCGCGCGCAGCGACCGCACCCCCGGTCGCCCGCGGCTCAGCTGGCGCCGACGCCGAGCGCCTCGGCGGCGTCCGCCAGTGCGGCCAGGTGGTGGTCGACCGACGCCAGCCCGGCGCCCATCGTGTTGACCGACACGTGGCTGGCCCCGGCCGCGCGCCACCGGCGTACGTGCTCGGTCAGCGTGGCCAGCCCGCCCTTGCCCCAGCTGACCCGGCCCTCCATGCCGAGCCCGGCCGGGTCGCGGCCCGCCTCGGCCGCGGCCTGCTCGACCACTGCCCGGGCCTCGTCCAGCCGCGGCCCCGGCGGCACCTGGGGGAACCAGCCGTCGCCGAGCTGCCCGGCCCGGACGTAGGCCGGGTGCGACTGGCCGCCGAACCAGATCGGTATCGGCCGCTGCACCGGCATTGGCGCGAGGCCCGCCCCGGTCACCCGCTCGTACCCGCCGGCGAAAGTGACCGTGGGCTCGGTCCACAGCCGGCGCAGCAGGGTGACCTGCTCGGTCATCCGGCGGCCGCGGTCGGTGAAGTCCTTGCCGAGCGCCTCGTACTCGACCGCGTTCCAGCCAACGCCCACACCGAGCCGGAACCGGCCGCCGGTGAGCAGGTCCACCTCGGCCGCCTGCTTGGCCACCAGAGCGGTCTGCCGCTGCGGCAGGACGATGACTCCGGGGACCAGCTCCAGCGAGGTCAGCGCGGCCAGGTAGCCGAAGAGCACCAGCGGCTCATGGAAGGTCGTGTGCACGTCGTACGGACCGTCCCATCCCTGGTGCACCGCCGGGTCGGCCCCGAGCACATGGTCGTAGGCCAGCACGTGGGTATATCCCAGCTCGGCCACCCGCTGGGCGTACGCGCGGACGGCCCCAGCATCGGCGCCGATCTCGGTCTGAGGGAACACCACGCCTATCTTCACGGGGACCTGTCTACCGCACCCGCCGGCGCGGGCTGCGCGGGGGCCAGGCTGAAATCCATGTCGACCACGTAGCTGACGTCGGCCGGATCGCCGGCCCCGGCCGGCCGGAACGGCCTGACCAGCGAGCCCCTGACGCCGAATACCGCGTCGCGGTCCAGGTAGGAGTTGTCCGCGTCGAAGATGTGCGTGGTCACGCCGCGGTGCCCTGGCGCGGAGATGATCGCGTGGATGTGCGCGGCGCGCCAGTGGTCGCGCCCGGCCGCGCGCAGCAGGTCACCCACCGGTCCGTTGACCGGAATGGGATAGCTGACAGGACGCACCGTTCGGAATTCATACCGGCCGTCCGGCCCGGCGGCGAACACGCCGCGCAGGTTGTACGGCGGCTGGCCCGGATCCTGGGTGTCGTAGAGCCCGTTGCCGCTGCACTGCCAGACGTCCAGCGTGGCCCCGGCCAGCGGGCGCCCGCCGGTGTCGGTGACCCGGCCGCGGACCAGGGCGGGGCTGCCGTCCGCCGGCCGGCCGATCTGCTCGCCGGGCGCGCGCCGCGGGGCGCCGGGGACGTAGAACGGGCCGAGCACGGTGGACTCGGTGGCGTCCTGCGCCGCGTTGACCAGGTCGACCAGGGAGGACAGGCCAAGCACATCGGACAGCAGGATGAACTCCTGCCGCTCGTCGTCGCAGCGGCGCCCGGTGGCGGTGAGGAACTCGATCGCCGCCTGCCATTCGGCTGGGGTCAGCCGGGTCTGCACCGCGAAAGCGTGCAGGTGACCGATGAGGGCGGTGAGCAGCTGCCGCAGGCGCGGCTCCGGCGTCTCGGAGTAGGCAGCGAGCACGTCCTCGGTGAGCTGGCCTGAGGTCATCGCGGTCATATCGCCCTCTTCCTCCCGGCCGGGTTTTGAACCCGGTGCCCGTGTCGTCCGTGATACCAGTGACCTGCCCGCACAGCCGGCCGCGCCCGATCGCCGGCGACGACGATCAAAGGGAGCTTTGTGCCCGCGCACTGCGGTCCGTTCCCGGATACCGGAACGGTATCGGCAGCGCGTCCCGCGAGCGGAAACGGCGTTCCGCGGTCATGGTGATCGTGGCGGCAGGCGGGCTGCTGGCCGCCGCCGGTGACGGCCTGGCCGGGGTGCTCAACCGGGCCAAGTGACCGGTCGGGCCCGGGAGCCTGGGCAGGTGCTCCCGGGCCCGGCCTACCGGCCTGAGCAGGAGCGCTGGGGCTTCGCCGGTAACCGGGGTGGGAGTCAGCCAGCGGGCTTGCGGGCCCGGATGATGAGGAAGTACGGGGCGATCCGGGTGTCGGCGACCTGCGGATGGACCTTGGCGGTGGCCTCGTCCGCGTGCGGCTCCGCGATCGCTTCGATGGTCAGGCCGGCGGCCAGGACCGCGGTCAGCCAGCCGGCCAGCGTTCGCCGCGCGTAGGTGATCGTGAACGGCCGGCGGCGGGCCCGCAGCCCGGACGGAGCGGTACCGAAGCTCCAGGTCTCGGTGACCGGGCCCTGGTAGAAGTAGTCACCGATGGCCAGCGCCTGCCGGTTCCCTGACTCATCGCTGACCCACCGCCTGACCGGCGTCGACGTGGCCGGGTGGACGACCGAGAACTGCACGAAACCGCCGGGCCGCAGCACCCGGCTCACCTCGCGCAGCGTCCGCTCCGGATCGGCGACGTCCATCAGGCTCATGAACGCGGTCACTGCGTCGAGGCAGCCCGGACGCAGCGGCAGCGCGGCGCCGTCGCCGAGGATGAAGCGAACCCCGTGCCGGTCCGCCGCGGCGGCCGCCTCGATGAAGAACTCGGCGATATCGAGCGCCACCACGCGGGCGCCGCGGCCGGCCAGCAGGCGGGTGTTGTGCCCCTCGCCGCAGCCCAGGTCGAGGCAGCGCAGGGCGGCGACCGGGGGGAGCATGGCGAAGAACGCCGGGGTATTGACCAGATCCCGGTAGAAGTCGAACCCGGCGCGCGACAGCTCGGTCCAGGCCGGCGCGTTGGCGTTCCACAGTTTGCGGGTGTCGGGGCGGTCCACCCGGCCATGCTGCCATGCGGGCCACGGCGAGCGGCACCGGCGATGGCGATGGCGCCGGGTCGCAGGCGCGGGGTCGCAGGCACAGGGTCCGGGTATCGTGCCGGTGAGCCGAAGTCAGGCCAGCCGAGGAGGGTGAGGGCGCCATGCCCGATGACGAGACGTACGAGCTCGAGGACGACGACGCCGAAGACGACGGTGTCCTGGACGCGTCGGACACGCTCGAGGGCGACCCCGGAGACGATCCGCTGGACACCGGGATCGAGCCGGCGGACCGGTGGTCGGCCGGCGAGAGGTTCGGCACGACCCTGGCGGAGGAGCGGGCCGGCGAGTCGCTCGATCAGCTGCTCGGTGAGGAAGACCCGGAACCGGACCCGTACGCGGAGGGAGATCTGCCGCAGGACGCCCCGCTGGCCAGTGACTACCCGGAGCCCAGGGCCGGGCGGCTGGTCGCGGAGGACGAGGGCGCACACCCCCAAGCCGAGGCCGACTTGGTCGCCCGCGACGTGGGGATCGACGCCGGCGCCGCCGGCGCCGAGGAAGCGGCCGTGCACGTGCAGGACGAGGCCGACGTCTAGGGCGTCCCGGCAGACGATCCCGCCATGACAGAATCCGCATCGGCCCCCGTGGTCTTCTCCGGGCGGACCGCGTGGGCGCGCAACCTGCAGACCCCGCTGCGGCAGTTCCTGCGCACCGAGACCGGCAGCGCGGCGGTCCTGCTGGCCGCGACGGTGGCGGCGCTGGCCTGGGTGAACGCGGACGCCGCTTCGTACCAGACGGTGTGGGACACCCAGCTGTCGGTCACCGCAGGCGGGCACAGCGTGTCCCAGGACCTCGGTGAGTGGATCAACTCGGGCCTGATGACGTTCTTCTTCCTGGTGGTCGGCCTGGAAGCGCGCCGCGAGTTCGACATGGGCGAACTGCGCGAGCGCCGCCGCCTGGCGCTGCCCCTGCTGATCGGCGCGGGCGGGATGATCGTCCCGATCGCGATCTACCTCCTGATCAACGCCGGCCGTCCGTCAGCGCACGGCTGGGGAACGGCGATGTCCACCGACACCGCGTTCGCGCTCGGGGTGCTCGCCCTGGTCGGCAGGAACCTGCCGGACCGGGTCCGCACCTACCTGCTCACGTTCTCCGTCGTCGACGACCTGGCCGGCATCACGATCATCGCCTTCGCCTACAGCGGGCAGATCCACGTGGACGCGCTGCTGACCGGGCTGGCGATCCTCGCGCTCACGGCCGGCCTGCGGGCGGCGCGGGTCCGGTACGGCCCGGCGTACGCGCTGCTCGGGGTGGCGGCGTGGATCGCGCTCTTCAAGTCCGGCGTCGACCCGGTGCTGGTCGGCCTCGTGATGGGGCTGCTGACCTACGCGCGGCCGGCCGCCCGCAGCGACCTGGAGCGGGCCTCGGACCTGTTCCGGCTGTTCCGCGAGCAGCCGACGCCGGAGCTGGCCCGCTCGGCGCGCGAGGGAGTCAGGACCGCGCTGTCGCCCAACGACCGGCTGCAGCAGATCTACCACCCGCTGACCAGCTACGTCATCGTCCCGCTGTTCGCGCTGAGCAATACCGGCGTGGTGATCAGCGGCGGCTTCCTGGCCACCGCGTTCGCCTCGCCGGTCACGCTGGGCATCCTGTTCGGCTACGTCGTGGGCAAGCCACTCGGGACGACCGGCGCCGCCTGGCTGGTCACCCGGATCAGCCGCGGGCGGATCCGGCCGCCGGTCGGCTGGGCGGCGGTCGCCGGGGCCGGGGCCATCGGCGGCATCGGCTTCACCGTGTCCCTGCTGATCGCCTCGCTCGCCTTCCGCGGCGTGCAGCTTGAGGAAGCCAAGGTGGGGGTGCTGTCGGCCGCGATCGTCGCCTCCGCGCTCTCCTGGACCGTGTTCCGCCTGGTCGCACGGCTGCCCAAGCAGCTGAAGATCCGCGCCCTGTTTGGCACGGCGCAGGTCATCACCGACCTCGCCGTGCCGGTCGACCCCGAGCGCGATCACGTGCGCGGCCCGATGAAGTCGCCGGTCACCATGGTCGAGTACGGAGACTTCGAGTGCCCGTACTGCGGCCAGGCCGAGCCAGTGGTCCGCGAGCTGCTGGCCGACTACGGCGACGTCCGCTACGTCTGGCGGCACCTGCCGCTCAACGACGTGCATCCGAATGCCCAGACCGCCGCGGAAGGCGCCGAGGCGGCGGCCGCGCAGGGCGCCTTCTGGGAGATGCACGACCTGCTGCTCGGCCACCAGGGAGCGCTGCGGCCCAAGGATCTGGTCGGCTACGCCGCCGACCTCGGCCTGGACATCCCGCGGTTCACCGACGACCTCAGCAATCACGCCGGCGCGGCCCACGTGGCCGAGGACGTGGACTCCGCCGACCTCAGCGGGGTGTCGGGCACCCCGACGTTCTTCATCAACGGGATCCGGCACCAGGGTGCCTACGACATCGAGACGCTGTCGGCCGCGGTCAGGGCGGCCCGGGCCCGGGCCACGATCAAGGCGTGACCGGGCGGAGGCCGGCCCGGCGCCTGCTCATCGACGTCACGCCGCTGCGGCGGTCCCGCGACTTCCGGGCGCTGATCAGCGGGCAGCTGGTATCGGTCCTGGGCACCCAGCTGACCGCGGTCGCGGTGCCGTACCAGGTGTACGAGCTGACTCGCTCCTCGCTCGTCGTCGGACTGGTCTCGCTCGTCCAGCTCCTCCCGCTGATCATCGGATCGCTGGCCGGGGGCTCGGTGGTCGATGCCGTAGACCGCCGCCGGCTGCTGCTGGTGGTCGAGTCGCTGGCGGCGGCCTGCAGCGCCGGCCTGGCGGTCAACGCGGACCTGACCTCCGCGCTGTGGCCGCTGTTCGTGCTGCCGGCCCTGGCCGCCGCGCTGAGCGGCTTCGACAGCTCGGCGCGCAACGCCATGGTCCCGAACATGGTCCGGCGCTCGGAGGTGTCCACCGCCAACGCCATGTTCCAGGCGCTGTTCCAGTTCGGCGCGGTGGCCGGGCCGGCCGCGGCCGGGCTGCTGCTGGCCGGGCCCGGGATCCGCTTCGTGTACTGGATGGACGTGGCCAGCTTCGGCGCGTCGCTGCTGTCGGTGTTCCTGATTCCCCCGCAGCCGCCGCGCCGCGGGGGCCACCGCCCCGGGCTGCGCTCGATCGCCGAGGGCTTCGCTTTCCTGCGCGGACGCCAGGCCATCCAGGGTGCCTACCTGATCGACATCAACGCGATGGTATTCGGGATGCCCCGGGCGCTGTTCCCGGCGCTGGCCAGCACGGTCTTCGGCGGCGGCGCGGCCACGGTCGGCTTCCTCTATGCCGCCCCCGGCGCCGGGGCCCTGGTGGGCGCGCTCACCACCGGCTGGGTCGGCCGGATCCGGCGGCAGGGCCTCGCCGTGATCATCGCGGTCATCGCGTGGGGCTTGGCCATCACCGGCTTCGGCCTGGTGTCCTGGCTGCCCGCCGCGCTGGTGCTGCTGGCAGTGGCCGGCTGGGCCGACGTGATCTCGGCGGTGTTCCGCAATACGATCATCCAGCTCTCGGTCCCGGACGCGCTACGGGGGCGGCTGTCGGGCCTGCAGACGGCGGTGGTGGCCGGCGGTCCCCGGGTGGGAGACTTCGAGGCCGGGGCGGTCGCCGCCGCGTTCGGCGACACGACGTCGGTGGTCTCCGGCGGACTGGCGTGCATCGCCGGCGCGCTCGTCCTCGCCCGCCTGCTCCCCGGCTTCCGCCACCAGCTGGTTCGCGACGAGCAGCACCCCGACCCGGAGGACCGGTCGGCGCAGCAGGTCGGCCACGGCCCGGATGCCTGATTTGACGCCGCGGCCGGCCTGTTCGGCCCGGACGTCTCGCTGCTGACCTGCAGGCCGGCCGGTAACCCGGCATCGCGACGGCTTCCAGGTTCCTGGAATCCGGCGCGGCAGGGCCTGGTCACCCGCGCGGTGGCTGCACAATGGAGCCGCGGGGTGCGGGCGGCCCGGTTACGGGTGCCCGCGCGCGGGCAGAGGACGCGGCACCTGGTCGGCTGCGAGCGTGATCACCTGGCGGGAGGAAACCGCATGAGCGATTGGCCGGAGGGCTGGTACCGCGAAAGCTCGTCGCGCCCGCCCGCCGCGGGCGGTGACGCGCCCGCGGGCGGCGGCGGGCCCGCGCCCGGGTCGGCCGATCCCACCGTGCGGCTGTCTTCGGGCGGCGGCCGGGCCGGGACCGGGCAGCCGGGCACCGGGTACGAGGGCGGCCAGGCCCCGCCGAGCCGATGGCCCCAGCAGCCCCCGGCGCGGACCGGCCGGCCTTCCGGCCCGCCCGGCCGGCCTTCCGGCCCGCCCGGCCGCAGCGGGTGGCGCAGGCCAGGCCGGTGGATCAAGCTCATCGCCGGCCTCATCGTGGTCGTCCTGGTCGTGGCCGTCGGCCTGTATTTCTACCTGGACTCCAAGCTGCACAGGGAAAACGTGCTCGTCGACTACCGGGCCGGCCGGCCGCCTCGGCGGGGTCGAACTGGCTCATCACCGGCTCGGACAGCCGGCAGGGACTGAGCCGGGCCCAGGAGCGCCAGTTCTCCACCGGCCGCGACATCAGCGGTCATCGCTCGGACACGGTCATGCTGCTGCACGTCCCGGCCAACGGAACGCGCCCCGTGCTGGTCAGCCTGCCCCGCGACTCCTACGTGCCGATCCCCGGACACGGCTTCAACAAGATCAATGCCGCGTACTCGTTCGGCGGACCCAAGCTGCTGGCCGAGACCGTGCAGAATCTCACCGGCCTGCGCATCGGCCACTTCATGCAGATCGGCTTCGGCGGCTTCGTCAACGTGGTCAACGCGGTCGGCGGGGTGAACATGTGCCTGCCGGGACCGCTCAAGGACCAGGCCTCGGGGCTGAACCTCAAGGCCGGCTGCCAGACGCTCAGCGGCGGTGAGGCGCTCGGCTACGTGCGCGACCGGCACAACTTCGCCAACCAGGACCTGCAGCGGATCCAGGACCAGCGGCTGTTCCTCAAGTCGCTGCTGAGCAAGCTCACCAGCACCGGAACGATCGTCAACCCGTTCCAGTCGATCCCGGCGGCGTTCGGCACGGCCGGCGCCGTCACCGTCGACTCGGGCACGCACCTGTACCAGCTCGTCCAGGTGGCGTTCGCGCTGCGGAATCCGCAGACCACGACCGTGCCGATCGCCAACGCGAACTACCCCACGGCCAACGCAGGCGACGCCGTCCAACTGGACACCGCGCTGGCCCATCAGCTCTTCCGGGATCTCGCCACCGATCGCGCGGTTCCCAAGAGGCTGCTGACCGGGTCCAGGCTCTCCTCCCAGGGAGCATAGGGGCAAGGGACCAAGGCCGGGGTGCGGGCCGGACTTGGCTGATCCTGGCCGGCTCTTGGTGCTCATAGGTTATTCCGGGCTGATTCGGTATCATGCGTATCGTCACAATCCGTTACGGGGCGCGACCCGGAGGTCGTATGAGCACCGACAGCATCCCCGGAACCTCGTCCGCTCCCGCCCTCTCCTCGCGTGAGACGGAAATCATGACGCTCATCGCCGCGGGGCATTCCAACGGCGAGATCGCGGCCACGCTGACCGTCGCGGAGAAAACGGTGAAGAACCACGTCAACCGGATCTACGCGAAGCTCGGTGTCGGCTCCCGGCGGGCCGCGATCGCGTACTGGCAGGACACCGGCGACGGCGCGCCGGGCTGACTCCACCGGCCGTCCCGGGGCCGCCGCCTGACCGGCGGCGTGACCGGCCCGGCCCGCCCCCCGGGGCCCCGGAACGCGGCTGGCGACGATTCTTCAGCGTGCATTCAGGAAACATCCAGCGTCGCGGGTAACCTGTCGACTATGACTACAGCCCCGAGCGACGCGCAGCGTCAGCCAGATGCCCGGCTGCTGGTCGTCGAGGACGAGCCGAACATCCTGGAACTGCTGTCCGCCAGCCTGCGCTACGCGGGATTCGACGTGGTCACCGCGGCCGCCGGCGGGGAGGCCGTGCAGGCCGCGCAGCGGCATCGGCCCGACCTCATCGTGCTCGACGTGATGCTGCCGGACATGGACGGCTTCGACGTGATCCGGCGGCTGCGCGGCGGCGGCGCGCGGATCCCGGTGGTCTTCCTGACCGCCCGGGATGCCACCGAGGACAAGATCCGCGGGCTCACGCTCGGCGGTGACGACTACGTCACCAAGCCGTTCAGCCTGGAAGAAGTCATCGCGCGGATCAGGGCCGTGCTGCGCCGCACCCGCGGCGACGGCGCCGAGCCCACGCCGCGGCTGAAGTTCGCCGACCTCGAACTCGACGAGGACAGCCACGAGGTATGGCGCAGCGGCGCCCAGATCCAGCTCTCCCCCACCGAGTTCAAGCTGCTCAGGTACTTCATGACCAACGCCAACCGGGTGCTGTCCAAGATGCAGATCCTGGATCACGTCTGGGACTACGACTTCCGCGGCGACACCGGCATCGTGGAGTCGTACGTCTCAGTGCTCCGCCGCAAGATCGACACGGTCGAGCCGCGCCTGATCCACACCCTGCGCGGTGTCGGGTACGTGCTCAGGCTGCCCGCCTCCTAGCGTCCATGGCCACATCGTCAACGTCCGCGGCGGCCCCGCCCACATCGGCGGGGGGCGGCCCCCGGCAGGCTGTCAGCCGGCTTTCCGCCCGCACGCCGCTGCGGGTCAAGCTGATCACCGCGCTGCTCGCGCTCGTGATCGCCGCGCTGGCCTGCATCAGCATCGCCGGGATCTTCGTGTTCCGCGGCTACCTGCTCAACAAGACCGACCACGAGCTGACTCAGCTGATCACTGCGGTCAATACTCAACTCGAGGGAGGCGTATCGAGCCAGCCGATCGTGAACTCGTTCGGGCCATACCTAGAAGCCTTCGTGCCGACTGGCCAGCAGCTGCAACCCGGTGTGTACCAAGGCAGGCAGATATCGGCGAACGAGCTGCCGAAGATTCCCTCCAGCCGGACATGGCTCGAGATGAACGCGGGACAGCTGGTTACCGTGCCCGCGCAGGCCGGCGGCAGCGCCTGGCGGGTGCTGACGAGCGCCGAGGTGTACCCCGGCGGGTTCGGCACCGTGGTCCCCGGCACCTTGATCGTCGGTGAGGACCTGGGCAACATCAACCAGACCATCGGGCAGCTGATCAGCATCGACCTGATTGTCGGCGGCGTTGTCGTGCTCGTCCTGGCGATCATCGGCGTGGCCGTGGTCCGGACCAGCATGCGGCCGCTGGCCGAGATCGAGCAGACGGCCGGCGCGATCGCCGCCGGGGACCTCAGCCGGCGCGTCCCTGACCGCGATCCGCGCACCGAGGTCGGCAGCCTCGGCCGGTCGCTCAACATCATGCTCGCCCACATCGAGGCCGCGTTCAGCGCCCAGGCCGAGTCCGAGGCGACCGCCCGCCGGTCCGAGAGCCGGATGCGGCAGTTCGCGGCCGATGCGAGTCACGAGCTGCGCACGCCGCTGACCGCCATCAAGGGCTTTGCCGAGTACTACCGCCAGCGCGGCGGCGTGGCCGCGAACGGCAGCGACGGACAGCTCAGCCGCGAGGACCTGGACCGGATCATGCACCGGGTCGAGACCGAGGCCACCAGGATGGGCATGCTGGTCGAGGATCTGCTGCTGCTGGCCCGGATCGACCAGCAGCGCCCGCTCGAGCAGCGCCCGGTGGACATGCTGGCGCTCGCCGCCGACGCCGTGCATGATGCCAGCGTGATCGCGCCGGATCGCGAGGTGAGGCTCACCGTCGGCCACGACACCGCCTTCCTGGTCATCGGTGACGAGGCGCGGCTGCGCCAGGTCGTCGGCAACCTAATGAGCAACGCGCTGACCCACACCCCGGCCGGAACGCCGATCCAGGTGCACGTCCGCTCCGGGGTGCTCGACCCGGGTCACCGGGTCCCCGCAGTCGTCCTCGAGGTCGTCGATCACGGGGCGGGGATGTCCCCCGACCAGGCGCAGCGGGTATTCGAGCGGTTCTACCGGGCTGACCAGGCAAGGGGGCGGCAGACCGGCGGCACCGGACTCGGGCTGGCCATCGTGTCCGCGCTGGTCAGCGCCCACGGCGGCACGGTAGCCGTGGACACCGAGCCGGGCCGGGGCGCCACGTTCCGGATCGCCCTTCCGCTCGCCCCGGAGGCCCAGGGCATCCAGGATCACGCCGAGGAGACACCCCTGCCGTCGCAGGCCGGTGCGCCTGGCGGGACCGGCGAGCAGCCCGGCATCGTCCAGTGGTGACGGGCTGAGGGCGCCTCAGGCGCGCAGGGCGGCGCGGGCGGCGCTGCGGGTCTGGGCGGCGTATCCGGCGCCGAACAGGCAGACGTGGACGAGCAGCGGGTGCAGCTGGTGCAGCGGGACGCGGGACCGCCAGCCGTCTGACAGCGGGGACGCCCCGGCGTAGGCGGCGAGGATGCGGTCCAGGTACGGCGCGCCGAACAGGGCCAGCATGGCCAGGTCGGTTTCCCGGTGCCCGCCGTGGGCCGCCGGGTCGATCAGCCAGCCGCGGCCGCCTGACCACAGCACGTTGCCCGACCAGCAGTCGCCGTGGATGCGGCTGGGCGGTTCGGCGGGGCCGGCGAGCTCGCCGATCCGGTCCGCCACCGACTCCACCAGCCTGACGTCGGCCCGGGCCAGCGCGCCCGCGTCGGCGGCGCGGCGCACGAAAGGCAGCAGGCGGCGCTCCGCATACCACCGCGGCCAGGCGTCGCCGCCGGGCAGGGGCTCGTTGTCGAGCGGCAGGCTGGCGATGAACCCCGGCCACGGCGCGCCGAAGCCGTCCGCCCCCGCCGCGTGCAGCCGGGCGAGCTCGCGGCCGAACCGCTCGGCCGCGGCCGGATCCGGCGAGCAGGGCCGCACCCAGGACAGGACGAGCGCGTTCTGGTCGCGGCCGAGTACCTCGGGTACGGGCACCGCGCCCGCGTCGGCCATCCACCGCAGCCCACTGGCCTCCGAGTGCCACAGGGCATCCAGCGGCCGTTCGGAAATCTTGGCGAAGAATTCCTGCCCGCCGGCCAGCCGCCCGCGGTAATGCCGCCACCGATGCTGGCTACCGATCACCTGCAGCCCGGCTACGGCGCTGCCGGTGATGCGGGCGATCGCATCGGCCGCGTCCATCCGGCGCGCTCAGCGGGCCTCGTCCAGCGCCTGGCCGAGCTGCCCGGCGAGCCCGCGCGCCGCGGCCTGGATAAGGTCCAGGACCATACCGAACGACGCGGTCTTACCGTCGTACGGATCGGGGACCTCCGCGTCCGGGCCCGAGCGCGGGTCGAACGAGCGCAGCAGGCGGATGCGGGCGCGTTCGGCGGGGTCATCGCCGGCCAGCCGGCGCAGGTCCGCGAGGTTGTGTCGGTCCATAGCCAGCACAAGGTCGCGCTGCGGCAACCAGGAAGGCTCGACCTGCCGGGCCCGGTGCGGCGCGCCGTCATAGCCGCGGCGGCCCAGCTCGGCGCGTGCGCGGCGGTCCATCCGGTTACCGACGTGCCAGTCGCCGGTGCCCGCGCTGTCCACCGTGACGGCCTGGCTCAGGCCGGCCTGGTCAAGCTCGGCCCGCAGCACCGCCTCGGCCATCGGGGAGCGGCAGATGTTGCCAAGGCAGACCAGGAAGATCCGGTAAGGGCGGCCTGGGTCGCGCGGTGGCGGCAGCGTGTCCGGCCAGGCCGGAGTCGGCGATGTCACGTCTCGTCATCCCGTCGCAGTGGCCCGCCGGCCAGCCTCTGTCGACAGCCGCTGGCGCCGGCGGGAGCCAGCCGGTCAGGCCCGAAGCACGCGTCCAGCCATACGGAACTGCGCGGCCGGCGCGCCGCATCGGCGCCTGCACGAGATAGTAGGTCACCGAGCCCGCAGGCGACCCCGGCGGGATGGGCTCGGAGCGGCCCGGGCGAGGTGACGTGCGGTGTCGGGGTTCGCACCACCCCCGTGATGCTGCTAGCATCGCAGCGTCTCAAGCGCCGCTAGCTCAACTGGCAGAGCAGCGGACTCTTAATCCGCGGGTTCGGGGTTCGAGTCCCTGGCGGCGCACCCGTAAAACTCCTGCTCACGCCCGCTATTTGCACAATCTGAGTGCATGCGCTGACGGCCCGAGCAGCAACGCGAGCAGCAATGCCGCTCATTCGGCATTGTGCGGTTCCGGTAGATGCTGGACACCTGAGTTCCGGTTCCCGGGCGACAGTTTGCGGACGCGGTTCCGGTAGGTGCGCGGCAGTAGTTCCGGTTCCTGCGTGACACTGCGTGCTGCTTGCGGGCTTTTGGGCTGCCTGGGCGCTTGCCTGCGATCCATCGGTGGTCGCGGGGAGGGAGCGGGGTGTGCTGGTGGAGCTGGGCGTGGCCGGGCAGCGGTACCGGGCGGTGCTGGAGGTCCTGGATGTGGGCGCACCGGTGACCGATGTGGCCCGGCGGTATGGGGTGGCGCGGCAGACGGTGCATGCCTGGCTGCGCCGGTATGCGAGCGATGGCGGGCTGGCGGGGCTGGCGGACCGGTCGTCGCGGCCGCAGGCCTGCCCGCATCAGATGAGCGCGGTGGCGGGGGCGCGGGTGCTGGCGCTGCGGCGGGCGCATCCGGGGTGGGGGCCGTCACGGATCGTCTGGCAGCTGGAGCGGGACGGCGTGGAGCCGTTGCCGGGCCGGCCGGGTGTGTACCGGGCTCTGGTGCGTCATGGGCTGTTCGCCCCCGGGCGGCGCCGCCGGCGGCGGGAGGACTACCGCCGTGGGGAGCGGGGCGCCGCGATGGAGTTGTGGCAGATGGATGTGATGGGCAGGGTGCATCTGGCCAGCGGCACCGAGGTCAAGGTTGTCACCGGCATTGATGACCATTCGCGGTTTATCGTCTGCGCAAAGGTGGTGGCGGCGGCGACCGCCCGGCCGGTGTGCCTGGCGCTGACTGAGGCGCTGGCCCGGAATGGCATACCCGGGCAGATCCTGACTGGCAACGGCAAGGTGTTTACTGCGCGTTTCGGCCGCGGCCCCGGCCCGGTGATGTTCGACCGGGTGTGCACGGACAACGGGATCCGCCATCTGCTGACCGCGCCGTACTCGCCGGCCACGACCGGGAAGGCGGAGCGGCTGCATAAGACGATGCGGCGGGAGTTCTTCACCCCGAAAGACCGGGTGTTCGCGACGATTCCCGGGTTGCAGGCGGCGCTGGATGGGCGGGTGGCCGAATACAACGCCGGGCGGCCGCATCAGTCCTGTGGGGGCCGGCCGCCGATCGAACGGTTCCGGCTGGCTAACCGGTCCATCACCGCAGACGGCCCGGCCGCAGACCCGGAGCCGCCGGCTGCCCCAGCCGTGGCGCCAGCCCGGCCGGGCGGGGTGTCGCGATGGGTGAACGCCGCGGGCAAGATCTCCCTGGCCGGGTTCTCCTGCCGGGTCGGCGCTACCTATGCCGGGCAGCCGGCCGAGGTGGCCGTGGCCGACGGCCTGGCGGACATCCTGCACGCCGGGGCGGTGGCCGCCGCCCACGCCCAGCGGCTGCGCGCCGACCAGGCCGGCCGCCTGCCCCGGATGCGGGTCTCCCGGCGGGCCCGGGACGCCACCACCGGACTGACCGTCACCCGCCTCGCCGACGGCGCCGGGGCGGTCAGCTTCGCAGGCACCAGCTACCAGGCCGGGCGGATGTGGTCCCGCACCCCCATCGACGTGACCATCGCCGGCGCCTCGGCGCAGCTGTCCAAGGACGGCAAGGTCATCCGCATCCACCCCATCCGCCACGACCGCGCCCGCGAGCTCGGCGCGTTCGCCAACCCCAAAGGCCGCCCCCGCCGTAACAACTCCGCCATCGGCTACGTCGCCCAGGTACCGGAACCCGGATGTCGCCCAGGTACCGGAACCTGACACTTGACGGCCTGGGCGAAAACATCCCCGACGCCGAGCGCGTGCTCGCGCAGCACATGGGAGTAGACCCGCAACGTCACCGCAGGGTCGGCGTGGCCGAGCCGGGCGGCCACGACGTGCACGGGAACCCCGGCGAGAAGCAACGTGGTCGCGTGCAGATGGCGCAGATCATGCAGGCGGGCATTGGAGAGCGCCCGAGCAGGCGCAGCGACCTTCTTGTTGTATTGGCTGATCAGCTTCTTCATCAGCGCGGTCACGGTATCGGGGTAGAGCGGCTCACCCCACTTCGTGGTGAAGACCAGGCCGCCATTGCCGGTCCAGGCCGATCCGGCAGCCAGCCATTCTTCTGCCTGGTGACGCCGGTGTTCCCGCATGATCGCGACGGTTTCCCCGTCCATGCTCGGAACCTGCCTGATCGCGCCGCACCGCGGATCGTGCTGGTCGGGCTGCCCGCCACCGGCAAGAGCACGCTCCGATCGCTTCTCGCGGCCCGGCTACAACGCCCGTTCCTCGATTTGGACGCAGTCGCAGGTCGGTACTACGCCGAAGCGGCTAAGTGAGTTCAAGCGTCGGGGCATGGTGGTTGAGGTCTGTCTTACGCGCGGGTCGTTGCGGTGAGGCGTTGCAGGGCTGCGGCTGCGGGCGGTCCCCACATGGCTTTTCCACCCGGGTGGCCGTGGACTCCGGCATCGCCAATGAGCAGGCAGCGAGTGCCTGCCGTAGCGCCCAGCCGCGAGCGCGGCGCAGGGTCGCTGCGTCAGCAGCCGACGAGTAGCTCTGATGGAAACGGTCGATGAACCCATCGGGCAGCAGCATCCAGCAGGCAGCCAGGTCACAGGCCGGGTCCCCCGCGCACATGTCGCCAAAGTCGACCACGCCGCAGAAGTTGCCGTCTGTTGTCAGAACATTCGCCGGGTGCAAGTCCGCGTGCAGCCACAGCGCCGGACCTGTCCAGTCAGGCGCAGCCAGCGCATCATCCCAGACCTCGCGCACAGCGTCCGGGTCGGAAATCAACCCGCGATCGGTTGCCTCCTTCAGGGAATGCGCGAAACCTTCGCCGGTATCGGCCAGCGGACCACCTCGGCGGTCCCGGCCAGCAGGCGCGTCGCAGGGTGCGGGCTGATGCAGGGCTGCCAGGAAAGCCGCCAGGGTATCGGCTGCCTCGGCACCGCGAGTCGCAGGGGCGCGGTCAGCAGGTTCACCGGCAACCCAGGTAGTGACAATCCAATGGCGCGGGAACCGCTCGGAAGGCTGGCCTAGACGCTGCGGAACAGGTATCTGCAAGGGGAGGCGCGGCGCTATAGCAGGCAGCAGGGTGTGCTCCTTGAGGAGCAGCTCTCCGTCCTGAGTGTGCCGGGGCAGCCGGACCGCAAGGTCGTCGCCGAGCCGCCACATCTGATTGTCCCAGCCACGAGCACCAAACGTCAGCGGCAAGTCGGCCAGGTCTGGGTGCTGTTCGCGGAGCAAGTCTGCAATCAGATCCGCGGTGATCTCATCATCAGCGAGTGGCCTCATGGCCCTATCCTCACCTGGCGGCACGTCACAGGGGTACCGATTTGGTCTGCTCCAACTGCCACCGCATGCTGCACCGAGCCAAGCTGCGGGCAGGCTGCTGTTTCTACGATGAAGGCGTGAAGGGGACTGTTGGGATCAGGCCGTTCATAGCCGAGGACGCGGCGGCGATCTGTGCGCTATGCCAGGCCGAGGGATGGGACTACTGGGACGACTCAGAGCGGGTGGCTCGTGCTCTGGGGGCCTGGCGTCACCACGTTGGTGGCAGAGCGCGGCGGGGAGCTGGTCGGCGCGGTTGAGGTGATCTCAGACGGTGAGATCAACTGGGTGATCGGTGCGATGATCGTCGCGTCGGCTGCCCGGAACGAGGGCATTGGGACCCGGCTGCTGGAGGCGGCCTTCGAGGCTTCCGGGGCGAAGCGACTCGACCTGCAGACCGAGGATGACGGCCCGCGGTTCTACCGTCGGTTTGAGGGCCGCGAGATGGTGGCCTTCCCCCTCTATCTGTCAGGCACCGGCAAATCCCGGTGAGGGAATGCCGCCAACGTCAAGAAGCGAAGGACCACGGAGCAGCAATTCGAGCAGCAACGCCGCCATACAATCTCGGACGACATCACATCGGACCGGCCGCGTCGGCGCAGCTAGACCGAGAACTCGGACGCATTCGGACGGACTCAACCGTGGTCGGACCTGTCTCTGACCGTGAGAATCAGTAACCGGACGGGGGCATGGGTGTTAGGGCCCGTGGCAGTGCGGGTCGCGGGCCTGATCGGGGGGGTTTGGATTCAGGCGGCGGGTGTGATGGTGATGTCGCTGTCGGGGTGGAGGGCGCGGAGCTGGTTCAGGAGGCCGCGGGTTCTGCGGTCGGTGTCGGTCTTGCGGGCGTGCCAGCCAGGGCCGAGATCGGTGTAGCGGGCTTCGGGATCGGCGAGGAGGTGCCAGATGATGACCAGGATGGACCGTCCGACGGCGCACCGGGCCCTGCTGCCGCCGAGGCGCCGGGACAGGCGGCGGAGCCGTTCGCCCAGGAAGGTATCGGTCGTCGCGGCGCCGGTGGCGGCCTGGGTGCAGTAGCCGCGCAGGTAGGAGTCGCCGTGTCCGTTGCCCGGCTTGCGGCTGCGGGGGCCGGACTGGCGGGCGACCGGGGTGAGCCCGGCCCAGCTTACGAGGTGGGCGGCGGTGGGGAACTGGGTCATGTCCAGGCCCGTTTCGGCGATGATGGCGCGGGCGAGGTCCAGGCTGACGCCGGGGATCTCCGCGAGCCGTTCCGCAGCCGGGAGCACCGCGGCGCCGGGGCCGGGGTCCGGGGACCGGGTCCCGGCGGGGTCGATGCCCTGCGCGGCGGGGATGACATCTAGGGCCGCGGCGATGTCGTCCTCGGCTGCGGCGATCGACCGGTCCAGGAACGTGATGTGGTCCAGGTGGATGCGGGTGAGCCTGCCGTGGTGGTCTTGGCAGGGCATGCCCTCCAGGGCCTGCTCGATGCCCGCGCGCCCGGCCCGGACCTGCCTCGCGGCCAGGCCGGCCAGGACGCGGGGATCGCGCTCGCCGCCGGCGAGCGCTTCCAGGATGACCCGGGCGGATTTGACCCTGGCCAGCGACGACAGCGCCGACGACAGCTTCACCAGCGCGCCTTCCAGGAGTTTTTCCAGCCGCTGCCATTCCCGGGTGCGGTCGTGCACGAGCTGGAGCCGGGTCCGGGTGAGGTCGCGCAGCGCGCGGATCTCCGCCGGGGGCACGAACGAGGGGCGCAGCAGGCCCATCTCGGTCAGCCGGGCCAGCCACTGGGCGTCCAGCCGGCCGGTCTTGGGCTGGCCGGCCAGCTGCCGGTCGTGGGAGGAGTTCACCAGCTGCACGTTCAGCCCTGCCGCCTCCAGCACGTAGAACCAGACCCGCCAGCAGTCCGACGTGGATTCCATCGACACCAGCTCCACCCCGTCCGCGAGCAGCCGCGCCGCCAGCGCCAGGATCGCGGTCACGGTCGCGGTGACCTCCTCGGTCCGCGACACCCGCCGCCCGCCGTCGCGGGCCGGCGGCAGCCGCGTGCACACGTCCGCCTTCCCCTTCGCCACGTCGATGCCGGCGACCCGCTCATAGCGCAGCTGGTACTCCTCGTCCTCCACCAGCTGCGCGCCGGTCTTCTTCTTCCGGTGGGCCACCGCCGCACCGCCTCCCATCCTCAGAACCGGTAACCAGGCGGGCTGCCCGGGGACCGGCGGCCAAGCTGGCCCGGAAGCCGCGAATACTGACCGTCGTGCTCAAGGCAACAGAAGGCGACCCTCAAGGTCAGGTCCCGGCGCCAGGCTTAATCACGGGCTCTCATCCCACGGAGAGGCCGGCGTCACGGGCAGCCCGCGCCCATCCTGCCGCCACACCCGCAAGCCCCGCAGCCACACCAGCCACACAGCGGCAGCGACCCCAGCCAGCCGCCCGCCGGCAGCCCCGCGCCAATTCTCACGCCAGCGCGACCACCCCCGGTGAGAAGGCTTAATCCGCGGGCTCGGGGTTCGAGTCCCTGGCAGCGCACCCATTGTGACCAGGACAAACGCTTGCCACCGAGTGTGCTGTCATGGTTTCGCGTGGACCGGCCGATCCGCTGGTTCGGGGCACCGCCTTGCACGACCGGCATGCACACCCAGTGACCGTCGGCGTTGGGTACCGCGGGACTTTGCTCGTTCGCTGGTGCTCGCACCGAGGACGCAGCGCCGGCCAGCGCCTTGGCCAGAACGCCCTCCGGCTTCTCCCCGGGATTCGACGGTGCGATGCTCTACGGTGCTTGGCATGGCCAAGGCGGCACGCGTTCTAGCCGCGCTCAAGCGCGACGGCTGGACCGAGACCAGACGCTCAGGCTCCCACCGGGTCCTGGTCAAGGGCGATCAGCAGCACATCTGGGCCTATCATGACGGGGTGGATCTCGGCGGCCCGGCGATGGCCAGGATCGCCCGGGACTACGGCTATACCCTTGCTCAGCTGCGGAAGCTATAGGACGGTTCAGGTGATCAGCGCGCTGCGGGTCGAGCTGTTCTTCGACGAGGAAGCCGGCAACTGGCACTACCGTGTGCCCGCCCTGCACATCAACGGGGGCGGCACGCCCACCCGCGCGGACGCCGAACGCGAGTGTCAGTCGGCTATCGCGTTCGCGCTTGAGGGAGACCCCCGAGACTACGACGCTGACGCCGAAACCGTCACCTTCGACGTGATCGTCGCACCAGCCGCCTAAGCTCCCGATCCGACGTTCCAGGCCGCCGCAGTTACGTACCGGCTACAGTCAGTCCGCACATGCGGCGTCAGAACCGATCGGAGCCACCTCAGGGCGCTGAGAGAGCGCAAGTGCGCGCACGTACCCGCCGTTCTGCAGCGCAAGGGCTGGTAACCAGTTGGCAAAATGAAACAGCGCATATCGATCGTTATGTTGCGCCAGCGGTCCGCTTGGCTTTCCCAGTTTTGGCTGGTGGGGTTCACGGCGGGTGCCCGTGTGCTTCGCGGGACGCGACATGGGCCTGCCAGGGAGGCGATGGCCCTCACCGGGGGAGCGTTCTCCGCCGGTGAGGGCGCAGGCCCAGGGCAGGGGCGATCGCCCTGCGCGCGCGGCGCCTGCGCCCGGCCGGTGAATTCGTCACGGTTGGTACCGGCATAGTCCCAAGCCGCACAACCGGACCGGCGCGAGATTCTCTAGGAAGTGCCCTCTCTTCCCGGGGATCGTTTCCGGACAAGGTCAATCTCGCCGCCGGCTGGACCGCTGCTCACCGGCCCTTGAACGTCGCGGAACTTCCCGTCGGCGACCTGGTCCGGGACCTGGGCCGTGGGGCGCGGCTCCGGAAGTCCTGCCTGCACGTGCCCGGAGTGGTCCCGGCGGGGCGGTCCGGCGCTGGCTAGGTCACGGTGAAGGTGGCGCTGCTGGTTGCCGTGCCGGCGGGCGTGGTGACCGAGATGCGGCCCGTGGTGGCGCCGGCGGGTACCTTGGTAACGATCTTGGTGGCGGTGTCCGACACGATGCTGGCCTTGGTCTGGTTGAACGCCACCTTGGTGGCGCCGGACAGGTTCTGGCCGGCGATGGTCACCGTGGTCCCGGCCTTCCCCGAGGCGGGGGTGAAGCCGCTGATCCCCGGGGTCACGGTGGTGGTGATCCGGCCGATCCAGTGGCCGTTGGTGTCGCCGAAGTTGGTGAACCACAGCGCCCCGTCCGGGCCGGCCGTGATCGCGGATGGTCCGGCGATGCGGGCGTGGGTGTAGTGGGTGACCTTCCCGGCGGTGGTGATCCGCCCGATCGTGCTGTCGCCGGCGTTGGTGAACCACAGCGTCCCGTCCGGGCCGGCCGTGATCGCCGGCGGGCCGTCGATGCTGGCGTTGGTGTAGCTGGTGACCTTGCCGGCGGTGGTGATCCGCCCGATCGTGTTGTTGCCGGTGTTGGTGAACCACGCGCCCCGTCCGGCCCGGCGGTGATCCCCTCCGGGACGTCGATGCCGGTGCCGGTGTAGCTGGTGACCTTCCCGGTGGTGGTGATCCGCCCGATCGAGCCGGCCGTGCCACCGAAGCCGGGGTTGGTGAACCACAGCGCCCCGTCCGGGCAGGCCGTGATCCCCGCCGGTGCGCTGATGCTGGCGCTGGTGTAGCTGGTGACCTTCCCGAGAGTGGTGATCCGCCCGATCGACCCGCCGCCGGCCGGGCCGCCGGTCTCGTTGGTGAACCACAGCGCCCCGTCCGGGCAGGCCGTGATCGAAGACGGCGCGCTGATGCGGGTGCTGGTGTAGATCTTCACCTTGCCGGCCCCCGAGGCAACCGCGGTCCCGGCCACCAGGCTGGATCCGCAGCTTCGCTGTGCGGGTACACCACCGCCGCACACGCACAGTGAGCAGTCTGGGTGTACTGCCGCGCCGATCGTGCAGGGTCACACTCATCCGAGACCCACGGCAGCAGCCTCACGACGACGCTGCACTGGGAGGGCAGGTAGTGTCATGGGCGACGAAAGCGACAGGCTAGTTACGGATAGTGACAATTAGTGAGACGCTGCCGGCGCGACTTCCGTGCCTGCCGAATATTCGCCTACTCGCGCTGAGTCGATCTTGAGGGCCGAGGCGCGCAGATCCTCCTGTTCAGAGCGCGCGACGACAGCCGTGCAATCCGGAAGACGGAGGTGCTGAAGATCCGTCATCGGCGCCTCCCGCCGGGTTCCTGGCGGGTTCCTGGCGGGAGGCAGAGGCCCGCGTGTCTCGCGGGCCAAGCTGCCGGCCGCCGCATCCCACCTGGCCGATGCCCGCGACAACCTGCTGGCCTTCACCGCCGTGCCCCGCGAGATCTGGCACCAGATCTGGTCCTCCAACCGCAGGAACGGCTGAACCGGGAACTGCGCCGCCGCACCGACGTGGTGGGCATCTTCCCCGCCCGGGACGCCATCTTCCGCCTGGTCGGCGCGGTGCTGATGGAACAGAACGACGAATGGACCGAGGCCCGCCGCTACATGGGCCTCGACGTGCTGGCCAAATGACCGCCCCCGCACATCCAGCCGCCTGCCCCGCCGAAGAGGTGAATGCGATAGAAGCGATCAGCGCGTAATATCACCCGCGGATCATCACGGAGCCTCCCACCAGCGGTTGATCCCGCTGCAGCGCTACGCTTTTAGCGTTCTGCAGGTGGGGGTGGTACCGGTGACGGCAGGGCCTGGTGACCAGGGTGCAGCAGACGCGGCGGCCCGTGGCTATCTGCGGGCGTCGCATGCCGATCGCGAGCATGTGATCGACGTGCTCAAGGCCGCGTTCGTGCAGGGCATGCTGACCAAAGCCGAGCTGGATGCGCGGGTGGGCCAGGCATTCGCCTCGCGGACCCATGGGGACCTGGCCGCGCTCACCGCCGACCTTCCCGCCGGGCTGACCGAGGCCGTGCCGCCGCGGCGAGCTCGCCCGGGCGCAGGCCCGGCCGCCGGTGAGCAAGGCGGCCAGTGGACCGCAGTGCGATCATGTGTGGCCATGGCGATAGCCGTGCCGGTGGTCGCTGTCGTTCGCGGCCGGACGCTATCGCATTGCTGTCCATGTTGGCGTCCTTGCTATTCTGATTGCCGCGCCGATAGCCGGGACCCTGATGCTCGACTCGTGGCGCGAGAACCGCTCCGGCGGGCAGCTGCCGCCTCGGCCAGCGCAGTTCGGCCAGACGCTCGAGGGTGAGCGGGACGGCGGGCCCGGTAATGACCTGATCCTCTGCCAAGCCCACAGGGATACCCGTGCCCGTCGCCTGCTTGGGCATAGCGTCACCCAGCGCATCTGGCGGTCAGTGCCGACTCGCCGGCCAGCGACGGCCTGTGCGCCTAACGGTCGCCGTATAACCAGGCTGTCACGGCCTGTAACCCCAGTCATTGAAGATCTTTAGTCGCGGATTGCGGCGATTCCGGCGGGGGCGACTGAATAGACGCGGCGCATGCCGGCCGCGTGGTCGGTGACCAGTCCGGCCGATTTCAGGACCTTCAGATGCTGGGAGACGGCGGGCCGGCGACCGGCAGTTCTCGCCCCAGCTCGCCGACCGGGCGGGGCGACTGAGCTAGGCGTTCAAAGATCGCTCACCGGGTCGGGTCCGCGAGGGCCGTGAGCGCTGCCGTGTGGCTAGCCATGACTTACGGTAAGTTACAGCTTACGGAAGTTGCCGTCAACCAGACCGTGCCGGCGGCGACTGTCCGGTCCTGTTACCTGCGCGCGCGAGAGCGGCCCCGGCGAGCCTCGCCCATCTGTGCCGCGAGTGGCGCGCCGTCCGGCCAGCAGATCGCTGAGCGGGCAGGGCTAAACTGCCGTGTCCGGATGCTGCTGCTGTACCGTTGGTGGCATGTCGCGGCTGGAGCGCATCACATCCGATCCGGCGGTCTGCCATGGCCAGCCGACGATCCGCGGCTTGCGGTACCCGGTGGAGAACCTGCTGGAGCTTTGTCGGCGGGGATGAGCGTCGACGAGGTGCTCGCGGACTACCCGGACCTGGAGCGTGACGACCTGCTCGCCGCGCTAGAGTTCGGCGCGCTCGTCGCCGGCGGGGGCCGGGTGATCCCGCTCACCGCGGCATGAGATTTCTGGTAGATGCCCAGCTGCCACCGCGACTTGCTCGTTTCCTCTGCGCTGCAGGGCATGACGCTATGCACACCTCGGAGCTTCCGGGCGGCAACCGCATACCCGACCGGCAGATCGCCGAGTTCGCCAACGAGGGGGCCGGGTGGTGGTCACCAAGGACCGCGACTTCCGGGACAGCCACCTGCTGGTGAGCTCGCCCCGGCAGTCGCTGGTAGTGGCGACCGGCAACATCACCAACCTCGCGCTACTGGAGTTGTTTGAGGCCCACCTTGACGCGATCATCGGAGCGCTCGGCGATTCCGATTTCGTCGAGCTGGGCGCGCACGCCCTGATCGTCCATCGGCGCCGCGGCGACGATACCGCCCAGTGATCTTCAGCCAGCACATCCTGTCCTCCGCGAAGCTGCCCAACCGCGGAGTCACCACCCGATCCGCTCACCACACACCTCAAGCGCCGACGAACTCCTCGGCGTAGCTGAAGCCCGGCGCTAGCTGGACACTGCCGAGGTCCCGTTCAAGATCGCGGTCGGCTGTCGGCCGGGATAGCGCCATGCCATGCGCATCGGTGAGGATGACACTGATCGGCTCGCCCTCGAGATTGTCGCGCAAGTTCTGCGGCACCGGCAGGGCGGTGCGGGTCAGCGGGGTGTCGAGGTCGGGATCGCGGACATAGGACAGGTCAATGCGATCGCCCGCGACATGTCGTTCATCGTGTCACCGCATCCGCAGCCGACTGGCCAGGGATTTGGCCGGGCGGCTTGCAACGGGGCACCGACAGCCTCAGCCGGATACGCGGCACTGCGAGCGCCATGCCCGCGGCGATGGCGGTAACCAGGCCGGTGGGTATGCGCTCCTCCGGTAGCCCCGGATAGCTGACCGCCCTGGCGGCTGAGGTTCCGGTGCCTGTCTTGCACGCTACGCTCGCACCTAAAAACTAGCAACTCATTTCCAGAATTTGATTAATGTTGATGATGGCGGACTGGACTTTCCTGACCAACCACGCCCGCGTCCTGCTGTGCCTCGCCCGTGACCCCGGGGTGCGCCTGCGCGACATCGCGGCCAGCCTGGGCATCACCGAACGCAGCGCGCCGGCATCGTCGGCGACGTCCTGGCCCTTCTTGCCGGCGCCGACGCCAGGCGTGACAGCGGGCGCGCCGGGCCCGATAGATGATCTGGCCCGGCTAGGGCGTATCCCGTAGATCTTGGTGATCGTTTCGGCTTGGATGACGCCGTGGATGATGATGGCCGGCTGAAGCGGCATGATCTGAGCGATGCGGAGTGGGCGCGGCTGGAGCCGCTGCTGCCGCGTCATCGCCGGCAGGGGCACCGGTGGAATGATCACCGGCTGGTGATCGACGGGGTGTTCTTGCGGACCCGGGCCGGGTGCCCGTGGCGGGATTCCGCCGGAGCGGTTCGAGAACTGGAAGACCGTTTATAACCCGGCATCGCCGCTGGCCGGGGGACGGCACTGGGAGATGATCTTGGGCCAGCTGCGCGCGGGCTTTGACAGGGGCGCGGGGCAGGCGTGGATGGTCGCGGTGGACACGACCGTCGTGCGGGCACACCAGCATGCTGCCGGGGCGCGGCGGCGGCCGCCCGCTGATGTTGATCCGGCACGCGTGGCCGTGGCCGAGCTGACCGCTCCGCGGCGCCCCGGGGCTGAACCGGATTACAAGAACCGGGAAGGGCTGGGGTGCTCGCGGGGCGGGCTGACTAGCAAGATCCACCTGCTGGCTGACTCCGGGCGCCGGCCGCTGGCCCGGGTGACCAGCGCCGGCCGCGGCACGACTCGCTAGCCTTCGTGCCGCTGATGGGCCAGCTCCGTATCGCCCGCCGGGGTCCCGGCCGGCCGCGGATCCGGCCGGGCCGGGTGCTGGGTGACAAGGCCTACTCCAGCAGCGCGATCCGGAGCCACCTGCGGCAGCGGGGGATCAAGGCCACCATCCCCGAACCTGCCGATCAGATACGTAACCGCCGCCAGCGTGGCGCCAACGCCGGCCGCCCCCCGGCGTCCGGGCCTGCCGACCTGCAGCGCAACATCGTCGAGCGGGCCTTCAGCCAGCTTCGTCAGCACCGCGCCCTGGCCACCAGGTATGACAAGCGCGACTTCGTCTGGCGCGGGACTATCGAAGTGGCCTCCATCAGAATCTGGCTCCGCCACCCGTCTCATGATCTGTGGGACACGCTCTAGCCGCGACCATCCCAGCTGAACTATCGTCCCGGCAGCAACGGTGGTCCGGTCGCAGCTCACCGGGCATACCTGCTGTGCGCGACAGCACCGGGTGCGGCCGGGGCGGCCCATGCGCTCAGTGCTTGACCGGCCCGATGACCCCGACCGAGGCCAGGCCGTCGAGGATCAGCTGCACGGCGATCGCCGCGATCAGGAAGCCAAAGACCTTCTCGGTGACCAGCATCCGGTTCTCGTCAAGCTTCTCACTGACCCGGTTCGCCCAGCGGAATACCACCACGTCCAGCAGCAGGACGAACACCAAGATGCCGAACTCGACGGCGAAAACGCTGAACGACTTGGCTTCGGCGGAGATCGTCATCAGGCCGACGATGCCCACCGGGTTGAGCAGGTACGGCACCGCCAGCGGGTACTGCGCAAGCTGCATCGGATCCTTCCCCTCGATGCGGTTGCGGCTGCCATCGGGTGGCGCGAGCACCATCCACACCGCAATTACCAGCAAGATCACGCCACCTGCGATCGACAAGGACCCGATCGTGAAGTGCAGCAAGATGCGCAACAACTCACCCAGCACCATGAGCAGCACCGCCACCGTCGCCGCCGTGGTCAGCATCTTGCGGAGCACCCGCTGCTTGACGGCCGGGTCCAGGGACGCGGTGATTTCCAGGAACGGGACCAGCGCGATCTTCGGCCCGACACCAATCAGCAGTACCAGGAACGTGTCGATCGCACCGGCAGCGGTGATCGAAGTCTGATCCATCCCCCAAGTGTGGCGAAGGCGCCGAAAGGCGGCTGACGTGGGCTCCCGGCTACATAACCTTGCATCCCGACCGGGCAGCGCACCGCCCTTCTGGTGTGAGCTGAAGAGACCGTACGGCGGCTGGCCCAGATGCCGAATCGGCAGCATTGCCCAGGCTCTCTCGTGGTGTTGGCTATCTTTGTGCCGTGCCGTGCAGGCCAGCCCAAGCCCGGGGGCGTGGGCGGCGGCGGCACCGCGGATCGGGGCGTCCATTTTGGCCAGCACGGCCTAGACGTGATGATCGACGGTCCTGGCGGACAGGAACAACTTGGCTGCGATCTCGGCGTTGCTGTGCCCGGCGCAGATCAGCTCGAGCACCTCGCGCTCGCGCCGGGTCAGCCCGAGCGCGTCGGCCCGGGTCGCGGTCCGCGGCCAGGCCGGGATTGACCGGATGCCGAGCTGGCGCATCGTGTGCCGGGTGAGCTGGGCGGCGGCCAGGGCGTCCAGGCTGGTGAAGATCTACAGCGCCTGGCGCAGCGCCGCCTCGTCACCTGCGTCGAACACGGCCAGCGCCGCCTCATACGGGCAGCCCAGGCTGGACCACAGCCGGGACGCTTCCGCCCACTCCCCCGCTGCCAGCAGCCGGTAAGGCTCGGCCAGCTCCCCGCGCGGAGGCCGGGACGAACCGGTGCGCCGCAACCAGGCCACAACCAGGCCGCGATCTCGCCGCGCTGCCAGCCGTCCGCGCCGCCTGCTGCATCATCGGCCAGGTCGGCCTCATCTGCGGCTCGGTGCAGTTCGCCCTGCAGCCAGCGCGCCTCGGCGCGGGCCAACCGCACCCCGATGATCCATCGTGACTCACCGGAGGCGTCCGCGGCGGCCGCCGCCTCGTCGAGATGCCCCCCAGGCACCCGGCTCGCCGCGCCTGGCCCGAATCACGCCAAGTACCTGCAGTGCGCGAGCCGGTAGACCGGAGCGTCGGCACTGGCCAGCAGCGCGGTACTCAGCGCCACCGCCTCATCCCAGCGCCCGGCCTGCTCCAGTACAATCGCCCGGTCCCCCGCAGGAAGGCCGCGCAGGAACCGAGATCGTGCTCGTCACAGCAGGCGACGCCGTCGATGAAACACCGCTCCGCCTCGGCGAATCGCCGCCGATCGACATAACTGCCATGGAGGTTCATGAAGGCACGTCCCGCCGGCTCGTGAAGACCCGCCGAGAGCGCGACGTCCAGCGCCCGGCGCTTGTACCCGGCCCGCTCTCCGCCCGTGCGAGCAACCGAGCAGCCCTGGGTGTTGAGCGCGCCGCTGAGACATCGAGCGCGCCCAGCGGCTCGGCGATCGCCTGCACCCGCACCGCCAGGTCGATCGCCGCCTGATGCTCGGAATTCAGCATCCGCGTGCTGGCCAGGCGAGCATACGCCCACGCCAGCTCGGTACCGGGTCCCAGCGGCTCCAGAACCGCCACCGCAGCCTCGGCCACGACGACCGAATCCGGGCTCCGGCCCAGGCGCTCCAGCGCGTAGGACAGATTGCACAGCGTGCCGCCCTCGCGCACACGATCACCGTCCTGACGCTACAACCTCAGTGCCTGCTCACGGCCGCAGGCTGCGGTTCCGGCAGACCGTGAAGGCCGAGAAACAGGCCCGGATCATGCTCGGCCGCTCGCTCGAGCAGGCCTCGGCCGGGCAGCAGCCGGACTCCGGTGTCACGGTGGCCGAGTTGCTGGCCGCTACGTGGAAATCGCCGAACTCGACGTCTCCACCCGGAGAACTACGAGGGCTACATCCGGCGCACCATCCTTCCCGCGATGGGATCCATCGACCTGGGCAAGCTCCGCGGACCGGTGCTGGACATGTTTTATGCGCGGCTCTGCCGCTGGGAACCTTGCATGCACCGGCCGGGGTGGCGTATCCGGCTATCGGGGATTCTCGCGAGCGCGCACAACCGGCCTCGCGAGGTCCAGCGGCTCAGGACCGTGGCCCTTGCGCCTGGTGTTCGGCGGTCGGCCGGGGCGAAGAAGTGCGTCTCGGCCTGTTCGAGCCGGTGGCGGGACAGGACGAGGTGTGTCTTTTCGTTGAGGAACGCGACCAGGCCGGCGATGGGTGGCAGCTGGCGGGTGGGAAGGTCGTAGGCCCAGGCGAGATTTGGGTGTACCGTGCCGCCGTGCGGACAGGCCGGTACCTGCTCGTGGTGCCCTTGTGGGGCAGGGGATGACGGTGCCGGGGCCGGGTGCTCGAAATTGATCTCTGTATGGTTGATGTAGTCCGGGTGGGCCCCCCCGTCTTGAAGATCATGGCCCGGGACGGCGACTCGGCAAGAGCAACCCGGTCGGGTTCGACGCGCGCCGGGCGTGTCGGGTGCAGCAGGTCAACCCGTCCGTAGGTCGGATCGCCGGGTTCCCGGCGTCGGGGACTACGTGGACTTGTCTGTCCTGCGGGCGGAATGCCCGCCTGAGCTGAGGAGATAGAGATGGTCACTGTAGGGCTGCTGGTGACGCTGCAGGCTAAGCCGGGCAAGGAAGGTGAGCTCGCCGCGTTTCTTGCCGGCGCGCTGCCGCTTGCGCAGGCCGAGCCCGAGACGACCGCCTGGTTCGCCATCAAGGTCGATGCGTCGACGTGGGGGATTGTCGATGTTTTCCCGGACGCAGCCGGCCGCCAGGCCCATCTCGATGGGCCCATTGCCGCTGCGCTGATGCAGCGGGCAGATGAGCTGCTTGCGGTTCCTCCCGACATCAAGCCGATCGACGTCCTGGCGGCCAAATTGCCGGCCTGACAGGGCCTCGACATCGGGCAGGACGATCGCCGTCCGGTAATCCGTCGGCAGGCCGGCCAGAACTTTGCCCAGCGTCTTGCGCAGCTCCGTCTGGTCCAGCCGCCGGGAGGGCTCGTCCGCGCGTTGGCGAGAACCTGCTGGATCTCTGCGTCGGCCGGGCCGGTCCGGCTCTGGGGTGGCAGGGTCACGGGTGGCCGGCAGCGGTAGCCCGGCCGATAATGAGGTTGCGCGCTGGCGGTGACCGGGCGGGAGTGTCGATGGCCGAGGGGCTGGACCCGATCGAGACGGGCAGGAAGCTGCACGAGCACGCCAGCGAGCTGCACGCTGACCGGCCAGGCGGCGACAGCGGCGGGCGGGCGGGGGCTGGTGAGCGGCATTCGCGGATCGTGCAGATCGGCGAGGCGGCGCTGCTGGCGCTGGTGACGATCACGGCGGCCTGGGCAGGTTATGCGGCGGCGCGGTGGGGCACCGCCTCGCGGGTGGACATCGCCCGGTCCACGACGCTGCGCAGCCTCGCTACCCGGGCCGATCTGAGCGCGCTGACGACCCGCAACTTCGACTCCTCCACCTTCAACGCGTGGTTCACCGCCTTCACCCTGAACAGCCCGCAGAAGGAGCAGGTCGCGGAGCACCGGTTCCGGCCGCAGTTCCGGGTCGCCTTCAACGCGTGGCAGGCGACTGACCCGGTGCACAACCCGCATGCGCCGCCCGGCCCGACCTACATGCCGCAGTACAAGCTGCCGGCCCAGGCGCAGGCCAACGCGCTGGACAACGCGGCCGACGCGAAGTTCAACCAGGGCAACCACGACGGGCTGGTCAGCGATGATTACATCCGGATCACCGTCTTCCTGGCCGCCGTGCTGTTCCTGGTGGGCATCGGCAGCTCATTCAAGCTGCACGGCATCCGCTACGCCCTGATCACGTTCGGCTCGGTGGTGCTGATCCTCACCGTGGTGCTGATCCTACGAGAACCGGGCCTGCCCGGGTAAGGCAGTACGGCCAGGGCTTCCAGAAGATCGGCCCGGCACGGGCGGCGGCGGGTCCGCCCGCAGCGCCCGCACTCGCCGGGCCGTTATGCGCCCGGCAGCGGAAGACATCCCGGCATCGCACATGCACCGGACGGCGGGCGTGCCGCCCCGCCCGGCCGGCGACGCCCGCACCGCCTTAACCGCTGCCCATTCGGCAGTAGTCATCTCAACGGGATAGGGGCAGCGGCGCGTGCTGCGGGCCGTCCTAGGAAGGACAACCCGGACACGGTACGACGGGGACACCTGGGGCTCCTGGCGGCGCGGTGGACGCGACTTTCATGCGGTTACCAGGGCCTCTTCGGCTACCGCGGGTGACTTGCGGCATCGTCCCCAAGATCGTTAACGTCACCGCTGTCAGGCACGGGCCAGTCCAGGCAGGCACTTACGTGCGTTAGCTGATAGAGTTACCATGCGATCATTGCAGAATGCAAGTAAATGGGAATGGGTCGGGCGTGGCCGAGCAGGTGGCGGACGAGGCCGCGGTGGACGCGGTGCTGACGGCGAGCCGCACCCTGGTCGCGGTGGCCAGCCGGTCTCTGGGAGCAGCGGCGGAGGACACCACGATCGCCCAGTACCGGGCCCTTGTGGTGTTGGCCTCCCGGGGGCCGCAGCGGATGACCGGCCTCGCCGCGGCGCTGGATGTCACGCCGTCCACCGCGGGCCGGATGTGCGACCGGCTGCTGCGCAAGGGCCTGATCCGCCGGCACCGCGGCCGCGCCGACCGGCGCGCGGTGCAGGTATCGCTCACCGCCGCCGGCCGCCAGGTGGTGGACACCGCGACCGCCCGCCGGCGGGCGCTGATCGCCGACATCCTGAGCCGGCTCCCGGCCGCGCAGCAGTCGGCGGTGGCCGGCGCGCTGGCGGCGTTCGCGGCGGCCGCCGGGGAGATCCCCGACAGCCAGTGGCCGCCAGAGCCGGCCGCCGCCGCCGCCGGCGGCGGCGTCGGCCAGGATGAAACGGCGAGAGCCGGCGCGCTCCGTCGGCACCGAGGGACGGTCATGACCGGCGCGGCGGCGGCGGGAGCCGTGCCGTGGGCCGGCCGGGCCAGCGGGTGGCTGCGGGGCTCCCGGGGCGGGCTGTTCGCGGTCGCGCTGGCGGTCGGCGGCGGGTCAGGCCTGGGCGCGGTCGCGTTCCGATACCTGATCTACTTCTTCACCTGGCTGGCCACCGGCCATGTCCAGTTCGGCCAGCAGGGCCGCGTTGGCAGTGCCCACCTGCCGTGGCTCGGGCCGGGGTTCTTCGTGGTGATCCCGGTGATCGGCGGCCTGATCTACGGGCCGCTGATCTACCGCTACGCACGCGAAGCCCGCGGGCACGGCGTGCCCGAGGTGATGATCGCCGTCGCCGAGGGGGGCGGCCGGATCCGGCCGCAGGTCGCCGCGGTCAAGTCGGTCGCCTCCGCAGTGTGCATCGGGGCCGGCGGGTCGGTCGGCCGGGAGGGCCCGATCGTGCAGATCGGCTCCGCGCTGGCCTCCAGCCTGGGCCAGTGGGTGCGGATGCCGGAGAGCCGGCTGCGGATCCTGGTCGCCTGCGGCGCCGGCGGCGGCATCGCGGCGACTTTCAACGCGCCGGTCACCGGGGTGTTCTTCGGCGTGGAGATCATCCTGCGCGAGTTCTCCATAGAGGCGATCTTCACCGTGATGCTGTCGGCGATGGTCGCCGACCTGGTCGGGCGGGAGTTCCTGGGCAGCGCCCCGTTCCTGTCCGGGCTGCCGCCGGGGATCGTCCTGCACCACGCCGGCAGCTACCTGCTGGTGGCGGCGCTGGCGGTGATCGCGGCGCTGCTCGGGCTGGCGTTCAAGCACATCCTGTACGCGACCGAGGACCTGTGCGACCGGGCCTGGAAGAGCCGCCCGGAATGGGCCCGGCCCGCGGCCGGCGGGATCGCGCTGGGGCTTCTGCTGCTCGCGCTGCCGCAGATGTACGGCGTCGGCTACCCGGTCATGTACCAGGCAGTCGGCGGCAGCTACGCCCTGTGGTTCCTGATCGTCCTGGCCGCGGGGAAGATCCTCGCGTGCAGCCTGACCATCGGCATCGGCGGCTCTGGCGGGGTGTTCGCGCCGTCGCTTTTCATCGGCGCCACCTCCGGCATGGCCTTCGGCGAGACCGCGGCCCACCTGCTCGGCCCGGCCGCGGGCCAGCCCGCCCTGTACGCGGTGGTCGGCATGGGCGCGGTGTTCGCCTCCGCGGCCCGGGCCCCGCTGACCTCGGTGGCCAGTGTCGTGGAAATGACCGGCGACTACACCCTGACCCTGCCGGTGATGCTCGCCGTCGCGATCGCCACAGCCCTGTCCCGCGCGCTCAGCTACGGCACCATCTACACCACCAAGCTGCTGCGCCGCGGCACCGACATCGACCGCCCCCCCGCCGTGGACCCGTTCGAGGACCTGTCCGCCGCCGACGCCATGCGCCCTTTCACGGCGCCGCTGACCATCGCAGCCGAGCTCCCCGGCCGGCCCGGCCCGGACCGGGCGCCGCTGCCCGGCCCCGTCACCCATCAGCGTCACCCCCAGGCACTGTTCGCCGGCGAGTCGCTCGCCCAGGCGCTGCGCCAGCTCGAGCTCTACGGCCGCGACGGGCTGCCGGTGATCTCCGCCGACGGGCAGCACCTGCAGGGCTGGATCACCAGCCAGAACGTGCTGCAAGCCATCGCCCGCCACATGCACGCCGCCCCCACCGCCGCGCAAGCACAGCACGCCGCCGCACTGGCCGTCCCCGGCCCGCAAGCCGCCCTCCGGCAGCCGCCGACCCCGCTGCGCGGCTACCAGATCCTGGAGATCACCATCCCGCCCGGATCACCCGCCGCCGGCCAGGCACTCGGCAACACCACCTGGCCGCCCGGCTGGATCCCGGTCACGGTCCTGGACAACCACACCCTCCGTGACCCCGACCCCGGCATCACCCTCGCCCCCGGCGACCGCGTCAACCTGCTCGCCCGCGAACCACGCCACCCGCAACCAGCACACCCGCACGACCAGCCAGACGACCCCCCAGCTGCGCGGCCCGCCACGCAAGCGCCGGCTCCCGCATCCGGCGACCAGCCAACGCCACCAGGCCCCGGCCAGATGCGGCGCAAGAACAGCTAGCACCGCCCGGATACACCTGCCTCGGCCAGCACGTACTGGGACCACGGACCGAACCGCCCCGCCAGCCCGGGTGATCTCCGCAGACGACACCACGGTCGCCGGCGCCGGCAGGCTCCGCCGGTGGATGTCACTGACAGCACGACTTCGGCCTGACCCACATCAAGACCCGGTAACGCCTGGCGCGCCAAAGGCCAGGCTGCACCGCACCCAGATCACACGGTTCGGGGCGCGAAATCGCCAGCAAGCGACAACCAGGACCGGCGCGCCGAACACTTCCTCCACGATTGTCGGGCGAGGGGTTGGCTGGTTGGGTTATTCACAGGGTTGTCCTCTGGTGATCCACAGCGACTCCCGCGCAGGCTGGCTGCGTCCTGCCGCTGGTCCCGGTCTTGGCTCTGCGCCGAACTGACCGCTGATCGCGTGTCTTGCCGCCGAACCGCCGGGCCGGGACTGGCGGGAGGGCGCGAGCACCGCCGGCTGGGGACGTTCGTGACCAGGTAGGAGCCTGACCTTCGGTGTCCCGGAAGTGTTTTGTCCGCGCGCCCCCGGCCCGGCGGTGTCGTTCCCTTCCCCGCTGCCAGGTACTGGCGAGAAGTAGAAGGAGAGGTCATGCCCAGGATCACAGAACAGGCCGGCCCCGTCACCGGGGGCGTGGACACTCACGCCGATGTGCACGTGGCTGCGGTGGTGGATCAGGTGGGCCGGGTGCTGGGCACCCAGGCCTTCCCGGCCACGGCGGCCGGGTACCGGGCTGTGCTGGCGTGGATGAAGTTGCACGGCGAGCTGGCCAGGGCCGGGGTGGAGGGTACCGGCAGTTACGGCGCCGGGCTGGCCCGCTGCCTGGCCTCTTGCGGCGTGGAGGTGGTCGAGGTGATCCGGCCGAACCGGCAGGCCCGCCGCCGGCGCGGCAAGTCCGACACCGCCGATGCGGTGGCGGCCGCGGTGGCCGCCCTCAGCGGCGAGGCGTCCGGGTTGCCCAAGAGCCGTGACGGGGCCGCTGAGTCGATCCGGGCGCTGCGGGTGGCCCGGGCCGGCGCGGTCAAGGCCCGCACCCAGGCCGGCAACCAGCTGCGTGACCTGATCGTCACCGCACCCGAGCAGGTACGCCGGCAGCTGGCCGGGCTGCCCTGCCAGCGACAGGTAGAACTGGCGGGCCGGTTCCGCCCCGGCGACCCGGCCTGCCCGGCCCAGGGCACCAGGGCGGCGATGGCTTCGGTGGCCCGCCGCCACCAGCAGCTGGCCGCAGAGATCACCCAGCTGGATGCCGCGCTCGAGGAGCTCCTCGCCCGCGCCGCCCCCGAAGGGCTGCTGGCCAAGCAGGGCGTGGCCACCCAGGTCGCCGCCACGCTGCTGGCCACGGCCGGCGACAACCCCGGCCGGGTCCGCAAGGAGGCCAGCTTCGCCGCGCTATGCGGCGCCAGCCCGGTGGATGCCTCCTCCGGCAAGCAGCTCCGCCACCGGCTCAACCGCGGCGGCGACCGGCAGGCCAACTCCGCGCTGTGGACGATCGCCATGACCCGCCTGGCCCACGATCCGCGCACCAGGGCCTACGCGGCCCGGCGCACCGCCGAGGGCAAGACCAAGAAAGAGATCATCCGCTGCCTCAAGCGCTACATCGCCCGCGAGATCTACAAGACCCTATGCCGGCCCCAACGACCAGAAAGTGCGTCCATGCCGCGAACTCAACAAGATCTTTCAGCCCCGTCTTGACGTAGGAGCTTCGGCGGGTCGGGGCGCGGTTATCAACTGGGCTTCTCGTTGTTGGCGGTCCTAGAACGATCCCATGCGCGAACGGCCTGCCCGTATGTTTATGCATCGGCGCCCTCGGCGTGGACATCCGCATCTAGCCGCATAGAGCGCGCGCCAAGCTGGGGGGGATCCGGTTATCGCGGCTGTTGACCTCCCAAGTAAGGTCTTTGGTCGTCGCGTACTCGATCGAGCACCTGAAGGCTCACGAACTCCCCGAGCGCTACGACATCCCACTCCTTGCAGCTGATCGCGAATCCGTCCTGTCTGGGGCTGGCTGACTGGCGGGTGACCGGTTCCCGGGCGGCCGCCTGGCCGCGCGAGCGCGGATGTTTCCCGTTTACGGTCGGCCGCGGCGGCGTTACCGTCAGGCCTGGCAGGCGCCGTCGGCCAGGCCGCAGATCGCCTACGTGGTCAGCCTCGATGCCAACACGGTGACCCCGATCAACACCGCCACCAACAAGGCCGGCCAGCCCATCAAGGTCGGGATCAACCCGAACGCCATAGCCATTACCCCGAACGGCAAGACCGCCTACGTCACCAACTCGGGCTCGAGCACGGTGACGCCGATCAGCACGGCCACCAGCAAGGCCGGGACGCCGATCAAGGTCGCGGGCGCCGGCTGACGTCGCGATCACCCCGAACGGGTCTGTCAAGTTAACGGTGTAACTCGATCTTGGTGTGTTACCGCGCCGCAGGCCAGGACGCTCAGCCGCGGTCGTGGAGGGTCACCTGGTAGCCGTCGGGGTCGGCGAACGTGAAAGTGCGGCCGAACGGCCCGTCGACGGGCGCTGAGACGATCGTCGTGCCGGCGGCGGCGAGGGCGTCGTGGATGTCCTGCGCGTCGGGGGCGTGCAGCCACAGCGCCATCCCGTGGCCCGGCTGCGCGATCGCGTCCAGGCCGGTGCCCGCGACGACGTCGCGGACGGCGAACGCGATCGGCTTGGTGTCGAACACGACGGCGTGCGGCGGTCCTGCGGCGGAGCGCTTCAGCCCCAGGTACCGCTCGTAGAAAGCGGCGGAACGCTCCAGGTCGCGCACCTGCAGCGAAATGAAGTCGGGTCCGGTAACGGCCACGATCCTTACCTCCTCAGGGTATGTCAGTCTTCTGACACACCCAATGTATGTCAGAATACTGACATGAGTCAAGGCGAGCCCGGAATCGAGCTGGACACATCGCTCGGGTACATGGTCAAGGCGGCCGCGAGCGCCCTGCACTCCGCCCTGGAGGCCGTGCTGAGGCCGCTGGGCATGACGATCACCCACTACGCCTGCCTGGAGCTGCTTGCCCAGCGACCGGGCCTGTCCAACTCCGAGCTCGCCCGCGGCGCCTTCGTCACCCGGCAGTCGATGAACGTGCTCCTGCAGGCCCTCGAACGCCAGGGACTCGTCGCCCGCCCGGCACAGGCACCCGTCGGCAGGGCCCTGCCGACCGAGCTGACCGCCCGCGGGCGCCGCCAGCTCAACGTGGCCAGCGCCGCGGTTCGCCGCGTCGAGCAAGACATGCTGGCCAATCTGGATGCCAGCGAACAAGATCAGATGCGGCACCTGCTCACCGCGTGCATCGCCGCACTGACCGAAGCACCCGCACCGGCGAAGTGAATCCTCCGGACCGGCCGCCTGGACCAGGGCACCTGGCGCAGGCAGCAACGGGCCTGGTAGCACGCGGGTTAGCTTATGGCCGCTGGGAGGCGAGACGTGCCCCAAGGTAATTACAGAGGTTGAAAGTCCAGGGTCTGCGGTGGCGGGTCGAGGGTTAGCCCAGTCTGGCCCGGGAGCGCGTTGGACGAATCATCTGCAGACGCCGCAGGTCAAAACCTCAATTCACGACTTTGCCGTTTCCCTGGTAGGAGCTGCTGGCCGCGTCAAAGGGTGATGCCATCGGCGGTATCGAAAAGTAGTTGCTGGAGCTGCCGGGCAGGTCGTCGCTCCATGCCAGGACCGCCATGGCCGCCAGCGGGTGTTGGCCGATGCGGACCGGGACTATCTCATGGCTGCCGGTATCGGTGACCCCACCGGGCTGCGGCGGCCCGGAACTGGCCCCGATGCGATGTCGCGGGCTGGTCAGCACCGCGGCGGGCCGACTCCCCGTTGCGGCGAACGCGAGCGCTATCGGCTGCGAATTGCGAACGGCGGGTCGGTGAACTCAAAGCACGGATTCCTGGCCCGCCGATGACCCGCTTCGCCGAAGTTGCGCCGCTGGCCCTGATGTCGGGCTCTATCGAGTTCGTCCGGATCTGGGTCATCGAGACCCTGGGACCGCTCGCGGACGACGATGACCATACCGCGACGCTGCGCCTCACTCTGCGCGTCTTCCCGGCCGAGGGCGGCAGCTTCAAGGCCACCGCCGAGCGGCTGACGCTGCACAAGAACACCGTCCAGTACCGGGTACGCGGGGCTGAGGAAAGCCTGGGCCGTCCCGTCGGCGCGGACCGCCTGCAGGTCGAGCTCGCCCTGCTCGCCTGCCAGTGGGCCAGACGCGTCGGTCCTCCGGCAACCCAGAACTTCCCGGTTCTGACGGCGCGGTAACCGGCCCCGGCTCGTCGTCGAGTAGTCCGCCGGGCTCAGTGGCCTGCCACAGGTCCCTGACTATGACCTGCAGGGCGGTCGCGCAGGCGATGGACTGCAGCGCGGCCACGAAGCCGCCGAACAAGCCGCCAAGCCAGGCGCCGATCGACGAGCCGACCAGGATCGACAGCAGCACGAGCAGCGGGTTGACCTTCACCGTCCAGCTCATGATCACCGGGTTCAGGACGTGGTTCTCCAGCTGCTGGTAGCCGATGAACACGACCGCGGTGACGATGCCCGCGGTCAGCGAGTGGCCGAGGGCGAACAGCACGGTCGGGAGGCTCTGGCGCGAATTCTGTGGGCGCAGTTACGGCGGGTGATGGATGACGCGGTTGCGCAGTAGGTCGAGGCAGGCGCGGCCGTACATCTGTCGTTTGATTGCCTTGAGCCGGTTGACATTGCCTTCGGTGGGGCCGGAGCTGTAGGGCAGGGTGAGGCGACCGGCGCCGTTGTGATCCGGACGGCTCAGCAGTTCCGTCACGTTGAGTGATGGTCAGAGCGCCAGGGCCACGGATGCCGTGGGACGTCTTGTGGGGCGGGTACCGGCCGCATCCCGGTTCAATGTGTGCATTCTGGGCATCCGGTCATGCTATTTGTGCAGGCAGAACACCCGGAGCCCCGTAGCGGTCCACTCTGACCGTGAGAATCAGTAACCGGACGGGGGCATGGGTTTTAGGGCCCGTGGCAGTGCGGGTCGCGGGCCTGATCGGGGGGGTTTGGATTCAGGCGGCGGGTGTGATGGTGATGTCGCTGTCGGGGTGGAGGGCGCGGAGCTGGTTCAGGAGGCCGCGGGTTCTGCGGTCGGTGTCGGTCTTGCGGGCGTGCCAGCCAGGGCCGAGATCGGTGTAGCGGGCTTCGGGATCGGCGAGGAGGTGCCAGATGATGACCAGGATGGACCGTCCGACAGCGCACCGGGCCCTGCTGCCGCCGAGGCGCCGGGACAGGCGGCGGAGCCGTTCGCCCAGGAAGGTATCGGTCGTCGCGGCGCCGGTGGCGGCCTGGGTGCAGTAGCCGCGCAGGTAGGAGTCGCCGTGTCCGTTGCCCGGCTTGCGGCTGCGGGGGCCGGACTGGCGGGCGACCGGGGTGAGCCCGGCCCAGCTTACGAGGTGGGCGGCGGTGGGGAACTGGGTCATGTCCAGGCCCGTTTCGGCGATGATGGCGCGGGCGAGGTCCAGGCTGACGCCGGGGATCTCCGCGAGCCGTTCCGCAGCCGGGAGCACCGCGGCGCCGGGGCCGGGATCCGGGGACCGGGTCCCGGCGGGGTCGATGCCCTGCGCGGCGGGGATGACATCTAGGGCCGCGGCGATGTCGTCCTCGGCTGCGGCGATCGACCGGTCCAGGAACGTGATGTGGTCCAGGTGGATGCGGGTGAGCCTGCCGTGGTGGTCTTGGCAGGGCATGCCCTCCAGGGCCTGCTCGATGCCCGCGCGCCCGGCCCGGACCTGCCTCGCGGCCAGGCCGGCCAGGACGCGGGGATCGCGCTCGCCGCCGGCGAGCGCTTCCAGGATGACCCGGGCGGATTTGACCCTGGCCAGCGACGACAGCGCCGACGACAGCTTCACCAGCGCGCCTTCCAGGAGTTTTTCCAGCCGCTGCCATTCCCGGGTGCGGTCGTGCACGAGCTGGAGCCGGGTCCGGGTGAGGTCGCGCAGCGCGCGGATCTCCGCCGGGGGCACGAACGAGGGGCGCAGCAGGCCCATCTCGGTCAGCCGGGCCAGCCACTGGGCGTCCAGCCGGCCGGTCTTGGGCCGGCCGGCCAGCTGCCGGGCGTGGGAGGAGTTCACCAGCTGCACGTTCAGCCCTGCCGCCTCCAGCACGTAGAACCAGACCCGCCAGCAGTCCGACGTGGATTCCATCGACACCAGCTCCACCCCGTCCGCGAGCAGCCGCGCCGCCAGCGCCAGGATCGCGGTCACGGTCGCGGTGACCTCCTCGGTCCGCGACACCCGCCGCCCGCCGTCGCGGGCCGGCGGCAGCCGCGTGCACACGTCCGCCTTCCCCTTCGCCACGTCGATGCCGGCGACCCGCTCATAGCGCAGCTGGTACTCCTCGTCCTCCACCAGCTGCGCGCCGGTCTTCTTCTTCCGGTGGGCCACCGCCGCACCGCCTCCCATCCTCAGAACCGGTAACCAGGCGGGCTGCCCGGGGACCGGCGGCCAAGCTGGCCCGGAAGCCGCGAATACTGACCGTCGTGCTCAAGGCAACAGAAGGCGACCCTCAAGGTCAGGTCCCGGCGCCAGGCTTAATCACGGGCTCTCATCCCACGGAGAGGCCGGCGTCACGGGCAGCCCGCGCCCATCCTGCCGCCACACCCGCAAGCCCCGCAGCCACACCAGCCACACAGCGGCAGCGACCCCAGCCAGCCGCCCGCCGGCAGCCCCGCGCCAATTCTCACGCCAGCGCGACCACCCCCGGTGAGAAGGCTTAATCCGCGGGCTCGGGGTTCGAGTCCCTGGCGGCGCACCCGTGCTGAGCTGTCAAACCTCTTCCAGTCGGCTTTGCATTGGCCCCCGGTGTGGAACGGGGTCGCGGAACGAGTGGCGCATTTTCGCGCTGCTGTGGCGCCATGCCTCACTCAGGACTGGTCACATAGAGCGACTACCGAGCGGCTCCTACCGGGTTCACGTATACGCGGGCACCGACCCGCTGACCGGCCGGCAGCTGCGACACCGGCAGACGGCGTAGACCGAGGAGCAGGCCCGGATTGTGCTGGGTCGGCTCTTAGAGCAGGCGGCCATCGGGCGGCGGCCGGAGTCCGGGGCCACCGTCGCCGATTTGCTGGTGCAGTACATGGCGGTCGCCGAGCTCGACTCGTCGACCCGGGAGACTTACGAGGGCTACATCCGGCGCACGATCTTGCCCGCGCTAGGTCCGATGGAACTGCGGAAGCTCCGCGGGCCGGTGCTGGACATCTTGTACACGCGGCTGCGCCGGTGCGGCAACCTCGCCTGCACCGGGCCCGGCGGAGGCGCTGCGCCGGGCTACGAAGCTGCGGTCCAGCCTGGTCAAACGCCGCAACGTGATCATCGCCCGGCTCGACTCTTACCTGGAGCTGCTGGGCTGTCCAGGACCGGCTCGCCCTGCGATTTGGCGATGATCCGCGGGTTTGCGGGTAGCGGTGGGAGATGCGGCGCAGTGTGGTGATCGGTCGTGCGCGGCGGGGCGGCGCGGGGGCGTGGTGGTCGCGGCTGCCGGCGCCGTTTCAGCCTGCGTCGTCCGGGCCGGTCCGGTACTGGCAGGATCGCGGCCGGGTGGCGGCCAAATGCGCCCTGGCGGCGATGGCAGCCTGGGCGCTGGCCCGGTACGCGGTGGGCCAGCAGGACCCGTATTTCGCTCCTCTTGCGGCGCTACTGGGGGTGTCTGCCACGGTGGCCCGGTCTGTGCGCGACGGGCTCCAGTACGTGGCCGGGTTCGTGCTCGGCGCCGTGCTGGCGATTCCGGTGGCCATGGTGGCGGGTCCGTCGATCGCGGGCATCGCGGTGGTCGTGCTGGCGGGGGTGGTGATCGGCAGCTGGCGGCGGCTGGGCGGGCAGAGCACTCAGGTCACCTTCACGGCACTGTTCGTGCTGCTGATAGGCGGCTACCAGCCGCTGCACTATCTCACCCCCAGGCTTATCGATGTGGGTATCGGGGTGGTCATCGGGCTCGCGGTCAATGTCCTGGTGTTCCCGCCGCTGCAGTTGCGCCCGGCCGAGCACGCGGTCCGGCAATGGGGTGATGATGTCGCCGCTGCGCTGGACGACCTGGCCGGCGCGGCGGCCGGCCGGTATTCCCCGGGGCTGTCGTGGCCGCGGCATGACCGGCAGCTCAGCGGGGCGGCACAGCAGGCCCGCGCAGCCGCGCGGAACGCGCGGGAGAGCCTGCGGTGGAACCCGCGGGCCAGGGTCGAGCGGGCGGTGCCGCGGCCCGACGGCGCCGTGCTCGATTCCCTGGAGGAGCTGACCGCCCGGACCCGGGCCGTCGCCCGGGTCCTGCTGGACGCCGCCGCCGCAGACGAGCCGCCTAGCCTCCCGGCGTCATTCGGCGACAGCTACGCCGCGATGCTGCGGATGCTCACCGGCCCGGTCCGCCAGCTGGCCGACATGCGATCTGAGCCCCCGGACCGCGACGAACTGGCGAGCGCCTCCGGCTGCCAGGACCGCCTCGAACGCCAGGTCGCGCAGCTCGCCAGCCGCAAGGACGGGAGCGCTGCCCGGCACCTGGCCGACCTCAGCAGGCAGCTCATCAGTGAACTGGCCCGCAAATCAGGCGACCGCAACTGAGCTGCGATGATCGCCCGCAGCAGGCACGGCCGGCTGCGGGTGCCTCAGCGTGCGCTCCCGATCAGGACAGACCCGGCAGCCGCAAGACAGCGACAGAAGCGCAGCTTGAGGCTGCTGGCTTCTTGAGCCGTACTCCTTTTCAGCACTCGTGCGTAACACCGATTCTTGCGACGCGATCGCTCGCCAACGGTGAGACGGGAGTCTCCCCGCATCTGCTTTGGCGTGTCGCATCGGCCACATCAAATGCCTCGTCACGGACGGGATCCGCCGGTTGATCGGAGCGGCCCGAGGACCCGCCAATGGCTTGCCTGGATGATCGCCGAGTCCCGAGTGGTGAGAACGGAAGAGCTGCCTCTCACTTCTGCGGGTGCTTTTCCGCGTCCTTGCGCAGTTTGCGGTCGTCTCGCAGTTCGGAGAATGGCTCCAGGTCGGCCGGATGGCCGGCGGCTATGACGCGGCCGCGTTCGAGCTCGGCGTTGAACTCGGCGCCGAGCAGGATGGCGACATTGGAGATCCACATCCAGATGAGGAAGATGATGACGCCGCCGAGGCTGCCGTAGATCTTGTTGTAGTGGCCGAAGTTGGCCACGTACAGGGCGAACAGGGCAGAGGCGATCAGCCATAGCGCGACGGCGATAAAGCCGCCGGGGCTGACCCACTGGAAGCCGTGCCTGGCGTTCGGGCTGGCCCAGAACAAGATGGCGAGGATCAGGCCGATGATGATCAGCAGGACCGGCCACTTGGCGATGTCCCAGATGGTGACCGCTGTCGAGCCGAGGCCGAGCACGTTCCCGACTTTTTGTGCCAGGCCGCCGGTCACGACGACGATGACAGCCGCCGCCACGAGCAAGATCATCGTTATTACGGTGACGCCCAGCCGGATCGGTGCGGTCTTCCAGACCGGCCGGCCTTCGGGCACGTCGTAGATGACGTTAGAGGCGCGCATGAAGGCCGCGACGTAGTTAGACGCTGACCATAGCGCGAGCGACGAGTCCGGCGATGCCGAGGATCCCGGAGGCTGCATGGCTGTGCTGCAGATGGGTGACATCGCTGATGATGATCTTCCGCACGGATGCGGGGACCGCCTGGCCCAGGTTGGTGATCAGCGGCTGGGTGGCTGACTTGCCGGCAATGCCCAGCAGCGAGACCAGGACAAGCAGACCGGGGAAGATCGACTGGATGCCGAAGTATGTCAGTGCCGCGGCACGGTCCTGCAGGTCGTCGGCCTTGTATTCCTTCACGGTCCGCCTGGCAGCCGCGAGCCAGGAGCCGCCGGCTCAGGTCTGTCGGGTCATTCGGCATCTCGTCACGGGCGGTGCTGCCCGCATTCTGCGATCTGGCCATTCGCGATGGCCTCCCTGCTCGTCGTCAGCTCGTGGCCGGACTGGTGTGAGCGCGGGAGGGCGCAGCTACCCGCGCCGCGTCCCCGCCGCGCTTCGACGCGTGTGCTCACTGGCGGCTGTCGGTCACCGTGTCGCGGGCTGTCTGTGCCTGGTCCCGGATGTCGTGGGCCGAGCTGGCGGTTTCGTCTTTGACCGTGGCGGCGGCGTCGGCCGCTGTGGCCTTGACAGACTCGGCTGCGTGCTGTGCGGAGTCCTGGAGGCTGGCCGCAGCATCCTTGGCTGCGCCGGTGACGGCTGGAGCGGCGGCTTCCTTGACCTTCAACGCCGCACGTTCCTCGGCGCTGCTGGCCGGCAGCAGTGAGCCCGCGAGCCAGCCGATGCCGGCCGCGATCAGGCCGACTGCCAGCGGGTTACCCGCCGTGTGGCGGCGCAGCTGGTCTGGTGCCGCCGATACCTTTTCCTGAGCCGCCGACACCTTTTCTGCCGCAGCGGAGCTGGTGCTGGAGACGGACTGTGACGTCGTGCCCATGACCTTGTCCTTTACTCCGAGCACGACCGAACGTGCACTGGCTGCCTTGCGCTTTGCCGCGTGCGCCGGGTTGACCGTGTCGGCCAGGGTGTTGACGTCCTGGCTGAGGCTGGTGCGCGTTTCCTCGATCTGCTCGCGGATCTGGTCCGGGTCGCTGGTCATGATGTGCCCTCGTTTCCTCTTACTGCGTCAGGAATCCTCTTCACCGTCTGTGCGGTCTGCGGCACGCCCGGAACTGCGCTGATCTCCCGGCGTCCCATCAGCCCGAGGACCGCCGCGACGATCAGCCAGATGGCCGCCACGATCAGCGCCGACCAGCCATGACCGGTGGCGTCGCCGATGCCCCACCACGCGGCGACCGACGCGAACAGCAGCACCATGTGGCCGCTGATCCCGGCACCGGCCAGCAGCCCGGCGCCCTTACCGGCCCGGGTGGCCGACAGGCGCAGCTCGGCCTTGGCCAGCTCCACCTCCTGGTGCATGAGCGTGCTGAGATCCTCAGCAACCTCCGAGAACAGCTCGCCGACAGATGCCCGCGAATCAGCTGACGGAGATACAGCCGGGTCGAGCGGGCTGCTCACAGCGCGCCCTGACGGCCTGCCTGGTCATCAGTGACCAGGGAGTCCCGCTCGCCGTAGCCTGGATCGGCCTCCCAGGCCCGATCACCACCGGTCGGCGGCAGACCGCTGGCCGGGGCGGAAAGGCCCGGAGTCTCATCGCTGAGGCGCGCCGCTGCCGGTGGGTAGCCGGCCGCGTCAGACGGCTGGGCCCACTCGCCGCCGAGCCCATGCGTGGCTGGAGGCGCTGGCGTCGCCGCGGAGTCGTCGCTGCTTGCGTCCCTTGAGTCCCCGGGTGAGCCGACCAGCCACCAGGCCCGCTCCTGCCGCCAGCACCAGGAAGGCTGCTGGCCTGCGGCGGGCGAAGGACTGCATCTCGTTCACCACCTGCCCGGGCTTGCGGTCCTCCAGCCACTGCCCGACATCACGGACCCGCGACGCCGCCTGATCCGCCAGGTCCGCGGCCATGCCGCCCTGGCCCGAGTTATCTGCCATGGAGCGGAGCTCATTACTGAGCGAAAGCAGTTGCTTCGCCACCCGCTGCTGTCCGTGGGCCGCTTGCCCGGCCAGCTGGCTTTGAGCCTGCTGCAGCAGGTCCCTGCCCTGACGCGCGGTCTCCGCCGCGACGCCCGAAGCCTGCTCCCGAGCGACCTCGGCTGCGTGCTTCCCCGCCTGAACGCTGCCGTGGCTCAGGCCAGAAACCTGATCCTTGACAATGTCGGCCGCGCCCTGCTGCTCCGCCACCCCGGGCGTCGGCGACTGGCTGCGCTGCGTTGCTTCGGGCAGGTAGTTCTCTGTCATATGAGCCTTCTCCTCGATTAAGCGGCCTGCGGGCCATCCGCATGCCAGCCAGGGCGATCATGAATCAGTCCCGGTTCTGTGCCAGGCGATGGGTCGCCACCCGGTCCGCGTCCTGAGCCCGCAGAGGGCACCGGCCGGTTCGCGGAGCTGATCGCCGGGTGCCCGTTCCATGCGTCATCCGGCTGGCCCCTGCTACCCACAGCCGGATGACTTACACACTAAACTTACACGAGAAGCTTACGTTGAAAGCTTACAGTGTCCACCGGGCATCGCGGCCACCCTGCGGAATACCCGGGGACCTCGCCTATCAGGGCATGGGCCACGTTGGCTCGCCTGATCGGCATCATCCGCACCGACCCCGTCGCGTGCCAGACATCCACGATGCTCATTGGCGGGTAGGACAGTGCGTGGTCAGAGCAGGTCATCCAGCTGCCTCGAGTACGCCGACGGCCGGACCTCGCTCGTGGTGGGACCGGGGCCAGGCGGGCGGCGGCAGGCAGTCGCCGTGGCTTACGACATCAATCTCGCCTGATGTCCGGAGCACCGGCCACGAACATCGCAATGCGGTCCAGCATGTCTTTCAGGCCTGTCTCGAACTCCCCTTCCCAGCGGTCCTCGGCGAGTCCTGCCGCCAGGCGGTGCAGCGTCGGGAAATGCCTGGCGTCAATTGCGTCCGCGGGGTCGAGCAGCTCACGCGGGCTGCCGGCGTCCTCGATCGCCTCCCGCTGCCCGGCAGAGCGGGCTGGGCTCAGGCCGCCGGGAACCGGATTGGCGGCTGCCTGTCCAGCCGGTCCGCTGCCCTCGTTCGCAGCGGTGTCGGTGCCGGTGAAGGATCCGTCGCCTGGTTTCGGATCCCGTAGTGCCATAGCGCTGGTTTCCAGCAGCAGGGAACCGAGCAAGAAGCTGTTGAACGTGCGGTAGGTGAACAGTACCTGCTCGTCGGTGAACCCCTCTGCTGCCAGTCCGCTCAGCATCGCCTCGACCCAGCGCAACGACCGGAGCGGCGGGTTAACCCACGGGGCAGCAGGCGGCCGGGTGGCGACCAGCGGGAAAGCATGCGGATGCGCCCGCGCGTAGCGGCGCACCCCATGCGCCATGCCGGTGAGATAAGGCCGCCACCCGTTCACCGGCCGCAACTGGACCTCCGGATCGTCGGCGAGCTCGTTGACAATCCGCTCCACCACCGCGTCAAACAGCTCATCGCGGTCCTGCACATACCTGTACAACGACATCGAGCGGACCCCCAGCCGCGACGACACCGCACGCATCGACGCCGCCCCGATCCCCCGCTCGTCCACCAGTTCCAGGGTGGCGGTGACAATCCGGTCCAGCGACAAGCCACGACCCGGCCGGCTACCACGGCCGTGCTCGACCCGTGCTCGTGTCACCAGAACCTCATATTGAGACGACTGCTGTGATGTTAGCGGTCTGCCCCGATCGGCACCGGCCGCTGGCTGTATGGCTCCTTATGATCATCTTAAGGTCTCCTCGCCGTGCTAATCGGCTCGTCCCAGCCGGTCGCCGTCGTCGGCACTGCAGCGACCCCCGAGATATCGGAGCGCGAGAATCGGGCAATAGTTGAGGTCTACGGACGGCAGGGACCATGCCGCCGACGTCCGCAGCGCACGCGAGCAGGCAGCCAGTTTCCCTTGGCATTCAGGAATGGCCGACCGGCAACCGGAACGTCGCGGCTGCCTGAGGAAGGGATCGAGGATCAGTCGATGAGCCCGGGCGCACGGGCCCGGCTGACCGCCTCGGCGCGGCTATGAACCCGAGTCTCTGGTACGCGCGCCCGGCTCGTTCCTTCGCCGCCAACAGGGAGATCCCCAGCTTGCCGCCGTCCTCGACGGCTGCCACGAACATGTCAGGATATTGGCTACCTGACCGGAGGTGGGCTCGGGTCGGCCAGGCTCGAGTCGCGGCCCGAGCTTGGCCGCCGCGTAGGCCGTGAAACCTGCGCGAGAGCCTCGCCCAGGCTCGCGAATTGCGGGATCACGCGGTCGATGCCGGTGATCGCGAAGACGCGCAGGACGTTCGCGCTGGAGATGACCAGCCGCAGCTGGCCGCCTTCGGTCAGCGCCCGCTTGTGTGCGCCCACCAGGACATGAATCCCGGCGGTGTCGCAGAACTGCGTACGGGCCATGTCGACCACCAACGTCGCATGCCCGCGGGCGGCTGCCTCAAGAAGAGCCGCCTGCAGCCCATCGGCGTTGGTGATATCGATCTCCTCGGCGGCCGTCACCACCGGCACCCCCTGACCACCTCGACCGGGTATTGGTCGTCAGGCATCTGCATCAGCTCGCATCCGCCGCACCATCAGCAAGGCGATGTCGTCACGCGCTGCCACGCTGCCGACCAGGGCTGCCATCACCGCGGCGCAGGCAGCCTCCGGCGGCTGGGCGGCTACCGCGTGGCAGAGCCGGGTCAGGCCATCATCAATCGGCAGGCCGGGATGCTCGATCAGGCCGTCGGTGTAAAAGCACACCAGGGTGCCCGGCGGGATCTGCACTGTGCCCGTCCGCCTGCGCTCACCGGGCGCGATCCCAATCATTAGGCCCGGTGGGACGTCGGCCAGTTTCGCGGGCCGACCGGGGCGGGCGATGACCGGGGCAAAATGCCCGGCCAGGCAGACCTGCATCCGGTCCAGCGCCGGGTCGATCACCGCGTACAGCACAGTGGCCAGGGCGCCGGGTTCGAAGTGCTGCATCTTTCGGTCCAGCCGATCCAAGACCTCGGCCGGATCGGAAGCTTCCAGGGCGTAGGCGCGCAGCGCGCTGCGCATCCGTCCCATGATCACCGCCGCGGGCAGGCCGGACCCGGCCACATCACCCATCACCACGCCCAGCCGGCCGGACGGCAAGGTGAACACGTCATACCAGTCCCCGCCCACCCCGCCGCTGCCGGGAACGTACCGCGCGGCCAGTTCCGCCCCTGCGATGACCGGCAGCGCGCCCGGGAGCAGGCTGCGCTGCAGCGCAGCCGCCGCAAGACGATCAGCTTGAGTCTCGATGGACTGCACCGCGGTGGCCGCCCGGTCTGCTGCCAGCTGCAGCAGCTCAACGTCGGCGCCGGTGAACTCGCGAGGGGACAGCGAGCCGACATGCAGCACTCCGATCACCCGGCGGCCGGTCACCAGCGGCACGCCCATCATCGACCGGATCCCTTTCTCCCACAAGATCGGGTTGAGCACCGTGGTGTGATCCACGAGGTCGAGGATCACCGGCTTTTGCTCGGCGGCGATCCGCCCGGCAAATCCCTGGCCCACCGGGATCCGCACGCCCTGCCGCACCTCGTCCTCCAGCCCGGCGGCCGCGGTGGCGATCAGCTGTTGAGCCGCAAAGTCCAGCAGCAGCACCGCGGCGGTGTCGGCTTGCAGGATGCCTTTGACCCGGTCCAGCAACTCTGTCAGGAAATCATGCTCGTCCAGGCGGGACAGGGTCGCATCGGTGAGCGACTGGATGTCCCGCAGCCGGTCCTCGACCAGCGCAGGGTCCATATGTGCTGTCACCTCGATGCCTCCTCACCAGAGGAGCCTGGCCACGGTGCACTCTATGGGTACACCAGCAAAGCTGCTACTCAGTCCGTTATTGGTGGTGGCGGCACCGGGGGGCACGGGAACCGAGGTAGCCCGTGCGGCCAGGGGCCGGACTCGAAATTCGGCTGGCACGGCCCGGGGTCGTCCTGTCGCCGGGTCGACCAGCGAGAACTCTTCCTCGACCCTACGCTGCGCAGGCTCATCGTCCCCCGGGCAAAGCTTGCGAGGGTCATGCGCTGGGCAGATTCATCCGCAGCGTCACCGTGGTGCCATCCCAGCCGGCGCGGATGTCCACGTCATCACAGACCTGGCGCACCAGTCGCAGGCCCATCCCGCACGGCCGGGCGAGGGACGGTATTACCGGGTTTTGCCGCTGCCAGCAGCCACGGTCCCGGATCCGCGCCTCCACCGCGGTCTTCCCCGCGGCTCTCAGCATCAGATGCGCGGTCGGCGACCCGTGAACAACCGCATTGGCGGCGATCTCGTTCACCGCGATCGTGAAGTCCACGATCCGGTCCGGGGGCAGTCCGGCCAGCTCCGCCCAGCGCGCGGCAAGCTGTCGCACCCGTCGCAGATCGCGCAGGCCGAAGAACAGCTCGGCCTGTGTTCCTGCCTTACCGGCGGCGGCGCTCATGTCGTCCTGGGGTCGGCCATGATCGGCTCTCTGTTCGCTCCTTCCAGCGGTTCACCTGCTGCCCCAGCGAAAAGCAGGCAAACGTCGGGTGCTGGGCCGGATCTGGGCGGCTTCGCGGGCCCCGCGCGCTGGATGCGGGCCTGGCAGAGTATGTACGACACCTCGCACTGGATAGCTGACAGATCGAGCAGAGATGCGCTCGCATCGTGTCAGGATGCCGGGGAGCGAGATCTGGGCGCGCCGGAACGTCCACGGGAATGTCAAGTGACTGACGCAAACGAGCCACTACACCGCGGCCAGCCAGGCGGCTTCGCCATGAGGACGATCACGGACAAGGAACAGCACCCAGGCATAGTCGCCTCGCGCAGCTCCCCTGCTCACGGCACGATATGCATCCCCTGGCTCGATGTCACCGCTGGCTCGCAGGCCAAGTCCCAGCAGATGCTGCAAGGCCCGGTCAAGACCCTGGCGGGCGCTGTCGGACAGGTCGTAACCAGCCGACGGACCACTCCCGGCCTGAGCTGTCCGGGCACCTACAGCACGGGCCTAGCGGCATCCACAACGTTCCAGTACCTGAACGATTAAGGGGTTGGTCCTGCTGGTCAGGTCCACGTGCTGTAGTCGAACCAGGTTCCGTAGACATCGACCCAGACCCGCTGTCCCGACTCTGTAGTAATGTTACCGCCAAATTCGGATAGGACCTGCTCGCTGTCGTCGCCGAACTGCATGGCCTTGTTGGGCCCGCCCGAAACGTTCGTGGCGCCGTTGAAGAAATAGCCATGCCACGTGCAGCGGTCGGAGGGGCCGGTCGAACTAGCGGTGCACCAGAGACCCCATTGGTAGACGGAGCTGCCGTTGTGGGTACGGTAGGTTTTCAGGGTAGTTGACTAGATATTACAGCCGCCCACCCCCGGGGTCGCACTGCGTGAAGAAGTACTTAAATACGTACCGGGGGGCGCTGGCAGCGGCGGCGGTATTGGCAACTCGTAGGGACACGGGTGCGGGTTCCTGTCTCTGCTTGCAAGGCTTGAGAGAAAGCTACGCCCGCCGACTATTTATACCGCGGACGGACACCACCGATTACAGGCCTTCTCCCAAGGTGGCGAGAAATTTTATGGCCGTGATGCTCGGCAGAAACACGTACGCGGCAGCTTTGGTCGTAACGAAGCTCGAGAGACCCGTAACCTCGGTCGGCGGGCCTCCATTTGCCTGCGGGATGACGAAAATGCTCTCTGCTGGATTCTGGGTGCCGATCAGTGGATCTTTCGACCTTGGGTGGAGCCTGACCGCCCCGGCGAATTCGCTGTCATTAGCCCACTGTCGAAGCACGAACTCGTATTGGTTTTCGATGTTCGAGTTGACGAAAAGGAAGAGCATCCCGCGTTCGATGCCATCGTAGGGTTCTCTTGGATCATAGGTCGGGCCGTACGGCAGCCCGCGACGGATCAGCCGATGGGAATTGTTGCTGCCGCCCGGCAGTCCCTGACCCTGGACTGGCTGACCTCGTGGGTTGACGCGGCGTATGTGTGCGCCGACGGGACAGTGGATACCCTTCGGATTTCCCGAGCCATCGGTATCTACATACCCGAAATTGTTCAACTGTTCGGGCGATATTCCTCCTGCGGGGCTGTCGGTGTCCGGTGACAAGGCGAGAGGAACGCCGTTGCGCCATCGTCCGCACACCTTTGCAGCCAGCAGCTCGGGATCGATCTTGTCTTTACTCGACTGCAAGAAGCCTTCAAAGCCTACGACGTCGGCCTCGACTTTCTTGAAGACTGCGAAACTACCGTTCAGGCCAAGTTGCCGCGGCTCTGGTACCACGTAGTTCTTAGCGTCATCTCGCAACACGAAAAGCCACGGCTCACAGGGCTCCTGGTGATCAGACCGATACTCTTCCGGGCCACCCCGAATGGTGGGCGTAGTGATTCCGTCGGTATATCCGAAGTGGACTTTGGACGTAGCCACGGGTTGGCCGTCTTGCATCTCTATTAGCGCCATCCCGTCTTGACGCCAGATTTCCCGAAAGGCGTTTCCCTCGGCAAACAAGGCGCACAACCGGTCGGTATAGCTGTTCAGCGCTTCCGGGCTGATCGCGTGCAGCGTCACCAGGACGTGATCGTGCCCTTTTCCAAAACCGTCGATCCATTTCTGGGGGGCACTTGCTCCGGTATCCCCGATCAGCTCCGCTCGCGGCGCGGCTCCTTCGATGAACGCGCCGAATGATTTGAACGACAACGTCGGGACGCGTTCCTCTACCTCCAGCGCAACCAATCCTGCCCAGGTGATACCGACGTTGAGGCAGTAGTCTGGCTTGCGACGCGGGTCAGCCGCGGGATCGTCTCGCGGTCCGGGCGCAAACCCCACATGCCAGTCCTCGGCAGTGGTGATCTGCGGGACGTCGGATTCGTCGCCGCTCACCAGCCGTCCCAGCTGCGTTCGCGCTTGTGCCGGAGTTCCCACCGTCAACAAGAAATGCCGCACCATTGGCATCCTGTAACCGCGGAGAATGAACCCCTGAACGTCTGCGAGGTCGAGTGCCGAATCTTCCGCGGCCGCTGAACCGACATCGGCGCCTCGATGCTCAGACGACGTTCGGCCAAGCAACCGGCGAACGAATCTCGGGCCCTTCATCGCCGGCGCCCGCTGTAAGTTGTATCCCTTGGCCAGCACCGGACTCGGGGTTGATCATGGTTTGTGATCACGTGACACCTGGTGTTATCCAGCGGTGGCCGATGGCGACTTGCCGCGATCGGCCAGGAGGGCCCGGATGTCTTGAACCGAGAGGCCTGGATAGGCACTGTAAAACCCGATGGAGGGATAATTGTTGTCGAGTCCCCACTGATAGAACTCCTGGGCATTCTTTTCGACCGGGGTTGGCGCCCCGCCGACCACACGTGGAAAGAGCGCATTGAAAACGAACGAGGTCTTGTCCGCAAAGTCCTGGAAGTACTTCTCCATATCACCGTCGAAAATGGTGATGAAGGCCAGGTGGTTGTGTTCAAAGGGCACCCAGTGCGCGACATGCAGCGTCCCAATTGAATCCGATGCATCGTGTCCCTTCTGTCCTACCAGGGCCCCGGCGAGCAGCTTCACGGCAAAGGATTGCGCGCGTGACTTGAAGGCCAGGTATGTCAGCAGAGTGTTTTGCGAGGTATTGCCTGTAAAGCCCGCTGCACGCGCGCATTCCTTGATGTCCTGAACCGAAGCGTCGTAAGCAAAGTACGTGTCCAGAGGCTCGCGGACATGACGCTTCAGCCATTTGGCGGCCCGCTCAGGGTTATCCGCCACGGGAGTGGCTGGAGGGTCGTCCACGTATTCGAATATGGCGTCAAACACCGGACCGGCACTCTCCACGAGCCGCTCAATATGCTCGTCAGCCTCGCCGTCGATGTCCGAAAGAAAGAGAAGCTTCTCATCTCCCTCGACCATGAAACGGGAGAAGTGCACGGTACCGAGATCGTCTTGCGCTCTTGCGAGATCGGGCATCAGCGGGGGCAGCTCTTCGGGTAGCGCCTTGGCGATGGCAGGACCCTTGATCGGGAAGTCAACGACGAGATGGCTCTGGCTCACAGTGTTCTCCTCGGGCATCAGAATGGTCGCCTCGTACTCAGATCGTGCTCAGAATCCGGTCGAGTCACAGGGTGCCTCGATCGCGCTGCCGGCGATGATCTTGTCGTAGTGTTCAGCCACAACCTCAGCGTGACGGTGCCGGGCCCGGGACGCATCATCCGCTTTGGGTAATTACGCGCGGGTACCCGCTTAGCGGGCGGAGTAGTCCTGCTGTCCGGTCATGGCGCCAGCCTTGGCGGTCAGGTCGGCGGAGGTGAACCCGCCGGCGCCCCTGTCAGCCTGGATCTCCCGACCGCTGCTGTAGGCCGCGCTTGACCGCGCCGACGATAACCCTGATCCCGAGGCCGATGACGATGAGATCGATGATCATCTGGCCGGTGACTACCAGCCGCGCCGCCTCGGTCTTGGGGGCGATGTCGCCGAACCCGACCGTGGTAAACACGGTGACGGTGAAGTACAGCGCGTCGGTGTGGGTCAGCGGCTGGCTGAAGCTGCCGGCGGAGAGTTGGGCCATGACGACATAAGCGGCGGCGAACAGCAGCAGGAACAGCGGGACGCTGGTGGCGAGGGCTTCGAGTGCCCGCAGGAACGGGAACGACGAGGTCATGATCGAGCGGACCTGGAAAGCGACCAATCCGACGAGTACCGCCAGCCCGACCACCAGGATCGTGACGGCGAGCCAGGTGGCGGAATGGTTCAGCGGCAGGAAGTAGTAGATGGTCACCAGGACCGCGGTGGAACCCACGGCCCGTAGCAGCGCCCGCACAATCTTACGAAGCGGGGGTCGCGCCTCAGGTGAGGCGTCAGGCTGCCTGTCGGCGCTGTCTGTCATCGGGAAAGGCTAGCGGGAGGTGCTCGCGGCGGCTGATGTCTCCATGGCGTGCAGTTCCCTGGCCTCATCGGCTGACATCAGCCCGATGCCGACCAGGTCGAGCGGGCTGATGAACCCGTCGCCGAGACGGAACCCGCCCGCACGGACGATCGCATCCCGCAGCGGCACCGCCCAGTGGTGCTCGATCAGCACGAGCGCCGCGGCCGAGTCGTTCGGTATATCTTCCAGCACGTCCCATTCTCCGGCATCGCCGAACACGCTGATACCCTCCGCCCCGGCCTCCTCCGCGCCGGCGATCGCGCCCGCCTCGGCCCCCTCCTCGCCCTCGACGCCCAGGCCGATCAGCGCCCCTATCTTGCTGCCCAGCTCGATGGCCTCCTGCTCGGTCAGGTTGCTGAGGTGCTCGACCTCCAGTTCGCCGGCCGCGTCCTTGTAGACAGCCAGCGAGTCGATCACCCGGATCGTGTCGCTTTCGCGGAGCCGCTCGAGCTCGCTGATGATCTCACCGTGGAAATCGGGGTGGTTAAACTCCAGCACGATCAGCTGCACCGGCCCAATCGCCATCAGTTGTCCCTCCAGTCGTCCGGGAGAATGCCGGTGCCCCGCCTGCCAGCGAGGCCTGGACAGGCAGCTGCTCGTCCCGGCCTTCCGATCACCAGACTCTCCCGGGATGGGTCGGCGCGTATCACCCCGGCCAGATGAGTTCACCTGGCACGCCCGACTCGGCACCCGGCGCCCGACGTCAGCCACGCCCTGCGGCCAGAGTCCATGGCATTGCACTAGTGAGGTGACCAGCCACGGGACTACCCTGCCCGGGTGATGCGCAGCGCACTATGCGTCATCATGATCTTGGCAACGCGCCTGGCGACGACACGCTGACCGAGAGCAAACACCTGTGGCGAGAAGCTCAGCGGTTCTCCCGGCGCGGCTCGCGGACCCTCATGATCGGCTCTGGCGGGCCTGTCCGTGATTTCGGGTGCCCCAGCGTTCCGCTGCGATTGCTTGACCCGCGCCATGCAGAACCTGGGCCGCCGGGACGCCGATTTCATACTAATCGTCCGATGTGCGGCGTGGCCGGATGGCATTGGGTGGCGGTGAGGGCGAAACGCCCACCATGTCATCCTCACGGCGGTGGCGGTCAGGCTGCGGCCAGAGGGGCGGGGAGGTTCCTGTGGCGATATGCACTGCCACGCGAGTGATAGCCCGGCCAGGGTCGTTGGCTGTTCCGGCCGGCGATCCGATCCTGGAATCTAAGGTCACCGTGCCCGATGTGCCGGGTTGGGCGATCCAGCGCCCGCGGATCACCAAGCTGATCACCCGGGGCGCGCGGGGGTGTCCGCTGACCGTGATCACCGGCCCGCCTGGGGCGGGCAAGACGATGGCAGCGACGCTGTGGGCGGCGGACCGGTCAAAAGCTGTTGCCTGGCTCTCGCTCGATGAATATGACAACCGGCCCTCGGGTTTCTGGCCGCATGTCGTCGCGGCGCTGCGCCGGTCCGGCGTTGCCGTTCCTGACGTAGGCCCGGCAGCTGCCCGGGGGCGGGAGCATGTGTTCTTGCTGCGGCTTGCCTCGGTGCTGGCTGTCCAGGATCCGCCGGTGACGCTGGTCCTGGACGATTTCCATGTGCTGACCGAGCCGCCGGTGCTGGATGGGCTGAATTTCGTGCTGCGGAACGCAGGCGCCGGCTTGCGCCTGGTGGCCTGTTCGCGGATGGATCCGCTGTTGCCGCTGTACCGCTACCGGCTGGCCGGCCAGCTGACCGAGATCCGGGCCAGCGACCTGGCGTTCAACGTCGCCGAAGCCGGCCTGCTGATGGCCCAGCATGGCAGCACGCCCTCAGCAGCCGCGCTCGAGTGCCTGACCCGGCGGACGGAGGGCTGGGCGGCCGGCATCCGGCTGGCCGCCATGTCGGCAGGCTCTCACCCCGACCCCGACCAGTTCGTCAAGGAACTGATCACCGACGACAGCGCGGTAACCGGCTACCTAGTACAGGAGGCGCTCAACACCCAGCTGCCTGAGGCCAGGGACGTTCTGCTCAACACGAGCATCCTGAAGCAGGTCAACTCCGAGCTCGCCGGGGAGCTTGCCGGTGATGAGCACGCCGCGGGGCTCCTGCCCGCTCTGGCGGCCGCGAACGCGTTCATCCAGCCGGCCGGGCCTGGGTGGTACCGGTACCACCCGCTGTTCGCGGAGGTGCTGCGTCTCAAGCTGAGGTGCGAGAGCCCAGGCCGGTTCGTTCTGCTGCACCGGCGGGCTGCCCGGTGGTATGAGCGTAACGGCCTGCTTACCGACGCGGTGCGGCACGCTGCGCAGGCCGACGATTGGCAGCTCGCGGCTGGCCTGGTCATCGACGGTCTGGCGATCGGCGAGATCATCGAGCCGCGGGCCGAGCCCTCGCTGGCCGGCGAGTTCGCCCGCATGCCGCAGAGCCAGGCCTGGGCCGATGCCGGGCCGTACCTGGTTTCCGCGGCCGCGGCGCTGCCTGCTGGCCGACCCGGATCCTGCACCGCTGCGCTTGACCTCGCCGACGACATCCTCGGCCGGCTTCCCGAGGGCCAGAGGGCTGTGGGCCAGCTGTCCGCGGCGGTAATCCGTCTCGCCGCCTCGCTTCGTTCCGGGGACCTCGAAGCGGCGGCGGCCGCTGCGGATGCCGCGGAGGCGCTGGTCAGCACGGTCAGCGGCGGCATGCCCGGCCGGCATGCCGCGACCGTGGCCCGGGTGCTATGCGGTCGCGGGGTTGTCGAGCTGTGGTCGGGCCATCTTGCCGAGGCAGCCCGCATCCTCGATTCAGGCGTGACCGCAGCGGCCTCTCCCGGCGCGGAATACGAACGAGCCGGCTGCCTCGGACATCTCGCGCTGATCGCGGCCTGGGAGGGCCGACTGCAGCACGCCGCGAAGCTAGCCGCCGATGCGACAGCGGCCGACGGGCCCCGGCCCGATGGCTGGCACCCAAGCCCTGCGGCACTCGTCGCGCTCGCCTGGGTGCACCTGGAACACGGTGAGCTGCGCGAGACGCGCAGCCTGCTGAAGCAGGCAGACTCCGCCCTGGCCGAATGCCCGGACAAGCTGATCGGCTCACTGGCCTGCCTGGTGGCCGCGCGCTGCAGCCTGGCCGAGGGACGCGCTGGACTGGCTGCCCAGTTCGTCGCCAGGGCACGGGCCGGGTGGGCCGTTCCGGCCTGGCTCGGGCAACAACTGAGCCTCGCCGAGTCGCGGGCACATGCAGCGGCAGGCGACATCAGGCCGGCACTCGCCGCCGCTGAACAGGCCGGACCCGGTGACTCGGCGGAGGCAGCGGTGGTACTCGCGCACGCCTGGCTGGCCGCCAAAGACGTGGGGAACGCACGCCGCGCGCTCGCCCCCGTGCTCGCCGCCCGCAGCCCGGCGCCCGACCGGGTGCACCTGCAAGCCTGGCTGGCTGATGCCCGGCTCAGCTACGACAGCGGCGACCGCGCGCGAGCCCAGCGGTCACTTGCATCCGCGCTGCGGCTGGCCGGGCGTGACCAGCTCAGGCTGCCGCTGCTTATGGAGCGGGGCTGGATCGGCCCAGTGCTGCAGCACGCCCCCGCGGTGGCCGATGCGCACCGGGACCTGCTCGCACCGGTGCCCAACATCGATCAGCATCCGGCAACTGTGACCGTCCCTGGCCAGCCCGTGACCCTGGTGGTCGAGCCGCTCACCAAGCGCGAGCGGGAGGTACTGCGAAATGTTTCAGCCATGCTCAGTACCACTGAGATCGCCAGCCAGATGTACATCTCGGTCAATACCGTCAAATCACACTTGAAAAGCACCTACCGCAAGCTCGGCGCAGCTCATCGCGGCGAGGCGGTCCGCAGGGCCCGGCAGCTCGGGCTGATCTGAGGCCACGTTGCTTCCCCGAGTTCCGGGCCTTGGCCGAGACCGGATACGACACCCGCGGAGCCGCCGGAACGCACCGGCCGGGAGCAAGCCGCGGAGCCACATCATGATGACCCAGATCGAGGACCAGACGCCAACGGATCGCGAGCCCAGGATCGAAGTCCTGCGCGTGCCGGAAGAGCTGGATATCGCCAGCGCAGACGGGCTGGCAGAGCAGGCTTGTGCAGTCATCGCCAGTCAGGCATGGCTGCTGTTGCTTGACCTGACCAGGCTATCGTTTTGCGATGCCCGCGGACTCAGCGCCTTCGTCCGGATTGCCAACCACGCCGACGCGGCAGGCTGCCGCTATGGGCTCTTCGCGGCGCAGCCGCCGGTAAGGAAACTGCTGCGGATCGGCGGCCTGGCTCGGCGGATGCCGGTGTACACGACTATCGACGACGCGCTGGAGCGCCTCGCACCGATGGTCGAGCCATCACGCGGCCAGAAAGGCCGGCCGGTTACGTGTCTGTAAGGAACTGACACGGGCGCAGATCCTCGGCCGGCCCTGACAGCCGAGCTCCGCCTGCTGTCGATGCTCCCTGCCACTTGTCGTTCGCCAAGATCGCCGAGAAAATGTTCGTGCTCGGCTTCCAGACCTCCTCCGCCTGGGACCGCTGCATGCTCCTGTCACTTACCGGAAATCGCCCTGAGGGCGGATAAACAAGCGCCGGTTTTTCATGCCATGCGGATGATGCGGTTCGCCCCTGGGACGAGGTGGAATGGTCCTTTGAGGGCAGGTGAGGCGGATGGCTCAGACGGCGAGATTCCACGAGACGCTGCGCAAGCTGGCGATGATCGAGGAGACATTTATAGAAGATGAAGCCGGGCTTGGGCTTGACCCGGCCGCGACGCCCGCCCTGGATTCGAAGACCGCGACATTGCTCCGGGTGGGGGCGTGTGTGGCCATTGGGTCGCCGGGGGCATGCCTGCAATGGGCCGCCGGCCGGGCGATGGCTGCGGGCGCGAGCGAGGACGAGATCGCTGACGTGTTGCTGGCGATCGCCCCGGTGGCCGGGCTCGGCCGGATCGCCTTTGCCGCTCCCGATGTGGCGACTGCGCTCGGCTATGACGTCGCGGCTGCGCTGGAGGAAATCGACGGTCAGTAACGATCCCCCGCTGGTCGTATCCCTGCCGGCAGACAGCAGAGGACCGGAAATCCTGCCGAGCGAGGTTGTGCAGCATGCGGTGGCTGGCATTTGAGCTAGCTCGGTAAGGTCCGGCATCATCAAACCCGGCGGTTTGCCGCGCATTAGGCGGCTGATCGCCTGCCACGGCGGCAGGTATCAACTCGCCGTTCCGGTCGTGAATCAAGCCAGCCCGGATACGCCGTTCCTGGTCTCGGAGATAAGAGCCGGCCTCGTCGGCTGGCGGGGATGGGGTTGCCTGTCTTATCCGTGCGGGGTGATGCCGCTGATCGGGCCTGCGCTGATACTGGGCCTGCGCGGGGCGCAGGACCCGTTAGCCGGCCGGCAGCCGGCAGCCTCACCGGCGCGAAAAGGGAGTCGTCATGCCGCTTGCCTCGAGTTCGTATTCCTATCCGCTGCTGGGCGCGTTCTGGACTATCTTCCTGATCTTCTTGTGGGTGGTCTGGTTCTGGGTGTTGATCTGGGTGTTCATCGACATCTTCCGCAGCCGTGACTTGTCTGGCTGGGCCAAGGCGCTGTGGTTCTTGTTCGTGCTGTTCATCCCGCTGATCGGGGTGCTGGTGTACCTGATCGCCCGCGGCGGCTCGATGCAGGACCGGGCCGCGCAGCAGGCCCAGCAGCAGGATCAGGAGTTCCGCAGCTACGTCCAGGAGACCGCGGCGGGTTCCCCGGCCGGCCCGGCGGACCAGCTGGCCAAGCTGGCCGACCTGCGCGACCGCGAGGTCATCTCCGCCGCCGAGTTCGACCGGGAGAAGGCAAAGCTGCTGGCAGCCTGACCCGCAGGGCACCCGTGCCAGCGCGGCGCCGGCCGCGGGCTAGCCGAACTCAACAGCCCGGCTGCCCTGGGCCAGGTCATCCCCCGCGGAGCATCGCGGCCGGGCCTGTGCCCGGCAGGTAGCGATGACGTCAAGCAGCCCGGATACCTGAAACAGGCCGCGGTGCGCAGGTAGCCAACACCGCTGACCGGGGGCGCCCGTGAAAGCGGTCCCTGGCCCTCCCGCATCTTTGGGACAGTCCCGGCCGCCGGCGCTGCGGGTCTTGGCCAGAACGCGGTGTCAGCCCGATCCGGGAAGCGTGAGCCTGATGACGACAGACCAGATCTTGACCGGGGTCGGCCTGATCTTGGTGCTCGCGGTCGGCTCTCAGGTGCTGGCGAGCCGGCTGCGGATCCCGGCGCTGATCATCTTGCTGCCGGCAGGTTTCATCGCGGGCGCGCTGACCAGCGATGTGAATCCGGAGCAGCTGCTCGGAGCCGCGTTCCAGCCGCTGGTGTCGCTGGCGGTGGCGGTCATCCTTTACGACGCCGGGCTGGGGCTGGAACTTCGCAAGCTGCGCGGGCACACCCGCCGCGTCGTGATCCGGCTGATCACCTGGGGAGTCCTCATCACCTGGGCGTTCGCGGCGGCGTTCGCGGCGCTGTTGCTCGGAATGTCCGCCGGGGCGGCGCTGATGATCGGCGCGATCCTGGTGGTGTCTGGGCCGACGGTGGTGGCGCCGCTGCTGCGCTTCATCCGGCCGACGGAACGGCTGCGCCGGGTGCTTGCCTGGGAAGGATCGCTGATCGACCCGGTCGGCGGCATCCTGGGGGCGGTCGTGTACGCGGCGGTGGCGGCAGGCGCCCGCAAGAGCGTGGCCTATCAGCTCGGGGAGTTCCTGATCACCGTCGGGATCGGCGTGGCCGGGGCGGTCATCGGCATCGCGCTGCTGCGGTTCCTGCTGCGCAGCCTCCGGCTCGGCGAGGTGCTCGGCACCTCGGCCCAGCTGGCCTGCGTGATCGGCGTTGCCGCTGCGTGCGACATAGTGCGTGATGACGCGGGGCTGCTGGCGGCCATCGTCATGGGGCTGGCGGTGGCGAATATGGATGGCTTCGACGCCCCCGCCCGGCGGCCGTTCTTCGAGACGCTGGTGCAGCTGATCGTCGGGGTGCTGTTCGTATCCATCTCCGCCACTGTCACCCCGGCATCGCTCAGCCACCTGGTGCTCCCGGCGCTGGGGCTGGTGGCCGTCCTGGTGCTGACCACCCGGCCGCTGGTGGCATTCCTGGCTACCCTCCGTACCGACCTGACCCGGGGGGAACGTGAGTTCACCGGATGGATGGCCCCGCGCGGCATCGTCGCGGCGGCCACCGCGTCAACGTTCTCGGCGCAGCTAGCCGCCAAGCACGTCGGCGGCGCCTCGAAGATCCTTCCGGTCACGTTCGTGGTGATCGTGGCTACGGTCGCCCTCTATGGCCTGACGGCGGTGCCGGTCGCCCGGCGGGTCGGCGTCACCCGCCCGTCTCGCACCCGGCCGCTGCTGGTCGGCGGGCAGGCCTGGGTCGTCAACCTGGCGTGCGCCCTGGCCTCGGCGGGCCTGAACGTGCTGATGTGGGCCGGCCTCGACGAGCAGCGCGAGGCGATCACGCAGGCTGGCCTGGAACTCGCGCCTGGGGAGTTGCTGGCCTTGGCCACCGCCCGCGGCGCGGAGCTTGAGGGCATCACCGCGGTGCTCCTGCTCACCGATGAGGACGACTTCAACGCCCTGGCCGCCGCGGAACTGGCAGGCACAGTCGAGGGCCCGGTCTACCGGCTCGGCGCCCGCCGCCCCAGCCACGGCGTGGTCGCACCGTATACCGGCGGCGAGATCCTGTTCGGCCCCCGCCTGACCCGGTATGACGTTGACTGCCGCTGCGCTGAGGGAGCACGGATCTCCCCCCACCCAGCGGCCGAGGGGATCCCCGCGGGTAGCGACCTTCTGTTCCTGGTCCGGGCCAATGGCACCCTGGCACCGGTCACCCAAACGGTCACCCCCCTAGCAGGAGAGGGAGACATCATGATTCTGCTCAGCACCCCCGACAGCGAAATCCCCGGGATCCAGATCCCGTGACGAAGTGTGGCCAAAACGGAGCCCGCTGCTTCACCCCGTTGGGAGATGAAGTTCCGAGCGCCCAGGGTCCCATTTCATCCCGCTGGCGGGATGCCACTGCGCACCGCACGCGGTGGGCTCGGTAAAGGAGCAAAGGGGCTGAGGCCAAGGCTCCGCGGCACCCGGCTACAGAGGAGGCACAAGTGACATCGGCAACAATCAAACCGGACAGCGGATCCCCCGGACGCCACGCGGAAGGTCACGGCTACGGCCTGGTCCTGTTCGCGGCCGTCCTGCTGGTGATAGCCGGCTGCTTCAACTTGATCGACGGCATCGCCGCGGTCGCCAACTCGCATGTGTTCGTGGCCAACGCGCATTACGTGTTCGCCAACTTGCGCACCTGGGGCTGGATCACCCTGACCCTCGGCGCCCTGCAGCTGCTGGCGGCGGCCGGGGTACTGGCGGGCAACCAGCTGGCTCGCTGGTTCGCGGTGGCAGTGATCGCGCTGAGCGCCATCGACCAGATGTTCTTCATCCCCGCGTACCCGTTCTGGTCCCTGACCATCATCGCCGTGGACGTGGTGGCGCTGTGGGGGCTGTGCGCCTACGGCAGCCGGAAGAACCTGGCCGCTGTCTAGCGCGCCCTGGTCAACTGGCCGGCTGGCCCTTCCAGCGGCCAGTCAACCAGGTTCACGCCTGAAGACGGTAGATGAATTTCCGCGTCCGGTTCATGCAGCTCTAGCGGATCGTCCGGGGCTGGGTGCGCTGGCCCTTGGCCGCTCGGTGACGATCTTTCTGCCGTCTCAGTCGCGCGAGCAGCCGGGGCGGCTTGGTTTCTGCATCGGGCATTGTCTCGCCGCTGGCCCGCAGGGTGAACGACAAGAAGAGCGAATTGAGCTCCGGATCGGAGCTGACCAGGTCCCGTTCGATCCTGTGCAGGGCTCGTCCCCGGCCCAGGGGCAACCTCACCTCGAACTCCGGAAACGTGCCGCGGAGCCTAGTGATCCGCTGTCGCCGCCAGAAATGGGATGCCAGATCACGACAGCCTCCTTTGCCTGTGAACCCTCCGCTGAGCCTTGCCAGGGGCCGCGCCGCGCCCACTGAGCTGCCAGCTATTTCAGCGCTAGCCCTCATGCTCGCGTCCCTTGGTGCCACGCTGCATCGTCCATACGGGATGAAAGGCTCTCTCCAGCGCGAGGAGCTGACGCAGCTGCAGTGGCGGGTGTGGCTTTCGCCGCGATGAGCCGATCGCGGCCGGTTCATCCGAACGGGGTGAGGTCTCAGCGCCGCGCTCGCGGCCGACCTGGCGGGCACTCCGGTGGCGGGGCTGGAGGCCCAGCTGTGCGGGGATGCGCACCTGTCGAACTTCGGCGCGTTCGCCTCGCCCGAGCGGCGGCTGCTGTTCGACCTGAACGACTTCGACGAGACGCTGCCAGGGCCGTTCGAGTACGACGTGAAGCGGATGGCAGCGAGCTTCGCGATCGCCGGCCGCAACAACGGGTTCGCCGCGGCGGACGCGCGCGCGGCGACGCTCGCGTCGGTGCGGGCCTACCGGGAGGCGATGGCCAGCTTCGCGCAGATGGGCACGATGGATATCTGGTACGCCTGCCTGGCTGAGGACGAGCTGATGGGCTCGATTCGCGCCGCGGTGGCCGGAGAGGTCAAGCAGGCGAAGGGGGCCCGGATTCCGGGGAAGGCGGACAAGGCGAAAAAGCGGGACAAGCGGGCCGGGAAGGAGGGGAAGGCGGCAAAGCAGGAGGCCAAGCTGGCGCAGACGGCTCAGAAGCGGGCGGTGAAGGCTGCCGAGAAGGCGCACACCCGCGACAGCCTGCAGGCGCTGTCCAAGCTCGGCGAGCTGATCGACGGGACCTACCGGATTGCCAGCCAGCTGCCGGTCGTCGTCCCGTTCCGCGACTGGACCGCCACCTACGGCCTGCCCGGCGATGAGGTCAACAAGGTGATCCGCGACCAGTTCCGCGCTTACCGGGCCACCCTGCAAGATGACCGGCGCAAGCTGCTGGAGCGTTTCGAGGTCGTGGACGCGGCCCGCAAGGTGGTCGGCGTGGGCAGCGTCGGCACCCGGGCGTTCATCGTCTTGCTGCAGGGCCGCGACGCGCACGATCCGCTGTTCCTTCAGGTCAAGGAGGCGACCGCCTCGGTTCTCGAGCCGTACCTGCGCAAAAGCCGCTACCGGCAGCACCGTGAGCGGGTGGTGCAGGGGCAGCGGCTGATGCAGGCGGCCAGCGACATCTACCTCGGCTGGACCAAGGGGGTGGACGTGCGGCGGCACTCTTGCTGGCGCCAGCTGCGTGACATGAAGGGCTCGGCGCTGGTGGAGGCGATGACCCCGCTCGCGCTCACGTTCTACGCGGGGATCTGCGGCTGGACGCTGGCACGGGCGCACGCCCGCTCCGGGGACCCGGTCGCGATCGCCGCTTGCCTCGGCGGCAGCGACGCGTTCGACCAGTCGATCACCGGATTCTGCGGGCAGTACGCCGACCAGAACGAGCGGGACTACCAGCAGTTCGTCAACGCGGTCCGCTCCGGGCGGCTCGAAGCAGCCGAGGGAATCTGAGAACCGGACCCGGTGCCGGCTCGATGGGGTCATCGGCTACAGGTAAGCGGTCGTGACATCCTGACGAGCGGTGCAGGGACGAGGCTCTGGGCTTGGCTGCTTCATGCCTGCGCGGCAGTATCCGCGTGCGCGCCGCTGCCCGGCTGCCTGCTTTCCTGCGACGGCGCAGGCGGGCGCGGTGCGATGCGGGCGGCGGCGACGTAGGCGACGACCACCGAGACGATCACCAGCGGTATGACGGTCACGCCGTCCGATCCCAGCAGCAGCGTGGCGAGCAGCACCGAGGTCAGCGGCAGGGTGAGCATCACCACGGTCATCGCGCCGATGCCGATTGCGACCGCGGGCACCAGCGGCAGCCCGGGCAGGTGGGACAGCGCGATGCCGCCGGCGGTGCCGATGAACATGGCCGGGAAGATCGGCCCGCCGCGGAAGCTGCTCAATGACACACCGTAAGCGAGCCCCTTGCACACCATCAACAGCAGCAGCGCGCCGACGGAGTAGCTGCCGGCGTTGTGGATCAGCGGGCCGATGTCATCCTGCCCGGAGAAGAGCACCTCGGATGTCGGCTTGCCGGTCCCCTCCGCGTAAATGATCGCGAGCACGGCGACCACCACCCCGGCCAGCGGCACTGCGACCATGGTCCACTTGTCCACGTACGTCTTCAGGAACAGCGCCAGCCAGCGGATACCCGGGCCGATCAGGGCGGCGGCCAGCCCGATCGCCACTGCCCAGCCGAACTCGGCCAGGTCGGGCTGGGCGAAATGGGGCAGGCCCGGGATGGCCAGCGAGAATGTACCCAGTCCGGTCAGGCTGTCCAGGCCGATGAAGATCAGCGCGCCGATTCCCGATGCCAGCAGGCCAGGTACCAGTACCAGCCCCAGCATCGGCCCGCCCAGCCCGGACGCCTCCATGACCAGGAAAGCACCGATAATGGGCGATCCCAGCAGCGTGCTGATCGCCGCGAAACTGCCGGTGGCACCGAGCACCCTGACCGCCTGGTCAGGCACATTCTGCTGCCTGGACAGCCGGGTGACGAGGATGGCCAGGCCGCCGCCGATCGCGATCAGCGGCATCTCCGGGCCGAGTACGGCGCCAAAGACCAGGGTCGCCAGTGCCGCCAGGATGACTCCGGGAAGCTGGATAGGGGCCGGCGGGTCATGCATGGCGAAAGGCTGGGCCGGGGATGGCCCGCCCTTCCCCGGCAGATACCGGATGGCGTAGGCGGCCAGGACACCGCCCACCGCCAGGACCGGCAGCGGCCACCACACCGGCTCGGTGCTGAAGCCGAGCCCGTGCGGGAGGTGCGTGAAGATTTCCTTCTGCAGGTAGCTGACCAGGGCCAGGAAGCCGTAGGCGACCGCGGAGATCGGCGCGCCCAAGATCGCGGCCAGCACCAGCAGCCGCAGGTAACTGCGGCTGCGCAGCAAGGCCGAGGGATCTGGCTGGCCTGCCGGGCCAGCCCCGTCCGGCGCGGCCGGTGAAGCCGGGTCCGGGCGGTCTGCTGTCGTTGCCACCGAGCCATTGTCACGCCCTGCCGCGGGCAACGGCTCATCCGTGCCGGATAGCCTTTGCCGGTCTCCAGCCGGGCCGGGGCACGCTGGCGCGCAGCCGTTGCGTGCAGGGGTGCTGGGGGTCGTCGAGGACCCGCGCGGTGGGGCCGCGTTCCACCACCATCCCGTGCTGGAGCACCAGCGTTTCGTCGGTGAGTTGGCGTACGACGGCCAGGTCGTGGCTGATCACGACGTAGGAGACGCGGGTCCGGTCGCGGATGTCGGCGAGCAGGTTCAGCACCTGGGCCTGGATCGATACGTCGAGGGAGGCGACCGATTCGTCGAGGATCAGCACGGCGGGCTCCGCCGCCAGGGCGCGGGCGATCGCCACCCGTTGCCGCTGCCCCCCGGACAGCGACCGGGGCAGCGCGCGCGACTGACGTGTGTCCAGGCCGACCAGGCCGGTGAGTTCGGCAACCCGGGCCCGGCGGCGTTCGGCAGGCCACCGGTGGTGCAGCCGGAGCACCTCGTCGATGGCGGCTTCGGCGCTCTGGCGCGGATCGAGGCTGGTGTAGGGGTCCTGGAACACGATCTGGACCTCCCGGCCCCGGCGCCGCCTGTCGCGGGCCAACCCCGGCGGACGGGAACGATCACGCCCGCAGGCGGTGATGACGCCGCGGGTCGGCCGCTCCAGGCCGACGATCATCCGCGCGATCGTGGTCTTCCCCGCACCGGACGGCCCGGCGATGGCAACCGAGCGGCCAGGCTGAAGCTCGAAACAGACATCGTCAACGGCGACGAACTCGCCATACTCCTTGCGCAGCCCGGCTGCCTGCAGGACCGGCGCGCCGCTGCCGTCAGGCATCGGATGCCAGCAGAAGCTGGCCGCGCAGCTCGCGGGCGCGGGCGCACCGGCTGAGCCCGCCGTCGAGTTCGGCGAGAGCGGGCATGGCGGTACCGCAGACGGTCGTGGCGTGGGCACATCGCGGCGCGAAGGCACACGCTCCCGGCGGTGCCTCGAACGCGGACAGCGGCTGCCCGGCAATGGCGCGCAGCCGGCGTGCTGCCTGCGTGATGTCCGGCCGGGCGGCGGCGAGCGCCGCCGTGTAGGGGTGCAGCGGGTCGCTGTGCAGCAGGGCGGAGGTGCGGACTTCCACGATCTGCCCGGCGTACATCACGGCCGTACGGTCGCAGATGGCGGCCGCCAGGTCCAGGTCATGGGTGATGAACAGCATTCCCAGCCCGAACTCGCGGCGCAGATCGTCGAGGATCGCCATGACCTCTTCCTGCGTGGTGAGGTCCAGGGCGGTGGTCGGCTCGTCGGCAAGCAGCAGGCGGGGCCCGGTGAGCAGCGCCGCGGCGATCATGACCCGCTGCAGCATGCCGCCGGACATCTGGTGCGGGTACTGCCGCAGCCTCCGGTCCGCGTCTTCGATGCCGACCTGGGCGAGCACGTCCGCGGCGCGGCGCTGCGCCTGCGCAGCCGGCACCCCGAGGTTGGCTCGCAGCGCTTCGGTCATGAAGTCGCCGATGCGGCGGACCGGATTGATGTGCGCCCTCGGATCCTGGAAGATCATCGCCACCTGGCTGCGGAACTGGCGCAGCTGCGCGCCGGCGAGCCGGCCGATGTCGGTGCCACCGAACCGGATCGAGCCGTGGACTTCGGCCCCGCGCGGCAACAGGCGGCCGATCGCCCGGGCGGTCATGGTCTTGCCCGACCCGGACTCGCCGACCAGGCCCAGCGCCTCACCCCGCCGGACCATCAGCGAAACGTCGCGCAGTACCGGGCGCTTCGCGCCGTTGATGTCCAGCATGACGCTGAGGTCGGTGATCTCGAGCAGCGGCGTGCCGGCCGCACCTGCGGGTGATGGTGCCGCCGCGACCTCCGCCGGGTCGTTCACCCGTGGGCCGCCCGACCGTATTCGAACATCCGCTCGCCCAGTACGTTGACCGCGATCACCACGGCCACGATGCACACCCCGGCGGCGACCGCGGGCAGCGGGTAGCCCTGGATGATGCCCGCCTGGTTTTCCGAGATCATCACCCCCCAGTTGGCTGTGGGCGGCTGCACCCCCAGGCCCAGGAAAGAGATGGCCGCCAGGTCGACCATGGCATAGCCGAACAGGACCGTCGCCTGCGCGGCGATCAGCGGCGCGATGTTCGGGACCAGGTGCCGCAGGCAGATCGCGGCGGCCGGGGCCCCCTGCACCTCCAGCGCCGCGACGTACGGCTGGGTCCGCTCGGTGAGCGCCGCACCGCGCAGCACCCGGGCGACGTAGGGCAGGTAGGCGACGGAAAGGGCGATAGTGGCCGCCGGCAGGCCCGCCCCGAACACCGCCGTGGCGAGTATCGCGAGCAGGATGCCGGGGAATGCGAACAGGATGTTCAGGCCGGAGGAGATCACGGCGTCGGGCGCACCGCGCCGCCAGGCGGCGGTGACCGCGATCAGCGTGCCCGCCGGCACGCTGATCAGGACGACAGCCAGCGGCCCGAGCATCGAGGACTGCGCGCCGGCCAGCAGCCGCGACGCCACGTCGCGGCCTTCGAAGTCGTACCCGAGCACGTGGCCGCCCACCGGCCCCACCCAGGCCAGCGACAGGTTGGGCAGGGTGGGGTCGTAGGGGGCGAGCAGCGGTCCGAACACGGCCGCGAATGCGGCGAGTACGAGGATGGCCGCCGACGCGATACCGGCCGGGCCGAGCGAGCGCAGCATGGCCGGCCTTCGACCAGGCGCGGCGGCCTCGCCGGCCAGCGGGGCCGCGCTCACTGGGCGCGGCTTCCCAGCGCGATTCGGGGGTCGAGCGCCGCAGACAGCATGTCCGCCAGCATGTTAACCACTACGAACGCGGTGACCAGGACAAGACAGATGCCCTGGACGACGGCGATGTCCTTGGACTGCGCCGCCTCGACCAGGTAGGAGCCGAGCCCGTTCAGGCTGAACGCGACCTCTACCACCGCGGCGACGGCGATCAGCGAGGCGACCGTGATGCCGGTGATCGTCGTGATGGGGACGGCGGCGTTGCGCAGGATGTGCCGCCGGATCACCCACCGGGCCGGGATCCCGCGGCTGACCGCGGTCTGCACGTGCTCACGGTCGCCTTCGGCGCGGATCGCGGCCCGGGTGACCCGGGCGACGATCGCGAGCGACGCCGTCGCCAGCGCGATGGCAGGAAGGGTGAGGTGCCAGACATCACTGAGGAAGCCGGTGCCGTTGCCGAGCGCCGGGAACCAGCGGAGCTTCACCGCGAACAGGATGATCAGCGCGATCGCGGCGACGAACGCCGGGATGGCAGCCGAGACCGCGGTCACCACGAGGGTGCTGGTGTCGAGCCAGCCGTGCCGCAGCCCGGACACGACGCCCAGGCCGATGCCCAGCAGAACGATGATGAGGGACGCGTACAGGACCAGCCCGGCGGTCGTCCAGATCCGTGACGCGATCAGCGTGGACACGTTCTCCCGCAGCGTGATCGAGACCCCCAGGTTCCCGTGCAGTGCGTTACCGAGCCAGTACCAGTACTGGGCCAGGAACGACTCGTCCAGGTGGTAGCGCTGCTCCAGCACGAGGACGCTGCCCGGCGGCAGGGGCCGCCCGTCGGACAGCGCGGCGAGCGGGTTGCCCGGTGCCAGGTACAGCGCCGCGAAGATCACGAAGCTCGCCACCAGGAGGCTGGCCACCAAGATGGCCAGCCGACGTGCAAGAAACCGCCAGCGCACCGCTCAGCCGGCCCCGCCCAGGCCGTCGGCCCAGGGCGAGAAAAGGTAGGCGCTCGACGACACCGCGCCGGTCAGGCCCTTGCTGAGCACCAGTACGTTGTTCAGCTGGACGTCAGGGATCCAGGGAAGCTGCTGGGCGGCGAGCTTCTCGGCTTTCGCCACCAGCGCCGCCCGCTGGTCCAGGTTGGCCGTGCCGCGCGCCTGCTCCAGTGCTGCCGTGATTGCCGGGTCGCTGAAGTTGTCGAGGTTCTGCAACCCGCCAGGGAGGACGACCTGATTGAGCAGCGCCGCCGGGTCGGCATAGTCGCCGTAGTCGACCCCCGGGAATCCGTCAACGCCCGCCCTGAATTTGGGATCGGTGAAGAAATCGATGAAATCCTGGGCGGACACCGACCTGAGCACCACTTTCAGGCCAATCGCCTGCGCCGCTGCCTGGTAGGCGCCCGTGAGCGCGGCGATGCTCAGCAGCTGGCTGGAGGTGCCGATCGTGATCGTCTTCCCGGTGGCCCCGGCCCTCTGGACGAGCTTCTTGGCCTCCGCGATGTTCTGGTTCAAGACTGGCGAGCTGTCGTAGGCCTTGCCGAATACGGACCTGCCATAGCCGAACGTGCCCGGGTTCGACAGCCACCGTGGCAGCTGCGCCGTACCGGCATAAACGGAGTTGATGACGCCCCGGCGATCCAGCGCCAGCGAGAGCGCCCGGCGCACGTTCACGTTTCCCAGCACACCTTTGAGGCTGGCGATGGTGAACGCGTCGGTGGCCCAGCCAGGGCCCTGGTAGACCGTGACGGTCTTGCTGTTCTTCAGCTGGTCCAGAGTGGAAAGCCCCAGGCTGTAGTCGCCTTGGATGGCGCCGGTCAGCATGCCCGCGGTGAGGGCGGCGATGCTCGGAACGCCCTTAAGGGTGATCTGGCTCACAAGCGGGCGGACCGAGGGGTTCCAGTAGTGCGGGTTGCGGACCGCTGTCACGCCCACGCCTGGTGTCCACGACTTGAACATGTACGCGCCCGTGCACATGATCGATCCGGCCGGGGTGCCATAGTTCTTGCCCTGTTTTTCGGCGAAGCTTTTCTCGATGACGACGCCGGGAATCGAGGAGAGTTCGCCTTCCAGCCAGTAGTCCGGCTGCCTGAGCTTGATCGTCACCTGGGACCGGCTGGTCGCGGTGACCGAGGCCACCCTGCTGAAGTCCGCCACGTTGAACCCGCCAAGCCGGGGATTCATCTGGCGATCGAGGCTGTACACCACGTCGGCCGAGGTCACCGGATGGCCGTCCCAGAATCTCACTCCCGGCCGGAGGGTGAACACCATCGTGGTGGGCGACGGATTCGAAACGGCGGCCAGGCCAGGCTCAAGCGCGCCGCTCGGCGCCTGGTGAAGCAGCGACTCGCACATCAGCGAGTCGGCTGTGAGCTCCGGGAAGGCGGCCGCATGGATGGGATCGAGCGATATCACGTCCCGGGTGGTCGCCCAGACCACAGAGGACACCGGCTTGGTGGCGGCGGGAAGGCTCGACACAAGGCCGTTGAGCGGTGAGGCGTCGCCTGGCGCCGGGCTGGGCCGCCCGCATGCCGAAGCCACCAGCGCGCCCCCCGCGGCGACGGCACCTAGCATCCACCTGACCCGAGCGGAGGTGGGCACACTACCTCCCGACGGCGCACGACCGATCCCCGCCCCTGCGGCCGCGCAGTTAGGCCAGCCATCACACGGGGCAGGCAAATTGTACGCCCGTCCGCCTTGGCGCCTCATTCACGCGGTTCCTGCCAGGTTCCTGGCGGCCTGCCGGCCATGTTATGTTTCGAGGGAATTTACCTGCCAGGCCCAGCGGGCCGCTTGACCTGCTCTACCACTCCGGCTGAGCATGGACGCAAGCTCTCCCGAGGTACCCGTGAGGACATGGGCATTACTGAGGCGCGGCACCGGGTCGACCGCTCGCAGGATACGGGCAGGCCGGTATTCGACCTCACGGTCTCCAAGTTGCTGCGCCCGCTGGTGCGGCCGGAGATCATCCAGCGTTCTCCGCTGATCGACAGGCTCGTCAACAGCAACGGCGTCCCGGTCATCTCGGTGGCGGCGCCAGCGGGCTACGGGAAGACGACACTGTTGTCGCAGTGGGCCGAGCGTGATCCACGGGCCTTCGCATGGGTGTCGGTCGACGAAGCGGACAACGACCCGAAGGTCCTGCTCACCTATGTCGCCGAAGCGCTCGACGCGGTGCAGCCCGTGGACAGGCGGGTATTCGATGCGCTCGCCTCGCCGGTAAGCTCGGTGCCCGGCTCGGTCGTCCCGCGGCTGGGGTCGGCATTCGCGTCCATGACCTCGCCGGTAACGCTGGTCCTGGATGACGTGCACTTGCTGCATGACTCCGAATGCCGTGCCGCGCTTTCGGTGCTCGCCGGCCACGTGCCCAGCGGGTCACGGCTGGTGCTGGCCGGCCGGGCCGAGCCGCCGCTGCGGACCGCGCGGCTGCGCGCCGAGGGAAAGCTCCTGGAGATCGGCGCCGGTGACCTGTCGCTCACGGTGGAGGAAGCAGCATCACTGCTGCGCGCCGCCGGGGTGCAGGTCGGCGACGACGATGTGGCCGAGCTGCACCGGCGGACCGAAGGGTGGCCGGTCGGGCTGTACCTCGCGGCGCTGTACCTGCGCGAAGGCGGGTCGCTGCCGGGCACGGCGGCCGGGTTCGGCGGAGACGACCTGTTTGTCACTGAGTACGTGGAGTCGGAGTTCCTGGGGCGGATCTCGCGGCAGCAGCGGGAGTTCTTGATCCGTGCCGCGGTGCTGGAGCGGATGTCCGGGCCGTTGTGCGAGGCGGTGCTTGATCTGCCCGGGTCCGCCGCGACGCTGACGGATCTGGCCCGGTCGAACCTGCTGCTGGTGCCGCTGGACCGACGAGGACAGTGGTACCGCTACCACCACCTGTTCCGCGACATGCTGCTCGCGGAGGCCGAGCGCGTGGAGTCCGGCCTGATCCCGGTCCTGCGCCGCCGCGCCGCCGCCTGGTACCTGCGCAATGAGCTGCCCGAGGAAGCGCTGGAGTACTCCATGGCTGCCGGCGACGTTGACACGGTAGCCCGGCTGGTAGAAGAACTCTGGCTGCCGACGTCCCGGCGAGCCAGGATTACCACCTTGCAGCGGTGGTTCCGGTGGCTCCATGACCGGGGCGGGTTCGAGGACCACCCGCGGGCCGCCGCTTACGCCTCGCTTCTTGCCATGGAGACCGGGCAGGCGGCCGACGCCGTGCGAATGGCTGATGTTGTCGACCGCTGGCGCTCCCAGGACGCGGCCCGGGCCGGCAACCATCTCATCGAGGGCCTCGCCGCTGCGCTAGGTGCTTTGCTGTGCCGCCATGGTGTCGAGCAGATGCACGCGGACGCCGACGAGGCCGCACGGCAATTCGCGGCGGCGGGCATCGCGCGCCCGATAACCGGGCTCCTGCAGGGGATCGCGCACATCCTGTCCGGCGATCGCGACAGCGCGGATGTCGTCCTTGACGAGGCCGTCAGAACCGGACGGGAAATCGGCACGCCCGATACGATCGCGCAGATACTGTGCGAACGGTCGCTGGTGGCGATGGCGCGCAACCAATGGAACCAGGCTGAGGCCCTGGCAGGCCAAGCGCGTTCGCTGCTGGATCAGGCCGGGCTGGAGGACGCTACCGTCTGCGCGGCGCAGGCCCGGGTGGCCCTGCACCGGGGCGATGCCCCGGCGGCGCGGCGCGAACTCGCCAGCGCTCAGCGGCTGAGGTTCTTGCTGACGTACGCGCAGCCGCACGTGGCCGTCCAGACCCGGATCGAACTCATCCGCGCCCACATCGCCCTCGCCGACATCAGCGGGGCCAGGACGCTCATGCGGGAAGTCGATGAGGTGCTCCAACTTCGGCCCGGACTGGGGATCCTGGCCGGGGAGGCTGAGGCGCTTCGGGCCCGTCTTGCCCGAGAGCGCGGTTCGGCCGTCCCCGGCGCATCGGCCCTGACCGCCGCCGAACTTCGCCTGCTGCCGCTGATGCCCACGCACCTGACGGTCCCGGACATCGCTGCCGAGCTGCATCTCTCCCCGCACACCATCAAGTCCCAGCTGACGTCGATCTACCGCAAGCTGGACGCCTCCACCCGGAACCAGGCCGTCACCCGGGCCCGTGAACTGGAGCTCCTGGAAGGCTGACGACCGGCCAGACGGCTCCTCCGACGCGCCCATGCGCACCGCGAACTCGCACATAGGCCTTTATCGGAAACAATCGGCGGGCGCACCGCGCACGTCCGCGCGCTGCCGAATTCGGCCGTAGGAATCGATCGAGCGGGGACGGGGATGGGGTTGCCTGTCTTATCCGTGCGGGGTGATGCCGCTGATCGGGCCTGCGCTGATACTGGGCCTGCGCGGGGCGCAGGACCCGTTCAGCCGGCCGGCAGCCGGCAGCCTCACCGGCGCGAAAAGGGAGTCGTCATGCCGCTTGCCTCGAGTTCGTATTCCTATCCGCTGCTGGGCGCGTTCTGGACTATCTTCCTGATCTTCTTGTGGGTGGTCTGGTTCTGGGTGTTGATCTGGGTGTTCATCGACATCTTCCGCAGCCGTGACTTGTCTGGCTGGGCCAAGGCGCTGTGGTTCTTGTTCGTGCTGTTCATCCCGCTGATCGGGGTGCTGGTGTACCTGATCGCCCGCGGCGGCTCGATGCAGGACCGGGCCGCGCAGCAGGCCCAGCAGCAGGATCAGGAGTTCCGCAGCTACGTCCAGGAGACCGCGGCGGGTTCCCCGGCCGGCCCGGCGGACCAGCTGGCCAAGCTGGCCGACCTGCGCGACCGCGGGGTCATCTCCGCCGCCGAGTTCGACCGGGAGAAGGCAAAGCTGCTGGCAGCCTGACCCGCAGGGCACCGACATCTGACCGGAAGCAGAGGAGAACACATGTCAGCGCAATTCGTCAGATACACGCCGGATATCGAAGCAGCCGATCCAGATTTCGATAAGAACTTGCAGATCGTGATCGACAAGACAGAGAAATACATTGCCGGATCGGTGGCCACCGAGGGCACCGGCCGCGCCGTCCGTGACGCGCACGCCAAGGGATACGGGCTGGTCAAGGCAGAAGTCGAGATCCTCGGCCAGTTGCCCGCCGAGTACGCGCAGGGTATCTACGCAGTACCCGGAAACCACGGTGCTCTCATCCGCTTTTCCAGCGGACAGGCGCACGTCGCACCCGACTCGCTACTAGGCCCCGCGGTTGGAATTGCCCTGAAAATCTTCGATATCAACGGCCCGACCCTTCTGGAGGACGAGCCTGACACCGGCACCTTCGACTACGCGACCATCAACGCCCCTGTCTTCTTCTGCAACACCATCGAGCATTACCTGTTCATCCAGGACTTGTTCACCGATGCAGGAGAATACTTCTCACAGGGTCGCCAAGGCCAGCACCGCTTCTTCCGTGACTGGGTAACAGGAAAGGGAACCCTGGATGAGGACAACTGGGCCTGGGAGGAGCTTTTCGCGGCCATCAGCCTGTCGCAGATCCGCCCCGTCAACCTACTGCTATCGAACTACTGGACGATGGGCGCGGTCCGGCACGGTAACTACGTCGCCAAGATCCGCATCGCCCCGGTGCCCGAGTTCGCCAGCACGATTACCCGGAACACTCTCGATCTGGCGTCGGCACCGGAGGTATTCCGCCCGGCCCTGGTAGCGGAACTGCGTGAACGCCCCTTTGAATTCGACATTCAAGTCCAGCTGTGCGCCGATATTAACCGGATGCCGGTCGAGGATCTTACCGTCGAGTGGCCTGAGCAGTTGTCCCCGTTCGTCACGGCGGCCAAGCTCCGCATCCCGCAGCAGGATATTTCGGGCGACGACAACCTCGAGAAGATGGACGCGATGTCATTCACGCCGTGGCGGGTAACAGCGGAACACTCCCCGCTCGGCAACATCATGCGGGCCAGGAAAGAGGTGTACCGCCACGCGTCCGTCCTCCGCCACACACTCAACCACCAGCAGCGCAAGGAGCCCAGCAGCGCCGACGAGGTGCTGCCCTAGCCTCGATGGTCACGCCGGGGCGATCTGAGGTGGCGAGGCCTGGCAGCCGGCGCCAGGTGCGCAACCGTCAGGACGGCCAGCCAGTGCCGCTCGTAACGCCGCTGCTGGCGCCTGCCCCCCACCGACTGGCGAGGAACCTGGGAACGACCCGGCCAGCGCCACCACCAGGCGCTCAGGATCGCGGATGTATTACCCGGATCGGATGATGACGTGTCCCGTACATGGCGGATTGAATCCAGATATCCCGGGCCTTGCGGCATGTGATCGGGCGGACGGCATGAGGAGATTGACACTGCGATGGCGAATGCATCGATCGACCGGACCAAGCTGCCGATAGCGGGCCCGAAGTTTGCCGGCACGGCGAACCGGACGCTGGCCGGCTCGCAACCTGACTGGGACCTTATCGGGCATATCGCTCCGCCGGAGGGCGCACCCAATGTGCTGCTGGTGCTGATCGATGATGCGGGGTTCGGTCAGCCGAGCGCGTTCGGCGGGCCGATCGCCGCGCCCACCATGACACGCGTCGCTGAGGAGGGTGTCCGGTACAACGGATTCCATGTGACCGCGTTGTGCTCGCCGACCCGGGCGGCGCTGCTGACCGGGCGCAACCACCACTCGGTCGGTTTCGGGACGATCGGCGAGCTGTCCGGTGGGTTCCCCGGGTATACGGCGTTCGTTCCGCAGGACAGTGCGCCGTTCCCGAAGGTGCTGCAGGAGAACGGCTACAGCACGGCCGCGTTCGGTAAGTGGCACCTGACGCCGGATGGCCAGCAGGGCGCGGCGGGCCCGTTCAGCCGGTGGCCGAACGGGTGGGGCTTCGACTACTTCTGGGGGTTCCTGGGCGGTGAGGCCGGCCAGTGGGACCCGGTCATCACCGAGAACAACAAGACGATCGGGGTGCCGCAGGGCAAGGACGGCAAGGAGTACTACTTCCCCGATGACATGGCGGACAAGACGATCGGGTGGCTGCACGATGTGCGCGCCCAGGACCCGGCCAAGCCGTGGTTCGTGTACTTCTCCACCGGGTGCGCGCACGCGCCGCACCACGTGCCCCAGGATTGGGCGGCCAAGTACCGGGGGAAGTTCGACCGCGGCTGGGATGCCTACCGGGAGGAGACGTTCGAGCGGCAGAAGCGGCTGGGCGTGATCCCGGCCGAGGCGAAGCTGACCCCGCGCAATCCCGCGTTCCCAGCCTGGGATTCGCTCCCGGAAGACCAGAAGCGGCTGTACGCGCGGCAGATGGAGGTGTACGCGGGGTACTGCGAGAACGCGGACTGGAACGCGGGCCGGGTGATCGCCGCCATCGAGGAGATGGGCGAGCTGGACAACACGCTGGTGATCTACATCTACGGCGACAACGGCGCGAGCATGGAGGGCACGCTGACCGGCTCGTTCAACGAGCTGACGATGCAAAACGGCATCCCGCTGACCCCCGAGCAGCAGCTCGCGCTGATCCAGCTGTACGGCGGCCTGGATGTGTGGGGCAGCGACCTGGTCGCCCCGCACTACGCCGCGGCGTGGGCCTGGGCCGGGAACTGCCCCTTCCAGTGGGGCAAGCAGGTCGCCTCCCACCTGGGCGGCACCCGGCAGGGCATGGCCATCCGCTACCCCCGGCTGATCACCGACGCCGGGGGGCTGCGCAGCCAGTTCACCCACTGCATCGACATCGGCCCGACCATCCTGGAACTGGCGGGCCTGCCGCAACCCACCCAGGTCGACGGGATCGCCCAGACGCCGATGCACGGCACCAGCTTCCTGCATACCTTCGCCGACCCGGATGCCGAGGAGCGGCACACCCAGCAATACTTCGAGATATCCGGTTACCGGGCGATGTACAAGGACGGCTGGTGGCTCGCCCAGCCGATCTCGCGCATCCCCTGGGACCTCACCCCGGACGCGATGAGAAAGCTCGCGCCCGAGGTGTGGCATCCCGACGACGACCCGGCGGAGCTGTACTACCTGCCTGACGACTTCAGCCAGGCGGACAACATCGCGGCCCAGCACCCCGAGAAGGTCGCGGAACTGCGGGAACTGTTCTGGGCAGAAGCGGAGAAGTACAAGGTCCTCCCCCTGCTCGGCGGCGTAAGCGTCTATTTCGGCCTGCTCCCGCCGCGTCCCGCGCAGACGACTTACACCTACCACGGGGACGTGCAGAACATCGCCTCCGGCATGATCCCCCGGATCTACAACCACTCCTACACGATCTCGGCCGATCTGGTGATACCCGAGGGCGGCGCCGAGGGCGTGATCGTGGCCGAGGCCGACCACCTGGGCGGCTTCTCGCTGTTCGTCGACGGCGGCAAGCTCAGGCACACCTACTCGATGATGGGCGCGCAGGTCTACAAGCAGGAATCCGACACTCCCCTGCCCGTAGGCGAGGTCAATGTCCGGCTGGAGTTCCACGCTGACGCGGCCACGCCGGCTACCGGCGGGGACATACGGCTGTTCGCCAACGGACAGGAAGTCGGCAAGGGCCGGATGGACCACAGCGTGCCGATCCGGTTCTCCGCCTATGCGGGCATGGACATCGGCCGGGACAACGGCGGCGTCGTCGATCGCGACTACGCGGACCGGGCGCCGTTCGCGTTCACCGGAACCATCAATAAGGTCACCTTCGACATCAAGCCGCACCTGAGCGCGGCCGACGAGGACACGCTGCACGAATCGGCATCACCACGGGCACGTGGCCCACGGCATCGGCGGATAGGACCACGATGACGCTCGGGGTCGGATCAATGCGGGATGCCGCCAGCGGCGGTGATCACCGCAGGCGTAGACGGCTGGGGCAGGCAACAGGATTGGCGCTGTTGGCCCCCAGGGGACATGTCGCAGGCTAATGGCGTCCGCCGGGCACGATGAGAAATCGCCGGGAGGTGCCGCGAACGGCGGGCCCGGCGTTCGCGGCCGGGTCCGGCGTGGCACCGAGGTGGCCAGGGGGAAGTACGCCGGCTCCTCGGCTGAGCATCTGTGGCGCCGGCTGGACTCGGTGGATTTCATCAACCGGGGCATGCTGTTCGCGGCCACGCTGCTGTTGTGCTTTTTCCCGTTCCTGATCGTCGCCAACGCCCTGGCCGGCCGGTCGGTAGCCAGCGGGCTGGCCCGGCGCCTGGGCCTGAACAAGCAGGCCGCCGCTGACGTCGGCCACCTGTTCGCCTCTTCGGCGGCCACCTCCAGCGCCATCACCGGCACCGCCTGGGTGTTCTTTATCCTGGGCGGCATCGCCGCGGGCACGGCGATCCAGGGGCTGTACGAGCGGGCCTTCGAGCTGGACAGCCGCGGCGCCAGGGACATGCTGCGCCGGCTGATCTGGCTGGCCGTGCTGGTGGGCTGGTCAGTCCTGGTCGGCTGGGCCGGGCCCGCGCTGTCCGGCGCGGCCGGCCCGGTGCTGCTCGCAGTCATCGGCCTGGTGGTGCTCACCGGCTTCTGGTGGTTCACGATGTGGTTCTTGCTGGCGGGACGGATCCCGTGGAAGACCCTGTTCCCGGCCGCCGTCGCCACGGCCGTGTTCTGGGTAGGCATGGAGGCCGTGTTCTCGGTCATCTTCTCCGGCACGGTTATCACCGACGACAAGAAGTACGGGCCGATCGGCGTGGTCTTCGCCCTCATGTCCTGGCTGATCGCCATCGGGGTCGTGATCATCCTTGGCGCGGTGGCAGGCATCGTGTGGCAGGAGCGGAACCTGTCATTCAGGGCCGCGGTCAGGAAACTGCGGCGGAACCAGAGCGCGCCGCAAGCCAGGAGATCC
>CAVOSX010000002.1:0-1350627 GCA_963699015.1 uncultured Actinomycetes bacterium
TCGGCGATAGGTGCGGCTGATCACCGAACAGGCTGGCCGCCCTCCAGGCATGAGCCCGTCAGGCATTGAGGCAAGTTAGTAGGGTCTTTGTTCAAGTCTTGGGAACCAGCCCGCACTATCGGCTTGGGAGACTTTGTCCGGCGGTCACGACTCGTGCGGTGTCGCCCGTATCTACCAGGGGAGCCTGAACGATGGCGTCTGGAAGCTGTGGCTAGAGGCCTCCGGCTTCTGGCAGCGTTACAGCGGGGGTGTTCTGCCGCGACGGCTGGACGGTCAAGGGTGCCTGGGAGGGCTTGGCGGAAGGGTGGCAGCGGAACCACGACTTGGACCCGAACTACGTGCGGCCCGGGTAACTGGTCCGCGGCCAGAGCTGGGACAGGCGGCGATCGAGCGCCGGCGAAGGGGTGATGATGGACCCGTTGATTGATCCCGGGCAGTATGCGGCGCTTGCCTATTGCACGTATCTGAACCAGGCCTCGCTGGGGCTGATACCTCGCGCCTCGGTGGAGGCGAGCGTCCGGTTCTTGGCCGATGTGGCCCAGCATGGCAATCTCCGCCTGTCCGACCAGGCCGAGGCGGGGGTTTTGGACGGGCTGCGCACCGCCGCGGCCGGGCTGCTCGGCGCGCCGGTGGCCTCGGTCGCGGTGGTCAGCGGGGCGAGTGAGGGGTTGGGACAGCTTGCCGCGCTGTTGTCTGGTGCCGGGGGTGAGGTGGTCTTGGTGTCCGGTGACTTCCCCAGCGTGACCTACCCGTGGCTGGCCGCTCGGGACCGGTTGGGCATGCGCATCCGCTGGGTTCGCGACACCCCGGCCCGTGACCTCACGCTCTCGCTGGGCGATGCCATCAGCGAACGGACAACGGTCGTGTGCGTCAGCCCGGTTCAGTTCGCCACTGGCAGCCAGGTCGATGTCGCGGCCCTGGTGGCGCGCGCCCGAGACGTCGGTGCCCGGGTGGTGGTCGATGTGACCCAGATGGCCGGCGCCGCCCCGGTCACCATGACGCAATGGGGAGTGGACGCGCTGGTCTGCAGCGGCTACAAGTGGCTGTCCGCGCCGGCCGGCGTTGCGCTGCTCGCCATTACCGAGGAGCTGGCGGCTGCCACCCCCGTGATCGTCGGCTGGAAAGGCAGCGCCACACCGTTCGACTTCACCCCGCAAGAACTTTCTCTCGCCGCTGACGCCCGCAGGTTCGAGCTGTCAACCATGTCCTACAGCGCTGCCGTGGGCCTGCTCACGTCGATCAACATGCTCACCGGCATCGGGCTGAATGCGATCAGCGAGCACGCCAGCGGGCTGTCGTCGGATCTGGCCGAGCAGACCGCGCCGCTGGGATGGGCGCCTTACCGGGCGCCAGGTGAGCGTTCCGCAAGCGGGCACATCATCTCGCTCAGCCACCCCGCCGCCACAGCCGACCAGGTGCAGGCCGCGCTGGCGAGCCAGCACAAAATCCACACCAGTTCCCGCGCCGGCGGCATCCGGGTATCCCTGCACGCCTACAACAGCAGCGACGACATCCGCGCCCTCGCGCACGCGCTTGCCTCCGTCGCCCCACTCTAGGCGGCCAGCCCTCTGCCCGCCTAGCCCTCCCAGCGACCGCAGCACGCCGACCCACCGATCTGCGCGCCTATATCGCGGCCTGCCATAGAAAACCGGCGAATACCTATTCGGCAGGGAGGGTGTGGGTAGTGCTTCCGGCCTGCCTCCCACGGCCTGACCTGGCGGGAGGGTAGCGTCGGAGGCCTGGGTCCCGGCCTGACCTGCTATTCGGCTGACGCCGCTGGTTGTCCTTCGATCCGGCCTGTCGGCCGGGCCCAGGTTCGCGGCACCCGCCGGCGGTGCTGTTCCTGATCTGCCTGGCCTGGGCAAGAGGCCGGGTTCACAAGATCGGCGGCCAGCGGGTGCGTGCCATCCCGCAGCCACGAAAGGGATGACCATGCCTATCGTAGAGACCTCTGCTGTGGTCGGCGGGGTGGATACCCACGCTGACAGTCATGTCGCCGCTGCGCTGGATGGCATCGGCGGACTGCTCGGGGTGTCGGAGTTCCCCGCCACTGCGGCTGGATACGCGCGGTTACTGGGCTGGCTGCAGAGCTTCGGCACGGTCTGCCTGGTCGGCATCGAGGGCACCGGCAGTTACGGCGCGGGCCTGGCCCGGCGCGTCTCCGCCGCCGGGATCCGGGTCGTCGAGGCCGGCCGGCCGGGCCGCCAGGACCGGCGGCGCCAGGGCAAGTCCGATCCGCTGGATGCGGTCAGCGCCGCGCGGGCGGCCCTGTCAGGCCGCGCGGCGGGAGCGCCCAGGGGCCGGGATGGCCAGGTCGAGGCGATCCGGGCGCTGATGGTGGCCAAGCGCACCGCCCGGGCGCAGCGGACCCAGACCAGCAGCCAGGCCAGGGCATTGATCATCACCGGCCCGGAGGCATCCGTACCCGGTTCACCGGGCAGACGCCGGCAGAACTGGTCGCCGAGCTGGCCGCGCTGCGGCCCCGCGCGGGCAGCATGGTCTGCTACCACACCCTGCTGTCCCTGTGCGAGCCCGGCCGCCGCGCCCGCTACCTCGACGGCCAGCTGACCCGGCCCGGCCAGCTGATCACCCCGGCTGGTCACCGCCCGCGCTCCGGGCCTGCTCAGCCTTTTCGGCGTCGGCCCGGACACCGCCGCGGTACTGCTCATCGCCGCGGGCGACCACCCCGGCCGGCTGCGCTCCGAAGCCGCCTGGGCACACCTGTGCGCGGTCGCCCCGATCCCGGCCTCCTCGGGCAAGGTGACCCGGCACCGGCTCAACCGCGGCGGCGACCGGCAAGCCAGCCACGCGCTATGGCGGATCATCATCACCCGGATGGGGTCGCACCCGCCCGCCCGCGCCTACGTGCAGCGGCGCAGCAAGGAAGGCCTGACTGAGCCCGAGATCATCCGCTGCCTCAAACGCTACGCAGCCCGCGAAACCTACCGCCACCTGCAGCCCGGCTAACACCGCAAGCCCCCTGGGCGGCCTGACCCGCTAACCGGCTGCCGCACCTTCTGGCGCTGGCCTTCTAACGATCCGCCGGCCGCCCCGGGCCCCCCTCACCGACCTGCTGGGCGTGACCTCATAAGAGCCTGCCCTCGTGGCCCATCCCTGTCTTGTCCGCAATCCAGCAGCCCGCTCTGCCACCATTTCGCGCAGTGGAAAGAATCCCGAATTCACTATTCTCGAATACTTGACAAGACTGTGAGACTCCGCAGGGCGGCCTGGTAGTCGCTGCCAGGCTTGGCCACGGTCGCCGGGAATGACTCGTTGACGAACTGGCCGTCCGCTGTTGGGCGGATCTGCGCGGCCACAGCGCCCGGGCGCGCAACCCGAACTCGTCGCATTTGCCGGGATGCGGCTGGCCGCTACCCGGTGGATCGTGGGAAACCCGTCACGCGACATCCCTAGTGTCTTCGCGCGTTTCATTCATCTTCGCGCGGCTGGCTTGGTTGCGCGTCCACGCGGTGTCCGGACGCGGCCGAAGCGCCTGAGCAGGGCTTAATCCAGCTGCCGTTGCCGGATCCGGCTTTGCAGGAATGTACACGGTTCCTTTTACTGATGCGGCGCCGCGGTGTTGTCGATAAAATTGCCGTAATGGCCGTTGTGCGGGCCATTAGGATAGGGCTTGTAGCAAACGTAAGCGTCCCCGTTTTTGTTGACCGCAGTGAAGGCCGCCTGCGCCAGGGCTCCGTCAGGCAGCATCCCAGCCTGATCGTAAGTCAGTGCGGTGTAGCTGTTCGTGCAATTACCGACCGGCGGGCTGGCCTGAGCGACACCTGGGGCAAGCACGAGGACCAGCGGCGTACCGATGGAAGCTCCCAAGGCCGTGATTACGAGCGCGAGACGGCAACTGCGGGCACGTAGAAAGGTCATATTTCCCCCCGGAATATCGCCTCGTCACATTAGCATCCCCGTGCACCCCATGCCTACCCCGGTGGGCGCTCCAGGGGATCAGCCCGGGTAGATCACGGGCTGACAGCAATCGTCCGTGTCGCCGGAGGCAGGTTCGGCCGGGTGGCGGCCTAGGACGCAGTCGCCGCCGCGGCCCCGGAGCCGCTGGCCGTGGACGACCACGAGGACGCACTGCCGGCCTGGCTGAGCGGCCGCAGCATCGTTGTGAGTGGCTCATCGCCGAGCCGCTCGCCGTCACAGGGGGCGACCTGCCCCTGTGCGGGCGGGCAGCGGTCGTGCTCGAGGGAGCGGTGCTGGAGCCTGGCCTAGAGTGGATGGCGAGCATGCCGTCCGCCGCCACGATGCTGTCCGAGCTGACGGATTCGAGCCGGCGCATCTCCGAGATGGTCGCGGCCATCAAGTCCTACTCACAGATGGATCGCGTGCCGGTGCAGCACATCGACGTCACCAGACGGCCATCGGCCGGATTCCAGTCGCTCCCGCTGTTGCTGGTCGTTGTCGCTGGCGGCCGAGCCGGTACAGGTGCGGTTGCCGCCGTCCGCGCTGTGGGGGGCGCCAGGAGCGGTCGGGTACAGGGCGGGTCTGCGGAAAGGGACGCCTGAGGAGCGGCAGTTGCTCGCCTGGAGCACCCTGATTATCGCGGATGGCAAGGTGGCCCGGTCCGGCCAGGATTGAGCCTCTCGCGTCCTGGTGCCTGCCGGGCTGGAGCGTTTCGCGGCGCGGGGTCAACCAGGGGGTGGAGGTCGGTGTCAACCCGGACTCCCACCTGTGGGCCGACGCGGGGGATGGGCGCCGTGCGGCACTGTGACGGCATGAACATAAACATGTATGTGGTCAACGCAATCCTGGTCTTGATGGTCGTCCGCCAGATTCGCGAGCACCAGCTTGACCTGCGGGCGCTGGCTGTCCCGGTGCTGGCCGTGGGTGCTGCCGCGGTTTTCTTCCTGCACTCGGTGCCCGGCGGCGGCAACGACGTCGCGCTGGAGCTGGCGGGCGTGGCGGCCGGCGTGGCCATGGGCGCGGCGGGCGGCCTGGCGACCCGGCTGCGCCGCGGTGCCGACGGCCGGCCTGGCCGCGCGGGCTGGCTGGCGGCCAGCATGTGGGTCGGCGGCGTGGGTGCCCGGATGGCCTTCGCGTTCGCCGCCAGCCACGGCGCCGGCCCTGCGATCGCCCGGTTCAGCGTCGCGCACCACATCACCGGCTCCGCGGCCTGGGTGGCGGCGCTGGTGATGATGGCGCTGGCCGACGTGCTCACCCGGCTGATCGTGGTCTGGCTGCGCGGCCGCCGGCTGGCGGCCCCGGCTGCCGCGCCGGCGGTCATCCCGGCCGGCGCCGGTGCCTGATCTCGCCTCCGGGCCCGCCGCGGGCCAGACTGTGTCCATGAAGGCACGGCTGGGCGCGGCGGGCCTAATCCATGGCACCGCGCGGCCTGATCCGCCTGCTCCGGCCGGCGGCGATGCGGTTTCGGCCCGGGAGGCGGCGGCGCGGTCGCGGTCGCGGGCCCGCGACCGCGGCGATCGGCAGCGGCAGGCGTTGCTGCCGCTGGGCTGGGTGTTCATCGCGGTCGTGGTGACGGCCAGCGTGCAAGCTCATCCGGCGCCAGGGCTGCGCGGTGCTGGGCTGGCCGTGTTGCTCGCCCTGGCGGTATACGCGTTGGCGGTCGCGGTCGCGCTCGCCCTGACGGTCGGCCTGACTGAGCACCCGGCGGTCCAGTCAGCCATCACCGCGGCCCTGGTGTGCCTGCTGCTGGCGGTGACCGGCCAGTTCATCCGCCGCGGCCGCCAAAGCCAGGACCGCACCGAGCTGCTGCTGGCCCAGCTCCAGGACGCCCGTGACGCTGAGGCCGCCGCGGCCGCGGTGGCCGAACGCGGCCGCATCGCCGGCGAGCTGCATGACGTACTCGCCCACTCGCTGTCCGGACTGGCCATCCAGCTGCAGGGCGCGCGCAAGCTCGCCGAGCGTGAGCAGGTCAGCGCCGGCCTGCGTGCCGCGATCGACCGGTCAGCCGACCTGGCCAAGGCGGGACTCGCCGACGCGCGGCAGGCCGTCGGGACGCTGCGCGGCGACCAGCTGCCCACCCTGGACCAGCTGGCTGATCTTGTCGCCGATTTCCGCCGCGACACCGGCGCAGACGCCACGCTGCGGATCGACGGGACGCGCCGCCCGCTGCCCGCAGAGGCAAGCCTGGCCCTGTTCCGCGGCGTCCAGGAGGCGCTGACCAATACCGTCCGCTACGCGCCCGGCGCCAGCGTCTCTATCACCCTGCGCTACCAGCCGGGCCGCACCCTTCTGGCCGTCGAAGACCACGCCTGCCCAGAGGCTGGCACCGGCCCAGCGGCTTCGCCCCGCCCTCCGGCACTCGCTGGCGCGGGCGGCGGGCACGGCCTGGCGGCGATGCGCGAGCGGGCCCAGCGGGCGGGCGGCACCGCCCGGGCCGGGCCGACTGCCGCCGGGTGGCTGGTCGAGCTGGAGGTGCCCGCGTGACGGCCGCCCCCGGGCCAGGCAGGATCCGGGTCCTGATCGCCGACGACCAGCGGGTGGTGCGTGACGGGCTGAGCATGCTGGTCTCGCTCATCGACGGGGTCGAGGTCGTCGGCGCGGCCAGCGACGGAGCCGAGGCCGTCCAGCTGGCCGAGGCCCACCACCCCGACGTGATCATGATGGACCTGCGCATGCCGGGCACCGACGGCATCGCCGCGACCGCGGACCTGCGCCAGCGGCTGCCCGCCGCCCGGGTGCTCGTGCTGACCACCTACGCCGACCAGGCCGCGATCCTGCCCGCGCTACACGCCGGGGCGCGAGGCTACCTGACCAAGGACGCCAGCGCCGAGCAGATCGAAACCGCGATCCGCGCGGTCCACGCCGGCCAGACCCACCTCGACCCCGCCGTCCAGGAAACCCTCGTGGCCGCGGTCACCAGCCAGCCGCCCGCAGACCCATCCGGCCCAGGCCGCACACCGCCCGCCGGGCTCACCGCCCGCGAAGCCGAGGTACTCACCCTCCTCGCCTCCGGCCTGAGCAACGCCGAGATCGCCCACCGCCTCTACCTCAGCAACGCGACAGTGAAGACCCACATCAACCGCATCTTCGCCAAAACCGGCGCCCGCGACCGCGCCCAAGCCGTCCGCTACGCCTATCAGCACGGCCTGGCAACGCCCACCCAGTAAACGCGCCACCGCCCAAGACACCTGATAACGCCCACACTCCCCCCGTCCGGGACGGCGGCAGATCAAGCTCAAGGAGGCCGGCCACCCGTACAGATTCGGCACTTCTGTGCAAATCTCCTGCGCAGAACTCCTCACCCAGAGGCCGCGCTAAATCGGCGATCCGGCGTGCTCCTGGGTGAGGGTGCTGTGCCAGTTGGGGTACCTCCTTGTGACGTTGCGTGATCGCACAGTCGGGCCTAACGGTGAGTCGAATCATCGTCGCTGGGACCACGGCGGGCCCAGCCTTCGGGTCTCAGCTCGAGCCTGGAGGTGCCCAATGACCACCACGACCCCGCCTGCTGCCCTCATGCCAGTTGCACCGGTGTTCACCAACACCGAGCGGCTGGCGCTAGCCGGATTCCTGGCCGGCTACCGCGGCCTGACCCGCCAGGCGTACGAGCTGGACCTGCGCCAGTATGTGAACTGGTGCCACCAGCACCACCTGCGCCTGTTCCAGGCCCGCCGCGCCGACATCGAGTGTTTCGCGCATGACCTGGAGACCCGCGGCCGCGCCCGGGCCACGATCACCCGGCGGCTGTGCACTATCGCCGGGTTCTACAAGTACGCGGTGGAGGAAGACCTGCTCGAGCACTCTCCGGCCGCCCACGTCCGGCGGCCCCGCCTGGACTACGAATCGCACGCCACCGGGCTGGACCGCAACGAACTCGGCGCGCTGCTCGTCGCCGCTGGACTGGGCGCTCCTGCCGAGCACGCGCTGATCTCCTTGCCGGCGCTCAACGGCCTCCGGGTCCCCGAAGCCACTGGTGCCAGCATTGAAGCCCTGGGCGTCGAGCGCGGGCACCGGACCCTGGTGATCACCCGCAAGGGCGGCAAGGTCGTCACCATTCCGCTCGCACCCCGGACGGCACGGGCTATCGACCTGGCCATCGGCGAGCGCGTGGAAGGGCCGATTTTCCTCACCTCCGACGGACAGCGGCTAGACCGGCACGGTGCCGCGCGGATCGTCCGCCGGATCGCGTGCCGCGCCGGGATCACCAAGCCGATCGGGCCGCATACGCTGCGGCACGCGTTCATCACCGCCGCCCTCGACGCCGGGGTGCCGCTCCGCGACGTCCAGGAAGCCGCCTCGCACGCCGATCCACGGACCACCATGCGCTACGACCGCGCTCGCGGCAGTCTCGACCGGCACGCCGCCTACATCGTCGCTGCTTACCTTGCCGGAGCCGCCCGGTAGGGAAATTGACTGTCCAGAATCCGACTCCGCCTGGCCGAATCACAGCGGCCAGGCGGAGTCCACGCAGCCAAGACAGCAAGCGGCCCGGGTCCGCAACCGACCGTGACCCCAACTGCGACCACGAACCGCCGAAGCTCCTACGTCAAGACGGGGCTGAAAGATCTTGTTGAGTTCGCGGCATGGACGCACTTTCTGGTCGTTGGGGCCGGCATAGGGTCTTGTAGATCTCGCGGGCGATGTAGCGCTTGAGGCAGCGGATGATCTCTTTCTTGGTCTTGCCCTCGGCGGTGCGCCGGGCCGCGTAGGCCCTGGTGCGCGGATCGTGGGCCAGGCGGGTCATGGCGATCGTCCACAGCGCGGAGTTGGCCTGCCGGTCGCCGCCGCGGTTGAGCCGGTGGCGGAGCTGCTTGCCGGAGGAGGCATCCACCGGGCTGGCGCCGCATAGCGCGGCGAAGCTGGCCTCCTTGCGGACCCGGCCGGGGTTGTCGCCGGCCGTGGCCAGCAGCGTGGCGGCGACCTGGGTGGCCACGCCCTGCTTGGCCAGCAGCCCTTCGGGGGCGGCGCGGGCGAGGAGCTCCTCGAGCGCGGCATCCAGCTGGGTGATCTCTGCGGCCAGCTGCTGGTGGCGGCGGGCCACCGAAGCCATCGCCGCCCTGGTGCCCTGGGCCGGGCAGGCCGGGTCGCCGGGGCGGAACCGGCCCGCCAGTTCTACCTGTCGCTGGCAGGGCAGCCCGGCCAGCTGCCGGCGTACCTGCTCGGGTGCGGTGACGATCAGGTCACGCAGCTGGTTGCCGGCCTGGGTGCGGGCCTTGACCGCGCCGGCCCGGGCCACCCGCAGCGCCCGGATCGACTCAGCGGCCCCGTCACGGCTCTTGGGCAACCCGGACGCCTCGCCGCTGAGGGCGGCCACCGCGGCCGCCACCGCATCGGCGGTGTCGGACTTGCCGCGCCGGCGGCGGGCCTGCCGGTTCGGCCGGATCACCTCGACCACCTCCACGCCGCAAGAGGCCAGGCAGCGGGCCAGCCCGGCGCCGTAACTGCCGGTACCCTCCACCCCGGCCCTGGCCAGCTCGCCGTGCAACTTCATCCACGCCAGCACAGCCCGGTACCCGGCCGCCGTGGCCGGGAAGGCCTGGGTGCCCAGCACCCGGCCCACCTGATCCACCACCGCAGCCACGTGCACATCGGCGTGAGTGTCCACGCCCCCGGTGACGGGGCCGGCCTGTTCTGTGATCCTGGGCATGACCTCTCCTTCTACTTCTCGCCAGTACCTGGCAGCGGGGAAGGGAACGACACCGCCGGGCCGGGGGCGCGCGGACAAAACACTTCCGGGACACCGAAGGTCAGGCTCCTACCTGGTCACGAACGTCCCCAGCCGGCGGTGCTCGCGCCCTCCCGCCAGTCCCGGCCCGGCGGTTCGGCGGCAAGACACGCGATCAGCGGTCAGTTCGGCGCAGAGCCAAGACCGGGACCAGCGGCAGGACGCAGCCAGCCTGCGCGGGAGTCGCTGTGGATCACCAGAGGACAACCCTGTGAATAACCCAACCAGCCAACCCCTCGCCCGACAATCGTGGAGGAAGTGTTCGGCGCGGACGGCGAGTCGATACCGATCACTGCGCTGGCGATGCCGATCCGGGTATTCTGTGCGCCGCCCGCCGATCACGCGGCAGAGATCACTGATCCCCTGGCGGTCCGCGATGCCGGTGCGTGTTGGAGTTGGCCGCACCGGTATGGCGGAGCGTCTCGGGTACGCAAGTCAATCGTGCCTCCTGGCTGCTGGGCTGGCGGCCCGGGCGCGTCGGCTCTGCGTGAAGGCGCCCGGACTGGCTCGCCGGACTGCGGGGTGATGACCTTGCCGGGTGGGGACCAGGCGCCGGCGCCGGTGGTGCCATTCCCCGGTTCAAGGCGGCCGGAACTATGCCGACGCTTCATCGCCGGCAAGTTATTGTAGTTTATTTCCAGAAATCTATTGCTAGTTTCTGGCTGCGGACATACTGTGAAGGCGAGCCTATGGGCCGGTGATCAGCGCCGGCCGGTGCCCATCGTCTGCCGGTGTCATGGATGTGGCATCCGCATGCGCTAACCAGGAGGAAGCCGTGGACCGGGACTATCCCGTGCAGGTGCGAGCTCGCCTCGACGAGCCGCTGAGCCGCTGGCTGTGGCTGGTCAAGTGGCTGCTGGCGATCCCGCACTACATCGTGCTGTTCTTCTTGTGGATCGCGTTCGCCGTCGTCACCGTCATCGCGTTCTTCGCCATCGTGTTCACCGGCCGCTACCCGCGTTCGCTGTTCGCCTTCAATCTGGGGGTGCTGCGCTGGTCGTGGCGGGTCGCCTACTACACCTACAGTGCCCTGGGGACCGACCGCTACCCGCCGTTCAGCCTGGATGAGGAGCCGGGCTACCCCGCGACGCTGGACGTCGCCTATCCCGAGCGGCTCTCCCGCGGCCTGGTCCTGGTCAAGTGGTGGCTGCTGGCCATCCCGCAGTACGCCATCGTCGCGGTGTTCGCCGGCGGCGCCGCCTACACCACGACCGGGGCCCGGGGGGCAACCTGGCAGGCCGATGCCCTCTCCGGCGGCCTGATCGGGCTGCTGGTGTTCTTCGCGGCGATCACGCTGCTGTTCGCGGGCCGCTACCCGCGAGGGCTGTACGACTTCGTCATCGGCATGAACCGCTGGGTGCTGCGAGTCATCGCGTACGCCGCTTTGATGACCGACGCCTACCCGCCGTTCCGCCTGGACCAGGGCGGGGCGACCGTGGCCGCCCCCGCACCCGATGACCTCGCACCAGCATCGGCCGCCCGGGTCCCGGCTCCAGCCGCACCGGTCAGCTGAAAAACCGTGACCGCGGCGGGCCGCTTACAGCCGTGCACCCGCACAGCGCGTAGTGAAGGAGGCAACGCCTCCCTGACCGCGGAACCGACACAGAGGACGATCATGAAGGCAGCAACAGGCGCGGCCGGCCGGGCCGCGGCGCCCGGCGATGCCGGCGGCGGAACCGCGCCGGCATCGGGTCGGCAGACGATGCGGGCGATCGTGCAGGCCGGATACGGTTCCGCCGACGTCTTGCATCTGGAGGAGATCGGCCGGCCAGCGGCCGCTGGCGGCGAGGTCCTCCTCCGGGTCCATGCCGCCGGGCTCGACAGGGGCACCTGGCACATGATGGCGGGCCAGCCGTACCTGATCCGCCTGGTCTCGGGCCTGCGCGCCCCCACGAACCCGGTGCCCGGCCTGGACGTGGCCGGCACGGTCGTGGCGGCCGGCGCCGGTGCCACCGGGTTCGCGGCCGGCGACGAGGTGTTCGGCATCGGCCAGGGTTCGTTCGCCGAGTACGCGCGTGCCCGCCAGGACAAGCTCGCCCGCAAACCAGCCAGCCTCGCCTTCGGCCAGGCCGCGGTCCTCGCGGTCTCCGGGCTGACCGCCCTGCAGGGCCTGCGTGACGCCGGGTGCCTCCAACCGGGACAGCACGTGCTGATCACCGGCGCGTCCGGCGGCGTCGGCACCTACGCCGTGCAGATCGCCAAGGCCCTCGGAGCGCAGGTCACCGGCGTCTGCAGCACGGCCAAGACCGATCTGGTCACCTCGATCGGCGCTGACCACGTCCTGGACTACACCCGCGATGACTTCGCGGACGGGTCCCAGCGCTACGACCTCATCCTGGACATCGCCGGTAACTCGCCGCTGGGCCGGCTACGGCGCGCGCTGACCCCAGCCGGGACGCTGGTCCTCGCCGGCGGCGAAGACGGCGGCCGCTGGACCGGCATGGGCCGCCAGCTGCGGGCCCTGGCCCGCTCACCGTTCACCCGCCAGCGGCTTACCATGCTCATCTCCCGGCAGCGCCGCGCCGACCTGGAAACCCTCGCCCGGCTCGTCGAAGCCGGCCAGCTCACTCCGGTCATCGGCAAGACCTACCCGCTGCACCAGGCACCCGACGCCATGCGCCACCTCCAAGCCGGGCACGCCCGCGGGAAGCTCGTTCTCACGATGACAGACGCCCGATGAGCGGCCGCGAGCTCCTGGCCGGCGAGCGGCGCGCGAGAGCCTGAAAGCGCCGTCACCGCCCTGACTCGGGCCGTGCTCGCGGCCGGAACTGCTGTGAAGCCGCTGGGAAAAGCATGACAACGTCACCCCGAACCCAGGTCAGGCCGCTTGCGGACGCCGCGGAATACCGAGCCCGGCTTCTGCTGCCCGCCCGCTGCCGGCATCCGGGTGATGTGATCCGCCTGCATGTGGAGACCACCGGTTAGCGTCGATCACCACGACAGCGCGCAACGATACGAGGTGACCTGATGAAGGCGATTGTCCAGGAGCGGTTCGGCCCGCCGGACGTCCTGCGGCTGGTGGACACCGACCCGCCCGAGGCCGGCGCCGGCGACGCACTGGTCCGGGTGCACGCCGCCGCGCTCAACCCCTACGACTGGCACATCATGCGCGGCGACCCTCTCATCGCGCGGCTCATGGGAGACGTGGGGCTGACCAAGCCGAAGGCCCGGGTGGCCGGAGTCGACGCGGCCGGACGGGTGGAGACGGCCGGCGCGAACGTGCGCGGGCTGCGGCCCGGCGACGAGGTGCTCGGCTTCTGCCGGGGCGCGTTCGCCGAGTACGCGCGCGCCGCAGGCAGACAAGGTGGTGCCCAAGCCGGCGAGCCTGACCTTCGAGCAGGCGGCGGCGGTCCCGATGGCGGGGACGACGGCCCTGCGGGGGATCCGGGATGTGGGTGCGGTGCGGGCCGGGCACCGGGTGCTCGTCAACGGGGCCGCCGGCGGCGTCGGCACGTACGCCGTCCAGATCGCGGCGGCGCTGGGCGCGGAGGTCACCGGGGTGTGCAGCACGCGCAACGCCGGGCTGGTGCGCTCGATCGGTGCCGCGCACGTCATCGACTACACGACGGAGGACTTCACCGACGGGCGCGCGCGTTACGACGTGATCCTCGACAACGTGGGCAACCGGCCGCTGAGCCGGCTGCGCCGGGCATTGACCCCGACGGGGACCCTCGTGCTCAACGGCGGCGGCTCACCCGGCCACGTGTTCGGGCCCGTGGCTGGCATCCTGCGGGCGGTCGTGGTCAACGGTCTGGTCCGGGAGCGGCTCCGGCTGATCCCGCACGAACAGAAGCGGGAGCAACTGCTCACCCTCACCGGGCTCATCGAGGCCGGGAAGCTCACACCGGTCCTCGACCGGACCTACCCGCTGGCCGGCACGGCCGAGGGCCTGCGCCGCGTGGAGCAGGGACACGCACGCGGCAAGATCGTCATCACCGTGGCGTAAGACCGACGGGGGCGACTGCGAGCAGCCGCTCATCGGGATACCAATCGCGGCGCCTGCCACACCGGCGAGCATGCTGCGCAGGAGCGAGCGTCTGCCCAGGTTGATCGATTCCGTGTCACTGGCCACCTTCATCCTTCCGGATTAATCGGTCAGTCGGCGGTTTCCGATCTGGCTGACGATCGCGGGGTCGCGGTGGTCAAAGAACAGCGAGGCGCCGGTGTGCAGGCCGACGATGCGGGCCATCTCGTTCCCGCTGAGTTCGAAGTCGAAGAACGTCGAAGTTTTCCGCCTATCCGGTCGGCGCGCACCGACTTCGGGATCACCACGACTCCGCGCTGGATCAGCCACCGCAGCACGGCTTTCAGATATACGCCGACATACCTTTGACCGGCGTAAATGTGCGCGTCACACGATTTTGCGTATTCTCTCCGCGAGATGCTGCAACGCGAGCGCGCCTGGTCAGGGCAGCAGGAGGCCTCCGGCCCAGCGATCGGCCGCCAGCAGAACTTGCGGCGACGCTTACGGTCGCGATAGCCCGCAGGCTGCTAGGTGAGCGCGGAACGGCGCAGCATTTCCGGCCGAGGCGGCCTGGATTATGAGTTTCTGCAGCGTTGCCGCCTCTGAACGGGTGCGCCCTGTTGAATGGCGCTAGCGAATCGCGTCGCTGGGAGACATGCCGCGCAAACCGGTCAGGGTGATCAGCGCTTCGGTGCTGCTTCGTCTCCAGGCTCTCTTGTTTGCACGGCGGATGGGGCGTAGCGTCGGGATTAAGAAGGTGTGCTCGTTTATCTGCGTGTAGACGAGTTTTTAGATTCCTCCCGGCTGCTCTGGACCTTGGTGGCGCCTAGCGCGCAGCGAAGCCGAGGTGGCACATGGCAGCAGCTGTCCTTCAGCGGGCCGCTCTTCGTCCGCGCCCAGCGGGTCTTGCTCGTCAGCGACGCGCAGGCCGTTCTGCGGCCGATGGCGCCCGCCGGGCAGCACCGGGGTCGCCAGAACTCCTGGCATGGCCGCGCAGCCGCATCAAGCCTGGCGCTGGCCTGATTCTGACCGGCTCCCGCCATACCTCAGAGTCAGCTGGCGTGACCCCGCCGAGGTTCCTCGCCGGCCGCCGGGGCCGGCAGCGGACGGGCACCGGCTGGACGTGGTGTCCAAGATATCCGTCCACGTTCGGGCCGGCCTGGCACGCAGTTCGCCGCCGCCATCGCCTGGCTCCGATCCCAGATCAAAACCTGAAGGTGATGAACGCATGAGCACCCCGGCGAACCGTACGACTCGTGCCAGCCAGCCCGGCTCTGCGCCCTCTGTTCGGGAAACCAGCTACCTCAGCCGCCCTGGGGGGCGGATCGGCTACGACGTAGCGGGTGACGGCTTGCTGGTGGTGCTGATGCCCGGCATGGGCGACCTGCGGGCCGGGTACCGCTTCCTCGCTCCCGACCTGCGGGCGGCGGGTTACCGGGTCGCCTGCACCGATCTTCGCGGCCACGGCGGCAGCGATGCCACGTTCACGTCCTACGGCGACGAGGAAACAGCGGGCGATCTTATCGCCCTGATCGAGGTACTCGGCGGCCCGGGGCCGGGCATTACCCGCAGTCGCAGCGGCCTGACATCACCGCCGATGCTGTCCTGCGTTTCCTGGAATCGGTCAAGGGCCGTGCCTAGGGCACGGCTCATCCGGGCCAGCAGGGCCGTGATCTTGATAGTCGCCGCAGGGAAGGCAGGGGTCGTGGCGGGCGGGCGTGTGAGGGGCCACGGGCCCGGGAGACGGCGGTTCGTAGGCAGAGCGTGCGCATGTCCCGGCTGGCTCATCGGCATGACTGCAATGATCTGGGGTTACCGCCCATGACGGATTCGCCCCCGATACAGCTGGCCGCCGGCGAGCCGGGCATCCGGCCGCGGGACCGGGTCCTGCCGCCGACGCGGTACCGGCATCCGGGCGATGTGATCCGGCTGATCGCCGCGGCTGGGGTGCTGGCTGTGGCGACCGTGATCGCTGCGCTGCTGCCTGCCCTGCTCCGGCCGACCGCGGCCGCGATCATCGCGGTCCAGCCCGCGACCCCGGCCGGGCGGGTGCTGACTGGCCTGGTTCAGGTGACGATCGCGGCGGCGGCCCTGGTGCTGCTGGTGGCCGCGCTGCGGTACCGCCGGTTCCGGGTGCTGGCCACCGTGGCGGGCGGGTTCGCGGCGGCGGCGGCGCTGATGGCAGGAATCTCTTATCTGGCCGGGCCGGGCGGCTCTGCCGGGCTGCCCGCGGGGCTGCGCCAGGGTTCGTGGCTGACCGGCGCCGGGTTCCCCGATCCGGCCGTTCTCGCGGGACTGGCGGCTGTCGCGGTAGCCGCGGCGCCGTGGCTGAGCCGGCCCTGGCGCCGGGCGGCCTGGGTGATGCTGCTGCTGATCGCCGTGACCCGGCTGATCACCGGCGGGCTGCTGCCGATGCAGCTGGTGCTGGCGCTGGCCGCCGGGGTGACCGTGGGGGCGGGCCTGCTGGTGGTGTTCGGCGTGCCGGACAGGCGGATGGGCCCCGCCGGGGTGGCAGCGGCGCTGCGCGCGGGCGGTGTGCCTGTCAGCCAGGTGACCGGACCAGTGCGCCCCGCGAAGGGATCGCGGCCGTTCCAGGCGGTGACCGGCGACGGCCGTGCCCTGTTCGTCAAGGTTTTCGGCTCCGACCAGCGGGACGCCGACCTGCTGTACCGGGCCTGGCGCGGCATCCGGCTGCGCGGTGTCGGCGACACCAGGCCGGCGGCCTCGCTGTTCAAGGCCGTCGAGCATGAGGCGCTACTGACCGTGATGGCCGAGCGGGCCGGTGTCGCGGTGCCTAACGTCGGCCAGGTCATCAAGGCCGGCGACGGGTCAGTGCTGCTGACCATGGAGCTGGTGGTCGGCCAGTCCCTGGACAAGGTCCCGGCCGATCGCATCACCGATCGGCTAGCGCGCAGCCTGTGGCACGAGGTCGGCCGGCTGCACCAGGCCAGGATCGCGCACCGGTCCCTGCACGGCAGCAACATCATGATCAGCCAGAACGGCTGCCCCCGGCTGACCGACTTCAGCTTCGCCGAGCTCGCCGCGACCAGCCGCCAGCGGGCCATCGACGTGGCCGAGCTGCTCACCTCACTGGCCGGCCAGATCGGCCCGGACCGTGCCGTCGCCACCGCAGCGACCGCAATCGGCGCAGACGGCGTCGCCGCCGCGGTGCCGCTGCTGCAGCCGCTGGCCTTGTCGGCCGGCACCCGGCGCGAGATCAAGGGCCAGGACGGGCTGCTGAAGAACACCCGCGCGGCCGCGATCGCGGCCAGCGGCGACGGTGCCGACCAGGATCTGGCCCGGCTGCAGCGGGTGCGGCCGCGCACCCTGCTGGCGATCGCCGCGCTGGCCGGCGCCTTCTACTTCCTGCTCCCGCAGATCGCCCAGGTGAGCAGCAGCTGGCACGCGCTGCTGCACGCCAACTGGGCCTGGCTGCCGGTGATCATCGCGCTGTCCGCGCTGACCTACGTGGCCAGCGCGATGGCGCTGATCGGCTCGGTGCCCGGCCACGTACCGTTCGGCCCGGCCGTGCTGGCGCAAGGCGCGTCGTCGTTCATCAACCGGGTGTCGCCGGCCAACGTCGGCGGGATGGCGCTGAACGCCCGGTTCCTGCAGAAGAGCGGAACCAGCACCCCGGCCAGCGTCGCAGCGGTCGGGGTGAACGCCCTCGCGGGCGCCGTCATGCACGTCGTGCTGATCGTGGTGTTCTTCGCGCTGGCCGGCCACGACCTCACCAAGGCGTTCAAGCTGCCATCCGGCAGCAAGATCCTGCTCGCCCTGGCGGTCATCCTCGCGGTCGTCGGCGTGGTCCTGGCGACACGGCCGGGGCGCCGCTGGACCAGGAAGAAGCTGATCCCCGGCGCCCGTTCCGCGGCCGGCAGCCTGCGGCAGGCCGCCGCCAGCCCGGTCAAGCTGGGCCTGCTGATCGGCGGCTCGGCCCTGATCACCCTGGCCTACATCGCCGGGCTGGCCGCCTCGGTCCAGGCGTTCGGCGGGGGCCCTGGCCTGGTCGTGATCGGCGCGGTGTACCTGGCTGCCGCGGCGCTGGCGGCGGCAGCGCCCACGCCGGGCGGCCTCGGCGCGATCGAGGCGGCGCTGGTCGCCGGGCTGACCGGCGTCGGCATGCAGCCCGGGCCCGCGGTCTCGGCGGTGCTGCTGTACCGGCTGGCGACCTACTGGCTGCCGGTGCTGCCCGGCTGGCTGTGCTGGCGGTCCCTGCAGCACCGGGGGTATGTGTGAGCGCCGGCCCGCCGCGGCAACGACGGAACATGTTGCGCGCAGCCTGTCTGGCGCTGGCCGCCGCGTGCTGCGCGTGCACTTCCGCCAGCGGCAGCGGGCCGGGTGGCCGGGCAGGCGAGGCCGGCCAGCACGGCGCCGTGATCACAGTCGGGTCATTCGATTTCCCGGAGAGCGTGCTGCTCGCTGACCTCTACGCAGGCGCGCTCGCGGCGAAGGGTTTCCCCGCCCGCGTTCTGCCGGATCTGGGCCCTCGCGAGCTGGTGGACCCGGCGCTGATGAGCGGCCTTGTCCAGGTCGTGCCGGAGTACTCCGGATCAGCGCTCGAGTTCGTCAGCGTGGGACGGCTGTCCGCGACGTCGGATGCTGCGGCGACCAGCAGGGCCCTGGCCGGGCAGGTGGCTGGCCGGGGGCTGGTGGCGGGCCGGCCGTCTGCCGCCCAGGACGGCAACGTCATCGTGGTCACCGCCGCGACCGCGGCCCGGTACGGCCTGCGATCGATCGCCGATCTGGTCCGGGTGGCGCCCCGGCTGGCGTTCGGCGGGCCGCCCGAATGCCCGGAGCGCATCTATTGCCTGCGCGGGCTGAGGCAGGTCTACGGGCTCCGCTTCCGGGCGTTCGTCCCGCTCGACGCCGGGGGTCCGCTGACGCTGCAGGCCCTGGAGGCAGGGGACATCGGCGTCGCGCTGCTGTTCAGCACCGATCCGGCCATCACCGCGGACCATCTGGTGGTGCTGGCCGACGACCGCGGCCTGCAGCCGGCCGAGAGCGTCGTCCCGCTGGTGCGCCGGGATGTCGTCGCCCGCTACGGCCCGCGGCTGCTCGCGGTGCTCAACACGGTGTCGGCGCGATTGACTACCGGCTCGCTGCGCGCCCTGGACGCGCGGGCGCAGCTGCGCGGGGAGGATCCGCGCCTGGTGGCCGGGAGCTGGCTGCGGACGCAGGGGCTGGCCTCGATGGGAGGTGCGTCGCGTTGAGCGAGAAGGCGGAGACGGTAACCACACGGGCCGGCACAGCGAGCCTTCCGCCGGGTCCCGCCGTGCGGCGGACGCCGCGCCGCCGCCGGCCGACCGGTGCGCCCCCGCCGCTGCCGCACCCGGTCTCGGTCACCACCAGGGCCTGGCTGGTCCTGGCGGTTGTCGTCCTGGCCGGCGTGATCGTGATCTCGGTGCGGGCTCCGTCGCTCCGGCTCGATGATCAGGTCAACTCGGCGGTGCTCCGGCTTTTCGCGCGGGCCCGGACGCCGTGGCTGACCGACGTCGCCAACGGGATCTCCGCGGCCGGCTCTGGCTGGGGGGCGACGGTGGTCGGGCTGTCGGCGGTCGCGCTGACGATGGCGTTCCGGCGCTGGCGGCATCTGCTGGTGTTCCTGTGCAGCCTGATCCTCCTCGAGATTGCCCTGCAGCTGATCACCGAGGGGATGACCCGGCCGCGGCCGTACGGCGTGCCGATCATCGCGGGCTGGGCGGGGTATTCCGCGCCGGCGCTCTCGGTGGCGATCCTCACGTTCCTGCTGATAGGCATCGCCTACTGCCTGGTCGTGCCGGGGCGGCCCCGCTCGTATGCGAAGGCGGCCATCGCGGTCATCGTGACCGTGTTCTGCCTGGCTTGCCTGTACCTGGCCGTCGATCACGTGGATGACCTGCTCCTGGGTGTGGCGCTCGGTGTCGCGATCCCGGTCAGCGCGTTCCGTTTCTTCACCCCGAACGAGGTGTTCCCGGTCGCCTACCGGCGCGGCAACACCGCGCACGTGGACGTGACCGGCGTGCGCGGCGAGGCGATCCGGCAGGGCACGCGCGACCAGCTCGGTGCTCACCGTCACCGAGATCACGCCGGTCGGGCTGGAGTCCTCAGCCGGCTCCACCCCGCTGCGGCTGCGGGTCGAAGGCGGCCCGCAGGAGTACCTGTTCGCCAAGCTCTACACCAAGGGCCACGTCCGCGCCGACCGCTGGTACAAGCTGTGGCGGACCATCCTGTACGGCTCTCTGGAGGACGAGCATCCCTTCCAGACCGTGCGGCGCCTGGCCGAGTACGAGGACTATGCCCTGCGCCTGCTGCAGGACGCCGGGATCGCCGTGGCCAGGCCCTACGGCATCGTGGAGATCACCCCCGAGCGGGAGTACCTGCTGGTCACCGAGTACTTCGACGGCGCCGTGGAAATCGGCGACGCCGACGTCGACGACGCCGTGATCGACCAGGGGCTGCTGCTGATCCGCGCGCTGTGGGATGCGGGGATCGCCCACCGCGACATCAAGCCGGGCAACCTGATGGTCCGCGACGGGCAGCTGCTATTGATCGACGTGGCCTTCGCCCAGGTCCGCCCGTCGCCATGGCGGCAGGCGGTCGACCTGGGCAACATGATGCTGGTCCTGGCGGTCCGCGCCGACCCCGCGCGGGTGTACCGGCAGGCGCTGAATTATTTCACCGAGGCCGAGCTGGCCGAGGCCTTCGCCGCTACCCGCGGGGTCGCCAGCCCGACACAGCTGCGCGCCTTCATGAAACGCGATCCCCGGGACCTGCTGGCCGAGTTCCGCAAGCTCGCCCCGCAGCGGCGCCCGATCGTGCTGCAGCGCTGGAGCATCCGGCGGGTCAGCCTGGCCGCGGCGATGCTCGCCATCTTCGCCGTGACCACCTTCTTCGGCGTCGGCTTGTTGCTGCCGGACACCGCGACCACAGGGCTGCACGTCACGCTGGGCGCGGCCACCCGCGCACCCGATTGCGGCACCGGGCCATACGATGATCCTGACGGCCCAGGCGGTTCCCTCGGCGGCCTTCCTGCCCTGCATTGCCGCGCTCCCGTCGGGCTGGACCACGGCCGACCCCGAGATCGCCAGCGGGCGGGCCAGCTTCGTGCTGAACTCCGGCCAGGCCGGGCTGCAGGCGGTGACGATCACCCTGACCGCGACCTGCGACATTTCCGGCGCCCAGCAGATCCCCTCCGACCAGCCCGGCTTGCGCCGGTTCGAGCGCCCGCTGAGCCTGGTCCCGAAGTACTCCGACGTCCGCTACTACACCTTCCCCGGCGGCTGCGCGACCTACCGGTTCGTCCTTGCGCCCGGCGCGTCCCCGGTCGTGACCACCACCGTCGACACCGCGGTGGCGTTCATGCCCCGGTCGGCGCTGGTCAGCTACGTCCGGCGCACCGAGGGCCTGGCCCTGTGCGGGCGAGGTGCGCCATGCCCGGGATGACCCGGCCCGCCACGGCCCGGCCGGAGGAGGACCCGCTTCTTGGCCGTCCCCGGCAGGCCGCTCTCCTGACCGCCGGGGTGGTGGCGCTCACGGCCGTGGTGTTCGCCCTGGCCGCCGACCACGGCACGCTGGCCCGCATCCAGCGGCTCGACGACGCGTGGCTGGCGGCTGATGATCTCCGGACGGACGCCCCCGCTGACCGCCATCGCCAAGGTCTTCAACGTCCTCGGGCTGGTGTACGTCACGCTGCCGGTGCGGATCGCCCTGGCCGGGTACCTGATCCTGCGCCGCCGGTGGTGGCACCTGGCCGCTTTCGCCTCCGCCATAGTGCTGTCGGAGGTCGCTGATCGGCTCGCTGAAAGGGATCTACGACCGGGCCAGGCCGCCCGGGTCGCTGGTCGCCACGAGCGGCGCGTCGTTCCCGTCGGGACACGCCATCGCCGCCTCAGTCACCGTCCTCGCGGCCGTCATCGCCCTGGTGCCCCCAGGGCGGCGCCGCGTCCTGTGGGGCGCGGCCGCGGTGGCGTTCTCCATACTGATGGGGCTCTCCCGCGCCTACCTCGCTGCCCACTGGCTGTCCGACGCCGCCGCCGGGATCCTGCTCGGCACCTCCTGCGCCCTGCTCGCCGCCCTGCTAGCCGACCAGTTCCAGCGGCGGAAGAACAGGCTGCGGCCGCCCGCCGGGACGCAGCGCCCGGCGGGCGTTCCTCCGGCCCACCACGCTGAGGACAGCCGATGACCGGCAGGAATCCGCACGGCACCGAGGACTTCCCCTCCCCGGCCAGCTTGCCGCCGGGCCCGGCCGTCCATAGGGACCGTCGTCAGCGCCGCCCGACCGGTGCGCCGCCGCCGCTGCCGCATCCCATCACCATCAGCACAACAGCGTGGCTGATCCTTGGGGCCGTGGCGCTCGCCGGCGCGTTCCTGGCGTCCCAGCACACGCCGTGGCTCCGGATTGATGATCGGGCCAGCACGTGGGTGCTGCGTCTCCTGGCCGGAATACGGACGCCGTGGCTGACCGATGTGGCCAACGGGATCAACGGGGCGGGCTCCGGCTGGGGGGCCACCGCGCTCGGCCTGTCGGTGGTCGCCCTGACGATGGCGTTCCGGCGCTGGCGGCACTTGCTGGTGTTCCTGGGCAGCGTGTTGTTCCTGGAGCATGTCGGGACATCGATCTACTTCGGGCTGTCCAGGCCACGCCCGTACGGCGTGCCGATCATCGGCAGCTGGGGCGGGTACTCCGGGGTGTCGCCCCCGGTGGCGGTCGTCACGATCTTCTTGATGGGCATCGTCTACTGCCTGGCCGTGCCGGGCCGCCCCCGCACCTACACTAAGGCAGCGGTGGCCGTCGTGGTCGCCGTGTTCTGTCTGGCCCGCCTGTACCTGGCCGTCGATCACGTGGATGACCTGCTCCTGGGCGTGGCGCTCGGCGTGGCCATCCCGGTCACCGCGTTCCGTTTCTTCACCCCGAACGAGGCGTTCCCCGTCGCCTACCGGCGCGGCAACACCGCGCACGTGGATGTGACCGGCCGGCGGGGGCAGGCGATCCGCCAGGCCGTGCGTGACCAGCTCGGGCTCACGGTGACCGAGATCAAGCCGGTCGGCCTGGAGTCGTCCGCCGGCTCCACGCCGTTGCGGCTGCGAGTCGAAGGCAGCCCGGAGGAGTTCGTGTTCGCCAAGCTCTACACCAAGGGCCACGTCCGCGCCGACCGCTGGTACAAGCTGTGGCGGACCATCCTGTACGGCTCCCTGGAGGACGAGCACCCCTTCCAGACCGTGCGGCGCCTGGTCGAGTACGAGGACTATGCCCTGCGCCTGCTGCAGGACATCGGGGTCCGCACGGCCCGGCCGTACGGCATCGTGGAGATCACGCCCGAGCGCGAGTACATGCTGGTCACCGAATTCCATACCGGCGCCGTCGAGATCGGCGAAGCCGACGTCGACGACACGGTGATCGACCAGGGACTGCAGCTGATCCGCACGCTGTGGGACGCCGGGATCGCCCACCGCGACATCAAACCGGGCAACCTGATGGTCCGCTCCGGGGAGCTGCTGCTGATCGACGTGGCCTTCGTCCAGGTGCGCCCGTCACCATGGCGGCAGGCGGTCGACCTGGGCAACATGATGCTCGTCCTGGCCGTGCGCACCGACCCGCAGCGGGTCTACCGGCGGGCGCTGGCGTACTTCACCGAAGCCGAGCTCGCCGAAGCATTCGCCGCCACCCGCGGGGTCGCCAGCCCGACCCAGCTGCGCGTCTTCATGAAACGGCACCCGCGCGACCTGCTCGGCGAATTCCGCGCCCTCGCCCCGCAGCGGCCGCCGATCGCGCTGCAACGCTGGAACATCCGGCGGGTCGCTCTGGCGGCCGCGATGCTCGCCGTCATCACCGCCGCCGTGGGGGAAACGGGGAATGCCTTCTTCCCGGCGGCCGAAAATCTGGGCGCCTACGCCCCCAGCTGCGGCACCGGCCATTCGATGATCCTCAGCGCCCAGGCAGTCCCGTCCGCTGCCCTGCTGCCCTGCATCGCCGCGCTCCCGGCGGGCTGGAGCGTTGGCGGCACGGACATCGCCAGCGGGAAAGCCAGCTTCTGGCTGGACTCCGATCGCGCAGGGCCGCGAGCGGTCACCGTAACCCTCACTGCGACCTGCGACACCTCGGGCGCCCAGCAGATCCCCTCCGACCAACCCGGCACGCGCCGGTTCGAGCATCCGCTGAGCCTGGCGCCGCAGTTCTCCGGCCTCCGCTTCTACACATTCCCCGGCGGCTGCGCCACCTACCGGTTCAGTTTCGCGCAAGGCACATCCCCCGCGCTGGCCGTCGCCGTCGATAACGCGCTGGCGTTCCAGTCCCGGTCAACCCTCGTCAACTACGTTCGGCACACCGAAGGTCTCATGCTCTGCGGGCGAGATGCCGCATGCCCGCGATGAGTTGTCGCGCAGCGCCAAGTCGAACGCGACGTTGGCCAGCGCGCCGTTTCCGGAGCTGCCAGGTTGCGAAGACGAGGAGTCGTCAGACACAGGTAATGGCGCGAGGCGATGTAGGGACGGCAGAATGGACGGGTGTATTCCGCCGACTTCTTTGAGGATCGGTGGCGCCGCTACCTGCACCCGTCGCTCAGCAGGGGCTGCTGGCCGGCGGCGGGGGTTCGGGTCGTCTCGGTCGTAGCTCGCCGGGAAGGGGGTGTCCCGTGCAGGCCAGACTGGTCGATGTGCCCGGGGCGGAGCGCCAGGCGCTGGCCCCAGAGGCCGCGTGGCACACGCTTAGCGCCGAGGAGGTGCTGCGAGCCGAGGAGGCAGACCCGCGGCACGGCCTGAGCTCGGCGGAGGCGGCGTCGCGGGCCGGCCGGTTCGGCCCCAACACGCTCGCCGCAGGCAGGGCAGAGCCTCGCTGGCGCGCGTTCATCCGCCAGTACTCCGACCCCATGCAGATCGTCTTGCTAGTGGTCGGCGTCCTCAGCCTCTTCCCCCTCAGGCAGCTGGGAACCGGCCTTCTGCTGATTCTGCTGACACTGGCTAACGCGGTTCTCGGCCTGCAGCAGGAGGGCGGGGCTGAGAGCGCGGTCGCCGTGCTCCAGCGGAGGTTGATCGTGACCGCCCGGGTGCGGCGCGATGGCCAGGAGGCGGAGATCCCCGCTGCACAGCTGGTCCCCGGCGATGTCGTCTCGATCGAGGCGGGTGACGTCGTTCCGGCTGACGGCAGGCTGCTCCGGGTGGCCACGCTGGAGGTCGCCGAGTCCGAGCTGACCGGGGAGAGCCTGCCGGTCTCGAAGGGCACGGCCCCGGTCGGGGAAGCCGACATGCCGCTGGGCGACCGGACCGACATGGTGTACATGAACACCTCGGTCACCCGCGGGACGGGCGAGTTCGTGGTCACCGCGACCGGGATGGCGACCGAGGTCGGCCACATCTCGGGAATGCTCCAGGCGCAGCCGACGGTCAAGACCCCGCTCACCCGCCAGCTCGACCGGCTCTCAAAGCAGCTCCTGCTGGTCGCGGGTGTCGCGCTGATCGCGTCGATGGCCGTGAACCTGTCTCGCGGCTATACCTTCAACGCGGTGTTGCCCGCCGCGGTCGCCTTCGCCATCGCGGCGGTCCCGGTGCAGTTGCCTCTGGTGGTGACGACGATCCTGGCGTGGGGCACCCGGGCTCTGGTCAAGGTCGGCGCCATCATGAAGCAGCTCCCTTCGACCGAGACCCTGGGGTCCACGTCCGCGATCAACACGGACAAGACCGGGACGCTCACGCTGAACCAGATGACCGCGGTCCAGATGACCGTCGCCGGGCACCGCTATGCGGCCGAGGGAAAGGGTTACTCGACCCACGGGCGCATCAACCGCGTCGCCGGACAGGCGGAGATCCCGCTGGACCAGTTCCTGATGCCGATGGTCCTCGCCTCCGACGCGGTGCTCAGCGATGGCGAGCTGATCGGCGACCCCACCGAGGGAGCCCTGGTCGCGCTGGCCGCGAAGGGCGGCATCGACGCCGTCTCGACCAGGCAGGTGTATCCGAGAATCGCCGAGCTCCCCTTCGACGCCGAGTACAAGCTCATGGCGACGTTCCACAAGATGACCGATGCATCGGGGAAGGCGGTGATCCGCTGCTTCGTGAAGGGGGCGCCCGATCAGCTCCTGGCCCGGGCCGCCACGGTGCTGGATCCGGACGCCGGCCCGGTTCCGCTCGACGGCCGTCTCCGCGAGCGGTACCTGGCCGATAACCACCGGTTCGCGGAAGAGGGCCTGCGGGTCATGGCCACCGCACGCAGGGATTTCAGCCCGGCGGCCTTCGATCCGGGGGCTGAGCTGCTCCCGCTCGTGACCGATCTGGAACTGCTGGCTCTCGTCGGGATCGTCGACCCGCCGCGGCCCGGTGCCAGGGCATCGGTCGGGCAGGCGAAGTCCGCCGGGATCGAGGTCCGCATGATCACCGGTGATCACGCGGTGACCGCCGCCGCGATCGCCCGCCAGCTCGGCATCGACGGCAAGGTCATCAGCGGGGCGGAGTTCGGCGCGATGACCGATGACGAGGCGATGGAGGCGATCGCCGATGTCGGCGTGATCGCCCGCGTCACCCCAGAGCACAAGGTCCGCCTGGTGGACCTGCTCAAGCGCGAAGGCCAGATCGTCGCCATGACCGGCGACGGCGTCAACGACGCGCCCGCGCTGAAGAAGGCCGACATCGGGATCGCGATGGGCACCGGGACCGAGGTGGCCAAGCAAGCCGCGGTGATGGTTCTGACCGACGACAACTTCTCCACGATCACCAAAGCGGTGGAAATCGGCCGCGGGCTGTATGACAACCTCGTCCGGTACATCCGGTTCGAGATGGGATGCATGTTCGGCTTCATCATCACCTTCCTCGGCGCCAGCATCTTCGACATCGCCCACGGCGAGCCGCTCCTTCCGCTGCAGGTCTTGTGGGTGGCCTTCACCACCGTGACGATCCAGTCCATCGGGCTCGGGTACAGCAGGCCTGTCGAGGGGCTGATGGAACGCCGGCCCCGGCCGCCCAGCCAGCCGATCCTGACCGGAGGGGTCCTCGCCTGGCTCGTCTCGGTCGGGCTGGTGATGGCGATCGGCACGCTGAGCGTGGTCAGCTGGGCGGAACAGGCGCACACGCTCGCCATCGCGCGGACCATGGGCGTGGTCGTGTTCTCGCTGTTTAACCTGTTCTTCTCGATCGAGTCGAGGGACCGGCGGAAGTCGATGTTCTCCCTCAGCACGTTCGCCGACCGGACGTGCATCGTGACGACCGGGGCGTCCCTCTTCCTGATCGTCATGGCAACCGTCCTGGCGCCGTGCCAGGCGATCCTGAAGACCACCGCGCTCGACGTAGATCAGTGGCTCCTCTGCGCAGCCGTGGCACTGTCGATCATCGCGGTCACCGAGATCCGCAAGGCGTTCCTGCGACAAACCGTCGGTCCGGTCAGGTAACGACGATCACCTCGACGCCGACTGCGTCATAGGTGCCGCGTGCCCGCGCGTCCCGGGTCGCGAGGGCTGCCCCGTGCTCCTTGGCGGCCAGCGCCAACCAGCGCGTCATAAACGGCGCCGCCCGCGATGCCCAGGCGGCTCAGCGTGTCCGGCTTACGGGTGCGCGAGCTGCTCAGCACAAGCGGGGACGGGCGGGTATTCACCGATCCCGGCACGCAATTCAGCAGCTGGCCGCGGTCGGTACGGAGGCCGCGGGCCCTGCCAACGGATAGGTGGATGAAGCCGACCTGCATGAGCGAGCATCGCTCTGCGACCCACGTACCGCGGCTACGGGCTGGTCTGCGAGTTAGCCACGATGCCGGGTGGAGTACCTCCTGACCGCGGTGCCTGCCGCGGCGTTAACGGCGAGGCCCAGTGCCGCCCCGCCTGCGATGTCGAGCGGAAAATGGGCGCCGACGTAGACACGGCTCAGTCCCACCAGGGGGATGGCGGTCAGGGTGAGGGCGCGGCCGCCCGGGCCGAGACGGGGCAGGGCAGCCACGCCAAGGACGACGGCCACGCCCGCGTGCCCGGACAGGTATCCGAGGCCGCTGGCGTCGCGGCCGCGACGGCGGATGCCCGGAAGCAGGGTCACCGGCCGGGGCCGCCGCACTATCCGCTTGACCGCTTTGGCCAGCGCCCAGGTGCCAGTGCCGCCGATCAGGAGGCGGGCTGCCAGCTCCCCGTCTCCGGCCAGCCAGGCCGCCGCGGCCGACGCCGGGATGGCACCGAACGCGCCCAGCTGCATGACGGCCCAGGCGGGCAGGTAGACCGAATCGGGCAGGCCGTTGACTGCGCGGAATGCCCTGACTTCCCGTGGGCCCACGCGGTCGTGGCGCACGGCACCGGCGGTGGCCAGCAGGGCAGCCAGGCCGAAGCCAAGCTGGACGCCGGGAGCGGCCAGCATGGCCGGAAGGGCACGTTCATGCTTGCTCGCGGGCCGCATCATGGGTTGAGCGTAGGCCACGCAGGCCAGCCAGACGGGCCGGCCGAGGCCGTTTCGGTACCGATTCCCCCTGTGCCCACAGCGAGGATGACACATCGCGAGCCGGCTGGCGAGGGCGCGGGCGGCGATGTCTCCGGCGTAGACGTGCGCGGGACCATCTCACCGTTATCCGCTGGCGCCGGCGGTGCTGGCGCTGGGCACGCCGAATACCAGGTTCAGCGCGCTCCCGATGAACAGGCCCAGGCCCGCCCCGCGGCGACGTCCACGGGGAAGTGCGCCCCGAGGTACACCCGTGACAGGCAGACCGCGGCGGCCAGCGCCCAAGGCAGGACCTTTCACCAGCCTTTGAAGTAGGGGCCACCAGCGCGGTGATCGCGAAGATCACCATGGCATGACCGGAGGGACAGCTCAGCCCGTGGGCCGCGGACTGGCCGCGCAAGATCACATCCGGCAGGGTTTCCGCTGGCCGGTCACGCTGCACGACCATCTTGGCCACCGCCTCCAGCCAGACCTTCAGCAGGGTCGCGGCCGCCAGCCGCAGCCGCCTCAACAGCGCGGCCGCGGCCGCCACCAGGGGAAGAGCCCCGATCACTCCCGACAACTGGACCGTCCACATCGGCGGATACAGCCACCCGGCCAGTGATTGACCCGGCGGAACACGGCCACATCCGTGCCCAGGACCGTCCGGTTCGCGACCAGCACCCCGCACACGACCAGCACGCCGAGCCCGGCGGCGACCATCGGCGCGTCGGCTCGTCTGCGCTGGTACGTCCGGCCGTCCGGGGCCTGGGACCACCACAGGGCCAGCCACCTGCCCAGCGTCCGCGCCCGGCCAGCCCGGCCCACGGCGGCCGCGGGAGCCGACCCTCCGGCTGTACCTGTCGTCACCGGTGCCACACCTGCCGGCTAACACCACCGCTCTCCTCGCGATGGCCAGACCGTTCGGCTGCCGGACCTCGAAGCCGAGGCCGTCGACGGCGGCGACGGTCCCGTACCGCTTGGTGAGATGGTCAACAGCAATCATGGGGCTGTCCTTTCGGGTCGCCGAGGACCGGATCGGTCGCCATCAGCGATGCCGTACCGGCAGGGCATCACCTAGGGAACAGGGCGAGCTGTGCCCGGCAGCCGGTACCGCTGATCAGCCTTGAGCCGACGATAACGGGCCATCAGAACAGCGACATCCGTGGCAGCACGTGAATCGGTACTCGGGCCCTCCTTGCTCACGTTCCGAGCGCGGGCCCGACGGACCCGGAACGGCAGCAAATCGTGACGATTCAGGCTGGCCTCTGGCGATTCTGCCCGGCACTGCGGTCGTCACCGCACGCCCAGGCCTTGCCGCCTACGAGTCACGCTACGAGCCGGCCACGATGCCGGGCTTCACCGCTGGCGGGCATGCTGGCGGGCAACCGGCAATTTCAGGGCAAATCCGAGGCCCGGATGAGCGAGCCAGATCAGGGGCGCGGCGGCGGCCGCAGCCGCGGTCGCCCGCCCGGCACCGGCGAGCCTGTTCATCGTTGAACGCCGGCTGCCCAAAGCCAGTGAGCATCACCTCGCCCTGCTCCGGGCGGGCGGCGCTGAGCGGCGCTGCTCTCCGGTTCAGCGCCCGCGGTGACAGCGTCCGGTGCCTGTACTCGATCTTGCTGGCCCGCCAGCAGCGCCTGCGGTCGCTGTTCACCGCCGACAGGCTGGAGGCCGTCCGCGTCGGCAATGCGGCGGAGGCCCTGGACCTGCGCGCCGGCTGGATGGCATCCCGCTGGCGCTGCAACTGGCTGCGGTCCTGCCGGGCTCGCCGAGCCTGGATCAGCTCAATCAGCGGCTAGGGCTGACCACGGCTGACGAACGACCATAGCGATTTCAGAGTTCGCCTCCGCCAAACTGGTGTGGCCGCCGACGGGTAATACCCGCGAGAGCGCAGAAATGGTCAATATGCGCGCCGGACTGCCGCGCTGGGAACCGTGTGCGACGAGTACACACTCGGCGATCCGGCGGGAAGAGTCATCGTCCCCCTGTCACGCTTTGCAGTTAAGGCGGCACCCCACCTCGGTCGTTTGGCAGGAGTGCCACGTCTGGCCAGCTCCACTGCTTCTTCACGGTCAGCTACCTCAATCAGCAGGAGGCGGCCGATAGAGAGTTTGTGTCCGGCGGAATGGGCGTGCCAGTGGGGTCACCACGCCGGACAGGCGACCTGAACCGCGTCGCCGTGACGGTAATCCGCGCCCTGCTGCGAAGCGTCGCGGGACCTCGGGCCAGGCCCGGGGCGTGGCAGACTGTGCTGGGAACAGGCGGCGGCAACCCGGGCTGCGAGCCTGTTACGCGCGGCCAGTCGGTGTGTGCGGGGTTGCCGCCGCTCACACCCTGGCGTAGTTCTCGATGTCCTGCTCGAACTCGGCGACGAGCTCGGGGGTGAGGGTACGCCGCGTCTGGCCGATGGCGTGCAGGATGTCGCCCGTGGTCACCTCCTCCTCGCCGCGCTCGAATAGCACGCGCTCGAACACCAGCTGCGACGTCCTGCGTGCGGCGAACTCGATGTCAGCCGGGGTGAATAGCCGCGACTCCTCCACGATCGCCGCCATGTCCAGGTCGCCATGCGGAGTCGCGGCAAGATAACGGTCCCAGATCGCCGCCCGCGCGGCCGGGTCGGGCGGCCCGACGGGGATGACGTAGTCGAACCTGCCGTGCCGCAGGAACGCGCTGTCCAGGGCACGAACCGAGTTCGTGGCACAGATGAGCAGCCGCTCATCTTGCTCCCGGAACGGCGGGATCAGCTTGAGCATCTCGTTCGTGACCCCTTGCGCCGCCGAGGCAGCGCGGGGCCGGCGCATCCCGGCGATCTCCTCCACCTCGTCGATGAACAGCACCACCTTGTCCAGCTCGGCAACCAGGGAGAACGCCTCCCGCAGGGCCGATGCCAGGCCGGCCGGGGACTCGCCCGCCAGCCGAGACGGGAACAGCTCCACGAACGGCCAGCCCAGCCGCGACGCGGCGCCCTTGGCAAACGTCGTCTTGCCGGTTCCCGGCGGGCCGAACAGCACGATCGCCCGGGGCGGCACCAGGCCCAGCCGCTCGGCCAGCTGCGGCTGGGCCAGCGGCAGGATGACCCTCCGCTCGATCAGCTCCTTCTCCCTGGCCATGCCGCCGAGCTGATCCCAGGCGCCGGCCCGCACCATGCGCCCGCCGAGCTGGCCCAGCGCCCCGGCGCTGCCTAGGTCAACCGGTTCGAGCCGCTCGTAAAAGACCATCCCCCGGCGGCCGGAATACCCCGAATGCTCCAGCGCCAGGGCCCCCATCTCGCTCTCCTCCGCGAGCAGGCAGTGGATCCGGTGCACCCCAGCCGCCACCAGCCGCCGCTCCAGCTCGCCAAGCATCGCGCTGCCGATCCCGCGATGCCGCCACGCGGCAGCCAGGCTAACCCGCATCACCCAGGCCCGGTCGCCGGTCACTGTCGCCACCGTGACCCCCACCAGCTCGTCGCCGACGGCGGCTACCACCGCGGGCTCATGCGACCGGACAGCGGCGATCAGGTCAGACAGCCCGAACGCCGGTGCCTCACTGCTCGCCGCCGGAGTATCCCACAACCGCACGGCCGCGTCGAGATCATCAGAGTGGAAATCACGGACCCGCCACGGCGCCATCGCATCAGTGTGCCAGGAGGCACCACCGTTCACGTCACAATCTGTGATTGACCCTGCCTGCCGCTTGACGCGCCCGAACCGCCGTTACGAGCGGCTATTCCGCCGTGAGCTTGCTGTTTGGAACGCGTCCCGAACGGGGCCATCTGCGCGAGCCATCCGCATGGTCGGCTCGCTTGGGCCAACAGTGAGCGGGTTTGGGTGCTGCGCAGCGCGCGCGGGGAAGTTGACCTGGATCTCTAGGCCCCCTTGGGGTCGGGCACGTGCGGTGAGGGTGGCGTGGTGGGCGTCGGCGATGGCGCGGACGATGGCTAGTCCGAGCCCGTGTTCCTGGCCGTGGTGGATCCGTTCGGTGCCGAGTTGCCGGAATGGCTCGAACAGACGGTCTACCTCGTCGGGTGGGATCACCGGCCCGGTGTTGCGCACGGATAGGACGGCGCCCTCGGCGACCGGCCCGGTGGAGATTTCTACTTGCCCGCCGTGCTGGTTGTGCCGGATGGCGTTGTCGACCAGGTTTGCTATCAGGCTTTCGGCCAGGTTCGGGTCTCCGGCTACGGGTGCGGGAGTAAGTGCGGCGCTGACCTGGATGCCGCGCCGCGCGGCTTCGTGCTGACGGGCGAGGAGCACTTTGCTGGTGATTTCCCCGAGATCCACAGGTTCGGCTCGGTCGAGCCCGCGCTGGCTGGTGACCAGGGTGAGTAGTGCCCCGATTAGACGCTCTTGCTGATCGCCCAGGTCGAGCACTTCCTGGCAGGTTGCCCGGAGCTGCCCTGCGGGTATTACCCGATAGCGTCATTTACCGTGCCAGAATTTGTCCGGTGATCCATACTCCGCGACTGGACCTGGTGCTCATGTCGCCCGCCCTGATGCGGGCGCTGCTGACCGCGGAATGGGCCGAAGCTGAGCGGCTGCTCGGAGCCCGTATTCCCGACGAGTGGCAGAGCGGGTACTGGCAATGGCTTGGCCAGCGGCCAGACCAGGCCGAGCACGATCCGGCGGCGGTGCCGTGGCTGCCCCGCGTGGTGCTGTTGCGGAAGGACGAGAGTGCAGGACGTGAGGCCACCGTGGTCGGCGATGCTGGTTTCCATGGCCCGCCCGACGCCGACGGCCGAGTGGAGATCGGTTACATGGTGGTCTCTGAGCACCGCCGCAACGGCTACGCCGAGGAAGCCGTCAGGGAGCTCATGGCCTGGGCCGCAGCAGAGCAGGGCATCGCCCGGTTCCGGGCCAGCATCAGCCCGCAGAACACCCCGTCGCTGAACCTGATCCGCAAGCTCGGGTTCGTCCAGGTCGGCACGCAACAGCCCGGGACACGCGGCGAGGAACTGATCTTTCATCACGACAGCGAGAACATGCAGGATCGCTGACAGCAAAAGCGACGGCGGCGCCCGCCGCGCGACCAGCACGAGCAGCGGGGTCAGCCGTGCCCGATTGACCGGTAACCGGCCGGCACTCAGGGTCGCTCACGGTAAGCCCTCCACCGCATGAGCTTGAGAAGCCGCAGTTGACCCGCTATCGTGAGCGATCTTCTAAGCCACAGGATTCCCTGCAGGACGTCCGTTCGGGGCGGGAAATGGGGGTGGCTGCTGCCCGCTGCCGCTGGCTGGCGCGCGACGCGTGTCCGATTCCGGTCGGCCAAGCGGGCGGCGAGGATTTGGCAGTCAGCTACTGGTCCCGTGCCTGTGGCAGGCCGAACCAGCGGAACAAGCCAGGATCGCCGAACACCACGAGCCGCGCGATGCCCGTGGCAGTCGCGGTGAGCACGACGATCCCGTAGGCGCGGTAGCTGCCGTCTGGCTCGCGGTGGTAGGCCGCGGCCGCTGGCTGGCCGTTGGCAGCAACGGCAAGCATCCGCCAGTCGCCGGCCGAGCCGAGGCCCCCGACGGCCTCAGCGATGGCACGGCCGCCACTGAACCAGGCTGCGGACGGCGGCAATTCCAGCGTGGCGTCCCTGCGCAGCAGCTGCTTCAGCGCCGCCGCGTTAGAGGTCTCGAACGCACTGATGTATTGATCCAGCAGCGCCCGTGCCTCGGGCTCGGGGGGCTCGGCAACTCTGTCGGCAGCCGGGGTTACTTCCTCGAGCCGGGCCCGCGCCCGCTGCAGCGCGCTCTTGACGGCGGTCGTGGTCGTGCCGAGTATCTCGGCCACGTCGGCGGCCGGGAAGGCCAGCACGTCCCGCAGCAGCAGCGCGGCTCGCTGGCGGGGTGGCAGGTACTGGAAGCTGGCGATGAGCGCCAGCCGCAGGCTCTCCCGCGACACGGCAATCGCCGCGGGGTCGCCGCGTTCCGGCCGCACCAGCTCATCAGGAATGGGCTGCAGCCACAGGACGCCGGACTCCGCCGCTTCTCGCGGCACGCTGACATCCTCGTCCGGGCTGCCTAGACCGGACGGCAGCGGGCGCCGGGCGCGCCGCTGCACGGCGGTCAGGCAGGCGTTGCTGGCGATCCGGTACAGCCACGTACGCAGTGAGGAACGACCTTCGAAGCTGTCGAACGACCGCCAGGCCCGCAAGTACGTCTCCTGCACCAGGTCCTCGGCATCGTCCATGGAGCCGAGCATCCGGTAGCAGTGGGCGAGCAGCTCACGCCGGAACGGCTCGGTGCTGCGGCTGAACTCGCGCCGGTCCGCCATCGTGCTTCCCTGCTGCGCCATCATCGATCTCCCTGGACCTCGCTCTCGATAGAAGCCTCTGCCTGTAACGACTCGCTACCCCTCCGAAAGGAATCGGCGGGAACGGCCCGCGTCCAGCGCGGCCGCCTCCCGTTCAGCGAGCCGGCAGCCTGGGTGATCAGTACCCAGGTTTCCGCGAAGACAGCAGCACTGCTCCCCCGTCCGCGATTCCTCCCAGGCGCCTTGCGGGTCTTCCTAGCCGCAGCATCAACTTCACGCAAACGGAGGCAGCAATGCGGAAGATCATCGAGTCCACGCTCATCTCAGCTGACGGTGTCGTCGGCAGTCCGCCGCTGTGGGCGATGGACTATCGCGACGAGGAGGTCACCAGGGACGCGCTCGAGCGGCTCTCGGGCAGTGACGCGATGCTGATGGGCCGCGGTACTTACGAGCTCTTCGCCACGATCTGGCCTGACCAGACTGACGATTTCGCCCAGCGGATCAATGGAATCCGCAAGTACGTGTTCTCCTCGACGCTCGCCCGCGCCGGCTGGAGCAACTCAACGATCGTTCGGGGCGATGTCCTGGCCGAGGTGAAGAAGATCAAAGAGCAAGACGGCCGGGACCTGGCCCTGTTCGGCCATGGCCGCCTGGCGCGGACGCTGCTGGAGAACGGCCTGACCGACGAGCTACGGCTCTCGATCCACCCTGTCCTGGCCGGCGCCGGGCTGCCGCAGTTCGGCAACGGCACTAAAACGCCGCTGGCGCTGGTCTCCACGAAGACCTTCAAGACCGGCATCGTGACCCTGTCGTTCCAGACGGCTGGAGCCTGACATGGCTGATCTCGCAGGCAAGGTAGCACTGGTGACAGGCGGCAGCCGCGGGATAGGCGCGGCGATCGCCCGGCGGCTGGCACGTGACGGCGCGGCGGTGGCATTCACGTATGTCGCGGCAGCCGACAAGGCACAGGCCGTCGCCAAGCAGATTGGCGCGGACGGCGGCCGGGTGTTGGTCATCCGGGCCGACAGCGGCGATCCGGGTGCCATCGTCGCCGCGGTCGAGCAAACCGTGCGCGAGCTGGGCCGGCTCGACATCCTGGTCAACAGCGCCGGAGTCTTTATCGGCGGACCGGTCGAGGAGGCGACGGTCGAGCAAGCCGACCGCCTGTGGGCCGTCAACGTGCGAGCGGTCCTCGTCGCCAGCCAGGCCGCGGCGCGGCACATGAGCGAGGACGGCCGGATTATCACGATCGGCAGCGCGCTGGCCGACCACGTTCCCATCCCCGGCATGACTTTGTACGCGATGGCGAAGTCCGCTCTCACCGGCATGACCAGGGGCCTGGCCCGCGATCTGGGTCCGCGCGGGATCGCCGCCACGGTGGTGCACGGCGGTCTCATCGACACCGACATGAACCCTGCTGACGGACCGGCCGCCAGCTTCCTCAGCAGGATCCCGGCGCTTGGCCGTTTCGGCAGCGCCGAGGACATCGCCGCGACAGTGGCCCACCTGGCCGGGGACGGCGGCCGCTATGTCACCGGGGCGGCGATCCGAGTAGACGGCGGATTTGCCGCCTAGAGCGTGCCTCTCCGCGCTTGCCTGCCGCTGTGGCCGAGGGTGTCGCTGATCTGGCCGAGCGCGCTGGCATCACGGCAGGCGAAACCCCACGCGTTAGAACTTCGTTAAGAATCCGCCGGATCCTGGGCTCCCGCGCACGGCAGCCGTAACGTACGCCTTACCCCCCGTATCCCCGGGGCTGGGCTCCCCCCCGTAGCCCAGCCCCGGGCTTTTCATTCAGCCAGGCGGCGACGCCGGGGAAGTCGAGGACTCTCCCGCGTTGCCGCTGCGGCCGGTTGACAAAGGTGATCTGGGCGGGTACGGCCGATGCGGTCCACCCGTCATGCTGCAGCAGAGGGGCGCGGGTCACTGGCGCCAGCCCAGCCCTACTCTTCGGCGGTCCGGCCGATGCCCTGGATGGAATCGCGGAGCGCGGGATTAAGCAGCTGAAGAAGCGGCGCCGCGGCATCCTGGAGTTGTTGCGCGGCGTCGGTCAGCCTGTCCCTCGGGGCGCAGCGCCGTCCGTCCTGTCGCTCGGCACCGCAGCGCCGTTCTTTGGCTTGCCTGTCGCGGCGAGCGTGCCAGCCACTACTCCGCCGAGATACTGGGCCTGCTCGAGGAAACGCCGGGCAACCGGATCGTCGATGAGCACAGGCGCACCTGTGAGCAGCACCATCATGTACGTGGGCGGCACCACGGTCGCCCGATCCGTCGATCATTGACGACACGGCCCTGGCCGAACGAGCAGCCTGGGCCGCCATGATGGCAGCCTGCGCGGCAACCGCATGGCCGCGTTGCCGGGCCTGCCGCCTGTTGAGCAGCTGATTCACGATGAGGATTGTGACGAGCAGCACGAGCAGCCCCGCCACCGTGTCTGTCGTCAGCGGGCGGCCGGCCCACCAGCGTCGCTGCCTGGCGCTGGTGAGTTCGCCGACGACAAGCGTCAGCGTGACCAGCGCCGCCAGGCCGGCCGCGAGCCACCCGATCAAGCGCGTAGGCACCAGACGACTCTACGGGAGCAAGGCCAGGTCAACCCGCGCTCGGCGGCCGCGGGTCAAGCGCGCCGCGGGGCCTGCTGGTCTGTCTGGTCTGTCTGGCTGTCTGGTCTGTCGTCTGTGTCGTCCTCGCCCTGTCGCCAGTTCCTCGCGAGTGCGACGAGGCCGCGAACCACGTCCGGGGGTAGGCCCGGGGTGCTCGCGATGTGCCACAGCGTCGGGTCTTCATACTCGGCATGCCTGCGGTCCGGCGACCCCACGTGAGGCTCTCCGCCTGCCAGTATCCGTCGACACGAACCCGGGTCCCAGCCGAGTCGATTCTCGACCATGCCGAGAGTGCTGGGGGAGACTCGCTGGCCGTTCTCGAGCTTCCCCAGCGTCCGCTCGGTCACCCCGGTCGCCTCGGCAAATGCCCGCCTGTCCCGCATGCCTAGCTCGACGCGGCGTGCGACGATGTAGTCGGCGAGCCGCTGCCAGTCCTCACCGGCCATATGACTGTCCTTCCCGCGAGCCGCCGCCAGTCCCCCATCGGGCATGCGACCATCCTTACCCGAAGAAGCGAGAAGAGTCTAGCCTCTGCTGCGAGCAGTGACGCCGAGGATCTGCGCCTCTCTTCTTCTCTAATCTCGTTTATGCTCTTTACTTCCTGTCTCTACCGCTCTAGAGTGCTGATTTCAGGGAGATATCTTCCTGTTCCTTCCTACAGGTACCAGGATGTGGGTCGGTTGCCGGGCAGGAGGCGGCCCCGTGGGCGGGGGCGGGACCGCCTGCTGTACCGGCACCCCGCACGATGCACCGGGGCGCGAAAGCCCGGCCGTGCCCCTGACTCTGCGCGGGCTGCGGAGCGCCTCAAGCCAGCCAGCCGCCAGCTCGGCCGGCCGAGCTCCCCGGATGTCGGCTAGCTGAGCGGGCTGGGCGCGCCGTACCCGATCCTCAGCACGGCCTGGCCTGGATGCAGCGTGACCTGCCGGCTCCATGTGGGACGGTACGGGGCTCGCTGGACGGCGATGAACCCCCGCATCCAGCTAAGGTATGCCGCAGGCCTGAGATGCGCCGCCCTGTCGGCCGTTGCCAAGTCCACCGAACGCAGGAGGCTGGCGGGTCCGCCGCCAGGGGACTGGTCGACGAAGTCCACGATGAGCACCGGGTGGTAGTGAGCCATGGTGGCGATGAGCGGCGGCAGCTGCGGATCAACATCACCGCTAAGGAGCTGCGCCCTGGCTGCGCCCGAGAGCGTAACCCGGGTATTTGTCAGCAGCCGGGCGGCGGTGGCTTTCCTGGCGTGTAGCGCCGCTCCTCGAACGGAGCGATACCTGGCGGTGCCGCCCGGAAAGACCCACCTGATGTCGATCCTGGCGTTCCCCGAGCCGAAGCTCGCGATGATGGCCGGAGCGTAGGCGGAGGCCAGCCGGGAGCCATACTGGGCCCGGATAGCAGCAGTAGCGACCACCAGGTTGCCGCCGAGCGGATCAGCTGAGTCGGGCCCAAGCGTCAGCAGGTTCCCGGGCGGGAAACCTTTATTGGCCAGGGCCTCGCATACCTGGTAATCACATGACACCAATGCGGCACGGCTGACCTGCTGGAATATCCAGGTTACGGCCAGCTTTCTGGCCGCAGCCTCGGCAGCGAGTTTCTGGCTGGTGCCAGCGCGGCCAACCGCCGGCCGGCCTGACGGCGCGCCGCGCAGGAGAAGTGCCAGCCCGCCGGCGCCGGCGACCAGCACAATCGCGGCCAGGACCGCAGCTGCCTGTCTGCGCCGCCAGGTGCGACCACCCCCGTGCCGTGGCGTCCGAAGCCTGGACGCCGGCCCGTCGTCGGTCAGGTCATCGCCGGTGCTGCGTGGCGGCTCCGGCGTCGTGGCAGGCCCGTCCTGTGAGCTAAATGTCTCCTCGCCGGTGGCGAGAACAGAGGCCATCGGCGGGAGCGGTCCCATGAGCCGCGCTCCGGCGGCCCCCAGCTCGCTGAGCGCCGCGCGGGCCGACGGCCGGACGGCTGGGTCCTTGCTGAGGCAGCGATGGACAAGGCGGCCAAGCGGTTCGGGAAGCCGTCCTACAGCGGGCTCGGAATGAAGAATCGCAAAAGCCGCGGCTGTCAGCGACTCGCCCTTGAAGGGCAGCTCGCCGGTGCCCGCGAACGCGATCGTCACGGCCCACGACCACATGTCGGCCGCCGCGGTCACTCGCTTCCCGGCCAGCTGCTCAGGAGCCATGAACGCCGGAGTTCCCACAGCGACCTGACCGGAAAAGCCCGTGGTAGTCATGCCGGGAACGGCCGCCAGCCCGAAGTCGATCACCACTGGCCCGTCCGGCCCGAGCAGGACGTTGCCGGGCTTGAAGTCGCGGTGCACCATCCCGACGGCATGCACGGCGGCCAGCGCGGTCAGCGTCGCGACGGCGATGCGCTCGAGCGCCGCGCCGTCGCGAGGTCCGAGTTGCTCCACGACCTCCACCAGCGATGGCCCGCTGACGTATTCGCTGACAATGAACGGCCGCCGCTCGAAGAATCCCGCATCCAGAACCTGTGCAGTGCAGAACCGGGCGACCCGTTGCGCTGCGGCGATCTCCTTCAGGAAGCGGCTGCGGACCTGTGGATCCGTGGTTGGCGGCAAGAGCTTGACCGCCACCTGGGTTCCGGTGGGACTGACAGCCAGGAACACGACACCCTGACCGCCTTCACCAAGGCGGCCGAGCAGCCGGTATACGCCAACCTCGCGCGGATCCGTGTCGCGCAGGGGAAGCATTTCCGACATCGCTGACTCCGTGGATGCCACCAGGCCATTCTGCCCCGACGGCTCAGCGCACACCGGGATTTCGAGTCGCCAGCGCGCTATGGAAGCGACCAGCCTTGCTGACTTGCACAACTCACCGCTGCCCGACTGGTCCAGGATCGAGGCCCGTCTCCAGGACCCGCTTTGCGACTGCGGAGCAGCGGCAGCACGCTGCCGCGCGTGGTCGGCCTGTTTGACGGGAACAAACTGGGTTAGCGTGTGAGCGGGATGGTGGTAGCACGGCCATCACGGAAGGTAGTCATATGGCGCGTGTGCTCGTCGTGGAGGACGAGGAGTCATTCAGTGATGCCCTGTCTTACCTGCTGCGCAAGGAGGGTTTCGACGTCGCCGTCTGCTCGACCGGCCCGGACGCCCTGGACGTGTTCGACCGCACCGGGGCAGACCTGGTGCTGCTCGATCTCATGCTGCCAGGGCCGCCGGGCACCGAGGTATGCCAGAGCCTGCGGCTGCGGTCGGACGTGCCGGTGATCATGCTCAGCGCCAAGGACGGCGAGGTTAACAAGGCGGTCGGCCTGGAGCTGGGCGCCGATGACTACGTGACCAAGCCCTTCTCCTGGCACGAGCTGGCCGAACGGATCCGGGCCGTGCTCTAGCGGGGCCGCTCGGCTCAGCCTCGTTTCACGGTGATCCAGGCCATGTCCAATTCGCTACCTCGGGCATGTCCTCGCCGTACTGGCGGGTCCAGGCACGGGCCTGCAGCCGGGCGTCGGTCATCCGCTGGCGCAGGCCGGCCGTGCGGGCCCCGAGGCCGGGTACCCGGTCGATCACGTCCATGACCAGGTGGTAGCGGTCGAGGTCATTGAGCATCACCATGTCGAACGGCGTCGTCGTGGTTCCCTTCTCCCGGTAACCGCGGACGTGCATCTGGTCATGGTTGCGCCGCTGGTAGGTGAGCCGGTGCACCAGCCACGGGTAGCCATGGAAGGCGAAGATGACGGGCCTGTCCTGGGTGAACAGCGTGTCGTATTCGCTGTCGGGCAGCCCGTGCGGGTGCTCCGAGTCGGGCAGGAGCCGCATCAGGTCGACGATGTTGACCACCCTGACCCGCAGGTCGGGCAGCTCGGTACGGAGGATGGACGTGGCGGCCAGCGTTTCCAGCGTGGGGATGTCGCCGGCGCAGGCCAGCACCACGTCGGGCAGGGTCTGCGGCGCGGCGTCGGAGCTGGCCCACTCCCAGATGCCGGCGCCGCGGGCGCAGTGCAGCGCGGCGTCTTCCACCGACAGCCAGTCGGCCTGCGGCTGCTTGCCCGCCACCACGACGTTGACGTAGTGCCGCGACCGCAGGCAGTGGTCGTAGGTGGACAGCAGGGTGTTGGTGTCGGGCGGCAGGTAGACCCGGACCACCTTGGGGCTCTTGTTCAGCACCACGTCGAGGAACCCGGGGTCCTGGTGGGTGAACCCGTTGTGGTCCTGCCGCCAGACGTGCGAGGACAGCAGGTAGTTCAGGCTCGCCAGCTGCCGCCGCCAGGGCACCTCGGCGCTGGATTCCAGCCACTTGGCGTGCTGGTTGAACATCGAGTCCACGATGTGAATGAACGCCTCGTAGCAGGTGAACACGCCGTGCCTGCCGGTGAGCAGGTATCCCTCGAGCAGGCCCTGGCAGATGTTCTCGGACAGCACCTCGATGACCCGGCCGCGCCGGTCGAGCCGGTCGTCGTACTCGCCGATCCGCGCCTGCCAGTCGCGGCCGGTGACCTCCAGCACGTCGCCCAGCCGGTTGCTGACCAGCTCGTCCGGGGCAAAGGTCAGGAAGTTCGCCGGGTTGAGCCGGGTGACATCCCGCAGCCACCCGCCGAGCACCCGCGTCGCCTCGTGCTGCCTCGCGCCGTGCTCCTCGACCGCCACCCCGTAGTCCCGCCATTCTGGCAGCCGTAGGTCACGCAGCAGGAGGCCGCCGTTACTGACCGGATTCGCGCTCATCCGGCGGTTGCCGGCAGGTGCCAGCGCGAGCAGTTCCGGTACGGGTCGGCCGGCGTCGTCGAACAGCTCGCGTGGCCGGTAGGAGCGCAGCCATTCCTCCAGGGCCCGGCGGTGCACGTCGTTGTCTCGCGCGTTCGGCAGCGGCACCTGGTGCGCGCGGAAGGTGCCCTCCACCTGCTGTCCGTCGACCATCGGCGGGCAGGTCCAGCCCTTGGGGGTGCGCAGTACGATCATGGGCCAGGCAGGCCGCGATTCATCGCCGTCTGCTCGCGCCCGGTGGTGGATGTCGCCGATCTGCTTCACGCAGTCCTCGAGGGTGGCCGCCATGACCTGGTGCACCGCGGCCGGATCGTCACCGCTGACGATGTGCGGCGCGTAGCCGTAGCCGCGCAGCAGGCTCAGCAGCTCCTCCTCCGGGATCCGCGCGAGCAGCGTCGGGTTTGCGATCTTGTACTGGTTCAGGTGCAGCACCGGCAGCACCGCCCCGTCCCGGGCGGGGTTGATGAACTTGTTGCAATGCCAGCTGGTGGCCAGTGCGCCCGTCTCGGCTTCGCCGTCGCCGACCATGCACAGCACCAGCAGGTCGGGGTGATCAAGCGCGGCGCCGTAGGCGTGCAGCAGCGAATAGCCCAGCTCACCTCCCTCGTTGAACGAGCCGGGGGTCTGCGGCGCGCAGTGACTTGGCACCCCGCCGGGGAAGGAGAACTCGCGGAACAGCACGGCCATGCCCTCCGCATCCCGCGGCACCGCGCTGTAGACCTCCGAGTACGTGCCCTCCAGCCAGGCGCAGGCGTTCGGCCCGGGCCCGCCGTGACCGGGGCCGACGACGTAGGCGACATCCAGGTCTTGCTCCTTGATCAGCCGGTTTGCGTGAACGTGCAGCAGGTTGAGACCCGGTACGGTGCCGAAATGGCCGAGCAGCCGCGGCTTGATGTGCTCGGGGCGCAGCGGCTCCTGCAGCAGCGGGTTACCCATCAGGTAGATCTGCCCGACGGCCAGGTAATTCGCTGCCCGCCACCACGCGTCGAGCAGCCGCAGTTCCGCGTGGCTCAGCGGACCAGGAACGTCGCCCAGCACGTACGGCACCGGGGCGATCGTCTTGCCGCCTCCGGCGGTTTCGAAGTCAGCGGCGGTATCGCCGCCTGCTTGCGTTGACTGACTCATGTGTCGCTCCTGCGCTCGGTCGCCGTTACACGGGCATGCCCCCGAGCACCATCACCGGTGATCGCGGCCCCGGCCTAGGCTAAGCCTGTGAGACCCGGCTCCCCGCGCGAGACCCCCCGTCCCGCGGCCTCGATGACGACCTACCCGGGCACCCTCCTACCGCTACGCCAGCCATCGTGATAGCCGACCGCGCGAGCTCCGGCTTGACGCGCAGGTGAGGACGGACAGATGCAGGTGCTCGTCGTCAACGCCGGCTCGTCCAGCCTGAAGCTGCGCCTGCTCGACGCCCGGGATCAGGTGGTCGAAAGCGCCGACCTGGTCGTCCGGGACTCAGACATCAACGCCCGCGATCTGACCAGGACGCTGCGCAGCTGGCCGGTCCCCGATGCGGTCGGGCACCGTATCGTCCACGGAGGCACCCGCTTCACCGGACCGGTCCTCGTGGACGGGGCGGTCGAGAAGGCGCTGCGGGAACTTACCGACCTCGCGCCGCTGCACCAGCCGAAGTCCCTGGCGGCGTTCGACGCGGTCCGCCGGCTGCTGCCTGATGTCGTCGCGGTGGCCTGCTTCGACACCGCGTTCCACGCCACGCTGCCGGCCGCCGCGGCCACGTACGCGGTACCGCGCGAATGGCAGCACCGGTACGGCGTGCGCAGGTACGGCTTCCACGGGCTCTCGCACGCTTACTGTTCGCGCCGTAGCGCTGAACTGCTCGGGCGCCAGCCCGCCGGGCTTCGCCTGGTGACCTGTCACCTCGGCGCCGGGGCATCGCTGGCCGCCGTGGTCGATGGCCGCAGCGTCGACACGACCATGGGCTTCACCCCGCTGGAGGGCCTGGTCATGGCGACCAGGTCGGGGACGGTGGACCCCGGCCTGGTGCTGTGGCTCGAGCAGCATGAGGACCTGCCGCCAGGTGCTGTCGCGGATGCCCTCGAGCACCGGTCCGGGCTGCTCGCGCTGGCCGGCACCGCCGACATGCGAGAGGTGCAGGCGCGTGCGGCCGCGGGCGACGAGGCGGCGGTGCTGGCCTTCGACGTGTTCATCCACCGCCTGGTCACCGGGATCGGCGCGATGACCGCCGCGGCCGGCGGCATCGACGGGCTCGCGTTCACCGCCGGCGTCGGCGAGCATTCGCCGGTCGTCAGGGCCGCCGCCGCCGGGCGGCTGGGCCACCTCGGTATCCGAATTGACCCCCGGCACAACGACGGCGCGCGGCGCGATGCCGACATCAGCCACCCGCAGGCCACGACGCGCACGCTCGTGGTGACTGCTCGCGAAGACCTCCAGATCGCCCAGGAGACCCGCCGCGTGCTCGCCGCTGCCTAGCTGGCCTGGCCGCCGGGGCGGAAGGTGAACCCGCGGGAGTTGCCGCGGGCTCAGCCGGGGAGGTCCTCCGGGCGCTTTGCGGCGAGATGGCCATGCAGCAGGCCGGTGGACTGGCCGACCTCGATCAGGTATCCGTCCGGGTCCCGCATGTAGCAGCGGATCTCTGCTCCGCGGTCGGTCGGCGGCGTGACGAACTGCGCTCCCTTCGCCTTCCACTCCTGGTAGCAGGCGTGGATGTCAGCGACCCGCAAGTTCAGGAAGATGGAGGTGGTGTCGCCTGGCTGGTAGTCGACCACCGAGATGTCTGGCTTGTCGGGGGTGGGCGGGCCGCCCGGGTTCATGATGATCCACGAGTTGGACAGCCTGACCGTGCACGGGTTCTCCTCCAGGATGACGGTGCCGCCCAGGACACGTGAGTAGAAGTCCCGCGATCGCGCGACCTTGCGGACGGTGATGAACATCGCCACCAGGATGCCCTCGGCGGGCGCGGGGAAGCTGGCGAAGTCGTTGCGGGGCTGAGATTCTGTCATGGCTGCTCCACGTAGCGGCATTGGCGGACACCGGCTTCCGGATGCCGGTCCTGCTCATCAAGCCTTCCCTCGATGTGGCCGGCGCAGACGTCCCTGCTGACCCTCAGGGCAGCATGAGCCCGGCCAGGGTTATCCCGCTGGCGAGCAGGAACACGGCCGTCTCCACGGCCAGGAACAGCGCAAACCGCCGCCCGGGCAGGCAACGTGCCCAGACGATCACGGCAGGGAACGCGATGAGCAGCATCCGCGCGTTGGTCAGCGTCATCACCGACCAGACGGTCATGGCCCCGACCCCGCAGGTCCACAGCAGCGTCCCCGGCGTGAGCTCATGGCGCACCCGGGCCAGCATCACCAGCGCGACCACCAGGAACACCGTTCCCAGCAAGCCGTTCCAGAGGCTCGGGTTGGCCAGATAGCCGAACACGGCTATCGGGTGATGCAGGATCCGGCCGGCGACAGGCTGGCCGAGCAGCGCGAACGGGTCACCCTGATGCCACCCGTAGCGCTGGGCCTGGTAGGAGGCCAACGGCGTCCCGGTTCGCCACCACAAGTACACCGCGAATGCCGCCAGGCCGGACGGCGCCAGCAACGGCGCCAGCAGGCTGCGGCGTGCTGCCCGGTCGCCCCGGCCGGTCACGGTGATGTGGTGCCACGCCACCGCCAAGCAGACCGGGAACAAGATCACCGCGGCGGGCTCGACCGCGCTCGCCAGCCCGGCCAGCACGCCCGCGGCCAGCCACCGGCGACAGGCCAGTGCCAGCAGGCAGCCGGCGACCAGCGGGACGGTCAGGCCTTCGGAGTAGGCCATCGAGAAGACGACAGCGCCGGGAAACAGGCAGAACGCCGCCACCGCCCGCCGGGCCGTCTGCTCTCCCCACCAGATAGCAGCCAGCCGCTGCACCAGCACGGCCGCCATCAGTCCCCCGGCGAACGAGATCAGGACTGCCGCCTCGAGCGGCGACACCGCGAACACGCTGGCCAGCCCGCGGATCGCCAGCGGATACAGCGGCAGGAATCCGAGCGTGGACTTGACGTGCAGGGCCTGGTCCGGATAGCCATGCCCGGCGAGCCTCAGGTACCACTGGCCGTCGAACAGCGACAGCTCACCGGCCAGCGAACGATGGGTGATCAGGGCATCAAGCCCGGCCACCAGGAAGACCGCCAGCCGTGACGCCACATAGACCAGGACCGGCCAGCCAGTTGTCTTCAGCCACGCGATCGCCCGGTGCGCAGCTGCGGGCCAGGACAGCGGCGCCGCAACGGGCACGGTGCCCAGCAACGCAAGGAAGAAGACTGTCTCGGGGGCGCGCACGTCCTATCCCGGCTCACAGGGAAATCGACCGGGGGGACGGCGGGACATGAGGCCGGACACTATGCCCGCCCCGCCGGAGGCCCCGCCGGTCTTTGCCGAGTTCAGGCCGCTCCTTGCCGACTTCCAGCATCCGCGGCTAATTTCAGTCGCCGCCGCGAATCAGTATCCGGGACGGGGCCTACCCGCCGATGCTGATGCTGCCGTCGGCGTTCAGGGTCCAGCCGGGATTGTGCGCCACTTCCCACGGATGCCCGTCCGGGTCGATGAAAACCCCTGAGTAGCCGCCCCAGAAGGTCGCGGCCGGCTCGCGGCCGATCACCGCGCCGGCCGCCCGGGCCTGGTCGATCACGGCGTTGACCGCCTCGGCGGAACCGACGTTGTGGGCCAGCGTCACGCCGCCCCAGCCACCGCCATCGCGGACGGCGCTGTCCGCGGCGAGCCCGGCCCGGTCCCACAACGCGACCACCATGCAGCCCGCCTGGAAGAAGACGACATCCTCGGCTACCTCGCTGGCCGGCTGCCAGCCCATGGCCTGGTAGAACGCCCTGGCCCGGCCGAGATCGGCCACCCCCAGCGTGACGAGACTGACCCGCTGCTCCATCGGCTCGCCTCCTGCATGCGCGTCCTGCCCGCACAGGCTATCGAGGCGGCCTTCCTGCCAGTCCGGGTAGGTTGAGACGATGATGAAGAAGCTCGTTGAGATTCTGGTCTGCTTTCTGCATCCCGTGGCTGTGGTCCTGATGTGGATCGACCTGTTCGCCGACCGGCCGGACCTGGGGACGGCCGGGAAGGTGGCGTGGGCGATCTTCGGCATCATCCCGCTGGTGCCCTTCCTGTACGTGCTCACCGGCGGCGACCTCTGGTAGCGAGCCGCGGGACAGTGCACGCGCGCAGGCCTCTGTGCTGACCAGGCAGCGGCTGACCCTGGCCGTGGCGTGCATGGCTCAGGTCATGATGGTGCTCGATGTCCTGATCGTGAGCGTCGCTCTTCCGTCCATGCAGCACCAGCTTCATCTTTCGCCCGCGGGCCTGGAGTGGGTGGTGAGTGCCTATGCCCTGGCGCTGGCTGCCCTGATCCCCCTCGGCGGCGCGCTGGGCGACCATTTCGGGCGCAAGCCCGTTTTCCTGGCCGGTGTCATCGTGTTCACGCTGGCCTCCGTCGGCTGTGCGCTTTCGGTTTCCGGCGGGATGCTGATCGGCTTGCGGGTGGTGCAGGGGATCGGCGGCGCGGTCATGTCGTCGCTGACCCTTGCGCTGATCTCCGAGGCATACCCGCCAGAGGCCAGGGCGGGCCCGATCGGGATCTGGGCCGCGGTGAGCGGCCTGGCCGTGGCGGGCGGCAGCGTGGTCGGCGGGCTGCTGCTCAGCGTGTTCCCCTGGTCGTCGATCTTCTGGGTCAATGTCCCTATCGGGGTGCTGACCGTGGTCATTACCCTGACCGCGGTCGCGGACTCCCGCGAGCCCGTGCCTCGTCCCTTCGATCGCGTGGGCGTCGCGCTGAGCGCGGTCGGTCTTCTCCTGCTGACGTTCGGGTTCGTCGATTCCGCCGATGCCACCTGGGGTTCGCCGGTGGTGGGCGGCTGCGTCGCGGCAGGCGTGGTGGTCCTGGTTGCCTTCTTCGCGTGGGAGCACAGGGTCGCGTACCCGATGGTCCCCCCGGCATTGCTGCGGACCCCGGGTTTTGGCCGGGCCTGCGCGGTGTACCTGCTGGCCTACCTGGCGTTCTCGGGATTCATTTACTACGTCACGCTATTTTTCCAGGACGTTGAGGGGTGGTCCGCTCTCCGCACCGGCCTGTCCTGGCTCTTCTTCTGCATTCCGTATTTTTTCGTGGCCCAGCTCTCCAAGCGGATCGAGCGGCGGCTTCCGGTGGCCTCGGCGGTCGGGTGGGGCTGCGTCATCGCTGCCGCGGGCGTGGTCGGAATGAGCCAGCTGAAGGCGGCGACGCCGTTTGCGTGGGCGGCGGCCTGCTACATCCTGGTCGGGGTGGGTTTCGCCCTGATGGTCCCGGCGGGTTCGACGGCGGCCATGGCCGAGGTTCCGGTGGGATCGTCGGGGATCGGGTCAGGCCTGTTCAACGCCTGCCGCCAGATCGGGACGGCGATGGGACTGGCCATCCTCGGCTCCATCGGCGCCAGCGTGATCGTGGCCAGCTGGCACCAGCGCTCCGGGTCGCTGCCGCCCGGTGAGCGGCACCGGGCGGCGCAGGCCGGCGCGGATGTCGCGGGCGGCCAGGTTCACGCAGTCACCGCGTCCGTAGGCCGGCTGGCCCTGGATCCGGCAGTGGCCTCGTTCCTGCGGGGCTTCGAGCTTGCCCTGCTGCTGGCGGGCGCGATCCTGGCCGCGGCCGGCCTGCTGGGCTTCATCGGGCTGCGGCACCTTCGCAGCCCGGCCTACCGGCCACGCGAGACGACCGATGCGACCATGGCCGGTTAACGGATGGCCGGCCGTCATCCGCCGCTGGTTGATGCGATGGTGACCGGATGGGGCTCAGGCGCCCGGGCCTGACCACCGTCCGGCAGTACGCGCCGCAGCACGCCGGCGTCACCGCTGACCCGCAGGCCGCGATCCGCCGCCTGCGCGGCGGTGAGCCCGCCGGCGAACAGGGCGAGTATCAGCTGCGGTTCGCCGTCAAGGACGAGGTCGGGCGCGGCCGCCGGGCCGGGCCGGGTGCGAGCCGAGCCGCCGGATATCTCGATGACCACCGGGCTGGCGGCCGTGCGGAGCTCGATCGACACCGGTGGCCCGCCGGGATCGCGATCGTGCAGGAAGAACGAGACCGGGAAAGTGAACCAGTGGCCGCGGAATTCATCGCCAGGGGCAGGCTCGATCATGTACCTGACCCCCCACCGGGCGATGGCGTCGACGACGGGCTGCAGTTGCCCGCCCGTCTCGGTCAGCCGGAACACCGTCGCGGCGATGGGCGGCGGGGCGTCTTCGCGCCGGATCAGGCCAGCCGACTCGAGCTCGCGGATCCGGTCTGACAGCAGGTTGGTCGCGATTCCCGGCAGCCCGTTCTTCAGGTCGGTATACCGGCACGCGCCACGGATCAGCAGCTCCCTGATGATCAGGATGGTCCACCGGTCGCCGATGACGTCCAGCGCCTTGGCAATCGAGCAGTACTGGCCGTAGCTACGCATGGCTACAGGCTAGCCGACGATTAGTTGACTTTCAAGAAAAAGAAGTTGACTTTCTAAACTGACTAGCTGAATATCTCAACCATGCGATCCAAGCCCATGATCCTCGTCGCGCTGCTGCTGGCGGCGTTCCTCGTCAACCTGGACACGACCCTGGTGAACGTGGCGCTTCCCGCCATGGTGCGCGAGTTGCACGCCACCACCACTCAGCTGCAGTGGGTCGTTGACTCTTTCAACCTCGTCTTCGCCGCGCTGCTGCTCACCTTCGGCAGCCTGTCCGACCGGTTCGGCCGCAAGGGCATGCTGCTGGCCGGCCTGGCCGTGTTCGGGACGGCCAGCCTCGCCGGCGGCTTCACCACGAGCCCGGCGCAGCTCATCGCGGCCCGGGCCGTGATGGGGCTGGGCGCCGCCATGACGTTCCCGGCGACCCTCTCGGTGATCTCCAACGTCTTCACCGAGCGAAGGGAACGGGCTCGCGCCATCGGCTTGTGGGGCGCGGTCGCGGGCGTGGCCATCGCGATGGGGCCGATCGTGGGCGGCTGGCTGCTGGAGCACTTCAGCTGGGCGTCCATCTTCATCGCCATGGCGCCGGTCGCGGCGGCCGCCGCGGTCCTGGTGGCGCTGGTCGTTCCCGCGTCGAAGGACCCGGACGCGGCGGCTCTGGACATCCCCGGCCTGGTGCTGTCGTCGGCAACCATGGCGCTGCTGGTCTTCACCATCATCGAGGCGCCGGACTACGGGTGGGCAGCGGCGCGCAGCGTGGCTGGCTTCGCCGCCTCGGCGGTCCTGCTCGCCGCGTTCATCGCGCGCGAGCGGCGCGCCGCGCACCCGATGCTCGATGTGCGGCTGTTTCGCAACATGCGGTTCAGCGCGGCCAGCGGCGCGGTCACGGTGTCGTTCTTCACCCTGTTCGGCTTCATCTTCCTGATCACCCAGTACTTCCAGTTCGTCCGCGGCTACGGCCCGCTCTCGGCTGGTGTCCGGCTGCTGCCGGTGGCGTTGTCGGTCGGCGCCGGGTCGGTCGCCGGGACCCAGCTGGCGGTGCGGGCCGGGACCAAGCTCATCGTCACCACCGGGCTGGTCGCGACGGCCGTGTTCTACGGCTGGGTGGCGGCGACGACCAGCACGACGCTCGGCTACGGCGTGATCGCGGCCCAGATGGTGCTGTACGGGCTCGGCCTGGGACTGACCTCGGCGCCCGCCACCGAATCCATCATGGGCGCGATCTCGCGGGCCAAGGCAGGCGTCGGCTCGGCCGTCAACGACTCCACCCGGCTGATCGGCGGCACCCTCGGCGTGGCCGTGATCGGCAGCGTGTCCGCATCGGTCTACGGATCACGGCTGACCGCCACCATGCCCGCCCGCGTGCCCGGCCGGGTCGCAGCGATCGCACACCAGTCCGTTGGCGCGGCGTACGTGGCCGCCGGCAAGATCACCGCCCTCGGCCACCCGGCCCTGGGGCAGGCGCTGCATCACGCGTCCACCAACGCGTTCCTGCGCGGGCTGACCGTCAGCGCCCTGGTAGCCGGCGGCGTGGCCGCCGCGGGAGCCTTCCTGGCCGCCCTGTTCCTGCCCGCTCAGCCCGCTCGGCGCAGCCCGTCCCTGCCGCCCAGACCGTCCCGGCAGGTCAGCCCGTCCCGGCAGCTCAGCCTGCCCGGCCGGCCAGCCAGGCCGCGGCAACCGCTAGCGCGCGCGAAGCCCAGACCCGGGCCCGCCCCGCCCCGGCGCCCGAGCTCTAGCGCCCCGCTGCCGGCCACGGGGTGCGGCGCCGGAGCGGAGCGGCACCCCGGCAAGGCCCCGGGCCCGTCGGCGGAAATCGCTCCCGCGCGCCGCGGCCAAGCTGATCTCGATCGGGCATATCGTCGCGGTGCTGTGGCTGGCCCTGCTGCTGCCGGCCTCTGGCACGTGCTCAGGTACAGCGGCCGGAAGGGTGACGCGCGCAATGCCGCCGAACGGACTCACCTGCCCTCCTGGTTGTGGGCCGGAGTCTGGCAGCCGGGCGCGGCGGTCGCCCTGGTGGCGGGGCCAAGCTGCTGCCCTGACCGCTGTCCGGCCCTCGGACCAGGCCGCTGACCTCGGCATCTGAGCCCGATGGGCGATCTGGCTCCGCGGTGACGGCCCCGGAGTGTCAGCTTGCAGATAACTAGGCATGAACTATCCTGGTAAATCGCTGCGGTCAACTATATCGGCACAGGGATGTGAATTAAGTGGATTTCCTGAAAACCCTTTTCAGTGCCAAGGGTCTTCTCATTGCGGTCTACGTTTTGATCGGGATATTTACGAATACCGCATCTCCTCATTTGCCGGTGACAGACACCAGCCTGGCGTCGCTGCACAGCTGGGTTCAGTACATTATCTCTGTCCTCTTCTGGCCCTTGGCTCTATGGCACCCCACCTTCACGCTGGGTAAGTGGGTGCCCTGAGCATTCCTCGTGCCGGTCGCCGCGCGCAGGCGCGAAGACGGCGGCCAGGACCGTAGCCGCACCGGTTTGCCCGTGCTGACCTGAATCGACCACCCGCAGGCCGGGCCAGTGGGTCTCCCGGCGCGGGGATCTGCTGGCCCGGCCCGGGCCAGCCGTTCATTGCGCCGCAGCGCCGCCGTCGAGTGGATGATGGCAGGCGGCCAGGTGGCCTCCCGTGCCGTGCTCAGCCAGCGGCGGCTCCTGCTGGGTGCAGATCTCGGTCGCGTACCGGCAGCGCGGGTGAAAGCGGCACCCCGAGGGGGGCGTGATCGGGCTCGGCACGTCACCCTCGAGCACGATCTGCTGCCGCTCGGCAGCGAGATCCGGATCCGGGATCGGAACCGCCGACAGCAGCGCCTCGGTATAAGGATGGATGGGCCTTTTGTAGAGCTCTTCTCCCGGCGATATCTCGACGATCTTGCCCAGGTACATGACCGCGATCCGGTCCGATACGTGCCGCACCACGCCCAGGTCGTGGGCGATGAAGATATAGGTGAGGTGGAATTCGTCCTGCAGGTCGTCGAACAGGTTGATCACCTGCGCGCGGATCGAGACGTCGAGCGCGGAGACCGGCTCATCCGCGATGATGAGCCTCGGCTGCAGGGCCAGCGCCCGGGCGACCCCGATCCGCTGCCGCTGCCCGCCGGAGAACTCATGCGGGTAGCGGTTGATGTGCTCCGGCGACAGCCCGACCAGGTCAAGCAGGTCGGCCACGCGGCGCCTGATCTGTTTGCGGTTGCCGCGTTTGTGGATGCGCAGCGGGTTGCCGATGATCGCGCCGACCCGCTTGCGCGGGTTGAGCGAAGCGTACGGATCCTGGAATACCATCTGCAATTCACGCCGGACCGACCGCAGCTGGCGCCGGGACAGACGGGAGATGTCCTGGCCTTCGAACACCACGGTTCCGCTGGTGAGCGGGTACAGGCGGGCGAGGCACCGGGCGAGCGTCGACTTGCCGCATCCCGACTCCCCGACCAGGCCGAGCGTCTCCCCGGCGCGCAGCTCGATGCTGACATCGTCCACGGCATGGACCCGCGCTACCTCGCGCTGAAGCAGGACTCCCTGCCTGACCGGAAAGTGCTTCGTCACGTGCTCGGCGCGCAGCAGCAGCTCCCCGTCCATGATCCCGTCCCCGTTCGGGCCGGACGTTGCGGCGGGCGTTCGGGGGGCAGCGGAAGGCGCGGCCGGCGGCGAATGGTCCTCGGGCAAGCCAGCCACCGGCGGCGGCCCGGCGGAACCTGTCATTTTGCTTCCTCGATCAACTCCGGGTGGATGGTGGTCTCCCGCAGGCTCTTCTTCTTCTCGATGTCCAGGTGGCACGCATCCAGGTGACCGTCGCCGGCCTTATCCAGCAGCGCGGGCCGCTCGTCGCACCGGTCGAACCGGTGCGCGCAGCGGTCGCCGAACGCGCAGCCCGGGGGCAGCCGGAGCAGCGAGGGCGGCAGCCCCGGTATCGTCGAAAGCCGTCTCGGCTTGGGCCGGTCCAGCCGGGCGATGGACCCGAGCAGGCCCCAGGTATAAGGATGCTGGGCGTCGTAGAAGACATCCCGCCGGCTGCCCCGCTCGACGATCCGGCCCGCGTACATCACCGCGATCCGGTCGGCCAGGTCCGCCACCACCCCCATGTCGTGCGTGATCAGCACGACGGCGGTGCCGAAGTCATCCTTGAGCTTCCTGATCAGGTTCAGGATCTGGGCCTGGATCGTCACGTCCAGCGCGGTCGTGGGCTCGTCCGCGATCAGGATGTCCGGGTTGCAGGAGACCGCCATGGCGATCATCACACGCTGCCGCATGCCGCCGGAAAACTGGTGCGGGTAGCCGTCGACCCGCTGGGCGGCGTGCGGTATGCCGACAGCGGTCAGCAGCTCGATCGCCCGGGCATGCGCGGCCTGCTTGGACATCTGTTCGTGCGCCCGGATCTGCTCGGCGATCTGCCAGCCGATCCGGTACACCGGATTGAGAGAGGTCATCGGGTCCTGGAAGATCATCGCGATCCCTGAGCCCCGGATCTCGCGCATCTGGTCCCGGGTCAGCTTCATCAGGTCGCGGCCCTTGTAGAGCACCTCGCCCTCGAAGCGCGCGTTCGGGTCGTTGATCAGCCGCATCACCGACATCATCGTCACGCTCTTGCCAGACCCGGATTCGCCCACGATGCCCAGCGTCTCGCCCTCCGACAGGGAGAGGGACACGCCGTCCACGGCCGGGATCACGCCGTCCTCGGTCCGGAAACTGACCTTGAGGTCGCGCACCTCGAGCAGCGGCTCCGCCGTCATGTGGGCCGTATCCTCGGGTCGAGCCAGGCGTAGCCGATGTCGACCAGGGCGTTGACCACCACGATGAAGAACGCCCCGTATACCGTGGTCGCCATGATCGTGGGCAGGTCGAGGTTGGTGAGCGCCTGGTAGGTGAGGAACCCGACCCCGTGGATGCCGAACACCACCTCGGTGAGCAGGGCCCCGCCGGCGACCAGGGCGCCGAAGTCGAGCCCGAACAGGCTCACGAACGTGATCATGGACGTCCGCACGTTGTGCCGCATCAACACCCGCCGCTCGGACAGTCCCTTCGCGCGGGCGGTCCGGATGAAGTCCTCGTTCTGCGTTTCGATCAGGTTGGCGCGCAGCACGCGGCCGTAGAAGCCGATGTACAGGATCGACAGCGTGATCCACGGGAGCACCAGGCCCTTGAACCACAGCGCCGGGCTCTGGGTGAACGGGGTATAGCCGAGCGGGGGCACCCAGCTGAACAGGAACGTGCTGTGCAGGCCGCCCTGGCTGACGATGTTGACGATCTGGCCCACCCAGAACACGGGCGCGGAGACGCCGATCAAGGCCGCGACCATCAGCAGCGGATCGAAGATCGTCCCCTTGAGCAGGGCAGCGGCGATCCCTACCCCGATCGCCAGCACCACCCAGAGCACCGCGGCGCCGAAGACGAGCGACAGGGTCGCGGGGGTGGCCGCGAAGATCTCCTGAACCACCCGCACGCCCTGGTTGGAGTAGGACACCAGATCCCGGGTGATGAAGAGCTTCTTCATCATGATGCCGTACTCGACCGGGAAAGGCCGGTTGAGCCCGAGCTGCGCCCGGATCTCCGCGAGGGTCTGCGGGTTAGGGCTGCGGCCCGCGATGGCGCGGGCCGGATCGACGCCCGGGGTCTTGAAGAAGATGATGAACACGACCACCGTGATCACGAACATGACCAGCACGGTCCACAGCAGCCGCCGGACGATGAACGTCAGCATGAGCGCCTGCCCGCCACTTAACCCTCCACCCGCAGCTTGGCCCGCGGGTCCAGGGCGTCCCTGACGCCGTCGCCCAGCACGTTCAGCGACAGCACCGTGAGCAGGATCATGAGCCCGGGAGCGATCGTCACCCAGGGCCGGGTGTACACCAGGTCCGTGCCGTCCTGGATGATCGTTCCCCAGCTGACGTTCGGCGGCTGGACGCCGATGGAAAGGAAGGAAAGCGCCGCCTCGGTCAGGATCGTGGTGGCGATCATCAGAGGCAGCAGCACGATCACCGTGGACACCACGTTGGGCAGGATCTCGGAGAAGATCAGCCTCAGGTTGGAGGCCCCCTGGGAGATCGCCGCCTCCACGAACTCCTTGTTGACCACCGAGAGCACCTGGCCGCGCACCGGCCGGTACACGTACGGCACGTAGATGAACGCGATGATGATCGTGGGCACCCAGAGGCTGGTCGCACTGACGTTCAGCGGCCCGATCTGGATCCCGCTGGTGTGGGTGAGCAGCTCGGTCGAGATGGATATCGCCAGCAGGTACACCGGGAAGGCCCAGATCACGTCCATGAGGCGGGACAGCAGCGCGTCCGTGGTGCCGCCGAAGAAGCCGGCGATCAGGGCCACCACGGTGGCCGCGATGGAGCACAGGACCGCGGAGCCGATCCCGATCAGCAGGGAACTGCGCCCGCCGTACAGCAGCAGGGCGGCGACGTCACGGCCGGTGCTGTCCGCGCCGAGGAAGTAGTGGCTGATATCCCACGTGGGCCCGATGGGCGTCTCGCCCAGGCGCAGGGCCCCGCCGCCCCGCTGCATCACCGGCACCAGCTTGCCGCCGACCACCGTGTGCCCGTCCAGGTTCGGCACGAACGGGTTCACGTGCGCCACGTCGTGCGCGTACAGCGGCGCGGCCAGGCACAGCACCACGATCAGCAGGAACAACACCAGCGAGGCCATCGCGATGCGGTTGCGCCACAGCCGCCGGGCCGCAAGCGCCCACGGGTTGCGGCCGGCGATGGCCGGCCGCAACTCCGTGTCAACCTTAACCTGCTCCAGCAGAGTGGCCATGTGGCTCCCCCACCAGGCTCCGGCTTACCCCGGGCCTAACCTTGCCACAGCCTGTCGATGAGGATGTTCCACTCCGGATTCCACATGTAACCGTGGACGTTGCTCGACAGCACGTCGATCTGCTTCGGATTGAACATGTCGACCCAGGGAGCCGCGTTGGTGTCCTCGTGGTCGATCTGGGTCCACAGCCTGGCCGCCTCGGATGGGTTGGCGGACTCGTCCGCCTCGGCCTGGTTGATCTGCGACTGGATGTTCTTCTGGCAGAACGCGGCGATGTTCGGGCTGGCGTCGCTGTTCGGGTGGATGGTGCCGCAGCCGAGCAGCACGTTCAGGAAGTCCGAGGCGGCCGGGTAGTCCTGGAACCACTGCGAGTAGCCGACGTTCCACTTGGCGGAGTTGGAGGAGTTCTGGATGAACGGGTACTGGACGCTGGACGACAGCAGCTGGGTCGAGGCCTTGTAGCCGATCGAGTTCAGGTCCGAAACCATCTGCTCGGCGAGCGCCTTGCCGACCTGGTCGGTGGTGGCGTCGACGATCACCTTCGTCCCGGCCGTGCCCGACTGCTGCACCAGCTGCTTGGCCTTGGCCAGGTCGGGCGCGGTCCACTTGGTGTGGCTGGAGCCCGCGGTGTACGGGCAGTACGGCGAGTAGGAGGGGAAGTTGGGCGGCAGGATCTGGCACGTCGGCACGGCGAGCGATGGGCCGCCGAAGATCTTGACGTAGGCCGTGCGGTTGGCCGCGTAGTTGATCGCCTGCCTGGCCTGCAGGTTGTTGAACGGGGGCCGCTTGGTGTTCAGGGCGTAGTAGTAGTCGGCAGTCAGCGTGTTCACGTGCACCTGGCCGGCGTACTTCGGGCTGTTCAGCGTGCTGAGCTGGTCGGACGGTATCGGGTCGCCGTCGAAGACCTCGTTGGCTCCGCCGTTCAGTACCTCGGTGACCTCGTCGGAGACCTGCAGCCCGTACTTCTCGACGATCTTGTCCGGGTACCCGGCGGGCTGCGCCTGCGCGTTCCACACGTGGAAGTGCGGGTTGCGGACCAGCACGGCCTCGGTGTTCGGGTTGTACGACTTCCACATGTACGGCCCGGTGCCCGGCGGGACGTTGTTGCCGGTCAGCTTCAGCGACGTGCTGGCCGGCACCACGAACGCGAACGGCACCGCGAGCTGGTCCATCAGCTCGGGGTCGGGCGCGGTCAGGTTGATCGTCAGCGTGTAGGCCGAGTTGCTGGCCACCACGCCCTTGCTCAGGTTGCAGCCCTTGGTGCTGCACTTGCTCGCGCCGACGAAGTCGGAGTAGAACGAGGTCGGCCCGGGCACGGTGAACTGCCGCTCGAACGTGGTGACGAAGTCGCTGGGCTTGAGCGTCTTGCCGTTGGAGAACTCGATCCCCCGGCGGATGTGGAACACGTAGGTCTTGCCGCCGTTGGTCGGCTTGGGGATGGACGTGGCCAGGTCAGGCACGATCTTGTTGCCAGCCACGCCGGCGACCTTCGCGAACGCCGTCAGGCCGTCGTGGGTGTCGATGAGCAGCTGCCACTCCTCGGCCGTGTAGTTCTGCGCCGGGTCGGCGACGCCGAAGGCGGAGTTGGCCAGGATCGTCCACGTCCCGCCGGCGTGCCCCGCAGCCTGCGCACTGCTGGAACTGGAACTGGAGCTGGACGGCTTGCCTGAGCTGCCGCAGCCCGCGATGGCCAGCGCCGCCGCGGCCAGCACCGCTGCGCCCGCCGGCCATCGGGAGAAGCTACGGGCCCGATAGCCCTGCCGGGAACGGACGTCACGCACGATGGAACCTGGTGAGCGTTTCATGGCGGCCTCCTTGGCCGTAGGATCGCACCGGTCCCGCGGGCAAACGATTGCTTCCCGGCGCCAGAGAGATAACGCTTTTATAACGGCGAGGTAACGCGCGCGCGTGGCCGGGCGCCGGCCCGGTCATCCGGAACGCTCCCGCACCCACGAGGCCGCCCCGCCGCCGGTCGGCGGCTGTAGCTGCCGACGCCGTCCCGCCGGCCCTGACCTAGATCCGGCCCGGGACCAAAGTTCAAAGTCAGGTCTTGACAAGTTAATTGGAAGGCAAAGGCTAGCTTCGGGACCGGAACTGTCCGCGGGTGGTCACGGATCACCGAGCGCGGATTCTGGAAGGAGTGCTAGTCGTGCGTTCTCGCTTCAGGTTTCGCCTGTTCGTGCTCTTAACTGCCGCCGCGCTGCTCCCGCTGGCCATCAGCGGCACGGCGGCGGCCGCGCGGTCGCCGGGACATGCCGTGTTCAACGGCAAGCGCTCCGTGCTCACCGCGGCGCAGGTCGAACGCCTGGCCGCGCGCGCGACCCAGCAGTCGATCATCATCTTCAAGAACCAGCTACCGAGCATGCCCGCGGCAGGCGCCACCGCGACCGCGCGGACCCGGGCCGCCAGCGTCGCCCAGGCCGGCGTCATGGCCGAGCTGAGGCAGGTGCACGCCTCGCACGTGCGGAGCTTCCACATCATCGACGCGATCGCGGCCACGATCTCCGCCGCCGAGGCCAGCAGGCTGAAGCACGACCCCGCGGTCAAGACCGTCGTCCCGGACGCCACCCGCCGCTTCGCCTCGCTCGGCAGCGGGGACGGCCCGATCTTCCCCGCCGCCGCGCGCCGGGGCCAGCGCGCCCCGAAGGCCGCTGCCGCGCAGCAGATCTGCCCGGCCGACCCGGCCAGGCCGCTGGCCGAGCCGGAGGCGCGCCAGGTGATGCACGTGGCAGCCGCGAACAAGATCGTGAATGGGGCGGGCATCAAGGTCGGGATCATCGCCGACGGCATCGACCCGAACAACCCGGACCTGATCCGGGCCGGCGGCCAGCACGTCATCTTCGACTACCGCGACTTCAGCGGGTTCGGGCCCACCGCGCCCACCGATGGCCGGGAGGCCTTCCTGGACGCCGGCACGATCGCCTCGCAGGGCAACCAGACCTACGACCTGTCCGGCTTCGTCAACCCGGCGCACCCGCTGCCGCCGGGATGCAACATCAAGATCCAGGGCATCGCCCCCGGCGCCAGCCTCGCGGTGCTGAACGTGGCGGGCAGCGCGGCCGGCTTCTTCGACTCGCAGATCATCCAGGCGGTCGAATGGGCCGTCATGCACGATCACGTCAAGGTGCTCAACGAGTCCATCGGCGGGAACCCGATCCCCGATACCCACAATGACCCGGTGGCCCTGGCCGACCAGGCCGCGGTGGCAGCGGGCGTGACGGTCGTGGCCAGCAGCGGCGACGCAGGCCCGTTCAATAACATCGGCTCGCCGGCCACCTCGCCCGGCGTGATCGCCGTCGGCGGCACGACCACCTACCGGGTCTACCGGCAGACCACCCGGTACACCACGCAGCTGTCACCCGGCGGCTGGGAGAACAACAACATCACCGCGCTCAGCTCGGACGGCGTCACTCAGTTCCGCCCGCACACGGTGGACGTGGTCGCCCCCGGGGACCGCGGCTGGTCGCTGTGCAGCAGCGACACGGCGCGCTTCGCCGGCTGCGCCGACATCGACCACGGCACCAACCCGCCGCCGATCTGGGCGGCCGGCGGCACCAGCGCGTCCTGTCCCGAGACCTCGGCTACCGCCGCCCTGGTCATCGAGGCCTACGCCAGGACCCACCACGGCCACCTGCCGTCCCCGGCGCTGGTCGAGCGGATCATCGTCAGCACCGCCGCCGACCTGGGCGCGCCCGCCGGCCACCAGGGCGCCGGGCTGGTGAACGCGGTCAAGGCCGTCCAGCTTGCCGAGTCCATCCACAGCAAGAGCCCGCGGGGCCGCACCTTGCTGGTCAGCAAGACAGCCCTGAACGCCACCGTGAACGCGGGCCGGCAGGCCATCGCCAGCGTGGCCGTCACCAACGAGGGCGCTACCTCCAGGACGGTCAGGCCGGCCCTGTCCGGCCGCCCGGTGACGCTGTCGAACGACACCGGCTCGGTCACCCTCAGCTCCTCGTCGCCGACCCTCATAGACGGCGAAGGGAACACCGCTTCCTACGCGCTGCACACGTTCACCGTCCCGGCCGGGGCAGGCAACCTCAACGGCAACATCACCTGGGACGCCCAGAACATCAGCGGCGCCGCCTTCGAGACGCTGTTCGACCCGCGGGGCAACGTCGCCGCGTACTCGCTGCTCGGGACGGACCAGAGCGGGTTCGGGCACGTGGAAGTGCACGATCCCATCCCGGGCACCTGGACCGCGTCGATCTTCACGGTCAGCACAGCCCCGTACTTCGGGGCGGTCAAGTTCTCCTACCAGGCCGAGCGGTTCCGCCAGGCGGGCTCGGTGTCGCCGTCAGCCCGCACGCTCAAGCCCGGCCAGACCGCCGTGTTCACGGTGAAGGCCGCTAGCCGGCAGGCGGGCGACGAGGCGCTCCGGCTGCACCTGGGCACCGGCGGCGGCAGGGACGGGAGCATCCCGGTCATCGTCCGCTCGCTCGTCCCCGTCAGCCGGAGCGGCGGGTCGTTCAGCGGCAGCCTGACCGGCGGCGGCGCCACCGGCAACGCCGGGCAGCAGTTCGCTTACCAGTTCACGGTGCCGGGGAACAGGTCGTCGCTGAACGCCGGCATCCGGCTGGCGGACCGCGGTTACAACCTCAACGGGTTCCTCATCGATCCGAACGGGCAGCCGCTGGATGCCCAGTCGTCGGCCCGGTTCGACGCGGACGGTAACTTCCTCGGCTTCGGCCGCACCATGCAGTTCTTCCGCCGGGCACCGCAACCAGGACGGTGGACCCTGGTGCTGAGTGTGGCCGGCCCCGGCAACGGGGCGCGGCTGAGCGAGCCGTACGCCGGATCGATCTCGTTCACCGCTCTCGGTGCACAGCCACGGCATCCCGAACTCCCCGACCAGGGTGCTGCGCGCGGGCCATCCGGTCACGGCCACCATCACGGTGACCAACACCGGCAACTCCGCGAAGGATTTCTTCGCCGACGCGCGGCTGGACCGGCGCGTCCGGCAAGAGCTGCTCGGCAGCGACGTGAACCAGGTGGCGCTGCCGCTGTCGCTGTCCGCCCAGCCGAACTGGCTGGTCCCGCCGGGTACCAGGGCCCTGACCGTGGCGGCCAGGGGCACGGTGCCGGTCACCATTGACGTCTCCTGGGCGTTCGGAGACCCCGACGTGCTCGGCCTCTCGTCCGGCCGCACATCGGTCGCGGTTCTCGCCGCGCCGCAGGTAGCCCCCGGGTTCTTCTTCGGCCTGCCCGACGCGACCGGGCCATTCACCGCCCCGACCACCGGGAAGGTGAACCTGGCCGCGGTGGCCAGCACCAGCCCGTTCGACTCGGCCGTGTCCGCGAGCAGCGGCGACGTCTGGGCGCAGAGCGTCGACCCGAACGCGCCCTACACGCCGCTTCACCTTGGCCCCGGCCAGACGGGCACCATCAGGCTCACCATCACCCCGACCGCGCCCAAGGGAAAGGTGGTCCGCGGTTTCATCGGCGTGGACACGTTCAACCTGGGCACGGACGCCGGTGACGAGCTGATCAACATCCCCTACAGCTACAAGGCCGGCTGACGCAGCACCCGAGGTCAGCCGGCAGGGCTCGCCGCCCCGGCGGGCCCTCCCGGCTGCGCCCGGCGGTCAGCTCGCGTACTTCAGCACCAGGTCGCCGACGCGCGGCAGCGCGGCCTCCACGTTCTTGACGGCGCCGCCGCGAACGGTCTTGTACGCCTTGATGACGGTGGCCCGGCTGGACCGCGCCGCGCGTGCGTCGGTCACCGAGAGCAGTGCCTCCGCTACCTCATTGCCGCGCTTGGCCAGGTAGTCGCCGAACTCCGAACCGCCCGAGGCGGTGAAGTCCGCCCAGTACGGCTCGAGCGTGTCCGCCAGGTCCGGAAGCAGGGATTTCACCAGGTGCCGGATGTGGCCAGGAGCGATCTTCTTCACCGTCTTGTAGGCGAGCTTGACCGCGGCCCCGGAGACGCCTGACTTCTCGGAGACTTCTTCATCGATCAGCGTCTGGCAGTCATCGATCACCTGGGGCTGGACGTCCGGCGCGAGCAGGATCTCCCGAAGCGTGGCGGCCATGAATATGTTTCTCCTCGGTCATCGGGGAGCTGCCCGCGGGACTCTCGTACCCGTCCCGGGTGAGTCCCGTCCGTGCGGCCCCGCCCCGTTCAAGTCAGGACCCGCTTAAGCTACCGTGCCCGAGTGTCGCCTGTGATGGGAATCGGCGACGACGACGGTGACGCCGAGCGCGGCAACCCGGGCCGACCGGTCAGGCGACGCGGCTGCACCGGGGCGGCGCCGAGGTCTTAGGATCAGGCCGATGCGGCGTGAGTCTTCCACGGTGGTGGTCCTGGTCGGCGAAGTAGCCGGGGGTCTGCTGGCCGAGCTGGGCCGGCCGGCGAACGTCTCGGTGGCCCGCGCCCCGGCGGCCGGGGCCGGCCAGCCCGAAGCCGAGGAGGCTGCGGCGGCGCGGCCGGGCTGGGAGGCGGGAGCGCAGGCGCTGCGCGAGGCGGCCCGGCGGCAGTCGGCCTACGTGATCGTGCCCGAAGACCCGCTGGCCGGCGTGGCGGCGGCGTGGCGGGCGATGTGGGACGTTGCGGGCGGCCCTGGCGGGGCAGCGCGATTCGAGCAGTGCGCCGCGGAGGCTCTCGCGGCCTGGCGGGCCAAGCGGTTCGACCTGCCCGACTACTACCTGATCATGGTGGCGGCGGCGCCGGACGAGGCCGCCCCTGACCTGTACCTGGGGCCGCTGCGGGCCGCCAGGCCGCGCCGCGCCGTCGTCGCCGGGATCGCCGGCCTGCCCGGACAGGCGGCCCGCGTGCTGGACACGCTCAGGTCGCTGGAGCACGGGCCGTGGTGGCCGCCGCTTGACGAGCTTATCGACGCCGCCCGCCACTTCTACGCCGGCGGCCTGGCCGAGACGCAACCTGCCCCCCCTAGCCGAGCCTGACGATGGCCGCGGTGGCGGCCTTGACGATCAGGCTGATTCCCGCCCGCGGATCGGCAGCCAGCGGACTCCATTCCCCGTTCCAGGCGCTGCCGCCGGTGATCTCGGCGCCGCCGAGGGTGGCGCCGGCTCCCCCGGCGTCTCCCGGCTGTCCGCCGGCGAGGGTCATGAGCTGCGCCCCCTGCCCCCCGGGGCCGGACGGGATGATCGTCACGGCCGCATCTGCCGCGCTCGCGCCGTGTGTCTTGTTGATGACCGTGACGTAGTCCCCGCCCGCTGCGCCGGCGCAGTAGGCGGTCAGGTTGATGCCATCCGGATTCTGGATCCGGATGGGCTTGACCTGCCCGGCCGAGCCGAGGGTGAACGCTTTGATGCCGTATCCCTTCGGGTTGATCACGTAGCCCCCGCCGCCGGCCGGATCGGGCACGATCGTGTCCGTCCAGAGCCACCGCTTGTTGTGGAAATTCACCCCCGCGGCGCCGTGGGCGGCGAACCAGTGCAGGTGATCCAGCGCCCACAGCGCCGAGGCGAAAGCGTTGCTGGCTCCCGGAACGCCGACGAGGTAGTCGTTGGATTCGGTGAGCCGGTAGGGCAGGCCGGTCGCGACCACCGGGGCGAGGTTGTTCTCATAGAGCCAGGGATAGGGGATGTACGTGCTGTTCGCCGGCTGCGTCCCGATCTCGGCGTCGTTCACCCACTGGGGAGACAGCATGTTGCTGATCGCCTGCTCCGCGGTCGTCTGTCCGGGTGAACCCCCCACGTAGTAATGCTGGGAGACCTCTACTATCCGGCCCGTGTCCCGTTCATCACGGGCAAGCCGTTCGGCCCACGACACCCCGCGGTCAGGATCGGGAGTGTAGGTCTTCTTGGTGTAGGCGCCCGTGTCCGGGCCGGACAACGGCGCTCCCGGCGCCGCGGCCGCGATCGCGTCGGCAATGCTCCGCCACCGGGCCTGGTAGGACGGGTACGCACTGCCCGGCACGCCGGACAGCTCCTCGTAGATCGCCGGGTCCAGCCGATGGCCCTGGTAGCTGTGGGAGGCATGCCAGTCCGGCTCGTTGCCGATGGCGAAGCTGGACACAGTGTCCCGGTGGCGACTCCAGATGTGCGCGGCGGCCTGGGCATGGAGCGTTTTCAGGTCGCCGGCGGGCTGGGCAGCGGGGCTGAGCAGGCGCAGCGAGTAGACGACCTTCACCCCGGCCGCTGCGGCGAACGCAAACAGGCTGTCGATTCCGGCGAAGCCGTCGCTGCCCGTGCCCGCCGGGATCAGCTGATCGACCGTGCCCCCGCCGATGCGAAGGTTGCGCAGGCCCGCATTGCGGAACAGGGTGATGAGCGAATGGTCGTCCGGGCTGAACATGTCGCCCGACACGCCGGCGTTCCCGCCGGTGAGCGGGCCCCGCTCGAAACTCAGCCCGGCGAAATCAGCAGGGATGACCGGACCCGCAGGCCCGGCGCCGACAGTGACCGTCACCGGATGAGCGGCCGGCCCGGCGCCCTGCTGCGGGCCGGAGGACGTCATCAGCGGCCTTCCGGCCGCGGCCGGAAGCTGGGTGCGCCACCACGCGTCATGATCAGCATGATCAAGTGGTCCCCGGGGCGGAGCTAACCTAACCGGCCCAGCGCGTGGATGTTCGCTAGGCTCGGCTTCCTCACCCTGCACCGAAGGAGCATGGCATGACGACGAAGGCCGCCTTTTCGCCGGAGGAATGGAAGACGGTACGCGAGGGCCCGCCCACCGCCGGCATGATCGTGGTCACGGCGGCGCGCGGCGGGACGTTCCGTGAGACGATCGCGATGTCGAAGGCCTATGTCGAGGCGCGCTCCCAGCACGGCGAGAGCGAGCTCCTCGACGAGATCGTGGCGGCCAAGCCGGAAGTGGATCACACCCGGTACCACTCCGCCGAGGAACTCAGGGATAGCGGGCTCGCGCACCTGCGCGGCGCGGTGGCGCTGGTCGAGGCCAAGGCGACGGCCGCGGAACTCGACGACTACCGGCGCTTTGTCCTCACCCTGGCGAACAAGGTCGCGGCCGCGCACCGGGAAGCGGGGCAGAGCGTGAGCCCGGCCGAGACCGAGGCCATCCAGCAGATCACGACCGCGCTCGGCGCGGACGGTTCCTGAGCCGGTCCGGGCCGCGCCCGCGAGGACGGGGGCGAGCGAGGTGCGGCGGGGTTCGCGTCGGCTTGTGCTTGTAGACGAAGGCCCTGCGCAGCCGGGGGTAGGCCTCGCGCGGATCGAAGAAGTTCCGGCTCATGATGGCCAGCTCTGCCTGCCGGTAGGCGTGCAGCGGCTGAACCGCGGTGGCCGCGCTGAGCTGCCGTGCCTTCGCGGCCAGCCGCTGCGGGCAGTCCGGGCGGCGGGCCAGCCTCTCGGCCATGCCGGTGACCTGGGCGCGATAGCTGGCCGCTCCGCCCGCGATCACCCGGTCGATCAGGCCGGACGCCGCGGCCGACGCGGGACTGACCGGCAGGCATGCGTCGGTGAGCCGGGCCGCCTGTTCCGCGCCGACCCGGCGGGGCAGGGTGTAGGTCCAGTACTCCGAGCCGTGCAGGCCCATGAGCCGGTAATGCGGGTTGAGTACCGCGCCGTCCCGGCACCAGACCTCGTCGGCGGCGAGCGCGAGCATCAGCCCTCCGGCCGCGGCGTTGCCGGCCAGGGCGGCCACCGTGAGCTGCTCGGTGGTGGTCAGGATCGCCTCCACCAGGTCGTTGATCGCGTTGATGTTGCGCCAGGACTCTGCCGCGGGATCACCGGCCGCCTCGATCACGTTCAGGTGGATGCCGTTGGAGAAGACGTCCCTGGGCCCGCCGAGCACGATCACCCGCACCGGACGGCGCTGAGCGTGCCGGTAGGCGGCCAGCAGCCTGCGGCATTGCCCGGTGCTCATGGCGCCGCCGGGAAACGAGAACTCTAGGTAGCCGACGCCGGCTGATTCGCGGTAGCTGACCTCCTGGTAGGTACGCCGGCCCGGCGGCGCCGTCAGCGGCGCGACGGCGCGCGGCACAGCGGCGGCGCGGTCGCCGAGCGCCAGCGTGGCCGGCAGCTTGAAGGTCGCCGGACCGCCCGGCGCCGGGCGACGCCGCAACTGCGGGATCCAGACCGCGCCGTCCGCGGTCGCCCGGCAGATCGCGCCGTCCCGGCGGGCCACGATCGCCCCCGGATCACCACGCAGCTGATCTTCCTCGTAGCCGCCGAACAGGAAATACTCGGTGCCGCCGATCACGTCGAGGACCCCGGGCCTGGAATCGGCGGCGCGCAGCCTGGCCAGCACCGAGGTCGTGGGCTCGGCCTGCCAGTCGATCCTGCGGTGCTCCTGGCGGCAGGGCGGCCGCAGCCTGCCGGTGACGCCGGGACGGCTGTAGTCCAGCGGCTCGGGCCGGTACCCGCCCGCCTCGAACCGCGTGACCGCCAGCAGCAGGGCATCCAGCGCCGCGTCGGCCACCTCGGTCCGGTACAGCGAGCCCTTCGAGCTGCGGGGCATCGTGAAATCCGCGCTGGCCCAGATGTCGCCCGCGTCCATCTCGGCATTCGCCTGCAGGATGGTGACCCCCCAGCGGCCGGCGCCCTCCGTGATCGCCCAGTCGAGGGATGAGGGACCGCGGTCGCCCGGGGGCCCGGGATGGACGATGAAGCACGGGCGGGCCGACCAGATGTCGGCGGGAATCGCGGTGGTGAGCATCGGCGCGACGATCAGGTGCGGGTCGAAGCGGCGGACCGCCCCGCGCATCACCTCATCGCCGAGCGCGAGCTCGACCGATACCTCGTGGCCGCGGTCGGCCAGCTCGACATGGACCCGCTGGGTCATGCTGTTGTAAGCGCTCGATATCAGCAGAATGCGCATGTGCGTCCCCCGTGCCCCGGCCGGCGCGCCCCCCGTGGTGTCCGCGCGCGTCCGTCATGCAGGTACAGAGTGCGGGATGCCGGATTCAGATACACCCGGCCGGCCGGGTCGCCCGGCCGGAACGCCAGGGAACCAGGCTGGTGGCCCGGGACGCGAGCAAGCCCCGGCCCATGCGGGCCGGGGCTTGCTCGTCGGGCGATCTAGCAGCCGTCGTAAGCCGACCACGGGCTCGACCCGGCCCGCGCGTACTCCTTGGCGAACGCGGCGTTCTGCACCGACACCGGCGCATCCTGGGGGTTCCCGGAGTATCCGAGCGACTGCCAGGTGGACGGCATGAAGCCGTACAGGCCGCCCGCACCGGTGGAGCCGTTGACCGCCGAGGCGTTGCCGCCGCTCTCGGCCTGGATCACGCAGTTCTGGAAGCTGCCCGACGAGGCGCTGTAGCTCCCCGTGGACGTGACCGGAGCTGACGCGACCGGAGCCGGGGCGGCCGCCGCGGCCGGCGCGGACGCGGCGGGCGCCGCGGCGGGCGCGGGCGCCGGGGCCGGGATCGCCGCCATCGCGGCCTTGGTGATCCACGGCTTCACCGGGCGGTGGTCCGGCAGGCTGAGCCGCTGTCCGACCCGGATGCTGGACGGGTTGTGCACGTGCTGCCGGTTGATCCACCACAGGGCGGGCCACCGGGCGGCGCTGCCGTACTCGTGCTTGCTGATCGAGCTCAGCGTGTCGCCGGGCCGGACCGTGACGTGGCGGCTGCCGTCGTGATGGTGAGCCGCAGCAGGATGCATCGAAATCGTGACCGCTAGTGCGGTCTTGGCGACTCCGCCTGCTGCGATACTGGTGAATGTCATGGCTTGTTTACCTCCGAGGTTCCTTGCCATGCAAAGGCCCCGGCCACGTGCTGCTAACACGCTTGGCCGGGGCTGCCTGATCTACTCAGAGAGAGTCGTGATCTCACTCCCTGTGTTCATCTCGACGCTCCTCAGTGATCGGTTTCTCGTGCGTCGGCCAACGTATGCGCTTTTTGGCGGGAACGCCAAAACGGGATGAACCGCGCCTATCGCCCGGGTTCGCCTCCTGAGGCTGCGCCCGGGCCGTCGCGGCCGCCGTTCTCGCCATTCGTCACCCGCTGCCTGCCACGGTTCCTCCAGCGCCTGGAAAAGGATGTTTCCCATGATCAGGAAGGTGCTGGGCGTGTTGACGGCGGTCGCGGCCGCGAGTTCGGCGGCGGCTGGGGCCGCCGCCGCGGTGCGGGCTGGAACCGGGCACCGTTCGGGATATGAACCTGTGCTGGATCAGGCGGATTTCGTGACGAAGATCACTCATCTCTGGTTCGCGCCGGCGGCCGCAGGACGCTGATCTGCGCGGCCACGGCGGTGATGGCCGGACCCGCTGGAATCGATTCCCCGGCGAGACATTCTCGCTAAAATGACCGGCGCGTCGGCGAAGATCGCCGGCCAGGAAGGCCAGGCAACCGCGGAGGCGAGTGACCGAGACCATGACGAGCAGCGCGGGACGAGCGGGCCTGGCGCGATCGCGCACATCGGGCCGGCCGGTCCTGTCCGGGCAGATCCCGCCCCTGGCCGGTTCGTACAGTCCGCGCCAGGAGACCGGCCTCGATCCCGCCAGCCTGCCGCCGGGCCGGACCACCGTACTGCTGCCGCCCGATGACGGCGCCGCCCGCAGCCTGGGCGGGCTGGGCGGCACCGGCAAGACTCATCTCGCCGCCACCGTGGCCCGTGGCTACCTCGATCACGCAGCGGCCGGCCTGGTGCTCTGGATTACCGCCACCAGCCAGGACGCGGTCATCGGAAGCTACGCGCGGGCCTGGCACGATATGGGTATGCTGCCCCCGGCCGAGGGCCCGCAGCAGGCCGCCGCCCGGTTCCGGGACTGGCTGGCCAGCACCGACCAGCCCTGGCTCGTGGTGCTCGATGATCTCAGCGATGCCGGCACGCTCGAGGACTTGTGGCCGCGCGGCGCCGCAGGACGCGTGCTGGTCACCACCAACCGCCGGGACGCGGTGCAGCGGCCGGACTCGCATCTGACGATGGTGGGCGCGTTCAGCCCGCGCGAGGCACTGGGGTACTTGACCGAATGGCTGCGCACCGAACCCGACCAGCGGATCGGCGCGCCGGATCTCGCCACCGAGCTGGGCTTCCTGCCGATCGCGCTGGCCCAGGCCGCGGCCGTGATGACCGGCGCCAGCCTGGACTGCCGCGAGTACCGGGCACTGCTTGCCGAGCGCAAGTCCCAGCTGACCGCGGGCTCGGCCGATACGTACGCGTCGATAGCGGCGGCCGCCTGGTCGCTGTCGGCCGAGTTCGCCGATCAGCTGGCGCCGGCCGGACTGGCCGGGCGGGCCCTGACCCTGATCTCGGTGCTCACCCCGCAGGGCATCCCCGCCGCGCTGCTGGGCAGTCAGGCCGCGCGCGCCTACCTGTCCGGATACCGGGAAGCGTTCGTTCCCGACGAGGCGCAGGCTCGCGGTGCCGTGCACAACCTGGCCCGGGCGGGCCTGGTGACCATCGATCCCGGCAGCGCCGCCCGTACGGTGCTGGCGCACGAGCTTGTCCAGACCCTGGCCCGGCAGGGCCTGTCCCCCGCCGAGCGCGACCAGGCGGTCCTGGCGGCGGCGGACGCGCTGGCCGAGGTCTGGTCCGGCCCGCCCCGGCCGGCCGAAGTCGAGCAATCTCTGCGTGACTGCGCCGCGAAGCTGCAGGAGATAGGCGGCACCGCGCTCTGGACGCCGCAGTGCCACCCGGCGCTGGTGCAGGCAGGGCAGAGCCTTGTCAGCAGCGGGCATTCGGGGCCTGCCATGGCCTACTGGCAGACGATGCTCGGCATCAGCCAGCGGCAGCTCGGGCCCCGGCACGCCCAGACCGTACGGTTTCGCGACCTCCTCGGTAACGCATGCGGAACCTCGGAGCACCCCGGTGAGGCCATCGCCATGTACCGGGACGTGCTCACCCAGCTCGCGAGCACAGAGGGCGCCTGCCACCCGGCCACGCTGGCCGCCCGGGCGAGCCTCGCCCGGGCCTACCACGCCGCCGACCGCGCGCAGGACGCCATCGACCTGACCGCGCAGACCGTCGCCGAATGCGAGCAGGTGCTCGGCGCCAGCCACCAGGACACGCTGGCCGCCCGGGGCAACCTCGCGGACAGCTACCTGGCGGCCGGGCGGGCCAAGGACGCCATCGACCTGCGCAAGCGCGCCCTATCCGAGCTGGACCGAGTGCAGGGGCCAGACCACCTCGACACGATCGCCGCCCGGGCCAGCCTCGCCCTGGCCTACCGCACGGCCAAGAAGCCCAAGGACGCGGTCAAGCATCACCGGCGTGCCCTCGCCGACCGGGAACGCGTGCAAGGCCCCTGGCACCGGGACACGATCATCACCCGCCGCGAACTGGCGCTGTCCTACCACCTGGCCGGCAAGCTCGCCTATTCGGTCGCGCAATATGAGCGCGCGCTCGCCGACTGTCACGAGGCTTTCGGGCCCGGGCACGCGCTCACCCGGGCCAGCCAGGAAGACCTGGACTTCGTCGCTTCCTACGCCATCGCCAAGCTCGGCATCGACCTGCGCACCCCCGCGCAGTGACCAGGCGGCGGCGCCGGCGCTGCGGGATACTGGCGGCATGGTTGACGACACCGCACGAGACCGGGCCATCTACCACGCGCTGAAGGCGGCCGACGAGGTCGCCGCGGCCCTGCAGGCCCACCTGATCGAGGAGCATGGCGCCGACCCGGAACGCGCCGCCGCGCAGGGCCCGGCCAGCAACTCGCTCAAGCTGCTCCGGCAGGCGCGCGAGCGCCTGGGCCACGGCCTGCGCGCCGTCGAAGCCGACATCATCGGCGCATCGGACGGAATCTCGCTGCGCAACAACTAGCCGCGCCGGGCCGCCCCGCGTCCCGGCGCCAGGCGTAAGCCAGGACCCGGTGCTAGGCGTGAGCCAGGAAGCGGGTAATCGCCGCGGCGAACGCGGCCGCCAGCCGTCTCTGGAACGACACGCTCGTGAGCAGCCGCGCGTCAACCGCGTTACGCATGTTCCCGCATTCGATGAGGACCTTGGGCACGGTGCTGAGGTTCAGCCCGGCCAGGTCATCGCGGAACTGGATGCCGCCGTGGCCGTAGTAGTCGCTGACCGGCATCGATGTATCTGCAAGCATCGCGGCCCGGACGTCGGCGCCGAATCGCCGCGAGGGGCCGATCACCTTGTTGTTCGGGCCGTCGGCGACCGGCTCGAGGACTGTGAAGCCCCGGCCCCAGGGCGGCCCGCCGTCGGCGTGGATATCGATCGCCACGTCGGCGCGGGCCGCATTGAGGATCTTGGCCCGGCGGTTCACGCAGGGGCCGACCCCGTCGTTGCTGGTCCGGGTCAGCACCACCCGGGCGCCAGCGCGGCGAAGATCGGCCCGCAGGTGCGTCGCGACGTTGAAGTTGAACCGGGCCTCGGTGTACCCGCCGTCGGTCTGCGTGCCGGTCGTGTCGCAGGTCTCCGACTCCCGCCCGTTCCAGATCAGGTGGTCGATGTAGGACGGATCGGTGCCGTTGGCGCCGTTATGCCCAGGGTCGATCCCGATGATCTTCCCGGCCAGCGGCCTGGCCCGCGGGGCGGGCGTGGTCCGGCGCGGATCCGCCGTCGCGGTGGGACTGTCCGGATGGGCGGACGGCGAGCTGGCGTGCGCGCCGATGGCCCGCGGCGGGCGCCCGAGGCCGGAGCCGGACGCCTGACCGGCCGCAGGCCACAGGTACACCACGGCCAGCACGACACCGGCCAGGACCAGCAGCGCGCCGGTCACCGCGGCCGTGACCAGTGCCGGACGGCCCCTGGCGCTGTTCCCGGAGTGCACCGGCCCCAGTCTGTCACCGCGCGAGCCGCCGCGCCCGTGCCTGCAGGATCATCCGCCGGAAGTCGTCCTGAACCGGGCTGGCAAGCTGGACCGGACGACGCCAGTGCGAGCCAGAGGCCGGCGCACGCCCGGCCGGCCGCGGGAAGGACGGAACACATGCAGTACGCCAAGCTCGGCTCGACCGGCCTGGACGTGTCGCGGATCTGCCTCGGCTGCATGAGCTACGGCGTACCCGACCGGGGCGCTCATCCGTGGTCGCTTGACGAGGAGCAGGCGCGCCCGTTCATCAGGCGGGCGATCGAGTCCGGCATCAACTTCTTCGATTGCGCCAACGTTTACAGCGACGGGACCAGCGAGGAGATCGCCGGGCGCGCGCTGCGGGAATACGCCGGCCGGGACGAGATCGTGCTCGCCACCAAGGTGCACGGCCGGATGCGCCCGGGCCCGAACGGGGCCGGCCTGTCCCGTAAGGCGATCATGACCGAGATCGACTACAGCCTGCGCCGGCTGGGCACCGACTACGTGGACCTCTACCAGATTCACCGCTGGGACCCCGCGACCCCGATCGAGGAGACCCTGGAGGCGCTGCACGACGTGGTCAAGGCAGGCAAGGCCCGTTACATCGGCGCATCCTCCATGTACGCGTGGCAGTTCGCCACGGCTCTTTATACGTCCGAACGGCACGGGTGGACCCGTTTCGCCAGCATGCAGAACCACTACAACCTGCTGTACCGGGAAGAGGAACGCGAGATGCTGCCGCTGTGCGCGGACCGGGGCATCGGCGTCATCCCGTGGAGCCCGCTGGCCCGCGGGCGGCTGACCCGGCCGTGGGACGCGCAGAGCGCCCGGTCGCAGACCGATGAGTTCGGCAAGACCCTCTACCCGGACAGCGACCGGCTCATCGTCGAGGAGGTGGCCAAGGTGGCCGCGGGCCGCGGCGTCCCGCCGGCGCAGGTGGCCCTGGCCTGGCTGGCGGCCAACCCCGTGATCACGGCCCCCATCATCGGCGCCACCCAGCCGCATCACATCGACGACGCCGTCGCCTCGCTCGCCATCGAGCTCACCGGGGAAGAGAAGGCGGCGCTGGAACGGCACTACGCGCCGCATCCGGTCGCCGGTTTCGGGTAGCGGCCGCCACATCACGCCCGCGCGGCACGCGGCCTTGGCGGCCAGCGCGGAGTATCAGGCGCGCTGTAACCGTGCCCAGTCTTCGCCTTGTCCGGCGACCCGGTCACTGGTGCGCGCGTTCTACCTCTGGCCGGATCGCCCGCATCATCGTGGCCAGTTCCGAAGGGCTGGTGTTCCAGGCGTAGAAGTCGGCGTAACTGTTGTTGTCGGCCCACATGCAGTGCGCCACGGGGGTGGTCTGGTGGGCCAGCTGCGCGCAGGCCGCCTTCCCGCCCGGCGGCCCCGCATTGACCTGCTGCTGCCCGGAGAAGGTGCGATTGGTCATGAAGCTGTGCAGCGCGGATTTCGCGTGACCCGTCCCGTGCAGGTAGGCGGCGAGGAACATCAGCCGATTATCTTTCGCGCTGAACGTGGCAGCCGACGGGTCGGCGGTGTAAAAGCCGCTGGCGACGTCACCAGCCGGGATGAAGAACGAGTTCGCGAACTGCTGCTGGACCTTCGAGCCGACGAATTTATCGGTGAGCGCCGGGTTGAGCCGCAGCGATCCGATATGCCTGGGCACGCCCAGGTGGCCTTGCGCGCTGGTCGGTGGCGGCGCCGGCGGCGGCTTGCCCGTGGGGGTGGGAGTCGGGGTGGGGGTCGGCGTCGGGGGCGTACTCGCCGGGCTGCTCGGCTTGCCCGCGGGACTGGAGGCGGGCGGAGTGCCGGACGCCGCGTGGCGGGCCGGACTGTGGTGCGTCAGCAGCACGGCAGCGATGACGATCCCCACCGCGATGACGCCGGCCGCGACGGCCAGGAACACTATCGGGATGTCCGGTGTCCGCTTGTGCCTGCGAGGGCCGGGTGGCCCGGGCGGCGGCGGAGGTCTCGTGCCGCGGGGCCGCGGCGCGCGGGATCCGTCGCGGGGACCTGGCCCGTACCCCGCCATCCCCGGTCCCCGATCTACCCGCCGCGGACCGGGATCTTCCGCCCCGGCTTCATGACCTGCTCCCGCGGCCAGGCCCGCCGCCCCGACTCCAGCCGCTCCCGCGGCCAGGCCAGCCGGCCGTGAGCCGGCCTCTCTCCTTGCGTCCCAGCCCGGCTCTCTCCTTGCGTCCCAGCCGGGTTCTCTCCTTGCGTCCCAGCCGGGCTCTCTCCTTGCGTCCCAGCCCGGCTCGGCATCCCGCGCTCCGGGCTCTGTCTCCCGGTAGCCCGGGGGGACGCGGTCACTGGACGGCTCCCGGTAACCGGAGGACTCGCGGTCACCGGGAGACTCCCGGTAACTGGACGGCTCGCGGTCACCGGAGGGCTCGCGGTGACCGGGAGACTCCCGGTAACTGGACGGCTCGCGGTCACCGGAGGGCTCGCGGTCACCGGAGGGGTCCTGGTAGCCGGCGGAGTACTGGGGGCTGCCGGCATCGGCACGGCCGCCTGGCCGCACGTATTCCGTGGCATCCCAGGAGGCCTGGGCTCTGGTGTACTCACCGTGCCCCGGGTCGGCCGCAGGCGGCGCGAACCAGTCGTGGTCGCCGCCGGAGGGGGAAGGGTCGTGCTCGTGGCCCTGGCGGGCCGGGTCCCCTTCGGGGTCGCGGCCGGCGGGGGTCCCGGGCGCGGGGTAGCCGGCCGCCCGGTCCGCCTCCCCCCTGGTCTGGCGGGGCGGCTCCGCGGGCCGGGGTCGCTCCGCGTGACGGGGTGGTCCCGCCTGCCGCTGCGGCCCTGCCTGGAGGGGTGGTCCTGCCTGGCGAGGTGGTCCTGCATTGGCGGGCGGTCCTGCCTGGCGCGCCGAATCAGGCTGGGCAGGCGGTCCTGCCTGGCGGGGCCGTGCTGCCTCACCCGGCGCTCCCGCCTGCCACGGCGAGCCGGCCGCAGGTGGCGGCCCAGGGCGCGGCGGCCCGGATGGCGGCACTGGGCGCGCGGCCGGCTCCTGGCCTCGCGCGGGGGCGCCCCCGGGCTGGCCGGCAGCGACCCCGGATTGGCCGGAACCGGGCCCGGACTGCCCCGACTGGTCAGGACCGGGCCACGACTCTGCGGCTCGGCCGGGAGCGGACCACGACTCTGCGGCTCGGCCGGGAGCGGACCACGACTCCCCGGACCTCCCAGGACCGGACCAGGGCTCCCCGGATCCCCCGGGAGCGGACCACGACTCCCCGGACCCCCCAGGACCGGACCACGATTCTCCGGACCGGCCGGGACCGGACCAGGGCTCCCCGGACCCCCCAGGACCGGACCACGATTCTCCGGACCGGCCGGGACCGGAATCGGGGCGGGGATACGTGCCATGATCGCGGCGGGGCAACCGGGCCGGTTCCGCGTGGTTATCCGGCTCGGAGTCAGGCGGCGTCGGCTGCGAGCGGCCGTCGCCCTGCCGCCAGGTGACCCAGTCGGTGTACTCATCCTCGCCCGGCGGCATGTCGGGCGGGGGGCGGGATCCTCGCGGCTCCTCAGGCCCCGGTTCACGACCTGAGTTCATCGATCGGTACCCCTAGGCTCGGCCGGTCACAGCGCATCGTGCCCATGGTGCTGCGCAATGCAACGCGCCTTCAGGTTACACCGCCTGACCTGCACGGAACCCTCCGGCCGAACCCGCTGCCCCAGGGGAGCCCAGAAGCTGGGCCCGGGAAACGACTACTGACCAGGAGATGGGCCGGCCAGCCTGCAGGCGACAGGAAACAGCTGGTAAAGGATCGGATGTGTTCGCTGGCCGCGCGGCCAGCCTGCCAGTCGGCCCGGAGGCTGAACTGTATGGTTCGAGCTGGAGTAGTCATGATCCACAGCGTCAGCCCGGACCCCAGGAACGAAGACGCCTGCCGGATGGCAGCCGCCCGGCTTCAGCATGACCATGGGCACTGGATGGTCATGTGGGGCTGCTACACCCGTACGTACGTCGCCTTCCCGCTGTTCCCCGCGCCGCGTGGCACCATCCTCACCGCCACCGCGCCCGACGAGATGACTGCCAAGATGCGCAGGCAGGAGCGAGCGGCAGGAATGCGGGTGCCGCCGCCCAGCCCCGCGCCGGACCGGCAGCAGCAGCCGGACTGGAACGGCCGGTCGTCGTTAGACCCGATTCACTAGCCGGCCAGGCCGTGGCTAGGACCGGGCGATGACCGGCTCGGTGATCTGCGTCAGCGTGTCGATGAAAGCGGTGGCCCAGTGGGTGACGTCGTTTTCACGTACCCGTCGCCGCATCGAGCGCATGGCGCGCCTGGACTCGTTCGGGGAAATCCGCACCGCGCGCATGATGGCGTTCTTCATGCCCTCGATGTCGTGCGGGTTCACCAGGATCGCGCCGGTCAGCTCGTCCGCTGCCCCGGTGAACTCGCTGAGCACGAGCGCTCCGGTCTCGTCGTGCCGGGAGGCGACGTACTCCTTGGCCACCAGGTTCATCCCGTCCCGCAGCGACGTCACCAGCATCACGTCCGCGGCTAGGTAGAGCGCCGCCAACTCCTCCCGCGGATAGGTCTGATGGAGGTAGTGGATCGGCGGGCTGCCGAGTTCGGCGTGCTCCCCGTTGATCCGGCCAACCGCCACCTCGACCTCGTCCCGCAGCAGGCGGTACTGCTCGACCCGCTCCCGGCTCGGGCTGGCCACCAGGATCATTGCGGCTTCGGAGGGCGCGAGCCGGCCTTCGTCCAGCAGCTCGCCGTAGGCGTTGAGGCGATGGATGATGCCCTTGGTGTAGTCGAGGCGGTCGATGCCGAGCAGCACCACGCCGGGATGGCCCAGAGACTCCCGGATCTCCCTCGCCCGGGCGCGGACCGATTCCCGGCAGGAGAGTTCTTCGAACGCGGCGAAGTCGATCGAGGCGGGGAAGGTCCCGACCCGGACCTCGCGCGCCGCCGGCGGGTCGCTGGCCAGCCGGAGCCCGGCCCCGGCGAGGCCGGCGGTGCCGCCTGCCGCGGCTGCCGGGAGCCGGACCCGCGAGCCACTGGTGACCAGCCCCGCGGTACGCCGGCACGCGCGCAGGAAGTTCACCGCATCACCGCGCCGCTGGAATCCGAGCAGGTCCGCGCCGAGCAGGCCCTGGACAATCTGCCGGCGCCACGGAAGCTGAGCGAAGATCTCGTAACCGGGAAAAGGGATGTGCTCGAAGAAGCCGATGCGCACATCGCTGCGCTGTTCCCGCACCATCGCCGGGACCAGCTGAAGCTGGTAGTCGTTCACCCATACCGTGGCGCGGCGTGCGGCCTGCTCGGTTACGGCCTGCGCGAACCGCCGGTTGACCCGTACGTAGGCTTCCCACCACGGGCGGTGAAACACCGGCGGGACGATCACGTCGTGATAAAGGGGCCAGGTCGTGGCGTTGCAGAAGCCCTCGTAGTAGTCCCTGACCTCGTCGCGGGAAAGCCCGACGCCGACCAGGTGCATGCCCTCGGCGTCGAACGGCTGCGGCGGATCGCCCGCCGCGCCGGGCCATCCGATCCATACCCCGCCGGCCTGCCGCATCACCGGCTCGAGCGCGGTGACCAGCCCCCCTGGGCTCGGCCGCCACTCGGCCTGACCCCCGGGCCCCTCTACCTGGTTAACCGGCAGCCGGCTGGCAGCCGCCACGAAGTCGTAGCGGCCGGCGGCCGGCCAGCTGCTGCTGCCCTGCACTGGCCCTGCTGCTCGCGGCTGTTGGTTAGACCGCAGAATCCGCTCACCCGCCCCAGCGTCAGCGACCACGTCTCGATGTCGGCCACGATCTTATCGGGCACCGGCTCCGGGAGCGCCTCGTTGAGGTCGGCGCGGCCCACGCCGCGATCCGGCCAGACGCGGCCGGAGGGGGAAGTCCGGGCTAGACCCGGTTGCGGCCCGCCCGCCGCCGAAGGTGGTCGAGCACCGCGGTCCCGCCGGGCCCGGCGAACCAGCGGGCGTGCCCGATCAGGTAGCCGTCATAGGCAAGCTCCGCGTTGGCCGTCGAGCCGGTGACGTCGGCAAAGTACTCGACTTCGGAGAGCGCGAACTCGACGTGGGCCACGGGCAGGATCTCGGGCAGCGCGAAGGCCTCGGCCGGGCTGAGCGGCCGGACCGATTCATAGCCGTCGAGCAGCGCGTCCATGCCCGCGAGGTCGCGCGCTGGCCTGCCCGGATTCCGCGAGGTCGAGCCAGGCTACCGAGCTGCGCTCCACCGCGATGGCCAGGTCGTGCACGGCAAAAGTCCGGTTGGCCAGCCCGAGGTCGAAGATGCCGGCGACCTGCGCGTCCGGGCCGGCGCCGGTCCAGCTGAGGTTGGACGGATGCCAGTCGCCGTGTCCCCACTGCCGCGGCAGCCCGCGGCCCAGCGGGCCGGCCCGGTTGATCGCCGGCAGCAGGTGCCTGGTGAAATCGTCCCGCCAGGGTCGTGGCGCCATCCACCGGGCCAGGCCGGGCCGGCGGCCCAGGATCGCGCTGAGCTCGCCGACCGGATCGGGGGCCATGGTCACGGCGCAGCTGCTGATCAGCACGCCGGGCGGCCGCTCGGGGGCGGCAAAGCCCGCGGCGGCCCGGTGCAGCCGGGCCAGCGCGGCACCGGCCGACCGGGCGTGACCCAGGGCGGCGAAAGGCGACCAGGAGACCGCGTCCCGGTACAGGTCGATCCCCGCGGCCAGCCGGTGCGCCTCGTAACTGAAATCGCCCCGGCGTACGGCGGTCGCGCCGCCGTCCAGCGGGACCGCTGCCGGGACCGGCAGCCCGCGGCCGCGCAGGTACCCGGCGAACGCATGCTCGACGGCCAGCTGGCTGACGGTCCGCACGCCGACGTGATGGCGCTTGACCACGACAGTGGTCCCTCGCCAGCTGACCAGGCCGGCCGCCGACATCGGCCGGGGGCTGTGCCAGGTCACGGCCGCGCCCGTGCGGGCGCCGCCCAGGACCAGGCTGACCTCTTCGTCGGTCAGCGGCGGCCAGTCGGCCGGGACGAGCGTCTTGCCCATGCCGTGCACGAGGTACGGCTGCCCCGCCGGGGACACCCGCGAGCGGCGGCCCCCGGGGATCTCGCTGGATTCGACGATGCCGGGCTCCCGGGTGTGGTGCCGGTGATGCTACCGGCCGTCAGGCCGGCACCTGACCCGGCGATGACGAAACCGGGGCCAGGGTGGAAGATGAGGAGAGTAGCCGGCAGGGACCTACAGGCGGCTGGAGGATATCGGTCCGGATGGGTGTGCGGACGTGGATAGCCGAGTGGCCGGTATACCGGCAGCTGGCGGGCCCGGACGCCACCGGCCGCGGCGCCGCCGTGAAGAGCAAGGTCACGGCCGCCAATCGTCCCCGGGTTGCGACTGCGGACCGGGTGGTCAAGTCGATCTGCCCGTACTGCGCGGTCGGCTGCGGCCAGAACGTCTACGTCTCCGGCGGGAAGGTCACCCAGATCGAGGGGATCCGGACTCGCCGGTCAGCCGCGGCCGGCTGTGCCCGAAGGGCTCGGCCAGCATGCAGCTGACAACCGGCCCGGCGCGCCAGTACCAGGTGCTGTACCGGCGGCCGCACGGCACCGAGTGGGAGCGCCTGGACCTGGACACGGCGATGGACATGATCGCCGACCGGGTGATCGACGCGCGCCGGGCGGGCTGGCAGTGGGAGCAGGACGAGCAGCGGGTGCGGCGCACGCTGGGCTTCGCCAGCCTCGGCGGCGCGACGCTGGACAACGAAGAGAACTACCTGATCAAGAAGCTGTTCACGGCGCTCGGCGCGATACAGATCGAGAACCAGGCCCGCATTTGACACTCCTCTACCGTCCCCGGTCTGGGGACTAGTTTCGGGCGCGGCGGCGCCACGACGTTCCAGCAGGACCTGGCCAACGCCGACTGCATCCTGATCGAGGGCTCGAACATGGCCGAGTGCCATCCGGTCGGGTTCCAGTGGGTGATGGAGGCCAAGGCCCGCGGCGCGACCGTGATCCACGTCGACCCGCGGTTCACCCGGACCAGCGCGCTCGCGGACCTGTACGTGCCGATCCGGGCCGGGGCCGACATCGCGTTCCTCGGCGGGCTGATCAACTACGTGCTGAGCCACGACAAGTACTTCCGCGACTACGTCGTGACCTACACCAACGCGGCGGCGATCCTTACCGAGGAGTTCGCGGACACCGAGGACCTGGACGGGTTCTTCTCGGGCTTCGACCCGGAGCGCCGGTTCTACGGCTTCGGTACGTGGCGCTACCAGGGCGACCAGATGCACCCGGACCGCGGCCAGCGCCTCATGGGCCTGGACCGCTTCCGCGAAGTGCGGCGGGCCGCACGCGGCGAGACGCATGGGGCCAGCGGCGCGGCCGCCGACCCCGCACCCGACACCGACGAGACCCTGCAGCACCCGCGGTGCGTGTTCCAGGTGCTCAAGCGGCACTTCGCCCGGTACACGCCGGAGATGGTCGCGGAGATCTGCGGGGTGCCTGAAGAGACGTTCACCCGGGTAGCCGAGCTCATCACCGAGAACTCGGGCCGGGACCGGACCACCGCCTTCGTCTACAGCGTCGGGTGGACGCAGCACACGGTCGGCGTGCAGTACATCAGGACGGCCGCGATCCTGCAGGCGCTGCTCGGCAACATCGGCCGCCCCGGCGGCGGCATCATGGCGCTGCGCGGGCACGCCTCCATCCAGGGGTCCACCGACATCCCGACCCTGTTCGACATGCTGCCCGGGTACCTGGCGATGCCGCACGCGCACCTGGGCGACGACCTCGACTCTTACATCGAAGCCGAGAAGATGGGGAAGGGCTTCTGGGCGAACGCCCGAAACTACATGGTCAGCCTGCTCAAGGCGTGGTGGGGCGATGCCGCAACGGCAGGCAACGACTTCTGCTATGACTACCTGCCCCGGCTGACCGGCAGCCACAGCACCTACGAGACGGTGCTGGCGCAGATCGACGGCACCTGCAAGGGCTACTTCCTGTGGGGGCAGAACCCGGCGGTCGGCTCGGCCAACGCCCGGATGCAGCGGCTCGGCATGGCGAACCTGGACTGGCTGGTGGTCCGCGATTTCGTGCTGATCGAGAGCGCCACCTGGTGGAAGGACGGCCCGGAGATCGAGGCCGGCGAACTGAAGACCGAGGACATCGGTACCGAGGTGTTCTTCATGCCCGCCGCCGCGCACACCGAGAAGGACGGCAGCTTCACCAACACCCAGCGGATGCTGCAGTGGCACCACCAGGCGGTCGAGCCGGGCGGCGACGCCCGCAGCGACCTGTGGTTCGCCTACCACCTGGGCCGCCGGATCCGGCAGAAGCTGGCCCGGGGAGATCAGGGGGGCGTCCCCCGGACGGCGCTGTGGCCGACGACATGGACCGGCCGGTCCTCGACCTTCGCTGGGACTACCCGGTGCACGGGCCGCTGGCCGAGCCGGATGCCGAGGCGGTCCTGGCGGAGATCAACGGCTGGGACGCCAACGGCAAGCCGCTGTCCTCGTTCAACCAGCTGGCCGACGACGGCTCGACGGCCTGCGGCTGCTGGATCTACTGCGGCTCGTATGCCGACGGGGTGAACCAGCCCGCGCGCCGCAAGCCGGGCCGCGAGCAGAGCTGGGTGGCGCCCGAGTGGGGCTGGGCCTGGCCCGCCAACCGGCGGATCCTCTACAACCGGGCCTCCGCCGACCCGGACGGCAGGCCGTGGAGCGAGCGCAAGGCCCTGGTCTGGTGGAACGCCGAAGACGGCCGGTGGGCCGGTCACGACGTCCCCGATTTCGTCGCCGACCGGCCGCCGTCCTACCGGCCGCCCGAGGGGGCCTCCGGCGTGGCCGCGATCTCCGGCGTGGACCCGTTCATCATGCAAGCCGACGGCAAGGCGTGGCTGTTCGCCCCGGCCGGGCTGGTGGACGGCCCGCTGCCGGCGCACTACGAGCCGCAGGAGTCGCCGTTCCGCAACCCGCTCTACCGGCAGCAGCGCAATCCGGCCCGGGAGATCATTGTCCACCCGGAGGACCGGTTCCAGCCCAGCGGCGATCAGCCGGGGTCGGACGTGTTCCCGTACGCCGCGACCACCTACCGGCTGACCGAGCACCACACGGCCGGCGGGATGTCGCGGTTCCTGCCCTACCTGGCCGAGCTGCAGCCGGCCTTCTTCTGCGAGATCTCCCCCGAGCTGGCGGCCGAGCGCGGCCTGGAGCACATGGGCTGGGCGACGATCATCACCGCCCGCAGCGCGATCGAGGCGCGCGTGATGGTCACCGAGCGGGTGACGCCCATCACCGTGCAGGGCCGCCTGCTGCACCAGATCGGGCTCCCCTACCACTGGGGGCCGAACGGCCTCACGGCGGGCGACGCGGCCAACGAGCTGGCGCACCTGGCCCTGGACCCGAACGTGCACATCCAGGAGGTGAAGGCGCTGGCCTGCGACATCCGCCCGGGACGCCGGCCGCGCGGGCCCGCGCTGCGGGCGCTGGTCCGCCAGTACCGTGACCGCGCCGGGATCACCGGCCAGACAGGCACCGAGGTATGACGTGAACACACACGCCGAGGACCGGGCGGCGGGCGGGGCGCCCGCCGCCGCGCCCGGGCTGGATCCGGCCGCCGTGGCCGGGCACCAGGACCACCCGCCCCGGATGGGATTCTTCACCGACACGTCGGTCTGCATCGGCTGCAAGGCCTGCGAGGTCGCCTGCAAAGAGTGGAACGCGGTGCCGGAGGACGGGCTGGAGCTGACCGGGATGTCGTATGACAACTCGGTAGGCCTGGGCGCCTCCACCTGGCGGCACGTGGCATTCATCGAGCAGATCGGCCGACCGGGAGAGGCCGGGCCGCAGCCGGGAGAGGCCGGGCCGCAGCCGGGCGGTCCGCGCTGGCTGATGTCCAGCGACGTGTGCAAGCACTGCACCGAGGCGGCCTGCCTGGATGTATGCCCCACCGGCGCGCTGATGCGCACCGAGTTCGGCACCGTGGTCGTTCAGGACGACGTGTGTAACGGGTGCGGGTACTGCATACCGGCGTGCCCGTTCGGTGTCATCGCACGGCGCGAATCGGACGGCGGCGCGCACAAGTGCACGCTCTGCTACGACCGGATCGGGGACGGCCTGACCCCGGCCTGCGCCAAGGCCTGCCCGACCGAGTCGATCCAGTTCGGGCCGCTCGACGAGCTCAGGGAGCGGGCGGGCCGGCGGGTGGCCGAGCTGCACGAGGATGGCGTGCCCGGGGCCCGGCTGTACCTCGAGGACCCGGGGGACGGCATCGGCGGGGCCGGCGCGTTCTTCCTGCTGCTTGACGAGCCCGAGGTCTACGGGCTGCCGCCAGACCCGGTGGTCACCACGCGGGATCTGCCGCGGATGTGGCGGCACGTCGCCACCGCGGCCGCGGGGCTGGCCGCCGGCGGGCTGGCCGCCTGGCTGACCGGAACCCGGCGGTGGCCGTGAGCAGCCAGCCGGTCCGTGCTCACCCGGCGGCGCGGTCCTGGCGGCGCGGGAAGGGCCGCGACGGCGAGCGCGCGATGGTGCCGCGCGCCGAGTTCCGCTCCTACTACGGCCGTCCGGTGCTCAACGAACCCGTATGGAAAGCGGCGGACGTGGCCGGGTACCTGTTCATGGGCGGCCTGGCCGGCGCGTCGTCGGTGCTGGCCGGCTTCGCGCAGGCGGCCGGCCAGCACGAGCTGGCCCGGGCGGCCAAGGTCAGCTCGGCCGGGGCGATCACGCTGTCCGCCGCCGCCCTGGTCCACGACCTCGGCCGGCCCTCCCGCTTCCTGAACATGCTGCGCGTCTTCAAGCCGAGCTCGCCGATGAGCGTCGGCTCCTGGCTGCTGGCGGCCTACAGCCCGGTGTCCGCCGCCGCCGCGGCGAGCGCGGTGACCGGCCGGCTGCCACGGGCCGGCGCCGTTGCCACCGTCGGGGCGGCCGCGCTGGGCCCGGCGATCGCCACCTATACCGCCGCCCTGCTGTGCAACACGGCCGTACCCGCCTGGCACGAGGCTTACCGCGAGATGCCGTACCTGTTCGCCGCCTCGGCGGCCTCGGCGGCCGGCGGCATGGGCATGCTGGCCGTCTCCCCCCGGCACAGCGGGCTGGCGGTACGGTTCGCCATGCTCGGGGCCGCCACCGAGCTGACGGCCAGGGCCATCCTGGTCCGGCGGCTCGGCGAGACCGCCGAGCCGTATCAGCGAGGCAGGCCGGGGGCGGTGATGCGCGTGGCCGAGGCCCTCACGGCGGCCAGCCTGGGCACGGCGCTGGTCGCGCGGCGCAGCCGGACGGCCGCCGTGCTGTCGGGCACGGCGCTGGTGGCGTCCTCCGCGCTGACCCGGCTCGGAATCTTCGAGGCCGGGATGGCGTCCGCGCGCGACCCCAAGTACACGATCCGGCCGCAGGCCGAGCGCGCCCGCCAGGCTCTGCCCAGCCCGGGGGCAGGCACGGACGCGGTCAGCCGCGCTCCCACTCGGAGGCAAGCTGGCCGAGGATGACCTCGTCGAGGAACTCCCCGTCCGCCCTCGCGAAGCCGCAGCGGCACAGCACCCGGACGGCGTCGGTGCGCAGTCCGCGTCCCTGGAAGGCTGGAGGCGCGGGACGGCGATCCGGGTAGGTGACATCGGGGGAGGCGCGCTGAAGGAACTTCCGCTGCAGGCAGCCAGGGTCCGCGACGCGGTCGCGCCCGACTGGCTGGTGGATCTCGTGCGGCCGAAACGGGTTCCGGTGCCCTGGCCGCTGATGATCCGGGCCGCGCTTGCGATCTGCGTGCCGCTGGCCGCCGGGCTGCTCTCCGGCAACCTGGCTCCCGGCCTGCTAGCGGCCATCGGCGGGCTGATCACGGTGGTAGTGGATGTCGGCGGCCCGTACCTGACCCGGCTGAAGCGGGTGGGATCGGCCGCGGTGTTCGGCGGGGCGGTCGGCCTGACCATCGGCGCCGCGATCCACGGCCGAGGCTGGATCGCCGTCGTCGTGCTCGTCCTGGTGGCCGGGGTCTCCGTCCTGGTCAGCGAGATGGGCAGCACGGGCTCGGTGGTCGGCCTGCAGTTGCTGGTGTACGCCACACTCGGCCTCGGGCCGCTGGGCGGCCTGCGGCCGTGGTGGACCGGGCCGCTCGAATTCCTCATCGGCGTGGCCTGGGCCATGATCCTCATCATCCCGGGCTGGATTCTCTACCCCCGGTCGGCCGAGCAGCGCAGCGTGGCGGACGTGTACCGCGCGCTCGCCGCCAGGCTGCGGTCCGTCGGCACCGATTCCTTCGCCGCGGCCCGGCGCGCGCTGACCGCCGCGCTCAACGTCGCCTATGACCAGCTGCTGACCGCGCGGTCCGGGATCGGCGGGGCCAATCCCCAGCTGAGCCGGCTGGTCGCGCTGCTCAACCACAGCTTCCTGGTGGGCGAGGCGATAAACACCCTGGCCCTGGAGGGCACCGCGCCGCCGGACAGCGTGGCCGACGCGGTGGACGCGCTGGCCGATTCGATCGAGTACGACAGGCCGCCGCCCGCCCTCCCGCCGGCCTGGACCGACACGCCCGGCGCCCGCGCGCTCGGCGATGCGCTGCACGGCGCGGTGCGGCTGATCGAGGGCCAGCGGATCCCCCAAGACGGCCAGCCCGCGCCGCCGGCCGGCGGGAGCGGCTGCGCACGGCGATAGACCGGATCCGGACCGGCCGGCTCATCCGGCTGTATGCCCTGCGGCTGATGGCCAGCGTCGGCGTGGCCGCGGTGGTGAGCGAGATCCTGCCGCTGCAGCGCTCCTACTGGGTGGTGCTCACGGTGGCCTTCGTGCTCAAGCCGGACTTCGGATCGGTGTTCACGCGGGCCCTGCAGCGCGGGATCGGCACGGTCATCGGCGTCGTCATCGGCGCCATCATCCTGGTGGCGGTGCCGTACGGCCTGTGGCTGCTGATCCCGGCCGCGGTCCTCGCCGCGCTGGTCCCGTACGGGCGCAGCCTCAACTACGCGCTGCTGACCACGTTCTTGACCCCGCTGGTCGTGCTGCTCATCGACATCCTGGACCGAGCGGGCTGGCACCTGGCCGAGGCCCGTCTGATTGATACCCTGCTCGGCTGCGCGATCGCCCTGGTGATCGGGTTCGCCCCCTGGCCTGGCAGCTGGCAGGCACACCTGTCGGACGAGTTCGCCGACGCCGTGACCCACGTCGCCAGATATACCGAACGGGCACTGGCCGGTGCCTCACCCGAGCGGTCACGCCTGCGCAGGCAGACCTACCGTGAACTGTCCGACCTGCGCACGGAGTTCCAGCGCTCGATGTCCCAGCCGCGCGCCCTCGGCCGGCTGGCCACCGCGTGGTGGCCCGCGGTGGCCGGCCTGGAGCAGGTGATGGACACGGCCACGCGGGCCGCCGTCGCCATCGACCACGGCGCGCCCGCCCCCCCGGCCGGCGACGTCCGGCAGCTGACGGCGGCGCTCGGTCAGATCGCCGGCGCGGTGCGCGACGGCACCCGGCCGCAGGCGAGGACGGACCTCCTGCCCGACCAGGCGCGGGACGAGACGCTGGCCCCGGTCGCCGACGCGGTCCGCAGCGTGCAGGCCATCGTCGCCTAGGCTCCGGGCGGGTGTACGGCAGCCTGGTCGGTGAGCGCGATCGCGAGCTGGCCCAGCACCGTGGGGTGGAACGGAGCCGCCGCGTCCAGCCCCTGCACGTACGGCTGGGGGGTGCAGAGCTGGTGGCCGGCGAAGTCGGGCTGCGGCGAGGAGAAGCTGAACTGAGCGGCTCCCTGGGCCAGCACCTGGTTCAGCGTGGCGAGCCGCGAGGTCAGCGTCTGCAGGTTCGCGGGGGTGAGCCCGGCCTGGCTGAGGCACCCGGGCTGGGTGCCGAACGGGTCGTAGTAGCGGTTCACGATCACCTGCGGGTGAGATGGCAGCGCGGCCAGCCGGCTCAGCAGGTCGAGGTAGTCCTTGCTGAACGACGCGAGCTGCTGCTGGAAGTACGCCTCCGTGGCCCGGTCGTCGCAGCGTGGCGTGACCGCGCAGTAGCGCAGCATCGCGGACCAGTTCAGGTCGTCCGCGCCCACGCTGACGATGACCACCGACGCATGCCCGGCCCGTTCGGCCACCGCGAGCTGCGGCGGCAGCCGGTTGCTGTGATGCTTTTGCGACCCGAGCAGGCCGTGGCGGATCGTGGCGCCGTTGCAGGCCAGGTTGAGCACGCGCCAGCCGTTGGCGTCGGACAGGTCGGCCGCATAGGAGTCGGCGCTGCGCCCGCAGGCCCGGGCGGTGGTGGAGGCGCCGGGCACCGGCGCCAGCCCGGCCCCGGCCGCGGTGGAGTCCCCGAGCACCACGACCTGAACCCCGGGCAGCGGCCGCCCGTGCGGGCGGATCCGCGGCAGCGGGGCCTGGCTGCCGACCAGGTCGTTGAGCGAGTGCACCTGGCGCAGCAAGGCGGGCGCCGAGTAGGTAGTGACCATGATGGCGCCCACGTTGAGGGCCTCGGCCACGACGAGCCCGGCGGCCAGCAGCTTGATCGTGGTCGAGCGGGGCAGGCGGCGCCAGCCGGCCACCGCTCCGGCCAGGATCAGCGCGCCCGCGCCGGTGACGACCGTCTCCCAGGTGAAGTAGCGTTTCCATCCGTCCGCGAGCCTGACGCCGAGTATGCGTTTGGCGTCACCCCGGCGGGCGCCCTCGACGAACGTGGTCAGCTCGCTGTTGATGCTGATCTGGGAGAGCTGAAGCCGGGGTCGCACCGGTCCGGTGAACCGCAGGTTGGTCGGCAGGCTCTGGCCGAACAGGTCGACCTGGCCCGGTCCGGACAGGCTGAGGTCGGGCGCGCTCGCGCCCACCTGGATCACCTGCCCCGCCACGGCGACCGTCTGCATCGGCGTCACCAGCAGCGCGAACGCGATCGACGCGCCGGCCAGCACGACGAGCAGCGCCAGCCCGGCCAGCCACCGTAGCGCCGGCCGGACCCACCGTCCCGACAGCGCCATGCCGCGAGTAGTTCCCATTCCTGCTCCGACGATAACAACCCGGAAGGAGTGCTCAGGAAGGGCGGAACGGGACCGCGGGCCGGGCGGAACAGGGCCATCGGGCCGGGGCGGAACGGGGCCGCAGGCCGGGACGGAACGGCCCTCGGCCCGGGACGAAGCGGGATCGATGGCCGGGGCGGAACAGGGCCGCAGGCCGGGGCGGAACAGGGCCGCAGGCCGGGGCGGAAGGGGCACCGGCCGTAGGCTGGCCGGGTGACCAACCGAGACGGCTTCGACCAGGCCGTGCTGGCCCGGATTGACCGGGTTGCCGCACAGGCCGTGGAGCAAGGTCAGGCGCCGGGCGTCGTCGCGGCCGTGGCCCGCGGGCCGGCCGTGCATGTCGCGACGGCGGGCGCGATGGCGGTAGGCGGGGACCCGATGCGGCGGGACACGCTGTTCCGGATCTCGTCGACGACCAAGACGATGACCGCGGCGGTCGTGCTCTCGCTGGCCGAGGACGGCCTGCTGGACCTGGACGGGCCGATCGACGCGCTGGCGCCGGAGCTGGCCGGCCGCCGGGTGCTGCGCCGCCCGGACGGGCCGCTGGATTCCACGGTCCCGGCACAACGCCCGATCACGGTGCGCGACCTGCTGACGTTCACCTGGGGCTTCGGCATGCAGGGGGCGATGTTCACCGGGCCCGGGCCATGGCCGATCGTCACCGCGGTGGCGGAGCGCGGGCTGGCCGCCTTCGGCCCGCCGCAGCCAGGGTCCACGCTGGACCCGGACACCTGGCTGGCGCGGCTGGGCGAGCTGCCGCTGCTGGCCCAGCCGGGCGAGCGCTGGCTGTACCAGTCCGGGTCCCAGGTGCTCGGCGTGCTGGCCGCCCGGGCAGCCGGCGCCCCTCTCGAAGACGTGCTGCGCGAGCGGCTGTTCGGCCCGCTCGGCATGGCCGACACCGGATTCCGCGCGGCCGAGACCGCCCGGCTGGCCACCGCGTACGAGCATCGCGACGGCGTGCTCGCCGTGACCGACCCGCCGGACGGACAGTGGTCCCGGCCGCCGCGGTTCCCCGACGGCGGCGGCGGGCTGGTGTCCTCGGTCGATGACGTGGTCGCGTTCGGCCAGATGCTGCTGCGCGGCGGCAGCCCGGTGCTGAAGCCGGCCACGGTCGCGGAGATGACCCGCGACCAGCTGACCGCGGCGCAGCGGGCGAATGTCTGGCCCGGTTTCAGCTTCCTGGAAGGCCGCGGCTGGGGGTACGGGGTGTCGGTACTCGATGACGGCCGCTACACCTGGGAGGGCGGGCTCGGCACGACGTGGTCGAACGTGCCCGCGCAGGATCTCACCGTCGTGGTCTTGACCCAGCGGGCCGCGGACGAGACCGGGATGCCTGCGGTGTGCGAGGACGTGCTGGCCATCGCCCGCGGGACCGGCTGACCCGGCTTGAGACGCGGCTACCGGCCCTTGCGCAGGAAGGCCCGCAGCCGCTCCAGCGGCCAGGCGTTGATGACATCGTCGGTGGTGAGCCAGCCACGCCGGGCCGCCGCGGCGCCGTAGCGCGGGTAGCCGAGCTCGATAGCGGAGTGCGCGTCGCTGTCGACCGCGAACTTGACCCCCGCCTGCCGGGCGCGGCGCACGTGCTCTGCCGGGAGGTCGAGCCGGTGCGGGGAGCCGTTGATCTCCAGCGCCGTCCCGGTGCGGGCGCACGCGGCGAACAGCTCGTCCAGATCCACGTCCACCGGCCCGCGGCGGCCGAGGATCCTGGTCAGCGGGTGCCCGATGACGTTGACGTACGGGTTCTCGCAGGCCCGGACGAACCGGCGCGTCATCTGCGCCCTGGGCTGGCCGAAGTGCGAATGCACCGAGGCCACGCAGATGTCGAACCCGGCCAGGAACTCACCCGGCCAGTCCACCGCGCCGTCCGGGCCGATGTTCAGCTCGGAGCCGTGCAGCAGCGTCAGGCCGGGGGCGACCGTCTTGCCGAGCGCGGCGACCTGCTCGCGCTGGGCGAGCATCTTCTCGTCTGTCATCCGGTGCATCACCAGGTCAGGCGCGTGATCGGTGATCGCGTAGTACTCGTAGCCGCGCTCTGCCGCCGCGGCCACCATGTCCTCGAGCGAGGACACGCCGTCGGTGAGATTGGTGTGCGTATGCAGGTCACCGCGCAGGTCCTGCTCGCTGACCAGGTCGGGCAGCTCGCCGCGCAGCGCCGCCTCGACCTCCCCGCCGTCCTCACGCAGGCACGGCGGCACCCAGCTCATGTCCAGCGCCTGGTAGATCTCCTCCTCGGTCCGTGACGCGATCCGCTCGCCGGACTCCACGAGGAACAGGCCGTATTCCGACAGCCTGAGCCCCCGGCGGACCGCGATCTCGCGGATCCGCACGTTGTGCGCCTGTGACCCGGTGAAGTACTGCAGCGCGGCGCCCCAGGAATCGGCCGGTACCACGCGCAGATCCACCTGCAGCCCGCGCTGGGTGCGCACCGACGTCTTGGTGTCTCCGCTCGCGATCACCTCGGCCACGCCGGGCAGCGCGATGAACGCCGCCATCAGCTGGGCGGCCGGACCGGCCGCGCCGCCCGGGCGCCGCGCCGCCCTCGGGCCCGGCGGCCACGGCGGCGAGGATGTCGATGTCGCCGACCGTCTCCCGCATCCGGCGCAGCGACCCCGCGTACGTGCACCGGATACAGCCGGGGACTGCGCGGAGCGCCGCGACCATCTCCTCGGCGATCTCAAGGCCGACGCTGAGCAGCACCCGTTCCCCGGACTGCCGCAGCAGCTCGATGCCGCGCAGGATCCGCTCTTCGCTCCTGGCGCCGAAGCCCTTCACATCGCGCAGCCGGCCCGCCTTGATGGCCTCGGTGAGCTCACCTACCGAACCGATGCCCAGCTCAGCGTGAAGCTGCAGGGCGCGGCTCGGCCCGAGGGCCGGGATGGCGGTCATCTCGCGGACGCCGGCCGGTATCGCCGGCCCGAAGCTCCTCGACAACCCTGATGCTGCCGGTGCTCAGGTACTCGGCGACCTTGTCCGCGATCGACTTGCCCACGCCCGGGATCTGGCGCAGCTCGCCGGGACCGAGTTGCGAGACATCCGCGGCGTAGCCCCTGATGGCGCGGGCGGCGCGGGAGTAGACGCGGGCCTTGAACGCGTCCCCGCCGGTGATCGAGATGAGCTCGGCGTACTCCCCCAGCAAGGCGGCGACCTCATCATTGGGACGTGGCATGCCAGTATTCTCCCCGGCCAGGGAACAGAAGCGTTATCCACAGTCTCGATATCCTGATCTAAATTGTCATGGTGGCCTGCTAGTTTGTTTACTATCAGACAACATCGGACCTGGCGGGAGGTGAGCCCGGATGACGGTCAGCCGCTCCGGCCCGTGGCGGGAAGACGGATTCGATCCGGCGCGGCCCACCGCGGGGCAGATGGCCGAGCAGGAGGCGATCCTGGCCGACCAGCTCGCCGCGGGATGGCCCGGGCCGCCTCCCGGCGAACCGATGGACTTCTGGCCCGATCCTGACACCGGCCCGCCGGAGGACGCTCATGCCGGACTGGGCGAGCTGCCCGGCCCGGCGCGGGCCGAGGTGCCGGCGGAACGGGCCGAGGCCCGGGCGTCCGGGGCCTGCCGACCGGCCCTGGATGATGTGATCACCCACGACGGCCGCGGTCCGGGCGGGCCTGGGTTTGAGTCCGGTTCGGCGCTGGACGGGCTGGCGCCCGGGCCGGTTCTGGCCCGCGCCCTGGATGACGCCTGGTCGGCCGGGCTGGAGCGGCTGTCCGACGACGAGCTGGCCGGGGTGATGCTGGCGTTCCGACGCCTGGAGTCGTACGGATTCCGCCGGGCTACTGGCCGGCGCGTCCGAGCTGGTCCGCCGCCGGGAGGCGGGCTACCGCCAGGCGCTCGAGCACCTGGACAATGAGATCGGCCTGCTGCTGGCCATCACCCGCCGCTCCGCGGCCAGGCTGCTGACCTTCGCGGCTGACCTGGCCCGGCTGCCCGCCACCAGCGCCGCGCTGGCCGCCGGGCAGATCGACCGGGCCAAGGCCGGGCTGATCGCCTACGAGACCGCCCTGCTCGACCCCGGGCTGGCCGCGGCGGTGGAGTTGCTGGTCATCGAGGACGCACCCCGGCTGACTACGACCGGGCTGCAGCGACGGCTGCGCCGCGCGGTGCTGGCCGCCGACCCCGATGCCGCCCGCCGGCGGGCGGAGGAGGCGGCCCGCGACGCCAGGGTGGAGCTGACCGACGAGCGCTGCGGCGGCACCGCCGCTCTGGCTGGACGAGACCTGCCTGCATCGGCCGCGATGGCGGCTGACCAGCGGGTGGACGCCGGCGCCCGGGCACTGAAAGCGGCCGGGGCGGTGGCGACGCTGGCCCAGTTGCGGGCCGCGGTGTTCCTGGGCCTGCTCACCGGCCATGGTCCCCTGGCCTTCCTGCCGCCCGGCGAGGCCTCCGGCTCACCCGGCGCGACGTTGACCGCAGCCGCCAGCCCCGGCCGCGGGACCGGCTCACCCGGCGCGACCTCTGCCGCCACGGCCAGCACCTATCGTGGCCAGCCGGCCGAGCCCGCGAATCCGGGCCGCCCGGCCGGGCCCGCCGAAGCCGCAGGACCCCCCGGATGTGTGACCGGTCCCTGGCCGCCCGGGCCGCTGCAGGTGCGCGGGTCCGTGCACCTGACCATGCCCTTGTCCGCCTGGCTGGGCGCCACCCGCTCACCCGGGGAAGTGACCGGGTTCGGCCCCCTGACCGCCGAGACCTGCCGCGACCTCGCCGGGCACATCGCCAGGAGCCCCGGCACCCGATGGTGCCTGACCCTCACGAACGCCACCGGGCACGCGGTCGGCCACGCCTGCGCGCGCAGGCCTCCGCCGCCGGCCGCCGACACGGCCGGGATAGCCGCCTGGCTGGCCCGGCTCAAACCCGGGCCGGTCGAGGCCGGGATCTGCACGCATGCCCGGGAGGTGCCCGGGTACCGCATCCCGGACTCGCTGCACCACATCGTGAAGATCCGGCAGAGGACCTGCAGCAATCCGATCTGCGCTCGCCCCGCGCAGGCGTGCGATGACGATCACACGCGGCCGCACGACCAGGGCGGCCGCACCTGCGAATGCGGGATCGCACCCGCCTGCCGCACCTGCCACCGCACCAAGCAAGCCCCTGGATGGCACCTCGAACAGCCCAGCCCCGGCGTCCTGGTCTGGCAGCCGCCGCACGGCCGCCGCTACACCGCCGGCCCCGGCGCCTACCCCGTATAACGCGCGCCGAGTGTGCCTGCGCGGCATCGGCGACTCCGGATCCCTGTGCCGGCTGTTTGCGCTCCGGGTCGCCGGGTAACCGCAGGCCGGTACCGCGCCAGACGGGAGGCACATCATGCCCAGGGATCAGATCAAGGACGAGAAGACCTACGACAAGCTCCGCCAGCAGGGCGAGAGCAAGCAGAAGTCGGCCCGGATCGCGAACGCGGCCGCGGGAAGCTCGCGCAGCAGCGTCGCCCGCAAGGGCGGCCAGGGCGGGTCCTATGACGACTGGAGCAAGCAGGACCTACTGGACAAGGCCAGGCAGATCGGCATCAAGGGCCGCTCCTCGATGAGCAAGAAAGAACTCATCACCGCGCTTCGCAATCACTGAGCGAACCGAAGCTCTCACGGATGGCCAGGAGCGGCGTGCCGCCCGCCGCCACTTCCTGATCTTCGATCCGTCGCGGGAGGCGGCGCCATCAAGACGGGACCGGATCCCGGACGGCCGGCGGCGCGGTCACGACGGGACCGGATCGGTTTTCCTGCCGAACGCACGCTCCAGAACGCTCAGCGCAGCGTGATAGCCACAGGCGCCGTGCACCCCGGGACCCGGCGGCGTCGCCGCTGAGCAGAGGTAGATCCCCGGATTCGGGGTGGCGTAGGGGACCCGCCGCGGCACCGGCCTCATCACCGCCTGCAGGCCGGAGAAGCTACCGCAGCCGATGTCGCCGCCCACGTAGTTGGGGTTGCGCTCCTCGATGCCGGCCGGGCCGGTCACCCGGCGGGCCAGCACGAGATCGCGGAATCCCGGGGCGAACCGGTCGAGCTGGCGCTCGATCGCCGCGGTCGCGTCGCCGGGCCACCGGTTCGGCACGTGGGAGTACACCCAGAGCACGTGCCGGCCCGCGGGAGCCCGCGAGGGGTCGGCGACCGACGGCTGCGCCACGATCAGGAACGGCGGGCCGGGCGCCGGGCCGGGCGGCGACCCGTTGCCGGCCGATCCGCAGCGACGCCGCGATGTCGCCGTATCCGGGACCCAGGTGCACCGTGCCGGCCCGGCGCGCGGCCTGCGCCGTCCACGGCATCGGGCCGGCCAGGGCGTAATCGATCTTGAATACTCCGGGACCGTACCGGTACCCGGACAGCCGGCTGACGTAGCCGGGCGGCAGCTGGCCCGCAGCGATCTGGGCGAGCGTGGCCGGCGAGGTGTCGAAGACGACGGCGCGCGCGTTCGGGAGATCCGGCCACGACCGGACCGGGGAGCCGGTCACGATCTCGCCGCCGAGCTCGGTCAGGTGCGCGGCGAGCGCATCCGAGATCGCCTGCGAGCCGCCGGCCGCGAACGGCCAGCCCACCTCGTGCGCCGCGATCGCGAGCATCAGCGCGATGCCGGAGGTGGCGACCGAGGTCAGCGGCACCATGGCGTGCCCGGCCAGCCCGGCCAGCAGCGCCCGCGCCCGGGGTCCGCGCAGCAGCGTGCCGGCCACGGCCGCTGTGGGCAGCGACGACCGCAGGCCGAACCTGGCCAGCCGCACCGGGTGGGCGGGCCAGCCGGTGAACTGAGGGCGCAGCACGTCGGCCGCGAGCTGGTCCCAGCGACCGCGGAACGGGTCGACCAGCAGCCGGTAGGCGAGCGCGTCCGGGCCCAGGCTGTCGGTGGTCAGCCGCACCGAGCGGTCCAGCACCGCGGCCGACCCGTCAGGGAACGGGTGCGCCAGCGGCAGCGGGGGGTGCAGCCAGCGCAGGCCGTGACGGGCCAGCGGCAGCCGGGTCAGCACCGGCGACCCGGCGCCGAGCGGGTGCACCGCCGAGCAGGGGTCGTGCCGGAAGCCGGGCAGTGTGAGCTCCTCGGTGCGCGCGCCGCCGCCGACCGACGGCGCCGCCTCGTACACGCGCACCGCGAGCCCGTGGCTGGCCAGCGTGATGGCCGCGGTCAGCCCGTTCGGCCCCGCTCCGACGATGACCGCATCCAGGCTCGCCACCTGGCCAGGCTAGGGCATCGCCCCGGCTGGCCAGGGCAGCCCGTCCGGCGAGGCCTCGCCGACCCCTTGCAGCGGGGTCACGGTGGCGTAGCCCGCGGCCAGCACCGCGGAGTCCGACCCGGGCTCAGGCCTGCCCGGCCCGGGCACGCTGATCTGCAGGTACCTCTCGGCGGTCCCGGCCATGGCCACCTCGACGACGCCGGGCGCGGCCAGGCTGGCGCGACGGATGCCGCGGAGCCGTTCTGGCGAGATGTTGGGCACGTTGACGTTGAGCACGACCGCGTCCGGCTCGTTCAGCAGGACGGGGATCACCTGCCGGGCCACGGCGGCTGCCGCCCGCCATTCAAGCCCGCCGTCGCGGTTCCTGGTATCCAGCGAGAACGCCGCGGCGGGCACGCCGTGGGCCGCGGCGGTGAGGGCAGCACCGACCGTACCCGAGTGCATGACGCCCAGGCCGAGGTTCGGCCCGTCGTTGATCCCGGACAGCACCAGCCGCGGCCGGAAGCCGAACGCGTCACGGGCCGCCACGAAGGCGATGAAGGCGGGCGTGCCGCGGACCCCGTAGGCCGTGATCGACGCGGCCACGCCGTGCAGTTCGGCGCGCTCGATCTCGACCCGGCTGCCGTCCCAGACGCCCGACAGCGCCGACCCGCTGCCCGACGCCTCGCCCGCCGGCGCCGCGATCACGGGGTCCAGGCCTGCCTCGGCCGCGGCCGCGGCCAGGTACCACAGCCCCTCGCTGGCCACGCCGTCGTCGTTGGTCACGAGCACGCGCGGCCGGGCCGCCTCAGTCACCGGCGCCTGCCGCGTTGATCTGGGCGAGGCGGCGCCGCGGTCCGGCCAGCCCGTAGCGCCGCCGAGACATGTCCGCCCACGGGTCGGCGGTGTCGTCAAGCCGCCGGGCAACGGTGCGGATGGAGAACCGATCCGGCGTCAGCCGGGTGTCCTTCACCTCGTCCCAGTGCAGCGGCGTGGCCACCAGCGCGTGCGGCCGGCCGCGCACGACGTACGGCGCGACGATGGTCTGCGCGTAGGCATCGCGCATGACGTCGGCGTACACCCGGCCGCCGCGCTTGTCCTTGCGCTGCTCGACGGTGATGGCATCCGGGTGCCTGGCGGCGACCACGGAGGCTGCGGCGCGGGCGAATGCGCGGACGTCGTCGAAGCCCTCGCGGCGGTTCAGCGGGACGTGCACGTGCAGCCCGTGACCTCCGGTGGTCTTGACGTAGCTGGTCAGGCCGAGTTCGTCCTCCAGCAGGCTGCGCAGCCACAACGCACAGCGCCTGGCCTGGTCGAACTCACTGGAGCCCGGCGGGTCGAGGTTGACCACGAGCTGATCCGGATAGTCCAGGCGGTCGGTGCGGCTGAGGAACACGTGCAGCTCGATGCAGGCCTGGTTGGCCAGGTAGACGAGGGTGGCCGCCTTGTCGATGAGCACGTGCCGGACCGTGCCGCCCTCCTTCTTCACCTCGGTCCGGCTAGCCCAGACGGGGAAGTAATCCGGGACGTTCTTCTGCACGATCCGGGGGCCGGTGATGCCGTCGGGATAGCGCATCATCGTCACCGGCCGGTCCCGGAAGTAGGGCAGCATCCGCCCGGCCATGTCCCCGTAGTACTCGATCAGGTCGCCCTTGGTGACACCGTCGTCGGGGAACAGGACCTTGCCGGTGTTGGACAGGTCAACACTGATCCCGCCGACAGTGATGCTCTTCGCCGTCATCGCGTCGTTCGCCGCCTCACGGGCCCTCCCGCACTACTTCGGCCGGCGACTTGTCCCGCCGCAGGCCCTGGAACCTGGGATGCCGGAGCATGCCGTCGTCGGTCCACTCGGAGAATCCGACCTCCCCGACCAGGCGCGGCTTGACCCAGTGCACCCCGGACCGGGGCAGCTTGCCGCGATCGAACGGAGGCTGGTCACGCTCGATGCGGACCATCTGCTCGTGCAGGCTGTCCAGCAGCCGCTGGTCGAAGCCGGTGCCCACCTTGCCCGCGTAGACCAGCCGACCGTCGGTGTCGTAGTAGCCGAGCAGCAGCGCGCCGAATCCTGTGCGCGAGCCGCGCGGGTCGGTGTAACCGCCGATGACGAATTCCTGGCCGCCCTCGCACTTGAACTTCAGCCAGTCCCGGGACCGACCGGACCGGTAGGGAGCGTCGGCCCGCTTGGCGATGAGTCCCTCCCAGCGGTCCTGGCAGGCCTGCTTGAAGTAGGCCACGCCGTCGGGGCTGCGATGCTCGGTGAACCGCAGCGGACCGGTGAACGAGAACTGCTTGCGCAGTAGTTCCTTGCGCTCGCGCAGCGGGCGCTGCCGTACGTCTGTGCTGTCGGAACACATGATGTCGAACAGGTAGTAGAAGACCGGGACGCGGGCCTGCAGCTCTGCTGAGGGCCTGCTCACGTGGATCCGCTGCTGCAGCCGTTCGAAGCTCGTGACGTCGCCGACGAAACTGACCACCTCGCCGTCCACCACGCAGTCGCCGGCCGACTGGCTGGCCAGCGCCTCGGCCAGCTCGGGGTAGGCGGCGTTGGCCCGTTTCTTGTTGCGGGTCAGCAGCCGTACTTCGCCGCCAGCGCAGAAGGCCAGGCAGCGCTCGCCGTCGAGCTTGCGCTCGAAGATCCACTCAGGATCGGAGAACCTGTCCGTGGTCAGGGTGGCCAGCTGCGGGTCCACCCAGTCCGGGCACGTCACGCCGGCCGTCCCTCGCGGTCCGTCATCTGCCCGATGGTCTTTTCTGGCATCCTGCTCAGCCTTCCTCCGGTGGATCGTCGCCGACGATGAGCCCGCCGCCGTGGGCCCAGGTGAGGTAGCGCCAGGAAAGATTAAACAGGGTCGAGAACCGGTTCCTGTTGCCGAGCAGCTCGACGATGTGCAGCGCCAGCCAGGAGAGCCAGGCCAGCGTGCCGCCGAACCGGATCCCGTGCGGCAGCTGCACCACCGCGCTGCGGCGCCCGATGGTGGCCATGGTCCCCCTGTCGTGGTAACGGAACGGCATCGTGACCTGGCCTGCGGCCAGCCGCGCGATCTGCCGGGCTACATGCCTGCCCTCCTGCAGCGCGGGCTGGGCGAGCTGCGGGGCCGGGTCATCCTCGGCGACGGCGATGTCGCCCGCGGCAAAGATGCGTTCCTGGCCTTTCACCCGCAGATCCGGCCCGACGACGATGCGCCCGTTCCTGCCCTGCGGCAGGCCCCAGTCCGCGGCGGCCTCGGGGGCGCTCACCCCGGCCGCCCACACGGTGAGGTCGCTGCGCAGGGACTGCCCGTCGGAAAGGATCACCGAGCCGGGCGTAACCTCGCGGATGGCAGTGCCGAGCATGACATCGACGCCCCGCTTCTCCAGCTGCCGGTACGCGTAGTCACGCAGCGAGGCATCGAACGGCGCGATCAGCTGCGGACCGAGCTCGACCAGCCTGATGCGCACCCGCGCGCGGTCAACCTCGGGGAAGGCGCCAGCGAGGGCGATATTGCGCAGCTCGGCCAGCGTGCCGGCCACCTCGACCCCGGTGGCGCCGCCGCCGACCACGGTGATCACCTCCTCGGCCGGGCCGCCGGCAATGCTCATCTCCTCCAGGCCGGCCATCAGGTGATCGCGCAAGGTGATGGCATCGCGGCGGGTATAGAGCGCGCGGCTGTACTTGTCCGCCCCCTCGATACCGAAGTAGGCGGCCGACACCCCGGTGGCGATGACCAGGTAGTCGTAGCCGAGCTGGCCGCCGTCGGCCAGGGTCACCGTGCGCGCGGCGGTGTCGATCCTGGTGAGCTCCCCGCGGCGGAACCTGACTGCGTGCTTGCGGGTGAAGCTGCGGACCGGGTAGGCGACGTCGCCGGGGTTCAGGCCAGCGGTTGCGACCTGGTAAAGCAGCGGCTGGAAGGTGCTGTAGATGTTGCGGTCCACCAGGGTGACGCGCAGCCCGCTGCGGGCCAGGGTGCGCAGCGTGGCCAGGCCGGCGAAACCCGCGCCGACGACGACCACGCTCGGCGCGTCAGGGGCCGGAGCGCGGTTGCGCTTCCCGATCCTGACCACGGCAGCTCCTTACCGGCATTTCCCCGGCGGTCAAGATCGCGTGCCGACCTCGCCGCCGGCCTGCCCGGCGCGGCATCAGCGACCCGCCTGACCCGGGTAACTCTGACCTTCTCATTGTCCGCGGCCCTCGTTGTCCGCGGCGCACGCATGACAGGTCTTCCTACCCGTTATCAGCGCATGAGCACCGCACGGTAATCCCGAACCGGACCTCCGGCTGCCGGCCCGGTGAGCCTGCTCAGCGCTTCTGGATGGCGGTGCGGCGTCGCTTCTGGATGGGTGCCGCGTCTGGTGCCGCGCTGTGCCGGCGGCTAGCCGCGCAGAGCGGCGCCGCGGCGGCGGCGCAGCTGCCGACGGCGCATCAGGCGCCGTTCCTGCTCGCTCGCCCCGCCCCACACGCCGAAGCCCTGGCCGCTCTGCAGGGCATATTCCAGGCACTCGACGCGAACCGGGCAGCTCGCGCACACTCGTTTGGCCTTGGCCTGCTGCCGGAGCGCGGGGCCGCGCCCCGTGACCGGGAAGAACAACTCGGGATCGCTGTGCCGGCACGCCCCCCGCGTGGCCCAGCCGTCCTGCTGCGGGTAACTCATGACCGACGTCTGCACCTCCACCTCGGACCTTCCCGGACTGCGAATCTGCACGAGATCGCGGCCCTTCGCCTGCCCACGGCGCCGGGAAATACTCGTCTCGTCCCGGCCAGATATCGCCGGCGCCCGGATGAAACCGGCGCGCTCGGGTAGCGGGGCGGGGTGAACGAAAGCCGCCCGATGATCCTCACCGCCCGACGCCAGCAGCGCATCCTCGCGGAGATCCGCCGCGCCCTGCGCCGCTCGGATCCGCGCCTGGTGGCCAGGTTCGGCACGTTCACCCGGCTCGCCCAGGACGAAGAGATGCCCCGGGCAGAACGGATAAGGTCATGGCCGCCGCGATCGGCGGTGTTCGCCTTCGGCCGCCGGCCGTGCGCGATCTCGCGCCGCCTGGCCGCGATCGTGGTCATCCCTGCCGTGGCCGCGGTGCTGATCAGCGTGCCGTTCATCGTGAGTCGCGGCCGCGCCGCCATGAACTGCACCCGGGTCGCGGTGGCCCGCGCCCAGGCCAGGCCCCGGGCATTCTCCCCGCCGGGCTGGACCGTGCCATCCTGCCGCCCGGGCGGCCTGAGCCGGGCGCCGGCGCGCAGCGGGTTACCGATGGCTCCGGGCTCCGGGCTTCGGGATGTCATCCGCTGACCGGCACCGCGCGAAGTCACATGTTTATTTCCCTGACAGCGGGCACCACTCCCGCGTCAGTGACCACGACCGGTGCGGCAGGAGACGACGATGACGACCATGGCAACGCAGCTGACCCCGCTGCATGCGGCGGACCAGCTCGACCACCTCGACGACCTTGAGCTGCTCAGGGTCATGCGCTCGGTGCCGAGCCACGCCGCGCGCCGCGCGGCCGCGTGCGATATCCTGGTCAGCCGGTACCACAAGCTGGTCCGGTCGTGCGTCCGCCGGTACATGGACAGCCCCGAGCCGACCGAGGACCTGATGCAGGTCGGGTACGTCGGCTTGCTCAAGGCGATCAACAACTTCGACCCGGAGGTGGGCACCAACCTCTCGGCCTACGCGCAGCCGTGTATCACGGGCGAGATCAAGCGGCATTTCCGCGACAAGCGCTGGCAGGTGCACGTCCGGCGGGCCGCCCAGGAGCTGCTGCTGGAGACCAAGGCGGCGACGGAGGTGCTCACCCAGCGGCTGGGCCGGAACCCGTCGGACGCCGAGCTCGCGCGCTACCTGAGCGTTTCCGAGCGCGAGCTGCTCGAAGCCCGCCGCGCGGACGTCGTATTCCACGTCTACTCCCTCGATGCGCCGCTATCCGAACGAGACGACAGCAGCGATCTCGCCGACGTGCTCGGCGCCGAGGACGACGGGGTCGAGCGCGCGGTAGACATGGAGGCCGTGACCGCGCACTGGAAGGAACTGCCGGCCCGCGAACAGCGCATCCTGCTGCTCCGCTTCTACGGCAACCTGACCCAGGCCGAGATCGGCGACCGGCTCGGCATCTCGCAGATGCACGTCTCACGGCTGCTGGCTCGCGCCCTCGACTACCTCCGACGCTGCCTCGCCGGAGGGGAAGACGACGGCGAGCCCGGCGACATTTCCCCCTGCCCGGGGACATGAGGCCGCAGTTACCGGCCGAACGAAATCACGACAAAGGGGCGACCATGAGAACCGGCACCGGACTCACCCTGCTGGCCATCGGCGCGATACTGACGTTCGCCGTCACGGCGAACACCTCGGTCTTCAACCTGCACATCGCCGGCGTCGTGCTCATGCTCACCGGGCTCGCGGCGTTGCTGCTGCCGCGCCGCAGCCGCGCCTGGCTCAACCGCCGGCTCGTACAGCGGCGCACCCGCAGGTGGCCGAACGGCACGGTCGTGGAGACGCGGGAGACCAGCTATCCGCCTTACGTCGTCACCAACCCCGGCATCGAATCGCGGGAACCCGACATGCCGACCAGCCCGAGCCTCGACCCCGATCCGACGGTCCACTCGGCAATGACACCGGGCGCCACGGACTACCCCGGGCAGGGCGCGGAGGACATCGAGCAGCTTCGCGACGAGTAGCCAGCCGGGCGCTACGGCGTGCCGTCGGGCGGTTGCGTCACGCTGGCCTGCTGGGCGGCAGCGCTGGCCTGCTGCGCGGCGGCGCTGGCCTGCTGGGCGGCGGCGCTGGCCTGCTGCGCGGCAGCGTGGTGACGCCGCGCGGTCCTGCGCAGCTGCACGATGCGCACCGTGCCGGGGATGATCACCAGCAGCGCCCCGGCCACCGCGGCCAGCAGCAGGGCCACGCCGAGCGGCAGATGGCCGTGGGCACCGAAGTAGGCGATGTCCACCCGCCGTCCGTTCTCCAGGATGAAGACCAGCAGCAGGAGCAGCACGACGGCCGACAGCACGAGCCCGACCCATACCCCGCCCGTCCGGGTCCGACGCAGCGCCCGGTGCCGTGACGGCCCGGCCGGCTGCCGGACGGCCCCCGGCTGCTGCACGGCCCCCGGCTGCTGCACGGCCCCCGGCTGCTGCACGGGCCCCGGCTGCTGGGCCGGCTGATCGGCATCGCTGGGCGACGTCATCGATCCCACTCCCTCCGTTCACCGGCGATCATGCATCCGGCGATCATGCATCCGGCTCCCCGCTCGCCGGCTGCGGCTCGATCTACCCGCTCCGGCCGGCCCCGAACATCGGGGACGCGCCGCGTGCGTTTGGCCGCGCGGGTTCGGGGCAGTCGAAGCCGGCAACCTGACCGGCGCGCGGGCACGTGCCACGCTGAGAGGAGGGGAGTCATGTCGCAGCCAGCTGGACCCGCGGCAGCCGCGAGCTCGCCGGACGGTATCCGGCCGAGTGCTCGCGGAGGTGCGCCCGAGGGGGAGGCCGTCGTGGTGGGAGTGGACGGTTCGGACGCGTCCCACGCGGCGATCGCACTGGCGGCGCGGGAGGCGCGCTATCGCGGCGCGCCGCTCATCGCGGTGCAGGCCTACAGCGGCGAGCGAAACCCGGGTGCGCCTGCGGCGCGGCCGCTATCCACCTCGCGCACGGCCGAAGACGAGCGGATCGACACCGAGGTCAGCTTGCGCCAGGCGGTCCGCGACGTACTGGGTGACCAGGCCGACGTGGTGGAAATCCGGGCGATCCTCGGCCTGGCCGGCCGGAAGATCGTCGAGACCGCGAACAAGGTCAATGCCCAGCTCATCGTCCTGGCCACCCGCGGAAGCACGTCCATGCTGCTGGGCACGGTAGGTCAGTACGTGCTGCGCAAGGCGCCCTGCCCGGTCCTCGTGGTGCCGGCCGGATCGGGAGCGGCGCGGTCGGCGCTGGCCTGAGCGGTCAGGTGCCTGGCTGGCCGGCCTGAATGGCCAGCATGGTCAGGTCATCGCGGAACACGTTCTGGCAGAACTCCCCGACCACTTCCTGCACCCGGGACACCAGGACCGCGGGCGGCTTTCCGGCCAGCGCGGCCAGCTCGTCGATGAGCCGGTCCTCGAAATAGGTCATATCCGGGCCACACGCGCTAGTCAGCCCGTCGGTGTACAGGAACAGCACGTCACCGGGTTCGATGACGAGCTGCTGGACCACGGGCTGGGCATCGGGGAAGATCCCGAGCGGGAACCCTCCGCCCTGCAGCGTCCTGACCCGTCCGTCGGGGCTGATCAGCAGGACGGCCGGGTGCCCGGCGCTGCCGACCGAGACGTGCAGCGCGTGCTCCCGCCACTCCAGGTAGGCGACGGTCGCGGTGACGAACCTGCCGCCGAACTCCTCGGCCAGCATGATCTCGTTCGTACCCCGGAGCACAGCCTCCGGGGCCGCATTCATGTGCGCGAACACCCGGATCGAGTGCCGCGCCGCCGCGGTGACGGCCGCGGCGTCCTCGCCCTTGCCGCACACGTCCCCGACCGCGATCCCCCAGCCCTGACGGGCCGGGTAGACGTCGTAGAAATCCCCGCCGACCTCGGCATCGGACGTGGCGGCGACGTGGGCGGCCGCTATCTCGGTGCCGGGAATCTGCCTGACCTGCCTGGGCAGCAGGCTGGCCTGCAGCGCGTCGGCCACTTCGCTGCGGTGCCGGAACAGCCGGTCGATCCTGATCGCCAGGGCGAGCTGCTCGCCCAGTTCCTCGACCAGGCCGACGTCGGACATGACGAACGGTCCCTGGCCCGCCTGCCTGGCCAGGGTCAGCACCCCGTAGGCGCGCTCCCCGTCGGAGAGCGGAACGCACAGCAGCGAGGTCGCGCCGAGAACCATGAGCAGCGGCACGCCGTCGGGCCCCTTCCCCAGCGCGCCGGCATCCTCGGCGTGCGCCACCAGCAGCCCGCTGCCCGACTCATGTACCTGCAGCGGCACCGAGCCGGGCTGCGGGTCGACCGCGGCCGTGGTCCTGGCCAGCTCCTCCTCGGCCCGCTGGGTACCCGGCCCGGTCACCATCTGCCGGCGCAGCCCGTGGCCCCGGTCCACGTCGATGATGACCCAGGCGCTCAGCTCCCTGGACAGCAGTCGCGCGTACTGCCGCACGGCCACCTGCTCGCTGTAGGTGACGTTCTCCAGCAAGATCCTGGTGGCCGCGATCACCAGGTCAAGCCGCCTGGTGAGCGCCTGGACCGCGGCCACGTCCTGATCGCCGGCCGGCTCGGTTTCCTGCCGCGCCCTGGCGGCCTGGCCGGGAACCGGCCCGCGCGGCCCCGCGGCCACGATCAGCTGGTCCGCGTCGCCCCGGCTCAGCACCGGGCGCATGGTGAGCGTGCAGTCGACCGCCCCCTTCCCCGCGAGCAGCCGGCAGCGCAGCTGCTGGGTGGCGCCGGTGCGTACGGTGGCGGCCAGCTGTGTCTGGACCGCGGCCCGGGACGGCAGATCCACGAACGCCGTGAACAGCTTGCCGGTCGCGTAGCCGGGACCCGACCCGAGCAGCGCGCCGGCGGCGGCGTTGACCCGCCGGACGGTGCCGTCCAGGCCGAGCAGGAACAACGGCACCGGCGCCTGCTGGAATACCGCGTGCAGGAACCGCCGCTCGGCGTGCAGGGCACCGGCCGGCCCGCTCTTGTCCGCTTCGGGGCGCGCGCCGCCGGCCGCGTCAAGCGCGTCGAGTGCCGCGTCAAGCTCGGTGAGCGCGGCCTCGAACAGCGGCCGCAACTGCGCTCCCTTGAGCGTGGCGGCCTGGCGGAGCGCTTCACCGCGCGCTCGCAGGGCGGCGGCGTCGCCTTCCGGAACCGCCGGACTCGAAGAGTGCTCCATCACGACCTGTCTGGCAAATGCCTGGGGCCCCCTGCACGCGGCCGGCTGGCGAGCGTGCGGAGCCCGCACGATCACCCAGCCTATCCGTGCGGCCGCGGACAAATGTCCGCACGATCACCTGGCCGGCGACGACTTCAGCGTGTCGGTCCCGCCGGACTCGATCACCGCCCTGGCCAGGTCGGCGACCCTGACGTTGCGTTCCTGGGAGACCCGCCGCAGCCACTGCAGCGCTTCGTCGGCCGTGCACCCGGATGCCTGCATGAGCATGCCCTTGGCCTGGTCCACGATCGACCGCGAGTCGGCCGCGGCCTGCAGCTGCCGGGCGGTCCGCTGGGCGTCGCCGTAGTCGGCCGCGTTGCCCACCACCGTGTCGCCGAAGGCGATGAACAGCTCGGCCAGCTCAAGCTGCCCCGACTCCAGCAGCCGGGGACGCGCGCCGTACAGCGACAGCGTGACGGACTCGGGACCAGGCCGGGAGGCCAGGGTGAACGAGCAGCGCACCCCGCGGCGCAGCGCCGCGGCCGCGTACTGCGGCCAGCGGGGCTCGTCCAGGGTGTCGGGACAAACGACAGGCCCGCCGTCGGCCAGCGCCTCGAGCACCGGCCCGCGGCCGGAGCTGAGCTGCACGTCGACCAGCTCGGGGAGATCGGGATGGCTGGCCACCTGCACGACCAGCTCTCCAGCGCGCCAGATGCCCGCCGTAGCCCCGGAGCAGGCCCGCACCTGCCGGGTGACGAGCACCACCAGCTGGTTCAGCGACCGCGGCTCGGAGGCCTTCGTGACGCTCAGCAGCTCGGCGGTTTCACGCGCCAGATCCGAACTGGGCACCGTCGCCCCTCTCAGGCTGATCCCTGCCCGGCGGCCACCGCCTCGTCCACGGTGTCGTAGAGCGGCAGCCGGTCCGCCAGCCCGGTGATCCACAGCGATTTCGTATGGCGGTACCGCGGACCCGCCAGGGAAAGCGTTCCGCCCGCGGCCACCAGGGCCTTCCAGTGACCGACGATCACCGCCAGGGCGCTGGTGTCCATGAAGTCGACCGCACCCAGGTCGAGCACTATGTGGTCGTGATCCCGGCGGGCCACCGTCAGGTACTCGTCGAACTGACGCCCGGTCACGACATCAAGATCTCCGCGGATCACGACGATCAGGCTGTCGCCTCGGGGCTCAGACGAGAGCTCAAGTCCTTCCAACCCACGCTCCCGGGATGTCGGTCAAGCCGAAGAGTACGCGAATCGATGGTATGAGTACCCATTGTTGGCACATCCCGGGCGCATGACCTCCGATTCTCGGGGAACCTAGGGTCGGGAGCGTTTGTCTGCCGCTGTCAAGCCGGCCCCGCCGCGGGGCCGGCCTGCGGCACGACGGGCGGTGGAGTGACGATGGACGATGGCGGTGGTGGCTGCGACTGGTGATGGCTTGAGCCATCACGCGCTGTTCTATCGGGACCAGCGCGAATTTCTGGCGTGCATCACGAGCTTCGCCCACGACGGCCTGGCCAGGTCCGAGCCGGTCTTCATCGCCGTCCCCGGAAGCAAGGGACGGCTGGCAGGCAGCCAGCTGGGCCAGGACCTCCGGTCCATGGCCTATGCCGACATGGCGGAGACGGGCCGCAATCCGGCGCGGATCATCCCGGCGGTCAGGTCATTCATCGATCAGCATCCCGGGCGGCGGATCCGTTTCATCGAGGAACCGGTCTGGCCGGGACGGTCGGCCGAGGAAAGATACGAGGTCGCCAGGCACGAGGCACTGATCAACTTCGCCTTCGCCGGCACAGCGGCCAGCATCCTGTGCCTGTATGCCGCCGACGGGCTGGCGGACTCGGTGGCCGGCACGGTCCTGCACACCCACCCCGAAATACTCACCGACGGGCGGCAGCTGGCCAGCGCCGGCTACGCCAGCCCGGACGGCATGGCCGGCGTCTTCGAGCGCCCGCTGCCTGCTCCGCCGGCCACCGCCGAGGTCATCAGCTATCTCGACGACCTGCGGCCGATGCGGCGCCTGGTGCAGGACTACGCCGGGCGCAACGGTCTGTCCGAGGACCGCACCGCCAACCTGGTGCTCGCCGCCAGTGAACTGGCCGCCAACACCCTGCGCCACACCAGCGGCGGCGGCACCCTGCGCGTCTGGCACACCCGGTCCGAGATCCTCTGCCAGGTGGAGGATCAGGGCTGGATCACCGATCCGCTGGCCGGGCGCAGACGCCGGCCCGCGGCCGAGCCCGGGCACGGCCTGTGGCTGGTGAATCAGGTGTGCGACCTGGTGGAGCTGAGGTCCGGGCAGGCCGGCACCACCATCCGGTTGCACATGCGCCTGTCCGGGACCTGAGTTGCCGGCGCGCAGCCGAAGGCCCGTTGTTTAATCTCCGCCGGCGGGGCAGTAAAGGCAGCGCACAAGCGAAAGGAGCTTGCGATGTTCATCATCCTGGCGGTCCTGCTGCTCGCCCTCATCCTGGGCGGGCTGGGCTTTGCCATTCACGTCCTGTGGTGGGTGGCGCTGGTGGTGCTGGTCATCTGGCTGGTCGGATTCCTCTTCCGAGCCGCCGAAGGGGCGGGCACGAGTCGTCGCCGCTGGTATAGGTGGTAGCGGGGGCGCAACCGGTCCGCAAGGCCGAATAGCGACACCAGACAGCGTGGCGGCAGTCATCTGCCGCCACGCTGTTGCTTTTTCCTAACGTCAGCTATGGCCGCCGCGACCAGCCGCGACGCGTTCCCAGCGGCGGCAGGGCCGCGCGGATGCGGGCCTTCGGCTTGAGTAGCCAGGCGGTACCCGCTATGGTTGGCGGCAACGGGTGCTTATGACGCAGGCACACCCCTTACGCCGCTACGGCGTAACGGAGGGTGTGCCTTTTTGCATCGGGCCACCGGATGAGCCGACAGGCTCCTCACGCCCTCCCGGTTACGCCGAGCCGGCTAGCTCGAGGAGGCAACGTGATGAGGATCGCCCTCGTCGCACAGCACGGCAGCCCGCTTACCCCTGCACAGGACGCGAACGCCGACGCCCAGAACGCGGCGATGACGTCGCTCGCCGGGGCGCTGGCCGACCTGGGTCACCGCACCACGATCTACGCCCGCAAAGACTCCCGCGACCTGCCCGGCAGCGCCATCCTGCCCGGGGGGGTGACGGTCGAGCACCTGACTGCGGGGCCGCCGGCCCCGCTGGGCGGGGACAAGCTCAGCACGCACGTCAGGGAGTTCGGCGACAAGCTCGCCCGCCGCTGGAGCCGGGCCCGCCCCGACGTCGCGCACGCCCACTCCTGGACCAGCGGGCTGGCCGCCCTGGCGGCCGCGCGCGAGCGGGACGTCCGCGTCGTGCAGTCCTTCGGCTCGCTCGCCGTCACCGAGCAACGCCACCGGATGCCGGTGACCGGGGGGGCGGCGCGAATCCGCCTGGAGACCTGCATCGCTCGCAGCGCCGATGCCGTCCTGGCGGGCACGTCGGCCCAGGCGTCCGAGCTGATCAGGATGGGAGTGCCCAGGGCAGCGGTCACGATAGTGCCGGACGGCGTGGACACCGAGCGGTTCTCGCCGGACGGCCCGGCCGCCGATCGGGGGGAGCGCCCCCGCCTGCTCACGGTGGCGCCGCTGGATGACGGCCAGGGCCTGGACGTCCTGGTGCGCATGCTGTGCGGCGTGCCGGAGGCCGAGCTGGTGGTCGCCGGCGGCCCGCCGCGGGCCCAGCTGCGCAACCTGAAGGCTTACCGCACGCTCATGCGGCAGGCGCGGAGCCTGGGGGTGGCGAGCCGGCTTTCGTTCACAGGCGAGGTCAGCCCTGCCGACCTGCCGGCCCTGCTCCGCTCCGCGGATCTGCTGGTGAGTGCGGCGCCCTACGACCCGCACGGCGTGATCACGCTGGCGGCGATGGCGTGCGGCATCCCGGTGGCCGTGTCCGCCGTGGGCAGCAACCGGGACGCCGTGCTGGACGAGACCACGGGCCTGCTGGTGGCGCCCGGCCGGCCCGGCCTGCTCGCCCAGCGGGTGCGCCGCCTGCTCGCCGCGCCGATGCGCCTGGAGGCGTTCGGGATCGCGGCCGCCGACCGGGCCAGCGCCAGGTATTCCTGGGATCGCATCGGCCGGGAGACGGCGGCCGCCTACCAGCGGTGCCTGCCGTCCGGTGCCGCGGCCGCGCAGGTCGCCGAGCCGGAGCCGGAGCCAGAGCTGGCACTGGAGGCGGCCGGAGATCTGGTGGCGGCCCTGGCCTGACCGCCAGCCGACCGCAAAGCCCCCCGCCTCCCGGCCGCGCCCGGGAGGCGGGGTTTATCAGGCCTACTGCCGGGGCAGCCGCACGACGGTCAGGAAGAAGTCGTCGATCTGCCGGACCGCGGCGATGAACCGGTTGACGTTGACCGGCTTCGTCACGAACGCGTTGGCGTGCAGCTTGTAGCTGCTCATGATGTCCTCCTCCGCGGAGGACGTGGTCAAGATCACCACCGGCGTGTGGGTGAGCTCGGGATCGGACCTGATGTGCTCCAGGATCTGGCGCCCGTCGTACTTCGGCAGGTTGAGGTCGAGCAGGATCAGGTCCACCCGGGGAGCTTGGGCATGGTCGCCCCGCTGGTGGAGAAAGTCCAGCGCCTCCTCGCCGTCGCGCGCCACGTGCAGCCGGTTGCCGATCCTGTTCTCCTCGAAGGCCTCACGGGTCATCAACTCGTCGCCGGGGTCGTCCTCGACGAGCAGGACCTCGATGGGCTGCAGCGGAGTGGTCATGCACGGATCCCTTCGGTACTGGCGGCGGCGCTTGAGGTGTCAGAGCTCTCGCCCGCCCGGTCCGGCTCGGCCGGATCGATCCGGGGCAGGGTGAAGCAGATCCGGGTTCCCCCGGTGTAGCCGGGATCGAGATTGATCTGGCCGCCGTGATGCTCGACGATGCGCTTGCAGATCGCCAGGCCAATCCCGGTGCCCGGATACGCGTCGCGGCCATGCAGCCGCTGGAAGATGACGAACACCTTCTCCGCGAACTCGGGGGGATCCCGATGCCGTTGTCCTCGACGCAGAACTCCCACATGTCTTCGGCCGGCCCGCAGACGGTGATACGGATCCGCGGGCTCCGGTCCGGCGCGCGGAACTTGATCCCGTTGCCGATGAGGTTCTGCCAGAGCATGGTCAGCAGCGTGGCGTCGCCCATCACCTCGGGCAGCGGCCCGGGCCGCTCGATGACCGCGCCGGACTCCTCGATGGCGGCCTGCAGCGCCGCGATCGCGGTGTCCAGCGGCTCGCCGAGCGGCATCCTGGTGCGGATTGGCCGGCCCGGCCCACGCGGGAGAACGTCAGCAGGTCATTGATCAGGACCTGCAGCCGCTTCGCCCCGTCGACGGCGAAGTCGATGTACTGCCGGCCGCGCTCGTCGAGCCGGTCGCCGTAGCGCTTCTCGAGCAGCTGGCAGAACGAGGCGACTTTGCGCAGCGGCTCCTGCAGGTCGTGCGAGGCGACGTAGGCGAACTGCTCGAGCTCGGCATTGGAGCGCAGCAGCTCCGCCTGGGAAGCTCTGGCCTCTTCCAGGGCCGCGACCAGCTCGCTGCGCATCGCCTCGACGTCGGCGGTCACCGCCCGCAGGTCGGCCGGGCCCGTCACCTCGATGCGATGGTCGAAGTCGCCGTCCACCACCTGCCGGGTGGCGGACCGAAGCCGGCTCAGCGGCTGGACCACGGCGCGGCGCAAGATCAGCAACAGCGCCGCGGCGGCCAGCACGAACGCGACCACGACGAGGGCGAAGACCCAGTTGTCGACGCCGCGGATGCGGCGCACGCGGGCGCTGTCTCGCGCCGTGGCCGCCGCCAGGTGGGCATTCTGCGCGCCGAACAGCGTCCGCAAGTCGTCGAAGGAATGCTTGCTCCGGTCCAGCAGGCCGAGATCCCTGCCGCCCAGCGGCCCGCGGCTGGCCAGGGCGATCAGCGGGCGCGCGTAGGACCGGCGCCAGGAATCGGCCGCCGCCTCGATCCGGGCCAGGTCGGCAGACTGCTGCCGGTCATCGCCGATCAGCTGGCGCAGTCGCGCGGCCGCGGCCGCCTCGGTCGCCAGCCCGGCCGTGTACGGCTGGAAGAAATCCCGCCGGCCGGTGATCCCGAAGCCGCGCACCCCGGTTTCCTGGTCCACCAGCGCGCCCTGCAGCCGGTAAGCCTGGGCCTGGGCGGGCAGGATGTCGTTCTCCAGGTCGCCGGACGCCTGACGGCCCGCCGCGAGCAGGCTGACCACCACGACGACCGCGGCCACCGCCAGCACCGCGAGCACCGCGAAGACCAGCCGGAACCAGCCCTGCACCGTGAGCGCGGGGCGACCTGGCGGGCTAGCCGGGCGCCGGGCCGTCAGCGCCGGCCAGCGGGCCGGCCCGGCCCGAGCGCCAGGGCGACCGGATCGCTGCGGCGTGGTCACGCGCTCGCCCCGGGCCGCCAGCCGAGGTGCACGACGGCGACGTCGTCGGCCAGGCCGCCGTAGGGCGCCGTCTCGGTCTCGATCCGCTCGATCAGGCCGTCCACGAACGCGGCCGGCGGCCGCCCGGCCAGTTCCCGCGCCACGGCCAGCAGGCCCTCCTCGCCGAGCCGCTCGCTGCCCGGCCCGGTGCGCCCCTCGAACAGCCCGTCGGTGAACAGCACCAGGCTCGCTCCCGGCGGCAGCGGCATCTCCTGGTCCCGCCAGCCATGACCCGTCACCAGGCCGAGCGCCGGCCCGACCTCGCCCTCGACCAGGTCAACACGGTCGCCCACGCGCCACAGCAGGCCGGGGTGACCGGCCCTCAGGATCCGCACCCGGCGCCGGTCCGGCGTGAAGGCCAGGTAGCTGAGCGTGGCGAAGACGCGGTCGCCTTCCCGCTCAGCCACGAGCATCTGCTCGAGCAGGCTGATCAGCGCCGGCGTGGGCATCCCGGCCAGGACCAGCGACCGCCAGGCGACCCGCAGGCAGACCCCGGTGGCCGCCTCGGCAGGGCCGTGCCCGGCGACGTCTCCGATCACCGCGTGCACGGTACCGTCGGCGGTCTCGACCACGTCGTAGAAGTCACCGCCGAGCAGCGACTGCTCGCGGCCAGGCCGGTACCGGGCCACGACCTCGATCCCCTCGGTGCGCAGCAGCGGGGTGGGCAGCAGCCCGCGCTCCAGCCGCGCGTTCTCCTCGGCCCGCACCTCGCTGACCCGCAGCGCGGCGGATGCCTGCTCGACGTGCTTGCGCTGGGCGGCGTAGCGGATCGCCCGGCCGAAGGCGTGCGGCGCCGCCTGGCCCTTGATCAGGTAGTCCTGCGCTCCGGCCGCGACCGCCGCGAGCCCGGCGTTTTCCTCGGCCAGGCCGGTCAGCACGACGATCGCCGCGGCCGGGGACGCCGCAAGCACCTGCGAGACGGCTTCCATCCCGCGAGCGTCGGGCAGGTGCAGGTCCAGCAGGATGCAGCTGGGGACGCCGTCGCTGTGCAGCCGGTCCTTCGCCTCGGCCAGCGTGCGCGCCCAGACCAGGGTGGTGCGGATGCCGCTGTCGGCGAGCAGCTCTTCGACCAGGACCCGGTCCGCGGGATCGTCCTCGACCAGCAGCAGCGTCTGCGGGTCCGCAAGCCAGGCAGAGTGCAGTTCCTCCGCTGAGCCCGCGGAAACCGCCACGACCATCTCCTCATGTCCGCACCCGGCCACGGGCCGGCTGATTGATCTCATCCGCGACAATACTGACTGCCGGGCACCCCGCAAGCCCGTTCAGGTCCGGCCCGGCCGCCAGCCTGGGGCAGCGCCGTTCGGGAAGATCACGAGCCTCATCCGGGGCCGGCCCGGCGCCTGCCGACAGCTCGAGGACGCCGCCGATGAGATCGGCCGGCGCCCTGGCTTACCTGCACTTCCCGCCGCAGCCGCGGGTAAACGGCCCGCGGGATCACGACCCGCGCGCGGCAGGTCCGCCGGGGTCGGCCGCAGGCGAGACTCGGGCCGGCGTCCGCGGGGTCTGCGGATCCTCGTCGGCGCCCGGTCGGGGCACAGCCGCCGCTACTTCTCCTGCCCCTCCTGTCCCTCCTGCCCCTCCCGGCCCTCCCGGCTGTCCCGGCTGTCCCGGCTGTCCCGGCTGGCGAGCGGCAGCGCGAACCACAGCCCGGCGAACAGGCAGGCGGTGAACACGGTGATGAGCACCGACACAAGCCCATGATCGACATACCCGGTCACGAGCAGGATGGCGGCGCTGACGGCCAGCCCCACGGCCGCCAGCCCGGCGATCGCCATGACGTTCGCGGCCCGGACAAGGCGTTCCTTCTGCCGCTGCCGGAAGACGATACGGTGGTAGGCCACCGGCCCGAGCAGCAGCGCCGTCGCCACCGCTGCCAGCACCAGGGTGGCGATGTAGAGCTGGCGCTGGCCGTGGCTGAGGTCGGAGAATTTGCTGGTGAACGGGATCGAGAGCAGGAAGCCGAACAGCACCTGGACGCCCAGGCCGGCCACCCGCAGTTCCTGGAGCAGTTCACCGAGGTTGCGATCGTCGCGTTCGGCTTTGGACTCATCGCGCGGATCGCCGGGATCCTGGGATCGGTCGCGCGTATCCAGAGAACTCATGAACACTCCTCCGCCCGCCGTACCATCGCATGCTGCCCAGCGCGCGGCGCGTTAGTCACCGCCGGGCCCGGGTAGCAGCAGTGCACGCAACCGATGGGACCTTGGCCCGGCGGCCTCCTCAGTTAGGGTCATGCATGGTTACAGAACATCGTGAGACAGAGCGCAAGTACCAGGCCGACTCGGCCGTCCTGATACTGCCGCCGCTCGATGATCTGCCGCAGGTCGGATCGGTGTCCGGTCCCGAAACCGAGACGCTGGAGGCCGAGTACTACGACACCGGTGACCTGCGGCTCATTCGCAGCGGCCTCACGCTGCGGCGGCGCCGCGGCGGAGCGGACGAAGGCTGGACCCTGAAGCTGCCGGTCGACGGCGATTCCCGTGATGAACTGTGGCTGCCGCTGGGGAAGCGGAGATCGGTTCCCGCCGAGCTGACCAGGCTGGTCCGCGCGTTCAGCCGCGGCGAGCCGCTGCAGCCGGTGGCGCACATCACCACCGTGCGACGCCGCACGGTCCTGAAGGACGCGGCCGGGGACTCGCTCGCCGAGGTGGTGGCCGATGAGGTGTCGGCGCAGTCTCTGGGCGCGTCCACCACGATCTCCGGATGGCAGGAGGCGGAGATCGAGCTGACCGGCGGTGACCTCAGCCTGCTCGACGCGGCCGACCGGCGGCTGCGCGGCAGCGGACTCCACCGGGCCGAGCACTCGGCCAAGCTGGAACGAGCCCTGGCCGACCGGCTGCCGTCGCCCGCGCCGGACGTGCTGGCTGGGGCCGAAGTCCGCCTCGGCGGCGGTCGTGCTGAGCTACCTGCGCGAGCAGACCGGGGTGATGAAGGCGTTCGATCCGCTGGTCCGGCGGGACGAGCCCGACTCGGTGCACCAGATGCGGGTCGCCGCCCGGCGGCTGCGCGGCACGCTGCAGTCCTTCGGCACGATCCTGCCGCCGCCGGTCACCCTGCAGCTGCGCGACGAGCTGCGCTGGCTCGGCGGCGTGCTCGGCGAGTCGCGGGACGCCGAGATCCTCGCCGGGCGCCTGGACGCACTGCTACGGGAGATGCCGGCCGAGCTCGTGATGGGGCCGGTGGCCGCGCGCATCCAGGCGCATTTCGCGCCGCTGCGGGCCGCCGCCCGCAAGGGCGTGCTGGCAGCCCTGGATTCCGAGCGCTACGTCACGCTGCTCGATGACCTGGAGCGGCTGGTGACCGATCCGCCGCTGACCACGGCGGCCAGGCGGCCGGCGAGCGTCGAGCTGCCGAAGGCGGTGGCGCGGACCTACCGGCGGGTGCGCACGCGGATCCGCCGCGCCCGCCAGGCCCCGGCAGGCCGGGACATCGAAGTCGCGCTGCACGAGGCCCGCAAGGCGGCCAAGCGCGCCCGATACGCCGCGGAAGTGCTGCGCCCGGTCGCCGGCACGAAGGCACGGCGGTTCGGTCAGCAGATGAAAGGCCTCCAGTCGGTGCTCGGCGAGCACCAGGATGCCGTGATCACCCGCCAGTGCCTGCGGGACCTGGCCGTGCGCGCCGCGCTGGCCGGCGAGAACGCCTTCGCCTACGGCGTCATGTACGAGACCGAGGCCACCCGGGCCCGGCAGCTGCAGGACCAGGCCTGGCAGGCCTGGAAGAAGGCCTCCGCCCCCCGGTACCGCCTGTGGCTGCACTGAGTCCGGGGCCGGGCCGTCGGCCTCAGCGGTCGATGAGCACGAGCTGAGGGCGCTGGCAGATCTGCTGCGCGCCGGACTGGACGCGCTGCGCGCAGGCGGCCAGGATCACGGTGTCGCTGCCCGGGTCCGCGCTGCCGCCGATGCCGGACAGGTCCACGAAGTAATGCAGCCAGGGCAGTACCCGGGTGCTCCAGATCACCCGCTGGCCGGCCACGTCGTAGCCCCATGCCTGTCCGGCCGGTCCCTGGTCCAGCCCGAGGGCGACGCCGTTGCGCACGCCGTAGATGCCGCCGGATCCTGAGCCGTTGGCCCCGCTGACCCTGGCCTCGACCCGTCCTGTCCCCGGCTGCACGCCGGCCAGCGCGCTGCCCACGGTGAGGTAGAAGAGCCCGCTGACCAGGTCCACGCTCTCTGGCACCGCGCCCGCCCGCCGCCACAGCAGCGCCCCGGTGCGCGCGCTGTAGGCGGTGACGCCCTGCCCGCCGGAAAACAGCAGCACGCCGTCCAGCACCGCCCCGAGCCGGCCGGCGAAAGCGCCACCGCGGGCGCGGATGTCCCGCTCGCTCCCGGTGCGCAGGCTGATCCGGCGCAGCGCGGTGACCGGCTGGGAGCCCAGCGGTCCGCCCGCCGCCCGGGTCACGTAGAGGTAATCGCCGGCCTGCTGCCAGCCCTGGGTCGCGCTGCCAGCGGCGCGCGTCCAGTCCGCCCGGCCGGTCGCGTTGTCGTAGCTGGTCACCGAAGCCGGCCCGATAACGACGGTGTCCTCGGGGTTGGCGCTGATGACTCCGCCGAACGGCGCTGCCGGGAACGATCGCAGCTGCCGGCCGTCGCCGGCCCGCAGCAACACGGCACTCTGCACGGCCGCGGTGACGCGCGACGATCCGGCGCCGGCCGTGTGCGGCCCCGGGGCACGGGCCACCCCGACGGTGACCACGCCGGGCCAGACCCGCACCGACACGATCTGGGATCCGGCCCGGAAGCCGGACAGCCGGGCCGTCCACAGCGCCCGGCCGTCACGCGCGCGGTAGGCGTACACGGTCATGCCGAACCCGACGGCGGCCACGGACCTGCCCGCCGCCGCGTAGGCCTGCCCGGAGCCACCCTGGGCCGCCGGCACGGTGCCGAGGATGCTGGTCGCCGCGACCCACGATCCGGGCAGCGGGCGGACCCAGCGCACCGAACCCACGTCGCCGCCGCAACGCGGGGCCGGACAGCTCGAAGCGGGCGTGCTGGGCGCCTGGCCGGGGACGAACGCCACCAGGACCAGGGCGGCGGCAAGCACGGCGCGGCGCAGCCAGCGCCGCCGTCCGCGCACCACAACCTCTCCCGTCTGCTCACCCGCTCCGCCGGCCCGGTCCCCCCGCCGCCGCGCCGATGCCCGTATGCCGACAACCGTATGACCAACACGGCTGCCTCGCATGCCGACAGGAGTGAAAACGGATCCCTCGCGTGGCCCGCGATGGCGCCCGGTAGCGTTGTTCCCTGCCGTGCGCGGCTCCCGCGCACGGCGCGTCCCGGCGCCAGGAGGAACAATGCCAGAGCGGGCACCGCTGCCTTACGACTTCCACCCCGAGGTCCCGTCGTTCACTGTCGAAAGCGATGACGTCACCGACGGCGAGCAGATGAGCAATGCGCAGGTGTTCGACAGCTTCGGCATGACCGGGGACAACCGTTCGCCGCACCTGCGCTGGTCGGGTTTCCCGGCCGAGACCAAGGGGTTCGCCGTCACCGCCTTCGACCCGGATGCCCCGACCGGGTCGGGATTCTGGCACTGGGTGGTGCTCGGCCTGCCGGCCTCGGTCACCGAGCTGCCCTCCGGCGCGGCCGGATCGGGCGGGCAGGGCCTGCCGGCCGGGGCGTTCCAGGTCAGGAACGACTACGGGGCCAAGGACTTCGGCGGCGCCGCGCCGCCGGAAGGGGATCCGCCGCACCGCTACGTGTTCGCCGTGCACGCGCTCGACACCGACGATCTCGGCGTGGACTCCGACATCTCGCCCGCGGTGGCCGGGTTCAACCTCAGGTTCCACACGATCGCCCGAGGCGTGATCACTCCGGTGTACGGGCACTAATGCCGCGACCGACAACGTTTGCCCTGTTGGGTAGCTCCTGCCGGGAGTCGGAACGGCACGCCGAACGCCCATTCCGCGCGAGCGGTGTGATGCATGACTAGCGGAGTGGAACGGGCTCAGAATCACCGTTTCGGCGGCACGCTGGTCGCGTTCGCCTCGGAGCCGGGATCGACGGCCGTCGTCTTGGTGATGGTCATGACAGCAGAGCAAGTGGCGCACGGAACGCGCAACGGTGGCCCTGAGGACGGGATGACCTCGGCCGGTTACCCGTCCTGCAGGACCTCCGCGCTTTGCCGGTCTTCACCGGGCCCGGGTCAAATCTCCACCGCTCCGATGGTGCAGCGGGTCTCACCTTGCGCGGGCCGGGTGACGCCGCGCTGATCGGTGCCGGGGGCAGACCGCAAACCCCCGCAAGGTGGTGGGCTTGGGGATCACGTCGTCGGCCGGGCTTGTGGAGCCGGGCAGCAGGGTCTTCGTCGGGCCGCCGTTCTTGGCGAGGTGTCCGAGCAGCGGGTTCTTGTTCACGCGGTCGGTCGCGGCGGTGAAGCCGCAGGCGCTGCGGGTCTTGTCGCTGGTCAGGTTGTAGCCGGCGCTTTGGAGGCTCGCAGCGTCGGCTGCGCCGCAGTTGCCCCCGGTGTTGCCGGCCACGATCGTGGCGCCCAGGGTGGCGGTGCCGTTGCTACCGATGCCGCCGGTGCCGGGGTCAGCACCGGTAGCGCCGATGTTCCCAGAAACGGTGCTCGCGATGACCGTCATCGTCTCGTTGAGGTTGGTAATGCCGCCATTGGCCTGGGCGGCCGAGTTGTTCGCGACAGTGCTGTCGATGACAGTCATGGTGCCGCCGTCGTTGATGATTCCGCCGGCCCCAAGGTTGCCCGACACGGTGCTATCGGTGAGCGTGAGGGTGCCGTCGTCGTTGGCGATGCCCTGAGTCCCGTGCTGGATAGTCAGGTCGTGGAGAATGACTCCGGTAACCCCAAGTTGACAATGACGACGGTTCCGCTCGCCGTCCCGTCGAGCACCCCAGGCGAGACGGCCGGGCCGCCAGGCCAGGTGGTGATGGTGACCGGATGCGAGATGCTCAGATCGTCATCAATCGTGCCCGAGACCTTGATCGTGGCGCCGGAGGCACCGGCCACCACCGCCGCACGCTTGATCAGATCACTCATCGCTACCCCCTCGTTCGCCCGGATGGGCACCGCTAGCCCGGAGAGAGCGCAGATGAGCAGTGCTCATAACAGCACGCCCGAAGAGCGTTGCGCGATCTGGCATCCCCCTTTGCCCGCGATCCTGACAGGGCCTTGTCACCAGCGTCAACGCACGGCCAGACAGGTTTGCCTCCGCTTTGCCGTTTGCGCCTCGGCACGCCCGTGAATCACGCACTGTTACCCGGCAGCTGGTGACGAAACAGCCGGCCAAACCCCGGCAAAGGCTCACCCCGAGCACCGGTGGGACCTTGGCTTGCCCGGCGGCAGGGCGCATCATGCCTTAAGCGGTGGCAGGGGCCGCCGTAAAGGGGAGGGAAATCATGAAGGTTCGCACGTCCATCATCGCGGCCGGCGCGGCGGCCGTTCTCGGCACCACGGGAGCGCTCGCGCTCCCGGCCGTGGCCAGCGCGCACAGTAGTACGACCACGCTGAAGTTCACCTCCGTGCAGAAGGCCACGGTCAGCTTGGGCAAGACCGCCGAAGGCATCCAGGACACCGACGTCAACGCGACGGGCAAGGTTGTGGGCTTCGACGAGCTGTACCTCGCGTTCACGTCGTCGACCGCCGCCGCCGTGAACGTCACCGTGGACACCAAAGGCGGCTTCCTGTACGGCACAGGCAAAGAGTCCAGTTCGGGGTTCAGCAATGGCAAGGTGACCGGGGGAACCGGCGCGTTCAAGGGAGCCACCGGGACGATCAAGGTAAAGAACATTTCCAACACGAAGCACGCCGTCACGATCACCTACAGCCGCTAGCCAGATCCGGCAGCCTCACCGAGGGCGGGACGGTCCCCGCAACAGGGACCGCCCCGCCCTTGCCAGGCCGGCCCAGCCGGGCCGTCACCTCCGGCTACACCGCTAGCCGGCCGCAACCCCGGCAGCGTGACCCGCGGCACACCCCGGCACGACACGACGGGCACAACGTGACGTTTTTAAGCGTTCATCCAGCCCGAACCGCCATCCTGCGCCGGCAACCCCGGGCGCATGCCCTCAGCCATCGCCGCCAGCGCAGGCAACCCCCTCCGCAGCACCTCGGCGGGCGGCCGCCCCGGTACTTCGGGTACAGCGACCTGAACCCATCGGCGTTGAAGTTATGGATCACATCCCGGACCCGGTCCTCGCTGGTGAAGGCGACCCTGGCGATCCCGGCCGCGTCCATGCCCTGGGCCGACAGCAGCACCATCTGCGCCCGCCGCCAGGTCACCACCGACCCCGTGGCCCGCCGGATGATCCGTACCAGGCGGCGCCCCTCATCATCATCGATCTCACGCACCCGCAGGCGTTCGGTCACCGGCCCAGTCCCGGCGATCAGCACCTCCGGGAGAGCACCCGGCTGACGAACTCCGGCTGTCCCGTGCTAGCCGATCCCAGCCATGAACAAGCTGCTGACCTGGGGTGGCTCGGTTTGAGCGGCAAGGCCTCGTCCAGTTGCAGGCGTCTGTCTGCCAGCAGATCTGAGCCACTTCGCCGTGGGGCCGCTGCCCCGCGCCTCCCGGGGCGCTTGACCAGTCATGATCGCCGCACCCTCCGAGCGTCGCCAGGCACCCCGTTCTTGCCGGGAGCGCGCCTTCCGGTTCCCGCCGTGCAGCCCGCCCCCTACCCGCAGACCGCTACTGAGCGGCGAGCGCGGATTCACCAGCGCGGAGCCCGGCGGGAGAGGGACTCCGCCTCCATCCTGCCCGGGCCCGAGGCCCCGGTCACCGCCTCGATCCTAAGCCCGCTGCCGGGGATCGCCAGCACCACAGTCGGCGCGTCCCTGGCCGGCCGCCCGGCCGCGAGCGGCTCGTAGTCGATGCCCGGTCGTGCCCGCAGGCGATCAGGGCCCGCCAGCACCACCATCACCCGCTTGACCCCTCATGAGGAACGCCCCCGACGGCTCAGCTGAGATGACAGGAAACCCGCAGATGGCTCAGACGCGCTGACAATAGCTCAGATTCGCTGGCAGACGACACCGGCCGGGGCAAACGTGAGCTGCTACGGCCCTAGCTCGCCGCGGCCCGGCCGCAGCCGACGAGGAGATCAGTTACCTTGTGCTGCGTTTCGGGACCTTCGTCCAACTTCATGACGTTCTGGGGCCCGGGATGTCAGACTCATGGGAAATGGTGGGAACTCACCAGATCTAGGGCCCATGGCGTTAACGACAATTCGGCACAACCTGCCGGCCGAGCCGAACAGGTTCATCGGCCGCGAGCGCGATATAGACGCACTTCGGGGCTTTCTTGCCGCTACCCGGGCGGTGACCCTCTGCGGGGTCGGCGGAATCGGGAAGACACGTCTGGCCCTGCACGTGGTCGCGATGCTGGCCGATGGCTTCCCCGACGGCGCGTGGCTGGTCGAACTCGGCGATGTCGGGCAGCCCGATCTCGTGGTCGCGCGCGTGGCCGGCACGATCGGGGTGACCGAGGAGACCGGCCGTCCGCTGGTCGAAACGCTGATCGAGGCGTTGCGCCCGCGCCGCCTGCTGCTGGCCCTGGACAACTGTGAGCACCTGGTGGAGGCGTGCGCGCGGCTGTGCCAGCGGCTGCTGGCCGGCGTGCCCGAGCTGCGCGTGGTGGCCACGAGCCGCGAGCCGCTGCGCATGCCCGCCGAGACGGTGTGGCGGGTGGAACCGCTGTCGATTCCGCCGCAGGAGGCCGCCGGGCAGGCTCTCGGGGAGCTGTCCGGCTACGAGGCCATCAGCCTGTTCGTCGAGCGGGCCGGCGCGGCCCGGCCGGGGTTCGCGCTCACGGTGCAGAACGCCGGGGTCGTGACCGGCCTGTGCCGCGCGCTGGACGGGGTTCCGCTGGCAATCGAGCTGGCCGCGGCCCGGGTCCGGGCGCTGTCCGTGGAGCAGATCTCGGCCCTGCTGACCGATCGTTTCCGGCTGCTTGCCGTCGGCGACCGCACGGCCCCGGCGAGGCAGCGGACGCTGCGAGCCACGATCGACTGGAGTCACACCCTGCTGACCAGGAAGGAGCAGGTGCTCCTGGCCCGGCTGTCGGTGTTCGCGGGCTGGTCACTGGAGATGGCCGAGCAGATCTGCGCCGACGACGAGGCATCGGGGGCCGGCGACCACCTGCTGCCCGGTGACGTGCTGGATCTGATCACGACGCTGGTAGATAAGTCGCTGGTGGTCGTGGACGGCGAACTGCTCGGGCAGACCCGGTACCGGCTGCTCGATTCCATCCGCGAGTACGCGGCCGAGCGGCTGGCGGCCGCGGGCGAGACCGCGCAACTGCAGCGCAGGCTGTGCGACTACTTCCTGCGGTACCTGGAGCACGCGGCCGCGATCGGCATGGTCAGGATTGCCGCTCCCTGGTCGGCCACCGTTGACGTGTTCCGCCGGTGTGATGCCGATCAGGACAACATGCAGCAGGTGCTTTCGGGCTGCCTGGCCGACGGTGACGCCGAAACGGGGCTGCGGATCTGCACGGCCCTGGGCGCGTACTGGACCGCGCGCGGCGCCTTTGTGCGCGGCAGCGAGTGGTTCGATCGTTTCCTCGCCGCCGAACGCGAGCCCGGGGCCGCGCCCCGCCTGTCCCCCGGCGTGCACGGCGCGGCTCTGGTCGCCCGAGCGCAACTGGTGCTGGCGAGCGACCCGGCCGCAGCGGCGCGGGACGCCGAGGCGGGCCTGGAGCTGTGCCGCCAGGGCGGGGCGCAGGTGTGGGTCGCGGCGGCGCTCAACCTGCTCGCCGAGGCGGACCTGCACGCGGGACGCCTGGACCAGGCGCGCGAGCGCCTCGACGAAGCCCTGGCCGTCAGCCGGGCGATTCCCGATGAGTGGAACGAGGGCTACGCGCTCGGCACTGCGGCCGGCCTCGCCGCGGCGCAAGGCAGGCTGCGGGAGGCACAGCGCCTCGGTGAAGCGGCGCTGGAGGTCATGCGGCGGATCGATCAGCAGTGGGGCGCGGCGCGGACGCTGGCCGGGCTCGGCTCGCTGGCCAGGCTGCGCGGCGATCCGGGCGGCGCGCGCCGCTGCTATCTCGAAGCGCTGCCCATCCTGCGGGAGATAGACGCCCGGCCTGAAATCGCCCGCTGCCTGGCCGGCATCGGCCGGATGGCGCTCGACGAGGGCGTGACCGAGGTGGCCTGGGGGCACCTGGCCGAGAGCCTTCGGCTCAGCCAGGCGACCGGGGCGCGGGCGGGGGTGGCGCACGGACTGGAAGGGATGGCCGCGCTCGCCGACGCCCTGAGCCGCGGCGATCTTGCCGTCCGGCTGACCGCGGCAGCCTCGACGCTGCGGGAGTCGGCCGGGTTCCCGGCCATCCCCGGGGCGCGGATCGAGCGCTACCTGGTCCCGGCCCGACGCGATCTCGGCGAGCCCGCGGTAGCCCGGCTGTGGGCGGCGGGCGCGGCGCTGAGCGCGGATGAGGCCGTCGCGCTCGCGCTCGGCGCGGTACCCGCCAAGCCAGGGAACGGCGCCGGCCCCGGGGCCGGTGCCCGGGGTAACGGATCAGGCCCCGCGGTCACGCCGCCGAGCACGCTTACCCCGCGCGAGCGCGAGATCGCCGCCCTGGTGTCGCGCGGCATGACTAACCGGGCCATCGCCGGGGAGCTGGTCATCAGCACGGCCACGGTGGCCAGGCACGTCGCGAACATCATGACGAAGCTGGGCTTCCAGTCGCGGGCTCAGATCGCCGTCTGGATGTCGCAGAACGATCCCGGGAGGTAACCCGGCCTGCGTCGCCGGGCACTCGCGCCGCCGCCCCGCAATGTCAGAGGGTCCTGGTAAAAACCCGACCATGGCCGGACACCAAATCCGCAGTGGCTTCGTCCTGCCCGGGGGGACCGCCACGGAGCAGCTCGATCTGGCGGTTCTCGCCGAGCAGGCAGGCTGGGACGGGATCTTCGTCTTCGAGGTCGCCTACGGCATCGACCCCTGGGGCCTGCTGGCCGCCATGGCCGCGCGCACGACACGGATCAAGCTCGGCACCATGCTCACCCCGCTGCCATGGCGACGGCCGTGGAAGGTGGCAAGCCAGGTCGTGACGCTCGATCAGCTGTCCGGCGGGCGGGCGATCCTGGCGGTGGGGGTGGGTGCGACCGATACCGAGCTGCCGAGCACCGGGGAGGTGACGGACCTCCGCGGCCGCGCAGAGCGGCTGGACGAGGGCATCGACCTGATCCGCGAACTGTGGGCAGGCCGGAACGACTACCAGGGCAAGCACTACGTCTACCGGACCGGGCGGATGGATCTCGGACAGGTAGCCACGCCGGTCCAGGAACGGATCCCGATCTGGGTGGTCGGCGTGTGGCCCAGGCCCAAGTCCATGCGCAGGGTGCTGCGCTGCGACGGGATCATCCCGCAGTACGACCTCGGCGGCCGGGAGCACAAGCCCAGCGACGCGCTCGCGGCGAAGGACTGGCTGATCGAGCACGGAGCCGGGGCCGGACTGGATGTGATCTCCGAGGGCGAGACGCCTGCTGATGATCACGCCGCGGCCGTCGCCGCGGTCGCCCCGTGGGCAGAGGCAGGGTGCACCTGGTGGCTGGAGACACGCTGGGAGATGCCGCACGACGCCGGGGACCGAATGCTTCAGATTCGCGAGCGGCTCAACGCAGGCCCGCCGACCGGGTAGGCAGCCCGGGCGCGATTGACGAGTGACGGCCTGTCCTCAGCTGTGGATGAATATGTGGACAATCCGGTGGAGAAACAACCGATGCCGGGGATAACCCTGTCATTTCTGTGGACGGTATGTGGACGGCCAGAAAATCTTGAGAATGCTGGCCGCGAACTCTTGTGCCGGATAGCCGGCAAGCAGTAGAAATGGCTCACCGGAAACGGTGACCAGCCGGGGGAAACCCCGGAACGCAGGAAGAGCCGGGAAGCCGGCGCTTCAGGCGGGTCACTGGCCCTGGTAGCAGGTCGAACGGTGCATCGCAGCCGGGCAACCGGAAGCTTTGCGGCGTAAGACCGGACGGGACCCCTCCATCTCATGCATGGAGGGGTCCCGCTTTATTCTCCCATGACCATTCTGCCCGGCCGCGACAACGCGTACTCACATTGACACGCGGCCGGTCAGGCTTTCCCAGCCTGCCCGCCCTTGCCCGGCCGGGCCCGCCTCGCTGGGGGTCCTGTCAAAGCGAGGCAGGTAACGCTTCAGCCTGCCCCGGGCACTGCCGGTCGGGCCGGGGGTACAGATGACCCTGGCCGGCCACCGGGAGGGTCGGTGCGCCAGGTACGTGGAGCCGTGCGTCCTGTCGGGCCGGCCGGGCACCCGTGGTGCAAAACCCTGCCGGGCCGGGAAGCAGGCGTCATGACCGCCCACATACCCGTGGCGGGCGTGTGATCCAGGCGTGGTAGTCGCGCGTCACCCTTATAGACGACTACCAGCTAGCGACGGCTGCCCGGATGTGCGGAGACGACCGGCCATGACCCAGCACGTGCCCGACGATGAGGTCTGCGCGACGTGCGGCCTGCCCTTGGAAGTGCATTTCCTGTTTGACGAGATCACCGGTCGGCACCACCAGCCGGATCCTGTCTGCCCGGATGGTTCGACCGTACCCGCGCCCGTGTAACTGCGCCCGCACGGCGAACAAGCAGCTACGGTCATGCCGGGCATCCCTGCTGACCCCCCCGGGATTCGGGGGCACCGTGCCGTTGTCGTCGTTTTCGATGCCGCCGCCGTAGCTGTCATCTCCCCTGGACGTGGCCGCCGTGTCAGGTTCGCGGCATTGACCGCGCGGCGGCTTGCCCTTGACTCGGTGGACTCGGCCAAGATCATCGTACGGCGAGGACAAGCCTCAGGGCTGGAGGCTGCAGCAGCCAGCTCCTGGCGTCATGACCTGGATCACTCCGGCCGGGCGCCATTACCTCACCGCCCCACCCGGCACCCCGGCTGACCTCGGCCCTGACACCGCCACAGGCCGCTAGCGGGAGACCGGCGGGCGGGGCGGGCCAGGCTCCTGGGCCGGCATGGAGTTCGTCGCCGGGATCGGGTAGGGGATGCCTACGTCGAAGGTGCCGGCCAGCGCGTTGAGTACGGCCTGCTCGGTGACCTGCAGGTCGTCGCCCAGCTTGGCTTCGGGCAGCGGCGGCACCGAGGTGTTCGGAGGTCGGGTCAGGGCCAGTGCGCTGGTCATGTCGCCGGTGGCCGCTCGCCGCCAGGCCGACAGGTTCGGCACCTCGACGCCGAACCTGCTCTCGATGAAGCGCAGCAGCGAGGTGTGGTCGAACACGTCGGAGCACAGGTGCCCGCCGCGGCTGAACGGCGAGACCACCAGGCAGGGGGTACGGAATCCGAGGCCGACCGGGCCGGCGATGCCGTCGGCTGCTGCCGGCAGCGGAGCGGCCAGCCATTCACCCGCCGTGCCTTCCGGGGACGTGACCGGCGGCACGTGGTCGAAGAAGCCGCCGTTCTCGTCGTGCACGATGAACATCACGGTCTGCGCCCACACCTCGGGATTGGCGACCAGCGTGTGCAGGGTGTCCTGGACGAAGTTCTCGCCGTACTCGGGCGGTGCGGCCGGGTGCTCGCACTGGGCCAGCGGCGGGATGATCCAGGACACCGCGGGCAGCCGCCCGGCGGCGACATCCTCGTGGAAGTCGTCCGGCCAGGACGGTGTCAGCGCCTTGCTGGTCAGCTCGAATCCGGTGACCGAGAGCGGGTCGGTGAAGGCCTTGAAATAGGGCAGCGGGCTGAGCGCGAGCTCGGCGAGCGGATGGTTGTAGACCTTCCAGCTGATCCCGGCGGCCTGCAGGCGCTCCGGCATGGTCTCCCAGTGCAGCGTGCCGTAGTGGGCAATCCGGTCATAGCTTGTCGCCAGCACCGGGCCGCCCGCCTTGGCGTCCGGGTCGATCGTGCCCGACATCGCCATGATCCGGTTGGGATCGGTGGGGCCGAGGACCGAGCAGAAATAGCTGTCGCACACGGTGAAGGCGTCGGCCAGGGCGTAGTAGAAGGCGAGATCCTGGCGGGTCATGTGGCCCATGGTCAGCGGGCCGTTGCCGGCGCCGTCGGACGCCACGTGCGCGGTGACGAACCCGTCCATGCGGCCGCCGTTCCAGCTGCGGTGCTGTGGCCCCCAGTCATGCGTGATGTCGTTGGTGGTCTGGCCGTTCTTCAGCGGCGGATCACTGACCAGGTGGAACGGTTGCAGGTAGCCGTTCGGGTCGGCGCCGGTCCCCGGCTGGTAGCCGAACTGGTCGAATACCGGGTGCCGCACTCCCCCGACGTCGCGGGTCAGCACGTGCGGGTCGGAAAACCCGCGGACGGCCGACATCGTGCCGAAGTAGTGGTCGAACGACCGGTTCTCCTGCATCATGATCACCACGTGCCGGATGTCGCTGAGCCCGGCCGAGCCAGGGACCGTCGCGCCGGCCGCGGCTTCCACGAGCTTGCGCTGAGACGACGTCATCAGCGGCACAGTCGCGACAGCAGCCTCATGTGCACCACTGTAGTGGGCGCTACCGCCCGGCTACATAGCCTTCCAGCCGTTCGGCGAGCTGGACGGGCTGGCTCAGCGCGGCCAGGTGCCCGCCCGGCATCTCATCGACGTCGATGTCCAGCCGCTGGCGGACCAGGCGGCGCTGGAACTGCGGCGGGAAGAGCCTGTCCTCGCGGCCCTGCAGGAATCTGGTGGGGACCTCAGGCCAACCCGGCAGCGGCCATGGCTGGCCCATCGGCGTCGATGACTGGACGGGCTCGCCCTGGGTCATCGCCTCGGCGGTCACGTCCGCGGGGACATCGTGGAAGAAGACGTCGATGACGTCGAACTCGTCCTTGACCGTCCTGCCCTCGCCGGCGGCCTGCTCGGCTTGCGCCCGTGCCCTGTCCTCGGCGGTGCTGGCGAACCATTCGCCGGCTGTCTCACCCGGTGCCGGGACCATGGCGTTGAGCAGGATGAGCATCCGGGCTCCGACCTTCCCGCAGACCTGGGGCGCGGTGAAGCCCGCCAGGGACTGAGCCACCAGCACGGGATCGGGGGTGCGGCCCACCGCATCGATCACGGCGGCCGCGTATTCGGGCAGGCCGGCCTCGTCGTCGGCGGCGGGAAGCGGCACGGCCAGCGCCTGATGACCCCGGCGGCGCAACTCGGGGACGAGCCGGGACCAGTACCAGGCGCTGCCGCCGGCCCCGGGAACGAGCACGTAGTTCGTCATCGTCACCATCCTTCCCTGGGGGTGTACTGAACCCCCGTTACTCCTAGATTAGGAGCGACCTCTCCTGAATCCCCGCGGCCGGCGTCGGTCAGCTCCTGAGCGGCCGCGCCGGCTGCTCGGCAGCCGCGTACCCGCCGGTCTCATCCTGCGCCGCGCTGGCCAAGGCGATGGCAAGCTGGCGTTCGCCGGCCGCGGTGGCGACGTCAGCCGCCTGCCGCAGGACGAGCGCATGATCAGCCCCGGTAAGCCACTCGGCGTCGGGGACGCACTGCCACAGCTCGAGCACCCTGGTCAGCATGGCCAGCTGCTCGGCCCGGGCCAGTGCGCGGCCCGCGTCGGCCGCCGCCCGCCAGGCGCTGCTCAGCGCCCGGGCCGGATCGTGCGCGTGCTGCCAGTGCTCGGCCTCCTCGATCGCCGCGCACCCGGCCGGGACCAGCGACGCGTCTTCCCGCAGGGCGACGGCGAAGCGCTGATGGATCGAGGTGTGCTCGCCGGGCAGCAGATCCTGGTGCAGGACCTCGCCGATCAGGGCGTGCCTGAACGCGAAGGAGTCCTCGTCGGCCGCCAGCACCCCGCTGGCCACGGCCGGCCGCACGCTGGCCTCGAGCGCGCCGGCGCTCAGCCCGGTCACCGCCGCGAGCAGTCTGCGGCCGGTGCGCTGGCCGCCGGTGCTCGCCATGCGCAGCACATCCTGTGTCTGTTCGGGCAGCCGGCGGACGGCCGCGAGCATCAGGTCGGAGGTGGCGGCCGTGCCCGCCCAGCCGCGCGCGCGGCCAGCGCCCACGAGCTCCTCGATCAGCAACGGGATGCCCTCGGCCCGGCGGTACACCCGGTCGGCGAGCGGTAGCCCGGGCGTACCGCCCAGCAGGTGGCCGACCAGCTCGGCCGACTCATCGCGGCTGAGCCCGGTCAGCTCGGCACGCTGCACCCAGCCGAGCCTGCTGAGCTGGGGCAGCAGTGCACAGAACGGGTGACCGCGGTGCAGCTCGCACGACCGGTAGGTCACGATGATCAGCACGCCGGGCATGGCGTCCTGATTGTCGATCAGGAAATACAGCAGATCCCTGGTGGACTCGTCGGCCCAGTGCGCGTCCTCGATCACCAGCACGGTCGGCTGTTGCCTGCCCAGCTGCTCAAAAAGCGTGAGTGTCTCGACGAACAGCCGGGCCCGTGCCTCCCGGAAGGTGCCGGTCGCCGCGGGCTCGCCCAGCTCCGGCAGCAGCCGGATCAGCTCGCGGTCCGGGGAACCGATGACGTCGGCGAGGACCGGGTCGCGGACCAGATCCCTGAGGATGGCGCGCAGCGGCGCGAACGGCAGCCCGACCGCGCCCAGTTCGGGGCACCTCCCGGTCAGTACGCGCGCCGCGGCGGCCGCCCCGAACTCGCTGACCAGCCGCGACTTGCCGACGCCCGCGTCGCCGCCGACGAGCAGCGCCGCCGGGCTCCCGCCGCCCGCCCGGGCCAGCGCCTCGTCGAGCCAGGCCATCTCTTTGCGGCGCCCAACGAGTACCGGGCTGGTCACTCGCTCCGGCCAGGGCCTGGCCAGATCCGGCTGTTCCCACTGCGCGGCGGCGGTCATGTCAGCGGATGGCGTGGCCGGCCAGGCGGGCACGCGCGGATGGCTCGTGCAGCAGCGCGCCGCGGGTGCGGGCCAGAAACTCGCTGTACGTCTGCGGCGGCGCGTCCGAGTTGGGCAGATAGCGGTCGGTGGACTGGTAGATCGTGGTGAATCGCTGCTGCTGCCGGTGCGTCTCGGCTATTACCGAGCCGAACCGGCGCACCGCGCGCACTACCGCGGCCGCGGCCCGCAGCATGGCGGTCACAAGCTTCCTGATCCGCATCGCGGTCCCCTCAGGCCCGGGACCCGGCGACGGCGGGCTGGGAATTCTTGTTCGTCGACCCTCGCGGCCGACCCCGGCCCCGCTTGCTCGCGACCACCGTTCCGCGCAGCACCAGCTCACCGCCCCAGACACCCCAGGGCTCGGCGCGTTCAAGCGCCCCGGCCAGGCAGGCGGCGGCTGCCGGGCAGCCGCGGCACAGTTCCTTCGCCCGCGCGATGTCGGCCGGCGACTCGGCGAAGAAAAGGTCCGGGTCAGTCAGGCAGGGGTACTCGGTGACTTGGGACTCTTCGATCTGTGCATACATCATGACCATGTCGCACCAGCCTTATACGCCTGACGGTTCGGTCATGCCGCCGCGGCGGACGCGACGTGCCAGCCTGGCACGCCACGCGGACGCAGCTTCCTTCTGCAGATCCGTGGCACGGGTCGCGGCCACCTGCTGCATGATGTACGGGTTCATGCCTTGCCTCCTCCGTGCGGACCGGGTTTCCGGCCGCACTCTGAGACTCGCGGTAAGGCCCGCGAGGCGGCATCGGGCAGATGCCCTATCTCCGGGCCTGCATTGGCCTTAGGTCCTCCGGCCGGGGCTAAGCACCCCCGTTGCCGTCGGCGTTCGGTGCCGGCTGACCAGCACCCGCACCGCTGGCCTGGTACGCTAACCTGCGGTTATGGCGAGAGCCTGGCCGCGAGAACTCACCGATCTTCCCTATGCCGCCGCCCTGACCCCCGGCCGCCTAGACGGCGGGGCCGAATACGACACGGTGCACTTCGACCGGGCCGACCTCGACGACCCGGACGCGTCCGGCGCGCGGTTCCTCGAGTGCGCCTTCACCGGGATGTCGGTCCAGGGCGGCCGGTTCCGCCGGTCCAGGTTCATCGGCGTCTGGCTCGACGGCGCCCGCATGGTGCTGTCCGACTTCGCCGAGGCGCAGTGGACGGACGTGACGTTCATCAACGGCACAATGGCAGGCGTCCAGGCGTTCGGCTCGCGCCTGGACCGGGTGGTCTTCGCCGGCTGCAAGCTCGACTCGGTGAACTTCCGTGACGCCGAGCTGACCGGGGTGACGTTCAGCAACTGCCTGCTGCGTGCGGCGGACTTCGGCGGCGCCCTGCTGACCCGCACCGCCTTCACCGCATCCCGGCTGACCGACGTGGACTTCAGCCGGGCCCGGCTGGATCAGGTGGATCTGCGCGGTTCGGAACTCGGCCTGATCGTCGGACCCGACCCGCTGCGCGGCGCGATCATCAGTACCGGCCAGCTCACCGCCATCGCTCCCGTGCTGGCCGACAGTCTCGGCATCGTGGTGGACGACGGCTAGCTCTGCCCGGCCCGGCTCAGCCCTTCCGCGGCTCGCCTCGGTAGGTGCCGAACGACCAGCGGTTGCCCTCCGGGTCACGGACGGCGAAGTCGCGCGAGCCGTAGTCGGTCTCGTGCAGCCCGGTCAGAACCACCAGGGCTGTCCAGCGAGAACGATCACTCATGGCATTTCCTCTCCGGAGCGGGCAACCTGTTCGCACGTTCTGGACTGTTTACGAAGCGAAAACTCATCCCTCGACACCGGTGAGCCAAATCTCACCGCTCGGTACCGATGAGTTCCGGGCCCCCGCGTAGTCTCCATCAGTGACAGGGACGCGAAGGAGCCGGACATGACCGAGAGCGTGGTCGAGGAAGACTTCCAGAGCCTGGCGGAGCCGTTCCGGCGCGAACTGCTCGCCTACTGCTACCGGATGCTGGGCTCGATACACGACGCCGAGGATCTGGTTCAGGAGACCTATCTGCGCGCCTGGCGCGCCTACGACCGGTTCGAGGGCCGGTCCTCGCTGCGGACCTGGCTCTACCGGATCGCCGCCAACGCCTGCCTGACCGCGCTGGAGGGCCGGGGGCGCCGGCCGCTGCCCAGCGGGCTCGGCGCGCCGAGCAGCGATCCGACCGGCGAGCTGGCGGAGTCGCCGGAGCTGCCCTGGGTAGAGCCGGCCCCGGACGCGATGCTAGGCGCCGCGCCGAATGACCCCGCGACCATCGTCACCTCACGGGAGAGCATCCGGCTGGCGCTGATCACCGCGTTGCAGCACCTGCCGCCCCGGCAGCGGACCGTGCTGATCATGCGGGACGTGCTGGGCTGGCGGGCCGCCGAGGTCGCCGAGCTGGTCGGCGTCACGACGGTCGCGGTCAACAGCATGCTGCAGCGCGCCCGCGCGCAGATCAGCGAGCTGGCACCGGCCGAGGACGAGGTGACCGAGCCGGTGCGCGCCGAGCAGCGCGAGCTGCTCGATCGTTACGTCGCCGCGTTCCAGAACTACGACACCGCCGCCCTCGTCACGCTGTTCAGCGCCGACGCGGTCTGGGAGATGCCGCCGTTCACCGGCTGGTACCAGACGCCCGAGCACATCGTGCAGCTGACCCTGACGCACTGCCCGGCCACCGGGCCCGGGGACATGGTGCTGCTGCCCGCCCACGCCAACGGCCAGCCGGCCTTCGGCATGTACTTGCGCGGCGACGACGGCGTGCACCGGCCGTTCCAGCTGCACGTCCTGCACCTGAGCGGGCCGGCCATCGACCACGTGGTTTCCTTCTTCGACACCTCGCTGTTCGCGAAGTTCGGCCTGCCCGACGCCCTGCCGGCCGCGGCATGACCGGGCCGCGCCCGGCGGCCGCGCTGTCGGGCGGGGTCGCGCTGCTGGAGCGCGCGCTGTGCTATGCCCTGGGCCAGCTGCACGCCGTCACCTCGGCCGACCTGGCCCGCCCGACGCCATGCCCGGGGTGGGATCTGCGCGGGCTGCTCATGCACATGGACGACTCGCTGATGGCGCTGCAGGAGGCGCTAGACCTGGCCTGCGTAGCTCCAGCGGGCGGCGACGGCGCGGAGCCGGCGTACGGCCCCGCCGATTCGGCCATCTCGCTGGTGGGCACGCTGCGTGGTCACGCCAGCCTGGTGCTCGGCGCGCTGGCCGAGGCCGGCGAAGAACTGGTCTGGGTGGGCGGGCTCCCAGTGCCGATGAGCATCGTGACCAGCGCGGGGGCGGTGGACGTGGCCGTGCACGGCTGGGACGTGGCCAGCGCCTGCGGGCGGGTCCAGCCGATCCCGGAGCAGCTGGCCACCGAGATGCTGCGGATTTCGCCGCTGCTGGTCAGCTGCGCGGACCGCCCGGCGCTGTTCGCGGCGCCGGTCCCGGTGCCGGATCTGGCCAGCGCCAGCGACCGCCTGGTCGCCTACCTGGGCCGCGATCCGGCGGCCGGCTGACCTCGCACCGACTCCTGGCCGGCCGGGTTATGACTGTTTGCTGAACCGGTCATGACTGGATGCTGGACCCATCATGACTCCTCGCTGTACTGTTCAAAACCCCCTCCTGACCTGGCGTCAATAAGATGGTCACTTCACTCTTACCGGATAGCCGGATAGGCGGATGTGAATGCGACGGTACCTTCTCGCTGCGATCTGGCCCGCGGGGCTGGCGGCGATCGGCTCGGCCACGCTCATCGCGGCGCGGCAGGCCGCGGCCTCGCCTGGCCAGGCCGCGGCCGGTCCCCTGCACCCGGGCGAAAACAGCTGGGCGAAGGACCTTGTCCGGCTGGGCGCCATCGGCGGCGCCGGAGGCGTCGTGTCGTACCGCATGATGGCGCTCATCGGCCCGTCCGTCGTGAAGCATGGTCCGGCCATTGATGAGCCGATCTTCCACTGGACCAGCGAGCACCAGGACAAGCGGTGGGCGGCGGTCGTAGAGCGGTTCAACAAGATCGGCAATACCTGGACCGTCTGGGGCGCGGCCGCCGCCGCGGGGGCCTGCCTGGGCGTGACGTGGCCCCGGCAGAAGTGGCTGCCGCCGGCCGCGCTGGGGGCCGCGATCGTGGTGGATCACTATGCCACTCGCGCGCTCCGGCGCAAGTTCCGCCGCAAGGGCCCGCCGAACAGCCTGCGCGGCACCTACCCCGCGGGCGGCTGCGACCGGGCCGTGCTGTTCTACGGCCTAATCGCCTACCTGCTCTGGCGTGAGTTCGATGGCACCCCCCGCGGGAAGGTCTGGGCGACCGGCGCGGTGGCGGCGCTGTCCTTCAACGTGGCTTACTGCCGGGAGTACCTCAGCAAGCACTGGTTCACCGACATCGTCTCCGGGCTCGTCTACGGAGGCGTGCTGCTCGGGCCGTTCGTCGTGGCCGTCCGGCTGATCGCGGGCCCGGCCGGGGCGAAGCAGGCGCCGGCCCGAGGCTTAGCCGGAGCCGACGCTTAGCCGGAACCGGCGGTGAGCCAGAGCCGGCGCTGAGCCAGACTTGTGCCGTGCGGAGCATAGGAGTGCGCCGGGTAGACCTTGGCTACTTCGTCCGCCCGGCCGGGGAGACCGGCACCGGAAGCTCGCGGGTGGAGCCCTGCCTGGGCTACCTCATCGACCATCCCGGCGGCCTGCTGCTGCTCGACACCGGGATGGGCCGGCACCCCGAGGTGGATGCCCACTATCAGCCAAGGCGCCGGCCGCTGGGCGCGGCGCTGGCCGCCGCTGGCGCGCGGACCGAGGATGTCAGGTTCGTTGCCAACTGCCATCTGCATTTCGACCACTGCGGCGGGAATCCCGCGCTTGCCGGGCGGCCCGTCTTCACCCAGCGGGTCGAGCTGGAGACGGCCCGCACGGCCGAGAACTACACGCTGCCGGAGCTGGTGAACGCCGCGGGCCTGCGGTACGAGGTTCTCGACGGGGAGGCCGAGGTACTCCCCGGCGTCACCGTGCTGCCCACGCCGGGACACACCGCCGGGCACCAGTCGGTCGTCGTGCGCCGCCAGGACGGCACGGTCGTGATCGCCGGGCAGAGCCACGACAGCGCGACCGGCTACGGCGCCGACGTGCTCGCCTGGCGCGCCAGTCGCGAACGGCGCGGCGGCGGCGAACAGCATTCCCGCGGCCTGCCGGCCTTCCCGGACTGGATCGAGCGGCTGCAGCGGCTCGACCCCGCGCGGGTCGTGTTCGCCCATGACCACGCCGTCTGGGAGCCGTGAGCCGGGCCGGGTGCGCTAACCCTGCCCGGCCAGCAGCATCAGGGCGAGCAGTTCGTAGCTGACGTGCGCGGCCGCCACCGCGGTGATCTCGGCGTGATCGTAGGCGGGCGAGACCTCCACCACGTCGGCCCCGACCAGCGGCGCGCCCGCCAGCCCGCGCAGGATGCCGAGCAGTTCCCTGGACGTCAGGCCGCCTGCCTCGGGCGTTCCGGTGCCCGGCGCGTGGGCGGGGTCGAGCACGTCGATATCGATCGAGATGTACAACGGCGCGTCGCCCACCCGCTCGCGGATCCGGTTCACCGTGCCCTCGACGCCGATGCGCTCGATCTCCATCGCGGTGACCGTGCGGAACCCGAGCTCGGCGTCCTCCTCCAGGTCGCTCGCCGCGTACACCGGCCCGCGGATGCCGATGTGCATGCTGCGGGAATCCAGGAACAGCCCTTCCTCCGCGGCCCGCCGGAACGGCGTGCCGTGCGTCACCGGGGCGCCGAAATACGTCTGCCAGGTGTCAAGGTGGGCATCGAAGTGAACCAGCGCGACCGGCCCGAACCGCTGCCTGACCACCCGCAGCAGGGGAAAGGCGATCGTGTGATCCCCGCCGATGGCCAGCAGGCGGCCGGCCTGGTCCAGCAATTCCGCCGCGCCCGCCTGGATCTGGTCCACGGACTCGTTGATGTCGAACGGGTTGCAGGCGATGTCGCCGGCGTCGGCGACCTGCTGGGCGACGAGCGGCCCGACGCCGAGGCCGGGATGCCAGGGGCGCAGCAGCCGTGAACCCTGGCGGACCGCGGCCGGGCCGAACCGGGCCCCCGGCCGGTATGACGTGCCGCTATCGAACGGAACGCCGACCACGGCCACGTCGCAGCGCGTCACCTCATCGCGCCTGGGCAACAGGGCGAAGGTGGGCGGGCCGGCGAACCGCGGAGTCCGGCTGGCGTCCATCGGCCCTTGCACCGGCTCGCGGGGCTGCTCGCTATCGCTCATCGAACCCGGGTCAGCCGGCCGGGCTGCCGGCGGCGGCCGTGTGCAGGCGGCACACCTCGGCCAGGGCATCGTGGTGGCGGTCACCGCTGACCGACCGGGCGGGATAGGCACACAGCAGCGTGAACGGGTACTGCCCGCCCAGCTCGTTCCACATCGCCTCGACCTCGATGGCGGCATTCACCAGGCCGGAGTCCCACAGCACCGAGACCATCTCGCCGAAGACGTGAACCGGCTGCCCGCTCTGGCCCGCCTGCCGGATCAGCGGGCTGATCGCCTGCCAGAAGCCGGCCGCATCGGGCCAGCCGGCCACCTCGAACCGGCGCACGGTCTCATTCGCGTCCCGGTCGAGGTAGCGGCCGCGGGCCCGGGCCGCCGCGACGTCGGTCCCGGCCCCGGCCAGCCATTCCCCGAGCATGAGCCGGTGCGCCGGGGTGGCGATCGCGATGGCCACGCCGCCGGCGTCCAGCGCCCGGTGCAGGTGCCGCGCCGCGCGCTCGGCCAGTTCCTCCTCGGTCCGGTAGAACAGGACGAGATGATCACCAGGACTCGTGCCGAGGAGTTCATCCCCAGAGCCCATGCTCCGCCTTCTCCGTCTGGTCGCTACCGGCTGTCAGCACCAGCATAAGTGATCACTGGCGCCGGGCCCGGACACCGGCCTCGACCTTGTCGCCGAGGTTCTTGTCCACGTTGCGCCAGTACTGGAAGGCACGTTCGAGCACCGGCTCGGTCACGCCGTTGAGCAGGTGGCCGGCGATGTTGCTGGCGAGCCGGCCGCGGGCCGCGTCGTCGAGCACCTCGCGGACCAGGGTGCCCGGCTGGCCCCAGTCGTCGTCCTGCTCGTGCAGGGTGTAGGCGGCGCGCACCATCTCCCCGTCGGAGTACCAGCTGGCCGGCTTGTAGTGCTCGGAGTCGGCCTGCGGCCCGCCCTTGGAGTTCGGCGCATACACCGGGTCCGAGACGTTGGCCACCCGCATCACGCCGTCCTTGCTGTAGGAGTGCACCGGCACCCGCGGCGCGTTCACCGGGATCTGCTTGTAGTTCACGCCGAGCCGGGCGCGGTGCGCGTCGGCGTAGGAGAACCCGCGGGCCAGCAGCATCTTGTCCGGGCTCAGCGCGATGCCGGGCACCAGGTTGTTCGGCTCGAACGCGGCCTGCTCCATCTCGGTGTGGTAGTCGGTCAGGTTGCGGTCGAGGGTCAGCCGGCCGACCTCGGTCAGCGGGTAGTCGCCGTGCGGCCACACCTTGGTCAGGTCAAACGGGTTGAACCGGTACGTCTTGGCCTCCTCGAACGGCATCACCTGCATCCGCAGCGTCCAGCTCGGGTAGTCCCCGCGCTCGATCGCCTCGTAGAGGTCGCGCTGGTGATAGTCGGTGTCGGCCGACGCCATCTGGTCGCCCTCATCCTGGGTGAAGAACTCGATGCCCTGGTCGGTCTTGAAGTGGTACTTCACCCAGAACCGGTCGCCCCCGGCGCTGGTCCACATGTAGGTGTGCGAGCCGTACCCGTTCATGTGCCGCCAGCTGCGCGGGATGCCGCGGTCACCCATCAGCCAGGTCACCTGGTGCGCGGACTCCGGCGACAGGGTCCAGAAGTCCCACTGCATGTCGTTGTCGCGCAGGTTGTTGTCCGCACGGCGCTTCTGCGAGCGGATGAAGTGCTGGAACTTCAGCGGGTCGCGGACGAAGAACACCGGGGTGTTGTTCCCGACCATGTCGTAGTTGCCGTCGGCCGTGTAGAACTTCAGAGCGAATCCCCGCGGGTCGCGCCAGGTGTCGGGGCTGCCCCGCTCGCCGGCCACGGTCGAGAAGCGGATCAGCGTGTCCGTCCGGGTGCCGGGCTGGAACACCGCGGCCTTGGTGTACGCGCTGACGTCGCCCGTTACCTGGAAGTGCCCGAAGGCGCCGCCGCCCTTGGCGTGCGGCTGCCGCTCCGGGATGCGCTCACGGTTGAAGTTGGCCATCTGCTCGATCAGGTACGCGTCGTGCAGCAGGATCGGGCCGTCGGGGCCCACGGTCAGCGAATGCTCGTCGCTCTCGGCTGGCGCGCCTGCGTCCGTCGTCGTCTTGACTCGTCCTTCCGTCATGGCCACTCCTCCTCGTGCCATCGCGTTCCGGGCCGCGGAGCCGCCCGCCTGTCGCGCAGCCGGGCAATGCCCCCGCAAACACCCCTTCCACGTCACCGGCCGGGTAACCCTCATCGCCGACCGGGTCTATGACCCGGGGCGCGTCCGCCAGGCCTCGGCCGCCATGATCAGCGCGACGCCTGCCACGACGGCGCCGAAGATTTCGAAGGTGGTCTCCAGGCCCAGGTGCGTGACGACCAGGCCGGCCAGCACGGCGGGCACCGACAGCGATGCGTAGCCGACCAGGTAGAAGGCCGACATCACGGCGGCCCGGTGCTCACCAGGGATCACGCCGGTCAGCTGGCGCAGGCCGCCGAGAAAGGCGACGCCGAACCCGGCGCCGGCCACGACGGAGCCGGCCGCGAACAGGACGCTGGAGCCCGCGGCCGCCGCGATCACGATCAGCGCCATCCCCGCGGCCAGCGCGGCCGAGCCGCAGATCGCGCCCAGCCACGGCGCCGCCCGGCGGAACACCAGCTGGGCCAGCGCCGCCGTCAGGGTGAGCAGGATGCCGCCCAGCGCCGCGATGATCACGTTGGCCGACCCGAACAGGTGCGCCGAAAGCTCGGGGCCGATGGAGAAGAACAGGCCGCCGATCGACCAGGAGGAGAGCACCGCGAGACAGGCAACCAGGAACGGATGGCGGATGCCGGCGGGCACGCCAGGGCGCTGCGGGGTCAGCCGGAAGGCCGTGCGCTCGCGCACCGGCTCCGGCATCCAGTACGCGCCGGCCAGGGCCGTGCCGAGCAGGACCAGCAGCGTCACGTAGGGCAGCGCCCGGGGGGCCGTGCCCGCCTGGACCAGGACCGCGGAGACCAGGACGCCGAGTCCGAGGCCGGCGCAGCTGGCCACGGCGTTGGCCAGGCCGGCGCTCACCGGGTCCCGGCGCGCGTGCAGGTCCAGCAGGGCGGCGCTGGCGGCGCTCAGCGCGGTGCCGGTAGCCAGGCCCTGGACGCCGCGTGCGAGAAACAGCCACCAGGTCGCGTCGGCCGCGATGAACAGCGCGGACGAGACCATCAGCGCCGCCAGCGCCACCAGCAGAACTGGGCGCCGGCCGGCCTGGTCGGAGACCCGGCCGGCCAGCAGCAGGGCGGCCAGCACGCCGAAGGCGTAGGTCGCGTACACCAGGGTCAGCGTGAGCGGCGAGAAGTGCCAGGCCAGGGCGTACATGTGGTACAGCGGCGAGGGAATGACCGAGGCGAACAGGCACAGACCGATCACCGCGGCGGCGTGCCAGTACGCGACGCGCTGCGGCAGGGTCCGGCGGCTTCCCGCCGGGCCGCGCGGATCGGCGGGCCGGGTCAGCGATTCCGAACGCGTGCCGGTCAGGGCCTGGTCTGTCATGCGTCCACCCCTAACGGTTCGGTGAATGAACCCGAGACGCGATCCTAGAGGTTCATTCACTGAACTGGCAACTGATATGATCGGCGGATGGCGCTGCCACGCGAATACGCCGGCGAGAACTGCTCGATCGCCCGGGCCCTGGAGGTGGTCGGCGAGCGCTGGACGCTGCTGATCGTGCGGGACGCCTTCTACGGCGTCAGCCGGTTCAGCGACTTCCGCGACCACCTGCGAATCCCGCGCGCGGTGCTGACCGAGCGGCTGAACCTTCTCGTCGAGCACGACATCCTGGCCCGGGTCACGGCGCCCAGCGGCCGGGACGAGTACTCGCTGACCGTCAAGGGCCGCCGGCTGTGGCCCGCGATCTGGTCGCTCATTACCTGGGGAGACGAGTACTACACGGCCGGCGGCCAGCGCCGCCGCTTCACCCATGATGGCTGCGGAGGGGCGGTGACCGCCGAGGCCGGCGGCCGCTGCGAAGCATGCGGCGCCCGGCCGCAGCCAGGCGAGCTCACCGTCCACCCCCGGGCCGAACCCTCGTGGGCCAGCGAGAGGACCGACCCGGTCAGCCGGGCGCTGTCGGTCCCGCACCGGCTGCTCACGCCGATCCAGCGAACCCCGGCCTAGGCCGCGCATGGATCTGGAGGACTGGCTGAGCCGGGCCGTGGCCGCGGTGCAGGATTGGCAGGACGGTTACGGGCCGTTTAACCGGCACCGGTCGCTGCAGGTGGACCAGGAGCGGTTCGCGGCAGCGTTCGATGAGTTCACCGGGCGGTTGCGGGAGAACTACCCGTACTTCCACCCGTCCTACGCGGGCCAGATGCTCAAGCCGCCGCACCCGGCCGCGGTGGCCGGGTACGTCGCCGCGATGCTGATCAACCCGAACAACCACGCGCTGGACGGGGGCCTGGCCACGTCCAGGATGGAGAAGGAGGCGGTAGCCCAGCTCGCCGCGATGTTCGGGCTCGGCCAGCACCTCGGCCACCTGACCAGCAGCGGGACGATCGCCAACCTGGAAGCGCTGTACATAGCCCGCGAACTGCACCCCGGTCTCGGCGTCGCCTACAGCTCCGAGGCGCACTACACGCACGGCCGGATGTGCGGGGTACTCGGGGTGCCTGGCCATGTCGTGCCCGCGGACGGCGCCGGGCGGATGGACGTGGCCGCGCTGGACGTGCTGCTGGCCGGCGGGCAGGTCGGCACCGTGGTAGCCACGACGGGCACTACCGGTCTCGGCGCGATCGACCCGGTGCACGAGATCCTGCCGGTGGCGCGGCGGCACGGCGTCCGGGTGCACGTGGACGCCGCCTACGGGGGGTTCTTCACCCTGCTCGCCGGGCGCACAGACCGGGCCGGCCTGGACCCGGCACCGTGGCGGGCCATCGCCTCCTGTGACTCGGTCGTGGTAGACCCGCACAAGCACGGGCTGCAGCCCTACGGCTGCGGGGCGGTACTGTTCGCTGACCCGTCGGTCGGCCGGTTCTACCGGCACGACTCGCCTTATACCTACTTCACGTCCGACGAACTGCACCTGGGCGAGATCAGCCTGGAATGCTCACGGGCCGGGGCGGCGGCGGCCGCGCTATGGCTCACCTTCCGGCTGCTGCCGCCGCGGGCGGGCGAACCCGGCGGGCTGGGCGAGGTGCTCGCCGCCGGGCGGCGGGCGGCGCTGGACTGGTCGGCGCGCCTGGCCGGGTCGGACCGGCTCGACCTGTACCAGCCGCCTGAGCTGGACATCGTGTGCTATTTCCCGGTGACCTCGCCGCCCGGCCTGGCCGCGATCGACCGGGTGTCCGCCCGGATGCTGGCCGACGGCATGAGCGACACCGAGCGCCCGGTGTTTCTCAGCACGCTGACCGTCTCCTGCGACGCGTTCGCGCGGCGTTACCCGGGTGTGGCCGCCGACGCCGGCCGGGCCCGTATCCTGCGCAGCGTGCTGATGAAACCCGAGTCGGAGACGTACCTGCCCGCCCTGCACGCCCGGGTGGAGGAACTGGCCAGCACGGCGGCAGCGGGCGGCTGACCGTGACGGGGGCTGACCGTGACGGACTGCTGACCGGGTGATGGCCCTGCTCAGCGACAGCCCGCGGCCTGGGCGTGGTAGGTGGCGGGCGCCTTCCCGATGAGGTAACTGCCACCGTGCTTCTCCAGGAACAGCGTGATGCGCCAGCTAGTGCACGCGGTCTGCGTGGCGCTGTCGGCGGCGCGCTGATGGCTGTCGAAGGTGATCTCGGCCGCCGGGCCCGCGGCCGCGGCGGAAATGCGGACGAGCCTGGCCCCGGAATCCCTGGTGGACCGGTACCCAGCGAGGAACTCTTGCCTGCTCTGGATGGGCCGGGCCTGCGGGTCGAAAAGCCTGATATAGGCCCGGTAATCGTGGTTATTGATGTTCGCGAAATAGGTCGCCAGGAATGCCGCGATCTGATGCGCGCCGGGTTGCCGGGTCGCCTTGGGCCCGAGCGCCACCGCGTCAGGGTGGCCAGCCTTGGCATGCGGCGTCGAAGCCTGCGGTGACGGGGCGGCCGGGGAGGAGGGTGACGCGGATCCCGTCGTACCGGGCTGCCCGGCACCGGCGTGCGACTGCGCCGCCGGGCGCACCTGGCGGGCGGACTGGCTAGTCAGCAGCCACGCCACCAGGCCGCCCAGCGCCGCCACGACCACAGCCGCTACCACGATCGCCCGACGGCGCGGCGGCGGCCTGCTAGCAGGAGGCCGCAGCGGCCCGCTGGCCGCGGGCGGCAGCGCCCCGATGACCAGGGTCGGGCGTGGTTCGCTGGCCGCGGGCGGCGGCGTCCGGGTGACCACAGGCGGGCGTGGTCTGCTGGCCGCGGGCGGCGGCGTCCCGGTAACCACGGGCGGGCGTGGTCTGCTGGCCGCGGGCGGCGGCGTCCCGGTAACCACGGGCGGGCGTGGTCTGCTGGCCGCGGGCTGCGGCGTCCGGGTGACCGCGGGCGGCGGGGCCTCGGTGGCGGCCGGCGGGGATGGTTCGCCGGGAGCGGGTGGCCAGGGCCGGCGGGGCGGAAACTGCGGCGGCTCGCTCATCCGGGGCAGCGCCGCGCCGCAGCCGGCGCAGGACCCCGCGGCAGGGGGGATCTCGCGTCCGCATCCGGCGCACGAACTCATGCCCATCGCCCCCTTATGCCCACGCTAGAGCCGACGATTCCCCCTGCGGGCGAGTTCCCTCCGGGTGGCTTGCGGGTGTCGCGGCGGGGGGCCGTTCATTAGCGCGAAACCTTAGTAGCGTGATAGCCGTACGAAGCTCGGCGCTAACCGGTGCAGCCCGGCTGGCCTGTGCGAAGCGCCGCGCTACGAGACGAGGCAGCTCGGGTCGGCCGTGGCCGGCCCCCCGGTGACCAGCGGGGACAGCTCGCGCGGCCCGGCCCGCGGGGTAGCAGGAAACGCCTTCGCCAGCGCATTGGCGATCAGGCGAGACCGCTGGGCGTAACCGTTCGGGGTGAAGTGAATGCCGTCCGGTATGAACCAGTTCCGTTTCGCCACGGCGGCCCAGTTGTAGACCCGCATGCTGGGGTAGCGCGCGCAGGCGTGCAGCAGGGCGCGATTCCACTGCTGCATATTGTCCTCGGAGTACGGCCCCGAGGCCAGCAGCGACTTGATGTTCACCCACATCACTGGCTGGCTCCCGAGCAGCGACATCATCCGCTGGACCCTGGCTGCCAGGTTCACGTTCGAGCCCACAGCCACGTCAGCAGTGTCGTTGGTGCCGAGCGCGAGCACCCAGCAGCCGTGGTAGCCACGCCGGATCAACTGCTGGGCCACGGTGTAGGCGTTGGGGAAGCCGTGCCAGGTTTCCACGATGGACCGCGCCCCCGAGACCTCCGGCACGAAGTCGGTCACGCCCACCCGGCGGTATTGCGCGGCGATCCTCAGCGCGGGGTCGGGCTGGTAGGCGGGCAGGACCAGGCCGTCGGAGGTCGAGTCTCCGATATGCACCACCGAACGGCACGACGTGAGCCGCCGCGATCCCGCGGCCATCGCCGGGTGCGATCCGGAATGGCTCCGGGCGGGGGCAGCGCCCCCGCCGGCGCCGGCCTGCGGGTCCGCGCTGATGCTCGACGCGCTCGCGGCAGGCGGCACGGTCATCGTGGTCGGGGAGACGATGGGAGTGCCCTTCGAGGCGGCCGGGACCATGCCGGCCAGCCCGCACCCGGCCAGGACCAGCGCCCCCGCGGTCACCCCGGCCGCCGCGCTCCCCTTGCGGCCGATCGCCGACCACCCTCCGGCGCGCAGCCGCGCCCACAGCCGGCCGAGCGCGCCACGGCGGACAGGCTCCTCGATGAACCGCCAGGACAGCGCGGCGGCACCGATGCTCGCGGCGAGCTGCGCGCAGCCGCGGGCCAGGCTCTCCCCTCCGTCGGCCGGCGTGGTCAGCACGATGATCGGGTAATGCCACAGGTAGATGCCATAGGAGCGGACGCCCAGCCAGCGTAGCGGCGCGCAGCCCAGCACCCGGCCGAGGCGGCAGGCCGGCGAGGCACACGCGGCAACGGCGGCCACGGTACCCAGCGAGAGCAGCACCATCCCGGCGGGGTACAAGAACGGTGAATACTGGCCGGCGCGCCAGACCAGCAGCATGATGACGATGAGGCCGGCGGCCCCGGCGCCGTCCAGCAGCCTGCGGCTGCGGGCGCCAATGTCGGCACGGAGCACGCGGCTCGGCCATACGAAGGCCAGGGCCGCGCCGATCAGCAGCGCGAACACTCTGGTGTCGGTGCCGTCGTAGATGCGGGTCGGGTCATACCCGGGCCGGTAGAGCAGGGCCATTTCCGCTGCCGAGGCGGCGGCCAGCAGCAGCGTCACCGCGGCGAGCCAGTACCGGCCGCGGCTGCCCGTGGCCCGGCGCAGGCCGATCAGCAGCACCCAGGGCCAGATCAGGTAGAACTGCTCCTCCACGGCCAGTGACCACAGGTGGCCGAGTGCGGACGGCGGTCCGAACCTGGCGAAGTACGAACTGTGCCCGGCGATCAGCCACCAGTTGCTCACGTACCCGGCCGCGGCGGCCACGGCGGGCCGCAGCCCGGCCAGCTGGGCCCGGTCCAGCAGCGCGACCCAGACGGTCACCACCGTCAGCATCACGAACAGGGCGGGCAGCAGCCGCCGGGCGCGACGCAGCCAGAAGTCGGCCAGGTCCAGCCTGCCGGTCATCGCCCGCTGGCCGACCAGCAGGTCGGTGATCAGGTAACCGCTGAGCGTGAAGAACACGCCCACCCCCAGCAGCCCGCCCGGGGCCCACGGCACCTGCAGGTGATAGGCGATGACCGCGAGCACGGCGATGGCGCGCAGGCCGTCAAGGCCGGGCAGGTAGCGTTGACCGCCGCGGACTGGCTTGGGCATGGTCCCCTCGTCCTTCCCCCGACCGGCAATGCAGCCTCCGGCTACGCGGGGCGGCCGTTGCCGAGGCTACTCGCCGGGGCCGCTGTTGTCACCGAAAGTCATGGTTCACAACCGGAGTGTCGCACCAGAATCCCGGGCCGGTGTCACAGGTCGAGCCAGCCGCGGTCCTCGGCGATCCGCAGTGCCTCGGTGCGGTTGCGTGCCCCGGTCTTCTGGATGCACGCGGACAGGTAGTTGCGGACCGTTCCCTCCGAGAGGTACAGCTTGGCCGCGATCTCGCTGATCATGGAGCCGTCGGCCGACGCCGCGAGCACGTCGCGTTCTCGCGGCGTCAGCGGGTTATCCCCCTCGGCCAGGGCCGCCGCGGCCAGATCCGGGTCGATGACCCGGCCCCCGGCCAGCACCGTGCGCACCGTCTCCGCCGGCCTGGGCCGGCGGGTCGCCTGGCTGAGCTCGTCGCGGGCAGCTCAGGCAGCGGCGATGCGGAGCGCCGTCGCGACCAGCCCGGCCCGGTCGCGCGCGGCCGGCTCCTCGGCGGCCGTCTCGGCCAGCAGCCGGTCCGGGTCCACCCCGGCCCGCTCCGCCTCGGCCCGCCCGCCGGCGTCCAGCCAGCCGCGAAGCTGCGCCTCATCGACCTCAGGATGGAACTGAACGGCCAGGTGCCGGCCGAGCGCGAACGCCTGGACGCCGAGCGCGTTACGCGCCAGCAGCCTGGCCGGCGGCGGCGGGTGGCACTGGTCACCGTGAAACTCCAGCCACGGGCCGGCCGGCACGAGCGCGGGGTCCAGCGTGTCGACGACCGTCCAGCCGATCTCCTTGCGGGCGGCAGGCTCGACCCGGCCGCCGAACGCCGCGGCCAGCGCCTGGGCCCCGAAGCAGATCCCGAGCACAGCCACCCCAGCCTCGTCCGCCCGCCGCAGCCAGCCCAGCTCCTCGGCGATCCAGTCAGCGTCCGGGGCGCCGGAGTAAACCGAGGAGGTGGCGCCGAGCAGGACCACGTGGTCGAGGCCCTCGGGCTCAGGCAGCGCGCCTTCCTTGGGGAACATGTGCACGGCCAGCTCGGCGCCGCGACTGGCGAACGCGTCGGCGATGAAACCTGCGGAGTCCTCTTCGTGATGGCGGACGACAATGACGCGCATCGGGCGGCCTCCATGCCGGGATCTGGTCGGGTACCAGGCTATTTCGGCCTGCCGGGTACGGGCGCGGCCGGCGCCTCAGTCCGCCGGGCCAGGCGAGCCCGCGACCTCGCCGCCGCCCGCCGGGTGCTCGACCAGCGCGATAATCCGGCTGGCCATGAACCGTGCGGTGCGGACCGGCGTCCCGGTGCGGGTCACCTCGCTCACCTCGACGATCCCGCGACGAGTGGCGATGTCCACCCGGCGCCCCGCCCTGGTGGCCGCGACCTCGTATCTCCGGGTCCCCTCGCCCGCGTCGATGACGACTTCGACCCAATCTCCCTTCACACCTTTTCCCACCTTTCGAACTTCAATTCGATCATACCTGGCCGGACCTGCTGACAAGATCTACCAGTTCGCGCCTGTGACGAGCGCGCTAGTTGGCCATCGAGCAGTACATCTGGCCAGCAGCGGGGTTCACGAAGCGGTGGTCATCTTGCACGCGGCAGCGGTCCTGCGTTCCAGGACGGGTACGAGGGATCGCCGTTTCATGACTTCGCCGGGCGCCCGGAAGGATGGTCCTGGCCAGCCAGTTAGCCACCTGCGAGGACACCGAGGGCCAGCGCGGGCATGACCGGAGCACCGGTCAGTCAGATCCACGCAGGCCACGCATCCGCCGGGCTACCCGGGACGGTTTCCAACAGGTTCTCAACGGCTAGCCGGATGGTCGTCCGTCTTCCTCGGTCCCACGGGGGCCTTGCAAGTAGGGCGAAGACCGCCGCGGCCGGCTGTGGTCATGCGTAGCCGCGCCTCACTTCTCACCCTCGCGCCATAGCTGGCGGACCGCGACCACGGCGAGCCCGCCCACGAGGCCGCCCTGGAACGCGGGAGGCAGGCGGTCATGGGGGATGACGATCATCGCTACGCCGGCCAGCAGCGCCAGGGCGAGCGCGATGTTGAACACCCGGCGCAGCCAGCTATGGCGCCTGATTGAGGAGGTTGTCACGGGTGGCTGGCTGAGCGCAATCACGGTGAGCGCGCCCCCGATGACGCCCCCGAGCGCAGGAGGCAGCCCGATCATAGCCACGCCGACCAGCGCGGCCAGGGCGAGCGCGACCTTGAACACCCGGCGCAGCCAGCTACGGCGCCTGGTTGGGGGGGTTGTCAGGGGTGGCTCTTTCCCGTCTCGCGACTTTCCCGGCTTGAGCATCCCGCATCACTCCTTTCTGGCGTGCCCCGTTCAGGCCGGGTAAGACGACCACTGTCTATTCCACCAACTCTTGCCAGGCGCGCGCTACGGGCTGGCACCTAGTCCTGGGTAGGCCCAGACCTACCCGTGACCGGCGCCCCCGTCACGGGGGTGACCACGGTAGATCCTGTGGAGCAACTTACGGACCGGCAGGCCAAGTGCCGTGCACCGATACGGCCGCCGCGCTGGTGGTGGCCGAGGGCCCGCTGATCATCTAGATTCACGCGCGTGCTGAGCCTGATCTGCGCGCCTTCGAACCTCGGCCTGCGCCCGCCGCAGGCCGGCGCGGTGCCCGGGACCGCGAAAGCGCCCGAGGCGCTGCGCGAGGCGGGGCTGCACGCACGGCTGGCCGCCCGCGGCGGCACCGAGGCCGGGGTCGTGCTGCCCGGTCGTTACCTCGATGACGCGCGACCGGGAGTGGCGCGGTCCCGCAACCAGGAGACCCTGGTCGACCACGCCCGGCGGCTGGCCGCGCGGATCGTCGGGCAGCTCGACGCGGGCCATGCGCCGCTGGTACTCGGTGGTGACTGCAGCCTGCTCATCGCAGCCGGGCTCGCGCTCGCCTCGCGCGGCCGCTACGGGCTGGTCCACCTCGACGGCCATACCGACTTCCGGCACCCCGGCAACAGCGCCGACTGCTTCAGCCTGGCCGGCGAGGACCTCGCCGCCGCCGTCGGCCTGCACTGGCCCGCGGTCGCCGACATCGACGGCGCGCGCCCGTACTTCCGCCCCGATGACGCCGTCCACATCGGCTGCCGCGACGATGACAACCACCTGGCCGAGGCCGGCGACGTGATCGCCCAGGTGATCCCCGCAAGCCGGGTCCGCCAGGCCGGAACGGCCGCCATCGCGCAGTCGGTCCTGGCCACCGTGGACGCCGGCCTGCTCGACGGGTACTGGCTGCACCTCGACGTGGACATCCTCGATCCGGCAGTCATGCCGGCGGTGGACAGCCCGGCACCGGGCGGGCTGCATCCGGCGGAGCTGACCGGCCTGCTGGCCGCCCTGGCGCCCCGGGCCGCAGGCGCCCAGATCACCGTGTTCGATCCCGATCTTGACCCGGACGGGCGCCATGCCGCGCTGCTCGCGGGCATCGCGGACACCGGTCTCTGGCAGCTCGGATCCGGGCGGCGGCCCGGGGCCGGGGAGCGCGGTTAGCTGCCTTCCCCGCTGGTGCGGCGGGCGCGAGCGCGCCGTTTCCCTTCGTGCATCGCCTGCACCCGGGCCACCGGGATCGCCAGGCCCTCCTCGATCAGGCCGGGGCTCAGCGGCTGCGGCGGGGGCATCAGGCCGGCCCACGGATCCCCTTCCGCGAGCAGCCCGGCCGCCGTGCGCACCGTGAAGTCGGCCGGCGAAACCTGCTCCAGCTGATCCCAGGCCACCGGAAACGACACCGGCGTGCCCGGCCGGATGCGCGGGCTGTACGCCGCGGCCACCGTCGCCCCGCCGGCCCGGGTCGAGTCGAGGAACACCTTGCCGCCGCGGTCTTCGCGGATGAAGGCCGTCGTGGCGAGCACCGGGTCGAGCCGCTCGGCCCGCGCCGCGATCGCGCGGGTGGCCGCCGCCGCGTCCTCGGTCCTCACCTCGGCCTCGATCGGCACGAAGACGTGCACGCCCTTCGCCCCGCTGGTCTTCACCACGCCGGCCAGGCCGGCCCCGGCCAGCGCCTCGCGGACGCACAGGGCGGCGCGGACGGCCAGCGAGAACGCGTCCGGCGACGGCGGGTCGAGGTCCAGCACCAGGTGGCTGGGGTGATCCCACAGGCCGGCCCGGAACAGGGTCGGGTGGTATTCGATCGCCCGCTGGTTGGCGAACCACAGCAGCGTCCGGCGGTCGTTGCACAGCGCGTACGACACCTCGCGGTGGGAGCTCTCAGCCCACAGCGTGATCGACTGCACCCACGGCGGGGTGTACTTGGGCAGGTTCTTCTGCATGAACGGCTGCTGGCCGCGGAGCACCCGGATCACCGACAGCGGCCGGTCCCGCAAGACCGGGATCATCCGGTCGCGCACCGCGTCGAGGTAGTCCACCAGATCCCGCTTGGTCGCGTCCGCCCCGTCGAACAGCGGCTGGCCGAGGTTGGTGAGCGAGACTCCGGCCCGCGCCTCGTCATTGCTCATCGCATCATTATTCCTGTTCGGCCGGGTCAGGCGGGCTGGAGCAGATCCCAGTGGTTGCCGTAGAGATCCTCGAACACCGCAACCCAGCCGTAGGGCTCCAGGCGAGGCGGCTGCGGGAAGCTGACCCCCGCCGCGCGCATCCGCCGGTAGTCCCGCCAGAAGTCGCCGGTATGCAGGAACAGGCACACGCGGCCGCCGGTCTGGTCGCCGATCCGCTCCTGCTGGACGGGGGTCGCGGCCCGGGCCAGCAGCAGTCCGGTCTCGAGCGAGCCCGGCGGGCTGACCACGACCCACCGCTTGTCGTCATCCAGTTTCGTGTCCTCGGCCAGGTGGAACCCGGCCGCCCTGACGTAGAAGTCGATCGCCTCGTCGTAGTCCCGGACCACCAGCGTGACGAGCCCGATGTATGCCATCCAGCCATGATCCACGATCCGCGCGCCCGCGGTGCGGAAATACCCCTGGCCGTGTTGTGTCACGGCATCACCTCCGGCCCCTCGGCGCACGCGAGTTTTTCAGGCCATCACCATTAACTCAGGGCAGGCGCCGCTATCCCGGTCTTAATCTCCGTGAGCCCTGAATTACTACAGGCCTGTAGCACATTTGCGGCAGGATGCCTCAGGTACGTCAGGAACCATCGGAAGGTATAGCGGAGGTCAATTGGTACAGCACTATTGACCTCGGGGAGACCACGACGTAGCTTGAATTCGTTGTGCCGGGGCGATATTCGGATAATAGCTTCAGTCAATCATGTCCAATTTTAACCGTCTACGGCAATCTGGAGAGGACGTATGCACAACATCATGCGCAAGGCTGCCCTGGGCCTGCTGGCCGGAGCAGCCATCATCACGATGACCTTCATGGCGGCGGGAAGCGCTGGCGCGGCTACCGCGGCGCCGGCGGCGCCGGCGGCGCACACCGCGGCGGCGCTGAAGTGGCCGACCACCGGGCCGGGATCGAAGGGCGAGCGAGTTTTCGCGATCCAGTTCCTGCTCAACCAGCAGATCAACGCGAAGCTCGCGACCGACGGCATCTACGGCGCCAAGACGACCGCGGCCGTCAAGGCCTTCCAGAAGAAGGCCAAGCTGCCGGTTGACGGCGTGGTGGGCCCCATGACCTACCCGAAGCTCATCGTCACGGTCAAGAAGGGGAGCAAGGGACCGGCCGTATCGGCGGTCCAGCATAACCTTCACTTCGCGTACGGCTTTAAGAGCCTGATGGTCAGCGGCACATTCGGCAACGGGACGCTAAAGGCCGTCATGTCCTTCCAGAAGAGGTTCAAGCTGACGCAGGACGGCATCGTCGGCGCGAACACCTGGAACGCGCTCATCGTCCACGAGACGTAGACCCTCCTTTCACCGGCAGAAACAGTCCGCCGGTCCGCGCGATAAGCGCGGGCCGGCGGTCGCTCGCGTGCTCAGACCGGCCCCGGCACTGAATCAGGGCGGCGATAACGCAGAATGACTCGTCAGGTAATTCGCGGTAAAGGCAACCGGTACGGCGGCGGTCCGGGTAGCGCCCGGGCGTAAGCTGCGGGCCCGGGCGGTGCGGGGCCCGGGCGGGCGGTGCGGGCCGGCCCGTGCAGGTCATGGCGCCGCCGGCGGCTGGCCGCTCACGCCGCGGGCGGCGCGCGGTCTGGCCGGGCGACGGCGCCGTTGATCGCCTAGCCTGCTGTGCGTGGGCGGTTCCCTGGGCGACATCCTGGCCCGCGCCGCGGCGGGCTGCCCGCCGTCACCAGACGGCGGGCTGACGGTGCTGGCCCAGCCGTCCGACCGCGACGCCGGCGTCATCGCGTTCACTGCGCACAGCGTCGTGTTCGCGAGCGTGACCGCCGGCTGGGTGCGCGCCCGCATCCCCGCGGGCGACCTGTCCGCGCCGATGGGCCCGCGGTTCCTGCAGGCACTGGCCGAACGGCTCGGCCGCCAGGCCGCCAGTACGGACATGCTGACCGTGGCGGCGGCGCTGTCAGGGCCGCCGGAACTGCCGCTGACCCAGGTCGACGGCAGCGATCACCCGCGGGTCCGGCGGGCCCGCGGGTACCGTGACGAGCTTGCGGTCTGGGCCGGCGACGGCGCGGTCGTGCTGATCGGCCGCGGCGTGGCGGGCCGGCGGAGGTCGCGGTGGAAGTGGACCCGGGGCGCCGGAACGAGGGCATCGGCCGCCGTGCGGCCCGCGCCGCGCGTCACCTGATCCCCGCCGGCGAGCCGCTGTGGGCGCAGATATCACCCGGCAACGTGGCCAGCGTGCGGGCCTTCCTGGCGGCTGGCTTCGTTCCGGTCGGCGCCGAGGCGCTTCTCGTCCGGGCCTGAGAGCCTGCCGGGCTGAGAGCCGGCCGGGGCGCCGCCCCGCAGCTTATCCCCGGCCGACGAACGGCATCGTGGTGGCCATGACGGTCAGGAACAGCACGTTGGCGTCCAGCGGGAGCGAGGCCATGTAGAGCACCGCCTCGGCCACATGCCGGGCATCGAAAGTGGGCTCGGCCATCAGCGAGCCGTCGGCCTGCCGCGCGCCCTGGCTGATGGCCTGGGTCATCTCGGTGGCTGCGTTGCCGATGTCGATCTGGCCGCAGGCTATGCCGAACCTGCGCCCGTCGAGCGCGATCGACTTGGTCAGCCCGGTCATCGCGTGCTTGGTGGCCGTATAGCCGACGCTGTTCGGGCGCGGCACGTGCGCCGATATCGAGCCGTTGTTGATGATCCGGCCGCCCCCCGGGGACTGGGCTTTCATCATTCGCACCGCGTGCTGGGCGCACAGGAACGCGCCGGTCAGGTTGGTGTCCACGATGTGCTGCCAGTCCGGCAGCGAGACCTCGTCGACCGCGCCGCCGGGGCCGAAGACGCCCGCGTTGTTGACCAGCAGGTCCAGCCGGCCCCAGCGCTCCCGGACCGCCTCGAACAGCCGGGCCACCGATTCCGGCACGGTGACATCGGCCGGGACCACCAGCGCGGAGGCGCCGGGCGCGGCGGCCGCGCTCTCGGCCAGCGCATCCTCGCGCCGGCCCGCCAGCGTCACCCGCCATCCGGCGGACAGCAGGGCCCCGGCAATGCGCCGGCCGACCCGGAGCCGGCCCCGGTCACGACGGCCACGCCGTTAGTCGTCATGGCCGCTAGTATCTTCGGCCGCCCCGTCGTCAGGCGCGGCGGGGCAGGCGCCGCCGGCACCGGGCGGCTGCGACACTGGAGGCATGGATTCCGCCCGGCCCGGGCCGCTGGCCGAGGCCAACCCCTTCCCCGAGACGATCGACCCCCGGCTGCGCCGGCAGCTCACGTTCCTGATCGAGGCTGACCGGCTCAAGACCGTGCTCAGGCAGTCGCCGCTGGCCGCCGCGGACCGCAGGGAGAACGACGCCGAGCATTCCTGGCACCTTGCGCTTATGGCCCTGGTCCTGGCCGAGTACGCCGACGAGGAGATCGACCTGGGGCACGTCATCGCTCTGGTGGTCGTGCACGACCTGGTGGAGATTCACGCCGGGGACACGCCGATCTACGACGTGGCGATGGCCGCCGACCAGCAGGAGCGGGAGACGGCCGCGGCCGAGCTGCTGTTCGGGCTGCTGCCTGCCGACCAGGCCGCGGCGGTGCGGGCACTGTGGGACGAGTTCGAGGCGGAGCAGACCCCGGAGGCCAGGTTCGCCAAGGCCGTGGACCGGCTCGAGCCGCTGCTGCTCAACTGGATGGCCCGGGGCGGGACCTGGCAGACCCCGGGGGTGACCGCCGATGACTCGCGGGCCCGCAAGGCGGTCATCGCGAATGCGTCGGCCTCGCTGTGGCGGGCGGGCCGGGAGCTGATCGACGAGAGCGAGCGCCGGGGCTGGTCCCGGCCGGGCCGGCCCGCAGCACCGCCACCGGGCCGGCCACCGCGATGAACACGGCCAGGGCGGCGGGTACCCGCATGGTCACCCGCAACGACGTCGCGCCGGCCAGCGGGCCGATGACGGCAGGCCCGGCCAGCTCGCCGGCGTAGGCACAGACCGTCACCCAGGACAGCCCGGACAGCGGAGCGCCCACCCGCAACACCCGCCGGCTGCCGGGCGCGGCGGTCGGCGGCCGCAGGCCGCGGACCGGCCAGCGCGGCGTGGCCCGCGGTCACGATGCCTGGCAGGGCTAGCGCCTGGCCGCCGTCGGGTGCAGGACCGGCTGATAGCCCGCGCCCAGCACCGCGACCGTCGCCCGGGGGGTGAGCACGCTCACCCGGGCGCCGCCTGGCCTGGGCTGCGGGTCCTGGTAGCCGCCGTGCGACCATGCCAGCAGCCGGGGGCCGAGCACCAGCCATAGCCGCTCGGCCAGCTCGATCATCGTCCCGTCCGGCAGGTCAGCCAGCGGCGCCTGGTAGGTGCGCCGGGCGCCCGGCGCGGCCAGCCGGTCGGCGTGCAGCCGGGCATCCATCGCCGCGGCGCCGGCCGGCTCGCCGGGATGAGCCTGGGTCCAGGCCCGCTTGAACTCCTGGTAGCGGTGATACCGGCATTCTCCGCACGGCCGGTGCCCGGCCGCCAGGCCGGTGGCCTCGTCGAGGAAGTACAGCTCGGTCAGCCGGCCCGGCTGCCATTGCGTCCGGCGCCTGCCGTTGAACTCCAGCACGCAGATCAGCCACAGCCGGCCGCGCGAGTAGCGGGCCAGCCGGCCCTGCGCATCGAGGAGCTGGCCCCGGTTGCCCCAGAACATCCCGCGGTCGGTCACGGCGGCCAGTTCCCCGTACGGGGTCACCCGGTTCTGCCGTGGCATCGCCGGCCTCCGCTTCGTCTGTCCAGGCTGGCGACGAGCGTGCCGGCACGCCAGTCCGGCAGCCGCGCCACGACCTCGCCGCCGGGAGCGACCAGGGCGGCCAGCCCGGGGAAGTCCTCGTCTGCGGTCGAGCCGGCCTGCGTGCTCAGCGCCACCCAGGCTCCGGTCCGGGCCGCGTGCTGGCGCGCTTCGGCCAGCCCGCACGATTCCCACCAGGCATGCCCGGCCCGCCAGCTTTCCTCGTCGGTCCGCCGGCCGAGCAGGCCGGGCGCGGCACAGAAGAAGATGATCTCGGCGCCGGCCGCGGCCGGCTCGTCGAAGGGGTAGTCGACCCCGCCCTCGGCGCAGATCGCGATGCCGAAGCTGAGCTGGCCGAGCCGGAACAGGGCTCGCTCGGTGCCAGGAGTGTAGGCATCCTCGCCCTCGCCGAGATGCCGCTTGCGGTAGGCGCCTGCCAGCCAGCCCCCGCGCGCGAACACCTGCGTGATGTGGGCCGCGCCGCTACTGCCCCGCTCCGCGACCCCGAAAACCGCCGCCACCGAGTGCCGCCGGGTGAGGCCGGCCAGCGAGCGCACCGGCTCTGAGTCCAGGTGCAGCAGGTCCTCGGGATGCGCAGCCGGATCCACCGAGCCGGTGAGCGACATCTCGGGGAACGCCACCAGCTGACAACCCTCCTGCCTGGCCCGGCCGAGCACCTCATCGTGGCAGGCGAGATTGGCCGGCCAGTCTCCCTTCTGGCAGCAGGTCGCGGCCAGCATGATCCGCAGTCCGGCGGGCTTGGACGCGGTCAAAGCCAGAACGTGTCGTGGTAGTCCATGAACGCCGCGCGCTCCTCGTCGGTGCGGCTGCGCAGGCCGGCCAGCCCCTCGAAGTAGCCTTCCCGGGGCGCGCCGGGAGCGAACAGCAGCAGCATGGACGCGGGCTCGCCGGACTCGTTGCGGAAAGCGTGCACGCCGCCCTCGGGGACGTAGAGGAAGTCGCCCGGGGTGGCGTCGGTCCACTGCTGGCCGTTGAACAGCCGCACGGTCCCGCTGAGAATGAAGAACGACTCCGAGATGGCCCGGTGGAAATGCGGATCGGGGCCGCTCGGCGGGCCCTTGAAGTCCCACCGGTACAGGCCGAACTGCCCGTGCGTGCCGGCGCCGGTGGCCAGGTAGCTGGCGTTGGCGGTCTTCATCGGGAGCTCGGGAAGCTGGTCCGCGGCCCGGTAGACGGCGCTGCACGCACCGCCGTCGCCCAGGTAGCGCGGCTCCGGATAGGACATCGTGCTCCTTCCCTCGCGGTTCGGGTGGCGCTGGCTCGGTGTCCAGCCTAATCCGGCGGGCCGACAGCACCTGGCGCGCTGCGCGCGGGCCGGGGGCTTGCGCAACGCGTTAGTGAACGCTAACGTGTCGAGGTGCCGGATCTGGTCGCTGCCGTGGCCGAGCCGAACCGTCGTCGGCTGCTGCAGCTGCTGGGCCAGGGCGAGGAAACGGTGACCGGGCTGGCCAGTAACTTCACCGTCAGCCGTTCGGCCATATCCCAGCATCTGGGCATACTCGCCGAGGCCGGCCTGGTGGTCAGCAGGCGAGAGGGAAGGTTTCAGTACTACCGTTTGAATCCACGGGGGATGATGGCACTGCGGGCTGAACTCGATGCGTTCTGGACCCGCGAGCTCGATCAGATAGTCCAGGACGCGCTCGCCATCACCCGGGGGAACCGCCGCCAAGGAGGCGAGTGATGCCGTACGAGAACTCGGTGTTCATTCCGCTGGATGCCGACGAGGCCTTCGCCCTGATCACCAGGCCGGACCGGCTGCGCCGCTGGCAGGCCGTCACCGCGAGGGTCGACCTGCGGGCCGGCGGCGAGTTCCGCTGGACCATCATTCCCGGCCACGCCGCCAGGGGCACATTCACCGAGATCGAGCCGGGCCGCAGGGTGGTCTTCACCTGGGGCTGGGAGGGCTCGGCCGAGCTGCCGCCTGGCGCGTCCACCGTGATCATCACGCTGGAGCCGGCGCCGGGCGGCACGACCGTCCGGGTGGTACACGAGGGACTGGCCGGCGAGCAGGCCGACAGCCATGCCGCGGGCTGGACGCATTACCTCGGCAGGCTGACCGAGGCCGCGGCCCAGGGAGACGCGGGGCCCGACGAATGGGGTGCCGCGCCGCCGCAGCTCGACGCGCTCACGTGCGCGGGGGCGACCCTGGCCGTCTGCCAGCGGGTACTGGTCGGCATCGGCGCGGCCGACGCCGGCCGGGCCACCGTCTGCACCGAGTTCACCGTCGCCCAGCTCGCCGATCACCTGACCGGGTCGATCACCGCCATCGGCGGCGCGGCCGGCGCCGTGTTCCCCGCGGGCACGCCGGCCACGCTGGAGGCCCGGGTGGCCGACACGGGCCAGCTCGCGCTGGAAGCATGGGACCGCCACGGCCCGGAGGGCACGGTCACGATCGGCGACAGCGAGCTCCCGGCGGCCGTGGCCCTGGGCATCCTGTCCGTCGAGCTGCTGGTCCACGCCTGGGACTTCGCCCAGGCCACGGGGCAGCAGGTCGCCGTGCCAGACCCGGTCACGGCGTATGTCCTCGAAGCAGCCAGCAAGATCATTACGCCGGAAGGCCGCCGTCAGGTGGGCTTCGACCCGGCGCGGCCGGCCGACCCGGACGCCGGCGTCCTGGAGCGGCTGATCGCCTTCACCGGCCGCCCGGCGGACGCCGCCCGCCGGGCGGCGCCTGCCGCCGCAGACCCGCATAACCCGGACCGTTAGCACTAGCCAAGGGGAGAACTCATGCCGAACCGCACGTCATACGCCCAGGGCACGCCGAGCTGGGTGGATCTGCAGACCACGGACCAGCAGGCCGCGAGGGCGTTCTACAGTGGCCTGTTCGGCTGGACTTACGACGACCAGCCGATGCCGCAGGGCGCGGTGTACTCCATGGCCCAGATCGGCCAGGACAACGTGGCCGCGATCGCGCCGCAGCCGCCCGAGATGGCCGCCCAGGGCGTGCCGCCCATGTGGAACACCTACATCGCGGTGGACTCGGTCGACGACACCCTGGCCAAGGTGGCGGCGGCGGGCGGCCAGATCGCCGTGCCGGCCTTCGACGTGATGGACGCCGGGCGGATGGCCTTCGTGCTCGATCCTGGCGGCGCGGCCGTGGGGCTCTGGCAGGCCGGACAGCACATCGGGGCCACCCGGGTGAACGAGCCGGGCGCCGTGATGTGGAACGAGCTGATCACCGCCGACCCGGCCGGCTCGACCGGGTTCTACCAGCAGGTTGTCGGGCTGACCACCTCTGACATGGAGATGGAGGGGCAAAAGTACACGATGTTCGAGGCGGCCGGGCAGCCGATCGGCGGCACCACGCCGCCGCAGATGGCGGGCACGCCCAACCACTGGCACGTGTACTTCGCCACCGCCGACGCCGAAGCCACGGCGGCGAAGGCCTCCGAGCTGGGCGGTACGGTGCTGGTGACGCCGTTCGACACCCCAGTGGGCCGGATGGCCGTGCTGCGCGATCCGCAGGGCGCGACGTTCAGCATCATCCAGCCGGCCGGCGAGACCGCCTGACCCCGCCCGGGGCGCGGTACGCGGGCGTGCGGCCAGGTCGCCTGGGCGCGCGCCGCGTGCCCGGCCTACTCGATGATGTCGTTGGCCGCCGGGCCGAAGACCGCCAGGTGATCGAGCACCGGGGCCGGATCTCCTGACCAGCCGAGCGCAGCCATCTGGGTCCGGCTGCGACGGCCCATCCGCCAGCGCAGCGCCTCGAACCTGCAGGTCGTCAGGCCCAGTTCCGCGCCGTCCTCGGGCCCGACCCGGAACTGGGCGTCCTCCACCGTCACCCGCAGCGGCACCGGAGGCGCGAGGTACTCGATCACCGCGCCGGCGCACTGCCGGACCACCTCGGTGTCCCGGGCCCCGGGCCGGCCGACGGCGCCGCGGATGTCCTGCTCGTGGCTGACGATGTCGATCACCCCGGGCCACACGTCGAACGCGGCGAGCAGCTCGCCGAACTGCGGAGCGGTCACCGTCCAGGTCGCAAGCATGTCCCGGATGTCGCGGCCCCGGAACCTGGCCACCTGCGCGGCCGTCACCTCCTCGGAGGGCGGCCCGGTCAGGCGCCCGGCCAGGGCGTCCTCGGTGACCGCGAGAAGATGAGCCACCACGTCCTGAACCGACCAGCCGGGGCACGCCGGGACCGGGGCCGCAAGCTCCGCCTCGTCCAGCCCGCCGACCAGCGCCGCCAGGCGCGCGTGCGTGTCCTGGTACAGCCGGGACAGGTCAGGCTTGGTCGTGCTGCCGGTCATACGATCACCATACGGCGACCCTCGCCGCCGCGGCCAGGCATGACATCCTGTCGGGCATGCCTCGCGTCGGGAGATCTCGGAATCCAGATCGGCGCCCTGCCCTCCGGCCGCACCGGCTCCGTCCTGGACGTCCCCGGGGTCGGCGTGGGCCACGCGACGATATGGCGGGACGAGCCCGAGCCGCCCGCCGGGCGCGGGATCGCGCGCACCGGCGTTACCGTCATCCTGCCCGCCGAAGACATCCTGGGCCGCCCGGCGGCGGCCGGAGGCGCGGTGCTGAACGGATGCGGCGAGTGCACCGGCTTCCTGCTCATGCAGGAGTGGGGGATCATCGGCACCCCGATCTTCCTGACCTCGACCATGCAGGTCGGCCGGGTGTACGACGCGGCGTGCCAGCTGATCACCGAGGCGCTGCCTGACATCGGGGAGGAGACCGTGATCCCGGTCGTCGCCGAGTGCGACGACTCGTTCCTCAGCGAGGTCCGGCGGATGCAGATCGACGCCGGCGACGTCGCCGCCGCGTGGCAGCAGGCGGCCGGCTCTGCTGGCTCGGCCGCTCCCCCGGCCGAAGGCGCGGTGGGCGCGGGCACGGGCATGTCGAGCCTGGGCTGGAAATCGGGGATCGGCACCGCTTCTCGCCTGGTCCCGTCCGGTCACACGGTCGGCGTGCTGCTGCTGACGAACTTCGGCAGGGCCGAACGGCTGACGGTGGCCGGGTACCCGGTCGGGCGGCTCCTGCCTCCGCCGGCCCGCCAGGGTCCGGAGCCCGGCGAGGGATCCTGCATCGGCGTCGTGCTGACCGACGCCCCGCTCGATCACGCGGCCTGCGAGCGGCTGGCCCGCCGCGTCGGCCTGGGCCTGGCCAGGACGGGCTCGGTCGCCGACCACGGCAGCGGAGAGATCTTCCTGGCCTGCGCCACCGGAATGCGGGGGGACCGGGAAGGCCGCGTGCAGCCCGCGGAGCCAGTTATCGCCGGCGCGGACCTCGGACCCTTCTTCGAGGCCGTGGTGGACGCCAGCGAGGAAGCCGTGCTCAACTCGCTGCTGATGGCCCCGACCGTGACCGGGCGGTCCGGGCACGTCGAGTACGCGATCCCGGCCGATGCGGTGCGGCGGATTCTCGCCGCGGGCTGACGATCGGTGAACCCCCGCGTCCCGGACGGCCGGTAACCGGCCTCGCCCGGTCCCGCTTACGTCGTTACGCCGGACAGCGCCGGGGGCATGCGGTGCCTCGGGCCTGGCTGCGCCACGTGCACCGACACGTCGTTGCCCCGCACGTGCAGGGTGACCTGCGGCACCGGCTCGTCGCGGAATACGTACTGCGGCCCGAGCTCGCGGGCGTTGGCGTGCCTGACCTCGGGGCGGTATCCGCTGACTCGCAACATCCACACCAGGCCAAGGACCAGCCGCTTCTGATCGACGGCCTGGCGGTCCCTGATCACCAGGTCGATCGGCTGGCGGGGCAGCGCGCGCTCGATCCGCTGCGAGGCGAGGCTGATCAGGCCGGCCAGCCGGGCATCAGCCACCTCCCCCTGCCGGGACACGGCCAGGAACGACAGCAGCGCGATGAGCGCCACGGCGGCCAGGGTGACGGCCCGGGTGACAGCGCGGGCGGCCCGGCCCGCACGCGGGCCGGGCGCGGTGGTGCCGGGTGCCGCCGGTGTCCCGGGTGCCGCCGCGGTCTGGGGTTCCGCCGCGGTCTGGGGTTCTGCCGCGGTCTGGGATGCTGCCGCGGTCTGGGATGCTGCCGCGGTCTGCTGCGCCGCTGCGGCCTGCGGTTCCGCCGCGGTCCCGGGCGCCACTGCGGCCTGCGGTTCCGCCTGGCGGCTGCCGCCGACGGCCGATCAGCCGGCGCCCGGCCAGCACGACCGCGGAGCCGACGACGAGCCAGCTGAGCACGCCGACCGGGTACATGATGATGTCCAGGTAGTCCAGGGTGATCAGGTTGGGTCTTATCACCGGGATTCTCGAGTACGTGACCAGCACGGACAGGCTGACCAGCAGGCTGACCGCGGCCAGCGCGGCCAGCCGCCGGGACCGTAGCGGACGCACCGCGATGACCAGCACCGCGGCGACGAGAATCAGGGCTAGCACCGCGAACCCGGCGGGCCGGCCGGCGATCAGCTGGACCGCGGGCAGCCCGTGCAACTGGCTCGGTGCCGTCCACCACAGCGGAGGCGGCTCGATGGAGGCCGTCAGGGTCTTGAGACCGAAGGCGGCACCGCTCAGCGGCCCGCTGCCCTGGCTGTCGAGCAGAGCGGTCAGGTTACCCGGATGCCCGGTGAACTGCTGGATGAACGGGGCGGTCCAGCAGCACGCGCCGGCCACCAGCCCGGCCATCCCCCACCAGTAGCCTGCCTTCGCGCGGAACGAGTTGACCAGCCCGACGGCGAGGGCCGGCACGACCAGGACGATGGAGGGGAGCGCGAACATCAGGTGCGCCTGACTGGCCACCGATCCGGCGACCACGAGTACCACCCACCACCAGCGGTTCCCGGACAGCACCGCCCAGCTTGCCGCGACCGCAGCCAGGAAGAACATCATTCCGAACCAGGGATTCCAGAACGGCTGGAGGGCGATCATCGGCTGCCAGGCGACGATCCCGAGGATCACGGCGGCACTGATGAAGCCCCCGAGCGCGCGCAGCGACGACCATGCCGCCTCGATCGCAAGGGAAGCAGCGATCATGCACCACAGTGCCGCGCCCCACACCACCCCGTATCGCGGGTCGATGTGAACCGGGATCGCCAGCAGCCAGTACTCCAGCGGCCCGGGGTCATACACCGCGTGCGCGAGCTGGGTTGCCTGCCCGACCAGCGGCCCGTGCGCGGTCAGAGAGTCCCACGAGCGCAGCGCGATCGCCGCGCCATCGCCGACCGGGCGCCAGCGCAGCCGCACCTCCTGCACCAGGCCGGCCACGAACGGCGCCCACACGGCCAGGTGCAGGGCCAGCCGGAGCGCGGCGGCCCGGCGGGGGGCCAGCGCGGACTCCCGGACAGCCGCGGCCGGGACCCGCCCCGACGTGAGCTGCCCGATGGCGTGCGGCTCGGTCACACTGGTTATGACCTGTCCGGCCGCCGCTAAGTTCCGCGCCAGGGACGCGCACTCCGGCCGGGCGCTGGATCAGAGCTTGCGCTGCAGCGTGTAACGGAGCGTCTGCACCCGGATGAGGCCGTCGCGGAACACGAAGGTGTCGATGCCGTCCTCGACCCGGGTCGCGGCGGCGTCTGCCGCCCACTCCAGGAACAGGATGTCGCGATCGAAGATCAGGGTCTTCAGATCCCAGGCCGCGTCCGGGACGTCGGCGAGCAGCCGGATGAACGCGGCCCGGATGCCTTCCTTGCCGCGCAGCACGCCTGACCGGCTGATGAAGATGGCATCGTCGGAGTAGTCGGCGACGATCTCATCCAGGTCGCCGGCGCCGAGCGCCTCGGCGTGGTGCTGGAAGATTTCCTCGGGGGTGCGTGGCATCGATGCGTTCCCTTCACGGCGGAATCGTGGGGATCTACCGTACGGCGTCCGTGAGGTCCATGCCCAGGTCGAGGAACGGAGCGGAGTGGGTGAGCGCGCCGACCGCCAGGTAGTCCACGCCCGTCTCGGCGTAGGCCCGCGCGACCGGCAGCGTCAGCCCGCCGGAGGCTTCCAGCCGGGTCGCGGTGCCCGCCTCACCGGCCATGCGGACCGCCTCGGCGCACTGCGCCACGGTGAAGTTGTCCAGCAGCACCTCGCCGGCCCCTGCCCGCAGCGCCTCGGCCAGCTGGGCGAGGTCGTCCACCTCTACCTCGCAGTGCAGGCCGGCCGCCCGGGCCCGGACCGCGGCCATCGCGGCGGCCACCGAGCCCGCGGCCTGGATGTGGTTGTCCTTGATCAGGACCGAGTCGCCGAGCCCCATCCTGTGGTTCTGGCCGCCGCCGCACCTGACCGCGTACTTCTCCAGCTCGCGCAGGCCCGGCAGCGTCTTGCGGGAGTCGCGCAGCACCGCGCCGGTGCCGGCCACCGCGGCTACCCAGCGCGCGGTAGCGGTGGCAATGCCGGACAGGTGGCACAGGAAGTTCAGCGCGGTGCGCTCGGCGGTCAGCAGGCCGCGCACCGGGCCACGCAGGGTCAACGCCGGCCGCCCGGCGACCAGGTCGCCGCCATCTCCCGCGGATCCGAGCACCTCGTAACCCGCGCCGAGGACCGCGTCGAACACCGCCAGCGCGGCCGGCGTCCCGGCCAGCACGCCCGGCGCCCGCGGCGTGATCTCGGCGATCGCGACCGCGTCCGGCGACACCGTGGCCTGGGTGGTCACGTCTGGCCCGTAGCGCAGATCCTCGGCCAGCGCGGCGGACACGACCCGGTGCACCTCGCACGGGTCGAGCCCCGCCGCCCGCAGGTCCGCCGCCGTGCTCGCCGATAGCCGCCGGCCGGCCCCGTGGCCGGTCACCGGGCCGCCCTGACCGGGACGGCGCTGGTCAGCCTGGCGGGCAGCGCGCCGGTCACCTCGGGTGCCCCGGATTCGCCCAGCCGCAGGACCAGGCTCCGGCGCCATCGCTCGTCGTCGCGGTCCTGGTAGTCCGTGCGGACGTGACAGCCGCGGGACTCGGCGCGCTCGGCGGCCGCGGCCAGCACTGCGCGGGCCGCCAGCGTCATGAACGCCGCCTCGTAGCCGGCCCGGCTGGCGGCCGCGCTCGGCGTGACCGGCCGGGCGATGCCGGCCAGCGCGGCCGCCAGGCCCGGGCGGTCGCGGCCGATCCCGGCGTGCCTGCTCATCAGCCGGCGCAGCGTGCCCGGATCCGCGGCAGGCGGCGGCGCGGACGCCGCCAGCGGCTCGGGCAGCCGCCGTCCGGCGGGCCGGGCCGCGATGGCCGACGCCGCACGCTCCCCCATCACCAGCCCCTCCAGCAGGCTGTTGGAGGCCAGCCGGTTCGCGCCGTGCAGCCCGGTCCTGGCCACCTCGCCCGCCGCGTACAGACCCGGCACGCTGGTGCGGCCGCGCAGGTCGGTGAGCACGCCGCCGCAGTGATAGTGCGCAGCCGGGGCGACCGGGATCGGCTGCCGCGCCGGGTCGATGCCGGCCGCCATGCAGGCCGCGCGCACGCCGGGGAAGCGGCGGCGCAGCTCGGCCGGGCCGAGGCCGGTGGCGTCCAGGAACACGTGGTCGTCGATGCCGCCGGGAGCCTGCGCCATCCGCTGCGTGATCGCCGCGGCTACCACGTCCCTGGGGGCCAGGTCGGCCATCGGGTGCACGCCGGCCATGACCCGGGCGCCTGTCGCATCGACCAGGATCGCGCCCTCGCCGCGCAGCGCCTCGGTCACCAGCGGGGCGGTGCCGCGCGGGCCCGCGGCGGAGTAGAGCACGGTCGGGTGGAACTGCACGAACTCCACGTCGGCCGCGGCCGCCCCGGCCCGGAGCGCGAGCGCCAGCCCGTCCCCGGTGGCCACCGCCGGATTGGACGTGACCTGGTAGAGCTGCCCGAGCCCGCCGGTGGCAAGCAGCACGGCCCGCGCTCGTATCACCCCCGGCCGGCCGGCGGACGCGAGCACGAGCAGCCCGGCGGCCGCGCCGGACCCGGTCAGCAGCACCTGCGCCGCGAGATGCTGCTCGAGCACCGGTATCCGCTCCCGGCGCACGGTGTCGGCCAGCGCGCGCTCGACCTCCGCGCCGGTGGCGTCGCCCCCGGCGTGCAGCACCCGGAACGCGCTGTGCCCGCCCTCCCGGCCGCGGGCCAGTGTCCCGTCGGCGGCGGCGTCGAAGACGGCGCCGCGGCGGCGCAGCCTCGCGACCGCTGCCGGGCCGTCGGCAATGATCGCGGCCACGGCGTCCGGCTCGCACAGGCCCGCGCCGGCCGCGATCGTGTCCGCGGCGTGCCGTTCGGAAGAATCTCCGCGCTCATGTCCGCGCGGCAGCACCACAGCGATGCCGCCCTGCGCCCACCGGGTACTGCCGTCGCTGAGGGAGGACTTGGTCACCACGATGACGCGCAGGCCCGCCTCGCGGGCGCGCAGCGCGGCTGCCAGCCCGGCCGCGCCGCTGCCGACCACGACGAGGTCCGCGCCGGCCTCCCATTCCGGCGTCATTCGGCACCGCCCGGATGGCCGATAGAGATCATCCGCCGAACGGCTGCGCCGGCCCGGCTGGCCACGGCCGCCTCGACGTGCACCTCGTCCCGGCCCTCCTGCAGCGAGCGCAGCAGCGCGGCTGGAGTGATCATCTTCATGTAGCGGCAGGACGCCCGGTCGTTCACCGGGAGGAACTCGACCCCCGGAGCGGCCTTGCGAAGCTGGTGCAGCATCCCGATCTCAGTCGCCACCAGGACCGAGCCGGAGCGAGCCTGCCTGGCCGCGGCCGCCATGCCGCCGGTGGACAAGATCTTGACCCGGTCGGCCGGGACCACGCCCTCGCCGGCCAGGTAGAGCGCCGACGTGGCACAGCCGCATTCGGGGTGGATGAACAGCTCGGCCTCGGGCAGTGCCGCCACCCGCGCCGCCAGGTCCGCGCCGCTGATCGCGGCGTGCACGTGACACTCCCCGGCCCAGATGAGCATGTTCCGCCGGCCGGTGACCCGCCGCACGTGCGCGCCGAGGAACTGATCAGGGCAGAACAGCACCTCCCGGCCGGCCGGGATCGAGTCCACCACCTCGGCCGCGTTCGACGACGTGCAGCAGACATCGGCCTCGGCCTTCACCTCGGCGCTGGTGTTCACGTAGGCGACCACGGCCGCGCCCGGGTGCCCTGCCTTCCACTCCCGGAGCTGGGCCGCGGTGATGCTGTCGGCCAGGGAGCAGCCGGCCCGCTGGTCCGGGATGAGCACGGTCTTGTCCGGGCTGAGGATTTTCGCCGTCTCGGCCATGAAGTAAACGCCGGCGAACACGATCACGCGGGCCGGGCTGTCGGCGGCCAGCCGGGACAGCGCCAGCGAATCGCCTACGTGGTCGGCGATGTCCTGGATCTCGGGCCGCTGGTAGTTGTGGGCCAGGATGACCGCGTCGCGTTCGGCGGCCAGCGCGCGGACCTGCTCGGCCCAGCCGGGCCCGGGCGGGAGCTCGGAGTCCGCGTCGTTCCGGGTGGCCTGAGATCCCGGCCGGGTTCCGTTCCGGCCAGCCTGGGTTCCCTGCCGGGTTCCGTTCTGGCCGTCCCTGGGTCCCGGGCGGGCTCCGTCCGGGCCGGCCGGGGGGCCGGGATGCGCTCGGGCCTGGCCAGCGTGAACCGCTGTGTCCTGGCTGGCCGCTGTGTCCTGGCTGGCCTCTGTGCCCGGGCTGGCCTCGTCCGGCGCTGCTGTCGTGTTGCTCATCGACGCGCTCCTGCCCTATCCTAGTTTTCGCCTCATAGTCGAAAACTTGAGAAGACACTATCATGCCCGGCGTGCAGACAGGCCAGTCGATAGGGTCGCCGGCCGGACGCGAGAACCAGCCAGGGACCCGCTTCCGGCACGAGGTGCTCGCCGTGGTGTTCCGCGTGCACGACCGCCGCCTGGAGGTGCTGCTGTGGCTGCGCGCCCGGTCGCCCTTCCAGGACTGCTGGGCGCTGCCCGGCGGGCCACTGGGCGAGGGCGAGCGCCTCGGCGCGTCGCTGGGACGCCACCTTGCCGTCAAGGTCGATCTCACCGACATCGCGCACCTCGAACAACTCGAGACCCGCAGCGACCCCGACCGCGACCCGCGGGGGCGCGAGCTCGCCACCGCGTACCTGGCGCTGGTGGCCACCGACGTCAGCCCGAGCATCCCGGCCGACACCGCGTGGCATCCGGTCGGCGCGCTCCCCCGCACCGCGTTCGACCACGAGTCGATCATCAAGTCGGCCCGGGAGCGGCTGCGGGCCAAGCTCTCCTACACCAACCTCGGCTTTGCCCTGGCCCCGGCCACCTTCACGATCAACGAGCTGCGCGAAATCTACGCGGCCGCCCTCGGCCATCCGGTGTCGGCGACCAACCTGCAGCGCATCCTGGTCAGGCGGGGGGTCATCGAGCGCACCCCCGCGACCGTGCGGCCGGCCCGGCCGGCGGCTGGCCGGCCACCCTGTACCGCTTCGCCGCCCGGACGTTGCAGGTCACCAACCCGTTCGCCGCCTTCCGGCCGCCGCCCGCGGATACCTAGTCATTGCGCCTGCCGATTATCGCGGAGCGTTGGCACTGCCCCAGCGCTGCTGATGTTTCGCGCTCATGGCCGGGCGCGCGGCAGGGGCCAGCTCAGGGACGGCCCATGGTGGCCGAATGCGTGATCAGCATGGAGTCGGGCGGGGTCAGGTCCACGCCGTCGGGGTCGTGCAGGTAGCCGGGCTTGCTGCCGGCCGCGCCGGTGTGCCCGTACTGCCACACGATCCGGTGCGTGACCGGGTCGATGACGATGACCCGGTTGTTGAAGTCGTCGTTGACCAGGATGTCGCCGTTGGGCAGCGGCAGGCCCAGCGAGGGCTTGTTCAGCCCGCCGAACCGCCACAGCAGCCGCCCGCGGGAGTTGAACTCCACGACCTGCCCGGGGTTGGAGTAGTCGACGGTCACGTACCGGCCCGGGTAGATCGCGTTGGTGTCGGACGGGTAGAGGACGTGCGGCGGGTGCGCCGACCAGGACACCTGCCCAGTCAGGCTCATCTCGTCCACCCAGTCGCCATTGATCTCTGTGACCAGGTAGTGACCGTCGGTGAGCGGGAACGCGCCGTTCGGGCTGCCGAACCGGTACGGCGGCTGGTGCACGCAGCCGCCGCCACCCTGGCCGATGGCGTGCAGCAGGTGGTGCGCGGGCGGCTCGATGGTGATGACCCGGCAGTTCTTGATATCCGCGGACACGATGTCCCCGCCCGGCGCGAGCAGCGCGTCGTCCGGGTTGTTCACGTGGTTCGGCCCGCTGCCGGGCACGCCGGGCGTGCCGTACCGGTAGACGATCTTGTGCGTGGCAACGCTGATCACGCTGATGACGAAGTCGTCTTCCTGGGTCGCGATGATGTACTTCCCGTCCGGGCTGAAGAACGCATCGTCGGGCACCAGGAACGTCTGGCCGCGGGCCAGGTCGCCGGGGCGGGGGAACTGCCACCGGACCCGGCCCTGCGGATCCACGATCAGCAGCCGGTTGTTCAGGTGGTCGGCGATCAGGATGTCGCCGGGCAGCGCCGACGGGTCCGAACCCGGGGCAAGATGACCCCGGCCATGCGCGGGTGCCAGCCACGGCGCGCTGGCCAGCAGGGGCTGAGCCGCTACCGTGCCCCCCGGCCCGGAGGCAGTGGCCGTCGCGCTGACCCCTGCCGCCACGGGCGGGATGGCCGAGGCCGCAGGAACGAGCCGGAACGTCGTGACGGCCGGGAACGGCCGGTGGCCGTTGTCCCCGCCGATCAGGTAGGCGGTGCTGCCGATCACCGCGGCCGCCGCGTTGGCCACGGGCACCGGCAGGTGTCCCGCGACCTGGATGGCGCCGCGCAAAGGGCGCCGGCCGGACGCAGGGGTCTGCGCCGACGCGGGGACGTACTGCAGGACGCGATCGCTCGTGCTCAGCCTGGCCGACGCGCTTGCGGTGCCGGACCGCCCGGCCGGGGGCGCGGTCTGGCCGCCGGCGACGAAGATGCGGCCGCCCAGGGTGAAGCCGGCCGCATGCGCGAGCGGGGCCGGCAGGTGTCCCGCCACCGTGGCCCTGCCGGTCGCCGGATCGACCCGCTGGATGACGCTGGTCACGCCAGACCGGGCCTGGCCGCCGAACACCCAGATTCGTGACCCCAGCGCCGCCACGGCCGGGTACCGGACCGGTACCGGCAGCCTGGCCGCGACGCGGAACCGCCGGCCGTCCACCGTAGCCAGCACCGCGGAGTCATAGCTCGCGCCGTTGTACCCGCCAACCAGGTAGGCCCGGCCTGCCAGAGTGACGGCGGACAGATCGCTGCGCACGCCGGGCAGCCTGCCCGCCGTCGCCAGGGCCTGCCCGGGCCGACCGGATTGCACCGCGTCGGTACTGGACAGCGAGCCGCCGCCGAACACGAACGGCCTGGACCCGAGCAGCGCCCCCGCGGCGTCATGGGTCGCAACCGCGAGCCGGCCCGCCGGACGGGTCTGCCCGGTCTGCGGGTTGAGCAGCCTGATGGCAGCCGTGGTGGTGGAGGCCGAGGTCAGGCCACCCGCGATCATCAAGGCCGGCTCGTGCGCCCGGCCGACAGTCCCGCTGGGCAGCACCACCTCGCGGGAGATCGGAGCGGGAAGCTGATAGGGGGCGGCAATGACCTGCAGCGCGAGCCGCTCGGCTGGTGCCGCCGGTCCGCGCGAGGTGGCCGACGGCTCGCCCGGGCGGGCAGGCGAATCGAGATCCCCGCCGGAATGACGGGCCACCCCCACCCAGACCGCCCCCCCGGCCACGACCGCGCAGGCGAGCAGCGCGATCAGCCGGCGTCGGCCATACCGGGCGGAATCCGAGGGCCGACGCTCAGCCGCCAGGCGCCCGTTGCGCGCCGGGGGTCTTCGCGCCGGATCATCCTCGGGGAACCGCACGCACCCACCGTAGGCCGGGCCGGTCGCGCCTGACGGCGTTTACCAGGCCCCGCCCATGGCGCGGCCCAGGGTGACGGCCTCCTCCTCGGCCAGCGCGGTGGACAGTTCCCCGGGCCCGGACCCATGCACCGTCGGCGACTGGCCGCGCGCCCTGGGGTGCGTCCGCGTCGCGTACCACCACCCGGCGTCGGAGATCCAGACGTGATACCCGGGATAGGCGCGCTCGATCTGCATGGCGATTTCGTCGTTCTCGTCCCGTCGCGCACCCGCGTCTGCCAGGACTTCTTCCCCTGAGGGCAGCAGCGACCACACCTCTACTGGCTCGAGGGTCATCGGGGCACGGCACCTCCGGTGTCGGTTCCCCCCCCGCAGGAGACAAGGCCGGTACGAGAGAATGGTGTACCGTTCAGTAACGTGACGCAAGGGTGCCGAGGGGGCGGTTAGACGCCGCCTGGCGGTTTCCCGCCACTGATCGCGGAGTGGTCAGATGTTCCAAGCCCTCGGGCTCTCGCCCAGCGAAGAGAGCCTTTACACGGTCCTCGTCCATAGCCCGCGATCTACGGTCGCTGAGCTGGCCAGTTACGGATCCGTGTCCTCGCAGCAGGCCACCAGGGACCTGCACAGGCTGGTTCACCAGGGGCTGGCCAGCCGGCTCCCCGGCAGGCTGGCGCGCTACATCGCCGTCGCTCCCGACATCGCGATCGAGCCGCTGCTGGCCAAGCAGGAAGACGATCTGCGGCAGGCGCGCCTGAGCAGCAGCGATCTGATGAAAGCCTTCCACGCGGCGTCCCGGCAGGACCACCCGGCCGAGCTGGTGGAGATCATCACCGGCGAGAGCAGCATCAGGAGCCGTACCGACCAGCTGCCCGATGCGGCCCGCGATCAGATCAGGGGATTCGACCGGCCGCCCTATGTCATGTCCCCGGACGACGACATCAACCAGGAAGCGAGCCGCATCCGCGAGGGAGTCAGCTACCGGATCATCTACAGTGCCCAGGCGGTGATGTGGCCGGGACGGCTGGAAGGCGATATCCGCGAGGCGTGCGCGGCGGGCGAGCAGGCGCGGGTGCGGCCGGACCTGCCGACCAAGCTGTGGATCGTGGACGACAAGATGGCCCTGATCCCGATCAAGTCCGAGCAGCATGCCATCGCTACGTGCTTCATCGTGCGCCCTTGTGACCTGCTCGAATCGCTCATCGCGCTGTTCGAGGCCGAGTGGGAGCGGGCGATGCCGCTGCGGGCGTTCCTCGGCGAGGACCCGGTCCGCCAGGACTCGGCCGAGCCCGACGAGACCAGGACGGCCGTCCTGTCCTGCCTGGCCTCCGGGCTGACCGACGAGGGCATCGCCCGGTCGCTGGGCTGCAGCCTGCGCACCGCCCAGCGTCACATCCGGCGCCTCATGCATGATCTCAACGCCAGCAGCCGGTTTCAGGCTGGCATGGAGGCGCGCCAGCGGGGCTGGGTGTAGCGGGAGCGCGCTCGCTGTTGCCGGTTCTCCTGGTCCCGGACTGCTCCAGCGTGCGGCAGCAACGAGCACCGGCGGCGGCGGAACCGATCCGGGAGCCGCCGCGTCCAATCGTCCATGAGGCCTTCTGAGCCAGCCGGCCGGGTGCCCGCGACCGGGGTCCCGGACCGGCGCCGCCGCGGCAGCCGGATGAGGCGTCCCCGGGCCGGGGCGGTTTCGGCAGGCGTGCTCGCGGCGATGTGCGTCGCCGCGGCGGGACTGGCCACGGCGGTCGCCGGCGGTGCCCACGCCGCGGCCAGTTCCGGTCATTCGAGGGCGCACTCGCCGGCGGCGGCGGCATCGCCCTCCCCGTCGCCCAGGCACTCGCGATCGCCGTCCCCGACCAAGTCACCGTCGCCCACCAAGTCACCGTCGCCCACCAAGTCACCGTCGCCGACCAAGTCACCGTCGCCCACGAAATCGCCCTCGCCGACCAAGTCACCGTCCCCGACCAAGTCACCGTCCCCGACCAAGTCACCGTCCCCGACCAAGTCACCGTCCCCGACCAAGTCACCGTCCCCGACCAAGTCATCGCCCGCCTCGCCGACCACGTCACCGACCCCGACTATGTCGCCGTCGCCCACGAAGTCGCCCACCCCCGCGAAGTCGCCGGGCCCGACCAAGTCGCCCGGGCACACGAAGTCGCCAGGACCCGCGAAGTCGCCGGCCAGGAGGCCGCCGCACCCAGGCTCGTCGCAGCCCAGATCTGGTCATTCCACCCGGCCGGCATCCCCTTCCGGGCCGGAGACCGGCAACGGAACCGCGGGCCTGCGTCCGCCGCTGGATAGCCTGCCGCCGCTGCCGCCGGGGGTGACGTTCCGGCTGGCCCCCCAGGGCGTCGAGGCAAGCCAGAGCGTCGGCCACTTGTTCCCGGTCATCACGCCGTCCCCGGCAGCGACGCCGTCTTCGGCCGCGACGCCGTCACCGACCGCCGCCCAGCCTGGCCAGCCCCGCCAGGTACGGCATCAGCTCCCCGTCCGGGACCAGGAACTCGCGCTCAGCGAGTCGCTCACCGGGAGCAGGCAGGCCGGGTGGATCCTCGCGCTGCTGGCGGCGGCCGGAGCGGTCGCCTGGCTGCTGCTGGTCAAGGTGCGCAAGCGGCGGGTGCCCTAGGGTTGGAGGCCCACGCCGTGCCGGCGTTCCCGCCGGGCTGACCGCCCGCAGGCCCGGCGGGAACAGGAGGACCACCGTGGGCCTGGGCAGACCGGGCTTCCCCGCGGTGCCCCCGGAGGGGGCGAGACCGCTGGCCGCCGACGCGCCCCTGCTGGAGGCGTTCGCGGCGGCCACTCGCCGCAACAGCACGCCGTTCCGGGTGCCCGGCCACAAGCACCGTGCCCGGGCGCTGGATGCTGACCTGGGGCTGGCCGCAGACCAGGACATCCCCCTGTACGGCGGGCTCGACACGATGAAGCTCACCGCCGGGAACCTGCCGAAGGCCGAGGCGCTGGCCGCACGGCTGTGGCAGGCGGACTGGTGCCGATTCAGTGTCGGCGGCGCCACCCAGGCCAATCAGGCCCTGCTGCTGGCCGCGGGCGGCCACGGCGACCAGATCGTGATGGCGCGCAGCATCCACCGGTCGGTGTTCAGCGGCCTCGTGCTGGCCGGGCTGCGGCCGGTGTGGCTGCCGCCGCGCACCGATCCGGTCAGCGCGCTGCCGCTCGGCCCGACCCCCGACCAGCTCGCGGCGGCGCTGGAGGCCGCGCCCGGCGCGGTGGCGGTGTGGATCACCGAGCCCAGCTACCTGGGCACCGTTGCCGACGTCGGCGCCCTGGCGGCGGCCGCGCACGCCCGCGGGGTGCCGCTGCTGGTGGACCAGGCCTGGGGCGCGCATCTGGGCTTTCACCCCGGCTACCCGCGGCACGCGCTTCAGGCGGGCGCTGATGCCATGGTGATCAGCGCGCACAAGATGCTGCCCGCCTACAGCCAGGCCGCGCTGGTGCTGTCGCGCGAGGGTTACCTGTCGCCGGGCCGGCTGGAGACGGCGTTCGACGCCATCAGCACGACCAGCCCGGCCGGGGCCATCCTGGCCAGCACCGACGGCGCCCGCGCACTGCTGGCGGCCCGCGGCCCGCAGCTCCTGGACCGGCTGGCCGGCCTGGTCGCCGCGCGCCAGGGCGACCCTGACCGAGGCCTGCCCCGGCCTGGCCGCGCCCGGCCCTGGTGAATTTCCGCCGGGCCGGTTCGACCCGGCCAAGCTCGTGCTCGGGCTGGCCGGCACGGGCGCCGACGGGACCCTTGTCGAGATGGAGGCCCAGGCCGCGGGCGTGCCGCTGGAGATGGCCGACCGCGACATGATCGTGGCCACGGTCACCGTGGCCGACACCCCGGCCACCGTCGGCCGGCTCACCGACGTGCTCGGCCGCGCCATCGCCGCCGGATCGGGCCCGGCCCGCGCGGCTCTGGCCGGGGTCAGCTGGACCCTGGCGCCCGAGCCGGTGACCGACCCGCGGACCGCGTTCTTCGCCCCCTGGATCACGGTCCCCGCCGACCGGGCGCCGGGCCGGATCAGTGCCGAGCTCATCGCCGCCTACCCGCCAGGCGTGCCCATCCTGGGCCCTGGCGAGCTCATCACCGCCGACCTGGTGGCCGCGCTGCACCGGCAGGCGGCCGAGGGCAGCAGGATCGCGTACGCGGCCGATCCCAGCCTGCGCACGTTCCGGGTGCTGGCCAGCCCGCCCGGCTCGACGTGCGACCGCGGCTGAACCCGCCGGGCGGCCAGCGCCGGGGCGGCGATGCCAGCCGGGCAACGGGCGCGCCTGAGAACCTGCTTGAGACCCGCAGAAGCCATAGGCTGCAGTGTTGATGATCGTTTGGCGCCAACGCGGCGTGGCCAGCCTGTCCGGCAGGCCGGCCTGTCTCTTGACGGACGCCGGGTAATCGGGATGACTGGCCTGCGCGGCCGGGCCATCATGGCCGGGTGGACCTGGCTGCTTTCGTCCGGGACGGGTACGTGGCCGTTCGCGGGGCGGTTAACGCCGGCACGGTGGCAACGTGCCGGGAACAGATCTGGGCCGCGATGGAGCGGAGCGGCGTCCGGCGGGACGACCCAGGTAGCTGGCCACCGCTCGTGGGGAGCCTGAGCGACCTGACGGGCGAGCTGTTCGTGGCGGCGTACCTGTCGCCGCCGCTGACCGCCGCCTATGACGAGCTGATCGGGCCGGGCCGGTGGCAGCGCTCGGTGCGCCCGGCGGGTCTCGGGGAAACGGTGGTGGTGCGGTTCCCCGCGCAGGGGCGGGCCAACGCCGGGTACCACATCGAGGGCAGCTACCGCGGTCCTGCCGGGCAGGACGGCTGGGTCAACATCCGCTCCCGGGCGCGCGGGCTGCTGGCGCTGTTCTTGTTCACTGATGTGGGCCGCGACGACGCGCCCACCCGGCTGCTGTGCGGTTCGCACCTGGCCGTCCCGCAATTCCTGGCCCCCTACGGCGAGGCAGGTACCGACTCAGACGCGGACTTCTGGCGGCCGTCAACGCTGTGCATGACGGCCGCGCATGCCACCGGGAAGGCGGGGGACGTTTTCTTGTGCCATCCGTTCATGGTGCACACGGCGACTTGGCCGCACCGGGGCGCCGGACCCCGGATGATCGCCCAGCCCGCGGTTAACGCCCCGGACGGCTTTGTGCTCGATGGTTCCGATCCCTCGCCGGTGGCCCGGGCCATCGTGAAGGGCCTGGCGATGGCGGACTGAGGCCGCAGCTTCACCGTGATCCCTCCCGCCAGGCCCGCTCCCGGAGAGGTGGTGGCATGCCAGGCAGAGCCTCCCGTAGCCGAGCTGCAGGCCACCTAGGTTTTCAGGCAGGCTCTCATCGGGAACTTACGGATCCGCCTGGGCTTACCATGCCCCGGCCCTGGTCCGGCTCAGCGTGGCCGCTTCCTCCGCGGCCAGCGCCACCGTGAGCTCTCCCGGCCCGTGCCCGTACATGGTCTCGGCCTGGCCCGGCGCCTGCGGATGCATCCGCGTCGCGTACCACCACCCGGCGTCAGAGGTCCAGACGTGATAGCCCGGGTAGGCCCGTTCGATCTGCCCGGCGATTTCCTGGCTCTGGGCTGGCCATGGGACCGCGGCGGGCGGGGGCCGGCCGCGCTCACGGTTTCGTCACCGGAGAAATCGCTGGCAACGGAGGTGCTGCTGAAATTCATCGGACACATGGTCGCTCCGTGGCCATTCCGCGGCGCTTCCCGGTAAGAAAGTTAGGCAATATTCCTAACAAACCTACTGGCATGCGGCCGCGCGGGTCAAGCTCATCGCCCGAGCCGGGGGTGTTTCCTCGCGGGGCGGCCGGTGGCGACCTTCCCGGGTCCGGCCTCGGCGTGACGCCGTGCGCGGGCGCGGCCAGACCCGGGAAGGTGGCCCACCGCTACCCCGCCAGAGCCTGGTTAATCCTCGGCGCAGATCACCCAGCCGGCACGGAGCGCCAGGCCGCAGTGTCTCCCGGCGTGCCGGTGAAGTCGTAGCGCACCGCATCCGGCCACAGCGCGACCAGCGAGGTCGAAGTCGTGCCCCAGACCCGGCCATCGCCGAGGTCGCGCCGCACGATCAGTGCCCGCGGGTCGTCTGGGGCGATACCGTCCCCGTCGAGCAGCGGCAGCCAGTCTCCCCAGGCACGCGCGACCGGGCCGCCCGGCCGGGGCACGGGCCGCGGCGCGCCCCGAAGACGGGGCAGGAAGTGGGCGATGCGGGCCAGCTCGTGCTCTCGCCCGACGCTCCCCGCTTGTGCGTCCCTGCCGTCCCGGCCGTCCCTGCTGTCCCGGCTGTCCCGGCCATCAGCAGGTCGCTGCCGAGGCCGCTGTTGACGATCATGTGCAGGCCCGCGGGCAGCTCCCGTTCGGTGAGCTCCAGGCCATCCCAGCTGGTCAGGCTGCCCCGCCCCGGCTCCGTCACCAGCAGGTGAAAGGGGTCGAAATCCTCCAGCCCGGCGTGCGCCAGCTTCCCTTCGGCCGCTGCCTGCAGCGGCAGGACCCCCCGGGATCGCCGTGACCGGGCCGGTGCCATCGCGCCCCGCCCGTTGAGCACGCACGCCGCGCGCCTGGCCGACGGCGCCACCGCGAGCCAGGTGCCGCCGGCCAGCAGATCCCGGCCCCCGATCAGTTCCGGATAGCCGGGCCAGTACCGCTGCGGAGGCTGCCAGGCGCGGTCGGTGAGCTCGTCGCGGAAGCCGGCCAGCAGGACCGGGGCGCCGGGCTCGAGGCTGAGGACGACCGTGCACATGCACCCATTGGAACAGAGCCGGCCGCCGGACCGGGAATCAGCAGGCGGCCAGGGCGCCGGAGCCGGTTCGCCGCCGAACGGGTCGCTAGCTCGGCGAAGCCCCGGCCGGCGATCCCGCGGCGTCCGCGCGCATCGGCTGTCCCTGCCGGTACATCTGCGGCGGCTTGTTGCCTGCGCTCTGGCCGCCGTCGATCGGGATGACCGCGCCGGTGATGAAGGAGGACTGCGGCGAGCAGAGCCAGAGCACGGTCTGCGCGACTTCGGCCGCGGTTCCGGTCCTGCGCATCGGCGTGGACTGCGCCGCCAGCCGCTGTGCCTGCGGGCCGGCGGCTTCCAGGTGATACGTCAGGATCGGTCCCGGGGCCACGACATTGACCCGGATGCCCTGGTCGGCGTAGTCGAGCGCGGCGACCTTGGTCAGCCCGATAATGCCGGCCTTGCCTGCCACGTAGGCCGCGAGGTTGGCGATGCCGGAAAGGCCCGCCACCGAGGCCATGTTCACGATCGTGCCGCCGCCGCCGCGCAGCATGGCGGGTATCTGGAATTTCATGCCGAGGAAGGTGCCGCGGATATTCACGGCTATCCCGTGGTCGAACTCGCCGGGGTCGATGTCGGCCAGCGGGGCAGGCAACGGGCCTCCGGCGGCGTTGTTGAACGCCGCGTCCAGCCGCCCGTAGGTCTGCACGGCCTGGTTGACGAGGCGCCGCATCGAGTCCTCATCGCTGACGTCGGCGCGGACGGCGGTCGCCTGGCCGCCGCGGCCGGTGATCCGCTCGGCCACCGACTCCAGGGCGGCGATATCGCGGGCCGCCAGCACGACCGAAGCCCCGGCCGCCGCGAAGGCCTCGGCCGTGGCGGCCCCGATCCCCCTGCTCGCCCCGGCCACCAGGGCCACCCGGCCCTGCATCGGCGTGGATTCCATCGTCCCTCCGTACGGGTTGCGTCGCGACCGCTGCCGCCTGGCCGCTGCCGTCAGTATAATTTATTTCAACAGTCAATCTGAATGAATTTTTATCCCGGCTGGCCCGGCGTCGTAACGCTGGCGGGTGAACGCCCGGCTAGCCGGCGCCGACGCGGCGCCGGCGGGCGGACGCGGGACGCCCGGCGGGCAGGCTGATGGCGGCCCGGGCCAGGTGCTGCACGAGCGGCGTGACGGCCTCGGGGGTCTTCGCGGAACCGGCCAAGGCATCGAAGGTCTCGAAGCTGGTCAGCGTGAACAGCACGTCGATCACGTCGGGCGCCGCCTCGGCCGGCGGGACTCCGCGCTCGTCGGTGAGCCGGCCGACCAGGGCGGTGGCCCCGTTCCTGCGCCGTTCCTGGCGCGCCTGAAGCGCCGCGCCCAGGTCCGGGTCCACGGCCGCCAGCCCGTGCAGCCGCCGGTGCAGCCGCCGGTCGCTGCCCCAGAACCGGCCGAACACCGCGACGAAGTCGTCCAGCGCGGCCAGCGGATCGGGCTGGCCGAACGCGTCGGGCAGGCCGGCCATCCCGCCCGCCGCCGCGGCCGCGTCGAACAGCGCCTCGAGCAGGCCCTGCCTGGAGCGGAACTGATAGTAAACCGTGGCCCGGGAGACGTCCGCGTGCTGCGCCACCGCGTCCATGCTGAACCTGCCAGGGTCCGCGGAGACGAGCAGCTCGCGGGCCGCGGCGATCATCCGCGCCCGTGTCTCGTCGATCGCGACTTGCCGCTGGCCCAGCCGGTACGGACGCGGGCTCATCGGCGGTCCCCTCCGCTTCGCGCAGTATTCCTCCGGATGATATGTCTGAATGATCATAGTCCGAACGGGCGCGTGGCAGCCAGGCGGTCAGGCCAGGGTGGTTGCCTTCGACAGCGGCCGTCGCTAGGGTCCCACCCGTCCCCACTAACCGAACCGACGTCGTAGCAGACAGTCACGAAGGAGGCTCCTGATGAAACGTGTCCGGTACCTGGCCCTGACCGGGTCGGTAGGGCTGGCCGTCTCGATGGCGGCGATCACGGGCCCGGCCGCCGCCGCCCGGCGCACCAGGGTCCGCGGATGGTCCTGGGCGGATCGCTGGCCCCGGCCGCGGCCCGCGCCCACCCGAACGGCGCCGTCGCGCCCGGCAGCCCGGTCAGTTTCGACCTGCTGCTGTCGATGCGGGACGAGGCCGGCGCGCAGGCGTTCGTCCGGGCGGTATCGACCCCGGGTTCGGCGCAGTTCCACCGGTACCTGACCGACGCACAGTGGGTGGCCCGGTTCGGGCCGGCCAGGACCGCGGCTGCCAAGGCCGGGGCCTGGCTTCGCGGGCAGGGCTTTGCCACCGGGCCGGTCGCGAAGGACCGGCTGTTCATGCCCGTCCGGGGAACGGCACGGCAGGTCGAGCGCGCGTTCGGGGTCAAGCTGGGCTACTACCGGGTGAACGGCCACCGGGTCCGGCTGGCCAAGAGCCCGCTGACCATCCCGTCCTCGCTGTCCGGCGTGGTCTCCGGCACGGTCGGGATCAACCAGTACGTGGCAAGCACCGCCCTCGCGACGGCCGGGCACGCCGCGAAGGCCGGGGCCGCAGGGCCGGCCCAGGAACCGCCGCCGCCCGCGGGGTTCCGCAACCCGCAGCCGTGTTCGGCGTTCTGGGGACAGAAGATCGACACGAAGGACTCGGGACTGCTGTACAAGCCCTACACCCATCCGCTGCCCTATGACATCTGCGGCTACAAGCCGGCGCAGCTGCGCGGCGCGTACGGACTGGCCGGCTCGGTGGCCAAGGGCAACGACGGCACCGGCGCGACGATCGCGATCGTTGACGCCTACGACTCGCCCACCCTGCTATCGGACGCGCAGCGGTACTTCAGGATGAACGACCCCTCGCACCCGCTGAAGTCGTCCCAGTTCACCAACGTCGTCCCGCCGAAGGTCGACGACCAGGCCGCGTGCGCCGGCAGCGGCTGGTTCACCGAGCAGTCGCTCGACGTGGAGTCCTCGCACGCGCTGGCACCGGGCGCGCACATCATGTTCGTCGGGGCCAGGAACTGCCTCGACAACAGCCTGCTCGCGGCGGACACGACCGCGATCACCAGCGGCGCATCGGTCGTCAGCAACTCCTGGGACGACGTACCCGGCGAACTGCTCGAGGACCAGGCGATCAGGACCGCGTTCGACAACACGTTCATGCTCGCCGCCTCCACCGGCGTCAGCGTGCTGTTCTGCAGCCACGACTTCGGCGACAACTTCGCTACCTTCGGCACCACGGCGCAGAACTACCCGGCGACCAGCCCGTTCGTGACCGCTGTCGGCGGCACCGCGCTGGAAGTGAACGCGAAGAACGGCCGGCAGGCCGAGTACGGCTGGTCTACCGCGCGGCAGGTGCTGTGCGAGTCGAAGGCGAAGAACTGCGGCTCCGCGACCAAGCCGGCCAGCCCGCTGGCCTACGACAACGGCGGCGCCGGCGGCACCAGCTACCTCTACACCCAGCCCTTCTACCAGAAGGGCGTGGTGCCGAAGAACCTGGCGCTGCGCAACGAGGCGGTCAACGGGCCGGTGCCGTACCGGGTCGTGCCGGACATCTCGATGGACGCCGACCCGCAGACCGGGATGCTGATCGGCGCGACCCAGACCTTCCCGGGCGGCGTGCGTTACGGCCAGTTCAAGGAGGGCGGGACGAGCCTGTCATCCCCGCTGCTGGCCGGCGTGATCGCGGACGCCGACCAGGCCGCGGGCACCCCGCTGGGGTTCCTCAACCCGGTGCTGTACAAGGCGTACAAGGCGACCCCCGCGGCATTCGACGACACCAGGCTGCCGCCCCATCCGCACTCGGCAGCCGTGGTCCGCGTCAACTTCGCGAACTCGGTCAATGCCTCGTCCGGCTACATCATGAGCATGCGGCCGCTGAACTACGAGGGGCCCGAGACCTACTGCGACGCGACGAACAACTGCGCGACGCGCAACGTGTCCCTGACCACCAGGCCCGGTTTCGACAGCATGACCGGGATGGGCTCGATCACCTCCAGGTTCGTCTCAACGATCTCGAAGTACTGATCGCTCGCAGGGCGGGGGGCGCCGCGGGTCAGCGGCGCCCCCCGCCGCCGGCGGTCGGGCCCGGCGCGGTGGTGGAGGCTGCGGTCGCCGCCCGGGGACCAGCCGCGTTACGCTTTTCTTGCAGCGTGCTCGGGAGGTGCCACTGATGGCAGGGCCGGGAGACGAGATAGCCGCCGCAGCGGCAGGAGGCCGCGGACGCCTGCGGGCCACGCACGCCGACCGGGAGCGGGTGATCGGCACCCTCAAGGCCGCGTTCGTGCAGGGCATGCTTGCCAAGGACGAATTCGACTTGCGGGTTGGCCAGACGTTCGCGGCGCGGACCTACGCGGAGCTGGCCGCGCTCACCGCCGACCTGCCCGCCGGCCTGAGCCCGGCCCAGCCCAGCCGGGCGCAGCGCCAGCAGCCAGTTCTTCCCCCCGGCCGGGTGATCGCGGTGGCCACCGCGCTGTACGCAGTGGTGTGGGTGTACGTGCCGCTCTCCCCCGCCGGGGGCGATAACGGCGTGGCAGGCGCGCTGGTCTTCCTGGGCGCTCTCGTCTACTTGGGCATCTTGCTCATCTGCACCGGATCGATCCTCGCCAGCCGGCGGGACAAGCGTTCCGGCGGGCAACCACCGCGGCGGCCTGGCGTGCGCGGCCAGGCATCCCGGCGCCCGCCGGCGGCAGGCCCGGGCGGACCGCTTCCGCGGGCCGATCATGGTCACCGGCACACCGCCGAAGCAGCCCGGAGCCGTCGTCCCCGTCATCGGCGGCCGTACGCCGAGGCGCCGCTGACAGCGTCCTGACCCACGTGGCTTCCTACTCGGTCAACCCGGACGCGGTGGCGTGGGCGCAGCAGCTCATCGACCGCCGTCAGTACGTGCTCAACAGCGACTGGGGCGAGGTCCAGCCCGGGGCCGCCGAGCAGAATGCCTACCTGAAGTCGCACTCGTGGGACGAGTATGCCCGGTGGCATCTCGGGCTCACCGGCGGCGCCAATGACCACACCAAGGCCAGGTACGCGTTCGTCTTCGGGGACTTCCGCCGCGTGCACCGCATGGGCATCATCGCCTGCCAGTACCGGGCGGCCGAGTGGCGGCACAAGGAAATCGAGCTGGCCGCCCACGATCTCCTGCAGTACCTGGACAGCAGGTCGTCCTGACGCCACCCGGCCGGCCGGCGCGGGCGGTTCTCGCGGCGACGGGCCACGCCTACTTGGGCGGTCGTCCCAGCGACGGGCGGATGGGGGCGATGTGCTTGTAGTGCCCACGGCGAGGCCCCGACCACATCGCCGGGACGGCGTCAACGGCGGCGGCTACCGCGTAGGCGGCCTGCTCGTAGTTGACCCGCCAGCCGACGAAGTCGGGCCACGCCTCCTCCGGGTCGCGTTCGATGGGGAAGTCCACCTTGCGCATCCGCTCAACGCCCTCGAGGAACTCCTGGTAGGTCAGGCTGACGTGACCGTCCACGTCGGGATTCTCCGGAACATCCAGTCCCATCGCCCCCGCGATCTGGGTGAAGCACTGGAATCCCGAGCGCAGGCACAGCCGGGCCGGGACCACCGGCGCGGACTTGGGGGACAGCACCAGGAACAGCGCGGCTGAGTCCAGCACCGACAGCAGCGCGGTCACCCAGGACGAAAGCGGCCGCGGCGAGCGGAAGCGGACCAGCGGCAGGTAGGTGGTGTGGCTCTCCGCGACGTCGGCGCCCCAGCGTTCCCACTGGGCGTACAGATCCGGCAGCGTATCGATGGTCGAGACGCCGGAGCCGAGCGCGTAGTGCGTGCGGGCCAGCAGCTCGGGGCCCCAGGACGGCACCCCGGCCCGCGCGTTCAGCAGCGCCACGTCGGTCTCCCTGCGGTTGAACGCTGCGTACAGGGCAGGCAGGTAGGCGATCTGCAGGGTGACGATGACCAGGCCGGTCGCGGCGGCGGTGAACACGATGCCCGCGGGCACGGCGCTGACCGGGACCTCGAAGCCCAGGGTGAACATCGAGGAGCCGGACGAGGTGAAGGCGGAGGTTATGCCGCCGCGGTCGAACGGCCACAGCAGCAGCGCGTACCCGACGAAGGCGATACCGAGCCAGGCGACCAGCTGCGCGATCAGTACCGTCGCCGACTGCGCGGCGAGCGCCCGGTCGCGCCGCTTGAAATCGGAGATGCTGCTGGCCACCAGCCGGAAGACTCCGCTCACGCTCCGGTCCACCCAGCGGGTCAGCCAGCTGCTGAACGGGCGGGGCACGATGACCGTGCCGACGATGCTGGCCCACGCCGTGAGCACGAGCAGGGCGCCGATGACCGCGGCCACCGTGCGGACGGCAGTGGGGACCACCATCGGGCTCTCCTCTCCGTTAGGCGGCCATGCCGAACCTATCCGGGACCGCGCCGCTGTCACAGCCAACCTTGCACCGCAGGCCCCGGCGGGCGGGCTCGGGTGGCCGGAACCGGCTCAGCGCGCCGGCGACGGCCTCGCGCAGGCGCGCCGCCCGGTGACCCGGATCGCCGGTCAGGCCTGGCGAAGGCCCGCGAACAGGTCATCCTCGGGCACCGGCGCGCCGGTCGCGTCGGCCGCCCTGATGAAGTGCTCGCGGCCGAACACGGCCGCCGCGATCTCCGGCGGGATCTTGCTGAACCACGAATCCTCGATCTGGCTGGCGTGCGCGAGCAGCGCGTCCCGCTTGCGGCCGAGCAGCGGCAGGATATCGACCGTCGTGGTGATGCGCGCCTCGTCGTCGGCCATCTTCTGCTGCAACTGCGGCGTGACCTCGCGCTCGGGTATCTCGATGCCCTGCTCGCGCAGCGCCTCGCTCAGCTTCTGCCAGTCGCTGCCGCGCAACGCGGTCAGGTACAGCTTGGCCGGGATCCCGGTGGCGGCCACCGCGGCCTGAGCCGACCGGCTGGCGTGTACGTGGTCCGGGTGCTGGTACAGGCCGTTGTCGTCATAGGTGATGACGACCTGCGGCCGGTAGGCCTCGATCAGGCCGCCGATCCGGGCGGCCACCTCAGCCTGCGGGATGTTGCAGAACGCCTCCGGCCGGTCCTTGTAGTCCCAGTCGGGCATGCCCGAATCGTGGTATCCGAGCAGCTCGAGCTCGCTGACTCCCAGGATCTTGCATGACTGGCGCAGTTCGGAAAGCCGCAGCTGGGCCACGGCCTGCTCCTCGTGACCGTCCTGGCCGGGCTTGACTCCTCCGGGGGCGTCGCCGAACTCGCCGTTCGTGCACGTCACGACCACGGTCCGGATGCCCTGGTCGGAATAGAGGGCCAGCACGCCGCCGGTGCTCGAGGCTTCATCGTCGGGGTGCGCGTGCACCGCCATCATGGTCAGATTCTCCGTCATGCCCTAAGCCTGCCTGATACGCCGGACATCCCTGGCCGCCGGCCGGTGCCCGGCTGTCGAGCCGCCGGGTCAGCGGTGGCTGTCCTCAGGCCACGCGATCGGCGATCTGCGGGCGGCTGGCCAGCCACGCGGCCTCCGCGTGCCCCATCGGGGTGGAGGCCGGACGGAGCATGAAGGGCCAGATCTCCTCCGCGATCCGGCGCCAGTCGGCGGTCGCGTTCAGCTGCCCGAGCAGGGCGAACATCCCCAGGTTGATGCGCTGCAGGATCACGTAGGAACGCGGGATGCTCGCGTACGCGGCCACCGGGCTGCGCAGGTCGAAGAACCGCCGGACGACCGAGGACGCGTAGTCCTCGGTGATCGTGAGCCGCCCCGGCCGCCGGACAGTGGCGTAGAACACCGCCATGTGGTCGACGATCGTGTCGGTGCTCAGCGGCGCGTTCGGGACCAGGAAGCCCGCCGCCTCCATGCTGTGCCGGAACGCCTCAGGATCGTTGTTCACGCACAGATCGCGGACCATGTGCACCAGCGGCTGCAGCTCGGGCTCGGTGAAGTGCTTGACCAGCCCGAAATCGAGAAAGGTGACCTTGCCGTCGCCGTGGAACAGGTAGTTGCCCGGGTGCGGATCTCCGTTGAACGCGCGGATCTCGTACAGGCTCCGGAACACGAAACGGTAGATCGTCTCCGCGGCCAGGTCACGCTCGCGCTGCGACCAGGTGACCAGCTCGCTGAACCTGGCCCCGGCGACCAGCTCGCTGGTCACCACCCGCCGGGTGGACAGCTCATCGATGATCTTGGGCACGCGAATCGTGGGGTGGCCGTTGTAGTAGGCCGCCATGTACCGCTGGTTCTCCGCCTCCCGGCGGTAGTCCAGCTCTTCGAGCACGCGCTCCCTGAGCTCGGCTACCAGTGCCTCGACGTCCTGGTTGGGCGCGGTGATGCGCAGCATCCGGCGCAGCAGGGCGACGTTGTCCAGGTCGGCCGCGATCGTCTCCGCGATGCCCGGGTACTGCACCTTCACCGCCACCGCGCGGCCGTCGTGCGTGATCGCGCGGTGCACCTGGCCGATCGACGCGGCGGCGATCGGCTCGGGGTCCCAGCGGGCGAAGGCCCGCTCCGGCGTGACGCCGAGTTCCTCCCGCAGCACGGTGGCCGCCAGCTCCGGGCTCATCGGCGGCACGCTGTCCTGCAGGCGGCTGAGCGTGCGGCGAACCGCGGGCGACAGGCCATCGTCCACGTAGCTCGCCATCTGGCCGATCTTCATCAGGACGCCCTTCATCGCCCCGAGGGTGGCCGCGATGTCCTCGGCGGTCTGCAGCGCCAGGTCGTTGCGAAGCTCCTGCCGGCTGCGGCCGGCCGCCGCGAACAGCCGCGGCGCGCTGCCGGCGTAGCGCAGCCCGCCGCGCACCGCGAGCTGGACCGCCGCCAGCCCGCGACTGAACCGCAGGCCCGGCCGCCGCAAGCCCGGCCTGGTGAAGCCCGGCCGCTGGCCGAGGCGGGCGGAGCCCGGCCGCTGGCCGAGGCGGGCCGAGCCCGGCCGCCGGCGGGCCAGCACCCCGGCTGCGATCGCGCCGCCGAGCGTCAGCCCGGCGACGACTTTCCCGGTGCGCACCGTTGTGCGCCTCATGCGCGCCGGGACGCGCGCATCCGCAGGGCGATCCGCTGCCGCGCCTCAAGCATGCCGGGCTCACCGAGGTAGACGGCGTCGAGCACGCCGAGCGCCTGCCGGATCTCGGTCTGCCTGGCCGGGGTGATCGGCGGCGCGTCATAGCCGTACATCTCGCGCGCCCAATCCGGCAGCGCGGCGACCACCCCGTCGCGGATGTCCTGCCAGATCTCCGCCACCTCCTCGTCCATCCCGGGCGGATCCAGCACGTAGGCCATCGATTCCCTGGCCGCGGGCGTGCAGCGCAGCTCCGGCCGTACCGACGTGATGTAGCCCCGCAGCTGCTCAGCCGTGGCAGGGACCAGCGAGGCGGGCACGCCGACCAGCTCCGCCGCGACCACCATTTCCGCGACATAACGGTCGGCATCCTCGGCCGCCAGCGCCGTGCCGAGCAGCCGGCCCGTGGCCAGCCCGGAATCGACCAGGATCGCGTGCACCCACAGCAGCAGGGCCGGATCGCTGGCCTCGTAGCGGCGGCCGGTCACCGGGTCGAGGCCGCGCACGTGCTCGTGGATGCGGCGCACCCGGGCCGCGACCCGCTCGGCCTCCGCCCGCTCGCCGAAGGTGATCGTCGTCACGTACATGGAGGTGGCCGCCAGCCTGCCCACCGGGTCCTGGCGCCAGTCGCTGTGCTGGTCCACCCCGGCCATGGCCAGCGGGTGCAGCGCCTGCACCATCAGGGCCCGCAGGGTCATGATCGGCCAGCCGGGATCGGTGTTCACCCGCCAGGTGACGCTGCCCGCGCCGAACAGGCCTTCGTCCGCCGGGTGCTCCGGCACGCCGGATATATAGGCCGCCGCCGAGCGGGCGACCAGGTTGAACAGCCGCCGCGTATGATTCCGCCGTCATTCGGTACCCCTGGTGGGCCGGCGGCCCCGCGAGCCGGGTGGCCCGGGTGGCCGGTGAGCCGGATGTCCTGCCTCCCAAGCTACCTAGCGCCGGCGGCCGGAAAACCCTCGCCCCCTGACGCTGCCGGGCGCCGTCGCGGCCGGGCAGGCCTGGTAGCGCCGACGAGGTCCCGCGGGTTACAACTGTCGGCATGGTTGAACAGCAAGTGCCAGGCCGCGTCGCGCGAAGCTACCCGGCCGCCGCGGCGATCCTGGCCGAGCGCGATCCCGTGCTGCGCCGCCTGGTCGCCGAGGCCGGACGGCCCCGGGTGGGTCCGCCGACCGAGAGCCATTTCGCGGCGCTGGTCCGCGCGATCGTCTACCAGCAGCTGGCCGGGGCCGCGGCGGCCGCCATTCACGACCGCCTGATCGCCGCGCTGAGCGGCGAGGTCACCGCGCAGCGGCTGCTGGCGCTGCCGGATGGCACGCTGCGTTCGGTCGGCCTGTCCGGCAACAAGGCCGCCTCGCTCCAGGATCTGGCTGCCAAGGTGCTGGACGGGACGGTGGCGCTCGACCCGGCCGGGCTCCGCGCCGAGCGCGACGATGAGCTGGTCGCCCGGCTCTCGACGGTCCGCGGCATCGGCAAGTGGACGGCGGAGATGTTCCTCATGTTCCAGCTGCGGCGGCTGGACGTGTGGCCGACGGGCGACCTGGGGGTCAGGAAGGGATTCGGCCTTGCCTGGGGGATCCCGACGCCGACGGCCAAGCAGCTCGATCCGCTCGGCGACCCGTACCGGCCGTACCGCTCGATCGTGGCCTGGTACTGCTGGCGGGCTGCCGAGCTCTACGGCGGCGCGGCGGAAAGCGTGCTCACCCGCTGACCGCCGACGGCCAACGGCGCAACGGCGCAACGGCGCAACGGCGCCGGGTAGCGTCACAACGATATGTTCCGGGCTCCCGAATGCTGTTTCCGCACGTCACCGGGCGGAAACGACGGATCTGGCTCAGGGCCTGCGGTCACCAGCCGGCAGGCGCGCCAGGTCATGACGGCCAGGAACGCGAAGCCGGCGATCAGGTAGCAGTTGGCGACGACCGTCAGCGCCCCGTGGAATCCGTAGTCGGGCCGGCCCAGCGAGTGCGGTGTCCACCACAGCGGGGACACGGCGAACAGCAGGTAGCCGCAGGCCGCGGCGATCCGGTCGCCTTTCCCGCCGCGGGCCAGCCCGACCAGCGCGGGCACGATCCACACCCAGTGGTGGGTCCAGGACACCGGGGAGACCAGGAGGCTGGTCGCGCCGGTCACCGCCGCCGCGGTCAGCCAGTCGCCGCGCCGGGCGAATACCGTGGCCGCCGCCAGGCCGGCCACGCCGATCACTGCCGACACCAGCAGGTACCAGTGGCCCACGTCAGCGACACCGCCGAAGATCCGGATCGCCGCGCCGTACGGGGACTGGTTGCCGATGTAGGGGGCGTCGATCCGGTTCGTCTCGTAGAAGACGTGCGTCCAGTAGAGCCGCGACGCGCCCGGCGCGACGAGGTATCCGGCCAGCCCGCACACGATGCAGGTGGCGGCCGCCGTCAGAGCGGCCCTGGGTCTCCTGGCCAGCAGGAACAGCAGCACGAAGATCGCGGGGGTCAGCTTGATCGCGGCCGCTATGCCGACCCCGATCCCGGCTGGGCGGTTGCGGGAGGCCCGCCACACATCGACGAGGACCAGCGCGAGGAGGATCAGGTTGATCTGGCCCTGGAGCAGCGTGTGGTACACGGGCTCCAGCAGCAGGCCGGCCGCCAGCACGGCCGCGACCGTGGTCCGCGTCGCACGCCAGCCCGCGAGCTTCAGCGTGGTGGCGCAGGCGATCGCGAACGCCGCGACCGATGCCAGCTCCCACAGCACCTGGGCGGGGATGACGGGCAGGACAGAGATCGGCGCGAACAAGACGGCGGCGAACGGCGGGTAGGTGAACCAGTGCCCGCTGGCCTTGCCGAGGTACAGCAGCGTGCCGCGGGAGACGTTATGCCCGCCCCACATGTAGACCCGGAAGTCCACCTGTCGGTACGCGATCGCGTACCAGATGACCAGCGCGATCTCGATGATCAGCACGCCATAGACGGCGCGCGCCAGCCACGGCCGCCCCCGGCCGGCCTGGTCCGGCCCGGCCTGCGGCGAACGTCGGCTGAACGGCTGGCAGCTCATCGCCTCTCTCTTGGCTGTCGGGCGAACCTCAGCCCCTCCCCTGCGGGCGGCCAGGGCCCGCTGCCTACGCACTGTACGGGAAGACCGACGACACGCCGCGCCTGGCCAGCATCCGCAGGCTGTCCCTGAGAGCATGCGCAGTAACCGGAGAGAGGGCAAGTCGCATGGTGCAAAGACAGGGCACAGAGCGAAGCCAGGGCAGCGGGCATCCGCACAACTTCGGCGTGATGGTGTGGCACAACATCGTCGGATGGATCCGGCAGGAGTCGGCCGCGGCGACCGCCCTCGTCCAGGCATTCATCGCCCTTGGCATCGCGTTCGAGTGGTGGCACTGGTCCCCGGCGCAGACCGGGGCGGTCATAGGAATCGTGGCCGCTTTGCTCGGGATGTTCGTCAGGAGCCAGGTCACGCCGATTCACCGGCTCAGGCCCGAGCGCAGGGTGCGCGGCGGGTACGTGCGTGACGTGGACACCGGACCCGAAGACGAGCCGGACAGCGACGTCCGCATCCTGCCGGGCGGCGGCGCGGGCGCCGGGCCGGCGCCCGGCAGGCCAGATGCCGGGATCCCGGGCGGCCCGCCTACCACGCCGGACCCGGGGCCGCCCCGCATGCCGTCCCCCGGGACGCCCCCCGGGCCGCCCCGCATGCCGCCCGCGGGGCCCCCTCCTGGGCCGCCTCCAGGGCCGCCCCGTGGGCCGGACCCCGGGCCCGACACCCGGCCGGACCTGGGACCAGCCGGCGGACCGGAGGCGCCACCGGACTTTCCCTGGCCCGGCCCACGGCGGTGACCGGCCGCCACGCAGCGCAGCCGGAAATCGGTTTGCCGGCCGGCCGCCTGCCGCGGCACGCTCGTCCCTGTGATCGAGTTGCGGGTGCTCACGCCGGATGACTGGCAGGCCTGGCGGGAATTGCGGCTGGCCGCGCTGGCCGAGGCTGCGTACGCGTTCGGCAGCCAGCTCGCGGACTGGCAGGGCGACGGCGACCGAGAGCAGCGCTGGCGTGACCGGCTGAGCATTCCCGGGTCGTACAACCTCGTCGCGGTGCTCGACGGCCAGCTGGCCGGCATGGCCAGCGGCGTGCCGGCCGAGGACGAGGCCGGCACGGCCGAGCTGATCTCGATGTGGGTGAGCCCGGCGGCGCGCGGCCACGGGGTCGCAGACCGGCTGGTGCGGGCGGTAGTGGACTGGGCCAGGCAGGCCGGCGCCGGGATGATCAAGCTGGCCGTGGCCGAGGACAACCAGAGCGCCATCGCGCTGTACCGACGCAGCGGGTTCGCCGGCACCGACGAGCCTGGTGACCTGATGCCCGACGGGATGCGCAGGGAGCTCGTCATGGCCAAGAGCCTGGCGACCCAATCCTGAACCACCGCGGCCGCCGGTGCCGCCGCGGACTGGCCGGCCAGGCCGCCCAGGCCGGCCCGGCTGGCTAGTTCGGGTTCCAGCGTGAGTACCTCAGGCCGGGCGCCGGCGCGGAGGTAAACGTGCGCAACATCGCGGTCTCCCTTGCCAGCAGCTCCCGTTCGGCCTGCAGGCGGCGCAGCGCGTCCGGCTGGGCCAGCAGCGCCTGCCGGTCCGGCAGGTCAACCACCATGGACGCCGCTACCAGGTAGGACAGCGTAAGGGGCTCGCCCGGAAGCTCAGGAATCGCGACCTCGCCCGTCCCCCGGGCGGCCAGCGCGCCGACATAGTCACCGAACGCGCGCCGGACGGCCCGCGCCGCGACGCCGGCCGCGGCCTCGTCGCCGGGGTCCTCGGCGAGCAGGTCCACCTGGCCTTGCAGGTACGGGCGGCCGTGTTCCAGGCTCACCAGCCGGAACCGCCGAGTCCCCGAGGTCACCAGGTCGAACCGGCCGTCGGGGTGCTCTCGTACCTGCTGCAGCGCCGCGACGCAGCCGACTTCGTACAGCGCGGAAACACCGTCCACCCCGGTCTCGCGCCCTTTGCGGATCGCGATGACGCCGAACTGGCCAGGCTCTGGCCCGGCCAGCAGATCCCTGACCAGCTGCCGGTACCGCTCCTCGAAGATGTGCAGCGGCAGCGGCAGGCCCGGGTAAAGCACGGTGCCCAGCGGGAACAGCGGCAGCGGCTCGGTCATGGTCCCGAATCTATGCCGGCTCCCGGACCCTGCCCACTGCGGCGCACCGGCTCGCTACGCCCATTCGGGCCGGACCTGCAGGCCGGCGGCGGCGCTCCCCGCCATACTGGGAACCGCAGATGACGCTCGGCTAGACAGACGGCATTTCTATCAATAGGGGACATGATGCAGCTGCGCGCAGGCGTGGCGATCGATCTTGGCACGGTCAACAGCCTCGTCTGGGTCCGCGGCCGGGGTCTGGTCGTAGAAGAGCCTTCCGCCATCGCGGTGGACACGGCTATGGGCAGGGCGATCGCCACCGGCGCGGCCGCGGAGCTGATGGCCGGGAAGGAACCCCAGGATGTCGAGGTCATCCACCCGCTGCGCGACGGGGTCATCGCAGACCTGAATGCGGCCACGGCCATGCTGCAGGCGTTCTTCGGCCGGGCCCGGCTGCGCCGCGGGCTGCTGCGCCCGTCGGCCGTGGTGTGCGTGCCGAGCGGCGCTACCTGGGTCGAGCGTCACGCCCTGGCCACGGCCGTGCAGACCCGCCGCCCGCGCTGCTCGGTGCGGATCGTCGAGGAGCCGGTAGCCGCGGCCGCCGGCGCGGGCCTGAACTTGTCCGGCGGCGAGGGCATCTTCATCGTCGATGTCGGCGGCGGCACGACCGAGATCGCGGTGGTGACCAGCGGCCGCCTGGTGCGAGCCGATTCGCTGCGGCTGGCCGGCAACGCCATGGACGAGGCGGTCGCCCAGGCGGTGAAGACCGAGCTCGGCCTGCTGATCGGCCCGAAGGCGGCCAGGCGCCTGAAGATGGCGCTGGGGCTCACCGGCGGAACGGCCGAGCGAGCGGAGACGATCGGCGTCAACATCAAGCGCAGGACGCCCCGGGTGGAGCTCGTCCCTGCCAGCCTGGTCGCCGACGCGCTCGAGCCGCCCGTTGCCAAGATCGCCGATGCGGTGCGGGACATACTGCTTGACCTCCCGCCCGACCTGGCCGAGGACGTGGTCAGGGAAAAGATCTGCCTGGCCGGCGGTGGGGCGCTGCTGCCCGGCCTGGTCGACCGGATCGAGGTGGCCGCGGGCATCCCCGCGCTCGTCGTCGACGACCCGCTGCGCTGCGTGGTCCGCGGCGCGGCCGAGATCCTGGAGGGCCGGGGCGGGCACGCCGCCTGAACGATCGCTTTAGCCGGAGCGCAGCCGGCGGCGCAGCCTGGGTATGTCGGCCAGCGGGCCGAGGTGGCGCAGCTTCTCCGGGTTGATCACCGACCGGACGGTACGCACCTGACCGTCGGCGATGTCGAGCACGAAGATGTTGGTCAGGTTGCCGTCCGGATCCAGGAACATGGCTCCGGGCTGCCCGTTGATCTCGGCCGGGCTGATCGTGATCCCGAGCTGCCGGATCTGCCCGGCGATGCCGAGAAGCAGGCGGCTTACGTTGTCCCGCCCGATGATGGGGCGCGGCCACGACGGGCTGGTCCCGCCGCTGTCGCCGTAGACGGCGACATCCTCGGCAAGCATCGCGACCAGGCCGTCCATGTCGCCGTCGCCGACGGCGCGGAAGAACCGGCCCGCCAGGCTGTCCCGCTTGCTGCGCGAGGCCTCGAAGCGGGGCCTGCCCTCGCCGACGTGGCGGCGGGCCCGCAACGCCAGCTGACGGCAGTTGTCCTCGCTCTTGCCGACGATTCCGGCGATCTCGGCGTAGTCGTAGCCGAACACGTCGTGCAGCAGGAAGACGGCCCGCTCCACCGGAGTCAGCCGTTCGAGCAGCAGCAGGAACGCCATGGACAGCGAGTCGGCCTGCTCGGCGGCACCGGCCGGGTCCGGCGCCGCCGTGTCGGTCAGCAGCGGCTCTGGCAGCCACTCCCCCACGTATGACTCCCGCCGCACCCGGGCCGATCGCAGCTGGTCGATGCACAGCCGGGTGGTCACCGCGGACAGGAACGCCTTCGGCGACTCGATCCCGTCGCCGGCGGCTGGCTGCCTGGCCGCGGCGGCGCGGTGGTAGCGCAGGAAGGCCTCCTGCACGATGTCCTCGGCGTCGCTGACCGTCCCGAGCATCCGGTAGGCGATCGAGAACAGCAGCGGCCGCAGCGGCTCGTAGATCTCGGCGGTCCCCATGTCCCGGCTCCCGGCGGCTAGCGCGCCACCTGCTGCTGCGGCAGCGCGGCATCCAGACCGCCCCGGAATCCCTGCCGCCAGCTCGGCCAGGCGGGCTGCCAGCCGAGTTCCCGCTTGGCCTTGGCGTTCGACGAACCCCGGATCCGGGTCATCATGGACACTCCCGTCTGCCCCGCTGCCAGCAGCCCGATCCACCGCGGCACCCGGTAGGGCGCCCCGGCCCCGACCGCCCCGGCCAGGAACGGCAGCCACTCGGCCACGCTGGCCGGCTCGTCGTCGACCACGTTGTAGACGCCGGGCGCACCGCGCTCCAGCGCGCGCACGGTCGCTGACGCGGCGTCGCTGACGTGCAGGAACGACCAGATGCCTGCGCCGTTCCCGATGATCGGAACCTTCCGCTTGCGGACCGGCCCCACCAGCGTGCCGGTGGCCCCGGGCCCGTAGAAGGACCCGTACCTCAGCACGATCCCGTCCAGCTGGCCGGCCGAGGTCACCGCGCGCTCCAGGTAGCCGATCGCGGCCAGCGACTCACGCTGCGCAGGCGGCGGGCTCGGGTCGAGCGGGTCCTCCTCGGTCTTGACCGGGCTGCCCTCGCGGGGGTTCGTCCAGCCGGTGTAGCTCTGCGCGATGAACCGCCGGGCGCCCGCGGCGATGGCCGCGGCGAGCAGGTGATCGGTGCCGCTGGTCCGCAGCTGGTTGGTGACGGCGAACATCCGGTCGAACCGGCGCAGGTTGACGTCGCCGGACAGCGCGGTCATCTGGTGGATCACCACCTCCGGCTCGGCCCGGGCCACCGCCTCACCCACGGCCGCGGCGTCCAGGCCGTCGACCACCACCGGCTCGGCGCCGAGGGCGCGCAGCCGCTCGGCCTTGGCCGGATTCCTGGTCGACCCGGTCACCTGGTGCCCGCCCGCGGCCAGCTGCGGCAGCAGCTGCCGGCCGACCGCCCCGGCCGCGCCCGCCACGAAGACTCTCATCGTCGGTGCTCCTTTCACTCCCGGTCCCGCGGACCGGCTCGCACTCTGAGACGAGAGACCTCCGACGTCTGTGACAGCGGGCGCCGGGCATGCCCATCTGCGCCGCCGCCCTCGGCGCTCAGGCCGGATCCCGCTCGATCGGGCAGGTCATGCAGCGCGGCCCGCCGCGGCCCCGGCCCAGCTCGCTGCCGGACACGGTGACCACCTCGATGCCGTGCTGGCGCAGCATGGTGTTGGTGGCCTCGTTGCGCTCGTAGCCGAAGATCACCCCGGGGGCGACGGCCAGGTAGTTGTTCCCGTCGTCCCACTGTTCGCGTTCGGCCGCCCTGAGGTCCTCGTCGGTGGTCAGCACCACCGCCTCGCCGATGTCGAGCACCTCGGCGACCTTGTCCCACAAGTTGTGATTGCGGGCCAGCCTGATCTCCCCGCCCTCGTCGGTGACGGTCCACGAGCGCAGCTGCGGGTCCAGGTAGGGATACAGCACGAACGTGTGGCGGTCGACCATGGTCATGACCGTGTCGAGGTGCATCATCGCCCGGGCGACCGGCAGCTCGACGGCAATGACCGTGTGTACCTGGCCGCCGCGGAACAGGGCCTGGGCGAGCGTCTCCACGGCCATCGAGGTGGTCCGCTCGCCCATGCCGATCATCACCGCGCCGTGGCCGAGCACGTGCACGTCGCCGCCTTCGATGCTGGCGGGCAGGTGAACAGCGTCGTCGTCCGCGTCGTACCGGCTGAAACCGCCGCCTGCGAACATCGGGTGGTAGCGGTAGATGGCCCTGTAGTGCAGCGCCTCGCGCTGGCGGGCCGGCTTGGCCATCGTGTTGACCGAGACGCCCCGGTAGATCCAGCAGGAGGTGTCTCGCTGGAACAGGTGGTTAGGCAGCGGAGGCAGGACGAAGTCGTCCTTGCGCAGGACGTCCCAGGTCAGGCTGTGTGACCGGGCCGGGTGCAGGTCCGCCTTGAGCACCCCGCCGATCAGGTACTCGGCCAGCGCCGGGCCGTCGAGATCCTCGAACAGCTTCCGCACCGGGTCGACCAGGTTCGGGCCGAGAATCTCCGGCGTGCAGACCCGGTCCAGGACGAAGGCCCGGCCCTCGGACAGCTCGAGGGTCTCGCTCAGCAACCGCCCGAAGTGATGCACCTGCACGCCCTTGCCGCGCAGCGCCTCGGCGAACGCGTCGTGCTCCTCCTTCGCCCTGCTCGCCCACATGACCTCGTCGAACAGCAGCTCCTGGACGTTCTGCGGGGACAGCCGGGACAGTTCCAGGCCGGGCCGGTGCACGATGACCTGGCGCAGCCTGCCCACCTCGGATTGGACGCTGAAGCTCATGACCGCCTCCGGATTCCCGTGTCGTGATCAAACCTAGCTCCCGGCCGGTCATTGCGGGACGGCGCGCGGCCGGCCCGCGGCGGCGCGCGCCGGGAGGTCAGCGCAGGCGGCGCAGGAACGGATCCTGCGGCTGGCCCGGGCTCAGCCTGATCCGGGCGGCCACCACGCGCGCCCCGTCCGGGTCGGCGATGACCGGATTGAGGTCAAGCTCCGCGACCTCGGGCAGGTCGTCGGCCAGCCGGGAAACGCGCAGCAGGATGCCGGCCAGCGCGCCGGTATCCACGGCGGGGCTGCCCTGCGGCCCGGCCAGGACAGCGGCGGCCGGCCCCTCGACGATCATGCCGGCCGCGTCGGTATCGGTAAGCGGAGTGAGCCGGGCGGTGCAGTCACCGAGGGCTTCACCGGCGATGCCGCTGAGGCCGAAGACCACCACTGGCCCGAACACCGCCTCCTGCCGGACGCCGGTAAACACCTCGACACCGTCGCGGCGCGCTCCCGTGGCCGGGCGGGAGCGGGGCGGGGCGATCTGATAGCACGCCAGCAGGTCGCCGGCCTCAGCCGTGCTGAGCCATCCACCCGCGGGGGCGGCCGCCAGGAACGCCGAGACCAGCGCGCGGGCGTCGTCGGCGCGCACCCCGGCCAGTTCGGGGACGCGGCCTTGCTGCCTGATCCGCCAGGCGTGGTACCTGGCTGCGTGGCCGAGCGCCCGGGCCGCGCCCTCCGGGTAGGCATAGGCCGGAATCCCGGGCACGGGCGGCCCGGCGGCCGCTCCCGGGTCAGGTGGCGCGGCAGCCGTCTCCGGGCCAGGTGGCGCGGCGGCCGCCGCGGGGCTGGGCAGGCCGGGCGCGGGCCGCCGGGCCGACGGCAGCAGGCGCACCGCCTGCCTCTGATCCAGCACGGCCGCGGCCAGCGGCTTGGCAGGCAGGGCGGTAGCCAGCGCCTGGCTGGGATCGGCCATCGCGGTCGGCACCGTGACCGCGAGCACCGCGTCCACCCCGTCGTCGGCTGCCACCTCGCGCAGGCACGATCCGAACGCGTCCACTCCGATCGTGGCCGTGGTATCCACTGGGCCCGCTGTCACGGCACCGGTCGGCAGCAGGTCCCGCAGCCTGCGCTGCGTCGGCCCGGAGAGGGTGGCCACCCGCAGGTCGTGGTCGGCACAGGCATCGGCGGCCAGCACGCCTCCGCCGCCCGCGTTGCTCACGATCGCTACCCGGTTGCCCGCGGGCAGCGGCTGGCTGGCGAGCAGCGCCGCGGCTTCAAGCAGCTCACCGAGGTTCGTGGCCGCGATGACCCCGGCCTGGCCGAACAGCGCCTGCTGGGTGACCAGTGGCGTGGCCGTGGCCGCGGTGTGCCAGGAGGCAGCCCGCTGGCCCGCGTCGGACCTGCCGCTCAGCACGGTCAGCACAGGCATCCGCCGCCCGACCCGGCGGGCGGTACGGGCGAACCGGCGCGGGCTGCCGAAGGACTCCACGTACATCGCCGCGAGCCTGGTCTGCCCGTCCTGCTCCCACCAGGTGAGCATGTCGTTGCTCGATACGTCGTACTTGTCGCCCACCGACGCGAACGATGACACGCCGATGCCGAGCTCGGACAGGTGCGTCAGGAACGACACCCCGATCCCGCCGGACTGCACCACCAGGCCCGCGACGCCGTGCAGCGGGCGGCGCGCGCCGAAGGTCGCGTCGAGGCTGATGCCGGGGACCGCGATGCCGAAGCAGTTCGGCCCGACCAGGCGCATGCCGTACCGGCGGCACGTCGCCAGCAGACCCGGACCTTCAGCGCCCAGATCGCCGGTGATCACCACCAGCGTGCGGACGCCGCGGCGCCCGCAAGCCGCGGCCACCCCGGTCAGGGCGGCGGCGGGCACCGCGATGATGGCCAGGTCCACGTGCGGCGGCAGGCTCTCGGCGTCCGGCAGGCACGGCAACCCTTCCAGGAACGGGGCGTGCGGGTTGACCGGGTAGACCTGCCCGCCGAATCCGCCAGTGACGATGTTGCGCAGGATCTCCCGGCCCGCCGAGCCGCGGTTCCGGCTCGCCCCCACGACGGCGATCGAATCCGGCCGCAGCAGGTGGCGCAGGCTGGCCACGTCCGCGCGGCTTTCCCTGGCCGCCACCGAATCCAGGTAATCCTCCAGGCGGCGGTCGGCGTCGGCGGGCAGCGGGAAGGTCAGCAGCACCTCGTCGCCGGCCGTCTGGCGCCGCACCGGCAGGCCGGCAGCGGTGAAGACGGCGAGCATGGCCGCGTTCTCGGCCAGCGTCACGGCGGTGAACGCGTGCAGCTTGCGCTGCCTGGCGATCGACACCAAGTGCTCGAGCAGCAGCGTGCCGATGCCCCGGCCGTGCAGGCGATCGGGAATCGCGAGCGCGATCTCGGCAATGCCGGGCCGGCCGGCGGGCTCGTAGCTGGCCACCCCGGCCAGCTCGCCGTCCAGCCAGGCGAGCAAGGCCGCGTGGGCCGGGCCTGGTTCGCGGCAGACTCGCCGGGCCTCGCGCTCGGCGTTCAGCGGACTGAGGTTGAAGAAGCGCAGGTACGCATTGCGCGGCGACAGAGCCGCGTGCATCGCGCGGACCGCCTCGGTGTCGTCCGGCCCGGCAGGCCTGATCTCGACGGTGCTGCCGTCGATGAGCAGCGCATACGCGGGGGTTGCCCGGCCCATCCGGGCCGGATCGTCAGCTGCCACACGAGCAGTATCGGCCAGTTCCGCAGCGCGCTCACCGGGCGAGCAGGTGCAGTCCCGCCTCGACCAGCCGGTAGCCGACCTGCTTGCGCAGCCGGGGCCAGCGGGTAGCCCGGACAGCCAGGTCCGGTCGCGGGCGCGGTGAACGGCCCCGGCACCGCACGGCCTGGTCCCGGACATCGCGCATCTGCTCGCCGACCAGGGCTTCGGTCATCTGGAAGTTCATCGTGCATACCTCACTGGCTGTCGGTGGCGTCGGAGGCCGTGTCCGGCCGGCTCTCGCCTGCGTCTGGTGTGCCGGCGGCCTCAGGCCGGCTGAGCGGGTAGGAGAACGTCAGCAGTTCCACCGGCACCGCCCCGGGCGGCCGCTGCGACGGATCGCTCGCCCGGCCCTGATCGAACCAGGACATGAGCACGTCGTGCAGCTGGCGGTTGAGCTCTTCCAGCTCCTCGACGGTCAGGAAGAAGAGGAACTCGCTGTCGTCGGCGGCCAGTTGCCAGGAGCGCGGGTACCTGGCCCGTGTCTCGACCCAGGTCCGGTACCTGGCCAGGGCGCGCTCACGGAACAGCCCGGACAGGGCGCTGGCCGCGAGGTTGGTGTCTGGGTCGTCGTGCGCGGCTGAAGTCTGAAAGCCGATCGTGGCCAGCCGCCACGGCCGGGCCCGGCCCTTGCCGCCGCCGGCTTCCTCCACCCAGCCGTACTTCGCCAGCTGGCGCAGGTGGAAGGAGCAGGTGGTCGGCGACTCGCCGATCTGCTCGCCGAGCTCGGTGGCCGTCATCGCGCCGCCAAGGGTCAGCGCCTCGAGCATGGCCACCCGGACGGGGTGAGTCAGGGCCCGCATCGTCCTGGCGTCGGTGACCTTGCGCAACTCCGGCTCCGGCGGAGGCTCCGGCGAAGACTGCGCCGGCTCATTTCCTTCGAGAGACATGTCTCGATAATCACTTATCGAGAGGAACCTGTCAAGAGAAGCCTCTCGAGAGAATGGTAGCGAAAGCGTCCGGTGGCCCCGCACCCGTCGGCGGCAGCCGGATCCGTGCTGGGAAACTATGAGGCGTGCCAGAACGGCGGAATGCGGCCAGCGCGCAGTCAGCGGGTGAGCCCGGCGACCCGGTACCGGACGCCGCCGCGCCCCCGGCAGCGGGTGAGCCCGGCGACCCGGTGCCAGACGAGCCCGGCATCCTGGCCGAGGCCGGTGCGGTCACCGCGTTCTGGCGGGAGCTCGGGCTCCCCGGCCTGGTGGACGTGCACACCCATTTCATGCCGCCCAACGTGCTGGCCAAGGTCTGGGCGTTCTTCGACAGCGGCCGGGCCGCCGCCGGGCAGGACTGGCCCATCGTTTACCGGCGGCCTGAAGCGGAGCGGCTCGCCCTGCTGCGGGCGTTCGGCGTGCGCAGGTTCAGCGCGCTGCTGTACCCGCACAAGCCTGGCATGGCCGCCTGGCTGAACGCGTGGGCGGCAGGCTTCGCGGCCCGGACGCCCGATGCCCTGCACAGCGCCACGTTCTTCCCCGAACAGGGGGCCGGCGGCTACGTGGCCGAGGCGATCGGCGCGGGCGCCCGCCTGTTCAAGGCCCACCTCCAGGTGGGCGGCTACGACCCGCGGGATCCGCTGCTGGACCCGGTGTGGGGCATGCTGGCCGAGGCGCGCTCGCCGGTCGTCGTGCACTGCGGCTCGGGGCCGGCGCCCGGGCCCTATACCGGCCCGGGACCCATCTCCGGCGTGCTCGCCCGGCACCCTCGGCTGACCGTGATCATCGCCCATCTCGGGGCTCCCGAGTACGGCGAGTTCCTCGACCTCGCCCGGCGGTACCCCGGCGTCCATCTCGACACCACGATGGCGTTTACCGATTTCCTCGAGCGGCTCGCACCGTTCCCTGCGGCGCTGCGGCCCCGGCTGGCCGCGGCCGCCGACCGCATCCTGCTGGGCAGCGACTTCCCGAACATCCCCTACCGTTACCTGCACCAGCTGCAGGCCCTGGCCCGGCTCGAACTCGGCCCGGAATGGCTGCGCGCCGTCTGCTACGACAATGCGGCCCGGCTGCTCGGGCTGTAATCAGGCGCGGCGGGGGCCGCGTCCCGGGCCGCGAGCGCTGCGGGGGTCGCGTCCCGGGGGCCGAGTGCTGCGGACCGGCGCCAGGGCCGGCGCGGAGCCGGGGCCCGCGCCGGTCACCATGCGCTCTCCGCATCGGCCCGGCGCAGCACGTCGTGCACGAACTCGGTCTTGGCCTCGGTATAGGCCTCGCGGTCCCGGCGGAACTTCATAGCCAGGACCCGCTTGAGCCGGGCGTACTCGTCCCGGCTGTCCCGGTGCCCCCTGAGGTAGTCGCGAAACCGCAGCTCGTCGCGGTAGCGCGGCGAGCCGACCGGGACCAGGTGCAGGTGATGGGTACGCCGGACCGGGTGCGGCTTGCAGAACCAGTGCATCTCTCCGGCGAGGTAGGGCGTGTATACGTACCCGAGCGAGGCGACCAGGTCGATGCACGGGCGGGCGCTGTCGAGGTCGCGGATCCCGGCCAGGATGTCGATGATCGGCTTGGCAGGCAGGTTGGGCACCGCGGTACTGCCCACGTGGTGGATGCCGCCCACCACGTACTCGCCGATCACCGGCACCAGCAGCCGGCGCTCGGCCTCGAACGCGACCGGCCAGCCTGGCCGGTAGGGCTCGATCGAGAGCGCCTGACCGGCCGGGCGGCGCCGGGGCCTGGCCGCGGGTTCGGCGGCCAGCGTCGCGATGACGGTCCGCGCCGCGGTGACCAGTTCCGCGGGACGGTCCAGCAGCGCCCGGTCGACGCCCTCGTACACCCAGTGCTCCTCCTGGCGGGTGCGGAACCGGAACTCGCCCTTCCAGGCGGCGGCGAAGAGTAAGCCGTGGCAGTAGAAACCCCACCCGCCGAACATCCGCCGGATGTCGAGTCCCTCCATGGCCCCCAGTGCGTCCTCCGCCTCGACGCGGATCTTGTCTTCAATGCTCCCCACACTGGCAGGCTACGCTCGCCGGGCAGCGACAGCTACGCTCCGTTCGGTGACCTCCTTCGTGCACTACGACGTCGGCGACCAGGTGGCAACGATCACTCTTGACTCGCCGGAAAACCGAAACGCCCTGTCCAGAACGCTGGTGGGTGAACTCACCGGCAGCTTGACCTCCGCCGGGCAAGACCGGGGTGTCCGGGCGGTCGTGCTTACTCACACCGGCCGGGTCTTCTGCTCCGGAGCCGACCTGTCCGAGGCGGGCGGCGGGTCGATGTCGGACGCCGCCGCCGCGATCACGGGGCTGCTGACCGCCGTGGTCGAGCTGGACAAGCCCGTGATCGCCCGGATCACCGGGCACGTGCGGGCAGGCGGCATGGGCATCGTGGGCGCCTGCGACCTCGCCGTCGCTACCGAGACCGCCTCGTTCGCCTTCACCGAAGTCCGGCTCGGCCTGACCCCCGCGATTATCTCGCTGACCACGCTGGACCTCATGTCGCCCCGCGGCGCGGCCCGTTACTACCTCACCGGCGAGACCTTCGACGCCAGCACGGCGGCCGACCTCGGCCTGATCACCATCGCGGCCGGCTCCGGCAACGTCGATGACGTGGTCGCCGGGTTCACCGAGCAGATCCGGGAGACCTCGCCGCAGGGCTCGGCCGAGACCAAGCGGCTGCTGGCCGGCGCCCGGCGGCACCGGCTGGCCACCGATTCCGCCGAGCTGGCCGCCCTGTCGGCGCGGCTATTCGAGAGCGACGAGGCGCAGGAGGGCATCCGGGCGTTCATGGAACGACGATCGCCGACCTGGCGTCAGTGACCGCCGGGGAGCTGCGTCACCAGCTCGGCGGGGGCGAGCACGTACCGGGAGCGCAGGTACTCGCCCAGTCCCTTGGCCTGCGCGTCGGGGCGGGTCGTGGCGGCGACGCCGGGTGCGATCAGCCCGATGACCACGAAGTTCAGCGCGCGGAGGTTCGGTAGCTCGAACCTGCGTACCTCCAGGTCTGCGGCCTCGGTCAGCAGTTCCCGCAGTCGCGCGACGGTCAGCTCGGCGCACAGCCACGCGTACGCGCGCTCGTCACGGGCCCAGAAGCCGACGTTGGCGTTGCCGCCCTTGTCACCTGAGCGCGCGCCGCACAGCCGGCCGAGCGGAACGGCGACACGCCCGGACGCCGAGGCCGGCGGGCCGGGCTGAACATCCGGAACGGCGACACGCCCGGACGCCGAGGCCGGCGGGCCGGGCTGAACATCCGGAACGGCGACCCGCCCGGACCCGGTGTCCACGTCCGGGCCGGGGTGAGCACCCGGCACGGCGTCCGCGCCCGGACCGGGTGGGGCGAGGCCGGTCATGCCGGCGGTGTGCGGGATGACCTGCGCCGTCCCGTCCGGGAGGTGCACGGTCTGGGTGACCTCCGCGGCCGGCACCAGGGCCGGCCAGTAGACGCCGAAGGCGCTCGCCGCGGTCGGCGGCGTCGTGGCGTAGAACCCGGCGTAGCCGCCGAGGGCCAGCTCCAGGGCCGCGTCGGAGAACGCCCGGCCGACCGCGCGCTCGTCCTGGCTCTTGACCGTGATGCGCAGGTGCGCGGTGGCCTGCTCGTTGCTCGGCGCGTCCGGCCGGTCGAACCGCAGCAGCCGCACGTCGGCCTGGTCGAAGGCGCCGGTGCCGCCGAGCCGGGTGAACAGCAGCTGCCGGGCGTGCTCGGCCTTCTGCTCGATATCCAGGCCGGTGATCACCAGGGTCATCGTGTTCCGGTAGCCGCCCAGCATGTTCAGGGCCACCTTGAGCGATCCGGGGGGCGGTGACCCCCTGGTGCCGGCCAGCGCGACCCGGTCCGGTCCGGCCTGCCCGACGCGGACCGTGTCGAAGTGCGTGATCACGTCAGGACCGAGGTAGGCGGGCTCGGCGATCTCGTAGAGCAGCTGGGCGGTCACCGTCCCCACGCTGACCAGTCCCCCGGTGCCGTCGTGCTTGGTGATCACCGAGCTGCCGTCCGCGGCTATCTCCGCGATCGGGAACCCCGGGTACCTGCGGTCGGCGATCTCGTCAAGGAAGCTGTAGTTGCCGCCGGTCGCCTGCGGCCCGCACTCGATGACGTGGCCGGCCAGCACGGCGCCGGCCAGCGCGTCCCAGTCGTCGCGGCGCCAGCCGTGCCACCACGCGGCCGGGCCCGCAGGCCAGGCTCGCGTCGGTTACCCGGGGGCAGACCACGACGTCGGCGCCGGCCTCCAGCGCCGCGGCGATGCCCCAGCCGCCCAGGTAGGCGTTGGCGGTCACCACCGGCAGCCCGGCCCCGGCCAGCGGCAGGCCGGTGTCGAGGTTGGCCAGGTCGATGCCCCGCTCGGCCAGGGCGGGCAGCCGGGCGACCAGGTCGTCGCCGGTGATGTGCGCGATCCGGGCGTCGAGGCCGAGCCGGCCGGCCAGCTCGCGCAGCTGCGCGGCCAGTCCGGCCGGGTTGAGCCCGCCGGCGTTGGCCACGATCTTCACGCCGCGCTCCAGGCAGGTGCCGAGCACGTCCTCCATCTGGCGCAGGAACGTACGCGCGTAGCCCAGCCCGGAGTCGGCCTGGCCGGGCCTTCCACAGGATCAGCATGGTGAGCTCGGCGAGGTAGTCGCCGGTGAGCACGTCGATCGGCCCGGCCAGCATCTCTCGCGCGGCGGAGATCCGGTCGCCGTAGAAGCCGGAGCAGTTGGCGATGCGCACCGCGCGGCGGCCGGTCACCTGCGTCACCGGGCGCGGCGGAACTGGCCGGGCCGCCTGCCCGGGCCCGGCGGGCCGGCGAAGGCCTGGGCGATCGACATCCATTCGGTCGCGACCGGGCCGGTGATCAGCAGCGAGGTGTCGTCGAGGTGGCGTCGCTGGGTCACGGCCAGGCAGAAGTCCAGCGCGCTGCCGGTGACCCGGTCGGCCGCCTCCGGCGGGCCCCACAGCCACATGTCCCGGCCGGGCGACAGCAGCTCGACCCGTACCGGCTGCTCCGGCAGCGGCCGGCCGTGGGCGGCGAAGCTGAACGGCCGCGCCGCCACGCCGAGGTGCGCCACGTGCCGCAGCCGGTCGGTCGGCTCGCGGCGGGTGCCCAGCGCGTCGGCGATGTCCTGGCCGTGCGCCCAGGTCTCCATCAGCCGGGCGGTCAGCGACGACGCGGCGCTCATGTGCATGCCGAACCAGGGCACCCGCACCGACGGGTGCAGCCGGCGGAACTCGGTCAGCAGCCCGGCCCGGGCCTCGTCGAACCACTCAAGCAGCGCGGCCGGGGTCAGCGTCCGGTACTGCTCGGCGAGGGCGTCAGGGTCGAAGCGGCCGTGCGGCGCCGGCGCTGGCCAGCCCGGCGCTGAACTCCCGCGGCCGGACCGCCGACTCGGTGGCTGCCTCGTCGAAGTGCGCCAGGTGGCTGACCTGGTCGGCGATGCTCCAGCCGGGCGCCGGGGTGGCCTGCCGCCAGGCCTGCTCGTCCAGGCCGGCGACAAGCTCGCGCAGCACGACGGTCTCGGCCGCCACGTCGTCGGCGAGTGCGTTCATGTCCGCTGGCATGCAGCCCTCCGGTCAGCTCTCCACCGCAGGCCGGTCCTCGGCCTGGCCGGCCGCGGGCCCGCCCGCAGCCTGCCCGGCCTCTGCCTGGGGCCCGGCCTGCGTTCCTGTCTCGACGACGGCCAGCACCTGGCCGGCCTCGACCTGCTGCCCGGCCGCGGCCCGCAGCTCGGTCACGATGCCGTCGGCCGGCGCGGCTACCTCGTGCTCCATCTTCATCGCCTCCAGCACGACCAGCGGCTGGCCGGCGGTGACGGCCGCGCCGGGCTCGGCCAGCACGCGGACGACCAGGCCGGGCATCGGCGCCAGCAGCGAACCGCCGTCGCTGGCCGCGCTCGGGCCGGCGAACCTCGGCACCTCGGTCAGCGACGCGGAGCCGTCCGGGCCGTCGACGTACACGATCGTGCGGCTTCCGGCGGTAACCCGGTGCACCGAGTACACCCGGCGGACGCCGTCGACTTCGAGATCGACGGCGTCCGGCGACGCGGCGTGCACGGCGATCCGCGCGCCGAGCGGCTCGCCGCCTACGGCCAGCTCAGCCTCGGGGCCAGCCGCGGGGCCAGAACCGTGCAGCCGGTACGACACCGCGTACTCCTCGTCGCCTGCCGTGTACCTGACCCGCTGCGGCGCGGAGGAGACGTTGCGCCAGCCGGATGGCAGCGACCGCAGCACCCGAGCGGCGGCGCGGTGCGCGGCCTGCCCGGCCAGCGCCGCCGCTGCCGCGTGCCTGGCCGCCGCGGCGGGCGACCCCCGCGCGGCCGCGTCCAGTCGCGCCGGATCGTGCCGGGCCAGGTAGCCCGTGTCGGTGCGCCCGGCCAGGAACTCCGGCTCACTCAGGATGCCGAGCAGCAGGCCGCGGTTCGTGGTCACCCCGTGCAGCCGGGCGCCGGCCAGCGCCCGGGCCAGCCGGCGGCGGCGTCGGCGCGGGTCCGGCCGTGCGCGATCACCTTGGCCAGCAGCGCGTCGTAGTGCGGGCCGACCACCGACCCGCTGGCGTAACCAAAGTCCACCCGCACCCCGGGGCCGGCCGGGATGTCGAACCGGTGCAGGGTCCCGGTGGCCGGGCGGAAGCCGGCCGGCACGTCCTCGGCGTACAGCCGGGCCTCGATCGCGTGCCCGGTGATGCGGGCCCCGGTGACCTCGGCAGGCAGCGGCTCGCCCTCGGCCAGCCGCAGCTGCAGCTCTACCAGGTCGAGCCCGGTGACCATCTCGGTCACCGGGTGCTCCACCTGCAGCCGGGTGTTGACCTCGAGGAAGTAGAAGTCACCGGACGCGTCGAGGACGAACTCCACGGTGCCGGCACCGGTGTACCCGATGACCTTGCCCGCGGCGACCGCCGCCTCGCCCAGCGCGGCGCGCAGCGCGTCATCGACGGCCGGCGACGGCGCCTCCTCGATGACCTTCTGGTAGCGGCGCTGAATCGAGCAGTCCCGCTCGAACAGGTGCACCACGGTGCCACGGGCGTCGCCGAGGATCTGCACCTCGACGTGCCGCGGGTCGGTCACGAACCGTTCAAAGAACACGGTCGGATCGCCGAATGCCGAGGCCGCCTCGCGGCTGGCCGCCGCCACCGCGGCGGCCAGCCCGGCCGGCTCGCGGACCAGCCGCATGCCGCGCCCGCCGCCGCCGTAGGCGGCCTTCACCAGGAGCGGGTATCCGGTCCTGGCGGCGGCCTCGCCGAGATCGGCGCCGGCCGGCACCGCGGTTCCTGGCAGCACCGGTACCCCGGCCGCCGCCATCAGCGCCTTGGCTTCCAGCTTGGAGCCCATCGCGGCGATCGCGTCCGGCGGCGGCCCGACGAAGGTGATCCCGGCCGCCGCGCAGTCGCGGGCGAAGGCGGCGTTCTCGGCCAGGAACCCGTAGCCGGGGTGGACGGCGTCGGCCCCGGTCGCGGCGGCGGCCGCGAGGATGAGATCGCCGCGCAGGTAGGTTTCGGCGGGCGCGGCACCGGGCAGCCGCACGGCCTCGTCCGCCTGCCGGACGAATGGCGCGGCGGCGTCAGGGTCGGAGTAGACCGCCACCGTGGCGATGCCAAGCCCGTGCGCGGTCCGCATCACCCGGGCGGCGATCTCGGCCCGGTTGGCCACGAGCAGCTTGCGGATCTGCGGCAGGCCCGGCCCGGGGCCGTTCGGGATCACGGGGCCTGATCCAGGGTCGGCGGGCACGCGATCACATCCGGAAGACGCCGAAGCCGCGGCGCCCGGCGACGGTGCCGGAGTGGACCGCCGACAGCGCCATGCCGAGCACGGTGCGGGTGTCGCGCGGGTCGATGATCCCGTCGTCGTAGAGCCGGGCGGTCACCGCGAACGCATTCGACTCGGCGTCGATCTGCGCCTCGATCGCCGCCGTCCGGATCCGGTCCGTCTCCTCGTCGAACGGGCGCCCCGCCGCCGCCGCGCTGGCCCGGCCGACGATCGACAGCACGCCGGCCAGCTGGGCGGCCCCCATCACCGCGAGCTTCGCGCCCGGCCAGGCGAACAGGAACCGCGGGTCATAGCCCCGGCCGGACATGCCGTAGTTGCCGGCCCCGAACGAGGAGGCCATGGTGATGGTCAGGTGCGGCACGGTGCTGTTGGTCACCGCGTTGATCATCTTCGCGCCGTCCTTGATGATGCCGCCTTGCTCGTAGCGGGCGCCGACCATGTAGCCGGTGGTGTTCTGCAGGAAGATCAGCGGCACGTCGGCCTGGTTGGCCAGCAGGATGAACTCGGTCGCCTTCTTCGACTCCTCGCTGAACAGCACGCCGCGGTGGTTGGCCAGGATGCCGACCGGGTAGCCGTGCAGCCGGGCCCACCCGGTCACCAGCGAGGTGCCGTACAGCGGCTTGTACTCGTCGAATTCGGACCCGTCCACGGTACGGGCCAGCACTTCGCGGGGGTCGAACGGCACCTTCACGTCGGCCGGGACGATGCCCAGGATCTCGTCCGGGTCATACCGGGGGCCGGCCGGGTTGCCATCTCCCGGCGGCGGCCCGAGCTTGCGCCAGTTGATCCGGGCCATGATGTCCCGCCCGATCCTGATCGCGTCCTGCTCGTCGGCGGCGAAGTAGTCCGAAAGCCCGGACACCCGCGAGTGCATGGCGGCCCCGCCGAGCGTCTCGTCGTCGCTCTCCTCCCCGGTGGCCATCTTCACCAGCGGCGGGCCGCCGAGGAAGACCTTGGCCCGCCTGTCGACGAAGACCGAGTAGTCAGACATGCCGGGCACGTACGCTCCGCCCGCCGTCGAGTTGCCGAAGACCAGCGCGATCGTCGGGATGCCCATCGCGGACAGTTCGGTGAGGTCTGCGAAGGTCCGGCCGCCGGGCACGAACAGGTCGAGCTGGGTCGGCAGGTCCGCGCCGCCCGACTCGACCAGGTTGATCACCGGCAGCCGGTTGGCTCTGGCGATCTCGGTGGCGCGCAGCGACTTGCGCAGCGAATAGGGATTGACCGACCCGCCGCGTACCGTCGGGTCGTTGGCGATGATCACGCACTCCACGCCGGACACCACACCGATCCCGGTGATCAGGCTGGCGCCGACGGTGAACTGGGTGCCGTAGGCGGCGAGCGCGGACAGTTCGAGGAACGGGCTGTCCGGATCGAGCAGCAGCTCGATGCGCTCGCGGGCGAGCAGCTTGCCCCGGGCCCTGTGCCGTTGCTGGTAGCGATCCCCGCCGCCGGCGATGGCCAGCTCCACCTGCTCGTTCAGTTGCTCCAGCAGGGCAAGCTGCGCCGCGCGGTTGGCGCGGTACGTCTCGCCGGCGGTATCCAGCGACGAGGTCAGGACGGCCACGCCCGCCTCCTAGTACGACCGGGGCAGGCCCAGGCTGTGCTGGGCCACGAAGTTGAGGATCATCTCCCTGCTGACCGGCGCGATGCGCGTCAGGCGGGCCAGGCCGAGGTAGGGCACCAGGCCGTACTCGGTGGCCAGGCCGTTGCCGCCGTGCGCCTGCATGGCCGCGTCGACGGCGGCGACGGCGGCCTCCGCGGCCGCGTACTTGGCCATGTTGGACGACTCGCCGGCCGGCTGGCGCCGGTCGTGCTGCCACGCGGCCTGGCGGGTCATCAGCGCGGCCAGCTCGGTCTCGATCTTGGCCTTGGCCAGCGGGTGCGCCACGCCCTGGTGGGCGCCGATCGGCGTCCGCCAGACCTGCCGCTCGCCCGCGTACCTGGCCGCCACGCCCAGCACGTGCCGGGCCACGCCCACGCCGAGGGCGGCGCTCATGATCCGTTCGGGGTTCAGGCCGTGGAACACCAGCCGGAAGCCCTCGCCCTCGGCCCCGATCAGCGCGCCTGGCCCGACGCGGACCTGGTCGAAGTGCAGCGTGAACTGGCGCTCGGGCAGCATCACGTCGACCGGCAGCACCCGGGCCGCCAACCCGGCCGCGTCGGTGGGCACGGCGAACAGCGAGAGCGCGGCGCCGCCGCGGCTGTCCTGGCCGGTGCGCGCGACCACCATCAGCGCCTCGGCCTCGTCCACCCCGGAGATGTAGTACTTGGTCCCGCTGATCAGCCAGTCGTCCCCGTCCCGCACGGCGGTCGTCGCGAGCCTGCGGGTATTGGAGCCGGCGTCCGGCTCGGTGATCGCGAAGACCATCTTGGACGTCCCGGCGGCCAGCCCGGGCAGCCACGTCTTGCACTGCTCCTCGGTGCCGAACTCGGCGATCACCTCGGCGCAGATCGCGGCCGACACCAGCAGCAGGAGCAGCGGGGTGCCCTGGGCGGCCAGTTCCTCACCCACGATCGACAGCTCGGCGATGCCGCCGCCCCCGCCGCCGAACTCCTCCGGCACGTTGACCCCGATGAACCCGGCCTCGGCCAGCCGCGACCACAGCTCGGTGCAGGGCCGGCGCGCGGCGGCGTGCTCGGCGTAGTAGCGCGGGCCGAAGCTGGCGGCGATGGCGCCGACCGCGGCGCGCAGATCGCGATCCTCGTCGGTCTCGGCGAAATCCACGGCGGCTCCCTGCGGGTGGTGGTCAGGTCACTAGCGACGATAGCGCTCAGAGCGAATCCGCAAAGAGCCGCTCGATGACCATGGCCACGCCGTCCTCGTCGTTACCCCCGATCACGTGGTCGACCAGGGCGAGTACGGCGGGGTGCGCGTTCGCCATGCCGTACGACGTGCCCGCCCAGGCGAGCATGGGCAGGTCGTTGACCATGTCGCCGAACGCCACCACCTCGCGGGCTTGGATCCCCAGCCGGCCGGCCAGCGCGGCCACCGCTGTTCCCTTGCTGACGCCCGGAGCCACCGCCTCCACCAGCCCCCGCCCGCCCGAGTGGTACACCGAGACGATCTCCCCGGCGGCCGGGGCGGCCAGCTCCAGCAGCTCGTCCGCGGAAAGGCCCGGGTGACGGGCGAGCAGCCGCGTCGCGTCCTGGGCGAACAGCTGTTCGTCGGGCAGGTGCGGCACCTCATCCTCCGTGGCCCAGGCCCCCAGCTGGTAGTGCGCGTCCCGGATCTGGCCGTCGGCGTACTCGACGGAGATTCCCAGCCCCGGGACGGCCCGGCGCAGCCGGGCGGCCGCCTCGGCCAGCTGCCGAGCCGGGATCAGCTGCTGCCAGGTCACGCTCGCACCGCCCATGTCGTAGGTCAGCGCGCCGTTCACGCAGATCACCGTGCCCTGGTAGCCGAACGGCCCGAGGACGGCCGCGGTGTGCCGCGGCCGCCTGCCGGTCACGAAGACGAATCGCGCCCCGGCGGCCTCGATGCGGTCCAGGGCGGCGGCGGTGCGCGGCGAGATGGTCCCGTCGCTGCGCAGCAGGGTGCCGTCAAGATCACAGGCGACAAGCCGCGGGCGGTCAGCTCTCATGGCGGCATTCTGCCTGCCGCCTGCGCCATCGCGATCATGTCCAGGAGAACGGCGGACCGGTCTCAGGACCCGCCGGTGACCGTGAAGGACGCGGCTGCGCTGGCGAAGCTCCGCTGGCCCAGCGCGGACAGCGTGTGCTGCCCTGGCGCCGCCCGCGGGATCGTGACGACGCCGGCGAAGGTGCCGGACGCTGAGGTCTTCAGGCGAGCGAGGACCTGGCTGCCGTCCCAGCTCAGCTTCACGGTCTCGCGGGCGTAGAAGCCGCCGCCGGATACGGTGACGCGCTGGCCGGCCGCGCCGCGCGAGGGGTGCGCGAACAGGAGGGTCGGGGTGTACAGCTCGGCCGTGCGGCTCGGCGGACCCTCGAATGTCGCCTCCCCGCCGGCCACCAGCACGTCGCCGTTGGCCAGCAGCGTGGCCGCGTGGAAAACGCGGGGCTGGGTCATGGCGGCGGCCGGATCCCAGAACCCGCTGTTATAGACCTCCGCACCCGATACGACGGGCCGGCTGTCCGGGCAGCCGCCGGTGCATCCTCCGGTCATCAGGACCAGGCCGCTGGGCAGCAGGGTGGCGGCCGCGCCGAAGCGGCCGGTGTTCATCGAGCCGGTGAGGGTCCACTTCCCGGTCGCGGGGCTGTACAGCTCGGCGCTGGTCAGGGCGTTGCCCGCGGCGGCAGGGAACCCGCCTGCGACCAGCACCTGACCGTCAGGCAGCAAGGTGGCGGTCTGCCCCCGGCGGGCGACGTTCAGGGAGCCGGTGCCCGTCCATGTGTTCGTGCCGGGGTCATACAGCTCGGCCACGGTGGTTCCAGCTCCCGCCGCGAGCACGTCGCCGTCAGGCAGCAGGGTGGCGGTGGAGAAGAACTGCGCCGGGCTCATCGGGCCGGTGTCGGTCCAGGTGGCGGCGGCGGGGTCGTAGACCTCGGCGGTGTCGCCGCCGGCGCCGGGTATGCCGGTGACCAGCACGCTGCCGTCCTTGAGCAGGGTCGAGGTCAGGTTGTAGCCGGGCGCGTGCATCGGCGCGGTGCGGCTCCACCTGCCGGTGGCCGGGTTGTACAGCTCGGCGCTGGCCAGGGTGCCCGCGGAGTTGCTCTCCAGGCCGCCGGCCACCAGGACCTTGCCGTCGCGCAGCAGCGCGGCCGCCGGGAAGGCCCGGGCGGCGTGCATGGATCCGGTGGCGGTGAAGGACCGCGTCACCGGGTCGTAGAGCTCGGCGCTCGCGAGGCTCGCCTCGAAGCCGGACTGGCCGCCGGCGATCAGCACGTCGCCGTCAGGCAGCAGGGTCGCGGCGAAGCCCTCCCGGGCAGTGGTCATGGGACCGACCGGGACCCAGGCGTTGGGGCCGCCGCCGAAGCCGCTGACCGCGACCGGCTGCGGGCTGCGGGGCGCGTTGTCGGATGCCGCCACCACGGCGCTGCGCGGGCCGGTAAAGGCCGGCCCGAAGCGCACCGACACCGTGCACGTCCGCCCCGGCGGCACCGGAGCCTGGCCGCAGTCCGTGCTGGCCCGGAAGTCGCCGGGATCCTTGCCGATGACCTCGACACCGGCGGTGACCAGATTGGCAGAGCCGTCGTTGCTGACCGTGTAGCTGCTGGGCGGACCCGAGGTGCCGACCTGCTGGCCGCCGAACGCGATCGATTCCGGCGTGATGCTCACCAGCGGCCCGGCTCCGGCCAGGAACACCTCGGCGGTCGCCTGCGGCTGGCCGTCGGGTCCGGTACCCCCGGTGACCAGCACGTGCCCGCCGGGCAGCAGCGTGGCGGTCTGGTCGGTCCGGGCCGTGCTCATCTGGCCTGGCGATACCCAGAGCGCCCGGTTCGGCTCGTAGATCTCGGCGACCGGCGAGTTGCCGCCGGCGATCAGCACCCAGCCGTTGGCCAGCAGCGTGGCCGTCTGGCCGGCGTGCGTGGTGGACATGAAGGCCGTCGGGCTCCAGGTCCCGGCGGCGGGGTTGTACAGCTCGGCGCTCGAATACCTGGAGCCGGAGCCGCTGAAGCCGCCCTCGTTGAGCCCGCCGGCGGCCAGCACCTGCCCGGTGCGCAGCAGCGTGGCGGTCTGCTGCTCGCGGGCAGCGTGCATCGAGCCGGTGCCGGCCCACGTCCCGGTGCCTGGGTCATACAGTTCGGCGGTCTTGGTATCGCTGCAGAAATCGTCGTCGCAGGAGACGAACCCGCCGGCGACGAGCACCTTGCCGTCAGACAGCAGGGTGGCGGTCTGAAACTGCCGCCCGATGCGCATGGCGCCGGTCACTGACCACCTGCCGGTGGCCGGGTCATACAGCTCAGCACTCGTGAGGTTGGACAGGAAGCTGCCCGCGTCACAGCCGTTGCCCTGGCCGTTGCATCCGCCGCCTGCCACCAGCACCTTGCCATCCGGCAGGAGGGTGGCCGTCTGCCCCGACCGGGCCACGTGCATCGAGCCAGTGGCCGTCCAGGTACCGCCGGCCGGGTCGTACAGCTCGGCGCTGGCCACCTGACGGCTGCCGTGCCGTCCGCCGGCCACCAGCACGTCGCCGCCGGGCAGCAACGTGGCGGTGGCATCGGTGACGGCGACCGGCATCGGCCCGGTCGGCGTGAACGCGCGGGTAGCGGGGTCATACAGTTCTGCCGTGGCCGAGCCCCCGCCGGCCACCAGCACGTCGCCGCCGGGCAGCAGCGTGGCCGTCTGGCCCGACCGCGCCGCGTGCATCGAACCGGCCGGGATCCACGTATTGGGCGCCCCCAGCGACCGTGCCGCCGCCGCCCCCGCTGAAGGCGGCGCCGTTAAGCCGGCCGCCACGATGGCGGCGGCCGCGAACGCGGCCACCCGCCGGAGGCCGACCGTGGACAACTGCATCCTTCATGCCACCATGTCCGGGTAATCGGGTACAACGTTCCGCAGTTGAACTCTTCCCTTCATTTCGCCCGAATCTGCGTAAAGCCCCGCATGACCGGGCCCGCTCAGCGGTCCGGTACCGGGCCCGGGAAGCCGTGTCGTGGCTAGGCTGCGGGGATGGCCGGACGCTTCGATACCATCCGCACCGATCGGTTGCTGATGCGGCGCTGGCGCGAGGCCGACCGCGATCCGTATGCGGCGATGAACGCCGACCCGGTGGTGATGCGCTACTTCCCGGCGGTCCTGGACCGCGCGGCCAGCGACGCCAGCATCGACAAGATGGAGGCGCTGTTCGACCGGCAGGGGTTCGGGCTGTGGGCGCTGGAGCTGGCCGGGACCGGTGAGTTCCTGGGCTTTACCGGCCTCAACCCGATGCCGGCGGGAGTCCCGGGAACGGGCGGGATGGAGGTGGGCTGGCGGCTGGCCAGCCGCGCCTGGCACTGCGGGTACGCCACCGAGGCCGCCGCCGCCGCGGCCGGCGTGGCCTTCGACGGGGTCGGCCTGGAGGAGCTGTGGTCGATGACCGCGGTGCTCAACACGCCGTCGCAGGCCGTCATGCGGCGCATCGGGATGACCCCGTACGCCGATTTCGAGCATCCGAGGATCGAACGCGGCCACCGGCTCCGCCCGCACGTGGTGTTCCGGATGCGGCGCCCGCGGGCGGGTGAGGCGCCGGCCACTGCCCGTTCGGAATGACCGGTCCGGCCGGGGTGGCTAGCTGGTGGTGCAACCGCCGCCGCGGTTGTAGAAGCCCGGCCCGGCCAGGCCGGGCCCGGTGATCTGCGGCCGGCTGGCGCCGCCGCCCGCTGGGTACGCCGCGTCGAACCACTCGGTGAAGAACTCGCTGAGCTTGGCCTGGCAGGCTCCGCTCTGGTTGGGCATCCACTGGTGGAAGGCCCTTTCGAGCTGTGCCTCGGTGATGTGGCTGCCGCCGTACTCACGCTGGATCTGCTGCATTGCCTGGGTGAAGTTGGCCGGGCTCAGGATCTGGCGCAGCGCGAGGTAGGCCGCGCCTGGCCGGTCGTAGGTGGCCGAGCCGGAGAACAGGCCGAACGGCGTCGGGTCGGACGGCGCCTGCACCCAGAAGCGTCCCTTCTGGGCGTAGATCCCGTTGAACGTCTTGATCAGGCTGGCCTCGAACGCGGCCTGGCCCGTCCGCGTGTAGGGGCCGCCGGCGGCCATTTCCGCCTGGCGGGCGGTGAACAGGAACTGGGCCATGGTGGCCATGCCCTCCTTGAAGAAGGTCATGGTGTAGCCGCTCTCGGCGACGTTGTCGCCCCACCACTGGTGCATGTTCTCGTGGTAGAGGGTGCTCAGCCCGACCTGGCCGCCGGCGAAGGTGATCATCGTCTGCATCTCCTCCTCGAAGCTGGCCGGGGGGGTGCCGACGACGACGCCGTCGGAGGTGAAAGGGAACGTCCCGTTGAACTGGCTCTCGAACTCGGTGATGTTCTGCTGCATATTCATGAGGGCGCGGTTCTTCGCCTGCCTCACCCGGCTGATCGAGGTGTCCTGCGCCTGGTAGTACCGGATGCCATTGTCCGCGGTGCGCTCGGTCAGGTGATAGTCGCCGATGCTGTCTTCCACCAGGTAGCTGGCGATGGGCGCGCGCGAGTGCCAGTGGTAGGTGACCGATCCGGCCGGGAACGCGGCATTCGGCTTGTTGTGCCTGGTCCACTCCAGAACGCCGTTGGCAATGACGGTCTTGCCCGCGTTGGTGGTGTCGTAGAAGTCGTACCTCGGCTTGGCCGTCGGGTAGTCGTTGAGCGGCATCCAGTCCTCGGAGCCGACCGGCTCGGTGGTGACGAAGCCGCCATCAGGGGCGCGGAACCAGCCCTCGGTGGTCCCGTCGCCGTCGTGATGCACGCCCGGCCTGCCGGTGTACATGACCGTGACGGCGAACGTCGACCCTTCCCCGATCGGCGACCGCGGCGTGATCACCAGCTTGTTCGCCGGGCACGGCATGCCGTTCTGAGAGTTCCGCTTGGCCGGGTTGGCGGAGGTCAGCTGGGGTGAGCAGGCCGGCGGCAGCGGATTGTGCCGCGGCCCGCCGACCGGGTTGACCTGCGAGGCCTCGTGGGCCAGCGGGTTGGGGTCGTTCTGCCCGTGCGGGTCACCGGGGTAGGTCGGCTGGACGAAGGCGAACGACGCGGGCCGGCCGTTGACGCTGACCGAACGGACCCTCATGTCGGGCCCGGCTTCCGGATCCGCGGACCTGCGCTCGAAATCCAGGCTGAAGCTGGTCAGGCACTGCGTGGCCCGGTCGGTGAGAACGACATGATTACCGGGCAGGAACGTGTTCGCGGCGGCATCATAGACCAGATCCACATCGGTGTGCACGCTGGTGTAGCCGCCGTTCCCGGTGTCCGGGTACACGTGCGCCCCCAAACGCGACAGCGTGCGGGCGCCGGCCGAGCACCGGCCGTGGCCGGCCGGGCGGTGACCCGCCAGGCGGGGCGGGGCCGGGCCGTGGCCGGCGCTGGCCAGAGCGGGCACGGCCTGCCCGGTCGCGGTGACCGCCAGTACCGAGATCGACGTGACGACAGTGGCGTGCATCCAGCGCCTGGCCATGCGGGGTTCCTCACTTCCAGCGGGTGCGCCGTCCAGCCTCGCACGCCGGCCGTTAGCTGGCCCGCGCTGGCTCAGTTCAGCGATACCGGCAGGTGCGCCGGGCCGCGCAGGTTGATCCGGCCGTTCCAGGTCACGTCGCCGTCCAGCGCCAGGCCGGGGAAGCGGCTCACCACCCGCTCGAAGGCGATGCATGCTTCGAGCCGCGCGAGCGAAGCGCCCAGGCAGTGGTGATGTCCCGCGCCGAACGACACGTGCTGCCGCGCGTTCTCCCGGTCCAGCCGCAGGTCGTCGGCGTCCGGTCCCCAGAAGTCCTGGTCCCGGTTGGCCGCGGCGAGGCTGGCCATGACGAACGCGCCCGCCGGGATGGTGACATCGCTCAACGTCACCGGCTCGAGCGTGATGCGCCTGCTGGCCTGTACCGGGCTGTCGTAGCGCAGCAGCTCCTCGACGGCATTGGGCACCAGCCCGGGGTCGCGGCGCAGCAGCGCGAGCTGGCCGGGGTGGCGCAGCAGCGCGAGCGTTCCGCCGGCGATGAGGTTGACGGTGGTCTCGTGCCCGGCGATGTAGAGCAGCAGGGTCTGGGCGACCAGCTCGTCATCACTGAGCACGTCACCGTCGTCCTCGGCGTTGACGAGCGCGGTCAGCAGGTCATCGGCCGGATGCTCTCGCTTCCAGGCGATCATCTCGGCCGCGATGCCGATCAGCTCGGCGTCGGCGGCCATGATCGCGGCGGCCAGCTCCGGGTCGGCGACCGGCTCCAGGGAACGCACCACGGTGCCGGACAGCTCCCGGATCCGCTCGTGGTCGGCGGGCGGCGTGCCCAGCATCTCGGCGATGACGCTGAACGGCAGCGGGAACGCGAGCGCTTCGACCAGGTCGACCCGGCGCTGGTCCGCCGCCGTGTCCAGCATGCGGTCGACGAGCTCGGTGATGCGCGGCCGCAGCGCCGCGATGGCCCGCGGCGTGAACGCCTTCGCGACCAGCCTGCGCAGCCGGGTGTGATCGGGCGGATCCCGGTCCAGCATCGACAGTCCATCGACGGGCTGGGCGGCGTTCTCGCCGTACGTCGCCTCCCGCAGTTGCACGAGCGGGCTGTCGGCCAGGTTGCGATCCTCTACCGACAGGCTCGCGGCCCGCAGCAGCCAGGACACGTCCGCATAGCGGGTGAGCATCCAGAACCCCATCGGGTGCTCGTACACCGGCGCCGCGGCGCGGACCGCCGCGTACTGCGGGTACGGGTCGTCGGTGAAGCCAGGCTCGAACGGGTTGAACAGCGGCGCGGCCGCCTGGGCCGCGGAAGTCTGGGACTCGGTCATCGCAGGACTCCAGCCGTACGCTTCGATTGTTACATACTCTGCGTATGTTACTATACTCAACGCATGCAGCCGGTCCAGAGCCGTCGTGAGATGTATTCGGAAGCGACCAGGGCGGCGTTGCTCGAGGAGGCAACGGCGCTGTTCGCCGAGCGGGGCTACGCGGGAACCTCGCTGGAGGACGTCGCGTCGGCCAGCGGGGTGACCCGCGGCGCCGTCTACCACCACTTCGCCGGCAAGCAAGCCCTGTTCGAGGCCGTGCTTGGGCGGCAGGAGGAGCGCGCGATGGCGGCGGTCCTCGCGGCCGCGACCGCGCCGGATCCGTGGGACGCGGCGATGCTCGCCCTTGACGCCTTCCTCGCCCGGTGCTGCGACCCCGCGTACGGGCGGCTGGTGTGGCTGGAGGGACCGGCCGCGCTCGGCTGGCACCGCTGGCGGGAGTGCGAGGAGAAGTATGCCTTCGGCCTGGTCGAGCGGTTCGTCCGGGATCTGATCGAGGCGGGCTACCTGGAGGACAGGGCGGCCGACAGCCTGGTCCGGTTCTCGTTCTGGATGCTCGGCGGTGCCGGACTCGCGCTCGCCGAGGCGGCGGAGGCCGACAGGCCCCGGCTGCGCGAGGAGTGGGGCTACCTGATCCGCCGGACGATCAGCGGCCTGCGGACCAGGTAGCCGCGGCGCCGCCGGTCAGCGCCTCACTTCAGCAGCGGCTCGCCGAGCGGTACCGGCTTGCCGCCGGTGGCCACCGAGGCCGCGCCGAAGAAGAGGTAGACCCCGACGAGAGCGAACAGGATGACGAAGACACCCCCGGTGTTCAGCAGGCCGGTCGATGCGTTGGCCACGCCCGCCAAGACGAAGACCAGTGCGATGTCGACGAGCGCGAACAGCGCCGTGTAGGTGACCGGCAGCCGCAGCGTGGCCAGCGTGAGCATCACGATGACGATCAGCCAGGTGGTCAAGAACAGCTCTATGGTGCCTGTCGCGGCCGTGAGCAGGACGAACCAGTTGTGGTCCACGGCGAGCACCAGAACGGCGAAGCTCAGCCAGAAGCCGCCGAAGATGCCGAAGACGGCCGCGACCGCGCTCTGGCCGACCGCGATGGCCCACACCGTGGCGACCCACAGGCCCACGGCCGTGGCCGCCATGATGATCGCCAGCGGAGCGCCGAACGTGGTCGCGGGCACCTGGCCCAGCAGCGTCAGGGCGAGCGCGAACGATCCCGCGATGAAGACCGGCAGGCCCAGCATCATCGGGTCCCCGGCCAGCAGCCCCGACGCCGCCGGCTCGGGCTCAACCAGGGGTATGCCTTCCTCTGTGGTAGGCACGCTTCCTGGTGGCCTCGTCGGGTAGGAAGAGCCCTCAGCGCCAGCATCAACCGCGGTCATAGCGCCTCCTCAGCGGGAATACCGGAGTTCCACCACGGGTGGTGGACCCTGACTTCTATGTACCGCCCCGGGCGGCGGGCGATCTTCTCAGTTTGAGCCATAGGGAGGTAAAGAGCCGGTACTCGCGAGGGCGGCCGGCCGCAGGCACGGCACGCATACCGGCAGCGCAGGGGCGGGAACACGGAGATCAGCTGGACGGGGTGACGATCCCGTATTCGTGGATCTTGCGGTAAATGGTGGCCCGGGACATTCCGAGCGATTCTGCCGCCTTGACCTTATTGCCCTTATAGTCCAGCAGGCTCTGCACGATCGCGTCCCGCTCCATCGATTCGAGCGGGCTGAGCAGCCGGCGGCTCACGGTCCAGCACTCCGGCGGCAGGTCGCCAGGGGTGATCACCCCGGTGCGCCGGTGCTGCACCACCTTCCGCAGCACCTGCCACAGCTGCTCGGTGTTGCCCGGCCAGCTCGACCGCAGCAGCAACTGCATCGCCTCAGGCGAGCAGACCAGCCGCGGGTACTGGTTGAGCTTGGCGATGAAGAACGGCACGAGCTCGTGCAGGTCCTCGATGTGATGGCGGAGCGGGGGAAGCTCCACCGTCCTCGGGAAGAACCGGAGCAGGTCGGCCAGGCCGCCGGTCACGGGCCGCTTGCTGAGGGTGACCGCGATCCAAAGCGACTCCTGCCGGCCCGCGGCCATCGTCTCCTGGAGCGCGGCGGACAGCGCGTGCAGCCGCCGGGCACTGAGCCGGTCGGCGTGCCTGATGACCAGGCATCCGGTGCCCTCGAGCAGCTCGCTGCGGGTCGTCACCTGCCATTCGGCGTCCACCGCGTCCGCGGAATCCAGCACGTGGAAGCGGCCTGCCGGATCCCGCCGCTGGTGCACCGCCCGGAGCAGGGCCAGCTTGCCCGCCCCTGGCTCGCCTTCCAGCGCGAGCCACTCCCCCGCCGTGTACACCGCGTCCACCTGCTGGCATGCGCGCAGCCACAGCGGCCCTGAACCGACCAGGCCGGGCAGGAACATCTGCTGCTTCGGCGGTGCGGACTCGCCGGCCGCCCGCCCGGCGCCAGGCTCGACCATCTTGATGTGCACCACACCGCCGGCCAGCCGGTCGCCGCCGCTTACCGGCCGGCAGTACATCCGCGCCTTGGCGCCGGTGGGCAGGTCGACCACGACCGGGACCGGATGCCCGGCTCGCCAGTACGTCGGTGGCCTGCGCGAGCAGCACGACCTGGTCGGCGGGATCGAGGACCTGGCGCGCCTGCTCGTTCATCATCACGACTTCTTTGTTGAGCGCCAGCACGATTCCCGCGCTGCGCCGGCAGGCGCGCAGGTACTCCTGCAGCAACTCGAACTCGCGCGCGTTGCTGTCGGCGAGCAGCGCCTGCGTGATCTGGTCGGCTGTGGTCCTGGCCAGGGTGATCAGCAGCCGGTCGGCGTCCCTGCGCCAGCAGGTCAGATCGACGGCGCCGAGCGTCACGCCCGAGATCGGGTGCCGGATCGGGACGCCCGCGCAGGCCAGGTCCTCCAGGTTCTCGGCGTAGTGCTCATGGCCGAACACGTGCATCGGCCGGCCACCCTCGAGGGCGGTCCCGATCCCGTTGGTCCCGACCGATTCCTCGGCGTAGCTGAAACCGGGGGCGAGCTGGACGCTGTCCAGGTGCCGGTCCAGCTCGCTGCCCGTGTCCAGCCGGGACAGCACCACGCCGGAGGCGTCGGTGAGGATCACGCTGATGGGCTGGCTTTCCAGGTGCTCGCGCAGCGTTCTCAGCACCGGCATGGCGCTGCGGGTCAGCGAGGTGTCGAGGTCCGGCTCGCCGGTGTAGGACAGGGCGATCCGGTCCGCGGCGACGTTCCACCGCCGCGACCGCCACCAGGACGCCAGGATCGTGTCGCGCACGTGCTGCGGCTCGACGTTGTCGAAGGTCAAGAACCGCTGCCGCGCATCCGCCAGCCCCGTGCCGTCGGTCAAGACCGGTCGGTTTGATGCTGCCGGCGACATGGCGCCTCCTTGCCTCCCGGGATCGCTCTCCGCAGGCTGTGGGCCCGCGGAGTGGGGTTTGAGGCCTGCGTACTAACAAGGTAAACGTGGTGTTACGAGGGTATGTCTCATGTTGAGACCCCCGATCCGGACCTGGCGTTTTTTGATGCCTCGCCTAGGAGGTGCCCGGTGGACCAGCAAGCTGAACCTCGGCCCGAGGCATTCAACCCGTGGAGCGTCGTGAACCTGGTTTTCCATCACTTGGCTGAGCAGGGGCTCCATCCGATCCTCGGGGACGGCGGCGATCCCGGGGCCCCGGCCGCGGAGTTGCTCAGGTGCCTGGGCATCCAGCCGGCGGCGGAGGGCAACCGTGAGGAATCACGGAACACCTATCAGCACCTGGCCGACATTCGCGCCGCGATGTTCGGCGAGGAGTGACCGACGCCTCCGCGCACCTGCTGAGCAGCGGATCCGGCCCGGCCGGGTGTCTCATGTTGAGAGCCACGCCTGCCCTCATGCGCGATGTGATCGGGACAACGAGGACCTTCAGCCGTGCGGTCCTGTCCGAGGTCCGTCCGGCGAGGTGAGGCGCTGACGTCGCAGCAGACGATCAAGGCTGAAGGGAGAGACGAGGACTGCAATGCGCCGCCTCATTCGTCCCCGAGGGAAAGGTTAGGGGTGACACGTGAGTCGCCAGAGCGTGGCTAAGGCCCACCAGAAGATCCAGGAACTGTCCTGGGAACCTCAATACCATGAGCCAGTAGCGCAGTACGGGACGGACTACACGTTCCAGAAGGCTGCCAAGAAGGACCCGCTCAAGCAGGTCCTGCGGTCCTACTTCCCGATGCAAGAGGAAAAGGACCACAGAGTCTACGGCGCCCAGGACGGCGCTATCCGCGGCAACATGTTCCGCCAGGTGCAGGAGCGCTGGCTGGAATGGCAGAAGCTGTTCCTGTCCATCATCCCGCTCCCCGAGATCTCGGCCGCCCGGTCGATGCCGCTGCTGTTCCGCACGGTGCCGAACCCGGAACTGCACAACGGACAGGCGATCCAGATGATCGACGAGGTGCGGCACTCGACGATCCAGCAGAACCTCAAGCGCCTGTACATGAACAACTACATCGACCCGGCGGGCTTCAACAACAGCCTGCGCAACTTCCAGAACGACTACTGCGGCACGATCGGCCGGCAGTTCGCCGAGGGCTTCATCACCGGTGACGCCATCACCGCGGCGAGCATCTACCTGACGATCGTGGCCGAGACGGCGTTCACGAACACGCTGTTCGTGGCCATGCCGGCCGAGGCCGCCGCCAACGGCGACTACCTGCTGCCGACGGTGTTCCACTCGGTGCAGTCCGACGAGTCCAGGCACATCAGCAACGGCTACGCCACCCTGCTCATGGCCCTGGCCGACGAGAGCAACCACCAGTTGCTCGAGCGCGACCTGCGCTACGCATGGTGGAACAACCACCGCGTGGTGGACGCGGCCATCGGCACGTTCATCGAGTACGGCACCAAGGACCGCCGCAAGGACCGGGAAAGCTACGCGGAGATGTGGCGCCGGTGGATCTACGACGACTACTACCGCAGCTACCTCGTGCCGCTGGAGAAGTACGGCCTGGTCATCCCGCACGACCTCATCGAGGAATCGTGGAAGCAGATCTGGGAGAAGGGCTACGTCCATGAGGTCGCCCAGTTCTTCGCCACCGGCTGGCTGGCGAACTACTGGCGCATCGACAGCATGACCGACGAGGACTTCGAGTGGTTCGAGTTCAAGTACCCGGGCTGGTATGACAAGTACGGCAAGTGGTGGGAGAACTACAACCGCCTGAAGTACCCGAACGGGCACCACCCGATCGTCGCCGAGAACGTCGACTACGTGTACCCGCACCGCTGCTGGACCTGCATGGTGCCGTGCCTCGTCCGCGAGGACATGGTCATCGACGAGGTCGACGGCCAGGTACGCACGTACTGCCACGAGGTCTGCCGCTGGACCGACGTCGAGGCCTTCCGGCCGACCTACCAGGGCCGGTCCACCCCCAACATGGGCCAGCTCATCGGCGCCCGCGAGTGGGAGACCCTGTACCACGGCTGGAACTGGGCCGACGTGGTCTCCGACATGGGTTACGTCCGGGACGACGGCAAGACCATGACCGCGCAGCCGCATCTTGACCTGGGCGACCAGAAGAAGATGTGGACGCTGGACCACCTGCGCCGGATGGGCCCCGTGCTCAGCCCGAACGTGATCCTCAACGAAATGACGCCGGAGGAGCGGGTGGCGTTCAAGGAGGACTACAACCGCCAGGGCCCGGCCGGGCGCCCGGCACCCGCGAACACCTGACCGGTAACCAGGAAGGACGCAAGAGGCGAGGAGGGGGCCAGGGCAAGCCCCTGGCCCTCCTCCCTTTCCACAGGCCGTTGCCTACTCCGCGAGGGGGCCATGACCGAAAAGCATGTCGTGCGGTTCGAGCCGGTCGGCATCGAGATGGAGGTCGCCGAGGATCAGACGATCCTGCGCGCGGCGTTCGAGCAGGGGATCATGCTCCCGCACGGCTGCAAGGAGGGCCAGTGCTCGTCCTGTAAGGCGTTCATGCTCGACGGCGAGGATATCGAGCTAGAGAAGTACTCCACCTTCTCCCTGCCCGACTTCGAGAAGGAGGAAGGGTACACGCTGCTGTGTCGGACGCATGCCTACGAGGACCTGACGATCGAGCTGCTGCACTACGACGAAGAGATGATCAGGTCCGGGCTGCCGATCCAGGAGGCGGTGGCCGAGGTGGTGTCCAACGAGCGGGTCACGCACGACATGCGGCACCTGGTGCTGCGGCTGGTCGAGCCTGAGGAGATCAAGTTCTTCCCCGGGCAGTACGTCGATATCGAGGTTCCTGGCGCCGACGCCACCCGTTCGTTCTCGATGGCCAACATCACCTCGCGCGGGGACGGCCGACTCGAGTTCGTCATCAAGGTGTACCCGGATGGGCTGTTCTCGCACTTCCTCGAAGGCCAGCTGGCCGTGGGCGACCGGCTCAACCTCAGCGGGCCGTACGGCGTGTTCACGCTCCGTGAAGGCCGCGACGAGGACCTGATCTTCGTGGGTGGCGGTGCCGGGATGGCCCCGATCCTGTCGCTGCTGCGGTCGATGGCCGAGCGCGGTATCACGCGCAAGGCCACCTTTTACTACGGCGCGCGGCGCAGCCGCGACCTCTGCTTCGAGGCCGAACTCCGCGAGCTGGAGAAGACGCTGGAGAACTTCCGGTACGTGCCCGCGCTATCGGAGCCCGATGACTCCGAAGACTGGAACGGCGAGGTAGGCCTGATCACCGATGTGGTGAAGCGGCACGAGACCAACCTCAAGGAGGTACACGCCTACATCTGCGGCCCGCCGCCGATGGTGGAGGCGGCCGTGCCGTTGCTGACCCAGCTCGGAGTGCCCGAGGAACGCGTGTATTTCGACAAGTTCACCACCACTGGCGACCCCAACGAAGGGTGAGGAAACCCGGTGACGTCTCAAGGTAAGGAAAGGACCTCATGACTACCTCGGATGAACGCAGCGTCCCGAAGCCAGTCTTTACCGATGCCGAGGCCGGGGCGAAGGAGTTCCCCGACTCCCATGCCCGCAGGTACAACTACTTCACGCCGCAAAAGCGCAAGCAGACCCACTACGAGGACGTCACCGTCGAGGTGCAGCCCGACCCGCGGCACTACCTCGCGCAGGGCTGGCTGTACGGGTTCGCCGACGGCAAGGGCGGCTATCCGCTCGAGTGGACCGCGCTCAAGGCGTGGGGATCGGACAAGCCGGAGCCCAAGCGGTATCCCGGCTCGGGCGGCAAGGGCTACGACTGGCCGGCGCACGGCTGGCATGAGTTCCGCGACCCGAACGAGGAGTGGGAACTCACCCTCTACCGCTACAACGCCAACGTCGTCCGCCAGCTCAACCAGAACATCGAGACGGCCAGGGCGACGAAGGCGTTCGACCAGTGGACACGCAGCTGGGTGAACTTCGTCGAGCGCAACGTCGGCGCGTGGATGCACGTGGACCACGGCCTGGGCCTGTACCTGTTCTCCAACGCCAACCGGCGCGGCCCGACGAACATGCACAACACCGCGATGGCGGTCAACGGCATGCACCGGATCCGGTCCGCGCAGGACCTGGCGCTGTACAACCTGACGCTGAGCGAGGAGATCGAGGGCTTCGACGGCTCCGCGCACCTCGAGACGTGGAACAGCGACCCGGCGTGGCAGGAGACCCGCAAGCTGGCCGAGGCGCTCACCGGCATCGACGACTGGTGCGAGGCCATCTTCGCGGCGAACGTGATCTTCGAGCCGCTGGTGGGCGAGCCGTTCCGCAGCAGCCTGGTCATGCACGCGGCCCCCCGCAACGGGGACTTCGTGACTCCGACGGTCATCGGCGCCGAGGAGTACGACTTCGCCGAGCGCGACCTGCGCTACACCAGGGCGATGTTCCATCTGCTGACGGCCGACCGCGAGTTCGCCGGCCAGAACAAGGAAATCATCCAGGGGTGGCTGTCCAACTGGGTGCCGCAGGCCATCGCGGCGGCCCGCGCGATGCAGCCGCTCTGGTCGCAGCCGGAGCAGAAGCCGCCCCGCTTCGAGGATTCTCTCGACAACGCGAAGGCCCGGCTGAGCGGCATCCTGTCCGACCTCGACCTGGTAGCACCGAAGGAGCTGAACCAGTGAGCACGTTCAAGACCTCGGAGAGCCCGTTCAAGGCCAACAACACCGCGTCCAACATGTGCGGGTACACCCTCATGAACAACCAGGTCGGCGCAGTCATCGCCCAGGTGCTGAAGGAGCTGCCCAACGTCACCATCACCCCGCTGCCGTCGATGATCCGCGTGGACGGCCAGGGCAGGTTCGACCTGATCTACGCCGACGTCGACGATGCGGCCGGCGAGGAGCCGGGCTGGTTCGGCGCGGACGAGTTCGAGGAGAACATGTCCACGCACTACGGCCGCATGGTCCACCTGGACGACCGGACGATCATGTTCGCCAACCCTGAGGAAGCGGCCGAGTACCTCGGCTTCGACCTGGTAGCACGCAACTAGGCCCTTGCCGCCACCGGGCCCAGCGGCTAAGCAAGAGATTGCGGCCGCGGGGCCCGGTGCCGCTCGGGCTGGCGGCTAGGCGCAAGGTAACCACTTCGGCCCGCAACGAGGAGGAACCGTGTACCAGAAGGACGGCGAGAAGTACTTCGTTGTCGATGGCCACATGCACTACTGGAATGCAGCCCCGGACAACTGGGTCCCGGGGGCCGAGCAGTACGCCAAGGGCTGGATCGAGTGCTTCCACGCCTACCAGGGTCTCGGCCCGCCGGCCACGCATTGGTCTATCGAGCACTTCCAGAAGTACTCCGAGGACGACCTGATGAAGGACGTCTTCGAGGACGGTTACGTCGACGTGGCCATCTTCCAGCCGACATACCTGAAGGAGTGGTACAAGGAAGGCTTCAACACCACCGAGCGCAACGCGCTGATGGGCGAGAAGCACCCGGGCAAGTTCGTCTACAACACCCGGTTCGACCCGCGCGACGGTGAGGCGGGCCTGGAAGAGCTGCGGCGGAACGCCGAGCGCTTCGGGTCCAAGGGGCTCAAGCTGTACACGGCCGAGTGGAACAAGGGCTCACGGGGCTACAAGCTGAGCGACCCCGAGGCCTACACGTTCCTGGGCGCGGCCCAGGATCTCGGTATCAAGAACATTCACGTGCACAAGGGCCCGACGATCTGGCCGCTGGACAAGGACGCCTTCGACGTGGCCGACGTGGACCACGCCGCGACCGACTTCCCCAACCTGAACTTCATCGTCGAGCACGTCGGCCTGCCCCGGATCGAGGACTTCTGCTTCATGGCCACGCAGGAGCCGAACGTGTACGCCGGGCTCGCGGTGGCGCTCGGCGGGCTCATGCACGCGCGGCCCAAGTTCTTCGCCAAGGTCATGGGCGAGCTGCTGTTCTGGGTCGGCGAGGACAAGATGCTGTTCGGCAGCGACTACGCGATCTGGGAGCCGAAGTGGCAGGTCGAGGGGCTCGTCGACTGGAAGATGCCCGACGATCCCGAGCTTTCTGACTACCCCCGGCTGGGCACCGAGGGCAAGAAGAAGATCATGGGCCTGAACGCGGCCAAGCTGTACGACATCGACGTGCCGGCCGAGTACCAGCTGAAGGTCGCCACGCCCGGCGCCCATGAGGTGCTCGGCGGCCAGCCCGAGGAGCACGCGGCCTCGGGGGCATGACCAGCCCAGTGGCAGCCGCATCCCCGAACGCGCCCCCGGGGGAAGCACCCCCGGGGGCCGGGCGGCTACTGGCCGCGCTGGAGACGGTACGCGACCCCGAACTGGACGAGCCGATCACCTCGCTTGGCTTCGTCACCTCGTGCCGTCTCTCCGCGGCCGGCGACGCGCAGATCCGGTTGCGGCTGCCCACCTACTTCTGCGCACCCAACTTCGCGTTCCTGATGGTCGCGGACGCCTACGACGCGGTCACCGCGCTGCCGGGCGTGCGCCGGGCCGAGATCGTGCTCGAGGATCACTTCGCGGCCGGGGCGATCAACGACGGGGTGGCCGCGAGGGCGGGCTTCGCTGCCACCTTCGACGGGGAGGCGGTCAGCGAGCTGGACGGGCTGCGCGCCGACTTCCTGCGCAAGGCGGTGCTGGCCGGCACCGACCAGGTATGCCGGCCGCTGCTCGCCGCCGGGACGGATCCGGCCCGGCTCCAGCAGCTCACCCTGGGCGAGGCGCCGGACTCGCGGCCGCTGCGGCGGCTGCGCGAGCGCCGGGCCGAGCTGGGGCTGCCGGCCGGCGACGACGCACCGCTGCTCATCGACCCGAAGACGGGCGCGGCGGTGGAACCGGAATCGCTGCCGCTGCACCTGCGCAAGGCCAAGCTGACCCGGACCAGCCTGGAAGCCAACGGCAGCATCTGCCGGGGCATGCTGAAGCACCGTTACGATGCACCAGGACAAGGTGAGGAGGAGCAGCAGTGAAGGCCGTCAGGCTGCACAAGTTCCACGAGATGCCCGTGATCGACGAGGTACCGGAGCCCGAGATCAGCGGTGCCCTCGACGTGATCGTCAAGATCGGCGGCGCCGGCGTCTGCCGCACCGACCTGCACATCATGGAAGGCCAGTGGGACGCCGCCATGGGCACGCCGCTGCCCTACATCCTCGGTCACGAGAACGCCGGCTGGGTGCATGAGGTCGGCTCGGGGGTCACCAACGTGGCCGTCGGTGACACGGTCATCCTGCATCCCCTCGTCACCTGTGGCCTGTGCCACGCGTGCCGGGCCGGCGACGACATGCACTGCGAGAACAGCGCCTTCCCCGGCCTGAGCCGCGACGGCGGCATGGCCGAATACCTGCTCACCTCGGCGCGGGCCTGCGTCAAGCTCGACCCGTCGACCAGGCCGCAGGACGTCGCGGCGCTGGCCGACGCCGGCATCACGGCCTACCACGCGGTGCGCAAGGCGATCCCGCTGCTCTACCCGGGCACGACCGCCGTGGTCATCGGGGCCGGCGGCCTGGGGCACATCGGCGTCCAGTGCCTGTCCGCGCTGACCGCGACCACGATCATCGTGGTGGACCGCCACCCCGACGCGCTCAAGCTCGCCGAGCAGATCGGCGCCGACCACACCGTGGTCGCCGACGGCGGCCAGGTCGAAGCGGTGAAGGATCTCACCGGCGGGCGGGGCGCGCACGTAGTGCTCGACTTCGTGGCCGAGCAGGGCGCCGAGCAGGACGGCTGGAACATGACCCGCGAGGCCGGCTCGTACTTCGTGATCGGCTACGGCGGCACCCTGCACATCCCGACGCTGGACATCATCTCCACCGAGCGCAACATCATCGGGAACATCGTCGGCACGTACAACGAGCTGGCCGAGCTGATGGACCTGGCCCAGGCGGGCAAGGTTACGCTGCACACCAGGACCTATCCGCTGGATGCCGCGACCGAAGCGCTGGCCGACCTCGACGCCGGCCGGATACGCGGCCGGGCCATCCTCGTCCCCTAGCCACCACTAACCCAGTACGCATACGCAGGGCACCGGAGGAGAACAGATGGCCAAGGAACTGCGTTTCGGCGAGGATGCCCGCCGCCTGCTGCTGGCCGGGGTCGACCAGCTGGCCGAGGCCGTCAAGTCCACGCTCGGGCCCAAGGGCCGCAACGTCATCCTGGAAAAGATCACCGGGTCGCCGGTCGTCACCAACGACGGGGTGACGATCGCGCGCGAGATCCACCTCGGTGACCAGTTCGAGAACATGGGCGCCCAGCTGGTCAAGGAAGCGGCGATCAAGACCAACGACATCGTCGGCGACGGCACCACCACGGCCACCGTCATCGCCCAGGCGATCATCAGGGAGGGCATGAAGGCAATCGACGGCGGGGCCAACCCGGTGCTGGTCAAGCGCGGCATCGACCTCGCGGTCGGCCGGCTCGTCGAGCACCTGCAGAAGGTCGCCCACCCGGTGGTCACCGAGGACGACTACCAGCGGGTGGCCGCGATCTCGGCCAACGACGACGACACCGTGGGCGCGGTGATCGCGAAGGCGCTGCACACGGTGGGTGACGGCGGCATCGTGACCGTGGAGGAGTCGCCCACGTCCGGGATGAGCGTCAACTTCGTCGAGGGCTTCGAGTTCGACAACGGGTACCTCTCGCCCTACATGGTGACCAACCCGGCCAGCCTCGAGGCGATCGTCGAGGATCCGTACATCCTGCTGTGCAGCGAGAAGATCACCAAGGTCCAGCAGCTCATGCCGTTGCTGGACAAGGTGATGCGGGCGCCGCGGCCGCTGGTCATCATCGCCGAGAACGTCGAGGGCACCGCGCTGAGCATGCTGGTGCACAACCACGTGAACGGGATGTTCCAGTGCGTCGCGGTGCGGGCGCCCGGCTTCGGCGACCGCCGGCTGCACAAGCTGGAGGACATCGCCGCGGTCTGCGGCGGGGCCGTGTACAGCAAGCACTCGGGACTGACCCTGGAGACGATGACCACCGAGCACCTCGGCCGGGCCTCGCAGGTACGCGTCAACGCGGACAAGACCGCGATCATCGGCGGCAGCCGGTCCTCCGACGACGTCGAGTTCCGGGTCGCCCAGCTGCGGGCCGAACTGGAGCGGGCCACGTTCGGCGTGGACGAGGACGTGCTCACCGAGCGGATCGGCACGCTGACCGGCAAGGTCGCGGTGATCAAGGTGGGGGCGCCCACCCCCGCGGAGCTCAAGGAACTGCAGCACCGGGTGGAGGATGCGCTGTCGGCCACCCGGGCCGCGATGGCCGAGGGCATCGTGGCCGGCGGCGGGGCCGCGCTGATGCACGCCGCGGGAGCGCTGGACGGCCTGGAAGTCTCCGGAGACCACGCGACCGGCGCAGCGATCGTGCGCAGCGTGCTGAACGACCCTGCTTACCTCATCGCCGCGAACGCCGGGTATTCGGGCCAGGAGGTCGTGCAGCGGATGCAGGCGATGGGTCCCGACGAGGGATTCGACGCGCTGGAGGGCCGCTACGGCAACATGCTCGAGATGGGCATCATCGACCCGCTGCGGGTGGCCCGCTCTGCGCTGCAGAACGGAGCCTCGGTGGCCGGGCTGCTGCTCACCACCAACACCCTGGTCGCCGAGGAACAGACGCCCTGGGGCGGCAGCCGGGCGCTGATGACGGAGTACGGCTCGCTCGACGAGGGCCTGAATCAGCCGTCGCCGGACGCCAGCACGCCGCAATCGCTCGGGCTCGGCCCGTCGGTCGGCTAGGCCTGGGCGGTGGCTGCGAGGGACCCGGCCGCCGGCCATGACGGATGGCCATGAATCCCGTTCAGCAACTGCGGATGGTGGCCGGGGCCAGGTCCCCCGGGTCGGCCCGCGCCCGGGCCGAGGCGTCGGCGGATCCGGTCGCCGCCGGGGCCGCCGAGCCGCAAAGCGGGCTGCGCCTGCTTCGGTCACGGGGCCGGGCCCGCGGCCTCGTCGCGCTGCTCGGGCCGGCCTTCGTCGCGTCTGTCGCCTACATCGACCCCGGCAACTTCGCCACCAACTTCTCCGCAGGCGCCCGGTTCGGGTACGCGCTGGCCTGGGTGATCGTGCTGGCCAACCTGATGGCCATGCTGGTCCAGTACCTGTCGGCCAAGACCGGCGTCGCCACCGGGCGGGACCTGCCCGAGCTGTGCCGCGCGCACCTGCCGCGCCCGGTGTCGGCCGGCCTGTGGCTGCAGGCGGAGTGCGTCGCCATGGCCACCGACGTGGCCGAGTTCGTCGGGGCCGCGCTGGGGCTGAACCTGATCTTCCACGTGCCGCTGCTGCCGGCCGGCCTGATCACGGCGGTGGCGGCGTACGCCGTCCTGGCCCTCGAGCAGCGCGGGTACCGGCGCTTCGAACTCGCGATCAGCGGCCTGCTGGTCATCGTGCTGCTCGGCTTCGCTTACGACCAGGTGGCCGTGGGGGCGGATCCGCGCAGCATCGCGGCCGGCCTCGTCCCGCACCTGGCCGGCCCGGGCAGCCAGCTGCTGGTGGTCGCGATCATCGGCGCGACGGTGATGCCGCACGTGGTCTACCTGCACTCGGCACTGACCAAGTCCCGGGTGCACTGCCGCAACGACGACGAGCGCCGCGAGCTGCTGCGCTTCCAGCGGCTTGACGTGCTGGTGGCGCTGGGCGCGGCCGGCCTGATCAACCTGTCGATGCTGTTCATAGCCGCGTCGGTGTTCAGCCAGAGCGGCTCCCCGCAGGTCGAGTCTCTCCAGGCCGCGCACGCGGGGATCGGCCGGCTGGTCGGCGGCGGCGCCGCCCTCGCGTTCGCGGTCGCCCTGCTGGCCTCCGGGCTGTCCTCGTCCAGCGTCGGCACGTATGCCGGCCAGGTCGTGATGCAGGGTTTCATCGGGCGCCGCATCCCGCTGTTCGTCCGGCGCGGGATCACCATGCTGCCGGCCCTGCTGGTGCTGGCGCTCGGGCTGCCGGTCACCAGCAGCCTGGTCATCTCGCAGGTCGTGCTCTCGTTCGGCATCCCGTTCGCGCTGGTGCCGCTGGTCCTGCTCACCCGCCGTGAGGACATCATGGGCGCGCTGGTCAACCGGCGCATCACCACCGCGGTGGCCGGCGGCATCGCGGTGCTCATCACCACGCTGAACGGCTACCTGCTCTATGTCACCCTGTCCGGGTGACACCAGCCGCCGGGGCTGCCCGGCCGGGGAGTGAGGATGGATGAAGCGGCCGGCACGGCCCGGTTGATGTGGACTTTGTTCGAGCCGGTGCACGCGGTGTCGTACTTTTCCCCGCAGGCCCGCGCGGCATTCGAGGAAGCGGGGCTGCGCGGCTTCTGGCGCGGGTACTTCGCGGGCCGGACCGCCCCGCTGGGGGTGACCAGCGCGGCGGTGGTCGGCGCCGCGTTCTTCAACTTCGCCCCGGCGATGGTGGCCCGCGCGATCCCCGGAATCTGGGAGCTGATCACGCCGGACGAGGCGCTGCGGCTGCGGCTGGCCGGGGCGGCCGGCGCGCTGCGCCGCCTGCTCGGCGGGCTGGACGCCGAGGTCGTGGCGGCCGCGGACCTGCTCGGCCGTGCGGTCAGCGAGCTGGACTGCGCCGGCCGGGTGCTTGGCGCGGCCAGCGCCGGGCTGCCGGTTCCCGATGATCCGCTGGCCCGGCTGTGGCAGGCGGCGACGGTGCTGCGCGAGCATCGCGGCGACGGGCACAACGCCGCCCTGGTGGCGGCGAGCGTGGACGGCTGCGGGGCGCTGGTGCTTCGCTGCGGCCTGGAGCTGCGGCGCGAGGACATGCAGCCGATCCGGGGCTGGACCGACGAGCAGTGGGATCAGGCGCGGTCGCGGCTAGCCCGGCGAGGCTGGGTCGGGCCCGACGGCGAACTCACCGACGAGGGCAGGGCCGGGCACCGCGGCGTGGAGGCTGCCACCGACGCTGCCGCCGCGGGACCCTGGGCCCGTCTCGGGCCCGCGGCGGTGGCGGAGCTGACGGCCGTCCTGACCCCGATCGCGCGGGCCTGCGCCACGGTGCTGCCTTATCCCAGCCCGATCGGCGTGCCCGCGCCAGGATCGCCGAACGGCGGCCGGGCCTAGCGGCGGACTGACTCAAGCTCGCGCTTAAGGCGGGCCAGCGTGGTGCTGATGCCCTCGCGATTGGCCTCGGACCGGGCGTTGGCGACCTTGCCGGTGAATACCCGGCCGAGGACGTGCGCACCCCGGCCGCGTTGGTCCAGCCAGCGCTCGGTCACCTCGGTGCCGCCGTTCACCGCCGCGACCTGGTAGCTCCACCGGGACACCGGCATGCCGAACGTGGTGACGTCGAACGCGAATTCCCGGCCGGGCTCCGCGGTCACCACCCGGCAGGTGGTGAACCAGATCCACGGGCCGCGCCGGTTGAAGCCGACGAACCGGGCAGCCGCGCCGCCGCGCCGTGACCAGACCAGCGTGGCGAAGCACTCCGGGCTCCAGCGCGCCAGCCGACGCGGATCCGATACGGCCTGGTACACGTCGGCGGGCGGGGCCGCGACCGTGATGGAATCGGCGAGTCTCAGCGCGCATGAGCGCCCGCGCTTCCTACTTGGTGAAGTACCAGAACTCCGGGGTGAGCCAGTACTGGGTCTGGTTGGCGAGGGTGGCCTGCGGACCCGACATCGTCTTCTTCCACACCGCGACGTAGTCGGGGTTCGGCTGGAAGAGGCTCGGCTGATCCTGGGTCAGGAACGACGCCTCGGTCTTCACCGCGGCCGGGTTGCCGCTGCTCACCGACGCGTGGATCAGCTTGGTGGCGGTCGGGTTGTTGTAGCTGCCCTCGTTCAGCACGCCGGGGCTGAAGATGCTGAGCTGGGTCGGGTAGGTGTTGTTGGTGTACCCGCCGAAGTCCTCCATCGCCCACTTGTTGATGTTGGGCTTGCCGCTCGGTATCGGGTTGTCGTAGTTGTTGACGATGTAGTTGAAGTTGCTGCTCTGCAGGTGGATCTGGATCCCGGCCTTGGCCGCCTGTGAGGCGAGGTCGGTGACCATCTCGCCGAGATAACTGGGCGACGTGGCGTAGATCAGGTTGAACGACAGCTTGGTCCCGGCCGGGATGCCGGCGCCGCACTGGTCGGCGCCGGTGCCCGGCTTGGCACACGTATCGGTGCCGCCGGGGACCACGTTCCAGCCGTGGCTCTTCAGTATCTTGACCGTGGTGGACACGCTGAACGGGTACGGGTTCTTCACCGCGTTGGCCGGCGTGTACGGGCTCTTCGGGACGGACGGCACCGGGCCGTAGGCCAGGCCGCCCGCGCCGCCGAAGAACGCCTTGATGTAGCCCGGCTCGTTCTCCAGGTGCGCGAACGCCTGCCGGAAGTAGAGCTGGGCGATGACGTTGTTGAAGTGGCCGGTCTTGTCGAGGAAGTTGTAGGTGACGTAGGTGAATCCCCAGCTGGGGTAGCCGAACACGTTGTAGCCACCCTGCTTGACCGTCTCCACCTGCTTGATGTCGTCCAGCGGCAGGTATCCCATGTCGATGCTGCCGGCCCGGACCGCGTTGAACTCGGCGGTATCGGAGGTGTACGGCACGGCCTGCAGTGTGGAGACCTTCTTGGCGTGCGGGCCGCCGTAAGCCGGGTTCGGCGTCATCGTGAACGCGCCGGTGGTGTTGTTGAACTGGGTCAGCTTGTAGGGCCCGTCCACGGTCTTCCACAGCGGGTTGCTGGTGTAGGTGGATAGGGACATTGCCTGCTTGTTGAGGTAGTCCCAGATCTTCTTCGCGTTCGCCGGGTTCGTGAAGTCCAGGATCGGGCTGCCGGCCGAGGCCCGGGCCCAGGCGTGCGCGGGCATCGGGATCACGTTGGAGAGCTGGTTGTACCAGAACCACTGCGGGTTGACCGGCTTCTTCAAGGTGAACACCACGGTGTTCGCGCTCGGTGCGGTGAGGCTCGCCACCTCGTCAGGGATGCCCAGGCCCGGCGTGTACGGGCCCCAGTTCGACGCGTTCTCCTTGATTGCGGCCTTGATCTCGTCGAAGAAGAACAGCACGTCCTTGGAGGTAACCGGCTGGCCGTCGGACCACTTGTAGTTGCTCTTCAGCGTGACGGTGGCGGTCTTGTTACCGTTGGACCACTTCGGCGGGTTCGCCAGGCTCATCGCGGGTGTCTCGGTCGGCTGGACCCCGTTCGACATCCAGTACAGCGGCCGCCACATCAGGTAGCTGAACTGGTTGGTGTCGTAAACCGTGAACGCGGCGGACGTGATGATTGGCAGGATCCAGGTGGGGGCGGTGCCCGGGCTTTCCGCCCAGGTCACCGTGCCCGCGTGCTGCGCGCTGGTGGACGGGGGCGGAACCGTGCCGAACCCGCCGCCCAGGCTCGTGGACGGCGTCGCGTTCGAGGCCTTGCCGCAGCCGGCCAGCACGGTCACGCCGGCCACGGCCAGTGTGGCGATCACGATACCCGGGCGCGCGAATCTGGTCATCGCTCCCGCTTCCCGCCCGGTCGAAACGGGCTTGTCGGCGCGTCAGCCTGGCCTTTCAGCACGGCCGCTTGGGCGAAGCGTAGCCGGGCCGCCGCGGCGGTCACAGTGCGAAAATGTCACAAGTTGCTATCGCCCGGCTGGCCGCCGGCCGGCCCGGCCGGCCCATTCTGCCTGCTCGCCGCCCCCGCCGGGCTCAGGTCGGCGGGCCCGTCTGCGTCCGGCCGGGGGGTCTGCAGCGGGAAGTGGCATGCCGCCCTGTGCCCGGGCCCGAACGAGCGCAGCGGGGGCTCGGCTTCCGCGCACACATCCTGGGCGAACGGGCAGCGGGTGCGGAACCGGCAGCCGGACGGAGGGTTGATGGGGCTCGGCAGCTCCCCCCTGATTCCCGCCTCGGTCGTGGTCCTCGCCGCCTGCGGATCGGGCACCGGGATCGTCGCGATCAGGCCGGCCGTGTAGGGGTGCGCGGCCCGGTGGTAGATGTCCTCGCTCGAACCCTCCTCCACAAGCTTGCCCAGGTACATGACGCCGATCCGGTCTGCCATGTACTTGACCACGGCCAGGTCGTGCGAGATCACGATGTAGGTCAGGCCGTGGTCGGCCTGCAGCCGCTTCATCAGGTTGAGTACCTGCGCCCTGATCGACACGTCCAGCGCGCTCACCGGCTCGTCGGCCACGATGACCTGCGGATTGAGCGTGAGCACGCGGGCCAGCCCGATGCGCTGGCGCTGCCCGCCGGAGAACTCGTGCGGGTACCGCTCGACCGCGTTACGCGGCAGGCCGACCTCGTCCAGCAGTTCGAACACTCGCTGCTGCTGCTGCTCGCGGCTGCCCTGGTGCTGGATGGCGAGCGGCTCCCGGACGATAGCCCCCACCCGCATCCTGGGGTCGAGGGAGGAGTAGGGGTCCTGGAACATCATCTGCAGATCGCGACGGTGACGCCGCAGGTCGCCGCGCGACAGCGCGGAGATGTCCGTGCCGCGCAACCGCACCGATCCGGTGGTGGGCCGTTCCAGGGCGACGATCACCCGCCCGATCGTCGTCTTCCCGCAGCCGGACTCCCCCACCAGGCCGTACGTCTCCCCGGCGTTGATCGTGAACGAGACTCCGGACACCGCGTGCACGCTGGCCACCCGGCGCTGCAGGATCGCGCCCGCGGTGACCGGGAACTCCTTGACCACGTCACCGACCTCGAGCAGCGGCGGCCCGGCCGCAATGCCATCGTGGCCGACCGCCCTGTTCTGGCCGGGCAGCTCGCCCGGGCCAGCCGGGCGGGCCGTCAGCACCGGGGCGGGCCCATGCCCGTCGCCCCGGACCGCGGGCGCACCGGGTCCGGGCCGGCTGGACGCGGGCCGGGCCGCGGCCTCGCCCGGTACCGCCGCCGCCTCTTGCTGCCCAGCCGCCGCCTGTTCCTGCCCAGCCGCTGCCGTTTCCTGCCCAGCCGCCGCCGTTTCCTGCCCAGCCGCCGCCAGCTCCTCCTCCGCGGCGGCCGTCTCCTGCGCCGTCGCTTCCCTGGCGGCCAGCGCCTCGGCTGCGGGCGCGTCCGGCAGCCGGGCGGGACCGTCGACCGGATGCCAGCAGGCAAAAAAATGATCAAGTCCGTAGCTGGCGAGCGGCGGCTCGTCGGCCTGGCACTTTTCGGTGGCCTGGCTGCACCGGGCGGCGAACCGGCAGCCAGGCGGCGGGTTCGCCAGGTCGGGCGGGATTCCGGGGATGTTCAGCAGCCGCTGGCTGCTGTCCTGGTTCAGCCGCGGGATAGAGCCGAGCAGCGCCTGGGTGTACGGGTGATGCATGTGGCTGAATAGCGTGCCGGTGTTTGCCGTCTCGACCAGCCGGCCCGCGTACATCACCTCCACCCGGTCGGCGTGGCCCGCGATCACGCCCATGTCGTGCGTGATGAGCAGGATGGCCATGCCGAGCTGTTCCTTGAGGCGGTCCAGCAGGGTCAGGATCTGGGCCTGGATGGTGACGTCCAGCGCCGTGGTCGGCTCATCAGCGATCAGCAGCTTCGGCTCGCAGCCCAGGGCCATCGCGATCATGACCCGCTGCCGCAGGCCGCCGGAAAGCTGGTGCGGGTAGTCGCCGAGACGTTCCCTCGGCCGGGGCAGGCCGACCAGCGCGAGCACCTCGGCCGCGCGGTCCATGGCCTCCTGCTTGCCCGCGCCGCGGTGCAGCCGGATCGGCTCGGCCACCTGATAGCCGATGGTTTTGGTCGGGTCGAGCGAGGTCAGCGGGTCCTGGAAGATCATCGCGATGTCGTTGCCGCGGATCGAGCGCATCTGCACGTCGGACAGGCCGACCAGTTCCCGGCCGTCCAGCGTGATCGAGCCGCCGATGATCCGGCCGCCGGGCGGGAGCAGGCCCATGATCGACAGCCCGGTCATCGACTTGCCGCACCCGGACTCCCCCACCAGGCCGAGCGTCTCTCCCTGCTCGATGTTCAGGTCGATGTTCCCCACCGCCTGCACCACCGACTTGGTCAGCTGGATGTGCGTCGACAAGTCCCTGATCTCGAGGACAGCTGGCATCGCGGCTCCTCAGGCCCTCGCGCTCACGGGTCTCACCGGCGCCGCAGCCGCACGTCCAGCGCGTCGCGCAACGCGTCCCCGACCAGGTTGCAGGCCATCACGGTGAGAATGATGGCCAGGCCCACCGGGTAGATCAGCCACCAGTACCCGTCCAGAATGTAGGTGGTGCCGTTGGACAGCAGGTCGCCCCAGTCGTAGTTCGGGTAGTGCAGGCCGAAGCCGAGGAAGCCCAGGTAGGCGACGGCCAGGATCGCATCGGCGATGTTGAACGTGACGTTGACGATGATCACGCTGAGCGCGTTCGGGATCAGGTGCCGGTTGATCAGCCGCCACCGCCGCGCGCCCGCGGTACGAGCCGCGGCGATGAAGTCCCTGGTCCGCAGCGTCAGCACCTCACCGCGCACCAGCCGGGCCGGCACCAGCCAGGTGAACAACCCGATGATGAGGGACAGCGACAGCACGGTCGCCCCGTACCTGACCGCCACGATCAGTACCACGAACAGGAACGGGATCGAGAGCAGGATGTCCACGATCCGCATCAGCGTCGAGTCGAAGATCCCTCCGATCAGCCCGGCGATCGCTCCCCAGGCCGCGCCGAGGACGATGCCGATGACCGCGGACAGGAAGCCGATTTCCAGCGAGGCCTGGCCGCCCCGCATGAGCTCGCCGAGCACGTCGATGCCCTCGTTGTCGGTGCCGAGCGGGTGGCCCACGCCCGGCGGCGAGTTGGCCTCGGTCAGGTTGGTGCTCAGCACGTTCGCGTGGTAGACGAGCGGTCCGGCGAAGCTGAACAGCACGAAGAAGGCCAGGATGCCCAGGCCGATGATGGCCAGCCGGTTGCGTGAGAACTCCCGAAAGGCCAGCCGCCAGCCGGTCTGGATGGGGCCGATCTCGCCGCCCTCAGGCGCGCGCTTGATGTCCAGCGGCGGGAGCGAAGGGACGGTGCTGGCCAATGCTGCCTCCTAGGGTCGCGACGGCCTCGGGGTCAGGGTCAGGTCAGCCGGATGCGCGGGTCGGCGACGGTCAGGGCGATGTCGGCGACGAGATTGCCCAGCACGGTCAGCACCGCGCCGACGAGGGTGTAGGCGAGCAGCACGGGATAGTCCTCGTTCTGCAGGCTGTTGTAGAACAGCAGGCCGAGGCCCTGGTAGTTGAACACGGTCTCCACGATGAGGTTGCCGGCCAGCAGGTCCGGGATGGACAGGCCGATCAGCGTGATCATGGGCAGGCAGGCGTTGCGCAGCAGGTGCCGGTACAGCACCAGACGCTCGGGCAGCCCCTTGGCCCGCGCCGCCTTGATGTAGTCCTGGGCCAGCGTGTCCATCGCCGACGACCGCATGTACCGGGAGTAGCCGGCCACGATCAGCAGGGTCAGGCAGACGATCGGCAGCGTCATGCTGCGCCAGTCACCCATGACCGTGATCACCGAGGTGGACTGGCTCGCCTGGTAGTTGAAGATCTTGAGCGTCAGCGCGAACACCGAGATGGCGATGAGGTAGAGCAGGAAGTCCGGCATCGCGTAGAAGGTGAAGGCCAGGCTGGTGGCCACGTTGTCGCCGACGCTGTTCCGCTTCACCGCCTGGTAGATCCCCAGCGGGATCGCGATCAGCACCGCCAGCACCGTCGAGACCCCGACCAGGTAGAGGCTGCGTGCCCAGCGCTCCTGGAACAGCGCGGCCACGGTCTGGTTGGCCTTGTAGGAATAGCCGAGGTTGCCGTGCAGCACGCCGTCTACGTAGTGCCAGTACTGGGCGAACACGGATCCGCTGAACCCGTGCGACCGGTTCCACGATTCGATGGCCAGCAGCGAGGCCTTCGGGCCGAGGACGGCCCGGGCCGGGGACGGGAACACCGCGTGCAGCAGGCCGAAGACGAAGATGGAGATGCCGATCAGGATCACGATCGACGTCCCGAACCGCCGGATCAGGTATGCAGACACCGCCGGGCTCCCTTCGTTACCTGAAACCGCCCACTGACCTGCGCCGGCGTCTCTGGGCCCTGGTCTATCAAAGGGAGGGTGGGACGTCTAGGCAGGCCGGCGCGCTGTACCGGAACTGATTCCGATACGTGACCAGCTCATATCCCGGGGTTCCAGGCCCGCGCACCGGGGTCCGGGCGCCGTCCGCGCAGCTGGCTAGCAGCAGAAACTTCGTCATGCCCGGCTCCTCACCGCTCGTTGCTCCCATCCTGGCGCACCCACGGGCAGCATGGAGCACGCGGGCAGTTCTCGGCAATGGGCAGGCGCCCGCCGTCAGGGCCGGCCAGGACGCACCCAAGGCCCGGCCGGGGCGCGCCGAAACCCGGCCTGGACGCGCTCAAAACCCCGCCAGGACACGCCCAAGGCCCCGCCAGGACACGCCCAAGGCCCCGCCAGGACACGCCCAAGGCCCCGCCAGGACACGCCCAAGGCCCCGCCAGGACACGCCCGAGGCCCCGCCAGGACGCGCCGACGGCCCGGCTACGATGTCGCGCGTGGACGCACGCGATATGCCGCGCGACGACCTCTGGGCGCGCCGCGCCGCATCGTTCGGCCGCCAGGCGGCCGCCTACGCCGAGCACCGCCCCGGCTACGCCGCGGCCGCGGTGGACTGGGCGGTCGCGCCGGCCCGCGGCCGCGATCAGCTGCGGGTCCTCGACCTGGGCGCCGGCACCGGCAAGCTCACCGCCGCGATCGCCCGGCTGGCTGGTCCGCCGGAGGTCACCGTGGTCGCGGTGGAGCCGGATCCGGCCATGCTGGCCGAGCTGCGCCGCGGCCAGCCGGAGGTCACCGCGCTGCCCGGCCAGGCCGAGGACATCCCGCTGCCGGACGCCTCGGTGGACGCGGTGCTGTGCGGCCAGTCCGCGCACTGGTTCACCATGGACCTCGCGGTACCGCAGATCGCCCGGGTGCTGACGCCGGGCGGGGTCTTCGCCGGGCTGTGGAACATGGCTGACGACCGGGAGGACTGGGTGGCCGGGCTGTGCCGGGTCTGCCCGCAGAGTGCCACCTGGAGCGGCTGGACGGCCGGGCCTCCCGACTGGCCGGGCTCGGCCATCGACAGCACGTTCTTCGGGCCGCCCAGCCCGGCCGAGTTCGAGCACGGCCGGCTGCGTACGGCCGACTCCCTGGTCGCCATGATCGCGACGCACTCCAGGCAGCTGGTGATGGATCCCGCCGAGCGCAGCCAGCAGCTGGACCGGGTGCGTGATTACCTGATGTCCCGGCCGGAGACCGCCAGCGGCGAGTTCCGCATGCCGATGCTGACCGGGGTGCTCCGTTCGGTAAAGATCTAAGCGTGCCGCGGGCGCCGCCGTCGCCAGGGAGAAGCCTCATGACCGTGAAAGTTGCCCTCGTTACCGGAGCGTCCTCGGGGATCGGCGATGCCACCGCGCGGCGCCTGGCCCAGCTCGGCTACACCGTGTACGCCGTCGCCCGCCGGGCGGACCGGATGGCGGCGCTGAAGGAGCGGGGCATCCGCACCGAGCCGGCCGATGTCACCGACGACGCGGCCCTGGTGGCGCTGGTCGGCAAGATCATTTCCGAGACGGGCCGGATCGACGTGCTGGTCAACAACGCCGGCTACGGCTCCTACGGGGCGCTGGAGGATGTCCCGATCGCCGCGGCGCGCCGCCAGTTCGACGTGAACGTCTTCGGGCTGGCCCGGCTGACCCAGCTCGTGCTCCCGCACATGCGCGCCCAGCGCGACGGCTACATCGTCAACATCTCCTCCGTCGGCGGCAAGATCTGGGAACCGCTCGGCAGCTGGTATCACGCCGCCAAGTTCGCGGTCGAAGGTCTCAGCGACAGCCTGCGCGCCGAGGTCGCGCAGTTCGGCATCAAGGTCATCGTCATCGAGCCCGGCGCCATCCGCACCGAGTGGGCGGGCATCTCCGCGGACAACCTGGACGCGGCCTCGGCAGGCACCCCCTACCGGGAGCAGGCCAGGTTCGTCAGCGGCACGCTGCGGGCCACCGACAAGTCCCGGCTGACCTCAGGGCCAGCGGTCGTCGCCGACACCATCGGCAAGGCCGTGCAGAGCCCGCGGCCCCGCACCCGCTACGCCGTGGGCGGAGGCGCCCGCAGCATCCTGTTCGCGCAGCGGGTCCTCACCGACCGGGGTTTCGACCGGCTCATCCGCACCTCATACCGCGCCCTGGGCCGGTAGCCCGCCTCCCCGGGCAGGGCCTCGTGGCCCTCCGTCCCGGTACGTGAGACAGCGGCGGGGCTCCGCGGTTAACGCGAAGCATTGCGACTGCTGCCACGCTGCTCACGTTCCGCGCCAAGCCGGCGTCGCACCGCGCCAAGCCGGCGTCGCACCGCGCGGCTATGATTTCAAATTGTGAGTAGAAAATCTGCCGGCCAGCCCGCCGCGGCGGACGGCAGATCGAAGTCCGCCCGCACCCGGCGGCGGATCCTGGACGCCGCGGCCCACGTGCTCAGCCGGAAGGGCTACGTCGGCACCCGGCTCGCCGACGTCGCCGGTCAGGCCGGCCTGCAGACGCCCGCGATCTACTACTACTTCCCGTCCCGGGACGATCTCATCGAGGAGGTCACCTGGTCCGGGATCGCCCGGATGCGCGACCACATCGACCAGATACTGGCCGGGCTGCCGCCGGGCACCGGCCCGCTGGGCCGCATCGACGCCGCGGTGGAGGGGCACCTGCGATACGAGCTCGACATCTCCGACTACCCGGCCGCGGCGATCCGCAATGCCGGGCAGATGCCAGAACACGTCCGGATCCGCTATTGCGCCGAGGCCTCGAGGTACGGCGACCTGTGGCGCCAGCTCGTGCAAGACGCCGCGCAGGCCGGCCTGGTGCGTCCGGACGTCGATCCAGTGGTGGCCAGGATGCTGGTGCTCGGCGCGCTCAACTCGGCCGCCGAATGGTGGAATCCGCGGCGTGGCTCGCTGGACACGGTAATCAGGACGGCCCAGTCCCTGGTGCGGCACGGCCTGGGGATGCCCCGGCCGGCCGGGCATGGCGGGCCGGCTCAGCGCGGGCCGCGCGGCGCGAAGACCGGCCGCTAGTCAGGCTATGTACCTGACGACGGACTCGGCGACGCAGGCCGGCTTGGCGACGCCCTCGATCTCGATCGTGGTGGACAGCTCGGCCTGCGCCGCGCCGTCCAGCTCGGTCACCGTGGTGATCCGCGAGGTGGCCCGCAGTCTCGATCCGGCCGGGACCGGTGCCGGGAACCTGACCCTGTTCAGGCCGTAGTTGATGGCCATCGTGACGCCGTCGACCCAGTAGAGCTGGGACGTGAACGAGGGCAGCAGCGAGAGCGTGAGCATGCCGTGCGCGATCGTGCCGCCGAACGGGCCCGCCGCCGCCTTGTCGGTGTCCACGTGGATCCACTGGTGGTCGCCGGTCGCGTCCGCGAAGGTGTTGATGCGCTCCTGGTCCACCGTGACCCAGCCGGTGGTGCCGAGTTCCTCGCCGGCCCCGGCGATCAGTTCCGAAATACCGTTGAAGATCCTCATCGGCGGTAGCTCCAGACGCGTTCGTTCAGGATAATTTTTGAACTGAACCTAAATTGCTGTTGATGCTCCCGTCAACCAAGAGCGAGGTGCCAGCATGCGGCCGGTGGTCCTGGTCGATCCGCCGCGCGCGGATCCGGGCGTGGCGGCCGCGCTCGGCGAGCTCGGCGTGGCCACGGTGCACGAGGCGGCCGGCCGCGGCGGGCTGCTGGGCAGGCGGCTGCGGCCGGTCTGGCCGGGCGCCCGGATCGCCGGGACCGCGGTTACCGTGCTGTGCGCGCCGGATGACAACCTCATGATCCATGTGGCCGTTGAGCAGGCGAAACCGGGTGATGTCCTGGTCGTAACGACGATGTCGCCGTCTCGCTGCGGGTACGCGGGCGAGCTGATCACCACGTCGCTGGCCGCGCGCGGTGTGCACGGCCTGGTGACCACCACCGGGGTCAGGGACACCGCCGAGATCACCCGCGCGCGGTTCCCGGTGTGGTCGCGTTCGGTCAGCGCCCGTGGCACCCGGAAGGCCTCGCCCGGCTGCGTGAACGTACCGGTCCGCATCGCCGGCGTCACGGTGGCACCTGGCGACGTGATCGTCGCCGACGACGACGGCGTGGCCTGCGTGCCCAGGCTCGCGGCCGCGAAGGTGGCGGCGGCCGGGCAGCGGCGCGCCAGGCAGGAAGACCAGGCCCGCGAGGCGTTCGCACGCGGCGAGCTCAGCCTGGACCGGTACGGCCTGCGCGCGGAGGTTCACCGCCTCGGCATCCGCTATGTCCGGGCCGGCCGGGAGCGGAGCTAGCCGGCTGCCTGGCCCGCCTTCCGGCGCGTCGCCGGCTCCGCCGGCCATGATCAGGTCGTCCGCGGGCAGCCCAGCCTGGCATGATTGCCAGATGGCCGACGAGTCGCCGCCACCCAGGACTCGGCGGGAACGCCTGTGGGAGGCCGCCGAGGCCCGCCACATCCCGCTGCGGGCGATCCTGGCCACCGTCGGGGTGGTGGCCCTGACTTACGTGGCCGGCAAGGTGGTGTACCGGCTGCGGGATGTCATCCTGCTCATGGTCGTGGCGGGATTCCTGGCCCTGATCCTGAATCCGCTGGTCCTGGTCGTGCAGGGGTGGGGGGTGCGCCGCCGCGGGCTGGCCGTGACCGTGGTGACGATATGGGGCCTGCTGGTCTTCGCGGGCCTGGCGCTGGCGTTCGGTTACCCCCTGGTGAACGGGATCAACCACCTGGCTCACACCCTGCCGGACTACGTGACCAAGGCGGAGAACGGCCGGGGCTGGATCGGGCACCTGGTGCGCAAGTACCACGTGGAACCGTGGGTAGTGAAGAACGCACCCAAGATAGCGACCTTCGGGCAGGGCCTGGCCAAACCCGCGCTCACCCTGGGCAAGGGGGCCATCTCGCTGCTCATCGCGCTGCTGACGATTTTCGTGCTGGTCCTGCTCCTGCTGCTGGAGGGGCCGAAGCTGCGCACGAGCCTGCTGGGGATGATGACACCCGCGCGTGCGGAGCGCTACGCGAGGGCGGCGCACGAGGTCAACCGGTCGGTCACCGGCTACATGCTCGGGAACGTCCTGACGTCGATCATCGCCGGGGTCGTTGTGTACGTGACCTTGCTGACCGTGGGCGTCCCGTTCCCCATCCTGTGGGGCCTGTGGGTAGCGCTGGTCAACTTCCTGCCCATGATCGGCGGCGCGCTGGCGGGCATTCCCACGGTCTTGTTCGCCCTCACTCAGTCCCTGACGGCGGGCATCGTCACCCTGGTGGTATTCCTCGTCTACACGCAGTTCGAGAACCACGTCCTGAACCCGGTCGTGATGAGCAAGACGGTGCGAGTCAACCCGCTGCTGGTCCTGGTGTCCATCCTGGTCGGGGCGTCCATCGGCAGCTGGATCGGCGGAACCTTCGGCGCCTTCGTGGCGGCCCTGCTAGCCATCCCGGCCGCCGGCGCGATCCAGGTGATCGTGCGAGAGGTCTGGCAGGACACCGCGCCTGAGAACTCGGCCGGATCCCCCGGCCCGGACACGGCCGGAGCCGTCAGCCCGGACACGGGCGAAGCCGCCAGCCCGGAGACCGCCGGAGCCGCCAGCCCGGACACGGGCGAAGCCGCCAGCCCGGAGACCGCCGGAGCCGTCAGCCCGGGCGCGGCCGGAGCCGTGAGCGAGAACGGGGGCGATAGCGCGGGAGCCGCCGAGACGGCGAGACCGGACAGCGGCGACGCGATGAGCCCGAGCGTCGATGAGGAGCCGACCCGGCGCACGTAGCCATCGTGACTGGCGCGGAAGTGTCCGCCAGGCCGGGGCTGCGCCGCATCGCTTGGGGACCCTTGTCGGGGCATCAGCCTGGGCGTAGATTGCGGGCGTCCGCCCGGGATGCCCGATCGGCTCCCGGGCACGAGCACCGCCTTTATCCCGGTACCACGACGAAAGGGGTGGAAGCTGATGGCTCGGTCAGCTGCCGCAAGACGTTCGTTCTTAACGCGGGTGGTGAGCATCGGCGGAGTAGGCGCGCTGGCCTGCTTCGGCCTGATGAGCGCCTCCGCCGCGCAGGCGGGCAAGACGCCGCAAGCCACCGTGGTCAAGGAGGTCAAGCCGCGTGCCGCAGGCCTGCTCGACTGCAACGGGTTCAGTCGTATCCAGAGGACCGCGCTGGCGGCTAAGGCGTGCACCGACATCCGGGGCATGCTCGGTGTCCACAACAAGAACACCGACGACGGGCGGTTCTTCGACAACGGCCACTACATCGGCCACGACGAGCCGGATCTGAGGTTCCTGTCGGCCAACAAGAACTCCGGAAACAACATCACCTGGAACGAGACGCTCGGCGTAGACCCGGCCAAGGCCCCGACCGTGAAGCGGCCGGGCCACGACGTGAATCACTACGCCGAACTGACCGTCGCCCCGTGGTTCTCCATGGCGCTGTGCAACCAGTTCTCGTACCCGCTGACGCCCTGCCAGCCGCGAAGCGACGCCAACGCCCCGGCCACGGTCAAGGCGCCGGTCCCGCCGGGGGTGTATCCGGGCGGCGGCAGCTCGTTCCTGGAGATGCAGTTCTACCCGCCTGGCGAAGCGCCGTTCGTGGACAACATCAGCTGCAACAACAAGTCCTGGTGTGCCTCGCTGCACATCAACGACCTGGAATGCTCGACGAACTTCGCCACTTGCAACCCCAACTGCGAGGAGCCGACGAACTTCGCCTTCATCCAGACCAACGGGATGCCGGCCGGGCCGCCGAGCCCGCAGCTGGCCGACCTGGCCACGATGACACCCAACAAGAACACGCTGATGATGCGGTCAGGCGACCGCCTGCGCATTCACATCTGGGACGCGCCGGTGCCAGGCCATCCGGGCCAGAAAGCGCTGGAGACGTCGATCCGGGACCTGACCACCGGCCGGTCGGGCTTCATGCAGGCCTCGGCGGCCAACGGGTTCATGGCCACCAACATCAACGACTGCAGCGGCGTGCCGTTCAACTACGAGCCGGAGTACAACACGTCCCGCGTGAAGAACATCGTGCCGTGGGCGGCGGATCAGGTGGACGTCAGCACCCAGTTCGAGATCGGCCACTTCGAGGCCTGCTCACGACTCACCCAGCCGCTGAGCGTCAACACCATCCCGTTCCCCGGCCTGGCCGGATTCACGGACGTGACCTGGAACAGGTGCCACGGCCCCTACGAGAACTCGACGCCTCCCGCTCAAGAGAAGCATGAGCCGGGCGACGCGTTCTGCTATCCGAAGGGCGACACCCACTTCGGCCAGGCGCCGCCGAACATCGTCACCGGGTGCGTCAACGACGTGTTCCAGAACGGTGACCTGGACTTCGACGGGAACCCGTACTGGCCGGACTGGCCGAACTCGACCACTCCCAACAAGTTCCCCTCGACGTTCCTGCAGTCTGCGCCGACGTCGAACGGCGCCAGGTACTCGCATTGGCAGATTCAGACCGACGCAGCCCTGAGCGAGTTCACCTGCAAGTACCCGAACACGTCGGGGTGCAAGGTCCCGCCGCCGAGCGCGCCGGGCAAGTTCTATCCGTTCTGGACGCTGGCCAAGTCCTGCCTGTGGGAGTTCGGCCAGATGACCAACGGCAACTCCTTCGGCAAGCAGGCTCAGTACGGCTCAGTTCCTCCGGGGCTGGGTTACCCGCAGCTGTTCGGGCCGATCATGCCCAATCGGTGTGCGAGGTGAGGTGCTGACCCTGCACGCGGGAGAGGCTGCCTGAGCACCTTTCCGCTAGAGAGATCCAAGCGGCCGCCGGGCTTCCCGGCGGCCGCTTGGGTCGTGGACGACGCCGGGGCTCAGGTGCCGGTGCACTGCGGGCCGGCCTTCACCACGTAGAGCCCGAATGTGCCGTCGTAGTAGATATCGACCAAGACGCCAAGCCCGCGGGGAATGGCCGACCGGTAGACCCAGAAGGCGTGGTTGCTTTGCCGGCCGGTGTGCGGACCATAGAAGATCTTGTACCAGAGGGCATAGGAGATCCCGCCGGGCTCGGCGCTCCAGTCGCCAAACACGTAGCAGCCGGGGACGTTCCGCGGAAGGTGCAGGTACTTGAAACGGGCGACCCTCGCCGGTATGCCGTCGGCCCGGAGCCTGTCCTGAAGCCCGGCCACATCAGGTATATAAGGGCCACGGATAGCGACCCTCACGCTGCCGTTCGGCTGGCTCACAACCGTCCAGGCCGCCGGCCGCCCCGTGTCGGTGCCGCGCGCCGGCGCCGTGGCGCTGCGACTGCCCGGGACGACAGCCGCCGCTGCCAGCACGAGGGCGGCAACTATCACTGCAGCAACAGCCAGGCCGGGCAGCCGGCGCTGCGCCCGGAGCCGCCGGCCCCGCCGCACGATGACGTCCACCGGGACATCCATGTGAATCTCCGCGTAAGACGCCTTCACGGCGGTGATCACTTCCGCATCATCCACGATGGATCTCCTCGGTTCGGTGGGCCGCGAATTCGGTGCGTAGCGCCGCGAGGGCCCGCGCCAGGTGCGCGGTGACCGTACCCGGCGCGATGCCGAGCACGTCAGCAGTCTGCGCGGTATCCAGATCCAGGAAGATCCGCAGCGCGACGACCTGGCGCTGACGGGCCGGGAGCCGCTGCAACACGGTTGTCAATTCGGTGTCTGCCTGGATGGAGGCCGGGCCGCAGGCGGGCGCGTCGTGGTCGGTCAGCGGCAGTTCCCGGCGGTGCCTGCGCCAGGAGGACACGCTGAGATTCAGCGCCGTGCGGACCACCCACGCACGCGGGGCCGGATGACGGCTGACGCTCCGCCATGACGTCCAGGCCCGGGCGAACGCCTCGGCGACCAGGTCCTGCGCCTTGTCCACGTCGCGGACAGTGGCAAACACGGTGCGCAGGCAATCGTCTCGTGATCCTGCATAGAACTCCGCGAAATCCGCCTGTTCCTGGCTCACACCCTGCCTACGCATCAAGCGGCCAATCTGCTTACCGTGGCTGCGGCCAATCTACTGACCGCGGCTCATGCCGACGGCGAACAGGGACCGGTCCGGGACGTGTCCGCCGTAGCGTGGCCGCGTGGTCTATGCGGGCGCGCAGTTCTGGGATCGGTTCCACCGGCAGCGGCGCGAATCTGGCCGTGATCTGGACTGGGCGGGCTTGTGGACCGGGCCGTTCCTGGTCCCGCTGCGAGAGGCGGGCACGCGCACCATCCTCGAGCTGGGATGCGGAACCGGCAACGACGCGGCGCGGCTGGCCGGCGCGGGCTACTCGGTCACCGCGATCGACCTGTCCGGCGAGGCCATCGGCCAGGCGCAGGCCAGGTTCGGCTCCGTGGCCAGGTTCATGGTGGCCGACATGACCGGCCGCCTGCCCTTCCCCGACGGGGGCTTCGATGCGGTCATGTCCAACGTCGCCGTGCACATGTTTCCCGACGGTGTGACCCGTACGGTGTTCGCGGAAGTGGGACGGCTGGTCCGTCCGGGCGGGCTGTTCTTGTTCCACGTCAACGCGCTGGAGGACCGGCCGCTGCGCGCCCGCTCGCTGCCCGCGCGCGAACTCGAGCCCGATTACGTGGCCGAGGAGTCGGGCCAGACGATGCACTTCTTCTCCGAGGCCTACCTGCGAGAACTGCTGGAAGGCTGGCAGCAGGTCCATCTGGTCGCCCTCCCGGTTCCGCATCGCGAGACCGGTGAGCCGTACAAGCAGGTCTGGCGCGGCATGGCCCGCCGCTGGGCCCGGCCGAGGCGAGGCGCGGGCACAGGCCAAGAGGCGAGGATGGAGGGCGGATCGGAGCGGGCCGGGCGGCGCGTGCAGGACGCGCCGGATAGTCGTTCTACCCGGGAAATATGAGTGGCGCCTTCCCGGGCATTCCTGGCAGTGTGCGCGCGTGCCCAGGGTGTACTTCGACGAACGGATAGCGGAGCGGTACGAGGCCTATTGGCCGAATTTGTTCGAGCCTGCGGCTATTGACCCCGTGGTGAGCTTCCTCGCCGGTCTGTCCGGCGAGGGCGGCGCGCTCGAATTCGGCGTGGGCACGGGGCGTATCGCGCTGCCGCTGAGCCAGCGCGGGGTGCGCGTGCACGGGATCGATCTGTCCCCGGCCATGGTCGCGCGACTGCAGGCGGAGCCGGGTGCGGAGCGCGTCGGCGTGACGGTCGGCGACTTCGCGACGACCACGGTGGGCGCGACGTTCCGGCTCGTCTACCTCCTGCGCAACACGATCATGAATCTGACTACCCAGGACGAGCAGGTCGAGTGCTTCCGCAATGCCGCCGCGCAGCTGGAACCCGGCGGGTGCTTCCTGGTCGAGGTCATGATTCCGGGGCTGCGGCGGCTGCCGCCCGCAGAGACCTACCAGGCGTTCACCGTGACCCCGGCGCATCTCGGCTTCGACGAGTACGACGTCGCAACGCAGGGCCTCGTCTCGCACCGCTACGGGGTCATCGAGGGCCAGCTCGAGATTTTCTCGTCGCCGTTCCGCTTTGTATGGCCGTCCGAACTGGACCTGATGGCGCGAATCGCGGGGATGAGCTTGCGCGAGCGCTGGAGCGGCTGGAAACGCGAGCCATTCACCGGTGACAGCACCATGCACGTCTCGGTCTGGGAGAAGGGGACGTAGGCAGGGGCGCCTCAGTCCCAGGCGGGATCTTCGGCCAGCTTCCCGGCGATCCGGTCGTGGAAGCTCTTGCGCTGCAGCGCTTCCTCGATGTCGGTGACCACGCGGCTCAGCGGGTAGGGGATCTCCGCTTCCAGCTCGGCTATGGCGGCCTCGGTGGCGCGCCATTCGGCCGCCAGCCGGCCGGTGAGGCGGCGCGCCTTAGCGGTGAGGGTCACCTTCTTGCTGCGGGCATCAGCGCCCGCGGTCGTGCGGACCCAGCCGGCGGCGCGCATCGCGGCCACCTTCTGGCTGGCCGCCGAGTGGGTGACCTGCACCGATCCGGCCAGCTCGGTGATCGTCATCGGACCGCGAGCGTGCAGCCGGAGCAACTCCCTGACAAAGCTCGGCTTCAGCCCACGGATCTGCGCCTCGGCGTACAGGCGCGCGATCTCCGCGTCCATGGCCGCCTGCAGCAGCCGCAACGGCCGCCAGCGGCTGTGCTCGGTCGGGTCGGGTATGCGGCTGCCGTCCATCCAGTAATTGTATCAGTACTTATATAAATACTGTTACAATGACGCCCGGCGCCCGTCTTCGCCCGTTGCCCGTCCGCCGCGGCGCTGCGGCTTGACCGAACAGAGACCCAGAACCTTGGCTGACCGATTCCGGCTGCTCGCAGACGTCACACCGCTGCGTGAGTCCGCCGCGTTCCGGCGCCTTTGGACCGGGACGACGCTGTCATCGGTCGGCAGCGCGCTGACGAGCTTCGCCGTCATCCTGCAGGTCTATGACCTCACCCACTCGACGCTCGCGGTGGGCGTGATCGCCGCGGCGCAGATGGTGCCGACCCTGATCGTGGGGCTGCTGGGCGGCCCGGTCACCGACGCGACGGACCGGCGGAAGCTGGTGCTGGTGACCAGTAGCGGCCTGGCTGCGGTGTCGGCGGCGTTCGCCGCCCAGGCGTTCGCCGGGCTGCGCCTGGTCTGGCTGCTGTATGCGCTCGTCGCGGTCCAGTCGTCGCTGATCGCCATTGACCGCCCGGCCCGCAACACGTTCGTTCCCAGCCTGCTGCCAGGCAGTCAGCTCACCGCCGGGCTGGCTCTGAACCGGCTCAGCTCGCAGATCATGCTGACCGCCGGCCCGGCGCTCGCGGGCCTCATCGCGGGCTCGTCGCACCTGGGCCTGCAGGCGTGCTATCTCCTGGACGGGCTCAGCTTCACGGCGGCGCTGTACGGGGTGGCCAGGCTACCGGTCATGGGACCGCAGGCCAGCGCTCCCCGGCCAGGCCCGCGGGCAATCGCCGAGGGGATCAGCTTCATCCGCCGCAGCCAGGTGCTGGCTGGCGCGTTTGTCGCCGATCTCAACGCCACCGTCTTCGGGCTGCCCATTGCCCTTTTCCCGGCGATCAATGCCGATCGGTTCGGCGGCAATCCCCGCACGCTGGGCCTGTTCACCGCGGCGATCGGCCTGGGCGGGCTGGTCGGCGCCGCCTTCTCCGGGCCGGTCAGTCACATCGCACGACAGGGCCGGGCCATGCTGTGCGCCGTGGCGGTGTGGGGTGCGGCCTTCGCCGGGTTCGCGGTCGCTCCCGGGCTGTGGCTGACTCTCGGCCTGCTGGCTGTGGCCGGGGCGGCCGACACCTTCACGGTGGTACTCCGCGGAGTCATCGTCACCGCGGTTACCCCCGATCGGCTGCGCGGCCGGGTCCTGGCCGCCGACTACGTGGTGGGCGCGGGCGGCGCGGAACTCGGCAGCCTGGAGGCCGGGGCGCTGGGCTCGCTGACATCGCCCACGGTCAGCGCTCTGGCCGGCGGGCTGGTCACGATCGCAGGTGCCATCGTGATCGGGCTGATGCTGCCGGCGTTCAACCGGTACCGGCGCCCGCCGGATCCTCACCCGGCGGAAGGCCTGCATACCGTCGCCCCCGCCAGCACCTGAGTCTGCGGGGCGCGGCCGGCGCCCGGCCTGCCGGCCCGGGCGGCTCCTAGCCTGGCGACTGCTGTTGCGCGGACCACGACGGCAGCTGCTGCAGGGACCAGGTGTTGCCGTCCGGGTCGCTGAAGTAGACGAACGACCCCCAGGGCTGCACGTCGATCTCGCTGGCCTGCACGCCATGGTCGATGAGCTGCTGGCGGGCAGCACCGGCGTCGGCGACGACCATCTGGATACCCCGCTGCGAGCCCGGCGGCATCTCGGTGATGCCGGTGCCGAGTACCACCGAGCACGCCGAGCCTGGCGGTGTGAGCTGCACGAACCGCAGCTGCTCATTGACCTGGTAGTCGTGGTCGGCGTTGAAGCCGACCTGTTCGACGTAGAAGGATTTCGCGCGGTCAACGTCGGTTACCGGAATAGCCACGAGCTCGATCTTCCAGTCCATGACCGGATTGTAGGAGAGAGGCCTGACAACAGGCGGGCAGCGCCGCGGCTACGACGAGACAAGCCGCTGCGGGCAATATCGTGGCGGCCGCGCGGAACGTCCGCCCCAGGCTCGGGCGCTGACCCCGGCGCGTTCGGAGACAATGAATTCAATGGTGACATCCGCAGTTCCTCTGGCCGACCCGGACCTGGTGCGCCGGGCGCTTGCCGACGCGGCGCGGGCCGGGCCTTACTTCGTGCTCGGCGTCGGGGACGACGGGGACCACAGGCGGTGGCGCCCGGCCGCCGCGCTGTACGCCGGCGGGCTGGCCGGGCTGGTCGCCAGCACCGGAGCGCAGCTGAGGGTGACCGAGGCCAGGGTGGCCGCCTCGACCGTCCAGCTCGGCTACGCCGCCCGGCTGTGGTCACCGGTGCTCGGCTGCGCGCTGCAGGACGGCATCGTGCCGGACCTGACCGAATTGCGGACCACCGCGGCGGCGCCGATGCGGCTGAGCCTGCCAGGGCCGCGCGGCTGGCAGCCCGGCGGCGAGGAGGAACTGGCCGCGCTGGCCTACCGGATGGTGGTGACCTGCCACCTGGAACCGCTGGCCGCCGGCCTGCCGGTGAAGGTGGCGGCGGGGCTGCTGCACGGCAACGCGGCCGCCGCGATGACCGGCGCGCTGCGGGTGCTCGCCTGCACCCGCCCCGGCCTGGGGCGGCCGGCCCGGGCGCTGGCCGGGCGGCTGCTCGGCACCGGGCTGCTGCGCGGGACGGGCGAGCTGACCGGGCCCGGCCTGGAGTTCTCGCGCCGGTCGTGCTGCCTGTTCTACCGAGTACCCGGTGGAGGGCTGTGCTCGGACTGCCCGCTACCCGAACCAGCCTGATAGCCGCCCGGACCGGCCCGACAGGAGCTGCCGTGATCACCGCCGCCGACCTGCTGCTGATCAACGCGAACGTGCTCACCATGGATCCCGGCCGGCCGCGCGCGACAGCGGTCGCCATCACGGGCGGCCGCATCCTGGACCTGCCGGACTACCCGGAAGAAGTGAGCGCCGAGCAGGTCGTGGATCTGCACGGAGCCACCGTGCTGCCCGGCTTTCACGACGCGCACAACCACATGACGTGGTTCGGCCTGTCGCTGAGCGAGGTTGACCTGCGCTCCCCCGGCATCGGCAGCCTCGACGAGCTGTACGCGGCGGTGGCCCGGCGGGCGCAGTCCGCGGGCCCCGGCGAGTGGGTGGTCGGGTCCGGCTATGACCAGAACAAGATCGGCGGCCACCCCGACCGTGATGCTCTCGATCGCGTCGCACCAGGCCGGCGGGTGTGGCTGCGGCATACCTCGGGGCACATGTGCGTGGTGAACAGCCTGGTCCTGGCCGACCTGGGCCTCGACGCCCGGCCGGCCGAGGTGTCCGGCGGCCGGATGGCCACCGATGCGACCGGGCGCCCGAACGGGCTGCTCGAGGAGCGCGCGCAGGAACTGGTCGGCCGGCTGGTCCTGCCGTTCCCGGTCGCGGCGCTGGCCGACGCGATCGACCGGGCCGGGGCGCAGTACCTCAGGGAGGGCATCACAAGCTGCACCGAGGCCGGAATCGGCGGCGGCTGGATCGGCCAGAGCCCGGTCGAGCTGGCTGCCTACCAGGCCGCCAGGGAGCAGGGCAGGCTGCGGGTCCGGGTCGAGCTGATGGTTGCCGGCGAGGCTCTGCATCCGGTGGTCGCGCATGCCGACGACGGCCTGGACGTCGGGCTGGACCTGGGGCTGCGCACCGGGTTCGGCGACGACTGGCTGCGGCTGGGCGCGGTGAAGGTGTTCAGCGACGGTTCCCTGATCGGCCGCACCGCCGCGATGACCGAACCGTTCGCCGACGCCGCTGAGGCGCCAGGTGCTGCTGGCGGCGAGGCCGGCTACCTGCAAGCCGACGCCGGCCAGCTCGCGGAAACGATCATCGCCGCGCACCGCTCCGGCTGGCAGGTCGCGACGCACGCGGTGGGAGACCGGGCCATCGACGTGGCGCTCGACGCGTACGCGCGGGCCCTGTCGCGGTATCCGCGGCCGGACCCCCGGCACCGCATCGAGCACTTCGCCGTCGCCCGTCCTGACCAGGTGGCCCGGGCCGCGGAGCTGGGCATCATCGCGGTGCCGCAGGGCCGGTTCGCCACCGAGATCGGCGACGGGATGCTGGCGGCACTCGGGCCGGGCCGGCACGGCTGGCTCTACCGGCACCGGTCCCTGCTGGAGGCCGGGCTGACGCTGCCGGGCAGCTCAGACCGGCCCGTGGTGCTGGGCGCGCCGCTGCTGGGCATCCACGACATGGTCAACCGGCGCACCGGTTCCGGCGCACCGTACAACCCCGGCGAGGCGATCCCCGCGCAGGAGGCGGTGCGCGCGTACACCCACGGGTCGGCCTACGCCAGCCACCAGGAGGACGTCAAGGGGACCATCGCGCGGGGCAAGCTCGCCGACCTGGTGGTGCTGTCGGAGGACCCGACGGCGGTCGCCCCGGACCGGATCGCCGGCCTCGAGGTGCTGGCGACCATCGTGGACGGCCAGTGCCGCTACCACCGGGGCGCCATCGACGGACTGAGCTAGGGCCGCGTCGGCCGCGGGCAAGCGACCTGCCATGACCTCACTGCCACGCCACCGCGCGGGCGGGGGATCTCTGGCGCGGGCCGGTCAGCCATGATCTCCCCGATTGCGCCCGTTTCTGCGCTTGTACCACGGCAAAGTAGCGGGACCGCTGTGCGTGATTGCCGGTCCGGCTTGAGAATCAAGCTGTGCTACTGCTTCGCGGCGGGCTGCTGGCCGACGGGATCGGATCCACGACCCGGCGGGCTGATGTGCTGATCGACGGGCCGCAGATCGTCTCGGTCGATGCGCGCGGCGCGGCCCCGGACGGCTGCGACGTGATCGGCCTCGCTCCCGGCAGCGTGATCTGTCCGGGTTTCATCGACGCGCACGCGCACGCCGAGGGGCCGCTGCTGGCCACCGGGCGGGTGGACGGCGCCCTGGCCCAGGGGGTGACGACGCTCGTCGTCGGCCAGGACGGACAGTCGTGGATCGGCGCCACCGCGGCCACGGCGCAATACCTGAACCAGTACTTCGGGCCGGTCAACGGCGCGCTCGACCCGGTCCGCGACCTCGACCTGGCCGCCTACCGGGACGCGGTCTCGGGGTGGCTGACGCAGAACGTCGCCGTCCTGGCCTCGCAGGGCACGATCCGGCACAACATCGCCGGGCTGCGGCCCGGCCCGCTGGAGGCCGGCGAGCGGCCAGCGGCGCGGCGGCAGGTGGAAGACGCGCTCGCCGACGGGGCGGTGGGGCTGTCCAGCGGCCTGGACTACCTGCCGAGCCGGTTCGGCGGCATCGACGAGGTCGCCGACATGGCCAGGCCGCTGGCCGCGGCGGGGCGCCCCTACGTCTCGCACCTGCGCGGCTACGGCCCGGAGGTCAGGGCAGGCCTGGACGAGCTGGCCGCCGTGGGCCGCGGGGCCGGCATCAGGGTGCACGCCAGCCACCTGTGGGGCACGCCCGCTGACCTGCGGGCGGCGCTCGCGGCGGCCGAGGCCGGGGGCGTCGGCGTCACCTTTGACATGTACCCGGACCGCAGATCCAGCACGATCCTGGCCATGCTGCTGCTTGCGCCCGAGATCCAGGCCCGCGGCCCGGAGCACACGCTGGCCGCGCTGGCCGACCCTGGGCAGCGCGCGGCGCTGCTGGCACAGGAGAAGTTCACCGACGATTTCCTCGAGCAGGTCTACCTGGGCTGCCTGCCGGCCGAGGCCGCGCGCTTTGCCGGGCAGTCGGTAACCCAGGCTGCCCGGCGCGATTCGCGGCCGCCGGGCGAGTGGGTTCTCGACCTGCTGGTCAGCAGCGGCCTGAACGTAGGTGCCCACCTGTATCGGCCCGCGCTGACCGAAGACGATCTGGCCTGGCTGGCCGCCGACGGCCGGCACTGCGCCGGGTCGGACGGCATCTATCAGGGACAGCACCCGCATCCGCGCGGATACAACGCGTTCGCCCGGCTCGCCGAGTACTACCTGGCCGGCGAGCCCGGCGCCGACGGGTCCGGCCAGGGCTACCAGCGCCTGGCCCGGCACCTGGCGGCGAACGCGGCCGACGCCTTCGGGCTGAGCCAGCGCGGCCGCCTGGCCCCGGGCCTGGCCGCCGATGTCTGCGTGATCGAGCCGGGCGGCATCACCGCGCAGGCCAGTTACGATGCTCCGCGGCGGCTGGCGACCGGGGTGGGCCTGGTGCTGGTGAACGGGGTCATCACGTGGCGCGACGGGCAGCCGCTGACGGCCCGCTTCCCCGGGCGGCTGGTCAGCTAGGCGCCCCCCGGGCCCGGGCCCGCCGAGCCGCGGCGATCGCTGCCCCCAAGCCGGCGAATCCCGGTTGACGACCGGGTACCGGGATCGGCATGCTTTCCGCGTGGTCGTTCAGCTGGTGCGGGCCGGCCGCCTGTATGGCGGCGTTCCCTATGCCTACGCCTCGGCCGGGAAGCCGGGGACGGTGGTGTTCACGGCCGGCGCCTGCCCGCTCGACGAGAACGGGTCGGTTGTCGGACGGGGCGACCTGCGGCTGCAGGCCCGGCAGGTGCTCGCCAACCTCACCGAGGCGCTGGCCGCGGCGGGCGCGACCCTGTCCGACGTCCTGAAGACGACCGTGTACGTCGCGTCCGCCGATCGCGCGGACCTGGTCGCGGTCTGGGAGGTCGTCAGCGCCGCCTTCGGCGATCATGACGCGCCGAGCACGCTGCTGGGGGTGACCACGCTCGGCTACGACGGCCAGCTCGTGGAGGTCGAGGCGGTCGCCCTGGTCAGCGACCCCGCGGCGGCGGACTGACGTCTCTGGCCGGCCAGGCGGAAGGGATCGGGCACGCCGCGCGTTGACGCAAGCATGCAGGTGGAAATCTGGTCCGATCTGGTCTGCCCGTGGTGCTACCTGGGCAAGCGGCGCTTCGAGCGGGCGCTGGAGTCGTTCGGCCACCGGGATGAGGTCACGGTGGTATACCGCTCGTTCGAGCTGGATCCGTCCGCGCCCGCGGGGATGACCACCGCCACGGTCGAGCGGCTGGCCGACAAGTACGGGATGACCGCACAGCAGGCAGATGACGCCCAGCGGCAGATGGAGCAGCGCGCGGCCCAGGACGGGCTGGAGTTCCGGATGGACGGCCTGCGCAGCGGCAACACCCGCGACGCGCACCGGCTGCTGCACCTGGCCAAGGCGCATGGCGTGCAGGCCGCACTGGCCGAGCGGCTGCACCGGGCTTACTTCACCGAGCAGGCGTCGATTTTCGATCACTCTTCGCTGACCGAGCTCGCCGTCGAGGCCGGGCTGGACCGCGACGACGTGACCCGCGTGCTGGCCGGCCAGGAGTACGGCGATGCGGTCGACACCGACGAGGAGATGGCCCGGGCTCTCGGCGCGAACGGCGTCCCGTTGTTCATCATCGACCGCCGGTACGGCATCTCCGGCGCGCAGCCGCCCGAGGTCATCGAGCAGGTGCTGGATCAGGCCTGGGCGGATGCCCGGACCGCGTGACGCTGCGCGGGCCAGGGCGCGGCCGGTGACCGGCCGGACCCGGCCGTGAAGATCCGCATCGCGGTCGGGGCGGGCGGCTCCGCGCTGGACGCGGACGCTTTCGCCGGGCTCGTCAGCAACCTCGCCGGGCTGGGTTTCGACTCGCTGTGGGTCTCGGACGTGCTCACCGGCCCGGGTCCCGACCCGCTGATCGCACTGGCCATGGCGGCGCAGCTGGAACCGAAGCTCAAGCTCGGCACGACCATGCTGCTGCCCGGGCGGAACGAGATCAGGCTGGCCAAGTCCCTGGCCACCCTGGACGTGCTCTCCCGCGGCCGGCTGCTGCTCACCTTCGTGCCCGGCCTGCCCTACGGCCCGGAGCGAGACGCGATCGGCGTGCCGGTCAGCGAGCGGTCCGGCGCCATCGAGCGGGTCCTGCCCCGGCTGCGGCGCTGGTGGGCGGGACAGGAGGTCAACGGGATCACGGTCAGGCCGCGCCCGGTCCAGGATCCGCTGGAGATCTGGCTCGGCGGCCTCGCCCCGGCCTCGCTGGCCCGGTGCGGTCAGCTCGCCGACGGGTGGCTCGGCTCCGCATGCACCCCCGGCCAGGCGCGCTCGGCGCGGCTGGCGATCAACGAGGCCGCGCGGCGAGCTGACCGGGAGGTCGATCCCGAGCATTTCGGTGTCAGCATCGGGTACGCGCACGAGCCGCTCACCGATGGGCAGCTGGCTGCCATGGCCGCGCGCGTACGCGGCCGCGACACGGACCCGCGCACCCTGGTTCCGGTCGGCTATGGCGCGCTGCGCACGACGCTGCAGGCCTTCATCGCGGCCGGCCTGTCGAAGTTCGTCGTCCGCCCGATGTCCGTGCGAGGCTCCTGGCGCGAAGAACTCACCGGCCTGGCCGGCGCGGTCGCCGACCTGCAGACCTGAGCGGAGGTCACGGTGCCCGGACGGCGCCAGACGGCAGGATGCGGGCCGCGGCCCTGCCGAAATCCTCCGCCGAGAGCCGGGCGATCAAGGGGACAGCCCCGCCGCCGGGCACGGGCTGGCCCTGCGCGGTGAACCGGACGGGGTAGATCCGGGCGCGCTCGAACCGGCCGGCCGAGGACAGGGTCACGTGCAGGATGACGCTCAGGTCGAGGTCGCCGTCGGTGCCGAAATTGTTGTAGCCGGCGAAATTGCCGAGGCTGTAGGCGATGAGCCGGCCCCGGTAGAACTGCATGCCGCGCACCACGTGCGGGCCGCTCGCGATGACCAGGCTGGCGCCGGCGCCGATCGCCATGTGGGCGAACGCCTCGGCGTCCCCCCGGTCCTCGCCGTCGAAATACTCCTCGTGACCGGTCACGTGGTCCGCGTCTGAGCCCTCGGCGCCGGCGTGCATGTAGACCACGACGACGCTGGCCTGCCTGACGGCCTGCTTGATCAGCGCCCGGGCCGCGCGCACGTCGAGGAGGCTGGCGTCGTAGTCGTAGGGCGCGAAGGCCACGAACGCCACCGCCACCCCCCTGACGCGGACGGTCGTGATCTCGCCGGGCAGCCCGGTCTGGGCCAGGCCGGCCGTGTGGATCGCCCGCACCGTCTGGGCCTGCCCGGCGGCGCCGAAGTCGAAGGAGTGGTTGTTGGCGTCGTTGAGGACGGTGAACCCGGCATCCTTGAGATACCGCGCGTAGCGAGGCGGGGCCCGGAACGCGAAGCAGTCGCTGCTCTGGCCGCCCGGCCCGCATTTACTGGCGGTCGCCGTCGTCAGCGTGCCTTCGAGGTTGCCGAAGACGATCTGGGCGCCGGAATCGAGGGTCCGCTTGACCGCGTCGAGGTACGTCACGGGATCGGGGGGCAGATCGGGCGTGTCGCCGAGCATCGTGTCGCCGACGGCGGCGATCGTCACCCGGACCGGGGCGGCCGGGCGCGGCGTGCCGGGCCCGGCCGTGCCGGCGGGGCTGGCCGACCTGTGTCCCGGGGCCGCAGCCCCGGTCTGGGGAGCAGGAGCGGCGGCCGAGCATGCCGACAGGCCGAGCGCGGCCGCCAGGCCGATGAGAGCGATGACCTCGCCGCCGGATAAGGTCACTCTACGTCGCACGCTTATCAGCCCATCGTGACAATTTCGGGCATCAGGATGCCCGCCGCGGGACGGCCGGGCCGCCCGCGACCGGGCGGCCCGGCCGTTCCCTGGACCTTAGAAACGGGTCGCGGAAGTGCAGAACCCGTTGCGCGGGACGCCGAGGCACGGATTGGGCATCGACGGCAGCCTCGGGATCGGGGCCATGACGATCCGGGTCTGCTTCGGGTAGTGCGACCCGCTCGGGCAGGACCCGAGCCCGGTGGCGCCGGTGGCACAGATCAGCTGACCTAGCAGGGCGGCGTTGGCGGTGGTTCCCGGCTTGCTGCACGGAACTCCGTCCACGCCGGGCCGCTGGATGCGGGCGGGGGACGAGGTGACCGGCCCGTTGGTGGCGCGGTTGGCGAAGAAGCAGTTCCGCGGCGTCGCGGCCGCGAGCAGCCCGACGGTCCCCAGGTCGCCGTTGCTGACATTGCCGAACGAGCCGTTGCCGGAGAACAGGTTGCCGTAGACCTTGTTGCCACGGGCCGCGAACAGGCACAGGGTCTTCGAGATCTGGACCCCGCCCTGGCAGTGCGAGCCTGGCGGCGGCTTCTCGGTGTCGGGGTAGTCGTGCGTGACGACCCCCCACCCGCCCTGGTTGGCGATGAGATTGGACCGCACGGTGTCGAACGCGCCGCCGGAGATCTCGACGCCGGCCCCGACCGCGGGCATGAGGCCCGACGTGGGCACGTTCGCGTTGTTGTTGCCGGTGATCAGGTTGTGCTCGATGACCGTGCAGGACCTGGTCGCGCTGCCGGGGCACCGGCCGTCTTGCGGCGGCGGCGCGTCGTCGTTGTTCAGCGAGTTCGGCGCGAGCCCGGTGCGGTTGCCGGCGAACACCGAGTCGCGGATGGTCAGGCGCCCGCCCGAGTTGGTGCCCGAATAGCCGAGCGCGGAGTTGGTGCCGGTGTCGAAGGCCAGCGTCGCGTTGCACTGCCGCTGGCATGCCCCCACGTAGTACGAGGCGTCGGCCATGTTGCTGGCGTAGGAGATGGTGACCTGGCCAGGTCCGCGGGCATTACTCACGAAGATCCCGTACTGGGCCAGGTTGGGGCTGTGAATGTTCTTCGGCGCGTACATCGACGTGGCGGTCAGGAACGAGCCCTGGTAGGAGCCCATGCCGATCTTGCCGCTGCCGTCGCCGCCGTTCCACCAGATCTCGTTACCGTGGCCGCCGGTGCCCGCGAGATAGTCGCAGACGGTGAGGTTCTGGATGGTGACACCGCTGCTCTTCCAGACCACGATGCCGTCCCGCCCGACGCCTCCGTTGGTGTCCTGGAGCTTCGCGCTGGACGGGCAGGGGCGGCGGGCGGAGCCGTTGCTGCCGTCGATGATGACTCCGTTGCGGGCCAGGCCGCGCAGGTGGATGCCGGGCTTCTGGATCCAGACCCCGGCCGTCGGCCAGCGCTTGCTCTTCTCGTGGTAGACGCCGGGCCAGATCAGCACCCAGTCACCGGGGCGGGCCGCGTTGACCGCCGCCTGCACGGTCGTATAGTGCGGGACCTTGCCGGGACAGGCCACCGTGCTCCCGTTGCAGACCAGCAGGGCGCGGGGAGCGCGCTGGGAGGCCGGCTGGCCAGGCGCCGCCGGCGCGCCGAGCGCCGGGCTGGCGGTGCTGGCCAGGCCCGCGACAGCAAGCGCCAAGGCCGCTCCCAGGAACCACAAGCGTCTCATCATGCCCTCCCGTCCCCCGAACGCGCCGACCGCGAGTTCGTGTTATCTGGGGAGCATAGTGGAGTACAGCCCCGCTGACCAGCGGAATACGCACCCTGACCTGGGAATACGTACGTACACGATGGGTACTCTGATGCACTCCAGACCACCCCAACGGACTCTAGTTATCGCACGGGCCGGTGGTCGTGCGGAAGGCTGGCGAGCCGGTGATACCGTCCGGGCCGCCGCCACCGGAACCAGCCCGCAGGATCGGGGTGCCGGTCAGACGGCAGGCAAAGACCGGGCGGGACCGGATCATGGCCAGCCAGCGGAAAGCTCAGACCTGAAAGCCCGCCGAGCAGAAGACGGACCTGCCCGTCGTGCGGAAGCCGTCCGGCACCTGCCCCGCCTGTTTCGAGAAGCGGTCGATTACCGGGGCGTGCGCCTGCACGGTCTACCGGGATAAGCCGTGAACCGTTGCCCACAGTGCGGCACGCCGCTGCCGGGCAGGCGGCTGGACACCCGGTTTTGCTCCCCTAAGTGCCGGGTTGCGTTCAACCGGGCAATAGCTGCCGTAGAGAAGGCGAACACGCCGGTAGACGGAAGGCAGAGAACCGTTACTAGCGCGGATCGGTTCATCGCCGAATGGAACGGCAGCGTCTATGCCCGCGACCCCGACGCGGGCGACCCGCCGCCACCGGGCGTGTGGGTGGTGTCCGAACTACACGAACAGGAGACGGCATGGCCGAACCCATGTGCCCCGGTTGCGGGAAGCGGCCTGGCCGAAGGGCTGGGGCTGCGGTGAGCGCTGGCGCGGCCCAGGCCGATGCGATCAGCGATGCCATCGCGCTGGCCGAGGCCGAACTGCGGCGCGATGCCGAGGCCGAGGGGGTGATCCTCGATCACGCCGACCTGCGCAGGGCGAGCATGGTCCTGCCCGAGATGCTGGGCACGGCGCTCACCTCGATCGCGGGCGCGCTGGCGGACGGCGACCCGCTGAGGCTGACCGGCCGGATGCGGCAGGCGCTGGTGCGGTACGGGACGGGCCGTTAGCGGCTGCCCGCGGATCATCGCGCAGACGGTCACAGTGCGGATGGTCCAGTGGGGCAGCGAGGGGCGCAGTGAGGCCGGGGCGGGCTGGCCTCGCCGATCCGGCTTCAGGGTGCGAAGTCGTAGAGGCCGTTGGTTTCGGTCGCGACGAACAAGGCGTCTTGGGCGAAGACTGGCTGGCTGAAAACCTTGCTTGCTCCTACGGGGAGGGTAGTCAGGATGGCGCCGGTTGCGGAATCGATGAGGTAGGCGCCAGGGGTGTTAGGGGCGGCGCAGCGGTAGGTGCTGACGGCGAGCACGCCGGCGCTGTCAAGCGTGGGCGTGCCCACCACAGTGCAGGGCAGGCCGGTCTGCCAGATGTAGCCGCCGGTGGCCGGGTTGACCTGGCGGATCGATCCGCCGTAGCTGGTGGCGCCGATGGTGGTGGCGCCACCGCCGATGTAGAGCGTGCCAGCCGGCCCGTTCCAGACAGCGCTGGCGAAGCACGAGCCGATCATGCCGGCGGGCGCGGCGATGGTGTCGGTCCACAGCGGCGTACTGCCCAGCGAACTGGCAGATAGCGCGTAGTAGAGCCCGTTCTTGTTGCAGGAACCCACATCGCCTGCTGCGCCGGCGCTGCCGAACAACGTGGGCGAGGAACCGAAGTCCCAGTCATGCCCGTGGCCTGCAGTTCCCGGCGCCTGCCAGGCCTGCAGCAGTTTCAGCGACGAGGACAGGTGCACGATCGACAGCGAGTGCCCGATCTTGTTGCCGGAAGGGCAGGTGTTGATCGTGGGGTCGCACTCGTTGCCGGTGGACACCCACAGATCGCTCCCGGTCGACGAGGCCGCGACGCTCGACCAGACGCTACCGCCGATCGATCCGGCGGGCACCGTGTACCAGGTGTGCAGCACCCGGCCGCTGTGCTGGTCGAGCTCGACGACGCCGCCGCGGATCAGCGGACTGTCACAGCCCGACGCCAGGCCCACGTAAACGTGGCCGCCCACCACCGTCGGCGACGACCAGTTGTAGTACGCATCCGGCGCAGACAGGTTCGCCGGGCCGATTTCGGTCTTCCAGACCGTGACGCCGGTCGCGGCGTTCAGCGCATACAAATAGCGGGCGCCAGACACGTAGACGGTACTGGTGCCGGTGCCCGGGTCGGGCAGCACGGCCGCGGTCGAGGTGATCCCGAGCGGCCGGCAGGTCACGTTCGGCCTGGTGTCTAGCTGGCGAGACCACACCAGCGCGCCCGTCGTCTCGTTCAGTGCGTAGAACCTGCCGCTTTGAGCGCCGATGTACACCAGCCCGGCGACCACGGTCGGGCTCGCGTCCAGCACCGGCGCCGGCTTCCCGCTGACCGCCGGCGGCTGCCAGTGCCACACCCGGGTCACCGACGCTGCGTTCGACGGCGTAAACGCCGTGGCCGGACTCAGCGAACTGTGCTGCGGACGATGCAGATACTGCGGCCAGTCGAGATTCGGCGCCGCCTGGCGGGTCGTTCCCGCGACCCCGGCCTGAGCTAACGGCAGTATGCCGGCCAGCCCTAATACGACAGGCAGCCTTGAAATGCGTGCGAGAAAGCCGAACCTGAACACAGCGCCCCCCGATCGACGCCGGATGTTACCCAAGGAATCCTAGTAGGCCACCCGCAGATCCGGGAGTCCCGGCAGGGACCGCTCAGCCTGACCGTCCGGTACCACAGCCGACCCAGACGCCGCCAGCGTGAGCCTAGCGTTAGCGCGGCGTCCAGGCCCAGCTGGCCCATCACCGCCAACTGCACCGTGCGGCCTTCGACGGCGAGAACCGGAAACGATATGCGCCTCACCGCGATCCGGATCAGCGCACGGGCGGGCCGGGCACGGGCGGCCACTGCTGCGAATGGACGGATAGCCAGTCGGCTGCGCCTGCGGGCTCGGGGACTGTTATGGCGGTCATCTGGCCAGAGTACGGCGGCCCGGGCAGTCAGCCCTCCGGGGAGGTGTCCTCATCGTTCCGGCGGGTTAGCAGCTCGCCCGGGCCGAAGTCGGCGGGCGAGCGCGGCTTGGCGCCGTTGGCCCGGCTCAGGTGCCAGAATTCCTCCAGCCCGCTGTTATCCGGGCCGAGGGTCACCTGCACGATGTCGCCCTTCTTCAGCGAGAGGAAGCGCAGCGCCATTCCCGGGGCACGTTCATGGTCACCACAGGCCGGTCGTCGGCCTCGATGGTGAACCCGCCGCCCTTCAGGCCGTCGATCCGACACTCGGTGATCACGCCGCGGTACGTCCGGGCGTTGTGATCAGCCTGGACTGCTTCCGCGCAGCTACCGGAGCCGGAACCTCGGCCAGGGCGATCCCGGTCAGGTTCCCGCCGCGGTAGCTGATCGTCACCCATGTTCCCCCTGGCACTGGCACAGGCCCTTGCCGCAGGTTCAGGTAAAGCTCCCGGCCGGCCTCCCTGCCGAACACGCCAATTTCCGAGTCTGTCCCCTGAACCGTGCGCAGGTACTCGACCGTCTCGGTATGCGCCCGGTTGAACTCGCGGTGCCGCGCCCGCTGCTGGCCGGCCTTCGCGGCGGCCCGCTTCTGCGCCTGCGTGCGGCCTAACCGCTGACTGAAACGGAACGGCCCGATTCCCCAGCGGAAGTAAGTCGGCATCATCCCTCCCGCTAGTTGGACGCCCGAAGCGCGGCCTGGGATTACACACCACACGCGGCCGCGGCCCGCGCGGGCTCAGCAGTTCACGGAGCTATGACGTTCTCTAGGGTCGCTGTAGGAGCACCGGTCAAGCACGTTGCCGTGGTTGTCCTTGAGCGTTGCGGTGTCCCCGGTGTTGTTCCACACATACCAGGAAAGGTTCCAGTACCGGTTGGTCTGGGTGCGGCCGCCTTTGCCGGTGTGGATCTTCACAAAGCCGTGGGCGTCGATCGTGTAGGTGCCGAACGTGAAGGTGTGTTTCTGTCCTCCGTCATGCAGTGTCCAGCCTGTCATGGTGATCCGTGATCCGGACGTGTTGTGCAGCAGAACCCACTCCGCGTTAAGGCTGGCGTTGCTGCCGTGGTCCGGCCCTGGGGAGTTGTAGAAGATCTCGCTGATCTGCATTCGAAAGGCCGCCTGAGCCGGCGAGCTGGACGCCACGACGAGCCCAAGCGCCATGACAATCCCAGCAAGCGCCGCCCACAGTCCCATGATTTTTTTCATAGCTCCCCCATCTCTGTGGCTGCTTTCTCGACGGATCATCAGATTAGGCAGCAAGCCCGTGGTAAATCAAGGAACGAAGTCGTAGGCCCATTTGGGCGGAATATCCCTTGCGCTACTTATGCCCAGGCTCATGGACGCGCCCGGTGGCCTAAGTTCGGCTCGTGCGTCGCATGTAAACCGGGGAGGTGGTTCTGAAGGCGCATGCGTAAGCAGCCGGGATTACCGGCTGGCAAGCATCCGGGCCATCGCGGCGGCCAGCGCCGGGCCGTCGTTGACGGTGACGAACCCTGCGCCGTTGCCGAGGTACCGGGCACGTCGGCGGACCTTGCGCATGCGCCTGGCGCGCGCGGCGGGGAGTTGCTGCGTCAGTCGCCGGGCGAGGTTCCCCGGCGCGGGCGGGCGGTGATGTTCGGCGCGATCGACCACCGGCCGCCGCGGCGGGTCGCGGTAATGTACTGCTCGCCCTCGGCGGGCAGGTAGGCGAACGGGCCCTGTACGAGCAGGATGTACCGGTCGGTGCCGGCCGGGCTGGCTTCCGCGGTGTCGGGCTCAATGATCGCGAGGGGCTGCGTCGCTACGGCCGCAGGCCGGTTACCGGGCCCCGGAGGCGATGCCCGCAGGGGAAGGGCCCCGGAATCCGGGGGCCCTTCCCCTGCTTGCCTCAGTTTTCAGCCGGTGCAGCCGGTGACGGGGGCGCCGGCGCAGTTGTCGGGGTGGTTGCCGGTGATGCTGCTGCTGCCGTTCAGGATCACGATGCTGTTGTTGAGGATGCCGGCGCTGCCGCCCGGCCGTGGAAGCGGCGGCGGATCACCGGGCCACGGTGTCATCCGCGGGGGCGGTGCTGGAGGTCGTGTCCGGGTTTGCGGTGACTGGGGTGGCTGGGTGGTACGGGCATGGGCCGGGGCCGCCGCCGGGAGCCTGGCGGCTATGGCGGCGGGCCCGCGGTCCCTGCCGCTGCTCACTACGGGGTGACCGCCACACCGAACGGGCCGTCCTGCCCGGTGACCAGGGTGGTCGCGGTGCCGCCGGTCAGCGGGGCCTCGTTGATCGTGCCGCTGTTCGGGTCAAAATTCGCATCCTGCAGGTTGGCCCAGTAGATGTGGCTGCCGTCCACCGCCACCCCGAACGGCTGGTGCTGCCCGGTGACCAGGGTGGTCGCGGTGCCGCCGGTCAGCGGGGCCTCGTCGATCGTGCCGGCCTCGAGGTTGGCCCAGTAGATGTGGCTGCCGTCCACCGCCACCCCGAACGGTTCGTTCTGCCCGGTGACCAGGGTTTGCGGGTTGCTGCCGTCCAGGTTGGCCTCGTTGATAGTGCCGCCGGTTGCGTTGGCCCAGTAGATGTGGCTGCCGTCGACCGCCACCCCTTGCGGTGTGTCCTGCCCGGTGACCAGGGTTTGCGGGTTGCTGCCGTCCAGGTTGGCCTCGTTGATAGTGCCGCCGGTTGCGTTGGCCCAGTAGATGCAGGGACAGGCGGACGTACCGGCTCCAGTCAGCGCGTCGGTGGCGGCCGTTTTCTGGCTGACCGCGGTCAGCGTCGCACCCGCGGCGCCGGTGGCGGTGGGGGCGAACTGCACCGTCACCTTGCACGACTTGCCCGGCCCCAGGCTGGTCCCGGTGCACGTGTCGGCGGTGACCGTGAACGCGGCCGACCCCGGCAGGGTGATCTTCAGCGCGCTGCTCGCCGACCCGCCGGTGTTTTCAGCGTGAACACGGTGGAGGGCTTCTGGCCCACCGTGACCTGCTGGTAATCAAACGGGGCCGGGCTGAACGCCAGCAGCGGCGCCGAGCCGGCGCTGGCCACCCCCACTCCCGTACCCAGCACTACGACCACGGCACCGGCCGCCACCACGGCACGGCAAACTAGACTGCGCATCGATAAACCCCCCAGCCCTTCCCGGGCAGAAACTGTCGACGGCGGGTGACCGGTGGCTAACCCGGGCAGAGCCTGCACCCGCGGGGGAGCGCGCTCGGAAACCCGGACAAACCCGCCATTGCCGCGCAACCCTGGCACGGGCCTCACACCGCCGTCAACACGCGGCCGGGGAAGTTTGCCCCCGCTTTGCCGTTCGCGCCCGGGCACGCCCGGGCAACACGCACCGTGACCGGCAGCCCCCCGGCCAGCGCGGCTACCGCGTCCAGGTCGCCGGTACGGGACAGGCCAACCAGCATGTCCCGCACCATGACCGTCTTAGCGATCGCCTCGGCCTGATCCCGAATCGAGGTACACGCCGTGAACCCGAAGAAGGCCCGGCGGAAGCCCCAGCCGCTGACGGTAACCCGGTTGCCGATGGTCCGGTGTAACCAGCGCCGACGGCTGTTCCGGTGCCGCCGGGCACGACGGCCAGTCAGACGTTGACTGAGCACTGGGTAGTGGGTCCGGTTTAGATGTTGATCTTGATGTGGCAAGGAGGGACGGTCCCCCTGCGGGGACCGTCCCGCCCTCGTGAGACAGCCGGGACCTACGTGCTGTAGGTGATCGTTACGGCGTGCTTGGTGCCCGTCTTGTTCAGGGCCTTGGCCTTGATCGTTCCGGTGGCTCCCTTGAACGCGCCGGTGCCGCCGGTCACCTTGCCGTTAGTGACCGCGCCTGTCTTGTTGCTGACAGTGGCCGTGCCGTACAGGAACCCGCCGCTGACGTTGACCGTGATGTTCACGGCGGCGGAGGTCGCCGAGGTAGCTGCGAAGTAGATCATGTCGAACCCGACGGTCTTGCCCGCCTTGACGTCGGTTTCCTGATTGGCGCCGGTCGTCCTGGTGAAACTGACCGATTTCACCTGCACCGCGGTGAACGCCAGCGTGTGCGTAGCGCTGCTCGCGCTGGCAACGGCCGGCAGCAGCGCCGCGCCCGTGCCGCCCAGGACGACAGCCGCGCCCGCCGCCACGATAGACCTGCGAACCTTCATGACAACCCCCTGTCTGCCGGGCGTCCCGCTCCGGGCGCCCCGACCGATAATCCGCCCTGCGGGCCGGGTAGGCCAAGGCCCGGCCGGGCTTCGGGGGCAGGGAAGGATGAATCATGGCTCACGCTTGACCTGTGATTCAAATTGACCCACTACCGAGCACTGGCGGGAAGCGCACCAGCGGTAACGTCTGATCACGGAGGGCGGCCCGGTCTGGCTGGCGGCGCCGCCCTTCCGTGTTTCCCAAGGTCCAAGATCACCGCACACGTATCGCACGGAACGTGTAACATGGTGTCTGACCTGGGAAGCAAGCTATTTGGGGAGAGTAGCGCGCGAGTCAGGCGGTTCGGGGCAAACCCGCCGGCTTCGGGCGCGACGGCACAGTGCCGGGGTTCTTGTCCCAGCTGAGTGATTCGATGGTGCCGCTGAACCAGTGCCCGAGCGGGCACCGGATCTTGGCGCTTTCGAGCACCCCGTCGGTGGACTGCGCCCCGTACCGGTACTCCACCTCGGCTGGCAGCCCGCACCTGGCCGCGCCATGCTCGTCCAGGTACGCCGGGCAGTCCAGGAACATCATCCGGCTTTCCATCACCATCCGGCTTTCCATCACCGACCCCCGTTCATACCCCTTTGCGGTCCAGAGGACCCGGACGCCCCCGCTGATACATGCGCGCGACGTAGGCTTCGGCGGCGCGCGACGTAAGCTTCGGTGGAGAGAAGGAGGCCGCCATGGGGTTCGAGCACGTCCTGGTCGAGCGGTCCGGCGAGTTCGCCACGATCACGATGAACCGCCCGCAGCGGCGCAACGCCCTGTCGTTGCCGCACATGCGCGAGCTGATCGAGGCTTTCACGCAGGTTGGCGGCAGTGACGCGCTGGGCATCGTGCTCGCAGGCCACGGCCCGGTGTTCTGTGCCGGGCATGATTTCGCCGACGTCGCCGACGCCGACCTGTCCGGGGTCCGCTCGCTGCTGCAGATCTGCACCGAGCTGATGACGCTGATGCAGCAGGTTCCGCAGCCGGTGGTGGCCAGGGTGCACGGGCTGGCCACGGCGGCCGGCTGCCAGCTCGTCGCCTCTGCCGACCTCGCGGTGGCCAGCGACAACGCCGGCTTCGCCGCTCCCGGCGGGAAGGGCGGCTGGTTCTGTCACACCCCCATGGTGGCGATCGCCCGCAACATCGGACGCAAACGCGCCGCCGAGATGGCGCTGTCCGGCGACGTCATCGATGCCCGGACCGCGCTGGAGTGGGGGCTGGTCAACCGGGTGGTGCCCGCGGCGCAGCTAGATTCCGCGGTGCAGGACCTGCTCGAGCGCGTTACCCGCGGTTCCGCGGAAAGCAAGGGCATCGGCAAGCAGGCGCTATACGCGCAGATCGACCTCGACCAGCCCAAGGCCTACGCCTACGCCGTCGAGGTGATGGCCGCCACCAGCCAGCTGCCCGACGCGCGAGAGGGGATGCGCGCCTTCCTCGGCAAACGCAAGCCGCAGTGGCTGCGCGGCCGCCCGTAGCGCCCGGCGATCCCGCTATCGATGGCTCAGTGACGGCATGGAACGGCTTTGCGCACCGGGCCAGCCCGCACGGTCCTCGCGACAGCACGAGGCGGCGGTCGCGTGAACGCGACCGCCGCCTGTGATTACAGCCTTGCTCAGGCCGCTACCGGCGTCTGCGACTCCGGCCGTGCTACCGCGGGCTCGAGGGCAAGCTCGAGTACCTCGCGGACATCGCTGACCGGGTGAACCTCGAGTTGGTCACGCACCGCCTCCGGCACGTCCTCGAGGTCCGGCTCGTTCCGCTGGGGAATCAGCACAGTGGTGATCCCCGCGCGGTGAGCGGCCAGCAGCTTCTGCTTCACCCCGCCGATCGGCAGCACCCGGCCGGTCAGCGAGACCTCGCCGGTCATCGCGACGTCGCTGCGGACCAGGCGACCAGACAGCAGCGAGGCCAGCGCGGTGGTCATGGTGACCCCGGCGCTCGGCCCGTCCTTGGGCACCGCGCCCGCCGGCACGTGCACGTGCACGCCCCGGTCCTTCAGGTCACCGACCGGCAGTTCCAGCTCGGCGCCGTGCGAGCGGAGGTAGGACAGGGCGATCTGGGCCGACTCCTTCATGACGTCGCCCAGCTGGCCGGTGAGCGTGACACCGGTGTCTCCGGTCTCCGGGTCGGCCAACGACGCCTCGATGAACAGCACGTCGCCGCCGGTGCCGGTGACCGCCAGGCCTGTCGCCACGCCGGGCACCGCTGTCCGCTCGGCCGACTCCGGGGTGTGCCTCGGGTGCCCGAGGTACCCGTCCAGGTCATCCGGGCCCACCGTGACCGGGAGCTCGGACTCGCCGGAGGCGAGCCGCGCGGCGATCTTCCGCAGCACCCGGGCGATGCTCCGCTCCAGCGCGCGCACGCCCGCCTCACGGGTGTACTCGGCGGCCAGCCGCCGCAGCGCGTCGTCGGTCACCGTCACGTCGGCCGGGTCAAGCCCGGCCCGCTCGAGCTGCCGGGGCAGCAGGTGGCCGCGGGCGATCGTCACCTTCTCCTCTTCGGTGTAGCCGTCCAGCGGGATCGGCTCCATCCGGTCGAGCAGCGGCTCGGGGATCGCCTCGGCCACGTTGGCGGTGGCGATGAACAGCACGTCGGACAGGTCCAGCTCGACCTCGAGGTAGTGGTCGCGGAACGTGTGGTTCTGCGCCGGGTCCAGCACCTCGAGCAGCGCGGCGGTGGGGTCACCACGGTAGTCGCTGCCGAGCTTGTCCACCTCGTCCAGCAGGATCACCGGGTTCATGGAGCCCGCCTCGCGGATGGCCCGCACGATCCGGCCGGGCAGCGCGCCGACGTAGGTGCGCCGGTGGCCGCGGATCTCCGCCTCGTCACGGACGCCGCCGAGCGCCACCCGCGCGAAGTTACGGCCCATCGCCCTGGCCACGGACTCGCCGAGCGAGGTCTTGCCGACGCCCGGCGGACCGGTCAGGGCAAGCACCGCGCCGCTGCGGCGGCCGCCGACCAGTGTCAGGCCCTTCTCCGACCGTCGCTTGCGGACCGCCAGGTACTCGATGATCCGGTCCTTCACGTCGTCCAGTCCGGCGTGGTCAGCGTCGAGGATCCCGCGCGCGCCGCCGATGTCGTAGGCGTCGTCGGTCCGGGTGTTCCACGGAATCTCCAGGACCGTGTCCAGCCAGGTGCGAATCCAGCTGGCCTCCGGCGAGGCATCGGAGCTGCGCTCCAGCTTGGCCGCCTCCTTGAGTGCGGCCTCGGCTACCTTCTCCGGCAGGTCGGCGGCCTCGATCCGGGCCCGGTAGTCCTCTTCCTCGTTGGCCGGCTGGCCATCCAGTTCGGCCAGTTCCTTGCGGATGGCCGCTAGCTGCTGGCGGAGCAGGAACTCGCGCTGCTGCTTCTCCATGCCCTCGCGGACGTCGTTCTGGATGGTCTCGGCCACGTCCAGCTCGGCGAGCGCATCGCGGGCCCAGCCGGTCAGCTTCTCCAGCCGCTGCTCCGGGTCGATGTTCTCCAGCAGCTCAGTCCGCTGCTCGAGCGTGAGGTAGGTGGCGTAGCCGGCGCTGTCGGCCAGAGCCGACGGGTCGGCGATGTTCTGCAGCACGTTCGACGACCTGCCAGGCGCCTCGCTTCTGCAGGATCGTGGTGGCCAGCCCGCGGTACTCACGGGCCAGTTCCTGGGCGCGGGGGCTGGCCGCGGGCTCATCCACGACCGATCCCTCGACCCATAGAGCCGCGCCGGGACCCACGGTCCCGGTGCCGATCCGGACGCGGGACAGGCCGCGGATCACCGCGGCAAGCTCACCGGTGGGCAGCCGTCCGGTCTGCTCGACGACGCCGAGCGTTCCCACGGGGGCGTACTTGCCACCCAGCCGGGGTACCAGCAGCACCTGCGGCTTGGCGTCGGCCGCGTCGGGCGCGGACGCCGCCAGCCGCGCCGCCTCTATAGCCGCACGGGCAGCCCCCGACATCTCGACCGGGACAACCATCGTGGGCAGGACCACGGTGTCGTCCAGCGGCAGAACCGGCAGGGACAGAGTCTCACTCATCAAGTCACTTCCTGAAAAGGGTCAGTGGTGACAGCTTCAACATGAGGTATCCGGAATTGCTTCCTGGATCTTGTTCGCTGTCAGAGATCGCGGCTTTGCTAGATCGCGCGCGCCTGATTTCAGGGAATCCACGACCACTGATGGGACGGGAACTAAAAGGGCCGCGGGCGCTGTCTGCTCGCCCTACTTGTAGCCATGCCTGAATAACCTCAGGGCGGGGCCTGGTATTCCCGCTTCAGACCAGCCGGCGCGGCGCCGCGGCCACCGCCGACGGTGCCAGGCGGGACGGCGCGGCGGCCCGGAGTGCTCAGCGGAATGCGCTGGTGGCGGGCGTGGAGGCGTCCAGCGTGACGGGGCCGGGCGGGACGGCATCGGGGGGGCCGGGACGCGACCGGATGAGTATCCGCACGCACAGCACTGCCAGTGCCGCGACGAAGGCGCAGTAGATCCAGAACGCCGCCGTGACCCCGGAGCTGATCGTGATCCCCGCCTGGCTGGCCGCCGCCGGCGGTATCCCGAACAGGGCCGACGAGGCACCCTCGGCCACCCCGATGATCGCCGAGATCGCCTGAGCCGCCATCGGGATGATGGCCCCGGCCAGCAGCACCGCACCCTGCCAGGCCGGGCGCCATAGAGCCGCGGCGACGACCACCGCGACGAGCGCGATCATCACGGCCACGTCTCCGGCGATCACGGGCGCCGGATTCTTGAACGCGTCGCCGAGCGTCGCGGTCGCCGACGCTCCCGCGGGGGTATGCAGGGTATAGCTGTCCCACGACGGGGCGAACGCGATCGCCGCGCCGAGCCCGGCCAGGGTCAGCGTAAGGACCGAATCCACCTTGGTGTCGTGAGACCAGCCGGGCGCGCCGGTCCGCAGCAGCAGGAAGGCCGCCAGCGAGCCGGCCATGCAGAAGAGCCAGCCCACCAGTGAGAGCACAAGGCCGGCGCCCATGAGCTGCGAGCTTCCGGCGATCACCGTGCCGAGGTCAGCGAAGAAGAAGCCGAACGTGACCACGCTCAGCCCCATCCCCAAGAGCGCTCCCGTCCTGGCGCGGTTGCCGCCGAGCAGGATGAGCGCGGCGCTCACTGCCCAGCCAGCCAGGTAGATCACGTGCGGCACGAGCTCGTCCGCGTGCTGGGCCAGGTTCGCGCCGCCGAGGTAAGGGGGAAACAGCCCGATGATCCCGCAGGCGACACCGACGACCAGCAGTACCGCCCCGATGACCGCGGGCCGGCTCGCGCTGGCGGGCAGGGTCTCGCGCTCGCCGCCGGTGACCGGCGCGGGCGGCGCGGCGAGTCCTGCCAAGCCCGGCCCGGCCGCGGTCGGGCCGGGCGGCATGAAGAGGCCCGGCCCGGACGGGGCGGGGGCGTGCGGTCCGGACGGGGCGGGGGCGTGCGGTCCGGACGTGGCGGGGGCGTGCGGTCCGGACGTGGCGGGGGCGGATGGCACGGCGGAGTGCGGGCGGGGGGGCGTGGCAGGCGGGCCGGCCGGCGCAGCGGTCTGCGGTCCCGATGGCGTCCTGGCGGGCGCGCCGGCCTGGACGATCGTGCCGGGCGCCTCGACGGTCGTGAATCGGGACCACGCGCCGTACCAGCCCTCGCGGGTCAGCGGCCAGCTCTCCAGCGGCTGCGATACCGACTGCGCCGCGGGCCAGATCCCGTAGAAGTCTCGTCCTCGCCCGATCTGGTAGTTCGATCCTCGGTACCAGATAGCCACGATCTCACGCACGGCTTCGACCTCCCTGCTTACAAGCCCGCCCACAGCCCATCCCGTCGTGCCTGGGGCCAGGGTAGGAGGCTGATCTGCGTTTCGGCTGAGCGTAACCTGAGGCATTCCTGACGCTCCCGGCAGCGCCGTTCGGAATCGGATGCCTTACCGGCCTTGCAGCCGCACGTCATACACGCTGGCCCGGAAGGTTCCCGACGGGTCGACCGGCAGGCTGGTGAACCAGATGAGCACGTACCGGCCGCGGGCGGGCGAGGCGAGCCGCAGCCGCGCGACGCCGGTGGCGCCGCCGTGCGCGACCGGCCGCAGGCCTGCCAGCGAGGGTCTGTTGCCGACGCGCAGCCGGAAGGCGCCGCCGTGGCCCGGGCCGAACCGTATCCGGGCGGTCGTGATCGTCACGGGCCGGCCCATGTCCACCAGCAGGCCGGTGCCGGCGTACAGGTTGCCGAATGCGGCGGTGGTGTACCAGTCGGTGTGCCAGGCGGTGCCCGGATGGCGGTCGATCGCCAGGTGCGCGTTGGCAGCGTCGTCGCTCTGGCCACCGATGCCCAGCGCCTGCGCGCCTGCCGGGGCGAGCGCCCGGACCCGGGGGGTCGGCTTCGGGCTCGGGCTTGGCGTCTGCGCCTGCGTCGGTGCTGGGCTGCTGGGGACAGCGGACGGGCTGGTCGCGGGGCGAGCGGGCGCCGAGTGCGCGCTGTTGGTGGCCTGCGATGAGCCAGCGAAGATGTTGTATGCCAGGTAGCCGATCGCGGCCAGCAGCACCAGGGCCAGCGGCGCGACCCAGTTCAGCGGGCGCCGTCGGCGCGTCCGGCCGGGCGGCACCGGCGCGGGCGGCAGCGAATGCCTGCGTCGTTCCGCCGGCGGAGCAGGCGGAGACTGCTGGCTCGGGCCGCCTGGCGGGGCGGGCCGGGCGCCGGAGGCCGAGGCTGGCTCGGCGAAAAAGGAGAAGGCCGGCTCGGTGCGCGCGGGCCGGCCCGGCTCGGCGCGTGCGGGCCGGCCCGAGTCAGTGCGCGCGGGGCGGCCCGGCTCGGTCGGCACAGGGGGCCCGGGCTGGGCGGGTATGCGCGGCGCCGGCTCGGCATGCATAGGCGGGCCCGGCTCGGCATGCATAGGCGGGCCCGGCTCGGCATGCATAGACGGGCCCGGCTCGGCGTGCATAGACGGGCCAGGCTGGGTGTAGGCCGGGATCCCCCGCTGGGTACCGATGGCCAGCCCTGGCTGGGTGATCTCGGCCTCGGTAAGTTCGTCCGGCTCCGGCTCCGGCTCCGGCTCGGTCGCGTCGTACTGGCGGATGAACGGGTCCGGGTCGGTCCCGATGGCTCTGGCGATGCTGCGGATGTGCCCCCGCGCATAGAAGTCACCGCCGCACGCCGAGTAATCATCGCTCTCGATATCTGCGATGATCTTTTCCCTGATGCGTGTCCGCTGGCTCACCTGGGCCAGGCTCAGCCCGGCCTCCCGTCGCGCTTGGGCGAGACCTTCGCCGATGCTCACAGGCGCCTCCGCTGCGATATCGCACTGCGCAGCGCCCGGCTCGCGGAGCGCAGCTGGTCGTGGCTCCACCACCGACACTACGTCCGCCGAGGACGCAAGCGCGGCGAAACGGCGTTGCCGGGCATTGCGGACCGCTCACCCGCCAGAGACGTCGCGACACCTCGCCGGGTCGCCGGCTCGCCCGCGCGACACGCCGCAAGCCCTGCGTACGGCCTGCCTGCTGGCCGATTGGCCGCCCGTTCGGCAGACTAAGCCCCGATGAGCGATTCCGAAATGTCTGCGGCCGCCTTCCGTGCGCTCTACCAGCAGCTCCGGGACCAGACGCGGTGGGGCCCCGATGATCGCCGTGGCACGCTGAACCACATCACCCCGGCCCGGGTGGCGGCTGCCGCGCGCGAGGTCCAGGCCGGGCGGACGGTGACCATGGCCGCTTCGATGGCCAGCAGCGCGCCGGACAATCCCGAGCCCGGGGCGCGGCACATGAAGAGCATGCCCGATGAGCCGTCCGAGGCAGCCGGGCTGGCCTTTGCCGCGGATCAGCTGGTGGTGGACATCCACGGCGATGTGGACAGCCACATCGACGCGCTGTGCCACGTCAGCTATGACGGGGCGCTCTACAACGGCATCCCGGCCGGGACGGTCACCGCGCAGGGCGCGAGCGAGCTGTCCATCGAGGAGGCCAAGGACGGCATCGTCGGCCGCGGAGTGCTGCTGGACATCCCCCGGCTGCGGGGCGTGCGCTGGCTCGAGCCCGGCGATCAGGTCACCGCCGCGGAACTGGCCGCGGCCGAAACGGTCCAGCAGGTGCGCGCGGGCCCCGGCGACCTGCTGTTCGTCCGGCTCGGCCACCGGCTGCGGCGGGACGAACTCGGGCCCTGGGATGTATCCCGGTTGCGCGCCGGACTGGACCCCCGTGCCATGGAATTCATGGCCGAGCGGCAGGTGGCCGTGCTCGGCTGCGACAGCAACAGCGACGTCGCGCCCAGCACGGTAGCGGATGTCGCGTTTCCCGTGCACGTGCTGGCGATCAACGCGATGGGCCTGTACCTGCTGGATTACCTGCAATTCGAGGACCTGGTACCGCTATGCGAAGCGGCAGGGCGGTGGTCGTTCCTGTGCGTCGTGGCCCCGCTCCGGCTGCCCGGCGGAACCGGCTCCCTCGTGAACCCGATAGCAATCCTGTAAGGAACCCCGTTCAGGCGACCCGCGACTACAGCAGTGGCACGATCGCAACCATGGCACGCATTCACGATGTCACATTTGATAGCCGGCACCCGGCCTCTATCGCCCGGTTCTGGGCTGCGGCCCTCGACGACTACGAAGTAGCCCCCTATGACCAGGCGGAACTTGATCGTCTGCGCATGAACGGCATCACCGATCCGGAAGACGACCCGACAGTTGTAGTCCAGGCACCTGGTACGCCGCGACTGTTCTTCCAGTTGGTGCCTGAGCCGAAAGCCGTCAAGAACCGCGTCCACCTCGACTTGCGATGTGACTCCTTCGATGCCGAGGTCGCAGGACTCACCGCACTGGGAGCCAGTGTCCTGGAACGACACGACAGCCACTTCGTGCTCCTCGACCCGGAAAGCAACGAATTCTGCCTGTCACGGCGGACAGCGGCATGAGCGTCGGCCCGAGCCAGGACGTCAGCGCCACGCGCAGAAGGCCGTGAATTGGCGGGGCAGACGGGAGGCGCGGCGGGACGCGGCGCGGGGGAACGCCCGTTCCCGGACCGTCCGGAGGGCACCAGCACGCTTGCCCAGATCGATCACATCCTGGTCCTGATGATGGAGAACCACTCCTACGACAACTATCTGGGCATGCTTGGCCGGGGACCGGGCGGCCGGCCCGAGGGGATGGATTCTCGCTGGGGCCCGGCGGCAGGCCAGCCGCGGCCAATCCCGCGCCGGACGGCCGTGTGCAGCACGCCTTCCGGATGCCGACCACCTGCCAGCTGGCAGGCAAGCCGTCCCAGGATTGGGCGCAGGCGCACACCCAGTTCGACGGCGGCCGGAACGACGGGTTCGTGAAGTCAGCCAGCGGCCCGGTCGCCATGGGCTACTGGACCGGCGAGGACCTGCCGTGGGCCTACTCGCTGGCCGCCACCTTCCCGCTAGCTGACCGCTGGTTCGCCCCCATCATGGGCCAGACGCAGCCCAACCGCCGCTATCTGCTGGCGGCCACCTCGGTCGGCATGGTCGATGACGTGCTGCCGGAGAACCTGCTGCCCGCTCCGGAGGGGACCATTTTCGACCGGCTCGACGCCAACCACATTCCGTGGCGCAACTACTACTCGAGCTTCCCCCCGACCAGCTACCTCTTCCTCGGCAATGCGATCCGTGATCATGCCAGCGTCGTGCCGATCGCGCAGTTCTTCACCGATGCCAAGTCCGGTGACCTTCCCGGGTTCGCGATCATCGACCCCGACTTCGCTCACAGCTCCGGAGAGAATCCGCAGAACATCGTGCACGCCGAGGTCTTCGCCGCGTCGGTGGTCCGGGCCGTGATGGAGTCGCCGGCCTGGCCGCGCACGCTGCTGGTGTGGACCTTCGATGAGGGTGGCGGGTACTACGACCACGTGCCGCCGCCGTCTGCCGTCGCGCCGGACGACATCCCGCCGCTGCCGCCGGCCGCCCGCTACGACGGGTTCGCCCGGTATGGATTCCGCGTGCCCGCGGTGGTGGTTTCCCCGTGGAGCCGACCAGATCACGTGACCAGCGTGCCGCACGACCACACCTCCATCCTGGCTATGGTCGAACGCAAGTGGAACCTGCCCGCGATGAGCTGCCGGGACGCCGCCGCGGCCGACCTGGCCGACTTCATGAACCTGGACTTCGCCGCCTTCGCCGATCCGCCGTCGCTGGTCTCGCCGCTCGCCGGTGCCGCCCAGATCGGCTGCGAGAAGAGCGGCCCCGGGCAGATACCGCCGCCGGGATCCGTAACCTCCAGCTAGACGCCGTCGGCCGGGTCGAGCTCACGGGCGAACGCGTCCGGGGCGCGCATCCGCCAGGCATCGGTGACGAGCTCCGCCAGCCGCCCGGCGTCCACTTCGGCCAGCCGCAGCATCACCAGGGGCCACCCGTCGTAGCCGGGCGCGGTGAAGAACAGTCTGGGCTCGCCGAGGAGCAGCGCCTGCTTCTCGGCCTCGTCGCCGACGTAAAGCACCGCGATGTCGGTCCGGATGAGCCGCGGCTGGCCTGGCCTGCGCTCGGGATACGACCAGACGAAGCCCTGGCCGGCCACGCGGAAGTCGAAGCCATCGCTGTCGATCTCGGTCACGCCAGGCAGGGCCAGTGCGAGGCGGCATACATCGTCAGCGTCAGCCATCGAATTCCCTCCCCCATCGCGCCATCCGGATACGCCCCAGGCTAGGGGCAGGCACGGGCCCAGGAACAGGCACCGTCGGCGGGTATAGGCCGGGCGGCCGGCAGGCCGGAGCCGACCGGCTCAGCTCGTGAGCTGTTCGATCAGGAGGCTGACCGGAAAGTACATGCGCAGCCGGATGATCTTGCCGTCCCGCAGGTCGTAGACGACGGAATACGGGACCCGGACGGCGCGGCCGGTCGCCCGGACCCCGGCGAACTCGCCGGTATGGGTGCCCACGAAATCCGCTTCGATCGCCGCCTTGCGGTCATCGACCAGCAGGTTCTTGAGCTCCGCGTGCGCGTCGAACGCGCTGCGGTGCAGGTTCTTGATGAACTGTACGACGGCCTGCCGGCCCTCGGCATGCTGGCCGGTTCCCTCCATGGAGGCGACGACGTCGTCGGCGAAGTAGTCCGAGTAGTCACCGGCGCGCTTGAACAGCGCGTCGAGGTACCCCTGCATCACCTGCCGTTCTGTACCCATACGGCTCTCCTTGCCGCCGCGCGTGGGTCAGGCGTCGGCCACGATCCGCAAGATGATCAGGCGGCCGGCGCGCTGAGCGGCGTCCAGCACTACCGACAGCTCGTCTTCACGCAGGTACTCGCCGGCCTCCACGACGATCGTCAGCGGCTCGTCGCTGTCGTCGGCCTGGCTGACAACATCCCGGACTTCCGGCGCGTCTCGGGTCAGGGACTCCGGTGAGAGCACGGACATGATGACCTCGCCGGCTTCGGGCGGCCCGATGTTGCCGGCCGGGTCGCCCTCGACGTGGTCCAGCACCACCTCGCCGGTGGCCATGCTGGGCGGCGGGTCCTCGCGCAGGTTACGGTCTACCGCGCCGTCGCGGGCCAGTTCCACGATGACACGGACCGGGCTCGTCATAGCCCGGCAGCATAGCGTGCGCGCACCCGGCCCGCGCACCCTGGCCGGGTCAGACGGTGATCCACTGGGTGACGAAGTGGTCGTCGTCAACCCGGCAGTCCAGGCGTACCGGCCCGGACAGCGGCGACGGGAACGCGAAGCACCCGACCTCGTCGGCCTGCGTGCTTGCCTCCTGGCCGACCGCGGTCAGCAACGTGACCCGGCCCGGCCGGGGCGGCGTCAGCTGGCCCACGATGCCGGCCTCGTCGATCTCTATTTCCACGCTCAGCTGCTCACCGTGGAAGGCCAGCGTGCGTGGCGCGGCTGACTCCCCCGCGCGGACCTGGGCGCCAGCAGCCGCGGTGGCACTGCTGTCCAGCTCGAGCAAGATCAGGTCGGCATCCACCGTGCGCCAGGCAAATGCCCCCTGGCCTGCGCGGATGATGCTGTCGTCCACCGGTTCCTCGCGCAGCGCGGCGGCGAGTTCGCGCAGCAGTTCGTCATCGGTCCACGGTGAGTTCATGCTGGCCGCCTCCCTACCCGATCTGCGCCCGGACTGGTGGCCAGGTAGGCCTGCACCGCCTTGGTCTGCCGGAGCCGGTCCAGGCTCCGGCGCATGCTCGGGCCGATACTTCCGATCGCCATCCCGGTCAGCTTGCTGATCTCCTGATAGGACTTGGGCGGGTCGGCGGCGCGCAGCCGCAGCAGCCGCTGATCCCGGGCCGGCAGTTCCTCCAGCCCGTCGCGCAGCGCCTGGCGGAGTTCGGCCCGCAGGATGTCGAGGTCGGGATCCAGGGTGGTGCCCTGATTCATGATGCCGTCGCTGTGCGGATCGACCGGCAGGGTCTTCCGCTCCCGCCGCTGGTAGCGCGAGCATTCGCGCTGGGTGGTGGTGACCAGCCAGCCCGGCAGGGCTTCCGGCGCGCGCAGGTCGGACAGGTGCTCGACCAGGCGCAGCCAGACGGTCTGGCTGACGTCCTGAACGTCTGCGGCGGCCATCTGGTAGTTCCTGATAACGGCCAGCACGAGCGGCGCGTAACGGCGGACGAGCGCATTCCACGCGGCCTCGTCACCCTTCGCGCTCGCCTGCACTAACGTGCCGACCGCGGATTCTTCCGTCATAGGCACCATCCTCCTACACAGGCGCGGATCCGAAACGACTCGTTCTCGCCGATCCCGTCTATAAAGACAGAGCGCGCTCGGGTGTCGGTGATGCACCGACATGCGGCCGTACATTGCTCAGGCGCCCGGAAGTATCTTCAGCGCCCGCCCGTAACCGGGCACCGGCTGGCCCGCGGCCAGCAGCAGGCGCAGCGCCTCCTGGAGCGGATACCCCTCTTCCTCATGCAGCCGGGCCAGGGCGCCGGTGATCTGCGGTGCGGTGAACGACGTTCCGCTCCACACCCCCCACGCATCGGGGCCGAAGTTGCGCGGGTCCGGATCGAGCAGCGGGGACTCGCGGCCCTCGACGTAGGTCGAGCGCACGCCCTGCCCGATCGTCGAGCACGTGACCCAGAAGCCACGCGAGGACCATGGCGCCGGCCGCATATCCGGCCCAAGGCCGGCCACCGACACCACCCGGCGGAACGCGGCCGGCCAGCACGGACGCGAATCGCCGTAGTTGCACGCCGCCGCGACGATGAGCACACCCCGGCCATGCGTGCGTTCCCATTCCCCGATGACCTCCAGCGCGGCGGCGATGGCGATGGGTGGCAGGTCATCATGCGTCTGGCAGCCGAGGGAGAGATTGATGATCTGCGCCTCGTCCTGTTTGACCGCCCGGATCATCTCGCAGGCGACCGTCACCTCGCTGCCGACGCCGTCGCTGTCGATGGCGCGGCGGATCGTGACCTGCGCGCGCGGCGCTACCTGCTGGATGATCCCGGCCACGAAAGTGCCGTGCCCCGCGGCGAGGTCGAGATATCCATCGCCGTCCGGCAGCGGGAACCGGTCGAGCGGGCCGATATCCCCGGAAATGTCCTGCAGCCACCCGTCGGTACGGACCTGGTCAGACCGGCCGGTGTCGATGATCGCCACCTTGGCCGACCTCCCGCTGCCGTCGCCGAACTGCGGCGGCCCCGCTGGCGGGTCGGTCGGCTGCGGTGCGCCCATCCCGCCCTTGCCCACCGGCGCCGTCGGCGTGATGTAGCTGAGCGAGGCGGCAAATCCCCGATCGCGGAGTGTGCTGGCCACATCGGCAAGCTCCTGGAAGGTCATCGGGCGGTCCTCGGGGTGGATCAGCCGCAGGACCCGGCCGCGCAGGTCGGCGCAGTCAACGTCGCGCGCTTCCATTCCGATGTTGTCGAGATATCCCTTCGCGCTCGGGCCTGGCCCCGGCGCGCCGTCAGGCGAGCGCCTGCCGTCATACGACGATCCGGTGATCAGGAGCTCGCCGGCTGCCAGCAGGGTGTCGAAACCCGTCTCCGCGGGCAGCGAGCCGATCTTGGGGACGGCGGCCGCAAAGCCGCCGGCGTGCTCGCGCGGCGACGTTCCCGGCTCTGGCTGCCCGCGCCGCCGGTCGTTCAGAAGCCTGCGATGCTCGCGCCCGACCGCGGGCTGGTAACGACGCTGCGTTAAATCGGCGATACCGCGCTGTACCCGCGCCTCGTGCTCATCCCACTGTTCGTGTTCCGGCCGACCCGGATAGTCACCTCGAAAGGGATCGCCCCTGTTTCCCTGGTCAAATCCCATCGAATTCCCCGATCCTAGTCATATGCCGACAAAGCGCGAGTATCACACGGCCGCGGGCCCGGCGCACGAAGCGGGACCGCCTCTTGTCTAAGACAGAGCAGCCGGGCGAGCTTGTGATACGAGCGCGCCGGGCCTACGACGACGTGGTGGCCGATCCCGACCGCTTCGGCCCCGCGGCGCAGGCTCTCGTAACGGAGGCCAGGAGAGCGCATCAGCCCGAGGCGCTGGCCTTGTCCCTGCGGGCCCTGGCGTGGGCCGAGCGCGCCCGGCTGGATGACCGCTCGGCCATCGGGTTGCTCGACGAGGCGTGCCAGATCGCGCGCCGGCATCATCTCGGCGACACGCTGGCCGAGTTGCTGATCAGCCACGCGAACGTCAGCCAGGAGCTGGGCCGGATGGCGGTCGCGCGCCGGGATCTGCGCGCCGCGGCCGCACTGGTCACCGGCCCCCGGATCCCGGAACTGGATTTCCACCAGGCGGTCCTGCTGCAGAACGTCGGCCGGCTGGCCGATGCCGCAGCCATCTATCACCGGGTGCTGTCCGACCCAGTGGCGCGCCCACGGCACCTGGTGCTGTCCGCGAACAACCTCGCCCTGATCGAGTCGCAGCAAGGCCGGTATGGCACTGCCCTGCAACGGCTCGGGCAGGTGCGGCCGGCAGCCGCGGACATCGGCCCGGCGTTGCTCGCGCTACTCACCGAGAGCCAGGCTTGGGTCACTGTTCAGTCGGGACGTTTCACGGCGGGCCTTACCCTGTTCGAGCAGGCCGCGCAGGCATACCAGGCCGCTGGCCTGTCGCTCGGCGAGCACTATGTCGAGTACGCGGACGCGCTGATGGACCTGCGCCTGCTGCCCGAGGCGGCCCGCGCCGCCCGGGCGGCCGTACAGGAACTGTCGTCCGCCGGGGTCCCGCTCATGGCGGCCGAGGCTCAGCTGCGCGTGGCCCAGCTCGCCCTGCTGACCGGCGATCACGCCGAGGCGGCGGCGGCGGCCGCCGCCGCCGCTGACGCGTTCGGCCAGCAGACCCGGCCGGCGTGGCGATCGCGCGCCCTGCTGGTGGAGGCGGAGGCACGACTGGGTGCGGGCACCGCCACCCGGGCAGATCTCGCCCGGGCGCGCACGGCGGCGTCCCGCATGGCGGACCTGGGGGCCACGTCGGCGGCGGTGCAGGGATTCCTCGTGACGGGCCGGCTCGCCGCCTCACTGGACCAGCGCCGGCAGGCGGTCACGGCGCTGACCCGGGCCGGCTCCCTGGCCCACCGTGCGCCGGTCCTGGTGCGGCTGCGGGGCAGGCTGGCCAGTGCCCTCGCGGCCCGGTTGCGGCACCATGACCGCGAGACGCTGGCGCACTGCCAGCGGGGACTGCGCGACCTGGCTCGGCACCGCCGCAGCCTTCCGTCTGTGGAGCTGCGGGCCCTCGCCTCAGGTCACGGGGCGGAACTAGGTCGCATCGGGCTGGACGTCGTGCTCCGGGATGGCTCGCCGGGCCGGGCGCTGAGCTGGATGGAGCGCAGCCGGGCCGCCGCGCTGCTCGCCGTCGAGCCACCGCGGTTCGAGGAGATCAGCGCAGACCTGAGGGCACTGCGCGCCGTGCACACCGAGCTGCGGGAGAAGAACGCGCGGGCCGGCCTGCGGCGCCCGGAGCAGCGCGTACCGAGCCGGCCATCCTCGAGCAAGCGATCATCGAAGACCGGATCCGGCAGACCACGTGGCGGGGCACTTGCGTGGTCGAAAGCCCGGCGCGCCCGGTAACCCTCGGTGCGCTGCGCGAGCAGCTGGCCGGCCGGCTGCTGATCGAATACGGAATGCTCGACGACGACCTGGTGGCCGTGGTGGTCGAGCCGCGCCGCAGCAGGATCGCGTCCCTGGGCCCGGCGGGCCCGGTCAGGGAGCAGCTGCGGGCGCTGCTGTTTGCCCTGCGCCGCCTGGCCCAGCCCCGGCCGCCGGCGCAGATCGCCGCCGCCCGCGCGAGTGCGGACATGCGCCTTCGCCGCCTCACCGAGATTCTCCTGCAGCCCCTCGGGCTGGCCTCCGGCGCCGAGGTCGTCATCGTGCCGGTGCCAGACCTGCAGGGCATCCCCTGGGCGGCGCTGCACTCGGGACCGGTGTGCCTGGCCCCGTCCGCAACCACCTGGGTGCGATCTGCGCTGGCGGCCCAGGCTGAAGATCCGGCCGGCGCCGAGGGCAAGGACGTGGCCCTGGTCGCCGGGCCCGATCTTCCCGGCGCGGTCGCCGAGGTCGAGGCGCTGGCGCGCATCTACCCGTCCGCGGCCTGCATCATCCCCCCGGCCAGCGTGGCGGACGGGGTCGTCGATGTGCTGGCCGACGCCAGCCTCGTGCACCTGGCCTGCCACGGAACGCTTCGCGCGGACAACCCGATGTTCTCCGCGCTGCTGCTGAGCGACGGCCCGCTGACCGTCCAGGAGCTGTACGCGCGAGGCCTGGCGCCGCGCCGGCTGATCCTCGCGGCCTGCGAGTCGGGCAGCCTGGTCGGCTATCCGGGCGACGAGGTCCTCGGCTTCGTGAGCGCGCTGCTGGCCCGCGGCACCGCCGGCATCATCGCCAGCACCTCCGCCGTTCCCGATGTCGAAGCAGTCGATCTGATGACCGCGGTTCACCGCCGGCTGGCGGGCGGCGACACCCTGGCCCGGGCATTGCACGAGGCCCGCGGGTCAGCCGACACCGAGGACCCGGGCAGCTTCGTCAACTGGTGCACGTTCAACGCTCACGGGGCCGCCTGACCGCCGGCCGCTGGACCGTCGGCCGCTGGACCGGCGGCCGGTCGGGCGGCCGACTGCGGTGATGGCGTGCCGGCCAGCGACGCGGCGTTGAGCAGCGGAAGGGGATCCTCGGCCGCCGGGGCGGTGGCCGCGGCGATGACCGCCCTGGCCCCGAGTTCGTGGTAGGCCTCGAACTCGGCCCCGTCGTAGAGCTGCTGCAGCGTGCTGTCGCAGGGGTAGCCCGGGTGGCCCTCGGCGTAGGCTCGCACGTCCCACGGTGCGGCCTCCCACCAGCCCAGCTTGCAGATCCAGATGTCCCCGTCCGTAGCCTGCCCGGCGTCAGGTGCGTGGCCGTTCCCGGGTCCACTCCAGGGCCCGGTACGGCCGCCTGGCCTGCTGAACGTGCCGTGCGCCCACGGACGCAGCACCTGGCCGTGGCCGAGCCGGGCGGTCACGCCCGGCTCGCTGCGGATCATCGTGGTGGGGTCGAGGTCGATCTCTACTCCTGCGTCGGTCCTGGCCAGCGCCATCGCCCCGCCGAAGGTGAACCATGTGTCGGTAGCGTCGCCGCTCGCGTCGAGCACGACGATGCCGCGCGCGCCGCGGCGCAGCGCCTCCACCAGGCCGAGGTTGTCGTAGTGGCCGCCGTCGGTGACGTTGATCCAGGTGGCCCGGTAGCTGGTGTGCCCGGCGGCCTCGGCCCAGAGCATGCCGAGCGTGGGCTGCATCACGCGCCAGCACAGCGCCGCCTGCAGCCGGGCCAGGGCGCCGCGCAGGCTCCTGCTGACCTCCGTGCTATGTTCCCGCAGCCCGAGGACGTGCGCCCAGAGCCGGGCCTCGCGCTGCTCGCGGATCGCCTGCTTCGCGGCGTCCCTGTGCCAGAACGGGTGCGGCGACACGTACCAGAGCAGCAGCAGCCAGACCCGCCACCAGCCGTCCGTGCGGCCCGGGCCGGCCGTCTTCAGGTACTGCCTGGCCCGGCGCACGACTTCGGGATGTGGCATCCATATGCCCAGGCGCATGTTCGTCAGCGTGAACAAGATCCGGTAAGCGCCGCGGGTCGCCGCGCCCATCAGGGGCGAGAAGGCGGCGCCGCTGATGGCGACCACGTCGAACAGCGTGAACCGGGTGTGGCCGAGCAGGTGCTCATAGTCGGCGGTGCGGGCCTCTGCCTCGGGCTCCCCGGCCCGCGGGTCGCCGCGCAGCCGCACCGTGTCCGGGTCGAAGGTCAGGCAGAATCCGCCCCGGCCCGGCGGGACCGAGCGATCCGCGTTGATGTTCGCGGTCGTCGCGATGACCGGTGCCGGCCCGTCCTGATCGCCGGAAAGCTCGGACAGCCGGGTGGTGGCGGCGGTGGCGAGCAGTTCCTCGCGGGTTCCGGGCGGTGCCTCGATAGCGTCGCGGGTGACGGCAAAGGCATCGGCGAGCCGCCACCGGTAGAAATCGTGCAGCGAGGTTCGGTTGATGTCGGCCAGGGCGCGGGTGGCCAGCATGATGGCCAGGGCGACCAGGACCGGGACCAGCTGACCCAGTGAGTAACCGGCCCGGGCCGCGGTGTCGATCCAGAGCAGGGCGGCGAATGCTCCCGCGGCCACGATCACCAGGCTCGCCAGCCACGGGGTCAGCGTGCCGCGCGCCCAGGCAGCCAGCTTGGCGGCCCCGCCTGGAGGCGAGCCGGCCGCGGCGGCCGGCGGCTTCACGGTGGCCAGCGCCTTGCGGCAGTACCCCGCGACCGCGGTGACCGCGGCCACGAGTCCGGCGAATGTCGCTGGTGACCCGGTCCCGGAACCGCCGAGACCGAAGAACCGCGAGATCGTGCCCAGCGCCCCCGTGCTGTGGTCCAGCCACGCGATCAGCAGCGGCGCGGCCAGCATGAGCAGCGCCAGGCCGGCCGTGATGGCCGCGGCCCAGCCGACCCAGCGGGCCCGCCGGGCCCCGCGGCCGGGTGCGCCGGTCCCCAGCGTCGCCCACCAGTAACCGAACAGCGCCACCGTGACCGCGGCCGCGATCGCGGGCGCGAGCCACCAGGTCCAGCCGGTCACCGAGGCCGACGCGTGGCCGCCGGACCAGGCCAGCACCCCCCGGCCGCGCAGCAGCCAGCCCCAGGCGTGGCTGAGGGCGTAGACCGGCGCGAGGGCGAGGATGGCGGTGACGGCCGCGCCGAGCAGCAGCGAAAGCGCGGCTACCAGCACTGTCTTGGCATCGGGCGCGATGTAGTGCGTATTGTTGCGCAGGTTCTGCTCTTCCGGGGTGGCACGCGCGTAGGCCGGGCGCTGGTGACCACCGCGGCCCAGGCCGTGAGCCACCAGCGCGCGGGACGCGGCGATGTAGCTGCCGCCGGACACCCCGACAATCCACTTTGCCCGGCCGAGCAGGCCGCCCTCCTCAAGGCTTTGCAGCCCGCCGAGGCAGTAGGTGGCCGACCGGATGCCGCCGCCCGAGCAGCAGATGGCCCAGTCGGCCGCCGTGTCCCGCGAGGACGACACCGGGGGCGCCGACGGAGAAGTCCCGGGCGGCGCGCCCGGGGAGGCCGGGCGGTAGCCGATCCCGCCGCCCCCGGGGGCGGATGCCCCGTCCGGGCCCGGCCGTGTTTCCCTGGGCGGTGCGGCTGCTGGCGCGGATGCCGTTGCGTCCATGGCTGGCTCCGATCAATCCCCCGTTGTTACCTGAACGGAGCAATCGCCGCCGCGCCTGATACACGCGGCCACCCGGCAGCGCCGGTCACCAGCGGGGTGCGTAACCTGGCAAATTCCGGTGAGGTGGATGTGCGGCTCGAAGACCAATGCCGGACAAAGACGATCCAGACCGATCCCGAGGTGGCACCGACGTGTGGCAGCAGCTCGAACGTTATGAGATCGGGCGCCGTGCCCGCAGGCACGGGGCCGCCGAGCAGGGCTCGCGCCCACGCCCCGGCGTTCCGCCGGGAACCGACCTCCTGCCGCAGATCAGGCACATCGTCGTGCTGATGATGGAGAACCACTCCTACGACAACTATCTCGGCATGCTAAAGGGCCGCGGCGAAGGTTTCCCGCTCGGTCCCGATCACGAGCCCGACGTGTCCAACCGCGGTACCGACGGCGCGGTCGTGCGGGCCTTTCACCTGCCCTCGCCGGTGCAGCGCGAGGGGGTGCCGTCGCAGAGCTGGCACGCCGCTCACGTTCAGTGGGGGGAGGGCAGATGCGACGGCTTCGTGACCAGCGCGCAGGAGGCACTGTCGCTGGCCAGCGAGGGGGCGGCCGAGCCGGCTCACATCGCGGCGGAGGCGGCGGCCGCCGGCATGGGCTACTGGTGCGAGGACGACCTGCCGTTCTACTACGGACTTGCGCGCACCTTCCCGGTCGCCGATCGCTGGTTCAGCTCGTGCCTGGGGCCCACGTTCCCCAACCGCCGTTTTCTCATCGCGGGAACCGCGCACGGCCTGATCGACGACTCTCCCTACGACCTGCTCGACTATCCCCCCGCCGGGACCATCTTCGACATGCTGGCCAGGCACGGGATCTCCTGGGCCAACTACCACCCGGTGCCGGACGACCAGCCCAGGTGGAGGCACTACCGCCAGCACCAGCGGAAGATGGCCAGGCGCCGCTTGATGTCCCTGGCCCGGTCCGTGCCTACCGTGACCCAGGGCGTGGCGAAGGACATCAGGTTCACCGCCGACATCTTCCCGCTCGGCATCGGCCAGTACATGCAGCATGTCCGCGGCATCGACCAGTTCTTCGCCGATGCCGCTGACGGGACGCTGCCGGCCTTCTGCATCGTGGACCCGGACTTCGAGTCCTGTTCCGAGGAGAACCCGCAGGACATCAGGCGCGGGGAGAGCTTCGCCGCCGAGGTGATCAATCGGGTGCTGCAGGGCAGCGGGTGGCCGCACACCCTGCTGATCTGGGTCTACGACGAGCACGGCGGGTACTACGACCATGTACCGCCGCCCGCGGCGGTGCCGCCCGATGATGTCGAAGGGCGCAGCGTGGTAGGCCGCCGCAGCCCGCTGGAGGCGTTGCTCCGGCCGGTCTTCCCCCGCCAGGTCAAGACGAAGGAGGACCAGACCCAGGGACCGGGCCGCTACGACCGGTACGGCTTCCGGGTTCCTGCCGTGATCGTGTCCCCCTACGCGCGGCCCGATTACGTGTGCTCCGAGGTACTCGACCACACCTCCGTGCTCAAGCTGGTCGAGGAGAAGTGGAATCTGCCCCCGCTCACCGCGCGGGACGCCGCGGCCAGCACCCCGCTGGACGCGCTGGATCTGGCCAGCCCTCCGTTCTTCCTGGACCCCCCGCCGCTGCCCGAGCCCAGCCTCCGGTGGGGTACCTGGTAGCGCCGGGCGAGGTTTTCCCGCCGCAGCCGCGCGCGGATCGCGGGGGTGGCGCGTCAGCGCGAGCACCTGGGTATGTGGTAGCAAATACCAACGCTTCGCCGTCTCGGCCTGGTGAGCGTTTCGCCGCGGGCCCGTTCGGTGGTGAAGGCAGTAGGGGGAGGCCAGTGGGCGTCGATGCGGTGACCACCGCGATGAGAACCACCGCGGCACGGTTCGCGGGGCGGCTCGGGCCGCCAGGCGGCAGGCCGGGACCGGCCGGCCGCCCGGCCAGCATCCAGCGGCCCAGCCGGCTCCGGTCGTTCGACCCGGGGCGCATCGCCGACCTGGAGTACCGGGCCTGGGTCGGCTACTACCTGCGTCGGTGGCCGCAGGTGCTCGCGGCTTCCGTCGGGCTGGTCCGGACCGGCTTCGGCATGGACTGGTACCGCACGCTGCACGGCGCCTGGCTGGTGCTGCGGGCCAACCAGCTGTGGGCGCCCTTCCCCGACAACGACCCGGACCGGGCCCGGGCCTGCATGCGGCGGTTCTACGCCCTGGTCAGGCTCAGCTACGGCAAGCCCGCCAGCCCGGCGAAGGCCGCCGCGCTCGAGGTCAACTGGTGGCGCGCGCACCGGGAGATGCAGCACGCCACCCAGCCTCTGGCGGCCGGCGATGAGCTGGTCGAGTCGGTGACCCGCCTGTACAGCTACCTGTACGGCGAGCCCGAGGCCGAGGTCAGGCCGGCGGCGGTGCACCGGGCCCGGGCGATGGACCTGTCCGACCAGTGGATCAGGGAGGGCTGCCGGCCCGACAGCCCGCTGCTGCCGCTCGAGCACGCCGCGCTGGTTCGCTGCTACGCCGCGCTGCTCGCCGCCGTGCACCACTGACGCCGCCGGGCACGCGGCGGCGGCCCGGCGGCCGCGCGCTCGTGCCGTGGCCGCCGCGGCGCGGCCACACCGCGTACTGCGGCTAGGCCTGCGGCTGGCTGATGTTGACTAGCCAGGGGACGCCGAACTGGTCGATGCACATGCCGAACTCGTCGCCCCAGGATTGCTTCTGCAACGGCATCGTCGTGGTCCCGCTGGCGGCCAGCTTCTCCCAGTACCCGCGCAGGGCATCGGCGTCGTCGCCGCTGAGGCTCACCGAGCAGCCGGCCACGGGGTGGTACTCCATGTCGCTGGTGAGGTCGGCACCCATGATCGTGTAGCCGGCCTTCGTCTCGAGCTGCCCGTGCATGATCCGGTCAGCGTCGGGTGAGTCGCTGGCGCCGAGATCAGCGAACGTGCTGAGGGTGAGGTCGCCGCCGAACACGGTTTCGTAGAACTGCAATGCCTGGCGGGCGTTGCCGTTGAAGTTGAGGTACGGATTCAGCCGAGAGGTCATGATCTTCTCCTGCCGTCGTGCGCGGATGAGCGGACCCCGGAAGGACCCACAGCCGGACGCGGGCGAGCGTAACAGCCGCCACCGACAGCCGGCCCAGACCGGCTTTGTAGGTTGGGGGCGTGATCTCCTCTGACCACCTGTTCGGCTACGCGCTTGCGTCCTTCGTGCTGATCGTCATCCCCGGGCCCAGCGTGCTGTTCGTGGTGGGGCGCGCCCTCGCCCACGGCAGGCGCACGGCGCTGGCCACGGTGGGCGGCAACGCGGCCGGCAACTACGTGGTCGCGGCGTGCGTGGCGTTCGGGATCGGGACGCTGGTGCAGCGCTCGGTGGCCGTGTTCACGGTGGTGAAACTGGCGGGCGCGCTGTACCTCATATGGCTCGGGATCCAGGCCATCCGGCGTCGGAAGGCGCTGGCCCCGGCATTCGCCGGACCCACCGGGGCCACCGGGGCCACCGGGGCGCGCGGTGACCTCCGCGCGGCCCGCGAGGGATTCCTCGTGGGCGTCACCAATCCGAAGGCGCTCATCTTGTTCGGCGCAGTGCTACCGCAGTTCGTCGACCGCGCCGCCGGGCACGTTCCGGCGCAGATGCTGCTGCTGAGCCTGGTGTCCATCGCGATCGGGCTGGTCTCCGACAGCTCGTGGGGCGTGGCCGCGAGCTTCGTGCGATCGTGGTTCGCCCGCTCGGACCGGAGGTTCGCGATGGTCGGGGGGGCCGGCGGCCTAGCCATGATCGGCGTCGGGCTGACCGTGGCCCTGACCGGCCGCCGGAGCTGACCCGCTCGCGGCCCGGGCCCGGTTCGGCTCGCGGCCCGGGCCGGGGTCGGCTCGCGGCCCGGGCCGGGGTCCGCGCCGGCCAGCTCGGTCCCCAGCGGGCTCCGCGCCGGCCAGCTCGGTCCCCAGCGGGGTCCGCTGGTACAAAACGGCGTGCCGGTGCCGCCTGCGAGTGACCAGGCGGGCCTGATACAGCGCCGTCAGGTGCCCGGATACCGTGCTGGGAGCCAGGCCGTGCCGCCCGGCCAGGGTGTGGGTCGAGGCCGGCTCGGCCAGTGATTCCAGCAACCTGGCCCGGGTCGGGCCGAGCAGCCGGGCCAGCGCGTCCGAATGCCGGGTGCGGGCGGGCTGCCAGAGCTCGGCGATCCCCCGGGCCGGGTACACCAGAGCCGGGCGGGCCGGCGGCCTGGTCACCGTAGCCAGCCCCGGCCAGACGAACACGCTGGGCATGAGCAGCAGCCCGGCCCCGCTCAGCCGGCACACCCCTGCGGGCGCGCCGGCGACGGCAAGGGTGCGGCCGGTCCAGCGTGCCTGCGGGTGCAGGTCGCCGAGCACGCGTTCCAGCCCGTAGTCGGCCAGGGTCCGGGTGCGGAACGCCACGTCCGAGTCGAGCAGGTCGCGCAGCCGCGGCCAGTGCGGCGCGATCAGGAGCTGCCAACACCGTTCCAGCAGGCCGGCCAGCCGGGACCGGGTGGCCGCCGGGTCGTCGAGCAGCCGCCAGGCCGTCGCGGGCACCGGCGCGCCGCCCCGCTCGGTCAGCGACCGCCGCACCTCATACGCCACCTCTTCCAGCGGCGTAGCGCTGACCTGGGCGAGCTGGTCGGCGAGGGTGGTGCCCGGGCCGGCCGCGACCGCGCTGAGGAAGTCCGGGGTCCATCCGATGCGCGGCGAGAGCGCGAGCAGCGGCGCCAGGTCCAGCCGGTCCAGGTCCGGCCGCACCTCATCCAGCCACGGCAGGTGGTAGGGATGCCGGTGCGGCTCGAGCAGCACCCGGACCGCGGCCATGATCTCCCACAGCGGGGACACCGCGAACCGGGTGCGGACCGGATCATCCCGGCCGAAGACGAAGATCTGGCCCAGGATCGCCCTCCGCTCTCTGACATTCGGCGAAGACCGAATCTCTCGCCGGATTCTATGGTCCCGGGCACAGTCGGTGCATGCCGCCTGTCGCTCCCCCGTCCGCCGGCGCGGACTCCCCGGTTGCGCCCGCGGCCGTGCCCGCGGGACGGGCGGGCTACCGTCAGCTGCTCGCGGGCCCGGAGTTCCGGGTCATCTTCGCGGCGGACATCGTCTCGATGCTCGGCACCGTCGTGGCCGCGGTCACGCTCACCGTCCTGGTTTACCAGCGCACCGGCTCTGCGGCGCTGGCCGCTTCGGTGATGGCGCTGGCGTTCCTGCCCTATCTGGCCGGCGGCGTGCTGGCCGGGGCGGCGGCGGACCGGCTGCCCGGCCGCCGGGTGCTGGTCGCCTGCGACCTGGCCAGTGCCGCGCTGATCGCGGCCATGACGATCCCCGGGATCCCGGTGGCCGGGCTGCTCGTCCTGCTGTTCGCCAACGGTCTGATCGCACCGGTCTACCAGGGGGTCCGGTCCGCGCTGCTGCCAGACGTGCTGCCGCCTGGCCCCGGCTACGTGCTGGGCCGGTCCATGATGCGCATGGTCGCCCAGTCGGCGCAGATCGCCGGGTACGGCGTTGGCGGGGCCCTGCTGGCGGTCGTGTCCCCCCGCGGCGCGCTGACCGTGGACGCGCTGTCCTACGCGGCCTCGGCTGTGCTGCTGCGGGCGGGCCTGGCCGCCCGGGCGCCCCGGGCCGCGCGGACGGATGAGACCGGGTCGGTGGCCCGCGATTCCCTGGCCGGAGCCCGGCGGGTGCTGGCCCGCGGGCCGCTGCGGCGCATCCTTCTGTTCGGCGCGCTGGTGGTGGCGTGCGCGATCGCGCCGGAGGCGGTGGCCGCCCCTTACGCCGCCTCTATCGGCCAGCCGGCCAGGGCGGCGGGCTTCCTGCTCATGGGGATCCCGGCCGGCACCGTGCTCGCCGACGTCGTCGTCGCGCGGCTGCTGCCGGTCGGGCTGCAGCGGCGCATCATCGTCCCGGCCGGCCTGCTGGTGTTCTTCCCGCTGATCGGGTTCGCGGCCGACCCGCGCCTGGGCCCGGCGATCGCGCTGCTGGTCATCTCGGGCCTCGGCTCCGCCTGGGCGGCCGGCCTCGACGGGCTGCTCATCGACGTGGCGCCGCCGGCGCTGCGCAGCCGCGCCCTCGCCCTGCAAGGCGCCGGCCTCATGTTCACCCAGGGCGCCGGGTTCGCGCTGTGGGGGATCGCGGCGCAGTTCGCGCCGCTCACCGTGATCATCCCCGCGGCCGGCCTGGCCGGGGGCGTCGCGGTCGTGACCCTGCGGCCACGCCGGACGGGGCCGCCGCCAGCCACGCAGCCGGGGCCGGCGCCCGAACCCGTGCACGGCGCCGGACCGATGCCGGGCAGAACGCGAGCCGGCTGAGGTCGTAGGGTGCTCGCATGCTGTTTCCCACCTCGCTGGTCGGAAGCTATCCGCAGCCGGACTGGCTGATCGACCGGGGCCGGCTGGCCGGCCGGTTCCCGCCCCGGGTGCGCGCCCGGGAATTGTGGCGAGTCGCCCCGCAGTACCTGGCCGAGGCGCAGCGTGATGCCACCGTGCTGGCCATCCGCGCCCAGGAGCAGGCCGGCCTGGACATCGTGACCGACGGCGAGATGTGCCGGGAGAGCTACTCGAACCGGTTCGCGACCGCGCTGGACGGGGTGGACATCGATCACCCCGGCACCGCGCTCGACCGCAGCGGCCAGCCGAACCCGGTGCCGCGCGTGGTCGGGCCCGTCCGGCGGCGGCACCCGGTCGAGGTGGATGACCTGCGGTTCCTGCGCGCGAACACCGGCCGGACGGTCAAGATCACCGTGCCGGGACCGTTCACGATGGCCCAGCAGGCCCAGGACGACCACTACGGCAGCAAGGAAAGCCTCGCCCTCGGGTACGCCGAGGCCGTCAACGAGGAGGTCCAGGACCTGTTCGCGGCCGGCGCGGACATCGTCCAGCTGGATGAGCCCTACCTGCAGGCACGCCCGGACGAGGCGCGGCGCTACGGGGTCAGGGCCATCAACCGGGCCCTGGCGGCCGCCGCCGGGACCACCGCAGTGCACCTGTGCTTCGGGTACGCCGCCATCATCCACGACCGCCCGGCGGGTTACTCCTTCCTGCCCGAGCTGGCTGGCTGCTCGTGCGACCAGGTGTCGATCGAGACGGCGCAGTCCGGGCTGGACTGCTCGGTACTGGCCGCCCTGGACGGCAAGACGGTCATCCTGGGAGTGCTGGACCTGAGCGACCCTGCGGTGGAGACACCGGACACGGTGACCGACCGGGTCAGGCGGGCGCTGCCGTACGTGCCCGGCCGGCTGGTGCTCGCGCCGGACTGCGGCATGAAGTACCTGCCGCGCGACGCGGCGTTCGGCAAGCTGAAGGCGATGACTGCGGCGGCCATCGGGCTGCGCGCCGAACTGGGGTCCTGACCGGCCCGCGTCCGCGCGTCCGCCGCAGGCCTTGCGCCAGCCAGGCACCGGCTCCGGCGGTCAGGCGGGGTGCTCGCTTCGGTCGCCTGCCCACTCGGTGTGGAAGGCGCCCTCGGCGTCGACGCGCCGGTAGGTGTGCGCGCCGAAGTTGTCCCGCAGCCCCTGGATCAGCGCGGCGGGCAGCCGGTCGCGGCGCAGCGCGTCGTAGTACGCCAGCGACGAGGAGAACGCCGGGGTGGCGATGCCGGACATGGCGGCCTGCGCCACCACCTGCCGCCAGCTGTCGGCGCCGTCGCGGATCGCGTCGGCGAAGTACGGCGCGACCAGCAGGCTGGGCAGCCCGGGATTCTCGTCGTAGGCGGCGCGGATCCGGTCCAGGAACCTGGCGCGGATGATGCAGCCGCCGCGCCAGATGGTGGCCATCGCGCCGCGGTCGATGTCCCAGTCGTACTCCGCGCTGCCGGCCGCGATGTGATCGAAGCCCTGGGCGTAGGCCACCACCTTGGACGCGTACAGCGCGCGGCGGACCTGCTCGACGAAGGCGTCGCGGTCGATGCCGGCCGGCTGGCCGGCCTTGCCGCCGAACGCGTCGCGGGCCGCTGCCCGCTGATCCACGTGCCCGGACAGGGACCGGGCGAAGGTCGCCTCCGCGATCCCGGTGATCGGGATGCCCAGGTCGAGCGCGCTCTGCACGGTCCACCGGCCGGTGCCCTTCTGCTCGGCCTGGTCGGCCACGATGTCCACGAACGGCGCGCCGGTCCTGGCGTCCACGTGGGCCAGCACGTCAGCAGTGATCTTGATCAGGAAGGAGTCAAGGTCGCCCTCGTTCCAGGCACGGAAGATCTCGCTGATCTGGGCGGGATCCTCGCCGAGCCCGGCGCGCAGGATGTCGTAGGCCTCGGCGATGAGCTGCATGTCGGCGTACTCGATGCCGTTGTGCACCATCTTCACGAAATGGCCGGCTCCGTCCGGGCCGACGTGCGTGCAGCAGGGCGTCCCGTCGACCTGAGCCGCGATCGACTCGAACATCGGCCCAAGGCGCGCGTACGATTCCGCGGATCCGCCCGGCATGATGCTCGGCCCGTTGAGCGCGCCCTCCTCGCCGCCGGAGACCCCGCAGCCGACGAAGTGCAGCCCCCGGTCGCGCAGCTCCGCCTCGCGCCTGCGCGTGTCGGTGTACTGGGAGTTGCCGCAGTCGACGACGATGTCGCCTTCCTCCAGCAGCGGGGCCAGCTCGCCGATCACCGCGTCGGTGGGAGCGCCGGCCTTCACCATGATGATGACGGCCCGCGGGCGGCGCAGGCTGGCGACGAAGTCGGCCATGGTCTCGCTGGGCACGAACGTGCCCTCATCCCCGTGCTCGCGCACCAGGGCGCGCGTCCGCTCGGCCGACCGGTTGTGCAGCGCGACGGCGTGACCGTGCCGCGCGAGGTTGCGGGCCAGGTTGCGCCCCATGACCGCCAGGCCGGTGACGCCGATGTCGGCGGCGGGTTGCTCGGTCATGAGCGGCTCCTCGGGGTTAGCGGGCGGGCAGCCTGCGGGCTCGCTCCCAGTATGTCGCCCGGGCTCGCCCCGGCCCCCGCGCGGGGCGAGCCCGGGCCCGGCTACCGGGCCGGCTGGATGTTCTGGTTGATGTGGAACACGTTGTCCGGGTCGTAGCGCTGCTTGACCTGGGCGAGCCGGCCGTAGTTGCCGCGGTAGGCCGCCTTGACCCGGTCCTGGCCCTCGCTCATCAGGAAGTTGACGTAGCCGCCGCCCGCCGAGGTCGGGTGCAGCTCCTGCCAGTAGTCGCGGGTCCACTGCGAGATCAGGCCGGCGTTGGCGGGATCCGGGTCGACGCCGACGATGACGCCGGCCCACCCGCCGTCCCGGTAGGCGAAGGCGGTCGCGTCGGCGGCGACCCGGCTGGCGGCGCCGTCGATGGGGTACATGTGCATGGTCGAGTGGCCGGTCGGCAGCTGCTGACCGTACTTGACGTGCACGTCGATAGCGGCGTCGGAGATCTCGTTGAAGAAGTCCGCCCGCCAGTACCACTGCAGCCCGGCCGGATAGAGGGCGTCGAACGCGCTTTGCAGCGCCGAGAACGGCATGGGCTGCAGGCCGACGACCAGCGGCGAGCCGAAGGTCTTGACCGGCTCGAGCACCTCGTCGGCCTCGTCGTGCGATCCGGTGTAGCACCAGAGGATGCCGCAGGCCTTGCGGCCCCACAGCTCCTGCGGGAACGGCGGAGCGGGCGGGATGGTGAGCAGCGCGATCCAGCCGCTCAGCTCCTCCGGCAGCGACGGCACCAGCTCCCGGTACCAGCGCATCACGTCAGCGGTGTCGGCGATGTCGTAGAGCACCGGGCCGCCGATGATGACGCCGTTCTCGCCGATCTCGTGGCAGCGGAAGGTGAACGAGGTGACGATGCCGAAGTTCCCGCCGCCGCCGCGCAGGGCCCACAGCAGGTCGCTGTGCGAGGTCTCGGTAGCGGTCACGAACGTTCCGTCGGCGAGGACAACGTCGGCGGCCAGCAGGTTGTCGACCGTGAGGCCGAAGCGCCGGGACAGGTAGCCGATCCCGCCGCCGAGCGCCAGCCCGGCCACCCCGGTGGACGCGATGAAGCCGGAGGGCGTGGCCATGCCGAACGCCACCGTCGCGTGGTCGACATCTCCCCAGGTGCACCCGGCGTCGGCGCGGACGGTGTGCTCGCGCGGGCTGACCGTGGTGCTGCGCATCAGCGACAGGTCGACGACCAGGGCGTCGTCCCACACGCCGAGGCCGCCGGCGCTGTGGCCGCCGCTGCGGACGGCGATCTCGGCGCCGTGCTCGCGGGCGAACCGGACGCAGCTGATCACGTCGGCCGCGTCCCGGCAGCGCGCGATGGCCGCGGGGCGTTTGTCGATCATGGCGTTGTAGACGGCGCGCGCGGTGTCATACCCGGGATCTCCCGGCGTGATCAGCTCGCCGCGCAAGATGGTGGCCAGCTCCTGGTATGCCGCGGTGCCCGGGCCGGCTGCTGTGGTGGTCATCTGGTTTTCTCCTTGACGTATCGCTCAGCGTGCGGTCAGGCCGACACTAGGAGGGACCGCGTTCGCTGAGCGTTCGCGTCGGCGGCCGGGTCAGGCCGTGGGGAGAACGCCGCGGTCACGAGGCCGGGCGCCCCGCCCGGCCAGGTCATCCTGGCAGCGCCTGAGCAGGGCCGCGCTGCCGTGGGCCGATGCCATCTGCGCGGCGGCGCGCAGTCGCGCGATGGCGGCCTGCTCCTCGTCGTAGGCGGCGCGCATCCGCATCACCTCGGGCAGCCACCACGGTTCGCCCCGTGCCCGCCCGTCGGCGAGCGCGGCGTCGAGGGTCGCGCGGGCCGCGTGCGGCTGGTTCCCGCGGGCCAGCAGGTCGGCGAGCAGCGACAGCCAGTACGGCATGCGGGCGAACGCCCCTTCGGACCGCAGGTTGCCGATGCCCCGGCGGGCCAGGGCGATCCCCGACCCGTCCGGGCGCGACCAGCCGTCCAGGACCAGCGCCCACTCGCGGTAGTAGGCGAAGCCGTAGCGATCGCACAGCTCGCGCAGGGAGCCGACGGTGTCCCGCAGCGCGGGCATATCCCCGCGCATCTGGTCGGTGATACCGCCGTAGGCCAGCGCCACGGCCAGGCTGTACGGATGGTCGATCGCCCGGGCCAGCTCGATCGCCTCCCGGCGGGCGGCCTGGGCCGCGTCGTCGTGGCCCAGCAGCCAGTGGGCGTGCGCGGCCCAGGCTGTGCCGTGGATATCGGCCCGGGAGCCGACGCTCAGCAAGACAGTGCCACCCGCGAGCTTGGCGGCAAGTTCCAGGTGACGCAGTCCCTCGGCGGGCCTGCCCAGGCTGAGGGCCGTGCCTCCCACGCCCCAGTGGACCAGGCCGCCCAGCTCGGAACCGGGACCGATGAGGCTCAGGGCGCTGGTACCCGTCCGGTGGCTGTCAGCCACGCGCCCCTGCACGAACTGGGAGGCCAGCAGCGCGATCAGGCCGGCGACCGTGGAGTCTTTGCGGCCCAGCGACCGGGCAAGGGCGATCGAGCGCTCCAGCACCTGCTGCAGATCCGGAGACGAGTAGCCGTGCCTGGCGTTCAGCGGGGCCGCCATCGCCTCGAGAACCGCAAGCTCCTGCAAGTCGCGGTCACGCCCCGCGCTCATGGTCGCGATGATCGACAGCGAATTCTTGTGCAGCCGGATCGCCTCCGCGTGGGCGAACATGCCCGCCGCGACCTCGGCGGCACGCCGGTAGTAGGTCACCGCCCGGCGCGGCCGCCCGCCGCGGGCATACTGCTCCGCGAGCTGAGCCGCGACCCGGTCGGTGTCCTCGGCGTGCAGCAGTTCCAGGCCCTGCGCGATGCGCCGGTGCAGCAGCCAGCGCTTGGGCGGGCTGACCTGCGCGTAGGCCGTGTCGCGGAGCAGGTCGTGGGAGAAGTCGTAGCCGTCATCGAGCTCGCGAATGATCCGGCGCCGCCACAGCTCGTCGACCGCCTCCACGACGACGAGGGCCTCGAGGTCACTCGCCTCGGCGAGCAGATCCAGGGTGAAGTCCGTCCCCGCGGCCGCGGCCAGGCCGGCCACCTCCCTGGCGGCCGGGCTCGCCTGCGTGAGCCGGCTGCGCAGCACCGCGGTCAGGTCGCCGGCCGGCCCGAAGACGCGGCCGCCCGGCTCGGCGGTGTCCGTGGAGTCGACGATGCTGCGCACGGCCTCGATGACGTACAGCGGGAAGCCGCCCGTGGTGGCCTGGAGCAGTGCGGTATCGGCGTCGCGGAGGCGCCGGCCGCAGACGGCCTCGGCCAGCCCGGCCGTTTCGGCCGCCTCGAACGGGCGGAGAGCGATCTCGCTGAGCAGCCCCGTCACCTGCATCCTGTCGATCCACTCGCTTACCCCCGGGCCCTGCTCGGGACCGTCGTCGCGCAAGGTCCCTGCCACCAGGAGCGGGGCCCCGGGGACGAGACTCAGGCAGAGCGGGACGAAGGCCATCGTCTCCTGGTCGCACCACTGCACGTTGTCCAGCACCAGCAGCATGGGGCGGTTGACGGCCAGCAGCGCCCGGGCCAGGCCCTCGAAGAACCGGTGCCGCTGCCAGGCGTCGGCCATGGCTCGCGGGCCGGATCCCTGCGGCCCTCGGTCCCACGGCGATGGCGCGCGGCCCCACGGCGATGGTCCGCGATCCCACCGCGCTGGCCCGCGTTCCGACGACGATGGCCCGTGGTCCGACGATGGCCCGTGGTCCGACGATGGCCCGTGGTCGCCGGACGGCACCAGCCTGCCGACCTCGGCGCGCCAGGTCTCGTCGAGCGTCGCCGTCGCGCCCTGAACGACGGGATGGCGCATCCAGTCGGCCACCGGCGCCAGCGCCAGCCGTCCCGGCGTCCCGAAGCACTGGCTGCTCGCCACCACCGCGCCCTGCCGCCGGGCCAGCGCGGCTACCTCGGCCACCAGGCGTGTCTTCCCGACCCCGGGACCACCGCGGACCAGGACCAGGCCGGGCTGGCCCGCCGCGGCCGCCTGCCACAGCTCCCGGAGCAGCCCGAGCTCCCGTGACCGGCCGACGAGCCGGGCCGCGGGCCGTCCGGAGCGGCCGGCCGCGGTCCCGGTCGCCTGGCGCGGCGTGCCCGGCGGGCCGGAACCGGCGATCAGGCGCTCGAAGGCCAGGCGCGTCTGCGGATCGGGGACGATGCCGAGCTCACGCTCCAGCACCGAAGCGCAGTGGTGGTAGGTGCTCACCGCGCCGGCCCGGTCCCCCAGGTCGGCCTGCAGCCGCATCAGCGTCCGGTAGCCGACCTCCTCCAGCGGCTGCAGCTGGATCCGGCGCCGCGCGGCGGCGGCCGCGGCGGCCAGGTCGCCCTGGCGCAGCTGCGCCTCGCAAGCCAGATCGCACAGGTCCGCGCACTGGCGCTCGAGCTGTGACCTGGCCTCGGCCAGCCAGTCGTCATAGACGCCGGGCAGGAGGTCGCCGCGGTACTCGGCGATGGCCCGGGTGGCGTGCGCGGCGGCGCCCACGTCGTCATCGGCGGCGGCCGCCGCCAGGGCCGCCGCGCGCTCGAGGCCGAAGGTGCGCAGGTCGACGCGGCAGCTCTCGGTATCGCGCCAGCGCAGGTCCGTGGGCGTCACCACCGGCGAGCAATCCTCGCCCAGTACCTGGCGGAGGTGATGCAGCTCGCGGCGCAGGTTGGTCAGGGCCTGCGCGTCGGTCGATTCCGGCCAGAACAGGCCGGCGATCCGCTGCCGGGGCTGAGCCGTCCCGGCGTGCCAGGCTAGGAAGGCGACGAGGGCGACCGCGCGCGCCGAGCGCGTCCTGACGCCGGTCTCGTCATCGACGATGGCCTGCTCCCCCAGCACGCAGACGCGCAGCATGCCGGCCTCAGCACCGCCAGGCCCGGGCCGGCCGCTGGCCTGCCGCCGCCGTCGTCGGACCGGCCGGTGCGGCCTGGTACCGTGATGATCTGCCTGTTCATACCGAACGGCTCCGCCGCCGACTCGCCGGCCCGAGCCGGAGTCGCGGCCGCCGGCCCCCTCGCCCGAAAGGTCCCGCCCTGTTTTACCTTTTCTTTACCAATGGTAACAGGGCCCGGGCTGGTCAGTCGCGCCACAGTGCGCCGAGAGCCGCGTCGACCTGCGCGGCCAGCGGACCGGTGCGGGGCAGCAGCGGCCGCGGCGGCACGGCCTCGACCGCCTCGCAGGCCGCCTGCGCCGCCGGGTCGAGGAATCGGCTCAGCTGCGCGTAGCCGTGCCGGTCGTCGGCGGCCATCCGGTGATGGTGCAGACGCAGCGGCGCGTACAGGAACAGCTGGTCGCGGGCCCTGGTGACCGCGACATAGAACAGCCGCCGCTCCTCGGCCAGCCCGGCCGCCGACGACAGGGCCATGTCGCTGGGAACCGCCCCGTTGACCAGGTGCGGCAGGTGCACCACGGGCCACTCCAGGCCCTTGGCCGAGTGCACCGTCGAGATGACCAGGTAGTCCTCGTCCAGCCGGGGCGGTCCGGCCAGGTCGGAGGCGGAAACCGGCGGATCCAGCGCGAGCTCGGTGAGCGCGTCGTGCAATGACGGCCGGCTCGCCGCCGCGTCGGCGAGCCGCTGCAGGTCGGCGATCCGGATGCCGGCGTCGGGGTAGCGGGCCTGCAGCGGTGCTTCCAGCGCGGCCAGGATCGCGGCAGCCCGCTCCCCCGGCCGGTCCAGCGTGACCACCTTGGCCAGGGCGGTGACGGTCGCGGTCAGCTCGGCCCGGGCCCGCCGGGGGGCGGCGCCCACGGCGTCCGCCCAGCGGTCGAACGGCCCGGGATCGGCCGGGTGCAGGATCTCGGTGATCCGCCTGGCGTGCACCGGCCCGATGCCCTCATGCAGCCGCAGCACGCGGAACCAGGCCACGTCGTCGGCGGGGTTGGCGACTACCCGGGCGGCCGACAGGAAGTCCTTGACGTGGGCCGCCTCGGTGAACCGCAGCCCGCCGTACTTCACGAACGGGATGCCGCGGGCGGCCAGCTCCACCTCCAGCACGTCGCTGTGGTGCGCCGCCCGCACCAGCACGGCCTGCTCGCGCAGCTCGGCCCCGGCTTCGTGCGCTTCCAGGACCCGGGCGCAGAATCTCGCGGGCCTGCGTGGCCTCGTCGTGGCAGCGCACCAGCAGCGGGGCGGCCCCGGACCCGCGGTCGCCGGTGAGCTGGAGCTCCAGCCCGGCCGACTGCGGGCGGACCGTGTTGGCCAGCCGCAGCACTGCCTGCTTCGACCGGTAGTTCGTGGCCAGCCTGACGATGGACAGGCCGGGGAAATCGCCGGCCAGCTGGTGCAGGTGCCCCGGGTCTGCGCCCCGGAACGCGTAGATGGCCTGGGCGTCGTCGCCGACGCAGGTCAGGCCGGTCCCGTCGGGCTGCAGCAGCCGCACGATGTCGGCCTGCACCGCGTTGACGTCCTGGTATTCATCCACCAGCACCGCGTCGAACATGCCGCGCAGCACCGGGCCGGCCGCCGGGTCGGCCAGCGCCGCCCGCCACAGCAGCAGCAGGTCGTCGAAATCGACCAGGCCGTGCCGGCGCTTGTGCGCGGCGAAGTCGCGGAACAGGTCAGCCAGCTGGCCGGTGAACTCGGTGCACCAGGGGTAGTCGGCGCGGGTGACGTCGCCGACCGATCGCTGGGTGTTCACGCACCGGGTGTAGATCTCGGTGCAGACGCCGGCCCGCGGCGTCCGCCGTTGCGTGCCCACCAGTCCATGGTCAGCCCTGCGGGCGTCCAGCAGGCCGGTGACGTCGGACGGGTCGATGACGGTGAACTCCGGCGGCAGCGAGAACGCCTCCGCGTGCTCACGGATGATCCGGTGCGCGATCGCGTGAAAGGTGCCGCCGGTGATGCGCTCGCTGGCGACCCGGGCCCGGGGGGCGGCCCGGGCCATCATGTCATCGGCTGCCCGGCGGGTGAACGTCAGCAGCAGGATGCGGCTGGCTGGCATGCCCTGCTCGCGCAGCCACGCCGCGCGGGCCACCAGCGTCCGCGTCTTCCCGGTGCCGGCTCCGGCCAGGATCAGCAGCGGCCCGCCAGGGTGCGCGGCCGCCTGCCGCTGTTGTTCGTTCAGCCCGTCCAGGAGGCTCGGCGACTCGAACATGAACACGAATGTAACCAGGACCGGCGGTCTTGACCGGACCGCCACGCGGAACATCCCGGCTAAACCTCGGCACCTGGCCGCCGTCACGGCCGGCCGGAAGTCGCGGCCTGCCGGGCCGGCGCCCGCCCCTTGCACGGCCCGCGGCCGTCGACTCCAGGGTTCGGGGGAACCCTGAGGGCTGCCCAGATCCGGGTATTTCCTGTTAGGTTGCAGGTGAGGCCGGGATCGAGTTCGCGGACGCATGGCGTAGCGGAGTCTGGGGGATCGCAGCCCGGATGGAGGAACTATGGCCGCACATGCCTGGTCAGCCGGACCGGCGCCGGTGACCACGGCGTCCGCCGATGTGGCCAGCCTGCCGTGAGCGAGCAACCGTCGCGGTGGACCCCGGCCGCCGCCAGAGCCGACGACAACCCGGAGGAACTCGCCAACGCCACGTGCGCGTTGTGCGGTATCGAGCTTTCGATCATTTCCCTGGTTCCCGATGGCGGCCCCGGCAGCGCCGAGGTGCGCTGGTACTGCAGGGACATCGTCTCCTGCACCGAGCGCTGGACGGCAGACCGGAGGTCACCGCTGGTCCGGGCGCCTGTGGCCCGGGCGAACGCGCCGGACCAGGGCGCTGAGCCGGTTCCCGCCGAGCAGGTGGCACCTTCCGGCGACAGGGCCCCGGTGCCCGGCGATACGGCGATCCCGGCCGGGAGCCCGCGGCCGGACTGGGTTCGCGCCGGGCGGTCCGGCTGGGGCGGACACGAGGATTTGGGCTAACGCGCAGACCGCGCTCCGGCTGCCGGACGGTCAGGAACAGGCTGCCGGGGGCACCTGCTCAGGTGCGGACGACCCGGTAGAGAGACGGGTGCGGCCGGTAACCGAGCAGGCCGATCGCTGATTCCCCGAATCCCTGGCTCTGCGTGGCGGCCAGGAAGGCTTCGGCGCTCTCCCATCGGGCGACGTTCACGAACTGGAAATCGGCATCCGGGGTGAGCGCCTGGTGCAGCGTCGTGTCGATGTAGCCAGGCTGTGATCGCAGGTAGTGCTGGGTTTTCTCCCACGCGACGATGAATTGCTCGGCCTGGTCGCCTGGCACCTCGAACGCGTTGATCAAGACCACCGGCTCGGCCATGGCCCTCCCCTTCTGCCGCTGGGCTGCTGCCGGAACCTCAACCTACCGCCGTCTCGGCCGCCGTCGGCAGCGGTTGGCGCGGTCGCGGAGGCGGACGGGAATCGAACCCGCCAACGACGCGGCGCGCCGTCCACCGGTTTTGAAGACCGCTCCCCCGCGTTTGTTAACACACCCGGCTGCCTGCCCTGACGTCCGCGCGGCTGAGGACCAAGGCCGACCACAACGTGCGGATGCAGTGCTACCGGGTCACTGACTGCCATACCGACGGTGTTGCGGGCGGCGGGTTCGCCATCGAGGCCGACGGTCGGCCCTCCGTGGGCATTACCGTCGAGCCGGATACCGCGCTGCGCTTCCTCTCGCTGAAGAACGGCGACATCGTGCGGGTGACCCTGAGGACGTACCCCGCCCGGCACGACCGCCAGGGCCGAGCCGCCACTGACCGTCAAGGGGATGCCGGGCATCGGCACCGGGCCGCCGAACGCCTCGCGCTAGGCCGCCAGTCCCCGAGCGGCCAGCGGCCAACCGGCGGACTCAATTGGCGCCTGGCCAGACTCGCGGTCATGTCGCATCGCCAGAACCCTGATCATCATCATCGGGACGACTGAGCATCCTACGCAGCACCTCCAGGGCTCGCGCGCGGGTCGGGCCGATGCTGCCCACCGGAATCCCCAGCCGATCGGATATCTCCGCGTATGTAGCGGGCGGATCGGCCATGAGCATCTCGAGGAGCTGCTGCCAGCACCAGGGGAGGCGGGACAGCGCCTCGCGAACGTCTGTCGCGCGCTCGCCAGCCAGAAGCCGGCCGCCGTCTTCTGACTCGTTCGTGACGTCCCTTCCGGAGATGACGTCGTCCTGAACCGGTATGACTCTTGTGCGCGCCTTCAGGGTGCGCAGGCACTCGTTCCGCGCGACGGCCACCAGCCAATTGCCGACGCGGCCCGGATGATCCAGGCGGTCGATGTGCTCCAGCAGGCGCAGCCACGTCGCCTGCGAGACGTCGGCGGCCTCAGTCTCGGACAGCTTGAAGTCCCGGGTCATGGCCCAGATGAGCTGGGAGTACTGCTCGACCAGCCGTTCCCACGCCTGCTCGTCCCCCTGCGCCGCGCGTCGCACCATCAGCGCGGCATCGAATGGGGCGGCCTTGGGTATCGCCGGGACCGTACCATCATCGTCGGCCCGCACCATCCGGCGCAGTAGGGCTGTTAGCCGGAAGCTAAGCGCAGCAGCAACAAAGCCGCAGGCGGTCAGCAGTTTGAAGAGCTTCCCTGGACATGCATCGATCAGCGCGGCCAGCTCAGCGCCGCGGACTTCAACGCGCTCTGGATCGCCTGCATATTTGTAGTGAGCAGACCACTGAACTAGCTTGCGGGCTGCCCGAGTGGCGAGGATCTCTGCGAGAGCCATGCGGCACTGCCTCCCAGTCACCGGAGCTGGACAATCACTCCGGGCCGGAGAACTTTCCCCGATCCCCGCGAGCGGGCCGCGGGCCTGCGCTCAGCGAGCAGCTCACGCGCCCTGGCGATCCCGGTGGGAGTGAGCTGGTAGAGGCGGCGGCGCGGCTTGCTGGAGTCTGCGGCCTGGTCCTCCCACCGTCCTGTCGCCCAGTTCATATCTTCAAGGCGATCAAGCACTCCGTACACCGTGGGGCCGCTCCGGTGCGTGAGCCGCATGATGGCGTAACCGTGAAGCTGGAGGTCATGGTCATCGACGGCCTGCAGCAAGATCTCCAGGACGTCCAGGAACGGCTGGGTGATCCGCTGGGGATGTGCCACGCGCTTAGCTTACCTATGTCGGATAAGCCGCGTCCAGCCGCCATGCCGGACGCTTGAATACGCCACGCGCTAGTTGCTGGCCGCGCCTTTGCCCGTGCCCACGCTCCCGCTGGCCAGCGCGGCTGCGCTCGGCGCCGCTGCCTACCGGGCCGCTGCCGAGGCCGTCGCCGCGCTGATGGACAAGTCATGACAGCGCGCTACGGGCCGGTACCGCCGCTGACCGGCGTCTGCGTGACGTACACGCCCGGGTCAAGGTCCGCCAGGACGGCACGCTATGGCTGCACCGCCGCAAGCCGAGCAAGCCCGCCGACTGTGGCGGCTCGGGCCAGCTTCCCAGGGCCGGGAGCGTGAAACGGAAGTGGCCGTCACGGGTCAGCCAGAGCGTCCGCAGTGTGTCCGGTGGCGCCTTCGAGTCCGACCGGAGGCGACACTGACCATGATCACGTACGGGTGTTCCCCAAGATGTTCCCTTGCGGCCTCGCTGGGTACGTCCGGGGCACCCCTGGGCACTCGTCCGGAGCGCATTCCCGCAAGTAGCGGAGGCGGACGGGAATCGAACCCGCCGACGACGCGGCGCGCCGTCCACCGGTTTTGAAGACCGGGGGGGCCACCAGGCACCCGAACGCCTCCGGGCCTGAGGTTACCCGCGCCCGGAGCGCCGCTCGCGCTGGGACCGGCTATCGGCCCGCCGGGCCAGCTGCTTGGCCCGGACGACGTCGGGGTCGCGCGGCTCCAGCGGGAGCGGCTCAAGCCACTCGCGGGCGGGACGGTGTTGCTTGCTGATGCGGATCTGCTTCATCGGGGAAATCCTCCTGCGGGCGCGGGAACGAACCGGGGCCGGGTCAGCTCGCCGCCGGCGCGGTCACGCGGCCACCGGCCCGGACAGCGTGAGCAAGCCGCCGGGCGCCTGCGCGGCGGCCAGCTGGTGGGGTGGGACGCTCTGGCCATCGGGCAGCAGCGCGCCGGCGTCATCGAACAGCACGATGCCGTTGCAGAGCAGGCTCCAGCCCTGCTCGGGGTGCGACACCACAACGTGGGCCGCGTCGCGATCCGCCGCGTCGGCGGGCGGACAGGGAGGCTGATGCTGGCACATGACGGACCTCCGCCGCGGTGCTGGTTGCGCCGGTGGGCCGTTCGGGATCCGGCGCGCCGGGCGTTTCCCCGGCTTCATCGTCGAGATTGCCGCTAAGCGCGGCCGAACCGCATGGGGCGAGATCCTTATTTCCGGGGCGCAGTGGCCTGCCGCCGGTAAGGAAACCGGGTCCCGGGTGCTTAGGCTGCGCCTTAGGAGAGATGACGCCGCGGTTACCTGGCCGGATGGACCATCGTGTCCAGGACGGCGGCCGTGGCCAGGATCAGCACGTCGTTCTCGCCGGGAGCCACCTCGACCCCGTAGGTGTCACGGACCCGGAACCATCGCTTGGAAACTTCGGCCACCTTGGCGCCGTCGCGCTCGACCCGGTACTCGTGGTCGACGATGTTGCCCTGCACATGCAGATCCGGGCCGTCTTCGAGCTTGACGATCCACCGCTCTCGCAGCGGCGTGATCATGGCCTTCTTGACGATCGCGATCCGGTTCCCGTCCGGTCCCTCGATCTCCATGCTGTCCTTGATGCGCAGCATCCGCTCCTGGATCTTGCAGAGCTCGCGCCCGGCCATGTCCTCGAACAAGATCGTCTTGCGGATCCGCAGGGCCTTGCCGTCAAGCTTGAACACCCGCTCGCCGCGATCGTTTTCGATCACGTAGTCGTCGCCGATGGAAATCATGCGCTGGCGCATCTGGTAACGGGTAGCTTCGGTGTCGAAGCGCCGCTCCTGCCGCCTTTTGCCGAACAATCCCGGTACCCCCGATCGCGTTCCGTGCCGCGCATTCGTGCCGGCCCAGCCTCAGTCTCCACCAGGCAGCCGCCGTGCGCATCGCCGGCGGCGGCGAGCCGGAGCCGATCGCCCCGCCCGGCCGGGCCTGCGGTGCGGCGCTGCTAGCGTGCCAGCCATGGGTATCGCGCTCAGCGAGGCAACGCTCAGGCTGCTCGACGGCAGGAATTACGCGGTGCTTGCCACGGTGAACGCCGACGGCAGCCCGCAGACCTCCGTCATGTGGGTCGGCCGCGACAGCGGCGACCTGCTGTTCTCCACGGTCGAGGGGAGGGTAAAGCACCGCAACATGGTCCGCGACCCGCGCGTCAGCGTCACCGTGATCGACTCGTCGGACCCGGAGAACTACGTCGAGCTGCGGGGACGGGTGTCGATGACGCCAGACGTCGGCCGGCGGTTCGACACCGAGCTGTCCTGGAAGTACGACGGCAAGGACCCGGGCGAAGACCGGCCAGGGGCGGTCCGCGTGGTCGTGCGGATGGCCGTGGAGAAAGCGGCCGGGTACGCCGCGTAAGCCGGGCCGGAGCCCAGCGAGAGGGTGACCGTGCGGGCGGCAGGGGTGGATGCGTGCCGGAGCGGCTGGGTCGCGGTGGTGCTGGACGACGGCCGGCTGGCGGCCGTCCTCGCACGCGCCACCCTGGCCGAGATCGTGGCCGCCTGCCCCGGGGCCCGGGTGATCGGGGTGGACATGCCGCTGGGCCTGGTGCCGCGCGGATGGCGGCAGGCCGACGAGCTCGCGGCGGCGCGGCTGGGCGCGCTGCGCAGCCGGGTGTTCCGGATACCGCCGGGACCGGCCTGGCAGGCCGCCACGCACCGGCAGGCAGTACTGCTGTGCCGGGCCCTGACCGATCCGCCGGCCGGCTTCAGCGTGCAGGCCTGGGCGCTGAAGGCCAAGCTCGGCCAGGCCTGTGAGCTGCGCACGCGGATGCCGGGACGGCTGTTCGAGGTCCATCCCGAGCTGAGTTTCGCGGCGCTGAACGCCGGGACGCCGGTCACCGCGGGCAAGAAGACCTGGAACGGCCAGATGGCCCGGCGTGCGCTGCTCGCCGCCGCGGGTATCCGCCTGCCCGCTGACCTGGCCGCAGCCGGAACCGTGCCGGCTGACGACATCCTGGACGCGGCCGCCGCCGCCTGGACGGCGGCCCGGATTGACTGCGGGCAGGCCATCAGCCTGCCGCACCCGCCCCAGCACGACGAAGCCGGCCAGCCCATCGCCATCTGGTACTGACCCGCTGATACGGGGCCCGGTTCTGCCCGGTCAGCCCCGGCCGCGCCGGGTCTCGGCGAGGTGCATCGCGATGACGGAGTCGAAGTCCGGGTCGGGGGCCAGGCCCAGCCGCCGGGCCCGGTCGGCGCGGATCCGGGCGGGCCAGCCGGTCACCATCGCGGTCACCGCCGGGTCGGGTACCCAGTCGATCAGCCCGGTCGCCTGCGAACCGGCGGCCCGGTCCAGCGCGGCGACCATGTCGGCGACTCGCACGGTGAGCGCGGGCAGCGTGACCGCGGTGCGGCCGCCCCAGGCCTGATCGGAGGAAGTGGCGGCGCACAGCAGGGCGTCGATGGCCCGCGCCGGGGAGACCAGGGCCACCTCGGTCCGCGCCGGCACCGGGCAGACGGCGCGGCGGCCGGCCAGCGGCTCGCGGATGATGCCGGACAGGAAACCGGTCGCGGCCTGGTTCGGCCGCCCGGGACGCACGCTGACGGTCAGCAGCCGGACGGCCCGGCCGGCGCAGGAATCCCTTGCGCGTGTAGTCGGCCAGCAGCTGCTCGGCGATGAGCTTCTGCGTGCCGTAGCTGGTCTGCGGGTTGGGCAGGGTGTGGTCGTCGATGACCTCAGGGAGCGGGTGCTCGGCGGAGGCCCCGAACACGGCCAGCGAGCTGGCGAACACCACGACCGGGGTCGTGCCCAGTCCCCGGCACGCGGCCAGCAGCGCCTGGATGACGTCCAGGTTCGCTCGCAGGCCGAGGTCGAAGTCGGCCTCGCATTCCCCGCTGACCGCCGCGGCGAGATGAAAGACCAGGTCGGCGCCGCCGAGTGCGTCCCACCCGGCCCACGCCGGGTCGGCCAGGTCGCCGCGGATCGCGGTCACCCGCCCATCGGCGCCCAGATCCGCCGCGACCGGCGCCCGGTCCAGCAGCGTCAGCCGGGCCAGCGGGGCGGCCGCGCCGCCTGCGACCGGCAGCGACGGCAGCGCCAGCAGCTCCCGGGCCAGGCGCGAACCCAGGAACCCGCCCCCGCCGGTCACTACCACGTTCGGCACAGCATCTCCCGTCCGCGTCGGACGTCGAACACAGTGATCCTAGAGTCTGGCCGGGCGCCGTCCGTCAGCGCGGAGCGTTTGCAGCGCCGTGGCAGCACCCATGCTGCTGGCCGAAGAACCGACTTCGGCATGAGGACGGCCGACCTCGATCCGGTCTGGAGCGCGCATCCGCGGCGAGCCCGACTTCCTGGGCTGCGGTTTCGCGCACATCGGGGCCTGGGGACGCCGCACCAGGTAGTTGCCAGGCGGCCGGGTCCGGGGCCACTATCGTGGCGAGGGATCCCGGGGAATGCGAGCCATGGAGCTGCTGGAGAGGACGGCGTTTCTGCGGACGCTGGCCGAGTACGCCGCCGAGGCGCGGCTGGGCGACGGCCGGCTGGTCCTGGTCTCGGGCGAGTCCGGGATGGGGAAGACCGCCCTGGTCGAGGCGTTCCAGCAGCGGCTGAAGGGCGCCCGCTGGCTGTGGGGCGCCTGCGACGGGCTGCTGACTCCCCGGCCGCTCGGCCCGGTGTTCGACGTCGGGGCCCAGGTCGGCGGGGAACTCGCCGGCCTGTGCCGCCAGGGGGCCCAGCGGGACCGCCTGTTCGCGGCCTTCCAGGCCGAGATCGACTCGCCGGGAGCCCTGACCGTGGCGGTAGTCGAGGACGTGCACTGGGCCGACGAAGCCACCGTCGACCTGCTGAGCTTTCTCGGGCGGCGGCTGGGGCGCATGTCGACGCTCCTGCTGGCCACCTACCGGGACGACGAGCTGGCTGACGATCATCCGCTCCGCGTCGTCCTGGGCGACCTCGCCACCCAGCGCGCCACCCGGCGGATGCGACTGCCGCCGCTCTCAGAGGACGCGGTCCGGGCCCTGGCGACAGGGCGGGACGTCGACGGCGGTGAGCTCTACCGGGTCACCGGCGGCAACCCGTTCTACGTGAGCGAAATCCTGGAGGCCGGATGGCCTTCGGTGCCGCCGACGGTCCGCGACGCGGTGGGGGCCCGGCTGGCCCGGTCGGATCCGGGCACCCGCCGGATGGTGGAATCCGCCGCGGTCATCGGTACCAGGGTGGACCGGTCGCTGCTGTCGGCGGTGCTGGACGGCTCCGGCGCGCCGGTCGAGGACAGACTGACGGCGGGGATCCTCGTGGCCGACGGGACCGGCCTGCGGTTCCGGCACGAGCTGGTCCGGCTGGCGGTGGCGGCGGCGATCGCGCCGCACCGGAAGGCCGAGCTGCATGCCCGCCTGCTGGTCGCCCTGGAGGAACGCGGGAACGCGGACCCGGCCGTGCTCGCCCACCACGCCGAGGGCGCAGGCGATGAGAAGGCCGTGCTGCGGCACGCCCCCGAGGCGGCCCGCCGCTCCTCCGCGCTCGGAGCGCACCGGGAGGCGGCGGCGCAGTTCGAGCGGGCCCTGCGGTTCGCCGGCGGCCTGGACAAGCCGGCCCTGGCGGCACTGCAGGAGGGTGTCGCGGGTGAGTACGCGCTGCTCGACCGCTGGGAAGAGACCGAGCAGGCCCTGCTCGCCGCGCTCGCGCTCCGGCGTGAGCTGGGCCACAGCCTGAACGTCGGAGAAGACCTCCGCCTGCTGAGCACGACGCTGTGGCGGCTGTGCCGGGGCGGGGAGGCTGTCCGGGCCGCCGAGCAGGCCGTCCGGGTCCTTGAACCGCTGCCGCCCGGCTCCGAGCTGGCCCGGTCTTACGCAGCCCTCGGCGCCAGCATCATGGAGGCCGGGCGAACCGACGAGGGCCTTCGCTTCATGGAAAAGGCGCGCGACCTCGGCGAACGCCAGGACCGGGCCGACATCGTGAGCTACGCCCTGAACGGGATCGGACTGGGCCTGGTGGACAGCGGACGGGAGGGCGTGCCGGTCCTCGAGCGGGCGCTCCAGGTCGGGCTGGACGCGGACCTGCACGAGGCGGCCGGCCGCGCGTATTCCAGCCTCCAGGAGGCCTGCACCCGGCTGAACCGCTTCGCGGACTCCGAGCGCTACCACGCCGAGGGGGTGGCCTACTGCGAGGGACGCGAGCTTGGCGTCTTCAGCTTGTGCCTCATGGGCTGGCGGGCTCGAACCCTGATCCTGGCCGGCCGGTGGGACGAAGCGACGGAGGTCTGCGCCCAGATGCTCGGCCGCCGGGGCATCTCTCCGGTGAACCGGATCAACCCGCTCCAGGTCCTGGGGACGATCCGCGGCTGCCGCGGCGAGGACGGCGCATGGGACCTGCTCGACCAGGCTCTGGCCCTGGCCGAGGGAACGGGCGACCCGTTGTGGATCGCCCCGGTGCGGACGGCCAGGGCCGAGCTGCGATGGCTGTCGGGCGAACCTCGCCTCGCGGCCCGGGAGGTCGAGTCGGGTTACGATCAGGCGGCCGGCTGCGCCGAGCCGTGGACGTTCGGGTCCCTGGTCATCTGGTTGTTCCGGCTGGGGGCGCCGGTGCCGGCGGAGCTGCCGGCCGGCCTGCCCGAGCCGTACGCGCGGGAGATGGCCGGCGACCGGGCCGGCGCGGCCGCGGCCTGGCAGCGGCTCGGCCGGCCCTACGACGCCGCGCTGGCCCGGCTCGGCTGCACCGACGAGACCGCGCTGCGCCACGCGCTGGCCGCCTTCGACGCCCTCGGCGCCCGCGCCGCCGCCGCCGCGGCCCGGCGGCGGATGAAAGACCTCGGCATGCGGGCGATCCCGCGCGGCCCGCGCGCGGCCACCCGGGCCGCCCCGGCCGGGCTGACCGCCCGCGAGCAGCAGGTGCTGGCGCTGCTGGCCGAGGGCCTGCCGGACCGGGAGATCTCCCGGCGGCTGTTCATCTCCGAGCGGACCGTGCACCACCACGTCTCCGCCGTACTGGCCAAGACCGGCGTCTCATCCCGCACCGCCGCGGCCCGCGAAGCCGCCCGGATGGGCATCGCCGCTGCGGCGGGAGCACCGCGCCGAAGCTAGGCAACCCCTGGCCAAACATAGGCAACACCGCGCCCAAAGCCGGGCATTTCTCCCGATTAGCGGGCGGCCCTGGCCTGCCTACGGTCGTTGCGTCACATCCCGCGACCGAAGGGAGAGCGCCAGTGCCGCTTTTCATGGATGTTCACGAGATCACCGGCGGCGTGGCCATGGACGACGTCGCCACGGCTCACCTGGCCGACCTGCGAACGCAGGCCGCCCACGACGTCCGCTACCTGCGGTACTGGGTGGACGACAAAGGCGGCCGGGTGTTCTGCCTGGTCGAGGCGCCGTCAGCGGAAGCCGCTGCCGACGTCCACCGGGAGGCCCACGGCCTGGTCGCCGATCACATCTACAGGGTCCAGGAGGGGTCCTAATGAGGAGGAAGCAGATGCGAAGGGTACGCATGGCGCTGCTCGGCGGCGTGGCCGCGGCAGCCCTGGGATCGGTCATGTGGACGGTCCCAGCCTGGGGTCAGTCAGCCGCTGTCTCCAAGGCGGGGACCGAAGGCAGCATGAGCATGACCGCGGGGAGCTCGAACCTGACCAGCCAGCTCGCGGCGATGCGGCTGTCCACCGCGAAGTACGCGACGAACCTGAACCGGGCCAAGGCGGCCGGCTACCAGGTCATCACGCCGATGATGCCGAACATGGGAATTCACTACATGAATCCGGGCATCACCGGATTCAACATCCGCAAGCCGCAGATCCTGGTCTACGAGCACCACGGGAGTATCTGGCAGCTCGGCGCCCTGGAATGGGTGTTCCCCAGCATGCCCAAGACACCGCCGCTGAAGAATGCGACGTTCGGCTTCTTCCCGGCCGCCTGCCATTACAAGGACGGCACGTTCATCCCCGACGAGAACTCCAAGACCTGCCCGACGACCAACCCCAAGACGGGGTCCGCGTTCAATTTCTGGCACCCCGACCTGACCACGATGCACGTGTGGGTCTGGTACCCCAATCCCGCTGGGCTGTATTCCAGCACCAATCCGCTGGTCGCCCCCTTCAACGGCGGCTGAACCCGGGGGCCCGAACGGGGGGACGGTCGCGTCGCGGGCCGTCCTCCCGTTCGGCCAGCCCGCCGCAGAGGCAGGTGACGTCATGTCCGGAATGAATTCTGGTATCGATGCGGGGAACCCGGCCATCGTCAGCGCGTTCCAGGCCGCGCTGGTGCGCCAGGGGCTTGTCGTGCTGCTGGTGCTCGCGACGCTCGGGCTGGCCTGGCTGGGCAGGCTGGCCTGGCCCGGCGGATGGGACCGGGGGCCGGCGGCGGGCGACAACGCGGCGCGGCTGCCGGGCGTGCGCGGGCCGGTCCCGGCCGAGCCTGCCGGGCGCCGGGTGCTGCGGATCGGCTTTGGCCTGCTGTGGCTCTTCGACGGCATGCTGCAGGCCCAGCCCAAGATGCCCGCCGGTCTTCCCTCCCAGGTGATCAAGCCCGCCGCCGCGAGTTCCCCGCACTGGGTGCAGGACCTGGTGAACTGGGGAGCGGCCGCGTGGGTGCATCATCCCGTGCAGGCAGCCGCCGCCACGGTATGGATCGAGGCCGGCATCGGAATCTGGATGCTGGTGGCGGCACGCGGTACCTGGTCGCGGCTGGCGGGACTGGCCGGGCTCGGCTGGGGGCTGGCCGTCTGGGTGTTCGGCGAATCCTTCGGGGGCATTGCGGCCCCCGGCCTCAGCTGGCTGACCGGCGCGCCGGGGGCTGTGCTCTGCTATGCGGTGGCGGGCGCGATCGTCGCGCTGCCGGGGCGAGCCTGGCAGACGCCGCGGCCGGGCAGGCGATCCTGGCCGGCCTTGGGCTGTTCCTGGCCGCGATGGCGGTGCTGCAGGCCTGGCCGGGGCGGGGATTCTGGACCGGGGCCGAGGGCGCCCGGCCCGGCCCGCTCGCCGACATGGTCCAGTCGATGGCCGCGGTGCCGCAGCCGAAGTTCCTGGCGGACTGGGTCGCAGGATTCGGCTCGTTCGTCATCGGCCACGGGTTCGCGGTGAACCTGTTCGCGGTCGCTGCGCTGGCCGTGACCGGCCTGGCGTTCGCGAGCGGCCGGCGGCGGCTGATCCGGCCGGCGGTCACCGGCTTCACGCTGCTCTGCCTGGCAGACTGGGTGCTGGTCCAGGACCTCGGCTTCCTCGGCGGCCTCGGCACCGACCCGAACAGCATGATCCCGTTCGCGCTGCTGGCGGTGGCGGGTTACCTGGCGCTGACCCGCGTTCCGCGCCCCCAGCCAGCGCGGCCGGACCGGCCAGCGCGGCCGGACCAGCCAGCGCCGCCGGACCGTGCTCCCGGCGGCCTGGCGCGGCGTGGTGGCGCTGCTGACGTTCCTGCCTGACTCGTCGGTGGCAATCCCCACCCCGAGCCGCGGCCTGCGACGGCCTGGTCCGCGGGCCCGGCGGCCAGCCGGCCTCCGGTACGGGCCCGCGACCTGGAGCAAGACCGCATCGCAGGTTTGGCCGATTGCCCTGCGGGCACAGATGGTTACGCTCCGGATGTTCTGGCCCACTGGGGAGGCGGCGTGAAGCGGCGGTTCCTGTTCCTGGCAACGATCTTCACGGCGGTCTGCACGGCGTTCCTGACGGTGCCTGCGGCGGCCTTGCCGGCCGCCGCGTCGGCCGGCGTCGCCGGGCCGCCGGGGCAAGCGGTGGCGGGCGGCGGCATCGCCGCAGCGGGCCCGGCGCTTTCGGTGAGCACGCGACTGGCCCTGCGGCGGTATGCGGCGGCTGGCGACCGGGCCTACGAACTCGGGACGGAAGATGGCCGGTATCCGGCGATGGGCTTCCACACCCGCGGCGAGATGGGCGGCATCTGGACCCCGCCGATCAAGCTGCTGGACGGTATCTGGTTCGGCATCAACGGCCGGTGGATCGGCCCGGCGACGAAGTTCACGTCGGGCTTCGGTTACGTGCGGATGGCGCTGCCCGCCAGCGGCGGGGTCCGGCTCACCCGCACCGACTTCGCGCCCGACGGCCATCGCGCGGTCGAGATCGGGCTGACCCTGAGCGCGCCGACAAAGGCGGCGCGCCTCAACCTGAACGTGGACGCCCATTCCGAGCTGATGAGCGCCTACCCCTGGGGCTCTACCAAGCCGGACCAGTCCGCCTTCAACCTGCCCGACCGGGCGTCGTTCAACGGGCACCGGCTCGTCTTCACCGAGACCGGGACCCCGCCGGTGCCGCACGCCGCCCCGCACCACTGGGCCGCGGTGGTCGGCGCGACCGGGCTCATCCCGCGGTCGGGGAAGACCGGCCGGGCGTTCCGCGGCCCGCAGGACCCGCCGGTCATCTGCCCGGTCGACACCAAGCCCGACAAGTTCCGGTGCGACGACACCGCCTACGGCCGGGGCGCGGGCGGGGAGTTGACCTACGCGATCAGCGTGCCGGCCCACGCCAGCCGGACGGTCTGGTTCACGGTGGCAGGCTCCGATCACGGCCAGGCCGCCGCCCAGGCGCAGTTCCGGGCGGCCAGCGCGAACCCGGCAGCCGAACTCGCGGCCAAGATCGCGGCGCGGCTCGCCCTGAACCGCCGGACCCGGCTGTCACTGCCCGCAGACCCCGCGCTCGCCGACGCCGCGACCTGGAGCAAGCAGGATCTCGCGGATCTCACCCAGCAGGCCGACGACCTCAGGATCCGGCCGACCGAGGAGGGGACCGTATATCCCGCGCCGATCGGAACGCTGCGGAGCATCCGGTTCGAGGGCGCCGGCTTCCCTGACTACCCGTGGATGTTCGCGACCGACCAGGAGTACACGGTCTTCGCCCTGCTCGCCGCGGGGCAGTTCGCGACCGCCGAGGACGGCCTGCGATCCCTGGCCGAGGTCAGCAAGATCGCCAATCACGACTCGGGCAAGGTGGTGCACGAGACCGTGACGGACGGCTCGGTGTACTTCGGCCTGAACGACCAGCCGGGCGACGTCAACGAAACCGCCAAGTTCCCCGACGCCGTGGCGATGGTGTGGCGCTGGACCGGCGACAACCACTTCCGCGACGAGATGTACGGGTTCGTCAAGAAGAACATGCGGTACATGATCGGCCTGGCCAAGGGGGGCGATGACCCGTGGCCGGAGGGGGCGGGGAACGTCGAGTCCAGCGTGCTCGGCGCCGACGCGGTCGACGTGGCCGTGTACACGATCAGGGGGCTGCTCGACCTGGCCGACATGGCGGCGAGCAAGGGCGATACCGCCACCCGGCGCTGGGCCGACCGGCACGCCGCCGCGATGCAGAAGCGATTCTCCGGCGCCTGGTGGTTGCCGAAGATCCCGCAGTTCGCCGACTCGCTCACCGAGCCGGCCAACGCCCCGAAGATGCAGCGCTGGTGGACCGGGGTCACCCCCATGGAGGCTGAGCTGTACCCGGGCGGGATCCAGCACCCGGGGCTGGTGCCGCCGTCCGAAGCCCGGCCGGCGCTCAAGCTCCGCGAGACGTCGTGTTACTCGGGCAGGCACGGCCTGTACGTCGAGGGCGGACCAGGCTGCGATCCGGGCCGGTACGCCGGCCACACGCAGCAGGCCTACACGCTCAACACCGGCGTGATGGCGGTCGGCCTTGGCAACTACGGCCTGCTCGGCCCGGGCCAGCAGCAGCGCTACACCGATGACCTCGCCCGGCTGCAGCTCGGCTCGGTGGCCGAGCAGCCGGGCGCGATGCCGGAGATCGGGCCGTCGCCCGACTTCCCTGCGAACATAAGCCAGCCCTTCAACGAGCGGTCGTCGCTGGACCAGGCGTGGGGCACCTACGGCGTGCTGTGGCCGGTGGTCCATCAGCAGCTCGGCGTCGGTCCGCAGCTCGGTGACGGCCTGCTCGAGGTGCTGCCGAGCGTGCCGCCCGGGCAGGCCTCGGTGAGCGGGACGAACATCAGGGTCGGTACCGGTTCGGTGGACGTCTCGGCGCGCCACCACGGCGCATCATGGGTAACGACCGTCACCGCCCGCGTGGCGTGCACACTGCACGCCGGCGCCACGCTGCCGGGCGGCACGAAGATCCGCCTCGTGACGCTCAACGGCTCGCGGGTGCCCTACCGGATCCGCGACACCAACGCGGGCCGTCAGGTATTCGTGTCCGCCCGCTGCGCCGGCCGCACCTGGCGCGTGCGTATCGTCGCCGCGCGGTAAGCGCGGCGACCTGGCGCCTGCCGCCTGCGCCGACGGCCCGCCAAGCGTGAGGCCCCGGGGTTTTATCCCGGGGCCTCACGCCTCTTTCCGCAGGCTCAGCGATGGCCAGCGAAGGATCCGCCGTCTACATCGAGAGTATCCACTCCTTGGGCGTGAAGCCGGTGGTCACGGACTGGCCGACCTTCGGGCCGTTGTTGCGGATCCGCAGGAACAGGCCGGTCTTCACATTCTGGAGCGTCAGCGTGCTGCTGGTCGTGAACACGTAGTTCCACTGCTGGCTGGAGAAGCCATCGCCGCTATTCCCCGTCCGCGTCATCGTCACGTCATCGCCGGGGCCGGTGGACCTTGTGGTCAGGGCCAGGTTCCGGTTCTCGAGGAGGAGCGTATTGGTCGAGAAGACGCAGACGGTCCACAGCGTGCTGCCGTTCTTCTTCGGCTTCAGGATTGCCGCCGACCCGGAACGGACGTTGTTAGGCGTGCCCAGGTAGAAGTTGGCCCCGTTCTTGGCGACATTGAAGAAGAAAGGGCCTTCGTTCGTGCAGCTGGTCCGGTGGTTGACCGTGCCCGGCTTGATGGCGCCCTGCTTGATAGCGCCCGGCTTGACGGTGCTCGCGCCGGCACTGGCTACGCCGCCGGCGAGGACTGTTCCCCCGGCGAGCACCCCCGCCACGAGCATGGAAATAAGACGTCGCATGATAACTGTGCCCCCTGTGATCTTTCGTGTTTCTCGCGGTCTGGCCCGTCGTGCCCCCGATGCACGTTCCCCATGGCCGGGTAAAGCGATCCCCAAAATCATGTCAATTCCTGCTGGCAATATCTAGGCCCGGCGACCAATATCCAGGTCCGGCTAGCAAGATGTGGCCTCCCGGCCAGCCTCGGGTGAGGTCATGATCGATGACCCCGGCGACCCGCCAGGACAACGCCCAGAGCCACGATGGCTGCAGCCGGCGCGGCTTGCTCACAGCCGGGCGGCGCCCTCTCCGGCTGCCCCGGCGTGCCCTCTACACGAAGTGCAGCTGGGCGTGCTGCGGCTCGCCGTCGAACGAGAGCGTCGCAGGTCGGGCAGTACCAGCGTGCCTCGACCGGGGTGCCGCAGTCGGGATGCCTGGGCGCGTCGGCCGGGTCGGCGTGACTGGCTCCCCAGTGGGCCAGCAGGCGAAGCGCCCCGGCCAGTTCGCTGCCCTCAGCGGTCAGCTGGTAGGCAGCCCGGGGCGGCCGGTCGGAGTAGGGCCGGGCCACCAGCAGCGCTTCGCGTTCGAGCCGTTTGAGCCGGTCGGACAAGATGTTCGCCGCGATCCCCGGGATCTGGCCGAGTAGGTCGTTGAACCGGCGCGGCCCGGCCAGCAGCGCCTCGACCACCAGCAGCGTCCACCGGTCGCCGACCTTGGCAAGCGCCTCGGCGAGCGGTGACGAGTCATGCTCGGGTTCGGCCATGCGACCGATCGTATCCGGTTGACACCCGACGAGAAGATAGTAAATTGCAAGTCACTAGCTACAGGAGGTGGCGGCGATGACAGTCCTCGACGAGATCCAGACGAGCATCAGCCAACTGGCCGACGGCGCGGGAGCCTCGGTGGTAGGCATCGGGCAGCGGTGGGGGGCGGGCTCAGGCGTCATCCTCGGCGAGGGCCGGGTCCTGACCAACGCGCACAACGTGCGCGGCGATCAGGTTACGGTCACGTTTGCTGACGGGCGCACCGCCGAGGGCAGCGTGGCAGGCCGCGACATCGACGGCGACCTCGCCGTCATCGACGTCAACACCGGCGGGGCTCCGGTGCTCCCGTGGGCCGACGGCACGGCCACCGCGATGGGCACGCCGGTGTTCGCGCTGGCCAACCCCGGCGGGCGCGGGCTGCGGGTGACCTTCGGTTTCGTCTCCGGCACCGAGCGGACCTTCCGCGGCCCCCGCGGCCGGCGCATCACCGGCAGCCTCGAGCACACCGCCCCGCTGCTGCCGGGCTCGTCCGGCGGCCCCGTGCTCAACGCCGCGGGGCAGCTACTCGGGATCAACACCAACCGTCTCGGCGAGGGTTTCTACCTGGCCATACCGGCCGAGGATGCGCTGCGCGGCCGGGCCGAGGGGCTCGCCCGCGGCGAAACCGCCGCGCCGCCGCGACTCGGCATCGCCATCACACCCGGCCACGTGGCCAGGCGGCTGCGCCGCGCGGTCGGCCTGCCCGAGGCCGATGGCCTGCTCATCCACGAGGTGACCGAGGCCAGCCCGGCCGCACGCGCCGGCCTGGCGTCGGGCGACCTGATCGTCGCGGCCGCGGGCCGGGCGGTGCGCACGCCTGACGACTTGTTCGACGTCCTCCAGGGCCAGCTCGGCGGCACCATCGAGCTCAGCATCGTGCGCGGCACCGACGAACGCACCATCGAGATCGCGCTCGGCGGCAACGACCAGCCGGATCAGGAAGGGTAGGCGCATCCCGGGAGGCCATACTTGGCGGATGAGTGAGTACGGCCACGATGCCATCCGGGTGTTCGGCCAGGATTTCTGGGACGAGAGGTACCGTTCGGCGCCGCGGGTCTGGAGCGGCGACCCGAACCCGCATCTGGTCGCCGAGATCGCTGGCCGGCCACCCGGCCGGGCGCTGGATGTGGGGTGCGGCGAGGGAGCCGACGCGATCTGGCTGGCTCGCAGCGGCTGGCAGGTCGTCGCGGCCGATATCTCCGGCGTCGCGCTGGAACGCGGCGCGCGGCACGCCCGCGACAGCGGTCCGGAGGTGCCTGAGCGCATTAAGTGGCGGCAGGTGGATCTGCTGGCCAGCCCGCCCGAGCCGGATTCCTTCGACCTGGTCTCTGCGCAGTTCATGCAGTTGCCGCCGGAGCCGCGCGAGCGGCTGTTCACCGCCTTGATGGCTTCGGTCCGGCGCGGCGGGACGCTGCTGGTGGTCGGCCACCACGTATCGGACCTGGCCGCCGGCGTGCACCGTCCCCCGATGCCCGAGCTGTTCTACTCTCCGGACGAGATCGCGGCCCTGCTGGATGACTCGTGGACGGTCAACGTCGGCGCGGTCCGCCCGCGCCCGGCCAGCAACCCCGACGGCGCCGAGGTCACGGCGCACGACACGGTCCTCGTGGCCACCCGACGGGATCGGTGACAGCAAGGGCCTCAGGCTTACCGCCGCCCCGGCGCACGCCCGAAGTCACCATCGCGGTGACCGGCCAGCGCTTCACCCGCCGCGGGCACGCGCCCGGCCGCGGCGGTGAAGGCGATCGTCTGCGTCCACCACGCGGGCTCGGCGCACCGGGCAAGGAACATGTCGATCGACCGGTCGTCCAGCCGGCCGGAGGCCACCAGGCGGGGGCGCAGCTCGATGACCGTCTGCCGCCAGTACTCGGCCCACGAAGAGCCGCCGTTGTAGAGCGCCGTCTCCGCGGTGGCCCTGACCTCCCGGACCCCCAGCCGGGCCAGCATCGCCGGCAACCGGCGGCCGATGAAGTAGTCGATTCCCTGCTCGCGCGACCAGGCCAGCCATCCCTGCCAGAAGTCCCGGATCTCGGCCGGCTCGGCCACGCTGACCGGCAGGAAATCCGGCTCGATCAGCAGGATCGCCCCGCCCGCCCTGACGCTGGCCACGAGGTTCGCGACCGCGGCCGGGGCGTCGGTGACATGGTGCAGCACGGCTCGGGCCGTCACCAAGTCAAAGCCTGCGGGCTCGACCGGACCCGCGAGGATGTCGGCGCGGCGCAGCTCGAGCCCCGGCACGTCCTCCCCGACCAGGGACAGGTCCAGGTCAACGGCCACCGCCTGGCCTCCGGGCGCGATCCGCCCGGCCAGCCAGGCCGACATCGAGCCGTTGCCGCAGCCGGCTTCCAGCGTCCGCATTCCCGCCCGCAAGCCCAGCTCGTCAAGGTAGCGGCGGTGCATCGGATCGAGCAGCCGCGACATCAGCGCCAGCCGCTGGCGCTCGCCTTCGCGGCGGTGATCGAGCACGTACTCTGACACGTTGTTCCCGGCACGTTGTTCCCTGCACGTTGTTCCCGGCAAGCCTGACTCAGGAGTTCATCAGCAGGCCCGCCCGCAATCAGAGGTTAGCCGCTCACCGGCTCCGCTCCTGCCTGGGCACTCCCGCTTAAGCTGTGGCGCATGGGTTTCTCGGGATGGTCCCCCGCGGCGGTGGAGTTCTTCGAGGGCCTCGAGGCGGACAACACCAAGGCCTACTGGAACGCGCACAAGGCGTGCTACGAGGGATCGGTGCGCGAGCCCATGGCCGAACTGCTCGACGAGCTGACCGGGGAGTTCGGCCAGGGCCGGATTGCCCGGCCTTACCGGGACATCCGGTTCCGGGCCGACAAGTCGCCGTACAAGACCGAGATCTACGCGACCCTGGACCGCGGCGGGTACGTGCGGTTCAGCGCGGACGGGCTGACGGCCGCCCTCGGCTACTACCAGATGACCGCCGCCCAGCTGGACCGGTACCGGCATGCGGTGGACGACGCATCCCGCGGCGCCCCGCTGGCCGAGGTGGTGGAGCGACTGCGGGGCGAGGGCCTGCTTGTCGGTGGCGGGCAGACGCTGAAGACCGCTCCGCGCGGGTATCCCGGTGACCATACGCGGATCGGGCTGCTGCGCTGCAAGGGCCTGATCTGCTGGCGGCAGTGGCCGGTGGCGCCGTGGCTGGGCACCGCAAAGGCCAAGGACCGGGTAGCGGGCTTCCTGCGCACCGCGGCGCCGCTGCACCAGTGGCTGGACCAGCAGGTCGGGCCGGGCGCCGCCGGTGGTTGACGCCGCGTTTGACAGACCCGCGGGGCAGACTGGGCCAGGCCGGCCGGGACATAATTCAAGGGCGCCGGGAGCTGCGCCAGGAAAGCGGCATGAAGGCAAGGAGAAGCTGTGAGGAAGCTGCACGGGAATCCCTGGGCGGTGCTGCTGGTCGTGTCGCTTGGGTTCTTCATGACCCTGCTGGACCTGACGATTGTCAACATCGCGATCCCGAACCTGATCACCAAGCTGCACGCCTCGCTCGATGACGTGCTGTGGGTGATCAATGCCTACGCCCTGGTGCTTGCCGTCCTGGTCATCACGGCGGGCCAGGCTCGGCGACCTGGTCGGGCCGCGGGTCATGTTCTCCAGCGGAATCGCGGTGTTCACCGTGGCCTCGGCCGCCTGCGGCCTGGCTCCCAGCCCCGGCTGGCTGATCGGCTTCCGTGCCGTTCAGGGGCTGGGTGCGGCCATGCTCATGCCGCAGACGCTCACGATCATCACGAACACGTTCGCGCCGGAGCGCCGGGGCGCCGCGTTCGGCGTGTGGGGCGCGGTGGCTGGGGTGGCCACCGTCGCGGGACCGACGCTGGGCGGGCTGCTGGTCACCGCCTTCGACTGGCGGTGGATCTTCTTCGTGAACCTGCCGTTCGGCGTGCTGGTGCTGCTGATCACCCCGGTGATCATCCCGGATCTGCGGCTGGGCCGCAGGCACCGGATCGACATCCCCGGCGTGCTGCTGGCCAGCGCGGGACTGCTCGCGATCTGCTACGGCCTGGTCGAGGGGCAGAAGTACGACTGGGGAACGATCACCGGGTTCATCAGCATCCCGCTGATCATCGGCCTGGGGGTCGTGCTGCTGATCGCCTTCCTGCTGGTGCAGAAGCTCACCCAGGACCGCGAGCCGCTGGTGCCGTTCGCCGTGTTCCGGGACCGGAATTACTCGGTGGTGAACTGGGTGTCCGGCGTGCTTTCCATCGGCATGATGGGGATCTTCCTCCCGCTGACCCTCTATTTTCAGTCCGTCCTCGGGTTCTCGGCGCTGAAGGCCGGGCTGGTGATGGCGCCCGCCTCGCTGGTCTCGATGGTCGTCGCGCCCGTGGCAGGCAAGACAACCGACAAGATCGGCGGCAAGTACATCCTCATGTCTGGCCTGATTCTGTTCGGTGCCGGGATGGGCTGGCTGGCGCTGATCGCGCGCCCGGACTCCGGCTGGCTCAGCTTCCTCGCGCCCCTGATCGTGGCCGGGCTCGGCATGGGCTGCATCTTCGCGCCGATGGTCACGGTGGCCATGCGCAACATCGACCCGCGGCTGGCGGGCGCGGCGTCCGGGGTGCTGAACACGGTCCGGCAGGTCGGCCTGGTCATCGGCACCGCCACCGTGGGCGCCCTGCTGCAGAACAGGCTGGTCTCCTCGATAGCGAACCAGGCGACCGCCCGGTCGGCCGCGCTGCCGCCGCAGCTGCGGCACCGGTTCGTGGCCGAGATGGACAATTCAGCGAAGAACGGCATCCAGGTCGGGGCCGGGCAGAGTGGCGGCAGTACCCACCTGGGCCCGGGCGTGCCCCAGCAGATCGTCGCCGAGATCGCCCGCATCGCTCACGACGTGTTCACCTTCGCGTTCGTGACGGCCATGCGGCAGACGATGATACTGCCGGTCGTCCTGCTCGGCGTCGCCGCGCTGAGCTGCCTGGCGATCAGGGAAGGCAAGCGCGCGCCCAGGCAGGAAGAGCGCCAGGCCGCGAAGGCCGAGACGCCGACCACGGCCTGACCCTGGGACCTGGGAGCCGGACGCGGACCGTCACGCAGTCCGCCGAGTGGTTCACGCGCGCCCCGGCCCAGTGGCCGAGGATCATGGCGAGCACCTGCCGGTTGCCGGGCAGCACATCCATGGTCATCGTGGTGACGCCACGCGCCTGGGCGCGGGCGATCAGCGCGCGCACGAGCGCGGCGCCGACGCCCAGGCCCTGCCAGGCGTCGGCGACCACCACGCCTATCTCGGTCACCGGGTCGCCGTCCGATCCGGCCAGGTCCGCGGCCATGGCATGCCCCACGATGCCGGCGCCCGCGACTGCGACCACCGCGTCGACGTTGCCGGGGCCGCCGGACAGGCGGCGGAGCATGGCGGAGGTCGGCGTGACCGGGGCGAAGAATCTCCGCGAGCGGGTGCGCGGGGACAGCCTGGTGAAGAAGTCGCTGAGCGCGGCCAGGTCCGACGACTGCGCGCGCCGGACCTCGGCGGCGCGGCCGGGAGCCCAGTCGATCTGGGTTCGGTTCACGGACTCAGGATTCCGCCGAATTGCTGAGTCTGTCAACTGGATTTAGCATGGGACAATGGGACGGCCCTGGATCATGGACTACGACTCGGCCAACTGCGCGATCGGCGCGGCGGTGGACATCATCGGTGAGCGGCCGACGTTCCTGGTGCTGCGCGAGGCTTTCAACGGCGTGCGCCGGTTCGATGACATGCGGCGCCGCACCGGCATGCCCCGGCAGGTGCTCAGCGACCGGCTCGCTCGGCTGGTGCGCGAAGACCTGCTGCGCAAGGTCCCCTATCGGGACGCCGGCCAGCGCAGCCGGCACGAGTACCGGCTGACCAGCAAGGGCCTGGATCTGTACCCGGTGCTGGTGGCGCTGATGGAGTGGGGCGACCGGCACGCGCTCGGCCCGGACGGCCCGCAGGTCATGCTCAGGCACCGCGACTGCGGGGAGCCGGTGCGGCTGCAACTGTCCTGCCGGGCCGGGCACACCCTGGAATCCGCCCGCGAGGTCACCCCGGTACCGGGCCCGGGGGCTCGCAAGACCGCCTGACCGCGGCGCCCTGACCCGCCCGCGCCCGCACGGGCTGGTCGCGCGCCCGGGCGTCAGCTCAGGTAGGCCAGGTGCTGGCCGTGCCGCTCGCGGTATTCGGCCACCAGCTCCCGTGCGGCCGTGATGCCCGGGACCAGCGGGTGCAGGGCGAGCGCGGTGCCGGCCAGCTCAGCGTCGCCGCTCATCGCGGCCTCGACGATGCCGCGTTCGTACTCCTTCACTTGCATCGCGAGGCCCCGGGCCGCCCGGGGGAGGTCGGTGACCGGGCGCGGTGACACGCCGGCCCTGTCCACCAGGGCCGGGACCTCGACCACGTCGCCGGGGTCGAGGAACCCCAGGCTCTGCCCGTTACGGGTGTTGACGATCAGCTCGGCCGGGCTGCGCCCGGTCAGCCCGTCGATCACCCGCAGCGCCAGGCTCTCGTACCCGCCGGCCCGCACCTCACCGATGGTGGCCGGGGCCGCCGCCGCCCGCCGGGCGCGCGCCACGGCCTGCCCGCTGTCACCCTCCATGTCGGTCCGCATGTAGGTGTCGCCGCGCACGCCCATCACGGTGCGGTACCGGGCCCAGGCGTCGTGCACGTCGCCGTCGGCGAACGCCTTGGCCAGCTCGGTCAGCAGCTCCTCGTTCAGGCGCAGCACGTCCTGCCCCCGGCTCGCGCCCGCGCGCGCGACGTCACGGAGGTAGCGGCTGGCATCGTAGAAGTAGTAGAGGTACTCGGTCGGCACGGCGCCCACCCGCCGCACCAGCGCGGGATCGAAGGCGGCGAATCGGTGATCGAAGCGCTGCAGTTCCTCGTACCTGGCGAGCAGCTCGCCGAGGCGCTCCTGGCCCGCCAGCCGGAGCGAGGAAACCCAGCCCAGGTGATTCAGGCCGCCGTAGGAGTAGGACAACGAGCTGTCGCCCTCCGCACCCAGGAACCCGGCCAGCCGTTCCAGCGTGCCGCCCGGCGTGTCGCAGACACCGACCGCCGGCACCAGGCCCTGGGTCAGGATCGCCTGGGTGATCAGGCCGGCCGGGTTGGTGAAGTTGATCAATACGGCTCCGGGCGAGCAGCGGCTCAGCAGCTCGCAGTACGACAACACGACCGGGATCGTCCGCAACGCCATCGCGCAGCCTCCCGGCCCGGTCGTCTCCTGGCCGACCAGGCCGCGCCGCAGGGCCACGTCCTCGTCGATGACGCGTCCCCGGTCGCCGCCCACGCGGATCGCGGAGAAGACGAAGTCCGCGTTCGTGAGGGCCTGCTCGGCGTCGCACGTCACCTGGACCACGTCCGGGTGACCGAGCACGCCGGCCAGCTCAACCGCCAGCCGGCCGATGGTGTCCCGGCGCAGCGGGTCCGGGTCGAACAGGCAGATCTCGTCAAAGACCGTGCTCGGGCTGGCCAGCACCAGCCTGACGAAGGCCGGCATCCGAGCACCGCCGCCACCGAGAATGGTCAGTTTCATCGTCCGGACTCCCATGCTTCCGCTGCCGTCATGCTCAGTCCCGCCACCTTGACCTCCCCCACCGCCCCGAGACGGCTCGCGGCCGCAGACCCCGCCGCGTTCGCCCGGGCGACCGCTTCGGTCAGCGATGCCCCGTCCAGGAGTGCGCCGATCATCGTGCCGGCGAAGGCATCGCCGGCCCCGGTCAGGTCGCGTACCTCGACCTGCCGGACGCCTTCCCTGACCTCGGCCACGCCGTCCGGGTCGGCCACGAGCGCGCCGTCGGCGCCCCGCTTGACCACCAGCCGCGATCCCCAGGACACGGCGGTGGCCACCGCGTCGTCCAGGATGTCCTTGCCGGTGAGGCGGCGCAGCTCCACCTGATTGGGCACGAAGACGTCGGCCAGCCGGGCGCACTCGATCACGGCCCCCGGATCCTGCTCGATCTCGCTGAGCGCGACGTCAACCGCCGACCGGGTGCCAAGCTCACGGGCCTCGCGGAGAAAATCGACGACGGCGGGGCCGGCGTGCAGGTAGCACCAGGCGGGCCGCTCCCGGCGCAGCACCTCGCGCCAGCGGCCGATCTCGCCGGGCTCCGCGGCCGGGCGCCGCGGCAGGTGCGTCACGAAGGCGCGGTCGCCATCGAAGTTCAGCACGACCGAGATGCCTGCGGTCCGCCGATGCACCCAGGCTGACGGGGACAGGTCGACGCCCTCGCGGCCGCAGAACTCGGCAACGACCCTGGATCCGAGGTCGTCACCCAGCAGCGTGCACAGCCCGGCCCGCGCTCCGGCCTGAGCCGCCGCGCTGGCGCTGGTGACCGCGCCACCGCAGGAGATGGCGAACTCGTCGGTGAAGATCTCCTCGCCTGGCTTGGGCAGCTGGCGCACCGGCCAGAAGACGAACTCGAGGAAGACCGAGCCGAAAGAGATCACGTCCAACGCGCCGGTCCCTCCCGCAGATCCGGTCCTGCCTGGTTCGGCTTCCGAGATCACGTGCCCGACAGCGGGACGTCAGCTGCTCCGGCTCGCTGCCTCATTCGGAGCATAGGGCTATGGGCCGGGGCACCGAGCCCCGGCCTCGGGCCGGCCTGCTGCCGCGGTCAGCAGGGCCCGGCTCCATACCACGTGCAGATGGCCTGCATCCCGGCTGCACCGCGCCGGGGTGTGCTGGGTCCAGAGCGGACGGCGAGCCTGTCGGTAAGGAGCCGTCCGCGGGGCAGCAGGGGCGGTGCCCGCCTTCAGGCCGGGACCGGTCGGTCACCTTTCACTGCTCGGGGTGCGGCCGGTGCTGGCGGCGAGCGGTCCGGGGGCGAAACCGCAGCCCGCGGGCACCGCCCGGCGGCCCGGCCGCCCGGCGAGCGACCCACCGTCCGGCGGCCGGCCCGGGACCGTGCGGGCCTCCCGTGGGGCGGCGGCCGGCCCGGGTCCGGGCCGGGTCCGGCCGGGGTCCGGGCGGGTCACGGGGTTGCGGGCCCGGCGCGGATATACTTGCCGGGCCTATCTGCCCTCCGGTTCCGGCAGGTGGCCCGGCTGCTGGGGGCTGACCTGATGCTCGTTCGACGATCTTCGCTCTCTTGGCCTCTTCGACGGACTGACCGACGATCAGCTGACTCAGCTGGCCGAGGGCGGCACCGAGATCCGGATCGAGCCGGGGGTCGTGCTGTTCCGCGAGGGTGAGCACGCGGACTACTGGTGGGTGCTCATCGAGGGAAAGATCGACCTGCTGCGCCGCGCCGGCGCCGAGGAGACGGTGATCCGGACGATGGACGTGCCGGGCTGGTGGGCCGGCGGGTTCCGGGCCTTCGACGAGCACGGCGTCTACCTCGCGACCGGCCGCGGGGCCGCAGACGGCCGGATTTTCCGGGTTCCGGCCGAGGTACTGCGTGACCGGCTCGACGCGTGGTTCCCGCTCGGCAGGCACCTCATCGAAGGGCTCTACGGCACCGCGCGCTCCATCGAGTTCGACCGCACGGCAGCGCGAGGCTCTCGTCACGCTGGGCAAGCTCTCGGCCGGCCTGGCGCATGAGATCAACAACCCGGCAGCCGCCACCACCCGGGCGGTCGACGCCCTGGAGGCCGCGTGCCAGACCCTGCTCTCGTCCTTTACCCGGCTCGCCGATGAGGAGATCTCACCCCGGCAGCTCGCCGCGCTCGATGCGCTGCGGCGCGAGGTCAAGCCCGCGGCGGCAGCCGCGAGCCCGCTGGCCCTGGCTGACCAGGAGGACGCCCTGTCGGCGTGGCTGACCTCGCACGGTGTCGATCACGAGTGGGCCATCGCCGCGCCGCTCGCCGCCGCCGGGATCGACCTGGCCTGGTGCGAACGGGCCGGGCAGCTGCTCGAGGGGGCAGCCCTGGAGCCGGGCCTGGAGTGGGTGGCGAGCGCGTTCTCGGTGACCTCGCTGCTGTCGGACATCAAGGAGTCGAGCCGGCGCATCTCCGAACTCGTCGGCGCGGTGAAGTCCTACTCACACATGGACCGCGCGTCGCTGCAGCGCATCAACGTGACCGACGGCCTGGAAAGCACCCTGGTCATGCTCGGGCACAAGCTGCGCGGCGGTGTCACGGTCGTGCGCGACTACGGCACCGACGTCCCCGAGATCGAGGCCTACCCAGGCGAACTGAACCAGGTGTGGACCAACCTCATCGATAACGCCATCGACGCGATGGACGGTGCCGGCACGCTGCGGGTCACGACGCGGGCCGAGGGAAACGAGGTCTCGGTCGAGATCGGTGACACTGGGCCTGGCATGTCACCGCAGGTGGCCGCCCGCGCATTCGACGCCTTCTACACGACCAAAGACGTCGGGAAGGGCACCGGGCTCGGTCTCGACATCGCTCAGCGCATCGTGGTGGAGCGGCACGGCGGCACGATCGGCGTCGATTCGCGGCCCGGCGAGACGGTGCTGCGCGTCCGCCTGCCGCCGCGGCCGCCCAAGGTCGCCCGGTGACGTCCGTCATGCTGGCCTGCCCCGCTGGCGACCCGTAGCATCAGGCCGGGCGCATGCACCGGCCCAGCACATCCCGATGGAGGAGCCGCGCTGCCCGAGCCAAGCCGCCAGGATTTCGAGAACCTCCTCGCCTTCCGCGTCAGCCTGCGCCGCTTTCAGCGATGGAGCGAAGACCAGGCCCGCGCGGTAGGCCTGACGCATGTCCAGCACCAGCTGCTGGTCGCGGTCAAGGGTCATCCGGGCCAGGTCGCGCCGACCGTCGGCGAGCTCGCCCGCTACCTGCTGCTCCGCCATCACAGCATGGTGGAGCTCGTGAACCGGGTGGAGGCGGCCGGCTTCGTGCGCCGCAGGCCCGATTCCGCCGACGCGCGCGTGGTCCCCGTGCAGCTGACCGGGAAGGGAGATCGGCTGGTAACCCAGCTGACCCAGGCGCACCTGGCCGAACTGCACGACCTTGCGGCTGCCTTGCACGATCTGATACCTGATAAGGGGATAGTGGAAGCATCCCCTCCGGCCAGCGCGGAGGGCATCGGCTTACCGGCCGGGCACGCCTGATGCGGGTGGGCAAGCCGGACCTGCGGAGAGGTCAGCCATGCTGAGAACAGGGTTTCCGGCCAGCCGCGGCGGCCGGCGCGCGCTGGCCGCGGCGGGCCTGGCCGTGGCGCTGACCGCGGTCGGCGGCGGCCAGGCGATCGCCGCCGGGCACAGCCCCGGGCCGTTGCTCCCGGTCGTGGTCCGCACCGATCACGGCCTGGTGCGCGGGTTCCACCAGCATGGCGCCCGCGAGTTCCTGGGCATCCCGTACGCCGCCCCGCCGACCGGCGCGAACCAGTGGCGGCCGCCCCAGCCGCTCGCGCCGTGGCGAGGCATCAGGCCGGCGACCAAACCGGGGCACGACTGCGCGCAGGTCGGCAGCATCGCCACCGGCGTGCTGACCACCAGCACGTTTGAAAACTGCCTCTTCCTCAACGTGTACACGCCGCCCAAGGCGGCGGGCCGCCCGCTGCCGGTGATGGTCTGGATTCACGGCGGCGGCTTCACCGGCGGCGCGGGCCGGATCTATGACGGGGCCGTGCTGGCCGCCAGGCACCACGTCATCGTGGTGACCGTCAACTACCGGCTGAGCGCGTTCGGCTTCCTCGCGCTGCCCTCGCTGGACACTCGCAGCACCGATGGCTCCAGCGGCGACTACGGGCTGATGGACCAGCAGGCCGCGATGCGCTGGGTGCAGAACAACGCGTTCGCCTTCGGCGGCAACCCGGGCGACGTGACGATCTTCGGCGAGTCGGCGGGCGGCGCGAGCGTCTGCGCGAACATGGCCTCGCCGACCGCGTTCGGCTTGTTCTCCCGGGCGATCGCGGAGAGCGGGTGCATTTTCCCCGCCCAGACCAAGAAGGCCGCCGAACGGCAGGGCACCGGCCTGGCCAGGAAACTGGGCTGTACCAACCTCGCCACCGCGGCGGCGTGCATGCGGACCAAGCCAGCCGCCGCGATCCTGAAGGCGGAACCGTCAGCCCAGCTGGCCTGGGGGCCGGTGATCGGGGGCGACACGCTTCCGCTCGGCCCGATCAAGGCCTTCGAGACCGGGCACTACCTGCATGTTCCGCTGCTCCAGGGGAGCAATCTCAGCGAGGGAGAGTTCTTCGTCGGGATCGAGTTCGACCTGATCGGCGGCCATCCGATCACCGCGGCGCAGTACCCGAAGCTGGTCACCGCCCAGTTCGGCGCCAAGGACGGGAAGGCGGTCCTCGCCCACTACCCGCTGGGCAAGTTCCCCTCTCCCGACCTTGCCTACGCCCAGGTGCTCACCGATTCGCAGTTCAGCTGCCCCGCCCTGCTGACCGACATCCTCACCCAGCACAGCGGGAACTACGCCTACGAGTTCAGCGACCCGCACCCGCCGAACGACTTCGGGGTCAAGTTCTCGTTCCCGCTGGGCGCCGGGCACAGCACGGAGTTGCAGTACGTGTTCGGCAAGATCCCGCTGCGGGACATCACGCCGCCGTTCACGCCGTCCCAGTTCGCGCTGTCCGCTCAGATGATGGACTACTGGACCCACTTCGCCGCCACCGGCAACCCCAACGCCGCCGGGACACCGCACTGGTCCCGGTTCGGCGGCGGGCAGCCGCAAATCCAGGAACTGGTGCCCAAGGCGACCGCACCCGAAGCCGAGGGCGTGTTCGCGGGGGCGCATCAGTGCGCGTTCTGGGCCACGATCGAAGGCACGGCTCAGCACGGCGGCCGCGCGGCCGGCTAGGCCCGGTTGAGCGCGCGCTGATCCGCGCCGCCGGGGTGGCCTCGCCGGGGTGGCCTCGCCGGGCGCGGCTACCGGGCGCGGAGGAAGTCGAGCACCCGCTGGGTCAGCAGCGCGGCGGCGCCCGGGTCGTAGGACGGCAGCGAGCTGTCGGCGAAATAGTGCTGGTCGCCCGGGTAGAGGAACAGTTCCCCGTCATCGGCCTGGCCGATGAGCTCGCGGGCAGCGTCGATGTCGCCCTCGCCGACGAAGATCGGGTCGGCGTCCATCCCGTGCACCTGCACCGGCACCGCGGCCGGCCAGGCTGGACCGAACGCCGACACCGGGACGCACGAGTAGAACAGCAGCGCTCCCCGCGCGCCCGCCCTCGTCTGCGCCAGCATCTGGGCGGGGAGCACGCCAAGCGAGAAGCCGGCGTACACCAGCCCGGCGGGCAGTCCCTCGACCGCGCGGACCCCGCGCTCGATCACCTCGGCGGGGAAGCCGATCTCCTCCGCGTACCGCATCCCGTCCTCGATGGTGCTGAAGGTACGCCCATCCAGCAGGTCGGGCGTGTGCACGGTGTGCCCGCCGCGGCGTAGCTCATCGGCGAAGGCGACGACCCCGGGGGTCAGGCCCCGCGCGTGGTGGAAGAGCACTACCTCGGCCATCTCCACTCTCCTTCTTGCCACGCCGCTGCGGCGAAACGGTCTGCGGGTTCGTCGCGGGACTCTACCCCACCGGGTACCCCGCTCTGCCCGCACGAGACGGCGGCCAGCGCGCAGCCGGGTGAGCCAGTCTCCCTGCGCGCCGCGATGCGCCGCGACGCGGCGGGCCCGGTTTGTTAGGTTCTTGTGCCGGTGACATAGTCGGGTCAGCTGAGTCGAGGGGGATAGGTCGCGATGTCCGAGGAGAAGATGACCGGGCTGGTGCAGGACGCCCTGGCCGCGCACGGGATCACGGACGAGGTGGTCGCGGCCGGGCAGTTCAATCCCCGCGGCCACACCGGCGGCCTGTTCGCGGGCGGGTTCGCGGGCGGCGAGGCCGGGGGGTTGCTGGGCCAGGCCGGGGAGGCCGTGGGGCTGGGGGCCGGCATGCTGGCGGGAATGCACGCCGCGGACGCGCGCTCGGGCCTGCCCGCCACCATGCTCGTCGGCGTCAGCGCGACGACCGTGTACGGCTTCGCCGCGGCTACCAGGCACAGCGAGCCCACGTCGCTGGTCTTCCAGGTCCCCCGTGCGGGCCTGACGGTCAAGGTTCACCAGCGGGTGAACGTGCGCGTGCTGGAGCTGACCGACGGCACCAGCGGCTCACGCATCGAACTGGAGGGCAACCGGCTGCCGGTGACGCACACCAAGGACGTCATCCACATACTCAGCGGCGGTGGCGCAGAGCCCTAGCCCGGCCTCAGCGAGCCAGGGCCGCGCAGACCGCGAGTGCGTCGATGCGGCGCAGATCCCGGAACCTGGCCGGGTCGTCTTTGGGGGTGATCTGCGCGTTGATCGAGACCACCACTGACCGGCTTCCGTTTTTGGTCGCGGCGATGAACTGGGTGTACCCGAAGATGTTTCCGGTGTGCCCGTATACCGTTCCGCATCTGGTCTGGTAGCGGAATATCGCCAGGCCGGCGGAGTTCACGCCCGGGCCAGGAGGTTCAGAGCTTCCGGGCCGGAACGTGAACTGCGCCCGGCGAACCGCGGGGCTGGTGGTGGCGCCGCGTGCGTACGCCCGGATGAAGGCGTTGGCATCGTGAGGTGTCGAGACAATCCCGCCCGACGCCCACGCCCACCCGGCCGCGAAGAAGTGGCTGACATCGACCGGAGGTCCCGGCGGGGCGACCTGGTAGCCGTGCACGTAGGGGCGTGAGAGCGCGACGCCGCGCGGCAGGCGGGTGCGCCGGAGCCCCAGCGGGGCAAACACCCGCTGATGCAGCTCACGGGCGTAGGACTTCCCGGTAGCCGCCGCGGCCATCAGGCCCACGATGATGTTGTCAGTGTTCGAATAGTGGTATCTCGACCCGGGCCTGAACATGAGCTTCCTGGGCGCGAAAGACACCAGGACCCGGGGCGGGGGCGCCTTCTTCAAGGATGCCTGCAGGGCATCCTTGAACGCGTCGGTACCGGTGTAGTCCCGGATGCCGCTCGTATGCTGCAGAAGCTCGCGCAACGTCACCCGGGACCAGGTCCTGGGCAGCCCCTGCAGCACCTGGCCGACGGTATCGCGCAGGGTGAGGATGCCGTGAGCGACCAGCGAGAGAGCCACCGCGCCGCTGAACGCCTTCGACACGCTGGCCAGCCGCATGGAGTCGAAGGCCCGGATCGGGGCTCCTGTGGCCACGTTGGCCGTGCCCGCGCGGTGCAGGACGGCCCGGCGCCCCCGCTGCACGACCACCGCGATCCCCGGCGGTCCGTCCGGGTGCCGGACGAACCGGACCAGGGCCCGGTCAAGCGCGGTATCGGCGGCGCGAGCCGCGCTCACCGGCGCCTCGCCCGCGCTCACCGGTGCGATGCTGCCCAGGGCAGCGACCACCATGGTCAGCGCCGTTGCCGACGCTGCCGACCGTAAGAACCGAGCGGTCCACATGCGCCCAGGGTAGCCGACAGCCGTGATCTGCCCGGTTATGCGCCTGCCGGCAGGCGCATCCGGCACCAGGCAGCGCCGTCCCTGGTTGGCCGCCCGGCAGCGGGGGTATCGGGTCGGCATGGCAGAACGCGCCAGCACGGGGGACCCGGATGCGGTGATCATCGGCGCAGGCCCCAACGGGTTAGTCGCAGCCAACGTCCTGGCGGACGCGGGATGGCAGGTCGTCGTGTGCGAGGGGCAGCCGGAACCAGGCGGCGCCGTCCGCAGCGGACGGGGACCGGCCGCCGGCTTCGTCTATGACCACTGCAGCGCGTTCTACCCGCTGACGGCCGCGTCCCGCGCGCTGCGGCCGCTGGAGCTTGAGCGGTACGGGCTGCGCTGGTCCGAGGCGGAGCACGTGCTCGCCCACCCGCTGCCCGACGGGCGTGCGGCGGTGCTGTCGCGCGATGTGGAGCAGACCGCCTCGGCCCTGGAGGCGCTGGGCGCCGGCGACGGAGCCGCCTGGCGGCGCCTGCACGGGCTGTGGGAGGACATCGGGTCACAGCTGCTGGACGCGCTGTTCGTGCCGTTCCCGCCAGTCCGGGCCGGTGTGCGGCTGGCGGCGAGACTGCGCGGCCCGGGAATGCTGCGGTTCGGGCGCTTTGCCCTGCTCCCGGTGCGCAGGCTGATCGAGGAGGAGTTCACCGGCCCCGGCTCGCTGCTGCTGGCGAGCAGCGCGCTGCACGCGGATCTCATGCCCGAGTCCGCGACCAGCTCGATATTCGGATGGCTGCTGACCATGCTCGGCCATCAGTACGGCTGGCCGGTGGCCCAGGGCGGCGCCGGGCAGCTCACCGCGGCGCTGCTGCGGCGGCTGACCGCGCGAGGCGGCCAGGTCCGGTGCGGGGATGCGGTGCGGCAGGTCGTGGTCCGTCGCGGCCGGGCCGTCGCGGTGCGCACCGCGTCCGGCGAGCAGATCGGCGCGCGGCGCGCGGTCCTCGCCGCCGTGGCCGCGCCCCTCCTGTACGGGAACCTGGTCAGCTGGGACCACCTGCCGTCGCGGCTGCGCGATGACATGCACCGGTTCGCGTGGGATCACGCGACGTTCAAGGTGGACTGGGCGCTGCGTGAGCCGGTGCCGTGGCGCGCGCCCGGCGTGGCCGGAGCCGGAACGGTTCACATCGCCGGCGGCTTGGATGCGATGACCGAGTACTCGGCCCAGATCGCGATGGGACGGGTGCCGGCGCACCCGGTCGTGCTGGCCGGGCAGATGACGACGGCGGACCCGAGCCGGTCCCCTGCGGGTACCGAGTCGCTGTGGGGGTACACCCACCTGCCGCAGCGGGTGCGCGGCGATGCGGGCGGAGATCTCACCGGCGGATGGGACGAGAAGGAGCAGGAGGTGTTCGCGGACCGGATCGAGGCGCAGATCGGACGCTTCGCCCCGGGGTGGCAGGAGCTGATTATCGCGCGCCGGATCACGGCTCCCGGGCAGTTCGAGGCCAGCGACGCCAGCCTGGTCGGCGGCGCGCTCAACGGCGGCACCAGCGCGCTGCATCAGCAGCTCATATTCCGTCCCACGCCCGGGCCGGGCCGGCCCGAGACGCCGATCGCCGGGCTGTACCTGGCGTCATCGTCCGCCCACCCGGGGGGCGGGGTACACGGCGCCTGCGGCGCGAACGCGGCCCGCGTGGCCCTGAGCGCCGCGCGCACCCGCCTCCAGCGTGCGGCGGCCGCCGGAGTGCGGTCCGCGGTCGGGCGGTGAGCTGGCGGCCGGCCCCGGCGATGCCGGTTCCGGCTCGCGGGATGCCCCTGCGGCCGAACCCGCTGGAGGTACGCTGACCATGACGATTCGCATCGCGGGCTTCGCGGGGTTGGCACTTCGGCCTGGTAACGACGCGAGCATCGGGGAGCGAGGATGGCACAGGCGGTGGACAGGACCGGCCCAGCCGCCGAGCAGGTGGATGCGGGCCAGGCGGTGACCGCCACGGCGGCGGAGCCATCCTCGGCTGACCCGCCGGCTGAGACCGCCGGGCCAGCCGGGGCTGCCGGTCCGGTTGCCAGCCGCCGCGATGCCGCGGCCCAGGCTGCCGCGCAGCCCCGGCTGCGCGGCTGGCTCGGCCGCCGGCCCAAGACCGCGGCGCCGAAGCCGCCCGCCCCGCCCTCCGATACGGCGCGAGCACCGGGCATCGAGCTGTCCGACGACGATCCGCTGGCCGGCTATCTCATGAAGGTGTCCGGCGCGGTCGATATCCGGGAACTCGAATTCAACTCCCCGGCCCTGTCCGCGCTGAAGGCCGCAGGCGCGGTCCTCGTGGTGCCGCTGATCTCAGCCGGCGCCCCGGTCGGCCTGCTCAGCCTGGGGCCGCGGCTGTCGGAGCGGGACTACACGGCCGAGGACCGGCACTTGCTCAACGCGCTCGCCGGGTACGCAGCGCCGGCCGTCCGGGTCGGCCAGCTGGTTCGCGAGCAGCAGGAAGAAGCCAGGGAGCGGGAGCGAACCGAGCAGGAGCTGAAGGTGGCCCGGCTCATCCAGCAGCAATTCCTGCCCAAGACCCTGCCCGACCTGCCCGGCTGGCAAGTCGCCACGTTCTACCGCCCGGCCCGGACCGTCGGCGGAGACTTCTACGACTTCATTCCGCTGCCCGGCGGGCAGGTCATGGTCGTCGTGGGTGACGTCACCGACAAGGGTGTCCCTGCCGCGATGGTCATGGCCAGCACGCACGCGCTGATGCGGGCCGCGGCGCCGCGGCTGGTCAGCCCTGGAGCGGTGCTCGGCCGGGTCAACGACCTGCTGTTCACCGACACCCCGGCGCACATGTTCGTCACCTGCCTGGCCCTCCTCCTGGATGCCGGCACCGGCCAGGTCACCTTCGCCAACGCCGGGCACGACGTCCCCTACGTGCGCACCGCTGACGGGGTGGCCGAACTGCGGGCCAGGGGCATGCCGCTGGGACTCATGCCCGGCATGACGTACGAGGAGAAGACCTTCACCTTCCAGCCCGGCGACTGCGCCCTGCTGCACAGCGACGGCCTGTCCGAGGCGCATGGCGCCGGCCGGGAGATGTTCGGCTTCCACCGGGTCGCCGCCCTGGTCGGCGCCAGCGCGTCCGGCCAGGCCCTGATCGACCTGTGCCTGGCCGAGCTGGACGCGTTCACCGGCCCCGGCCACGAGCAGGAAGACGACATCACCCTGCTCTCGCTCGTGCGAGCCGCTGGCTCCGGCGCCGGCGAGGCGCGATGACCTCGATCGCGCGTCCGGCGCCGCGGCGGCTCGCGTCGTTCGCGCTGCCGAGCGTGCCGGGCAACGAGCGCATCGCGCTGGCGCAGGTCGCCGACAGCGTGGCCAGCCTGGGCTTGTCCCCCGCCCGGCTGGGCAAGCTCAAGACCGCCGTCGCCGAGGCGACGATGAACGCCATCGAGCACGGCAACGACAGCCGCCCCGAGCTGCCGGTCAGCGTCGAGGTCTTCCATTCCGGCGCCGAGGTCATCGTCGCCATCACCGACCGCGGCGGGCGCGATGACGAAAGCGACCCCGAGAGCAGCGCCGAGCTGCCTGACCTCGGCCGCAAGCTCGGCGGCGAGCAGGGCCCGCGTGGCTGGGGGCTGTTCCTCATCCGCCACATGGTCGATGCCATGGACATAACTACCCAGGGCGACAAGCATACGGTCCGGCTTATGATGCGGATCGGCTCTCAGGACGCATCCAGGGGGGAAGATTAAGTGGCCGAGCCAGCAACCACCATGTACGTGCGGCAGGTCGGCGGCGCGGCGGTGATCGATATCCGGGGCGATGTCACCGCCGCGTCCGAGCCGGCGCTCATGTCGGCCTACGAGGAGGCCGACAGGCAGGGCGCCAGGCGGCTGGTGCTCAACTTCCGCGGCCTTGAGTACATGAACAGCGGCGGCATCGGCATGCTGGTGACCTTCCTGATCCGCGCCAGCCGGCACCACCAGGAACTCGCCGCCTTCGGCCTGAGCCACCACTACCGGGAGATCTTCGAGCTCACCCGGCTGGACGAGGCCATCTCGATCTACGACGACGAGCAGGCGGCGCTCAGCGACGCTGCGAGCTGAGCAGGAGGGGCGCCATGACCGAGCACGCTGGGCCGCCGGACACCCCCCCGGCTGAACCGAGCCCGCGGGCCACCGGTGACCCGGCGGAGCCGAATGCGCCCGCGGCGCCGGCCCGGCCGCTGCCCCGCGACGCCGGAAGCTGGGCGTCCAAGGTGGATCGCCTGACCGAGACGCGCGTCGGCTTCCCCGCGGCCAACGTCGTCGGCCGGCGTCTCACCGGCCCGGTCCAGGGCTTCGGGAAGATGTGGCGGAAGACCTACTGGATGGACATCGGCGACGGCATCTCCCCCAGGGAGGCAATCGCTACCTGGAAGGCCCACTTTGCCGAGTTCTGGCCGCAGGGAAACTGGTTCGAAGCCCCGCTGACCGGGATCAGCCCCGGCGAGGTGGCGGTACTCGACGTCGGCATCGGCGGCGGCGTCCGGCTGTCCACCGGGGTGTTCGTGCTCTACGCGGACGAGAAGTCGTTCACCCTGATGACGCCGCAGGGGCACATGTTCGCCGGGTGGATCACCTTTTCCGCCGAGCGCGCCGAAGGCGGCGAGCCGGAGGCCGGGGAAGAGCGGTCCACCATCGTCCAGACCCAGGTACTGATGCGGGCCAACGACCCGCTGTATGAGCTGGCGATGACCCTCGGCGGCCACCGCAAGGAAGACCAGTTCTGGGTCCAGACGATGACCGCGCTGGCGAAGTACCTCGGCGCACCGTCTGCCGACGTGCACAACCGCACGGTGTGCATTGACCCCAGGCGGCAGTGGGGCAAGGCCGGCGCCGTGTGGCAGAACTCGATGGTGCGCACCGTGCTGCAGACCACGACCGCGCCGCTGTCGGCGCTGGCCCGGCGGCGCCGGCGCGTGCGCCGGTCCGCGCCTGCAGACGATCGTGAGACCGGGCGATGACCCTCCCGATCATCGGTTACCATCGCCGGCCACCGGCCGCCGTCCTGCTGGGGGGGGCCCTGGTGCTGCTGGCCGCGGTGCTGGTGGGGCTGTCATTGCTCGCCCGCCAGCCCGGGTACCCGTTGCAGCCCATCATGATCGCGATACCCTCCGCGGCGGTCGGCGTGCTGGTTGCCCGGCGCCAGCCGCGCAACCCGAACGGCTGGCTGCTGATCGGGATCGCGGCGGCCATCCTGCTGAGCACCGGGGCCGGAGCGTACTCACTGCTGGTCTACCGGCTCGGGCGAAGCCTCCCGGTCGGCCCGGCTGGGCTGGTGCTCTATCAGCTGTGGTCGCCGGCCCTCGCGCTGTTCCTGCTGGTGATCTTGCTTTTCCCGGACGGACACCCGCCGTCGCCGCGCTGGCGCTGGGTGGCGTGGGCGTACAGCCTGCTCTGCGTCGGCTACCTGGGCCTGCTAATCGGGGTAGCCGTCGACTCGATCGACGGGCACCGGATCCGAGTCGATGGCTACGGCGGGCTGACCGTCGTCGACTACCCGGTGGGCCGGTTCGCCGTCGCCCAGAACGTCATCCTCATCCTGATCCTGGTGCTCGGGCTCAGTTTCGCCGTCCGCCAGTTCGTGAGCTGGCGGCACTCAACCGGGGTCCGGCGCGAGCAACTGAAATGGCTCATGTTCGGGTCGGCGGTCGCCATCGTCTGCGCGGCGCTGAGCATCCCCGGCCAAACCGCTCCGTCCGGGATCTGGGCCGCGCTGAACAGCCTGCTCAGCATCGGCTTCATCGCGCTGCCGATCAGCATCGGAGTCGGGATCCTGAGATACCGGCTGTACGAGATCGACCAGGTGATCTCCAGGACGGTGGCGTACGCGATCGTCACCGGGCTGCTGCTCGGCGTGTACGCGATCCTGGTCACCACGGCGCACAGGGTGTTCTCTGACCGGTCGCCGCCTGCCGTCGCCGGGGCGACGCTGGCCGCCGTGGCCCTGTTCAACCCGCTGCGGCGCCGCGTACAGCGGGTGGTGGACCGGCGTTTCAACCGGGCCCACTACGACGCCGAGGCGACGATAGCGGCCTTCGCGGTCCGGATGCAGGATGCTGCCGACCTAGAGGAGGTCCGCCGCGACCTGCTCGCCGTCGCCTACCAGGTGATGGAGCCTGCTCATGTCTCGGTCTGGGTACGCAGCCGGCCAGGCTGAGGCGCAGCTGCAGGTCAGTCATAGTGCCGCAGCCGCGGCCACATCCGAGCCCACGGATGCCGGGGCCCGGTGCACACGTACACGTGACCGCCCCATTCCTGGTTGCGGACGCCGTACGGATTGGACAGCGTGGCCGCCGTCCGCACCCGGGTGAAGAAATGGCTGAGGTAGCCCGCGTAGCCGGTGACGTCAGCGGGGCCGGGAGCGACCGCCACCACCGTGGCGGCGCGCTGAATGCCCGGCCCCCACCACCAGTAGGTGTTGTGCCCGCTCACCGCCTGCGGCAGGCCCGTTCCCCGGCCCAGTTCGTTGATGGCCCCGGCTTCGCCGTAGTCGGCGGTGAAGATCACGGTGCCGGCTCGCTGGCGGGGCGGCATGGATATCCAGACCCGGCGCACGGTGCCGACGAGCTGCGGCCATCCGACGGACTCGGCCAGTTCCTGGTTCACCTGGTAGGCCCAGCCGCTATCGGCGGCCGGAAGCACCGGCAGCACGACCGGCAGCGCCACCGCCACGCTGATCACGGCGGCGAGGACGAGGCTGCGCGCCCGGCCCCGGCGGGCCGCCAGCCACCCGTCGATGGCCACGGCGCCGGCCGCGAGCAAGTACACGTACGCTCCGGCCAGGTAGTAGATCTTCGCGCCGGCGGTCAGCGCGAAGAACACGAACAGCAGCCCGTAGGCCCAGGCCAGCGCGCGCCACAGCGGCCGCCCGGACCGCCAGAGGAAGCGCAGCCCGGCGATCCACACCCACACCAGGACGACGGCCGACATGATCAGCTGGCCGATGACCCAGCTGCCGGTGTTGCCGAGGCCGCCGTTCTCCTGGTTCAGCACGCGGGTCATGGCGATCGTCGCCCAGTGGTGCTGTGCCTGCCACCAGATATCCGGAACGGTGAAAGCGGCCGCGATCACGGCGCCCGCGGCGAACCAGCGGTTCCAGACCATCCGGCGGCCGCCGCTCAGCAGCGCGCCGGCGACCAGCCCCACGGCGAACAGGCCCACGCTGTGCTTGTTGGCCAGCCCCAGGCCGAGAACCAGGCCGCCCGCCAGCCACCAGCGGCAGTCGCCGGTCCGCCCGATCCTGGCCACGATGAACGCCAGGCCCGCCCAGGCCAGCACGTCGAAGGCCGTCGGACCGGTCAGGTGATCGATGGCCAGCAGGGCCGGCATCGTGGCGATCGCGACCGCGGCCAGCAGCTGCGCGCGCCGCCCGCCGCCGAACTCGCGCGCGGTCAGCCCGGCGATCACCACCGTGGCCCACGCCGCCAGCGCGGGCCACAGGTGCAGGCCGGGCAGCGACACGCCGAACAGCCACAGCGACACCCGGACCAGCAGCGGCGTCAGGACCGGTTGATCAACATAGCTGGCCTGCAGATGCCGGGCGCAGTCCATGAAGTACAGCTCATCGCGATGAAAGCCGTACCGCGCCGACAGCGCCATCAGCACGGCGAAGACGATGCCGCCTACCGCGATCACCCGCCGGTCGAAGGGGCCGGCCGGGGCGGGCACGGCGCTCGTGCCCGCCCCGGCGGGACGTTCGGTCAGCAGGTCAGCGACCTGGCCCTGGTCCCGGGCAGGCTCCGGAGACGATGACCCGGTACGCCGCGGTCCCGGGCGCCACCGGGACCTGCGCGCGCCGGTGTCAGGCACCGGCCGACGTTGGCCTGGCGGCGGTCAGGCGGGCGGTCAGCGCTCCAGCTTCGGACTGCATGTCGCGGGCGAGGTGATCGACGTCGGGCAGCAGCGTGGGGTCGGCGACCAGCCCGAAGTTCAGCGAATCGGCGAGCGAGATCACCGAAACGCGAAGCACGTGCTGCTCGCGAATCTCGGCCAGTGAGTAGAACGCGCGTACGGGCATGCCCAGCACCTGCACCGGCCGGCGGGGACCGGGGACATTGGACACGTTCAACGCGAACGACCGGGGGTGGGTGAGGACCCGCTCGGCGAACTGCCGCAGCCGCGGAGTGCGGGCGAGCTGGCGCATGAGCGCGTCGAGTTGCTGGGCGTCGTGGCCCTGCTTGCGGACCCTGGTGGCCTGGCGGATGGCAGTCAGGCGCTCCGCTGGATCGGCCGAGCCCAGCGGCAGGTCCAGGCAGAAGAACGAGTCGCGGTTGCCCGGCTCGCAGCCGTCATCGCCCGCCGCGGGCGGCTGGGCGTGCAGGCTCACCGGCACCTTCACCCGGACGGCTCCGAGGCGGCCGTGGTGAGCCTCGAGCCAGCGCCGCAGCCCGCCCGCCACGACGGTAAGCACGGCGTCGTTAACGGTAGCGCCGTCGGTGGCAGCCGCCTCGTGCAGCTCGCCAAGTCCGACGGTGGCGAAGGCTACCGACCGGCAGGCGTCGATGTGCCCGTTGAACGGCGATCGCAGCCACGGCTGCGGCATCTCCCGCGCGGCGGCCCGCAGACCGGCCAGCCGGTGCTGCTCAGCCGGATCCGCGGCCCCCGGCGCCCGCGGCCGGCGGGCGGAGCCGGCGCCGCCGGGGGCGCCGTGCCGGCTCGGCGTCCCACAGCACCGCGCTGGCCATCCGCATCGCGGTCATCCCGTCCGCGAGGGCGTGGTGAATACGCCAGATCAACGCGCTGCCGCCCCCGGCCAGCTGCGGTATCACGTCGATCCGCCACAGCGGTCGCGAACGGTCCAGGCGCTGGGAGAAGATGCCCGCCACCGCGGTCCGGAATCGGGCCTCGTCCGCCCCGGCGCGTTCTGACTCCACCACATGGGCGCGCACGTCCACCCGCGGATCCGGGACCCACCATGGTTCGCCGTCAATCTCGCCGAGGCGCAGGCTCAGCTCGGGCGCCCTGGCGAGGCGGCTGTTGATCGATGACCTCAGCAGGTCCAGGTCGACGGGGCCTGGCAGCACGATCACCTTGGCCATGTGCCCGGCCACGGTCTCGTTCTCCAGCGCCAGGATGCTCAGATCCTCCGCCGACAGCCTGCGCGCATCCCGCTCCCAGGTCACCCAACCAATTAAGCACCGCCCGCGGCCGATGCGAAAGCCCGCGACGATAACGGTGCCAGGCGATCCGGCCCGCGAGGCATCTGCCTGCGCAGCCCGCGCCGCGCTGCGACAGTGGACGGATGACGAGTATCCAGCCGGAGCTGTGGGTCGAGCGCGCCAGCCAGGCCGTCGCGTTCTACGCCGACGCGTTCGGAGCGCGCGTCCTGCACCGCGTCGGGCAAGGCGACGACATCGTCGTGCAGCTGGCCGTGGGCGAGGCGGCGTTCTGGGTGGCAGCGGCCGGGCCGGACCAGGGCCGGCTGAGCCCGCGGGCCATCGGCGGCGCGACCAGCCGGACCTTGCTGGTGACCGACGACCCGGACGCCGTCCTGCGGCGCGCGGTCGGGGCCGGCGCCACCCAGACCTCTCCGGTTCGCGACGAGCACGGCTGGCGGCTGGGCCGGATCATCGATCCGTTCGGGCACGAATGGGAGATCGGCAAGCCGATCGGGTCCTGGCCGCCGCCTTGACACGAGTACGAGCGGGTGCGGGCTGGATGTCCGGCCTGCCAGCGAGCAGAATCGGCGGTGTGAGCGTGCAACTGAACCACACCATCGTCGCCTGTCGCGATCAGCAGCGGTCGGCGGCGTTCCTCACCGGGATCCTGGGCTTGCCCGCGGCGACCAGGTTCGGGCACTTCCTGGTGGTAGCGGCCGACAACGGCGTATCGCTGGACTTCTCCGAGACCAGCGGGAACGTCGCGTCCCAGCATTACGCGTTCCTGGTCGGCGAGGAGGAGTTCGACGCCGCGTTCGCGCGGATCCGCGAGCAGGGCCTGGACTACTGGGCCGATCCGGGCCAGTCCCGGCGCGGGGAGATCAACCGCCGGGACGGCGGCCGCGGCCTGTACTTCGAGGACCCGGACGGGCACCTGCTGGAGATCCTGACCCGGCCATACGGCAGCGGCGGCTAGCCGGCTGCGCCGGGTTCGGGAGAGGCTGGGGCCATGACGATCAGCCGGATAAGCCCGGGCACCGGTTCCGGTTCAGCCTGGCCCGGGAGCACCTGATGGCGGCGCGGCCGCCGGTGGCGGAGCAACTGGACCTGGCACCCCATCCCGAAGGGGGCTGGTACCGGGAGACGTGGCGCTCGCCGGTGTCGCTGCGGCCCGCGGATTATGACGGGCCGCGCAGCGCGGCGACTGCCATCTATTTCCTGCTGCAGCCGGGCGAGCAATCGCGCTGGCACGTCGTTCGCTCCGATGAGCTGTGGCTGTGGCACAGCGGCGGCCCGGTGGTACTCCAGATCGGCGGCGCGGACGACGAGCCGGCGGCCGAAGCCGTCATCGTGCTCGGCGATGACCTGACCGCCGGCCACCGGCCGCAGGCCGTGGTGCCCGGCGGCGTCTGGCAGCGCGCCGCCTCTGCTGCCGATGCGCCGGTCCTGGTCAGCTGCGTGGTCGTTCCCGGCTTCGACTTCGCCGACTTCCGCGTGCTCTGACCGGCTGCCCACCACCAGCGCCCCCGCCGGCCGCCTGCCCCGCCGGGGACTGGTCCGGCGGCCGCCGGGCGAACAGCCTGACGCCGTGGTAGCCGATGAGCACGATCAGCGTGCCGGCCGCGATGCCGGTGATCGAGAACGTGCTGGTGAACTTGATGGTCAGGTTGCCGATGCCGGCGATGATGCCGGCCGCCAGCGGCACCAGGTTGACCGGATCGGCGAAATTCACCCGGTTTTCGACCCAGATCTTGGCGCCAAGCAGACCGATCATCCCGTACAGGACCAGGGTGATGCCGCCGAGGACGCCGCCTGGCGTGGCCGCGACCAGCGCGCCGAACTTGGGGCAGAACCCGAACAGGATCGCCACCGTGGCCGCGATGTAGTACGCCAGCGTGGAGTAGATCCGGGTCGCTGCCATGACCCCGATGTTCTCGGCGTACGTCGTGGTCGGCGAGCCGCCCACTGCCGAGGCCAGCGCGGTGCCGATGCCGTCGCCGATGAACGCCCGCCCCAGGTACGGGTCGAGGTCGGTGCCGGTCATCTCCGAAACGGCCTTGACGTGGCCGGCGTTCTCGGCCAGCAGGGCGATCACGGACGGGATGACCAGCAGGATGAAGGTCACCTTGAACGCCGGCAGGTGCGGGCCGGCAAGCGGCCCGAAGGTCGGGCTGATCACCGTCTTGGGCAGGCCGATCCACGGCGCGCTGGCGACCCCGCTCCAGTCGATGCGGGGCACGGCCATGCACTTGCCGGCGGCCGAGCACGATCGGACGGTGGAGAACTGGTCCGCGATCCAGGAGATCAGGTAGCCGAACACCAGCGCAAGAAACACCGCGATGCGGCTCAGGAAACCTGGCCCCAGCACCGCCATGCCGATCAGGAAGGCGGTGGTCAGCAGCGCGATCCACTGATCTTGCGGGAAGTAGGTCCTGGTGGCCACCGCTGCCAGGTTGAAGCCGATCAGCATGACCACGGCTCCGGTCACCGCCGGCGGCAGCACGGCCCGGACGTAGCGTGAGCCCCCGAAATGAACGATCACCCCCACCGCGGCGAGGATCAGCCCGGCGACGAGGATCGCGCCGGTCACGTCGGCCGAGTCGCCGCCCTGAGCCCGGATGGCCTCCACCGCCGCCACGAACGAGGCCGAGGTACCCAGGTAGGAGGGCACCTTCCCGTTGACGATGAGCAGGAAGAGGATGGTCGCCACGCCGGACATCAGCACCGCGAGGTTCGGGCTGAGCCCCATGATCGCGGGGAAGACGAACGTCGCCCCGAACATGGCGACCACGTGCTGCGCGCCCAGCCCGGCCATCCGCAGCGAAGACAGCCGTTCCCCCGGGCGGACCACCGCACCCGGCGGCGGCGTCCGGCCACCGTAGACGAGCTTCCAGCCCACCGCGGACATCGTCAGCCTCCCCCCGTCCGGTCACCTGCCGACGGTGGCAGGCAACGCCGTTTCAGCGAACGGTAGGACGGGCCGGCCTCGCGATCAAGGCGGCCGGGTGCTTGTCCGGTGACGTGTCTGACAGCGGGCAGGCGGCGGCTGGCCCGTCACAGCCATTCTTCCGGAATGATCAACGAAACCGGCGGGCCGCCGGACGCGGAACACCAGCCCTTAGCTCACGGCGAAGGTGCCCTGGCTGGTAGCGGTGCCTGCGGGCGTGGTGACCGAGATGGGTCCAGTGGCGCCGCCGGCGGGCACCTTGACGACGATCTTGGTGTCAGCCTTGGATACGATGCTGGCCGTGGTGTGGCTGAACTGCACAACGGATGCGCCGGACAGGTTCTGGCCGGTGATGGTGACCTTGGTGTCAGGCTTGCCGGACTTAGGCGTGAAGCCGCTGATCTCTGGGGTCACGGTGGTGGTGATCCGCCCGATCACGTTGCTGGCGTTGGTGAACCACAGCGCCCCGTCCGGCCCGGCCGTGATCGCGATTGGTTCGCCGATGCCGCTGCTGGTGTAGGCGGTGACCTTGCCGCTGGTGGTGATCCGCCCGATCGAATTGTTGCCGTAGTTGGCAAACCACAGCGCCCCGTCCGGTCCGGCGGTGATCCCGCGGGGGGAGTCGATGCCGGTGCCACGGTAGATGGTGACCTTGCCGCTGGTGGTGATCCGCCCGATCGAGTTGTTGCCGTAGTTGGTGAACCACAGCGCCCCGTCCGGCCCGGCGGTGATCGCGATTGGCTCGCTGATACCGCCGCTGGTGTAGGCGGTGACCTTGCCGCTGGTGGTGATCCGCCCGATCGAATTGTTGCCGTAGTTGGCAAACCACAGCGCCCCGTCCGGCCCGGCCGCGATATCCTCTGGGGCCTTGATGCCAGTACCGGTGTAGGCGGTGCCCTTCCCGCTGGTGGTGATCCGCTCGATCGTGTTGTTGCCGTAGTTGTTGAACCACAGCGCGCCGTCCGGCCCGGCCGCGATCCCGCCCGGGGAAGTGAGGCTGGTGCGGGCGTAGGTGGTGACCTTCCCCCCGGTGGTGATCCGCCCGATGTGGTATTGGCCAGAGAACCACAGCGCCCCGTCCGGGCCCGTCGTGATCCCGTCAGGTTCATCGATGTTGCCGGTGCCGGGGTAGCTGGTCATTGTGCCGCTGGTGGTGATCCGGCCGATCGAGTCGCTGAGGCGGTTGGTGAACCACAGCCCGCCGTCCGGGCCCGTCGTGATCCCGTCCGGGTCGCTGATGGGGCCGCTGTAGGTGGTGATCTCGTGGTCGGTGGTGGTGATCTGCCCGACCGAGTCGCCGTTGGCGAACCACAGCGCCCCGTCCGGCCCGTCCGTGATCCCGTACGGATCCTCGATGTACCCGTCGGCGCCGTAGAGGGAGATCTCTCCCTTGGTGGTGATCTGGCCGATCGCGGGGTTGCCCGCGCTGGTGAACCACAGCGCTCCATCCGGGCCGGCGGTGATCCCCTCGGGGTCTTCGATGTCCATATCGGCGTAGTTGGTGACCTTCCCGCTGGTGGAGATCCGGCCAACCGAGTGGTTTCCGTAGTTGGTGAACCACAGCGCACCATCCGGCCCGGCCGTGATCGCGTCCGGGCCGTCAATCCCGGTGCCGCCGTAGGTGGTGACCCTCCCCCCGGTGGTGATCCGCCCGATCTTCGTGTCACCGTCGGTGAACCACAGCGCCCCGTCCGGGCCCGCCGTGATCGCCTGAGAACCGGCGATACCGCTGCTGGTGTACGTGGTGACCTTCCCGGCGGTGGTGATCCGCCCGATCGTCTTGTTGCCGTTGGTGAACCACAGCGCCCCGTCCGGCCCGGCCGCGATCCCGCCAGGGGAGTCGACGCCGCTGCCGCCGTAGGTGGTGACCTGCCCCTTGGTGGTGATCCGCCCGATCGTGTTGTTGCCGTGGTTGGTGAACCACAGCGCCCCATCCGGCCCCGCCGTGATCGCGGCCGGGTCGCTGATGCCGGTGCCGCCGTAGGTGGTGACCTTCCCGCTGGTAGTGACCCGCCCGATCGAGTTGTTGCCGTCGTTGGTGAACCACAGCGCCCCATCCGGCCCCGCCGTGATCGCGGCCGCATCGCTGATGCCGGGGTAGAGCGTCACCCGGCCGGCCCCCGAGGCACTCGCCACGCCAGCCCCCAGGCCCACCGTCAGCGCCTGCATACCCACCAGCACCGCCGCGGCTCCCACCAGGTGCCCCAGCACACGCCGGGCCCATCGCGGCACCCTGACGCCGCCTACGGCCAGGCCAGTTAATCCTCGACGCCGCCAAACCGGCTCGCCAGCACGCATGTCTTCCTCCGACGGAAGGACGGTTCCTGAATCGGGATTCCCCGGAAGGGCGGACACTCCGACTTGAGTTGATCTTTTCTGTCCCCTGCTTACGATGGCTGCCATGTAAACACCGCAGCGCGATCGCTGTCCACGTGGAGCCCGGAACGCGGTTCAGCTTCCACGGCTGGGAGGCCCGCCGGCACGACGTCGCAACGTGTACGAGGTCGTGCTAGCCACCTTGTTCGTCAAGTCACTGCTGGCCAGCTGGCGCAAGAGCGTGCCGCGTGGGTCATGGAGAGTGACCTGCCGTTCCGGTCTGAGAGAATCTGGAGTGGGCCGGCGATGGCCGTTCGAAGGAGATGCGATGGGCCGCAAGCAGCGGATCAGCTACCTGCCGCTCGAGGCGATGGACGACGAGATGCGGGCGGAGATGGAGCGCTGCCGGCGTGAGGGCACCCCGCGGCCTGAGAGTTCGGCGGTGCGCGCTCATGTTCCCGCGTGCTTCTGGGCCTTCGCCAGGTCGTGGGAGGCGATCTTCCGCGGCGGCGTCTGCGATCACGCCATCAAGGAATTGTGCCGCGTCTACGTGTCGCGCACGGTCAACTGCGAGTACTGCGGCAACCAGCGCTCGCAGCAGGCCAGGGCGCAGGGCCTGAGCGAGGCGCAGTACGACGACCTGCTGAACTTCGAGTCCTCGGACAGGCTCAGCGAGCGCGAGAAGGCCGCCCTGGCGTACGCGGAGGCGATCACCTGGCGGCTGGACGCCGACGACGCGCTCTGGCAGCGGCTGTACCGGTACTTCTCCGAGCCCGAGCTGGTCGAGCTGGGCTGTTTCATCGCGCTGACCATGGGCCAGCAGAGCTGGCTGCGGCTGCTCGACATCGAGCACCATGAGGTGCTGGCCGGAACCGACGCCTCGATGGCGCCCGGCTTCGGCTCGCCGCAGCAGCTCGCCGCGTCCAAGGCGGCCCCGGACTACTGGGCGCGGCCGGCCGGCGGCCGAACTCCGGAGTAACGAGGGCGGCGCCGGCGCCGCCCGGCCACGTCCCGGCGTGACAGCCCGTGCGGCTGATGATCTGTATCACAACCTGCCCGGTCGTCCTCTGCACTTCCAGGAGGTTGTCATGAAACGCTTTTCTACCGTCGGCCGTCTCGCGGTGATCGTGGCCTCGGCAGCGGGCGCCCTGCTGGCCATCAGCGCGGCCGCAGGATCCGCCGCAATGGCCGGGGTGCTCGCCCCGCTGGGCGGCGCTCCGCACGGCCGCCCCGGTGAGCCCGCACCAGGCAGCTCGGACAAGCACTCCCTGCTGCCGGCCCAGGTGCACGCGATCAGCACCGGCATGCCCGGCTGGCAGATCGTCCTCATCGCGGCCGGGGCTGCGCTGCTTGGCGCCGCGCTGGCCGTCATCGTCTACCGGACGCGGGCCGCTCGGCGGCGAGTGGGCGTCAGCGCCGCCTGAGCCACGACCACGGCGCGGGCGCGGAACTCACCGGGCCAGGCGCGCCCGCAGCAGGCTGGGCAGGCAGCTGCGCCCGCCATACCCACTTCTTGTACGCCCCGTAACGGAACGCGGTGGCCAGCCCGATGCCGGCGACCAGGAAGATGTTGTAGGACAGCCTGTCGTGCAGGTTCAGCACGTAGGTGCACAGCCAGAGGCACGCGAGCTGGATCGCCAGGCCGATGCCGTTGAGCACGAAGAACACGACGCCCTCGCGGCTCACGTTAGTGCGCTGCCGGTGCCTGAATGTCCAGTAGCGGTTGCCTGCGTAGGAGATCGCGGTGGCCGCGGCGGTGGCGATCACGTTCGAGGTGAGCGGGCCGACGCCGGCCCTGAAGTGCAGCACGTTGGTGCCGACGGCAGCGACCAGGACGGCCAGCACGCCGACGATGCCGAACTTGGCCAGCTCGCCGATCAGCGGCCAGCGCCGGCCGGACAGCAGCCGGGCCAGTCCCACCTGCTGCAGCAGGCTCGTGGGACGCCGGTGAACCGGTGCCCGCCCGGCAGGCCTGGCGGGCGTCACGGCCCCGGCCGGCCACGCTTGCTTTGAGCGCCAGCTCACCGGGCTGAGGGTAGGCGCGGTTGGCTGCCCGCGTGATGCGAATCGCACATCTCGCTCGTCCGGCGCGGGCCCGGGCAGCATATGCCGCTCGCTGGCGATGTCTAGCCGGGCTGGGCCGTCCCGGTGGCCGGCGCCTCGGAAAAGTCCATATCGAGCAGCGCGCGGCACACGTCGCTGATATCGACCATTCCGATGATGCCGTGGTCGCCGACGACCGGAAGGTGCCGGAACCGGCCGTTCGTCATCATCCTGGCTGCGTCGAGGACGCTGGTAGCGGCGCTGATGACGGTAGGCCGCTCGGTCATCAGGTCGTGGATCCGTACCTCGTTGACGTCCCTCCCGTCCGCCACCGCGTGCGCGATGTCAGCCTCGGTGACGATGCCGATCGGCTGGTCGGTCTGGGAGTCCAGGACCACGAGCGCGGACACGCCCGCGTGCTTCATCAGGTAGGCGGCAGCCGCCGCGTGGTCGTACTGCCCCACCGTGGTCACCGGTGGCTGCATCACGTCCGCGACGGTGGCCAAGATTGGTGCTGACGATTCGTGCTCAGAGGCATCTGCCATGATCTGCTCCTCTGAAGATACGTTCAGGCCCTGGCGATCACACTATGTGTTCACTGCGCGTGACGGTATTCGCCATGTTGATAGCCGCGAATATCGCGGCCGCATGCGCCGCAGGCACCGAAGCCTCCGCCGGGGCTATTCTCGCCGTCATGCCGACGTTGGCCGTCGTAGGAGCGGGGCCCAAGGGGATCGCGATCGCCGCCAAGGCCAGGGCCCTGGCGGCGGCCGGCCTTGACCCGCCGCGGGTCGTGCTCATCGACCGCGGCGCGGTGGCCGGGAACTGGACCGGGCGACAGGGTTACACCAGCGGCCTGCTGCCGCTCGGCACGCCGCCGGAGAAGGACGTCGGCTTCCCCTACGCCGACAGCTGGGGCGCGGCGTCTTCGTCGGTCACCGCGGCGATGGCGGACTACGGCTGGCAGCGGCATCTGATCGCGCACGGCACGTACGCCGACTGGGTCGATCGCGGCCGGCTCCGGCCGACGCACCGGCAGTGGAGTTTCTACCTGCGCGAAGTTGCAGACAAGGCACGCGCCGAGATCGTCGCCGGCGAGGTGGTCGCCGTTGAGGCCGACGGCGACCAGTGGCGACTGGCGCTCCAGGCGGGGAGCGAGATCCGGGCGGACGGCGTGGTATTCACCGGCGCGGGACCGCCGATCGACGTCGCGGGCCAGCCACAAGATCACCCGCGGGTGCTCGACGGGCGCAGCTACTGGCTGCGGCGGCGGGCGGCCGGCCCGCAGATGGCCCAGAACATATGCGTGATCGGCAGCGGCGAGACGGCGGCCTCTGTCGTCATCAGCCTGCTGACGCATTCGCACAAGCGCTCGGCGGTAGACGTGCTGAGCAGCCACGGAGTCTTGTATTCGCGGGGGGAGAGCTACGAGGAAAACCGTTACTACTCCGATCCGGGTGACTGGCCGGGACTGGCCTGGTCGCACCGGCGGGAGTTCCTCGACCGGACCGACCGCGGCGTCTTCTCGCAGCAGGCCGAGGCGACCCTCAACGCCGCACGCGGGTTCCGCGCGCTCGCCGGGCGGGCGGTAGCCATCGAGGCCGGCCAGCGGCAGGTCGTCGTCGCGATCGAGTACGAGCGCGAGCGGGAACGGGTCGCCTATGACCTCGTGGTGGTCGCTATCGGCTTCCGGGCCCGGTGGTTCGAGACGCTGCTTGGCCCCGAGGCTCGCCACCGCCTGCGCAGCGCGCTGGCCGGGGCGGAGCTCGAGCGGCGGATCGAGGTTGATCTGTCCGTCGCCGGGATGAGGCCGCCGCTGCATCTGCCGGTGGTGGCCGGGCCGGCCCAGGGACCGGGTTTTCCCAACCTGAGCTGCCTTGGCCTGCTGAGCGACCGCATCCTGCGCCGTTACGTGGCACTGGACGGGGCGCCGAGCATCGCCCCGGGAAGGAGGGAGCGTGTCTGAGCCGCCGGACCAGCCGTGGGAGAGCGACGACAGCGTCCGCCGCACCATGATCATGCCAGCCGTGCTGGCCGAGCGGCTCGCCGCCGAGGCGGAGCGGCGTGAGCTGTCGGTCAGCGAACTGCTGATCGAATACGCCGAGGAAGGCCTGCGGCGCGGCTCGGCCGGCAGCTGATGCCCATGGCGCAGCCGTCGTAACCTGGCCGTCGTGACCAGTGATAGCGCCGGGGCAGCCTCGGCGGCTCCGCACATCCCCGATCCCCCGCCCCTGCCGGCGATCCCGGTGTCGGCCGGGGCGCTCATCTTCGACCGGGAGAACCGGCTGCTCATCCTCAAGCCGACCTACAAGTCAGGCTGGACCATTCCCGGGGGCGTCATGGAAGCTGACGGGGAGACGCCATGGCAGGCGTGCCGGCGCGAGGTACGGGAGGAAACCGGCATCGAGGTGCGCCGCGGCGCCCTCGCGTGCATGGACTTCCGCCGCCCCCGCCCTGGCAAACCGGGAGGGATCAGGTTCCTGTTCCGCTGCGACGGGGTCGATGACCGGGACCTGGCCGCGATCGTGACCCAGCCCGAGGAGATCTCCGCATACCAGATCCTCGCCCTGCCCGATGCCCTCCCGCTGCTCAGGCGCCCCATCCGGCGGCGGGTACGGGCGGCGTGCACGGGCCGCGGGCTGGTCTACCTCGAAGACGGCCGCCCCGTGCCCGAAGTGGACAGGCCACACCGCCGGCGCACCTGAACGCCGGCCGTGACCGTGCCGGCGGAAGGCCGGCTGGGTCAGCCGGCTGGCTCAGGTCGTGAGCCGGAAATCCAGGTCGGCGACGAGTTCGGTCACGTCCATCTGCGCCTTCTGCAGGCGGCCGGAGTAATCCCAGTTCATCGCCTGCCAGCGAGTGAACTGGTCCAGCACCCAGATGCCCGACTGCCGGCTGCCGTTACCCGACTTGCCGTTGCCGCCGAACGGGAGGTGGGCCTCGGCCCCGGACGTGGAGTTGTTGACGCTGACCATCCCGGCGCTGATCCCGCGCCGGAAAGCGAACACCTCCTGCGGATCGCCCGAGTAGATGGAGGAGGACAGGCCGTAGCCTGGCTCATTGCCCAGCGCGATCGCGTCCTGGAGCCGGCTGTAGGTTATGACGCCCACGATCGGCCCGAAGGTCTCCTGCCGGAACAGCGCGTCACCGTGCAGCAGGCCGTCCACGACCACGGGGTGGTAGAACAGCCCCGTGTCCGGGTCGCCGACGAAGCCGGCGCGCGGGTTGGAACTGGAGATCTTCCCGAGCCCGGTCGAGCCGAGGACCTTGTGGTGCGGCTGGATCCAGCCGAGGTACTCCTCGAAGCGGCAGGCGAATTTCTCGTCCAGCATCGGCCCGTAGACCACGTCCTGGGCCGGATCGCCGATAGCGGCCGCCGATACCGCGGTGCCGAACCGCGCCAGGAACTCATCGTGGACGGACTCGTGCACGATGACGGTGCCCAGCGACGTACACCGCTGCCCGGCGGTCCCGAAGCCGGAGAACAGCGCTCCCTCCACGGCCAGCTCGAGGTCGGCGCTCGGCGTGACCACCATGGGGTTCTTGCCGCCCAGTTCCAGGCACGGGCTCTGCAGATGGCGTCCCGCGAGCTCGCCGATGCGCGCCCCGACCTCGGTGGATCCGGTGAAGCCGATCTTGTCGACCGTGCCGGCGGCCAGGGCCTCAGCCAGGCCGTCGAAGGTCGCCGGGCCGTCCGCGAACACGATGTTGAGCACGCCATCGGGCAGCCCGGCCGCCTGGAGCAGCTCGAACAGCGCCATCGCCGAGGCGGCAGCGTATTCAGCCGGCTTCCACACCACGGTGTTCCCGGTGACCAGGGCGGGGACGAGATACCACGACGGCACGGCGACCGGAAAGTTGCCCGCGGTTATCACGGCAGCGGTCCCGACCGGGACCCGGAAGGTGAACAACTGCTTGTCCGGCATCTCGCTCGGAACCGTCTGGCCGTAGAGGCGGCGCCCCTCGCCCAGGAAGAAGTCGCAGGTATCGATGATCTCCTGAACCTCGCCCAACGCCTCCGCCAGGGGCTTGCCCAGTTCACGAATGATGAGCCTGGCCAGGCTTTCCTTGTTGGCCTCGACAATGCGGCTCATGGCGGCGATGGCCCGGCCACGAACCGGGGCGGGAACGTCCGCCCAGGATGGCTGGGCCCGCTTGGCCGTCGCGCAGGCCGAGGCGAAGGTGGCGCCGGTGGCCATGGTGACCTCGGCCACCGCGTCCTCGAGCCGTGACGGGTTGGCGGAAGTCAGCACGCCCGCCGGAGGGTCCTGCGCCTGGCGGCCGTTGACGATGGAAACGATCTTACTTGTCATGCCTGTCTCTCCTGGTGGCTTGCGTTGACGTCGGCGCTCAGTCCGGTTCCGGCGCGGTACCCGGGGCCTGCTCGGCGGCGAGCCGGTCGAGGGAGCGCTCGATCGCCTTGCGCCCGACCGCCAGTTCGTCCTCGCTGATGGTCAGGGCCGGGCGGAAACGGATGGACTGCGTCCCGGCCGGCAGCAGCAGGATCCTCTCCCGCTCCCGCAGGATGGCCAGCAGCCTGTCGCGCTCGGCGGCGCCCGGCAGGTCGAAGGCGCACATAAGCCCGCGGCCGCGGACGTTCGAGACCAGGCCGGGGAAGCGGGCCGCCAGTTCCTCCAGCTCGGCCAGCAGCCAGTCGCCGGTGGACGCGGCCTGGCCGAACACCCCGTCGCGCTCGATGATCTCCAGCAGCCTGCGGGACCGGACCATGTCCACCAGGCCGCCGCCCCACGTCGAGTTGATCCGGCTGCTGACCCGGAACACGTTGTCCGGGACCTCGTCCACGCGGCGCCCGGCCATGATCCCCCCGAGCTGCACCTTCTTGCCGAAGGCCACGATGTCCGGCTCAAGCCCGAGCTGCTGGTAGGCCCATGCGGTACCGGTCGCGCCCACACCGGTCTGCACCTCGTCCAGCACGAACAACGCATCGTTGTCCCGGCACAGCCGCTGCATGGCCTGCAGGAACTCCGGGCGCATGTGGTTGTCGCCGCCTTCACTCTGGATCGGCTCGGCGATGAAGCAGGCGATGTCGTCCGGGTAGTCACCGAACGCCGCCTCGGCCTGACGCAGCGCGCGCTGCTCGGCCGCCTCCGTCTCGGCCAGGTGCTCGCCGAGCGGAAACCTGACCGCTGGCACCTCGATCCGGGGCCAGTCGAATATCGGGAAGCGTTCGGTCTTCACCGGATCGGTGTTGGTGAGCGCGAGCGTGTACCCGCTGCGGCCATGGAACGCCCGGGTCAGGTGCAGCACCTTCGTGCCCAGCCCGGGCGGGCGGCCGGCCGCCTCGTTGCGCCGGCTTTTCCAGTCGAAGGCGCATTTCAGCGCGTTCTCGACCGCCAGCGCCCCGCCTTCGATGAAGAACAGGTGCGGCAGCGCCGGGTCACCCAGCACCCGGGCGAACACCTCCACGAAGTCGGCGTAGTGCGCGGTGTAGATGTCAGGGTTCGTGGGCTTGTTCACGGCCGCATCGGCGAGCAGCGCCATGAACTGCGGATCATCGGTGATCCCCGGCGGATTAATGCCCAGCGGCGCCGAGGCGTAAAACGAGTAGAGATCCAGGTAACGCTCGCCCGTCTCGGCGTCGGTGATCCAGGAGCCGCGGCTGCGCCCCAGGTCCAAGGTCAGATGGAAACCATCGGTCAGCACATAGCGCGCCAGGCGCCCACGGACATCTTCGTCGCGGTCCATCGCCCCTCCCCGGGCCGGCCGGCCGCCACAGGCGGGGCCGGCGACGAATCCTGCCCTCAGAGGCTATGGCGTGCCTGCGCATGCGCCAACCCGTGGCCGCACCGCAGGCGCCGCCGCGCCCCGGTACAGCGGTCAGCCGCCGACCAGAGCAGGCACCCGCACGGGCCAATCCGCGCAAGCCGGCGTTTCGTATCACACCGGAATGATCACTCCCATAGGGTGAGGTCACGGCCCGGTCCGGACGGCATCGTAGGGGCTGAGAGGAGGCCCGCCGTGCCCGCGAGAGTCTCGCGGTGTTCGACTGCGGACCGCCGCAACCGGCAGGGCTGGTGGGACAGTTCTGCCGCGCACGTCAAGGAGACACCATGCCGCTTGCTTCGACTTCCTATTCCTATCCGCTACTAGGCGCGTTCTGGACGATCTTTGAGATCTTCCTGTGGGTGATCTGGTTCTGGATCCTGATCACCGTATTCATCGACATCTTCCGCAGCAAGGACCTGTCCGGCTGGGGCAAGGCCCTCTGGTTCATCTTCGTGCTGGTCATCCCGCTGATCGGCGTCCTGGTGTACCTGATCGCCCGCGGCGGCTCGATGCACGAGCGGCAGGTGCGGGACGCACAGCAGGAGCAGCAGGAGTTCCGCAGCTACGTGCAGGAAGCCGCTGGCTCGGGGACGTCGGCGGACCAGCTGGCCAAGCTTGCCGACCTGCGCGACCGGGGCGTGATCACGGCCGAGGAGTTCGACCGCGAGAAGGCCAAGATCCTCGCCTCGAACTGAAGCCGCAGCACGCATGCTGGGCATGCTGGGCGGGCCGGGCACACTGGTGTCCGGCCCGCCTAGCCGTCCCGGTCACCCCGTCCCGGGCTCTGCCTGGACGTCACTGGCCAATGTCGGCTTTCATCGTGGCCGGCGCGGTCTGGGTGAGGAAGACGACTCCGACGCACATCGCGGCGAAGGCGATCGCCGCCACGGCCAGGGGGCCGACATCCGGCTTGAACCGCTCGCCGAACAGCCACACGCTCAAGGCGATGCTGATGATCGGGTCGACGATCACTAAAAACGGCTGGGAGACCCTGAGTGGCCCAACGTGCAGCGCCACCTGCTGCAGGAAGGTCCCGACCACACCCCCCACAACCAGGGCGTACACCGGCCAGCGGGTAAGCGTTCCCAGCACGCCGAACTCGGTGAGCGTGTCCGTCGTGGCCTTGATGATCGTCGCCTCGAGCGCCCAGATGGTCGCGGCGGCGCAGGCATACAGCCCCGCGCGCCAGCCCGGGGATCCCCGTTGCGCCAGGAGGGCCAGGACGGCAGCGCCGACGCCGCAGGTCACCGCGGCCACGGCCCAGTGATCGCTGGTGGGGGTGGGATGGCCGCCTTGCGGCTCTCCGGCCACGATGAACACGGCCAGGCCGGCGCAGGTCACGACGGCGGCGCCCCAGGTGATCAGGCGGATGGACTGGCGAATCCAGAACCGGCGCAGCACGAGCGCGAAGACGAGCTCGGTGACCAGGAGGGGCTGCACCACCGAAACCAGGCCGCCGTGCAGCGCGAGGGCCTGGAACAAGAAGGCCGCCGCCAGGGCGACCCAGCCGAAAAGCCAGAGCGGATTGCGGAACAGGTACACGACCAGCCGCCAGCCCGACGACCGGCGCGGGTCCGCCGTGCTGGCGACGTGCTGAGTGGCGACGCTGACTGCGTTGGACAAGGCAGAAAGCAGAGCGAAGACCACGGCCATGCTGGCCACGATAGAGGGGTGCGGCCCGGGCCGGCCGGGTTCGCCGCCGGTCCCGCTGCCCTCCTAGCCGCCCCGCCGACCGAAATCGACTCGAGGAGACACTCATGAACACACCCGAGGGAACCGGCACCAAGCCGATGGTGATCGTCGGCGGCGGCATGACCGGGGGCCACGCGGCGGCAACCTTACGCGATGAAGGCTTCACCGGGCCGGTCGTGATGATCAGCCGGGAACCGGGCATTCCGTTCGGCCGTCCCCCGCTCACCAAGGAATACCTGCGATCCGAAGAGGGCCTGGAGGACTGGTACGTCCGGCCGGCCGACTGGTACGGAGCCCATGAGGTGGACCTGCGCACCGACTCGGTGACGGCGATCGATCCCGCGGGGCACGCGCTGACCCTGGCGTCGGGCCAGGAACTGGGATATCAGAAGGTCCTGATCGCCACCGGAGGCCAGAACCGGCGGCTGCGCATACCCGGCGCTGAGCTGCCGGGCATCCACTATCTGCGGACGGTCGCCGAATGCGACGCGATCAAGAGCGAGGTGCAGGCGGGCCGCCGCGCGGTGGTGGTCGGCATGGGGTTCATCGGCTGTGAGGTGGCCGCCTCCCTCACCCAGCTCGGGGTGAACGTCACCGCGGCCTATCCGGGCACGAACCCGCTGGAACGGGTACTGGGAGACCAGGTCGGCGCGCTCATCGGCACGATTCACCGGGACAAGGGAGTCAGTCTGCTGGCCGGCGCCCGGGTGGCCGCGTTCGCCGGGACCGAGCGGGTGCAGAGCGTGATCATGGCCGACGGGGACCAGGTCGACTGTGACTTCGCCGTCGTCGCCGTCGGCATAGCGCCCGATGTGCCGGACATCGCGGCCTCAGCGGTAGCCCAGGACAACGGGGTGCTGGTTGACGAGCTGTGCCGCGCCAGCGCGGCCGACGTCTACGCGGCCGGCGATGTCGCCAACCATCTGCATCCCGTTCTGGGCCGGATCCGGGTCGAGCATTACAACAGCGCCGAACATCATGGCACCGCGGCGGCGCGGTCGATGATGGGCTCGGGCGCCCCCTTCGATTACATCCATAACTTCTGGTCTGACCAGTACGAGCACACGCTCCAGTACGTCGGCCACGCCGCGCGCTGGGACGACTTCGCCATCCGCGGGAACCTGGCCGACGGCAAGTTCCTTGGCTTTTACCTGGTCGAGGGGGAGGTCCGGGCGGCCATCGGCTTCGACCGCGGAGGTGATCCTGAAAACGAGCCGGACTCTGAGATGGCGGCCTGCGCACGCCTCGTGGCCCGCCGCGCGCGCCCCGATCGCGAGGTGCTCACCGACGAGCACGCCGACCTGTCCGCACTAGCGGGGTGACGACGGCGATACTGGCGGTGGGGACGTGACGGGCTTGGGCTGGTGCGGCACGCGCGCCTGAGCGCAGGCCCGGGACAGGTCAGGACAGGTGGCTGGTGTCGTTGACGCGGCGGACGGCCGCGAACTCGTGATCATGCCACTGGATCTCGCTGATGCAGGCGGAGCCCAGGTACATCCGGTAGAGGGCGGTGAGCGGGACGTCGAGGGCCCGGCACAGCATGATCTTGATCGGCGTGACGTGGCTCACGACCAGGACTCGCTGGCCGGGATGATCTCGCAGCAGCCGGTCGCAGGCACCGGTGAACCCGGACCGCGGTCTCGGCGAAGCTCTCGCCGCCCGGAGGCGCCTGCTGCGGGTTGTGCTGCCAGGCGGCCGCCGCAGCGGGCCATCGTTGCTGGATCTCGGCCAGGGTGAAACCTTCCCACGCGCCGAAATCGGTCTCCCGCAGGTCGTCATCGGTCGCGACGGTCAGGCCCAGCTCGGTGGCCGCGATGGCGGCGGTGGCCGCGGCGCGCCGCAACGGCGAGCTGATCACCGCGTCGATCCTGGCGCCGGCGGCCAGCCGGCAGGCGGCCGCCCGCGCCTGCCGGGCGCCATCCGCGCTGAGCGGCAGATCGCTCAGGCCGCTGAACCTGTGATCCGGTGACAGCCGGGTGTCGCCGTGCCGCAGCAGCACCGTGATCGTGGGCGGCGCGACGGGGCTGGTCCAGCCGAGGCTCACGGCCGCCCCGCCAGGATGGCGTAAAACTGGTGGGCCGATTGCTCCCAGGTCGGCAGGCTCAGGGCCCGGCGCGCCGCCGCGGCGCCCATCCGCTGCCGCTCCGGCTCGTCCTCGGCCAGCCTGCGCAGCGCGGCCGCGAGCGCGCCGATATCGCCGGGCGTGATCACGATGCCCTGCTGCCCGTCGTCGACCAGGTGCGGCAGGTTGCCGCTGCGCCAGCCGATCACCGGCAGGCCGGCGTCCATCGCCTCGGCGTAGGCAGTCCCGTAGGTTTCCCAGCGCGACGGCAGCACGAACAAATCGGCCGAACGGTACAGCACGCCTACCTCGGCGTCGTTACACGGCCCGTGCCGCACCACCCGGCCTGGCAGCCCGCCGATCCGGCGGATCACCTGCTGCCCGTAGGCCGTGCCGGTCCGTTCGTCGCCCGCCAGATGCAGCCGCAGCGTGCCGGGCGGCAGGGCGGCAGCTGCGTCAAGCAGTTCGAGTATCCCCTTGTTGGGAAGCCAGTTGGCCACGCAGAGCGCGGCGGCTCGTGCCCCGTCTCGCAGGTCGCTGACCTCCGTTCCGGCCTGCTGATCCCGGCCGGGCGGCACGACGATGGCCCGGTCGAAGCGGCCGGCCAGCAGCGTGCTGGCCACGATCACCAGGTCGCAGCGGCGGTAGGCGAACCGGTCCAGCCAGGCCTGAACCCAGCGCCGCGGCGGCGCGTGATCGACTCCGCCCGGCGGCTGATGCACGATCGCGGTCAGCCGGCGCGGACGCCGCAGCGCAATCCACGGCGCCAGGTACGCCGCGGCGATGCTGTCGATCAGCACCACATCAGCCCCGGCGGCGGCGCGCAGCACCCGGCGGCTATGCCGGAACGGCAGCTGCGGCGGCAGCGACGCGAACGTGAGCCGCGCGTCGTTGCAAGAGGCGAGCTCGGCCATCCGCCGGTGGTAGCGGTACCCCCCGGTCAAGGTGGCCGGGTCGCCCAGGGTGATGAGGCAAATAGTCAGCATGGCCCGCGATATCCGCCGAACGCGACCGGGGTTTCCCAGATCCGTACGGCCAGTGTGGCACCGCCTGCCGCGGCGATGGCCGCCGAGAGCGTGTCGTGCACCCACCGGGCGAACACCTCGACGGTGACCGCCTCGGCGCCGGCGGGGCGTATCTCCTCGAGGTTGCGGCCCTCGATCCGCCCCGTCAGCTCGGTCAGGGCCGCCTCCATGACGTCCAGGTCGCAGACCATCGCCCGGTCGTCGAGCTGGTCACGGCTCACCACGATCTCAATCCGGTAGTCGTGATCGTGCAGCTGCCCCTCCGGGCCCGCCATCCCGGGCATGATGTGGAAGGCACGGACGGCGCTGCTCAAACCGGCCTCGTAGGTCACTGACGGCTCCTGTCGTAGTCGAGAACTGCGTGCATCAGGCCGGGCGGGCTCTCGTCCACGGCGCGGAACGCGGCGGCGGCCTGGTCGAACGCGAAGACGTGGGTGCACAGCTCGGTCAGCGGAAGCTCGGGCAGCAGCTCAGCGGCGGCCGAGCGGCGGCGAGACAGCGTCCACCGCGCCGACAGCCGGGCCGGGATCGTCGATACCTGGGTACTGCGGATCGTCAGGCGGCGGCGGTGAAAGGCGCCGCCGAGCGGCAGCGTGACTGGCTTGGTGCCGAACCAGGACGCGACGAGCAAGGTGCCCTCGTGGGCCAGCATGCTCAGCGCCGTGGCCGGCGCGTCCGGGCTGCCGCTGGCGTCGATGACCAGCGGAACCTCCTGGCTGGCCAGTTCCCCCGGAGGTACGGCGGTGACGCCGAGGCGGCCCGCAAGCTCGCGGCGCCAGGGCTGCGGTTCGGCGCACAGCGGCTGCCGGCCTGACCGCTGCAGCAGCAGGGCGGTCAGCAGCCCCAGCACGCCAGCGCCGAGCACGATGACCCGATCCTGGTATCCCGCCTCGGCGTCGAGCGTCACCTGCAAAGCGGTCTCGACCAGCGGGAACAAGGTGGCCGGCGCCGGGTCGATGGCGGGCAGCGGGATCAGGTCGCTCGCCCGCGCCGCGAACACGTCCTGGTGCGGCTGGAAGGCGAACACCCGCCGGCCGGAGTCGCTGACCTCGCCCACGCAGGCATAGCCGTAACGAAACGGATAGCGGAAGGCTCCCCCGAGCGCGTCGATCGTGTCGTCCAGCGCCAGGCCCTCGGCCACCTCACCACGGTAGACCAGGCGCTCGGTGCCGCCGCTGATGCCGGAGAACAGGGTGCTGACGACGACCTCGCCCGCAACCGGCTGCGGCGTGGGCAGTTCCCTGATCTCCACGCAGCGCGGTGCGGTGTGAAACAGCGCGCGGGCCGGCACCCCGCGCATTTACCCGCCTGCCATCGCGGCAAAACGACACTGCTGACCCGGCGCGGCAGCTGCCGCGCGGCAGCTGCCCGTCCGGGCGCAGCGCGCCCCGGCGCGAGCGGTGATCGTGGCCGGCCGCTCAGCTGGCCTCCTGGGCCTCACAGCTCCATGGTGGCCAGTATCCGTCCGGCGGAGATGGCTTCGAGCAATTGCCGGTAGTCGCGCTCGTTCTGGTCGGCGTAGGCGAGGGCGAAATCCGCAATGGCCTGGTCGAAGATTTCGCCCGTGCCCAGGTAGCCGGAGATGACCGTGGCGCGGCCCGTCCTGGCGTGCGCACGGGCGAGTGTCCAGCCGCAGAGCCTGCCGTAGTAGTCGAGCTGGAGCGGATCCATCAGCGGGACGCTCATGCTGCCCTTCATGTCGCGTAGCTGGCGGATGTAGTAGTGCTTGACGGCCGTGACCTCTGGCCCGGCGCTGGTCGTCCAGCCGAGGAATGGGTCGATGGCGGCCTGGGTCAGTCGCTGGCCCGCGACCACCCGCTCGCCTTGATGGTCGTATTCGCTCGGGCCGGCGAACGGGGCCAGCACCGACTCCTGGGCCTCCTTCAGCTGCAGGAACAAAGGCTCATCGGGGCGGTCGCCGAGCAGCAGCATGACGAACGCCTCGGTGCCGACCGACCCGACACCGACCACCTTGCGCGCGAAGTCGCCGAAGTAGTAACGCTGCAGCACCGCCCGCCGCTCCGGCTGCAACCTGTACAGGTACTGCTCGACAGCGTTGCGCAGTTCCTCCAGGACGTGCGGGTAGCGCTCAATGGGGAAGCGGACGATAACGGGATGAGCGGGCCGGATCCGGTACTGTCCCTCAACCTCGTCGCACATCTTCAGGAAGGCGCTCAGGCTGGTGCGGCGGTACGCCTTCGCGATGTCCCGGTGGCGGCGGCGCACCGCCTCCTTCGGCTGGATCGCGTCGAACAGCCTGTTTACCTCGTCGATGTCGATCCGGGAATACCAGACCTCGAGGAACCGCATTGTCGCGTACTTCGCCATCTCGGTGCGGTAGCTGCGCGCTGTCTGTCGCGCGGCGGTGCGCGCGTCGTCGTCGCAGAAGCCATTGTCCCGCGCGGCGACGGCGACGCTGGCCGCAAGTCGCTTGACGTCCCAGTCGAACGGCGCCGGGAGCGTCTCGTCGAAGTCGTTGACGTCGAAGATCAGGTGCCGGTCGGGCGCCGCGTACATGCCGAAGTTCAGCAAGTGCGCGTCGCCGCAGGCCTGTACCCGGATATCGGTGGTGGGCGTGTGCGCGAGATCCCAGGCCATCGGCGCGGCCGCGCCGCGGAAGTAGGCGAACGGCGAGGCGGCCATGCGCCCGTAGCGGATCGGTATCAGATCCTGCACTCTGGTCTTGGCTTGCTCCTCGAGAATGGCGACCGGTTCGGGCCGTTCCGCCGGCGGCGACCATTGCGCATGGCTGGACCGGGGCACGGATCCGCGGCGCGCACGGCCCTTGGCCCGCCACTCGTCCGGCGTGAGCACCTCATGCGACGCCGCCAGGACACCCGGACTCATCTTGCTCATCAGGTCCCCCATCTACAACCTTGGCCGCTGCCGGCTGACGGGTGCTGGCGGCGGATCGTGCCGGGCCCACGGCCGGGCCACCTCGGCACGCCCCAACTCTACGAAGAAGCCGACATCGCGCATAGTGCCGAAACTTCGGGCCAGTGGTTGCATTAGAGGGCAAGGAAGGGACCGCGGGAGCCGTTAAGGGGACGCATGCTCGCCATCTCGTTCAACAGCGTCCTGATCATCGCGGTGATCGCGGTCCTGGCGCCCGTGCTGCTCGGGTTGCTGCCGGGGCTGCCGGTACCCGGTGCGGTGGTTGAGGTGATCGCCGGCGTCGTGGTAGGCCCCTCGGTGCTGGGCTGGGTGCGCATCGACGCGCCGGTGCAGGTGCTGAGCGACCTGGGCCTCGGCATACTGCTGTTCCTGGCCGGGCTGGAGATTGACGTCGAACGGCTGCGCGGGGCGCTGGTCCGGCTGGCTGGCTCCGCCTTCGCGCTCTCGGTGGTGCTCGCGCTGCTGTGCGCGTACGTCTTCTGGCTGGCGGGAGAGCCTACCCAGCCGCTGCTGCTGGCGACCATACTCATGTCGACGTCGGCAGGGCTGCTGCTGCCGATGCTCAAGGACGCGGACGAGGACGCCACCAAGTTCGGCCAGCTGGTCATGACCGCGGCGGCTCTGGCAGAGATCGTGCCCATCATGCTCGTGTCGCTGTTCTTCTCGGCGGCATCGAAGACGACCGAGGCCCAGCTTGTCTCACTGGCGATCTTCCTGTTGCTGCTGGGCCTGATCGGCGTGGCCCTGTCCAGGGTGCGCCGGCTCGCGACCCTGGACCGGCTGTTCGACCGCCTGTCGGACCAGAGCGCCCAGTTGCGAGTGCGCGCCGCGCTCACCCTGGCCCTCGCGTGCGGCGTGCTCGCCTACCGCTTCGGCTTCGCGTCGATCCTCGGCGCCTTTGCCGCGGGCCTCCTAGTACGGCTGATCGAGATTTCCGGCCGAACTCCGCATCCGCAATTTCAGATCAAGCTGGAAGGCATCGGCTTCGGCTTCCTGATCCCGATCTTCTTCATCACCACGGGCGTCGGCTACCCGCTGCGGGCTCTGCTGGCCAGTCCGGCCGCGATCGCCGTGGTGCCGCTGTTCCTGGCCGCCCTGCTTCTGGTACGGGGGGTGCCTGCGCTGCTGTACCGGCGTATGGCCGGCACCCGCCGCGCCGAGGCCGCGGGCTTGCTGCAGGCCACCACGCTCACGTTCGTGATCGTGGCGACGCGGATCGGGCTCGCCACCGGAAAGACGACGCCGACCGCGGCCGCGTCGCTGCTGGCCGCCGGGCTGTTGTCGGCCGCCTTGTTCCCGGGCACCGCGTTGCGGCTCCTGTCGCATAATGCCGAGCCGGTAGCACCGGCGCCGCCGAAGCCGACCACCCCGCAGCTTGGCGGTTAACGCGGAGCCGGTTAACGCAGAGCCGGTTAACACGGAGCATTGAGACCGCCCCAGCGCTACTACGCTTCGCGTTGACGAGCGGCAGCTCAGACCGGCGGCGCAGGCGTGTCCGCGAGGGTTCTAGGATCGGGCAATGCCCATCCCAGCGGCGTTTGACCTGTCCGGCCGGGTGGCGGTGGTCACCGGGGCGGGCAGTCGAGACGGTATCGGGTTCGCCGCCGCCAGGCTGCTTGCCGAACTCGGCGCGGCCGTGCTGCTCAGCGCTACCACCGACCGGATCCAGGACCGGGTCAGCGAACTGCGCGGCGCTGGTTTCGACGCGGCCGCGGTCACCGCGGACCTCACCGACGCCGGCGCCGCGGCCGGGCTGGTGGCGGCCGCGCAGCAGCAGTGGGGACGGCTGGACATCGTGGTCAACAACGCCGGCATGGTCTCCGTCGCCAGCCCGGTCTTCGAGGCGGGCACGGTGGACGCCATGGACCTGGCCACCTGGCAGGCGTCGCTCGACCGCAACCTGACCACGGCCTTCCTGGTCACCAAAGCCGCCCTGCCCGGCATGATCCGCGGCCGCTGGGGGCGGATCATCATGGTGTCCAGCGTGACCGGCCCGGTGATGGCGATACGGGCCGACGCCGCATACGCCAGCGCCAAGGCCGGCATGGTGGGCCTCACCCGCGCCGCCGCGGTCGACGCGGCCGGGCACGCAGTCACGGTCAACGCCGTCGCCCCCGGCTGGATCGCCACCGGCTCCCAGACCCCGGACGAGCGCGGCCAGGGACTGGCTACCCCGGCCGGCCGCAGCGGCTCACCCGGCGAGGTCGCGGCGGCCATTGCCTGGCTGGCCAGCCCGGGCGCCTCCTATGTCACCGGGCAGTACCTGGTCGTGGACGGCGGCAACTCGATCGCCGAGCAGCGCGCCACGCCAGCATGACCGGTCCGCGGGCACCCGGCCCCCTGACCCCGGCGGCCCCTGACCCCGGGCGGCCCCTGACCCGGGCGGCCCGAGATCCGCGCGGGTCGCAGGAGCGCCCGGCGAGGCTTGGTCAGCCCGGATTCACCGGCCTGTTCGGGCCGTGCGGGTGCCAGGAATGCGCCATCGGCACGGGAGGCAGCAGGACCGGGCCGCCGGTCACAGCGGGAGCGTTCTGTCCCGCGGGCAGCAAGACGAACACCAGCAGGCCGGTCAGCGCCAGCGCCACCACGACCAGGACCCGGCGGGCGGCGTTGCGGAGCGCCCCGGCCGGGCCAGCGTCCGTGACCGGCCCCCCGTAAGAATCACTGCGCGAACGGTAAGCAGTCGTGGTCATGGTGATCCCCCGTCACGCGCATCGGGCGCGCGCCCTTCTGCATGGACGGAGGCGCTGCCCGCGGAGCCTGATACACCCGGCCGCGGACGATCGCCCCCACTCTTCATGCAGCGTGGTTGGACAAACCGGGCAAAAGGTGACAAAAATCGGCCATTGCGCATGATATGTGGAAGTGACCCCGTGCCATCGCGGGTGGCCGGCGGCGGTTTACGCGCGGGCGGTCCCGGGGCGGTCCCGGGGCGGCTACGCGCGGGGGCTGGGCTGGGGGGCCGCCGCTTCGATGATCGAGGCGGCCTGGTGCAGGCCGTCGCGGCGCTGGATGACGGCCGCGGCACGGGCCAGCCGGGCGTGCAGCGCGCTATCGCCGAGCAGCCGGGCCAGCGCGCCGTGCAGCTCGGCGTCGGTGAACCGGTAGGGGTCAAGCCGCACGCCGAGACCGAGTTCGTGCATCCGCTGCGCGTTGTCGTACTGGTCCCAGAACAGCGGCAGCACGATCATCGGCTTGCCGAAGTGCAGGCACTCGGTGGTGGTGTTGTTCCCGCCGTGCGTGATCACCAGGTCGGCCAGCTGGATGACCGAGGTCTGCGGGACGAACTCCGCGCCCCACATGTTGGGCGCGAGGGTGATCTCCTCGTGCAGCGGACCCATGGACACCACGTACCGGTGCGGGGTGGCCGCCAGGCAGTCGATGACCCGCTGCATCAGCCCGGTGTCTGCCGAGCCCAGCGAGCCCAGCGAGAAGTAGATCAGTGCGCCGTCGCGGGCGGCCAGGCCGGCGGGCACAGTGAACTGCTCGTCGGTCTGGCGCAGCGAGGAGTCGAGGCGGTGCCAGCCCGGCCCGAGTCCCGGGCTCCGCGGGTAATCGGCCAGCTCCGGGTACACGTAGAGGTTGGCCGCTCCGTCGTGAATGAACTCAAGCCGCGGCAGCGGCGGGGCGCCCGCCGCGATGACCCAGGCGTTGAATTCCTCCCACAGCGGCAGGTGGACCCGCTCGTACTCGGCGCGGAACCGGTGCCATCCTGACCGGTCGGCCGCGGGATAGCCGGAGAACGCCGGGGGGACGCCGGGGCCCTTGATCTCCAGCGGGTTGCACGACACGACGCGCACGAACGGCACCCCGGCGGTCAGCAGGGCCGGGAAGCAGATCACGTTGTCCTCGACGATCACGTCCGGCCGGACCCGGCGCACGATCTCCTCCAGCCGCGGCTGGCAGTACCTGGCCCCGCGGATCAGCTCGGCGAAGACCGGCTTGATCCAGGTCTCCAGCTGCTCGATGGTCGGCTTGCGGAACTCCGGCGCGGTCCGCGCGATGTATTCCTTCCAGAACTGCCCGGGGTCGGCGTCCGGCCCGGCCGGCGGAGCCAGATCGACCAGTTCCTCCGCGAAGCCCAGCGCGGCCAGCCGCCCCCGCCACGACGCCTCGGCCGCGAACACGACCCGGTGCCCGCGACGGCGCAGCACGTCGCCGATGCCGACGCAGTTGTTGGTCGGCCCGTACGCGCTCTCCGGGGCGAGCATGATAGTCAGCGGCCGTTCGGTCATCGGATGGTCTTCCGCCTTTCCCGCCGCCGGCGGCCGCCCGGCCGCCGCCCGCCCGGCACCCCGCGCCTCAGGCCTTCTTCCTGCCGACCACGATGCTGGCCAGCGCGCATAGGATGCCGACGGCGAAGATCGCGGTGCCGAACACGAAGACCTGGGGCGGGATGCCGACCCGGGTGGCGCCGTAGACCCAAACAGGGAACGGGACCGCGGAGCCGCTGACGAAGTTCGAGGTGACGAAGTCGTCGATGGACAGCGCGAACGCCATCAGCGCGCCCGCCAGCACGCCCGGCATGATCAGCGGAAGCGTGATCTTGCGGAAGGTCACCCACGGGTTGGCCCCCAGATCCTCGGCCGCCTCCTCCAGCGACCGGTCGAAGCCGGACATCCTGGCCCGCACCGTGATCGCCACGTAGGCGATGCTGAACGCCACGTGCGCGGCCAGCAGCGTCACGAAACCGCGAGCCACGTTGATGGTCACGAACAGCCCCAGCAGCGAGGCGCCGAGCACGATCTCGGGGGCGGCGATGTTCAGGAACAGCACCTGCTCGAACAGCGTCTTGCCGCGGAAGCGCGGCGGCCGGTAGCGGACCAGGGCCAGCGCCAGCAGCGTACCTATCACCGTGGACAGCACCGTGCTGACCAGCGCCAGCCGGATCGACAGCCAGAACGCGGAGGTGAGCCCGGAGACATCGTTCCACTGCCGGTACCACTCGGTGGTGAACCCGTTCCAGGTGAAGCTGACCTGCGGCAGGCCGGTCGTGACCTTGTTGAAGCTGTAGAGGATCATGACCGCGATCGGGAACACCAGGTAGGCGATCACCAGCCACGAGTAGGCGGGCAGCAGGAACCGGCCCCACCGCCGCCGGGGCCGCCGGGCCGCCGGGGCCTGCGCGGCTGCCTCGCGCCCGGCCGGGGTCGTGACCGCCGCGCTCACCGGCACTCCCGGCGCTTCGCGCGCTTCGCGCTCACAGGTACTCCTCGATCGTGCGCGAGCCCAGCAGCCGCGCGTAGGCGAAGATCCCGACCAGCGCGATCGCCATCAGCACCGCGGACAGCGCCGAGCCGCCGGCGTAGTCCAGGTTCACCAGGAACGCGTTCTGGATGACGGTGCCGATCATCGTGTTGCTGGTGCCGCCGAGGATCTGCTGGTTGACGTAGTCACCGAGGGCGGGGATGAACGTCAGCAGGAACGCCGCGAACAACCCGGGCACGGTCAGCGGGAGGATCACCCGCAGGAACCCTTCCCGCCTGGTCGCGTACAGGTCGTGAGCCGCGTCCAGCAGCCGCTTGTCGATCCGCTCGATCGCCACGTACAGCGGCAGCGCGGTGAACGGCAGGTAGTTGTAGGCCAGGCCGGCCACCACCGCGTACCCGGTGGCCAGCACGTGGAAGTTCTGCGGCAGCAGGTGGGCGTTCTTCAGGCTGCCCAGGATGATCCCGTTGTCGGACAGGATGAACTCCCACACCACGGTGCGGATCACGAATGAGACGAAGAACGGCACCAGCAGCATGAGCAGGAAGAAGTTCTTCTTGGCCCCGCCGTAGAACGCGATCCAGTAGGCGATCGGGAAGGAGATCACCAGGTCGATCAGGGTCGCCGCGCCCGCGTAGTAGAAGCTGTTGACGAACTGCGCGTGATATAGGCGCAGCTGCTGGCCGAACTCGCCCCAGTGCCAGGTCATCACGCACGCCCCGGTCGCCGTGTTGCAGGTCTGCAGCGACAGGGACAGCATCACCACCAGCGGGATCAAGAACAGCGCCAGCAGCCACAACCCCGCGGGCAGGCTCAGCAGGTACGGCGCGAGCGCCTTCCCGAGCCGGGGCCTGCCCCGCCGGGGGGCCGCTAGGCGCCCTGGGTGATCGGCAAGAACAGGTTGTTCCACGCCGTCAGCTCTTCCGCGTTCTTGTACTGGTAGTAGGACCTGGAGTTCTTGATGTACTGCTCGTCCGGGAACACCGTCGGCGCGTTGGCGGTGTCGGACGTGGGCAGGCCGATGCTGGGTTTCATGGCCTTCAGCGTCTGCTCCGCCCACCCGGTCGGGTGCAGCAGGACCTCCTTCGCCGCGGGCACCGGGCAGACGTAGTCGTTGTAGTACTCCACCACGGCCTGGACCTGCGGATCGTAGTAGTAGTCCATGACCGTCATCGCATCCTTGGGGTTCTGGGCGTACATCGGGATGCACATGTTGTCGGTCCAGAACATGCCGCCCTCGCTGGCGATGAGCAGCTTGAGGTCGCGGTACTTGCTGTTCAGGTCGGCCTGGAAGATGTCACCCGACCAGGCCATGCTGACCACGGTGTCGCCGTTCTTCAGGTGGTTGATGTAGTCCTGGTCGTAGTAGGCGCGGACGATCCCGTCGCTCTTCTGCTGCTGCAGCTTCTTGGCCGCCTTGGCCCAGTCGGACTCGGTCGAGGTGGCCGGCTCGACGCCGATGGCGAGCAGCCCCAGGCTGCCCAGTTCCTGCGGGTCGGCCATCATGCCGACCTTGCCTGCGTACTTCTGGTCGAACAGGATGCCGACGCTCGATCCTGGATCCTTGATCACCGACGAGTTGTAGCCGATCGCGGTCCAGCCGGACTGCCAGGCCATCGTGTACTTGTTTCCCGGGTCCCAGGAGGGGTTCTTGATCAGCGGCCCAGCGTACTTGCTGAAGTTGGTCATCATGGAGCGGTCGAGCGGGGTCAGCCAGCCCAGGTTGATCAGGTAGCCGAGCGGCGGGCTGCTGTTGGTCATCACGATGATGTCGTAACCGGTGTACTGCTTGGCCTCCAGCGAGGGCCGGATCTTCGCGTAGAACGGAATGTTGTCATTGATCGGCTCGGTGTAGTTGACCTTGATCCCGGTCAGCTGGGTGAGGTGCTGCAGGCTGGGATGCTGCCCCTTGAGCACGTCGATGTAGTACGGCCAGTTGCCGAAGTTCACCATGTGGTGCAGCTTCTGCTTGGCCCACCACGACGACGAGCCGACACCGCCCGGCTTGGCCGCCGTGGCGGTGGCGCCCTGCACCCCGCAGGCCGAGGCCAAGCCGGACAGCCCCAACGCACCCGCGCCCGCGGCCGCGTACTTCAGCATGTCCCGGCGCGAGAGCCGGGGCTGGGTGAGCCCCCTCCTGATCGCCGGGTCGATGTCGTGCGGGTGCCGCGCCTCGTCCCCGCTCTGCTGATCTCGCATCGTTGCTCCTTACCCGATCGGGTACGAATGCTGGGGATCCCAGGACAGCCAGACCGCCTCGCCGCGGTCCGGCCGGCTCCCCCCGGATGCCGAGTTCTGCTGGAATACCACCATCTCCGCGCCGGTCGTCGTGGTCACGGAAAAGTTCGTCGAGGTACCGAGGTAGACCACCTCGGTCACGGTTCCCCGCAGCACGCTACCGTCCGTGCCCGGCGGCAGGCCGGTGATCACGATCTTCTCCGGGCGCACGGTCAGCTCGACCTCGTCCCCGGAGCCGACTGCCCGGTCCTGCCGGGCCGCCCGGCGCAACGGCAGCACGATCCGCTCATCCGGGCTCACCTCAATCACGGCCTGCTCGCCGGTGACCCGGCCGACCCGCCCGGCCAGCAGGTTGGACGTGCCGATGAACCCGGCCACGAACCTGGTGGCCGGCTGCTCGTAGATCTCCTGCGGACTGCCCTCCTGCTCGATCCGGCCGTCGTTCATCACGGCCAGCCGGTCGGACATGGTCAGCGCCTCGTTCTGGTCGTGCGTGACGTACACGAACGTGATCCCCACGTCACGCTGGATCCGCTTGAGCTCGATCTGCATCGACTGGCGCAGCTTGAGGTCCAGCGCGCCAAGCGGCTCGTCCAGCAGCAGCGCCCGCGGGTGGTTGACCAGCGCGCGGGCCAGCGCCACCCGCTGCTGCTGGCCGCCCGACAGCTCGCGCGGCCTGGAGTCGCCCTTGCCGGTCAGCTCCACCAGCTCGAGCATCTCGCCGGCCCGCCGGGCCGACTCGGCCTTGCCAGGCCCCCTTGCGGCGCAGCCCGAACGCCACGTTGTCCTGCACGGTCATGTGCGGGAACAGGGCGTAGCTCTGGAACACCATGTTGACGTCGCGCCGGTAGGGCGGCACGCCGGTGACGTCCTGGCCGTACAGCAGCACCCGGCCGCGGCTCGGCTCCTCAAAGCCCGCGATCATCCGCAGCGTCGTGGTCTTCCCGCAGCCCGAGGGCCCCAGCAGCGAGAAGAACTCGCCGCGCCGGATCTCCAGGTCAACCTCGCGGACGGCGGCCACGCTGCCGCGGCGGGCGGAGAACTCCTTCGCCACGCCGACCAGGTCGATCGCGGCCAGGCTGCTGTCGGCGGCGGTATCCCGCGCCGCTGAACGCCTGTCGCTGGTTTCGCCCTCAGGCGTGTCACGCGCCGTCCGCGCACCGGTCATTTCCGCATACGCCTTCCTCATGTTCCGCCAGGTCGACCGTGGCAGAACCCGGCGCCCATGACAAGCGGTTCCGTAGCAATCATCGCGATACTGCTACGGATTCCTCTACCCTTGGCCGATACGTGACACGATTGCGCAGCGGGCGCACGGCGACGGCGTGCTTCGGCAGCGCCAGCACCGCAGCCATCGATCACCCTGGCCAGGGCGCCCTGCGGCCAGGCCCCGACAGGAGGCGACGGCATGGCGCATGCTCCCGGAACCCTGCAGGCGGCCGACGGCCGCCGCCGCCGGGCCAGCGCGCAGCCGGGCCAGGCCGCCGGGCCTGCGGTGGTGCTGGACGGCATCGCCAAGCAGATCATCGAGCAGCTGCAGCAAGACGGCCGCCGGTCCTACGCCGCCATCGGCAAGGCCGTCGGCCTGTCCGAGGCCGCGGTCCGCCAGCGGGTGCAGCGGCTGCTGGAAACCGGGGTCATGCAGATCGTCGCGGTGACCGACCCGCTCACCCTCGGCTTCCACCGCCAGACCATGATCGGCATCCGCTGCGAGGGCGACCTGGAACGAGTCGCCGGGCACCTGGCGGTACTGGACGAGATCGACTACGTGGTGATCACCGCCGGGTCGTTCGACCTGCTGATCGAGGTGGTCTGCGAAGACGACGACCACCTGCTGGAGATCTTGTCCCGGGTCCGCGCGGTGCCCAGCGTCACCGCCACCGAGACCTTCGTCTACCTCAAGCTCCGCAAGCAGACATATTCATGGGGAGCCCGGTGACCAGACGGTCATAGTGCCGAACGGCTCCGGCCCGAGCCGGTCAGCTGAGCCGGTCCAGCAGCTCGTTATAGGCCTCCAGGTACCGTGTCACGTCGCCGCGGGCGGCGGGCACCGGCACGGTGGGCCCCGCGCCCGGCAGCGCTTCCCACACGCCGCGGTTGGCGAGCCAGATCCGGATGAGGCGGGTCAGCTCGCCGTCGGTCAGCGCGTGCGCCTCGGCGCCGGTGCGCGGCATCGGCCCGTACCACTGCCCGGACCGCGGACCGAACCGGATCACGGTCCAGGGCAGGCTGGCCGATGCGATGGCCTGCTCGATCCCGTCGGCGAGCTCGCCGCCCAGCGCGGTGGCGTGCGCGTATGCGCCGGGGACCAGCACCCCGGTCAGCGCCGCCTTCGCCGCGGCCGCCGACAGCGGGTTGCCGAACAGCGTGCCGCCGGTCGCGACGTTGCGCGCCGCGTCGAGCTGCTCGCCCAGCTCGGCGCTGACCCCGTAGGCGCCCATCGGCAAGCCGCCGGCCACCGCCTTGCCGATCGTGACCACGTCGGGCCGCAGCCCCCACAACGCGGTTGCCCCGCCGGGGCCGACGACGTGGGTATGCGTCTCGTCGATGGCCAGCAGCGTGCCGTGCTGGCGGGTCAGGCCGCGCAGCTCCTCGTGCCAGCCGGGCTCGGGCAGCAGCATGTGCACGGTGTTGGTCATGGTCGGCTCGGTCAGCACCAGGGCGACGTCGCCGGGCTCAAGCGCGCGGCGCAGCGTGCCGGCGTCGTTGAACTGGGCGATCCGCACCCGGCCGGTGACGCCCTTGGACAGGCCGCGCTGCACCGCCGCGACCTGGCCGTCCTCCAGGTCCACCAGGCCCTCATCGAAGTGGCCGTGGTAGTGGCCCTGAAACAGCACGACCACGTCGCGCCCGGTGGCGGCCCGGGCCAGCCGGATTACCTCGGTATTGGCCTGCGTCGCCGACAGCGTGAACTGCCACAGCGGAACGGGATAGCGGCCTGCCAGTTCCTCGGCCACCTCGACCGAAGCTTGGGTCGGCAGCAGGAACTGGGTGGACCGGGCCGCCTGCTCGCGCACCGCGGCCACGATCTGCGGGTTCGCGTGCCCGCAGAACATCGCCATGTCCGAGGCGTTGAAGTCCACGTAGGAGAACCCGTCCAGGTCGGTGAAAGCCGCGCCCCGGCCGTGGTCGATGTAGACCGGCTGATCGTTGTCGGAAGCCATCCAGGCCATCGGCACCCCGTTGGGCATGTGCTCCCGCGCGCGGCCGATCATGGCCATCGACCGGGGCCGCTCCTCGCGGAATCGCGCCAGCTCGCGCGCGTGCACGGCACGGATCCGGCCCCGGTCAAGATCGCCCAGCGCTGTCATACCCAGGATGGTAGAACGTCCGGGGCATCGCCACGCCGGCCCGTTACCTGCGACGGCTGGATTCGTCGCCCGCATTGGCCACGATGGCCGCCAGCGGAGGGATGACCAGGGCCACGCAGGACATGATGATGGCGGCGGTCACCGAGTACAGCCGCACGATGCTCCACGCCCCGATGAATAGCAGCAGGGACACGCCCATCATGACGAAATAGGCGCGGTCACGCAGCACGGCCGCCGCCTGGAGGCCGGCGCCGGAACACGAGCACGGCGATGTCATCGCGGGCGGGCGGGCTGGCCGCCCGGGCTGCCAGCACCGCGGCCTGCGCCGTCATCGTGCACCTCCTCAGCGGAGGAGCCTGCGTCATGCTGCGACTCTACGGTTGCACCCGGGTTGCCGCGGTCACCGGCACTCATCCGGATGAAGGGCGCAGGTCATGCGGTGCCCTACCGTGATGAGCGTGCACATTGACGAGGACGCGCTGCAGTCGAGCCTGCTGCGGCTTCGCCAGGCGGCGTTCGATGCCGACGTGGCGGCCGTGATGAAGCGCGCCGTCAATGCCGTTCATGACTTGTTCGGCTACAGCGGGGCCGGGGTGATGTTCATCACCGAGTCCGGCTACCTGTCCTACGTCGCCGCCTCCGATGAGGCCGGGCGCCAGCTGGAACAGGCGCAGGCGGCCGCGGGTGAGGGGCCGTGCTATGAGTCCTACGTGTACGCGAGCGAGGTCGTCAGCGGCGACCTGCACGCCGACAGCCGGTGGCCGGGGCTGGTCCCGCACCTGTCCGCGCAGGTGCGGGCGGTGGCGGGCATCCCGGTCCTGCTCGGCGGCAGCCCCGTCGGCACCCTGAACGTCTACCGCGGCGAGCCGGCCGAGTGGGACGACTCCGACGTCCGTGCCCTGCGCGCCTACGGCGACCTGATCGCCGAGGCAGTGGGCACCGCGCTGGCAGCTCATGATCACGGCGTCCTGGCCGGCCAGCTGAAGTATGCCCTGGACTACCGCGTGGTGATCGAGCGCGCGGTCGGCTACCTGATGGGTGCCAGCGGCCTCGACGCGGTGACCGCCTTCGATGTGCTGCGCAAGCGAGCGCGCGACTCGCGCCGGCGCGTCGCCGACGTGGCCGCGGAGGTCATCGATCGGGCGCCGGGCAGCCAGCCCCGGCCGGTGACCAGCCCCGGCCGGTGACCAGCCCCGGCCGGTGACCAGCCCCGGCCGGGAGCGTGGTCCCGTTCCGCGCTGTTGCCGGGACGGGCCCGGCGGGGTAGATTACGCCGTCTAGTTCCGCCGTGTGTCCGCGGATCGCACTTCCCTGGAGGTGACGATCTGTGCTGCCCGGATTTCGCGGCCGAGATGGACCGGCCGCCCGCAGATGCTTCTGTCTTTCCCCGCGCCCGGTTGAGCCGGTCCGGCTGCCTTTCGGCATGAAGCCCCGGGCCGGTGCCGTGCATCACAGCCAGTCCCGCGAACCCCCCGCTTCGCCTGGGCCACGGCTGGTGCACGCCGCGGCCTCCCGCCCGGCGATCATCGCCGCAACGAAAGTCCGACAGGTGACCACCCCCCCGCAGCTCACCGTCATTATCGAACACCATGGTCGGCGCTCAGTGCTGAAGTTGCTGGGCGAACTCGACGTATGCAGCGCGGACCAGCTGCGCCGCGCGGTCGGCGCCGTGCTGGAACAGCACGACCCGCAGAGCGTGACGGTGGACCTGTCCGCGCTGATCTTCGCTGACTGCGCCGGCCTTTCGGTCCTGGTACGGGCGCGCGGCCTGCTGGCCGAGCGAGGACACGAGCTCGTCATCACGGGCTGTCAGCCGATCGTCCGGCGGCTGCTCACCCTGACAGGCATCGGCACGTATCTGCACCTCGACGCCCGAGGCGATCAGGCCGCGCCCCCTGGCGCCGGCCGCTAGCCCCGGCGCCGGCAATGCCGGTGGCTGGCCGCATCCGTCCCGCTCCGGCCCGTGACATCGACCGCGAAGGGTGCAATACGCGGCCCGCGGGGGAAGGATGGACACCGACCGGAGGGTGGGTCGGGTGTATGCGCATCGAATGGTCGGTAACCAGTATTTCGTGGATCCCGTCAGCAGCCATCGCGGGCGCGACCAGGATTCCGTTCGAGCTCGCGATGACGCATTATGACGATCCTCCTCCCGACGAGTGGCGGGACCTGGATGAGGTAGTCGGCCCGGAGGGAGCCCGGTTCGCCAACCACCTGAGAGCGTGGATCGAGGTGGAGGACGGCAGGATCGTTTCCTACGGGCGAGGTGGCGGCGGGCGCCTGTCCAGTACCCTCATCCGGCTGGGGGGCCTGCGGGTGCTGGTTCAGGCGGTCGGCTACCCGGACCTGCAACCGGAGCCTGAGGTCGGCGCGGACTTCGTCCGGTTCACCCAGACCGCGGGTGGCCGGCCCGGTGTTCCCGCGCCCCGGCTGGTCAAGGGCGCGCCGTTCGTGAAGACTCAAAGCCCGTCCGTGTGGACCACCCTGGCGCTGACGCTGCACGCCGACGGGTCGGCGGATCACGAGCTCGTCGGAGCCAGTTCCTTCCCCCGGCACTGGATCTATGACGCCAGCGGCGCGCTGGCCGGCAAGTCGGCCCTGATCGACTTCAAGACCTGGTACCGGACCTCCGCCCTGGCCCGCTCGCCCTGGCATGGGCAGGAAAACGCGATAGTGGCCGCCGAGGCGGAGACCCCGCTGGAGCGTCGCCTGTCCCTGGCCGTCATGCGCGGCGGCGGCCAGCAGCCCAGGGCCGTGAAGGTCAAGGCCGGCTCGACGATCTTCGCCCAGGGGGAGGCCGGGGATGAGATCGTTCTGCTGCTTGACGGCATGGTGGGGGTCGAGGTCGGCGGCGCCGCGGTGGCGGAACTGGGCCCGGGCGCCGTGCTGGGCGAGCGCGCCGCGGTTGAGCAGGGCCGGCGCACCGCCACGGTCCGCGCCCTGACCGACTGCCGGATGGTGTCCTACCCGGCCGCCGCGCTCCCGCCCGAGGACCTCCGCGAACTAGCCACGTTCCATCACCGGGAAGACCAGCAACCGTAAATTCTCATCGGCCAGCGAACCGGAGGCGCGGGCCGGCCTCATCGGCGGCGGACGATCTTTCAGCTAGAATTCACAGCGCTACGGACACGGAGACCGAGCTATGCCCCACGCAAGTCATATTTTCAAGCCGGCGGAGGACGGCCTGGTAATCCTGCGTTTCTACGTGCCCTCGGACATGGTCACGCCGGATGCCGATGAGGTATTGATACGCCCCTACGGGGAGGGCGTCATTCGCGTACCGCAGACCTTGATGAGGGAAAGCGACGAACCCGGTTACGCGGTGCTCGAAGCACGAGTGCCCAGCGATGTCGCGGTCGCGGTGCGGAGCACGTGCGAGGCGCTGTTCGGGCAGACCTTCGAACAACAAGAGTGACGGCCGGGTAAGCCGCCGGCCCGGACGATCTCGCCCGCCGGGATGGTCAGCACCAGCGTAGGGGGCAGTTCAGCAGTGGCCGCGCAGACCCTCACCTTCTTGTTTACCGACATCGAGGGCTCCACCGTGATGCTGAAGCGCCTCGGTGATGGGTACGCGCAGGTCCTGGCCGATCATCACCGGCTGATCCGGGACGCCCTGGCCGCCCACGACGGCCGGGAGGTCGAACACCCAGGGCGATGCGTTCTTCGCCGTGTTCTCGTCGGCGAGGGCCTGCGTTTGCGCGGCGATCGCCATGCAGCAGGGGCTGATCGCGCATGCGTGGCCCGGCGGCGGGGCAGTGCGGGTGCGGATGGGAATCCACTCCGGCGAGGCATCCGGCACGCCGGCCGGCCTGGTCGGTCTCGATGTTCACCGCGCGGCCCGCATCGCGGCGGCCGCTCACGGCGGCCAGATCGTGCTCTCCGCCACGACCGCGGCCCTGCTCAGCGACTCGCTGCCGGAGGGAGCCTGGCTCAAGGACCTCGGTGCCCACAGGTTCAAGGATCTCGGCCACCCCGAGCAGATATTCCAGCTCGTGGCCCGGGGCCTGCCCGTGGCCTTCCCCCCGCTCCGGGCGCTCGGCAACCCGAAGCCGCCGCATAACCTCCCCGGCCAGGTATCGGCCTTTATCGGCCGCGAGGCGGAACTGGCCGAGGTACGCCGCTTGATCACGGACTTCCGGCTGGTTACGCTCACCGGCTCGGGCGGGGTGGGCAAGACGCGCCTCGGACTTCAGGCGGCGGCCGGGCTGCTCGGTGCCCCGGGGGACGGCGTGTGGTTCGCGGACCTGGCCCCGCTGGATGACCCGGACCTCGTGGCCGGGGTCGTCGCCAGCGTGCTGGGCATACCCGAGGATCCCGGCCGCAGCACGGTGAGCACGCTCGCCGAAGCGATCGGCGAGCAGACCATGCTGGTGCTGCTGGACAACTGCGAGCACGTCATCGATGCCTGCGCCAAGCTCGCGGACACGCTGCTGCGCGATTGCCCCGGCATCCGGCTGCTCGCCACCGGCCGGGAGCCGCTGGGCATCGAGGGGGAGCATGTCTACCGGGTTCCCTCCCTGGACACGCCCGCCGACGACGATGACGCGGATGCGATCCGCGGCGCGGAAGCCGTGCGCCTGTTTGCCGACCGGGCGGCCCAGCACGGGGTGGCGCTCAGCTGGGACGACCAGACCGCTTCGGTGGCCGGCCGCATCTGCCGGCGGCTGGACGGCACGCCGCTGGCCATCGAGCTGGCCGCGGCCCGGCTGCGGGTCATGTCGGTGACCGAGCTGGATGCCCGGCTCGATCAGCGGTTCGCCATCTTGACCGGCGGCTCGCGCACGGCCATGCCGCGCCAGCAGACGCTGCTGGCCATGCTGGACTGGTCCTGGGAGCTGCTGCACCGCGCCGAGCGGCATGTGCTCGCCGGGCTCTCCGTTTTCGCCGGCGGGTTCGACCTGGCGGCCGCCGAGGCCGTCGGCGCCGGCGCTGACGTGCTTACCGACGACATCGTCGGGCTCCTCGGTGCCCTGGTCGATAAGAACCTCGTGCAATTCGAGGACGCCGACGGCGGGCCGGCCCGCTACCGGCTGCTGGAAACCGTCCGTCAGTATGCCGCGCGGAAACTCGAGAGCCTGGGCCCGGCGGCCTCCGATGAGGCCCGCCGTGCTCACCAGAACCAGTACCTGGCCCTCGCGGAAGCGGCCACGACACAGCTGCTCGGGCGCGATCAGTCGCAGTGGCTGGACCGTCTCGATCTGGAACTCGGCAACATCCGGGCCGCGATCGGCTACAGCCTGAGGCAGCGAGATCCCGCGCCCGGCCTGCGGCTCACCACCGCGCTGCGGGAGTTCTGGAAAGCACGCGGGCACGCCACCGAGGGAATCGAGGCCCTCCGGGCGCTCCTCGACCTGCCGGCTCCGCGGGAGCAGGCCCTGCTGCGCGCCCGCGGCCTGGCCGCGTCGGCGTACCTGCTCGAGCAGACCGGGGCGTACGCGATCGCCGAGGAATACTGTGCGGAAGGGCTGGCGATCGCCCGGGCTGCCGGGGATGACGACCTGACCGCCGACCTTCTCTACCTGCGTGCCATGGTGCTGCTGCGCCGCGGGCAGCCGGGCCAGGCACTGCCGGTCATCGAGTCCGGGCTGAGCCTGGCCCGCCGGCACGAGGAACCGCAGGTCACCGCCCGCCTGCTCGCGGCCAGGTCATTCGCCCTGGACCTGCAGGGCGACCACGCCGCCGCGGTCCGCGACGCCCGCGAATCGGTGCTGCTGCACCGGCGGGCCGGCGACGCGCGGCACGTCGGGACGATGCTCGGCAACCTCGGATACGTGGAGCTGTCACTCGGCGACCTCGATGCCGCCCGCGCGCACCTGGCTGAATCGCTGGATATCGCCCGTGCGCTGAACGACCGCTACGGCGTCGTGTACCAGGCACTCAATCTGGGATTTGCCGAGTACCTGAGCGGGTCGCTGGCCGCGGCGGAAGATCTCTTCACCGAATCGCTCAGCCTGGCCGCACGCCTGCGGATAGGGGCAAGCATCGGCTACGCGCTGATCGGCCTGGCCATGACCGGCAGCGGCCAGGGTCAGACGGGCCGGGCCGCACGGCTGCACGGCGCGGCCGCCGAGGCGCTCGCGGTCCTGGAGGAAACGATAGAGCCCCTGGAGGGTGACCTGCGCGACCGCGACTGCCAGCGGCTGCGGGCAGCCATGGGCGCCGGGGCTTTCGAGGCCGAGTACGCCGCCGGCCGCGCCCTGACCGCCGACGAGGCTCTCGCGCTCGCGGGCGGCGATCAGGCCTGATGCCTCCCGCGGGGCACCGGCGATGCGGAGCTGATCACGTCGGCCGCCGCGGCGCCGTCACGGCCACCTCACGGTGAAGTGCGCCGTGACCGGCCTGGCGTTGCCCGCGGACGCGATGACCACGCCGTGATAGGTGCCCGGGCGGGCATAGACGTGCCGGCCGGAGATGGCGTACAGGCTGTTCACCCGGGTGCCGGTGGCATTGGCTCCGGTCACGTCGCCCGTGGTCGTGCTCCCGTCGCCCCACTTGATCGTGCACCCGATCCCGAGCGATGAGTCGCACATGCTGAGCGTGCTGGTCGGGAATCCCGGTGCCGACAGGGTCGCGACCGGGCCGGCCACCCGGCCGTGCGCGCTGGCGGTCACCCGGCTTCCGATGATGGCCAGCGGCCAGGGCACCTGGGCCGAGGGGTAGAAGTTCACGCCTGCCGCCTGGAAGCGAGCACCCTGGGCGGCCAGGCGCACCAGGAAGTCGCGGTATGCGGGGCTGGCGGCTGTCCGGTGGGCGGACGGTGACCAGGCGATTTCCGCCAGCGCGAGCAGCCGGGGGAACACCATGTAGTCGACGTTGTTCATGTTCGCCACGGTCTCGCCCCACATGGCGCCTTCCACGCCGATGACATTGCGGTCGGTCACGCCGGTGACCAGGCCGCCCGGGTTCCAGTTGTAGGCGCTGGAGACATCGCATCCCCGGGGGCAGGCCCAGTTCATGCCCAGTGACGGCGGCACGCTCGACCGGGCGGTGACGACGTACTTCTGGTCGAGATAGGTGTGGTTCGCCGGTGCCATCACGATCTTCATGTGCTTGGCCACGGCCTCCCGGCCGGTGACCGATCCCGGCGAGGTGCCCCCGGCCGGCTGCCAGTACTCGGCGACAGAGCCCGCCGGCGGCCTGGTTCCCCGGCCGGCGATGTCAGCCCAGCCCATGACGGTCTTGTGCTGGCTGCCGACGATGCCCGCTTCCTTGTTGATGAACGCGGCGTACCTGGACGCGCTGAGCAGCGAGGCCGGCACCTCGTCACCGCCGAGGTCATAGTAGGGACCTGGCGTGATGCTGGCGAGCTGGCCGATGATCGCCTTCATGATCGCCCAGGTATCCGGGCTGGCCGGGCACATCGCGCTGTAGCCCACGTCCTCGGTGTAATCCCAGTGCGGCGGATCGAACTGACCGCAGTTGATGCCGTGCGGGTTGACCGGCAGCGCGGGATTACCGGTGTCGTTGTACTCGGACATGATGATCGCGTTGTTGTGTCCTGGCGAGTCGACCTCGGGCACCACGGTGATGAAGTGCGCGGCCGCATCGGCCACGACGGCCCGGTACTGCGCCTGCGTCCAGAAGCCGCCGGGATCCTTCGCACGGCCGCCCGTCCCCACCGAGCCCCGGCTGCCGATCGAGGTCAGCCGCGGGAAGCCGTGGATCGCCAGCCGGAAGCCCTGGTCGTCGCTGAGGTGCAGGTGCAGTACATCGATCTTGTAGGCGGCGATCTGGCTGATGAGCTCCTCGACCGCGGACGGAGGCTCGTAGTGCCTGGCGATGTCGAGCAGCAGGCCCCGGTAGGAGTACCGGGGGTAGTCGGTGATGGTGGTCACGGGAGCGGTCCAGGGCCCCGGCACGACCGTGGGGCTGTTGATCCACGCGGGCAGGAGCTGGCGGAACGTCTGAATGCCGTTGTACAGCCCGTGCGGAGCAGGGGCCTCGATCCTCGCCCCCGATGTCGTGGTGTCGATCCGGTAGCCCTCGGCCCGGTGCCGGGGCTTGAGCGTCCCGGCGTTGCCGATCTGCAAGACAATGTCGCCTGGGTGCGCCCGGCCGGTGACGGCGGGCAGCCGGTAGCCGGTCGCGGGGCGCAAGTACGCGGCCAGGTCGCGGGCGACCGGCAGTTCGGCCGCGGAGTGAGCACCTGGCGCGGCGACGATCCGGGTGTGCCGGGTGAGGGTGAAGTGGCCGCGGCCGACCTTCGCGGATACCGGCTTCGGCACGACGTCGAGCGTGCCGGCCGTGGCGGCGGCGGGCCGCACCGGCGCCGCGCTGGCGGCCAGCCCGAAGACGGCGGCGGGGACGCCGGTCACCAGGACCGTCAGGCCCGCAGCCCCAGCCGACAGCAGCGCCAGGCGGCGTGTGCCGCGACCGCGGGAGCGGGCCAGCCGGTCGCGGGAGCGGGCCAGGCCGCGGCGCGGGGCCGCCAGCCGGGCGGGGAGATGGAGTCTGCGGTTCATGCTGGCTGCCTGGTTTCTCTCGGGGTCGGCGCCACCGGCCGCTGGGGTCCCGGCCAGGCCGGGCAAGCCGGACGTTACAAGCGCGAGAGCGATGAGGTCAAGTAGTAACGGCCTCGACCCGCCCGGATGGTAATCCGCGCCTGGCTCGAACCGCCCGGCCCTCGCTGTTTACGGCTCGCCGCCATCCTGTGGGCGCTCCTGTGGGCGGGCATGTGTGGTCCGTGCCGTCGCGGCTGACGACAGTGGGATCAGCTGACAACGCAGGAAGGCGAGGGCAATGGCTGAGACCCAGGCATGGCGAGCGGGCCGGATACGCGAGGCTAACGGCAGGGCGCCGGCGGCGCACGGCGCAGAGCGCCGTCGCCGCCGGGCGGGCGTCCGGCTCTGGGCGCTGCTGCGCGCCCCGGCCCTGCTGCGCGGGACAGCAGGCGGCCCGCACGACGTGACGTTCATCGAGGATGACCACCGCCGGCTGGCGGCCCGGAATGCGCGCTGACCGGCCGAGGTCAGAGGCCGTGCTCGTCCAGCGTGTCCTGGATGACCCGGGCGTCCGGGGATCCGACCTGCCGGAGGATCGCCAGCGCGTCCCGCAGGTAGCCGGCTGCTTCGGCCGGATTGCCGGGCAGCAGGCTGCGGCCGATCCCGGCCAGCGCGCGGGCTTGCACCGGCCGCGCGCCGAGTTCCCTGGCGATGGCCAGGGCCTGGCTGTGGTAACGCCGCGCCTCCTCGGCGGCCGAGGTCCGCGCCGACAGCTCGCCGCGGCTGTTCAGCGACATGGCCAGGCCGTGGCGCGAACCGAGGTCGCGGAACAACTCGATGGCCTCGGCGACGCTGTCGGCGGCGGCCGGGTACTCGCCGGTCAGCTGCTGCACCAGGCTGAGCTCGTCCAGGGCCCAGGCCTGCCCGAGCCGGTCGCCGATGCGGCGGAACAGTTCCAGGGCCTGGTACTGGCTTTCTGCGGCGGCCGCGTAGTCCCCGGTCTGCCGGTACACGCCGCCCAGTTCACATAGCACGTCGGCCTCGTCGAACGCGGAGCCGATGGCCCGGAACAGCGTCAGCGCCCGCTGGTAGCCGGCCGCGGCCGGCCCGAGGTCCCCCATCAGCTGCTGCACCAGGGCCAGGTCGGTCAGGGAGACGGCCTCGGCGAGCGGGTCGCCCGCGTCGCGAGCCAGGGCCAGCGCCTGCTGGTGGCCGGCCATGGCGTCCGGGTAATCCCCGGTTTCTTGTTGCACCAGCCCCAGATGGTTGAGCGCGTAGGCCAGGCCTGGCTTGTCGCCGAGGTCCTGGTACAGCCGCACCGCCTCGGCGAGCGTGCCGGTGGCCGCCGGGTAATCGCCGGTCAGCTGCTGCAGCAGGCCGAGCTCGTCGAGCGCCCCTGCCTGGCCGGGCCTGTCCCCGGCCCGGCGGGCGGCGCTGAGGGCGGTCTGGTACTGGGCTGCGGCCTGATCCCAGTGACCACGGGAGCGCAGGAAGCCGCCCATCGCCGTGGCGATCGCGATCGCGTGCCCGGGCATGGCCTCGGCGCCGAAGCCGACCGCCGCGTGCAGGTTGGGCCGCTCGGCTTCCAGCCAGGCGGCCGCTTCATCCGGCGTGGCCAGCTGCGGGGCGCTGCCCGGGGGGCTGCCCGGCGGATGACGGCCGCCGGCCGTGGTCCAGGTGGCGATGTGCTGTCCGGCGGCCGCGGCGACGTGCGCGTAGTAGTTCATCAGCCGGGCGGTGGCGGCGCGTGAACCGTCCTGGTCCCGGCCGGCGGCCAGCGCGCGGGAGTACTCGCGGAGCAGGTCGTGCAGCAGGTAGCGGCCGGGCGCCGGCTCGGTGACCAGGTGATGGTCGTAAAGCTCGTCGAGCCGGGTCCTGGCGGTTTCGACCGTGGTCTCGTCGAGAGCGGCGGCGGCGCAGGCGTCGATGTCCGGGCCGGGGGGCAGGCCGAGCCGGCCGAACAGCCGCTGCTGATCTGCGGTCAGGTCCTGATAGGACAGGTCGAACGCGGCCGCGACGGACAGGTTCTCGGCCCGCATCACGGCCAGCCGGTCACGGGCCGCCGCCAGTTCAGCGGCCAGCTCGGCGGCCTTCCTGGCCGGGTGATGCCGGAGCTGCCCGGCGAGCATCCCGATCGCCAGCGGCAGGTACCCGCACAGCCGGGCTATCTGCATGGTGGCCTCCGCGCCGGGGACCAGGTCAGGGCGCCCGGCGAGCCGGACCAGCAGCGACGCCGCGTCAGCGGGGGCGAGGGTGTCGAGGCTGAGCACCGTGGCGTCCTCGAGCGCGGTCAGCCGCCGGCGGCTGGTGATCAGGACCAGGCTGCCGGGGGTGCCCGGCAGCAGCGGCCTGACCTGCTCATGCCCGGTCGCGTCGTCCAGCAGCAACAAGATTCTCCGGCCGGCCACCTGGTCACGCCACCGGGCGGCCCGGGCCTCCTGGCCGGGCGGGATGTGCTGCGGGGGGACGCCGACCGTGAGCAGCAGGCTGGCCAGCGCGTCGGCCGGGTCGACCGGCCGCTGGCCGGGGGTGTGGGCGTGCAGGGGCAGGAAGAACTGCCCGTCCGGGAAGTTCCCGGCGAACTCGTGCGCGGCGTGCACCGCGAACGTGGTCTTGCCGATGCCCGCCATGCCGTCGATGGCATGGATCGCGACGGTCCGGCCGCCGTCGGTGACGTCGGCCAGCGTCGCCAGCAGCCGGGCCAGATCCGCCTCCCGGCCGGTGAAGCTGCCGATATCGCGCGGCAGCGTCTGGGTCGCCGCCGCCGCCCCGTTCCCCGCCGTCCCGTTGCCCGCCGCGGCCCCGTCGCCCGCCGCGGCCCCGCTCCGGGCGGCCAGCACCTCCGCGGCCGGCGCGCGCCCGCGCGCCGCCGCGACGAACGCCGCCCGCACCTGCCCGGTCAGGTTCAGCGCATCGGCCAGCAGCAGAGCGGTGTCCTTGCGCGCGGTGCGGTTGATGCCACGCTCCAGGTCGCTGACCGAACGCGGGCTGATCCCGGCTGCCTCGGCCAGCTCTTCCTGCGTCAGCCTGGCCGCCGCCCGAAGCCGCCGCAGCAGGCCGGCAAAACTCAGGTCGGGCTCCGCCACCACCAGCTACCCTCCACCGGAGCCGCCGGTCCCGGCCATTGCTGTCCGCACCTGGGTCTGCGAAGCGGGCACCGGACTCCCCGACTCGTGCCGGGCCGGCCGGCGGCCGACGCGTCCTGGGTTGAACACTACGACCAGTGGCAGACAGTGCGACCGAACGGCCCGCGAGCCTGATTCGCTACGGTGAGGCATGCGCGCGATCACTGTCATCCCCGGCCAGCAGGGCTCGGTGGCGATTACCGACGTGCCGGAACCGCCCGCCGGTGACGGGCCGGTGCTGGTGGAGACCCAGGCGATCGGCATCTGCGGCACCGACCTGGAAATCATCAACGGTGATTACGGCTGGGCGCCCCCAGGCCAGGAACGCCTCATCATCGGGCACGAGTCGCTGGGCCGGGTGGCCGAGGCCGCCCCGCAGACCGGCTTCGCCGCGGGGGATCTCGTGGTCGGCATCGTGCGCCGGCCTGACCCCGTGCCCTGCCCGGCGTGCGCGGCCGGGGACTGGGACATGTGCACCAACGGCCGGTACTCGGAGCGGGGGATCAAGGCCCGGCACGGCTACGCCAGCGAGCGCTACCGCATCCGTCCCGAGTACCTGGTACCGGTGGACCCGGCGCTGGGCATCCTCGGCGTACTGCTCGAGCCGGCCAGCGTCGTGGCCAAGGCCTGGGACCATATCGAGCGGATCGGCGCCAGGTCAACGTGGGCGCCCCGCAAGGCGCTCATCACCGGGGCAGGCCCTATCGGGCTTCTGGCGGCGCTGCTGTCGGTTCAGCGTGGCTACGACACCCTCGTGGTTGACCTGGTCACCGAGGGCCGCAAGCCGCAGATGGTGCGCCGTCTGGGGGCTTCTTACTTCCCCGCCAGCGACCTGGGCGATGCGGCCGACGAAGCCGATATCGTCATCGAGTGCACCGGCTTCCTGCAGATGCTGCTCGAGGCGGGGCCGCAGCATGTCCGCCAGCGGATCATATGCCTCACCGGCGTTTCCCCGGCCGGGGCCGAATCCACGGTCGACCCGGGCCTGCTCAACCGCAACATGGTCCTGCAGAATTCGGTCTTGTTCGGATCCGTCAACGCCGGCCGGCCCCATTACGAACTTGCGGCCCAGGCCCTGGCCCAAGCCGATCCGACCTGGCTCGCTGACCTCATCACTCGCCAGGTGCCCCTCAGCCAGTGGGCCGACGCCTACACGCGCAGGCCCGATGACATCAAGACCGTCCTGGATCTCACGGCCGGATCGCCCTGACCGCGCGGTCGCGGGGCTGATCGAGGCTGAGCCCGCGCAGGCGGCCGGCGACCCGGGTCCTGCCGGGCCGGACCAGGAGTGACGATCACCGGCCCTGGCCGGCCCCGCCGCGGGTCATGAGGTAGCGAGCCATGGCCGCACCCACGCGGTAGGCGTTCTCGGTCGCGATGCTGAAGCCGGGAAAGGTCGCCAGCAGCGTCTTGATGGTTTCACCGGGATACGGCTGATCGAAGTTGCTGGCGGTACGCAGGTCGAGGTAGCGGCCGAGGTAACCGAACCTGCTGAGCGCCTCGGCGACCGCCGAGTCTTCCTGCTCGGCGGTGCAGTACACGCCGTGCCGGCGGGTGTCGATGGACATGATGTAGTGCGCCTCGTCCGACAGCGTCCTGCCGGCCCAGTAGTCATCCCCGGCAACGGTGTCGCACAATGCCACGAACGGTTTGCGGCCGGCCTGGCCGGGGTAGCGCGCCCGGCTCCGGTCGGCTTGCCGGGAGTCGGCCAGCCGGACGCGCCGGGTCACCCGGTACGCCGTCCGCGCCAGGCCCGCGTTCAGCCGGAAGACCTCGGCGTAGCTGGCCGGATCGAGCGGCTCGTAGCCGAAGGGAAGGCCAGGGGCGGTGCGGGGAATCAGGTGATGCCCGAGATCCCAGTCGGCGACGTAGCGCGCCCATGCGGCGAAGCCGAGCGTGCCTTCCGACGGCGGCGTTCCGGCGATCCCGGCCGTCATGAAGTAGGCACCCCTGAAGCTGAGCGTGCGGTCGGCGAGAATCGCGGTCACGCTCGGGCCTGCGTTGGACTTGCCCTGCCCGATGGTGGTGACGCACAGGCCGCCCGAGTCGCAGTGCAGCGGGCCGTATCCGCCGGGAACGGCGACCGTGGCCGGCAGTTTCAGGTGGGCCAGCCACGGCTGTGTTTCCCCGCTGAACATGGTCAGGACAAGAACGCGCACGTGCCGCGGCCCGGCGGCGGAGCTTCCCGCCGGGCGCGGCCCGCGGGCACCGGCCAGGGCCGACCCGGCCCCCACGCACAGCGCCGTGGCCACGGCGGCCACGGCGAGAACCCGGAGTTTCACGGCAATACCTCTTTCAGCCCGTCGGGCCGTCGTCCATCCCGTAACCGGTCGGCAGGCAACAGCGCAGACCGTCCTCACCCGCATTCTCCGTCCGGGAACCCGGCGCTGCGAGAGGCCAGGCCCCGCGATCGCGCGCATAATTGACCACGGCACAAGCGGCCAGGCGCTGAGGCAGCCGCGCAGGCCAGCGGTTCAGGGCGCAGCCGGCCACGGCTCCCGGCGCCCTGCCGGGTTCATGAGGAAGATCATGACCGATCGCGGAAGGTGGCATGAGCGCAGCACGTGACCTGGCCGACCGGGTGCACCGGCGCTGGCTGGAAGAAAACCCGTTTGCCGCCACCAATTACGGCATTCCCGGCTACGACGATCTGGTCCCTGACGAGAGCGAGGAAGGCCGGCAGGCGTGGAAGGCCCAGCTCGGGGAGTTCCTCCGCGAGGCCGACGTGATCGGGCGCGAGCAGCTCACTCCGGCCGACGCGGTCACCCTGGACTGCACGAAGCAGGCGGTCACCCAGGAGCTGGAGAACATCAATCTGGCGGAGGCGGAGTACACGGTCACCGCGATGCAGTACGCCGGCCCTGCGGCCTTCCTGGCGGTGGCGGCCCGGACGGTCCTGGTTGACCCGGCCGCGGCCGAGGACTACCTGACCCGCCTGCGGCGCAGCGGCGCCTGGCTGGACCAGATCGGCGAGCGGCTGCGGACCGGAGCCGGCCGGGGACGGCTGCCGGTCGCGCCGCTGGCCGAGCAGGCCGTCGCCTGGGCCGAGGGAATCCTGGCCGCCGCCGGCACCAGCCCGGTGCTTTCCCCCCGGCCGCCGCGCGGATGGCACAGAGCGCAGGCGTGGGAATCCGAACGCCGGGCGGCCGCCGCGCAGATCGTGAATCCCGCGCTGGCCAGATGGGTGGCCATTGTCAAGGAGCTGCTCCCGCGGGCCCGGCCATCGCAGCGGCCCGGACTGGCTTACCTGCCCGGCGGTGAGGAGGACTACGTACGGGCGGTCCGGATCTACACGACCCTGCCGCTGTCCGCGGAAGCTCTCCACCAGACCGGCATGGACCACGTCGCGGCGCTGGAGGCCCGGGCGGTGGAATTGGGTGCCGGCCTGGGGCTCTCCGGTCTGGACGCGGTGTTCGCGGCGCTGCGGGACTCGTCCGCGGCGATTCCCCCGCAGCAGGCCATGCGCCAGGCCACGGCCGCGGTAAGGCGGGCCGAGGCCCGGGCGGCAGAGTTCTTCCCGCAGCCGCTGCCGCCGCCGTGCGAGGTGGCGCCGATGCCGGAGGTCGTGGCCGTGAGCGGCGCGGCGCCGCATTACACCCCGCCCCGGCTGGCCGGCGGGCGGCCGGGAACGTTCTGGTTCAACACCGAGCGACCGACCGCCGGCACCGGGTGGGACACCGAAGTGGTGGCCTTCCACGAAGCCGTGCCCGGCCATCACCTGCAGTTGTCCAGGCTCCAGCTGCTCACCGGGCTGCCCGCCCTGCAGCGCCAGCGCAGCCTCGCGGTGTTCTCCGAGGGATGGGGCCTGTACGCCGAACAGCTCGCCGAGGAGACCGGGCTGTACGCCGATGACCGCGGCCTGCTCGGCTCGTTCAGCACGTCGCTGATGCGGGCCGCCCGGCTGGTGATCGACACCGGCATCCACGCCTTCGGCTGGAGCCGCGAGCGGGCGCTCGAGTTCGCGGCCGGGCACGTCCCCATGCCGCAGGAATTCCTCGCGGCCGAGATCGACCGGTACGTGGTGATGCCGGGGCAGGCGCTCGCCTACCTCACCGGCAAGCTCGAGATCCTCCGGATCCGGGAGGAGGCCCGCAGGCGCCTGGGCAGGCGTTCTCGCTGCCCGCCTTCCACGGCGCGGTCCTGGACCACGGCTCGCTGCCGATGCCGACCCTGGCCCGCAGCATCACCGGCTGGCTGGACCAGGCCGGCTGACCCGGACGCCCGTCGGCACGGCGCGTTTGCGACGTTAGGCAGTGCCGATGTTCCGCGTTAACGACGGCCAGTCCAGCCGTCAGCCGTTAAGGATGCGGGCTTTCCCCGGTTGCGTTGAGCGTCTGCCGGGCCGCTGTTAGCGTCGGAGCACGTTCGATGACGAGCGGATGGAGCACTTGATGATCGTGGTCACCGGGGCCGCCGGCCAGCCCGGCCGGGCCGTCGCGGACCGGCTGCCGGACCGCGTGCCCGCCGCGACGGCCGGCCCGTGAGCACCCATGGGGACGCACGCCCCGCGGAGCAGTTTCCCGCCATCATCGGGGCAGACCTGTTGCGCCGCCTCGTGACCATGCCAGATGCCATCACGGCGAGCCGCCGCGCCTTCATCGCCGCGGCCCAGGGCGAGGTCACCGGACCGCTCCGTTCCTCGCTCTCGCGCCAGCGTGTCCTGATCATGCCGGCCGAGCACGCGTCGGGCAGCGCCCTGATCAAGGTGGTAAGCCTCCAGCAGGACGGCTGGGCGAACGGGCTGCCCAGTATCGGCGGCACGGTGCTGTGGATTGACGGGCCGACCGGGCGGATTTCGGCGCAGGTGGACGCGGCCGCGCTCACCGCGTTGCGCACCGGGGCGGCCAGCGGCCTGGCGACAGATTCTGCTCGCGGACCCGGCGAGCAGGGTGCTGGCCATGCTCGGCGCCGGGGACCAGGCGCCGGACCAGGTCGCCGGGGTGTGCGCGGTGCGGCCCATCCGCGAGGTCCGGGTCTACAGCAGGCGGAGCCGGCGCAGCCGGGAGTTGTGCCAGCTGCTGCAAGCTTCCTATCACGGCATCGCCTTCGCGCCCGTTCCGAGCCCGGAACAAGCCGTTGACGGGGCCGATGTGATCTGCGCCGCCACCAGAGCCACCACCCCGCTGTTCCAGGCCGCCGACCTCCGGCGCCGGGTGCACATCAACGCCATCGGCGCCTACCGGCTGGACATGAGCGAGATTGCTCCCGACGTGTTCGGCCGGGCGGACCTGGTCGTCATCGACCAGCTCGATGCGACGCTGGCCGAGGCGGGTGACGTGGTGGCGGCGCTGCACGACGGCCGCCTGCGGCGCGCGGATCTGGTGGAGATCGGCGCCCTGCTGACCGGCGCGGCCGCCCCGGCGAACGGGGCAGCCCAGCGCGGGCTGACCATCTTCAAGTCCGTAGGCATCGCCGCGCAGGACTGGTCGGCATGTGAGCTGGCGGTACGGCGGGCCCGCGAAGCAGGCGCCATCCCCGGCTAAGGGCCCGCGCAGGGATGCGGTCGCCTCGTCGCTCCTCCCGTCGCCGCCCGGCCGCGTCGGGCGCGCGCTGAACGGCGGCGGGTCATTCGCTGTAGAACGGGCGCACCTCAATCGCGTGGTAGCGGGCGATCGGGTGCGTGGCCGCGATTTCGACCGCCTGCTGCCGATCAGCGCAGCTGACGACGTCGATGCCGCCGATGAACTCCTCGGTCTCGATGCCCGGCCCGGCACTGAGCAGCGTCTGTCCGTCGCGGACGCGGACCGTCGTGGCCGTGTCCGCGCCCGCCAGCGCGCTTCCCAGCACGTGGCGGCCGCGTGCCTCCAGGTCCCGCCGCCAGGCTTCGCCCTCCTGCGCAACGGCCTCGTCGTCCGGCGGCGCCGCCGGGACTCGGCCCATCCACGTGATCAGCAGGTACGGGGTGGCCGCCGAGTCGTCCGCCCGCGCGAACGCGGGCACCTTCTCGCCCAGCCGCAGCCCCCCCGTGAACGGCCGGATCTCGAGCGTTTGGAACCAGGACACCGGGCACTTGGCCGTCACCTCGATCGCCTCGTCGAGGCTGGCACACTCGAGCAGGTCGAAGCCCGCCATGAACTCCTTGGTCTCCGCGAACGGGCCGTCGGTGACCAGCGTGTGGCCGTCGCGCACGCGCACCGTCGCCGCCGTCTCCGGGAGGTCCAGCTCCCGGCCGAGCAGCCGCACGCCGCGGCGCTCCATCTCCTCGGCCCAGCCGGGACACTCGCGCTGCATGACCGCCAACTCCTCCGGTGCCGGCAGGCCGTCATTGCAGATGACGAAGACCGCGTACTTCATCTCAGCCTCGCTCCCCCCAGAAGTAGCGGATGATCGCGTGTTCGCGCGCCGCATGCACGCGCTGGCTGCCCTGCCGGCGGGTGTGCTTCATGTCGCCATCCTTCGGTCCGGATCTGGTGCTTACACCCCGACGACGAACGGGAACCGCGCAGAGGACATCCCGGCAGCGGGATCGTGTCTCACCTGCTCCAGGTGAAGACCCGGCCACTCTGCCTAGCCGACAGCGAGGATCATTTCGGAGGCCTTGATCACTGCAGTGACTTCGCTGCCCACGGCCAGACCGAGATCCTCGACCGCTTCCAGGGTGATGGATGCGACCAGGCGTGTCCCGTTGGCGTCGAGTTCGACGTTGGCAATTGCTTCACCCCTGGTGATGGCGGTGACCCGGCCCGGAATCTGGTTTCGCGCACTCAGTCTCATCTAGCTCCCGTCGTTGATCAAGATGTGCGGCATGTCGCTCAGGGCTGGCCCCTTTGTCCGGCTCCGAGACTGGCGGCGCTGCGGCCAGTCACCATGATGACCGCGCTGTCATGCTCCCGCTAGTGGGCTGGCCTGCTGTCATCGCTGCGCAGCCGGGCTTCGGAGGGAGATATCCCGTACCGGGCGCGGAAGGTCCGCGTGAAGTGCGGCATGTCATGGATACCCCAGCGGCCGGCGATCCGGCTGATGGAGTCTGCGGCCGACCCAGGGGACCGCAGCGCGGCGCGACCAGGCGCACGGCTTCCCGTTCTGACCCTCGGCGGAATCCGGGATTTCCGCTCCTGCCAGGCCTACGCGGCGAGCCAGGGCCTACGCGGCGAGGCCGGCGTAGCGGCCGTTGTCGGCGATGAGGCTGGTGTGGTCGCCGGCTTCGACGATCTGGCCATGATCCAGGACGACGATCTGGTCGGCGTTCCGCACGGTTGAAAGCCGGTGCGCGATGGTGATCGTGGTGCGCCCTCGGGCGAGGTTGTCGAACGCCTGCTGGACGGCGCGTTCGGTTTCGGTGTCCAGGGCGCTGGTGGCCTCGTCCAGCACGAGCACGCGCGGGTTGCGCAGCAGGGTCCTGGCGATGGCGATGCGCTGCTTCTCGCCGCCGGAGAAACGATGCCCGCGGGAGCCGACCATGGTGTCGTAGCCGTCGGGCAGCCCGGCGATCAGGTCGTGGATCTGGGCCGCGCGCGCGGCGTCCTCGATCTCGGCGTCGGTGGCCTCGGGCTTGGCGTAGCGCAGGTTCTCCCGCACCGTGGTATGCAGCAGGTAAGTGTCCTGGCTGACCACGCCCACGACGGCGGCGAGGTCGGCAAGTCTCATGTCGCGGATGTCAGTGCCGTCGATGCGGACACTGCCGCTGGTGGGGTCATACAGGCGGGCGATCAGCGCGGCCAGGGTGGTCTTGCCCGACCCGGTCTCGCCGACCAGGGCGAGTGTGCTGCCGGCGGGCACGTCGAGGTCGATGCCGGCCAGTGCCGGCCGGTCGGAGCCGGGGTAGGTGAAGCCGACGCCGGCCAGGCGGACGTGCCCGGTGACCCGGGCCGGGTCGATCTCGGCGGGATGGGCGGGATCCTCGATGTCCACGGGCAGGTCCAGGTACTCGAAGATCCGCGCGAACAGGGCCAGCGAGCTGATCACGGAGACGCTGGTGCTGAGCAGCCCGGTTATCGGCCGGAAGAGGTTGTTCTGCAGCGTGGTGAAAGCGACCAGGGTGCCGATGGTCATGACGCCGGCGGTCACCGGCAGGCCGGCCGCGAGGTAGATGGCCGCGGGGATCGCGGCGAAGATGATGCTCATCGAGGCCATCCGCCAGCGCCCGGCCAGCTGGGAGCGCAGTTCCAGGTCGATCAGGCGGACCGAGGATGCGGTGAACCGCTGAATCAGGGTCGGCCCGGTGCCCATGGTCTTGGCCAGCTGGATGGCATTGATCGACAGGCCTTCCTCAATGCTGACGTTGAGGTTGGCCAGTTCGCGTTGCTGCTCGGTGGTGATGGCCCGGCGCATGCGGGCAACCTTGCGGCTCAGGTAGATGGCCGGAGGCATGACAACCAGCGAGATGAGGGAGAGCCGCCACGACATGGCGACCATGGCGACGGCGGTGGCTACCGTGGTGGTGAGGTTGGAGGCAATGGAGGTCGCGGTCGAGGTCACCACGGATTCCATCCCGCCGATGTCGTTGTTGATGCGGGACTGGACCTCGCCGGAGCGGGTGCGGGTGAAGAAGGCGATCGACTGGCGCTGCAGGTGACCGAAGACGCTGGTGCGCAGCTCGTGCATGACCTGCTGGCCGACCTTGGTGCTGATCCAGGTCTGGATCACCCCGAAGGCCGAGCTGATGGCGGCGATCCCGATCATGCCAGCGACCAGCACGACGAGCAGCCGCAGGTTCTTGTCCGGCAGGGCCGTGTCGACGATCGCGCGGAGCAGGAACGGCGAGGCTACCGTGACGACGGAGGAGGCGGCGATGATGACGGTGACAAGCGCCATCTGCCAGCGATAAGGGGTGAACAGCCGCCCGATGCGGCGCAGCGACACGTCGCGCGCCTGCGCCTTCTCCGCGGCCGTGACCGTCTGCGTGCCGCGGGTCCGGCCGGCGCGGCTGGTGTCTCGATTCGTAGGTGTCGATACCAAGAAGTTCTCGATTCTGTCGGATGGGGCTCGCGCTCGGCTGCGCGTGCCCCGGAAGGGAAGGGCACTTATTGAGGTTACCTCAATATGAGGATACAACAGGAGATGCTGGTACTCTATTCCGGTGTCCCAGGATCGCGGCGCGGCGAACCCACGCGACTCGGGCGGTGACGAGACGCTGGCAGAAGCTTTCAGGTCCGTCGCACGCCAGCTGCGCGAGACGTCCCAGGACTTCCTGGCCCCCTGGGACATCAGCCCATCCCAGCTGCGCGCTCTGCGCGTGCTGATGCGCCACGGTGCGATGCGCCTGTCGGAGCTTTCGGGCCATCTGCACATCGCTGCGCGCTCGACCACCGAGGTCGTCGATGCCCTCGAATCGCGGGGCCTGGTCGAGAGGCGGCCCGATCCCGGCGATCGGCGGGCCACCCTGGTCGAGGTAACCGAGCAGGGCGCCGGCGTCCTTGACGCGATTCGGCTGGCACGCGGAACGCAGACCGAACGGGCCTTCGAACGACTCAGCCGGACCGACCGTGGTCACCTTGCCCGAATTCTCCGCAAGCTCCGTGATTGACCCGGCCGCTCCGGCAATCACGTAAACCCGCCCCAGTCCCCCCTCCGGCCTGAAAGGCCGGCCTCCCCCAGCCCGATATGACCGCCTCCCGGCGGTGAAAGGGGCCGGGCCCACACTGGCGTGCCCGATGGGGCCGTCCGGCCCCTGCCGCCAGGCTCCGGCCGGGCTGACGCTGGGTCTACTGCTCCGCCGCCTAGGCGGGACCGGCGGCGACCGCCGCAGAACTGACCACATGAACGATGAGGGGAACAATCATGAACAAGCGCATTCTCGCCCTGGCCGGGGCAGCCGCCCTTGCCGTGCCGCTGGCCGCCTGCAGCTCCGGGCCGCCCAGCCCGCCCTCGGTTCTCCAGGCCGACGGATACAGCCACATCGTCAGCCAGTCCAGCCTGGCCGCCTTCGGCGGCATCCTGCCGCAGCAGGACAAGCGGTACGTCTCCGGCTACGCCGTGGGATACAAGCCGGACGGGCAGGCCGAGGCAGTCATCATCGTCACCCAGGCCGGCGCGGCCACGATAACGCCAGCTCAGCTCGCCAGCGGATACCACGGCGTGCACATCAGCCTGTCCGGCGACGTGGTGCGCATGACCGGCACCGTGAGCCAGTTCAGCCAGCTGCCGTGATGACCGGCATCCTGCACGCGACGTCCCCGGCGTCCTGGCCGACCTGGCTGGGCCGGACCGACCTCGCCGTCCTGCTGGGCGCGCTCGCCGCCTGCTCGGCCGCCGCCTTCTCCGGCAGGAGGAACGGGTCATGATAGCGATCATCATCTGGTTCGCCGGAACGTGCCTGGCCGGGTGGATCGGCCACCGCAAGGGCATGACCAGCCTGGGCTGGGGCCTGGGCGCCGTGTTCGGCATAGCCGGGGCGGTCATCATCGCCTGCATCCCGCGGAGGTTCACGCCAGTCTGGCAGGGCTGGATGCGCAGGCTGCACGGGCGGGGCCGCATCATCGGCGGCGGTGTCCTACTGCTGGCCTGGATGCTCGTCCCGTCGATCTCGCACAACGGGGTGTCTATCGCCCAGGAGCACGCCGAGTGCCAGTCCGGGCTGGCACTCGCGCAGGCGTTCGACCCGAGCATCGGGGGCAATTGCGGCGACGTCAGTACCTTCTACACGTTCCTCACCCTCGCCGCCGTGGCGGGGCTGCTGCTGGTGCTGTGGGGCGCATGGACGGCGTGGGGTGCCACGCTGGTGGAGCAAGGCCGGAAGTTCAGCGCCACCGCCCGCCCGCCCCCCCCGCAGCCCCAGCAGTCTCCGCCTCCGGTACCGCAGCCCCCGGCACCGGCCTGCACCTGCGGGGCCGAGTACGGGCCCGGTGACGTGTTCTGCGCCAGATGCGGCAGGCCTCTCGACGAGGTCAGAGCCGGACCGGGACGTGCTCGCCGATGAGCGGTGATGCACCGGTGAACATCGGATGAAGAAGCTCTGCCGGGTGTTGTGGCCGCGTCCCCGCGAGATTTCAATGCTTAACGCGACCCCGCAGGACAACTACCTGCAGGCAATCGCTGCGGTGAACGGCGGCCAGGACGCCTGGGCCGTCGGGGACAGCGTTTCGCCCGCGACCACCAATGCGGCTTCGCTGATCGAATACGGCTCTGCCGCCGGCAACTGGACGACGGTTCCCAGCCCGGACCCGGGCGACGCGAACAACGGGAACACCATCCTGGATGGCATCCTGGCCCTCAGCAGCGGCAACATCTGGGCCGTCGGCACCTACGGCGGAATGCGGACACTGATCCTGCATCACACCGGCTGACGGCCGAGCTTCACGCGGAGCTAAGGGGAGTCGAACCCTGACCTCTTGCTTGCGGAAACCCGGCCGGGCGCGTCAATCTCCTTTGTGTTCGTATCATGCCGGCAGAAAGGCCGCAGGCGATGTTCGACCCCGGTACGCACGGCAGTGGCCCAGGGGAAATCTCCCCAGACGGCTCGGCGGTCGAGCTCTATGCCAGGCTGCCGGAAAACCACGCTGCCGCCACCATGATTCACAAGGCGATCCCGGCTGCCGCCACGGTCCTTGAGCTCGGCGCGGGAACCGGCCGGCTGACCCACCCGCTGCTGGCACTCGGCCACTCCGTGGTGGCCGTGGACGTCTCGGCGGGAATGCTCGCGCGCATCAACGGCGCGCGGACCATACGCGCCAGGATCGAAGAGCTTCAGCTGGATGCGGAGTTCGACGCGGTGCTGCTCATGTCCTATCTGATCAATTACGGACAGCGCGAGGAGTTCCTGCGCACCTGCCACCGCCACGTGACCCCCGGCGGTCTGGTGATCCTGCAACGCGAAACACCGGAATTCCACGACACCGCCGGACCCCGGACATGGTCGCATGACGGTGTCGATTTCCGCATGTACGACGTCTCCCACCCCGAGCCGGACGTCGTGACGGCTACCATCGAATACCGCATCGGCGACGCCACCTGGACGCACTCTTTCACCTCCAGGCACATCGCGGATGAGGACCTTCCCGGCCTGCTCGGCGGCGCCGGCCTTCGGTTCGACAGGTTCCTCGACCAGGAACACGGCTGGATCGCGGCCCGACGAGCAGAGCCGGATGGCTCCGCCTGCCACCGAGCGTGACTTCAGCAGCGCAGGCAGACCGGTCCCGCCATGCCGAGCCACCGATCTGCAGGCCCTTGTGATCGCTGGAAAGCCGTGGTGGGAGTGGTCGCGGGTGCCGCCAAGGCGTACCGAACTCCCCATTCGGCGCGCCTCGTCTGCAAACGGTCACCGATCGTCGGCGTAGCGTTTCCCTGCCTGCTTGATGGTGGCAGATGATGGTAAGGGCCGGTCTGCGTACAGTGTGTCCAGGCTCTGTTCGCCGGGTGCTGGCCGCCGGACGGGCAGGGCGTGAGGGGCGATACGGCGGTGGTTGACGAACCTGCGCTTACATTCGCTGGGTTGCTGCGGCGGCTGCGCGCGGAAACCCGGCTGACGCAGGAGGAGCTGGCGGAAGCGGCCGGCGTGAGCCCGCGCTCGGTCAGTGACCTGGAGCGGGGCATCAACCGGACCGCCCGCAAGGAAACCGCGGTGTTGCTGGCGCGGGCGCTCGGCCTGCCCGGGGCGGTCGCAGAGCTGTTCGTGGCCGCGGCGCGCGGGCGGGGCCTGCCCGAGGATGTGGTGGCGGCCAGGCAGGGGACGGCCCCGGGGGCGTTCGCCGCGGCGGCGACCCGCGGGCTGCCGCGGGACGTCGCCAGCTTCACCGGCCGCCGGGCCGAGCTTGACCGGCTAGCGGAAGGGCTGGATGGCCTGGCCGCCGGCGGTGGGGTTGTGGGGATCTGCGCGATCGGCGGGATGGCCGGGGTCGGCAAGACCACGTTCGCGGTGCACGCGGCCCACCAGCTGGCTGGCAGTTTCCCCGACGGACAGTTTTACCTGCCCTTGCACGGCCATACCCGTGGCCAGCGGCCGGTGGACCCGGCGGATGCGCTGTCCAGCTTGCTGCTGACCGCGGGGGTTCCCGCGACGCAGGTCCCGCCCGGTCTGGAAGCCCGGGCCGCGCGGTGGCGTGATTACGTGGCAGGCAAGAAGATCTTGCTGCTGCTGGATGACGCGGCCAGCCATGAGCAGGTCCGGCCGCTGCTGCCAGGTACCGGGGGCAGCCTGGTGCTGCTGACCAGCCGCCGGCGGCTGACCGCGCTGGAAGACGCCGCCGTCATTAGCCTCGACATCCTGCCCCCCGGGGAAGCAGCGCTGCTGCTGGCCCGGCTGACGGCCCGGGCCGGGATCCACGCCGCCGATCCGGCAGTGGGCGAGATTACCCGGCTGTGCGGGTACCTGCCCCTGGCGATCGGGCTGATCGCCAGCCAGTTGCGCCACCACCCGGCCCAGACCGCTGAGAGCGTGGTGGCAAGCCTCGCAGCGGCAACAGACCGGCCGGAACTGATGCGGGCGGAGAATCTGTCGGTCGCGGCCGCCTTTGACCTGTCCTACCAGGATCTCAGTCCAGGCCAGCAGCGGCTGTTCCGCCGGCTCGGCTTGATCCCGGGACCCACCTTCGACGCCTATGCTGCCGCCGCGCTGGACGGCGCTAGCCTGGACGAAGCCCGCCGCCAGCTCGATGAGCTGTATGACCAGCACCTGATCACTGAGCCCACCCTCGGCCGGTACCAGCTGCACGATCTGCTCCGGGAACATGCGCGCGCCCTGGCTGCCACTGACGACCAGGCAGACCGCGTCGCCGCAGCCGGGCGGGTACTGGATTACTACCTGTACACCGCCCTGGCCGCCGGCCGGCACTTCGCCCCCCGGGCCAGCGCGTACCGCCGCCCGCTGCCCGGCAACCCGTCGGCGCAGGCCCCGGACCTGTCCACCCTCGGGCAGTCGGCCGCCTGGCTGGAAGCAGAGCGCGCAAACCTGCACGCCGCCGCGGACGACGCCGCCACCCGCGGCCACTCCCGGCATGCCGTCGCGATACCCGCCGCGATTGGCGGCTTCCTGGGCGCCCGCGGTCACTGGGATCAGTCCGCCGCCCTCCACCAAAGCGCGTTGGCCGTAGCGCGCCAGGCTGGAGACCGGCTCGGCGAGGCCGACGCGCTCAGCGCGCTGGGCGTACTGCAGCGGGAGAACGGCAGCTACCCGGCCGCTGCCGCCAGCCTGGCCCGGGCACTGGCGCTGTACCGCGATATCGGTGACCACCCCGGCCAGGCGGACGCCCTCAACCAGCTGGGCTTCCTGCGCGTTCTGACGGGGGACTATCGGGCCGCCACCGCCAGTCACCAGCAAGCCCTGCTACTGGCCCGCGGCATTGGTGACCGGCGCGCTGAGGCCCACGCCGTTAGCAACCTGGGCCTGGTGCAGCAGTTGACCGGGGATCACCCGGCCGCCGCCGCCAGCCAGCAGCAAGCCCTGGCGCTGTTCGGTGACCTCGGCGACCTGCAGGACCAGGCTTACGCCCTCAACTCGCTGGGCGTCATCCAGGAAGAAACCGGGGACTACCCGGCCGCCGCCGCCAGCCAGCAGCAAGCCCTGGCCCTGTTCCGCGACCTCGGGCACCGGCTCGGCCAGGCCCGTGCCCTTAATGACCTTGGCCTCGTGCAGCAACAGATCGGGGACTACCCGGCCGCCGCCGCCAGCCACCACCAAGCCCTGGCCCTGTTCCGCGACCTCGGGCACCGGCTCGGCCAGGCCGAAGCGCTGAACCGGCTCGGCGAGCTCTCGCTCCGCACCTCGGCCACAGCCCGGGCCCGCGACCAGCACAGCCGGGCGCTGGCCCGCGCCCGATACATCAGCGCGGCCCCCGAGGAAGCACGCGCCCTGGAGGGAATCGGCAACAGCCACCTGCAAGAAGGCAACCCCGGCCAGGCCGTCGCAGCCCTGCGGCAGGCACTGACGATCTACCAGCGCATCGGCGCCCCCGGCGCCGAGCGCGTCCAGGAAACCCTCCGCAGCCCAAACCTGCCGGGAAGCGTCGAACGATCTTGCTTATCGGCAGTCCGGGGATAAGAAGCGGTGTCCTCGCTGGGGGACAGCCGCGTCGTTCGGTGTTGCTTCTCCCCAGGGTGGCGGCCTGATCACATGAGGCAGTCAAGGGATGACCAGCACCATGCGGGGCGCGGCGCCAAAGTCTGTCTCGGCGACGCCGCAGTCGATGAAACCGGCGGCGTCATAGAAACCCAGCGCGTCCGGGTTGGCGGTCACTTCCAGGCGCCGCACGCCCCGTACTCGCAGAACACCCGCGATACGGCTGATGAGCGCAGTGGCAATGCCACGTCTCATCCAGCCCGGGTGTACGAAGAGGTCTTCCAGTTCGATGGTGCCGTCGGCTTCGATCCAAGTGGCGAAGCCGACGAGCAAGCCGTCCTCTTCCGCGACGTAAGTGCGGCCCTCGGCCAGTCCCTCCGGCCCTAGGATCAGGTGTTCTGGATGGGCCAGCAGGTTGTCACGATCGCCCGCATTGGATAATGACGCGCTGCGGTAGACCTCGGCCGCGGCCGGGAGGTCGGCAAGCACTCCAGGCCGGATCATTTCCTCAGTATGGGCCAAGCCGGCTTGAGCTGCTCAGCTACGTGAACAGCTGACCGTCGCCCTGCCCAACGCCCGCCCGTGCCGCGACCAGAGTGGGGTGTCTGGTCAGTCCGAGCGGCCGGTCGCCTGGGTCGGCACAATCGGGGTCATCAGGCAACCCGCTCGACGATGGCTCCGGCTCGGATAGCACGAGGAATCTCGGCGACTTCATCCACGACCGCGAGCAGGCGGGCGATATCACCGGGAGCGGCCGCGGAACTGATTTCGACCCGGTAGCTGATGCCCGTCGAGGTCCAGCTGCTCGTGTTGAAGTCACCCGCCGCGGACACGCGAACTCCCGTCAGTTCGATGCCCATGGCAGCGGCTTCCCGGTAAACGTCATTGAGTACGCAGCCCGCGGCCGCGAGGTGGAGAAGATGCGCGCCAGTGAAATCGGCCTCCACCGTGACCCCCTCGGGAGTCCACCGGTGCGGGAAGTTGGCCGCGGAGCCAGAAGCAGACCTCATCGCCCCGGCGCCGACAGAAACTTCAAAGCGATCGCCCACCAGCAGCTCCTTCCAGCCTCTGCTTGCGGCTCACCCCGACAGCTAACTTATATCGACGCCCCGATTTCGGACTCCTGGCAGTCAGCGCCCGACGTTCACCCTTGCCGCGGCTGGTGCTCGCCGCGCGGCCGCGCTTTCAGCGGGCCAGGAGGTCCTCGCCGATCGCAGCACCCGGTGCTGGCGGCGTCGTGCCTGCTGCTGGTGATTCCGGTACGTAGGCTGGCGGCATGCGTGTAGTGATCGCGGGCGGGCACGGGAAGATTGCGCTGCTGCTGGAGCGGCTCCTGGCGGGGCGCGGTGATCAGGCCGCGGGGCTGATCAGGAACCCGGCTCACGCCGCCGATGTCCAGAAGGCCGGCGCCGAAGCTGTGGTCCGCGATCTGGAGGCAGCCTCGGCCGATGACGTCGCGGTGCTGCTGTCCGGGGCTGCCGCGGTGGTATTTGCGGCCGGCGCTGGTGCAGGCAGCGGTGCCGCTCGCAAGGACTCCGTTGACCGGGGTGCCTCCGTACTGATGGCCGACGCCGCCGAGCGGGCCGGGGTGCGCAGGTTCGTGCAGATCTCCTCGATGGGCGCCGGCCAGCCGTCGCAGCCCGGCAGCGATTCAGTCTGGGCTGCCTACATCACGGCGAAGACCGCCGCCGAGGACGACCTGCGCTCCCGGGACCTGGACTGGACAATCCTGCGCCCCGGCGGCCTTACCGACACTCCTGCCACCGGGCGGGTCCGGCTCGCGGCCCCGCCCGTCCCCGCTGGCACCATCTCCCGCGCCGATGTCGCCGCTGTCATCGCTGCCCTGCTCGACGAGCCGGGTACCCGGCATCACACGCTTGAGCTAGTCAGCGGAGACAACCCGATCGCCGCGGCTGTGCGCAGCACCTTCTAATAAACCGCTGCCACGCCGTATCGGATATGTCATACGTGCATGACGTACCCGCGTATTCTCTGGCATAATAGGGCTGTTTCCCCGGGACATTTGAAGCCCCGCGCCGGGCTGCGCCGTATGGCTCTGCTTCACCAGACAAGTCACCAACGCAGATAGGTCGAGTCACGCCGCGCAATGGCGCCAAGTGCTTTAGAGTACACTGGTCGACGGAATGGCTGTCGCTCTTTAGTGCTTCAGATCGTGATCTTTATGCGGTGGTGTCTAGGCTGTTGGGGCGTCAAGGACGAACATACCGTCCCGCCTTTGCCTGATCAGGATCAGCGTTGAAATGACCCACTACCCTTAGCCCGTTTCCGGCAAGGTCTTCGAGACTATGTCGCCAGCCGCTCCGCCGCGGGCACTCAGGCCAAGGACGTGGTTATATCCCCATAACTCGGGGGCGCCGCTGCTCGCGAAAAGCTGGAACTGACACGACTAGGTTTCGCAGCGAGGCCGGCACCGGGTGCGAGGGTGATGCGGGAGCTGGCGAGGACGTCGATGAGCCGGTCGTACTAGGCATGCACGCAGGCGGGGTCGGGCCCGGGACAGCCGGGTGATGCCGAGCGATTCCGCCAGCTTTTCCATGCGCCGGGTGGATACGTCCCGGCATCAGTCCCGTGGCCCGCTCTTGCCAGCGCTACGGCCAGCCGGCTGCGCTCAGGGTGTGACATGACCGGCTCGTCAGCCGCGCTTGACGGCCTGCAGGGTGTAGCTGTGCGCCAGTCGCCAGGGCCGGTCGGCCAGCCGCCACTCACCGCCGGGCATGGGTTCCATCTTGCCGGGCAGCGCCTCCCACGGCACGCTGTCGTGCTCGGTCAGCGCGGTGATCAGCAGGCCCGCGTCCAGCAGCGCGGTGACGGTCTCACCCAGGCCGTGGTTCCATTCGTGGGTGATGGTGTGCTGGAACGCCACGTCGGTCCGGACGTAGGTGCCGGCGACATCGAAGATGATCGGCTCCTCCCGCTCGAAGTAGGGGTATCGCACCACGAGCAGGTCGTCCTGGCGGTCGTCGTCCAGCGCCCACAGCATCGGGTGGCCCTCGCGCAGGAACAACCGCCCGCCGGGCCGCAGCAGGTCAGCGACCACCTGGGCCCAGCGGCGGATGTCCGGCAGCCAGCACAGAGCGCCGATACCAGTGAACACAAGGTCAAAAGCCCCGCGCCCGAGCACCTCGACGGCCGAATAGACATCAGCCTGCACGAACGTGGCATCGGCGCCGATCCGCTGGGCCAGGCGCCGCGCCTGCTCCACCGCCGGCGCGGAGAAGTCCAGTCCGGTCATCGACGCACCCAGCCGCGCCAGCGACACCGTGTCGGTGCCGATATGGCACTGCAGGTGGACACCGCGCAGCCCGCTGATGGTGCCCAGCCGGGGAAGGTCGAACCGGACGACCTGGCTGAGGAAAACTGGGTCGGCAGCGAACCGCTCCAGCTGGTAATCCGGGGATGCGGCATGAGCCGGAACGCGCTCATCCCAGCTGGCCCGGTTGACCTTCCGGTAGTCGTCTTCCATGCCGGTACGATCCCACCCGCCCGCGCCCGGAAAACATCCCGCGACAGACCACCGCCGGCCGTGGGCCCGGAGGGGTGGCGGCGGCCATCGCGCAGTTGCACCGGCGCGAAGATCTCCAGCGGAGTGACAGGGTGAAGGGACCACCTGGTCAAGCGCCAGGACCGCGACCGTATGCACGCGCGGCCCCCTGGGTCCGATCGCAATCATGATCGAGTACATCGGGACCAGCGGACGCCAACGCGGTGGCGGGAATCCGCTGGTCTTTGTCGTTCACGCACACAGCGGCTGTTCATATCAAACGTTAGTGTGTCGTGGTGACCGGGTTACCTGGGACAGCGGCCCAGACTGCCCGCAGCATAGCTACAAGGGGTGGAACCGTGCCTGATCTTGAGCGCAACAAGCAGGTCGTCGTCGACTACTACCAGACCGCGTTCAGCGGAGACCCGGAGAAGGCGGTCGCGGACCATTTCGGTCTCCGTTACATTCAGCACAATCCCGACGCCGCCGACGGCCCCGAGGCCTTCATCGGCTTCGTACACTGGCTGCGCGGCGAGTACCCGAACCTGAAACTTGACATCAAGCGCGTCATCGCCGATGGCGACATGGTCGTCACCCACTCCCACCTCGACTTGGAGCCCGGCAACGCCGACAACCCCGGCCGCGCGCTGGCGGACTTCTTCCGTCTGGAAGACGGCAAGGTCGTCGAGCACTGGGACGTCATCCAGGACGTGCCCAAGCACGCCGCCAACTCCAACGGCATGTTCTGATAGTCCCCGGTCCCCGTCCACACCAAGGCGGGCAACCGGACCTCCTCGAGACGGCACGCACCGTGCCGGGCCGATAGGTGCGGCCGCTACCATACCGGTGTGTGCGGCGCATGCAATCGTCACCAACCCACCGCCGTAGCGCGGCGGCCGAGAAAGCCGCTGAACAATTGGCCCGCTACGCTTGTCTTTGGGTAATAGACTCTGTCTTCCGCGCCGTGGGCGCCAGGCTCGTTTAGGGCACCGCTGCTATTTCGGTGCGAAGTTGTAGAGGCCGTTTGCTTCGGTGGCGACGAACAAGGTGTTCTGGGCGAATACCGGCTGGCTGAATACCCGGCTGGAGCCAACGGGGAGGGTCTTGAGAATGGCGCCGGTGGCGGCGTTGATCAGATAGGCGCCGGGGGTGTTGCCGCCGGTGCAGGTGTAGGTGCCGGCGGCGAGCACCCCGGCGCTGTCGAGGGAGGGAGTGCCCATCACGGCGCACGGCAGGCCGGTCTGCCAGCCGAAGGCGCCGCTGGCCGGGCTGACCCGGCGGATCGAGCCGCCATAGCCGGTGCCGCCGATGGTGGTGACATCGCCGCCGATGTACAGGGTGCCTGTCCGGCCGTCCCAGACAGAACTGGCCAGGCACGAGTCCTCAGAATGGACGGGGGCGCCGATCCTGCGTACCCACAGCGGCCTGCCGCCGAGCGGGCTGGCAGCCAGCGTGTAGTAGCGGCCGTCCTTGTTGCAGGCACCCACCTCCGCTGGCGGCCGGCCGGCCCCGAACAGAGTGGGTGAGGAGCCGAAATCCCAGTCATGACCGTGCCCCGCGGTTCCAGTCGCCTGCCAGGCCTGCAGCAATGTCAGCGACGACGTCAGGTGCACGATCGACAGGGCATGACCGATCTTGTCCCCGGGCGGGCAGGTGTCAATCGTCGGGTCGCACTCGTTGCCGGTGGACACCCACACACCGCTGCCGCTGTCTGTCGCCGCGGCGCTGGACCAAATGCTGCCGCCGACCGACCCGGGGGGCACGGTGTGCCAGGTGTGCAGCACCTGGCCCGTGTGCTGGCTGAGTTCCACCAGGCCGCCGCGGATCAGCGGGTTGTCACAGCTGGACGACAGGCCCAGGTAGATGTGGCCGCCGGCCACCGTGGGGGACGACCAGTTGTAGTAGGCGTCGGGGTTCGCCGTGTCCGGCGGGCCGATCCTGGTCTTCCACACCAGCGCGCCGGTCGCGGCGGCCAGCGCGTACGTGTACCGGGCACCTGATACGTAGACGGTCGGTAGGCCTGTCACCGGGTCGGGCAGCACGGCCGCAGTCGAGCTGATCCCCAGCGCGGAGCAGGTTCCCTTCGGCTCGGTGTCCAGCTGGCGGCTCCACACCACCGCAGCCGTCGTCTCGTTCAGCGCGTAGAACCGGCCGCTTTGGGCGCCGATATACACCCTGCCAGCCGCCACCGTGGGGCTCGCATCCAGCACGGGCGCCGGCTTGCCGGGAATCACCGGCGGCTGCCAGTGCCACACCTGCCTGGCCGATGCGGCGTTCCCGGGAGTGAACGCCGTAGCAAGGCTCACCGAACTGTGCTGCGGGCCATCCAGATACTGCGGCCAGTCAAGAGCCGCCTCGCGGGCAGCCGCCGCAGGCGCGGCCCGCGCGGCGACCGCTGGCGCCGACAGCATCAAGCCAGCCAGGCCGCATACCGCCAGTAGGACACGAAGTCTTGTACCACACCGGGGCATCACGCACTCCCCCTGCCATGCCGCTGCGTGCCAGATGACGCCTAAGTATCCGCGCGGGCAGCCAAACGTCGCTACCGCCGGCGGGTATCAATCATGTGACCCAAAGAGCATCCGCCGAGCCAGGAACACGAGCAGCCCCCGCTGGCGCTTGCCGGTGAAGATCAACGAGCAGGCAAGGAAACGTAGCCATCGGTGTCCCGGTACGCGTAGTCGATGCCATTGCCGACGCTGACCAGGTCGTTCGGTAGTTCAGAGCAGACGGGTGATCATGAGTCCTCTTTATTGGTGAGTGCGAATGGTCAGCGGAGCCCAATGGCCACGTGCAGAATGATGTCTGCACCGATGTAGCTGAGCGCGGCTGTAGTGATCCAGTCGCCCGGGCTGGTCCCGGTCCAGCACACGCTGCCGGCGTAGGCGCCCAGCGCACGGTTAAGCGCCAGCGCAGTCAGGGCTGTTAGGGCGACGGTGAAGACCCCGGCCTGGCGGCTTGGCGCCGGCGCGAGGCCGCTTGGCCGACGGCCTCGCTGCTTATGCTGGTGGGAGACCTGAGAGCCATGAGCCGGATGATGGCGAGCTGTATACCGTCGCGAGGCGGCACGGGAACCGGTGGCGAATCGAGCCCCACCCCGCCGCTCACCCCGTAGCTGCATCCCGCAGGGCGAGTTACGCCACCGTCGGGGGTGGACCCACCTGACGAGCGGCAGCTCCCGGAAGTGAAAGTTCCCGCATCGGCCCGGACGAGGGCTACCCGCCCCGTGAGCGATCCGGATACCACCCGGATCCTGTCCTGGTAAATCTCGAAGCCGCAGCGGACCAGCTCCTCATCTCAGCATCGGGAGGCTCACATCGAAAGTAATCGCATCAGGATGACCACGACAGCAGCCGGCCCGCGGCCGGCTGAACAGGCATCCTCACCGGGAGGCAGCCAAGAGCCCTCCCACCCGGCCCCGGCCGCACTTCCGTGAAGGCAACCGGAACCGGCGGTACGCATGCGATGCTCACCGAGTAGCGGCCTGGCTGCCAGTGCCAGCGGGACGCCGCCAGGCCGGCGTCGGCGGGCAGGTGACACGCGCGGATGAAGAGCACAGACTGGTCTGCGGCGGCGCATCCCGCGTTTGATAAGTGAAGACCCGGAGGGAGCACCGTGACGTCTGCCGTTGCCGAACAGCGCGAACCGCAGCAACTGAGCAAGCGCCGGATCCGGCTTATCATCAGCGGGCTGCTGCTCGGCATGCTGCTGGCCGCGCTCGATCAGACCATCGTGGCCACGGCGCTGCCTACGATCGCCGGTGACCTGCACGGGCTGTCCCACTTGTCGTGGGTGGTGACCGCTTACCTGCTCGCCTCGACCGTGTCCACCCCGCTGTGGGGCAAGCTGGGAGACCTGTACGGCCGCAAGACGTTCTTCGAGGCCGCGATCGTCATTTTCCTGGTCGGGTCGGCCCTGTCCGGACTCTCGCATTCGATTCTGGAGCTCATCGCCTTCCGTGCGGTGCAGGGCATCGGCGGCGGCGGCCTGCTTGCGGGCGCGCAGACGATCGTCGCGGATGTCGTGGCGCCCCGGGATCGGGGGCGCTACCAGGGACTTTTTGGTGCCGTATTCGGCGTGGCCAGCGTCATCGGGCCGCTGATCGGCGGGTTCTTCGTAGACAACCTGTCGTGGCGCTGGGTCTTCTACATCAACCTTCCCATCGGCGCGGTAGCCCTTGTCGTCGTGGCGACGGTCCTGCCGGGGACGCTGCGCCGTACCCGCCACCAGATCGACTACGCAGGCACGGCGTTGCTCGCCGCGACGGCCACCAGCCTGGTGCTGCTCACATCGCTCGGCGGGACGACCTATGCGTGGTCATCGGGCCCGATCATCATCATGGCGGTCGCCGCGGTCGTGTGCGGTGTCGCCTTCGTCGTGGTCGAGCGTCATGCCCCCGAACCCGTCCTGCCGCTGCACCTGTTCCGCAACCGGGTATTCACCGCGGCGAGCGCGATCGGGTTCGTCGTGGCCTTCGCGATGTTCGGCGCGCTGGCGTACCTGCCGCAGTACTTCCAGATCGTCAAGGGAGTCAGCCCCACGTCGTCGGGGCTGAGGCTGCTGCCGCTGCTGGCTGGCCTGCTGCTGACCTCGATCACCACAGGGCAGTTGGTCAGCCGGTGGGGACGTTACCGAATCTTTCCGATCATCGGCACCGCGACGATGACCCTCGGGCTCTACCTGCTCTCGCACCTGACAGTCACGACGGGCACCGCCCTTTCCTCGCTGTACATGTTCGTGCTCGGCGTCGGCCTCGGCGCGTCGATCCAGGTCCTGGTCATCGCCGTGCAGAATGCCGTCGACTATTCCGATCTCGGGGTGGCCACGTCCGGCGCGACGTTCTTCCGGTCCATCGGCGGGTCGTTCGGCGTGGCCGTGTTCGGCGCGGTCTTCATCAACCGGCTCGCTCACAACATCACCGCCAACCTGCACGGCCGGGCGCTGCCGCCGGGTATCACGATCTCCAGCGGGGCCAGTCCCGCGGTGATTGACCGGCTGCCGGCCGCCCTGCACACGGCGTTTATCGCGGGCTATGCCGCCTCGCTGCAGAGGGTTTTCCTGATCGCCACGCCCATCGGCGCGCTCGCCTTCCTGCTCAGCTGGACGCTTAAGGAAGTACCGCTGCGCACCACCACGACCGCGCCCGACCCGGCCGACACGCTTGCCCCGACTGCACGGCCCGCGGTCCGTACCTCCGAGCAGGAAATGGAACGCGCGCTGACCGTCCTGATCAGCCGAGAACGGCGGCGCGAGGTCTATCAGCATCTGGTCGAAGGCGCTGGCTTTGGCGGCTCGCCCCGGGCCGCCTGGCTGCTGCTTCGGGCCGGCGAGCATACCGACCTGAGCCGCCGCGCCCTGGCCCAGCAACTTTACCTGACCGACTCCGACCTCGAAGGCAGGCTCGGCGAGCTGGTCGAGCGGGGATACGTACAGCCGCTTTCCGGCGATCTGGCCGAACCCGTGCGCCTGACCCCGGCCGGGCAGCAGGCGGTCGGCGAGCTGTCCCGGGTTCGCCAGGAGGGCCTGGCCCGGCTATGCATCGGCTGGCAGCCCGAGCAGAACCCGCGCCTGCAAGAACTGTTCACCAGGCTCACCCACCAGCTGGCCGCGAGCGGTGAAGCGCCGGACGCCGAGGTTGACGCCGCCGCGCGCTCCGAGCCCAAGCCGGCGGCGTGAAACCCCCGCAGTTGACGATCCTGGGTTCCTGGCCGCGCTAGCCGTTACCGTTGGGCTTTCGGCGGTCTGCTGCACCCGATGTACGTGGTAACCGGGCGGCGGTAGCGCCGACGACACCGGCCCCACGAGACCGCTCGTGGCGCCCGGGCTGAGTGGAGGGTCGGGGAATGGCTGAGCCGCACCGGATGAGTCAGGTCAGGCGGGACGGTAGCGGGTTGCGGGCGGAGGCGCGCTGGGCGCCTGCCATCCGGCTGCTTGGCGTCCTTGCTTTGCTGCTCGGTTGCACGTGGATCGTTACGGCTGGCGCGGCGCAGGCTAGCCAGGCAGGCACGGCCAGGGGCAGCGCGTGGAAGGTCGAGCCGACACCGAATCCGGCCAGCGCGACCATCAATGAGCTCTCGGCCGTCTCATGCACTTCCGGGCGGGCCTGCACCGCGGTCGGCTCCCGCGCAGCCAGCCTGTCCAGCCCGTCGTTCACCCTGGCGGAGAGGTGGAACGGCACGCGCTGGCAGATCCAGCACGCCATCGTCCCCCCGGGTGCCGCGAGCGGTACTCTCTTCGCCGTGTCCTGCGCGTCAGCGACCGCCTGCACCGCCGTTGGCAGCGCCACCGGCAAGCCAGCGGGGCTGAGCGTGAACCTGGCCGAGGCCTGGAATGGCACGAGCTGGAGAGTCCAGGCCATTGCGGATCCCCACGGCTCGACCGGCGGTTCGCTGCACGGGGTCTCCTGCACGTCGCCGAACGCCTGCACCGCGGTCGGCTATTACGACAACGCCGCCGGGCGGGAGCTCGCCGTGGCCGAACGGTGGAACGGCACGCGCTGGCGCATTCAGGCCGTACCCACGCCCGCCAAGTCCGCCTGGTTCTCTGGAGTGTCGTGCTCGGCTGCGCATACGTGCACCGCCGTCGGCTACCAGAACAACGGCACCGGGGACGCCCGGCCCTTTGCCGAGGCGTGGAACGGCACGACGTGGCGCATTCAGGCGGTGCCACTCCCGCACGGAGCCCCTGGCGGGATCCTGACCGCGGTGTCCTGCACCTCGACCAGCGCGTGCACGGCGACCGGTGCCAACTTCAGCACTGCCGGCCAGACGCTGGCGGAGAGGTGGAACGGCACACGCTGGCGCGTGCAGCCCACCCCCAACCCGGCGAACTCCGGTACGAGCAGGGAAGAGGTCGAACTGAACGCCGTCTCGTGTACCTCCGCCACGGCCTGCACCGCCAGCGGCGAGTACGCCCCCAGCGGCCAGGCGGCCTATTTCATCGAGGCCTGGAACGGCCGCAGCTGGCGGCTGGTAACCGCGCCCCTGCCGGCCGGTTTCGCAGCTGGCGCTCTCAACGGCATGTCATGCGCCCTGGCCCGGTGCGCCGCCGTCGGCGCCTGGTCGGGCGGGGCTGTCAGCGTGGCCACCCTGGCCATGGCCAACTGATCTTCGCGATCCGCAACGACTGGCCCGGTCCAGACCAGATCCGGACCGGGCGGCTGCGCGGTCAGGACAGCACGCGCCGCCTGAAGTTGTGCAGTCCGATCGCCAGGAACACGGCCCCGAAGGCGAATACCACCGGGTAGACGACGTACAGCTGCATGTGCGGCGCCAGCGTGAATGCGGCCCGCATCCCCTCGTTCACGTAGATGAGCGGGTTGATCAGCACGAGTGTCTGCAGCCAGTGCCACCCGCCGAGCGTTACCGGCGCGAGCCTGGTCCACGAGTAGTACGTGCCGCCCAGGAAGGTGATCGGCAGGATGATGAAGCCGAACATCAGCCCGATGTTCCGCGGCTCGAAGCTGGTGCCCAGGACGAGACCGAGTCCGGCCATCGCGACGGACGCGAGCGGTACCAGCGTCACGATGATCCACCAGTGCAGCGACAGGTGGGCATGCACGCCAGGCGCATGCACGACCGAGGCCATCGGCAGGACGATAGCCGCCGACAGCACTCCTTGCGCCGCGCCAGACAGCACCTTGGCGATGGCCACCAGCCAGATGGGGCAGGGCGCCTGCACCCGATCCTCGATCTCGCGTGTGAAGCCGAACTCCTGCGCCATCGTGAGGGCGATGGACTGCACCCCCTGGAACATGATCGAGATACCCACCACCCCAGGCACCAGGATGGTCGCGAAGGCGGACTCGGCGGCCGTGCCGTGACCGCCGCCGACGCCCTGCCCGATCTTCGGGAAGACGTAGAGGAAGACGAAGCAGAGCAGAAACGGCTGGATGATCGTGCGCAGCACGAACTCCCACAGGTGCTTGCGCAGGACCACGAGGTCACGCAGCATGAGCGCGCCCAGGGCGGTCCAGCTCGCGGCGGCGACCGAGCGGGTGGGCCCGCCGCCGATCGGCCGGGCCCGCGCTTGCGGGGTTACGGACGTGGTCACTCTTCCCGCAGCTCCTTGCCGGTGAGGTTGATGAACACGGTCTCCAGGCTGGGCTCGGAAATCGACAGGTCAACGAGGTCGAACCCGCCGCGCTCGGCGGACAGGACTATGCGCGGCACGAGCCGGTCACCGCCCTGCACGTGCAGCTCGAGCCCGCCGTCCACCTGCCTGGTCCGGGTGACGCCTCCCAGGTCGGCGGAGAGCAGATCCGCGAGCCGGCCGGTGTCGCCGGCTGTCTTCACCGTCACGACGGTGTCAGCGCCCACGCTCTGCTTGAGCGCGGCCGGGGTGTCGAGGGCGAGGATCCGGCCGTGGTCCATGATGGCGACCCGGTCGCACAGCTGGTCCGCCTCTTCCATGTAGTGGGTCGTCAGCAGGATGGTCTGCCCGGCCCGGTGCAGTTCGCCCAGCAGCTCCCACAGCGCGAGCCGGCTCTGCGGGTCGAGCCCTGCCGTCGGCTCGTCGAGAAAGAGCACAGAGGGACGGTGGAAGATCGCCCGCGCCACCATGAGCCGCTGCGCCATCCCGCCGGACAGCGCGTACACCGACGCCTTGGCCCACCTGGCCAGCTGGAACTGCTCGAGCAGCTCATCCGCAGTCCGCCGGGACGCCTTCGCCCCCATGCCGAAGAGCCGGCCGTGGAAGTAGAGGTTCTCCCAGACGGTGAGCTGACGGTCGAGCGTGTTCTGCTGCGAGACGATCCCACTCAGCTGCTTCACCAGCGCGGGATGCGCCGCCACGTTGACCCCCCCAAGAAAAGCCCGCCCCGAGGTCGGTACCACGCGCGTGGTCAGCATCCCCGCGGTCGTCGTCTTCCCGGCGCCGTTGGGTCCCAGCAGGCCGAAGATCTCACCGGCCAGGACATCAAGGTTGAGCCGGTCGACCGCGGCGAAGTCCGTCCCCGGATAAACCTTGGTCAGGTCCTCGGTATGAATGACGCCGACGGGCTGACCTTCCGGCCGCCCGGTCGCGCTCGCTGGCGCTGGTGCGGTGCTCATCGCCTTCACATCGTAGCTTCGCCGGGTAGCACCGGAACCGGCGTGCGGCCAGCCCGACGGACGATGGCGCAATTCATCCCTGTGGATGAACGCGATGGCCTTGCGAGCCACAGAACTCGAGGCAGACATCCGCGCGTGGATTAACGAGCGGGACAAGAATCCCAGGCCGTTCGTGTGGACCAAGAGCGCCGACGAGATCCTGGAAACCCTCGCCGGATACTGCCAGAGGATCACTGCCCCCGGGCGCTAGGGCCCTGGCGGGACCGCCGGGCTGCATGCCCGGCTTGGCCAATGCCAGCATCGGCAGCGTGCAGACAATATCGCGTCCACCACCTGGTCAGGGGACTGCCTGGCGTCGATGGGGATCGCACCGGATGCGCGCAAGCGGTCCTGCAATGCCGGCAGCTTGCGGCGCAGGTACTCGCGAGTATCCCCGACGCGGCCCCAGTCGTGGTAGTCCCGGCGCGCATCCAGTCGTGCCAGCATCGTGGGCTCGTCGATCTCCAGCAGGAACACCTGAGCGAAGCGGCCGGCCAGCTCTTGCTGGTTGTCCGCACCGCCGCAGACGTACAGCGTCGCTGGCGCTGCGGCCCGGATCAGCTCGTCCAGGCGGCCCGGATCCCATGCCCAGCTGTGCCGGGCAAGCCAGGCCAGGTCCGGCGCCGCCGGCTGTCCCGCCACCACGGCGCCGGCCGGGCCAACGAACCGCGCAAGCAACGGGTCGTCATCGGCATCGATAGATACAAGGCCCCGGCGGGCAAGCACGGCCGCGACCGTGGACTTTCCGGCGCCAGAACAGCCCGCGACCTGGACAGCACTCATCGGCCTCCATCGTCGGCCAGCTCTGACCGCGGCGCAAACGAGTTTCTGACTCAGGACACCAGGACCAGTGACTTGGCTGCTTCTGGCAGCTGCGGCAGCAGCCACGGGGATCTCGATACTCTCGGCAAATCGAGTGTCTGGCTCATGACACCATCGCCCGCTTGGACCGTGGCATCGGCTTGAAGATGCTGCAGTCCGCGGACGAAACCTTCGAGCTCGCGGCCCTCACGGAAGAGATCTTCCTGCTGGCGCCGAACGTGCTAGCCAAGCACCCGTGGGTTAACGGGGGCTGGGTGGCTGCTGGCACCAAGCCTGATTCTGCTGCTTGCCGCTGCGGTTAGCGTCGTCATCGCATACAGGGCATCGGCTCGGTCCCAGGTGAAGATCACGCGACGGCGCCGCAGGCCGCGTAAATCTTCGGTTGGGGTGTTAGGCACCGAAGGTGCCGTTTCATATCCGGACTTGGGCGGCCAGGACTTTGGGCCGACCCGACTAAGGGGCGTCCGCACCGCGCGCGACATCTTTGGCGTCCGCGCGAAGCTCATCTTCAGTCCTTCCGTCCGCTGAGAGCAGATGAGGAGTTCCGAAAAGCTGGGCGACCATCTCTGCGCGCGTGCCGACACTGAGCTTGGCAAAGATTCGTCGTATGTGAGTGGAGACCGTCCAAGTGCTGATGTCGAGTGACCTGGCGATCGCGTGATTGGTGGCGCCGCCGGCGACCAGCCGAGCGATTTGCAGCTCGCGCGGACTGAGTCCCTGACTGAGATTGGAGATTTCCACGATGAGGGTGAGCTTTAATCTGTCTTGTGCCATGACGGCTGCAAAGCCGGCCTCTCCTACCACCTCCAACTTCAGCTCACCGCTCTGGGCAAGATCGAGCATCTCCTGCAGTCCGGACAGGACCTCGCCCTGGACATCGTCTGGGCTGACCTGCCCGCGGGGAGCCAGGGGGTCGGACCTACAGTTGAGGCCGATCATGCGCTGATGTGGTCCCGGCCGCGTCCTCATGGGACCCCCGTCCCCGCTGCCGGCAGTTTCGGAGACTGCCACAGGCACCCCGTCGACGGCAGTTCGTATGAAGTCCATACTCGCTGCTTAGTCGCCCCATCACAAGGGCGTCCGATGGCATACGTTTTACTTCGTCTTTTCGATCGCGTCCTCTGGAACCCATGCCAGTCATCGCTTGTGGGCTCAGCCACCGGCTGGGCGAGCAGCCGGACGAGCAGCCAGACCGCTCTGGCCCATCCAGCCAGGTCGAGACGCTCGTCCGGACCGTGCGCGCCGCCGCCCGGCGTTCCGAGGCCGAGCAGCATGGGCGCGATGCCGAAAGCATGCGCCAGCAGGCCCGCAGCAGGCAGCGTGCCGCCGGATCGTACGAGCGACAGCGGGCGACCGTAGACCGCACGACAGGCGTTGCCCGCCGCCACGAGCGCCTTTTGATCAGGCATCCCTGCATAGCCCGGGCTTATCGCGTCGGCAGCCACGTCCACCATCACGCCAGTCGGCGCGGTTGCCCGCGCCACTCGTGCGAGCTTGCCCACCGCCGCGCGGACGTCGACACCCGCAGGGAGGCGCACATCTAGGCGAGCCTCTGCCCGGGACGGCACCGCCGGCCGGCCGATACCGGCACGCAGCTGCACCACACTCGATACTGCCTCGGTGGTGATCCGCCGGTCCAGAGCGCCATCGAGCGTCGCGCGGCCCCCGGCAAGCCTCCTGATCACGCTGTCACCCCGTGTCTGCACCAGCGGACCGCCGCGGCTCGCATGATGAGGCTCCTGGCGACGGCCGCGGGTCATGCCCAGCACGGCCGCCTGCATTCGGAGGAGGACCTGCGCCAACACCATGGAAGGGTCAACCACTGCCCCACCGAGCCGTCCCGCATGGACCGGCTGGCCGCCGACGTCGACCCGCAAGGACAGCACCGCGTGACCCCGTTGGGAGATCGTTACCGCAGGCACGTCGTCCGCGCCCCGTTCGGTGTCGCAAACCAGGATGACGTCAGGTCTCACCCGCTGCGCGATTGCAGCGAGAGCTTTACCGAGACCCGGGCTACCTACCTCCTCTGCGCCTTCCCCGATGACGACAACGGTGCTCGGCACCCCGCCCGACTCGCGCCACGCGCGCAGCGCCGCGATCACGGCGAATAGCTGGCCTTTGTCGTCATTGGCACCACGAGCCACCAACGAGCCGCCGACCAGATTCGGCCGGAAGGCCGGAGACGTCCAGCCGGGTCCGGCCGGTTGCACGTCGTAGTGCCCGTAGACCACCACCACCGGCGACCCTCGCGGTCCGGGCGTGTAGCCAACGATCACCGCAGCGTCGCCCGTGCTCAGCCGACTAATCGTCGCCCCTGCCCGGCGCAGGTGGTCCTCGAGGGACCTGGCCGCACGCCTCAGGTCGCGCTCGTGCCGCGATGACCCGCTCACCGATGGGATCGCCAGCCAGTCGGCCAGCTCGCCGATACGAGTGGGCATGGAGGCACGGGTCCGCGCCAGTGCTGCGCCGATAATCGGGTCGTCGGCGAGCTGAGCCGGCGCAGTAGTGAAGGCGGGCGCGGCGACACCAGGCATGCTCGTCACGCTCAGGGTCGCTGAGCGCGGGCAGGCGGGCGCATCCCCGACCTGCCACCGCGATATGTGCCTAGCCCGCCACGCCGGGGGAACATCGGCGAGCGGCGCATGGCCGGGGACTGGGCGAGCGGACTGCGCTCTCCATAAGAAGAGGCGACGCCGGACTGGCCCATCTGTTCCCAGGGCAGCACCCGGTCGCTGCCAGTCCGGCGGGCCAGGCTCATGGCCTGCGCCGAGGTCAGCCATTCCTCGGATGATTCGGCGATTTCCATCAGCAGGGCCTCGAACTCGCCGCGAGTTGTCTTGAGGATGTGGTCACCTGCGAGCCAGCGCAGCACCTCCCGGCCGGTCACTCCCATCCGCTGGCGCGGGCTGCTCTGCAGCCGCTGGTCGAAGTAGCGGATGAGGACTTCGTCCACCACGTCCCAGGCGTTGTTGGCACCGAACAGATCCTTGACGTCATCGGCATCGAGTATGCGGAAGCATTCTTCGAGCAATTGCATGACTTCGACCCTGAGTACGTTCAGGTGGCCAAATGAAGTGAACTTGAGGTTATTGCGCAAATCGAGCCCGGCGCGGCGGACAACCGCAATCGAGCCGAAGCTTGGGTCAAGCGCGCGCTCGCGGATAACATCGCTGATGCGCTTATCCCGCCAGAACAACGTGACCTGATTGACGAAATGAGAAAACAGCATGTGGAAGTCGGTGTTGGGACGGCTCTGCGCGGAGCCGAGCCCGCTGCCGTACCCGAGTACCCTCCGGTACGCGGCGACGCGGTCCTTCCGGGTATAGCGCAGCACGTCCCGCCGATCGAACTGGTAGAGGTGGTAGGCGCCAGGCCCGCCGGACAGCCGAACCGCACCGCCTTCGAAGAGCTCCTTCAGCTTCTGCACGACGCGGAAAACTCCGATGCGCTCGTGCTGGTAGATGTAATACAGGTCACCGACCGCGACGATCCGTTCTGAGTTGATGCTCTCGTCGTACGGGGAGACTCCTTGCGGAACCTTGACCGTGCCGAAATCCGGTGACGCATCCGGGCCAACCCCGACCAGTTCGGCCAGCCCGCCGTCGGGCGGGCCGGCCACGGCAGAGTCAGCCGCGGCAGCCGCGTCGATCAGCGCGTCGATCTGGCGGTTGAGCTCCTCGGCCAGGGCCGGATTGGACACCAGGCTCCCGGAGAGCCGCTGCGTCACCTGCTCGCGCAGCGCCTGAACACGGTCGAGCCTGTCCTGATAGTCCTTCTCAGAGAGCACGGCCCTCCACCTCTCTTCGTACGTTCCTGCTGTCAGGCTGCTGTGTGAAGTCGGCCTGACCGCTGTAGCCGGTGAATCATGGTCGTGTCTGCAAGCCGCGGACGCGCTTGCCTGTCAAGGTGTCCCGCAGCGCGATCGGGAGCGCCGATGCAGGCAGGACCCGGACCCGGCCTCCGACGGCTCGACCAGTAAGCCCCATAACCTGGACTGCTGATGGGCTGGCCGGATGCGCCGCGTCGTACACACTGAGCCATTGGACGAGATCGACCTGGTTGAATACCGCTGATATTGTGTCGTCGTCGGACGATGTCCGACCCTCCTTCGGCCGCACTTCTTTGCGTAGGCTGGAGTCATGGACGGGTACTACGCGGCTTCGGAATATTGGAACAAGCGATTCACTGATGTTCAGCCCGCGGACCGCCACCAGGATTTCCTGGTTGCCGTCGTCGCTCGCGACGACGGCATCGAAGAGAACGACATCTGAATACCCGCTGGTCCGCATCGCAATTTTTGCGAGCCGCCAGAGCAGCGAGTCAAGCGCTGAAATCGAGATCTGGGTGCGTGCAGCCTGCATTCCGGGCGGCATTCTCGTTTGCGGGTAAAGCGTGATCAGCGGAATCTGCACGGCGCCGGGCGCGGATGGCGCTGCGGCGTGGAATGCCGGGGGCACAGCTACCGTCGGCCTGCCGATTGCTCTCAGCAGCGCGGTGACCTGAGCCACGATGTCCAGTACCGTCGGCGTGAACGAGGTCCGCATCCCGTCACGTCCGGCGTCCCGCGCGATGCGCGGCCCTTCGTCGGTGACGAAGGAACGAGCCCAGCTCAGCAGGCCGTCGAGCGTGAGGCCCTGTGCGCCCCGTAGCCTGATGGTCTGCCGTTCGGCCGCCGACACATACACAGAGTCGAGTGCCGCCTCCACCTCATCGATCTGCTCCGCCGCGGCACTCAGAAGCTGATTGATGAGGACCAGCTGGGTGCCAAGGAACCCGTTCTGGTTCTTTCCGGTGAACTGGCTGCGCTGCGACACCCAGGCCCGGCTGATATCGAGTGCAAGATCGACCAAAGTCCAGAAGGCCGTGCGTATCCCCTCCTGGTCGGCGTTATTGACGAAGGCCGCCTCGAAGCCAAACTGCACACGCAGCGCGCCGAGCTGCCCGCTGACGGTGTCGGCGTTCGTCGCGGAGGGGACCTTGGACGGGGGCACACCGAGTAGCTGCCGCAGGAATGCGTCCACCACGGCGACGCGCGGGCCGCCGGGGGTGCCCATCTCGGAGACCAGCGTGGTAATGGCGTCGCGGACGAGCCTGCGGAATGCCTCGCAGTTCTCCGTATCGGCGTCTGGGCGCAGCGCAGTCAGGCCGTCAAGCAGCGTGAGCATCTGCGTCCGGGCCGAGACAGCCCTGTTGTAGAGCGAGGCCTGCCCGCCTGATACAGCGCCGAGGTCCGCCTGCATGGCGAATCCGCGGGGACTGTAGGTCGCGACCACGTGCCCTTCTACCTCTGTCAGCGGGAACGAGGCGGTGAGCGCGGCCGTAAATGCGGACGTGTCCTGAGCACGCGGCCGCCAGCCAAGCACGTCACGCAGCGCTCCTTCGACGGCCGGGGTGACCGAGCCGTCCCCGCCTCCCGATGAGGATGAGCCACGCCTCCAGTCGGAGGTGAGCGGCGGAAATGCCTGGTCGACGTCAATCACCGGGATAGGGGAGAGCTCGTCGTCGCTCACGGTGTCCTCCTGATGTCATCTGATCGGTTAAGGGGAGTCTCAGGATCCCGGTGGGGAGGCTGCTGCGCCTCGGTGAGTTCTGCCCATGCGGCGTGACAGGCGGACTCCGCCGCCCGCAGCGGTGCCTCGCACCGTGCTGCTGATTCCTGCACGCTGCCGAGCCAGGCCGTCCACTCACCCCCGCGCTTGCGTGCGGCGCTGCGCAGCTGGGCGGCCGGCTCGTACGCGCGGATCTCGCGCCAGTACCGGAGTGAAGCTTCGGTGAGCTGGTGCTGCAATTCCGCCAGCATCGCCGACGAGAGCGCCGGGGAGGCCGATGCCAGGTCCCGGCAGGCGGCCACGTCGCCCTGCAGGCCGCTGACGGTGTCGACCAGATCGTCGACCACCGCCAGGTCGCTGGGACTGGGGGCGTCCTCCAGCGCAATGAGCACGAACTCGCAGACGGCCGTCCACAGATCGTCGGCGGCGGTGATGAGGTCCGCGCGGGCACGCTGCTGCGTCATGACCTCACCTCCTGGCGAGCTCAAGGTAGAAATTGCGGGTGAGCTGCTCAGGGGAGGCCATCCGCCGGTCGAGTGCGGTGCGGACAGCGCCGATCAGGAAACGCTCCGGTATGACACCGGGGTCCGTCCCCTTCGCCAGACGACGGGCCGCTTCCTCGATCATGAGCTGGTGCCGCGGCTCGAAGGTGATCACCTCGCGCAGGGACTTGCCGCCCAGCGCCGCGAAGGGCGTATAGCAGATGGCATCAACGACAGCAGGGACGGCGGTGCGCCAGCTCTGCAGGACGGCGGACGGGATCGTCGTTCCCGCAGTCGAGGGGTACAGCGACCGCCACGCCTGGTCATATCTGCGGGCCGTGTCAGCGAAGCCCATGCGACGCAGCAGTTCGGTGGACAGGAACGTCCGCAGGTACGCAGTGGGGTGTACACCGCGCGGGGAGTACGTCAGGGCCTGCTCGCGGGATCGCCCCACCACATCCATCAGCGAAAGGACAAAGGCTTCCCCGCCGAGCATGGTACCGAGCAGGTCACAGAAGATCTCGCGGTTCCAGCGCGTCCAGATCCGCGCGATCTGCGGGCTGGTTGCGGCGCTGACCTTGCGGTAGATGGCCAGGGGGACGGCCCGTTCCAGTTCTAGCTCGTTCTGCAGGTTGTGGCTCACTTCGTGCAGCAGAGCTCCCATGGTCCACGGGTTGACCAGCCGGTGGTACGGCAGCTGCACGAGTGGAAACGGGTTGAGCTGCCGGCCAAGCCTGCGGAGCGGGATCCCTCTGCGGAACGTCGCAGGGCTGAAGCCCGTCCGCATGTAAGAGAACGGCGGTGGCGCGGGGATGCTTCTGGCGTTGCCTAGGTGCATGAACACGTGCTGGTAGCAGTCGAGGGCGATACGGTCGCAGGCGACCAGCCATTCGCCGAAGGCCCCTTGCCGCTGGCCAAACAATTCGAAGAAGAAGTCCCAGACCCGCTCGGTGGCCCGTACCCGGTCGTGTGCCCTGGTCTTCAGCGCAAGCACGGCTTCGATGCCTGCGGCATCGTGATCACGACGGGCGCGCTCCGTCGCCTCTGCCAGCTCCTCGACGGTGACGGCGAGCGGCTGTCGAAGGCGTGCCAGCAGCTCGTTCACTGCCTGGATGTGACCTTCGCTGGGTGCGGCCACCCCTGTTCCGAACTCCGCACGGCTGAAATCCCGCAGTGCCTGCAGGTGCCGGCGCACATTGAGTGCCTGCCCTGCCAGGTAGGAGCCGAGGAGGTCCTCGGGCCTCCCCGGCCCGGCGCCGCGGATTCGCGCGGGCTGGGCTGCGGGGAAAGCTCGCGAACGCGCGGCCTCAGCGACGGCGGCGGGCACGGCGTGCCGACGAGCTTGAGTAGCGGCGCTGCGGCTGCCCGCCGGAGGTACGCGGACGGGCCTGCATGACCCTGCCACCGGCCCGGGAGTAGAGCCGTCCCCGGTGCCTGCGGTGATACCGCCGGTCGAACGTCCCGACAGCGGACATGACGCGGCGGCAGTCGGCCGGGTCACTCAGCACTCCTTGTGCGATGGCACCGAGCGTGTCCAGTGCCCCGGCGGGGGTGATCGCCTGGCCGGCGGCCGCCTGGTCGGACAGGCTCTGAGCCGTGCGCTGCAGTACCACAGGCAAGGTGGTGACCAGTCGGCGACCGCGCGGTTGCCTGCGCAGCTGCCCCGCGAGCCGCGTCGCGCCGCGAATCAGCGTGGGCGCGTTGCGGTGGATGAGTGCGGCAGCACGCGGAATCAACCGGGCTGCAAGCGGTATGAGCGCTCCGATGAACGCTTCGGCCTCATCCTCGCCCTCAGCCCGCGCGGCCTGGGACGACAGATGAGCCATCAGCTCGGCGTCAGGGTAGATGCGCCGAATCGGGTTGACGAACGCTTCGTCCTCGAGTTCACTTTCGGCCTCGGCCTCGGCCTCGGCCTCGGCTTCGAACTCGAAGTCGTACTCGGCCTCCTCCTCGTCCTCGCTCCCACCGAGCAAGCCACCGAGGGCCTTGGTGATCCCTCCGAGGAAGGCCTCGTCCTCATACTCCGACTCGTCCTCGAACTCGTCTTCGTCCTCGAATTCGGCGGCCAGGGAAGCCGCAGCCTCCTCCTCGGACTCACCCTCGATACGCGGGTAACGATAGTTAGCTGTCGACGTCATGCTCCTGCCCTCCTGGAAGTCAGTCATTTGCGGGCACCGGGCCTTGGGCCAGTGCTGGCGTCACCGGCGCGGCCGCACCGCTGTCGGCCGCCCTGCTGCCACGGCACCGCGCGGGACGCGGACGTCGCTCACCACGCGCACTACCTGCGGCGGGCGTCCCTGACGAGAGGGGACCCGGACGGGGGTGACGACTCTGACGAAGCCGGGCCGCGGGCCTGATACACGACTTCGCGAGCCCACGACGCGGTCGCGGACCGGGGCACGTCCGACCGAGGAACGTGACAGGCCGGTGGCCCGCCGGGAATGCATGCCCGGCCGCCCGTAACCACCGCGACGCCCGGTAGGCCTATAGCCCTGGACTGGCTGGCCAGCCGGGCCATACCGCCATCCACTGCTGCCGTAACGAGTGCGACGGCGCCGGGCGAGCGCGAGGCCGCGTGCGTGACGGCGCATGATGGAGTAGCGGCTGCGTGGATCGCCCAGCGCCCGGGACGCAGCGCCGCCTAGCGCCTGGCCCGCCTCGACCGGGCCCACCACGTCTCCTGCGGCGGCGCGCCGGGCGAGAGTCCGCGCGGCACCGTCAACGATGCCGGGCACGAGCCGCACCGCTTGCCGCGTGTGACGGTTGGGGTGCAGCAGGCGGGTGAGCGCAGCGGAGCCGCGCAGCAGCGCCGGGAGCATCCGCTCGAGGTCGCGCCGGACCTGCGGTGAGATGGATATATAGGAGGCAGCCCCAGTGAACGCCTCGGCCTCGGTCTCGGACTCGCTCGCTGCTGCGCGTGCCGCGAAGTACTCGGCCATGGACTGGCTGGCGGATACGGGACCGGCCGCCATCGCTTCGAGTTCGCCCTCAAGCTCCTCCTCGAACTCGCCTTCCAGCTGTGAGGTGACCGCCCGGGCAAGAGCACCTGCTGCAGGGCCACCTACGGCCGTTGCCACCAGTGGACCCGCGGTTTTCGCCAGCACCCGCAAGAACGGCGCCGCCTTCTTCAAGGCCCGGCCAATCTGGCCGAAGAACTCCTCCGCCTCGTCCTCGTCCTCGCTTTCGCCGAGGAGAGACCCGGCTATGTTCGCGGTCCCCCCCAGGAAGGCCTCGTCCTCGTCCTCGTCTTCCTCTTCTCCCAGCAGGCCGCCCAGTGCACTCGCGACGCCGCCGAAGAACTCCTCGCCCTCGTCCTCATCTTCGAACTCGTCCTCGAATTCGGCTTCGAATTCATCCTCAAGCTCGGCTTCGAGCTCGTCCTCGTCCTCGGCTTCGAACTCGTCCTCGAACTCGGCTTCGAACTCGTCCTCCAGCTCGCTCTCAGGGCCGGCTGGGTATCTCGCCATGGGAGCTCCTCGGTCGTCGCGATTGGCAGTGCCCATGAAAGACCAGGCCTGCTGACGGCAGTAGTCACACCAGCGCGTGAAGCACGTCTCTGCTCCCGCGTCCGCGGGACCCAACCGGAGGTAGCTCAGATGCGCGACAACGAGATCGTGCTACCTAAGGAAGGTGACTGGCGGGGTCGCGGGGAGGCAATTACGTTGGGCTCCCGGTGAAGGAGGTCGAGCATGCGACACCCATCCGCATTCGCCGCTGACTGCCATCTGACCGATGACCCCTCCCATGAGCTCGAGTTGGGAACGCATCGCGCGCAGCCGTTGAAGATGGGCTTCTCCTGCACCAATGCCGAGCGCGCCCAAGTCCAGGCTGTTCTGGGGCGGGCGGTGACGGTAGCCGAGCTCAGGCGCGCGGTGGGCACAGCGGTCGCGCAAGCGCAGCGTGACGCGATGGCAGCGTCACGCGCCCTGCGTGCGCGGCCACGCTCAGTTCGGACGTCGCGGATCTTCCGTAGCATCTTCAATGTCCCGCCGACATTCGTGCCGGCCTGGCGCCCCGGGAACGCGTCGTGGCCTGATCTGGGTGCACTCGTGGCCCTGCGCATCGACAACGGGTCACGCATCCTCGGTGGCGGGTACATGCACTTCTTCTGCTGGGGCAGTGCCGCCCACTGCCCGGAATGCACCGAGCCGCCCTCCTCGTACCGAGCCTGCAGCAGCTATCGGGGTCGCCACCACATCTGCCTCGGGCGGGAGTGGTGGGAGTGGTACCGCGACGGCCATGGCGACTTTATGGCCAGCACTCTGCTACACGAGGCCATGCACATCTACTTCAGGCTCGAGCACCACAAGGCGACCGTCGGGCGCCCCAGCGTCAACAACATGTACTGCTACGACACTATTGTCGCCATCCTGAACGGCCGGACCCCCAAGCCGGGCGACCGTAACAAATGCGCTCGCGGGCGCCGGGCGCCCGACCACGAGGACGATCTGGCGCAGAGTGAGGCCGAAGCGGAGAACGAGGAAGACGACTATGCGATCCGGGGCAACAGGTACACGTCCCAGGAGAAGCAATACGCGTCGACGCACCCGTCCGGCCTGGTCCTGACGTCCAGTGTCATCGGCCGATTGGAGCGGCGGCTCACCGCGCGTGCCCCATGGCCCTTGAGTGTGAGCAAGGAATGGGCTCGCTTTGGCGCGGGGCGGCTGGGCGATTTCGTCACGGACTACAATGACTTCGTTCAGTATTTCGGTGAAGTCCTCACTGCGATCGGCCGATTGCAGGATCTGCTCAGCGCGGGCGCCCCGGAGCTGCCGAATCTGATGACGTCGCGACAAAAATACGCGCTGAGACCTACCACCGACAGACCTGAAGATACTGACAAGAAGATCCTCTACCGGCAGTGGCGGGACGAACAAGCGAAGTACGCGAACGCCGAAGGTGGCATATTGCGCGGTCTCGTATTTGATGCGGCCTCGACCGCTGGGCAGTTCGAAGTGCAGCGACACGAATTCTGGCAGGCGGCCGGAGAACTCAAGCGCACCATCGCGGAGGCGAAACGCCTGGGCAAGAACAAGCCGACATATGACGCACTTGAACTGAGTCTCAGCGACGCCCTGGTCCTGGTCAACCCTTACGCCTCGGCGGCGAAGGCGATCGACATTGTCGTGGATGCGTACCAGAAGCGCAAGGAGTACGAGGAGAAGATGAACGAGTTCGCCGCGCGGGTCAGCGGGGCGAACGACGAAGTCAAGGACAGATACGAGAAACTGCGCGACGTCGAGAAGTCCTACTGGGCGGCGCTGTTGCGTCATCGGCAATCAGTACTCGACCGGGACAGGACACGACTTGAGGCGCGACAGAAAGCGGCGCTGCTCGGCCAGAAGCTGGCGCCACCGGGTGAGAGACGACTGAGTGTGCTTGCCGAGATCCGGATGCCGATCTTGGTCGCCGATGCATGGCACGCGCTTGCGGTTATCGGCCCGCCGTCTCGCGCTAAACTCAGCAATGCGCTCAAGGGAAGGGCCGTTGTGGAAGAAGCTTCGCGTCGGGACCTGAGCTGGCGGCCCAAGTCCATGAGCGGACCACCGGCCGATCCGTTTGCCGAAATCACGCAGATCCGGCGGGCGTGGCAGCAAGCCAACTCCTGGTCTTCCATCCTGGCGTCTGATGACGTCGAAGAATGGACGGCAGTCCACAAGTTGTGGGACGAGGTTTTCACCAAGTTCAACGTCTAGCCCCGGCGCTCCACGACCGCGACGACAAGGGCCTAGACATAGTGCCCGAGATTGATGCCAGCGGTCGCCGGCCCGCGAACGGCCACCCCTGGCGAGCCTTCGGAGACGGGCACCTGCCCGAGCCGCAGAGCGCGGATACTCGACAGATGGTGACTGCCGCAGGCTTTGAAGGGAAACCTGTTCTCCGCTCTCGACCATGTCCCGAAAGAGGACACGAGGAGCCAGAAGCGCCCAAGCTGACGGGAGCCAAGGGTCGCGCGGACCTCGAGTGGCGCTGGGGGACAACTCGGCCCAGTGGCGTATGCCGAAGTCAACAAGGCCGTGAAGAAGCGGATCACGAAGGAGCTCACGGCGAAGGTGAAGACGGTTGCCTACCCGGCGACTGGCCCGCTCGGCATCAAGATCGACGGCACACGTCCAGCACTCCAGGCGTTCGTGGACCACTTGGCCGAGGAAGGCATCCGAGCCCTGGAGCGAGGGGTTGGGAAGTCGGCCTGTTAGCGTCGACCAGACGAGGCTGTTGCCGGGGATGCGGGTGACGGCGGCGTACAGTACAGGCAGCGGCCCTGGTCAGCGACCTGCGCCAGCAGCCGGATCGCCGCCACTCACATCAAATCAGACAAGTGGCCGGGGCAGGTTCGCAGCCTTGTCCTCGGAGATTTACACCAAGGTTCCGCCAACGGACACGCGCGAGGCACTCAGGAAGCTCGGGGGTGGCTGGACAGATGAACCCCGTTGCTGCACTTGCTGCTTCACCAAGATCAAAAACGGCCAGTTCCATGATGGGAACCCGCCGCTGACCTGGGTGGAGCTAAGGGGAGTCGAACCCCTGACCTCTTGCATGCCATGCAAATAAGAGGACTCTCTGACCAGACTGGATACGGCGCCTGCCTGCGATTACTGTGTCTGGAATGGTCTGGAGGAGTACTCGGGAATGCGGAGAACGGCTGACCTATTGGCTAGCCTCCCGCCGCCATCATCACTCCCTGTTCGAGCGCCGACGCGCTCATGGGAGGCTATTCTGCTGCACAAACCTACCGGCTTCTGCAGTGATGAGACTTCCGCACATGCCGAATAGCGGACGTTGCTTGAGTGCATGCCGATGCCCGGTTATGCACACCCATGCATCATGATCACGATCAAATGGCTGCTGGCTTCTTGAGCCGTATTCTTTCTCAGCGCTCGCGCGTAACTCCGACTATGTCCGGCTGCCGCAGGAGGGTTACACCACGGGTCCTGCGCGCAGACGCTCCAGTTCTGTGCGGCCTTCTGGCCGAATGGCGCGCTCTCATCGCGAATATGACCGTGCCTGAACTACGCGTCCCGCCGGGCGGGGCGGAGATCGAGCGGCTGTTCGCCGGGTAGCGCGAGGAACTGGCCACCCGCCGCAAGTTCGTCCCGGCCGCGCGGAACTACGCGGCCGCGCGGCTGGAGGCCGGCGTCGGCCTGCGGGTCAACGAGATCCGCATGCTCGACTTGGACGACGTGCGCTGGGAGCTGGGCTGGTTCGGCAAGCTGAACGTCCGCCACGGCAAGGGAGCACGACGCCGCGGGCCCCAAGCCGCGGCTGGTGCCGCTGATCAACGGCGCTGACCTCAGCCCACCACCACATCCATCTCGACTGCCGCGCCCAGCGGCAGGGCGGCCACGCCGATCGCGGTGCGGGCCGGGTAGGGCTCGGCGAAGTGCCTGCGGTACGCCTCGTTCATCGCGCCGAACTGCGACATGTCGGTCAGGTAGACCCCGACCCGGATCACGTCGTCCAGGTCCTTGCCGATCGCCGCCAGAGTGGCCGCGATGTTGCGCAGGATCTGGTCGGCCTGCTGGGCGACGTCGCCGTCGACCAGCTCGCCGGTGGCCGGGTCCTGGGCCACCTGCCCGGACAGAAAAAGCAGCCCGCCGCCGCGCACGGCCACCGAGAACGGCAGGCCCGGTGCTGGCAGCTGGTCACTGGTAACGGCGTCACGTGTCATGGCCGGTGAGTTCCTTTCTCTTATGTGCTGAGCCGTTGGATTCTTCGTCAGGACTACCGGGACGCCTCTACCCGGCCGTCCGCGGCCGGCGTGACCGGGATCCTGGATCCCGGCGGGGCCCGGGCTGCTGCGCTGCCAGCCGGGTTGACCGCCTCAGGTGCGCTGCCAGCCGACGCCGCTGGGTGTGGCGGGCTTCACGGGCCCGCCGCGCCTCACCGGCCTCGGTAATCAGATCCCGGGTGTGCTCGGCGGCGAGCTGCCGCAGGATGTCTGGATGCATGGTGTCCTCCTCGCGGGGTCGATCTTCGTTAGCCGGGATCGAGCTGGCGTACCGGAATCGGGGGTCGGCCCACAATGGAACGGCCATTGGCGATAGCGGGCCGGGAGTCGCCGGGTTACCGCCTGTGGCCGCCGCTCCGCCTGCTGCCTGCGTGCTGCCCGCCGCGGCGGATGGGCCGGGGATCTTGCTGAGGCTCTGGTATTCGAGGGCGCATTCCCCGGCCAGGATCGCTGCTGCTCACTATCGCTGCTCCAAGGCTGGTCACCGGGCCGGGAGCGATCGAGGTAGCCCGAACCACGGCAGCACGCTGGCCTCGAAGCGGGTCATGGCGCAGATCCGGTCGCCGGCCAGGGTGAGCACGTAGAAGGCGGTCGCGTGGCGGATTCCGGCCGGGACGCGCAGGTATGCCGCAAACGCGGGCTGGCCGTTGGCTCGGGTCGGCACGAGGTCGAACCTGCGGCCCGCGCCGAACTGGCGGGCGCAGTAGCGGGTCACGAGGTCTCGGCCCTCGTATCCGAAGGGCTCCGGAGGCATCGCGATGAAGACGTCGTCGGTCAGCAGGGCCACCAGCGCGTCGAGATCGGCCGACTGCCACGCGCGGGCGAACATGGCCACGATCGCGTCCTCGGCGGGCGAGCCGGCGGCGGGCGGCGGCTGGTGGCCGGCGGCTTGCTGCCGGCGCTGCAGGCTGGCGCGGGCTCGTTTGAGGGCGCTGTTGACCGATTGGACGGTCACCTCCAGCATGCCGGCCACCTCGCTGGCGTGGAATCCGAGGACGTCGCGCAAGATGAGGACGGCGACCTGGCGCGGCGGAAGCATCTGCAGGGCGGCCACGAAGGCCAGCGAGATGGCTTCGCTCTGCTCGTAGCGGGCCTCCGGCCCGAGCGGCCGGTCGACGGCGTCCTCGAGCAATGCGTCAGGAAACGGCTGCAGCCAGACGGCCTCGTCGCGCGGCGTCGGCACGGGCGGTTCGAACTGCGACATATCCCACTCCCTGGCCGGGCGCCGGCTCGCCGCGCGGCGCGCGTTGAGGCACCGGTTGGTGGCGATCTTGTACAGCCAGGTGCGCAGCGACGCGCGTTCCTCAGTGAACCCGCCGATGCCTTGCCAGGCAGCCAGCATCGTCTCCTGGACGGCGTCTTCGGCGTCCTGGAAGGATCCGAGCATCCGGTAGCAGTGCACCTGCAGCTCCCGCCGGTGGGACTCGGCCAGCTCCCGGAACGCCTCTCCATCCCCTGCCCGCGCCCGTGAGAGCAGATCGGCTGTCACCATCCTGCGCTCCTTCCTTCGCACCACGTCGTACCTCCGCCCGGTATATACACCGCCCACGGCGCGAACTGGGCGGCTCGCGGGCGCCCAGTTTCCCAGTGCCGCGGTGTATGCACTACCGACCGCCCGGACGATCCGCCCACCGGATCGTGCCGCAGCAGCTGGAAACGACCCTGGAAGGTTGACGATGGAATCGTCTGCAGCCAACCGCAGGAAGCAAGTGAGCAGGATGCTCGCTCGTGTGTTCGGCGGCTGGCGGACGGGCCTGTCGGGGCCTGTCATCGTTCTTCAGGCCGGGACCGCGGTCAACTACTTCGGCACCGGACTGATCCTTCCCTTCGAGATCATCTACCTGCACCAGGCCCGCGGCTTCCCAACGGCGACTGCGGGGCTGGTCCTGGCGGCGGTCATGGGCACGGCGGCGGTCGTAACGCCCTCTTCGGGTGCGCTGCTCGATCGTTTCCGTGCCAAGCCGATCCTGATCACCGGCAATCTCGCGAGCGCACTCGGCTACGCGGGCTTCGCCTTCGTCGACCGTCCCTGGCAAGCCTTCGTCTGCTCGGCCGTCGGCGGCGCCGGGTTCGGAGTCGCGAACACCGCGAACCAGGTTCTGACCCTGACCCTGGTGTCAGCGGAGCAGCGCGCCTCCTCGATCGCGCTCCGCCGAGTCGCCGGCAACTTCGGTCTCGGCAGCGGCGCGACGGTTGCGGGCTTCATCATCGCTTCCGCCCATGACCTGCGCGCGTTCCAGGCGCTCTACCTCTTCGACGGCCTCACCTTCGCTGTCTTCGCGCTGGTTGTGCTCGTGGGGATCCCGAATCCTCGCCCTGCGAACGCTGCGTCGGCGAGCGACAGGGGAACCGGCTTCCGAGCAGTTGCTCACGACCGGCTCTTCCTCATCTTGATCGCCGCCAACATCGTGCTCGTGATGACCGGCGGCGCGCTCTTTTCCAACATCCTCGCGCCGTTCGCCAAGGCGCACACGCCTGTCGGGCCGGGCGAGATCGGCGTCGTCATCTTCATCAACACCTTCTTCATCGTCGTCGCGCAGATTCCAGCCACACGGGTCGTCAAGCGCATGCGCCGCGCACACGCTCTTGCCGCGACCAGCGCGCTATTTGCAATCGGCCTGCTCGCGGTCCTGCTCGCAACGCTAACGAGCTCGACGCTCACCGCCACCACCGTCTTGGCCGGGGTCGCGATCGTGATCGCGATCGGTGAGTGCGCGCAGTTCATCGTGGTCGGCCCCATCGTCGCCGACCTCGCACCGCCGCATCTGCTCGGCCGCTACATGTCGCTCTACGGCCTCAGCTTCACGGCAGGCGTGGCCCTCGGCCCCGCGGTCGGCGGCGCGCTGCTCGCAACGTCACCCGACGCCGTCTGGTGGGGCGGCGCCTTGGCGGTAGCACTGACCGGAGCCGGCTTGCTGCGACTCGGCGCCCGGATACCCGACCCGCTCTTGCAGGCGCAATGCCCCCCGCCGCAAGCCGTCAGCGCGGCCGATATGGACTCCGCCTGCCACAGCCAAATGAATAGTTGAGGTGCCCCCGAGTTCCCGAACAGGGAGATCAATAAGATCTTCCCTGAAAGGGGACGGGGAGAAATGGCGAAAGGCAAGTATTACGCTCCGGAATTCAAGGAACAGGCCGTGAAGATGGTGGTCGGCCTGGCCTGCACCTACGACCTGCTCCACGCCTTATAGGGCCAGTGCTTCCGGCTGGACGCCCATCCTGACCGGTCGTGGTCAGCATGGCCGCGCCGCGGACAGACGCCAGGTATGACCGCGGCCGGATCGAGGCCGCCCGCACGGGGCGCGTCGCCGCACCGGACTGCCTCACGCACATGTGCCACCACGTGCACGCGGCCGACCAGCGCGACCTATATCTGGCGCTGCTGCAGACCAATGACCACAGCACCGTGCCCGGCCCTGTCATAGCATCGAGTCTCCTGCCGATAGCCGCAAAGATCTGCCGCAGATCAGTCTCACAATGCTCGTGACCAGGTGATACAGTTCCAGGCCGCTAAACTTCGCCGCGAATTCGCCAGGAATAGCGAGTGACAGAAGACCCTGTTAGGCGCGCCTCCAACAAGCGAGATCGAAGAGGGCGTTTCCGCGCATAGCGAGTCCTCTTTGCTGTCGGTGTCAACTGGTTGGCCGGGGTTTCTTCGACGCGGCCGCGGGGTTCCGGGCCGGGCGCTGATGGGCTCGGTTCGGCTGACTTGGGGCGCGGCCTGCGGTAGCGCCGGGCCGTGTGGTGGTGGCAGGCCCGGGAGTGGCTTGCCCGAAGAGCCGGCGTGCGGGGTGTGAGCCGGCCGCCCTGGAGACAGAGCGGTTCCCCGGTTGCCCTCCCGGGCTCTTTGGGCAGGCGGCAGCGGCCTGCCGGGCGTCGGCCGCCAGCGCCGCGTAGATCGCATCGCTGATCCGCCGCCTGAGCGCCCGCAGCGCCTCCTTGTGCGTCTTGCCCTCCGCCAGTTTCTTCTCGTAGCAGGCCCGGCCCTGGCTGTGCTTATGCCGGATCTGAGTGATCGCGGCCATGTGGATCGCGTGGTTGAGCCTGCGGTTGCCGCGCAGCGACAGCCGGCAGATCTTGCGGCCGCCGGAAGACACCTCGACCGGGGCGGTGCCGTTGGCGGCGGCGAAGTGGTCCCGGCTGGGGAACCGGAACACCTGGCGCACGTCGCCGATCACGGTCCCGGCGATGACCGGGCCGACGCCGAACAGGCCGGTCAGGCCGGTGCCCGGGGCCCGGACCGCCGCGGCCGGCTTCTTGCTGGTGTCGCGCAGCTGGGCGTCCAGGCGGCGGATGCCGGCGAGGAACCCGGCGGCGAGCTCACAGCGGGCCCGGGCAACCGCGCCGGATGGGCTGACACGCTCGAGGATGCGGGCGGCCTGGGCCGCGGAGATCTCCTTCTGGTGACCGCCAGGGACCAGGTCGCAGAGCACCGCATGCAGCCGGCAGGCGCCTGGTTGCGGGCCCGGGCCAGGTCCCGGTGCCTCTTGGCCCAGACCTTCAGCACGGCGGCGTGGTCCTCAGCGAGCACCGGGCGCCTGGCCGTGGAGCGCAGCGCCGCGACCGCCACCGGCCGGGCATCGTCGGGGTCGTTCTTGCTGGTATCCCCGGCCTGCAGCAGCCGCACCCGGGCGGCCAGCTCGGGCGGCACGTCCAGCACCTGCTCCCTGGCGTTGGTACTCGTGCGGAGACTCGCGGACCGAGACAATGCAGGGGGTCCGTGCGCGACTTTTTGGGAGTCCAGAATCATGGCGGATGACGTGATTTTCGTCCGCCAGGGCGAGGAGCTCGTGTCCCTGGCGGTTGCGCCCTATGAGGCCGAGGCGGTTCTGCAGGAGTTGCTGGAGCACTACCCGCAGCTGCTTGCGGGCGGCAGTTATGGTTCCGTGACGTTGGACGATCACTCTCGTCCCAAGCGAAGATGTTAATCACTTCGCATGAACGGCATGGGGGGATCACTACATGAACGCCAGCGACTGGATAGCAGTGTCGAGCGCCGGCTTCGCGGCACTCGCGTTCGCGGTCAGCCTTCTTACCCTCCGACTCCAGCGGGCCGGGGCGAATGCTGACACCCAGCAGGAGTTCGACAATCTCGTGCACAAGCTATGGCTGGCGCTCGGTAAGAGCTTCGGTTACGCAGGGAGCCCGGAGCAAACCCCCGGCGGAACCGTGCCCAACGCCTCAGCGGCCCTAGGCGAGATCCAGACACTTGCCCTTCAGGCGGACGAGCTCCTCCAGCCTCCGTCGGACGACGACGAGTCGCATGACCCCGCCTACCGGCGCCTGCTCCGGCGGCTCTGGATTTCATCCAGCGACCCGCCGGCGGCGGGCTGGTTCGACGTGACGGTCCTGGCCAACTCGTTCGCCCAGGTCTGGGACATCGAACGGGCACGGTACTACTGGGACCTCGCCGACAAGGCGATCCAGCATAAAGACGCCAGGATCCATTCCAGCGCCAAGGTTCTCACGCTGCGTTCCATCGGTATGTTCTATTACACCAGCAACACCGCCGAGGACTTGAAGCGCGCCCGAGACACGTTCAAGGGCGCGCTGGACATTGTGGACACCGACGCCTATGGCCCCGAACTGACAAGGGGGATGAACTCGGACACGCTGTTCCTCCAGGCGCAGCAAGAAGACCGGCTGGGCAACACTGCAGAGGCGGCGAGCCGATTGCGCGAGGCTTGGGATCTGGCCGCCCCGATGACGACCACCTGGCGGCGTCAGCAAGCGAAATTGCAGATCGCCTCCTTCGTGGTGCTCGGGACGTATTACGAGAGCGATCCAGACCGCTTCGCGCCGTACGGCGAGCTGCCCCAAGAGATCGCTGACGAGGTGGCCAAGCTGCGGGGAGCCCAACAGCAGCAACCGGCAGCGCAGCAGCTGATGACCGCCGCCTGGCAGCAGGGATTCATCGCTGGCCAGCGCATGGCTGTCAGCCAAATCCCTGCCGGGCCCTGGACCCCGCAAGGGATTCCGACGGCGCAGGGAGTGCCGGGCTCGCCATCACCGCAAGCAGTCCCCGGCCAGCCAGCGCCAGGCCCAGCGGCTGGCGGCGCCGCCGCGGCGACTCAGCCCCCGTACCTCTATTGATGCCAGGACTGTCCTCTGCGGCTAGGCAGCCCCGGAGCGAAGCGTGATCACCACAGGCGCGAGGTCTTGAGCTGGCTGGCGTCGGTGCAGTAGGCCGGTTTGCTGCTGCCGCATCCGGTGGCCGGCGTGGCCAGGACCAGGACGGCGGCCAGAACCAGCCCCCGTCTGCTCAGGCCTGGCCGATGTACTGGTCTCATGTGTCCTCCAAGTGCCGGTGGTCCGGCCCGCGCGGAGGGATAGCCATCCCCCGGCCGGAACGGGCGGGGTCAGCTGACTTCGGTGGCGGCTTCCCGGACGGCCTTGTCGATGTCCTTCGGCTTGACGTCGAGTTCCCTGGCGACGTGCTTCTCGGCCTTCAGCCCGGCCTTGTCCACCGCCTGCTCCACCTTGCTCTCGCCGACGATGACCAGCGCCGCCTGCCCGTCGTCGATGACGTCCCCAAGCTCCTTGACATCGGCGCGGGACATGCCCCGCCACAAATGCCCGCCCACCCCGCCCGCCGCCGCGCCCACCGCGGCGGTAGCGATGATCGCGGGCGGGAACAAGATGCCGACCAGCGCGCCGACCGCGGCGCCGCCCCACGCGCCGTGCCGGGTGGCCATCTCATCCTTGTTGACGCGCACGTTGCCCCCGTCGTCCTTGGTGACCACGGCGGCGTCGTAGGTGCCGACCGCACCGGCCGCATGCAGGTCCTTCACGACGTCGTAGTCAGCTTGCGCCGCCGCCCAGCTGGGGTAGGTGCCGATGTAGATGAATACCGCATCAGGCTTCGCCATGGCGCATCTCCTGTTCTCGCCTGTTCTCGCCGCATCCCCTATGAACACAGCAACGGGCCGGAATCCGCGCCGCGAGGACCCGCAGGCGGCGGGCATCTCCCGGCGGTCAGAGTCATGGGGTTTTGCCGCTCAATGCCAGGACGGCTGGCGTCATGGCCGCGCTTCACCCCCCGGGGGTGAAGCCCGTCCGGCCTGCGGCGGCTGACCATCAGGTTGAGTCAGCCCGGGCCGCCGTGGTCCTGGCGCGCCGCCCCAGCACGCTCCTGACATAGGGTTCCCCCCTTCGTGTAGTCGGGTAGCGTCCGCCGCGCTACGTACGCGATCCGAGCACCATCTCACCTCGCGGAGAGGCGAGTTCCATCCCCTTATTTTGGTGAAAGAATGGGCCTCGGCGCGGCGGGAGCAGAGTCCCAGGCTCCGGGCCATCCGTGGCGGCTGTGGATGGTCTGGCGTGATCAGCGGACTGCGGGAGCTGGAGAGCGGGAACAGGCCGGTTTGAGACTACGATTCAGCCGCAGCTGACTGGCTGTGGGCCTGTTGGTAGTGCGCCCATCCGAGAGTGATCCCTGAGGCGAGCAGAATGAGCGCAGCCCGATCAGGGTGAACCCGACCCGTTGCGCATCGGTAGTGGTCACATCAGCGATGCTGGTCGAGGTGAACAGCACGACGGTTGGGGTAAGGAAGATCGAGTACAGGACGTAGGGGTGCGGGCCGAGCATGATCACCGCTGTGATCACCAGAAGGACCAGGCCGATAGCGACCAACTCGGCTTCGGAACTGCTGACTGATGCCACAATCGCGGCAATCACGGCCCCGGCGACAGTTCCGGCGACCCGGCCCAGTGTCCGTTTCAGGTGGGCGTCGGCGCCGAATTGGGTTACCGCCAGCACCGTCAGCATCAGCCAGGCGCCGCTGGATCCGGTCGCTGGCTAGCCGCGCCCGCAGGTCATCCAGCACCACGAAGGCGTCGTCCGCGTTCCGCTGGCCGACCAGCCAGGACGGGACCAGCTTCGTGTCCGCGTCGATGGCCACGAACGTCCACACGTCCCCGTAGTCGGGGTTGTGCTCGGGCTTGACGTTCTTCTGCTTGGCCCCGACGAAGGACCAGATCTCGTCCACCTGGAGGCGAGTGCAGGACGGTTACGCATCGCCTTGTCCTGGTAGGCCGAGCACGCCGCGCCGAGATCAAATCAGCAGCTTGGTGACCGTGTTCTTCGCCGCGCCGGTCATGCGGACGGTGGCGCGGATGGAGTTGCCCTCGACCAGGCAGCCGACGATCCGCGCCCGCTGCTCCGTGCTCAACCGGTCGAGGTGGGTTGCGGGGAGGACTCGTAGCGCAACCAGGTTTCCTGGACCGCGTCCTCGGCCTCGCTCACGCTGCCGAGGATCCTGTAGGCGATCGAGAACAGCAGCTGCCGCAGCTGCTCGAACTCCTGGGCCCGGGTCATGTCAGCTCTTCCTTGGAGCAACCGGTCCGAGCCTCGGTCTGCAACCTGGCGAGAGCCACGCGTATTTGGCGATCCGGCGCGGAGCGCCGCCGTCCGCCCGTCACGGACTGTGGTTGATGCGGCCCGCGACTTGTGCTGTGCTATCGGTTCTGTACGGCAGCGCCAGCTTGAGGATGGGCCAGCGGTGCCGCGCAGATGGGGTCGTTCCCTGTCACGCCTGGCGTCTGTCCTGGCCGCGTCCCTGATTGGCGTCGGTGCTGGGTGCGTGCTGCTCGTTTGCGGGCGAGGCGCCAGCTCAGGTCGGCAGTTTGGCCGCCAGGACATCGACCGGTTTGATGTCGGGGGGCGCGGCGAGCAGCTCCTCGGCGCGCTGCAGCAGCGCTGCGGCGATCGGCCCGTCAAGATGAGCCTGGCGGCCCGCAGCGCCGGGGAAGAAGTCGGCGATGCCGAATGTCGAGTCATCGATCTTGATCGCGAACCAGGCGGTCGTCTCGGGCTCAGCCTGGGCCAGCGGCAGGGCGCTGGCGAGAAATCCGGCGAGCTCATCTTCCTTTCCCGGCCTGGCCTGCAGCGTAACCAGCAGTCCCACAGTGACCATGCGCTGTCTCCTTTGCTATTTGACGGGTCCTCGCTATATCTTCGCCGGCTGTCCCGGGCCCAGACAGATGTCTGCCGGGCCTTTCACCGGATGCGGCCGGGAGGCCTCGGCTGCGAGCGGCCGCGGACCGCAGCAGGCAGGCCCAGGACGTGCCACCCGCGCCTGTTGCGGCGGGAAGGAGTGGGCGGACCCTAGCGGGGCCCGCCCACTCCGGCCGGCTTTGGCCTACCGCGGGGGGAACTGTGAGTGCGGGACGGGATTGGCCAGGTTGACGGTGGGGGCCTTGGCGGTGAACCCGATCACCGCGCAGTTGATGTCGACGCCGACCGAGCCGTAGGGTTCGGGCTGGCCGGTGGCGGGGTTGACCCCGGTGAGCAGGTCGGGCCGGGTGGCGGCCAGGTTGAACACCTGGACCTCGTCGATCTGGCGGGTGTTGAGCCCTTCCCTGACCGCCTTGGGCGTCCACAGGCCGAGCTGGGCGTCCCACAGCGGGCTGTAGGCGTCGGCGTGCCGCGGGTCGAGCAGGGTGGGGAAGTCGCCGAACACGTTCAGCAGGTCGCCGCCGTGCCGCAGCGCGTTGATCAGCGCGGTGTTCCCGGCGGAGGCATCCTGGGAGGCGTGGCCGTCCAGGACCAGGTGCTGGAAGCCCTGGGCCTGCGGGTTGCGGGCGCCGGTCTGGCCGTTGATGAAGCCGAACAGCCGCTCGCGGGCCGAGCCGAGGAAGTCGTCGCCGCCGTTGAACGAGGCGTTGTTCAGCGCGGGCACGTAGGTGGACCGTTCCAGCACCGCGGTCAGCGGCTGGCCGGCGTCGGTGGACAGGTAGACGATCGGCTGGCCGGCGTCGAAGCCCTTCACGAACAGCATGTCCGCCCAGGATTCGGCGAACTGGCCGGGCTTGGAGGGGCCGGCGATGTGGATGCCCAGCACCCGGTCGCCGGTGTTGGTGTGGTGGGTCACGTCGAAGGGGCCGTTGCCCACCGCCACGATCGGCGCGTTGTACACGACGTCCGAGCCGGCGAACTTGATGAACGGGCTGTAGCCGGGGCCGGCGACGGAGCCGGGCTGGAACTTCTTCAGCGGGAACCCGGTGGGCCCGGGTACCGCGATCCGGGTCGGGGCGAAGTTCGGCGCGCCGGCGAAGTTCACCACCCCCGGGCCGAACGGGTTCTGCAGGGGTGTCGGGTTGGTCAGCGTCACGGTCTGCACCGCAGCCGGGTCGCCGATCGCGATGTTGGCCAGCTTGGGCGCGTAGTTGACGCCCAGGTCGTGCGCCAGCCCGGCGTCGGAGGCGTCCAGCAGCACGTACCAGACCTTCTCGGCGTGCGGCGTGCCCGCGTACGCCGTCCCCGGGTACAGCGGCAGCCGCACCGTCTCCTTGCTGAGGTTGACGTTGATCGCGCTTTCCTCGGTCAGGTGGGTCCGGGGCAAGAAGCCAGATAGCTGCCCCAGGCCGCCGGGTTTGGCCGTGGAGGCGCCCGCCCCGGCCGACGCCACCGTGGCGCCCACCGCAGAGGCTGCGACCGCCACCGCGGCCGCCCCTGCCAGCCACCATCGGCGTTTCAGGATCTTCATGTGCTGTCCTTTCCTCCGGCGGGACCACAACCTGGCCGGCGGCCAACGGTCGCCCCGCTGTGCGGTTCACTCCCTTGTTGGCGTCCGCGGCGGCAGGTGTCTTACGTCCTCGCCGGCGCACCGGTGAGAACGCGATGGGCTCGCCCACCCCAGGCGAACACGTGCCGAACGTCGCCAGAGCGGCGCAGGCGGCGCCGGGATCCTGCCGCAAGCGGGGGTGTCAGGCCGGCCGCGCAGCGGACGAGGTCCACGGCCGACATCGGGGCGGCGGTTAGCACGACAGCAGGGAAGCCAGGGATCGGCGTGGCCTGGTCAGGATTCGCCGGACGGTGCCACGAGCGCAGGTACGGCCATCGGCCTGCGATGATCGGGAAAGGACTGACCAGGTCCGGCGCTGTCGGCGGCGAGTATGCAGGCCGGTCAGTGGCCCTCGCCGCGGACTGCGGCCAGCAGCCCCTCGAAGTCCTCGCCGCATGGACCGCAGGCGCGCAGGTGCGCCGCGATACCCGGATACCGCTCCTCTACCGGGGCGCCCGCGACCATCAGGTCGACGTAGACGTGCAGCATATCCATCGCCTGGGCGCATCCCACGTCACGCGGATCAGTCCGCAAGAACCGGTCCAGTTCCGGCCAGCCGTTCATGAGTGCCCCGTAATGTCGTGGCTCAGATAGCCATTAGCGGCAAGAGCGGCCCGCAGCTTACGCCGGGCATCGAACAACATTTTGTAGATCGCGTTGCGGTTGGAGGCCAGCTCAAGGGCCAGGGCGTCCAGCGGAACATTGTTGAGCACGATCGCGACGAAAACCTGCCGCTGCCGCGGGGTGAGCTCGTCATCCACCGCCCGGCGCACCGCGGCGAGCAGATCTCGCCACTCGGCCTCCTGAGCGGGGTCGAAGCCGAACCGGCCGGGCAGCCGGTCCCAGTCTTCGGCGTCCAGCGGTACCGCCGGGTGGCGCCAGAAGTGCCGGCCGAGCTTGGCCGATACCTCGAGGATGACGAATTTGCACGCCCAGGTGGTGAACCGGCTCTCGCCACGAAACTGGCCGAGCTTGCTGGTGATGGCCAGCAGCGCGTCCGCAGCGGCCTGGTAGGCCAGGTCGTCCAGTTCGGCGCCGGAGATGGCCAGCCGCGGCCCGCGCCGGGCGACCTCGCCCCGCGCGATCCGGACCAGGAGCCCGTGCAGCCGCGCCAGCGCTGCCTCCCGCCGCGGGCCGCTATCGGCCAGCCCCCGCAGCCACTCGGCCGACTCAGCATCGGGCCGGGCAGCAGCGGCAGGGCTCTCATGAACCGTGCGATTCCCCGACACCATCACGATGCTACCCAGCGACGCCACCCCAGCGCCCGCTGACATCGCCCCGCGCGCAAGCCTCGCCCGTTTGCGGCACCGGTTCCCGCCGCAGGACAACCCCGGTCCCGGGCGTGACCAGTTACCTCACTGGTAAGACTGCGACGGGCGCTGCCGCTAACGGTGCATGACCCAGATCACGCTGCTGCACCCAGGCGACCCGTTCCCGGCGCTCACCGTGGCGCTTCCCGAAGGCCGCGCTCTTCGCCTGCCTGATGCCCTGGCCGGCCACTACGGCGTGGTCCTGTTCTACCGGGGATCATGGTGCCCGTACTGCAACGCCCAGCTGCGCGCGTTCCAGCGGTCGCTGGACCGCTTCGCCGACATGGACACCCTGGTCATCGCGCTGTCGGCAGACGACGAAACCACCACCCGGGACCTGATCGCCAAGCATGGCCTGCGATTCCCCGTCGGTCACAGCGCCGACGCCCGCGCCATCGCCGCCGCCACCGGCGCCTTCGTCAACGACGACCCGATGTACCTGCAGTCGACCGGCTTCGTGCTCGACCCAGGCGGCCGGGTCGTGGTCAGCGCCTATTCCAGCGGCGCCATCGGACGGCTGGTACCTGAAGACGTCATCGGCCTGATCCGCTACCTACGCGAACACGCCCCGACCAGCCAATCGTCATAAGCGGCGCGAACCCAGCCGCCTGCGCGGCTGATACCTAGGCCAAGCCCGCACCTGTGCGCCCGCTGAGCGTAAGACCGCGGCTGCCGCGGACGCTAACAGGGTGAGCGAATCAGCGCGGCGGCGGTTCGCCGCCGGCCGGGCCGCCGGAGGACAACGACAACAGCAGCACACGGCCGATCCAGTAAGCCTGGCAGCAGGCACTGTGACCGAGATCAGACGGGACCCACAGGCCTCCTGCTTGGCCCCGGACGCACCAACCACTCTGATCGCTTCGTAAGACCATGGGGAAGGAGAACTCAGGTGGAACAGACAATGACCCGAGGACGGGTACGGGTCGAGCGCGGCCGCAAACGCGTACGGGCCTACCTGGGCGGCGAGCTGGCCGCCGACACGATCAACCCGCTGCTGGTGTGGGAAGTACCGTATTACCCCGCCTACTACATCCCGGCCGGCGACATCCGGGCCGACCTGGCGCCCACCGGCAACACCGACCACTCGCCGAGCCGCGGCGACGCCGAGATCTTCGATCTGCGCACGGTGGGCTCCACCGCACAGTCAGCGGCGCGCCGGTACGCCAGCTCGCCGATCGAGGAGCTGCGCCAGGCAGTGCGCCTGGACTGGGACGCCATGGACGAGTGGCTAGAAGAGGACGAGCCCGTCTACACCCACCCCCGCGACCCCTACACCAGGGTCAACATCCTGGCCAGCTCACGGCACGCCCGGATCGACATCGACGGCGTGACCGTCGCCGACTCCAGCCAACCCCGGATCCTGTTCGAGACCGGCCTTCCGCCGCGGTACTACCTCCCGCTCACCGACGTCCGGCTGGACCTGCTGCGGCCCTCGGCCACCGAGTCGCACTGCCCCTACAAGGGCACGGCCAGCTACTGGTCCCTGGACACGGGCACCGCAGTCCACCAGGACTTCGTCTGGATCTACCGATCCCCGCTGCCGGAAAGCCAGAAGATCGCCGGGCTCGCCTGCTTCTACAACGAGAAGGCCGACATCTATCTCGAGGGCGCCCTCCAGCAGCGGCCGCAGACGAAATTCAGCTGACCGGCGGCCCGGAGCGCAGTCGAACTGACCACCGCGCCGGCAGGCTCATCACCAGCAGCGGCCGTGATAACCGGGAAGACAGAAGCGGGATTCTCAGGATCAGCCTACTGTCGGCGCCGACCCGCTCCCGTGGAAATCACGTGCCCACCCGGGCTGGATCCGCGAATCCATGCCGTAATGCGGGCTGTAGGCGGCGACGGGCGACTGTTGAGGCGGGTAACGCGAGAGGAGATCGCCTTGCAGCATGATCTGGCCGGGAAGGCCGCCCTCGTCACCGGAGGGTCGCGGGGCATCGGGGCAGCCGTTGCCCGCGCCCTGGCCGACGTCGCCATCCCTACCAGAGCTCCCGGCAGGCCGCGGAAACATTGCCGGCGAGTTGCGCGCGACGGGAATGCGAACGCGCGATCCAGGCGGACCAGGCCGATCCGGCCGCGGCGGCCGCGGTCGTCGGCGAAGTGGCCCGCGAGTTCGGCAGGCTCGACATCCTGGTGAACAACGCCGCGGTCGCCGTGCTCGGCCCGGTCGACACCCCCCGCATCCGGCGTGCGGTGACTGCTTCGCCGTACCGGATGGTCACGGTGCGGCCGGTCTTGCTGGCATGGCTGCCGGTGATGATCCCCTCGGGGTCGGGGGACTATGGCCCGTCGTAGAGGAATGCAGCCCTCCAGACGAACCGGGCGTGGTTGGTGCGCTTGATGGTCTCGGTGACCTGCGGGTCAGCGGCGTGGACCAGCTGGCGCACCTCGCGGCGGATGGCTTGCTGCCAGCCGGGCAGGGCATCGATACAGGCGTCGATGCGCGGGTCGGTGGTATCTGTCATAGCACCTCCGCTCCCTGCCAGCACCATCAGGGGCAAGCAGGCCGCACGCCTCGGCCCGTCGCGAACCGATGGCGCATGGCAACGGGGAACGCGACACCGCCGCCCACCTTTGTAAAACTATTCGCCAATCGTTTGGGCACGGCGAAGAGTTCGCGGGACGCGGCGCCGAGCCGCGCGTGCCGGGTGGTTGCGCCCATAACCGGAGGATCTGCGCGCAGATAACCTCGCAATCGGGGCGGCCGACGAGGGCGAATAATCGGCGGTCTGGGCAGCTTCTGGAACTGACGTGCAATCATCGTGCTCACATTCCGCAGCCAGGACAGGGGGCCCGCGGCACAGGCACGGCGGTGGTCCGGGGCGGGGCGGGCGCGACGTCGCCGGCTCAGCTGGCTGAGGCCGGGGGCAGATCGTCGCGCTGAGCCGGGTCCATCTGGGCGGTCAGACCCAGAACGCTGCGCGGCCCGCGCCGAACGCTGGCCACGGCGCGCAGAAGCAGCGCTAAATTCGGGCTGCGGCGACGGGCCGCGGCCAGGTGCCTTCCGCCGTGCCTGCCTGGGCCGGGTGGCCGATGTCGCAGTGCCCCCGCTCGCGTCAGAACACTGATTTGCCGGATGTCGGAACGCTGATCTGCCGGTAGACATGATGCGGGGTCCGTAGCCTTGCCGGGTGCCCGGGCGCCGACGGCATCCCAAAAAAGACATCGAGGCCGCGCTGCAGGCCGCGGAGGCTGCCGGGTGGGTGGTGGAGGAAATCCATCGCGGCCACCGCTGGGGCATCGCGCTGCCCGGCCGGCGAGCACGCGGTCGCCGTGTGGTCCCCCCCGCGACCCGGCTACCCTCCGTAAGCGGATACGCCAGCAGGTCAGCAAGTGCCCGCACCGGGCCGATGGGAGGTGACGCCGTGCAGCACTCGTTCGCTGTGGTGATCGACGGCGTGGATTTGACCAGCCCAGACAGCCCCGACGCTGACGTCCTGTATGAGGCCGGCTGCGACGATGCACTGTTGACCAGCTCCGCCGGCGTGCAGCGGGCTGTCTTCGACCGCGAGGCGCCCAGCTTCGCCGCCGCGGTCGCCAGCGCGATCACCGCGATCGAGTCCAGCATCCCGGGTGCCCGGGTGACGGCGGTCGAGCGGCTCGACCCCGCCGAGGCGCCTCTGCCGCACTCGGCCTGAGCACCGGGCCGGGCGCGAGGGGCTGCGTGCCCGGCCGTGGCCAGTGACGCGACCGTCGGTTGCGGTGGAGCGGCGGATCGCCGGTGATACCTGTACCGACTCCTCCGGACCTCCCTGGACACCTCGCCGGGTGGACTCGGTACTGCGTGGCTGGCCTGTTGGCTGACCGGTGATCTTCCTCAAGATCCATGTGCCAGCTGACCTGCGGAGTTAGGGGAGTCAAACTTCTGATGCCTGACTCCCGGATCATTGTCCGCTAATCGGCTGGCCATGCAGCAAACTTCCCGTATCGTTCTCGGTGGTGCCAGCAGCGGTATCTTCGCCCCGGCGAAGTTCCCGGCCGCGCCTAGACCTGGCCAGGATGTCAGTGCCGCCGCCGAGCACCGGATGAAGCTGACCGTGTGGCACCTGACGACGATCGGCTGCCAGGCCAGCGGGCTGATCAGCGACGGGGCGGTCGGGTGGCCTTCCGGTTCAAGGACCTGGCCTTAGCCGCGGGGGGGCCGCCCTGCTCAGGGCAGGACGGCCCGGGTCCGGCGGTCGGCTAGCCCACGCTGCCGGGGGGTGCTACTTGCTCGGGGTTCCAGGTGGCGGCGCCGAAGAGCTGCCAGTAGAAGTCCAGGCTGCCGCTGGGGCCGGCGGCGGCGATGATGCTGCCGGCGCTGTTGGTGGTCATCGACGGCGCCGAGTAGGTGGTGGCGGTGCTGGCGACCTGCTCGAGGTTCCAGGTGGCGGCGCCGAGGAGCTGCCAGTAGAAGTCCAGGCTGTGGTCCGGGCCAGCGCCGGCGATGAACAGGTCATTGCTGGTGGCGGTCATCGACGGCGCCGAAAAGGTGGTGCCCGTGCCTGCGACCTGCTCGAGGTTCCAGGTGGCGGCGCCGAGGACCTGCCAGTAGAAGTCCAGGCTGTGGCTCGGGCCAGCGGCGGTGATGACCACGAGGCTGCTGGTGGTCGTCATCGACGGCGCCGAGAAGGTGGTGCCCGCGCCCGCGACCTGCTCGAAGTTCCAGCCAGGGACGCTGTCGACAGCCCAGTAGAAGCGCAGGGTGTGGCTCGGGCCGGCGGCGGCGATGAACACATCGTTGCTGGTAGTAGTGATCGAAGGCGCCGAGAACGTGGTGGCCGCGCCCGCGACCTGCTCGCGGTGCCAGCCTGGGGAGCCGTTGGCCGCTCGGTAGAAGCGCAGGCTGTGGTTCGGCCCCTGCACGGCGATGATGGTACCAATGACGTTGGTGGTGATCGACGGCGCCGAGAAGGCGCTGCCCGCGCCCGCGATCCGCTTGAGGTGCCAGCCTGGGACGCCGTTCGTCGCCGAGTAGAGGTCCAGGCTGTGGCCTGGGCCTTGCACAGCGATGTCGACCTTGCTGCCATTGCTGGTCATCGACGGCGCCGAGAAGGTGGTGCCCGCGCCGGCGATCTTCTCGGGGTTCCAGCCGGGGGTGCCATTGGTTGCCCAGTAGAAGTGCAGGCTATGGTCCGGGCCCTGCACGGCGATGTTGGTATTGCTGCCGTCGGTGATCATCGACGGCGTCGTGCTAGCCATGGCCGGAGCCGCAGCCGCCGCCCCGAGCGCGACCACGGCAACTGCGGCCGCTGAAGCGGTCTGGGCGGTCCTGCGGAAGGAATCCCGGCGCGGGCGCCGTCCGGCTATCAGATCGGCCAGAGAGCTACTGTTCATGACGGTCTCCTATTAGTCAATTGACTGTTCTGAAGGTCTCGGGCAGTGGGTCTTCGACCAGGCAGAACACCCAGCCTTCGTCCTCATCGACCCCGTACCACTGGTAACGGATGCCGTAGACGGCCTGGGTCTGCAGGTCAGCCAGGTGTCACGGCCGCCGGCCGAGATCGCAGTAACACCGGCCAGGCCTTTCACCGTCACCGGGTAGCTGGTGCTCGTACTGGTGCCGGTGCTGGTGCTGGTGCCGTTGCCGAGCTCTCCGTAGAAGTTGTCGCCCCAGGCCTTAACCGTGCCGTTGGACAGCAGGGCCAGGCAATGATGGCTGCCGGCCGAGACGGCCGTGACGCCGGCCAGGCCCTTCACCCCCACCGGGAGGTTAGTGCTGGTGTTGGCGCCGTTGCCGAGCTCACCGCCGTAGTTGTAACCCCAGGCGAACGCGAGGCCCGTTCTCGCCGCGGCCGGCCCGGCCGCGGAGAGGCTGGCACCGTCACAATGACGATAACCCCCAGCGCAGAGAACATACGGCACTGTGGACGATCGAATGGACCCGTTACGCCATGTATGCGTTTATGGATACGCCGGACGAGAATAGATGGACATGCGCCTCTCCAATCAATGCGGTGAACCCCCGATGAACCGCGATCACCCGTCAGCATCGGCGCGATAACCAGATCCGGGTCGCGGCGGCGGACCCCTTCCCGCATTACCTCATCCCCGGGCGTGAGCTCGACCGCCACCGCCACCGCCACCGGCCGGCGCCGCCGTCGCTCAGGAATGCCGGGCAGTCAAGCAGCATCGCCAGGCCCCCGTTGTCTCTTCGCTCGGCTGCGAAGGTGCTGTCACCAGGAGCATCCCTGGCCAGGCGGGCGGCCGCATCGCAGGATGCTGCCGTTTCGGCCTGACCGCGCGGCCTGGCCCGGGCGGCCGATGGCAGCATGCTGCTATCGGCCAGGCCCGGCGGGTGGCGTAGGCGGCGGCCTCAGCGCGGCTGGCACCCCGAGCTTGACGAAGATGCTGCTGACATGGTGCAAGACCGTGTTGGGGCTGATGAACAGCACCTGGGCGATCGCTCGGTTCGAGTGGCCAGCGGCGATCAAGCGCAGTACCTCGACCACGCACCCTTCTCTGCAACCCCGCCATTGAAGATCTTTAGTACTCAAGCCAATCCGCCCCGGCCACTCTGCCAACCTCTCACCGATCTTGAAATGCCCGGCACGTCCGGCGCGCGCGCCGAGTCGGCAAAGTTCTGCGCCACTGATCATCGCCGCGGGCTACCCATCCCTTCCCGAGCGTGAGCCGGTCGGGCGGTCGGGCGGGTTAATCGTGCTTAGTTGGAATCTCGGGAACACCACTCCCCCGCCGTCGTTCACGGTGGTCGTGTCCCGCCGCTGGTGTAAATGACAACGGACGTAGGTTCCTTCAAGAGCTACCAACTCAGCGAAGGAAGGACTACGCCCGTGTCTGTTCGAGTATCGCCTACCGAGAAGATCCGTGCTGAGATCGACGCTCTGTTTGAGGGGGAGCGCGAGCTGGGCGAGGTGATCGAGGACGTCGCCCGGCTGGGTGCCCGGCTGATCATCCAGACCGCGCTGGAGGCCGAGGTGGACGTGTTCTTGGGCCGGGCCCGCTACCAGCGCTCGGCCGCTGTCGAGGATGCCCGGCCGGGGTCGCGTAACGGGTACAGCCCGGCGACGGTCAAGACCACCGCCGGCCCGGTGACCGTAGCGCGGCCGAAGCTGCGGGGCACGACGGAGATGTTCGCGTCGAAGCTGTTCGGGACGACGGTGACCAAGTCGAACGCGCTGGAGTCGCTGGTGATCGCCGGGTTCGTCCGCGGCCTGCCGGTCCGGGACGTGGAGAACACCCTCGCTGATGCCCTCGGCGCGGAAGCGGCCCTGTCGAAGTCGACAGTGTCGCGGGTCTGCCAGGCGATCGGGGAGCAGTTCGAGGCCTGGCGGACCCGGCCGCTGGATGGGGTGCTGCTGGATTACCTGTTCCTGGACGCCTCGATGTTCAAGATGCACCCCGGTGCCCGCCCGGAGCCGGTGCTGGCGGCGTGGGGCATCGACACCGAAGGCAAGCCGGTGTTCGTCGCCCTGGCCCCCGCCGGGTCAGAGTCTGCCCACGCCTGGGGTGACTTCCTGGATGAGCTCACCGGGCGCGGGCTGCGCCCGCCGCTGCTGGTCATCTCCGACGGCGCGGCCGGGCTGATCAATGCCGCAGAGTCGGCGCTGGCCCGGTCGCTGCGCCAGCGCTGCCTGATCCACCGGTGCCGCAACATCCTGGCCAAAGTCCCCGCCGGCGCCCAGGAGGAGATCCGCAGCGCCTACTGGGCGATCTTCGACACCGCGGAACTCACCGCCGCCGGTATCCAGCCCGGGCAGCGGCTGGTGGCCGCGGTGCAGGCCCGCATCGACTCCTTCGCCGAGAAATACTGCAAGCTCTACCCCGCCGCGGTCCGCTGCCTGCTGTCGGACTGCGAACAGCTCACCAGCTACCTGCGGTTCCCCGCCGAGCACCACAAGCGGATCCGGCACTCCAACTTCATCGAACGGACCTTCGGCGAGACCCGCCGCCGCGTCAAGGTCATCGGCCGCCTGCCCGGCGAGGCCAGCTGCCTCAACCTCGTCTGGGCCGTCCTCGACAGGGCATCCCGCGGCTGGCGCGGCCTGACCACCACCAGCCACGGCACCCGCCAACTCCAAGACCTCCGCCGCAGCCTGCTCGACCCGCCCACACCAATCCGGCGGCACAACCCGGCCGCCGCGAGCACGCCACCGGACAATGTCGGAGCCGTCGCCTAACATCCACCACGAAGGAACCGAGCCACCATCATTTACACCGGCTCTGGGACGCCACCTGCACGAGTCTTCGCGTCAACGTATGTGCTCGTCAGGCGCAGTATCTACTCGCCGTGCACTACAGGGCTGCGAGGTGGCCAGTGGTCCGCTCGGGCCCGCGGCCACCGCTGGGGCATCGCGCGCTGCCCGGCCGACGAGCACGCGGTCGCCGGGGGGCCGCTCCCCGCGACCCGGCTCGCTCGCGGTTGAGCTGCGTATTCCCGGTGATGCCTGTGCTGACTCCTCCAGGCCTCCCTGGACACCTCGCCGGATGGGCCTGGTGCTACGAGGCTAACCTGTTGGCTGACCGGTGATCTTCATCAAGATCCATATGCCATGTGAACTGCGGCTCTAGGGAAGCCGGACTCCTGATGTCTTGCTACCGCGCAAGCAGTCGTTGAGCAATGCTTGAAACCTGTGGATCCGCCGGGAAGGGCGTGAGCGCGAAGGAGGGTGTACCTTCCCGGGTGGCCGAGTCGTAGAGGTCTCAAGCAATGGCCGGCGCTGGAACGCCGGGCCGGGAAGGTACACCCATGCTCACAATAGTGCCTGATGTGGCTGGCGCGCTGCTGGCTGATGGGCAGCCGTCGTCGCTGATCGACCAGATCGTGCGGGACGGCGCCCGGCAGATGCTGGCCGCGGCGCTGCAGGCCGAGGTGGCCGCCTACATCGACCAGTTCGCCGGACTGCGCGAGGAGAATGGCCGGCGGATGGTGGTGCGCAACGGCACTGCCGAGCCGCGGACGGTGCTGACCAGCGCCGGGGCGGTGGAGGTGACCGCGCCGCGGGTGAACGACAAGCGCACCGACCCGGCCACGGGCGAGCGGAAGCGGTTCAGCTCGGCGATACTGCCGCCGTGGGCGCGCAAGAGCCCGCAGGTCAGCGAGGTGCTGCCGCTGCTATACCTGCACGGTCTGTCGTCGGGGGACTTCGTGCCCGCTCTCGGGCAGTTCCTCGGCTCGCATGCCGGGCTGTCCGCCTCGACAGTGACCAGCCGAGACGTGGGCGCCGAGGCCGCGGCGTTCATGGCCGGGACCTGTCCGCGGTGACATGTCGACCTGTGGGCGGCGGGATCCACCTGGGCATCCGGCTCGGCGAGGGCAAGCTGTCTGCTGGTGATGATCGGGGTGCGCGCCGACGGGCGCAAGGAGCTGGTGGCGCTGGCTCGGCTACCGCGAGTCTGCCGAGTCGTGGGCCGACCTGCTGCGGTTGCGCCCGCCGGGGAATGCGCGCCCCGATGCTGGCCATCGGCGACGGGGCACTGGGATTCTGGACGGCGGTCAGTGAGGTATTCCCGCAGGCCAGGACACAGCGCTGCTGGTTCCACAAGATCGCCAACGTGCTCGGGGCGCTGCCGAGGTCGGCGCACCCGGCCGCGAAGAGGGCCCTGGCCGAGATCTGGAACGCCGAGGACAAAGACCACGCCCGCCAGGCCGTCAGGGCCTTCGCCGCCGCCTACGCGGCGAGTTCCCCAAGGCCGTCGCCAGATCACCGAGGATGAGGAGGAACGCTGGCGTTCAACCCGCGAGCACGGGTGCATCTGCGCACCACCAATCCGATCGAGTCAACGTTCGCCACGGTCAGTGCCGAAGGTCACCAAGGGCCACGTCCAGGGCCGCCGCCCTCGCGATGGCCTTCAAGCTGATCGAGTCCGCCCAGCGCCGCTGGCGCATGGTCAACGCACCCCATCTGGTCGGTCCGCGCCGGGGCGACCTTCGTCACGGCAAGCTCGTCGAACGACCCCAGGACGAGGCCGCCGGGGCGGACCAGCCGGAAGCCGCCTGAAGACCTTGATCCACAGGTATTGACAATACCGTCGTTCGCACGGCGTGGAACAGTGGTTATAACGGAATGTCATCGGGATATGCAAGATCGGATCTTGCCAGCACTCTTGGTGCGGCCACATGTGTAAGCGTCTGACCTGCTGAAATCTAGCGAAGTGGAGCTAAGGGGAGTCGAACCCCTGACCTCTTGCATGCCATGCAACAAGAGCAGCGCTCCGGCCTGGGCCTCGATAGCTCCGGCCTGGACTTACTGTGCCCTGGAGTGCCTGTGGGTTCCTGCAAGTCTGTGCGCGTTGGCTGTCCACTTGGCTGTGCGCCGGTCTCTGATCACAACCGCCGGCGCATCCGCTAGCGTGCCCAGCAGTTCCAAAACGATCCGATGTACGGCCCCGGGCCACGACCCGGCCAGCTGCTCTCCAAGCATCGGGTCCAGCCCTGACTGCCAGTCACCAGCCCGCCGGCGAGCCCGTTCCGCTTATGCATGAAAGTAGTGCGTTGCTCGCCTGATGCCTTTGCCTGGCTACACGTTTCCATGCACTGCGACCGACGATCAACGCAGTCTCGTTTCTTCAGTCGTGTCGCTGACTCGGGCCACGCCTAACGCTGGATCCGGCGTCGGTCGAGGGCCCAGCCGTGGTGTCAGGGTCGAGGCACGGATCGGCAGATATGGCGCGGCGATCTCCGAGCGGCCGTCGCCCGCTCGGATCAGCGCAAGTTATGCACCAGGTAGTGCCTCAACGATCGACTCAACTGCGTCGAAGGGCGCACGCAGTGCACCCTCGAGGTGGTGCCGCTCGGCCAGAAACCGCGGTGAGTTGTAACTCACGGATACCGCTCCGTTCCTGCAGACCAACACCTTGAGCGGGATATCCAGCGCAGCAAGCGGCGCCGCGAGCATCACCGCCGCGCCCACAGCCGGCGATTCACTCCCCCGGCGTCCGGGCAGCCCTAACCAAGATCAACAATGCTGGCCGGGGTGCGCGCAAGCTTGGTAAAGATCGAGCCACATGAATTGAGCCCCGCCTCTCCGTTCTGGTGTGCATGGCCGTGCCCGGTTCGGCTGGGTCTTGCTGCTGGTCCGCAGGGGGGCGTATGGTCGCGGACGAGCGCTTGGCCCGTTTTGTCCGCGATGTCGTCCCTACAGGCCCTGTGGGGAGCCGCGATTACGCCGGCGGCGCTGGGGGGACAGATGTTCGATTGTGGTGAGCTGCCTGCAACGGCATGGGTCCTCGGGACATGTTGAGCGCCGCGGGGGACGGTCCGGTGGTTAACGTCTGTGGCAGCTGGGCCTCCCGCGTTTCCTTTCCCGGCCTGAACGGCTTATTGACGAGCTTGGCGCTGAGCAGCGTGCCAGCGGGCCCTGAATGCGACGGGCGCGGCTGCCGCGTCGGTATTTCACCTGTGCAGGCGTGCCGGTGAGCATCGTTGAGGTCACGAACGCCGGCGATTGCGCGCCTGGTGGCGGCGGGGGTCTCGGATTTGGGGCTGCGCCATGGCGCAGCCCGCCAGCAATATCGCTAGGGGGGTCAAGGTGAGTGGTGAGGGAGCGCGGCGGTGGGCCAGGATTCGCATTGTGACGGCTGGGGTGGCCGTGTTCACGGGCCTGCTGGTGGCCGCCCCGGTGGTGCCGCCTGCGGGAGCGAGCCCGGGACCAGCGGCGGGCAGCGGGCGAGCCGGCCATGCCGGTTCGCACAAACCCAAAGGGGCTGGGGGAGACTTCGGGGACACCATCCAGAAGGCGCTTCTCGGCTTCGCCGCGCAAAAGCTTGCCGGGTTCGCGTTCAATCAATTGGGCCTGGACAAGCTTCTTGGCGGTTCCGAGGCGGATCTCAACGCGGTCCAGGAGCAGCTTAACACGATAATCGCCCAGCAAAAGGTGATTCAAGAGTCCCTCGATGGCATAAAAGGGGACCTCTCAAAAATCCTCCTGGGCCAATATGAGGTTGAGCTTGCGCGCGTAACATCCGGGATCGATTCGCTGTATAACCATTATTACCTTCCCGCCCTCGGCGCGGCGACGGCGTACGTCCGGGAATCCATCAAAACCGGTGGGAAATGCGATACCGATGCGTGCCTGACCGCTAAACAGGATTACCTAGGCGTCCCCGGCGACCCAGACAGGCCTGGCCTCCGGAAAACTTTCCTCAGCCAATTCGATACGGGGACTGGGTCATGGGGCATTGAGCTCCATAAACTTATCATACCCGGGCCCTCGGGAAGCTCGATCATGAGCGCCTACGGCCAGTTCCTGGTCACAAATGACAGCAACGGGTTCCTGGCGGCCGGCGACTCGGACAAAATTCTGAACTACTATAATTACTGGGCCGATTACAGGGCCCTGGCCGAGTGGATGATAGGTCAATGGGCGAGCACCCAGCCGGGAACAGTCTTCGACAATGTCCTTAGCGAGATCGAGAGCCAGAACACTTCAGAGCAGAAGGCCTTCCCGCCGCGGATCCCGCCGGACACCGCGATCGTCCTCCCGAAGAACGCGGCGCTCCGGACGGACAACACCGCACACCTGCCCATGTGGGGTGCGCCAGCCGAATATTCCCCCGTGGAATGGTGGGACCCGATCGATAACTCTGGCGTGCCCGACGCTATTAGTGCAATGAACCACACTACGGGGAGTGGCTACGGCTTCCATGACTGGCGAGTGCCTTCCCGGACCGAACTCGATGCTTTGCTCTCACGAGGCCCGGCCAGCCAAACCGGAAGCCAGTTCCTTTTGTCTCTTAACCCTGGCTGGGACAAGGTGCTGACTCAGCCGCTAGCCGACGCGCCTTACATCTGGACGACCCAGGAAGCAGGTAGCCCGCCCTGGGCTGGCTCCCCTGAAGTAGTCTGCCAGCGGCGGACGGCAACTTGGGTTAATGTGGCAACTTTCAAGGACTATGCGCACACCGCGGTCGGATCCCTAGACAGGAACCTCAGCGGCTTCCCGGCGCAGGTCCGAAACGACAACCGCCCCGAGATGACTCTCCCCAATGTAACGAACGGCATTTCGATCATTCAGGCCAGCGGCGCCAAGACCGACCAGGAGGCCATCGATTACTGCAAGACCGTTTTGCATGACGCCTATGTCAAGGTAGAGAATGCTCCTACGTCGCTCTCGACGCTGCTGGCGACACGGAACACCGGAGATGTAAACTACCTGCCCTGATGCATTAAACAAACACAAATGCTGCTGCCCAGTACTACAGTCCCGGTTTGTGACCGATGGGGTCAGGTTCGGGAAGTGCCTTGGTGTCGTGCTTGACCGTGAGGTCATCAGTCATGCGGCAGCCTGGGTCGGCGGCGGGTTGTTGCTGTTCCAGATGTCGCGGGCGATGACCCAGGTGTCGTCGGCGTGTCGCTGGTAGATCGTGATGTACTTGCCGGCGTCGTGGACCGGCGCGCCGCCGGTTGCGGGGGTGAGGGTGATCGTGTAGGTGCCGCGTTCGAAGGCCCAGTCGGCGCCGGTGAGGGTGACTTCGTCCGGCCGGAGGGAGAACTTCACGGCGAAGGCGGCCAGGAAGGCGGCTGACCATGCCCGGATGCTTTCCGCGCCGGCGTTCGGCGGGTCGTTCGGGGGCATCTGCACGGCGTCGGCGGCGAAGCATGCGGCCCAGCGGTGCGCGTCGCCGGCGTTGAGCGCGGCTATGTGCGCCTGGCGGGTCTTGTCGAGGTTTGCTAGTTCGGTTGCGTGCCTGGTCATGACGGTTTCCTTTCTGGGCTGGTCTTCTGGCTGGTGGTCGTGGCCGGGAGCGGCCGGTCCGGCGGGATGCCGGGCCTGCCAGGCACCCGGGCGGCGGGGTTGCCTGCCGGCGTAGTCACTGTCCGCCGCGCATCCCGGCGGCGAGGCACGCGGCCGATGAAGGGCGGCGGTGCCGTGCCGTTCCTCCGGTTTGCCGCGGCCTTGACGGCCCGTCGGGTCTTATGACGGGATGCCGGGCGGGCCGATGATTTCGATGCCGTATTCGGCGGCGACGGCGGTGAGGGCGGCGATCTGTGCGGGGTCGGGGGGGCTGCCCGGTGGCGGCGAGGTCAGGGACTGGGCCGGCTCGGCGCAGGTCCGCATGAAGGCCTCGAACCCGCCCGGCTCGGTGACCAGCAGGAAGCTGGCGCCGCCGGGTGAGCTGACCGTGAAGGTGTGCGGGGTGCCCTGAGGGCCGAAGACGAACGATCCCGCGGGTGCGCGGATCACCTGGCCGCCGACCCAGATGGTCAGCTCGCCGTCGAGGACGTAGAACCATTCGTTCTCGCGGTGGTGCACGTGAAGCGGTGATCCGGCGTCTTGGGGGCCGAGGTGGTGGATGACCGCGACGCGGCCGGCTGTTCCCTCGGTGGTGGCCTTGATGGTGGCCAGGAAGCCCATGAACCACAGCGCCTCCCCTTCGGTGGGCTGCAGCGCGATGGGGGCGGGCGCGGGGACGTGATCGGTACTCATCGGAAGATCTCCTTCTGGGTTAGCCGGGCGCTGCACCGCGGGTCCGCTCATCGGGAGCGGGCCGAACGCAGGCTTCCCGGCATCGTCATGGCTGGCTTGGCGAGCCGGCCGGTGCTTCGGCGGCGGCTTTGAGCTGCCGGAGCGTGTGGCCCAGGGCCTCGTGCAGCTCTCGGTGCCGGTTGGTGAGGATGTCCAGCATCCGGGCCCACGCCGGGATCCACCGCACCTGGTAGGACTCGGTGACCCGGGTGCCCGCCCCGGCGGGCTCGAAGCGGTACCGCCACACGGTGGACTCGCGGCCGCCCTCCTCGGTGACGAAGGCGAACTCCCGGCCGGGGTCGGCTGCCAGGACGCGGCCGCGCCGCGACCAGCGCATCACGCGGAACGGCCCGCCCCGGTTGTGACCCACGAACCTGGCGCCCCCGGCCGCTACGGTGCTGCCGTCGGCCCACTCGACCCGCTCGCATTCCGGGCTCCACTCGCCCATCCGGGGCAGATCAGAGACCAGGTCGTAGATCCGTTCAGGGCTGGTGCTGATCACGGTCTGGTGGCTGTCGCTGGTCAGCCACCATCTTCCCTTGCTGGCCGGCATCGCCCTCTCCCTCCGTCGCCGTGATCTGCCCAAGAGGTTACGGCTATTAGCTTAAGCTGTCAAGAGTTAGATATGCTATGATAATGAGCATGAGTACCGACGAGCTAGCCACTCAAGCCGGAGCCGGTGCGGGCGCGCCGCGACGACCGGACCGGCGGGCCCGGCGCCGCCAGCAGACCATCGCAGAGATCCTCGACATCGCCGCCGAGGTCATGACCGAGGAGGGAGTCAACGGCCTCAGCCTGGCCGAGATCGCCCGCCGCCTCGGCGTCCAGCCGCCCTCGCTCTACAAGTACTTCCCCTCCTTGATGGCGGTCTACGACGAGCTCTTCCGCCGAGGCCAGGCCGAGCACCTCGCCGTCATGCGCGAGGCCATGGCCGCAGCCGAGCCCGGGCTGGCCGCGCTGACCGCCGGCCTGGAGGCCAGCGGACGCTGGCTGCTTGCCAACCGGGCGATCGCCCAGCTGATGTTCTGGCGGCCCGTCCCCGGCTTCGAGCCCTCCACCGAAGCGTTCGCCCCCAGCGTCGAGATGGTCGCCCTCCAGCGCGCCGCCCTCGCCGACGCCGTCGCCGCCGGGCAACTCGGCCCCGGCGCCGACTCAGACGAAGCCGTCTACCTCGTCTCCACCCTGATCACCGGAGTGCTGAGCCAGGCCATCGCCAACGAGCCCGGCCTCCCCTGGGGCCAGGGCCGCTTCACCCCGCTGCTCCCCAGACTGATCAAGCTGCTCGGCGCGGCATACCCCGTCGCACCTGATCATGGTCATGCCGGGGCTGCCCGCAGGCGTGCCTGGTAGTGGTGGTAGCGGCGCGGGCCTGGTGTTTTCGCCGCCAGCGGGACCAGGCGTAGCCGAGCTGGCGGGCGGCGACGGTCATGGGGGTGGTGGCCAGGTCGCGAGGAGCCGACGGGCTTCGGGGACGCTGACCTTGACCATGCCGGGGTCTTCGGGCGGCGGCTGGTCAGCGCTGGCCGGCCGCGTGACGCCCCGGCCGGCTGGACACGGTTTGGTGTGCACGTGTCGAGGTATGTCTGCGGCGCAAGCCGCCCGGCAGTCCCGGCAGAGGATGCCGCCGGCTCCTGCGGGGTTCGTGCCGCGTTTGGCGCATACGGCATCTGAGGCCGGCTCCAGCCCGGCAGCTTCTCCGGGATGACCTCCACGCTAGCCTTCGCTGTGGTGTCACTCCTCGCTGTGCGGTCCGGCGGTGGATGTATCTCGCAGCAGCTTTCGCGCTCTGTCCATGTGAGAGCCAAGCCGGCCACAAATACCGGCGCAATCGCTGCCGGGGGGCAAGGCCATGATCATCCACCAGTATGTCTCGAAGGCTGTGCAGGACGACGCGCAACTGGCCGGCGAGCGGAACCGCCTGCTCCTGGAGGCGCGGCGGGCCCGCACGGCACGCCGCAAGCGTGTGATTTCCGCCGTTCCGACGAGGCGGCTGGCCCGGCTGCTGCTCCGCCGGGCGCCCGCCTAGTACTCCACGGCAGTCCCTGACCTTAGGGTGCGGCCCGCTGTACCCCGGCGTTCGGCGCGCCACCAGTCGGCTCAACCGAAGCTTCCAGCAGGGCATACATCGCCGGTCGCGGCACTACACAGCGATGCTGACCGGCCGAGACGCGAAAGGGGTCATGTCATGCCACGAGGAGGAGGCGGCGCATCAGCCGCCCATCAGCAAGGGACCGCTCCGGCGCATCCCGGCAGCCAGTGGACGCCGGTTGCTTCATCTGCACTGAATGTTGCCCGCGCCTCTCACGCCGGGGCCGAGATCAGCGATTCCATCTTCGTCCTGGGAGGCTGGCCCGACAGCCAATTCACGCGAGCGGTCACCGAAGTGGAGCGCCTAGACAAGATCGGAGACCCCTGGCAGCTGCTGCCGCCACTGAACACTGGCCGCGGGAACCCGGCGGCGGCTGCACTGGACGGTCGCCTTTACGCAATCGGCGGATACGACCAGGCCGGAAACGCGCTGACTTCCGTCGAGGCGTTCGAACCCGGGCAGGACACGGCCTGGTCCCCCGTGGCGGACCTGCCCGAGCCACGTGGCGCGTGCGCCGCAGCGGCAACCCAGGACCGCATCTACGTGACCGGAGGCGATGACGACACCGGGGCGCTCAGCCTGAACTCGCTGGTCGCATACGATCCGGGGACCAATCAATGGCAGACGAGGGCTCCAATGATCACTAGGCGGTCAAATCTGAAAATGGTCTACCTCGACCCGTACGTCTACGCCATCGGCGGGATCGGCACAGGCCCGAACGACCCGCCCCTTAACACCGTGGAACGATACGACCCGGGAAACGACACGTGGACGATTGTGGCGTCGATGAACACCGGGCGCGTCAACGTAGGTACTGCCGTCGTGGGCAACCAGATCGTGGTCGTCGGCGGCGGGGGCGGGCCGGACTTCGGTCATCTGCAGCCGCTGCAAACCAGCGAGATCTACGACCCGGCCGCGGACGCCTGGACGACGTTTGACCCGCTCCTCGACCCAGGCCGCGGCGGCGTGACCAGCGCAGCTGTGCCCGGGAATAGGGTTCTCGCTATCGGAGGCGCCATCTTGACGGCTCAGCGCTTCGTCATGACACGGGAAGTCGACCGCAGTCCGAGTGTTCACCACCACAATTGAGCGTCGCAGATCATGGGTCATAACGGCGGCCCGGGGCTACGTGTTGCGCCGGTGGTCTGCAGTTCTTCGCCGACGCGCAGCGTGCGGTAGCAGTCGCCAAAGCGGCGGCTGAACGCATCGTAGGTCCACGGGGTGCTGTCGTGCCCGGACAAGGCGATAACCCGCGGCCCGCGGGCTTCGATCTCCTCCCCGACTACCTCGACTGACCTGACCGAAGGCCGTCAGGCCCAGATGCAACCATCGATCCCCGTCCGCCCGGCTCGTAGACGCACAGAATGCCCATTCGGGACGCCGTCAAAGCGGTCAATTGACGGTAGAGCCGACGATCATAGCGGCGGCTCGGCGCGCGGTTATCAAGGGCGCTCAGCACCGTTGGCAGTCCCGACCACAGCCGAGCAAGCAGGCGTCCAGGCCGTATGTTTATGCATCGGCGGCGCTGGGCGCGAACGCCTGCATTTGCCGCATAGGGCGCGCCTGGTCTGGCGTGATCTTGCACCACGGCTACGCCGATCCCGCAACATCGACGGGTACCTCGCTCGCCAAGGCCACCAGATCGGTGACGTAGCAGCGGCCGCGTCGGGCGGGGCATCACGCTGAGTGATGGAGAAGGCCAGGAAGAACGCGCGCCTACCCGCCGATATGGGCGGCCTGGGCAAACCGCGGCTCGGTCGCAGTTATGCTCCAGATTCGGATGTTCTGTGCGACACATGAGTACGGCATTGCAGCCTGTTCTTAGGCGGGCGTTAACGAGCGAGTCGTCGAAGGTGCGGATGAGAACTGAGGGGAGCCCGTGCTTTCTGGAAGATGCCCACGGAAGCCTCGATTCTACCGCCAATTGCCGGTGAGCAGAGATTGAGCGGCGTCTTAGCCGACGGTTTTACAGCCCTATCCTCCTGTTCGAGTTATATGCCGATGACCTGCGGTTATGTGCTTCGAGGCGTGATTGGGGGCCGCCGCCGTCCGCTATGCGTCCGTGGGCGCCGGGTTCCGGGGTCCGAGCGGTCCACCGACCGTGGGTTAACCGGCCACGGACGGGCGCGGACCAGCCCACGGACGCCCACGGACCAGCCCACGGACGGGGGCGGAGAAGGCCACGGACGGGGCCGGTGGGAGCGGTATGCAGACCGCTCCCGCCCGGATTCCCGCTCTGACCTGCCATTTCAGGATGCCTGCTCGGCGTCGCCGTCGCCTTCGTCACCGGGGTCTTCCTCGGCGTCCGGGATGCCGAGGGCCTCGGCGATGCGCTGGTTGGCGGCGGTCGCCTGGCCGTCGATGCAGTGGGCGTAGATCTTCAGCAGGACCTTTCATCTTGACGAGGCCGGTCCACGTCCAAGAGGCACGAGCAGTCAGGGTCGGCTGAATGAGCTCACGGAATGCCAGACCTGAGCAACCCACCGGGCGCGGCGAGGCGTCCTGCATCACGAACGGCAGCGGGTCCGCAAGGGCATCGTGTGGATGCACGTGCATCATCCAAGAGCCGTGAGCCGACCTCGGCGGTGGCTCTGGACGAACCCGGCTTGGGCTCATCTGCCGATGGCAAGGGCGAGGAGGGTATCGACCGCAGTTTCGAACGGGCGGGCACTCCGATGCACCTGGGCGAGTAGAAGCCCTCCCTGGAGCGTGGCGAGCAGAGTAGTGGCGAGGTCGTCCGGGTCGATGCCGGGCGGGAGTTTCCCGTCGGCATGAAGGGATCTGAGTGCATCGCCGATGGCGGCTGCCCACCGATCGAACCCTGCCGCGATGAGCGCTCGGGCCTCGGGGTCGCTCTCGGCGAGTTGACCACCGAGCGAGCCAAGTGGGCAGCCCCCCCTTGCTTCGGTGAGCTTCGCTGCGGTGATCACCATGTTCCGCCAGGCTTCGACTCCGTTCGCGCTGCCGAGCGCGTGCCGCTGGTGAGTGACGATGGTGTCGGCCTGGTAGTCGATGACCGCCTGCACGAGTTCGTTCTTGTCGGGGAAGTAGTGGTACATCTGCGAGCCGCTGACTTCCGCCGCCACCTTGACGTCTTCCAAGGTGGTGCCCGCCACCCCGCGCTCATGGATCAGGGCGGCGGCCTCCTCCACTATTCGCGCCCGGGTGCGCGCTCCCTTGGCGGTGAGTCTCGGCCGGTCACTCGTTTCGTTGGCCATGCACCAATCTTAGCAGGATTCTGAGTTTGACAACCCAGTGCCGAGCTGTCAGAGTGAGTCTCACAACCCATTTTAAAGCGGGAGGACGACACATCGCATGACTGACCTAAAGGGCAAGACAGCACTGGTAACGGGCTCGACGAGCGGGATCGGCAAGGCTACGGCCATCGCCTTGGCCGCCCGCGGCGCTCACGTACTGGTAGTCGGGCGCAACGAACAACGAGCCAAAGACGCGGTCGCCGAGATCGAGGGCAGCGGCGGCAGCGCGACGTTCCGGCTCACCACGCTGAGCGACCTCGAATCGGCCCGGGAGCTGGTCGAGTGGGCCACTGAGGCAGGCGACGGCCACGTCGACATCCTCATCAACAACGCCGGCGTCGCCTTGCTCGGGCCAAGCAACGCAGCCACCGAAGCAGAGTTCGACGAGACCTTCGCACTGAACGTCAAGGTCCCGTTCTTCCTCGTCGCGTCACTGGCGCCAGCCATGGCCGAACGCGGATGGGGCTCGATCGTCAACATCTCCACGATGGTCGCCAGCTTCGGACAGGCCGGCATGGCCCTGTACGGCGCCAGCCGGGCGGCTCTCGAACTGCTGACCAAGGCCTGGGCCGCCGAATACGGCCCGCGTGGTGTCCGGGTCAACGCCGTCGCCCCCGGCCCGACGCGCACCCCGATGACGGAAGGCTTCCCCGACGAGATGGTGAAGCAGCTCGCAGCACTGGCACCAGCAGGCCGCGTAGCTCAGCCCGAGGAACTGGCTGCGGCGATCGCCTTCCTCGCCAGTGACGATGCCAGCTTCGTGCACGGCGTCACACTTGCGGTCGACGGCGGCCGGGTGGCGACGTAACTCCCGTCGTCGGCGCCGCTTAATAGCGAAGATCTAGACACAGATCATAACCAGCAACAAGGAAGTATCCGCATGAGCGCATACGTAGTTATCTAATTCACGGTCAAGGACCCGGATGTTTTGCGTGAGAAATACAGCGCCAACGCCGCACGGACTGCCAAAGAGCACGGAGGCGAGGTTCTCGCCAACAGTAACTGGGAGATCCTGCATGGTGATCCCATGCTCTCCTCAGGGGCGATCATGCGGTTTCCGGGCCACGAGACGGCCGTCAGATGGGACAACTCGCCGGAATATCAGCAGCTGATCGGCGACCGAAGTGTCGCGATGGACGCCCGTTTCAGCTTGCTCGGCGGCCTCCCTGGCTGATCGAGGTGGCTCCAGAATCCCGGCAGTTGCCTCCGTCACCGCCGGGGGCCTGCCGGTCGATGGCGGGATGACCGCCGTGTGAGCCGCCCGCGAGGCGACATCCTCTCGAGGTGCCCTGGCATGCAGGACCTATCCGATGGGAGAAGCGTATGAGCAAGTTCGACGCCCGGTTCGCCGGAAGGCTAGACGGCCAGACCGTCCTGGTCACCGGCACGACCAAGGGTGGTATCGGCCATGAGACAGCTCAAGGCGCCGGCAACAGCGACGCGACTGTGCTGGTGCATGCGCGACACGCTGACCACGCCAGGCGAGCAGTAGACCTGCTGGTCAGCAATGGCAACGGCAAGGGCCAGTACCTGGCCGTGGCTGGAGACCTGGGCTCGCTTGCCGGCGTCCGCGAGCTGGTCGAGGCGGTGCGCCAGGCGAGCTCGAAGGGTCTGAACGGACTGGTCAACAACGCGGGCGCGGCCTTCGCCACCAAGGCCCTGTCTCCGGACGGCTATGAGCGAACGATCGCGATTAATCACATCGCCGTCGCAGCGTTGACGGAGGGGCTGCTCGACCTCCTGCGCAAGGGAGCTGACGACTTCGCATCGCCCTCCCGAGTCGTGAACATGACGGCGTTGATCGAGTCACGAGGCAACCCGACTGCTGACTGGAGCTACCCCGGCAAGTACTCGCAGATGCATGCCTACGCGGACGCCAAGCTTCTTGCGCTGATGTACACATACGCCATGGCCCGGCGGCATCAAGGGGACGGCCTGACCTTCAACGCGGTCAGCCCCGGCACGGTCAACTCCGGCTTTGGCGGAAAGGCCGGCGGCACGTTCAAGACCATCCAGGCGCTGATGAAGCCGTTCGTCGGACCGCCGGAGAAGGGCTCGCGCGGCTGTGTCCGGCTGCTGGCCGATCCCGACCTCGCCACCGCCACCGGCGGCTACTACAGCTCGGCCAAGCTCAAAAAGTCATCCAAGAAGTCTCGTGACCATGACGCTCAGGACCGGGTGTACGAGCAGACCGAACGCGAACTGCGCATCCACGGCTGAGCCGGCCCCGGCCGGCCACCGCCAGCTCAGCCGGTGCGGCACCGCTCGTGCCTCCACTAACTCGAAAGGGCCAAACCTATGGCAGATTTCCCTGCACCCGCCGAGGGCATAGTCCTCACCCAATTCATCGTCGCAGACGATGTCGCCCGCTCACGAGCCTTCTACACCGACGTGCTCGGCGGCGAGGCAATTATGGACGGGGAGCCCTCAATCGTCGCACTCGCTAACAGCTGGATCATCATCAACACCGGCGGCGGCCCGACTGACGACAAGCCGTCGGTCGCGCTCGAGGCCCCGACTGATCCAGACCGGGTGAGCGCGTTCCTCAACATCCGAGTGGCCGACATCGCTGCCGTCTACGCCGACTGGTCGGCGAAAGGCGGGCACTTCCTCACCCAGCCCGTCGACCGCGGCGCAGAGATTCGCTGCTACCTGCGCGACCCCCACGGCCACCTGATCGAGGTCGGCCAGAGCCAGCGCTGACCGGGCGGCAGCAGGCTCAGCCCCGGTGACCGCCCGCCTCGCCGCGGTCGCGGGTTGCCAACGAACTTCGCCGTATATTCACCAACTCCGGACCGGTTGATCTGCGCGTGGGCGACCTCCGCAAATTTGACCGAGTTAGTCGCGCCGAGTCGGCGATCTGGCCTGCCCAGAGCGGGTACCAGTGCTCAGCTACGTGTCTCTTACTGTATTGCTGATCACGAATGGAGATGCTGGCCTCTGCATAAGGATGCGCAGAGGGAACTCGCTCACATGCATGAGCGAGCAACTGCATAGCTTCTCGGCAGCGTGGAGCATCCGGTTCCACACTCCGTCCGCGGCCAGGTCATTGGTCCTCGGCACCCCCTTGATCCGCGGCTGCGGCTGCCCGCGTTTTCCGGACGGGTAATTCGAGGTTTAATTCATGCTGCTGCCCGCATACTCAGATACTCTTCGTGGACTTCTTGCGGTGTCCGGTACCCGAGCGCTGAGTGAAGACGCATCCGATTGTACCGGAGTTCGATGTACCGGGCAATGTCCTCGCGTGCCTTCTTCCGGGTCGGGTAGACGGTCCGGTGCACGCGCTCGACCTTAAGCGCAGCATTGAAAGATTCGGCGAGAGCATTGTCGAAGCAGATGCCGGTGCGGCCGACTGACTGGCGGATTCCAAGCTGTTCCAGAACTGCGGCGAACTCGGCAGAGGTATAGTTGCTGCCGCGGTCGGAATGAAAGATGGCATCAGCGGGAAGAGCAGTGTTCCGTGCGGCCATCTCGATCGCCGCGGTGATGAGCGGGGTCCGGTAATTGTCATCCATCGCCCACCCGATGACCTTGCGTGTGGCACAGTCAATGACCGTCGCCAGGTACAGCCATCCCTGCCACGTCGGGATATAGGTAATGTCCCCGACCATTTTCTCACCCGGGACAGCCGCGCTGAAGTCACGGGCCACCAGATCCGGGATTGGCCCGGCCTGGCCCTGCCGGGTTGTGGATGGCCGCCAGGGCCGCGGCTGGCAGGCCGCCAGGCCCAGCTCCCGCATCAGCGCCCGGACCAGCTCCAGTCCCGCCCCGGCGCCCCAGCGGGCCAGCTGCAGGGTCACCCGCCGGTACCCATAGGTGCCGTCGGAATCCTCGAATGCCTTCGCGATCAGTAGCTTCAGCTCGCTTCTTCTTTCCGCGGCCGCGGACTCCGGCCGGGATTTCCATTCGTAAAACCCGGAGCGGGATACCCGCAGCCAGGCGCACATTTGGGTGATCGTCGGAGCGCGGGCCGCTTCTGCGGCCATGGTGGCATCCTCCGCCTCGATGAACGCGTACTTCTCGCTCACCGGGGCTCCCTTGCGAAGTATGCCGCTGCTTTTCAGGAACGCGTTCTCCATCTCCAGCTCACGGTTCCGGCGTTCCAGCTCGCGTAGCCGCGCCCGCTCCGAAAGCCCGAGCCTGGCTCATCCCCGGCATGGTTGTCCCGGTAGGCTTTCACCAGTATCCTAAGGTCCACAACCGAGCTCACCGTCCAACGGGTACGCCACTGTGTTGCTCCTGATCCACCAAGTATGCGCAGCCGTCAAGCCCGGCAGCGAGCAGAACCTCGCGGTCCGGGCCATCAGCCACGTCGCGGGCGAGCGATGGGCACACTGGAGGCGGTCAGATGAGGCAGGCCGGGCGCCAGCTGGTACAGCAGGCGCAGCCTGGGATCACCCACCGCGCGCGAGCCGGCGTTCCAGCGAGCGTGCGCCCGTCGTCCGGCCCAGCTCGACGACCAGCCCGGCGAGGCCGCTCTCTGTTGTGGCTTGGGCCGGGCGGATAGCGAGAACGGCGACGCCGCAACCCGCCACGCTGACTGCGACCAGCGGTTCAAGCGCCGAGCCCCGGCTGGCCACGGATTCGAGCAGGCCGGAAATGCCAAGCACTACGCCGGTAAGCGCGACCGCCCATCGTTGGGCTGCAACCGCGTTGCGACGGGAATCCAGGAGCGCAGCTGCGGCAAGGCAGCCCGCCAGTTACCGCCGTCAGCCAGCCCATAGCCGCCAGTGCCGGAAACGCGCGAATCCAGCAGCCAGCCGCCACGGCACGCTGGAACCGGCGGGCCGGCACCGCCCGAGGCGATCCGAGCATCGCAGTCGCCAGCAGCGCCAGCCACACACCACCAAGCTGTGCCGCCGCATGCCCGGCCAGCCCGCCGACAACCTGGGGCGTCGCCAGGAACCAGAACGTCCCGGACAGCCCGAGCAGCGCCCGGCAGCGGTAGCCGGGTTCGTTGCCCAGCACCCCATCGGCTGTCACCGTGTTCCCCCCCGCTTCTGGCTCTCCCCGGATAGGTGCCAGTCAACGCGGTGCCGCCGCGGGGGTCAACGTGCAGCGCCCGCAGCGCACAGCGCGAGGACGAACGACGTTGAGGCCCGCGAGGCCCGGCGCAGGCTCGCCCTGGCGGGGGGCTCCCGTCATGGCATAAGAGGGACTCGCCGTCACTGCCGCCGAGCAGGAAGGTCAACCGCTCTTCGATGACTGTTTCGAGATCGCCGACCCATACGTCGACCGACGGATCGCCGATATTCGCATCCGAGAGCCCGCAACCTCGCTCGTCATATCGAATAACCGTGTGCCGCTCGCCGAGCCGCTTCAACCAGTGGCGCCACACAGGGCTCTCCCAGTCGAGCTCGAGATGACTGAGCCAGGTCCCGACCCGCACAAGCGGAAAACCGTTCCCATGCACGGAATAGGCCAGCCGCACGCCGCCCGCGGCCGTGCAGAAGCGCACCTGCTGCTTCACACGCTGACCGTACCGCCCACCCCCGCCTGCCGCGAGGCCGCCCGAGAAGAGGCCGGGCGCCCGAGGCTGCACAGCGCCGGTATCGAGGCCGTGCGGTGGCCGTGACCGGGGAAGGGGTACCCGATAGGTGCTTCGAAGACGGGGCCTGCCGTTCTCATGCTCGCGGGCTGCCGTGCAGACCTTCGCCGTCCGCTTCGGGCGGCTGGCGGGTCGGGGACTCGCTGGCGCCCTGCCCGGCGTGCACGTGCTCGGGGTCGCTGGTCAGCTGTTCTCCTCGCCGGAGCAACTCGTCGAGGATTTGCTGGGTGCCATCGGTGAGGCCGAGGTTCCTGGTCGTTGGCCAGCTGGCCACCTCGCAGCGAGCCGTGGCGGTCCAGTCGCGCAGCAGATGCAGGTAATCGACGTAGAACCGGCTGAACAGCATGATGAGGTGGAGCCGCTCGGGGAAGGGGCCGCCGTCGGCCTGGTAGCCGCGCAGTTGCTGCACGACGTCGCGCAGCAGCTGATCGACCTGGCCGCTGGTGGCGTCCAGGGTGGTGAGCAGGTCCTGCTTGCTGCCCTGGTCGGCGAAGACCAGCCGCTGCATGGCGTCGAACTCTAGCTGGGGCGGCCGGGTCGGCGTCGCCATCTGGCGGCGCAGAGTGTCGCGCCCCGCCGGGGTGATCTCGTAGACGGTGCGGCTGCGCCGGCCCGCGGCCTCCTGGCGTATCCGGACCAGCCCGGCGGCGGCCAGGCGCTTGGGCTCGGCATACAGGTTCCGCTCGGAGGCCGGATGCATGTAGCGCAGCGAGCGGTGGATCTGCTGGGTCAGCTGGTAGGCACTCCACGGGCGCAGCGCCAGCAGCCCGAGGACAGCGAGGCTGGTGGGAGATAGCCGTGACCGGGACACATCTTGATTTTACTGCACTTTGCAGTATTCTGGTTGTCTCTACTGCAAAGTGCAGTAGCGAGTCGGCCGGGCCGCCGTGAGCTGAACCGGGGGGCACCGATGATTAACCTCAGCCCGTCGCCACAGAAAAGCCTGCCCGCCACGCTGCTGCTGCGGACCGCCGGCCGCTGTGACCTGGATCCGCAGCGCCTGCTCGCCGTGTTCGGCGAGCAGCGGCGCCGGTTCGTCACGGTCCTGCAAGGATTCGGTCCCGGCGACTGGGCTGCCCCCACCCGATGCGCCGACTGGTCCGCGCACGAGGTTGTCCGCCACCTGTGCGACGCCAACGCGATCGGGATCGCTGCCGGCCCAGACGACGGCACCCTCGACACCAGCGAGGGGTTCGACCCGAGAACCGCGCCGCGCCGGTGGCTGGCCGCATCGGCGGGCGAGTCACCCGGCGCTACCCTCGGCCGCTTCGTGGCCACGACCGGCGAACTGCTCGCGCTCGCCCGCGGCCGGCTGGCCCAGGGTCACAGCTTCAACGTCCGCATGCCGTACGGGCCGGTGGACTGGACCGTCCTTATGCTGCACGCCTTCTGGGATTCGTGGATCCACGAACGCGATGTGCTGCTCGCCCGCGGCGCCGGACACCCCACCGACGGCGACGCCACCTTCTACGCGACCGCGTACGGGTTGTTCATCGCCGCCGCGGTGGCGTCGATGCTCGGCGGCCAGATCCAGGAGAGCCTCATCCTGGGCGGCGACGGCGGCGGCATCTTCGAGGTGGACAACCGCGGCGGCGTCACGCTGACCGTCCACCGGGCGACCGGCGCCGGACCGCGCGCGGCCGAGGTCGCAGACGCCCTCGCAGGCCGGGCACAGATCACTGCCGCGCTCCCCGAACTGCCGGACTGCTCGCATGCCGCCCTGTCGTGCATGGCCGACTTCTTCCACACGCCAGTCAAGATTCTAGCGCATAGTCAGCCGCGTGCCCTCGGACGCCGCGACAAGACGCGCGCTCATCGGACGTTCATCGGCGGGCAGCGTGCCCGCGACCAGCAATGCGGCCAGACGAGCCGTCAATCCCGCCGGCACCGGCCGCCGCAGACTCCATGACCTGATGCTTGGCTGCCGCATGATCCCCATGCGTGATGAAACCGTGCAGTAAACGCGGCTGACAGCCCGGAACAGCATCACCAGGAACACGATCGCGATCACCGCGCCGACGTTGAGATGTTGCAGGCCCGCGCCCATCGCGGCCGGAGCAGTGGCGATCAAGCCGGTCACCGCCCGGCCTCCTGCATGAGCTCGGAGGCCAGGACCTCGTACGCGTCGGCGGCTTCCTCGTCGCCGGCGTGGTCGTAGCACAGCCCGCCGTACTCGCGCTCGCAGGGGAACGCGTCATGAGCCATGCCACCGTCGTCCGCTACACCACCCGCCCCGAGACCGCCGACGAGAACGAAAAGCTGATCAGGGCCGTATTCGCCCAGCTCGCCGAACAGCTGCCCACAGGGCTCCGCTACGTTGCCATCCGGCTCGATGACGGAGTCAGCTTCATGCACGTGGCGGTCCTGGAAGACGATCACAACCCGCTGGTCGCACTCCCCGCATTCGGCGAGTTCGTATCGGCCATCAACGAGCGCTGCATCGACGGACCGACACCGGCTAGCGGGACAGTGGTCGGCGCATACGGCACCGTCGGCTGACTGCCCGACCTTCACGATCAGCGCTTCCCTGAATCCCCGCCATCGCCCGCCGCACATCCTGCTGCGCTGCACGCAGGGCCGGTCTGCTGGGACGCCGTCAGCGCCGCGCCGAAAGGGTGGCCCGGGCATCGCGTGCTGATGCCGGGATCCGCGTGTTCTCCACGCCGAGGGCTTGTTGCCGGGTGGCCGCTTTGCGAGGTCATTGGACCCATAGCTGGTCTATGAGGACGGGCCAGTGGGGGTCGAACTGGTAGTTGCCGACACGTCGCGAGAGCATCACGAGAGACCGCGGGTTGTAGACCGGCACCCAGGGCGCCTGGCCCACGATCTCGTGGTCGATGCGCGCCCAGAGTGGCCAGGCCGCACTGGGGTCGTGGGGCTGGAGCGCGAGGGCCTGCTTGGCCTGGGCATCGACCCGCTGATTGCAGAACTCGGCGGCGTTGAGGTTACTCGGGTTGCCGGGGAGGAAGGACTGGCATGTGAGGAGCGGGCTGATGAAGTCTGACGGGGCAGGGTAATCCTGGTACCAGGCGAACCAGCCGACTTGCATCCGCTGGCGGGAGTCGTAGAGCCGCCTGTTGTAGGCGTTCCACCCGGTGACTACTTGCAGCGAGGCCCGGTATCCGAGGCGGTCGAGGACAGATACCAGGTAGCGGCCGGTCGCCTGGACCGGGATTCCCATGCCGAAGGCCCCGGTGACGGTTACTTTGGCACCTCGGGTGCCAGAGGCGCGGACGAGCTGCTCCGCTCTGGCCAGGTCGGGCGCTACCCAGGCACCACCGGGGCTGGGGTCGATCGTGTAGGGGCAGTACCGCCGGTAGCCGATCAGGGCAGGAGGGAGGATCTGGCAGGTTGGCTGCGCCATCAGCGGCCCGCCGATCAGCCGGATCAGGGTGGCCCGGTCGATGGCGTCATTGAGGGCCTGACGCGCGGTGAGAATGTTGAACGGCCAGACGCGGGTATTGAGCACAAGCCCGATCGTGGCGCCCTCAGGGCCGCTGTGCAGCTGGATTGGATAACGCGTCGCCAGTTCCTGGATCCTGGCACGCGGAGGCGAGAGGAGCACGTCGGCGCGGTTCTGTGCGACCGCGGTGACTGCCGGGCCGGGGGGAATGTCGAGCCGCAGGATGATCCGGCCAGGGTAGCCGCCGGGCTGGGCCTGGCCGGACCATGCATGAAATCTCGGGTTGCGGACGAGGACCCACCGGTGCAGCGGCACGAACGACCGCGTCATGTAAGGCCCGGTTGCCGGGAGCTGGACTGGTCCGACCTGGTGATCGGGCGTTCCGGCTGGGACCGCGTCAGCGAGGGGGAAGGCGAGCTTGTACGGGAACTCCGGGTCCGGCGCGGTGAGGTGGAAGGTGACCGTGCCCGCCTGGTCGTTGGTGACGATCCCGCGCGCCAGCTCGCAGTGAGCAGGCGTCCGCGCGCATTGGCCGGCGCCGATGATGCTGGTGTAGTAGGCGGTCGGCCCGGCGTTGATGGCGAATCCGCGCTCGATCGCGCGGCGGAAGTCTTCGGGCCGGACCGGCGTCCCGTTGGAGTACCTGATGCCGGGGCGGAGGTGGAAGATGTAGGTCCTGCCGCCGTCCGCCGGCGCGGGGAGCGCGGTGGCCAGGTCGGGGACCAGGGTGTCGCCGGCCGGGCCGCCGGTGCGCCGGTAGCCGACCAGCCCGTCGTTGGTCACGCTCAGCATCTGCCACACGGGAATCGTGTAGGCGGCCGCGGGGTCGGTGGCCTGGTCGTGCGGCGACAGCTGCGCGACCAGCGTGAGGGTGCCGCCACGGTGGCTTGCCAGCGATGGCAGCACCGTCACCAGCACGCCGCGCCGAGATGGCGCGAGAACGGCTGGCTCGTTGCCGATAGGGATGGACCGCGCGGAGCCGGTCCGCGGGTCGATCCGCCACACGCTGCCGCCTTGGCTGTCCGCGGCCCACACGGCGCCGCCGGCGAATACGATGCTGGCTGGTGAGCCGCCGGCCCTGACCCTTTGCACGCCGCCGGTCACCGGGTCCACCCGCGCCACGGCGCCGCCCGGATCACCGACCCAGACGCTGCCCGCACCGACCGCCACCCCGGCCGAGGAGACGCCGACCTGGAAGGAACGGGAAACCCGGTTGATGTATGGGTCAACGAGTTGCAGCTGCCCGGAGCCTGGGCTCGTCACCCAGATCCCTCCTTCCCCAACTGCCAGCCCGGCCGGGGTGGCGCCCAGACGGATAGTGGCCAGCAGGTGGCCACTGCCCGGGTCGATCCTCGACAGCGTGCCATCGGTGGCGTTGGTGACCCACACCGACCCGTAGCCGAATGCGATCGCCTCCGGGCCGTTGCCGACGCCGATCGTCGCCACCGGGGTTCCCGCGGCGGGGTTGACCTCCGAGACGGTGCCGTCGAGCTGGTTGGCGACCCAGACTTCCCCGTCCCCGAATGCCACGCCGCCGGGGCCGCGGCCGACGGGGATCCGGTCCACCACCTGGGCGGCCTGGTCAACTCGCAGCAGCTGGTCATCGGCGGTGTCGGTGACCCAGGCGGCGTCGGCGCCGTAGGCCACACCGCCGGGCCGCCCGGCACCGGCCACTACGGCGCTGACGGTGTTTCGGCGGCCGTCTATGACAGCCACCGTGTTCGGCCCGGCCCGCAGGGACACCCGGGTCGCCGGCAGGGCGGCCAGGCCACCCGCCAGCAGCGCGGCCACCGCAGCGGCGGCACCGGTCACCGCTAGCAGCCGTCTCGGATGCGCAGTGGCGGCCTGCATGAGCCGTCCGCCGTTGCCCGGGGAAGGCACCCGGCGGACACAGGGGCCCGGCGGCGGTTCCAGCGACGGATCTTGTTCCAAGATGGCGCGCTCCAGTTGCCGCAGCGGCTGGCACGGTTCGATGCCGAGCTCCTCCGCCATCGTCCGCCGCGCGGTCTGGTAGACGCCCAGCGCATCTGCCTGCCGCCCGCACCGGTACAGCGCAACCATCAGCTGCTGGTGCAGCCGCTCGCGCAGCGGATCGGCGGCCACCAGGGCCTCCAGCTCACCGACCACACGCGCATGACGCCCGAGCGCGAGATCGGCCTCGATCCGGTCTTCCACCGCGCCCGCCCGCAGTTCTTCCAGCCGGGCGATCTCAGCCTGCGCGAACGGCTCGAATCTGAAATCGGCCAGTGGCGCGCCCCGCCACAACGCCAGCGCCTCGCCAAGCACCGCCGAGGCGTGGCCGGCAGCCTCCGCCGCCAGCGCCCGCCGCCCCTCCTCGGCGAGCCGCTCGAACAACGCCACATCCACCTGTTCCGCCGCGGCCTGGAGCAGGTACGCACCCTGCCGCGTCACCACCCCGTGGATTCCAGAGCCCGCCTGCAGCGCCTTGCGGAGCCGCCAGATGTAGACGTTCACGGCATGCTCGGCGCCCGCCGGGGGATGTTCGCCCCACAACTGGTCCACGAGCGCATCACGATGAACCGGCTGGTTCGCGTGCAGGAGCAGGATCGCCAGCAGGGCCCGCTGCTTCAGGCCGCCCAGGTCGACGACGGTCCCGTTGACAATGACTTCCAGCGGCCCCAGCAGGCGATAACCGATCACTTCGCTCCCCCAGGCACAGTCAACCACGCCCGAGCGCGTGCCGACAGTTGCCGGAAACGCGTCCTGGCCTGCGGTGTGAGCTTTTTGTGACATCCCAGGCGTAGGACTGCCCGCGACGGATTCGGCGCACTGGGGGGCTCATCATGCGCGGTGTCAGCTCTGCAGACGGCCGGGATGCTGCCCTGTCCCGGCAACAGCCGACCAGGCCCGCCGGGAAACACCGGCCCCGGCCGTCGGGGATGCTGCCGTACATTGCCCGGGGCGTGGCGGCGCCCGCGGTGGCAGGCCGCGCAGCAGCCTGCATGGCGGCGGCTGCGACCATCCTGATTGGTGCTTCGGCGGCGCCTGCGAGTGCTCCCGCGGGGGGGTGGTCGATCACGCCGAGCCCGAACCCTCGGGCCGGGAACGGCGCGCTCAACACGGTGTCGTGCCCCACGGCTTCGGTGTGTACGGCCGTTGGGTTCTATGTGCGGGAGTCGGGGCGGGGGGTGACGCTTGCCGAGCGGCGCAGCGGCGGCAGCTGGACGGTCCAGTCAACTCCGAACCCCGGCGGGGCTGCGAGCAGTGCTCTGAACGGTGTGTCGTGCCCGTCCGGCTCGGCGTGTACCGCGGTCGGGGAGTTCGTCGCCGGGTCGGGCGCGCAGAGGACGCTCGCCGAGCGGTGGAACGGCAGCAGCTGGCACATCCAGCCCACCCCCAACCCGCCCGGGTCCCCGGCCAGCATCCTGGCCGCCGTGGCGTGCCCGGCAGCTGACCGCTGCACCGCGGTGGGGTCCTCGAACTCGAAGCTCCTGGTGGAACGGTGGGACGGTGCCCGGTGGCGCATCCAGCCGGCTCCGGTGCCGGCCGGGGCGCAGTTCAGCGGGCTGAGCGGGGTCACCTGCACCGCGGTGGCTTCGTGCGTCGCGGTCGGCGACTACGTGACCAGTTCGGGCGCCGATGTGACCTTGGCCGAGCGGTGGAATGGCGCCCGGTGGAGCATCCAGGCCACCCCCAGCCCCGCGGGGGCGGCTGCTGCTGTGCTGTTCGGGGTGTCCTGCACGTCCGGGTCGTCCTGCATGGCCGCCGGAACCGCCTTCAACAGCTCTGGCCAGGCGGGGTTCTCTGAGCGGTGGAACGGTGCGACCTGGCATCTGCTGGCCGTCCCGGCCCCGGCCGGGGCTCAGTCCAGTCTCTTGCTCAACGTCTCCTGCGCGGCGTCCTCGTGCGAGGCGGTCGGTGAGTACAACGACAGCTCCGGGGCCACGGTGACGTTGGGCGAACGGTGGAACGGGCGTACCTGGCACGCCCAGTCCACCCCCAACCCGGCCCGGGCGAGCGGCAACAGCCTCAGCGGCGTGTCCTGCCCCGCGGCGTCTGATTGCACCGTGGTGGGCGTGGGCAATGGTGCCGGGACGCAGGTCACGGTGGGCGAGCGGTGGCGGGATGGCCGCTGGCGCCTCGAGAACGTGCCGAGCCCGGCCGGGGCCGCGGCAAACCAGCTGAACGGGATCGCCTGCCCGGCCACCGGCCGGTGCGTAGCGGTCGGCGCCGCGGGCCCGACGCGCGGCATCGTATCGACCGAGGCCTTCGGGTGGAACGGCAGGGACTGGCGCATCCAGCCCACCCCCCACCCGGCCGGGTCCTCATCGAGCACCCTGTTCGCCGTGGCATGCCCGGCAGCTGACCGCTGTACCGCGGTCGGCATCTCGAACTCGAAGGTCCTGGCGGAACGGCGGGACGGTGCCCGGTGGCGCATCCAGCCTGCTCCGGTGCCGCCCGGAGCGCAGTTCAGCGAACTGAACGCGGTCAGCTGCACCGCGGCGGCTGCGTGCATCGCGGTCGGCGACTACGTGACCCGCTCGGGCGCCGATGTGACCTTGGCCGAACGCTGGAATGGCACCGACTGGAGGCTGGTGCCGGCTCCCACCCCACCGGGCCCGCCCATCAGTTTCTTCACCGGGGTCGCTTGCCCAGCGCCCGCGGCATGCATCGCGGTAGGGACCTCCCTCCACGCCTCGGGCAACCCGGCCGGGACGTTCGCCGAGCGGTGGAACGGCACCAGCTGGACGGTGCAACGCACCCAGCGCACACCGGGTGGCTTCCTCGCCAGCGTCTGGTGCCAGTCGGCGACCGCCTGCATCGCGACCGGCAGCACGAACGCCGGCACGCTGGCCGAGCGGCTGAGCGGCACCACCTGGACCGTGGTGCACACCCCCAGCCTCCCCGGCACGCAAGGCGACTTCCTCGGCAGCGTGTCCTGCACCTCGCTGTCGGCCTGCACCGCTGCCGGAGGGGCCGGCTTTCCCCAGCAGACCCTCGCCGAGCGGTGGAACGGAGCACGGTGGCGCATCCAGCCCACCCCGCCTCTCCCCGGAATCGGCCGCCTCAGCAGCTTCTCCGTCGCCTGCCCCGCCCCATCGGCCTGCATAGCGGCCGGAGGGTTCGCACACGACGGCCCCGCCTCGGTGAGCCTGGCCGAGCGGTGGCGCGGCACCGGGACGTCAACTGCCCACCCCGCGCCAGCCGCCTCCTCGCCCCGCGCCGATCGCGGCATCGCCGGCTGCGTCCGCGCAGCCATGGACGCCGGCGTCGCGATCAGGGCGGATTTTTGTGAGGTCAGCGCGCGACAATCGGACCGGCCGGGCGGACCGGCTGCGGCATCTTCCGGTGGCGGCTCGCTGGCGGGCTGAGCCAGGCCCTCAGAGGCAAAAGCGGAAGCTTGGGAGCGGAACGATGAAGAACAGATCCCACTCGGCGGGAACACGCATGGAACGGCGGGCACTGGCGGCGCTTGCGGTCATGGCGTGCGCTGCAGCCAGCCTCGTGCCGACGGCCGTCGCGGCCATGACCGGTCCAGTTCCGCACCGCGCAGCGCGTGCACGGTTCGAAGTGCCAGGGCCCCGGGCGGACCGGCTCGGAGGCCTGGGCGGGGCGGTACTGGGGCAATCGGGCCGGGTAGCTCAAGGCGGTGCGGCCCGGCCGGGCGGGTCGGTCGTGCTCGACGGCAGCCCGGGTGTCCCGCTGGCCAACCCGAAGACTTCCACGGTCTACGTTCCGGTCCAGTGCGCGACCAATTTCTGTCGTCCGAATACGCCCGGCCACGTCTTGGACGTGATCAACGCCGCCACATGCAACGCCAAGTCGACCTCGGGGTGCCGGGTGATCGCCCGGGCCGCGGCCGGCAAGTTCCCACTGGCGGCGGCCTTGGATGAGCGCACGGACACCGTCTACGTGGCCGACGGTGCCGGGACCATCTCGGTGGTCAACGGCGCGCGGTGCAATGCGAAAGTGACCAGCGGTTGCGCGAAGCCGCTAGCGACCATCAAGACCGGCGGCTTCCCGGTCGCCGCGGCGTTTAACCCCAAGACCCGCACGCTGTATGTGGCCAGCCCCGCCGGCCAGGTATTCGTGATCGACGCCGCCCGGTGTAACGCGGTGTCCACGTCAGGCTGCGGGGAACCGGTCAAAACGATCAAGGACGCCCTCGACCCCGCGGCCCTGGACGTGGATGTGGCCACCGATACGGTGTACGCCGCCAACGACGGGCCGACCGGCAACGGCGACACCGTCTCGGTGATCAACGGGGCCACCTGCAACGGCAGCACCGGCACCGGGTGCGGCCAGACCCCGCCCACCGCCAAGGTCGGCGTCAACCCGTCCTGGGATGTGGTCGACCAGGCCACCAACACCGTCTACGTCGCCAACCACAACGACGGCACCGTCTCGGTCATCAACGGCGCCACCTGCAACGCCGCCGTGACCTCCGGCTGCGCGCACACCCCGCCCACGGTGACCACCGGCGCCGGGGCCTCCTTCGCCGGCACCGACGGCGCGGTGCACACCCTGTTCGCGATGAACCAGAACGACGACACCCTGTCGGCGATCAACACCCAGACCTGCCGCGGCGGCGCGACGTCGGGCTGCCCCAAGCGCGCACCCGCCCAGCAGGCCGCGCCCAACCACGGCCCCGCCTACAACCCGTTCCCGGGTTCCTTCGCGCTGATCCCCCAAATCAGCTCCCTGTACCTGGTCAACAACGTCGGCGGCGCCGGCATCCTGTCGGTGATCAACCCCAGCCGCTGCGACGCCATCCACAAGTCCGGCTGCCGCAAAGAGGCGCCCAGCGTGCCGGACTCTGAGGTCTTGCTATCCGTCAACCCGGCCACGAACACCATCTATGCCGGCAACCTCCACCTGCCCCAGATCGATGTGATCAACGGCGTCACCTGCCACCCCGGCGACCTGTCCGGCTGCGCCCCGGTGGCGACGATCCCGATGGCACACCCGCAGGCCAACGTGAGAGTGGGCAGCATCGATGAGACCACCCACACGCTGTACGCCTCCGACCCGTTCTCCAACACCACCTCGGTGATCAACACCGCCGCCTGCAACGCCACCCACACCGCCGGGTGCGCCAAAGCCGCGCCAACGATCACTATCGGCCCAGCCCCCGGCCCGCCGGTGCTCGATCCGGCCACTCGCACCCTCTACATCCCCTACGGCACCGCCGCAAACCGGGTCGCGGTCGTGAACGCTGCCACCTGCAACGCCCAGCACACCTCGGGTTGCGGGCAGGCCCCGGCCGTGGTCACGGTCAGCAAAGGCACGTTCGACCTTGCCGTGAGCGTGAAGACCGACACCGTCTACGCACCCGCCACCGGCGCGCCCGCCTTCAATGGCCACACCGTCGCTGTGGTCAACGGCGCGACCTGCAACGGAACCAGCCATTCCGGTTGCGGCCACCTTGCCGCCACTGTCCATGTCGGGCTCGCTCCACTCGGCGTCGCCGTCAATGACCAGACCCACACCGTGTATGTCACAAACAACACCCTCGGCGGCACGCCGGGCACGGTCTCGGTCATCAACAGCGCGGCCTGCAACGGCTCCCACACCTTGGGCTGCGCTGGGCGCATGCCGACCGCTCCCGTCGGCCGGTCGCCCGGCGTGATCGTGGTGGATACCCGCACCGACATCATCTACGCCGCCGACGAGTTCAGCGCCGCCGTCTCGGTGCTCAACGGCGCCAAGTGCCGGGCCGGGATGACACGCGGCTGCCGCCGCGCGGTGACCACACAAGCGGTCGGCTCCACCCCAATCGGCGTCGGCGTCAACCAGCGGATCAGAACCGTCTACGTCACGGACCTCTTCCAGGCCGGCTCCATGTCAATCTTCCGCAGCCACCCGTAATGCGCTCGTGCGCGGACCTGCTGTTGCCCCACGCTGACCCGCCATTCTGGTCGGGGGTTCGGGTCGGCCTGGTCATGGTCCATGCGTGCCGAATGGGATAATCTGCGTGCGCTCACGGCAGTCACTGACGCATCAGCCCAGCGCGCCGAGTCGGCAGGGAGGATGTGGATTGTGCTTCCGGCCCTGCTTCGGAGGGTTTTGGCCTGGTACAGGCGTAGGGTCTGAGGCCTGGGTCCCGGCCTGACCTGCGAATCGGCCGATGCCGCTCGGGCTGTCCTGAGATCGATCTGCCGGCCGGGCCCAGCCCTTGGCACCTGCCGGCGCTGCCGGTCTGATCTGCCTGGCCTGTGCAAGAGGCCGGGGTTCCCAGGTCCGATGGCCAGCGGGTGCGTGCCACCCCTCAACCTCAGAAAGGGATGGCATTGACCATCGTAGAGACACGCGCCGTCACCGGCGGTGCGGGTCACCCACGCGGACGTGCACGTCGCCGCAGCGCTGGATCCGGTCGGCGGCCTGCTCGGCGTCGGGGAGTTCCCGGCAACCCCGGCGGGTTATGCCCGGTTGCTGGACTGGCTGGGCGGGTTCGGGACTGTCTGCCTGGCCGGTCGAGGGGACCGGCAGCTACGGCGCCGGCCTGTCCCGGCACGTCACCGGAGCTGGCGTCCGGGTCGTGGAGGCAGCCCGGCCGGACCGCCAGGACCGGCGCCGGCGGGGCAAGTCCGGCCCGCTGGACGCGGTCAGCGCGGCCCGGGCCGCGCAGTCCGGCCGGGCCCGCGGCGCACCCAAGGGCCGCGACGGCACCGTGGAGGCGGTCGGCGCGCTGATGGTCGCCAAGCGGTCCGCCCGCTCCGAGCGGACCCAGACCAGCAGCCAGGCCCGGGCCCTGGTCCTGACCGGGCCCGCGGACCCGCGGACCCGGTTCGCCCGGCACAGCGTGGCCGCGCTCGTCGCCGAGACCGCCGCACTGCGGCCCCGCCCCGGTGACGTCGTCGGCTACGCCACCCGCCTCGACGAACTCATCGCCCCCCTCGTGACAGTGCACGCCCCTGGCCTGCTCGCCCTCTACGGAATCGGCCCCGGCACCGCGGCGCTGCTGCTCATCGCCGCCGGGGACCACCCTGAGCGGCTGCGATCCGAGGCCGCCTGGGCGCACCTGTGCGCGGCTGCCCCGATCCCCGCATCGTCGGGGAAAGTCACCCGTCACCGCCTCAACCCCGGCGGCGACCGCGAGGCTAACCACGCCCTGTGGCGAATCGTGATCACCCGGATGAGTTCGCACCCCCCGACCCGCGCCTACGCCGAACGACGCAGCAACGAAGGCCTGACTGAGAAAGAGATCATCCGCTGCCTCAAGCGTTACGCCGCCCGCGAGGTCTACCACTGCCTGCGCCCGCCCGCCGGCTGACACCAGCTCCCGGGGACGGCCTGGCCCTCTAATCGGCTGCCGCATCCGTGCTGGCCTGCTAACGATTCGCCGGCCGTCCCCGGGCCCCATCCTGACCCGCTGGGCGTGACCTAATAAGAGCTTGCCCTCGCATCCGAGCGGCCCCTCCCTGTCTTGTCCGCAACCCAGCAATCGGCTCAAAGCATTCTCCCCGTAACCCAAAAAATGAGGCCAGAAATGATATTTCAAGCCCTTGACAAGACTGTGAGCATCGATCTGTCTCGCCACCGGCCGACTCTGGAGATCGTCCAGGTTGACCGAACGTAGCGGAACGCCGGGGCCCAGGAGCTGACCGCTCGGCCCGTAGTAGCCGGTCGAATTACCGATTGGCTGTCACTTTGGCTGTCCGAAAGCGAGGGCGATGCCACGGCTTTGTGTCCGCAGAACTGCACTCTTCTGACCTGCATCGACTTCAACCGCAGCAAGATCACAGGCTATCGTCAACTTGCTAGGTTGCAAGCGCTCAAGAGTGGTCTTCCAAGATCACAACATGCCTTTGACCTGCAGAAACGTGGAGCTAAGGGGATTCGAACCCCTGGCCTCTTGCATGCCATGCAATACTGGCGGCTTCCCGGCCTGGGCTTCGATGGCTCCTACCTGGATTTCTTGTACCCAGGAGTGCCTATGTGTGCCTACAAGCCTGTCGGGGATGGCTGTCCACTTGGCTGTCTGCCTCGCCGCCGGGCCGGGGGATGGGCGGTACCGATAAACTGGCGGGGTGAGTCAGCCACTGGCCGAGCCGCCGCACTTGCCGCCCGCGACCGAGCAGCAGGTGCGCTCGCACGCCGTCCAGTTGGTCGACCTCGCTGCCCGGTATGGCATCACCCATCTGGCTTACGCCTCCCCTGGCAGGCTCCGTGGCCATGTCGGCGGCGACCGGGACCTGTTCGACATGTTCGAGTTCCAGCGAGCCGCCACCGACCTGCTCGGCGCCGAGATTACCGTGTACTCCGACGGAGCGCTGGCCAACGACCACGTCAGTCCCGACCTGGCCGCGGCCACTCCCCTGTGACTGGCGACGCCCGGTCTGACCGCCACGCGCTGCTGGAACTCCAAGGCTTACTCACCGAGATTGCGGCCTTGCGCAGCGAAGGTAGCTCGGACCGGTTCGCCGCTGACACCCGCTACCGGTGGGTATTGCACCGGCTGTGGATCGCTGCCGGGAACGAGGCGCTGGCCTACACGCAGGCCACCGGCCAGCCGATCCGGGCCGACCGGACCTGGGCCAACCTTTACGACCTTCGCAACCACCTGGCCCATTCTCGCCTGCCCGACATCGACGAATCACTCGTCCGCCGGTTCACCTGGGCCCGCCTCGACTCGCTCCAGGCCACGACCGAGCATTACTTGCGAACACGGCCATAACCGGTGACGCGTCTGTGGGTCACGATTACGAACGTGTCACTGCGGTACGCCGGTGAGTACTGCCTAACGCGCAGCGGGCCGACGCTGCCGCTCACGCTGGGATGGCTGCATCAGCTGCCCGGTGGTGGGGTACAACCGGCGCGACGGGGATCGGGGAAACCGAGGTGGATGTAGCCGGGGGCGCGCCTGGCCAGGCTCGCGGCGAGCACGGGTGTGCGCAGGTCGTGATAGTCGTGGATCTCCGCGGTGGTCTTGCCGGGGTGGGTGCGCAGGATCCGCCCGGCCCACTGGACGATGCTGCCCTTGTACCCGACTGGCGCGGCCAGGAACAGCGTGTCCAGGGCCGGGCAGTCAAAGCCTTCCCCGATGTAGGGCCCGGTGGCGACCACCAGCAGCGGCGGGCCGCCCGGCTGGGGATCGAGGCGGGCCAGCGCGGCTTTACGGGCCTTGGCGCCCATCCCGCCGCGCAAGATCACCGGGTCCTTGCCGCGCTCGCGGAGTGCGCCGGCGAGCCGGTCGAGGTGGGCGACCCATTTGGTGAGGACCAGGCAGTGCCGCCCGCGCTGCAGAGCTTCGGTGACATCGTCGGCGACCTGCCTGGTGCGGGCCTGGTCGGCGACCAGGTCCCGGTAGACCGCGGCGATCCCGCCCGGCGCTGAAGGGTCGGCACCGCCGGTGTAGCAGAAGCTGGTCGGGTGCACGTGAAGCACCGGTGCGGGACGGGAATCGGCACCGCCGGCTGGCAGGTCAAGTCCCAGCGGTTCGGATGACGAGCCGCCTGTTGCGAGCTTCTGGCCCCCGCTGGGATGGGAGATGGTGTGCCGGACGGGGCCGACCTGCAGGGCGATCAAGTCGTCAAGCTTGTCGCGCCGGTAAGGGGTGGCAGTCAGGCCGAGCCAGCGCCGGGCCGGGATCTGCTTGACCGCGTGCTCGAACGCCGCCGCCGGGACGTGGTGACATTCGTCCGCGACCACCAGCCCATACCTAGATGAGTGATTCCTTATGGGTTCAGTGGTCATAGGCAGTCAGCGACCGCTTGACCGGTTCGGCGATGGCCCAGTTGTGCCAGATGGCGGCGGCCATGGCGAGCAGCCGCTGGGTGATGCGCGCGTAGACGCCCGCGGTGGTGCGGCCGCCGTGGCGTTCGAGGTCGAGCTGGCCCTTGAGGGTGTCGTTGACTGACTCGATCCACTGCCGGATCCAGCCGATGGGCCCGTGCCGGGGTGCCTCGTCGCGCCGGTCCGGGCGGACCAGGTGCACCCCGAACCCGCGGGTGACCAGGTGCTCGAAGTCCCGGCCCGCGAAGCCCTTGTCGCCGATGAGAGTCAGGCCCGGGCGCAGTGCTCCGGTGCGTGCGGCGTGCGCGAGCAAGTCGGCGGCCACCTCGCGCTCGCCGATCGCCGGGCTGGCCAGGCACCAGGCCACGGGCATCCCGTCCGGGGTGGTGACCAGGTACAGCTTCAGGCCCCAGTACCAGCGCGAATGGGCGGCGCAGTAGCCGTAGCCGGCCCAGCCGGCCAGCTCGGAGCGGCGGACCGTTTCCCGGGAGGTGCCGCACGGTATCGGGGTGGCGTCGATCAGTCGCAGCTGGTCGTGCCACGACGGCGCCTCGCGGGCCAGGTAGTCCAGCACCGCGGCCAGCAGCGGCGCGGCTGCCTTCAGCCGCTTGTGATAGCCGGGCTGTTTGGGCAGGTAGGGGAACAGGTGCCCCAGCCGGGCGTAGCACAGCCGCAGCCAGTGATGCTCCGAGCGGGCGCCCAGCAGCACCTGAGCCACCGCCAGGCATGCCAGTTCCGCGTCGGACAGCTTCTTCGGATGGCCACGCCGGCGCTGGCCCGGGGCAATCACATGGTCGTCGATCAGCACGTACAGTGCGGTCAGGAGGGTGTCGAGGTCTGCAGTCACGAGCGACCATCGATGCCCTCCTCCCTTCCGTGATCAACCCGACACGCCGTCACGGCGTGAATAAGGAATCACTCGTCTAGCAGTGAGCTCGGCGATGTCATCGCGGCGGGCCAGGGTCTGGAGGGTAATGATGTCGATGACCCCGCCGATCTTGGTGCGGCCGCCGCCGAGCTGACCGGGCGTCACGCCGAGATGATCGCGGATCCGGGCCCGCCACTGGTCTGCCAGCGCCTTGCGGTCCACCAGCACCAGGGTGGAAACGCTGTGCGCGGCGGTCACGGCGCAGGCGATCACGGTCTTACCCGCTCCCGGTAGCGCCACCAGGACACCCAGGTCGTGGCGGGTCAGTTCGCCGACGGCTTCCTCCTGTTCGGCGGTCAGGATCACCGTGAACGTGAACTCCTGCGCCGCGCCCGTGGCGCAGCCGTCGGTGACCTCCAGGCGGCTCCCGGCCTGCTCAGCCAGTGAGGCCACTGTGTCCCGCAGGCCGCGAGGCAAGATCAGCCCACCATCCAGGGTCTCGTCGAAACTCTGCAGGAACCGGGGCACGCCCCAGGTGGAGATCCGCCGCCGCTGCCGCTCGTAAAACAGCGGGTTGGGCATGGATGCGGCGTGCTTGAAGGCGGCCAGCAGCGCCGGGGTCAGCTCGGCCTGATCCAGCCGGACGCCGGCGCCCAGCCTGGCATGGATGATTGGAGGCGCCGGGGGACGTGCCTTGGTTGACGCAGGCGCGTTAAGCCGGTTCGTCGCCATGCCCACGGTGACCTGCCCCGTCCGATCTGCGGCACGGGCGACCTCCCTGGGGCTCAGGCGCCCCAGCGTGGACAGCAACGCCCACTGGTCTTCATCCGGCTCCAGGGTGGCCAGGTCCAGGAACACCGTGGTGTTGGCCCTCCGGGCCTTACCGAACAGCGGGGCGGCGATCAGGTTACCAACCCCGCCTGCGGGCAGCACGTCCTGGGACGGGAACAACCGGTCATAGCTGGCCAGGCTCATCTGCCCGCGCAGTGCCATCGCCTCCCGCAACAGCCCGGTACCGAGACGGCGCGCGGTCTCGGCTGGGACGGAAGCTGTGAAGAAGATCCACGCGTGAGCTCCAGTGCCGGACCGGGATAGTTCGAGCGCCGCGGGCACGTCCAGTGCCCGGGCGGCTTTGATGTAGTTGATCGCGTCCAGCAGCGCTGCCGGGCCGTCGAAGTCGGCGGCCAGCCAGCAGCACCGGTCTCCGTCTAGCAGCGGGTACAGGCCAACATGAGCCTTGCCGGACAGGTGGGCGGCCAGCACCTCCGCGGTCAGCGGCAGGTACTCCCGCTCGGCGTGCGGGACGCCCTTGCGCCACCCGCCCCGCACCGCAGGCAGCCACCCGGCCCGCCCCGTATGCATGTTTTCCCAGCGCACCGCGTAGATATCGGTCCGCGCGGCAAACAGCGCACCGAACAACGCCACCTTCGCCTGCGGCGATGACCCTGTATGCACTGGTCCCGGTGGCGCGTCGAAGAACCCTGCCTGCGCCGGGCCCGGCGGAGCCGCCTCAGCCCGGGTCAACTTCAGCAGCCGCCGCAGCCGGGCATTCTCCGTCCACAGCTCCGCCAGCTCCTTGGCCACGTGCACCGGAATCGCGCGATCCGCAAGCCGTTCCTGCACGCTGATCACCCTATGGCGTGCTGTCGCCAACAGTCGCACACCGATATCCAAGAGCTCCGCCTATTCGGCAGCCTCGCAGCCGACGGCTCCGGAGATCCTCCCGGTTCACATAACGGAGGAACGCGCCGCTGCGCTGAGCAGACGCCATCCTCGCCAGAAGGCCCTTGGATCACCGATTGGCAGTCAGTTTGGCTGTCCGAGAGCGAAGGCAGCGACCCAGCCGTGCGGCAGCCGTGTAGCACCCTCCTGACCTGCATCGGTCTCAAGCCAGACGAGGAACTCTAGCTTCTGGCAACTTGCCGGGTTGCAAGCGCTCCGAAGCCATTTTCGAAGATCGCAAGTGGCGTTTGACCTGTGGAAACGTGGAGCTAAGGGGAGTCGAACCCCTGACCTCTTGCATGCCATGCAAGCGCTCTACCAGCTGAGCTATAGCCCCTGAAACCCGGCCCGCGCTGGACGCGGAACGCAGACAGCATACCGGCTTGCCGGCTCTACGTCGCATTACTCTGCCGTCAGCCGGACCGCTGGTACCGCCGGAACCACTGCGGGTCCTGCCCGTAGACTGTTCAGCGTCAGGAGCCGCCCTGCCGGACTCAGCGACGGGCGGGGCGCAGCGGGAACCTGTGCGGCCGCCGGCAGCAGCAAGGTTTCACAGATGCCGGCGAGGCCGTAACGTCGGGCGCTGACCCCAGTCCGTTCGGGCCAAATGCTCTTTGCAGGCTACGGCGCTGCGGGGCTGCGGGACAGCCGGGCCAGCGACAGGACGAAGATCGACGAGAGCAGCCAGCCGAGCAGGGTGGCGAGGTTGAGCCACCAGAGCATGAGCTGGCCGCCGTCCACGTACGGGTCGGGGAACCAGGTCGTGCGCTGGTCGAGTGAGATCAGCGGGACCACGGTGTCGATCGCATACAGCACCGGGCTGAAGCAGCGCACCTCTCCGTCGCCGCATGAATCGGCCCGTACCGGGGCGCTGCCGCCGGGCGGCCGGCGCGTCCCGACCGGCCGGGCGGAGGCGATCAGCAGGCCGCTCGTCGCATACACCTGCCCGTTGCCGTTGTTGGCCCGCAGCGTGGCCTGGGCGGCGGGAATCTCGAGCGAGGCGATGACCAGGACGAGCAGCGCGGCCAGCACCCATAGCACCCGCGACGGCCGGTACCCGTAGCCGATGGTCGCGTAGACGGCGTCGATGACGCGCCGCGGCCACACTACGTGGGGTCGGCTGACCTGTCCGGCGTGCCTGCGCTGGGCGATGAGGATGTGCTCGGCCTCGGTCATGTACCCGTGCTGCCGGAAGACCTTCGCGGCCTGTTCGTACGGGCCGGACTCAAACTCGGTCTGGCGGCCCAGCCAGGCCGACCTCGCCCCCTTGTCCCAGACGTTGGTGAGCTTGGCGCCCTGCGGACTCTCGAACCGCTCGTAGGTCAGGCCGGCGATGGCGAATCGCTCCGGCCAGGTCGCCGGGTCGTCGGCCAGGAACGTGGTGGTCGCGTCGGTGAAGTCCACGCTGGGCGAGACCTTCTTCCAGCCCAGGTCGATGCCGCCGCGGGCGGTCGCCGATATCGCCTCGATCGCGTGCCCGTGCTCGTTGGCCGGGGTGGGTGACGGGCACACGAACGAGCCGGCGAGCTGGAGCCGACCCTCGATGAGGCACCGGTTCAGCACCACCAGCCCGGTCGAGGAGAAGCTGCCCGCCAGCCGTACAGAACCCTTGACCGTGGCCTGGTTGAGGCTGAGCGAGTAGGCGCCGGGGTTGCGCAGCTCGCAGTGGTCGGCGAATAGGCTGCCCAGCGTGGCGCTGCGGAAGTTGACCCGTCCGCCGTCCGCCCGCAGCCGGTCCAGGTAGACGTCGCCGTCCACGGTCAGCGCGCTGGCGCCGACAAGCGACTTGTTCTCCGGCCGGCTCATCTGGCCGTGCAGCCCGAGGCTGCCGCGGATGATCGCGCCCTCCAGCCTGAGGGTGCCCTCGACGATCGCCCGGCGGTGCAGCCGGAACGTGCCGCGGATCTCGGCGTTGGTCAGGTCCAGCGCGGTGCGCCCCGGCGTCTGCAGGGCGCAATCCCCGCCGACGGTCACACTGCTGAGGTCGCCCATGGACAGGTCGATGCAGCCGTTCACCTGGCAGCGCCCGTCCAGCGTCACGTCGGCGCCGACCGACAGCCGTTCGGCGCTGATCGTGGTGGCCACCGTGGTCGACTTGGCATAAATGCTGCCCATCGACTCGTCGGCGCGGGCTTCGAGGGTCGCGTTGCGGATGACGAACCGCCCGGCGATCCGGCCGCTGCCCATGTCGAAACGCCCGCGGATGAACGGCCTGCGCCCGCTCGGGTCCTCGATGACGAACACGTTGCCGGCGACCGTCGCGCCGCCGAGGTCGAAGGCCGGCCCGTCGGTCGCCTCGATCCGCGCTCCGGTGATGTCGACCGAGCCGCCGATGCGCGCGCCGATCATCCGGATCTCGCCCCGGGCGCTGAACTCGTGGATGAGCCGGACGGCCCCACCGACCACGATCCGGTCGGCCTGGATGGCCCGGTCACCCTCGGCGTCGATGGTGGCATCGAGGCAGATCAGGCGGCCGCCGATCTCCGATTCGCAGAGCCAGACTGCGGCCCGCTTCGACGTGCTCGCGCTGGTCCACAGCGCGCCGACGATCCGGGAACGCGACAGGTCCAGGTCGCGGCGCAGCCGCAGGCCGTTGCCGAGCAGGCCAGGCAGCCGCAGGCATCCGGTCAGCGACAGCTCGAACAGCTCGGCCCCCTCCACCAGCAGCGGGGAGTCGAATTCGCAGCCCTCGAAGCGCAGCGGGAACGGCACCTGCAGCCCGGCCAGATCCAGCGAGCCGAGCACGGCCACGTTGCGCAGCCGCAACCCCCGGGGGTCGATCTGGTCCCTGAGCTCATGGCAGCATTTGCGCAGCAGCGCGGCCCGCACCGCGCGCCTGACATCCCCCGCCGCCCCCTCCACCACGGCTCCGCTCCGGCCCGCGCCGACGAGCTCAGCCTCGTCAATCTCGTCCATGACCCGCTCTCCCCAGGGCGATGCGCGGCACCGGAAATGCGCGCACCGGCGCCGGGCCTTGGAGTGCGCGGCGCTCGTCCTCCGCCTACCTTGCCAGCAACCGCAGCCGGGCGGGCGGAACAGGGCGCGCCGGCGACCCGGGCCCCGGCGAGGTGGCGCGGCAATAGGCACTGCGCCGGGTCAGCGGTGGCGAGCTAGTTTGGCACGGAACAAGCGTAAAGTGCGGATGACCTGTACGACCTGATGCAGAACGTCATTCCCGGGCCGTGGTGTGCTGGCGTCGCCAGGCTCATGCTTGCACAAGAAGCAGGCCAGCCGCGCCGACCGGGAACTCGGCTGCCTGGGGCTGGAGGAGGCAAGGGACAAATGACCACCGCGGAAGCCGTCCCGTACTTGCAGTGGAAGAAGGACGTGGCACAGCACGACTACGCCGCTGCCTCCGGCTATCTCAGTATCCGCTTCGGGGAGAGCCGGGCACAGGAGGTGTCGGAGAAGCTGCGGAAGCTTCAGGTCATCACCCGCCGTGCCAACGACATCCTGCGAGCCACCGGCCATGACCCGCTGCCGCTGTCGGACCCGGGTGTGCTGAAAGACCTGAAGAAGGTGCTGGCCGGCGAGAAGCTGTCTCCCGTTCTCGTAGCCGAGGGCGATATCGCGGACGGCTACCACCGGGTCTCGCTCGCCTACGCCCTCGACCCTTACGCGGAAGTGCCGCTCAAGCTCGGCTAAGGAACAGTATTAGCCGCCGCCGGCCGCACCGGCGCCGGATTCGGCGACCGGGACGTTGCGGGCCGACCTGGTGATCGCGCCCGCGCCGGCGATCCGGGCCGCGATGATCACCGGAATGACGGTCAGCGCGATGACGATCGTCACGACGACGTTGACCTCGGGGAGCTGCTGTCCGAGCCGGATCGCGCCGAAGATCCACAACGGCAGGGTGTTCTGCGCGCCGGCGGTGAACACCGTCACGATCACCTCGTCGAACGATAGCGCGAACGCCAGCAGCGCCCCGGAGATCAGCGCGGTCGCCACCATCGGGAGCGTGATAAACCGCAGGGTCTGCCAGCCACGCGCGCCGAGATCCATGGACGCCTCGGCCAGCGAGCCTGGCACCCGGCGGAACCGCGCGATCACGTTGTTAAAGACCACGACAATACAGAACGTGGCGTGGCCGATCACGATCGTCAGCACCCCGAACTTGATGCCGGTGAACGAGAACAGCGAGTTCAGCGCGATCCCTGTGATGATGCCCGGCAGCGCCAGCGGCAGCACGAGCAGGAACGAGATGGCCTCGCGGCCGAAGAACGTGAACTTGTACAGCGCGTAGGCCACGGCGGAGCCGAGCAGCACCGCGATCCCGGTCGAGATCAGCGCGACCCTGACCGACAGCAGGAACGCGGCGCGCGGCGCCGGATCGTGCCAGGCGACGCTGAACCAGTGCAGCGTGAAGCCGGAGATGGGCCAGCTCTCGATGTTGGAGCGGTTGAAGGCGTACAGGACGATGAGCGCGATCGGGAGGAACAGGAACGCCAGCACCAGGCCGACCCAGATCCGCAGCACGATGCGCAGGCCGCGCGATTCCACCTAGACCGCCTCGAACGCGCCGAGCGCCCGCGCGCAGAGCAGGTAGGCGGCCATGATCACGATGGGTACCATCCCCATCGCCGCGGCGAACGGGACGTTGTTCGCGATCCCGATGTTCGTGTAGATGATGTTTCCGATGAAGTTCGCGCTGGTCCCGCCGACCAGGAGCGGAGTGATGTAATCGCCGAGGGTCAGCGAGAACGTAAAGATCGACCCGGCCACGATGCCCGGCAGCGCGAGCGGGAGCACGACCAAGCGCAGGGTCCGCCAGGTGCGGCCCCCGAGATCCTGCGATGCCTCGATCTGCGAGGGCGGGATGCGCTCCAGGGCCGCGTACACCGGAATGATCATGAACGGCAGCCAGATGTAGCAGAACACCGTGAACACGGCCCAGTTGGTGTAGATCAGGTGCACCTGGCCGAGGCCCACCCGGCGCAGGCTCCAGTCGAGCACGCCGTCATGGGTGAAGATCAGCAGCCAGGAGTACACCTTCGCCAGGTAGCTCGCCCACAGCGGCAGCAGTATGGCCACGAACAGCGCGGTCCTGGTCCGCGACGATGCCACCCGGGCCATGTAGTAGGCAAAGGGAAAGGCGACGATGCCGTCTACCACCGTGACGGCGGCGGCCATTCCCACCGTGCGCAGTATCACGCTCCGGTAGGCGGGGCTGGACAGGATCGTCGTGAAGTTTCCGAGACTCCAGGTTCTGACGATGCTGGTGGTGAACGGGTTGATCTGCCAGAACGCCGTGATCAGCAGGACGACGAGCGCCGCCAGGTAGAGCAGGATGAACCAGGCCAGCGGCGGTGTGAGCAGCAGGGTGGCGCGGGCCCACGGCCGGCGCCACAGCGCGGCCGAGACCCGCAGCGCCGCCCCGCCGCGCTCGGTCTTCTCCCTGGCCTGCGCGGTCACCGCCATCAGCGGCCGGCCTTGACCAGATCCGCTGGGCGACTCACTTGACCTGGGTGTTCCACGCCGCCACCCACTGCGCGTAGGGCACGCAGTCGGGCTTGCCGTTGTCGCAGGTGGCGAGCGGTGTCTTCCACAGTGCGATGGAGTGGAAATAGCTGATCGGCGCGTTGGCGTGGTACTGGTCGCACGAGCCCGGCTGCATCTGGTTCATGAACCCGCACGCGAGCTTGTTGTCCGGCGTCTCGCCGTAGTTGATCGCCTGCTGCGCCTGGACCTTGGGCGTGCTGATGTACCGCATCCACAGGTACGCACAGTTGGGGTGCGGGGCCTTGGCCGCGAGCATCCAGGTGTCCGCCCAGCCGGTCGCGCCCTGGGCCGGGATCGTGTCGCCGATCGGGAAGTGAGCCGCCTTGAGCGCGCTGACCTGATACGGCCAGCCCGCGCCCAGCGTCGCGTTGCCGTTCTTGAAATCGAAGATCTCCTGCGAAGCCAGGCTCCAGTACTTCTCGATCAGCGGCCGCTGACTGGCCAGCAGGCTCACCGCCGCCTGGAACTGGGGCTGGGTCAGCTCGTAGGGGTCGGTAATGCCCAGCGACGGCTTGGTCTTCTCGAGGTAGAGGGCCGCGTCGGCGATCTGGATCGGGTTGTCGGGCACCGTCACCTGGCCCTTGTACTTCGGGTTGTAGATGACGTTCCATGACGTCGGCGGGGTGGGGAAGTCCTTCTTGTTGTACATGAGCACGTTCGGGCCCCACTGCAGCGACACCCCGTAGTGCACGCCGTTGATCGTGTTGAACGGCGGTGACTGGAACGCGGGGAAGAAATCCTTCCAGCTCGGGATCAGGTTGACGTTGACCGGACGCGCGTCCCCGGCGTACAGGATCCGCAGATCCGCGTCACCCGACGACGACACCATGTCGTACTGGCCGCCGCCGCCATTCTTCATCAGCGCGACCATCTCGTCGGAGCTGCCCGCGTACTTGGCATTGACCTGGCAGCCGGTCTGCTGCTCGAACGGCTTCACCCAGATGGGGTTCAGGTACCCCTCCCAGGCGATCAGGTTCAGCTGCCCCTCGCCCTTGCCGATCTTCTGCGGTACCGGCAGATGCGCCGTGGGTACGGTCAGTCCCGACGTCCCCGTCGCGGTGCCCGAGCCTGCCGCCTGCGAGCCGCCGCTGCTTCCGCATCCGGCGGCGATGACGGCAGCACCGGCCAGCAGGAGCGCGGTCTTGATGGAGCGCGACATGGCGCGCGCCGACGTTGTCATGATGTCCTTGCCTCTCCCCCGGGTCAGGGCCCGGCCCCCTGCGAAATCGTGAATGCCTGGTCGTCGCGCCAGGCGATGCGCACCCGATCCCCCCGGGAATCGCGTACGCGGGCCGGCGACTCGGCGTTCTGCCGGGCGACGACAAGCTCGCCCCCCGCGTCCAGGTCCACGACGTAGCGGGTCAGGACGCCGGCGTAGATGACATCGCGGATCCGGCCTGCCTCCACCTGGCTGCCGGACGCAGGCTGCTGACCGTCGTCGAGCAGGACGATCTTCTCGGGCCGCACGGTGATCCGGATGCCGTCCCGCTCAATCAGGTTGGAGATGCCGATGAACCCCGCCACGAACGGCGTCTGCGGCCGTTCGTACACCTCGATCGGCTGGCCGATCTGCTCGATCTGGCCCCGATTGAGCACGGCGATGCGGTCGCTCATCGTCAGGGCCTCCTCCTGGTCATGGGTGACGTACACGAAGGTGAGGCCGACCTCTCGCTGCACCCGCAGCAGCTCGAGCTGCATCTCCTGACGGAGCTTGAGGTCAAGCGCGCCGAGCGGCTCGTCGAGCAGCAGCACCTGCGGTTCGTTCACGATCGCGCGGGCCAGCGCCACGCGCTGGCGCTGGCCGCCGGACAGCTGGGCCGGCTTGCGCTTGCCGAGCCCGGCCAGCCGCACCATGTCCAGGGCCCGGGCCGCCCGTTCGCGGCGTTCGGGCTTGCCGACCCGGCGCACCCGCAGCCCGTACTCGATGTTCTCGGCCACGGTCATGTGCGGGAACAGCGCGTAGTCCTGGAACACCGTGTTCACGTTCCGGGCGTACGGGGGCACCCGCGTGACGTCGCGCCCGCCAAGCTCGATCCGGCCGTGGTCCGGGCGCTCGAAGCCCGCGATCAGCCGCAGCAGGGTCGTCTTCCCCGACCCGGACGGGCCCAGCATGGTGAAGAACTCGCCCGGCCGTATAGTCAGCTCGACGTCGTCTACCGCCACGACATCGCCGTACCGCTTGGCCAGGCCGGTTACGTGAACAGCTGGCTGCGCGGCGGTCTGTCCACCTGAGGCAGCGGGCTGCGCAGGGCTGGGTACGGCGATCATTCGGCTCTTTGTACCACCGTTCAGCCTGGGCCTGCAATGACCCGTCCACGCTGGGCGGACCGTCCGCGCCTGGCAGAGCGGCGAGTGGGGATCAGAGCCCGCTGGGCCAGCTGATCGACGTCGGGGCGATCAGCGGCTTGCCGACCTCGAGCTGGATCTGGGCGTGCGCGTTGAGCGGAATGTCGCGCGGGTTGCCCTGGTAGGCCCGGCCGTTGTAGATCGCGGTGACGTGGCCGCGGGCCGGCCCTACCTGCCCGGGCCCGAGCGGCTGGCCCCACTCGTCGAAGAAGTTGCCCAGGGTATAGGTGCGGTGCACCGGCGACTCGGTGTGAATGATGCCGTCGGCGGCGTGGGTGTGCAGCCAGTAGAAGCAGGTCCCGTTGCTGATGAACGGGCCCTGCGGGGTGTTCTGGGCCTGCGCCCCGGGGATCCCGATGGCGGCCGGGACCTGCCGCGGCGAGCCGTTCACGAAGATGGTCAGGTGCGCGTGGATGTGAAACAGGACCTGCTCGCTGGTCTGGCATTTGATGCCGTCCACGGGCTGCCCGGTGACGGCCGTGGCCGTGCCGGCCAGCGGCTGGGCGCTGGGTACCGGGACGCCCTCGGGGCCGGCCGGGCCGGGCGATGGCGCCGGATGCAGCGTGCCCAGCGTGGCCAGGCTGGCCAGCTTCAGCGGCGGCGGGCTGCTGCCGGCGGCGCTCGCCCCATGCGGGCTGCTGCCGCTCGCGGCCAGCGCGATGCCCACGGCCACGGCGGCCACGACCACCACCGCGCCCAGCCCGGCCAGCCAGCGCCAGCGCCGCCGGCGCCGCGCTTCCAGCGCCCTCATCTGCGCGATCTTCTCGCGCGCCTGCTGCCGGTTCCTGTCGCCCTTCGCCACCGCGCGTGTCTCCTCGTCGGGCCCGCGGCCTGGCAGAGCGGGCCTGCGCGGCCCGGGCGCGAGCAGGCTTGGCCGGATTTATCTACTGCCTACGTACGTAGATAGTAACATGGCGGCAGACGGCCCCGACGGCCCGGACGCCCCTCAGCAGGCGGTCAGCATGCGCCCTCGGCCGGCGGTCGGGAAGCGGAGGTAGCATGCGCGGGTTCGGTGACCTGGAAACGGTGATCATGCACATGGTGTGGGATCGCCAGGGTCCGGTGACCGTGCGGGAACTGTTCGACGACCTGCGCCAGGAGCGGGAAATCGCCTACACCACCGTGATGAGCACGATGGACAACCTGCACCGGAAGGGCTGGCTGGTCCGAGCCAAGGACGGCAAGGCGTACCGCTACACGGCCACGGCCAGCCGCGAGGAATACAGCGCGCGCCTGATGCGCGAGGCGCTGGCCGACGGCGGGGACACCGAGGCGGTGCTGGGGCATTTCGTGGCCCAGATGGGCGGCCCGGAGTCTGAGGCGCTGCGCGCGGTAGTGCGCCGACTGACCGAACGGCTGCCGGGGTGAGGCCCGCGCTGCTGGCGCTGCTGTACGCGCTGGCCGTGGCGTGGTACCTGCCGGCGCTGCTGATGCGGTTGACCGCCCGCGGCATCAGTGCGCGGCTCGGCCTGGCGGCCTGGCTGACCGCTATGGCCAGCGTGCTGGCCTCACTGCTGGTAGCGCTGCAATTCCTGGCCCGCGCGGCCATCGCAGGCTGGTCCCGGCTGGCCGAGGCGGTCTGCCGCTCGGTCGCCGGAGGAGCGTGCGGCCCGGCGGTGTACCAGAGCGCGATCTTCGAGCTCGCACTGGGCCTGGCCACGCTCGCCGCCGCGCTGACGCTGGCCGTGCTGGCCTGGCGGTACGGCCGCGGCGTGCAGCGGGGCCAGCGGCGGACCCGGGAACATGCCGAGATAGCCCGCATGACCTGCCGGAGGCTGCCGGGCGCCGCCGTGGTGCTCGACGCGGCGCCGCGCCTCGCGTACTGCCTGCCCGGGCGTCCGGCCACCATCGTGCTCAGCAGCGGGGCCCTGGCCGTGCTGGATCCGGCTCAGCTCACGGCGGTGCTGGCCCACGAGCAGGCTCACCTGGCCGGCCGCCACCACCTGCTGCTCTCCCTTACTCGCGGGCTGGGCGCCAGCTTCCCGGCCGTGCCGCTGTTCTCGCAGGGACCCGGCGAGGTGGCGCGGCTGGCCGAAATGTGCGCCGACGACGCCGCGGCGCGCCGCGCCGGCCGCCGCACGCTGGTCGCGGCCCTGCTGGCGATGGGCACAGGAACGGCGGTGCCGGCCGCCGCCCTCGCCGCCACCGGCTACGCGGCCGCCGCTCGCGTGCACCGGCTGCTGGAACCTCCCCGGCGCGCCCGGCGCGCCCGCTGCGTCCTGGCCCTGATGACCGTGACGCTCCTGCTGGCCCTGATGCCGTTCCTCGTCGCCGCGTTCGCCGGGACGCTCACCGCGCCCGGCGTCATCGCCGGCTGACCCGGCCTGGCCCGCTGCTCACCCGGTGAGGCTCCCCGCGCCGGAGCGGCGTGGGCCAGCACCAGCTCAGGCTGACGGGGGCTCGTCGGCGAGCTGGCCGGGCTCGCCGCCGAGATGGCCGGGCTCCCCGCTGAGATGGCCGGGCTCGCCGGGGAGCTGACCGGCCCCCGCGCCGGGGATCACGGCCGGGGAGCCGGGCGGGCCGACGGCGCGGTGCCCGGGCTCCTGGCCTGCGTGCTTCCACTCGGGGTGGCTGTCGGCGTAGTACACGATGGCCAGCAAGGCGGCGAGGCAGATTATCCCGACGATCGGGACAACGATCGGAGTAAGGCTGGATCCTGTCACGTCAGTACGTCCTTCCAGCGGCGGCCCGGCGGGCCAGGCATTACCCCCGCTTGATCTGGCGGGTGCTGCCTAGTCCCAGCATCGCGCTCCGGCGCGCCCATTGCACCCGTGGCCACCGCTGGCTGCTCCCCTGCCTGATGCCGCGGCGGCACCAGGCGCCGCGGCCGGGGTGCTCAGCGGAAGGCGGGCGCGACTTCCTGCATGAACAGGTCGCAGGTGTCCTTCTTGCGTGCCATGGGGCCGAGGGTGTCGTCCGGGACGATGATCTCGTCCGCTCCGGCCTCCTGGTAGCGGGCCACGATGCCGGCCACCTCGCCGGGGGTGCCGATGATCGCCGGCCGTCCCGGCCGGGCCTGCTGGGCCTGCCGCTTGTCCTCGAGCCATTGCTTGTCGGTCGACAGGTACAGCAGCGCCTGGGTGGACACCTGGATCTCGCCGGGATCGCGGCCGGCCTGCTCGCAGTGCGCCCGCAGCACCGAGATCTTGTGCGCGAGCGTCTCCGGTGTCGTCCAGCTGTTCCACTGATCGGCGTACCGGGCCGTGATGCGCAGCGTGCGCTGCTCGCCGGCGCCGCCGACGAGCAGCGGCAGCCGGTCCTGGACCGGGGCTGGCTGGTTCGGCGCATCACGCAGCTGGAAGTACCGGCCAGCGAAGGTGGTCCGGGGCTGGTTCAGCAGGGAGCGCAGGATCTGGACCGCTTCCTCGAACCGGTCCATCCGCTCGCGCACCGAACCCAGCGCGATGCCGTAGGCGGCGTGCTCGTTCTGCTGCCAGCCAGCCCCGATCCCGAGCGTGAGCCGCCCGTGGCTGATCTGGTCCACCGCCGCCGCGATCTTGGCCAGAACCGCGGGGTGCCGGAAGGTCACGCTGGTGACGAGCGGGGCCAGCCGGATCCGCGGGACCGATGCGGCCAGCGCCGCGATGACCGACCAGCACTCGAGGGTGTCCCCGTCCAGCGCGTCAGGGCCGGGGCCGTCCGGCATGAAGTGATCGGCGAAGTACACCGCGTCCCAGCCTGCCTGCTCGCAGTGGGCCGCGGTCTCGCGGATGTCGTCCCACGGCTGGGTCCGCGACGGCCAGATGCTGAAGCGCATCCCGGCATCCTAACGGCCGCTCCAGGCTTGGCTCATGGCGCCGGCCGGGGCATCGATCCGCAGCCGGTATCCCGTTCCGCGGACCGTCTCGATGACCCGGTTGCCGAGCTTGCGGCGCAGGTAGCCCACGTATACGTCGACCAGGTTCGTGCCGGGATCGAACGTCATGCCCCAGGCCATATGCAGCAGCTCCTGCCGCGACAGGATCTGGCGGGGACGGGCGACGAAGGCTTTCAGCAGGAAGAATTCGCGGGCCGACAGGTTCACCTCCCGCCCGCCGGATGTCACTTCACGGCGGACCACGTCGATGCAGATGCCGCCGGCCCGGAGCAGGCTGGCCGGGGCACCTGTCCGGGGGCGCAGGTTGGCCCGGACCCGGGCAACCAGCTCGGAGAAGGCGAACGGCTTGCCCAGGTAGTCATCCGCGCCGAGGTCGAGCCCCCTGACCCGGTCGTGCACGCCTCCCCGGGCGCTGAGCACCAGCACCGGAACGGTAGACCCCCGTGCGCGCAGGCCTTCGAGTACGTCGAGGCCGTCCAGGTCGGGCAGGCCGAGATCCAGGATGACGAACGAGATGTCCGGCCGTTCGGCCCGCTGCAGCGCCTCACGGCCGCAGCGCGCCCACTCGACGTCGTAACCGTGCCCGCGCAGCCCTTTTTCCAGGAACGACGCGACGCGTTCCTCGTCCTCAACGATCAGCAACGTCACCGCGGGATCCTGATCCAGAACGCGGCGCCACGCCCCGGCTGGTTGACGACGCCGCATTCTCCGCCGTGAGCTTGCGCGATGCCCCGCACGATCGACAATCCCAGCCCCGTCCCGCCGTCCCCCGACGATCCGGTGCTGAAGGGCTCGAAGACAACCTGCTCATCACCGGGCGGCAGCCCGCCTCCTTCGTCGGCGACCTCGAAACGCCAGCTTGAGGGGCAGGCCTGAACGCTGAACCGCACCGGATCCTGTCCCCGGGTATGGTCGGCCGCGTTCTGCAGCAGGTTCATGAGGGCCTGGGTGAGCCGTTGCGGGTCGGCCTGGAGCGAGCCGCCCGGGGCGGCGGGCTGCGTATGGACCCTGTCCCCCAGGAGCGTCTCCGCTTTCGCGGTGACGCTGGTCATGAAGCCGTCCAGGGGCAGCGACTGCGGCCTGAGCAGCGCCGCGTCGTCCAGCCAGGCGAGAGTGGTGAGGTCTTCGACCATCCGGCCCATGAGGTCCAGCTCGCCGACCAGCAGGTCCCTGACGGCGTGCAGCTCCTGGCAGCCGGCTCCCTCGTCGAGCACCTCCAGGTGCCCCCGGCAGATGGTGATGGGGGTCCGCAGCTCGTGCGACACCGTAGACAGGAACCTGTCCTTCATCTCGTCCAGCTCGCGAAGCTGCTCTGTCCGGTCCCGTTCGCGCACCAGCGCCAGCTCGATCCGCTCGAGCCTGCTCATGCCCCACGCGAGCCCCTCCCCCACCAGCACGCAGACCGGGATGGTGAGCGCGGCCGACGACAGCCCGGCCGCGACGCTGCCGGGCAGCAGGAACAGCGGCACGATGTAGGCGGCGGCGGCCAGGGGAGCCGCCGCGGCCGACGTACGCGGTGGATGGGCCATGCCGGTCCACACGAAGGCGACCACGAAGAAGACGCCGTAGATGTGCATGCCCTGCCCGCCGAACGTGTTCCGCAGGGCAATGAGGGCGAATGCGGGCGGCAGGATGACCAGGCTGGCCGCCCTGGGCCATCTCTCCCAGGGCGCCAGCCAGATCGCGATCCCGATCACCACCGCGGCGGCATAGACCGCCGCGGTGGCTTCGGTATCCGATCCCGGTGCCGGAAGCGGGAGCGTGACCAGGCCCAGGGCGCCGCAACCCGCGTAGAACACGGCCGCCAGGCGGCCGAAGAGCCGTCGCACTCCTGGGGCCCTGCCGTTGAGCAGCCATCCGTCGGCATGGCCGGCCTGGCCGTACAGACCGCGCAGCAGCCCAGAGGCGCACGGGTCATACAGCAGGCCAGGAGCACCCGGGTCACGCAGGTCATGCAGGTCACGCGGCACGTCCGGGGCGCGCGGGCTGCGCTGCAGCCGGGTGACGTTATCCGGTGCCCCGGGCTGACGGCCGGGGGGCGGGGCGGTCTTCTCGCGGCCCGGATGCGCGGCCAGCGACTGTCTCACCGTCACGGCACAATCCCATCGGTGTCATGTAGTTACCCAGCAGTAGCTACCCTGGCCTGCGGCCTCAAACCACCGCATGAGACATCTGTGGGCCAGTACTGGACACCTGTGGACGGTACCAGACACCTGTGGCCGGTACCGGGTGGTTCGCGGGCGGACGCCATCCACGGCCCAGGTCTCCATGACGCGGTAACGGACGCGAGCAGGGGATGAGATACCCAGCCAGCAGTGCGCGGGCAGGCACTACTTCGGCGGGCGGCGGAGGAAACGCGCGGCGCGCCCGGCTCCGGGGGCTGACCCGCAGGCCGCATGGGAAAGCGGGCGCACCCGCCGGAGCCGGGGCCGGAGCCCTTCCGGCCCCCCCACGGTGCGCATAGAAGGGCTCCGGTCTTCATCCTTCTCCCACGTGTCCGGACAGGCATGAGCTCTCTAAGAGAACTCTCATCAGCGCCGGCCCGGCCGGGGACTGCGCGGCCGGCCTGCCGGGCGCGCCGGGCTGACGCTAACGTGGCGGAGAACACGCGGCGCCGGTCACCGCGGTCGGCGGCGGCCGCGGCAGGCGTCTGATCAGGCAGCAGTCTGATCAGGCAGCAGTCTGATCAGCGGGAATGGAGCTGGGCGATGTCCTCCGAAGCGGCAGGAGATCAGGCACAGCCGGGCGCGGTCATCCCCGCGCCGCTGGCCGACCTGCTGGAGCGGCCGTTGTATGCCCACCTGGCCACGGTCCGGCCGGACGGTACTCCGCAGGTGAACCCCACCTGGGTCCGGTTCGACGGCGAGTACCTGTGGCTGACCGCCACGACAGGGCGCCGCAAGCACCGTAACTGGCAGATCCAGCCCGCCGTCGCGCTATCGATCGCCGATCCCGACCGCCCCTCCCGTTACCTGGAGGTTCGCGGCCTGGTCGAGCGGATCATCCCCGATCCCGCGGGGGCGGAGTTCGTCCGCCTGGCCGAGCGTTACGGGCTGCCGCAAGGGCCCCCGGCGGATGCCGCAGAGCGCATCGCCGTCGCGATCCGGCCGCTGCACACGACGACTCTGTGACTACTCCCGGCTGTCGCGATCAGAGGTAGGGCCCGTCGTCGCCCTCAACCTCCCAGGCCGTCCACTCGACGGCCAGCACGCTCGCCGGGTTGAACACCTCCCACCCGCGATCATGCGAGGTCTCAACGAGACCGTCAGGGCGAAGCCGCACCCCGAGCAGCGGATGTTCCAGGTCATTGAGGGTCCAGCGGGAGCTCAGCCCCTGTAGCAGCAGCCTGACCTGACCCCGCTTGCCGATCACCGGCTCCAGCAGGCCGATGAGTACCTTGCCGTCCACAGCGCCACCTTACGTCCCGGCCCCCCGGTCTGCCGAGACCCACGCGCCCGCCGAACGGCGCCGCCGGGCCAGGCGGACACGACCTAAGGCCGATCCGGCGGGATCTAAGTACGAACCGGCCCCGATCCGGCACGATCATCCGATCCGCGCCACCCTGCCTTAGCCGCATCCTCGTGACCAAGCCCGAATGCTTGTCATCTGAGGAGACGGCCATGCACACCACCATCAGCTACTACCTGGCCCAGGCCCGGACCGCCGAGCTGCATGATCAAGCCCGGCGGCACGCGCTGGCCCGCGCCGCCCGCCGGGACCGGCGGTCACGGCGGCAACCGTCCAGGCATCCTGCGCCCGCGCGGCCGCCGTTCGGCCGCAGGATCCTCACCGCCCTCGGCGTCCGCGCCTCCTGACCCCCTGCCGCCGCCCGGCAGGCAGAGCTGGTTAGCACTGGCCATCGGGGGTGACGAGATCGTGGTCGAAGGCGAAGACGATGGCGGCGGCGCGGTCGCGCAGCCGCAGCTTGGTGAACACGTGGTTGACGTGCGTCTTGACAGTGCCTTCGCCGACGAACAGTTCCGCGGCGATCTCGGCGTTCGTCCTGCCCCGGCCGATGAGCGCGAGCACCTCGCGCTCGCGGCCGCTCAGCGTGCCGAGCTCGGCATCGCCGGCTGCCGCCCGCGGCGCGGCCGACCGGTAGATGGCCAGCACCCGGCCGGTCACCGCAGGGTCCAGCCAGGCACCGCCCTCGGCCACGACGCGCACCGCCCGCATCAGATCCTCGGCGGTCACGCCCTTGAGAACGAAGCCGGATGCGCCGGCCCGCAGCACCCCCGCAAGCACCTCGTCGTCGTCGAACGTGGTCAGGGCCAGCACGGGCGGGCGGCCGTCAAGGCGCCGCAGCTCACGGGTGGCCTGCACGCCGTCGACCACCGGCATCCGCACGTCCATCAGGACCACGTCGGGCGCGAGCGAATCGACCGCCGCGATCACCTCGCTGCCGTCGGCGCACTCGCCGACGATGTCGAAGCCGAACTGAGCGCGCAAGATGCCGCGCAGGCCCGTCCGGACCAGCTCCTGGTCGTCGACCAGCAGTACCCGGATCACGTCGCGCCCTCCGGCCGGCTCCCGGCGGCCAGCGGAAGGCTGGCCGCCACCAGCCAGCCCCGGCCCCCGGGCCCGGCCTCGCAACTGCCGCCCAGCGACTCGGCCCGCTCACGCATGCTGACCACGCCCAGGCCGGCCCCGGTGCCCTTGGCCGCGCTGTGCACGGCCAGCCGCACGGCCGCGGTGTCGACGGCCAGCCGCACGGCCCCGGTGTCGACGGCCAGCCGCACGGCGGTGGGCAAGCCGGGTGCGTGCTTGACCGCGTTCGTCAGCGCCTCCTGCAGGATGCGGTAGACGGCCAGGCCGGTGGTGGCGTGCAGCCGGCCCGTGTCGCCGTCGATGCTGAGGGTAACGTCGGCTCCCGCGGACCGGAACCGCTCCACCAGGGCGGCCAGGCCGTCCACGCCAGGCAGCGGCGTCGTGCGGCCCGAATCCCCGTCCTGATGCAGCATCCCCACCGCGAGGCGGACCTCGTCCAGGCTCTCGCGCCCCAGTCGCTCGGCCTCGGCCAGCGCTCGGACCGCGTCGCCGGGGTCATGCTCGACGGCCAGCCGCGCGCTGGTGATGTGCAGCAGCGAGACGGTCAGGGTGTGCGCGATGACATCGTGCAGTTCGCGGCCGATGCGGTTGCGCTCCTCGGCGCGCGCCCTGTCGGCCAGGCCCGCCTGGGCCTCGTGCAGCTGCGCGACCAGGTCGATCTGCTGGCGGATCAGCAGGCCGAGCAGGACCGAGAAGGTGACGCCCGCCATCCAGGCGCCCCAGCCCGGGTCGGGGTGGATCCACAGCCACTCGACGGCGAACAGGATCAGCGCGCCTGCCCAGTACAGCAGCGCTTCGCGGCGTTCGCCGGTCAGCGCGCACCACGTGCCGATCAGGCACACCGCCATCCAGCCGACGTCGGTCGAAGCGCCGTTCCCCAGCACGGCGATGCCGGCGGTGGCCACCGCCGCGTACGCCAGCAACGGCCGCCGCTGCTGGGCCAGCCCGACGCCGGCGCCGATGGCCACCGCTGCCGCGGCCGCCGCCGCAGCCGGGTCTGGGTTCAGCCCTGCGAGCCCGACTACCACCAGCGCGGTGAACAAGCCCAGGCCGGCCCAGCGCACCCACCCCGCCGGGAACCCGGTGGGGTGGAGCGAGCCGGCATCGCGGATCATGTCTTGGATGCTACGACCGCTGCGCGCAGGCTGGTCGTTCCCGGGGCCGCGGCCCGCGTCATCGCCGGGGTCACAGCGCCGTCCGGCGGGCCGCGACGGCGGTGGCCGCCACCGCGATGACCGCCACGGCGGCCAGCGACCCGGTGGCCGTCCCCAGCCCCAGCCACGGCTCGCGCACCGCGTTCGTCAGCAGCGTCAGCGGCAGCGGCCCGGCCACGAGCTTCACCGCCGAGCCCATCACGTTCGGCGGCGGCCCGCCCGCGCCGAGCAGGAAGGACGGGAAGAAGATCAGCAGCCCGACGGCCTGGGCGGACCGGGCAGAGGGCAGCAGCGAGCCGAGCAGCACGCCGATGCTGACGAAGGCCACCGCGCCGAGCAGCAGCGCGGCCGCCACCCGCCAGCCGTCGTGGATCGCGGGTATCCCGTACACCGGCGCGGCGATGGCCAGCAGCAGCGCGCAGGCCACCGCGATCGTCAGCAGTCCCACGATGAGCTGGGCGACCGCGAACGACCACCGGGGGAAGCCGGCCGCGGCGAACCGGCGCAGCACGCCGCGCTCCCGGTAGGAGGCCAGGTGTACTGGCAGCATCACCAGCCCTGCGGCGGCGATCACCACGGTGAGGTAGGACGCCACGTACCAGTGCGACGGGTTGGCGTGATCGAAGGCCGGATCGGGCGCGGTACCGAACGCCCCGCCGATGATCAGCATGGTCACGACCGGGAAGGCGAACACGAACGTGAGCACCAGCGGGTCGCGTGTCATCAGCTTGAGCTCGGCCCGGACGAGTCGTCCCAGTGTGCTCATCGTCGTCCTCCCGCCAGTTCGCCAGGCATCGCAATGGCCTGGCCGCCCTCCTGCCCGGGTTCGAGCAGGCTCAGCATCGCGTCATCGAGGTCGGGCACGTGCACGCCCAGATCCTCGGGCACCGATCCGTGCCGCACCAGGGTCGCGCCGACGTGCGCGATCATGCGCCGGTCGCCGTCCACGGTCACCCTGGCGCCCGACCGCCGCACTTCACGCACGCCGTCAAGCCGACTGATCTCCTCCAGCAGCGACGCGGGCTGATCCGGCTGGCTGAAACAGACCGTGGCCTGCCGGGCGTGCCGGGCAACGAGCTCGGCGGGCGTGCCGGCGTCGAGGATGTGACCGGCGCGCATCACGATGATCCGGTCGCAGAGCGCCTCGGCCTCGCCCATGTCGTGGGTGACCAGCAAGACCGTGGTGCCGCCGGTGTGCAGCCGGCGCACGGCGTTCCATACGCTGCGGCGGGCCGCCGGGTCGAGGCCCTGGGTCAGCTCGTCGAGAATGACCAGGCGCGGGCGGTTCAGCAGCGCAAGCACCAGGAACAACCTCTGCCGCTCCCCGCCGCTGAGCGCGGAGAACGCCGAACGGCTCAGCTCCCCCAGGCCGAACTGCTCCAGCAACTCGCCGCCGTCCCCGGCCCGCGAGGTGGCGAACAGGTCAACGGCCTCGGCCACCCGCAGCCGGTCGGGCAGGGCCGAGGCCTGCAGCTGGCTGCCGATCAGCGGCCGCAGTTGCGCGGCCTGGGTGACGGGATCGTAGCCGAGCACGCTGAGCGCCCCGGCGTCCGGTCGGCGCAGCCCCTGGATGCACTCGACGGTTGTCGTCTTCCCGGCACCGTTCGCGCCGGCCAGGCCGACGATCTCACCCGGATGGACGTCCAGGTCCAGGCGGTCTACCACCACCCTGGACCCGTACGCCTTGCGCAGGCCCCGAACTGTTACCCCATCGAATCCGGCCATGCCTGGATTCTGTCGGCGCGCGGCATCCCCGCGCATCAGCCCGTGGTTAGAACATTCGTCTCTGCCTGCGGGTATACCTCGGCGACCTCATCTAGGCGGTCAGGGCTTTCTGTCGTGGGGCACGAGCCGCGCCGGCTCGGGCCCCACGATCTGGCTGACTGGATCCCTAAGTCCTGGCGGCGGTGAGCCGGTAGCGGAGGCGGTACGGCAGCTGGGCGACCACGGCCGCGGCGTGCGCGTCCGTCCCGAACAGATAGCGCGGCCTGGGGTTGGCCACGGTCAGCGCCTTCACGACCAGGGCGGCCGCACGCGGCGGCGGCAGGCCGCGCTTGGCCGAGCGGGCGGCATTGCGCCGGGCTGACGTGATCTGCGCTGCGTACCGCGCCAGGGCTTCGGGCGCGATCCCGGTGACCAGCTCGTCGGCGGCGGCGGTACCGCGGTGCCAGATCGGCGTGGCGATCGCGCCGGGCTCGATGAGGATCACCCGGATCCCGGACGGCGCCAGCTCGGCCCGCAGCGTGTCGGCGAGGCCGACCAGCCCGAACTTCGAAGCGTGATAGGCCCCGAGCATGGGCCCGGCGATCCGGCCGCCGATCGAGCCGATCATCACGATCCGCGCGTCCATGCCCCGGTCACGAGCCTGGCGCAGGGCCGGGAGCATCGCCTGGGTCACCGCGAGCTGGCCGATCAGGTTGACCTCGAGCTGGCGCCGGAACACCTCGATCGGGATGTGCTCCAGCGGCGCGGCCAGCGCGACGCCGGCGTTGTTCACCAGGCCGTGCAGCGGGCCGGCCGCGGTCACCTGCTCGCCGGCCGCCGCGACCGACTCCGCGTCGGTCACGTCCAGGCGCAGTATCTTCACCGCGTCGCCGTGCTGGCCGGCCAGCGCCTGTTCGTCCTGGTCGGTGCGGACCGAGGCCCACACCAGCGCCCCCCGGCGCACCAGCTCGGCCACGCAGGCCCGGCCGATCCCGGTGGAGGCACCGGTCACTACATACGAACGTGGACTCATCGCTCAAGTATGGCCGGACCGGCCGTGCATCAACGCGGAACGTGTAGCGCTGTGGCAAAACCAACGCTCCGGGTTAACGGTCGTCGCCGAGCACCGGCTCGGGCAGCGTCCCGGCGTTGTGCTCGAGCAGCCGCCAGCGCGTGCGGCGCCGCTCGAGCACCGACCACGAGCAGTTGGCCAGCGGGCCGAGAATCCCTGACGACTCGCGCGGAAGGCCCAGCAGCTCGCTCATGCCGAGCCGGATCGCCGCGCCGTGGCTGACCACGACGGCCAGCGCGCCCGGCGCCAGCGCGTCGGCGACCCGCTGCATGGCCGCCCTAGCCCGGTGCGCGACCGCGGCCGACGTCTCACCCTCCGGTGGCGCCCAGGACGCGTGCTCGGCGGGAAACCGGGTCCGGATCTCGGTGTCGGTGAGCCCTTCCCACCGGCCGCCGAAGCGTTCCCGCAGATCCTTGTCCACGCCGACCTCGAGCCCGGTGAGCCGGGCCAGCGGCGCGGCGGTCATGGTCGCGCGCTGCAGGTCCGAGGACGCGATGAGGCTGGGGCGCAGCGCGGCGAGCAGCCGGGCGGCCCGCTCGGCCTGCGCCTCACCCGTCGTATCCAGGGGGATGTCGCTCTGCCCCTGGAAGCGGTGCTCGGCGTTCCACACGGTCTGGCCGTGCCGCAACAGGACCAGCCGGACCGGCGCGGGCCGGGGCGGAGCGGGCCCGGGGGGCGCGGGCCGGGGTTCTGGCCGGAACTGCGGCTGGCCCTGAGGCCGGATCTCCGCGCCGCTCAGCGGGGTTCTCCGCCGCCGGCCCCGCCAGAACCGCCGGCCCCGCTGGCACCGCCGCCCGTCGCGGCGGCGGGCTCGGGCAGCGGAATCACCGGGCAGTCCTTCCACAGCGATTCGAGCGCGTAGATGCTGCGCGCCTCGGAGTGCTGCACGTGAATGACGACGTCGATGTAGTCGAGGAGCACCCAGCGGCCCTCGCGCTCGCCCTCCCGGCGGGCGGGCTTGGCGCCGGCCAGCCGCAGCCTGGCCTCGATCTCATCGACGATCGCGCGGACCTGACGGTCGTTGGACGCCGAACAGAGCAGGAACGCGTCGGTGATGACGAGCTGCTCACTCACGTCGTAAGCGATGATGCCGCTGGCGAGCTTGTCTGCCGCGGCGACCGCGGCGATCTCGATGAGCTCCACGGCCCTGTCGGTTGCTGTCACGTGTGCTGCTCGTCCTCCATAGGTTGACTGTCCTGTCGCTCTAGGCTCTCACGCCTGCGGGATTTGCCTCCAGGCTGGCGTACAGGTTGCGCTTGGCTATGTACTGCACGACGCCATCAGGTACGAGATACCAGATCGGCTCCCCCTTGGCCACCCGGGCCCGGCAAGCGGTGGATGAGATGGTCAGCGCGGGGATCTCGATCAGGCTCACCATCCCCTCCGGTAGCCCGGTCACGGTCAGCCGGTGTCCGGGACGAGTACAGCCTACGAAATGCGCCAGGGTGAACAGTTCGTCCACGTCCCGCCAGGACATGATCCTGGCCAGCGCGTCGGCGCCGGTGATGAAGAACAGCCGGCCGGCGTCCGGCCGGGCCGCGCGCAGCTCGCGCAGCGTATCGATGGTGTAGGTGATGCCGGGCCGGTCGATGTCTACCCGGCTGACCGAGAACCGCGGGTTCGACGCGGTCGCGATCACGGTCATCAGGTACCGGTCCTCGGCGGGCGACGCCGCGTCCTTCTCCTCCCGCCGCCCGGTCGGCACGAACACCACCTCGTCCAGCGCGAACGCGTGCGCGACCTCGCTGGCCGCGACCAGGTGACCGTGGTGGATGGGGTCGAACGTGCCGCCCATCACGCCCAGGCGCGTGCCGTCAGCTGCGCTCATCATCAGAGAGTAGCCGGTCAGCGCTACAGGCCGGGTACCGGCGGCTCGCCCTTATCCCAGGTCACCACCCGTACCGCCTTCCCCACCTCGGCCCGCGGCAGGGTGCCCTCGGGCACGATGTGCAGCCGGACGCGCACTCCCAGCTCGCCGCGGAGGGTGTCCTCGACCGCGCCGGTACTTCGCCTCGCCGCCCGCGGTTGCCCGGCGCCAGCCGTTCGGAATTCGCAACAGGCGATCAGCCGGCTCGGCACCTCGCGCGCGTCGACGACCAGAAGGTAGTCGGGAGCCAGCGCGGACTCGGCGAGCAGCACCCGCTCCACCTCGCTCGGGTAGACGTTCACGCCGGACAGCACCAGCATGTCGTCGCGGCGGCCGATCACCTTGCTCATGCGGGCCAGGGTCCGGCCGCACCGGCACGGCTCGCGGTTCAGCGAGGCGATGTCGCCGCTGCGGTAGCGCAGCAGCGGCAGCGCCTGCTTGGTGACCGTGGTGAACACGAGCTCGCCGGGCGTGCCGTCGGGCACCGGCTCGCCGCTGGCCGGATCGACCGCCTCGACGAGGAAGTGGTCCTCGTTCACGTGCAGGCCGTCGGCTGCCTCGGCGCACTCGGCCGCCACCCCCGGGCCGATGACCTCGGACAGGCCGTAGATATCCAGCGCCCGCAGGCCCAGCAGCTCCTCGATGCGGGCCCGCAGGGCGTCGGTCCATGGCTCGGCGCCGAACAGGCCCGCCTTCAGGCTGCGGCCCGGGCTCGCGGCGGCCGCCAGCGCCTCGCCGAGCCGCAGCGCGTAGGACGGCGTGCAGGTCAGGATGTCCGGACGCAGGTCACGCACCAGGGTGACCTGCCGAGCGGTCATGCCGCCGGAGACCGGGATCACGGTGGCGCCCAGCTCGATCGCACCCTGGTGGATGCCGAGCCCGCCGGTGAACAGCCCGTAGCCGTAGGCGTTGTGCACCACGCTGCCGGCCGTCGCGCCGGCGCAGCCCAGCGCCCGCGCGCACATCCGCGCCCACAGCCGCAGGTCGGCGCGGGTGTAGGCGACCAGGGTGGGACGGCCGCCGGTCCCGCTGGAGCCGTGCACGGCGACCACCTCGGACATCGGCACCGCGAGCAGCCCGAACGGGTAGGCGTCCCACAGATCTTTCTTTTCCGTCATCGGCAGTCGCGGCAGGTCAGCCAGCCCGGGCCGGTCGCCGGGCTGCACGCCGGCCTCCCGGAGCCGCCTGGCCTGCTGGCCGCCGGCGGCCAGTAGCCGGCCGACCAGGCCGCTGAGCCGCTCGCCTTGCAAGCGGGCCCGCTGCGCCGCCGGCATGGTCTCGGCCTCGGGCTCGAACATGGTCTGGCTGGTCGTCCCGGAGCACTCCGTCACCTGGTCTAGCATGCCGTATATGACCTCCGTGCCGGATCGTTCCCGGGTACGCCTGCCCGGCATCAGCTCTCGCGCTTACGAGCACCCCGCGGACCGTTCGGCGCTCGTGGCGCTGCGCAAGCTCACCGGCTTCGATGTGCTGCTCCGCCGCCTGGCCAGCCTGTTCAACGACCGCAGCCTGCGGCTGATGTTCCTGGCCAGCGGGGTTAAGGTGTCCGAGCGCCAGTTCCCGCACCTGTACGAGATGCTGCTCGACGGCGCCTACGTGCTGGACCTGCCGCAGGTGCCCGAGCTGTACGTCACGCAGAGCCCCCTGGTCAATGCCATGGCGCTCGGCGCGGACAAGCCGTTCATCGTGCTCACGACCGGCCTGGTGAATCTGCATGACCCCGAGGAGATCCGGTTCGTGATCGGGCACGAGCTCGGGCACGTGCTGTCCGGGCACGCGGTCTACCGGACCATGCTGTTCCACCTGATCAACCTGGCCACGAAGGTGGTCTGGTTCCCGTTCGGCTACCTGGGCCTGCGGGCGATCATCTGGGGCCTGGAGGAATGGTTCCGCAAGTCGGAGCTGTCCTGCGACCGGGCCGGCCTGCTGGCGGGCCAGGACGTCGACGCGGCCCGGCGGGCGCTGATGAAGCTGGCAGGCGGCTCGCAGATGTCCGAGCTGAACGCGGACGCCTTCCACGAGCAGGCGCGCGAGTACGACGCGGTTCCCGACGTCAGGGAGGGCCTGCTCAAGCTGCTGCAACTGCAGGGCGCCACGCACCCGTTCGCCGTGGTGCGGTTCGCCGAGCTTGACCGCTGGGCCGCCGGCGGCGACTACGCGCGCATCCTGTCCGGCTCCTACCCGCGGCGCGAGGACGATTCCAGCGCTTCGGTCGGCGAGGAGGCCAGGTCGGCCGCGCGCGAGTACCAGGAGTCGTGGAGCCGGTCCGAGGACCCGTTCATCGGCCTGGTGAAGGGTGTCGCGGAAAACGCCGCCAGCGCGAGCGACCGGATCTTCAGCGGGATCTTCGGCAGCCGCCGCAATGGCGGCGACGACGACGACAACCGCTGAGATCTAGTTTCCTGCCGAACGGAGTGGGGTCGGCCACGCCGGCCGGCGAACCCGCCGCCCGTGCGGCCGCGGCGCGACCTGGTGCGGGCCGCCAAGCCGACCGCCAGCCCGCGGAGCCCGGTTACGCGGTGATCTGGTCCTCTTCCGCCGCCGCGGGCCCGGCGGCAGCCGCCACGTCCAGGGACCGGGCCTGGCTCTGGTGATGACCGAGCCACGCCATCACGGACCCGCGGGAAAGCGCGGACAGGATCGACCCGGCCGAGCCGAACGACAAGATCGACAGGATCGACCCGGCCGAGCCGATCGACAGGATCGACCCCGCGGAACCGATCGACAGGATCGACCCGGCCGAGCCGATCGACAGGATCGACCCCGCAGATCCGATGGACAGGATCGAGCCCCCGGAGCCGATCGACTCGATCGAGCCCAGTGAGCCGATCGACTCGATCGAGCCTGGCGAACCGGTGAACTGGATGGGCGACCTCCTGGTGCTGTGCATGACGGCATTATCGCAGCCCCGGCCCAGGCGCTCCGGCGCATACTTGGCTCCATGCCTGTGAGACTGCATCACATCGTGGTGGACACGCACGATCTGCCGGGACTGGCCCGGTTCTGGACGCAGGCGCTCGGCTGGGCGGTGCTATCCGAGCGCCCCGGCGAGGTTGTCATCGGCCCCGACGAGAACGCGCCTGTCGGCATGTGCTTCATGCCGGTGACCGATGAGAAGCTGGTCAAGAACCGGGTTCACCTCGACCTGACCACCGACGCCAGCGACCGGGACGAGGAGATCGAGCGGCTGCTCGCGCTGGGCGCCCGCCGGGTCAACATCGGGCAGACCGGCGCCGAGTCGTGGACGGTCCTCGCCGATCCCGAGGGAAACGAATTCTGCGTGATACGCCCGAAGAGCACGCTCATCAGCTGAACGCTGACCTGCTGCCAGGCTCGGCCGGCCATCGCCGGGCGTTCCCGCGGGAACGAACTGGCGGACTCAGCCGGTCCGCGGACGGGAGAAATCGCCGGGTGGTGGCGGCGCTGCGGGCTACCCACCCCGGGGAAGGACGCGTACTATCTCAACTGTGCTGGGCCGGATCGCGCGCTGAGCGGCGCGCGCAGGTCCTAATGGCGGTGGCATGGCTGAGTGGTGGTCGATCGAGGTCTCGCACGGCGAGTCCTCGGCATTCGGGTGGCAGCGTGAGTATGACTCGGTCCTGATCGAGGCGGCGCTCACCAACGGCGCGCTCGACGGGAGCTGGCACGCGGACCGGTGGGGCGTGGCCTTCGAGCTGCTCTTCGAGCACGAGGAGCAGTGGGCGGCCTTCCGTGACCTGCCGCTGGTGCGCGCGGCCCTGGACGCGGTGCCGGATCCGGTCCAGGGGCTGCTGATCTACCGTGGCCGCGGCGGCGGGGCGAGCACGCGGGAACCGCGCAGGCCGAAGCGGCCGCCGGCGGCCGGCGCCATGGAGCTGCCCGAGCCGGCCGACGATTCCTGCCTGGACCTGACCGGCACGTCGCCGCCCGGTTCGGTCACCGCCGGGATTGGCTGACCGGCTGCGCGCCTGAACGCGATCACGGCGCCGCGCGGTGGCCAGCCGATCGCATCCTGGCTGCGGTCCAGTGCCGTCCCCCGTCGCGGGTGACGTACACCTGGCCGATTCCGCCTCCGGCGGCCGGCCCGTACACGACCCAGGCCGCAGACCTGGTCACGTACGTCAGGTCGTTCCAGCCCGCTCCGCCGTCGCCGCGCCCGATCACCCTCGTCCAGGCCTTGCGGTGGCCGTCGTTGATGTAGAGGAACGATCCGTCCGAGCAGGCCGCGACGGCCAGGTTGCCGGATGGCGAGACCGCAAGCTCGGCCGCGATCCCCCGCAGTCCGGTCCGCCCCGCGAACGTGTCGGTCTGGCCGGTGTCCGCCGACCGGAAGACGGTCTTGACCGCCCGGCTGAATCCGGCGTTCCCGTCGCAGAGGAAGGCGACCTCGGTTGCCGAGGTGGGCACCACCTGGACCAGGGTCAGATCCCGGGCGGCACTGCACGGCGAGGTCCGGGCCGAGAAATGGCGGCCGTCGGTGCTTGCGTAGAGCTTTCCCTCGACCCTGGCTCCGCCCTGGGCGGTGACGTAGACGGTCGAGCCGGACACGGCGACGTCGGCGAACGTGCTGGCGGGCAGGCCCAGCGGGATCCGGGTCCAGGGCGCCCGGGCCCGCGTGCCGGCCCGCCACAGGCTGGGCCGCTCCCGGCACGGGCTGGCGTCCGGCGGGCAGGACGAGACCACCGCGTAGGCGCCGGCGGGGCCTGCGGCCAGGTCGAGTATCTGCTTCCCGCGACCGGGAATCGTCACCGCCGCCCAGGACCGGCCCGCGTCGCCGGTACGGAACAACCGGGGGCCGAACGCCCAGCCCGCCTCGGGCGTGGCGAAACGGATCTCGGTGACGCCCTGGTGCTGCCCGGTGATGGCGGCCCCGACCGTGCCGAGCAGGCGCCAGGTGCTGCCCCCGTCGCTGGTGCCGATGACATCCGAGCACGTGCCATGACCGCACGGCGCGGCGCCGAGAACTCGTCCCTGCGACGACGACGGCCAGCTGAGCGAGTTAGCCCGAAAGCCCGCCGGGACCGCGTTCACCGGGCCGGCGCGGCCGGGGCTGGCGGAGCTGGCGGGCGGTCCCGCGAGCCCGCCGGGGGCGGCCAGCGCCGAGGCTGGGGTCAGGCCGGCCGCGCAGGCCAGGGCGGCCGCGGCGACGACGCGCCGCACCGCGCGGGCGGTCAGGTTCATGACTGCTCCCATCGCCGCTCGTCAGCTAAGACGCCGGCGCGCTGTACCTGGTTGTGGCGACTGTGCCGCTGGTGCGTCCGGCCTGCGGTACGGCTGGCTAGGGTGAACAGCCGACCGGGAAGGATCCAGCATGCGACTGCTCACCGCAGACCTGTTCGTCACGCTCGACGGCTTCGCCGCAGCGCAGGGCGCGGGGCCGTTCTTCGGCTACGCCGGCCCCGGGCTCGACCGGTGGATTCGCGACCGCCTGGACGAGCCGCAGCTCATCGTCATGGGCCGGGTCACCTACGAGGCGCTGTCGGCGATGTCGGCGACAGCCACGGACCCCAGCAGCGCACGGATGAACGAGCTTCCGAAGGCGGTCTTCTCGAACTCCCTGCCCGAACCGCTGGCCTGGGCCAACACCCGCCTGGTGGCGGGCGACGCCGGCGCTGCGATCCGGGCTCTCAAGCAGCAGTCCGGCGACCCGCTCCGCTCCATCGGCAGCCTCAGCCTGGTGCAGAGCATGATCGGCCTCGGGCTCGTGGACCGCCTGCGGATCATGGTCTTCCCGCTCATCCTGGGCCGCTCCGGCCGCGAGCCTGCGTACGCCGGCTACCCCGACACCACCCTGGACCTCGTCGGCAGCACCGTGCTCGACTCGAGGCTCACCCTGCTGGAGTACCGCCCGGCCAGGTGAGCAGCACGAGGTCGTCGCGGTGCACGATCTCGCGCTCATAGGCCGGGCCGAGCTCGGCGGCCAGCGACCTCGTGGTGCGGCCCATCAGCCCGGGGATCTCGGCCGCGTCGTAGTTGACCAGGCCGCGGCCGACCAGGCTGCCGCTCTCGTCGCACAGGTCGACCGGGTCCCCGGCCTCGAAGTCTCCCTCGACCCCGACTACCCCGGCCGCTAGCAGCGAGGCCTGCCTGCTCAGCACCGCGTGCACGGCCCCGCCGTCCAGCAGCAGCCGCCCGCGGCCCACGGCGGCGTGGGCGAGCCAGAGCTGCCGGGCGCCGGGGCGGCGGCGTCCGGGCAGGAAGTAGGTGCCGACCGGCTCCCCGGCCAGGGCGGCGGCGGCCTGATCCGCCGCCGCGACCACGGCCGGGATCCCGGCGCTGGCGGCGAGCAGCGCGGATTCGACCTTGGTGACCATGCCGCCGGTGCCGACCACGCGGCCGCGATCCCCGACGGCCCCGCGCGCGCCGGCGGCCCCGGAGGGACGGCCGAGCGCTACCGCGGCCAGGTCGCCGGGGGTGCGCACCTCGGCGATCCTGCGAGCGCTGTCGTGCCGCGGGTCGCCGTCGTAGAGCCCGTCCACGTCCGACAGCAGCACGAGCGCGCCCGCCCTGACCACGTGGGCGACGAGGGCGGCCAGCCGGTCGTTGTCGCCGAACCGGATCTCTTCGGTGGCCACGGTGTCGTTCTCGTTGACCACGGGCAGCACGCCGAGGCCGAGCAGCCGGTCCAGGGTGCGCTGCGCGTTCCGGTAGTGCGCGCGCCGCATCAGGTCATCGGCGGTCAGCAGTACCTGGCCGGTCCGCACTCCGTGCCGCCCGAACGCGGCCGTGTACCTGGCAACGAGGATTCCCTGGCCGACGCTCGCGGCGGCCTGCTGGGTGGCCAGGTCGCGCGGCCGGCGGGACAGGCCGAGCGGCGCCAGCCCGGCTGCGATCGCGCCCGAGGAGACGAGCACCAGCTGGGCACCATCGCCGGCCCGGGCGGCCAGCGCGTCGGCCAGGGCCGTGATCCGGTCGTCGTCGATACCCCCGGCCGGGGTCGTGAGCGAGGAGGAGCCCACCTTGACGACCACCCGGCGGGCGGCCGCGATGTCCGGACGGCCGCCGGTCAGGGCGCCGGCCGGGGCGCCGGCACCCTGGCGGCCACTGGTCACCGCCCCAGCCGGCGGTCGGTGCCGCGCGGGCCGAACCGGGGCCCGCCGCGGCCCGGTTCCTCGGCCCCGTCGATGGCCCCGGCCGCCAGCTCCGGATCCCAGTCGAACACCACCGCATCGTCCTCGTCACCGATCAGTACCTCGGCGCCGGGCCGGGCACCGAGCTTGGCCAGCGATTCCTCCACGCCCAGCCGGGCCAGCCGGTCGGCCAGGTAACCGACCGCCTCGTCGTTGCCGAAGTCGGTCTGCAGGATCCACCGGCGCGGCCGGTCGCCGCGGATCAGGAAGCTGTTGTCGCCGGTGCGCACGATCTCGAAGCCCGGCTCGTCGGCCGCGGCGGGGCGCAGTATCTTCCGGGCGGGCGCGGCCTCGGGTTCGGCCGCCCGCGCGGCCTTGACCACAGCGGCCATGGCGAAGGACAGCTCGCGCAGTCCCTCCCGGGTAGCCGCCGAGGTCTGGCAGACGATCAGCCCGCGCGCGGCGAGCTCGGCGCCGACCCGGTCGGCGCGTTCCCTGGCCTCCGGAACGTCGATCTTGTTCAGGGCCACGATCCGCGGCCGGCCGGCCAGCGAGGCACCCGTCGCCGCCTGGTAGGCGGCCAGTTCTGCCTCGATGACCTCCATGTCGGTCACCGGATCGCGGCCCGGCTCCTCGGTCGCGCAGTCCAGCACGTGCACAAGCGCCGCGCACCGCTCCACGTGGCGCAGGAAGTCCAGCCCGAGTCCCCGGCCGCGGCTGGCCCCCGGGATCAGGCCGGGGACGTCGGCCGCCACGAACTGCGTGTCGCCGGCCTCGATCACGCCCAGGTGCGGGATCAGGGTGGTGAACGGGTAGTTGGCGATCTTGGGCCGGGCTGCCGACATGGCGGCGATGAGCGACGACTTCCCCGCGTTGGGGAAGCCGATCAGGCCGATGTCGGCGACGGTCTTGAGCTCGAGCACCAGGTCCCGCTGCTGTCCGGGCTCGCCCTTGAGCGCGAAGCCCGGTGCCTTGCGGCGGGGCGAGGCGAGGGCCGCGTTGCCGAGGCCGCCGCGGCCGCCGCGAGCGGCCACGAACCGGGTTCCCGCGCCGATCAGGTCGGCGAGCACCTCGCCGCGGGTTGTCTTGACCACGGTGCCCTCGGGCACCTGCAGCTCCAGGTCGGATCCGGCCGCGCCGTTGCGGTTGGAGCCTGCGCCGGGCCTGCCGTGGCCTGCCCGGCGGATCGGCCGGCGGTGGAAGTCGAGCAGGGTGGCCGATCCCCGGCTCACCTCCAGGATCACGTCGCCGCCGCGGCCGCCGTTCCCGCCGTCCGGGCCGCCCAGCGGCTTGAACTTCTCGCGGTGGATGGAGACGCAGCCGTTCCCGCCGTTACCGGCTTCGGCGTGCAGGGTAGCCTGGTCGGCGAACTCGGCCATGGCGCACCCCTGCTCCCTTCAACCGGCCAGGAGCGGGCGGGGATCCCGCGCGCCCTTGCGGGCGTGTCCTAGGCCTGCTCTGCTGTTTCGAGGACGTTCACGCACCGGCGCCCGCGACGGGTGCCGAACTCGACCTTCCCGGCCACCAGGGCGAACAGCGTGTCGTCATCGCCGCGCCCGACGCCGGTCCCCGGGTGGAAGTGAGTGCCGCGCTGCCGGACGATGATCTCGCCCGCGTGCACCTGCTGGCCGCCGAACCGCTTGACACCCAGACGCTGGGAGTTGGAGTCGCGGCCGTTCCGGCTGGACGACGCGCCCTTCTTGTGTGCCATCTCAGCTCTCCTCCGCCGTCTCTGCCTTGCTCGCCGCGGCCTTGGACCGGGCGGAGGCGGGCTTGGCCGCGGTGGCGGGCTTAGCCGCGCTCGCGGGCTTGGCCTTGCTCGCGGGCTTAGCCGCGCTCGCGGACTTGCCTGCGCTCGCGGACTTGCCGCGCGGACCGCCCTGCGCCGCCCTTGGTGATGCCGGTGATCTTCACCTGGGTGTACCGCTGACGGTGGCCCAGCCTGCGCCGGTAGCCGGTCTTGTTCTTGTAGCGGATCATGTTGATCTTGGGTCCGCTGACGCCGCCCACGATCTCGGCGGCTACGTGGTAGCCGCCGAGCTCCTCCGGGTCGGTCACCACGTTGTCGCCGTCGACGACGAGCACAGCGGGAAGCGTGAGGGTGGAGCCCACCTCGCCGGTAAGGAGGTCCACCGTGAGGACGTCGTCCACCGACGCCTTCTCCTGCCTGCCGCCGCAGCGCACGATCACGTACACCGAAACTCTCTTTCCGTTGTGTGCCGACCCGCCGCGATTCCTAGGTCAGCCGACTGGATCGCCGGGGCGGGTCCGCATGCCCGGGCACCGGATCTCGCGAGGTTGTCCCTGCGTGCCGTACCGGCGCCCCGAGCGCGCTGACAAGAAAGGTTATCAGACAGCAGGGATTCCCTCCGACTCCCCGGGATCGGCCGCCGGGATGCCGGGCGCCTGTTCCTGATTCCCGTTCGCGTTCTCCGCGGCCTTGCCGTCAACGGCCGCGGCCGCCGCGGCCGCCGCGGGCTTGCGCCGGCGCCGCCGGCTGCCGCTGGCCGGCCGGTCCTCCTCGCCGTTCGCGCCGTTCCCGCTGGTCCCGGTGTTCGCGGTGGTTCCGCCGTTCGCGGCGGCCTGGCCGTCGGCCGCGGGCTTGTCGTCCGCGCGCCTGCGGTGCCCGGCGGGGGCCAGCTCGGTCGGCTCGAGGGACACGTGCACGCCGCGCCCGTTACAGCATTCGCAGGTCACCGAGAACGCCTCGAGCAGCCCGGAGCCGACCCGCTTGCGGGTCATCTGCACCAGGCCCAGGGACGTGACCTCGGCCACCTGGTGCTTGGTCCGGTCCCGGGCCAGGCATTCGAGCAGCCGCCTGAGCACCAGCTCCCGGTTGCTCTCCAGCACCATGTCGATGAAGTCGATGACGATGATCCCGCCGATGTCGCGCAGCCGCAGCTGCCTGACGATCTCCTCGGCGGCTTCCAGGTTGTTGCGGGTCACGGTCTCTTCCAGGTTGCCGCCCTGGCCGGTGAACTTCCCGGTGTTGACGTCGATGACCGTCATCGCCTCGGTCCGGTCGATGACCAGCGACCCGCCGCTCGGCAGGTAGACCTTGCGGTCCAGGGCCTTGGCCAGCTGCTCGTCAACCCGGTAGCTGGCGAACACGTCACGCTCGTCCTGCCAGCGGCTGAGCCGCTCGACCAGGTGCGGGGCGACGTACCTGACGTACTCGTCAACCATGTCCCAGCCGTCGTCCCCGGAGACGACGAGGCTGCTGAAGTCCTCGTTGAAGATGTCCCTGATCACCCGGATGGTCAGGTCGGGCTCGCTGTAGAGCAGCTGGGGCGCGCTGGCCGTCTTGGCCTTGGACTCGATGTTCTCCCACTGCGCCGCGAGCCTCGCCACGTCCTGCGACAGCTCCTCTTCCGTCGCGCCCTCGGCCGCGGTCCTGACGATGACGCCGGCTCCCTCCGGCATTACCTTCTTCAGGATCTGCTTGAGCCGGTTGCGCTCGGTGTCGGGCAGCTTGCGGCTGATCCCGGTCATGGACGCGCCGGGCACGTACACCAGGTACCGGCCCGGCAGGCTCACCTGACTGGTCAGCCGGGCTCCCTTATGCCCGATCGGGTCCTTGGTGACCTGCACCAGGACCGACTGGCCCGACTTGAGCGCCGACTCGATCCGCCGGGTCTGGCCCTCGAGCCCGCTGGCGTCGAAATTGACCTCGCCGGCGTAGAGCACGGCATTGCGGCCCTTGCCGATGTCCACGAACGCCGCTTCCATCGACGGCAGCACGTTCTGCACCTTGCCCAGGTACACGTTGCCCACGAATGACTGGTGGCTGCTCTTGTCCACATAGTGCTCGACGAGCACGCCGTCCTCGAGGACCGCGATCTGGGTGCGGTCGCCGCGCTGCCTGACCACCATGGCCCGGTCAACCGCTTCGCGCCGGGCCAGGAACTCTGACTCGGTGATGATCGGCGGCCTGCGCCGGCCGGAGTCACGGCCCTCGCGCCGCCGCTGCTTCTTGGCCTCGAGCCGGGTCGAGCCCTTGAGCCCCTGCACCTCGTCCTTGACTTTGGCCTTGGCCGATGACGCGGGCCTGGGCTCGCGCACGTGCACGACGGTGTCCGGCGGGTCATCGGGAGCCGGCTGATCACCCTCCTGGGTGCTGCCCCTGCGGCGCCTGCGCCTGCGGCGCCGCGCCGGGGTATCGGCGTCCAGGTCCGCGCCGGCCTCGTCGGCCGCTTCGGCGTCCGCGGGCTGGTCGTCAACCGGGGCGGCCGCCTCGTCGCCGGCGGCCGCGCCGTCAACGTCGTCTCCGTTGTCGTCGGCGCGGCCCTTGGACCGGCCGCGCCCGCCCCGGCGACGGCGGCGGCGGCCGTTCTCCTCACCGGATGACTCGTCCGCCGGGCCGGAGCCGTCGAAGTCGGCCGCGGCCGTCTCGGCCGGTTCGCCGTCGGCCGTCCCGCTGCCCGCGTCGGCCGGGCTGGCCGCAGCCGGGGCCGCCGTGACCTCGGGCGGCTGGAAGATCAGCGGAGGGGGGATGAAGGCGGGCGGGGCAGCCTGCGCGGGCGGGGCAGCCTGCGCGGGCGGTTCCGCGGCGCTGAACCCGGCCGGCGCCACGCTCTGCGCCGGCGGCCGCTGCGGGCTGTCCGTGGCAAGCGCCGCGGCGCCGAATGACGGCACGGCCGGGGGCGGCACGGTCTCGGCCGGCGGTCCGGCCGGCCGGGTAGCCCGGGTGGAGGCGCGGCGGGTCCTGCCGGTCCTCGCGCCGCGCCTGCCGTCAGCCGCCTCGCCGGCCGCCGGGTCGGCGGTCAGCTCGGTGCCGGAGGCCGGCGTGCTCGCCGCCAGCGTGTTGACTACCGGCCCGGCAGTCTCGGCGCTCCCCTGCTCACCTGGTTCGTTCTCTGCATCGTTCCGCTCGGTGTCGAGCATGCGGGCATTCTCCCGTCAGGTTCCCGGGCGCGCGGTCCCGATGGGGATCCGCCGCGCCGCGCGGGAACTCGTCGTGCGCGCGCTCTGGGGCGGCGCCGGCCAGCCGGCCGGGAAGCCCGGCCGGCTGGCGGCTGTCGCGCCCGCGCGCAGCGCTTGCTGTTGTTTTCATGTCTCACGCCCCCGGTCCGCCGCCGCCTCGGGAAGGCCTGGTCCGGGGCTAACGGTTGCGGCCGCCCCATCGAGCGGCCCTTGCGCCAGCCGGGTAACCAGCGGCGGCGCCGACAGCGTGAGTCCGGCCACGCGGGTGAGCGCGACCAGAATGTCGTCGGGCCGAACGGCAGGTGTCGTGTGCCGAACAACCATTCGAAGTATTCCATACCCGTCCGGCTGGGCCGCGATGGCACGCCGGTCAAGTTCCATGCTGATCACTGCCGCACGGGCATCCATGCGGCGCATGCCTTTCTTGGTGAGCCGCTCGACCTCCACCTGGCTGGTGGCGAGGAACGCACCGATCGCTTCCTGCGCGGCAGCGGCCGGAACACCGGGGAGCGTCAGCTGCCACTGCGACGCTTCCAGGTGAGCCAGCGACGGCTCGTGGCCCCGCTCCGCGACCTCAATCACATCAATCCCGTCCGGCAGGGCGGCGTCCAGCCTGGCCCGCACGTCCGCTGGGTCGCACGGGCTGGTGAACGCCAGCTCCAGGTACTCGGCCTCGCTAGCCACCCCGGTCGCCGCTGCGCCCGCGTAGGAGATCTTCGGATGTGGCGTGAAGCCGGCCGAGTAGGCGATCGGCAACTCCGCCTTTCGCACCCCTCGTTCCACGGCACGCGCGATGTCCCGGTGGCTGGCAAAACGCATCCGGCCACGCTTAGCGTACCTGACTTGCACGTGCTGTACCGAGTCGGGCACCGGCCGCCCGGTCACGCTCAGCCGGGTCATGCCGGCTCCCGGGGCTGGCAGGCCGGGCCGGCCCCGACGGCGACCAGCGGCAGCGACCGGCCGCCGGGCGGACCCATCGGGCCGGTCTGGATCTCGGTGCCCATCGCCGGGCAGACGCCGCACTCGTAGCACGGCGTCCAGCGGCAGTCGTCGACCTCGGCCGCGCCGCCGGCCGCCACCGAATCCTGCCAGTCCTGCCAGAGCCAGTCGCGGTCCAGCCCGGCGTCCAGGTGATCCCAGGGCAGGATCTCCTCGTACTCCCGCTCCCTGGTCGTGTACCAGTCCAGGTCCACCGGCTCGGCCGCCAGCGCGGTGGCCGCCGCGCTTGCCCACCGGTCGAACGAGAAGTGCTCGCTCCATCCGTCGAATCGCGCCCCGGCGGCCCAGGCGGCCCGGATGATGCCGGCCACCCGGCGGTCGCCGCGCGACAGCAGCCCCTCGATGATGGACGGCTCGCCCTGGTGGTACCTGAAGCCGATCGCCCGCCCGTAGCCTGGCTCGGCGCGCAGCGCGCCGCCCAGGGCGTGCAGCCGCGCGTCAACCGTGGCCGCGTCGCACTGCGCCGTCCACTGGAACGGGGTGTGCGGCTTGGGCACGAAGCCGCCGATCGACACCGTCGCGCGGATGTCGCGCCGCCCGGTGGCCTCCCGGCCCGCCTTGATCACCCGCCGGGCCAGCGACGCGATGGCCAGCACGTCCTCGTCGGTCTCGGTCGGCAGCCCGCACATGAAGTACAGCTTCACCTGCCGCCAGCCGCTGGAGTAGGCGGTGGTGACCGTGCGGATCAGGTCTTCCTCGGTCACCATCTTGTTGATCACTTTGCGGATCCGGTCCGAGCCGCCCTCCGGGGCGAAGGTCGAGACCGGACCGCCGGCCGCCGCCGGGCTAGCTCGTCGGCCAGCGTCACGTTGAACGCGTCCACCCTGGTGGACGGCAGGGACAGCCCGGTCTGCGTGTCCTCGTGCCGGTCGGCCAGCTCACGGGCGATCTCGTGAATCTCGCTGTGGTCGGAGCTGGACAGCGACAGCAGCCCCACCTCGCTGAAGCCGCTCGCCTCGAGCCCGGTCTCCACCATGCCGGCGATCGTGGCCTTGCTGCGCTCGCGGACCGGCCGGGTGATCATGCCGGCCTGGCAGAACCGGCAGCCGCGGGTGCAGCCCCGGAAGATCTCCACGCTGTACCGTTCGTGAATGGTCTCGGCCACCGGGACCAGCGGCTTGCGCGGGTAGGCCCAGTCGTCGAGGTCCATCAGCGTGTGCTTGGCCACCGACCCGGGGACGCCGGGACGGTTCGGCCGGACGCTGCCGATCCGGCCGTCGGCCAGGTACCTCACGTCGTAGAACCGGGGCACGTATACGCCGCCCTCGGCGGCCAGCCGCAGCAGCAGGCCGTCCCGGCCGCCCGGGCGGCCGCGGGCCTTCCACTCGCGCACCAGGCCGGTGATCGTCAGCACGGCCTGCTCGCCGTCGCCGAGCACCGCCCCGTCCAGGAACTCGGCGATCGGCTCGGGGTTGAACGCGGCGTGCCCGCCGGCCAGCACCAGCGGATGGCTGTCCTCCCGGTCGGCCGCGGCCAGCGGGATCCCGGCCAGGTCCAGGGCGGTCAGCAGGTTCGTGTACCCCAACTCCGTGGCGAAGCTCACGCCCAGCAGGTCGAACGCGGCCACCGGCCGGTGCGCGTCCACCGTGAACTGGGGGATGCCGTGGCTCCGCATCAGCTTCTCGAGGTCGGGCCAGACGCTGTAGGTACGCTCGGCGAGGACGCCGTCGCGGCCGTTCAGCACCTCGTACAGGATCTGCAGGCCCTGGTTGGGCAGGCCTACCTCGTAGGCATCCGGATACATCAACGCCCACCGCACGTCGGCTGATTCCCAGTCCTTGACCACGGAGTTCAGCTCGCCGCCGACGTACTGAACCGGCTTGGTCACCTGCGGGAGCAGCGGCTCCAGCCGCGGGTAAACCGATTCCACCATGGCTGCAGCCTATAGGCCGTACCTGGCGGGCCGGCTGCACTCGCCGCGCGCGGGCCGCGCGGTCCAGGCCGCCGCGAGGCCGGTGCGCTTGCGGTGCACGGACTGCAGGATGCCGATCGCGATCATGTCGGCGAACGCGGCCGAGCCGCCGTAGGAGATGAACGGCAGCGGCAGCCCGGTGATCGGCGTGAGCCCGATCGTCATGCCGATGTTCACGAAGGCCTGGAAGGCGAACCAGATCGCGATCCCGGAGGCGACCAGCGTGCCGAACTGATCGTCGGCCCGGGCCGCGATCCGCAGCGCCCGCGTGATCACCACGCCGAGCAGCACGACGATCGCGATGCAGCCCGCGAAGCCGAGTTCCTCGCCGGCCACGGTGAAGATGAAGTCGGTCGAACTGGGACGGGACGAAGTTACCGGCGGTCAGCGCGCCGTGGAACAGCCCGTGACCGGTCAGCCCGCCGGATCCGACCGCGATCTTGGCCTGCTGGGCGTTGTAGCCGGTGCTGGCCAGGTTGGCCGACGGGTTGGTGAACGAGGTGAACCGCTGCAGCTGGTAGGACTTGAGCAGGTGCGCCTTGAGGGCCAGCGTTGCGGCCGCCGTGCCGAACAGGGCCAGCGCGGCCAGCCAGCGCAGCTTCAGCCCGGACAGCACGATCATGCCGATGAGGATGGCCAGCAGGACCAGCGCGACGCCGAGGGCAGGCTCCTTGACCACCAGCGCGATCAGCGGCGCGGCGCACACGATGGCCAGCGCGATCTCGCGCGGCCGCGGCCGCTTCCCGCCGTCGCTTCAGCCGGCTGAGCACCAGGCCGCAGATCAGCACCTCGGCCAGCTTGGCGAATTCGGACGGCTCGACCTGGAACCCGCCGGGCAGGTTGATCCAGGCGTGCGCGCCGTTGACCACGCTGCCCAGCGGGCTGAGCACCGCGACCAGGCCGATCAGCCCGGCGCCGTAGACCGACCGGCGTCCAGGCCCGGATCCGGCGGATGTCGAGCGTGGCCACCGCCACCATCAGGACCAGCCCGATGGCGAACCAGAGCGCCTCCTTGTACAGGTAGGTGCGCGGGTTAGCGCCGGCCGCGACCAGCCCCGGCTTGGTGGCCGACCAGACGAGCAGGGAGCCGAGGACGCACAGCGCCAGCACCACCGCGATCAGCAGCCAGTCCAGATGACGCAGGAAAGACTGCTTTCCCGAACGCGCGCGCGCCCAGCGAGCCGCGAGAGCCGGACCCGCTGCCCTGCAGGGTCCCGTACCCCCGGGCTCCCGGTGCGAGCCGGTAGCCCTCGCGCAGGCTCATCGGCCGCTCCCGCCGTAGCCCCGCGGCGGGTTGATCGCGCCGGACGAGGAGATCGTGGGCAGCGAGGTCGGCACCTGCCCGTTCGGCGTGGCCGACTTCTGCCCTTCAAGACCGTAGATGGCGTCCCAGATCTTGCGGACCGCGGGGGCGGACGTGTCGGCGCCGAAACCCGCCGCCGGGATCATCATCACCACGACGTACTTGGGGTGATCGCACGGCGCGAACGAGGCGAACACCGAGGAGGCCAGCTTGCCGAAGACCTGGGCGGTTCCCGTCTTGCCTGCCACGCAGACCTTGCTGAGCGGGAAGCCGCCGAACGCGCTGGCCGCGGTGCCGGATGTCACCACGCCGCGCAGCGCGTTCCGCATGTAAGCGAGGGTATAGCCGGACACCGGCAGGCGGCGGATCACCGGCGGGTTGATCCTCTTGACCACCTTGCCGTCCTGGTTGATCAGCGCCTTGCCGATCCGCGGACTGTACAGCGTGCCGCCGTTGGCCAGCGCCGCGTAGGCGTTCGCGAGCTGCAGCGGCGTGACCGTGACGTAGCCCTGCCCGATCGCAGCGATCGCGGCCTGGCCCGGTTCCCAGACGAACCCGCTCTTGCAGTCCTGGTACTCGATCCGCTGCACGTAGGAGCCGGACTGCCTGCCCTGCGAGCACCAGAGCTTCTTGTACTGCTTCCAGTAGTTGTAAAGCCACTGCCGGGTGGGCACGGTGCCGGGGCTCTGCTCGGGCAGGTCGACCCGGGGGTCGTGGCCGAAGCCCCAGGCCAGTTCCATCTTCTGCGTCTTCTGCAGCGGGGCATGCGGGCTGGGTATCGAGTCGGCCCTGACGTTGTCGCGCGCCCACATCTCGTAGCCGAGCTGGTAGTAAACCGTGTCGCAGGACTGGATCAGCGCGGTCTGGAACGACATCGGGCCCTCGTTCGGGTTGCCGTCGTTGATGAACTTGTGCCCGCCGATGGTGACCGATGCCGGGCAGTTGTAGGTGCCGTGGATGCTGTACCCGTCGGCCACGGCGGCCGCGGTGGTGGTGACCTTCCAGGTGGAGCCTGGCGCGTACTGGCCCTGGGTGGCCCGGTTGAGTATCGGCTCGCGGTGGGCGCTACCGAACAGGTAGTTGAACTCCTGACCGGAGATGCCGCCGGTCCACACGCTGGGGTTGTAGCTCGGGTAGCTGGCCATGGCGACCACCCGGCCCCTGGTGGTCATCACCACCGCGGCACCGGAGTTGGCGTCGTGGTCGCCGTTGCTGCGGGCCTTCGCGATCGCGCCGGCCAGGATCTTCTGGACCTGCGCCTGCAGCGGCGCGTTGATGCTGGTCACCAGGTCGTCGCCCGCCTTGGCCGGGGTCTGGCTGACCGTTCCGGTGACTACGCCCTGGGCATTGACCCGGACCCGCTGGACGCCCGGCGTGCCGCGCAGCGCCCGGTCATACTGCTGCTCCAGGCCGGCCTGGCCGACCAGGTCGACGCCGGAGAAGCCGGTCACGGCCAGGTGCCGCTGCTTGATCTCCTTCGCGGTAATGGGCTGCAGGTAGCCCAGCACCTGGGCCGGGTTGGCACCGTCCGGGCGCGGATAGGTCACCACCGGCTGGACCTGCGCGGTGACGTAAGGGAACTGCTGCCGGTTCTCCATGATCTGCAGCGCGACCTGGTCGGAGACGTCCTGGGCGACCGGGACCGGCTGGTAGGGCGAGCCCGGCCAGCAGGGCCGCTTGACGCCGCTGGTACACGTCCTGACCTTCTTGGTGAGCAGCTTGTAGTGCGTGTGCAGCAACCGGGCCAGCCGGTGCAGCACGGCCCGGGAGTCGCTGCGCTGGGACAGCCGCGCGATGTTGACAGAGACCACCAGCGCGGTGCGGTTGTTCACGAACGGCTGGCCGGTGTCGTCCAGGATCGCGCCGCGTACCGGGGGGACGATCACCTGCTGCGTCTGGTCCTGGGCGGCCAGGCTGGCGTAGGCCCTGGAGTTCATCACCTGCACGTACCACAGCCGGGCGCCGAGCGAGATGAGCAGCGCGGCCACCACCACGTACAGCACCCACAGGCGGTACCGCGACGCCGGGATCATTGGTACCCTCCGCTCCGTTTGCGGCCGATTCGCCAGATCGAGGAGCGGCCGCCGCGCGACCGCCCGAACGCACCCCCGCGGCCCAGCGCGCCACCGCCGCCCCGTGCGCTGCCGCCGCCGCGCGCGCTGCCGCGAAACGTCGCCCGGCGCAGCGCGCGCATCCGCCGCGGGCTGCCGAAGGCACCGCTTCCGGCCGGCGAGCCGCCGCCGGACGATCCGCGGGGCGAGGAGCCGGAGCCGAACGACCCCTTGGCCGGCGAGCCGCCGCCGAACGTGCCGCGGCGGGGTGCGGCCTTGCTCAGCGGGCGGCGCTGCGCGGAACTCCCGCTGAACGTGCCGCGCCGGGGGGCAGCCGCGCTGGCCGGACTCTTGCGGGGGGCAGCGCCGTTGAACGAGCCGCGCCCGGCGGCGCTGCCGGTGCCCCCGGCGGCACCGGAGCCCCAGCTGGGCCGGCGGCCGAATCTGGCCCGCCCGGTGCGGCCGGCCCGGCTGCGCCGGGAGAACAGCCGCGAGCCGGCGGACAGGCCGGGCAGCCCGCGCCCGCCGTCGCCGAATTCTCCGACGAGCCCGCCGCCGAGCAGCCTGCTGCCGATCACGGCGTCGCCGCGGCGGCCGGCGCCGAACCGCAGCCTGGCCACGCGGCTGCCCGAGCCGGCCCCTTGGACCTGGCCGGCGCCACGGTCGCGCGGGTGCCGCTGAACCGCAGCCTGGCCACGCCGCCGGCCGGCTTGGACCTGGCCGGCGTCGCCGCCGTGCGGGTGCCGCCGAACCGCAGCCGGGCCACGCCGCCGGCCGGCTTGGACCTGGCCGGCGTCGCCGCCGTGCGGGTGCCGCCGAACCGCAGCCGGGCCAGGCCGCTGCCCGAGCTGGCCGCCTTGGACCTGGCCGGCGCCGCGGCCGTGCGGCTGCCGCCAAAGTGCAGCCGCACCGCCGTCGGCCGCGTGCGGGCCAGTTCGGCGCTGGCCGCCAGCCAGCCGCCGCCGCCGATCCAGCCGTCTCGCGGCCTGGCCGCGGCAGCGCGCAGCCGCGGGGTGCGCCCCGCTGGGAGCGCGGGCGTGCCCAGCCCCGCCACCGCCCCGGCGGCCGACGGCTCGCGGGATGGCCTGGCCGCGCCCGCGAGCCGGGCGGCAAGCCGGTAGGCCAGCGCCACGCCGAACAGCACGAACGGGCTGAGCAGCACGTCGTAGAACACCGACAGGGGCAGCACGTGGCGCACCGCGGGACCGGTCACGTCCGGGTTGCCGAGCACGACGCCGACCGCCGCGTAGAGCGCGGCCCCGGCCGCCGCGCCGAGCGCCGAGGCGGCCAGCGGCAGCAGCACGGAGCGCTCCAGCTCGGCGGAGACCATCCCGCACAGGTAGCCCAGCAGGCAGAACACCAGCGCGTACACGCCGATCAGGTGGCCGGACGGCGGCGCGATATCCAGGGCCAGGCCGGCGCAGAAGCCGCAGATCATGCCGGTCATCGGCCCGCTGTTCAGGGCGAGCGCGACCACCACGAGCAGGACCAGGTCAGGCGCCACGCCACCGGGCAGCGGCAGCCGGTCGAAGACGGTGAGCTGCAGCACGAGCGCGGCCAGCAGCAGCACGACGGGGAGCAGGAATCGACGCACGTCAGTGCCTCGTGCCCGGTGACGGCGTACTGCCCGTCGAGGTCCCGGGGCCGGCAGAGCTGCCCGTGGACGGGTACACCGTCTTGGTCACGGTGGGCGTCGGGGTGGGACGCGGAGCCGGCGGCAGCACCGAGTCCCTGGGGCTGACCCGCGGCGGCACGATGACCACCCCGACGACGCCGAGCGAGCTGAAGTCGGCGAACGGGCGGACCAGCGCGCTCCTGGTCAGCGCGTTGGACGACGTTTCCAGCCGGACGATCGTCCCGATCGGCACGCCGGGCACGTACGGGCTGCCGCCGACCGACCCGAAGGTGACGAGCTGCTCCCCCAGGTGCAGCACCGCGCTGCCGTCGAAGAGCTGCAGGTGCAGCATGTTCGGGCCGGACAGTCCCTTGCCCATCCCGCTCACCGAGCCGATCTGGCCGGTGCCGGCCAGCCGGGAACCCACCGTGGAGGACCCGTCGGTGGCCAGCAGGACGCTGGACGTGGTCGAGCTCACGCTGACGGTCCGGCCGACCAGGCCGTCGCCGTTCAGCACGGTCTGGTTGGGCTTGACGCCGTCGCGGCTGCCGGCGTCGATTGTCACCGTGTCCGCGTACCCGGTGGCCGCCGCGATCACGTTCGCCGCCACGACGCGGTAGCGGCCCCTGGCGGCCAGCTGCAGCAGGTTCCTGACCTGCGTGTCCTGGGCCGAGCTCAGCCGCGCCTGGCTGAGCTCGGCGCGCAGCTGGGCATTCTGCCGCTGCAGCGCGGAAATCTTGTCTCCCGAGGAGGCGCCGTTGGCGAGCTGGGAGGCGGGGCGGGTGACGTACCCGGCCAGGCGCTCCAGCGGGCCGAACATCATGTTCCCGAGGTTGCCCAGCGAGCGAAGCGGGCCCGTGCTGCCGTCCCGGTAGTTGATGGTGATCAACGCGAGCGCCGCGACCAGGAGCACGCTCAGGACCAGGCGCGTGCGCCGGGTGTCATGCACGTGAACTCCTCGCTGCGGTTACGCGGCCAGCCGCGCCGGGGTCAACGGCGGGATTCTGGCACCAGTACCTGGCGCAGGGTCTCGAAGTCCTCGACGCACTTGCCGGTGCCGAGGACGACCGAGTCCAGCGGATTGTCGGCCATGTGGACAGGCATCCCGGTTTCCTCGCGGATCCGCTCATCGAGCCCGCGCAGCAGCGCGCCGCCGCCGGTCAGCGCTATCCCCCGGTCCATGACGTCGCCGGCCAGCTCGGGCGGGCACTTGTCCAGCGTGGTCTTGACCGCATCGACGATCAGGTTGACCGGTTCCTCGATCGCCCTGCGGATCTCTTCCGCGGAGATCACGATCGTCTTCGGCAGCCCGCTGACCAGGTCCCGGCCGCGGATCTCGGCGTGCGGCTCGTCCGGCGTGGGGTACGCGGACCCGAGCGCCATCTTGATCTCTTCGGAGGTCCGCTCACCGAGCATCAGCGAGTACTCCTTCTTGCCGAACGTGATGATCGCCTGGTCCAGCTCGTCACCCCCGATCCTGATCGACTGGGAGGTGACGATGCCGCCCAGCGAGATCACGGCGACCTCGGTGGTGCCGCCGCCCACGTCCACCACCATGTTGCCGGTGGGCTCGTTGATCGGCAGGCCCGCGCCGATGGCCGCGGCCATCGGCTCCTCGATGATGTAGACGCGCCGGGCTCCGGCCTGGTGGCCGGCCTCCTTGACCGCGCTCTGCTCCACGCCGGTGATCCCGCTCGGCACGGCGACCACTACTCTCGGCTTGGCCATGTGCCTGCGCCGGTGCACCTTCTGGATGAAGTAACGCAGCATCCGCTCGGTGACGTCGAAATCGGCGATCACGCCGTCCTTGAGCGGCCGGATGGCCACGATGTTGCCGGGCGTCCGCCCGATCATCCGCTTGGCTTCCACCCCGACCGCGACGATCTGGCCGTTGTTCGTGTTGAGGGCCACCACCGAGGGCTCGTTCAGCACGATCCCGCGTCCGCGGACGTACACCAGGGTGTTCGCGGTGCCGAGGTCGACCGCCATGTCACGGCCGAGAAACGCAAGCGCGTTGCTCATAAGGAACAGAACCTCTCAGGACGATTCCGCGGGTTGTCTGTGCTCAGATGCCGCGCCCGTCCTCCCGTAGGCTGGGTCGCGGCCATGTGCCGTTCATCGACCAGCACAGCGCCGGCTAAACGAGATCCGGAAAGAAGATCTTAATTTCCCTCTCGGCAGATTCTGGCGAGTCGGAGCCGTGCACGATGTTCTCAGTAACCAGCAACGCATGATCTCCCCGGATGGTGCCCGGCGCGGCGGCCAGCGGGTTCGTCGCCCCGGCCAGCGAACGAAACGCCTGAACCACCCCCGGGCCCTCGGCGACCAGGGCCACCAGCGGCCCGGAGGTGATGAAGTCGATAAGCGGATCAAAGAACGGTTTGCCGACGTGCTCGGCGTAGTGCGCGTGGGCCGTCTCCAGGCTGAGGGTCCGCAGATCCATGGCCGCGATCCGCAGGTCGCGGCGCTCGAGCCTGGATATCACGCTCCCGACGAGCCCGCGGCGCACGCCATCGGGCTTTATCAGGACGAGTGTGCGGTCAGACAATGATGCTCCTCATGATCAGCGGTGGCCGGAGGCCGAAGTGCCGGGTGAGAAACGATCCAGCGCGTGGAAATCTTACCCGCGCAGCGACACCTCTTCTCGACCGCCGCGCGCCACGCCGGTGAACAATGTACCGGCCGGGGTAATACCCGGGAGGCCAGAACGGGTTCTATCGCTGCTCGGCGCGCTCGGCGCTGCGGCCGAGAAGGATCGCCACGGTCCAGAGAATTCCGAAGATCAAGCCGAGCCCGTACATAACGGGAACGACCGCGCCGGAGGCGATCATCAGCAACTGCAGGATGCTGCCGGTGATCAGCGCGATCCGCAGCCCGGGCAGGCCGGTGAAGCGCAGCGACACCGCTACGGCGATCAGCACGGCCGCTCCGGCCAGCGCTCCTCCGGCTGGCCCGGCAGCGCCGGCCGACACGTGACCGATCCTGACCGCGACGGGGATGGCCAGCCCGATCACGATCGCCTCGAAGATGAGAACGGTGGCGCACAGCCGTCTCATCGCGTGCCCCGCTCTGGTCTCACGGCCCGTCCGGGTCGGCGGATTCCGGCCCTGCGGGTTCGGATGTCCCCGGCTCGGGGGCAGGCCGGCGGCAGCTGCTCCGCGGGCAGGCCCGGGTCTTCGGGCCGCCCGGGCAGCAGCAGCGTCCGTGCATCCCCGGCCGTGATCACCGACCCGACGATGAGCACGCCGGTCGCGCCCGGCAGCAGGCCGTCCGAACCGCCGTCAGCCGCCTCTGCCTCATCGGCGAGCGTCACCGCCTCCTCGATCGCCTGGTCCAGGCGGGGCGCCGCGTGCACCCGGTCCGGGCCGAAGACCGCCTCGGCCAGGTCGGCGAGCTTGGCCACCTCCATCGAGCGCGGCGATGAGTTACGGGTGACGATCAGGTCGGAGACGACCGGTTCGAGCTCGTCGAGCATGGGGGGCACGTCCTTGTCGGCGGCCACCGCGAGCACGCCCACCAGCGTGGTGAAGGTGAACGCCTCCGTGATGGCCTCCGCCGCGGCGGCCATCCCGGCCGCGTTGTGGGCCGCGTCCACGATGATCACCGGGCTACGGCGGACGATCTCCAGCCGGCCGGGCGACGTCACCGACGCGAACGCGTCGCGGACCCAGGCCTGGTCGAACGGGACGGGGCCGCCGGCGCTGTCATCGTCGCCCGCCCCGGCGAACGCCTCGACCGCGGCCAGCGCGCACGCGGCGTTGCCCGCCTGGTGCCCCCCGAACAGCGGCAGGAAGATCTCGTGATAGTCGCCGCGCAGGCCGCGAAGTTCCAGTTGCTGCCCGCCCACTGCCAGGTCCCGGTCCAGCACGCCGAACTCGAGCCCTTCCCTGGCCACGGTCGCGCCGACCTCGGCCGCCCGGCGCAGCAGCACCTCGGCCGCGGGAACCGGCTGCTGGGCCAGCACGGCGACGGCTCCGGGCTTGATGATGCCGCCCTTGTCCTCGGCGATCTCCTCGACCGTGTCGCCCAGGTACCTGGTGTGGTCGAGGGAGACGGGGGTGACCACGGCAACCGTCCCGTCCGCGATATTCGTGGAGTCCCAGGTGCCCCCCATGCCGACCTCGACGATCGCCACGTCGACGGGGGCGTCGGCGAAGGCGGCGAAGGCCATCCCCGTCAGTACCTCGAAGAACGACATCGGCACCTGGTGGCGACCGTCCACCATGGCCACGAAAGGCACGATCTCCTCATGTAGATCGACAAAGCGCTGCGCGTCCATCGGCTGGCCGTCCAGGCTGATCCGCTCCCGCATGGAGGTCAGGTGCGGGCTGGTGAACAGCCCGGTGCGCAGGCCGCGGGCGCGCAGCAGCGCGTCGATCATGCGCGCGGTCGATGTCTTGCCATTCGTCCCGGTGATGTGGATGACGGGGTAGGCCCGCTGCGGGTCGCCGAGCAGGTGCGCGAGGTCGGCGATCCGGTCCAGGGTCGGATCGATGGCGTGCTCGGGCCTGCGTTCCGCGATCTCCCGCTCGACCTCGCCCAGGCTGGTGTGAAGATCGCTGCTCGCGTAGTAGCCGGTCACCCTGGAAGCCTACCCACCAGATCAGCCGGCCCAGCGCGGCGCCGTCCCCGCACCGGATTCCATGATCATCACGACTTATCATGCACTAGGCAGGGACGAACCGGGACAAATCAGGTCACCGAGCGGTCGTAGTGCATGAAATGCGCCGAGGGGACTCGAGGCTTCAGGCGGGCGGCAGGGCCGCGAGGCGGGCCTGGAGGGACTCGGCTTCGGCCTGGGCGGCGGCGAGGCGCTGCCGGGTCTTCTCGATGACGTCGGCCGGGGCCTTGGCGGTGAAGCCGGGGTTGCCCAGCTTGCGCTGCGTCCGGTCCACCTCGGCGGCTGCGGCGGCGAGATCCTTGTCCAGACGGCGGCGCTCGGCGTCCACGTCGATGGCCCCGGCCGTGTCCAGTTCGACCGTGACCCCCTCGGACTGCACCGAGCCGGTCGGCGCGAACCCGCCGTCCGGGGCGGACAGGCGCAGCAGGGCGCGGATGCTCGTCTCGTGCCCGGCCAGCGGGGTGCGCTCGAGGCCGGCCAGCCTGGCCGCCACCCGCTGGCCCGGGCGCAGCCCCTGGTCGGACCGGAACCTGCGCACCTGGGTGACCAGCCTGATGAGAGAGGCGATCTCGGCCTCGGCCTCAGGGTCACGCCGCGCGTGCGGTTCGCCCGCGTCGGCGCCGGGGGCCAGGCGGCCCGGCCAGGCGGCCACCACGACCGAGTCCTTGCCGGTCAGCGCGGTCCACAGCTCGTCGGTGACGAACGGGATCAGCGGGTGCAGCAGCCGCAGCAGGCGGTCGAGCAGGTAGCCGAGCACCGCCCGGGTGCGATCCGCGGCGGCCTCGTCGCCGGAGGCCAGCGTTACCTTGGCCAGCTCCAGGTACCAGTCGCAGTACTCGTCCCAGGCGAAGTGATAGAGCACCTCGCTCAGCTTGCCGAACTCGAACTCCTCGAACAGCGCGTCGGCCTGCTCGGTGACCGACGCGAGCCTGGACAGGATCCAGCGGTCCGGCACCGACAGGCCCGCCGGGTCCGGCGGCGCATCCGGGACGTGCGCCCCGTTGATCAGGGAGAACCTGGCCGCGTTCCACAGCTTGTTGCAGAAGTTCCGCGCCCCGGCCGCCCACTCCTCGCTGACCGCGATGTCCCCGCCCGGGTTCGCGCCGCGGGCCAGGGTGAACCGCACCGCGTCCGCGCCGAAGCGGTCGATCCAGTCCAGCGGGTCAACGGTGTTGCCGCGCGACTTGGACATCTTGCGTCCCCTGGCGTCGCGGACCAGGCCGTGCAGGGCCACGATGCGGAACGGGACGGCGTCGGCCGGATCCCGGCCGGCCATCGCGTACAGGCCCAGCATCATCATCCTGGCCACCCAGAAGAACAGGATGTCGTAGCCGGTGACCAGCACGCTGGTCGGGTAGAACGCGCGCAGGTCCGGCGTGTCATCGGGCCAGCCCAGGGTGGAGAACGGCCACAGTCCCGAGGAGAACCAGGTATCGAGCACGTCGGGGTCCTGGTGCCAGCCCTCCCCGGTCGGCGGCTGCTCACCGGGCGCCGGGCAGACGACAGCGCCGTTCGGGCCGTAAAAGACCGGGATCCTGTGCCCCCACCACAGCTGCCGGCTGATGCACCAGTCGTGCATGTCATCGACCCAGTCGAAGTACCTGGCCGCCATCTGCGGCGGGTGCAGCCGGACCCGGCCGTCGCGGACCGCGTCGCCCGCCGCCTTGGCCAGCGGGGCAACCTTGACGAACCACTGCAGCGACAGCCGGGGCTCCACGGTGGTGCCGCAGCGGTCGCAGTGCCCGACCGCGTGCGGGTACGGCCGGACCTCGGCCACCACCCGGCCCTCCTCGCGGAGCGCGGCCAGCACGGCCGGGCGCGCCTCGAACCGGTCCAGGCCCCGGAACGGGCCCGGCGCGGTGATCACGGCGCGCTCGTCCATGACGGTCAGCGCGGGCAGGTCGTGGCGGCGGCCGATCTCGAAGTCGTTCGGGTCGTGGGCGGGGGTCACCTTGACCGCGCCGGTGCCGAATTCCGGGTCCACGTGCGGGTCGGCGAGCACGGGAATGCGCCTGCCGGTCAGCGGGAGTTCCACCGTGCGGCCGACCATGTGCGCGTAGCGCGGGTCGTCGGGATGGACCGCTACCGCGGTGTCGCCGAGCATGGTCTCGGGCCGGGTAGTGGCGACCACGATCGAGTCGTCGTCCCCCTCCGGGGGGGTCTTGCGGGGTCGTCCCCCCTGGCTAGCACTGCCGTACCTGATGGAGACGAGCTCGCCGTCCTCCTCGACGTGGTCGACCTCGATGTCGGACAGCGCGGTCAGGCAGCGCGGGCACCAGTTGATGATCCGCTCGGCGCGGTAGATGAGGCCATCGTCGAACAGCCGCTTGAACATCGTGTGCACGGCCCGGGACAGGCCCTCGTCCATGGTGAACCGCTCGCGGGTCCAGTCCACGCTGTCGCCGAGGCGGCGCATCTGGCCGAGGATCGCGCCACCGGAGGATGCCTTCCACTGCCAGACCCGCTCGACGAACTTCTCCCGGCCCAGGTCGTGCCTGCTCAGGCCCTCCTTGGCGAGCTCGCGCTCGACCACGTTCTGGGTGGCGATGCCGGCGTGGTCCATGCCGGGCAGCCAGAGCGTGCGGTAGCCCTGCATCCGGCGGCGCCGGATGAGCGCGTCGATCAGGGTGTGATCGAGGGCGTGCCCGATGTGCAGGGACCCGGTGACGTTCGGCGGCGGGATCACGATCGCGTACGCGGGGCCGTCGGCGGCAGCATCAGGAGTGAAGTAGCCCGCGTCGATCCAGCCCTCGTACCTGCGCGTCTCCACGCTGGCGGGCGCGTACTGCGGGGCGAGCTGATCAGCGTCGGCTGGCGTCGTCAGGCGATGTCCGGTCACGTCAGGTGAGTCTACGGACCGCCGACGGTACTCGCGGCGCTAACCGGGCGGGGATGCGCCGCAGGCGACGGGGGTTCCAGGGGGTCGCCCCCTGGGCTAGCACCAAGAATGACTCTCGGCGAGCATGCGAAGCTTGCGAGCACACTCGTCCCGGGTCATTCGCTTCTTACGCCGACTTCTCGCGGGGGGCGCGGCGGGACACGTCGCGCGGCACCAGCGTCGGGTTGACGTGCTCAAGCACCGCTTCCTGGGTGATCACGACGCGCTCGACGTCCTTGCGGCTCGGCACCTCGTACATCACCGACAGCAGCACTTCCTCGAGGATGGCCCGCAGCCCGCGCGCGCCGGTGCCGCGCAGGTTGGCCTGGTCGGCGACGGCCTCGAGCGCATCGTCGGTGAACTCGAGATCCACGTTGTCCAGCTCGAACAGCCGCCGGTACTGCCGGACCAGCGCGTTGCGCGGCTCGGTCAGGATGCGGATCAGCGCTTCCCGGTTGAGGTTGTGCACGCTGGTGATCACCGGAAGCCGGCCGACGAACTCCGGGATCATGCCGAACTTGAGCAGGTCCTCCGGCATGATGTCGGCGAACGCGTCCGAGGTGGCGTTGTCGTTGCGCACCCTGATCACGGCGCTGAAGCCGATCCCGTTCTTGCCCACCCGCTGCTCGATGATCTTCTCCAGGCCGGAGAACGCGCCGCCGCAGATGAACAGGACGTTCGTCGTGTCGATCTGGATGAACTCCTGGTGCGGGTGCTTGCGGCCGCCCTGCGGCGGCACGCTCGCGGTGGTGCCCTCCAGGATCTTCAGCAGCGCCTGCTGTACGCCCTCGCCGGAGACGTCCCTGGTGATCGAGGGGTTCTCGCTCTTGCGGGCTATCTTGTCGATCTCATCGATGTAGATGATGCCCGTCTCGGCCTTCTTGACGTCGTAGTCGGCCGCCTGGATGAGCTTGAGCAGGATGTTCTCGACATCTTCGCCGACGTACCCGGCCTCGGTCAGCGCGGTCGCGTCGGCGATGGCGAACGGGACGTTGAGCAGCCGGGCCAGGGTCTGCGCCAGCAGGGTCTTCCCCGAGCCGGTGGGGCCGAGCAGCAGGATGTTGGACTTCGCCAGCTCGACGCCTTCCTCACCCGGCCGGTCGCCGCCGGACTGGACCCGCTTGTAGTGGTTGTACACCGCGACGGACAGCGCCTTCTTGGCCTTGTCCTGGCCGATCACGTAGTCGTCGAGGAACTCGTAGATCTCGCGGGGCTTGGGCAGGCTGTCCCACTTGAGCTCGGACGGCTCGGCCAGCTCTTCCTCGATGATCTCGTTGCAGAGGTCGATGCACTCGTCGCAGATGTACACGCCGGGTCCGGCGATCAGCTTCTTGACCTGCTTCTGGCTCTTGCCACAGAACGAGCACTTCAGCAGATCACCGCCATCGCCGATGCGAGCCACCCAATCACTCCTTCAGAAGGGACGAGCCAAGACCTCTGCTAAGACGAGCCTACCTCGGTGCGGCGCTTGAGGGTCGTTAGAACATCATCCACGATTCCGTACTCTTTCGCCTCCTGCGGGTCGAAGAACCGGTCGCGCTCGATGTCCCGCCGGACCTGGTCCGGGTCCCTGTCGGTGTGCCTGGCGATCACGTTCTCCATCGAGGTCCGCATCCGCAGGATCTCCCGGGCCTGAATCTCCAGGTCACTGGACTGCCCGTAGCCGGACTCCATGGCCGGCTGGTGAAGCATGATGCGCGCGTTCGGCAGCGCCGCCCGCTTGCCCTTGGTGCCCGAGGCGAGCAGCACCGCGGCCGCGGATGCCGCCTGGCCGATGCAGAAGGTCTGGATATCCGGCTGGATGAACTGCATCGTGTCGTAGATCGCCATCATCGACGTCATCGAGCCGCCTGGCGAGTTGATGTAGATCAGGATGTCGCGGTCCGGGTCGATGGCCTCGAGGGTGAGCAGCTGGGCCATCACGTCGTTGGCCGAGGCGTCGTCGATCTGCACGCCGAGGAAGATGATCCGCTCCTCGAAGAGCTTGTTGTACGGGTTCATCTCCTTGACCCCGTACGAAGTCCGCTCCACGAACGAGGGCAGCACGTACCGCGACTGCGGGGCGGGGCGGGGCTGATCTGCTATGGGGCCGGCAGGCTCGAAGGCCCGGACCTGGTGGATTCCGTGCGGGGTGGTCATGAGACCGGTCCTTCCGAGGGTACTTCGGTGGCGCTGCGGATCACGTGGTCGACGAAGCCGTAGTCCTTGGCCTCCTCGGCGGTGAACCAGCGGTCGCGGTCGGAGTCGGTTTCGATCTGCTCGAGCGGCTGGCCGGTGTGCATGGCGATCCGCTCGGCCAGGGTGTGCTTGACGTACAGCATCTGCTCGGCCTGGATCGTGATGTCGGACGCGGTGCCGCCGATGCCGCCGGATGGCTGGTGCATGAGCACCTGCGCGTGCGGCAGGGCATAGCGCTTGCCAGCGGTGCCCGCGCAGAGCAGGAACTGGCCCATCGACGCGGCCATGCCCATCGCGTAGGTGGCGACGTCATTCGGGACGTACTGCATCATGTCGTAGATGGCCAGGCCGGCGTAGACCGAGCCGCCGGGCGAGTTGATGTAGATGCTGATGTCGCGCCTGGCGTCCTCGGAGGCGAGCAGGACCAGCTCGGCGCAGATCCGGTTGGCGAGCTCCTCGTCCACCTGGGTGCCGAGGAAGATGATCCGGTGCCGCAGCAGCCGCTGGAACACCTGGTCGCCGAACGGCATGGCCGGGGCTTCGGTAACCCGCGCCACCGCCAGCCGGGACGCCGTGGCGGTCTGCGCGGTCTGTGCCGCCCGGCCGCCGTCGTGGGGTGCGCTATCCGCGCTGACCACGCCGGGCGCGATCACGCGGGGGTGTGACACGTCACTCACTTGGTCACCTGTTCCACTGCAATTGATGTCGTTGACAGTGACGATAACGCGCCGCCGGCGCCGGTTCGTCCTGCGTTCGGCGCTGTTCGCTGTGGGCGCAGGCCGGTTGGCTGGCGCGCGCCTGACCGGGCAGGCCGCGCCAGCCGGCCGCGTTATTGCGGCGCCTGCGCGCCGGCTTCGGCGTCCTGGCCCTGATCTTGGTCCTGGTCCTGGTCGGCGGCTGCGGCGGCCTCGCCGGTCTCGCCGGCGGCTGCCGTGGCCTCGCCGGCGACATCCTGGTCCGCCGCGTCCTGGTCCGCCAGGTCCTGGTCTGCCAGGTCCTGGATCGCGGACGGCTGCAGGTCCACCTCCCGGCCTGCCTCGTCGGTGACCTTGGCCCGCTGCGCGATGACGTCGAGCGCCTTGCTGCGCAGCACCTCGGAGGCCACCGAGCCCAGCTGACCGTTGTCGGCGAGCTGCCTGGCCAGCTGGTCGGGATCGACGCGCATCCGGCGCGCCTGCTCGGTAACGAACGCGGTCATCTCGCGGGCGTCGACGCCCAGCTTCTCCTGCTGGGCCAGCTGGTCGAGGACGAATCCGGTCTTGACCGCCCGCTGCGCGTCGCGCTCCAGGTCGGCCTCGAACTCGGCGGGTGACCGGCCGGCCGACTGCAGGTAGTCATCGAGGCTGGAGCCGAGCTGCTGAAGCTGGTCGGCCATCGCTTCGCGGCGCTGCTCGGCCTCGGCCGCCACCACCTTTTCCGGCAACGGGACGTCGATCCTGTCCAGCAGCGCGTCGAGAGCCCGCTCCCTGGCCTGGCTGGCCTGCTGCAGGCGGCTCGCGCCCTCCAGCTGGGTCCTGGTCCCGGCCCGCAGCTCGCCCAGCGTGTCGAACTCGCTCGCGGCCTGGGCGAACTCGTCGTCCAGCTCAGGCAGGTCCTTCACCTTGACGCTGTGCACGGTGACCGTGATCTCGGCCTGCTCGCCGGAGTGGGCTCCGCCGGGTAGCTCGGCGGTGAACACCCGCGACTGCCCCGCCGTGACGCCTTCCAGTGCCTCATCGAGCCCGTCGAGCAGGTTGCCGGTGCCGATCTCGTAGGACAGCCCGCTGGCCTGTGCATCTTCCACGCTCTGTCCGTCTACGGAGGCGGACAGGTCGATGGAGACGAAGTCCCCGGACTGCGCGGGCCGGTCGACACCCTTGAGCGAGGCGAAGCGTTCCCGCAGGCCGCTGAGGTACTCCTCGACGTCATCCGGGCTCACCTCGGCGTTGTCCACGGTGACCGGCATGCCCTCAAAGTCGGGCAACTCGAACTTGGGCCGGATGTCCACCTCCGCGGTGAACGAGAGCTCCTTGCCGTCGTCAAGCTTGGTGATCTCCAGATCAGGCTGGCCCAGGGCGATCACGTCACCCTCCTGGAGCGCCTTGCCGTACAGCTCGGGCAGGGCGTCGTTGACGGTCTGCTCGAGCACCAGGCCGCGGCCAAAGCGCTGATCGATGATCCGCGGCGGCACCCGGCCCGGCCGGAAGCCGGGCACCCGCACCTGCCGGGCGATCTCCCGGTACGCCTTGTCCAGGCTCGGCTTCAGTTCATCGAACGGAACCTCGATGGAGAGCTTGACCCGCGTAGGGCTTAGCTCCTCGACGTCGGTCTTCACGTCGGCGTCACTCCCTGCTCCCCGCCCAGGCAGTTGACACGCTGGCCATCCCGGGGGCATGACTGGTCACTCACGGCTACGGCGGCCAAGTCTAGGCCAGCCAGCCGCCTGCCGGGGCTCGTCGGGGTGCTCCGCCCGGCCGTCCGCGTCCCGATCGCGCTCGCGTGGCTGGTGATAACCTCCTCAGATCCGGCGGGCCCGGATGGCCGGGCTGCCTCGCGGCGAGACGGGGCCCAGCAAAGATGACGGACGACACGGCTATTTCGTACCAGGCCGCAGCGCGCGGGACACCGGTGCTGAGCAGCACGGGCACCCAGATCGGCACCCTGGAGCACGTGCTGCAGATCCCGGACCTCGACCTCTTCGACGGGATCGTGGTCAGCACGGCGGCCGGACTGCGCTTCATCGATGCTGATGACATCGTGCTGATCACGCGCAGCGCGATCCGATGCCGCCTCGACGACGCGCAGGTGGCCATGCTGCCGGCGCCGGACGGGCCGCCGGTGTACCGGGTCGACGCGTTCGAGGACTCAGGGCAGAGCCTGCACGACCGGCTGGGCCGCCTTTTCCGGCGTCCGCGCTGGATTCGCGAGGACGACACGGCCTGAGGGACCGGGGTCGCGCGGCCCGGACGAGCCTCGCAAGCGGCGGTGCCGGGTCAATGTACCGCCATGGGTTCCCGGGTAATGGCCGCTCGCCGCCGGCCTCGTGCATAGCGCCCGCGCTGCAGGCACGAGGGCGGCGTGCCGCAAGGCGTCATCCGGGCAGGGCCGTCAGGCGTCTAATCAGAGACCAGGCCAGAGGGGGGGATTCCATGGGCCAGGCAAGAGGGGGGCAGCCGGTGAGCAAGGGCACGGCCAGGCGCAGCGGCAAGGTGACCTCCCTAACGCAGCGGCTGCGGGAGAAGCGACTGCGGGAGGTTCTGGATGAGATCGCCCGTAGCGGTTATGACGCCTACGAGGACGACGACGGGATTCACTACGTCGCACGCAGCGATCCGGACTCGGCCGACTGACGAGTAACAGGTCAGCTCGCGCCGGCCGGACTCGGCTCTCGCGAGCGATCATGGCAGTCGGCTGGGACCCCTGTGGCGGGAGGTGCGATGAGATGAACTCACGCCACATCTCAATGGCTCCCCGCCTTGTCTCGCCGTGTGCGCCGGGATAAGCGATCAACTGTTTTTCCGCCGGCCCCAGCAAGTCAAACAGGGCGAACTGGCCATCCCGGGGAAAGAGTTCGGCCGCCAAGTGCAGCGGCTGCAGGCAAGCCAAAGCGTGTTCCCATGGACATGCCCAGATACCCGATCCTGGTCGTGTCCACGTTCCCGGCTTATTCAATGGCGTCCACGGTTGCCCGCCAATCGCCAGCCATCCGGTCGATGACGACATCGACACCTTCAGCCACGATGCGAGCCTGGTAGCCAGCGGCATCCGGTATTGACGGCACCCGGTCGCCGTGGAAAGGGCCGTCGATCGCCACCGCCGCGATCCCGGCGCGTGAAGCGAACCATCGCGCCAGGCGAACCAGCCGGCCGCTCCGCTTGTGCCCGCTGCCTCCATGTCCCAGCAAGACCAGCGGAGGAGCTGGTACCTGCTCCCATGGCAGCCACGCCACGCCAGGCACACTGCCCGACGCGCGGCACAGCCGGAACGAGCGCTCAATGACGCCCTCGCCAGCCAGTGGCCTACTGACCCAGCGGATTCTGTGACTCACGAGCCCATCCAACCAAATCTGCTGAACAGATCGTCTCAGTGAATGTCTGAGAACTGTGCCGTGCGACGCGGCTGGGCCGTGCGGGCCCGTTGCGGGTTGCACGGGCCTGGCCTGGGGTGATGTGGTCGGGCTGGCCGGATTCGAACCGGCGGCCGCTGACGCCCCAAGCAATCCGGTCGTGACCGCCACCGGGTCGTGGAGGTGCATTCACCTGCCAGAATCGTCCTGCGCTGTCCATGGGAGTCCGCTGACATGCACTCCGGTTGTCATGCAGTTAGTCACTCAGCGAACCCCGCGGGCGCTTCGCCGCGCGAGCGCTGGGTGAAGCTAACAGCCCCGCATTCGGGACACTCCCGGAACGCCTCGGTCTGCTGGTTCTCCGCCGAGATCGACGCAACCTCTCTTCTTAGCTCGGACCGGTCGATGGTTCTGGGCGACGCGACCGAAAACATGGAGATCGTGCGCCTTCGCCGCCTGGCCGCCGACCTGGGCACCCGCCAGGTGTAACCGCATTTGACGCAGGTTCTCTCGTACTCTCGGGCCCGCCAGGGAAACCACACAAGTGGATCCTCGGCGCCGGGCAATATGTCGTCAAGGAGCCCCGGCGCTCCGCCGTCTCGCACGGCCGACTGCTGCCCTCGATAGTCACGCAGTTAGTCAGTCACAGCCCGCAGGCACGACCTCTGATTTAGATGATCAAGAGCCTGGCCTGGGATGATGTGGTCGGGCTGGCCGGATTCGAACCGGCGGCCTCTTGCACCCAAAGCAAGCGCGCTAGCCAAGCTGCGCTACAGCCCGCTGACAAGTGATGGTAGCGGACCAGCCCGCCCGGCCCGGTAGCTGGTTGCGCGGGCGGGCTACTCGCCGTCGGGCCGGCGCATCCGCTTGATTTCCGAACGTCGCCGCTTGGCTGCCAGCCTGCGCTCCCGGGCCGAGCGGCTCGGTCGCGTGGCGCGGCGCGGGGCCGGCGGCGGAGCGGTGGCGTCGGTCAAGATGGCGGCGAGCCTGCTCGCCGCCGCCTGGCGGTTCCGCAGCTGGGACCGGTGCTCGGAGGCGGTGACCGTGAGCACTCCGTTGACCAGCCTTCCGGCCAGGACGCGCAATGCTCGCTCCTTGAGCACCGGCGGCAGCGACGGCGTGGCGGCTAGGTCGAAGGAGAGTTCCACCCGGCTGTCCGCGGTGTTCACCGACTGCCCGCCCGGGCCTGGTGACCGGGAAAAGCGCCACGACAGCTCCGTCGACGGGATCACCGCGCCCCTGACGCTGAGTGGAGGTGCCACAAGAACAAGGATCAGGTGTAGGCCGACCTGGGTCGGCCACCGGGGTCAGCGCTACTCGCCGGCCGGGTGCTCTGCGCGCTCTCCGGGCAAGAACGCGACCAGCAGGGCGCTGGTCCCGGGCGAACCCGAAGCCGCAGCCACTCTGTGACGCTTTTTCTTCCGAACGGCACGGCACGAGACTTTCGCTGCCCCGCTCAACGCGCAGCGGGGTTATCGCGTGACCCGCCCGCGCCCGCCCGGTCACGACGACGCGCTGCCCGCCGGGCATCGCTGCGGGCGGGCAGCGCGTTGCTGCAGGCGAACCTCAGCTGTGGCGCCAGGTAGCGCTGAAGCCCTGGCCGTTGACCAGCCGGGAAACGGAATCCTTCCGCCGGGCGCCGTCCTGCATGATCAGCTTGGTGGGCCGGCGGCTGCCGATCTTGGAGCCATTCACCCGGGCGTTGCTCAGATGCACCGTGCCGAAGTCGGCCAACGGCAGCACGCCCCGCCTGGACGAGGGCGCCTCGATGATGACCTCGGCCGATGAGCGCCGGGCTGACCTGAGCGACTTGTGCTCGGTGTGAGTCCAGCCCCTGGTCGCGTCGGAGAGCTTCAGAGTGAACCTGCCGCCGCCCTGGTAGGTAACCGAACCGCGGAAGTGGTCACCTGGCCGCACAGTATTATGGAATTTCACCGGGAATTTCGGGAACATTTCGTACCACGAGTAATACTGCGGGCTTCCGCCTTTGCAGTCCACTTCGCTGCCGGTCTGCTCGACGGAGCCGCTGTTGTACCCGTCCAGGCCAACCCAGAAGCTTGAGAACTTATGGCCCGAGCCGCTGCAGTGCCCCTTAGGCTCGATCCAGCTCGCTGAGATGCTCTTGTAAGGACCGTTGTGAGCTACGTAACCGGACCAGTTTGAGCTGGTTATGGCGTGACGACCGTGGCGGACGGATATGAAGGGCCGGACCAGGCGCGCAGACCCGCCCAATCGCACTCGCATGGGATGCGACCGGGGCACCACCTTTACGTGGCCTGACCTGGTTGCCGCGCTCACGTAACCTGACCCGGCGGTCGCGCTTGATGCCGCGGCCGTAGCGGCGAATGCCAGCATCGAGCCGCCAGCGAGGGCGACGGTCGCCACCGATACGCACCAACGAGGTCGCATGCGCGCTCCTTAATTTCTTGTCTTCTTGTTCTCGTCCTCTTGTCGCAGAGGCGGTTAGTCAAGGGTGACAGCTAGCCATGGGCCACAGCTTTGACCCGCTTCTTGGCAGTTCTCGGCACAGCCCGGACGAGCGTAATGTAAGTCACCAAATAAGTAAAGATCCGCGTATTTCCGCGTGGCGCCGAGTCGGCCACCGGGTGGGAGTACCTCCTGGTCACATGATCATTGAAGGCCTCAGATCAGCTTGGCGCCTCGCTGCCTGGCACCGGATGTTCATCTGCTGGACAGCCGGCCCTGGCCCGGCAGGAACGGATGCTGGCGTTGGCGGCCGCTGGCCGGCGCATCGCTACGGCCGCGGGCTACCGATGCAGCGAGGTGGCATGCCGCGGCCCGCTGGCGCCGACATGGCTACGCGCCCGCATGATGCCGGCCACCGGCGATCATGAGAACCGGCGGGATCAGGCGCGGCTTCGCGGCATATCCGCCTCGTCCCGCCGTGTATCGCTTAGCGTGGCTTATAGCTACTCCGGATGCTCACCGGCGCATAAGGTCCTGGGTACGTTTCTCACCAGGCATGACAGGCCGGAGCCGAGCCCCGAACAATCAGCCTCGCTGCCGTCTGCCCGACGGTCGGGCCGCTGTACCTGTACGGGCCTACCCAGAAGCTTGAGCACTGGCTACCCGAGGTGCAGTGCGCCGTAGCTCTACCCCGCTGACTGAGACACTGCTGAACGCGCCCTTACTGCCCGTGGCCGCTTAGCTGGCCGATTCGAGTTGGTCACTGAGTCCGGCCGCGGCCGTGAGCAGTGAACGGCCCGACCAGGTGCCTGGCCAGCCCGCCGGCTGTACCGTGATGCGTCCCAGGACGCGAGCAACGGTCGCCGACGAGAGCGAATGTCGCCACGGGCGTGCACCATTTCCGTGGCACTGCGCTCCTTTTCCACTTGCCTGCCATTATGGCAGTTTAGAAGAATTGATGGCCCTCACTCGGCCTGAAGTCGCTCTTCCCCGAGCGGCGCTAAGCGTAATATCAAATCGCAGGCAAGAAAGCTATGCATTTTATTTTCAGGCCAAGCCTCCACTCTCCGGCACCCGGCCCGAATCGTTGCTGCGACCCGTTCGCGAGTTCTCACGCCTGGTCTCTGCGATGTGCATCAAAGCAAGGCCCCGGGGCCTGCTGGCTACACAGGTGCGAGCCTCCGGGCCCTCTTGCGGGAAAGGCCGGTACGATACGCGGTGCGAGCTAGTAGCTGCGGAGGCATCGCCGCCCTGGCCGCGCGGGCGTAGCTCAATGGTAGAGCCCCAGCCTTCCAAGCTGGTCATGCGGGTTCGATTCCCGTCGCCCGCTCCAAACCAGAAACCCCAGGTCAGAGTGGGTTCTGCTGTCGAGGCGGATCGCGATCAGGACACGCGGCCCTTCCGTCGTGCCCGTTGTGTGCCCGATCGGCTCTTTGGGCGTTCCCTTACGCCGAGCTGGCACCGGCAAGGTCACCGGCGGCGCATCCGCCGCGATTCGCAGATCAGTTGGCGGACGACTTTCGCGCGCATCAGTCGCCGGAGGACACCTAGCTTGTGGCTTGCGTTGCCGAATCTGCCCTTTCATAGATCAAGGCGGCGCCTGCGGCGCCGCGGCCCGCCGTCACCGCCGCGCTCTGCCTTGGGAGGCCCGCGCGGCGCACGGCGCGCCATGCCGCAGGCTGCGTGATCATGGGGCTCTGTCGGAGTGCGGGCCGGGTCAGCAAGGCAGTCGTCCTCGCGGCCGATTGTCCTAGTCGCGGCCGCCACGTCAATGGCGCCCCGATGGGCCGTCGCAGGCGATCGGCTGCGCCGACCATTGACCCGCCGTCCCCTCTCAGGGGCGGGCAGCTATGAGGAAGACGGGAGCCGAGCAGGACAGGGCCGGTCCATCGTTCGCCGGGAACCAACTTGGTGAGAAGCTCCTGGAGCCCGGTCCTTCAGCTCCGGTGCCCCTTGGTGACGGTATCCACCCAGCCCCAGCAGTGCCCACGCCAGCCAGGCCAGTCCAGCTAGACCAACCACTGCCACTGTGAAGCTCACTGCCAAGGCAGTGCTGAGCCGGATCGAGCCTTGTATCCGGACTCGCGCAGGTCGATACTTTTCGCATCAGCGTCACTTCTACCTGGCGATAGGCCAGGTAGTAATTCGCGTGAGGCAGACCGGCGATGTAACGGAGGCGTCTTTATGAACGAACCAATGCCTATCGAAGCAAAACTCGGCACTTTCTCATTCAGCGGAGTCCTGCCGCTGGGGGGTGAGGAGATCCCTATTCGGGGATCGATCACCATCGAGCGGGCGGACGACTTGCCGAACCTACCTGACGCCGGATTGCAGATGGATCTCGACAAGAGCGACCCCAGCTCACACGGCGACCCAGACGACGGAGACGACGGAGACGACGGAGACGACGGAGACGACGGGGGGACGACGGGGACGACGGGGACGACGGGGACGACGATGGCGGAGACGGCACGCTGACGCTGACGATTGGAGACCCGACTCAGACCTACGATCCGGCGAAGCAGATCATCGCTCCCGGATACGGCAATGGTGAGGCGGATAGCCCGTTCATCGCAGAGGGCGTCTCTGTGGACGACGTTGACGAAGGTTTCCTGTTCTCGCCGACCCCCCCGAATACGCGCGTAGAGATCACAGAGACGAACGGCCAATACACCGTCCGTCCCGTCCCTTGACAGGCATCACGGGTCGGGTGGGAAATTCCACCCGACCCGTGATGGGCGATTGGAGAGAGAGCCCGCATCAGCGCCACACTGCCAGGGCTTCATCTTGACGGGAGCCGACGCGATGAACGCGGGACAGTGGAAGGCTGATCGCGAGCCGTTCGCTCTCGAAACGAGCGCCCCGGGAATCTTCGCCATCGGCGATGTCCGCTCCGGATCGGTGAAGCGCGTCGCAGCGGCCGTCGGCGAGGGCGGCATAGCGATCGCCTTCGTCCACCGCTACCTCTAGCCCCGCTAGCCGCGGCCGACCTGCCCTTCAGCCCGCCTTTCTCGCCCGTCCGAGTTGTCCGGCGAGCCCAGCGAGGGCAGCGCTATCAGGCGATGCGTGCCCCTGTGTGGCCCTACCACGTCAAACCGCGCACCTATCGGTCGCGCTGACACTTACGGCCGGGCCGACAGATGCTCGCTGAGCCCTCTGCGGCGTGCCATTAACTGGGGTCAGCACCGGTCAATACCGGCTACCTCCGGTCATCACAATTGGCTGGTCAGTACCCATGACCTCATGTTGCGGTACACCTTCCAAGCTGGTCATGCGGGTTCGATTCCCGTCGCCCGCTCCAACCACAAACCCCAGGTCACAGCCCCGATGACCGGGCAGCTTTCCCGCCCGGGTCGGGTCCGTCATGGACACCACCCACCACAACCCGGCCGTTTACTACACAGACATCGAGGGCGGCCGGTACTCGGAGAACTTCAACCAAGCGCCGAAGTCCGAGTGCATTCACACGGTGGTCACGACCGGGGGGACCGGGCCGAACGACATGAGCCGGTTCGAGCGGCGCTGGCCGGAGGCCATCTGGCCCGGTTCAACATGGTCATTCCCAATGGCTGCGAGCAGGGCCATGACCCTGCGGGACCAGCAACCTGCCCGGCCAGTTCGACGCGTTCGTGCGCCGCGAGGTGCCCAAGATCGAGGCGTCGCCGGCGTTCGGTTCGAACGGGCTGATCCTGATCACCTACGACGAGTGGGGCGACGCCACCCCGCACAACCACCGGATCGCGTTCCTGGCGCTCGGGCCGCAGGTGCGCCCCGGCGTCTTCGGGGGGGTATTCAGCCACTACAGCGTGCTGCGTACCCTCGAAGATGGGTTTGGGATACGGCAGCACCTGCGCAACGCCGCCCACGCCAGGCCGATCAGCAGCATCTGGAAAAGCTGAGCTCTCACATCGTTGCAAACCGATAGTCACCGGAGGTGACACATGTTCAGCAGGCCGAGCGTCCTGGCCATACCAGGGGCGCTGCTGCTCGCGACAGCACTGGCCACCGGGTCGGCGGCTGCCGCAGGCGCACTCACCACGCCGCCCGCCCCGGCGATCACGCACGCACCCGGTGGCGGGCACGGCCCCTGCGGCCGGGTGGCTTCTGCCCCTCATTACAAGCACGTGATCTGGATCTGGATGGAAAACCACAGCTACGGCACCATCATCGGCTCGTCGCAGGCCCCGTTCATCAACAAGATGGCGGCCCAGTGCGGACTGGCCACGAACTACCACAACATCAGCCACCCCAGCCTGCCGAACTACGTCGCGGCCACCTCGGGACTCGGCTACAGCGCGCTGAAGAAGTTCACTCCGGACTGCAACCCGGTGCCCAAGTGCAGCACCTCGGCCCGCAGCATCTTCGCCCAAGAGGAGAGCTGGCGAGCCTACGAGGAGTCCATGCCCTCGAACTGCCGCCGGACCGATTCCGGCGAGTACGCGGTGCGGCACAACCCCCCGCCTTACTACACGAAGCTGTCCGGTTGTGCGAAAAACGACGTGCCTTACCCGCGGCTGGCCACCGATCTGGCCAAGAACCGTCTCCCCGCGTTCTCCTTCATCACGCCCAACCTGATCAACGACATGCACGACGGGACAATCGCCGACGGGAATCGATGGCTGGCCAAGAACCTGCCCCCGATCCTGCGCAGCCGCGAGTACCGGAGCGGATCGACGGTCGTGATGATCACCTGGGATGAGGGTGAGGGCGGCAGCTCCAACAGGTGCGCCAGGAACACCACCGACGTCGGCTGCCACGTGGCCACGATCGTGATCAGCCCGAGCACCAAGGCAGGAACCAGGTCCGGGAAGCTGTTCAACCACTACTCCCTGCTCGGCACCGCCGAGCAGCTGCTGCACCTGCCCAAGCTGGGCCGGGCAGCGAAGTTCCCGACCATGACCAAGGCCTTCAACCTGTAAACCGGCCACACTCCGCCGGGCCCGGCATCCGGGCGACTGGACCTGGGCGCCCGAATGCCGGTTATCCGCCCGGGACGACCACGGCCTGGGTGTTTGCCTTCGCCGGTATAAGCCGGGGGGCCGAATTGCCGTGGCCGCAGCTGCGGTCCCCTCTAGCTGGCGGACGACACCGGGCGTACTGCCGCAGGCGTAGGCCGCCCGTGCCACGTACGTGCCACACACCGGGAGCTTCCACGGACAGCAGCGGTAACTCACGGTTAAATCACCCGGTCCACCAGCATGTACGTTGGCGCTGATCAGGCGCGCTGAGGGTTACCGACCTTCCAAGCTGGTCATGCGGGTTCGATTCCCGTCGCCCGCTCCAACCAGAAACCCCAGGTCAGAGTACGTTCTGCTGTCGAGGCGGATCGCGATCAAGACACGCGGCCCTTCCGTCGTGCCCGCTGTGTGTCCGATCGGCTCTTGGGCGTTCCCTACGCCGAGCTGGCTCCAGCAGCCGCCCGGCGCGCCCACGCCGTCCCAGCCGGATGGCACCACTGATCGATCCGGCTCATTCGTGATGCCGTCGGGTGCGGCGGGCAGCCGTCTTCCTCGCCTGTCATTGTCCAGCTCCCGGCCACCGCGTCCAAGGCGCCTGACGGCGTCGCATGCGATCGGCTATCGCCGACCCTGGACCCGGCGGCCACTCGCACGGACCTGGCGCCTATCGGAAGGACGGACAGGAGTAGGAGGCCGTCGGGGCTCTGAGTGCCTCTTGGCTGCCCGGCTGGGATGTCAGGCGAGCCGGCGGCGGCGTACCCACCAGAAGCAGGCCCCGGCGAGGGCGAAAGCGAGGGCGAGGAAGATCGCCGTCTCATACCCCTGGAAAGGCCAGTAGCGGCTGGCTGGCTGGTAGGTCACCAGCTGCCGGAGGTGAAGCCTGCCGACGTAGGCGTTGCACGCCTGGATAGAACCCGAGATGCAGGTCTTAGGGGCCGGGCCCGTGAACACATGGCCGCTCGCGTTGATGCTCTGGTTGGACAGGACCCAGGCGCCGGGCAGGTTCACCGCGGCGCCCACGGTCATCGGACTGCCGACGGTGGACCCGGTAGACAGCAGGTCGATGTTGGCAGGGATGAGCGCCGAGGTCGCGTGGAGGGGCGTGATGAGGTGCGGCCGGACCCACAAGGACATGGTGACCAGAGCGGCAGTGAAGACGGCCAGGGTGGCGGCCATGGCTGGCACGGTGCGGCGGATCAGCACCCCGATCGTGACGCCGAGGGCGAAGGCGAACGCGGCGTAGCCGATCGGGGTGATCCCGCGGGCGCCGAACAGCAGCGGCGCGAAGCGGTTCTCGCCGCTGGGCCCGTTGCGGCCCGCGGGCAGCCCAAGCGCCCGGTCGATCGGGCTGGCCCACCAGCCGATCATGAGGCTGAGCAGCCCGGCGGTGACCATAGCGGCCAGGCCGATGAGGCCGAGCTTGGCCGCCAGCCAGCGGGTGCGGGTGACGCTCTGGTTCCAGGCCAGCCGGAAGGTGCCGGTCTCAACCTCGCGGGTGACCAGCGGCGCTCCCCAGAAGACCCCGATGATGGCAGGCACGGCGTACAGGAGCACGGCGCCGCCGTCGTACAGGACCTTATACGTGAGGCTTGCCTTTACTTGATTCATGAAGCTAGTGGTAAGCGTCCCGCAGTCGCCGTGCGCCTGGCAGGCGGCGACCCCGCTGGTGTCAAACAGGTGGGCCAGGTGGGCGCCGGTGACGCCGAGGGCGATCGCGATCGCGGCCAGGGCGGCGGCCGCCACGATGGCCTGGGCGCGGAACTGGCGCCAGGTCAGCCAGATCATCGTTGTACCTCCAGTGCGGGCGCGCCATTGGACGCTGGGTTGGGCTCGTGACTCATGTAGGCCAGTACCAGGTCTTCCAGGCCGACCTGCTCGACGGCCCAGGCGGGGTCGTCGATCGGGCTGCCGGTGCGGACCAGCAAGGTGGTCTGCCGGTCGGTGTGGCTGGCCGAGATGACCTGCCACCCGGGCGGCCAGGCGGCTGGGTCGCGGCGCGGCCCGGTGAGCAGGTGATGCGTGGCGAGCAGGTCATCGACCTCCCCGGCCACCCGTATCCGGGAGGCGACCAGCACGATCAGGTAGTCACAGACCCGCTCCAGGTCGGCCACCAGATGCGAGGACATGATCACGCTGACCTGGCCACCGGCGGTGAACTCCATCAAGGACTGCAGGAACTCGCGGCGGGCCAGAGGGTCTAGGCTGGCGATCGGCTCGTCCAGGAGCAGCAGCTTGGGCCGCTTGGCGATGGCCAGGGTCAGCGCCAGCTGGGCCCGCTGGCCTCCCGACAGCTTCCCGGCCCGCTGCCCGGGATCCAGGCCCAGACGCCCGATCCTTTCGCGGGCCAGGGCGGCATCCCAGCCGGGGTTCATGTGCGCGCCCAGCCGCAGGTGATCAGCCACCGACAGCCCGGCATAGGCAGGCGTGTCCTGCGCGACGAAGCCGACCCGGGCCAGCTGCGCCGGGCTGCCGGCTGGCACGCCGCCGAGGACCTCGATCGTCCCGGTCGTCGGGGCCAGCAGGCCGGTGGCCAGGTTCAGCAGGGTCGTCTTCCCGGCGCCGTTCGGACCTACCAGCCCGACGACATGCCCGGCCGGGACGCTCAGCGTGCAGTCGGTCAGCGCCCACCGCTGCCGGTACCGCTTGCCCAGTCCCCGCGATTCCAACACGGCGGTCATAGCGCTTCCTCCTTCGCGACGGCCCGGAAGGTATCCCGGTACAGCGCCTCGATGCTGTCGTCATCCAGTCCGGCCCGGCGGGCCTTGGCCAGCCAGCGCTCCAGGTCACGGCGCAGCGGCCCGTGCGCGGCCAGCGAGCCATCGTTCAACGTTCCGGTCACGAATGTCCCGACCCCCGGCCGGGCCGCGGCCAGCCCCTCGTACTCCAGCTCCCGGTAGGCCTTGAGCACCGTGTTCGGGTTGATCGCCAGCGTCGCCACCACGTCCTTGACCGTGGGCAGCTGGTCACCCACGCTCAGCGTGCCCAGCCGCAGCGCCTGCCGCACCTGCTGGATGATCTGCAGGTACGGAGCCACGCCCGAGCGGCCGTCCAGGTGGAACTCGATCACAGCGCCTCGATCACATGCCTTGATTTATCTAGATACCTAGCACAATAGCAGCACATCAAATTGGTCTGTCAAGAGGGCTGCACGGGCAATGCACTTCCAGGCCTGTAGCCGTCGCCCTCTCGCAGAGGCCCTCCACGGCCGGGCCACTCATGACCGTGCCCGCTAGGCGCCCGATGGGACGATCATCCGCGGTGTCTCATAGGTACTCACGGTTACTCGCGTATAGGCCCTGACCTGGGCTGAGGCAGCTCAGCGCCCTGCCGTCCGCAGCCTCCCAAGCTGGTCATGCGGGTTCGATTCCCGTCGCCCGCTCCAACCAGAAACCCCAGGTCAGCGCAGTGCCATCTTCCTCGGCTTCGATTGTCCAGCTTGCGGCCGCCGCGTCTAGATCGCTCCCTGCGGTTGCGTCGCGGGCGATCGGCTTTGCCGAATCCAGACGCGGCGGCCACTCACCAGGGATGGGCGCCTACGAGGAAGATTGGGAGATGCAGTACTGGCCGTCGGGACCGCACGCGACCACGAACGCCGGGCCGCGCGACAGTGGTGCCATCGCCCGGCTGCCAGGAACGAGAGAGGAGAACCCGAGATGACTCCCAGCGCTTCCATCGCGGTGACCGCTGCAGGCCGTCCCGCTACCGACCCTGCCGGTCCGACCGGCCGACTTGCCACCTGGGTCGCGAAAACAACGCTCGACGACGTTCCCGCCTCCGTCCGCGACCGGGCCAAGCACCTGGTGCTAGACGGAATCGGCTGTGCCCTGGTCGGTGCGCAGCTGCCCTGGTCCCGCATCGGCGTCGAGGGCGTAACGGCGCTCGATGACGCCGGGGATTCCGCACTGATCGGCTGGGATGGCCGGGCTACCAGCGCCACGTCGGCGGCCATGGTGAACTCCAGCTTCATCCAGGGGTTCGAGCTCGACGACTACCACCCGCTGGCCCCGCTGCACAGCAACTCGATCATTCTCCCGGCGATGCTCGCCGCCGCCCCGCGCGTGGGCCGCGTCTCCGGCGAGCGCTTCCTTCTCGGCGCGATCCTGGGGTATGAGACCGGCCCGCGGGTCGGGGAAGCGCTCGGCGGCCTGGACATGCTCTCCCGAGGGTGGCATTCAGGCGTGGTCTTCGGCCCCCCCGCCGCGGCCGCTGCCGCGGGAACGCTATACGGGCTGGACGCCGCCGGGTTTGAGGACGCCTTCGGGATGGCGGCGACCCAGTCCTGCGGGCTCATGTCAGCGATGTACGAATCGATGGTCAAGCGCATGCAGCACGGCTTCGCCTCGCGCAACGGCCTGACCGCCGCCGCGCTGGCGGCGTCGGGCTACGTCGGCATCAAGCGGGTCTTCGAGCGCCCGTACGGTGGCTGGCTGGCCGTCTTCGGTGAGGGCCACCGCACCTACCCCGAAGACATCTACAAGGGCCTCGGCGTCCTGTGGGAGACCGAGCGGATCGCGGTCAAGGCGTACGCGTGCATGGGATTGCTGCACGCCGCGATCGACGCCGCTCTCGAGCTGCGGCCCAAGGTCGACGTCAGCCAGATCCAGCGGATCGACATCGACATGGGCGACGCCGCCTACTCCCATGGCGGGTGGAAGGCCGAGCGCCCGCTCCAGGTGATCGGCGCTCAGATGAACGTCGCCTACGCCGTCGCGGTGGCCCTCCTCGATGGCGACGTGCTCATTGACCAGTTCCGGCAGGACCGGATCAACCGCGATGACGTCTGGGCCCTGATCGACAAGACACTGACGCATCACGAACGGGCCTACGACAACCTCCCGATCGACGAGCAGCTCACCACCCAGGTGCGCCTGACCCTCACCGACGGCAGCACCCATACCGCCAAGGTCGTCCACCCGCGCGGCACCGGCGACCGGAACCTGACGAACGCGGAAATCCGCGACAAGTACGCCAAGCTGACCCACCGCATCATCTCCGCCGAGCGCCAGGCCGCCATCGAAAAAGCCGTCCTCGGCATCGACACCCTCGACGACATCGCTCAGTTGACTGCCCTGCTCACACCCGCCGTGCACTCGCCACTCGACTAAGACTCCGGCTGGATGCGAGACGCCTCGGCCATCTCGGACTTCGTCCACACATATCTCATCCGTGAGGCTGCTTCCGTGAATGAGGCTCCCGGCTCGAATCATCCCCCAGGTCGCTGATTGCCCTGAACCACAGACCATCACTGCGGAGGGCAACAACCATGAACGATCCGTTCGCGCGCTTGCCGGTGGTACCAAGCTTCACTGTGACCAGCACGGACGTCACCGACGGCCAGCCGCTGCCGCTGGCACAGATGTCTGGCATCTTCGAGGTTCCAGGCGGCAAGGACCTCTCGCCCCAGCTGTCGTGGTCCGACGCTCCCGCGGAAACCAAGAGTTACACCGTGACCATGTACGACCCCGATGCGCCCAGCGGGTCAGGCTTTTGGCACTGGGCCCTCGCCGACATCCCCGCCTCGGTGACCGGACTCCCGGCCGCAGCGGGGGACGGCACCGGCGAGCACCTGCCGGCCGGAGCGTTCCATCTCCCCAACGACGCGCGCCTGGCCCGCTTCGTCGGCGGTGCGCCGCCGCCCGGGGACGGGCGTCACCGCTACGTCATCGTGGTGCAGGCCCTCGGCATCGAGAAGGTCGGACAGCTCCCGCTTCCGGTGCAGGCCGACTCGACTCCAGCCTTGCTCGGCTTCAGCATCAACATCAGCGGCCACCTCCTCGGCCGTGCGGTCATTATCCCTACGGCAGAGATCCCGGCCGCATGACGCTTTGCGTGGAGACATCCCCCCCGAACCTGGCATCTGCGAGCAGGACGGGCAGACCAGGACACTCGCAGAAGTGGCGCAGCAAAACGGCCCCAGCCTAGCGACCAGAGCGGGCGGCTACGGTGGCCCGATTCCACCGCCTGGACTGCTCTCTCATTCCTTTGGGCCTGGCGGGACGGGCGGGCAGTGGACACCGCGTGGGGCGTTCCTGGCCGGGAACACCCCACGCAGCGCGGGGACTTGTTTAGGGCCGGATGGAGATGGCGGGGCTGGTGCCTTTCAGCATGCCGAGCTCGGTGTTCTGGCCGGTGCCGTTGGGCGCTACCCACAAGAAGCCGGTGTCGGCCTGGAACGCGGCCTCGTATCCGTCGCCGTCCAGTGCGGTGATGGCGGGGCTGGTGGCTGTTTTCATGCCCAGGCCCAGGTCGTGGCCGGCGCCGTTCTGGACGACCCACAGGTGGCCGGTGTTGGCCTGGAACGCGGCCTCATACCCGCCCAGCTCCAGCCCGGCGATCGCCGGGCTGGTGCCTGTTTTCATGCCCAGGCCCAGGTCCGCCCCGACACCGTTCTGGACGACCCACAAGCGGCCGGTGTTGGCCTGGAACGCGGCCTCGTACCCGGCGCCGAACGCCAAGGTGGTGATGGCGGGGCTGGTGGCTGTTTTCATGCCCAGGCCCAGGTCCGCCCCGACACCGTTGTGGACCACCCACAGGTGGCCGGTGTTGGCCTGGAACGCGGCCTCATACCCGCCGCCGGGCAACGCGGTAATCGCCGGGCTGCTGCCGGTCTTCATGCCCAGGCCCAAGTCCGCCCCGACACCGTTGTGAACCACCCACAAGCGGCCGGTGTTGGCCTGGAACGCGGCCTCATACCCGCCGCCGGGCAACGCAGTGATCGCGGGGCTGGTACCGGTCTTCATGCCCAGGCCCAAGTCCGCCCCGACACCGTTGTGAACCACCCACAGATGGCCGGTGTTGGCCTGGAACGCGGCCTCATACCCGCCGCCGGGCAACGCGGTAATCGCCGGGCTGGTGCCCGCCTTCATCCCCAGGGCCAGGCTCTGGCCGGTACCCGGCCCGCTGGTCGTCCACAGGATTTTCGTATTGGCCTGGAACGCTATGTCATCGGCGCCGCCTGACAGGAAAGCCGAAGCGCCCCCTGGCGTGTGCGAGGCGAACGCGACCGACGATAGAGCGCTCGACGCCAGCAGGGCCACGGCGAGGCCGGCCAGGATGCCAGCCAGACGGCGGCGCGCGCCAGTACTACGCGCTGCCCTCCGCAGGCGTGCTGCGGGGCCTCCCGCCGCCGCGCTGGCGGCACCGACCGGTCCCGCGGGAGCAGCACGCCCAGACTGAGCCCAAGCCGGGATCAGCCACGTGGCCGCTGCCACGATCACCGCGGCGGCGCTGCCGGACCTCACTATGTGCCTGTTCCGCATCTTTCTTCTCCTCATGAGGAACCTTCCTGAACCTGGTAGATGTGGTCGGCCACCAGGCCGTGAGCCTCCCGGTGAACGTCGGCCGCGGCCTCCGCTGAGGGCGCTTCGACCAGGCAGAACACCCGCCCGCCCGGCTCGTCGACCCAGTACCTCAGGTAGCGCACGTCGAAGGCGGCCTGCGTTTGCAAGTCGGCGAGGTGAGCTTTAGCGACGTCGTCCATCGCCACGCCGCCGTCGATCCCGTGGACATCCATGAAAAGCGGCACTGGCTGCCTTCCTCCCGGTCGTCGGAATTGTCACAACGACCGTAGGCAGGCCCAGCCAGCCCATTAATCGGCAGAAATGCCCAGCTTGGCGCGGAGAGCACCCAGGTTAGGACGGAGCACCCAGGTTAGGACGCGATGCCCAGCCGGCCGGCCTCGCGGGCCGCTGCCGTCCGGGACGAGACGCCGATCTTCGCCAGGACCGCAGAGACATGGTGCTGCACGGTCCGCTCGGAGATGAACAGCCGCTGAGAGATCTCCCGGTCGGGCAGGCCCTCACAGATCAGCACCAGCACCTCCCGTTCGCGGGCGGTCAGCCCGGCAGGAGAGGCGCGCGTGGCCGCCCGGGGCCCGCGCGGGATCGCCCGCACCCCGAGTTCTTTCATCCGCCGCCGGGCCGCCGCTGCGGTTGCCCGGGCGCCGAGGTCGTCGAGTGTTTTGAGGGCTTCCCGCAGTTCAGCCTCGTCTGGCGACCCCAGTCTGACGATGGCGGCATCGTATGGCCGGTTAAGCCGGTCCCACGCCGTGGCCGCCCCGCGCCAGTCACCAGCCATCTCCCGCGCGAATGGCTCCGGAAGGCCGGCTGGCTTCGGAAGGCTGGCTGGGAGACCGGCCGTCGCGTGCAGCCTCGGCAGCCAGATGGCCAGTGATCCGAACGTCCACGGATCGGTGTGCCCGACCGCCTGGTCGTAGGCGGCCATGGCCTCCTCGGCCGCGGGGCCGGGCTGGCCCTCGATCCATCGCAGCTCCGCCCGCGCCGCCCGTACCGGTGCGATCCACTGCGGCTCGCCCGACTTGTCGGCCAGCGTGAGCGCCTCGTCCAGCAGGCCCCACGCCCCAGCTTCGCCGCGGCGCCCGCGGATGCTGCCCAGGACCCGCAGCGGGTTGACCTGGTTGACCGGCGAGATGCCCTGCTGGTCCAGCATCCGGGCGCAGCCGTCCGCCGCCTCGTCCCACCGTCCTGTCAGCAGCAGCGCGCAGGCCCGCCAGCCCAGCAGGCACAGGGCGAACACGCCGATCTCGCGGTCCTCGCAGTAGGCCATCCCCTCGGCGTAGTAGCGTTCGGAATCCTCGAACATGTTCAGGTGGTGAGTGGCTTCCTGCAGGCTGGAGTAAGCCCGGCCGGCTGCTTCCTGGAGGCCGGAGTCCAGCGCGATCCGCAGCGCCCGCTCCAGGGTGCCGGTTCCGTCCTGGCCGCGGTGCGCCAGCGTGAGCCCGGCCGCGTTCAGGGCGAAGCTCACCAGGTCTGGCTGGTGCAGGCGTTCGCCGAGTGCCCGCGCCTGGTCCATGGCGCTGGTGCCGTCATCGAGCCGCCCCTTGTTCAGGTAGGACGCACCGAGGGTCGCGTAGGCCCATCCCAGCTCCGGGCCGGGCGGCATGGCCTGGAGGACCTGGACAGCTTCCTCGGCTGCCCGGTCAGCCTCATCGCCGCGGCACAGCCGCCATAGCGTCGTGGAGAGCCTGCGGAGATCCTCTCCGATGTTCCGCTGGTCACCAAGGTCACGCCGGAGTTCAAGCGCTGTGCCCAGTTCTCGCTCCGCCTCCTCCCACCGGTCGAGCAGCGCGTACTCACCCGCCGTGCCCTCGTGCAATGTCGCCAGCGCCGACCGGTCATCGTTGTCGGCGAACCGCAGGGCCCGCTCGTACTGGGCCGCTGCCTCGCGGTGTGCGCCCAGGCCAGAGGACCGCCGGGCAGCTTGCGGAGCGTGCCGCATCACAGCCTCCCGGTCTCCCGCGCCGTCGGCATGGTGAGCGAGCAGCGCCGGATCGGCATCGCCGCGCTCCTCCAGCCCCGCGAGCAGCCGCGCGTGCAGTTCGGCCTGGCGGTGCGGCGCGATCGAGGTCTGCACCGCCATCCGGATCAGCTCGTGCCGGAACCGCAGGCCCATCCCGTCGGGAACCAGGATCCCGGTCGTCACGCACTCGTCGACCGCGGCGAAGGACCCGGCCAGGACCGACGACAGCAGGGCCCGGTCCACCCGCGTCCCGATCACCGCCGCGGCCTCCACCGCCCGGCGGGTACCCGCACTCGACCGGGCCAGCCGCGCGCCCACCGCGTCGCGCACCGTCGGGGGCACCGACGGCCACCCGCCCGCCAGGATCTCGCTCACATAGAACGGGTTGCCCCCGGTGACCCGGTAGAGTTCGCCGTCGTCCACGTCCCGGTCCGCCGCGAGCGCCCCGACCGCCTCCGCCGACAACGGCGGCAATCGCATCCGCCGGGTGGCGCGCTGGGTGGCGAGGTCGCCAAGGACAACGCGGAGCGGATGATCGTCACCCAGCTCATCGTCTCGGTAGGTGGCCAGCAGCAGCACAGTCATCCGGCCCAGCCGCCGCCCGAGAAAGCTCAACAGGTCGATCGTGGCCTCATCCGCCCAGTGAACATCCTCGATCACCGCGACAGTTAAGGTACCGGGCGAACGGATCTCGGCCAAGAAGGCTGCGAACAACTGATCCCGCTGAGCCCCCCGGCGGCACAAGCCGCCGAATTCCCCGCCGACCTGCGCACCGATGTCAAACAAAGGGCCGAGCGGACGGGGGGTCAGCAGCCCGTCACAGGCGCCCCACAGCCAGCGGGCGCCCTTCACCTGCTGCTGGAACGTCTCGACAAGCGCGGTCTTCCCGATCCCTGACTCGCCGGACACCAGGACCAGCCGGCCGTCGCCCTGCCTCGCCTCGCCGGCATAGTCGGCCAGCATCTGCAGAAACGAGGTCCGCTCCACCAGTTCCATGGCCTGAATCCCCCAGTTCCCCGCCAGGATAGTGGGCCGTCCGGCGGGCCAGCCAGCAACGCGACGAACATGGCCAGGCGCTCGCGAAGCGCGGGGACGATCGCGGCGGGATGCCGACCGTCCGGCGCCCGGCGCGGGGCTTGAACGGGCGAGCGTGATCTTGCTGCCCAGGGCGCCGGCGGTCAGAGAAGGGAGCGCATAGGCGGACCAGGCCCGCATCCAGATCAATGTCGGATCGTTTCAGCCCGGTCACCTCGCCCCAGCGCAGGCTAGCGAGGTGCCAAGCGGGACCAGGGCGCGGAACCCGCGGTCATACTCATAGTCGGCCGACCCGGTCTCGGCCATCTTGCACAGCGCCTGATCGGCATCAGCCCGCGTCCTGAGTGATTACAGGTTTTACTTGTTCTTTACTGTAATTGTGCACTTTCGCGATGTGCTGATCGTTTACCTGCCGAGAGGCTCTTTGAACGACGATCATGGGGAGAACTCGATGCGCATCCCGGGGGTGAAGCATGTCTGAAGCAAGCCGTGAATCCGGTGCTCTGACGCCTGCTCTCTTCATGCCGGGCGATTTCGAATTCGGTGCGGTGCCAAGCACCGAAGGCAGCACACAGGCGCCCCCTGCTCCGCATCACGTGCCCAGCCTAGGGCCACTGTCCGCGTTCACCGGCACGTTCCACGGCCATGGATTCAACCAAATCTTCCGGCCCGACAGCGGCTCGCCGACCAAGCTGCCCAAGCCCGTCCGGGGGTCGGACAACCTCCTGGAGCTGAACCTCGTCAGCCAGACGCTATCCTTCTCGCGGCCAATAGGAACGGTGCCCAACCGCGGTGAGGTAACACCGGACATCTTCCTCAACGGCGTCGGTTACCTGCTGACCGTCAGCGACATCACCAACCCGGCGAAGCCCGTCGGCATCCATTTCGAGCCCGGGGTGTGGATGCACGTCCCCGCGACCAAGGACCCCGCCGAGGGGGCGACCCTGGTGCGGATGGCCTCGATCCCGCACGGCACCACGCTGTGCGCACAGGGGACGTTCCGGACCTTCAGCGGCCCGCCCTCGATCCCCCCGGTCAGCATCACCCCCAATATCGGGTCGTTCTCCAGCCAGACCGCCAGCCACTTGCATACCGCACGGATCCCGCAGGACCTGACCCGGTTCATCAAGAACGGATCCATCACCCAGGCCATCCTGGACGACCCGAACACCGTCCTGCGCAAGGCCACCGCCCACCAGACCATCCTGTCGACCACCGCCCTGGGCGTCGCCACCAACGTCAGCAGCCCACTGTTTGGCGGCGGCGTCGACAACATCGCCTTCCTCCTCGGCAACGAGAACGCGACCGAGCCGAACGCGCAGATCCCGCAGATGGCCTCCTTCTTCTGGATCGAGACCGTTCAGCACACCCTCACCGTGCCGTCCTGGACTCCCGGCCAGCCGCCGCTCGCTATCCCCGCCCCCACCACCAGCGGGCCCGCGCCGGTGTTCTTGGTGACGCCACCCACCGCGGTTACTCAACCGCGCAAAATCAAAGCCACCTCGACCCAGATCCAGTACTCCCAGAAGGTGATCCTGAACTTCAACGGCATACTCTGGCCGCACGTCTCCGTGGCCACGCTCGTGCCTGACGCCCTCATCCCCGTCTCCCCATCACAGTGGGCTTAACTACAGTCGCTGGCATCAGGGGCTTCAACGACCACGCCGTCGCCGACAACCGGGTCGAGATGGTCATGCTGCAGATCGGCGACGGCCTGACCCTGGCCCGCAAGAAGTAATCCCTAGCCGAGCAACGCGGCGAGCTGGGCCAGGTCGGCACGGGTGTTCGGCACGGTCATCCCGCGTACTGTCCCCCCGGCGTCCACGGCGATCGCGAACGGAGTCCCGAGGAGGGTCAGGGCCTCGCTGACCTCGTGGTTGTCCTCGATCAGCGTGGGCACGTCTGGTGGCAGGCCAAGAGCGGCGGGCTCGCCCTCCGCCGTGACGACGAGCAGCCGCCCGGCCAGATCGCCGGTCCCTTCGTCCGCGAGCTGGCCGGCGATGAGCTGGCACGGCCGGCATCCGGCGCTCAGGAACGCCAGGATGACCGATCGTCCGCGCAGGTTGTCGTTGGTGACCTTGCCCCGCGCGTCCCGCGCGGTGAAGGGCGGCAGCGCATTGCCCACGGTCAGTCCGGGCAGTCTCATCCTGGACTGATGCCCCGGGGATGCCCCGAGCTGTGCGCTCACTGCTTCGAGTTGCGCGCTCACCGCCTCCAGCAGCGGCGCGACCTGCCGCAGTACGCCCAGCATCAGCACCGCGAGCGCGAGCAGGGCCACCGCGATGACCACGACGGCGAGAGCCCATCCAACGGGCATTGGCTACCTCCCTGGGATCCCCGGCCGTCTCGCCGTGTCGGCAGCAGAGGTCATCAGGCCCCTGACGAAAGCTGCCTGGCGGATCACCAGCGTGGTCATCAGCACAACGAGCACGGCGATCACCGCCGGCGTGATGCCGCCAGCCGGCACCTTCCACGGATCCACCCTGAGCGGACCCGGCCAGACCGACAGCGCGACCGGGCCGTACCCGGCGACGAGCGCCGCGCCCGCGGCCAGCACCAGGTCGAGCGCGACGTGACGCCAGCCGATGCGGCTCGGCGTTGCTGTGCCGGAGCAACCACAGTCGAAGCTGCGCCCCTGAGCGAGAGCCAGCGCGATCGCGCTGGCGAAAGCAGCCAGCAGCAAGCCGAGCGCGATCGCCGCGGGCGCGGTGAGAATCCCAGCGGCGAGCAGCACAGCTCCAGCGATCTCGGCAACCGGCAGCACGGCGGCAACCGGCGCGACGAGCGTGGGCGGCAGCAGTTGGTAGTTCGCCACGGCGGCCCGGAAGCCGGCCCGGTCGCCGAGCTTGACCACACCGGCCCGCAGGAAGATACCAGCGATGATCCAGCGGACCATCAGGATGAGCAGTGCTCCCATCGCACCTCCTCGCGGCAAGGCACTGCACTGATGAATCTAATGGATACACGTATGTCCCGACAGGACCATCCGTCACACCTTGCGCACATGGAGTCCAATCTAGTCACACGAGTGATTTCGGCATCTCTGGAACAATCATCTGCTTCTGACTCGTTACCCAGGGGAGTCGACGCTGGTGTGGGCAGCTTTGAGTACCACTTCTACGCTGAAAACGGTGATTTACAACGCCAGACAGCCGCGCGTTCGGAAGGCATGGGCGGCGATTAGCGACAGGGGAGCGCGCATGAAGCATTTGAGACACCAGGCCGAACCCGGGACCGAGCGCAGGCAGCAACCGAGCGGATCCGGGCGCCGCGGCTTCCTGCGGCAGGCGGGACTGGCCGCCATCGTGGTCGGCGGGCTCGAAACACTGGGGATTTCCCAGGCAACGGCCGGGACCACTGGAAAGCGTTCCATCGTCCCCCCGAGCAAGAACGTCGGGGCTGTCTACCCGCGCGCAGGCAAACCCGGACCGGACGCCACGAGCATCGTGGCCAAGCCGGACTGCTCGTGCGACATCACGTGGTACTGCTCTCCTGGCAACTGCGGCTCGGGGTGCCCCAACCGGGAGTCGTGCTATTTCTGGTACGACTCATGCAATGGCCAATATGGTGGCCCCATGTGCGCATGGAGTAATTGCGCAACTCACGTGCAGTGCATTTAAGCCCTGTGGGCTTCGCCTGCGATGGAGGCCCTGCGGCTGGGAGCATTGCAGCCCAGGGGGCTTACACCCGCGGCACGCCGGACGAGACGGCCAGCTCGCCCAGCTCGAGGCGGTTCAGCTCCGCGCGGAGCTCGGCCGCTGCCACGCTCCCCTCGCGGACGAGCCGTGGAGCCGGCCCGGTAAGGTCCACCATGCTGGCCGAGTGGCGCCGCCGCGAGGGCACCCCCTCGAACGTGTCGAGCAGGATCAGCGGCACCCGACCGCCGAACACCGATGCCACCTCGGCGGGATCGGTGATCGTAGGCCGCCCGCTCAGGTTCGCCGACGTTCCGGCCAGAGCGCGGTGCTCTCGCCGCCGCAGCTCGAGCACCAGGTCGCGCAGCGGAGACGCGGGCCGCTGCTCGGTCCAGACATTCAGGACCGTGCCCGCCTGCACGAGGTGCTGGGGGGCGCCGGGCCGCGCCGCCTGCAAGATCACGCCGATGGCGTGCACCGCCTGGTAGAGAGCCTGTACCTGCGGCAGCGTGAAGCTCGTCCGCGGGGGGGCATCCACCGCAACATGCTCGCCCAGGAACTCGGGCGGGCAGACCAGGGCGGCGCCCTTCGACAGTGGCCGTTGCTTGACGATTGCGATCTTCTCCGACACGGCCGGATCGTCGGCGTCTCCCACAAGAACGAAGATTCCGTTGAACGGGAGAACGACGATCTCGCCGGCCGCCAGGGCCTCCGCCGCCTGCACACGCGCCGCCGGCTCGGTTACCTGCACGACCTCAGCTCCAGCCCGCGCCACAGAAAGAACGATAAAGCGGCAGCCGGCCCGGCACAAGGGCAGCGGCCAGCACCGAGACGCTTCACGGCCAGCTCCGCCTATAGTCCCGTCTCCCGAGCGGCCGTTCGGCCCTCTATCGTCCGCACCTCTCCTCAGCCTGAAAGGAAGCCCCAGGGGCGTATGTGTTGACGCGGAGACTCGTGAACGGCGTCGGGAGCGGAGATTCCGAGATTCCGGCAAAAGCACGATTAACTTGCCCACCGCCGCCCGGGCTCGTACCGGGAGCGTGGTCAGTCCGCGCGGCGATCAGGCACGCCTAACGCCCAATATGAATGCCTACTTGTCTTGTAGATTTTCCTATATGCCGGCGCCCGGATTTACCATTATTTTCCCACAAGCCATACCCGGGCTTCCGGCCACTGTGCGTCACTAGAATTCCCAGGTCAGCGAGCGTGACCGCATGATGCGGTACACCTTCTAAGCTGGTCATGCGGGTTCGATTCCCATCGCCCGCTCCAGCCAGAGGCCCCAGGTCACAGCCCTAGGGGGCGTCAGGACGCGCTCGCGCTGAGCACGCGCCGGTTGTGGACACGCAGCGCAAGCGCGCTGACTTCGATCAGCGGCGCCGGGACGCCGGCTGCGCGCGCCCGCTTCACGAAGTCGCCCAGCACGTCCACCTCGGCGGGCCGGCCCGCCATGAGGTCCCGAGACAGCGACGCGGTGACCGAAGACCCGGCGGCGGTAAGGGTCTGCTCGGTCAGCTTCAGATCTTCGCCGCGAACCGGGTGCCCGGCGGCCTGTGCCGCCGCGGCTGCTTCGGCGAGCACGGAACGCGCGAACTCCTCGCCACCGGGCACTGCCACGATGTCGCCGACCGGCGCCCGCATAAGGGACGTCACGGCGCTGATGCTGACAATGAAGACCCATTTGGCCCACATGGCGCCGACGATGTCGTCACGCACGGTCACGCGGGCGCCCGCATCCCGGAAGGCCACCGCGAGCTCTTCGACCCGAGTGCTCGCCGGTCCGTCCAGCTCGCCGACTTCTACGTCGAACTGCGGCGCCAGAACCCGGATAGTTCCGTCGTCACCGGCCTGCGTTGCAACCCTGAGCGTGCCGCCGAGCACCGCCGAGCCGAACCGGCCGACCAGCGCCTCGATATGCGCAATCCCGTTCAGGAACGGGAGGATCACGGCCGGCGGCCTGGCCGCCGACCCGACGTCGTCCATCACCGAGTCGAGGTCAGACGACTTGACCGCGAGCACGATCGCGTCATACCCGGACCTCACCTCGTCTGCGGTCACCACCGCGGTCCGCACGGAATGAATCCCGTCTTGGCTCGCGAGCCGCAGCCCGTTATCGCGCAACTGTCCAGCACGGTGCGGCCGGGCCAGGACGGTCACGTCCTGGCCGCCGTCCGCAAGGCGCGCCGCGACGAAACCGCCTACGGCTCCAGGACCGGCGATGAGGAATCTCATCCGACCTGCACCTCCTCCATCAGCTGTCGGCGGGCGGATGCGGCCGATTATCTCGCGCGTGAACCCGCCGGCTGGGTTCGGACATAGACAGGCTGGGAGACGCGCAATCAGGAGGTGCCCTTGACGTCAGGCCGGCCGGACGGCGAGCTGATCGCGTGCTCGCGATCGGATCCGGCGGCGTTCGCCGGCATCTTCGACCGCCACCATGCTCAGCTATACCGCTACCTTCGCCGGCGGGTGGGTGCCGGATTGGCCGCCGACCTGGCCGCGGAGACCTTTGTCACCGCCTTCGCCCGGCGCGGTGCCTACCGCCCGGACACCCAGGACGTCCGTCCGTGGCTGTACGGCATCGCGCACAACCTGCTCCGCAATCACCTGCGTGGTGAGCGCCGGCAGCTTGCCGCCTATGCGCGGCGCGGCGCCGACCCGCTCGCCGACCCGGGCGCCCTTGCCGCGTTCTCGATGGCCGATGCCCGCGCCGACTCCGCGGCTGTCAGCGCAGAGCTGGCTCAGATCCTGGCCCGGATGCCCGGCCGCGACCGTGATGTGCTGCTGCTATTCGCGTGGGCTGACATGTCGTATGCCGAGATCGCCCAATCCCTGAACATCCCGGTCGGCACCGTCCGCTCTCGCCTGAACCGGGCCCGGCGGAGAGTGCGGGTGCTGGCCGAGAGCAAATCACCGAGCCACCTCGGGAGAGAACCATGGATGAACTGAGCTTGCTTCGTGAGTTCCGGTCAGATGCCCCCGGGCCCTCAACCGCCGAGACCACCGCGGCCAGGGACAGACTGCTGGCCGTGATGGATGATGTGCAATCCGGTTCCGGGGGGGCGAGTGCAGCGCAGCACCGCACCAATCCCGCAGGTCGCGCTGGCCGACGATCCTGGATCCCGGTGGCTATGGCGGCTGCCGCCACAGCTGCCGCGATCGCCGCGGTGTCAATCGCGGTATCTGGCCCGTGGAAAACGCAGCCGGGATCAACGCAGCCGGGATCTAAGCCTGCGGCCCTTACCGCCGCGATCGCACTGCGCCAGGCTGCGTCGGCAGCCGCGCGCCGGCCCGCCGGGCACGGGCGCTTCTTCGTCTCTGAATCGGAATACATCACCCCGGCCGATGGCCAGGACGATCCGGCATTGCGCACAATCTGGATCGGAAACGGCGCCACGGGACGGCTAGTCCAGGGAGGGCACGGCCCGGCTGTTATTACTCCCGGCATATCGTTCGGCCGCCGCACGCTCACCTGGGCGCAACTGCAAAGCTTGCCGACGGCGCCGGGGCCGCTCCTGGCTGACATCGCCAGGGTGTCAGGGGACATGGGACAGTCGCTGGTGAACGCCGAGTTCGATAACGTAGTGGGTCTGCTGTTCGAGTCTCCCTCCCCGCCGGCGCTGCGTTCCGCGCTCTACGACGTCGCGGCCCGGCTGCCGGGAGTGACGCTGGTCTCAAACTCTCGCGACCTGATCGGGCGCACCGCCGCCGAGGTGTACATGCCGCCGGGATTTCCCGGCAACGGCGGGCAGGCCCTGTTCTTTGACCCGTCGAGCAGCGCGGTCCTCGGCGTGGCTTCTCTCGACGGTTCTCGGTTGCAATGCCCGCCTATCTGGGAGGATGCCGTCCTGGCTTCCGGCTACGTGAGCTCGAAGCATCAGCTGCCGCCAGGTGCGGCGCGAAGCCCCAGGCCGCTCACCCGGGCCATGAGCGTCCCTGGCTGCCCGAAGCCGTCAAGTGCGCAGCCAGCGGCGAGTCCCGGTGCCGGCGGCCGGCACCCGCGACCAGCGCGACATCCAATCAGCAGGCTCCTGGCTCAGCACACGGCTGATCGCGCCACTGCCAGTTACCGAAGAGTGACCACGTTGGCGGTGATCAGGGCCGCGGCGTCGGAAGCCAGGTAGGCGATCACTTCGGCGACCTCGGCGGGACTGGCGATGTGAATCAGCGCCGGGCTCTCGGCGACCGCCTCGCGCACGGCACCGGTGACCCAGCCGGTGTCGGTGACGGGCGGGTGGACCATGTTCGCGGTGATCCCGAACCGCGCCAGCTCCAAGGCGGCCGACATGGTGTAGCTGGTTTGGGCGGCCTTGGCGGCGCCGTAGGAGACTTCCTCGGGAAAGCCCAGGTCCCCGCCTGAGGTGAGCCCGATGATCCGGCCCCAGTCCGCGCCGCGGGCCAGATGGCGCCGGGCGAACTCCGCGATCATCAGCGCGGCGGCCATCGCGTCCACCGTGAACTGCTGGCCCCAGCCGGCGGCGGTGACCGGCTGCAGTGACCTGCTGAGCCGGTCGGTGCCAGACGGCACGAAGGTGTCGGCGAGCCAGCCGGTGGCGTTGTTCACCAGGATGTCGACCGGACCGAGTTGCTGCTCGGCGGCATCGAACAGCATCGCGGGCGTAGCCGGATCGGACAGGTCAGCCTCCACCGCCGCCGCCCGGCCGCCAGCTGCCCGTATCTGCGCCACGACCGGCCTGGCGTCGTGTGCGCGGTGATCCCGGTAGGCCTGCGGGGTGCCAGGATCGGCGGGGTCATCGACCCGCAAGAACGTGCACAGCACTGCGCAGCCACGGTGCGCCAGAGCTGCCGCGGTCGCGGCGCCGATGCCGTGATTGGCCCCCGTCACAATCGCCGTATGACCACCCATTACACCCACCGCCACCTTCCCGGCCACAGCGCGGACCCCTAGCCAACCTGCCGCAGCTCCCGCCCGGATCGACAGCCCGCGCCGTCAGGCACGACACGCGCCCCGCGCAAGCGGTTCGGCGCGATGACGTCCGGTCTGGGCGTTCATTATCACCTCGGTGCGGGGCACCTCTGCTCGGGCGCCGCATACCCGATCTCGACCTGGTCACCGCCGACGGTCCGCTGCGGGTGTCTGGTCATGTTGATTCAGTTGCGCCATCGGTCGTCAACCGCGGCAAGGTTCGCACCATGAGGATGTCGGCCGGGCCGAACCCAGCTCGTTCATACAAGGGGATGGATCTGTCGGCCGGGCTCAGCACCACCCGGGCGAAGCCATTTTCGTCCGCGTAGCCGAGCACTGCGCTGACGAGTTGCGTGCCGATGCCCTGATCGCGGTATGCCGCGAGGATGAACGCGTTACCGAGGTATCCCCAGCGGCTTGGCGCACTTCCGGGCCGCGGCATCCGCTCGAAGACGGCCAGGTTCATCATGCCGACCGGGTGACCATCGGCCTCAGCCAGCCAGATCATCCGGCGTGACGACTCCCGCGCGAACCAAGCCGAAAGCCGCTCGTCAAACCCGGGGTCTGCCAGGTCGCCGTCCTGCTCTTGCGTCCACTGGCGGCGCAGCCAGGCGATCGCCGCCAGGTCGGCGCCTTCGGCCCGGCGGACCACAGCCTCAGTCATGGAGGCATAACGTAGCTGGACAGGGATTACGACTTCATGGCAGGGGTTGACCTGGCCGACGCCGGCGGCGCACGAATGGAGCACCACGCATGAGCAAGCTGGCACTCATCACCGGCGCCTCATCGGGAATCGGCAAGGCCTTCGCCGAGCGCCTGGCCACCGACGGTTATGACCTGATCGCCGTAGGCCGGCGGCTCGACCGGCTCGGCGAACTCGCCGCGACGTTCCCCGACGTCAAGATCCAGCCTCTGGCGGCGGACTTGGCTACGGACGACGGGATAACCGCGGTCGCCGGGGTGTGTACTACCCAGCCGCTGACCATGCTCATCAACAACGCGGGTGTGGCGCACTACATGCCGATCATCGAACTGCCCGCCGACAAGGCGCGTGAGCTTGTTGACGTGAAGGTCGTCGCCCCGACCATGCTGATCCGGGCCGCCGTGCCAGGAATGGTGGCACGCGGTGACGGCACGGTCATCAACGTCTCGGGGATGATCGCGTTCAGCGGACCTGCTCCGCAAGCCCAGCTGCCCCGTCGCGCCGTCTACGCAGGGACGCTGGCGCACCTCGTCACGATGACCCAGGTCCTCCACGAGGAGCTGAAATCCGCGGGCCTGCGCTTCCAGGTGGTGTGCCCGGGCGTGGTCGCGACCGAATTCCACGAGCGGCAGGGCCTGGACCTCAGCGCCGTGCCCCGCATGTCGGCGCAGGACGTGGTCACCGCCGCCCTGCGCGGCCTGGAGCTGGGCGAGGTGGTCTGCGCCCCCGGCGTCGAGGACACCCGGCTGCTGGACGCGGTGTTCCAAGCCGACCTCGCCGCCTTCGCCGGGCAAAGCCCCCGGCTCGCCGGGCGCTACCGAGCCCGCTGATCTTCGCGGAAGATGATCGCCGAGAACGCCCCGGATGCCCGGGTTCAGGTGCTCCGCAGCCCCGTTTCGCCCGCTCTCACTGCTCTGCGTGCTGCCGCGGGTCGTCAGTGACCGATCTGGGGTCAGCCGGCGGCCAGGTCACGCTGATACCAGGTGCCTGGGTGGCCGCCGGGCTCGGCCGGCCCGGCCGGGACAAACCCGGCTTTGACCAGCACCTTCTGGGATGCAACGTTGTCGTAGGTGGCCGCGGCTCTGAGCGTGTGCAGTCCGTACCGCGCGACCGCGACCCGGCACAGTTCCCGCACGGCGGCGGTCGCGACGCCGCGGCCCGCGACACGCCGGGCGACCCGGTACCCGAGCTCGGCGGTGCCGTCCTCAAGATCGTAGAGATTAAACCGGCCGAGCACGGTGCCATCCTCGCCGACCAGCACGTGGAAGACGCAGATGCCAGCCTCCTGCTCGGCCAGCAGGGCGTTGTACCGCTCGGTGAACTGGTCGTAGAACTCGTCTCCGCGGTCGGAGATAAAGGTGGCAAAGTAGGCGCGGTTCGCCAGTTCGAAGGCCAGGACCGCCGGGGCGTGGTCGGCTCGCAGGCGCTGCAGCTCGGGCACGGATCAACCGTACCCAGATGGTGCACTGCGTCTGCCTGAGCGTCCACCCGAGCTGGCGCCGGCACTCACCAGGAGTCAGCGGGGCCGCGTCACGACATTCTGCAGGAACTGCAGCGCCACAGACGGGCGGGAATGCCCCCGCACATTGCGTGGCACGTTCAGCCAGTAACCATTCACAAACTGCCTGGTGTCCTGGTAGGCGCGCCAGAGCTGGCCGGGCGTGTCCAGTCGGCCACTGGGGCTGGTACTCAGGCCCATGAGCAACTTCGCGCGCGGGTTGATCTGATGCAGCAGCGCGACTGCCTGCCGGGCGTCCCGCGCGTAGGTAGTCGTGCCCTGTATCAATTGGTCTTGAATGTCCAGATAATCCGCGTACCGGGCACAATTCATGAGCCCTGCCCGGACGAACTGCTGGAACCATTCGCCGTTCGCGGGCCGGCGTCCCGACAGATCGAACCCGGGGCTGGCGATGTATTTCAGCCCGTTCTGATGTAGCAACTTCGCCGTCATTTTGCAGTACCGTACCGGATCTTCCAGTTCGGCCGCCGGGGTGCCCGTGAATCGCTCGTTGTCATAGACAACGGCCTTGGTATTAGCGGCAATGGTATGGTCGGCAATCGCCTGGGCAATTCCGGCATAGCTATTGAACACCTGGATGCGGGTGGCGTTTATCAGCGGCTGCGCCTCGTCCAGCGGGGTGGATACCAGGTTCTGCGGCTGGTTCACGAAGCTCAGCAGCTTCGGGCTGGCTCCGGCCGCATCCATATCCAGCACGGCGTGGTCCAAGAGCATCAAATCCAGAGCGTGTGGTTGCCGGTGGACGTGCGCCCGCTTGCCGTGGTGGCGGTGTGCATGCTGAGGACCTGCTGACCAGTGGGATTTGGGACTACGGCTGTGGCGCTGTGGAGGAGGCGGCTTCTTTGGCCCACGGCTGTGGCGCACCCGGTGAGGCTTCGGGGTTTGCCGGGGGGCCGGCCTTGGCCGACGGACAGCAGGCGCCGCTAATGCGTGCCAGACGGGCTTGGCGGAGTCGTGCAGGATGCTGGTGTCGCTAGTCAAGACTTGGGCAACCGGCCGCGCGCTGTCGCCCCGGGTCACAAAGCGAACACCTGCCGCGATGGAGGCAAGAAGTGCTGCAGCTATGACGAGCGCTAGGGAAGCGACCAGAGTCCTCGGTCGCGCGCGACGGTCAGGTTCCGGTCCTGGCATGCTGGGCATGCTAGCATCCGCGTGGTTCTCGAATACCGGTAGTTTTTTTCTGCTTATGCGAGCTGCGCCCCTGCTGCGGAGATGTAAATGAGCCGGCGAATTGTACGGCAAAGCCGAGCCGACTGTAGAACTGCATTGAGTGTATAGCAACGTAAATTTCATTCATCGAACAGATTCGACCGCTGACGCTGGTCGGAGCATCCTTACTCCCGGCACCTTTAGCTGCGCCCGCGCGGGACAGGAGAGCCTTGCCCCGCTGCCCGCTCACCGAGCGGCACCCTCCTTTGCGGTTACCGGCGGCGACAGCGCCCACATCACGGCTTGACCAGATGTAAAGCCCCTCCTGGCAGGTGGGCGGACCCCGCTCCAAGGCAGTGGACGGGCCCGCCTGGCACGCGCAACTCCGCTGCAGCGTCGCGGACTCAGGAGGTCCGGACGAAGACCACGCCGGTGAGGGTGGGCACGAGCACCAGGCCGTCGTAGATCGCCGGCGTGGCGAAGCGGCTGGTCTCGCCGACGGACACATGCTCGAGCGTCTGCCCGGTCGCCGGGTCGAGGGCATGCAGCACTCCGCCGGCCTGGTCGAGCGCCCAAACGCGCCCGCCGCCGACGACCGGCGAGCCTGCGACCGAGCCGGATGCGTGCCAGAGCACGTGCAGCGTTCCCGCGGAATCGACCCGCACCGCCCGCACGCCGTCCGTGCAGGGCAGGTAGACGACACTGCCGCTGACCGCGGAGCCGCCGAAAGACAGGCACACGGACGTCACCGACACCTGCCCGCCGATGCCGCCAAGGTGGCCCTGCCGTAGCACATACACAGGCCCGGACTTGCCGCCGAGCACCGCCCACTTCCCGCCGACCAGGGCCACGCCCTGCGAGCCGAGACCGACGTCACCCTCGTTGTTCTGGGCCCAGTTGGCCGGCGCGAATGAGTCAAGTAGCTTCCCGGACCTGCTCAGCTCCAGCACCGAGTTGGTGTGGTCGTAGGCGTCGCCGGGAAAGGTCGAGCCGTTCGCGGAGACGACGTAAAGATGCCCGGCGGCGTCCACCGTCGGCCCTGCCGGATTCCAGATGCCGCCCTGCCGGTGAGTGGACGGATCGTACACGACCGGGTTCCCTGTGCCGTCGAGCCGGACGCCGACGACGCGGCCCTTGTAGTTCGAGCAGTCGCCGAACAGGGCACCGAACGAGGCCCAGACCCGCCCGCCGGTGATGGCCAGCGCCCCGCGCTGCTGCATCGCAGGCGTCGTCGCTCCGGGCAGGTCGATGTTCCTGCGCCAGCGGACTTTCCCGGTGTGCAGGTCGAGCGCGACCAGGTCGTGCCCGACGGTCCCGCCGTGCTCCGCGACGAGGTACACCTCCCCGCTCTGCGCGCTGTAGATCGGGGTGCCGGTGATGCCCAGCGGGTTGATGTTGCCGCACGGCCGCTGGTAGGAGGGCGACGGCGTGCCGACCCTCACGTGCCACAGCCGCTTGCCTTGGGTGTCGAAGCCGTAGACGGAGTCATTCTCGGTCGCCACGACGATCACGCCGTTGACCGCGATCGGGGACGCGTACACGGCGCCGTCCAGCTGGATGGACCTGATGACCTTCAGCGAGCCGGTCACGTCCGGCATTGACTGCGACAGGCCGCTGTGCGAGGCGTCGCCGTGGTACATCGGCCAGTCGTGCGCCGTGCCTGCGGTGTCGTTCGTAGATGTCGTCGAGGTCTGCGGGGACGGTGTCGAGGCTGCCGGTGTGGAGGGGGCGGAGGACGGCGCTGGGCCAGCTGACCCCGAGCAGCCGGCGCTCGCCAGGGCCAGCAGGACGACCAGCACCCCGGCACGCAGGCTGCCGGCAACACCGCGAGCTCGATGCTCCACACCGCTTCTATACCACCGATCGGCGGGCTCTTCCGCGGCGGGAAGTTTTCCGCTGCTGGCCGCGTGTCTAAGCTGCGGTGGATGACCGACTGGGCGACGATCGGCTCCCTCGCAACCGCGGGCGGCACCCTGGTGCTCGCGGTGGCGACGTTCGCCTCCATCCGGTCGGCGAACCGCTCGGCCCGGATCTCCGAGCGCGCCGCCCGCACGGCCGAGCAGTCGCTGCTGGCGAACCAGCGCCCGCTGCTGGTGAACTCGCGGCTGCAAGATCCCAAGCAGAAGGTCCAGTACCCCGAAGGGATATCGCTGACCGTCGACGGCGGCACGGCCGCGGTGCAGGCCGCCGACGACGTGGTGTACCTGGCTGTCTCGATCCGCAACGTAGGCAGCGGCCTGGCGGTCTTGCACGGCTGGCATGTGCTGGTGGGCCTGCAGACCGAGCGGTCCCACCCGCCGGTTGAGGAGTTCACCACCCAGAACCTGGACATCTACGTGGCGCCCGGCGATGACGCGCTGTGGCTGAGCGCCCTGCGCGACCCGGCGGCCGACATCTTCCACGCGGTGGCGGACGCGGTCAAGGCGGGCGAGCCGCTGGTAATCAGCCTGCTCTACGGCGACTCCGAGGGCGGACAGCGGGTGATCACCCAGTTCTCGCTGCGCTACACCAGCGAGCGATGGCTCGCGCAGGCGACCAGGCACTTCAACGTAGACCGGCCCGATCCTCGTTAGGCCACCCGGGCATCCCGAATTGGACCGGGTTCACGCCGGGTGCACTGTTTGCCGGCAGCGGCGGAGTGCTCGGGTGGCTGCGGCTTGACATCAAACTCACACGTACGTCACGCACAGGCCTGATGTTCGCACGGGAAGGTGTGACTAGTGCCGGGCTCAGGCGTCTTCCAGCTTCTCCCAAAGCCCGGTCGTAGCCGAAGCAGAGGAGTACCGCGTGACACAACTCGGCTCTGCGGCGACGGAGGGCAGTCCCAGCGACGGCACCCGTCAGGCAGTACGGGGATCACGGCTCGCCCGCCGCCGCCGCGCCCTGTTCTGGGTGGCTGGCGGGGCTGCCCTGCTGGCGATCGGTGGGCTGATCGGCGCCTCGTTCGTGAAGTCGCCGCAGCAGATTGCGGCGGATACCGCAGCGCCGCCGCCGACGGTGACCACTGCGAAGGTAGTCTCCCAGATCCTTACCTCGTCGGTCCAGATGCGCGGCATGGTGTACCCGGCGACGCAGTACGACGTGTACCCGTCCGCCCCGGAATCGGATGCGGCGGCGACGGGTACCGGATCCGCGGCCGGCGCTTCGGCTGCCGGCGGCGCCTCGTCGAGCGCCGTGTACATATCGAGGCTGGACGTGGCGGCCGGCCAGACGATCTCCGACGGCGAGCAGCTCGCCGGGATTGACGGCGAGCCGCTGTTCGCGCTGGTCGGCCACGTGCCCGCATGGCGGGACATAACGCCAGGTGAGAGCGGTCCTGACGTGGCGGAACTGCAAAAGGCCCTTGCCTCGCTCGGGTACTACACGGGCGGCGACACCCCCGGGTTCTTCGGCGCGGCAACCCAGGACGCGGTGTCCCTGTACTACGAGCATCTTGGCTACACCCCGCCGGCTACGGGCGGCGTGCCACTGACGGACGTGATCTTCCTGCCGTCGCTGCCCGCGAAGGTGATCGCGGTGAACGGCGCCAAAGGCCAGCAGCCCGGCCAGCCGTTCCTCGAGCTCGCCGCGCGCGGATCACTGGCGCTGACCGGCGAACTGCCGCCCGCTTACGCCGCACAAGTCAAGCCCGGCCTGAAGGTGAAGATCTTCGATGAGGTGACCGGCATCCACGCCGCCGGGACCATCACCGACGTGGGGACGGCGACGACGATAACCCCGATAGGAGCGATCGTGAACGTCGGGGGCGGCTCGGCTTCGGCGGGTTCCGGGGGGTCCACAGGCGCCGGGTCAACAGGTGCCGGGTCGGCAGCTGCCGGGTCCGCCGACGCCGGGTCCCCCGGTTCCGGGACGGCCGGGGCAGGCAATTCTGGCACCGGTGCGAACCCCGGCGCGACGCCGTTCATCCCGCTGACCGTGAACCCGTCCAAACCGCTGCCCGCGGCACTGAATGGCGAGAACGTCCTGGTCACCGTCGAGACCGGGCGGACCGAGGGGCCGGTGCTCACCGTGCCGGTCGCCGCGATCGTCACGACCGGGTCCGGTACCAGCTACGTCACGGTGGCCGGCGCGGATGGCAAGCAGACCCAGGTCCCGGTCACGCCGGGCATCTCCCAGAACGGGTATGTCCAGGTGACCTCGGTGAAGGCGGCCAAGCTCGTTGCCGGCGACAGCGTGGTGGTGAGCGGCTGATGACCGCGCCCGTGATCGAACTACGCGGACTCGCCCGGACCTACCCCGGCCCGCCGCCGGTCCGTGCGCTGCGGCCGGCCGACCTGGTGATCGAGGCGGGCGGCTACGTCGCGGTGACCGGGCCGTCCGGCTCGGGCAAGTCCACGCTGCTGCACCTGCTCGGACTGCTCGACTCCCCCACCTCCGGGAGCTACCTGCTGGACGGCCTGGACACGAGCGCATTGCCCGACCGGGACCGGTCGGCGCTGCGCGGCAGGCGGATCGGGATCGTCTTCCAGGCCTTCCACCTGCTGGCCTACCGGACGGCGCTGGAGAACGTGCTGCTAGCGGAGCTGTACAACCAGACATCGCGAAGCACCAGGCTGCAAGCGGCGGTCGGCGCCCTCAGCGCGGTCGGCCTTGGGCACCGGCTCGACGCGCTGCCCACGACGCTGTCGGGCGGGGAGTGCCAGCGGGTCGCGATCGCCCGGGCCCTGGTGAACCAGCCGAGCCTACTGCTGTGCGACGAGCCGACGGGAAACCTGGACTCGCGCAACGCTGCCTCGCTGATGGAACTGCTCGACCAGCTCAACTCCGGCGGCCTCACGATCGTGATCATCACGCACGACGCAGCGGTGGCGGCCCACGCGGGCCGGACCGTGGCGATCAGTGACGGGATGCTGGCCGAGCGGATCGGGACCGGTCATGCCTAGGCCGGGCGCCGGCCTGCCTGCGCCCCGGCTGACCGTCCGGGACACGGCGGCCGAGGCGATCGCGGGAATCGTGCAGCGGCCGGGCCGGGCCGGCCTGACCATGCTCGGCACCGTCCTCGGCGTGGGTGCGTTCGTCGCCGTGCTCGGCCTCACCGCTACCGGGGCGGGCCAGATCTCACGTCAGTTCTCGGTACTTGAGGACACCACGATCACGGTGGCGGACAACGGCCCCGCCAACGACGTCGCACCGCCCGGCACCTATCCCTCGATCGGCTTCCCGGCCGACGCGGACACGGTCGCGGACCACATCAAGGGTGTGGTCGCCGCGGGAGTCTGGTGGCCGGTCGCGCTCCCCCAGGGAACGAACTTCAGCGCGTCGCAAGCGCTGTCGGGCGAAACCTCCCAGACGGTCAACCTGGTTGCCGTCTCGCCCGGGGCGGTCAAGGCGATGGTTCTGACGATGGCCGCAGGTTCATCGCTGACCAACTATGAGAATGACACCGCGCAGCACGTGGCGATGCTCAACACCACGACGGCCGCCACGCTCGGCATCTCCGCCGCCCGCCTGCCCAGCCACCCGGCCGTGTTCGTCAACGGGATCGCCTACACCGTCGTCGGCATCTACTCCTCCGCGCAGCGCGTGGTCAGCGGCGACAGCGGGATGCTGATCCCGGAGAACACGGCCCTTGAGGACTACGGCAATCCACAGCCGGGCATCGGAAGCCAGGAAGAGGCCCAGATGGTCGTCGCCACCAGGACCGGCGCCGCGCAGACGGTGTCACGGCAGATCGCCGCCGCCGAACTGCCGGCCGACCCGCACCGGCTGGTCGTGACATCGCCGCCCAACCCGCTGAAGCTGCAGGCTGAGGTGAACGGCGACCTCGCGGGCCTGTTCCTGATCCTCGCGCTGATCAGCCTGCTCATCGGGGCGGTGGGGATAGCGAACACGACACTGGTCGCCGTGCTGGAGCGCACCGGGGAGATCGGCGTGCGGCGCGCTGTCGGTGCCCGGCCCCGGCACATCGCCGCGCAGTTTCTCGCGGAATCAACGGCGCTTGGCACGCTCGGCGGGCTGATCGGCACCTGCATCGGCGTCGGGATCGTCGTGATCTTCGCCGCTCTCCAGAACTGGACCGCCGTGCTCAACCCGGTCTACACCTTGCCCGCCCCGCTGATCGGCAGCGTCGTCGGCCTGCTCGCCGGCGCGTATCCGGCGCTGCGCGCGGCCCGGACCAGCCCGCTGGCGGCCCTGAGGCATGCGTGAACCCGGCACACCGATGCCAAGGCGCGCCTGGAAAGGAACGATGATGCGCATCCGCACCGGCTGGTCTCTCCTGATCTGCGGCGTGGTTCTTGCCGCCTGCGCGGCCAACGCGCCCAAGGGACCTGCCGCGACGGTGACGACACCCGCCGTGGGCAGGCCGCCCGCCCCGGCCTCCGCCCAGGCGGCCCTGTCGTCGGAGGTGTTCACGCCCTACGCCGCCCTGGGCGCCTCCGACAACGACGGGCTGGCACCCGGTGACACCTATGACGCGCTGCACGCCGCGTGCATGAACGACGCGGGCTATGGGCAGTACGCCACCGAGGCGCCGTACCCGGCACGCACCAACCGCGGCCTGGGCTTCCCGCAGGCGTTCGGGCCGTGGGGCTACGTGGGGACCGCGCTGGCGGCTCAGGATGGCTTCCTGACCGGAAGCGGCGGCTCCAGCGGCCCGGGAGGAGGCGGCATCCCGGCAGGCGGGCCGTTCGGCAGCCTGCCCGCCGCGGCGCAAGCGGCCGCGGGCAAGTGCTTCAACATCATGGAGAACTTCAACAACGCCCAGTTCGTTCACTCGATGGCCATCATCGAGACGCTGAACAACTACATCGGCACCGACGTGGTCCAGGACGGCCAGTTCAAAAAGGCGGACAGGGACTGGTCGGCGTGCATGGCCAAGAACGGGTTCAGTTCCCCCGACGCGGAAACGTTCTGGTCGCAGGCCCTGGACACCCTCGGGCAAGGGCCAGGCGGAGGGCCGAATACCAGCGTGCCGCCCGGCGCACCGACCGCCGCGCAGAACAAGACGCAGATCGCGATGGCCGTGGCCGACGCGAACTGCACGCTGAGCAGCGACCTGGCCGGGATCTACTTCGCGGTCCAGGCAAACTATGAGCAGCAGTTCGTCAGCGCCAACCAGCAGGCACTCAACGCCGGGGTCCGGCAGTACAAGGCCGCGTTCGCCAAGGCGCTCAAGACGATGCCCGCCCTGCTGCGGACAACTTCGGCCACACCCAACCTGCCAGGACCGGGCCGGCCCGGCCACCGCGGCGGCCACCGTGGCGCGGCCAAGCCCTCACCCAGTCACTCCTGACAGCCCTCTCTTGCCTGGCCTGCGCGGTTCCCTCATCCTTGGACCAGGCGCCAACCACGGTCGAATGGCCACTGGAGCGAACCGATGCGCGATGACAACTATGAGCCGAACCGGGTCTTCGGCATGCGCAGAGGCACGGACCCGCACGCCAGGCAAGGCGAAGAGCCGCAGCGCGTCATGGGCATACCGACTGACTGGTTCGGTCACGCCGACCCCCGGATTACGTCATCACTGACACATCCGATCCGGACGTATCGCCAGTGGAAGCTACGCCGGCGCCTGGGGCCGTTCGCGCCAGATGATGACGAAGCTGAATGAGCCGCCATCGTAGAGACGGCGTCGCACCTCTCCGCTAAGCGGTAAGACGGGGAACCGGCCGGGGTGAATGCTGGAGCGAACCGGCTTGTCGGCAGGATGGTGCCCGGTACCGGTATGAAATTGCCATACTGAGCAGGGCACACCTTGAGGGGGCTGCAGTGTCGGACACGGAACGGGCGCTGGCCGCGGACAGTCACGCGGCTGGCGGCCGCCTGCGCGGCGAGCCGCGGTCATGACCACCGCCGCCGCCGTGCGGGCTCCGGCCGGGTCGTTGCGCAGGATGCTGCTGCCGCTGGCGCTGGCGCAGTTCATCTGCAGCTTCGCGGGCTCGAACATGAACGTCATGATCAATGACATCAGCCACGACCTGCACACCACGGTGCAGGGCGTGCAGGTCTGTATCACGCTGTTCCTGCTAGTCATGGCCGCCCTGATGATTCCCTGCGGCAAGCTGACTGACCGCTGGGGCCGGAAACGGTGCTTCACGATCGGGCTGTCGGTCTACGGGGTCGGCGCCGTGCTCAGCGCCGTCGCACCCGGCCTCGGCGTCCTCATCCTGGGCAACTCGATCTTGGAGGGAGTCGGCACCGCCCTGCTGATCCCGCCGGTCTACATCCTTACCACGCTGCTGTTCCACGACACGAAGTCCCGGGTGCAGGCCTTCGGGGTAATCAGCGGTATGGGCGGGATCGGCGCCGCCACCGGGCCGCTGATCGGCGGGGCGATCACCACAGCGACAACTTGGCGGCTCGCGTTCGTGTTCCAGGCCCTCGTCATCGTGATCATCGTGGTGCTCGCCCGGGGCATCCATGATCCGGTGCCCGCCGACCCGCACCGTCCGTTCGACACGGTGGGAGCGATCCTGTCCGCGGTCGGCCTGGTGGTCCTGGTCGGGGGGATCATGGCGGCCGACCAGAGCCTCGTCCTGATGGCGGCGCTGATCGTGGCCGGGGCGCTGGTCCTGACCGGGTTCTTCGCCTGGATCCGCGGCCGGGAGCGGGCCGGCAAGGAGGCCCTGCTGTCGAGCAGGCTGTTCCGCAACCGCACCTCGAACCGGGCCCTGGTCACGCAGAACGTGCAGTGGGCGGTGCTGTTGGGCACGTCGTTCGTGGTGTCCGCCTACCTGCAGGTGGTACGCCACTACGACGCCATCCAGACCGGGGTGATCTTCACCGCCGCGACCGTGGGCATCTTGCTGTCGTCGCTGGCCGCCGGCCGCCTGGCCAGGCACTACCGGCAGCGGACGCTCATCCTGGCCGGCTTCGTGATCACCATCGTCGGCATCATCGTCCTGCTCGTGCAGGTCAAGGGCCACCCCGGCGCCTGGTACTTCGCCCCGGGACTGTTCCTCATCGGCATCGGCGTGGGCGTCATGCTCACCCCCTCGGTCAACGTCGTGCAATCGGCCTTCCCGGAGAACCTGCAAGGAGAAATCTCCGGATTGTCGCGCAGCATCTCCAACCTGGGATCCTCGTTCGGCACCGCGCTCGCGGGTACCATCCTGGTCGCCGGGCTGGCCGACCCCAAGCGGTCCTACGGGATCGCCATGATCGTCCTGGCGTTCGTCGCCCTGATCGGCCTCGCCGCAGCCGTCCTGCTCCCCCGCGCCGACCCCGCACCAGGAACCGACACCGGGGTCACCGGTTAGTCAGTGTCTTTCGAGGAGCTGCTTGAGGCGGGTCAGGTCGGCCGCCACGGCAGCGGCGTCGGCCCCGAAGTCCTCGTCGCTCATGCCCGGGGGTCGGCGCAGCGTGAACACCGCCTCGCACCCGGGTTCGTCTGCGATCACCCGCATCGGGTTGCAGACGACCTCACCCGAGGACGACGTGACGTAATGATCGAGGACGCCGTAGTCGTTACGCGGAACGAAGGCGAAGCCAGCGCGCCCTTCCGAGGTCGTTACGAACCATCGATCGTCTATCTTCTCGACGGAACTTCCGAGCCCTCGTGCCCATTGCGGCAGATTGGCCGGGGCCAGGACGTACTCGTACACTTCGCCTGCGGGGCGGTTGATCCACTCGCTGATATGCCTGGATTCCCGTGTCATGGCGCCACCATCTCAGATGACAGCGGCGTTGTTATTGTACAAAACGGACACGTGCCGGACTGGCTCCGGTGACATGATGAGTCACGATGAGTGAGCAGGACAACGGCAGGCGGATCCCGTCAGGCGACCCGGTGGCGGTCGAACTGCGCCTGGCCGTTCACGCCGGTGACGTCGAGGCGATCCAGCGATTGCTGCGCGGTGATCCCGCGCTGGCGACGGCCCGGCTGGTTGGCCAGAGCGGCGGAACCGGGACGCCATTGCATCTCGTCGCTGACTGGCCCGGCTGCTTCCCCAACGGCCCGCAGATCGTTCGGCTGCTGATCGACGCCGGCGCCGATCCCAACGCCCTGACGACCAGCCGGGATGCGCAGCCCGGCCCGGGTTCGGAGACGCCGTTGCACTACGCGGCGAGCAGCGACGACGCCGACGTGGCCGAGGCCCTGATCGATGCGGGAGCGGATATCGAGGTGCCTGGTGGTTCGATCGGCACTCCCCTCGATAACGCTGTCGGCTACGGATGCTGGGACGTCGCCCGGTTGCTGGTAACGCGCGGCGCCCGGGTGGACAAGGCGTGGCACGCCGCCGCTTTGGGCATGCTCGGCCGCCTCGAAACACTGCTGGGCAGTGACCCGCCAGCGGAGCAGGTGTCGCAAGCGTTCTGGCACGCCTGCGCGGGCGGCCAACGCCGCGCCGCGGAGTACCTGCTGTCGCGCGGCGCGGATCTCAACTGGGAGCCCGACTACGCACACGGCACGCCGCTTGACACCGCCGGCGGGCTGAGCACCCGGCAGGAGAACGTCATCTCCTGGCTGCGCGGGCTGGGAGCCCGTTCCTCCAGCTCCGATTGATCCGGCCGAACCGCCTCCGTGATCAGCCCGGCCGTCTCGGCGGTCGCGTTCATCTCCTGACCCGCGAACGCCGGCGGGTAACCTAACCGGGGTCCCGGCGCATCATCTATACGAACCTCGGTTCCGTTCGAGGCGGCCGTCGTGGAGGAACCGTGCTCACCACCCAGCAGCTTGACCACTTCGCCACGTTCGGCTTCGTCATCCTCCCCGGCATGCTCGGCGACCAGCGCACGGCCGCGCTGCGCGCCGAGGTCGATGCCGCCATCCGGGACGCCTATGCGGCCACCTATCACGAGCGGGTGATCGACGGCATCAGCGGCCACTACCTGCCGATGACGTCCCGTCTCACCCCGGTCAGCTCGGGGCTGGTCTGCGACGACCCGGTACTCATCGACGCAGCCGAGGCCCTTCTCGGCGGCCCGGTACTCCCCTCGCTTCCCGAGGGGGTGCTCTATTTCGGGTCGGCACCCTGGCACAACGACGACGGGATCGGCGTCGCCGGAGTGAAGTTCGCCGCCTACTTCGACCACCTCAGCGCCACGAACGGCGCGCTGCGCTTCGGCCCTGCTCCCAGCACGCCGAGCCCCGGGCGCTGGCCTCCCGCTACCAGCGCGCCGGCTACGACGACTGGCCCGGGGTGATCGCCGCGAGCGCTCCCGGCGACGTGATCGCCTTCGACCTGCATACCTTCCATGCGTCCTTCGGCGGCCGCGACCGGCTGGCCTGGACCATCGAGTACCTGGCCGACCCCCCCGACGAGGCTGCGAGAGCGAGTGTGCTGCGCTGGCTGGAAGGCGGGTTCGAACAGGACTTCCGGGGCTTCGACCGGGACCGCTACCCGGCCTGGCGGGACTGGGCCGCAGGGGCCCCGGCGGATCGGCGCCGAGCCGCGACCCTCACTCGCCTCCGGCGGGCCGGCGTGATGGACCTGCCGGGCGCCGAGGTGGGCTGGTAGGCAGCACGCCCCGGACGAATCGCCGGCCGCATCCAGGTAAACAGGCGCACCGCTTTATCCCGGACCCAGGCGTTGCGGAGGTCGGGCTGGCGGCTGGGGATCTCAGCCCAGCTTCAGCCGTTCGGCCAGGGCTGAGACTTCGTCGCGCTGCTCGCGCGGGTCGGTGGCAGCGGGGCGACAACCAGCCGAGTCACCCCGTTCCCGGCACACGCATCGACGTCAGCTTCGGACATGTCGATCGCCCCCCAGCGGGTGTACTCCAGGGCGCCGGCGTCCCGGCCGGCTTCGGCAGCGGTCGTCCGCATGATTTCTATCCGGCTGGCGCGCTGCTGGTTGTTGAGCCCGCCGCCGGGAAAGTAACCATCGCCCCGGCGTCCCGCCCGGACGGCTGCGGCTTTACTCGACCCCCCGACGTGAATCGGAAGTGCCGGGCATTGCAGGGCTTGGGAAAGCTGCACATGTTCTCGAACGCAAAGAACTCTCCGTCGAAACTGACGCCGGCCTCATCTCCCGCCCATAGCAGCCGAAGCACGTCGATCGCCTCGTCGGCGCGGCGGCCGCGCGTCGCGAAGTCAACGTCTATCGCCTGTGCCTCACCCGGCAGCACGCCGAGGCCAATGGTCAGCAAGCGCATCCGCCCCTGCGCGAGAACATCGATCGTGGCCAGGCGCTTCGCGAGCACGACGGGATGGTGGTAGGGCAGCAGCAGCACGCCCGTGCCCAGCAGGATCCGCTCGGTCCTGGCCGCCACGAAGCTGAGGCATTCGAGCGGGTCAGCGACGGCAAGGGAGGGCGGGAATCTCATGGCACCCGCCGTTGCGCCCGGATACAACACGATGTGCTCGGACACATAAAAGGATTCGAAACCGCAGTCCTCGGCATGTTTTTGCCAGTGCTGTCATCTTGCCCGGGTCAGTGCCGTGAAAGGCCGTATTGTATGAGAGACCGAATTTCACGCCGAACCTTTCCGCGACATGAGCTGCCATGGTGTCCTGGGGTGAACAGCCCGCCGGGCTTCCCCCGCAGGCTATCTCGGGCGCAGGCCGGCCTGTGCGTTCCCTGGCTCCGCTCTGGCCGGGCCGCGCGATTCCGCTAGTGTCCATCGAACGAGGAGGACGCCATGTCCGAGACGAGGTCATTCACCATCGGGACGGAAACCTCTTGCGCCGACGGGGCCTGCGGCACGGTCAAACGCGTGGTCGTTGACCCGGTGGCCCGCACCGTCACTCATCTGGTGGTCAAGCCGAGGCTGGTGAACGTGACCGACCGTCTCGTCCCGCTCGACCTGGTCGTGGAGGGCACGCCGGACAAGATAAGGCTCCGGTGCAGCATCGCGGAATTCGAGAGGCTTGATCCTGCCGTAGAGACGGAGTTCATGCCGAACACCGTCGAGTACCCGGGCTATGCCTCCGACCAGGTCTTACACCCAGCCCTTCTACGGCCTGAGTGCGACCATGTCAACCCAGCGCGTCCCGAAAACCGCCACCCGCGACACGGTTCCGCTGGGAGAAGTGGACGTGCGCCGGGGGGACCATGTGCGCGCCACCGACGGCGACATCGGGAAGGTCCAGGGGCTCGTCATCGACGCGGCCAATCATCATGTGACGCACGTGCTGCTCCAGGAGGGTCACCTGTGGGGCCGCAAGGAGGTGGCGATTCCGATCAGCGCGGTGACCGACGTCTCTGATGGCATCCAGCTCAACCTGACCAGGCAGCAGGTCGAGGACCTGCCCCCGGTGGATATTGAGCACCTGAGCGGATAGGGTTCACCCGGCGGCTGGTCAGCCGCCTACGGGTCCGCCGCGCCAGGTCGGCGCTGGCTGCTTGCCGACGGCGACATCGAAGGCGGCGTGCGCCAGCAGCCGGGTCGAGTCGAGCGTCGGGATCGGCGAGTCCCCGGGCGCGACCAGCATCGGGATCTCGGTGCACGCGAGCGCGGCCGCGTCGCATCCGCGGTCGGCCAGGCGGCCGATGACGGCGACGTACTCCTGACGCGAGCGGTCGGTGAACACCGCGTTCACCAGCTCGTCGAAGATGATCCGGTTGAGCACGCGACGGTCTTCCCCGTCGGGCAACTCGGCCGCTATCCCGCGCGAGCCGAAGGCGCGCGGGTAGACCGGGCCGTCCATGGTGTAGCTGGTGCCGAGCACGGCGACCCGGGTGCGGCCGTCGCGGGCGGCCTGGTCGGCGACGACCTCGGCAATGTGCAGGCCAGGCAGGGCGAGATCCTCGCCGGGCTGTTCCAGGGCCAGGTGGGCGGTGTTGTCCGGGCAGACGAAGAAGTCGGCGCCCGCTCTGGCGAGCCGCCGCACGCTCGTCGCCAGCGTGCCCCGGATCGAAAGGTAGTTTCCCTCGTCCCACGCGGGCATGCTGCGCGCCAGCGCGATGCAGTCGAGGGTCACGTCCGGATGCTGGTAGGCCCCCATCCGGTCCGATCCCTCCAGGCAGAAGCTGCGCAGGCACAGGGCTGCGCCCTCCATGCTGTGCGCCAGGATGCCGAGGTGTTTCATAACGGCATGATGGCAGCCTCGCGGCCAGGAGCCGAGCCCGGCGCCGGGCGGGGCCGCTCACGCGCGGAAGCTGTCCCGGCAAGATAACGTGCGCGGCATGCCCAGACGGCTAGCTGTGGCTGGCGGATACCTGAGCCAGAGCATAGGGCGCGAGTCGCAGCTGGCCCGACCCGGTGGACCTGTGCACGGTAGTGGAGGCCGGCCCGGTCACGAGTGTGTGCACCGTCGGCGCGCTGGTCTGGGACGCGGTGAAGCGGGTGCTGAAGATAGACGACACATTGAGGCTGACCGGCTGCGCGGACAGGTTCTCCAGCAACACCTCAGGGCCGGCCGCGGTGGTCAGCACATCGCCCACCACGGCTGGCGCGCCGGTGCGGCCGAGCTTTGGCTCCGGCGAAAATCCGAGTGCCTGGATCTTGGTAGCGCGGTGCAATGCCCTCTGGATCACCGACGCCGTCGCACCCTGCGCGGTAACCGCGAACGGCACGGTCACCGGGCCGTGTTTGCCGAATCCGTCCGGGCCGTCAAAGATCACATCCCTGGCCTTCCCCACTGATGAGGGCAACTCCAGAGTCTTGATGGCCGGGATGCTCAGCATCAGCAGCGCCTCCTCGCCCACGAACAGCCCCTGCAGCCAGGTGCTCCGCAGCACGTGATCGGGCGTGGCGTCGGACATGCCGAACGCGGTGATCCATACCGGGAGCTTGTAGGACCCCAGCAGCTTGAGCTCGTTTGCCTTGAGCTTCTGCAGATGCAGGTAGGGGAATGCGAGCATGGTGCTGGGACTCGCCGCCGGATCACCCTCGCGCAGAATCACGTGCATGGTCATCGCGTCTTCGCCCCGCAGGATGGGCAGCACATCGTTATTCCAGCCGCTCCGGCGCGGCGTGATGCCGCGCAGGTCGTTGGCGTCGGTGGCCACCGCGGCGACCTGCACGCCGGGAAAGGCATGGTGGATCGCGGTGATCCAGGGATTCATCTGGCGGGCGTAGTCGGCCGCGGTGGGAAATCGCTCCTCGTAATCCTGGGCGTGGTGCTTGCTGGTGTGCGTTGCCCCGCTCAGGTACAGCTCGTTTCCCAGTTCCACCATCTTGACCGGCCATCCCAATGCCGCCGCAGCGTCCAGGAATCGCAGTTGGGAGTGCAGCATGGCCTGGTTGACCCTGGCCGAACCGATCTGGCTCTTGTATGTGAGGGTATTCAGGACGTACACCGGAGTCTCCCCCGACGACCTCAGCGCATCGTTGAAGATCGGCAGCCGGTCATCTACCCGGGTTCGCGACTCGCCCGGCCATCTGGTGCTGGCGGGCTGGAACCAGCCATCGTGCCAGCTCCAGTAATTCGCCGCCGTACCGCCCGGGACGCGCAGCACACCAGCACCGAAGAACCTGCCGAGCGCGGCAAGCAGATGCTTGTTGTTCCACGCCGGGCCGGTAGTGTCCACTCCGTTCAGGCCGAACAACGTCGATGTGACCGTTCGCACTGGCCCGGTTGGCGCTACCCCGACGGCGGCGTCAGATGCGGGCCTACCCGCCGCGGTCAGAGTACACAGCCCTAAGGCGACGGCCGCCGCAATGGTCGTGGTTGCCTTCATGCCTGGATTGACGCGCGACCGCGCTGGCTGGATCACACGCCGGAGCAAGGACACGCGGAGAGCCAAGCTGGCCTCCATCACGAACTCGCCGCGCCCGGCTGGGGGTGGCCGGGCAGCGGCCCGGAGACTTTCAGCAGCCACCATTTGGTCAGGGTTGGCGCCTGCCGCGACGGGAGAACAGGGAGCCCGGGACGGGGCGTCGTCCCGGGCTCGCTGTCGCAAGGGCCCGGCTACGGCCTAACTGCGCACAGCGGGAGCGCGCTGCCCCGGATCTCAACCCGGCCGAGGGCGTCTGGGCGAACATGAAGAACGGCCTGGGCAACCTCGCCGCCCGCAACGTCGATCAGCTGGCCGCTGTCGTCGGGAACCGGCTCAAGCGCATCCAGTACCGGCCGGAGCTCATCAGCGGATTCCTCGCCCAGACCGGACTGACCCTTCGAACCTGGACCGCCTTAGCTGGATCGTCGAGTGGCATCCGCCTGCCTGCGGGTGCGCGCCGGCTCACCTACTGGCCTGGCGGCCTCCAGACGTAGGGGGTGGTGGCGGCGACCGGCTCGAAGCCAAGCCGCTGCAGGATCGGCCGGCTGGCTGGCAGCGCGTCAACCTGAAGATAGCGGTAGCCGCGGGCGGCGGCCAAGCCTGCCCGGTACGCGACCAGGGCGCGGAAGATCCCCCGGCCGCGCCAGGCCGGCACCGTTCCCCCGCCCCACAGCCCGGCGAAATCGGTTCCGGGGGTGAACTCCACCCTGGCCGCGCTGACCGGCTCGTCACCGGCCATGGCGACGACCATCTGGATCAGCTCAGGTGCCTGCCTGAGCTGGGCCGCCAGGCGTTCGCCGAGCTCAGGAGACGGGTGCTCGGCGAACGCCAGGTCGTGCACGGCCATCATCGCCTCGACGCCGGCATCGTCGGTCACCAGATCCAGCCGCACGCCCTCGGGCAGCTGGACATCGCAGGCGATGGCAGCGGTCTCGGCGACCAGCATCAGCTCCTCGTCATCGGCCACGAAGCCGGCCGCCAGCAGCCGCTGGGCCAGATCGGCCGGCTGGTCGTAGTCGTAGAGCTTCCACTCCACAGGCGTACCGCGAGCCGCGAAATACCGCACCTGCGCGGCGATCACGGCATCGGCAGAGTCGCGGGTGAGCTCCGACCAGGTAACGCACGACGACTGCGTCCCCGGCGCAAGCCAGCGCAGCACTCCAGCATCGGCCTCGACGACCGCACCCGGCTCGTCTGCCCCGGCCCTCCGCCGGATCTGGGCATCGAATGCCACACGCACGGCGTGAGTGTCCACCAGCGCACCCCACCACGGCCGTGCAGGCCGGCGCAACTCAGATAACCGCCACTCTTGCTGATCCACTACCAGGAAGGACTCAAACGCTGGCCTTTCAAGCTCTGTAATGCGACTGGGGTTCACGCCTGACCGCGATCGAGGAGGGGCGCCGCAGTGGCGGGCCTGCCGGCCGGTCGCCGGCGCGCGGTTCGGCTGGCTCACCGCGCCGCGCAGCACGATCATCCAGCCGGGCCGGTGCACGGCGGCCTTACCGCTGAGCCCGGCGGCGGAGCTCCGGCACCTGTTCGACACCCTGGTGCGCTGAGTACGAGGCTGGCCAGGTCGGCCGGCGTGTGCTGGTCGCCACGCAAGATCACGGTGCCAGGCGGGAGCGCGGCGCGGGCCGCGACGCAGCATTCAACGTTGCGGTGCCGGAAGGCCCGGGTTCCGGCGTCCCGCTCGGCGTCGGCCTCGTGGACCAGCTGACCGTCGATGCGGCGGTGCAGCTCGGCGGCGGGCACGTCGAGGAAGACGTGCAGGATGGCGTGGCCGGCCAGGCCGATCAGCCCGAAGATCTCATCGCGGTACTGCGGGTTCACCAGCGTCATCGGAACGATCAGGGTCCGGCGGTACTCGGCGGTCAGGGCGATGGCGCAATGGGCCGCCAGCTTCCGCCAGAGCGGGGAGATCCTGGAAGTCTCCGCTGTCCGGCATGGGCACCCATCTGGTCAGGATGTCGCCGAGGTACTCCGGGTCGTAGCTGATCGCGTCCGGCATCCGCCGCTGCAGCTTCGCGGCCAGCGTGGTCTTGCCGGCGCCGAAGGCGCCGTTGATCCATATGATCATGGTTCCTCCTCGCCTGGTCAGGGCCGCCATCCGGTGGCGTCCGCCCACTCCTGCGCCGCGGCGATCACGACGTCGACCACGGGATCCTTGATGTCGGAGTAGACCTCCACGTCGGGAACGGCCGCGGACAGCGCGACCTTGAAGGCCGCGTAGCCGGCTATCGCGTCCGGGTGCGCGCGGAACCAGTCCCGGAACAGCAGCGCCAGCCGCTCGTTCGGTGAGCCGCGCCGGCGCACGTGCAGGTTGACCGCGCCCAGCCGTCCGCGGCGGAGCCAGAGCCGCTTCGCCCACTGCTCCGGGTCGTCGTCCCGGCCCGCCGGGACATGATCAAACTGGTAAGGGCTGCGCTCGAACCCGAGACCGGCCAGCGGCTCATCGAAGGCCCCGGCAGCCTCCTGCAGGTCGGCCACGCTGACCTGCAGGTCGAGAACGTCCTTGGCGGCCATCCCGGGGATGGACGTGCTGCCGATATGCTCAACCCGCTCGGCCAGCGGGGCGAGTCGCTCTCGCAGCGACGCCGTCAGCGCGGCGGCTCGGTCCGGCCAGTCGGCACGGTAGGTGACGACGACAGGGCGCATGGGTGTTCCTTCCATCGTCGGCGGGAAGCGGAGAGTGCCATGGGCGAGATAGAGGTGATCACGAGCAGCGAACGGCCGGATCTCGACGGTCAGGCCCGCGCTGCCTTTCGCGGCGAATGGCCGGAGTTCATCTTCCACGACCCAGTCTCGGCGGCGCACATCGGCCGGGTAGAGGTGTACTTCGCGCACTACGACATCCTGCTGCTCGACGACGGCGAGGTCGTCGCCGGAGGCTGGGGAGTGCCGATCCAGTGGGACGGCAGCGTCGCCTCGCTGCCCGACGGATACGACGGGGCCTTGGTGCGGGCGGTCGGCGGCCACCAGGACGGAACCGCGCCGGACACCCTGTCGGTGATGGCGGCCGCCGTCAAGCAGGGCAGGCAGGGCAGCGGGCTGGCGGGGCGAGTGCTCACCGCGCTGCGTGAGCGGGCGGCGCGCCGCGGCCTGCAGCGGGTGATCGCGCCGGTCCGGCCGACGCTGAAGAGGCGCTACCCGCTGACCCCGATGGCGGACTTCGCCGGGTGGAGCCCGCGCCTGACGGTCTGCACCTGGACCCCTGGGTCCGCGCCCACCAGCGGCTCGGGGCCAGCATCCTCGGGCCTGCCCCGCGCTCCATGATCATCACCGGCAGCGTCGGCGAATGGGAGGACTGGGCCGCGATGGCCTTCCCGCAGACCGGCAAGTACGTGGTGCCGGACGCGCTGGACCTGGTCGGCATCGACCGCGAGCTGGACCGCGGGACGTACGCCGAGACAAACCTCTGGATGCGGCACGCCTGACGAAACGGCACTCCGCTCAGCCCGGGGCGCCGGCCTCGATCAGCTGCCTGGCGCGCAGCGCCATCTCCAGCTCGAACCGGCGGTCCGGATCGCGCAGCTCGCCGCCGAACAGCTCGTCGATCTGCCGCAGCCGGTACCGCACCGTCTGCGGGTGCACCCGCAGCAGCATTGCCACCTCGTTGGCGTTCTCGCCATGCTGCAGCCAGCACAGCAGGGTGTCGGCGAGCCGGTCCCGCACGACGGGCTTGAGCCGGTCGAGCGGCGCCAGCCTGGCCGCACGCAGCGCCTCCGCCAGCTCCTCGTCGGAGAAGATCAGCAGCGTGGACATGTGCTCGTCACAACGGATCACCCCGCCGCCGAAGCCGATGACCCCCCGCAGCCCGAGCGCGAGCGCCTCGCGCGCCCAGCGCAGTGACGCGCTGGCCCGCGACAGCGGGACGGAGGGGCCAAGCGCCGCCGCCCAGCCGCACAGTGCGCTGTCGATGAGCGCGGCCCGGCCCGGCCCGTCCGGATCGGGGACCAGCAGGCACGGCTCGCGGCGCATCCAGTCGGCCAGCACGCCCGGCGGTAGCGACAGGCCGGCCACGTCCAGCCCCGGACGCTCCTCCGCCGCCGCGAGCGCAACCCGGTCGGGCAGTGTCCACCCGGCCGCCTTGGCCAGGTCGGCGATGGCTTCCCTGGACGCCGGAGGGTCCACGACGATCAGGTCGAGCAGCCGCCTGCGCCGCCGCTCGCGCTCCCCCGCGACCCGGGCCCGGGCTTCCTGATAGCCGGTCGCGCAGGCCGCGGCCAGCTCGTCGAGGTACACGAAGATGGCCTCGCCGATGCGGCCAAGCACCCGCATGTCCATGCCCGGCTCGCCCGCCGCGGCGCATAGCCAGCGCCACGCTACCCGGGCGCCGAGCCGCAGCGCGTTCTGCAGCGGCTCCAGGCTGCGTCCCTCCCGCGCCTCCACGCCACCGATCGCGCGGAACTCCGCCACGATCTCGTCGAAGGATGCCTCGGGGTCGGCCACCCGCTCGATGAACTGCTCGACCGAGTGACGCACGGCCCGGCTGATCGCATAGGTGTAGGAGGCGTCGAGCGGGCGGGCATATTCGGGTACGCCCTGCTGGATCGCGTCAATCATCTCGGCGACCGCCTGGTCGACCTGCGGCCGCAGCAGCGCCGCCACCTCGCAGGGCAGCGCGCGCCACACATCTGAGGATTCGGTCTGCTCCAGCACCCTGCTCACTTCGCCGTCTATCACGAGATGATAATCCGCCCCCGGTGACGGCCGGGGCAGCTCTTTCGCCGACGCGGCGATTTTGTCCCGGCGAGCGTCTGGTACCTCGGTGCGCCGAGCGCCGCGGGTCAAGCCGGCGCCGTGGCCTGCGGGCTGAACGCGGGCTCGAGGTGCGCGGTGTCGTTGAACCCGCGGATGATCCACTGGCCGTCAGCGATCACCAGATGCGACACCGAGCCGTTGTCCGCGCCGGTGAAGGCGAACACCCGCGAGCCGCTGGCCAGCGCCATGGCCTGGCCGATGACGCCGCCGTGGGTGAACACGGCCACGCGCTGATCGGGATGGGCCGCGGCGATCCGCTCGATCGCGCCCCGGACCCGGGCGGCGAACTCGGCGGCCGACTCCGCACCGGGGATGACGTCCCAGCGCCCCTCGGCCCACATGCGCCGCACCAGCGGGCCGTTCTCCGCCACCTTCTGCCGGAAGATGCGCTCCCAGTCACCGAGGCCGACCTCGCGCAGCTCGCGCTCGACGTTCGGGACCAGCCCGAGCCGCTGGCCCAGCGGCCGCGCGGTCTGCGCGGTCCGGCGCAGCGAGGTGACATAGATGGCGTCGATGCGCTGGGCGGCCAGCCGCTGCGCCACGCGCTCGGCCTGCCCGGCGCCCTCGGGAGCTAGCTCGGGATCGGCCCGGCCGTCGGTCAGCGGGAACGGGCTGCCGGGGTAGGCGGGCTGCGATTCGCCGTGCCTGACCAGCAGGATTTCACAGGATCCGGGTAGCGGCGTGAACCGGTGCTGCCGGTACCCGGCCTGCCTGGTGCGCGCGCCGGGGACGGCGGATGCCGTGCTGGCTGCAGGTGCGCCATCGGCGGTGCTGGCGCGCTCGGCCGGGCGCGAGCCGTCGCTGGTGGTCACAGGTCAAGAAGCGTAGCGGCCGGGGCGGACGCTCTGGGCGGGTGCCCCGTGCCTGACCGCCCCGGGGCGGGCCTAGCGTGGAGGGGGCGCGGCGGCGCGGCCGCGTCGTGCGGGCGGCGAAGGGAGCTCGGTGAAGATCGCGGGAATGGTGGTGTGGGTGCTTACCGCGGGCATCGGGGTCTACCTGCTCGCGGCCGTGATCGCCGCCCAGCGGCAGGCCGCGGGACTGCATCGGCCAGCCGGCGCCGGGCCGGCAGGCGGGCACGCCGGGCCGGGAAGCGGAGACGGCAGGCCGGCAAGCGGGCACGCCGGGGCAGCAGGAGGGGACGGCGGCCCAGTAACAGGGGACGGCAGGCCAGCAAACGGGGACGCCAGGCCAGCAAACGGGGACGCCAGGCCAGCAAGCAGGGACGGCGGGCCGAGCAAGCAGGGACGGCGGGCCGCAGCGGCGGCGGCGCCGTGGCGTCCCCCGCCGGCGTGCAGGCTGACGTGCTGGCGCCGGGGCCGGACGGCGCCACGGTGGTGGGCGCGGCCGCGCTGGCGAGCATCACGGCCCCGCGAGGCGGAACGGCGCCGGGCGGCGGCGGGCCGGAAGCCGAGGGGTCGCCGCTGCTGGAGTTCATGCATCCCCTGTTCGCGCTCACCGGGCTGACGTTCTGGATCTTCTTCGTGATGACCGATGACCGGCTGTTCGCGTGGATAGCGTTCGGCGTGGTCGTGACCACCGTGCTGGCCGGGCTGAGCTGGGCCGCGCTGACCCGGCGGGCCGGGCGGCGGCCGGGCCGCGAGTCTGCCGCCTTCCCGACCCACCTGGTCATGATCCACGGGCTGGCGGCGGCCTGCACCGTCACGCTCGTGGTGATCTCGGCCATCACCGCGGCGCACGGCTGAGCGCCGCCCGGGTCCGGTTTCTAGGGCAGCTTCCAGTCGATCGGGGCGGCACCCTGCTGCTCGAGCAGGCGGTTGGCCCGGCTGAACGGCCGGGAGCCGAAGAACCCGCGGTCGGCCGACATCGGGCTCGGATGGGCCGACTCGATGCACGGCACGCCGCCCAGCAGCGGGACGAGGCTGCGCGCGTCACGACCCCACAAGATCGCGACCAGCGGCTTGCCGCGCGCCGCGAGCGCCCGGATGGCCTGGTCGGTGACCTGTTCCCAGCCCGCGCCCCGGTGCGCGGCGGGGTGGCCGGGCTGCACCGTGAGGACCCGGTTCAGCAGCAGCACGCCGCGCTCGGTCCACGGAGTGAGGTCGCCGTTGGCCGGCGTCGGGTAGCCGAGATCCGTCGTGTACTCGCGGAAGATGTTGACCAGGCTGCCCGGCAGCCGCCGGATCTGCGGAGCGACCGAGAAGCTCAGCCCGACCGGGTGACCGGGAGTGGGATACGGATCCTGGCCGACGATGAGCACCCGCACGTCGTCGAAGGGCTGCCGGAACGCGCGCAGTACGAGCTCGCCGGGCGGCAGGTAGCTCCGGCCCGCCGCGATCTCGGCTCGCAGGAAGTCTCCCATCGCGCTGATCTGGCCGGCGACGGGCTCGAGGGCTTCCGCCCAGCCCGGATCGACGATCTCCCGCAACGGCCGCTGCGTCATGACAGGACCTTACCGCCAGCCGGGCCGGCCTCAGGCGGCCGCCGGCCGCGGGCGCCACGGCGCTTCCGCGCCCCTAGAGGTCCTGCGGGTTGGCCGGGCCCTGCTGCTCGGCGAGGAAGCGCTCGAACTGCTCGCCCAGCTCATCGGCCGTGGGCATGTTCTCCGGATCGACCATCAGGCCGGGCTCAGGGTCGGCCTCGGCGGCCGCGTCATACTGCTGCTCCAGCGCCTGCACGACTTCGGTGACCTCGGCGGACGCCTCCACCTGCCGGTTGATCTCGTCGTCGGTGCGGCGGGCCGCCTCGCGCAGCGATTCATCGGGCAGCGACAGCCCGGTCAGCCCGGTTACCGATTCGAGCAGCCGGACGGCTCCGGCCGGGTAGGCGGCCTGCGCAAGGTAGTGCGGAATGTGCACGGCGAACCCGGCCGCGTCCCGGCCGGCCTGGCCAAGACGGAACTCCAGCAGCGCCGAGATGCTGCCCGGCACCTGCAGCTGGTTAGGCAGCGCCCGGTCCGCGTCCACCAGCTCGGACCGGGTGGCGTGCGCGGTCACGCCGAGCGGCCGGGTGTGCGGCACGCCCAGCGGGATGCCGTGGAAGCCGACGGCAAGGCCGGCGCCCAGCCGCTGCGACAGTTCGCCCACCGCGGCGGTGAAGCGCTCCCACTCGTGATCAGGCTCGGGCCCGGTGAGCAGGAAGAAGGGAGCGCCGGCCGCGTCGTGTACCTGGTGCACGACGAGTTCCAGGTTGTCGTAGCGCTCCCAGTGGTCCTTGTCGAAGGTCATGACCGGGCGCCGGGACCGGTAGTCGATGAGCCGGTCCACGTCGAAGGTCGCGACGACCTTGTGGTCGAGGTTCTCCAGCAAGTGCTCAGCCAGCAGCCGCCCCGCCGCCCCGGCGTCGATGAAGCCGTCGAAATACCAGAGCAGGGCGGCGCCATCGAGTTGCGGGGCGGTGGTGTCCACCTCGTAAAGTTCTCCCCGGTCCGACGCCACTGATCCTGCCTCCTGCCCGTGTCTTGGGGTCTATCTTCCCTCAACACCCGGCAAACGGCGATCCATCCCCCGCGCCGGTGCCGGCTGCACCCGGGTGGTCAACTGGCAGGGTGACCGAGCCGCTGGTCTTCTCGCACGGCGCCGCCGCCGCCACCTTCGACGGCGTGGCGCTCGCCTGGTTCGCCTTCGAGGCCGTGATGAGCGTGCGGCAGCGCTGGCGCGCGGGCCACCTGACCGCGCGCGACCCCACCGCCCTGGTAGTCATCGTCTGCATCGGGGGGTCGGTCTTCGCGGCCGAGCGGATCGGCCGCCACGGCGGGGTGCTGTGGCCCGGCGGGCGGCTGTGGCCGGTAGTCGCCGGCATCGTGCTGATCGCGGCGGGGGCGGCGGTGCGGGCCTGGTCCATCGCCTCGCTGGGCCGCTTCTTCCAGTACCAGATCGAGATCCAGCCTGGCCACCGGGTGGTGACGACGGGGCCTTACCGGTATGTGCGGCACCCGTCCTACACCGGGATCGCGCTGTGCCTGGCCGGCTTCGCGCTGGCCAGCGGCGACGTGCTCAGCCTGGTGGCTGTCGCGGTACTGGGCGGCATCGGGCTGGCCGTCCGCATCCGCGCCGAGGAGAAGCAGCTGACCGAGGCTCTGGGAGCGGAGTACCAGGCCTTCGCGGCGCCGCGCAAGCGGCTGATCCCCGGCGTGTGGTGACGGCCGGCGGATCCAGCCGATGGTCATCGTGCTCTCCCTGATTGGCGCCATGGCGTCAGGCCGCCCGGCGGCGGACCAGCCAGACGGTGGCCGCGATGAGGATCGCGGACAGCGCGAGCAGCCAGCCGCCCTCGATGAGCTGGAAGTGCCAGAACCGGCTCTGCGGGTCATAGGACCACCACTGCGTGTAGTGCCGCTGGCTCAGCCACGCCTCGAGGGAATTCGGGTTCAGCGAACGCTGGACCCTTGCGGGCGCGTGCTGGATCAGGTTGTTGATCGCCTGCTGACTCTGCGCCTTCCCGTTCGGGCCCGTGTACCAGTTGCTGAGCACCCAGGCATTGTTGCCGGCCGGGAGGTTGGCTCCCTTGCTGAACAGCGGGGTCTGGTAGCGCTGGCGCAGGGACATCATGGTCACCACGTCCAGCACGGTGCAGGTGGCCAGCGCCGCGGCCATGGCCGGGACCGTGCGCCGGATCAGCGCCCCGGCGAACGCGCCGATGGCGAAGGCGGCCAGGGTCCAGGCGGCGAAGTCGACGCCGCTCGTGCCGAACAGCTGCATCGGGAACTGGCCGGTCTGGCCATCGGCGATGAAGGGGTGGAAGTACCAGGAGAAGAGCAGGCTGAAGGCCTCGGCGGCCGCGGTCAGCACCGCCGCGAGCAGCACCAGCTTGGTGACCGTCCAGCGCACCCGCCCGCAGCCCTGGGTCCAGGCGAACCGGAAGGTTCCGCTCTCGAACTCCCGGGCCAGCAGCGGCGCCCCGGCGAACACGCCGAGCAGCACCGGCACGGCCAGCAGCAGGAACGGGATGGTCTGGGCGTTCAGGCCTGAGGTCACCACCGACCCGCTTTGCGAACCGTAATAGTTCTGCAAGGCATGAGCCAGCGACTGGCAGTGGGCCGAGGCGGCTGGGTGGCAGCTGGCGACCGTGGCGTAGGCGCTGCGGATCTTCAGCCCCATGATCAGCAGGTACAGGCCCAGCGCGCCGAGCAGGGTGGCCGCCCCGGCCAGCATGGTCCGGTGCTGGCGCCAGGTAACCCAGGCCAGCCTGGTCCAGGGCACGGGCCGCCCGCGGGCGGGCGGCGCAGGTTTGGCAGCCGCGGGCACAGGGATGGCCCTGGCCGCAGGCGATGAGGCCGTCGCAGAACCCGGCGGCGGGGCGGCTGGCTTGCTCATGATCGTGCTCCATTTCGGTAACTGGCCGTTTCGTCGGCGGCCCGCGCCGGGGCGCCCGGCTCGCGCAGGTAAGCGAGGACGATCTCCTCCAGGCCGGCGCCGCGGCACTGCCAGCCCGCCGGCACCGGCTCGTCCGGGGTGGTGGTCCTGACCAGCAGGCGTGACTGGGCGCCGTCGCTGCCGCGGTGCACGACACGCATCCGCCGCGCGGCGTCGTCGGCCTGGCCCGCGGGGCCGGTCAGCACCCGGTGCTCAGCCAGCAGGTCCGCCACCTCGCCGGCCACCTGCATCTGGCCGCGGGTCAGCACGATCAGGTAGTCGGCGACCCGCTCCAGTTCGGCCAGCGCGTGCGAGGACAGCACGACAGAGATGCCGTCCGCCGCTACCGCGGCCGTCACCGACTCCATGAAGTCGTGCCTGGCCAGCGGGTCCAGTGCGGCGAGCGGCTCGTCGAGGACCAGCAGGTCGGGCCGGCGGGCCAGGGCGATGGTCAGGGCGAGCTGCGCCTTCTGGCCGCCGGACAGCTTGCCGACCTTCTTGTCCAGCGGGATGCCGAGCTCGGCCAGCCGGCCTTCGGCCCGCCGGGCGTCCCAGCGCCGGTTCAGGTTGCGAGCTAGGTGCAGCATGTCGCCGGCCGGCAGATTGCCGTACAGCGGCGCGTCCTGCGCCACGAACGCGATCCGGTCCAGCGCGTCCGGCGATCCGGCACGCCCGCCGTCCAGGACGGCGACCATGCCCGCGGTCGGCGTGGTCAGGCCGACCGCCATGCTCAGCAGGGTGGTCTTGCCCGCGCCGTTCGGCCCGACCAGGGCCACCAGGTGCCCGCCGGGGATCTCCAGCGTGCAGTCCCGCAGCGCCCAGCTTCGGCGGTAACGCTTGCCGAGCCCGGTGGACTCGATGATGTTCATGCCGTTCCCTCCGTTTGTCTTCGCCGGAGCCGTTCGGGTGGATCCGGGGTTATGACGTTGCCCGGGGTCCGGGTTGAACGTCACAATCAGTGACGGTAGGCGCCGGCCAATGCCCCCCGACATATGCCTGAACGGCGTCTTTGGGGTAGATCTAGGTACACCCCCTTTTGGGGTTCCAGGGTCACTGCGCGCCCAGCCCGCCGACCGGCAGACTGGCGGGAGCAGACCCTGCTGAGGGAGATCAGTCATGAACGGCGGAACGGCCACCCCGGGTAGCCCGGTCCAGCGGAACGGGCCCAGGCTGGGGATCCGAACGGGCGCCGTCGCCGCCGGCCGGGGACTGGCCTTCTGCGGGCTGATGCTTGCCGGGGCGGCCCTGCTGCTGGCCTTCGTGCTGTCGGTGGCCCTGATCATGACCTGGCTGGGTGTCGTGCTCCTGCTGAGCCACATGCACGACACCGGCTCGGGCGAGAGCCTGCGGCTGATCCTCGGGCTGGCGATGACCCTGGCCGGGCTCGGGCTCGGGGTCCTGCTGCTCCCCGCCGTGCTGCTGGGCATGCGGCGGCTGGCCAACCTGACCAGGCAGCTGGCCGGGCAGTGGTGCGGCGTGCCCATCGCCGCCGCCTACCGGCCACTGCCGCCGGGCGCTGCGAGCGGGGAGATCAGCTTCAGGGCGCGCCTGGAGTGGCTGCTGGGCGACGCGGCGACCTGGCGGGATCTGCTGTGGGTGCTGACGAACGCGTGCGTGGGCTGGATCCTGGCGGCCATCCCCGCCGGGCTGGCGGCGCTCGGCCTGATCGCCTTCATCGGGCCTGTCCTGAATCCCCCGATCGCGATACCGCCGCCGGCCTTCCCGGGAAACACCAAGCCGGTGCTCGTCCTGCTGGGCCTGGCCTGCGTGGCGGTCGCGCTGTGGACCGCCCCGTGGCTGCTGCGGGCCTACGGCTGGCTCGCTCGCTCGATGCTGGAGCCGGCCGGGCAGGTGGAGATGGCGCAGCGGGTCCGCCATCTGGCGCAGACCCGGACCGAGACGATCGACAGCGGCGCGGCGGCGATGCGCCAGATCGAGCGGGACCTGCACGACGGGGCGCAGGCCCGGCTGGTGGCGATGGGCATGACGCTGGATGCCGCCGGGCAGGTGCTTGACACCAATCCCGACGCGGCGCGGGTGCTGCTGGCCGAGGCGCGCGAAGCCTCGGCCCGGGCCCTGACCGAGCTGCGGGACCTGGTCCGCGGCATCCACCCGCCGGTGCTGGCCGACCGCGGCCTGGCCGAGGCGGTCCGGGCGCTGGCCCTGGACACGCCGCTGCGGGTGCACCTGGCCTGCGAGCTGCCAGGCCGCCCGCCGGCGGCGGTGGAATCGGCCGCCTACTTCGCGGTCAGCGAGCTGCTGGCCAACGTGGCCAAGCACGCCGGAGCGCGCGAAACCTGGGTCGACATCCGGCACTCCGGCGGCATGCTCCGGGTCGGCGTCACTGATACCGGCTGCGGCGGCGCCGACCCGGCTCGCGGCACCGGCCTGAGCGGCATCGAGCGCCGCCTCGCGGCGTTCGACGGCGTGCTCGCCGTCAGCAGCCCGCCGGGCGGCCCCACCACGGTGACGATGGAGATCCCATGCGCGTTGTCATCGCCGAAGACCTCTTCCTCCTGAGGGACGGCCTGACCCGGATGCTCGAGGCGCACGGCCTCGAGATCGCCGCCGCCGTCGACAACGGGACCGACCTGCTGGCCGCCGTGGCCGAGCACCATCCGGACGTGGCCGTGGTGGACGTCCGGCTCCCGCCGACCTTCACCGACGAGGGGCTGCGGGCGGCGCTGGCGGCCCGGCGCGAGGTCCCCGGGTTGCCAGTGCTCGTGCTGTCCCAGTACGTCGAGCAGCTCTATGCCCGCGAGCTGCTGGCCGGCGGCACCGGCGGCGTCGGCTACCTGCTCAAGGACCGGGTGCTGGACAGCGCCCAGTTCGTCGAAGCGGTGCGCCGGGTCGCCGCCGGCGGTACCGCGATGGACCCGGAGGTGATCTCCCGCTTGCTGGCCCGCAACGCCGGGGATCATGGCCTGGCCGCGCTCAGCCCGCGCGAGCGCGAGGTGCTCGCGCTGATGGCCGAGGGCCGCACCAACGCCGCCATCTCCGAGCGACTCGTGATCACCGAGCGCTCCGTGGCCAAGCACACCGCATCCATCTTCATCCGGCTCGGCCTGCAGCCCTCTGACGACGACAACCGGCGGGTGCTGGCCGTCCTGGCTCACCTCGGCAGCTGACCGGCGCTGCCCCAGAGCCCGCCCGGCCGCCAGGCGAACCGCTTATCTCCCGCGTGCCTGCTGCGTGATGGACAGGGTTTACGGCGCTGGTACCGGGCAGCAGAACGGGAAAGTGCGCCAGCATTCTCATCCGCGACCTTCGTGAGGTACCGATGCATCGCCGCCGCCTGATGGCCGTTCTTGTCACGTTTGCGCTGGCCGCGGGGCTGGCCGGGCTGCCGTCCCTGGCCAGCGCGGCGCCGGGCCGGGCCACGGCCGGCCGGGCTGCGGCGGGCCGGGCTGCGGCTGGCGTCAGGAAGGAGCCGGTCGCCGTGGGCACCGGAGGCGCGGTCGCGTCCATGAGCCTGGGCGCGAGCCAGGCGGGCATCGACGTGCTGAAGCGGGGCGGCAACGCGATCGACGCCGCGGTGGCGACGGCCGCCGCGATGGGCGTGACGATCCCGTTCGTGGCCGGCCCGGGCGGCGGCGGCTTCATGGTGATCTACCTGGCCAAGACCCACCAGGTCGTGACCATCGACGGCCGCGAGACCTGCCCCAGCGCCTGCACGCCGACGATGTTCGACAACCCGAAGACGGGCAAGCCGCTGGACTACTTCTACGCCTCCGACCAGCCGCTGGCCACCGGGGTGCCCTCGATGGCTGGCTACCTGGGCCAAGGCCGTGCAGCGGTACGGCCGGCACAGCCTGGCCGCGGACCTGCAGCCGGCCATCGGCGTGGCGAGCCGCGGCTTCCGCGTCGGCGCGGACTTCCGGCAGCTCGAGCAGTCCGACCTCCCCGAGCTGCGGTCCTACACCGCCAGCCGCAAGCTGTTCCTCACCACGGCCGGCCGGCCGCTGCCGGACGGGCACCTGCTGCGCAACCCCGACCTGGCCAGGACCTACCGGCTGCTGGCCCGCTACGGCCCGGGTTACCTGTATGACGGGCCGCTCGGCCGGGCCATCGTCCGGGCCGACGACCACCCCGCCCTCTCCCCCGGCAACCACGTGGTCAAGCTGCCCGGGATCATGACGATGAGCGACCTGCGCGGCTACCGGGCCACGGTCCAGCGCGCCGACCCACGTCCGCTACCGGGGCCTTGACGTCTACAGCATGGCCCCGCCGTCCAGCAGCGGCACCACCGTGGGCGAGGCGCTGAACATACTGAACGGGTGGAACCTGAAGGCCGAGCCGAGGGCGACCGCGCTGTTCCACTACCTGGAGGCCTCCCGGCTGTCCTACGCCGACCGCGACGCCTACGTCGGCGACCCGCGCTACGTCGGCGTGCCGGTCCGGTCGCTGCTCAGCCCGACGTTCGCCGCCACCCGGCGGTGCCTGGTGCACAGCAGGGCGCTGATCTCCCCGGCGGCGCCCGGTGACCCGACGCCGCCGTACCAGAAGTGCCGCAACCAGGGCGCGCCAGCGCCGACCGTCAACGAGGGACGCACACCAACAACATCGTCACGGTGGACAAGCAGGGCGACGTCGTCGGCTACACCAACACGATCAACTTCTTCGGCGGCAGCGGCCAGACCGTGCCCGGCTACGGCTTCCTGCTCAACGACGAGATGACCGACTTCGACTTCGCGCCGCCCGCTCCGGGAGCCTACGACCCGAACCTGCCGGCAGGCGGGAAGCAGCCGCGGTCCAGCATGGGCCCGGCCATCGTGCTCCGGCACGGGAAGCCGGACTTCGCGGTGGGCGCGGCCGGCGGCTCGACCATCATCACCACCATCCTGCAGATCATCCTGAACCACGTGGACTTCGGCATGTCGCTGCCGCGGCGCTGGCCGCACCGCGGGTGAGCCAGACGAACTCGCCCACCTCGCTGGCCGAGCCCGCCTTCTACCGCAGCGCCCTGGCACACCAGCTGACCAGCCAGTTCGGCGAGAAGTTCACGCTGGCCACCGGGCCGATACCTGCCGCTGGACCACTATCCGGGCGACGCGACCGCGCTTCAGATGCTCGGCCACGGGCGCTTCGAGGCCGTCGCCGAGCCGGTCCGGCTGTACGGCGGCAGCGCGCTGGTCGTGCACCCCTCGCGCTAGCCGGCGGCGGGGAGCAGCCGGCCGCGGTCAGCTCACGGCCAGCAACGCGTCGCGGAGCAGGCCGAGATCCTCGAGGGTGCAGTCCACATGCGGGCTGATCCGCAGCAGCGGCTCGGTCATCTCCTGCGGAGCCCGGGCCGGGATTTCGGCGGTGGTGACGATGCCGTACCCGGCCAGCAGCCTGGCCCGGGTGGCGCCGATGTCCTGGCCGGCACTCGCGCGCAGCGCGGTGATGGCCGACGAGCCGCCGCCGGGGCGAAGCACGGCCCAGCCGGGCAGGCCGTCGAGCGCTTCCCGGGTCAGCGCGCCGACCTCGGCCAGCCGCGGCCATACGTTCCGCGGCCCGGTGTCCAGATGCTCACGCACCGCCGCGGCAAGGCCGACCCGCCCCGCGACGTTGGCCTCATGCGACTCCAGCAGCCGCACCGGCGGCGTTCCCGGCACGGCGCTGCCCAGCGCCAGCGGGGAGGTACGCACCTGCAGCGTGTCCCACCAGCGATCGGACACCGCCAGCAGCCCGATACCGCGCGGGCCGGTCAGCCACTTGCGGCTGGTGGCATATAGCACGTCCGCGCCGCAGGCGGTATCCACGTGGCCCAGCGCCTGCGCGGCGTCCACCCAGAGCGGTACCCCGGCCGCCCGGCACAGCGCGGCGGCCTCGGCCACCGGCTGGATCAGGCAGCGGTGCGACGCCACCTGCGTGAGGTGGACGAAGGCCGGCGGCGAGGCGGCCAGGACCGCCTTCAGGTGGTCAAGGTCGACGGTTCCGTCGCCGCGGGTCGCCAGCTCGGCCGGCCGCAGGCCATGATGACCGAACGCAGCCAGGTTGGGCCCCCACTCGCTCGGCAGCACCGCCACGGTGTCGCCTGGCTGCAGCGGCCAGGAGACGAGCAGCGTCTGGAGCGCGGCGCTCGCGCTCTCCACGAACGCGATGCCCTCCGGCCGGACGCCGAGCAGCCCGGCCAGCCCCGCCCGTGCCGCGTCCAGGACCGGCTGCGCCTCGGCTTCGGCCACGTAGGCGCCGACCGCGGCCTCGCGCTCGGCGTGCTCGGCGGCCGCGCGGAGCGTGGCGGCCGAGCAGCGGCCCGCGGCCGCCGAGTCCAGGTGCAGCAGCTGCGCGGGGTGGCGCTGCCGGTGCCACCGCCGCCACGGCTCGGCCAGGCTGCCCGCCGTATCCGGCGGCCGCACGGTCGCGTCTGGCATGGGGCAATTGTCCCATGGGCCCGGGCGGGCGTCCCGCGGCGCCGGGCCTCACCCGGCGCCGGGCCACGGCGGCAGCCCGGCGGCCGACCGCGCGGCCAGCGCCGCGCCCGCGCAGCCGGCCCCGTCGCCGAGCGTGCTCGCGGCCAGCCGGGGCATCCGCTGGATGGTGAGCAGCCCGGCCAGCTCGCGGGCGAGCGGCTCGAGCAGCGCGGCCCCGGCCAGCGACAGGCCGCCGCCGATGACCACGAGCCCGCAGTCCAGGACGCCCTGGCACCAGGCCAGCGCCCCGGCGAGCGCGCCGACCGCTTCGTCCCATGCCTGCCGGGCGGCGAGGTCACCGGCCGCCACCTGGCGGACCACGCTGGCGGCGCCGGCGACCTGGCGGCCGGACAATTCGCGGTACCTGCGGGTCACCGCCGCGGCCGAGGCCACCGTCTCCAGGCAGCCGGTGCCGCCGCAGCCGCACCGCCGACCGCCGGCCACGGCCAGGTGGCCGATCTCGCCGCTGAGCGCGTGCGCGCCCGGGTAGGGCCTGCCGTCCAGCACGAGCGCCGCGGCGATCCCCGTGCCCGCCTGGACCAGGAGAAAGTCACCCGCCCCCGCACCCGGGCCGAACCTGGCCTCGGCCCGGGCCGCGGCCCGCACGTCGTGGCAGACCGCCACCGGCAGGCCGAGCCGTCGTCCCAGCAGGCCGGCCAGCGGCACATCGCGCCAGCCGATGTTGGCGGCGCACCGCGCCACTCCCGCCGCCTCGTCCACGATCCCGGGTACGGCCAGGCCAAACGCGGCAGGCTGGCCGGCGCCGGCGCCGCGGGCATCGCGGACCAGCCGCGCGCCGAGGTCCTCCAGCCGGGCCAGCACCGCGGCCCCGCCGTCGCCCGCACCGGTCGGGACGCGGGTCCGCCTGACCACCCGCCCGTCCGCCGCGATCACCATCGCCTTGATCATCGTGCCGCCGACGTCGACGGCGATCACGGCCTGCCTATCCGGCCCGGCCGCCGGCGACGGACCTGCTGAGCCTGACACGGACCGCCGCCCTGGTCCAGTTCAGGCGCGCCGGGCGGCGAACGGCGCGGTGACCGCGGGATGGCCGGGGGCCCGCACCGTCACGGTGCCGTGATACAGCCCGGGACGGGCGTAGGCGTGCCGGCCGTGCACCGTGTACAGGCTGTTCAGCACCGTGCCGGACGGCGGCCTGCCGGTCACGGCGGACCGGGTGGCCGTGCCGTCGCCCCAGTGAATCGTCGCGCTCACCGCGCCCGGGGCCAGGCCCGGCGCGGCCACCGTGGCCACCGGGCCGGACAGGCGCCCGTGCCGGCCGGCGGTCAGCGCGGCGCCGGCCGCCGCCAGGCGCCAGGCCACCTCGGAGGACGGGTAGAAGTTCACCCCGGCGGCCATCAGCCTGGCGCCCTGGACCGCGACCCGGCGCATGAAGCTGGCGTGAGCTGCGCTGTGCGGGGAACGCCTGGCGGCCGGCGACCAGCCCACCTCGGCCAGGGCCATCAGCCGGGGGAAGGTCATGTAATCCACGCTGGCCATGTTCACCAGCGTCTCTGACCACACCGCGCCCTCGACCCCGATGACGTTCCGGTCGGTCACCCCCGTGACGAGCCTGCCGGGGTCCCAGTCGTAGGCCCGGTTCAGGTCGCAGCCGACCGGGCAGGCCCAGGTCTGGCCGAGCCCCGGCGGCGCGTTACCACGCGGGCCTGCCCGGTATTTCTGGTCCAGGTAGGCGTGGTTGGCGGGCGCCATGACGACTTTCATGCCCTTCCTGACCGCTTCCTGCGCGGTGACGGAGGATGCGGGCTGCCAGTACTCGGCCACCGAGCCGCGCCGGACGCGGGTGCCGGGGCCCGCGATGTCGGCCCAGCCCATCAGGGTCTTCCCGCGGGCGTGCACGAGACGCGCCTCGGTGTTGATGAACGACGCGTAGCCGGACTGGCTGAGCACGTCGGCGGGGACCTCGTCGCCGCCGACATCGTAGAAGGGGCCGGGCGACAGCGCGGCGAGCTGGCTGATGATCGCGCTCATGATCGCCCAGGTGTTCCTGCTGCCGGGGCACATCGCGCTGTAGCCGACGTCTTCGGTGTAGTCCCAGGCCGGCGGCTGGTGCAGGCCGCAGTCGATGTCTTGCGGGTGGCGCAGCCGCGGGTTCGCCGTGTCGCCGTACTCGGACATGATGATCGCGTTGTCGTGTCCTGGCGAGTCCACCTCGGGCACGACCGTGATGAAGTGGTTGGCGGCGTCGGCCACCACCGCCCGGTACTGGGCCTGGGTCCAGAAGCCGCCGGGGTCCTCGGCCTGGCCCCCGGTGCCGACCGAGCCCTGCCCGCCGATCTTGCTCAGCCGCGGGAACCCGTTGATCACCAGGCGGAAGCCCTGGTCGTCGCTCAGGTGCAGGTGCAGCACGTTGATCTTGTAGGCGGCGGCCTGGCTGATCAGCCGCTCGACCGCGGCCGGCGGCTCGTAGTGGCGGGCGATGTCGAGCATCACGCCGCGGTAGGCATAGCGCGGGTAATCGGTGATCTGCACCGCCGGCATCGACCACGGGCCTGGGCGGGGCCGCGGGCTGCTGATCCAGGGCGGCAGCGTCTGGCGCAGCGTCTGGACCGCGTCATAGAGGCCGTGCGCGGTCCCGGCGGCCAGCGTGGCCCCCGCCGGGGTGACATCGAGACGGTAGGCCTCCCCGTGCGGATCGGCGCGCAGGCCCGCCTGACGGCCGAGCACGAGCGTGATCGCGCCGGGCTGCGGGCCGCCGCTGACCACGGGCAGCGGGTAGCCGGTGGCCGGGCGGAGGTACCCGGCCAGATCGCGGCCGACGGTCAACGCCGGCGCCGAGCCGGGCGGGACGACAATCCGGGTCCGCGGGGTGAGCGCGAACCGTCCGCGCCCGGCGGTCACGTGCACCGGCTCGGGCACGATCTGCGGCTTCGGGGCGGGCGCGGCCGTCGTGGCCGGGCGGTTCGCTGCGGCGGGCGGATGGCTGGCCGGCGCCGGACGGCCGGCCCCGGTGGCGCAGCCCGAGGCGGTCAGCAGGCACGCCAGCCCGGCGAGTGCTGCGGCGGCCGCCGGCCGCCGCAGCGGGTACCGCGGCAGCCGGTACCGCGGACCGTACCGCGCAGCCGCACGCCGCGCCGGGATCCTTGTCATGAACGCGAACCTCCCGGCGCTAGGACCGCACGCGTGCGTTCGGTAAGGCATGAGGATACCGAGCCGCGGCGAATCCTCGCGTCTTACCCGGGGCCCGCGGCATCCGGCGAGCGTCGCCAGCCTCGCCGCCGGGCTGTGGCGCGGGCAGCGGGCACCCGGTCCGGTGGCGCCGTGGCCGGCGCCTGCGCCGCCCGCGGGATGGCAACCCGCCAGCGCCGCCCGCGGCCGGCGCGCGGGGTGACGCGGTTCCACGTCACCTGCATGCTCGCGCCGCCGAGCGGGCTGTCGCCGACACGCCACTTGCCCCCGGTGGAGCGGACCACGGCGTCGGCGATGGCCAGGCCGAGACCGGACCCGGACCCGGACCCGCCGGTGGCGCCGGCCCGGTAGAACCGGTCAAACAGCCGGGCACGCTCGTCGTCCGGGATGCCCGGCCCGCTGTCCTCGACGGTCAGGCTGACCCGGTTGCCCTGGCTTGCGACCACGATCCGGACGGCCGGCGCGGGGCTGGCCGCGGCGGCGGCGTACCGGCAGGCGTTGTCCACCAGCACGCCGGTGAGCCGGTCCACCCATTCCGGCGGGGCGGTGATCCATGCCTGCGACTCGCCCTCGGGGCGCACGGACAGGCCGATCCCGCGCGAGCGGGCGATGGCGGAGAACCTGTCGGCGCAGATCTCGGCGATGGTGAGCACGTCTACCGGCTCATGGGCCGGGTTGGCCGGCTCGGAGTCGAACCTGGCCAGCCACAGCAGGTTGTCCACGATGCCGCGCAGCCGCCGGCTTTCCCGGCTCACCCGCTGCAGCGCGGTCTGGTACTGGTCGGCATCGCGGCGGGTGCTGAGGGCCAGCCCGGTCTCGGCCTCGATCACCGACAGCGGCGTGCGGAGCTCATGGGAGGCGTCGGCGGTGAACTCAAGCTGGCGGCGGCGGGCCTGCTCCACCGGGCCGGACGCCTGCAGCCCGATCACCAGCGTGCCGAGGAACACCGTGCCGAGGAGCACCGGCGCGGCGACCGCCTCCGCGGCCAGCAGCAATCGCTGGATGTGCGCGGTGTTGGCCAGGCTCTGCCCGGCGACCAGCCAGCCTTCGCTGGTTTCCCGCGCCTTGAGCCGGAAGGTGGCGGTGCCCAGCCGGACGGTGTCCGGCCGGCCCGACCGCAGCCACGAGCCGGTCGGCAGCGGCGGCGCGTCCGCGGTGGCGTCCAGCATGCGCCCCGTGGAGCTGAGCCGCCAGATCAGGATGGGCGGTGCGGCCACGTCGGTTTCCCTGCCGTCCGGCAGCTGCGCATCGGCGAACCCGGCGCCGTGCTGGGCGTCTTTGAGCGTGTCTCTCAGCTGGGCATCTACCCCCGCGACCAGCCGGTTGGCCGCGACCGCGTTGAAAATGGCCAGCGCGGCCAGGTAGATGACGGCGATGATCAGCGTGGCCACGGCGGCCACCCGGGCCGCGTGCGCGCGCCGCGGCCGGCCGGCCGGGGTTCCCGGCTGCGCCGGCTCATACCTGAACCAGCCGGTAGCCGATGCCCCGGACCGTCTCGACCTGTACCGGGGCGAGCGCCAGCTTGGCCCGCAGCCGGGCCATGTGCACGTCGATGGTGTTCGAGCCGAGCGCGTCGGCCTCCTCCGCCCACACGTGCAGGGCGATCGACTGGCGGGCGACCACGGCCGGCGAGCGGCGCATCAGGATCTCCAGGATGGACAGCTCGGTGCCGGTGAGCCTGGGCCGGGCCGACCCGATCCGGACTTCCCGGGACGCCGGATCGAATTCGAGGCTGCCGACGGCCAGCCGCGGACCGCGCAGTGCCGGGGATCTGCGCTGCAGGGCGCGCAGCCGGGCCAGCAGCTCGCCGAAGTCGAACGGCTTGACCAGGTAGTCATCCGCGCCCTCGTCCAGCCCGGTCACGCGGTCGCCGGCGCTGTCTTTGGCGGTGAGCATCAGGATGGGCAGCGGCGAACCGCGACGGCGTACGTCGCGCAGAACGTCGAGCCCGGACTGCCGGGGCATCCGCCAGTCGAGGATGGCGACCTCGTAGTCGTAGATGCGCAGGAAACCCAGGGCCGCGTCCCCGTCGGCCACGGCGTCGACCACGTAGCCGCGCTCGCGCAGGCCGCGCTCGAGCACCGAGCGCAGCGCAGAGTCATCCTCGGCCACGAGTATGCGCACAAACCGATTGTCTACCCGATGGGCCTGACCACGCACAAACCCGCACGCCCGCGGCGCCCATGACCGCTGACGAGCTACCCAGATCCATCAGGAGCCTCGCCAGGCGCCAGCCCCAGCAGCCCCAGTGCCACCCGTTCCGCGAGCATGACGTCGTAGGGTGCCCGCCCGGAGATGCTGATCACCAGCCCTTCGACCGCGCCCAGGTAGGCACCGGCCAGTATCCGGGCCGGCGGCCCCGGCGGGATCGCCCCGCTTTGCCGCCCGGCGGTGATGAGCCTGGTGCAGTCGGCCACCAGGCGGCGCACCACATCCTCGACCGCCCGCCCGACCGGGTGGTCCTGGCCGCTGAACTCGACCCTGAGCGTCATCATCACGCGGGCCACGTCGCGGCGGCAGTAGATGGCGTGCCCCCTGGCCACTGCCACCAGCGCGGCGACCGGATCGGCGGCGCCGGCGAGCAGCGGGCCCACCTCGGCGTACCAGGTCTCCTGGACCCAGTTCACCACCGCGAGCGCCAGTTCCTCCTTGCCGTCGAACAGGTGATACAGGGCTCCGCGCGTGTAGCCGGCCTCGCTGGCCACTTGCTCCAGCACGAGGTTGGCGTAGCCGTAACGCGACAGCCCCCGCGCCGCCGCCTCCAGCAACGCGGCCCGGGTGCGGGCCCGCCGGTCCGCCTGAGTCACCCGTCCGCGGTCCGCGGTCACCAACCCTGGTCACCTTGTTTACATACATGCATGTCTGTATCTTAATAGCCATGGGAAGGCTGCCGAACTCTGCCCACGAGGCGCATCCTTGGGTGATCAGCCAGATCGCGCCCGATTTCAGGTTGCTCGACGCCTGGGCGCTGCCGGCCGAAGGCGGTCCCGGCGACTTCGGCGCGTTCCTGGAGACGATGGCCGCGATCGACCCGGTGCGCGCGAACACCAACGTCAGCAGCGTGCTGTTCCGCATCCGGCTGCGCCTCGGCGAGTGGTTCGGCTGGGACGACGCCAGCCGGAAGCTCCCGATCCCCGGCTGCCGGGAAACAACGCTGCGCGAGCGCCTGCCGGGCGAGCTCAGCGGCACCGCGACGGGCTTCGGCATCAATCCCACGATGCAGCGGGCGGCCGGCGGCTTCACGCCGGTGTACCGCACCAGCGACGAGGCGGCCGCCGAACTCTCCAATGGCACCGTGCACGGCGTGCTGCACCTGGGCTGGGTCGAGCAGGGCCACGGACGTTACCGGGCGCAGATGGGGGTCTACGTCAAGCCCCGCGGCAGGCTCGGCGGGGCCTACCTGAAGCTGATCGAGCCCTTCCGCCACCTGCTCGTCTACCCGGCGCTCATGCGCCAGATCGAACGCGCCTGGCAGGCCACGCCGGGCCGGTGCGGTTAGCGGGCACGCCGGCGACTCACCCCCGGACGATCGCGAAACGGCCGTGCCGCGGTCCTGCCGGTGAACCCGCGAGGGCGCAGGCACGTTCACGATTTTGCAAGGTAAACGACCGATTCTGGGCCGGAGCCCCACCGGATCAGCCGACACGTTCGCGGGAGAACGATGCATACGCGAGACCCTGACCGCCCGCCAGGGCGCCGCGACGACGCCGGACCGGACCGGCGCGTCGCCCTGGCGCTTGTCCCGCTGCGCGCCTTCCTCGGGTTCACGTTCAGCTTCGCCGGCCTGCAGAAGCTGGCCAACCCCGGTTTCTTTGACGCCTCGAACCCGGCATCGATCCAGGCGCAGCTGGCCGGGGCGGCGGGCAGCAGCCCGGTACACGCGCTGATCGCGCCGCTGGCCCACCAGGCGGTGGCGCTGGGCGTGCTCATCGCCTGCGGCGAGCTTGCGGTCGGCCTGGGCACGCTGGCCGGGCTATGGGGCAGGGTCGCTGCGGCAGGCGGCCTGGTGCTGTCCCTGATGCTGTTCCTGACGGTCAGCTTCCACGCCAGCCCGTACTACACCGGATCGGACATCGTCTTCGTCTTCGCCTGGACGCCGCTGCTGCTGGCAGGCTCGGGCGTGCTCTCGGTCGACGATTTCCTGCGCCGCCGCCTGCAGGAGCAACCGGGGCCGGCCGCGCGCCGGACCGGGAATCGGCCGGCGTAGCTTCGCCGCCGAGGGCGCGGCCGCGGGGCTGCTCGCGCTGGCCGCGGTGGCTCTCGGCGGGATGACCGCCGTGCTCGGCCGGGCGGTCGGGGGCCCGGCCCGGCGCTCAGCCACGCCCGCGCTCGGAGCCGGCACCCGCCCGGCCCGGCGCGCAGGCACCCCCGATCCCGCGCCGGCAGCGGGAAAGAAGGCCCGCCCCCGCCGCCCTGGCGGCACCCGGATCGGCGCCGCGACCCAGGTGCCGGTGGGCGGCGCGGCATCGTTCACCGATCCGTCCACCGGCGACCCCTCCCTCGTCGTCCAGCCCAGTCGTGGCCGGTTCCTGGCCTTCGACGCCGTCTGCCCGCACGCCGGGTGCACCGTGTCCTACGAGCCCGCGAGCAAGCTGTTCGCGTGCCCGTGCCACGGGTCGACGTTCAACGGGCGGACCGGGGCGGTTATCGGCGGGCCCGCTCCGCGCGGCCTGTCCCGCATCCAGGTCGCGGAAGGGCCGGGCGGCCAGCTGTACGTCTCGTGACCGGTCCGGTGCGTTACGGCCGGAGCCTGTTGTCATTCCCGCCCGGGCACGCCCGGGCACGCTGATGGGCCTGCCCGGGCGCGCCCAAACGCGGTTGAATGTGTCGGGTCATGGCGTGACATCGGCGCGGAGACGCGGCCCCGCGCGCCGGACGCTACTGCGGAGGTGGCACGAGTGGGCAGAATCAGATCCCGCGCAGCGAGCCGGCGGTTCGCGATCATCGGGGCGGGCCTGGCGCTGGTCGCGACTATCGCGATTCCCGGCGCTGCCGCCGCGACCGCGCCCGCGGCAGCGCCCCGGGCGACGCCGGCCGGCGGGACGACGGTGGGGCACGGCACCGACCGGGCGGTGATCGTCCGGGACTCCTACGGCGTGCCGAGCATCTACTCGAAGTCCATGGCCGGCATGTGGTTCGGCTCGGGCTGGGCGCAGGCTCAGGACCGGCTCGTCCAGCTGGAACTGACCAGGCGCGCGGTGGAGGGAACCCTCTCGCAGATCTTCGGACCGTCCGAGCTGAGCCAGGACGAGACCGTGCGGACCCTGTTCTACACCCCGGCCGAGCTGCGCGCCCAGTACCGGTCGCTGCCGGCCCCGGTCCGCGCGGCGGTGGCGGCCTTCGCCAGGGGGATCAACGCCTACGAGGACGCGGCCTACGCCACCGCGTCGAGCGAGCAGGCGGACGTGCCGTATGAGTTCTTCGCGCTCGGCCAGCTGCTCGGCGGCAGCGGCCCCTACCGGCCCGCGCCCTGGCGCCCGATCGACACCGTCGCGGTGGGCAACTTCCTGGCCAGGCAGTTCGGCGGCGGTGGCGGCAGCGAGCTGCAGAACCTCCAGTTCCTCAACTACCTGTCGGCCGAGCTGACCGCCAAGGGCGACCAGAACGCGGGCCCCGGCGCGGCCAAGATCTTCAACGACGCGCGGTGGTTCAACGACCCGCACGCGCCGACCACCGTCCCCGCGTCCTCCGCGCGCCCGACCTCGCCTCCCCGCTCGCAGGCCGGCGCCGCGATTCGCGGCACCGAGCGCACGCTCGCCGAGCTCTCCGGTGTGAGCAAGCGGGCCGCGGACAACGCGGCGGCCGCGCTGGACCGCGACCGGCGCAACATCCTGCACACCGGCGTCTCGCTGCGGGTTCTGTCGCACGGCGGGTCGAACGCGATCGCGATCGCGCCGTGGCGGTCCGCCGACCACCACGCGCTGCTGTGGGGAGCGCCGCAGGAGGGCTTCGGCACGCCCAGCGTGGACGGCGAGGAGTACCTGCACGGGCCGGGGGGCTACGACGCCGGCGGGATGTACATCGCCGGGGAGCCGTTCCTGCTCATCGGGCGCAACGGGCACATCGCCTGGACCACGACCAGCGAGGAAACCGTAGACCAGCGGATCTACGCCGAACTCATCAATTTCGGCACGAACCCGCCGACCTACGAGTTCGACGGCAAGCAGATCCCGGTACGGGCCATCCACGAGACGATCCCGGTCGCCGGGCAGTCGCCAGAGAGCTTCACCGTCTACCGGACCAAGGACGGGCCGGTCGTCTCCACCACCCCCACCACGCCGCCGAAGGCGCTGGCCTTCTCCATCAGGTTCGCGTCGTGGAACAAGGAGACCGGCACGCTGGCCGGGTTCGCGGGACTCGGCGGGGATCAGAACCTGCCGCAGTTCCGGCATTCGATGAGCATGGTGACCACGCTGCACAACTTCCTGTACGCCGACCGCGCGGGCAACATCGCCTACTTCGCCGACGGCCTGGTGCCGATCGAGCCGTCGTTCGCGAAGGTGGACCCGCGGCTGCCCGCGCTGGGCAACGGGACCCAGCAGTGGAAGGGGTTCATACCGTTCTCGCAGATGCCGCACAGCGTCAACCCGGCTCAGGGGTACCTGGACAACTGGAATACCAAGCCCTCGCAGCAGCTCTTCTACCAGCAGAACGAGGGCGACGAATACTGGGGAACGATCTACCGGTCGTCGCTGATCAGCAAGCTGGCCGCGGCGAGCACGCACATCAGCCTGCGTTACCTGGAGCGGATCGAGCACGCGATCGGCACCATCGACAACGAGGACAACACCCGCCCGGCCGCTCCTTACTTCATCCCCTTCCTGGTCCGCGCCTACGACCAGCTGGTGGCCGCGGGCAGCCCGCTGACCAGCCCGGCCAGCCACCCGGATCTGGCCGGGGCGATCGCCCGGCTGATCGGATGGAATGGAGTCGCCACCCTGGGCAGCCCGGCCATGTCCATCTTCATGAACTTCCTGGAGGCGCTGGAGCACAACGTCTTCGAGGGCGGGCTGTCGGCCGGCGACAAGTACGCCGGCAAGGTCAACTTCAGCGACGCCTCGGTCGGCGCGGGGACGTTCGGCGGGCTCGGCGGGATGGGTACCTACAACCTGATGTACCACATCCTGGCCGGGACCCGGGGCGTGCAGCCGTGCGGCACGCTCTGCTACCGCGGCTACTTCGCCGGGCACCGCAACCAGATCCTGGTCGAGAGCCTCAACGACGCCATCGCGATCCTGTCCGGCACCGGGTTCCAGCTCGGCCAGCACGTGCCCGGCTTCGGCACCGCCAACATCGCCGACTGGGGATACGAGCCGGCCCAGGACCAGAACTGGGACAGCCTGGATCCGCTGGCCGCCGGGGTGACCACGCACTGCGGCACCAGCGCGAGCCAGAACCGCAGCACGTTCATGATGGCGATCGACGCGGGCCGGGCGGTGACCGGCCAGGATGAGCTGCCGCCCGGCCAGAGCGGCTTCATCTCCGCGGCGGGCGTGCCGAGCCCGCACCTGTGCGATCAGGTGGGCCTGTTCAACGATTTCCGGTACAAGAACATGCCGCCGGCCCGGGGCGGGCTAGGGGCCGGGGCCAGGGGCCGACTAGGGCTCCGGGACCGGGTTACCGGCGCATCCGCCGCCACAGCGGCCGGGGCAGGGCCCGCAGCGCGGCCGAGAACGGGCCCAGCGCCCGCGGGACCCAGACCGTGCCGCGATGGCGGCCGAGCGCGGCGGCCACGGCTGCTCCCACCCGGTCCGGGGTAGTGGCCAGCGGGGCGGCCGTCATGCCCGCGGTCATCCGGCCGACCACGAAGCCGGGCCTGACCAGCAGCACCCGCACGCCGCTGCCGTGCAGCGAGTCGGCCAGCCCGCGGGCGAACGCGTCCAGGCCGGCCTTGGCCGCGCCGTAGACGAAGTTCGCCCGGCGCGGCCGCACCGCCGCGACCGACGACAAGACCACGATCGTGCCGCTGCCCTGCGCCCGCAGCCGCGCCGCGACCGCGAGCAAGGTGGTGACATGACCGGTGAAGTTGGTCTCGACCAGCAGCCCGGCCCGGACCGGTTCGCGGTCAAGCTCGGCCTGGCCGGCCAGTATGCCGGCTGCCGAGATGACGAGGTCCACGGGGCCGTCGGCGAACGCGTCGGCGACCACGGCCGGGTGCGTATCGAGCGCCGTGGCGTCGTAGCTCAGGATCCGCACCGAGCAGCCCAGCTGCTTCCCGGCGGCCGCCATCCGCTGCTCGTCGCGCCCGGCCAGCAGCACCTCGGCGTCGGGCGGCAGCCGCAGCGCGGTCAGGATCGCGATGCCGATCTCGCTGGCCCCGCCCAGCAGCAGGACCCGGGCCGGCCCCGTCACCACAGCCCGATCGTGAACATGGCCAGCCAGGCCAGCTCGCAGCCGACCATGACGCCGTCCCTGGAGATGAGGTCCTCGACCGGCCTGCCGTCCGCCCGGCCCGCCAGCCGGTCGAAGCGGACCAGCGCCGCGCCCAGCGGGACGACGCTGGCCAGGTGCCAGGCACGCATCCAGCTATTGTCCCCCCCGAAGGCCCATAGCAGGTACGCCGCGATCATCGCCGCGGCCACCAGGCGCTGGCTCAGCCGGAGCCCGCGCAGGCTGTACCAGCGCATGACGGGCCGGTGCCTGACGGCCTGATCGCCCAGCAGCGCCAGCTCGGTGTAGCGCTTGGCGATCGCCACCAGGAGCGCACCCAGGCTGCAGACCAGCAGGAACCAGGCCGACGGCGGGACGTGCGTGGCGACCGCACCGCCCAGGGCGCGGAACACGAACCCGGTCGCCACAAAGATCAGCTCGACGACGGGCAGGTGCTTGAGTGCCAGCGCGTACAGCAGTGACAGGGCGAGATAGGCGGCAAGCAGCGCGGCCAGCCGCGGCTCGCCGATCCAGAAGCCGAGCGACACCGCCGCCGCGGCGCTCAGCCCGGCCAGCACCAGCGCGTGCGCGGCCGGAAGCCGGCCGGACGCCACCGGGCGGTCCCGCTTCGCCGGGTGCTGCCGGTCACGGTCGGCGTCGATGACGTCGTTGACGTAGTACACCGCGGCCGAGGCGGCGACGAAGGCGACGGCCGCGACCAAGGCGTAGCCAAGGCCGTTGTGACGTCCTATCGTCGCGCCGGCCACCGGGGCGGCGAACACCAGCAGGTTCTTCGGCCATTGCCGGGGCCGGGCACCCTGGACGGCGGCGAGCAGCCAGCGCCGGGCGGCCGACGACCGGGTCGGCAGCTCTGCCCGCGGGCGGGTGGCCGCGGGAGCGCGTGGCGGGCTGCTCACCGCGCGTAGACAGCCGTGAAGTCGCGGCCGGACGGTGAGAAGTAGCGATCCGGCGGCTGCAGCTGGTCGGGCAGCAAGACCTTGGGCGTCGGATTGTTCGGGTGGTGGCCCGGCGGATAGTACATGTACGACATCCAGTCCGGGTTGATGTCGAGCTCCATGGCCGTCACCGCGCCGGCGCGCTGCAGCAGCTCGGCGAGTTCGCGCACGTTCAGCGCCGGGCCGTAGACGAACACGATGTGGTTGTCACTGGTGATCCCGATCCCGGACCGCCATACGTAGTAGCCGCCGCCGAGAGTCGCCCCCCACTGCGTGGTGACGTTGTTGTCTACCGACCCGGGGACCTTGCCGTTCTCGACGATCGGGCGCAGGTTCTGCCGGACGCCTGTCACGTCATGGGTCATGTGCAGGTCCTTGCCCCACACGCCGATCGCGATGTGCCCGTCGCGGTAGTAGACCACCGACGCCTCGCCCTTGGTCAGGGTTCCCCTGGTCACGCCGTTCAGGTAGAAGCCGCCGCCGGAGGAGGAGATCTTGAAGCCGCTGTTGAACGTGGCCTCCAGGCCGCGCCGGGTGTGCGGGGTGATAAACGGCTGGGTCTTCCAGGCGCCGGGCCCCGGATCCTCGGTTCCGGGTCGCAGCTGGAACCGCAGCAGGCTCTGGTTCATCAAGGCGATGCCGGCCACGTAGGACGAATACACGCGGCTCGCCCGCAGGTAGGTGCCGTAGATGGCCGGCACGCCGTGCACGCTGCCCAGCACCCGCCATTTGCCCTCGCCGGGCAGCGGTTTGCCCGCCAGCGACTTCAGCCGCGCGGGCGGCGCGAAGGCGGCGACCGGGCCGCGGCCGCCGGGGTGCTGCGAGGGCCTGGAGGTGGGCACCGACGGGCCGGTCAGCGCGAAGGACGGCTTGCCGCCTGCCTTCGGCGGGCTGTAGGACAGCCACTCGCCGAACGTGACCACCGGGCCGAGATAGTGGTCCCTGGCCCACTCCGAGAGCCGCTCAGAGATCGAGCCGCCACCCGGCACGGTCAGCGCGTTACCTACTGACCAGGCGACGACCAGGAGAAACGCGGTCAGCGCAGCAGCCGTGATCCGCACCCAGAGCCGATCGCGGAGCCGGCGGCGTCCGGGCGCACCCCGGCGGGATCCGGAACGCCGCGGCCGCCAGGGAATACCCCGCCGCGGCCGGCGCCCAGGCCGGCCGAGATCACGGTCCGGCCCATTGGTATCGGGATCGGAGCCGGTCACGGACCTGTGCACGTACTTCCTCCATCCCGGAACAGGGCAGAGCACACCCTGGTCTTACAACCCGTCCTGTCACTACCACGTGGACAGAGGCCTACCTGTTCAACCTTAATTCTGGATGACAGGGCGGACCTCAGACTGGCCATTCGCGCCGCGGCGGGCGCAATACCTTCCTGCTTTACCTTGTCTTTACCAGAATGCGGCAACGAGCAGACAATACGGGCGCGGCCGGTGCCGCGGGAAACGCTCTAGCTCCAGATCGTGACGTAAACCGGCGGGCGGAACCTGGACGGCGGCATCCCCTCGGTCGGCGCCCGCATGAGCTGCATGGCCTCCGGGGTACCGAGGAAGTGCCGCAGCGAGCTGGCGGCCACCGGCCGGTGCTCCCGGTTCAGCGTGATCACGTGCCAGCAGGCGTCCACCGGAGTGCCCGGCACGGTCAGCAGGGACAGCTCGCCGCGGCGCAGCTGCTGGGCGACCAGGTGCGAGGCCGCCGGAGCCACCCCCGAACCGTCCGCGGCCGCGGCCCACGCGGCCGTCTGGTTGGGGAAGACCCGGATCCTGGCGTCGGGCACGCGCAGCGCGCGCAGCATCCGGCCGCTGTCGCTGCCCGGGTCGGTACCCGACGGGTCGACCAGCCACAGCCACTGGCTCGCCGGACCGCGCGGCTTGGCCTGGGCCGAGGTCACCACGGCCATCTTGTACCGGAACACCGGCTCGCTGGTCACCTGGAGCTGCGGGTCGCGCGCGGTGGCCGCGCCCAGCGCGACGTCGGCCAGCCGGTTGGCCACCAGCACGGCCATCTCGCTGTCGGCGGTCACCCCCGAGGACACCTCCACGCCCCCCGAGAACCGCCGGGTGAACGCCTCCAGCACCGGGCTCACCGCGAACTCGGCGATGGTGGAGCTGGCCACCAGGCGCAGCTGCTCCGGCGCGCCCTGGGCCGCGCGCACCGCGGCCTGCGCCTCCGCGCCCAGCGACACGATCTGGGACGCGGTGCCCAGCAGCCGCGATCCGCCGGGGGTGAGCGTCATGCCGCCCGAACCCCGCACGACCAGCTGGTCGCCCAGGTGCTGGCGTAGCGCGGTGAGCGCCTGGGAGACGGCGGGCTCGCTCACGTTGAGCGCGTTCGCCGCTGCCGTCACCGATCCCAGCCGGGCGACCAGGACGAACACGTTCAGCTGGGTCAGCGTCATAATGAGAACAATCGTATGCAAGGGCGCTACGCGCCAGTTATAAGTATTCCGTTATCCGATCGTTGCGGCCAGGGGCGAGGATCGGTACCGGGAGGCCACCGGCGAGGATCGGTACCGGGAGGCTACCGGCCAGGACGGGCCGGGACGGACGCTGAGAGGACAGGGATGCAGGTACCCGCGCACTTCGAGTACGAGCGCGCGACCAGCGTCGACCACGCGCTCGCGCTGCTGGCCAAGTTCGGCCCGGAGTCCCGGGTACTGGCCGGCGGGCACAGCCTGATCCCGATGATGAAGCTCCGCCTGGCCCAGCCCGAGACGCTGATCGACATCAACGATCTCGCCGACCTCGGCTACCTCCGGGTCGAGCAGGGTGAGCTGAGGATCGGCGCGCTCACCAGGCACGCGGAACTGCTCGGCTCCCCGCTGGCCGGCCAGCATTTCCCCATCCTGCACGATGCCGAACGCCGCATCGCCGATCCGATCGTGCGCAACCGCGGCACCGTCGGCGGGTCGCTCTGCCAGGCCGACCCGTCTGAGGACCTGTCCGCCGCCTTCGCCGCGGTGCGGGCCATCATGGTGATCCACGGCAGCGACGGCACCCGCACCGTGCCGGAGCGGGAGTTCCACCTCGGCCCGTACGAGACCGTGGTGGCGCCGGATGAGCTGCTCACCGAGATCCGGGTGCCGATCCGGTCCGGCGGCGGCAGCGCGTACGTGAAGGTGGACCGCCGGGCCGGCGACTGGCCGGTGGGCGCGGCGGGCGCGGCGCTCTGGCTGGACGGCGACACGATCGCCGAGGCAGGCATCGGCCTGGCCGCGGTCGGCGCCGAGCACTTCTCCGCGGCCGAGGCCGAGGACTTTCTGCGCGGCGCGCCGCCCTCCGGCGACAGCTTCGTCCGGGCCGGGCAGATCGCCGCCGAGCACTGCCGGCCGGTATCGGACCAGCGCGGGCCCGCCGACTACAAGCGCCATCTGGCCGCCGAGCTCACCGTCCGCGCGCTGCGGCTGGCTCGCGACCGGGCGCTCGCCGGGGCGCGGGGCGGGCGGGCGTGACGTGCAGGTCACGATGACGGTAAACGACACCGAGTACGCGGCCGACGTGGAGCCGCGGCTGCTGCTGATCCACTTCCTCCGGGACCACCTCAGCCTCACCGGGTCGCACTGGGGATGCGACACCTCCAACTGCGGCGCCTGCGTGGTCTGGCTGGACGAGACGCCGGTGAAATCGTGCACGGTGCTCGCCGCCATGGCCGACGGCCGCCGGGTGCGGACCGTCGAGGGGCTGGAGCGCGGCGGCGAGCTCGACCCGGTGCAGCAGGGCTTCACCGAGTGCCACGGGCTGCAGTGCGGATTCTGCACGCCGGGCATGATGATGACCGCGCGGTGGCTGCTCGACCACAGCCCCGACCCATCGGCCGGGGAGATCCGCGAGGCCCTGTCCGGGCAGGTCTGCCGGTGCACGGGCTACGAGAACATCGTCCGGTCCATCCGGTGGGCGGCCGAGCGTGAGGCCGCGGCCCGCAGCAGCGCCCCGGGCGAGGTCACCGATTACGGACCGGAGGTCGCCGGTTGACCGCCACCTCGCCGCCCGGCCACGGCGGTGCCTACGGACCCTGGCGCCGGAAGGAGGACGCCAGGTTCATCCGGGGCCGCGGCAGTTACGTGGACGACGTCGCGCTGCCCGGAATGCTGCACGGGGCGGTGCTGCGCAGCCCGCTGGCGCACGCCAGGATCACCGCCATCGACACGCTGGCGGCCGAGGCGCACCCCAGGGTCAGGGCGGTCATCACCGGCCAGATGCTGGCCGGGCGGGGGCTGGCCTGGATGCCCACCCTGTCCGGGGACGTGCAGGCCGTGCTGGCCACCGACAAGGTGCGGTTCCAGGGCCAGGAGGTGGCCTTCGTGGTCGCCGAGGACCGGTACGCGGCCCGGGACGCCCTCGAGCTCATCGACGTGAGCTACGAGCCGCTGCCGCCGGTGGTGGACGCGCGCCGCGCGCTCGACCCGGGTGCCGTCGTGATCAGGGATGACATCGCCGGCCGGGCCGACAACCGGGTCTTCGACTGGGAGGCCGGCGACCGGGCCGCCACCGACCGGGTCTTCGCGGCTGCCGAGGTGACGGCGGCCCAGGACATGCTCTACCCGCGGGTGCACCCGGCGCCGCTGGAGACCTGCGGCACGGTGGCCGACATGGACGCGATCAGCGGCAAGCTCACCGTCTGGTCCACCAGCCAGGCGCCGCACGCCCACCGGACGATGTACGCGCTGGTCACCGGCATTCCGGAGCACAAGATCCGGATCATCTCGCCGGATATCGGCGGCGGGTTCGGCAACAAGGTGCCCATCTACCCCGGGTATATCTGCGCGGTGGTCGGCTCGATCATCACCGGCCAGCCGGTGAAATGGATGGAGGACCGCTCGGAGAACCTGATGAGCACCTCGTTCGCCCGCGACTACCACATGCGCGGTGAGATCGCCGCGACCCGGGACGGCCGGATCCTCGGCCTGCGGGTCCGGGTGCTCGCCGACCACGGCGCGTTCAACGGGGCGGCGCAGCCGACCAAGTTCCCTGCCGGGTTCTTCGGCGTGTTCACCGGCTCGTACCCCCTCGAGGCGGCGCACTGCGAGGTCACCGGGGTGTACACGAACAAGTCGCCGGGCGGCGTCGCCTACTCCTGCTCGTTCCGGGTCACCGAGGCGGTGTACCTGGTCGAGCGCATGGTTGACGTGCTCGCCCGCGAGCTGGATGTCGACCCGGCCGAGCTGCGGATGAAGAACCTGCTGCGCCCCGGCCAGTTCCCTTACCGGTCCGCGACCGGCTGGGAGTACGACTCGGGCGACTACCCGCGGGCGCTCCGGCTCGCCCTGGACATCGCGGGCTACCCGGAGCTGCGCCGTGAGCAGGCGGCCGAGCGCGCGCGGTACGAGCAGCGGCGGGCCGCCCCGCCCGGGCACGAGCCGGAGCCCGGCCAGCCGCCGGGCACGCTGATGGGCATCGGGATCAGCTTCTTCACCGAGGCGGTGGGGGCCGGCCCGCGGGGGCAGATGGACATCCTCGGCCTGGGCATGGCCGACGGCGCCGACCTGCGGGTGCACCCCACCGGCAAGGCCGTGCTCGGCATCTCTGTGCAGACCCAGGGCCAGGGGCACGAGACGACCTTCGCCCAGATCGTCGCGGCCGAGCTCGGGATCTCCCCCGATGACGTGGAGGTGGTGCACGGCGACACGGACCGGACGCCGTTCGGGCTGGGTACCTACGGGTCGCGATCCACCCCGGTGTCGGGCGCGGCCGCCGCGGTCGTGGCGCGCAAGGTCCGCGACCGGGCCCGGGTCGTCGCCGCGGCCATGCTCGAGGCCGCGCCGGATGACCTGGAATGGGACCAGGGCAGGTGGCAGGTCCGCGGCGACCCGGACAAGGGGAAGAACATCGCCGAGATCGCGATGGCCGCGCACTCCGGCCTGGAGCTGCCGGCGGGGTATGAGGGCCACCTGGACGCGACCGCCGTGTACAACCCGCCGAACCTGACCTACCCGTTCGGCGCCTACATCTGCGTGGTGGACGTGGATCCGGGGACCGGGGAGGTGAGCGTGCGCAGGTTCATCGCGGTGGACGACTGCGGGGTGCGGATCAACCCGATGATCGTCGAGGGCCAGGTGCACGGCGGGCTGGCCGACGGCCTCGGCATGGCGCTGATGCAGGTGATCTCCTTCGACGCCGACGGTAACTGCCTGGGCGGCTCGTTCATGGACTACCTGCTGCCCACCTCGATGGAATGCCCGTCCTGGGAGCTGGGCGCGACCGTCACCCCGTCGCCGCACCACCCGATCGGGGCCAAGGGCGTGGGCGAGTCGGCCACGGTCGGCTCGCCCGCGGCCGTGGTCAACGCGGTGCTGGACGCGCTCGCGCCGTTCGGCGTGCGGCACGCCGACATGCCGCTGACCCCGGCCGCGGTGTGGCGTGCCATCCAGGGCCGCCCGCTGCGCACCGACCTGGCGATCACTTGACATCCTCCGTTGGCCCGAAGGCCAGGGATTCCAGCAGCGACCTGCGGCCGCTCTGTCGGTTCGCGGTTCACGGCCCCGGACTGTTTGCCTGGAGGGCTCCCCGCGCTGCCACCGCATGCCCTGCGGCGGTAATACCGGGTCTTCCTGCTCTTACTGGTATCACGCGCCCGTTTGGCTATCACGGGCTTAGCCAGTATGGCATCTGTTCAGGCCTGATCGTCAGCGTATTTGGAAAGGAGTTTCGATGAGTGGCGACGTGCTGGCCGCGCGGCTGCCCGACGTGGCCACGCTGCTGGCCGCGCTGGACCGGGCGGACTACCTGGCCGACGAGCCGCTCGGCACGGCGCTGTTCCTGGCCGCCCGGATGGGCCAGCCGATCCTGCTCGAGGGCGAGCCCGGCGCGGGCAAGACCGAGGCCGCGAAGGCGCTGGCCGGCGCGCTGGACACGGTGCTGGTCCGGCTGCAGTGCTACGAGGGACTGACCGCGGCCGAGGCACTCTACGAGTGGAACTACCCGCGCCAGCTGCTGGCCATCCGGCTGGCCGAGTCCCGCGGCGAGACGGTGCGCGAGACCGATCTGTTCAGCCCCGAGTACCTGCTGCCCCGGCCGCTGCTGGCCGCGCTCGACCACCCGGGCCCGCGGCCCGCCCTGCTGCTGATCGACGAGGTAGACCGCGGCGACGACGAGTTCGAGGCGTTCCTGTTCGAGCTGCTGGCCGAGTCCGCGGTCACGATTCCCGAGCTCGGCACCCGCAGGGCCCGGCACCCGCCGGTGGTGGTGCTGACCTCCAACCGGACCAGGGATCTGCACGACGCGCTGAAGCGCCGCTGCCTGTACCACTGGATCGACTACCCGGACACGCAGCGCGTGGCCGAGATCATCCGGCGCCGGGCGCCCGGCGCCGGCGGCTCGCTGGCCCGGCAGGTCGCGAACGGGGTATCACGGCTGCGCGACCTCGACCTGGCCAAGCCACCCGGGGTAGCCGAGGCGATCAGCTGGGCGGATGCGCTGCGGGTTCTCGGCGTGCACGAGCTCGACGCGGCTGCGGCGGAGCGGACTGCGGGGGCAGTGCTCAAGTATGCGGAGGACCTGCGCGCCGTGCGGGAATCCGGGTTCGCGGGGGTACTCGCGGATCATGACTGACAACCAGCGCGCCGCGCAGCAGGAGTACGCACGCGTGGCTGATGATGTCGCTGAGGTGGTGGCGCGGTTCGGGGCGGTGCTGCGGCACGCCGGGCTACCGACCGGACCGGAGCGGTGTGAGCGCTTCGCGCGTGCGGTCATGCTCGTGCGGCCGGGGACCGTAAGAAGGCTGCGGGAATGCGCGCTGGCCACCTTGGCATCCAGCCGGGAGCAGGCGGAGACGGTGGGGCGGCTGTTCGACGCGACGTTCGGCAGGACGAGGCCCGCCACCATGATCGACGCAGGACTCGTGTCGTCTGGTGAATGCCGATCCGCCGTCGATCAAGAGGCACGGGCGGCGGACACGCTGGCCCGGGCGGCTCGGGCGGCGCGGGAGCACGAGGCCCGGGCGGCCGGCGGCAGCCCGGCGCGCCGCGCGGCGACCGGCGGCGCGGCTGCGCGAGCCGGGGCGCTGGCCAGCGCGACCGAGCGGCTGGCGGGCACGGACTTCGCCGAGCTGAACCCGGGCGAGCTGTTGCAGCTGGCCGGCGTGATGCGCCGGCTCACGCTGGCCGTGCCGCTGCGCCGGTCCCGCCGTCAGCACCGGGGCCCGCGCGGGCGCCAGGCCGACCTGCGGTCCACGTTGCGGCATGCGCGAAGGACCGGCGCGGAGCCGTTCGGGATCATCAGGAAGATCCCCGCCCGGCGGCCGCGCAAGCTCGTCGTGCTCTGCGACATCTCCGGGTCCATGGAGCCGTACGCGCGGGCCATGCTGCAGCTGCTGTACTGCGCGGCGGGCGGGGCGCGGGCCGAGGTCTTCAGCTTCGCCACCCGGCTGACCCGGCTGACCGGGGCGCTGGCGCAGCCGCGGCCCGGGCTGGCGCTGCGGCGTGCCGGGCGGGCGGCGCCGGACTGGCTCGGCGGTACCCGCATCGGACCGTGCCTGAAGGACTTCAACGACGCGTTCGGGTGCCGGGGGCTGGCGCGGGGCGCGGTGGTGGTCGTCGTGTCGGACGGCTGGGACACCGGCGACCCCGCGCTGCTGGCGCGGGAGATGGCGCGGCTGTCGCGGGTGGCGTTCCGGATCATCTGGGTCAACCCGCGAGCGCACCAGCCGGGATACCAGCCGCTGGCCGGCGGCATGGCGGCCGCCTGGCCGTACTGCGACGCCGTGGTCAGCGCGCACCAGCTGGACGCGCTGGGCGAGCTGACCGCGGCCCTGGCCGATCCCGTACGCCGCCGCCGTCCAGGCCGTCCCCGCGGGGACGCCATCGGACAAGGCGAAGCACTGACAGCGCCAGGGCAGTAGTAACGCTTCGCGCCGCCGCGGCGCCTGGTTGCCTGTTACCCGGCGCTGGGCGGCTTGGGCGGCAGCGGGGGCGTCGATCCGCTGGCCGTGGCGGCAAGCAGCGGCGTGACGTTGAGCTTCGTCCCGGCCATCTGCTTGAGCATGAAGTCGTGGTTCAGGTCCAGGACCGCGCGCGTCTCGGCGGCGATCACCGCGTTGCGGCTGAGGCTGAGCTCGTTGTCCTGCTGCTGCTCGCCGGACAGCGACCAGTTGGTCGAGCCCTTGATCGTGTACACGCCGTTGACAATCACGATCTTGAGATGCGAGATCGCGTTGTGCACCGAGCTGGTGCCGATCGCGATGCTGTTGCCGAAGGCATTGTTGCTCCAGCTGGCCAGGATCTGCTTCTCGTGCACGCCGCTGGCCTGGCTGCGGTCGAGGCTCATCTGCACGTACACCTGCTGGTCAGCGAGCTTCGCCTGAATGATCTTGTTCAGCTCGTCGTCGTCGTAGCCGAACATGTTGACCACAATGGAATGCTGGGCGGCGTCGAGCAGGGTGACCAGCAGCCCGTGCACGTTGTCGCGCGGGGCGAAGAACGTCCGCTGGTCGTCCGGATAGCCGTCAAGGAACCGTCCCTCCGCCTTGTACTGGCCGAGGGTGTCCCACGAGAAGTCCGTACCGGTCATTGCGCCCCCCACGTCGGTAATGTGCTACGAGGATGGTCGCGCAGCCGGCGCTGCCCTGTCACGCTAATTCTACAAAATCTTGACGCATCACTATGGCACTGTAGAATAACGACCATCCCAGGCCCGGGAGGTTGTCATGTCCGCGGCAGAAGTCATGACCCCTGACGCGCAGGCCTCGCAGGCTCCGGGCGCGGCGGAGCCGGTCAGCTTCCGGACCGACCCCGGCAAGTACCGGCACTGGCGGCTGGAGATCGACGGCGAGGTCGCCTGGCTGGTGCTGGACGTCGACCCGCAGGCCGGGCTGCGGCCCGGGTACGAGCTGAAGCTGAACTCCTACGACCTCGGCGTCGACATCGAGTTCTACGACGCGGTGCAGCGGCTGCGGTTCGAGCACCCCGAGGTCGGTGCGGTGGTCATCACCAGCGGGAACGACAAGGCGTTCTGCGCCGGCGCGAACATCCGGATGCTCGCCACCTCCAGCCACCCGTGGAAGGTGAACTTCTGCAAGTTCACCAACGAGACCCGGTGCGGGGTCGAGGACGCCTCGGCGAACTCGGGGCAGCGCTACATCGCCGCGGTCAACGGCACCGCGTCCGGCGGCGGCTACGAGATCGCGCTGGCCTGTGACCAGATCCTGCTGGTGGACGACGGCTCGGCGGCGCTCTCGCTGCCCGAGGCCCCGCTGCTCGGGGTGCTGCCTGGTACCGGCGGGCTGACCCGGCTGACCGACAAGCGGAGGGTGCGCCGGGACCGCGCCGACGTGCTCGCGACCAAGGCGGAGGGGATCAAGGGCCGGGCCGCGGTGGCCTGGGGGCTGGCCGACGAGGTCATCGGCAAGAGCAAGTTCGGCGAGACGGTGGCGCAGCGCGCCAGGCAGGCGGCCGCCGCCTCGCCGCGCGCGGCCCGGGCCGGCCAGCCCGGGGTCGCGCTCACCCCGCTCGACCCGTCGATCACCGCGGACTCGATCTGCTACCGGCACGTGCGGGCCGATCTGGACCGGCCGGCCCGGCTGGTCACGATCACGGTGGCCGGGCCCGCCTGCGATCCGCCCGGCGACCTGCACCAGGCCGGGGCCGGCTTCTGGCCGCTGGCGATGACCAGGGAACTCGACGACCTCATCCTGTGGCTGCGCACCAACGAGCCCGAGCTCGGCACCTGGATGCTGCGCACCCGCGGCGATATCGGCGCGCTGCTCGCGCACGAGAGCTGCCTGGCCGATGCCGGCGACGACTGGCTCGCCGCCGAGATCCGGCACTACTTCAAGCGGACCGTCAAGCGACTCGACGTCACCAGCCGCAGCCTGGTCGCGGTGATAGAGCCGGGCAGCTGCTTCGCCGGGATGCTGCTCGAGCTGGCGCTGGCCTGCGACCGCCAGTACATGCTGGAGGGCACCGACCCGGCCGCCCAGATCGTGTTGACCAGCGCCAACCTCGGCACGTTCCCCATGGCAAACGGGTTGTCCCGGCTGGCCGCCCGGTTCTACGGCCATGACGATCATTCCGAACGGCTGGCGGCTGAACTCGATCGCCCGATCGAGGCCGCCGAGGCGGCAGACCTCGGGCTGGTGACCGCGGCGCTCGACGACATCGACTTCGAGGACGAGGTCCGCATCGTGCTGGAGGAGCGGGGCTCGCTGAGCCCGGACGCGCTGACCGGGCTGGAGGCGAACTGCCGGTTCGCCGGGCCGGAGACGCTGGAGACGAAGATCTTCGGCCGGCTCACCGCCTGGCAGAACTGGATCTTCAGCAGGCCGAACGCGGCAGGCCCGGACGGGGCGCTGACCCGGTACGGCACCGGACGCAAGGCCGCCTTCGACTGGAAGCGGGTGTGAGATGCGCGCGGACTATCAGGACAAGATCCCTAACAACGTGGGGCTGGCCGATGACCGGCGGCTGCAGCGGGCGCTGGAGTCCTGGCAGCCGCGGTTCGCGACCTGGTGGGCGGAGATGGGGCCGGAGATTCCCACCGAGGACGTCTATCTGCGCACGGCGGTCAACGTGGGCCGGGAGGGGTGGGCGCATTTCGGCCACGTACCGGTGCCCGACTACCGGTGGGGCATCTTCCTGGCCGAGCGGGATCCGGCCGGCGGATCGGGTTCGGCGAGCACAAGGGGGAGCCCGCCTGGCAGCAGCTGCCCGGTGAGTACCGCGCCGACCTGCGGCGGCTGATCGTGATCCAGGGCGACACCGAGCCGGCCTCGGTGGAGCAGCAGCGCAGGCTCGGGTACACCGCGCCGAGCCTGTACGACCTGCGCAACCTGTTCCAGGTCAACGTGGAGGAGGGCCGTCACCTGTGGGCGATGGTCTACCTGCTGCACGCCTACTTCGGCGTCGAGGGCCGGGGGGAGGCGGCCGACCTGCTGCGGCGGAACTCGGGCAGCGCGGACTCGCCGCGGATCCTGGGCGCGTTCAACGAGGAGACGCCGGACTGGCTGTCGTTCTTCATGTTCACCTACTTCACCGACCGGGACGGCAAGTACCAGCTGGGCACGCTGAAGGAGTCCGCGTTCGACCCGCTCTCGCGGACGGCTGAGTTCATGCTCAAGGAAGAGGCGCACCACATGTTCGTCGGCACCACCGGCGTGGACCGGACGGTGGAGCGCACCGCGCAGCTGATGGTCGAGCACCAGACCGACGACGCGGGCCCGCACGGCGGGATCGGCCTGGACGTGATCCAGAAGTACCTCAACTTCCACTACTCGGTGTCCCTGGATCTGTTCGGCGGGGAGACCTCGACCAACGTGGCCAACTACTACACCGCCGGGCTCAAGGGACGCTGGCAGGAGGACAGGCGCGGCGACGACCACAAGCTGGCCGACGACGGCGCCCTGGTGGACGTCGTCACCGACGGGCAGATCGGCCAGACCGAGGTGGCCGCGCTCACCGCGCTCAACTGTGACCTGCGCGGCCAGTACATCGCCGACTGCGCCGGCGGCGTCAAGCGGTGGAACCGGATCCTGGAGAAGGCGGGACTCCCGCAGCGGCTCATGCTGCCGCACCACGGCTTCAACCGGCAGGTCGGCGCGTTCGCCGCCGTGCACGCGTCCCCGGACGGGCGGCTACTCGACGACGCCGAGTGGGAGCGCGCCCGGCCTGGCTGGCTGCCGACCGACGTGGACAAGGCGCACGTGAGGTCGCTGATGCAGCCGGTGTACGAGCGGGGGAAAATCGCCAGCTGGCTGGCGCCGCCGCGCAACGGGATCAACGGCCAGCCGTTCGACTACGAGTACGTGCACCTGGCCTGACGGCCAGCCACCTTGCCTGGATCTTCCTGGCGGGCAATCATGGAGGTCCGGGCACCGGCCGCCGGCCAGGCCGCCAGGTCAATGCCGAGCCCGGGAACTGCCAGCTGAAGAGGTCGGTCGCGGGGGGAGAAGTGATTCATCATGGTTGGGGGCGGCGGGTAAACGGCCAGCCCGAACTCATAGGCCGGCAGTTCGCGCGCAGGCGCACCGAGAAGAAGCTGTCCAGCGCTTTCCGCTCCGGGCAGCAGGTCGATGTGAGCCCGAACGGGAAGGCTGGCCGCGGCGGCCGGGCAGGCAACGGCCGCGCCACGGTACGGGCCGACGCGATCATGGCCATGCTGCGGGCCGCCCCCGGCCCCAGCCACGGCGCGCGGCTCACGCTGTGCGGTGCGCGGATCACCGGCCAGCTGGACCTGAGCTACGCGCGGATCGATCATGCCATCGCCTTGCGGGACTGTGTCTTCGACCAGCCCATCATCGCGACCGAAGCCCGGCTCAGCGCGCTGACGCTGGACGGTTCACGGTTCCCCGGAATCGAGGCACCGAACCTGGAGGTCGATGGTGATCTAGGGCTCAGCCACGTTCGGTCTTCCCGGACCGTGCACCTCACCGGCGCGCACCTGCACCGGGATGTGCGGATGTGCGGCGCTCGTGTCGGCCCGGGGAAGGATCAGGCGGATGCGCTGACCGCGGATCACCTCGTCGTGGACGGCTGCGTGGCCTTTGACGATCTCGATGCTTCGGGTACGGTCACCCTGGCCGGAACCCGGGTGAACGGGGCCGTCCGGCTGCAAGGGGCCAAGATCACGGCCAGCGGTGACGGGAACGTCGCATTCGACGGCGACGCGATGACGGTCGGCCACGATTTCAATGCCCAGCGTCTGGAGGCAACGGGTGAGGTTCGGCTTGTCGATGCCAGCATCGCCAGCACCGTCGAACTTCAAGGCGCCCGGCTGACTAACGCCGACGGCTTCGCGTTGCTGCTCGACCGGGCCGAGATCTCAAGCAGCCTTTACTGCGCCAACGATTTCATCGCCACCGGGAACATACAGGCAATCGGTGCCCATGTGAAGGGCAGCGTCTACCTGAACAAGGCCGAACTCGGCGTGCCGGTATCCGCCTCGAGCCCGGCCGGTCATGCCGCGGGCAGCGCCGCACTTCGCCTGGTGCGTACGAGGATCGACGGAGATCTTTACTGCTCGGAGGACTTCATCTCGCACAGCCCGATCGACTTGACCAGGTTGTCAGTAGGCGGCGAATTTAGGCTCGACGCTACCGGGCTGAAGGGAGAACCTACGGCGGCCGACCTGACGAACGGGCGGTTCGCCACGCTCGCGATCAGCGGCCAGCCGCCAGCCGGATTTATTGATTTGACCAAGGCCAAGGCCGACTTCTTCAAAGATGGCGCGGCAGCTCGCTGGCGGAAAGACGGCGACGTGATCATACTCGACGAGTTTGAATACCGCACCATCCAGACAATCAATGTGACGGTCGAGGACCGGGAGCAATGGCTGTGCCGCGCCATGGAGGCAAGCAGCAAGAAGTCTGGCGGCGCTCATGAGGGCTATCTGCCGCAGCCGTACGAGCAGCTGGCCGAAGCGTACCGCCGGGTCGGCGACGATCGCGCCGCCCGCCGGATCCAGCTGGCCAAATACCGGCAGCGAAACAACGTGACGAAATGGGACCGCTGGTACAGCAAACTATGGTATTACGTGCAGGACGTCGCGATCGGCTACGGTTACGAGCCCTGGCGGGCCCTGACCTGGCTGGCCGGGCTGTTCGTGCTCGGGCTACTGCTGTTCCGGTATGCCGCCAAGCCGTATTCGATAGTCGGCGTGCCGCACCCCGGCTTCGCGCTGAGCAACTCAGCGGGCTATACGCTCAACCTGCTGCTGCCGGGGGGCGCGCTGGACGAGCGGCAGGCATGGCAGTCCGCCAACGGCCTGGGTGAGGTGGCCGCGGCAAGCCTGGTCGTCTTCGGCTGGCTGCTCACCGCCACGGTATTCGCCGCGGTCGCGCGCGTGCTCCAGCGCAGCTGAGCGCGCGACGCCTGGCCGGTTCCTGGCGAGGTCAGGCCTTGAGCGTGTACACGCTACGGTGCCCTCTAGGGCACATCAGCACCACCTCGCGCTCAGCAGGCGGCACATATTCCTGACTCACCGAGGCGACCGGCTGCTCCCCGGGAAGTTCCACGGTCTCGTTGCAGTCAGGATGCTGGCACGGCGCCTCGGACATTCCCGTCCTCCTCGATTCTCGTGTCCCCAGACTCCGCTGAAGAAGCCGGCGGGCTTTCCTATGCTTCGGCGGACGCTGCGGCCTGCCCGGACGCCGGGGCCTGCCCGGACGCGGCGGACTCCGGGATGTCGCCGACTGCGGAATCCCCGTTCCGCTCCGCCGGCTGCCCGCGCTCGTCGCGCCCGCCGTGCTGGTCGCGCTGGTCGCGCTGGTTGACAAACTCGACGCACACCCGATTGTCGTCGCAGGATTCCACTATCTTGATGGCGTGGTCGTATACTTCCTCAGACATCTCTTCTGGATTCAGCCCCATTTCATGGGCTTCATTGATGTCAATGGGGAAGAGGTGGTGCGTGTAACCGTAGACCAGTCGAGAGGCGACTTTCTCGGCCTTTCCCTGTTCTGTCTGCGAAGCGCGAGTGATAAGTATCTGAGCGTACCTTTCACCCATCTTCAGGCTGCGGCCCCATGCGCCGAAGTCAAGCGACCTGGTCTGCGAGAGCATCGGATTAATGCTGCCTATTGCGAACTGCGCCGCCGCGTTGAGAGAATCACTGAGCAGCAGCTTACCCTGGGTCACTGTTGCCAGTTGCTTCAGCGCCTGCGAGAGCGTCGAGAATCCGAACTCCCGCACGTAATCAACACTCTGGTAGCAGTCCAGCGCCGATATGTAATCCGTGGGGTTCCGCGGGTCCCTGATCTGAGTGTCAAGAGGGCCCAGCTCACCGAATGGCGACATGAACATCCTGCTGGCGCCCACGGCGATCAGGGTGCTGGCGCTCTTGGCCTTGCGCGGGATATAGACATTAAGCTTCCCGGCATACCGGGATAGGTACAGAACGGTCCTGAACGCGCTATCGAGCGGACCGCCGGTCGAGTCGATTATGACGTTGATCGTTCGCTCGGGCTGCGGCGTGGGGAATCCGAAACGCTGCTGGCATGCCCGCTGTACCCGCTGTTCCGTCGAACCGCCTGGTGCGCCCTCGCCGAGAATCCGTCCGATCAGCAAGAGACAAGGATCGTCGCCGGTCAGCCTGGCGAATTCCCGGCCCTCGGCATGGATCAACCTCAGCCTCGCCGGGTCTACCTCACGGAAGTAGAAGGAGCCGCCGCCGTTGGCCAGTCCCAGACCGCCGTTCGGGCCGTCGGTTCCAGCAATGGGCCCCTCTGCCGAGATCGTCATCGCGCCCCCCTCGGGCGGCCGTCGCATGGCTGTCATCGCGCGACCGCCACTGACCTCCGATAGATAACCCATCATCTCACTCTTTGGGCCGGATGTCACTCTCCGTGATCGAATTGTGGGGTTCGCGCATTAGTTCAGGCCGGCTTACGCGGCGCGGCTCCCGCTGCCCGAAGGCACGGACGGCCTCGGCCACAGCGCGCCGGGCCTGCCCGGCGGTGGCTTAGCGGAGCGCCGCACCGTCGTCGGCTGCCCCTTCTGGTCGGCTGCGGATGCCTGTCGGCAAGACCGGCTTCCCGGCCCGGGCCAACTCACCGGAGCCGCCGGTGGGCCGGGCGCGCGGGGGAACAGGGCGCGCGCCGCCGGCGTTTTACTTATAGGCGTTTCTGATCGTTTGAGATGGGATTTATGGCACAGTGCATCACCTGCGGGACTGAATTGCATCCCGAGCGGGCAGTGAAGTACGACTACTGCACCGCACCCGCCTGCCAGGAGAAAAACGCCAAGGGCCTGACGATGGTGGCCGTCGGGATGAACAAGGCGGCGGACGAGCTGATCATCCTGGACGAGCGCACCCGCGAGGCCCTCGCCAACGGCAAGTACCAGGACCAGCGCCGCGGCTCGTTCGGGCCGCCAGCGCCTGCACCCGGCCCGGCTCCCCCGGCGGCCGCACCCGGCCCGGCTCCTGCGACGCCTCCGGCGGCCGCATCTGAGTCGGCTCGCGGGAACGCCCCGGCTCCGGCCGCCGGCCGTCCTGCGCGCCGGCACCCGCCGCAGCCATCCCGGCCCGCGCGGGCCAGCGCCACCCGGCCGAGGTGGACCGCGTCGCAGGAGCGGCTCGCGCTGCTCTACAACCAGCAGGGGCTGCGGCCGGACGAGATCGCGGACAAGCTCGGCGTGAGTACCTACCTCGCGACCCAGATCGTCCTCGCCGCCAGGAGCCAGCGGAAGGCCTGAGCGCACCGGGGCGGCCAGGCCGCGATGACCTGCGGGTAGATGACCTGCGAGGTAATTGCGGGGCGCGGCCGGGCCGTCCATCGTGGACTGCGAAGCAACCAGCGAGACAGCTCCAGGGAGGATCATGTCTGGCTACGCCGTGGCTCACATGCACCAGGTCACGATGGGGCCGCCCATCGTGGCGTACCTGCAGCGCATCGACGCCACGCTGCAGCCGTTCGGCGGCCGGTTCATTGTTCATGGCGGCGAGCACGAAGTGGTGGAAGGCACCTGGCCCGGCACGATCATCATCATCGAGTTCCCTAGCCGCGAGCAGGCTCACGCCTGGTACAAGTCGGACGCCTACCAGGAGATCCTCGCCCTGCGCATGGACAACTCCCGCAGCGACATCATCCTGGTCGACGGGGTCGGTCCCGATCACCTGGCCACCGACGTCCTCGCCGGGTAAGGACCGACACGGGGCGGCCGTTCATCAACGCGAAGACCTAATAGCGCGCTCCAGCAGTACCAATGCTCCGCACTAACGGCGAAGCTCGGCTCTGTCTCACATGCTGAGAGGGGCGCGCGCCAGCCGGCCGGGCGGCGGGGGTACAGCCCGGGCTGCGCGTTGACGGGGCGAATCAGCCGCTGCCAGCGTCGAGTTCGTTCCAGCGCTGGCGGGCGGGCTGATCCCACTCGGCGTGCCGCGTCTCGAACAGGCGGCGGCCCCGGGTCCCGCTCCAGTGCGGCGGCAGCAGCCTGGGCGGAAGCTGCGGGTCGAGGAACGGGAACCGCCGCCACTCGTGCACCAGCCGGGCCTGGGCCTGCAGCACCTCGTCGGGCCCGGACGGCCGCAGCCGGCCGAACGTCGCGATGAACTCCTCGTACCGTCCGGCCACCGCGGCCAGGTTCCATGCGCGCTCCACCATGGCCCGCTCGCGACCTATCCCGGCGAAGCGCGCGGTGAACGACATGGCCTGCCCGGCCAGGCCGAGCTCGTCGATGATCGCCCGCGCCTCCCCCTCGTGCGCGGCCGATGGCGCGATCCACATGCCGGGCTCTGGGGATCCGAACCCAGCCCAGCTCAGCCGGGTGCGCAGCTGGTGCCGCACGCCGCGCTGCGCCTCGGGGACCGAGATATGCACGATGAACCAGGTACCGTCCCAGTCCGGCTGCCGCGCGGCGAACGCGTAGATGCGCTCGGCCCCGGCGGTGAGCAGGCGCCGGCCCGGGTCGGTCAGCGACCAGCGCACGCTGCGGCCGACGCGCTCGGATGCCAGCCAGCCGTCGGCCGCCGTCCTGGCCAGCGCCTGCCTGGCGGCCTTCTCCTCCACGCCCAGCCGGTCAAGCACGCCCACGATGGTCTGCGTCCAGACCGCCCCGGGCCGGGGCAGCACGAACTCGCCAAGCAGCGTGAGCAGCAGCGACCTGGCGCTCGTCCGGGCGCCCTGGACCGCTTCCCGCCTCGCGGATAGCACGCCTAGAAGATAATGGAGCCGGGAGGTTCGCCGTGCTCGATGGTCATGTCCTGGTTGACGCCCACATGCACGTCGGCAAGCTGTCCACGGTCAGTCCGGCCTGGCACCGGTGGGCCGGCGGGTTCGGCGACAGTGCCACGATCGAGCGGGTCTACGACGGCGACGGGGTCATCATCCCCGAGCGCTTCAGCGAGTACCTGGACGCGGAGGGCGTGGACACCGCGCTGCTGTTGTGCGAGTACAGCCCGAAGGTGGCCGGCCTGCAGCCTATCGAGGACCTGCTGCCGCTGGCTAAGCATGACCCGCGCCGGGTCAGGCTGGTCGCCAATATCAACCCGCACCTGCACTTCCCGGTCGCCGACGAGCTGGAACGCCAGCTCGGCCTCGGTGCTGTGGCACTGAAGCTGCACCCGGTGCACGGCGGTTACCAGGCCAACGACCGCGCGCTCTACCCGGCCTACGAGGTATGCCGGTCGCGAGGGATTCCGGTGGTCGTGCACTGCGGGACGAGCAACTTCCCCGGCTCCATGAACTCCTGCGCCGACCCGGTGCTGCTCGACGAAGTGCTCCGGGACTTCCCCGCGCTGGACATCGTGCTCGCCCACGGCGGCCGCGGCTGGTGGTATGACGCCGCCGCGTTCCTCGCGCTGTCCTACGAGACCGTGTGGATCGAGCTGTCCGGGCTGCCGCCGCGGCGGCTGCCCGAGTACTACTCCCGGCACGACTTTGCCCGGCTGACCCGGCGGTTCATCTTCGGCACCGACTGGCCGGGCGTGCCGGGGATCGCGCGCAACGCCCGCGCCGTGGCCGCGCTCTGCCCGGACGAGGAGACGGCCGGGCTCGTGCTGGGCGGCAACGCCGTGCAGGTCTACCGGCTGGACGCGGCCTAGACGACGACCGGCCCGCTGCACGCCCCCGGCGGCGTCCAGCGGGCCGTGACCATCGCCCCCCTGGCGCAGCGGAGCGCCAGTGTGAGCCCGTTTGCACGGACATGCCGACGGTATCCGGAGGCACCCGAACCGGTCAAGGGGTTATCTGGTATAGGCAAATGAATAGTCAAGGCGAGGGTCCGACGTCACGGGTGAGGGGGCGTCCGACGTCACGGTGAGGGTGTCCGGCGTCAGGGCGAGGGGGTCCGGCGTCGAGGGGGTCCGGCGTCATGGTGAAGGGTGTCCGACGTCGAGGTGACCGCACGTCGCTCTTGCCGGGCGGCCGCAAGCGCCGGACCGAGCCGGGCCCGCGGAGGACATCGTCCCTGGTAGGCGGCGCCCCAGGAAATTCACTAGCCCGCAAACGTGAGCACTTGGTACTTTTCTGTCTCCTGCGCGGGGACGCGATCCGGGATCGCGTTAATCGAGATATATCTTGACTTTTGTCCCTATCGTGGCTCATAGTCAGCCATTGAGGCAACCTGCTCCGTCGACCTCCCAGGGGGATCCACCATGACCCGAGTCCGAGCGATCGTGGGCGTCGCCAGCGGACGCCGCGCTAAATGGGCCGTACTGGTCTTCTGGCTTATCATCTTGGCCGTACTCGGCCCGTTGGCGGGCAAGCTCACCGGGGCGGAGAAGAACAACGCCCAGTCCTGGCTGCCCGGCTCGGCCGAGTTGACCAAGGTGCTCGCGCTGCAGTCTCATTTCCAGTCGCCGAACATCTTCGCCGGCGTCGTGGTCTACGACCGGCCCTCCGGCCTGACCAGCGCCGACCGCGCCAAGGTAGCCGCCGACGCCAGGCGGTTCGCCGGGGTGCCCGGCGTGGTGCACAGCCAGCAGCAGGGCCCGTTCTTCGCCAAGGACGGCCAGGCGGCCGAGATCATCGTGCCGATCAACCTGGGCAAGAAGGGGTGGAACGGCGCCGAGGCCGCAACCAACAAGCTGCGCGCGATCGCCAGGACCGACGCGGGCGGCCTGTCATTCCATATCACCGGCCCGCTTGGTAACGCCGCCGACTCGGCCAACTCGTTCAAGGGCATCGACGGCACGCTGCTGTACGCCACGCTGGCGGTCGTCATCGTGCTGCTGCTGATCACCTACCGCAGTCCGATCTTGTGGTTGCTGCCGGTGCTGTCGGCGGGCGTCGCGCTGGCAGCCTCGCAGGGGCTGATCTACCTGCTGGCCGCGCACGCCGGGCTGACCGTCAACGCGCAGAGCGCGGGCATCCTCCTGGTGCTGGTGTTCGGGGCGGGGACCGACTACGCGCTGCTACTGACGGCCCGCTACCGAGAGGAACTGCGTCGTCACGAGGATCGGCACGAGGCGATGGCGGTCGCGCTGCAGCGGGCCGGGCCCGCCATCATCGCCAGCGCCGGCACTGTCATCGTGAGCCTGCTGACGCTGTCGATCGCCGAGCTCAACTCCACCGCGAGCCTGGGACCGGTGCTGGCCATCGGCATCGTGGTGGCCTTCGCCGCCATGATGACCCTGCTGCCCGCCCTGCTGGTCACGTGCGGCCGGTGGGTCTTCTGGCCGGCCCGGCCCACCTTCGGATCGGAAGAGCCGACGGCACGGGGATTCTGGGCGCGCACCGGCGGGTGGATCGCCCGGCGTCCGCGGGTGGTCTGGGTGACCACGGTCCTGATCCTCGGCGCGATGGCGCTCGGGCTCACCGGGCTGAAGTCCGACGGCCTGACCGTCGCGCAGGGATTCCGCAACACCCCTGCCTCGGTGGTCGGCCAGCGGATCGTCGACCAGCACTTCCCGGCGGGTGCGGGACAGCCCGTGGTGGTGATCAGCAACGAGCAGAAGGGCGCGCAGGTGCGGGCCGCGTTCGCGGCCACGCCGGGCATCACCGGCGTGACCAGACCGGTGCCCAGGGTCGGCCACGCCTATCTGCAGGGCACGCTCACCAGCGCGCCAGACAGCCAGGCGGCGTACAACACCATCGACAAGGTGCGGGCCGCCGTGCACGCCATCCCCGGCGCGGACGCCATGGTCGGCGGCAACACAGCGGTCAACCTGGACATCAACCGCGCGTCCTCGCATGACCGAGAGGTGATCATCCCGGTCATCCTGGCGGTCGTGTTCCTGATCCTCGCCCTGCTGCTGCGGGCGCTGGTCGCGCCGATCATGCTGGTCGCGACCGTGGTGCTCTCGTTCGCCGCGGCGCTGGGCGTGAGCTCGCTGTTCTTCAACAACGTCTTCAACTTCGGCGGCTCGGACACCTCGTTCCCGCTGTTCGTCTTCGTGTTCCTGGTCGCCCTGGGCATCGACTACAACATCTTCCTGATGACCCGGGTGCGCGAGGAGACGGCGAAACACGGGCCGCGACGCGGCGCGCTGACCGGGCTGGCGGCGACCGGTGGGGTGATCACCTCGGCCGGCCTGGTGCTGGCCGGAACGTTCGCCGCGCTGGCCACGCTGCCGGTCACGTTCTTGACCGAGCTGGGCTTCGCGGTCGCGTTCGGGGTGCTGCTGGACGCGATCGTCGTCAGGTCCGTGCTGGTCACTGCCCTCAACCTGGACCTGGGCCGGTGGGTGTGGTGGCCGAGCAAGCTCTTCCACCAGCGCGTGCCCGAGCACGAGCAGCTGGAGGAGCAGCCGTCGGCGGTGCCGTAGCCGGGCCGCGGCGGGATAGCCAGCGCGACCTTGGTTTGGTAACTTTCCTAACTAAATAACGCGGCGGCGCCGGACCGCCCGAGCATAGGGAGGTCGGCCATGAAACACCTGCCGCTGGCCGCGACAACCACCTTCAGTGCCGTCGCCGTCTCCGCCGCTCTCATCAGCGCGCCTGGCGCCGCCGCCCGCACCGCGGCGCCAGGCGCGGAGCCGGGGGCCGCCGCCCACCCCGCTGCGGCGGCCCCTCGGGCTGGTTCCGGCTCCGCCGCCCCGCAGGTGCGGGTAGACCAGGTCGGCTACCCGCCGGCCGCCCCGAAGACCGCATTCGTCATGCTGCCGCGGGCCGTGCGCAGCGTGCGCTTCGCGGTGCAGAGCCCGCGCGGCAGCATCTACCTGACCGGCCGCTCGACCGACGATCTCGGCAGGTGGAACGCCAGCTACGGCGCGGTGTACAAGCTGGATTTCTCCGCCTTCCGGCACCCGGGGACCTACCAGATCAAGATCACCAGCCCGGCCGCCGCCGTCTCCCCCGCGTTCGCGATCGCCGGCCCCGGGACGCTGTATCACCGGCTGGTACTGAACGGGGTTCGCTATTTCACTTCCGAGCGGGACGGGGGCAACGTCAGCCGGTCGGTGCTGAACCGCAGGCCGGCCAACCTCACCGATCGCCGCGCCTTCGTATACGCCGACCCGCGGTACGACCGCAACGACAACCTGCTGGGAACGTTCCACCGGATCGGCGGCCCGGTCAACGTGGCCGGCGGCTGGTTCGACGCAGGCGGCGGGTACGAGAAGTTCGCCTACACAGCGAGCTACGCGGACGCGCTGATGATGACCGCGGCGCGGGATTTCCCCGGCCAGTACCCGACGCTGCGGCCGGAGGCCGAGTTCGGGCTGCGCTGGATCGGCCGGCTCTGGAACCCCGCCCGCAAGGTGATGTACGTCCAGGTGGGCATCGGGAACGGCAACGCGAGCGGCACCATCCACGGCGATTACGACTTCTGGTTCCTGCCCCAGGCCGAGGACAGGCTCGGCGCGAAGCCCGGCGACTCCGCCTACTACGTGCAGTACCGGCCGGTGTTCGAGGCGGCTGCGCCGGGCCATCCGATCAGCCCCAACCTGTCCGGCCGGTTCGCCGCCGACTTCGCGCTCGGCGCGCAGCTCGCCGCGAAATCCCGCCCGGGTCAGGCCCGGCGGCTGCTGGCCGAGGCCCGCGGGGTCTACGCGATGGCGAAGACGAGGCACGTGGGCGCGCTGGTGACCACGTTCCCGCACGACTACTACCCGGGCTCGGAGTGGAAGAGCGACATGCTCTGGGGGGCGGCCGAGATCGCCCTGGCCGACGAGGCGCTCGGCGGCCACCAGGCTCGCGTGCACCGGGATCTGGCCACCGCCGCCCGGTGGGCCAGGGCCTACATCGCGCAGGGCCATCCGGCCGCCGGCGACACCTTCAACCTGTACGACAACGGCGCGGTCGCCGAGGCCGACCTGCTGCAGGCCATGCGGAACGCGCCGGGCCGGCCGGCCATCGCCCCGGTGGCGCTGCTCGACGACCTCGCCGCGCAGCTGCGGGTCGGCGAGCACTGGGCCAGGACCGAGCCGTTCGGGCTGGGCTCTGCCCTCGGGGCCAGTGACGCCAGCCCGCACGCGTTCGGGCTCTACATCACCAATGCGCTCTACCAGAAGTACGGCGGCTCGGGCGCCTTCCGCTCGTTCGCCCAGCAGCAGATGAACTTCGCGCTCGGCGCCAACGCGTGGGGCAGCTCGTTCGTGGTCGGCGCCGGCCGCACGTTCCCGCACTGCATGCAGAGCGAGATCGCCAACCTGGCCGGGTCGCTCAACGGCCGCGGCGACATCCAGCTCGGCGCGACCACGGACGGGCCGAGCAACCCGGGCAACTTCCGCGGCCTGGGCACGGTGCAGGGGATGCGGGCCTGCTCCGCGGGTCAGTACAAGCCGTTCGACAACGCGATGGCCGGCTACGAGGACAACGTGGTCAGCTGGCCCAGCGTGGAGCCGGCCGACGACTACGCGGCCGGGTCGCTGCTGGCGTTCGCGCTCGGGGCAGGCTGACCGCCGGCCTGACATTGTTGTTTACACGAGGAATGTTGTTGCGTCAATTATCGTTGCGGCGAGCATGGCCGCCAGGCTGCCCCGGCGGATAGAGTCGGCAGCGGGCCCAGTGAAGGAGTAGTCATGCCAGCGGTAAGCGTCAACGACATGCTCGTCCTGCCACGCGTCCCCGAGCCCGACCCCGCCATCGCCACCGTCCGGCCGGTGCTGTCGGTGACCACCGCCCCTTCCGGATTCGAGGGAGAGGGATTCCCGGTCCGGCGCGCGTTCGCCGGGGTCGACCTCCGCCAGCTCGACCCGTTCATCCACATGGACCAGATGGGCGAGGTCAACTACGCACCCGGCGAGCCCAAGGGGACGCCCTGGCATCCGCACCGCGGGTTCGAGACCGTGACGTACATGATCGACGGGATCTTCCGGCACCAGGACTCCAACGGCGGCGGCGGCCTGATCACCGACGGCGACACCCAGTGGATGACCGCGGGCGGCGGGATCCTGCACATCGAGGCGCCGCCCGAGGAGGTCGTCGTGAGCGGCGGCCTGTTCCACGGCTTCCAGCTCTGGGTCAACCTGCCCGCCCGGCTCAAGATGACCAGCGCGCGGTACCAGGACATCCGGGCCGGACAGGTAAAGCTGCTCAGCTCGGCGGACGGCGGTGCGCTGCTGCGGGTGATCGCAGGCGACGTGGCCGGGCAGGACGGCCCCGGCGTCACGCATACGCCGATCACCCTGCTGCACGCCACGCTGTCGCCCGGCGCGCAGGTCAGGCTGCCGTGGCGGCCCGACTTCAACGCGCTCGGCTACGTGCTCGCCGGATCCGGCTCGGTGGGCGCCGAGCACCGGCCGGTCCGGACGGGCCAGCTGGCCGTGTTCGGGGCCGGCGACGTGATCACCGTCGCGGCCGACCAGCGCCAGTCCGGTGAGGTGGACAAGCTGGACATCCTGCTGCTCGGCGGGGAGCCGATCAGGGAGCCGGTGGCCGCCTACGGCCCGTTCGTGATGAACACCAAGGCTGAGCTGGCCCAGGCCTTCGAGGACTACCAGGCCGGCCGGCTCGGCTCGATCCCGGCCGAGCCGACTCCCATCCCCGACGACCCGCACCCCGGGCACGACGTCCTGTAGCGCACTGGCCCAGGCGATCGGCGGTCTGCCACCATGCTCTGGTGACCGAATCACCGTCGCCAGGCGCCGTTTTCCGGGCCGCCCGCGATCTCCTGCTCCGCTACCGCGAGGACTATCCGACCGCCCGCAGGGAGTTCGGCTGGCCACGGCTCGAACGGTTCAACTGGGCGCTGGACTGGTTCGACGTCGTCGCGGCCGAGCACCCGGAGCGCGACGCGCTGCGGATCACCGCCGAAGGCGGCCGCGACGTCCGGCTGAGCTACGCGGAGCTGTCCGCCCGGTCCAGCCAGGTCGCGAACTGGCTGCGCGACCTGGGCGTCCGGCGCGGCGACCGGGTGCTGCTCATGCTGGGCAACATCGCACCGCTGTGGGAGGTCATACTGGCCGCCATCAAGTGCGGGGCGGTGATCATCCCGGCCAGCACCCTGCTCGGTCCCGGTGACATCACCGACCGGATCACCCGGGGCGACGTCCGGCACGTGATCACCGAATCGGCGCAGGCGCCGAAGTGCGGCGGCGTGGCGGGGGCACGGTGGACGCCGATCGCGGTAGGTGAGCCGGCCGACGGCTGGCTGAGCTACGACGACGCGTTCGCCGCCGCGCCGCGGTACACGCCGGACGGGGTGACCCTGGCCGGCGACCCGCTGCTGCTGTACTTCACCTCAGGGACCACGGCCCAGCCCAAGCTGGTCGAGCACACCCACGCCTCCTACCCGGCCGGCCACCTGTCCACCATGTACTGGCTCGGCCTGCAGCCCGGCGACGTCCACCTCAACGTCTCCTCCCCCGGCTGGGCAAAGCACGCGTGGTCAAACGTGTTCGCTCCGTGGAACGCCGCCGCGACCGTGATGGTGCTCGGACACGAGCGGTTCTCGGTCGAACGCGCTGCTCGCGGCCATCCCGGGCTGCGGCATCAGCTCGCTGTGCGCGCCGCCGACGGTGTGGCGGATGCTGATCCAGTCCGACCTGTCCGGCTGCGACACGGCGAGCCTGCGCGAGTGCACGTCGGCCGGGGAACCGCTCAACCCGGAGGTGATCGAGCAGGTCCGGCGGGCCTGGGGGATTACGGTACGGGACGGTTACGGGCAGACCGAGACGACCGCGCAGATAGGCAACCCGCCGGGCCAGGAGGTCAGGCTGGGGTCGATGGGCCGACCGCTGCCCGGGTACACCGTGGTACTGGTCGATCCGCTGACCGGCGTGCCGGGCAAGGAGGGCGAGATCTGCCTGCCCGCCGAGCCGCCGGCCGCGCGCCCGGCCGGGCTGATGACCGGTTACCGCGGCGACCCGCAGCAGGCGGCCGCGGCCATGCGCGACGGGTATTACCACACCGGTGACGTGGCGGCCACCGACGTCGACGGCTACATCACCTACGTCGGCAGGACCGACGATGTATTCAAGGCGAGTGATTACCGGATCTCGCCGTTCGAGCTGGAGAGCGTGCTGATCGAGCACGAGGCGGTGGCCGAGGCCGCGGTGGTGCCCTCGCCCGACCCGCTGCGGCTCGCAGTGCCCAAGGCGTACCTGACGCTGGTGGCCGGGGTCGGGCCGTCGGCGCCGGTGGCGGAGTCGATCCTGGCCTTCGCCCGGGAGCGGCTGGCGCCGTACAAGCGGGTGCGGCGGCTGGAGTTCGGCGAGCTGCCGAAGACGATCTCCGGCAAGATCCGCCGCGTCGAGCTGCGCGAGCAGGAAGGGCGCCGGCACGGCGCGGCCGGGCAGGCCGCGGGCACGGGACCGCGCGGCGTCACCGAGTTCTGGGAGGAGGACTTCCCCGGTCTCAAGACGGACCGGTGAACCGGCGACGGCACACGGTTACGTATCACCGGCGAGAGCAGTCCCCTGCTATTCCGTTGACACAACGGAATAGTGCCGCGTCCTACCTTCCCTACCGCCACACGATCAGGAAGTAACGGCGCCGCCGGCCCGCCCGCGGCGATGACGTCATCCTGCCGCGGGCGGCGCGGTCGCGGGCGCGGCGCCGTCCCCGGACACGCGGGTCCTGGCCGCGTGCTCCGGGGCACCGGCCTGGGGCTGCGCGCCCGGCCGGGTGAGCGGCCCGCTGCGGAACAAGATCACGGCGATGAGCGCGCCGCCGATGAAGATCGCGGCGGACCACCAGAAGGCGGTGGTGTAGCCGTGGATCAGCGCAAGCCCGGTCAGCCGCGGGCTGGGCCGGCCTGTGGACCGTGGTGGCGGCGCTGAGGTGGGCGGCGATGTAGCTGGCGACGGCGCCCGCGAAGATGGTGTTGAGCAGGGACGTGCCGACCGAGCCGCCGAGCTGCTGCCCGGTGTTGACCGTGGCGGAGGCCACGCCGGCGTCGTGCGGGCGCGACGCCGAAGGTGCCGGTGTTGAACACCGGCGCGAACACCAGGCCCAAGCGCCAGGCCGATGACCAGCAGCGAGGGCAGCACGGCGGTGGCGTAGCTGGAGTGCACGCCGATCCTGGTCAGCAAGGCCAGGCCGCCCGCGGCGAGCAGCATCCCGGTCGGCGCCAGCGGCCTGGGCCCGGTCCGGGGCATCAGCACGATGTTGGACAGGTGATCGAGGACACCATGATGCAGGCGACCATCGGCAGGAACGCCACGCCGGTGAGCACCGGCGAGAAGCCCAGGGTCTGCTGCAGGTAGTAGGTGAGGAACAAGAAGATCCCGAACATGCCCGCGGAGGCGATCAGCATGGTCAGGTAGGCGCCGCCGCGGTTGCGGTCCAGCACGATCCGGGGCGGCAGCAGCGGCTGCGGCGCGCGGGTCTGCCGCCAGGCGAACAGGACCAGCAGGACCACCGCCGGCGGCGAGGAAACCCCAGGTCGAGGGCGCGTGCCAGCTGTGCAGCGCGGCGTTGGAGAAGCCGTAGACGATGCAGAACATGCCGCCGGAGACCAGCGCCGCGCCGGGCAGGTCCAGCCTGGGCTTTCCCGGCTGGCGGCTGGCGGCGCAGCAGCGTCGACGGCGCCGACGGCGGCGATGCCGGCGAAGATCAGGTTCACGTACAGGCACCATCGCCAGGACAGGTACTCGGTGAGCACCCCGCCCAGCAGCAGCCCGACCGCGCCGCCCGCCCCGGCGACCGCGCCGTAGACGCGCGAACGCCTTGCCGCGCTCCTCGCGGGTCGCTGAACGTCACGGTGAGCAGCGACAGCGCCGACGGCGCGAGCAACGCCCCGAACGCGCCCTGGCAGGCCCGCGCCGCCACCAGCATGCCGAAGCTCACCGCGGCCCCGCCGACCGCGGACGCGATCGGCGAAGCCGAGCAGGCCGACCAGGAACGTCACCTTCCGGCCGAGCAGGTCAGCCGAGCTTGCCGCCCAGCAGCAGCAGGCTGCCGAACGCCAGCGCGTACGCGGTGACCACCCACTGCCGGTCCACGATGGAGAAGCCCAGCGACTTCTGCGCCGACGGCAGCGCGATGTTCATGATCGTGGCGTCGAGAATGATCATGAGCTGCGCGAGGGCGATCACGCCCAGGATCAGCCACCGGTGATCTGCCCCGGCGGACTGGGTCCCGGGCTGCGACGCGCCGGCGGACTGGGTCATGGCGTGACCTCCGGGATCAGCTGGTGACGTCACCGCTGGTGAAGCGGGCCCAGGCGATGGAGCCGAAGATCACGATATAGACACCGAACGACAGCAGCCCGTGCAGCAGGGTAGTGGTGTCGATCGGCGCGCGCAGCAGCGAGTCGAACGACGTCCACCAGTGCGTGGGCAGGTAGGGGTGGACGGCCGCGAACTGCGGCACCGTGTCGGCCACGTCGCTGGCCACCACGATCACCGCCAGGGCGGCGACCGCGCCGATCGCGTGCTCGGTGAACGTGGAGATGGCCACCCCGACGGCGCCGAACGCGGCCATCGCGCCGGCCACGTACAAGGTCACGAACAGCACCCGCAGCAGGCCCTCGGCCAGCGGCACCGTCGTGCCGGACAGCAGCGTGACCGGCCCGACAGGGAACAGCAAGACGCCGCAGATCAGCGAGACGGCCGAGATCAGCAGGGCCGCGCCCAGGCCGAACACCACGACCGACAGGTACTTGATGCCGAGCAGCCTGGCCCGTCCGGCCGGCACCGCCAGCAGGTAGCGCAGCGTGCCGTAGCCCGCCTCGCCGGCGATGCTGTCGCCGGCCACCACGGACACGACGAGCGGCAGGACCAGCGTGAGCAAGATGGTGAGCGCGAGGAAGGTCAGGAATACCCCGTTGCCCGCCACCTGGTCGAGGAACGGCGGGCCCCCGCCATTCCCGGTGGAGGACGGCGCGGCCAGCCGCAGCGCGATCCCGATGATGATGGGTATCACCGCGACCACAGCCAGCAGGGCCAGGTTGCGCCGCCGCCGGAAGACCAGGAGCAGCTCGGAACCCAGCAGCCGGAGCCAGGCCCGGGCCGGCGACGGCAGCCTAGCCGCCGCGGCCCCCTGGCTGCGTACTCGGACATCAGCCGGCGACATCGAACCCCTCCCCGGTAAGCCCGACGAACAAGTCCTCCAGGCTCGGCCGCACCGTGGCCAGGCCACGGACCGGCACGCCAGCGTGCACGAGGTCGGCGCAGAGCCGTTCGGGCAGGAAATCACCGAGCTGGGCGGAGACCTCGGCCTCGGCCACCCGGGTGTCGGCAAGGCCGGCCTTGCCGAGCACCTCGGCGGCGGCTTGCGGGTCGGTGGTCTCCACCCGGATCCGGGCCGCGCCGGTGCGGCGCAGGCCGTCCAGGGTGTCCTGGAAGACCAGCCGGCCGGCGCGCATCACGCCCACGTGCGAGCAGATCTGCTCGACCTCGGCAAGCAGGTGCGAGGAGACGAACACGGTGGTGCCCTCGGTGGCGATCTCGCGCACCAGGGCCCGCACCTCCCTGGTGCCCTGCGGGTCCAGGCCATTGGTTGGTTCGTCCAGGATGATCAGCTCGCGCGGCTGCAGCAGGCTGGCCGCGATCGCGAGCCGCTGCTTCATGCCGAGCGAGTAGGCGCGGTACCGCTTCTTCGCCGCGGCCAGCAGCCCGACCCGGTCCAGCGCGCTGTCGATCCGCTGCCGGGCGGTGCGCGGGTCGGCAGTGCGATCGGCGGCGTCGCAGCGGGCCAGGTTCTGCTGGCCGTTCAGGAACGGGTAGAAGGCCGGCCCCTCGACCAGTGAGCCCACCCGGGGCAGCACGCGGACCGCGCCGTCCGGCATCGGCGTGCCCAGCACCTCGTGCCGGCCGCTGGTGGGGTAGATCAGGCCGAGCAGCATCCGGATCGTGGTGGTCTTGCCGGAGCCGTTCGGGCCGAGGAACCCGTAGATGCTGCCGCGCGGCACCTCCAGGTCGACGCTGTCCACCGCGAGCTGGCCGCCGCGGAACCGCTTGGACAGGCCGGCCGACGTGATCGCCGGCCCGGCGAGCTTCCCCGCCGGGCTGGCGACCTCGGTCGTGGCCGGGCTGCTCACGAGGCCCGCGCGGCGTCGGCGTAGAGCACCGAGGGGGTGACCGCCCCGACGAGGACCCGGCCGTCGCTGGTAATCAGTATGGACAGCAGGCTGGTGTGCAGCAGCCGCCCGCTGCCCCACGCGCCGTGCACGTTCGAGGCCGCCCGCGTCAGCGCGCCGAAGACCTGGGGGCCGCTGATCCCCCCGCCGGCCGAGCCGCCCGGGCCGCTCGCGGCCGACTTCGCCGCCGAGCCCGCGAGGCCGGCGGCCGACCCTGAGCCGCCTGATATCTCCGACAGCGCGGAAGCGGGCAGCACCGCCACGGTCAGCCAGTTCTTGCCCAGCAGCCGCGGAGGGGCGGTCGCGGCCTTCTGCTGCGGGACGAGCCGAGCATGGCCGGACCAGCCGTCCGGCGTGAGCGTAGCCGTCTTGACCTTGGCGCTGGGCGGCGGGCTGAAGTCGAAGTTCGAGGCGGCGGGGCGCACGAACGAGATCGACGTGTAGCCCACCTGGAACGCGGGGTTGCGCGCGCCACGGGGGAAGACCTGCACGCGCAGCGGCACGTTATGAGCGGCGTCGATGGCGATCCGCACCTGGCCGATGAGCGAGCCGGCGGTCTTGGGCGCGAGCACCAGCTGGTAGGCCGCCTCGCCGGCCACCGTGACGTTGCTCTGCACGGTGACCCGCGTGCTGGGCCCGACCGCGGCCAGGGCCTGCCGGGCGGCCTGCTGCGGGGTGATAGCCACAGCCGGCGCCAGCCCGTGGCTGGCCGGGTGCGCGCGGGCGGGCAGCAGGAAGCGGGTCACCGAGTTCGTGCTGCTCTGCCAGTACCAGGCGGTGCGGCCGTTCACGATGAGATCGCTCTCGCTCATCATCCCGGGCACCGCGAGCCGGAAGTGATGCGCGTCGGCGTACCAGATCCGGACCGTGTGCGAGCCGCTGAGCAGCGACGTGACCGAGGTGGGCTGGTCCATTCCCGGCAGGTCGGGCAGGCCGAGCGACGCGCTCTCCACCACGGTGCCGGTCAGCGCGGGCGCCGGCCCGGTGCGCGCGGCCACCGCGGCCAGCAGCTGTGCGGGCGTGCGTTGCGGCAGGGCCGGGCTGGCCTGGGCGGTGCTGATCAGCGCCCCGGCCATGACCGCCCCCACGGCGGCCAGCGCGCCGGCCGGCACGGCCCATCGGGCCCGGGGGGAGAATTTCATGAGACCTCACCTGCTGTCAGGGTAGCTCGCGTCGCAGCGGCGGAGCTTTAAGAACATCCTGCCGAACGGCCCCTGAGCCGATCCTGTGAGCCGCTGAGACCGCTCTCAGCCTATGGGCCCCGGCGTGAGACACACTGGAAAGGCGCACCGTCTGCGGAGGAGGCTCGGCCATGCGCGTGCTGGTGGTAGAGGACGAGCGGAGGCTGGCTACCGCGGTCCGGCTCGGACTGCAAGCCGAGGGTTTCGTCGTCGACCTCGCGCATGACGGCGAGGACGGGCTGCACCTGGCCCGCGAGGGCGGCTACGACGCCGTGGTCCTGGACATCATGCTGCCCCGGCTGTCCGGCTACAAGGTGTGCGAGCGGCTGCGCGCGGAAGGCAACTGGGTGCCGATCCTCATCCTGTCCGCCAAGGACGGGGAGTACGACCAGGCCGACGGGCTCGACCTCGGCGCGGACGACTACCTGACCAAGCCGTTCTCCTACGTCGTGCTGGCCGCCCGGCTGCGCGCGCTGCTGCGCCGCGGCGCCGCGCCGCGGCCGGCCGTGCTGCGGGCCGGCGACCTGTCGCTGGACCCGGCCAGCCGGACGGTGCACCGGGGCCAGACCGGCATCGAGCTGACGCCGCGAGAGTTCGCCCTGCTGGAGTACCTGATGCGGCGGGCCGGGCAGGTGGTGCCCAAGACCGAGATCCTGGAGCATGTGTGGGACGCCTACGACGCGGCCGAGCTCAACGTCGTCGAGGTGTACGCCGGCTACCTGCGGCGCAAGATCGACGCGCCGTTCGGGCGGGGTGCGCTGCAGACGGTGCGCGGCGCCGGCTACCGATTGGCCGCCGATGGCGGATGACAAGGATTTTCTGGCGGCAGACCCCGGGTCTGCCACAGACCTGCGTCCCTCGGCCGACCCCGACCTCGCGGCCGAGCCGGGCGGACCGCCGGGCGGGCGGACGCGCCCGGCGCGGCGGCATACCCCGGGCGCGTGGTGGCGCGGCTGGGGCTGCGCGCACGGCTGACCCTGATCGCGTCCGCCGGGCTCGCCGTGGCCCTGGCGGCCGCCGCGCTGCTGCTGCTGACCGAGCTGGAGTCGTCGCTGACCCACGAGGTGGACAGCAACGCCAGGCAGGCCGCCAGCGAGGTCGCGAAGCTGGCCGACGCGAACCAGCTGCCCGACCCGGTGCCGTTCGGGGCGGGCACGCTGAGCGTGCAGGTGCTCGACCGGCGGGGCCACGTCGTGAACGCCACGGCGCAGGGGGATCTGCTGGTTCCGCTGCTGCGGCCGGCGGTGGCCCGCTCGATCGCCCGCAGCGGCCAGGCGGTGCAGGTGTTCGGCGGGCCGTTCGGCATCGCGGCGCCGCTGCGGGTGGTAGCGGTGCCCGCGACCGACAACCAGATCGTGGTAGCGGCTGTCTCCTACGCCCAGGTGCGCGACAGCCTGCGCCGCGGTGACCCGGGCCGTGGTGTTCGGCGCGCCGCCGTTGTTCCTGCTGCTGGCCACCGCGACCTGGCTGGTCACCGGGGCCGCGCTGCGGCCGATCGAGGAGCTGCGGCGCGGGGCGCAGGACATCACCGGTACCGCTATCGCGCGCGGCGGGACCCTGCCGGTGCCGGTGGCGCGGGACGAGGTGCACAGCCTGGCGGTGACGCTGAACGACATGCTGGCCCGGCTGGAGGCGGCCCAGCAGCGCCAGCGCGCGCTGGTGTCTGACGCCGCGCACGAGCTGCGCAGCCCGATCGCCAGCATCCGCGCCCAGCTCGAGGTGGCGATCGACCACCCGGAAGCCGCGGAATGGCAGCAGACCGCGGGCGGCGTGCTGGCCGACACGCTCCGCCTGGCCCGGCTGGCCGAGGACCTGCTGGCCCTGGCCCGGCTGGACGAGCAGGCGGCCCGGCCGCGCCGGGGCAGGCCGGTGGACGTGGCCGCACTCGCCGAGGAGGTCTGCGCGCGCTACCCGGAGGCCCGGGTGATCGTGACGGCGCCGACGTCCGGGCCGAGCATGGTTCTGGGCGACCCCGGCGGGCTGGACCGGATGCTGGTGAACCTCGTCGACAACGCGGTGCGGTACGCGCGCAGCCGGGTGAGCGTGACCGCGGCGGCCGACGGGCCGTGGGTGCTGCTGTCGGTCTGCGACGACGGCCCGGGCATCCCGGATGAGGATGCCGAACGGGTCTTCGACCGGTTCACCCGGCTGGACGACGCACGCAGCCGCGACCCGGCCACGGACGACGGATCGGGGCTCGGCCTGGCGATCGTCCGCGCCACCGCCACGGCGCACGGCGGCACGGCCCGGCTGGAGGATGCCGACCCGGGGCTGCGGGCGATGATCCGGCTACCAGCGGCCCCAGGGCAGCAGCGCGGTGACCGCGATCGCGGCGAACAGCAGCGTCAGGTAGGCGATCGACAGGTGGAACAGCCGCATCGGCGCGCCCGGGCCTGAGGGCTGACCGGGGACCGCGGCGGGCGGCTGGCGGCCTGCCCGTGCAGCCGGTGCGCCTCGACCAGGAACCAGCCGCCGAGCCCGGCCGCGCAGGCCGTGTAGATCCAGCCCGCGTCGGGCGCCAGAGGCGAGCGTGGCCGCCACCATCGCGTAGGAGTAGAGGAGGATCTTGCGGGCCACGGCCTGCGGCGTCGCCACCACGGGCAGCATCGGCACGCCGGCCGCGGCGTAGTCGTCGCGGAACCGCATCGCCAGCGCCCAGAAATGCGGCGGCGTCCACAAGAAGATGACCGCGAACAGCGCCACGGCCGGCCAGCCGACGGTGCCGGTGACGGCGGCCCAGCCGACCAGGACGGGGAAGCAGCCGGCCGCGCCGCCGATCACGATGTTGGACGCGGTGCGCCGCTTCAGGCCGAGCGTGTACACGAACACGTAGAACAAGATCGCGGCCGCGGCCAGGAACGCCGCCAGCCAGTTGACGGCGAGCCCGAGCAGCAGGGTCGCCGCCGCGCCGAGCACGACGCCCGAGGCCAGGGCCTCGGCCGGCTTGATCGCTGCCCGCGGCCGGCCTTCGCGACCAGCGGGCGGTGCGCGGTGCGCCGCATCACCGCGTCGATGTCCCGGTCCAGGTAGCAGTTGAGGGTGTTCGCGCTGGCGGCCGCGAGCGTGCCGCCGATCAGGGTCACCGCGAACACCCGCAGCGAGGGCAGCCCGCGCTGGGCCAGCAGCATGGTGGGGATGGTCGTGACCAGCAGCAGCTCGATGATGCGCGGCTTGGTCAGCTGGAACAGGGACCGCGCGACAGCGCCCGGCTGGCGCCCCGGCCTGGCTCGCCCGTCCGGCCCCTGATCGTGCGGCGCGGGCAGCGCCGTGGCGGCAGAGGTCACTCCGCTGCCCCGGTCTCACCCGGGGGAGCCCCCGGATTCTCCGGGTCGGCGGCCTCGCCCCCGGCCGCGGCCGCCGGGTCTGCCCCGGCCGGAAACGCGTAGTGCGGTCCGGAAGCCGCCGCCAGCCTGGCGGCCGACCTCTGGTCGCCGGGCATCCTGACCACGGGGGTGAACCCGATGGGCCGCGCCACCGCCTGCTCGCGGTGTCCGGGCACCACGCTGGGCTTGGTGTAGGTGACGTACAGCCACGTGATCACTGCCAGGAACAAGATCATCGGGAATACGAACGACAGGATAGCCGCGCCGTAAGTCCACGCGCTCCCCGACGTCCCTAGGAACAAGGGCACTGCAGCCTCCTGCCGCCAGTCAGTTCACTCACCACCTGAAGCCGGGCCGGGATGGCCAGCCCGACGCCGACCTCGTGAGCAGATGGCCGGTCCCCGCGTCCAGCGTCCCGGATTCCTCGGCGGACAGCCACCTGACACACAACGCTATGACCGCGACACCGAACGGCAGCGTGGCGCCGGTCCACAGCACCGCCCCGCCGATCTGCTGATCCGCCACCACGCTCAGCACGTGGTGCCCGGGGCCGATGTAGGCCGGATACAGCACATGATTGCCGAAGACCAGCACCATGGCGAACACCGAGATGATCGTGAACGAGCCGGTCACCAGGAAGGCCCGCGCCAGCGGCACGAGCCGCGGAGTGTACGGCCTAGACCCGATGATCACCAGCCAGAACGCGATGCCGAGCCCGAGGTACGTGATGACCTCGGCCGTGTCGAGCACCGGCCGGCGCAACGCCGCATCGTAAGGGCCTGGCAAGTGCCAGCCGAGCCAGGCGGCGTTGAATACGACGGCGATGGCAACCGGCCACGTCATCCACGCCCGGCCGAAGGGAGCCGGGCCTGGCCTGCGGTCCGGCCACGGGCGGCGGGCCGCCGCCGACGGCCGGCGCGGCTGCCGGGAGGCGGCCCGGGGCAGCAGCGCCGCCGCGCCGCGCCGCAGCGGCAGCCAGGGGGCACCGAGCACGATCAGGCTCGGAGCGGCCAGCGCGAGCAGGACGTCCTGCTGCGAGCGGATCCAGATGAAGCGCCCCGACCAGTACGCCAGGGGGGAGACCAGCGCGAGCGCCACCGCGGCCAGGCCGCAGTAGAACATGGCAGCTTGCCGCCCGGCCTCGGGCCGGTCCAGCGCGGCCGGGCGAGCCGGCCCGTCTCGGCGACGGCGCCGGTCAGCCCGAGTAGATGCGTCACCGCCACGGTACCGATGACGATCAGCACCGCCGCGTTAGCCGACCAGTGCGAGACGACCATGTTCATGGCGGTTGCAGTCCCGGCCGGCTGCCGTAGCCCACCGGACGGGCCGCTCATCCTCCTCTGGTCTCGCGGGCCTCAGATCACGTAGAAGAGCACCCAGAACAATAGTGCCATCGCCGCCAGGAAGTTCCACACCACGGTGAAGGAGCTCAGCGACGCCTGGAAGCGCTGGACCGCGTATGCGTCCTCGTAGGTGGGGGGCTGCTCGACGAAGGAGATGTCGGCGATGAACCGCGACCTGGCGAGCAGGGTCTCCAGCCACACCATGACGGCCAGCACGATGGTCAGGAACACTGGGTAGAACCCGACGAACACGCTGGAGTACCCCGAGCTTCCTGGCCAGAACGGCAGGTACAGGAGCTCGCTGATCTGCAGCCCGACCGAGGCGAGCCCCATGATCAGGGCAGCCAGCCCTGCGATCTGCCACAGCCTCTTGTTGCCCGCTTTGATCTGTTGCAGGCCCGCGTACTGAAGGCCGGCACTCACCAGCACGAGGAACATGATCACGGTTCCCCAGAGGAAGGACGGCGGGTGGTACCCGGGACCGTGCCACCTGCCCTCCGAGTTCAGCGACCGCAGGTAGAAGAAGGCGAAGACGAAGGCGCCGAACAGGAAGCACAGCCCGCCGACAGCCAGGCGCGTGCCCGTCCACAGCGCGTTGAGCGCGGACTCGTGGTAGAAACCCGTCTCCTCGGCCCTGGGGTCCTGCCCCGCGGTCGGGGTTCCGACCGTCTCGGTCATGAGCTATACCTCCGCCCTGGGTCCCGCTCCCGGTCCCGTCGTGCTGGCGCCCGCGTAGGCCGCCGCCACCACGCCGGGCGGCGGGTTGAGGTCGGCCACCGGCGGCGCGTCCTTGACGCCGTACTCATACGGGTCGGAGAGAATCACGGGCACTCGCTCGAAGTTCCCGGGCGGCGGCGGCGAGGACACCTGCCATTCCAGGCTCCGCGACCGCCACGGGTTCCCGGTCTCGCGGACCCGCCAGAACAGCGTGGACATGACGAAGTTGATCAGGAAGATCAGCATCGACCCGCCGAGCAGGAACGCGGAGATCGACACCCAGTCGTTGAGCGTCTGCAGGTTCCGGGCGTACTCGAACACCCGCCTGGGCTGGCCAAGCAGCCCGACGGCGAATAGTGGCAGGAAGGTGGAATTGAAGAAGATGAACATCGTCCAGAAGTGGATTTTGCCGAGCGTCTCGTTCAGCTTGATCCCCAGCATCTTGGGCAGCCAGTAGTAGAGACCGGCGAAGAACGCGAAGATCAGGCCGCCCATGATCGTGTAGTGGAAGTGGGCCATCACGAAGAAACTGCCGTGCTCGGTCACGTCCGCGGGCACGTCCGAGAGGAACACCCCGCTGATCCCGCCGATGAGGAAGTTGAAGTAGAAGGCCAGCGCGAACAGCATCGGGATCGAGAACCGGATCTTCGCTTTCCAGAAGGTGCCCAGTCCCACCAGGAAGATGAAGCCGGTCGGGATCGAGATGAGCTCGGTGGTGAGCATGAACAGCGGCCGCATGTCCGGGATTGATCCCGCTGACGAACAGGTGGTGCTGCCAGACGAAGAAGCTGAGCAGCCCGACCCCGACCATTCCGGCCGCGGCCACCTTGTAGGCGAACAGCGGTTTGCGGCAGAACGTCGCGACGATCTCCGAGATCACGCCGAAGCCCGGCAGCGCCAGGATGTAGACCTCGGGATGGCCGAAGAACCAGAACAGGTTCTCATACAGGAAGCTGCTCCCGCCGAGCTGGTTGGCGAAGAACGCGGTCTGGAAGGTCCGGTCCATGAGCGCCATGTAGCACGCGCCGACGAGCACGGGCACCGCGAGCACCTGCAGGAAAGAGACCGTGAACATCGACCATACGAACATGGGCAGCCTGCTCCACCGCATGCCGGGGGCCCGGTAGTTGATGATGGTCACGATCATGTTGAAGCCGGCCAGGATCATGGAGAGCCCCATCAGGCCGAACGCGAAGAAGTAGGCGTCCATGCCCTGCTGGGCTTGTGTGGCCAGCGGTTCGTAGCCGGTCCAGCCGGTGGGGAAGCCACCGAAGAGGATGCCGGACAGCAGGATGACGTAAGCGGCCGGGGTGAGCCAGAACCCCAGCGCCTCGAGGCGCGGGAACGCCACTCGTTTCGATCCGATCAGGATCGGGCCGAAATACTGGCCGAACGGACCGAGAATGACCGATGACATCATCATCATCATCATCGTGCCGTGCTCGCCCACCACCATGAGGTACTGATTGGGGCCCATGATGTGGTAGGTGGGCGACAGCAGCTCGGTCCTGATCGCCATCGCGAACAGCCCGCCGGTGAGGAAGTACGTGATCATCCCGTAGAGGTACTGGATGCCCACGATCTTGTGGTTGAGCGTGAACCTGAAGTACTTGGCGAAGCCCGGCTCGCCGCCGTCTTCTTCCTGGTGCACGTCGCGCAGCGACTTCCCGGACATCGTCCGCAGCAGGTCGTTGAACACCCCGAGCCCGGCCAGCCAGCCGATCGTGGCCAGTGCGTAGCCGAGCACGATCGGGACGTCGTTGGAATCCGCCAGCAAGTTCTGCGCGTAACCGCTGGACAGGAAGTTGCCAAGCAGGTGGCCGAGGACGTAGCCGATCACCGCCCCGATCAGCCCGGTGTGGATAGCGGGCCGTCTCCACCAGGACTTCGCCAGCCCTGGCGGCACGGGATCGCGACCCGAGGGCTGCGCCCTCTCCGGCTGTGTCTCGACGGCCATCCCGTCACCTCTTTGTCCAGGTCGTGGTTACTGCCTCGTTCGCGGGACGGTCGCCTCACGCGTCCCGCCCTGCCGCGTTACGGTGACACCGGATCACCGTGCGGCGTCCCTGCCTGGGGACCCGGGTAGTAGTAGCCGTTGGCACCCGTGATGCCCGCCACCTTGACGATGTCCTTGCCGAGCTGGGGGATCACGGTGGGGTCGTAGGTCAGGGCGAAGGGCGGCAGCGCGGAGAGCACCCTGGCCGTGTGCTCCTGGCTCTCGACGCTCCTTGCCCAGGTCTGGAACGCGGCGGGGGTCACCACTGAGCCGTAGTTGTACATGGCCCCGTGCCAGATGCCACACAGCTCGCTGCAGCGCACGGTGAAGCCGCCCAGGTGATGGGCCTTGACGTAGGCCACGTTGTCGACCTTCGGGTTCGCGTCGGCCTTCACGCCGAGCTGGTAGGCCCAGAAGCTGTGGATGACATCGAGGGATGTCACGTGGAACTCCACCGGCATGTCATCCGGCAGATTCAGCCTCGTGCTCTCCATGCCGCCGAACTGGGGGAACCTGTAGGTGAACTGCCACTGCTGAGCGATCACCTGCACCTGCAGCATGTCGTTCGAGCCTGGCGTCCAGGCGGCGGTCAAGGTACCGCGCAGCGGCCAGATCGGCGACGGCCCCTGGCCGCCGCCGCCCCCGCCGGGCTGGACCAGCTGGTAGGTGCCGAACGCGAACGCCCACAACACGACCAGCGACGTGACGATGATCCACCAGGCCTGGACCCTCGTGTGACCGTGGATCGGCGGACCGTCGCTGTCATCATCCGGGCTGGCCCGCCACACCACGACGGCATAGACCATGTAGAGCAGGATGCCGACCACGACCGGCGCTGCGGTCACCGCCAGCACCGCGATGTCGAACGCCTGGCCCGCTGCCGCGTCGCTCATGCGGCCCGGCGGCATGTGCGGGTACAACCCGAACCAGATGGCCAGGATGGCGGCCGCCGACAGCGGCAGCCAGATCAGCAGGAGGCGCAGGCCGTGCCGGGGCTCGGTGCCGCTGCCGGCTGACGCCGGGCTGGCCGGTACGGGGTCTCCCGCCGCCGCGTTCTGCGCCATCAGGCCACCACCTGCATCTCGCCCATCATGAAGCCGAGGGTCTGCATCGGGCCGCCGTTGCCGTCGATGAAGCCGCCGCCGCAGGGAACGAAGCACTGCCAGCGCCAGATCCCCGCGTGACCGGGGCTGGTGAAGCTGAACTTCTCCAGCGAGTAGGGGCCCGAGGATGGGGTGCAGGGCGACGAGCTGCAGAGGATGGCGGAGGCATCGGGCGAGGCGACCGGCACGAACAGGCCCAGGCTCGGGATAGCGAACGTGTGCCCCACCGAGCAGTGCGACCAGGAGTTGATGACCGACACATTGCGCGCAGGCCCCAGCGGCTTGCCCTTGTTGAACTGCTGGACGTTCACCGTGCCGCCGTGCGTGCCCTGTACCCGGCTCCAGAAGTTATTCCGCAGGGGGGTGCAGCCGTCATACCCGTAGATCGTCACGTTCACCTTGACGTGCTCAGGTATGGAGAACAGCGTCGTGTGCTTCCACTCATGGGTCTGCGGATCCTGCACGAAATAGCTGACCCAGTCCGGCTTGCTCGAGGAGTTGTTCTGCGGGTCCTCTTGCAGCACCACGTTCACCTGCCCAGCCGAGGCCGTGTAGGCGACGGTCGGCAGCGAACTCTGCGAACCTACGTAATAGAGGGCCACGAACACCCCGACACCGACGACCACCACGACGGCTATCGCAAGAGCCGCCGCGCGGGCTGGCACAGACACCGGGCACCACCTCGCTTCGCTGTGGCGCCCCCAGCGCTCACAGCAGCAACAGTCGTACCCCCGGGAACCACGACCTGTAGTCCGCTAATGCTCTCGATCTTGCCGACACCGGGCAGGGGCGGCAACATGCAAGACGCCGAATGACGAAATTGTCATGATCGCCTTGGCCGCCGCCGCCCACGCAGGCAGGCACGTGGCCGGGCAACGCACGATCCGGTTCCGGGTCATGGAGGTGGTCGCGGACCGCCGGATTCGGCTAATCATCTCCGCTGTCTCCCGCCCGCGATTCCAGTCGGTGCCGGGACCGGCCCCTATGATGACCTCGACAGCAGGAGGCAGGATTGCGAGTCGGCACGCTTCCTGGCAGGAGCCTATGAGCGAAGAAGTCCGGGCACCATGAGTGTGCGCGCACCCGGCGGAGGTGCTCCGGTCAGGCTGCGGCCATCCGGCTGGCCCGTGCTGACGACCCCTCGCTGGCTACTCGCGGTCGCGGCCGCGCTCGTCGTCGGAATGGTGCTTGCCGCTCTCGCGCACCGCCCGTCCACCGCTCAGCGCACCGCTGACCTGCAAGGATTCGTCCACGACATGAACACTGACGTCCAGTCATGCGCGGGCGGGGTGCGGGAATCGCTCACGGCGCTGCGCGCCATCCAGGCCGGCACCAGCCATGACCTGAAGACGGCGATCGGCATCGCCAGCTATGGCGTGTCCAACTGCTCGCCAGCCAACAGCATGCCGCTGGACGACCTGGTCCAGTACCAGGTGACCGAGTCACTAGCGAAGTTCCATCTGGAAGTTGCGGTGAATGACCTCGTCACCTGGGCCTTCCCGCTAGCGCAGCGGGTGCAGGCCGACGTGGCCAGACAGCTGGGCGCAGGCAGCGCGTCGGTCAGGGCGGCGGCTGCCGTGCAGCTAAGCCGCGATCAGCGGGCGCTCGACCGGCAGCGCGCCGTCATCGACAAGATGATAACGACGGCTGACCGTTCGCTGTCGGCTCACGTGGCTCCGCCGAGCCTGCCCGGCTGACGCCAGGCCGCCGAGCGCCGGCGGCAGCCGCCATGCCAGGCTCACGCCGATGAACGCGGCGAGGAAGACCACAGCGCGCAGAAGCGAAGGCCGACGATCCCGGCGGCCCGGGGGTTGCCCCGGGTCCCCGGTCATCGCGCGCTCACCGCGGTGAGCACCGCGAGAAAGAGGGTGGTCAGGGCCGCCACTCCGTGGCCGGCCGGGACGAGAGGCGCCAGGTAGTCGCGGTGCTGACGCACTGGTTTTGAGGGGCCGGCCGACACCTGGGCGAGTACCTCGTCGGTCAGCCGGCCGGCCAGCGCGTCATCGGTGAGCGCGCGCGCAAGCACCTCGTCGGTCAGCCGGCCGGCCAGTGCGTCCTCGGCAGGAGTGGTAAGTACCCCGCCGGACAGCCCTGTCCCTCCTGTCGCAGGGACAGGGTAGGGAGTCCACACCGTCACCATGGCCGCACCAAGCCCGATCACCGGCATGAGCAGGCCGGCGGCGGACCAGGCCAGCGCGGCCAGGCTGGTCGCCAGGTAGCTGATCCAGATGGCGAGCCCGGTGACGGCCAGGCTGGCGTGGCCGTAGACCACCACCGGGGGAAGGCGGTCAGCACCGGCGCGCTGCATCCGCGGGCCGCCACGGGCGATCCAGGTGCGCAGCATGTACGCTCCGATGCCAACGGTGAGTAGCCAGGTGACGAGCGTGGCGATGCCCATGTGCCTCTCCCCGGCGTGCGGGTGGCCGGTCACGGCCGGCGCCCAGAAGCGTGCCAGCAGAGTATCGCCGCGTGATGGCCTGCGCCATGCCAGGTTCTGCGCCGGCCCAGGCGCACCCCTGAAAGCCAGCGCCAGATCATTGCCATCCTTTGGCCCGGCGTCCCGGCTTGACCGCGGCACCGGGGCGTACAGTGGTCGCGAGCAGAGAGCCCGGGCCAGGTCGGGGCGCTGGGTTCGTACCCGCCACACGTGGGCGGGTTAGGTGGAATGGCTAGTGTGCTATGCCCACTCTCCGAACGGTGCCCGCAAGCAGATCCCGGGCCGATGACTCATCCAGGCACCGGATTCTCCTCATTGAGGATGAGCCGGCAATCAGCTTGCTAATTGCCCGGGCGCTGTCGGCGGCCGGGTATGCCACGGACAGCGTCGAGACCGGTATGGACGGCCTGAAGTACGCGTCCTCGGGTGATTACGATCTTGTCCTCCTTGACCTGGTCATGCCGGACCTAGACGGCCGCGTGGTCCTGCAGCGGCTGATTGCCGCGCACCCAGATCAGGGGGTGATCGTGCTGTCCTGCCTCGCGGACGTGACCGCCAAGGTCGAATGCCTGGACCTCGGGGCACGGGACTATCTCACCAAGCCGTTCGCGCCGGATGAGCTGATTGCCCGGGTCCGGGTTCAGCTCAGGAGTAACAGCCGCGGGCGCACCGAGGCGATCACGAACGGTGATCTCACCCTGGACCTCTGGCGGCTGCAGGCGGACAACGGGCATGGCCGCATTCCGCTGACCCGGCTGGAGTTCCTGCTGCTCAGGGAGCTCATGGAGCACGCAGGAGAGTCGGTGCCCAAGGGCCAGCTGCTGTCATCGGTGTGGGGGTACGACTTCGACCCCGGCTCGAATGTGGTCAACGTGTGCGTCTGGCGGCTGCGGACCAAGCTCGGCTTCGAACTCATTGAGACCGTGCGCGGTGAGGGCTACCGGCTGGCCTCTGGCTAGCCCGCTGCCGCGGCAGGCCACGATCACCCGCCGCGGCTTGGGACAGACTCCGCGGTCGAGATATCCCCGCGGGGACACCCCCGGGGGGCACGCCGGGGACACTGCCGGGGGACACTCCCGGGGGACATCCGCAGGTCCCGCGGGCCCCGCACCCGGGGCTATGGCGATTGGCCGCGGGCGATGCGTTCGGTGGTCAGGGTGATGGTCCAGCCCTCGGCGGGGTGGCCGCGGGCGGGCCTGACGCGTGGGGCATAGCCGTAGCCGATGGCGCGGCCGTGCGGGTCGGTGATGATCAGGTGCCAGCCGGCGGCGGGGTGGCCGGCCGCGGCGCGGGCCAAAGACCGGCCGGTATCCGGGTCGATCGGCCCGTAGCCGGCCGCTTCGCCGGGCGCATCCGACAGCCCGAGCAGCGTGGCCAGCGGCAGGGTCAAGAACACCTGCCCGGCCAGCGGCGGCAACGTGCGCCCGGATGCGGGCTGGCGGAGGCCGGGCGGGGCATGCTGGCCGTCTCGGCTGACCTGGTCACCCAGGCCGCTGCAAATATCGCCGGGCAGCAGGCCGGCGGGCGGGGCATCGACAGGCTGGCCGAGCAGCAGGGCGAGGTAGGCGCGGGCGCGCAGCAGGTCGATGCCGGCAACCGGGCGCGATTCTGCCTGGTCGGGACCGGCCTGCTTCCAGGCAGCGGCGATCTGCTTCTTCCACGATCGGGCGATCTGGCCCAGCCGCTGATCGGCGGCCAGCGTCTCGGCCGACGGCAAATCTCGCCCGGCCAGGCTGGCGGTGCCGGTCGGGTCGGTCCAGCACTCCACCCTGGCGTCCTTGAGCCGCTCCTCCCGGTCACTGCGGGCCGCATCGGGGCCGGCGGCCAGCACCGCCCTGGCCACCGCGGCCCGCAGCTGGCCGGTGGTCATGCCGGGCGCGTCCGGCAACACGGCGGCCTCCACCGCGGCCGCGTGCTCCTCGGTAAGCCCGGCGATGCCATCGATGATCACTCGCGCCCTGGGCAGGTCGATCTGCCCCGCCGCCAGCATGGCCGCGGTGCGTGGCCGGGAGGCCAGCGCCAGCGCCAGGTCCAGCTCCGCCCCGGCCGAACGCCGGGTCAGGGTCAGCGCGAGGGCGACCTCGTCGGCGGTGAACTCGCTCAGGCTCGCGGGGAACTCGCCGGGCGGCACTGGCGGGGTCCGGCCTGCGGGGCGGCGGCGGGCCAGCTCGGCGACCGCGGCCAGCTCCCGGGCCTGCGCCCGCGAGGCCTGCCGCCGCCAGGCCCGCAGCACCCCGATCAGCTCGTCGTCGGTCAGCCCGGCCAGCCGTGCGTGCGCGTCCTCGGCGAACCCGGCCAGCGCCACCCCCGGCGCCAGCCCGTCCAGCACACCGCCCTCAGCGAACCCCGCCCGGCCGCCCAGCTCGTCATCGGCCCCGGCCGGAGCGGCGGCCAGCAACTCCTCCAGCTCCGCGGCATCCAGCCCGGCCAGCTCGGCCGGGCGGTCACAGTCCGACTCCGTGATCACCCACGCGTCGTCCCCGGACGGGATGTCGTCCTCGCTCAGCGACGCCACCGCGGCGGCCAGGATCTCCTCCTGGTCATCCGGCCGCGGCCCCGCTGCGGGCACGATATCCATCTCCGTCCTGGCTGCACCCAAGTGTTCTTCGAACACTCTATCGTCTGGGTACGACAAGGCGGCGAAACGACACGCCGGGGGCCTGACTCGCGGCAGCCGCATCAACTCCTACGACGCCTGTGATCAGGCGCAATGACACAGTGATCCCGAATCAACACGGTGACTCCGAATCGCGGGATCCTCGCGACAGCCAAGGGGGATGAAACGGTGCCGGCAGCCCGAACCGCAGGAGTCTCTGGCAGGCGGCCGTCAGCTCGGCACCGGCAGTTCCGGCGGCAAGCCTGAGCCGCGCCTCCGTCAGGATCCCGGGGAAGCTCCGGTCAGATCAGGTACGCCGGCGGCGGGAGCCGCCGACCGTGCCGGCCAGGCCGGTTAGCGCGTAGGTGCCGGCACCGTGCCACACCGCGCTGAACAGGCCGTCGAACACCCCGCCACCGAGAACTACGGACAGGACGAAGGCGATCGCGGCGACGGCGATGCCTGGCACCAGCGCGAACCGCCACGGGTTGGTGCGGGCCCAGCGGAGCGCCCGGCCGGAGCGCGAACTCAGCAGCGCACCGGCAGCGGCGACGACGAAAAATGCCACGGCCCCCAGTGACACCGAACCGCTGAGCGCGTGCAGCCCGATGCTGCCGCCGATCAGGTGCAGCCCGAGGTCGCCGAGCGCGACGACGCCGCCGGTCACGGTGGCAGCGGTCCAGGGGGCGCTGGACATCGCGGCGCTGGACACCGCTACCTCTTCCCGCTTGGACAGGCCCGGCTCGGTGTGTGTAGGTACGGGCATTACTACTCCCTGTCAGAATCTTGGTGGCATGCGCATCGGGTTGTCTCCCGACGGCTCGCCGTCCAACTCCAGCACTCACGTTATATCGTGAATATACCCCAGGCAACGGAGCCGTGAGAGTAGGGATAACCCCCGGATTTCCCTGGGTCGTGCTGGCTCGCGGCGGGGTGACCTAAGTCACCTTGGGCAATCCTCAGGGGGCGTTCAGGGTAAGTCCAGCCAGGTGGGCTACCCAAGAGAGAGACCGGGTCCGGCACGGCGATCTGGCCTGAGGAGTGAGCGGATCTGAACGGGAATTACGCTAGTTCCGGGCAAGGGTGATGGAGATGGACGAAGAGCGCAGCGGCAGCGAGCAGCAGCCACCGGAGTACCACAGCGCCTGGCCAGCGTCCCGCGACGGATCCGACGACTACGTCGCATCGTCAGACGGTGATGTTGACCAGGCGCGCAGCGACGTTGCGTCTGCGGCTCCCGGCGAACGCGCCACCCAGCCCGGGGACACGGACCCCCTCCTCGCCGGGCAGGCAAACAGCTCCGAGGCCGGGGCGGACCAGCCTGCTGGTGGCGCGGATCAGCCTGCCGCGGGCGGTACGGACCAGCCCGCGGGTCGCACGGACCAGCCCGCGGGCGGTACCGACCAGCCCGCGGGTGGTACGGGCCAGCCGGCTGGCGGTGCGGACCAGCCCGCGGCGGGTGCCGGCCAGCCTGCGGCCGGTGGCTACGAGCACCCGACCATGATCTACGCGCCTCCTGGCTCTTACCCGGCTGGCTCGGGCGAGCCTGGCGCTCAGGGCGGGTACGAGCCCGGCGGGAGCGGCTACCAGGCCAGCGGTTACGGGCCCGGCTACAGCGGCGGCGCCGGAGCGGGGGCCGGTTACGGCAGCGACCCCGGTTACGGCAGCGACCCCGGCTACGGCAGCGACCCCGGCTACGGCAGCGATCCCCGCTACGGCAGCGGGCCCGGCTACGGCGGCGACCCCCGCTACGGCGGCGGATCGGCCTACGGCGGCGACCCCGGCTACGGCGGCGGGCGCGAGTACTACCAGGGTGGCTACGGGCCCGGCGGGTACGGCCCTGGCGGGTACGGACCCGGCGGCACTTACTCGCCGGGCGGCACCGGGTACGGGACGCCCGGGGGGTACGGCTCAGACGACATCATCGGTTACGGCGATCGCCCGCCCAGGCGCGGGACCAAGATTCTGACCTACGTGGTGGTCGCGGCGCTGGCGGCCGGCGTCGGGGCGGGGACGGTGCTTGCACTCAACCACGGCTCGAACAACTCCTCCCCGAGCGTCGCCCAGCCCGGCGGCGGCGGTTTCGGCGGGTCCGGCGGCGGATTCGGCGGGGTCGGCGGCGGTCAGGCGGCGGGCGGTAGCACCAGCATTAACGGGAAGGCCGCGGCCGCCGCCCAGAAGGTGAGCCCCGGGATCGTCGACATCATCTCTTCGCCCAAGTATCAGAGCGGCACGCTCGAAGGCACCGGCATGATTTTGAGCAGCACGGGGCTGGTGCTGACGAACAACCATGTCGTGGAGGGAACCTCGAGCTGGAAGGTGAAGATCCCCGGCACCGGCCAGGTCTTCAAGAGCGTCACGGTGCTCGGCACTGACGCGACCGACGATGTCGCGCTGCTGCAGCTGAACGGCGCCACCGGCCTGCACCCGGTCCCGCGCGGCAATTCGAGTCTGGTCCGCAAGGGCGACACGGTCGTGGCCCTCGGCAACGCGGAAGGCCGTGACGGCAAGCCGACCGTGGTCGCGGGCAGCGTCACCGCCACGGACCAGTCGATCAGGGCCACCGACGAGGGCGCGGGAACCACCGAGAACCTGCACGGGATGCTGGAAACCAACGCGCCGATCGTCTCCGGTGACTCCGGCGGGGCGCTAGCCAACCTGCAAGGCCAGGTCATCGGGATGAACACCGCCGCGAACAGCTCCGGTGCGCCGAGCACCGGCGGCGGCCCCGCCGGGACGAGCATGGGGTTCGCGATTCCCCTCAACACGGCGGTGTCGATCGCCATGCTGATCGACCACAGAGCCCAGAACGGCAAGATTCAGATCGGGCTGCCCGCGTTCCTGGGCGTGACGGTGGCCAGCGCCAAGTCGGGACCGAGTACGACCACCGACCCGAAGCAGCAGCAGCGGCAGCTGCGCGGCGCCGGGCAGCAGAACGGATTCGGCGGCTTCGGCGGCGCCCCGTCCGGCGGCAGCAGCTCCGGCTGCATGAACCTCAACGCTCAGGCCTCGGTGCCGACGCGCATCGCGCCGGTCAGCTCGGGCACGCTGGTCAGCGGGGTACTGTGCGGCACGCCGGTCGATGCGGCAGGCATGACCGCCGGGGCCGTCATCACCAGCATCAACGGCCAGTCGATCGGCTCGCCCGCCTCGCTGACGCAGAACCTGACCCAGTACCACCCCGGTACCACAGTCTCGGTCCAGTGGGTCTCTCCGAACGGCCAGCACCACACCTCATCGCTGAAGCTGGCGGCGGGCCCGGCCAAGTAGAGTAGGCGCCGCCAAACGAGCACAGTCGATCGGGGCGGGCCGGTGCGAGAGCCCCGGACCGCCCCGATCGGCCGTGCGGGGGGTGACTGGCGGGGCCGGAGCTAGCCCGCCAGCCAGGCCTGCAGCCTGGCCTCGCACTCGGCGATCTTGGGGATCTCGACGTACTCGCCGCGGGAGTGCGCCACCTCGGGCTCCCCTGGCCCGTAGTTGACCGCCGGGATGCCGAGCTCGGCGAAGCGCGCGACGTCGGTCCAGCCGAGCTTGGCCCGGGGCTCGCCGCCGACGGCAGCGACGAACGAGGCCGCAGCCGGCCGGCCGAGGCCGGGCCTGGCGCCCGGCGCCGCGTCGAGCACCGTGACCGGCCACCGGTCGAACAGCTCGCGCAGGTGGCCGGCCGCCTGCCCGGCGGTTCGGTCCGGCGCGAACCTGAAGTTCACCGTGACCACGCAGCGGTCCGGGATCACGTTGCCCGCGATCCCGCCGCTGATCGCAACGGCGTTCAGGCCCTCGCGGTAAGTGAGCCCGTCCACGTCGGGGGTGCGCGGCTGGTAGGCCCGCAGCACGTCCAGGATGCCGGCCGCCTCGTGGATCGCGTTCGTTCCAATCCAGGCCCTGGCGCTGTGCGCCCGCTCCCCCGCCGCGGTGACGTCGGCCCGCAGCGTGCCCTGGCAGCCGCCCTCGACCACGCCGCTGGTCGGCTCGAGCAGGACGGCGAAGTCCCCGGCCAGCAGCTCAGGCCGGTCCCGGCCGATCCTGGCCAGCCCGTTGCGCTCGGCCTCGACCTCCTCGCAGTCGTAGAACACGTAGGTCACGTCCATGACCGGGCTGGCCAGGGCCGCGGCCAGGCGCAGCTGGATGGCCACCCCGGACTTCATGTCCGCGGTTCCGCACCCGTACAGACGGAGCCGTTCGGTAAAGGAAGGAAGATTTCCGGCCACCGGGACGGTATCGATGTGCCCGGCCAGGACCACCCGCTGCGGCCGGCCCAGCGTGGTGCGCGCCACCACGGCCGCGCCGTCGGTGTGCACGCTCAGGTGCGGCAGCGGGCGCAGCGCGGCCGCGATCTCGTCCGCCAGCCGCTGCTCCGAGCCGCTGACCGACTCGATGTCGGCCAGCGCCGCGGTCAGCGCCGCGCCGTCGGCGCAAAGGTCAAGCGCCATCGGCGGCGGCCCCCGTGAGCAGCCACCCGGCGGCCGCGGCGCCGGCCACGGCGGCCCCGCCCGCCGACGCGGCCACCAGCCACCGGCCGACGGGCGGCAACTCGTTCCAGGCGGCCACGGTGGCCAGCACGTCCGTGGCGTCGGCCAGCGCTCCGACGCCGATCCACAGCCCCGGGTGGCCCGCGGGCCGGGGCCCGGCCGGCGGCTGCCGGAGCGCCGCGAGCGCGCCCAGGCCGAGCGCGAGATCCCGCCCGCCCAGCGCCCGGCCGAGTACCCGGACCGCCGGGCCGCGATCGCGGCCCAGCCAGGGCCGGGTGACCAGGGTCGGCGCCGCGATCGCGACCACGCCGATCGCGGCGCGGGCGGCCGCGATCGCGGTGGCCCCGGCCCGTACCCTGTCTGAGGTCGTCATCGCGCCACGGTACCGGGCCGCATTGCGGGCTACCGCGACCGGTCCGGGATCTGGCGCGGGAGCGCGAGCACGAGCAGCAGGGCCAGGACCACGAGCCCGACGTTGGCCAGCAGGGCGAGCTGCGCGCTGCCGCTGAACGCGGCGGCCACCGCGTCCGGCCCGGGCAGCACGTGCAGGCAGCAGCGGCCGGCTCGTCATGATTGGTCACAGGTTAGCCGCGAGCCTGATCAGGTGCGCCGGCCTGCAAGGCCGCCGGCCCGGTGAATCAGCTTCCTTCGGCCAGGGTGGCCAGGCCAGGGACGTCGAACGGAAGCAGCTCGGTCCGCTTGGGCTGCAGGCCGTCCCCGGAGGAGGCCCCCCGGAGCCGGCGCTGGACCCAGGGCGCCGCGTACCTGCGCGCCCACCGGGCATCGACCTGCCGCGCGGCCAGCCAGCCGGCCGCGGCCAGCCGCGGCGCGGCGGCCAGCATCGGCAGCGGCTCGCGCCAGTCGGCGTCGGGCGGCACGCCGACCGCCTCGCAGGCTCGCAGCGCCACCCGGCGGTGACCCTCGGCCGTCAGGTGCAGCCGGTCATCGCTCCAGGACCGCCGGTCGCACAGCACCGGCATGGACCACAGGTCCACCAGCGCGCACCCGTGACGGTCGGCGATCGCGCGCAGGTGCATGTTGTAGATCGCGACCCGGCCGCGGATCCAGCGCAGGATGGGGAAGGTACGCGGGTCGAACCCGGTGAACATGAGCACCTCGCTGCCGGCCGCGCGCAGCTCAGCTACCGCTCCGTCGAAGACGTCCGCCAGCCGGTCGGGATCGGCGCCAGGCCGCAACAGGTCATTTCCGCCGGCCGCGATGCTGACCAGTTCGGGCGCCATCGCCGCCGCCACCGGCAGCTGCTCGCCGACCACCTCGCCGAGCAGCTTGCCGCGCAGGGCCAGGTTGGCATAGCGTAGCCCCGGATTGCGGGCGGCAAGGTGCTCGGCGAACCGGTCGGCCCAGCCGCGGTAGCCGCCGCCGCGACGGGCGTCGGCGAGGCCTTCGGTGAAGCTGTCGCCCAGGGCGATGAACGAGCCGATCGGAGCGGCCCCGGCTACTACCTCCATGGGCATCTATTGTGTCAGCCCGCCAAGCCTTCTCCGCCTTGCGCCGCCGGTTCCGGTCCCGCGAAGCCCGGGCCGCCGGCCCGCCTGCTTCTATTTTTTTCCGAACGGCACACGGCCGATGCCAGCGGGCCGGCGTCAGCCGTCCGGGACAATGGCCTCGTGACCGGGACCATGCAGTATCAGCCGCCACCGCCGCCCGCCTTCCTCTTCGACCTTGACGGCACGCTGATCGACAGCGTGTACCAGCACGTGATCGCGTGGCGGATGGCGCTGGCCGGCGTCGGCATCGACCTGTCGGTGTGGCGGGTGCACCGGCGGATCGGGATGAGCGGCGGGCTGTTCGTCTCGGCGCTGCTGCGGGAGACCGGCCGGTCGCTGTCCGGCGCGCAGATCGAGGAACTGCAGGCGGCGCACACCGCCGAGTACCTCGCCATGGCCGACTCGGTCACCGCCCTGCCCGGCGCGGCCGAACTGCTCGCGACGCTGACCGCGCGCGGCATCGGCTGGGCCATCGCGACCAGCGGGCTGGCGGCCTCCGCGCGGCCGGCGCTGCAGCTGCTCGGGCTGCCCGACGACGCGCCCCTGGTGACCAGGGACATGGTCGAGCACGCCAAGCCCGACCCGGATCTGTTCCTGGCCGCGGCCGCGCTGCTGGGGATCGACCCGCGGGACGCGATGGTGGTCGGCGACAGCGTGTGGGACCTGCTCGCCGCCCGGCGCGCGGGGGCGCTCGGCATCGGCGTGCTGTCCGGCGGGTACGGCCGCGAGGAACTCGAGCGGGCCGGCGCGTACCGGGTGTACGCCGACCCGGCCGACCTGCTCAGCCGGATCTACGAGGTCGGGGTGCGCGGCCTGGCAGGGTAGCCCGCGCCGCCAGCCCGGGCCTGGCGGCCCGCATGGATTCTGTTAAGAACCGCGGCCAGGCCGCATGGATCCCGTATGGGCCGGATTTTCCTGCCCTTTACCCATGTATCACTGACCTGTCCGGCTCCTGATGAACGGGGCCGGCCGGGTTCGGCTAAGCGTGGGAGGACCAGTGGAGGACTTGGCCTACATCGGCCTGACCATCCTCGTGTTCGGCGTGCTCTGGCTCATTCTCAAGGGGGTCGAGCGCTTTGAGCGCTGAGAACTGGATCGGCCTGATCGGCGGCGTGCTCCTCACCATCTACCTGTTCGTGGCCCTCGTGCTGCCTGAGAGGTTCTGATGAATAGCACCTCCGCGGGCTGGCTGCAGTTTGCCCTGCTGTTCGCGGCCCTCGCCGTCTGCTACGTGCCGCTCGGCAACTACATCGCCCACATTTTCACCACCGACAAGGACTGGCGGGTCGAGCGGGGCTTCTACAAGCTGATCGGCATCAACCGCAGCGCGGACATGAAGTGGAGCACCTACGTCCGCAGCATCCTGGCGTTCTCCGCGGTCAGCGTGCTGTTCCTGTACGGGATGGAGCGGCTGCAGCACTACCTGTTCTCGTTCGTCGGGCAGCCCATGGCGGCCGTGCCGCAGAACACGGCCTGGAACACCGCCGTCTCGTTCGTCACCAACACCAACTGGCAGAACTACGCCGGCGAGTCGACGATGACGTACATCGTGCAGATGACCGGGCTGGTCGTGCAGCAGTTCCTGTCGGCCGCGGTCGGCCTGGCGGTCGCGATCGCGATGATCCGCGGCTTCACCAGGTCCCGGACCGACAAGCTGGGCAACTTCTGGGTGGACGTGACCCGCGGCATCCTGCGGCTGCTGCTGCCGCTGTCCATCGTGGGCGGCCTGATTCTCGTCGCCACCGGCGCGATCGACAACTTCTCCGCCTATCACACGGTGACCACGCTGTCCGGCGCGCACCAGACGATCCCCGGCGGGCCGGTGGGCTCCTCGGAGATCATCAAGAACATGGGGAACAACGGCGGCGGCTGGTTCAACACCAACTCCGCACACCCGTTCGAGAACCCCAACGCGTTCAGCGAACATATTCGAGATCTTCACTCTGCTGCTCATCCCGTTCGCCACCCCGCGGGCGTTCGGCAAGATGGTCAAGGACAACAGGCAGGGCTACGCGCTGGTCGCGGTCATGGTGATCATCTGGGCGGCCGCGGTGGGCGGGCTCAGCTTGTTCGAGGCACACACCGGCACCGGCGGCACCGCCACGATGCTCGCGGGCCACGCGGCGGAGGGGACGGAGACACGGTTCGGCACGCCCGGCTGCTCGTTGTTCGCCTCGTCCACCACGGTGACGTCTACCGGCGCGGTGAACTGCTTCCACGATTCGCTGACGCCGTTCGGCGGCGGCATCGCGCTGTTCGACATCGCGCTCGGCGAGATCGCACCGGGCGGTATCGGCGCGGGCATGTACGGCATCCTCATCCTGGCCATCGTCACGGTCTTCGTGGGCGGGCTGATGGTCGGCCGCACCCCGGAGTACATCGGCAAGAAGATCCGGCCGGTGGAGATGAAGTACGCGGCGCTGTACTTCCTCACCCTCCCGGTGGTCATCCTCACCGCGGCCGCGCTGTCGATCGGCACGAAGGTCGGGCAGAGCGCGATCTTCAATCCGGGGCCGCACGGCCTGACCGAGATCGTGTACGCGTTCGCATCGGAGGCCAACAACAACGGCTCGGCGTTCGCCGGCCTGGGCACGGCCGCGACCTGGTACCAGACGCTCGGCGGCATCGTGATGCTGCTCGGCAGGTTCGCGCCGGAGATCTTCGCCCTCGGCCTGGCCGGGTCGCTGGCTAGACAGCAGCCCGTGCCGGCGAGCGCGGGCACGCTCGATACGAGGACACCGCTGTTCGTCGGCATGGTCATCGGGGTGATCCTCGTCCTGGTCGGCCTGACCTACTTCCCCGCGCTCGCCCTGGGCCCGTTCGCCGAAGGACTGCACTGAGATGTCCATGACAACCAAGCCGGATGCCTCCGCCGAGGAACTACGCCAGTCCGTCGACGCGGGAAGAAGCAGGATCGGCGGCGGCCTGCTCGACCCGAAGATCCTGTGGAAGGCGCTACCCGACGCGTTCAAGAAGCTGGACCCGCGGGTCCAGATCCACAACCCGGTCATGTTCGTGGTCGAGGTCGGCGCGGTGCTGACCCTGTACACAGCGATCTTCAAGGACACCGAGCCGGCCTTCAACTGGACCATCGTGGTCTTCCTGTGGCTGACCGTGCTGTTCGCCAACATGGCCGAGGCCGTGGCCGAGGGCCGCGGCAAGGCGCAGGCCGAGTCACTGCGGCGGGTCAAGCGGGAAACCGTCGCGCGCAGGCTCACGGACTGGAGCCCCGGCGCCAGCCCCGACTCGCTGCACGAGGAATCGGTCCCCGGCACGCAGCTGAAGGTAGGCGACCACGTCGTGGTCGAGGCCGGGGAGATCATCCCCGGTGACGGCGACGTGGTCGAGGGCGTCGCGTCGGTGGACGAGTCGGCCATCACCGGCGAGTCCGCCCCGGTGATCCGCGAGTCCGGCGGCGACCGGTCCGCGGTCACCGGCGGCACCAAGGTGCTGTCCGACCGGATCGTCGTGCGGATCACATCGAAGCCTGGCGAGACCTTCATCGACCGGATGATCGCCCTGGTCGAGGGCGCGGAGCGGCAGAAGACGCCGAACGAGATCGCGCTGAACATCCTGCTCGCCTCGCTGACGATCATCTTCATGCTGGCCGTCATCTCGCTGCAGCCGATGGCGTTCTACTCCGGCGCGCCGCAGAGCCTGGTGATCCTGGTCGCGCTGCTGGTCGCGCTGATCCCGACCACGATCGGGGCGCTGCTGTCAGCCATCGGCATCGCCGGCATCGACCGGCTGGTGCAGCGCAACGTGCTGGCCATCTCCGGCCGGGCCGTGGAGGCCGCGGGCGACGTCAACACGCTGCTGCTGGACAAGACAGGAACGATCACCATCGGCAACCGCCAGGCCACCGAGTTCCTGCCGGTCAACGGGGTCTCGGCCGCGGAACTGGCGAACGCGGCGCAGCTGTCGTCGATGGCCGACTACACCCCCGAGGGGCGTTCCATCGCGGTGCTGGCCAAGAACCAGTACGGGCTGCGCGAACGCTCCGAAGGCGAGCTGGCGGGCGCGCAGTTCGTGGAATTCACCGCGCAGACCCGGATGAGCGGCATCGACCTGGCCGACGGCCGGGAGGTGCGCAAGGGCGCGGCTTCGTCGGTGGCCAAGTGGGTCCGCGACAACGGCGGCAGCACGCCGGACGAACTCGGCGACATGGTCGACGGCATCTCGGCCGTCGGCGGCACGCCGCTGGTGGTCGCCGAGAAGGCCAACGGCCCCGCGCGGGCGCTCGGCGTCATCTACCTCAAGGACATCGTCAAGGAGGGCATCTCAGAGCGGTTCGACGAGATGCGCAGGATGGGCATCCGCACCGTCATGATCACCGGCGACAACCCGCTGACCGCCAAGGCGATCGCGGACGAGTCCGGCGTGGACGACTTCCTGGCCGAGGCGACGCCGGAAGACAAGATGGCCCTGATCCGCAAAGAGCAGGAGGGCGGCAAGCTGGTCGCGATGACCGGTGACGGCACCAACGACGCCCCCGCCCTGGCCCAGGCCGACGTCGGCGTGGCCATGAACACCGGCACCTCGGCCGCCAAGGAGGCCGGGAACATGGTGGACCTGGACTCCAACCCGACCAAGCTCATCGAGATCGTGGAGATCGGCAAGCAGCTGCTGATCACCAGGGGCGCGCTGACCACGTTCTCCATCACCAACGACGTCGCGAAGTACTTCGCGATGCTGCCTGCCATGTTCTCGGTCGCCTTCCCGCAGCTGCAGAAGCTCAACATCCTGCACCTGCACAGCCCGCAGTCCGCGATCACCTCGGCGATCATCTTCAACGCGCTGATCATCGTCGCGCTGATCCCGCTGGCGCTGCGCGGGGTCCGGTACCGGCCCGCCTCGGCCACGTCGCTGCTGCGCAGGAACCTGTGGGTCTACGGCGTCGGCGGCCTGATCGTCCCGTTCATCGGGATCAAGCTCATCGACCTCATCATCATGAACATCCCTGGATTCGGGTGATCTGCAACCATGGACCGTCTCCCCAGCATCGTCCGGCAGCACATCGCGGGACTGCGCATGCTCCTCGTCTTCACCGTGCTCACCGGGATCATCTACCCGGTGGCCATGTGGGGAGTGGCACAGGGGCTGTTCCACCACCAGGCCAACGGCTCGCTGGTCAGCTTCCACGGGCGGGTGGTCGGCTCCAGCGCGCTCTGCCAGGAGTTCACCGACGCGAAGGGCAACCCGCTGCCGCAGTACTTCCAGCCGCGTCCGTCGGACGCGATCAACCCGGCGGCCAATCCCAAGCATGACTTCGGCTGTGACCCGACCTTCTCCTCCGCGTCCAACCTCGGGCCGAACAACCCCGCGCTCGTCCAGCTGATCAAGCAGCGGCAGAAGCAGATCGCGGCGTTCGACCACGTCAAGATCTCGCAGATCCCGGCGAACGCGGTGACCACGTCGGGCTCCGGCCTCGACCCGGGGATCTCCCCGCAGAACGCCGCCATCCAGGTGAACCGGGTCGCCGCGGCGCGGCACGTCAGCCCGGCCGCGATCAGGGCGCTGGTCAGCCGGTACACCCAGGGCCGGGTGCTCGGGTTCCTGGGCGAGCCGCAGGTGAACGTCCTGCAGCTGAACCTCGGGCTTGACCAGAAGTACCCGGTCTCCTCCGGAAGCTAAGCAGCAGCTGATGGAGGAAGCGGCAGTGCACGGGCCGGGCCACCCCCCCGCCCGGCCCGTGCACGCCGCGTCGCACCCGCAGCGGGTGCTGATCGTCGAAGACGAGCCGGCCCTGCTGCGGGCGCTGCGTATCAACCTGCGTGCCCGCGGATACGAGGTCACCACCGCGACGACCGGCCGCGCGGCGCTGGCCGAGGCGGCCCGGCGCCCCCCGGACGCGGTGCTGCTCGACCTGGGCCTGCCCGATGTCGACGGCACCGGCGTGATCGAAGAACTGCGCACCTGGTCCCGGGCCCCGGTCATCGTGCTGTCCGGGAGGACCGGATCCGGGGACAAGATCGGGGCGCTGGACGCCGGCGCCAACGACTACGTGACCAAGCCGTTCGACATCGAGGAGTTGCTGGCCCGGCTGCGGTCCGCGCTGCGCCGCGACGATCCGCTCGGGGCGGCGGACATCAGGCTGGGCGCGTGGCGGATCGACCTGACCGCGTACCGGGCCACCAGGAACGGTGACGAGTCGCAGACCGCGCGGCTGACCCCCACCGAGTGGCGGCTGCTCGAGATCCTGCTGCGCCACCCCGGGCAGCTGGTGCCCGCCGGCCGGCTGCTCACCGCGGTGTGGGGGCCCGGTTACGAGCAGAACACCAACTACCTGCGCTTTCACATGGCCAAGCTGCGGCGCAAGCTGGAGGAGGATCCGTCCCGGCCGGCGTATCTGCTGACCGAACCCGGCATGGGGTACCGCTACCAGCCGGGGAAGCAGGCAGACTAGTGCTGAGTTGATGAGAGCATGAACGACACTGGCGGCCGCGGGCAGATCGAGCCGGAGCGACTGGCTGAGCAGCCCGCGCCCGGGGGGCGCGGGCAGTTGCGCGTCTACCTCGGCTGCGCGGCCGGGGTCGGCAAGACCTACGCGATGCTCTGCGAGGGCCACCGGCGGGCCGAGCGCGGCGCCGACGTGGTGCTGGCCTTCGCCGAGACGCACGGGCGGCCGCAAACGGCCGCGCTGCTGGCGGGCCTGGAGATCGTGCCGCGGATCACCATCCCCTACCGCGGCACCGCGTTCGAGGAGATGGACCTCGACGCCGTGCTCGCCCGCAACCCGCAGATCGCCATGGTCGACGAGCTGGCGCACACCAACGTGCCGGGCAGCCGCAACGCCAAGCGCTGGCAAGACGTCGAGGAGCTGCTGAACGCGGGCATCGACGTCATCAGCAACGTGAACGTGCAGCACCTGGAATCGCTCAACGACGTGGTCGGGAAGATCACCGGCGTGCCGCAGCGGGAAACCGTTCCCGACGCCGCGGTCCGCGCGGCCGACCAGGTCGAGCTGGTGGACATGACGCCGGAGGCGCTGCGGCGGCGGATGGCGCACGGGAACATCTACCCGCCGGAGAAGATCGACGCCGCGCTGAACAACTACTTCAGGCCCGGCAACCTGGCCGCGCTGCGCGAGCTGGCGCTGCTCTGGCTGGCCGACAAGGTCGACGAGGGCCTGCAGCGTTACCGCGCCGCGCACGGCATTCACGACACCTGGGAGGCGCGGGAGCGCGTGGTCGTCGCGCTCACCGGGGGGCCGGAGGGGGATACGCTGATCAGGCGCGCGGCCAGGATCGCGGCCCGCAGCGCCGGCGGCGACCTGCTGACCGTGCACGTCACCAGGGCCGACGGCCTGACCGGTGCCGACCCGGCCGCGCTGGCCGAACAGCGCCGCCTGGCCGAGTCCCTCGGCGGCACCTACCACCAGGTGGTCGGCGACAACATTTCCCAGGCCCTGCTGGAGTTCGCCAAGGCGGAGAACGCCACCCAGCTCGTGCTCGGCGCCAGCCGACGGTCCTGGCCGCTCGCCCTGCTCACCGGCCCGGGCATCGGGGCCAGGACGATCCGGGGCTCCGGCGACATCGACGTGCACATCGTGACCCACTCGCAGATGGGCCGCGGCCGCGGGCTGCCGCAGGCGCACGGCGGCGGCATCACGCTACGCCGCAGGATCGCCGGCTACCTGCTCGCGGCCGCGCTGCTGCCGCTGCTGACCATCGTGCTGGCCGGCCTGCGCGGCAGCCTCAACCTCACCACCGACGTGCTGGCGTTCTTCGTCGCGGTCATCGTGGTCGCGCTGACCGGCGGGTTCGTTCCCGCGGTGCTCGAGGCGATCGCCGGATCGCTGCTGCTCAACTACTACTTCACGCCGCCCATCCATCAGTTCACGATCGCCGAGGCCAACAACGTCGTGGCCCTGGTGGTATTCATCATCGTCGCGCTGCTGGTCAGCTCGGTGGTGGACACCGCGGCCCGGCGCACCAAGCAGGCCGCCCGGGCCACCGCGGAGTCCGAGCTGCTGGTCACCACGGCCGGCAGCGTGCTGCGCGGCCAGCGGGCGGTGAACGCGGTGCTGGACCGGGTCCACGAGGCGTTCGGCATGGAGTCGGTCACCCTGCTCGAGTCCACCTCGGTGTCCAGCGGCGCCGCCCGGGGCCCGGTCGCGGGGTGGACCGTGGTGGCCAGCTCCGGCGGGCCGGAGGTGGCCAGCCCGGCGGAGGCCGACGTCGACGTGCCGGTGACCGAGTCGCTGACGCTCGCGCTGCGCGGCCGCACGCTGCCGGCCGCGGACCGCCGGGTGCTTGGCGCGTTCGCCGCCTACGCGGCGGTGGCGCTGGAACAGCAGCGGCTCGCCGCCGAGGCAGAGGCGGCCCGGCCGATTGCCGCCGCCGACCGGATGCGGACCGCGCTGCTGCGGGCGGTCAGCCATGACCTGCGCACCCCGCTGGCCGCGGCCAAGGCCGCGGTCACCAGCCTGCGCTCGGCGGATGTGAACTGGAACGCCGAGGACCGCGAAGAGCTGCTGGCCACCGCCGACGAGTCGCTGGAGACGCTGGCTCACCTGGTGGGCAACCTGCTCGACATGAGCAGGCTGGAGGCCGGCGTGCTGTCGGTGTTCCCCAGGCCCGTGGGCCTGGACGAGATCGTCGCGCGCTCGCTCGACGACCTGGGCCCTGCCGGGCGGGCCGTCGGCGTGGACATCTCCGACTCGGTGCCCGAGGTGGTCGCCGATCCGGGCATCCTGGAGCGGATCATCGTGAACCTGGTCAGCAACGCGCTGCGCTACTCGCCGCCCGACGACCCGCCGAAGCTCACCGCGAGCTCGGTCGGCGACCGGGTCGAGCTGCTGGTGATGGACCGCGGCCCCGGCATCCCGGAGGCCGACCGGATGCGGATCTTCGTCCCGTTCCAGCGGCTCGGCGACAACGACAACACCGCCGGCGTGGGGCTGGGCCTCGCGCTGTCCCGCGGCTTCGCCGAGGCGATGGGGGGATCGCTCGACCCCGAGGAGACGCCGGGCGGCGGGCTGACCATGATCTTGTCCCTGCCGGCCGGCGAATCGGGTTCGCCCGACGGCGAGGGCGATCCGGGCCGGCGCGAGCGCGAGGCCGATCCGGGCCGGCGCGAGCGCGAGACGGACCCCGGCCGGCGGGGGCGCGAAGCCGATCCGGGCCGGGCCGGGCGCGAGACGGACCCCGGCCGGCCCGGGCGCGAGACGATGCCGGCGGCCGAGGCTCACCGCGGGACCGAATGATGGCGCGCGTTCTCGTCGTCGACGACGAGCCGCAGATCGTGCGGGCGCTGCGGATCAACCTGCGCGCGCGGGAGTACGAGGTGTGCACCGCCGGTACCGGGCCCGAGGCACTCGAGGTGGCGGCGAAGTACCCGCCCGACCTGGTCGTGCTCGATCTCGGACTGCCTGGCCTGGACGGCCTCGACGTGATCCAGGGGCTGCGCGGCTGGACCAGCGCGCCCATCATCGTGCTGTCCGGGCGGGCCGACAGCACGGACAAGGTGGACGCGCTCGACGCCGGAGCCGATGACTATGTGACGAAGCCGTTCGGGATGGAGGAACTGCTGGCCCGGATGCGCGCCGTCGCCCGGCGGGCGCCCGGGGCCGACGCGCCTCCCGGGTCCGGCTCGGCCCGCTGACCGTGGACCTGGCCGCCAAGCGGGTATCCCGGCAGTGCGCCGACGGCAGCACCGGGGAAGGCGCGGACGTTCACCTCACGCCTACCGAATGGCACCTGCTCGAGGTGCTGCTGCGCAACCCCGGCAAGCTGCTGACCAGGCGGCAGTTGCTCAACGAGGTATGGGGGCCCGGCTACGCGGACGCCACAGGGAACCTGCGGCTGTACATGACCCAGCTGCGCCGCAAGCTGGAGCCGGACCCGCCGCGGCCGCGCTGGCTGATCACCGAGCCGGGCATGGGATACCGCTACCAGCCGGGGCCAGACGACAAGCCGGGGTTACCCTGAAGCATGCGGGTGCCGGGCGCTGGGCGGCTGGCCGGCCTCAGCCCGCGCCGCCGGGTATTCGTCGTCGGCTCCACCCTGGCCGTCGCCGCGGTGGCCGCGGCGGTCGGCCTCAAGGGGGCCGGGGCGTTCGCCGGCCCGGCTCCCCGGCCCGTCCCGGCGAGCCCCGGCACCGTGGTCCTGGTCCCCGGCTACGGCGGGAGCACCACCGGGCTGAACGTGCTCGCGGCGTGGATCCGGCGCACCGGCCGGGCGACTGAGGTAGTCAGGCTGCCTGGCAACGGCACCGGGGATCTCGCCGCCCAGGCGGTCCTCCTGAACGGCTACGTGACCCGGGCACTGCGCAGCGGGAAGGGCCCGGTCGACGTGGTCGGGTTTTCCGCCGGCGGAGTGGTCGCCCGGCTGTGGGACGCCGAGGACGGCGGGGCGCGGAAGGCGGACCGGATCATCACCCTCGGCTCGCCGCTGCACGGCACCAGGATCGCCGCGGCAGGAAACGCCGCCGACCCGGCGGCCTGCCCGGTCGCCTGCCAGGAGCTCGTGCCTGGCAGCACGCTGCTCAGCCAGCTGAGGAGGATCCCGCTGACCCGCCAGCCCGGCTGGCTGTCGCTGTGGACCCAGAACGACCAGGTGGTCAGGCCGCCGACCTCGGCCCGGCTGGCCGGGGCGGTCAACGTCCCGCTGCAGGCGGTGTGCCCGAACGCGGTGATCGCGCACGGCCAGCTGCCGTCCGATCCGCTGGTCATCGGTATCGTGCTGAGCGAGCTGGGCCCCGGGCCGCTGAGCACGCCCCGCGCCGCGGACTGCTCGATGCTGCGGGCGCTCGGCAGCGGGCGCGGCCTGGCGCCATGATCCGCGGGCGCGCGGGCGGCCGGCCCGCCATAATTGAGGCGGAGGGACCCATGCGGGAGGGGAGAAGGCCATGCCCGGACAGATTCCGGCCGGTGATATTCATCACCTCCGGCTCACCGTGACCGATCTGGAGCGGAGCCGCCGGTTCTACACCAGCCTGCTCGGCTTCGAGGTGGCGGTGGAGTCGCCGCCGCCGGATGACCCGTCGGCGGCCGAGGTGTTCAAGATCCTCTTCGGCGGCGTGGTCATGATCCGCGGCAACCTGCTGCTGGGCCTGCGGCCGATGGCGGCGGGCGACGACCGCTTCGACCCGGACCGGGTCGGTCTCGATCACCTCAGCTTCGGGGTGGCCAGCCGGGCTGACCTCGACGAGGCGGTGCGGCTGTTCGATGAGCGGGGCGTGCGGCACGGCAAGATCACCGGCCTGCCGTCGTTCGGCATCGACGTGCTTCCGTTCGAGGACCCCGATGGCGTCCAGCTCGAGCTGACCGCCCCGGCGCCGGCCGCCAGCGCCGGCTGACCGCCAGGCGGCCGGCTATCGTCGCGGCCGTGGAACAGGTGGAGGTCGCGGTCGTGGGGTCCGGCGTGATCGGATCCGCGGCCGCGCGGGCCCTGGCCGCCCGCGGCGTTCAGGCCGTGCTGCTGGAGCAGTTCGAGCTCGGCCACGCCCGGGGCTCATCGCACGGCGCCACGCGGATCCTGCGGCTGTCGTATCCGGACCCCGGCTACGTGCGGATGGCGGTCACCGGCCGCGAGGCCTGGACCCGGCTGCAGGACGAAGCCGGCCAGGAACTGCTGGTTACGACCGGCGGCCTTGACGCCGGCCCGGCCGCCGGGTCGTGCGCGGCGGCGCTGGGCGAGTGCGGCGTGGCTCATTCCTGGCTGCCTGCCGGGGAAGTGTCCGCCCGGTTTCCCGGGATAGCGGCGCGGGCCGGGGAACGGATGCTGTACCAGGCCGATTCGGGCGTGCTGCTCGCGGACCAGGCGGTCGCGGCGCTGCAGCGGCTGGCCGCCCGCGACGGCGCCGACATCCGGCCGCGGACCCCGGTACTCGGCGTCGAGCCGCGGGGCGACCGGGTCCTGCTGCGCACCCCGGCGGGGGAGATCTCGGCGCGGGTGGCGGTGATAGCGGCGGGTGGCTGGTGCGCGGGGCTGCTGGCCGGGGCGGTGACCCGCGTCCCGCAGCTGACCGTGACGCTGCAGCGGATCCGGTACTTTACGCCGCGCACCGCCGCCGGCGGCTGGCCGACGCTCATCGAGTGGTCCGCCGCGGCCGCCCAGTGGTACGCGGTGCCGGCCGCGGGCGGCGCGCCGGGGGTCAAGGTCGGAGCGCACGCTCCCGGCCCGGCCGTCGATCCCGGCTCGGGGCCGTTCGCCGAGATCGACCCCGCGGCGGAGGAAGCGGCCGCGCGATTCGTGCGCGAGCGGCTGCCCGGGCTGGTCCCAGAAGGTCTGGGCGCCGAAACCTGCCTGTACGCGATGACACCGGACGAGCACTTCGTGATCGACCGGGAGGGGCCGGTCGTGGTCGGCGGCGGCGGGTCAGGGCACGCGTTCAAGTTCGGGCCGCTGCTCGGCGAGATGCTGGCCGACCTGGCGCTCGCCCGGCCAACGCGGGTCCCCCGCGGCCGGTTCGCACTCGGGCGGCAGGCCCTGCGGTCCGGCGGAGTCGGCTGACCGCCGGTGAGTCCGCGCCGCGGCGCCGGTCTGACAGTCTGTCAGATCAGCTACGAGAGGAGCACGAGGTCATGTTCGCGGACACCACGGCCTTCAGCGGGTTCGCCGTCGAACGACCTGGAGAAGGCGCGAGAGTTCTACGGCGGCACGCTCGGACTGCGGACTTCGGTGCAGCACGACATCATGACGCTGCACCTGGCGGGCGACCGGGACACGATCGTCTACCCCAAGCCCGGTCACCATCCGGCCGACTACACGATCCTCAACTTCCAGGTAGACGACATCGACTACGTGGTCGGCCAGCTGGCCGAGCGCGGCGTGCAGCTCGAGCGCTACGAGGGGCTCGGCCAGGACGAGAAGGGCATCAACCGCGCCGGGGGCCCGTACATCGCCTGGTTCAAGGACCCGGCGGGGAACATCCTGGCGGTCCTGCAGGACAGGTAGCCGGGCTGCGGCACCTGGCGCGCGGGGCCACTGCCCGGTGTCGGGCGGACGCGCGCAGGCTGGCATCATGACCGGTGATGAGTAAGCCCCGTCCTCGCCGCTTCCCGGTGTCGGTCACGCATCTTCCCGTGGTGCGATGCGAAATCTGCAGCCACACGCTCGCGCACCGCCCCGGCCAGGCCAGCCAGGTGCTGACCGAGCACTACCGCCGGGAACATCCGGACGCGCTCGGGCTGGCCGGCCCGTCCGCCGGCGAAGCCCCGCAGTCGCCGACCTGACCGACGAGTAAACCGCCGCGCAAACCCGGACAAGCCCGAGCCCGAACACGGATCCTGCCGGGGCCAGCGCTAGGCCGTCACGTCCTTGGTGGCGAAGTTGGCCCAGGCCGCGGCGAGGAACACCAGGACGTAGACAGCCTGGATGCCGAAGCCCCGCTGGATATCTCGCCAGAAGATCGGCTGCCGGAAGAAGTCGATCCAGGCCAGCCAGTACCGCGTCGGCAGGTAGGGCTGGATGGCTACCGCGGCGTTCAGGGTGACCAGCACCTCGCTGCCGACCAGCGCGGCGAGCGCGCCGAAGGCGGCCCCGAGCACGGAATCGGTGACCGTGGACAGGAACAGCGCGATGGCCGCGACGCCCAGCATGGACACGGTGATGAGCGCGACGGCGCCGGCCACCCGCTCGAGCAGCTGGGTCACGGTCAGCGGAGCGCCCGAGATCGAGGTCGCGCTGCTGGCGGCCTGGGTGCCGCCGGTCGGCAGGCCCGGCTGGAGGCTGCCGGACCCTCCCACGGCCGCGGGCGGCCGCGACCCGAACAGGGCGATCCCGGTGATGAACGAGGTCAGCGTCACGATGAGCACGGCCAGCAGGACGAACGTGATGACCGCGACGAGCTTGGCCACCAGCAGCCTGGTCCGGCCGACCGGCCTGACCAGCAGGTAGCGCAGCGTTCCCGTGCTCGCCTCGCCGGCCACCGAATCGCCGGCTACCAGCGCCACGGCCACCGGCAGGAAGACCGGCAGGATGAGCGCGAGCGCCGCCGCCGGGTACAGCGACCCGTCCTGCACCACGGCGGACAGGAAGGCCGCGCCCTGGCCGGGCGGCGGCGCCAGGTGGGTGACGGCGATGAAGACCGCGACCGCCACCGGCAGCGCGCACAGCAGCGCGATGCTGATCCAGGTGCGCGGCCGGCGCACCAGCTTGTACAGCTCTACGGTGATCATGTCCGGGTGCCGCCTACCTGGTCGCTGCCCGCGCTGGTGATCTCGAGCACGACCTGCTCGAGCGAGCGGCGCTGCGCGGCCATCTCGGTGACCCGGATGCCGTCGGCCACCAGGCGGGCGTTGAGCGCCGCCGGGTCGTCGTGCCGCACCACCAGCCTGCTGCCCTCGCGGGCCTCGACCCGCCCGTTGAGCAGGGCCACCGCGCGCGCGGCGTCCGGACTGTCCACGATGATCCGGCCGGTGGGTGCCTGGATGTCGGCCAGGTCCTGCTGGAGCACCAGGCGGCCGCGGTCCAGCACGCCCACCCGGGTGCACAGCAGCTCCACCTCGCCCAGCAGGTGGCTGGACAGGAAGATCGTCGTGCCCGTCGCGTTCAGGTCGATCAGCAGCCGGCGGAAGTCCCGGATTCCCCGCGGATCCAGGCCGTTGCCGGGCTCGTCGAGGATCAGCAGCCGGGGCCGGCGGACCAGCGCGGCGGCCAGGCCGAGACGCTGGCGCATGCCCAGCGAGTACGCCTTGACCGGCCGCCGGTCGATGCCGCCCAGTCCCACCTGCTCGAGCGCGTCATCGATCCGCTGGCGCCGGGTCCGGCGGCTGCCCCCCCGCCCGGCGGCGTCGAACAGCCTGAGGTTGGCCCGGCCGGACAGGTGCGGGTAGGCGGCGGGCTCCTCTACCAGGGCACCGATATCCGGGAGTACCTCGTTCACCTTGCGCGGCACCGGCTTGCCAAGCACCTCGATCTCGCCCCTGGTGGCGTAGACCAGTCCGAGCAGCATGCGGACCAGCGTGGTCTTGCCGGAGCCGTTCGGGCCGAGCAGGCCGTACCGGTCGCCTGCCTGCACATCGAGGTCGACCGAGTTGACGGCGACCACCGCGCCGAAGCTCTTGGCGACGGATCTGGTCACGATCACGCCCGTCACCAGGGCTCCGCCGCGAGCTGGGCCGCCGCCCGCTTCAGCAGCTGGCGGTCCACGAAGCCGGCCAGCACGAACGTGCCGCCCGCGGCCCTGGGGTGCAGCAGGACAGCGGTGATCAGCCGGGTGCTGACGACCACGCCGGTCCCGTGCCTGACCTTGAGCGAGGTCCCGCCGTCGTAGCGCGCGGCGCTGATCAGGCGCAGCCCGGTGATCCCGGTGATCTGAAGGACCGCGAACGTGGCCAGGCCCCGGCCGTAGATTCCGACCTGGCCGAATCCGATCGGCGTCGCGAGCCGGGGCCGCCGGCCAGGGTGGCCGGGAGGATCACCGAGCCGAGGTCGCCCAGCGCGCCGGACAGGTCAGCCGCGTCGGTCTGGGTGAAGGCGGTGCCGCCCCCGCGCTGCGGGGCCAGCACCGCGGGCGCCGGGTGCCAGGAGCTCACCTGCAGGAACTGGGTCTCCAGGGCCGGCTGCCCGTTGCCCTGGCCGAACACCTCGACCTGGACGGGAAGCCCGCTGGCCGGCTCGGCCCAGATATCGATGTGCGCGACGGTGGAGGCGGGGTCGTCAGGGAAGACCCGCAGCCCCGCGGCCGCCACGCCGGCTACCCGGCGCGGGGGCAGCTCGCTCACCCGGGCGCGCGGCCCCGCCTCGTGCAGCAGGCGCAAAGCCAGCGACGGCGGCACCAGGTCGGCCGCCCGCGGCAGCCGTACCGGGTACTGGCCGAGCACCTCGGTCAGCAGCTCGGTGCCCGAATCCCAGATGTAGGACGCGCGCGGGGTCTGGTAAGTGTCGCGCTCGCCCACGTCGGACAGCACATCGACGCGCCAGCGGTCGGATGAGGCCTGCCAGACCCGCATCCGGGTGATCCCGTCGAGCAGGGCGGTGACGCTGCCGAACCCGCTCAGGGCCGGCAGCCCGAACGTGGCATCGCTCTCCACGTACCCGGTGTAGCTCCGGGGTGAGTCCACGATGCGGGCGCGCAGCTGGGACGCGGCCATCCGGGGCACGGTCACCGGCAGCGCGCTGTCCACGACGGGCAGCGCGCACAGCAGGGCCACGCCCCCGGCCACCAGCGCCCAGCGGCGCCGGGTCTGGCCGCTGACCACGCTCACCGCGGCGCCCCGTGCGCTCCGATCCACGCGATGGCCGAGGCGGTAACGGACGCAGGCCACGGCGAATCGACCGCCCCCGTGCTGTTTGGCCCGCAATGACCGTGTCTCACGCTGCAACGATACGTGAGCCGTCCGGGGCGGCCCAGATAGCGTTGTCGTACGGAACCAGGTTCCCGGCTAGCCCCCCGGACGCGGCGGGGATCCGGTTCCCGCCTGCCGGGATGCTGGCCGGCCCCGGCTAGGCCACGGCCAGCGAGATGAGCGCGATGACGAGAGCCACGACGAGTACCACGCCGGCCAGGATGGCCACCTTGGTTCTCGGGGCGTTCATCGTCCAGCTCCGCTCGGGCTCACCCGAAGCGTCCTGGACGAAGGCACGGAACTGCGCTGTGCTGTGGCTCGGGTCAGTCAGGTTATCGGGCATAACGGCGACTGTAACGGCTCGCGCCCGGCCAGGCAGGAGCATCATGATTTTCCGCCAACGGCGGCGCCGGGCCCGGTCAGCGGTCGGCGAGCGCCCGGGAGAAGCTCACGTCAGCCCGGTCCACCAGCCGCGACAGTACGATGACGCTGCGCGTGCGCAGCACGATGGGCTCCGCGCTGATCCGCTCGACCACCTGCTCGAAGTGCTGCATGTCGGCCGCCCTGATGTGGATCAGCGCGTCGGCCTCTCCGGTGACCGTGCAGGCCTCGGCCACTTCGGGATGCCGGCTCACCGCCGCGCCGATCTGCGCCGGCGAGGTACGTCCACGGCAGAACAGCTCGACGTACGCCTCGGTGGTCCAGCCGAGCACCGACGCGTCCACCCGGGCCGAGAAGCCGGTGATCGCCCCGGACGCCCGCAGCCGGTCCACCCGGCGCTTGACCGCGGGGGCGGACAGCCCCACCCCGGACCCGATCTCGGCGAAGCTCGCCCTGGCGTTCTCGACGAGCGCGGCGATGATCTGCCCGTCGATCTCATCGAGGCTCATCCGGGGATCATTTCATCTCGCCCGGCCGCTCAGGGTGGCCTGGGCTCGGACGGCTCGGCTACCGCGCCCGGCGCCTGACCGTTGGCGGATACCTCAGCAGCCGCGGGCTGGCCGGCCGCGGGCTGGCCGGCCGCAGCCGGAGCCGCGGCCGACCGCGCGTGCGCCACCACGTACGCGATGTCGCGCGGGTAGTGCCGCAGCGCGAGGAGCATGATCAGGCCGCCGAGCGCGTAGAGCGGGCAGACGCTGACGATGGCCCAGTGCAGCCCGACGGTGGATGACAGGCCGTCGGCACGCGACGCGATCGCGACCGAGACCACCCCGATCAGGTACGGCCCCGCGTAGGAGGCGGTGCGCACCACCTGCCGGACCATGGCGCCGCGGCCGCGCAGCTGCTGCGGCACCACGTCGGTGCACAGCGCCTCGGCGGGCGCGATCGGCACCGTGAGCAGGATCCCGCCCAGGAACAGCAGCGGCGCGCCGAGCCACAGGTTGGTGGTGGCGAAGGACGGGGCGAGCACGAGCGACGCGCCGATCGAGCCGTAGGCGACCACGTACACCCGGGCGTTCACGTGACCATGCCGCAGCAGCCGGTCGGACAGGAAGCCGCCGGCCAGCACCCCCACCGCCGACCCGGCGCCCAGCACGGTGACCAGCGTCCCGGCCAGCGCGGGGCCGAGGTGGTGCACGCGCTCGAAGTACTCGACCCCCCAGAACGACAGGCCGTACAGCAGCAGCTGGGAAACGGTCAGCGACAGCGTGCCGAACCACATCGACGGGATCCGCATCAGGAAGCGCAGCGCCTCCTTGAGCGATACGTCGCTCTCGGGCGGCGGCGGCCCGGGCCGGGGCTCGGGCAGCTTGAGCACGCCGCCAGTAGCCAGGGAGGCGGCCTCGGGAGCCGTGAGCGCGTTAGCGGGCTCGCCGGCCTTGACCGCCTGGACCAGCTCGGCCTCGAACCTCGCATCCTGCTGGCCGCGCGCCGGCTCGTGCACGAACAGGTAGAAGGCGGCCACCAGCAGGCCGATGGGCACCCAGATCCAGAACGCCCACCGCCAGCCGCCGAGCTGAACCGCGATGCCGCCGCCGAGCAGGCCGATGAACGCGCCGGCGACCGCCCCGCCCTGGTACACGCCCATGGCCTCGGACCGGCGGCGGACCGGGAAATAGTCAGACAGCAGGCTGATCGCGACCGGCGGGGTTCCCTCGGCCGCGCCGGTGACCAGCCGGGCCGCGAACAGCAGCGCCGCCGTGCCGGCCAGCGCCCCCGCGCCCATGGCCAGCGCCCACAGCGCGCACACCCCGGCGAGCACCCAGGTGCGGCGCCTGCGGTCGGCCAGGATACCGACCGGGATCGCCCCGATCGAGGCGCAGCCCGCCATGATCAGCGGTAGCAGCCCGACCACCTGGTCGGACAGGCCGAACTGCCGCTCGATCCCGTGCACGGCCTGGGCCAGCGCCGACTGATCACCTTGGGCGAGCATGGTCGTCGCGGCCAGCGCGATGAGCGCGACGGGACCGCCCCCCGCCCGTACGCTCGACGCTGAGGGCCGGAGCCGGCGCATCAGCGCCATCCCCTTCACGCTGTGCAGGCTACTTGCACCCGGGAGTGTGCCGATAGCCTGATCGTTGATCTACACGAAAGCGGGACGATGACGCGGCTCGCCAACATGTACGGCCCGGACGCGACGTTCCTCGGCGTGCCGGGGGCGGACCTGGCCGACCAGCCCTCCTACGCGGAGGCCGACATCGTGATCCTGGGCGCGCCGTTCGACGGCGGCACGTCGCACCGCCCGGGGGCCAGGTTCGGCCCGCAGGCGATCCGGGGCACCGACTACCTGCCGCACGACGGGTCCCGTCCGCACCTGGCCCTGGGCGTCGATCCGCTGGCCGAGCTGCGGGTGGTGGACGCGGGTGATGCGGAGATGCCGTCCGGGGACATCGAGCTCTCGCTGCGCCGCCTGGAAGAAGCGGTGCACCGGATCTGCCGGGCCGGGGCGCTGCCGGTGATCCTGGGCGGCGACCACACCATCGCGCTGCCGGACGCGACGGGAGTGGCCAGGCACGTCGGCTGGGGCCGGGTGTCGGTGATCCACTTCGACGCGCACGCCGACACCGGGGACACGCAGTGGGGGTCGCTGTACGGGCACGGCACGCCGATGCGCCGGCTGATCGAGTCCGGCGCGGTACGCGGCGACCGCTTCCTGCAGCTCGGCCTGCGCGGCTACTGGCCGGGGCCGCAGACGCTGGACTGGATGGCGGGGCAGCGAATGCGCAGCTTCGAGATGACCGAGGTGGTTGGCCGCGGGCTTGACGCCTGCCTGGACGACGCGTTCGCGATCGCCACCGACGAGTGCGACGGCGTGTTCCTGTCGGTCGATGTGGACGTGGTCGATCCGGGCATGGCCCCGGGCACCGGCACGCCCGAGCCTGGCGGGCTGACCGGCCGCCAGCTGCTCGACGCGGTCCGCCGGATCGCGATGGAGATGCCGCTGGCCGGGATGGACGTGGTCGAGGTCTCGCCGCCCTACGACCACGCCGAGGTGACCGCGTACCTGGGTAACCGGGTGGTGCTCGAGGCGCTGTCCGGTATCGCCTGGCGCCGCGGCCGGACGGCCGGCCGGCCGGTGCGCGAACCTGGCACGCCGCTGCTCGAAGGGCGAAACCCATAGATCGTCACCCCCAACGAAACGGGATCGATCGACTACATCTATACTTGGGCCCATGCTCGACGTGACCAGGCTGCGGGTGCTGGAGGCGGTGGCCAGGTACGGGTCGGTTACGGCCGCCGCCCGGGCGCTCAACTACGCGCAGCCGTCGGTCAGCCACCATCTGGCCAGGCTGGAAGCGGAGACAGGCGCGACGCTGTTCCAGCGGTCCGGGCGGGGAATCAGGCTGACCGACGCCGGCCGCACGCTGGCCCAGCGGGCGACCGAGATCCTCGGCAGGCTCGACGCCGCCGAGAGCGAACTCGCCGCGCAGGCGGGACTGCGCGAGGGCCGGGTGCGGCTGGCCGCCTTCCCCTCCGCGCTCGGCACGCTGGTGCCGGCCGCCGCGGCCCGGCTGCAGGCGCTGCGGCCGGGCATCGACCTGATGCTCACCGAGGCCGAGCCGCCCGAGGCGCTGCGGATGCTGCGCGCCGGGTACGTGGACGTCGCGGTCATCTTCCGGCACGAGCAGCAGGAAAACGCTCCCACGCAAGCCGGTGAGCAGGGCACGCGCGGCATACCGCTCCTGGACGAGCCCGTCTACCTGGTAACTCCCCGCCGCGATGACGCGCCGGCCGCGGCCCGCGGCGGCGCTGGCGGGCCCGCACTGACCGACTACGCGACGGCCCGCTGGATCGCCGGCTGCGAGCGCTGCCGCGAGCACCTGCTGTACCAGTGCGAGCAGGCCGGATTCACGCCGCGGATCGCGTTCACCACCGACGACTACGTGGCGGTGCAGGCGCTGGTCGCGGCCGGTCTCGGGGTGACCACGCTGCCGGGCCTCGCGCTGCAGGCGGCACGCCATCCTGGGGTGCGCGCCGAGGCGCTGCCCGGCGCGCGCAGGCGGGTGGCCGCGCACGTCTACGGCACGCCGCCGGATCCGCCGGCGGTCTCCCTGCTGCTTGACGTGCTGGCCGGGGCCCGCCCAGGGTCCGGGCCGGCAGAGCACGATGCGGTCGCCCGGGTCAGCGCGGAGCATTAGCGCTGCCCCAGCACGCCTCATGCTCCCCCTTATCCCCGCCGCACACTTCCCTCATCCCCCGCGTACTTGCCCTCATCCCCGCCGCGTACTCTCCCCACCCCGCCGCGTACTTTCCGCCATCCCGCTGCGTCAGATGGCGCGGTCGCGGCCGGCCCAGTACGGGTCGCGCAGTCGCCGCTTCTGCAGCTTGCCGGTGGGGTCCCTGGGCATCTCGGCGATGAAGTCGACGGTCTTCGGCCATTTCATCCTGGCCAGCCGGCCATCGAGCGAGGCCATCAGCTCGCCGGCAAGCTCCGGCCCTGACCGCTCGCCCGCGGCCGGCTGCACGACGGCCTTGACCTGCTCGCCCCAGTCCTCGTCCGGCACGCCGAACACCGCGACGTCGGCGACCTTTGGATGCGCCATCAGCTCGGCTTCGATCTCGGCCGGGTAGATATTGACCCCGCCCGAAATGATCATGTCTGCCTTCCTGTCGCAGAGGAACAGGAACCCGTCACCATCCAGGAAGCCGACATCGCCCACGGTGAAGAACTCACCAAGCCGGTTCGCGGCTGTCTTGCCCGGGTCGCCCTTGTAGACGAACTCGAGCAGGGACATCTTCATGTAGACCGTGCCCGGCACTCCGGGCGGGCACTGGTGGCCGTCGTCGTCGGCCACCAGGATCTCGCTGACCGGCCACGGACGGCCCACCGTGCCGGGGCGGGCCAGCCAGTCGGCCGGAGTGGCGATCGTGCCGCCGCCTTCGGTGGCGGCGTAGTACTCGTACACGCACGGCCCCCACCAGTCCAGCATGGCCTGCTTGATGCGAACCGGGCAGGGCGCGGCGGCGTGGATGAGCCACCTCATCGAGGACAGGTCGTAGCGCCGCCTGACCGGCTCGGGCAGCATCAGCATCCGCTTGAACTGGGTCGGCACCATGTGCGTACTGGTCACCCGGTAGCGGTCGACCTTGGCCAGCGTGTCCTCGGGCTCCCACTTGTCCATGTAGACCAGCGTGTGCCCCATGTGCAGGCAGCCCCCGGCGAACAGCGTCACCGCGGTGTGATAGTTGGGCGAGGTGACCAGGTGGACCCCGGGCTGCCCGGGAGCCATGCCGAAGATCTGCAGCAGCACCGAGCTGAGTTCCGCGGCATCCTCGGGGTTCAGGTCGGCCAGCGGCCGGCGTACACCCTTGGGCCGGCCGGTCGTCCCTGACGTGTAGTGCATGCTGGCTCCGGAGGTGCGCCCGGCGGGCATCGTGTCCGGCTGGCCCGCGCGCAGCCCGGCCTCAGGGACGAATCCGGGGATGCGGCCGTAGCTGATGCGCGCGGCACGCGCGATGCCGGCCGCGTCGGCCGCCCGGGCCGCCGCGGCGGCGAACCGCTCGTCCGCGAAGAACGCCTTCGCCTCGCTGTCGCGGACGATGTACTCCACCTCGGCCGCGGTGAAGTGCCAGTTGACCGGGGTGAAGTACCAGCCGGCCTGCTGCGCCGCGAGGTAGACCTCCAGCGGGGCAGTGCCGTTCGGCAGCAGGGTGGCGATGCCGTCCCCCGGTCGCAGGCCGAGTTGCCGCAGGCCGTGCGTGATCTGGTTGACCCGGGCCAGGAGGCCGCCCGCGGCGTGCTCGGTGCCATCGGGATCGACCGCGGCGATCCAGTCCGGCCGCTGCTGCGCGATCCGCCAGAACCCCATCGAACCCATCGGCTGACCACCTTCCCGGCGCGGCCCGGCCGGCCGCACCCCGCCGAACGTTCCGGCCCTGGCCGGAGCGAATGCGCGCCGATCGCGAGTAGACCACGCCCCGCCTCATCCGGCAATCGGGGCCCGGGCCGGGCAGCGGGCGCCGACGGCACAGTGCCTGCCGGCGGGTGCCGGCGATGGCGCACGATCGCGTCGGCTGACCGCGGCGCTAGCCGGGCGGGTCGACCCGGACCTCGCCGACCAGCCGCTCGTAGACCGCCAGGTCCACCTCGCCCTCGGCGCTGGCCGAGGCGCCGAGGGCGACCGCATGGCGGAGCCGGTCCTGCCACGACCAGCCGAGCAGCACGCCGGGGACCAGTCCCGCCACCAGCACGTCCCGCGGCCAGCAGGGGCCGCTGCGGGCGGGCAGGGTGGCCTGCCACTGCCCGTCGGCGGTGACGGCGCGGACCGCGTCCCCGGACAGCAGCGCAACCGCGCCCGCACCGGCCGCCACCAGGGCTCGCGGATCGGGCCCCCCCGGGCAGCCCGGGCCGGAGGGCGCGTCCGGGTCGGCGGGCGCGTTCTGGTCGCCGGGCGCGTCCGGGTCGCCGGGCGCACCCGGGGCGCCGGGGGCACCCGGGGCGCCGAGCACGTCCGGGCCGCCGAGCATGTCCGGGCCGCCGGCCAGTTCGCCTGGATCGGGGATCACCAGCGCGGGGCGCCGGGCGGCAGCATGCCGGAGGGCGGGGCCGCCGGCGTCGAGGACCACCGGAACGCCGGCGTCGTCCGCGTAGGTGGCCAGGGTGGCGTAGGTCTCCGGGGGCATCCCGGCAGGCAGGCTGCCGCAGAGCACCACGGCGGTCGCCCCGGCCAGCCAGCGCCGGTAGTCGGCGGCGAACCGGCCGAGTTCCTCGGTGGTGATGTACGGGCCAGGCTCGCTGAACCTGAGGCGGCGGCCGTTCGCCCCGTCCCGCACTTCGAGCACGCGCCGCGATTCTCGGCCGATCGCGGTGAAGTCGGCGGGTATCCCGGACCGGGCCAGGTCCGCCCGGATCATCTCGCCCGCGGACCCGCCGGCCAGGCCGGCGGCGATGACCTCGTGGCCGAACGTGTGCAGCACCCGTGCGACCGCCACCCCGCGGCCCGCGGCCCGGTAGCGCACGCCGGAGACCTGGTTCGTGGCGTCCCAGGCCACCTGACGGGCCTGGTAGCACACGCCGAGCGCGGTGTTGAGCGTGACGGTGACGATCACCTGCGGTCCTTACCCGCGGCGCGCGCTTGGCGATTCAGCCGGCACCGCCTGTCAATTCTGCAGCCATGGTCGCGCCGAGCTCCCAGCAGGCCTCCAGGTCGGCGCGGGCCGGCTGGCCGAGCACGCGGACCGGCGGGCGCGCCCGCCGCCATTGCAGCCCGGAGGCAATCGACTCCACCGCCCGGACCGCCCCCGTGGTGTCCTGGTTGCCGTGCACGTAGAGGGCATACGGGCGGCGCACCGTCGCTTCCAGGCACGGGTAATAGGTAGTGTCGAAGAAGTGCTTGAGCGCGCCGGACATGTAGCCGATGTTCGCGGGCGTGCCGAGCACGTAGCCGTCGGCGGCGAGTACGTCGGGAACGGCCGCGGTCAGCGCGGGCCGGATCTCCACCTCTACTCCCTCGATCCCCTCGGCAGCCGTACCGGACACCACCGCCTCGAACATCGCCTGCATGCCGGGAGATGACGTGTGGTGGACGAGAAGCAGCCGGGCCACCAGGCCGATCTTAGCGGCCCGGATAGGCCCGCCGGCTGAGGCATAATCACCGGCCCAGGGGGTAGCGCTATAGCTTCAATACCCTGTCCTGGCCCAATCCAGACAAAATAGATGGTTATAGTCGAGATCCAGTTTGCCGCCTCCAGGGAGACAAAATGGCTCTGCCCGATTTCCTCGTGATCGGGGCGCCCAAGGCGGGCTCCACGGCCCTGCATGCCGCCCTCGCCCAGCATCCTGCGCTGCACATGTCCGCGGTCAAGGAACCGAAGTTCTTCCTCTCCGACGGCCCGCCGCCCGCCCGCGGCGGCCCCGGGGACACGCAGACCTACCGCGAGCATGTCTGGCGCAGACCGGACTACGAGGCCCTGTTCGGCGGGGCCGCCCCGGGGGCGCTGTGCGGCGAGTCCACTCCGCTGTACCTGCACGACCCGGCCGCGCACCGCCGCATCCGCGCGCTGATCCCGGAGGCCAGGCTGATCGCCGTGCTGCGGGATCCGGTCGAGCGGGCGCACTCCAACTGGACGCACCTGTGGTCGGCGGGACTCGAGCCGATCGGGGACTTCGTCCGCGCCTGCGAGGAGGAGCCGCGCCGGATCGAGGCGGGCTGGGCCAGCTTCTGGCACTACATCAGCCTCGGCCGGTACGGCGAGCAGCTGGAGCACCTGTACCGCCTGTTCCCCCGCGAGCAGGTGCTGGTGCTGCGCTATCTCTCGCTGGTCGACAGCCCGGCGCAGACGCTCGACCGGATCTGCGCGTTCCTCGGCGTCGAGCCGGGGATCGTCGGCAGCCTGCCGCGGGAGAACGTGACCGCGCATCCCGATGCGACGCTTCGCCACCGCGCGGTGGCCAGGGCGGCGCGGGCCGCCGCCGCCGCGGGCCGGTTCCTGCCCGGCACCGGCGGGGCGGTGCTGAGCAGGCGGATCGAGCACGCGCTGCAGCGCAGCGCGCCCCCGCGCCAGCCGCTCACCGCGGACGAGCGCGAGCAGGTGCTGCCGTACTTCGAGGCCGACATCCGGCTGCTGGAACGGGTCACCGGCGACGACTTCAGCTTCTGGCTGCGGCCCCGGGAGCGCTCAGGCGGCATGGTGGGCAGCAGGCCAGCCGGCCAGCGGCAGGCCAGGAACGGCCAGCCGGCCGGTGTCGGGCGGGAACCGGCCAGGCCGTCGCTGAGGGTGGGTCAGCGGAGCTCGGTGCGCAGCTCGTGCGCGCCGTCCGGCCGGGTCATCTCGTAGTAGAGCCTGCGCCGGCCGTCGGCTAGCTGGAGCACATCCAGGTAGCGCAGCCCCCCGGTGGCGTACGGAGACTCGGCCAGCGGCGCCGTCCGCAGCTGGGTCAGCGCGGCCGGCTCGGTGCCGACCGCTACGCCGGTCCGCTCCTCATAGTTCTCCGCCGCGGTCGCCCGGCCGTCGTAGTAGGCCACGATCGCGCCAGGCGGGAACTGGACCGCGGTGATCCTGGTCCCCCGGGCGTCCCACTGCCCCGGCCGGCCAGTCAGCGCGGTGCCGTCCCAGGTCCAGTTCCACCCGTCCTGGCTGGTGGCGTGGTCGGTGACCATCTGGTCCGTCTCCGCCGGGTCCTCGAGCGGGTGGCATGACGCCCACAGGTGCCAGCGGCCGTCCCGGGACACGATGACCGGATCCTTGACCGCGGTCTTGGCGTCACCCGGCAGCGCGACCCGGCTGTGCGCGGCGTCGAACCCGGACGGGCTCGCCGCCTCGATCAGCTCCACCCGCCAGTGCTTGGTCCCGAAGGTGGCACAGCTCAGGTACAGCCGCCAGGTACCTTCGGGGGTCCGGATCAGCGCGGGGCGCTCGAGCGACTCGGCCCGCATCTGCTCCTTGGTGATGGTCAGCAGCGGCTCGAAGTGCTCGCCGTCCGCGGATCTGGCCACCGTGACCGCGTAGCCGCGGCCCATTCCCTGCGGCTGGCGCAGCCGGTAGGCCAGGTAGATGGCCCCGTCCCACTCGACGGCGCTCGGCGCGCCCGCCCAGTATCCTGGCTCGTCCCCGGGTGGTGCCACGGCCACGACCGACCGGTCCGGCCGCGGCACCAGGACTTCGCCTTGCATGTCGTATTCGTCACTGATCACGATGCCATGCTAGACAGCACGGGCCGCAGCCGATGCATTCTCGGCTGAGCCGGGCGCGGTTACTTTACGGCCAGCGCGCCCGCGGTCACCGGGTCGGCGGCGCCGGCAGGCTGGTCCGCGACCACCGGCTCGGGGGCGGGCCCGGCCGCGGAGCGGATCGTCCGGATCTGCCGCGGGATGAGCGCCAGGGCCGACGACGCCACGATGAGCAGCGCCGCGGCGTACTGCGTGGCCGAGACCCCGATCGCGGCCGCGAGCGGGCCGGCGATCAGCGCGCCGACGGGCATGGTCATGGTCGAGCCGAGCGCGTCGTACGAGGACACCCTGGCCAGCTTGTCCGGCGGGATGTGCCTGGCCAGCGCGACCGTCCACTGGACCATCATGACTTCCACCGCCAGCCCGGCACCGAACGCGCACACGCAGACCAGCGGCAGCGGCCACAGCATGGCCAGGGCCAGCGTCGGGACCGCGATCGTCATGCCCATGAGCACGACGAACAGCATGGGCCGGCGCGGCGAGAAGCGCAGCGACGTCAGGCCGCCGGCGATCAGGCCGACCGATTCCGCGGCCGTGATCGCGCCCCACGACGCGGGACCGCCCAGGTGACTCCGGGCGACGGCGGGCCCGAGTACCATGAACCCGCCGTACCAGGCCATCAAGATCACGCAGTACTGTGCCACGATCGCCTGCAGCCAGGCGCGAGAGCGGAACTCCGACCAGCCGTCGCGCAGTTCGCGCCACATACCGGGACCCGGTGAGCGGCCGCCGTCGGCCGCGCGGATGCTCAGCAGCACCGGAACGGTGCCGAGCGTGCCGACGCCGCAGACGGTCAGCGCCCATCCCGGGCCGACGGCCGCGACGACCAGCCCCGCGAGGGCCGCGCCAGCCGTCTGCCCGGCGTTCATCGCCAGCCGGCTCAGCGCGCTCGCCTGAGTCAGCAGCTCGCCGGGGACGAGCCGGGGCAGCAGCGCCTGCGAGGCCGGGTAGAACACGGCCATGCCGGTGCCCGTCACACCTTCGAGCACGATCATCTGCCACAGCCGGGCCTGACCGGTGAGCAGCAGCAGGCCGAAGGCCCCCTCGCCCAGCGCGATCATGAGATTCCCCGCGATGATCACGCGCTGCGGTGGCATGCGGTCGGCGAAGACCCCGCCGATCAGGGTGAATACCAGCGACGGGGCGATCTGGGCCACGAGCACGTAGGACAGGTCGGCGGTCGACCCGGTCCTGTCCAGGACCGCGAAGGCCACGCCGACCAGCGAGAACGCGAAAGCCCCCGGCGCGATCAGCCGGTCGGCCAGCAGCAGCCGGAAGTCCCTCAGCGCCAGCACGGGAAACCGGCGGGCCAGGGCTCGCGCAGGCATGACTGTACGTCCGTTCCGGTGTAGTCGGGGGGCGGCATCCGACGCTAGCCGCGGCCGCTTTGCCCGGGCAAACGCTTTTCCCGCCCGGCGCATGCCCGGCGGCAGCCTGGCCCCCCGGGTCCCGGCCGCCATGCCGACCGTCCCCGACGTCGAAGAACCGAACCACGGGCAGTCGTCATGTCGTTGCCATGGCCCGCTTTGCCCGCGATGGGGCACCCGTTGACCGGCAACCCTGGCTACGGTGGATAGATGCGAGCGGTGACCGGGGCTGTGCTCGACGTGTGCTGCGTGGGAGCGTTCGTCGCGATCGGCCGGGCCAGCCACAGCGAGGGCGATGCGCTCGCCGGGCTGGCCCGGACTGCCTGGCCGTTCCTGGCCGGCCTGGCCGTCGGCTGGCTGTGCACCCGGGCCTGGCGTCGGCCCGGTGCGCTGGTGCCCGTCGGCCTGGGCGCGTGGATCAGCGCGGTCGGGGTGGGCATGGTGCTGCGGGTCGTGTCCGGGCAGGGCGCCGCTGCCGCGTTCATCGCGGTGGCGCTGGCATTCCTCGGATTGTTCCTGCTGGGCTGGCGGCTGCTAGCTGGCAGATTTACGACATCATCCGCCGACTGAGCGACCATGTCGCAAATTCGCTAGCCCGGCGTGCTCAGCACCGGCGATGCTGTCGGTATGGATGACGACTTCGAGCGATGCCTGCGCGCGGTGCAGTCCAAGGACGCCCGCTTCGACGGCTGGTTCTTCACCGCGGTGACGACCACCGGCATCTACTGCAGGCCGAGCTGCCCCGCGGTGCCGCCGAAGGCCAGGAACATGCGCTTTTACCCCAGCGCGGCCGCGGCTCAGCAGGCCGGGTTCCGGGCCTGCAAGCGGTGCCGCCCCGACGCCAGTCCCGGCTCGCCGGAATGGAACGTGCGGGCCGACCTGGTGGCCAGGGCGATGCGCCTGATCGCTGACGGCGTGGTGGACCGGGAGGGAGTTCCCGGCCTCGCCTCGCGGCTGGGCTACAGCGCCAGGCAGATCCAGCGCCAGCTGCTGGCCGAGCTCGGGGCCGGGCCGCTCGCGCTGGCCCGGGCCCAGCGGGCGCAGACCGCGCGGCTGCTGATCGAGACGACTTCGCTTCCGATGGGTGACGTCGCCTTCGCGTCAGGCTTCGCGAGCATACGGGCTTTCAATGGAGCCGTTCGGGAAGTATTTGCCCTTTCTCCCACTGCGCTTCGTGAGCGGGCGGCGCGAGGGCACCCGGCGGCATACCAGGGCGAACTGTCGCTGCGGCTGCCGCTGCGCGCTCCGTTCTTCCCCGACAACCTCTTCGGCCACCTGGCCGCGACGGCGGTGCCCGGCGTGGAGGAATGGCGGGACGGTGCGTTCCGGCGGACGCTGCGGCTGCCGCGCGGGCCGGGAGTGGCTACGCTGCGGCCGCAACCGGATCATGTCGCCTGCCGGCTGGCCCTCAGCGACCTGCGGGATCTGGCCACCGCGGTCAGCCGGTGCCGGCGGCTGCTCGACCTGGACGCGGACCCGGTCGCGATCGGCGACGTGCTCCAGGCCGATCCGGTGCTGACCCCGCTGGTGACCAAGGCCCCGGGGCGCCGGGTGCCCCGGACCGTGGACCCTGACGAGTTCGCGCTGCGCGCCGTGCTCGGCCAGCAGGTGTCCACGTCGGCGGCCCGCACCCACGCGGCGCGGCTGGCGCGGGCCTGCGGCGAGCCGGTCACCGACCCGGCGGGCGGGCTGGACCGGCTGTTTCCCGAGCCGGCCGTGCTGGCCGAGATCGACCCGGGGCTGCTGGCAGTGCCGAAGTCCCGCCGGGACACGTTCACCCGGCTCGCGGGCGCGCTGGCGAGCAGGCAGCTCGACCTCGGCGCGGGCAGCGACTGGCAGCAGGCGCGCGAACAGCTTGCCGCGCTGCCTGGAATCGGGCCGTGGACCGTGCAGACGATCGCGATGCGCGCCCTCGGCGACCCGGACGCGTTCACGGCCACCGACCTGGGAGTCCGGCTGGCCGCCCGCGAGCTCGGCCTGCCCGGCAGGCCGGCCGGGCTGGCCGGGCGCGCCGCGGCCTGGCGGCCCTGGCGCGCCTACGCCGTGCAGTACCTGTGGGCCACCGGCGAGCACGCCATCAACCAGCTGCCGGCGTGATCCGGCGCTGGCCACCACGTGCGGGCAATGACCAGGAAAGGAACTGTGATGACCGCAAGCAATAGCCGGCCGCGGCCGGCTCGCACGGTGACCGACAGCCCGCTCGGGCCGCTCACGCTGGTCGCGTCGGGCGGAGCGCTGGCCGGCCTGTACATGAACGGTCGCACGCCGGCCTCGGCCGGCGCGGCCGGCGTCGCCGAGGACGCGGAGGCCGCGGTGCTGGACGAGGCCGCGCGGCAGCTGTCGGAGTACTTCTGCGGGCAGCGGCGGGCCTTCGACCTGCCGCTCGCGCTGGAGGGAACCGCATTCCAGCGCCGGGTCTGGGATGCGCTGCTCGGCATCGGCTACGGGCAGACGGTCTCCTACGGCCAGCTGGCCGACCGGATCGGGCGGCCGACGGCCGCGCGGGCGGTCGGGCTGGCCAACGGGCGCAACCCGGTGAGCATCATCGTCCCGTGCCATCGCGTCGTGGGTTCAGACGGCAGCCTGACCGGCTATGACGGCGGGCTGGGCAACAAGCGGCGCCTGCTGGAGCTGGAGCAGCGGGTCAGCCGGGACCCGGCCGGCTGAGCGGGCGCCGGGGCGGCGCCGGGCCGGTCAGCTGCCGCCCATCCCCAGGCAGGTGAGCCCGACCAGGGTGATCGTGCTGACCGCGAGCAGGCCGTGCGCCGCGACCACCGGGATGGGGAAGTGGCTCTCGGCGGGCATCGTGCCTCGCGCGCGGGCGAGCGCGTCCCTCGGCCGGGCACGCACGGCGGCGGAGATCGCACGCCGCACCATGATCCACCGTCCCAGCATGGTGAAGCCCAGCAGCGCTACGGCCACCAGGGTGGCCAGCGCGATCCAGGCCAGCATGTCCCGGTCCACGATCAGGTAGCCGATCCACGCCACCAGGCCCGTGACGGCCAGCAGGACATGGCCGCTGATCACCGTCCTGGGCAGCCTGCTGACCGCGCCGCCAGGCGCGCTGATGTCGTACTCGATCAGCCAGATGGCCAGCAGGTAGAGCCCGGCAAAGACAGTGACGAACCAGGTGATCAAGGCGAAAACATTCATGCCCTCAACCCCCCGCCCAGTCCCTCGCGGTTCCCCCACCAGGGACGCTTCCCTCCCACCGGGACAATACCCAATCAGTGCGCGGCGCGAGGGTGATCGGCGTTCAGCCGCCGGCATCCGCGGCCCGCGGGCGCTCAGCCGCCGCCGACTCCGAGCACGGTGAGCAGCACCAAGGTAATGGTGCTGACCGCGAGCAGGCCGTGCGCCACGACCACCGGGACGGGGAAGTGACTCTCGGCGGGCGCGGCCACGCGGGCCCGGGCGAAGACGTCCCTGGGGCGGGCGCGCAGGGCCGCGCCGAGCGCGCGCCGCACGACGATCCAGCGCCCCAGCATCGTGAGGCCCAGCAGCGCGACGGCCACCAGGGTGCCCAGCGCGATCCAGGCCAGCATGTCCCGGTCCAGGATCAGGTAGCCGATCCACACCACCAGGCCCGAAGAGGCCAGCAGCCCGTGACCGCTGATGACGGTCCTGGGCAGCCTGGTGACCGCGCCGCCCGGCGCGCTGACGTCATACTCGATCAGCCAGATGGCTAGTAAATAGAGTCCGGCGCAGACTGTCATGATCCAGCTGATCAAGGCGACGAAAACCATGGTTCCTCTCCCGGCGGGTCAGCTATCGCCTTCCTAACGGACCGCTCCGGGCCGCGGTTCACCCCCGCAAGCTGGCTACACTCCGGATTTGTGCCCTTCCCCTCGCAGCCGGCGGCCCAGCGGCTCACCCGCCGCGCAAAGCGCAGGCTGGCGTGGATCGGCACGATCGCCGCGGCCGCCGTGATCGCGGTCGTGACCTGGGCCGCTCTCAGCCCGGGCAGCTACGGCGGCTCCGGGGCGGGCTGCGTGACCGTCACCGTGCCCAGCAGCACCGGAGGAGGGCTGCTGCACGCGTGCGGCGGCGACGCGAAAGCCATGTGCCGCGGCGCATTCGCCCGCGCAGACAAGATCTCGCGGCTGGTCCGCCCGCAGTGTCGCCTGGCCGGCCTCGCACCGGCGGCTTCGTCGCCGTGACCGGCGCCGTCACCGGCTGGCCCCGCAGCCGCGGACGAGCGCAGCGGTGCGGAGGTTAAGCTCCCGGGTCGTGCCCGGTCACACGACGACGCCATACGCGAGCAGTTCCGCATCCAGGCCACGACGTTCGATGACCAGGGGTTCGCCGCGGCGAACCTCGACTGGATCATGGCGCAGCTGGCGCCGGCGGCCGCGGACCAGGTGCTCGACGTCGCGGCCGGCGCGGCTCACCTGGGCCGCGCCCTGACCCCGCACGTGGCCCACGTCAGCGCCCTCGACCTCACCCCGCAGATGCTGGCGCAGGGCCAGCTGCTGGCCGCCGAGGCCAGCCGGCTCGAGCGGCTACGCGACCCCAGCCACGGGCGCGCGCTGACCGCCGGCGAGATCCACGCGCTGCTCGCCGAGGCCGGAGCCGGCGTCACCGCCGTACCACGGCCCTGACCGCGCCGCGGCGGCCTGGGCACGGGGCGGCATGGGCACGGCGCGGCTACGGCTGGCTCGGCGGCTCGTCGTCGTGGTGGTGATCGTGGCGGTGGCCCCGGCCCCGGAGCAGGTAGAGCACGATCAGGATGACGCCTGCGATGAGCACCAGGTGCGTGAGGTGCGGCCACCAGAACAGGTTCGGCGCGGCCACGAATACCGCGATGAGCAGCGCGGCGATGAGCGCGGGATGGTGGGAGCGCCTGCGGCGCGGGCGGGTGGTCACTTCGGGTGCCTCATCGTCGGGCAGATCGTCGAACAGTCCGGCGAGATCGGACCGGGTCTTGGCTCGCATGGCCTGCTCCACGCGCTCGTTGAACTCGGACTGGTCGAGGCGGCCTTCGCCGTAGTGCTCGGCCAGCCGGTCGGCCACCTCCGAGCGTTCGGCATCGGAAACCCGCAGGTCGGGCTGACCGTAGCTGAGCCGGCGGCGGAACGAGGATGTCCGCGTCCGCGGCGAGCTGGACTGCGCTGACATGGTGATGCGACCTCCTTGGCACTGACCGGGTTCACCGGTCAGCGTGACCGGGCCTGGAGCGACTGGACAAAGGCACTGGCGATGGACTGCTCGGCGTCCTCGTCGGGGATGAGCAGCCAGCCGGCCAGGTAGAGCGGCACGCCGACGCCGCCCACGACGGCCAGCACGGCGAAGACGATCCGGACGATCGTCACGTCGATGTCGAAGTAACGGGCGACGCCGGCCGCGACGCCGGCCAGCATCCGGTCGTGGAACGGCCGGTAGAGCGGCTGGGGCCGGGAGCTGACGCCGGCGTCGTGATCGGTGGTGGCGGAGCTGCTGGCTGGCTGCTGCGTGGATGTCGTGTTCATGGCTCCAGCCTGCTGCGGCGAGCGCGCTGGGGGTATCGGGAAGACCCCGGATCCGACCCTGATGCTTCGCGGGCGGGATCCGGGTGTTCCCGGATACCCGGCCGGGCCCGATTGGCGCGATGATAGATACGTGAAGGAAACAACCGGCGTGCAGCCCGACCGCGGGCATCCGCGGCCCCCCGGGCCGCTGTCATGGCTGCGGGGGTCGGCCAGCGGCGGACCGCTGCGACGAGGCGGGGACGACCGCCTGGCCGGCGGCGTCGCAGCCGGCCTGGCGGCCCGCACCGGCTTCGATGCCACCGTCGTCCGGATCGCGTTCGTGCTGGCCACGCTGGCCACCGGCGGCTTCGCCCTGGTCGTCTACGTGCTGGCCTGGCTGCTGGTACCGCTCGACGGCACGGACGCCAACATCGCCAGCCAGGCCAGGTTGGACCGGCGGGGAATCACGCTGGCCGCCGCGCTCGCGTCACTGCTCGCCGTCGTGCTGCTGCTGGCGAGCACGTTCGGCATCGGCTGGCTCGGATGGCTGAGCTGGCCACTGGTCATCAGCGCCGCCGGCATCGTGCTGATCTGGCGGAACGCGTCCGCGGACGAGCAGGAGACGATGCGGCACCTGGCCGAGCCGCTGGCCGGCCTGACCGGGGGCAGGGGCCGGCGGCGGACCGTCGTGCGCATGTCGGTCGCGGGCGTGCTGCTGATCAGCGGCCTGGCCACGCTGACATCCGCGCACGAGAGCTTCGCCCTGCTCCGGCCGCTGGGCGGCGTGCTGCTGGTGATCGCAGCGATCGTGGTGGTGCTCGGCCCGTGGTGGCTGGGCATCGCCCGCGGTCTGGTGGTCGAGCGGCAGGCCAGGATCCGGGCCGAGGAGCGGGCCGACATGGCCGCGCGGCTGCATGACTCGGTGCTGCAGACGCTCGCCCTGATCCAGCGGCGGGCGAGCGAGCCGCAGCAGGTCACCCAGCTGGCCCGGGCCCAGGAGCGCGAGCTGCGCGCCTGGCTGTTCGACGGCCAGGCGCCTGGCTCGCTGGGCGGCGACGGCATGACGCTGGCCGCCGGGGTGCGGCTCATCCAGCAGGAGGTGGAGGCTCAGCACGGGATCGCCGTCGAGGCGGTGACCGTCGGCGACTGCGAGCTGGACGATGACCTGGCCGCCCTGCTGGCGGCGGCGCGGGAGGCGACGGTCAACGCCGGGAAGTGGTCGGGCGCCGACGTCGTCTCGCTGTTCGCCGAGGTCGAGCCGGCCGAGGTCTCGCTGTTCGTGCGGGACCGCGGCCGGGGCTTCGACCCGGCGGCGGTACCCAGTGACCGGCGCGGGCTGGCCGAGTCCATCCACGGCAGGATGGCCCGCCGCGGCGGTTCGGCGACCGTGCGCAGCGTCCAAGGCGAGGGCACCGAGGTATCGCTGACGATGCCCCGCACCGCCGGGAAACGCCAGCCGAGCCGGGCGTGAGCACGCCAGGCAGCCGCGCACCCGGCGCTGACCGGCCCCGGGTCTTCATCGTGGACGATCACGGCCTGTTCCGCTCCGGGGTCCGGTCCGAGCTCGGCGACGAGGTGGACGTGGTGGGCGAGGCGGACGACGTCGAGCCCGCGATCGTGCTGATCGCCGAGAGCCTGCCCGATGTCGTCCTGCTCGACGTGCACCTGCCCGGCGGCGGCGGGCAGGCGGTGGTCACGGCGACGAAGGACGCGCACCCGCAGGTGCGCTTTCTCGCCCTGTCCGCGTCGGACGCACCCGAGGACGTGATCGCGGTGGTCCGGGCCGGCGCCCGGGGGTACGTGACGAAGACGATCTCCGGCGCCGAACTGGTGGACGCCGTGCGCCGGGTCGCGGCCGGGGACGCGGTCTTCTCGCCCCGGCTGGCCGGGTTCGTCCTGGACGCGTTCGCCGCCACGGCCCCGGCCGACGGCGGCCGCCTGTCCTTCGACCCCGAGCTCGACCAGCTCACCGGGCGGGAGCGGGAGGTGCTGCGGCTCATCGCCCGCGGTTACACCTACAAGGAGATCGCCCGGGAGCTGTACATCTCGGCCAAGACCGTCGAGAGTCACGTGTCCTCGGTGCTGCGCAAGCTGCAGCTCTCGACCCGGCACCAGCTGACCCGGTGGGCCGCCGAGCGGCGCCTGACCTGATCCGCGCCGCCTGAGCCGGCCAGGCACGGCCAAGGCGGTCAGGACGGGAACGCCGAGTTCAGCAGCACTTCGCCGTCGATCGCCTCCACCGGCGCGGCACCCAGATCCGCCAGCCGCTCCCGCACCCACGACTGGGCCAGCTCGCTGGCCCGCATCGCGCCCGGCTGGCTGGTGAACACGCCGATGCTGGCCACCTCGTCCTGCCCCGAGTGGACCAGGGTGTAGGACAGCACGCCTTCCACCTCGGCGATCCGCGGGAGGTACTCCGCGCTGATCAGCCGCGCCACCTCGGTGGCCTGTCCCGGCGCGCACCTCAGCCGCAGCAGGGTTGCATGCATGACCATTCCTCCCCGGATGCCGCGGAGCCCGGCCGCGCCGGGCCGGCCCTGGCTTCGCCGGATAGGGCGAAGAGTGAGTGCTGCTCTGACGCTACTCACGTTTCGCGTTGTGCTGCGGCCCTTCCACGCGCCGGTGATTGACGGTGCCGCTGACCGGGCAGATTTCGCAAATGGTCATCGTCGTCACCCGGATCGGCGGTGAGGGCTCAGTGCTCACCCGGACCGTGCGCTGCGCCGGCCGGGCCGACGCGGACCGGTGGAATGCCCTGGTCGAGCAGGCTGCGCTGGGGGCACCGCGGGCGTACCGGCCCGAGCCTGCAGAAGCGGTCTACGGTATCTGGGCCGACGGGCTCCAGGTCCAGGTGGCCGAGCGCGACCTGCGGTGGCCTTTACGGGATCTGGTCATCGCCGTGCTGGCCGAAGGCGATGAGTGAGCGCGGTGACCTCACGCGCCGGGCCGGGATGCCGTCGCGGCCTGAGCAGCGGACTTCGGCCCGGAGCACACGAACCAGATCCGGTTCTCCTCCTCGCCGGCGAGGCTGCCGTCGCTTTCGATCATCGCTATGCCGGCAAACCTTTCGCTCAGCGCGGCCCGTATCTGCGCTGGCGGGAATGACGTGGTTTTGATGACTTCGGTGAGCGACTTGTACCGGCCGTCTCGCTGCAGCTCCAGTACCTCGACGTTCCAGCCGAACACTGCCCCGTCGCTGGTCCGCACCGTCGAGCGGAGGGAGTTTTCGCCGAATCGCTGGACTATCTCAGGGGCGCTCGCCATCTTCTGCAGGTTGCTGATGGACAGAATGTCGAAGATGAGTATCCCGTCATCGTTCAGGTGCTCCAGCGCGCAGTCGAAAAAACTCTCCCAGGCCGGGAAACCGAGCAGGTGGTTGATTCCGTGGTAAACGCAGATGATGGCGTCGAACCTTACCCCCAGGCTAAAGTTGCTCATGTCGGCCAGGTGCAACGGAATTCCGGCCGGCAGCTTCGCCCGGGCGACAGCCAGCATCCCCGGCGATATATCGAGACCGGCCACCTGATACCCGTCGGCCAGCGACTCGATAATTCCGCCTGTCCCGCAGGCCACCTCAAGCAGCGTCGCAGGCTGAGGGTGAGCGCGCCGGAGAACGCGGTCGATAAACGCCGCCTCGGTACCGGAATCGCCCGTGACGGCATCATAATGCGGGGCGAATAGGTCATAGATTGCCATCGTGAACTAAACGAGCACCGCCTCGTCGTAGCCGGCGCGTTCTTGAGCCGGATCGACGAGACTCCAGTCCTGCATCCAGCGGTAGGTCCTGGCGTACATGTCCCGGGTATAGGGCTGCGGCACGATCCGCTCCCCCGGCCCGAAGCGGCGCGCATCGGCCAGGATTCGCAGGTCCTCCGGCATCTCCCTGAGCCAGAAGTGCTTGTACCGCTCGGGCTCGATGTCGATTTCCTGCTGAGCCCGCAGCAGCCCCCTGAAGTACCGGTCCACGTCCTCGCGCCGCGCCTGCGGCGAGACGAGAAAGCCCATGACGAACGTGGTGTCCACCAGCTTGCGGAACCCGCGCTGGTCGAGCATGTAGTACTGGGCGCCCCAGACGTTGGCGGCGGCGATGCTGCCGTCGAGCAGCAGGCGGAGCCGGTCATACGGCCGGCCGGCGAACTGGAGCGCGATCTGGTCGCGGTCCAGGAACGGCTCCAGGCCCTGGATCGCCGAGTAGTGGCTGCCGGAGTGGAATCCGACAGAGACCGGGACACCGGCCAGGTCCGAGGGCTGCTGGCAGGGCGAGCCTGGCGCGACGAAGATTCCGGATGGGCACACCGAGTAGGCCAGCCCGTACATCTTCCCGTGATCGGCGGCCGACGCGGCGTTCACGGCCCAGTGGCAGGCGCAGGACACGTCGGAACTGCGGCCTTGGGCCATGTCCTCGAACGCGCCGCTGCGGATCGGCGCGGGCTGCTCGCCGGCCGGGGTGACCATCGCGCCGGCCGCCGTGCCGGCGGCGAACCCGTCGGTCTCGAACTCGTAGTCGAGGCCCTCGTCGCGGAAGAATCCTGCTTCATCGGCCACCCACTCGTGCAGCCGCATATGCGGCTGGATGCGAAACCCCACCGGACCAGACCTCCTTCGCCGCACTCTCTGCCGCACGTTACGGCCTGGGACGATCTCGGGCAATGCCGCGGCTATCCGGCCGGTCCCGGGAGTCGCTGCGGACAGGATCTCGCCCCGGATCCCCGTAGAGTCGCCAGGGAGGCGGTCATGCGGCTGAAACCGCCGGCCAGGATCGGCCGCGGCGACCGCCGGCCCTGAAAGGACGTAGCTGCATGTCCGAGTCCACCGAGGCGCGGCCCTCCAGCCGGGTGCTTCCCCATGAACTGCCGGCGTCCCTGCGTGATGCGGGCCTGGACAACTGGATCCGCGAGCCGCTGGACGACGCGGTCGACCGCAGGCGCCGCATCATCGTTCCGCCGGCCGCGGCGACGATGGGCACCCCGTTGAGCGCCTACAAGAGCGCCCTGATGGCCGAAGCGCGTCACCCGGACACGGTGTTCATGATGGGAGACAATCCTGCGCTGCCCACGATGCCTGAGCGCCCCGCCCTGAAGGACTTCTTCCTGCTCCGGTTCGGCCCGGTCGCCCGCATGCACATGCTGCAAAGCGCCAGGGTGGCGCGGGAGAACGGGCTCGACGAGAAGGTGATCACCGCATGCCTGCTGCACGACGTCGCCATCGCCGGGCTGCTCTCGGCCAACCACGGCTACTGGGGCGCGCAGATGGTCGCCCCGTACGTCGATGAGGAAGTCCGCTGGGCCATCGAGAAGCACGAGGCGCTGCGTTACTTCCCGGATGAATCGGCGGGATACACCTATCCGGAGGCCTACATCGACTACTTCGGCCCGGACTACAACCCGCCGGACTACATCCGCCGGGAGCACCAGGCGGCCCGGCAGCATCGCTGGTACATGACCTCGCGCCTGATCACCATCAACGACATCTACTCGTTCGACCCCGACGTCGTGGTGGACTTCGATGAGTTCGAGGACGTGGTGGGGCGGAACTTCCGGCAGCCCAGCGAGGGGCTCGGATTCGACGGCTCCGGGGTGGCGCACATGTGGCGGACGATGATCTGGCCGAATAACTTCCTGTAGCCAGGCCGGGCCGGCCCACCATCCACGACCAGAATGAGACACCCAGAATAGGCCCAGACCTGGGATGATTCTCTTCGGGATTGAGGCACCCGCCGACGCCGCGACCACGGAGGAACGTCATGCGAACAGGCAGCGGCCAGGCCGACGATCCGCCGGCCGCCACCCAGCAGCCCGAGCCGGCCGCTGACCCTTCGCACGCCCCCGGCTGGCTGGTCACCTGGCACAGCGATCTCCTGACCCGGGTCAACCAACTGGCCTGGCTGCGCCGCCTGAACGACTGGCTGGCCGCCGTGCTGGTGCCGGTCCGGGAGAGGTACCAGGACAATCTGGTCCTTGAGCTGCTGCACGGCGGCCGCTGGGTTGGCCACCCGCTGCACCCGGCCCTCAGCGACCTGCCCATCGGGCTATGGACCAGTGCCACGGTCCTGGACGCCGCCGACCGCGGCCCTGCTCCGCGGCCTGGTCTGGACGCCGCGGGCCTGCTGAGCGCGGCCGGCACCCTCGCCGCGGGCGCCACCGCCTTGACCGGGCTCAGCGACTGGACCGTGAGCAACGATCAGGACCGCCGGATCGGGCTCTTCCACGGGCTGCTCAACACGGCGGCCCTGGGGCTGCAGGGCGCGTCCCTGGCTGCCCGGATGACCGGCCACCGCAGCAGCGCACGCGCGCTGGGCGCGGCCGGCCTGGCGGTCACGGCCGGGGCCGCCTACTTCGGGGGGCATCTCGTGTTCACCAAGGGCGTGATGGTCAACCGAGTGGGGTGGGCCACCGGCCCGCGCCGGTGGGTCCGCGCGCTCGAGGAGGCCGAGCTGCCCGACGACTCCCCCGTGGCCGTCGAGGCCGAGGGGCGGCAGGTCCTGCTGTACCGCCACCACGGCAGCCTTTACGCCATCGACAACATCTGCAGTCACGCGGGCGGCCTGCTGAGCCGCGGCCCCGTCGCAGACCTGATCGTGACCTGCCCGCTGCACGGGTCCCGCTTCGCCCTCGCCGACGGTTGCGTCCTGCGCGGCCCGGCCAGCCAGCCGCAGCCCGTGCTGCGTACCCGGATCCGCAACGGCTGGATTGAGGTGCGCGGCAGCCAGCCGGCACCCAGGCGCGCTAAGGAAAGGACACAGCCATGACGTTCGTAGTCGTCGCGAACCTTGACGACCTGGAGGTCGGTGACACCATGCTCGTTGACGATCTCCGCGAGCCGATCTGCCTGATCCGCCTCGATGACGACGACGTCAGGGCGATCCACAACACCTGCACCCACCAGCAGCAGCCCCTGCACGAGGGCACCTTGCAGGAGGATGACACGCTGGTCTGCGCCGCCCACGCGTCACGCTACGACCTGACCACCGGCGAGGCCGTGGGGCCGTTCGCCGCAGGCCCGATCCCGGTTTACGCATGCAAGATCGAAGATGCCGCCGTTCTCGTCGACATCGACCAGCAGCTGAACGACGCGCCCCTGCCGCGTCCTCCGGCACCCGGGTCCCTGGGCGCGCGCTGACGCCGGGCGGGCCGGCGGGGACGGACGCGGCGCGGGCTTGTGCCCGGCGCGCTAGGGCGCGTCCTCCCCGGCGAGCATGTGGCGCTCGTCGGGGACGATGTGATCTTGGTGGTGCAGGGCTAGCCCCCGGGCGTAGCGCCGGGCCACCCCCGACATCATGGAGCGGGTGTCGCTGTCGCCGACCCCGAAGACCGTGCCCGGATAGTCGAGCGGCCCCATGATGGCCCGAATCCGGTCCCAGTCACCGGGCGGCACGAGCTCGGCGGGCTGCCCGCCTGCGAACCAGCCCATCGGCACCGCGGTCCCGCCCGGGACGACGGTATTGACGTAGACCATCGCGTTGAACTCGACATCCGCGCCTGCTTCGATGCGGGCGCCGTTGAACACCATCGCGCCGGTCGCGATCCGGGAGCCACCCTCGATCACGCAGCCGGTGAGATGAGCATGCGGGCCGACGAGTACGTCGTCACCGACCCGGGTTTCCTGGCCCGGGACGCCGCGGACCACTGCGTGCTCCATGATCACGCAGTTCTTCCCGATCTCGACCGGGCCGCCCTCGGCGGTGATCACGGCACTGAACAGCACCCGGCTGTGCGGGCCCACGGTGACGTCGCCGGCCAGCACCGCGGTCGGCGCGATGTAAGCCGACTCCGATACTTGCGGGGTCTTGAGCCGGTGCGCCACGAACACCGCACCACGCCCTACCACTACCGGCGGAGCCGGATATTCCTCTGCGCTCACGTTCATCACCCCTTGCCGCTGTCGAGGGCTGCGGCCACGATCCCCCGTGCTTCGTCCTGGATCTCCGCCAGGTGGGCGGGGCCGCGGAAGGACTCGGCGTAAAGCTTGTATACATCCTCGGTGCCTGACGGGCGGGCGGCGAACCAGCCGGATTCGGCGACGACCTTGACCCCGCCGATCGGGGCGCCGTTCCCGGGGGCGGTGGTCAGCACCTCGGTGATCTTCTCGCCGGCGAGCTGGCTGGCGGTGACCTGCTCGGCCGAGATCCTGGCCAGCGCCGCCTTCTGCTGCCGGGTGGCCGCGGTGTCGATGCGGGCGTAAGCGGGCGCGCCGTAGCGGGCGGTAAGGTCGCCGTACAGCTGCGAGGGCGATCGCCCGGTCACCGCGGTGATCTCCGAGGCGAGCAAGGCGAGGATGATCCCGTCCTTGTCGGTCGTCCAGGCCGACCCGTCGCGCTGCAGGAACGAGGCCCCGGCGCTCTCCTCGCCGCCGAAGCCGATCGAGCCGTCCAGCAGACCGGGCACGAACCACTTGAACCCGACCGGCACCTCCAGCAGCCGGCGGCCCAGGCCGCCGGTCACCCGGTCGATCATCGACGAGCTGACCAGGGTCTTGCCGACCGCGGCCGACGAGGGCCAGCCGGCCCGGCGGTGGTACAGGTAGTCGATGGCGACGGCCAGGTAGTGATTCGGGTTGAGCAGTCCGCCGTCCGGGGTGACGATGCCGTGCCGGTCGGCATCGGGGTCGTTTCCCGTCGCGACCGCGAACTCGTGCTGGCGGGCGATCAGGCTGGCCATGGCCGGCGGTGACGAGCAGTCCATCCGGATCTTGCCGTCCCAGTCCAGGGTCATGAACCGGAACGTTGCGTCCACCAGCGGGTTGACCACGGTGAGGTCCAGGCCGTAGCGCTCGGCGATCTCGCCCCAGTAGCAGACGCTCGCTCCGCCGAGCGGGTCGGCGCCGATGTGCACTCCTTCGGCCCTGATCGCGGCGAGGTCGACGACCTGCCCGAGCGCCGATACGTAGGCGTCGAGGAAATCGAACCGCCCGGTGGTATCGGCCGCGACCGCGCGAGCGTAGGGCATGCGGCGCACGCCGGCCAGCCCGTCGGCCAGCAGAGCGTTCGCCCGGTCCTGGATCTGGCGGGTGATGTCGGTGCCGGCCGGCCCGCCGTCGGGCGGGTTGTACTTGAAACCGCCGTCCGGCGGCGGGTTATGCGAGGGCGTGACCACGATCCCGTCCGCGCGCGGTCCGGCTCCTGACATGTTGTGCGCCAGGATCGCCCTGGACACCGCCGGGGTCGGGGTATACCCGCCGCGCGCGTCCAGCAGCACCGGCACCTGGTTGGCGGCCAGCACCTCCAGCGCGCTGACCTGCGCGGGCTCGGAAAGCGCGTGCGTATCGGCCCCCAGGTACAGCGGCCCGTCGATGCCCTGGGCCGCCCGGTAGTCGCAGATCGCCTGGGTGGTGGCGACGATATGGTCCTCGTTGAACGTCACCGTCAGCGCGGACCCGCGGTGCCCGGAGGTGCCGAACGACACCCGCTGAGCGACCTCGCCAGGGTCGGGATGCAGGGCGTAGTAGGCCGTGACCAGCTTGGCGATATCCACGAGATCCTCAGCGGCCGCGGGCTGGCCGGCGCGAGGGCTTCTCATGCGGCCATCCTGGCATGCCGGTCAGTGCGACCGGTAGCACCTGCGGGCCAGGCCATGCCGGCCATGTACGTCCCGGCCGCCGGCGGCCGCTACCACCGGAGCTGGGCGATCTTGTCGTAGTCGGCCGACGAATAGCCGACCAGCCCGTCGGACAGGGCGAAGATCCACTCCGCTATGCCCAGGGACAGGGCCAGGCGGCTGCACCGGCCGCAGAAGTGCGGCTCGGACAGCCGGACCGAGTCGTCGGCCTCCAGCCGCACGTAGATCAGCTTCGAGCCCGGCAGCAGCCGCCAGCCGTCGCGCTCGCGGGCCAGCGAGATCGCCCGCTGCTCCGCGTGGGTCCGGCACTGGTCGTGCTGGCCGAACTCGCCGAACTTGCAGTAACAGTGGTCCTCCCCCGGGAACGGCACTCCGTTGGTCCCCCAGGCGAGCAGGCTACTGCCGTCACCTTTCACCAGCACCGCCGCGTGCCGGGTCCGGGCGTGCGAGTCCCTGGCCAGCTCGGCCGCCCGCTCCACCATCTGCTGCGCCAGATGGCTGTCCTGGCGTTTGAGCGGCCGCCACCGGGGTCGCTGCGCTGGTTGCATGGCTACCGCCCGGGGGAGCGGCACGACCGAGGCGCCGGACCTGGTCCAGGCGACATCGCCGGTCCCGCCCGCAGCACCCGGGCAGGGGCGAGGTCCCACTCTTTGATCACGAAACCGACCACGCCAGCAGGCTACGCCTGCTGGTCCCTGGGTGCGGCCCGTCCCGCCGCGGCCGGGGCGGGACTGCCCAGCCGGGTCAGCAGCGCGGACCGCCACTGCTCGGTCTGGCGGACCTGATTGAAGGTGAAAATGTGCAGCCCGGCCACGGCCGACTCCGGCGCGGCCAGCGCGGTCCCGGCCCGGTCAAGCAGCCGGTCCGGGCGGTAGCCGCCGGGCAGGCCGGCGCGCAGGAACCATTCGGTGTGCCCGGCCAGGAACCTGGCCGACTCGGCGACACCCGCCCGGGCGGCCATCCGCAGCAGCCGGGCCCGGTCCACCGGGCCGGCCAGGCCGACGTACAGCGGCAGCGTGACCCCGCGGGCCCGCACCTGCGCGATCCACCGGCCCAGCACGGCCGGGTCCAGGCAGAGGTTGCTCACCAGGTAAGTAGCGTGGTGCCGCTTGTCCCACATGGCCTGGATGGTGACATCGTCGCCGATCCGCGGGTGACTTTCCGGGTAGCCGGTCACCCCGACGCGGGGGAACGGGCGGCCCATCTCGGCCAGCCGGTCCAGCAAGGACACCGCGCTGTCGAAACGCCCGGCCGGCTGGTCGGAGTCCCCCGCGGGAACGAACACGTCGGTGATACCGCTGCCGGTCATCCGCTCGACGACCTCGGCCAGGTGAGCGTCGTCCCGGACCAGCCGGGCCGGCAGGTGCGGCACGACCTGGTACCCCTGCCAGGCCAGCCGCTCGGTGAGGTTGAGGGTCGCGTCGAGTCCGCGGCCCGGTGACGCGGTGACTGTCACGGTCACGTCGCGCGGTACCCATTCCAGCACCGCCTCCTCGGTGCTCCCTGCAGGGAACACCTCGTACCGAGGATGGCGCAGCAACGGAAGCACGCAGGCCAGGCCGCGCCGCGGCGAGCGGCGGCCTAGCAGCGCACCGCGCATTACGGCGCCTGGGCGGCCCGGCTCATGGCCTGGGTCCTGGTACGGGCGGCCACCACCGCCGTCCCCTGCTTGCCTCGCGAAGTGCTCATGTCCGCCTGCGGGGTTCCTGCCTTGGTATTTTCATATTACGGAACTCTGTTCTAGGATATGACCCTATTTCACCAGGTCAAGCCGAGTTGGCCCAGGCCGCCTGACCGGGAGCAGCACATGATAGAGCCGCAGTCGCTGTCGCTGACCGAGTGGGTCGTGCTCGGGGTGATCAGCGAGCGGCCGGCCCACGGATTCGCCGTCTCCGTCCTGACGTCCGACGACGGGGATCTGGGCCGGATCTGGCATATTCCGCGGCCTGCGATCTACCGGGCGCTCGGCCGGGTCGAGGCGGCTGGCCTGGTCACCGCGGAAGCCGTCGAGCCGGGGCGCGGCCCGCAGCGGACCATCTACGCGATCACGCGGCCGGGCCGCGACGCGCTGGACACCTGGCTGAATAAGCCGGTCCGGCATGTCCGCGACGTTCGCTCGCACCTGCTCATGAAGCTCGCCCTGCTGGACCGGGCCGGGAGTGATCCGGCGGACCTGCTGGTGCGGCAACGGGCCGTCCTGGAGCCGATCGTGGCGGCGATCGGCGCCGAACGGTCCTCCGGTGAGGGTTTCGACGCGGTCCTGCTGGCCTGGCGCCGGGCCACGGCCAGCGCGGCGCTCAGCTTCCTGGACGACATCATGTGACGGCGTCGGATCCCTGCTGCCTGGTGAGCACGTGGCCGGGGTCCGGTGCGCGTCCGTTCATGCCAGTATCATCACATCACCCGCAGACACCATCCCGTCACCGCCAGCGGAGTGATCCCTGCATGTAACTAACTTGTCGCAGTTTGTTGCTACAGAGCAGGGGCCCGCGACATCATTGCCGCACCGGCTCGATTAGCCGCAATGTCGCGGATAGAGGTGATTGCCCTGGTCAGCACGGTGCAGCGGGCGACGTACCGCGAGGTGTTTGCGGTAGCGGAGTTCCGGGCGCTATGGCTGGCCCAGCTGCTGTCTGTCGCCGGAGACCAGCTGGCCAAGGTGGCCCTGACCGTGCTGGTGTACGACCGGACGCACTCGTCGCTGCTGGCCGCGGTCACGTTCGCGGCCAGCTTCGTGCCGGGATTCCTCGGCGGGCTGACCCTGTCCGGCCTGGCAGACCGGCTGCCCCGCCGCACCGTCATGATCGCCTGCGACGTGATCCGCGGGGTGCTGGTGCTGGTCATGGCGGCGCCGGGCATGCCGCTGGCGGTCACTGTGGCCCTGTTGTTCGTGGTGTCGATGCTCACGGCGCCGTTCAACTCGGCCCGTGCGGCCGTGTACCCGGACGTGCTGGCCGGCGACCGGTACGTGATCGGGACCGCAGTCACGCTCACCACCTACCAGCTGGCCCAGGTCGTCGGGTTCGCGGTCGGCGGCGCCGTGGTCGGTTTCTTCGGCGCGCGGCCGGCGCTCCTCCTGGACGCCGCGACGTTCGCCGTGTCTGCACTGCTGGTCCAGCTGAGAGTGCAGCGGCGGCCGGCCAGCAGGCATGACGGCGCCCGCGCCTCCCCGCTCGCGGACATGATGGCCGGGCTGCGCCTGGTGTTCACGCGCGCGAACCTCCGCACGCTCATGCTGTTCGGCTGGGTGGCCGCGTTCTACAACGTCCCGGAGGGCGTGGCGGCCCCGTTCGCCGGGCAGCTGCACGCCGGCGCGGTCGGGGTGGGCCTGCTGCTGGCGGCGGGCCCGGCAGGCTACACGCTCGGCGCGGCCGCGTTCGGCCGGTTCGTCCCGCCGCTTCGGCGGCCGCGGCTGATGCCGCCGCTGGCGGCGGCGTGCTGCCTGATCCTGGTTCTGATCGCGGTGCAGCCCGGGCTTCCCGTCGTGCTGCTGATCCTGGCCGCGTCCGGGACCTGCTCGTGCTTCCAGGTGGCCGCCAACTCGGAATTCGTCCTGGCCACGCCGCCGGGGCAGCGCAGCCAGGCGTTCGGGCTGGCGATCGGCGGCATGAGCCTGGGCCAGGGCGTCGCCATGATCGCGGCCGGCGCGGCCGCGCTGCACTTTCCCCCGTCCGCAGTGATCGCGTGCAGCGGCGCGATTGGCGTTGTTGCTGTGCTGGCGATCACCGCGGGGTCGCCCCGCTCCATCAGGTGACTCCGGCTACGACCAACCATCGGCACGCATCGCCCACCTCCTAACGGCTGGCCTTTGCCTAATCCCTACCGCATCGAGTATTCCCATTGCCTGGCGACTCAGGCTACGACCGGGATGAGTTGACAGCCAGCCAGTCCGACGTGAAAACTATCTGAGGTTAGACCATTACATACTGTCATCTACGGGAACGCGCTGATGCTGCGGGCGGGAGGCGGCGATGGAGGCTGCCCCGAGCCGCCCCCGTCGGCCCTCGGTCCCCGCCTCTGCCTGGGCTATCTGGGAACTGCCCGGCTGGCTGCGGCGATTCGTGGTGGCGACGGTCCTGGTGTACGCGGCCGCGCTGGCGGTGGCCGCCGTCCGGCTGCCGCTGCGCCTGCACGACCTCGAAGTATTCGGTGTCTTGCTGGCGTTCGGCGTCGCCACGGTGGAACTCACCCGGCGCACCGGAGAAGCCGGCCGGTCTGGTCAAGGACCTGCACGCAGTGTGGTACCTCCCCGCCGCTCTGCTGCTGCCGCCGCTGTACGGTCTCATCGCACCCATTCCCGTGCTCGTGCTCAGCCAGTTGCTCATCCGCCGCACCCTCATCTACCGGCGCGCGTTCACCGCGGCCGCGATCGGGCTGTCGCTGGGTGCGGCATCGCTCGTTTTTCATGCTGCCCTGCATCCGGTCGGCGCCAGCCTGTCCGGCTCGCCGTCCAGCCAGTTGCGGTGGGTTTTGCTCGCGGCGGCTTGCGCGGTGCTGCGGACCCTGATCAACAAGACCCTGGTGGTTACCGCGGTCAAGGGATCGGAGCCGACGGCGAGCCTGCGCCAGCTGGCCTGGGACCGCGAGGTCGTCTACAACGACGTCGCCGAGCTCTGCCTCTCCGTAGTGATCGTGTTCGCGGTGGCGCACATCTCAATCATGATCGCGTTCGCACTGCCCTTCGTGACCTTGCTGCAGCGCTCGTTCCGCCATACCCAGCTGGCCGGCGAGGCCCGGATCGATGGCAAGACCGGGCTGCTGAACGCCGTGACCTGGCAGCGCGAGGCACACACCGAGGTCAGCCGGGCGGTCCGCACTCGCACCCCGCTGGCCGTCGCGATGATGGACATCGACCGCTTCAAGACGGTCAACGACACCCACGGCCACCTGGCCGGGGACGCGGTGCTGGCGGGAATCTCCGCCGCGCTGCGCGACCTGCTGCGCGATTACGACATCGTGGGCCGGTTCGGCGGCGAGGAATTCGCCATCCTGCTGCCGCACACCACCGCGGCCGAGGCCAGGGATATCGCCGAACGACTCCGGCTGAGGATCGCAGAGATCATCACGCCGGTGACCGCCGGGGCCGAGAGCGTGCCGCTGCGGATCACCGTGTCCATCGGCGTCGCCGTACTGGAAGAGGCCCGCCGCGACCTCGACGAGCTGCTCGCCGCCGCGGACTCCGCCCTCTACCAGGCCAAGCAGTCTGGGCGGAACACGACCTGCATCATCGGCGACGCCGGAGTAAGCGCCAGCGGCTGACCGGACCGGCAGCTGGCGATTCAGCTGCCGTCGGGGAAGCCGCCGCGGTGCAACACCATCGGGTAGTGCGGCAGCGTCCGTGGCCTGCGGACCGACGCCCGCCATCCGTCGGGGTAGGGCTCCAGCCCCAGCCACAGCGGCGAAGGCTGCCCGCCCGGCGCGGCGGCCAGGCGATCGAGTGCCTGGCGCAGGCCGCGGATACCGGCCGGACCGAAGCGCTCCCGCCAGCCATCCTCGATCGCCGCGAGCAGCCGGCGGCAGGTGTCCTGAGCCCTGCGGCCGCGGGGGGTAAGGCTGACTACCTGGCCTCGGCTGGCCACCGGATCCGGCTCGACCACGGCCAGGCCCAGCTGGCCGGCGATGCCTGTCGCAATGCTGATCGCCTGCTTTGACATCCCGGCCAGCGGGGGCAGGTCGCGCGTCCGCGCGCCTTGCTGATCGAGAACCCGTAGCAGGTTGGCGCTGATCGCCAGGGCCACGTCCGACCCGCGCTCGAACTCCGTGGCGAACGCGAGCAGCACCCGGGACAGCAGCGCCGGCAAGCCGAGACCGGATACGTCTTCTGGCGGCGATTCGCGCCCTGGGCCGTTCGTCCGCAGCCCGTAGCCCAGAATCGGCAGGCAGTTCGACCACATCGGGCATGGACACCAGCCAGGGGGCGCCGGGAGTCCGGCCGTGGCTGGTGGTCGAGTGCGGCATCTGCCGCTCGAACTCGTTGTCGCACTCGATGATGAACGCGACCAGCACCTGGGAAAGCAAGGCGGACAGCGGCAAGCGCCCGGTCACCGCGCCGGTCACGGTACCGGTCTCCCCGCCGGTCAGGGTGCCGGTCACGCTGCCGGTCTCCGCGGCGGGTCGAGGGCCGGCGTCGAGCACGCCCGCCGCGGGCTGGCCGGCCGGGCCGGATGCGGTGGCTGCCCGTCCCGGGTGGCGCTGATCAGCACGCCCCGGGCCGGACGGCGGCCCTGCCGACCGGCGGCCGGCCCGTCCGGCCCGGGTCCGGCTGCGGGCATGCGGCCGTGGCCGCGAAGCACCTCGCGGGCGTCAGTGACCTGCGCTGCCCAGCCGTGACCGGCCAGCCAGCCGGCCGGGTCGTGCGGCGCGGCGGACCGGCGCAGCGACCGCGCCCGCGAGGCCGGTCCCGCGCCCGGATCCTCGCTGGCCATGGACAAGCCCAGCCGGCTCCCTGGCGCCGACAGCGTGGTCAGGTCGGCCAGCACCCCATCGACCTGCTCCTGGGGCAGGTAGGCGAGCAGGCCCTCGGCGACCCAGACGGTGGGCTGTCCGGGCTCGAAGCCGGCCGCCAGCAGCGCGCCAGGCCAGTCGGCCCGCAGATCGCAGCCGACCGCGATGCGCTCGCAGCCGGCCGCCGCCGCCTGCTCCGCCAGCACCAGGTCCTTGATGTCCAGAACGTCGGCGGTATCGAGCTCGAACCAGCGGACCCCCGGCGGCCAGGGCAGCCGGAACGCGCGTACGTCGAGGCCCGCGCCGAGCAGGACCACCTGCCGGCAGCCGTCCCGGCAAGCGGAGGCGAGCAGTTCGTCGAGGAACACGGTCCGGGCCACCACCCAGGCCCGCAGCACGAGCGCCCGCCGATCCCCAGGCGGCCGGGACGGGGATCATCCGGAGGCGGCGACGAAGGCCGCGGCCAGCGGGTCGGCGAACAGCCGGTCCGGGCGCGCGGTTTCCTCGGCCCGGATGGCGGCGACCGCCAGCGCGGTCGCGGCCACTCCTTGCAGCGGGGCGGCTGAGCCCATGATCTGGCGCACCTTCCCGGGTACCCGACTGCGACCCTGCGAGCGGATGTGCTTCCGCTCCTACTCTGGCAAACCTGGTCGCCCCTCCCCCCGCCGGGCGGCGCAAGCTACGGTGGCGGCATGGACAAGGTGATCGCTTCGGCGGCCGACGCGGTCGACGACATCCCCGATGGCGCCAGCCTGGCCGTGGGCGGTTTCGGGCTGTGCGGGGTTCCGATCGCGCTGATCGCGGCGCTGCTGGAGCGAGGCGCCGCGAACCTGGAGACGGTCAGCAACAACTGCGGCGTGGACGACTGGGGGCTGGGCCAGCTACTGCGGGCCAAGCGGATCCGCCGCACCACCGCCTCCTACGTCGGGGAGAACAAGGAATTCGAGCGTCAGTTCCTCGGCGGCGAGGTGGAGGTGGAGCTCGTGCCCCAGGGCACCCTGGCCGAGCGGCTGCGCGCGGGCGGCGCCGGCATCCCGGCCTTCTACACGCCCGCGGGGGTGGGAACCCAGGTCGCCGAAGGCGGGCTGCCGTGGCGTTATGACGGCTCCGGCGGGATCGCGCTGGCCTCACCGGTCAAGGAGACGCGTACGTTCGACGGCCGCCAGTACGTGCTCGAGCACGCCATCGCGTGCGATTTCGGCCTGGTGCGCGCCGCCCGGGGGGACCGTCACGGCAACCTGGTGTTCCATTCCAGCGCCCGCAACTTCAACCCGCTGTGTGCGATGGCCGGCCGCGTGACCATCGCCGAGGTCGAGGAGCTGGCCGAGCCCGGCCAGCTCGACCCGGACTCGATCCACGTCCCCGGCGTGTTCGTTCAGCGGGTGATAGAGGTGGGCAGCAAGGGCAAGCGGATCGAGAAGCGGACGGTGCGTGCCTGATGGCGTTGACCCGAGACGAGCTGGCGGCCCGCGTAGCCAGCGAGCTGCCCGACGGTTCCTATGTCAACCTGGGGATCGGGTTGCCGACGCTGGTGCCGAACTTCATGCCCGACGGGGTCTTCGTGACGCTGCAGAGCGAGAACGGGGTCCTCGGCGTCGGTCCCTACCCCACCGAGGACGAGGTGGACCCGGACCTGATCAACGCGGGGAAGGAGACCGTCACGCTGCTGCCTGGCGCGTCCTGCTTCGACTCCGCTACCAGCTTCGGGATGATCCGCGGCGGGCATATCGACGTGGCCGTGCTGGGGGCCATGCAGGTCTCGGCCCGCGGCGACCTGGCCAACTGGATGATCCCGGGCAAGGTCGTCAAGGGCATGGGCGGCGCGATGGACCTCGTGCACGGGGCCAAGCGCGTTCTGGTGATGATGGAGCACACCGCGCGCAACGGCAGCATGAAGATCGTCAACGACTGCTCGCTGCCGCTGACCGGACGGGCCTGCGTCCAGCGCATCATCACCGACCTGGCGGTTATCGACGTCGAGCAGGACGGCCTGGTGCTGCGGGAACTGGCGCCTGGCGTCACCGCCGAGGAGGTCAAAGAGCGCACCGAGCCGCCGCTGCGGATCGCCCTGTAACCGGCGCCGCGGCTGCGCCCTGACCGGCGGCGCTGCTCGGCACATGCACGGCACGCAAGCACAGTCACGCGACAAGCTCAGGAGCTGGGCAGGTGAGCAGCCAGACAGGCCCTGACGCTGCGGGTCGTGCCGGTGCAGTAAACGGCCCTGGTGACGTCGCCGTTGAACTGGTCGGTATTCTTCGCGGGCGCGGGCAGCGGATACTTATTACCCACGCTGAAGTAGTCCCTGGTCCGCAGGTAGCCCAGAGCCGGCACCATGAAGGTGTTGGTGACCGTTCTCCGGCCCTTGGCCGCGTTCAGGTTGGTGACCGTCAGCGTGATGATGGCGGCATTTTTCGCCCGGTCCGGCGACTTCCGGCAGCTGACATTGTAGGCATGGCCATTAATCAGCGGCAGCGTGCTCGCGACCGGAGGAGCGTGTGACGCGGTCAGCGAGCCGGCGACCCGGCATTCCAGCACTACTTTATTCTGCGCCTCGGCGCAACTGGAGAGCTGGATTTTGACCTGGCCCGCCGCGGCGCGCGGTGAGTAGCGGCCGATCTGCATGATATTCGGCGTGTCGCTGAAGCACGTGCCGCTGGCGGGAGCGTTATACACGATCCGCGCACCGAACCCGGCGGCTCTCGTGGCCGGCGTATTCATGGTGGGACCGCTGGCGGGCCTGCCGTAGGCGACCGATGCACTGCCGCTCGTATTACCGCTGAAATGTACGCCGTCCGGGACGGGAGTCCAGGCGCCGTGGAGCGTCAACGGCACCACCGGGCCGACGGGTGCTGAATTACTGACGGTGCCCGTGGTGCCTTTGAATTCGTAGTCATACCGCAGGGCCGAAGTGCTACTCGATGACGCCGGGCTGGACAGCAACATGACCGGCGCGAGGATGCTTAGCACCATCGCAGGACTGCGTTTGATGGCCAAAAGCATCCGCGAGGACCACACGCTGATTCTCCCTCCAGGATTGGGGAACTGTAGCGTAGGTTCCTGCGACCGGTCCGCCAGCCGCGCAAACTCGTCCACATCCCCGACGGCTGGCCAGCACGCAAGCACAACCGGCCGCTCATGGCAAGCAGAACGACGATGGCTGTCACCGCCCGGCGAAGCCGGGCCCCGGGGGTTCCAGGGGGTCGCCCCCCTGGGATAAATGACGAGACGACCCCTGCGCGCAAGCGCAGGGGTCGCCAGAGTCGAGTGGAGGTGGCGGGAATCGAACCCGCGTCCTTCAGTGCTTCACCAGGGCTTCTCCGGGCGCAGCCTGCCCTGCTTTTCTCAGCCCCGGCGGTCCTGCAGGCCAGCCACCGACGGGCTCAGCCGCTGTTGGTGTCCTAGACGGTCCCGCGGCCGGGCCGGCTAGTAGAGCCTCTTAGCTGATGCCAGACACCGGGTCAGAGGCGAGCCCGGGCTGACAGACCTCTACGCTCGCGGTCAGGCCGCGAGGGCGAAGCCAGTGCGCTTTACGTTGGCACTTGTAAGTTACGGTCACGGGATTAACGAGGTCGCTACCGCAACCCTCGGCCCGCTTCCCCTGGTTCGACAACCGAAGTCGAAGCCTGTCACCCCCTGTTGAGTTGTACCTGGAACGCTACCGGGATAACGCCGAACCGCCAACTTCGATTCCCTCGGCCGGGCTTGGCCGGTGCCTGCTACCGGCCGAGCAGTGATGCGGGCAGCCGCTGCAGGAACTGCGCGGCCAGCGGGACCGCGGACCCCCCGGCGGACTTGCCCAGCTTGAGCACCGCGAAGGCCACGTCCCCGCGGTAGCCCGCGAACCAGGACGCCTGGACGCCCTTGCCCCCCTCGCTGACCCGCGCCTGTCCCGCCTGGCCGAAGACAGGCTGGCCGGACAGGTCAGCCTGCTGCGCGGCCCCGGTCTGCACGGTGTCGCGCATCAGGTCCCGCAGCGTGCCCATGACCTGCCGGCTTACCAGGGACCTCGACTCCTGCGGCGGGTCCGGGCGGGCCGGGGTGATGACCAGCGAGGGAGCGTGCCACTCGCCGGAGTCCACCTGGCCTGCAATGAGCGCCAGGTCCAGCGGGCTGACCTGGATCTTTCCGGCCCCCATGGTGTCCGCGGCCAGGTCCGCATCCGTGGCCGGCGCGGGCATGCTGCCCGTGAAGCCCGGCAGCGGCAGCCGCCAGGACGAGCCGACGCCGAACGCGGCCGCCGCCCCGGATAGCCCGCCGGGGGTCAGCCGCCGGGATAGCCCGGCGAACGCGGTGCCGCAGCCACGGGCGAAGTCGGCGCTGAACGGCGGCTGCGCGCCCAGTCCCTGGGCCGGCGAGTTGTTGATGAACGTCTCGCCGCCCACGTCGCTGGCGGTCGTGCACGGGACCGGGGCTCCGGCCGACAGCCCGGTACTCAGCAGGGCCGCGGTGGACACGATCGTGAACGCCTGCCCGGGCGGGTAGCGCCCGGCCAGCGGGCTGGGCGAAGCGATGTGGCTGTGGCGGCCGCGCTGGCTCGCGACGGCGAGTACCTTCCCGGTGGACGCCTGCACGGCAACGATCGCGGCCGCATCCCCGGTACCGGCGAGTGCCTGGCTGGCCGCGGTCTGCGCGCCGGAGTCGAGCGTGGTGCGCACCGGCGACCCGGGCGACCCCGACCACTTGTGCAGCACCGACACGACGCGCCCGCGACCGTTCTCGACGATGACCTCGGTGGTCGGCGAGCCCACCAGCCTGCGCTGGTAGTACTGCTGCAACCCGGACAGGCCAGCGGTGTTTCCTGGCTGGTAGGCGATGCCGTCCTGGCGGAACACCCGGGAGCCCTCGGTTCCCACCGAGCCGACCACGTCAGGGGCGATGCTGTCGAACAACCGCCCGCTGACCGTGCGCACGATCAGCCCGGGTACGTCTTGCAGCCGGCGGCTCAGCCGCGTGTAAGAATTCCGGTCGAGCGTCAGCAAGCCGAGAAACGGACCCTGCGGCGCGGCGCGTATCTGGCCCAGCACCTGCTGGCTGTCCAGGCCAGTCGCCAGCCCGATGCCTTCCGCCGTCGCCGTCGGGTCGGGCAGCCGGTCCGGCCGGACCCCGACCAGGTAGGTGGCCGACGCCCGCTGCAGCGACCGCCCCGCCGCGTCAAGTACCGGGGCCCGTGGTGCCAGGCTGGTGCGGACGGCCAGTCGCGTCCCCGGGCGCAGGCCGGGGACGACAACGCTAGGGTTCCACCGGACCTTCCAGGTCGAGCCCGTCCAGAGCAGCCCGAACCGCCCGGTGTAGTTCCATGCCGCGCCGTCCTGGCCGAGATCGACCGAGGCCCCGAACTGTGCCTGCGCGCGGTCTCCGTCCTGGGTGATCCGCCCCATGTTGAGGTACAAAGCCGCGGCGCCGATCTGGTTGTACGCCGCGCGCATCGCGCGGGCCACGAACGCCGGGTCGCCGGTGGTGAGCTGAGCCGCCCGTAGGTACTGGCCCTGTTCCCAGGACAGCAGGAAGGACTGCACGGTTGACTCCGCCGACGTGCTGGGCGCGCCCCCGCTGAGCAGCCCGGCCGCGACCAGGCCCAGGACCACCGCGGCGCCGCAGATGCGCAGCAGTGTCGACCGGGAGAAGGCGCCAGCGAACCGCCGCCGGGGCCCGGCGGGCGGCCCGTCGGGGGGTGTTTCTTCCGAACGGACAGGGGCCGGCGGGTCACCCGGATGCGCGAGCCGGGAGGGGTCCACCTGACCAGGATCGCCCAGAGCAGCGGGAACGTCGGGCTCCGACTCACCTCCGCGGCGATAACCATCCAGCTCAGGCGGCGGCCTGGAGTTGACAGGGGAGAGTGGTGAGATCAGCCCGGCCCGGGCGGGCAGGCCAGGATGACCGGGGTCCGTCCGCTCGTCCTGATGGGCGGGCGGCATGAAGGTCCGGTAACGGGCCAGGAGCCAGGATGCGCGCCTACGCGGGCCTGAGTGCGCGCCCCGGCTATGGGCGGACATGGCCCTGTTCCCGGTTATCTTCGCCGGCGGAGCGCACGGTCCACCTCCCTGGCCGCATCCCGTTGCGCCAGATCACGACGCTTGTCGTACGTCCGCTTGCCGCGGGCCAGGGCGAGCTCGACCTTTGCCTTTCCGCCGCTGAAGTACAGCGACAGCGGGACAATCGTGAAGCCGCGCTCGGCCACCTGGCTGGCAAGCCGGTCGATCTCTTTGCGGTGTAGCAGCAGCTTACGCGTCCGCCGGGGCTCATGGTTCGTCCATGTGCCCTGTGCGTACTCGGGTATGTGCAGACCGTGCAGCCACAGCTCATCTCCGCTGATCTGTGCGAACGCTTCGGTCAGCGAAGCCCGGCCCGCACGCAGGGACTTGACCTCGGTGCCGGTCAGCACCAGGCCTGCCTCGAACGTCTCCTCGATGTGATAGTCGTGCCTGGCCCGGCGGTTGCGGGCGACGACCTTGACTCCCTGCTCCTTCGGCACCTGGGCGGACCTCCTATCCGCTCCCGTCATACCCGCAGATAGCGCCGCAGAGTCAGGAAGGACGTCACGCCGCACAGCACCACGCCCACGGCCATCGTGACCAGCACGACTTCAATCAGATCCGCGGCGCTCAGCCGTACGTTGAAGGTGAAATACTCCTGCAGGGTGTCCAGCCCCAGCGACTTGACCGCGACCAGCAGGCCAGCCGCGATGAGCCACCCGGCCAGCCCGGCAATCACGCCTTCCACCAGGAACGGCAGCTGGATGTAGAAATTGGACGCGCCGACCAGCCGCATGATGCTGGTCTCCCGGCGCCGGTTGAACGCTGACAGCCGGATCGTGTTCGCCACCAGCAGTGCCGCGGCGATGATCAGGATGATCGCGATGATCACCACCGCGTTCCGCGCTCCGTCGAGCAGCTTGTAGAAGTTGCTCAGGATGGACCGGTCGTCCACGATGTCGTCCACCCCGGAGCGCCCCTGCACCGCGCCGGCCACCACGTTGAAGTCGGCGGACGGGTTCTTGAGCTTCACCTGGAACGAGTCCGGGATGTCTCCCTGGCTGACCGTGTTGACGAACGACGGATCCTGGGAGAAGTCCTGCTTGAAGTGCTGGTACGCCTGCGCTTTTGATTCGTAGTACACCCGCGCGACCTGCGGCAGGCTCTGCAGATCCTGCTGGATCGAGGCCCGCTCGGCGGGGGTGGCGGGCCCGTTCTGCCGGCATTGCGCGCTGACGCTGCTGGACGTGCACAGGTAGACGGAGATCTCAACCTTGCCCTGCCAGTAAGTCCTGGTGTTGTTCACCTGCTTGACGAACAGCAGGCCGGTGCCGAGCAGGGACAAGCTGATGGCCACCACCACCACGAGCGCGATCGTCATGGTGAGGTTACGCCGCAGGCCCGTCCATACTTCGTGGAAGACAAACTGTGCGCGCATCGCCGCTGATCCCTCGGTAGTTCCGGGGCCCGGCTCATGCCGGGCCGCCGCTGGTCTGGGGCTGATTAGTAGGCCTGGCCGTACACCCCGTGGGACTGGTCCCTGACCACCTTGCCGAACTCAAGCTCCACCACGCGCTTGCGCATCGAGTCCACGATCGCCGCATCGTGCGTGGCCATGACCACCGTCGTGCCGGTCCTGTTGATCCGGTCGAGAACCTTCATGATGCCGATGGACGTGGCCGGGTCGATGTTCCCGGTGGGCTCGTCCGCCAGCAGGATCATCGGCCGGTTGACGAACGCCCGGGCCATCGCGACCCGTTGCTGCTCGCCGCCGGACAACTCGTCGGGCATCCTGTCGTGCTTGCCCTCGAGTCCCACCAGGTCGATGACCTCGGGAACGACCTTGCGGATGAACCTGCGGGGCTTCCCGATGACTTCCAGCGCGAACGCGACGTTCTGATAGATGTTCTTGTTCGGCAGCAGCCGGAAGTCCTGGAACACGCAGCCGATCCGGCGCCGCAGCAGCGGGATCCGCCAGTTGGTCAGCCGGGCCAGGTCCCGGCCGGCCACGTGAATCCTTCCCTCGGTCGGCCGTTCCTCCTTGAGCACCAGGCGCAGGAACGTCGACTTGCCCGAGCCGGACGGGCCTACGAGGAAGATGAACTCGCCTTTCTCAACGTCGATGTTGACGTTTTCCAGCGCTGGCCGGCTCTGGCTCGGGTACAGCTTGGTGACGTTATCGAAGTGGATCACAGAGTCATCACACGCGATCGGTAAGATGGGTAGGTAATGCTCGGCTTGCGGGTCTCTCCTCGGTTGGCCACGGGACAGTCTAGGGCGGAAACCCGCATCGAAGGTCCAACATCGCTGAACTGACCGGGGCACCAGGCCGGCCGAAGGGAAGCCTGATGAGCTGCGAACACCTGATCTGCGCACACTGTGCCGGGCCGGTCGTGGAAGGTCACTGCGCCGCTTGCAGGCAGGCGCGCGCGCAGGTGCACCACAGCCACCCGCAGCTCGGCGTGCCGTTGCTGATCATGGCGCTGATCGCCACGCTGCTCCTGATGCTCGCCCTGCACCTAGCGCATTAAGGGCAATACCCCCAGCACCACCCTGCTCGCTGGCCTGCGGCCATCTTCGCCGTGGGCTGCCCTTAGTACTAGCCCGGGGGGACGACCCCCCGGAACCCCCCGATGCGGGCTTCGCCCGCCGGGAGGGCCCCGGAGTCCCCGCATGCGGGAGGCTCCGCCCGCGACGGAGGACCCTGAGCCCTCCATGCGGGCTACGCGCGCTGGCGGCTGGCTAGTTGGACTCCTGGCGCTTGAGCCAGCGGATCTCGGCCTCGATGAACTCGTCGATGTCGCCATCGAGCACGGCCGCGGTATTGCTGGTCTCGACGCCGGTGCGGAGATCCTTCACGTTCTGGTAGGGGTACAGGACGTAGTTGCGGATCTGCGTCCCCCAGCTGCTCGTGGTCTGGCCGCGCAGCTCGGACAGCGTGTCCGCCTCCTCCTGGCGCTTGCGCTCGAGCAGCTTCGCCTGCAGCACGGACATCGCGGTGGCCCGGTTCTGCAGCTGGCTCCGCTCGTTCTGGCATGACACCACGATGCCGGTGGGCAGGTGGGTGATCCGGACCGCCGAGTCGGTGGTGTTGACGCCCTGCCCGCCGGGCCCGCTGGACCGGTAGACATCGACCCTGATCTCGTCTTCGTTGATCTCGATGTGGTCGGCGGTCTGCACCACCGGCACCACGTCCACGCCCGCGAACGAGGTCTGCCTGCGGCCCTGGTTGTCGTACTTGGAGATGCGGACCATCCGGTGCGTGCCGTGCTCGCCGCGCAGCCAGCCGTAGGCGTAGGGCACCTTGACCGCGAACGTGGTGGACTTGATCCCGGCTTCCTCGGCGAAGGAGGTGTCGTAGATCTCGGTCGGGTAGCCGTGCCGCTCGGCCCAGCGCAGGTACATCCGCATCAGGTTCTGCGCGAAGTCGGCGGCGTCGGCCCCGCCGGCCTGCGAGTTGATGGTCATGAGCGCTTCCCGGGAGTCGTACTCGCCGGACAGCAGCGTGCGCACCTCGAGCTGGTTGATCTCCTCCCGCAGCGAGCGCAGGTCACGCATGGCCTCGTCCCGGGTGGGCTCGTCGTTCTCGCTGTCGGCGAGCTCGAACATCACCTGGGTGTCGTCCAGCCTGCGGCGCAGGCCCTCCACCCGGGAAATCTCGCCTTCGAGGTAGGCCAGCCTGCGGGTGACCGCCTGGGCGTTCTCCTGGTCCTCCCACAGGTTGGGACTTGACGCGGTTTCGCGCAGGCGATCGGCCTCCCGCCGCATGGAGTCCAGGTCAAGGACGACTTCCACGCCGGCCAGCTTCGACGAGAGTTCCTTGATCTCATCCGCCGGGTCGGTCGCTGCCATGCCTAGAAGCCTACGCGAGCGCGGCGGGGGTTTAGGTCAGCCAGCCTAGGGCAGCGCGCTGCCCCGGACCAGCGCCCGGATCGCGCGGACAGCCACCGAGAGCGTGGCCATGGTGAACCGGCCGGACTCCCAGATCTCGGTCAGTGTCTGGGCTGCCCGGGCCACCGCCGCCTCGTTCCGCTCCGCCCAGCGGGCCAGCCGCCCCTCGGGGCTGCCGCCGCCGGTGACCTGCAGCACGTCGCGGGCGAGCGCGGCGTGCGCGGTGTACAGGTCGTCGCGCAGCGCCGCCCTGGCCGCCGTGTTCCAGCGGTCGTCGCGCGGCAACGCGGTGATCCGGTCGCGCAGCCTGGTGATCTCCAGCCGGTCGGCCAGATCGAAGTAAACTTCCGCGGTCTCCTCCACGCTGCGCCCGGTGTCGGCGGCTATCTCGATGATGTCGAAGGCGGAGTACGCGGGCACCATCGCGGCCGTCCGGTCCGCCAGGTCTTCCGGCACGCCGGCCGACACGTAGCTCTCCCGCCGCTCGGCGAATCCCTCGGCGTCCCGGCCTGTGAGCAGCTTGGGCAGGCCGGAGCCGACGGCGAGCGCGCCGCGGGCAAAGAAGTCCACCGTGGCCTGGATGTCAAACGGCGACCGCCGGTTGTGCAGCAGCCAGCGGGATGCCCGCTCGGTGAGCTTGCGCCCCTCGAGCAGCAGCGCGATCTGGGTGCTCACGTCCACCACGCCGTCCAGCTGGTGCACCCGGGCCCAGAACGACGGCATGTCGAAGACCTCGCGGGCGACCAGCCAGGCGCAGGTGATGTCGGGGCCTGAAGCCCCCGTCTCCTCGTTCAGCCGGAACCAGAACGTGATCCCCGACTGGTCCACCATCTCGTTCACCACGACCGTGGTGATGATCTCGCGCCGCAGCGGGTGCGCAGCCATGTCCTGCTCGTGGCCGTGTCGCAACGGCTGGGGGAAGTACTTGACCAGCGCGCCGTGCAGGTACTCGTCGTCGGGCAGGCCGGAGTCGAGTACTTCCTGAGCCGAGTCGATCTTGGTACGGGCCAGCAGCACGGCGAACTCGGGGCTGGTCAGGCCCGCGCCCGCCGCCCGCCGCTCGGCGATCTCCTTGTCGCTGGGCAGGGTTTCCAGCCTGCGCCGCAATTTGCGGTCTCGTTCCAGCTTGCGCAGGTAGCGGGCGTGCACGTGCAGCATCGAGTTCGCCTGCGCCCGGGAGGCGGCCAGCACCATGTTCTGGCTGTAGTTGTGCGGCAGTACGAGCGCGGCCACCTCGTCGGTCATCTCCTGCAGCAGCGCGTCGCGCTGCGGCATCGTCATCCGCCCGCCGCGCACCGCCCGGTCCAGCAGGATCTTGATGTTGACCTCGTGGTCCGAGGTGTCCACGCCGGCGCTGTTGTCGATGAAGTCGGTGTTGATCAGGCCGCCGGCCCGCGCGAACTCGATCCTTGCCGCCTGGGTCAGGCCGAGGTTGCCGCCCTCGCCGACCACCTTGACCCGCAGCTGGGGTGCGTCGATCCTGATCCCGTCGTTGGACCTGTCGCCGGCCGCGGCCTGCGTCTCCGCCGTCGCCTTGACGTAGGTACCGATCCCGCCGTTCCACAGCAGATCCGCCGGCGCTGCGAGCACCGCGGAGATGAGCTGCGCCGGGGTGAGCGCCACCACCCCGGGGTCGAGGCCAAGCGCCGCCCTGACTTGCGGGTAAACCGGTACCGACTTCGCCGTCCTCGGCCAGACGCCGCCGCCTTCCGATATCAGCGAGGTGTCGTAGTCGGCCCAGCTGGACCGGGGTAGCGCAAAGAGCCGCTGCCGCTCGGCGAAACTGACCGTGGGATCGGGGCTGGGGTCGAGGAACAGGTGACGGTGATCGAACGCCGCCACCAGCTTGATGTGGGTGGACAACAGCATCCCGTTGCCGAACACATCGCCCGACATGTCGCCGATGCCGATGACGGTGAAGTCGTCGGTGTCGACATCGGTACCGAGCGAGCGGAAGTGGAAGCGCACCGATTCCCACGCGCCCCGCGCGGTGATCCCCATCTTCTTGTGGTCGTACCCGTGCGAGCCGCCGGAGGCGAACGCGTCGCCGAGCCAGTACCCGTACGCGTTCGCGATCTCGTTGGCCACGTCGGAGAAGGTCGCGGTGCCCTTGTCCGCCGCGACGACCAGGTAGGGATCGTCGCCGTCGTGCCTGACGACCCCGGACGGCGGCACCACCGTGTCGTCGCCGACGTTGTCGGTGACGTCCAGCATCGCGCTGATGAACAGGCGGTAGCAGGCCAGGCCCTCTTCGGCGTAAGCAGCACGGTCGGAAGGATCAGGCAGCTGCTTGCAGACGAACCCGCCTTTGGCCCCGGCCGGCACGATGACGGAGTTCTTCACGTCCTGCGCCTTCACCAGGCCGAGGACCTCGGTGCGGAAATCCTCCTGCCGGTCCGACCAGCGGATCCCGCCCCTGGCCACCCGGCCGAACCGCAGGTGGATGGCCTCGAACCGGGGCGAGTACACGAACATCTCGAACCGCGGCCTGGGCGCGGGCAGGTCGGGTATCCGGCCGGGGTCCAGCTTGATGGCCAGGTACGGTGCCTGCGGGTCCGGCACCGGGGCCCCGTCCCGCTGCTGGTAGTAGTTGGTCCGCAGGGTGGCCTCGACGAGGGCCAGGTAGGAACGGAGAATCCGGTCCTGGTCGAGGCTGGCCACGTCGTCAAGCTCGCCGCGGATTTCCTCGGCGATCGCCTCGCACCGCTCGGCCTGGCCTTGGGTCCGCTGCGGGTCGAACCGCGACTCGAACAGGCGGACGAGGAGCCTGGTGATGGTGACGTTCGACCTCAGCACCCGGGCGATGTAATCCTGGCTGAACGTGATGCCCGCCTGCCTCAGGTACCTGGCGTAGGCGCGCAGCACGACGACCTGGCGCCAGTTCAGTTCGGCGGCCAGCACCAGCGCGTTGCAGCTGTCGTCCTCGGTGAGCCCGTGCCACAGGGCGATGAGGGCCTCAGAGAACAGCCCCTTCACCGCTTGCTGGGCCGTCGCCGGCTGGGAGGCGCCGCGCAGCCCGAAGTCATAGATCCAGAACGGCGGCCGGTCCTGCTCACGGGCCACGAACTCGTACGGGTGCTCGTCCACCACCTCCACGCCCATGTGCTGCAGCTGCGGCAGCACTTGCGACAGCGTGATCGGAGTACGCGTCCGGTAGACCTTGAGCCGCCAGGACCGCTGCGGGGCCTCGGTCACCGCACTCTGATCCTCGTCCACGCTGCCCGACTCGGTGAACTCGGCGCCGTGCAGGTGGCCGGTGCTCTGGTAGAGCTCGACGGCGACCGATTCGCCCGACGCGCGCAGCTGGGTGATCCGGCGCAGGTCTGCCACCGCGGCCTCGGCGGTCGTGTCGGCCTTGTAGGTCTCCGGTATCACGCTGGCGAACGCGGTGGCCAGCGCGCGGCCCTGCCTCGGGCCGAGCTCGCGTACCGCTTCCTCGTGCAGGTCGTCGTCCCAGGACCGGACGGCCGCCGCGATCTGGCGCTCGAGCTCGGTCGCGTCCACGTCGGGCAGCGGCCGCCCGCGCTCCGCGCGGACCACCACCTGCAGCCGGGCCAGCACGGACTCGCTGATCATGGCGAAGTAGTCCGCGGAGACACCGTTCAGTGCCTTCATCAGGATTTCCTGGGTGCGCAGTCGCACCGTGGTATTCCACCGGTCCCGCGGCAGGTAGATCAGGAAGGTCATGTACCGGCCGTACGGGTCCCTGCGCAGGAACAGCCTGGTCTGCTTGCGCTCGCGCAGCCGCAGCACGCCCAGCGCGATCGGGGTGAGCTCGGCCACCGAGGTCTGGAACAGCTCCTCCCGCGGGTAAGTCTCGAGGATCTCCTCCAGGTCCTTGCCGTCGTGGCTGCCGGGGGGAATGCCCGCGGCCTCGAGCACTTCGGTCAGCTTGCGCCGGAGCACGGGGATGTTCCTGATGCTCTCGGAGTACGCGACGTGGGTGTACAGCCCGAGGAACCGGTACTCGCCGACGACCTCACCCGAGTCGTCGAACCTCTTGAGCGCCACGTAGTCGAGATAGTACGGACGGTGCACGGTGGAGCGTGAGTTCGCCTTGGTCAGGACCAGCCGGACCGGCTCCTTGGCCTTGGCCTGCACCTCGAGCGGCAGCGTGGCGAGCGAGTCCGCCCGGGCCTCGTCGTGCCTCAGGATGCCCAGGCCGGTTCCTGGCACCGCCCGCAGGGCCATCCCGGCCGACCCCTCGATCAGGTCATATTCGCGGTAGCCGAGGAAGGTGAAGTGGCCGTCCACCAGCCAGCGCAGCAGCGCCTCGACCTCGCGGTCATCGACGTCGCCGTGCGTGGCCGATTCGTCGCGGCCCTCCGCGGCGAGCCGGTCGGCCAGCTGCACCGCCGCGGTCCGCATCCGCTCGTAGTCCTCCACCGCGACCCGGACGTCGTCGAGGATGGTGCGCAGCTGCGACTCCAGCTTCTGCTTGCTCAGGTCACCGGACGGCTTGGAGACCTCGATGTGCGTCCAGGACTCGTTGATCTCGTCGCTGGCGGCACAGCCGTCCTCGACCGGGCCCAGCACCTTGCGCAGCGTGCCCGTGACGTCCCGGCTGACCCGCAGCTGCGGGTGCACCATGAGGCCGATCTCAAGGTTGTTGCGGTTGAGCCCCATCGTCACCGAGTCCACCAGGAACGGCATGTCGTCGGTGACGATGTCCACGACCGCGCGGTCCGGGTCGAACGCCACGTGATCATCGTCGGGCTCGGCCGGGACCCGGACGCAGACCAGCGGCTTGCCCTGCGGGCGGCGCGCGCCGAGCCTGGCGTGCTCGGCCGCTACCGCGGCCGCCCGGTCGGGCCCGATGGCGGTCAGGTCGTCCGCCGGGAAATGCCGGTAGTAGGCATGCAGGTAGTCGAGCGGGTCACCGACTTCGGGGAGTTCGTCGCCCAGCAGGCTGGCCATCCGCCCCGCCGCCGACACCAGCAGTGATTCCTTCTGCTCGTCCGGGTTCACCAGGATCGGTTCCACCGTGTGCGCCCCTTTTCCTGCGTCGGCCTGTTGGCTAGAGCCGGTCACGAAGCTCCCAAAGCAGCGGGTAGTAGTGCAGCGACAGCCGGCGCCTCAGGTAGGGGGCGCCGGTCGAGCCGCCGGTGCCGGACTTCGTGCCGATCTGCCGCTCCACCATGGCCACGTGCCGTGCCCGCCAGACTCCGGCCAGTTCGTCGTGGGTCAGCAGGCCCTCGGCGAGTTCCCACAGATCGTCATGATCGGCGCGGTCCCTGGCTATGGTGACGAGCGAGGAGAGCAGCTGCGCATCATCCTCGGCGGCCAGGCCACGCGCCCGGAGCAAGCTCACGTATCCGTCCCACAGTGAGGGTTCGGCAAGACGCCGGTTGAGCCGTTCCCGCTCAGCATCGGTGAGAGACCGGAAACGCGCAAGGAATCTCTCGTCCTTAAGGCCGGACAGGAACTCGAGCTCGCGGAACTGCGCCGACTGGAAGCCGCTGGCCGGGGACAGGTTCGCCCGGAAGTCGAGGAAATCCTGCGGGGTCATGGTCTCCAGGATCTCTACCTGGGCGACGAGCAGCCGCTCGATCGCGTGCACCCGGGTCAGCAGGTGCCGGGGCTGCCATATGTTGCCCGCGAGCATCTCGTCCCTGGCCGTCTCCAGCTCGAACAGGAGCTGCTTGAACCACAGCTCGTACACCTGGTGGACGGTGATGAACAGCAGCTCGTCATGGGCCGGCGGCTCGGCCTGCGGGACCTGCTGGCTGAGCAGTCCGGGCAGGTGCAGGTAGGTGCCGTAGGTGAGGAGGCCGCCCTCTTCGCCGAAGCTCCTGGACCTGGCGGCCCCTGCCGCCAGGTCCTGGGCCGGCCTCGGCGTGGCGTCGGCGGGGCTGCCGGGCCCCGCTTTCTGGCCTGGCTGAGCTCCCGGTACGGGCTGGCGTGGCCGCGCCTGCCGGGGCTCGCCATCGGCCCGCGGCCTGGCCGCACCACGCCGTTGTGGTGATGTCACGGTGTCCCCCAGGATAGCCCGGCCGGCCGCCCGGGGATCAGATCGCCGGCCGGGCTGCCGCCGGTACCGGGCCCGGGCCAGCGGCAGAGCCGCTGATCAGCCCTGCGTGCTTCCGCGGACCGCCGGGAGCGTCAGCCCTCCGTGTCGCCGCTCACCGCCGGGAGCGTCAGTTCGTCGATGGCGCGCACCACGGCCTCGGTGTCGGTCAGGTCGGCGAGGACGGTGTCGGCGCCCGCAGCGGCGAGTTCGGTCTGGGTGGCCCGGCCGCTGGCCACGGCGATCGACCAGGCACCGCCGATCCGGGCCGCCGCCACGTCGCGCGGCGAGTCGCCGATATATGCGGTGCCCCGCTCGGTGAGGCTGATGCCGCGGGACTCGGCCGCGCGCAACCTGGCCACCTGCAGCAGCGTTCCCTTCGGATACGCCTCGGAGCCGAAGCCGCCGATCTCGGCGTCGATCAACGCGTCCAGGCCGAAGGCGCGCAGCTTGGCGATCGCGTTCGGCCTGATCGTCCCGGTGAGCACGGTCTGCAGGACGCCCGACAGCCTGGCTACCGCGGTGAGCGCCTCCCTCGCGCCTGGCAGCAGCCGGCCCTTCGTGGCCAGCAGGTCAGTCCGGGCGTCGAAGGCCTTGGCCAGCGCGTCGTCGTAGGCCGCGAGCAGGCGCTGGGCATCCTCGTCGGCGCCGAGTTCGGGTGCGTTCATCGCGAGCGCCTCGAAGAACACCTCCGAGTCGGTCCGCCCGGCCGTCGGCGGCAGCTGCACCAGCCGGCGCCCCGTCACCTGGCCGAACGCGTCCGCGCAGGCCTCACGGGTCACCTGTGCCACGTCGACGAGAGTCAGATCGATGTTCCACAGGACGAGGCGGTGGATGGGGGGCCTCCGGCGCTGGCGGGAAAGGCGGGATGCGGGCTAGCGCGGCCGAACGGCGCGGCGGGCGCTGACCATGCTAGCCGCGGGCCCGCTCGAACTCAGGCGGCTGATACCCCCCGGTGGTCCAGGAAAGCGCGCACGCTATCGTGGGCGCTCGATGAACGCCAACCCGCCGTCGGCCCCGGCCGTCCGCCTCGTCGTGGGATATGACGGCTCTCCTCCGGCCGACCGGGCCCTTGACGCCGCGGTCCGCCTGCTGGAGGGCCGGACCGGCTCCATCACCGCGGTGTATGTGGCCCACATGGCCAGCACGGCAATGCTGTCGGCGGACGCCCTGGTCGAACTGGAGAATGACTTCGACCAGATCGAGCGGGAACTCCGGACCGCGGTCGGCGAGCGGCTGCGCGGCCGCGTGGACGACTGGGGATTCGAGCGGCGGCAGGGCCTGATCGCACGCGAGCTGACCGCCGCCGCCGAGGATGTTCACGCTGCCCACCCTGACGACACCGTCGGCATCGTGATCGGCAGTTCATCCAGTGCCGTGCACCGCATGGTCGGCTCGGTCCCGGTGAACCTGGCCCGCCACTCCCCGGTGCCGCTGATCATCGTGCCCTAGATGGACGCGGATGAAGCCGCGGATCGGCGTGTCGAGCTGCCTGCTCGGTGAGCAGGTCAGGTTCGACGGCGGGCACAAGCGGCACGCGTTCCTCGCCGACGTGCTCGCTCCGCATGTGGACTGGGTACCGTTCTGCCCGGAGGTCGCGATCGGGCTGGGCACGCCGCGGGAGACGCTCAAGCTGACCGGCGCAGGCCGCCTGATCAACCGGAGCCGCACCGCCGACCACACGGCGGCGATGACCGCCCTCCCGCTGCCGCCCGACATCGACGGATACGTGTTCAAGGCGAAGTCGCCGAGCTGCGGCATCCACGGCATCCCGCGCTACTCCGGCAACGAGCAGGTTGCCGACCGGCTCGGACGCGGCGTCTACGCCGGCCGCGTCCTGGACGCCAGCCCGCTGCTGCCGGTCGAGGACGAGGGGCGGCTCACCGATGACGGGCTGCGCGAGGCATTCGTCGAGCGGATCTTCGCCACGGCCCGGCTACGGGAACTGTTCGCCGCGCGGTGGCAGCCCCGCGACCTGGCGACCTTCCACGCCCGGCACAAGCTGCAGATTCTCGCGCACGACCCGGCGGGCTGCCGCCAGGCGGGGCGGGTGGTCGCCGGGGCCGGCGTCCGGCCGCGGGCGGCCGTGGCGGCCGAGTACCGCGAGCTGTTCTGCGCCGCGCTGGCGGCCACGGCTACCCGCGACCGCCACACGAACGCGCTCCTGCACGCGTTCAGCCAGTTCAGCGACGTGCTGGACGACACCAGGCGAAGAGATTCTGGGGGACCGGATCGAGGCTTACCGGCGCGGTGACACGCCGGTCAGCGTGCCGATCGCGCTGCTCGCGCAGCACGCACGCGGCGAGGGGCTGCGCTGGCTGGCCGAGCAGACCTACCTGGCGCCGTACCCGGCCGCGCTCGGCCCGGGCCGCGCCCTCGGCCGGGAACCGGGTCGCGACCCGGGCCAGGAACCGGGCCGCGGCTGAGGCCGCTCTACCCCATGTGCGGGTAGCGGTAGTCGGTCGGCGGAGCGAACAGTTCCTTGATGGCGCGGGGGTTCACCCACCGGATGAGGTTGAAGATCGACCCTGCCTTGTCGTTGGTCCCGCTGACCCTGGCACCGCCGAACGGCTGCTGGCCCACCACCGCGCCGGTCGGCTTGTCGTTGATGTAGAAGTTGCCTGCCGAGAACCGGAGTATCTCGTCGGCCTCGACGATGGCCCCCCGGTCCTGGGCGACGATCGCGCCGGTCAGCGCGTACCGGGTCACGTCGGCGGCCTGCGCGAGCATCTCCGGGTACGCCGTGTCATCGTAGACGTGCACGGCCAGGATCGGGCCGAAGTACTCCGTGGTGAAGAACTCATCGGTCGGGTCGGTGCACTCCAGCACGGTGGGCTGCACGAAGTAACCCTCGCTGTCGTCGGCCCACCCGCCGGCGAGCACCCGGACCGATTCGGCGGCCCTGGCCCGCTCCAGCGCCGCGGCGTGCTTGGCGAACGCCCGCTCGTCGATGACCGCCCCCATGAACAGCGACAGGTCGGCCGACACGTCACCCATGGTCAGCGACTCCACCTGGCCGATGAAGTCGTCGCGCATCCGGGGCCATATCGATCGCGGTATGTAGCAGCGGGAGGCGGCCGAGCACTTCTGCCCCTGGTACTCGAACGCGCCGCGGATCAACGCCGTGATCAGCACATCCTGGTCGGCCGATGAGTGGGCGAAGACGAAGTCCTTGCCGCCTGCCTCCCCTACCAGCCTCGGGTAGCTCCGGTAGCCTGCGATGTTCTCGCCCACGGTCTGCCACAGGTGCTGGAAGGTCCGGGTCGACCCGGTGAAGTGGATGCCGGCCAGATCCGGGTGGGTGAGCGCGACCCTGGACACCGCCTGGCCGTCGCCGGTGACCATGTTGATCACGCCTGGGGGCAGGCCGGCCAGCTCGAGCACGCGCATGATGTAGTGCGCGGACAGCTGCTGGGTGGGCGATGGCTTCCACACCACGGTGTTGCCGAGCAGCGCGGGCGCGGTCGGCAGGTTGCCCGCGATCGAGGTGAAGTTGAACGGCGTGATGGCCAGCACGAACCCCTCGAGCGGGCGGTACTCCATCCGGTTCCAGCTGCCAGGGCCCGATTCGGGCTGCTCGGCGAGCAGCCGCCGGGCGAAGTGGACGTTGAACCGCCAGAAGTCGATCAGCTCGCAGGCCGCGTCGATCTCCGCCTGGATCGGCGACTTGGACTGACCCAGGATGGTGGCCGCGTTGACCGTCGACCGCCACGAGCCTGCCAGCAGATCCGCGGCCTTGAGCAGGATCGCGGCCCGGTCGTCGAAAGACAGCGCCCGCCAGCCGGGCGCGGCCTGGGCCGCGGCGTCGATCGCGGCGGATACGTCCAGGTCGGTCGCGTTGCCGAAGCGGCCGAGTACGTGGTGATGATTGTGCGGCTCGACCACGCTGATCAGCTCGCCACCGCCCAGCCTGCGGCGGCCGCCGACGGTCATGGTCAGGTCGGCCTGTCCGCTGGCGAGTTCCTTGATCTTGCTCTCCAGCGCGGCCCGGTCCTGGCTGCCCGGCGGGTACTGCCGGACAGGCTCGTTGACCGGCAGCGGCACATTGGTCACGGCATCCATGGTCCTCATAGTGCCTGGTCCCGGTCAGCCGAACAAATAGGGCAGCTCCTGTACGGCGTACCAGAGCAGCTCGTGCCCCTCCGCGCTGTCGACGGTGAATTTCGCGTCGTCGTCACCGCGATCGGCGGCGGGGACCGCGGCGGCCGCCGCGCGCACGTCCGCGGCGGCCGTCGGGTCGTCCACGTGCGCGGACGCCACCCAGGCCAGCGGCACGGGGGCGCCGACGCGGACCGCGGCGGGCTCGTCGAGATCGCCGCAGTTGCTGACCTGCTCGTCGGGGACGTCGGCGGCCAGCGTCACCCGGCGCGGCGGGGCCGCGGTGTCGGCGGCGAGCAGCCGCAGCGACGCGCGGGACGCCACGGCCAGCGCCGCGTACTCCAGTTCGTCCAGGTCGCCGCTCGCGTACCACTCACGCAGCGCCGGCGTGACCGCGAACCCGGCCAGCGGCGCCGGGCCGATCTGTCCGGCCTGCAGCGCCGCCGCCAGCGTCGGCAACGTGGACGCCAGGTAGACGCGCATGGCCACCTCGGATTCGGTGCGGGTGATCAAATCTTGTCAGCCGAACGGCTGGCGCGCAGGCCGTCCGCGGCAACCGGATCATCGCCCGGGGTGAGGGGGACACGGGCTCCGACCACCGCGATCACCGCGGCCAGCGCCTGCTCCAGGCTCTCGTGCTCCCAGATCCGCACCACGTGCCAGCCAGCCGCGGCCAGCGTCTCGTCCGCCGCGCGATCCCGCTCTACGTTGCGGGCCAGCTTCGGCGTCCAGTACCAGTCGTTGGCCCGGGGCTTGCTGCCGTGCTGCGGGCAGGCGTGCCAGAAGCAGCCGTCCACGAAGACGGCGACCCGGCGCGCGGTGAAGGCGATGTCGGGGCGCACCCGCCTGCCGCCGTCCAGGTCGAGCCGGTGGTCCTTGCGGAACCGGTAGCCGAGCTTGTGCAGTGCCCGGCGCAGGGCGAGCTCGGGCTTGGTGTCGGTGCGTCGGTTGGCGCGCATGTTCGCGCTGCGCCCCGGGCTGGACGGATGCGGATACTCCGCCATGCCCGCTTACGTTAGCCGTTGGGCAGGCCGAGCAGATCCTTTATCGTCGCGGCAGTCGTCAGCGGCTCGCGGTGGTGTATGGCTACCATGCCGAGAGCGCCGGCCGCGTCGACGTTGGCCTCGATGTCGTCGATGAACACGCACTGCTCCGGGGGCAGGCCGAGCAGGCCTGCGGCGTGCCGGAAGATGCGCTCCTCCGGCTTGCGCATGCCCACCTCCGCGGAGATCACCCAGGCGTCGAAAAGCTCGGGGAAGGTGTCCCGCGGGTAGCCGGCGGGGCCCCAGGAGTTAGACAGCAAGCAGGTGCGCAACCCGGCCTTGCGCACCGCCCGCATCAGCTCGTACATCTGCGGGACCGGCAGCGTAGCGGCGAACATCCGGCTGAGCAGCCCGGCCGCCTGCACCTGGGTCCCGTCGGTGCGGACCAGCTGCGCGGCGAGCGCGTGCTCGAAGTCCGCCGGGTCAGCTTCGCCCCGCTCCAGCAGGTGGACCGGATTGTCCGCGCCGCCACGATAGGCCTGGGTGACCCAGGCCCGCATGACGGTCCGGTACGCGGCCTGGTCGATCAGGTCGGCCGTGAGCCACGCCTGGACCGAATCGATGATCGGGCTGGTGAACACGCCGCCCCAGTCGGTGATCACCGCACGCAGGTCGCCGCGAGTGCCGGGAGCGACGTCCGGCGGCGGCCCATCGGAATGCTGAGGCACAGCTGCGATCGTAGGCGACCAAGCCGAACGGCCTGCAAACGTCGGATCACGATAGTGTCGGGCACCGTGCCCTCGCTCACCCGCCGGTTCAACGTCCGGATCCCGCTGCGGGACGGCATCACGCTGTCCGCCGACGTGACGCTCCCGGCGGCGCTGCCCGCGCCCGCGGTGGTGAGCAGGACACCGTACGGCAAGGCGGGCGAGCGGCAGTCCACGCGCGCGACCGTGTTCGCCACGGCCGGCTACGCCGCCGTTTTCGTGGACGTGCGCGGGCGCGGCGACTCCGACGGGCAGTTCCAGCCCTACCGCAACGACGGCCCGGACGGTTACGACGTGATCGGCTGGGTGGCCGCGCAGGACTGGTGCACCGGGGACGTGGCCACCCACGGCGCCAGCTACGGTGGCCGGATCCAGTGGCTCACCGCGCTGGAGCACCCGCCGGCGCTGCGCGCGATGGTTTGCCTGGTCACCCCCAGCGACCCGTTCGTCGAGACGCCGACGGGCATCCCCACGCCGATACACATCAACTGGTTCCGGCTGGTGGACGCGCGGATGCCGCAGTACGTGGAGAACGTCGACTGGACCGAGGTGTACCGGCACCGGCCACTGATGACCATGGACGAGGCGGCCGGGTTCGTGTCACCGAACTGGCGCGCGGAACTGGCCCACCGCACCCTGGACCAATGGTGGGAGCCGGTGCGCTACCAGCACCGGATCGGTGCGGTGGACGTGCCGGTGCTGCACGTCTCCGGCTGGTACGACGACGAGGAGATCGGCACCCCGGCCAACTTCGCCGCGATGGTCGCGGCCGGCCGCGACCGGCAGCGGCTGCTGATGGGCCCCTGGGGGCACGCGGTGAACACCACCCGCACGCTGGGCGAGGTGGACTTCGGCCCGAACGCGCTCATCGACCTCGACGCGGCCGTCGTCGCGTTTCTCGACGAGCACGTGAAAGGGATCAAGCCCGGGCAGGCCGCCGCCCCGGTGCGGATCTTCGTGATGGGGGCGGGCGAGTGGCGGGACGAGCCGTCCTGGCCGCCGCCGCAGGTGACCGAGACGACCCTGTACCTGTCCAGCGGCGGTTCGGCCAACAGCCTGTACGGCGACGGCCGGCTGTCGGCGGGCGCCCCGGACGGCGACCAGCCGCCCGACTCCTGGGTGCACGACCCGGACCGGCCGGTCCCGTTCATCACCAGCGCGAGCAGCTCCCAGATCGGCGGCCCCGACGACTATCACGGCGTGGAGACCCGGGGTGACGTGCTGGTCTACAGCAGCGACCCGCTGACCGAGCCGGTCGAGGTCATCGGCCCGGTGCGGCTGATCGCGCACGTCGCCACCTCGGCCGCTGGACACCGACATCACGGCCAAGCTGGTCGACGTGCACCCGAACGGCTTCGCGCAGCGGCTCTGCGACGGCCTGCTCCGGCTGCGGTACCGGTCCGGGTTCGGCCGGGAGGAGCTGCTCATGCCGGGCGAGGTGTACGAGGTCAGCGTCGCGATGTGGGACACCTGCCTGCGGCTGGAGCCGGGGCACAGGCTGCGGCTGGAGGTCGCCTCGTCGGCCTTCCCCAAGATCGACGTGAACCTGGGCACCGGCGGCGACATGGTGACCGAGACCGACGGCGTGATCGCGCACAACGAGCTGTGGCACACGGCGGCCAGGCCGTCGCGGCTGCTGCTGCACATCCGGCCCGTCCGGCCGGCCGGCTGCAGCCGGCCCCCGGGTCAGGCCGGCGGCATCCGGAATCTGGGCAGCGGGGAGCGCAGCACCCAGAGGAAGCCGGTGACGCCGCCGGCCACCGCGATCCACAGCGTCGGGCGCAGGCCGATCAGCGTGCCGAGCACCCCGCCGGCCAGGGCACCGAGCGGCCTGGTGCCGTAGTTGACCGCCTGGAAGGCGCCGCTGACCCGGGCTCTGAGCTCGGACGGAATCACCACCGCGAAGATCGAGCCGATGCTGATGTCCAGCATCATCACGCCGAAGCCGGACAGGAACTCGGCCGCGAACAGCAGGCCCAGCACGAGCAGGCCGGGCCCGCGGGCCAGCGGTACCAGCGCCAGCGGGGCGGGGAACATGACGGCGCCGGCCACGTACGCCCACCCGATCCCGATCCGGCCGGCCAGCCGCCGGGTCATCAGCGAGCCGAGCACGCCGCCCACCGCGGCCGCGCCGAGGACCAGCCCGAGCAGCCCCGGGCGCACGTGCAGGGACCGGGTGGCGTACAGCACGAACAGGGCCGCGAACACGAAGTCGAAGAAGTTGATGACCGACGCCGAGATGAGAGCGGCGCGGACGATCGGCGAGCCGAGGATGAACCGGGCCCCGGCGGACAGCGCGCCCTCGCCGCTGCCCGTGGCCGGCGCCTCCCTGGGCTTGATCCGGTGCAGGAAGAACGCCGAGCCGAGGAAGGACAAGGCGTCCGCGGCGATCGCGAACGGCGCGCTCAGCGCCTGCACGAGCAGGCCGCCCAGGCTCGGGCCGCCGACGAAGGAGAAGGCGCGGCTCGCGTACACCAGCGACGTGCCCTCCACGTACTGGCCGGCGGGCATGATGGTCACCGAGACCGAGCCGTCGCAGGCCGTGAACAGGGTGCTTGCCATCCCTGCCCCGAACGCGACGCCGTACAGCTGGGTCAGCGTGAGCACGTCCAGTGCGTAGCAGACGGGGATGCTGGTGAGCAGGGCCGCGCGGCCGATATCGGCGGCGATCATGAGAATCCGGCGGCGGCCGAACCGGTCGGCCCAGGCCCCGGCGTGCACGCCGAACAGCAGGCTCGGCAGCCAGACGGCGGCGGTGAGGAAGCCCATCTGAGCGGCACTCGCGTGCAGCACGAGCACGGCGGCGAGCGGCAGCGCGATCGAGCTGACCTGATCGCCGAACATCGAGATGGTCTGCGCGCTCCAGTAGCGCCGGAATGTCCGCTCGCGCAGCAGCGCGGGAACCAGTGAGGACAGCCGCGCGCGGCCGGCCGGCGCCGCTTTGGCCGTTGCTTCCGCTTTCGCGGGAGCGCTCACCGTCCAGGTTCCTCCCGCTCCCGGGCACCGGAGAGGTCACCGGGGAAGGCCAGGTGCAGGTAGGTGACCTGGCGGGCGCCCGGGGGCCGCAGCTCGGGGTGTTCCAGCCGGTCCAGGAAACGGTCCATCATCGCCTGCGTCTGCGTGGCCAGGGCGATGAGCTCCTCCGGGGTGACGTACAGCAGCGAGTCGCCGAAATGAGCGGCGTGCTGCCACTGCTCGGGCTGGTCCGGCTTGGCCTCCAGCCAGCGCATGAGGGTCTCGAAATAGCGCTCAGCCAGCACCGAGCTGAGCAGGCTGGACGCGGCAGCGGCCTCGGGCCCCTCGGCGACGTCGGGCCAGGACGTGAATAGCGTGGTAGCCCGCCAGGGCCGCTCCCGGCCCTTGCCGCCGCCTGCGTCCTCGACCAGGCCGTACTTGGCCAGCTGCCGCAGGTGGAAGGAGCAGCTCGCCGAGCTTTCCCCGATCAGCTCCCCGGCCTGGGTGGCGGTCAGCGGGCCCTCCCGGCGCAGCACCCCGATCAGCGACAGCCTGATCGGGTGCGCCAAGGCCCGCAGCGCCCGTGGGTCGGTGAGCCGGGTGACGGCTCGTGGTGCGCCGACGAGGTTGGTGGTGAGCTCATCCTCGGCCATGAATGCCAAGATAGCTTTCCAAAGCTAGCTTTGGAAAGACTCCTTGGGAAATTCTTGGACCTGCTGACACTTTCCCTGGTCGATGATCTCTCCCGGGCCTAGCCGCGCTCGGCGATGCGCTTGATGGCCGACAGCCGGGCGTCCCACTGGGCGGCGACGTGATCCATCCACCGCGCGGTCGAGCTGAGCCGTTCGGGCCGGACCCGGTAGCGCACCTCGCGGCCGTGCCGGTGGCCGGCCACCAGCCCGGCCCGGTGCAGCGCCGTGAGATGCTTGACCACGCCCTGCCGGGTGACCGGCAGCTCGGCCGCGAGCACGGTGGCCGTTGCCTCCCCGCGCGCGGCGAGCAGGTCGAGTATGCGCCGCCGGGTGGGATCGGCCAGCGCGGTCAGCACCTCCTCGGCCGGCCCGTCACCGGTCATGCCGTGAGCCGCTCCGCCTGCTCGCGCATCGCGGCGAGGACGTCCGTCCAGCCGCTCGAGTGGCTCTCGTAGGAGGCCGTCGCGCGCCTTTCCTCGGGTATGGCCACGGCCGCGAACCCGCTCTCCGCCAGGTGCAGCCGGGTGCCGTCGCCGTCTGGCGTCAGGGTGAACTCCACGAGCGTTGAGTTGTGCTCGGTAGCCTCAAGGCCCGGGTAGCCGCTGGCCCACCGGTAGGCGAGGTAGTGCGGCGGATCGACCTTCTCGATCCTGGCCGGGAACTGCCCGTGCTGCCCGTGGTCCAGGTGCATGATGCCGCCGGGACGCAGGTCGATCCGGGCCGGCGACCCCTGGCCGAACCACTTCCCCACGTGCTCGGGCTCGGTGATCACCGCCCATACCCGCTCCACCGGCGCCGCGATGGTGATCTCCCGCTCGATCCGGTCCTCGATGCCCACGATCTGTCCTCCGCTGACTCGACGCGAGTTATGTGCAACTCCATAGTTGCACATAACTCTCTCGACGCGCAACCCGCAAGTTGCACATACGCGTGCCGGGCCCGGGAGGACTAGAGGCCGGCCAGCAGGTCGGTCTCGGTGATGCCAGGGCCCTGGCCGTCGCGGATGAACCATTCGGTGCCGAACGCATCGCGGAACGCCTCGTCCGGCAAGGCCACGAAAAACGAGTGCTCGCTGATCTGGCTGGCGTGCGCCCGCATGGCCTGGCGCTTTTGATCCAGGTAAGGCGAGACGTCCACGGCGGCGGTGATCTCCCGCTCGGGCTTGCCGAAGTCCTCATCGTCTGAGGCGCCGGGAATCTCGATGCCCGCGGCGGCGGCAACCTCGGCCAGCCCGGCCCGGCCGCGCCGGATCTGATCGCGATTGATCGTGGCCTGGTAGACCCGGGGCGTGCCGGCCAGCCGGGCGGCACGCAGGCCCACCCTGTGCACCTGGATGTGGTCCGGGTGACCGTAGCCGCCGTGGTCGTCGTAGCAGGTCAGCGCGTCGGCTCGTTCTTCCTGCAGGATCGCGGTCAGCTTCTCGGCGGCGGCGGCGACCGGTGCGCTCCAGAACGACCCTGGGGCATCGTTGGCGGGCGTGCCCATCATCCCGGAGTCGGTGTAGCCGAGGAACTCGAGCCGTTGCACGCCGAGGATCGCCGCGGCGGCCTGCGTCTCGGCCACCCTGCGCTCGGCCAGCGACTCGCCGTCGGCCAGGAACCCCTCCTGGACCTCGCCGTGCTCGCCGCGAGTGGCCAGCACGAGCACCACCCGGTGTCCCTCCTCGGACGCCTTGCGCAGCACGCCGCCGCAGATGATGGACTCGTCATCGGGATGGGCGTGAAAGGAGACCAGGGTAGCCATGGGGTGACGGTACCGGGTGCCAGGTCAGCCGGTCTGGGTGACCTTGCTCAGCCCGCGCGGGCTGTCCGGGTTCAGGCCGAGCTGCCTGGCCAGCGCCTCGGTGAGCAGCTGCCCGGGCACGATGAGGCCGATCGGGGCCAGCCATTCGGGCAGCCGGGGACCGGGCAGCGCGCGGCTGCACTCGGCGGCCAGGGCCGGGCCGCCGCCGACGGCCAGCGCGGTCGCGCCCGCGCCGGTGACCCGCCGGGCCAGCCTGACCGCGCCGTCCAGGGCCGGCCCGGAGTCTGCGGCCACGATGATCGCCGGGGTGCCCGCATCCACGACCGCGATCGGGCCGTGCAGGAGATCCGCGTACGACAGCCCCATCGCGTGCAGGTAGCACGCCTCCTTGAGCTTGAGCGCGAGCTCGAGCGCGGCCGCGTAGGCCAGGCCGCGCCCTGATACCACCATGCCGGCCGCGCCGGCCAGGGCGGCGGCGGCGCCCTCGATGTCCCCCGGCTCGCCGAGCATCCGCTCGATCTCGCCGGGAACCTGGCGCAACTCGCCCGGGTCCAGGCCGGTGCCCAGGCCGATGCCCAGCACGGCCAGCGCGGCGAGCTGGGCGACGAACGTCTTGGTGGCCGGCACCGCGCGTTCGGCGCCGGCCTCGGTCACCAGGGCCAGGTCGGCCGCCGCGGCCAGCGGGGACTGCGCAGCATTCGTCACCGCGATCGTGCGCGCCCCGCAGCCGGCCGCCCAGGCGAGGGTCTCGACGATCTCCTCGGTCCGCCCGGACTGCGACAGCCCCACCGCGAGCACACCGGACAGGTCGGCCCGGCTGCGGTACGTGGTAGCCACCGACGGCGACGCCAGCGTTGCGAGCCTGCCCGCGTACACCTGCAGCAGGTAGCTGCCGTAGACGGCGGCGTTGTCCGAAGTCCCGCGGGCGATGAACAGCACCTGCCGGGTGCCGGCGGCCACCGCCGCGACGTCGGCCGTGCGGGGCAGCAGCGCGTCCAGCGTGGCCCGCAGCGCAGCGGGCTGCTCACCGATCTCGATCCGCATCTGAGTGATCACGCCGGCTCCCCCTGTCGCTCCCGCTTGGCTGTCGCCGAGTACACCATGTCGCCGTCTACCCACGTGGCCAGGGTGCGCAGGTCATCGTCGAGCCAGACCAGGTCGGCGGCCGCCCCCGGGCCGATGCGGCCCAGCTCAGGCCGGCCGATCAGGTCGGCGGGGATGCGGGTGGCTGCGGCGACCGCGGCGGCGAGCCCGGCCCCGGCGGTCACCATGTTCGCCACCGCGGCGTCCATCCGCAGCGCGGATCCGGCCAGCGTGCCGTCCAGCCGCACCGGCGGGACCCCGTCGCCGGGCGGCAGGATGATCGGCTGGCCGCCGAGCAGATAGCGTCCTGGCGGCATGCCCGCGCACGCCGCGGCGTCGGTGACCAGGCAGATCCGGCCCGGGGCGGCCGTGAACGCGATCGCGCAGACTTCGCTGGCCACGTGCCGAAGGTCGGCGATGAGGCCGCTGGTCAGCCGGGAATCGGCCAGCGCCTGGCCGGGCACGCCGGGCTCGCGGTGGTGCATCGGCCGCTGGCCGTTGAACAGGTGGGTGACCATGCGCGCGCCGGCGTCCGCTGCCGCGGCCACCTGCGCGGCGGTGGCGTCGCTGTGACCCACGCTGGCCAGCACGCCCGCCTCGGTGAACCGGGCGACCGCGGCGAGCGCGCCGTCGAGCTCGGGAGCCAGGGTGACCACCCGGAGCAGGCCCGGCGCCGCCGAGAGCAGGGCGTCGACCGCGGCGGGCGTCGGCTCGGTGATCCACTCCGCGTTGTGCGCGCCCTTGCGGCGGGCGGAGATGAACGGCCCCTCGACGTGCATGCCGAGCAGCCGGGCGCCGCGCGGCAGGCCGGCCGTCAGCGCCAGCGTCGCGCGCAGCGAGGCGGCAAGCCGACCGAGTGGCGCGGTGATGATCGTGGCCAGGAACGCGGTCGTGCCGGTCTCGGGAAGACGGCGGACGATCGTGGCCCACCCTGTCGCGTCGGCGGCGCCGAACTCCTCGCCGAAGTACCCGTTGACCTGGAGATCTACGAATCCGGGGACGAGCAGGCCACGGGAAAGCTCGAGGTCGGGCAGGCCCGGCGGCGGCCCGGCGCCGGCTGCGGTGACGCGGCCGCGTTCGACCCGGACGAAGCCGGGTTCCAGCACGCCCGAGCCTGCGGTGCCCGGTATCAGGCGCGGGGCGGTCAGCAGCAGGTCGGTCACCGGGCGGTGTCCCGCGCGGCGCGGGCGGCCGCGGCCGACATCATGATCCGCATTTCGCTGGCCACCTGGCCGGGATGCTCCATCTGGGCGACGTGGCCGGTGCGCGGCAGCACCAGCACCCGGGCGTACCGGAACGTCCGGGCGGCGCGGGCGGCCATCCGCGGGTCCACCAGCCGGTCGTGGCTGCCGTAGATGACCAGGACCTGAGCGGTGATCTGGGCCGCGTCGCGCCACAGCGTCTGCGGGCCGCGGCGGAGGTACTCATGGACCACCCCCTTGGCCGACCCCAGCAGCACCTCGCCGGTGTAGCCGAGCCCGTCCTCCCGCTCTACCTCGGCGACCTCCTCGGCGATACGGTCCGGATGGACCAGGCCCGGATCGTAGTAGACGCTGCGGAGCAGGGCCGCCACCCGCTGACGCACCGGAATCCGTTCCGCCCGGCGCAGCAGCCACGGTCCGAGGCCGGGGATACGCAGCGCTGACACGCGCGCGGGTATCGGCCGCGGGCGCAGGTCAGGCAGTGCCGGCGAGACGAGCGTGAGCGTCTTGACCAGCTCGGGCCGGCCCGCCGCCAGCCGGGTGCACACGGCGCCGCCGAGCGAGTTCCCGACCAGGTGCACCGGCCCGCGCCCACGTTCCTCGATCAGCCCGGCCACCACCGCAGCCTGGGCGCGCACCGAGTAGTCGCCATCAGGCGGGGGCGGCGAATGCCCGTTGCCTGGCAGGTCCAGGGCGTCGCAGCCGACCAGACGCCCGCCCGGGCAGCCGGCATCCCCGCCCTCGGCCCCGGGCCGGCGCAGCAAGTCCATCAGATCGGTCCAGTTCGTGGACGAGCCGCCGAGGCCGTGCACGCACAGTCCCGGCTCGGCGCCGGGCGGGGACGGCGCGGAGCGCACGAACACCTCGGCCGCCCCGACCGGGACCAGCCGTCCCGGCCAGCGCGGGATGGGCGGCGCGGACGGCGCCAGCGCGGCCGATGGCGTGTACATGCCGGCCAGCCTAACCGGGGGCAGAACGTCGTGGTGACCGCTGACCCTGGGCTGGCGGATACGGCACGGGCGACGGCGGAAGACGACGACCGGGGGCGCGTGGAGCTCTACGCGGATCCGGCCGGAGTCCTGGTGGGGGCGGTCGGGCCGGGCGCGGAGGAGTGGATGGCAGAGGTCACCCTGGCCGTGAAGGCCCGGCTCCCGCTCTCGGTGCTGGCCGATGTCATGCATGCCTTTCCCCGCTTACGGGGCGGCGATGGAGCCTGCGCTGCGTGAGCCAGCGGCCGGCGGCGTTCCTGGTGACCAGGATGGAGGGACACTGGCGCCGGCCGGCCAGCAGGCGAGCTGAACGGCTTGCTGTAAGCCGCTGGGGATTAGCCTGAGAATGGCGCCAAGGTGACCGGGGAGGGGACGCGGATGACCGACATGAGCATGGAGGAGCCGGAGGACGACGCCGTCGAGCGCCGCCGGGATGTGCTGGACGAGGCCGACGGAACAGCCGGATCGGTTCGCCGGACACCGCCTGACGTGAACGAGGCCGACGCGGCAGAGCAGTCACGGGCGGTCGAGCTCGACGACGAGGAGTACCGCTGACTCCCGCGCGGGCACGACACGCGACCGCGAGCCAGCCTCGCGACCTCGGCATGAAGCGCTACCGAGTCGTAGGATTACTGGAACGCGGTGGATCGACCACCCGCAGGACGCAGCGGAGATCGTGTTGACAGCTACCCCCGATGCACGGCCGCGCAGCACCCGGCTGCCCAGGCCGGCCAGGCGCCGTCAGCTCCTCGGGGCTGCGCAGAAGGTCTTCGTGTCGCAGGGCTACCACGCCGCCGCGATGGACGAGATCGCCGAGCGGGCCGGTGTCAGCAAACCCGTGCTCTACCAGCACTTTCCTGGAAAGCTCGAACTCTACCTGGCGCTGCTCGACGAGAGCACGGACGCGCTGGTGGACACCGTGCGCAGCGCGCTGGTCTCTACCCAGGACAACAAGCAGCGGGTGACGGCTACCTTTGTCGCCTTCTTCGATTTTGTCAGCGGCGCGGGCGAGGCATTCCGCCTGGTGTTTGAGTCAGATCTTGGCAATGAGCCGGCTGTACGGGAGCGGCTGGATGCCACCATGAACGAGTGCGCGGAAATGATCAGCAGGGTGATAAGCGAGGACGCTGGGATAAAGGATGACGAGGCGCACCTGCTCGGGATGGGGCTCGTCGGAATGGCCCACGTCAGCGCCCGGCACTGGATGAGCACCGGCCGGGATATCCCCAAGGATGCCGCGGAACAGATGCTGAGCCGGCTGGCCTGGCGTGGCATCAGCGGCTGGCCGCTGACCGGGTAACCCGGATGCCGGCACACGCTCGACGGATGGCGGTTCATAGAGTAGTTCCGGGCCGGCGAATCGCAGCTGTCCCGGACGGGATTGCCTGCCGCGCCGGATGAGGTAAACGGTCAAGCCAATGCACGCTCGCCCCGGGGTCCGCTCGCGGCGCAGCAACCAAGTCTCGCTCAGTTTCGTCTTCGTCAGGCAGGCTAGCCTCGGCCAATGCTGGCCTGCTGACCAGCAGCTTCGCCGAGAGGATAGTCGTGGAAGTCAAGATCGGGATCCAGTCCACGCCGCGCGAACTCGTCGTGGACACGGAAACGGCGGCCGAGGACGTCGAACGCGCTCTGACCGCGGCACTTGCCGACGGCGGCGTGTTCTCGCTGCCTGATGAGAAGGGCGGGAAGATCCTGATCCCGGCCGACAAGATTGCCTACCTGGAACTGGGCAGCTCAGAGCCGCGCCGCGTCGGCTTCGGTAACCTCTGACCGGCGCGGGCCGGCCCGGGCTGATCAGGCGGATAGACCCAGAGCGCTCATCCGCTGGGCGTGCGCGTCGGTGAGTCTCGCGAACATCCGGCCGATCTCGCCGAGCTGGCTCGCGCCGGCCGCCGTTCCTGCGCCGACCCCCTGCCCGGCGCCCTCGGGCGGCCCGGCGCCCTCTGCCTGCCCGGCGCCCTCGGCCGGCCGAGCGGTGCCGACCGGGGGAGGAACCAGCAGGCAGGCGAGCGCCGGCCGCTGCGCGGCGACCCGCTGGGCCTGGCCGAGCGCCTCCCCGACCAGCCTGCGCGCCCACAGGGCCAGGCGGCCCGCGACCTTCGGGTCGGCGGCGATCGCCGCCCGGACGTGCTCGACCGCGAACTGCGCGTGCCCGGTGTCGGCCAGCACCTCGAGCACCAGCGCCCGCGGCCCCGGTTCCAGCACCTCGGCCACCGCGCGGTAGAAGTCTGCGGCGATACCGTCGCCCACGTAGGCCTTGACCAGGCTCTCCAGCCAGTCGGACGGGGCCGTCCTGACGTGGAAGGCTTCCAGCGGGCCGGTGAAAGGCTGCATGGCCTGGCCGGGGTCGGTCCCGAGCCGCTGAAGCTCATCCCGGATCCGCTCGAAGTGAGAGAACTCGGCCACCGCCATGCCGCCGAGCGCGGCCTTGTCGGCCAGCGACGGCGCCAGCGCGGCATCTTCGGCCAGCCGGAAGAATGCGTCGAGCTCGGCGTAAGCGAGCAGGCCGAGCAGGTCGATGACACCCTCCCCGGCGGCCGGGCCGGCCGTCTGTGGCGGCTCACCCGCTGGTTGCGACTCGGTCACAGCCGCAGCGTAGCAACGGCTGCCGGCCCGCTCCCGCAGGCGCCGCGTCGGCTCCGGGGCGGCGGGCGTGATCCTGGTACACTCGGCTGCGACCCGTGACCGGAATGTGGTAGCGCCAGGTTGTGTTGATCTCTATGGCGGCCCGGATGGGTCGTACCTCGCGGATCCACCCGAATGCGATTTCCCGCGGGCACCTTGATGGAGGCTGAAGGCCCTGACAACCCAGACACTTAACGAGCAAACCATGCCGGAGGACGGCCAGGACCTCCCGGATCAGGCAGCGTCGGCCAGCCACGCAGAACCCGGGCCGTCGGTGAGCCCGCTGGATGCGATCTCGTTCCGGGAACTCAACGTTCACGACGACATCTGCGCCGCGCTTGAGGACATGGGGATCCGGACCGCGTTCCCCATCCAGGAGCTGGCCCTTCCGATCGGGCTCGGCGGCAGTGACATCATCGGCCAGGCCAGGACCGGGACCGGTAAGACGCTGGCGTTCGGGATACCGCTGCTGCAGCACCTGACCGACGCGGCCCGCGTCCCGCAGGCGCTGGTCATCGTGCCCACCAGGGAACTGGCGATGCAGGTCGCCGAGGACCTGCGGATCGCGGGCGCCAGGCTCGGCACCCGCGTGCTGACCGTCTACGGCGGCCGGGCCTACGAGCCGCAGATCGAAAGCCTCAGGACCGGCGTGGACGTTGTGGTCGGGACGCCGGGAAGGCTGCTAGACCTGGCCGGCCAGCGTTACCTCGACCTGTCCGGCGTGCACACGCTCGTGCTTGACGAGGCGGACCGGATGCTCGACCTCGGCTTCCTGCCCGACGTGGAGCGGATCCTGAAGCTCGTCCCTGACCAGCGGCAGACGATGCTGTTCTCCGCCACCATGCCTTCCGAGGTCGTCACCCTGGCCCGGCGCCACCTGAACAGGCCGGTGCACGTCCGCGCCGAGGGAAGCGACGAGCCGGAGCATGCCCCGGACACCGAGCACCACGTGTTCCGCATCCACCACCTGGACAAGATCGAGGTGCTTGCGCGGGTGCTGCAGGCGACAGACCGCGGCTTGACCATGGTTTTCTGCCAGACCCGGCGGATGGCCGACCAGGTCGCCGGGGCCCTGGAGACCCGCGGGTTCGCGGTCGCAAGCGTGCACGGCGACCTCGGCCAGGGACAGCGGGAGCGTGCACTGCGCGCGTTCAGGAACGGCAAGGTAGACGTGCTTGTCGCCACCGACGTGGCTGCGCGGGGCCTGGACGTGGACGACGTCACGCACGTGGTGAACTACGAGTGCCCCGAAGATGACAAGGCTTACCTGCACCGGACCGGACGGACCGGACGGGCCGGGCGGACCGGCATCGCCGTCACGTTCGTCGATTGGCGCGACATGCACCGGTGGAAGCTCATCGACGAGAGCCTCGGCCTGGGCTGCGCCGAGCCGACCGAGACATACTCCACCTCTGAGAACTTGTTCGGCGCGCTGCGAATCCCCGAGACAGTCACCGGAACCTTGCCTGTCGGGCAACGGGACCGGGCGGGCCTCGGCGCCGAGGCCATCGAGGACATCGGCGAGACCGGACGGGTCAGGTCACAGCGGACCCAGTCGCTGCCCGGCCGCGGGCGAACCGGGCGCGGCCGGACCGCAGGCGGCAAGAACGCGGCCGGCCAGGACCGCGGCACCCAGGGCGACGGCGCCGCCCGCGGCAGGTCCGGCCAGGGGAAAGCCCCGCAGGGCCAGGGCGCGGACGGGTCGGCCAGAACGGGCAAGACCCGCACCAGGGTCCGCCGCCGCACTCGTCGTGGCCAGGACGTTTCCCGTGGCCAGCGGCAAGCCGGCTAGCCCGGCGCCGGCGGCCCGAGGCTGACTTACGCGATGCAGGGCAAACCCATGTCGGTAGGGTGGCCCCCCGTGAGCGCACCCCGGTCCATCGACGTCCCGGCGGGCGTACGGCGGATCACCCTGAAGACGGCCCGCGGCCGGTTCGCCGCGCTCGAGGCGATGCCGGCTACCGGGGTTTGCGAACGCCGTCCGGCGCTGCTGGTGCCCGGCTTCACCGGCAGCAAAGAGGACTTCCTCCTGATCTTGCACCAGCTGGCCGCGGCCGCCCGCCGGGTGGTGGCTATCGACATGCGCGGGCAGTACCAGACGCCGGGAACCGCTGACCGCGACACCTACCGCCTTGCCGAACTTGGTGCCGACGTCGGCGCTATCGCGGCCGAGATCGCCGGCGGCCCAAGCCAGGTACCCGCCCGCGGCGAACCGGGGGTGCACCTGCTCGGTCATTCCTTCGGCGGTCTCGTGGCCACGGAGACGGTCCTGGCCAAGTCCGCCACGATCAGCTCGCTGACCCTGATGAGCTCGGGCCCGGGCAAGCTCACCGGCTCCGCCGCCGGGGTCCTGCGGGCAGTCGTGACCCCGATCAGGGGACTGACCGGCTCGCGGCTGCGGACCGAAGTCAAGCGAGTGTGGGATCTCCAGCTGGCCCCGCAGGCGCAGGCCGACGGCGCCCCGCCGGGCATCATCGAATTCCTGCGGCGGCGGATGCTGGGCAGTCACCCCGATGGCCTGGCGGCGATGGCCGAGCAGCTGCTGGACACCCCGGACCGCACCGCCGCCCTCGCCTCGTCGGCGGGGGCACCGGTTCTCGTGCTGTACGGCGAGTACGACGACAAGTGGGAAACCCCGGTTCAGGAGAAGATGGCCGAACGGCTCCGGGCGCAGCGCGTGTGCATCCCCGGGGCCACGCACTCCCCCGCGGTCGAAGCCCCGGAGACCACGGCCAGCGCGCTGAACAAGTTCTGGAACGCGGCGGAGGACGCTAGCCGCTAGCCCCTGTTCCGGCGGGTTCGATCCCGTCCCAGGGCTTGTGAGGCTCGGCGGCGGCCAGGCCCTCCGGACACTGCTGCTGGTAGTCGCACCAGGCGCACCACGAACTCGCCCGAGGCGGGAAGACCTGGTCCGTCTCGGCCTGCGCCAGGCCGGCCCGGTACCGCTCGTCGGCGGCCGCGCACTCGGCGGCGATGTCCTCGGCCCGGCCGAGCTGCCTGGCGAGCGTCTGCTCGGTGTGCGTCCAGGCCAGGACCGTGCCGGTCGGCAGGTGATGCAGTTCTACCCGGCGGCAGCCGCGGTGCATCACCCGCTGCGCGGCCAGAGCGTACAGCGCCAGCGGCAGCGAGGTGCGGGCGTCATCCACGGTGAGCAGATGCCGGCCGGTCTTGTAGTCCACGACCACCAGCTCGGTGCTGCCGTCGCCGTCCGGCCGCTCGTCCAGCCGGTCGAACCCGGCCGGAGACCGCGATCCGCTCGGTGCGGGTCGCGACCGTCCGCTCCACGCCCACTGGCTCGACGGCCGGATCGAGCCGTCGCACGTAGCCCTCCACCATCTGTCGCGCCCGGCCGCGATGGAGCCGCGACTGCGCCTCGTCGGCGTAGCCCAGGTCGATCCAGCCCCGCTCGACCAGATCGCCGGCCGCGGCCACGGTGCGCTGGCTCGAGCGGAAGCCGCCACCACGACGCGAGGGCGGTGTGCACGCTGGCGCCGAGGCTGTTGTGCGCCCAGGGCGGGCCCTTCGGCGGCGGCGGACGGTCGAGATAGCTCATCCGGTACCGGCGCGGGCAGTCCAGCCAGGTGCTCAGCCGGGTCGGGGTGCAGGTGTACAGCCGCCGCGGCATGCCCTCCAGGCCGAGTTGCTCTCCGCCTCCCGGGCTGGCGCTGGTCCGGTTCACGCCCTAGGCGTCCTCACCCGCCGCGGCCGGACCCCCCGACACCCACCCGTCGAAGGCCTTCTCCGACGCCTCTACCGTGGTTTCCTCGCCGTGCCCGGGCAGCACCCGGGTGCCAGGCGGCAAGGTCAGCAGGTACTCGCCCACCGCGGTCAGCTGGCCGGGAAAGTCGGGGAACTCCCCGCAGTACCGCGCGGGTCCGCTGGCCAGCAGCGTATCGCCGGAGAACACCGCGCCCAGGTCCTCGCAGTACAGGCAGACCGAACCCGGGCTATGCCCGGGCGAGAAGATGACCTCCAGCGCGACGTCGGCCACCTCGAAGATCCCGCCGTCGGCCATCTCGATATCGGGCTCCTCGTCGTGCGTGTCCCGCCAGAACGGGAGATCCCGGGGGTGCAGCGCTATGGGGGCGTCGTCTCGCTCGGCCGTCGCGATCGCGGCCAAGACGTGATCGGGGTGACCGTGCGTGCAGATGACGGCGATCACCTCACGGTCGTCCACGACCTCCAGCACGGTCTGGGCATCATGGCCGGGGTCGATGACGATCACCTCGGAGTCGTCGCCGATGATCCAGGTGTTGTTCTCCATCTTGTATGCGGTGCCGCCTTCGGTGACCTCGCCCGAAGTCACCACCTGATCGATCCGCGCGTCCATGCCGGCCCGACCTTCCTTCCGGCCCTGCTCTGTCCCTGGGTTCAGCCCTGCCTATCACGAGGGCCAGGTCCTGGCGGACGTCGTTCGCCCGCTGCACGAAGAGCATAGTGGGCACGATCGCCCGCTCCAGAACCGGAAACCGCACATCCAGGTAGCCCAGCAGGGGCCGGCTGACAGCGCGAAGCTGACGATCACCCGAACGCGGCCAGCGCGGCGCTTAAATCCGGACCGGCACCGCCCCGCTCGATTGCTCAACGAGCCGCCGGTAAGAATCGGGCGCCATCGTCTCGCTGCCGATCCGGTGCCCGGTGAGCGCTCCGTGGTCGTCGCTCCCCCCGGACGGGACCAGGCCGAGCTCATCCGCGAGATGCTGCAGCCGTGCCCGTTCTGAAGGATCATGATCGGGGTGCCAGACCTCGACTCCGGCCAGGCCGCTGCCGGCCAGCCGGGCGATCACCTCGTCCGGGATCATCCAGCTATCCCGGCCCGCACGCGGGTGGGCCAGCACGGCCACCCCGCCGGCGGCCCGGATCAGCGCGATGGCCCGGACCGGCTCCAGCGCGTACCGGCCCACGTAAGCCCGGCCGCCCATCCCGATCCACTCCTTGGTGAACGCCAGCGAGGGCTCATCGATCACGCCCTCGGCCGCCAGAGCCCGCGCGATGTGCGGGCGGCCGACCACCCCGCCGTCGGCCATTTCGGTCACCTGTTCCCAGGTGACGCCGGTGCCGAGCTCGGCCAGCCGCGAGACCATGGCCTCGGCGCGGCGCACCCGGTCGGTACGGATCCGCTCGCACTGCCCGGCGAGCTCGGCGTTGGCCGGGTCGAACAGGTAGGCCAGCATGTGCACGCTGTGGCCGTCCAGCCGGCACGACAGCTCCATCCCCGGGACGAAGGTCAGCCCGGGCGGCAGGTCAAGCAGCGCTTCCCGATGCCCGTCAACCGTGTCGTGATCGGTCAGCGCGACCACGTCGAGGCCGGCCGCCCGCGCCTGGCGCATCACCGCGGCGGGCGGATCCGTGCCGTCCGAGACACTGCTATGGGTGTGAAAATCGATGCGCATGTTCACCAATGGTATGAGAGGGAAAGCCTGGGCGTACCGGGAGACGACGTCATGGCCGCCTCACCCCGGAAGGCGCGGCGACGGAGCCCCGAACGGCAGGTCCAGATCCTGACCGGGATCGCGCAGATCACGCAGCGTCATCGGCTCGACCAGCAGCACCCCCGCGGTGGCCGGCCAGAGCACGGCCCACAGCCAGCGGCCCATCATCTCGCCGGCGAACGCCGCACACTCGGGCGCTTCCACGTTCCAGAGCGGGAAGTCGTGGTGGCCGAACCGGACGAGCGCATGCGGCCGCCCGGCGGCGAAGCCGTCTCCGGGATCGGGGCCGTCCAGCCCGGCGAACCTGGCGCCGAGCCCGACACCGAGCTCCTCGGATACCAGCAGCATGTCGCCGGGGCCGCCGACCGGGTTCGGGCCGGACAGCGCGACCACGCAGCCGTGCATGCCGGTGCGCTCGTCACCCGCTCCGGCGAACCCGGTGATCAGCCACCCGGCCGGCAGCGGCCATGGCAGCCAGACCGGGACCCCGGAGGTGCGCAGCAGGCCTCCCAGCCCGTCTCGCGACGGACTGTGCACGGCGCCCAGCGGGTGCACCACTCCGTGCAGGTCACAGTGCCAGGCACTGGACCAGGCGCTGGGGGCCCGCAGCGGTGCTCCGCACCGCGGGCAGGTGGGCGCGGCCCTCATGACTACCGAGAGTGATGCTTTCCGGGTCGCCAGTCAAGCCCCGGGGTCATACTGGTGAGGTGAACGCCCCGGCCGACGTGGTCCCCTGCGTCGGGGCAATCATCAGCGACGCGGCCGGGCGGTTGCTGCTGATCAAGCGGGGCCACGAGCCGGGCAAGGGGCTGTGGTCGATACCCGGCGGCCGGGTCGAGCCGGGCGAGACGGACGAGCAGGCCGTGATCAGGGAGGTCAGGGAGGAGACCGGGCTGGCCGTGCGGCCGGGACGGCTGATCGGCACGGTGCGGCGGGCGGCGCTGGGCGGGGCGGTGCTGGACATCCGCGATTACGCGGCCACGGTGACCGGCGGCGCGCTGACCGCTGGCGACGACGCCGACGACGCCCGCTGGGCCGGCCGGGACGAGCTGGCCGGGCTGCCGCTGACCGACGGCCTGGCCGAAGCGCTCACCGACTGGGGCGTCCTGGACTAGCGCGCCCGCCTAGCCGGGGCGGAAGCGGCGGGTGCGGGGCAGGCCCGCGGCGCGGCCTTTCACGGCGGCGGCCAGGGCCAGCTTGCGGGTGGCCTCGTCGATCATCTCGCCGTCCAACATGGCCGCGCCGCGCTGCTCGGTTCCGGTGTGGTACCCGTAGGCCTCCAGGATCAGCTCGGCCCGGTCGTACTCGTCGGGGGCCGGCGTGAAGGCCTGATTGACGGCATCGATCTGGCTGGGATGCACGACCCATTTCCCGTCGTAGCCGAGCGCGGCCGCGCTGGCCGCTGCCCGCCCCAGCCCGGCCAGGTCGGCGATCCGCGCGTACGGGCCGTCGATGGCCATCAGCCCCTGGCTGCGCGCCGCGACCAGGATGCGAAGCAGCGGGTAGTGGAAGGCGTCGCCTTCGTATCCGGCGGGCTGGGCTCCGACGGCCAGCGATCTCATGCCCAGGCTGGCCATGAAGTCGGCCGGCCCGAAGACGAGCGCCTCCAGCCGGGGCGAGGCCGCGGCTATCGCGTCCGCGGCCGCCAGCCCGCCGGCGTCCTCGATCTGCGCCTCGATGCCGATCCGGCCGGCCTGCTGGCCCAGTGCGCTCTCCAGCTGGGTGAGCAGCAGGTCGAGCCAGCTGACGTCCGCCGGGCCGGTGACCTTGGGCAGCACGATGGCGTCCAGGTCCGCCGCGGCGCCCTCGACCACGTCGATCACGTCACGGTAGGCCCACGGCGTGCGGACGTCGTTGACCCGGACCGCCCGGAGCTTGCCGCCCCAATCGCCCGAGGTGAGCGCCTCGATCACGGTCTCGCGGGCGGCGGACTTGGCCGCGGGGGCGACCGAGTCCTCCAGGTCGAGGAACACCTCGTCGCAGGGCAGCCCCCTGGCCTTGTCGATGAACCGGCGGGAACTGCCGGGGACTGCCAGGCAGGACCGGCGGGGGCGATAGGCGCGAGCCATGGAACGGCAGGCTACCAACCGTCACGGCGGTCGGGACCGTGACCGCGGACGAGGCGTCCGGCGGCCGGTTCGACCTGCGGGCGAGCGGGCGACCGGCCCCTCGCCCCTTTCTGCCGGCTCAGCGATGGGCAGCGAAAGCACCTGGTGCTGCCGCCAGAATCCAGGCGGTGGACGTGGAGCCGGTGGTCACGGTCTGGCCCATCACCGGACCACCGTTGCGCACCCGCAGGAACAGGCCGGTCTTCACATTCAGGATCGTGAAAGACGAGCCGTTGAAGAGGATGTCCCACTGCTGGCTGGCGAACCCGTTGCCGCCATTCCCGGGCGCCATCAATGTCACGTCCGCGCCGGGGCTGGAGGCCCTACTGGTCAGGGCCAGCCCGCGGTTCGTGAGGACGGTCACGGTGGTCGAGGGGTCGCAGGCGGTCCACAGGGTCGTGCTGTTTTCCCTGGGCTTCAGGATCGCGGCCGACCCGGAAGAGAGCTTGTTGGGTGTCCCCAGGTAGTAGTTGACGCTGCCCGCGGTGACACTGAAGAAGAAGCTTCCGGCACTCGTGCAGTCGGCCCTGGGGACGGCAGCCGCGTCGGCGCTGGCTGTGCCCGCGGCGGTAAGGACGGTTCCAGCGGCGAGCAGCCCGACCGCGAGCATGTAAATAAGACGCCGCATGGTAAGTGCCCCCCTGTCGCCTTTGTCCGCAATTGTGTAAAACAGTCCTCGAATCCTGTCAAGGTCTGGCCAGCAAGATGTAGCCTCCTGGACAGCTCGAATGAGGTCATGATCGTTGAGAGGCTCGAAGACCTACGGAGCCATGCCGACCTGGCGCAAGACGCCAGCAGCACGCAAGCCAGCGCAGCGCAGCCGGTCACCTACCGGGCCCCAGGCCTTGACGGACAGGGCTCCGGGGAGCCTCATCGCGGAGCCAACCGCGCTGGAAGCGGCTGGACGATCGTGGGCCTGCGTAGAGAGTCAGCCCGGACAAGCGCCACGTAGATGGACGTGCGTGGTCTTAGCTGGGCTCGGGCTCCGTACGATGGGGGCATGAGCGCTGCCCTCGCCGGACACCCATCGCCGCCTAGCGCCGAGCAGGTCGTGCGCGCGCTGGACGGAGTCCAGGATCCGGAGATCCACCGGCCGATCACCGACCTCGGCATGGTCAAGAACACCGAGATCCGGCCGGACGGCACGGTCCGGGTGGACGTCTGGCTGACCGTGGCGGGCTGCCCGCTGCGCGAGACCATCACCAGGGACGTCACCGCGGCCGTCAGCAAGCTGGACGGGGTCACACGGGTGCAGGTCGAGCTCGACGTGATGAGCGAGGAACAGCGCAAGACCCTGCAGGGCAAGCTCAGGGGGGGCAGGCCCGAGCCCGAGATCCCGTTCGCCAAGCCCGGCTCGCTCACCCAGGTGTACGCGGTGGCCAGCGGGAAGGGCGGCGTGGGCAAGTCCTCGGTCACCGTGAACATGGCCGCAGCGCTGGCCGCTTCAGGGCAGAAGGTCGGCGTCGTGGACGCCGACATCTACGGCCATTCGGTGCCCCGGATGCTCGGCGTGACCGGCCGCCCCACCCAGGTCGAGCAGATGATCATGCCACCGTCGGCACACGGCGTGGCGGTCATCTCCATCGGCATGTTCACCAAGGGGAACACGCCGGTGGTATGGCGCGGGCCGATGCTGCATCGCGCGCTGCAGCAGTTCCTGGCCGATGTGTACTGGGGCGACCTGGACGTGCTGCTCATGGACCTGCCGCCAGGCACCGGCGACATCGCGATCTCGGTGGCCCAGCTGCTGCCCGGCGCGGAACTGCTCGTGGTCACCACCCCGCAGCTGGCCGCGGCCGAGGTCGCGGAGCGGGCCGGCGCGATCGCGATGCAGACGCACCAGCGCATTGCCGGAGTGATCGAGAACATGTCATTCCTGCCCTGCCCGCACTGCGGCGAGCCGGTGCAGGTATTCGGGTCCGGCGGCGGCTCGGCGGTGGCCGAGGCGCTGACCCGGATCACCGGCACCCCGGTGCCGCTGCTCGGCGAGATCCCGATCGACCTGCGGCTGCGCGAGGGCGGCGATACCGGGGTCCCGCTGGTGCTCAGCGACCCCGCGTCGGCCGCCGGGCAGCAGCTCAGCTCGATCGCGGCGGGCCTGGTTCGCGGCCGCGGCCTGGCCGGGCGGCAGCTCGGGCTCTCACCCGTCTGAGGCCGCCGGGCCGCTGCCTCAGGTGGCCTCGGGGTCGAACGGCGGGCGCTGGGCCGAATCCATCGGATGAGCCCGCGGCCGGGCCGCGGCGCCGTCGACACCGTCGAGGTCATCGAGCAGGTGCTTGCGCACGAACGTGCGCGGGTGCAGGTCGGCGAAGTCGAAATCGGCGAACTCGGGGCCGAGCCCCTCCTGCAGGTCGGTCTTGGCCTTGTCGGCCAGCCGGCGCAGGTCGCGCAGCGAGCGGCCGAGCTGCTGGGCCATCTTGGGCAGGTGATCGGGCCCGAATATCACCAGCGCGAGCACGGCGAGCACCAGCAGCTTGGTGATAGACAGATCGAACACGGCTCCACTGTAATGGGTGATTTGCCCGGAAGAACAGCCGAGCGCGAGCGCCGGGCGCCGGCGGCCTGCTCAGCGGAACGGATTGATCCAGGACCACAGGCGCCGCAGGCCGCGCTTCATGCGGTCCCAGAAGCCGAGCCCGGCCTGATGCGGCAGCGCGTTGACTACCGCGGCAACCGTCGGCGCCGGCGCGCCGGCCACCACGGTGTACACGAACCCCCCGGCTGACCAGGTCAGATCCGGCTCGCCTGGGTTGCTGACGTACAGCCGGTTCCCGCTCACGTCGGTCTGGTGCCAGCCGGGGAGTGCGGCCGGCAGCCGCCCGCGCTGCACGAACAAGGACACCACCGACAGCCCGTCCGAGTAGCCGAGATCGACGACCCGGCCGGTCGCGGTGGCTGACTGGCTGGCGTCGATCAGGGTGAGCCCCGCGGGCATCGGCCCGGGAACCGGCCAGCCGCCGGCCCGCAGGCTGGCCAGCTGGCCCGGTCCGAGCTGGTCGGCCCACGGCCGGTACGCCGCAGGCGGGCGGCCGGCGGCGTGCCGGGCGTGGGTCGGCTCGCGGCCGGCCGGATGACCCGCCGCTGGGCGGGCCGCTGCGGAGCCAGGGCCAGCGCCAGGCCCCGGGAGGCTGGCGGCTGGGCGGGCCGCTGCGGAGCCAGGGCCAGCGCCAGGCCCCGGGAGGCTGGCTGCTGCGGGGATGCCGAGAGAGATGCGCATGTCGCCGCCGGGCAGGGCGGCGCCGCGGGCCGGCCCGGCAGTGCCGCCATGCCGGTACAGCTGTGCCGCCAGCAGGTACAGCGGTGCGGCCAGCAGGTACGGCGGCGCCGGACGGAGCCGGGGAGGCGGTACCTGCCGGTGCCGGGGAGGCTGGGATGCCGGTGAATGCCCGCCGGGCGGACCGGGCGCCGAGAGCCAGGCCGACGAAGTCGTCGTCGCTGATCAGGCGGGCCTGAGGATCGAAGAGCTCACGGCGCAGCGGCAGCTTGGTGGCGCTGTCCAGCCAGAACCGGGCGGCCAGGCTGCCGTTACCGCGGAACGCCTCGACAATCCTGGCCCGCCGCCCGTCCTGCGAGCCCATCCCGGCCGGCCGCACCGCGTAGTGGGCGCAGAGCAGGCCGATCAGCGCCGGGGTGAGGCCGAGCGTTGCGGCCGGCTGCTGGCTGGCCTGGTCGCGGTCAACGTCGGACCAGGTACGGGAGGGCGCGGCCACCCGGGTGAGCGTGCCGACGCCGTAGCGGTGCCACACGTCAACCATGACCCGGCTCTCCCCGGAGCCGAGCCAGGCGCCGCTGCCGCCCGGTGCCCGCCAGGAGATGACCTGCACGCCCTGGTAGGAGACCCGCCGCGCTGCCTGGACCGCCTGGTGAAGCAGCCGGACTCCCGCGGCCAGCGCGCCGCAGCCGGAGGGGGGCGGCGCGGCGCCGGCCGGCTTGCCCAGTGTCCGTGCCTGCTGCCGGTGGACCAGCTGTCCCATGCCGCCCTCGGCTGCTGACAGGGACACCGCCAGCAGGCCGAGCACGGCGGCCCCGATGACGGCACGGCGGCCCGCGGGGCCGCGCATCAGGTGCAGGATGCGGTTCACGGCCTCACAGAAAACGACAACTGTCCAGGCGTAAGACCGGCGCTCGGCCGGACAGCGGCTGGCTGGGCCGGCGGGATCGAACCGGTGGTCAGCGCGTGCTGCATCATGAACACGTCAACCTCTGGCGTGACCGTCGGCCCGGGTACGTGCTCGCTGCCGCCTGCCGCGAACGAGGCGGCCCCCAGGCTCACGGCCAGTGCAGCCAGCGCGCCGACCACCATGTAACGCGGCGTATGGGCGCGACCGCGGGCGGCGGCTAGCTGGCTCACGCCTTCGCGGGCCGGGCCGTCCTCGAACCACTCCCCGACGTCATCCCACCCCTGCGGCCTGGCCGCCGGGCCGCCGGAAAGGGCAGCGGTGAAGGCGGCCCGCGCCCGGCTTGAGCCGGGCCGCCGCGACGGCGGCGGCAGGGTCGGGGAAGGCAGGCCGCCGAGGGCGATCAGACGGCGGGTCAGATCGCCGTCGGCGGGCGTTTCGCCGAGCCCGCGCACCCGTCGCTTGAGCGTGCGCAGTGCGGCGGCCTCGGCCCGGCATTCGTCGCAGCCGACGAGATGCGCGTGCACCTGGTCTCGTTCGGTGTCGCCGAGCTCCCCGTCGATCAGAGCCGACAGCCGGCCTTCGAGGTGGCTCATGCGGTCTCGCTCCGCTTGATCCGGGCCGGCCTGATGACCTGGCCTGACGCGACGGGCGCCGCCTGTACCGTGTGCTGCAGCTGCGATCCTGCCGGCGCCCTGGCCTCGCCCGCCCGGCGCGGCCGGCGGTGTTCGAGAGCCGTCCTGAGCTGGGCGCGGCCGCGGTGAATGCGGCTTCGCACGGTGCCGAGCTTCACGCCGAGCGTGACGGCGATTTCCTCATACGACAGGCCCTCGATGTCACACAGCACCACGGCAGCCCGGTACTCGGGTGCGAGCGCCTCCAGCGCGTCCTGGATGTCGCCGTCCAGGTGACGCTCGTCGAACGCCTGCGCCGGGGTGGGCCCGCCGTGCAGCCGCTGCGCGGTCTCGTCGCCGAGTCCCTCGAACCGGATCCGCTGCCGGCGCCGGGCCGTGTCGAGAAAGAGGTTGGTGGTGATCCGGTGCAGCCAGCCTTCGAACGTCCCTGGCGTGTAGCTGGACAGCGACCGGAACACGCGGACGAAGACCTCCTGGGTCAGGTCCTCCGCGTCGTGCTTGTTCCCGGTCAGCCGGTAGGCCAGGCGATAGACCCGGGCCGAGTGGGCGCGTACGACCTCTTCCCAGGTGGGCGGGGTCCACCGGGGAACGCCGACATCGACCTGCCGGGTCTCGTCCACGGCCTCCCCCTCACGTCGGGCGCTGCTTTCCTGGTAACCATGGTGCCCGGAGTTCTGTTCCTCCGCCAATCGGGCCGGCCGGCACCCCGGCGTTGAGCTGATGCCCGGTTAACGCGCAGCCGGGCCATCCTGGTTCCCCGCCGCAGTGGTCGGCGCTAGGCTGCGCACGGGGCATTCAGGCTTCGCGGGAGGCAGTCATCACGAGCACAGAGGTCACCGTGGCCTACGTCGAGGAGTTCCTCCCCGAGGACGAGCCGCTGCTCGCGGCCCGGCAGAACGCGGCGGAGGTCGGCGGCGCGCCGCCGATCGGGCCGGCCGGCGGCGCGGCCCTGCGTTTCCTGGCCGCGGCCATCGGGGCCAGGGCGGTCGTGGAGATCGGTACCGGGTGCGGTGTTTCCGGGATCTGGCTACTGCGCGGGATGCTTCCCGACGGGGTCCTGACCAGCGTGGACGTGGAGCCTGAGCACCAGCGGCTGGCACGGCAGGCGTTCGCCGCGGCGGGGTTCGCGGTCAACCGCTGCCGGCTCATCGGCGGCCGGGCGCTCGACGTGCTGCCGCGGCTCACCGATGCGGGGTATGACCTGGTGTTCTGCGACGCGGACAAGCAGGAGTATCCCGACTACCTGGCTGCGGCGCTGCGGCTGCTGCGGCCCGGCGGCATCGTTGTCTTCGACAACGCGCTATGGGGCGGCCGGGTGGCCGACCTCAGCTATCAGGACGAGGACACGACGGCGATCAGGGAAGTGTGCGAGCACCTCAGATCCGATGAACAACTCGTTCCGCTGCTCCTTCCGCTGGGCGATGGCCTGCTGGCCGGGGTGAAGCGGGGGGAGTAGTGGGTCGGGGCAGGGGCTAGCCGACGGCGGACTTGAGGGCATCACTGAGCTTGACGGCTTCATCGGCCGAAAGCTCCACCACGAGCCGCCCGCCGCCCTCAAGGGGAACGCGCATGACGATACCGCGGCCCTCCTTCGTGACTTCGAGCGGACCGTCGCCTGTCCGCGGCTTCATCGCCGCCATTCCTCATCCCCTTCCAGCCTGGCGCCGCGCGAACCGAAGCGCCCGCGGCAGCGGGAACACAGCACGGCCGCGGCAGCCCGTCCGGGCCGCGGGACCGGCTAACCACAACCGTGTTGATCAGTCCGTCTATTATCTCGTGTTCGGGCACCGAATGGTAACGATCAACTCGGCTTGGCCGTGAGGAAAGGCTGGTCCCTGTCCCAAATGCCCAAAATCCGGGCAACACTTGGGTAGTGGACGCTCGCTCGGCTCTCTTCGACCTCTACGGTGATCACCTGCGTTCGCGGGGCTCCCAGGCGCCGGTTGCCGCCCTGGTCCGGCTGCTCGCCAGTCTCGGCATCGCCGCCCCCGCGGTCCGCACCGCTATCTCCCGGATGGTCAGGCAAGGCTGGCTCGCCCCGGTCCGGGTGCCGGCCGGGGCGGGTTATGCACTCACGCCCCGGGCCACCCGCAGGCTGGACGAGGCGGCAGAACGGATCTACCGGCACGGCAGCGCCACCTGGGACGGCGGCTGGCATCTGGTCGTGGTCGAGCGGGTGCGCGAGCGGGCCCGCCGGGAGCGGGTACAGGCGAGCCTGAGATACCTGGGTTACGCCCAGCTGGACGAGACGACCTGGCTCAGTCCGCGAGCCTCGTCCGAGCTGCAGGCGCTGCGGGAGGCCGAGCGGATCCGGGTGGAGCCGTTTGCTGCCAGGTACGACGGCGATCCGCGTGGCCTGCTGGCCAGGGCCTGGGATCTGGACGGCCTGGCCCGCGCCTACCTGGGCTGGCTCGGCGAGGCCCGCGAACTGGTCGGACCGGTCGGCCCGGACTCGCCCGACGAGGCCGTGTTCGCAGCCCGGAGCAGGCTGGTGCATGAGTGGCGGAAGTTCCTGTTCCGCGATCCGGGACTGCCCGCCGAACTGCTTCCTGAGCGGTGGCCGGGTACCCAGGCGACGGAGTTCTTCCACGTAGAATCGGCCCGCTTGCTGCCGGCCGCGTCGCGTTTTGTGGACTGCTGCCTGCTCGCCACCGGCAGCCGGGCCCCGCATACGCCCTGAGGAGGCCGGAGTGTCCGACACCGTGCGTTACGTCGTGGCCGGTTCGGTGGCCAGCATCACGCTGAACCGCCCCGAGGCGCGGAACGCGATGAACGCGGAGATGAAGAACGCGCTGCTCGCTGCGGCCCGGCAGGCCGCCGCCGACGATCAGGTCCGCGCCGTCATCGTGACCGGAGCCGGGCGTGCCTTCTGCGCCGGGCAGGACCTGCGCGAGCACGCGGACACGCTGGCCTCGGGCGCGGACCCGCTCGGCACGGTCCGGGCCCACTACAACCCGATCATCAACATGATCGCCGGGATGCCCAAGCCGGTGATCGCCGCGGTGAACGGGGTCGCGGCGGGCGCGGGTGCCTCGCTCGCATTCGCCTGTGACTTCCGGCTGGCCGCCCGCAGCGCCAGCGTGCTGATGGCATTCGCCCGGGTCGGCCTCGGCCCCGACTCGGGATCGTCCTGGACGCTGCAGCGGCTGGCCGGCCAGGCACGGGCCGCCGAGCTGCTGATGCTCGCCGAGCCCGTCGACGCCGAACGGGCCGCCGAGCTCGGGTTGTTCAACCGGGTGATCGCCGACAGCGAGCTGGCCGACCAGGCAGCGCAGCTGGCGGCGCACCTGGCCGCGGGGCCGACAGCCGCCTTCGCCGCCATCAAGGAGGCGCTGGCCTTCGCGGCCACGCACACGCTCGCCGAGTCGCTGGAAAACGAAGCCGACCTGCAGACCATGCTCGGCCGGACCGAGGACCACCGGGCCGCCACGCTGGCGTTCGTCAGCAAGCAGCAGCCGGTCTACCAGGGCCGCTAGCCTGCGGCCTGCGGCCTACGGGCCGCGGCCCCTGGCTAGGAGTAGGCCGCGTGGCGGAAGCAGCCGGCCAGGTGGTCGTCGACGACACCGCAGGCCTGCATAGTCGAGTAGACGGTCACCGGGCCGGCGAAGGCGAATCCTTCCCGCTTGAGCTCGCCGGCCAGCGCTTTTGATTCCGCCGTGGCCGCGGGGAGATCGTCAAGAGTCTGCACGGGCGCCTTGCCGTCCCTGGCCTGGCCGGCGTATGACCAGACCAGCGCGCCCAGGCCGGCCGGGAGCTTGAGCGCGGCCCGGGCGTTGCCGATGACCGCATCGATCTTGGCCCGGTTGCGGACGATGCCGCGATCGGCTAGCAGCCGGGCGACGTCGGCGGCGCCATAGCCGGCGACGGCCTCGATCCGGAAGCCGTCGAACGCGGCGCGGAAGTTGTCCCGCTTGCGCAGGATCGTCAGCCAGGACAGCCCGGACTGGAATCCTTCCAGGCACAGCCGCTCGAAGACCCCGACATCGTCGCGGACCGGACGTCCCCACTCGTCGTCGTGGTAGCCGAGGTAGTCCGGGCTGCTCATGGCCCACGGGCAGCGCGGCCGCCCGTCCGGCCCTGGAACCGGGCCGCGACCTGGCTCGGTCATCACTCATCCCTCCCGTCGCCCGGCGCCGGAGGCTGGTCCGTGCCCGTGGCCGGCTGATGGTCCGCAGGGGCGGTGTCGCCCAGGCTGAACCGCTCCGGGTCGCGCGCGCTCGAGGCCGCCGGCCGGGTCGCGTGATCACTTCCGGGTCCCGGTGTCCGCGCGTCGCGGGTACCGGGCCGGCGGCGCCGGGCGCCCCCACCCCGGGCAGCGGACCGGAGGACCGGGTACCCGCCCTGGGAACGTCAGGCGGCGCCCCGACCCCGGGCAGCGGACCGGGGGGACGCTCGTCCCGGGAAGCGGGGGGCGGGCCGCTGGCCGGCCGTCGTACCGGCAGGCCAGGGCGATCATTGCGGCCGGGGAGGCCGTAGCCGCGAGGCCGTCCCGGGGGCGATGTGGCCTCCAGGTCCGCGACCTGCTGGCGCAGCGCGGTGATCTGTATATCGCGTTCGGTCAGTGCGTCGGCGATGCGGTTGAGCGCCTCGTCGGTCGCCTGGACGCTATAGCCCCACACCGCCATCGGCGGGCGGAACAGCACGACGTCAGTGGCCGCTATCTCGTCCAGCTTGAGTGGAGCGTAATCAGCGGGGAAGAAGGCTAGTTCGCCGCCGCGGCCGAGCGCGACGGCGATCACTCCGGCCAGCACCGCCACCGCGGCGACCAGCATGACCACAGGCACACTACGCATCGTGTCATGCCCGGGCGTTATTCAAAACCGGCTCGCAGTACCGCTGTTCCCGGCCTGCGCACGTGATCGGGGCAGGTCACGGCCACGGGCGGCGTGGCCGGCAGCGGGCAGACACTGTGAATAACGCGATCTGTGTATAGGGTGCGGCAGGTGAAGCCGTCCGCTGCCGGCAGGATGCTTCCCGATGGCACTGCGGTAGCCGCCGCCGCGACGACCGTGCCGGCGGCGCGGACGGCCGTCGCCGCGGGAGCCGTCCTGATCGATCTCACCGGCGCCGGCCAGCCGGCCATGACCGAGGTCAGGGACCGTTATCCGGGCATTCTCATCTGCGCGCCTGCCGACTGGGCCGATCTGGTACGGGACCCGGCCACCGCGCGGCGCACCGGTGCCATCCTGGTCTGCGCGGACCCCGCCGCAGCTACCGCGGCCGAGGCGGGCGGGACCGGCCGCGCCAGCATCCTGGTCGAGGCCGCGCCCGCGCGGGCCGCGGGGCTGATAGCGGCCGGCTGGCGGGTGCTCGTGGACGCCGACCAGGTGGCGGGCCCGCACGCCGCCGCCGCCGTGGCCGCCGTGTCGGCCTGGCTGGGCGCCGCGGCGGTGCGCACCCGTTACGTACCGGCGGCCCGGCGGGCGGTCGACATGGCCGACTCAATCAGGGGATGACGCCCGACCCCTGGTTGTGAGCCTCTTTGATGATCCGCGCCACCTCGGCCGGATCGTCCGCGATGTGCAGCAGTTCCGGGTCCGACGCGGAGATCTTCTCCTCGGCCAGCGGCGAGTCGTTGATCCAGGACAGCAGGCCGGCCCAGTACGCGCTGTCGACGAGCACGATGGGGAACCTCGTGATCTTCCCGGTCTGCACCAGTGTCAGCGCCTCGAACAGCTCGTCCAGGGTGCCGAACCCGCCGGGCAGGAACACGAACGCCTGCGAGTACTTGACGAAGATGGTCTTGCGGACGAAGAAGTACCGGAACTCGATGCCGATGTTGACGTACTCGTTGAGCCCCATCTCCAGCGGAAGCTCGATGCCCAGGCCCACCGACACGCCGTTCGCGCTCACCGCGCCCTTGTTGGCCGCCTCCATGGCGCCGGGGCCGCCCCCGGTGATCACGGCGTAGCCGGCCTGCGCGAGCTCGGCGCCGATCCGTTCGGCCCGGTCATAATCGACCGAGCCGGGCCGGACGCGCGCCGAGCCGAAGACCGACACCGCGGGCCCGAGCTCGGCGAGCAGCCCGAAGCCCTCGACGAACTCCGCCTGGATCCGCAAGACCCGCCAGGGATCGGTGTGCACCCAGTCGGCAGGGCCGCGGCGGTCCAGCAGCCGCTGGTCGGTCGTGGTCTGCGGTATGTGCCTGCCGCGCAGCGTCGCGGGCCCCTGACGGCGGGCCCGCCTGCGCGGCTCGGAATTAAGACTCATGGTTCCCTCTACGGTAGCCGGGGAGGGCCAGTGACCTGGCCAGGCTCGCCTTCGCGCGGCCGGGCGGTTTTAACCGCTGACGCCGTGGTCGCGGAGGATCTCGTTGAGCGCCAGCTTGTCGTGCACGCTGCCCTGGGGCAGCCGCCTGAGCACGAGCATGCAGGGCATGCCGAACGTCCCACCGGGAAAGTCGCGCATCCGGGTGCCGCCGACGCAGACCGACCATTCGGGCGCCTCGCCGGGAGGCAGCTCCTCGCCGGTCTGCACGTCGATGACGTGCGTGCTCTTGGTCAGCATGGTGCCCGAGCCGAGCTTGGCCCCGCGCCGGACCCTGGCGCCTTCAACTACCATGCTGCGCGATCCGATGTAGGCGTCGTCCTCCACGACCACGGGGACCGCGTTCGGCGGCTCCAGCACGCCGCCGATGCCCACCCCGCCGGACAGGTGGACGTTCTTGCCTATCTGCGCGCACGATCCGACGGTGGCCCAGGTGTCCACCATCGTGCCCTCGTCCACGTAGCCGCCGATGTTGACGAACGAGGGCATGAGCACGACCCCGGGCGCGATGTAGGCGCCCCAGCGGGCGATGGCGCCGGGCACCACCCGTACCCCGTCCAGCCGGGTCTTCAGCGGGACCCGGTCGTGGTAGCGGAACTCGCCCGCCTGCGACCGGTGCATCGGGAGCAGCCTGAAGGCCATCAGGATGGCCCGCTTGGCCCGCTCGTCGACCAGGATCTCGCCGGTCACCGGGTGCCGGGCGGGCTACCCGCGCGGTGCCCTGGTCCAGCGCGTCCACCGCGGCGACCACCTCGGTTCGCGCCGCGACGTCGTCCGGGCCCAGCTCGGCGCGGGCCGCCCACAGCTGGTCGATCAGCGGGGAGAGCGTGCTGTGGCCGGGCCCGGCCGGTGCCGTCTGCGACTGTCCCATGGCGAGGCAGCCTATCGGGCCCGCCGATGCCGGTACGGTCTGATGATGTGCCGAAGAGACGTTCACGGCCGCTGCGTGCCGCGGCGATCTCGATTGTCCTGGTGGTGCTGGCCGCCGGAGCGGCCTTTCTCGCCTACCACCACGTCACGGTGACAGGCAGCGGCTGCCAGACCCGCGGCCGCCAGACGGTGGGACTCGACACCGAGCAGGCCGCGATCGCGGCCACCATCGCCGGGGTGGCCGATGCGCGCCGGCTTCCTTCCGGCGCGGTCACCATCGCCTATGCCGCCGCCATGCAGGAATCGCACCTGCACAACCTGGCCTACGGCGACCTGGACTCGGTCGGGGTGTTCCAGCAGCGGCCCTCGCAGGGGTGGGGCACCCCGCGCCAGCTCGCCGACCCTGTCTACGCAACCGGCAAGTTTTTCAGCGCGCTGGTCAAGGTGCCCGGTTACCTCCGGATTCCGGTCTACCAGGCAGCACAGGACGTCCAGCACAGCGCGGACGGCTCGGCCTACCGGAACTACCAGCGGCTGGCGGCCAGCATGTCCGGCGCGTTCACCGGCGGACGGCCGCACGCGGTATGGTGCTGGTTCGCGCCTGGCAACTCGCACGCGCCGAAGGTCGCAGCGCTGCGACGGCAGCTTGTGCGCACGTTCGGGCCACTTGACCTGCGGGTACGCGGCGGACACCAGGCCGCGGTGGCCGCCGCGCCCGCCGCGCCGACGGCGGAGGTTCGCGTCAGGCACCGCGCGGCAGGCTGGGCGGTGGCAAGCTGGCTGGTAACGCACGCCGCGACCTACGGGGTCAGCAACGTGCGCTACGCCGGCTACCAATGGAGTAAAACGGCGGGCAGGCAGGGCTGGACCCGCGATCATTCGGCGCCCTCCGGTAGCGTCGAACTGCGCTGATAACCTACCGGCCAGGGCCGGTCAATAGAGGAGTTCACCCGTGACGTACATCATCGCGCAGCCTTGCGTCGATGTGCTCGACAAGTCATGCATCGAAGAGTGCCCCGTGGATTGCATCTACGAGGGCGAGCGCATGCTCTACATCCACCCGGATGAGTGCGTGGACTGCGGTGCGTGCGAGCCCGTCTGCCCGGTGGAAGCGATCTTTTACGAAGACGACGTTCCGGATCAGTGGAAGGACTACTACAAGGCCAACGTCGAGTTCTTCAATGACCTCGGCTCGCCCGGCGGCGCGTCGAAGGTCGGCAAGATCAACAAGGATCACCCGATCATCGAGGCGCTCCCGCCGCAGGGAGACGAAAGCTGACCCTCGCCGGCCGGCTGCCGCAGGTCAACTGGGATCTGCTCGCCCCCTACCTGGAGAAGGCCCGCGAGCACCCGGGCGGGATCGTGGACCTGTCGGTCGGCACGCCGGTGGATCCGGTGCCGCAGGTGATCCAGCGGGCGCTGGCCGCCGCGGCTGACCGTCCGGGTTACCCGGCCACGCACGGCACCCCGGAGCTGCGCGAGGCCGCCGCGGGCTGGCTGGCCCGCGCGCACGGCGTGACCGTGCCGCCGGACGCGGTGCTGCCGGTGATCGGCACCAAGGAATTCATCGCCTGGCTGCCCACGGTGCTGGGCTGCGGCCCGGCCGACACGGTGGTGTACCCCGAGCTTGCGTACCCCACCTACGGCATCGGCGCGCTGCTGGCCGGCGCGCGTGCGGTGGCCGCCGACGGGCTGGTCTCGCTCGGGCCCGAGCACGTCCGCGTGGTCTGGGTGAACTCCCCGGCGAATCCGACCGGCCGGGTGCTGCCCGCCTCGCACCTGGCCAAGATGGCGGGATGGGCCAGGGAGCGGGGCGCGGTGCTGGCTTCCGACGAGTGCTACATCGACCTGGGCTTCGGCACGCGCGCCGTGTCCGTTCTGCACCCTGATGTCTGCGGCGGGTCGCATGAGGGCCTGCTCGCCGTGCACTCGCTGTCCAAGCGGTCCAATCTGGCCGGGTACCGGGCCGGGTTCGTGACCGGCGACCCGGCCCTGGTCAGCCAGTTGCTGGAGATCCGGCGGCACGCCGGGATGATGGTGCCGGCCCCGGTCCAGGCGGCCATGACCGCCGCACTGGACGACGATGAGCACGCCGTGCGGCAGCAGGACCGGTACACGGCCAGGCGCGCCCTGCTCCGGGGGGCGCTGGAGCAGGCCGGCTGGCGGATCGACCACTCGCAGGCCGGCCTGTACCTGTGGGCATCCCGCCCCGGCCACGACGGCTGGGGCTCGGTGGCCGCTCTGGCCGGAGCCGGCATCCTGGTCGCGCCCGGCGAGTTCTACGGCGCGGCCGGGGATCGCCACGTCCGGGTGGCGCTCACCGCCACCGACGAGCGGGTACGGTCGGCCGCGGACCGGCTGGCAGATCTGGCCGCACGCTAGCCACCCGCGGACGACCGGGCGCAGCCGGCCGCGCCCCCGTGGGCCGAGGTGGCTGAGCTGGCCGCATGGTAGCCACCCGCGGATGCGTCGGCCGGCCCGGCGTGCCCGCAGCCGCCCGCGGCGGCGGCCAGCTCGCGGCGGCCCGGGCGGCGGGGCTGATCTTCCTGTCACGGGGGGAAGGAACTAGGCTTCTGATCATCAAGTGACGGGGTACGTGCACGGTGATTGAGGGGACCTGACATGACATCAGCGGGGCGTCCGATGGTTTTCGTCCACGGCCTGTGGCTGCACGCGACGTCGTGGGGTCCGTGGGCCGAGTTCTTCGGCGCGGCGGGGTATGCGCCGCTGGCACCCGGCTGGCCCGGCGACGCGGACACGGTGGAGGCCACGCGCAGTCAGCCTGACCGGGTCGCCGGGAAGGGCATCGACGATGTGGTCGAGCACTATGCCCGGATCATCGGGGAGCTTGACGCCCCGCCGATCGTGATCGGCCACTCCTTCGGCGGCCTGATCGCCCAGCGGCTGCTCGGGCAGGACCTGGCCTGCGCGGCGGTGGGCATCGACCCCGCGCCGATCAAGGGAGTGCTCGTCCTGCCCCCCTCGGCGCTGAGGGTGGCCTCGATCGCGCTGCGCAAGCCGGCCAACCGGAACCTCGCCGTGGCCCTCACCCCCGAGCAGTTCCGCTACGGGTTCGGCAACGCCGTATCCGCGGAGGAGTCCGCGGAACTGTACGACCGCTGGAACATCCCGTCCCCGGGCAAGCCCTTGTTCGAGGCCGCACTGGCGAACTTCGTGTCCGGGTCGCCGGCGAAGGTCAACACGGGCAACAAGTCACGCGGACCGCTGCTGATCACCGCCGGGGGCAAGGACCATACCGTCCCGCATGCCGTCTCGACTGCGACCCGCAGGCTCTACCACAAGTCACCCGCGGTCACCGACCTCAGGGAGTTCCCGGATCGGGGCCACTCGCTCACCATCGACCACGGCTGGCGCGACGTCGCCCAGCAGATCCTCGACTGGCTCCGCCAGCGCTCGCTCTAACCGCGCCCACGACCGACCCGAACCCACCCGACCCGACCCGAACCCACCCGAACCCACTTCATGATCGTTTCCACTTTTCATGCGGTACGGTGCCGCGAACCGGGACAAATTGGGTCACGAACCGTGCCCAGCGCATGATAAGTGGAGATGATCATGGAATGCCGGGCGGGCGGGCGGGCGAGCGGGCGCGCGTGGGTGGGTGGGCGGCGCGAGGGAGGGCTGGGCGTTCATAGGCTGACGGGGTGCTGAAGCTTTACGACACGCGGACGCGGCAGGCCGAAACGGTGGGGCAGGAACACCGGGGCGCGGTGCGCGTATACACCTGCGGCCCGACCGTGTACCGGTACGCTCATGTCGGGAACCTGCGCTCCTACCTGCTGTCGGACCTGATCAGGAGGGTTGCCGAGCGGCGCGGACGGCGGGTGACGGTCTGCCAGAACATCACCGACGTCGGCCACCTGACGAACGACAGCGATCCGGACGCGCCCGGCGAGGACAAGGTCCTCGCCCAGGCCCGGGCCGAGGGCAGGACCGCGCTGGAGATCGCCCGGCACTACGAAGACGCGTTCCGCGCCGACCTGGACGCGCTGAACATCCGCCCGGCCGACCACTCGCCCCGGGCCTCTGAGTCGATCGAGCTGATGATCGACCTGATCGCCAGGCTTATCGACCGCGGGCATGCCTACCAGGCGGCCGACGGGTCAGTACTGTTCGACGCCCGGTCGTTCCGCGGCTACGGGGAGCTGTCCGGCAACCGGCTCACCGACCTGCGGCCCGGCTACCGGTCCGCCGGCATCGTGGACGCCAGCAAGCGGTTCCATGCCGACTGGGCGCTATGGAAACCCGCGGCAGGCCGTACCGAGCTCACCTGGCCGTCGCCGTGGGGCACCGGCTTCCCCGGCTGGCACACCGAGTGCTCGGCGATGTCGCTGCACTACCTCGGCGAGCACATCGACATCCACACCGGCGGCATCGACCTGCGCTTCCCGCACCACGAGAACGAGCGGGCCCAGTCCAACGCGGTTACCGGTCACGACGTGGTTCGGCAGTGGGTGCACGGCGAGCACCTGCTGTTCGAGGGGCGGAAGATGGCCAAGTCCGCCGGGAACGTGGTGCTGCTGTCCGATCTGACCGAGCGCGGGCTGGACCCGCTGGCCCTGCGGCTCGCCTTCTTCGAGCAGCGCTACCGGCAGCAGGTGAACCTCGGCTGGCAGACGCTGGCGGCTGCGGACAAGACGCTGCGCCGCTGGCGGGAGCGGGTGGCGAGCTGGGCGTGCTCGCCGAGCGCGGCGATACCGACGCGGTACGCCGACGCGGTCACCGCGGCGTTCGATGACGACCTGGACACCGTGACCGGGCTGCGCGCGCTGCGCGCGCTCGAACGGGACGAATCGGTGCCGCCGGGAGCCAGGTTCGAGGCGTTCGCGCACCTGGACCAGCTGCTCGGCCTCGATCTGGCCCGCGACATCGGCAAGCCCGCCGCGCGCGCCGCGGCTGCCCGACGGCGCGGCTGCCCGGCTCGAGGCGCGCGCCCGTGCGCGCGAGGCCAGCGACTGGGCGTCCTGCGACCGGCTGCGCGACGAACTGGCGGCCATGGGAGTGACGGTCACCGACACGCCCGGGGGCCAGGCCTGGACGGTTCGGTTAGGCCCGATCCCGCCGCACCGGGCGGCCGGAGCAGCGACCGGACGCCCGTTTCCAGGTTGACGCAATGAACAGCACCTCGATGGCCGGACTACACAACGAATCTTCGTATGGACGCAAGAGCAGTAGATGTTCATTGCTCCATCGCACCCCCTAGGCTGGACGCCTGGGAGCAGGGATTCACCGCGGGCGGGAAGGGCGGGACGACCATGCCGAAATCAGATGCGTTTACGCAGGCTAGGACCTACCTGATGTGCCCGCCCGAGTACTTCTCCGTCAGCTACGCGATCAACCCGTGGATGCATCCGGACCGGCCGGTAGACGTGGCGCTGGCGATGAGCGCAGTGGGCCGGGCTGCGGGCCACGTTCGCCCGGCTCGGTCACCGGGTGCGCGTCATCGACCCGGTCCCCGGACTGCCCGACATGGTGTTCGCGGCCAACGGGGCCACGGTGATCGACGGCAAGGTGCTCGGCGCACGGTTCCGGCACGCCGAGCGGGCCGCCGAGGCCGCGGTGTACCTGGACTGGTTCCGGCGTCACGGCTACCCGGTGGTGCGCGCGCCGAAGGCCGTCAACGAGGGTGAGGGCGACATCGTGCACGCGGGCCGGGTCGTGCTGGCCGGGCACGGCTTTCGCACCGACGAAGCCGCCCGGGCCGAGATCCAGGACTTGTCCGGGCTGCCGGTGCTCAGCCTGCGGCTGGTAGATCCGCGCTACTACCACCTGGACACCGCGCTGTGCGTGCTGGATTCCAGCACCGTCGCCTACTACCCGGCCGCCTTCGACGACGCCGGGCGGGCCGCGCTGGCCTCGCAGTTCGCCGAGCTGATCGAGGCGAAGGACGAGGACGCTGAGGTGCTGGGGCTGAACGCGGTCAGCGACGGCCGGCATGTGGTGCTGCCGGCGCAGGCGAGCGGGCTGGCCGGGCAGATCGCCGCCCGGGGGTTCGAGCCGGTGCCGGTGGACATGTCCGAGCTCGGCAAGGCGGGCGGCGGGCCGAAGTGCTGCACTCTCGAGCTGAGGACGCGAAGGGAAGAAGAACGGTGACGACATCGAGCGAACTTCGGGCCCAGACCCTGGCGCACAGCGCGCGGAACTACGATCCGCTGCCGGTGGTGGTCTGCGAGGCCGACGGCGCCTGGGTGACCGACGTGGAAGGCCGCCGGTACCTGGACATGCTGGCGGCGTATTCGGCGATCAACTTCGGTCACCGCCATCCGCGGCTGGTGGCGGCGGCCCTGCGCCAGCTGGAGCGAGTCACGCTGGTCAGCCGGGCCTTTGACCACGACCAGTTCGGGCCGTTCTGCGCCGAGCTGGCCGCGCTGGCCGGCATGGACATGGTGCTGCCGATGAACACCGGCGCCGAGGCGGTGGAGACCGCTATCAAGACCGCGCGCAAGTGGGGGTACGAGGTCAAGAGCGTCCCGGACGGCCAGGCCGTGATCATCGCCTTCGAAGGCAACTTCCACGGCCGCACCACCACGATCATCAGCTTCTCCACCGACGATGACGCGCGCGCGTCGTACGGCCCGTACACGCCGGGGTTCCGGGTGGTGCCCTACGGCGACCTGGACGCGCTGGCCGCGGCGTTCGACGATCGCGTGGTGGGCGTCCTGGTCGAGCCCATCCAGGGCGAGGCCGGGGTGCTGGTGCCGCCGCCTGGTTTCCTGGCCGGGGTACGGTCGCTGTGCACCGAGTGCGGCGCGCTGATGATGGCCGACGAGATCCAGTCCGGGCTTGGCCGGACCGGCGACACGTTCGCGTGCGAGCACGAGGACGTGATGCCGGACATGTACATGCTGGGCAAGGCACTGGGCGGCGGCATCGTCCCGGTGTCGGCGGTGGTGTCGCGCGATGACGTGCTGGGCGTGTTCAAGCCGGGGCAGCACGGGTCGACGTTCGGCGGCAACCCGCTGGCCTGCGCGGTCGGCCGCGAGGTGATCGCGATGCTGTCCACCGGGGAGTACCAGGAGCGCTCGGCCAAGCTGGGCGCGCACATGCACGACCGGCTGTCCGCGCTGCCGCGCCTCCGCGGTGCGCCAGGTCCGCGGGTCGCGGCCTGTGGGCGGGCGTGGAGTTCGCGTCGCTGCCCGGGCGCGAGGCATGCCAGCGGCTGGCCGCGCGCGGGGTGCTGGCCAAGGACACTCACGGCACGACGATCCGGCTGGCGCCGCCGCTGGTGGTCAGCGAGGACGACCTGGACTGGGCGCTGGACCAGATCGAGGAAATCGCCGGTAATCGACGAAGTCGCCAGGTAGACGAAGTCGCCAGGTAGACGAGGTCGCCAGGTAAGAGCCTGCCGGGCAAAGGGCTTGCGGGCAGGCTACGAGCCTTCCAGGCGGGCTCTAAGCCCGGCCCGGGTCGCCCCGCGGTTCGTCGCCGAGGCGGCGGTACTGGCCGGCGTAGAAGACCAGCGGGCGGCCCGCGCGGGCGGGGTCCGCTCACCCCGATCACCTCGCCGACGACGATGCTGTGGTCACCGCCGTCGTGCACGGCGGTGGTCCGGCACTCCAGCGCGGACAGCGCGCGGTCCAGGATGGGCGCGCCGGTCAGCGGGCCGGGGTGATAGGAGACCTGCTCGAGCTGGCCCTCCAGCGGCCGGCCCCGGGTGGACAGCCAGCGGGAGATCTTCTCCGAGTCCTCGTCGAGCACGCTGACCGCCCAGCTGCCCGCGGCCAGCACCGCGTCGTGGAAGCGCGCGATCTTCTCCGCGCAGAACAGCACCAGCAGCGGATCCAGCGACACCGAGGTGAACGCGCTCACGGTCATGATGTGCGCGACGCCGTCGAGGGCGGCCGACACGACCGCGATGCCGGTAGGGAATCGCCCGGCGGCGAGCCGGAACGCGGCCGGGTCGACCCCGGTCACGCGCGGGTCCTGGCCCGGCCGGTCACGGCAGGGAACCGCCGCCGCGGGCCGCCCGGGAACGTCCCGGCGACCGGCCCGTGGTCACCAGCGCGGATCCCAGCCCGAGCAGCGCGCAGACCGCTCCGCCGTACAGATACCACTCGCCCGCGGTGGTGTTCGCGATGATCACGCTGCCGCCCGTGTTCGGCATGGCCAGCCCGAACGAGGCCAGGAACCAGCCGATCGCGGGGACCAGCGCGCCGATCGTGGTCCCCATCGCCCAGCCGGCCAGCCCGCAGGTGATGCCGATGGCCAGCGCGAAGCCGATGGCGGCCAGCGGGACGCTGCCGATGACGGCCCGGCTGTACTGGAAGGAGCCCAGCACGCCCTCGACCAGGCCGAGCAGGAAGAGCACGGCGTAAGCGCCGCCGGTGATGAAGGCCGCCGCGCGCGGGGAGGTCTGCTGCGCGGCGGGCGGCGGCAGCTGCATGATTCCCACGGGCAGCAGGGTATCTCGCCCCGGCCGCTAGCCGACCCCGGCGAACAGGTCGCGCTCGCCGGCCTGCGCTTCGCCGTCCGGGCGGCCGGCCAGGAGGGTGTAGCCCTCGTGGCTGGTGACCTCGCGGCGGACCCGGTCGGACAGCGCGAAGTGCCGGCCGTCCACGATGATCTGGGTCGCGTGCGCGCGCATCGCGGCGAGCTTGGCCGGCAGGTACCCGGTGCCGTCGATCTCGGTCGTCAGCTGCGCGGAGCCGGGGCTGGCCGTCGCGTAGAGCTTGGCCACCGGCCACCGCGTCCCGGCGCTGAGCGCGAAAGCGCGGCAGCTCACCCGGTGGGCCTGGATGTGGTCGGGGTGACCGTAGCCGCCCTCGGCGTCGTAGCTGACCATGACCTGCGGGCGGACCTCTCCGATCACGGCGGCGAGCTCGGCCGCGGCCGCGTCCACGTCGGCCCGCCAGAAGCACCGGGGGTCGTCGTTGCCAGCCGTGCCCATCATCCCGGAGTCGCGCCACCGGCCCTGGCCGCCGAGGAAGCGGTGGTCGGTGACGCCGAGCGCGGCGCACGCGGCGTCCAGCTCGCCGATCCGGTACTGGCCGAGCCGGTCGTCGCGGTCGGCCGCCAGGTGAGCGAGTCCGGGCGGGATGATCTCACCCAGCTCGCCCAGCGTGCAGGTGACCAGGGCGACCTGTGCGCCCTGTGCCGCGTATCTGGCCATGGTCGCGCCGGTGCCGATGGACTCGTCGTCGGGGTGCGCGTGCACGAGCAGCAGCCTGCGGCCGCCTTGCGGAGCCATGCCGCAGAGAGTAACGGCCAAATGTAGCCAGAGTCACATACCAGATGGGCCACCCCATGGCGCACGCTGATATGGACTGGAATAGGTTGATCGGCAGCCCGGGTCACCGGGCGTCAGCGTAGGTGCGCAGCAAGGACGTCGGGCCAATGACGCAGGTAACGGATACGCCATCCAGAACCAGGGCGCAGATAGCGGACAAGACCCTGCGCAAGGATCCGTGGTGGCGGGCACCGGCCGTCACGGCCGCCGCGCTGACCATCTGGGTGATCTATGCGACCGTGCGCGTGTTCATGGGGCACTGGTACTGGGTGCCCCAGTACCACTACCTGACGCCGTTCTACTCGCCGTGCGTCAGCGGCGAATGCGCTCCGGGGTCGAGCAGCCTGGGCCAGTGGTTCCCCGCGGTGCCGCCGATCATCCCGTACGCGATCGTGTCGCTGCCGTTCGTGCTCGGCTTCCGGCTCAGCTGCTACTACTACCGGCGGGCCTACTACCGCGCGTTCTGGGAGTCGCCGCCCGCCTGCGCGGTGCGCGAACCGCACAAGTCCTACAGCGGCGAGACCAGGTTCCCGCTGATCATGCAGAACCTGCACCGCTACTTCTTCTACCTGGCGATCCCGATCGCGATACTGCTGACCTACGACGTGACGCAGGCGTTCCGCGGCCCCGACGGTGACTTCGGGTTCGGCCTGGGCACGCTGATCTTGCTGGTGAACGTGATCCTGATCTGGGCGTACACGCTGTCTTGTCACTCCTGCCGGCACATCACAGGCGGCCGGCTGAAGCACTTCTCCGCGCATCCGGTCCGATACTGGATCTGGACACAGATCTCGAAGCTGAACGCGCGGCACATGCTGTTCGCTTGGCTCTCGCTCGGCACGCTGATGCTGGCGGACCTCTACATCTGGCTGGTGTCGGCTGGCGTCTTCAGCGATCCGCGGATCTTCAACTGAGGCAGGCGGCATGACGGACATCGAGCGGCACTCCTACGACGTCGTGGTCATCGGCGCGGGCGGTTCGGGGCTGCGCGCGGCGATCGAGGCCCGGATGCGCGGCAAGAAGACAGCGATCATCTCCAAGTCGCTGTTCGGCAAGGCGCACACGGTGATGGCCGAGGGCGGCGCGGCCGCGGCCATGGGCAACGTCAACCCGCGCGACAACGCCCAGGTGCATTTCCGCGACACGATGCGGGGCGGGAAATTCCTGAACAACTGGCGGATGGCCGAGCTGCACGCTAACGAGGCCCCGGACCGGGTCTGGGAGCTTGAGGCCTGGGGCGCGCTGTTCGACCGGACCAAGGACGGCAAGATCAGCCAGCGGAACTTCGGCGGGCACGAGTACCCGCGGCTGGCACACGTCGGCGACCGGACCGGCCTGGAGATGATCCGGACACTGCAGCAGAAGGCGGTCGCGCTGCAGCAGGAGGACGCCATAGCGCGCGATGACCCCGAGGCCATGGTCAAGGTGTTTTCTGAGACCACGATCACGCGGCTGCTCACCGACGGCGGGCGGATCGCCGGCGCGTTCGGCTATTTCCGGGACAGCGGCGCGTTCGTGCTGTTCGAGGCGCCCACCGTGGTGCTGGCCACCGGCGGCATCGGCAAGACCTACAAGGTCACCTCCAACTCGTGGGAGTACACCGGGGACGGGCACGCGCTGGCCCTGCTGGCCGGGGCGAAGCTGCTGAACATGGAGTTCGTGCAGCTGCACCCGACCGGGATGGTCTGGCCGCCGTCGGTGAAGGGGCTGCTGGTCACCGAGTCGGTACGCGGCGACGGCGGCGTGCTGCGCAACTCCGAGGGCAAGCGGTTCATGTTCAACTACGTGCCTGACGTGTTCCGGGCGCAGTACGCGGAGACCGAGGAAGAGGCCGACCGCTGGTACTCCGACCCCGACCACAACCGGCGGCCGCCCGAGCTGCTTCCCCGTGACGAGGTGGCCCGGTCGATCAACGCCGAGGTCAAGGCGGGTCGCGGCTCGCCGCACGACGGCGTCTTCCTCGACATCGCCAGCCGGCTGCCGGCCGCGGAGATCGAGCGCCGGCTGCCGTCCATGTGCCACCAGTTCAAGGAACTGGCCGACGTTGACATCACCAAGGAGCCGATGGAGGTCGGTCCGACCTGTCACTACGTGATGGGCGGCGTCGAGGTGGATCCGGAGACCGCCGCGGCCGCGGTGCCCGGCCTGTTCGCCGCGGGCGAGGTCTCCGGCGGCATGCACGGCTCCAACCGGCTCGGCGGCAACTCGCTGTCCGACCTGCTGGTCTTCGGCCGCAGGGCCGGCATCGGGGCCGCGGACTACCTCGACGAGCTCGCCGAGAGGCCAGCCGCCGCCCAGGCTGACCTGGAGGCCGCGGCCGAGGAGGCCATCGCGCCGCTGGAGCGGGACGGCGGCGAGAACCCGTACACCGTGCACGGGGAGCTGCAGGACATCATGACCAACCTGGTCGGCCTCATCCGCACCGAGAAGGAGATGGTGCAGGCGCTGGGCGAGCTGGAAAAGCTCAAGGAGCGCGCGCGCAAGGTCAGCGCCGGCGGCGGCCGCGGCTACAACCCCGGCTGGCACCTGGCCCTGGATCTGCGCAACATGCTGCTGGTCGCCGAGTCCGTGGCGCTCGCCGCCCTCGAGCGGCAGGAGAGCCGCGGCGGGCACACCCGCGACGACTTCCCGCAGATGTCGCCGGAATGGCGCAAGATCAACCTGATCTGCGCGCTCGACGGCGACCGGATGCAGCTGACCAAGCAGCCGATGGCGCCGATGCGACCCGACCTGCTCGCGCGGTTCGACCGCGACGAGCTGAAGAAGTACCTGACCGAAGACGAGCTACCCGCACCCGCACCGCCGGCCGAGCCCGCGGCGGCGGCCGCGCCCGAGGAGAAACACTGATGGGTTACCAGGCTCAGCTCCAGATCTGGCGTGGTGACGCCGGCCGCGGCGAGCTCACCGGTTACACGGTGGAGGTCAACGAGGGCGAGGTCGTCCTCGACGTGCTGCACCGGCTGCAGGCCACGCAAGCCGGTGACCTGGCCGTCCGGTGGAACTGCAAGGCGGGCAAGTGCGGTTCCTGCTCGATGGAAATCAACGGGCGGCCCCGGCTCTCGTGCATGACCCGGATGTCTACGTTCGGGGAAAATGAGGTCCTGACCATCACGCCGCTGCGCACCTTCCCGGTCATCAGGGATCTGGTCACCGACGTCCGTTTCAACTACGCGAAGGCGCGGGAGATCCCGTCGTTCAGGCCGGATCCGGCGATCAAGCCGGGCGAGTTCCGGATGCAGCAGGTGGACGTGAACCGGTCACAGGAGTTCCGCAAGTGCATCGAGTGCTTCCTGTGCCAGAACGTCTGTCACGTGATCCGGGACCACACCGAGAACGAGGCCGCGTTCGCCGGGCCCCGGTTCCTGATGCGGGTGGCTGAGCTGGAGATGCACCCCGCGGACACCGCCGACCGGCGCGAGATCGCGCAGGACGACTTCGGGCTCGGCTACTGCAACATCACCAAGTGCTGCACCGAGGTCTGCCCAGAGCACATCAAGATCACCGACAACGCGCTGATCCCCATGAAGGAGCGCGTGGTCGGGCGCAAGTATGACCCGCTGGTCTGGCTCGGATCGAAGATCAGCCGCAGGCAGCCCACGGACACCCCCGAGATCCCCGGTAAAAAATAGGACACCGCGGCGCCGGCGTTTGCGCGGAAACGCCGGGCGTACCGTCCCGGCCGCATACCATGTAGCCCCGCCCAATCGCAGAGCCCGTCCGTCCGCGTGCTCGAGGGGATGACGTGACGCACCTGACTTACGCCGAGGCCATCGTGGTCGGCTTCATTCAGGGGGTGACGGAGCTCTTCCCCGTCTCCAGCCTGGGCCACAACGTGCTGATACCGGCGCTCATCGGCGGCTCGTGGGCCAGTGACCTGAACGTCGCCAAGTCTGAGTCCCCCTACCTGGCGTTCATCGTGGGACTGCACGTCGCCACCGCGATCGGGATGATCATCTACTTCTGGCGCGACTGGGTGCGGATCATCGGCGGGTTCTTCTCCTCGCTGCGTGACCGCCGGGTGACCACCACCGAGCAGCGGCTGGCCTGGATGATCATCCTGGCCACCATCCCGGTGGGCATCGTGGGACTGTTCGCCGAGCACGCGTTCCGGGTGATCTTCGGCAAGGCGGTCGTCGCCGCCTGGCTGCTGATGCTGAACGGCGTGATCCTGTACGCCGGAGAGCGCTGGCGGCCGGCTTCGTCGAAGCGCGCCGACCGGCAGGCCGCGGCGGACCGGGAGCTCGTGGCCCAGCGTGGTGTCACCTCGCAGTCGGCCCTGGCCACCGTCCCGCCCGCGCAGCGGGTGGCCGGCCGGCACGCCTCCGGCCATCAGGCGGTCCGGCAGCAGGAGCTCGGCGACGCGATCCGGGCGGACAAGAGGCTGGCCCGCCTGGGATTCAAGCAGGCGGTGGTCATCGGCGCTACCCAGATCCTGGCGCTGCTGGCCGGCATCAGCCGGGACGGGGTCGTCATGGTCGGCGGCATGTTCCGCGGCCTGTCCCGCGAGGACGCGGCCCGGTTCTCGTTCCTGCTGTCCGCCCCGGTCATCCTGGCCGCGGGCGTGCTCAAGGTGCCGGACCTGCTGGGTCCCCTGGGCAACGGCATCCACGGCCAGATCCTGGTCGGGAGCATCGTGTCCGGGGTCGGCGCCTACCTGTCGGTGCGGTTCCTCATGAAGTACTTCAAGACCAACACGCTGTACCCGTTCGCGATCTACTGCCTCGCGTTCGGGCTCTTCAGCGTGATCTACCTCAACGTGAAGTGAATCCAGCCACGTTCCCGCAGGCCAGCGGCCTGGATTACGTTGTGCTCGGGGCCGGTTTCGCACATGCCTGTCACATGGCGCTGCAGATGTCGCCGATCGCGTCCGTCGACCATGGTCAGGCCCGTGGCGGACGCGTGCGTGTAGGTGGTCTGGTTGATCTCCGGCGTATGGCCGAGCTGTAGCGCCCTGATGTGCGGCGGCACGCCCCGCTCGGCCAGCAGGCTGTTGAGGCTGTGCCGGGCGTCGTGCCGCCGGCTGACCGGCTCGCCGGCCTCCCGGCAGAGCCGGGCGGACTCGGCGGAGTATCTGTGCGGCCTCAGCGGCTTGCCCAGCTCGTCAGCCGCGATGTATCCGTGTCGGCGCACGCCTTGCCCGCAGGCGTATCCCGGTGTATACCCGCTGGCGCCCGGACCGGCGAATGGGCTGCTCAGAATGCCCTTCTCTGCGTCCCGGTGCATGCCCGTAGTTCAGTTCCCCCCGGACACCACATTTCCAGGTCAGAGCCCCAGCGGGCAAGATCAAGAAGGCTCATCTTACGCTGCCCTGCCGTACTATGTCGGATCGTCAGCCTCGGCCTTGGTGATCTTCATGTGTCGGGCCCACGACGGGAGCGGCGTTTTCGTCATCTGGACGGGCTTCAGCGGTGCCTGCGAGTAGTCGAAGGCGTCGCTGAAGTCATACGCCGTCGCGTCGTTCGCGGTCAGTGGCATCAGTCCGAAGGTGTCCTCGGCGTACGTGAGGATGCCGGCGGAACTGGTCTCGGTGTTGTCGGTGAAGCCGGGCCTGGCGTATGGGCTGACGATGATCAGCGGCAGCCGTGGGCCTTCCTGGGTGCCGTCCGGGTTGACCGGCGGCGGGACCTGGTCGTAGAAGCCCCCGAAGTCATCGAAAGTAATGAAGATGGCGGTCGAGGACCAGTCCGGCCCGTTCTCGACGGACTGGACCAGGCTGCCGATCCAGTTGTCGCAGGCGGTCATGGACATGTCGTTGTGACCGGAATCGGCGAATGTGGAGCCGCCCGGTGTCACCACGCTGAACGAGGCCAGCGCACCGGCCGAAGCGTCGGCCTGGAAACTCGACGACGGTACCAGATTGCTGTCCTGGCTGGTGTCCAGGCACTCGGCGAACGTCGGACAGATCGACCAGACGTAGCCTTTCTGGCCGCTTATTCCGCCATAGATCTTCCAGGGCAGGCCAGCCGAATTCAGCCGGTCCATGATGGTGGGAACGCTCGCCACCGGCGTCTGCGCGAACGCCCCACCATAGGGGTACTGGGCCGGGTCCAGCGAGTAATCCGGGATGCACGACGGGACGCTCCGGGTGCCGCCCTTCGCCCCGATCCACGTGGCGTACAGACCGCTGTCACAACCCCAGCCTCTGCCGGACCCTATGCCCGGGTTTGTGCCCTGCTTGACGAACGGGTTGTTACCCAGGAAATGATCCAGCGTGGCGGAGACAGCATCAATGTGACCACCCCACGACGGCGCGTCGGCCATGGAGAACATGTCGTCCCCGATGGTAAAGCTGCCCGCCAGCCGGGTCAGGTTGGGTACCTGCGATGGCTGGTAGCCGCTGATGCACTGGTAGCCCGTCGAGGCGCCGCACCCGGAGATATTCTGCCAGCCGTCCATCGTGCCGCCGTCGATGGCCGCCTGCTGCGACTTCACGTTGTGCACGACGTTCGGCACCTTGTCCGAGTCGGTGACCGGCGTGACTACGGCCCCGTTCGACAGGGTGACCGAGGGCGGCATCCCGCCAGCCGGACAGCGGCCCGGGTTCGCGTCGCACCAGAAGCCGAGGATGTTGTCGAACGAGTGGTTCTCGGCCTCGATGACGACCACGTGCTGGATGGGAGACCCAGTGCCCGCAGCTTTCAGCAGGCGAACCGGAGCAGATGGCAGCTTACGCGCCGATAATGCCGTCAACGTCGAAGTGCCAGCAGAGCCAGCCGGAGCCAGCGGCCCAGCCGCCCGACCTCCCACGCTAGCCGGGGTCACCGCGCCAACCCCGGTTATTGACGCCGCGGCCAGCAGCGCGGCCTTGCCACCGCGCCGCGACCAGGATGCCTTCCTCCTGCAATCCACGAGCCTCACCCCCCAATTCACGATCCCCCCCAGGGGTCTTCCCCGACGCTAGTCGTTAGTGACGTAGTTGTAAACAGAATGCAATACCTCAGTTACTATTGGTGACGTCATGATTCGCTCGGGCCCCGGGCCGAGCCCGGGCGGCGCCACGCAGTCGAACCTGCCGCGGCCGGGGCTGGCCGGTGCCGCCGAACCCGGCACTTCCTAGGCGCCATGCCGGGCACCGGCGGGGAGGCCGAAGGCGTACAGCCTGTTGTTAGGGCCGCCACGGTAACCCGAGCCCCAGTAGACCTGGGCGCCGACGATCGCCGCGCCGGACCGGACTTCGCCGCCGCTGGCGAAGGACCAGAGAATGGCGCCGGTGCTGGCATCCAGCGCGTACATGTTGGTCCCCGTACTGGCGTTGGAATCGGCGTAGACGACGCCGTTGGCCACGCTTACATACCCGGTATCGGACGCCGATTGCGGATCGGGGGTCTGCCACAGGATCGCCCCGGTGGCCGCGTTCATGGCCGTCCAGGATCCGCCGGTGATGGTCTGCCCTGCGTAGGGGCCAGATCCTTGGAGCGAGTATGGCGTTTTGTTAGCGTCGGCTTCGGCGCTGTAAATGTTGGTGCCGTCGGTGGCCGATCCCCAGAAGATCCCGCCTCCGCCGCCACCGGGGCCGATTTTCGTATGCCACAAGAGCTTGCCGGTTGCCGGGTCGAGCGCCCAGTAATAGCCGCTCTTTTGGCCCGCGCCGATCACTTGCTCAGAGGTGCCCGTGACCGGGTTGGTCGTAGTGATCAAGTTTGGTGAGGAGGCGAAATCGTCATCCGGGCCGCAGAGGGTCGTGCAGGTACCGTTATAGGCATCTGCCGTGACCGTGGGGTAATCCCAGGCGACCGCGCCGGTGCTGAGCTGCAGCGCAAGGATGGAGTCGAAGTAGTCACTTGCGACCGGCGGTTGGCAGTTCTTCTGGTTGGGCTTCTGGCAGGTCCCGGCGGGCACCGAGTAGTTATCGCCGGTCGCGACGTAAAGCAGGCCGGTTGCCGGATCCACGACCGGGGCAGAACCCCAGACCGCTCCGCCAGAGTAGTAACCAGGCAGGTTGGAGTCGCTGCCGTTGTTGTTGGACGGGACGGTATAGGTCTTCCACAGGATCTGCCCGGTGGCGGCGCTCAGCGCCACCACCACTCCGCGGAAGGTGCAGCACAGGTCGCTGTCGCTCTCGTCATAGGAAGACACGCCCACGTAGACGACGCCGTTATAGACGGTGGGAGAACCGGTGACGATGGACGCGGGATCGGTGTCCACTTGCACTGACCACAGCAACGCCCCGGTCGTGCGGTTCACCGCGAACACATGCGCGCCCGTGTTCAGCTTGTTGAGATGAAAGCCATCCCCGGTGATCAGCTCACCGCCGTCGATGGCCGGGCTGTTCCTGGATACATCACCGGCAATGCCGGTGTAGCTGGCGACCGTGTGGGACCAGTGGACTTTCCCGGCCGAGCCCACGGCCCACAGCATGCCGCCCAGGTCAGGGAAGTACAGCACGCCGTTCATCATTGTCGGGGTGGCAGTGACATCCCCCGCCGTCTTGAGCGACCATTTCTGCTTCAGCTGACCGACGTTGGCTGCAGAGATGAGCGACTCAGCAGCCTGGTCGCGGGTGTTGGCGACGTTCTGCCCCGCCACCGGCCACGACTGCGTAACACCGGTACGCGCTCCGCCCGCCCGATCTGCCCCCGCGACCGCCGCCGGCCCTAACGCAACCGCCAGCGCCGCTAAACCAACCGCTGCATGAAGGCGCCTGCTCCCCCCCACCGCGGTGAAACCGCGTATCCACGCCGTCACCATCCGAGCCTCCCCTCACCCCGGCAGCCCGATTTGCCTATAGTGGCTTCACTTCCGCTCACTGACAAGAGGCCATCAAGTAACCGATGTTGATCTGCGGCGTCAGAATCCCAGGCGGAGACAGCGATCTTGCCAGACCCGTCCGACGTCGGCGGACCGGCGCGGACGGTGCGTAATCTGTAAGGCCCTGGCCTGCGAAAAGGCGGAATGCGCGGACCGACTCAGACCGCGCGGATGGCCTGAATTGGACTCAACGTGAAGTAGGCGCCGCCGCAGCGGTCAGCCGCGCCCGCGGGCCTGCCGGGCCCGGCTCCGGCCCCGCTCCCTGGCGTCCAGCACGGTCTTGCGCAGCCGGACGGCGGACGGCGTGACCTCCACGCACTCGTCGCTCGCGCAGAACTCCAGCGCCTGCTCCAGGCTCAGCAGCCGCGGCGGCACCAGCCGCTCGAGTTCCTCTCCGGTGGACTGGCGGACGTTGGTGAGCTTGCGCTCCCTGGTGATGTTGACGTCCATGTCGTCCGAGCGGGAGTTCTCCCCCACGATCATGCCCTCGTACACCTCGGTGCCCGGCGCCACGAACAGCGAGCCGCGCTCCTGCAGCCCGGACATCGCGTACGCGGTGACCGTGCCGGCCCGGTCGGCCACCAGCGACCCGGTGGGGCGGGCCCGCAGGTCCCCGGCCCACGGCTCGTAGCCCTCGAACACCTGGTGGGCGAGGCCGGTTCCCCGGGTGTCGGTGAGGAACTGCGTCCGGAACCCGATCAGCCCGCGGGCAGGCACCATGAACTCCAGCCGCACCCAGCCGGTGCCGTGGTTGACCATGCTCTCGAGCCTGCCCTTGCGCGTGGCGAGCAGCGACGTGACCGCGCCCAGGTACTCCTCGGGCACGTCCACGCTGAGCCGCTCTACCGGCTCGTGTACCGCGCCGTCCACCTCGCGGATGACCACCGTGGGGCGGCCCACGGTGAGCTCGTAGCCTTCCCGCCGCATGGTCTCCACCAGCACCGCCAGGGCCAGCTCGCCGCGGCCCTGCACTTCCCAGGTGTCCGGGCGCTCGGTCGGCAGCACCCGGATCGAGACGTTGCCGACCAGCTCGCGTTCCAGCCGGTCCCGCACCAGCCTCGCGGTGACCTTGGTTCGCTCCCGCGGCGCCCGGCCGCCAGGGCCCGCGTGCTGGCTGCCGACCAGCGGCGAGGTGTTCACCCCGATCGTCATGGAGATGGCTGGCTCGTCCACCGTGATCAGCGGCAGCGGGCGCGGATCGTCGGGGTCGGCCAGGGTCTCGCCGATCATGATCTCGCCGATCCCGGCGATGGCGATGATGTCACCGGGCCCGGCGCTGTTCACCGGCACCCGGTCCAGCGCCTCGGTCAGGTAGAGCTCGGTGATCTTGACCCGCTCGATGCTGCCGTCCCGGCGGCACCAGGCCACCTGCTGTCCCCGGGAGATGGTCCCGTTGTGCACCCGGCACAGCGCGATCCGGCCCAGGTACGCGGAGGCGTCCAGGTTGGCCACCTGGGCCTGCAGCGGTGCGGTCGGGTCGTACCGGGGAGCGGGGACCGCGTCGGCCAGCACCGTGAACAGCGGCTCGAGATCCGGCGAGTCGGGCATCGCGCCGTCGGCCGGCCTGGCCAGCGATGCCCGGCCGGCCCGCGCGGAGGCGTACACGATCGGGAACTCGATCTGCTCCTCGGTGGCGTCCAGGTCCAGGAAGAGCTCGTAGCAGGCATCCACGACCTCGGCGATGCGCGCATCGGGACGGTCCACCTTGTTGATCACCAAGATGACCGGCAGCCTGGCCTCGAGCGTCTTGCGGAGCACGAACCTGGTCTGCGGCAGCGGGCCCTCGCTGGCGTCCACCAGCAGCAGGACCCCGTCCACCATGGACAGGCCGCGCTCCACCTCGCCGCCGAAGTCCGAGTGTCCCGGCGTGTCCACGATGTTGATGGTCATCCCGCCGTGGCGGACCGCGGTGTTCTTGGCCAGGATCGTGATGCCCTTCTCCCGTTCCAGGTCGCCCGAGTCGAGCACGCGCTCGGCGATCTGCGCGTTCGCGCGGAACGCCCCGGACTGCCACAGCATCGCGTCCACCAGCGTCGTCTTGCCGTGGTCCACGTGCGCGACGATCGCGACGTTGCGCAGGTCGTCGCGGGTGGCGATCAGGCCTGCGGTGGGGGCGGGCTGGGGAGCGGGCATGCGGCTGTTCTCACTGGATCGTCGGCGGGTCGCCGCGGATGGCGGCCGCACCAGTCTATGAGAGCGGCGATGGCCGGCGCCCCGCCGCCGGGGGGCGCCCTGGCCGCGCCCGGCCGTGACCAGGGCCCGGCACGCACTAAGGCACTGCCTAGGCACAGCCCGGCGGCTTTCTGCCTGGTAAGCGCGGTGTTCGACGGGAAGATAGGGCATCCGCCCGATGCCGGACCCTGGGCCTTACGGCGATTCTCAATGATGTTGGGCCGGCCCTACGGCCCTCAGCAAGGAGGAAGCCATGTATCCGGGGTTCATGGAGTCAGTGGCTGCCGAGCGGGTCAAGGACTTGCGGAACGAGGCTGTCGCCTCGCAGCGCGCCAGGCTGGCGCGCCGGGGCCGTCGGGTCCGCTCCGCCCTCGCCAGCACGACGGCCAGGCACGGCAGGCCGCGCGTTCATGGTGCCGCTGGTCGCACAGCAGCTCATGGCGCCAGAGCCAGGCATGCCGGGTAGAGACGGCACAGGGCGGCCGGCCGCCGCCCTGTGCTTCGGTGGTGTCGGGCAGCCCTGGGCTGCCCGACATCGCCGTCTAGCCGGCGAACCTGCCTGCGGCGAATTTCCCCCGGGTAACCGACACTAGCCTAGACGCCGTTATCCGGGCTGTCGCGGCACGTTTGCCTCAGCCCCGCGCGAACGCGCGGGGCTTGTCTCATCTTTATGACAATGGCTGCGACCAGGTCCGGGGTTCGGTATGTTGCCGGTACTCGTTACCTGATAGCCAAACGACCGGTCCGTCCATAGCAGGATGGAGTTGCGATGGGACGGCGGACGCTGGCGGGCCTCCTCGCTGGGACATTGCTCGCCGCGCTAGCTGGCTGCGGCTCGCCGAAGCCGGGCACCTTTCACCCCGCCGGTACGGCCCTGTCAGGCAACACCTTCCTCCCCGCCTCGCCCGCCTCTGGTCCTGGCGGCCTGACCTGGCCTCCGTTCGGCTCTGGCGTGCACATTGTCATGCCCTCCCGGGTTCCGGGCACCGCCCGCGCGAACCAGGCCATGACCACCGCCGAGGACTTCCTGCTCGCCTTCCTCTACGCGGAGTACAAAGGCGGCCGGGATCAGCGCTGGACGTCCTGGGTCTCGGGGGGCGGCGTTCTGGACGGCCTGAAGTCAACCCTCGGCATGGCGGACATCACCACCGAGTCCTTCCGGGGGACCATCCGTTTCTCGCACATGCGAGCCTTCCCGGACCCGTCGCTCAAAGGCGATATCGACGTCTCAGAATGTTTTGACAATTCACATTCGGAAAACATCAGCCTGGCCACGGGAAAAATCGTTCCCGATCACGCCCCGGCCGATCAGCATTACTACCTCAACACCGACGTCCTCGCGCGGCAGCAGGGCGCATGGCACGTGGTGTCGGTTTACCCGGTCATCTACTATCCGCGGGCTAAGGAGTGCGGACCATGATGCGACGCGTCGCTCTCGCGGGGATCATCGCGACCGCCCTGCCGGTCCTGCTGCTGGCCGGGCCGGCCAGCGCGGGAAGCGGCGTCAACTGCACCGGCGCCACCTGCTCGGTCTCGCTGAGCAGCTTCATCAGGCTAAGCGGCGACTACACCCCGGGATCCGGATCCGCCCAGGTTCCGGTGAACGTCCCGCCGCCGCCGTGCCTGTGGGAGCCGATCGGCGACACGATCGCCGGGGCGCACTACATCGTCTCGCAGTTTCCCGACGCGGCCCCCATCCTGCCCTTCGGTGTCTACCAGTCCGTGCAGCGGGCCAAGCAGCAACTGAAGAACGGCGGCCCGCCCGGGACCTGGTACGTGCTCCCGATCAACCCGGCGGCGGGCCCGGCCGGCGCGGCGGCCTGCCTGAAGCTCCCGCTCTACGCCTGGGTACCGCCAGGGCAGGTACCGCCGATGCCGCCCATCCCGCCCAAGATCCTCGCCGCCTTCGCGTACAACCACATGCTGATCCCGCAGCCGACCCTGACCACGAACCCGGCCCGTAAGGGCTATGTCAACCTGGCCACCTATGTATGGGCGAACTGGGCGGGCCAGGCCGGCACCATCAGGCAGCGGGTGAACCCGAACGGCACCTACAGCGTCACGGCCACGCTGGGCAATCAGTCCGCGACGGTGTGGGCGCAGCCTGCGTCCTCGGGATTCACCGTGCACGTCGCGGGGCCGGGGACCCCGTACTCGGCCGGCTGCGGCATCGACGGCTCGAAGTACCCGGTGAGCCATCCGCCTGCCGACGCAGGGCCGGGACAGGCTCCGGACTGCGGGGCGCTGTGGCGGGCCACGACGACCGGGGCCACGATCACCGCCACCGTCAGGTTCAACGTCACCTGGGGCGCCGGGATCCTGCACGGTCCCGGGCCGAACGCGCTGCCGCCGATCCCGATCACCAGCAGGCCGGCCACCGTGCCGGTGGACCAGATCGAGGGACTGAACGGCTGACGGTACCGAACGGCTGACGGTACTGAACAGCTGACGGCCGGGGCGATCACCGGTGCTCGCGCGCCACCGTGCCCGGCGGCGGAGGCCCGCGCAGGCGAAGGCAGGCTACCCGGGCAGTCCGGTCACGGCCAGCACGAGAAACGTGCCGGTGATCATGAAAGGGCCAAATGGCAGCTGGGTCTTGCGGCCGGCCCGCCCCCGCGCCAGCAGGGTCACGCCGTAGACGCCGCCCAGCAGGAAGCCTGCCAGCGCGCCCTCGATCAGGGCGCCCCAGCTCAGCCAAGCCAGGGCGGTGCCCAGGCTGGCGGCCAGCTTGACGTCGCCGGGACCCATGCCGGACGGGCTGAGCAGGAACAGGACGAGGCAGAACGCCGCGTATCCGGCGCCGCCGAGCAGCCCGCGGCCCAGCCGGGACCAGGATCCGTCGTCGGCAGCGGCGGCCAGCAAGAACACGGCCGTGCCCGCGTAGGCCGGGACGGTGAGCAGATCGGGCAGCCGCCGGACGGCCGCGTCGACGTAGGCCAGCGGGATCGCGCAGGCGGCCAGCCAGCACATGGCCGTCAGCACCAGCACCGGATGGATGCGGGCGGCCAGCACGCCCGCCACGACGGCCGCGGTGACCTCGACCGTCAGCGCGGGAGGCCCCAGCCGGGCGCGGCAGGCCGGGCAGCGACCGTCCGGCGGCAGCACCGGCAGCGCGGCCCGGACCGGCCGCCAGCCAGGCCGCGCGGCCGACGCCGCCCCGCGCGGCCGCGCGGCCGACGCCGCTCGCTGACCCGGTCCCGTGACCCGTCCGGTCGCGAGCTGGGCCGCGGCCGGCGGCAGCGGACTCTCGCATTCCGGGCAGGACCGCCGCCAGGGCTGGCCGGAGGGCACGGACAGGGCGGCGATCACGGCCCGCAGCACCGGGCCGGCCGCCAGCCCGGCCGCGGCGAGCGCGGCGATCAGCACGGGTCTCATGAATGGCAGCTCAGCGTCATGGGCGCCGCCGGCGGTCAGGCCACCGACGAGCGCCAGGACGGCAGCAGCTCGTCGATGAGCGCCTCGGTCTTGGGGGCCATCCTGGGCAGCACCTCGTCCAGCGAGACCCGGGCGGAGACCTCGCCGACCACCGCGCGCAGCACGTGCTCGCGGCCGGTGGCGTGCGCGGCGGTGAGCAGGTCGCGCCAGAGCAGCTCGTCGCTGAACGCGAGCCGCAGCCCGGCCCTGGCCGCGTCCATCGCGCCCTGGGCGTCACCCGCGGCCAGGCGCAGCTCGGCGAGCCGGTGACCAGCGTCCGCGACCCGGGCGGCCGTCTCGTATTCCAGCGGGTCGCCAGCCAGCCAGGCGTACCGGCCGGGGGCCCGCCCGTCGAGGAGCTGACCCGTGACCAGGTCCAGCGCTCGGGCCAGGATGGCCGCCTCGTCTCCGGGCCTCGGCGTGCCCGCTCGCCTGGCCGCGGCGGCCTGGCCGAGCAGCGCCCGGAACACCTGCCAGTCCACCCGGACCTGCGGTCCCAGGCTCACCCGGCCGGTGCCGTCGACGACCAGGTTGGGACGGCCGGCGCTGTCGGCACCCAGCCAGTCGCGCACCCGGGCCAGCATCGCTCGCTGCACCTCCGGGGTGACCCCGCGCGGCCAGATCACGCCGGTGAGCACGTTCGGGTGGACGCCGCCCAGATGCGCGGCCAGGTACATGACGATCTCCGTCGCCACCCCGACCCGGTCCGGCTCGATGCCGCCGGGCGCCTGCACGGCTGCCTGGCCGAGCAGCCTGACCTCCACCGCCATCCGGGCTCCGGGCACGAGCTGCTCGGGCGGGGCCGCATCCGGCGGCGGGTCATCGAGCGTCACCCCGCCCGCCTGCCCGGCGGCATGCAGCAGCTCCACCACGGCCGCGTACTGCTGCGCCGGCAGCAGCTGCGCCTTCAGGTCGAAGCCGAGCACGCCCGCGTGCAGCCGCCCCTGCTCGGTGACGTCCCACGACCAGGTCGCGCCGGGCACGTCACCGGCCGCTACGTAGCCCATCGCGGTCCGGTGCCTGGTACTGGCCAGCGCCAGCAGCCGCTCCCGCTGCTGGGGGGTGGGCGGCACGGCCATGATCAGGTAATGCGGGGCCCACGAGTCCGGGTGCAGGCCGCGGGACCGGCCGGTGAGCACCGTATCGGCGCCCAGCGAGGCCAGCGAGCGCTCGACCTCGGCGGCCCTGGCCTCCAGCGCCGGCATCACCTCATCGAGCGTGCTGGCCACGGTGATCCGGTCCGGGGCGAGCATGGCCAGCTCGGGACCGAAGCCGACCAGCATGATCTGCATCCGGTCCGACCAGCGGTTGGTGGCCAGCTCCACGGCCATCGCGGCGAGCACGGCCTGCACCATGCCGCGCGGCCCGCGCACCGCGATCAGCCCCTGCGCGACCTCGAGATCGACGAGCATCCGGCCGGTGTCGCTGGTGCCGATCGAGACAAGGCCGGGGTAGGGGGCCAGCGCCGCTCCGGCCTCGTCCGGGTCCAGGCCCGCCACGGCAGCCAGCGGCAGCCGCCACACCTGGCCGTCGTCCACGGGCTGCCAGGGCTGCGGCGGGTTCTTGTCCGCGCGGCGCGATCCACAGGTCGAGATTGACCTGCCCGAGGTGCGCGGCGAACACCGTCGGCGGCGCCTTGCCCTGCGCGGCGAGTTCCTGTGACAGCGACCGCAGCCCGTGTCGAGCAGCCGGGCCGACGGTTCGCTCGCGCCGAGCCGCAGGGCTGCCTCGGCCAGGGCCGCGTCGCCTTCGGGGATGACGACCCGATGACCGAACGCGCGCTGCCAGAGCTGCTCGCGCCGGCGCCTGCCGAGCGCGGCCAGAACCCCCGCGGCGAGCAGCGATGCGGCCGAGAGCTCGTAAGGGAAGGAGAGCAGCGCGCTGCCTGGCGCCCCCTGGGCCGGGCTCAGGGCCGTGTGATAGCGGCCGCCGCCGCCGCCCGGACCACCCCCGGGGCTGCCGGGGCCGCCGCCGGAGCCGCCACCGCCGGGGCCGGGGCCGCCGGCTCCGCTCCTGGGCCGCGGCTCGCCGGCTGGGGCGCCCGGCGCGGCCGCCGAGTCCCGGGCCGGCCCGGACCCGCTGCCCTGCGCTCCGGCCGCGGCCTGGGTGGCCCGCTTGGCCTGCCGGGCTCCGGCCTGCTCGGCGGCGCCCGCGGGGCCGCCCGGCGCGTGCGAGACGATCTCGATGCCGGGGCCGAACGCGTCACGCGGCATGCGCAATATCCAGCCCGGCCTGATCAGGCTGGCGATGGTCAGCCTGGTCCCGTCGGGCTGCAGGCGGCCCTCGTTCATCGCGAAGATCTCGCGGTAGCGCAGGCCGTTGCCGAGATGATTCTCGGCGATCTCCCACAGGCTCTCGTGGAAGCGCCCGACGGGCGGCTTCACGATGTAGATCTTCTGCACGTGCGGCCCGTGCGACGCGTGGCCTGCCGCGGCCTCAGCCGCGTGTGCGGCCACCCGCTCCGGGTCTGTCGCTCCCCGCTGCGCGTGGCTGCCGCCACCGTCGGTGGCCGAGATCGTATGTGCCGCGCGCGGCGCCGGGCCGCTGCGCGCGAACGCGGGCGACAGCGCCGCGGACGCGCTGACCAGCAGCAGTGCCGCGGTGACCAGCCGGTGCGCAATCGCCTGGGTGCCGCCGGACAGCGGGATACGGGCCGGCACCCCGACGTTCCTGATCGCGGCCCTGATCTCGGCGAGCACGCAGAAGACCAGCTGCAGCCAGGCCAGCCAGACGATGACCGACAGGATTTGGATGATGCTGAGGATGCTGAGCTGGTGGGTGAGCAGGCCCAGCGTCGGCCTGGAGTGCGGGATGGGCAAGCCGAGCACGGTGATCAGTGCGACCGGCACGCCCACGGTCAGCACGGCGAGGGCCAGGATGGCCAGGACTCCGGCCGCGACATCGCCGGCCGTCCGGCGGTTGACGGTGACCGGCCGCCTGAGCCCTGGAATCGGGGGCGCCATCAGCACTGACCTCCCTGAGTGATCCCGCAGACCGGTGCGGCCTCGCCGTACGAGGTCTGGGCGAAGGTGCCGATCCCGATGAGACCGAGGAACTGCGAGCGCACGGTCACGGTCGCGTACACCTTGATACCCGGGTGCCCGTTGACCGGAACGAACGCGCACGGTCCGGGCGTGGCCCCGATGCCCGTGTACTTGCCCACGAACGCGGTAGCGACATTGCAGGCACCCGGGTCAAGCTCGATCGTGCCCGATCGCAAGGCGGCCACGTCCAGGTCATTGGCGCCTGCCCGGGCCGCCTGCTGCGCCACGTCGGCGGCGCGCTCCCTCGCGTTGATCGCGATGCCGCCGTCGACGAGGAGCCCGGCCAGCAGCACGACCACCGGGGTGAACAGGACGACGAACAGGGACAGCGTGCCGCGGTCGCCGCGCCACCCCATGCCGCCCTTCCGTCGCATGGGCCTATCCTCCCACCGAGAATGTGTCAATAGGGGCCGATGCATGACCCGTAATCGTCTTGGTCTGAAATCCGATAAACGACAATGCCGGCAGCCCCACCCGGCAGGTAACAATGACGTTCACCACGCCGCCGGGAGCCAGGGTGGTGCCGCTGCCGAAGGTCACGTTCGGGGCATCGGCGCACTTGCTCGCGCCGACCAGATCGGTGTCGGCGGCCGTCCGCGCGTCGCCCAGCGCGGTCCCGGAATTCTGGGCGACGGACGCCGCCCGTGCCGCGTCCCTGGCCGCCCCGTCGACCTGACCCTGGGCCTCAACGATCCGGCCGAGAGCCACCAGCACCGCCATGAAGAGCACCAGGATGGGAGTGAGGATCACCAGCTCGATGGCCAGGGATCCGCGGTCGCGCCGGCTCGCGGCCCGGCGGCTGCGCAGCCGGCCGGAGGCGGCTCGCTGCCTGCCCCAGCTCGCGGTCCGCCTGCGGCCAAGCCCGCCAGGGGCGGCTAGCTGCCTGCCCCAGCTCGCGGTCCGGCGGCCAAGCCCGCCAGGGGCGGCTAGCTGCCTGCCCCAGCTCGCGGTCTGGCGGCCAAGCCCGCCAGGGGCGGCTAGCTGCCTGCCCCAGCTCGCGGTCTGGCGGCCAAGCCCGCCAGGGGCGGCTAGCTGCCTGCCCCAGCTCGCGGTCTGGCGGCCAAGCCCGCCAGGGGCGGCTAGCTGCCTGCCCCAGCTCGCGGTCTGGCGGCCAAGCCCGCCAGGGGCGGCTAGCTGCCTGCCCCAGCTCGCGGTCTGGCGGCCAAGCCCGCCAGGGGCGGCTAGCTGCCTGCGCATTGGGCTGGCTGTTCGCTGGGCCGGAAGCATTCGGCGGGGCCCTGCGAGGTCTCGTCGATGCGGAAGGTCAGCCCCGGGATGGGGATGATGCTGGGGGCGGTGCCCACTACCTCGACGCCGCGTACGTTCCCGCCGCCGATCGCCCGTGCGCTGCTGCTCTGCAGCAGCGAACCGCCCAGTTGCCGGGCGTAGCCTTGCGCGGCCGTGGTGGCCGGGCCCGCCCAGGGCAGCCCCTGGGCGGTGTCGCGGGCCACCCGGGCGCCGGCCTGGGCCGCCGCGATCGCGACGTGCCGGGCCTGGTACCACATGGCGAACTGGCCCACGAGGAGGATGCTCAGGATCACCAGCGGCGCGAGCAGGACAAGCTCGATGGAACTCGCCCCGTCCTCCCGCTGTCCGCCCCGTGGGCTGGCGCGACCGGGGGTTCCCGCCGGGCGTTTGCGAGACCGTTGCCGCGCCAGATCGCCGCGGCCTGCCATCTCAGGGACCGGTCTTGATGTTGTTGGCCGAGGTGACGATCTTGTTCTTGATGATGACGAAGATCGCCAGCGCGATCAGGGCGAGCAGGCCGGTGATGATTGCCCATTCAATGGCCGAGGCGCCGCCGTCGCCGTCGCGGGCGGCGGCCAGGCGCTTACCGAGCAGCACCCGGAGATATTCCACGAAAGGCTCGTTGAGCGGGGTCATGGCTACGCGCTTCCTTTCGGTACTGGCCCCCTAGGGGGGTGATGCTAGGCGTTAAACACGGCTATCGCGGCTGGATACAGGATGAAAAGCAGGAAACCCACGCACAGCAGCATCTGCGCGATCAGCATCGACTGCGAACGCTCGCCAGCCTTTCCCTCCAGGTCCGAGATCTCGCGCCGGCGCAGGCTCGCCGCCCGCGCGGTCAGCGATTCCCGCACCTTGGCCCCGTCCTCGGCGACCAGGCTGAGCGCGGCCGACAGATCAGTGAGCTCCTCGACGCCGACGTCCTCGCCGAGGCCGCCGAGCGCCTGCCACGGCGTCTGGCCGGTGATCCGGGCGTTGGTGAGGGCGTCCCGGATCCGCCACATGGCCCAGCCGCTGCCGATTTCTCCCGCGGCCATCAGCGCCTCGGGGACGCCGCGGCCGCCGGCCAGGTTCATGGCCACCAGGTCGAGGAAAGAGCCGACCGCGTGCCGGAAGTCGCGACGCCTCGCCGTGGCCTTCTGCTTGAGCTCCAGATCAGGCAGGAAGAAGAAGACGCCGGCCGCGATCAGGACCATCCAGACCGGGATGACCACGGGAAAGTGAATCCCGGCCAGCCCGGCCAAGATAGCCAGGATGGGCACGAAGATCAGGCCGACCAGCGCGAACAGGATCTTCCCTGCCAGGTAACTCTCAAATGACTTGCCGGTCAGCGACAGGTTCGCCTTGACCGAAGGGAATTCCCAGCCCTGCTCGGCGCACAGCCTGGCCGCCACGGCGCCGATCCGGCGGCTGGCCTCGCTCTCCTTTCCGCTGACCGGCCGCGCGGCGCGGCGTGCGCCCTGACCGGTGCGGCCGGCGTCGAACGCCGCGATCTGCCGGGCCAGGCTGACCCGGCGCGGGATCAGGGCCAGGACGAGCAGGAACAGGCCGATACCTGCGACCGCGCCGGCAGCGACCGCGGCGGTCATCCCGCACCTCCCGGCCAGGCCCCCGCGGTCTCGGGTACCTCGGCCGGTGCCGGCGCGGCCCGGCCGCCGACGAGAATCCGCTCCGGCATGTCGAACCGGGCCAGCCGGGTCAGCCAGTAGAACCCGGCCGCGTACAGCGCGGCGATGACCACCAGCACGAGCTGGCCGCTCGCGCTGTCATACACCTGCACGAAATGCCGGTTGAAGATGGCCAGCAGGACGGCCACACCGACCGAGAAGCCGACCACGAACATCGCGCTGAACCGGGTGGACTTGCGCTGCGCCTCGATCCTGCGGCGCATGTCCAGCTCCTCGCGGACGGCGCCGGACAGCGCGCCGAGCAGGGCTCGAAGGCCAGGCCCGCGCAGCCGCGCGTTGATGATCAGTGCGGCCAGGATGAGGTCGGCGCTCGGATCGCCCAGGTCGTCGGCGAACCTGCGCAGCGCGTCGGTCAGCGGCACCCGGGTGTGCAGCCGGTCCACCAGGGTGATCAGCGGATCCCGGAGGGCGGGGGCGGCGGCGCGCAGCGAGGCCGGGATGGCCTGCTCCAGCCCGACCGCGCCCGCGATCGTGTCCCGCAGCGACTCGGTCCAGGTGGCCAGCGCCTCCAGCCGGGCGATGGCGGCCCGCTCGCCGCCCGCGCCGCCGGAAAGCCGGTCCCAGAACAGGATGAGCAGCGCGTACCCCACGGCGGCGACCACCCAGCGGGTGAGCAGCAGGATGATCATGCCGCCCACGAGCGCGCTCAGCCCGCGTACCCCGAGCACCTTGTCACGCAGCTCGCCGAGCCGGCCGGGACCCCTGGGCGGCCTGGGCGGCAGGCCGCGGATCGCGATGACGGCCAGGAATACCCCGCCGCCGGCCAGCGCCCCGGCCAGCAGGGCCAGCAACTGGCCGGTGTCGGTGAGCATCAGCGCCACGCTCCCTGGGCCGGCGCGTACCCGTGCATGAACAGCTCGTCCGTGCACGAGAGCGGGGCGTGCTGCACCGCCCGGCCGTCCGGGCCGGGGGTGAAGACCTCGCTGGACAGCACCCGGCCGTCTATGCCGGTCACCTCGCGGACGCTGCTGACGTACCGGCGCAGCCGGCCGCCGCGGGAGAACTCGTTCCGCTTCTCGATGAACACCACGAAGTCGATCGCGCCAGCGATCAGCATGTGCGTCGCCTCGACCGGGAGCCGTTCGGATGACTGGATCGCGTAGGTGGCGATCCGGTTGAACACCTCAAGCGAGGAGTTGGAGTGGATGGTGGACAGCGAGCCGTCGTTGCCCTGGGACATCGCGTTGAGCATGGTGACGATCTCGTCGCCGAGCACCTCGCCGACGATGACCCGGCTCGGGTTCATCCGCAGCGAGCGGCGGACCAGCTCGGCCATCGTGATCGCGCCCTGGCCCTCCATGTTGGGCAGCCGCTCTTCGAGCGCGATGACGTTCGGGTGCAGCTCAGGGAAGTGATCCAGTCCCAGCTCGAGCGCGCGCTCGACGGTGATGAGCCGTTCCTCGCCCGGAATCTGGTTGGCCAGCGCCCGCAGCAGCGTGGTCTTGCCCGCGTTCGTCGCCCCGGCGATCATGATGTTCTTCCGCGCCGCCACCGCGGCGGCGAGCATGGATCCGACCTCGGGAGACATCGTCCCGTTGCCCACCAGGTCGGCCAGGAACACCTTGCCCATCCGGGCCCGGCGGATGGACACGGCCGGCCGCAGCGTCACGTCCATCACCGCCGACAGCCGGGAACCGTCGGGCAGCCGCAGGTCGAGCTGCGGATTGGCGGTGTCGAACGGGCGGCTGGACAGGCCGGAGTAGGCGGCGAGGATCTGGATGAGCTCGACCAGCTCCTCGTCGCTTTCCGCGACCGGCTCGCCCATCACCTCCCGGCCGTCGGCGTAGCCGAGGAACACGCGGTCGCAGCCGTTGACGTCGATGTTCTCTATCTGCTGGTCCTCGAGCAGCGGCTGGAGCCTGCCCACGCCGAACAGCGCGGCGTGGATCGCCGAGGCGAGTTCCTCTTCTTCCTGGGCGTTCGGCGGCGGGCGGCCCACGGTGATCTCGCTGCGCGCGTGCTCTTCGAGAACCTGGGCGATGATGGCCCGCGCGAACTGGCGCTCGTCCTCGCCGGACATCGGCTGCAGCCCGGCAGCGGCGTCGCGGCGCCGCTGCTCGGCCAGCCGGTCGCCGACGTCGCCGCGCAGCCGCTTGACGATGCTGTGGTCCATCGCTCAGCGCCCCCTCGGCCGGTCCTGGGACTTGCCGGACGCCGGCTCGGGCGACAACGGGTGCGCCGCGGTCTGCTGTGCATCGTCGCGTTCGGGCCGCCGCTGATCCTTGGGGCTGGAGGTCCTGGCGCTGGAGGCGGTCGGAGTGCCCGCGTGCCGGCCGCGAGAGGCCAGCCGCCCGGGCAGACCGGAGCCGGGGCGCCGCGGCTCGGCCGCAGCGGCGCGCGGCGACGGACCGGCCGGCGGGCGCGGTTGGGCCGCATCAGCAGGCGGCTCGACGGCAGCGGGGAAGAACTCGGCCACAGCAGCCGATGCCTCGCCCCCAGCAGCCGATGGCTCGGCCGCAGCAGCAGACGGCTGGGCGGCGGCGGGCAGCACGGGCGCAACAGCAGGCGGCACGGCGGCAGCAGCAGGGGGCACGGGCGTGGCAACGAGGAACTCGGCCGCACCGGCAGGGGGCTGGGCGGTCGCAGAAGGCGGCTGGGCGGCCCCAGCGGCAGGCGGCTGGGCGGCCGCAGCGGGCGGCACGGGCGCAGCAGCGGGCGGCGGCGGGGCCGCCGGAGGCTGCGGCCCGCGCGCGGACGACTCGGGGGACGGCGCCCCGTGCGGCACTGGGCGTGGCCGGCCCTGGTCGGTGCCGGCTGGATCGCGCGCCGGTTCCCGGGTCGGCCACCCCCGGCCGGCCAGGTAGGACGGCCGGGACCGGCGCGGTCCTGGCGGCTGCGAGATGGTCGGCTGCGCGGCGGCCGGGTGCGAGGCGGCCGGCTGGAATGCGGATCCAGCCGCGGTGGTCTTGTCGTCCCGGCTCCGGGCCGGAGTCGAAGACGGGCTCGGCGCCGGGCCAGGTGACGGGCCCGCAGCCGGGGCGGGCCGCCGGGTGCCGGGCAACGGCGCGGGCAGCGCCGAGGCGAGATCACCGGCGATGGCGCGGGCCGTCCGGATGAACATGGACTTGTCCAGCTTGCCGCTCCACTCGCCGCGGAGCTGATCGGCGCTCTTGGGCTCGTAGGCCAGCCCGCCGACCACGCGGGCGGCCGCGCCGCCCTGCCGCAGTGCCTGCCCCACTTCCGCGATGGCCGCGCCGAAGTTCTTGTAGTCGGTGATCACGACCACGCCGACACGGCCCGACGGCCGGCCGCGCCGCTGCAGCGCGGCCGCCAGTACGCTGACCCGGTCGCGCAGCCTGATCACTTCGCCCAGGCTGACCCGGGTGAGCAGGATCACGGTCGAAGCCTGGGCCAGCAGGTCATACACCGGGCCGTCCACCCCGACCCGTCCGCAGTCGGCGATGACGTCCGCCTGCGGCACGGCCGCCAGCACCCGGCCTACCGATCCCCAGAGCGGTTCCAGGCCCGAGCCCTGCTCGGCTCCGCCGACGCCGCCGAGAATGTCGAGGCCGCCGCGCAGCTTCTGCGCGTGCTCCCACACCTGGTGCGGCTGCAGCCCACGGCGCGCGGCCACGGCTAGGCTGAGCAGCCCCCGGCGCGGGTCAAGCCGCCCGCCGTCCGCCGCAGGCAGCCGGTAGACCAGATCCCCGCCCGCCGGGTCGCACTCGGCCAGCAGCACCGGCCGGGGCCAGACCGCCGCCAGCGCCACGGACGCGGTGGTGACCCCCGGTGCGCCCTTGTCGGCCGCGACCGCGATCAGTGCCATGGGTCAGCCTGTCCCGCCCGATGGCGGCGGTGTCGTCCCGCCCGGCGACGGTGCGGCTGGCCCGCCCGATGGTGAAGCTGACCCGCGCGACCGCACCGTGCTGCCCGGCGACGGGTTCGTCCCTCCCGATGACGGGGTCACCGGGGTGGCTCCCCGCCCGCCGGCGGGGAGGACTCCGACACCGACGTTGTTGTTCGCCGCGTTGCAGCTCACTCCCGCGGCGTAACCGGGGGCCACCGCGACCTGCACGTCGTCCACGGCGTCACTGGCCGTGCTGACCGGGTGCCCGATGTTGAGCACCACCGCGGTCGGCGCCAGCACGTTCGTCGGGGGCCTCGGGCACCGCCCCTCGTTGTCACTGGTGCTGAAGATGCTGACATGGTCCCCGACCTGAAGCCCGTCGGGCAGCTGACCGTCCTTGAGCGCGAGCCCCACCACGGTCAGGCCCTTGGTCGCGGTGTTGACCGCCGTCGTCATCTGCGGGATGAGCAGGGTGCCTGGCCGGGAGCATGGTCGCGGCGTACGTACGGGTCACCTGGCTGGCCTCGTTCCAGGGCACGTACTCGATGCCGGTGCCCGAGGTGACCTGGATCTCCTGCATGGAGCTCAGCGGGATCTTCTGTCCCTGGCCGACCGGCTGCGAGATTTCGATCGCGCCCGTCTTGTGGCCTGCGTCGATCACCAGCAGCGCCGCCACGAGGGCGCCGCCGACGACCAGCACCACGGCCAGCGCCGCCAGCGCCGGCTTGCGCTCCCGCGGCGCACTGGGCAGCCGCCGCCCGGCGGGAGAGGTCGGCTCGGGCCACGCACCGGCGTCGGCGCCAGCCCCCGTTCCGCGCGGAATCGTGCCCCTGTCGCTCGACATCGGTCCGGTTCTCCCTGGCTGCGGCATCTCCTCGTGGCACAGGCGGTCCCGACGCGGCGCCGCGACATGCCTGCACGCCAGCGGTCCGGCGGGGTCGCGAGGTGAATCTATCTTGCTGAAGGTCGCTCCCGCAGGAATGTCATCAACATGCGATAGGTACGCGACAAGACGGAGCATTCGCATCGCTATGACATGGCTGAGTCTTCGCGCTGCCAGATCAAGGTTGACCATCCGCACGATGTGCGGGCAGGCCGGATGCGGCGCCTGCCGGTGTGGTCATCGTCGCGCCAGGGCGAAGCGATCTGGATAGCATGTCGTCACTCGTTGATCGCGAAGGCTGGCACTCGCGGAGGCTGGGCATGCGGATCGCGCTGACGGCGCTGACCCCGCGAGGGCCACAGGATCTCGTGGTAAGCGCCGACGACGGTGCCGTGATCGGCCAGGTCACCGCCGCGCTGCGGGGGGTGGCGGGGGGATCCGGACCGCTCGCGCCGGTGATCGCGCTGCCCCGGTCCCAGCCTCCTCCGGGCCCGGGGCCGGCCCTCCCCGCACGACGGCCTGGCCGCGCCGCCGGCCACCGGGCAGGAACCGCCGCGCCGCAGCGCCGGGCGACAGGCCCCGCGGCGGGCCGCCCAGGAGACCCCGCGTAGGGCCGCCGCCCAGGAGACCCTGTGGCTGGACGGGCGGCCGGTGGACCCGCGGGCCCGCGCCGCTTCGGTGCTCAGGGACGGCGCGCTGGTTGCCACCGACCCGCGGGCGGCCGCGGCCACCTCGCTGGCCGAGCCCGGCCTGGCCGAGGTGCGCGTGGTCGGCGGGCCCGCGGCGGGGACGGTGCACCGGCTCGGGTTCGGCACGCTCACGCTGGGCGCGTCGCCCGACTGCCAGGTCCGGGTGACCGGCACGGGGCTGCCCGCCTACGCGGCCAGGCTCGTGATCGGGCCGGGCGGCTCGGCCGGGCAGACCCTCGTCGAGCCGTTGCGCCTCTCCCCCGACGGCGTCCCGCTGCTGCTTGACGGCGAACCGCTGCTGCTTGACGGCGAGCCGCTGACCGCGGTCGGGCCGTGGGAACCGGGCTCGGTGCTCCAGGTCGGGCCGCACGTGCTCGCCCTGGCCACCCCGGAGCAGCCGGACGCGCACCTGGCCCCGACCGGCGACGGCGGGCTGGCGTTCAACCGGCCGCCGCGGCTGCTGCCGTCCAGCCGGCCGCGCACGATCGAGATACCGGCCGAGCCGGCGCGGGCCGGCAGGGCGCGGCTGCAGCTGCTGTCCGCGCTGCTGCCGCTCGCCTTCGGCGCGGTGCTCTGGGTGGCGCTGAAGAACGCCCTGTTTGCCCTGTTCATGCTCATGAGCCCGGTCATGGTGATCGGGCAGTGGCTCAGCGAGCGCCGCCACGGCCGCCGGTCCTACCAGCGCGCGCTGAAGGAGTACCGGCGCACGATGGCCGGACTCGACGGCGCCATCGCGGCGCGCGCGGGCCGCCGATGAGGCGCTGCGCCGGGATGCGGCGCCCGACCCGGCGCAGGTACTGCTCGACCGCGACCGGCCCGCCGGCGGCGGCGGCTGTGGGAGCGCCGCGCCGCCGACCCCGACGTGCTGCACCTGCGGCTCGGGCTGACCGACCGGCCTGCCGGCATCGAGTTCGTCCCGCAGAAGGGCTCGGCCCACGACGCCGACCTGCCGCCGGTGCCTGTGGCGCGCAACGTCCCGATCACGCTGCCGCTGCCCGAGCTTGGCGTGATCGGCCTGGCCGGGCCTGCCGGGCCCTCCCGCGCGCTGGCCCGCTGGTTCGTCGCCCAGGCCGCAGCGTTGCACAGCCCGCGCGACCTGCGCATCGTGGTGCTCGCCGCCAGCCCGCAGGCCGGCGCCGAGCGGAACTGGGTCCGGTGGCTGCCGCACTGCGCGCCGCAGCAGGGCGAGGAGTCGCCTGGCCCTGGTGGGGACCGACCCGGACTGGCAGCGCGCCGGGTGGCCGAGCTCGTCGGCGAGGTCAGCGAGCGGATGAAGCGGGCCAGCGACCCTCGCGGCCTCGGCCTGGGCTTCGGCGGCAGCCCCGAGCCGGCCGCCGACCCGGCGACTCGGCCCCAAGATTCTGCTGGTACTGGACGGGGCGCGCGCGCTGCGCCGGGTGCCCGGCATGCCGCAGGTGCTGGGCGCCGCGAAGACGACCGGTGTGTACGCGGTGTGCCTGGACGAGTCGCAGCGGGTGCTGCCGGAGGAGTGCGCCGCGGTCATCTCCTGGGATCGGGACCGGCCCGGCTGGGTGTCGGTGCAGGGCCGCGGGCTGGACATCCCGGGCGAGGTGCTGGCCGACCAGGTGAGCGTGGCCTGGGCCGGCCAGTATCGCAGGCCGGGACAGGCTGCCGTGGATGCTGCTGCTGCTGGACTGGTGGGAGGGGTACTTCGCGGCGTTCGAGCAGTACGACTACGGGCGGCTGATCGACACGCTGCTGCAGACGCTGCGCGAAGGCGCCGCGGTCGGGCTGCGGGCGGTCGTCAGCTACCGACCGGTCCGCGCTGGTCGGGCAGGCGAGCACGGTGTTCGGCCAGCGGATGCTGCTGCGGCTGACCGACCGGTCCGATGCGCCCTGGCGGGCCTCAGGGAACGCAGCCTGCCCAGCTCGCCAGCCGCCGGGCCGGGTCATGTTCGAGGCGATCCCGCAGCCGTGCGAGGCGCAGATCGCGCTGCTGGACGCGAACCCGTACCAGGCAGGCCCAGGTGGCGGCGCTGCGCCGGCTCGGCGACGAGGCGCTGGCCCGGCACGGCAGGCCGCCGCAGTCCGCAGCGGCCGCTGCGGGTAGACACGCTGCCGGCCAGAATCAGCTTCGCCGAGGCCGCGGCGCTCGACCCGGAGTTCGCGCCGCCGTCCCCGCTGTGCGGGCCATGGTCGGCGTGGGCGGCGACGAACTCGCGCCCCAGGGTCTGGACGTGCGGGACGAGGGCCCCGGCCTGGTGGTCGCCGGGCCGCCGCGGTCCGGCAAGTCCAGCACCCTGCTGACCATGGCCCGATGGCTGCTCAGGCAGGGCACCGAGGTCGTCGCGATCACCCCGCGGCGGTCCCCGCTGCGCGGCATCGAGGGTGACGACGGGGTGCTGGCCGTGTTCGGCGGCGACGTCACCGGCGAGGCGCTGGTCGCGGTGATCGAGGACAAGGACCGGTTCGTCCTGCTCGTGGACGACGCGGAACTGCTGTTCAACGGGCCGATCGACGACCTGCTGAACCAGATCTGCTCGCCGGCCGCGACGCCGATCACGGCGTGATCATCGCCGGGGCCACCGGCGACCTGGGCCGGGCGTACTCGGGCTTCATCCCGCAGGCGCTGAAGTCCCGGTGCGGCCTGCTGGTCGCCGTGGCCTCGCCCGGCGACGGCGACCTGTTCGGCGTGCGGCTGCCGCGCAACGCCGGCCCCGGGCCACTGGGCCGCGGCCTGCTGATCAGGCCGGGCGCGATCGCGCCCGTGCAGCTTGCCGTGTGCGAATGATCCGGCCGCGACGCGGGGCCCCGGCACGCGTTCGTGCCCGGGGCCCCGCGGGATGCCGTTGCGCAGTCTTACCTGACGGTGGAGTTGAGCTGCTCGGCGAGGTTCTGCTGGTTGGACGTGGCCTTGCTGGCCTGGTTCAGCAGCTCGATCACCTTGTTGACGGTGGGAGTGGCCTGCTGCACCGTCTCCTGGAGGCGCGTGAAGCTGGCGTCCACCCAGTTACCCGACAGCGCGTTAATGTCGGAGTTCACCTTGGTCCAGACATCGTTCAGGTTGGTGGCATCGGCGGCGAGAGACGAGGCACCGCTGCCCATCCCCCCGATGTTGTAACGCTGTTCACCTGCCATGGACGTCATCCTCCGTTGTGGTCGATGCTGGGGTTTCGGCGGTGATCTTAACAGCAGCCGTGAATCGTTCACGGAACTTTGGCAGATGAGATCAGAAAGCGATGTAACCCAGGAACGCGCGGATGCGGGCGATGTATCATCCCGCTTGATCCACATGGCGATACGGATACCTCGCGCCGCCCGGCCGGCCGCGCCCGTATCGTCGTGCTCGGTACCTCGATGTTGACGCGAGATCTAGGGCAGGCCAGCGATGACCAGACTAGAGCCTGACGGCGGCGGCGGCGCGGTAGGGATCAACCCGCAGCTGCTGCAAGGCATGATCAGCACGATGAACTCGTCGGCCGGCGACGCGCTGAACCTGGTGACCGGCTACATCGGCCAGCTGTCGCGGGTCGGCCTCGACACCAGCAGCCTGACCAGGGCCGTGCGGGACCTGACCTGGGCGCAGGACCAGATGCCGATGCTGAACCGGCGCCAGTCGCTCGCCCAGGCCATGGCCGAGCAGAATCCCGGGCTGGTGGACGTCCCGGCAGGCGCCGGAGCCCTCGACTTCCTCACCAGCCAGGCCGCGCAGGCGGCAGGCAAGGCGGCCGGCGCCAAGGCCCTGCAGGCCATCGAGGACCACAGCAACGACGACTTCATCGTGACCGGGCTGCGGCAGTACTCCGGCGACCCGGCCTACATGGCCGCGTTCTTCGCCGCGCTCGGCCCGCAGGGGCTCGCGGCGCTCGGCCTGCAGGTCACCGGCTACCAGCAGGGCGGGGACCAGGGCCGGTACCTGGCCTGGGCCAGCGCGATCGGCCAGGGCCTGGCCACCGCCAGCTACCGGATGCCGTATCAGCCGGGCTGGCTCGGCCAGCTGCAGCTGCCGAACGACCCCGGGGCCGACCCCAGCCTGCCGCAGCTATCGCTGATCCAGCCGTTCCTGGAGCACGGCGTGTACTCCTCCGCCTGGCTCGACCCGCTGGGCAAGTACGCGATCCAGCAGGCGTTCCTGCAGCAGGAGCCGGGGCTGGCCTCGGGTCCGCCGGTCTCGCTGGACGGGATCTGGACCGCGCTGTCGAATAACCCCGCGTTCGACGCGCAGTTCTACCGGCAGAACTTCAGCGGCAAGGACATTCCCGCCGACAGCATCAGCGGGGTCATGTCGAGCATCTACATGATCTCGGTCGCCGACTCGGCGTTCGCCGCCATGGTCCAGTCGGCCACCGTGGCCCCCGCCGGCGCCGCCAGCTCCGGCCCGTACGCTGCCAACGCCCAGCTCACCGTCCGCTACTTCGGCGATGACCCGAGCCTGCGCACGTCCGGTCCGGTGCGGGCGGTATTCGGCACGATCGCGGAGAACTACTTCGACGACCTCGCCTACACCGTCCGCGCCGCGGCCCCCGGGGTCGGCGCGCAGGATATCCCGGGCCTGCAGGTCACCGCGTCCGAGCCGCAGTGGGGCAACTTCATCGAGCAGGCCATGCGGGACACGACCACCTCGGCGCAGCTGCTCACCTTCTACTCGTCCTGGGCCAATGGCCAGCCAATCGATGACCGTGGCCCGGGGCTGGAGCAGGTACCGCAGAACCAGGGATTCTGGAACGACTCCTCACTCGGCTTGCTTAACGACTTCATGGCCCGCAGCTACCAGGGCGCGGGCGCGCCCGCAGGCGACGCCCCGGTCAGCATCGCCGAGGTCGCCGCCGCCGGCGGGTCCGCGTTCCTCACCAGCCTCGTGTTCGGCCCGGAGGCGGGAGCAGCGGACGCTCTGCTCGAAGGGGGCAAGGACGCATTCCAGAGCGCCACCGAACAGACACTGAAGTCGGTCTGGCCGGACAGCGTGGACTCGAGCCCCAACGGCGGCGAGGCACTCAGCCACCTGACCGGCGTCCAGCAGCAATGGGCCGACACGGTCAACCGCTGGTACAACGGCAGCCCCGGGCAGGATCAGCCTCCGCCGGGCATCGATCCGGTCCAGTACCTGGGCCAGACCTACACCGGCGACCCGACGGCATACGAAAAGCAGTACGGCGGGTACTTCATCAAGAACCGACAGATCGAGGATCCCGGCACGATCGCCGAGAACCCGAAGGCGCTGGCCGCCTACAATGCCTGGCTGCAGGATCCGGCCATCGTCAACGCCAATGAGGGCCGGTTCCGCAGCCAGGGCTTCGGCGAGCTCATCTCCCAGTACGCGAACAGCTACGGCGGCGGCGGATGAGCCTGCGGCTTCGCCCTGCCCTGGCGCTGGCCGCGGCCGCTTGCGTCCTGATATCGGCGGCGGGCTGCGGTGGCGGCACCAGCGCGGCCGACGGCCGTGCCTCCGCCACCGCGGCACGCAATCAGGCTCTTGCGGCTTTGCGCGGTCTCTACCAGCACATCCACGCCGCCCATGTGGGCACCGCTGGCGGCGCGGGCGGCCTCTACGCGCGGTGCGTAACCAACAAGAGCCAGAACGAACTGTTCTATGACGGTTCCATAGAATCCATTTATCCCGTTGACCGGTCGCTGAGCAAGAGCGCCTACCAGCAGCAGCTCAACAATATCGCCCGGGCTCAGGGATGGGCATTTAACAAGAATCGCAAAAACGTAGAATTCGGCAATGCCTTCGCTGATGAGATGGCCAAGGGATCGCTCGGCGGCCATATCTCCGTGGTCGATGCCCCGCCGCGGAACCCCGGCGACCCCAGGATCTCTGGCCTCATCGAGATCACGAGTCCGTGCTTCGACGCGGGGCCGGCCGCAGGCAGCCTGACCAGGCGCAGTGATGACCTTCCGCTATCGCAAGCAAGTCCGGCACCGTCCAGCTGATGCGCGGCAGCCGATACCGCTTCACGCGGCCAGGATCGGAGGTTCCCTCGTGACCACGCAGCCTCAGGTACCGAGCCCCCTGCACGCAGCGCTCAGCGAGCTGTACGCGAGCATCCAGAAGGACGAGCCGGCCATGGCCAGCGCGCTCAAGAACGCCTGCCAGCAGATGGGCGGGGGCATCGTCTGGTACGGCAGCGCCGCCAGCAGCTGGGCCGCCCAGCTGAACGGCTACTCCGGCGACCTGAACAGCAGCGTGAGTGCCGCGGTCGCCGAGGTGGCCAGCGCCCTGGCGGCCACGCCGCCGACCTGCCCCGCGGCTTAGGCCAGGACCGAGGAGCTGATTTTGTCCGGACGCCTCAGCTAGCCTTGGCCGCGCCGTTCCCACCGGCGCCGCGCTAGGTCAGCAGGGCGACGAGGAACCACACCGCGACGGCCGCGACGACCGCCGCCGCCACGCCGCCGAGCACCCACCTGCGGGCCGCGAACGTACCCTGGCCGGCGGCGGGCCCGGCCGGGCGGTACGCGGCCGCCCACGACTGCAGGGCAGGCTCGCGCCACGACGCCTGCAAGCCGGCTTCCCCGCCGCCCTGGACGGGGAAGTCCGCGCCGGGGAGGCTGCCGGACCCGGCGGGAGGGGCGGCCGGGGTTTCGATACCACCGAACGGCGCGGGACTGACGTGGCCGCCGGCCGCCGGGCTTGCGGGCGGCTGCCCCGGGCCGCCGCCCGCCGCCGCGGGGCGGGTCTCGCCCGACCATCTGGCCCCGTCCCACCACCGCACGATGGCGGGGTTCTCGGGATCGGGATACCAGTCGGGGGCAGCATTCCCGGGCATAGCTCCCGAATGATAGCGGAGGAGCCTGGCGCCGAAGATATAAGCATCCTAGAATATTCATTCGATATCCCGTTATCCTGGCGCTATGCCCGCCGCCCATCTCCCGCCCTCGTGGCCGGCCGGGGTGCATCCGCCGGGCAGCGAGGGATTCGAGGGGACCGCGGTGACCTGGCTGCTCGACGTGGTCCCGCCGGACTACCGGCTGTACGGAGTGCTGCGCAGGCACCCGGTGGCGCTGGCCGCGATCGCCCGCCACCACCTGGCCGCGGCCGTGCAGGGAGCGCGCGAGGGATACCGGATGGCCAGAACCGAGCTGACGCAGGCGCTGCCGCCGCACGCGGTGGACGCGGTGCTCGCCGCGTACCGGCGGGAAGGCCGCAGGCTGGTGGCCGCCTCCCGGTCTGTGGACGTGGTGGAGCGGGCGCTGCGCGGCGAGGCCTCCGGGCCGAAGATCGACGAGGGTTAGCGGCCGGGCGAGGTGCGGTCCGAAACCGCCGGGGACGGGCTGGTGCCGGATATCTGAGCGGCGCGGCCTCAGGCGCGCAGCGGCGGCGACCAGCCGTCGCCGGCCACGTACTCCCGGATCACCCGGGCCGGCACGCCGGCCACCACGCACCGGTCAGGGACGGCTCCGAGCACCACCGAGCCTGCCGCGATGACCACGTTCCGCCCGATGCACGCGCCGGGCAGGATGATCGCGCCTGCGCCCACCCAGGTGCCCGAGCCGATGGAGACCGCCGTGTTGCGCGGCATCTGGCGGCCGATCGGGATCTCCGGATCGGCGTAGCCGTGGTTCTGGTCGGTGATGTAGACGTACGGCCCGGTGAACACGTCGTCACCGATGTCGATCGAGTGATGGGCGACGACGTGGCTGCCCCAGCCGATCACGCAGCGGTCACCGATCCGCAGCACCGGCGGGACGCCAAGGTCCTGGCCGGGGACCATGCCCGCGCACATCGTCACGTGCCTGCCGATCAGCGTGCCCTTGCCGACCATGATCCACCGCTCGCCGTAGACGGCCCCGGCCGGGAAGGCGAGCATCGAGCCCGGCCCGAACGAGGCGAATCTCTGCGCGGCCGGGGTATCGGCGGTGACGACGCCCGCGTTCTGCACTGCCCGCCAGGCCCGGTGTACCAGGACCGACCGGGCGCGCCGGTAGCGGCGGGTGACCGCGGACCTCCACGCCATGGCCGACAACGGTACCGTCCCGTGGCCCCCCGCCGTCCCCGGGCTGTTAGCTCGAGGCGGCCAGCTGGCCGCAGGCGCCGTCGATCTCGCTGCCCCGGGTGTCCCGGACCGTGACCGGCACGCCGTGGGCCTGGATCTGGCCGGTGAACTCATCCATCACCCCGGGCGCCGAGGCGGTCCACTTCGAGCCCGGCGTCGGGTTGAGCGGGATCAGGTTCACGTGCGCGAGCCGGCCGGCCAGCAGCGCGCCCAGCGCGTCCGCCCGCCACGGCTGGTCGTTGATGTCACGGATCAGGGCGTACTCGATCGAGACCCGCCGCCCGGTCGCCGCGGCGTAACCCCAGGCGGCGCCGAGGACCTCGGCAACCGGCCAGCGGCGGTTCACCGGCACCAGCTCATCGCGCAGTTCGTCATCGGGTGCGTGCAGCGACACGGCGAGCGTCACGGCCAGCCCCTCGCCGGCCAGCCGGCGGATGGCCGGCACCAGTCCCACCGTGGAGACGGTGACGTGCCGCTGGGACAGGCCAAGGCCGTTCGGCTGCGGGTCGGTGATGCGGCGGACGGCGGACAGCACGCTGCGGTAGTTGGCCAGCGGCTCGCCCATCCCCATGAACACCACATTGGACAGGCGGCACGGGCCCGCGCCCGCGCCGCCGCTCGCCAGCACCCGGGCCGCAGCGACCACCTGCTCGACGATCTCCCCGGCGGACAGGTTGCGGGTCAGGCCGGCCTGGCCGGTGGCGCAGAACGGGCAGCCCATCCCGCAGCCGGCCTGCGACGACACGCAGGCAGTGGCGCGGTCCGGGTAGCGCATGATCACCGATTCCAGCCGCGCGCCGTCGAACGTCCGCCACAGCGTCTTCCTGGTCATGCCGTCGTCGCAGCTGAGTTCGCGCTCGCAGGTCAGCAGCCGGGGCAGCAGCTCGGCAGCCAGCGAGGACCGGGACGACGCGGGCAGGTCGGTCATCTGGTCCGGTTCATCGGTCAGCCGGGCGAAGTAGTGCCGGGACAGCTGATCGCCACGGAACGGCGGCTCGCCGAGTTGCACGGCCGCGGCCCGGCGTGCGGGCGGGTCGAGATCGGCGAGGTGACGTGGCGGTTTAGTCATATCCGGTTCACTAACTTAGTAGATTCCTCCCATGCCGAAGATGCGCATGCGGCCGGGACAACCAGAACCCCAGATCCTCGTGCAGAGCACCAGTCCCTATGAAAGCCGCCGCGTGCTCGTCGAATACGACGGGACCACCACCGCAGCGTACTTGAACGACGAGGCCAACTCGATCGCCGCCACGTGGATCGCCAATCACCAGCCGGCCCCGCCGACGATCGACCTGAGCAGGCTGAACGCCGGCCGGGCACCTATCATGCCGGCGGCCCACACCAAGCATCCGGCCGGCCGGGCGCCGCTCGATCCCGATAGCCTCACCGTGCTCTGGTTCGAGGAAGGCGACGGCGCGGCCGTGCTCGAGAACGGGCAGCTGCTCGCGGTCATCCCGGGCTGGGCCGATATGACCAAGGGAATGCCCGGATACAGCCGTGACATCATCGGGCAGACGCCGTTCGGATGGTCGCTCGATGACGCGATGGAGGGGCTGGGCCCGCGCGCGGAGCAGGCCAGCGAGTTCTGGAAGTGGCGGGATACCTCGGGTTCCTGGGGCAACTTCCAGCAGGCGATCCTCGGTCACCTGCTGAGCCGGCTGGGGCCAGGAGCCCACTACTGGGACGCGGGCGCGGGCAAGCAGCCCGCGGTGGGCGTGTCCGAGCGCCCGGCGACCGCGGAGCGCCCGTACACCGTGCTGTCCACGGTCGGGATGAGCTGCCAGCGGATGCCCGTGGTCGAGCAGTTCGTCGAGGAGGCGGCCGAGTACACCAGGATCGAGCTGGCCATGGCGACGAGCCTGCCTAGTACCCAGGCGGCGCGGATCTTCCTCTGGCTGGCGCAGTATCCGTGGCGGGCCGTCACCTGGTTCGGCCCAGGGCACAGCGTCCGCTGGTACCACGAGCCCGCCACCTTCCCGCTCGGCGGGGGCAACGAGGCGGTGCTGCTGCTCGATGACCCGGGCGGACTGGTCGGCCCGGACGTGCCGGATCTGGGCGGCTTCTCGTTCGGCGGCGACCCGGTCCGCTGGCTGTGGGTGATCCCGATCACCGAACGGGAACGGCTGCTGGCCAAGGAGCGGGGGTCGGCAAGCCTGGTGGACGAGCTCGCCGCCCAGGGGCGCAGCTGGGTTATCAGCGAGGGACAAACACTAGCAACAGGAGCCAGGCCACCGGCGCGCTGAGCAGCATCGCATCGATCCGGTCCAGGATGCCGCCGTGCCCGGGCAGCAGCGTCCCCATGTCCTTGATGCCCAGATCCCGCTTGATCATCGATTCGACCAGGTCGCCCACGGTGGCCACCGCGACCACCGCGGCGCCCAGCAGCAGTCCCTGCCAGACGTGCCCGTGCAGCAGGACGGGCAGCAGCACTCCCCCGGCCACCAGGCAGGCAAGCACCGAGCCGGCCAGCCCCTCCCAGGTCTTGTGCGGGCTGATCGCGGGCACGAGATGGTGCTTGCCCAGGTAAGTGCCGGCGAAGAAGCCGCCGACATCGCTGCAGACGGTGATCACGAGGAACAGGAAGACCCGGCGCGCCCCGCCAGGGGCGGCGAGCATGAAGACCGCGAAGAGGCCGAGCAGGGGCAGGTAGAACAGGGCGAATACGCCCGCCGTGGCGTCCCGCACATAGCCTGCGGCCGGGCCGCGCAGCCGCCAGCCGATCACGGCGATCATCGTGAGCGCCAGCGCGGCGAACGCGTCGCGATAGCCGAGCCAGTACCCGAAGGTCCAGATGGCCGCCCCGCCCACGCAGAGGGGGATCACCGGGATGGTGATCTCACGCACCCGCAGCGCCCGGCTCAGCTCACCGATCGCGATCGCGACCGCGGCCCCCATGAGGATGAGGAAGGTCGACTTCACCGTGAACAGGGTGCCGATGGCCAGCGCGCCCAGGCCCAAGCCCACCGCTATGGCGACGGGGAGGTTACGGCCGGACCGGGGCGGCGGCTGCCCGCCGGCCGGGGCGGCCTGCTCCGGCTCGCCAGCGGCACCGGGTGTCAGCTTGCCCGTCCGGCTGCCGTCGATGTCCGGGCCCTGCTCATGGAGGTCCAACCTAGACCTCGAGGAGCTCGGCTTCCTTGTGCTTGAGCAGCTCGTCCACCTGGGTGACGTAGGTGTGCGTCAGGTCGTCGAGCTCGCGCACGGCCCGGTGCACGTCGTCCTCCCCCGCGTCGCCATTCTTGGCCAGCTTGTCGAGCGCGTCCTTCGAGTGCCGCCGGATGTTGCGAATGGCGACCCGGCCGTCTTCCGCCTTGCGGTGAGCGATCTTGACGTACTCGCGGCGGCGCTCCTCGGAGAGCTCAGGGAAGACCACGCGGATGATCGCGCCGTCGTTGGACGGGTTCACGCCCAGGTCACTGTTGCGGATGGCCTTCTCGATCGATTTCAGTGACGACTTGTCGAATGGCTGGATCACGACCATGCGCGGCTCGGGGATGTGAAACGAGGCCAGCTGGTTGACCGGTGTCTGGGTGCCGTAGTACTCCGCCGTGATCTTGGCGAACATGGCCGGGTGAGCACGCCCGGTCCGGATGCCGGCGAACTCCTCCTTGGCGACCGCGACCGCCTTGTCCATCTTCTCTTCGGCATCGAAGAGCGTTTCCTCAATCACGTCGGCTCCCGGTCATCAGCTTTCGAAGGTCCCGCAGTTACACACCAGGGTCCCGATCTTCTCGCCCCGGACCGCCCGGACCACATTGCCGGGTTCCATCAAAGCGAAAACCACGATCGGCAGCCCGTTGTCCCGGCACAGGCTGATCGCGGTCGCGTCCATGACCTTCAGCCCGCGGCTGAGCACGTCGGTGTAGTCCAGCTGCTGGTACCTGATCGCACCCGGCATCGTGTGCGGGTCGGCGTCGTAGATGCCGTCCACCTGGGTGCCCTTCAGCACCGCCTCGGCCCCGATCTCCAGCGCGCGCTGGGCGGCACAGGTGTCGGTGGAGAAGAACGGCGCACCCAGGCCGGCGCCGAAGATGACCACACGACCCTTCTCCAGGTGCCGGATGGCCCGCCGCGGGATGTACGGCTCGGCCACCTGCCCCATGGTGATCGCGGTCTGCACCCGGGTCTCAACGCCCAGCTTCTCCAGCACGTCCTGCAGCGCCAGGCAGTTGATCACCGTGCTGAGCATGCCCATGTAGTCGGCACGGGCCCGGTCGATGCCCCGCTCGGCCAGCACCCGGCCGCGGAACATGTTGCCGCCGCCGACCACGACCGCGACCTGGGTACCGTCCCGGACGGCGGCGACGATCTGCTCTGCGATGTGCGCTACCACGTCCGGGTCGATGCCGAGTGGCTCATCGCCGGAGAAAGCCGCGCCGGAGAGCTTGAGCACCACGCGGTGCCAGGTCCGGTGCATCATCGCGTTCGTCATGTCCTGCACGGCAGGAACTGTCACTGCGCGGCCTCCTCCGGAAGATGTCAGGCTTGCCCCACCTGGAAGTGCGCGAAGCCGCGAACGGCTACGCCATTCTCGTCAAGCACCTGCTGGACGGTCTTCTTTGGCTCCTTGATGAAGGCCTGCTCGACCAGGACGCCCCCGGTATCGGCGAAGAACCGGTTGAGCCGCCCCTCGACGATCTTCGGGATGATCTGCTCCGGCTTGCCCTCGTCGCGGGTGATCTGCTCGGCGATCCGGCGCTCCCGCTCGATGACGTCGGCTGGCACGTCCTCGCGCCGCAGGTACTTCGGCCGCAGCGCGACGATCTGCTGCGCGATCTCCCTGGTCACGTCGCCGTCGGCAGAGTCGAACTGGACCAGCGCGCCCTTGGTCGGTGGCAGTGACGGGTCGCTCTTGTGCAGGTAGCTATCGATGTAACCGCCGTCGAACCGGGCGAACCGGCCGAGTTCAAGCTTCTCCTTGAGGGAGGCGGCCGCCTCGTCGATGAGCTGCTGCACGGTCTTGCCCGGCGCCGACACGGCCCCGGCGGACAGCAGGGCGAGCCGGTCAGCAGGCTGAGCCGCCTTGGCGGCGGCGGAGATGTCCGCGGCCAGCTTGCCGAACAGCTCGGTCTTGGCCACGAAGTCGGTCTCGCAGTTGAGCTCGAACATCATGCCCGACTCGGTGCCGTTCAGCACCACCGCTACCAGGCCGTTGGCCGCCGTCCGGTCGGCCCGCTTGCCTATGTCCTTGACGCCCTTGATCCGCAGCGCCTCCTCGGCGGCGGCAAAGTCGCCATCCGCGGCCTCGAGCGCCTTCTTGCAGTCGAGGATCCCTGCCCCGGTCTGCTCGCGGAGCCGCTTGACATCCGCAGCCGTCACGTTCGCCATTTCCCCATCTCTCGTCTGAACATCTCGTCCGCCGGGCTCGCCGCTCGGGCCCGGCCGTCTCACGCCTCGGGTGACGCCTCGGGTGCCCCGGCGTCGGCCGGTGCCCCGGCCTCGGCCGGTGCCCCGGCGTCGGCCGGTGCCCCGGCGTCGGCCGGTGTCCCGGCTGCCGCCGCGGTCTCGTCGCCTGCCGCCCCGTTGCCCGCTGCCTCGGGAGCCGGAGCCTCGGTGCCTGCGGTCCCGTTGCTCGCTGCCTCTGGGGCCTCGGGAGCCGCAGCCTCGGGAACCGCAGCCTCGGGAGCCGCCGCCTCGGCAGGCGCAACCTCGGGGGTTGCAGCCTCGGGAGCCGCCGCCTCGGCAGGCGCAACCTCGGGAGGTGCAGCCTCGGGAGCTGCTGCGTCGGCCGGCGCGGCCTCGGGAGCTGCTGCGTCGGCCGGCGCGGCCTCGGCGGGCGAGCTGTCAGGCGGGGCGGTCGCGGAACCGTTCGCCATCACGTCCACGCCGTTGGCAGCGGGGACCCCCGTCTCGTCTGCGGGCCGACTGGGAAGCAGTTCCCGCTCCCACTCGGCCAGCGGCTCCGCGGAGCCGAGCTCGGAGTCAAGCGCGGCGCTCGGCTTCTCCTCGCCGTCCGCGGCGCCGGCCCTGGCAATCAGGCCGTCAGCCACCGCGTCGGCGATCACCCTGGTCAGCAGGGAAACACTGCGGATCGCGTCATCATTCCCCGGGATCGGGTAGGTGACCTCGTCCGGGTCGCAGTTGGTGTCCAGGATCGCGATCACCGGGATGCCCAGCTTGCGCGCCTCGCTGACGGCGATGTGCTCCTTCTTGGTGTCCACCACCCAGATAGCGCTCGGCACCCGGGTCATGTGCCGGATCCCGCCGAGCGAGCGATCGAGCTTGTCCCGCTCGCGCCGCAGGTGCAGCAGCTCCTTCTTGGTCAGGGTCGAGCCCGCCACGTCCTCGAAGTCGACCTCTTCCAGCTCCTTGAGCCGCTGCAGCCGCTTGAACACCGTGCCGAAGTTGGTCAGCATGCCGCCCAGCCACCGCTGGTTCACGAACGGCATCCCGACCCTGCGGGCCTGCTCGGCGATGGCTTCCTGCGCCTGCTTCTTGGTCCCCACGTACAGGATCGTCCCGCCGTGGGCGACGGTCTCCTTGATGAACTCGTAAGCACGGTCGATGTAGTCCAGCGACTGCTGGAGGTCGATGATGTAGATGCCATTGCGCTCGGTGAAGATGAACCGCTTCATCTTCGGGTTCCAGCGCCGGGTCTGATGCCCGAAATGGACGCCGCTCTCCAAGAGCTGCCTCATGGTGACGACCGCGGTCATGGCGGTTGTCCCTTCCTCTCCTGCGTCGCCTCACCAGGGCAGGCGCGCGTCGGTTGTAGCCTGGCACCCGTGCGCACCCGCAGCTGGCGCTCAGCCCGCTGACCGAAGGGTGCGCCCCGCCTGGAGCCCAACCGGATTCCGGGTCGGCGAGCGGGCGCGCGAATTTGTGGCCGGCGCAGCACGTATGACGTTTCTCGTGCCAGACGAGCCGCGATGGCCGCCTGTAGTCTACCCGCCGCGGCGCCTCCGGCTGGCCCGAAGCCGGTCAAGCTCTCGGATGAGCCTGCCGGTAGCTGGAGCGCAGCCGCCCGATGGACACGTGCGTATAGATCTGCGTGGTGGCCAGGGAGGAGTGGCCCAGGATCTCCTGCACGCTCCTGAGATCGGCGCCGCCTTCGAGCAGATGGGTGGCGGCGGTGTGCCGCAGTCCGTGCGGCCCGGTATCGGGGCCGCCCGGCACCGCGGCCAGGCGCCGGTGAACGACCCGGCGCGCCGTCCGCGGGTCGAGCCGTCCGCCGCGAGCGCCGAGGAACAGCGCGTGACCACTCGCGCCGGTGGCCAGGACCGGGCGGCCTGCCTGCTGCCAGCGGTCCAGCGCGCGGGCGGCGGGCAGGCCCATCGGGACGGTGCGCTCCCGGGCGCCCTTGCCCAGGACGCGGACGCAGCGGCGCTCGTGATCCACGTCGCTCACATCGAGCCCGCACAGCTCGCTGACCCGGATGCCGGTCGCATAGAGCAGTTCCATGACCGCGGCGTCGCGCAGCGCCACCGCCGGCGGGACGGGCTGATCGCTGGCGTCCGGTGCCCAGGACCGGGCATCGCCGGCGGCGGCCTCGAGCGCTGCCGTCATCTCGTCCCGGCCCAGCACGTCCGGAAGGGTCCGGTGCGGCCGGGGCGTGCCCAGCAGCGGGCCGGGATCGCGGGCCAGCCAGCCACGGGAATGCACGAAAGCCGTAAAGGTCCGGGCCGCGGCGCCGCGGCGGGCCAGCGAGGACCGCGCCTGGCCGAGCGCGCGCTGCCGGGCGAGCCAGCTGCGCAGCACCCCCACGTCCAGTTCGCCAGGCTCGGTGACCCCGCAGGCGCCGGCGTGCTCGAGCAGCGAGCGGATGTCGCCCAGGTAGGCGCGGACCGTGTGCCGTGACAGCCCGCGCTCCGCCGCCAGGTGCCGCCCGAAATCAGCTTCGGCGCGCTGCAGCGCGGGGGGAAGCTCCGCGGGGTCGCTGGCCGGGCTCACGGTCCCAGTGTCCCATCAGTCCGGCCGCCGGGGCCGCAGCCGCCAGCCGGTGTCGCAGCGGTCCACGAAACCGCCGGCGGCCAGGGCGCCGAGGCAGCGGACGGCGGTGTCGAGGTCCACACCCGCCGATACCGCGATCGCGACGGGCCCGTCCCCGGCGCGGGCCGGGACCGCGTCGAGCACCCGCGCCGTCACCCGGTCCAGCGCGTCACGCGGCAGGACGGGACCGCGGGCGTGCTCGGGAAGGTGATCGCCGGCCACCGCTACCTGCTCAAGCACCTGCACCGCGCTGGTGACGCATACCGCCCCCCATTCCCTGATGATCTCGTGGCAGCCCGCCGAGGCCTCGGACGTCACCGGGCCCGGGACGGCCATGAGCGGACGGCACAGGTCGCGGGCGTGCCGGGCGGTGCTCAGCGCCCCGCTGCGCAGGCCGGCCTCGATCACGACCGTCCCCCGGGTGAGCGCGGCGATCACCCGGTTCCTGACCAGGAAGCCGTGCCTGGTGGGCCTGCGGCCCGGCGGCCACTCGCTGACCAGCGCGCCGTGGGCCGCGATCGCATCGAACAGGTCCGCGTGACCGGCCGGGTAGGGCCGGTCGACGCCGCAGGCGAGGACGGCGAAGGTCAGGCCCTCGGCGGCCAGGGCACCGCGGTGGGCGCTGCCGTCGATCCCGAAGGCCCCGCCGGATACGACCGTCCAGCCGCGGATGCCGAGCGCGGCGGCCAGCTCGGCAGCCACGTGGGAGCCGTAGGCGGTCGCGGCCCGCGATCCCACCACCGATACCGAGCGCAGGCCGCCGAAGCGCAGATCGGCTGACCCGCGCAGCCACAGCGCGCACGGGGCGGCGTCGGCGAGCGCATCCAGCTGAGTCGGCCACTCGGGCTCGCCCGGGCAGATCAGCCGGACGCCCTGCTTGTGCCACCCGGCGAGGTCGGGCTCGGCCGGCATGCCGGCGGCCCTGGCCGCCCAGCGCCGCAGCGACCGGGTCACCGCCCCGCGAGCGTGACCTCGCGGGGCCGCGGCCGCGCCGGCCGGCAGCCGCCCGGCCGTGATGGCCGCGACAACTTCGGCCGGCTCGCGGTCGCGCAGCAAGGCGCCCAGCAGGCGGTCACCCGGCTCGACCAGGTACGTCAGCGCCGCGCGAGCGTGCCGCTGCCGCCGGGTATCGGTCGTCACAGCCCCACCCCCAGCCAGAGTCCGAGCGCGTAGCAGGTGTCCTCGGCGCCCGGCCGTTGCCGGCCTGCCAGGTCGGCAAGAGTCCAGGAGACCCGCAGCACCCGGTCCACGCCCCGCGCGCTGATCTCGCCTAGCTCCATGGCGCGTTCGAGCGGCGCCAGCGCACCAGGCGCCGGGGGGAAACGGCGCCGCAGCTCGCTGCCCGGCACCTCGGCATTCAGCTGCCACGGTGTACCGGACAGCCGGCGTGCGGTGCGCTGACGCGCGGCCGCCACCCGCCCGGCCACCACCGGACTCGGCTCCGCGGTCGCGCTGTCACCGAGCAGCTCGGCCCGGCCGACCGGCAGGACCTCGACCTTCACGTCCACCCGATCGAGCAGCGGGCCGGACAGCCGCCCCAGGTAGCGGCGCCTGGCCATCGGGGTACAGGTACACGCGCCCGGCCGGCTCCCGGCGCGGGCGCACGGGCACGGGTTGGCCGCGAGCACCAGGGTGAACCTGGCAGGGAAGCGCGCGGTGACCCCCGAGCGGGCCAGCACGATCTGGCCGGACTCCAGGGGCTGGCGCAGCGCGTCGAGCACGTCCCTGTCGAATTCCGGGGCCTCATCAAGCAACAGGATTCCCATGTGGGCCAGGGAGGCGGCCCCAGGCCGGATCGTGCCGCTGCCGCCGCCGACGATGGCAGCCTTGGTCGCCGTGTGGTGCGGGCCACAGAACGGCGGCTCGCTGATCAGCGGGCTGCCCGGGGGCAGCGTTCCGGCGATCGAGTGGATGGACGTCACCTCCAGCGCCGCCGCCCGGGTCAGCGGCGGCAAGATGGTGGGGATGCGCTCGGCGAGCATGGTCTTGCCCGCCCCCGGCGGCCCGAGCAGCATGAGGTGATGGCCGCCGGCCGCGCAGATCTCGACCGAGCGCCTGGCCAGCGGCTGGCCGAGCACGTCGGCCAGGTCCAGCGCTGGGCGCCGGTCACCGGCCGCGGACCGCCGCGCCGCCGGCCCGCGGTCACCGGCCGCGGGGGCCGGGCCGGCGCACACCGCGCCGACGGCGACCGGGCCGGCTGCCGCCCGGCCCGTCGCGGGCGCGGCGCCGTGCTCGAAAACCCGCGCGGTGTCCGGGCCGGCGTCCGGCCCGTCGCCGCGGATCCAGCCGAGCACGGCCGACAGGCTCGGCGCGCCGATCACCCGCATGTCCGGCACGAGGGCCGCCTCCTGCGCGTTGAGCCGCGGCACCACTACCTCGCCGAACCCTGCGGCCGCCGCGGCGACCACGGCCGGCAGGATGCCGCGGACCGGGTGCAGCTGGCCGTCCAGGCCAAGCTCACCGAGGAAGACGGCCCGGTCGAGGACCCCGCCTGGGGCCGCGCCCGCCGCGGCCACGATCGCCACGGCTATGCCTAGATCGAAGCTGCTGCCGCGCTTGGGCAGGCTGGCCGGGGACAGCCCCACGGTGATCCTGCGCTGCGGCCAGGTTTCACGGCTGTTGATGATCGCGGCGCGGATCCGGTCCCTCGCCTCCCGCAACGCCGTGTCGGGCAGGCCGACCAGCAGCAGTCCGACCAGGCCGTTCGCGATGTCCGCCTCGATCGCGACGGGATGGCCCTCCACCCCGACCAGGGCCACCGAGTGCGTGCGCGCCAGCGCCATCAGCCGATCCCCCGCACGTGCTCGATGCTGAAGCCGCCCGCGGACTGACGGGTGAGGCCGATCGCGTCAATCCGCACTTCGTCGAACAGCACGCCGTTCGCCGCCAGCCAGCGGACGGCCAGGCGCCGGAGCCTGCGCTGCTTGGCCCGGCCGATCGCCTCGAGCGGCGTCCCGTACCTGGTTCCGGATCGGGTTTTCACCTCGCAGACGACGAGCACCCTGCGCTCGGCGGCCACGATGTCGATCTCACCTTCCGAGCACCGCCAGTTGCGGGCGAGGATCCGCAGGCCGCGGCGTTCCAGGTACTCGGCCGCAGCCTGCTCGCCGTCCCGGCCCAGGGCATCCTTGGCGCGCATCGCCACCACCTCCGCCTTCGACAGTGGCCGGATCGGCCGTGTCGCGGGGGGCGGCGTGGCGGTCTGTGGATGACGGGCAGGCCGGGGCCGGACTGTGCAGATCCGGGGCCGGGATGTCGTAGGCCCGTGCTACGGGTCGGGGCGAGCAGTTGCGCCCGAGGTTGCGCCCCGGCCCGGGGTCAGGTGCTGAAGCCCTGCTTGCTGTCGGTCAGGTCCAGGTCGCTCTTGGCCAGTTCCTCGATGTTGACGTCCTTGAAAGTGACAACCCGGACGTTCTTCACGAAGCGGGCAGGACGGTACATATCCCAGACCCAGGCGTCCTGCATGGTCACCTCGAAGAACACCTCGCCGTTCTCGGCGGTCCGCACGTTCAGCTCGACCTGGTTGGTGAGGTAGAAGCGGCGCTCGGTCTCGACCACGTGGCTGAACAGCCCCACGACATCCCGGTATTCGCGGTACAGCTGCAGTTCCATCTCGGTCTCGTACTTCTCGAGATCTTCTGCGCTCATCGCAGTCACGGCGGGCAGACCCCGGCCGTCAGGCCGGGGAGGGAACGCCGCTTCACCTCCCCTGGAATGTCGGTGCCGCTCGCTACGCCGTTCACGCGCGCTGCCAGCTCAGCCTCAGTATCGCCTGTCACGTCGAGGGCCGTGACCGGCGCCTGGCCACCGCGGGCGCGGACCGCGTCGATCACGTTCACGTACGAGTACCGGTGCGAGGGGCAAGGACCGTGATCCATCAGGGCCTTGCCGTGGTCCGGCGTGCAGTAACCCTTGTGCTGGGCGAACCCGTACTGCGGATGGCGCTCGTCGAGGTCGGTCATGATCCGGTCCCTGGTTATCTTGGCCAGGATCGAGGCCGCGGCCACGCAGGCCGCCACCTGGTCGCCCTTCCACATGGCCAGTGACGGGACGCCGAGGCCGCGCACCGGGAACCCGTCGGTGAGCGCGAACCCCGGCTTGCAGCGCAGGCCTGCCAGGGCCCGGCGCATGCCGGTGACGTTGCACACGTGCAGGCCGAGCCGGTCGATGTCGCCGGACGGGATGACCACGACATGCCAGGCGAACGCGCTGCGGACCAGGTGCCGGTAGACCTCTTCGCGGGCAGGCGGCTGGAGCTCCTTGGAGTCCGCCAGGCCGGGTACCGAGGTCGGGCCGTCCGGACCGAACACGACGGCCGCGACCACCAGCGGGCCCGCGCAGGCGCCGCGGCCGGCCTCGTCGATGCCCGCCACCGGGGACAGGCCGGCCCGGTTGAGCACCCGCTCGTACGCGGCCAGCCCGGCGGAGACGCGCGGCGTGTACCCGGGCAGCCTCCCCCGGGGCGGCCCGGACCGGGCGCTGAGGCCGACCGGGGGCTCGCGGAAAGCTTTTGTCATGACACCGAAGAGGGTAGGCGAGTTCCGGCTCTGCCAGCCAGGCTAAGCGCCCCGCTCACCGGCGCCCGGAGAGGGGGGGCTGCGCCGGGCGGGCCGCCGCTGAACGCTTCCGCGCAGCTTCCGCTGGCCCCAGGTCAGCGGGAGCGCTCCGGCGAAGCCGACCGCGAGCGGGTAGAGGGGCGCGGCCGGGACGGCCGGCACCGTGATCGCGTCCGGGCCGGCCAAGGGCGCCGTGCCCGCGTGCGCGGCAGCGGCGTGGCTCGAGTGCGAGCTCGAGTTCAGGGCCGGCTGCTGGAAGGTGGCCGGGATAGGCAGCTCCCGCCACCTGCTGGGCGGCCAGACGATCCAGAACGCCCGGCCGACCACCTCGTTCTCCGGGATGGTCCCGCCGCCGGGGAACCCCTGGTGCTCCCGCGAGTCGTCCGACACCGCGCGGTGGTCCCCCATGACCCACAGCCGGCCGGGCGGCACGGTGATGCTGAAGCGCATGCTCGACGGCGCGTTCCCCGGGTAGAGGTAGGACTTCTCGTGGAGCGGCACGCCGTTGACCGTGACCCGGCCCCGGGCGTCGCAGCAGGCCACGTGGTCGCCCGGAATGCCGATGACGCGCTTGATGTAGTCGGTCTGGCCAGGCGCGGCGCCGAACAGGCCGATGACCGCGCGGTACAGCCGGTCGAAGGGGTTCGGCGTGGTCGGCGCCGGACCCGGGTTCCACGATCCCTGGCCGTTGAAGACCACGACGTCGCCCCGGTGGATGCCCCGCAGATGATAGATGATCTTGTTTACCAGGACCTTGTCGCCGATCGCCAGGGTGTTCTGCATCGAGCCGGACGGGATGTAGTACGCCTGGAACGCATAGGTCTTGATGATCAGCGCGAGGGCGAGGGCAATCACGACCAGGATTGGCAGCTCACGCAGGAACGAGCCGCGCTGCTTGCGCTTGGTTTTAACCTTGGACTGGTCGGATTTGCCGTCATCCGGCCCGCCTTTTCCCTGCTCACCCTGGCCTGACGGATCGGCGGCCGGGGGCCCTTCGCCGTCTGGCGGCTGCGAGCCCGCGGCCTGCGTGGCCGGCCCGGCCGCGGACGCCGCGGCGCCGCCCGGCGCAGTTCGCCCGTCCTCCGGCGCCGCCCGCCCGGCGGACGTGACCCGGCCGTCGGCCGCCGCCGCATGACCATCGGCGGACGCGACCCGGCCTTCGGCCGCCGCCGCATGACCATCGGGGGACGCCGCATGACCATCGGGGGACGCAACGCGCCCGTCGGCCGACGACTGCGGGTTGTCCCCGCCGGCCCCCGGGAGCGGATGATCGAGTGCGCTTTGTTCGTCGTCCCTCATCGATGCGAGCCTAGCGCCGCTCGCCGGCCGGATCGACTCATGTTCCCGCTATCCGGCGCTACCGGCCGCCGACGCGGCGTTCCCTGATCCGGGCCGCCTTACCGCGAAGCCCGCGCAGGTAGTACAGCTTGGCCCGGCGGACCCTGCCGTGCGTGACCACCTCGATCTTGTCGATCGACGGGCTGTGCACCGGGAAGGTGCGCTCCACGCCCACACCGTAGCTGATCTTGCGCACGGTGAATGTCTCCCGCGCGCTGCCGCCCTGGCGGCGGATGACCACGCCCTGGAAGACCTGAATCCTCGAGCGGTTGCCCTCCTTCACCCGTACGTGCACCTTCAGCGTGTCACCGGGACGAAAGTCCGGGATGTCCTGGCGGACCTGAGCCTGCTCAAGGTCGGCAATCGCGGTATCCATGGCGTGGTTCCTCGTTGATAGGTAAGCGTGCGCGGGCGTACCGCGTTCTGCGACGGTCGTCTCGGGACCAGGGCTCGTGCCCCAGCATGCGCCCCGAGCATGGCAAGAAGGCCCAGGGGCCGTGTTTCAGTGTGCCATATCTTCGCCGTCAACCGGAAAGCCAGCCTCCGATAGCACCTGCCGGTCTCGCGCGTCGAGCCGTTCGAGCCGGGACGCCAGGTCCGGGCGGTTCGCCGCCGTCCGCCGCAATGCGGCGTCACGACGCCACCGCGCGATGGCCGCGTGGTCTCCGGACAACAGCACGGGCGGGACCTCGCGATCGCGCCAGACCCGGGGCCTGGTGTAGAGCGGGCCTTCGAGCAGCCCGGCCATGTCGCTGTCCGGTCCGCCGCCAAAGGAATCGTCGGCGGCGGACTGCTCGTTGCCGAGGACGCCAGGCAGCAGCCGGCAGATTGACTCGATCATGACCAGGGCCGCCGACTCGCCGCCGGCCAGCACGTAGTCGCCGATGCTCACCTCGTCGACGGCGACCCGCGCGCGGGCCTCGTCTACCACCCGGGCATCGATTCCCTCGTACCGCCCGCAGGCGAAGACGAGATGCTCCATCCGCGCGTAGCTGACCGCCAGTTCCTGGGTGAACGGCCTGCCGCTCGGCGCTGGTACCACCAGCCGGACCAGCTGATCGCCGGCCGGGCCCGGCGGCCGGGCCGGCGGCAGCACGGCGTCCAGCGCCTCGCCCCACGGCTCGGCCTTCATCACCATGCCAGGGCCACCGCCGTACGGGGTGTCATCGACGGTGTGGTGGACATCACGCGCCCAGGTCCGCAGGTCGTGCAAGCCGAACTCGATGTCGCCGCGGTCGGCCGCCTTGCCGATCAGCGACATGCCGAGCGGCCCGAAGTACCCGGGGAAGATCGTGATGATGTCGATGCGCACGTCAGGGCTCTAGCAGTCCTGGCGGCGGATCGATGACCAGGCGGCCCGCCGCCACGTCCACCTCGGGCACGATGGCGGACACGAACGGCACCAGCAGCTCGCCGCGCCCCGGCTCCTGCGGCTGGATCACGAGCAGATCCTGGCCATGGTGAAGCACGAGCGTCACCTCGCCCACCGGCTTGCCGTCGGCGGTGACGGCGGCGAGTCCGATGAGCTCGTGATCGTGGAACTCGTCAGGGTCACCGGTCGGGCCGACCTCGCCGGAATCCACGACGAGCCAGGTACCGCGCAGGTCCTCGGCCGCGTTCCGGTCGGCGACCTCCGCGAACGCGAGGATGAGGCCGCCCGCGTGCCAGCGTTTGGAGGTGAGGGTCAGCGGGCCGCGGTCGGCCGGATCGGTGTGCATCGGGGCGCCGACCACGAACCGGCCGCCAGGGTCATCCGTGCGGACCTCCACGGACACGTCGCCGCGGATCCCGTGCGGCCGCCTGATTCGGCCGACGACAAGCTGCATGACGAGGTGTCCGCCTAGCGGACCTCGGTGGCGTCCACGAGATCCACCCGCACGTACTGACGGCCCGCCAGCGAGCCGATGACCGTCCGCAGCGCCCGCGCGGTCCGGCCGCCGCGGCCGATGACCTTGCCCAGGTCGTCCGGGTGCACCCGGACCTCAAGCACGTTCCCGCGGCGTAGCCCGCGGGTCGCCACGTTGACGTCATCGGGATGCTCGACGATCCCCTTGACCAGATGTTCGAGAGCTTCCTCGAGCACCTCAGTCTCCGCTCCCTGAGCTGGCCGCCTCGGCCTCGGGGGCTTCCCCGGCCGCCTCGGCCTGCGGCGCTTCGCCAGCCGCCTCGGCCGCGGAGGTCTCTGCCGCCGCGACCTCGGGAGCCTCGGCATCGGCCGGGTTCTCCGGGTTCGCCGGCTGGCCGGCGGCCTTGTCAGCGGCCTTCTCGGCGGCCTTGCCGGCGGTCTCTCGGCCTTGCCGGCGGTCTTCTCGGCGGTCTTGCCGGCCGCCTGATCGGCGGCCTTGCCGGCGGCCTTATCAGCCGCCTGGTCAGCGGTGTCCGCCTTGGCCGCCCGGGGCTTGCGCTTGGCGGCCGCGTCGGCCTTATCCGCCTTGCCGTCGGGCTTGGCCTCGGTGTCGGCCTTCTTCGTCCTGCCCTTCGGCGCGGTCTCGGTGGCGGCCTTGGTCTGGCCGACCGCCTCGGCGAAGCGCTCGCTTCGGGGCGTCTTGGGGGCGGCCGTGCGGAGCGTCCCCTCCGCGCCCGGCTCACCGCGGAATTTCTGCCAGTCGCCGGTAATCTCGAGGAGACGGCGTACCGGATCAGTCGGCTGGGCGCCGACCGAAAGCCAGTACTGAGCCCGTTCGGAAGAGACTTCTATCAACGAAGGCTCGGACTTGGGGTGGTACTTACCGATCTCCTCGATCGCGCGCCCGTCTCTCTTGGTGCGGGCGTCGGCGACGACGATACGGTAGTAGGGCGCATGGATCTTGCCCAAGCGCTTGAGCTTGATCTTGACAGACACGGATGCGGTCTTCTCCCAGATAACGTCGGTACGGGCGGCGGCCCGGGGCCGGGTGGGGTCCGGCTTGGCCGCTCGCTGGGCGGGCCTGGCGAGGGAGAGAGGGCCTCGCGAAGCCGTGCAGTCGCGATCACATTGTGCCAGAAGCCGGGGACTGGGTCGTACTTACACCCGGCGGCCGTCGGCGCGGAGCGTTGGCAGGGTTGTGGCGGTGCCAACGTTTCGCGCTCATCCATGACGCCCGGCGCCGCAGCGCCCAGCGGGTCGGAGCCGGGCGGCGGGCGGCGCTAGCGCTTGTTGCCGCGCTTGGACTTGGACTGGCCGCGCCGCTTGAAGCCCGCGGGCACGTTCCCCGGCTGGGAGCCACCCGCGCCCGGCCCTGGGGGCAGCTTCAGCCCGCGCAGCAAATCCGACGACGAGATGTTGGCCGGCAGCCCCGGCAGCGCGCCGGGCCCGGCGCCGGACGTGCCGTCCGGCGCGGCGCCGCCCAGCCCGGCCAGATCCGGCGGCAGGCCCGCCGGACCGCCTGCACCGTGGCCGTCCTGACCTGGCCCGCTGCCCGCGGAGCGGCCTGAACTGCCTGCGGAGCGGCCCGGGCTGCCGCCTGGCCGGCCGCCCTTGGGCTTCTTCTTGCCCTTCTTGCCCTTGGCCGCCTTGGTCGCGGCGCGGCGCATGCCCGGGATCTGCGGCATGCCGGGGATCCCGCCGCCGCCGAGCACCTGGCGCATCATCTTCTGGCCTTCGAAGAACTTCGTCACCAGCGAGTTGACCTCGCTCACGGTGACGCCCGAGCCGGCCGCGATGCGCGCCCGCCGGGAGCCGTTGATGATCTTCGGGTTGCGCCTCTCGACCGGGGTCATCGAATTCACGATGGCCTCGGCCCGGTCCAGGTCCTTGTCGGAGATCTGGCTGAGTGCCTCGCGGTTCTGCGACGCGCCCGGCAGCATGCCGAGCAGGTTGCCGATCGGGCCGAGCTTGCGGACCATCTGCAGCTGCTCGACGAAATCCTCGAGGGTGAACCCGTCGCCGGAGACCAGCTTGCCGGCCATGTCCTCGGCCTGCTGCTGGTCGAACGTGCGCTCGGCCTGCTCGATGAGAGTGAGCATGTCGCCCATGTCCAGGATCCGGGACGCCATCCGGTCCGGATGGAATACATCGAAGTCCTCGAGCTTCTCCCCGGCGGAGGCGAACATCACCGGCCGCCCGGTCAGCTCGGCGATGGACAGCGCCGCGCCGCCGCGCGCGTCGCCGTCGAGCTTGGTCAGCACCACGCCGTCGTAGCCGACTCCGTCCAGGAACGCCTGGGCCGTGGCCACCGCGTCCTGGCCGATCATCGCGTCCACCACGAACAGGATCTCGTCCGGGCCGGTGGCGTCCCTGATCGCGATGGCCTGCCGCATCATCTCCTCGTCCACGCCGAGGCGGCCGGCCGTGTCGATGATGACCACGTTCTGCTGGCGGCGCCGCGCTTCCTCGATCGAGTCCCGCGCGACCGCGACCGGGTCACCGACGCCGTTGCCGGGGGAGGGCGCGTACACCGGTACCCCGGCGCGCTCGCCGAGCACCTGGAGCTGCTGGACCGCGTTCGGCCGCTGCAGGTCGGCCGCCACCAGCATCGGCGTGTTGCCCTGCTCGCGCAGCCACAGCGCCAGCTTCGCGGCCAGCGTCGTCTTACCCGAACCCTGCAGGCCGGCCAGCATGATCACGGTGGGCGGCGTCTTGGCGAACCGGAGCCTGCGCTCCTCCCCGCCCAGGATGGTGATCAGCTCGTCGTGCACGATCTTGATCACCTGCTGCGCCGGGTTCAGCGCCGCCGAAACCTCCTCGCCCCGCGCGCGCTCGCGCACCCGGGCGATGAACTCCCTGACCACGGGCAGCGCCACGTCCGCCTCGAGCAGGGCAATGCGGATCTCGCGGGCGGTCGCGTCGATGTCGGCGTCGGACAGCCGTCCGCGGCTGCGCAACGCGGAGAAGACCTGGGTCAGCCGATCAGAGAGGGTCTCGAACACGCCTTCAGGCTATCCGGTCAGCGCCTCTAGTACCCCCGCGGCAATCAGGCCCCGCAGGCGCAGGTCCCTGACCGGCCGACCCGAGCCGTCTACCACGTAGAACACGTCCACGACCTCGGCGCCGAGCGTCTCTACGCGGGCCGAGCGCACGTCCAGCCCGCATTCGCCGATCGCGCAGCCGATGCGCCAGAGCAGCCCCGGCTCGTCGTGCGCCCGGATCTCGATCACCGTGGCCGTGCGGGACGCGTCGTCCACCAGCGTGACCTTCGGCGGCGGCAGGCCGGGGACGCTCCGCGGCCGGGAGCGTGACCGGCCCCGGAGCCGTTCGGCAATATCAAGGCCGCCACCCATCATCCGGCGCAGGTCAGCCGCCACCACAGCGGCGTCCGGCAGGTCGCCGAACTCGGGCGCGACCTCCAGCACGGCCAGCGCGGTGCCGTCGGTCACGGACACGCTGGCCGACCGGACCACGAGCCGGTGCGAGGCCAGCACCCCGGCCGCCTGCCAGAGCAGCCCCGGCTTGCCGGGTCCGGCCACGGTGACCTCCTCCCCCTGCACCAGCGCGGCAGGCTCGCCGCGGGCCGCGAGCGCGAGCTGGTCCGGCCGCGGCGGCCGCGGGCCCGGCGGCGGCTCGCCGGCCAGCTCAGCCGACACCCGCCGCACCAGCTCGGCGATCAGGCCGGCCTTCCAGTCGCTCCACGCCGCCGGGCCGGTCGCCTGGCCGTCCGCGATGGCCAGCGCGTGCAGCAGCTCGAGCAGGCCCCGGCCGCCCACGACCGCGGCGACCTGCGCCACCGTGACCGGATCGTCCAGGTCCCGCCGCGTCGCGATCTGCGGCAAGAGCAGATGAAGCCGAACGGCTGCCGCGACTGCTGCCACGTCGGCCGGACTGAACCCCATGCGTGCGGCCAGATCGCGGGCCACCGCCTCGCCGCAGGCGCTGTGGTCGCCCGGCCAGCCCTTGCCCACGTCGTGCAGGAACGCGCTGAGCAGCAGCAGGTCGGGCCTGGCCACCTCGCGGGCGAGCGCCGCTGCCCTGGCCGCGGTCTCCACCAGGTGCCGGTCCACGGTGTGCTGGTGCAGCGGGTTGCGCTGCGGCCGGTTCCGCACTCGCTCCCAATCCGGCAGCAGGGCGGTGACCAGGCCTTCCTGGTCCAGCGCCTCCCACACGCCGACCGCGGCCTGCCCGGCGCCGAGCAGCGCGATGAAGGCGTCGCGCGCCTCGGCCGGCCACGGCACCGGCAGCGGAGGACAGCAGGCCAGCCTGGCCAGCGTGCGCGGCGCGAGCGGCAGCCCGGCCTGGGCGGCGGCTGCGGCCGCCCGCAGTACGAGCACCGGGTCGGCGCCCGGGTCGGCCGGCCTGGCCAGCACCACCTCGCCGTCCTGTTCCACTACCCCGTCGGCGAGCGGCCGGCGCCCGGCCCGGGCGCGGCCCCCGGCCTGGCCGGGTGCCAGGCTCCGGGCCGCGTGGCGGAACGCCTGGTCGGCGGCGTAGGTCACCGTCCTGGCCGCGCCGGCCAGCACCCGCAGCAGCGCGTCGCCGTCGGGCAGGCCGGCCACCTTGGCCACCTCATCCTGCTCCTGGAACACCAGCCGGTCGCCGGCCCGCCCGGTGACCTCGTGCAGCGCGTGCCTGATGTCCAGGATGGTCTCGTAGGCGGCCCGGACCCTGGGCCCCGGCGCGGGGGCCACCCAGGCGGCAGCCACGGCCTGGATGGCGTGCACGTCGCGCAGGCCGCCCCTGGCCTCCTTCAGGTCGGGCTCGAGCAGGAAGGCGAGCTCGCCGAAGCGCTGCCCGCGTGCGGCCGCCAGGGCGCGCAGGTCCGCCAGCCTGGTGCCGGCCGCGGCCCGCCAGTCCAAGAGCGTCCGCTCGCGCAACCGGGCGCACAGCCCGGCATCGCCGGCGATGTGCCGCGCGTAGAGCAGGCCGAGCGCCACCCTGAGGTCGGCCGCCGCGGCCTGCCTGGCCTCGGCCGGGGTGCGCACCGAGTGGTCGAGCCTGGCGCCTGAGTCCCAGACCGGGTACCAGATCCGGTCCGCGATGCCGCGGATGCCGGGCACGCCGTCGTGCAGCAGCAGCAGGTCGAGGTCGCTGCCCGGCAGCAGCTCGCGGCGCCCGAACCCGCCCACCGCGAGCAGCGCGACCCCGGGCTTGGCAGGCAGCAGGCCGGCCAGCCAGCGCTCGGCGCCGGCCGACCGGCGCGCCCGGTCGGCGGCGAACGACGTCACCGCGCCCACGACCCGCCCTCCGGCGGCCGGGCTCACAGCGCGTCCGGGCCGCGCTCTCCGGTGCGGACCCTGACCGCCGTCTCGACCGGGACGCACCAGACCTTCCCGTCGCCGATCCGGCCGGTCTGGGCGGCCTTGACCACCACCCCGATGAGGTCCTCCACGTCCTCGTCGTCGCAGAGCACCTCGACCCGGACCTTGGGCACCAGGTCGATCTGGTACTCGGCGCCGCGGTAGACCTCGGTGTGACCGCGCTGCCTGCCGTATCCGGTGGATTCGGTCACGGTCATGCCGTGCACCCCGAAGGCCTGCAGTGCGGCCTTCACGTCATCGAGCTTGAACGGCTTGATCACGGCCGTGATGAGCTTCACGTGACCACCTCTCTCCGCCCGCTGATCCGACCTTGCGCTGACGCGGTTTCGCACGGCGCCTCCGGGTGTTTCCTGCCGGTGAAAGGCGGGCCCGCGGTGTTACGCCCGTGTTACGCGGCGCTCGTGCCCCGGTCCGCGGCGACGGCTGGGCGGCGACGGCTGGGCGGCTACGGCTGGGCGGCTACGGCTGGGCGGCTACGGCTGGAAGGCGACAGTGCCGAACTCCGGCTGGTCCTGTCCGAACGGCGGGATGTCGTTCTCGCCGGTGACGAACACGCCGCTCCCGTTCACCGCCATGGCTGCGGCGGCGCCAGCAGGCCAGTGAAACTTCATTGTCTGGTCCTTTCTCGCGTCGCCGGGGAATGCTGGCCACGACGGCTGGCTGGTTCGCCTCGTTGTCCGCCGTCTCGTTACGATCGGGCCGTGCCGACCGACGTGATCGTGCTCAACGGAGGCTCCAGCTCGGGCAAGTCGACGATCGGCCGCCACCTCCAGTCGGTCCTGCCGCAGCCGTGGCTGATGTTCGGGGTCGACTCGCTGATCGAGGCGATGCCGCCGTCGCTGCAGGCCGGCGGCGTCGAGTTCAGGCCGGACGGGCAGGTCGTGGTCGGCCCCGTTTTCCGCGCGCTGGAGGCAGCGTGGATGGCCGGCATCGCGGCCATGGCCCGGGCCGGCGCGCGGATCATCATCGAGGACGTGTTCCTGGGCGGGGCAAGCTCGCAGCGCCGGTGGCGCGAGGCCCTCGACGGGCTCGGCGTGCTGTGGGTGGGGGTCCGCTGCGCCGCCGAGGTCGCCGCCCGCCGCGAACTGGGGCGCGGCGACCGGGTCGCCGGCATGGCTGCCTCCCAGGCGGCGGTGGCGCACCGGGGGGTCAGCTACGACATGGAAGTGGACACCGCCCGGACCGGGACGCGGGAGTGTGCCCTGGCCATCGCGGCGCGGCTGGGCTGAGCCGCCCGGATGCGGCGGCGCGGAAACGCCCGCCGCGGCCAGCCTGGGCCCCCGCGGCAAACCCGCCCGCGGGCCAGCCTGGGCCGGCGTCGCGGTGTCTAGGGCTCGCCGCCGATGATGGCGTCCACGAAGGCCTCCGGCTCGAACGGGGCCAGGTCATCAGGGCCCTCGCCCAGCCCGACCAGCTTGACCGGGACGCCGAGCTCGCGCTGCACGGCGATCACGATGCCGCCCTTGGCCGTGCCGTCCAGCTTGGTCAGCACGATGCCGGTGATGTCCACCACCTCGGCGAAGACGCGCGCCTGGCGCAGGCCGTTCTGCCCGGTGGTCGCGTCGAGGACGAGCAGCACCTCGTCCACCGTCGTGCTCTTCTCGATGACCCGCTTGACCTTGCCCAGCTCATCCATCAGCCCGGTTTTGGTGTGCAGCCGGCCGGCGGTGTCGACGATGACGGTATCCACGTGCTCGTCGATCCCGACCCGGACTGCCTCGAAGGCGACACTGGCCGGATCGGCGCCCTCCCGCTCGGACCGGATCACCCGGGCGCCCACCCGGTCGCCCCAGGTCTGCAGCTGATCGGCGGCCGCCGCCCGGAACGTGTCCGCCGCAGCGAGCAGCACGGTGCGGCCGTCCCCCACCAGCGCGCGGGCGAGCTTTCCGCAGGCGGTGGTCTTGCCGGTCCCGTTGACCCCGACGACGAGCAGCACGGCCGGATGGCCGGCGTGCGGCGCGGTGTGCAGCGACCGGTCGAGATCCGGGCCGACCTGGGCGAGCAGGTCGGCGCGCAGCAGCGCCCGGACCTCGTCCGGGGTGCGGCTGCCGAGCACCTTCACCTGGGTCCGCAGCTCGTCGGTGATCAGCCTGGCCGGGACGACGCCCACGTCCGCGGTGATCAGGGTGTCCTCGATCTCTTCCCACGTCTGCTCGTCCAGGGTGGAGCGCGAAAGCAGGCCGAGCAGGGCCGTACCCAGCCCGGTCTGCGACCGGGCGAGACGGCCGCGCAGGGCGGCCAGCGGCCGGCCGACGGCGGAGGGCGCTCAAGCTCGGCCTCCGGTGCGCCCGGGGCCAGGTCCGCCGGGGGGGCCTCGGGTGCCTCCGTCCGGTCCGCTACCGCGGTCCCGGCCGGGGCCGCTGCGGCCGGGGTCTCCTCCGGGCGGGACGGCGGGGCAGGCGGGGCGTGGCGGCGGCGCGGGCGGACGAGCAGCAGCCAGCCCGCGCCGACCAGCGCGACAACCGCGATGACGATGATGAGTATCACGTATGCCATGGCGCCCCCAGTCTCGCAGACCGGCGGGCCACCCGGTCCCCTCGCGCGCTGCTCGACGAGCGGGCGGCCGCTGTCCCCCCGCGCACTTTTCATGCGCTGTGCCGGGACAAGCCAGACAAAACCCGACAAAAATCAGCCGTAACGCATGATAAGTGACCACGGTGATCGGCGTGAGGGTGGCGGTTGGGCGGCGGTCTAGACGCGCTCGCGCTCGCGCAGACGCTGGCTGACCACGGAGGAGACGCCATCGCCTTGCATGGTGATCCCGTACAGCGAGTCGGCGACTTCCATGGTCCGCTTCTGGTGCGTGACGATGATCAGCTGGGAGGTCTCCCTGAGCTCGTCGAAGACGCCAAGCAGCCGCTGCAGGTTCGTGTCGTCCAGCGCCGCCTCGACCTCGTCCAGTACGTAGAACGGCGACGGGCGGGCCTTGAAGATCGCCAGCAGGTAGGCGATCGCGGTCAGCGACCGCTCGCCGCCGGACAGCAGCGACAGGCGCTTGACCTTCTTGCCGGGCGGCCTGGCCTCCACCTCGATCCCGGTGCTGAGCATGTCGTCGGGCTCGGTCAGCACCAGCCTGCCCTGGCCGCCGGGGAACAGCCGGGCGAAAATATCCTCGAACTCCCGCGCGGTGTCGTGGTATGCGGCCTCGAAGACCTGCTGGACCCGGTCGTCCACCTCCTTGACCACGGTGAGCAGGTCGCGCCGGGTCTTCTTGAGATCTTCGAGCTGTCCACCGAGGAACGCGTGCCGCTCCTGCAGGGCTTCGAACTCCTCCAGGGCCAGCGGGTTCACCTTGCCGAGCTGGGCCAGCTGCCGCTCGGCCACCCGCGCCCGGCGCTCCGTCTCGGCCCGGTCGAACACCGGCAGGGCTGCGGCTTCGGTGCCGTCGGCCAGTTCCCCCTGGCCGGCCGGGGCGGGCCCGGTACCGGGCCCGTACTCGGCGATCAGCACGCCGGGATCAAGCCCGTACTCCTCCGCGACCCGGCTGGCGATCTGCTGCAGGCGCATCCGGTGCTCGGCGGCCACCAGCTCCGCGCCGTGCGCACGGTCGGTCAGCGTGTCAAGCTCGGCCGCGATCGCGGTGATCCTGGCGCGCAGCCGGGCTAGCTCCTCCGTTTGGCCCGCCGTGGCTTCCTCGGCCGCCTGCCGCTCGGCGCGGGCTAGCTCGATGGACGCCTCGATGCGCGCGATGGCCTGGCCGGCTCCCTCGGCCACGGCGCGGGCGATGGCCGCGTCGCGGCTGCGCCGGGCCAGCCGGGCGGCCGCCTGCTCGCGGGCGTGGCGCTCGGCTACAGCGGCGGCTGCCAGCGCGTCCCCGCGGCCGGCGATGGCCCGCACCCGCTCCTCGAGCGTGCGCACCTCGAGCCGGGCCTCGGTCTCCGCGGCGCGGGCCGAGCTGCACCGCGAGCCGAGCCGTCCGATCTCCGCGGCGGCGGCGTCCTGGCCGCCCGCGACGCCGGCCCCGTGGTCCTCCTCGGCCTCCGCCTTGGCCAGCCGCCGCTCCAGATCCTCGAAGCGGGCGAGATCGGCCTCCCGGGCCCGCCGGGCGGACGCGACGGCGGCGCCGAGCCGCCCGGCCTCTTCGCCGGCGGCCCGGGCGGCGCCGGCCAGCAGGCCGAGCCGTCCGGAGATCTCGGCTGCCGCGCTGTCGGCCTGCTGCACCCCCGCCTGGGCCTGGGCCAGGACCCGACGCGCCCGCTCCTCGTCCGCCATCGCGACGGCCAGCTCGCGCTCGGCGCGCTCGCAGCGCTGCGCCGCGGCGGCCAGCCCCGCCGCCGCCGCATCGGCCGCGCCGCGGGTCTCCAGCAGGCTCGGCGCCTTCGCCGCCCCGCCCTGGGCCCAGTGCGCCCCGAGCAGGTCTCCGTCCCTGGTGACCACCCGCAGCGCGGGGTTGGCTCGGACCAGGTTCCTGGCCTGGCCGAGGTCGGCCGCCACGACGACGTCGCCGAGGAGCCCGGCCACTGCCCGTGCCGCGGCCGCGGGGGCACGCACCAGCTCGAGCGCGGGCCGCGCTCCGGCGGGCAGCACGATCCCGGCGGTGGCCGTTCCCCGGCCGCCGCCGGGATCGGCCTCGTGCCGTGGGTCGCCGGAGTCTGTGATCACCAGCCCGGCGCCGCCGGCGCCCTCGCCGCGCAGCGCGCCGAGGATCGTCACGGCCTCATCAAGGCCGGCCACGGCCACGGCGTCAGCCGCAGCGCCGAGCGCGGCCGCGATCGCCGGCTGGGCCCCGCCTTCGACGGTCAGCATCGCAGCGAACGTGCCCAGCACGCCGCCGAACCGGCCCGGCTCGCCGAGCAGGATCTCCGAGGCGTCGCCGCCGGCGGTCAGCGCCTCCTCGAGGGCTTCCCTGCGCGCTCGCAAGGCCGCACGGTCCCCGCTGGCCTGGTGCTCGGCCGCGCGGAGCGCGGTCACCCGCTCGCTCGCGCGGCTGACCGCGACCGCGGCCTTGTCGCACGCGGCCACGAGGTCCGCCCGGCCGTCCTCCCTGCCGCCCGTGGCGTCCCTGGCGCGAGCATGCTCCTGCTCGGCGCGGGTGACGCGCTCGGCAGCCTGCGCCTGCGCGGCCTCCAGCCGGGTGATCTCTTCCTCCGCGGCCAGGCCGCGGCTGCGCGCCGCCTCGACCTGGCCGCGGAGCTTGGCCAGGCGCTCGGCCCGGGCCGCCGCCTCACGGGCCTGGCTAGCCAGGCGGCGTTCCGCCTCGGCCAGCGCGGACTCGGCGGCCGTGCGGGATCGCACCGCTGCGGCCAGGCCGTCGCGGCAGGCGTCGAGCCGCTGGCCGAGTGCGGCTTCTTCCTCGCTCAGCGTGGCGGCCTCCGCGTCCAGCGCGTCGGGGTCGCGCCCCGGGCCGGCCGGATCGGGGCTCGCGGACAGGTGACGGTGCCGCTCGGCGGCCAGGCCCGCCACCCCGCGGAACCGCTCGGCCAGGGCGGACAAGGCGAACCACGTCTCCTGGGCGCGGGCGAGCCTGGGCGCGTGCTCCCGGGCCGCGGCCTCCAGGTCGGCCTCCCTGGCCCGGGCGCGGGCCAGCTCGGTGTCCAGCTCGGTGCGCCGGGCCGTGACCAGCGCTTCGCCCGCCGCTTCCCGCTCGAGCTCGGCGGCCAGCGCGACGTAGTCATCGGCCAGCAGCCGCAGCCTGGCGTCGCGCAGATCCGCCTGGATGGCCGCGGCCTTCCTGGCTATCTCCGCCTGGCGGCCGAGCGGCTTGAGCCGGCGCCCCAGCTCGGTGGTCAGATCCACGAGCCGGGTCAAGTTGGCCTGCATTGACTCGAGCTTGCGCAGCGCCTTTTCCTTGCGCTTGCGGTGCTTGAGTACGCCGGCTGCCTCCTCGATGAGCGCGCGCCGGGCGTCGGGTCCGGCGTGCAGCACCTCGTCGAGCTGGCCCTGGCCGACGATCACGTGCATCTCCCGGCCCAGCCCGGAGTCCGAGAGCAGCTCCTGGATGTCGAGCAGCCGGCAGTGATCACCGTTGAGCGAGTACTCGCTCTGGCCGGACCTGAACAGCAGGCGGGTGAGGGTGATCTCGGCGTACTCGATCGGCAGCGCGCCGTCGCTGTTGTCGATGGTGAGCGTGACCTCGGCCCGGCCGAGCGCGGGCCGCGACGTGGTCCCGGCAAAGACCACGTCCTCCATCTTGCCGCCGCGCAGTGACTTCACGCCCTGCTCGCCCATCACCCAGGAGAGCGCGTCTACCACGTTCGACTTGCCCGACCCGTTCGGCCCGACGACGCAGGTGATCCCCGGCTCGAGGCGCAGCGTGCTCGATGAGGCGAAGGACTTGAACCCGCGCAGGGTGAGCGTCTTCAGGTGCACCCGCGGGATCTCCTCCGTGGTCGCGCCGGGAACGTGCGAACTTTTCGCACCTTACCGCGCGGGACCGTCAGTTCCCGGTATTCACGCCGAAGGCGCGGGCAGCCGGTGGTCGCGGCGATCGCGTCCTGGCCCCAGATAGCCGATCGCGTCCTGGCCCCAGACAGACGAATAGGGACGCCGGGCAGGCGTCCCTCATCCGTTGAACGTTCCGCCGGGCGGCGGCGGGCGCTCGTTAGGTGAGCGCTGGTTCGCGAGGCGGAACCATCAGGTCATGCGCCGCCTCCACGGCAAGTGCGTCCTTCTCCTCCTGAAGCCGGACAAGCTCGGCTTCAAGGTCGCGAACACGCTGCTGGAGGCGACGCATCTCATTGACCATGCGGAGATCGGGGCCGCCGACGTGGCCGAGTAGAGCCTTCGCCATTGTAAAAGGTCCTCCACACTGAGTGACCAGAGTGGGCGCGCACACGAGGAATGAACATGGGTGCGCGCAGCTGACATAACCAGGGTCCCACCCCGCGGGGACCAGGTCAAGTTGGCCGTCCCCCGCCCCACCAGGATATTCCCCCGGACGGCGCCGTCATAGCCCGGCAAGCCCGGAAAGTCCCTCGCGGGGCTCGTCCCACTCATGAGCCACGCCGGTCACCCTGCCCGGCGCCGAAGGGCCGATGAGCAGGGCAAGCAGTTCGCCGCAGGCATCCCGGGCGCCCTCTGCGACCACCTTCACCCGGCCGTCGGGCAGGTTGGTCGCTGCTGCGGCCAGGCCGAGCCTGAGCGCCTGGGATCGCACCCACCACCGGAAACCGACGCCCTGGACCAGCCCGTCCACCCACGCGGTCAGCCGGGCGGCGGGCTCGCGGCCGGCGTCACCGCCGCGCCCGTCACCCACCGTGTCCGTCACCACCGGCCACGGCGCGGCCGCGGCTGGCACCGGGGACAGCTGTAGGCGGAACGGTTCATGAACCGGTCCCGGCGCACCGGGGTGCCGCACCGGGGGCACGGCCTGTCCTCCTGGCCGTAGACGGCCAGCGACCGGTCGAAGTAACCGCTCTCGCCGTTGACGTCGATGTAGAGGGCGTCGAACGAGGTGCCGCCGGCCTGCAGCGCCTCGGTCAGCACGTCGGTGACCGCGGCCAGCAGCCGGGCGATCTCCGGCCTGGTCATCGTCTCGGTGGGCCTGGCCCAGTGCAGCCGCGCCCGCCACAGCGCCTCGTCGGCGTAGATGTTCCCGACCCCGCTGACCAGCGACTGGTCAAGCAGTGCCCGCTTGATCCCGGTCCGGCGTCCATGCAGTCGCGCGGCCAGTGCCGCGGGGTCGAAGGCGGGCTCCAGCGGGTCCGGTGCGATGTGCGCAATCGGCGCGGGCAGCTCATGGCCGCCGGGCACGAAGATCAGATGACCGAACGTCCGCTGGTCGGTGAAGCGCAGGTCCGGGCCCGCGTCGCCGAACGTGAAGCGGGCCCGCACGTGCGGGCCGACCGGCCGCTCCGGATCACCGACCAGGAACTGGCCGCTCATGCCGAGGTGCGCGAGCAGCGCGTCCTCCCCGGTCGACAGCCACAGGTACTTGCCCCGCCGCCGGGCGGCGGTAATCGTTCGCCCGGCCATCGCCCCCTCGAAGTCAGGCGGGCCGGCCAGGTGGCGCCGGACCGCCCGGGGGTGCAGCACCTGCGCGGCGGCCACCGTGCGGCCCGCTACATGATGTTCGAGACCACGCCGCACGGTCTCGACCTCGGGAAGCTCAGGCACCCTAGTCCTGGTGCGGGTCCCGCGGTGGGCGGCGCGAGGCCGCGCCGTCCTCAGGCGGCCCAGCCTTGCCGTCGTGAGGCGGCACAGCCTTGCCGTCCTGGCGCGGCGCAGTCTTGCCGTCCTGGCGCGGCACTGCCTTGCCGTTCTGGGGCGGCACGCCCGTGGCATCCTCGGGCGGCACGCCCGGGCCGTCCTGGGGCGGCACCGCCGGGCCGTTCTGGGACGGCACGCCCGTGGCATCCTCGGGCGGCACCCCCGCGCCGTCCTGGGGCGGCACAGCCGCGGCAGCGGCCGGATCCTTCGGATCCCGCACCGTGACGGCTTCGGATTCCAGACCGTTCCTGATTCCGTTGTAGGCCGCCTCGGCGGCCTGCTGCTCGGCCTCCTTCTTCGACCTGCCCTGGCCGGAGCCGTAGGTGCGGCCGGCCACCCGCACCGTGGCGCGGAACAGCTTCTGGTGATCTGGCCCGCTCTCTTCGACCCGGTACTCGGGCACGCCGAGCAGCTCGGCGGCGGTGAGCTCCTGCAGCGAAGTCTTCCAGTCCAGGCCGGCGCCCAGCTGCGCCGAGTTGGCGATGACCGGGTCGAACAGCTGGTGCACGAGGCGGCAGGCCGCCTCCAGGCCGCGATCCAGGTAGACCGCGCCGATCACTGCCTCCAGGGTGTCGGCCAGGATGGACGGCTTGTCCCGGCCTCCAGTGCCCTCCTCGCCGCGACCGAGCCGGACATAGGTGCCCAGCCTCGAGATCCCGCGCGACCCCGGCCAGCGCCCGCATCTGGACCACGGCGGCCCGCAGCTTGGCCAGCTGCCCCTCGGGGTGGTCGGGATGCTTGCGGTACAGCGTGTCCGTGACGATGAGCTGGAGCACGGCATCGCCGAGGAACTCCAGCCGCTCATTGGTGGGCAGGCCGCCGTTCTCGTAGGCGTAAGACCGGTGCGTCAGCGCACGCTCGAGCAGGTCATGGGTAACCGGGACTTCGAGAGCAGCCAGCAGCTTCGACCTGTCGCGCTCGATGCCGCCGCCCGGCGCTCCGTTCCCTGCGGCCACGGTTTCCCTCCTCCCCGCGTGCGGAATCAGTAGATCAGGGTGGGGTGATGACCTGCCGGCGCTTGTAGGTACCGCACGTCGGGCAGGCCACGTGCGGCAGCTTGGGGCTGCGGCACTGCGGGCAGCGGGCCAGCGTGGGCGCCGACGTCCGCCACTGAGCACGGCGGGATCTCGTGTTGCTGCGCGACGTTCTCCGCTTCGGTACGGCCACCTCAGCCCTCCTGTCCATTCGCGGCGGGCGTGCCGCCCTGACGGTCTGTTCCCAGGTCCAACTGGCCCAATCGCGCCCACCGCGGATCCAGCGTGCGGTCATGGTCATGCTCCGGGCCAGCGTCCGCCAGGCGCACTCCGCACTCTACGCACAAACCCGCGCAATCTGGGCGGCACAGCGGTGCGAGCGGCAGCGCGAGCACCACCGCATCACGGAACGCCGGCTCGAGGTCGAGGAGTTCCCCGTACAGGAAACGCCGGTCCGAGTCGTCGTCGGCCGGGTCCCGCGAGCTCTTGTCCGGCTCGTACAACTCGCGGAAGGCGACTTCGACCGATGAGGTCGTCGGCTCCAGGCACCGGGCACACTCGCCGGTCACCGGCGCCGTCGCCTCCGCGGTGACCAGCACGCCTTCCGAGACTGCCTCAAGCATGACCGTCAGCTTGATGTCGGTGCCGGGCGGCACGCAGGCCATCGCAACCCGCAGGTCTGCGGGGGCAGGGACGATGCGGGTCTCGCTGCGGGCGGTTCCCGGCTGGCGGCCCAGCGTCCGGGTATCGAACACCAGCGGGCTGCGGGGGCTTGGATGCGTGATTTGCTTATTAGGTACGTGTGACATGGCTACGGATATCGAAGTGGGGCTGGACCGAAGCGTCAGCCTACCTGCGGCCTTCAGTAAAACCCAATTCAGAGCACCCCGCGGGCCGGATCTTCATATTCCGGGAGCTGGCCCAGCCGGTCCCGCAGCCGGACCAGGACGATCTCCGGGACCAGGCCGCCCACGTCTCCGCCGTAGCGGGCGATCTCCTTGACCAGGCTGGAGCGCAGGTATGCGTACAGCGGGTTGGTCGTCATGAACAGCGTCTCGACGCCGGCCAGGCGGTAATTCATCTGGGACATCATCTGCTCGTACTCGAAGTCGCTGACTGCGCGGAGCCCCTTGACGATGGCCGAGATGTCGTTGGCCCGGCAGAAGTCGACGATCAGCCCGTGGAATCTGGCCACCCGCACGTTCTCGTAGCCTGCGGTGACTTCGCGGAGCATCTCCACCCGCTCGTCGGTGGTGAACAGCGCCTGCTTGGACATGTTGGTGAGCACCGCGACGACGACCTCGTCATAGAGCCGGGCGGCCCGGCCGATGATGTCAAGGTGCCCGTTCGTGACGGGATCGAAGGAACCAGGACAGACAACGCGGCGCACGCGATTCCACCCCTCGGGCAGGTTCGAACGGTCATGTCATGCCAGCAGCGCACCCGTGGCGAGACCGTACCAGAGGGTGGCCTCCCCGTACCGCCGCGACCTGTCCCCGGCGTAGCCCTCGGGCCAGCGCACCGGCCCTGATCTTGTGCTTCGCTCCACCACGACCAGGGCTTCCGGCGCCAGCCACCCGGCCGTGATGAGCGAGGTGAGCATCGCGGAGACCGCCTCACCTGGCATCGCGTAAGGCGGATCGGCGAAGGCGAGGTCGAACCGGCCGCCGTCGGCGCCGCCTGCCTGCTCCCCGGCCGGGCCCCTGGCGAGCACGCGCTCCACCCGGTCCGCGACCACGTGCGCCCCGGCCAGGCCCAGCGCGGCGATGTTCGCGCGGATCACCCGGATCGCACGCGGGTCGGCTTCGGCCAGCAGGGCGCGGGCAGCGCCGCGCGACAGTGCCTCCAGGCCCACCGCACCGGAGCCGGCGTACAGGTCGAGCACGCTGGCCCCCGTCAGCGATCCGCGGACTGACTGCACGGTGGCGAACAGCCCCTCGCGGGCCCGGTCGCTGGTCGGCCTGGTGTCGCGGCCGGCCGGCACGGACAGCCGGCGGCCGCCCGCGATCCCCGCGATGACCCGGGTCATGCCCCGAAGCGTAGCCTGGCGCGGGCCGCGTCCCGGCGCCTCAGGCCTTCTCCAGGTACTCGGCCTGGTCGGGGCCGAGCAGCTCGCTGATCGCCGCGGCCAGGCCGGGATGGCGGTCAAGCCCGGGGTCGCCGTCCACCAGGGCGGTCGCCTCGCGGCGCGCCTGGCCGATCAGGCCCTCGTCCTGCAGCAGCGTGAGCAGGCGGAGGCTGGACCTGCGGCCGGCCTGGGCCGCACCGAGCACATCGCCTTCCCTGCGCTGTTCCAGGTCGAGCCGGGACAGCTCGAACCCGTCCAGCGTCGTGGCCACCGCCTCGAGCCGCTCCCGCGACTTGCTCCCGTCGGCCGCCTCGGTCACCAGCAGGCACAGGCCGGGCACCGTCCCGCGGCCGACCCGGCCGCGCAGCTGGTGCAGCTGGGAGACGCCGAACCGCTCGGCATCCATGACCACCATGGTGGTGGCGTTCGGGACGTCCACGCCCACCTCGACGACGGTGGTCGCTACCAGCACGTCGATGGTCCCGGCAGCGAAGTCCCGCATGATCCGGTCCTTGTCCTCCGGGCGCAGCCGCCCGTGCAGCACGCCCAGGCGCAGGTCCTTGAGCGGCCCCTGTTCGAGCGCGGGCGCCAGGTCCAGCACGGCCAGCGGCGGGCGGCCGGGTGTCCCGGGCGATCCGGGCGGCGGGGCGGCGTCCTGCCCGGGCTCGATCCCGTCATCATCGGGATGGCCGCCTGCCTCCTCGTCCCCGCCGATGCGCGGGCAGACGACGTAGCCTTGCTGGCCGCGTTCCACCTCCTCGCGTACCCGCTCCCAGGCACGCTCCAGGTACCTCGGCTTGTCCGCGGCAGGCACCACGTGGGTGGCGATCGGCGAGCGGCCCGCGGGCAGCTCGCTCAGCGTGGATACGTCGAGGTCGCCGTAGACGGTCATCGCCACCGTGCGGGGGATGGGCGTCGCGGTCATGACGAGAACATGCGGGCGGCCATCCTGCGCCTTCTCGCGCAGCAGGTCCCGCTGCTCGACGCCGAACCTGTGCTGCTCGTCCACGACCACCAGGCCGAGATCGGCGAACTGCACCCGCTCCTCCAGCAGCGCGTGGGTGCCGATCACGATGCCGGCCGCACCGGACGCGGCGTCGAGCAGCGCCTCGCGCCGGCTGGCCGCGCCCAGGGCGCCGGTGAGCAGCGCGACCCTGGTGGACTTGTCCGCGGCGCCGAGCCTGCCCGACTGCCCCAGCGGGCCCAGCAGATCGCTGACCGACCGGTAGTGCTGCTGCGCGAGCACCTCGGTCGGGGCCAGCAGCGCCGCCTGACCGCCCGCGTCCACCACCTGGAGCATGGCCCGTACGGCGATCACCGTCTTGCCCGAGCCGACCTCGCCCTGCAGCAGCCGGTGCATCGGGTGGGCGCAGGCGAGATCGGTGGAAATCGTCAGGCCCGCCGCCTGCTGGCCCTCGGTGAGCATGAACGGCAGCGTGGCGTCGAAGGCCGCGGCAAGGCCGCCGGGCCCGGCCGGGCGCGGCGTCGCGGGCAGCGCGGCGGCCGCGCGCCGCCGCTGGGCGAGCGCCGCCTGGACCGCGAACGCCTCGTCCCACTTCAGCCGGTAGATGGCCCGCTTGCGGTCCTCGTCGTCCAGCGGCAGGTGGGCGGCCCGGATCGCCTCGGCCAGGCCGGCGAGCCGGTACCGCTCCCGTACACCGGCGGGGAGCGGGTCGTCGCCGACGTCCAGCACGTCGAGGATGGTGCGGATGCACTTGGCGATGCGCCAGCTCGGGAGCTTCCTGGTCGCCGGGTAAATGGGGATGATCTCCGCGGCGTACTCGGCGGCGAGCTCGGTGCCGGCGTCGTCGGCCGAGATCACCTCGCAGTCCGGATGCACGAGCTGGCGCCTGTCCCTGAAGGTGGAAACCTCGCCGGAGAACAAGCCGAACGTGCCAGTGGCCAGTCGCCGCTGCCAGGAGTTCCAGCGCTGGCTGAAGAAGGTCAGCAGCAGCTTGTCCGTGCCGTCGGTGACCACAACCTCGGTGATCTGGCCCTTGCGGTGCCCCATCGGACGCGACTTCACGCTGACCACCTGGGCCAGCACGGTCACGTGCTCGCCGATGCGCAGCGTGGCCAGCTCGGTGAGCTCGCCGCGCTGGTGATACCTGCGCGGGTAGTGACGCAGCAGGTCGCTGACGGTGCGGATCTCGAACGCGTCGTCGAAGGCTCGGGCCGCCTTCGGCCCGAGCGGGGTGCGGCCCAGCGGCTCGTGCAGGGTCACCATACGGGCAGGATAGGGCGTGGCACCGTCGACAACGGCCCGGTCAGCGCCGGCGGATGACGCCGGTTCGCCTCCGGGCGGGCAGGTCGGATATCCTTCGACGACTGCCCGGGCGAACCTCGTGATCGCGCCGGGCGCTGACCAGCCCACCCACCTGATGGAGCGATCCCGTGGCTTCCGTTTGCGACGTCTGCGGCAAGCAGCCGGGTTTCGGCAATAAGATCTCGCACTCGCACCGCCGCACCCGGCGCCGCTGGAACCCCAACATCCAGACCGTGCGCACCGTCGTCGCAGGGACACCGAAGCGGCTCAAGGTATGCACCTCATGCATCAAGGCCGGCAAGGTCGTCCGCTGACCGCGCCGACCGTCCGCTGACGGCCCCGGTCGTCCGCTAACCGCGCCGGCCGTCCGCTAACCGCCCCGGCCGTCCGCTGACCGCGCAGGCCGTCCGCTGACCCTCGCTGCCGGGCAGACCGCGCCCATTACGCGCCGGCCGGACAGTCGTGGTACGCCGGGCAGGCTACGGCTTCACCCGCGGGATCGGTGGAACCGGCATCGGGCCGTGTCGAAGAAGCAGCCGGGCGGCGGGCCGAAGTGCCCACTGGCCCGGAACGTGAATTTCGCGCTCGCTCCTGGCCGCAGCACCAGCCGGCCCGGCCGCGGGGCCACGACCCCGGCCCGGTGCAGGCGCGGGCCGGCCGGATACCAGCGCTCTCCCCACACGCGATCCATCCGCGCGCGCCGGTAGCGGACGAACAGCCGCCAGCTCGCGATGGCGGACCTGCTGCTGTTGGTGATCGTCATGATGGCGACGAACCCGCCGTGCCAGCGGCGCACCGTCCGGTAGGCGATGACCACCGGCAAGCCGGGCGAAGCGGCGACGGATGACATGTCTCCCGCCAGTTTGCCGGTGTCCGCATTCGGGTCCGGGTAGGGACCGGCGCGGCGCGAGTAGCCATTCCCGCCCGTCCCGCCTGGTGCTGCGGCCCTGCGGGGCCGCGGCACCCCGGCCTGGCCGCGGCCGGCCGCCGAGCAGCTGGCCCCCGCGCAGGGCGGGCCCAGCCGCCGGAAGGCCATGTGGGTCTGGGTGGTGCCGTAGGCAAGGACGGCCGCGAAGACGATGCAGGCGCCTGCGGTGAAGGTGGGAGTCACCACCATCCGGCCCAGCGACCGGCGGGCGCGCCCGCGTGACGGCCCGGCATCAGGGGCTGGTGTGCCGTGCTGGCCGGCAGACTGCATGCCCCGGGGCCCGCTCGCGGGATCGCGGCGGCGGTTCGTCATCGTGGCGATTTATATCAACGATCGTCACTGCCTGCTAGACATCGAGACGTATCCACGCACTTACCCGATGTAAGAGCAAGCTGGTCACCGGAAGTGCTGCCAGCCGGATTCGCCCCGATAATTCGCCCCGTTAACACGGATTCCCTGCCCTTGGTCAACGTCACCGATCACCACCCAGTGCGGCGTAAGCCCGGCATCGCGGGGAAAGGTCGCGGCCAGCGCGTGATCCTCGCCACCCGACAGCACCCAGTCCAGGGGATCATGGCGCAGCGCCCGCGCCGCGTCGAGTACGGGCGGGGCGAACTCCAGCCGCGCCGTCTCGACGTTGATGAGCACGCCGCTCGACTCCGCGATGTGGCCGAGGTCGGCAAGCAGGCCGTCACTGACGTCAATCATCGAGGTAGCGCCGAGCGCGGCTGCCTGCGGCCCGGCGTCGTAGGGCGGCCGGGGCCGCCGGTGAGCGGCCACCGCGCCGGACGGCTCCGTCCGGCCTGCCTGCAGCAGGGCGAGGCCGGCGGCCGAGTGGCCCAACCGCCCCGCGACCGCTACCACGTCCGAAGGCCGCGCCCCGCTCCTGGTGACGGGCTCCTTGCCTGCCAGGGTGCCGATGGCGGTGACCGCGACCATGATCGGGCTGGCCTGGGACACGTCCCCGCCGATCACGTGGGCGCCGGCCCGGGCGGCCTCCTCGGCCAGCCCGGACGCGAAGTCCTGCGCCCACGCCACAGGCAGGCTGGACGGCGCGGCCAGCCCGACGAGCAGCGCCAGCGACACCGCCCCCATGGCCGCCACATCCGCCAGGCTGCGCGCCGCGGCCTTAGCTCCGACGTCGGCCGGACCCGACCACTCGGTGCGGAAGTGCCGGCCCTGGACGAGCAGATCCGTTGTGGCGACGATCCGCGGGCCGGGGACGCGCAGCACGGCCGCGTCGTCGCCGATTCCGACGATCGCGCCCGGCGCCGCGGGCATCCTGGCGGCGATGGCGGCGATGAGCCCGAACTCACCGAGTTCCCCGATGCTGATGCCAGCCTCCAGTGATCACGCGGCCAGTGTGCGATACGGTGACGATTCCTGATGTCGCTCATTCGTAGACTCAGCCCGCCCTGGGAGGACGTCATGGTCCACGCATACATCCTCGTCCAGACCGAGGTCGGCAAGGCCGCGGAGGTAGCCGCCCGGATCTCCGAGATTCCCGGGGTAACCCAGGCGGAGGACGTGACCGGGCCGTATGACGTTATCGTGCGCGCCCAGGCGGAGAACGTCGATGACCTCGGCAGGCTCGTCGTCGCCCAGATTCAGGGAGTCGACGGGATAACCCGGACCCTCACCTGCCCGGTCGTTCACTTCTGACCAGCAACTGCGGGGCGATCGCAGCGGTGCGCGGGCCGAGCCCCAGCCCGGCCGCCGAGCTCAGGTCGGCCGGAGTGTCCACGTCCCGGCGCAGCCCGGGAATGCCGGGGAGATCGAGTTCGGTCACGCCCGCGGCCCGGTGCCGCCGTCTCGATCCCGGCCCGAACCTCGGCTGGAACCTGGCCCCGGGCGCCGCGGTGTACAGCGTCGTCCCGGAGCCGGCCGCGTCGGGCACGAACGCCTCGGGCCAGTCCGCGGCGGCGCGCAGGGCCCGGCCCAGCTCGGCCGGCCGCAGCGCCGGCAGGTCCGCGGCGAGCGCGCCGGTGGCGGCGGCCGGGCGGAGCGAGGAGGCCACCGCGGCACCGTGCACGAGCGCCGGGTTCAGGCCGTCGTCCGGCTCGTCGGGGACCACGTGCGCGCCCAGCCCGGTCAGCTCGGCCGCCGCAGCCGGGTCGTCGCTGACCACGATCACCGCCGCCACCTCCCGGCAGCCGACCGCCGCCGCGACGGTGTCGGCTGCCAGGGCCAGGGCAAGCTCGGGCCTGCGCGCTCCGGCCAGGCCGGTCAGCCGGGACTTGGCGTGAGCAAGTACCTTGACGGGAATCACCAGCGACCACGTGAACGGTGCATCAACTGCCATGAGAGCCTGTCCGGAGATCCACGTCCGCCGCGAGCGGCGCCCCGGCGGCCACGCGCGAGCGCCGGGCCGAGCCCGAGCGCCAGGCGGCCAGGGCGGAGCGGGGAAGCATAGCCGGAGGCTATGCGACCGGGCGAGAACGCAGCCAACCGGGCGCCGGCGCCCGGACGGCCGCCGGGCGAGGCGTGGCAGGGCCTGGCTCCGCGGGCACCGGCTGACTGCGATCCTGCCTCGACATGGTGCGCGGCAAACCGCGAGACTGGCCGGTATGAGCGGCGGAGGGCTGGGGCACATGAGGCGAGACGAGCGTCAGCATGGCTAACCGGGCGGAACGGGACTACTCGCCGGGCTGGCGGCGCTTCACCACGATCGTCTTGCCGTCGTCGATCCGCAGCATGATGAAGCTGGAGGCCAGCGGCCAGAGCTACTTCCCGCCCCGGCGGGATGATCGTGGCCGGCAACCACCTGTCCTACGCGGACTGGCCCGCGATGGCCCTGTTCTGCTACGAAGCGGGGCATTACCCGGTATTCACCATCAAGTCCCCGGTGTTCGACGTCAAGATCATCGGTCCGCTGCTGCGCAAGTTCGGCCAGCTGCCGGTGTACCGCGGACGGGCGGACGCGGCGCTCGTGCTGAAGGAGGCCGAGCAGCGCATCGGCCGCGGCGAGTGCGTCATCTTCTATCCGGAGGGCACCGCGTCCAGGGATCCCGACGCACTGGCCGATGGTGGCCAGGACCGGGGTGGCCAGGCTCGCGCTCAGCACCGGGGCCCCGGTGATCCCGGTCGCCTGCTGGGGGGCGCAGGCCATCCTGCCCTACGGCGACAAGCGGCCCAGGCTGTTCCCGCGCAAGACGGTCGAGATCGCCGCGGGTGCCCCGGTTGACCTGTCGGCCTTCGCCGGCCAGCCGCTCACCTCCGACACGCTGCGGCGTGCGACCGACGCATCATGGCCGACGTCACCGGGCTGCTGGCCGGGCTGCGCGGCGAGCAGCCGCCCGCCGTCCCCTACGACCCGCGGGCCGGGCGGCCGCTGGTGACGCAGGCAGGTGGACGCAGGCGCGGCCGGGACGGACGAAGGCAGCGCCAACGAAGGCAGAGCCGGAACGCGGCACCGGCGAACGCAGGACGCACGGAAGGCGCCGCAGGGGTGAAGGCGGCGGTCATGGGGGCGGGATTGTGGGGCACCACGTTCGCGCAGGTGCTCTGCGACGCCGGCACCCCGGTGACGCTGTGGGGCCGCAGGCAGGCGATAGCCGACGCGATCTGCGACCGGCACGAGAATCCCGACTACCTGCCCGGCCATCTGCTGCCTGACGACCTGAACGCGACCAGCGACCCGGCCGAGGCCCTGGCCGCCGCGGAACTGGTCGTGTTCGCCGTCCCGGCCCAGACGCTGCGGCAGAACCTGGCCGAGTGGGCGTCCGCTGATCCCGGCCGACGCGCTGCTGGTCAGTCTCATGAAGGGCATCGAACTCGGCACCTGCGCCCGGATGAGCCAGGTCATCGCCGACGTGCTGCGCGCTCCCCGCGACCGCGTCGCGGTCATCTCCGGGCCCAATCTCGCGCACGAGATCGCCGCGCGCCAGCACGCCGCCTCGGTGGTCGCCTGCTCCGACTCCGGCGCGGCCAAGCTGCTGCAGAGCGCCTGCCACGCGCCGTACTTCCGCCCCTACACCAACCCGGACGTCATCGGCTGCGAGCTCGGCGGGACGGTGAAGAACGTCATCGCCCTGGCCGTCGGCATGGCGGTCGGGATGGGCCTCGGCGACAACACCAGGGCCACCCTGATCACGCGGGGGCTGGCCGAGACGGCCAGGCTCGGCGCCGCCCTCGGCGCCGACCAGCACACCTTCGCCGGCCTGGCGGGGATGGGTGATCTGGTGGCCACGTGCAGTTCGCCGTTGTCTCGCAACCGGACGTTCGGAGAAAAACTGGGTCGCGGCGCGACGCTGGCCGAGGCCACAGCGAGTACCAGGCAGACGGCGGAAGGGGTGAAGTCCTCGCTGTCGGTGCTCGAACTGGCCCGCAGGCATGGCGTGGAGATGCCGATCACCGAGGTCGTGGCGGCAGTCCTGCACGAGGGGTTCTCGGCGGCGCGGGCCGCGGAGCTGCTCACCTCGCGGTCGGCCAAGCCAGAGCGCTACGGGGTCTGAGCGGCATGGGACCCGACAGCCAGCCGCCGTCCGGCGGCACCGCGCCCAGGCGGCTCGGCGAGAACACGCGGGCCGTCCACCTGCCGCCGCCGCCGGTACCATCGCAGCAGCCGCTCGGCACGCCGGTGTACCGCACGGCCGCGTTCGCCTTCGAGTCGTCCGCGGAGTACGCCGCGGTGCTGGGGGACGACGTTCCCGGCTACACCTACAGCCGGATCGACAACCCGACCGTGGACGCGTTCGCGGCGGCCGTCGCCGCGCTGGAGAGCGCCAACCTGCCCGAGCCCGCCACAGCCCAGGCGTTCGCGTCCGGGATGGCGGCCGTCAGCGGGGTCTTTCTCACTCTGGCCAGCGCGGGCGCGCACGTGGTCGCGGCCGCGGCCGCCTACGGCGGCAGCTACAGCTTCCTGCGCAACGTGGCGGCGAGATTCGGGGTGGAGACCGACTTCGTGGACCTGACCGACCTGGATCAGGTGCGCGCGGCGCTGCGCCCGGCCACCCAGGTCATATACGGCGAGACGCTGGCCAACCCGACCACGGCCGTCGCCGACCTGCCGGCCCTGGCCGCGATCGCGGCCGAGGCCGGCGCGCTGCTCGTGGTGGACTCCACGCTGGCGCCGCCGGTGGTCTGCCGTCCGCTGGAGCACGGAGCGGACCTGGTGCTGCATTCGGCGACCAAGTACATCGGCGGCCATTCCGACGTCACCGGCGGCGTGGTGACCGGGCGGCCCGACCTGATCAGCCGGATCCGCGCGGTGCGCATCGATACCGGCAGCTCGCTCGCGCCGGACGAGGCGTTCCTGCTGCGCCGCGGGCTGGAGACGCTGCCGGTCCGGGTGCGCAGGCAGTGCTCGACCGCCATGGTGTTCGCCGCGACGCTGGCCAGGCACCCGGCGGTGGCCCGGGTTGATTACCCGGGCCTGGACAGCCATCCCGGCCACGAGGTGGCCAGGCGGCTGTTCGACGCCGGCCCCGAGGGCACCAGGTTCGGCGCGATCGTGACCATCACCCCGCACGGCGGCCGCGAGGCCGGGATGGCGTTCGCCGACGGGCTGCGCATCGCCCGGGTAGCCACGTCGCTCGGCGGAACGCACACCAAGGTCAGCCACGCGGCGTCCACCACGCACCGGCAGCTCGACCCGGCCGCGCTGGCGGCGGCGGGGATCGATCCGGGGGCGGTGCGGTTCTCGATCGGCCTGGAGGACGCCGATGATCTCATCGAGGACGCGCGGTTGTCCCTCGATTCGCTGACCATGAGATAGCCGGCAGGCCAGGCTGGAAGCGGCAGACGGCCGAGATAGCCGGGACGGAGGAAGCGTGAGCAGCGAACGCAAGATCAGGGTGGCCGTGGTGTTCGGCGGCCGCAGCGCCGAGCATGCCGTGTCCTGCCTCGGCGCGGGCCATGTCCTCGCCGCGATCGACCGGGACCGTTATGAGGTGGTGCCGATCGGCATCGCCCCCGACGGCCGCTGGGTGCTCACCTCTGACGACCCGGCCCTGCTTGCCATCCGGGACGGCGAGCTGCCCAGCGTGGACGCGGTGGCTACGCCGGGCACCGAGATCGCCGCGCGGCTCGACCGGGGGGCGCAGGCGCTGGTCGTCACCGGGCCCGGCGAGGTGCCGCGCAGCCTCGGTGAGGTGGACGTGGTGCTGCCGCTGCTGCACGGCACCTACGGCGAGGACGGGACGCTGCAGGGCCTGCTGGAGATGACCGGCACCTGCTATGCCGGCGCCGGGGTGCTGGCCAGCGCGGCCGGCATGGACAAGGAGTACATGAAACTGATCTTCGCCGCGCGCGGGCTTCCGCTGGGCCGGTACGTGGTGGTGCGGGACCGGGACTGGCGCGGGCGGCCCGCTGACCCGGCGCAGTCGGCAGGCACGGCGCAGTCGGCAGGCACGGCGCAGTCGCCAGGCTCGGCCCGGCCGGCGCCGCAGGCAGTGAACGAGCGCAAGCGCGTGCTCGACGAGATCGGCGAGCTGGGCTGGCCGCTGTTCGTCAAGCCCGCCCGCGGCGGCTCCAGCATCGGCATCACCCGCGCCGCCAACCAGGCCGAGCTCGAGGAGGCGATCGAGGCCGCGCGCGAGTTCGACCCCAAGGTGCTCGTCGAAGCGGCGGTCGAGGGCATCGAGATCGAGTGCGCCGTGCTCGAGGGGGTCGACGGCGGGCCGCCCGACGCGAGCGTGCCGGCCCAGGTGCTCGTGGGCGGGGACTCGGAGTTCTACGACTTCCAGGCCAAGTACCTGGAGGCCGACACCGCCCTGGCCATCCCGCCGCCGATCCCGGCCGGGCACGCCGAGCAGATCAGGCAGCTGGCCTGCGCCGCCTTCGAGGCGCTGTCCTGCGAGGGGCTCGCGCGGGTGGACTTCTTCTACACGCCGGGCGGCCAGATCCTGATCAACGAGATCAACACGATGCCGGGGATGACCTCGGCCTCGGCCTTCCCGGTGATGTGGGCGGCCAGCGGCCTGCCGCTGCCGCAGCTGGTGGAGCGGATCATCCAGACCGCGCTGCGCAAGCGGGGCGGCCTGCGCTGAGCCCGGCGAGGTAACCGGGCCGGTTGGCTACTTCTTCCTGGGGCTGGGCTTCACGGCGGGCTTCTTGCCCTTCTTGGCGTTGACGGCGGCCTTGAAGTCCGCGCCGGGCCGGAACTTGGGCACCGAGGACGCCGGCACCTTGATGCTCGCCCCGGTGGCGGGGTTACGCCCGGTGCGCGCCGCGCGCTCGGACCTCTCGAACACACCGAATCCGGTGATGGCGACCTTGTCACCCTCGGCTACGGCCCCCTGGATGGTCTCCAGCACCGCGTTCACGGCGTCGGTCGCAGCCGACTTGCTTCCCAGCCGGCCCGAGATCGCGTCGATCAGCTCACTCTTGTTCATGAATCACTCCTGCGGTCCCCCTGACAGGTCGCGGCGGTACGGGTGTGGCGACCTCTGATCTGCCTGAACGTAGGCGATCAGGCGGCTTTGCACAACGACATCGGCGAGAAACCCCGCCTTCCGCGGCTGTCGTGACGACTAATTGCCCGCAGATGACTAAATCGGGTGCCCATCTCGTCAGCTGGTCACGGGGAGCCATGCCGGGCGGCGGCGCTCGAACTCGGTGATCTCGTCGGCGTTGCGCAGGGTGAGCCCGATGTCATCGAGACCCTCTATCAGCCGCCACCGCGTGTAGTCATCGATCTCGAACGGCACGCTCAGCCCGCGGCCGGGGCCGGGCGCCGGCCAGCTGACCGTGCGGCCGGCCAGGTCCACGGTGATCTGCGTCGCCGGGTCCGCCTCCACCGCGTCGTGCAGCACGGACACCACGTCGGCGGGCAGCCGGACCGGGAGCAGCCCGGCCTTCGTCGCGTTGGTCCAGAAGATGTCCCCGAACCGCGGGGCGATGACGGCGCGGAAGCCGTAGTCGGCCAGCGCCCAGACCGCGTGCTCCCGCGACGAGCCGATGCCGAAGTCGGTCCCCGCGATCAGGATCGTCGCGCCCGCGTAGGCGGGGCTGGTTCAGCACGAACGCCGGGTCCTCGCGCCAGGCCGCGAACAGCCCGTCGCCGAACCCGGTGCGGCTGACCCGCTTCAGGTAGGAGGCGGGAATGATCTGATCGGTGTCCACATTGCTGTGCCGCAGCGGCACACCGCTGCCGGTGTGGCTGGTGAACGGTTCCATCGCAGGCTCCCTGGTCACAGGTCGGCGGGGGCGGTGAGGCGGCCGGTGACGGCGGTGGCCGCGGCCACCGCGGGCGAGACCAGGTGGGTCCGGCCGCCTTTGCCCTGGCGCCCCTCGAAGTTCCGGTTGGAGGTGGACGCGCTGCGCTCGCCGGGTGCCAGCGTGTCCGGGTTCATGCCCAGGCACATCGAGCAGCCGGCCGACCGCCACTGCGCGCCCGCGGCGGTGAACACCGCGTCCAGGCCCTCGGTCTCGGCCTCGGCCCGGACGGCCATCGAGCCGGGCACGACCAGCATCCGCACCCCGTCGGCGACCTGACGGCCGCGCAGCACGTCGGCGGCGGCGCGCAGGTCCTCCATCCGGCCGTTGGTACAGGACCCGAGGAACACCGTGTGCACCGCGATGTCACGCAGCGCCGTGCCCGGCGCCAGGTCCATGTAGGCGAGCGCGCGCTCGGCGGCGGCCCGCTCGCCCGGGTCAGGCATCCGGGCCGGATCGGGCACCGCCGAAGCCAGCGGGGCCGCCTGGCCGGGATTGGTGCCCCAGGTCACGTACGGGGTGAGCGCGCCGGCGTCGATCACGACCTCGTTCGCGAACGTCGCGTCGTCGTCGGTGCGCAGCGACCGCCAGTAGTCCAGCGCGGTCTCCCAGGCGGCGCCGCGCGGCGCGTGCTGCCGCCCCTCCAGGTAGCCGAAGGTGGTGTCATCGGGTGCGACCAGGCCCGCCCGCGCGCCGGCCTCGATGGACATGTTGCACACCGTCAGGCGGCCCTCCATCGAAAGACTGCGGACGGCTTCGCCCCGGTACTCGATCACGTAGCCCTGGCCGCCGCCGGTGCCGATCCTGGCCACGATGGCGAGAATCAGGTCCTTGGCCGCGACCCCCTCGGGCAGGCGGCCCCGGACGGTTACGGCCATCATCTGCGGCCGGCGCTGCGGCAGCGTCTGGGTGGCGAGCACATGCTCGACCTCGCTCGTGCCGATGCCGAAGGCCAGCGCCCCGAACGCCCCGTGCGTGCTGGTGTGCGAGTCGCCGCACACGATCGTCATCCCCGGCTGGGTGAGCCCGAACTGCGGGCCGATCACGTGCACGATCCCCTGCCCCGCGTCGCCCATGGGGTGCAGCCGCAGGCCGAACTCGGCGCAGTTCTTGCGCAGCGTCTCGACCTGGGTGCGCGACACCGGGTCGGTGACCGGGCTGCCCGGTCCCTCCAGCGGGTGGCCGGGGCCGGTGATCCCGGTCGTCGGCACGTTGTGGTCCTCGGTGGCCAGCGTCAGATCCGGCCGCCGGACCTGGCGCTGGGCCAGCCGGAGCCCGTCAAACGCCTGCGGGCTGGTCACCTCGTGCACCAGGTGCAGGTCAACGTAGAGAAGGTCGGGCTCTCCCTCGGCGGCGTGCACGACGTGGGAATCCCAGATCTTCTCGGCCAGCGTGCGGCCCATCTTCGCGCCCCTTTCACCGTATGTCGCTTGCGTCTCGAATAGCGAGACGTCAATATCGGTGTATGGACAACTCTAGCGGAGTCGGGGTCCTGGACAAGACGGTTTGCGTGCTGAACGCGCTGGAATCCGGGCCGGCCTCGCTCGCTCAGCTGGTGGCGGGCACCGGGCTGGCCCGGCCGACGGTGCACCGTATCGCGGTCGCCCTGGAGCGTTACCGGCTGCTCGGCCGCGATGCCCGCGGCCGGTTCGTGCTCGGCCCGCGCATCGGCGAGCTCGCGGCCGCGGCCGGCGAGGACCGGCTGCTGGCCGTGGCTCAGCCGGTGCTGAACCAGCTCAGGGACCTGACCGGAGAGAGCGCGCAGCTCTACCGCAGGCAGGCGGACACCCGGGTGTGCGTTGCCGCGGCCGAGCGGGCCACCGGGCTGCGCGATACCGTCCCGGTCGGCGCGGCGCTGCCGATGACGGCGGGCTCGGCCGCGCAGGTGCTGCTGGCCTGGGAAGAGCCGGATCGCGTCCGCCAGGTGCTGCAGGGGGCCAAGTTCACCGCCGCGACGCTGACCCAGGTGCGGCGGCGCGGCTGGGCGGCCAGCGTGGCGGAGCGGGAGGCCGGCGTGGCCTCGGTCTCCGCGCCGGTGCGCGGCCCGGGCGGCCGGGTTATCGCGGCCGTGTCGGTATCAGGGCCGATTGAGCGGCTGACCCGCTCCCCCGGCCGGCTGCACGCGCCCGTCGTGGCCCGGGCGGGCGAGAAGATCAGCGAGCTGCTCCGCCGGGCCAGCTGACCGCGGGCCAGCTGGCCGCGGGCCGGGGCTAGAGCTCGCGAGCCTGGGCCGCCCGCTCCTGCGTCACCGCGGCGACCTCGAGTTCCCAGGATTGCCACTCGTCGAGGACCTCGAACCCGAGCGCCGCGTTGATGGCGATCATGTGCTGGTTGGCTCCCGCGTTCCCGGTGAGGATGCGGCGCAGGGCCGGCTCGGGGCCGGTCACCATCTCCAGCATGGCCGTCTTGACCAGCAGCCCGAGCCGGTGCCCCCGGTGCTCACGGGCGACCACGGTCGCGAACTGGTAGCCCCACCGGGGTTCGTACGGATCGACGCCGAGCTCGGTCAGGCCGGCCAGCTCGCCGGTCCGGTCGCATCGCGCGGCCACCGCGTAGCGGCGGATACCGGTCTCGGCGGCCCGGCGCTCGAGATCCCGGATTCGCTGCGGATCCGGGCCGTGCGCCTCCTCCCCCGGGTTGCGCGGCGCGTCGGCCATCGCGGCCATCACCCTGGCCACCTCGTCCAGGTACCCGGCCGGCGTCGGGCCCGTCCAGCTCAGCAGCGAGTAGCCCCCAGCCGCCGCCTCGGCCTGGCGGCGCAGCCCGGCCAGCTTCGCCGCGGGGATCGCGGCCAGCTCCAGCACCCGCCTGACCTCGAGCACCCCGGCCTGCGCGCCCATGGCCGCGGCGAAGGCCGAGCCCGGCGACCCGCGGCGGGTCTGCGCGGACAGCAGGGTCTGGCCGAGGCCGGCCGCACGGGCGGCGGCGCGCCGCAGCAAGGCGGCGCCGTAGCCGTGCCTGCGGCTGCCGGGCGCGACCACGACGGTCAGCGCGCCGATGTGCGTGTTCCTCCGGTCCGCCAGCTCGAGCAGGTACCAGCCGACCCAGCCGCCGGGGCCAGCGGCCACCGCGGTCACCCGTTCCTCACCGCCCCACCCGGCATGCATCCAGGCGGTGAACAGGGGCTCGGGCATCGGCGGGCCGTCCGGGTCATCGACCGGGAGGCCGGCGACATACATTTGGTAGCAGGCATTGACCTTGCCGCCATCGGCGTCCGGGTCGAATTCCTCGATGCGCATCTGTCAAGCAAAGCCCGGCATGGCCGCAGGCGCCATCCGTTATTGGCGCCGGAAGCTCCCGTGATAGACATGGCCGACGGGGCAACTGCGTCACTGCGAGGTCGCATAGATGAAGGTAACTGCGGCGGGGTCGCGCCGATGAAGGTCGGCGTGGTCAAAGAGGGAGCCACGGGCGAGCGGCGGGTAGCGCTGGCGCCCGACGCGGTCGGCCGGCTGGGCCCGGCCGGGATCGACATGCTGGTCGAGTCCGGGGCCGGCGACGGTGCCTGGTTCCCGGACAGCGCCTACGCGCAGGCCGGCGCCACCATCGTGTCCCGCGACGAGCTGCTCACGGCCGCCGACGCGATCGTGACCGTGGGCAAGCCCGACGCCGGCCTGCTAGCCGGGCTGCGCGCAGGGCAGGCGGTGGTCGGCATGCTGGCCCCGCTGACCGAGCCGGACCTGGCCGCCGGGCTGGCCACCCGGGGAGTGACCGCGATCAGCCTGGACGGCCTGCCGCGCACGCTGTCTCGCGCCCAGCAGATGGACGCGCTCACCTCGCAGTCGAACGTCGCGGGGTACAAGGCCGTACTCGTTGCCGCGGGCGCGTTCGGCCGGTTCTTCCCGCTGCTCATCACGGCGGCGGGCACCGCCCGGCCGGCCAAGCTGCTCGTGCTCGGCACCGGCGTGGCCGGCCTGCAGGCGATCGGCACCGCGCGCCGGCTCGGCGCCGTGGTCAGCGGGTACGACGTGCGGCCCAGCTCCAAGTCCGAGGTGGAGTCGCTCGGTGCCACGTTCCTGGAACTCAAGTCGGTGACGTCGGCCGCGGGCGAGGGCGGCTACGCCCGGGAACTGACCGAAGACGAACGGCGCGCCCAGCAGGCCGAGCTCAGCGGCCACATCGCGGCGCATGACGTGGTGATCACCACTGCCCAGGTACCGGGCCGCAGGCCGCCGCTGCTGGTGACCGAGGACACCGTGAAGGCCATGGCCGCGGGGTCGGTGATCGTGGACATGGCGGCCAGCACGCTGGGCGGCAACGTGGCCGGCTCGGTGCCCGGCGAGCAGATCGTGACGGAGAACGGAGTCACCCTGGTCGGCGCGCCGAACCTGCCGGCCACCGTGCCCACCGCCGCCTCCTCCGCCTACTCGCGGAACATGACGGCGCTGCTGCTGCACATGACCAGTGACGGCAGCCTGGCCATCGACCCGCAAGACGAGATCCAGGCCGGCGTGGTGATCACCCATGACGGCCGGGTGATCCACCCGGGGGTGGCCGCGCTGATAGCAGACGACGATCCGGAAGGTGGCGCCCGTGCCGAGCGGACTGCTGACTGACCTGACCATTTTCGTGCTGAGCCTGCTGGTCGGGATCGAGGTCATCAGCAAGGTGCCCGCCACGCTGCACACGCCGCTGATGTCGGCGGCCAACTCGATTCACGGCATCGTGCTGGTCGGCGCCATGCTGATCGCGGTGACCGCGAACAACCCGCTGGGCTACATCCTGGCCTTCGTGGCGGCGTTCTTCGCCGCGATGAACGTGGTCGGCGGCTACGTGGTCACGGGGCGGATGCTCAAGATGTTCCGGCGCCGCGCGGCGCCCGCCGCGCCGGAGGTAACGGCCCCCGCCGCACCGGACCTGGCGGCGGCCCCGTCCGAGGTCACGCGGTCGGGCGAGGGAGTCCGATGAGCGCGTTCGGGACGGTCATCCAGCTCATCTACCTGGCGGCCGCGGCCTGCTTCGTCATCGGCCTGCACCTGATGAACAGCCCGGCCACCGCCCGGCAGGGGAACTTCGTTTCCGGCGGCGGGATGACGGCCGCGATCGCGGCCACGCTGGCCCTGATCATCCACGATGGTACGGTCACCGCGACCGGGTGGATCGTGCTGCTGGCCGGGGCGCTGCTGGGCGCCGGCGTGGGCCTGTACTCGGCGCGGACCGTGCAGATGACGGCGATGCCGCAGCTGGTCAGCATCTTCAACGCGGTCGGCGGCGGCGCGGCCGCGCTGATCGGGATCCACGAATACTCGCGGCTGGCCGGCGCGGCCGGCGGCGTGCCCGAGTCCATCACGGTCACCACCCTGCTCGACGTGATCATCGGCGCGGTGACGTTCTCCGGATCGCTCATCGCGGCGGGCAAGCTGCAGGGCATCATCTCCGGCCAGCCCTTGGTTTTCCCGGGCTCGCGCCAGGTCAACGTGCTGATCGCGGTGGTGGGCGTCGGGATGTCCGCGTACCTGATCTCCACCGTGAGCATCGCCGGGCTGATCGTGGTGATCGTGGCCGCGCTCGCGTTCGGGGTGACGATGGTGCTGCCCATCGGCGGCGCGGACATGCCGGTGGTGATCTCGCTGCTGAACGCGTTCACCGGCACCGCGGTGGCGATGGCCGGCTTCGTGATCAAGAACGACGCGCTGATCATCGCGGGCGCGCTGGTCGGCGCGTCCGGCGGCATCTTGACCAAGCTGATGGCCGACGCGATGAACAGGTCGCTGGCCAACATCATCGTGGGCGGGTTCGGCACCGGCGACAGCGCCGCGATCGAGGTGGCCGCGGCGGGCGCGGGGGTGCGCTCCATCGCCAGCGACGACGCGGCCATCCAGCTCGCTTACGCGTCCAAGGTCATCATCGTGCCCGGCTACGGCCTCGCCGCGGCGCAGGCCCAGCACGAGGTGGCCGAGCTGGCCGCGCAGCTGGAGGAGCGCGGTGTTGACGTCAGCTACGCCATCCACCCGGTGGCCGGCCGGATGCCCGGGCACATGAACGTGCTGCTGGCCGAGGCGAACGTGCCCTACCCGCTGCTGCGGGAGATGGAAGACATCAACCCGGAGTTCCCGCGCGCCGACGTGGCCCTGGTGATCGGGGCCAACGACGTGACGAATCCGGCGGCGCGGCGGCCGGGCACGGCCATCTCCGGGATGCCCATCCTGGACGTGGACCAGGCCAAGAGCATCATCGTGATCAAGCGGTCCATGGGCACCGGCTACGCCGGCATCGACAACGAGCTGTACACCGACCCCAAGACCAGCATGTACTTCGCCGACGCCAAGACCGCGCTGGCCGAGCTCACCAGCGCGGTGAAGGCCTACGTGGGCTGAATGACAACATGACGCGATCCGGCAGCCGGGCCGTTCAGGTGCCGGCCGCGGCGTAGTTAGCCGGGTCCTGGATACCGCGGACGTGGTCGCCGCGGAACCAGGCGGCAACGTTTTCCGCCGCGGCCGCGGCCGACACCGAGGTCATGCCGGGCACGATCCCCGAGTTGTGCGGCGAGCCGATCACGTTCTGCAGGCTGAGGAAGGGCAGCCGGGGATGGAACGGCTGGCCGGGCTCGGGCTCGTCCCACCACGTGTCGATGCCGGCGCAGAAGTCCGGGTGCGCCTTCAGGTGCTCGAATAGCGCGTCCTCGTCCACGATCGCGCCCCGGGCCACGTTGACCAGGATCGCGTCGGGCTTCATCAGGCCCAGCTCGCGGGCGCCGATCAGGCGGCGGGTGGCACGGGTGAGCGGCAGGGTGATCACCACGATGTCGGCGGTGGCGAGCATGTCATGCAGGTCGGCGAGCGTGCCGGCCCGGTCGGCGGTCTCGTCCGCACGGCCGCTGGTGTTGATCGCGTAGATGCGCGTGCCGAGCGGGCGGAACAGCAGGGCGCACGCGCGGCCGATGCCGCCGTAGCCGAGGATGCCGACGGTCCGGCCGCGCAGCCGCAGCGTCTCCGCGAGGTCGAAGATGCCCTCGGCCATCCGGTCGTGGTTGCGCCGCAGCCGCTTCGCCAGGGCGAGCGCCATGGCCAGCACGTGCTCGGCCATCGGGTCGGCGTAGGCGCCCACGTTGGCCGCCACCCTGGCCTGCCGGGGCAGCGCGGCGAAGTCGACGCCGTCAGCCCCCGCGGTCACCAGCTGGACCAGCCGGGCCCGGCTGAGGTCCCTGACGTCGTCCGGGCTGAGCTCCTGGCCGGGAAACCAGGTGATCACCGCCTCGGCCGCCGTCAGCATTTCCGACCGCGTGGCCCGGTCTTCCCCGGCGTCGGCAAGAAAAGCGATTCCGCCGAACGGCGCCAGGATTTCCGCCAGCTCGCGGCGTTGCTCATCGTCGGCGTGAAAGGTCAGCACGGTGCGGGCGCTCATGCGGTCAGCCTCTCACCCCGGGCCGGTCCCGGGGGCGGTGAGGCGCGCGAGCCGCTCGACCTGGCGCATCTTGCTGGTCGCATCCAGCGCCGCTACCTTTCAGGACTCGGCCAGCGTCGGGCAGTTGAAGACCGCGTTGACCAGGTAGCCGACGGTGCCCGCCGCAGTCCATCGCCACCTGGCGCTCCAGCTAGGCCGCGGCGATCGCCGCTTCCCGGCCGCCCGCCCCGGGCCCGATCGCCGGCAGTTCACACTCGTCCACGCCTCCCAGCGTGACGAGCCCCCCGCCCCCGCGAAACCCCCCGCTTCCCGCCCCCTTGCCCGCGCTCACGCCGACTTTCCATGCACTACGCCCAATTTCCGCCCACCTTTGCCCCGATTTGTCCCCCCGAACGCATGATAAGTCCAAACGATCATGAAAAAGGGGGCGGGAAGAGAGGACCCCCGGGTGGGGGTGGGGGTGGGGTGCGGGGGGTTGGGGCCCGCAAGGGCCCCCGTCGGGGGTTCCAGGGGGGCGTCCCCCTGGGAGAAATAGCGAAGCGACCCCGGTGCGCAAGCACAGGGGTCGCCCAGTCGCGTAGCCCCGAGCGGATTTGAACCGCCGTCGCCGCCTTGAGAGGGCGGTGTCCTAGGCCACTAGACGACGGGGCCGTGCGTGCGCTGGCCGTGGCCAGCGGTAAAGCTCCGCGAGCCGCCGGGCCTCCGGCAGCCGCAGAACCCGCTGGGGTACCAGGACTCGAACCTAGACTAACGGGGCCAGAACCCGTCGGGCTGCCAATTACCCCATACCCCACGGGAGCGAGCCGCCGGCTCGCTCGCGCCTGAGCAGTGTAGCCGAACGCGGACCAACGGCCAAAGCGCACCCCGCCGCCAAGGAAGGATCGCGCGTCCAGCCCGCAGTGACCGATCTGTCATATAATGATATGTCACAAAATGAGAATTGCCTTGCCCGCGGCCACAATGCGCCATCCGGTCGGCCGGCGTTCCCGCGGGAACGCCGTTCAGCCGGTCAGCGCGCCGAGCGCCCGGGCCAGCCGGGCGAGCGTGCGCTCCCGGCCGAGCAGCTCGATCGACTCGAACAGCGGCGGCGCGACCTGCCGCCCGGTCACCGCGACCCGCACCGGGCCGAACGCGACCCGCGGCTTGAGATCGAGGCCGCGGACCAGCGCATCACGCAGCGCGGCCTCGATCGCCGCCGACTCCCACGTCCCCACGTCCTTCAGTGCCGCCTCCGCGGCCAGCAGCGCCTCCCGCGACTGCGGCACCAAGGACCGCGCCGCATCCTCCGCGTCGACGGCGAAGTCCTGCTCCCCGGTGAACAGGAACGCCAGCATGCCGGGGGCCTGGCTCAGCCTCGAGATCCGCTCCTGGATCAGCGGCGCGGCAGCCGCGATCAGCCTCGCCTGCCCGGGCGTCGGCGGCTCCGCCACCAGCCCATCCCGGTACAGGAACGGCGTGATCCTCGCGGCGAAGTCGGCAGGCTCCAGCGCGCGGATCTTCTGCCCGTTCATCGCCTCGAGCTTGCGCACGTCGAACTGGGCCGAGTTCTTGTTGACCCGGCTCAGATCGAATTCGGCGGCCATCTCGGCCAGCGTGAACGACTCCCTGTCCTCGCCCGGCGACCAGCCGAGCAGGGCCAGGTAATTGCAGATGGTCTCGGGCAGGAACCCCTCGTCCCGGTACCAGTTGACCGACACGACGCCGTTCCGCTTGGAGAGCCGCTGCCCGTTCGGGCCGAGCACCATCGGAAGGTGCGCGAAGACCGGGAACTCGGCCTCGGGCACGCCCATGGCGCGGTAGACCGTGATCTGGCGCGGCGTGGACGACAGCAGGTCCTCGCCGCGCACGATGTGCGTGATCTTCATGAGCACGTCGTCGACCGCCACGGCGAGTGTGTACAGCGGGCTGCCGTCCGCACGGGACAGCACGAAGTCGGGCACGTGCGCGTGGTCGAACGTGATCTCGCCCCGGATGAGGTCGGTGAACGTGATCTGCCCATCGGGGACCCGCATCCGCACCACCGGCTGCCTGCCCTCGGCCCGGTAGGCCGCGGCCTGGGCCTCGGTCACCGTGCGGCAGTGACCGTCGTAGCCGCTCGGGCCACCGGCCGCTCGCGCGGCCTTGCGCCGCTGCGCGACCTCTTCCTGGGTGCAGTAGCAGTAGTAGGCGGCACCGTCGGCGAGGAACCGGCCGGTCCACTCCGCGTAGATCCCCATCCGCTCGCTCTGCAGGTACGGCCCGTACGGGCCGCCGATATCGGGGCCCTCGTCCCAGTCGAGGCCGAGCCAGTGCAGCGTGTCGATCGCGGAGTCGATGTACTCCTGCCGCACCCGGGACCGGTCGGTGTCTTCCAGGCGCAGCACGAAGGCCCCGCCGGTCCGGCGGGCGTAGGCCCAGTCGTACAGCGCGGTCCGGACGTTGCCCACGTGCAGGTCGCCGCTGGGCGAGGGGGCGAATCGCACCCGGACGGCCCGGGGCCGCCGCTGGTCATCAGTCACGGGTTACCACCCTGTTGGTCAGCGTGCCAATGGTCTCGATGGTCACCGACACTTCGTCGCCGTCGGTCAGCGGGCCTGCCCCGGCCGGCGTCCCGGTGAGCAGCACGTCGCCGGGCAGCAGCGTCATGACCTGGCTCACGTACGCGATCAGCGCGGGCACCCCGTAACGCAGCTGCGACGTGCGGGCCTGCTGCCGGACCTCGCCGTTCACCGTGGTGACGAGTTCCAGGTCAGCGGGGTCCGCGTCGGTCTCGATCCAGGGGCCGAGCGGGCAGAACGTGTCGAAGCCCTTGGCCCGCGTCCACTGCCCGTCGCGTTCCTGCAGATCCCGGGCGGTCACGTCGTTGGCGCACGTGTAGCCGAAGATGACTTCCGCGGCCCGGTGCACCGGCACCTCCCGGCAGAGCCTGCCGATGATGACCGCGAGCTCTCCCTCGTGCTCCACCCGCTCGGTGATCTTCACCGGATACGCGATCGGGTCCTGCGGGCCGGTCACCGAGGTGGACGGCTTGAGGAACAGCACCGGCTCGGGCGCCGCCCGGCCGGCTTCGTCGTCTCGCGGATCAGGGTAATTGCCGTCCACCGCGATCACCTTGCTGGGCAGCACGGGCGCCAGCAGCCGTACCTCGGCGGCCGGGTAGCGCGCACCGCTGAACCGCAGGCTGCCCGGGTCGGTGCCGAACGGGTGCCCGTGCAGCTCGGCTACGACCGCACCCTGCCCCTCCGAAGCGCCGTTGCCCTGGTCTTCGACGATGCCGTAGGCCACCTCGCCGCCGCTGGCAAACCTCGCGATACGCACGTCATCCTCACAGCTAGGCATACCTGTCGGGTTAGCGCCGCCAGGTTACTGCAGGTAACCCTCGACCTCCTGGGCCGGACGCTCCCCCGCCTCGTCGGGATTCTCGCCGAACTCCTTGCGCGCCCGGCGCTGGCGGAGCAGGTCCCAGCACCGGTCGAGGGCCTCCTCCGTCGCGCGGAGCTGCTCGTGCTCGGCGTCGGTGGACAGCGTGCCCGCGCTCACCTTCGCCCGCAGCTCGTGCTCGGTCTTTATCAGCTCGTCGATGTGCGCGAGTATCTGCTTGTCGTCCATGCCCCTACCGTACGAGGTGTGGCCGGGCGCCGGCCACGAGCCTGTCCCGCAGCGATGAAGTGATCATGGAACGGGCGCCGCGGGCCCAGTGCGGTCGCCCGCCCGGCCCGGCTGGCCGGCTAGCACGACCGGGCCGCAGCCATAGCAGCCGAACGCTGCATTTGAGGAATGCACGGCCAATTTGTCGTGCCCGAAAACTATCAGCATCTTCCCGGACAAGAGAGGTTCACTATCATGCGTATGCGTTCCATCGCGATCGGGGCAACGGCTCTCTTCGCGGCAACGGCGGCAGCGGTTGTGCCGCTGGCTACCAGCGCCTCAGCGTCAACCACGTTCAGGACCAGTACGGTCTCCCCGGAGCATCCGGACACCACCGGGGTCACCTGCTCGGCGTGCCTCCAGGGTCCTGGCGGTCCGATCTGGGCCAATGACCACCTCAAGGAGGCGGTCGTCGTCACCTCTGCGAGTGCTCCGAACCACTACAACGTCACCATCCGGTTCGGCGGCTCCACCTTCTCCGGCTTCGCGGACCCTCGTGCCACCGGTGAGGCTGGCAGTGACGGATCGACCTCTGGTGGCCCCATGTTCAGCCAGGGCGCCATCACCGGCTCGATCACCTACGACGACATCACGTCGGCCACCCCTCCGGGTTCCGTGCAGAATCCTGAGCCTCCCGGCGCCAGCCTCAGCGATGTGCTGAGCCAGCTCTTCAACAACGGCAATGGGCCGGCTACTTCGACCCACTACTTCATCAACTACACGCCATCCATGAACTCGGTGGACCCGACCGGCAACACGACCGCCAACGTCTGGACTAAGGGCACGGTCTACAACCAGACCGGCTGAACCAGTTCCATCCAGCAGTAGCGCCAGAGGCGCAGCGGGCCTGAGTGCCTGTCTGCGCCTTTGGTGTCTATAGGTATGCCATCAATGCTCGTCTGGTAACGGCGACGGCTCTGAGGCGGCAGGCGGCAACATCCTGGCTCCTGGCACCGGTAACTGATGAGCACTCCGAGGGCGCCGGTCTCGCACCGGCACCCGACCGAGTGCTCAGCGCCGGCGTGGCTACCCGTCGCCGGGCTCGTGGCCGGCCCGCAGCAGGCAGTACGTGACCGCCTCGGCCAGCGCCTGCCAGGAGGCGGCGATGATGTTCTCGTGCACGCCGACGGTGCTCCAGTCGCCGTCGGTTCCGTCGGCGGAGGTGATCAGCACCCGGGTCACCGCGCCGGTACCGTGTGAGCCCTCGAGGATCCGCACCTTGTAGTCGGCCAGCTCGAGCCTGGCCAGTTCCGGGTAGATCCGGCCGAGGGCCAGCCGCAGCGCGGTGTCGAGCGCGTTGACCGGGCCGTTGCCCTCGCCGGTGGCGACGATCCGCTCGCCCTTGGCGGTCAGCTTGACGGTGGCCTCGCTCACCACCTCGCCGCCCGGCCGCTGTTCGACGATGACTCGCCACGACTCGACCGAGAAGTGCCCCTGCCCGCCTCCCCTTCCCCCTTCACCGCCGGCCAGCTCGTCACGCAGCAGCAGCTCGAACGACGCGTCCGCTGCCTCGAAGCTGTACCCGCGGGCCTCCAGATCCTTGACCCGCTCCACCACGCGCCCGGCTGCCGCCCGGTCGCCGGACAGGTCGTAACCGAGCTGCGCGCCTTTGACCTCCACCGACGCCCGGCCGGCCATGTCCGAGACCAGCATCCGCATGTCGTTGCCGACCAGCGCGGGGTCGATGTGCTGGTACAGCATGGGATCCACCTTGACCGCCGAGGCGTGCAGCCCCGCCTTGTGCGCGAACGCGGAATACCCCACGTACGGCTGGTGGCTACCCGGCGACACGTTGGTGACCTCGCTGATCGCGTGCGCGATGCGGCTTATCTCCGGCAGGCACCCGTCCGGCAGCACCTGCCTGCCCTTCTTCAGCTGCAGCCCGGCCACCACGCTGAACAGGTTCGCGTTGCCCGCGCGCTCGCCGTAGCCGTTGGCCGTGCCCTGCACATGGCTGACGCCGGCGTCCACTGCCGCGAGCGTGTTGGCCACCCCGCACGCGGTGTCGTCGTGGCAGTGGATGCCCAGCCGCGTGCCCGTTCGGCCGAATGCGTCCGCGACGACGTCCGCGATCTGCCCGGGGAGCATGCCGCCGTTGGTGTCGCACAGGGTCACCACGTCCGCGCCGGCCTCGGCCGCGGTGCGCACCACCTCCAGGGCGTAGCCGGGGTCGGATGCGTATCCGTCGAAGAAGTGCTCGGCGTCCAAGAAGACGCGCTTCCCCTCCGAACGGAGGTGGGCGACCGTGTCGGCGACCATGGCCAGGTTCTCCTCCAGGGTCGTGCGCAGAGCCAGCCGGACGTGCCGGTCGTGACTCTTCGCGACAAGGGTCACGACCGGCGCGCCCGACTCGCGCAGCGCGGCGACCTGAGGGTCATCGGCCGCCCTGGCGCCGGGCCGGCGGGTCGCGCCGAACGCGGCGAGCTGCGCGTGCTTGAGCTCGAGTTCGGTGGCGGCGAGCCGGAAGAACTCGGTGTCCCGGGGGATGGCACCAGGCCAGCCGCCCTCGATGAACCCGACGCCGAGCTCGTCCAGCCGGGCCGCGATGGCCAGCTTGTCGGCCACCGTCAGGTGCAGGCCCTCCTGCTGGGCGCCGTCCCGCAACGTGGTGTCGTAGACGTGGAAGGAGTCGTCGGGCATCGGATTTCCCTTTTCTGTCGGCTTGTCCTGGCCGCCCGGCAAAACAAAAGACCCCTCGCGGCATGCGAGAGGTCTGCGCGTCGGCCCGGTTTTACTAGGTACCGACGCGCCTGCCGATAATGATCTGGCCGGACGTCATGCGTGCAGCCTGGCACATGGCACGCTCGCTGACCAATTCGGTCTCAGCATGCGAGATCGCGGCTGGAACTCAGCCGACCTTGTGGAGCCAGCCGTAGGGGTCGCCGCGACGGCCGTACTGGATGCCGAGCAGCTCGTCACGGAGCCTGAGGGTGATGGGCCCCGGTTTGCCGTCACCGACGGTCCAGCCGCCCAATACGCTCTTCACGGCGCCGACCGGGGTCACCGCGGCCGCCGTGCCGCAGGCGAATGCCTCGGTGAGTTCGCCTGACGCACAGCCCTCGCGCCAGTCGTCCACGGAGATCCTGCCCTCGTCCGCGGGTATGCCGTGGTCGGGGCCGAGCTTGAGCAGGGAGTCCCTGGTGATTCCGGCGAGCGTCGTGCCCCCGAGCGAAGGCGTCACGACCCGGGCCTCCGGACCCGACCCGTAGACGAAGAACAGGTTCATCCCGCCCATCTCCTCGACCCAGCGGCGTTCCGTCGCGTCCAGCCAGACGACCTGGTCGCAGCCGTGCTCCAGCGCCTGGATCTGGCCGATGAAACCGGCGGCGTAGTTGCCGCCGCACTTGGTCTCGCCGGTCCCGCCGGGCGCGGCGCGGATGTAGTCCTGCGACAGCCAGACCGTCACCGGCTTGATCCCGCCGGAAAAGTACGGGCCGGCCGGCGACGCGATGACCACGAACAAGTAGGACTGCGAAGGTTTGCTGATGCCGATCCCCCGCTGCGTCGCGATCATGAACGGACGCAGGTAGAGGCTGTGATCCTCGGCGGACGGAACCCAGTCACGGTCAGCGGTGACGAGCAGTTCGAGGGCGCGGACGAACGTCTCCTCGGGCAACTCCGGCATGACCAGCCGGCGGCCCGAGCCGTTGAACCTGGCAGCGTTCGCCCACGGGCGGAAGATCGCGACCGACCCGTCCGGCAGCCGGTAGGCCTTCAGGCCCTCGAAGAACTCCTGGGCGTAGTGGAAAACCGAAGTCGAGGGATCGAGGGTGAGCGGCCCGTAGGGCTCGACCCGGGCATCATGCCAGCCGGCCTCCGCCGTCCAGCGGATCGTGACCATGTGATCGGTGAACACCTGGCCGAACCCCGGCGCTTCCAGTATCCGCTCCCGGTCGGCCCGGGGCACCGGGCTCTCGGAGGGCCGGACGTCGAAGGTGAGCTCGGTACGCGGGCTGCTGGACATCTCGGGATCCTTCCTTGTCTTGCCTCCCATCTTGCCGTGTGCCGCGACCTCGTTGGGCCGCGGCTTAGCTGGCTACTCGCTCCGCGATGTCGTCGCCGGCCTCCCAGGTGGACCTGGCCACCCAGGCGCCCTGACGTTCCAGCAGGTCCTCGGCCACCGCCTGCTCGATCCGGGCGGCCTCGGCGGCCAGGCCGAGGTGCTGGCAGAGCAGCGCGGCGGACAGGATCGCCGCGGTGGGATCGGCCTTGTGCCTGCCGGCGATGTCCGGCGCGCTGCCGTGCACCGGCTCGAACATGCTGGGGGCGGTGCGCTCGGGGTTGATGTTGGCGCTGGCGGCGAGCCCGATCCCGCCGGCCACCGCGGCCCCCAGGTCGGTCAGGATGTCGCCGAACAGGTTGTCGGTCACGATCACGTCGAACCGTTCGGGATCACTGACGAAGAACATCGAGGCGGCGTCGACGTGACAGTAGTCCACTGTCACGTCGGTGAACTGGCGGCCGATCTCGTGCACGGTCCGCTGCCACAGGTCGCCGGCGTAGGTGAGCACGTTCGTCTTGTGCACCAGGGTCAGCTTCCGGCGCGGCCGTTCCGCGGCGCGCTCGAACGCGTACCTGACCACCCGGCTGACTCCGAACGCGGTGTTGATGCTCTCCTGGGTGGCGATCTCCCCCGGCGTGCCCTTGCGCATGACGCCGCCGGAGCCGGTGTAGGGGCCCTCGGTCCCCTCCCGCACCACCAGCATGTTGACCGACTCGGTCCTGACGTTCGCCAGCGGCGTGGCCACGCCCGGGTAGAGCCGGACCGGCCGCAGGTTGACGTAGTGGTCCAGCTCGAACCGCAGCCGCAGCAGCAGCCCGCGCTCCAGCACGCCGCTCGGCACGCTCGGGTCACCGACCGCGCCGAGCAGGATCGCGTCGTGGCCGCGCAACTCGTCGAGCACCGAGTCGGGCAGTACCTCGCCGGCCGCGTGCCAGCGCTTAGCCCCGAGGTCGTAGCTCGTCTGCTCGATCACGACCTCGGGAGCCGCTGCGCGCAGGACCTTGAGGCCCTCGGCCACGACTTCGGGACCTATTCCATCGCCGCCGATCACGGCGATCCTGATGCTGCGTTCGGGCATGCCAGAACCCTACCGGGGGAGCGTGCTGGACGGATGAGCTTGGGCGGTCGGCGGCCCGGCCGGCGGGCTCAACCCAGCCGGCCTGATCCCGGGTCGCCGCCGTTGTCGCGGCGGTCCAGGGCGACCTGGACGGCCTGGACCGCCCGGGCGGGGCGATCGGCGCGGCCGGCGTGATGGGCGTATGTGACCTGCGCGCCGCTCACGGCGCGGCCGGCCTCACCCGGCGCGGCGGCTGGCTCGGCATGCTCGTCGGCAGAGCTGGCAGGCTGGTCCCATGCGTACATGTCGTACACGGTGATGTCTCCTGATGCGGGGCTGGATTCCTGACGGACCTGGTGGCCAGCGCATTACCCCGTAGCGGGCCGCTGGCCTGCCCTGATCAGGCCCCGCTACGGCTGCTAAGGATAAATACGTAGCGCCGCATCTCGCCGTCGACCATACCGTACGGCTACCGCCATGGCCACCTGCCGGGCACAGGCGTCTCACGATATGAGACTCTGCTGGCCATGCCCCTATCCGCTGGCTGATCGCGCCGGGCCGGGGAGCGCTGCGGGCGGCAGGATCAGTGCATGATCGTCTGGCCGCCGTCGATCACGAGCGTCTGCCCCGTCATGTACGACGCGGCGTCGCTGGCCAGGAACACGGCGGGGCCGGCCATCTCCTCGGGCTGGCCCCAGCGCCGCATGGGCACCGTGGCCACCGTGGCCGGGCCGGCCGTTTCGTCCCCCCACAGGTTGCGGTTCAGCTCGGTGGCCGTCCAGCCGGGGCAGAGCGCGTTGACCCGGACCCCGCTTCCCGCCCACTCGACGGCGAGCGACTTGGTCAGCGACACCACCGCCGCCTTGGCCGCGCCGTAAGGGGAGATCATCGGGGCCGCGGCCAGGCCGCCGACCGAGGCGACGTTGATGACCGAGCCCGAGCCGCGGTCGAGCAGGTGCCCGGCGACCGCGCGGCAGACGTACACGACAGAGGTCGCGTTCAGCCTCATGATCTTGTCCCAGCCCGCCAGCCGCAGTTCGGCGAACGGGACCATGAAGTTGGTGCCGCCGGCGTTGTTCACCACGATGTCGATGTGGCCGAGCTGCTCGATGGCCGATGCGACGGCCGCGGACACCGCCTCTTCGCTGGTCACGTCGGCCGGGATCACGAACGCCTTCTGGCCGTGCTCGCTCGCCGCGCGAGCGGTCCCGGCAAGGCCTTCCTCACTGCGGGCCAGCAGCGCGAGATCCGCCCCCGCGGCGGCCATCGCGACGGCCACCGCGCGGCCGATCCCCCGCGAGGCCCCGGTGATGAGGGCGGTCTTGCCGGTCAGGTCAAACAGGCTGGCGCTCATCGGGGTCCTTCCACTCAGTCGGCAGCGGCCAGGCGGCCGGGTTCACCCTGCGCACGATCTCGTTCAGCACAATACGCACGTACGGCTCGCCCACCCACAGGTGCTTCGCCCGGTCCACCGCGACGACATCCGCCTGGGGCACCCGGGCGAACCTCCGCCTGGCTTCCTCGGGCCGCAGGTAGTCGTCGAGCTCCGGTACCAGGGCGATCAGCGGCCGGCCCGACGCCGCCCAGGCGTCGAGCTCGGCGTCGCCCGCGCGGCGCAGCGGGGGCGAGAGCAGGATGGCGCCCTGGACGGCCGGGGCAAGACCCCAGGCCAGCGCCAGCTCGGTGCCGAACGACCAGCCCACCAGCCATATCGCCGGCAGCTGCGCTTCGACGCAGAAAGCGATCGCGGCCGCCACGTCGTGGCGTTCGGCCTCGCCACCGCCGAACTCGCCTTCGCTGGTTCCGTGCTCCGACGATGCGCTGCGGGTGTTGAACCGGAACACGGCCAGGTCGGCCATGGCGGGCAGCCGGTAAGACGCCTTGCGCAGGATGTGGCTGTCCATCATCCCGCCCTGCGTGGGCAGCGGATGCAGGCAGAGCAGCGTGGCGACCGGATCCCGGTCCGGCGGCAGCGCAAGCTCGCCGACCAGGCGCAGGCCATCGTCGGTGTGCAGGGTCACGCGCGTGCGCCTGGCCGGCAAGACGGTCGAGGCCCTGATCTCGGACACCGCCGCTCACCCGATCCTTCCCGCGTCCGCTACCGCGGCCGCCGCGGTCCCGGCCTGCGGTGCAGCCGCTGTCGCCAGCAGCTCCGGTGCCAGTGCCTGCGCGTGTCCAGCCCCGGGGTCAGGGCCGGCCAGGCGACCAGGTGCGGCGTGCCGGGCTGGATCTCCTGATCACAGCCAGGACAACGATAGGCCTTGCCCGCTGAGGCTCCTGGTACCAGGCGGACCACCCAGTCCCCGTCCGGCCAGGACTCGGCGTGCTCGGGGCCGGCCGGCAGGTCCGCACCCCGGGCGGGCAGGCCGGACTCTGCCTCGCCTTCGCCCCGGGCCGCGCCCGGCGCCGGCCCCGCCCCCGGGCGCCCCTTGCGGTGCACGTCGTCGGGGAGGCGACGGGCGCGGCGCGGGCTCACGCCGGCCACTGTATGTGAGGTCAGCGACGTCGTCGCACGTGGCCTCGGGACCGCTACAGTTGGGTGCCGTGCGGATCGTCATCGCCCGGTGCAGCGTGGACTACGCTGGCCGGCTCACCGCGTCGCTGGCCCCCGCACTCCGGCTGCTCATCGTCAAGGCGGACGGGTCGGTGCTCGTCCATTCGGACGGCGGATCGTACAAACCGCTGAACTGGATGTCTCCGCCGTGCCGGCTCGTAGAGCAGCCGGGCCGCTGGACGGTGACCAGCAAGTCGGGCGAGACCCTCACCATCTCGATCGAGGAGATCGTCAGCGACGCTGCCTACGACCTGGGCATCGATCCCGGCCTGATCAAGGACGGCGTCGAATCGCAGCTGCAGCGCAAGCTCGCCGAGCAGCTCGGCGTGCTGGGCGAAGGCTGGCGGCTGGTCCGCCGCGAGTACCCGACGGCGATCGGGCCGGTCGATCTGATGTGCCGGGACGGCGACGGGGTGAGCGTGGCGGTCGAGATCAAGCGCCGTGGCGAAATCGACGGGGTAGAACAGCTCACCCGCTACCTCGAGCTGCTCAACAGGGATCCGCTGCTGGCCCCGGTGCGCGGGGTGTTCGCGGCGCAGGAGATAAGGCCCCAGGCCCGGGTGCTCGCCGAAGACCGCGGCATCCGCTGCGTGATCCTCGACTACGACGCCCTTCGCGGCGCGCCAAGCGACGAGATGACGCTGTTCTGACCCCCTTCCTGGCCGCCGGCGCGGGGCATGGCTGACGTCCGGGACGCCATCGCCCGCCTGGAGGCGCTGCTGTCCCCTCCCGGGCGCGAGCTGCTTGACCGGCTCAAGCACGAGGCCGTGACCCCGGATACCGCGCTGCGGGTAAGCGTGCGGCTGCGCGCGGAGTACCCGGCCGAGCTGGTCAGGGACGCGCTGGCCCAGCACCAGCTGCGGGTGCGGGCGGAGCCGAAGTTCAGCCGGGCAGCGGACATGTTCTTCACCCGCGCGGGCCTGGAACAGGCCTCCGCCGAGCTGGTCGCCCGGCACCGGGCCCGCCGCTACCTGGATGCGCAGCACGTCGCGGATCTGTGCTGCGGGATCGGTGGTGACCTGATCGCGCTGGCCGCGTCGCACCGCGTGCTCGCCGTGGACCATGACCAGCTGCACCTGCGGATGGCCCGGGCCAACGCCGAGGCGTATGGCGAAGCGGGCCGCGTGACCACGATGCTGGCCGACGTCCGTGATGCCGGCCTGACCGGGGTGCAGGCGGTGTTCATCGACCCGGCCCGGCGAACCGGCCAGCGCCGGCTGCGCGCCGGGGACAGCCAGCCTCCGCTCGGCTGGTGCCTGCGGCTGGCCGACCGGGTCGGCCGGGTGGGGATCAAGGCCGCGCCCGGCCTGCCGCACGAGGCCGTTCCGCCGGGATGGGAGCTGGAGTTCGTCGCGGTGGGCCGGGAGCTGAAAGAGGCGGTCGCCTGGTCCCCGGCGCAGGCCACGACGGCGAGGCGGGCGACGATCCTGCCCGCGGGTGACACGCTCGTCCAGGTTCGCGGAGGTGAGCCGGCGGACGTGCGGCCGCCCGGGGCGTTCCTGCTCGACCCGAATCCGGCGGTCACCCGGGCCGGGCTGGTCCGGGAACTGGCCCGGATGCTCGGCGCGTGGCAGATCGACGAGCAGATCGCATTCTTGTCCGCCGACTCTGCGCCCCGTACGCCGTTCGCCCGGGTGCTGCGCGTGATCGACTCAGCGCCATGGCAGCAGAAGCGCCTGCCGGCCCGGCTGCGGGCGCTCGACATCGGCGCGGTGGACATCCGCCGCCGCGGGCTGGCCGGCGACGTCGAGCGGTTGCACCGGCAGCTCAAGCTGTCCGGTTCCCGGCGGGCCACCCTCGTGATGACGCGGGTGAATGACCGGCCGTGGGCACTGGTCTGTGTCGACGCCGGGCCGTCCGGGTGATCGCCATGCGGCTTGCTGACCGGTGAACAGCAAACCCGTATCGATGGCCTTCGGGGCGGGAGGGCAGGGGCAACACCAGGTGCGGCGGGAGGGTCAGGGGGCGGGGGGAGAGTCTGGGGGCGGGGGATGCGCGGAGGAGATCAGGTGGGCGTTGGGCTGGCGGGCTTCGGGGGCTAGCTCGGGAACCTCGACGACGGCGACGCCGGCCGCGCGGAGTTGCCGGCCGCCGCCTCCGGCAGCCAGCAGGGGCGGCTCGCGCCAGGCGTACACCACCCGGCGCAGCCCTGCGGCGATGATCAGCTGTGAACACGGGCAGGGCCGGGAGGCACGGACGCCGCACGGCTCGAGCGAGCTGTACAGCGTGGCCGTGGGCAGCCGGGGGTCGCCGGGCGGCACCTTGGCCAGCGCGACCTCCTCGGCGTGATCGTGCGGATCCGCCTCCCGGGAGAACCCGGTCGCGAGCAGGGTACCGTCGGCTGCCACGATGGCCGCGCCTACCGAGTACGCGGTCTGCGAAGGGGGGCACCGCCTGGACAGCTCGATGGCCTCGCGCAGCCACCGGATGTCCGCCGGGGTCGGACCCGGGGGCGGCGGCCCGCCGGGCGGGGCAGGCTGGCCCGGCTCTTCGCGGCCGGGCGGCCCCGGCGTCGGCTCCGGATCGGCTGCCCAGAGGCCGGGCGGCTCGAACGTCGGCTCCAGGTCCGCGCCGCCGGGGCCGGGCGGCTCGAACGTCGGCTCCAGGTCCGCGCCGCCGGGGCCGGGCGGCTCGAACGTCGGCTCCAGGTCCGCGCCGCCGGGAGGCGGGGTCTCGCCGACGCTGAGCAGGTCGATGGCCTGGCGGAGCCAGCGGATGTCGTCGGCGGCCCGGCCGCCGGGGCCGGCCGGGCGCTGCTCGGCCAGGACGGGCGGCGGCTGGGCCGGGTGCCTGGTGCCCAGCAGGTAGCGCAGCAGGACCACGTCGCCGAGCTGGCGGACCTCGGCGAGCTGCATGCGGTTGTCCGGACCGTGCGGGTAACGGCCGGGGAGGGCGAAGCGGGGCGCGGCCGGGTCGCCGACGAAGAACGGCGCGATGACCAGCTGCAGCTCATCGGCCAGGCCGGCGGCGAGAAACTGCGTCGCGAGCTCGCCGCCGCCTTCGAGCAGCACTCTGGCCATCCCCCGTTCGGCTAGATCGTGGGCTAGCAGCGCGGGCGACGGCGCGTCACCTGCGTTGACCACCTCAGCCAGGCCGGCCAGCCGTTTCCTGAGCGTGGCGAGCGCGGGCCGGGCGCAGTAGACGAGCCGGGCCGCGTCGCCGGCGAAAAACCGGGCCGCGGGGTCGAGATCGCCGCTGGCGGTGATCGTCACCTTCGACCGGATTCTCCGTGGCCCCGCGGGCCAGCCGGCGGATCCGGCGCTCGGGCGAGCGGACCAGCAGGCGGGGATTGTCGCGGCGGACGGTGCGCGCGCCGACGAGGATCGCGTCGCAGCCCGCCCGTACCTCGTCCACCCGGTCGGCATCGATCTCGCTGGACAGGATGAGCCGGGCCGGGCTGGCGTCGTCGATGTACCCGTCAACTGACATGGCGCAGCTGACCAGCAGGTACGGACGTTCGGCCACGAGTCGGACTCCAGGATTCGCGCAGGCGGACCAAGAGCTACTCAACGGTATCTTCCCGGGCAGGCCAATGATTTACTTGGCACGAAGCATGCGCGGCGATGGTGGTGAGGACACATGGTCATGACAGCGGCCAGCCAGACAGCGGCCACGTTCGACACGGTGAACCCGGCCACCGGCGAGGTGATTGCCACCTTCCCGGTCTGCGGGCCTGCCGAGGTTGAGGCGGCGGTGCAGCGGGCGCAGGAGGCCGCCGCCTGGTGGGCGGGCCTCGGCGCGAAGGAGCGGCGGCTGCGGCTGCTGGCCTGGAAGTCATACCTCACCCGGTACATGAGCCGGCTGGCCGAGCTCGTGCACCAGGAGACGGGCAAGCCGCTGGGCGACGCCAAGCTGGAGATCCTGCTGGCGATCGTGCACCTGGACTGGGCGGCGAAGAATGCGTCCCGGGTGCTCGGCCCGCGGCGGGTGCGCAGCGGGCTGGTATCGCTGAACCAGACGGCCCTGCTGGAGTACCAGCCGCTCGGCGTGGTGGCCGTGATCGGGCCGTGGAACTACCCGGTCTTCACCCCGATGGGCTCGATCGCGTACGCGCTGGCGGCCGGCAACGCGGTGATCTTCAAGCCAAGCGAGCTCACCCCGGCCGTGGGCGGCTGGCTGGTCAGCTCGCTGAGCGAGGTCATCCCCGAGCACCCGGTGCTGCAGCTGGTCACCGGGATGGGCGAAACCGGGTCGGCGCTGGCGCGCAGCGGCGTGGACAAGATCGCGTTCACCGGCTCGACGGCCACCGCGCGGAAGGTGATGGCCGCGGCGGCGGAGAACCTCACGCCGATCATTGCCGAGTGCGGCGGCAAGGACGCCATGCTGGTGGACGCCGACGCCGACCTGGACGCCGCCGCGGACGCCGCGGCCTGGGGCGCCATGTCGAACGCCGGCCAGACCTGCGTCGGGATCGAGCGAGTGTACGTCGTCGGCGACGTGTACCAGGCGTTCGTGGACAAGCTGCGCGAGCGGGTGGCCGCGATCCGGCCGGGCGCGGACCGCGAGGCCGACTACGGTCCGATGACCATGGCGTCACAGGTCGGCGTCGTCGAGGGGCACGTGGCCGACGCGCTGGCCCGGGACAGTCACCCGGTGCTCGGCGGCCTGGACAGCATCCGCGCTCCGTACGTCGAGCCGGTCATCCTCACTGGCGTGCCAGAGGACAGCCGGGCGGTGACCGAGGAGACCTTCGGGCCGACGGTGACGGTGACGAAGGTCGCTGATCTCGACGAGGGCGTCCGGCTGGCCAACGGGTCGCGGTACGGGCTGGGCTCGGCGGTGTTCGCCAAGAGCAGGAAGCGCGCCATGGATGCCGCGCGGTCGCTGCGCACCGGGATGACGGCCATCAACTCGGTGATCGCGTTCGCCGGCGTGCCGTCACTGCCGTTCGGCGGGGTGGCGGACTCCGGCTTCGGGCGGATCCACGGCGCCGACGGCCTGCGGGAGTTCGCCCGGGCCAAGGCCATCACCAGGCAGCGGATGAAGCCGCCGGTGAACCTGACCACGTTCGCGCGCACGGATAAGGACATGGACAAGATCGTGGCGCTGATCACGCTGCTGCACGGGCGGCGGTACCGCTAGCCGACGCCAGACCCGCTAGCGCGGAGCATGAGGCGCGCTGTAGCAGCGCACATGCTTCGCGCTGACCGGCGGGTGCGCGGGCCGGGTCAGGGCACGAGCGCGACGACCTGCTCGGGTTCGGCCGAGGCCAGCGGGGCGCGGCCCGCGATGAGGTCGGCCGCGCGCTCCGCGATGGCGATCACCGGGGCGTTGGTGTTACCGCGCGGCACGGCGGGCATGACCGACGCGTCCACCACGCGCAGCCCGTCCACCCCGCGCACCTTCAGTTCCGGGTCGACCACGCTGGCCAGCCTGCTCGCGGCCAGCGAGGAGTCGCCGCCCATCGCGCAGCTGCCGACCGGGTGGTAGATGGTGGCGAGGTCGTGGCGGATGAACTCGCGGAGCTCGGCATCGGTGCTGACGCCGGCGCCGGGCGCGAACTCACCCGTGCAGATCTTGGCCATCGGCCCCGCGGCCGCGAACTGCCGCGCCATCCGCAGCCCTGCGACCAGCGGCTCGATGTCGGCGCTGTCGGTGAGGTAGCCCGGGTCGATGGCCGGCTTGTGCCGGGGGTCGGCGCTGCGCAGCGTGATCTTGCCGCGGCTGCGCACCGCGACGAGCGTGACCATCAGCGAGAGCATCCGCTTGTCCGGGTCGGTGAGGCCCTGGTTCTCGTAGGGCACGGGCAGCGCGTGCCACTGCAGGTCGGGCGCGGGCAGCCCGGGATCGGAGCGGCTGAACCCGCCGGCCTCGGCCACGTTGCTGACGAGCGGGCCGCGGTGCGCCAGCTGCCAGCGCAGCAGGCTGGCCGGCCCGGCCTGCTCCCAGAGGCCGCGGACCTTGGGCGTATGCCACATGGCGGTGACGATCGGGTGGTCGCACAGGTTGGCGCCGACCCCGGGGCTGTCGGCGGCCACGTCGATGCCCAGCTCGCGCAACTGGTCCGCCGGGCCGATGCCGGACAGCATGAGCAGCTGCGGGCTGTTCACGGCCCCGCCGGCCAGCAGGACCTCGCGCTCCGCGCGGGCCGACTGCTCCGCCCCGCCGTGCAGGTAGTGGACGACCGCGGCGCGGCCGCCGTCCAGCCCGATCCTGGTCACCAGGGAGTCGGTCTGCACGGTGAGGTTCGGCCGTCCGAGCGCGGGCCTGAGGTAGGCATCGGCGGCCGAGCACCGGCGGCCGCCGCGCTGGGTGACCTGGTAGAACCCGACCCCGTCTTGGGCCGGCCCGTTGAAGTCGTCGTTCGCAGCCAGCCCGCAGGCGCTCGCCGCCTCGACGAACGCCCTGGTCAGGGGTGACTTGCTGGAGGCATCCTGAACCCGCAGCGGCCCGCCGGCGCCATGGTAGGCAGACGCGCCGCGCGAGTTGTCCTCGGCCCGGCGGAAGTAGGGCAGCAGGTCCGCGTAGCCCCAGCCGGTGCAGCCGTACTCATCCCGCCAGGTGTCATAGTCGTACCGGTTGCCCCTGATGTAGATCATCGCGTTGGTCGAGGAGGAGCCCCCCAGGGTCTTGCCCCGGGGCCAGTAGATGCGGCGACCGCCCGCCTGCTGCTGCGGGACCGTGCTGTAGTCCCAGTCGTAAGGCCCCTTGAACAGCAGGTTGATGGCGGCCGGAATGTGGATCTCGTCCGCGTCGTCGGGCGGGCCCGCCTCGAGCAGCAGCACCTGAACGGACGGATCCTCGGTCAGCCGGGCCGCCAGGACGCATCCCGCGCTGCCCGCACCGATGATGATGTAGTCGTACACGACCGCCTCCCGAACCCGGTTCGGACACGCCACACCTTACTGCGGATACGGTGAGGGCATGCCCACCGACCGCAGGGAAAACCCCGTCGTGCTGTCCCGCATCTACACGCGCACCGGCGACGACGGCACGACCGCGCTCGGCGATGGTTCGCGGGCCAGCAAGACCGATCCGCGGCTGGTCGCCTACGCGGACGTGGATGAGGCGAATTGCGCGGTCGGGGTGGCGCTCGCCCTCGGCGCCCTGCAGCCGGATATCAGGCAGTTGCTCACCCGGATCCAGAACGAGCTCTTCGACGTGGGCGCCGACCTGTGCAGCCCGTTCGCGGCCGATGCCGCCCGGCCCGGGCTCAGGATCACCGAGGACTACGTCGCCGCGCTCGAGCAGGCCTGCGACGAGCACAACGCCGGCCTGCCCGTGCTGCGCAGCTTCGTCCTGCCCGGCGGCACCGCCGGGGCCGCGCTGCTGCACGCGGCGCGCACCGTGGTCCGGCGGGCCGAGCGCAGCGCGTGGGCAGCGGCGGACGCCCACGGCGACACCGTCAACCCGGTCACCGCGCGCTATCTGAACCGGCTGTCCGACCTGCTGTTCATCCTCGCGCGGGAGGCGAACAGCGCCGCCGGCGACGTACTCTGGCAGCCCGGCGGCGAGCGCTAGGACCGGCCGGGCCGGGCCTCAGCCGAGATGCGTTGCCGGCGGCGCGGCCTCCAGCCACGCGAGGAACCCGGTAAGGGCGGACTCGCTCATTGCCAGCTCCATCGGCTCGGCGCGCTCGCCCGCCTGGCATTCCACCACTATCATCCCCGGGCCCAGGCTGTTCGTCTCGGCGGAATCGGGCGCGCGCTGCGAGACGACGGTGAGCGTCCTTCTCGGGAAGCACTCGTCGGGGCGCAGCAGCAGGCCGAACACCTGATGCCAGTGCAGCTCGTCAGGCTGGTACGAGGCGACGCCGGGCCGCCAGGCGTTGTCGGCGCCGGGGAGCCGCAGCCCGCAGTCCACCGTTCCGCCGCCGCGCTCGATGAGCGCCCGGCGCGTGGCCACGGCCGCGGCCGCGAGCACCAGGAAGACCAGGATGAAGGCGATGAGCCAGCCGGCATCGACTACCGTCGACCCGCCCACTCCCCGCGCCCGTAGCCTTCGTCAGGCCTGCTCGCCTGCGGCCCGCAGCCGCGCTCTCGCGTAATTGGCCTCGGGCGGCTCCTCGCCGCCCTCGGCCGATGCCTCGGCTGATGCCTCGAGCTCCGCTCGCGTCGCGGCGGTATCGACGTCGCTGCCCAGCTCGGCGCTCCTGGCCAGGATGGACACCCGGTCGTCTGCCACGGACAGGAATCCGGCGCTCACCGCGGCGGTCAGCTCACCGGAGGCCCCGCCGCCCTCGCCCGCCGTTTCCGGGTCGAGGATCCGGATCACGCTGCCCTCGGCGAGAATGCCGAGCACGGGCGGATGGGAGGACAGCACGCCCAGGTCGCCTTCGAGCGTCTTGGCCACGACCATCCGGGCCGAGCCCGACCAGATCTCACGGTCGGGTACCACCAGCTCCACGTGCAGCGTCATCGGCACTCACTCCAGAACGGCCGGGGCGGCCGGGGAAGATCACGACTTCTCAAGCTCGGCTGCCTTCTTCTCCACGTCGTCGATGCCGCCGACCATGAAGAACGCCTGCTCGGGGAGGTTGTCGTACTTGCCCTCGGTGATCGCCTTGAACGAGGCGATCGTCTCGCTGAGCGGGACGAAGATGCCCGGCTGCCCGGTGAACTGTTCGGCGACGAACATCGGGTGCGACAGGAAGCGCTCGATCCGGCGCGCCCGCTGGACCGTGACCTTGTCCTCCTCGGACAGCTCGTCGACGCCCAGGATCGCGATGATGTCCTGCAGCTCGTTGTACCGCTGCAGGATCCGCTGCACCTCCCGGGCCACGTCGTAGTGCTCCTGGCCGACGTACTTGGGGTCCAGGATGCGCGAGGTGGAGTCGAGCGGGTCCACCGCCGGGAAGATGCCCTTCTCGGTGATCGCCCGGCTCAGCACGGTGGTCGCGTCCAGGTGCGCGAACACGGTGGCCGGCGCCGGGTCGGTGATGTCGTCCGCGGGCACGAAGATGGCCTGCATCGAGGTGATCGAGTGGCCGCGGGTGGAGGTGATCCGCTCCTGCAGCTCACCCATCTCGTCGGCCAGCGTGGGCTGGTAGCCGACTGCCGACGGCAGCCGCCCGAGCAGGGTGGACACCTCCGAGCCGGCCTGGGTGTACCGGAAGATGTTGTCGATGAACAGCAGCACGTCCTGCCCCTGCTCATCGCGGAAGTACTCGGCCATGGTGAGCGCGGAAAGGGCGACCCGCAGCCGGGTGCCCGGCGGCTCGTCCATCTGGCCGAAGACCAGCGCGGTGTCCTTGATGACGTTCGACTCGGTCATCTCGATGAACAGGTCGTTGCCCTCGCGGGTGCGCTCCCCCACGCCCGCGAACACCGACACGCCGCCGAAGTTCTTGGCCACCCGCGTGATCATCTCCTGGATGAGCACCGTCTTGCCCACGCCGGCCCCGCCGAACAGGCCGATCTTCCCGCCCCTTACGTACGGGGTCAGCAGGTCGAGGACCTTGATGCCGGTTTCCAGGATCTCCGTCCTGGGCTCCAGCTGGTCGAAGGGCGGCGCGGGCCGGTGGATCGGCCAGCGCTCGGTGACCTCGAGGGAGGCGGTCGGCACGTCCAGCGTCTCGCCGAGCACGTTGAACACGTGGCCCTTGGTCACGTCCCCGACCGGGACCGTGATCGACTCACCGGTGTCGGTCACCGTGGCCCCGCGTACCATGCCGTCGGTCTGCTGCATGGAGATCGCCCGGACGACGTTGTCGCCGATGTGCTGGGCGACCTCCAGGGTCAGCGTCTTGGTCACGCCGTCCAGAGTCACGTCCACGTGCAGCGCGTTGTAGATGTCGGGCATCGTCTCGGCGGAGAACTCGACATCCACCACGGGCCCGATGACCCGCGCGACGCGGCCGGTGTTCGCGGTGGCGGCGGCGCCGGATACGGCGCTGTCGGTAGCTGCGGTCATGATGACACTCACTCGCTTCCGGCGAGTTCGTCGGTCAGCGCGCTGGCGCCGCCGACGATCTCGCTGATTTCCTGGGTGATCTCGGCCTGCCGTGCCTTGTTGGCTTCCCTGGTCAGCACTTCGATCAGGTCTCTGGCGTTGTCGGTCGCCGACTTCATCGCGCGGCGCCTGGATGCGATCTCGGCCGCCGCGGACTCCAGCAGGGCCTGGTACAGCCGGTTCTCCACGTACCACGGCAGCAGCGCGTCCAGCACCGCCTCGTCGGACGGCTCGAACTCGTACAGGTTGAGCTCGCCGCCGGGAGGCGTCTCGGTGGTCGCCTCGACCTCCAGCGGCAGGATCCGGCGGACCGCCGGGCGCTGGGTGAGCATGGAGACAAACTCGGTGTAGACGAGGTGGATCTCGTCCAGCCCGCCTTCGTTGGGCTGCCCGAAGTCGTCAAGCAGCCGGGCCGCCATCTCGCTGGCGTCGGAGAACGCAGGCTGCTCGGAGAACCCGCTCCACTCCGCCGCCATCTCGCGGTCCCGGAACCGGTGCCAGACAATGCCCTTGCGCCCGGACACGTAGGCATCCACCTCGATGCCGCGGCCGGTCAGCAGTTCGGTCAGCGACTGCGCCTCACGGAGCACATTGGCGTTGTACCCGCCGGCGAAGCCGCGGTCACTCGTCAGCATGACCACCGCGGCCCGGGTCGGCTTCTGCGCCTCCGTGATCAGCGGGTGAGTGATCGACGGCGACCCGCTGACCACGGCCTCGACCGCGCGGGTGAGCTCCCGCGTGTACGGCTGCGCCGCGCGCACCCGCTGCTGGGCCCGGATGATCCGCGATGACGCGATCAGCTCCTGGGCACGCGTGATCTTGGCGGTGGACTGGACCGCCCCGATCCGCCGCCTGACCGCGCGAAGCTGTGCTCCCATATCCTGCTACCTCAGCCCTGCTCCTGCTTGGCCTGGGGCTCCGGCGCACGCTGGTACTGCTTGATCTTCTCCTGCTCGACATCGGACGGGTCCATGGCCTCAACCTGCTCGTCCTGCACCAGCAGCTCGCCGGACCTGGTCTCGAACCCCTTCTTGAACTCCTCGATCGCGTCCTTGAGCGAGGCCACCGTGTCATCGGACAGCTGGCCCGTCTCCCTGATCGCGTCCAGGACGCCAGGCCGGGAACGCTGCAGCTGGTCGAGGAACTCCCGCTCGAAGCGCCCGACGTCCTCCACCGGCACGTCGTCCAGGTACCCCTCCGAGCCGGCCCAGATCGAGACCACCTGCTTCTCCACCGGGTACGGGCTGTACTGCGGCTGCTTGAGCAGCTCGACCAGGCGCGCCCCGCGGTCGAGCTGCGCCCGCGAGGCAGCGTCGAGATCGGACGCGAACGAGGCGAACGCCTCCAGGTCGCGGTACTGCGAGAGCGCGAGCTTGAGGCCGCCGGCCACCGTCTTCATCGCCTTGATCTGCGCGTCACCGCCCACCCGGGACACCGAGCGGCCGACGTTGATGGCCGGCCGGACACCGGAGTTGAACAGGTCGGACTCCAGGAAGATCTGGCCGTCGGTGATCGAGATGACGTTGGTCGGGATGTAGGCCGAGATGTCGTTGGCCTTGGTCTCGACCACCGGCAGCCCGGTCATCGAACCCCCGCCCATCTGGTCCGACAGCTTCGCGCACCGCTCAAGGAGCCGGGAATGCAGGTAGAAGACGTCACCGGGGTATGCCTCGCGGCCCGGCGGGCGGCGCAGCAGCAGCGACACGGCCCGGTACGCTTCGGCCTGCTTGGACAGGTCATCGAAGATGATCAGGACGTGCTGGCCGTTGTACATCCAGTGCTGGCCGATGGCCGACCCGGTGTAGGGCGAGATGTACTTGTAGCCCGCGGGGTCGGACGCGGGGGCGGCCACGATCACCGTGTACTCCATCGCGCCCGCATCCTCGAGCGCCTGGCGTACCTGGGCGGTGGTCGAGCCCTTCTGGCCGATCGCCACGTAGATGCACTTGACCTGCCGCTCCGGGTCGCCGGACTCCCAGTTCGCCCGCTGGTTGATGATCGTGTCGATGCCGATCGCGGTCTTGCCGGTCTGCCGGTCGCCGATGATCAGCTCGCGCTGGCCGCGGCCGATCGGGGTGATCGCGTCGATGGCCTTGATGCCGGTCTGCATCGGCTCGTGCACCTTCTGCCGCTGCACCACCGACGGCGCCTGGATCTCCAGCTCGCGCAGCTGGGTGCCGGTGATCTCGCCCAGGCCGTCCAGCGGGATGCCCAGCGGGTCCACGACCCGGCCGAGGAAGCCGTCGCCGACCGGAACTGACAGCACCTCGCCGGAGCGGCGGACCTGCTGGCCCTCCTCGATCTTGCTGAAGTCGCCCAGGATGACCACGCCGATCTCGCGCACGTCCAGGTTGAGCGCGAGGCCGCGAGTGCCGTCGGGGAACTCGAGCAGTTCGTTGGCCATGGCCGAGGGCAGCCCCTCGACCCGTGCGATCCCGTCACCGGCCTCGATGACCGTGCCGACCTCTTCCCGCGACGCGGCATCGGGCTGGTAGTCATCGACAAAGCGCGCCAGCGCATCCCGGATCTCGTCCGGCCGGATCGTCAGCTCCGTCATTGTCCTCGTGTCCTTCGCTTCATGGTGCGGTCGCGGTCATGGCTCAGCCCGCCAGCCTGCGCCGCAGGGATTCCAGGCGGCTGGCCACGCTCGCATCGATGAACTCGTCACCGACCTGGACCGACATGCCGCCTACGACCTGCGGATCCAGCACGATGTTGAGATACACGTCATGTCCGTAGATGGCGGCCAGCGCCGCGGCCAGCCGCTCCTGCTGCTGCTCGGTGAGCACGGAAGCCACCCGGACCACCGCGACGAGCCGCTGCTTGCGCTCGGCCGCCAGCTTGCCGTAGGTGTCCAGGCTCGCTTCCAGGCTACGTCCCCGCGGGTAGATGACCGCCTCGGTGATCAGCCGCTCCGCGACCGGGACGGCCTTGCCGTCGAGCAGCGCGCCGAGCAGCCCTCGCTTGCGCTCGTCGGGCAGGTTGGGGTTAGACAGGGCCAGCCGCAGCTCGGGCTGCCCGGCCACTACCCGGCCGAACCGGAACAGCTCGTCCTCCAGGTCATCCAGTTGCCGCGACCGCTCAGCCGCGATCGTCAGGGCCTTCACGGCGAGCTCCTCGACCGCGGTGGCCAGGTCACGCGATGCCGACCAGCGGGCCGACGCCAGGCCAGCGAGCAGATCGAGCGTCGGCGCGGAGACCTTCCCGGCCAGCAGCGAGCGGACCAGGGCCGCCTTGGCCGCCGCCGGGCGCGACGGGTCGGTCAGCGTGCGGCGCAGCGCGTGCTCGGTGTCGAGCAGCCGGGCCACGGCGAACAGCTCATCGCCCATCGTCTCCGCGATGGCCTTGGTCGTGGCCAGAGCCGAGAGCTGATCGCTGGCATCGGCCAGTGAGGCTCTGCTCGCGCCCCTCATCGGCTCACCTCAGCCCTCATCATCGGGAAATCCGGACCATCCCCAACGGGCACGTCCCGGTCTCGGCTCAAGAGCCGGCCCGCAATTCCGCAGCCTGCTCACCACTACTCTCAAGCTCGCCGAGGAATCTGTCCACGACCCGGCCCTGCCGGGCTTCATCGGTGAGCGACTCGCCGACGACGCGCCCGGCCAGATCGACGGCCAGCTCGCCGACCTGCCGCCTGAGCGCGGCCAGCGCCTGCTGGCGGTCGGAGGCGATCTGGGCGTGCGCGGCATCGAGCAGCCGCGTCGCCTCGGTCTGCGCCTGTTCGCGCATCTCGGCGATGATCTGGGAGCCCTGCTCCCTGGCTTCCTCGCGCAGCCGGGCCGCATCGTGGCGGGCCTCGGCAAGCTGCGCCTGGTACTGCTCCAGCACCTGCTTGGCCTCGGTCTGGGCCTCCTGGGCCCGCTCGAGGCCGCCCTCGATGGCCTCGGTCCGTTCGGACAGCGTCTTCTGCAGCCTGGGCAGCAGGATCTTGTAGAGCGCGCCGAAGACGACGAAGAAGCCGATCAGCCCGAAGACCAGCTCGGTGACCGAGGGGATCAGCGGGTTCGTCGACGACGATGCAGCGAGATACGTCACGATGCAGTCACCTGCCCTGTTGGCATCGTCAGTGCGTGAAGATGAACGGCACCACGATGCCGATCAGGGCGAGTGCCTCGCACAGCGCGAAGCCGACCCACATGTTGGCGCGGATCAGCCCGACGGCCTCCGGCTGGCGGGCCATCGCCTCGGTGGCGTGGCCGAAGATCAGGCCGATGCCGACGCCTGGGCCGATGGCCGCGAGGCCATAGGCGACGGCGCCGAGCCAGCCGGCGACTGTGGTCGTAGAGCCGGCGGCGAGTACATGGGTTGCGAGATGAAACATGTGCTCATTCCTTTGTATCCGGACCGGCGGTTTCGGCCCGCCGGCAAGGCTTGTCTGGGATCAGATCCCCTCCATCGCGTCACCGATGTAGAAGGCAGCAAGGATGGTGAAGATGAATGCTTGCAGGAACTGGATCAGCAGCTCGAACCCCGTGAGCACGAGCACCATCGCCAGCGAGCCTGCCGCATATACCAGGCCGATAGACGCGCTGACGAAGTACCACGTGGCCAGGTAGAAGACGAGCAGCAGCAGGTGCCCGGCGAACATGTTGGCGAACAGCCGGACGCCGAGCGTGAACGGCCTGACCAGGATGTCGGAGAACAGCACGATGGGCGCGAGCAGCCACAGGATCCACCACGGCGCGTCGGGGATCATGTGCCTGAAGAAGCCGATAGGCCCGTGAATCTTGAAGCCCACCGACATGTAGGTGAGCCAGACCAGGGCGACCAGGATCCACGCGAATCCGATGTGCGCGGGAACCGGGAACTGCGCGACCGGGATTATCTCCATCAGGTTCATCACCCAGATGAAGAAGAACAGCGTCACCAGGAAGGGCAGGTAGCCGTCACCCTTCCTGCCGATCATCGGGCGCAGGATCTGGTCCCGGACGAACAGCACGCCGAGCTCGCCGACATTCTGGACTCCCCGCGGCACGAGCTTGGGCTTGGCGAAAGCGGCCCAGAAGAACCCGACCACGACGACCACGACGATCACCATGAGGAGGATCGGCTTGGTGACGTGCAGCCCGGCGACGGTGAAGATCGGCCGGAACTGGAAATCTTCCAGGCCGGGTGAGGGGTAGCCGCAGCCGGAGAAGATGTGGCAGCCGCTGGCCACGGTGGTCGCGTGGACGTCGGGGGTCACGTCAAAGCTCCTTGTGCCAGCCGGTCTCGGCGGGCCGGGGCCCGGCTGCGAGGGCGATCAGGACTTGCCGTCGCGAGCGGGCCCGGTCCGGCCGAAGCGGAGGATGACCAGGACGACGGCCAGGGCCAGCCCGACCACCATCCCGATCGGGAACAGCAGCGTCGAGTGCAGCACCCACCGGCCGAGGGCCCAGCCGACAGCGCCGTAGAGGATCATGCCGCTCAGCAGGTAGCTGAACACGGTCCAGCCAGGATTCTCGTGCCGCGGGTCCGGCGGCGGGCCCAGGCCTCGGCGCGTCGACGGGCCGCCGCGTCCGCTCACCGCGCACCGCCGGCCGGGCTTGCGGGATGGTAGCGCGATCCGCGGGCCGCGATCCGAGGTCCGGAAGCTGACTGTTCGCCACGGGTCACCGTTTCCCGTCCGGTTCGACGTACAGCACTTTCAGCCGGGCCGTCGTGATCGCCTGACCGAGACTCCAGGCCAGGATGCAGACGATGGCGGTGAAACCGAAAAGCTTGGAGTTGAACGCGCTCGTCCCGGCGAAGTGCGCGACCAGGAAGGCGAGCACCAGGATCTTCACGATGAAGGTGCCGATCGCGGTGATCATCATCGCCTGCGGGCTCACCCGCGCGGCACGGCTGACCGCGACCACGCTGATGCCGAAGAAGATCGCGACGAGGGCCACGCCCAGCAGCGCCCCGACCAGGCCCTTGGTGCCGCCCAGCACCGCGCACAACACGACCATGACCGCGGCGGCGACGGCCGTGAAAACGGCTGACCGCCTGAGGACCCGGCCATAGTTCGGATGCATCTAGGTAACCCCGTGAAGCTTGACGGGCGGAGGGAAGGCCACCGGGCGTCCCGGCGGGACAGGCCCGCACGGAACGAGAACCAGTCGGCGCGCCGTACACCGTGGTACGGGCGCTCCGCCAGGTTACAGAACCGTATCACTGACCCTTCACTCACCCTTGAGTTGCGTGCATGTGAAAGATATCACAAGCTCCTTGGCGTAGTCTTTACCCGGGGTCGTCTCGGTAGATCTGCGCACGCTACCAGGGCATTCGGTGCGGCCTGAGCGCCGTCAGGGTCAACCCGGCGAACCGGTACCGGGGCGGCCGCCCGGGGCGGCGGGCCGGCTGCCGGAGGCGGCGGCCGGCCGCCAGAGGCGGCGGGCCGCCGGGGGAGGCGGAGCGGCCGGCATCGGGGCCGGCCGGACGGCCCGCATCGGGGCGGACCCGGCGGCCCGCGGCGGGCGTACCGGCCGCGTTCACCGCCAGCGTCCCGGCGCTGGCCGACAGCGGCGCTGCGGCCGCACCCGGCACCGGCGCCCCGGATGCGCCGCCCACCGCGAGCCGGACCCGGCGGTGCGGCCGCAGCCTGGGCACCGAGACCAGCAGCAGGATCAGCACGCCTGCCAGCGTCACGCCCGCCAGGATCAGCAGCTTGGTCCGCACCACCGACAGCGAGACGACGGTGACCGCGAACAGCGCGGCCCACAGATACATGATCAGCACGCTCTTACGGTGCGAGTGCCCGATGCTCAGCAGCCGGTGGTGCAGGTGCTTCTTGTCCGGCGCGAAGGGGGACTGCCCCGCCCTGGTCCGCCTGGCCACCGCCAGCAGCAGATCCGCGTAGGGGATGAGGAAGATCGCGGCGGGCAGCAGGAGCGGCAGGATGGTGGGGAACCTGTTCAGCGTGTTCTTCAGGATGCTGGGGTCCAGCGTCGCGGTGCTGGAGATGGGCCCGTAGGCGAGCAGCAGCCCGAGCAGCATGGCTCCGGTGTCCCCCATGAAGATGCGCGCCGGGTGGAAGTTGTGCGGCAGGAACCCGAGGCACATGCCGGCCAGGATCGCGGACACCAGCGCCGGGAGTGACTGCGTGGACGCTCCCGCCACCCGCACCAGCGTGTAGGAGTAGGCGAAGAACGCCAGCGCCGCGATGCCGACGATCCCCGCGGCCAGCCCGTCCAGGCCGTCGATGAAGTTCACCGCGTTGATCGTGACCACCACGAGCAGGATGGTCACTACCAGGGCCTGGTTCGGCGACAGCACGATCACGTTGCCGTTCGGACTCGGGATCCAGGACAGCTCGGTCCCGCTCCACACCAGGATGCCGCCGGCGGCGACCTGGCCCGCCAGCTTGCTTAGCGCGCCCATCCCCCACCGGTCATCCACGATGCCCATGACCACGAGCAGCCCGCCGGCCAGCAGCAATCCCCGGTTCACCCCGGTGCCGCTGATCACGCCCCGCAGGTAGCTGAGCTGGTTGGCCAGCAGCAGGGCCGCGGCCAGCCCGCCGTACATGGCCAGGCCGCCGAGCAGCGGCGTGCTGACCACGTGCACATCCCGGTCGCGGGGGGCGTGCATGGCGCCGGTCGCGATCGCGATGCGCCGCACCAGCGGAGTCAGCAGGTAGGTCACCGCCGCGGCGGTGAGGAGCGTGAGTATGTACTCGCGCACCCGGCTCAGCCGCCGAGACCTGGGGTCATTGCGATTCCCGCCGTTCGCCCGGCGCTCGGCCCGTACCAGAGCCGTCGCCGAGGCCGGTACCGGAGCTGTCTTCGGGGCCGGAGGGGCGCCCGGCGTCGGGAGACTCCTCCAGCCCGGGCGCCTGACCGGTACCCGGGGCCATGGGAAACGCGTCTGAGATTTCCACGTTCTCCGCGGGCTCTTCGATCCCGAAGCCTGCTGCGGCGTCGAAGTCTTCCCCAGCCTCGAAGTCTTCCCCAACCTCGAAGTCTTCCCCACCGCCGAAGCCGCCGGCCGCCTCGGACGGGTCCGCGTCATCCGCGTCCGGCCCGGGCGGGTCGGCGATTACCACCGATACCGAGGTCAGGTCTGCGAGCGGGATCGCCCCTGCCCGCAGCAGCCTGGGCATCACGCCGGTCAGATCCACGATCGTGGACGGCACGCCGCCCGTGACAGGCCCGTCGTCCAGGAACACGGCGACCGTGTCGCCGAGCTGGTCCACGGCCTCGTCCACGGTGGTGGCAGCAGGCATACCAGAGACATTAGCGCTGCTCACCGCCAGCGGCCCGGTCTCCTTGAGCAATTCGAGAGCCACCGGGTGCAGCGGCATCCGGATCGCCACCGTGCCCCTGGAATCGCCCAGATCCCAGCTCAGCGTGCGCTGGGCCCGGCATACCAGGGTGAGCCCGCCCGGCCAGAACTCGTCGATCAGGTCCTTCCCCACCTCGCTGAGGTCCTCGACCAGCGCGGTCGCCGCGCGGACCGTCCCCACCAGCACGGGCGGCGGCATGTCCCGGCCGCGCTGCTTGGCGGTCAGCAGCGCGGTGACCGCGGCAGGAGAGAAGGCCTCCGCGCCGATGCCGTAGACCGTGTCGGTGGGCAGCACGATGAGTTCGCCGCGGTGCACCGCCTCCACCGCGGCCTTCAGGCCCGCCGCGCGCTGCTCGGGGTCAGAGCAGTCGTAGCGGTCGCTCATGGCTGCCCATCCTGCCACCCGCGCCGTTCAAAACCCACTCGCGAGTGCAGGCCCGGCGGGTCTGCGCGAGCGGGGCGGGCCACAATCAGGACCACGGTCACCTCCGCGATAGCTGTGCACGACGCAACTACCAGACTAGGGACAATGCCGCACGGCCGTGACGAACCTGTCCCGGCCGGCCAGGTCCCGATGCTGCGTGATATCCAGCCAGCCCTCGCCGGAGGCGAATACCGCGCGGACGACCTCGCCTTGCGGGGCACCGTGCTCGACCGCGGCCCGCCCGCCCGGCCGCAGCAGCCGCCAGGCCGTCCGCTGCACCGCCCGGATGGCGTCCAGGCCGTCAGCGCCGCTCCACAGGGCGGACGGCGGGTCATACTCGCCCACTTCGGGCGGCACGGCCGCGCCCAGCGGGATGTACGGCGGGTTGCTGATGACCAGGTCGACCGTGCCGTCGAGGTCGCCCAGGGCGGTGCCGAAGTCGGCGCCGGCCAGCCGCACCCGCCCGCCCGGACCGGGCCCGCGGCCTCGGTAGGCGGCGACGTTGCGCTCGGCATAGGCCAGGGCGAGCGGATCGGCCTCGACCGCGTGTACCCGGGCGGCGGGCACCTCCAGGGCGATGGACAGCGCTATCGCGCCCGAGCCGGTGCCCAGGTCGACGACCACCGGCTCGGGCGCGTCCGCCTCGCGGAGCCGGTCGATGGCCCAGCCGGTCATCACCTCGGTCTCCGGCCGCGGCGCGAACACGCCGGGGCCGATGCCGAGCTCGAGATGCCGGAAATGCGCGACCCCGGTGATGTGCTGTAGCGGCTCGCGCGCGGCGCGCCGGTCCACCGCCCGCCAGAACCGGGCGTCGAACGCGTCGTCGGGAACGGTGTGCAGCTCGCCGCGGCGCACCCCGTGCACGTGCGCGGCGATCAGCTCGGCGTCGGCTCGCGGGGACTCCACCTCCGCCTCGGCCAGCCGCGCCGTGGCGCGCCTGATCTCATCGAACAGCAGGTTCACCCGCTGCGCCCCCGCGTGCTGGCCGCGCCGTTGGTCCGCTCGGTCATGTCCGCCTCGGTGAGCGCGCTGATCACGCCGTCCAGGTCGCCGTCGAGAACCTGGTCCAGGTTGTAGGCCTTGTAGCCGATCCGGTGATCGGCGATGCGGTTCTCTGGGAAGTTGTAGGTGCGGACGCGCTCCGAGCGGTCCACGGTGCGCACCTGGTCACGGCGCTGCGCGGCCGCGTGGGCGTCGGCTTCCTGCTGGGCCTGCGCGAGCAGCCTAGCCCGCAGGATGCGCATCGCCTGCTCCCGGTTCTGCAGCTGGCTCTTCTCGTTCTGGCAGGAGACGACGATCCCGGTGGGCAGGTGCGTGATCCGCACGGCCGAGTCGGTGGTGTTCACGCTCTGGCCGCCAGGTCCAGAGGACCGGAACACGTCTACCCGGATGTCGTTCGGGTCGATCTGCACATCGACCGGATTGGCTTCCGGCATGACCAGCACCCCGGCGGCCGAGGTATGGATCCGGCCCTGCGACTCGGTCACCGGCACTCGCTGCACGCGGTGCACGCCGCCTTCGTACTTCAGCCGCGACCAGACCCCAGGCCCGGCGTGGCCACCGCCGCGGGACTTGACCGCGACGGTCGCGTCCTTATACCCGCCGAGCCCGGTCATGGCGGAGTCGAGTATCTCGGTCTTCCACCCCTGCCGCTCGGCGTAGCGCAGGTACATCCGCAGCAGGTCGCCGGCGAACAGGGCGGACTCCTCGCCGCCCTCCCCCGCCTTGACCTCCAGGATCACGTCCCTGCGGTCGTTGGGATCCTTGGGTGCCAGCAGCCCGGTCAGCTGCTGCTCAAGCTCCGCCCGATGCTTGCCGAGCTGATCGGCCTCGGCCGCGAAGGACGAATCCTCGGCTGATAGCTCTCGCGCAGCGGTCTCGTCGGCCGTGGTGCGCTGCCAGTCCTGATAGGCGTGCACCACGGGGCTGAGCTCGGCATAACGCTTGCCCAGCGCCCTGGCCCGCTCCTGATCGGCGTGCACCCCCGGATCGGCCAGCGCCTTCTCCAGCTCCGCGTACTCGGTCGCGAGCCCGCCGAGCCTGTCAAACACCGCAATCCTCCTGCGTACGAGCGTGGTTAGTTAGTGCCGTTCCTCCCGCACGTAGGGCGCGGGAGTGCCGGTCGATCCCGCGCTATTCGGCTCTGCCGACGGAGCGCGGGATCGACTGGTGCTTTCGCGGCCGCTACTTGCTCGCGTCCTTGCTCGTGTCCCTCTTCGCGTAGCGGCGCTCGAACCGGGCGACGCGCCCGCCGGTGTCCATGATCTTCTGCTTGCCCGTGTAGAACGGGTGGCAGCTAGAGCAGATGTCGGCGTGGATCTCGCCGCCGCGCGCCGTGCTGCGGGTGACGAAGCTGCTGCCGCAGGTACAGGTCACCTTGGTGACCCCGTACGCGGGGTGAATGTCAGGCTTCATGTGAAGTCTCCTGGCTCGGGCGGCAGCCGGGTCGCCAGCCGCCTGTCCGCGGCCGGCCGGGCGCTGGGTCGCCGGGCCGGTGGCCGCTGGGCCGACTGGCGTGAACCGGCACCGCAAACTCGGTCCCAGTGTGCCAGACAGTGGAACGCGTTATGTCCCACGCTGATTCCCGATAGCTACTGGTTGAGGGTCGTCTTCTGGACCTGAAGCAGGAACTCCGTGTTGCTCTTGGTCTCCTTCATCTTGTCCATGAGCACCTCGAGCGCCTGCTGCGGTTCGAGCGCGTGCAGCACCCGGCGGAGCTGCCAGACGATCCTCAGCTCCTCGGCCGACATGAGCAGTTCTTCCTTCCGGGTGCCGGAGGCGTCCACGTCCACCGCGGGGAAGATCCGCTTCTCGGCGAGCTCGCGGCGCAGCCGCAGTTCCATGTTGCCGGTACCCTTGAACTCCTCGAAGATGACCTCGTCCGCCCGGGAGCCGGTCTCGATCAGGGCGGTGGCCAGGATCGTGATGGAGCCGCCGTTCTCGATGTTGCGGGCCGCGCCGAAGAACCGCTTCGGCGGGTACAGGGCGGTGGAGTCCACGCCGCCGGACATGATCCGGCCGCTGGCCGGCGCGGCCAGGTTGTAGGCGCGGCCGAGGCGGGTGATCGAGTCAAGCAGCACCACCACGTCGTGGCCCATCTCGGCCAGCCGCTTGGCCCGCTCGATGCCGAGCTCGGCGACCGTGGTGTGGTCGTCGGCCGGGCGGTCGAAGGTGGAGTAGACCACCTCGCCCTTGACCGACCGCTGCATGTCGGTGACCTCCTCGGGCCGCTCGTCCACCAGGACGACCATGAGGTGGCACTCCGGGTTGTTCTTGGTGATCGCGTTCGCGATCGCCTGCATGATCAGCGTCTTGCCGGCCTTCGACGGGGACACGATCAGCCCGCGCTGGCCCTTGCCGATGGGGGCGATCAGGTCGATGATCCGCGTGGTCATGTTGCCCGGGTCGGTCTCCAGCCGCAGCCGCTCCTGCGGGTACAGCGGGACGAGCTTGGAGAAATCGGCGCGGTCGCGGGCCTGCTCCGGCTCAAGGCCGTTGACCTTGTCGAGCCGGACGAGCGCGTTGAACTTCTCCCTGCGCTCGCCTTCGCGGGGCTGGCGCACCGCGCCCTCGACCACGTCGCCCTTGCGCAGGCCGTACTTGCGGACCTGGGACAGGGACACGTACACGTCGTTCGGGCCGGGAAGGTAACCGGTGGTACGGACGAACGCGTAGTTGTCCAGCACGTCGAGGATCCCGGCGATCGGGATGAGCACGTCATCCTCGGCGATGACCGGCTCGGCTTCGCCGGGGCGCTCGCCGCGGCGCTGCCGGTTGCGGTTGCGGAACCGGTCCCGGTTGCGGCGGCGGCCCTGGCCGTCGCCGTCATCATCGCCCCGGCCTGCGCCGCCCTGCTGGTCAGAAGGCTGGCCGCGGCCGGCGTTCAGGCCGGGATCGGCGGCCTGGTCGCGGCGCTGGTCGCCGCCACCCTGGTCCCGGCGCTGGTCGCCACCCGCGTCAACGCGGGAGCGACCCTGGTCCTGGCGGCCGTTGCGACGGCGCCGGTCGCGCTGGCCGTCCGCCGACGACCTGCCGTCGTCATTGCGGCTGCCAGCCTGCTGGCGCCCCGTGTCCGCCTGGCCGCCAGCGGACGGGGCCGCGTCGGCCCGGTCAAAAGGCAGCTGCTGGCCGTCGCTGGCGGGAGCGGCGGGGGCGCCGAGGCCGCGCGCCTGCGCACCGTCGCCGATGCCGCCGGATTGCGCACCGCCGGAACCCAGGCCCTGGCCTGAGCCGACCCGCGCCGAAGTGTCAGATTCCATGCTGTCTCGCTCACGGTGACGAGAGGTGCCTGCTCCCGCGGGCCCGCCTCGCTGGGTCGAGTTGTCCTGTCGCGCGCCGGGCTGCGTCTGCGTCGCGGCTACGGCCGCGCCACCCTGCCGCTCCTGGATCGCCAGGATGAGCTCGCCCTTGCGCATCCGGCCGGTTCCCTTGATGCCCATCGACTGCGCCATCTGCTGCAACTCGGGCAGCAGCTTGGAGGCCAGCCCGCCGCCCCGGCGCGATCTGGCCGGCGCGGACCCGGATGCCGGTCCCGCGCCGTCCCCGGCCGCGAGGCCAGGCGCCGCGGCACTCGCTACCCCGCCCGTGCCTGCGGAGGCGACGTTCACGGCATCCGGGGCGGCGGCCCCGCCCGGGCCGCGGCTCGCACCAGGCGGGCCATCGGCCGACGGCGCGGTGTCGTGCGAGCTGGTGACGAATTCGGTGGTATCGCTCACAAGGGATCCTTCCAGGGGCGGGCGCCGGCGGCCCCGGCGGCCGGTGGGCCCGGTTTCGCGGCCTGGCGGCTTTGCCAGGCCAAGATTCTGTTTTTGTCTGCCATCAGCACGCTCTCCCAGCGCCGGGCCATCGCACATTCACGCAACCAAAATCCCGTCGCCAGGACAGACTCGCGCTGCATCCAGACGAGGAGGGCGTCGTCGGTGCTCGGCTGCGTTGACCCGGGCCATCGTCCGGTTCCCCCGGAACCCCGCTTCCGCTCGATCCGCCGGGCTGCCTCCAGGCCAGGCGGGGTATGGAGGAAGGCCAAAAGACCGAAGCGGTAACGGAGTGCCACAGTCTTGAAGCGACTTCGTAGACCGGGCAACAACAAACTGATGAGCACCTGTTCCCGCGGCGGGGCATCTGGTGCGCTACCCAGCCTAACACCAAGAGAGCCCACGACATTCCTCAGAGTTGTCCATGTCCGCGGAAGGGGCCCCAGCAGCCCGGCGAGGCCTGGCCAGCATGGCCTGCGCGGGCTCGCTTCAGCGGGCTCTGTGCAGGTCATGTCCGTGCCGTCCGCGCGTTGCGCCGATTCGGAGGGCGGCCGCCCGGCGGGACGGACGAGATGGTCGCGCCTTGCCTGTCTACGTCCAGGGGACTTACGTGCCACTGCTTACCCGCTTGACCCGCGATTGAATCCACCTTGGCCGGCCCTGGGGTCTTGCCTCGCACGGTCAGGGCGAGCACCGACGGTCCCGCGCCGGACAGGACCGCGGCGATCCCGGCACCGCGAAGCCGGCGCAGCAGGTCGGCGGTGGCCGGCATCAGCGGCGCCCGGTAGGGCTCGTGCAGCAGATCGTGGGTTGCATCGAACAGCAGGTCAGGGGCACGGGTGAGGGCCGCGACGAGCAGCCCCGCCCGGCCCGCGTTGGCGGCAGCGTCGGCGTGCGGGACGCTCTGCGGGAGCACCCGCCTGGCCGCCGTGGTCGGCATCGACTCCGCGGGCACGCAGAGCACGGGCACGATGGCAGGCAGCGGATCCAGCCGGACGACCCGGGGGCCGGCGCCGGGGTTCCAGGCGATGGTCAGGCCGCCGGCCAGGCAGGCGGCGGCGTTATCGGCGTGCCCCTCGAGCTGCGCGGCGAGCGCGAGCAGGGCGTCGTCCGGCAGCGGCTCCGTGCTGCGAGTGCCGCCCGGCGCCGCGGCGCGCCAGGACGGCGCCGGGCTCCCGGGGCCGGCCAGTGCCCGGGCGGCGAGCAGGCCGGCCACCACGGCCGCGGCCGATGAGCCCAGTCCCCGTCCCTGCGGGATCGCGTTCGCGCAGCGCAGGGCGAGCCCGGGCGGCTGCCCGCCGGCGGCGGCCGCGAACGCCGCGCGCATCGCCCGCACCACCAGGTGGCGCTCGCCGGCCGCGGACGCGTTCGCGCCCTCACCGAACACCTCGACCGCCAGGCCGGAGCCGGTGACTTCGGCTTCCACCTCGTCATGCAGCGCCAGCGCCAGGCCGAGGGCGTCGAACCCGGGCCCGAGGTTAGCGCTGGTCGCCGGGACGCGGACCCGCACGCGGCGCCGCGGCCAGGTCATCGCTGCGCCTTCCCCGGCGTCAGGCCAGTTCAAGGGCCGCCGCCGTGGCCGCCGCGTCGGCCGGGACGATGACGGGCGAGGGCGCGGCGGACACCGCCCAGTCCGGGTCTTTCAGCCCGTTGCCGGTGATGGTGCAGACGACGCGGGAGCCGGCCGGCAGCGTGCCCTCCGCGCTGGCCTGCAGCAGGCCAGCCACGCTGGCCGCGGAGGCTAGCTCGCCGAACACCGCCTCCTGGCCGGCCAGCAGCCGGTAGGCGGCGAGGATCTGCCGGTCGGTGACCGAGGCGATGATCCCGCCGGACTCGTCCCTGGCCGCCTCGGCAGCCTGCCATGACGCCGGGTTGCCGATCCTGATCGCGGTCGCGATCGTCTGCGGGCGGAGCACCGGCGCGCCGCCGACGATCGGCGCCGCCCCGCTGGCCTGGAAGCCGAACATCCTGGGCACCCGGGTGGCCAGGCCGGCCTGGGCGTACTCGCGGTAGCCCATCCAGTAGGCGGTGATGTTGCCGGCGTTGCCGACCGGCAGGCAGTGCACGTCCGGCGCGTCACCGAGCTGGTCCACGATCTCGAAAGCCGCCGTCTTCTGTCCCTCAAGCCGGTCCGGGTTCACCGAGTTGACCAGCGCTACCGGGTACTGCGCCGAGAGCTTGGCGGCCACCTCCAGGCAGTCGTCGAAGTTGCCCTCCACCTGCAGCAGGCGCGCGCCGTGCACGAGGGCCTGGGCCAGCTTGCCCAGCGCGATCTTGCCCCGGGGCACCAGCACCGCGCAGGTCAGCCCGCCCCGGGCCGCGTACGCGGCGGCGCTGGCGCTGGTGTTGCCGGTGGAGGCGCAGATCACCGAGCGCGCGCCCCGGCCGGCCGCCATGCTGATCGCCACGGTCATGCCGCGGTCCTTGAACGAGCCTGTCGGGTTCATGCCCTCGACCTTGAGGTACACCTCGCAGCCGGTGCGGTCGGACAGCACGGGCGCGGGCAGCAGCGGGGTGCCCCCCTCGTGCAGCGTCACGACCGGCGTGCCGGCGGTGACCGGCAGGTGATCGCGGTACGCGGCGATCACGCCGCGCCACGGTCGGGACATGGGCTAATCCTCCTCGCCCTCGACCCGCATCACGCTGGCCACCGAACGCACCGCGGACATCACCTGCAGGTCGGAAACCGTGGCCGCGAGCGCCGCATCCCTCGCCTGGTGGGTGACGATGACCAGCTGGGCGGCTTCCCCCCGGCCCTCCTGCCGGACCGCCTTGATCGATACGTCGTGCCGGGCGTACGCCTCGGCCACCTGGGCCAGCACGCCGGGCCGGTCGGCCACGTCAAGGGCCACGTGATACGCGGTACGTGTCTCGCCCATCGGCAGCACGGGCAGGTCGGCATAGGTGGACGCGTCCGGGCCCCGGGTGCCGGCCAGCCGGTTGCGGGCCACCGCGACCAGGTCGCCGAGCACCGCGCTGGCGGTCGGCGCGCCGCCGGCGCCCGCGCCGTAGAACATCAGCCGGCCCGCCGACCGCGCCTCCACGAACACCGCGTTGTAGGCCTCGCGCACCCCGGCAAGCGGGTGTGAGCGCGGGATCATCGCCGGGTGCACCCGGGCCCCCACGCCGGCCTCGGTGCGCTCGCAGATGGCCAGCAGCTTGACCACGCAGCCGAGCGTCCTGGCGCTCTCGATGTCGGCAGGCCGGACACCGGTGATTCCCTCGCGGTGCACGTCCGCGGCGGTTACCGGGCTGTGGAAGGCAAGCCCGGCGAGGATGGCCGCCTTGGCCGCGGCGTCGAAGCCCTCCACGTCCGCGGTCGGGTCCGCCTCGGCGTACCCGAGCCCCTGCGCCTCTTCCAGCGCGTCGGCGAACCCGGCACCCGAGGTGTCCATCCGGTCCAGGATGTAGTTGGTCGTGCCGTTGACGATGCCGAGAACCCGGTGCACCGTGTCGCCGGCCAGCGATTCGCGCAGCGGGCGCAGCAGCGGGATCGCGCCGGCCACCGCGGCCTCGTAGTAGAGGTCGGCGGCGTGCTCGCGGGCCGCCCCGTGCACCGCGGCGCCGTCCTCGGCCAACAGCGCCTTGTTCGCCGTGACCACCGACTTGCCCGCCTTCATGGCCGCGAGCAGCAGCGAGCGGGCCGGCTCGATGCCGCCGATGACCTCGATCACGATGTCGGTATCCGGCCTGGACACCAGCTCGACGGCGTCGGTGGTGAGCAGCGCGCGGTCGATCCCGGCCGCGCGCGGCCGCTGCAGCCGCCGCACCGCGATCCCGTTCACCTCGACCGGGGCGCCGATCCGCGCGGCCAGGTCGGCCGCCTGCTCGCGCAGCAGCCTGACGACCTGCGAGCCGACCACGCCGCAGCCCAGCAGGGCCACGTTCAGCGGCTTGTTCCCGGCCCGCTGCGCCACGCTGGCTGCTCCCCTCACCCCGTGCCCCGTTTCACCCCGGTGCCCCGTCCCGTCACCCGGCGTCCAGCCGGAGCAGGTCCTCGATCGTCTCCCGCCGGACCAGCACCCGGGCCGCTCCGTCCCGCACCGCCGCGACGGCCGGCCGCGGCACGTGGTTGTAGTTGCTCGCCGCCGACCGGCAGTACGCCCCGGTGGCGGCCACCGCGAGCAGGTCGCCCGGGGCCAGGTCGGCCGGCAGCCAGGCGTGCCGGACGACGATGTCCCCGCTTTCGCAGTGCCTGCCCACCACCCGCGACAGCATCGGCGCGGCGCCGGACTCGCGGGACGCGAGCACGCAGGTGTACCTGGCGTCGTACAGCGCCGTGCGGATATTGTCGCTCATCCCGCCGTCCACGCTGACATACGTGCGCACCCCGCCGCCGAACGGCATGTCCTTGATCGTGCCCACCTCGTACAGGGTCACGGTGCCCGGGCCGGCGATCGCACGGCCGGGCTCTACGGTCAGCCGCGGCCGCCGCAGCCCGGCCTCGCGGCAGGCGCTCTCGACAGTCCCGGCCGCGATCTGCGCGATCGCGGCCGGGTCGGCCGGCCGGTCCCCGGCCGTGTAGGCGATGCCGAACCCGCCGCCGAGGTCGAGTTCGCCGATCTGCACTCCGTGCTCGTCCCTGATCGCGGCGGCCAGCCCGACCATCAGCCGAGCCGCCGCCACGAACTGCGCGGCGTCGGTGATCTGCGAGCCGATGTGCGAGTGCAACCCAGCGAGCTCCAGATCCGGGCAGCCGAGTACCCGGCGAACGGCTTCGGCGGCCGCGCCCGAGGCGAGCGGGAAGCCGAACTTCTGGTCGTCGCGCGCGGTCGCGATGAACGCGTGCGCGCCGGCGTCCACGCCGGTGGTGACCCGGACCAGCACCCTGGGCCGCGCGCCGCTGCGCTCGGCCAGGTAGGCGAGCCGGGCGATCTCCTCGTAGGAGTCCAGCACGATGCGGCCCACGCCCGCGTCCAGGGCGCGGGCCAGCTCGGCCACGGTCTTGTTGTTGCCGTGCATGGTGATGATCTCGCCCGGCAGCCCGGCCGACAGCGCGGTCTCCAGCTCGCCGTCGGTGCAGACGTCTACGCCCAGCCCCTCCTGGGCCGCCCAGCGCAGCACCTCGCGGCAGCAGAACGCCTTCGCCGCGTAGCAGACAGCGCCACCGCCGAACGCGGCGCGGAAGTCCCGGCACCGGCCGCGGAAGTCCGCCTCGTCACACGCGAACAGCGGGGTGCCGAACCGCGCCGCCAGGTCGCGCACGTCGAGCCCGCCGAGCGCGATCGCACCGTCCCGCCTGCGGGCGCTGCGCGGCCAGACGGCCGGGACGAGCGCGTTCAGGTCGGACGACGGGGCGGGCGGGTGATCGTCCGGCCCCGGCCCGTTCGGGACAATATCCCCGGCCGGGCGGGCGACGCTGGTCATCGGGCTCCTCGTGTCTTACAGCCGGTCGGGCGCGCTGATCCCGAGCAGTCCCAGGCCTGCCGCGATGGCCGTCCCGGCCGCCGTCACCAGCCACAGCCTGGCCCGGGCGGCGGGCTGGTCCCGCGGCGCACGGCGCCCGCCGTACGGGAGCGCCGGGCAGCTCTCCCGGCAGTCCTGATAGGCCCCGGCCAGCTCCCCCAGGTACCGGGCGAACTCGGCCGGCCGTCGGATCCGCGCGGCCCAGGCGACCCGTTCGGGGAGCCAGGACAGGGCGTCCAGCAGCGCCCGCTCGGCTGGGTGGGTGAGCAGGCACGGTACGAACTCCGCCGCAGGCCCGGAGCCGAGCCCTAGGTCAGCGGCCTGGCGGAGGGTGGAAGCGGCGTGCGCGTGCGCGTAACGAACAGCATAAGCGGGATTGTCCAGATGATACCGAACGGGCAGTTCCGCTCTTTCCCCGTCAGGCCAGCCACGTGACCTGCTGACCAGCGCATACCTGACGGCATCACAGCCAGCGTAGGCGATCGCGCCGGCTACCGGGCTGCCGGGCGCGGTTCCTGGCGGCGGGCCGGGCGGCGGCGGTTCGGGAATCATCTCGGCTCCCGCCTTCTTCGCCAGCCGGGCGGTGACCTCGGCGGCGAGCCCGGCGTGCGCCTGCGGCCAGCCGGGCGCGCGCCGGCCAGGCCGCCCGCGGCCGTCGCGGCGGGGACCCGCAGACCGCGCAGGATGTCGCTGCGCGCGCAGTCCCGGGCCTGCGGGATGCGCACGGCCAGGGCGGCCAGGGCCTCGCCGGTGACGGTGATGGTGAGGTAGCCGGCCGCCGGCGTGGCCTCGGCGATCCAGTCCCGCAGGGTCAGCCGGGCGGCGAGGATCGCGGCGACCTGGCCGGGTGCCGTGCCTGGCGCGGCCAGCAGGTACGGCAGCGTGGACGCGTACCGGCCGGGCCGTCCGCGGCCGACGGCCGGGACGGGGCGCAGCGTGCTGGCGTCGTCCGGCTGAGCGCGGGCGCCCCGCTGGCCGCTCGCCGGGCCGGCGGCCGGGAGCTCGCCGGCCGCCGCCGCGTGCCTGGCCGCGGCCCAGACCGCGCGCCTGACGTCGGCCGTGATCACGCTGTGCAGGCTACCCGCGGGGTGGCAGGTGGCGGTCCCGGCGTGCGTCAGCCGACGGCCGCCGGCGGCGCGGTGGCCAGCTCGCGCACGACCCGGATCATCTCGCCAGGGTCGAACGGCTTGGTCAGGTAGGCGTCAACGCCGATCTGCTGGCCGAGGCTGCGGTCGTCCTCCTGGGCGCGCGCGGTGATCAGCACCACCTTGACTTGGCTGGTCTGCGGGTTCTTGCGCAGCTCCATCGCGGTGACCCAGCCGTCCAGGCGCGGCATCATGACATCCAGCGTGATCACGTCCGGATTGATCGCCGCCACCTTGTCCAGGCAATCCTGCCCGTCCACGGCCGTCGCGACGTCGAAGCCTTCCAGCGTGAGGTTGACGGCGATGAGCTGCCTGATCACCTCATCGTCGTCCACCACGAGCACGCGCCCGAGTGCCTGCGCCACTCGCGCGAGACTAGCCGGTCTGCGGTCGTAGCGTATGGTCATCGGCTTGGTGTCCCCTAGATGCAACCGGCTGATAGCCTTGCCACGTCCTGTCGCAGCGCGGCGTTCAGCCCCGCTGGTACGTGCCCCCATAGCTCAGGGGAGAGAGCAACGGCCTCCGGAGCCGTGAGCGCAGGTTCGAATCCTGCTGGGGGCGCCACCTAGGTCTACTCCGGTGGGGTCGGCGGGCTGTCAACGAACGTTGCCAGCGGTTGACCCGCTTCGATGATGTAGGTGGAGAGCATCTGGCCTGTCCCCGGGCCAATATCCAGCGCATTGTGCGGTGTGCGGGGTGGCATGAGGAACGGGTCACCAGCGTGCAAGGTGAGGGCAGGCTGCCCCTGGATCATCATCTGCACTGTCCCGGCGAGGATGTACCCGACTTCTTCACCCGGGTGGATGTGCCAGCCGGACTCGACCCCGCAGGGAATCTCGGTGAGCACCTGCACGATCTCCCGTCCCGGAATCGAGGATGCGCGGTGCTGAAGTTCGGTGCGCTTGAGCTTGCCCGCCAGCGCGTCGTTCGGCTGTTGCGAGGTTGTCCCTGGGTCGGACGACATGGCGGGTCTCCCGATTGATTGAGTTCACGAGTGGGTCAGCGTGGCGACTGCGCCGGGGCGAGCCTGGCCAATTCGCCTCCGACGGGCAACTGCGCACCGTCCGGGCGAGAGCGGACGGGATCACCGGTTCACGTCGGCCGGCGGCCGATGGCGGTGAACTGCGGCGCAAAGATGGTGGGCCTGACCGGCGCGGAATCGAGCCGGGCCAAGGCGGTCTCCCAGCGATGCAGCACGCCCTCGTCCACGATGCCGTCGGCGAGCATGGAATCTCGGGCAGCCCAGGCCGGGGGGCGCATCCCGGCCGGTGCGGGCAGGATGTTGTAGGCGCCCTCGAAGCTGGTTACCTCCAGTCCCGCGGCCGCCAGCAGCTGGGCGAGCCGCAGCCCGATGCTGGGGTCGTTGCCGCGCCTGCGGTGAAACTCGACGTAGCAGGTCGTTACATCAGCCAGGCCGGGATCGATGTCCAGCAGCCGAAAGCCGCTCAGGTCGCTGTCGACCAGATACACCGACCCGCCGGGGCGGATGAGAGTCGCCAGGTGACCGACGATGGCTTGTTCGTGACCGCCGTTGTGGGCCAGCACGTGGCGCAGCATCACCACATCGACGCTGCCCGGTTCCAGGCCGGTGGCGGTGGCCCCGCCCTCGCGCAGGCTGACGTTGCGGGCTTCGGACCGCTGGATGAGAATCGCGGCGGCGGCCAGCGCCTGCTTGTCGCGCTCGACAGCCATGACCTGGCCAGAGGGGCCGACCAGGCGGGCCAGCTCGATGCTCATGGCGGCCGGGCCGCAGCCGATGTCAGCCACGGTTGCCCCGGCTACGACACCAGCCGCCGCCAGCTGGCTGCCTTCCCGGCCGACCGCCGACCGGGCCATCATCTGGTACCGGCCTATTTCGGCTTCGCTGAGCGCGAGGGTGTACTCACTCATCACTGACCTCCGAGCACAGCGCCATGCTGGGTAATGCTACGTTCGTCCAGGTCCCGGCCCGGCATCCCGGAGAGTGTCCGCCGCGGCGCAGCCGGCTGATGTCCCGCCGGAGGGAGATCTCCGGCCGGGCCGTCTTACCCCTGGGCGGACTTCGCGTCGGCTTCGATGGCGGCGGTGTCGGCCTTCAGCTGCTTGGCTTCCACCTTCCGCGCCTTCTTCATCGACCGCTCGATCTTCGCCCCCATATCGGACACCCCGACCACCACCAGGCCGGCCTGCCCGGTGTCGAGTTGCTCGCCGAGCTCCTTGAGGTCGTGGCGGCTCATCCCGCCGGCCGCGTGACCGGCCACCGCGCCCAGCACCGCACCACCGCCGGTGGTGGCGGCGATCAGGCCTCCGCCGATCGCCGCGAACGGGAACAGGACTACCACCAGGCCGGTGGCCAGGCCCACCCCGGCGCCGAGCACGCCACCGGCCCGGGTCGGAGTCTCATGCTTCTTGGTGATCTTCACCTTCCCGTCCGCGCGCCGCTCGACCACGGCGGCGTCGTAGGCGTCGATCAGGCCTTCCTTGGTATGCAGGTCCTTGACCAGCTCGTAGTCGGCGTCAGCGTCGCTCGGACTGTCGTATACCCCCACATAGGCTATGAACGTGTTGACTGCCATCGGGTGCCTCCCTGGGTTCAGGCTTGAGGTGGACGCGGCGAACGCAGCCGCAGGACAAAAACGTCACGCGCATCGTAGTGCAACCCCTGTCACCCGCGGCGGGTGACAGGGCCGCCGGCCAGGTCCGTGCGGACCGGGGCGGCGGCCTAGGAACCGGGGCGTACCAGCGCCATCGTGATGTTGTCGGGGCCGCCGGCCTCGATCGCCGCCTTCCACAGCTCGAACACGGCCCGGCCGTCCTGATGCTGGCCCAGCACCGCCTCGAGCACGCTGGCGGGCACGGCATCGGTCAGGCCGTCGGTACAGATCAGGTAGCTCGTGTCCGCGCTGAACTGCGAGGGGGCCAGGTGGGGATCGATGTCGGTCAGCTCGTCATTACCGCCGAGCGTCTGGGTGACGATCCCGGCTGGCAGCCCCTGGCCCGACGGGCGGTCATCGGTGCTCAGCTGGCGCAGCCCGTCGGCACCGACCGCATACACCCGGCTGTCACCCACGTTGAAGGTCAGCACCAGCCCGGCGGTGAGCACGATGCCGGCCACGGTCGTACCCATCGCGGTCAGCGCCGGACTGCCCGCTGCGGCCCCCTGAACCGTGCGGTTGCAGTCGCGCAGCGTCTCCCTGACGCTGTCCTCGCTGTCCAGCGAGGGCCCGGCCAGCGCGAGCTGGCGGACCACCAGCGCACTGGCCACCTCACCTCCCGGATGACCGCCCAGGCCGTCGGCGACCGCCACGACCAGCGGGGTGCCAACCGGGAAGACCAGCGTCTGCGGGTTCTCGGTGACGGTGGCGCACAACGTCCACGGCCCGGCCACCAGGCTGTCCTCATGCTGATCCCGCACCGCCCCGCAGTGGCTCAGCGCGGTAACCGCGACGTAGGCCGCCCCGCCGCCGGGCGCCGGCGGCTCGTCAGATCCGTCACTGGTCATCCCGTCAGATCCGTCACTGGTCATCCCGTCAGATCCGTCACTGGTCATCCCGGCCGACTGCTGCTCGCCACCCATGCGCCCATGCATACCCAGCCGGCTGGCGCAGATCAAGGAGCCGGCGCATGCAAAGTAGGTGCGCTCACTGCCCTGATGCCGCCCGGCGGGCCCGCAGGGCGGGGTCGCGGCGCAACGCCCCCGGCGGCCTAGCAGAGGTCAGGGCGCGTCGCTGGGGTCCCACTCGATGCCGTGCCCGGCCAGCCAATCACGCTCCTGCGCCGCAAGCTCGCCGGCTGCGGGCGGGGTCGCCCCCGCCACCTTCACCTGCAGGCCACCCGTGGCGCCGACGTGCGCAGCCCATTCATCGCCGGGCTCGAGCACGATCTTCTCGAACTCCGGCGGCCTGCGAAACAGCAGGCGCCTGCCGCACCGGGCGCATGACCACTCTTCGACGCCGTCCGCGAGCGTTCTGGCCCGCGTCATCTCGTGTGGGGTGGACAACCGAGCTCCGATCTCCGGGCGGTTCTTTCTGCGGCCCAGCTTGCCACGTCTACCCGCACCCGCCGCGCGGAACATGCCGACGCGGACTCCGCCGCCCGCAGGGGCGGGACGGCCGGGAACGCGGGCGCCGTGTATCAGGCGCAGCTCGTGGTCCTCCGTACTGGTAGCCACTCGGATTACCCGGCGCCCGACCACGGTGGCCCTGCGCGGAAGCGCCGCGCAGCATCCCTTGCAGGAGGAATAGCTCATGTCACTGCAGTCAAGTGCACTCCAGACGCCGGTCACCGACTTCAATGTCCCCGGCATCCTGGACGGCCAGGTCACGGGCATGGACGTGCTCGACCCCACCGAGGGCAACGAGAGGACCACGCTGCTCGAGGTAGACGACGAGTTCGACGTCAAGGTCAGCTGGCAGCTGACCGGCGCGGCGACCCCGGTCACCGGCGGCGCGTGGATCGTCTCGCTGTACAGCGCCAACATGGACGGTACCGGCACGATGACGGGGCTCATCGCGGGCCCGGCGGCCATCCCCATCACCGGCGGCGTCAGCCCGCTGAAGTTCGAGTACACGTTCAAGGTCGCTCCGCCCAGGCCCAAGGAGGGCCTGTACAAGCTGACCGCCACCATCAGCCACTCGCCGACCGCGGACCCGAAGAAGCTGTCTGAGATGTTCGGCTTCGCCGAGTCCACCCCGGTCGACATCAGGACGACCGTGGTGGAGTCCAACTGATCCCGGTACCGCGCGGATCCCGGCTGCCGCGACGCTAGCGGGCGATCAGCCAGCGGGGGCGCGCCGCGGCAGCCGGGGGAGAGCAACCGAGAACTGTCACTGCGCCGGCCCGCAGCCGGCCGGCGCAGTCACGTCAGGCCGGGATAGGTTGGCGAATCATGACCACCAGGGCGGCGGCCTCCTGGGACGCGGAGTACGCGTCCGGCCGATACCGTGACGAGCCACCGGTCGGCTTCGCCTGTGACGTCGTCGAGGCGGCCAGATCCCGGAACCTGAGCCGCGGCCTGTACGTCGGCTGCGGCAACGGCCGGAATTTCCTCCCGATGAGCGAAGCCGGACTCGACCTCCTCGGCCTGGACATCTCCGCGACGGCCATCGCCCAGCTGCGCCAGCGCCGGCCTGCTGCGAGGCGGCTGGTCGTCGGCGACCTCGACGCCCTGCGACCCTCGGCCCGGTTCGAGCTGGTCATCGGCATCCAGGTGTTCCAGCACGGCCGCCGCGGCCAGGCGCACCGGCACCTTGCCGCGGCCGCGGCGCACGTCGCGCCGGGAGGGCTGCTGTGCGTCCGCGTCAACTCGACCTCATCGGACATCCGGTACGACCACGAGCGCACCGAGACCACTGGCGGCGGCTTCACGATCCGCTACCTCGGCGGCTCCAAGGCGGGGCTCGACATTTACTACTTCACCGCGGCGGAGCTGACGGGCTGCGTCCCGGCCGGGTTCAGCCTGGTCCTGCCGCTCCGGCTGGACAGCACGCCGCACGACCCGCCGGGTCTCGGCCAGTGGTCCCAGTGGGAAGCGATCTGGCAGCGCCGTGGGCCGGCCTGACCTCGCGCCCGCGGCCGGGTGACTAGGCCTCGTCCAGGCGTTCCCTGAGCCGGCGCATCCGGTCGGCCCGCTCGGCGGCGAAACGCTCCAGGGCCGCGAGGATGCGGGCATCGTCGAGATGCGCCTCCTCGATCACCTCGGCGACGGAGCCGCCGGTGCGCCACCGGTCGTCCCAGTCCGACGACAGGGAGTACTCCCTGACCAGAGGGTCATCCGCCCAGTCCCGCATCAGCTTGAACGCGCCGTTGGTGATGACCATCGCGTCCAGCCGGCCGGCCGGGCCGACCACCGACCGCTGGTACTGCGCCGGCTGGCGCGCGAACAGCTGCGGGCTGATCGCCGCGACGATCTTGACGTTGATGCCCCTTTCGTCCAGCTGCGGCAGCACGTTGATCAGGTTCCGGGTGGGCATCGTGCCGCGGATGTAGACGGTGCCGCCCCGCGGCTGGTCCGGCCGGTAGTCGCGCAGTATGTAGGCGCCCCGCGCCGCGGCGAAGTGCGAGGGTATGCCCAGCGCCTCCCGGTCCGGTATCTCCACCGGCGGCCGGGTGAGGTGCAGCGCCACGATCGGCACGTCAAGCCCGAAGGCCGTGCCGAGCAGCACGGGCACCTCGTTGTACTCCCACGGGTGCAGGTCGATGACGTGCCCGTCGGGGAACAGCTGGGTGACGCCGATGGCGAAGATGCCGAAGTGAGTGCGGGAGTCCTCGGCCGTCTCCGGGCCCGAGTGGCCCGCGATCCACAGCACCTTGCCCACCTTGAGCTCGCTGTCCTGGGCCAGCTGGCTGAACAGCCGCATCGGCCCGTACTTGAGGTAGGAGAACGAGCCGTAGGTGGAGCAGGCGCCCCAGTAGCCGTCGAACCGCTCGAACGGGTCATCGGCCAGGTTGACGGTGGCCAGGCCCGCCATCATCCCGGCGTTGGAGAACTCGGTGATCTCGGTGGGCAGCAGCGCCCCGGTGGGGTTCTGCGCCCGCTCGTACCAGCCGGTGCCCGGCATGCCGTCGTAGTCCGGCAGCGAACCCGGCGATGTTGGTGGACTCGGCCAGGTCGGCGGAGGCCGCGATGAACACGCGGGCGGCCGTAGTCGCGCAGGGCAAGCGAGTTCACGTACGATCCCCAGGCGGCCCAGGCCTGCCCGGTTGGCCGCCTTCTCGCCCGGCTTCTTCCACATGCTGTCCGGGTAGCTGGTCACGTCGAAGAGGCGGCGTTCGGCGAAGACGTCCGCGGCCGGGCCGCCGAGACGGAAGCCTTCGACGTCGTCCGGCACCGTGGACGCGATCGCCAGCAGCCGGTCCGACAGCCAGGTCACCAGGTCGTCGTCGCGGCGCAGCACGCTCATGGCGATGCGCAGGTTCGCTTCGGCCTGGGCCGCGACCGCCTCCGGATCGGCCGGGCGCGGGCGTGTCCACGCCTTGGTAGGTGACGCCGTGCCTGGCCATGAACTCCTTGCGGACCGCCCAGAACTGCTCGGCGTTCATCGGCAATGGCGTGCCGTGGCTGGCGGCGTCGACCTTGCCGTAGCCGCGGCCCTTGCGGGTGGCGAACCAGGCCATGCTCGGCACGTGACCGGGGTTGGCGCCCGCAGGCCGCCTCCAGGACCGCCTGGGTGACCGGCCCCCACTGCATGCCGTGCTCGGTGCCGTTGACCCGCCAGCCGTAGGGCGCGAACCAGTTCACCGGGGTGCCGGCGACCACGCTGGAGGCGGGCCGGGGGTCGATGCCGAAGTCGTTCCAGTCGACCAGGAAGACCAGGTTGTCCAGGCCCAGGCCCCAGGCCGTGTTCTTGGTCTCGTGCGCCGAGCCGGGGGTCAGCCCGCCTTCGCCCTCGACCACGAAGACCTTCACCTCGCCCGCGCCTGCCAGCTTCAGGCTGAGCGCCTCGCCCGCGGCCGGCGGCATGCCATGCCCGGAGGGGCCGGTGTTGAACTTCAGGAACAGCGTCCTGCCTTCCATCTCCGCATGCCCGGGCAGGCCGCCGCGCCTGCGCAGCCGCAGCAGCCATTCCCAGGTCAGCGCCCACCGGCCGTCGTCGGGAAAGGCAAACTCGGCCGACCCGGTGCGCTCGTATCGCGTCCTGACCGCCTCGTTGAGCACAGCGAGCGTCGCGTAGACGAGCGGCACGGTGTGGCCCGCGGACAGCACGAACCGGTCGCCGAAACGGCGCCAGGGGTGCAGCAGGTCCCAGCGCATCGCGCCGGACAGCAGCAGCGCCAGCATCATGTGCACCTTGGACCTCGACCCGCCAGGGTGCCCGCTCTGGCGGTAGTTGAGCGACAGGTCGATGCACTCGTCGACGAGATCCTTGACCAGCTCGTAGCGGGCGAAGTCAGGCTCGGCCGCGGCGAACAGCCGCCCGGCGTCCTGCTCGCTGCCCGATCGCGCGATGACCGTCCCTGCCCCGCCGGACGCGACGTCCATCCCCGCACCTCCATTGCTGCATGGACCGGCCACACCGAGAGCTTTCTGACTCTAACGGCCGATCCGGCGCAGCCCTATCATCGGGCCATGGCAGATATCCCCCTCGCCGACCGCATGACCAGGCTCGGCACCGAGTCCGCCTTCGAAGTGCTGGCCCGCGCCCAGGCCATCGAGGCCGCTGGCGGCAAGATCATCCACCTGGAGATCGGCGAGCCGGACTTCCCGACCCCCGGTCACATTGTCGAGGCCGCCGTCGAGGCCCTGCGGGCGGGCCAGCACCCACTACGTGCCGGCGCCCGGCATCCCGCTGCTGCGCGAGGCCGTGGCGGCGTTTCTCGAGCGCACGGGCCGGATGAAGGTCACACCGGACCGCGTCATCGTGACGCCGGGCGCCAAGCCGATCATGTTCTTCACGATCATGGCTCTGTGCGCCGAGGGTGACGAGGTCCTGTATCCGGATCCGGGCTTCCCGATGTATGAGTCGATCGCCGCGTTCGCCGGCGCGGTTCCGGTCCCGGTCCCGCTGCGGGAGAGCAACGAGTTCCGCATCGACACCGGTGAGCTGGAGGGGCTGATCAGCGATCGCTCGAAGCTGCTCATCATCAACTCGCCGCAAAACCCGTGCGGCAGCGCACTGACCCGGGAGGACTGCGAGGCGATCGCGGAGATCGCGCTGCGCCACGACCTGACCGTGCTGTCCGACGAGGTGTACTGGGCCATCCGCTACGGCGCAGCAGCCGCACGCGAGCGTGCTCGACGTCGACGGCATGGCTGACCGCACGATCCTGCTGGACGGCTGGTCCAAGACCTTCGCCATGACCGGCTGGCGGCTCGGCTTCGGCGTCTTCCCGCCCGCCCTGGTCGAGCCGGTGACCCGGCTGGTGATCAACTCGGTGTCCTGCACGTCGGCGTTCAGCCAGTACGCCGCGGCCGCGGCGCTGACCGGGCCGTGGGAACCGGTCGAGCAGATGGTCGATGAGTTCCGCCGCCGCCGGGACGTCATCGTGGCCGGGCTGAACGACATCCCCGGCATCAGCTGCCTGGAGCCGCAGGGCGCGTTCTACGTCTTCCCGAACATCACCGGCACCGGCCTGACCTCGGCGCAGCTCCAGTCCCGGCTGCTGCCAGGGCGCGGGCATCGCCGCCCTGGCCGGCACCGCGTTCGGCCCGTGCGGGGAGGGCTTCCTGCGGTTCTCCTACGCGAACTCGGTGCAGAACATCCGCGCCGCGCTGGACATGATCAGGGCGCAGCTGGCGGAGGCGGCCGCCACCGCCTGAGCAGGCGCCCCGCCGCAGCAGGCCAGCTCGCCGCAGCGGGCCGGGCGCCGGGGCGCGGGCCGCCCGGCACCGCGATGCCCGTGCTGCTGCTAGCCGAGCGCGCCCGCGGCGGCTCCCTCGACCGCTGCAACGGCCAGGCCGCCCAGCGAGGCCAGGTCATACCCGCCTTCCTGGACGAGCACGGCCGGCCCGAGGGCCGCGAGCCGGCGGCCCGCCGCCCGGTAGCCGGCCTCGGTGACGCACAGCGGGCTCTCCGGGTCGCTGGCCGCCGCGTCCAGCCCGAGCGACACCACCACGACGTCTGCTCCCGCCGTGCGCACCTCCGCGCACAGCACGTCGAGGGCGGCGAGCCAGCCGTCGTCCCCGGTGCCGGGCGCCAGCGGCAGGTTGCGGTTGCAGCCCTCGCCCGCGCCCGCGCCGCGTTCGCCTGCGTAGCCGGCATAGTGCGGGAACCAGCCCGCGCCCGGGTTGACGTGCAGCGAGCCGTACCAGACGTCGGCGCGATGATAGAAGATCATCTGGGTGCCGTTGCCGTGATGCGCGTCGATGTCGATGATCGCTATCTGCTGCGCGCCCGCGGCCCGCAGCGACTGGGCCGCGATCGCGGCGTTGTTGAGGTAGCAGGAGCCGCCGTAGGCGTCCCCGGTGACGTGGTGGCCCGGCGGCCTGCACAGCGCGTAGGCCAGGCGCGCACCGGAGCTGACCAGGTCGGCAGCGGTCAGCGCGGCGTCAGCGGAGCCCTTGATGGCCTCCCAGCTGCCCGGGCCGATCAGCGTCATCGTGTCGTAGCAGAACCGGCCTGCCCGTCCGTGCACGGCGGCGGGCGAGCGCATCGGCAGCCCGGCCAGCATGCCGGGCGTCGGGAACACGTAGGGGACGACGCGATCGCGGCCGTATCGGTCCGGCAGCCCGGCCGCCTGCCAGTCCCGCCAGATTCCGGCCAGGTGATCGATCAGCAGCGGGTCGTGCACGGCGCGCAGCGCCTGCTCGCCGTGCGGCCGCGCGGCCAGCACCGGAGCGCCTGCCGCGGCCAGCGCGTCGCGCAGCACCAGGGCCCGGGCCGGGACCTCCGTACCCGGCTCCCGCAACCCCAGCCACACCTCCCCCGCCGGGTCATGGCGAAGGCAGTCCTCGCTCCAGACCACCGGCACCGGCAGACCCGGCCGCGGAGATGACGGGGTCAGCGGGCTCGCGGCAGGAGGAGCCTGGCCGTCACCGTGTCGTTGCCGCGCAGCGGGGTGGGGGCGACGGCGCGGCGCCCGGCTGCCACCGCCCCCGGGTTCGCCCACGGCAGCACGATACTGCGCCCCAGGCCTTGCTCAATGCCTGGATTCAAGCATTGGGCACGAGCACAACCCGTGGACGCGCAGGCTAGTTATGCCTATTACTTATTGACTCGCCTTTGGCACGGCTGTAACGTTCCGCACACCCGGCGCAGCCCGGGCTCGGCCTCGGCGTGACGAGGAGGCGGCATATGGCGAACTTCGAGTCGGTCGCTGAGTGCGGAGGCAGCGAGTTCCGCCGGGCCTGCTGGCCGGCGGCCCCTGGCGATATGGCCTGTCCGGCGACGGCGAGGCGTTCGCCGCGGGCGTCCTGGCCGGCCTGCCGGCCCTGACCGGGGTGGGCTCGCCCAGCGTGGCCAGCTACCTGCGCCTGGTTCCCGCGCACCGGGCCGGCTTCTTCCGGTGCCGGGGCCGGGAGAACCGGGAGGCGGCACTTGGTTCGCCGCAGTCACCCCGGACGACGTCGCCGCGCAGGCCCGCTGGCGGTGGTGAGCACCGGTGAAGGCAGAAGTGACGGTGGCCGAGCGGCTGCGGCTGCGGCTGGGTGAACTCACCCGCGCCGAGCGCAAGGTGGCTCGGGCCCTGATGGCGGACTACCCGGTTGGCGGGCTGGACCCGGTGGCCAAGCTGGCGGCGGCCGCCGGGGTCAGCCCGCCCACCGTGATCCGGCTGGTGGCCAAGCTGGAATTCGACGGCTACGCGGAGTTCCAGCAGTCGCTGAAGTCGGAGGTGGCGGTCCGGCTGTCCTTGCCGCCGCAGATGCACGCCGAGCGCCCGGGAGCCCGCCGCGGCGGCACGCTACCGTACAGCGGGCGGCTGCTGTGCGACGGCATCAGGTCGAGCTTCGCCCATCTGCCCCCGGCCGAGTTCGAGCAGGCCGTGCAGCTGCTGGCTGACTCGCGGCGCAGCGTGACGCTGGCCGGCGGCCGGTTCAGCACGATGCTCGCCGAGTACCTGGCCGCGCACCTGCGGATCCTGCGCCCGCGGGTGCAGGTGCTGGCGGCGGCCGGGCCGGACCGGGCGAGCGCGCTGCTGGACGTGGGCCGCAAGGACGTGTTCGTCGCGTTCGACTACCGCCGCTATCAGCACGACACCGTCCGGCTGGCGCTGACCGCCAGGCAGCAGGGGGCGGTCCTGGTCGCGTTCACCGACCCGTACCTGTCGCCGCTGGCCGCCCGGGCTGACGTGATCTTGACCTCGAGCGTCCAGTCACCGTCCCCGTTCGGCGCGCTGACCCCGGCGATGGCGCTGGTGGAAACCATCATCGCGGCCCTGGTGGACCGGCTCGGCGACGCGCCGAGGGCGCGGATGGAACGCTACGACGAATTCAACGGGGGCACAGTGGACGGCACCAGGGACCACGCAGGCGAGGAGGCGGAGGACCGCGATGACGGCTGACCGGCTGGCGCTCATCGATCACCACTGCCATGGCGTGGTCACCACCCCGCTCGACCGCCCCGGGGTCGAGGCCCTGCTCACCGAGGCGCCGGGGCCGCCCCCGCCGGGAACGTCGATGTTCGACAGCCCGCTGGGATTCTCGGTCCGCCGCTGGTGCGCGCCGCTGCTGGACCTGGAACCGTCCGTGCCCGCCGGCCGGTACCTGCAGCGCCGCGCCGACCTCGGACCCGGCGAGGTCAGCCGGCGGTTTCTGCGGGCCGCGGGCGTGGACGCGTGGCTGCTCGATACCGGCTACCAGACCAGCCAGGTGCTGACCCCAGAGCAGATGGCCCAGGCCAGCGGGACGCCGGCGCGCGAGGTGGTCCGGCTCGAGGCGGTCGCCGACCGGGTGGCGGGCGAGCACCCGGGGGCCGGGGACTTCGCGTCGCGGTTCGCCGAGGCGCTGGCAGCGGCGGTCAAGGACGCGGTCGGCCTGAAGTCCATCGCCGCCTATCGCTACGGCCTGGACTTCGACCCCGCCCGGCCGACAATGGCCGAGGTCAGCGAGGCGGCCGGGCACTGGCTGCGGGCCGTCGATGGCGGCGCGGCGCCGCGCGTCACCGATCCGGTCCTGCTCCGGTACCTGATCTGGACCGGGGTTGACACCGGGCTGCCCTTGCAGTTCCACGTGGGCTTTGGCGACCCGGACGTGCGGCTGCACCGGGCCGACCCGTCGCTGCTGCACGACTTCCTGCTCGCCACCCGGCCGGCCTGGCACGCCGATCATGCTGCTGCACTGCTATCCGTATCACCGGCAGGCGGGCTGCCTGGCCAACGTCTTTCCGCACGTGTACATGGACGTCGGCGAGGCGCTGAACCACGCCGGCGCGCGATCCGCCGCCGTGCTGGCCGAGGCGATGGAGCTCACGCCGTTCCACAAGATGCTGTACTCCTCCGACGCCTTCGGGCTGCCCGAGCTGCACTACCTGGGCGCGGCCGGGTTCCGCCGGGACCTGGCCCGGGTGACCGGGGCCTTCGTCGCCGACGGCGCCTGGTCGGTAGCGGACGCGGACCGGGTGGCCGACCTGGTCGGGGCGGCGAACGCCCGCCGGGTATACCGGCTGGCCACGCCGTGAGCGACGCGAGCCTGGAGACGGCGCTGCGCGCGGCACTGGCCCGCGAGCTCGACGAGGCGGTCCGGCTCCGCCGCGACCTGCACGCGCACCCCGAGCTGTCCGGATCCGAGCACCGCACGGCGGCGACGGTGTCCGCGGCGCTGGGTGCCGCCGACGCGCCCGCGGTCGGCGGTACCGGGCGGATCGTGCGCATCGGGCCGCAGTCCGGCCCGTGCGTGGCGCTCCGGGCCGAGCTGGATGCCCTGCCGGTGGCCGAGCAGACCGGGGTGCCCTGGGCGTCGCAGAACGGCGCCATGCACGCCTGCGGCCACGACGTGCACCTGGCCGCCCTGACCGCCCTGGCCCGGGCCGCCCGCGGCATGGAGCTGCCGGCCGGATTGCTCGCCGTGCTGCAGCCCAGGGAGGAGGCCTCCCCGCTGGGCGCACCCGACATCGTTGCCTCGGCCGCCTTCGCCGCGCAGCAGCCGCGCGCGGTCGTGGGCGTGCACCTGCAGCACCAGCTGCCGCCGGGCACGGTCGCGGCGGCGGCCGGCACGGTGAACGCGGCCGCCGATGAGTTTGAGATCACGGTCGAGGGCACCGGCGGGCACGCCGGGTATCCGCAGCTTGCGGCGGATCCTGTGCCGGCGCTCTGCCAGGCGGTGCTCGCGCTCCAGCAGATCGTGAGCAGGCGCACCGACCCGACGCACGCCGTGGTCGTCTCGGTCGGCGTGCTCGAGGCGGGCCGGGCGCCGAACGTCATCCCGGGCACCGCCACCGCCCGCGGCTCGCTGCGCGCGCTGGACGAGGCCGACCGTGCGGCGATGCACAAGGCGATGCACGAGATCGTGGAGCATACCTGCCGGGCCCACGGCTGCCGCGGCACCGTGACGATCGTGGAGGGCGAGCCTGCGCTGGTCAACGACGAGGCGCTGGCCGCCGCCAGCTGGCCGCGGCTGCGCGAGGCGGGCTTCACCGTGGACACGTCGTTCCGCTCCTGCGGGGCCGACGACTTCGCTTACTACGCCCGCAGCGCGCCGGCCCTGATGCTCTTCGTCGGGACCGGCGGCCCGGTCAGCCTGCACCATCCCCGGTTCCTGCCCGACGACGGCACCGTCGGCCAGGTCGCCGCGGTCATGCTGGCCGGCTACCTGGGCGCCGTGACGCTGATCGCGGCCGGTACCGCGACAACGCGCTGACGCCGGGCCGGCGCGCCCCGGTCAGCGCGGCCAGAACGGCCGCAGCTCGAATGTCCCGATCTTGGCGGTCGGGTGCCGGGACGCGACCTCGATCGCCTCGCCCAGGCTGGCGCACTCGATCACGTTGAAGCCGGCGATCTGCTCCTTGGTCTCGGCGAAGGGACCGTCGCTGACCAGCACCCGGCCGCCGCGCACCCGCACCGTCCTGGCCTCGCCGGCCGGCCGCAGCCTGCCTCCGGACAGCTTCACGCCGCGGGCCTCCATCTCGGCGTCCCAGGCGTCGATGTCATCGTCGTCGTCATCGCTCAGATCGGCGCTAGGGTCCAGGCAGTGGATCAGCAGGTACTTCATCGGTCCTCCAGACGGAAGCCGGGCGGTCTCAGGCGGCACGCGGAGCACGCCGCGGCCGCCGCGCCATCCGCGACGCGGGGCCGCGCCCCGCGCCGGGCCAGCGCAGCCACCCGTGCCGCCGCCCGGCGCTCGCGCGGCGGCCCTGGCGCGCCCGCCGCCACGCGGCCGCGTGCTCTCGCGTGGCCCGGTCCTGGTCGGCGGCTATCGCCTGGATCATCAGGGGGTGCATGGCTTCCTCCTGGGTCGCGGCCGTAACGGCCTCGCGGTGACGGCCGCTGCGGCCGCTCACCGTTACGACGAACCGGGAACGCCGCGATGGACACCATCTGGCGGCGAGTCGGCGTGCGATCCGGCGGCCTGCGATCCGGCGGCCCGCGGCGGCCCGCCGGGCGCGCTCAGCGGTGGCCGCTTGATCGCGGGGATCAGGGCGGTCAGTTCCCGGCTGGCGTGCGCCGCAGCCTGGCGCCGCTGGTGCTGCTCCTCGGCTCTTGCGGTGGCCGCGGCGAGCCGCTCGCTCATCGCGCTGCGCCGACGGGCCCGCGCCCGTGCCCGCAGCACCAGATCCGCGGCGTAGAGCACGGCGATCGCACCAGCAAAACAGGCAATGAGCAGGACAACCACGTATTTCCCTTTCTTGGCTCGCGCGGGCTTGCGGGTCGTCCAGGCTATGCGAGGCCGCTGCCGCGACCGCGCGGATCCGCCGCGGGCCCGTCCGGCCCGCGACCGCGCCGGGCCCAGCAGCCGCGGTCCTCGCGGCGACCGCGGCAGGCGGCTGGGCCCGGGCCCGGTGCGGCAGTTAGCCTGGTGATGAGGGCTGTAGGGCTGTGGCAAGGGAGGCCCGGATGCCGCGCAGGATCGGGTACCTGCTGATGTCCGGCGCGATCGCGGCTCTGGCGTGGGCCTGGTGGCCGGCTGCGCCGGCCGGCCTTGCCATGGTGGTACGCCGGCTCGACATGACCGTGACCGTGCTGATGCTGGCCGGGCTGCCGTGGCTCGTCCGCAAGTTCTTCGGCCCGGCCGGCCGCAGCCGGGCGGCGCTAGCCGTACGGGCCGGCGGCTGCGCGGTGGTGGCCGCCGTGGTGCTGGTCAAGGCCGAGGCGGAGCGATCCGGATTCGCCGGGCTGGCCGCCACCCCCCGGATGGCGGGTGCCTGGGCAGGCGAGATCATCTTCCTGATCGTGCTGGCGGCCTACGTGACAGGGATCCTCACCGTGACCGCGCGGCGGCCGCCGATCCACCCGCCGGCCCTGGTCATCGGCACCGGAGCCGGGCTGGCGGCCGGGATCATGATGTACGCGCTGCCGCCGGTCGGCGGCCTGCTGCACGTCACGGGCGGCTGGCCGGCGCGGGTCTACGGCGCGGCCCGGGTGCTGGCGGTGCTCGCAGCGGGCGCGGCGGGTGTCGCGGCCGGGCTGACGGCGGCCAGGCGGGCCTCGCGCCGGGGCAGCAAGCTGCCGCTGGCCGACATCCGCGCCCGGCAGGGGGTCGCGACCGGGCTGTGCGCCGGCGCCGCGGCCGCGCTGGTGGTCTGCGTGCTGGGCATCGGCACGGCCGCGTTCGTGCCGGACGCGCTTGACCGCCTCCGGTGGGCCATGTCCGGCCCGCATCCCGCCCCGACCGGCGTGTACGCGTTCGAGATCAGCCTCACCGGCGCGGCGGCCGGGCACCTTCTCGTGCTTGTCATCTTCCCGGTGCTCGGCGCCGGCCTCGGGGCCTGGGGCGGGCTCTGCGCGTCGGGCCGCCCCGGCCAGCTGCCCGGCGAGGGCGGCGGCGGGGGCGGTCACGGACCGCCGGCGCCGCCGTCTGCGCCCCCGGGCGGCGGTCAGCGCCTCGGCGAAGAGCACCCGCCGGCCATCCTGCGCGGCGGCTACCTGGTTGACCTGCCCGCCGTGCCCGGGCTTGCCGGGGCCGCCGAGGATGCGGACACGGCGCCCGCCCGCCCGGCCACGATCCCCGCCGGGGCCGCCGCACGCCGCTGAGGCGATGCCACCGGGCGACGAGTGCGGGTGCGAGCGCTCCCTCAGGCGGCCGGGAGTACCCGGCCCGCATCGCGGGGCTTGGGCGGACGGCCACGTGGCCGCTTCCGCCCGACGATCCGGCCGTGGTCGAAGATCTCGCCGCCCCAGACGCCCCAGGGTTCGGAGCGCTGCACCGCGCCGGCCAGGCAAGCCTGCCGCAGCGGACAGGGCCGGCAGCGTGCCTTGGCCAGCTCCAGTTCGGCCGGCCGTTCGGAGAACCAGAGCTGCGGATGACTGGCCTGGCACGGCAGCGGGCCATCCAGGACCGCGGCCGCCCTGGCCAGCGCCGCCACGGATCGGCCGGCCGCCGGGCCGGCCGGCCGGGAACGGGAGGCGAGGATGGTTGGCATGGCAGGGTGTCCTTCTGCTTCGATGCGACCGAGGCGGCGCGCTAGTCCTGGCCCGCTTCGCGAGGATGCACTCACTAGGAAAGAGACTTGTCCCCCGGGGAAAATTCATCGCCGACCGAAGAACCCGGACCAGCCAGGGTCCGGTCGAGGGTCTGGCTAGCTGGTTTCGGCGAGATTGCGCAGCAGCAGCGCCTCGGCCAGGCACGCGCGCTCGAACACGGCGAGGTGCAGGCTCTCGTTCGGGCCGTGCGCGCGCGTGTCCGGGTCCTCCACCCCGGTGATGAGGATCTCGGCGTCCGGATAGCGCTCGGCGAAGGCCGTGACGAACGGGAGGGATCCGCCGACGCCGATGTTGACGGCGGGCGCGCCCCAGGCTTCGGCCAGCGCCGCGCGGGCGGCCCGGTAGGCACGGCCCCCGGCGCGCGCGGCGTACGGGGCGGCCGTCGCGCCGGGCTGCACCGTGACCTGCACCCCCCACGGCGCGTGCGCGCGCAGGTGTGACGCCAGCGCGGCCCGCGCGCGCACCGCGTCGTCACCCGGGGCCACCCGCAGGCTCACCTTCGCCCGCGCGGCCGGGATGAGCATGTTGGTCGCGTCCTCGACCGGCGGGGCGTCGATGCCGATGACGGCGATGGCCGGGTGCGCCCAGAGCCGTTCGGTGAGGCCGCCGGAGCCGATCAGCGACACCCCCTCCAGCAGCCCCGCGTCGGCCCGCAGCCGCTCCTCGGTCAAGCCGAGCGGTTCGGCCGTGCCCCGGGCCAGGCCCGGCACCGCCACGTCGCCGCGCTCGTCGTGCAAGGTGGCCAGCAGCCGGCACAAAGCGGTCAGCGCGTCAGGGACGGCACCGCCGTACAGCCCGCTGTGCACGCCGTGGCGGAGCGCCCGCACCTGCACGGTGACGTTGGCTCCGCCGCGCAGCGAGGTGGTCAGGGCCGGCACGTCCGGCGCCCAGTTGGCCGAGTCGGCGAGCACCACGACATCGGCCGGGATGAGCGCGGAATGCTCGGCCAGGAAGCGGGGCAGCGAGGGCGACCCGATCTCTTCCTCGCCCTCGACGAACACGCTGATGCCGACGGGGGGTGCGTCGCCGTGCGCGCGCAGCGCTGCCAGGTGCACCGCGATGCCGGCCTTGTCGTCGGCGGCGCCGCGGCCGTACAGCCGCCCGTCCCGCTCGGCCGGCTCGAACGGGTCGCTGTCCCAGCCCGCGCGGTCGCCGGGCGGCTGCACGTCGTGGTGCGCGTAGAGCAGGACCGTGGGCGCGCCGGGCGGCCCGGGCCGGCGTCCCAGCACGGCCGGCTGGCCGCCATCGACGCCGAGCACGTTGACCTCAGGCAGCCCGGCCCGGCGCAGCAGGCCGGCCACTTCCCCGGCGCTGGCCTGCATCCGCGGCGCCGCCGCCGGATCCGCCGATACCGAGGCGATCCGCACCAGCCGCTCGAGGTCGGCCCGCACCGACGGCAGCACCCGCCGCACCGCGGCGGCGAGTTCCCCGCCGCCGCGCCGGTCCAGGCCCATGACCCGAAGCGTAACCGGTCGCCGGGCCGCTATCCCGCTGCCCGTCACCCCGCTGCCCGTTACCCCGCTGCCACGGTGTTCCGCTGGGTAAGTCAGGCGGCGGTAGCAGGCGGCGGAGGGCTCGGCGGCGAAGCGCTGCGCGATCTGCATCGCCTCCGGCAGCTCCGGGTGGCGGACGATCACCATCCCGTCGGCGATGAGCGTGGCCCGCCAGTCCCGCCGCGGCGCGCCCACCGGGAGCAGCTCGAGCGCGACCACGTGCTCCCCGTACTCGGCCAGCAGCCGGTCCAGGCCCTCGTAGCGCGTAATCCGCCCGGCCCCGCTGGCGCGCTTGAAGATGCTCGCGGCGTTGTAGCGCTTGCGCACCGACTGCGAGATCCGCCCGTGCGTGACGGCTTCGGCCCAGGCGGCGAACAGGTCGGCGTCGGTCGCGTAGTTCATCACGTTGACCGTGCGCGCGCCCGGCGGCCGGGCGCCGATCTCGCCGAATACCACCTCGCCGTCGGCCTTGCGGTACCACTCCATGTGCGTGAACCCGTCGCGGAACCCGAGCACCTGCAGCACGGCGGCGCCGAGGTCGCGGCCGCCGCGCAGCCCTGGCGCGTCCAGGTCCCGCAGTGCCACCGTCATCGGGCTGATCCACTCGTGCATCTTGGTGAGCAGCGGACGGGGGTGGTACTGGCAGATGTTCTCGAACAGCACCCGCCCGCCTGCGCAGATCGTGTCGTAGGTGAATTCCTCGCCGTCGATGAACTCCTCCACGCTGACCCGCGGCACGTGCCGCACCATGGGCAGGATGGCATCGAGGTCGGCGGGCGTGTCGGCCCGGTAGGTGTCGGCCGACCCGGCCCCGTCCACGGGCTTGACGATGAGCGGGAAGCCGACGTGATCCGCGGCGGCCCACACGCCGGCCACCGTCTGCGCCGCGACGTGCCGCGGCGTGCGCAGGCCCGCCACGTCGAGCAGCTGCTTCATCTGCTCCTTGTCGCGGAACGGCACGGTCTGCGCCGCGGTCAGCCCCGGCAGCCCGAGTTCCTCCCGCAGCCGCGCGGCGAGGATCATGTAGGGCTCCCACAGGCATTCCACCCGGTCGATCCGCACCTGCCGGGCCAGCTCGCGCACGGTCGCAGCCACCGCATCCTCGGCCGCCAGCGAGCCGGCCTGGATGTAGTGCACCAGGGCGTCCCGCGCGGGCTCCGGCAGCGCCTGCGGCTGCTGGTCGCCAAGGCCGATGACCGACACCCCCGCGCGGGCGAGCCCGCGGGTGAAGAACGCCATCTCCGCCGGGTAGCCCGGCGAGATCATCAGCACGTTCATCGCCGTCAGCCCAGCTCGACGCGCACCGTGGTGACCAGCTGCCGCAGCGCGCTGGCGACCACGGCGGTGTCCGGGTGCCGCACGATCACGTAGCCGTCGCCCTCGTAGCTGCCCGAGGACGGCTGGCCAGGCCGCGGCAGCCGCGACTCGACGACCAGCGACCTCACCTCGGGCGGCAGCGCATCCAGGCCGTGCACCGCCCGGACCTGGCCCGCGCCCTGCCCGCGCAGGTAGGCGGTGCCGGCAGCCCAGCGGCGTTCCGGCGGCCAGAAGCTGTCGTCGGTCATCAGCCGCGCCCACGCGCGGTAAAGATCGAAGTCGTGCGCGTAGCACAGCATCGAGGTGATCTGGGCGCCCGGCGGCCGCGCGGCGACCTCGGAGACCGCGACCGTGCCGTCCGGCCGCCGGAACCACTCCATATGGGTCAGCCCGGACTTGAGTCCCAGAGCGCGCAGGGCCAGCGGCGCAGCCGTTCGGATGCCGTCATACTCGGGCCCGATGGTGCGGGGCAGCAGCACCGTCCACTGCATCCACGGGTTGCGGAGCACCTCCAGCGGCGTCGGCAGGTAGTCCGAGACCGAGTCCCAGACGATCTGCCCGTCCACCATCACGCTGTCATACGAGCCCTCCTCGCCGGTGAGGAACTCCTCGATCAGCGCCGGCCGGTCCGGGGCGGGCGGGGCCATGTCCAGCCAGGCCTTCAGGTCGTCAGGATCGTTGAGCCGGAACGTGCTCTTGGCGCCTGCTCCGGCGGGCGGCTTGACCACCAGCGGGAAGCCGACCTCGGTGGCGAAGCCGACCGCCGCCGACGCGGAGCCGGCCAGCCGGTGCCGTGCGCACGGCACGCCCGCGGCGCGCAGCGCGGTCTTCATCTGCGCCTTGTCGCGGAAGTTGCGGGCGGTGGCCGCGTGCATCCCGGCGATGCCCAGGTGCTCCCGGACCTGGCCCAGCGGCACCTGCAGCTGTTCCAGCACGGCCAGCAGACGCTCCAGGGGGCGGCCGAACTGCTGGCCAAGCCCCGCCGCCGCGTCGGCGATCTGCCCGGGATCGAGCGGGTCGTCTATCCGCCAGTGCCCGGCCAGGATGTGCCGCAGCTCCGGCGGCAGGCGGTCGGCCGGCTCGCAGGTGATCAGGGCCAGCCGCACGTCCGGCAGGCTCGCCGCCGCGTCCACGAACCGCGTCGTCGTGTCGAGCAGGTAGGGCGCGACGAACCCGGCGACCATCATGGACAGAACGTACCCTCCGAGGGCGATATCGTCTCCGGCCGCCGCCGAACGAAGCCGATCACCTGCGGCTACGATGCCAGGCATGAACGTCGTCTTCATCGAGCCGTTCTTCCCCCGCAACCAGCGCGAGTTCGCCCGGGCGCTGGCCGAGGCCGGCGCGACGGTGATCGGTTTCGGCGAGTCCCCGGCCGAAGCGCTGGACGATCAGCTGAAGGGCTGGCTGTACCACTACGAGCAGGTGCCGTCGGTCACCGACGTCGAGGCGATGACGCGAGCGGTCCGCTGGGCGCAGGACAAGCTGTGGGTGGACCGGCTCGAGGCAACGGTCGAGGCGCACACCATGCCCGCCGCCCAGGTCCGTGAGGCCTGCGCGATCCCGGGTACCTCGGTCCGCACGGCCTGGCTGTGCCGGGACAAGCCGTCGATGAAGCAGGCGCTGCGCGAGGCGGGGGTGCCGACCGCCGCGTCGGCCCCGGTCAGCAGCGCCGCGCAGGCGCGCGCGTTCGCCGACCAGACCGGGTTCCCGCTGATACTCAAGCCGCGCAGCGGGGCGGGCGCGGCCGGCACCATGCGGGTGGACGACCCCGGTCAGCTCGAGTACGCCCTGGGCGTCTTCGGCGGCCAGGGTGTCGACTCGATCGCCATGGAGGAGTTCATCGAGGGCCACGAGGGCTTCTACGACACGATCACGGCCGGCGGCCAGGTCGCCGTGGACTTCGCGTCGCACTACTACCCGAACGTGCTCGAGGCGATGCGGACCCGCTGGATCTCGCCGCAGTTCGTCTCCACCAACCGGATCGACACCGCGCCGGAGTACGGGGAGCTGCGCGACATGGGCCGGCGGGTCATCGCCGCGCTCGGGATCGGTACGTCTGCGACGCACATGGAATGGTTCTTCGGCCCCCGCGGGCTGAAGTTCTCCGAGATCGGCTGCCGGCCGCCGGGCGTCGGGGCCTGGGATCTGTACTCGGCAGGCAACGACATGGACGTGTACCAGGAGTGGGCGAACGCGATCGTGCACGGCAGCACCGCCGCGGCGCCGTCCCGGCAGTACGCCAGCGGGATCGTGGCGCTGCGCCCCGACCAGGACGGTCACATCTCCGGCTACAGCGGTGAAGAGGAGCTGAACCAGCGGTACGGCGAGTGGGTCATCGATGCTCACCTGCCGTCGCCGGGCACCGCGACCCAGGGCGTCGAGGCCGGGTACATGGCCAACGCGTACGTGCGGATGCGCCATCCCGACTACGACGCGCTGCGCGGCATGCTCGACGCGGCCGGCCGCACGCTGCACGTCTACGCCTCGTGAGAGTCATCCTGCTGGGACCCCAGCGCAGGCCGACGGTGGACGCGGTGGCCCGGTCGCTGCGCCTGGACGGACCGGTCGCCACGATCACCGCGGGCTGGCAGGAGCGAGAGGCCGACGACGGCGAGCTGAGCCGGCGGCTGGGCGGCCACGACACCAACCTGGAGCTGTACCGGCGCTGGCTCGACGTGCAGGACCGCGATCCGGTGTACGCGGCGGGCGAGCTGGCGGTGCAGCAGGCGATCGCCGAACTGCAGGACACCTACCTGCTGCGGCTGGACTACGCGCTGCAGGCGGTCTACGCCGTCGGCCGCCGCGGCGGCGGCCCGCTGCGCGCCGAGGCGCTGGCCGAGTCCGTCGCCGGGGTCCGCGAGCTGGACCAGGCCCACCTGCGGCGCGTCAACAGCATGCGCGCCGAGTTCTTCGAGCGGCTGCCGCCGCACGACCGGCCGATCATCGCCGAGCACCGCGCGGCGGTGGCGCGGTTGATCAGCGAGGCCGCCGCCGTCATCGTGGCCGGCGGCCATGTCAATGTGCTGGCCGACGTGCTGCACCTGTTCAACGTGGCCGCGGCGCTGAACGCGGCGGCCCGGGATCTGGCCGGGGGCCAGGCGGCGGGTTGCCCGGTGATCGCGTGGTCGGCGGGCGCGATGGCGCTGACCGACCGGATCGTGCTCTTCCACGACCGGGCCCCGCAGGGACCGGGTCACCCCGAGGTGTACGGCACCGGCCTGAGCGTGCTCCGCGACGTCGTTCTGCTGCCGCACGCCCGGACCAGGCTGCGGCTGGACGACGCGCCGCGGATGGCCGTGTTCGCGCGCAGGTTCGGGCCGGCCCGCTGCGTCCTGCTGGACAACGGGACGCGGATCGACACGGACGGCGCCGGTACCTGGCCGCCCGGCACCCGGGTCCTGGCCCCCGGCGGCCGGGTGACCGCCCTGGAGGCAGCGTGACCGCGGCCAGCGGACCGCCGGCCCGCGGCAAGCTCGCCATCAACCGGCTCCGCGAGCGCAGGCCGATCGACGCGGCCATGGTGGACCGGTTCCTGGCCCGGCACGAGGTGCCGATCATCGAGGGCCCCCGCTGCACGTTCCTGTTCCGGGGCGAGGCGGACGAGGTCTTCCTCGTCCACCGGACCCTCGGCCTGCCCGATCACCTGCCGCTGCGGCGGCTGCGCGGCACCGACCTGTGGTCTGCCGTGCTGGAGCTGCCCGAAGGGTCCAGGATCGAGTACCAGCTGGAAGTGGTGCGAGGCGACAAGCGGGAGCGGATCAACGACCCGCTGAACCCGCGGCTCGCGCACAGCCCGATGGGCAGTTCCTCGGTCTGCTACGCGTACGGGCACGTGATACCGGACTGGACCCAGCCGGATCCGGAAGCGCGGCCCGGAGCGCTGCTGGACCTGGTGGTGTCGAGCCGCGCGCTGCGCCGTGACTGCCAGGTGACGCTCTACCTGCCGGCCCGGTTCCGCCGCAGCGCCCGCTACCCGCTGCTGATCGTGCACGACGGCGGCGACTACCTGCGGTACGCGGCGGCCCGCACGGTGCTCGACAACCTCATCCACCGACTCGACGTTGCCGAGACCGTGGCGGCGTTCACCTACCCGGGCGACCGGCTGGCCGAGTACGCCAACTCGGCGGCGCACGCCCGCTACCTGACCGCCGAGCTGCTGCCCCGGCTGGAGGCGGAGTTCCCGCTGGCCGGCACGCCGGCCGGGCGGTGCCTGATGGGCGCGAGCTTCGGCGCCGTGGCCTCGCTGGCCACCGGCTACCGCTACCCGGATGTGTACGGGTCGCTGCTGCTGCAGTCCGGCTCGTTCGTCTTCACCGACATCGGCAACGAGCACGGCGGCGGCCCGCCGTTCGATCCGGTGGTGCGGTTCGTCAACCGGTACCGGGCCGCCCCGCGGCGGGTCGCCGACAAGGCGTTCGTCAGCTGCGGTGTCTACGAGCCGCTGATCATCCCGAACCGGTCCATGGTGCCGACGTTCGAGGCCGCCGGGATGACCGTCCGCTACGTCGAGGCGCGCGACGGGCACAGCTGGGAGAATTGGCGCGACCGGCTACGGGAAGGGCTGTCATGGATATTCCCTGGTCCCCAGAAGTTCTTTTATGAGTGACGACGTGAAGGTCGCGGAGCGGTGGTTCTCCGACCGTGTCCAGGGCGAGATCAGCGTCGTGCGGTGGGGTTCGTTCGGCGCCCCGGTGCTGATCTTGCCGTCGGCCGGCGGCGACGCCGAGGAAATCGAGCGGCACGGCGTGGTCGAGGCGTGCGGGCCGCTGCTCGCCGAGGGCCGGGTCAAGCTGTACTCGGTGGACAGCATCGCCGGGCAGGCGATGATCCAGAAGACGGGCTCGGTGCAGCACCGCATGTGGCTGCTCAACCAGTTCCAGGAGTGCGTCCGGTGGGAGGTCGTGCCCGCGATCCACGCCGATCTCGGCGGCCGGGCCATCGACGTGATCGCCGGCGGCGCTTCGATCGGCGCGTTCAACGCGGTGGCCGTGCTGTGCCGGTACCCGGACGTGTTCGCCGCGGCCATCGGCATGAGCGGCAGCTACCGGATCGAGCGCTTCTACGACGAAGCCTGGAGCCAGGACCTGTTCTTCGCCGCGCCGCTGCAGTTCCTGCCCGGCCTGGAAGGCCCGCAGCTCGACCGGCTCCGCCAGCGGCAGGTCCTGCTCGCGGCCGGTGAGGGCGCCTGGGAGAACATCGGCGATTCATGGAAGATGGCGGCGGCCCTGGGGGCCAGGGCGATCCCCAACCGGGTGGACAACTGGGGCCCGCAGTGGCCGCACGACTGGCACACCTGGCGCCAGATGCTGCCGCAGTACCTGCGCGAACTGGCGTGAGCTCACCTCAGGGCGCCGCCGCAGCGCTGCTGCAGGTCTCGTCCCGCAACGCCCGGTTCCAGCGGTGGCAGTCGCTGCTCGGCAACCGCGGCAAGCGGCAGCGGGCCGGCGAGTTCCTGGTCCAGGGGGTGCGGCCGATCTCGGTGGCCGCCGCGTCCGGCTGGCGATTCCGCGCTCTGATCTACGACGCAGGGCGGCCGCTGTCGCGGTGGGCGCAGAACCTGCTGCGCACCGTGGACGCGGTCCAGGTGGCGATGCGACCTGACCTGCTGGCCGAACTGGGCGAGAAGGCCGAAGCGAGCCCGGAACTGGTCGCGGTGGCCGAAATGCCGGCCGACGACCTCGACCGGATCAAGGCCGGCCGCGATTTCCTCGGCGTCGTGCTGGACCGCCCGGCCAGCCCGGGCAATCTGGGGAGCATCATCCGGTCAGCGGATGCCTTCGGCGCGGACGGGGTCATCGTCACCGGCCACGCGGCCGATGTCTACGATCCCAGGGCCGTACGGGCCAGCACCGGCTCACTGTTCGCGCTGCCCGTGGTCCGCTGCCCCTCATCCCGCGAGGTGGCCGCGTGGGTGACCGCGCAGCGCGCGCAGGGCCGCCCGATGGTCCTGGCTGCTGCGGACGAGCAAGGCGGCCGGCCGGTGTTCGACGTCGGTTTCACCGGGCCCGCGCTGCTGGTGGTGGGCAACGAGGCGGCCGGCCTGAGCAGCGCGTGGCGCGAACTGTGCGACGTGACCGTCACGATCCCCATGGCCGGGGCGGCGAGTTCGCTGAACGCGGCGAACGCCGCCACTGCCGTCCTGTACGAGATCGCCAGGCAGCGGATCCTCGCCCGGCGGCACCCGGTCTGAGCGACCGCCGCACCGCAGGCCGGGCCGCGCGAAACACCCCGGAATCTGGTCATAGCGTGGGCACAGTCGAGAAGACCGCGAAATTCCTCCTCGCTGACCAAGACGCTGGCGGGCCGGCGACGAATAGGGATTGCGGGGACAGGACCGGCGGAGGGCGCGGAAGGCAGCGGCGTGATTGACCTTGTGCTGGTCGGCATCGTGGCCGGCTTCCTGGCGGGCATTTCTCCGTGCATCCTGCCGGTCCTGCCGGTTGTGCTGGTGGGCGGGGCCGCGCCGCCGCTGAGCCCAGGGTCGCCGCCGGACACCGGATCCCCGCCTAGCGCCGGGCCGCCTCCGCCTAGCGCCGGGCCGCCTCCGCCTAGCGCCGGGCGGCCGCCTGGCGCCGGGCCGCCGGGACCGAGGCCGCGCGTCGGACTGGCGCAGCCGGTGTCCGTGATCGCCGGGCTGGTGCTGAGCTTCAGCCTGCTCGTGCTGATCGGGTCGGAGATCCTCTCGCTGTTTCACCTGCCGCAGGACTCGTTGCGCGACGCGGGCATCGCGCTGCTGATCGTGGTGGGACTCGGCTACCTCATCCCGCCGCTGGGGGCGGCGATCGAGCGGCCGTTCGCGCGCCTGGGCTCCCGCAGGCCGGGCGGTGCCCCCGGCGGTTTCGTGCTCGGCCTGGGCCTCGGCCTGCTGTACGTCCCGTGCGCCGGGCCGGTGCTGGCGGCCATTACCGTGGTCGGGGCCACGCACCGGGTCGGGCTGACGGCGGTCATCCTCACGGCCGCGTTCGCCGCAGGAACCGCGGTACCGCTGCTGGCCGTCGCGATCGCGGGCGGGCAGTTCACCGGGCGGATCGGCGCCGTCCGCCGGCACGCGGCCCAGGTCCGCCAAGTCGGCGGGGCGGTGCTCATTCTCATGGCCGCGGTGATCGCGTTCAACGTGCTCGGCGGGCTGCAGCGCGACATTCCCGGCTACGCCACCGCGCTGCAGGGCTCGGGCGCGGTCCGCAACCAGCTCAACTCGCTGACCGGGGAGCCGCACACCACGCTGGCCAAGTGCAACCCCAACGCGACCACGCTGGTGGACTGCGGCCGCGCCCCGAACTTCACCGGGATCACCGCCTGGCTGAATACCCCGGGCGGAAGGCCGCTGACGCTCAGCGCGCTACGCGGCAAGGTGGTCCTTGTCAACTTCTGGACCTACTCGTGCATCAACTGCCAGCGGACGCTGCCGCACGTCGAGGCCTGGTACCGCGAGTACGCCAAGGACGGCTTCGTGGTGGTGGGCGTGCACACGCCGGAGTTCGCCTTCGAGCACGTCGTATCGAACGTGCGGTCGCAGGCCGCGGCGCTCGGCGTGCGCTACCCGGTCGCGGTCGACGACAACTACGCCACCTGGAACGCCTACTCCAACCAGTACTGGCCAGCGGACTACCTGATCGATGCGCAGGGCAACGTCCGCCACGTTCACTTCGGCGAGGGAGACTACGCCACCACCGGACACCTGATCAGCCAGTTGCTGCGCGCGGCTCATCCCGGCCACGCGCTGCCGGCCCCGGCCGCCGTCGCGAACCTGACGCCTACCGGGCAGATGAACCCCGAGACCTACATCGGGTATGACCGTCTCCAGTACCTCGTGCCCGGCCACGTGGTCCGCAACGCGCCGGCCGTGTACCACTTCCCCGCGTCGCTGCCGCTCGGCGGGCTGGCCTTGTCAGGGACCTGGACCGACCACGAGCAGGAAGCGACCGCGGGTCACGGGGCCGGGCTGGAGCTTGGCTTCCTGGCGCACGACGTGTACCTGGTGCTGGGCGGCACCGGAACCCTGAACGTCTTCATTGACGGCCACCACACGCAGGCGATCAACGTCCACGGAGTACCGCGGCTTTACACCCTGTTCCGGTCCGGCGCGTCCACGACCGGAAGGCTCAGGCTGCAGGCCTCGCCGGGAATCGCGGCCTACGACTTCACCTTCGGCTGAGCCGCGGCGGCCCCCGGGCCAGGCAGCGACCCCGGCCAGCGCCGGCGAGCATCTGCCGGTCCGCCGGCCGGCGCCTTGTCACCGGCGACCCCGGGGACGCCGGCCACTAAGCTGGCCGCGGAGTATCAGGCTTGCGGGGCCGTGTCCCCCGGCCGCCCGCCGTAAGAGCGGCCCACTCGGCTGCGGGATGGAAAGGCCAGCAGATGGCAGACGGCGTCCGGCTCGGCTCTGCGGTCATGTTCGTACAGGACCTGGACAGGTCGATGAGCTTCTACACCGAAGTCCTCGCGCTCGAAGAAGCCGACCGCAGCACGACCGCGGCCCTGCTGATCAACGCGAGCGGAACGCAGCTGATCCTGCGGGCCATGGGTCGCGGCGCAGCTCACCCGCTGGGCGGCGTAGGGGTCCAGTACGTCGTCTGGACCGCGGCCGGCCCGGCCGACCTCGACAGGTCCGAACGCGCGCTCAAGAGCCATTCCGCCCACGAGCAGACCCGCAGCAGCGGCGGGGTCACGGTGGTGGAGGGCCGCGACCCCGACGACATCCCGGTGCTGATCGTCTACCCTGGTCCCGATCAGGCGCCCCTGCACGAGCTTCCTGTGCGCGTCTACGGATGGTGACCGGCCCGGGGTAGCAACGTCCTCTCGGCCAGGGTCCACGCGGCGGACGTGACCAGGTACAGGCCCGCGGCCAGCGGAACGAACGCCGCCACCAGCACGGTGGCGAAAGGTGCCAGCCAGGCCGCGGCGTCCGCCGCCACGGCGGCCGGGCCCGCAGCCAGGCCGTCCGGCCGGACGGACGGCTGCGGCCCGGACCGATCGGCAGACCGAACGGGCACGGGCGAACCGGCGCGCAGGCTGCCATCAGCAGGGGTCAAGCGCCGCGCCACCCGGGCCGAGAGCCAGCCGATGCCGGCCAGCAGCACGAACAGTCCCGCGAACACCGCGCCGTGGGCGCTCAGCGGCCCGGCGCCGCCGAGCCAGTGACTGCCGAGCGGCGCGCCGAACAGGTCATGGCCGAGCAGCGCGTTACGGACCCCGCCGACCTTAGCCGACCGGAACAGCAGGTACATGACGCTGAGGAACGGCCACTGCAGCAACAGCGGCAGGCAACCGGCAAACATGCTGGTGCCCTCGGACTCATGCAGGCCGGCCAGCTCGCGCTGCAGCCGGTCCGGGTGACCGGCGTGCTCGCGACGCAGCGCCTGCACCCGGGGCGCGATCCGCGCCTGCGCGGCCAGCCCGCGCATGGCCCGGTAGCTGAGCGGCAGGATGAGCAGCCGGACGGCCATGGTGAACAGCACGATCGCGGCCGCGGCGGCCGGGCCGCCAAGCAGCGGCGTGAGCATGCCGGCGAACGCCGACACGACGTGATACGCGGCGTCGGCGGGGACGCCGGGGAAAACGGACATGACGAGCTACCCTCCAGCGGGTCAGGAAGTGAACAGGCGACGGCTGGAGACGGCCGCGTTCAGTCCCGGGAGGGATCGGGCATCAGCCGCAGGTCCCGCCGGCCAGGCGGACCTGTGGGCTCAGAGCCTGGAGAACCGGGCGGCCGCCGGGGCCGCCGACGGCGCCCGGGGGCGGGGGCGCCCCGCCGCGTCGGGATCGCGCTGCCGGCCGAATGCCGCCCGCCAGGACTTCTCCCGCAACGCCGCGACCCTGCTCACCAGCGGGACGGCCGCTGCCAGGCGGCCCAGCCCGGCCCGGCCGGCTAGGCACGTCGCGAGCACTCCGGCCAGCACCGCTCCGGCCAGCATCGCCGCGACCAGAGCCGGCGGCCCGGCGGGAACGAGCAGACCATGCCAGGTCACCCAGCACAGGCCGGACAGCAGCGCGAGCACGCAGGCCCGCGCGGCCGTGCCCGGTGCCGTCCTGGATCGCGCGATCCCGCCCGGTACCGTCCTGCCCGGCCACGTCCTGATCAGCACCGGCAGGCCCGGTGCCGTCAGAACCATCGCAACCCTCCGCAGCGAACCGGGGACCGAACCGCCCCGGGAAGACCCGGTTCGTTCAGCGTACGCCGCCGCGGGCCGGCCGGGATGACCGGAAACGTCACCTACAGTTCGTCAGGCTTTAACGGCGTAGCGTCATTCCCGGGAGGGTGCACCACTCACCGTGGTGATCGTGCGAATCGCGTATGTCACCGAGTCCTTTCCTCCCGATGTCAACGGGGTCGCGCACACCGCGATCCGCGTCGCAGAGCACCTGCTCAAGCGGGGTCACCAGCCCCTGGTCATCGCGCCCGAGCCGGCCAGCGGGCGGTCGCGCCCGGATGCCGCACTCGACTACCCGGTGGTGCGGGTCCCGTCGCCGGCGGTGCCCGGCTACCCGGGGTTCCGGGTCGGCGTGCCCGGGCCGCGGGTGCGGGCGGCGGTGGCCGAGCACGGTGCCGACCTGATTCACCTGGCCGGCCCGTTCGTGCTGGGCGCCGGCGGCTGCGCGGGCGCCCGGCGGCTGAAGCTGCCGGGCGTCGCGGTGTACGCGACAGACATGCCCGCCTACGCTCGCGCCTACCACGCCGGTCCCGCGGGCGAGGCCATGTGCTGGCGGCGGCTGCGCCGGATCCACAATGCCGCCCATCGGACCCGGCCCCGTCCCGGGCGACGGCGGCTGAACTGCTGGCGCATGGCTTCCGGCGAGTATGGCTGTGGGGCCGGGGCGTGGACAGCAGCCGCTTCGACCCGGCCAAGCGCAGCGCCCGGTTGCGGTCCGAGCTGGCTCCGGCCGCAGAGCTGCTGGTCGGTTACGTCGGGCGGCTGGCGGTGGAGAAGCGCCTCGACCTGCTGGCTCAGGTGGCGATGCTGCCTGGCCTGCGGCTGGTGATCGTCGGCAGCGGCCCGGCTGAGGCGGCCGCCCGGCGGGCGCTTCCCTCTGCGGTGTTCCTCGGCCAGCGGTGCGGGGAGCAGCTGGCCAGGATCTACGCCAGCCTCGATGTGTTCGTGCACAGCGGACCGCACGAGACATTCGGCCAGACGCTGCAGGAGGCGGCGGCGAGCGGGCTGCCCGTGGTGGCGCCAGCCTCCGGCGGCCCCCTCGACCTGGTCCGGGACGGCGTCACCGGATTCCTGGTCCCGCCCGGGGATGCCGGGGCGCTGGCCGCCGCGGTAGCGAGGCTGGCGGCCGGGCCGGCGCTGCGTGCGGCGCACCGGCGGGCAGCCCGGGACATGGTGCTCGACCGCGGCTGGCCGGTCCGGTGCGACGAGCTGATCGGCCACTACCAGACGGTTCTCGGCGCCACCAGAAGGCTCAGGGCCGAGGTGCCGGCGTGACCAGGTTGGTCGCCCTGGGCGACTCGATCACCCTCGGCATCGGTGATCCGGTGCGGGCGTACGATCCGCTCGGCGGCGCCGGGGCGACTGCCCGGCCGGGACGTCGCGGCTGGCGCGGGTGGGCCGCGCTGCTGGCCGAGGGACTGCCCGAGCCGGAGCTGCACAACCTGGCGGCCAACGGCGCCCGGATCGCCGACGTGGAGCGTGATCAGCTGCCGCGGGCCCTGCAACTGCGGCCGGACGTCGCCAGCGTGGTAGTCGGTGTCAACGACACGCTGCGGCCGAACTTCGATCCCGACCTGATCGCGGCCGACGGTCGCGCACATCGTGGGCGCGCTGCGAGCGGCCGACGCTGTCGTGCTCACGATGCGGATGCCCGACCCCGGGCGGATGCTCGGCATGCCCAGCGTGCTGGCCAGGCCGCTGGCCCGGCGGGCGCACGAGATCAACCTGGCGATGGACGTCGTGGCCGAGCGCTTCGGGACGCTGCACTTCGATGCCGCCGGGGACCCCGAGGCCTACAGCGAGGGCATGTGGGCGGCCGACCGGCTGCACCCGAGCGAGCGCGGTCACCGGCTCATCGCCCGCCGGTTCCACGGCCTGCTGGCCGCGGCCGGCCGACCCGGTCGGGCTGCCGCCAGAGCCCGAGCCAGGCAACCCGCCGCCGTCCCGGCTGGACGAACTGGCGTGGCTCGCCACCAAGGGCACGGCCTGGGTGCTGCGGCGGTCTACCGACCTGATACCCAGCCTGCTCGCGATGGCGTTCCGGGAATGGCGTTACGGCCCGGTGGCCTGCTCCGCCGCTCCGCCTGGCGCCCGCCCCGCCGCTGCGCAGGCCGCCGCCGGCCCCGCTGCTGCGCAGGCCGTCGGCCCCGCCGCCCTGCCTGGCATCGGCCTGGCCACCCCGCCTGGCGCAGGCCCCGCCGCCCCGCCTGGCGGCGGCCCCGCTGCCCCGCCGGACGCGGACCCAGCTGAGGCAGGCTATCCACGGCGGCCCGCGCCTGCCCGCTGAGCGAGGTGGCCAGCCGGCCGGGCAGGAACGCCCCGGCGCCGGCCGCGGCCGGCACGCTGATGGACGCGACGGCCATCTGCGGCAGGATGGCGGGGTGACCAGTGATGACTTGCTGGGCGAGGCGGTCAGCGAGCTGTATGAGGCTGACCCGGAGGAATTCACCCGGCGCCGCGGGGAGCTGGCCGCGGCGGCGCGCTCGGCCGGGCAGGCCGGGGCGGCCAGGCAGATCGCCGCGCTGCGCAAGCCCACGCGGTCAGCCTGGATGATCAACCTGCTGGTGCGCGCGGATCCTGACGCCGTCGCCCGGCTGGCGACGGTGGGCGAGGAGCTGCGGGCAGCCGAGCTTGCGGGCGACGGCGCCAGGATCCGGGACTCATCGCAAGCCCGCCGGGAGCTGATCGCGACCTTGGTGCCGCAGGCACTGGCCGCAGCAGGCGAGCACAACCCGGCCGCGGCGCTGCGCGAGGAAATCACCGCCACGTTCAGCGCGGCGCTGGCCGACCCCGTGGTCGCCGAGCAGATACAGCACGCAGCGCTGCTGCGCCCGGCCCGCCGGGTGGGGTTCGGAACGGCAGCGGCGCCGGAACTGGCTCTCGTGCCGCCGCCGGATGCCCGCCCGTCCGCGCGCCCGGCCAGGAAACCGTCGGCGGCCGGCGCCGGGCGGGGCCGCCACCAAGCCGGGACCGAACGGCAACGCCGCCGGGCCGAAGCCGAAGCCGAACGCCGCCGGGCCGAAGCCCAAACCGAGCGGGAACGCCGCCGGGCCGAGGCCGAGGCCGAACGGGAGCGCCGCCGCGCCAGGGCCGAGGCCGAACGCACCCTGGCCGGCGCCGACCGGGCCGCGCAGGCTGCCCGCCAAGCCGAACGCCAGCAGCAGGACGCCCTGCGGCAGCTGGAGCAGCAGCTGGCCGAGGCCCGCCGCCTGCTACGCGACGCCGGCGCTCAAGCACGCCGGGCCGAAGCCGCGCGGCACCGGGCGCAGCGAACCTTCGACCGGCTGGGCGACTAGACCGCGAGACAACCGGGGCCCGAATGCCCCAAAATAGTCACGGCGGCCAGTGGTTCGCCGGGAGTGGCGGGACTCCACCCACCGATGACGCAGGAGAGACCTCGATGGGCACAGCCAGCTCGCCAGGCCCGCAGCGATCGCTCCAGACCCGGCACTCGGCCCGGCTCGCCGGCCGCCAGGCGGAGCCGGCCAGCGGTGCGGCGCTGGACCTGGTTGCCCTGGTCGCCGCCGCTGAACCCGGGGAACGCGACGGTGACCCGGTCGGCTTCGGTCCCGAGGACCGCAGGATTCTCGACTCGTGCCGCGAGCCGGTCACCGTGGCCGAGGTGGCCTCGGCCACCATGCTGCCGGTCAGCGTGGTCCGGGCCCGGCTGGCCGATCTCATCCGGCGCGGCCGGATCACCCTCCAGCCGCAGCCGTCGGCCGGTGATCAGCCAGGCTCCGGGCTGCTCAGCGAGGTGCTGGACGGGCTTCGCACCCTCTGACCGGTGGCCCGCCCCGCGTCCGGGCTGACACCCGCGGCCCCGCCGGCCTGCTCTCAGCTCGCCCCGGCAGCAGAGTGCAGGACGGCTCTCGCATCGGCGCCCAGCCTGATGGTGGCCTGCACGTCCGGATCGTCCCCGGTGGGCTGCAGGACGACGGTGGTCGCGCCCGCCGCGGCGAAGGCGCGGATGGCGCCGGCCACGTCCTCGGGGGAGCCGACAGCAGCCCAGTGCTCCGCCGTCCGCGCCGACTGGGCCAGTTCGGCGCCGATCCGCTCCCGGGCGCCCGGTCCTGCCCCTGATGGCAGGTACACCACAACCTCATGAGGCGGGACCGCGGCCGCGGTCGCGACGGCCTTGCGGACGCCGTCGGGCGAGATGTCCGCATCGAGGACCAGGCCGTCGGCGGCCTCGCCGGCCAGGGCCAGTGTCTTCGGCCCCCGCGCGCCGACCAGCAGCGGCGGCACCGCGGCCGGCGGCCAGTCCAGCGCAACACCGTTCAGGCGCACGTACTGCCCGCTGACGGTGACGGTCTGGCCGTGCAGCAGCGAGCGGACCGCCGCCACCCACTCGCGCAGCAGCGTCATGGGTGAGGAGACCCGCGCTCCCACCTGGTCCATCCAGGACAGCACGCCGTGCCCCGCGGCCGGGACGAACCGGCCGGGAAACAGGCGCCCCAGCGTCGCGATCTCCATCGCCGCCAGGGCGGGGTTACGGAAGGGCACCGGCATCAGCCCCAGCCCGATCCGCAGCGAGCCGCTCCAGGCGAGTGCGGCGGCCGCGGCGGCCACGCCGCCCTCCAGAAAGCAGTCCTCCCACAGCCAGACGTCGTCGATGCCGCCTGCCTCCGCCGACGCGATGAACTCTCGCAGCCGCTCGGGCGGCAGCTGCGGGCGGAACACCACGCCGACCCTCGGTACGTCACTCGCGGAAACCATGATGGCTCGTTCGCTCCTCTCGGCGGCCTGGCGCTCTCGGGCCCGGCACACAGGGCGTCCCGGGACGCCGGGCGTCCCGGGACGCCGGGCGGCGGCCCGGGCCGCGGCCGGTGCCTCCCGGCTGGCCGTACTCTAGCTGGCCGTGCGCTCGGCTGGCCGTCCGCCGGCAGCCACGCCTAGCTTGCCTGAGCCTGGTCGCCGACGGCGGCGGTTCCGATCTTGCGGGCCCGGTAGGCGGCCACCGCGGCCCGGTTGCCACAGCCTCGCTCGCAGTACCGCTTGGACCTGTTCTTCGACAGGTCGACCACGGCGTTCCCGCAGCCCGGGTAGTCGCAGACGCGCAGCCGGCCGAGCTCGTCGGCCCTGATGACGTCGGTGAACGCCATCGCGGCCTCGACCGCCATGCGGGTGGCCAGCGGCGCATCCGGCGGCGTGGCGTGCACGTGGTAGTCCCACCCGTCGTGCCGGACCAGCTGGGGAACGGCGTCCGCCTCCCGCAACCGCTGGTTGACCAGGGTGACGGCCTGGTCCCTGTCGGCCAGCCAGAGCTGGCGCAGCCACGGCCGCAGTTCCCGGACCGCGCGCAGCTCGGCCGCGGTACGCCAGCGCTTTCCTGTCCAGCCCCAGGTACGGACGAATTCGTCGAGCGCAGCCATGTCAGGCAGCTGCTCGGTCTGTCCGTCGGCCGTGTTGACCAGCGCCGCGGCCGCCTGCAGGGCCACCTCTGTGTCATGACCGAAAAGCATTTGACTCCTCACCGGCACGAACCCTAGTGTCATTAGCATAACTTAGTTTTGCTGATGACAACTGGCGGACGGAGGATCGATGCGTCACCGGCAGGGTTCCCGGGCCGGTCTCGGTCTGGCGGTTCTTTCGGCCCTTGCCTTCAGCACGTCCGGCGCGCTGGCCAAGTCGCTGATCGATGCGGGCTGGTCCCCGGCGGCCGCCGTGTCCGCTCGGATCAGCATCGCCGCCCTGGTGCTGGCCGTGCCGGGCTTGATCTCGATGCGCGGCCGGTGGCACATCCTGCGCCGGCAGGGCGCGATGGTCGCCGCCTACGGCGTCATCGCCGTGGCCGGCGCCCAGCTGTTCTACTTCAACGCCATCCAGACCCTGCCGGTCGGCGTGGCGCTCATGCTCGAGTACCTGGGCATCGTCCTCGTGGTGGCCTGGATGTGGATCCGGCACGGCCAGCGGCCCCGCCGGCTGACCCTGAGCGGCTCGGCCGCGGCGCTGGCCGGCCTGGCGCTCGTCCTCGGCGTGATCGGCCACGTCCGCCTCGACCTGGTCGGGGTGCTGTGGGGACTGGGCGCCGGGGTGGGGCTGGCCACCTACTTCGTGGTGGGGTCGCACAGCAGCGAGGAGCTGCCGCCATTGGCCCTGGCCAGCGGGGGCATGGGCATCGGCGCGGCGATCCTGCTCGCGCTGGGCGGCGTGGGCGCGCTGCCGATGCACGCCACCTTCGGGACGGTCAGCGTCGCCGGCCACCAGGTCAGCTGGCTGATCCCGATCGCGGGCCTGTCGCTGGTCGCGGCGGTGTTCGCGTACGTCGCGGGAATCGCCGCCGCGCGGATGCTCGGTGCCAAGCTCGCGTCGTTCGCGGGCCTGGCCGAGGTCATCTTCGCGGTGCTGATCGCCTGGCTGCTGCTCGGCCAGCTGCCCACCGCGGTGCAGCTCACCGGCGGCGCGCTGATCGTCGCGGGCATCGCGCTTGTGCGCATCGACGAGCTGCGGTCGCCCTCGGTCCCGTCGGCCCAGTCCGCGCCCGCCGACCCCGCGCCGGCCCTGATCGGCGACTAGCGACCCAGGCCGGGCGGTGTCCGTTCGGGACAATCAGCCGCGCTGGCGGAGATGGTCGAGGAGCTTGGCGCAGGCGTGCACGGCGCGCACGCTCGGGACGTCGATGCCGAGCTGGCCGGCCAGCTCCGCCACTGCTCCGGTCATGCAGTCCAGCTCCAGCCGCTTGCCCGCCTCCAGATCCTGGAGCATCGACGTCTTGTGGTCGCCCACGGCCAGCCCGGCCTCCAGCCGCCGGTCCAGCGAGACCGGGAACCTGACGCCGAGCTGGCCGGCCACCGCGGCGCACTCGGCGAAGATGGCCCGCAGCAGGCCGGGCATCTGCGGCACCGTGTCCAGCTCGCCCAGTGTCGCCCCGGTCAGCGCCGTGATCGGGTTGAACGCCACGTTGCCGATCAGCTTGAGCCAGATCTGGTCTCGCAGCCGGGTCTCAACCGGGGCCCTCAGCCCGCCCGCGGCGAAGGCGGCCGAGATCTGCTCGCAGCGCGGCGACCGCGATCCGTCCGGCTCGCCGAGTGTGAACCGGGTGCCCTCGATGTGCCGGATCACCCCCGGCTCGACGATCTCGGTCGAGCAGTAGACCACGCAGCCGACGTTGTGCACGGGAGCGATCGAGCCGGCGATCACGCCGCCCGGATCCACGCTCTGCAGGCCCGCAGGCGGCGCCCACCCCGGCAGCGACTGGAAGTACCACCAGGGGATCCCGTTCTGGGCCCAGATCGCCGCGGCCCCGGGCGCGAGCAGCTTGCCGAGGCGCGGGGCGATCTCGGGCAGGCTGTAGGCCTTGAGCGCGACCAGGACCACGTCGGCGCCGGCGACCGCGTCCAGCTCGCCGCTCACCCGCGGATGGGCGGTGAAGTCGCCGCGGGGCGAGAGCACCCGGACGCCGCGCTCGGCCATCGCGGCCAGGTGCGGGCCCCGGGCGATCAGGGTGACGTCCGCGCCGCCGCGGGCCAGCGCGGCGCCGGCGTAGCCGCCGATGGCCCCCGCGCCGAGCACGGCGAACCTCACGGCGCGGCCCGCCGTCGCGCGACCGCCTCGGCCACCCGCCTGCGCTGCAGCTTGCCGGTGGACGTGCGCGGTATCTCCGGCACGACGTCGATCCTGACCGGCACCTTGAACGCGGCGAGCTGCTGGCGGCAGTGGTCGATCAGGTCCTTGGCCTCCGCGTCCTGGTCCAGGGTCACCGCGGCGGCGACCAGCTCCCCGTACTTGTCGTCATCGACCCCGAAGCAGACCGCATCGCGCACCGCGGGGTGAGACATCAGCACCTGCTCGATCTCGGCCGGGGCGATGTTCTCGCCGCCCCGGATGATCATCTCCTTGATCCGCCCGTGCAGGGTGAGGTAGCCGCCCTGCAGCACCCCGCGGTCGCCGGTGCGGAACCAGCCGCGGGTGAACGCCTCCGCGTTGGCCGCGGGGTTGTTCGCGTAGCCGTCCATCACGCCGGGCCCGCGGATGACCACCTCGCCGGGGCTGCCGTCGGGCAGCACGGTGCCGTCGGTGTCGATCACGCCGACCTCGGTGCCGGTGGGCACGCCCACCGAGCCAGGTAGCCGTGCCGCCGGGGGCAGCGGATTGGAGGTCATCTGATGGCTGGCCTCGGTCATCCCGTAGGCCTCGAGCATCGGCACCCGGTAGCTGGTCTCGGCCCGCTCCAGCAGGGCCGCCGACAGCGCCGAGCTGCAGGAGCGGACGAACCGCAGCGCGGCGGGCGGGCCGGCCTCATCGGCGCGGTCGAGGATCATCTGGTGCAGCGTCGGTCCGGCCGACAGCCACGTGGCGCCGTGCTCACGGGCCTGCGGCCAGAACCGGTGCGCGGTGAACCGGCGCGGCGCGATGACCGTGCCGCCCGTGCTCAGCGCCGCGAACGCCGAGGCGACGAGCCCGTGGATGTGGAACAGCGGCATCACGCAGAACGAGACGTCGGCGGGACCGAGCCGGTAATGCGCGGCGATCGTGCGGACCGAGGCCATCAGGTTCCGCTGGCGCAGCGGGACCTGCTTGGGCCGGCTGGTCGTTCCGCTGGTGTGCAGCACGACGGCCACGTCGTCGGGGCCGCCGGGCTCGAACGGACCGCAGCGGCCTCGCGGCCGCGCCGTCGGCGTCCAGCAGCTCCGGCGGGCCGTCGCCGGCGGCACCGACCGTGAGTACCGGCGTGCGGGTGCCCGCCGCGGCGCCGGCCGCCGCGGCCGGCTGGCCGGGATCAGGAACAGCCGGGGGGCGATGTCGGTCAGGAAGAAATCGAACTCGGCCTGGGTGTACGCCGGGTTGAGCGGGGCGGCGGCCGCGCCGAGCGCGGTGACCGCCAGCAGCAGCAGGACGAAGTCGGGGCCGTTGGGCAGGGTGAGGGCAACCCGGTCGCCGCGCCGGACACCGGCCCCGGCCAGCCGCTGGGCGAGGGCCTCGATCGCGGCCGCCAGCCGCGCGTAGGTGAGCACCTGACCGTCGTCGGGCACGACGAACGCCGGGCGGGACGGCTCAGCCGCGGTGAGCAGCGCGCTCAGCGGCTCGCCGACGGTCCGGCTGGTGCCTTCGGTCATCTGCTGGCCTCCGTTCGCGGGCTGCACGGTACCGGCGGCTGCGCGGCGTCACCGGCCGGTTCCCAGTGTGCCGTGGTCCTGGCGGTCGGCGGGGGGCGGCCCTGCAGGGCACCGGCGCGCCGGCGGTCTGGCTGCTGCCTGGCTTTCGCGGTCACCGCGATTCGCCGTCGGGTCCCCCGGCAGGGTCCCGTCGCTCGCTATCCAGTTCGCGAAGGTGCCGCAGCGCCGGGAGCGCCGCGACGAGTGCGGCCGCCTCGTCGCCGGGCAGCTTGCCGATCAGCTGGATGAGCGCCTCGGCGCCCGCTCTGCGCTGAGTCTGGAGCAGCTCCGCCCCCGCGGCGGTCAGCGCGACGAGCGCCACCCGCCGGTCCGCCGGGTCACCCCGCCGCTCCACCAGCCGGGACCGCTCCAGCGCGGTCACCAGCACGGTCATCGACGGCTGGGCCACGCCCTGGCTCACGGCCAGGTCGGTGACCCGGCGCGGGCCGGTACGGTCCAGGGTGGCCAGCGTCGACAGCGAGGTCAGGCTCATCTCCCGCGAGCGCCCCTGCACCGCCGCGGCCACCAGCCCGTACAGCGCCTCCCCGGCCGCGATCAGGTCGCCGGGGTCCAGCCGGTTCCGGGGCTCTGTGTCGCTGTCCATGCCAAGAAAGTATAGCATATCTATATAGATATTCGAATAGAGGTTCGGGCGGGCGCAAGCGAGGGGCCGCCGCGCAAGCAAGGAGGGCCGACAGCCGGGCCGCGGGCCAGGGAATACCCTGCAGATTCAATTAGTTTGCATTAAGCAACTAATCTGGGATCCTGGACTGCGCCCAGGCGTGGGCCGGCCCACGTCCCCGTCAAGCACCGCCAGAGAGGACGGCCCGTGCCTCGCATCAGCCCGCACTACAAGTGGATCGCACTGTCCAACACCACGCTCGGCGTGCTGATGGCGACCATCAACGCCTCCATCCTGCTGATCGCGCTGCCGGACATCTTCCGCGGGATCGGCGTCAACCCGCTGCAGCCGGGCAACACCAGCCTGCTGCTGTGGCTGCTCATGGGGTACCTGGTGGTCACCGCGGTGCTGGTGGTCAGCTTCGGGCGGCTGGGCGACATGTTCGGCCGGGTCCGGATGTACAACCTCGGGTTCGCGATCTTCGCCTTGTTCTCGGTGCTGCTGTCGCTGACCTGGTTGCACGGCACGGCCGGCGCCTGGTGGCTGATCGTGATGCGGATCCTGCAGGGGGTCGGCGGGGCCATGCTGCTGGCCAACTCCAGCGCGATCCTGACCGACGCCTTCCCCGCCAACGAGCGCGGCCTCGCGCTCGGGCTGAACCAGGTGGCCGGCATCGCCGGCTCGTTCATCGGCCTCGTGCTCGGCGGCGTGCTCGGCCCGCTGAACTGGCGGTACGTCTTCCTCGTCTCGGTCCCGTTCGGGGTGCTCGGGACGATCTGGTCCTACCTGAAGCTGCGGGAGCTGGGGCATTCGCCGCCCGGCCGCGCTGGACTGGTGGGGCAACGTGACGTTCGGCGCCGGCCTGATCGCGGTGCTGGTCGGGCATCACCTACGGCATCCAGCCCTACGGCGGGCACACGATGGGCTGGACCAGCCCGCTGGTGATCGGCCTGATCGGCGGCGGCCTCGCCGTGCTGGCGGTCTTCTGCGTGATCGAGACCCGGGTCGCCGAGCCGATGTTCCGGCTGGCGCTGTTCAGGATCCGCCCGTTCACCGCCGGGAACCTGGCCAGCCTGCTGGCGGGCCTGGGCCGGGGCGGCCTGATGTTCATCCTGATCATCTGGCTGCAGGGCATCTACCTGCCGATCCACGGCTACGGCTTCAGCCAGACCCCGCTGTGGGCGGGCATCGCCATGCTCCCGCTGACCGTCGGCTTCCTCGTCGCCGGGCCGCTGTCCGGATGGCTGTCCGACCGGTTCGGCGCCCGGCCGTTCGCCACCGGCGGCATGCTGGTGGCCGCGGCCTCGTTCGTGCTGCTGGAGCTCCTGCCGGTTGACTTCGCGTACTGGCAGTTCGCGGGCATCCTGCTGCTCAACGGCATCGGCATGGGGCTGTTCGCCTCGCCGAACCGGGCCGGCATCATGAACAGCCTGCCGCCCGAGCGCCGCGGCGTCGGCGCAGGCATGAGCGCGACGTTCCAGAACTCGGCCATGGTGCTGTCGATCGGCATCTTCTTCACGCTGATCATCCTCGGCCTGGCCTCGTCGCTGCCGGTCACCCTCAGCCATGGCCTGATCGCCCAGGGCGTGCCCCCGGCGGACGCGGCGCGGGTCGCCGCGCTGCCGCCGGTCTCGATCCTGTTCGCGGCCCTGCTCGGCTACAACCCGGTGCAGACGCTGCTCGGCCCCGTCATCAGCCGGCTGCCGGCGAGCCATGCCGCGTTCCTCACCGGCCACACCTTCTTCCCCTCCCTGATCTCGGCGCCGTTCGAGCACGGGCTGGCCATCGCCTTCGACTTCGCGATCGCGGCCTGCCTGGTCGCGGCCGTGGCGTCGCTGCTGCGCGGCGGCCGGTACGTCCACGAAGTACACGGCGTGGCCCCGGTGCCGGCCGCCGCACCCGGTAACGCCGGGGCCAGCAGCGCCGGGCCCGGCCCGGCCCCGGCCGGCGCCACCGCGGCGGATGACGCTGCCGGCGCCATCCCGGCGGGCAACACCGCCGGCGCCACCGTGGCGGATGATGCCGCCGGCGCCCTCCCGGCGGCCAGCGCCGCCGGCTCCATCCCGGCGGGTAATACGGCCGGAGCCACCTCAGCGGATAGCGCCACCGGCGCCGATGACCGGCGCCCGGCGGGCCGGCTTCCGGTGGCCCGCTACGCGGCGGCCCGGCGGGCAGGCCACGGACGTGCCGCGGCCGTCCGGCATGCCGGCACCGGACGCCGGGCCGCCGGCCGCCCGATACGGGAGCGGGCACCGCGTCCGGCCCGCGACCGGTCCGGCTCCTAAGCCCGGTCGAGCGCACTCCCCGCCGCCGCCCGCGCCGTGCCGGCGAAGGGCGCCGCTGCGCAAAATATTGGCTTGTCATCACCTTGTATACCGAGTAGCATCCTCAGCAGAATACTCGCTAAAGGCGGGATAGGGCAGGCTGGAGGTGCTCTGATGAGCATGGTGGAATTGCGTCATGTGTCGAAGGCTTACGGCGACGGCGCCGCACAGGTGCGCGCGCTAGACGACATCAGCGTGTCGGTGGATGCCGGCACGCTGGTGGCGGTGATGGGCCCGAGCGGGTCAGGCAAGAGCACGCTGCTCACCATCGCCGGCACCCTGGAGGAACCGACCAGCGGCGAGGTGCTGATCGACGGCACCGCGGTGGCGAAGATGTCGCGCGCCGAGCGGGCCCGGCTGCGCCGCCGCGCGATCGGCTACGTGTTCCAGGACTTCAACCTGCTGCCCGGGCTCACCGCGGCGGAGAACGTCGCCCTGCCGCTGGAGCTGGACGGCACCGCGGCCAGGAAAGCGCGCGCCGCGGGGCTGCGGGCCCTGGACAGCATGGGCCTGGCCGACCGCGCGGGCCAGTACCCCGACCAGTTGTCCGGCGGCGAGCGGCAGCGGGTGGCGATCGCCCGCGCGATGGTCGGCGAGCGCCGGCTGATACTGGCCGACGAGCCGTCCGGCGCGCTGGACTCGGCGAACGCCGCGGAGGTCATGCGCCTGCTGCACGACGCGAGCGAGCGGGGCCTTGCGGTCGTGGTGGTGACCCACGACGCGCAGCTGGCCTCGTGGGCCGACCGGGTGGTGTTCCTGCGGGACGGGCACGTGGTCGATCAGAAGACGCCGGCCCGCGATGCCGAGCCGGCCCTCACCCCGGGACAGAGCCGATGAGCACCGCGCTCCGGGACCAGCCGGCCGCGCCAGCCAGGAACGGGAACGGGGGCGTGGCCGCACGCCGGGCGGTCATGCGCTGGGCCTGGCGGATGTTCCGCCACGAGTGGCGCCAGCAGCTCCTGGTGCTGTCCCTCATCGTCGTCGCGGTGGCCGCCACCTTCATCGGCGCCGCGGTGGCCACCAACACGCCGCCTGCGGCGAACGCGGGCTTCGGCACCGCCGGGGACCTAGCCTCGTTCCAGGCGCCCGACCCGCATCTGGCCGGCCAGATCGCCGCGCTCCGGCACCGGTTCGGCCGCGTCGATGTGATCGAGAACCAGACCGTCGCCGTCCCCGGCTCGGTCAAGACCTACGACCTGCGCGCCCAGGATCCACACGGCCCGTTCGGGCAGCCGATGCTCTCCCTGGTCAGCGGGCAATACCCCACCGGACCCGGCCAGGCCGCCGTGACCCAGGGGGTAGCCGCGACCTTCAACCTGCAGGTCGGAGACGTCTGGCACCAAGACGGCACTGCCCGCCGGGTGACCGGCATCGTCTCGAACCCGCAGAATCTGGTGGACGAGTTCGCCCTCGTGGCGCCGGGCCAGGTCACGGCGCCGACGCAGGTCACCGTGCTGTTCGACGCGCCCGGGGTGAAGCCGTCCTCGATCGGCCCCAGCGTGCAGACCCCGCACTCAGCGACGCCAAATAATCAGCTCAACCCGACGACCATCGTGCTCGCCCTGGCCACGATCGGGATGCTGCTCATCGCGCTGGTCGGGGTGGGCGGCTTCACGGTCCTGGCGCAGCGCCGGCTGCGCTCGCTCGGGATGCTCGGCGCCCAGGGCGCCAGCGACAAGCACATCCGCCTGGTCGTACGGGCCAACGGCGTCGTGGTGGGCGTGGCAGGCACGCTGATCGGGGCCGTGCTCGGGCTGATCGGCTGGCTGGCCTACCGGCCGGTGCTGGAGTCCGACGCGCACCACGCGGTGGGCGTGTTCGCGCTGCCGTGGGCGGTGATCCTCCCGGCGATGGCACTGGCCATCATCGCCTGCTACTTCGCCGCCTCGCGCCCGGCCCGCCAGATCACCCGCACTCCCATCGTGACCGCCCTGTCCGGCAGGCCTGCTGCCCCGAAGCAGCTGCGCCGCACGGCCGTGCCGGGCATCGTCTTCCTGGCCGTAGCGTTCGGGCTGCTGACCTACGCCGGCTCCAGCAGCAACGGAGGCGGATCGGGCGAGCTGGTCCTCGGCCTCGTCGCGCTCGTCGTGGCGATGATCCTGCTGGCCCCGTTCTGCCTGACGGCGCTGGCCAGGCTGGGCCAGCACACCCCGATCGCGGCGCGCCTGGCCTTGCGTGACCTGGCCCGCTACCGTGCCCGCTCGGGCTCGGCCCTCGCGGCGATCAGCCTCGGCGTGCTCATCGCCGTGCTCGTGTGCGTGGAATCCGCGGCCCGGTTCGGCAACGTCCTCGACTACGCCGGACCCAACCTCGCGTCGAACCAGATCATCGTCTACACCCCCAACGGGTCCGGCGGCCCGGGGGGACCCGGCAACGGATCCGGTGGCGCGGTAGCGGCGGGCAACACGGCCACGATGGCGGCGCGCGCGCACGGCATCGCCGCCGCGCTCGGCTCGCACGACGTCGTCCAGCTCGACTCGACCAGTGCCACCCTCCAGCACGCCGCGTCCGGGCGGCAGTTCTCCGGGCAGGTCTACGTCGCCACCCCGCAGCTGCTGACGGCCTTCGGGATCAAGGCCGCCGCGGTCGACCCCTCAGCCGACATCCTCACCATGCGGCCGGGGCTGTCGGGCATCTCCAGAATGCAGCTTGTCTACGGTCACTACTTCAGCTCGCACACCGTCACCCCCGGCAACCCTGGCGGCAACGGACCAGGCTCGCAGTCGTACCCGTGCCCGACGAGCGACTGCCTGGCCAACCCGGTGATCCAGGAGGCCAGCGGGCTCCCGTCCGGTACCTCGGCGCCCAATACCGTGATCACCGAGCACGCGATCCGGCAGCTTCACCTGAGTTCCGGTGTCTCCGGCTGGCTGATCCAGGCCCCGCACCCGCCCACCGCCGCGCAGATCAGCAACGCCCGGCTGGCGGCGGCCGCGGCCGGCCTGACCATCGAGACCAAGAACAGCATCCCCACCACGGCGACGATCCTCAACTGGGCCACGGTCTTCGGCATCGCGCTCGCGCTGGGCATCCTGGCCATGAGCGTCGGCCTCATCCGCAGCGAGACGGCCGGCGACCTGCGCACGCTGACCGCCACCGGCGCCAGCGGCACGACCCGCCGCCTGCTCACCGCGGTCACGGCCGGCGCCCTGGGCCTGCTCGGCGCGCTACTCGGCACGGCCGCCGCCTACATCGCCGCCGTCGCCTATGCCCGCGGCAACTCGCTCGACGGCCTGTCATCCCTGCAGTACGTGCCGACGGTTAATCTCCTGATCATCCTGATCGGCATGCCGCTGCTCGCGACGGCCGCGGGCTGGCTGCTGGCCGGGCGCGAGCCGGCGGTCATCTCCCGGCAGGCGCTCGAGTAACGCGGCCGCTGCCGCGGCCCGGGCGGTCGTTCCGGGCCGCGGCCTCACCCGGGCCTGACCCCGGCTAGCCGGCCAGCCCGGTGATGACGTCCGGTGTCAGCTCGGCGAGCCCTGGCAGTACCACGGCGGCCTCGCCGAGCGCGTCCGGATCGGGCGGGTATCTCGGCTGCGGGATGGCGACCACCCGCAGCCCCGCGGCGGCGGCCGACCGCAGCCCGTTCGACGAGTCCTCCACCGCGGCGCACCGCCGCGGCGGCCGGCCGAGCCGGCCTGCCACGGCGAGGTAGATATCCGGGGCGGGCTTGCCTTGCGCCACCTGCTCGGTGGACATGACCGCCGCGAAGCAGCCGCGCAGCGACGCGGCGTCAAGCACGGTGCCGATCAGCGACAGCGGTGACGAGCTGGCCAGCCCGAGCGGCCAGTCCGCGGCCAGCCGCCGGACGGCCTCGACGGCGCCGGGCATGAGCGGCAGCTGATCGGTGTAGCGGGCCGCCATCCGCTCGATGACCTGCGTCGCCACCGTCTCGGGAGGCAGCCCGGCGCCCAGGTCCTCGCTCAGGTAGCGGGCCCACTCGCCGGTGCTCATGCCCATGATCCGGCGCTGCGAATCCGGAGCCCAGTGGCCGCCGCGCTCGGCCACGAACTGCCGGCGTACCTGCTCCCACACGGGCTCCGAATCGATCAGCACCCCGTCAAGGTCGAAGACAACCGCCTCGATCATGGTTGGCGGTTCGCTCAGCCGGCCAGGGAAGCGTCCAGGGTGATCTCAGGAACGCTGGCCAGCGCCCGGCTGACCGGGCAGCCGGCCTTGGCCTCGGCGGCGTGCCGCTGAAACGTGCTCTCGTCGATTCCCGGGACCCGGGCCACGGTGACCAGGGCGATCGTGGTGATGGTCGGGGCGCCGTCGACCGGCCGCAGCGTGACCGTGGCGTCGGTGCGGACCGAGTCAGGCGGGGTGCCTGCCGCTGCGAGGATGTTGGACAGGGCCATCGAGAAGCACGACGCGTGGGCCGCCGCGATGAGCTGCTCGGGATTGGCCCCGGGCCCATCCTCGAAACGGGACCGGTAGGAGTACTCCCCGCTGATGGTGTCGCCGGCGGTGAACGTGCCGGTTCCCGTCCGCAGGTCGCCCTTCCACTCTGCACTTCCCCTGGCCGGCATGGCTGCCTCCTTGCCTGGTGACCGTCGTTCGACTCGTCAGCTACCCCGGATCGTACCGATCAGCCGGGACGCCGGTGCTCCATCCGGGGTCCTGCGGCCGGGGCCGGGAGCGGCTCCGGCTGGCCGGATCGGCCCGGCGGCCGCCCCGGCCCGGGTCACCGTCGGGAACCAGGGCCGACGAGGCCAGCAGGATGATCCCGGCGACGGCAGCGGCGGCCGCGGACAGCTGGACCGCGAGAGCGAACGCGGACGCAGCCAGGCGCTCGTGGAACACGACCGTTCCGATCAGCACCCCCGAGATCGGCTCCAGGGTGGCGATAACCGGGAGGCTGGCGGTCAGCGGGGCGGCCTGGAAGGCCGTCTGGGCCAGCAGCAGCCCGGTCAGTCCGAGGGCGATCAGGGCCCACGGCTGCCAGTGGCCGGGGAATTGCGCCGCGGGAGCGCCGCGAAACAGCCGTGACGCGCTCAGCGTGACGGCCGCGGTCAGGCCGAAGGTGACCCCGGCGGCCGCGGCGAGCAGCCTGGCCCTGATCGCCGCCTGGCGGCGGCGGCCCGCCGCGACCGCGGTCGCGCAGGCCAGCGCCACGGCGCCGGTCGCGAGCAGCCATTGCAGCGCGGGGGCGTCGGACCGTCCCGAGGAGGGTGGCGAGGTGGCCAGGAAGAGGCCGACGCCGGTGACCACGAGCACGCACCCGGTCCAGTCGCGGCCGCTCATCGGCCGTCGTGACCACCACGCCGACAGCGGCACCGCGAACAGCAGATCCATGGCCACGATCGGCGCCACGAGCGCGAGCGGCCCGAAGGCCAGGGCCAGCGCCGCCAGCGCGTACCCGGCCATGGCCAGCAGGATGCCGCCCAGCCACAACGGCCGCCGGGCGAGGTGACCGAGCAGCCGGTACCACCGCGTCTTGTCGCCGGCGGTCGCGCGGGCCTGCCGGTGCTGGAGCACAGCGGACACGCCGAACGCGGCCGCCGCCGCCACCGCGGCCGGCACCGCCAGCACGGTCCCGATCATGATGCTCACCTCGCCTGCCGGCCTGGTTCCGCGGCCAGGTCAGCTACCGGGAAGCTGGCCCAGGGTGACCCGCACGGTATGCGGCTGCTGGTCGCGGACGACGACGACCTTGACGGCCTGGCCTGGTCGCATCGTCGCGAGAGCCTGGGACAGTGCCTCGGCGCCCGGGGTGGGCACGGCACCGACGGACCGGATCACGTCGCCCGCGCGCAGCCCGGCCCGGTCGGCGGGGCCGGCCGGCGTCACGGCGACGATCCCGGCCCCGTCCGGCTGGCCCGCGATGCCGGCGATGGTGGCGACCTGGGCGCCGATCGCGGCGCGATGGGAGTCGGTCACCTGGCCGGTCGCGATGATCTGGGCGGCGATATCGCGGACGACATTGGACGGGATGGCGAATCCGATGCCGGGGGCGGGCGCTCCGCTCGCCGGGCTTGCCGCGGCCAGCGTCGGGATCCCGACGACCTGCCCGGACAGGCTGACCAGCGCCCCGCCGCTGTTGCCCGGGTTGATGGGCGCGCTGGTCTGGATGGCCCCGGGCAGCGTTGCGCCCGGCGACTGCGGCGTGGCCGGCTCGGTCACGGCCCGGCCGGTCGCGGACACGATGCCTTCGGTGACGCTGCTGGTCAGCCCCAGCGGGTTGCCGACGGCCAGGACGACATCACCCACCTTGACCCGGCTGGAGTCCGCGAACCTGGCTGGAGTCAGGCCCTGGGCGTCATCGGCGCGGATCACGGCCAGGTCGTCGGGGGCATAGCTGCCGACCAGGCGGGCGGAGCGGGGCGCGGGATCCCCGGCGAGCTGCACCCCGAACCTGGTGGCGGTCCCGGTGACGTGGGCGTTGGTGACGATGTTGCCCTTGTCGTCCAGGATGACCCCAGAGCCCAGGCCGCTCGCGGTGCGGATCAGCACCACCGACGGGACGACCTGGCGCACGACCGGGGCGTAGCTCTGCGTCGCCGTCCCGGCGGCCCCGGCCCCAGCCGTCCCGGCACTGGCCGGCGGCACGCCGACGGCCGCGGCCGGGTCATCGGCGAGCGCTGCCGCAGTGATCCCGGTGCCGAGCAAGGCGCCGGCCAGGGCAGCGGCAGCCGGGATCCGCCAGGCCCGGCGTGTCGTGTTCATGTGCGGGTTCTCCTTGATGTCGCGGCTGCGGCCCGCCGGCCGGGCGGGCTTGCGTCAGCCAACCCGGCCGCCGTGCACACCGGATGCTCATGACGTGATGGCGGGATGGAGAGGCGGCACGGGCCGTGGCCGGCCGCCGCCTGGGCCGTCCGGTCGCCCGCCCAGCGCCGACGGCGTCTTCACCCGGGCTCCACGGCCTGGCCACCCGAACTGCACCAGCGGCGGATTGCATCGGCCGCAGCACCAGCCGAGCCGGACCCGCCCAGCGCCGGCGGCGCCCGCCAGACCAGGAAGGAAGGCCACGCGATCATGGCGTCAACCGACCCCGGGCCGGGCTCGGCCACGAGCCTTCTAGCCGACCCGGCCTACGACCTGCCGCGGTGGCGCGACCGGCTGGAGCGGCTGTGGCGGCGGCAGGTCGAAGAGATCATCGAGCTGTCGCTGGCCTATCACGAGGCCGCATCGGATGGCGGCGCCACAGGCCGCCAGGAGCGAGCCGGGGCACGTTCCCGCCGGCTCCAGCAGGCCCTGGCCCGCACCGCGTCCGCCCATCACGCGCTGGCCGAGATCGAGGCGGCGCTGGCCCGGATCGACGCGGCCAGCTACGGGATCTGCGAGCAGTGCGGAGACCGGTTGCGAGCGGACTGGCTGGAGGCCAGCCCGCAGCTGCGCTACTGCCCGCGATGCCGTCCGCCGCGGCCGGCCCGCTGGCATCCGCCGCGCGGCGCGCCGGGCCAGGACCATCACGATCTGTGACGAGCGCCGACGGCGTGGGATTATGCGTCGTGGGCTGCCCGAGGCGCGGACCGGCGTGCTGGCAGCCGGCGGGAGGTGAGTGGTGATGGCGGCTACGGTGCTGCTGGTCGAGGACGAGCGCCAGCTCAGGGACCTGGTGCGCTCGTACCTGGAGCGGGCCGGCCTCATGGTGCTGTCGACAGGCTCGGGCGCTGAGGCGATCAGCATGTTCGGGTCGGCGGCACCGGATCTGGTGGTCCTGGATCTCGGCCTGCCTGACGTGCCCGGCGAGGCGGTGGCCCGCGAGGTCCGGGCAGCCGGTGCGACGCCGATCTTGATGCTGACCGCGAAGAGCGGCGAGGAGGACCGGATCGCCGGGCTCGAGCTGGGCGCGGACGACTACGTCACCAAACCGTTCAGCCCGCGGGAGCTAGTGCTGCGGGTCCAGGCCATCCTGCGGCGCGGCGGGCCGGCCGCCGCTGAGCAGGGCGTGAGCCGGTTCGGAGCGGGCACGCTCATCATCGACGAGCCGCGGCGCTCGGCCCAGGTCCGCGGGGCCGAGGTCGATCTGACCCCGACCGAATGGGGGATCCTGGTCGCGCTGGCCACGGTGCCGGGCCGGGTGTACTCGCGTTTCGAGCTGATCAACCGGGTCCGCGGGTATGAGTTCGAGGGCTACGAGCGGACGATCGACTCGCACGTGAAGAACCTGCGGCGCAAGATCGAGGAGGATCCCGGTGATCCCGCGATCATCCAGACCGTGCTCGGCGGGGGCTACCGGCTCGGCCTGACCCGGGATGGCTAGGCCTGCCGGCGCCGGGCCCATCGGACTTCGGCTCGCCCTGGCCTTCGTGGGCGTCGCGCTGGCGGCCGTGGCCGTGCTCGCCGGGCTGACCGCGGCCTACGTGGCGGCGGACGTCTCCCACCTCGTTGACCGCCAGCAGCACGACCTGACCCAGGCCGTCGCGGTGGCCGCCGGCGCCGCGTGGAACCGCTCGGATAGCTGGTCGGGCGCGAACCTGTCGCCGGTCCTGGATTCTGGCGGCCCGGGTAGGCGCGGACGTGCAGGTGCAGGATGCCGGCGGGAGCGTCGTCAGGGTCTCGCCCGGGTTCGCCGGGCTGCCCACGACGCACGAGCGCCGGGAGGCTGTCATCGTCGGGGAACGGCAGCCCGGGCAGGTCATCGTGCGATTCAGCAACAGCGGCCTCGGCGGTGCCGATGAATCCCTCCGGTCGGATCTGTGGCGGGCGATCGCCGGCGCGGCCGGGCTGGCGGCGTTGCTGGCCCTGCTGGTGTCGCTGGCGGTGTCGCGCCGGATCACCTCGCCGGTGGCGCGGCTGATCCGGGTGGCCAGGGCGATGGGCGGAGGTGACCGGTCCGCGCGCGCCGGGGACGTGCGGGGGCCCGCGGAGCTGCAGGACCTGGCGGATGCCTTCGACCAGATGGCCGAGTCGCTGGCCCGCCAGGAGAAGGTGCGGCGCAATCTGGTCGCGGATGTCGCGCACGAGCTGCGCACGCCGGTAGCCGTGCTGCAGGCCGGGCACGAGGCCCTGCTGGACGGGGTGACCGAGCCGACCCCCGGGCAGCTCGGGTCGCTGCGCGACGAGGTCCTCCGGCTGGCCCACATGGTCGATGACCTGCAGCGGCTGGCCGCCGCTGAGGCGGCCGCGCTGCAGCTCAAACGCGTTCCCTGTGACCTGGCCGAGATAGCGGAGACCGCCGCGAGCAGGCTGGATGCCGCCTTCGACGCGGCCGACGTCATTCTCAAGCGGCGGCTGTCCAGCGTGCAGGTCATGGGCGATCCGGCGCGGCTGCAGGAGGTCGTCGCCAACCTGCTGACCAACGCGCTGAAGTTCACCCCGGCCGGCGGCAGCGTGCTGCTGGAGGCCGGCCCGGAAGGTCAGCAGGCGGTGCTGCGGGTGCGCGACACCGGGCCTGGCATCGCGCCTGACGAGCTGCCGCATATCTTCGACCGGTTCTTCCGTGGCCGGGGCGCCGCCGCAGTCGCCGGCAGCGGCATCGGGCTGACCGTGGTCGCCGAGCTGGTCCGCGCGCACCAGGGACGGCTGGACGTGGCCAGCACGCCAGGGGAGGGCGCCCAGTTCACCGTCACCCTGCCCGCGGCCCTGCCCGCTGGCTGACGGTCCGCTCCGGCCGCTGCCGAGCCGCCCGAGTTACCCCGGCCCGCGGGGCCTGGCCAGGCCCGGGGCAGGCCGGCTGGCGCTCACTTCCACGCGATCACCACAGCGGCTCCACGCGCCGTGCGCCGCGGCGGGCTTTGCTGACTACAACGACGGGAAACTGGCCAGGCCCAGCCGAAGGAGGCGAGGGGTTGACGACCGCCGACCTGCTGGTGCTGGTTCCGTGGCTGATCTTCGGAATCGGCCTCGTCGCGATCGGCCTTCGCCTGCTGGGCCGGCGCCGCGCGGCCCTGCGGCGGCGCCGTGACAGCCGATGATCACTGTGCCCGGCTGGGCCTGGGCCGCCACCGCGGCAACGATCGGCTGCCTGCTGGTCATCGACCTGCTGGCGACGCGCAGGCCGCCCGGGTTCTCGCGGTCGGCCGCGCTGACCGTCGCCTGGATCGCCGCCGGGGCCGGGTTCGGGATCGTCATCGTCGCCACGCTCGGCGCGGACTCGGGCCAGCAGTATTTCGCCGCGTACCTGACCGAACAGGCGCTGAGCGTGGACAACCTGTTCGTCTTCGCGCTGCTCTTTCAGGCCTTCGCGGTGCCCGCCGCCTGCCAGCGCCGCGTGCTGCTCGCCGGGGTGATCGGCGCGCTCGTGCTGCGGGGCGGGTTCATCGCCGCCGGGGCCGCGCTGCTTGACCAGCTGAGCTGGGCGTCCTACGCCTTCGGCGGGCTGCTGCTGGCCGCCGCGCTGCGGATGGCCCGCGGCGGCACCGGCAGCGCGCCGGCAGGCGGGCTTGTGCTGCGCGGCCTGCGCCGGGTCGTCCCGGTCAGCGACGATTACGACGGGATGCGCTTCGTCACCCGGCGGGAAGGGAAGCTGGCCGCCACCCCCCTGCTGGTCGTCCTGGTGGCCGTGGATATAACAGACCTCATCTTCGCGGTGGATTCCATCCCGGCCTCGTTCGGGATCACGACGAACGTGTTCATCGTCTTCACGGCCAACGCGTTCGCGGTCCTCGGGCTGCGCTCCCTGTACTTCGTGCTGGCCGGCGCGCTGCGCCGGTTCAGCTATCTGCGCCAGGGTATGACGGTGCTGCTCGGGTATATCGGGGGGAAAATGATTCTCGCACCGGTGCTGCACATCCCCACCGTGGTGAGCCTGGGCGTGATCGTGGTGATCATCGCGGGTGCGGCGGCGGCCAGCCTGTGGCGGAACTCGCGCCAGCCCCGGCGCACGACCCCGGGCGCCCGCCCGGACGGGCCGGGCGCTCACCCCGACGGGCCGGGCGCGCCGCCGGCGCGGGCCGGAGCGAGGCGATCGCCCGCATGACCGGCCTGACGCAGCTCGCCATCTACTCACCGATTTCCTACCTGGTTGCCTTCGCCGTCCCAGCGCTGGATGCGATCCTGCCGTTCCTGCCCAGCGAGACGCTGCTGATCGCGCTGGGCGTGGCCACGGCCGGCAGCGCCGACCCCAGGATCGCGCTGCTCGTCGGGCTCGCGGCCCTCGGCGCGTTCGCCGGGGACAACCTGTGCTACCTGATCGGGCGGCGCTTCGGCCCGGTCGCCGAGCGGCGGATCTTCGCCGGGGAAAAGGGCCAGCGCAGGCGCGCCTGGGCGCAGAACGCCCTGGACCGGTACGGCGCCCGGCTGATCATCGTCTGCCGGTTCATTCCCGGCGGCCGCACCGCGGTGACCTTGACCTGCGGCATCGTCGGCTACCGGCGGCGCACGTTCGTGCTCGCGACCGCGTGCGCCGGGGTCATCTGGGCCTCGTACGCGTTCCTCATCGGCCGCCTGGGCGGCCGGGCGTTCGAGGACAAGCCCTGGGCGGGTTTCCTGCTGGCCCTCGGCGTCGCCATCGCGATCAGCCTCCTGATCGAGCTGCTGCGCCGGCTCCGGCCGCTGCGCAGGTTCAGCCGGTCCCGCCAGGGCGGCACCGGGCAGACGAGTCCGCACGAGTCGCCGTGATGAGCCGCCCGGTGAGCGAGCTTGCGGTCCGAGGTAGCCGCGGGGGACCAGGATCCGTAACCGGCCGGGGAAGCCACCAGTCCGTCGCCGCCGTGTGCCGCTACCCGGGCCGGTCAGCCAGAGGTCTCCGGCGACCGGAACGGTGCGCCGTGACCCGGCACGATCAGCGCCGGCGACAGCGCCAGCAGCCGGGCCCGGGACCGCTCGAGCAGATCCTGGTCCTCGGCGAGGGGATCGATCTGCGGGCCCTGCCGCGACCACCACAGGTGCGTGCAGGCGGCGAGGCCGTCGCCGGTGTCCGCGAGCGTGGTGATGTCCTGGGAGGTGTGGCCGGGGGTGGCCATCAGCCGCACCGAGGGCGACAGCGCGAACCCGTCCGCGGGCCGGTCGGTCCAGGTGTCGCCTGCGTAGATCGCCCAGAAGTCATGCACCCGAGCCCGTTCGAACAGCGCGGCGTTCAGCGTGTGGTCGGGATGGTGATGGCTGAGCACCACATCGGTGACCATGGCCGGGTCGACCCCGAGCCGGGCCAGCGGATCCAGGATCCGCCGCCGGTCGGCGACCATGCCCGGATCCACGACAATGACGGCGCCCTCGTCGCGGATCAGCACCACGGTGCTGGCCACCCGGTCGGCGGCGTACCCGGCGGACAGGACATCCAGGCGTGCGGTCATGCCGGCCATCCTGCCACCGATCCTGGCGCGGCGGCCGGGTCCCGGCGGTGTCAGCCGACGGTGGAGTACTCCTGGCTCGCGGGGACGATGCGGACCCCGAGCGGCACGAGCGTGATCGGGATGATCTTGAAGCTGGCCAGTCCCAGCGGGATGCCGATGATCGTCAGGCACATCGCCACGCCGGCGACGAGATGCCCGAGCGCCAGCTCCCAGCCGAACAGGATGATCCAGATGATGTTGCCGATCAGGGAACCCGCTCCGGCGTCGTGCCGCGGCTCGATCGTCCGCCCGAACGGCCACAGCACGTAACCGGAGATGCGGAACGCCGCGATGCCGAACGGGATCGTGATGATCAGGATGAACGCCACCAGGCCGGCCAGGACGTACAAGATCGCCATCCACCAGCCGCACAGCACTACCCAGATGATGTTCAGGATCGTCCGCATCACGCCCCCACGGGCCCCGGCCCGTACTCATCGAGCGACGGCGCGCCGCCCGGCGGCGATCGGCGCCTGCCATCGCTACCTCAGCATACGGGGCGGGCGCCGGCCAAGTCCGTGCCGCATCCGCACCGGCGTGCTCGCGCGGCAATCCCGGCGGACAGCGCCCGGCCGGGATGACGCTAACCGAGCTGCGGGATGACCTCGGCTGCCAGCCGCTCGGCATGCTCGGCCAGCTCGAACAGCGGCGTGAACAGGATCAGTTCCGCGCCGGCGTCGGCGACCTGGTGCAAGGCGCGGACGCAGTCGGCCGGCGGCCCGACGATCGCGGCGGCCTCGATGTCCGGCGACCGGCGCCCGTAGAGCCGCTCCAGCGCCCGGTTCATCCTGTCCCCGGCGCGTCCGGCGTCTGAGTCGACCGCGACGTAGACGCGCTTGGCGATGCGGAACTCCCCGGCCGGCCGGCCCGTCCGGGCAAGCGCCTCGCGGACGATCTGAACCTGGGCGGCGAATGTGACGGTAGGCGTGGATCCGGCGCCGAAGAAGCCGTCGCCTAGCTGCGCGGCCCGCCGCAGCGCGGCCGGCCCGGATCCGCCGAACCAGATCGGCGGGCAGGGCTTCTGGGCCGGCTTAGGCTCCATCGCCACGTTCTTGAGCTGCCAGAACTCCCCGTCAAAGGTGACGCGAGACTCGGTCCACAGCGCCTTCATCAGCGCGAGGCCCTCGGTGAACCGCGCGATGTACCGGCCGGGATCCACGCCGAAGGCGGCGAACGGCCGGGCCGGGCCGCCGGTCCCCACTCCGATCTCGATCCGGCCGCGGCTGAGCTGGTCCAGAGTGCTCAGGCTCTTCGCCAGGTACACGGGGCTGTGCAAAGTCGATACGAATACCACGCATCCCAGCCGCAGCCGCTGGCTGCACGCGGCGGCGTAGGTCATGGTCTCTGCCGGCCCGAGCACGGGGGCCGCGCCCAGCACGTGTTCCTGCGTCCACGCACTGTCGAAGCCCAGTTCCTCGACCCGGGCGAGGTAAGCGCCGAAGGCCGCCGGGTCGAACTCACCGTCGCCGTACAGCTGGGGGATCGCGATCGCAAAGCGCATACGGCGCATGCTAGCCGGGCCTAGTTGCTGTTCTCCCGCCCCCTCCGGGCTGACCTGCGAGCACCCGGGCAGCAGCCCGCTGACCTCGAAAACCAGCTATTTGCACTGGCCGGTAGTGACTGACTGTATTCGGCCCTGCGACGGCCCCTGACGGCCCCGCTCTCCCGGCTGGCTCGGGTGAGCCAGAAAAGCGGGCTGCCGCTGCGTTACGAGCGCACGCGGCAGCCCTTGCCATCCATCCCCCGCACGAGAGGACAGATGACCGATGTCAGTTTCACAGATCAGGGCGCTCACCGAGCGGGTTGACGCGCTCGAGCAGCAGCAGGCCGCGCTGCAGGCCCGGCTGGACGCCTGGTGCGAGGGGTTCACCCGTGTGTTCGACGCGGCGGGCATGGCGGTCCCGCCGGTCCTGAGGTATGAGCAGCCGCGCCCGGACCTGAGCGTCATCCAGGGCGGTGCCCGGTGAGCAGCACCATCGCGCAGACCCGCACCGAGGCGCAGGCAGCCCGCGCACGCCGCTGCCCGCTGTGCTGGGCACTGCCCAGCACGCCATGCCAGCGCAAGCCACCCGGTGATCACCTGGCCCGCTACCTCGACGCCTATACCTCGGGCGAGCTGAGCCGCGCCTACATGGCGGCCGTACTCGGCGAGCTCGTCGTCATCGCTAACTGGCGGATCGTGCGGGACGGTGCGGCATGACGGGCCCGGAGCACTACCAGGCGGCCGAGGAGCTCATCGACCAGGCCGCCGCGGACTACGAGAGCCACTGCGAGGTGGACGCCCGGTTCGCGGTCAGCCGCGCTCAGGTGCACGCCACGCTGGCGCTGGCCGCTGCGACCGGGGTGAACTCGTCGGGCAAGGAGGAGGAGCGGCGCGAGTGGCAGTACGTCGCCGGGGTCGAGATATGACCGAGCGGTGGCTGCCCGTCCCTGACTGGCCGTACGAGGTGTCTGACCTCGGCCGGGTGCGGTCGGTTGACCGCGAGCTCAGGGACGGGCGCACCGCTGGCGGCGTGCTGCTGACGCCGTGGCGGGACGGCAAGGGCTACCTGTGCGTGACGCTGCGGGACGGCTTCCGGGTCAGGCGGGTGCGGGTGCACCGGCTGGTCAAGCGCGTGCACACCGGGCCGCCGCGGGGCAGGCAGGTCAGGCACAGGGACGACGTCAACGTGTCACCCGTAAGAGGCTGCCGGGCGTCTAATTAGTGCGCTTTCAATCACGCGGGGCAATCGATCTCGCGGGGGGCGCGGGAAGCCCGCGAACCTCCGGAGGTCTTGATGCCAGGAAATCCCAGGCGGCTGCTCGCAGCCGCCGCCGTGCCTGCCGCAGTCGCGGCGGCCGTGCTAGCCGGCCCGGGCGCGGCCGGCGCCAGCACCGGCCCGCAATACGCCAGCACCGAGCAGGTGGGGTACGCGGCCACCGGCGCCCAGTTCCAATCGGTCCGGGCGGACGTCTACCTGCGCAAACCCGCGCAGTACGGCGGCGAGATCGGCCAGTACAGCCAAACCGTGCAACTGTGGTCGTCCGGCCTGGTGGCCGTCCTTGGCGCCTCGGCCAGCACGTCTGGCACGAGCTATACCCCGTACGCGAAGATCTACGACGCCGGCAGCCACCAGTTGCTCGCGTCGAACCCGGCAGCACAGTGGTGCCCGATGGAGGACAACTGCGGCCCTGCCATCGGCACCTTCTCGGCCGGCGACACGCTGCTGCTCGTCTTGGGGTATGACCAGAAGACCGGCAGCCTGAGCTTTTTTGCGTACGACTCGGCCGCCGGGACGAGCTTCTTCGCGGATTACACGGCCGGCGCGGGCGAGTCATTCACCCAGACCAGGATCGGCACCGAGTTCGGCTCCGACCCGTGGACCGCTCCTTCGACCTACACCCATCCGGCGGCCTGGACCAAGCTCGCCGTCTACGCCGGCGTGCGGCTGCAAACCTACAACGGCAAGCTCTCGACACTGGCGTCCTGGTTCCCTCACCACAAGATCTTCATGTCGGCGATCACCGGGTCGCTGATCGACGTGCAGGCCGCGCCGACCGACCTGGCCGGCGGCGGTGCGTCGTTCCAGGACTGGCTCGCGCCCGCCGGCGTGAACGGTCCCGCGCAGCCTCCGCGGGGATAAGCGGACGGCCGCCCCGGTGGTCTGGGACAGCGGTATCACCAGGCGACCATTTTCCAGCTAACAGTCGCGCCTTTCCTGCCGTGAACGGGCGCATGGTTAATGGCGCGGATATGGCCTAATTGGCCTATGTTGCCGCCGCAGGTGCACGCGGTCTGATGGCCGGCACGGTTGCATGGCCGCTTGCAACGTGGGCTAGTGCGCCCCGCGCCGCGCCAGGGTCGTGCGCGGGTCAAGGTGTCCCGGGTGCGGCCGGGTGGTCGGGCAGAGGCCAGGCGTCCCCGTGGATAGCTGGGCCGACCGGACGTCCATGCCAGGCGGGGCATACGCGTGACAGGGGTTCTGCCGAGCGGCTGAGGGCAGCCGAGCAGAGCATTGTGACAGGGAAACGTGTCACCCGCAGGAGGCTGACCCGCGTCTAACCAGTGGGCTTTCAATCACGCGGGGCAATCGATCTCGCGGGGGGCGCCGGAGGCCTGCGAACCTCCGGAGGTCTTGATGCCAGGAAATCCCAGGCGGCTGCTCGCAGCCGCCGCCGTGCCTGCCGCGGTCGCGGCGGCCGTGCTAGCCAGCCCGGGGGCGGCCGGCGCCAGCACCGGCCCGCGGTACGCCAGCACCGAGCAGGTGGGGTACGCGGCCACCGGCGCGCAGTTCAGGTATGTCCAGGGCGTGGTTTACCTGCGCAAGCCCGCGCAGTACGCCGGCGAGGTCGGCCACTACAGCAACAGCGTGCAGCTCTGGTCGGCTGGCTATGTGATGCTGGCCGGCCTGTCGGCCAGCACGTCAGGCTCGGCCTACACCCCCCATGCGGAGGTCTTCGACCCCGGCAATCACCAGCTGCTCGCCTCCGATCCCAGGGCAGTGTGGTGCGTTCCCGGGGGCCACTGCGGCACCACAATCGGCACCTTCCCCGCGGGTGACAGCGTCGTCGTGAATATCAGCTACGACCTCGGGACAAGGCTGGTCTTTGACGAGGAGGATGCGTCGGGGTTCGACTTCGAGGCGGTTTACCACCCCAGCGCAGGCGTGTCGTTTACCCAGGCCCGGATCGGCACGGAGTTCGGCTCTGACCCGTGGACTGCCCCGTCGTCGTACACCCATCCGGCGCGATGGACCAAGATCGCCGCATACAGCCACGTGAGCGTGGTGAACTACAACAGCAACCAGTGGCCGCTGGCGTCGTGGTTCGTCCACCACAAGATCTTCATGTCGGCGATCACCGGATCGCTGATCGACGTGCAGGCCGCGCCGACCGACCTGGCCGATAGCGGCCTGTCGTTCCAGGACTGGCTCGCGCCGGCCGGCGTCAACGGGCCCGCGCAGCCTCCGCGGGGTTAAGCGGACGGCCGCCCAGTGGTCCGGACAGCAGCATCACCGGGCCACCATTTTCCCAGCCAGCAGGCGCGCGCCGAGCACACGCTCGGCAAGGCGACGCTCATCAAATGGTGGTTGCTGAAAGTCTCCGGGCCGCTGCCCGGCCGCCCCGGCGAGCGTGGCGAGTTCGTGGTGGGTCACCGGCTGCGGCCACCAGCCCGGCTGGCCGATCACCGTGAAGCCGTCACCGATGACCGATGGCCGCGCTGGCCGATGACCGTGGCCAGGGCGTGACGGTGCACCGGACAGCTCGCTCAGGCGTCATTAATGCAGGAGGCGCGATGGAGCCGAAGAGCGAGGATGAGCGCTTTCAGCTCCCTGACAAGGAGGTGTCGTCCAATGGCGGTGAGCCGTCTGAGCAGTGAGGCGCTGTCCCGGCGCGGGTTCTTGCGCGGGTCGGCTGCTGTCGCGGCGGGTGCGCTGCTGGCGCCCAGTGTGTTGTCTCGGTCGTCGGCTAGCGCTGCCACCAGGATCACTGGTGCGACGGTCAATCCGCACGCCTACGGGATCAGCGGGTGGGTCAAGGCTGCCAACCTCTTCGATTCCTACGTCGGTGAGGGCCCGCTGGCCAAGACGATCCAGAAGGTCTACCTGACTGAGGGGTCGTACCCTTCCAGCCCGTTCCCGGTGGAGATGACGAGCCTGGCCAAGGTGGGCTGCCAGTTCATCGTCTGCGTCTTCCCGTCCCGCAGCACGGACGAGAGCGCGAAGCTGGCCGCGTACCTGCAGCTGCTGACCAGCGCAGGGTTCGAGTACCGGGTCGCCCTGGTCAATGAGTGGAACACCCACGGCCTGTTCACGCCGCAGCAGTATCAGGCCTACTGGAGCCAGTACGCCCCCGTGGTCAAGGCGGCTGGAGTGCCGCTCTGCGTCCTCGTCTGCGCCAGCAGCAACAAGACTGCCTACAACAAGATTCAGCCCGGCTTTCCCACCAGCCCGATGCCCGACCAGTACTGGATTGATTACTACGCCGAGGCCTACTCCTACAAGGTGCGCCTGGACACCTCCGGCGGGCTGCTCGACCAGGCTGACAGCTTGGCCGTGCCGGTCGGGATCGGTGAGTCTGGCTATGCGGTGACCGGTGCTCTCCACGTGACCATTGACATCTTCAATCAGTACTGCGCCTACCTGGCTGGCCTGGCTCCCCGCCTGCAGCTGGGCGGGCTCTACTGGGGCTCGAAGGGCCATGACATCGTCACCAGCGGCACTGACCCGAAGGTGCCTGGCATCCAGCAGTACATACAGGCGCTGCAGACAGGTTGAGGCTGACAGAGTTCGTGCGCTGCGCCGTGCCCTCACCAGCCACCTAGCCACCTCACGGCGCTCTTGTCAGAGGCCGGACGTCACCTCCCTCCGAGAGGAGGGTGACCGATCGTGGCCGAGAGGAAGTCGCCCGAGGGCCCACCGCAATGATCGCCAGATGCCCTGTGCGCTCGCTGCCATCAGAACCCGGCCGGGCCCGGCGGGATCCTCTGCCCAGACTGCCGGACCGCGATCGAGGCCGCGAATCGCGCCCTGATCGAGGAGCGCCAAGGCCGATGACTAGCGCGCCAGTGGACTACCGCCGTCCCGCCGAGCCCGGCGAGTTCGTGATGCAGGTCACCGGCTACGGCGACCCGCCCGGCTGGTGGATCACCGCAGGTTAGTTCGTTCTAAGCGCCCCCTCGACGCACGGCCGCAGACCACGGGGACGACGGCTCCGGGCTGCCTCGGTGACGTGCCGGTCACCGTGACCGGCCGGAGGAAGCTGCCTGCACGGGTCCGCCGGTGGCAGGCGCCGGGATGCCGGACCGCCCGCGCCAGGCGCTGGCGGCGGCGTTACCTGCCCGCGGGAGCGCTTCTGCTCCCATGTCTCGACCATCAAGGCCCCCGTGAACGACGTGGCCAGGGCAAAGTAGAACACGGACAGGACGAAGAATGCGCCATTACCGGTTAGGAAAAAGGCGGCCGCCAGAACGGCTTGCGGAATGCTCAGGCATGCAACCTGCGCGGCCACCTTTACTCTCTTGTCAATCGGTTTCCCGGATCGCGCCCGGGCGGGGGTTCGCTGCGGCTGGGTTCCGATCAGCCTGGCGGGGATGTCGGCGGTGACCATGGTCAGCTCCGCGTGGGTCCGCGCCGCGAACGCCTGGCTCACCCGCTGGCCGAACTCGTCCCTGTCCAGCATGCCCTGCACGAACGCGGCCTTGAGGGTGCCGATCACCTGCTCGCGGTCGGCGTGCGAGGCTCGCAGGTGACCACGGCCTGCCGCCCCCGGTGCTGTGTCGTCTCCCGGCCCTGCCATCACTGGCACCTCCCCCGAGCACGACGCACGAAAAGCGTAGCGCGGCGGCCCTCTGGCGTCATCCCTCGCTGGTACCGCGATCTGGGCCAGCGGGCCGAGGTCACCGCTGGCGTAGCCACCGCGGTCAGGAAGGCCCGGTGATATCTCCATGGCACCCGGGACAGTCCGCATCTTCGACTGGTGTTCCGTTCTCCGGGCCGCTGCCCAGCCGCCCCGCCGAACTCGGCGAGTTCAGCATGGAAGTCAGCGCCTACGGTCACCCGCCCGGCTGGTGGATCACCGTAAGTTAGGACGCTTTCAGTGCCGCCTCGGCGCACGCCCGCCGACGACGGGGACGACGGCCTCGGGTTGCCTCGGCGGCGTGCCGGTCACCGTGATCGCCCGGGGGAAGCTGCCTGCCCTGGCCTGCTGGTAGCAGGCGCCGGGATGCCGGACCGCCAGGCGCTGGCCGCCGCGGCAGCTGCCCGCCGGAACGCTTCTCCCGCCGCCCGGCGATCGCAAAGCCCACAGCTGTGACCAAAACAAACAGGTAGATGAGGGTGGTCGAGGAGAACAGCAAGCCCACTGGCGCCTGGATATCGCCTTCAGAATCCGTAGGCCAGAGCACGAGGAACGGCCATACGCACGCATAAAACGCGGTCGCCACCGCGATCACCGGGCCAGGCCGCACAACTCTGGCCTCGCCCGGCGTCCGGGCGGACCCGGGCGGCTGGGCTGCGGCCAGCCCGGCGGGCAGGTCGCCGGTGACCGCGGCCAGGTCCGCGTGGGTCCGCGCGGCGAACGCCTGGCTCACCCGCTGGCCGAACTCGTCCCTGTCCAGCATGCCCTGCACGAACGCGGCCTTGAGGATGCCGATCACCTGCTCACGGTCGGCGTGCGAGGCCCGCAGATGACCGCGGCCTGCCGCCCCCGCCGCTATCTCGTCTCCTGGCCCTGCCATCACCGGCACCTCCCCCGAGCACGACGCAAGGAAAGCGTAGCGCGGCAAGTTGGTTGATGCAGGTCAGCTTCTCCGGTGACCCGCCCGGCTGGTGGATCACCGTCGAGCCCCGCTAGTGCCCTGACCGGCTGACCTGCACGCCGCTGCTGCCCCTGCGCCGGGCGGCGAGAGTCAGGCGCCCTGCGCGGGAATACTTAGCTGTGATCTCACGGGAGCCAGTAGATCCGCAGCACCTGGCAGTCCGGCGCCCACCGGCCGGATAGGTAGATGCTGTAGGCGACCGCGGTCAATTCCCTCTTGCCGTTCCCGATGACCATCGCGGCATCGTCTTGCGGTGGGACCTGGGTAGCCCAGCCCACCTGGGCACCGCCGGAAACGAAGGCAACGTCGATGCTGCTGACGGCAACCAGCCCTCGCGCGCCTGCTTGCGGGGCGCTGGCATGCCTCACATGGAGCGTTGTAGAGATGTGGACCACCGCGTACGGGGTTCCGGGCGCAGTCACCCACGTCGAACAGCCTGATGCCGCCACCGACGGCGCCGCAGGCGCCCCCCGGGCGATTACCGGTGTAGCCGGGCGGCTGGCCGCAGCCTCGCCTGCGGCAGTGTCACACCCGGTGAGGCAGGCCACCACGAAGGCCGCAGCAGCGCCGGCTAGCCACCTCATCAAGTTCCACCTCCCGGGCCCTGGGCCTGACCCTGCTTGGCCCCACCCCGCTCTGGCGGGCCGACCTCGCCCAATTATCAGCATCACCCGCGCCGCCTGACCCGATTCTGCGCCACAGGTGCCGATACGGGATGGCTGCATAATCCGGCTGGATGCCCACAACAACGGTCGCAGTAAATAGCGTTGGCACCAGCGACCGGATCCTTGACCGCTGCCAGCATGCGGGCGGCCGAGCGCGGCGAGTTCGTGACGGAGGCCAGCTTCTACGGCGGCCCGCCCGGCTGGTGGATCACCGTCGAGGCGTGAGCGTTAGATCGCTGTGCCGGCCGGGGATTCCTCTATCTCAGCGCGGCGCACACGTCCGTTAGGACGTGGCCGTGGAAGGAGACCGAGGTCAGGCTCCCGTCCGCGGCATGTCAACCCGCCGCGTGGCTACCGCGTCGTACTACTGAAGCCCCGGCGACGGCGGCGAGGATCACGCTCATCCAGCCCGCCCGTCATGTGAGGACGATGGCTTATGAGTCAGCTCCGCATCAGCCGAAAGCCCGTCACCGCTACCGCCTGTGCCCTCAGGTCAGGCCGGCAGGCTGGTCTGGGTTATCGCGCCGGGGTGCCTGGCCGGGGCCGAGGTCGCCGCGGGGTGTGCGTGTTCGCCGCCGTTGCCGCTGTGCTGGCCGCTGTTGGCGTTCCTGGCCTCCCGCAGTCGGTTGCCGTGGCGAGTTCCTCCCCCGTCCTGAACTGGACCCGGCAGGCTCCCGCGGCCAGCCTGCCCGCCCGGTATGGCGCGTCGATGGCCTATGACGCCGCCACCGGCAACGTGGTCCTGTTCAGCGGCAATGACGCGGGTAACGGAGCCGTCGCCGGCACCTGGACCTGGGACGGCTCGACCTGGACCCAGCTCTTCCCCAAGACCAGGCCGTCGCCCCGGTTCGGCGCGTCGATGGCCTATGACGCGGCCACCGGCAACATGGTCCTGTTCGGCGGCATCGCCGGGGATCGCGGGGTGAAGGGCGACACCTGGACCTGGAACGGCTCGACCTGGACGAAGCAGGCCCCGGCGAGCAGCCCGTCTGTCCGGTTTGAGGCGACGATGGCCTACGACGCCGCCACCGGCAACGTGGTCCTGTTCGGCGGCACTGCCAGGCATGGCGCGCTGGGCGACACCTGGACCTGGGACGGCACCACCTGGACCCAGCAGCACCCGGCGGCCAGCCCGCCTCACCGGTTCGGCGCGTCGATGGCCTATGACCCGGCTGCCGGGAACGTGGTCCTGTCCGGCGGCAACGCTGGCGAGCTGGGCGACACCTGGACCTGGGACGGCACCACCTGGACCCAGCAGCACCCGGCGGCCAGCCCGTCGCCCCGGTCCGGCGCGTCGATGGCCTACGACGCCGCCACCCGCAACGTGGTCCTGTTCGGCGGTAACAACGGGAGTAGCGCGCTGCGCGACACCTGGACCTGGGACGGCGCGACCTGGACGAAGCAGGCCCCCGCGACCAGGCCGCCCGCCCGGGAATTTGCGTCGATGGCCTATGACGCCGCCACCCGCAACGTGGTCCTGTTCGGCGGCGAGAACCTCCGCGCCCTCGGCGACACCTGGACCTGGGGCTCTGGCTGACCGGCGAAGCAGCCTGGCCGATCACCGGTGTCCTAGTCCCTCCCCGTCCTGCTCGCAGGCGCCGATTCCTTGTGAGTGGTCGCCGGGTCCAAGGTCAATGCCGGCCCGGGTAAGCCGCCGCGGCCGGCGCACGAGCCCCGTCCGGGACACGATCAGCTACCGCGACGGCCGGGATCGCGACCGCAGCGAAGATCGAAGATGTCGAACAGCGCGCCCAGGTCGGTCATCCCGCCCCCGCGTGGTAACTGCGCAGCGTGGCGAGCAAGGCCTCCGGGTCCGACTTCAGCCACTCACTACCAGCGAAGACGCACCAAACACAACAAAGTGCTGCTGGAGTACTAAGCCTGTCCGGCGTCACCAGATGCGTGATCGCCGTCTCGGTGGGCCGCCGTCGTCTCGCATCTTGTTGCCGCGGATCGCTGCCTCGGACAGATTGCACTTGGCATGCTCGGGACCTGTCCACGCCGTCCTGGCTGGCGTGTGGCCGAGGTGCCATTCACTGCCTGGCTTGATCCACCTGCTCGGCTCGAGGCATACGACGGCGTGGCACTGGACGAGGCCGGCTTCGACCTGCGGCTTCCACCAGGCGCGCAGCCTGGCGTGCGGGTAGCCGTAGCCTCGTGCGGTTCCGCTGGCTTGGGACGCGGCTTGCGCGGCCGTCGCCTGCGCCGCGGGTAGAAGCTGACCACGTTGTCCTGGTCGCCGGCGCTGCCGGTCATAGCTCCATTGTCGCGGAGATGCGGCTTACCAGTGGCCACCGGCGCACCGGCAGCCGGTCAGCCCTGATTCCAGGCCGGGACCGTCGCTCCCCGCGCGTAGTCAAACGAGTAGGCGAGCTGCTTCGTCTTCCCCTTCGCGTTGACGTACTGGTAGATCAGGTGCGAGAAGTACAGCGTGCCCTTGTGAGTCCGCGGCGCGTCAGCCCAGACGGTCACGGCATGCACGTTCGGCGGGCACGAGTACGTCGGAGTGCACCACCACAGGTCCAGCTTTCCCGTCGCCTTGCCGCTCGCGGTTGTCCACCGTGACCAGCTGAGCTTGTGGGCGTATGGCGAGCCGCCCTGGCCGATGTAGATGTGAACGGGCTGCGTCACCATCCCCGACCAGCCGGTGACGTTAAACGCCTGGATCACCGGCAGCGTCGCCGCCGAGGCGGACGGCGCGGTCAGGCCCAGGGCAAGCAGCGGAGTGACGGCCAGCCCGGTCAGCCAGCGCAGAATCCTCGCAACCAACAGTGGTCCCCCCGATCAGACAGCAAGGCGGCCAGCCTCGTGGCCGGCGCCGAGATGTAGACGCGCAGCGCTGCAGCGAAGTTGACCAGGTGAAGGCACGATTAGCGGATCATCAACACGGTCCATCTGGTCATCTATCTCTTTGGTGCCGTCGGTGCTGTCGCTATGCGAGCCGTGGAGGCCAGCCAGGTTCCGGGATGACATGGTCACTCCACAGGCTGAGAATCCGCCAGCCGTCAACCGTCTGGCGGACAAGCACGTTCTGTCCTTCCGTGAAGCCGCCGGGCGGGATGCCGCCTTCCGGTGCGACAGTCGGCACGAGGAACACGAGGTCAACATCGTCAGTTACCCGTTGGCGGTTCAGCGGGATAGGCCACTGGTGGAGGTCTCCCATGGAAGCCAGGACCCGGAGCTGGCCCTGCTCGAACGGAGCCCAGACTGGATGATCCGGCTGTGATGAGCAGAATGCGGCGACTACCTCATCCGGGTCGAACCCCTCCTCGCGAACTTCGTCGCGTATCGGGTACAGCCATTGCTGTGCCCAGCACTGCCGGAGCGTGCCATCGACAAGCGGCCATGCGCCGCGCAGGTTCTTCTCGCCCCATACCAGGCGGGTGAACCTGCGCACCGTGTCGAGAGCTTCGTCAGGGATCGGCTCCGGGTCGTCTTCCATCGTGCGATACTCCTCGTGTGTGTGGCGGCCACCCGGCCATTGTGACCGGGTGGCCGCTCGGTTTTTGCTAGTCCTCGAAGTACGGGTCGGTCCTGCGGGTCAGCAGGAACGCCACCGCCTGCGGGCCGAACAGCGGCTTGGGCGCATGCATGATCCTGCGGCGGTTGCAGATCTTCATCACGCGCCGGTCGATCGCCTTGACGGTCTTGCCCTGCAGTACCGCCAGCTCGGCCACGGTCACGTCGCGGACGCCTTCGGCGAGTGCCCGGCGGACGGTGCGGCGCGGCCTGCGCGCGGCAGCCTTCGGCTGGTGGCTCATCGTGCCTCCAGCAGGCAGCTGCTGATCCCGGCGAGATTGACTTCCTGCGCCGCCAGGTCAAGCGGCTCGCCGGTCGGCTGTGGTTCGCGCTGCCCAAGGGCGGCAGAGAGCGCGACATCCCGCTTCCTGCCGGGGTGTCGCTGGCCCTGGCCGCGCACATCGAGGCGTACCCGCCCGCCGCGGTGACGCTGCCGTGGAACGAGCCGGGCAGCAGCCGGCACGGCCAGCCGGTCACCGCGCCCCTGCTGTTCACCAGCAGGCAGGGCGCCGCGCTGAACAACCCGACTTTCACCTCGGCCGCGTGGCAGCCTGCGTGCGCCACGGCAGGCATCACCGGCGGGACGCACCAACTGCGGCATTACTACGCCAGCGTGCTGCTGGCCGGCGGCGTGGACGTGAAAGCGCTCAGCGAGTACCTCGGCCACCACGACCCGGCGATCACGCTCCGTGTCTACAGCCACCTGATGCCTTCGGCTGAGGGCCGCGCGCTGCGGCCGGTCGAGGCGGCTTTCGCTGAGGCTGACGGCCCTGGCACGGCACAGGAGGGCAGCCTGCGGTGATGACCTGCGCCTGCGTGGCTAGTTGCTGTACGCCCGGCCCGGCTCGATGAGCACGACGGCGCGCCGCTGCCCGGCCATCACCCGGTCGTACTCGGCCCAGTCGTCGTGCTCGCCGCCGGCCGCGCTGAATACCGCGCGCCGCAGCAGCCGCAGCCCTTCGGCGTCCAGCCAGGGCCGGGGATCGTCGGGACCGGCCAGCTCGGCGCGCCCCTCCACGGCGGCCCATTGCCAGCCGTTCCTGAAGGTCACCGTCACCTGCGGCCGGACCCGGAGATTAGCCAGCTTCACCGGCCCGTAGGTGACGAAGGCCAGTACCGGCCGGCCCGTGGCCGGATGCGGCAGCACGCCCGCGTTCACCACCGAGGACTGGATCGTGCTGTCGGCTCGTAGCGTCGATACCACAGCCAGGCCCCGCTCGTCACGGGCGAGCGCGGCGGCTTCGTTCAGGGTCGTCATCGGTATTCCTCACTGATCGGCCACACTGGTGCGATGGGTTTCTGCCAGGACCAGAATGTCCCGCGCATGACCAAAGTCGCACTGGGCAGCGGTGAGTTCGCGCGCATCCGGCCGCCGGGCAGGTGATCGCGTGACAGTCGCAGAGCCGGCCCCCGGCCGCCAGCGCGGATGGCTGGAGCGGGCCAGGGAGATAGCCGACACCGTGCTGTTCCCGGCCGCACTGGACGTGGACGGCGGCCAGCGGGTGCCGTCCGTGAATCTCGACCTCCTGGCCGCGGAAGGCTTCTACGGGCTGGCCGTCCCGGCCGAGGCGGGCGGGGCCGGGATCGACTATCCGGCCATCTGCCTGATCGCGGAGGCGTTCGCCAGCGGCTGCCTGACGACCGCGCTGGTATGGATACAGCACCAGGGCGCGGTCCGGCGGGTAGCCGGCGGCCCGGCCGGGCTGCGCGAGTCACGCCTGGGCCCGCTGGGCCGGGGCGAGCGCCGGGCCGGGGTGGCGCTGGGCGGCACCCTGCCCGGGCCGCCCCGACTGCGTGCGCGCCGGGTATCCGGCGGCTACCTGCTCGACGGCCAGTCCCCGTGGGTGACCGGCTGGGGCATGATCGACACGCTGGTGGCAGCCGCGCGGGACGAGCAGGATGCCCTGGTCTGGAGCCTGACCGACGTGGCCGACAGTGCCACGCTGAGCGTGCAGCCGCTGCGCATGGCGGCGGTCTCGGCCAGCGGCACGGTGACGGCCAGGTTCGCCAAGCACTTCGTGCCGGGCCCGCAGGTGCTGGGCCGGCAGCCGTTCGCCGAGTTCGGCCCGCAGGACGCGGCCGGCCTGCGGCTGAACGGGTCCCTCGCGCTGGGCGTGCTCAGCCGCTGCCGGGCGCTGCTCGGGCCGACCGGGCTGGATCAGCAGGCCGAGGCCTGCCGCACCGGCCTGGACGAGGCTGCGCCGCAGCAGCTGCCGGCGGCCCGCGCCGCCGCGGCCGAGCTGGCCATGCGGGCCGCCACCGCGCTCCTGGTCCAGGTGGGAAGCCGGGGCATCCTTCTTGATCAGCACGCTCAGCGGCTGGTCAGGGAAGCGATGTTCCTGCTGGTGTTCGGGTCCAGGCCTGCGATCAAGGCCGAGCTGCTGGCCCGGCTGCTTGCGGCGGCCACCGCCGGCTGACCGCCGGCGGCACCGGCCGCGAGGCGTTCAGAAGATCCCGCGCAGCAGGCCTCCGTCGATGGCGACCGTGAGGCCGGTCAGGTAGGAGGCCGGAGCCGAGCAGAGGAACGCCACCAGATGACCTACGTCTGAGGGCTCGCCGACCCGGCCCAGCGGGATGTCCTTAGCCATCTCGGCCTGGACCAGGTCATCCACGTCGGCGCCGGCCTGCCGGGCCGTCTCGGCGAACAGGTCGCGCAGCCGGTCGGTGAGAATCCGCCCGGGCAGCACGTTGTGCACGGTGATCTGGTCGGGAGCCAGCTCGCCTGCGAGCGTCCTGGCCAGGCCGGCCACGCTGGCGCGCAGGCTGTTGGACAGCATCAGCCCGGGCAGCGGCTCTTTCACCGAGGTCGACGCCACGTTGATGATGCGGCCGCGGCCGCTGGCCCGCAGGTACGGCAGCGCGGCGCGCACCATCCGGACCACGCTGAGCAGCAGCAGGTCGAACGCCCGTTGCCAGGCCGCGTCGTCGAGATCGGCGAACGTGCCGAACGGCGGCCCGCCGCTGTTGTTCACCAGGATGTCCAGGCCGCCGAAACGCTGCGCCGCGATGCTCACCAGATGGGCGGCGGCGCCGGGGTCGGTCACATCGGCCGCTACCCCGACAACCTCGGCGCCGTGCGCCGCGCCGATCTCCCGTGCCGCGCGGTCGATCGCGTCCTGGTTCCTGGATGAGATCACCACCCGCGCTCCCTCGGCGGCGAGCGCCTCGGCGATGGCCCGGCCTATACCGCGGCTGGCCGCGTTGACCAGCGCGATCCGCCCCTGCAACTGATAATCCACCGTGGCAGTGTAATCACCGGCAGGAGCTGACCAGCGGGCGCTCAGCAGATGATAGGGGCGACCTCGATGCCGTGCGACGCGCAGAAGTCCACGTACCTGCGCAGTTTCGTCTCTGCCGTTTCCACGTAGCTCACCGCGCCGCCGGGACCGAGGTACTGGATCGGCCCGTGCACGGAAAACAGCGTGATCATCTCCTCGTCGCCGAGGGTCACCAGGGTGTGCACGTCACCGGCCGGCTCGTACACGTAGCTTCCCGGCCGCGCGACCCAGTCGTGCTCCAGGTAGCGCCACCGGCCGCCGACCACCCACGCCTCGACCGGGGCGACGTGCCGGTGCAGGCCGACGGTTCCACCCCCGGTCACCCGGAGCAGGCCGGTCCAGGTGCCGGGGCCGAGCGAGATCCGCAGCGGCCGGAACCAGACGCCGCTGGCCTGCGGGACCCAGGGAATGTCCTGGGGGTCCAGCAGCAGGTCGCCGGCCGACTGCCGCATGCCCACGGCAATGACCTCTTCCATCTTCATAAGCCACATCCTGGCAGGCGGCCCGGCGCCGCGTTCGCCAGAGCCCACTTCCGCTGGCAGGGCGGGGCTGGCAGGCTGTACACGATGAACTCCCGACCAGGCGAGCACGCTGCCGCCACCACATCGCGGCCGTCGTGGCCGGCGCTGCCGCTGGCCGAGTGGCAGGCCACGCGGGACACGCTGCAGCTGTGGACCCAGGTGGTCGGCAAGGTGCGGATGGCCAACGAGCCGCTGGCCAACCACTGGTGGAATGTCACGCTCTACCTGACCGCGCGCGGCTTCACCACCTCGCTCATGCCGCACCCGGCCGGCCCGAGTTTCCAGATCGACTTCGACTTCCGCGGCCACCAGCTCGACATTGTGACCAGCGCCGGAACGGCCCGCCCGGTGGCCCTGGCCGCGCGGCCGGTGGCCGATTTCTACGCCGAGGTGACCGGGGGCCTGGACGAGCTGGGCGTCGGCACCGAGATCTGGCCGGTGCCGGTGGAGATCGAGGGCGCCATCCCCTTCCCCGGCGATCGCGTGCACGCGTCCTACGACGGCGACCAGGCCCGGCGGTTCTGGCTGGCCCTGGTGGAGGTCGAGCGGATCTTCAAGGTCTTCCGTGGCCGGTTCACCGGCAAGGCCAGCCCGGTTCACCTGTTCTGGGGCTCGCTGGACCTGGCGGTGACGCGGTTCTCGGGACGGCCCGCGCCGCCGCATCCCGGCCGGCCGCCGCACTGCGGCCCGCAGGTGATGCTCGAGGCGTACTCGCACGAGGTGAGCAGCGCCGGCTACTGGCCGGGCGGGGAAGGGCAGGGCCTGTTCTACTCTTACGCCTACCCCGAACCCGACGGGTACCGGGAGGCCCCGCTCCGTCCGGCGGACGCGTTCTACAGCGCGGAGCTTGGCGAGTTCGTGCTGCCCTACGAGGCGGTGACGGCCCAGCAGAATCCGGGACCGTACCTGCTCGAGTTCCTGCAAAGCACCTACGAGGCGGCGGCCAACTGCGCATCGTGGGACCGCGCGGCGCTGGAGCGCCCCGGCTGAGCCGGCGCCCGGGAAGCCGGGATAGCACAACAGGCCGGGCTGCCCGGCCTGCGGCCGGAAAGGAGCCCGCATGACGGGGGAGCAACCGAAGGAGCTACCAAGCATCGGCGGCCCGGAGCCCGCCACGGCGGCCTCGGTGGCGATCTGCGATTCCACGCCGACCAACTGCCAGGCCCGGACCCGGCTCTACCGGCAAGGAAACCTGGAGCTTTCCGGCTTCCCGGTGGCCGACATCAGCGACTACCTGCTCGACGAGTCGTCCGTGATCTGGCTCGACCTGCTGGATCCGGACCGCGACGATCTCAGCGTGCTCAGCAGCGAGTTCGGCCTGCACCCGCTGGCCGTGGAAGACGCGGTGGAGCCGCACGAGCGGCCCAAGCTGGACCGGTACCGCACCCATCTATTTCTCACCGCTTACGCCGTCTACCTGGACACCGACACCGGGCAGCTGACAACGAGCGAGACGTCGGCCTTCATCACCAAACGGGCGCTGATCACCGTGCGCAAGGATGACGGGCTGGACATCGGCTCCGTCCTTCAGTACTGGGACGCCAACCCCGACCTGGCCAAGTTCGGCGTCGGCTACCTGCTCTACGGGCTGATCGACAACATCGTGGACGGTCACTTCGCGGCCGTGCAGAGCCTGGATGACGCGATCGAGAGCCTGGAAGACCAGCTTTTCGCGGACAAGCCCATGGACCGGGTCGTCCAGCGGCGCAGTTTCGAGCTGCGCAAGAGCCTGGTCCTGCTGCGCCGCGTCGTGCTGCCGATGCGGGAGGTGGTCAATACCCTGCTCCGGCGCGACCTGCAGGTCGTCAGCGATGCGCTGCATCCCTACTACCAGGATGTCTACGACCACGTGCTGCGCGTCACCGAGTGGACGGAGAGCCTGCGCGACCTGGTCACGACGATCCTGGAGACGAACCTGACCATCCAGAGCAACCGGCTGAACACCATCACGAAGAAGGTCACCGGCTGGGCCGCGATCATAGCCGTGCCCACCTTGATCACCGGCTTCTACGGCATGAACGTCCCCTATCCGGGCTTCGGCAACCAGTGGGGATTCGGCTTCTCGATCGGGCTCATCGTCGTCATTGCGGCCGCCCTGTACGTGATCTTCCGGCGCAAGGACTGGATTTAGCGCGACGGCCGCCCGGGCCGGCCCGGCTCAGGACCGGAGCTTGGGCAGCACCTCGGCGCCGATCTCAGCGATCGTGGCGATCGGGTCGGCCGTGCAGACCTGGATGGAGACGATGTCGGCGCCGACGTCGTGGACCAGCGGCCGGTAAGCCTCCACCAGCGCGGCGGGCTCAGTGATGCACGCGTAGCTGCCCAGCACCTCGGCCCGGTCCATCTCGTCCGCCCGGAACCGCAGCTCGGCCGGGTCTGCCGCCTCAAGCCTGCCGGGGGCGCGCAGCCCGCGCATCGGCGACAGCGCCTGCCAGAACTCGTCTTCGCTGCCCCCCAGCACGGTCCACCGGGTAGCCATCACGAGCTGAGAACCGCCCCGTTCCGCGGCCGCGCGCCGGTACGGCTCGATGATGTTCCTGACCGTGTCCTGCGGATCCTTCACGCTGGTGATCAGGCCGTCGGCGAACTGGCCGGCGAACGCGGCCGACTTCGGGCCGCCCGCGGCCATCAGCACCGGCACCTGATGCACCGGGGGGGAGTACAGACGGGCGCTGTCGGTCTGGTAGTACGTGCCGTCGAAGGTGAGCTTCTCGCCGGCGAACAGCCGGTGCATGATCTCCAGCGCCTCCCGCATGCGATCTTGCCGCTCGCGGTAGGGAGGAAAGTCGAAGCCCAGCGGGCGCTCGTTGATGGCCTCGCCGGTTCCGGCGCCGAGCAGGAACCGGCCGCCGGACAGCCGGTCCACGGTAGCGGCGGCCTGGGCGATCAGGCCCGGGTGGTAGTGGAACAGCGGGCAGGTGACCGAGGTCCCGAGCTGCACCCGCCGGGTCCGGGCGGCCACCGCGCCCAGCCAGGACCACACGAAGCCCGCAGCGGAATTGTCATCCACCCACGGATGGAAGTGGTCTGACCCGAGCACCACGTCGAACCCGGCCTCCTCGGCCGCGACCGCCTGCTCGACCAGCTCTTCGGGCTGGTAAGCCTCATGGCTGCACAGCCATGCGAATTTCACGCGATCACCCTGAATTCTCCGGCGACTTCAGCACCAGGCATGCCGGGATCGTATCAACGCGCGTGGCCGGCCAGGCGCAGGCCGGCCTGCCGGGTAGCTCGCGGGTAGCATGACCAGCCAGATCGAAATCCTGGCCAGCTGATCGGGGAACCTGTGACCTTCAGCGGATGGCCTGCCGAGGCGCTGGAGTTCTACGAAGGCCTGGCGGCCGATAACACCAAGTCCTACTGGACCGCGCACAAGGCGCGCTACGAGCGGGACGTGCACGCGCCGATGGCCGCGCTGCTCGCGGAGCTGGAGCCCGAGTTCGGCGAAGGAAAGATCTTCCGTCCGTACCGCGATGTCCGGTTCAGCGCCGACAAGTCGCCGTACAAGACGGCCATCGCCGCCACCCTGGCCGGCGGCGGCTACATCCAGCTGTCCGCCACCGGGCTCGCGGCGGGCGGCGGGATGTACCACATGGCCCCCGATCAGCTGGAGCGCTACCGCCGCGCGGTCGCCGGCGATCTCGCCGGCGAGGAGCTGCGCAAGGTCATCGCGGGGATGCAGCAGCATGACGTCGCGGTCACCGGCCACGAGAGCCTGAAGACCGCGCCGCGCGGCTACCCCAGGGACCACCCGCGCGCTGACCTGCTCCGGCACAAGGGCCTGATCGCGTGGCAGGAGTGGCCGGCCGCCGCCTGGCTGGGCACGGCGGCGGCGAAGGGCCGGGTGACCGGGTTCCTGCGCGCCACCCGCCCGCTCTGCGAATGGCTGGACGCCCGCGTCGGCGACAGCGAGATGGCCAGGCAGGCGCCGGGCGCCCGGGGATGACGGCCGCGCCGGGTAGCGTGGACGCCATGCCCGGCGACGTTGACTTTCACGAGCACCTGGGCCGGGAATCGGCACGCTTCGCCACGGCCATCCAGGACGCGTCACCGCAGGCACCCGTGCCTGCGTGCCCGGACTGGACTGCCGATGACCTGCTCTGGCACCTCGCGGAGGTGCAGTTCTTCTGGACTGCCGTCGTCCGGGAGAACCTGCCGCGCGCCGAGGCCGAGAAGCTCACCCCGCCGCGGCCCGGCGACCGGGCAGGCCTGCTCGCCTGCTACCGGCGCGCGAGCCGCGGCCTCGGCGAGATCCTGGCCGCGACCAGCCCGGACACCCCAGCCTGGACCTGGTCAGATGACCACACCGTCGGATTCATCGTGCGCCGCCAGGCGCATGAGGCACTCATCCACCGGGTCGACGCGGAGCTCACCGCAGGCGGCCGGACCCCGATCGACGCCCGGCTGGCGGCCGACGGGGTCGATGAGGGACTGCGGGTGATGTACGGGGCATGTCCCGGCTGGGGCACGGTCACGCCCGCTCCCGGGCGGACTGTCCGGATCCGGGCCACCGACACCGGTCACTCGTGGCTGGTGACGCTGGGCCGGTTCACCGGCACCGACCCGGACGAGGGGAATACCTGCGACGAGCCGGGCATCCACGTGGCCCGGACCGATAGCGGCGGGCCGGCCAGAGCCGAGATCAGCGGCGCCGCCGCCGACCTGGACTGCTGGCTGTGGCACCGGCCGCCGGCCGGACCGGTGCACCGCTCGGGCGATACCGGCGTGCTCGGCGGCTTCGACGAGGTCATCAGGCCGGGCATCAACTGACTCAGGAAACACTGACTCAGGAAACAACGGGCAGGCCCGGGCTGGGAGGGAGCCTGCGAACACGCCCCGCGGTGATGTTGATGGGCGGTTAGGTGTTCACGGGTGAACACCAACGGCGCCATCAACCCCCTTGCCCCGGCCTGTGGGGGAGGGGGCGCGACGGCGGCGCCTACAGGTCGTCGTCCGGGGGAGCGTTCGTGTCACGGAGGGCGGCGCGCAGCGCGGTTTCCGCGGCGTCGGCCGCCGTCCTGGCGGTCAGCGCGCTCGTGTGCGCCCGGTCGATGTGACCCAGGCCGATGCAGTCGAACGCCACCTGGGCGTCGTGAATGGCCTGCTCGAGCTGGCGCGAGGCCTCATCAAGGCTCATCGTGTCCCTCCTGGGGGTGCGCAGACCTGCATGGCGTACGTCGCCGCATCGGCAGGATAGCGTCGGCCAGCCGCGACGCGGGCCTGGTCGGGCGATTGACCGCAGGTGACGGCGAGGCGGGCGCCCGGCCGGGCCGGGTCCGTCGGTAGGGTTGACGCCGCAGTCCGGACCCGGGGCACAGCGAGGCTGGACCCGGGCACAGCGAGGCCGGACGCACGCGCACGCCGGAGGGCAGCTGATGGAGCCGACGCCGGTCACCGCCCGGCCGCTGCGCCGGGTGCTCGTGGCCAACCGGGGCGAGATCGCGGTCCGCGTCATCAGGGCCTGTCACCTGGTCGGCGCCGAGGCGGTGGCCGTGTACTCCGAGGCGGACGCGGATGCGCCGCACGTGCGCAAGGCCGACGACTCCCGCCTGATCGGGCCGCCGCAGGCCGCCCGTAGTTACCTGGACGCCGACGCGCTGATCGCGGCAGCGAAGGACGCCGGAGCCGATGCCGTCCATCCCGGCTACGGGTTTCTCAGCGAGAACGCCGCATTCGCGCGGGCGGTGACCTCGGCCGGGCTGACGTTCGTCGGGCCGCCCGCCGCTGCCATCGCGGCGATGGGCGACAAGGCGCGGGCCCGGGGGTTGGCTGAGGAGGCGGGCGTCCCGCTCGTGCCGGGCAGCGGACTGGTCGGCGGCGTGGACGAGGCGGTCGCGGCGGCTGCCAGGATCGGCTATCCGGTGCTGGTCAAGGCGGCCGCGGGCGGCGGCGGGCGCGGTATCCGGCCGGCCGCCGACGAGGCCGCGCTGCGCTCGGTGCTGCCGGCCGCCCAGCGGGAGGCGGCCGCGTCGTTCGGCAGCGATGCGGTGTACGTGGAACGGAGCCTTTCGGAGGCCCGGCACATCGAGGTGCAGGTGCTCGCCGACCATTTCGGCACGGTCGTGCACTGCTACGAGCGGGACTGCTCGCTGCAGCGACGGCGGCAGAAGCTGTTCGAGGAGGCTCCCGCGCCCGGGCTGTCGCCCGGCCTGCGCGACCGGATGACCACGGCGGCGGCGCGGCTCGCACGGCGGGTCGGCTACGCGGGCGCGGGCACGGTGGAGTTCCTCGTGACCTCCGGCGACTTCTACTTCATGGAGATGAACACCCGAATCCAGGTGGAGCACCCGATCACCGAGCTGGTCACCGGCCTCGACCTGGTCGCCGAGCAGTTGCGGGTGGCAGCGGGCCAGCCGCTATCGGTCCGGCAGGAAGACATCGGCGTGCGCGGTCACGCGGTGGAGTGCCGCATCAATGCCGAAGACCCGGACAAGAAGTTCATGCCGCGGCCAGGCACGGTCACTTCGCTCGAACTGCCGGGCGGACCCGGCATCCGGATCGACCACGCGCTGGCTCCGGGGACCACCATCCCTCCGTTCTACGACTCGCTCGTGGCCAAGCTGTGCGCCTGGGGCAGCAGCAGGCCGCAGGCGCTGGACCGGGCCAGCCAGGCGCTCGCGGAACTGGAGATCGGCGGGCTGACCACGACGGCGGCGCTGCACCGGCGGCTGCTCGAGGTGCCGGACGTGCGGTCCGGCCGCTACCACACGGCCTGGCTCGAAAACTTCCTGGGCTGATCCGCCCCGTGGTCAGGCGGGTCCGGTTCTGAAACCGCGCCTGCGCAGCCGGTGACATCGCACCGGTGAGTGAACCGCGCCGCTTTACCGCCCGTTGGAATCTTGTTGGGATTGTCTTGGTCCGTAAGCGGCCGCCGGCCCGCCCGAGGGGGGCCGGCCGGCGAAGGCCGGACGGGCGTGTCGGGGGAACAGTGAGTTCGTTGATGGCGGAGTTGACGGGGGGCCAGGCGTATCCTCGGCTTGACACAGCCTTGGGGATGTTTTTGCCGGTCTGGGCGCGAGCGGATGACTCGCGCGCGGCGGATAAGGGGAGCATGGCCGGGTCGCAGGTCTTCGTCGGCCGTGCGCACGAGCTGTCCGGCCTGCGGTCAGCGCTGGACGGGAATACCCGCCTGCTGCTGGTGGTGGGGGACGCAGGCGTGGGCAAGACCCGGTTCGTGGCCGAGGGCCTGCGGTCGGCCGGCGGGCTGGCGTCGGCCTGGGGGGCATGCCTCCCGCTGGCCGAGAAGCTGCCGTTCCTGCCGGTCGCGGAGACGCTGGACGCGCTGAGCCGGCTGGACGGCGGCGCGGTGTTCGAGCGCGCGCTAGACGTGGTTCCGCCGTACGCCCGGGTGGAGGCGGCCCGGCTGCTGCCCCGGTTGCAGCCTTCCGACACCAGCCAGGGCGGCCGGGCCGAGGGCTGGCAGCGCGGGCGGCTGTTCTCCGGAGTGGCCGAATTGCTCGCGGCGGTGGCGCGGCAGGGCCAGCTCGTGCTGGTGATCGAGGACCTGCAATGGGCCGACAGCGCGACGCTGGACTTCCTGATCTTCCTGACCCGGGCGGGCCGCAGCGACGCGATGACCGTGGTGGCGACCTGCCGCAGCGATGAGATGGCGGTGGAACCGCAGGTGGCCGGCTGGCTCGCGCACATGCGGGGCGGCGGCCAGGTGGCGGAGATCCGGCTCGGCCCGCTGTCCCGCGACGAGGTCGCGCAGCAGGTCGCCGGGCTGATGGGCGGCCCGCCGCGGGCGGGAGTGGCCGACGAGGTATATGCCCGCAGCGAGGGGAACCCGTTCTTTGCCGAGCAGCTCGTGGCCGACGTGCTGGCCAGGCCGGCCGGAACCGGGCTAGGCCGGCCTGGCGGGCTGCCCACCCGGCTGGCCGAGCTGCTGACCGCCCGGGCCAGCGGCTGCGGCCCCGACGCGCGCGCGGTGCTGGCCGCGCTCGCGGTGGCCGGGTGCCCGCTGACCGAGGACCAGCTGTCCGGCGTGGCCGGGCTCGGCGCCGAAGCGCTGCGGGCGGGGCTGCAGGAGCTGACCGCCGCCCGGCTGCTGGCCGAGACCGAGCCCGACGGGCGGTACCGGGCCCGGCACGCGCTGCTGGCCGAAGCCGTGGCCGGCGGGCTGCTGCCCGGCGAGCGGCTGGCGCTGCACGAGCGCACCGCGCGGGCGCTTGAGGCGGCCGGCGAGGAGGGGCTGGCCGCCGAGGCGGCCGACCACTGGGCCGCGGCCGGCCGCGTCACCGAGGAACTGCGCGCCAGGGTCACGGCCGGCGTGGCCGCCGAGCGGGTCTTCGGCTATGCCGAGGCGGCGGCGCACTGGCAGCGCGCCATCGAGCTGGGCCAGGCCGAGCCGGCGGCCGGCGAGCAGGCCGGGATATCGCTGCCCGGGCTATACGTGCGGGCCATCGACGCCCGCTACGTCTCGGGCCGGGCCGAGGATGCCAGCGCGCTCGCCGAAGAGGCCTACCGCCGGTTCGCCGGCCACCAGGATCCGGCCACTAACGCGATCATCCATGAGCGCGCCGCGCGGTTCCGGGGGCTGGCCGCCGCGTATCTCGGCGGGCAGCAGGCGCCCGGCCCCAGCGTCGAGCTCATCACCGAGGCGCTGCGCCTGTTCGAGCAGGCACCGCCGTCGGCCGAGCACGCCGAGGCCCTGTTCTACTACGGGCATTTCCTTTTCGTCGGCCAGGGACAGGTCGAGAACGGCATCAACGCGGTCAACCGGGGGCTGGAAATCGCCGAGGCGGCAGGCGCGACGGCGCTGGTCCCCCGGCTGCTGTCCATCTTCGCCTACCACCAGTTCCTGCAGGGGCAGATGGACAAGGGGTTCGCCGTGCTGCGGCGGTGCCAGGCGCTGACCGGGTCGGCCGGGGACAGCGAGGCCGGCATCCTGATCGATATCTACGAGAGCGACGTACTGCTCAAGACGGCGAAATTCACCGCCGCCGCCGACGTGGCGCGGGGCGGCCTGCGGGACGCCCGCCAGGCCGGCCTGGAAGACTTCTGGAACAGCGCCATCCTGTCCGCCAACGCCGCCGAGGCCCTCGTGGCCCAGGGCCGCACGGCCGAAGCCGGGGAGCTGGTCGACCCGCTGACCGAGGAGACGCCCACCGTCGATCACTGGCTGGTGCACCTGTACCGCGTCGAGATCGACCTGCTGCGCGGCGACATCGAGGCCGCGCAGCGGCGCCAGCAGCAGATCCGCGACCTCATCGGGCACGTCGCGAACTTCGACCGGTCCCGTGAGGCGGCGCAGCGCAGCGCCGAGCTGGCGCTGTGGGCCGCCCGGCCGGACGAGGCGCTGGCGGAGGCGCAGCGGGCGGCCGCGCAGGTCGAAGGCTCGCAGTGGGGGATCTTCTGCGGGCGCCTGCTGACCGCCGGGATGCGGGCCTGCGCCGACCTCGCCGAGCTGGCCCGGGCGCGGCGCGACGAGTCCGCCGCCGAAGCGGCCGTGACGGCCGGCCAGGCGCTGGCCGCCGCGGTGGCCGGGATGACGATCAATCCGTTCGCCGACCACCCGTTCGTGGCCGCCATCCCGGCCGAGCGTGCCACCTGGGACGCCGAGCGCTCCCGGCTGACGGGATCCGGCGACCCCGGGGCCTGGAGCGCCGCGGTGAAAGCGTGGGCGGAGCTGCGCTGGCCGCACCGGGCCGGCTACGCCGGCTGGCGGCACGCCGAAGCGCTGCTCAACGAGGGCCGGACGCGCGAGGCGGCCGGCGCCCTGCGGGCCGCCGCCGAGGCGGCCGAGGGTCACGCCCCGCTGCTGGCCGAGATCCGCAAGCTGGCCCGGCGTGCCCGGATCCCGCTCGGCGCGGTCTGCGGGCCGCCGCCGGGCAAGGCCCCGGCCACCCGCCGGCCGCGGGCCGGCACGGGCTGACCGACCGCGAGATGGTCGTGCTCCGGCTGCTCGCGGCCGGGCGGACCAATGCCCAGATCGGCGCCGAACTGTTCATCAGCCCCAAGACGGCCAGCGTGCACGTGACCAGCATCCTGCGCAAGCTGGGCGTGGCCGGCCGGGTGCAGGCCGCCGGCCTGGCCGAACGAGCCGGGCTCCTCGATGATGAGCGGCCTGAGGCGGGTCAGCAGCGGATCTGAGCAGAAGACCCGCCGCTCCCGGTGCTACGCCAGCGGTTACGCCAGCGCCGGGATGATGTCGCGGCCGTAGGCGGCCAGGGTCTTGTCCGGCTCGTCGTGCATCAGGTAGACGGCGAACTGGTCTGCGCCCAGCGACGCCAGCTCGCGCAGCCTGTCCACGTGCGCCGACTCGCTGCCGAGCAGGCAGAACCGGTCCACGATGGCGTCCGGCACGAAGTCCGCGGACTGATTGTCGGCCCGGCCGTGGTGGGAGTAGTCGTAGCCCTGCCGGCCGGCGATGTAGTCGGTCAGCTCGTGCGGTACCGGACCCGAGGTGCCGTACCTGGCCACCAGGTCGGCGACGTGGTTGCCGACCATGCCGCCGAACCAGCGCAGCTGGTCGCGCTGGTGCGGCAGGTCGCTGCCCACGTAGGCGGGGGCCGCGACGCAGATGGTGATCGTCTCCGGGTCGCGGCCGGCCGCGGCGGCGGCGGCCCGGACGGAGCCGATGGTCCAGCGGGCGATGTGCGGGTCGGCGGTCTGCAGGATGAAGCCGTCGGCCTGCTCGCCGGCCAGCTTCAGTGCCTTCGGCCCGTAGCCGGCCATCCAGATTTCCAGCTTGCCGTCGCGCACCCAGGGGATCCGGAGCACGGCGCCATCGCAGGTCACCTCGCGCCCCTCGGCCAGGCCCTTGATCACCCGCATGGCCTCGGACATCGTGGCCAGCGTCGTGGGGCGCCGGCCGATGACCCGCAGCGCGGAGTCGCCGCGCCCGATGCCGCACACGGTGCGATTGCCGAACGTGTCGTTGAGCGTGGCGAACAGCGAGGCGATGACCGACCAGTCCCTGGTGCCCGGGTTGGTCACCATCGGCCCGACCATCATCGTCTTGGTCGCGGCCAGGATCAGCGGGTAGATGACGAACGGCTCCTGCCAGAGCACGTGCGAGTCGAACGTCCAGCCGTATCGAAACCCGCTGTCCTCGGCCAGGCGCATCCGGTCCACCACGGCCCGGGCCGGCGGATCGGCCTGCAGGACGAGACCGAAGTCCATGTCATGGTCCCCCTTAGCTGGTACTTCCGGTGAGACGGCAACTGCTGTGGCTGACCGGGCTCGCGGTGCCTGCGCCAGGCGTGCGGCTCACACCAGGTACTGGCACAGCTCACGCTCGAGGAACCGGCCGTGACCGGCGCGGCCGCGGTACTCGCCGGCGTCGATGACCACCTGGCCGCGAGACAGCGTGGTCTCCACCCGCCCGGTGATCTGCATCCCCTCGTAGGCCGAGTAGTCCACGTTCATGTGGTGCGTGGCCACCGACAGGGTCTGCCTGGCCGACGGGTCGTAGATGACGATGTCGGCGTCGCTGCCCGGCTGGATCACGCCCTTGCGCGGGTACAGGCCGAACATCCGGGCCGGCGTGGTGGCAGAGATCTCGACCCAGCGCGGCAGCGAGATCTCCCCGGTCGCCACGCCCTGGTGCAGCAGATCCATCCGGTGCTCCACGCCCGGCATCCCGTTCGGGATCTTGGAGAAGTCGCCCCTGCCTAGTTCCTTCTGCTCGCGGAAGCAGAACGGGCAGTGATCGGTGGACACCACCGACAGGTCATTGCGGCGCAGGCCCTGCCACAGCGCCTGCTGGTGCGGCGGCGGGCGCAGCGGCGGCGAGGCCACGTACTTGGCCCCCTCGAAGTCCGGCTTGGCCAGGTCATCAAGAGACAGGTACAGGTACTGCGGGCAGGTCTCGGCGAACACGTTCTGCCCGGCGTCCCTGGCCTCGGTCACCGCGGCAAGCGCCTGGATCGCCGACAGGTGCACGATGTACAGCGGGCAGCGGGCCACCTGGGCCAGGATGATCGCCCGGGAGGTGGCCTCGCCCTCCAGCTCGGGCGGCCGGGTCAGGCCGTGCTGCACCGGATCGGTCCGGCCGGCGGCCAGCGCCTGGGCAATCAGCTGGTCGATGGCGATGCCGTTCTCCGCGTGCATCATGACCATCGCCCCGGACCGCGCCGCTTGCTGCATCGCGAGCAGGATCTCGCCGTCGGTGGCGTAGAACACGCCCGGATAGGCCATGAACATCTTGAAGCTGTTCACGCCGGCCGCGATGCAGGAGTCCATCTCCTTGAGGGTCGCCTCGTTCACGTCGGAGACGATCATGTGAAAGCCGTAGTCGATGGCGCAGTTGCCGTCGGCCTTGGCGTGCCACTTGTCCAGCGTGGCGAGCAGCGAAGTGCCCTTGGGCTGCATCGCGAAGTCGATGATCGTGGTGGTGCCGCCCCAGGCGGCCGCGCGGGTGCCGGTCTCGAAGGTATCGGCCGAGAACGTCCCGCCGAACGGCATCTCCATGTGGGTGTGCGCGTCGATCCCGCCCGGCAGCAGGTACTTCCCGGTCGCGTCGATGATCCGGTCCGCGGTCACTGCCCCCGCGGTGGCCTGATCGCTGCGATCTGCTTCGCCGCGGAGCCGTTCGGCAGGATCGTCCCTCACGGCCACGGCGGCGACCTTCTCGCCATCCACGAGGACGTCAGCGGGCATGGCGCCAGTCGCGGTGACCACCGTGCCGCCGCTGATCAGGATGCGCATGACTGCCTCCCGGGCTTACGGCTGGACCAGCTGCTCGTAGCTGTCAGGCCGGCGGTCACGGTAGAACGCCCACTGGTCGCGGACCTCGGCCAGCAGGCCCATGTCCAGGTCGCGGACGACGACCTCGTCCTCGCGGTCGGAGGCGGCGTCGCCGATGAGCTGGCCGCGCGGGCTGGCGAAGTAGGACTGGCCGTAGAAGTCGTTGTCGCCGAGCGGCTCCACGCCGACCCGGTTGATCGTGCCGACGAAGTACTCGTTGGCCACCGCGGCGGCGGTCTGCTCGAGCCGCCACAGGTACTCCGACAGGCCCCGGCTGGTCGCCGACGGGTTGAACACGATGCGGGCGCCGCCGAGCCCGAGCGCGCGCCAGCCCTCGGGGAAGTGCCGCTCGTAGCAGATGTACACGCCGATCTTGCCCACCGCGGTGTCGAACACCGGGTAGCCGAGGTTGCCCGGCCGGAAGTAGAACTTCTCCCAGAACCCCTTGACCTGGGGAATGTGGTTCTTGCGGTGCTTGCCCAGGTAACTGCCGTCGGCGTCGATCACCGCCGCGGTGTTGTAGTAGACCCCGGGCTGCTCCTCCTCGTACACCGGCACGATGAGCACGATGCCGTGCTGCCTGGCCAGTTCCTGCATGAGCCTGGTCGTCGGGCCGTCCGGGACCGCCTCGGTGTAGGTGTAGTAGTCGGCGTCCTGGACCTGGCAGAAGTACGGCCCGTAGAACAGCTCCTGCAGGCACACCACCTGCGCCCCGGCCGACGCCGCGGCGTTGACGTGATCGACCGCCGCGCTGATCATCGATTCCTTGTCACCCGTCCAGCGCTGCTGGACCAGTCCGGCCCGGACAATGTCGGCCACCGCCGTCTCCTCCCGCGCCCCGTCGTCATCCACAGGCAGGCCATGAAGCCTACGCCCGACCCATCTGGCAGGGTAGTCCTCGGCAGGCGGGCAGGCACGGCACGGGAGGCAGCGATGGAACCGATACCGGAGGACTGGGACCGGGCAGTGGCCGTGGTCGCACACCCGGATGATCTTGAATACGGGGTGGCGTCGGCGGTCGCGCGGTGGACCGGCCAGGGACGTTCGGTGTCATACCTGATCGTCACCCGCGGCGAGGCCGGCATCGCCGCGATGCCGCCCGACCAGGTCGGGCCGCTGCGCGAGGACGAGGAACGGCGAAGCGCGGCGGTCGTCGGCGTGCACGAGGTGGACTTCCTCAGCTACCCGGACGGCCTGGTGGAGTACGGCCTGCCGCTGCGGCGGGACCTGGCCGCGGCGCTGCGGCAGCTGCGCCCCGACGCGGTGTTCACCATGAACTTCGATCTGACCTGGGGCGACACCCCTAACGTCAACCACTCCGATCACCGTGCGGTCGGGCTGGCGGTGCTGGACGCCTGCCGGGACGCGGCCAACCCGTGGGTGTTTCCAGACGCCGGGCCCGCCTGGACCGGGATCAAGCACCTGTTCGTGGGGGCCAGCAACGACCCGACGCACTTTGCCGACGTGACCGCCACGATCGACGCCGGCGTGGCCTCGCTGCGCGAGCACAAGGTGTACATCGAGGGCCTCGGCCGGGACTTCGACCCTGACGAGTTCCTGCGCAACATGGCCGGCTTCGTGGGGCTGGGCGCGGGCTGCGAGTACGCGGTGGCGTTCCGGCAGTACAACTCCGGCTGACCAGGCCCGGCCGCGCCGCGGCCGGGCGCGCCGCGGCTGGCCGCGGCCGCGCCGGTCCCAGCCGTCCCTAGCCGTCCCTGGCCGGCTCGCCGTGGCTCGCGTTTGCCTTGCCGCGGCCCCAGTACGACTTGGGGGAGATCTGCGCGGGCTCGAGCCGGCGCTCCTGGAGCACCTGGCGCAGGGCCAGCACCACGCGCGCCTCACCGAGGAGGTAGGCGTGCGGCCGGCCGGCCGGGATCGCGACCGCCGACGCCGCCGAGACCAGCGCCTGCGGCTGGCCGGCGGGCCTGCCGCGCCGGTACAGCCAGGTGAGCTGGACGGGGGCGTGCGGCCGCAGGTCCTGCGCGTCCGCGGGCTCGGGTACCTCGAGGATCACGGTCGCCGTGGTGTCAGGCGGCAGCGACTCGGTCATCGCGAAGATCGCGGCCAGGCTCGAATCGTCCCCGATGAACAGGTGCCAGTCCGTGTGCGGGGCCGGACTGATCTTGCCGCGGGGGCCGATGCCCTCGACCGTCACGCCGGGCGCGGCCGCCCGGATCCAGCGCTCCCCCGGGCCGTCGGAGTGCCGTACCACGTCGAGAGTGAGCAGCCGGCGGCCCCGGTCGACCGCGCGGATGGTGTACCTGCGGCGGACAGGGCGGCCATGGTCCTCGTCTACCAGGAGCATCACGTCCTGGCCGGGCAGGTGCTCGAAGCTGGCGAGCTCGGGCGCGGTCAGCACCACCCGCTGCATATGCGGGGTCATCAGGCGGGACTCGACGACCTCGAGTTTCATCCGCACCGTCCCGGCCAGCGGCCCTGTCAGGGTGCCGAACGGGTCGCCGGACGCCTGCGCGGGGGGCGGGACGTCAGTCATGGGCGGTCGGTCCTCTCTCGTGGGCGGGCGTGCAACAGGACGACCTGAGCGAAAGTATCAGGATGTACATGCGCGGTGACAAAAGCGGGGCATGACAGCAGTCCTCAGGCGTTCAGCGGCCCGCACGACTCCGCTCCCTCACCGACCTGCGCTTATGCTGACTTTATGCGCCCGGTATGGAAGGGGACAATCTCGTTCGGCCTGGTGGCCATCCCGGTAAAGCTCTACACGGCCACCGAGGCGCACGACGTGTCCTTCAGGCAGGTCCACGCGGTCGATGGCGGCCGCATCCGGTACAAGCGGGTGTGCGAGCTCGACGGCCAGGAGGTGCCGTACAGCGACATCGCCAAGGGGTACGAGCTGCCGGACGGGGAGATGGTGGTCCTGTCCGACGAGGATTTCAGCAACCTGCCGCTCGCCTCGTCCAAGGAGATCGACGTTCTCGAGTTCGTCCCGGCCGAGCAGATCGACCCGCTGCTCTACAACAAGGCGTACTATGCCGAGCCGGACAAGTCCGCGGTGAAGCCCTACGTGCTGATGCGCGACACGCTGGCCGACAGCGAGCGGGTGGCCGTGGTGAAGGTCACGCTGCGGTCCAGGGAGGCGCTCGGGGTACTGCGGGCGACCGGCGACGTGCTGGTGGTGCAGACCCTGCTGTGGCCCGAGGAGGTCCGCAACGCCGAATCCCTGGCGCCGCAGACCGAGGTCACCGTGCGCAAGCAGGAACTCGCGATGGCCAGCAGCTACATCGACTCGCTGGCCGCGGACTTCGACCCGTCTCAGTACACCGACGAGTACCGGGCCGCGGTCGAGGAACTTGTCGCCGCCAAGGCCGCCGGGCGCGAGGTGACCGCGGTCGAGCCGAGCAACGGCGGGGGTGGCGAGGTCATCGACCTGGTCGAGGCGCTGCGCGCCAGCGTGCAGCAGGCCAAGGAGAAGCGGGCCGGGCAGGGCCAACGATCGCAGCCGGCCAGGAAAAAGGCCGCCGGGGACACCGAGCCTGCGAAGCGGGCCCCGCGCGGCCAGGCCAAGACCGCGCAGTCCGGCCGGTCCGGCACGGGCAAGGCCGGGGCAGGGAGCGGGACGAGCAGGCGGCGGACCCGCAAGCCCGCGTGAGGTAAGCCTTTTCACCGGCCGGCGGGCGGGTAACATAGGAACGTATGAGCAGTTATTCAGACATGCGCCCGGCCGAGAGCCTCGATGACTGCACGGTCCGCGTCGTCGACCGCGACCGGGTGACCGGCGTCCGCGCCTCGATGCCGGCCGATGAGCAGGTCGCCGACCTGGCCGACGTGTTCGGGCTGCTCTCCGACCCGGGCCGGCTGCGGGTCCTGGTCGCGCTGCTCGAAGGCGAGATGTGCGTCTGCGACCTGGCCGCGGCGGCCAGGGCCAGCGAGTCGGCCGTCTCGCACCACCTGCGGCTGCTGCGGGCCCACCGGGTCGTGCAGGCCCGCAGGTCAGGACGGATGGCGTACTACCGGCTCGCCGACTCGCACGTCCGGATGCTGCTCGATATCGCGCTCACCCACATTGGCCATGCCCCGGCCGCCGCTCACCCCGAGCGCCCGGCCGCTCAGATCCGCCAGTAATCATGATCGTCCCGAACGCGCACGGCCACCGTGGTCACGCAGGGCACGGCCTCGCCGGGGGTCAGCGGCCGGACGCGGACCCGGCGCCCCGGCGGCCGGACGGCGCCGGCGTCGGCGCACCGGGGACCGGGCCGGCCGCGGCACCCGGGCCGGCGGCCGGCACCGGCGCCCGGTATCTCGCCGCGGCACTCGCGCTGATCGCTGCGTTCATGGCCGCCGAAGTGACGATCGGCCTGCTGGCGCACTCCCTCGCCCTGATCTCCGATGCGGCTCACATGCTGACCGATGCCGCGGGGATCGCGCTCGCGCTGACCGCGATGCGGCTGTCCGCGCGGCCGCCCGCCGGCGGGTACACCTACGGGCTGCGCCGCACGGAGATCCTGTCGGCCCAGGCGAACGGGATCACGCTGCTGCTGCTCTCGGCGTGGCTGACCTACGAGGCGGTACGCCGCCTGATCTCACCCTCCGCGGTGGCCGGCGGCGCGGTGCTCGGCACCGCACTGGCCGGCCTCGCGGTCAATGCCCTCGCCGCCGCCCTGACCGCCCGGGCCGACCGGCGCAGCCTCAACGTAGAGGGCGCGTTCCGGCACATCCTGACCGACGCCTACGCGTTCGGGGCCACCGCGATCGCCGGCCTCGTCGTGATCATCGCCGGCTTCGACCGCGCCGACGCCGTCGCTTCCCTGGTCGTGGTCGCGCTGATGGCCAAGGCCGGGATCGGCCTGCTGCGCGAGTCGGGCCGGATCTTCCTGGAGGCGGCGCCGCCGGAACTGTCCCCCGATGCCATCGGCCGGGCCATGGCCGCGCGCGAGGGCGTGGTGGAGGTACACGACCTGCACATCTGGCAGATCACCTCCGGGATGCCCGCGGCGTCCGCGCACGTGCTCGTCGGCCCCGGGCTCGACTGTCACGCCGTCCGCGTCGACCTGGAGCGCCTGCTGGCCGGCACCTACCGGATCAGCCACACCACGCTGCAGGTCGATCACGCTCCCGATCCGCTGCTCACGATCCGCCGCGATACCCCCGCGCCGCCCGCAGACGCGCACTGCCCGCAGGCGCACGGCCCGGCTCACCGTCATCGCGACAGCCGCGAGTGAGCCGCGCCGGCTGGCCGGCGACCAGCCGTCCGGCGACCGGCCGGCCCGGAGCCGGGACCCCGTCAGCCAAGGGCACGGCTATCCCGGTGGCGGCGGGCGGGCCGGACTGGAATCCTAGACCGATGACCAGCGATCTGGACCGGGCCCGGGACCTGCTCAGCCGCTCGCCGATTCTGGACGGGCACAACGACCTGCCCTGGACGCTGCGCGATATGGTCGCGTCGGACCTGGACCGGGTCGATCTCAGCGCGGGGATTCCCGGCGCGCATACCGACCTGCCCCGGCTGCGCGCAGGCGGGGTCGGCGCGCAGTTCTGGTCCGTCTTCGTGCCCTCCAGCCTGCAGGGCGACAGCGCGGTATCGGCCACCCTCGAGCAGATCGACCTGACCTGCCGGATGGTCGGCCGCTACCCGGACGCGCTGGAGCTCACGCTGACCGCCGACGACGCCGAGCGCGCCATGGCCGCGGGCAAGATAGCCTCGCTGCTCGGCGCCGAGGGCGGCCACTCGATCGCGTCCTCGCTGGGCGTGCTGCGCGCGCTGTACGCGCTGGGCGTCCGGTACATGACCCTCACCCACAACGACAACGTCCCGTGGGCCGATTCGGCCACCGACGAGCCCGCGGCCGGCGGCCTGACCGGGTTCGGCCGCGAGGTGGTCGCCGAGATGCAGCGCCTCGGCATGCTCGTCGACCTCTCGCACACCGCTCCCGCGACGATGCGCGACGCGCTGGCCGCCGCCCGCGGGCCGGTCATCTTCTCGCACTCGAGCGCCCGCGCGATCTGCGATCATCCGCGCAACGTGCCCGACGACGTGCTCGAGACGCTGGCCGCCGGCGGCGGCGTCTGCATGGTCACGTTCGTGCCCGCCTTCGTGTCCGAGGAATGCCGGCAGTGGGATCTCGAGTTGGTGGATGAGATGCGCGAGCAAGGTCTCGACCCGAAGGATTATTCCGAACGGGCGCGGGCTTCGGCCGAGCGCGCCGTCACCCACCCACGGCCGAACGCGACGGTCGCCCAGGTCGCGGACCACGTCGAGCACGTGCGCGCGGTGGCCGGCGTGGAACACGTCGGGCTCGGCGGAGACTTCGACGGGTGCGACCAGCTACCCGTGGGGCTGTCGGACGTGTCCGGCTACCCCGCCCTGTTCGCCGAGCTGCTGCGCCGCGGCTGGACCGAGGCCGACTGCGCGCTGCTGGCCAGCGGCAACATCCTGCGGGTGCTGCGGGAAGCAGAGCAGGCCGCCGGGACGGGCTGAGCGCCGCGACGGGCGATAGGCCCTATTTCCGCGTCGGACCTGCAATCAGCGCGGTGCACCGCGACAATGGAACCCGAGCCTGCCGGCCCCGGCGGCCGGCCAGACGTGCGGGGGGAGCAACCCGCAGCTCCCCCCGCATGCGGGAGCTCCCCCCGCACCCAGGCTCGGTCACAGCCTGATGCCCCGCGCGGGATCGGCCGTGATCAGATGACCTCATGGATCAGATCACGCGGCACTCCGGCCGGTGGACGTTCGAGGACCGGTTCGCTTCCGCTTGGCACTACCTGCCCGTCGAGGTGCCTCCCGGCTGCCGGCAAGTCAGGGTCGAGCTTGACTATGACCGGACCGCGGCCACCCTGGACCTGGGCTGTCTCGGCGCGGCCGGATTCCGCGGCTGGTCAGGTGGCGCCCGGCGCTCGTTCGTGATCTCCGCGGACGTGGCCACACCTGGCTACCTGCCTGGCGAGCCGGAACCGGGCACCTGGCACGTCATGATCGGCATCTACCGGCTGCGGCCGGAGGGGGTCCCCTATCAGCTCACCGCCACCGCGGCTGACTCGGCCGTCGTCGCGGGCCCGGATCTGCGGCCGGCCGCGCCGCCCGCGCCGGCCTCGCGCCCGGCCGGGCGCGACCTGCCCGCGGCCGCCGGCCGGCGCTGGCTGGCCGGCGACCTGCACGCGCACACGGTCCATTCCGATGGCGCGGTGACCGTGCCCGAACTCGCCCGCCTGGCGGTCGAGCACGGGCTTGACTTCCTCGCCGTCACCGACCACAACACGGTCAGCCACCACGCCGAACTCGCCCCCGCGTCGGCCAGGTACGGGATCACCCTGCTGCCCGGCCAGGAGGTGACCACCGATGCCGGTCACGCGAACGTGCTCGGCGACGTCGGCTGGGTGGACTTCCGCGACACCCCTGACGACTGGCTGGCCCATGCCCGGCAGCGGGGCGGGATCATGTCGGTCAACCACCCCATCGCCGGCCACGTCAGCTGGCTGCACGCCATGCGCGAGCGGCCGCCGCTGGTCGAGGTGTGGCACTGGAGCTGGCTCGACCAGCACTGGACCACGCCGCTGGCGTGGTGGCTGGCCTGGGATCCTGCCGCGATCCCGGTCGGCGGCAGCGACTGGCACAGCCCAGGGCCGCACGCCTCGCTGGGATCACCGACGACGTGGATCGAGTGCGAGGGAACCGGGCCGGATGCGGTGCTCGACGGCCTGCGGGCCGGGCGGGTGGCGATCTCCGCCAGACGCGACGGGCCGGTGCTGCTGCGCCGTGACGGCGAACTGGTCGCGGTCGACGCGGACGGGACCATCCTGACCGGGCCGGACGGACCCTGCGCCCGGATAAGCGGCGCGCTGGCGGCTGTCCCGGCCGCGGACGGCTGCCACAGGCTGTGCGATACGACCGGGGCGACCCTCGCCCTGACCCCCTGACGCCGGCTGCTGGCTCGACCCTCCCGGGGCACGTCCGTGATCGCGGAACCGGTACCGCCCAGCGGGGTGATCCGCCGGCCTGGATGTTAGCGGCTGGCTGGGCAGAACTCCGGGGGGCCGGACCCGGTGGGCTACAGTCACCGGGTGATGACGGCCGACTTCCCGGCGGCCGCGGGCGGGCGGCCCGACGGCCCGTCCGAGCCGCTGCCCGGGCAGCTGGCGCTGCCCGGCATGGAGCCCGAGCCGGCCGATGACGACGGGCAGTACCTGCTGCCGGGGCTGGAGGACGTCAGCGGTCAGGCTGCCCAGGGGGATGCGGACCCGGAACGGGATCGGGTGGCCGCGGCGCTGCGCGCGGCGGACCCGGACGGCTTGCTGCTGGCGGCTACCCTTCGCCGGGCCTTTGACTTGCTGCTTGATGGCCAGCACACCGGGCGGTACCGATGGGATCAGCTGCACAAGACCGAGAAGACGCACGCCGGCACGCTGGTCGAGATCGGCTTGCAGCGGACGTTCGGGCTGGCCGACGGCACGGCACTAGACTACTCGATCGCCGGCGTGGAGGTGGACTGCAAGTTCTCCCAGCGCAGCGGCGGCTGGATGATCCCGCCGGAGGCCGAAGGCTACCTGCTGCTGCTGGTGCAGGCCAGCGACGAGGAGGGCACCTGGTCGGCCGGCCTGGTGCGGGCCCGGGATGCCTACCTGACCGAAGCGGGCAACCGCGACCTCAAGCGCACGCTCAACGACGCCGGGCGCGGCGCCATCGAATGGCTCGCCTGGCACGCGCCGCTGCCCGACAATGCCCTGCTCCGGCTGCCCGAGCGGGACACGGCGGCGATCCTCGGCTGCGCGACGGGACAGCAGGCGGTGAACGAGCTGTTCCGGCGGGCGCTGGGGTGGCGGATCAGCCGCGCGGTGGTCGCCACCGTGGCCCGGCAGGAGGACTACATGAAGCGGGTGCGCGGCGGCGGCGGCGCCCGCGACCAGCTGCGCGGCGAGGGCATCGTGATCTTCGGCGACTACGCCGGGCACCGGGCGCTGGCCGCGGCGCTCGGCCTGCCGAGCCCGGGACCCGGAGAGTTCGTCAGCGCCCGGCTGGCCCGGCGCAGCGAGCGAGCCGGGAGGAGCGCGGCGCAGCGGTACGTCCGGCTCGACGGCACAGACTGGGTGCTGGCGCAGACCGCCGCGGGCACCGGCCCCGCTCCCCGGCTGCCGCGCACGTGACCGGACAATGTGACCACCTTTAATAGAGAGCACCGCACCGACGGCGGAAGAGGTAGCACATGGCGACAGCACGAATGGCACGGTGGGGTCTCACGCTCCCGCTGGCCGGCCTGGCACTGCCCGCGCACCGTGAGATCGTCGAGCGCCTGGACCAGCTCGGCTTCACCGACGCCTGGTCGGCCGAGACGAACGGGGTGGACGCGTTCACCCCGCTGACCCTGGCCGCCGGGTGGTCGGCCCGGCTGCGGCTGGGCACCGCGATCGCCTGCCTGTATACCCGCGGGCCGGCGCTGCTCGCGATGAACGCGGCCACGCTGGCCGCGCTCGCTCCCGGGCGATTCGTGCTCGGCATCGGCACCTCCTCTCAGGTGATCGTCGAGCAGTGGAACGGCATCGAGATGGCCAAGCCCTATCAGCGGGCCCGCGACACGCTGCGCTTCCTGCGCTCCGCGCTGGCCGGCGAGAAGGTGAGCGAGCAGTACGAGACGTTCAGCGTGCACGGGTTCCGGCTGGAGGCGCCGCCCGCTGAGCCGCCGGGCCTGGCGCTGGCTGCCCTGCGGCCTGGGATGCTCCGGCTGGCGGCGGCCGAGGCGGACGCCGCGATCACGAACTGGCTGGCGCCGGCGGACGTGCCGCGGATCCGGAAGGTGACCGGGGAGGACTGCGAGCTCGTCGCGCGCATCTTCGTGTGCCCGACCGCGGACGCCGAGCTGGCCCGCCGGGCCGGGCGGCGCCTGATCGCGGCGTACCTGACGGTGCCGGTGTACGCGGCGTTCCAGGCCTGGCTGGGCCGCGGCGAGGTGCTCAAGCCCATGCAGGACGCATGGGCGGCCGGGGACCGCAAGGGCGCGCTGGCAGCCATCCCCGCTGGCCTGGTCGACGAGCTCGTCGTGCACGGCGAGCCGGAGGCCTGCCGGGAGCAGATCGCCGAGTACCGGCACCAGGGCCTGGACACGCCGGTGGTCGCGATCGTGCCGGTGCCGGGGGTCGAGCCGGCCGCCATGGTGCCGCGGCTTGCCCCCCGCTGATCCCGGCCCGCCGGGTGACGAGCCCAGCCCGCCGGGTGACGAGCCCGCCCCGCCGGATGGCAAGCCCGCCCCGCCGGGTGACGAGCCCGCCCCGCCCGGCGGCGGGCCTGCCGCGCCGGGTGGCGGGCCCAGCCCGCCGCACGCTGGCCGGGCCGATACGGCGCCAGAGAGCGGCGCGGCGGGCCGGGCGGGGATGCTGGTGACGTTCGGTCATGGCACCGCCTCGGCCGACCGGATCGCGCAGTTGCTGCACGGTGCCGCCGTGGCCGCCGTCGTCGACATCCGGATCGCGCCGGGCAGCCGCCGGAACCCGCACGTGGCACGGTCCGAGCTCGAGCGCTGGCTGCCCGGTCAGGGGATCGGCTACCGTTGGGAGAAGCGGCTCGGCGGTTTCCGCCGCGCCGCTCCGGACTCGCCGGACACGGTCTGGCGAGAGGCGGCCTTCCGGGGGTACGCCGGGCACATGCGCACCGCGGGCTTCCTGGCCGCCGTGGCCGAGCTGCTCGACCAGGCCGCCGGGCAGCGCACCGCGGTCATGTGCAGCGAGAGCCTCTGGTGGCGGTGCCACCGCCGGCTGGTCGCGGACTTCGTGTCGGTCGCTCGGCAGGTACCGGTCCGGCACCTCATGCCCGACGGGAAGCTGGCCCCCCATCAGCCCACGCCAGGACTCCGGCTGCGCGGCGACGGCCTGCTCGTCTACGACGCCGGCCAGCCACCCCTCCTCTAACCCCCGCGCCCTCCGCCCCCGCCCTCGCTCTCCGTTTGGGTGATCATCTCCACATTTCATGCGGTAGGGCGAATTTCTGTCACCTTTTGCCCGGTTTGTCCCGCCACAACGCATGAAGAGTCGCGGCGGTGCCTTGTCATGCGAGAGAGGTAGTGATGGGTGGGCGGGGTGGCGGGGGTTACCACTGGGCGGGCAGGTCGTCGCCGTACCAGGATTCGACGATCCGGTAGGCGATCGATACCGGCGGCGGCAGCCGTACCTCGCCGGCGGCCATGCTGGCGCGCAGCCCGTCCCGGCTGAACCAGTGCGCCTCGGCGATCTCCTCCTCGTCGACGCGGATCGGCTGCGCGCCGTGTGCCCGCGCCCGAAAGCCCAGCATCAGGCTGGCCGGCATCGGCCAGGGCTGGCTGCCCAGGTACCGGACCTCGCCGACGGTGATCCCGGTCTCCTCGGCCACCTCGCGCACGACCGCCTGCTCGGCGGACTCGCCCGGCTCGACGAACCCGGCCAGGATCGACACCCGGCGCTCCGGCCAGGTGCGGTTGCGGGCGAGCAGCGCCCGGTCGCCGTCGTCGGTCACCAGCGTGATCACCGCGGGGTCGGTCCTGGGAAAGTGCTCCGAGCCGTCTACCGGGCAGATGCGGGAGTGCCCGCCGGTGACCAGGTTGGTCAGCGCACCGCAGCGCGGGCAGTGCGTGTGGGTGGCGTGCCAGTTGGCCAGGGCCACGGCGTGGGTGAGCAGGCCGGCGTCCCGGTCCCCGAGCAGCGCGCCCACCTGCCGCAGGCCGGCCGGCTTCAGCTGGCCGGGTGCGGCTCCGTCGGCGGCGGGCAGCGGGGCGGTGACGCTGAAGTAGGCTCGGCCGTCGTCGTCCACGCCGAGCAGGTAGCGCGGCCCGTCCGGCGCCTGCGCGGCCGGCAGCAGGACAAGCTCCGCGTCCGCGGCGCCGAGCCTGACGAGCGCCTGCCCGTCGTCGATGACCAGCACGCGGGTGCCCGGATCCGCCCACCGCGCCTCGAACCAGGCCGGGTCGGTACGGCGTTCGGTGCTGCGGTCAACCGTGCCGCGGGCGAGCGCCAGCGGCCGCAGGGCCGGCAGCGGGGTCGCCGGCCCGGCCGGCCCGGGAGGTGGCTCTGGCTCGGTCAACCGGACTCCGTGCCGCCGGGCCGGGCCGCGGTCAGCTCCGGGCCGGCCGCCGCGAGCTCGTCCCACAGGTAGGCCGCTGCCTCCGCGCCGCGCAGCAGCAGGGCCATCTCCACTTTCTCGTTGGGCGCGTGAATCCGGTCGTCATCGAGTGCGACGCCGATGAACACCAGCGGGGCCTGCAGGATGTCGGTGAGATCAGCCTCCGGGCCGCTGCCGCCTTCCCTGGTGAACAGCACCTCACGGCCGAACGTGCGCTCCATGGCGCGGCGGGCCGCCGCCACAGCCGGGGAGTCGATCGGCGAGAAGGCAGGCCGCACGCCGGGGCCGTGCGGCGTCACCGTCGCCTCGATCCCCGGCGGCGTGTGCGCGGCCACGTACTCCCGCAGCGCCGTCTCCACCTCGGCGGGTTCCTGGTGCGCCACCAGCCGGAACGAGAGCTTGGCGTGCGCCCGGGCGGGGATGATCGTCTTCCCGCCCGGGCCGGTGTGGCCGCCCCACATGCCGTTGATCTCGGCGGTCGGCCGGGCCCAGATCCGCTCCAGTGTCCCGTACCCGGACTCCCCGCTGGCGGCCCGGCTGTGGCCGGCCGCGGCCAGCCATTCCTTTTCCCCGAACGGGAGCCGGCCGATCAGCTCGCGCTCTTGCTCTGACAGCGGCGCCACCTGGTCATAAAACCCCGGCAGCATCACCCGCCCGCCGGAGTCGTGCAATCCGGCCAGCAGCGCCGCCATGGCGTGCAACGGGTTCGGCACCCCGCCGCCGAAGCTACCGGAATGCAGGTCCATCTCGGGCCCGGTCATGTCGATCTGCGCATCGAACAGGCCGCGCATGCCCACGCACATGGACGGCACGTCGGCCGCCCACATCGAGGTGTCGGTGACGACGATCACGTCGCAAGACAGCCGGTCCCGTTCGCGGCGCAGCAGGTCGGGCAGGTGCGGTGAGCCCGACTCCTCCTCGCCTTCGACCAGCAGCTTGAGGGTGACCGGAGGCGCGGAGCGGACAGCGGGCGCGCCGGCCGCGAGGCAAGCCCGCACCCCCAGGTCGTGGAACAGAACCTGGCCCTTGTCGTCGGAGGCGCCGCGGGCGAGGATCTGGCCGTCGCGCTCGGCGGGCTGGAAAGGCGGGCTGTGCCACTCCTCGAGCGGCTCGACGGGCTGCACGTCGTGATGGCCGTAGACGAGCACGACAGGAGCAGCCGGGTCGTCGGACCGCCACTCGGCGAACACCGCGGGCAGGCCCTGGCGGCCCGCGGCCTCGGTGCTGCCGGTGTCCCAGACTTCGGCGACGGGGAATCCGGTCGCGCGCAGTCTGGCCGCCAGCCAGTCGGCGGACCGCCGGACGTCATCGCGGCGGGCCGGCTCGGCCGAGATGGCCGGGATGGCCAGCCACTCCTTCAGCGCATCGAAGTAGTTTCGCGAGTTCGCCTCGATGTAGCCGCGTACGTCCATGCCGGTGACCGCCTCCTCGCGCATTCCCGACGGAAACTCTAACCGGGCGGCGCGGGAGCTTCCTCGCTGGGCACTCGCCGGTCCCCGCGTGCCAGGCCGGCCGCCAAAGACCAATGGCACATCGCCTCCCCCGCACGGGAGGCAGTGTGCCATCGCCAGCCCCGAGGACGGGCGGGGTCCTGGCTACTCGGGCCAGGCAATCCCGGCGGTGTCAACGGCGGCGCGAAGGCCCCGGGTCGCGCCCGGCGGCACCGGCGGCAGGATCAGGCAGTGACAGCCGACGCAGATCGAGCCGGAGTCGGCCAGCCGGTTGTTGCCGACCATCAGCGTCCGCTCGGGGTCGGCCCCGAGCCGCTCGCACGCGACCAGGAAGGGCTCCGGGGCGGGCTTGGCGATTCCCGGGTCGCAGGAGAGCACGAACGTCTGGACGAAGGCGTCCAGCCCGGTGGCGGCGTAGCCCTTGTCGATGCTCCAGCCGGTGTTGCTCACGATCCCGACCGGCAGGCCGGCGCCGCTGAATGCCTTCAGGACCGGCGGGGTGTCCGGGTAGGGAACCATCGTCAGCGGGCTGGTCTTCCACTCGTCGTACATCAGCTCGGCCAGCCCGGGCGCGATTTCGTCGAAGGGGCGTAGCCGGCCACGTAGGCCTCGCGGTGGTGGGCGCGGGACAGGTTCCTGCGGACTCGCAGCGGGCAGAGCGGGATCCGCGCGGACGACATGAGCACCATGGCCGCAGCACCATTCAATGCCGCCGGTGCTGCGGTGACAACGTCACGCCACGTTTTTCACTGAGTGTTCACCCGCGACGGAGACGGCCGGGGACCTGGGTCAGGAGGAGTCGCCGGGCGGAATGCCCTCGACGAGGGCGGCCAGCCCGGCGGCGTCCAGCAGGTCGGCCGGGCTGACGGTCAGGTCGTGCCGCACGTAGTAGAAGGCGGCCCGCACCTGGTCCAGCGGGACGCCGGCCAGCGCGGCCCAGGCCAGGCGGTAGGCGGCCAGCTGGACGGCCACGGCGTGCCGGTCGGTCGCCGAGCCGGGCGGGCGTCCGGTCTTCCAGTCCACGACGTCGTAACCGCCGGCCGGCGAGTCGGCGAACACTGCGTCGATCCGGCCACGCACCAGCCGGTCCCCGATCCTGGTCTCGAACGGCACCTCCACCTCCTGCGGCCACCGGCCGCCCCAGGCGCCGGACTCGAACAGCTCGCGCAGGAAGGCCAGGTCCGCCTCGGCTCCTTCGTCGGCGTCCGAGTGGCCGAGCAGGTCAGCCGGATCGATCAGCTGCTGGGCGCCGTAGTGCTGCTCCAGCCAGCGGTGGAAGGCCGTGCCCCGCCTGGCCTGCGGCGCGGGCGGCAGCGGCATCGGGCGCCGGATCTGGCGGGCCAGCTCCGCGGGATCGCGCGCGAGCGTCACCAGCGCCGACACCGACAGCTGCTCGGGGAGTTCGACCGGGCGGGAGCTGCCGCCGCGGCGCCGGTCACGCTCGGCGAGCAGCAGCGTGGCATCCCGCTCCCACGCCGCCACCAGGATCTGATCCCGCTCGTCCAGCCCGTCGCCGCCGCCGGGACCCGCCGGGTCAGGCCCGGCCCGGGCAGACCCGGCGCCGGAAGCCGATGGCGCCGCCATGGCGGCCCGCACCAGGGCCGCGCCCTCCCGCACGGCCTGGTACCGGTCCCCCGATGGCGCCGCCGGCCAGGTGGCCGACGCGGGCTCGGCCAGCGCTGGATTCTCCGCACCGGGCTCGGGCGGCGCCGCCCAGTGCGCCACCTTCCCGGCTCCGCGCCGGCATCCGTCCGCGATCTCCTGCAGGAACACCGACGGCCCTAGGGGCAGCACGCCGTCGCCCCACCAGTAACCGGAACACGCGAGCCAGAACGCGGCCCGGGTGACCGCCACGTACATCAGCCGCCGCTCCTCGGACAGTTCCCGTGCCGTGCAGGCCTCGGTGAAGGCCCGGACCGACGCTGCGTCCAGGCCGGCCAGCCCCGGCAGGTCTGCCTGGTCTCCGCGCAGGCCGAACGGGAGCAGCCGCGGGTTGTCCGTCCACCGCGTCGTCTGCCGCGGGCGCGCCGGGAAGATCTGGCTGCGGTCCCCGGCTGACAGGCCAGGGACGACCACCGCGGGCCACTGCAGCCCCTTGGCCGCGTGCGCGGTGACCAGCTTGACCGTGTCGGTCTCGCCGACCCGGCCCGCCTCCAGCCCGAACTCCTCCTCTTGCGCGGCGGTCAGGTAGGCGAGGAACGCGCCAAGCGTGGCCTCCTCCTGGTCGGTTCCGAACGCCGCGGCGGTGCTCGCGAACGCGTCCAGGTCGGCGCGCGCCGCGGCCGGATCGGTGCCGGGCCTGGAGGCCACCTCGATATCCAGGCTCAGCACCCGCTCGACCTCGCCCACCAGGTCGGCGAGCGGGCGGGCGGCGTGGCGCCGCAGCGTCCTCAGCTCGCCGGCGAGCGCGGTCAGCCGGGCATATCCGGGCGCCGAGTAGGCGGCCGGGTCACCCAGGTCGTCCAGTGCCTCGATCAGGCTGCCCGCGTCCGCGGTGAGATCCGCTACCGTCTGGACGAGCGGGTCGCCGGTGGCTGCGGCGAGATCGGGCCCGGCCTGCTCGCGGCCGGCGCTGGCCAGCTTGCGGGAGCGGCGGCCGAGCGCGATCAGGTCCTTGGGCCCGATCCGCCAGCGCGGGCCGGTCAGCAGCCGGGCCAGCGCATCGGAGGCGGCCGGGTCGTGCAGGACCCGCAGCGTGGCCACCACGTCCTGCACCTCCGGCACGGTGAGCAGGCCGCCCAGCCCGACCACCTCCACCGGGATCCCCCTGGCCTCTATCGCCTTGCGCAGCGGGTCGAACTGGATGCGCTTGCGGCAGAGCACGGCGATGTCGGAGGGACGGACCCCGTCCTTGCGGCCGTCCGGCCAGCGCCGCCGGTCCGGCGCGATGCCGGGCGGCAGCCGCAGCAGCTCTTCCAGCCGGTCGGCCACCCAGTCGGCCTCCGCCGCGGCCGTCTCCAGCAGCGCGCACGTCACCCGCCCGCGGCGGGTCCGGTCGGGCTCCGGCACCAGGCGGGGAACCTGCGGCGCCTCGGCCCGCAGGCTGCTCTGGATCACCGCGGCCGCGTCCAGGATGCGCCCGGCGTTGCGGAAGCTGGTGGACAGTGTCCTGGTCTGCGCGCCGCGGAAGTCGGCGGCGAACCGCCGCAGGTTGCCCGCGCTCGCGCCCCGCCAGCCGTAGATCGACTGACAGGGGTCGCCCACCGCGGTCACCGGGTGGCCGCCGCCGAACAGCGTCCGCAGCAGGACCAGCTGGGCCTCGCTGGTGTCCTGGTACTCATCCAGCAGCACGGCCTGGTAGCGGCCGCGCTCGCCGACGCCTACCTCGGGGTGCCGCTGCGCTATCCGGGCGGCGAGCGTCACCTGGTCGCCGTAGTCCAGCACCTCCCGCAGCCGCTTGGCCTCGGCATACCGCTCGATCATGGGCAGCAGCTGCTCCCGGGTCCGCTGGCAGGCCAGGATCTTCTTGATCGCGGCGGACGGGCCTGGCCTGCCGCCGGGCATCGCGGCCGCCTGCCGGGCGAGCCACTCGCCCACCTCCCGGACGTCAGCGGGGCCGCGCAGGTGCTCGGCCAGTTCCCCGGCGAGCTGGAGCACGGCGGCGGTCACGCTGCGCGGGGTCCACTCGATGGCGTCCACCGGGCCGTCGTAGGCGGCTACCACGCCGGCCGCGATCTGCCAGGCGACGGCGGGGGTGATCAGCCGCATCGAGGGCTCCAGCGCCTCCCGCAGCGCGTGGTCGGTCACCAGCCGGCCCGCGTAGGCGTGGTACGTGCAGATCACCGGCTCGCCGGTGAGCAGGTCGGCGGCGAGCCCCTCCAGGCCAGCGCGCCGCAGGCCGTCCAGCCGGCGCCGGACCCGGTCGGCCAGCTCGGCCGCGGCCTTCCTGGTGAAGGTGAGGCCCAGCATGCGCTCGGGCCGGGCCAGGCCGTTGGCCACCAGCCAGACCAGCCGGGCCGCCATCGTCTCGCTCTTCCCGGACCCGGCGCCGGCGATGACGGCCACCGGGCGCAGCGGCGCGCCGATCACGGCGGCCTGCTCGGCGGTCGGCTCGGGCAGGCCGAGCAGCCGGGCGAGCTGCACCGGGCTGTACCGGGGACCGGGGTGCGGCTCGCCGCCGGTCATGGCGTCACGCCCTCGCCCTGCGGGTGAACCGGGCAGCACGAGGCGACCGGGCAGTTGCGGCAGCCCGGGTTGACCTGGGCCTCGAAGACCGGGCCGGCCATGCCGGCCGCGACCGTCTCGACGAGCTGCTGCGCCCAGCCCGGATCCTGGTCGGACCCGAGGGGGTGCTGGCCCTGCACGCGGGCCTGCCCGGCCAGCCCGGCCTTGCCCAGCTGGACCAGCTCCGCGCCACCCGGCTCGGTCAGGCCGAACCGCTCGAACGCGCCGAGCAGCACGGCCAGCTGGTAGACGCCGAGCTGCGGGTTACGGTCAAGGTCCTGCTCGGGCGCCGGGGTCGAGCCGGTCTTGAGGTCGATCACCACGCCGTGGCCGCCGGTGTCGCGCTCCAGCCGGTCCACCCGCCCGGTGATCTGCACCCGGCCCACCCGGATGCGCAGTTCCTGCTCCACCGCTACCAGTTCGCGCGGGTTCGCCGCCTGCCAGTCGAGGAACTTACGGATCATCCGGCCGGCCTGAGCCCGTTGCTTCGCGCCGTACCAGGCGCTGCCGAAGTCCAGGTGCTGCCAGAGCTCATCGACGCGGCCCGAGATCTCGTCGTCGGCCGCTCCCGCCGCGGCAAGCACCGCGGCGGCGTGGATGACCATGCCCAGCTGACGCAGCGCCTCGGGACCGACCCGGCCGGCCGCCGACTCGATCAGCCAGCGCAGCCCGCACCGGGTGAACGACTCGACCTGGGACGGGGACAGCCGCAGCATCTCGTCCGGACCCGCGACCGGCTCGGGGCTCGACAGGGTGGTCAGCGCGTACCAGCGATCGGGATGGGCGCCGCGCACCCCGACGGTGGCCAGCCGGGCCAGCTGGGCGGCGGCGGCCTCGCGCAGCGCGGCCGGCCGGCTGGTGTCGGCGACGGCGCGGCGCAGGTCGGCGGTGAGCGCGGGCAGCGACAGCCAGCGATGGCCCTGCCCGCTGACCCGCTCGATCTCGATGTCCTCGCCGGCCAGCTCGGCCAGGAACCGGGACGGCCGCTCGTCGCTTTCCTCGGCCGTCGCGGTGACGATCAGGCGCTTGCGGGCCCGGGTGACGGCGACGTAGAAGAGCCGGCGTTCCTCGGCGAGCAGCCGCGCCGTGACCGAGGCCGCCCGGGTCCCGTCGTCGGGCGCGGGGTCGGCGATCTCGCCCGCGCCAAGCAGCGAGCCGCGCAGCCGCAGGTCGGGCCAGCTGCCCTCCTGGACCCCGGACACCGCGACCACATCCCACTCCAGCCCTTTGGACCGGTGCGCGGTGAGAATCCGGACCGAGTCCTGGCGCGGCGCCCGCTCGGCCAGCGTGTCGCCCGCTATCTCCTGGCCGGACAGGCTGTCCAGGAACAGCCGCGGGGCGCCGGGGGGCAGCCGGTCGGTGAAGGTGGCCGCGGCGTGGAACAGCGCGACGACCGCGTCCAGGTCCCGGTCGGCGGCAGAGCCGCGGAGCCCGCCGGCCGCGCTGGCCGAGCGCAGCGCGTCGGCCAGGCCGCAGGCAGACCACACGGCCCAGAGCACGTCCTCCGCGGTGCCGCGCTCGGCGGTCTCGCGGGCGAGGGCCAGCAGCCCGGCGACCCGCTCGGCCGGCCCGCTGATAACGGAAGGGACCAGGACGAGGTCACGCGGATCCCGCAGCACGCCGGCCAGCGGGGCGCTGGCAGGCCGCTCCCCCGCGTCCTGCGCGACCGCGCGCAGCGCCCGCCGCAGCCGGCGCAGCCCGAGCGCGTCCGTGCCGCCGAGCGGCCCGGTGAGCAGCTCGATCGCCGTCTCCTCGGTCAGCTCGCCGGGCAGCAACGCGCAGCGCAGCAGGGTGATCAGCGGGCGGGTGCCGGGCTCGGCCGCGAGCGGAAGCTCGTCGCCGGCCACGGCGACCGGGACTCCGGCGGCGGTGAGCGCCCGGTACAGCACGGGCAGCTGCCTGGTGGCCGAGCGCACCAGCACGGCCATCGCCGACCAGCGCACGCCGTCCACCAGGTGGGCCCGGCGCAGCAGGTCGGCGACGAGCGCCGCCTCCTGGCTGGCGCTCTCGGCGACCAGGATGCGGGCCTCGCCCGGGGTGGCGTCGGGTAGCGGGGCCAGGCTCCGGTGGGCCAGCGGCGCGGCGCCCGGGCCGGCCGGCAGCCGCCAGGCGATCCGCCGGGACGCGTCGAGCAGCACCGGGCCGCTGCGGCGGCACACGCCGAGTGCCACCACGCCGGCTGGCCGGCCGTCGGGGGTACGGAACCGGTCGGGGAAGCGCGTGATTGCCTCGGAGTCCGCGCCGCGGAACGCGTAGATCGACTGGTCGGGATCCCCGACCACGATCAGCTCGCGCCCGTCCCCGGCCAGGGCGTGCAGGAGGGCCTCCTGCGCCGGGTCGGTGTCCTGGTACTCGTCCACCAGCACGTAGTCGTAGGCCTGGCGTTCGCGGCCCTGGGTGGCGTCCTGGCCGAGCAGCCTGGCCGCGATCCTGACTATTTCCGCGTAGTCATAGGCCGGAATCGGCGCCAGGTCGAAGCGGGCCGCGTATCGGTCAAGGAACCGCCCGGCGGCCGCCCAGTCGTCCCGGCCGCGACCGGCGCCGAGGCGGGCCAGCGAGCGGCCGTCGAGGCCGCGCTCGGCGGCACGCAGCAGCAGGTCGCGCAGTTCCTCGGCGAAGCCCCTGGTGCCGAGCGCGGCGCGCAGCCGTTGCGGCCAGCGGCCGCCGCCGTCTTCGACCTCGCCGCGCAGCATGCGGCGTATCTCTACCAGGTGCTCGGGCCCGGACAGCAGTCGCGGCGGTTCGTCGCCGGCCAGCACGAACTCCCGGCGGACCAGGGCGTAGGCGTAGCTGTGGAAGGTGAGCGCGAGCGGCTCGCGCGTGGTCCGGCCCAGCCGGGCCGTGATCCGCTCCCGCAGCTCGCCCGCGGCCTTGCGGCTGAACGTGAGCACGAGCACCCGGGCGGGATCCGCGCCGCGATCCAGCACCCGGTGCGCCACCGCCTCGACGATCGCGGTGGTCTTCCCGGTGCCGGGGCCGGCCAGTACCAGCAGCGGGCCACCTCGGTGGCTGACCACCCGCTGCTGCCCCTCGTCCAGCGGGGGCGGCTCCGGCGACAGGGCGGCCCTGCGGACGAGGTGGCAGCCGGACGCGTGCTTGTCCATATGCACCGGCCTGCCTGATGTTTGGGTCGTACGGCATTCCAGCAGATACGGCCGACAGTACGCGCGCATGCCCAGCAGGCGCCGGCGAGTCGGCCTGGCTAGCCGGCCCAGCGGGCGCGGCGGATGTCCACCCTGACCGGCGATTGCACCGAACGGAGCGGGGTGTGCTCTTTGCGGTAGCGTGCCAGCGCGGCTCGTTCATGACCTGGCGCGGGCTTGCCGTCGGCGTGGATCACCCGCCACCAGGGGACGCCGCCGCCCCACAGCGTCATGACCCGCCCTACCTGACGAGGGCCGCCCTCGCCGAGGTATTCGGCGATGTCGCCGTAGGACATCACCCGGCCTGCCGGTATGGCGTCCACCACGTCGAGGACCCGGCTCGCGAAACCGTCGAGCTCGGCGGGTCGTTTGCTCTCATCCGGCATTGGTCACCATCCGCGCGGACTGCCACCCCGTGCCGTTCGGAATATCCGGTCTTTTCGTCATCCGGCACCGCGCCGGGTACGGAGCCTGCGCAGCGTGATGAACCGGGCCAGCGCGATGACGGCCAGCACCAGTGAGCCGAGCGCGAGCACGCTGAAGCCGATGAACACGGCCGAGCCGCCCTTGAAGGAGGGCGGCCGCGATACCGCGGCCTTACCCCCGCCGAAGTGCAGCGCGGCCGCCAGTCCCGCCCGGGCAGGCGGCCCGGCGCTGAGCCGTCGCGCGGCGGCCAGGGCCGCCGCCGCGTCCACGGTGCCGAATCCGACATCCTGGTTGTACCCGCCGGGCGGCGCGTCCTTGGTGCTGGTGGTCAGGGCCAGCGCGACCAGCGGGGCCGGCAGCCGCGGGTAGACGGCCTTGATCAGGGCTGCCACGCCTGCGGTGAGCGCGCAGGCGGGGCTGGTCCCGCTGACCAGCCAGTACGCTCCATTCCGGCCCTGCGCGGGCACGTCCACCCCGGGCGCCGCGAGCTGCACCGACAGGTTGTCGCTGGAGAAGTTCGCGGTCGTGCCCGCCTGGTTCACCGCCGCGACCGAGATCACGCCCGGATAGTCGGCCGGGAACGAGTAGGGGGCATGCGACGCGGCCGGCCGGCCGGAATTGCCGGCCGAGGCCAGCACGACGACGTTGTGGTTGTAGGCGTCCTGCAGCGCAGAGCGGACCGGGCGGCTGGGCTCCCCGTAGCCGACCGACATGCTGATCACGCTGACCCGGTGCGTGACCGCGTACCGGATGGCCCTGGCCAGGGACCGCTGGACGCGGGCGGTCGGCTCGTGCTGGTAGCGGCTATAGCCGGGATCGCCCAGGTCGGTGATCACCCGGATGGACAGCACCTTGGCCCTGGGGGCAAGGCCGAGGATGCCGCTGCCGCCGCCGGCGTGGCCGTGGCCGGCGATGAGCGACGCCATCCAGGTGCCGTGCACCCCCCAGTGCGGATTGGACGGCGGCGTGCCGACCCGGGTGTAGTCGGGGCCGGTGATGACCGAGCCGGCCAGGTCGGAGACGCCGGGGTTGACGCCGCTGTCGATGACGGCCACGGTCACCCCCGCGCCCTGGGTCACCTTCCAGGCGTCTTGAGCGTCGAGCATGTTCAGGACCCAGGACTGGGCGTTCCTGACCCGGTCGGCCGGCGCCGCGCGGGCCGGGGCGGCGGTGATCGCCAGCCCGGCAGACGCCACCGCGGCCAGTGCCACGGCGGCGATGAGCCTGGCGGGCGGGCGCCGCGGCCCGGTCAGCATCCGGGTCCCCGCGGGCACCGGGGGACGGGCGGCGGCGCGCTGAGCGGGCGGCCGATGTCCCGGGCCAGGCCGACGGCGAGGTCCTTCATCTCGCTGCTGGCGTAGCGGTTCGATGACACGCGGTCGCGCTGCCGGCCGTCGGCGTAGCCCGCCGTATACAGCATCAGGTAGGGTCCGCGCGCGACCGCGCCCGTCATCTGCCGCTGGCGGTCCCGGAACCGGGCGGCCAGGGTCCCGCGGAACAGCACCGCCCGCACACCTGGGGCCAGCTCGCGGCCGGCCGGCAGGCTGCGGATCGCCGGCGCCTGGCTGTGCATGATCACGACGGCGACCGTGGCGACAAAGCTTCCCGTGGAGTCGGTGTACGTCGCGCGCAGCACCCCCTCGCAGCCGGCCCGGTCGAGCACGCGGGCCAGCGCCGGGTCGATGGCCGCCGCGCAGGTGGACTCCGGGGCGATGCCCACCCGGTGCGCGGACATGATCAGCCTGGAATTGGTCCCGAACAGCGTCCAGGTCAGCGGGTAGCTGGCCGAAGCCGGGAAGATCTTCCCGGCGGGCCAGGCCCGCCAGCGACTGGCGACCTCCCAGGCCATGACCTTCTGCTGCTCGGCACCGCTCAGCTGGTGCGGCCGCGCCTGCCTGACCAGGCCCGCCAGGGATACGGCCAGCCCCGCGATGCCGAGCACGATGGCGGCGACCAGCAGTCCCGTCCCCTGGGACTTAGGCGTGCGATGCCGGGAGGCAGGCTGGCGCGAGAACGGCGGCGGCCCCGGCGAACCAGGCGGATCCACGGCGGGCCAGGCAGGCTGGGACGAGAACGGCGGAGCAGGCGGATCCGCGGCGGGCCAGGCAGGCTGGGACGAGAACGGCGGCGGGGCGGCGGAGCGGGCGGATCCGCCGCGGGCCAGGCAGGCTGGCGCGGGGACGGCGGAGCAGGCGGGAGCTGCGCGTCTGGCCGGGGGGGCGCGGGCAAGGCCGGTGCTGGCCAGGCCGGCGGGGCCGATGGCGGCGTTCCGGCCGGGGGCGAGCGCAGCGCGTCGGGGCGAAGCGGGGCCGGACTGCCCGGGCGCGTGTCGTCGGCGGGAGAAGGCGAATACCCGGTCAGCGGGGCGGCGGCGGGCCCGGCAGGCTCATCCTCCTCCCCCGGGCCGGCTGGTACATCCGGGCGCTTCACCACAACGGCATGTTACGGCCTCACCCGGTTCACGTCGTCTGCCTCCCGCCCGCACCTTCCCCGGCAGTGACCGGCGCGATGGCCCGCCAGAATGGTCCGGGAACGGGCCTGGCCAGGGCGTTTGCTGCATCCGGCCGCGATGGCTCGTTCAGGTGGCGGCCATTTCGTTAACAGCTTTTTCATCGAGGGCGGGCGGCTAAGCATCCATTGCCGCCGCATCCCTGGCCTGGCCGGATCGCCCGGCCCGCAGCTCGTATCTCCAAGCCCGCTGCGGCGCTACGGCCTGCGACGAGGCCGGCCGCCGCAGCGGGCCTGGGTGGCCAGCGTGCCCGGGAGGTGGCACGCTCGGCCGATAGACAGGCCTGGATTAGTAGGCAGGTAGCGAGGGATCGACCTGGTTGATCCAGGCGAGCACGCCGCCGCCCACGTGCACCGCGTCGGAGAAGCCGGCGTTCTTCGTTATGGCCAGGCATTCGGCCGAACGTGCGCCGCTCTTGCAGTGCAGCACGATCCGCTTGTCCTGCGGGAGCCGCTCAAGGGCGGCGCCGGATAGGAACTCGCCCTTGGGGATCAGCGTGGCCCCGGGGATGGACACGATCTCGTATTCGTTCGGTTCCCTGACGTCCACCAGGAAGATGTTGTCGCCGCGATCCTGCATGGCCTTGAGCTCGCTCGCGGTGATCGTCGAGCCGGCCGCCGCCTGCTGAGCGTCCTCGGAAACGGTGCCGCAGAATTCCTCGTAGTCGATCAGCTCGGTGATGGTCGGCTCCTTGCCGCATACCGGGCATTCCGGATCCTTTTTGACCGGCAGCGTCCGGTAGCTCATTTCCAGCGCGTCGTAGATCATCAGCCGCCCGACGAGCGGCTCGCCGATCCCGACGATGAGCTTGATCGCCTCGTTGACCTGGATGGAGCCGATGGACGCGCAGAGCACGCCGAGCACGCCCCCCTCGGCGCAGGACGGCACCATGCCGGGCGGCGGCGGCTCGGGGTACAGGCACCGGTAGCAAGGGCCGTACTCGGCCCAGAACACGCTGGCCTGGCCGTCGAAGCGGTAGATCGAGCCCCAGACGTACGGCTTCCCCAGCAGCACGCAGGCGTCGTTGACCAGGTAACGGGTGGCGAAGTTGTCGGTGCCGTCCACGATCAGGTCGTAGGGCTCGAAGATCTGCATGGCGTTGTCCGAGTCCAGCCGTTCCTCGTGCAGCACGACGTTCACGTGCGGGTTGAGCTCGAGGACGGAGTCGCGCGCGGACTGGGCCTTCGGCCGGCCCACATCAGACTGGCCGTGGATGATCTGGCGCTGCAGGTTCGATTCGTCGACCACGTCGAAGTCGATGATGCCGAGCGTGCCGACGCCCGCAGCCGCCAGGTAGAGCAGGGCGGGCGAGCCCAGCCCGCCCGCGCCCACGCACAGCACGCGGGCATTCTTCAGCCGCTTCTGGCCGGTCATCCCGACGTCGGGGATGATCAGGTGGCGCGAATAGCGGCGCACCTCGTCTACGGTCAGCCCGTCAGCCGGTGATACCAGCGGTGGCAATGACACAGTGCTCTCCTGAACGGTGTGGATTTCCCTCCATCTCGAACCCGCGGCGGCGCACGGGCATTCCCGGGACACCCAGAGGGCGCTTCGGCATCGGCCGACGGGCAATCCCGCGACCGCAGGCGGGCGCTGGGCAGAGGCAAGCAGCCCGGACGGGATCGTGCCAGCTACCGGACGGGATCGTGCCAGCTATGCGCCATCCCCCAAGCCGCGATGGGCCGGTGCCGTCGCGCCCGGCCCGGCCCGAGGCTGTCTTAGCTGTGCGGTTGGTGATTTATTGCCGGACCCGCGCCATCCGGCGGGGCTGCTCCGGCGTCGTACCAATGAGGGCCGCGCGCCGCCGGGAACAGGTCACCGTGGCCGGGAGGTGTGCGATGGGTAGTAAGCGGATCAGCCGAAGAGGCAGGCTGGCCATCCCTGCGGTGGCGGCGCTAGTCTCCGGGGCCGTGCTGGCCGGCGCTGGCCAGGCTGAGGCAGCATCGGCAGCGGATGCGCCCAGAGCTCCGCAGCACGCTAAAGCGGGCCCGGCTGGCGTCATCTCGACCGTCGCTGGGGGCGTCGGCGGCCCAGCCCAGGCCACCACGGTGAGCGTCGCTGGTGCGAGCGTGGCGGCCGCCGGGGGCTCGGTATATCTCGCGGGCGACGGCGTGGTGCGGAAAGTGAGCCATACCGGCTGGCTGACGACGCCCGTAGGTACCGGCGCAACCGGCCCCCTCGGTGACGAAGGCCCGGCCACTAAGGCCGGGGTGGGCGCGAGCGGGGTCGCTATCGACCACACCGGCAACCTGGTGATCGCCGATGCTGGCAATCAGCGGATCCGGGTGGTGGCGGCCCGGACCGGCACCTTCTACGGGCAGGCGATGACCGCGCGGCACATCTACACCGTGGCCGGCGACGGCACGTCCGGGTTCTCCGGCGACGGCGGCCCCGCCACCAGCGCCGAACTCGACAACCCAGTCGGGGTGGCAGTAGACGGGACCGGCAACCTGCTCATCGCCGACACCAGCAATCAGCGGATCCGGGTGGTGGCGGCCCGGACCGGCACCTTCTACGGCAAGGCGATGACCGCGCGGCACATCTACACCGTGGCCGGCGACGGCACGTCCGGGTTCTCCGGCGACGGCGGCCCCGCCACCAGCGCCGAACTCGGCGACCCGGCTGGGGTGGCAGTAGACGGGACCGGCAACCTGCTCATCGCCGATACGGATAATCAGCGGATCCGGGTGGTGGTGGCCCGGACCGGCACCTTCTACGGCAAGGCGATGACCGCCGGGCACATCTACACCGTGGCCGGCGACGGCACGTCCGGGTTCTCCGGCGACGGCGGCCCCGCCACCAGCGCCAACCTCGACGACCCGAACGCAGTAGGCGCGGACAGGGCGGGCAACCTGGTGATCGCCGACTCGGACAATGAGCGGATCCGCGTGGTGGCAGCCCAGACCGGGACCTTCTACGGGCAGGCGATGACCGTCGGGCACATCTACACCGCGGCCGGCGACGGCGGCGAGGGGTTCTCCGGCGACGGCGGCCCCGCCACCAAGGCCGAACTCGACTTCCCGAGCGGGGTGACGACAGACGCGGTGGGCAACCTGGTGATCGCCGACGACTCCAACAACCGGATCCGCGTGGTGGCCGCCCGGACCGGAACTTTCTACGGCAAGGCGATGACCGCGGGGCAGATCTATACCGTGGCCGGCAACGGCAACGGGGGGTTCTCCGGCGACGGTGGCCCGGCCACCAGCGCACAACTCTTCCTCCCGGACGCGGTGACGGTGGACGCCGCCGGAAACCGCGTGATCGCCGATGACTCCAATAGCCGGATTCGGGTGGCGGCGGCCCGCACCGGCACCTTCTACGGGCAGGCGATGACCGCCGGGAACATCTACACTGTGGCCGGCGACGGGAGTCAGGGCTTCTCAGGCGACGGCGGCCCGGCCACCAGCGCCAGCCTCACCAACCCGCGAGGAGTGGCGGCGGACGGAGCGGGCAACCTGCTCATCGCCGACCCTGAAGACGAGCGGATCCGGGTGGTGGCCGCCCAGACCGGCACCTTCTACGGGCAGGCCATGATCGCCGGGGACATCTACACCGTGGCAGGCGACGGCAACGAAGGGTTCTCCGGCGACGGCGGCCCCGCCACCAGCGCCATCCTCGACACGCCGGAGAGCGTGGCGGCAGACGCTGCCGGCAACCTGCTCATCGCCGACACTCTCAATCTGCGGATCCGGGTTGTGGCGGACAGCAGCGGCACCTTCTACGGGCAGGCGATGACTGCGGGGGACATCTACACCGTGGCCGGCGACGGCCTGTTCGCGCCCTTCGGCAACGGCGGCCCGGCCACCAAGGCCAGCCTCCGCTATCCAAACGGAGTGGCGGCGGACGGAGCGGGCAACCTGCTGATCGCCGACACCGGCCATCAGCGGATCCGGGTGGTGGCGGCCCGCACCGGCACCTTCTACGGGCAGGCGATGACCGCCGGGCACATCTACACCGTGGCCGGCGACGGCAAGCAGGGGTTCTCCGGCGATGGCGGCCCAGCCACCAGCGCCGACCTGCACGGGCCGCGCAGCGTGGCGGCGGACGCCTCGGGCAACCTGCTCATCGCCGACACCAGCAATCAGCGGATCCGGGTGGTAGCGGCCCGCACTGGCACCTTCTACGGCAAGGCGATGACCGCCGGGCACATCTACACCGTGGCCGGCAACGGCAACGTTGGGTTCTCCGGCGACGGCGGCCCAGCCGCCAGCGCGGAACTCGACTTCCCCGACGGGGTGGCGGCAGCCGCCAAGGGCAACCTGCTCATCGCCGACACCGGCAATAGCAGGATCCGGGTGGTAAAGGGCTGACGCCGTTTCGGCGGATCCCCCGGTCACGCCGACTGGCGGCTCCGTACTTGACTGGGACGGGTCCCTGCGGCGCGGAAGCTGAGCCGCAAAATGTCACTGGACGCCGGTACAACGCTGGTGTGCGGCCGGACCATACGCCGACGGCAACCAGAATTCCACCATGAGCGGCCGCGCCGAGTCAGATCGCCTGCGCCGCTTACCTCGGGAGACCATCGATGCCAGGACAGCCTCAGACTTCACCCGCCCGGTCACAACCGGCCCGCAGACCACGGCGCGACGCCGGAAGCCAGGGCGGGCCGGGCGAGGCCCGCCGCCGGGATGTCGCGCGCCCGCTGCCCGATCCGATCGCGATCCGGCTCTGCCGGGTCCCCGATATCGCGCCCCGCTACGATGACGAGGTATCTCGCGACCCCCAGTCCGGCCGGGCGGATGCGCTGGCTGCGACGATCGTGGCCGCACTTGACCGGGGCGACCGTCCGGCACGCGCCGAGGCGGTTCAGCCGGCAGCAGGGCCCCGGGCCGGCCACCGGCAGAAGCGGCCCCTGCCGTCGGCCCGGCCGACCGACGCCACAGGCCGCGCGAGTGCTCCCAGGCCGGCCGGCACCGCCAGGCAGGTCAGCACCCCCAGGCAGAGCAGCACTTCCGCGCGGCCCGGCAGCACCCCCAGGCAGGGCGACACCCCCAGGCAGGGCGACACCGCCAGGCCGTCAGAGCTTCAGGGCTGGCCCAGCAGGTTCGCGCAAGTGCTTGCCGAGACGCTCGCCGGATCCCGGCCGCCGGCCCAGATAGCCCCCTGGACGACCGAACGCGCTCGGTCGCACATACGCAAGCTCGGGCCCCTGCTCACGGCCGGACAGCGGCCGCTGGTCCAGCGGGTCATCACCTCGGCGCCCTCGGCCGGCGTGGTGGAGATGGCGGTGGTGGTGGGCTTCGGGCCGCGGGTGCGGGCACTCGCGGTCAGGCTGGAGCGGACGCCGCCGCGACCCGCGACCGCCGGCCAGCCCGCCCGGCAGGCCAGGTGGCTCTGCACCGCGGTGGAGGCCGCCTAGACGCGCCGGGCCGCGGCGTCCGGGTAGGACGGGACGCCCCGGCCTCCAGTTCGGCTGAATCCGGGCACCGCATCCCGCAACCGGACGGCGCGCGGCGTCGTCGGCGTCAGGCGCCGCGGGTGCGGGGGTCGCCGTGGCAGCGCTTGTACTTGCGTCCGGAGCCGCACGGGCACAGGTCATTGCGGCCCACGCGGGTGTAGTCGCCGCCGCCTCCGGATTCGGTGTGACGCTCGACGCCCGGGCCGCCGTCCATCGTGGGTGCGGAGTACTCCAGCTGGGCTGGCCGGCCGTGGCCGGCCGCTGCGTCCTCGCGGGCCAGCCCGGCGGGGACGGCCTCGCGGGACTGGCCGCCGCCCTGACGCCGCTGGGCCGCCGCGGCCTGCCGGGCCTGACCCTTGCCCGCCTGCGCGTGACGGCCCCGGGGCCGCTGCTGGGCGGGGGCCGGAACGGTCTCGGCGCCGGACGGCAGGGCCAGCACCTCCTCGGCGGCGGGAACCTCGGCGACGACCGGGTCCTCTTGCACCTCGATGCGCGCGTTGAAGAGGGTGCCGACCGATTCCTCCTTGATTCCCTCCATCATCGTGCTGAACATGTCGTAGCCCTCGCGCTGATACTCGATCAGCGGGTCACGCTGGGCCATGGCCCGCAGCCCGATGCCTTCCCTGAGGTAGTCCATCTCGTACAGGTGCTCACGCCACTTGCGGTCAAGCACCGACAGCACGACCCGGCGCTCCAGCTCGCGCATCATCTCGCTGCCGAGCTCCTCCTCGCGCCGCTCGTAGCCGGTCAGGGCGTCGTCGCGAACGGACTCGCTGATGAACTCGGACGACAGCCCCGCGATGTCGCCGCCGGCTTCCTCGACCAGGTCATTGACCGTAACCTGGATCGGGAACAGAGCGCGGAAGGCCGTCCACAGCTTGCCCAGATCCCACTCCTCGGGGAATCCCTCGCTGGTGGCACCGGCGACGTAGCCCTCGATCACCTCGTTGATCATGTCGCGGATCTGGCCGTTCAGGTCCGCGCCCTCGAGCACCGTGTGCCGCTCGCTGTAGACGACTTTGCGCTGCCGGTTGAGCACGTCGTCGTACTTCAGGACGTCCTTGCGGATCTCGAAGTTCTGCTGCTCTATCTGCGTCTGCGCGGACCTGATCGCCCGGGTGACGGTCTTCGACTCGATGGGCACGTCCGGCGGCGTCTTGAGGAACTCCATGAAGTGCGCGACCTTGTCGGCGTTGAACATCCGCATCAGGTCGTCTTCGAGCGACAGGTAGAACCGCGATTCTCCCGGGTCCCCCTGACGTCCCGACCGGCCGCGTAGCTGGTTGTCGATGCGCCGGGCCTCGTGCCGCTCCGTGCCGAGCACGTACAGCCCGCCCGCCGCGACGACCTGCTCGTGCTCCTCGGTGCCTGCCCGCTTCGCCTTCTCCAGCGCTTCCGGCCAGGCGGCCTCGTAGTCCTCCGGGGTCTCCAGCGGCGACAGGCCTCGCTGGTGCAGCTCCAGGTCCGCCATGAACTCGGGGTTGCCGCCGAGCATGATGTCGGTGCCGCGGCCGGCCATGTTCGTCGCCACGGTGACCCCTCCGGTGCGGCCTGCCTGCGCGATGATCGAGGCCTCACGCTCGTGGTGCTTAGCGTTCAGCACCTCGTGCGGCACCCCGCGCCGCTTGAGCATCTTCGACAGGGTCTCGGACTTCTCTACGCTGATCGTCCCGACCAGGACCGGCTGGCCGGCCTTGTGCCGCTCGACGATGTCCTCGACGCACGCCTCGAACTTGGCCTGCGCCGTCTGGTAGATCAGATCCGACTCGTCGGCCCGGACCATCGGCATGTTGGTGGGGATGGGCACCACGCCGAGTTCGTAGGTCTTCTGGAACTCGCTCGCCTCGGTCATGGCCGTGCCGGTCATCCCGGCCAGCTTGTCGTAGAGGCGGAAGTAGTTCTGCAGGGTGATCGTGGCGAGCGTCTGGTTCTCGTCCTTGATCTGGACGCCTTCCTTGGCTTCGATCGCCTGGTGCATGCCCTCGTTGAAGCGGCGGCCGTGCAGGATGCGGCCGGTGAACTCGTCGACGATCAGGACCTCGCCGTTCATCACGACGTATTCCTTGTCCCGCTTGTACAGTTCCTTCGCCTTGAGCGCGTTCTGCAGGAAGCTGACCAGCGGCGTGTTCACCGACTCATACAGGTTGTCGATGCCCAGCCAGTCCTCGACCTTCTCCACGCCGCTCTCGAGGATCCCGACGGTCTTCTTCTTCTCGTCTACCTCGTAATCGCCGTCGCCGTCCTCGCCGCGGCGCAGCCGGGGAGAGATCTTGGCGAACTCCTGGAACCAGCGGGAGTTCTGCTCGGCCGGCCCGCTGATGATCAGCGGGGTGCGGGCCTCGTCGATGAGAATCGAGTCCACCTCGTCCACGATGGCGAAGTGATGGCCGCGCTGGACGCACTCGTCCAGGCTCCAGGCCATGTTGTCGCGCAGGTAGTCGAAGCCGAACTCGTTGTTGGTGCCGTAGGTGATATCCGCGTTGTACTGCTTGCGCCGTTCCTCCGGCGTCATGTCCGTGAGGATCACGCCTACCTCGAGGCCGAGGAAGTGGTGAATCCGCCCCATCCATTCGGCGTCGCGCTTGGCCAGGTAGTCGTTGACCGTGACCACGTGCACGCCGTTGCCCGCGAGCGCGTTGAGGTAAGCCGGCAGCACCGCGGTGAGCGTCTTGCCCTCACCGGTCCTCATCTCGGCGATATTGCCGCCGTGCAGCGCGGCGCCGCCCATGAGCTGCACGTCGAAGTGCCGCTGCCCGAGAGTGCGGGTGGCCGCCTCGCGGACGGCGGCAAAAGCCTCGGGCAGCAGGTCGTCAAGCGTCTCGCCCTCGGCAAACCGCTTCCTGAACTGCTCGGTCATACCCCGCAGCTCAGCGTCGCTCAGCGCGGCGAATTCTTCTTCGATCGAGTTGACCTGGCTGGCTATGCGCTTGAGCCGGCGCAGTATCCTGCCCTCGCCTGCGCGCAGGACCTTATCGATGACAACTGGCACTTCTCGTCGCGCTCCTCGTCGGTTACCGCAATGGGCCGAGCCGCCGCCGGCACGCCCGGTCCGCAGGCCCGGGCAGACGACGCCGAACGGTGGCGTGCAGATGCCACCGCAATCATTGTCATGGTAGGCGAGATGGGCGAGGAAACCGAGCCGGTCGCGATCTGCGGCCACTGTCGGGGGGTCGGTGTACGCCAGCGACCGGGCCCGGCACAATGGTGGACGCGGCAGGTGGGCGCAGGAGAGGAGCAGCCGCATGGCTGACCAGGTGGGACCGGGTACCGTACCGGGTGCGATGGGCGAGTCATCCGGGCTGGAGCCGCAGCACCCCGCTGCCGGGCCACACGGAGCGGTGGCACCGGCCGAGGCCCTGACCAGGCCCGGCGCGCACGAAGCGTTCCACGGGCGGAGGGTGTCGTGGGTCGAGGTCAGCATCATCCTCGCCGGATTCATCGTCGGGGGGGCCGGGCTGATCGCGGGACCGACCTGGTGGCTGGTCTGGGCCGGCGGTGCGGTGGTGGTAGTGGGCGGCATCCTCGCCATGGCCACCGGCATCTTCAACGACTGGTACTGACGAGCCCGGCCGCCGCTGACCGCTTCCCGCGCCCGGTTGTGCCAGGCGTGGGCGCCGCGGCCCGGCAGGATGTCCGAGCCTGGCGCTACGCTCTGGCTCTGTGGCCCGCCTTCCCCCCGCTGAGCCCTCCCTGACCCTCACCGCGGACGACGTGCGCCGGATAACGCTGCGCGCGCAGGGGTTCCTCGGATCCGAGGGCCGGCGCGGCGGCGTCGGCGGCATGCTGCAGCGGCTGGGCGCCGTGCAGCTGGACACGATCAGCGTTCTCGCCCGGTCGCACGAACTGGTGGCCTACGCCCGGCTGGGCCCGCTGCCGCGGCAGACGATCGAGCGTGCCTACTGGAACCCCCGCAAGCCCGCCACGTTCGAGTACTGGGCGCACGCCGCCTGCATCCTGCCGCTGCAGCAGTGGCCCTCGTTCGCGATCCGGCGGCGGGCTTTCCGCGTTCGCGGCCTGCGCTGGCACGAGGTGCCCGAGCAGGCCTGCGCGGAGGTGCTCGCCCGGCTGCGCGCGGAAGGCCCGCTGACCGCCACCCAGCTCGGCGGCGCGAAGAGCGGCGGCGATTGGTGGGACTGGTCGGACGTGAAGATCGCCGTCGAGTGGCTGCTCGACATCGGCGACGTCGTCTGCGTCCGCCGGGCCGGCTGGCGGCGGGTCTACGACCTGCCTGAGCGGGTCGTGCCGGCCGAGTACCTGGATACAGAGTTGTCCGACGAGGAATGCCTGGCCCGGCTGGCGTCGGTCGCTGCCCGGGCGCTGGGCGTGGTGACCCGGGCTGACCTGGTCGACTTCCACCGGCTGCCGAGGCTGGCCCGCGCGGACCAGGACAAGGAGGACCTGATCAGCAAGGCCGCGGCCGCCGCCGGGCTCATACCGGTCGCGCTGGAGACGGGCCGCAAGGGGCCGGCCGTACCGGGATGGGCCGACCCGGCCGCGCTCGAGCAGACGCCCCGCGGCCGGCACCGGACTACCCTCCTGTCGCCCTTCGACTCGCTGGTCTGGGACCGCAAGCGGACGCAGCGGATGTTCGGCTTCAGCCACAGCCTCGAGGCCTACGTACCCGCTCACAAGCGCGTGCACGGGTATTTCGCCATGCCGCTGCTGGCCGGCGGGCACCTGGTCGGGCGGGTAGATCCGGCGCGCAGCGGCCGGACGCTGATCGCCCGCCGGGTCTTGCTCGAGCGAGCCACGGCGGCCGAGGCCATGGCGCAGGCGCTGCGCGAGGCGGCTTCGTGGGTGGGCTGCGACGAGGTCCGTCTCGGGGTGGTTGAACCCGCCGGGTACGCGGACCGGCTGCGCTCGGCGCTCGCAAGCGGCTGACCCGCCCCGGGGCAGACGCCGTCCAGGGGGGCGGTAAGGCAACTGCAGGGGGTGGGCTTTACCCGAACTCGATCAGCTTGTCACGCAGGGCGATCATCACGGCCTCCATCCTGGAGTGGATCTGCAGCTTCTCCAGGATGTTGCGCACGTGGTTCTTCACGGTGTTCTCCGAGATGAACAGCTCGCGGGCGATTTCGCGGTTGTTCATCCCCTTGGCCATGAGCTTGAGCACTTCCATCTCGCGGTCGGTCAGCCTGGGCGGGGGGACCTGCTGGACGCGTTCCTCGTCGGTCTGGCGGGCGAGCGTAGCGAATTCGGTGAGGAGCTTGCCGGCCATGAACGGGCTGATCAGAGACTGGCCGCCGTGCACCGCGCGGACCGCCCCGGAGACCTCGTCCAGCGGGATGTCCTTCAGCAGGTATCCGCTGGCACCCGCCCGGATGGCCTCGAACAGGTCTTCCTCCTCGTCACTGATCGTCAGCATGACGATCTTGGTGCTCGGCGCCGCCTCTTTCATCGCCCGGCAGGCCTCGATGCCGCTGCTCTTGGGCATCCGGATGTCCATCAGCACCACGTCGGGCAGCGACTCGCCGGCCTTCTGCTGCGCCTCCGCCCCGTCGCTCGCCTGGCCGACCAGCTCGATGTCGTCCTCCTCGTGGAGGACCATCTCAAGCCCGCGCCGGAACAGCGCGTGATCATCAGCGATCAGCACGCGGATGGGCTCCGGCCGCCGTCCGACGTCCGGAGCCGGGTCAGCGGCCCCGAGACCTGCGCTCAACCTGAACTCCTCCTCAGGCACGACGGTCTCCCGCCATGTCTCTCCCGCATCCAGGCATCGCTAAACCTGCGCGCCTGGCAGTACCGGCCGGCTCACCGCCGCCATGACGGTGGCATGATCAGACTCTGGCCGACCTGAGCCATGCTATGCAAGGGCACGAGCCATTCAGCCCGGTCCGGGCACCGACGGCCTGCTGGCGGCGCTGCGGGGCGGGCCGCAGGGCCGCTAGGAGGCGACCAGACGCTCCGAGGACCCCGGGACCTGGGTCTCCACCAGGCGGATGACACCGTACCGGTAGCCGCAGCGCCGGTAAACGACGCTGGAACAGCCGGATTCCTTGTCGCGGAACAGGTAGAAGTCATGGCCTACCAGTTCCATCTCGAACAGCGCCTGGTCGATCGTCATCGGCGCCGCCGCGTGCACCTTCTGGCGGACCACGAGGGGACCGTCGCCCTCCATCTCGATGGGCACCGTGCCGTCTGCCGATTCCGTGTCCTCGCCGGCGTCAGGCCAGGGAAGTTCCGGCCCGGACCGGTCATCGGCGGCCGGGCCCGGGTCCGCGGCGGCCTGCCTGCCCGCGGCGGCGGAACCGTTGGCGGTGGCGGCAGGCGCCCGGAAGGTGCCGTGCCCGGAGTGCCGCTCCTTCCGCCGTTCACAGGACCGTCTCAGCCGTGACTCGAGCTTGACCACCGCCAGGTCAAGCGCGGCGAACCTGTCGTCCGCGGCCGCTTCGGCCCGGATCGCGGGCCCGCGGGATCTGATCGTGAGCTCGACTCGCTCACGCCGGCCGTACAGACGCGGATTGCTCTCCTTCGACACCTCTACGTCGATCCGGATCACCTTACGAAGCAGTTTCTCGAGCTTCGCGAGCTTCACGGTCGCGTGCTCCCGGAATCGTTCCTGCACATTGGTGTGCCGACCCTTGAACGCGATGTCCACCCAGTAACCCCCTTCCGCTCGATCCGGCCAGCGGCACCCGCCCGGCCGACCTGGTCTTCGTCCCCACATTCGCCTGCTGAGGGGTTCGCAGCCGTTGTGCCACTAGTACCCTTCTCCCGCTCCGGGGAACGCCGGATCCCCCGGTGGGGCAGGACTTACTTCTAAGCCGCACCGTGATCGGTTGACGAGAAGTCGCCTTACGTGGGCCGTTTCGCCTGCGGCTGGCATCGGCTTGCCTAGGCGGGCGCCCCGCGTCGGGGAAGCCCAGCCCGGCGCAACCACGGACCCGGGCGGGTGCCATGAACGAACGCTAACTCCATCCGGACCGAATGTCAGGAGGAAATTGTCGGCAATTCGTTACATACAGTGAAAAAAGCTTATCTGACCTGTGCTGCCGACCCGAGATAGCGGCCACGTTCCGTCACGCGGGATGGGCCGGCAGCCTGCGGGCCGCCAGGGGCGGCTGTGGCAGGAGTCTCAGCCGGGGCAGGACGGGTCCGGAGCCTCAGCCGGGGTAGACCGGAGACCCAGCGGTGCCGTCATGGGTCGTCCACGTGCCGTTGAGGTTTGATTCCAGGGCCAGCTGGCCGTGCGCCAGGCCCGCGGCCATCGGGTTGGCCGGACCCGCTGCCGCGATGGACCGGGTGCCTGGTTCGGGAAGGAGCGCGGTCGAAGACCCACCGTTGACCGGCACCTCCCACAGCTGCGGAACCATCTGCGACCGGGACAGCACGATCAGGTGATCCGCGTCGTACCAGGTCAGCTGGGTGGGATGGCGTACATCGGTGCCGATGGACACGGGGACACCCAGAGCAGGGACGCCGCCGGGGGCCTGGCCGATCGCCGCGACCAGCAGATGGTTCCCTTTCGAGCCCGGGGCATGCACCAGCATCGCGACCCGCACCCCGTCGGGGGCGACCCGCAGCTGGCTGACCACCGAGCCGGCGGGCCGCAGGCCGAGTCCCAGCTTTCTCTTCGCACCGTCCCCGGGCGGCGGCAGCATCCACACCGTGTCTGGCGAGGCGACCCAGAGATTGCCCCGGACATCCCAGCTCAGCGACGTGATCGCGGCTCCGTGGACTCGCCACGGGGTGAGCCTGGCGCCCGGGCGGATCGGACCGTAGTACACCACCCGGCGCGACGGGGAGAGTCCGGCCACGTAGCGCACGCCGTCTCGCGCCGGTGACACCGCGATGGTCGTCAGGCGCACGTGCCCCTGGCCGGCCTCGCCCGGCACGTTACGCGGCGCCGGGGCCGACTGGCTTCGTTCCTGGACCGCTCCGGTGGCGGTCACCGAGTAGAGCGGCAGGTCCGCGGGCGCCGCTGGCACGGACAGCGCGAGCGGGCCGCTAGACAGGCTGGCCGACTGGCGCGGATGCCCGTCGATCTCCAGCTCGACAGACTGAACGGCGGACGGTCCGTAGGAATGGCCGGCCAGCGTCCAGACCAGCTGAGATGTCATGGTGCTCAGCTGTACCGGAGTCGCGTGCACCGCCTGCCCGCCGAGGTTGATCGCGGCGGTGCCGTCGTTGAGCGTCGCCCCCAGCAGCCTGGCCCCAGGCGGGAAGGCGGTACTGACCCCATTCGACAGCCATCCCTGCGGACTCTGCAACAGCGCCGTCACCAGCTTGTTGGCCAGGGCGGCGGTGGTCGCCTGCAGCGGGACGAACACCGGGTCGGGCACCAGCGACTGGGAGCTTGCCAGGTAGTACAGGTTCCGCGGCGCGTATACGCGCTTGAAATCGGGCTCGGTGAGCAGCAGCCGGCTGGGCGGGTTGTCGATACGCCACTGCCCGGCGATCTTGAACAAGCGGAACGAGTAGCGGCTCGATCCCGTCGTGCCGCGATACTGGCCGTTGTCGGAGAGGGTGGCCAGCTTCTCGCCGGTGGCACTGACCCGCTGCTCCTGGTTGTACGGCGCGCCAGCCCGAGGGGCCAGCCTGACGGCCTGTCCCACCTTCGGCGCCCCGACCACGGTGACCGCCCACCCTGGCTTCCACTTCAGGCGCTGCGCCGAATCCAGGTACTCGCGGGCGACCGCGTGGTTGTTGGCGAAGCTGGCGCAGGCCGCGAGGAATCCCTGGACGACCTGTACGGCTGACCACCCCGGCTCCGGCGGCACCGGGATGAGCTGCAGGTAATCCGGATTCTGGCCGCCGGCGGTCAGGGCCACCTTGCCCACTTGCACCGCGCCGCTGTCCGGCACCGTGGCGCACGCGCAGAGCAGAAGCGCCGTCGCCCCGGCCGCGGCCGCTGCCCGCCAGCCCCCCCGCACCGGTTCGCGCCGCCGCGGAGCCGGTCGCGGCAGCCTAGCCATGGTCGCCGTTGCCCTGGTCAAGGCGCGCGGTCCTGGCCATGGCGACCGGCAGCCCGCGGGCCAGCGCGTCGAGCCCGGCCGTCAGCTCGGCCTCATCGGGCCCCAGCGGGAGCGGCGAGCCTTCCAGCGGCCCGCCCGCGACCCGGGGCAGGGTGAGCCGGAACACCGAGCCCCTGCCGCACTCGCCCCAGGCTTCCAGCCACCCGCCGTGCAGCCGCGCGTCCTCCTGGGCGATGGACAGGCCGAGCCCGGTGCCGCCGCTGGTCCGGGCGCGCGCCGGGTCCGCCCGCCAGAAACGGTCGAATACCAGCTGCTCCTCGCCCGGCTTCAGGCCCACGCCATGGTCCCGGACGGCGACGGCCACGGCGTCACGGTCCGCGGCCACCGTGACGACGACGTCGCGACCCTCGCCGTGCTCGACGGCGTTGAGCAGAAGGTTGCGGATGATCCGCTCGACCCGGCGGCGGTCCGCTTCGGCCACGCACGGCTCGGCAGGCAGCCGGAACTCGATCCGGGCGCCGCGCCGCTCGGCGAGGTGCTGAGCCACGTCGGCGGAGCGCCTGACAAGGTCACAGACGTCGACCGGCTCGGCCTCCAGGGTAGCGGCGTTGGCGTCGTACCTGCTGATCTCCAGCAGGTCGCCCAGCAGGGACTCGAATCGCTCCAGCTGTCCCTGCAGCAACTCGGCCGAACGGGCGGCCGAGCCCTCCAGCTGCTCCCGCGCCGCGTACAGCACGTCCGCGGCGATCCTGATCGTGGTCACCGGGGTGCGCAGCTCGTGCGACACATCGGACACGAACTGCCGCTGCACCTGCGACAGGTCCTGAAGTTCGCGCAGCTTTTCCTGCAGGCTGGCCGCCATCTCGTTGAACGAGGTGGCCAGGGCGGCCAGGTCGTCGCGGCCGTGCACGTGCATGCGCTCGTCGAGATCACCCGCGGATACCCGCCGCGCCGCCGCGGCGGCCCGCTTGACCGGGACCACCACCCAGCGCGTCACCAGCGAGGCGATCAGTGCCAGCAGCACGACCAGGGCGATGCCGCCGACGATCAGGGTGCGCTGCACCAGCTGCAGGGTCTGCAGGACCCTGGTCAGCGGGAAGACGTAGTAGAGCTGGTAGTAGCTGCCCAGCGGAACGCCGACGGCCAGGGCGGCCACCGACGGCGTGCCGTCGGAGTAGGCAAGCCTGGTCGGCTGCTGGAACGTGCGCGACAGGTCAATATCGCCGTGCTCCTGCGCCGTCACCACGTCGTTCCGGAGCGTGGCGGAGATGCTGTTCAGGGCCTTCCCCGCGGTCCACCCCAGGGAATAGAGCTGTACCCTGGCCATCCGGCTCGGCGACGCCAGGATCACGATGCTGTAGTCTCCGCCGGGCCCGCTGCCGGCCTGCAGCCCCTGCGCGACCTTGTACATCAGCGACTTGGCCTCGGTCGAGTCGAGCGGCTTCGTGGCCAGGCCAGGCTGCCTGAGCGCCTGTTCCATGCCGTCGAGTACCTGGGAATTGGCCTGCTTCTCGGTGCTGTCAAGAAAGCCGCTCGCGATCTGCTGCATGACGAAGAACCCGAGCACCGCCACCACGAGGATCGATACGACCAGGGTGGTGCCGACCACGCGCAGCTGCAGTGACCGGTGCCACCGCTCCCGCAGCGGGCGGACGGCCGCGCCGCCCCAGCTGCGCGGCCCCCGGACCAGCCGTGAGGCCCACCTGGAGCGATCCCGGCCCGGCCCGGGAGCACCGCCCTGACGCGAGCCGCCCGGCCGGCCTTGACCGGACGGAGCCGGGCCGGCCGCGCCCTGGCCGACAGCACCCGGGCCGGCCAGGCCGGGGGCGCCGGCGGGAGCGGTCTCGGGCACGGCGGTAACCGCAGACGCCACGAAACGTGCGCCGCCCCGGTCCACTCTGCTCGCCGCGATCTCTCTCTGGAGTCTTCCGCCGGTGGTGCCCGGCCGGCTGCCTGCCGGCGCCTAGCCCGGACCGGCCCGGTATCCGACCCCGCGCACCGTCACCACGATCTCCGGGTGCTCAGGGTCCTTCTCGATCTTCGCTCGCAGCCGCTGCACGTGCACGTTGACCAGCCGGGTGTCGGCCGCGTGCCGGTATCCCCACACCTGCTCGAGCAGCACTTCCCTGGTGAACACCTGGCGCGGCTTGCGGGCCAGAGCGACGAGCAGGTCGAACTCGAGCGGGGTCAGGCTGACCGGGACATCGTCGCGCTTGACCGAGTGGCCGGCAACGTCGATCGTGACGTTCTGGATCTGCAGCATCTCCGGCGCGGGCTCGTCGGTACGGCGCAGCCGGGCACGGACGCGCGCGATGAGTTCCTTGGACTTGAACGGCTTGACGATGTAGTCGTCAGCGCCGGACTCCAGTCCGAGCACCACGTCGACCGTGTCGGTCTTGGCGGTCAGCATGACGATCGGCACGCCCGACTCCGCCCGGATCTCGACGGCACACGTCGATTCCGTCCACCGAGGGCAGCATCAGGTCGAGCAGCACCAGGTCGGGGTGCGTGTCGCGGAATACTTCTAGTGCCTTGTCGCCGTCGTAGACGAACGTCGGCTCGAATCCCTCACCGCGAAGCACGATACCTAGCATCTCGGCGAGCGCCGCGTCATCGTCGACGACCAGCACGCGTCCTCTCATGGGCCTCATCGTTCCACGTAAGCAGCGTCACCGGCGCGGACGGCGGTACTTTCGTCCCTGCCGAAAACGCTGCCGGTCTCCAGATCACGGAGGGTACCTGCATTGACGGGCCGCGCAACCCCCCGCTCTGTGACCAGGGCAGACAGCAGGGCCGGCGGCGTGATGTCGAAGGCCGGGTTGTAGGCCGGGCTCCCGGCCGCCGCGACGGGCACCCCGGCAAAACTGGTCACTTCTGCGGCCGCCCGGTGCTCGATGACGATCGCCGCGCCGCCGGATGCGGCGAAATCGATCGTGGATACCGGGGCTGCCACCACGAATGGCACCCCGTGGTGGCGGGCGAGCACGGCGAGCGAGTAGGTGCCGACCTTGTTCGCCACGGTTCCGTCGGCCGCGACCCGGTCCGCGCCGAGCAGCACCATGTCCACCTCCCCGGCCGCCATCAGCGAGGCGGCGGCGGCGTCGGGCAGCACCGCGTACGGCAGCCCGGCCTGCCGGGCCTCGTAGGAGGTCAGCCTGGCGCCCTGCAGCAGCGGCCGGGTCTCGTCCACCCAGAGCCTGGCCAGCCTGCCCGCCCGGTGCGCGGCCAGGATCACCGCGAACGCCGTGCCCGCGCCCGCCGAGACCAGCGCTCCGGTGTTGCAGTGGGTGAGAATCCTCGCTCCGGCCGGGACCAGCGTGAGCCCGTGTGCCGCGATGGCCGCGCTGGCCGCGGCGTCCTCGGCCGCGATGGCTTTCGCCTCGGCGAGCGCGGCAGCGGCCGCCAGCCGTTCGGAATCTGGATCGGCGCAGGCCAGCGTGCTGCGGTAGGCGTCCAGCGCCCGGCGCACCCCCCAGCCCAGGTTGACCGCCGTCGGCCGGGCCCCGGCGATCGCGGCGGCCGCGGCGGCCACGTCGTCCCGCCGGTGCGCGGCGAGCGCGACGCCGAACCCGCCCGCCACGCCGAGCAGGGGTGCGCCGCGCACCGCGAGCCGGCTGATCGCGGCCACCAGGGAATCAACGTCACCGCAGGTCAGCACCGTTTCCGTGGCCGGCAGCCGGGTCTGGTCGAGCAGTTCGATGGCTGGGCCGTCAGGCGGGTCAATCCAGCGGAGCGGCGGAATGCGCATGTTACATAGTGTGCGCGCAAATGCGTGGTCTGGTAAGAGCTATGCCGATCAGGCCCCCGGGGCTACGAGCCCTGGCGCCAGGAAGCCAGGTATTCGCGCTGCTCAGGGGTGAGCGTGTCGATCTGCGTTCCGAGCGAGGCGAGCTTGAGCCTGGCAACTTCGGCGTCGATGGATCCGGGTACCTCGTGTACCCGGTCGGCCAGCGGCCCGGGGGCCGCCGCCAGCCAGGCCAGCGCGAGCGCCTGCAGTCCGAACGCGACGTCCATGACCGCGGCCGGATGGCCCTCGGCCGCCACCAGGTTCACCACCCGCCCTTCGGCCAGCAGCAGCAGTCGCCGGCCGTCGGCCAGGACGTATTCGCCGGCGTGCGGGCGTACCTCGGGATGGACGCCGGCCGCCAGGCCGTCCAGGGCCCGGACGTCGATCTCCACGTCGAAGTGCCCGGCGTTCGCCAGCATCGCGCCGTCGCGCATGACGGTCATGTGCTCGCCGGTGATCACGTCGCGCGAGCCCGTCGCGGTCACGAATATCTCGCCCAGCGCCGCCGCGGCGAGCATGGGCAGCACCCGGAAGCCCTGCAGCACCGCGTCGAGCGCGCGTACCGGGTCGATCTCGGTGACGATCACCTGCGAGCCCAGGCCGCGGGCCCGGCTGGCGATGCCCTGCCCGCACGCGCCGAACCCGGCGATCACCACCGTCTTGCCGGCCAGCAGGGTGTTGGTGGCGCGCAGGATGCCGTCGATGACCGACTGCCCGGTGCCGCAGCCGTTGTCCACCATGCGCTTGGCCGCGGTATCGTTCACCGCCACCACGGGGAAGGCGAGTGCGCCGGCCGCGGCCATCTGCCGCAGCCTGATCACCCCGCTCGTGGTGGACTCACAGCCGCCGCGCACCCTGGCCAGCAGGCCGGGGCAATCCTGGTGCAGCGTGTTGACCAGGTCGCCGCCGTCGTCGATGACCAGGTCGGGACCGGGCTCGACCGCGCGCCGGATGTGCGCGTAGTACGTGTCGCGGTCCACCCCGGCCCGGGCGAACACGCTGATGCCGCTTCCGGCCCGGGCCAGCGCGGCGGCCGTGTCGTCCTGGGTGGACAGCGGGTTGGACGCGGCGAGCAGTACCCGTGCCCCGCCGTCGCGCAGCGCCCTGATCAAGACCGCGCTCTCCGCCGTCACGTGCAGGCAGGCGGCCACGGTCAGGCCGCGCAACGGCTGCTCGGCGGCGAACCTCTCGGCGACGAGCCCGAGCACGGGCATGGCGCGCCGCGCCCAGTCGATGCGGGCGTCGCCCGCCTCGGCCAGGCCCGGGTCGGCGATGTCCGACCGCGGGCCGGCCGGTTCCGGCTCAGCCGCCGGCGCCGGCCCCGGGCCCGGCCCGGGGCCGGCGGCGGATTCCGGCTCAGCCGCCGGGACGGAGGCCCGCAGCGGCGCGGGACCAGATCGCGGCACCGGCTCAGTAGCGATAGGAGTCGGGCTTGTACGGGCCGTCGACCCCCACCCCGATGTAATCGGCCTGGTCCTTGGTCAGCCGGCTGAGCCTGACGCCGAGCGCGTCCAGGTGCAGCCTGGCCACCTTCTCGTCCAGGTACTTGGCCAGCGTGTACACGCCGACCGGGTAGTCCTCGGTCTTGGTGAACAGCTCGACCTGGGCGATCACCTGGTTCGTGAAGCTGTTGGACATCACGAAGCTGGGATGCCCGGTCGCGTTGCCCAGGTTCAGCAGCCGCCCTTCGGACAGGATGATCACCGAGTGACCGTCGGCGAAGACCCACTCGTCCACCTGCGGCTTGATGTTCACCCGGCGGATGGCCGGGATCTTCGTCAGGCCAGCCATGTCGATCTCGTTGTCGAAGTGGCCGATGTTTCCCACGATCGCCTGGTGCTTCATGTGGCCCATGTGCTCGGCGGTGATCACGTCGCGGTTCCCGGTAGCGCTGACGAAGATGTCCGCGAACGTGACCACGTCCTCGAGGGTGGCCACCTGGTAGCCGTCCATGGCGGCCTGCAGGGCGCAGATCGGGTCGATCTCGGTGATGATGACCCGGGCGCCCTGGCCGCGCAGCGACTCGGCGCAGCCCTTCCCGACGTCGCCGTAGCCGCAGACCACGGTGACCTTCCCGCCGATCAGCACGTCGGTGGCCCGCTTGATGCCGTCGATCAGCGAGTGCCGGCAGCCGTACTTGTTGTCGAACTTGGACTTGGTCACCGAGTCGTTGACGTTGATCGCCGGGAACAGCAGCGTGCCGGCCTCGGCCCGCTCGTACAGCCGGTGCACCCCGGTGGTGGTCTCCTCGGTGACGCCGCGGACCTGGCTGGCCATCGCGGTCCACTTGCCCGGCTGCTCGGCCACCGTGCGGCGCAGCACGTCCAGCAGCACGCGCCACTCCTCGGGATCCTCGTCAGCCGCAGACGGGACCGCGCCGGCCTGCTCGTACTCGGCGCCCTTGTGTACCAGCAGGGTGGCGTCACCGCCGTCGTCCAGGATCATGTTCGGCCCCGGCTCGTCCTCGCCGGACCAGGTGAGGGCCTGATCGGTGCACCACCAGTACTCCTCGAGCGTCTCGCCCTTCCAGGCGAAGACCGGGATGCCGCGCGGGTCGTCGGGGGTGCCGTCAGGCCCGACCGCGACCGCCGCCGCGGCGTGGTCCTGGGTGGAGAAGATGTTGCAGCTGGCCCAGCGCACCCGGGCCCCCAGCGCGACCAGCGTCTCGATCAGCACCGCGGTCTGAATCGTCATGTGCAGCGAGCCGGTGACTCGCGCGCCGCGCAGCGGCTGGGTCGCGGCGTATTCCGCGCGGACCGCCATCAGGCCCGGCATCTCGTGCTCGGCGAGCTGGATCTCTTTCCTTCCGAACGTCGCAAGCGAGAGGTCGGCGACCTTGAACGGCAGCGACTCGACGGGCATGAAGTCCTCCTCGGCGGGTGTCACGGCGAGCGGCTACGCCGCGTCGACCCGACGCTAGGGCATGCGCCGGGATCACCGCACGCGGATGGCGGCATTCTTGACATAAAAATGTTAGAATGCGTCCTTATGCGGATCACGGAGGCCGCGCGGCGGCTGGGGACCTCCGCGCGGATGCTCAGGTACCGCGATTCTCTGGGCCTGCTGCCGCCGGTGCGCGGGCGGCCGGGCGGTGCCGGGCACCGGCACCGTCAGTTCGGCGAGCGGGAGCTCGATGCGGTGACGGCGGCGCTGCGACTCGAGCAGCGTTACGACATCAGCCCCGCGGCGCTGGCGTTCGGACTGCGGGTGCTCATGGAGCCGCCGGTACGGGCCGCCGTGGCCGACCTGGGACGGCGGGCGGGGCGGCTGCCCTCGCCTCCGGAACGCGCCCTGGACTTCGAGCAGGAACGTGCGCTCCGCCTGCTGTCCGGGCCGCCCGCCCGTTCTGCACGCCCGCGCCCGCCGTCGCCGTGATCACTTCCGCTTATGCCGTGATCACTTCCACTTGTCATGCGGTAGCCCGCCGCAAACCGGGGCAAACCCGGACACGGATTGGTCACAGTGCATGAAGAGTCGCAGTGCATGAAGAGTGGAAGTGATCATTGGCGGGACGCGGGCGGGAAGGGTCAGGGCTGGTCGCCGGGGCGGCGGGCGGCCCGGACGGCCGGGTCGGTCGCGTCGTCGAGGGCGGGCCGGTACAGGTCGGGTTCCAGGTAGATGACGTCGGCTATGGGCACGACCTCGCGCACCCTGCGTTCGGCGGAATTGATGCCCGCCGCGATCTCGGCCGCGGTCAGCTCGCCGCGAACCGCGATCTTGGCGCCCACCAGTAGCGACTCCGGACCGATGTGCACAGTGCGCAGGTGGATGACGCACTCGACCTCGGGCCCGTCCTCCAGCGCGGCCACGATCGCGCCTTCGGCTTCCGCGTTCGCCGACTCGCCGATCAGCAGGCTCTTCATCTCCACCGCGAGGACCACCGCGACACAGCACAGCAGCGCGCCGATGGCCAGCGAGCCCGCCCCGTCCCAGGCTCCGTTCCCGGTGACGACGGCGAGGGTCACGCCGATCAGCGCGAACACCAGCCCGGCGAGTGCCGCGGTGTCCTCGAGCAGCACCACAGGAAGCTCGGGCGCCTTGGCCCGGCGGATGAACGCCCCCCAGCCCAGCTGGCCCCGCACGTCGTTGGACCGCGACACCGCCGTGCGCAGCGAGAAGCTCTCCAGGACGATGGCCACGCCCAGGACGGCGAACGCCACGGCGGGCGACGTCAGCTGCTCCGGGTGCATGATCTTCTTTATGCCGTCGTAGACGGAGTACACCCCGCCGACCGCGAACAGCAACACCGCGACGATGAACCCGTAGAAGTACCGCTCCTGGCCGAACCCGAACGGGTGCTGCTGCGTCTCCTGCCGGCCAGACCTGCGGCGGCCGACCAGCAGCAGCACCTCGTTGCAGCTGTCCGCCACCGAGTGCACCGTCTCGGCCAGCAGCGACGCCGAGCCGGTGATCAGGAATGCGACCAGCTTCGTCACCGCGATGCCCAGGTTGGCGCCCAGCGCGGCCAAGATCGCCCTGGTGCTGCCTTCCTCGGTGTCTTCCTCGCTGATGCCGGCCTCCTCGCGTCCCCGTGGCCGCCTAGGCGATGCTGGCCTTCAGCTCCTGGATGGCGGTGATCGGCGACGGGTCATATCCGAGCGCGATGCCCAGGTAGACGGTCGCGTAGTCGATGAGCTGGACCAGGCTGGCGAGCCGTTCAAGGGGATGATCCCCCGTTGCGGTCAGCTCAGTCACGCCGATGCCCCGATCGCCGGCCAGACGGGCGGAAGCCGCGCGGCGCTTGGCCACCTGAGGATGCTCTCCGACGTCGGCCAGCAGGACCAGGTGCAGCGGCACCGCTGGCTCGGCGCCGTCCCGGCCGGGCGCGAACGGCCCGTCGAGCGCGACGACCTGGTTGTGGTTAGCTTCGGGCAGCACGCCCTGTACCGCCGGGTACTTCGCGTTCTCGTTCAGCTGGCAGGAGAACCGGTAGGCGGCCACGCCGGCCAGCGGCGAGGTGCCCCAGATCATGGGCAGCAGGCCCGCCAGCTCGAGCGCCAGGCCCTTCGCCGGGTTGACGAACGAGTCGCTGTCCGGCCGACAGCGCTGGGAAATCGCCTCGAGCGCGACCGCGGCCGCCTCGAGTACCTCCGGGCCCGCCGCGCACAGGCCGAACCGCGCGGCCACCTCGATCGGCGGGACGGACAGGCCCCAGAGCGTCGAACGGGGCATCCCGGCCGAGCGAACCGGCACGAACGGGGCACGCGCCTGCTCGGCCAGGGCGGCCAGCGGCGAGTCGGCGCCGCCGACGCCGACCAGCCGGCATCCCCGGCGCACGGCGTCTTCGGCCGCCGCCAGCGTCTCCTCGGTGGATCCGGAGCACGAGACGGCGATGACGAGATCCGCCGCGCTGACCCAGCCGGGCAGCTGGTAGCCGTGCACGGACACGATCTGGACCGCGCTGCCGGTACCGCAGACCGCGGCGAGCACGTCACCGGCGATGCCCGAGCCGCCCATGCCCGACACCACGATCGCCCGCGGCCTGCCCGCCGCGACCAGTTCGCCGAAGTCGGTTTCCTGGGTCGCCAGCAGCGCAGAGCGGACCTGGGCCGCGGACGAGGCAACCTGCCGGAGCATGCTGCCGGGGTCAGCTTCCTCGATCGCGGCCGGGTCATCCAGCCGCCATTCGGCCAGGTCCGACATCAGCCGCCCTGCCCGGCGGGACCGCGCGCCGCCGGGCCGTTCCCTTCCGCCGGGCCGTTCCCTTCCGCCGGGCCTGGCTCACCGCCCCTGCCTGGCTCCGCACCAGGGCGCCGGGCCTCGTCGATCAGCAGCACCGGGATGTCGTCGCGGACCGGGTAGGCCAGCGCGCAGTCCGTGTTCGTGCAGACGAGCTCGCTGGCCTCGTCGTCGGCGTGCAGCGGAGCATGGCATTGCGGGCAGGCGAGGATGTCCAGCAGCCACTCGTCGATCTTCACGTGTTCTCCCTGGTCCGGGTGCCGTCCTGGATGATCTGCAGTACCTCGTCGCGGAGCTCGGCCACGCGTGCCTCGTCGGCCGCCTCGACGTTGAGCCGCAGCAGCGGTTCGGTGTTCGACGGCCTGAGGTTGAACCACCAGTCAGGCGTGGCCACGGTCAGCCCGTCCAGCTCATCGAAGCTGACCCCGGGGCGCCCGGAGAACTCGCCGCGGACCCGGGCCGTCGCCGCGGCCTGGTCGGTCACCTCGGTGTTGATCTCCCCGGACTCCGGGTACCTGGAGTACTGAGCGAGCAGCCGGGACAGCGGATCAGCCTGGCTGCCGAGGGCGGCCAGCGCGTGCAGCGCGGCCAGCATGCCGGAGTCGGCGTACCAGAAGTCACGGAAGTAGAAGTGGCCGGAGTGCTCGCCGCCGAACACCGCGCCCTCGCTGGCCATCGTCGCCTTGATGAACGAGTGCCCGACCCTGGTCCGGACCGGGACGCCGCCGTGCTCGGCGATGATCTCAGGCACCGCGCGGGAGGTGATCAGGTTGTGGATGATGGTCGCGCCCGGCTCACGGGCCAGCTCGCGGGCCGCGATGAGCGCGGTGAGCGCCGACGGGGAGACGATCTCGCCTCGCTCGTCCACGATGAAGCAGCGGTCCGCGTCGCCGTCGAAGGCCAGCCCGATGTCCGCCCCGTGCGCGGTGACCGCGCGCTGCAGGTCGCGCAAGTTGCGCGGGTCGATCGGGTTCGCCTCATGGTGCGGGAAGGTGCCGTCCAGCTCGAAGTACAGCGGCACGATCTCGATCGGCAGCCCGTCGAAGACCGTGGGCACCGTGAGCCCGGCCATCCCGTTGCCGGCGTCCACCACCACCGTGAGCGGCCGGATGCCGGACAGGTCAACCAGCTTCTTGAGGTAGCCGGCGTATCCGCCCAGCAGATCCTCCCGGGTGACCGTGCCCGGCGTGGCCTGGCCGCCGCGCTGGCTCTGCTCGATCATGTCGCGCAACTCGGCCAGGCCGGTGTCCTGGCCGACCGGCCTGGCTCCCGAACGGCACAGCTTGATGCCGTTGTACTTGGGCGGGTTGTGACTCGCGGTGACCATCGCGCCGGGCAGCCCCAGGCTGCCGCTGGCGTAGTAGAGCATGTCGGTGGAGCCGAGGCCGCCGGCTGCCACGTCGGCGCCCTGCCCGGTCACGCCGCGGGCGAACGCCTCGGCCAGCGGTTCGGATGAGGTCCGCATGTCGTGCACGGTCACCACGGCCCGGGCCCCGGTCAGCCTGGCGAAAGCCGCGCCGACCGCCTCCGCGACCGTCTCGTCGAGCTCATCGGGCACGACGCCGCGAATGTCGTACGCCTTGAAGATCTTCGCCAAATCGCTCACTGCGCCCAGGCCTCCCGAGCACGCCTGCCCTCTACGGTCTCGCGCCGCGGCGGCGTCGGCCGCCGCGAGGCACGGACTCAGAGCCTACCGGGAAGGTCCCCCGGGTCCGGCGTCCCGGCCCGCCGGGCCTGAGGGCCAGCCGCGCGGTCAGCCTTCGGTCGAATCCGAGCGCAGCACCCGCAGGTGACCCCGGCGCCCCACCTCGGTGCCCTGGCCGACGGGCTCTGCGCCCACCGCCGGGAGAGCCGCCTCCCTGACCGCGTTGGCCAGCGCCTCCAGATCATCGACCTGCTGCGCCACGGGGTCGCCGGGCAGCCGCACCACGTCCCAGCCCCGCGGCGCGGTCAGCCGCCCGGCGTGGGCCTCGCACAGGTCGTAGCAATGCGGCTCGGTATAGGCGGCCAGCGGCCCGAGAACCGCGGTTGACTCGCGATAGACGTAGGTGAGCGTGTAGAGCGCGGTCCGCTTGCAGCCGGTCCGTGAGCAGCGGCGAGAGCTCACCAGCCCACCTCGTTCACCATCTCGTCGGGTAGCGCGAACGCGCCGCCGTCCCCCGTCGGCTGGCGTTGCTCACAACGGCAGACGGTATCTGCCCGGGAGCGGTAACGCCATCACCCGGGGCCATCGGCGCGATCGTGTCTTGCGCCAGCCCGGCGGAGTCGGTCTCATTGTGAGTCCGAACGGAGCTACGCTCGGTAACTGTGCACGAAAGCGACGCGAGGCCTGCCCCGGTAGCCTCCCGGATCAAGCGCAGGGATCGTCATGGCCGCGGGCTGCGCGGGCTGCTCGCCCCGCCGGGAGTACCGCTGCGCCGCAGCCGGGCCCAGCAGTTCGGCGATCTGGTGGTCGAGGCGATCGCCCGGCTGGAACCGCGGTGGGAAGCCGAGTTGTCCCGAGTCGAGTTTGCGGTGCAGGAGGTGCCGGACGGCGACCCGCCGGACGACATGCAGGACGCGGTGCCGCTGGCCCGGCTGGACCCCGGGCCGGAAGATTCCGGGGATCCGGCGCACGGCCCGCGCATCGTCTTGTACCGGCGGGCGCTGCTGGCTCGCGCCGACGGCGAGGAGGAACTGGCCGACCTGGTGCTCGATGTCGTGGTGGAGGAGTTCGCCCGCCTGCTTGGCGTCGACCCCGAGACAGTCGACCCCGACTACGACGAAGACGAGGACGAGGACGACTAGCCCGCTGGACCGCACCGCGACGGTGACCGGCTAGGGCGCGGACGTCATGAGCGAATTGCGGACCGGGGTGAGGGAGACCCAGGTCAGGGCGCTGGCCACCGGCATGATGCCGAGGACGTCGCCGCTCTTGCGGGCCAGCACCGCCCCCGCGTAGACGGGGCCGGAACCCGATAGCGGGGTGAGCACGGCGGCGAGGCCGGAACCCTCGCGCGAACCCCGCGCCGCGGTGATCTTGACCGTGACGCTCCGGCGGGCCGGGACCGAGATCAGGCGGGTGGCGCCGGAACCGCCGCCGCCGGTGCTGGCGGCCGAGCCGCCGACGCCGGTGCTGGCGGTCAGGGCGCTCACGCCCGTGGTGAGCCGGACCCGCGCGGCACGTCGCGGGGCCGACAGGACCAGGGTGGTGGTGTAGGCCCGCTGGCCCACATCGGCAAGCACGCCCTGTTCCTGCAGGGCGGGCGCGGTAGCGGTCATCGCGCCTGGCGCCCCGGCCGGCCCGCCGGGAAGGGTGATGGCCCCGGTGACCGGGACCTTGGATGTCAGCACGACCGCGCCGGCCACCCCGGACAGCGAGGTCAGGTCGACCCTGTTAGCCGAGCCCGCCGGGACGTCGATCGCGTCGCCGCCGGTCGGCTCGTACGTTCCGCCTGGCGAGACCACGCTGAGCTTGACCTGGGCGTCACCGCCCCCCGGGTTCGCCAGGTAGAGCACGCGCGCACCCTTCGCCCCCGGCATTGCGGGGACGACCAGCCGCTGGGCCGGCGGCTGGGCCGGCGGCAGCCATTCTCCCGCACCGTTGCGCTGCGAGCTTTCGCGTAGCGCGGCTACGACGCGGCCCGCGCTGGTGCGCACGTGCAGGGCGATGGCCCGTGAGCCGTGGACCAGGCCGGCCAGGGACTGGACCACCAGGCCGTGCGCCGGCACAGTGATCCCGGTGTCGGCGCCGGTGTGCAGCGGGCCGGTATCGGTGAAAACGTCCACGTCCACCGAGCTGGCCTGGCTGTCGACGTTCATGAGATTCAGCTCGATGGCGCCGGCCGACTGCTGGCCGGGCACGGCGAACCAGAAGTCGGTGCCCGGGCTGCCGCAGCGGGCCGTGGCCGCCCCCGCCGCCGTCTGCTCCGCCTCCAGCCCTCGCGCCATCGAACCGGTGGCCGCGACCATCACCCCGCCTGGCCGCGCGACGGCCGCCGCGACCTTATTCGCGCCCGGTGAGCTGGGAGTATGACTGCTGCCGGGGTGAGCCGAGGGCACGGCCGGTACGCCGATCAGCGACAGCGCGCCGGGCTGAGACAGGCGGCGCAGCGGGCCGGCCGCGGGCCCGGTCACCGAGAGCCTGCTCACCGTCGCTTGCCCCGGGCCGGAGCTTCCGGCCGCTGCCACCACGGCCACGCCGGCGCGGCGGCTACCGGGTGAGCCTGGCGCCGGGCAGGCGCGCATGCCGACGCTCACCGGGGCCGTGCGGGGCACCGTCGCCTGCTGGCCCGCCGAGACCGTCACCGGCTTGCCGAGCCACGCCACCGCGGCCAGCGCGACGAGCGCGAGGACGACCAGCGCGAGGACGGTGAACCTGTTGGCCGCCGGGATCCTCACCGGTCAGCCTCCCGGGCCCAGCCGGCCGGCTCGCCGGGCACCCGGCCCGCCTCGCCGGCGCTCTCCTCCCGCACTGTGACCGGGTCCTGGATCCCGCTGCCCCCTTCGGTGGCATTCGGATCCTGCGCCATCGGATCGGCCTGCGCAGGCAGACGGCCCGGCAGGGCGAGATCGCGCGGCAGCGGGGACGCCCTGCGCTGCCCGCCCGCCGGCGGGTGGGCAGCGGCGCTGGGCCCGCGGCGCGGGCCCGCGCCGTGCCCGTCGTCCGCGTCACGACGCCGCCGCCCTCGCGACCGCGTCCCGCGAGAGCCGCGCCGCGGGCCGGCTGTCCTGTCGTGGCCGCGGGTGCCAGCGGCGGCCATGTGGCTGGTGCGTTGCGGCCGGTCCTCGCCGCCGGCTCCGGCCGCATCCGGCGCCGAATCCTTCGCGCCCGGCAGGGCCAGGGCCGCCACCACCACGAGGATCACCACTTCCAGGGCAACCATCACCTCGCGCCCCGTCTGGTCTCGCGTGATATTGAGCCTGCCGCCACCTGCGGGCAGCCGGAATGCCTGCGCCCAGCCGTACGCGGGGCGCGGCAGCGCGATGAGCGGCCGGCCGTTGAGCGAGGCATGCCAGCTGGCGCTGGCCGGGTCGGCGAGCACCAGCGTCCCGCCGACGGCAGGAGCGGCGGCACCGTTGACGCTCACCGCGCCCGACGCCAGGGACACCTGGGCTCCGCTGGGCTCGATCACACGAGCGCGTCCCGCGGGTTCGCCGACCCGCCACAGTGCGAAGGAGGAAGTCTGGCTGACCGGCCGCAGTCCGGCCACGCCGTCAAGCAGCCGCGCGAGCCCCGGATCGACGGGGGCGGGCAGCAGGACGTAGCCGACGGCAAACTGCGCGAGCGATCCGCCCACGTCGCCTGCTTCGGTCCCATGCTGCGCGGTCAGGCCGGCTACGACGCGGTCCAGCGACCGCGCGGCGGCGGGCGGCTCGGTGAGCGCTTCGGCGCCGAGCGGCGGATCGCTGCCGCGCAGCAGCGTGTAGCTCACCGATCTTGGCCCGGGACGGAGGACCAGCGTGCGCAGGTGCAGGCCGCTGCTGGTGGAGATGGACACGAACTCGGGCAGCACGGGTGCGGCCACGTTGCTCACCGGTCCGGACACGCCGGTGATGATCCAGTAGGCGGCGGTCAGCACCGGCAGCGCGGATGCGGCGATGGCCAGCGCGCAGACTCCCACCCGGCGCAGCCCGCCCGCGGCGAACAGGGCGTGCACGTCATCGCCGGCCGCGGCCACCGCGAGCAGCAGGCCGAGGGCGGCAACCATGAGCGCGACCCCAGGCCACACGGGCAGCACCGGGCCGCCGCCGGGCGGCCTGACCAGGAACCTGCTCACCGCGATAGCGGTCAGCAGGCCGGACAGGGCGACTCCCCAGGACACCGCGACAGCGAACCCCCGGCGGCGTAGCAGCAGGGCGGCGAGGGCGGCCAGCAGCAGCCCGCCGGTCACCCAGGCCGGCGGCAGTCCCGGGCCGCCGGGGCTGAGCAGCAGCACCGACCTGGCCGGGAGGTTCGCGCTGGCCAGCCCGGGCTGCTGGAGGCCAGCCTCGAACAGGAGGACGGACGGATGCTCGGCGACATCCAGCGTCCAGGGGGCCAGCAGGACAGGCGGGACGAGCGCGACGATGGCCAGGTTGACCGCCATGGCACGGCGCGCCCTGGCGAAGGCGAGCCCGGCCAGGGCGGCGACGATGACCGCCACCACCCACACCAGCGGCGCGAACGCGGCGGCGATCGCGATGAGCAGCCCGGTCGCCCACGCGGCCCGGCGGGCCCGCCGCGGCCTCTCGGTGAGCATCCTGCCCGCGGTGCATGCGATGACCGGCAGCAGCATGAAGACCACCGCCGCGCCGAATCTGCCCGCCGCGACAACCCCGGTGGCCACCGGGAGCAGGGCATAGGACGCGGCCAGCCACACCCGGACCGGCGTGCGGGTGGTGACCCGCCTTGACGCGAGGTACGCGACGGCCCCGGCAATAGGCACGCAGCCGAGCAGGATCACGGCCATGGCCAGCCAGGGTTTCCCGCCCAGGATCGTCGATGCGGTCGCGATAACCGCGACATAGGGCGGAGTGCTGGCTGCCGATCCGGCCCCGACCGCGTGGAAGCCCGCCAGGTACTCGCTCCACAGGCCGGACGCGCCGCCCCAGGGGGGCAGCAGCGCACCGCCGCCGAGCGGACCCGAGCCGAGCAGCGATCGCTCGGACACCAGGGCTATCGCGGTCAGGGCGGCGACCAGCAGGACGCCGGGACTGGCCAGTATCCGCTGCGCGAGGCCGGAGTCGGTGAGCAGCGAATCATCATCGGACGGGTCATCGGACGCGTGATGCGTGCCGACCGCCTCGGCCCGCGACGAGGGGGACAGCGTGGCCACCGCGAACTCGGCCAGCTTGCGCAGCGAGTGACCGGGGAGCACCTGCGATCGCAGCGCGGCGTAGGCTTTGCGCCGGCCGTGCCGCCGCCGGCGGCGGGCGCCGGCTATCAGGCCGGGGCGGGCGAGCAGGCAGCCGAAAGCGGTCGCCTCGTCGCGCGCGGCCTGGGGGCGCTTGGCCAGCAGGAAAAAGAGGGTCCTGGCGCCGGACAGGACCGCGTTCCCGGCCAGCGCGGCGACCATCGAGGGCAGCGGCAGGTTCGCCAGCAGCACGATCAGCGCGTTGCGGCGATCCGCCCGCTTGGGGTGCGGGGCGGCGGAGGTCTGCCTGCGCCCCCGGGCCGAGGCCTCCACGTGATAGACGACCGCGTCGGTGATGACCCGGACCCGGTACCCGGCGGCGTGCACCCGCCAGCAGAAGTCGATGTCGTCCCGGAACAGGCGCAGCCCGGGATCGAAGCCGCCGACCTCATCCCAGACATCCCGGCGGACGAGCATGCCCGCGCTGCCGACGGCGAGCACGTCCCGGTCGCCATCGTGCTGGCCCTGGTCGATTTCCCGCGGTTCGATCCCGGTGACCCGGCGGCCCGCGGTGTCGATCGCCAGCCCCGCTTCGAGGATCACCTGCCGGTCTGCCCAGTCCAGCACCTTGGGACCGAGGACTGCCGCGCCCGGCGTCTCGGCGGCGCCGCGCAGCAGTTCGGCGAGCGCATCGGGGTCAGGCTCGCAGTCGTCGTGCAGCAGCCAGATCCATTCGGCCGGCGCTTCCCCGGGGGCGCGGCCGGGGTGATAGCCGCCCCGCCCCGCCCAGTCGTCCGGCTCCGCCGCGTCGCCCCAGCTCCGCTCCGGCGTGCCCAGCCCGACCGGGCCGCCCGGTCCGCCCGGACTGCCCTGGCGGACCGGCGGCAGCGGAGCGATCGCGGCCCGGTGCCGCAGGGCGCGGGCGACCGCAGCACCGTAGCCGGTGTCGCGCTCCATGCCGGACACGACCTCGGATCCGAGCAGGTCGGCCAGTACCGCTCCGCTGCGGTCGCGGCTGCCGGTATCCACGGCCACGATGCGCTGGACGGGCTGGGTCTGCCCCAGCACGGCGTCGGTGACACGCGGAAGCCACCCGGCACCGTCGTGGGCGACGATGACGGCCGTGACTATGTGGTCGGGATGCGTATCGTTCGGCGACAAGGGTCCGCTTGGCTGGTGGGAGTTGCCCACGCCGACCGGATCATAACGCGCCGTTCCGGACCCGGCTTGGCAGGCTGGTACGCGTGAACAATACGCGAACTGAACCGGCCCCGTCCGGGAAAGCCTGCTGCTCGGGTCCGGCGCCGCCCGGGCAGGTCAGGACGGGACAGCCGGGCGCCGACGAGCGCCGTCGGGACGGCGGCACGCCGGGCCGGCCGTGATCCTCGCGGTAGGCGGCTAGCCTGCCTGCCGCTTCAGCCTGCGCCGCTCACGCTCGGAAAGGCCGCCCCAGATGCCGAACCGCTCATCGTGCTCGAGGGCATACCCCAGGCACTCGGCGCGTACCTCGCAGCTCCCGCAGACCCGCTTGGCCTCGCGGGTCGAGCCGCCCTTCTCTGGGAAGAACGCCTCCGGATCCGTCTGCGCGCAGAGCGCGCGTTCCTGCCAGCCCGGTTCCTCGGCCTCATCCACTTCGAAACCGAAGATGCCGGTGGCCGGCACGGTAATAACTTCAGTCACGGCGCACCTCCTACCCCCTCCCGGAGCCCCCCGTCGTACTGCGGCTCTCCCTGGACGCACAAACTACATTAATGGAATTACACGCGCGTGTCTTGCGCCCCGTCAAGCCGAAGTGGTGATAATGACCGCCGGAGGACAGAAAAAAACCGCCCGCGGTGCCCTGCGAAGGCGAGGCCCGCGCCGGTCTGGCGGGGCGCCGGGGCGCCATGGCGGCGGGGCGGGCGCGGGGCTGTGAGCCGGCGCGGGCACGGCGGGAACACGGGCGGGGCGGGCGCTGGGAGCGGCCCGGAGAGGAAGGGCCCTCGCTAGCGCGGAGCGTTTGCGGCGCGATAGCAGCGCCAATGCTTCGCGTTGACCGCCGGCCCCGGCGCCGTCTCACTTGTCGGGACGGGCGGGACGGCGGGTGCTGCGCTCAGGCGGAATCCTCGTCCTCGTCGGCGGCGCGGTGGTTGCCCGCGGCTGGCTGCTGGCCCGGCGTCCCGGACGGCTGGCCCGCCGAACCGCCGGCCGTCCCCCCCGGCTGCTCGCCGTAGCCCTGCTGCGAGCGTCCCGGCTGGCCGTACCCGGGCGGGGCGTAGGCCTGCTGGCTGTAGCCCTGCTGCCCCGGGCGGGCGTATCCCTGCTGGCCGTAGCCTTGCTGGCCATATCCCTGCTGGCTGTAGCCCTGTTGCCCCGGCTGGGCATACCCCTGCTGGCCGTGGGCTGGCTGCTGCCCGGGTTGCGTGTATCCCTGCCCCGGCTGGGCGTAGGCCTGCTGTCCCGGCTGGCCGTAACCAGGCTGCGGGTGCGACGGGGTGGGCTGCGGATGTTGTCCCTGTGCCGCCCGGGCGGACTGCTGCCCGTAGCCCTGCTGGGCGTAACCCTGCTGTCCCGGCTGGCCGTAGCCCTGCTGGGCCTGCGCCTGCTGGGCCTGCGCCTGCTGGGCCTGCGCCTGCTGGGCCTGGGCCCTGGGCCTGCGCCTGCTGGGCGTAACCCTGCTGTCCCGGCTGCCCGTAGCCCTGCTGGGCCTGGGCCCGGGCCTGCGCCTGCTGGGCCTGGGCCTGGGCGGCCTGGGCCTGGGCGGCCTGCGCCTGCTGGGCCTGGGCCTGCGGCACGCGCGCCGGCTGCTGCCCGTAGCCGGGCTGGCCGTACCCGGCCTGTCCCGGCAATTGCTGAGTCGTCGTAGCCGTCGCGGCGTGCCCGCCCGACGCCGGCCGGGTGCCCTGCAGCTCGGTGGCGCGCAGAACCGTCAGCGTGAACATGAGGCCCGCGACCGCGACGATGAGGCTGACCAAGCTGGCAATGAAGTTCTGCGTCTTGCCGGGCGTGGACAGGTCCGAGCCGAACGCAGCCAGCCAGCAGATCACGCTGAGGATGAGGGCCGCGGTCTGGAGCACCACGGCGCCCAGCGTGATCTCCCTGGCCCGACTGACCTTCTGGCCGGTGAGGGTCGCGAGCACCACGGCGGTCACGGGCAGTGCCGTGATGTAGACGGCGCCGAAGTAGCCGAACGCCTCGAGGGAGCGGTCGCCGAAGTTCAGCCCGCCGCCAGGGAAGTTCGTCACCAGATCGCGTCGAGGAGCTGACTCTGCGCGCTCAGCAGGACCCACAGTCCCACGATCACGCTGAGCGCCATGGCCGCCAGCAGCAGCAACGCGGCAGGCTCGCGGACCCGCTGTGCTTCGTTTCGTATCACTGGGACACTCCCTGAGGATGTCTGGGGATGGCGGGCAGCCCGCCCAGCCGGACTGCCTTGTCGCCGTGGCATGCGGCGCCGCGCACGGCGACGGAACCTGCAAGACTGTCCGCCATGCGCATCACCGTGCTCGCCGGCGGCGTCGGGGCCGCCCGGTTCCTCCGCGGCCTGAAGAGCCGCCGCCCCGGACGCCGAGATCACCGTCATCGGCAACACGGGGGACGATATCACCCTGTACGGCTTGCGGGTGTGCCCAGACCTTGACACCGTGATGTACACACTCGGCGGCGGTATCAGCGAGGAACAGGGCTGGGGACGGGCAGACGAGTCCTTCACCGTGCAGCGCGAACTGGCCGCTTACGGTGCTTTCCTGGCCGGAACCAACCCTACGGCGTGGGGACGGACTGGTTTTCCCTCGGTGACAGGGACTTCGCCACTCACATCGTGCGCTCCGCGATGCTGGCCGGGGGGCATCCCGCTGTCGGCCGTCACCGAGGCACTGTGCCGCAGGTGGCGGCCGGGCAGTGCGGCTGATGCCGATGTCCGACGACCGGGTGGAGACGCATGTCGTGATTGAGGAGGACGGCGGCCGCCGCGCCATCCACTTCCAGGAATGGTGGGTGCGGCTGCACGCGGCGGTCCCGGCCGTGGCGATCACTCCGGACGGTGCGGCGCAGGCGGCGCCCGCGCCGGGCGTCACCGAGGCCATCGCGGCCGCGGACTTCGTCCTGCTTCCGCCGTCCAACCCGGTGGTGAGCATCGGCCCCATCCTGGCCGTGCCGGGTATAGGCGACGCGGTCCGGGCCAAGACCGTCGTCGGGGTCTCGCCGATCATCGGCGGGGCGCCCGTTCGCGGCATGGCCGACGCCTGCCTGGCCGCGATCGGCGTGCAGACGAGCGCGGCCGCGGTCGCCGCGCACTTCGGGCCTGGCCTGCTGGCCGGCTGGCTGGTGGACGAGCAGGACAAAGGGGCCGTCGATGACCCCGGGCTGGCCGGCATCGAGGTCCGCGCGCTCCCGCTGTACATGCGGGACGCGGCGAGCACGGCCGAGATCGCCCGTACCGCGATCGAACTGGCGGCGGAGCTCCGCTGATGACCGCCATCAGCATCACCCCGGTAGCCGGGCTGCCCGAGGTCACGCCGGGTGCGGACCTGGCCGCGCTGGTCGAGGCGGCCGGGCCTGGCCTGCGCGACGGCGACATCCTCGTCATCACCTCGAAGGTCATCAGCAAGGCTGAGGGACGGCTGGTCCGGGCCGACCGGGAGCAGGCGATCGACTCCGAGACGGTCAGGCTGGTCGCCCGGCGCGGCCAGACGAGGATCGTGCAGACCAGGCACGGCCTGGTGCTCGCGGCCGCGGGCGTGGACAGCTCCAACATGCCGCAGGGAATGGTGGCCCTGCTGCCCGAAGATCCGGACGCGTCGGCCAGGCGGCTGCGCAAGGACCTGGCCGGGCTGGGCGTCCGCATCGCGGTCATCATCACCGACACCCTCGGCCGGCCATGGCGGAACGGCCAGACCGACGCCGCGATCGGCGCCGCGGGCATCGCCGCGATCCAGGACCGCCGCGGTGAGATCGATCAGTTCGGGAACCTGCTCGAGGTCACGGTGGCCGCGGTGGCCGACGAGATCGCCGCCGCCGCCGACCTGGTCAAGGGAAAGACGGACGGCATTCCCGCGGCGGTGGTCCGGGGCCTGGCTGGCCTGGTCACCGCCGACGACGGGCCCGGCGCGGCCACGCTGATCGGCCGGCCGACGAGGACATGTTCCGGTTCGGCTCGGCGGACGTGCCGCCGGCCCGGCGTACCGTCCGCGAGTTCTCCGCCCAGCCGGTCGACCCGGCTGCGGTGGACCGGGCCATCGCGACCGCGTTCACCGCTCCCGCGCCGCACCACAGCGTCCCGTGGCGGTTCGCGGTAGTCGAGTCTGAACGCGCCCGGCGGGAACTGCTCGACGCGATGCTCGGCGCCTGGCAGGCGGACCTGCGCGCGGACGGCATGACTGACGAGCAGATCGCGCGGCGGGTACGGCGCGGGGAGCCGCTCAGACGGGCGCCGTTGATCATCGTCCCGTGCCTGGCGGCAGAGGCCGCCCATGCCTACCCGGACCCGCGCAGGTCGGCGGCTGAGCGGGCCATGTTCCTGGTCGCCATGGGGGCCGGCGTGCAGAACCTGCTGGTCACGCTCGCCGCCCAGGGCCTCGGCTCATGCTGGGTGTCCAGCACGCTGTTCTGCCCTGAGGTGGCGATCGACGCGCTCGGGCTGCCGCCGGACTGGCAGCCGATGGGCGCGGTGGGCGTGGGTCATCCCGCGGGTGAGCCGCCGCCGCGCCCGGACCGGGACGTCTCGGCGTTCGTCCGCCGCGCCTAGCAGCGCGCCGGCCGATGACGAGGCTCGCGCCCCCTATACGTCGGTGGAGAACCTGATGGAGACCGGGCCGAGCTGGACGCCGGGCCAGACCCGCAGGCCGGCTCGCAGCTCGTTGCCCGCCGCCACGCTCGCCTCGTCACCGATGACCACGCCGTCGAGGACCACGCCGTCGTCAACCCGGGCCGCACGGCCCAGGACGCTGCCGCTGACCTGCGCTCCCGCCGCGACGGTCGCGCCGTCGAGCAGCACGCTGCCGTCCACGGCCGCCCCCGGTCCGATGCTGGCGCCTGCTCCCACGGCGGTGCCGCCGGTGACCCGGGCGCTGGCGTCGACCCTGGCCCCGGGCAGCACCAGCGCCTGGCCGGGCGGGCCGGGCACGGCCGGTGATGCCAGGCGGCCGAGCACGAGATCGCACGAGCCGCGAACGAAGGCCTCCGGAGTGCCCACGTCCAGCCAGTACGCGTTGTCGAGGTACCCCATGACGATCTGGCCCGACTCGATCAGGCGGGGGAAGGTCTCACGCTCGACCGACACGACACGGCCCGGCGGTATCTCGTCGATGGCGCGCCGGGCATAGACGTAGCAGCCGGCGTTGATCTGGCTGGTCACCGGGTGCGGGGTCTTCTCCAGGAACGCGGTCACCCGGCCGCCGTCATCGGTCGGGACGCAGCCGAACCTGGCCGGGTCGGGCACCTCCACCAGGTGCAGCGTGACCGCGGCATCGGACTTGCGGTGCAGGTCAAGCTGGGCCCGCAGATCGTGGCCGGACAAGATGTCGCCGTTCAGCACCACGACCGGGTCATCCGGGCCGCTGCGCAGCCGGGACGCGGCGTTGCGGATCCCGCCGCCGGTGCCCAGCGGCTCCTCTTCGTGCACGTAGTCGATCTCGAGTCCGAGCCCGGATCCGTCGCCGAAGCATTCGGCGAACATCCGCGACCGGTAAGAAGTGGCAAGCACCACCCTGGTCACCCCGCAGGACGCGGCCCGGGCGAGCTGATGGGTAAGGAAGGGCACGCCCGCGGTGGGCAGCAGCGGCTTGGGGACCGAGACGGTCAGCGGTCGCAGCCGGGTGCCCCGCCCGCCGACCAGGAGAATGGCCTCAAGCGGCTCGCCGCCGCCTGCCCCGCGTGAATTGCCTGGCATGGGCAGGGAGGTTACCCTGCTCGCTGCTCGGCCGCACGCTGGTATGAGACCAGGTGCGCCTCCGCCGAGGCCGCCCAGGTGAACTCCTGGGCGCGGGCCTCGCCCGCGGCGCCCAGCGCGTCGCGCCGCCCCGGATCCCCGATCAGCGCCCGCAGCGCGTCGCGGATGCTGTCCGCATCCGGCTCGGTGTAGGCGACCGCGTCCCCGCCGACCTCGGGCAGCGATGTCCGGTGCGTGGTCAGCACGGGCGCGCCGCACGCCATCGCCTCGAGTACCGGCAGGCCGAATCCCTCACCACGGCTGGGGAAGGCCACCACGAGCGCGCCGCCCAGGTAGCCGGGAAGATCAGTGAAACGCAGGTAACCGGGGCGGACCAGGCGCAGGTGCGCCGGCACCGCAGCGACCGCCGAGTCCACCTCTTCGCTCCAGCCGCTGCCACCGCCGAGCACCAGCGCCGGCGCGTCCTCGATGTCAGGGACCGCCGAAGCCCAGCCCCTGATCAGGGCGGGGACGTTCTTGCGGGGCTCGAGCGCGCCGAGATAGGCGATGTAGGGCCTGCCGTGCAGGCCGAGGCGGTCAGAGACCTGTGCCACCTTCTCCGTGGCCGGGCGGTGGAACAACGTGTGATCGACGCCGTGGTAGGCCACGTCGATCTTGGTCGGATCGGCACCGAGCACGCGGACCAGCTCATCCCTGGTCGCCTTGGACGGCACGATCAGCCTGCTGGCGCGGCGCGCGGCGGTGCGGATCGCCGACTTGAAGAAGGTCGCGGTCACGGCGCTGTGCAGCGCCGGCTCGGTGAAGTAGGTGAGGTCGTGGATGGTGACCACGGTCGGCGCCGGCGGACGTAGCGGCATCGAATAGTGCGGCGCGTGGATCACGTCCGCATTCACCTGCTGTGCGGCCAGCGGCAGGCCCGTCTGCTCCCAGGCCAGCCTGGCCGCGCGGTGGGCGATCGCGGTCGGGCCGGCCACGATGTCGGCTCCGGGTGCGAGCCTGGCGTACCTCTCCTCGTCAGCACGCTGACAGGCAACCGCTAGGTTCGCATCCGCAGCCGCGAGTGCGGCTATCAGCCCATCGACGTAGCGGCCGAGCGCACCGCGGTCGGCCGGAACGGCGGTCGCGTCAAGAAGGACACGGGGCGACACAACCGATCTTGCTCCTTTCCTATGGCTGCGGCCGGGGCCGTGCCCATCGGGTCACGGCCTAGCGGGCATGCGACAAGCTGCGCAGATCAGCACTGTTGAAGATGTCCCGTCAGAATCGAAGCGTACGCCCACCGCGCAGGTGGTGTGCGCAGTGACGCCGGCGGCCGGGCCGGTACTGGCGACGGGTCGCGCGCCGGTACCGGAGGGCCAGCCAGACACTACCGCGCGGCCCGCCCGACGGGGCGCAGACAGGCCGGCCTGCCGCCGCCTGCCGGGCCTTCCGGGAGCTAATCCTGCCGGGGCCTGCCGGGGGCTAATCGAGTGCGGCCTTCATCGCGTTTATGCCCGCGGTCGCGTCACCGGCGGCTAGCGCCCGGCGTGACCCGCCGTCAGCAGGACGGCACCGGGCGGCCTGCCTTGAGCGCTTCCAGGGAGCGCACCGCTCCGGCCAGGGTGCTCACCCGGACCAGCCGCATCCCGGCAGGCACCGCGCCCCTGGCGTCCGCGCAGTTGCCCGCGGGGGCCAGGAAGACCGTCGCCCCCTTGGCCCGTGCGCCCGCCATCTTCTGCTGGATGCCGCCGATGGGTTCGACCACGCCGGCCGGCGTAATCTCCCCGGTCCCGGCGATGAACCTGCCGCCGGTGAGATTCATGGGCTTCAGCTTGTCGACAATGCCCAGGGCGAACATGAGACCCGCGCTTGGCCCGCCGATGTTGCCGACGCTGATATTGACCCTGAAAGGGAACGTGAACTTCACCGTGACGACGACGCCGATGACCAGGTGACCCTGGCTCCGTACGGCCGTGACGCTGGCCAGTTGCGGCTTCCCGTGCCGTATGACCGTGAGCCGCAGCGGGCGGCCCGCGCCCTGGGTGCGGACCTGCTGGCTGAGCCCGTTCACGCCGTCGATCGGCACGCCGTTGACCTTGGCGATGATGTCGCCCCCCCGCAGCACGCGGGCGGCCGGGAGCCCTGGCTCGGTGGAAAGCACCTGGACCTGGGTCTTGTAACTGATCCCGGCTTCGGTCAGCGCGGCCGCGGTCGCATTCGCCTCCGAATTGGTCATCTCCACGACATCCTGATGCTGCACCTGCTGCTGGGACTGACCGGTGCCGAACAGCTCCTGCTGGGGCACGACGGCGTCGTGCGGGTCCAGCCAGGCGCGCAGCGCGGTGAAGATGTTGATCTCATTGCCCGGCCCGCCCTGGAAGTTGACCGTGACCATGTTGAGGTTGCCGACGGTCGGATAGGTCTTGTGACCCGCGATCATGATGAGGGGCTGGCCGCCGGGACTGGTGCCCAGCGTGTTCAGCGTCGGTCCCGGGCTGAGGATCACATACGGAACGGGCAGCAGCGCGGCTACCACGGCCGCGATCACAACCGCGGCGCCGGCCACCAGGAGGATGAGGGAGCGCCGGGGCATGGTGCGAAGACTACGCGCTGTTCACCCACTCGTCGGAACCGTCCCCGAAGTGCTGGTGCTTCCAGATCGGCACGCCCGCCTTGATCTCATCGATCAGGACGCGGCAGCATTCCAGCGCCTCGGCCCGGTGCGGGCAGGACACCGCCGCGACGACCGCGAAGTCACCGACCGCCAGGTCACCGACCCGGTGCACGGCGGCCAGGCCGCGCACCGGGAATCCGGCAGCCACCTTCTCCCCGATCCGGCGCAGCTCCGTCTCGGCGGACGGATGCGCGCTGTAGGACAGCCGGGTCACCAGCCGGTCATGGTCGTCGCTGCGCACGGTCCCGGCAAACAGCGCGATCGCGCCCGCCGCCGGATCCGCCACCGCCAGCTGTACCTCGTCCACCGAGAGCGGCCGGTCGCGGATGGCAATGAGCCTGATGACGTCCACGGAGCCAAACTACCTGGAACGGCCGCGGCGCCGGCTACGGGTCGGGTGAGGTGTGGCGGCGGCGCGCCCGGCGCACGATGGCCGCGGTGCCGATGACCGCGACGGTCGCCCCGGCCGCCGTGATCGTCGCTTCCTTGCCGGCCAGCCGGCGGCCGACCACGGCATGATGCCCGGTCCGCTCCTCGAGCAGCGCGGCCAGCGCGCCCTGGTTGTCGTAGCGGGGCCGCCATCCGGCCGCGCGCAGCGTGGCACAGTCCACCACCCAGGGGTAGACGACGTAGCTCAGGTCGGTGGCCGGGGCGGGCGTGATCCCGACCCGGTGCAGCCGCTGGGCCGCGCCGAAGGTCAGCCCGGCGGGCAGCTCGATCCGGCGCAGCCCGCTCATCTCCTCGACCTGATCTTGTTCCAGCCAGCCGTCACAGCCCACCGCGAACGCGCCGGCCACCTCGCCGGCCACTGCCAGCTCGAGCGCGGACACCAGGTCGTCGGTGTGACAGAACTGCCAGCGCGGCGCGCTGCCCTTGACCACCAGCAGCCTGGGCGCCTCGAAGTGCCTGGTGACGAAAGTATCTATGCCGGTGCCCACGAGTGCTGCGGGCCGGACGACGGTGATGGCCATCCCGGGGTTGGTCCGCGGCGAGCGGCGTGCCAGATCCTCGATTTCCAGCAGGTCGCCGACGACGCTGCCGTCCGAGTCGGCGGCGAGCGGCGCCGATTCGGGCAGCGGTACCGGATTGTCCGGCCGGGCGCCGTACACCATCGCGCTGGTGACCAGGATTGCCCGGCTGACCCGGCCGGCCGCGGCCGCGGTGAGCACGGTCTGAACGCCTCGCACGTTGAATGTCCGCCTGCTGCTTCGGTCGGACCCGGCGGCCAGGTCCAGGTCGGTGTGCACGAGCACATCGACCTCGGCCAGCCGGCCTGCCAGCGCCGGATCGCGCACGTCAACCACGCGCCAGGTCACGCCGGTCGCCTCACCGCGGTGGTCATCTATGGCGATGACCCGCCTGACCCGCGCGGATGTGGCCAGCCTGACCGCCAGCGCGTGGCCGAGCCCCCGTGCGGCCCCGGTGACAGCGACAACCGGACCATTCCCGTTGCTGTCGTCCGGCTCACGGGTACGCCGCCGGCGAACCTGGGTGTTGGAGATGGTCAAAGTATGCTGCTCCCGGGATAACGTGGCGAATATGACCCTTCCATCCTGCCCGAGAGGCCGCAAAGATGGCTGATCCTCCCTTCGGCTTCGGGCTGCCGGGTGACCAGGACAAGGATCCTGACGACCCGCAGCAGCCGTCCGGAGCCGGGCAGACGCCGGGTGCGGGCGGCCCCTTCGGCGCGCTCGGGCCGCTGGGCGACCCGCAGCAGTTCGCGGACGCGCTGCGCCAGTTCGCCGACCTGATGGCCTGGAGGGGCGGCCCGGTGAACTGGGACCTGGCCAAGAACGTGGCCAGGCACGCGGTCGTGGCCGAGGGTGACCCCAGCGTGCTCGACAGCCAGCGGCACCAGGTGGACGAGGCACTGCGGCTGGCTGACCTGTGGCTCGGTGACGTCACCGCGTTCCCGTCCGGGATCCGGTCGACGCGGGCCTGGAGCCGGTCGGAATGGGTGGAGGCCACGCTGCCGGTGTGGTCCAAGCTGTGCGATCCGATCGCGGCCAAGGCCGTCGAGACGATGGGCGGCATGTTCACCCTGGACCCCGGGGAACTCAGCGAGATGCCGCCCGAGATGCGCGCGGCCATGTCCGCGGTCGGCGGCGGCCTGAGCGGCCTGGCCCCGATGATGCAGCAGATCGGCGGGGCCATGGTCGGCGGGCAGACCGGTGCGGCTGTCGGCGCGCTGGCGCGCGAGGTGGTCAGCTCGACAGACATCGGCCTGCCGCTGGGACCGGAGGGCGTCGCCGCGCTGCTCCCCGCGGGAATCACCGAGTTCGGCCGCGGGCTCTCGGTGGACGACGAGGAGGTCCGGCTGTTCCTCGCGCTGCGCGAGGCGGCGCATCACCGCCTGTTTGCGCACGTGCCGTGGCTGCGTGCCAGCCTGCTCGGCGCGGTCGAGCAGTACGCGCGCGGCATGACGGTGGATACGTCCCTGCTGCGCGAGGCCATGCCGCAGGTGGATCTGACCAATCCGGAGGCCCTGCAGGAAGCGCTGCAAGGCGGCGCGCTGTTCCAGCCCGAGGACACGCCCGAGCAGAAGAACGCCCTGGCCCGGCTGGAGACGGCCCTGGCCCTGGTCGAGGGCTGGGTCGCCACGGTGGTAGACGCGGCGGCGAGTCAGCGGCTGCCGCACGCCGATGCCCTGGCCGAGGCGATCAGGCGGCGCCGGGCCACCGGGGGCCCGGCCGAGCGGACCTTCGCCACGCTGGTGGGCCTGGAACTGCGACCGCGCAGGCTCCGCGAGGCGGCAGCCATCTGGCAGGGCCTTACCGAGGCCCGGGGCATCGACGGCAGGGACGCGCTGTGGGCGCACCCCGATCTGCTGCCCACCGCCGACGACTTCGACGACCCCGACGGCTTCGTGCGGGGCCGCCCGGAGCTCGATACCTCCGCGCTCGACGCGGACGGTGCCGCCGACCCCGACAATGCCGCCGACCCCGACGGTGCCGCCGACCCGGACGGTGCCGCCGACCCGGACGGTGCCGAGCCCGGCCGGCCCGGCGACCCGCCCCCCGATGAGGGCACAGGCACCCCCGGCGACAGCGGGTGAAGACCAGGCCCGGGGCACGAACTTTCCTTCGTCCACAGGCGGTGGATAGCGTCCGCCCAGCCCGCGAGGCCCGGCCCCTGCCCATCGGGCCCGCATCCCCAGCGCCGTTCCCGGTTCTGCACAGCGACACGCCGCGCGTTCTCCATGTTCTCCACGGCGCTATCCACAGCCGCGCTTGATCCGGGGGCGGCAGCCGCTTAGGTTCGGTACCGAGGAGTCCCGGGCGGCCCGGCGGCCCGCTCGCGCTTCAGGGGAAGGGGCACGATCGGCCACCACCCGCCCGGGACTCAGCGTGCTGCTTACCGGCACCTGTACCAGCAATCGCGGCTACGACCCGGCGACCACGGCCGGGAAGAGACTCGTCATCACCTATCAGGTGAGAGCGGAGTGATCGTCGTGGCCGAAAACCGGGCGGGTGCGCTGGCGCGTCTCGGCGTCTTCATCGGTGACTGGTCGATGGAGGCCCGGTTCCCCGGCCATCGGCCAACACCGCCCGGTGCGGCCGGCCCCGGGCCAGTGGCCCGCAGCCAGTTCGAGTGGGCTCTGGGCGGGCAGTTCGTGGTGCAGCACACCGAGGTACCGATCCCTGAAGCCCCGGACAGCCTGGCGATCATCGGCACCGACCCGCGGACCGGCGGCTACACCCAGCATTACTACGATTCCCGCGGGGTGGTGCGGCTGTACGCGATGAGCTTCGCCGGGGGGGTCTGGACGCTCACGCGGGAGTCGCCCGACTTCTCGCCGCTGGACTTCCCGCAGCGTTTCACCGGCACCTTCAGCGAGGACGTGAACACCATCACCGGCGACTGGGAGAAACGCCCCGACGGCGGCGACTGGGTACACGACTTTGCCCTCGTGTACCGCAGGGCGGGCTGACGTCAGCGCCCCCCGCCGCGCCGCGCGAACCGTACGCGACGTCATCGAGGCAGCCGCTACTTCGTCCTGGCCACCGTCGGCGCGGCGGGATGACCGTGGAGTTCGCCCGTTACTTCGCCCACACCGGCTGCACCGCGTATTTCTGGGTCTCCTCACCTGACGCCGTACCCGCGCGGCAGGGTGAGGCTCAGCCCATCGCCGTCGTCCTCAGCTCCGCGAACGCTTCCGCCAGCCGTGCTGTTGGCCACGAAGCGTTGATGCCACTGGGGTTGGGCAGCACCCACACCCGGGTAGCGCCGTAGAGTTCAGGCTGCGGCCCGACCGCCGCGTGCGGGCGGGCGAACGCGACGCGAAACGCGGTCACGCCGACCACGGCGAGCCAGCCGGGGCGAAGCTCGGCCAGCCTGGCCGTCAGGTGCTGTCCGCCCGCCCGCAGCTCAGCGCCGCTCAGCTCATCCGCGCGAGCCGTGGCCCGTGCTACCAGGTTCGTGATGCCCAGCCCGGCGGCCAGCAGCTGGTCCTGCTCCCACGGGGCCAGCTGACGCCCGGTGAACCCGGACCGGTGCAGCGCCGGCCAGAACCGGTTGCCGGGCCGGGCGAAGTGGTAGCCGGTGGCGGCCGAGTACAGACCCGGGTTGATCCCGGAGAACAGCACGCGAAGGCCGGGGGCCACGACATCGGGAAGCGTCCTGCCACGGGCCGCGGCCAGATCCGCGGCCGACGGACGGCGCTCAGGTCGCGGATCGGCTGGCATCGGCCTCCTCTCCCGGCCGCCGGCGGTCACGGACAGCCAGAGTGTCGGGCGCCGCTGTCATGCTGACCGCATGAGACTGGCGCTCAAGCCCGGGCTCCTGCCCGTCTGGCGCGACGACGACACGCTGCAGATCGGGATCGACCCGCGCCGTGCTGTCGCGGTCTGCGGAGTCGGCCGCGCGGCGGTCCTGGTCAGCCTGCTCGACGGGAGCCGGGATCATGAGGCGGTCATCGCCGCCGCCCGCGTCCACGGCATCACCGCCGAGACCGTCGACCGGCTGATCACCTTACTCGCCGCGGCCGGCGTGCTCGACGAGTTTCCGGCCGGCCTGCTGCGGACCGTGCCGGACGGCCTTCGCTCCCGGCTCGCACCCGAGCTGGCCACGACGTCGCTCGCGCACGGGGACGGGGACGGCGGCGCCCGCGCTCTCGCCCGCAGATCCGGCAGCTACGTCCGCATCTACGGAGCCGGAAAGGTCGGCTCCGTCATCGCGACGCTGCTGGCCGCGGCCGGCGTCGGCCACGTATCGTCCCGGGACTCGGGCACGGTGTCCGCCGCTGATCTCAGCCCTGGCGGCCTGTCCGAGGCGGATATCGGCGCGCCGAGGTCGGCTGGCGCGGCCCGCGCGATCCGGCGCACCACGCCCGAGGCCCGGACCGGCGACGATGCCCGGCAGCCCGATCTGGCCGTGCTCACCTGCCGCGACGGCCCGGAGCTGGCCGCCAGGCTGCTGGCTGATGACGTGCCGCATCTGACTGCGGCCGCCGGCGAGGCGATCGGCATCGTGGGACCGCTGGTCATACCCGGGCGGTCGGCCTGCCTGCACTGCCTGGACTTGGCGCGGGCCGAGCGGGACCCGGCCTGGCCGCTGGTCCTGGCCCAGCTCATCGGGCGTCAGGCGAGCACGCCGGCCTGCGACTGCGTCCTGGCCACCTCGGTGGCCGCTCAGGCCAGCGCGCAGGTGCTCACGTTCGTGGACCGCGGCCGGGCCGACGCGGTGACGAACGGCACGCTGGAGCTGGTGCTGCCCGACTGGCAGTGGCGGCGGCGCAGCTGGGAACCGCAGGCCCGGTGTGGCTGCGGCACTCGTGCCGGTAGCGGACAATGTAGATCGTGAATGACCTGCCGCGCCGCGCCGTCACGCGCACCGCCAAGCTGGCTACGCTCCCCATGGGCTTCGCCGGGCGTACCGCCCTGGGCCTGGGCAAGCGGATCGGCGGCCGTCCGGCTGAAATCGTGATGGGCGAGATCCAGCAGCGCACCGCCGAGCAGATCTTCAAGGTCCTCGGCGAGCTCAAGGGCGGGGCGATGAAGCTGGGGCAGGCACTGTCGATCTTCGAGGCGGCGCTGCCGCCCGAGATCGCGGGCCCGTACCGGGCTACGCTGACCAAGCTCCAGGAATCGGCGCCGCCGCTGCCTGCCCGTACCGTCCACCGGGTGCTGGCAGATGACCTCGGCGCGGACTGGCGCGACCGGTTCATCGAGTTCGACGATCAGCCCGCGGCGGCCGCCTCGATCGGCCAGGTGCACAGGGCCGTCTGGCACGACGGGCGGCGGGTGGCGGTCAAGATCCAGTATCCGGGCGCGGGCCAGGCGCTGATCAGCGATTTCAACCAGCTGAGCCGGGCGGGGCGGCTGTTCGGCGTCCTCATGCCCGGGCTGGATGTCAAGCCGCTGCTCGTGGAGCTGCGCAACCGGGTAGCCGAGGAACTCGACTACCACCTCGAAGCGTCATCCCAGCAGGCTTTCGCCGACGCTTACCGGGGTGACCCTGACATCTACGTGCCGGACGTGATCACGGCCACCGACCACGTGCTGATCACCGAGTGGATGGACGGCACCCCGCTCTCGAAGATCATCAGCGACGGCACCGGCGAGGAACGCGACCGGGCCGGGATCCTCCTGGTCAGATTCCTCTTCTCGGGCCCGGCCCGGGCCGGGCTGCTGCACGCCGACCCGCACCCCGGGAATTTCCGGCTGCTGGAGGACGGCCGGCTGGGGGTGCTCGACTTCGGCGCGGTTGACCGGCTTCCTGACGGGTTCCCTCCGTTCATCGGGAAGCTGCTGCGCATCATGCATGACGACGGCGATATCGATGAGGCGGAGCAGGAGCTGCGGGCTGCGGGCTTCCTCAGGGAAGGCGTCGAGGTGGACCTGGAGGCGCTTCAGGCCTTCCTTGCGCCGCTGGCCGAGCCGTCCAGCGTGGAGTCATTCAAGTTCAACCGGGAGTGGATGCGCGACGAGGCGGCCCGGGTGACGGACCTGCGACCGTCCAACGTCAGCCGGAAGTTCAACGTGCCGCCGTCCTACGTGCTGATCCACCGCGTGTCCACGGCGGGCATCGGCGTGCTCTGCCAGCTGGAGTGCGAGGGCCCGTTCCGGGCCGAGGTGATCAAGTGGATGCCCGGCTACGCGCCGGGGACGGGCTGAGCCTGCTGCCGGACGCGAGCGGGCTGTCCCGGAGCAAGACGACGTCAGCGCCGCTTGCCGTGGCGGGTGACGCCTGGCAAGCGGCGCTGACGTGATTGCGGATGAGGCTGTGCCGTCAGGCCTGGACATGGCCGGTCAGGCTTAGGCCTCGAGTTCCCGCCGGAGCCGGGTGGCTTTGACGCGGGCCTGGCTCATCTGCCGCTGAGCCCGTGTCAGCCTGCGCTGCGCGCGCCGCAGGGCCCGAACCCGGGCTACGGTGCGGTAAGCCTGCGCCTGCGCCAGCATCTCTTCGTGCATCTGTCGTGCTACTGCTTCCTGCATGTACATGACGATCTATCCGTTTCTCACATCGTTGAGCGGTATCCGGTCGGCTCGCGGGCCGGCCAGGCAGAACCGGGGCTGCGGCGGGGCGAGGACCGGCCGCCCGGGCGAGGCGGGTACCTAGCGCTAGGCAGCTACCTCGTCCTTTCGCGGGCGACCACGCGGCCGCTTGCGCGGCACGACCTGCCCTCGCAGGAAGAGCTCGCCACCCCAGACTCCCCAGGGCTCCCTGCGCTCGAGGGCCCCGTTGAAGCAAGCGATCATCATCGGGCATTCCCGGCAAAGCGCTTTCGCCGCTTCGACATCCGCGGGCGCCTCGGCGAAGAACAGCTCGGGATCCTGCTGGCACGGAAGGTCAAGCCTTCTGGCCATCTCGGTGATCCTGACCTGTCCCGTCACAGGCGTCCCCAGCCGTGATGACGCGGGACGCACGCCGCTGACCGCCGGCCCGTCGCGCCGCGCCGGCGCCTGGGATGCGGAACCTGCCTCGAACCCCGCCGCGTCCACCGTGACAGCGGTGGTGTCGGGCCACTGCATCGGTGCCAACCCCTCTCATCAGATCGTTCTCGTCGCCGTTGACTGTCTGATCGATGGCCCGGGCAAATGAAAAGGCCGCGGACCCTTTGCGGGTCCGCGGCCTCCGAGGGGGTCGGCCGGTCTGGTTAGACCGGTTCCGGTTCCCTCAACGGATGCGGACCCTTGGCGCCACCGCCGACGGCGGCGGCCCGGGTCTTGTCGGTGTACGGGTTACGTATGGGCGTCGGCCCGAAGACGAGCTTCTGGACCTGCACCTGGCTGATCCGAGACATACGGGTCCCCTTGACACCCGGCAGCCCCGGCGTGGCACACACGACGTGACCGCCGCCGACACCGGGCAGGAACGCACTCCGGGCAGGCACGGTCGCGCCAGCGCGCGTCATCACGCAGGCTGCAGACTCAATGAAATTCACCATCTCGGCGTGCACCTCCTCCCATGTTTCGGCTACGGCACACCGCGGACATGGGAGAAGCCTACGTAGCAGGCGGATGGGTCGGCAACACTTTTTCTACCTGGGCTTTTAATCAGCGCGAAGTTCTGGTGGCTCGGTCTTGGTGCGGATCAGCCCTTCCTGCACCACCGACACGACGAGATCGCCGGCCTGGGTGAAGACGTTGCCGCGGGCCAGACCGCGGGCGCCCCAGGCCACCGGTGACTCCTGCGCGTACAGCAGCCAGTTGTCGGCCCGGAACGGGCCGTAGAACCACATCGCGTGATCCAGGCTCGCCCCCACGGTCCGCCCGTCCACCCAGGACAGGCCGTGCGCCAGCAGCACCGAGTCGAGCAGGGTCATGTCGGAGGCGTAGGTCATCAGGCACACGTGCAGCAGCGGGTCATCCGGCAGCTCACCGTCGACCCGCAGCCACACCAGGTTCTTCGTGGTGCGCAGCGACGGCTCGCGCTGCGCCTCCACGGTCAGCGGGCCGGCGAAGCGCAGGTCCACGGGATTGCGCCGGAACATGCGCTCGTAGCGGGGGTCCAGCGAGCCGAACAGCTTCTCCAGCCGCTCGACCGTCGGTGCCACCGATTCCGGCGGGGGGACGTCCGGCATGGCCGCGGCGTGCACCGGGCCGGGCTCGGGATGGTGGAAAGACGCGGCTAGCGTGAAGATCGTCTTCCCGTGCTGGATACACGACACCCGGCGGGTGGTGAACGACCGGCCATCGCGCACCCGGTCCACCGTGTAGACGAGGGGAATAGCCGGATCGCCGGGCCGGATGAAATACGCGTGCAGCGAGTGCACCGGGCGGTCGGCCGGCACTGTACGCCCGGCGGCGACCAGGGCCTGGCCGGCCACCTGGCCGCCGAACACGCGCTGGACCTGCTCGTCCGGGCTCCGGCCGCGGAAGATATTGACCTCGATCTGCTCGAGGTCGAGCAGATCGATCAGGTTGTCGAGAGCCTCGCTCATGATTCGGCGACCACGCCCTTCCGCACCGACTCGAGGAACCTGGACGGCCTCCTGGACGGTTTCGCGCCCGGCGACCTGGCGGCCGCCCAGGACAGCTCCACCCGCTGCCTGGCCCGGGTCACGCCCACATAGAGCAGGCGCCGCTCCTCCGCAATCGCCTCGGTCGTCTGGGCGTACACGATGGGCAGCACTCCTTCGGCTAGACCGGGCAGGAACACCACATCCCACTCGAGCCCCTTGGCCGCGTGCAGGGAAGACAGCGTAACCCCCGGCGCGGCGGGCGGGTGCTCGGCCGCGACCCGCTCGGCCAGTTCGGCCGCGAAGCCGGCCAGCGTGATGCCCGGCCGGGCGAGCGAGAGGTCCTCGGCCAGCCCGAGCAGCGCGGCCAGCGACTCCCAGCGGTCCCTGGCCGCTCCCCCGCCGGGCGGTGCCGCGTCGGTCAGCCCCAGGCCGTTCAGCACGTGCCGGACCTCGGCGGGCAACGGCGCGGCTCGATCCGCCCCGGCCGCAGCGTCCGCCACCACAGCCGCTCCGGCCGGATTCGCCAGGTCTGCGGCACCGGGCCGGGACTTCGCGGCCGCCCGGAGCAGCCCGAGCGCCTGCCGGACCTCGCCCCGGTCGAAGAACCGCTCGGCCCCCCTGACCTGATAAGTCACCCCCGCTTCGTGCAGAGCCCGCTCGAATGCCGCGGTTTGCGCGTTGATCCGCACCAGTACCGCGATCTCCCGCGCGGGGACGCCCTCGGCGATCAGGCACCTCACCCGGGCCGCGAGGGCGTCCGCCTCGGCCTGGTCGTCCGGGTACTCGGCGAACGACGGCTCCGGACCGGGCGGCCGCTGGGCCACCAGGGCGGTCGCCCACCTGGCCACGGCAGCGCCAGGGACGCCAGCCGGATCATCGGCCGCCGCGATCAGCCGGTTGGCCACGGTCACCACCTGCGGGGTGGACCGGTAGTCCCGGACCAGCCTGATCACGGTGGCCGCCGGGAACTCGGCCGCGAATCCGGTGAGGTAGCGCGGGGAGGCACCCGTGAACGAGTAGATCGCCTGGTCGGGGTCACCTACCACGCACAGATCCTCCCGGTCTCCTAGCCACTGGTCGAGCAGCAGCTTCTGCAGCGGGTTGACGTCCTGATACTCATCGACCACCAGGTAGCGGTACCGGTCCCTGACCTCAGCCGCCGCGGGCCGGCTCTCGGCCAGGATGGCGGCCGTGAGCTCCAGCACGGACTCGAAGTCGATCAGGTGACGTTCGCGGCGCAAATCCTCGTAGCCGGCGTAGATCTGCCCGGTCTGGGCGGCGCCGCGCGGCGGCCGGCGGCCCGCCGGGACGGCTGCGGCCAGATACTCATCCGGCCTGACCTGGGTGACCTTGGCCCACTCGATCTCCGCGGCGGTGTCGGCCAGGTCCGCGCCGCTGAGCGCGAACTGCTGAGCCCGGGCCGCCTCGGCGATCAGGCTGATCTTCGACGCGAGCACCCGTGGCGGGCGCCCGCCCACCACCGCGGGCCAGAAGTGCGTGAGCTGGCGGAGCGCAGCGGAGTGGAAGGTCCGGGCCTGCACCCGGTCGAGTCCCAGGCCAGGCCCGCCGAGCAGGCGCAGCCTGCCGCGCAGCTCACCGGCTGCCCGCGAGGTGAACGTCACCGCGAGCACGTGCGCGGGGTCCGTCACCCCCGTGTGCGCGGCATAGGCGATGCGGTGCGTGATCGCGCGGGTCTTCCCGGTGCCCGCGCCCGCAAGTACGCATACCGGTCCGCGCACGGTAAGCGCGACCTCACGCTGCTCGGGATCCAGCGCGGCGAGCACCGCCGCGGCCCCGTCAGGCACGTCCGCCCCGCCGATCTCTTCTGCCATGCTCGTCTCGTACGCCACACCGGTCCCGCGCGGGGCCTCTGCTGCCGCCGCCCGATCGGCCGCGGCCTCCGGCTGCCGGCGTGGCACGCTGCCTTTCCTCCTCACCATGGTCATCCTTGCGCATGTCCGGCCGCCGGGACGGGAAGCCCGCGGGTCCGTTCCGTGTTAAGAACGGCGGGAACGATCAGACTGGAAGGGGGCGGCAGTGCCGGAGCCGCTGATCATGTACACGACGGTGTGGTGCGGTTTCTGCCGTCGGCTGAAGCGCCAGCTCGCAGAGGACGGCATCGAGGTCCGCGAGGTGGACATCGAGGCCGAGCCGGACGCCGCCGAGTACGTCATGTCGGTGAACGGCGGGAACCAGACCGTGCCCACCGTGGTCTTCCCTGACGGGAGCGCGCTGACCAACCCCTCCGCGAAGGCGGTCAAGGCCCGGCTGACCGAGCTCGCCGCCCTGCCGTGAAAGAGCCATCCAGCCGAACGGCTGACGCGGGCGATCCTGCCCCGCCGGCCGAGGCCCGGCGGGAGGATCAGGCCGCGCCCCCGGCGGCACCGGGCAAGCCGGATCATCCGCCGCTCGCGGTGATACGGCGCAGCGGCCGGGGCTGGCGGGTCGATGACGAGGAAATACCGGACCTGATGAGCGCCATCGTGTTCGCCGATCTGCTCGCGCCGGAACTGCCCGGGGCGCCGTCGCAGGCCGCCGGCGGCCTGCTCGTGCCTGTTGCCGATGGCTCATCCTCGCCGGCCGACGGCGGCTCACTCCGGGCCGGTGAATCGCCGGGTGACGGCCGCCTTCCTTCCCGCGCCGTCGGCGACTTCCAGGACGCGGTGGCTGGTGACGCGGCCGCGGAAGCGGCGCGACTGCAGGTCACCGTCGCCCAGCTCGAGCACGCCCTGGCTACCCGGGTGCGGATGGAGCAGGCGATCGGCATCGTCTCCGAACGCAGGCGGATCCCGGCCAGGCAAGCGTTCGAGCTGCTCAGGGCGGCAGCGCGGGCCGACGGCACCCGGCTGGCCGAGCTTGCCGCGCGGGTGGTGGAAAGCGCCGTCAACCCGCTGCTGCCCCTGCCCGAGGACCTGGCCCGCCCGCCCCGGCCGCCCAGGGCGCGCGGCCGTTCGCCGCGCCATGTACGGGTCAGCGAGTAGCCGGCCCGGTGTGCCGTCCGGGCGGGCGCCCCGGGCAAGCCGGGCGGGGCGGAATTGTCAGCCCTTGCCGCTAGAGTCCGGCGCATGGCTTGAGGGCAGGCCCACCCGGCGCGGGACCACGGGATGCGGCATCCGGCTCCGGGGCCGAGGGGAAGCAGCGTCTGGCGCTGGACGTGACGGGAAGCATCGCCGGCGCGGGACACGAACGTAGCGCCGTGAGTTCCTGTCCTCAGCGCGCCAGTGTCGGCCAAGATAGACACAGGTGAGCATGGTGCTACAGCCGCCGAGGGAGGCCAGCGTGACGGATCTTGAGGCGGTAGAGCTCTGTGCGGGCGCCGGCGGTCAGGCGCTGGGGCTGGAGCGGGCCGGATTCGAGCACGCGCTCTGCGTCGAGCTCGACCCGACCGCCTGCGAGACGTTGCGTGTCAACCGGCCGGCCTGGAAGCTGGCCCAGGGAGACGCCGCCGACCGGCAGGTATGGGACCCGAAGGACTACCAGGGCATCGCGCTGCTGGCCGGCGGGGTACCCTGCCCGCCGTTCACGGTCGCCGGACGCAGGCTCGGTGCGGCGGATGAGCGCGATCTGTTCGCATGGGCGGTCGAGCTATGTCACGTGATCAGGCCGCGCGCGGTGCTGCTCGAGAACGTGCGCGGGCTGAGCGAGCGCCGGTTCGGCGCGTACCGCCAGCATGTCCTTGACCGGTTGCGTGAGCTCGGCTACGTGCCCGGCTGGCGGCTGCTGCAGGCGTCAGACTTCGGCGTACCACAGCTCCGGCCTCGCTTCGTCCTGGTGGCGCTGCGCCCAGCTGACGCGCGCTGGTTCCGCTGGCCGGCCCCGGCCGGCGTCCCGGCGCGCAGCGTCGGCGAATCGCTCGTGGACCTGATGGGCGCGCGCGGGTGGCCCGGGGCCGAACGCTGGGCCCGCCAGGCGAACAGGATCGCGCCGACGATCGTCGGCGGGTCGAAGAAGCACGGCGGCGGCGACCTCGGCCCGACGCGGGCCAAACAGGCCTGGGCGGAGCTGGGGGTGGACGGGCTCGGCATCGCCGACGCGGCGCCGGACCGCGGCGAGGATCCCGCGCTGCGGCCCAGGCTCACCTGCGGGATGGTCGCCAGGCTGCAGGGCTGGCGGGATGAGTGGGAATGGCAGTTCGCGGGGCGCAAGACCGCGCGCTACCGGCAGCTGGGCAACGCTTTCCCGCCGCCGGTCGCGGAGGCCGTGGGCCGGGCGATCCAAAGCGCGCTGCGGCATGAGGGTGTCCGCCCGCAGCCCCGCCCCGAGGTCATCGTCGAGGCCGGGCACGTAGGTGACCCGGTATACGCGGCACTGCGCGCGCGGCCGGGCTTCCTGACCGCCGCGCAGATCGCCGCGGTGACCGCCGCGGGTACGGTCGGGGGACATCGTGGTGCGCTGACCACGCGGGCGGTACTGCGCGGAATCCGCGATCTCAGCCAGGACTTCGAGGTTGACACGGGCGAGATCGCCGGCGAGCCCGCCTACCGGCTCGGCGCGTTCAAGGCGTTTCTTGGCCAGCACGACCATGAACGGCACGAGCGCTTCCTGGCAGGCCGCGCCAGGATCAGCTGACCGACGACGGAGGCAGCCGCCTCCGTGCCCGGCCGGGGCCGGCCGTGTGCCCCGCAAGCGCGGCTGGCCCCCGTGCCCGTCAGCCGGCGGCGGCGATCACCTGGTCGGCCATGTGCTCCTCGCCCAGCTGGTTCGGGTGGAACGGAGCCGCGGGCGAGGTCGGGATGAGCCCCTCCACCCACTTGGTGCCCGGGGCCTGGCAGGCGTCGTGGCCGATGCTGTCGGCATAGGTATTCACGAAGCCGGCGCCGTTGGCGGCCGCCTCGCTGGCGAGCATCGCGTTCAGCTTCAGTTCCACGCCGCGCAGGTAAGGTACGTCGCCGAACGAGATCGGAAACAGCGGCCAGCAGCCGTTGCCGGAGTTCGGCAACAGCACGGGGTACCCGACGAGGAACACCCGCGCGCTGGGCGCGAGGGCGCGAATCTCCTGCACCATCGAGCCGATCTTCGGAGCGAGGCTCTGGATGGCCTGGGCCAGCTGGTCGGTGCCGCCCGCGGTGTAGTGGCTCTTGCACGGCGAGCCGAACGGGTTGGTGAGGCTTTCCTCGGCACATGTCTTGACGATGCCGTAAAAGCCGATGTTGTTGCCGCCGATGCCGACGGTGACCAGCGTGGTGCCGGAACTGAGCGCGCCGAACTGCGGCGGGTTGGTGCCCAGCGTCACCGACTGCGGCTGCGTCATGTCCGCCGTGGTTGCTCCCGAGCAGCTGACGTTGATGTAGGAAGAGGCGCCGATGGTGGTCGCGACATCCGCCGGATAGTCGCTGGTCGATCGCAGGCATCCGAACGGCGAGCCAGTCTGGTCCGGGATGAGCGGCCCCGCGGTGTACGAGTCACCCAGCGCCACGTACGACGCGCCGCCGGCCAGCGCGGTCTGCGGGAGCAGGATGACCACAAGCAGGCCGGCCGCGGCCGGGAGCAGTGCACCGCGGAGTAGCGCCCGCCTGGCGGCCCGGGCCGACCGGGGCCGGCGGGACGGGCCGGCTCCGGATCCCGGGGGCGCAGGAGACGGGACGACAGCAGGCATGGTGTTCCCTTCCGATGTTCCTACCCGCGGGCAATCACATGATGGCGGGGCCGCGGAAGGCCCGTCAACGGCCCTACCCTGGCGGCTGCCGGGGAAGGCGTCGCCGACGCGGAGCATGAGCCGCGTGATGGCAGCCCTGACGCTCCGCGTTATCCCCCGCCGTCGCAGGTCCATCGCTAAGCGGGTCCCTGCCTGCTGAGCACGACGCCGGCGTGCGCCCACGGACGGGTGAACCCGACCGGGACCTGATCGCCCGGCGGCGAGTTGCTCGTGCCGAACGAGGAGATCCGGATGGGGAAGCCGGTCGCGTACGCCTCGACCATCTTGCCCTTGCCGATCACCAGCCCGACGTGACCCGGGTTGGCCCGGGTGCCGTCCGAGCCGGGGAAGAACACCAGGTCGCCCGGTTCCTCGTGCCCCGGCTGAATCCGCGGCCCCCAGGCCCACTGCTCTTCGGACGTGCGCGGGATGTCCACGCCGACCTGCCGGTAGGCCATCATGACCAGGCCGGAGCAGTCGAACCCATCGGGACCGGTGCCGCCCCACTGATACGGCTTGCCGATCTGCGCCCTGGCGAAAGCGATGGCGGCGGACACGGCCTGGTTCGGGACCTGGCTGCTGCTGGCCAGCGTCGAGCACTCCTGGGCCACCGTGACCGGGCCCACCGTGAAGCCGCCCTTGGCATAGATGCTCGCCCAGGACAAGACATCCTGGACGTAGGACAGCAAGTGGTTGTACGCGAAGATCGCTCCCCGGACGTTGCCCTGCACGCCGTTGCGGAGCAGATACTTCGCCGCGCCGGCGACGGCATCGGCCGGCTCGTAGACGCTGGCGATCCCGTCGCCGTTCCCGTCTGTCGCCACGCCGTTCACGTGCTCGCTCGCCGGGTGGACCGGCGCGCCGCCCCAGACGTTGCTCGCCGCCCCGCCGATCCCGATCTGCATCGGTCCCGCCGCGCCGAACGCGTTGGACCCGCTGTGCACGCCGGACAGGTTGGTCCGGCCGTGATCGCTCTCCACCTCGCCGATCCCGGCCAGTATCGGCCACGGCACGCCGTACTTCTGCCCGGTCTGCTGGTAGATGGTCAGGTAGTTCGCCGGGATCGAATCCTTGCCCCGGGGGCTCACCTCGGTTGTGGTGGTGGCGGCGGTGGTACCGCTCTGCCCGTTGAGGCAGTTGCCGCCGGCGGCGAACATCATGTTGGTCCCGCCGACCACCATCATCGGGATGGAGATGATCCCGACGAGCAGCAGGCCGCCCCCGAGGACGGCCGCGATGACGGCAGGGTGGGCGCCACGAAGGCCGCGCCTCGGGCCCCGGGCGCGGTATCCGCCGACCGGGATCACTGGTTACCCGACGAGGCGAGCTCGATGTCGTTGACCTGCCAGCCGCCGTTGCTGCCGGTGACGGTGACGGCGTATTGGGTGTTCTGGTGGCCGGGGCTTGATCCGGTGATCTTCTGATGGATCGTGACCACGAAGGTGAGACTGGAGGACCCGAACGCGCGCAGCGAGTCGATGACCGCGCTGCCCGCGGACACCTGCTTTTGCGCGGTGCGTGTCTTGGCCACTCCGGGCGTGGCGTAGGCACGCCCGATGACCTGGGCAAGCTGGGTGGTGATCAGGCCCTGCATCCGGCCGGTGTACGCCGCCGCGCTCTCGCGGTAGGAGAAGGTGCCGTAGTCGGCGGAGAACTCGGTGACGACGCTGGCCGCCTTGGCGAGCTGGGGTTCGCTAAAGGGCAGCCAGTGGTAGATGTTCACCTGGGATGACGTGGTCGAGGAGGGGGCGGTCTGGGTCGGGGTCGCGGCCGGTGTCGCAGGTGAGCTGATCGCCGCTGGAGAGCTGGCGGCGGCCGGGGGACGCTGGGGTGGCTTGGGCGAGTGATGGCCGGGGATACCCGAGTGCAGCAGGAAGAAGCCAAGCCCGGCGAGCGCGACCACGGTAAGAGCGAAGACCAGCTGCCGCTGGCGCGACGTCAGATCCATGAACGCTACTTCTTCCGGCGCACCGGACGGAGCCAGAACGGGAGCGGGGCCTCCCGGCGGGCAGCCTCGTCCCGTCCGCCGGGCACCGCGCCGGCTGAGCCGGCCGTGCCGTTCCCCGCCCTGCCATTCCCTGCCGTGCCGTTCCCGCGCACGCCGTTCCCGGCCGCACCGTTCCCAGCTGTGCCGTTCCCCGCTATGCCGTTCCCCGCTATGCCGTTCCCGGCCGTGCCGTTCCCGGCCGCGCCGCCGCGGCGGCCGGGACCGGGCGCGGCACGTCCCGGCCATACACCGCCGCCGCGTGAACGCTGCGGCGGCCCGGCAGGCCCGGCGCCGGAAGCGGGCCCGGTTGCTGGATACGCGGGCGGCCCGCCCTGATACTGCGGGCGGGGCTGCGACGCCGGCGGACCCACGGGATACGAGGCCGCGGACGCCGGAGCCGGCCGAGACACCGGACCTGACCGAGGCGCCGGTCCTGACCGAGACACCGGAGCTGACCGAGGCGCCGGTCCCGACCGAGACACCGGACCTGACCGAGGCGCCGGTCCCGGCGGGGACGCGGACGCTGACCAAGACGCCGGAGTGGATCGCGTACCTTCGCCGCCCGGCCGGCCGCCCGGCGGACGAATGGGGCCGGGCTGCCAGAGAGGCCGGCCACCCCGCGGCGCGGCGCCCGAGCCCTGCGCGGTCTGCGAGCCCCACCGGGCCCGCGGCTGGCCGGCGGCGCTCGCCGGGGCCGGCCGGGCACTGGGTCCGGGGCTCCGCAGCGGGCCGCCCGCGCTGCTGCCCCGCACCGGCTGACTGCCGCCCCGCCCCGGCCCGCCCCCGCCGGCCGGGGCGCTCCCGCCGGCCGGCCGGGCCGGCCCGCCGCCTGATCGCACCGGCCCGTTGCCGCCGCCCGATCGCACCGGCCCGCCGGCCATCCCCGCCCTGCCCGGCGGGCCGACAGCGCTGCCTGTCCCCGGCGCCGGGCCGGGCCCGCTGCCGCCTGATCGCACCGGCCCGCCGGCCATCCCCGCCCTGCCCGGCGGGCCGGCTGCGCTGCCTGTCCCCGGCGCCGGCCCGGGCCCGTGGCCTGCCCATGGCGCTGGGCCGGCTGCGCTGCCGAGCCGGGCTACCGGCCGGCCGTAGCCGGCAGCCGTGGCGCCGGACCACGCCCGTTGCCTGCCTGCTGCGGCGGGCCGCTGGCCGTCCCCGTCCTGGCCGGCGGGCTGCCGGCCCCCGAGGCGGCCCGGGCCTGGCCAGCCGCCAGCGGCGCAGTCCTCGGCGCCGCCGGCCGAGGCGGAGCCTCGCCCGTCCGGGCCAGCGGGCGGGTGACCCCGGCGCTCTCCACACCGCGGCGTGCCCACCCGGCCGCGTCAGGCTGCGCGTCGTCAGCGCCACCGGCCGCCCTTGACGGCAGGTGCAGGGGCGGCGCCGCGCTCGGGGCGCCGTCCACGTCTGCGGCAGCCCAGGCCCGGCCCTGGCCACGAGCTCCGGCTCGCATGCCCGGGTCGCCGGCCTGACCGTCGCCTGATTCGGCGCCTTCCGGTGGCCCGTTCGCGTCGGCCAGTGCCGATCCGTTCGGCATGGGTCCGTTCGCCGTCTCCGCATCGGGGCCGCCGGATCCGGCAGCGAGCGCGATGTGCTCGGCCAGGGCAGTGGACTGCGTTGCACCGCGGCGCGCCATGCGGCTGACGCCGTATCCGGCGAACCCGCCGACCGCCACCGCGGCGACGCCGGTCGCGTTGCGGCGCAGCACCTCCCTGGACCGGTAGATCTCGAGCTCGGCCCGCTCCCGCGCTCCGATCGATCCGTATCCGACCGCGGAGAACAGGTGCTGGAAGGGCTTGCGGTAAATGAATACGGCGATCGTGACCAGCGCGATCATCAGGATCTTCAGCGCCCAGGGCAGCACGGAGTCACTGGTGCCCATGATCAGCGAATACGAGTACAGCAGGACGCTCAGCACGATGGCTACCGCGACCGATTTCAGCAGCACGCCGACGAGCATCTCGAACCAGCGCGTGGCTACCACCCGGCCGAAGCCGGGGTGCGTCCCGACGATCAGGAAGAACGGGCCCGCTATCAGCAACAGCAGGAACCCCAGCTTGAGGATGATCAGTGTGATGGCGATGAGCAGCACGAGCACGCCCGCGACGAGCGCGGCAAACAAGCCTGCGAACCCGATCTCCAGCCGTGACGTCCACTGCTTGCCCTGGAACAGCGGGTAGATGGCCGGATCGTGCGCCTTGATGGACGCGGCGATGCCCGAGTACACCGTCTGCTTGGCCTTGATCAGGGCGGCGGTAGGGGCCTCGTTGGCGGCGATCGCCTGCGACCACAGCAGCTGCCTGCCGTAGGCGTTGACCGGGGTCTGCCCGGTGCGCCCGGTCGAGAACTGCGTCGTGCCGAACTCGCCGTCCAGCCAGGGCTTGCAGACCAGCACGGACCACAGCTCGTTCGCGTTCTGGTCGACCAGGCCGTTGCCCTGGGTGAAGCCGAAGTTGGCGCCGCCGGGGCTCTGCGGATCTCCGCTGTGCACCGGCACGCAGTTGCCCCCGCCCGGATTCGGCAGCTTGGAGAAGGCGACGTTGAGTACCTGGGTCACCCCATTGGACACCGCCTGGCCGACGCCGGTGAAGTCGGCCGGCCTGCCGATCAGCCAGATCGCCGCGGCGCAGGCCACCACCATCCAGATGGTGCCCTCGATGGTACGGGTCGCGCGCTTGCGGATCAGGCCGTGCCAGGCCAGCCACATCACGCCGAGCAGGATCACCGGCGCCAGGTAGGGGAAGTAGACCGCGTTCCCGAGGCTGCTGATCAGCCGGTCCACCACGCTGGACAGCCAGGCCAGGATGCCGTTGCCCGCGGCCGACTGGTAAACGGTGATCGTCACCCGGTCCACGGCCTTGGCCGCGTCGAAGACCATGCCGGCCACGTTGTTGCCGATCAACGAGGTCATGTCCGAGCACTGCATGTCGGTCGCGGCCCAGAACTGCCCGGCCACGCCGTAGTTGTCGTACAGCGTCTTGCCCTGCGGGCCGGGCGTGGCCGGCGGCCGGACGATCGCGTCGATACCGCCGGTGGCGGGCTCGGGCTGCGGCAGCGAAGGCTGGCAGATGTTGTTCAGGTCGCCGGTGAACCCGCCGCCATGACAGAGGTTGAGCAGGTTGCCGATGTCACCGATCCCCGGTACGGAGCACACTCCCCCGGCGGGCTCCGCGGCCGGGACCCCGGTACCGGGCGAACTGGTGGCCGGGCGGGTGGTGACGGCTGTGAGGAACGCTTGCGGGTAGGCGGCACTAGCCGCGGGATTGAGGGCCGCCGCGGGAACCGTCGTGACCGCAGCCGGCTGCGCATTGACCGTCCTGATGGCGGCCGTCTTCACGGTGGCCGTCGTCGCGGTGGCCGTCGCGGTAACGGCCTTCACGGAGCCAGGACCCGGGGTGGACGGGTGGACGGTGACCGCGAACGCGATCGCGGCCAGTGAGCCGAGCACGGTGGCGAGCAGGCCAAGCACCAGCAGTGACTTGCGCGGAATTAGTCTGGCCACCGAGGCTCCTGGGGGGTATGTCGTTCAGCGCGCGGGCTCGCCCGCAGCGGCGGGCGAGCCTCGGCCGGTGCCAGCCGCCGGGCCGGAACCGGCCTCCTCCGGCGGGTCGTGCTTTGCAGACCGTGCCCGGGTCGGGTTGGTATCCAGCCACCTCCTGAGGTCGTCCGAGATCAGGTCAACACCGACGCGGCCAGCCCGGCCGTCCAGAATCCCTGAAGATGCATTCCCCGTTGCCCAGGCCGCGCAGCACGGCCTTGTGCTCGTCCGACGCCTCCACCCCGAGCAGCGCCATCACGTTCGCGACCTCGACCCGCTCGGACGAGCGGAACGCGAATACCCCGGACAGGCAGTTGGTCACCTGCTCGTTGAGCAGGTCCCCCGCGTTCTGCGACACCAGGATCAGGGCCGTGTTGCGGGACCGGCCCATCCGGGACACTTCGGGAATCAGCTTGGCCCCCTGCGGCGTGGACGTGATGGCCCACGCCTCGTCGAGGAAGATCGCCTTAGGGATCCGCGGCGCCATGCTGTTCAGCAGCCTGCGGGCAAACTGCGAGACCAGGTAGAGCAGGGCGACCGAGAGCCGCTGCTCGTAGGAGAAGTCGTCTCGGTGCACGGCCACGTCGGGCAGGCTGAGCCCGCCCAGCGTGAACACCGTGGTCCAGCCGGCCGCGTCGATCTGCTCCCCTCCGGACGGCGCGAAGCACAGCCTGGCCAGCCGCATCTCCGACATCGAGCGCAGCACCGCGCCGAGGTTGCGGGATGCGGGTTCGGCGGCCTCCTCCAGGTGCCTGATCACCTTGCCCAGGCTTGGCCGTTCCTGGCCGGCGATCGCGCCGACCGCCTGGATCATCGCGCTCTCCCGCTCCTCGCTCATCCGCGGCAGCAGCAGCCGGAGCGTCTCGGTGGCCATGGTCCGCTTCTCGGCGAGATCGTCGCCGAACGAGAACGGGTCGAGCAGTCCCGGGGCCGCCGCGCCGAGCGGCAGGGTCCGGGCCCGGCGGCCGCGCGAGGCCAACAGCCGGACCAGCGGCTCCGCGTCGCCCTTGGGGTCGATGGCCGCCACCGTCACCCCGCGCAGCGCGAGCTGCAGGAGCAGCAGCAGCGCGAGCGTGGTCTTCCCGCCCCCCGGCTCGCCGGTGATGGCGATCGCCGTCGGCCGGTTGCGGGCCGCGGCGATCAGCGGGTCGAAATGCACGACCGAACGGGCACGGCCCAGCGTCTCCCCGATGTAGGGCCCGATCCAGCGCGCCCCGTCGGCCGCCGAGTCGCCCAGGTCGACGGTGGCGGTCGGCACGCCGCCCGCGATCGTGTACAGCGGCTGGCGCTGCGCGTAGGAGTTAAGCCTGACCCGGTCGCCGGGCAGCGACTCGCGCAGCAGCGAGAACTGGTCGCCGGTGGAATTGACCACGTCGATGCCGATGTCGCGGTAGTGCTCGATGAGCGCTTCGGCCCGGCGCAGGCACAGCTCGCGCGACGGGCCGGAAACGATCAGCCGGTGCCAGCCGTAGACGAACGGGAGCCGCTCCTTGGTGATGCCGTGCTCGAGCATCCGGGCGGCCTCGATCTGCTCGGCCAGGGCCAGCGGAGCCTCCGCACCAGCCTCCCTGATGTGCGCGTCCATATCCCGGGCATGCGCCAGCCTGCGCCCCACGTCCTTGCTGGCCTTGGCGGGCGGGATCAGCTTCATCCGGGAGCTGACCTCCACCGGGAACGGCAGCGAGTCGGCGAAATGCAGCCACGGCTCGCCCTCGGGAAACGACATCACGTCGGGGAACCGGGAGAAGGACAGGAACGCGGTATACGACGAGCCGGCCGGGTGCTCCAGGCACAGCAGGTTGCGCGCGTTATGTATCTGCCCCTCGACCAGCGACTCGATCTCGCCTGCGCCCCAGGTCCGGCGCCTGGCCGCCGAGGGCGCGGGCTCGCCCAGCGTGCCCCGCAGCGTGTGCCGGAACAGCCAGGCGATCTCATCCGAGCTGGCCGGCCTGGCAGCCAGCGCACTCGAGCCGAGCGCGCGGCCGAACCGCTCGGCCTGCTCGGTCCACTTGGCGATCTCGGCCGCGGGCGCCGCCTCGTCGTCCAGGCCCATCGCCCGCTCGCCGGCCTGATAGGCGTTGATGAACTGGGACAGCACGCCACCCGACAGCTGGGCCCGCATCCCGCGCTGGCCTAGCCGGACGCCCAGGTAGATCTCCTTCGCCCAGAAGTCCTTGGCCCATACGTGCCGGTACATCTCCTCCAGGTAGTCCAGCCACCCGGGGCCGCCGTCAGAGGTCGCGTCGAGGCCAGCCGCCCACTCGGCGGCAGGGTAAGACCGGTGCGTGATCCGCAGGTGTATCTCCGCCTCCGGCATCCGGATCGCGGCCAGCGCCACGGTGATGTTCGTCGCCAGCGCCTCCCGCTCCTCCGGGGTGATGAACTCATACGGCACCGCGGGCAGCCTGAAGTACGCCCAGGCGTGCGTCTCGGTCAGCAGGATCCGGTCATCGAAGTACCGGACGCCGATCCGGCTGCGTCCCCGGGTGCCGCGCGTTCTCGTGCTCATCGCGGCTCCCCGGATCCGGCGCCCGGCCTCGCGGCGAGACCCGCCACCAGCACGCCGGCCAGCGCAGTCAGCGCCCGCCGGGTTGCCGGCCGCGGCGGGACGACGCCCGCGCACGGACCGCCGCCGGCGCCGAGCTGGTCGTCCCACGGCACCCGCACGATCGCCCGGCAGCGGCCGGCCGCGATAGCTGCGGCCTTCTCGACATCGGCCATGCTGCGGCCGCTGACCCCGTTGACGACCATGACCGCATTCGCGGCCAGCCCGCCGTGCTCGTGTGATGCCAGCCATTCCTGGGTCATCGATACCGCCCGCGGTGCGTCCGCGCTGGCCGGGGCGACGAGGACGAGCTGGTCGGCGATGGCGAGCACCCTGGCTACCGAGGAGGCTCCGGGGTCAACCAGGCTGATCCCGTACCGCGCGACGAGGTGGTCGCCGATGCTGCTGAAGTCTGCCTCGCCGAGGCCGGTGACGGAGGCCGGGGCCGCTTCGGCGCTGATCACCTCGATGCCGGGCGCAGCGTGGGCGAGGCCGGCGGATGCGACAGGAGTACCAGGGCCGGGGTGACCGCCCGAGGCCGCCCTGGCGAGCAGATCGCGGACGGTCCCGGCGGGCAGCGACTCGGCTCGCTGCGTGAGGGAGTAGCTTCCCGGGTTCAGGTCGAGCGCGGCCACCCGTTCGGCCCGGAGGCTGGCGAGCAGGCGGGCCGCCATCAACGCCGTCACGGTCTGGCCTGCCCCGCTGGTACAGCCCAGGACCACGATCCGGCGCGGCCCGGGCAGCGGCAGCTGCGCCCGCGCCCGGTCGCGCTCCTCGTGCTCTGTCTCTCGTGACTGGCCAGGTCCCTGGCCCCCAGGAACCAGCCTGACCCGGTCATTCCAGCTGCGCCCCCGCGGGCCGGCCGGGCCGCTGAGCGCACGCTCTACCGGCGGCGCCGGGCGCTCTGCGCCCAGCGGGCGGGTCACTGTCACCGCCGCCGGTGCCGGCTGGCCGGCCTCCAGCTGGTGTCCTGCCCCCTGGCCGGCTGCGGCGCGGGGATCACCGGGCGGCGCGGCAGGGCCGGCCGCGGCAGAAGGCCAGCCCGCCGATGGCTCGGCCGCCGAGGGCTGAGCCGCCGATGGTGCGGGTACCTGGGGCGGCGGCCCTGAGGCCGCAGGCTCCCAAGCCGCAGAGACCGAGGCCGAGAGTCCCGAGCCCGCGGGCACGGATGGGGCGGGTGCAGAGGGCCAGGCGCCGGTGCCGGACGTCGGGGACTGCGGTGACGCGGGCCTGCCCGCCGGACGAGCCGCCCCCGCGCGGGGGGCGTCGGGTTGCGGCGCACGATCCGGGCCCGGCACGTACGGCGCAATCCGCTCACCGGTACGTGCGCGCGGGTTCCAGGGCGGCGGCGACGGCCTGCGTCCCGGGGCCGGCGGCGGCGCGGCGTGCGCTGAGGCGGCCCGGTGCGGCCGGGCATCCGCCGGGACCGGCGTCAACGGCGGGCCGGCCGGAGGCGATGCGGGCGAGCCCTGCTCGGCGTGCGCGACTTCGAGGACCCGTGGCCTGCGCGCCGTCTCAGGCGGCCCGCCGAGGGGCCCGTCGGGCCGAGCCCGGGTGGCCCAGGCCGGCTGCAGTCCGCGCTGGGTTGCGGACGCCGGCGGCCGTACCGGGTGCCGCTGCACCCGGGCAGCCGCCCCGGCGCGCGGCCGCGCCGGGGATCCGTGCGCCGGCATGCGCTCCCCGGGAGCCAGCCCGGCCCCGGCCCGGGCTGGCTGCGGGGCGTAGCCGGCCGCCGCGCGCTGGTCGGGGGCCGGCACCCGGCCGGTGCCGGGCCTGGCCGGCCGCGGCCCCCAGGCAGCGGGATTGCGGTGCCGCATCCCGGCGGGGCCCTGCGGGGATGACGCGGACGCGGCCCAGGCAGGCTGCCCGGGCAGGTACGCGGGGACGGGGGCCTGCGGGCGGATCTCGACCGCCGTCGCCTGCAGGGCGGGCTGGCGGCTGGCGTGCCAAACCTGGCCCACCACGACGATCTCGTCCTGCTCCGTCGCCGGCGCCATTCTGCACCAGACTTTCGGCTCTCCCAGATAGCGCACTTGGGAGACCATCAACTCAGGTAGCTTCTTGTTCTCAAGAACGGGCCTGGTGACCAGCCAGGTAAGCACGCCGGGCGGTAGTACGTAAAGCCAGAAAAGGTTGTGGCTGAAAGGTATCCCGATCAGTGTGAGGAGGAGCACGTACGGCACCGTTATGCCCACGAACGCGACAATCTGGCCAAGCGGCAGCGGCATGGGAAGCCGCAAATCGTACAGTTTGTACAGCCGTTTCTCGATACGCCAGATATTCGTGTACGTGGGCAGGTCCACGAGTAGGTGCTCCTTCCGTAGCGGCTAGGTCAGTGGACCCCGAGCGCGCTCGTGATGCCCTGGGCGAGCGCGCGGATGATACCGGGCGTGTAGAAGATGACGGCGATCGCTATCGCGAGCACGACGAACTGGACGAACCGGGTGATCTCACGGGTGAACAGAAAGAAGATCGCAACAATGCCGACGATACCCAGGAACAGCGGTCCGAATAGCCCTTGAAGGTAGTTCACCAGGCTCTGGGTGCTGAGCGCGGCGGTCATTCCTGCGGCGACCGGATGAAACAACATCGCACTACCCTTCTACGATCACAGGATGCTCGCGTCTGGCAGACGAGCACCTACGTCTGATTGGCTCCTGGTCATGACTGCTGTTCCACGGGCTGGTCGGCTGCGCGGATGCTCTTCACGTACCAGTTCGAGTTCTGGCTGACGACGGTCATGTCGTAGGTCATGGGCAGCTGGGCCGGGCTTGCTCCCTGGGGTCCTGGGATCTGCCAGACGACGCTGACGGTGATCTGCCGGGTGTCGCCTCCCGCCGGGACGTACAGCGACGCGATCGACGAGTAGGTCACCGCGCCGCCGAGGCCGGTGACCGTGACCCCGTGCACCAGGAACCGGGTCAGGGTGGCCGTGTCACCGCTCGCATAGGCCTCGAAGAAAGCCGGCAGCTGGGCTTGCAGCGCACTCTGCGCGGCCGCGTCGGGGCTGGCACCGGCCGGCGCGGGCGGAGACAGCCGCGCCGGGGCCGCCAGCCAGGCGGGCTGGCCGTTGACGACCATCCCGCTGCCGGACGCGTAGACCGGCACCCCGAGCTCCATCATCTGACCGTTCACCTGGGCCAGCAGGGTCACCACGGCGTGCTGCGCGTCGCGCACGTCGACCCCGGCCACCTGATCGGACTGCAGCTTCAGCGAGCCTGCCCCGTTCCAGCCGAGCTGCGGGTCGGCGCCGTTCGGCAGGAAAGCCGCCAGTTCGTGCGCGCGATGTGACGCGGTGCCCGGGCTGAAGTTCAGGTACACCGTGGCGAACTGCATGGCGTACGCCCCGGCGAGGCCGGACGGGAATGAGTCAGCCGCCCCGGCCGCGGCCGTCCCCGAAGTACTGGACGTGCCGGACGCCGGCGGCGACGGCGTCTTCTGGTTGAGCACGATCGCGATCACGCCGCGGACGCCGATGATGATCAGGACCGCCCAGACCAGGGCTCGCAGCACCCACACGGCCCAGCGCCCGCCAGCTCCGCGCCACGGGGCCGGCGCCCGATCGTTTCCGCGGCGTGTCGGAGCGGCGGATTGCAGCTCAGATTCGCTAGCGTTTACACCTGACTGCGCACCGCGATCAAGGGTGGACGGCGACCTGCGGACCATCAACACCTCCGCTCGTCCAGGCACCCCACCCCAGCGAGGGAACGAGCACCGCGTTGTCGGCCTTTGCCACTCTTCCGTGCATCAGTCGTGCGCGCAAGAGGCAGTTTTGTGGTAGTCAGAGACTAGTATCGAATTAGAGTACGGTCAACGGAACACCGCGCGCATCCGGCTCGAACACCGTAACGACCGGTATGTCCTCAGATGAGAATTATGTGCTCGTGAGGTCACGCAGCGCAGGAGAACTGCAAGATAGCCCGATAACCTACCCAAGGAGGCAGTCGAGCCTTACCTTCTGGTTCTTCCGTGACTGAAGTTTCGGGGGAGGATGATGGCGTCCAAGTGCCATCGCTACCGCGTGGTGGTGACCTGGACCGGGAACCTCGGCCAGGGCACGAGCGGGTACCGGGCCTACGACCGCAGCCATGAGGTGACCGCCGGGCCGCAGGATCAGGTGCATGCCTCCCGCGGGCGTGGCCGCCCTCAGCCGATCGCGGCTAGCTCCGATCCGGCGTTCCGGGGAGACCCGGAACGCTGGAACCCCGAGCAGTTGCTCACCGCGGCCCTGGCCCAGTGCCACATGCTGTGGTACCTGCACCTGTGCGCGGTCGCCGGGGTCGTGGTCACCGGGTACCGCGATGAGGCGGTGGCAACCATGACGGAGGACGCCGACGGCGGTGGCCGCTTCACCGAGGTCGTGCTGCGGCCGCGCGTCACGGTGAGCTCGCCAGACATGATCGAGAAGGCGGCCGGCCTGCACCGGGACGCGCACGAGAAGTGCTTTGTCGCTCGTTCGGTGAACTTCCCGGTCCGGCATGAACCGATGACGGAAGCCGCGGCCGGCTCGTAGCGCGCGCGGTCAGCGGGCCCCCGCTTCGCGCTCGCGGCGCTCGGCGGTCTCCTGCGGGTCGGTGATGGTGGCAACCGTCCCCAGCTGGAACTCGGTGTGCCGCTGGTGGGTTGTAGAAACGGACCTCGTGGCCGTCGGGGTCGTGAAGCAGGGGCAGGATCCAGCCGATGCTGGCCCAGTGCACTCCGGCGTGCTGCTCGCCCAGCCTGGTCAGCCGGGCGGCCAGGTCATCGATCGCCGCCTTGTCGGACACGCCGATGCTGAAATAGTCGAAACCCGCCGCGGCCCGGGCGCGCTCGGGATCGAGGCGCAGGGCGAGCGGCGGACCGCCGTTGGGGTGCGCCATCGCGCAGCCCATCAGCTGGCCTTCCTCGACGAATTCGGCCTCGAGGTCATAGCCCAGCCGACTGCGATACCACTCCAGTGACCTGGCCAGGTCGGTGACGGGCAGCTTCAGGTGATGGATCCCCGCCAGGGCGGGCGCGTCCGGCATGCTCACCATTCCTCCAGATGCAGAATGAACATACTCAGTGCAGTTGTGCTGCAATCTATGACCAGCGATGTCAACCCTCCCGGACCGCCGCCGTTCCGGCAGGCCCAGGTGGCCCACACCGAGGAGCGCATCCTCACCGCCGCCGATGAGCTGTTCCTGGCCGAGGGCTACCTGGCCACCACCCTGGCGGCGGTGGCCAGGGTCGCAGCGCGGACCGTGTACGTACGCTTCGGCACCAAGGCCGCGCTGTTCAAGCGGGTGATCGATGTGGCGATCGTGGGCGATACGCAGCCCGTCAACGTGCTCGGCCGTGAGTGGGCGCATACCGCCTTCACCGCCCCCACCGCCGCCGCGCGGATCACGGCCTTCGCCGCAGGCGGCCGGCAGATCATGGAACGTACCGGCGCCCTGTTCGCCGTCGCTCAGCCGGCGGCGGCGGTCGGAGCCCCTGATCGCCGGATTCTGGCAGCAGGGCCGGGAGCAGACCCGGGATGCGCATGCCGCCTTCTGGACCCGGACGGCTTCCGATGGCCTGCTGGACCCGGGCATCGACCTTGACTGGCTCATCGACACCACCGCCCTGATGAGCGCGGCCGAGACCTACCTGCTCATCACCCGCATGATTCGGCTGGGACCTGGACACCTACCAGGACTGGCTGGCCACCACGCTGACCCGCCTGGCGACGGCCGGCGGCACCCGTGCGCCGGTCCCTCGGCCTGCGGGCTAACCGGCGTATCCGGCGGCGAGCGTACCGCCCGACCGCCTCAGCGGTCCGATCCGGCCGCCGCGACGCCGGGCCCGGCAGCGCCTTCCTGCCAGTCGAGCCATGCCCCGTGCGAGTCGCCGAGGCTCAGCACGTCCTGCCCGTCCCGGACGATCAGGTGGGCGCCGTCCTCCGGCGCCGTCCACCTGTCCGGCAGCCACGGCAGCACCCGGCGGCTCTCGCTGGACAGCCAGGCCGCCCCGAGCTCGGCTACCAGGTCGGCGAACGTGGCCCGCCGGGCGGGTTCTACGTAGGACAGCACCGAGGTGTGGTAGATCACCAGGGTCGCTTCGGCGGGTGCCTGACCGGCCAGCCCGGGCAGCTCCTCGATCAGGTCGCCCGCGACGATCCGCGGCCTGCGGCGGCGGGCCACGGCGACCGCGGCGGACAGCCGCTCTGCCCGGCCGCCCTCGCCGGGCCAGATCAGGCTGCTGAGCCAGGTCACATCCTCCGGGTCGGTCACGTCCAGCGGGTTCAGGTCGATCCCGGCCCGCCAGGCCACCTCGGGCACCGCGGCCGGGACCGGCACCGGGCCGCGGGGCCGGCAGGGAAGTATCGGCGCGGCCGGGTCCGCAGGCTCGATCCGCCGCCCGGCATAGTCGTATCCGTAGACATCCGGCAGCAAGGTCAGCCCGGCGCTGGCCCCCACCTCGATGAGCGCGAGTGGCTGCGGCAGCCGAGCCAGGGCAGGCAGCAGCACCGCGCACCGGGCCGGCTCGTTGGTCTGCGTTGACCGGCTGCGCATGATGGCCGCCACCTCCTGGCGCCGGTCCAGCAGCACGGCGCGAAACGCCCGATAGCTGTCCTGGACCCCGGCCAGCAGCCGAACCGCGGCCAGCAGCAGGTTGGGCTGCCGCTTGGCGGGCGGCAGCGAGCCCAGGAAGGCCAGGACTTCGGCGTCATCGGCCACCGACGCGGTGATCTGCTCGTAGAGCGGGGACCGTCCCCGGGCCTCCAGCCGTGCGAACCTCCGGTAGTTCCCCGCAGTGCTGACGCTCTGCTCATGTCCAATCACCGGTATCACCTCGGGTCCCAGGCACAGCAGGTTGTCCGTTACTGCGGAACCTACCGGGCCCACGCCTGCACCCGGCTGAGCGGCCAGGCCGGGAGCCGTTGCCCGCGGGGCTCCCCGCCTGGCCTTCTGCGCAGCGGGGAAACGGGGGCAAGCGGGCTCCCGCTCGCGTATTCGGGCCGCTGGAGGCGCATCGCTCCTCCAGCCGAAACGGAGCGTAGCCAGGCGGAGTAATTGCCTCAGTCGAACGCGCGTTTGATAATTATCCGATGGACGGGGTTGAGGCGGTCCTGACGTACGGTATCTCCGGCTGGCCGACGTGGGTCCATCACGAAGGACGCGAGATGCACTGGCACGTCCTGGAGATCATCGAGCCCGACATCGCGCAAGCCAGACCGGCCCGCACCGACGCCTACGTCCTGCTCGTGCAGGGCCCGTTCGCCTACCTGCCCGGGGAGGGCGAGCAGTACATCACCGCCACCCGGCGCGACGGCCGATGGTGGATCGCGCCAGGCAGCACCGCCTGGCCGCGCCGGGGAACCTCGCCCGGCGACTGACGCGGCGCCGGATCACTGAAAGGGCCGGCCGCCTGTGAGCCCCCCCCCCCGGCATCCCGGATGCTGTATTTCTTCCCGGTCCGGCGCCTCCGATCAGATGGGTGTGCCCGGCATCGGGGAGGTGAGGCTGATCAGGCCCACCAGGGTCGGCCCGCACGAAGACCTGAACGAAAGATCACGAGGGGAAACGGTACTATGCGACGTCTTAATTCCATGCTCGCGGCGGGGCTGCTCGCCGCGGGAACCGTCGTTACCGGTGGCATAGCCAGCGCCAGCACGACTGCCGCCCGCCACCAGGCCAGCTGCTTCAGCGGCAACTTCTTTCATGTCACCAAGAGCCACGTCGACTACTACCTGGGGACACCTAACAACACCTCGTCCGGGGCGGCCGCGATCCTGAAGCCGAGGGAAAACAGCTCGACCGCCTGGACCGAGTGCAGCCAGGGCGGCTCTAGTGAGTCGTTCGTCCTCGAGAACCGGGGGCTGGCCCTGACCAGCAGGTCCTCCAGTTCCGGCGCGGACGTCACGCTGGAGACGCCGGGCAATGGCGGCAATGGCTTCGCCAGCCAGCAGTGGATCCTCAATGCGGCCGGGCCCATGATCGTGTTCCAGAATGTAAAGACCGGCTTGTCCCTGCGGGTGCGCGGCAGCGATCCGGTGATGGGCCAGACCGTGACCACCGGCACCAAGTTCACGGTCTGGCTGATGTTCTAGGCAGCAGCCGGCACTTCACCGCAACCACGCTCCGGGTGTGCACCGTCTGGCATTCCGGATTACACGTTGAAGCGGAACTCGACGACGTCTCCGTCTTGCATCACGTAGTCGCGGCCCTCGATGCGGACCTTGCCCGCGGCCCGGGCCGCGGGCAGCGAGCCCGCAGCGATCAGGTCCTGGTAGGAGACCACCTCGGCCTTGATGAAACCGCGCTGGAAGTCGCTGTGGATGACGCCCGCGGCCTCGGGCGCAGTAGCCCCGGCCCGGATCGTCCAGGCCCGGGCCTCCTTGGGCCCGGCGGTCAGGAAGGTGGAAAGGCCGAGCGCGGCGAACCCGGCCCTGGCCAGCTGGGCCAGGCCGGGCTCGCCCAGGCCCATCTCGGCCAGCAGGTCGGCGGCCTCGCCGGGGGGCAGCTCCACCAGCTCGGCCTCGGTCTTGGCGTCCAGGAAGACGGCCTCGGCCGGGGCCACGAGATCGGTTAGCCGCTTGCGCAGGGCCTCGTCACCCAGTTCCGCCTCGTCGACGTTGAACGCGTACAGGAACGGCTTGGCCGTCAGCAACTGCAGCTCGCGCAAGTCGGCCAGGTCCAGGCCGGCCTCGGCCGCGGCGGACAGGGGCTGGCCCTCGTTCAGCAACAGCTGCGCCGTCACTGCTGCCTGGGCCGCTCGGAGCCGTTCGGCATCCTTGGAGAATTTGGTCTCCTTGGTCAGCCTGGGGACCGCCTTCTCCAGGGTCTGCAGGTCGGCCAGGCTGAGCTCGGTGACCACGGTCTCAATGTCGCGCTGCGGCTCGACGTCGCCGTCCACGTGACTGACGTCCGGGTCGGTGAAGACCCGCACGACCTGGCAGATCGCGTCGGTCTCCCTGATGTGGGCCAGGAACTGATTGCCGAGGCCCTGGCCGGCGGAGGCCCCGCGGACCAGGCCGGCGATGTCGATGAACCTGACCGTGGCCGGAACGATGCGGGCGGAATCGTAGAGCCTGGCCAGTTCGGCCAGCCGCGGGTCGGGGAGGCCGACCACACCGACGTTCGGCTCGATGGTGGCGAACGGGTAGTTGGAAGCGAGCACGCCGGACCGGGTCAGCGCGTTGAAGAGGGTTGACTTGCCGACGTTGGGCAGTCCCACGATCCCGATGGACAGGCTCACCCGGGCGAGTCTAGAGGGCTGACCGGGGTGGCCACGCCTCGATCAGGGGCGATCTGGGCGTAGCAGGCGATCGCCTCCGCGGCCGCCGCCTGGGGCGGATTCGCGCCACCCCGCGTGTCGGGACCGGAACCGTCGGTGGAGGCTGCGAGCATTACCAGCATGAACGCGATCACGTTGCTGGCCGGGCTGGCGATCGGTGTCATCCTCGGGGCATTGATTGGCTTCCTGCTCGCCCGCGGCCGGCTGGCCGCCTCGCTCGCCGATCTCACCGGCCGGGCCAGCGCCGCCGAGCAGCGGGCGCGGGCGGCTGAGGACAAGGTGACCATGGTCGAGCGCTCGGCGCAGGAGAAAGCGGCGCTGATCGACGGGCAGCTGGCCGAGCGCTTCCAGGCGCTGTCGGCGCAGGCGCTCGACGCGAGCACCGCGCGCTTCCTGGAGATCGCGGAGGGCAGGCTGCAGGCGGCCAACGCCAATGCGGCGGGCGAGCTGGACCGGCGCCGGTCGGCGGTAGAACATCTGGTCAGCCCGCTTAAGGAAACCCTCACCAGGGTGGAGGCCCAGCTGCGCGAGTCAGATGCCGCGCGCCGCTCGTCGCACGCCGCCCTGACCGAGCAGGTCAGCATCGCCAGGGAAAGCTCGGATCAGCTGCGCACCCAGACCCAGGCACTGGTCACCGCGTTGCGTCGGCCCGAGGCGCGCGGCCGGTGGGGTGAAATGCAGCTGCGGCGGGTGGTCGAGCTGGCCGGGATGATCGCCCGGTGTGACTTCGATGAGCAGGTCAGCGTGACCACCGACGACGGATCGCAGCGTCCGGACCTGGTGGTGCGGCTGGCCGGCGGCAAGAACATCGTGGTGGATTCCAAGGTCTCGCTCGCCGCCTACCTGGAGGCCGCGGAGGCCACCGACGAGGCCGTCCGCGACGCCCGGCTGGGTGCGCATGCCCGGCACCTGCGCGAGCACGTGGACCGGCTGTCCGCCAAGGCGTACTGGACCGCGCTGAGCCCGGCACCGGAGTTCGCCGTGCTGTTCATCCCCGGTGAGGCCTTCCTCGCCCCCGCGCTGGAGCGTGACCCGGGCCTGCTGGAGTACGCGCTGGCCAAGAGGGTGCACATCGCCACGCCCACGACGCTGGTCACCATGCTGCGCACCGCGCAGTACGCCTGGCAGCAGGAGGCACTGACAGAGAACGCCAGGGCGGTGTTCGATCTCGGCCGGGAACTGTACGAGCGGATCGCCGGCCTGGGCAAGCACATCGATCGCCTCGGCCGCGCCCTCACGAACTCGGTGTCCACCTACAACCAGACGGTTGGGTCACTGGAGAGCCGGGTGCTGGTCAGCGCGCGGCGGCTGAACCAGCTCGGCGTGGTCGGGTCGGATCTCGAGTCGCCGCAACCGGTAGAGCAGACCACCCGTACGCTGTCCGCGCCGGAGCTGGTCGCCGAGTCCGGCCAGGACGGACCCGAGCTGGTCACCGCTCCTCCGGCCCGGCTGGCCGCGGCACCCGAGGACCCGGCGCCCGGGCGGCCGCGGTGGGTGGCCGGAAGCTAGCGCTCGCCGCGGCGATGGGTGCCGCGGGGCGGGTCAGTATCTGCGCACCAGCCCTGAAATCGCCTCAAATTACCCGGCATGGCCAGCCACCGCGACACGCGGTCGCGAGGGACAATGGGCTTGCCGGCCAGGCAGGCGTCGTAGGCTCTGGTGACGCCCGGTCCCAGGACGGCACGCGGCCAGGACCGGCTCGGCTGGCGGACGCGAGGGGATGGTGACGGGCAGGTGTCGGGGCAGACGTGGCAGGCATCCGCTGGCTCGCCCGCGGACCGGGGAGCCGACCAGGAGGGCATGACTAGCGCAGACCGACCGGGCGGGGCCGACCGCCAGCCCGGGAGTGGCTCCGGGGTGTACACGGCACCCGCAGCGGTCAGGGAGCCCGGCACGGCCAGGGAGCCCGGCACGGCCAGGGAGCCCGCCGCGACCAGAGAGACCGCCGCGATCAGGGAGACCGTCACGGTCAGGGAGCCCGCCCCGGTCAGGCTGACCGGGCGCGGGGCGGTGCTGGGGATGTTCGTGCTGTGCTTCCTCGGCATCCTGGCGGCCGACCGGCTGGGCTTGGGCCTGCTGACCGGGGGGACCTTCGTGGTCGCCTGCGTGCTCGCCGCCGCGCTAACGCAGTCCAGCGACCTGCTCACCGTAGCGGTCAGCCCCCCGGCCCTGTTCCTGGTGGCGGCGATCTGCGGCAAGGCGCTGACGTCATCGGGCAATCTGCTGCTCTCCACCGCCGCGGGCACGCTGATTACCCTGGCCAACTCGGCACCGTGGCTGCTCGCGGGCACAGCGCTGAGCCTGATCATCACGTTCTCCCGCGGCCTGCGGCGGAACATCACCGCGCTCAGCAACGAGCTGAGCGGCGCCTCGGTCAGTCTCCCGGCGAGATCGCGGGACACCGGGCGCAGCTGACCGCCCGGGCCCTGCGCGCTAGACGCCGAGGACGGTCAGGCCCAGGCGGCTGAGACGGTCCGGGTCGGCGAGCACGTCGATGGCCGCGATCCGGCTACCGGTAACGGTGCCCTAGACCGAGGCCGGCCGGCCACCGCGGCCCGTGACGGCCACGCCAGCGGCGCCGTTCACGAGGGCCAGGCGCACGAGCCCGCGGGCGGCAGCATCTCGAGCACCACCAGCAAGGCCAGCCCGACCGGGTCAGCCAGCGGCACTTCCCGCTCGGGATCGATGCCGCGCTCCGGGCCGATGATCGGATCGAGGAGGTGCCAGATCGAACGGGTCCTCGCGCCTTATCCTCCGGGATCGCAGCATGTTCAGCCACGCCCAGCCGACGAGCCACCCGCCCCCCGTCCTACTTAGTGAGACCCCGGGCGCACTCTTCATGCAGTACGGCGGGATAAACCGGGCAAAAGGTGACAAGAATCGCCCGCTGCGCATGATAAGTGGAATTGATCATCCGTCGCTGGTGCCGGCCGCGGCCAGGCCTCCTGCGCGGCGTCGTCCGCCTCGCTCAGCGAGCCGGGCATCCGGCAGGGACGGCCCGCAGGCGGGACCGGTACTGCTCGAACCGCTCGGCCAGCCATTCGCTCTCGATCGGTCACATTCTTCCGCCGGGTCGTGTCATTGCTTTGACCGACGGGGTGCAGCCCATGTGACGCGGGCCCGGCCCGCTCCCGGCGAGCGAGGCCGGCCGGGTATTGACACGAGGAGATCCCATGGAGCAGAGCATGCAGTCACCGAAGAAGATCGCGGTCGCCGGGGCGACCGGGAGGGTCGGCCATCACGTGGTCGACGTACTCAAGGCCGGGGGGCACGACGTCGTGCCGATGTCACGGTCACTGGGCGTGGACGTGATCACCGGCAGCGGGCTCGCCGCCGCGCTGACGGACGTGGAGTGCGTCATCGACACGACTACCGGTCCCTCTGCGGAACAGGAGCCGGCCACGGAGTTCTTCACCACCGCGGCCCGGAACCTTCAGGAGGCTGGGCAGCGGGCTGGCGTCCAGCGGATGGTCGTGGTGTCCATCATCGGGGTCGACCACTCCACCGGCGGCTACGGCGCCGCGAAGCTCGCCCACGAGCAGGCCATGCTGGCCGGGCCGGTCCCGGCGCTCGTGCTGCGCGCCGCGCAGTTCCACGAGTTCGTCCCCCTGCTGATGGAGTGGGGCACGCAGGGCGACGTGGCCTACGTCCCCCGGATGCGCACCCAGCTAGTCGCGGCGCGCACCGTCGCCGAAACGCTCGCCGACCTGGCCACCGCGCCCGAGCCCCGGCCCTCCGGGCCACCGTTTCCCGAGGTGGCCGGGCCCCGCGAGGAAAGCCTTGTCGCGATGGCCACCCTGCTTGCCGAGCGCCGGGGTTACCCGGCCAAGGTCGAGGCCGTCACCGACCCGGCTGACCGGGACGGGCTCAACGAAAGCGGCGGCCTGCTCCCCGGCCCGCACGCCGTCCTGGGCGGCCCGACTTTCCAGGACTGGCTCAACGCGACGTACTGACTGCTTCCGGAGGGCAGTCGGTCGGGCCGGCGAGGCTCGGCGGAGCCGGCGGTTGCCAGTCCGGGTGAGTGCTGCGGGTGCCGTTCGGACATACGAATTCCTAGCCCGGCCGCGCACCCGGCCGGTCGCGTAGCTCCCTGGGCAGGGCGAACACCATGTTCTCCTCGACCTCCTCGACCTCCTCGACGTGGCCGAAGCCGATCCCGGCCAGCCGGTCGAGGACCCCGGTGACCAGGGTCTCCGGCACGGAGGCACCGCTGGTGACGCCGACGCAGTCCGCGCCCTTCAGCCATTCCTCGTCGATGGCCGAGCCATCGTCCACCAGGTAGGCGGCGCCTGCCCCGGCGTCCACGGCCACCTCGACCAGGCGGACCGAGTTGGACGAGTTCTCCGAGCCGACCACGATGAGGACATCGCAATCGCGGGCGATCCGCTTGACCGCGGCCTGCCGGTTCTGGGTGGCGTAGCAGATGTCGTCGCTGGGCGGGTCGGCCAGCAGCGGGAACCGCTGCCGCAGCGCGGTCACCGTCTCGATGGTCTCGTCCACCGACAGCGTGGTCTGGGACAGCCAGACGACCTTGGCCGGATCGCGCACCCGGACGCTGGCCACGTCGCCGGGGCCGTCCACCAGATGGACGTGCGCCGGGGCCTCGCCGGTGGTGCCCTCCACCTCCTCGTGCCCCTGGTGACCGATCAGCAGGATGTCGTAGTCCTGCCCGGCGAACCGCCTGGCCTCGCTGTGCACCTTGGTGACCAGCGGGCACGTCGCGTCGATCGTGTTCAGGCCGCGCTGCGTGGCCTGCTGCCGGACCTGCGGGGACACGCCGTGCGCGGAGAACACGATGGTCGCCTGGTCCGGCACCGCGTCGGTCTCGTCCACGAAGATCGCGCCGCGCTCCTCCAGCGCGCGCACAACGTGCGTGTTATGAACGATCTGCTTGCGGACGTACACGGGAGGGCCGTGCCGCTCCAGCGCTTTCTCGACCGCCTGAACGGCCCGGTCGACCCCCGCGCAATATCCGCGGGGCCGGGCAAGCAGGACACGTCGGGTAGTCACGGCCATGGCCCCATCGTATGAGGTCGGCCCGGTGCGACTGCGGCGCCGTGGTTTACCGCTACCGCTACCTGCCCGGGCCCGATTGCGGCACCATGGCCTGAGGCCCGCCGCACCGAGGAGACTCACCATGCGCATCCCGCCGCCAACCGAACGCATCAAGGAAGCTCCCGCCCACGCGCTGCGGGCCGTTTTCGCAGGTGTCGGCCAGGTCTTGCTCATGACCGAACGGGTCAGGCAGCGTGCCGCCGAACAGGTTCACCCTCGCCCGGCTCCGGCTCCGGCTCCATCACCAGCTCCCACTCCCGCTCCGGCTCGGGCTCCCGCTCCGGCTCCGGCTCGGGCTCCCGCCCGGGAGACAGCACCCCCGCCGCCGGCCGGGTCCGCTGAAGCCGCCGCTTCCCGGGCCGCCGAACCAGAAACCGCTGCCCGTGAAGCTCCGGCGCGCGAACCCGCCGCGGCCGACCTGCCGGTGCCCGGCTACGACGACCTGTCCGTGGCGTCGCTCCGCGCCCGCCTGCGCACCCTGAACGCGGCCCAGGTCCGCGACCTGCTCGACTATGAGCGGGCGCACGCGAGCCGGGCCAATGTGGTAACCATGTTCGAGCGCCGCATCGCCAAGCTGGAAGGACCCGAAGACGCCGACCCCACACCCGGCTGACTCAGCTCCCGGCAGCACGACACCGGACGGCTGACCGGTATGCCCCTGGAGACCTCCGCCGACGCGCCGGTCCCGGTGCGGACCGTGCTCCGGCTGGTCGGCGACTGGGTCACCCGGCTCGGCCGGATCTGGGTCGAGGGGCAGATCGCCGAGCTCAGCCGGCGCGGCGGCACGGTGTTCCTCACGCTCCGCGACCCGCTCGCCGCGGTATCGGTCCGCGTCATCTGCGCCCGGACGGTTTTCGACGCGACCGATCCGCCTCCGGGGCCAGGCGCCCGGGTGGTCGTCTGGGCGAAGCCGGACTTCAACGCCACGCGCGGCTCGTTCGCCCTGACGGCCGTCGAAGTCAGGCAGGTCGGGATAGGCGAGCTGCTCGCCCGGCTGGAGCAGCTGCGCAAGGCGCTGGCGGCCGAGGGCCTGTTCGCCGCCGAACGCAAGCGGCGGCCGCCTTTCCTGCCTCGCGTGATCGGCCTGATCTGCGGGCGCGAATCCGCGGCCGAACGGGACGTGCTGCACACAGCGGCCGCCCGCTGGCCTGCCGTGCGGTTCCGCGTCGAGCAGGTGCTGGTGCAGGGCAGCCAGGCCGCGGGTGAGGTCATCGACGCGCTCCGGCGGCTCGATCACGACACCGACGTAGACGTGATCATCATCGCCCGGGGCGGCGGCTCGGTGGAGGACCTGCTGCCGTTCTCCGACGAGGAACTGCTCCGCGCCGTCGCGGCGAGCCGGACCCCGGTGGTCAGCGCTATCGGGCACGAGCAGGACAGCCCGCTCCTCGACTACGTGGCCGATGTCCGCGCCTCCACGCCCACCGACGCGGCCAAGCGCGTGGTACCCGACGTCGCCGAGCAGCTCGCGCTCATCGACCAGCTTCGCGGCCGGGCGCGGCGCAGCCTGGCCGGCTACCTCGACCGGGAGCGGGCCTGGCTGGCGGCCATGGTGTCCCGGCCCGCGCTCGCTGATCCGGTGCGAGAGCTGGAACGGCTCGAAGAAAAGACACAAGCCTTGACCGAACGGGCCCGGCGTGCTGTTTCCGCTCATCTCGACCACGCCGCCCGTGACCTTGAGCACACCCGGGCCCGGCTGCTCGCGCTGTCGCCCGCGGGGACACTGCGCCGCGGCTACGCGATCATCCAGCAGCCCGGCGGCAGCGTGGTGCGGTCCGCGGCCAAGGTCGAAGACGGCGCGAAGCTTACGGTCAGGTTCGCCGAAGACCAGCTCACCGTCACCGCCGAGGCCCCCGGACAGCAGGGCTGACCCGCGGGCGAAACTTGCGGCAAGGGCCCGCGGTCCCGCGGGGCGCCACCGGGCACCACCGGGGACCACCGGGACCACCGGGCGCCGCCCGGCAACGCGGAGCATGGGCATCGTTATGTCAATACGAATGCTCCGCCCTAACGGGCGGCAGGGCCCATCGGCCAGCCAGGCCGCGCGTTCGGCACCTCGCGGCGTGTCATGCCCGCATCAGGACGGCAGAGATCCGAGGATTGCCGTGTGCTCCGTACGAGGGGTGATAGCCCGGTCACGAGACCGGACAACGGAAAGCCGGGCGGCGCGAAGCCGGTCGGCGGGAGCCCCGACGGCGGAAACTCACCCGGCGAACGGCTCGCGGCCGGCCGCCCCGGCGGTTCCCGGCCTGCCCCAGCCGGCCCGCCCCCGCCCCGCCGCGCGCGCGGGCCCGTGGCCTGGACGGCCTGCGGGGGATCGCGGTGCTCATGGTCCTGGCCTTCCACGAGCGAATCTCCGGGCTGCCCGGAGGCTTCCTTGGCGTGGATGTCTTCTTCGTCATCAGCGGATACCTGATCACTGACCTGCTTGCCTCGCCGTGGGATCGGGGCGGCCGGCTCGATCTGCGCGCCTTCTGGATCCGCCGCGCCCGGAGGCTGCTGCCCTGCCTGGTGGTCGTGCTCGTGACGGTCACGGCAGCGGTCGCCGTGCTCGAGCCTGATCAGCTGGCGGGCCTGCGGCCGGGCCTGCTCGCGGCGGTCACTTACACGAGCAACTGGTGGCAGGCCCTGCACCACCAGTCCTACTTCGCGGTGTTCGGCCCGCCTCCGCCGCTGCAGCACCTCTGGTCCCTGGCCATCGAGGAGCAGTTCTACCTGTTCTGGCCGCTCATCCTGACCGTTGTCCTGTGTGCCTGCGCGCGACGGCGGACGCGGGCCGTCCTGGTCTGGGTGGGCGCGGCCGCGTCCGCGGTGACCATGGCCGTCGGGTACGCGGTCGGCGAGAGTCCCGCACGCCTGTATTACGGCACCGACACCCACGCCATCGCCCTGTTCGTGGGCGCGGGCCTGGCCTTGCGCTGGCCGCTGCAGCGGATCGCCGCCGCATCCGAGGCCGAGACGCGCCGGCTGGACTTGATCGGCCTGGTCGGCCTCTCGGTCCTCGCCTGGGAGCTGGCCCACGTCACCGGGCGCGGCAGTGCCGTCTACCAGGGCGGGATCGCGGTCGCCGCGCTGGCGGCCGGCGGGGTAGTGGTGGCCGCGGCCAGTTCCGGGGCACTGGGCAGGATGCTCGGCTGGGCGCCGCTGCGCTGGATCGGCGTCCGCTCGTACGGCATCTACCTCTGGCACTGGCCCGTGATCGCGCTGTTCACGGCGCGGGCGGAGGCCGATTCCACCACGTTCGGCGTCCGGGCAGCCGAGACGGCCGTGACGATCGGGCTCGCGGCCGCCTCCTGGCGGTGGATCGAGGCACCCATCCTGCACGATGGATTCGGCGCCACGCTGCGCCGCCACCGGGCGGTCATCGCCCGGTCGGTCGCGGCCGCGCGGCAGTCACCGCAGCGGGCGGTGCCCGTCTTGATCCCGCTCGCCGCGATCATCCTGGCCAGCACGGCAGGGTACGGAGTCTTCTACTCCCCGCCCGGGCAGACGCTGCAGCAGCAGCTCGCGAGCGGGGCGAAGGTCAGCGCCGCCAGCCGGGCCGCTGCCAGGTCGCATGAGTCCGGGAACGGCGCTGCCGCGGCGGGCGCCGCACCGTCTGGCGCCGCGCGGTCAGGCGCCGCACCGTCCGGCGCCGCACGGCCCGGCGCCGGGCGGGCGGCCAGCGGCCGGGCCGGTCCCTCGCCCTCCGCCCGCTCCGCGCTGCCACCGGCCAGCCCTACGCCACCGGAAGCCCGCCCCACCTCGTCGTCCGCCGCGGGCTCGTCGCCGGGCCACGGCACGCCGCCGTCCGCCCGGCCCACCGCGCCGTCCGCCCGCCCCCGGGTTGCCATCCCCGGGATCGTCAGTCCCGGGACGGCCAGCCCGGGGGTCGCCAGCTCGGGAGTAGCCAGCCCCGGGGCAGCCAGCCCGGGCGCCGGGGGCCGCTAGCCCGGGAGCCGTCCCCGCCGGCGCCGCCGCCAGATTCCGCCGCGGGATCTCGGCCGGGACGTCACGGCGATCGGCGACTCGGTCATGCTCGCCGCGGCACAGCAGCTGCGGGCCGTGCTGCCAGGAACCTACATCGACGCGCAGGTCAGCCGGCAGATGAGCCAGGGCATCGCGGTGCTGCGGGAGCTGGCAAGCCGCGGCAAGCTGCGCCCGGTCGTGGTCGTCGGGCTCGGCACCAACGGGGTCATAACCATGCCGCAGGTACGTGCGCTGCAGGCGGTGGCCGGGCCGCGGCGCACGCTGGTGCTCGTCAACACGTTCGTCCCCCGGCCCTGGCAGTCCGAGGTGAACGCGGTCCTCGCCGCGGCGGCCCGCCGGTACGGCGACGTCACGATCGCGGACTGGTACACGACGATCAGGAACCGGACAGGGCTGCTGTGGGGGGACGGCGTGCATCCCCGGCCCGCCGGCGCCGTGGTCTACGCCCGGATGGTGGCGGCCGCGGTGCGGCAGGCGGCCCGCCGGATCGAGTCCCTGGCCCCGGCCCGTCAGCCGCCCGTCCCGTCGCGATCACCCCAGTCCGGCGCGTCACGGTCACCCCCGGCCGTCCCCTCACCGCCACCTCAGGCCGGATGGCAATGGCATAAGTTGGGCGTGTGAACCAGACCCTGTCCTACGAACAGGCGCGTGACGAGCTCGCCGAGGTGGTCAAGCGGCTCGAGGCCGGCGGGCTCACTCTCGAAGAGTCGCTGGACCTCTGGGAGCGGGGTGAGCGGCTGGCCGCCATCTGCACCGAATGGCTGGAAGGTGCCAGGGCCAGGATGACTACCGCCATGACGCAGCGCGCGGCCGGGCCTGATCACCCGGCCGCGCGCGGCGAGGGGGCGGGCGAGGAGCCCGCGCCCTTCTAGCCCTGGGGTGAAGCTATCACCGAGAGCCGGGCCAGCTCGGGCACGAAGTCCGGCGCCCACACCGTCCCGACCCCCGAGGCCAGGTCATAACCGGTCCTGGCCGAGAAGCCCTTGACGGTGTGCAGCTTGCCTCCCTGGTGGAAGGCGACCGTGTTGTTGCCCGATGTCACGTCCGTCAGGCCTGGGTCATGGTGGGCCAGCATCCTGTACAGCCTCGCGTTGATGGCCCCGAGCGGATGGCCGGCCACCTGGGCGGTCAGCGCCACGATGCCGGCGAACTCCGGAGATGCCTCGCTGGTGCCGCAGACCAGGTGGAAACCGGCCGGGACGCCCGGAACACTGAGGAAGATGAGAACCGAGCCATCGCAGGCCGCGCTCATGGAGATGTCAGGAACGCCGCGGTGCGGACCGGTGACCGCCTGCACGCCATTCTGGTAGGACGGGCGGGCGAAGATGACCGACTGGCCGCCGCCCGTGGCGAACGGGCTCGGGCCCGGGCTTCCGGTGAAGGCCTTCTGCAGCGCCTTGTTGAAGGTGTCGTTCCACACGGTGTCCGCCGCGGTGTGGCCGCCCTTGGCGTTCAGGTGCAGCTGGGTGCCGCCGAGCGCGGTCACCAGCGGGTCGGTGCTCGGCCAGGCGACAGCCGGGTGCAGGAAGAAGGTGCTCCCGTTGCGCATGACGTTCGCGGCCCCATCGTCGCCGGTCGAGGCCAGCACGGTGATGCCCGCGGCCTGAGCCTGGACGTAGGCGGAGCGCAGCGCCAGCAGGGACTTGGCGGTGGCGAAGCTCTGCTCGGTGGCCCCGAAGCTCTGGGTGATCACGTCGCCGAGGTGGTGCCTGATCACGAACTGCTCCGCCTTGACGATCTGCGGGAAGCCGGCCGTGCCCTCGGTCTCGTTGGCCGGGGTCTCGACCAGCAGGATCTTGGCGTTCGGGGCGACCGTGTGCGAGTACTCAACGTCCAGCGTGGTCTCCTCCGCCCAGCCTATGCGGGTCGAGGTGGGCTTGTAGGGCGGGACCCTCCCGGCCGGCTGGATGATCTTCAGAGACGGCGGGTCGGGCAGGCCGAACCCGCGGTCGAACCGGTGCAGGTCCCGGCGGATCGTGGGTGATCCGAACGGATCCACGATGACCATCGTCCGCCCGCTGCCGTTGATCCCGCGCTTGTACAGCTTCGGCAGCCCGTACGCTCGCTGGATCTGGCCTGGCTGGTAGCAGGCGATCTTCAGCTGGGCCTCACACTGAGCAGTCGTCGGCGGCTGATCGCGAACGCAGCAGCCCGAGGCTGGATCACGTTCGGGTGAAGGCTCATCGCCGACGGCCGCCTTCGCCGCCGCGCCCGGCCCGGGCCGGGCCGCCATCGCCCCGCTGGCCGTGACGCCGAGCGCGGCGACGGTGGCGATGCCGACTGGAACTGCCAAGAAGCGCATCACGCGCATGCTGTCTCCCTGTTCCCCAATCACGGTCAGGTACGGGTCGCTTGCTCCTCGCGCAAGGTAACACCGGGCGGATCACGCTGTGAACTAGCCCGGGCGGTTTGATTCCGGGCTGTGACGCTTGATTCCGGGTTGTGACGCGCAGCGGCGGCCGGCATCTCCTCCGGCTCGTGCACTCAGCGAGCCGGCTGGTCGTCGATCCGCGACATGATCTCCAGCACGCTGTCCGCGAGCCGCCGGGCCCGCTGCGCGTCCTCGCAGAGCGCCACCTCGGCCACGGTCAGCATGAGGGCGCCGGTCAGCACCACGGACACCGCCTCGTTGACCGGTTCCGGGCCGCGGGCGAAGAATTCCGCGTTCCGCTCGGCCCACTCCCGCAGCCGCCGCCGCATGACCACGTCGAACCCGGGCGGGGCATCCCCGGACACGAACAGCCGGGACAGCTCGCGCTGCTCGAAGCAGCCGTCCAGGTAGGACCGGGCGCCGGCCAGGAAGAGCAGCCTGGGGTCGGTGACGCCGGCGTTGCGGGCGGCCCGGACCGCGGCCCTGGCCTGCCCGGCCAGGTCTTCGTGGAACTCCTCGAACAGGGTCAGGTACAGATCGGCCTTGCCGGCGAAATGGTGATACAGGCTGCCGACGCTGGCACCGGCCTGCGCGACGATGTCGGTCACGCCTGCCTGCGCGTACCCGGTGCTGATGAAGACCTCGCGGGCCGCCGCGAGCAGGCCCGACCTGGTGGCCGCCCCCCGTTCGGACACCCGGGTAGCGGTGCCGCCCGCGGGCGTCGCCGCTGCTGCGGCGGCCTCTGCCGGAAATTCCGTCGTCATGCGCTGACCCGCGCCCTCCGCCTGGCCGTGGTCGGCCGCTCCAGGTCACAGGCTACGCCCGGTCGGCGGGTACATAGGATCGCATTGACCGTCTATCAGGAGGGCGTGCCGTGACCGAGCACGAGATCGTGACCACACCCGCCCCCCGTCTGGCCGGCCGGCCGGCCGCGCCGGAGGAGGACCAGGCCGTGCCGGACGAGCCCGGCCAGCACGCACCGGACCGGAACCTGGCCCTAGAGCTGGCCAGGGTCACCGAGGCGGGCGCGATGGCCGCGGCCCGCTGGGTGGGCCGGGGGGACAAGAACGGCGCGGACGCCGCCGCGGTCCACGCCATGCGAATGCTGATCAACACCGTGTCGATGGACGGGGTCGTGGTCATCGGGGAAGGCGAGAAGGACCATGCCCCGATGCTGTACAACGGCGAGGAGGTGGGCGACCGCACGGGACCGGCCTGCGACGTGGCCGTTGACCCGATCGACGGCACCCGGCTCGCCGCGAACGGCATGTCGAACGCGATCTCGGTGCTCGCTGTCGCGGCCCGCGGCTCGATGTATGACCCGTCGTCCGTGTTCTACATGTCCAAGCTGGTCACCGGGCCCGCCGCGGCTGACGCGGTGGACATCGAGGCCCCCGTGGCCGACAACATCGCGGCCGTTGCCAAGGCCAAGGGCTGCGCGCGGCAGGATGTGACCACGGTGATCCTGGACCGGGACCGGCACGCGGACCTGATCGCGCAGGTACGCGCGACGGGCGCGCGGATCAAGCTGATCACCGACGGGGACGTGGCCGGCGCCATCATGGCCGCGCGCGACGGCACCGGCGTGGACCTGCTGCTCGGCATCGGCGGCACGCCGGAAGGCATCATCGCCGCCTGCGCCGTCAAGTGCCTGGGCGGCGTCATCCAGGGCATCCTGGCGCCGCGCGACGACGCGGAGCGCCGCCGGGCCGCCGCCGCCGGGCTCGACGTAAGCCAGGTGCTCACGACCGACGACCTGGTGTCGTCGGACGACGTGTTCTTCGCCGCCACCGGGATCACCGACGGCGAGCTGATGGCCGGGGTGCGCTACCGGGCCGGGGGCGCCACCACGCACTCGCTGGTCATGCGGTCGCGATCCGGCACCATCCGCAGCATCGCGAGCGAGCACCAGCTGTGGAAGCTGCGGGCCTACAGTTCGGTCAACTTCGACTAGGCCGGCTGGCCGCTGCCGCCCGGGCGCGGCCTTCCGCGGCCGGCCTTCCGCGGCCGGGGCGCCGGCGCCTAGCGCCCGCGACGGGGGAAGATGCCGAAGAAGCGTGCCCGCGGCGGCGCAACCGCCTGCACCCGGCCCGCCAGGATCACCCCGCGGACCTCGATCACCGGCCGTTCCGGCTGGCCAGGCGGCCCGGCCCGGCCCGGCGCCGCCGCGCCCCGGCCCGGCGCCGCCGGCGCCCGGCCCGGGTCCGCCCGCCAGCCGGAGGCCGTTCCCCAGCCTGCCTCGCCGCCGACCTCGGGCGGACGGCGGGCCAACGACCCGCGCTGCGAGCTCGCAACCGACGTGCCGGTCACCTCCACGGTGATTCCCTCCGGGACCAGGATCTTCAGCCGCCCGCAGATCACCGTCGCGTAGACGATCACCCGGGGGCTCTGCAGCACCGCCTCGCGAAAGTCGAGCACCGCCTCGCCGAACACCGCCGCCACCGCCAGCCGCTCCGGTACCACCCAGCGCCCCTCACGCCGGTGACCGCCGAAGACCGCGGTGACCGGCCGACCGCCGTCCAGGCGCACCGGCTGCGCGTCGGGCGTCACCAGGTCGGTGGTCAGCGCGGCGAGTTCTCCCAGGGTCCGGGCCGAACTGGCCGCATCGAGCCGCTCTGCGTGCTCGTCTGAGGTGAGCCGGCCGTCGCTCACCGCCTCACCGAGCAGCGAGACGACCCGCTCCCGGTCGGCATCGGAAGCCCGGAGGTCACGCGGCGCGCTGCGGGACGGCATGTCATGACGATATCCGGGCCTGGCCGCCGCCGTCACCGGGCCAGGACTAGCCCGGCCGGCCCGCCGCCCGGGGCCGGCGGTAAGGGCGCGGCACGCCGGCTGGCTATGGTGTGTGCTTCGGACCGCGGCGGTAACCCGGCGGTGCGGCGGCCGAGCCAAGGGAGGCCGGATGGATGCGAACAAGGCGCGGGCGCGGCTGCGCACCGAACACGCCGAGATAACGGCCCTGCTCCAGGACACCGAGCAGGCGGGCGAAGAGGACCGCGAGGCCGAGGGTGAGGTCGGTGATTCCGTTGACTCCGCCCAGCCGCTGGCGTCCCAGGGCATCGACGACGCCGTGGCGGTCACGCTTCGCGAACGCCTGGATGCACTGGAACGCGCGCTGAAGCGACTAGACGACGGAACCTACGGGCGCTCGGTTCGCAGCGGGCTGCCGATTCCGGCCGGGCGCCTGGAGGCCGACCCCGCGGCCGAGCTCACGGTCGAGGAGGCCGCGGCCGGCTCGTGACGCCGGCCTGCACCCGGCGCCGACCCTGAGCTGACGTCCGGTGCTCTGGCGCTGCCCCGCGTTATGATAGCTCTGTGAAAGACATTTCTACCGAACGAGCCGTGCCGGATGCGGCGCGGGACAGCCAGGCCGACCGCGCGGCGGCGCAGTCCGCGGCCGAGCTGCTGGACGCGCTGAGCTCGGTGCGCCGGGCGGCGCGGCGGGCCGTCCGCGCCAGCTGGCAGGACGAGCCGCTGCCCCCCGCGCAGTCGGAGCTGCTCAGGCTGGCCGCGCGCAGGCCCCTGCTGACCGTGGCGGAGGCGGCCAGGGAACTGCGGCTCGCGCCCAACACGGTGAGCACGCTGATCGGCCAGCTGGCCGGCCGGGAGCTGCTCAGGCGCGTCCCGAGCCGCACCGACGGCCGCTCGGTGCGGCTCGAGGTCACCGCGAAGGGGCGCAGGCGGCTGGCCGAATGGCGGGATCTGCGCGTCGAGCTCGCCGGGCGCGCGCTGGCCGGGCTGCCCAGCCAGGACCGGGTGGCGCTCGCCGCGGCGGTCCCGGCGATGCTGCGCCTGGCCGAGGGCATCGCAACCGCACGGAGGTGACAGGCCCGGCCCGGACGCCCGGCCCGTCCAGCGCCGTGCTGTACTCGGCGCTGGCCTACCGCTTCGGCGCGCGCACCGCCGTGGGCCAGGTGGATCTCCGGATCGGCGCGGGCCCGGCCGTACGATGAGAGACATCCCATGGCCGGCCGATGAGGACCCGCGACGATGCCCGAGTTCAGCTATACCGAACTGCTGCCGACCGGTGCGGACGACACCGAGTACCGCCGCCTGGACGCGGCCGGCCTGACCCGCCGCCAGGCGTTCGGCAGGAATTTTCTCGAGATCGACCCGGACGTCCTCACCCTGCTGACCAGGGAGGCGATGCGGGACATCGCGCACCTGCTGCGGCCCGGCCACCTGCGCCAGCTGCGATCCATCACCGACGACCCGGAAGCCAGCCCGAACGACCGGTACGTCGCGCTCGACCTGCTGAAGAACGCGTGCATCGCGGCGGGCGGCGTGCTGCCGATGTGCCAGGACACCGGGACCGCGATCGTGATGGGCAAGCGCGGCCAGCACGTGCTGACCGACGGGCGGGACGAGGAGCACATCGCGCGCGGCGTGTACGACGCGTACACCCAGCTGAACCTGCGGTACTCGCAGCTGGCCCCGCTGACCATGTGGGACGAGCGCAACACCGGCAGTAACCTGCCGGCCCAGATCGAGATCTACGCGACCGGCGGCGGCGAGTACAAGTTCCTGTTCATGGCCAAGGGCGGCGGCTCGGCCAACAAGGCGTTCCTGTACCAGGAGACCAAGGCGGTGCTGAACGAGGCCAGCATGCTGGCCTTCCTGGAGCAGAAGATCAGCGCGCTGGGGACGGCCGCGTGCCCGCCGTATCACCTGGCCATCGTGGTCGGCGGCACCAGCGCCGAGTACGCGCTGAAGACGGCCAAGTACGCGTCGGCGCGCTACCTGGACTCGCTGCCGGAGTCCGGCTCGGCGGCCGGGCACGGGTTCCGGGACCGCGAGCTGGAGCAGCAGGTGCTTGAGATCACCCGGCGGGCGGGGATCGGCGCGCAGTTCGGCGGCAAGTACTTCTGCCACGACGTGCGGGTCATCCGGCTGCCCCGGCACGGCGCCTCCTGCCCTGTCGCGATCGCCGTGTCCTGCTCGGCCGACCGGCAGGCGCTGGGGAAGATCACGGCGGACGGCGTATTCCTGGAACGTCTTGAAACCGACCCGGCCCGGTACCTGCCGGAGACCTCCGATGCCGAGCTGGCCGCCGATGAGGTCGTGCGGATCGACCTGAACCGGCCCATGGACGAGATCCGGGCCGAGCTGACCAGGTACCCGGTGGCGACGCGGCTGGCGCTGACCGGGCCGATGGTGGTCGCGCGCGACATCGCGCACGCCAAGATCGCCGAGCGGCTGAAGGCCGGCCAGCCGATGCCGGGCTACCTGCGCGACCACGCCGTGTACTACGCGGGCCCGGCCAAGACGCCGGAGGGCTACGCGTCCGGGTCGTTCGGGCCGACGACGGCGGGCCGGATGGACTCTTACGTGGACAGCTTCCAGGCGGCCGGCGGGTCGCTGGTCATGCTGGCCAAGGGGAACCGCTCGGCGGCCGTGACCGACGCGTGCCGGCGGCACGGCGGGTTCTACCTGGGCTCGATCGGCGGTGCGGCGGCCCGGCTGGCCCGGGACTGCATCACCGGGATGGAGGTGCTGGAGTACCCCGAGCTCGGCATGGAGGCCGTCTGGCGGATCGAGGTGCGCGACTTCCCGGCGTTCGTCATCGTGGACGACAAGGGCAACGACTTCTTCGCCGACCTGGCAGGGCCGCTGCTCACCATCGGGCGGAGCTGAGGTCCGCCATGGCCGGATACCGCACCGAACGGGACTCGATGGGCGAGGTCCAGGTGCCTGCCGGCGCGCTGTGGGGTGCGCAGACGCAGCGTGCGGTGCAGAATTTCCCGATCTCCGGCGAGCGCATCGGCCGGAATCTGATCGCGGCGCTGGCCCTGGTCAAGGGCGCGGCGGCGGTCGTGAACGGCCAGCTTGGCGTGCTCGATGCCGACATGGCGGCCGCCATTGCCGACGCAGCGGCCCAGGTCGCCGGGGGCGAGTACGACGACCAGTTCCCTGTCGACGTGTTCCAGACCGGCTCCGGCACCTCGAGCAACATGAACGCGAACGAGGTCATCGCCACCCTCGCCGCCGAGCGGCTCGGCCGCCCGGTGCATGCCAACGATGACGTCAACGCCTCGCAGTCGTCCAATGACGTGTTCCCCACCGCGATTCACCTGGCCGCGGTCCTGCTGATCAGCCGGGAGCTGCTGCCCGCGCTGTCCCGGCTGGGCGCTGCGCTGGAGGCCAAGGCGGCCGAGTTCGCGCACGCGGTGAAGAGCGGGCGCACGCACCTGATGGACGCCACGCCGGTGACGCTGGGGCAGGAGTTCGGCGGGTACGCGGCCGCGGTAGGCCTGGGCGCCGAGCGGGTGCGCGAGTCGCTGGGCCGGGTCGGCGAGCTGCCGCTCGGCGGCACCGCGGTGGGCACCGGGCTGAACGCGCCTGACGGGTTCGCTTCCGGCGTCATCGCCAAGCTGGCCGGTGATCTCAGGCTGCCGCTGATCGAGGCGCGTAACCACTTCGAGGCGGCCGGGGGGCGGGACGCGCTGGTCGAGGCCAGCGGGATGCTGCGCACCGTCGCGGTCAGCGTGTACAAGATCTGCAATGACCTGCGGCTGATGAACTCCGGCCCGCGGACCGGGCTGGCCGAGATCGTCGTGCCCGACCTGCAGCCCGGATCGTCGATCATGCCGGGCAAGGTCAACCCGGTGATCTGCGAGGCGGTCGGGCAGGTCTGCGCGCAGGTGATGGGGAACGATGCGGCGGTCGCGTTCGGCGGCACCGGGGGCAACTTCGAGCTGAACACCATGATGCCGGTGATCGCGCGGAACCTGCTGTCCTCGATCCGGCTGCTCGCGGCCGGCGCCGTGCTGCTCGCCGACCGCTGCGTGGCCGGGATCACGGCGGATGTCACGCGGTTGCGCCGGTACGCGGAATCCTCGCCTGCCATCGTGACCGCGCTGAATCGCTTCCTAGGCTACGAGGCCGCGGCGCAGGTGGCGCACGAGGCGCTGCGCAGCGGCCAGACCATCAAGGACGTCGTCATCGCCCGCGGTTACGTGGCCCGCGGGGACATCACCGAGGAACAGCTGGAGCGGGCCCTCGACGTGCTGCGGATGACGCGCCCGGGATAGCGGGACGGCCCGGCCGGCGTGCCGGTGCTGTTACCGGTTGCGTCACGGGCCATCGCCCAGGCGGCCGTGCCGGCGTGCTGCCCTCGGGCCAGCGAGCGTGGACCCGCCGGCGGGCGGCCCGGGGCAGGACCGCCCGCCGGTCAACGGCGACGGGCTAATACGAGCCGGTGGCTTCCTCGTGCGACCAGGCTCCGCACGGCGAACCGTAGAGGCCCTTGATATAGCCCAGGCCCCAGCGGATCTGCGTCGCCGCGTTCGTCTGCCAGTCCGGGCCGGCGCTGGCCATCTTCGATCCCGGCAGCGCCTGCGGGATGCCGTAGGCACCGTCCGGGTTGGCGGCGGTGGCGCTCCAGCCGCTCTCCCGCGCCCACAGCGAGTCGAGGCAGGAGAACTGGCTCGCGGGCCATCCATAGCTGCCCAGCATGGATATCGCGATCTGCTGGGGCGAGCCCGAGGGCTGGGCGGGCGCCGCCGGCTTGCCCGGTGCCCTGTGCGCATTCCTGGCTTGCCGCTGAGCAGCAAGCACGGCCGCCCGGTGAGCGGCCCTCCTGGCCGCCTGGCGGGCCGCTGCCGCCCTGGCCGCCCGGCGAGCCGCGGCCCTGGCCGCCCTGCGGGCAGCCGCCGTCCGGCGGGCCGCCGCGGCCCGGCGGGCGCTGGCCGCCGCGAGCTGATGCACTCGCCGCGTCATTTCAATTTTATTGGCCTGCAATTGCTCGGCCGAACGGGGCATGGCCCCTGCTGGCGCGACACTGGCGCCGCGCAGATAAGCCGTAGCTGTGGCGGCGCCCGCCGTGGCGCCGCCCGGCAAGGTTACGGCTACGGCCGATGCCGCGGCCGCGACACCGATTCCGGCGGCGGCAATTGCGATGGTTAGTTTCGACGGTTTTTCGAGCAGATTCCGGTGGCGGAACAACATCTGCCTTTGCTCGGGCGCGCGGTGCGCGAGTGGCCTCCACCCGTTGGCGTCGGCCGACTCGTCCGAGCCGGGCGACGGCGTGCTGACGAGCCGCGGGTCATGGCGGCGAGTCACCATCAAGTGACCATCCTGCACACCGGGTGCTATCGGCCACTCAGCCTGCCCAATCGATTGCGCGGATGTGACCGAAAGCGGTGTGTCTTAGATCACATAAGGGCGGCCGTGACGACCGGTAACTTCCCTTGATTAGTTCTCTGACCTGCGGCTGAGATAACTAGGATGGCTCGGCAGATTGGACGCTATGACCCACGTCACAATGTGACAAAATGGATGCGGAAACTTACTCTGAGTGCGTAAATTTGGCGTCCGGGTAAGACTTTGCTATCCTGCCGCGAACAAAAATTTATCACTTCGTTATCTTATTAGGCGTCGCTCCGGCCCATTCAATAGGTCCGGGTCAATGGCCGCTGGGGATTTGGACGCCCGTTCTCTGTGTCCACGGCATGGCTGTCCGGGGTCAGCAGTACCGGGATCAGTAGTAGCTGTGCGCCTGCCAGAAGGCCCAGGCGCTGCACGGATCACCGTACACGGACTTGATGTAGCCAAGACCCCACCGGATCTGGGTGGCGGGGTTGGTCTGCCAGTCGGACCCGGCGCTGGCCATTTTCGAGCCAGGCAGCGCCTGCGGGATGCCGTAGGCACCGCTCGGGTTCTCCGCGTTGTAGACCCAGCCGCTTTCCCGCGTCCAGATGTTGTTCAGGCAGCTGAAGTAGACCTTCGGGTTGAAGCCGAACGACGACAGCATGTTGTACGCGATCGACTGGGCGGTGCCGGGGTTCGGCGGCGCGGCGGGCGGGCCTGCCACCACCGGACCGCTGCCGGGAGCGCCGCTGCCGGGAGCGCCGGCGCCCGGCGCGCTCGCGCCTGCGGGGGCCCCGGGCAGGTTCGACGGCTGCCGGGACGCCAGCTTCGGGTGGCCGACCAGGCTGAGCGTCCGGGACGCGGCGCTCATGGCGATCAGCTCCGTGCGCCGCTGCCGCAGCAAGGTCATGGTGTGACTGGTCGGCACGGCGGCCATAGCGACCGCCGCGGCGCTGCTGCCCGGGGACCAGGGACGGACCTTGACCAGGTATCCGGCACCGGCGAGCGCGGTCACGACGAGGAAGGCGGTCAGTCCGATGACGAGCCCGGTCGTGCGGGACGTTCGCCTCGCCGGGGCCCGCCTCCGGTGTTGTGACAATGCAGTCCTCTCCGACGGCCATCCGCGCGGTGACGGAAATACCCCCGCGTGCTGACGCGTTGCGCCTGCTGACGGCGCGTCAGGTGACTCCCGGACTCGTGTGGCGTGCCTGGCCGGTCCCGAGCAACCCGCCTGGGCGGGCCGGGTACCGTTGGCGCCTTACCTTGCCAGAGGTGCCGGAGGGGTCTGCAACCGATTCCACCGAAAAAGCTGTGTCGGTCACCGGGGCGACCCGGTAACGCAGATCGCATATTGGCCGTACATAGCGTGACAATGGCCAGATCAGGTTGCTGACGCTGCTGTGATCACCGCTTACCGCGGATCGGCCGGCCCCCGGGGGGCGACTACCCATTCAGCCGGCCGGGCGGCTAACTTTCCAGCATGGCGTTCATCGGTGGCCGACGGGGCCAGGCATCATGACCGACCGCGGCGGGGGCAACGCCCCGCCCCGGCGGGCGGGCAGGTGGCAGATCGGCGCCGGCGACGCGGAAACGGTGCTGGCCGAGGCGCGGAACGCCCTGTTCGTCATGGTCGCTTTCGTTGCCATCTTGTGGATCGTGCAGATAGCCAACTGGGCCGATCACTACCAGCTCAGCTTCCAGTACGGCATCAGGCCGCGAGATCCCGGCAGCCTGCCCGACATCTTCAGTGCTCCCTTCCTGCATTTCAGCTGGGCGCACATCGAGGGAAATTCCGGGCCGCTGTTTATCTTCGGGTTCCTCGCCGCCTACCGGGGGGTGAAGAAATTTCTCGGCGTCACGCTCATCGTGGCGATAACGAGCGGGCTCGCCGCCTGGATCTTCGAGGGCGCGCACACGGTCGGCGCGGGTGCCAGCGGCATGGTGTTCGGCTACTTCGCCTACATCATCGTGCGCGGAATCTTTGACCGTCATCCCATCGACCTGCTGATCGGCCTGGTGATGGCGCTCTGCTTTGCCTACCAGTTCACCGTGCTGGTGCCGCAGCACGGCATCGGATGGCAGGCCCACATCGGCGGCGTGGTCGGCGGCGTCCTGGCGGGCTGGATATTCCGCGATCACAGGCGCGGTAAGCCGGCCGGCCAGCAGGCCGCGCCCGGCACGCCGACATCCGGCGATCGATCCCGCGCGGCCCTGCACAAGGAACTCGACGACCTGGGCCTGTGAATACCAGCGGCGGGCCCGGCCCGGTCATCGACGCGCATCATCACGTCTGGGACCTGTCGGTGCGGGCTCAGCCGTGGCTGGATCAGGACGGGCTCGGCCCGCTGCGCAGGAACTACTCGATGGCCGACCTCGAGCCCGAGGCGGCCGCGGCCGGCGTCACCGCGACGGTCGTGGTACAGACCGTGATCGAGCCGGGCGAGACCCCTGACCTGCTGGCGCTGGCGGCAGCCCATCACCTGGTCGCCGGGGTCGTGGGCTGGGTCGACCTGGCCGGCCCGGGCGTCGCGGATGCAATCGCCGGCCTGCTCGAGCGGCCCGGCGCGCAGTACCTGGCCGGCATCCGGCATCCGGTCCTGGCCGAACGGGACCCCGGGTGGCTGGCGCGGCCCGAGGTGCTGCGCGGCCTGGCCGCCGTGGCCGAAGCCGGCCTGGCCTACGACGTAGTCTGCTCGCCCCCGCAGCTGCCCGCCGCGGTCACGGCCGCCGCCGCGCTCCCCCAGCTCACGTTCGTGCTCGACCACCTGGGCAATCCCGAGGGCGATGAGCCTGGCGACGGGCCGTGGGCGAGCGCCGTGCGCGCGCTGGCGGCGCTGCCGAACACCGTCGGCAAGCTCTCCGGCGTCCTGTCCGAGGCTTTCCCGGTTCGCGGCGGGTCGCCGCAGGCCCGGGCCGCGGCGCGCTCGACCCGCTCGTCCTGCGGTACTTCGACACCGCGCTCGCCACGTTCGGGCCGCATCGGCTCATGTACGGCTCCGACTGGCCGCCGTGCACCCTGACCTCGTCCTACGCCGATGTGCTGGCCGCCGCCCGGGTGCTCACCGGCGGGCTGAGCGCGGCCGAGCAGGCCGCGGTGTTCGGGGCGACCGCCCGGCGTGCCTACGGGCTCGGCCGGCCCGGGCCGGCGTAGGAACCCGCCCGCGCAGGCGGGTCACCGCGGCCGCATCGGCGTACTCGCGTCCGCGCGTGCCGGCTCACGCGCGCGGCGGCCCTGGTTTCCAGGGCGGCCAGTTACCCGGGATGCGTTATTGCGACATTGTTGCAGTTATCCGTAGACTCGGCGCAGCGCACGCCGCAGGGAGGTGACGATGGCCGACGTGAGCCGCATGACAAGGATCCGCAACGGCCTGACCCCCCGCGAATGGGGCCGGACCGGGGCGATGGCGGCGACAATCATCGGCCTGAACGTGGTCGGCTGGGGGATGCTGGCCGCCGCGCTGGGCGGGCACTACCACATCAGCAAGACGACGGTCTTCGGCGTGGGCACCGGCGCCCTGGCCTACACCCTGGGCATGCGGCACGCGTTCGACGCCGACCACATCGCGGCGATCGACAACACCACCCGCAAGCTGGTGGGCGAGGGCAAGCGGCCGCTGTCCACCGGGTTCTTTTTCTCCCTCGGGCACTCCAGCGTGGTCTTCGTGCTCTCCGTGCTGCTGAACTTCGGCATCCGCGGCCTCACCGGCCAGGTGAAGAACTCAGGCTCGCAGCTGCAGCACACCACCAACCTGGTCGGCACCCTGGTGTCGGGGTCCTTCCTGTTCCTGATCGCGGCGCTGAACATCGTCATCCTGGTCAGCATCCTCAAGGTGTTCCGGGAGATGCGGGCCGGCCGGTACGACGACGACCAGTTGGAACAGCAGCTAGCCAAGCGCGGCCTGATGAACCGGATTCTCGGCAGGCTCGCCCGCAAGGTTGACGCGCCGTGGAAGATGTACCCGGTCGGGTTCCTGTTCGGCCTCGGCTTCGACACGGCCACCGAGGTCGCGCTGCTGGTACTGGCCGGGACCGCGGTCGTAGGCGGGCTGCCGTTCTACGCCATCTTGTCGCTGCCGATCCTGTTCGCCGCGGGGATGTGCCTGCTCGACACCGCGGACGGCTGCTTCATGAACTTCGCCTACGACTGGGCGTTCTCCCGCCCGGTCCGCAAGGTCTACTACAACCTGACCATCACCGGCCTGTCGGTGTTCGTCGCCGTGTTCGTCGGCGCGATCGAGCTGCTCGGCCTGCTCGCCGAGGACGGTCACCTGTCCGGCGCGGGATGGAGCTGGCTGGCCGGCTTCAACATCAACACGGCCGGGTTCGTCATCGTCGGGGTGTTCGTGGCCACCTGGGTCGTGGCCCTGGCGGTCTGGCACTTCGGCCGCATCGAGCAGAAATGGGACAGTACCGCCGCTGAGGCGAGTACCGGGGACTGACCGCTGCAACCAGGAAACCGGAATCTGGTGCGCCGGGCAGCGAGAGGTCAGGCACCTTGTTCTCGTCGTACCTGGTGTCAGCATCGTGAATACGACGGGAGCAGGTCAATGGCTAGCCCAGTGGTGCACTTCGAGATCAGGTCCGCGGATCCGGACGCGACGCGCGAGTTCTTCGGGAAGCTGTTCGGGTGGACGTTCCCCGACGGGGGGATACCCGGATACACCTACGTGGACACCGGAGTGGAGGGCGGCGTACCCGGCGGGATCGGTCCGCTGCAGGACGGGGCGCCCCTGGTCACCTTCTTTGTCGGGGTCCAGGATGTCGCCGCTACGCTGGAAGCCGCGGCCGCCTTGGGCGGGCGCGTCGTCCAGCCGGCGACCTCGGTGCCCGGGGTCACCTTCGGGCTGGTGGCCGATCCGCGCGGCCAGATAGTGGGGTTGGCTCAGGCGCACGGCTGAGGCTCGCGCGATCACGCCCGGCCGCCCGGACACCGACCGCAGGAGAGGCTGCACATGGCTGGTCCTTCCGATCCGGCGCTGATCGAGCAGGCGGTCGCCGGGGACGAGGTGGCGTTCGCGGCCCTGGTCGGCCCGCATCAGCGGGCCGTGTTCCGGCACTGCTATCGCATGCTCGGCTCCGGCGCCGACGCCGAGGACGTCACTCAGGACACCCTGGAGCGGGCCTGGCGCAGGCTGGCGACCTATGACGGCTCGGGTCCGTTCGGCGCCTGGCTGCAACGGATCGCCACCAACGTGTGCCTGGACGGGCTGCGGGCCAGGCGGACCCGGCTCGGCCCGGCCGGCTTCGGGAGACCGGCTGGGCCGGGCACGGTGCCGGGGCCGCCCGACCCGGAGCTGGCGTGGGTCGAGCCGGTCAGCGATGCCGAGCTGAACGGAGCCGACCCGCAGGACGCGCTGGTCCGGCGCGAGGAGATCAGCCTGGCGTTCGTGGCGGCCCTGCAGCTGCTGCCGCCGCGCCAGCGGGCCGCGCTGCTGCTGCACGACGTCCTCGCCTTCACCCACGCCGAAGTCGGGGAAGTGCTCGGCGTCGGCAGCACGGCGGTCAATAGCCTGCTGTCCCGGGCGCGCGGATCCGTGCGGGTGGCCGCGGGATCGCCCCCGCCCGGAATCACCGATCCCCGCGTACAGCAGCTGCTCGATCGTTATGTCCGGGCCTGGCAGCTCGCCGACATCGACGGCCTGGTACGGCTGATCGCCGAGGACGTCCGGTTCTCGATGCCCCCGCTCACCGCCTGGTTCCAGGGCCGCGAAGCGGTCGCCGCGTTCATCGAGAACGCCATCTTCGCCGCGGCCCGGCCGCACGGCATCCGCCTGCAGGCCGGCTGGTGCAATGGCCAGCCCGCGTTCGGCAGCTACGGCCCGGACGGCCACGGCGGCCTGGCGGTCAGCGGCCTGCAGGTCCTCCAGGTCGGCGACGTGGACGGGCAGCCGCTCATCACCGCCGTGGTGTCCTATCGCGACCCTGCCCTCGCGATCCGCTGCGGGCTGCCGGCCGCCCTTGCGTAACGGCGGCGCAGCCTCAACTCCGGGAGTTGCCTGAGCGGGCACGGATGCTTACCCGATCGGCACGCTGAGATCCATGGCGAAGATGTGCGCGTCGGGGACTGGCAGCTCGGTGAAGCCCACGTGGCGGTAGAAGCCCATGGCTCGCTGGTTGCTGCTCCCGACCAGGAGGTGAACTCCACGGGAGCCCTGAGCACGAAGGCCCGACATCAGCGTCGCGATCATCTGCCGCCCCATCCCGTGCCCCTGCAACCGCGGCAGCAGGTCAATGTGCAGGTGCGACGGGAACCGCTCAACCACCTCCCGGGGCGCCCGGAACGGGTGATGGATGTTCTGCAGCGCACGCCGCTCCGGTGCCGATATCGCCTCACCCAGGTGCTGCGATGGCTCTGGGTACCGGGCACGCAGTCCAGGCCACCAGTCCCGCTCCAGGCGCTGCTCGAAGGCATCGCTGCCGAGCGCCGCGAGGACGTACCCGCCGACGCCCGCCGCGTCCTCGGCCACGAAGGCAAGCGAAGGCTCGAACAACCCGTAGGGCGCCGCATACACATTCCCAGGCAGCTGGGGGTCGCGGAACAGGGCGGTACCATCCTGGCCGCTGTCGGCCGTTTGCAGGCAGATCCGGTACAAGTCATCGAGATCGTCCGGCCGGTATCGGCGGACGCGGGCCGGCTCACAGTCCATAGCGCATGTCTACCGCAACCAGCGGGCGGCAGGCCCCTTCGATGACCGCAAGCGGCCTGCTCCCCCCGTACTGTGGGCAGGCGCTCGCGTGGCGCAGCAACCGAGGGGAACTGATCTCCCATGACCAGGTACGTGATCGGCCCGGACGTAGGCGGGCTACGACGCGGGCTCGCCGCCCAGGCTGGCCCGCAGCGCGGCGCCCTTGTCCCTGGCTTGCTGGCCGAGCTGCTGCTGGAATCGGGTCATCCGGTCGCGCAGCGCCGGGTCGGCCGCGCCCAGGATGCGGACGGCGAGCAGGCCGGCGTTGCGCGCTCCGCCGATCGCCACCGTGGCGACCGGTATTCCGGCCGGCATCTGCACGATGGACAGCAGCGAGTCCAGGCCGTCCAGGTGGGCAAGCGGCACCGGCACGCCGATCACGGGGAGCGGGGTCACCGACGCGAGCATGCCGGGCAGGTGCGCCGCGCCGCCCGCGCCGGCGATGATCACTCGCAATCCGCGGCCGGCCGCCGCCGACCCGTAGCCGATCATGTCGTGCGGCATCCGGTGCGCGGACACCACGTCGGCTTCGTAACCGACCCCGAATTCGTCGAGCACATTGGCGGCGGCCCGCATCACCGGCCAGTCCGAGTCGCTGCCCATGACGACGCCGACCAGCCGCTGAGTACTCACGTGGCTTCCCCAGCCGTCGAAGCGGCCGCCCCCGCGGCCGAGCCAGCGCCGGGCCTGGAACCCGCGCCGGGCCTGGAGCCAGCGTCGGCCCGTGAGCTCGCGCCGGCCCGTGAGCCAGCGCCGGCCCTGGAGCCCGCGCCCGCCGGGGAATCGGCGCCCGGCGCCTGGCCCGCGCCGCCCCAGCGAAGGTAGTCAGCCGCGGTCATGGCGCGGTCTCGCAGCTCGGCCAGGTCGCTGCCGAGCGCGGTGACATGGCCGATCTTGCGGCCCGGCCGGGACGGCTTGCCGTACAGGTGTACCCGCAGCGCCGGGTCGGCGGCCAGCACGTGATGCAGCCTGGCCTGCAGGTCGCCGCCGTCCCCGCCGAGCACGTTGGCCATCACGACCTGCGGCGCGGCCGGCCCGGTGGCGCCCAGCGGCATGTCCAGCACGGCCCGCAGGTGCTGCTCGAACTGCGAGGTGCGGGCGCCCTCGATGGTCCAGTGCCCGCAGTTGTGCGGGCGCATTGCCAGCTCGTTGACCAGCAGCCCGTCCGGGGTCCTGAACAGTTCCACGGCGAGCAGCCCGGTGACGTCCAGCTTCGCCGCGAGCCGCAGCGCCAGCGACTGCGCCTGCTCGGCGAGGTCGGCGGGCAGGCCAGGTGCGGGTGCGAGCACCTCCCGGCAGATCCCGTCCTGCTGGACGGTCTGCACGACCGGGTAGGCGGCACCCTGCCCGTACGGCGACCGGGCCACGAGCGCGGCGAGTTCGGCCGTGAACGGGACGTACTCCTCGGCGATCAGGGGAATCCCTGACTCGAGGACCTCGGCGGCCTGAGCCGCGTCCTGACACACCCAGACGCCTTTGCCGTCATACCCGCCGCGGATCGCCTTGAGCACGACGGGCCAGCCGTGCCGTTCGGCAAAATCCGTGACGTCGGCGAGCCGGATCACCGGAGCGAAGCGCGGGCAGCGGACGCCCAGCTGGATGAGGCGCTGGCGCATCACCAGCTTGTCCTGGGCGTACCGCAGCGCCGCGGCGCCCGGCCGGATCGGCACCGCGGCCGCCTCCAGCGCGCCGAGCTGCGGGCCCGGCACGTGCTCGTGGTCGAACGTCACCGCGTCGCAGCCGCTGGCCAGGGCCAGCAGGTCCGGCAGCGAGCGATCATCGCCGATCCGGGTGTCCGCGCACACCTGGGCGGCGCTATCGGCGGGCGTGGCGGCCAGCACGCGGAACCGGATGCCGAGCGTGATCGCAGCCTGGCAGGTCATCCGGGCCAGCTGGCCGGCCCCGACCATGCCCACCAGCGGGGCGCGGCTGCCGCCGTGATCGGTCACGGACGGTAGCCTACGCGGCGCGCCGTCCGGCGGCGCCCAGGATCTAGCGCTTGCCCGCCAGGCGTTCTATCATCGCGTCGGCCGCACTTGCGAACCCCGCCGTGAGGAGACAGGCCGATGGCGACTTCGGACAAGGGCGTGCACCCCTCGCCAGCGGCAGGCGCGCCGGTCGCGACTGTGGTACGGGAGGGGAGCTACGGCGACAAGGTCGTCGCGGTCGAACCGGGCGGCGCGGAGTTCATCCCGCTGAACGAGCGGCACGGCCGTCCGCTGCAGCTCTTCTGGACCTGGACGTCGCCCAACCTGGAGTTCGCCACGATCTTCGTGGGCGTGCTCGGGGTGGCCGCGTTCGGGCTGACCTTCTGGCAGGCCGTGCTGGCCATCATCATCGGCACCGGGGTCGGCTCTGTCACGCAGGGCATTCTGTCCGCCCGGGGACCGAAGCACGGCGTACCGCAGATGGTGCTGAGCAGGCTGGGCTTCGGCTACTGGGGAAACGTGCTGCCCGCCGGGCTGAACGCCCTGACGGCCGGCATCGGCTGGTTCGCGGTCAACAGCGTGAGCGGCACGTTCGCGCTGAACACGCTGACCCACCTGCCGAAACCGGCCTGCCTGGTGATCATCGTGGCGGCGCAGGTCGTGATCGCGTTCTTCGGCTACAACCTGGTGCACGTGTTCGAGCGGTACGCGTTCCCGGTACTGGCCATCATCTTCCTGATCACCACCGTGGTGATGCTCGCCAAGTCGCATCCGGGCGCGCACGTCCCGCCCGGCTTCGCCGGCACCACGGGCGGGTTCCTGCTCACCACGGGCGCCGCGTTCGGCTACGCGGTCGGCTGGAATCCGTACGCCGCGGACTACACCAGGTACTTCCCGCCGGATGCGAGCAAGCGCGCCGTCGGATGGTGGTCAGGTTCCGGGGTGTTCGTGTCCTGCGTGATCCTGGAGATCGTCGGCGCCGCGTCCGCGACGCTCAGCGGGGACGCGCTGGGCAACCCCACCGGCGCCTTCACCGGCCACCTGCCGACCGCGCTCGCCGACGCCACGCTGCTCGCGATCGCGCTCGGCGCGGTCGCGGCGAACGTGCTGAACATCTACTCAGGCGCGCTGTCCTTCACCGCGCTCGGCATCAGGCTGCCACTGCGGCTGCGGCGGGCGATCGTGGCGGTGACGTTCGGGGTCATCGGCTTCATCGTGGCGCTGACCGGGCTGCACGACGCCGGCACCAAGTACGAAAACTTCCTGCTGATCATCGCGTACTGGATCGCGCCCTGGCTGGCTGTGTTCTTCTGCGACCAGCTGCTGCGCCGTGGCCCGGTCGATGACCTGCTGTTCGACACCAGGCACACCAACTGGGCGGGCCCGGTGGCGATGCTGACCGGCATGGGCCTTTCCATCTGGCTGTTCTCCAACCAGACCGAGTACGTCGGGCTGGTGCCGGCGCACGTGCCGTCGGCCGGGGACCTGACCTTCGAGGCCGGCTTCCTGATCACGACGGTGGTCTATCTCGGCTGGCACGGGGTCGAGCGGATGCTCGCGTCGGCCGGCGACCGCTCGCCCGCCGGGGACCGTTCGCCGGCTGGGGACCGTTCGCCGGCCTAATTGCGGGTTAGAACCTGTCACTGCGGCGGCAAAGTGGCGCCGGCCCGGTAACAGCTGCGGGTAGCCTGGCAGCCCGGGCGTCATCGGCGGGTATCGGCAGGGCCTGTCGCCACTGGCGGCCACTGGCAGCGTGTGAGAGGAGGCCGGCCCGCATGGTGAGCCTGATCACTAGGGCGTACCGGCGCTTCACGGACCTGTTCGCCGAGCTGGCCAAGTTCGGCGCGGTAGGTGCGACCGCAGCGGTCGTCAACCTCGGTGGCGCGGCCTACCTGCACGGGGTCGTCGGCGTCGGGCCACTGTCGGCCAAGGCGATCGCGATCGCGGCCGCGACGCTGGTCTCCTACCTCGGCAACAGGTTCTGGACCTTCCGGCACCGGGGCAACCACGCGCTGCTCCGCGAGTGGGTGGTGTTCATCGTGCTGAACCTGGTCGGCCTGCTGATCGCGGAGATCTCGATCGGGTTCACCTACTACGTGCTGGGCTTGCACGACGCGCTCGCCTACAACGTGGCCAGCGTGGCCGGCACCGCACTGGCCACCGTGTTCCGGTACTGGTCGTACAAGAAGTGGGTGTTCATCGCCCCCGGCGGGGATGGCGCCGAGGCGGCGTCGCGCGAGCTGGCGGATGCCGGGAAGGTCACCCGGGCCGCTGACAGCTGACGCTGCCAGGCCCTCGTCCGCGCCGGAACTCACGCCGGGCCGCTGACCACCGGCGATTCCTCGTCCGCGCCGGGCGCGGCCAGCGGCAGGAAGATGGCGAAGACGGCTGGCCTCGGCCGGACGAGCACTACCCGCCCGCCGTCGGCTTCGGCCATCGCCCGGGCCAGGGCCAGCCCGAGCCCGGTCCCCTGCGGGCGGCCGCTCACGCTTCGCTCGAAGATGCGCGGGGCCAGCTCCGCGGGTACCCCGCGGCCCTCGTCCCGCACCTCGATCACCGCCGACTTTGCAGTCTGCGAGGTGCGGATGGTGACCGTCCCTGCGCCGTGCACGAGCGCGTTGTCCAGCAGCGTCGCAATCACCTGAGCCAGCGTCCCGGTCGTGGCGTACCCGTGCAGGCCCTTGTCGCCGGCCACCTCGAGCTTGCGGTTCGCCCGGCGGAAGGCCGGCTCCACTCCGCCACCTGCTGGGCCAGGATGTCGTCGACCCCGGTGAGCTCGGGCACGGTGGGACCCACCGCCCGGGTCCGGTCGAGCAGCTGGCTGACCACGTCGGCGAGCCGCTCGGTCTGGCTGAGCGCGGCCTCGCCCTCGGCCCGGACCACCGCCGGGTCGTCGGCCGAGGCGATCATCTCCTCCAGCCGCATGGACAGCGCCGTCAGCGGGGTCCGCAGCTGGTGCGAGGCGTCCGAGGCGAACTCGCGCTCGGCGGTGAGCAGGTCGGACACCCGGCGCGCGGAGCTGTCCAGCCCCTCGGCGACCTGGTCGAGTTCGGGCAGCCCGTAGCGGAGCCCGCTCGCCCGGGCATCGCCCGATCCGAGCCGGGCGGCCGCCCTGGCCAGCTCCTCCAGCGGGCGGGTGAACCGCCGCACCTGGAAGAACGCCAGCCCGACCGCCACGCCCACCGCCAGCAGGGACAGCGCGCCCACCAGCACCAGCGCGCCGACCACTCGCCCGGTGACGGTCGAGCTGCTGGTCTCCACCGTGACGGTGAAGTCCCCGTCGGTGTCCTGGCCGCTGATCGCATGCTGGTCAGGCGGCTCATGCCCGATCACGGTCCGGCCCTGGCCCTTTTGCCTGACGACGATGTAGTCGCCCGGCAGGGACTCCCTGAACTCCCTGAAGTCCAGCTCCTGGCCGTTGTTGTCGCGGTACCGCAGGGCCGTGGCGACGGTGGTCGCATCCCGCTGCAGCTGCCGCACCGCCTCGTCGGTCACCAGGCGCGACATGACGACCGCCAGCGGCACGCCAAGCAGCAGGACTGCCGTCACCGCTACCAGCAAGGTGGAGATCAGCAGCCGCCGGCGCAAGTCTTAACTCCCGCGCTCGAACCTGAACCCGACGCCGCGCACGGTCGTGATGTACCGGGAGCTGTGCGCGTCGTCGCCGAGCTTGCGGCGCAGCCAGGAAACGTGCATGTCGAGCGTCTTCGTGGAGGCCCACCACTTCGCGCCCCACACGTCCCGCATCAGCTGTTCCCTGGTCACCACCTTGCCCGCGTCCCTGATCAGCGCCCAGAGCAGGTCGAACTCCTTCGTGGTGAGCTCGAGCTCCTCATCGCCGGACCAGGCGCGGCGGGCCTCCGGGTCGATCCGCACGCCTTGCACCACCTGGGTCTCCGCGCTGCCCCGGCGCAGCAGCGCCCGGACCCTGGCCAGCAGCTCGGCCAGCCGGAAGGGCTTGGTGACGTAGTCATCGGCCCCCGCGTCCAGGCCGATCACGGTGTCTACCTCGTTGACCCGGGCGGTGAGGACGAGCACGGGCGTGGCACGTCCTTCCGACCGCAGACGCCGGCAGACCTCGAGACCATCGAGCTCGGGCAGCCCCAGGTCCAAGACGATCAGGTCGATGCCGCCGCCCAGGGCGCGGCCAAGCGTCCCAGGGCCATCGGCGGACACGTTGACGTCGTAGCCCTCGCGGCGAAGCGCGCGGGCGAGCGGTTCCGAGATGGATGAGTCATCTTCGGCGAGCAAAACGCTGGTCATGGGCAGATTTTACTTTCTTCGCGCAAGTGCGGGTCAGACCGGCGTGACGCCGTGCCGGCGCCGGGAGAACGATCTGTCTTTCCCACGGGCCGCCGCGAACCTTCTGATCAGATCGGCCCGGAGATCTTCGGGTTCCACCACGTCATCCACGACCAGCTCGCCGGCCAGCCGGATGATGTCGATATCGGCGTCGTACTCGCGACGCAGCCGCTCGGTCTCCGCGCTGCGCGCGGCCTCGTCGCCGATCTCGGCCAGCTTGTTGTAGTAGACGGCGTTGACCGCGGCCTCCGCGCCCATCACGGCGATCTTCGCGGTGGGCAGCGCCAGCGTCGCATCCGGCTCGAAGCCGGGACCGGCCATCGCGTACAGGCCCGCGCCATAGGCCTTGCGCACCACCACGCAGATCTTCGGCACGGTCGCTTCCGCCACCGCGCTGATCATCTTCGCGCCGTGCCTGATGATGCCCTGCCGCTCCACCGCGGTGCCGACCATGAACCCGGGCACGTCAGCCAGGAACAGCAGCGGCACGTTGAACGCGTCGCAGAGCTGGATGAACCGGGTGGCCTTGTCCGCGGAGTCCACGAACAGCACGCCGCCCTTGAACATCGGGTTGTTCGCCACCACCCCGGTCACCTGACCGTCCAGCCGGGTGAAGCCCACGACGAGTTCCCGTGCCCACAGCGCCTGGATCTCGAAAAACGAGTCCTCGTCCACGACGCCGCGCAGGTAGCGGCGCATGTCGAACGCCTGCCGCTCGCTGGCCGGCACCAGGTCACGCAGCCGCTCGGCGTCGGCCGGCTTCGGCTGGCTGGCCGTCGCCGCGGGCGGCAGCTGCTGCCAGTTGGACGGCAGGTAGGACAGGTAGCCGCGCACCGCATCGAGCGCCGCGCGCTCGGAATCGGCCAGGAAGTGGCCGCAGCCGGACACGGTGCAGTGCATCCGGGCGCCGCCCATCTCCTCCAGCGTGGTCTGCTCCTTCACCACCATCTCGACCATCCGCGGGCTGCCCAGGTACATGGAGGCGTTGCCGTCCACCATCGCCACGTAGTCGCAGAATGCCGGGATGTACGCACCGCCGGCGGCGGACGGGCCGAACAGCGCGCAGACCTGCGGAATCGCGCCTGACGCACGGACCTGGGTGTGGAAAATCTTCCCTGCGCCCCGCCTCCCTGGGAACATCTCGACCTGGTCGGTGATCCGTGCGCCGGCCGAATCCACCAGGTAGATCATGGGGATGCCAGCGGAGTACGCCTTCTCGATGATCCGGATGATCTTCTCAACGGTGCGCGCTCCCCACGAGCCGGCCTTGACCGTGGAGTCGTTGGCCATTAGCGCTACCGGCCTGCCGTCGATCGTCGCGGTGCCGGTGATCACACCGTCGGCGGGCAGGCTGGGGTCCAGCGCGTTGGCGTACCGTCCGTCCTCGGCCAGGCTGCCCTTGTCGGCGAGCAGCGCGATCCGGTCCCGGGCGAACAGCTTGCCCTTGGCATCGGCTGCCTCGTGGTAGCGGGGGGCGCCGCCGGCCTCAATCCGCTCCCGGAGCCCGGCCAGCTCGGGATGCGCGTCCACATGTGCGTCCACGCTGGCGAGAGTACTAGCCCGCACGGGGGGCCGGAGACGGCGTCAGGACGCGATCGTGCGGGTCCTGAGAGTGCTAGCCCGGCGCGGGCCGGCGGCGTCAGGACGCGATCGTGCGGGTCCTGAGAGTGCTAGCCCGGCGCGGGCCGACGGCGTCAGGACGCGATCGTGCGGGTTCTGAGAGTGCTAGCCCGGCGCGGGCCGACGGCGTCAGGACGCGATCGTGCGGGTTCTCGGGCCGGCCCGCAGCACCTGCGAGGGCAGCGTCCGGCCGATGATCCGCTCCGCTTCGGCCGCCGCGTCGATCATCGCCTCCAGGTCGACCCCGGTGGCCACGCCCATGTCCTCGACCATGTGCACCAGTTCCTCGGTGGCGATGTTCCCTGTCGCTCCCGGTGCGTACGGGCAGCCGCCGAGGCCGCCGACCGAGGCGTCGAAGTCTGCCACGCCGAGTTCGAGCGCGGTCAGCACGTTCGCCAGCCCGGTACCGCGGGTGTTGTGGAAGTGCAGGTTGACAGCGGTACCAGGGTTCCTCGACCGGAACTCGCCGACCAGGGCCCGGACCCGGGTCGGCGTGGCCATCCCGGTCGTATCGCCGAACGACACCGAGTCCGCGCCGTCGGCCACCGCGCGGCTGGCCACGCTGACGACCCGCTGCACCGGCACGTCGCCCTCGTAAGGGCAGCCCCAGGCGGTCGAGACAATCACCTGGCAGGTCGCCCCGGCCTGGTGCGCCTGGTCGATGAGGACCGCGATGTCATCCAGCGACTCTTCGGTGCTCCGGTTCACGTTCTTGCGGTTGTGCGTGTCCGAGGCGGATACCACGGCCTCGAGCTCGGTGAATCCGGCGCCGAGCGCCCGGGTGGCGCCGCGGGAGTTCGGGACGAGGGCGGAGTACCTGACGCCGGGGGCCCGCGTGACCTGCCGCCAGACCTCGTCCGCGTCGGCCATCTGCGGGATGGCCTTGGGATGCACGAACGAGACGGCCTCGATCCGCTGCACCCCGGTGCCGGACAAGGTGTTGATCAGCTCGACCTTGGCGCCGGTCGGGACCGGGTCCTCGTTCTGCAGGCCGTCCCGCGGGCCGACCTCGCGCAGCGATATCCGGTCCGGTAGGTCGCTCACTGTCGTTCTTCCTCTGCTATTCGCCGGGCCAGTGTGGCTCCCGCTTCTCATTGAACGCCGCGATGCCCTCTCTTCTATCCCCGGAGAAGGCGGCTGTCCGCCAGGCGGCGTCCTCGATGTCCAGCCCGGCCGCGAGCGCGGTCCCGCTGCCCTGCCTGATGGCTTGTTTTGCGGCCCGAACGGCCACGGGTGAATTGCGCGCGATCAGGCCAGCCAGTTGGATCGCATGGTCGCGGGCGGCCGCGGCCGGCACGAGGCGGTCGGCCAGGCCGATCCGGTAGGCCTCGGCGGCGTCGATCTTGCGCCCGGTCGCGATCATGTCGATGGCTCGTCCCGGGCCGAGCTTGCGCAGCGCGAGCTGGGTGCCGCCTCCCCCGGGGACCAGGCCGACAGTGGTCTCCGGCAGCCCGAAGACGGCGGTCTCGTCCGCCACCACCAGGTCACAGCTGAGCGAGAGCTCGCAGCCGCCGCCGAGCGCATAACCGTGCACAGCGGCCACCGTGGGCTGGGGCAGGTTGCGCACGCCGTCGAACGCCGCGCGGAAGACCGGGCGCTGGCGGGCGAAGTCCGCATCGGTCATCGCGTGCCGCTCCTTGAGGTCGGCCCCCGCGCAGAAGGCACGCTGGCCTGCCGCGCTGAGCACGACCGCCGCGACGGTGCCGTCGGCGGCCACGGCGGCACAGACGGCGGCCAGCCGCCTGGCCATGGCCGTATCCAGCGCGTTGAGCACGTCCGGCCGGTCCAGCACGATCTCCGCCACCGCGGGCGCTGCGGCTTCATCGCGGCGCAGGCTCACTCCATCCATGATCAGCGCTCCCCCGCGAGCCGCTGCTGCTCGTTCTCGACCAGCTGGAACAAGGTGGCCTGTACGTCCTGCACGTCCGGTATCTCGGTCAGCACGCAGCTGGCCGTGCTCGCCCGCGGATTCGACGATCAGCTTCCCGCAACCGAGCAGCCGGTCGATCGGCCCGTGCGAGAACGAGACGTCGCTGATCCGCAGCAGCGGGAAGTCCCGGCCCCGGCGGGACATGATCCCCTCGCGCAGCCGGAGCCTGCGGGTGGTCAGCTCGTAGGTGGTCGTCCGCCAGCGCAGGATCGGGACCAGGACCCAGGCCAGCAGGATGACGATCGCTATCACCCCGACTGCGAGCCGTGCCCAGCCGGCCGCCGAACCCGAGGGAATCGCGACGAGCAGGGCCAGCGCCGCGGCGACGGTGAGCACTGCGACGAACAGCGGGCGGAGCACCGTCTTCCAGTGCGGGTGCACCAGGAGCACGCTGCGCTCGGCGTCCGCCGGCGGTTCCTGACTGGCCATGGGGCACATCGTCGCACGCAATACAGTGCCGCGCCGCCGGGCCGGCGGTCGTCAGTCGCTCCGCCTACTGGACGAAGGCGAACAGCGGCTGCCCGGAACAGAACGGCCGCGGCGCAGCGGCAAGCCGGGCGGCGCCCACGCCGAACAAGTTCGCGTTCCGGTACGACGAGCGCGCGCGGCGAGAAGCCGGCCTCCTCGAACCAGCCCTGAATGACCGGCAGGATCCCGTCCGGCTTCGGTTGCCTGGTCCAGATGACCCAGCCGTCCCGAGCGCACAGCGCAGGCAGGAACCTGACCGTACGCTGGATATCCCCGTGGCTGACGTTCCCGAATACGCCGCAGGCCAGGACGAGGTCGGCGGGTACGGCGCCGGCGTAGACGGCGGACTGGCCGGCGTCGCCCTCGATGACCGTGAGCCCGCCGAGCCCGGCTCGCGCGATGTCCGCCCTGGCAACGGCCGCGTTGCGCGGGTCGGCCTCCACCAGGAGGCCGGCCAGGTCGCCGCCGCGCCGGTGCCGCCGGCCCACGCCGATCAGATCCCGGCCCTGCCCGGCGCACATGCTGATCACGCGGACCGGACCCGGCGGCAGCTCGTCCAGTACCGCGGCGATCAGGTCCTGCACGACGAGCAGGCGCAGGTGCAGCGGCGACGCCGGCCCGGTCATACTCGTCGTGCCAGGCCGCATAGTCACGAAGCGCCATGACCCTCATCATCGCCGGCACCGCCGAGCGGCCCTCCGCTCCGGTGAACGACAGCGCTACGGCCCTCGTTATCGCCGGCGCCGCCGGCCGTGGCTCAGCGCAGGTGGACGACATCGCCGGCGCTCACCGCGATCGGGTCGCCGGCGGCCCGCAGCAGCAGCCGTCCTTCGGTGTCGATGTCCAGCGCCGTGCCGCGGGCCGCGTCGCCGCCGGGGAACTCCACCCGCACCGGCCGGCCGAGGGTGACGCTGCGGCGGCGGTACTCCGCGCGCAGGCCGCTGGCGTCGGGGTCGCCGGGGCTCGCCCCGCCAGTCCAGGCCAGGTACCGGCGCTCCAGCTCGCCCAGCGCGGCGCCGAGCAGTTCCTGCCGTCCGGTGCGCGCCGCCCCTTCGATGGCCAGCGACGTGGCCGTCTCGGCCGGCAGCTCATCGCGGCGGGTGGAGACGTTGAGGCCCACGCCGACCACGATCGCGCCGGCGGCCTGCTCCGCGAGGATCCCGGCCAGCTTCTTGTCGCCGACCAGGACGTCATTCGGCCACTTGAGCCGGGCGTCCAGCCCGGCTACGGCGGCGACCGCAGACGCGATGGCCACCCCGGCCAGCAGCGGAATCCAGCCGCGCCTGGCCGGCGGGACCGCTTCAGGGCGCAGCAGCACCGAGAACATCAGCCCCGCTCCCGGCGGGCTGATCCAGGCCCGGCCCATCCGCCCCCGCCCGGCGGTCTGCGCCTCGGCTACGAGCACGCTCCCCTCCGGGGCGCCGCCGGCGGCCCGCTCCAGCAGGTCGGCGTTGGTCGAGCCGGTGAGCCCGGTTACCTCGACCGCACGCCAGAAGCCGCCAGGCCGCACCAGCGCACCCGCCAGCGCCGCCCCGCTCAGCGGCGCGCGCTCAGATGCGGCACGTCCGGTGGTCATGACCCTCGCGACTTATCATGCGTAACGACTTATCATGCGCTACGACCGAATCGTGTCTGGATTTATCCCGGTTTGTCGAACCGCAATGCATGATATGTGGGCCTGGGTACGTGCGCGGGGCGTGGTCAGCCGGTGTTCTGGAGGCCGGCGGCGACGCCGTTGACGGTCAGCAGGAGCAGCCGTTCCAGGCGGGAGCGGTCGGGGGAGGAATCCTCGGCGGGCGCGCGGAGGGCGGCCAGGGCGCGCAGCTGCAAATGCGACAGAGCGTCCACGTACGGGTTGCGCAGCGCGACCGCGCGCGAGAGCACGCGGCGGTCGGCGAGCAGCCGGTCGTGACCGGTGACCGCGAGCACGAGCCGGGCGGTGAGGTCGTACTCGGCCAGTACCGCGGCGGTGAGGTCGGGCCGGCCGCCGAGCGCGAGATAGCGCGCGGCGATCCGCCGGTCCGTCTTGGCCAGGCTCATCTCGGCGTTGTCCAGCAGCACGGCGAGCAGCGGCCACTCGCGGTAGGCCCGGCGCAGCTCGGCCGCGCCGTCGGGCGTCTCGGCCACCGCCGCCAGACCGCTGCCCAGGCCGAACCAGCCGGGCAGGTTCACCCGGGTCTGCGCCCACGCGAACACCCAGGGGATCGCCCGCAGGTCGGCCAGCCCGGACGACGAATCCGCCCGGCGGGCCGGGCGGGATCCGATCCGCAGCCCGCTGATCTCCTCCAGCGGGCTGATCCTGGCGAACCAGGCGGCGAAGCCTTCGGTGTCTACCAGGCTCCGGTAGGCATCCAGCGCGGCCGCCTCCAGCTTCCCGGCCAGCCCGGCGATCTGCTGCTCCGCCTCGCCGACCGGGGCGGTAGCAGCGGTTGCCGAGGCGAGCAGCACAGCCGAGGTGACCTGCTCCAGATGCCGCTGCGCGAGGGTCAGGTGGCCGTACCTGGCGAAGATCACCTCGCCTTGCTCGGTGACCTTGAAGCGCCCGTCGACCGAGCCGGGCGCCTGCGCCAGCACGGCACGCCCGGCCGGGCCGCCGCCGCGGCCGAGGGCACCGCCGCGGCCGTGGAACAGCGTCAGCGCGACGCCGCGGTCTGCCGCCCATGCTGCCAGCGACGCCTGCGCGCGGAACAGCCGCAGCGTCGCGCCGACCGGGCCGAGCTCCTTGGCCGAGTCGGAATAGCCGAGCATGACCTCGAGCGCCGGGCGCGCTCCGACAGAGCCCGCCTCGAGAGAGTCCGCCTCGGCGGAGTCCGCTCCGCCGGAGCTCACTCCTTCGGAGGCTGCGCTGCCGGAGCCCGCGCTACCGGAGCCCGCGCTACCGGAGCCCGCACTGCCGGAGCCCGCACTGCCGGAGCCTGCACTGCCGGAGCCCGCTCTGCCGGAGCCTGCACTGCCGGAGCCTGCAGTGCCGGAGGCCGCCGCGGCGGGACCGGTGCTTGACGCGGCCTGGCCCGATGCGGTGAGCCTGCTCGCCACGGGCTCGAGTTTCAGCATGTCGTCGAGCACCTCGACGGCGTGGTCCAGGTCGGCGCCGCTCTCGAACAGCGGTACCACGTCGAGGTCGGGCGGGCGGCCGTCTGGGACCGCGCGGCGGGCCAGCTCGTACACGGTGGCGATGTCACGAGCCGAGCGGGTGAAGCTGACCACGTACCGCTGGCACGCCTGGGTGCCGAAGCGGCCCTGGATCCAGGCGATCACCCGGAACGTGGCCAGGACCTCCTGCGTCGCCGGCGACAGCGGCTCGCCGCCGTCCAGCTCGGCCAGCGCCCTGGCGTGCACTTCGCTGTGCTGCCTGACCTCCAGCTCGGCCAGGTGGAACCCGAACGTCTCCGCCTGCCAGATCAGGTGCTGCAGCTCGCCGAATGCCTGCCGCGGCGCGCCCGCCGCCGCCAGCGAGTCCTGCACCAGGCGCAGGTCGGCCAGGAACCCGGCCGGATCCCCGTAGCCCAGATCCGCGTTGCGCAGCCGGGTGGAGCGGAGCCGTTCGGCCAGAAAGAGCAGGTAAGTACGATGCGGCTCGGCCGGGGAGCGGGCCGCGATGCCGGCCAGCACCTCCGGGTGGGCCGCCTCGGCGATCTCGAGCGCGCGCGCCAGGGCCGCCGATGGCGGGGTGACCGGCGCCTGCGCGGTCAGCGCGCGGCCGACCCGCTCGGTGACCGTCTCCAGCGCGGCCAGCGCATGCCCTGCCTGGATGATCGCGGTCTCCCGGGTGACCTGCGCGGTCACGAACGGGTTGCCGTCCCGGTCGCCGCCGACCCAGCTGCCAAAACGCAGGAACGCCGGGGCAGCGGCGGGGACCCGGCCGCAGTCCGCGCCGGTCAGCACGTGATCGAGTGACCGGTAGAGCGCCGGGACCGCCCGGAACAGCGTCTGGTCGAACGCGGTCATCGCGGCGCGGACCTCCTCAAGCGGCTCCATCGCCTTGACCCGCAGCGGCGAGGTGCGCCAGAGCAGGTCGATCTCCTCTCGCAGCCGCCGCTGCGTCTCCGGCTGCGGGCCATTGCCCGGGCCCTCGTCGAGCCCGGCGAGCAGCCCGCTGATCCGGCGCAGCGCGGCGGTTACCGCACGCCGGCGCGTCTCGGTGGGGTGCGCGGTGAGCACCGGGTGCACCCGCAGCCGGGCCAGCAGGGCTTCTGGCTCGCCGGGGGCGGTGGCGCGGATGCCGGCCACGGCGAGGGCGAGCGATTCGCGCAGTGGCGTGCCGCCGGCGGCGCGCTCGCGCAAAGTCCGGATCCGCTGGTGCTCTTCGGCCAGGTTGACCAGATGGAAGTAGACGGTGAACGCCCGGGCGACCAGCTCGGCCCGTTCCAGCGGCCAGGACGCGACCAGGGCGGCGATCTCGTCCCCTACCGGGTCGGCCTCCAGCGGTGGGTCCTCACGGCGCGCCTCGATCACCGCGTGCCGCAGCCGCTCCACGTCGGCGAGCAGATCCTCGCCCCCCGATTCGCGGAGTACCTCGCCGAGCAGGTCACCGAGCAGCCGGACGTCACGGCGCATCGGCTGCGGCAGTTGCTGTCGGTCCGACTCCCGGCTCACGCCCGACAGCGTAGCCAGCGACCCGCCCGGCGCAGCTACTGTGTGCCCATGACCAGTGAAGCCCGGGATGAGAGCATCCAGGACGAGGCCGGCGAGCCGTATCCGCACACCACCGCGGGCAAGATCGCCGGCCTGGAAAAGCGCAGGCACGATGCGGCCCACGCCGGCTCGGAACGTGCGGTGCAGACGCAGCACGCCCGGGGCAAGATGACGGCCAGGGAACGGATCGCCAAGCTGCTGGATCCCGGCTCGTTCACCGAGTTCGACGAGCTGGCCCGGCACCGCGCTTATGACTTCGGGGTCGCGGACCGCCGTCCCTACGGGGACGGGGTCGTCACCGGGTACGGCACGGTGGACGGCCGGCCGGTCTGCGTGTACAGCCAGGACTTCACCGTGTTCGGCGGGTCGCTGGGCGAGGTCTACGGCGAGAAGATCGTCAAGGTGATGGACCACGCGCTGAAGACGGGCTGCCCGGTGGTCGGCATCAACGACGGCGGCGGCGCCCGGATCCAGGAGGGCGTGGTCGCGCTCGGAATGTTCGCCGAGATCTTCTACCGGAACGTGCTCGCATCCGGGGTCATACCGCAGATCTCGCTGATCATGGGGCCGTGCGCGGGCGGCGCGGTGTACTCGCCGGCCATCACCGACTTCACTCTGATGGTGGACAAGACCTCGCACATGTTCATCACCGGGCCCGACGTGATCAAGACGGTGACCGGGGAGGAGGTCAGCTTCGAGGAACTCGGCGGCGCGCACACGCACAACGTCAAGTCCGGAGTGGCCCATTACCAGGCCAGCGACGAGGATGACTGCCTGGAATTCGCCCGCGAGCTGCTTTCCTACCTGCCGTCCAACAACATGGACGACCCGCCGTCGGATCCCGCGGCCGGCGGTCAGCCCTTTCCGGTTCCGAACGCGCACGCCGCCGAGCTGACCGCGTCCGACCGCGAACTCGACACGGTGATCCCCGATTCGCCCAACCAGCCGTACGACATGCACGACGTGATCACCCGGATCGTGGACGACGGCGAGTTCCTCGAGATCCATGCGCTTTTCGCGACCAACATCATCGTCGGGTTCGGCCGGGTCGAAGGCTCGCCGGTCGGCGTGGTGGCCAACCAGCCGATGCAGTTCGCCGGCACGCTGGACATCGACGCCTCGGAGAAGGCAGCGCGCTTCGTCCGGACCTGCGACGCGTTCAACATCCCGATCCTGACCTTCGTGGACGTCCCCGGGTTCCTGCCGGGGACGGCCCAGGAGTGGGGCGGGATCATCCGGCACGGCGCCAAGCTCATCTACGCCTACGCGGAGGCCACCGTGCCCAAGATCACGATGATCACCCGCAAGGCGTACGGCGGCGCCTACGACGTGATGGGCTCCAAGCACCTGCGGGCCGACATCAACCTGGCCTGGCCGACGGCGCAGATCGCGGTGATGGGCGCCCAGGGCGCGGTGAACATCCTGTACCGGCGCGAGCTGGCCGAGGCCGAGAATCCGGCCCAGCTGCGCGAACAGCGCGTCACCGACTACGAGGACAGGCTGGCCAATCCCTACATCGCGGCCGACCGGGGTTACGTGGACGCGGTGATCCGCCCGGCCGAGACCCGGGGCCAGGTCGCCGCGGCGCTCCGGGTGCTGCGCACCAAGCGGCAAACCCTGCCGCCGAAGAAGCACGGGAACATCCCGCTGTAGCCGGCCGGCCTGCCGTGGGCCGTCGCGGCATGGGCCGACAGCCGTAACATGGGCGCGGCCGGCCGGGCCGGGCGGGATGGCCGCGGGTGGCTGTGGCAGGCAGCGGCGGCCCGCGGGGAAGCTGGAACGACCCGGCCGATGAGACATCGCTGGCGTTGCCAGCCCGGCCGCATAACCGCGACCGGGCTGTGCGGGACATGGCCTAGAGTCGTGAGCACCATGACCGAGCTCTCCGCCCCGCTGCCGATCCTCGCCCGCTACGCGATCATGGTCGATGTCGGGTACATCTATGCCGCGGCGGGAGAGCTGCTGCTGGGTGCGAGCTCGCGCCGCGAGTACCGGGTGGACGCGCCCGGCCTCATCCAGGCGCTCTCCAGGAACGCCGAGAACATGATCCGCGGCGAGCTGCTCCGGGTCTACTGGTACGACGCGGCCAGGGACCGGGTACCCACCATCGACCAGCGGGTGATCGCGCAGATGCCGTGGGTCAAGCTGAGGCTCGGCAACCTGAACGCCCGCGGCCAGCAAAAGGGCGTGGACGCGCAGATCCGCGCCGACATGGAGGCACTGGCCCGGCACCGTGCCATCACCGACGCGGTGCTGGTCGCCGGGGACGAGGACATGGTCCCCGCGGTGGAGGCAGCGCAGGCCTACGGAGTCCGGGTCCACCTGTGGGGAATCGAGCCGCCCTACGGCACCAACCAGGCGGAGCGGCTGGTCTGGGAGTCGGACACGGTCGAGGTGCTCGACACGGCCTTTGTCAAGCCGTACTTCACCGGCCAGCCGGGCACAGGGGCCGAGGCCGCGCGGCTGGAGGTCCAGACGGCGACGGTGACCATCGTGCCCTCCCCGGCGCAGCTGTTCGGTGAGCGGCACGCCCCTCGCCCTGCGCCGAGGGCCGGGGCGCCCGGGGTGGCTGGCCCGCCCGGCGTCATCGTCGGCAAGCTCGGGCCCGACCGGGAACGGGTCGAGGAGGCCGGCGAGCACGTGGCGCAGAAGTGGATCCTGACCCGCGGTGAGGACAACATCAAGGACCTGTTGCCCGGGCCGATCCTGCCGCCGGTCATCGACAAGGAACTCCTGGTCGAGGCCGAAAAGGAACTCGGCCAGTCGCTGCGCCCGTATCAGGAGGCCAGGGAGTGGCTGCGGGACGCGTTCTGGGTGCGGGTGCACAGGCAGTTCGGCATCGGAGTCGGAAGGTCGCGACCCTGATGGCCGGGTCCGGATCCGGCTCGGCGCCGCTGCTCACCGTGGTCAGGGGCGATGCCTCGGCCGAGGAGATCGCCGCGCTGACCGCCGTGCTCGCTGCCAGAAGCCGGTCCGCGGTCCGGCCCGCGCCTGACGGCCGGGGCCAGCGGATCACCGGGTGGAGCAGCCGGTCGGCCCTGCTGCGCAGGCCTGTCCGGCACGGCCCCGGCGCGTGGCAAGCCAGCGCGCGTCCCGGCTTCTGGGTCTAGGTATCCGGCCCGGGCGGCTAAGTTCACGCGGCTGTATTTATCTGGTGACTAAAACTAATCTGGGCTGCGTGAGCAGCGCTGAGACGGTGGACTGGGTGGTCACCAGGCCGCCTGCGGCTGACCTCGGCGCCGAGGGTCTGCGGGAGCGCAAGAAGGCGCTGACGCGCCAGCGGCTGAGCGATACGGCAACGCGGATGTTCCTGGCCCGGGGCTTCGATGCCGTTCGGATCACCGAGATCGCCGCGGCATGCGAGGTATCCGAGAAGACTGTCTACAACTACTTCCCGACGAAAGAGTCACTGGTGCTGGATCGCTGGGAGAGTACGGCGAACGCTCTGCGGGCCGGCCTCGCTGATGCCGGCGTGCCGCCCGTAGACGCCGTCCGGCGCATCCTGGCCAGAGAGCTTGCCGCTCTCACCTCATGGCTGGATGCCCAGAGCGATACGGCAGCGGCCATCGGATCCGTGCGGCGGTTCGGCGAGCTCATCGCCGCCACCCCGGCACTTCGGGCCTATCACGCCGACACCATGAACGAGCTGGTGGCGATGGCGTCCGGCCTGCTCGCCGACCGGGCCGGCCTGAACGCCGACGACCCTGAGCCGGAGATCGCGGCCACCGCGCTGGTGGGGCTGTGGGCCGTCCACTTCACGGCGCTCAGGAAATACCTTGATGGCACCAGGACGCTGGCGGCGGTGCACGAGGCGGTCACCGTTGATGTGGATGCGGCCGCGCGCCTGATCGGTGCCGGGCTGGACAGCTTTGCCCAGACGCGGTTCGCCGCCGCTAAGACCCGGCCCTGAGCGTGGCGCCTGGGCGGAGCCGGCCGGAGTCGTCGATGGCGTCGAGTACCGGGGGCAGGCCGCGCTGGAGCATCCGGCGCCGGATCGGACCGAGCACCAACTTGGACATGATGAACCCATCGATGCCGGTGAAGCCGGTGTGGTCGTAGGTCAGCCGGGAGCCCGACTCAGTCGGTTCAATGCGCCAGGTCACGACGGAGGGCTCGCGCTTGTCACCCTTCCAGGTGTGGCGGAGCATGACCGGCGGATCCACCTCCAGTACCTCGCACTCGACGATTCCGTTCCAGCCGGGGACCGGCTTGCCGACGAACCTGAAGTGACAGCCGACCTCCGCGGAGAAGCCTTCCGGCCTCCCGCCCCGGCCGGTCGAGGTCCAGAGGGGGACGAGTCCCGGATCGGTCAGCGCGTGCCAGAGCTTCCCGGTTGAGTGCGGGTACTCGCGAGTGATGTGGAATTCGGACATGGACGCACCGCCCTCGGATCCAGATATTTACTGTTACGATAATCTTATAGTAACGGTAACTTCAATGGCGGCCCAGGCCGCCAGGCCGGACCGGGACGATATCGTCCGCGTCACGTTCGTACTGACCGCCGGCGCCGTCTGCGTCGCCGGGGACTTCAGCGGCTGGGGATCCGCTCACTGAGCCAGCCGCTGACCAGCCGGCCAGCGGACAGGCGGGCCACTAGACTCCTCACAGACTCACGAGGAGATGCACGCGTGCACAAGGTCCTGATCGCGAACCGCGGCGAGATCGCGGTGCGGATCGCCCGGGCGTGCCGTGACGCCGGACTGACCAGCGTCGGCGTCTACGCGCAGTCCGATCTCGACGCGCTGCACGTCACGATGACCGACGAGGCGTTCGCGCTCGGCGGGGACAGTCCCGCCGACAGCTACCTGGACATCGACAAGATTCTCAAGGCCGCCGCCGAGTCCGGTGCCGACGCCGTACATCCCGGATACGGGTTCCTGGCCGAGAACGCCGACTTCGCCCGGGCCGTCATCGCCGCCGGACTGACCTGGATCGGTCCCCCGCCCGACGCGATCGAAGCGCTCGGCGACAAGGTGCGGGCCCGGGACATCGCCGCGGCCGTCGGCGCCCCGCTGGCGCCTGGCACTCCCGGTCCGGTGTCCGGTGCCGAGGAGGTGCTCGCGTTCGCCCGCGAGCACGGGCTGCCGATCGCCATCAAGGCCGCGTACGGCGGCGGCGGGCGCGGGCTCAAGGTGGCACGGTCGACGGAGGAGATCGAGGAACAGTACGCCTCAGCGGTCAGGGAGGCCGTAGCCGCGTTCGGCCGCGGTGAGTGCTTCGTCGAGCGGTACCTGGACCGGCCGCGGCACGTGGAGACGCAGTGCCTGGCCGACCAGGACGGGAACGTCGTGGTGGTCTCGACTCGCGACTGCTCGCTGCAGCGCCGGCATCAGAAGCTGGTGGAGGAAGCGCCCGCCCCGTTCCTGACCGGTGCGCAGACTGCCCAGCTGCGGGAGTCCTCCAAGGCGATCCTGCGCCGGGCCGGGTACGTGGGCGCGGGGACGTGCGAGTTCCTGGTCGGCCAGGACGGCACCGTGTCCTTCCTCGAGGTGAACACCAGGCTGCAGGTGGAGCACCCGGTCACCGAGGAAGTCAGCGGGATCGATCTGGTACTGGAGATGTTCCGGATCGCCGAGGGCGAGCCGCTCGGCTACGACGACCCGCCCACCCGGGGCCATTCGATCGAGTTCCGGATCAACGCCGAGGATCCAGGGCGCAATTTCCTGCCCACGCCGGGGACCATCGCGGTCTGGCGGCCGCCGTCCGGGCCCGGAGTCCGGCTGGACGCGGGGTACACCGCGGGCATGACCATACCGCCGGCGTTCGATTCCCTGATCGGCAAGCTGATCATCACCGGCGCGAGCCGCCGCCAGGCGCTGGCCAGGGCACGGCGTGCGCTGGCCGAGTTCGAGATTGACGGGCTGCCGACCGTGCTGCCGTTCCACCGGGCCGTAGTGGACGATCCGGCGTTCACCGGCGAGCCGTTCGCCGTGCACACGCGGTGGATCGAGACCGAGTTCGCGACGAAGATCCCCCCTTACTCCGGGGAGATGGCCGAGCCGTCGGCGCCAGAGCCCGGCCGCGAGCGGGTCACGGTGGAGGTGGGCGGCAAGCGGCTCGAGGTGGTGCTGCCTGCCGGGCTCGCTGCGGTGGGCCAGCCCGCGCAGCCGCACGGCCGGGAGCGTACCCGCCGCGCCGGCCGCCGCGATGGCGGCCCAGCCGGCTCCGGAGGCGGTGACGCGCTGGTCAGCCCCATGCAGGGCACGATCGCCAAGATCGCCGTTGAGGAGGGTCAGCATGTCTCGGCCGGTGACACGGTCGTGGTGCTCGAGGCGATGAAGATGGAGCAACCGCTCACCGCGCACAAGGACGGGACGGTAACCGGGCTGGCCGTGCAGATCGGCCAGACGGTATCGGCCGGCGGCGTCATCTGCGAACTGAAGGACTGATCGCCCGGCCCGCGTCCCTGCGGGAACACCGCCGGGCTGGCAGCCCGCACGGCCAGCGCAACGCGGGCCGCGCCGCGCTGCCGACCCCGATCATGAACCGGAATGGCAGCGGCCGCGAATTGTTTACCCGGGTACAGCGCCGGGCGAAACGAGATGCCGTGCGGGCCAGGTCGCGGCCGTGACCGCCGACGGCAGCCTGCGCTGGCTGGGAGGCAGACACCGATGCGGGCAGCGGTGACCACCGCCAGGCGGCCGGCGGAGCTCGCGGCCGGCGATCCCGCAGCCGCGCGGTTCGGCTTCATCGTGACCTTCACCGGTCCGGGCCGCTATCCTTTCCGTTGCCAGCACCTCGCGAGCGCAGGCATGGCCGATACGTTTGCTGTCTCGTAACATGCCAGGCAGGAAGGCCGGAACTGGACTCATTGGCAGTCGCGAGCCCTGGGCAGGACGGGCTGTGCACCCGGTGAGCAGGCCCGGCTATGCCGGGCGCCGGGACGGTCTCGACGACAGCACGCTCGTAGAGCTCGTCGCCATGGCGGATCCGGACGCGCTGGCGGTCCTCTATCAGCGCCACGGTGCTATCTGCTACCGGCTGGCCCGACGGGTCACCGCCAACGACGCGCTCGCCGAGGACGCCGTCCAGGAGGCGTTCGTCGGGCTGTGGCGTGATCCGGCGGCCTACGTGCCTGGCCAGGGCAGCGTCCTGAACTGGCTGCTGGGACTGACCCATCACAAGGCGGTGGATTTCGTACGCAGGGAATCTGCACAGCAGCGACGACAGAACGCGCAGGCGGCGCAGGCGGCGCTTGACCCGCCCCCGAGCGACCCGGCGGCGGCCGCCTGGGCCGGGATCCGGGCGGAGACGGTACGGGCCGCGCTTTCCGAGCTGCCCGAACCGCAGCGGCACGCGCTCGCGCTTGCCTATTTCGGCGGATACACCCAGCGCGAGATCGCGCAGCTGACCGGCACCCCGCTGGGCACGGTGAAGACCCGCATGTTCACCGCCATGCGGCGGCTGCAGCTGCGCCTGGCCCCACTCGATGAGCTGCGGGGGGAGGAGACCACATGACCGACCGGGTGCCTGACCACACCGACTTCGACGAGCTCGCGGCCGGCCATGTCCTGCACGCCCTGGAGCACCCGGACGAGCAGCGTTTCCTCCAGCACGCCGAGCAGTGCTCGCGATGCCAGCAGACGGTGGCCGAATTCCGGGCCGTGGCCGCGACGCTGGCGCAGACGGCGCCGCCCGCCGAGCCCAGTACGCGGCTGGGCGAGCGGATCATGGCCGTGGCCCGGGCCGATCTCGCCGAGCCGGGCCGCGCGGCTGCCCCGTCGGGCCCCATCAGCACGGACGCCGGCGCCGCCTCGGATGACGGCACCGGCCTGGACGCCGGCACGGGCAGCACCGACTCAGCAGCCGCCTTGGATGACGGCACCACCCGGCAGGCCGGCCGGGGCAGCGCGGACGGTGGTGCGGCCTTGGATGCCGGCACCGGGCTGGACGCCGGGACCGGACCGGGTGACGCGACCGCGCCGGGTGACGCGACCGCACCGGGTGACGGGACCGCACCGGGTGACGGGACCGGACCGGGTGACGCGACTGCACCGGGTGACGCGACTGCACCGGGTGACGGGACCGCACCGGGTGACGGGACCGGACGGGGTGACGCGACCGCGCCGGGTGACCGGACCGGACCGGACCAGGGCGCCGCCCCCGCCGGGCAGGCCCGCGGCAGGGTTGTCCCGCTGCGGCGCCGCGACGGCCGGGGCACGTCCCGGCCGTGGTGGCAGAAGCCCGCCGTCGCCGCGGCGGCGGCCGTGCTGATCGTGGTCGGAGGCGTCTGGGGCGGCCTCGCGGCTACCGGCGGCGGCCCGGCGCAGCCACTGGCGGCGTGCGCGCAGCCGCATGCGTGCCCGCAGGTGACGCTGACCAGCGCGGCGACCCACCAGACGGCGGCGAAGGTCGTCATCGACGACGGGGTGGCGTGGATGGAGCCGAGCGCGATGGGAGTCAATCCCGCTGACGAGATCTACGTGCTGTGGCAGGTTACCGGCAGGCCTGTCCCCCTGGCGGTCGGCTCGTTTGACGTCAAGACCGGGATCACCTCGCCCATCAAGATCGGAGCGCTGCCCGCGCCGTACCACGGCACCCGGGCCTTCGCGGTCAGCCTGGAACACGGACGGACGATCCCGCCCAGCCCCTCGACGCCGGTCGCGGTGGGCAAGGTTTCATGACCGGAATGTTTCCCGGTCAGGTGCCGGAATCACGACGCCGCGGCGTCCCCCGTCTGAGGGATCATGGAAGGCTGTGCGAGCCTAGAGTCGTCCAGGTGCTACCAACCCGGCGGAGACAGCGGTGACCAGGCTGCCCGGTGACCCCAGCGTGCTGGGGAAGCTGGCTTTCGCGATCGGGTTCAGGCTGCCCGAGAAGAATCGCGACTGGGTGCGCCACGAGCTGACCGACGCTGGCTGGAGAGTACGGGTGATCCTGCGGCACCTGACCGTGATGATCCCGGTCTGCATACTGCTGGCGCTGCTGCCGGGCCCGCCCTGGCTGAAGATCATGGTTCCGGCGCTGGCCCTGGCCGGCAGCCTGTTCACGGTCACCGCGTACGCGGACGACATCAGGGTGGCGCGGCTGCGCCAGCACAGGCTGCCCGTCCCGGACGATCCCGATCTCGGTCATCCCACGCACTGACCGGTGCGGCAGCGGCGCGGCCGCGCGGCCGGCGGGGCGGCCTGGTCAGTCGGCTTGGGTCGAGGACTGCATGAGCTGGCGCGCGGCCTCGGTCAGGCTGCCGGACAGCGACGGGTAGACCGCGAACGTCTGCGCCATCTCGTTCACGGTGAGCTGCTGCTCCACGGCCAGCGACACCGGCAGGATCAGCTCGCTGGCCCGGTAGGCCACCACCACCCCGCCGAGCACGATCCCGGTCACCGGCCGGGCGAACAGCTTGATGAAGCCGTCCCGCAGCCCGGCCATCTTCGCGCGGGCGTTCGTGGCCAGCGGCAGCTTCACCATCCGGGCCGGAACGTCCCCCGACAGGACCGCGGCGTGCGGCACGCCGACCGTGGCGATCTCGGGATCGGTGAAGATGGTCGCCGCCACGTGGCTGAGCCGCAGCGGCTGGACGGCTTCACCCAGCGCGTGCCACATCGCGATGCGGCCCTGCATCGCGGCAACGGAGGCCAGCATCAGCACCCCGGTGCAGTCGCCGGCTGCGTACACGCCGGGGACCGACGTGCGCGACACCCTGTTCACCTCGACGAACCCGCGGTCGTCCAGCCGGACGCCGGCCTGCTCCAGGCCGAGCCCGCCGGTGGACGGCGTCATGCCCACCGTGAGCAGGCAGTGCGACCCGGTCACCGTCCGGCCGTCGGTCAGCGTGACCAGTACGCTGTCACCGGCTCGTTGCACCCCCGCCGCCCTGGACCGGCCGAGCACGGTCATCCCGTTGCGCCGGAACACGCTCTCGATCACCAGCGCGGCGTCGGCATCCTCCTGCGGCAGCACCCGGTCGCGCGAGGATACCAGCGTCACCTGCGAGCCGAGAGCCTGGTAACCGCTGGCGAATTCGGCGCCGGTCACTCCCGAGCCCACCACCACCAGTTCCTCGGGCAGCTCGTCGAGATCGTAGAGCTGCCGCCAGTTGAGGATGCGCTCACCGTCAGGTTCGGCGCCGGGCAGTACCCGCGGTCGCGCGCCGGTCGCGATGAGCACGGCGTCCGCGGTGATCTCCCGGTCGCCGACGGCGATCGTCCGCGGGCCGACCAGCCGCCCTGGCCCGGATACCACCTCGACACCCTCGGCCGCGAGCCGGCCCGCTACGTCGGCGGATTGGGCCTTGGCCAGTGCTTTTACCCGGCTGTACAGGCGCGGGGCGTCAACCATGGCCCGGACGGATGCGCGGTCGGCCTGCGCTGCGGTCGCCGCTGCGGGCGGCTGGCCGCGGCCGTCGCCGATCCGGATGCCGAGGTCGGCCGAGCCGTTGAGCGCGGACATCGCGCCCGCGGTCTCGATGAGCGTTTTGGACGGAACGCAGTCGGTCAGCACGCAGGCGCCGCCGAGACCATCGGTATCGGCCACGACGACCTCGGCGCCGAGCTGGGCGGCGACCAGGGCGGCCTCGTAGCCCCCGGGGCCTCCGCCGATGATCGCGATGCGCGCGCGCGGCTGGCTCACGCCTCATTCTGGCGCATCCAGTGCCGCGCGTGTAAGGCAACAACTGCATGTCGCCCATAGGGCCGCCTGGGGTGGCCTGGACCCCTACGCTGGTGATCCGTGGCCTTGTACGCCGGGTACGGCAGCAACATGGACTCCGCGCAGATGGCCGAGCGGTGCCCGCATTCGCCGCAGCAGGGAACGGGCTGGCTGGAGGGATGGCGGCTGACCTTCGGCGGTGCGGAGCTTGGCTGGGAAGGCGCGCTGGCGACGGTCGTGGAAGACGATGCCGAGCGGGTCTTCGTCGTGCTCTACGACGTCTCAGACAGCGATGAGGAGGCGCTCAACCGCTGGGACGGCGTGACGCTGGGCTACTACCGCAAGCTCACGGTGCGCGTGCAGACCCTCGAAGGCGACGCCGCTGCCTGGCTGTACGTGCTGAACGGGTACGAGGGCGGCCTGCCCTCCGCCCGGTACATCGGCATCCTGGCCGACGCGGCCGAGAAGGCGGCGGCGCCCGCCGATTACGTCGCCTGGCTGCGGGCCAGGCCGTGCCGGTCCATCGGTTCCTGACCGGCCGTATCCGTCAGACCAGGAGGACCACGAGCAGCAGCAGGGCGGGGAGCACCAGCGCGGCGAAGGCGGGCAGGTCCCAGCGGGCCGTGCGCCGGCCGGGCGCGGCCCCGGCCGCCCGCGCCCGGGCGGCGCGCTCGCGCAGTGCCACGGCGATGTTCTCGGAGTCGGTCTTGTTCAGGGCAGCCCGGGCCTCGGGCGGCAGCCGGGCGTAGGAGGGGGGCTGCCGGGTCGACTTGGCCGAACGCCGGGCTCGTGCCTCCGCCTTGATCCTGCCGCGGCGCGACGAGTGCACCGCCCAGGCATACAGCGTCTTGCTCTTCTGCTCGCCGTCCTGCGGGGTGCAGAGCACCTCGAGCGAGTCGCGCAGCTCCACATCCTGCACGCAGCCCCACGGCACGTGGTGATCGCGCAGCGGGTTCCTGATCGTGATGCCGTCGTCGTCGGCGAGCACCCGGGGCCGGAACGCCGCGACGTAGGCGACCCCGGTGACCAGGATCAGGACCGCCGCGACCACGATCGCGAAGTGATCGCGTCCCTGGACGGCCAGGTCAATCAGGTTCGCCAGCGCGAATATGGCCCACACCCACCAGACGAGGGGAGCCACCGGCGACCGGTACAGATCCGGTTTCGCGCGCACCCCCCCAGGTCTGGCCGCCGGGGGCCGGGCGGGAACCCCGGGTGGGCAGGCCTGGGCCGGGACCCCGGGCGGGCGGGCCTGGCCGGCCCCGGCAGCGGAGGGCTGGCCGGCCCGGTCGGCCGGGCCGGCTGGCTGCTGAGCTGATGACACCGGTGCTGGACTCCGCGGTTGGCGAGCGGGTGCGGCGCGGCCCGGGGCCGGGGCGCCGCCGTGCTCTACTGTAAGCCGTCCGCCATCAGGCGTGCGCCGCACCGGGCATGCTCGGCACGGCCGGCGTACCGCCGGCCTCATGCAGCGCGGTGAGCGCCGCATGGACGAGCACCTTGATCCCGACGTCGATGGCTCCTTCGTCCACGTCGAAGGTGGGCTGGTGGATGTCGAGCTCGGGTGTCCCGGGTGTCCTGGTGCCGAGCCTGGCCAGGGCGCCCGGGATCGACTCCAGGTACCAGGCGAAGTCTTCGCCGCCGAGGCTCTGCGGCGTTCCGGCCACCGCCTGGGCGCCCAGCGCCTGCCTCGTCGCGGAGGTGAGCATCGAGGCGCTGGCCGCATCGTTGACCGTGGGCGGCACGTTCCGCACGTAGCTGACATCGGCGAGCACGCCGTAGGCGCTCGCGACCGAGTCGATGAGCGCCTTCATCATCTCGGGCGCGGCCTGCCATGCCTCGTCGTCGAGGCAGCGGACGGTCCCCTCGGCGATCCCGTCGTCCGGAATCGCGTTGGCCGCCGAGCCCGCGCTCACCCGGCCCCAGACCAGGCTGAGGCTGGATCGTGGGTCCACCCGGCGGGTCAGCGCGGCCGGCAGCTCGGTCACGATCTTGCCCAGCGCGTAGACGAGGTCGGCGGTCAGGTGCGGGCGGGCGGTGTGGCCGCCGGGTCCGGTGACCCTGACGGTGATCTTGTCGCAGGCAGCCGTGATCGGCCCGCTCCGGATGCCCGATCTTCCCCACGTCGAGGCGCGGGTCGCAGTGCAACGCGAATATGCGGTCCACGCCGGCGATGCCGCCCGCGGCCAGCACGTCGAGCGCGCCGCCGGGAACCTCCTCGGCCGGCTGGAAGATCAGCCGGACCCGCCCGGGCAGCGCCCCCGCCTCGGCCTGCGCCGCCAGGAACAGGCCGGTGCCGAGCAGGATCGTGGTGTGCACGTCGTGCCCGCAGGCATGGCAGGCGTTCGGCACCGTGGACCGGTAGGGGACGGCCTTCTCGTCCGAGATAGGCAGGGCGTCCAGGTCCGCGCGCAGCGCCACGAGCGGCCCCTCCGGAGCTGCCCCGGCGGCGCCGATCTCGACCATGAGCCCCGTCCCCTTGGGCAGGATCATGGGCCGCAGGCCGCCGGCTGCCAGCCTGAGCGCCACCCGCCGCGTGGTCCGGTGCTCGTGATAGCCGATCTCCGGATGGGCGTGCAGGTCACGCCGGAATTGGATCAGCTCGGCAGAATGCCCGGCCAGAAAGCCGCCGAGCCCCGCCGCGAGCTCATCTCCCGGCATGCGCTGCCTCCCCGGGGCACAAGAACCGGTCCTCCGCAAACTCGGTGACCAAGGCATCCACCACCTCAGTCAGCGCGCCGCCGTCAGCCACCACGGCACGCTGCCGTTCGTATGACGCTCCCTGGTCCAGGACTTCCGAAACGACGGCGAGCTCGGAACCGCAGCCCAGTCTGTCAGCTACCGGCTCAAGTTCGCGAACCAATTCGTAAAGCTCATCGCGCATCGGCGCCGTTGCGCCGGAGTCATCGGTGATCACTATCGCGTCAAGACCGTACCTCGTCGCGCGCCACTTGTTGTCCCGAACGACCCAAGTCGCAGGGCTGGGCAGCCCGTAACCGCGGTCGAGCTGGAGGCTGAGCATCTGCACCAGGCACTGCGAGAGCGCGGCTACCATGCCGATCTCACGCAGGGTGGGAACGCCGTCGCAGATGCGGATCTCGACCGTGCCGAAATCCGGGTGCGGCCGGATATCCCACCACACCTCCTTGATGCTCCGGATGGTCCCGGCACGAAGCAGCGTGTCCATGTAATCCTCGAACTCTTTCCAGTCCGACAGCCGGTGCGGCGGTCCGGCGGTGGGCAGCTCACCGAAGATGACGGCCCGGATCGACGCCAGTCCCGTGTCCTCCCCCTTCCAGTACGGGCTGGAGGCGGTCAGCGCGAGGAAATGCGGCAAGTACCTGGACAGAGCGTTGATGATCGGGATCGCCCTGCTGCCGTCGGCCAGGCCCACGTGAACCTGCACACTGAAAAGCTGGATCCTGCGGACCAGCCACTGCATCTGTTCGACGAGCTCGGCGTAACGCTGCACCGGTGCCATCTTCGCGTCCCTCCAGTCGCTGAAGGGATGCGTCCCCGCGCACGTCAGCATCATATCGCGGGCGCTGGTTACCCGCTGGAGTTGCGCGATCGTCCCGGCCAGGTCTTCCTTGGCCTCCGCTACCGTGCTGCAGATACCGGTCGCGAGCTCGATCGTGGACTGCATGAGCTCATGGCGAAGCTTGGGAGTCCCGCTGTTCGCGGTCAGCTCAGGCAGCGCCGCGAGCACCTCGCGGGCGTCCTGGCGCAGCTCCCTGGTGCGGGTGTCGATGAGCTGCAGTTCCCACTCCACGCCCAGCGTCGCGCCACGTGACGAGTTCCAGTCGATGACCACCGGTGACCTCCATCCGAGTTCCTCTTATCGTGATGCAGGTCAGGCCGGGCATAAAGACCCGCAAGCGATCAGCCCGCATCGGGCGGCTGGTAGACGCCCCATACTTCGCGCAGCGCGTCGCAGACCTCGCCCACGGTCGCGCGGGCGCGCAGCGCCTCGCGCAGCGGCACCAGTAGGTTCTGCGTTCCCTCCGCCGCGTGCCGCAGGTCGTCCAGCCGCCTCTTGTGCTCCGCGCCGTTCCGCGAGCTGCGCAGCTCGGCCAGCAGCTCCGCCTGCTCCCGCTCGATGGCCAGGTCCACCTGCAACGGCTGCTGCGGTTCCTCGTGGTCGGCCTGGTACTTGTTCACCCCGACCACCACGCGCTCGCCCGACTCCACCTGCCGGGCCACCTGGTAGGCCGAGCGCTCGATCTCGGACTTTTGGAAGCCGTGCTCGATCGCGGCGACCGCACCGCCCGCATCTTCCACCTGGTCGATCAGCTGCCGGGCCGCGGCCTCGATCTCGTCGGTCAGCGATTCCACCGCGTACGAGCCCGCGAACGGGTCGACGGTGGCCGTCAGGTCGGTCTCGTTGGCGATCACCTGCTGGGTCCGCACCGCCAGCGTGGCCGCCTTCTGGCTGGGCAGCCCGATCGCCTCGTCATAGGAGTTCGTGTGCAGCGACTGGGTACCGCCGAGCACGGCGGCGAGCGCCTGGATCGTGACCCGGACCATGTTCACCTCCGGCTGCTGCGCCGTCAGCTGCACCCCCGCGGTCTGGGTGTGGAACCGGAGCATCTGCGACCGCGGATCGGCGGCACCGAACTCCTCCCGCATGATCTGCGCCCAGATCCGGCGCGCGGCGCGGAACTTCGCCACCTCCTCCAGCAGCGTGGACCGGGCCACGAAGAAGAACGACAGCCGGGGGGCGAACTCGTCCACGGCCAGGCCGGAGTTGATCGCGGCCCGGACGTACTGTTTGGCGTTGGCCAGCGTGAAGGCGATCTCCTGCACGGGGGTGGCACCGGCCTCCGCCATGTGGTAGCCGGAGATCGAGATCGTGTTCCACCTCGGCATCTCGGCGCGGCAGTAGGCGAAGGTGTCCGCGGCAAGCCGCAGTGACGGCTGCGGCGGGTAGATGTAGGTTCCGCGCGCGATGTACTCCTTGAGTATGTCGTTCTGGATGGTCCCGTTGAGGCGGGCCGGGGCGACCCCCTGCTCCTCGGCGACGAGCTGGTAGAGCAGCAGCAGCACGGCCGCGGGGGCGTTGATGGTCATCGACGTCGAGACCTTGTCCAGCGGGATCCCGCGCATCAGGCGCCGCATGTCCTCGATCGAGTCGATGGCCACGCCGACCTTGCCGACCTCGCCATGCGCCCGCTGCGAATCGGAGTCGTAGCCCATCTGGGTGGGCAGGTCGAAAGCGACCGAAAGCCCGGTCGTCCCGGCGGCGATGAGCTGGTGGTAGCGCCGGTTCGAGTCGGTGGCGGTCGCGAAGCCCGCGTACTGCCGCATCGTCCAGGGCCTGGACGTGTACATCGTGGGATAGACCCCGCGGGTGAACGGGTACTCGCCTGGCCTGCCCAGCTTCTCCTCCGGGCTGAACCCGGCCAGCTGCTCGGGACCGTAGACCACCTCGAACGGGATGCCTGACTCCGACTCGCGTGCCATGCAGACAGGCTACGACGCGGGAAATGGCCGGCTGACGGGTGAGCTTCGTCACCGGCCGCAGGCATTACCGTTGGGTCTGCTGGGGATGCATACCTGGAGTGGCCGCCGCGGTACCTGCCGCCACCCGGCGGGACCGGAGCGGGCCATGGAGGGCCAGAGCATGAGAGCAAGGCGCGGACCTGCGGCGATGGTGGCCGTGCTGGTCTTCGCCGCGGGCACGGGCCACCCCGGGGCGGCGGCCGCGTCGGCCTTCACGGCGGGCGCGGGCCACCCCCAGGCGGCGACCGCGCCGGCCTTCACCGCCGGCACGGGCGACCGCGAGACGGCGACCGCGCTGGCCTTCGACGCGGGCGCGGGCCACCGGAGCCGCAATCACGGGCTGGCAGGCTCGGTCGGCCAGGCCAGCGGGAGTGACGCGGCCCAGGGCGGGGCCCAGCTGGCCAGCCGCGGCACGGTCGTCAACTACCCGTCCGCCGGTCACGCGCGCAAGCTGCCGCGGGTGCGGGCCTCCGCGTTCGTGATCGCCGACGCGCGCACCGGACAGGTGCTGGCCGCCAGGGACCCGCACGGCTGGTACCGGCCGGCCAGCACGCTGAAGGTGCTGACCGCGATCAGCCTCATCCCGGCGCTGAACCCGGACGCGACCACCGTGGCCACCCGCGAGGCGGCCGAGACCGAGCCCAACGACGTGGGCCTGAAGCCGGGCCAGCGGTACCAGGTCTCCGGCCTGTTCCGGGCCCTGCTCACGATCTCGGCCAACGACGCCGCGGTGGCCCTGGCCCAGGCGACCGGGTCTTTGCACCGGGGCATCGCGCTGATGAACGCCGAGGCGCGCCGGCTGCAGGCCCGCGACACCGTGGCCAGGGATCCGAACGGGCTCAACGCGCCGGGCCAGCACACCTCGGCCTACGACGAGGCGCTGATCGCCCGGCGGGCGCTGGCCCTGCCGGCGTTCCTGGACTACGACCAGACCAAGAGCGCGCTGTTCCAGATCAAGCCGCGGCACCGGGTCGGGCTGGTCAACCAGAACCTGATGCTCACCCGGTACCGCGGCGACATCGGCGGCAAGATCGGCTGGACCGAGGCCGCGGGCGCCACGTACATCGGCATGGCCAGGCGGCACCACGAGACGCTGATCGTCACGCTCTTGCACTGCCCGCCGCTGACCGAGTTCACCTACGCGACCCGGCTGCTGAACTGGGGCTTTTCCGTGGACGGCACGGTAAAGCCGGTCGGCACGCTGGTCAGCGCGCAGGCGCCCGCGGCCGGCCGCGCGGCGCAGGCACCGACGCAGCATGTCGCGAACAAGCCGCCGCCAGCCGTCCGCCAGCCGGTCGCCAGCGGCGGCCTGAGCATCGGCCCCGGAGCCGTGGCCGTGGGCTTCCTGGTACTCGCCGGGCTGCTGTTCGCCGGATTCGTGCTGTACTCCCGGCGGTCGGTGACAAGAACGCGCCAGGGACGGTCGTAACCGTCTCTGGCACCAGGCCGGGGTCCGGGCGCGCTACTGCCCGGCCGCGCCGGGCCTGGGCAGCAGCAGGCCCGTGCGGTCCCTGACCAGGGTCATGGTCTGCCTGGCCACCCTGCCCGCCCGGCGGGCCCCGTCGGCCAGCAGCCGGTCGAGCTCGGTCTCGTCGGCGAGCATCTTCTCCGTCCGCTCCCTGACCGGCGCGAACGTGCTCACCACCAGCTCGGCAAGCTCGCGCTTGAAGGCACCGTACCCGGTCCCGGCGTGCGCGGCCTCGACCTCGGCCACGGGTATCCCGGCCAGCGCCGAGTAGATCCGCAGCAGGTTGGTGATGCCCGGCTTGGCCGCCTCGTCGGCGCGGATGTCGGTGCCCGCGTCGGTGACGGCCCGGGCGAACTTCCGGCGGATCACGTCAGGCTCGTCCAGGACATCCACGATGCCTTGCGGCGAGGACGACGACTTGCTCATCTTCGCCGACGGATCCTGCAGGTCATTGATCTTGGCCACGCCGGGCAGGATGTACGGCCCCGGCACGGTGAAGGTCGCGCCGAACCGGTGGTTGAACCGCTGCGCGAGATCCCTGGTGAGCTCCAGGTGCTGCCGCTGGTCCTCGCCCACCGGCACCTGGTCGGCCTGGTACAGCAGGATGTCGGCGGCCTGCAGGACCGGGTAGGTGAACAGGCCGACGCTGGCCTGGTCCATGCCGCCCTTGGCCGACTTGTCCTTGAACTGGATCATCCGGCTGGCCTCGCCGAAGCCGGTGATGCATCCGAGCACCCAGGCCAGCTCGGTGTGCTCGGCCACGTGGCTCTGCACGAACACGGTGCAGCGCGCGGGGTCGAGCCCGGCCGCGAACAGCTGGGCGGCGGCGACCCTGGTCCGGCGGCGGAGCAGCACCGGGTCCTGCGGAACCGTGATCGCGTGCAGGTCCACGACGCAGTAGAAGGCATCGTGAGTGTCCTGCAGCGTCACCCACTGCCGCACCGCACCGAGGTAGTTACCCAGGTGAAACGAGTCGGCGGTCGGCTGGATACCGGACAGGACCCGCGGTCGCGGCGGCCGGGACGGCTGGTTCATGGCCCCGATTCTAGGCGTCCGCCAGCTGCACCCGGGCTGGGCACGGGCTGGGCACTGGCCGGCTTGCGCGGCCTACTTGCGGCCCCCGGCGGCCGTGCCCACCAGCGGCACGATGTCGGGGGCGCCCAGCCGGATGGCGTCGGCCACCTGGTCATCACTGGCATCCTGCGAAGCACGCTCGGCGGTGATGACGGCCTGGAAGTGCTCCACCTCACGCGCCGTCTGCCGGGAATCCCAGCCCAGCGGCCCGGCCATCAGCCGCGCCGCCTCAGCGGCCGCCGACAGCCCGTGATCCCAGGTCTCGATCGTGATGTGCGTGCGGCGGGCTAGCGCGTCGTAGAGGTGGCGGGCGCCTTCGTGCGACGCCGCGTAGACGATCTCCGCCCGCAGGTAGTCGTCCGCGCCCGCCAGCGGCAGGCCCAGCTCCGGGTCGGCCTCGATCAGGCCGAGGACCTCGCCGATCAGGGTGCCGTACCGGTGCAGCAGGTGCTCGATCCTGGCCACGTGCAGGCCGGAGGCGCGGGCCAGCTGGTACCGGGAATTCCAGAGTGCGGGGAACCCGTCCGCGCCCGCCAGCGGCACCTCGTCGGTGCAGGACCGCGGGACCCGGCCATCGAGCCCGTGCGCCACCGCGTCCACCGCGTCCCTGGCCATCAGCCGGTACGTGGTGTACTTGCCGCCGGCGATCATCACCAGGCCCGGCACCGGGTGGGCCACGGTGTGCTCGCGGGAGAGCTTGGACGTCTCGTCCGACTCGCCGGACAGCAGCGGGCGCAGCCCGGCGTACACGCCTTCCACGTCGTCGGTGCTCAGCGGGACCCGGAGCACCCGGTTGACCTGGCCGAGCACGTACTCGATGTCCGACCGGCTGGCGGCCGGGTGGGCCTTGTCCAGCGACCAGTCCGTGTCGGTAGTGCCGATGATCCAGTGCCGGCCCCACGGGATCACGAACAGCACGCTCAGCGGGGTGCGGACGATGATGCCCGTGCTCGAGTGGATCCGGTCCCGGGGCACGACCAGGTGAATGCCCTTGGACGCGCGAACGTTGATCATGCCACGGCCGCCGACCAGGGCCTGGATGTCGTCGGTCCACACGCCGGTCGCGTTGACCACCTGCTGGGCGCGGATCTCCAGCTCGGTCCCGGTTTCCAGATCCACCGCGCGCACCCCGGTGACCCGCTCGCCCTCGCGCAGGAAGCCGGTGACCTGGGTGCGGGAGGCCACCCTGGCGCCGTAGCTGGCCGCGGTGCGCAGCAGGGCGATGACGAACCGGGCGTCGTCCACCTGCGCGTCCCAGTACCTGACCGCACCGTGCACCGCGGACCGCTTCAGCCCCGGCGCCAGCTCCAGCGCCGCGCGCCTGGTCAGCTGCCGGTGCGGGGGCAGCCCCCGGACCTGCCCCAGCGAGAGGCCCAGCAGGTCATACAGCCGCACCCCTGCCCCCACGTACGCCCGCTCCCAGCCGCCGCGGTGGGTGAGCGGGTACAGGAACGAGACCGGCTGGACCAAGTGCGGCGCGATCCGCCGCAGCAGCAGTGCCCGTTCGGTGAGCGCCTCCCTGACCAGCGCGAAGTTGAGCTGCTCCAGGTAGCGCAGGCCGCCGTGGATGAGCTTGCTCGATCGCGACGAGGTGCCCGAGGCGAAGTCCCTGGCCTCCACCAGCCCGACCGACAGGCCCCGGGTCGCGGCGTCCAGGGCCACCCCGGCGCCGACCACGCCGCCGCCGACCACCAGTACCTGATGCTCCTGCGCGGGCAGCGCCGCCAGCGCGGCATCGCGCTCGCGGTCGCCGAGCGCAGCGGCCCGCTTGTCCGGGCCCAGCGCCGTGGCCACGCCGGCCCCCGGGACGGCGGCCCAGCCGCGCCCGTTATGCCCCTTCCGGTTTCCCCCGATATTCACATTCCGAACGGTACCCGCGGGTAGCCATCGCCCGGATGCCGGCCTGCGGCCGCGAGGACCCGGTGCCGGGCTCACCTGACGCCGGACTCGCCGGGCGCGGCGGGCTCGGCCCGGGGGCGGCTGCTCGGCGTCACCACGACCTCGACCCGCTGGAATTCCTTGAGATCGGAGTACCCGGCGGTGGCCATCGACCGGCGCAGTGCGCCCATCAGGTTCATCGAGCCATCCGCGGCGGTGGACGGGCCGTGCAGGATCTGCTCGAGTGACCCGATCGTGCCGACCTCGACCCGTGCGCCGCGGGGCAGCTCTGGATGGTGCGCCTCGCTGCCCCAGTGGTAGCCCCGCCCGGGGGCCTGCGCGGCCCGGGCGAACGGCGAGCCGACCATCACCGCGTCGGCTCCGCAAGCCACCGCCTTGGCGATGTCACCGCTGTGGGTCATGCCACCGTCGGCGAGCACGTGCACGTACCGGCCGCCCGACTCGTCCATGTAGTCGCGGCGGGCCGCCGCGACGTCCGCTATCACGGTGGCCATGGGCACGCCGACGCCGAGCACCGCCGCGGTGGTGTGGCCCGAGCCGCCGCCGAACCCGGCCAGTACCCCCGCCGCCCCGGTCCGCATCAGGTGCAGCGCCGCGGTGTGCGTGGCGCAGCCGCCGACGATGACCGGCACGTCCAGCTCGTAGATGAACCGCTTGAGGTTGAGCGGCTCGGCCTGGCCGGACACGTGCTCGGCCGAGACCGTGGTGCCGCGGATCACGAAGATGTCCGCGCCGGCGTCGATGACCGCCTTGTAGTACTGCACGGTGCGCTGCGGCGACAGCCGGGCCGCGGTGGTGACCCCGGCGCCGCGGATCTCCTCGATCCTGCGCCCGATCAGGTCTTCCTTGATGGGTTCGGCGTAGATTGTCTGCAGCCGGCGGGTGGCCGCTGGCTCGTCCAGTTCGGCGATCTCGGCCAGCAGCGGCTCCGGGTTCTCATACCTGGTCCACAGCCCTTCCAGGTCGAGCACGGCCAGGCCGCCGAGCCTGCCGATCTCGATCGCCGTGCGCGGTGACACCACGCTGTCCATGGGGCAGACGACCAGCGGCAGCTCGAACCGGTAGGCGTCGATCTGCCAGGCGATCGAGACCTCCTCGGGATCCCTGGTCCGGCGGGACGGCACCAGGCCGATCTCGTCCAGGGAGTAGGCTCGCCTGCCGCTCTTGCCGCGCCCGATCTCCACCTGGGTCACTGTGCCGCCCTCGCTAGCCCGTCGTGGCGAACCCTCACTGGTGCCGCCCGGCGTAATTGGGCGCCTCGACGGTCATCTGGATGTCATGCGGGTGACTCTCGGTCAGGCCGGCCCCGGTGACCTGGATGAACTTCGCCTCCTGCAGCTCGGCGATGGTCCGGGCACCGCAGTACCCCATCGCGGCCCGCAAGCCGCCGGTCAGCTGGCCGGCCACCGCCGCCAGCGGGCCGCGGTAGGGAACCTGCCCCTCGACGCCCTCCGGGACGAGCTTGTCCTCCGCCAGCACGTCGTCCTGGAAGTACCGGTCCCTGGAGTAGGACCGGCCGCGCTCGCGGCCGGCCATCGCGCCCAGCGACCCCATTCCCCGGTACAGCTTGAACTGCTTGCCCCCGACGAACACCCGCTCGCCCGGGCTTTCCTCGCAGCCGGCCAGCAGCCCGCCGAGCATCACGGTGTCGGCGCCGGCCGCGATGGCCTTCGCGATGTCGCCGGAATACTGCAGGCCGCCGTCGCCGATCACCGGGACGCCCGCGCGCCGGGCCGCATGCGCCGCCTCGTAGATCGCGGTGACCTGCGGGACACCGACCCCGGCCACCACGCGGGTGGTGCAGATGGAACCGGGCCCCACCCCTACCTTCACCCCGTCGGCGCCGGCCTCGACCATTGCCTGGGCGCCCGCCCTGGTGGCGACGTTCCCGCCGATCGCATCCACGCTGGTGTTCGCCTTGATCTGGGCGACCATGTCCAGGACCGGCTGCGCGTGCCCGTGCGCCGTATCCACCACCAGGAAGTCCACCCCGGCCTCGATCAGCGCCACCGCCCTGCGCTTGGCGTCCGCGCCCACGCCCACCGACGCGCCGACCACCAGGCGGCCCTTGGCGTCCTTGGTGGCGTGCGGGAACTTCTCGCTCTTGGTGAAGTCCTTGACCGTGATCAGGCCGCGCAGCCGGCCCTGCCGGTTGACCAGCGGAAGCTTCTCGACCTTATGCTCCTTGAGCAGGGCGAGCGCCTCGTCGGCGGCCGCGCCGACCGGCGCGGTGACCAGCGGCATCGGGGTCATGACCTCGGACACCCGGCGGCTGTGGTCGCTCTCGAACCGGATGTCGCGGTTGGTGGCGATGCCCAGCAGGATGCCGTCGTCGTCGGTGACCGGCACGCCGGAGATGCGGTACCTGGCGCAGAGCGCCTCGACCTCGGCCACCGTGGCACCGGGGCCGCAGGTCACCGGGTCGGTGATCATGCCCGCCTCGGACCGCTTCACCATGTCCACCTGCTGCGCCTGCTCCTCGACGGCGAGGTTGCGGTGCAGCACGCCGACGCCGCCCTGCCGGGCCATGGCGACCGCCATCCGGGCTTCGGTCACGGTGTCCATGGCCGATGAGATCAGCGGGACGCGCAGCGACAGGCGGCGGGTCAGCCTCGCGGTGAGGTCCGCGTCGCTCGGCATGATCGTGGAGTGCGCGGGCAGCAGCAGCACGTCGTCAAAGGTCAGCCCGGGCGGGGCGAACTTGAGGTCGTCGGCCATGGCGCCTCCAGGAAAGGACGTGTGGTTGGCATCCATCCTAGGGGCGATCGGCGGCCGTCCCGGGCCGGTGACCCCGGGCGGGCATGGCCGCGGCGGGCCGGCCCGGCCGCGTGCCCGGCCAGCCCGCCTCAGGCCATGGATTCGCGTACCGCGATGGCCCGCAGCCGGGCCAGGGCCCGGTGCTGGGCCACCCGGACCGCCCCGGCTGACATGCCGAGCACGTTGCCGGTCTCTTCGGCGGTCAGGCCCGTCACCATCCGGAGCACGAGGAGTTCCCGCAGGTGGCCGGGAAGCCGGGCCAGCAGGTCCCGGACCCGCTGCGCCTCGATGTAGGCCACCGCCATCTCTTCGGGTCCCGGCCGGTCGTCCGGGCCGTCCGGCAGATCCCCGGTGGGCACCGCGGACCGGGTCGCGCTGCGGACCGCGTCGGCGACCTTGTGCGAGGCGATGCCGTAGACGAACGACGCGAACGGCCGGCCCATGTCCCGGTACCTGGGCAGCGCTACGAGCACGGCGATGCAGACCTCCTGGGCCACGTCATCGGCGATGTGGTAGTGGCCGGCGATCCGGCCGAGGCGGGTGCGGCAGTACCGCACCACCATCGGCCGGACCTGCTCGATCAGGCTCTCGATCGCGTCGGGCTGCCCGCTGACCGCGCGATCGGTCAGGTCGCGGAGGCCGGCCTGGCCGGGCTGGCCGGGTGCCGCACGGCGGGTTCGGCTGTCCCCCGCTGCCGTGTGCCCGGTGGTGCGTCCCTCCGTCACGAGTGAATACTGCCCAGGCCGCCCGGATCTATCGCCACCAGGCCGGGAAAAAGCGGAAGGCCCGCCGGGCCCGGCCTTCGCGGATCGTCGCCGCGGCCCGGGCGCAAAGGCCGCCATGCACGGTGGCGTGGTCCGCCGTGCATCACGGCCGACGGCCCTGGCCGGCTGCTGAACGCAGCCGGCCAGGGCCGTCGGGAAAACAGGCCGCTAGTGAGCGTGGCCGTGGGAGTGGCCGGCCGGGGCGTCGGCCTCCTCTTCGGGCTTGTCCACCACGAGGGCCTCGGTGGTGAGCAGCATGCCGGCGATCGAGGCGGCGTTCTGCACCGCCGACCTGGTTACCTTGACCGGGTCGATGACTCCCTGAGCGATCAGGTCGCCGTACTCTCCGGTGGCCGCGTTGAAGCCGTTGCCCTCGCCGAGCGTGGCGACCTTGGCCACGACCACGGCGCCCTCGACCCCGGCGTTCAGCGCGATCCACTTGCAGGGCTCGCTCAGGGCGGTCCGGACCACGTGCACGCCCGTGGCCTCGTCCCCGGTCCGGCCGAGGTCACCGAGGTCGACCCCGGTCTGCACGAGCGCGCTGCCGCCGCCGGCGATGATGCCCTCCTCGATCGCCGCCCTGGTGGCGGAGATGGCGTCCTCGAGCCGGTGCTTCTTCTCCTTGAGCTCGACCTCGGTCGCCGCGCCGGCCCGGAGCACGCACACGCCGCCGGACAGCTTGGCCAGCCGCTCCTGCAGCTTCTCGCGGTCCCAGTCGGAGTCGGTGTCGTCGATCTCGGTGCGGATCTGGCGGATCCGGTCCTGGATGGCCTCCTGGTTGCCGCCGCCGTCCACGATCGTGGTCGTGTCCTTGGTCACCACGATCCTGCGGGCCGTGCCCAGCTGGTCCAGCCCGACACCGTCAAGCTTCAGGCCCACTTCCTCGCTGATCACCTCGGCCCCGGTGAGCACCGCCATGTCACCGAGCATGGCCTTGCGCCGGTCGCCGAACCCGGGGGCCTTCACGGCGACCACGTTGAGCAGGCCGCGGATCTTGTTCACCACCAGCGTGGCCAGCGCCTCGCCGTCCACGTCCTCGGCCACCACCAGCATGGGCTTCTTGGCCTGGGCCACCTGCTCCAGCAGCGGCAGGAAGTCCGTCATGGCGGAGATCTTGGACGCGTACAGCAGCACGTAGGCGTCCTCGAGCACCGCCTCCATCCGGTCCTGGTCGGTGATGAAGTACGGCGAGATGTAGCCCTTGTCGAACTGCAGGCCCTCGGTGAACTCCAGCTCGAGACCCATGGTCTGGGACTCTTCCACGGTGATGACGCCGTCCTTGCCGACCTTGTCGAAGGCCTCGGCAATCAGGTCGCCGATTTCGCGGTCCTGGGCGGAGATCGTGGCCACGTGCGCGATGTCACTGCGCTCGGTCACCTCGCGGGCGATCTTGAGCAGGCGCTCGGACACCGCCTCGGCCGCCGCGTCGATACCGCGCTTGAGCGAGATCGGGTTGGTGCCGGCCGCGACCGAGCGCAGGCCCTCGCGGACCATCGCCTGGGCGAGCACGGTCGCGGTGGTGGTGCCGTCCCCGGCGATGTCGTTCGTCTTGGTGGCCACCTCCTTGGCGAGCTGCGCGCCGAGGTTCTCGTACGGATCCTCGAGATCCACCTCGCGGGCGACGGTAACGCCGTCGTTGGTGATAGTCGGGGCGCCCCACTTCTTGTCGATGACCACGTTGCGTCCGCGCGGCCCCAGGGTCACCTTGACGGCGTCGGCAAGGCGGTTCACGCCGCGCTCGAGCGAGCGCCGCGCGTCAACGTCAAATTCAATGATCTTGGCCATGAAAAGTCGGGCTCCGATCGAGTTGCATTCTTCGGGATTGAGCTTGTTCAGTTACGCCGGTCCACGGCGACGACGGGGACGCTGCGCCTCCAGCGAGACGCGGCGTCCCCGCCGAGCGCGGATCGTTACTTGTCGATGACGGCGAGCACGTCGCGGGCGGAAAGCACCAGGTACTCCTCGCCGCTGTACTTCACCTCCGTGCCGCCGTACTTGCTGTACAGCACCACGTCGCCGACCTTGACGTCCATAGGGACGCGCTTGGCGCCGGCATCGTCGAAGCGCCCGGGACCCACCGCGAGAACCTCGCCCTCCTGGGGCTTCTCCTTGGCGGTGTCTGGGATTACCAGGCCAGACGCGGTCGTCTGCTCGGCTTCGAGCGGGCGGACCACGATCCGGTCTTCGAGCGGTTTGAGAACAACCTTGGTGGCGGTCGTCACGATCTGACCTCCCCCTCCGGAAAGGCTAGCTAACTGAGAGTTGGGTTGAGAGGCGACCATGGCGGCCTGTCGTCGCGGGTGCCAGACCGGCCCTTGTCGCATTAGCACTCTACACTAGCGAGTGCCAGTCCCGAACAGTATCGGCCCCACCCGGACTCGTCAAGCCGGGCCGCGCCGGGCCGGCGGCCCCGGCCGGGCCGGCTGAGGCATCCGGGCGGCCGGCCAGCGGTGCCCGGCGCGCCCGCCGCCCGCTCAGCGCAGCGCCACCTCCAGCCGGACGGGAATCCGCAGCGGGGACTGCTCGTACTCGACCCGCTGACCGGGCAGGAAGGTGCAGCCCTCCCGCACCGCATCGACAACGCCGGCCGCGAGCGCCAGGGCCTGCGAGCGGCCGGGGCACGGCCGGAGCCCGGACCCGAACGCCAGCCCGCGCGGGCCGGCCGCGCCGGGGGCGCAGCAGCCGGAACCGGCCGGGTCACGGTGGGCCGCCTCGACGTCGCACACCACGATGTCGCCCGCGCCGACCCGGGCGCTGCCGTTGACGCGGACCGCCACCCGGGCGGTGCGCCGGCTGGCCCGCACCACCGGCGTGAGCCACAGCGCCTGGTCCAGCACTGCGCCGGTCGGCCAGTCCGCGCAAGCCTGCTGGGTGTCCTGCAGCAGGCGCAGCGCCATGCCGATCAGGCCCGCGGTCGCGTCACAACCCTGGACCATGAGGGCGATCCTGGCGACGATCACGTCGGCACCGGCCGGGCCCAGCAGGCCGGCGAGCCGCGCCGTCGCCGGGCCGGCCAGCCGCTCCGCCTGGGGATCCGAGCCGGGGAAGTAACCGGCCGCGATCGTGATCGCCGCGTCGGCGGCATCGTGGGGACATGTCACCCCCAGGCCCGCCGCCATGACCGCCATCGGCACCCGCCTGGCCAGCAAGGCCATCGCGTCAAACCGCTCGCCCGGTCTGGCCGCGGCGGTCATCACGGCCGCGGCCCGCCGGGCCGCGGCGCGGCGCAGCCGGCCGGGTTCCAGCTGGCGCAGCTCCGCGATCGCGCGCGCCCGGCGCTGCCGGTGCTCGCCGCCGTTGGCGAAACGCGACACCGAGCCGCGCAGCCAGGGCAGCGTGCCGGGCGGACCGCCCGGCCCGGCCCCGGCCACCTCGAACCGGCTGTCGGCAAGGACGGCCAGGACGTCGGCGTACCGGCGGGCGGTCCATTCGCGCGCGCCGGACCGGGCCACCGGCGGGGTCAGCTCATCATCGGCCATGCCGTGACCCTAGGGCCGGGCAGCTTCGCCGGCTGGCGAAGTATGCCAGCTACCTGACCACTACCTCGGTGACCGGCAGGGAAGAATCCGCGGGGAGATCGAGCGGGGACGGCGGCACGTCGCGGGCCAGCAGTTCGGCGCCGAGCGCGGCCACCATGGCACCGTTGTCCGTGCACAGCCCGGGCCTGGGCACCCGGAGCCGGATCCCGGCTGCGGCACAGCGCTCGGCGGCCAGCGCGCGCAGCCGCGAGTTGGCGGCCACGCCGCCGCCGATGATCAGGTCCGCGGCCCCGTTCTGCCGGCAGGCCGCGACCGCCTTGGCGGTCAGCACGTCGGCCACCGACTCCTGGAAAGACGCGGCGACGTCGCTGACCGGGACGGCCTGGCCGGCGGCCTGCCGCGCCTCCACCCAGCGTGCTACCGCCGTCTTCAGCCCGGCGAAGGAGAAGTCGAGCGTTCCGTCCCGGTACTTGCCGCGCGGGAAGGCGACCGCGGACGGGTCTCCGCTGGCGGCTGCCGCGTCGATCGGCGGGCCGCCGGGAAACGGCAGCCCGAGCAGCCGCGCCACCTTGTCGTAGGCCTCGCCGGCCGCGTCGTCGATGGTCGCGCCCAGCGGCACCACCTCGGTAACCGCCTGCGGCACGAGCAGCAGCGAGGAATGCCCGCCGGAGACCAGCAGGGCGACCGCGGGGGCCGGCAGCGGGCCATGCTCGAGCTGATCCACCGCGATGTGCGCGGCCAGGTGGTTGACGCCATACAGCGGCCGGTCCAGCGCGGACGCGTAGGCCTTGGCCGCGGCCACCCCGACCAGGAGGGCGCCGGCCAGGCCCGGCCCTGCGGTGACGGCGATCGCGTCCACCGCGGACAGCTTCTCGCCCGCGACCGCGAGGGCCCGGTCCACCGTGGCCACCATCGCCTCCAGGTGCGCGCGGCTGGCCACCTCGGGCACCACGCCGCCGAACCGCGCGTGCTCATCCACGCTCGATGCGACCGCGTCGGCGAGCAGTGCGTGCCCGCGGACCAGCCCGGCTCCCGTCTCGTCGCAGGAGGTCTCGATGCCAAGCACGAGCGGCGCGGTCATGACCGCTGCTCCGGCGGACCGGGCGCAGGCGCGGCCGACGCCTGGCCCGGCGCTGGGGAGGACTGCGCGGCATCCAGCGGCCGCCGCATCACCAGCGCGTCCGTGCCGCTCGGCTGGTAGTACCCCCGGCGCAGGCCCACATCGGCGAATCCGTGCCTGCGGTACAGCCGCTGCGCCCGCGGGTTGTCCACCCGGACCTCGAGGAACACCTCGGCGCAGCTCTGGGCTGCCGCCTCGGCCAGCAGCGCCTCCAGCAGCGCCGACCCTATCCCCCGGCCCCAGTGACCGGGGGCGACCGCCATCGTCAGCACGTCCGCCTGGCCGCCAGGTCCGCGGCGGGGCCGCCGCGATACCGGCGCGAGCAGCCCCGCGTAGCCCACGATGTGGCCGCCCTCCTCGGCGACCAGGTAGTACCGGCCAGCCGAGCCGCCGCCCAGCTCGCCGGCGAACATGTCCCGCGTCCAGGCGTCCTCGGGAAACAGCTCGCGCTCCAGGTCGAGCACGGCGGGCAGGTCGCCAGCCGCCATGCGGCGCAGCCGGGCGGTCATGCCGGCGACACCCGCTTGGGCGGGCCAGGTACCCGCGCATCGGGCCTTCGGAGGTAGAGCGGCTCGGCTGGCGGGAGTACGGCGCCGGCCGCCAGCCGTTCGGCCGCGTAGTCAGCCAGCGCGGAAGCGGCCGGATAGCGTGGCCCGATCGGCTCGCCGAAGGACCCGGGGTAAAGCCGCGGGCCCTCGCCGGCCGCGGGCACGGCGGTGTCCAGCCCGGCCGCAGGCCCGACCGCGGGCCCGGCGACGCGCTGGCCTGCTGCGGAGTACCGAGCCCAGTACACCTCATGCCGGCGGGCGTCGGTCGCGACGAGGAACTCGCGGCCCGCGGCCGCGGCGAACGCCGCATGCGCGATCGCGTCGAGCGTGCCCACGCCGTACGCCGGCACGCCGAGCACGGCCGCGAGCACGCGGGCGGTGACCAGGCCGACGCGCAGGCCGGTGTAGGGACCGGGGCCGGCGCCGGCCACCACCGCCGTCACGTCATCGCGGCTGACGCCGGCCCGGCTGAGCACGCTGACGATCGAGGGCATGAGCAGCTCACCGTGGCGGCGGGCGTCCACGGTGGTGGTTTCGGCGAGTACGCGCTGGCCGTCGTGCACCGCGGCCGTAGTGGCCGGGGTCGCGGTATCAAACGCCAGCAGCAGCACGTGCAGCAGGGTAGATCACCGGGCGGACCACTTCATCCGGGGCCGGCCGTCTCGTTCATCCGGGGCCGGCCGTCTCGCCGGTGCTCGCGGCCATCTTGCCCGCCCTCGGCGCCGATGACGCGAAGGCCCCGGTTCAGCTGATCTTGGCCAGCACGTCCCTGGCCGCGGCGGTGGCGCCGGCCGCAAGCTCGGCGGGCGAAGCCGGCCCGTAGCCGCCCCGGCTGGCGTGATCGAGACCGCTGAACGCGACGGTGACCAGCGCGTTGCGGAGCCTGGCCGCCACCGTGACCCGGTCTGTCGTGTCCCCGCCCGCCTTGATCACCTGGAACGCGCTGAACGCCACGGTGCCGAGGCCGTGGATCACGGTGATCCTGGCCGGCGGCTGGTGCGTGCTGCGCGCCGGGTGCGTCTCGGCCTGCAGATCCTGCGCGTAGGCGTCCTTCGCGGCCGAGGTGGCGCTGCCGTTGCCGCTGGCCAGCCCGCTCGGCGCGTAAGCCTGAGCGGTCACCTGAAGCAGCCGGTACGCCGGCTTGCGGTCAAGCGTCCAGTCGCACTGGTTGCCCGAGTTGCCGGAGAGCCCGGGCAGCGCTGCCCTGGTGGGCCTGCCCGGCAGGTACCGGCTGAGCGTGGCGGCCGACACCGACTGACAGGTATCCGGCACCAACCGGTACTCGCCAGGCAGGTACGTGGTGACGAACCTTTCCCCTCCCGCGGGCGAGGGCGCGCCGCCACCGGGAAGCAGAACGTAGATCAGGACGGCAATGACCGCGGCGCCGGCGGCGACGGCTCCCCACAGGTGGAGCCGGCGCCTGTTCCGCCTGGCCCGGGCGGCCTTGGCCCGGCCGAAGGGCAGGCGCAGGCCGCCGCCGTCACCGTCGCCGGCCCCGCCATCGTCGCGCCGTGCTCCATCACCGTCGCGCCGTGCCCGGTCGCTGCCGCGCTGTATACCCTCGCCGCCGCGCCCGGGGCCGCCTTCGTGCCCGGGGCCGCCGTCGAGCCTGGGGGCGCCGTCGTGCCCGGGGCTGCCGTCGAGCCCGGGGGCGCCGTCGAGCCCGGGGGCGCCGTCGAGCCCGCCGCCGTCGTCGAGCACAGCGCCGCGGTGGCGAGCGACGCCGCCGTGGCGCGCGCCGTCCCCGGTGCGCGGCCCGTCACGGCCGGGTACGCCTCCATCCGGCTCGCTGTGACGGCTACCCACCCCGGGCGGGCGGGGTGAGCTGCGGTGACGTCGCGGCGGCCGGACCGGTGCCGGGATGGCCCAGGGCGGAAGCTCCTCGTCGGGCTCCGGGCTGGCGTCCGACCGCCCTGGACCGCGCGCGCCCGGAGCCGGGCCAGGCGGAAACCGAGGAGGGCCAGACCCCTGCTGAGCCACGGCGCGCCTCCGTACTGGGGAAATCCGCGCTGTCCCGGTGAACGGCGCGGAGAATGGCTGCGATGCTGACCGGCGATCCAGGCCGGGTCCGGCGACCTAGAGGATAAGCCGGAACTATAGGGCTTCCGGGCCGCCCGGTAGGCCAGGACGGACGGATTTTTACCCGGGCCCGGCGGGATGCTGCCGCGCCGCTGCACGGGCCAGCGCGGCCGTGGCCTGGGGGGATGCCCAGCGCGATCCGGTCCCGGTGATCCGCAGGGTGCGCGGCTCGTCGCGCGGCTCGCCCTCGGGCGGATCCGGCCCCGGATCGGCCGCCGCGAAGCCGATCGTGATCTCCAGGCGGTCGGCGGAAAGCCCTTCGGCCAGGCCCTCCCCCCATTCCACCACCGTCACCGAGCCGGCCAGGTCCAGGTCAAGGTCGTCCACCTCGGCCAGCCCGCCGAGCCGGTAGGCGTCCACGTGCACCAGGGCGGGGCCGTCGGCCAGCGACGGGTGCACCCGGGCGATGACGAACGTCGGCGAAGTGACCAGGCCGCGTATCCGCAGGGCCTCGCCCAGGCCCTGCACCAGGGTGGTCTTGCCCGCGCCGAGCGGCCCGGCCAGCAGCACCAGGTCCCCGGGGTGCAGCACCCCGGCCAGGCGGCGGCCGAGCCCGCGCATCGCGGCGGCGGTCGGCACGGTGACGGCCGGCAGCGTGGTCTCGTCAGGCAACTCCGCGCACGCCTCCCCCGTCGCCGGGCCGCCGCGACGGCCACGGCCGGCTACCCGGCTGAATCTCGCCGAGCAGGCTGGTGATCGCGTAGTTGACGACATCCGGGCGCTCCAGCATCACCGCGTGGCCCGCCCCGGGCACGGTGACCAGCCGGGCGCCGGGGATCTCGGCGGCGAGCTCGGTGCCCAGCTGCGGCGGGACCACGCGATCCCGGTCCCCGGTCACGACGGTCACCGGCACCCGGCCGAGCACGCCGAGCACGCCGTGCTGGTCGCAGCCGAGCAGCGCGCGGTAGAACTGCGCGATGACGCCCACCGGCACCTCGCGGATCATGCACTCGAGGAATTCGGTCAAGGTCATGCTGGCCTGCGGATCGCCGAACGCCATGTACCGGGTGGCCACCAGCTCCAGCTCTTTCGATGCCTTCCGGCCGCGTTCGATCAGCGCGGCCTGCCGTCCGGCCGCGGCCGCGGTCAGCAGGACCGGCGCGACGTGCTGCAGGAACGTCCGCAGCGGTGACGGCATCCCCGGCACCAGGCCGTCCGGCCCGCTCAGCCCGCCCGCCGTGGTCGCGATGAGGACAACGCCGGCCACCCGGGAGCCGAACAGTTCCGGGTGCTGGCCGGCCAGTGCCATGATCGTCATGCCGCCCATCGAATGGCCGACCAGGATCACGCGAGAGCTCTCGGCCGTCACGGACCCGATGACCGCGTCCAGGTCGCCGCCGGTCTGATCGACGGTGACCGGCTGCCCGGCAGCGCGGCCGGACCGCCCGTGGCCACGCTGATCCCACAACACCAGCCTGGCGACGCCGGCCAGGTCGCGGCGCTGGTAGTGCCAGCTGTCCTGGTTCAGCGCATACCCGTGGCAGAAGATGATCGTGACCGGGGCGTCGTCCGGGCCGTTGACCTCCACGTGCAGCGGTACCGCGTCGGGGGCGAGCACGACGAATTCCCGCCCGCGCAGCTCGCCGAACGGCTCATCCGCCGCCGGGTCGGGAAACAGCCGCAGCCGGTGCGCCGCGAGCCGCTCGGCCGTGATCACCGCGCCGACCCCCGCCGCCGCGGCGCCCGCGCTGATCCCCGCGATCCGGCTGATCCTCCGCCACCTGGCCATGATTCCTCCCGCCCGGGCCGGTCCGGGTGTCCCGCTCGGTGACCGCCTGCCCGCCGCCGCACAGGCTACTCAACGGTAGCTTTTGGGCCAGAGCCCGCCAACCGCGGTGACGATCTCATAAGAGATGGTGCCGAGCGCGTCGGCCCACTCCTGCGCGGTCGGCTCGCCGTCATCGCCGGGGCCGAACAGGACCACCTCGTCCCCCGCAGAGGCCGGATCATCGCCGAGGTCGACCACGAACTGGTTCATGCAGACCGTGCCGCAGATCGCCCGGCGCCGCCCTGCGGCGTGAACCTGCCCCACCCCCGACGCCGCCCTGGGCACGCCCTCCGCGTAGCCCACCGGCACCAGCCCGAGCGTGGTCTCCGTCTTCGTGACGCAGCGGTGCCCGTACGACACGCCCGAGCCGGCCGGGACCCGCTTGACCTGGACCAGGCGAGTCCTGGCCGTCATCGCCGGCCGCAGCCAGCCCGGGGGGCCGCCGGGCATGGTGCCGAGGCCGTAGATCCCGCCGCCGGCCCGGACCAGGTCGAACCAGGCGTCGGGCCGGGTCAGCGTGGCCGCGGTATTGGCCAGGTGCCGCAGCTCCGGCCGCGCCCCGGCCTTCTCGGCCCGCTCGACCGCGTCGCCGAACGCGGCGAGCTGCGCCTCAACTGATGCATGGCCGGGGATGTCGGCGCACGCCAAGTGGGACCAGATGGCGGTGATTTCAACGTAGCCGTCCGCTTGCGCGGCGAGCGCAGCGTCGACCAGGCCAGGCCAGTCCGCGACGGTCGCGCCGCCACGCGACATGCCGGTGTCTGCCTTGAGATGTATCCGGGCCGGCCGCCCCGCCGATCGCGCCGCGGCCGCGATCTGGCTGAGCGTGCCGCGGGTACCGACGCACAGGTCGATCCCGCGCCCGATGGCCTCGGCGTGCGCCGCCTGCGGGTCGTCCATCAGGCACAGCACCGGCGCGGTGATCCCGGCCCCGCGCAGCGCCAGAGCCTCGGGCACGCCCACCACCGCGAGCCAGCTGGCCCCGCCGGCCAGGGCCGCATTCGCCGCCGGGATCATGCCGTGCCCGTAGCCGTCGGCCTTGACCACCGCCATCAGCCCTGCGGCCCCGACCCGCTCGCGGAGCGCGGCGGTATTTTCCCTGATCGCGGACAGGTCGATGACGGCTTCCCCGATGATGTTCACGACGCTCCAGTCTGCCAGCCCGGAGCCGGCGGCCGGCCGGCCCAGGCCGATGCGGGTTTCCAGACGGCGGGATTTCCAGAACGGCGCCGGGCGAACCAGCCGCGTCCATCGCGGCCCGTCGTCCTTTGCGGCCCGTCGTCTCGGCGGACCGTCGTCCTCGGCGGCCCGGGCCGTGCCTGCGGCCTAGCGCCCGGCCGCTCGTACCGCGCGGATTGCGGCTGGCAGCGCCTGCAGCACGTCCGGGGCGCCGATGGGCGCGGCCACAGGGCCGTCGCGCACGGGCACGGCCAGCTCCGCGAGTGCGCCCGGGGCAAGGTTCTCATCGCCTGCGCCGGGCCCGCACGGTCCGCCAGGTCCGGCCGCGGCCAGCCGGGCAGCCAGCCCGTGCAGGTACGCCGCGACGGCGGCCGCGTGCATCACGTCGAGCCCCTGCGCGAGCAGCGAGCCGGCCAGCCCGGTCAGCACGTCGCCGCTGCCCGCGGTGGCCAGCCAGGGGGTACCGGTCGAGTTGACGAACACGGGCGAACCGGCCAGCGGCTCGGCGATCACCGTGGTCGAGCCCTTGAGCAGCACGGTGACTCCCAGCTCGCTCGCGGCCCGCCGCACGTACTCGAGCCGGCGCGCCTCTACGTCAGCCGGGTCCACGCCGAGCAGCCTCGCCAGCTCGCCGGCATGCGGGGTCAGCAGCGTCGGCGCCTGCCGGGGCACCAGGCCGCGGTCGGCGGCGAGCAGGGTCAGGCCGTCCGCGTCCACGAGGACCGGCACGTCGCGGGCGAGCACCTCCCTGAGCAGCCCGGCGGCGTTCTCGTCGGTGCCCATTCCCGGCCCCGCGGCCCAGGTCTGGACGCGGCCGGCCGTCCGCAGCACCTGCGCGGGATCAGGTCCTGCCTCCTCGATGACCGTGATGACCGCCTCCGGCCAGTCCTGCCTCACCACCGCGGCCGGACGGCCCGGCGCTACCAGCCGGACCATCCCGGCGCCGCCGCGCACGGCGGCGCCCACGGCAAGCCAGGCGGCCCCGGTGAACCGGTCGCTGCCGGCCACGACGCCCAGCACCCCGCGACGGTACTTGTCGGACTCCGCCGTCGGCACCGGCAGCAGGCCGGCGACGTCGGCGGACTGCAGCGCGATGAGGTCGGGGGCGTCCAGGTGCGGCGCCAGGCCGATGTCGATCAGTTCCGTCACCCCGGCGTCGCCCGCGCCTGGGTCGACGAGCAGGCCGGGCTTCCAGGTGCCGAACGTCACGGTGACATCGGCCTGCACCGCAGGGCCGTCGACCACGCCGCTGTCGGCGTCGATACCGCTCGGCAGGTCAGTGGCCACGACGACGGCCCGCGAGCCTGCTGCCTGCCCGGCCAGCGCCGCGTAGGGCTCGCGCAGCCCGCCCTGGCCGCCGATGCCGAGCATGCCGTCCACGATCAGGTCGGCCTGCGCGATCAGTTCGGGTACCGGCTGCGCGGACGGGCCGAGCAGCCGACCGCCCGCGGCCCGCAGGGCGTCGGCTCCGCCTTGATGGGTCCGCGAGCCAGCGGTGATCGCGTGCACGGCCGCCCCCCGGCGGGCGAGCAAAGCGGCGGCGTACAGCGCGTCGCCGCCGTTGTCGCCGCTGCCGGCCAGTACGACCACCCGCGCACCGTAAGGCTGCTCGAGCAAGCCGGCGCAGACCGAGGCCAGGCCGAACGCGGCCCGCTGCATCAGCGCGCCCTCGGGCAGCATGGCCATCAGGGCACCCTCGGCCGCGCGAACCTTCGCGACCTCGTGGGCCTGCCTCATCCGGACTCACTCCCATCCGCTCGCGGTCCCGGTGTGGCGGGATAGGGCCGCATCATTCTCCGGCGCGCCGGAGCCCGCCAGCACGATCAGGCACGCTCGCGGCGGTCACCATCAGCCTTCCGCCACGACCATGGCGATGGACAAGCCCGCGTCGTGGCTGAGCGACAGATGCCAGCGCGAGACGCCCAGCATCCTGGCCGCCTGGGCCACCGTCCCGCTGACCTCGAGTTCCGGGCGGCCGGAACCGTCGCGCCGCACCTGCACATCGGTCCATGCCAGGCCGGGCGGGGCGCCGAGCGCCTTCGCCGTAGCCTCCTTCGCCGCGTAGCGCGCGGCCAGCGAGGCGACAGGAAGATCGCGTTCGCTCTGAGCGAACAGGCGGCAGGCCAGGCCCGGGGTGCGGCTGAGCGCCGTGCGGATCCGCGCGATCTCCACCACATCCACCCCGATGCCTACGATCACGTCCCAAGCCTGCCACGGATTCCGGCCGCGTCCCCTGGATGTTCCGCGCCCGGGCCGCCGCGCCGCGACAGTACGCCGCCGCGCCGCGACACTGCAAGGTGGCCTGCCGCGGCACTAGCGTGTGATCATGACCGCCGCCGAGCACCAGATCCGCGTCCGTCGGGTGTATGACGAGCCTGAGCCCGCCGACGGCGCTCGGGTGCTGGTGGACAAGCTGTGGCCGCGCGGGGTCAGCAAGCAGGCGGCTCAGCTGCAGGAGTGGGCCAGGGACGTCGCGCCGTCAGACGAGCTTCGCCGGTGGTACGGCCACGATCCCGGCAAGTTCGACGAGTTCCGCAGTCGCTACCTTGCCGAGCTCGGCCAGCCCGAACCCCGCGCCGCGGTCGCCCGGCTGCGCGCGCTGGCCGCCGGCGGCCCTGTCACGCTGCTCACCGCAACCAAGGATGTCCAGTACAGCCAGGCCGTCGTCCTAGCCGACCACCTCCGCTCCCCCGCCTGACCTTCCCCGCTCGCCCGCCCGACCGCTCCCGCACCCGCACGACCACTCCCTCGCGACCGCTCCCGCACTTATCATGCGTTGACGGGTCACAAACCCGGACAAAATAGGTCATGAATCCGCTCTACTGCATGAAGAGTCCCGTAGTGCGGCGCGCTGACCGCGTAGTACGGCGGGCTGACCGCACGAAGCGCGCCGCGGGGCTGCGGGCAGGCGGGCGTTGGGGCGCCCGCGGGCGGGTTTAGGCGAGGGCGGTGCGGACGGTGTCGGCCAGGCGGCCCGCTACCCGCTCGGCGTGCAGGGGATCGGCCGCCTCCACCATGACCCTGACGGTTGGCTCGGTTCCGCTCGGCCTGACCAGGACCCGGCCTAGGGTGCCGAGCTCCGTCTCGGCCGCCGCCACGGCGGCGGCGAGCTCGGGCGCCGAGCCCATCCGGGATTTGTCCACGCCCTTCACGTTGATCAGCACCTGCGGGTACCTGGTCATCACCGTGGCAAGCTCGCTGAGCGACCGGCCCCGGCGGGCCATCGCGTCGAGCAGCTGCAGGCCGGTGAGTATGCCGTCGCCGGTTGTGGCGTGGTCGAGCAGGATGATGTGCCCGGACTGCTCGCCGCCCAGCGCGTAGCGTCCGGCTCGCATGGCCTCGAGCACGTACCTGTCGCCGACCGCCGTCTCGACCACCCGGATCCCCGCGTCGCGCATGGCCAGCCGGAACCCGAGGTTCGACATCACGGTGGTGACGACGGTATCGCCCGCGAGCCGGCCGACTTCCTGGAAGCCGAGCGCGAGGATGGCCAGGATCTGGTCGCCGTCGATCACCTGCCCTGAGGCGTCCACTGCCAGGCAGCGATCCGCGTCGCCGTCGTGCGCGATGCCCGCGTCCGCGTGCCGGGCGACCACCGCGGCGGACAGCGCGCCGAGCGACGTCGAGCCGCAGCCCTGGTTGATGTTCAGCCCGTCGGGGTCAGCGCCGATCGTGACAACATCCGCTCCGGCCCGCTTGAGCGCCTCGGGCGCGATCTGGTAGGCGGCTCCGTGCGCGCAGTCGACCACGACCCGCAGCCCGGCCAGCGGCAGCCTGCCGCGGGCTTCGGCGTCGCCGCCGGGGGCGCCGCTTGTCGCGGACACCGAGGAGGCCAGGTGGTCCAGGTAACGCTCGCGCTCGGCCAGGGCATCAGTCACCCGGCCGAAACCGCCCTCGGGCGGCTTGGCCGGGGCCGAGCTATGCCGCCTGATCCTGTCCTCGATCTCGTCTTCGACGCTATCGGGCAGCTTCATGCCACCCCGGCCGAAGAACTTGATGCCGTTATCGGGAGCCGGATTGTGGCTCGCCGACAGCATGACGCCGAACTCGCCCAGCTCTGCCGTGAGGTACGCCACGGCCGGGGTCGGGATAACACCCAGCCGGACCACGTCCACGCCCGCGCCGGCCAGCCCCGCGACCACCGCGGCCTCGAGGAACTCACCTGAGGCCCTCGGGTCCCGGCCGACCAGGGCGAGCGGGCGGCGGCCGGCCGCGCGGGCGGCGGCGAACGCGCCCGCCTCACCCAGGGTGTGCGCCGCGGCCGCGGCCAGATCCGTGGCGAGGCGCGCGGTCAGATCCTGCCCCGCGATCCCCCGAACGCCATCCGTGCCGAACAACCGGCCCATAGACGGGACACCCTCCGCTGGTATTCCGGTACGCGGGGCGGGTTTGATGCTAGCGCTTGGAGTACTGGGGCGCCTTGCGGGCCTTCTTGAGCCCGTACTTCTTGCGCTCCTTGACCCGGGCGTCACGGGTCAGGAAACCTGCCTTCTTCAGGGCCGGACGGCTCTCCGGATCCACCAGCATGAGCGCGCGCGCAATGCCCAGGCGCAGCGCGCCCGCCTGCCCGGACACCCCGCCGCCGGTAATGCGGGCGATCACGTCGAAGCGATTCTCCGCGCCGAGGGCGACAAACGGCTCATTGACGAGCTGCTGGTGGACCTTGTTCGGGAAGTAGCCGTCCAGGGTCCGGTCGTTGATCTTCCACTCACCGGTACCCGCGGCGATGCGCACGCGCGCAATCGCCTCCTTGCGGCGGCCCGTCCCGCCCCCGCGGCCGGTCAGGACCTGCCTGCCCTCCGTTTGGCGCGCGCCGCCGCCCTCGGGAGCAGACTCGGTGGTGTACGCCGAAGGGTGCTCCTCGGTTTCGGCAACGGCACCCTCGCCGGGCGTCAGCGCGGTTGTGGGCTCGGCCACGATAGTTTCCTCAAGCTTCCTGGTTGGCGGCTGCTACTGCGCGATCTGGGTGATTTCAAACGGCGCAGGCTGCTGCGCTTGATGCGGGTGCTCGGGACCCGCGTATACCTTCAGCTTGCGCAGCATCTGCCGGCCAAGCGAATTCTTCGGCAGCATCCCCTTCACCGCCTTCTCGACCACCCGCTCGGGGTGCTTGGCCAGCAGGTCGCCGTAGGCAACCGCGGTCAGGCCTCCCGGGTACCCGGAATGCCGGTAGGCGTGCTTCTGGTTCAGCTTGCTGCCGCTGAGCGCAACCTTCTCGGCGTTGACGACGATCACGAAGTCGCCGGTGTCCACGTGCGGGGCGAATATCGGCTTGTGCTTCCCGCGCAGGAGCACCGCAACCTGGCTGGCCAGTCGTCCGAGGATGATGTCGGAGGCGTCGACAACGTGCCATTGACGCTGGATGTCGCCGGCCTTCGGGCTAAATGTGCGCACAGTCATGAACCTTCACGTATGCAACTGGTCTAGGGACTTTACCCGCTCCCGGAGGCGGAAGCGCGAGAAGACCTCGGTCCGCCGCCACCCGATGGCGCGCTCCGCTGCGGGAGCACAGTCAACACGCAGATGCGAGCAGACGCCTAACGGAGGATACCGGCCAGGTATCGCTGCGGTCAAAGCGATGAGGGCAGCGGCCAGCCAGGGCCGCCCGCGCAGGTCAGGCCGGTGCCCGCGAGGGCTCAGGCGGCGTCGTTGGGCTCCGTCGTCGGACGCCGGGCGCTGCGGTGACCATCCCGGCCTCCTGGCGAGCCCGAGAGCACCCCGTCGCCACGGCGCCGACCAGGAAAAACGCCAGACAACGCATTCGGCGCCGCCCGCAGCGATACGCTCCCGACATGAGTTTGCCGGGTGATCAAGTCACCGCACCCCCGCAGCAGCGGCGGTCCCACCCGGCCGGGGAGTACGCCTACGTGCCCGCCCGGGGCTCGTTCGATGGCGAGTCCCTCGATCTCGCCCCGGCCGGTAACCTGCCGCCCGCTCGCCGTGGCCAGCCCCGGCAGGGACAGGCCCGGCTCGCCAGCCAGCGGGATGCCCCGCAGCTGAGTACCGCGAGGGTGCCGCGGCCCCGGCAGGGGCAGGCCCGCCAGCCCGGTACCGAGCCGGCGCCCCGGCCAGGTGACAAGCACCGGGCTGCCCGCCCGGGCCGGGCGGGCAGCGGGCCGGCTGGAGCCAGCGCCGTGTCCGGCCGGACACGGCGTGATCCGGCGCGTGGTTACCCGCCGCTGCCCGGCGATCCCGGCCCCCGGTACCCGCAGCCGGAGTTCTCCGCCTGGAACGAGCCTGCGGGGCCGGCGCCGCGGGCCCAGGAACACCCGCCGTTCTCGGCACCGACCTGGGCCGGCGCCGGTGACGCGGTCGCCGCCGTGAGCCTGGGACGTGGCCGCGGACTTGCTTTGGCCGAACGTGCCGACGATGACCTTGCCGAGTTCTCAGGCGATGACCTGGCCGAGTTCCCCGCTGATGACGTGGCCTCCTGGGCCGCCAGCCCCGCCGCTGCGCCGGCGATGGCGTCCGATGAGCCATCGCATCCCGCCGCCGGCATCGGAACCACCGAACTCGAGCCAGAGGCGGCCGAGCCCGACACCAGGTCGCTGCCCGACACCAGGTCGCTGCCCGACACCAGGTCGCTGCCCGACACCGGGCCACGAGATGATCGCGCCGTCAGCGAGGCGGCCACGGCAGCCGGAGTTACGCGTGCCGCTGCGGCGAGGGCTCGTAAGAGCGCCAGGCGCAAGGGCCGCACGCGGCGGCGGGTCGTGGTCGCCGGAGTCTGCCTGCCCGCCATCGTGGCCGTGGCCGCCGTGGCCTACGTCCGCTCTCCCGGCGGGCACGCACCAGCGAGCTCACCCGGAGCGCATGCGTCGTCGGCGGCCCTGTCCGCCAGCCAGCCATCGCCGAGTCCGGGCAGGTGGCAGCACATCACCACTCGCGCCGCAGATCCGTCTCCGCTCACTCTCAGCCAGCTCTTCCCTGAGCAGTTCACGGCCGCGAGCAACGGCTATATCAGGACGGCCCAGGTGGCCAGCACCCACTGTTCCCGTGCGGTGTTCGGCGCGAAGTTGCAGGCGACGGTGCGCCGGTACCAGTGCAGCCAGGTCATGCGGGCCAGTTACCTGGCCAAAGCGCCGAAGCTGATGGGAACCATCGGCGTGCTCAACCTCAGCAATTCCGCAGGCGCCAAGGGCGTCGGCAAGGTCACCGGGTCCAGCCAGTTCATCGCCCAGCTGGCTGCTGCCCGTGGCCCGACCCACAGCCTGGCCAAGGGCACCGGGCTGGAGGAGGCCGAGGTGAAGGGGCACTACCTGATCCTGACCTGGGTCGAGTTCACCAGCCTCCGCACCCCGAGAACGGCACACCAGAAGGCACAGCTCAAGGCGTTCTCCGCCGATCTCATCAACCGGACCGCGAACGTGAGCCTGACCAGCCGCATGGTCACGGGGGAACCTCAGGTTCCCTAGCTTCGGTGCGCCTGCCAGGGCGGCCTGCAATCGCAGAGTGGCCTCGGGCCATGCGACGACAGGTGGCCGGGAAACGGGGCAGTCGTGGGATCCGGTTCATACCGGGGCGCAGCAACGGGGGCGGGGCGGGGCGGCCGCTACCGTCGAGCCATGCAGCACATGAACGAGGCGCAGTGGCGTGAGTTCATCATGACGGGCACCAGGACCGGCAAGCTCGCTGTGGCACTGGCTGACGGCCGTCCGCACGTGACGCCTGTATGGTTCGTGCTCGACGGCGACGATGTCGTGTTCACCACGCACCAGTCTGGGGTCAAGGCACGAGCGCTGAAGCGCGATCCGCGGGTCGCGATGTGCGTGGATGACCAGACCCCCCTATATTCGTACGTGATGATCGAGGGCACGGTGTCGCTGCTCGACGACACCGGCGCCGTGCGCCGCTGGGCCACGCACATCGCCGCCCGGTACATGGACGCGGACCGCGCGGAGGAAGTCGGCGCGCGTAACGGGGCTCCTGGCGAGTTGCTCGCCCGGTTGCGGCTCGGCAAGGTCATCGCGCACCGTGACGTCGCGGGCTAGGGGCCGGTCCGGGCCTCGGCCTGGCGGTGGCGGCGGGTGGCAGCCGCCCGGTTCGATAGCTCCCCGTCGGCCGGGTAGCGGACCTCCTCCAGGCACAGCGGGTGCGCCGGGGCCACGTGCACCGCAGGGTCACGAGCCCCCGCGGCGAGCATCTGACCCGGCCACTGCGCGGGCTTGCGGCCATCACCGGCCGGCAGCAGGGCACCGACCAGGGCGCGGACCATATTATGGCAGAACGCGTCCGCCACGACCTCGGCCACGATCTCGCCGGATGGCTGCCTTGCCCAGTCCAGGCGGATCAGATTGCGGACGGTGGAGGCGCCCTCTCGCCGGCGACAGAACGCGGCGAAGTCGTGCTCTCCGGTCAGGGCCCGGGCCGCCTCGTTCATCCGGGCGACGTCCAGCCCGCGCGGGTACCAGAGGGTATCGCCGCGGCGTAGCGGGTCCGCGACCGCGGGATCGTCGCAGATCCGGTAGGAGTAGCGCCGCCACAGCGCGGAGAACCGGGCATTGAACCCGTCCGGCGCCATCGAGACAGAGCGGACCCGCGCGTCTGGTGGCAGCAGCCCCGCCAGCCCCCGCAGCGCGACAGGAGCGGCCGGCGCCCAGTTCGCCGCGGGCACATCCGCGTGCGCCACCTGCCCGCGGGCATGGACCCCGGTGTCGGTGCGCCCGGCCACGGTCAGCGCGGGCGGGTCCGCCAGGTGAAGCAGCCGCCCCAGCGCGGTTTCGACAGTCTCCTGCACCGTGCGCCGGCCCGGCTGGCGCGCCCACCCGGAGAAGCCTGAGCCGTCGTAGGCGAGGTCGAGGCGGAGCCTGACCTTAGGGGCGGATGCCCCCTGTTCAGCCCTCAGCGCCGCTCACCGGGCCCATCAGAGGTGTTCCTGCGCGGCGCGCTCGGTGTGCCCGCCGGTCAGGACGTTGCGGTGTCGCCGGTCTCGGCGTCGGGCTGCCCGGTGTCGTCATCGGCGGACGTGCCCTCGGCATCGGCCGCCTCGGCGCCGGCGCCGGCCGCCGGCGGCTCGGCAGGCGCGTTCCCGGGCTCGGCGTCCGCGTCGGCCTGCCCGGGGCCGGTCTCCGCAACTTCGTCCGCTGCGGCAGGCTCGGCCGCGTTGGCGTCAGCCTCGGCGGCCGTCGCGTCAGCCTCGGCGACCTCCGCGTCAGGCCCGGCGGCGCCGGAGTCAGCCTCGGCGTCAGCCTCCTCGGCCGCGTCCGCGCCGGCCTCGGAGACGTCTGCGTTAGGCTCCGCGGAGCCCTCCGCGCCGACCTCGGTGTCGGGCGCCTCGGTGACATCGGCGTCGGCCGCCTCGGTGACGTCGGCGCCGTCCTCGGTCACATCCGTGGCCTGCCCGGTGCCGGCCGCGGCCTCGGCAGGCGCGGCCGGAGCACTGGCCGGCCGTGCCCGGCGGGCCCGGCGGCGCGGCCTGCCGCCGGGCGTCTCCTCGTCCCGGACGAGCTCGATCACGGCCATCGGGGCGTTGTCGCCCTTGCGCGGGCCGATCTTGGTAATCCGGGTGTAGCCGCCCTGGCGGCTGGCGAATCCGGGCCCGATCTCGGTGAAGAGCGTGTGCACCACCGTCTTGTCCGGCACGACCGTGAGCACCTGGCGCCGCGCGTGCAGGTCGCCGCGCTTCGCGAAGGTGATCAGCCGCTCGGCCACCGGCCGGAGCCGGCGCGCCCGGGCGTGCGTGGTCGTGATCCGGCCATGCTCAAACAGGGCCGAGGCCAGGTTGGACAGGATGTGCCGCTGGTGAGCAGGGCTGCCACCTAGCCGGGGGCCCTTGGTGGGCGTGGGCATCGGAAACTCCTCGGTCGCTGCTGTGTGGCGGGTCTGGCGTCAGTACTCTTCGGTCTCGACGTAGCCGCCGTCGTCGTCCTCCGCGCCGTAATTGTCCGCCGCGCTGCCAGGGTCAAAGCCGGGCGGGGAGTCCTTGAGGGACAGCCCCATGTCGATGAGCTTCTGCTTGACCTCTTCGATCGACTTGGCGCCGAAGTTGCGGATGTCGAGCAGGTCCTGCTCGCTGCGGCCCACGAGCTCGCCGACCGAGTGGATGCCCTCGCGCTTGAGGCAGTTGTAGGAACGGACGGTGAGGTTGAGCTCCTCGATCGGCAGCGCCAGGTCGGCGGCCAGCGCGGCATCGGTGGGCGACGGGCCCATGTCGATGCCCTCGGCTTCGACGTTCAGCTCCCGGGCCAGGCCGAACAGCTCCACCAGGGTCTTGCCGGCACTGGCGACCGCGTCCCGCGGGCGCATGGACGACTTGGTCTCCACGTCCAGGATCAGCCGGTCGAAGTCGGTACGCTGCTCGACTCGGGTGGCCTCGACCTTGTACGTCACCCGCAGCACCGGGGAGTAGATCGAGTCGATCGGAATCCGGCCGATCTCCTGGCCTGGCTGCTTGTTCTGCGCGGCGGAGACGTAGCCGCGGCCGCGCTCGACCGTGAGCTCCATCTCCAGCTTGCCCTTGCCGTTCAGGGTGGCGATGTGCAGCTCGGGGTTGTGCACCTCGACGCCGGCCGGCGGCGCGATGTCGGCCGCCGTGACCTCGCCCGGGCCCTGCTTGCGCAGGTACATGACCACCGGCTCGTCCTGCTCGGAGGAGACGACGAGCTCCTTCAGGTTCAGGATGACGTCGGTGACGTCCTCCTTGACCCCGGGAACGGTGGAGAACTCGTGCAGCACGCCCTCGATCCTGATGCTGGTGACAGCGGCACCGGGGATGGAGGACAACAGGGTGCGGCGGAGCGAGTTACCGATCGTGTAGCCGAAGCCCGGCTCGAGCGGCTCGATGACGAACCGGGACCGGAACTCTCCTGCCTGCTCTTCGGCGAGGGTTGGACGCTGGGCGATAAGCATGTACTTTCCCTTTCCGCGCCGCCCGCTATATGACGGTCGCGATCTTCCGGGGCGGCACCCGCCGCCCCGGCCAGGCGATTACTTGGAGTAGAACTCGACGATGAGCTGCTCCTGGACCTGGGTATCTATCTGCGCCCGGACCGGAAGCACATGCACGAGGATGCGCATCCTTTCCGGGATGACCTCCAGCCACGCGGGTACCGGGCGCTCTCCGGCCTCCGCGCGGGCGATGATGAACGGCGTCATCTCCACGGACTTGGCCCGTACGTCGATGATGTCGTTCTGGACCACCCGGTAGGACGGGATGTCCACCTTGTGGCCGTTCACCAGGATGTGGCCGTGCTTGACGAGCTGGCGGGCCATGTCCCGGCTCTTGGCGAAGCCAGCCCGGTAGACCACGTTGTCCAGCCTGCTCTCCAGGATCTGGAGCAGGTTTTCGCCGGTCTTGCCACGCTGGCGGGTCGCCTCTTCGTAGTAATTGCGGAACTGCTTCTCCAGCACGCCGTAGACGCGCCGGGCCCGCTGCTTCTCGCGGATCTGGAGCAGGTACTCGCTCTCTCGGGGCCGGTTCCTGCCGTGCTCACCCGGCGGGTAGGGCCGGATGTCAATGGGGCACTTCGGCGAGTCGCACTTGGAACCCTTGAGGAAGAGCTTCATCTTCTCGCGCCTGCAGAGCTTGCAGTCCGGGCCGGTGTATCGAGCCATCTGGCGCCTCCCCCTCAGACCCTGCGCCGCTTCGGCGGGCGGCAGCCGTTGTGCGGAACAGGAGTGACGTCCTGGATCGTGCCGACCTCAAGGCCCGTCGCCTGCAGCGAGCGGATGGCCGTCTCCCGGCCCGAGCCCGGGCCCTTGACGAACACGTCGACCTTGCGCATGCCGTGCTCCATGGCCCGGCGCGCCGCGGCCTCGGCCGCCATCTGCGCGGCGAAGGGCGTCGACTTGCGGGAACCCTTGAACCCGACCTGGCCGGAGGACGCCCACGCGATGACGTTGCCGACGGGATCGGAGATCGAGACGATCGTGTTGTTGAACGTGCTCCTGATGTGCGCGTGCCCGTGAGCGATATTCTTCCGCTCCTTGCGGCGCACCTTCTTGGTGGTCGTACGGCTCTTCGGCGGCATCTGCTCCCTGCTACTTCCTAAGTCCTTGGGGTGATCGGTCCCGGCGCGGCGGGACGGCTTACTTCTTGCCGACCTTCTTCTTGCCGGCCACGGTCCTCTTCTTGCCCTTGCGGCTGCGGGCATTGGTCTGCGTGCGCTGGCCGTGCACCGGGAGCCCGCGGCGGTGCCTGATGCCCTGGTAAGAACCAATCTCGATCTTGCGGCGGATGTCGGCCTGCACCTCGCGGCGCAGGTCGCCTTCGACCCGGTACGTGGCCTCGATCCAGTCGCGAAGACGGACGAGATCGTCGTCGCTCAGCTCGTGCACCCGGCTGTCACCGCTGACGCCAGTGGCGTCCAGCGTCTGCAGTGCCCGGGTACGGCCGATGCCGTAGATGTAGGTGAGCGCGACCTCCAGGCGCTTGTCGTTGGGGAGGTCAACGCCGACAAGGCGAGCCATCTGTTGCCACGTTCTCCTTCGTGTCTGCTGGGTCTTACCGCAGGATCATCCCTGGCGCTGCTTGTGCCTCGGGTCGGAGCAGATAACCATGACACGGCCGTGCCTGCGGATGACCCGGCACTTGCTGCAGATCTTCTTGACGCTCGGCTTGACCTTCATGGTTATCTCTCCTCAGGCGTGGCTCGCGGTGAGCCATGCCGTTCTGCTTGTCACTTGTACCGGTAGACGATCCGCCCGCGGCTCAGGTCGTACGGGCTCAGTTCCACGACGACCCGGTCATCGGGAAGGATCCGGATGTAGTGCATCCGCATCTTCCCGCTGATGTGGGCGAGCACCTTGTGCCCGTTGTCCAGCTCCACACGGAAAAAGGCATTCGGCAGCGACTCGACCACCGTGCCCTCGATCTCGATGGCGCCGTCTTTCTTGGGCATATCCTCCGCACTTCACTCATCGGCCAGACAGCGCCCGCGGCCACGAGGCTGCCTGATAGTTCGGTCTTGGCTGGGTACTCGGTCACGTGGTGGCCTGCTCGGCCTCTGTCGCCCGGCTTCCTCAGCGAGCAGCACAAAAACGACAGCCCACGGGCCGAATGGAAAGTGTACGCGACCGTTCCCGCTAATGCGAACCAAAGTCACGAGCTCATAATTCCCCAGGTCCCGGTGACCCCGGCTGCGGTCCGTGCTGCCGCTGGTCGCGGGCCTCCTGGCGGCCGGCCTCGCGCTGCGCCCGCAGCACGTGCGGCGAGCTGCCCGGCGGGCCGTGCCCGGTCCGGCCAGGGCCGCCGGGATGGGTGCCGAACATCCACCGGCCGAACAGCACCGCTCCCCAGGGCCCGGCCACCCACAGGAACCACAGGCCGTTCGCGCTGTGGTTGCCGATCGCGGAGATCAGCCAGATGACGAACAGCACCAGGCTGACCGAGGCCCAGGAGGCCCATGCCGCCCGCCAGGCCGGTGACAGCCTGCCGTGCTCGCTCCGCGGCGCGACCGGGTGCGGTGCGGGAGCGCGCGCCATCCGGCGCATGGACTCGTCGGGCAGATGGTAGAGATCGATGGCCGGCAGGTCGGCCATGAGCTTGTCGATCTCGCCGAGGGTCTTGGCCCGGTAGGCGGCATCGAGGCGCTCCTGGAACTCCTCGATGGTGAGCCTGCCCGCGGCGTGGTGCTCCCGCAGCAGCGAGGCGGCGCGATCCCGGTCATCGTCGGAGGCGCGCATCTGCGGGTTGCCCGGCATCGTCACCCCTCTCCGGACGGGCCCGGCACGCCCGCGCCGGAGACGGCGGGCTCGGCGATCGCGGCGAGCCCGCTGCGGCCGCCGTCCTCGGCGGTGAGCACCCAGGGGCCGTCCTCGGTGACCGCGACGGTGTGCTCGAAGTGCGCGGCAGGCGTCCCGTCGGCGCTGACCACGGTCCAGCCGTCATCCAGCAGCCGGGTCTGGCGCGCGCCGAGTACCAGCATGGGCTCGACGGCCAGCGTCATCCCGGGGGTGAGCAGCGGCCCGCGGCCCGGCCGGCCGTAGTTCGGCACCGCGGGGTCCATGTGCATCTCGGTGCCGATCCCGTGGCCGACGTACTCCTCGACGATCCCGTACGGCCCGGCCGCCCGCGCGCTGCGCTCCACGGCGTGCGAGATGTCGGTCAGCCTGCGGCCCGGCCTGGCCTGGGCGAGCCCGTGCCAGAGCGCCCGCTCGCACGCGGCCAGCAGGCGGCGGCGCTCGTCGCTGATCTCGCCGACACCCACCGTGAGCGCCGCATCGGCGTGCCATCCGCTGACGATGGCCCCGCAGTCGATGGAGATCACGTCGCCGGCCCGCAGCCGCCGGGCGTGGCTCGGGATGCCGTGCACGATCTCCTCGTTCACCGACGTGCAGATGGTCGCTGGATAGTCGTGGTATCCCTTGAAGGAGGGAGTAGCCCCCGCGCCGGTGATCTGCTGCTCGGCGATGGCGTCCAGGTCGGCGGTGGTGATCCCCGGCTCGGCCGCCGCGGCGAGCAGGCCCAGGGTGCGCGCGACGACCAGGCCCGCTTCCCGCATGAGATCGAGCTGCGCCCGCGTCTTTACCTGGATCGCCGGTTCGCGCCTCATCCTCATCTGCCTCTCCGGCTTTCCGGTCCGTTCGCGCGTCTGCCTATTCAAACCTACCTTCGCCGCTGCCGCACCTGGCCGCGGCGCGGCGCCTGCTCAGCTGATGAACCGGCGCAGCGAGCTCAGCGCGCGGTCGGTCACCTCTTCCACCGGCCCCGTAGCGTCGAGGCCCAGCAGGATCCCCTGGTCAGCGTAGTAAGCAATCAGCGGGGCCGTCTGATCCTGGTACACCTCGAGCCGGTGCCTGATCGTCTCCTCGCGGTCGTCATCGCGCTGGAACAGCTCGCTGCCGTCGTCGTCGCAGGTGTCGTCGCGGGCCGGCGGGTCGAACAGCACGTGCCAGACCCGCCCGCACTGATGGCAGGTGCGCCGGCCAGACAGCCGGCGCACCACCTCGTCGTCGTCCACCACCAGCTCGAGGACGGTGTCCAGCCTGGTCTCCCACTCCGACAGCATCTTCTCGAGCGTCTCCGCCTGCGGTACGTTCCGCGGGAAGCCGTCGAGCAGGAAGCCCTCCTGCGTGTCGTCCTCGGACAGCCGGTCCCTGACCATCGCGATCGTGACCTCGTCGGGCACCAGGTCGCCGCGTCCCATGTAGTCCCTGGCCTGGCGCCCGAGCACCGTCCCGTGGCTCACGTTGAAGCGGAAGATATCACCTGTCGAAATCTTCGGGATCGCCAGGTGCGATGCGATGAACTGGGCCTGCGTCCCCTTGCCCGCACCGGGAGGCCCGACAAGGACGATGCGCACGGCCTACCTAAGGAAGCCCTCGTAGTTGCGCTGCTGGAGCTGGCTTTCGATCTGCTTCACGGTGTCCAGGCCGACTCCGACGGCGATGAGGATCGTTGTCCCGCCGAACGGGATCGTGTTGCCCACGCCCACGAACGCGAACGCGATCATGGGGATGAGGGCGACGAATCCCAGGTACGGCGCGCCGGCCGCGGTGAGCCTGGACAGCACGTACTGGAGGTACTCGGCCGTGGGCCGGCCCGGTCTGATGCCGGGAATGAAGCCGCCGTACTTCTTCATGTTGTCCGCGACCTTCGTCGGGTTGAACGTGATCGACACGTAGAAGTAGGTGAAGAACACGATCAGCACGAAGAACAGGCCGATGTAGAACGCCGAGTTCTGCTGGACCAGGTGCGTGTCGATCCACGTCACCCAGCCCTGCGGGTGCGCGCTGTTGCCGAACAGCGAGGAGAGCAGCTGCGGGATGTACAGCAGCGATGAGGCGAAGATGATGGGGATGACGCCGGCCTGGTTTACCTTCATCGGGATGTAGGTGGATGTGCCGCCGTACATGCGCCGGCCCACCATCCGTTTCGCGTACTGGACCGGGATCCGGCGCTGCGCCTGTTCCATGAACACGATGAAGCCGATGATGGCGATCCCGACAAGGACCACGATGGTCAGCGCGAACGCGCCCTTGGCCTGGTAGATGCTGCCGAGCTCGCTGGGGAACACCGCGATCACCTGGGTGAAGATCATCAGCGAGATCCCGTTGCCCACGCCGCGGTCGGTGATGAGCTCGCCCAGCCACATGATCACCGCGGTGCCGGCCGTCATCGTGATCACCATCGTGACCACGGTGAACACGTTGTCGTTGATCAGCAGCGAGCTCGAGCAGGACGTGAACAGCCGGCCCGACCTGGCCAGCGCGACGATGCCGGTGGACTGCAGGATGGCCAGCCCGACGGTCAGGTACCGGGTGTACTGGGTGATCTTCGCAGTGCCCGACTGCCCCTCGTCCTGCAGCGTCTCCAGCCGCGGGATGACCACGGCGAGCAGCTGCATGATGATGCTCGCGGTGATGTAGGGCATGATGCCCAGCGCGAATACCGTCAGCCTCAGCAGCGCGCCGCCGCTGAACAGGTTGACCAGCTGGTAAATGTTCGCGCTGCCGCCGCTCGTGGTAGCAGCGCTGACGCACCTGTTCACGGCCTTCACCGAGATGCCGGGCGTGGGCAGTGTCGACCCCAGCCGGAAGACGGCGATGATGAACAGGGTGAAGAGCAGCTTCCTTCGCAGGTCGGGGGTTCGGAACGCCCGCAGGAACGCGGTCAGCATGCGCCGTCCTCGGATCGAAGGGTCACGGTCTAGTGTGCTGGGTCCCCGCCAATGGCGGCCGGTCGCAGTCTAACCCGCTCGGCGCACTCTAACAGCCGCCAGCATCGGGCCGGTAGCCTGCGACGGGCCCGCGGCCCGGCGGGAGTCAGAGCGTCCGGGCATGCTCTCACAGCTTCGTCGCTGATCCTCCGGCGGCTTCGATCTTCTGGATGGCCGAAGCGGAGAAGGCGTGCGCGCTTACCCGCAGCCCCTGCGTAACGTCGCCGTTGCCGAGCACCTTGACCAGCTGCCCGGGGCGTACCGCGCCCCTGGCGGCAAGGTCATCGGGGGTGACGTCGCCGCCCTGCGGGTACAGCTCGGCGAGCCGGCCCGTGTTGACCACCTGGTAGGAGGTCTTGAACAGTGCGTTGGAGAAGCCCCTCAGCTGCGGGATCCTGCGGTGCAGCGGCATCTGGCCGCCCTCGAACCTGGCCGGGACGCTGCCCCGGGCCTTGGTGCCCTTGGTCCCGCGTCCGGCGGTCTTGCCCTTCGAAGCCTCGCCGCGACCCACCCGGGTGCGGTCGACGCGGGAACCCGGCGCCGGCCTGAGGTGATGAAGCCTCAGTCCTGCCCGGCCCGGGCGGTCGGCACCTGCCTGGTCGGTGCCAGCCATGTCAGTCCACCTCCTCGACGGTCACCAGGTGGCGTACCGTCTTGATCATCCCGCGGAATTCGGGCTTGTCGTCCTTGACGACGACATCGCCGATCCGCTTGAGTCCGAGCGACCGGAGCGAGGCCCGCTGGTTGCGGGTGCCGCCGATGGCCGACCGCTGCTGCGTGACCTTCAGCTGTGCCATGGATGCCATCCCCTCGCTCAGCTGGCGCCGGCGGCGGCGCGCGCCCTGAGCATGGCCGCCGGGGCGACGTCCTCGATCGGCAGCCCGCGCTTGGCAGCGATCTCCTCCGGCCGGTTCAGGCTCTTCAGCGCGGACACGGTGGCGTGCACCACGTTGATCGAGTTCGATGACCCGAGGGACCGGGACAGCACGTCCCGTATCCCGGCGCACTCGAGCACGGCACGCACCGGGCCGCCGGCGATGACACCGGTTCCCGGGCTGGCCGGCTTCAGCAGCACCACTCCGGCTGCCTCTTCGCCTTGCACGGTGTGCGGGATCGTGCCCGCGATGCGGGGCACCTTGAAGAAGCTCTTCTTGGCTTCCTCGACGCCCTTGGCTATCGCCGCGGGCACCTCCTTGGCCTTGCCGTATCCTACGCCGACCATGCCGTTGCCGTCGCCGACAACGACCAGCGCGGTGAAGCTGAACCGCCGGCCGCCCTTGACCACCTTGGCCACCCTGTTGATGGTGACCACGCGCTCCAGGTATGCGGCCGACTTGTCGGCGGCACCGCCGCGACGGTCGTCACGGCGGTCACGCCGTTCGCCGCCGCCGCCGCGCCGCGTTGTCGGTGGCATCAGTTCGTCCTCTTCTCGTTGTTTGCTCTCATCCGGGCCGCCCGCTCAGAACGCCAGTCCGCCCTCGCGGGCGCCCTCGGCGAGCGCCGCGACGCGGCCGTGGTAGCGGTGGCCGGCCCGGTCGAATACCGCGGCGGTAACGCCGGCCTCGGCGGCCCGCCGGGCCAGCAGCTCACCCACCTGGCGGGCCTTGGCCTTCTTGTCTGCGTTGCTGCCCCTGACGGTCTCGTCCAGGCTGGACGCGGACGCCAGGGTATGGCCGGCGGCGTCGTCGATCAGCTGGGCGAAGATGTGCCGCGCCGACCTGGTCACCACCAGGCGGGGCCGCACCGCCGCTCCCGTCACCTGCTTGCGCACCCGCATGTGCCGCCGGGCCCGCGAGGCGGCGCGGCTACGGCGGCCGTCCGCGCGCGGACCGCCCCTGCGGCGGTCCGTCCTGATCTGTGTGCCAGCCATGCCTTACTTCCCAGCCTTCCCGACCTTGCGGCGGACCTGCTCGCCCTGATACCGGACGCCCTTGCCCTTGTACGGATCCGGCTTGCGCAGCTTACGGATGTTCGCGGCGATTTCGCCTACCTGCTGCTTGTCGATGCCCTCGACCACGAACCTGGTCGGGGCCTCGACCCGGAAGCTGATGCCGTCCGGCGGCGCCACGTTCACCGGGTGGCTGAAGCCCAGGGAGAACTCCAGATCCTTGCCCCGGGCCTGGACCCGGTAGCCGACGCCGACGATCTCCAGTGTCTTGCTGTAGCCCTCGGTCACGCCGGTGATCATGTTGGCGATGAGCGAGCGGGACAGGCCGTGCAGGGCCCGGATCTCCCCCTCGTCGTTCGGCCGCGTCACGGTCAGCACTCCGTCTGACTGCGACACGTCGATCGGCGCGGCCACGGTGTGCTGGAGCGTGCCCTTCGGGCCCGTCACGGTGACCTCGCGGCCGTCGATCGTGACGGTGACCCCGCTGGGAACGCTCACGGGCATCCGTCCGATTCTCGACATCGAGCCTCTCCCTTACCAGACGTAGGCGAGGACTTCCCCGCCCACGCCGCTCTTGCTCGCCTGCTTGTCCGTCATGAGCCCGCCCGAGGTCGAGATGATCGCGATCCCCAGGCCGCCCAGCACCCGCGGCAGGCCGTCCTTCTTCGCGTACACCCGCAGTCCCGGCTTCGAGACGCGCTTGATCCCGGCGATCGACCGCTCCCTGGAGGGGCCGAACTTGAGCGACAGGACGAGGTTCTTGCCGACCTCGGCATCCTCCACGCGCCAGCCCGCGATGTAACCCTGCTGCTGGAGGATTTCCGCGATGTGCACCTTGATCTTCGAGTACGGCATGCCGGTGGTGTCGTGGTACGCCGAATTTGCGTTCCGCAGACGCGTCAGCATGTCTGCGATCGGGTCGGTCATTGTCATGGCCTCGTGGCCCTCCTCACCGGGGTTTCCCGGCTGGCCCGCAGGCCGGCCGGGACCTCCGGCGTGGTCGCCGGGCGCGTCGCGCCCGTGGTGTTCTTCTTCATGGGGTGGGATCTGGCCGCCGCCGGGCTACCAGCTGGACTTGGTGATGCCGGGCAGCTCGCCGCGGTGTGCCATCATCCGGAAGCAGATGCGGCACAGCCCGAACCGCCGGTAGACCGCGCGCGGCCGCCCGCAGCGCGTGCACCGCGTGTACCCGCGCACCTTGAACTTGGGCGTCCGGTTCGCCTTGGCGATCAGCGCCTTCTTCGCCAACTTCTGCTCCTCAGCCTTCTCTGAACGGGAATCCGAGCCGCCGCAGCAGCGAACGGCCCTCTTCGTCATTGGTCGCGGTGGTGACGACGGTGACGTCCATGCCCCGCTGCCGGTCCACCTGGTCGGGATCGACCTCATGGAACATGAGCTGCTCCGTCAGGCCGAACGTGTAGTTGCCGCGGCCGTCGAACTGCCGGTCGCTCAGCCCGCGGAAGTCACGGATACGGGGCAGGGCGATCGACAGCAGCCGGTCGCAGAACTCCCACATCCGGTCGCCGCGCAGCGTCACGTGCGCGCCGATCGGCATGCCCTCACGCAGCTTAAACTGGGCCACCGACTTCTTCGCCCGGGCTACGGCGGGCTTCTGGCCGGTGATCAGGGACAGGTCCCGCACCGCGCCGTCGATCAGCTTGGCGTCCCTGGCCGCCTCGCCCACGCCCATGTTGACCACGATCTTGGACAACCCGGGGACCTGCATGACATTGCGGTAGCTGAACTCCTCGCGCAACGCCGGCGCGATCTCGGACAGGTAGCGCTCCCTCAGCCGCGGCCGCGGCGGCGCCTGCACCCCGGCGTCCCCCGGGGCAGCGTCGCCGGACCGGGTGCCGGCCTGGCCCGCGTCCGTTCCGGATCCCTGGTTCCTGCCCCTGGATCCCCGGGCCGGGGCGGCCGGATCGGTTGTCTTGGCTGCCATCAGATGTCCTTGCCACCCGGACGAATGGTCCGGATCTTGTTGCCGTCCTCGTCGAACCGGTAGCCGGCGCGGGCGGGCTTCTTGGTCTCCGGGTCGATCAGCTGCACGTTGCTCACGTGCACCGGGGCTTCCTGGTGGACGATGCCGCCCTCCTTGGCACCCCGGATCCCCTGATGGGTGACCTTGGTGTTCTTCTTGATCATGTTGACACCCTGGACCAGGACCTTGTCGCGGTCCGGGTAGGCCACGATGACGGTGCCCTCCAGGCCACGGTCGGCGCCGGCCACCACGATCACGTGATCGCCCTTCTTGATCTTCATGCCCTTACCCCGCGCCATCACAGCACCTCCGGTGCGAGCGAGATGATCCGCATGAAGCGCTTCTCCCTGAGCTCACGGCCGACAGGGCCGAAGATCCGGGTCCCGCGGGGGTCCCCGCCGTCCCTGATCAGCACCGCGGCGTTCTCGTCGAAGCGGATGTAGGAGCCGTCAACGCGGCGGCGCTCCTTGCGGGTGCGCACCACGACGGCCTTGACCACGTCGCCCCGCTTCACGCCCGCGCCGGGAAGGGCATCCTTCACCGTCGCCACGATGACGTCACCGATGCCCGCGTATCGCCGGCCCGAGCCGCCGAGCACGCGGATGCACAAGATCTCCTTGGCTCCGGTGTTGTCGGCGACCTTGAGCCGCGACTCCTGCTGGATCACGTCAACTCCTGCTTCTTCAGTCCGGCCGGCTGGCCGGCTAGTTGCCTTACTACTTGGCCTTCTCCAGGATTTTCGCCACTCGCCACCGCTTGGTCGCGGACAGCGGCCTGGTCTCCATGAGCAGCACGCGGTCGCCGACGCCGCAGGCGTTCTCGGCGTCGTGCGCTGTGTACTTCTTGGTGCGCCGGATGACCTTGCCGTACTTGGGGTGCTTCACCCGGTCCTCGGTGAGGACCACGACGGTCTTGTCCATCTTGCCGCCGACCACGAGCCCCTCACGGAGCTTACGGTAGCCGCGGCCGGGGCCGGCCTGGCCGGCCTGCGGGTCGCCCGGCTGTGCGTCACTCACTATCCTGTGCCTCCTCGGGCTGTGCTTCCTCGAGTTCCGCCTCGTCGATGAGGGTGACGATGCCGAGCTCACGCTCCCGCTTGACCGTGTAGATCCGGGCGATGTCGCGGCGGACGGCGCGCAGCCGCCCGTGGCTTTCCAGCTGTCCGGTGGCCGCCTGGAAGCGGAGGTTGAACAGCTCCGCCTTCGCCTCGGCCAGCTTGATGTCGAGCTCATCCTCGGTCTGGGTCCGCAGCTGGGTGGCGGTAATGCCGGTCGCCATCACACCTCACCCGCCTCTCGTTTCACGAACCTGCACTTCATCGGGAGCTTGTGCGCGGCCAGCCGAAGCGCCTCCCTGGCCACCGTTTCCGGTACGCCGGACAGCTCGAACATGACCCGGCCCGGCTTGACGTTGGCCACCCACCACTCCGGCGAGCCCTTGCCCGATCCCATCCGGGTCTCGGCCGGCTTCTTGGTCAGCGGCCGGTCCGGGTAGACGTTGATCCACACCTTGCCGCCGCGGCGGATGTGCCGGGTCATGGCGATACGGGCGGCCTCGATCTGCCGGTTGGTCAGGTACGAGTGCTCGAGCGCCTGGACGCCGTACTCGCCGAACGTCACCCGGGTTCCCCCGGTGGCAACGCCGGACCGGCCAGGCCGGTGCTGCTTGCGGTGCTTGACCCTGCGCGGGACGAGCATGTCTCAGCCCTCCTGTCCCGTCGGCTCGGCCGGCGCCGTGACCTGGTCGCCCTGGCCGCCCTGGCCAGCCTGGCCAGCCTGGCCGCGCTCCTCGGCGCGGGGCGCCCGGCCGGCGCCCTGGTAGCCGGACGGGCCTGACTGCCCGCCGGGACCCGTGGAACCCGGCCCCCCCGGGCCGCCAGGACGCCGTGCGGGGCGCCGCTGCGGCGGGCGCTCGCGACGCTGGTCGGCCCGCGCCGCCGCCTGCTGCGCCTCGCGCTCGGCCCGGGTCTGCGGCGCCTCGCCCTTGTAGATCCAGACCTTCACGCCGATCCGGCCGAAGGTGGTGCGCGCCTCGTAGAACCCGTAGTCGATGTCGGCCCGCAGCGTGTGCAGCGGCACCCGGCCCTCGCGGTAGAACTCCGACCGGGACATCTCCGCACCGCCGAGCCGGCCCGAGCACTGCACCCGGATCCCCTTGGCGCCGCCCTTGGTCGCGCTCTGCATGGCCTTGCGCATCGCGCGCCGGAACGAGACGCGGCTGGACAGCTGCTCGGCCACGCCCTGGGCGACCAGCTGGGCATCGACCTCGGGGTTCTTCACCTCGAGGATGTTCAGCTGGATCTGCTTGCTGGTCAGCTTCTCCAGGTCGCCGCGGATCCGGTCCGCCTCGGTGCCACGGCGGCCGATCACGATGCCGGGCCTGGCGGTGTGGATGTCCACCCGCACCCGGTCCCTGGTCCGCTCGATCTCCACCTTCGAGATGCCGGCCCGCTCCATGCCGCGCTGCAGCATCCGGCGGATCGCCACGTCTTCCGCCACGTAGTCCTTGTACAGCTTGTCGGCATACCACCGGCTCTTGAAGTCGGTGGTGATGCCGAGCCTGAACCCGTGCGGGTTCACCTTCTGCCCCACTAGCGGGTCCTCTCCTTGGTCTCGTCCGAGACGATGACGGTGATGTGGCTGGTCCGCTTGTTGATCCGGTAGCCCCGGCCCTGCGCCCTGGGGCGGAACCGCTTGAGCGTCGGCCCCTCGTCCACCCAGGCCGCGCTCACCCGCAGCAACGAGACGTCCACCCGGTCGTGCTTGTGCTCGGCGGTGGCGATCGCGCTGTTCAGCACCTTGCTGACCGGCTCGCTGGCCGACTGGGGCGCGAACGCGAGCACCGCCTGCGCCTGCTCGGCGGGCAGCCCGCGGATGAGGTTCACCACGCGCCGCGCCTTCCTGGGCGTGACGCGGATGTACCGGGCCTTGGCCGTCGCTTGCATCGTTCCTCCTACCCGTGGTCGCCCGCCGGGGTTAACGAGATTTACCGGCGGCTGCGCCGGTCATCCCTGACGTGGCTGCGGAAGGTGCGGGTTGGCGCGAACTCCCCCAGCTTGTGGCCGACCATGGACTCGGTGATGAACACCGGTACGTGCTTGCGGCCGTCGTGCACGGCGATCGTGTGCCCCAGCATCGCTGGGACGATCATGGACCGCCGGGACCACGTCTTGATTACGTTCTTGGTGCCCCTGTCGTTCTGCACGTCCACCTTCTTCATCAGGTGGTCGTCGACGAAGGGCCCCTTCTTCAGGCTACGAACCATCGCGAGGTGCTCCTACCGCTTCTTCCTGCCGCGCCGGCGGGTGATCAACCGGTCACTGGGCTTGTGTGCACTGCGGGTGCGGCCCTCGGGCTGCCCCCAGGGGCTGACCGGGTGGCGGCCACCCGAGCTCTTGCCCTCGCCGCCGCCGAGGGGGTGATCAACAGGGTTCATGGCCACGCCGCGGACGGTCGGGCGGCGGCCCTTCCACCGGCTGCGGCCCGCCTTGCCGAGCTTGATGTTGCCCTGCTCGGAGTTGCCTACCTCGCCCACCGTGGCGCGGCAGGCGAGCTCGACCAGCCGGATTTCGCCGGACGGCATGCGCAGGTGCGCGTGCCGTCCCTCCTTGGCCAGCAGCTGAACCCGCGACCCGGCGCTGCGGGCGATCTTCGCCCCGCCGCCCGGGCGCAGCTCGATCGCGTGCACGACCGTACCGGTCGGGATGTTGCGCAGCGGCAGGGAGTTGCCCGGCCTGATGTCCGCGCCCGGACCGTTCTCGATCCGGTCACCCTGGGTCAGGCCCTCGGGGCAGACGATGTAACGCTTCTCCCCGTCGGCGTAGTGCAGCAGGGCGATCCGGGCGGTCCGGTTCGGGTCGTACTCGATGTGCGCGACCTTGGCCGGCACGCCGTCCTTGTCATTGCGACGGAAGTCGATCACGCGATAGGAGCGCTTGTGGCCGCCGCCTTGGTGCCGGGCGGTGATCCGGCCGTGCACGTTCCTGCCGCCCCGCGAGTTCAGCGGGCGGACCAGCGACTTCTCTGGCTCGCCGCGCGTGATCTCGACGAAGTCGGCGCCGCTCGCCCCGCGCCTGCCGGGGGTGGTCGGCTTGTACTTGCGGATGCCCATGACTGCTGCGATCTCCTCGGTTAACTGCCCGCGCCTTAGCTGATCGGCCCGAACAGGTCGATCCGGTCCCCCCCGGCCAGGGTGACGATGGCGCGCTTGGTGTCTGGCCGCTTACCCCAGCCAAAGCGCGTCCGGCGCCGCTTGCCCGGCCGGTTGGAGGTGTTCACGCCGGTCACACGGACCGTGAAAACGTCCTCTACCGCCTGCCTGATCTGCGTCTTGTTCGCGTGCAGCGCGACCAGGAACGTGTACTTTCCATCGTCGGCGAGCCGGTAGCTCTTCTCCGAGATGACCGGCTTGAGCAGGATGTCCCGCGGGTTCGTGATCCGGCTCACGCTCACGGCTGCGCCTCCTCGCTGTCGGATTCCGGCTCGCTGGCCTCATCCGGCTGGCCGGCCTCGTCCGGCTGGCCGCCCGCGGCCGGGGCCTCGTCCTGGACTGCCTCGTCCTGGACTGCCTCGTCCTGGACTGCCCCATCCTGGACGCTCGCGTCCCCGGCGGTCTGGTCCTGGCCGGTGCCGAGGAAGGTCGTGAGCGCCTCCTCGGTGAACACCACGTGGTCGCTGGCCAGCACGTCGTAGGTGTTGAGCTGGTCGACCGCGAGCAGGTGCACGCCGGCCACGTTGCGCAGGCTCAGCCAGCTCAGCTCGTCATCGCGGTGCACGACAACCAGCGCGCCGACCCCGCGCGGGGTCCCGGTGAGCGCGCTCAGCACGGCCACCGCGTCCCTGGTACTCGGCAGGGCGGACGCCACGAAGCCGCTCACCACGTGTACCCGGTCGTGCCGGGCCCGCTCGGAAAGCGCGCCGCGCAGCGCCGCCGCCTTCATCTTCTTCGGCGTGCGCTGCTGGTAGGAACGGGGGACCGGGCCGTGCACGGTGCCGCCGCCCACGTACTGCGGGGCCCGGATCGAGCCCTGCCGGGCCCGGCCGGTGCCCTTCTGCCGGTACGGCTTCTTGCCGCCGCCGCGCACCTGGCCCCGGCTGCGGGCGGAATGCGTGCCCTGCCGCGCCGCGGCCTGCTGGGCCACCACGACCTGGTGGATGAGCGGGATGTTGGCCTGGACGTCGAACACGTCGTCGGGCAGCTCGAGGGTCCCGGCCTTCTTACCGCTGACCGAGATGATGCTTACCGTCTTCATCAGGCCGCGTCCTCCGCGCTCGTCGTACTACCCGTCGCGCCGGCCGGTGCCTTGGCCGCGCTGCGGACCAGGACGAGCCCGCCCCGCGATCCCGGCACCGCACCCTTGATCAGCAGCAGCCCGCGCTCGGCATCGACCGCGTGCACGGTCAGGCTCTGCACGGTGACGCGCTCGCTGCCCATCCGGCCGGCCATGCGCAGCCCCTTGAAGACGCGCCCCGGAGTCGCGCAGCCGCCGATGGAGCCGGGCGACCGGTGCTTGCGCTGGGTGCCGTGCGAGGCGCTCAGGCCGCGGAACCCGTGCCGCTTCATGACGCCCGCGGTGCCCTTGCCCTTGCTCTTGCCGCTCACGTCGACCAGCTGGCCCGGCGCGAAAACCTCGGCCGTGACCTCCTGGCCGAGGGTGTACTCGCTCGCGTCCGAGGTGCGCAGCTCGGCCAGGTACCTGCGGGGCGTGACGCCGGCCGCGGAGAAGTGGCCGGCCACCGGCTTGGTCACCTTCCTCGGGTCGATCTCGCCGTAGCCCAGCTGCACGCCGGCATACCCGTCGCGCTCCGCCGTGCGTACCGCGGTCACCACGCACGGCCCGGCCCTGACCACCGTCACCGGGACGATCCGGCCCTGGTCGTCGAAGACCTGGCTCATGCCGAGCTTGGTCCCCAGTACTCCCTTGGTGTTTCGTTCCATCGGTGCGTTACCTCAGAGCTTGATCTCGATGTCAACGCCGGCGGGCAGGTCAAGCCGCATCAGCGAGTCCACCGTCTTGGGCGTCGGGTCGATGATGTCGATCAGCCGCTTGTGCGTACGCATCTCGAAGTGCTCCCGCGAGTCCTTGTACTTGTGCGGGGACCTGATGACGCAGTACACATTCTTTTCCGTGGGCAGCGGCACCGGCCCGGCCACGCGCGCGCCGGTCCTGGTCACCGTGTCGACGATCTTGCGCGCCGAGCTGTCGATGACCTCGTGGTCGTATGCCTTGAGCCGGATGCGGATCTTCTGTCCCGCCATGTGGGCCTCGGTGTCCTTGTCTGCTTGCTGGGCCTTGATGCCGCCGTCTGCGCCCGGCGGGTCCCGCCCGGGCGCCAGGGCTCGGGGGGACCCGTTCGGGAGCGATTACTTGATGATCTCGGTTACCCGGCCGGAGCCGACCGTGTGGCCGCCTTCCCTGATCGCGAACAGGAGGCCTTCCTCCATCGCGATGGGCTGGATCAGCTCCACCCGCATCTCGGTGTTGTCACCGGGCATGACCATCTCGGTGCCCTCGGGGAGGTACACCACCCCGGTGACGTCCGTGGTGCGGAAGTAGAACTGCGGCCGGTAGTTGTTGAAGAACGGGGTGTGCCGCCCGCCCTCGTCCTTGGACAGGATGTAGACCTGCCCCTTGAACTGGGTGTGCGGGGTGTTGGTGCCAGGCTTGATGACGACCTGGCCGCGCTCCACCTGCTCGCGCCTGATCCCGCGCAGCAGCAGTCCGACGTTGTCGCCCGCCTGGCCCTCGTCGAGGATCTTGCGGAACATCTCCACGCCGGTGACCGTGGTCGACTGCGCCTTCTCCTGGATGCCGATGATGTCCACGGTCTCGCCGGTGTGGATGATGCCGCGCTCGACCCGGCCGGTCACCACGGTGCCGCGGCCGGTGATCGAGAACACGTCCTCGACCGGCATCAGGAACGGCTTGTCCATGTCCCTGACCGGCTCGGGGATGCTCGCGTCGCAGGCAGCGAGGAGCTCGGCGACCTTCTCGCCCCACTCCGCGTCGCCCTCGAGCGCCCTGAGCGCGGATACCCGGATCACCGGCACGTCGTCGCCCGGGAACTCGTACTCGGTCAGCAGGTCGCGGACCTCGAGCTCGACAAGCTCGAGGATCTCCTCGTCGTCGACCATGTCCGCCTTGTTGAGCGCGACCACGATGTACGGCACGCCTACCTGGCGGGCCAGCAGCACGTGCTCGCGGGTCTGCGGCATCGGGCCGTCGGTCGCCGCGACCACCAGGATCGCCCCGTCCATCTGGGCCGCGCCGGTGATCATGTTCTTGATGTAGTCGGCGTGACCCGGGCAGTCCACGTGCGCGTAGTGCCGGTTCTCGGTCTGGTACTCGACGTGCGAAATCGCGATGGTGATGCCCCGCTCGCGTTCCTCTTTCGCATTGTCGATCTTGTCAAACGGCGTGAACGGGTTCACGTCGGGATACTTGTCGTGCAGGACCTTGGTGATCGCCGCGGTCAGCGTCGTCTTGCCGTGGTCGATGTGACCGATGGTGCCGATGTTGACGTGCGGCTTGGTCCGCTCGAACTTGGCCTTCGCCACTGGTGTCTCCTCGTTGCGATCTTCCCCGCCGCGGTGTCTGCCCCGGCGGCCGGCGCCCCGCGGGGGGCGCCGGTGCTTGCTCGGTAAATTCCGGTTCCGGTTGCCTATTCGCCTCGTGCCTTCGCGATGATCTCCTTCGCTATGCCCGGGGGCACCTCGGCATACGAGTCGAACTGCATTGTGTAGTCCGCCCGGCCCTGGGTACGGCTGCGCAGGTCGCCGACGTAGCCGAACATCTCCGACAGCGGCACGACGGCCCGGACCACCCGGGCGCCGGACAGCTCCTCCATGGCCTGGATATGGCCGCGGCGGCTGTTGAGGTCGCCGATGACATCGCCCATGTAGGCGTCGGGCGTCCTGACCTCCACGGCCATGACGGGCTCGAGAAGTACGGGGTCGGCATGCGCGGCCGCCTTCTTGAACGCCATCGAGCCTGCGATCTTGAAGGCCAGCTCGGAGGAGTCCACCTCGTGGTAGGCGCCGTCGGTGAGCGTCACCTTGACGTCCACCATCGGGTAGCCGGCCAGCACGCCGAACTCCGCGGCCTCCTGGCAGCCGGCGTCCACCGACGGGATGAACTCCCGCGGGATCCGGCCGCCGGTGATCTTGTTCTCGAACTCGTAGCCGCCGCCGTCGCCGCCGGTCGGCTCGAGGTTGATGACGACCTTGGCGTACTGCCCGGAGCCGCCGGTCTGCTTCTTGTGCGTGTAATCGACCTTCTCGGCCTTCCGCCGGACGGTTTCCCGGTAGGCCACCTGCGGCCGGCCGATGTTGGCCTCGACCCGGAACTCCCGCTTCATCCGGTCGACCAGCACCTCGAGGTGCAGCTCGCCCATGCCGGAGATGATCGTCTGCCCGGTCTCGTCGTCGGTCCTGACCTGGAAGGTGGGGTCCTCCTCGGCCAGCCGCTGGATCGCGGTGCCGAGCCTCTCCTGGTCGCTCTTGGTCCGCGGCTCGATCGCCACGTTGATGACAGGCGCCGGGAAGTTCATCGACTCGAGGATCACCGGATGCTGCTGATCGGACAGCGTGTCACCGGTGGTGGTGTCCTTGAGCCCCATCACCGCCACGATCTGGCCGGCGATGGCCGCCGGGCGCTCCTCACGCTTGTTCGCGTGCATCTGGTAGATCTTGCCGATCCGCTCCCGGCGTCCCTTGACCGAGTTGAGCACCGAGGAGCCCGCGTTGAGCGTGCCCGAGTAGATCCGGATATAGGTGAGCTTGCCCAGGTGCTGGTCGGACATGATCTTGAACGCCAGCGCCGAGAACGGCTCGGCCGGGTCCGGCCTGCGCTCGATGATCTCGCTCTCGTCGCTGACCTCGTGGCCCTGCACCGGCGGGATGTCCAGCGGGCTGGGCAGGAAGTCGACGATCGCGTCGAGCATCGGCTGGACGCCCTTGTTCTTGAAGGCGCTGCCGCACAGCACAGGCGTGAGGCTGCCGGCGATGGTGGCCCGCCTGATCGCGGCGATGAGCTGCTCCTCGCCGGGCTCGGTGCCCTCGAGGTAGAGCTCCATCATCTGCTCGTCGTTCTCCGAGATGGCCTCGATGAGGTTGTCGCGCCAGTCGCGGGCCGCCTCCTCGTAGTCACGGGGGATGGCCACGACGTCGTACTTGTCGCCCTTGCCCTCGGTCTGCCAGAGCAGCGCCCGCATCCGGATCAGGTCGATGACACCGCGGAAGTCGGACTCCACGCCCCACGGCAGCTGGATCACCAGCGGGGTGGCGCCGAGGCGGTCCTGGATCATCTCCACGCAGCGGTGGAATTCCGCGCCGACCCGGTCCATCTTGTTCACGAAGCAGATCCGCGGCACGCTGTACCGGTCCGCCTGCCGCCAGACGGTCTCCGACTGCGGCTCGACGCCGGCCACACCGTCGAACACGGCCACGGCGCCGTCGAGGACGCGCAGTGAGCGCTCCACTTCGACGGTGAAGTCGACGTGACCCGGGGTGTCGATGATGTTGATCGTGTGATCACGCCACTCGGTGGTGGTAGCGGCCGAGGTGATGGTGATGCCGCGCTCTTGCTCCTGCTCCATCCAGTCCATGGTGGCCGCGCCCTCATGGACCTCACCGATCTTGTAATTGATGCCGGTGTAGAACAGGATCCGCTCGGTGGTGGTGGTTTTGCCCGCGTCGATATGCGCCATGATCCCGATATTGCGGACCATGCCGAGGTCTACAGCGGTCTGGGTGGGCACTGCTTGGCGTCCTTGCTCTCTCGTCGTTTTCTTCGTTCGTTCTGCGGTCGGCCCTGGCCGGCCCGGCTCGCGCCGGGTTACCAGCGGTAGTGGGCGAAGGCCTTGTTCGACTCGGCCATCTTGTGCGTGTCCTCACGGCGCTTCACGCTGGCCCCCAGGCCGTTGCTGGCGTCCAGGAGCTCGTTCATCAGCCGCTCGGTCATGGTCTTCTCCCGGCGCTGGCGCGCGTACGTCACGATCCAGCGCAGCGCCAGGGTGGTGCTCCGCGAGGCCCGGACCTCGATGGGGACCTGGTAGGTCGCGCCGCCGACCCGGCGGCTCTTCACCTCAAGGGTGGGCTTGACGTTGTCCAGGGCGCGCTTGAGCGTGACCACCGGGTCGTTGCCCGACTTGTCCTTGGCGCCTTCGAGCGCCCCGTACACGATCCGCTCGGCCAGTGACCGCTTGCCATCGAGCAGGACCTTGTTGACCAGCGCGGTAACCAGCGGCGAGCCGTAGACCGGATCGGTCACCAGCCGCCGCGCGGTCGCGGGACCCTTGCGCGGCATGTCAGCTCTTCTCCTTCTTCGCGCCGTACCGGCTTCTGCCTTGCTTGCGGTTACGGACCCCCTGGGTGTCCAGGGAGCCACGGATGATCTTGTAGCGAACCCCGGGCAGATCCCGCACCCGGCCGCCCCGCACCAGCACGATGGAGTGCTCCTGCAGGTTGTGGCCGACGCCGGGGATGTAGGCGGTGACCTCGATCTGGCTGGTCAACCGGACCCTGGCGACCTTGCGGAGCGCGGAGTTCGGCTTCCTGGGGGTGGTGGTGTAGACGCGCGTGCAGACCCCGCGGCGCTGCGGGCTCGCCTTGAGCGCCGGGGTCTTGCTCTTGCTGGTCTTGTCCTGCCGACCCTTGCGGACCAGTTGCTGGATCGTGGGCACCGCGTCTCCGTCTTCGTTGTGCGCCTGGGCGCGACATCTTTGCCGTTACCTGCACGCCCAGGGCGTGCCTGCCTTGCCGTTCCGAGCCCTCGGCGGGCTCTTCCGGGTGTGAACCGGAACCGGATCTGGCCGTTTGCGACCGCTTACGATTGCCTGACCTGCGGATTTCCTCCGGCCTCCGACCCCCGGGGTCGGGTGTGTCGGCGTCACCACAACTTGCCAGGCCCGCCAGCATGGAGACCGGACGTCGTAGTGGGAGGAAACCCGCGCGCCTGGCGTCCGCGGCCCCGGGCCGGCTGGCTCCGGGCCGCGCGAACCAGCGACGACGTGATCCACTGGACCCCGCACATCATGAGCACGCGCGCGTGCCCGCATTCACTCGGGCACGATCGCCAAGATTACCCAACGTTTTGCCCGCAGGTCAAAGCGAACAGGAATCTCCTGGCATCGGATGTAACAGCGGCCCGGCCGGACTCATTCCCGCAGCTCGGCTGAGACCGGTATGCCCGGCTGCCCACCGGGCACGCGCTGAGGCCGCCGGGCGCTCGCCCGGCGGCCTCACGCGGCATGCTTACCTGTTGTACGTGCCGAAGTCGTAGTCCTCCAGCGGGATCGCCTCCGCCGAGCTCTGACCGAACGCGTAGCCGTCAGGCTCGTCGTAGCCGGTCGCCGGGTAGACCGATGACCTGGCATCCTCCGTCGGCTCGACCCGGACTCCCCGGTACCGCGGCATGCCGGTGCCGGCCGGGATGAGCTTGCCGATGATGACGTTCTCCTTGAGGCCCAGAAGCGGGTCGGACCTCGCGTGGATGGCCGCATCGGTGAGCACCCGGGTCGTCTCCTGGAAGGAGGCCGCCGACAGCCACGACTCGGTAGCCAGCGACGCCTTGGTGATGCCCATGAGCACCGGCCGGCCGGACGCGGGCGTGCCGCTCTCGTCCACCACCGAGCGGTTCAGCTCCTCGAACCTCGGCCGCTCCACCAGCTCCCCGGGGAGCAGGTCGGTGTCGCCGGATTCGAGAACGTTCACCCGCTTCAGCATCTGCCTGATGATGATCTCGATGTGCTTGTCGTGGATCGACACGCCCTGCGAGCGGTAGACCTCCTGCACCTCGTGCACGAGGTGCAGCTGCACCTCGCGGGAACCGAGGATCCTGAGCACCTCATGCGGGTTGACCGCGCCCTGGATGAGCTGCTGCCCGACCCCGACGTGCTCGTCCTCGGCGACCAGCAGCCGGGACCGCATCGGCACCTGGTAGGGAATCTCCTCGGAGCCGTCGTCGGGAACGACCACGATCTTCCGGGCCTTGTCGGTCTCCTCGACCTTGATCCGGCCCTCAACCTCGCTGATCGGGGCCATGCCCTTGGGGATGCGGGCCTCGAACAGCTCCTGGATTCGCGGCAGGCCGTGGGTGATGTCCTGGCCGGCCACGCCGCCGGTGTGGAAGGTCCGCATGGTCAGCTGGGTGCCGGGCTCGCCGATCGACTGGGCGGCGACGATACCGACCGCCTCGCCCACGTCCACCCGCTTGCCGGTGGCCAGCGAACGGCCGTAGCACTTGGAGCAGACGCCGATCTTGGCCTCGCAGACCAGGACGCTGAAGGTCCGGATCGAGTCGATCCCGGCCGCGATGGCCGCGTCGATCACGGCCTCCGTGGTATCGACGCCGACCCCGGCGATCACGGTGCCGTCCCCGGTCTCGATGTCCTCGGCGACGGTCCGGCCGGTACCGGTGTTCTCGATGTTGGGCAGCCGGTGCAGGCGGCCGTCGGCGTCCTTCTCCGCGATCCGCATGACCAGCGACCGGTCGGTGCCGCAGTCCTCCTCGCGCACGATGACGTCCTGCGCGACGTCGACCAGGCGCCGGGTGAGGTACCCGGAGTCGGCCGTCCGCAGCGCGGTGTCGGCGAGGCCCTTGCGGGCGCCGTGCGTGGAGATGAAGTACTCGACCACGGTCAGGCCCTCGCGGAAGCTGGACGTGATCGGCCTCGGGATGGTCTCGCCCTTCGGGTTGGAGACCAGCCCGCGCATGCCGGCGATTTGCCTGACCTGCATCTGGTTACCGCGGGCACCGGAGTTGACCATCATCCAGACCGAGTTGGTCTCGGGGAAGGCCGCCTCCATGTCCTGCGCCACGTCGGTCGTCGCGTGCGTCCAGATCTCGATCAGTTCCTGGCGCCGCTCGTCGTCGGTGATCAGGCCGCGATCGTACTCCCGCTGCACCTTGTCGGCGCGCTTCTCGTACGTCGCGAGGATCTCCGCCTTGTGCGGCGGGGCGATGACGTCCTCGATGGCGATCGTGACGCCAGCGCGGGTCGCCCAGTGGAAGCCCGCGTCCTTGAGCGCGTCCAGCGCCGCCGCCACCTCGACCTTGGGATAGGTCTCGGCCAGCTCGTTCACGATCGTGGTCAGCTGCTTCCTGCCCACCTCGTGATTGACGAACGGATAGTCGGCGGGCAGCGTCTCGTTGAAGTAGCAGCGGCCCAGCGTGGTGGTGATCCGGAACTGGTCGCCCTCGGTCCACCCCTCCGGCAGGTCGAACCCGCGCGGCGGGGTGACGCCCGTCAGCCTGATCTGGATCGTGGCCTGCAGGTCGAGCTCGCCGCGGTCGTAGGCCATGATCGCCTCCGCCACGGAGGCGAACGTCCGGCCCGTGCCGGGGGCGTCCTGGGTCTGCCTGGTCAGGCAGTACAGCCCGATGACCATGTCCTGGGTGGGCATGGTGACCGGCTTGCCGTCGGCCGGCTTGAGGATGTTGTTGGTGGACAGCATCAGGATGCGCGCCTCGGCCTGCGCCTCTGCCGACAGCGGCAGGTGCACGGCCATCTGGTCGCCGTCGAAGTCGGCGTTGAAGGCGGTACATACCAGCGGGTGGATCTGGATCGCCTTGCCCTCGACCAGCTGCGGCTCGAACGCCTGGATGCCGAGCCTGTGCAGCGTCGGCGCGCGGTTGAGCAGCACCGGGTGCTCGGTGATGACCTCTTCCAATACGTCCCAGACCACCGGCCTGGCGCGCTCCACCATCCGCTTGGCCGACTTGATGTTCTGCGCATGGTTCAGATCCACCAGGCGCTTCATCACGAACGGCTTGAACAGCTCGACCGCCATCTCCTTGGGCAGGCCGCACTGGTGCAGCTTGAGCTGCGGCCCGACCACGATGACCGACCGGCCCGAGTAGTCCACCCGCTTGCCGAGCAGGTTCTGCCGGAACCGGCCCTGCTTGCCCTTGAGCATGTCCGACAGGGACTTCAGCGGGCGGTTGCCCGGCCCGGTCACCGGCCGGCCGCGGCGGCCGTTGTCGAACAGCGAGTCCACGGCCTCCTGCAGCATCCGCTTCTCGTTGTTGACGATGATCTCGGGCGCGCCGAGGTCGAGCAGCCGCTTGAGCCGGTTGTTCCTGTTGATCACCCGGCGGTACAGGTCGTTCAGGTCGGAGGTGGCGAACCGGCCGCCGTCAAGCTGGACCATCGGCCGCAGGTCCGGCGGGATCACCGGGATGCAGTCGAGCACCATGCCCATCGGGCTGTTGCGGGTGTTCAGGAAGGCCGAGACCACCTTGAGCCGCTTCAGCGCGCGCGCCTTCCGCTGGCCCTTGCCGGTCCGGATGGTGTCCCTGAGCGACTGCGCCTCGCCTTCGAGGTCGAAGCTGGCCAGCCGCTCCTGGATCGCCTGCGCGCCCATGCCGCCGCGGAAGTACCGGCCGAAGCGGTCCCGCATCTCGCGGTAGAGCAGCTCGTCGCCCTCGAGGTCCTGGACCTTGAGGTTCTTGAAGCTGTTCCAGACCTCCTCGATCCGGTCGATCTCCCGGCCGGCCCGGTCGCGGAGCTGCCGCATCTCGCGCTCGGCGCTCTCCCGGACCTTGCGGCGCGCGTCGCCCTTGGCCCCGGCGGCCTCGAGCTCGGCCAGGTCGGCCTCAAGCTTGGCCTGCCGGGCCTCGACGTCGCTGTCCCGCCGCTGCTCCAGCTGGCCGCGCTCGACCGAGATCCTGGCCTCGAGTGAGGGCAGGTCGCGCGAGCGGGCCTCGTCGTCCACGTACGTGATCATGTACGCGGCGAAGTAGATGACCTTCTCGAGGTCCTTCGGCGCCAGGTCGAGCAGATAGCCGAGCCGGCTGGGCACACCCTTGAAGTACCAGATGTGCGTGACCGGCGCGGCCAGCTCGATGTGGCCCATCCGCTCGCGCCGCACCTTGGCGCGGGTTACCTCCACGCCGCAGCGCTCGCAGATGATGCCCTTGAACCTGACCCGCTTGTACTTGCCGCAGTAGCACTCCCAGTCCCGGGTCGGACCGAAGATCTTCTCGCAGAAGAGCCCGTCCTTCTCCGGCTTGAGGGTGCGGTAGTTGATGGTCTCCGGCTTCTTCACCTCTCCGTGCGACCACTGCCTGATGTCGTCGGCGGTCGCGAGGCCTATACGCAGATCGTCAAAGAAGTTGACGTCGAGCACTTTGTTTATCCCCTGGGGTAGAGCGGATCAGACTTCCTCTACGCTGCTCGGCTCGCGCCGGGACAGGTCGATCCCTAGTTCCTCTGCTGCGCGGAAGACGTCTTCGTCTGTGTCGCGCATCTCGATAGCGGCTCCGTCGCTGGACAGCACCTCGACGTTCAGGCAGAGCGACTGCATCTCCTTGATCAGCACCTTGAAGGACTCAGGGATGCCGGGCTCGGGGATGTTCTCGCCCTTGACGATGGCCTCGTAGACCTTGACTCGGCCGAGGACGTCGTCGGACTTGATCGTCAGGAGCTCCTGGAGGGCGTAGGCGGCACCGTAGGCCTCGAGGGCCCAGACCTCCATCTCACCGAACCGCTGGCCGCCGAACTGCGCCTTACCGCCGAGCGGCTGCTGGGTGATCATGGAGTAGGGGCCGGTCGAGCGGGCGTGAATCTTGTCGTCCACCAGGTGCAGCAGCTTGAGGATGTAGACGTAGCCGACCGAGACCGGATCCTTGAACGGCTCGCCGGTCCGGCCGTCGAACAGCCTGGCCTTGCCGCCCTGGCCGACCAGCCGCTGGCCGTCCCGGTTGGGCAGCACGCTGCCGAGCAGCCCGGTGATCTCCTCCTCCTTGGCCCCGTCGAAGACGGGGGTGGCCACCTGCGTGCTGGCCGGCGCGGAACCCGCGCCGATCTTGCGCAGCCGGTCCTGCCAGTCGCCGTCGCCGCCGCTGCCGTTGATCTCCCAGCCGGTCTTGGCCACCCAGCCGAGGTGCGTCTCGAGCACCTGGCCGACGTTCATCCGGCTGGGCACGCCCAGCGGGTTGAGCACGATGTCCACCGGCGTGCCGTCCTCGAGGAACGGCATGTCCTCGACCGCGAGAATCTTGGCGATCACGCCCTTGTTCCCGTGCAGGCCGGCCAGCTTGTCGCCATCGGTGATCTTCCGCTTGGCCGCCACGTACACGCGGACCAGCTCGTTCACGCCGGGCGGCAGCTCGTCGCCGTCCTCCCTGGTGAACACGCGGACGCCGATGACCTTGCCCTCTTCGCCGTGCGGCACCTTCAGCGAGGTGTCGCGGACCTCACGCGCCTTCTCGCCGAAGATCGCGCGAAGCAGCCGCTCCTCGGGCGTGAGCTCGGTCTCGCCCTTGGGCGTGACCTTGCCGACCAGGATGTCGCCGGTGACTACCTCGGCGCCGATCCTGATGATGCCGCGCTCGTCCAGGTCGGCCAGAACCTCCTCGGAGACGTTCGGGATGTCCCTGGTGATCTCCTCGGGTCCCAGCTTGGTGTCGCGCGCGTCGACCTCGTGCTCCTCGATGTGGATCGAGGACAGCACGTCGTCCTGGACCAGCCGCTGGGACAGGATGATCGCGTCCTCGTAGTTGTGCCCTTCCCACGACATGAAGGCGACGAGCAGGTTCTTGCCCAGCGCCATCTCGCCGTTGTCGGTGCAGGGCCCGTCCGAGATGACCTGGCCGACCTCGACCCGCTGCCCCTCGTCCACGATGGGCTTCTGATTGAAGCAGGTGCCCTGGTTGGAGCGGCGGAACTTGGCCACCTGCGAGGTGGTCCGGGTGCCGTCGTCATGCAGCAGCGTGACGTAGTCGGCACAGACCTCCTCGACCACGCCCGCCTTCTCCGCGACGATCACATCGCCCGCGTCGACCGCGGCGCGGTACTCCATGCCGGTACCGACCAGCGGCGCCTCGCTGCGCAGCAGCGGCACCGACTGGCGCTGCATGTTGGAGCCCATCAGCGCGCGGTTGGCGTCGTCGTGCTCCAGGAACGGGATCATGGCCGTGGCCACGGACACCATCTGCCGCGGCGACACGTCCATGTAGTCGACCTCGTCGGGGCGGATGTAGTCGATCTCGCCGCCCTTGCGGCGGACCAGCACGCGGTCCTCGGCGAACGCGCCGTCGGAGCCGATGGGCGTGTTGGCCTGCGCGATGACGTGCCTGTCCTCCTCGTCGGCGGTCAGGTAGTCGATCTGGTCGGTGACCTTGCCGCCCTTCACCTTGCGGTACGGGGTCTCGACGAAGCCGAAGGCGTTCACCCGCCCGTACGAGCTCAGCGAGCCGATCAGGCCGATGTTGGGACCCTCGGGCGTCTCGATCGGGCACATCCGGCCGTAGTGCGAGGAGTGCACGTCGCGCACCTCGAACCCGGCCCGCTCGCGGGACAGCCCGCCGGGGCCGAGCGCGGACAGCCGCCGCTTGTGGGTCAGCCCGGCCAGCGGGTTGGTCTGGTCCATGAACTGGGAGAGCTGGCTGGTGCCGAAGAACTCCTTGATGGACGCGACCACCGGCCGGATGTTGATCAGCGTCTGCGGCGTGATCGCCTCGACGTCCTGAGTGGTCATACGCTCCCTGACCACCCGCTCCATCCGGGCCAGGCCGAGCCGCACCTGGTTCTGGATCAGCTCGCCGACGGTACGCAGCCGCCGGTTGCCGAAGTGGTCGATGTCGTCGACCTCGACCGGGATGATCGCGTCGCCGTCGCCGGACTTCATCTCCTCCTCGCCGGCGTGCAGCCGGACGAGGTACTCGATCGTGCCGACGATGTCGTCCTCGGTCAGCGTGCCCTGGCGGATCGGCAGGTTCAGCCCGAGCTTCTTGTCGATCTTGTACCGGCCCACCTTGGCCAGGTCGTACCGCTTCGGGTTGAAGTACAGGTTCTCGAGCAGGGCCTGCGCGGACTCACGCGTCGGCGGCTCGCCGGGACGGAGCTTGCGGTAGATGTCGAGCAGGGCATCGTCCTGCCCGCTGGTGTGATCCTTCTCCAGGGTGGCGCGCATCGACTCGTAGCCGCCGAACCGGTCCAGGATCTTCGCCTCGTCCCAGCCGAGCGCCTTGAGCAGGACGGTGACGCTCTGCTTGCGCTTGCGGTCGATGCGGACGCCCACGCTGTCCCGCTTGTCGATCTCGAACTCCAGCCAGGCCCCCCGGGACGGGATGACCTTGCAGCTGTAGATGTCCTTGTCCGAGGTCTTGTCGACCTGGCGGTCGAAGTAGACCCCCGGCGAGCGGACGAGCTGTGAAACGACGACGCGCTCCGTGCCGTTGATGATGAAGGTGCCCTTGGGGGACATGAGCGGGAAGTCGCCCATGAAGACCGTCTGGCTCTTGATCTCACCAGTGCTGTTGTTGATGAACTCCGCCGTGACGAACATGGGGGCGGAGTAGGTCATGTCCTTGTCCTTGCACTCCTCCACGGAGTACTTGGGCGGCTCGAACCGGTGATCACGGAACGAGAGCGACATCGTGCCCGTGAAGTCCTCGATCGGGCTGATCTCCTCGAAGATCTCCTCGAGACCGGACTGCCCAGGCACGTCCTCGCGGCCTGCCTTCCTGGCGGCCTCCACTCGCTCCTGCCAGCGCTCGTTGCCGAGCAGCCAGTCGAACGACTCGGTCTGCAGCGCTAGCAGACCGGGTACTTCAAGTGGTTCACTGATCCGTGCAAAGGAGACGCGGGCCGGGCCGAGGGCATTACTTGAGGCGCTGCGCGATGCTGCCAACAGGGGTCCTTCCGAGCTTGTGGCGGACGTTCACCGCACGCACGCCAAACGCCCTGCGGGCACACCGCGGGGTTGTTCGTGGTTGCCGAGGGCGTCAGAGTGCAGCGCAAAAGAGTAGTGTAGCCGAACGGCACACCACTGGTCAAGAGTACGCTTCTATGAGATTCACGCTGTCCGCAGCATCGCTCTTCGACGGCGAAACGTCAAGTCCAACAGGCCTGATCCGGTAATGCGGGCAAGTGAGAGATGCCACATCGAGATGGTGGTGTGAAGTCTGGCGGGGTGGGGTAGGGATTACTGTTCGGCGCTATACGGTGACGCCTGGCATAACGCGGCACCCTGGCAGGAAATTCCCGGGCCCGCGGGCCGTGCCCGGTCCCGGCGCTGGCACCGGCAGGATCTGACCCCGGCAGCACAGCGCGGCGGGAGCCCCGGCAATCCGGGCCGCCCGCCGCGCGGTTGCTGCTACTTGACGGTGACCGTGGCGCCCGCGCCCTCCAGCGCGGCCTTGGCCTTGTCGGCGCTTTCCTTGTTGACCTTCTCGAGCACCGGCTTGGGCGCTCCGTCCACCAGGTCCTTGGCCTCCTTGAGACCCAGGCTGGTCAGGCTCCGGACCTCCTTGATGACCTGGATCTTCTTGTCCCCGGCGGCCTCGAGGACCACGTCGAACTCGTCCTGCTCCTCGGCGGCGGCCTCGCCGCCCGCGCCGGCTGCGGCAGGCGCCGCGGCCACGGCCACCGGAGCGGCCGCCTTGACGTCGAACGTGTCCTCAAACTGCTTCACGAACTCGGAGAGTTCGAGCAGGGTCATTTCCTTGAACGCGTCGAGCAGTTCATCGGTGCTCATCTTCGCCATCGTGCTGGATTCCTCCGTTATCTCAATGTCTTGCCCGGCGGCCCTGCCGCCGGTAGGTCAGGGGCAGCGGGTCAGCCCTCGTCGGGACCGCCCTCGTCTGGGCTGCCCTCAGCAGTGCTGCTGTCGTCAGGACCGCCGTCAGCAGTGCCGCTGTCAGCAGTGCCACTGTCAGCAGTGCCACTGTCGGCAGGGCCACTGTCAGCAGTGCTGCTGTCGGCAGGGCCGCTGTCGGCAGGGCCGCTGTTGTCGGCACTGCCGCTCTCGGCCGGGGCGGCCGCGGGCTCGGGGCTGCCCTCCTCCGCCTCGCGCCGGGCGCGCAGCGCCTCGGTGAGCTGTGCCATCTGGACGGGCAGCGCGGCGAACGCGCCCGCGGCCCGGGCCGTGGTCGCTTTCATCGCGCCCGCGAGCTTGGCCAGCAGCACCTCACGCGGCTCGAGATCAGCAAGCGTGGTGATCTCTGCGGGGGTGAGGGCCTTGCCGTCGAGGACTCCCCCCTTGATCACCAGGAATGGGTTCGCCTTGGCGAAGTCACGCAGGCCCTTCGCGGTCTCCACGACGTCACCGGTCACGAATGCGACCGCCGACGGGCCGGTGAGCAGCGGCGCGAGCTCGTTCTCCAGCCCGGCCTGCTCAACCGCGAGCTTGGTCAGCGTGTTCTTCACCACGGCGAACGTGGCTGCCTCACCCAGCGTTCCGCGCAGCTCGCGCAGCTGCGCCACGCTCAGGCCGCGGTACTCGGTCAGCACCGCGCCTGCTGAATTCTGGAATCGCTCGGTGAGCTCGGCGACCGCAGCCACCTTTTCCGCCTTCGCCATGGGCCTCCTCTCACGGTCGGGAAGGCCCGGTAAAGACAAGCGCCCCGGGCGCGGGCGCTCCGGGGCTCGGTCGTCGTCGGCCATCTGCTGGCCTGATCACGACGGATCAGCTCGGTCACCTGCGTGGGTCGCCCGCTCTCGCGGACCTTCGGTCGCCTGGCATCGGATTGCCCGGCAACGGCCGACGGTCTCTGGCAGCAGCCAGGCTACCAGAGGCCTCCGGCTGCCCGGCCAGTCCCGCCGGCTGCCCGCCAGGCCATGATCGTGAAGCGATCCTCGCGAGGCTCGCGGCTGCCCGCGGTCGAGCAGGGGGCAGCAGTGCCGCAGCGGGGCGGGCCTGGTGCCGGCGCTGACGGGGTCAGCTGGCCGCCGCGGCCTCTTCCAGCTCTTCGACGACGCCGTGCGTCTTGTTCGGGTCGACCGGGATGCCCGGGCCCATCGACGTGGTCATGGTGACCCGCCTCAGGTAGCGGCCCTTGGCCGCCGCCGGCTTGAGCCTGATCACCTCGTCGAGGGCGGCCGCGTAGTTCTCGGCGAGCGCCCGGTCGGTGAACGACGCCCTGCCGATCACGAAGTGCAGGTTCCCGTTCTTATCCACCCGGAACTCGATCTTGCCGCCCTTGATGTCGCTGACGGCCTTGCCGACGTTGGGGGTGACCGTGCCGGTCTTGGGGTTGGGCATCAGGCCGCGCGGGCCCAGCACCCGGCCGAGCCGGCCGACCTTGCCCATCATGTCCGGGGTGGCCACCACCGCGTCGAAGTCCAGGAAGCCGCCCTGGATCCGCTCGATCAGGTCGTCCGAGCCGACGTAGTCGGCCCCGGCCGCCTTGGCCTCCTCGGCCCGGTCGCCGGTGGCGAACGCGAGAACCCGGGCCGTCTTGCCGGTGCCGTTCGGCAGGTTGACCGTGCCGCGGACCATCTGGTCGGCACGACGCGGGTCAACGCCGAGCCGGAGGGCGACCTCGACGGTGGCGTCGAACTTCGTCGGTGATGTCTGCTTGGCGAGCGTGACGGCCTGAGCTGGGCTGTACAGCCGGTCCCGGTCGATCTGCTCGGCCGCCTTGCGGTAACCCTTGCTGCGCTGCATTGCGTTCTCCTTGTTCGTGGAGGTCGTGGTCAGCGGGCCAGCGCGGCCCTGCCACGAGGGGGTGAATCAGCCCTCGACGGTGATCCCCATCGAGCGCGCCGTGCCGGCGATGATTTTCTCGGCGGCTTCCATCGAAGTCGCGTTCAGGTCCGGCATCTTGACCTGCGCGATCTCCCGGACCTGCGCCTGGGTGACCTTGCCGACCTTCTCCTTGTGCGGCTCGCTGCTGCCCTTGTCAACGCCTGCCGCCTTCTTGATCAGCTCGGGCGCGGGCGGCGTCTTGGTGATGAACGAGAAGGTCCGGTCCTCGTAGATGGTGATCTCCGCGGGCACGATGCTCCCGCGCTGGGACTCGGTCGCGGCGTTGTACTGCCGGCAGAAGTCCATGATGTTGACGCCGTGCGGGCCGAGCGCGGTGCCGACCGGCGGGGCCGGGGTGGCCGCGCCCGCCTGCAGCTGCACCTTCACCACCGCGGCGATCCTCTTCTTCCTGGGCGGCATGTTCTGCGGTCCTTTACCTCACGTGTTCGTTGCCTGATATCGGTCAGATCTTCGCGACCTGGTCGAACGAGAGCTCGACCGGGGTCTCCCGGCCGAAGATCGACACGAGAACCTTGAGCTTCTGGGTGTCGGGGTTGATCTCGTTCACCGTTGCCGGGAGCGTGGCGAACGGCCCGTCCATGACAGTAACGGATTCGCCCGGCTCGTATTCCACCACGGTCCGCTTGGCCTCGGCCTCCTTGACCTGCTCCTCGGGCTCGGGGGCGAGCAGCGCCGCGACCTCGTCCAGGCTGAGCGGCGACGGCCTGCTGGACAGGCCGACGAACCCGGTCACGCCGGGCGTGTTGCGAACCGCGGCCCACGACTGGTCGGTCAGGTCCATCCGGACCAGGATGTAGCCGGGCAGCACCTTCTCCGAGACCTGCTGGCGCTTGCCGCCCTTGATCTCGGTGACCTGGTGCACGGGCACCTCGATCTGGAAGATGAAGTCCTCCATGTTGAGCGACTGGGTCCGGCTCTCCAGGTTCGCCTTGACCCGGTTCTCATAGCCGGCGTAGGAGTGCACCACATACCAGTCGCCGGGCAGCATCCTGAGCTGGCGGCCGAATTCGGCGACAGGGTCCGCCGCGTCCTCGGCCTCGGCCTCCAGGCCGGCCCCGGCGTCGTCGGCATCGGCCTCCGGGCCGGCCCCGGCGCCGTTCGCCCCGGCAGTCACCGTCTCGGCAGTCACCGTCTCGACCGGGGCCTCCTCGGCCGCGACGTCCCCGGACGCACTCTCGTCAGCCTCCAGGCCGTCGTCCGCCCCCGGGCCGTCGCCATCCCCCTGACCATCGACCGCCTCGGCATCGACCGTGGCGGAATCGACCGTGGCGGCATCGACCGCAGCGTCGCCGGCCACGGGGGCCGCCTCGGCATCATCCGCCGCAGCGGCCATGAACCCGGACGCCTGCTGTCCCTCGTACTCGGCCGCCCCGGCCTCCGGGGACAAGATCGCCTCGTCGGCCTGCGCCGGGCCGGCGTCGCTTTGTTCGGACACGGTAACTCTTTCTCTTCGCTCTTCTTCCCGGTGATCGCGAACCGCGGCCGGGCCCCTCCCGTGATGCTGCTGCGATCATGCTGCCACGGCGGGCGGGCAGCCGCACGATCCTGCCGACAGCGGCGCTAGCCGAATACGCTCAGCACCAGCTTGCCGAACAGGGCGTCCAGGCCGGTCACGATGCCCACCATGACCAGGATGAACACCAGCGCGACGGTGGTGTAGGTCGTCAGCTCGTGGCGCGTTGGCCAGATCACCTTGTGCAGTTCGGCGACGACCTGGCGAACGAATACGACAGGGCTCGTCCTGCCCTTAGCCGGGCGTCCTGGCCTGGTCGGCCGGTCTGCTTCTTGGCCTCGGGTCTGAGTCGCCATTTCCTCACCTGAACTGCGTCGAAGGAGCCATGGGGTTGGTCCCATACTCGCAGGGCAGGAGGGACTCGAACCCCCAACCACCGGTTTTGGAGACCGGGACTCTGGCCAATTGAGCTACTGCCCTGTGTTGTACAACCTCGCGCTTGACAAGCCTACGTCCCGGATGCCGCTTCGGCACACCATGCGGACATGCCCCAGCCGAGGCTGCACCACTGCCAGCCCAGAAGTCTACGTTGCCAGGGCGTGTCCGTCGAACCGTGGCCACGGGACTAGCCCGCAGATGCCACCATAGACGTCATGCCCATGTCACATCCTCGTATCTCCGCGCGCGTCAGCGCGATCAACGAGTCGGCCACGCTGGCCGTGGACGCCAAGGCGAAGGCGCTGCGCGCCGAAGGCAGGCCGGTCATCGGGTTCGGCGCCGGCCAGCCGGACTTCCCGACGCCCGGCTACATCGCCGAGGCGGCCGCCCGGGCCTGCCTGGATCCGAAGAACCACAAGTACACCGCGACCGGCGGGCTGCCCGAGCTGCGCGAGGCGATCGCCGTCAAGACCGCCCGCGACTCGGCTTACCAGGTCACCCCTGGCCAGGTCATCGTCACCAACGGAGCCAAGTACGCGGTCTACCAGACGTTCGCCACGCTCGTCGATCCGGGGGACGAGGTGCTGCTGCCGACCCCGCACTGGACGACCTACCCCGAGTGCATCGCGCTGGCCGGCGGCATCCCGGTGCCGGTGTACACCGACGAGCGGTCTGGCTACCTGGCCTCGGTGGCCGACCTCGAGGCCGCCCGCACCGAACGGACCAAGGTGCTGCTGTTCGTGTCGCCGTCCAACCCGACGGGGGCGGTGTACCCACCGGAGCTGGTCGCCGAGATCGGCCGCTGGGCGGCGGCCAACGGCCTGTGGGTGGTCACCGACGAGATCTACGAGCACCTGGTGTACGGCGACGCAAGGTTCGTCTCCATGCCGGCCGTGGTCCCGGAGATCGCCGACCGCTGCGTGGTGCTGAACGGCGTGGCGAAGACCTACGCGATGACCGGCTGGCGGGTGGGCTGGATGATCGGCCCGGCCGACGTGATCAAGGCGGCGGGGAACCTGCAGTCGCACGCGACCTCGAACGTCTGCAACGTGGCCCAGCAGGCCGCGCTCACCGCGGTGAGCGGGGACCTGTCCGCGGTCGCGACGATGCGGGAGGCGTTCGGCAGGCGCAAGGCCACGATGACCAGGATGCTGAACGAGATCCCCGGGGTGATCTGCCCGGAGCCGCAGGGTGCGTTCTACTGCTACCCCTCGGTGAAGGGCCTGCTCGGCGCGGACATCGCCGGGCGCAGGGCGGAGACGTCGGCGGAGCTCGCCGGGCTGCTCCTTGACGAGGCCGAGATCGCGGTGGTGCCGGGGGAGGCGTTCGGCACGCCTGGCTACTTCAGGCTGTCCTGCGCGCTCGGCGACGCCGACCTCGAGGAGGGCCTGACCAGGATGGCCAAGCTGGTCGGCCACTCAGGCTAGGCCAGGTCAGCCGCGCGGGCCGGGCGAGGCAGGCCCGATCCCGTTGATTCCGAACGGGCACGTGCCGCGAGCCGGCGGCAGCACGACACCAGCCGGGGCACACTAGGCCGATGGAACGGCCGCTGCGCTCGCTGCCCAAGGCGCACCTGCACCTGCACATGACCGGGGCGATGCGGCATGCAACGCTGGTCGAACTGGCTCGCGTGAACCGGGTCCAGCTGCCCGGCGCGCTGGCCGGCCAGTGGCCGGTGCGGCTGGCCGAGGGGGCCGGCGAGCGCGGCTGGTTCCGCTTCCAGCGGCTGTATGACATCGCCAGGTCGGTGCTGCGCCACGAGGCCGATATGCGCCGGCTGCTGCGCGAGACCGCGGAGGACGAGGCGGCCGACGGCTCGGGCTGGCTGGAGATCCAGGTGGACCCGTCCGGCTACGCGGCGCGGTTCGGCGGGCTCACCCCCACGGTGGAGCTCGTGCTCGACGCGGCTGCGCAGGCGGCCGCCGCGACCGGGGTCGGGATCGGCGTCATCATCGCGGCCAACCGCACCAGGCACCCGCTGGACGCCCGTACGCTGGCCCGGCTGGCCGCCCAGTACGCCGGGCGCGGGGTCATCGGCTTCGGGCTGAGCAACGACGAGCGGCGCGGCTCGACCGCCGACTTCGCGCCGGCCTTCCGCATCGCGATGCGGGCCGGGCTGCTGTCGGATCCGCACGGCGGCGAGCTGTGCGGCCCCGCCAGCGTCCGGGCCTGCCTGGACGACCTGCGCGCCGACCGGATCGGGCACGGCATCGCGGCGGCCGCCGATCCCCGGCTGATGCGCCGGCTCGCGTCCGTACCGGTACCGCTGGAGGTCTGCCCGTCGTCCAACGTGGCGCTGGGCATCTTCGGCAAGCCCGCCGACGTGCCGCTGCGGCGGCTGCTGGAAGCGGGCGTACCGGTGGCGCTGGGCGCCGACGATCCGCTGCTGTTCGGCTCCCGGCTCACCGCCCAGTACGACCTGGCCCGCACCACACTCGACCTCGGTGAGGCCGAGCTGGCCGAGCTTGCCCGCATGTCGGTCCGCAGCAGCCTCGCGCCCGATGCGGTCCGCGCCCGGCTGCTGGCCGGGATCGACGCGTGGCTGCGCGGCAGCCAGGGCTCAGAGCGAGACGCCGACGAGCACAGGCTCGGGACTTAGCTCGATTCCGAACGACGCACGCACACCGTCCCGGATTTCGGCGGCCAGCGCGAGCAGGCCTTTCGTGCTGCCGCCGCCCGCGTTGACCAGGGCAAGCGGGTGCTTGGCCGACACCCGGACGCCGGCGCCGCTGTCATAGCCCCGGGTGAATCCCGACCGTTCGATGAGCCAGGCCGCGGGCACCTTCACCTGGCCGTCTCCAGCCGGGAAGCGGGGCACCGCGACGGCCGGGCCGAACCTGGCCCGCGCGGTCTGCTCCAGCGCACCGAACCGCGCCTGGCTGAGCACCGGGTTGGTGAAGAACGAGCCGGCGCTCCTGGTGTCCGGGTCGCCGGCGTCGAGCACCATGCCCTTGCCGCGGCGCAGGCCGAGGACGGCGGCGCGGGCGTCGGCAAGCGGAACGCGCTCCCCGGCCGCGACGTCAAGGCGGCGGGCCAGCTCCGCGTACCTGACCGGCAGCGACATGGGGTGAGGGGTGAGCCTGAACGTGACGCTCAGCACCACGTACCGCCCGGGATGGCGCTTGAACAGGCTGGTCCGGTAGCCGAACCCGCAGTCGGCCGCGGCCAGCTCGACGATCTCGCGGCGCGCCCGGTCGTAGACGCGGACCGTGGTGATCGTCTCGGCGACCTCCTGCCCGTAGGCGCCGACGTTCTGGATCGGCGTGGCTCCCACCAGGCCCGGAATGCCGGACAGGCACTCCACCCCGGCCAGCCCGCGGGCCACGCAGCGCCGGGCCAGCCCGTCCCAGTCCTGGCCGGCCGCCGCGGTCACCGTCACCTGCCCGTCACCGGCGTCCAGGCGGACGCCGCGTGTCGCGATCCGCAGCACCGTTCCGTCGAAGCCGTCGTCGCCGATCACCAGGTTGCTGCCGCCGCCGAGCACGAGCAGCGGCTCGCCGCGCTGATCGGCGGCCCGCACCTCGGCCACCAGGTCAGGTCCCGTCCCGGCCGTCACGAACCTGCGCGCGGGGCCGCCAAGGCCGAGCGTGGTGTACGACGACAGCGGCACACGCTGCCGGACGGCTGTCATCGGGCCCAGCGGATCTCCAGCCGGCCGGCGGCCGGCGGATCCCGGCGGCGAAAAGTTCGCGCAGGCTGACCACGCCCAGCACCGCACGGCCCTCCACCACGGGCAGATGCCGGAAGCCGTTCAGCAGCATGAGCTGCGTGGCTTCCTCGGCCGAGGTACCGGGGGAAGCCGACTGCGGGTCGCGGGTCATCCACGCCGACACCGGAGAGCACCGCATGTCCTCGGCCGACGCGGCCGCCCGCAGCACGTCCCGCTCGGTCAAGATGCCGGCCAGGAACGACCCCTGCATCACGACGGCCGAGCCGACCCTGGCCCGGACCATGCTCGCCGCGGCCTCGGTCACGGTCGCGTCCGGGGTGGTGGTCACCACGTTCGCGTTCATCAGATCCCGGAGCACGGCCGTGCGCTGCCGCAGGCTCTCAGCCACTCTCGCCGACCTCGTCCAGTTCGTGGTCGCGGTGCGGCTGCGCCGGCGCGGAAAGTTCTTCGGACAGCATCCGCCACAGCGAGCCGGCCCAGGCGGAGATGTGCGGCCATCTCTTCCAGAACACCTGGAGCGTGGTCTCGTCGAACTGTGCGTGCGCCTGCTCCGCGGTGGTGGCGTGCGCGATCTCCTCGAACTGGTGGATGAGCTCGAGGAACTGTTCGGCGGAGTCATCCATGCAATCACCTCCGGGCGAGTCTATGGCAGCGCGGCGCGGCGGCGCGAGACCCGGCGTGACCAGCTTGGCCGTCCGGCCGCCCTGGCTGCGAGGTACGCCGGGCCGCCGCTGGCTAGCCGGCCCGGCCGCGGCTTGCCAGCCGCCACGCGAGGTCCTGGACGAGCGCGGCGCCGCGGGCCGAGGGACGCGGCGCCGCGCCATCGGCCAGCCCGTTCCAGTACAGCGACCACGTCCCGGCCACCAGCCCGCGCAGCGGCGGCGAGGTGAGCAGGCGCATGCCCGCCGAGGCCAGTCTGGGGCGCCCGAGCATCGCCTCCTGCAGAGCCGCGGCGCCGGTCATGTACCGGCTCATGAGCTCGCCGATCGCCTCGGTGTAGGCCGCCGCCGCCCGGTCCGGATCCTTGATCACGGCCTCCGCCGCGGCCCTGGCACTCACCATGGCCGGCCCGATTCCTTCGCCCTGCAGCGGGTTGATCAGGCCGGCCGCATCGCCGATCAGCAGCACGTTGCCTGCCGCGGCCGGGGTGCCGGTTCCGCCCATCCTGAGCCAGCCGCCCACGATGGGTCCCGGGTGCGCGTTCGGGCTGATATCGCCGTCGCGCCGGAGCAGGGCGCATAGCCGGTCAAGATCTGGCCGTAGCGGCGCCGGGGCGCGGCGCCGGCCCATCCCGATCCCGATGCCGACGTTGGCCTGCCCGTCGGCGCCGGGAAACAGCCAGCCGTAGCCGGGGTAGATGCGCCAGGGCCGCTCGTCCATGAGCACGAGCAGCGGCAGCGGCACCTCGGCCGGGATGTAGCCGCGGATCGCGAAGCCCCAGAGCGCCGCGGACGGGTCGAGCATCCCCGCGAGCTGGGCCACCTGGCTGAGCGCGCCGTCCGCGCCGATCACGATGTCGCTGGCCAGCCGCCCGCCGTCGCTGGTGATCAGCGCCCGGACCGGGCCGCCGGGCGCGCGGTCGGCAGCGGTGACCCGGGCCCGGACCGGCGTCGCGCCCGCGGCCAGGGCCTGCGCGCGCAGCGCGTCATCGAAGATCCGCCGCGGCACCACCATTCCGTGATCGGCATAGGTTTTCCCGCCGAACGCTGGCAGCCTGGACCGCTGCCGCGAAGGGCCGGCCACGAGCAGGTCGGATCCGGTCCCGGCGTCGGGCACCCGGACGCCCAGCTCCTCGAGCAGCCGCACCCCGCGCGGGCCGATCAGGTCGCCGCAGGCCTTGTCGCGCGGGAACGCGGCCTTGTCCACTAGGGCGACGCGGGCACCCGACCTGGCCAGCACCAGCGCGGCGATGCTCCCCGCCGGACCCGCCCCGGCGACCACGACGTCCCAGCGGGTCTGCCCGCCATTCTGCTTCACCTGATCACCGGGCCAAGACGAGCGCAACCGCCAGCGCGCTGACCGCCCAGGCCAGGGCGCGCAGCGCGTGCTCCACCGGAGTCAGCAGCTCGGCTCGGCCGTACTCGCGCTGGCTGCCATCGCGCCAGGTGACCAGGAGCGATACCTGCGTGACCCGGCGCCGGATGGCACGGACGGGGGTGCTGAGGGAGCGCTGGCCGAGCGACATGAGCACGGCCGCCACTGCGGCCGCCCACGCGGCGGGCGGCAGGGTCCAGTGCTGGGCGTAGGCGCCGACCAGCACGGGAAAGGCGCCCCAGGTCACGGCGAATCCCAGGTCGCTGTGCAGCAGCCCGCCGGCCAGCTCGAGGTTGTAGCCGAACACGAACAGGCCGCCGATCACGACGAACGGCAGCAGCCGCCAGCCGCCGTAGACCAGCCCGCCCGCCATGGCGGCCCCGATGCTGAGCACGGCCGCGGCGATCAGCTTGCCGCTGCTGATGCCGGTGCCCAGCGGCCTGCCGTGCAGCTCGTCGAGGGCATGCGCCCCGATGCCCACCGCGAGAAAAAAGGCGAGCAGCGTGCCGCCCAGCCGCCACAGCACCAGCGGCGGGACGACCGCGGCGCCGAATACCACGTAGGACAGATGCCACATCGTGTACGGCGGATGCAGCAGTGTTATCCAGTCCCGGATGCCCCCCGTGCCGCGGCCTGAGTCGTAGAACGCCGCGGACCGGCGAGGCGGCACGGTCACCCGCGTGCTCCCGGGCTGGCCTGTGCTTCCTGGCCTTCCTGGCCTTCCTGGGCGCTGCTACCTTTCTCGGCCATCCGGGCTGGCTTGGCGGTGATCTGGGCTCCCTGGTCATCCGGGGCCGGCCTCGCAGCCGGCATGCGCTTGCGGCCGGCCATGACCAGCCCGCCGCCGAGGCTCATCAGCCTGACCTCTACGTCTTCCAGGCCGGCCGCGTGCCAGGCCGCCACGTGCTCGGCCAGTGGGTGCAGCTTGTAGTGCGTCGAGATGCTGGGGCCGAGGAACTCGCCGACCTGCCGCCAGGCCGACCCTCCGGTGAGCTCGCCCAGCACCGGCAGCGCGGCGCGGGTGTAGAGCTGCCAGGAGGCGTGCCACACCGGATGCGGCGGCACGTAGAAATCCAGGCTGGCCAGCGTGCCCCCGGGGCGCAGGCAGCGGGCCAGTTCGGCCACGGTGGCCGCCGGGTCATCCACATAGCGCAGCAGGTAGGAGAAGATCACCGCGTCGAAGGCGCCGTCGCTGAACGGGAGCTGATCGGCTCCGGCGACCGCCAGGCCCATCTGCCGCTGGCGGCCGACCGCGCGCACGTTCGCGGCGCCGGCCCGCAGCATGGGCTCGTTGAGGTCCACGCCGACGACCTGGGCCCCGGTCCGTTTGGCCACCGCCAGGGCGATGCCGGCCGGTCCGGTGGCGACGTCGAGCACCCGGCTTGGCCTGGCGGCGGCGACACGGTTGACCACGGCGCGGCGCCAGCGCCGGTCCTGGCCGAACGACAGCAGGTACGCGAGCCGGTCATAGCGGGCCGGGAGATCGGCGAACACCTCGCGTGACACATCGTCGCCGCGCAGCCGATCGTCAGCGGCCATCTGATTGAAGTTCGACATACTTCCCTAATGGGATCACATTCGGCGGGTACGCAGTGCAGTCCTTCGGGCATCCTGCCCGCGGGCGGGATGCTACCTGGTGGATCTTACGTGCGGGTAGGTATCAGGCAGCGTGGCGGTTCAGCCCGCCGCAATCCAAGATCGACGGCCACAGCCGCGCTGGCCCGGACCTGCGGGCCGGCCCCGCGCGGCCCGCTGCGCTCGGCTAGTCCTGGGCTAGTCCTGCAGCCCGGCTTCGGGTCGCGGCGCGCTCCACAGCCGGTCGGCGGTGCCCTCAGCGAGGCGTTCCTCATAGATTTTGACCTTGTAGCTGATCAGGTCGAGGGATCCCGCGAGATCCGCGATCTGGGCTCGCACCCGCTCCTGGTGCTGGCGGAGGATAGCGAGCCGCTCCTTCTCGTTGCCGGGGCCCCGCCTGACCAGGCTGGCGTAATCGCGGATGGCCGGCAGCGGCATCCCGGACGAGCGCAGCGTGATGCACATGGACAGCCACGCCACGTCGTCCTCGGTGTAGATCCGGCGGCCGTTGAGTGCCCGCCCTACGGGATTTGCCAGGATGCCCTCGCGTTCATAGAAACGCAGCGCGTGCACGCTCAGCCCGGTGCGTGCGGCGACCTGTCCGATGCTCATGCTCGCAGCTGGCTCGGTCATGCCGACCAGGGTAATGGCCAGGCCTGGAGCTGGCTCTAGACCTGGAGCGGGCTCGGGAAAGTTGCATCGGCCCGGCAGTTATCCACAGGCCCGGAATGTGTTTTCCACACTTTTATCGAGTCGATCCGTCACAGGGCCCGGCGTCGATAGCGTTCGAGGACACATTCGACTTAGCGTTCTGCCGTGCTCACCGCAGCCCCGGAGGGAGGCCCGCCGTGCCCGTCGCACCCGACGACGACAACGCCTGGCCGGGCCGCCCCCAGGCTAGCCTGGCCGCGCTGCTGGACGCCGCCACCGCCGCGGTCGCCCAGCTAGCCGGCCAGGCCGACCTGGACCGGATGGCCGACCAGGACGCCGCCGCGGTGATGGGCGCCCTGACCACCCTGACCGGACGGCTGGACGGGCTACGGGTACAGGTCGCCCGGGCGGTGCGCGACCGCGACATGTGCGGCCTGCGCGGCGCCCGGAACCTGGCCGGCTGGCTGCGCGCCGATGCCCGGCTGGCCGACGACGCGTGGAAGATCGCCCGGCTTGCCGCGGCCGGCCCCGGCCTGCCGCAGATCACCGCCCTGCTCGGCGCCGGCACGATCAGCCTGGCCCAGGCGGCCACCGCCAGCTGGCAGATCACCCAGCTGCCAGCCGTTCCCCGCCCGCCCGCCGTCATCACCCCAGCCGAACCAGGCCCCACTCCAGCCGAACCCGATCCCACTCCAGCCGAGCCCGGCCCCACTCCAGCCGAGCCCGGCGACGCCGCACCCGAGCCTTGCGACGCTCCCGGGCCTTGCGACGCTCCCGGCCCGGACGGCACTGCGGGATCCGACTCCCCGGCCGGGCCGCACAGCGCGCCAGACGACAGCGCCGCCTGGCCCGTGCGCCCAGCTGCCGGCCGGGGTGGACCCGTCCGGCGAAGAGGCATGGGCCGGGCTATGGCGGGCCGGGGACGTGCACGCGGCCGCCGACGCACTGTTCGCTTCATTTCTGCCTGCCCTCGACGGTGCGCAGTTGCGGCAGCTGGGCGCGCACCTGCGCGAGGCCGCCGACGCCCGCGACCGGGCGACCGAGGACTGCGACGCCTATGTCCGCCGCAGCCTGCGGATCTCCCGCTCGCTGCACGGCATCGCAGAGATCTCCGGACGGCTGCAACCCGAGGCCGCCGAGCAGGTCATCGCCGCCTTCGAGTACCTCGGCCGCAGGACTGGCCCCGACGACGACCGGACCAAGGCCCAGCGCTGGGCCGACGCGCTAGCCCGGCTCACTGCTAGCGGCCCCAGCCCCTCCGCCCAGCTCACCGCTGCCGGCCCAGCCCGTCCGCCCGGCTCACCGCTGCCTGCCCCAGCCGCACCGCCCAGCCTCCCGCCCCGCCCAACCCGGCGGACGGCACCAGTCACGCCGAGATGCCCGCACCGCTGGGCGATCGTGGCGAAGAGGGCGACGACCAGCCCAGCCCTGCCCACGGGTACACCGGGCACGACCACGACGCCCAGGCCCGCGACGCAGGCGGCAGACGCGACAGCCATGCTCAGCTTGACCGCCCCGCCGGGCAGGTCCCGGCCGGCGACCAGCGGCCCCGGATCATCGTCACCGTGCCCTTGTCCACCCCGCTCGGCCAGCCGCTGGCCCCCGGCGCCACCCTCGGCCCCGGCACCCCGCTCACCGCCGAAGCCGCGCGCCGCCTGGCCTGCGACGCCGAGGTCATCCGCCTGGTCACCAGCCCAGATCCGCTTTCCGCCATCGGCCCTCCAGGCAACGCGACCGCCCAGCTGACCCGGCTGCTCGCCGCGGCCATCGCGGACTTGCCGCCCCCGCTGGCCACGCCCTCCGCGGTCCTCGACATCGGCCGCAAGAGTCCCGGCTGGACCCCCAGGCAGCGGGACGCGCTGCACGCCCAGTACGGCGGACGTTGCGGCTTCGGCCGCTGCGACGGCCCGATCGACGTGATCCACCACATCGTCCACTGGCTGCACGGCGGCAAGACTCGCATCATCAACGGCTTCCCCTGCTGCCTCTACCATCACTGGCTGATCCACGAAGGCGGCTGGCGGATCAAGAAGCACCCCGGCGGAACAATCACGACCTACCCGCCACCTCCGGGCTGGCGACCGGGCACCATCTACCGCCGCGGCAAAGCCGTGCGTGAACATCCGGCCCAGCCCAGCGCCTCCCGGAAGCCCGGATAGCGGTCGGCCCAGCTCGGTCGGGCACGGTGGCCGTTCACGGCAAGCGGCCCCAGGACCAGGCAGGCAACCGGTCCGGGTTCCCGCACTGGCTCAGGGCGTGCCCGCTATGACGTCGGCGGCGCGCGCTAGCAGCGAGGTCTTCGGTGACTCCCCGTTCTCCAGCCGGTCGGCGAGCCGGTAGGAGGAGTACAGCCCGCGGACGCCGAACCACCGGGCCGGCTCCGGCTCCCACTGGCGAGAGTGGTGGTTGACCCAGGGCAGCGCGGTCCGCGGGGTGTCCAGGCCCAGGACGAGGTCCGCCAGCGTGCGGCCGGCGAGGTTGGCCGCCGCCACGCCGTGCCCGGTGTAACCGCCGGCCCAGCCCAGGCCGGTCGCCGCGTCGAGCGAAACGGTCGCGCACCAGTCCCGGGGCACACCGAGCACCCCGCACCAGGCGTGCTCGATCTGGACCTGGCCAAGCTGCGGAAGCAGGGTGCTCAGGGTCTGGCTGAGCGATGTGACCGTCTCGGCCTGGGTCGCGCCCCGGTGATCGACGCCCGAGGCGAACCGGTAGGGAACTCCGCGGCCGCCGATGGCGATGCGCCCGTCCGCGGTTCGCTGGGCGTAGATGTAGACGTGCGCCTCGTCGCCCAGCGTCTCGCAGCCGTCCCAGCCGATTTCCTGCCACAAGTCGTCACCGAGCGGCTTGGTCACGATCATGGAGCTGTTCAGCGGCAGCAGGGTGCGGCGCTGCCCGGCCAGTTGTGCCGTGTACCCCTCGGTGGCCCGCAGCACATGGCGGGCGGTGACATCGCCGAACACCGTGCAGGCCCGGCCGGGCTCGATGGCGGAGACCGGGTGTCGCCTCGTAGATCTCCGCCCCGGCCCGCTCGGCCGCCTCGGCGAGGCCGGCCACGAGCCGGGCCTGCTGCACCCGGGCGCAGTGCGGTGTGTAAAGGGCGGCGCGTGCGTTGGGGAAATTGATCCGGCCGGTGACCTCGCCGCGGTCGAGATAGCGGACGTCGGCTTCGCCCAGCCCCCAGGACCGGTCAGCCCGGAGCGTCTCGAGCAGGCGCTCGTGCTGGGCCGGCGTGAACGCCACGCTCAGGCTCCCGCCCTTGACCAGGTACGCGTCGATGCTCTCGGCGGTGCATACCGCGGCGACCTCGTCCACGGTCTGCTGGAGCTGGCGCTGCATGTCCAGCACGCCTGCCCGGCCTTGCGGGCCGCGAGCGTAGCGTTCGCGTGATCCGGGCATCGCCGCGGTCAGCCAGCCCCCGTTGCGGCCCGACGCCCCGAACCCGGCGAACGCGGCTTCCAGCACGATGACCCGCAAGCCGGGTTCGGCCTGCTTGAGGTACCAGGCTGTCCACAATCCGGTGAATCCGGCCCCGACGATACAGACGTCGGCCTCCGCCGGGCCGGGCAGTGAGGGCCTGCGCGGCGGGAAGCCGCCACGGTCGTGCCACCAGAAGGACACATCGCCGTTACGCATGGTCGCACCGCCGGTTCTGCCGCCGTACTCCGCGTGATATGGCAGCAGGCTATCGGGCGGCCTCGCGACGGCGCGGGCCCGAACGCGACCAGGTACGGTGTGGCGCCACCGGCGCCCTGCGTTGCGGCCCGCCACCGGCGCCGTTGGTTGCGGCCCACGGCCAACGCCATTGGCTGCGGCCCACCGCCGACGCCGTAGCTTGCGGCCCACCGCCGCGCCGTGGATTACGTTCAGCGCCGGCGCCGTGGGCTGTGCCCGCCACCGCACAGCGCTGCGTTCAGTTATCACACTGCAATACTGTGATACTGCATTACTGCAACTTGTCATGGGTGATCCGGCTTGAGGCCGACAACGATCTCCCGCTAGCGTCTTGAGCCGCGTTCAGGATGCGAGGGCGGATGAGCGGCGCGGCAGGCAGATGAGCGAGGCAACAGCGGGCGAGTCCGCGGCTGGCAAGCCGCCGGCTGGCACGCCAGCATCGGGCGGCCGGCCGGCGGGCAGGCCGGCAGCCGGCGGGCCCGCGGCAGGTGACGTACACGTTTTCGTTCGCGATGAGCTGCGGGCGGTGGTGGCCGACTGCGCCCGGCGGATGGTGTCCGACGGGCTGGTGATCGGGACCGCAGGCAATGTGAGCGCGCGAGACGACGACAAGATCGTGATCACGCCGAGCGCACGCCGGTTCGACACGCTCCGGCCCGAGGAGCTGTGCGTGGTCGGACTGGCTGGGCAGCCGCTCGATCTGCCGCTTCGGCCGTCATCCGAGCTCCCCATGCACCTGGCCGCCTACCAGCAGACGGCGGCCGGCGCGCTGGTCCACACCCACTCGATGTTCGCGACCGCGGTCGCGACCAGCTGCCCAGAGCTTCCGGCTATCCACTACACGATCGGGTTCCTCGGCGGCCCGGTCCGGGTGGTCCCGTACGCGACCTTCGGCACCCGGGAGCTGGCGGATGGGCTGCGCGCAGCGCTGACGGACCGGCACGTAGCCCTGCTGCAGAATCACGGGGCAGTGGCGGTCGGGCGGGATATCGAGCAGGCGTACGACCGGGCCCGCCTGCTCGAATGGCTGGCCGAGCTCTACTACCGGTCCAGGTGTCTCGGGACGCCGCGCGTGCTCAGCCCGGCCGAGCTGGACGCTTTCGACGCGCAAGTCGCCGCCCTTTCCTACGGGGCAGATTCCTACGGGGCAGACGACCGGCCGCCCGGGACGGCCGGGGACTCGTCCGGCACCGCAGACGCGCCCGGCACCGCAGATACGTCCGGCACCGCAGATACGTCCGGCACCGCAGACGCGTCCGGCACCGGAGACTCACCCGGGGTCGACACTCCGCGCGGGTGAGCTGCGACGGCGCTGTTCGCCCGTCCCTGCCTTCATCCTGGCTGAACCCCAGGCGAGCCGCGATCACCGCGTGTCGGTGCTGGGCTCCGGCGGCGCCGGTGGACACAATGGGGCCCAGCCCCCTCCATGCATGAGATGGAGGGGCCTTTCTGTGTTTCCGGCGCGCGTCCGTGCCGTCGCGAGGACGGACTCGCGCGGTCATCTTCATCGTGCCGCCGGGCATCTTGATCGCGCTGTCCTGCCGGCTGTTCGTGACCTGCGACGCGTGGGCGGTGCTAGCCTGCCTCTCGCGAGCCAGCCCCGGCAGGTGCCACGGTGGTCAGCCGGACGGCGACGGCGGCCAGGATGGCCAGCGGAATGGTTACCGCCGCCCGCTGCAGGACCGGGTCCCACGACCCGAAGGCCGACGAGACGAAGACGGCAAGCACCCCGGCCGTAGCCGCCGAGCCGGCGACCAGCGGAACGGGCAGCCGCCGCCAGCTGGCATCGCCGCGGAACCTGGCCGCCAGCAGCAGCGGCGCGACGACCAGCGTGAGATAGATGATCGAGCTCACCACGTCGTGCGCGTGGTTGTGCCAGGACTCGCCCGGCAGGCCCAGCATCATGTGATCGCGGCGGAGCAGCCCGGCCGCGATGGTCAGCACGCCGGCCCACTGGATGAGGCGAGGCCCGAGCCCGGCCCGGCGGGGGCCGGGGTCTGGCAGGCGCCGAGGGCGCACCCGGCGGAGTGTCCGCTCGCCCGCACGGGTTCCGAGCCTGGCACGCCCGGGGCTGACGGCGGAGCGCTCCGATCCGCCGAGCGCCCGGTGCAAGGACCCGCCGAACGCGACGGAGCAGGCGCCGAGCACCACGAATCCGGCGATCATGATCCCTGGATCACGGGCATCCGGCGCAGCCAGGCCGCTGAGCTGGACCGCCACCGCGGAATGGCCAGTCTGGCGCAGCGAAGCCACGATCCAGGCGCAGGTGAACGCGGCCGGCCCGGCGATCCCGGCGGTAGCTCCCAGCCTGGACGAAGACGCCGGTGGCCGGGCCATCCGGGCGGTCGCGGCCAGCGTGGATGGCAGCGCCGAAGGTCCGGCGATCCGTGCGGCGGCTGCAAGCCGCGATGACAAAGGCATGCGCATGGCGGACTCCGTGACCAACGGTACGCCGGGGAGCCAGAGCGCCCGGCCGGCGCGACGCGGCGGAACGGGCCGGGACAATAACGGGATGGATCCGTGGATATCCGCGTTCGAGCGGATGTCGGCCCGGCACTGGCAGGGCACCGAACAGGCGCATCTCGGCGGCTGGCTGCTGCGGGCGGGCGGCGGGTTCACCGGGCGGGCGAATTCGGCGCTGCCGCTGGGCGAGCCTGGCATGCCGGCCGAACGGGCGGTGGACGAGGTCGAGGCCTGGTACCGGCGGCGGGGGCTGAAACCCATGATCGTCATCGCCACGGGACTGGGCGGCGACGGCGACGCTCTTGATCATCTGCTGGCGCGGCGCGGCTGGCCGAGGCGGCAGGCTCCGGTGCTCGTGATGACGGCCGGCTCCGACGTTGTCGCGGGCCGCCGAGGTGGCGCGAGGCCAGCCCCAGCCCCCGCCGCCACGCCACCTCGCGAAGCCGAGTCACTTCGCGCGGCAGAGCCAGCCTTCACCACCGCGCCACCTCGCGAAGCCGACCCAGCCCTCGCCGCCGATCCAGCCCCCACCACCGCACCACCTCGCGCCGCCGATCCAGCCCTCGCCGTCGAGCTAGCCCACGCCGCGGACCCACCCCTCGCCGCCGACCCACTCCTCGCCGCCGAGATGGTCTTCGCCGACGAGCCGGACGAGGACTGGCTGGCCGCCTACCGTTACGGAGGGCAGCGGCTACCCCCGCACGCACTGCCGGTGCTGCTCTCGGCGCCGGTGCAGGTGTTCGCAAGTGTCCGGCGCGACGGGCGCACGATCGCCACCGGGCGGCTCTCAGTGGCGGACGGGTGGGGCGGGCTCACCGCGATCGAGGTCGATCCGGCCTGCCGGCGAACCGGGCTCGGAACCGCGGTTACCGCGGGACTGGCCGCCCAGGCCGCGGCTCGCGGGGCCGAACGGATTTTTCTCCAGGTGGAAGAAGGCAACGCCGTCGCCCGGGCGCTCTACGTCCGCTGCGGGTTCGCCGGGCGGCACCGCTATCACTACCGGATCGCCCCGGGGTGATCATCGCGTCGGCGCGCAGCCAGCTCACGCGTCGCACAGGGCAAGCAGCTTGGTGACCGTGGCCCAGTTGCGGGCCGTGCCCGCCCCCCGCGCCGACATCGGGGCGCCTGCCCGGCCGAGCAGCTTGGCCAGCTCGCTGCGGCCGAAGCCGTCCGGGGTGTGCAGGAAGATCGCGCGCCCCACCAGCCGGGCGGTGTCGCGGCTGCCCTTCTGCGCGGCCTGCCCCTCGGCCTCGGCCAGGCCAGCCGCGGTGCCAGGCTCCGGGTCGGCGCGCAGGAACACCACGTGCACGGACCTCGGGTTCGGCTCGCCGGGGTACGGGTTGTCCCGCACCACCTGGGCCAGCTCGTCGCGGGTGAGCACGACCACTCCCGCCTGAACCCCTAGCCTGTCGGCCATCGCGCGCTGCAGGTCAGCCGCGAGCTTCGCTGTATCGGCCTGATCCGAGCTGAACAGGACGTTGCCGCTCTGGATGTAGGTGGCGACGTCGTCGTGGCCGAGCGACGCGACCGCATCGCGCAGCTCGGCCATGACGACCTTCTTGCCGCCGACGTTGACCCCGCGCAGCAGCGCTATCCGGTTGGCCATCCCAGCATCCTGTCGCAGCCGCCCCGAGCGCGCACGCCAGGCCCGGTCGCGACCGGGCACGACCGGGCCCTGGCAGGTCAGGCGTGGCAGGTGAGCGGCCGGCCGCCGTTGTAGGTGATCATGTCTCCCACCGCGGCGATCAGGTCGATGGGCTGCCCCCGTTCGGCCCCGTCGAGCTCGGCGTAGCCGCGGTGCAGGTTTCCCACGATCCGTTCGGAATCAAGCCAGCCCGCGTACTGGCCGAGATCGACCTGCCGCGCGGCGTCCAGCGCGGACAGGCCCTGCTCCCGGCCGCGGACGGCGACGCCCTGGACGAAACGCAGGTACCCGAGCACCTCGTCGATGACCTCGGGGCCGCACACCGGCCCGTGCCCCGGGACGATCACCCGGGCGCCGAGCGGGCGCAGCACGTCCTGGAGCACCTCGATCGCGCCCGCGATCGAGCCCATCAGCAGGAACGGGGTGCTGCCGCGCACTAGCAGGTCCCCCGCGAACAGCACCGACCGGTCCCGAATGTGCACGATCGAGTCGTTCGTCGTGTGCGCCGGCGTCCCCACGTAATACACGTCGCACCGCAGGTCACCGGCCCACAGCGTGACACCGTCGTGGTAGGTCAGGAACGGCGGCGCGACCGTCAGGTCACCCCAATCGACGTCGGTCCAGATGCCGAGGTTGGCCGGCGGCCCGCTGGCCAGCACCTCGGTCCGGCACCGGTCGTGGCCGACGATGGTGGCCTCTGGCAGCAGGCAGTTGCCGTAGGTGTGGTCGCCGTGATGATGGGTGTTGAGCAGAGTGCGGATCGGCCGGCCGGTCACCGCCGCGACAGCGTCCAGGTAGGCCCGCGTGCGCCGCCGCGTCGAGCAGGTGTCGATGCTGATGACCCCGTCGCCGCCGGTGACGAAGCCGGTGTTGTTGATGTACCAGCTCCCGTCGGGCTGGACGTACGCGTAGATGCCCTCGCTGACTTCAACGGCCTGTGGTGTCCCCAGCATGGAACTATTGTCGTGGCAGGAAGCGAGGCGTTCCATGGCATTCGATCCGACCCAGCTCCCGGCGGAGCTGCCGGTTCCCGCGGACGACGGCGCGGCGGAGCACCTGACCGGCACGGAGATGCCGGCGATCGCGCTGCCGGCGACCAGCGGGGAGCCGGTTCGGGTGGACACCGTGCCGGCCGGCTTCGGCCGGCTGATCATCTACGCCTACCCGCTGACCGGGCTGCCCGGCGTCCCGGTCCCGGACGGCTGGGACGACATCCCAGGGGCCCGCGGCTGCACGCCGGAGACGTGCGGGTTCCGCGACCACGCGGCCGAGCTGGCGGCGCTCGGCGCCGCCGTGGCCGGGCTGTCCACCCAGTCCGCGGCCTACCAGCGGGAGGCAGCGGCCCGGCTGCGACTGCCCTTCCCGCTACTCAGCGACGCCGGCCTCGCCCTGACCAACGCGCTGAAGCTGCCCACCTTCGACGTCGACCTGGCGCCGGCCTACGAGGGCGGCGGGTACCGGACGCTGCTGCGGCGGCTCACGCTCGTGGTCAGCCACGGCGTGATCGAGAAGGTCTTCTACCCGGTCTTCCCTCCCGATCGGCACGCCGAGGAGGTTCTCGCCTGGGCAGGCGGCAGCCGACCATGAGGATTTTCCCCGAACGGTGGCCGGGCCGGCCTCGGCGCCGAGCGCGGACCCCGGCGGCGCTGGGCCTGGCCGCGCTGGCCGCGGCGGTGGCGGTGGCCGGCTGCGCGCAGCAGTCGGGCCCGCAGCAGTCCGCGGGCGCGCTGGCCGCGAACCCCGCGGTCGACCCGGGCAGCCCGCTGGGCGGCGAGCCGGCCCCGGATTTCCGGCTGCAGGACCAGTTCGGCCGGGCCGTCTCGCTCAGCCAGTTCCGCGGCCGGGCCGTCCTGCTGGCTTTCGTCGACTCGCGCTGCAGCACGATCTGCCCGCTGACCACCACGAGCATGCTGCAGGCTGTCCGCCTGATGGGAGCCGCGGGCCAGCACGTGCAGCTGCTGGGGATCAACGCCAACCCGGATGCCACCCGCGTCTCCGACGTGCGGGACTACTCGGCAGCGCACGGCATGATGCACGACTGGGACTTCCTCACCGGCACGCTCGCCCAGCTCAAGCAGGTGTGGAAGGCCTACCACGTCTACATATCGGCCATCAAGGGAAACATCGACCACGAGCCTGCCGTCTACCTGATCCGCCCGGACGGCCGGGAACAGTCGATCTACCTGAGCCAGATGGCCTATACCGCAACCGACCAGCAGGCCCAGGTGCTGGCGAACGCCACCGCTGCCGTGCTGCCCGGGCACCCGCACGTGGCACAGTCGGTCAGCCTGCGCTACCTGCCGGGCATCCGCCCGACCGCCTCCGCCGCGCTGCCGGTGGCCGGCGGCCGCGCCGCCGGCCAAGCGGTAACGCTCGGCCCCGGCCATGCCCACCTGGTGGTGTTTTTCGCCACCTGGGTCGATGAGAACAGCAACCTCATCCGGCAGCTGCGGGCGCTGGACGCATACCAGCGGGCAGCCAGCGCGCACGGCTGGCCGCAGGTCGTCGCCGTGGACGAGGCGAGTACGGAATCGGCGCCCGCAGCCCTGCCGTCACTGCTGGCCGGGCTGCGCGGCAGCCTGGACTATCCGGTGGTCATCGACCGCTACGGCCAGCTGGCAGACGGCTACGGAGTCCAGGATCAGCCCTGGGTCGAGCTGGTCTCCGGCAGCGGGAAGATCCTGTTCCGCAACGATGGCTGGCTCCCCGGCAGGCCCTGACCCGTGCGGTGAACAAGGCGCTCGGGCCGGCCGCGGGCTGAGCGCCCGGGGAAGCTGCGGGCGGTTCAGCGTGTCGAGAATCCGGCCCGCGCTCCGACCTGGATGACGACAGGTGCCCGCGGGGCGCGCCGCACGCTGAGGAGTTCCAACGTGAGGTACATGCTGCTGATCTACAACAACCCGGCGTTCTACGAAGCATGGTCCGAGGAGGATCGCACGGCGCTGTTCAGCGACGTCGGCCAGATCATCACCGAGCTCCGTGAGTCCGGCGAGCTGGTCGCCAGCGAGGCGCTGGCCGACGGCTCGAACACCAGGACCGTCCGCGTCCGTGACGGCGTGCCCGCCGTCACCGACGGGCCGTTCGCCGAGGCGAAGGAGCAGATGGTCGGGTACATCATCGTCGACTGCGACAGCGAGGAACGGGCCGTGCAGATCGCCGCCCGCTGGACGGACGCCCGTTACTTCGCGATGGAGGTCCGGCCGGTCATGCACACGACCGTCGTGGACGTCTAGATGACCGATCGCGCCCCGGAGGACCTGCTGCGCCCGCTGGCGGGGCAGGTCCTCGGGGTGCTCGTCCGCCGCTACGGCCAGTTCGATGCCTGCGAGGACGCGGTGCAGGAGGCGCTGCTTGAGGCCAGCGTGCAATGGCCGGACGGCGGCGTGCCGGAGAACCCCAGGGGCTGGCTGATCACCGTGGCCGCCCGGAGGCTGACCGACCAGTGGCGCAGCGAGTCCGCACGCGGCGCCGGGAGGCCACCGTGGCCGCGCTGGAGCCTGCGCCCGGTCCCGCCGGGCCGCTGCCCGGCGACGAGCAGGCCGGCGGCCAGGATGACACGCTGACCTTGCTGTTCCTGTGCTGCCACCCCGCGCTGCCGCCGGCGTCCCAGGTCGCGCTGACCCTGCGCGCGGTAGGCGGCCTGACCACCGCGGAGATCGCCCGGGCATTCCTCGTCCCCGAGGCCACGATGGCGCAGCGGATCAGCCGGGCCAAGCAGCGCATCAAGGCCAGCGGCACCGGATTCCGCGTGCCCTCTCAGCCGGAACGCTCCGGGCGCCTGCCGGTCGTGCTGCACGTGCTCTATCTCATCTTCAACGAGGGCTACACCGCCAGCTCGGGACCTGGCGTGCACCGGGCCGAGCTGACCGCCGAGGCGATCAGGCTGGCCCGTGCGGTGCACGCCCTGCTGCCCGACGACGGCGAGGTCACCGGGCTGCTGGCGCTGATGCTGCTCACCGACGCCAGGCGCGCCGCCCGCGCCCGGCCGGACGGCACCCCGGTCCCGCTCGCCGAGCAGGACCGGTCGCGCTGGGACGCCGAGGCGATCCGCGAAGGCGCCGCGCTGGTCAGCCAGGCGCTGGCCAGCGCCCCGCTCGGCCCGTACCAGGTCCAGGCGGCCGTCGCCGCGGTCCACGACGAGGCCGCCTGCCCGCAGGACACCGACTGGCGGCAGATCCTCGCCCCGTACTGGCTGCTGGAACACCTGACCCCGGGCCCCGCGGTCACGCTCAACCGGGCCGTGGCCGCAGCCATGGTCCGGGGCCCGCGCGCCGGGCTCGAGGCGCTGTTCACGCTGGACGGCGACAGCCGGATCGCCGGCGCCCACCGGGCCGAGGCCGTCCGCGCGCACCTGCTCGAGCTGGCCGGGGACGGGGGTAGCGCCCGGGCCGCGTTCACCCGCGCCGCGCGGCGCACCACCGGCCTGCCCGAGCAGCGTTACCTGCAGGCGCGGGCTGCCCGGCTCACGCCGGACGATCGGTAGGCCGCCCGGCGGATCGCCGCGGGCGGCGCGCCGCCCGCGGAAGCCGGCAGTAGTGGCATGCTTCGCCCGCGGGACCCGGCGGTCGTGCATGCTTCGCCTCGCAGGGCCCGGCGGTAGCGCATGCCTCGCCCGCGGGACCCGGCGGTAACGCATGCTTCGCCCGCGGGACGCGGCGGTCGTGGCATGCTTCCGGTGGAGGTGATCCAATGGCCGAGCAAGGTTTCCCCGGACTGCGCCAGGTGGTTCTGGACAGCACGGACGTACGGGCGCTCGCGGAGTTCTACCGTCAGCTGCTGGGCTACCGGTACCGGCCGGGTGATGAGCAGCCGCCTGCCGGCGAACCGGACCCCAAGGGCCGGGACTGGCTGGTACTTGAGGACGCCAGCGCCGCTCACCGGATGGCGTTTCAGCAGGTGAGCGAGCTGCCGGAGTCGTCATGGCCGGACAATTCGCCGGTCCCGCAGCAGCTGCACCTGGATCTGACCGTCCGCACGCCGGCCGAGCTCGACGTCCAGCACGAGCGGGCCCTGGCCCTGGGCGCCAGGCTGCTGTACGACCGCTCTGACGATCCCGAGGAACCGCTGCGGGTCTACGCCGACCTGTCCGGGCACCCGTTCTGTATCTTCTCGGCCGGGCCGCTGCCGGGCTGATACCCGGGCATGAACAGCAAACCCGCCATCGACCACCTCAGGTGAACAGCAAGCCCGCCATCGACCGCCTTGAGGATGGAGACACGCGAGCCGGGCCGGGCAGGCTGGCGGGTGGTGGGCCGGACAGGCGGGCGGGACGGGCTGGCCGGGCAGGCTGGCGGATGGTGGGCCGGACAGGCGGGCGGGACGGGCTGGCCAGCCGGGGCTGGCGGGGGTGGCTGGCCGAGCAGGCCGGGGAGGAGGTTCCCCCGGCCTGCCCCCTCACCCGGCCTGGCGATGTCCCGGCCGCCGCCGGCGGACCCGGGCCGCGGACTTTTCCGGGATCACACTGATGCAGAGAGCCGCGAGCCCGGCTTGATACACGGCGCGGCGGAAAAAGGCGCTGGGCCGGTCAGCGGGCCCCAGGGGCGGCGAACGGGCCCCGCCACGAGCCTGCGGGTCCGCGCTGCGCGCCCGTGATCACGACGAGGCGCGCGGGGGTGGCCGGCGCCGGTAGCAGCCGCGGATTCCGGCCGGAAAAAGCCTTGCTTCTCGGTTGAACCAAGCGCCGGCCAGGGCCGTGCAATAGGGGACGGCGTCACCGAACGGTGCCGCCCCCGAGATAACCGGCCGCCGGGCGCGGCGGCCGCGGGAGGCATGATGGCGAATTTCCCGGCAGCCCGCCGTCATGCCGGCCATGTTTCCTGCCTGAAACTCAGGCAGTAAGCTGGCGCTGCCGGGCCGGCTCTAGGCAGCCTCTCACCGACCATTGGCCCTGGCCCGCCCGGCAGCGCCGCCCTATCGCGACCCGCCAGACGTTGGCTCTCAGCCTGCTCAGCAGCTGGGATTTCGGCGGACTGGCCCGGTGAAGGCCCCGGCCGTACCAGGACCGACCCGGCCGTACTGCGCGTCGCCGCCGAAGCGATTGCCGTTGCGCATGTTGCCGAACTCCCACACGCACGCCCCGCCGACCCTGGCCTGGGTCCAGTAGGGGTAGAAGTGGCCGGGTCCCTTGGGCGGGAGCACGCAGCCGGTGCCGGTGCGCGGATCGCAGCCGGTGTTGAACTCGGTGGCGCTCGCATCCGTCACGAACTGAATCTGGGGATACCGGCGCCCGCCCGTGGTCGTGGGCTGACGCTGCAGGAACGGCGACGGGAACCGGGCCGCGGTGGTCGAGCTTGGCCAGTCTGCCCGGTAAGGCGAGCCGTCGTAGTCGAGGTCCCCGATGGCGCCAGAAAACACATCACAACCCGTGACCAGGTTGGGCGGCACCGTGCCGCCGTGGGTATCCCCGGCCCGGTAACACGGCGCGTCGTTGGGTTCGAAGACCTTCCCGGTGTCCTTGCCAGTCTCGTAAGGGCCGTGACAGCGCTTGTAGAACGTGTCGCCGGTGGAAGTGACAGGGCCGCTGACTCTGCTGCACGGCTCGAAGTGGCCGATCTCGAACTGATCGTTGATCATGTAGGGACCGAAGCCCCAGGGTATGACGTTCCGCGCCCGCGCGGACGAGTACTCGGGCTGGAAGTTGAACGGCTTGCCGCTGCAGCTGAACGGGTTGGTGTTCATGAACCCGTTGGCGGCCGAGGCGATCATGCGGCCGCTCCGCCCGGTCGTGTGGTCGGTCTCCGTGACTTCTAGCGCACGACCCCCCGGGATCTTCGCGTCGAACATGTGCACGGTGATGCGGTCACCGGGTTTCATCAGCAGGGTCTGCCGGTTGGGCGTGAACGTGGCCAGGTTGCTGAGCTGCGGCGACGGCGGGCCGGAGGGGACGCCGTTGCGCTGCACGAAGGCGAAGTTGACCGGCTCGGTGCACTTGTTGTTGCACGGCCCGACGTGGAATCCGCGGCCCGAGCACTCCAGGCTGTCGATGTTGAGAGCCGAGCACCAGTGCGTGTTGTCGCAGCTGATGGAGTCGGAGAACGGCGCGAAGCCGGGCGGGTAGAACTGCAGCTCGACGAAGGCCGCTCCGGCCCCCGGGTACTTGCCGTGCGGCGCGTTGCGGTCAGACCGGGGGGTGCACGACAGCAGCGGGGTGGAATGCGGGTCGCAGACCGTGGTGGAGAACCAGGGCGCGATCGACAGCTCGAACCAGTGCGTGACGTCGTGCCCCGGGTGCCGCACCGTCGGGAGCGCGGCCGGATCCAGCGGCAGCCGCTCGTTGAATGTCGTGTTGCTGCCCGAGCCCGGCTGACTGGAGATGAACCGGACCGACGGCTCGTCGTGGCCGACGTAGTGGCCGTTGTCCGCGAACCGGCCCTCGTCGGGACCGCGGGGGTCGATGCACATCACCGCCGGCTTGACCGGGTGCTGGATCGTGCTGAGGCCGTTGCAGTCGAGCTCGCCGACCGCGCGTGGCTGCACCTCGTGACTCGCCGCGCTGGCCGATGCGGTCGCGACCAGGCTTGGTGCCGCCAGTCCTGACGCGGAGCCGGCGACCAGGAGCAGTAAGACCGACAACCGGTGAGCTTTCCAGGGCACCCGCATGGCAAATCCCTTTCGCCGGATAACGCCATTGTGGCGACTGCCGGCCCGGTTGTCATCCATCGCGTACGCCGCGGCTCACGGTGCGGCCAAGAACGTGTCCACCACGGGGGCGAGCTCCGCGGCCTCGGTGACGAGGCCGAGATGCCCGCCGTGATAGACGTGCAGCTGCGAATCCGGAATGAGCCAGTCCATCAGCCGGGCGTTGACGAGCGGGATGATCGGGTCGTCGTCGCCGGACATGACGAGGGTCCGCTGTCGCAGCAGCCGCAGGAACGGCAGGCTGGTCCAGCCCATTCCGGCAGCGAGCTGGTAGAGGTACCCGCGGCCGGAGCCCAGCCGGCTGACGTCGTGCATCGTCGAGGCAACCCGCTGCGGATCGGTCCGGGCGGACCCGCCGTACAGGATCGGTGCGACCCGCTCCAGATAGCGCCGGTCCAGGTAGCGCCGGGGGGTGATCATCCGGGCCAGGATGGCCGGGCTGGCCGGCACCATCAGCGCGCCGGTCGCGGTGCTGACCAGCACCAGCCGTCGGCAGCGGGACGGCTGGAAGACGGCCAGGTGCTGCGCCACGCCGCCGCCCCATGAGATGCCGAGCACGTCGACCGAGGCGTAGCCGAGCTCGGACAGCATCCCGGAGATCATCCGGCACAGTCCGGTGAACCGGTAGGGGACCACCGGCAGCGGCGACCCGCCCACGCCGGGAACATCGAAGCGGATGACCTCCACGGACGGTGCGAGCTCATCGACGAACGGCTGCAGCAGGTCCAGGCTGGCCCCGATGCCGTTGATCAGCAGCAGCGGCACCCGGCCGCGGCGGCCAGGCCGCACGGCGACCCGCAGCTGCTGGCCGCCGACGGCGATGCTGCGCACCTCAACGGTCGAGAACATAGGTCCCCGGTGCCGGTCCGAGTGCGAGGAACGAGCTGTTCCCGAGCGCCTGCGGGCGGCTCCGCAACCCGCCGCTGCGCTCGGCCAGCCAGGCCGAGTAGTCGGGCCACCAGCTGCCCTTGACGGTGCTGGCCGCCGCCTGCCATTCGCGCGGGTCGGCCGGGGTGCCGAGCGCGGTCTGGAACGTCGCCTTGGGATTGCCCGGCGGGTTCACCATCGAGGCGATGTGCCCGCTGGTGGACAAGATGAAGCGGACCGGGCCGCCCAGCAGCCTGGCGCTGCGGTAGCAGGACTGCCACGGGCACAGGTGATCGGCCACGCCGGCCACCACGTATCCGCTCACGTCCACCTTGGACAGGTTGACCGGAGAGCCGAGCATCGTGGCCTTTCCCGGCTGGGTCAGCGCGTTGGACAGGCCGATATCGATGAAGTCGGCGTGCAAGGCGGCCGGCAGCCTGGTGGTGTCGGCGTTCCAGTACAAGATGTCGAACGGCGGCGGCGTGCTGCCCTGCAGGTAGTTGTTGACCCAGTAGTTCCAGATCAGGTCGTCGGGCCGGAGCCAGGCGAATATCTCGGCCAGCGCCCGGCCGTCCAGGTACCCGCGGCGGCGGGACGCCGCCTTCGCCGCGGTGGCGGTGGCCTCGTTCACCAGCGCGGCGGCGGTGCCGGCCCGCGACTGGTCCAGAACGGTCACGCCGAGGCAGAGGCTGGCCAGCCGGTCGGCCCGGCCGGTCTCGTTCAGGTACGCGGCCGTCATGGCCGAGACGATGCCGCCCGAGCACAGTGCGCAGATGCTGGCGCTAGGCGCCCCGGCTATCGCGCACGCCGCGTCCACCGCGGCCAGCACGGCGCCGCCGTAGCTGTCCAGGTTCCAGTCGCGGTGGCGGCGGTCCGGGTTGCGCCATGAGATCGCGAACACCTGATGACCCTGGCCGACCAGGTACTCGATCATGCTCCGGCCAGGCGCGAGGTCGGTGATGTAGAACTTGTTGATCATGGGAGGCACGATGACCAGCGGGTAACTGTGCACCGTGTCGGTGACCGGCTGGTACTGGATCAGCTCAAAAATCCCGGTCCGGTGCACCACGGCGCCCGGCGTCACGGCCAGGTCCCTGCCTACCTCGAACGCCCCGGGCTCGACCATCGTCGGGACGCGCGGCGGCGCGGCCAGGTCGCGGACCAGGGCGCGGGCGCCGCGGACGGCGGACAGGCCGCCGGTGTTCGACGGCCGCCTTCCAGGCGGCCGGGCTGGTCAGCGGGTTGTTCGACGGCGCGGCCGCGGCCACCAGGTTCGTCAGCAGGAACTTCATCCGCTCGTTGTCCCGCCAGTCCAGCTCGGCCGTGGCTAGCAGCCGCTCCGCGGTCCAGCCTGCCGCCAGGTAGGCCTGCAGCACGCGTTTGAGCACCGGGTTCGTGGTCCAGGCGGGATCGGCGAAACGCCGGTCCCTGCGGTCCGGGGCTATCGCGGCCTGGCCGGCCGCGATCCGGCCGAACTCCAGGGTGAGCAGCGCCATCGCGCCGCCGGCCAGCCGCGGCCTGCGGGCCAGCTTCGCGGCCAGCCGCAGCGCGGACATGTCCGGCCGCAGCAGCCGCAGCACGCCGAGCGCCGCATCGGACAGCAGCAGGTCGAGCGGGCCGGCCGCCTCGGCCGCTCCGGCCGCGGCCTGATCGGCGGCCGCGTCAGCGGGGGGCGCCGTCACGCCAGATCCTCAGGCGGCCGCACCTCACGGCGCAGGATCTTGCCGGTCGGGCCCTTGGGCAGCTCCTCGACCAGCCAGACGTGACGGGGGTACTTGTAGGCCGCCACCCGTTCCTTGGCGAACGCGCGCAGTTCGTCCGGCGTGGCGCTGGCCCCTGGCTTGAGTGCCACGGCGGCGCCGACGTCCTCGCCGAACTCGGGGTGCGCAATCCCGACCACCGCGACCTCCGCGACCGCCGGATGCTCGTGCAGGACCTCCTCGATCTCGCGCGGGTACACGTTGAACCCGCCGCGGATGATCATCTCCTTCTTGCGGTCCACGATGAAGTAGTAGCCGTCGTCGTCGCACCGCCCCATGTCACCGGTGCGGAACCAGCCGTCCGGGATCGCCTCCGCCGTGGCCTCCGGCTTTCCCCAGTAGCCCTTCATCACGTTGTGGCCCCGGATGGCGATCTCGCCGACCTCGCCGGCCGGCGCGTCGGCGCCGTCGGCGCCGACCAGGCGCATCTCGACCCCTTCGACCGGGGTGCCGACGGAGCCGGGCTTGCGCACCCGGTCCGGGTGGTTGAACGACGCGACCGGCGAGGTCTCGGACAGCCCGTACCCCTCGAGAATGATGCAGCCGAACTGCTGCTCGAAGTTGCGCAGCACCTCCACCGGCATGGCGGCGCCGCCGGAAATGCACAGCCGCAGCGACGAGGTGTCCGGCCGGGGATCGGCCTGGTGGTGCAGCATGGCGCTGTACATGGTGGGGACGCCCTCGAAGATCGTCACCTTGTCGCGCTCGATGATCTGCAGCGCTTTGCCGGCGTCGAACCTGGGCAGCAGGGTCAGGGTGCCCCCGCCCGCCACCGTGGCGTTGAGCCCGCAGGTCAGCCCGAAGACGTGGAACAGCGGCAGGCAGCCCATCGTCACGTCGTCCGCCGAGTTGCGCAGCAGGGTCTGCGCGGTGAGGGTGGCGTTGCGGGCCAGCCCGGCGTGAGTAAGCTGCGCGCCCTTCGGCCGGCCCGTGGTGCCGGAGGTGTAGAGGATGACGGCGTCATCCTGGCTCGCCGCACCGGCCCACGAGCTGACCGGGGACAAGCCGGCCAGGTGGGTACCGAGGTCGGGATCGTTGACCCCGATGACCTGCGCGCCGGCATCGGCCGCGCCCTTGGCCGCCTCGCCGGCCGCCGCGTGCCAGGCGAATATCACCCTGGCACCCGAGTCACCGAGGTAGTAGGCCACTTCCCGGCTCTTGAGCAGCGGGTTCATCGGCACCACCACGGCCCCGGCGGCCACCGCGCCGTAGAACGCGATGGGGAAGGCGGGCACGTTCGGCAGCATCAGCCCGACCCGGTCCCCCGGCTGGATCCCGAGCGAGGCCAGCAGGGCCGCCGTCCGCCCGGCCGCGTCGCGGAACTGCGCGTAGCTCAGCACGAGGTCATCCATGCGGAGGGCCGGGCCGTCCGGGTCGGCAGCCGCTGCCTGCTCGAGCATGGAGCCGAGATTCGTCATGACATCCTCCCGTAGCCGGCGCGCCGAAGGTCTTTCCTGAATCATGCTCTACGTTCGCCCGGATGCCTATGCCCGGAGCGGGAGACCGGCCGGCATCGCGGTCAGCGGCCCGGCGGGTAACGCTCGGCCAGGAAGCCGACTAGCAGCGGGGTCACCTCGCCGGGACGCTCCAGGCTGGGCAGGTGCCCCGCCCAGGGCAGCTCGACGTGCCGGGCGATCGGGAACAGGCCAGGCAGGCTGGCCGCGATCGCACGGAAGTCGGGCAGATCATGGGCTCCGGACAGGGCCAGGCAGGGGGCGCGGACCGCGGACAGGTCGAGCTGATCATCTCGCGGCAGCTCGAACTCCTCGGCCGCCGCGAGCTGCAGGTCAAAGGCACGCTGCTGCATCTCGCGCACCTTCTCGCGGGTCGCAGGGCTAGCCTGCGGCCCCAGCCACGTGGCCACGTTGAGGTCCACCGCCGCGCCGACATCCCCTGCCTCGAGGAGTTCCTCCTCGCGCTCACCGAAGGCTCGCAGCTCGGGACCGGGCTCGTGACCGGGCAGCCCGGTGCAGATCAGCGCCATGGCCGTCACCCGGTCCGGCCAGCGCGCGGCGATCTCCACGCCGACCCGGCCGCCATACGAGGAGCCGATCAGCGCCGCCCGGTCAATGCCCAGTGCATCCATCAGCTCCCTGACGTCGCCGGCGTCGGTGTAGGGCCGGTCGGCGGCGGGCGTATCGCCGAAGCCGCGGAAGTCGCCGCGTACAACCCGGTATCCGGCCTCGACCAGGACCGGCCACTGCGGATCCCACATCCGCCGGTCGCACACGGCGGAGTGCAGGAGCAGCAAGGGCGGCCCGTTTCCGGCCACGTCATGGGCGATGGTCATCCGCCGAGACTAGGGGCTCAGCGCCTACCCGGCCAGGGATTACGCTGGCGCCTGGCCGGAAGGAGCCGCTGATGCCCGCTGAGGTGCTGAGCCGCCTGGCGCTCAACCGGGCGCTGCTGGAACGGCAGATGCTGCTGCGGCGGGCGCCGGCGCCGGGGTCGGCCGCGGGGCGGCCCGGGCAGGTGATCCGGGCAGTGCAGCACCTGGTCGGCTTGCAGGCCCAGGCACCGTTCCCGCCGTACTACGGGCTGTGGTCGCGGCTGGAGGACTTCCGGCCGGGCGAGCTGGCCGCGCTCATCACCGGCCGCCAGGTGGTCCGCATCGCGCTCATGCGCGGGACCATTCACCTGGTATCGGCCCGCGACTGCCTGACGCTGCGCCCGCTGATGCAGCCGGTGCTGGACAAGGCGCTGGCCGCGACGTACGGCAGGCAGCTGGCCGGGGTGGACACCCTGGCGCTGGCCGCCGCGGGCCGGGCGCTCACCGAGGCCGAGCCCCGGACGTTCCGTGACCTCGGCACGCTGCTGGCGGAGCAGTACCCCGGCCGGCCCGCGGCCGCGCTCGCTCAGGGCGTGCGCGCCCTGGTGCCGCTGGTCCAGGTGCCGCCGCGCGCGGTCTGGGGAGCGGCCGGGCTGGCAAGGCACACCCCGGCCGAGGCCTGGCTCGGCCGGGCGCTGGATCGCGGCGGGTCGCTGGACGCGATGGTGCTGCGCTACCTGGCCGCGTTCGGCCCGGCCAGCGTGCGCGACGTGCAGGCCTGGTCCGGGCTGACCGGGCTGCGCGAGGTCGCCGGCCGGCTGCGGCCCGCGCTGCGCGCGTTCCGGGACGAGAACGGCACCGAGCTGCTCGACCTGCCGGACGCACCGCGGCCCGATCCCGGCACGCTGGCCCCGGTGCGGCTGGTCGCCGAGTACGACAACCTGATCCTCTCGCACGCCGACCGCGCCCGGGTGGTCAGCGAGCGCGACCGGCCGAGGCTGTACGGCAGGAACGGGGTGTTCCCCGGCACGGTGCTGGTGAACGGCTTCGTCGCGGGCCTGTGGCGGATGGCCAGATCGGCCGGCGCGGTGACGCTGACCGTGGAACCGTTCGGGAAAATCGGCGTGCGGGACCGCGACGCGATCACCGATGAGGCCCGGCTCATGCTCGCCTTCGCGGCCCCCGCGGGCGCGGCGCAGGACATCCGGTTCGCGCCCGCACGCTGAGCCGACGGCACCCGGCGGGTCGGGCGAGCTGGCGGGCGGCCCCGGCGCGGGCGCTGGCTAGCCGAGCGGGCTGAGCCCGGCCGCGCTGAGCTGGTAGGCGACCTGGCCTGGGCCGGGGCCGGTGACGATATCGACGATGGCCTTGCCCACCTGCTCCGGGGTGAGCGCCGGGCCCATGCCCTCCACGAACGCGGTCAGGTCGGCGCCCTGCCTGGCGGCGTAGGCGGCCACGGCGGCCGCGCCCAGCTCGGTGGCCGGGGTCAGCTGCGGCAGCACCGCGGTGAACCTGATGCCGAGCGCGTTGCGGTCGGACTCGGCCGCGGCATACGCGGTGAGGAAGCGGATGGCGGCCTTGGCTCCGGCGTACCCGCCGGACAGCGGCGACCCGTTGATCGCCGCCCCGCTGGAGAAGGCGATGACCGCGCTGCCGGGAGCCAGCGGAGCCAGCAGTGCCTCGCGGGTCCACCCGAAGGCATGCTGCACGTCCACGTCCCAGTTGCGGCTGAACGTCTGCCAGGTGTGCCGCTGCAGCGGCCGCGACAGCGGGCGTGCTCCCGCGTTGAGCACCAGCACGCCCGGCCGGTAGGCGTCGATGAGCTGCCCGGCGACCACCGGGTCGGCGGCGTCCGCGGCCACCGGCGTGAAGCCGCCGCCGAGCTGCGTGCGGAGTTCTTCGAGCCTGGCGCCGTCCCTGGCTACCCCGACAACGCGCGCTCCGGCCTGGGCCAGGGCGGTGGCGATGCCGCGGCCGAAGCCCTGGCTGGCTCCGGTGACGATCGCTGTGGTCGCGGACAGGTCGTGATCTGGCATCTGCGTGTCTCCTTCGGGATCGGCGTGCGCCGGCCCAGCCCGGCGTGGTCAGCCAGACTGCGCGCTCATCAGGTACAGGTACGGGCGGCCGGGAAAACTCACCGGCCGGCTGCTGGCGCGCTGGCCGGCGGCGCGCCGGCAGGGGGGTGCTGCCGGGCCCTGCGGGACGCGCGGGCCCCGCGCCCGCCGGAGCGGCCGATTTGCCGAACGGCCGCGCGATGAGTTTCGCTCGCGCGCCGTACCTATACGGGTAGGGCTTGCGGGCCGGACGGCGCCCGCGCGGTCAACCACGGGAGCAGCGATGCGAGCAACAGCCGCGGCGCAGCCGGATACCCTGCTGCTGGGCCGCACCGGCGGGCGGGGAGAAACGGCCATGCCAGACAGCGAGGACTTCGCGCAGCTGACCGGTCCGTTCCGGGCCGAACTCCTGGCCTACTGCTACCGCATGCTCGGCTCGATTGACGACGCCGAGGACCAGCTGCAGGAGACCCTGATCCGGGCCTGGCGCTCCTACGCCGGATTCCAGGGCCGTTCGTCGCTGCGCACCTGGCTGTACCGGATCGCAACCAACACATGCCTGCGGGCGCTGGAGAACCGGGACCGGCGGCCGCTGCCCTCCGGCCTCGGCACCGCGGCCGAGGACGCAGCGGCCCCGCTGGCCCCGGCCCGGCCGGAGGTCCCGTGGCTGCAGCCGATGCCGGACGCGCTGGTGCGCGCCGATCCGGCCGATCCGGCCTCGGTCGTCGTGTCGCGGGCCAGCATGCGGCTGGCGCTGACCGCGGCCCTGCAGTACCTGCCTGCCCGGCAGCGCGCGGTGCTGATCCTGCGCGACGTGCTGGGCTGGCGCGCGGCCGAGGTCGCCGGTCTGCTCGGCAGCAGCACGGCCGCGGTGAACAGCGTGCTGCAGCGCGCCCGGGCGCAGCTCGCCAGGGTCGCCCCGGCCGAGGACGAGCTGCACGAGCCGGCCGACGCGGACGATCGCGCGCTGCTCGACCGGTACGCCGCCGCGTTCGAGAACGCCGATATCGCCGGGCTCATGCGATTGCTGCGCGAGGACGCGGTGCTGGAGATGCCGCCGCTGCCGACCTGGTTCGCGGGCCGCGCGGCGGTCGGCCGCTTCCTGGCCACGCAGGTGATCGATGAGGCCGGCCGGTTCCGGCTGGTCGCCGTGGCGGCCAACGGCCAGCCCGGGTGCGCCGCCTACCTGCGTGATCATGACGGGGTCTACCGCGCGCACGCGATCGCGGTGCTCACCATCGCCGGAGCGGGCATCGCGCGGATTTCCTCATTCAACGATCCCGGCCTGTTCCCGGCGTTCGGGATGCCGCAGGCCCTCCTGGCCGCCGATAGCGCCGCCCGTGGCTGACCCGGGGCCGTGGCCGATGTCAGCCGCCGATGACGTCGGTGTGGTGACAGAAGTGCACCCGCGCGGGGCCCATGGCGTGGATGCGGCGCACCGACTCCTGCCAGCTCGCCAGGTCGCTCGCCTGACCGGGCGGCAGCTTCGCGGCGGCCGGGCTGAGGTACTGGCGGGGCGTGTAGGCCGCGTCTCCGATCATCAGGTCCGGCCCGCCGTCGGCGGACCCGACCGCGACGCACTGGTGCCCCACGGTGTGCCCGGGTGTCGCGATCACCGATAGGCCAGGCAGCACATCGGCGTCCCCGTCGAGCAATTCGAAGCGCGCGTTCATGAAGCCGAACCAGTCGTAAAGCTCCGGCGACTCGCGCTTGGCGCGCTCCAGCTCGGCTCGCTGGACGTAATGCGCGGCGTGCCTGAACACCGCATTCTGGCCGCAGTGGTCGAAGTGCAGGTGAGTGTTGATCACCAGCGCGATGTCGCCCGGGGTCATGTCCAGGCCGGCCAGCGCGTCGGCGACCGAGCGGTTCACCACCCGCCAGTCGGTGAGCACCTGCGGCGGCCCGCCGACCCCGGTATCGACCAGCACTGCACCGTCCGGGTGCGTGACGACGAAGCCATGCACCGGCCACTCCAGGCCGTCGGGGCCGCGCAGGCTGGCCAGGTGCAACCGCTTGATCTCTACCGACATCGGCGTCCGCCCTCGATTCGTGGTCAGCATGACGACTGCGTGCGGGCTCCTTATCGTCGCAGCCGGGCCAGCGCCGGTCCAGGCGAGCGCACGCTGCCCGGCTCAGGTAATGTGACGATTTCCAGCACTGCGCGCACCGGGGAGGTGAGACCCATTACCGCCAGATCAGGCCGGGTGTTCTCCCTCACCGCCGCGTGGCCCGGATCGCCTAGGTGACCGGCAGGGCGCCCGTCGGCAACCGAAAGGCGCTCCTATGTCAGCTTCCGAATCACCCCCGCTGTCTGCCATCGTGACCAGGCTCCGCGCCGCCGGCTGCGTCTTCGCCGAGGACGAGGCGCGGCTGCTGATCGCCGCGGCCAGCTCCCCTGCCGACCTCGCCGCGATGGTGGACCGCCGGGCGGCCGGCCTGCCACTCGAGCACGTGGTGGGCTGGGCGGAGTTCTGCGGCCTGCGGATGGCCGTTGACCCCGGGGTCTTCGTGCCGCGCCGCCGCTCCGAGTTCCTGGTCCGGCAGGCCGCCGGCCTCGCCCGCCAGGCGGCCGGCCTGCCCGGCCAAGCTCCCGGCCCCGCCGCCCAGGCCGGGCCGCCCGCTGTCATCGTCAACTTGTGCTGCGGCTCCGGCGCGCTGGGCGCCGCGCTTGCGGCGGCGCTGGGCCGGGCCGAGCTGCACGCGGCGGACATCGACCCGGCAGCGGTCCGGTGCGCCCGCCGCAACCTGGCCGCCCGCGGCGGCCGGGTGTACGAAGGCGACCTCTACCAGCCCCTGCCGTCGCGGCTGCGCGGCCGCATCGACATCCTGATCGCCAACGTGCCCTACGTGCCCACCGACGCGGTGCGGACGCTGCCCCCCGAGGCCCGCCTGCACGAGGCGCGACTGGCGCTCGACGGCGGCCCGGACGGGCTTGACACGCTGCGGCGGGTGGCTGCCGCTGCATCGCTCTGGCTGGCGCCGGGCGGTCACCTGCTGGCCGAGACGAGCGAGCGCCAGGCACCGCGGGCCGCCGAGGCTTTCGCCCTCGGTGGCCTGGCGGCGCGCGTCGCCAGTTCCGACGACCAGCACGCGACCGTGATCATAGGGACCAGGGCCGCCGCCCGCGTCCGCCAGGATGAGCCGGCCAGCCGGCCGTCCTTCACTGCGACCTAGATTCGCTGCCACCCAGACCTGGCCGGCTCGCGCCGCGAAGGCGTAGCCCGCGGACACCCGAGCCGGCCGCCGCCGCATGCGCGGCCGGGAGTCGGCGCGGGCGGACCGGGCCCGCAGGCTCAGCTCCGCGACCCTGGCGGCCGGGCCTTCGGGAATTCGGTCATCCGCGGGGCCGGAGCGTGACGGTGGGCATGGGCGGGGCGGGGATGGGTGGCAGCGGGTCGCCTGCGGGGAGCGTGAATCGGTCGGGGACCGGTCCGCCCGTCGCGCCCGGGGCCACGGTGATCAGCGCCTGCCAGTCCGCCCGGTACCGGACGATCTCATCGTGGCTGCGGCTGATGAAGTTCCACCACATGACGATCTGCTCGCCCAGCGGTTCGCCGCCCAGGAGCAGCATCCGCGCCCGGCTGTCCCGGCCAGCCCGCAGCTCGATCACATCGGCGCCACGCGTGAGGCAGCCCAGCCTGTTCGTCTGGATAACCGTGCCGTTCAGGGCCACCGTGCCGGTGTCCACCAGGACTCCGTACTCGTACGCGGCATCGGCCGGGAGCCGCAGCACGTGGCCCGCCTCGATCGAGATTTCCGCTCCGAGCAGCGGAGAGTAGCTGGTGACCGGCGCGGAACTGCCCAGCAGCGACCCGAGGAAGACCCGTGCGGTGAACCCGTCTCCTGGCACGGGATCCGGGGCGTAGTGCTCGAAGGCCGGCTCGGCGAACCTCGCGGCAGACGGAAGCGCCACCCACAGCTGCACCCCGTGCAGCACGGCGGTGCCGGGGGTGCTGACCTCGGAATGGCTGATTCCCCGGCCCGCGGTCATCAGGTTCAGCTCGCCCGGCCGGACCAGGGCGTGGTGTCCGGCACTGTCGCGGTGCTCGATCTCTCCGGTGAATAGCCAGCTCGCCGTCTGCAACTCGGTATGCGGGTGCGGCGCCACGGACATGCCGCCGGCTCGCGAGACCGGGTCGGGCCCGTAGTGATCGATGAAACACCAGCCGCCGATCAGCGACCGCTGCCGCTGCGGCAGCGTGCGCCGGACGTTCATGGCGCGCGGACCGCCCAGCGGGACCTCGCGCGGCGACAAGATCTCGACGGCCGCCTCGGCCGTTGGCCGGCCGGCCGCGGGCGCGGAGGCTACTTCCTCGGGCCGGGTATCGAGGTTGCTCATGCCCGCCGCCGCCTGGCCTGGTGCCTGGCCACGTTCACCCGATTGGCGCAGCGGACGCCGCGGAACCACATAAGGGCATTACATCTCACCGGGACCACGAGCAGGGGCACCCGCCCGCCCCGTGCCCGGCCACGGCCGGCGGGCCGATTGCGGTCACCCGGTGCGGACCGTGGCCCTGGTGGCCGGCGGCGCTCTGGTCTGCCGGCTCGCCCCGCCGCCGGTATCATGATCGGCGCCATGACCGATGAAGCCGGCCGCCAGCGGCGCCCGCACCAGGGCCAGGTCCCGGGCCAGGACCAGGACACGGGGCCAGGACCAGGACACGGGCCAGGACACGGGCCAGGACACGGCCAGGACCGGGGCCAGGGCCAGGACCCGCACCAAGGCCAGGACCCTGGCCCGAAGGCGGTGCGATTCGCCGAGCTGTCCGGCGAGGTGCTGGCCGCGCTGCTGGACCGCGACCTGGCCGCGGCAAGCGCGGCAGCTGGCGTCCCCCTCACCGGCTATTCATCACCGCCGAGGCGCTGAAACTCTGGCGGATGCGAGCCGGCCAGATAGCGGCCGACCCGCACAGCGCGCGGTGGATCGCGCGGGCGGCGGTGGCCGAGCCGGAGGGCATCGTGGTGGGTCACGCGGGCTTTCACGGGCCGCCGGACGCAGCCGGGATGGTCGAGGTCGCCTACTCGGTGGATCCGGCTTGCCGGCGGCAGGGCTACGCCACGGCTATGCTCCGCGAACTGCTGCGCCGCGCGGCCGCCGAGCCAGGGGTCAAGACGGTACGGGCCACGATCAGCCCCGGCAATGCCGCGTCGCTGGCGACGATCGCCGGGTTCGGCTTTACCCGCAACGGGGAGCAGTGGGACGAAGAGGACGGCCTGGAACTCATCTTCGAGCGCCCGGCGGTCGATCCGGCCTAGCCGGGCGCGCGGCCAGCCCAGCCGGGCGCGCGGCTAACCGTGCCGCGCTCACTGCGCGGAACGAGCGAACTCCAGGGCTTCGCGGGCCAGCGGCAGCCACCCCAGCCCCGAACACGGATCGAGGCTGAGCCACTCCTTCATCGGCGTGCCCTTGTTCGCGTCGAAGCGCACGCCGTCGCCCGCAGCGACCAGCGCGTCGACCCGAGCCGCCGGGAGCTTCAGCACCAGCCGCCCGCGAACGAGCATCGCGAAGATCTTGTTCTGGAAGCGCAGGCCGCTGCGGCCGAACCCGCTGCCGCCACGCGGCGCGGTGACGCCGGCGGCGCTGGCGAGCTCGTCTACCAGGTCCTCGAACCGGTCCTGGGGCTGTAGCGCAGGGGCGTCGGAGTCACCCACGAGGCCAGGGTAGACCGGGGCTCTGACAAGGCCGGCGCCGCGGCAGGGCCGGCTGCGTCAGGGGCGAGCTTGTTTCCGGCCGCTGCCGGGCCTGGCAATTTACGGTTGCGGCGATTGCCGGCCTACTGCCAGGGTGTGGCGATGATGATGAGGCGCCGCCCGAGGTGCGGGTGAGGACAGGGGGCGCGGGCAACGTGCCGACCGTGGGGCTCCTCGGCGTGCCGACCAGCGCAGGCTCGCACAACGCCGGGCAGGACAAGGCCCCGGCCGTGCTGCGCGCGGCCGGGCTGGCGGAACGGCTCGCCGGGCGCGGGATAGTCGCGCGCGACTTCGGCGATCTCCCTGTAACACGGCACCGGCCGCAGCCGCGCGTCGACGGCGTTCGCGATCTCGGCCGGGTCAGCACCGTCGTCGGCCAGACAGCCGAGCGGGTCAGCGAGATCCGCGAGGCCGGCCTGGTGCCGTTGATCATCGGCGGGGACTGCACGATCACTCTCGGCGTCGTCGGCGGGGTCGCCCGCCGCGAGGATGCCGGGCTGATCTACTTCGACGGGGACGCGGACCTGGCCCTGCCCGCGACCAGCGGATCCGGCGTCCTGGACACGATGGGCATGACGCACCTGCTCGGCGACGGGGTCCCGGCGCTGTCCCGTTCCGGGCCGCGGTTCCCGCTGCTGCGCCCCGGCCAGGCGGAACTGTTCGGCTTCGACCCCGGCGAGCTCGACACCGGGGAATGGACCCGGCTGACCGGCCTGGGCCTGCACGCCGCGCCCGCGGCGAGCGTGCGGCAGGACCCGGCCGGGCGGGCCGCTGCTGCCCTGTCGAGGCTGGAACATGAGGCCGACGCGGTGATCGTGCACTTCGACGTCGATGTGCTCGACACGGGAGCGTTCCCGCTGGCCAACTTCCCGCACTTCGCGGGGCTGACGCTCGAGGAAGCCGGCGCCTGCCTGGGGATCTTCTGCCGGAGCAGGAAGCTGGCCGGCCTGGTCGTGACCGAGGTCAACCCCGATCACGATCCCGGCGGGATCCTGGTGCCAGCCCTGATCGGCACGCTGTGCGAGGCCCTGCGCCCCGCCGGAGGCTGAACTGAGCTCCCGCTGTACTCAGCCGCCTGGTTGGACCGGCGGCCGGCCGAGTTCAGTCTCCGGTCGCCACGATGACGTCCGAGGCCTTGATCACCGCGGTGACCTCGCGGCCCTCAGCCAGGCCTAGCTCACGGGCTGCTTCCACGGTGATCGAGGCGATCAGCCGGATACCGCCAGCGTTGAGTTCGACGTTGGCGATCGCCTCTCCCGCCTTGACGCTGATGACCTGGGCCGGGATCTGGTTTCGCGCGCTCAGCCTCATGACGTGAACTCCCTGGGACAGCCGACGATGTCCTGCCCCAGGCTAGCCCTCCGGCCACAGCTGATCGCCGGGCCGCGCGGGCGAGCCCGCGCGGTCGCGTCCGGCTCCGGCATGCGGGGCGGAGGGAACGGCTGGCCCGGCCCGGGTAGCCGGCGCCGGTGTCAGGGCACGACGGTCACCGGCCATTTATTGGCCCGCACCAGCCGCACCGCTAGTGATCCCACCAGCCGGTGACCGGCCTTGGCGGACGCACCTACGACGACGGCGTCGGCCCGGATCTCATCGGCGATCCGGCACAGTTCCCTGAACGGGTCGCCGTGCGTGGCGACGAAGGTGAAGTTGACACCCAGTTCCCTGGACACCACGTCGGCGCGCTCACGAAGCTCGCTCGCGACCTCGTCAAACGCCTCCTGCTGCACGACAGCCAGGCTGGCCGTGCCCGGTGCTGCCCCGCTGATGCCTGGCCCCGGCTCCACGTAGACCGCCACCACGCGCGCCCCCTGGCGGCGGGCCAGGCCGGCCGCATACCAGCCTGCTCGCGCTGCGGTCGTCGAGCCGTCCGCGCCCACCAGGATCGATGTCGGTCCGTCGGTCCCCAACTCGAACGTGCCATCGCCACCTGGCGTCACGATTCAAGTTTAGGTAGAGCATGCTCGTAGCGGACAGGCATCAACGACATGGAGACTGTGATGAGCGGACCTTCGGTTACCGGCCCCGCCGGGACTCGCCCGACCGCCGGCATCGTCAGCACCCGCAGCCCGCATAACGTCAGCGAGACCGTCAGCATGCTCAGCGTTGAGATCGCCGGCGCCGGAGCGACGATGTTCGCCGTCATCGACCACAGCGGCGAGGCAGCCCGGGTCGGGCTATCGCTTCGCGACACGAAACTGCTGATCTTCGGCAATCCCCGGGGCGGCACCGCCGCGATGGTGTCCGCGCCACTGGCCGCGATCGACCTGCCGCTCAAGCTGCTTGTCTGGGAAGACGATGAGGGCGCGGTATGGATGAGCCATGTTGATCCGCGGTGGCTGGCCGAGCGATACGCACTGGCGGCGGATGTTGCCGCCCCGCTGGCGGCGGCGGGAGCGCTGGCCGGCCGGGTGGCTGCCCACGCCGGTGAGAAATGACCGACGCCACCGGCCCTGATCGGGGGGATGCGAGGGGCAGTCCCGCACCAGTGGGCGGTCCAGGCCCGCGGACGGGCGGCGCCCGGCTGGCCGCAGCCGCGAGCGGGCAGGCCGGGCAGGCCGGCACCGAGCCAGACGCGCGGTTCACCTTCGCCAACGAACGCACGTTCCTGGCCTGGAGCCGGACCGGGCTCGCCCTGATCGTCGCGGGGCTCGGGATCGTTCAGTTGCTGCCGCCGTTCCCTGGCGTGCCGTGGGGCCGTCACCTGATCGGCGTCCCGCTGATCGTGCTCGGCGCGATCGTCGCCGTTGCCGGGTACGTCGAGTGGATCCGCAACCAGCGGGCACTGCGCCGCGGCGAACCGGTACCGCGGTCATTCCTGCCGGTGATCCTTACCATGACCATCACCGCCATAGCCGTCATATCCGCTGTCGTCTTGCTGCTGTCGGCCATCAGGTAGCCGCGGTGACTCAGTCCGACGATCCCGAAGACCTCGATCCGGGCCTGGCCAGGGAGCGCACCAGGCTGGCCTGGGTACGAACCGCGATCTCGTTCGCCGCCGTCGGCGTCGCGCTGCTCAAGGTGGACGTGGTGCTCGGGGTCATCGTCCTGGCCACGGTTCCGCTCATCTGGCTCACCGGCCGCCGCATGGCCTGGCACGCGCCACACGGGGAAAACCGGCCCAGGCTGCTGCTGCTTATCGCCCTGGGGGTCGCCGCGATCGCGATCGTGGTCCTGGTGATCGTGCTCAGCCACGGCTATTCGCCGGGCTTCCACCCGCCGCACGGCTAAGCCTGCCGCGCCCGTCCGCTCCTCGAAGCCGGTCTCATAACGCGGACGATCGCCCTGGTCGGCGACCGAATGGCGGCTGTCGGGCCAGGACATTCGGTGAGAGGCCTACGACGCCGGCGAGGCGTCCGGCGGCGGGCCGGGAATCCAGGCGGGCGCGTCCGGCGCGGGCTGCTCGTGCCCGACTGGGCCGCCGTGCTCGTGCTGCCCGTGCGCGTGCTGCTCGTGCCCGGCCGGGCTGCCGCCCATCGCCTTGAGCATCGCGGCGCCACCGGAACGGAAGAACCGGACCAGCAGCGCCGCGGCCAGCAGCAGGAAGATGATGTTGAGGATCGTGGTGTAGTTCCACTGGATGCCGGTTTCGGCAACCTTGGCCGTCCGCTCGGCCGGGATGAGGCCGAGGCCGCCGAAGATGAACTCGGTGGCGTAGCCGGCGATGACCATGGTCACGTAGAAGATGGCCAGCACGGTCAGCATCATCTTCGTGCCGTAGTACTTCCGGTAGATGATCAGGATCGGGATGATGATCAGGTCGGCGAAGATGAACGCCACGACGCCGCCGAAGCTGATCCCTCCGTTCCACAGCACCGCGGCCAGCGGTACGTTGCCGATCGAGCAGACGAAGCTCAGCACCGAGATGACCGGGCCGATCACCGGCCCCCACAGTTTCGCGGCCAGCGGGTGACCGGTCAGGAACAGGTGCTGCCAGAAGGAATTGGGCACCCAGGCGGCCACCGCCCCGGCGATCAGCAGGCCGATGACGATGTCACGGATCACCGCCGCCCATTCCATGACGAAGATGTGGCTCACCGATGTGTAGCCGTCCCGGCTGGCCAGCCGCCGCCACACGCTGCCGCCCGACTGGATGCTCATGTCCATGGCGGCGTGGCCCTCCATCGACCCGGCCAGCCCGCGGTTGGCCTGCCGGCGGGCCTCCTCGATGAGCCGCTGCCGGACGAACAGCCGGAACGCCACGGCGACCAGCACGATCATGATCGGACCGCCGACAAACTCGGCCAGGGTGAACTGCCAGGACAGCAGCAGCGCCAAGATGATGCCGAGCTCGATGACCAGGTTGGTGCTGGCGATCTCGAAAGCCATCGCGGCGGTAAAGCTGGCGCCGCGGCGGAACAGCGACCGCGCCAGCGCCACCGCGGCGTAGGAACACGAGGACGAGGTCGCTCCCAGCCCGGTGGCCACGGCCAGCGTCTTGGGGCGGTCGTCGCCCAGCAGCCGGATGACCGTGTCGCGGCGGACGACAGCCTGTACCACCGCCGCCAGGGTGAAGCCGAGGATCAGCGACCAGGTAACCTGCCAGGTCATCGACCCGGCCAGGCCCAGAGCGTGGCCCAGCGCGTCAAGCACTCGCATCTTCGCCCCGCGGCGCGGCGATGGTCAGCAGCTGGTGCAGGCAGTGCTCAAGCAGCGGATGGGGGAAGCCGTCGCTGAGCCGGTAGAAGACCATCCGGCCGTCCTTGCGGAAGCTGACCAGGCCGGCCAGGCGCAGCATCTTCAGCGCATACGACACCTGGTCTTCGGTGACGTCCAGCGCCAGCGCCAGGTCGCCCACGCACAGCTCGCCCGCCGCCGCCAGGCCGAACAGGATCCGGGACCGCACCGGGTCGGCCAGCATGCCGAGCAGCCCAGCCAGCCGCCCGGCGTCCTCGGCCGACAGCAGGCCAGCCCGGGCCGCGCCGACCCGCTCCGGGCTGACCGGATGCTCGTGATCGCTCGGTGACATCTCTCTCCTCCGTATATCCGTACGATAAGACGGATATACGGGAGTGTCAAGCCTCACCGGGGCCGCGTGGCCCGCCGGGGGCGAGCCCGCGCAGCCGGCCTGGCCTTCCCAGCCCAGGCCCAGGCCGGCCTTCCCTGGCCCAGTCTGGCCAGGGCTTCCCCGGCCCGGGCCGGCTGCCCGCGCCGATGGTGCCTATCCTCGGAGCGTGCGGCTGGTATCCCTGCTCCCTTCGGCGACCGAGATCGTCTATGCCCTGGGCCTCGGCGAGCAGCTGGTCGGGGTGACATTCGAGTGCGACGAGCCGGCCAGCGCCCGCGCGGACAAGACGGTCGTGGTGGGCGGGCGCGATACCAGCGGGATGACCCCGGCAGAGATCGACGAGTACGTCCGCACGCAGATGGCTTCGGGCGCGGACCTGTATACCCTGCGGGAGCAGGCGCTTGCGGACCTGGATCCTGACCTGATCCTCACCCAGGACCTGTGCCGGGTGTGCGCCCTGCCGTCAGGCCAGATAACGAACGCGCTGGATTACCTGGGCTGCCGAGCCGATGTGCTGTCGCTCGATCCGCGCTCGCTCGACGAGGTACTGGACACGATTGTCGAGGTCGGCGCCCGCACCGGGGTACCCGAACGGGCCGAGCGCCTCACCGCCGGACTGCGTGCCCGGCGCGACCGGGTCACGGCCAGCGTTGCTGGCCGGCCGCGGCCCAGGGTCGCGGTAGTCGAGTGGGTGGATCCGCCGTTTACTGCCGGGCACTGGATCCCCGACCTGGTCACCGCGGCCGGCGGCGAGCCGTCCGGGGGCCGGCCCGGCTTGCCTTCCGTGCCCGCCAGGTGGGATGAGGTCGCCGCCGGGGCTCCCGACCTCATCCTGGTCGCGCCGTGCGGCTATCACCTGCCCGGCGCGGTCGAGCAGGCCCGGCTGGCGGTCCGGGCGCTTCCCGGCCTGCCGGTGTGGGCGATCGACGCGGACGGCATCGTCGTGCGGCCGGGTCCTCGCCTGATCTGCGGCGTCGAGGCCATCGCCGCCGTGCTGCACCCGGGTGTGGTCCCCGATGCTCCGCCCGGGACCGTGCAGCAGGTGGCCTGACCCCCGCGCCCGGCTCGGCCTGCCGGGCTGCAGACGGCGCCGGCCTGTGCGGCGGACCCCCCGCCCGAGCGCCTGCCAAAGCCGATCATGGTCAGGATCCGGTGATTGTTTGCGTCGGGGTGAGCAGGTACGCGCTGGCCAGCGTGATGGCATCGCCGCTCTTGAACAGGCCACGGCAGCCGGTGACCTGGTAGAAGTGCAGGTTGGAGTGCTGGGTACGGATCTTCAGCTTGGCCAGGCTGTTGTGGTAGTGAAGCTGAGTTGTGCCGTTGTCGGCAGCGGCGCTGGTGCCGTCCACGGTGGCGTGGCACCTGGCCCCTGACACGGTGGCGTGGATTCCGTTGACTGCCCCGGTCGTCAAGCCGGCGGTGATAGCCGGGTCATAGGTGTTAGCGCTCAGCGTCCATGGCAGATGACCAGGCGTTACCGTGACGGACAGGCTGCCGGGACCGGTGCAGTCGCTCAGGGACAGCGCGGTGAGGGACCCGATGCCGGCACCCCGCAGCCCGTTGCCTGACTTGAAACGGGCCGCGCCGTTTGCGTGCGTGCAGACGAGCGAGTGCCCTGTCGTGATGTCCTGCAACGTGAAAGATCCGGACTTAACCAGTGTGACGGCTCCGCCGGGCGAAACTTTCCAGGTCATAGCCGTGGTCGCCAGAGACGGAGTGATGCTGAGACCGGCCACCAGGGCCACCGTTCCCGCAGCCAAAAGCATGGCGCCTATCCGTTTACCCATCTGATCGCTTCCTCCCGATCTCAGTCATCAAGCTGTGCTGCCTGCCCGCTCCGAGATTGGGCAGGCGAAAACGCGCCAGTACCAGGCATCCGACCGTGCGCGTTACCTGCCGGCGAGGCAGGTCCCTGGCAGATAGCCTTCACTATCGCATGGCAGCCCGCGCGGGGTTCAGGCTTCGTCCGGGTGCGACGCGAGGCTTCTCGCCGCCGCGAGCAGGCCGGCTTCGGCCTGCGCGATGTGCTCCCGCCGGGCGTGGTTCCACCGCCGCGCCGCCGTCACCCGCCGACGTACCTGCCGGGCGTGCTCCAGCACCCGCGGCGGGCTGGACCCGCCTGGGGCCTTCCTGGCCGCTACCGCGGTGGCCGGGTCGGTCGCCCCGGCGAGCATCTCGCCGGTCACCGGGACCGGCATTCCGGTGAGCTCCTCGGCCGCCGCCCGGACCAGGGCCACGCTCAGCTCCTGGTCGCCGCGGCCGGCGGCTACCGCGATGGCACGGCCGACCGCCCGGTAGGCGGTCCGGTAGTCAAGCCCGCAGCGCAGCGACAGCTCCGTGGCCAGGTCGGCCCCGGCGACGAAGTGGCGGTCCGCCTGCTCGCGCAGCACCTTGGTGTCGGGGCGCAGCCCGGCCAAGACCGCCGCGCCCAGCCGGGCGAGCCGGCCGGACAGCTCAACCGCCCCGGCCACCTCGCCGTAGGCGTACAGCCAGTTGTCGGTCCGCGCGGACGGGGTCAGGCCGGTGGCCAGCAGCCCGGTCAGCCGGCCGAGCAGCGTTCCGGCGCCGCCGCGGAGCACGGCCAGCGCATACGGGTTGCGCTTTTGCGGCATCAGAACGCTGGCGCGGCACAACGAGGCGTCGAGGGTCAGGTAGCCGAAGGCGGGACTGGCAAAGATCTCCAGGTCGCTGGCCAGCTGGGAGATGGTCTGCGCGGCCTGGGCGGCGGCGGCGACCGCGTCGGTCATCGCGTCCACCGACCACATGGCGTCGCGGGTGTGCGCGCCCACGGTCCCGAAGCCGAGCAGCGCGGCCAGCCGGGCCCTGTCCAGCGGCAGCCGGGTGCCGCCCGCGGCGCCCGCGCCGGCCGGGCTGGCGTCCGCGGTGCTGTAGGCCGCCTCGACCCGGCGCAGGTGCCGGACCGCCTGCTCGGCGAAGCTGCCCAGGTAGTGCCCGAACGTCGACGGCTCCGCGGGCTGCAGGTAGGTACTGTCCGCCCACAGCGTGCCGGCGTGCTCGGCCGCCCGGCCGCTTGCCTCGGCGGCGAACGCCGCGACGTCGGCATGCAGCCCGAGCAGGCGCTCGCGCAGGCCGAGCCGGAACGCGATCCGGCCCGCTTCCCGGCGGGTGCGACCCAGGTGCAGCCGTCCGGCCGCGGGGCCCAGCGCCCGCTCGAGCTCGCGTTCCCTGCTGTTGTACGCGTCCCCGTAGAGCGGGTCGTAGCCGAATTCCGCGGCCGACGAGTCGAGCAGCCCGAGCAGCCAGCGGCACAGCGGGGCGGCCTGCCCTGGCCGCAGCGCCCCGCACTCGGTCAGCGCGACCAGGTGGGCCAGGTCGGCCAGGGTCAGGCCGCGGTGCAGCAGCGGGGCGTCCGCGATCTCCAGCGCGTACCCGGCCTCGACCAGTTCCGCCGCGGGACCGCTGGTGATCCGGGCGCCGGCGCCGAGGTACCCCGCGGGGGGCGGTACCCCCATCATGCTGTCCCGCCGCCCGGCCCGGCGAACAGCGTCGGGGCGCCGCCGCCGACCAGGAACACCTGGGTGCCGCGCGCCCGGCCGGCCCGGCACTCCGCGATCAGCGCGGCCATCGCCTTGGCCCCGAACGTGCCGTCGAGGAACACTCCCTCGGTCACCGCTGCCAGATGCGCGGCCTGCTGCCCCTCCGGGGAGGGCACACCGTACCCGGGCCCGATCCACCCGTCCAGCACGTCCGGCGCAGCGATGCGGGCCCGACCCCCGGCCAGGGCCGCCGCTCCCGCCGCCAGTGACGCGACCCGGGCCCGGGTCTCGTCCGCAGGCCGGCTGACCGCCACGCCCCGTACCCGGTACCGGGCGCCGGCCAGCGCGGCGCCGGCTACCAGCCCGGCCTGCGTCCCGCCCGACCCTGCGGCCAGCCACAGCGCCGCCGGCCGCTCGCCGAGCGCGGCCAGCTGGGCGGCCAGCTCCACGCTCGCGCGCACGTAGCCCAGCGCTCCTAGCGGGGTCGCGCCGCCGCGGGGTACCAGGTAGGGGCGCCGGCCCTGGGCGCGCAGCTCTGCCGCGACCCCCCCCATGACGGCATCGACCGAGCTGCGGTCCGCGTCCCCGGTGAACCGCAGGTCGGTCCCGAGCCAGCGGTGCAGGCGCATGTTGCCCTCGCCTGGCGCGTCCTTGCCGTAGCAGACGACGTGCGGCTCCACCTGGCAGCGCAGGCAGGCCAGCGCGGCGAGCAGGGTCCAGTTCGACTGCGGGCCGGCGCCGGTCACCAGGCAGTCGCAGCCCTGCGCGCGCAGGTCGGCGAGGATGTACTCGAGCCCGCGCAGCTTGTTGCCGCCCAGGCCGACCCCGGTCAGGTCGTCCCGCTTCAGCAGGATCGGCGTGCCCAGCTCGCGGGACAGCCGCTGCGCCGGGTGCAGCGGCGTCGGCTCCAGGACAAGGCTGACCCGGCCGCGGCCGGCCAGGCCGCCCGGTTCCGGCGGGCCCTCGGCGGCCCCGCCCGGTTCCGGCGGGCCCTCGGCGGCCCCGCCCGGTTCCGGCGCTGGCGCCGCGCTCGCTGCGGTGCTCATCCGGCCCCGCTCCGGCAGGCCAGCCGGACCCGGTTGACGAACGCGCCGCAGGAGCCGAGCGAAGCGCTCACGTCCAGGAGCTGGTCAAGCTCGCCGTCGGTGATCGCGTCCAGCCGCGGATCGGCGCGCAGCGCGGTGCGGAAGTCCTGCCCGCGGCCGATGCCGTCCATGGCCACGGCGTAGACCGTGTCGTGCGCGGTGTGCTTGCCGACCCGGCCGGCCAGCGAGCGCATCACCGGCTCGGACAGCAGGTAGCCCCGCTGGGCGTCGATGTTGTGCCGCATCCGCGCGGCGTCCACGTGCAGGCCGTCGAGCATCCTGGCCCCGGCGGCCACGCAGGCCCCGAAGGCCATCGCGGTCTCCGGCACCACCAGCCACTCGGTCTTCCAGGCCCGGCCGTCCCGCTCGTGCTCGGTCACCATGGCTTCCAGGGCCAGCCCGGCCTGGGCCCGGACAACCCGGGACAGGGTAACCAGGTGCTCGGAGATCTCCGGGTTCCGCTTGTGCGGCATCGTGATCGAGCCCACCGTGCCCGGGGTCATCGTCTCGTGCAGCTCGCCGATCTCCGGCCGCTGCAGCTGGTAGACCTCGTTGCCGATCTTGCCCGCGGTCGCGGCGACGGCGGCGAGCAGCCAGGTGAACTCGGCCACGCCGTCCCGGGAGGTCAGCCAGGGCAGCACGGGAGCGCTCAGCCCCAGCCGGCGGGCGAACCCGTCGAGCAGGCCGACGGCGGCCTCGCCCCAGAACTCCATCGTGCCGAGCGCCCCGCCCAGCTGGGCCAGCTCCCACCGGCCGCGGCCGAGCCGGAGCCGGTCCAGGTGCCGGTCCAGCTCGGCTGCCCACACGGCCGCCTTGAACCCGAACGTGATCGGCAGGCCCGGCTGCCCGTGGGTCCGCCCGCACATCGGGGTGTCCCGGTGCTCGGCGGCAAGGTCCAGGGCGCGATCGCGCATCCGGGTCACGTCCCGCTCGGCGATGTCACCGAGCGCCTTGAACACGAGCCCGAACCAGGTGTCCGTCACGTCCTGCACCGTCGCGCCGTAGTACACCCACTCCCGGGCCTGCTCGGGCAGTGACTGACGCAGCGCGCGGATCAGCCCAATGGTCGAGTGGCCGCTGGCCCGGGTGTGCTCGGCGACGAGGCCGAGATCCAGCAGCGAGACGTCAGCATGCGCGCGGATCGCCCGGGCGGCGGCGGCCGGGACCAGGCCGGCCTCCTGCTGCGCCTCGGCCAGCGCGGCCAGGATGCCGAGCCAGGCCTGCGTCCTGCCCTCGTCGGACAACAGCGCGGATACCTCTGGGGTGGTCCACAGGTGCCCGAAAACGGGCGAGTCGGCCGGGTGCGCAGCGGTCATGAAGTGCCGCCCGGCGACGCGCCGGCCTGCCCGGCCGGTACCGCGCGCACCGCCCCGGCCGGGGCAAGGCCGCACAGCGCGCGGAGCGCGGCGCGCACCTCGTCCAGGCTCGCCCCCCACGGGACCACGGCGGTCGCCCCGGCCACCTGGATGTCGCGTTCGAGCAGGCAGCACTTGGTGAGCAGCAGCTCGCCCGGCCGTCCCGCCGGCCCGGCCCTGGCCCGCGGGCACAGGTCGATCCGCCGCGGCTGCGCGCCGTAGAAGTGCTCGTGGAACTGCGCGGACCGGTCGCACCCGATGAGCAGCCAGTCCGGTCGCGGCACCGGGTGGCAGTCCAGGAAGCTGACCTCGCCGCCGGACGCCACGCCGCTGCCGCGGCACGGCAGCAGGTAGTGCGGCGCGGGATGATCAGCCATGATGTCCCGAACGTCCACGGTGTCGGGCACCAGCGTCACCGGCGGCAGGTCCTCGTCGAAACCGACCGCCTGCTCGGCCATGGCCAGCAGTTTCGGCGGGTGCGGCGGGACGACCTCGGTGACGCGCACGGTCAGCGGCGCCGGCCGCCAGATGAAGTTCACGTGCTCGAATCGGCCTTGCACGACGTAGCCGAGTACGCCATCGCGGCGCCGGGCCAGGGCGGCCGCGGCCAGCGCCGACGCGTTGCTGACGTCCACCGACGGATCCTCGATCCACGCCGTGGCCCGCGGCCCGGACAACACCCGCAGCTCGGCCACCGGCGAGAACAGCGCGTCCGGATCGGCCGGCCGCACCGCGACCAGGGCGGTGTCGGCGCGGTTGCGCAGCACCAGGAACGCGGTCCGGCGGTAGATATCGCGCCGGCTCAGCAGCGTGCCGATCTCCCCGGCGGTGAGCGGGACGTCAACGTCCTGCACGGACAGCCCCCGGTAGGGCCGGGTGATGGTGTTGGCGGCCGGCTCGGCAATCACGTCAGCCCGCCGGCCGGATGACCGTGTCCGCGCGCAGTCCCAGCCGCAGCGTTTCCAGGGCCAGGACGCTGGCCGGCTCGACGTTGCCGATGTTGACGTGGGGGCCGAGCTGGCGGATGAACCAGGCCTGCTGCGCCTTGGTGGGCGCCTCGAAGATCACCCGGTCCTGCGGGATGCGGTCGAGGATGATTTTGACCAGATCCTCGCGCACCACGTGATCGGAGTCGTAGAGCCCTACCGTGCCGCTCTCCCGGCCCTCGGCGACGACCCACGCGGCGCCGGCGTCCAGGTCGCGGGCCATCTCGTCGGCCCAGCCCGCGGGGGTCGGCGGGTAGTTCCCCTCCTTGGCCCCGGTCTCGGCGAGCACGGTGAAATCGGCGGCCAGCTCGCGCACCAGCGCGTGCTTGCGCGCCGTGGCCAGGGCCCGCAGCCCGTTGGAGACCTCGACGTAGGTGATGCCGGCAGCCAGCGCCCAGTCGCGCAGCTCGGCCACCCGGTCCTGCATCGCGGCCACCTCGAGCAGGGTCCCGCCCAGGCACACCGGGCTGTCGTGCTCGGCGCACATCCGCACCCGGTCCGGCAGCGACGGATCGACGTAGCCGATGCCCCAGCCGACCTTCACGATGTCCACCAGGTGCGCGACCTGGCCCAGGAAGGCCCGCGTCGCGTCGGGCGTGAGCCCCTTGTCCAGGACATGGGTGATCCCGTTCGGCCGCGGCTTCGCCGCACGCACGGGCAAATCAAGGAAGGTCGGACACTCCGGCACTGTGCGCCTCCGCTGCTGCTGTGCTGGCACCATAGACATGCCAGCGGCGGAGACTCGCTGTCCTGGCGGGACGAAGCTCAGCCGATTCGTTGACCTGGTCCGGCCGCGGGCGATACCGGCACCACGGCCCCGCACCGGGGGGGCCTGGCGCGAGGCCGTGGTGGGTCCCGGCCCGGCTAGCCCTGCAGTTCCGCGCGCACCATGGCTGCCCCGTCGGCCAGCGCCCGCAGCTTGCCCGCCGAGATCATCCGGGGCAGGTTGATCAGGCCGCAGTCGGTGGACAGCCCGAGCCGGCTGGCCGGCACGTACTCCAGCACCTGCCGGATCCGGTCGGCCACCTCGTCCGCGCTCTCGGTGACCGTGGACTTGACGTCGATGACGCCGGCCACGAACGGCTTGTCCCAGTTGTTGTCGGCCAGCGGCTTGAGGTCATCCGGCCCGGTCCGGCCGACCTCGTAGTTCAGCGCGTCGATGTTCGCGTTGAGCACGTGCGGGAAGATCGCGTAGGCGCGCTCGGGCGCCGGGGCGTTGGCGGCCCGCTTATCGAGCACGAACGCGCCGAACTCGGTATCGGTGTCGTCAGGGAAGTAGGCCGGGGTCCCGGAGTAGTTGCCCCAGCAGGTGTGCACCCAGAACTGGCAGCCCACGCCCTCGACCGCGGCGTTGAGCGCCTCGATCTCCCAGTCGCCCATGCCGTACGGCCAGACGAACTCGTCGAGCTGGATGATGTCGCATCCGTTGTCGGCCAGCTCGCGGAAGTCCTCGTTGAACGCCCTGGCCAGCGCGAGCGCCAGCTCCTTGGTGTCCTTGTAGTACAGGTTGGTGGTGGCGGCCGCGATCACCCCGAGGCCGGTGTAGGACACCTTGACCGGCTTGCTGGTGGCCTTGCGCACCGCATGCAGCTGAGCCATGTGGAACGGGTACTCGCGGCGCACCTCGCCCACGCAGGTCGGCGAGTAGAGCGTGGAGTAGATCGGCAGGCCGATCGGCGGCCCGGTGAGCTTATAGCCGGACATGCGTTCCAGGTAGTAGTAGAGGATCGTCCCGTATGGGGAATCTCCCCCGTACACCTTCCCGTCGCTGATCACGTCCAGGCCCGCCGCTTCCTGGTCCTGCACGATCGCGCCGATCGCGTCTTCCAGCGCCTCCTTGCTGATGGAGTCGTAGATGAACTCGCCCTTCGGCACGGTGGCGAAGGCGTGGCCGTCGTACCAGCGCGGATTCGGGTAGTTGCCGACCATCGTGGTCGGCAGCAGTACCTCCTGGCTACCGATGAGCATCTGGCTGACCTCCGTTGCGATCATGTCCTGAGCGGGATGAGCGTATGCCCTGGCGGCAGCCGGTTTCTTCCTTACCCGGGGACGGTTCTTTCCCGTGCTCTGGGCACGGCAGGGCTGAAATCCGGGCCGGGTCTGACCCTCAGCCGACCCGGATCCGCCAGTCCACCGCGACGCAGCCGCGCCCGGCGGCCAGCACAGGGTTCAGGTCGAGCTCGACGATCTCCGGCACGTCGGCGAGCAGCCGGCCGACCCCGACGATCACCCCGGCCACCGCCCGCAGGTCCACCGCCGGCTGGCCGCGCAGCCCGTCCAGCACCGCCGACCCGCGCAGCGACCGCAGCAGCGCGGTGGCCGCCCCCTCGTCCACCGGGGCCACGGCCAGCGCCACGTCATCCCGGGCCTCGACGAGGATGCCGCCCAGGCCCGCCAGCACGACCGGGCCGAACTGCGGGTCCCGGATCCCGCCGACCACCAGCTCGACGCCCCGGCCCTGCGGCTGCACGAGCACGCTCGCGCCGTCGGCCAGGGACAGCAGGTCACGGGCCGCCCGCCGGACCGCGGCCGCGGTGGCCAGGCCCAGCCGGACCCCGCCCGCGTCGGTCTTGTGGGTGAGCTCCGGATGGGCGACCTTGGCCACCACGGGGTAGCCGAGCCGGCGGGCCGCGGCTGCGGCGGCGGCGGGGCTGGCGCACCAGACGGTCTCGACCACAGGTATCCCGGCCCCGGCCAGCAGGTCCCGCGCGGCTTCGCCGCCGAGCAGCCCGCCCGGCCCGACCCGGTCAACGTGCCGTCGATGGGCGACAGCCACCGTCGATGTGCCATCGCTGCGGCCGGGTTCGGGCGGCGGGGGCGGGGTGTGCCCGGTGACGCCGGACACCCGCGTCCACGGCGGGGGCGGCGCGCGGCGCAGGCCGCACCGGACCGCGGCGCCCGCGGCGCGGGCGGTGCGGTCCGGCCACGGGTAGCAGGGCACGCCGGCCTGCTGCAGCAGGTCCGCCTGCGGCTGCGCGCCGCGCGGTGCCACCCAGCAGGCGTAGACCGGCACCGGCACGCCGTCGGCGCGCAGCCTGCTCGCCGCGTCCCGCACCGCTTCGGCTACCTCGCCGCTGGCCGCGCGGTGCACCAGCACCACGATGACCAGGTCGACCTCGCCGGACCTGGCCAGCAGCTCGATGGCGGCCGGGTAGGCGGTGAGGTACCGGCTCCATGCGGGCGTGGTGTCCACCGGGTTGCGCACGCTGGCATAGCCGGGCAGCAGCGGCCGCAGCGCATCGCGCAGCGGCTCGCTCAGCTCCGGTAGCTCCAGGTTCTCGTCGGCGAGCAGGTCGGCAAGCTCGACGCCGATGCCGCCGGAATTGGTCAGCACCGCGACCCGGCGCCCGGCCAGCGCCGGCTGGCCCGCCAGCGCGCGGGCCGCGTCGAAGACCTCAAGGCCGGTGCGCACCCGGACCACGCCTGCCTGCGCCAGCGCGGCCTCGAGGATCGCGTCGTCGCTGGCCAGCGCCGCCGTGTGCGACACCGCCGCCCGCCGCCCGGCGCCCGTACGCGCGCCGACGGCGGCGATGACCGGCTTGACCTGGGTGGTGCGGCACGCCTCGGCGAAGAACCGCCGGGCGTCGGTGACCGACTCGAGCATCAGGCAGATCACCGTGGTCGCCGGGTCCTCGCGAAGGTAGGCGAGCAGCTCCGCGTCGGAGATATCGGCCTTGTTGCCGGCCGCGTAGACCTTGGCCACGCGCAGCGCCTCCTCGGCCGCCAGGGTGTGCACCGCCATCCCGTAGGACCCGGACTGGGTCACGATGCTGACCCCGCCGCCGCCACGCGGCGTGCCTGCCGCGATCGACGCGTTCAGCGGCAGGTCGGCGTTCTGCACCCCGAAGCAGTTCGGGCCGACCAGCCGCACGTTCCCGGACCTGGCCGCGGCCACCGCCTCGGCCTGCAGCCGGGCGCCATCCGGCCCGGTCTCGGCGAACCCGGCGCTGAGCACGACGGCCGCGCCCACCCCCTTGTCCGCCGCCGCCCGCAGCACGTCGGGAACGGCAGCGGCCGGCGTAGCGATGACGGCCAGGTCAACCAGCCCCGGAATCTCACGCAGCCCGGCGTAGGCAACCGCGCCGCACACTGTATCCGCCTGACAGACCGGCACCACCTCGCCGGGGAAGTCGCCCAGGTTGTCCCACAGCAGCCTTCCCACCGTGCCCGGCCGCTCCGACGCACCCACCAGCGCGACCCGCCGCGGTGAGAACACCGCGTGCAGCCCAGGGCCGCCGCCGCGACGATCACCAGCGTTCACTGGCCGAGCCGCCGGGCCGGGCGCAGGTTCCCCGGTGCCGCGCTGGTCAGCACGCGCAAACCTGCCCCTGACGCTCGGTGAACGCGCGGGCCAGCTCACCGGCGGAAAACTCCGACTTGCGAACCTCGAGGGAGTCGAGCGACCTGAGCACGGCCAGTTCAGACGCCGCAGGCGGCCGGGCCGCCCGCAGGTCGCCGGCGATCTCGAGGTCAAACCCTGTCGCCTTCCTGATCTCGGCCACGCTGACATCAGGAAAGATCTCCACCAGCCGGGCTGTCCCTGACGGGAAGTCGAACACCCCGAGCTCGGTCACCAGCCACTGCGGCCCGCCGCCGGTGTAGCCGAGGTCGGCCCGGGTGCCCAGCGGGGTGCGGTGCCCCATGTCGGTGATGAAGTCGCACGCCTGCACCAGCGTGCGGCCGGATCGGTGCCGGGTGGTCCACAGCGTGAGTCTGCGGATCGTCGCGGCCAGGTTGCAGCCGCCACCGCCGCCGCCGAGCTTCACCTTGGGCCGCCCCGCGGGACCGATCGCGGTGACATTGGTGTTGCCGTAGCCGTCGATCTGGCCGCCGGACAGGAACATCCGGTCCACGTCGCCGCGCACGGCGGCGTCGAAGAACTCCTCGAACCGCATGCTGTACCCGGCGCCGCGGCTGAGGCTGGCGTCGTTGCCGGTCGGGGGGATGAACGGCGGATCCGGGTCGATCGCGTACATCGCGCCCTCGACCAGGATCATGTCCGGCGCGTGGGTGCGCTTGGCCACGTGCATCGCGACCTGGGCGCAGGGGCTGCCGAAGCCGTGGAACACCGTCTCGCCCGGCCGGATGGTCCTGGCCAGCAGGACCACGAACCACTCGTCCAGCGTCCAGCTCACGCGAACACCTCCTTCCAGCCGGCGGTGGTCTGCGGCAGGGCGGCCAGCGCGCCGAGCCGGGCCGCGCCGACGGCTTCGCGGTAGCCCTCCTCGGTCTTGGTGCCGTACACGTAAGCGTGCAGGTACTTGCCGGCCTCGTCCGGTCCCGCCTGCGCCGTCGTCACGTACTCGCGCAGGTGGTTGCGGTCGTAGGCGTACCGGGGGTAGCAGGAGGACGGGTGCGCGCCGAACGGTACCTCGGCCACGGCGGCGACCAGGTGACCCGGGATGGTGATGCCGGCCGCGGCGATCTGGCCGGGCGACCCGATTTCGTCGGCGGTCGCGATCACCGTGCGCGCCGCGCTGGCGAACCGCTCGTCCAGCACGTACGGCTGCTGCAGGTGCAGGTTGCCGTACCGGTCGGCGGCCGGCACGTGCAGCAGCGCGATGTCGGGGCGCAGCGCTGGCACCGCGACCAGCCGCTCGCCGGTGAACGGGCAGGTGATCTCGGCGTACTCGGGGTGCAGTCCGGCGATGTCTGACCCGCGGACCCCGCGGACCGGCAGGAACGGCAGCCCCATCTCGGCCGCCCGCAGCTGGGCCAAGATCGTGGCGCAGCAGCTCTCGGCAACCTCGATCGAGCCCTGCTCGGCGGCCCGGCGGTAGGCCGGAGCCAGGCCGAGATCTTGCTCGAAGCCGACGTAGCTCTCCTCGCAGCGGCGCACCGCGCCCGCCGCGACGAGCAGGTGAACATCGATGCTGTGCGCCGACCCGATCAGGTGCAGGCCGCGCCGGCCCTGCCGGATCAGCTCGCGCACCAGCGCCATCGGCAGCCGCGCGGACAGGCCGCCGCCGAGCGCGATCATCGCGCCGTCGCCGACCGCCGACACCGCGTCGGGCAGGGGAATCCGCTTGTCGCGTCGGGGCTGCAGGCCCATGGTCATCCTCCGCCGGTAGCCGCCGCCTGCACCGCCTGATTGGCGGCGAGCAGCACCGGGTCATACACCGGCGCGTACGGCGGCGCGTAGCTGAGATCGAGCGCGGCGATGTCGCCGACGCTGAGTCCGGCGTGCAGCGCGGTCGCCAGCACATCGATGCGCTTGGCCGCGCCCTCGCGCCCGGCCAGCTGGGCGCCGAGCAGCCGCCCGCCGGTGGCGTGCACCAGCCGCACGTGCACCGGCGAGCTGCCCGGGTAGTACTTGGCCCGGGACCGGGAGGTCACGTCGGTGGCCACCGCGGGCAGGCCGGCCGCGCGGGCCTCGGCCAGGCTCAGCCCGGTCCGCGCCACCTCGAGATCGAAAACCTTCATCACGGCGGTGCCGACCACGCCGGCGAACGCGGACGTGCCGCCGGCGGCCACCGTCCCGGCCACCCGGCCGGTCTTGTTGGCGGCGGGCCCTAGCGGCACCCAGGCCGGCTGGCCCAGCACGAGGTGCGGCAGGGCCACGCAGTCCCCGGCGGCGAACACTCCGGGCAGCGACGTGCGCATCCCCGAGTCCACGACGACCGCGCCGTCTGTCAGGTGCCGGGCCCCGGCGTCGGTGAGCAGCCCGCTGGCCGGCCGCACGCCGGTGGCCAGTACCACCAGGTCGGGGCGTTCCTCCTGCCCGTCCACCAGCGCGGTCACGCCGCCGTCGCCGTCGCCCACCGAGTCGAGGCGGCTGCCGAGCCGCAGCCGGACATGGCGGGCCAGCTCATCGGCTACCACGTCGGCGATGGGCTCGTCGAAGCCGGCCAGCACCTGGGGCAGTGCCTCGATGACATCCACCTCGGCCCCCGCCGACGTCAGGCCCTCCGCGGTCTCCAGGCCGATGTAGCCGGCCCCCACCACGAGGGCCCGCCGGACCCCGCCGCCATCGAGCAGCCGCCGCAGCCGTATCGCCTCCTCCAGCGACCGGATCGTGAACACGCGGTCGTGGTCGAGCCCGGGCACCGGCGGGCGGACCGGATCCGCGCCGGTCGCGACGATCAGCGTGTCGTAGCCGAGCACCTCCTCCGCGTCGCCCAGGCGGAGGAACACCTCCCGGGACGCCGGGTCGATCAGGGCGGCCCGGGCGTGCAGCCGCAGGTCGATGCCGCGGTTCTCGCGGAACTCCTCGGGCGGGTAGGCCAGCAGGTCCGCGGCTTCGCCGACCACGCCGCCCAGGTAGTACGGGATCCCGCACATGCCGTAGGCGGCGAAGCCGCCGGACTCGCAGACGACCACCTCGACGCCGGGCGCGGTCCGCCGGGCAGCCGACGCGGCCGACATTCCCGCGGCGCCGCCGCCGATTACCACGATCCGTGGCACTTGCGACCTCTCCTCCTGGCGGCCCGCCTGACGCCGGCCGCCGGCCTGTCCTGAGCATGCCGGCCGGCCAGGGCCGCCGGTCAGGTCTTACCGGGACCAACGCCCGGCGCGGTCTCACCCCGCCAGATCAGTGGAATCAGCCGGGGAACCAGTCACGCTGGCGCACATGAGCGAGTCTAGGAAGCAGTCGCCCGACGAGGCGCGGGACGAGGTCGCCGGCGTGGTGGAACGGGCCCGCAAGGCCGCCAGCGCCGTCGAGCAGTACACCCAGCAGCAGGTGGACGCGCTGGTCACCGCGGTGGCCTGGGCGGTGGTGCGGGAAGACCGCGCCAGGGAGCTGGCCAGGCTCGCGGTGGACGAGGGCGGATTCGGCAACTACCAGGACAAGATCACCAAGATCGGCAAGCGGGTCACCGGCGTGCTCGCGGACATGTCGGGGATGCGCACCGTCGGCGTGGTCGAGCAGGTACCGGAGGCCGGCCTGGTGAAGATCGCCAAGCCGGTCGGCGTGGTCGCCGCGCTGATCCCGACCACCGGTCCGGATGCCACCCCGCCGGTCAAGACGCTGTTCGCGCTCAAGGGCCGCAACGCCATCGTCTGCGCGCCGCACCCGCGCACCCGGCGCACGACCGAGGCGGTGGTCGGCTACATGCGGGCGGCCTGCGAGCAGGTGGGCGCGCCTGCCGACCTGGTGCAGTCGCTGGCCGCGCCGTCGCTGCCCAAGACCAGGGAACTGATGCGGCAGGCCGACCTGATCGTGGCCACCGGCGGGGCCGGCATGGTCCATGCCGCCTACAGCTCGGGCACGCCGGCCTACGGGGTGGGCGTCGGCAACGCCGTGCACGTGGTGGACGAGACCGCCGACCTGGCGGACGCGGCCGCGGCCATCACGACCGCGAAGACGTTCGACTACGCGACCAGCTGCCTGGCCGACAACGCCGTGATCGCGCACGAGTCGGTATACGACGAGCTCGTGCGCCGGCTGGCGGGCGCCGGCGCGCACCTGTGCGATGAGAGGCAGGCCGCCGCGCTGCGCGCGGTCATGTGGCCGGACGGCGGCCACGTGCCGGCGATCGACGTCGTGGCCAAGTCGGCCGCGCACATCGCCGGGCTGGCCGGCTTCGAGGTCGCCGCGGACTGCTCCATGCTGCTGGTCGAGGAGACCGGCACCGGGCCCGGGCACCCGTTCTCCGGTGAAAAGCTGTCGGTCGTGCTGGCGCTGTACCGCTACAGCGGCGACGTGGACGACGCCGCGAACCTGGTGAACGCCATCACTGGCTACCAGGGGCTGGGGCACACCTGCGCGATCCACACCAGCTCAGACGACAACGTTGACCGGCTGGCCCTGGCAACCAAGACCGCGCGGGTGCTGGTCAACCAGAACCTCAACGAGGGGGCGGGCAGCCCCCGCAACGGCCTGCCGTTCACGCTGAGCCTGAGCTGCGGCACCTGGGGCGGCAACATCACCACCGAGAACATCAACGCGCGGCACTTCGTGAACCTGACCTGGGTGTCGCGCCCGGTCCCGGCCAAGCCGGTCAGCGAAGACGACCTGTTTGGCGCGCACTGGCGCGCCTACGGCCGCTAGCCGGCTTCCCGGCCGGCCAGGAACTCGCCCGGTTCCAGGTAGTAGGGGTTGTCGATGATCATGCCGCCCAGCAGGACCTTGGGGTGCGTCTTCAGCACGTCCATGATCAGCTCACCCGAGCACCGGGTGAGGTCGTACAGGCACAGGTTGACCTGAGGGAAGTCGGACATGATCCGGTTGAGCTCGGACTCGTAGCCGATCAGGTCATCGACGGCGCGCGGGTCGCGGTGCGCCCAGCTCATGTCCCCGATGTTGCGGGCGAACCCGCCGGAGTCCCCGGGCGGGCCCTGCCGCGCCTTGGCCTCCCAGAACTTCAGCATCCGCTCGGGCAGGAAGCCGCCTTCGGCCAGGTAGGTGCCGTCGGCGTCGAGCACCTCGAGCTGGCGGCCGGCCAGGTACGGCCCGACCTCGAGCCCCTCGGCCAGCCGGTCCAGCACGTCGTCGGGGGTGCAGCTGTCCACCACGCAGGTGCACTTGTCCCCCGCGGCGAGGCCGTCGGCCAGGAACGGCACCAGGATGTTGTCGCGCTCGACCGGCTTACGGTAGAAACCGCAGATGTGGTGGCCGGGCTGCCACGCCACCCCGAGCACCTCGTGTGTCGCGTCCATCGTCGTCTCCTGCCTGGCGGGCGGGCCGGCGCCGGGCGGGCCGGGACCCAGCCGGAAGTCCCGGTCCGCCGCGGCGCGGCCGGCTTACAGTGTGCCGCGCACCGACTCGGCGGCCTGGCCCATCGCGCGCAGCTTCGCGTACGCCACCGTCCGGCTGAAGTACCCGAGGCCGCAGTCCGGCGCGACGAGCAGCCGGTCGGCCGGGACGACCTCAAGCCCGCGGCGGATCCGCTGCTCGACCTGCTCGGCCGTCTCCACCTGCAGGTTCTTGGCGTCCACCACGCCGACGCCGAGCACCTTGTCGGTGGGGAAGTCGCGGAACGCCGCCAGCTCGTCGAAGCCCTTGTTGGTGAACTCCAGGTGGATCACGTCGGCGGGCGACTCCTTGAACAGCGGCATCATCGAGGCCGCGTGGTTGTCGAAGATGTCACGCTGGCCGTCCACGCTGCCGTAGCAGACGTGCCAGAACTTGATCGCGTCGACTCCGTCGAACAGGATGTTCTGCATCTCGATCTGCCACATGTCCGTGGTGTAGGGCGGCAGCACGTCGATCAGCTGGACCGCTTCGAGGCCGAGGCTGACCAGGTATTTCAGCTCCTGGTTCAGCGCGATGGCCAGGTCCCTGGCCACCGCGACCTGGTCGCCGTAGTGCTCGTCTTTGACGATGATGCTCTGCTGGGCCGGGCCCAGGAAGGCCACCTTGAACGGCTTGGCGGTGGCGTTCTGCATGGTCATGACCACGCTCTCGAAGATCGGCCGCACCCAGGTGATCTTGTCCTTGACCACCGCCTGGTAGAACGGCCGGTACTTCGCGCCCTCGCCGGGCGGCCCGTAGGGGGCGAACCCGCCGAGGTTCTCCGGGATGAAGTGGAAGATGGGCTCGAGCTGGAAGCCCGGCGCCTCCCACTCGTAGTACTGCGCGCCGTCGCACAAGATGTCCAGGCCGGCCAGCTCCTGCTCGTGCGAGCAGACCTTGCAGGCGTCCTCGTAGCCGACCCGCAGGTTCTGGCTGCGCCAGACCGGTTCGCTCAGCGACCCGAGCACCCGTCCGGTCAGCCAGTGCGGCCGCGGGAACGCCGACACCGCCGACACCGGGAGCAGGACTTCTTCACCGCGAATCTGCATTGACCTCACCTCTCATGCTGATAGGAACTGCTTCGGTCTGCGGCCTGTCCGAGCAGCGCGAGCACCGCGCCGGCCACGCGCGGCACCGAGACATCGACTTCGGCCTCGAGCGAGGCCGCGACGGGCAGCGGCACGTTGCCGCCGCTGACCCGGGTGACCGGGGCCGCCAGGTAGCCGAACGCCTCCTCGGCGGCGATGGCCGCGATGGAGGCGCCCCAGCCAAGCTGGCCGGGGTTCTCCTCCGCGATCACCAGCCGGCCGGTGCGCGCCACCGAGGCCAGCACGGCCGCTGCGTCCAGCGGGACCAGCGTCCGCAGGTCGATGACCTCGGCCTCGATGCCGCGGGCGGCCAATTCGCCGGCCGCGGCCAGGCAGGTCCCGACCGTGATGGACAGCCCTACGAGTGTGCAGTCACGGCCGGGCCGGACCACGGCGGCCCGGCCGAGCGGGATCACGTGCTCGCCTTCGGGGCAGGGCTCCTTGCGCGCGTAGAGCGCCTTGTGCTCGAACACGATGACCGGGTCGTCGTCACGGATCGCGGCGGCCAGCAGGCCGAAGGCCTCGGCCGGGCCCGCGGGCGAGGCGATCTTGAGGCCGGGCACGCACATGGCCCAGTTCTCCACCGACTGGCCGTGCTGGCTGCCGAAGCCGAGTCCGCCAGAGCCGTTGGCGCCGCGCAGCACCAGCGGCACGGTCAGCTGGCCGCCGGTCATGTACCGGAGCTTCGGGATCTCGTTGGCCACCTGGTCCCAGCAGGTCGCGTAGAAGTCGGAGAACATGATCTCGGCGACCGGCCGCAGCCCCGCCATGGCCGCGCCCATCGCCGCGCCCGCGATGGCCTGCTCCGAGATCGGCGTGTTCCAGACCCGGTCAGGGCCGAACCGCTCGCGCAGCCCCGCCGTGGTCTTGAACACGCCGCCGGAGGCCACGTCCTCGCCGAGCAGCACGACCCGGTCGTCCCTGGCCATCTCCTGGGCCAGCGCGGCGGCCACCGCCTGCCGGTAGGTCAGTTCCGCCATTGCCCGCCCCCGTCAGCCCACACGTCGGTCCAGGCGGTGGCCGGGTCGGGAGCGGGCCTGGCCAGCACGAGCTCGGTCAGGGCGAGGATGTCCGCCCTGGCCCTGGCGTCGGCCTCGTCCAGTGCCGCCGCCGGGGCGCCGGCCTGTTCCAGCTCCCTCCTGGCCCGCAGCAGCGGGTCGGACTTCCGCCACCGCGCCACCTCCTCGGCCGGCCGGTAGGCGCCGGGGTCGGCGACGGAGTGGCCGTCAAGCCGGTAGGTCTGCGCCTCGATGAGGCTCGGGCCCTGTCCGTCCCTGGCCGCGGCGACCGCGCTGCCCACGGTGCGCCGGACCGCTCGCACGTCGTTACCGTCCACGATGATCCGGTCCAGGCCGTAGGCCGCGGCCCGGTCGGCGGCCGGCAGCGGCACCGCGATCACGTCGGCGATCGGCGTGTACTCCATGTACCAGTTGTTCTCGCAGACGAACACGACCGGCAGCCGCCACACCGCGGCCAGGTTCACCGCCTCGTGGAACGCGCCGATGTTGGTCGCCCCGTCGCCGAAAAAACACGCCGTGACCCGGCCGGTGCGGCGGATCCTGGCCGCCCAGGCCAGGCCGCAGGCGATCGGCAGGTGAGCGCCGACGATCGCGTACGAGCCGTAGTACCCGTGCTCGGCGCTGGTGATGTGCATCGACCCGCCCTTGCCCGCGCAGATGCCGCCGCTGCGGCCGAGCAGCTCGGCCAGCACGGCGTCGGGCGGCGCGCCGCGGGCCAGCGCGTGGGCGTGGCCGCGGTAGGTGCCGATCGAGTAGTCGTCAGGCCGCAGCACCGAGGCCGCGCCGACCGCGATCGCCTCGTGCCCTAGCCCGAGGTGGGCCGGCCCGTGGACCAGCCCCTGCCGGTACAGCGTGCTGGCTCGCTCCTCGAAGGCCCGCAGGTAGCTCATCCGCGCGTACAGGTCCAGGTCATCCGGGCCCGCCGGGCCGGCCTGCGGGCTGAGTCCGGCCTCGGTCCTCGCTGCCTCGTCTGGCACACCGGCCTCTTCGCGTGTGGGCGTGGCATCCGGGGTCCCGGACCCCCTAGCGAGGACGCTAAGGCCCCTGGTGGCGCCGATTCCTCGTCCTGGCGGGGCCAACCGCGGGCCTTCCCTGCACGCCGGTCAGCCGCGGATGGCCCGCAGCGTCACCCAGGCCCGGGTGGCCAGCTGCAGGTTGAAGTGCGTCTCCGGGTCGGCCAGGTCGTACCCGGTGAGATCGCGGATCCGCTGCAGCCGGTACTTCAGCGTGCTGCGGTGCACCGACAGGGCGCGCGAGGTTACCTCGTAGCCGCCGCCGTGCCGCAGGTACACGCTGAGCGTGTTCAGCAGGTCGGTATGCCTGCGCCGGTCATACCCGGCCAGAGCGCCCAGCCACGTGTCCACGAAGTGCTCGATGTCGGTGAGGTCATCGACCGATGACAGCATCCGGAAGACGTCGAGGTCGGCGAAAACCGACGCCTGCTCGGCCGCGGCCGAAGCCTTCTGCAGCCGCAGCGCGAGCTGCGCCTCCCGCAGCGAGCGCGGCAGCCCGGACGGCCGCGAGCACGCGTCGCCCACGCCCATCCGGCAGCGCCCGCGGCCCAGCCGGGCCATGATGGCATTGCGCAGGGTCTCCCATTCGGTATCGCCGTCGGGGACCAGCAGCACGACCAAGCCGGCCTGCGTGCCGGCCAGCGCGGTCACCCCCTGCTCGCGCAGCGCGCGCCGTACTGCGTACAGCAGATCGTCATCGGGGCGGCCGGCCACTTCGACCACGACGACCCGGTGCGGCCGGCCGAGGTCGTAGCCGAGCGCCTCCGCGCGCTGGCAGGCGCTCTCGTCGTCGGTCCCGGTCAGCAGGTCCGCCACGAGCTCCCGGCGCACCCGCAGCTCGCTGTCGGCCAGCGCGCGCAGCCGGGCCAGCTCGACGGACAGGACCGTCGCCGCGTACTCCAGCGCCATCAGGTCCGGGCCGGCGGCGCGCCGCCCGGCGTCCACCAGGGCGAGCACCCCGAGCAGGCCGGGGCGGGGCGAGGCGAGCGCCAGCACGCGGTCGCCGTCGCGCACCGACGTGCCCTCGACCATGAGCCGGCGCAGCAGCCGCTCCCGGTCGTAGGGCGGCGGTTTCGGGTACGGCTCGGGCCTGCCCGGCCCGGCCCACGCGGACAGGTTGCCGTACCGGTCCTCCACCGCCGCCGGCAGCCCGGTCAGCTCGTGCAGCGTCTGGGCGATGCCGGCCGTCCCGGCCCCGGTCACCGCGATCTTCGTGAGGCGCTCGTGCACCTGCATGCCCAGTCGCAGGGTGGCCACCGTCTCCTGCAGGGCCGTGTTCGCGCCGGCCAGCTCCCTGGCGGTGCGGCGCTCCCCGGCGTGCAGCCGGGCGTTGGACACGGCCACGCCGGTCTGCTGGGCCACGACCTGGGCCAGGAACTGCTCGTCGGTGGCCGGCTCGTGCCCGGCGCAGGCGATCATGTGCCCGAGGCGGCCCGCGAGGCTGCGCATCGGGTACGCCCACGCCCAGCCGGCGTCCGCGATGGTCACCGGGCCGCCGGCGGCCGGGAGCATCCGCAGCTGGGCGAGCAGCTCCGGGGGCACGTCGGCGGGCTCAGGGGCGCCGGTCCACCAGGCGTCGCCGAGCGCGAAGCCGGCCACCTGCCATCCGCCGAGCGAGGCAGCCGCCGAACTGGCCAGCCGGAGTATCTGCTCGTGGTCGGGGCTCTCGGTCATCAGGATGGACAGCACGAGCAGCGCCCGCAGGTTCGTCAGCTGGCCCCGGAGCGAATCACCGTGCGCAGCGGCCGATGACCCGATGGCAATCCTTCTTCCGCTCGCCCGTGGTCGGTTTACGTCGGATGGTAAGGCGAGCCGCCGGGCGGTTCCAATCGGTCCCCGGTTCGCGGCGGCGGGTCACTGTGAGGTCATGCCGCCGTCCGCGGTGATCACCGAGCCGGTCAGGAATGACGCCTCGTCGCTGGCCAGGAACAGCGCTACCTGGGCGACCTCCTCGGGGGTACCGAGCCTGCCGATCGGGTACCTGGCCACGGTGAGCGCCAGCCCGGCCGCCACGTCGCCGTCCCCGCGGGCGCGCAGCAGCGGTTCCATCAGCGGGGTGTACACGGTGCCTGGGCAGATCGCGTTGACCCGGATGCCGCGCGGGGCCAGGTCGACGGACATGGACCGGGTCAGCGCGACCACGGCGCCCTTGGCCGCGCAGTAGGCGGCGAAGTTGGCTATCCCGACCAGCGCCGCCACCGATCCCTGGTTGATGATCGACCCGCGTCCTGCGGCCGCCATCGGCCGGGCGGCCGCGCTGGAGCACAGGAACGTGCCCCTGGCGTTGACGGCGAAGCAGCGGTCCCAGTCGTCATCGGTCGCGTCCAGCACCGAGCCTGCGCTGTTCACCCCGGCGTTGTTGTAGAGCACGTCGGGGGGGCCGAGCTCGGCCGCGACCAGGCCGAAGGCGGCGTCGACCTGCCCGCGGTCGCTGACGTCGGCGGTGACGGCCATGGCGCGGCCGCCTTCGGCCGCGATCGCCGCCGTGGTATCCGCCGCGGCCTGCCCGGCCAGGTCCACCACCGCCACCGCCGCGCCTTCGCGCGCGAACAGCGTCGCGGCGGCCCGGCCGATGCCCGAGCCCGCCCCGGTGACCATCGCCACCTTGCCACCCAGCCTGCCAGCCATCATTCCTCCCTGACGGTCACCACGCGGACATGCCGCCGTCGACCACCAGCGGGTGGCCGGTCATGTAGGCCAGCCGGCCGGAGGCGAGCAGCGCGACCGCATCGGCGATCTCCGCAGCCGACGCGACCCGGCCGGCCGGGATCCTGCCTTCCACCTCGGCCCGCAGCCGCGGCTGGTCCAGCCGCCAGCTCGTCATGGGCGTGTACACCATGCCCGGGCAGACGGCGTTGGCGCGGATGCCCGCGGCGGCGTAGTCGACCGCGATCGACCGGGTGAGCATCACCGCCGCGCCCTTGGACGCCGTGTAGGCGCACCGGCCGGGGAACGCTATCAGCCCGGCCACCGAGGCGATCGTGATGATGTGCCCCCGCCCCCTGGCCACCATGGACGGGAGCACGGCGCGGCTGCACAGGAACGGGCCGCGGACGTTGACCGCGTGCACCTGGTCCCAGTCCTGCACCGGCGTCTCGTGGCAGACCGTGGCGGCCCGGGACCCGGTGATCCCCGCGTTGTTGACCAGCACGTCGATGGGACCCAGCCGGCCGGTCACGGCGGTCATCGCGGCCGTGACCGAGGCCTCGCTGCTCACATCGCAGGCCACGGCGAGGTCGGCCGTGCCGGCCGCGCCGTCGGGCTGCACATCCAGCGCGGCCACGGCGAGGCCGTCCTCTTTGAGCCGGGCGCAGGTCGCCAGGCCGATGCCGGATGCACCGCCGGTGACCACCGCAACCTGGGCCGCCGCCACCGGGCTCGCCGTCACAGGTTGACCGGGTTGAGCTGGCCGGCCCGCAGCCGGCACAGCTGGATGAAGTGCTCCGGGTTGAGGAACAGCTCGTCCAGCTCGGCCATCTGGTCCATCGTCCAGCCGCCGGGCTGGCGGATCAGGTAGTCGATGTACTGGAAGGCGTCCTTGGCTCCGTACCCCACGTGGTGGGCGCCGAGAACCCGGCGCGAGTCCGCGTCGATGACGAGCTTGAGCCACCCGGACAGGACCGGCCGGGTGAAGGCGTACAGCATCGACCCTTCGGCGGCGGGCAGCGCGAACGACTCGGGGTCAGCGTCATCGGGCGGCATCTGGATCTTGATGACGTTGCTGTACCTGGCCCGCGCCTCGGCCTCAGACAGGCCGCACCAGGTCACCTCGTAGGTGGTGTGCAGGAAGTCGGGGTAGCTGGAGTAGTCGAACTCGTAGTGCTCGCCCATGATGTTGCGCGCGGCGCCGACGCCGCACTTGCGGGCCTTGAACATCTCCATCGGGGGGCCGAGCAGGTCGCCGGCCGCGTAGACGTTCGGCACCGACGTCCGCATGGTCGCGTCGGCGACCACGAATCCCCGCTCGTCGGTCTGCAGCCCCAGCGGGGCATACATGCTCAGGTCGGGACGCTCTCCGGTGCCCACGAACACGAAGTCGGTCTCGATCTGGCGGATCTCGCCGCCGGGCGTCCGGTACCGGACGCCGGTGACCCGCCCGTCGCCGAGCACCTCGGTCAGCTCGGTGCCGGCCAGGATCTCGATGCCGCGGTCGGCCATCATCGCGACCACGTAGTCGCGCAGCCCGTCGTCGACATGATGCAGGCTGGCGGTCTGCATGAGCGGGCTGCGGGTCAGGATCGTGGTCTTGCACCCGGTCGCGTGGAAGAACGAGCCGTACTCCAGCGCGACCTTGGAGCCGCCCACGATCACGCACCGGTTCGGCTCGTAGTCGAGCTTCTCGATCAGCGACGCGAAGTCGTAGATGCCCTTGCGGCCCATGCCGGGGACATCCGGGTAGACCGTGCTGGCCCCGGTGCTCAGCACCAGGTTCCTGGCACGCAGCCGCTGCCCGTCCACCTCGACGGTGTGCTCGTCGATGATCGTGGCCGGGGCGTTGAGCACGTACTCCATGTCGAGCTGTTCTTTCGACTGCCAGTTCATGATCGCGTGCGGGTAGGCCCGGCCGGCCTTGAACAGGTCGATGATCTCCAGGATGCTCGCCCGCTTGTCGTCGAACGGCGGGTACCACAGCCGCCCGGCCATGTGCCGGGCCAGATCGAGCTCGCGGGCGCACTCGGAGAACAGGTGATGCGGCACGCACGCCTGGTGCGGGCAGGAGCCGCCGAGGAACGGCCAGGCGTCGATGGTCAGCTGGCGCCCGCCGCGGGCGCGCAGGTAGGCCGAGCCGAACCGGCCGGCCGCGCCGCCGCCGACGAAGATGGCGTCGTACTCGCGGTCGTCCTCACCGGGCGGGGCGACGTTCCACAGCGCCTCGGTGCTGTCTGCCGGGTGCTCGATCATGTGGTCGAGCAGCAGCGCCCACTCGCCCACGGTGAGCGGCGCGCCGGCCTGGCCGCGGTCGCCGTCGGCCAGCGGCCCGAGACCGTGGATGCGGGCCCGCAGGCCGCTGAACCCGTCGGCGGGGTTACGTACGTTGATCATCGTCTGTCCTTCTGCATCCGGGGCTGCCGGCCTGTTCAGGATCACTGGCGGCAGCCTGCGAGGGCAGGTCACCACGGGACGAAGAACCGCCCGGTTATCGCCGTGCCGGGACGGGCGCCCGGGCGGGGGGCCGCGGCGTCAGCGTTCGGACCGAAGTGCTTGCAGCGTTCCCCAGGCCCGGGTGGCCAGCTGCAGGTTGAAGTGCACGTCGGGATCGTTCAGGTCCAGGCCGGACAGCTCGCGGATCCGCTGCAGCCGGTACTTGAGCGTGCTGCGGTGCACCGAAAGCCCGGCGGCGGTGGCGTCGTAGTTGCCGCCGTGCTCCAGGTACTGGGTGAGCGTGTGCACGAGCTCGGCGCCGCGGCGCTCGTCGTAGTCGAGCAGGCTGCCCAGCCATTCGCGGACGAACCCGTCCACCTCGGTGAGGTCGGGGATGGCGGCCAGCATCCGGAAGATGCCGAGCTTGGGATACTCGCAGATGCTGCCGGCGGGCAGCAGCGTCTGCTGCAGCCGGAGTGCAAGCCGTGCCTCGCGCAGCGACCGCGGCAGCTCGGACGGGCGGGAGCAGGTACCGCCCACGCCGATGCGGCACTGGCCGCCGCCCAGGTCGGACACGATCATGTGACGCAGCTCAGCCCAGTTGGCCTGGCCGGCAGTGATCACCGCGACGTCACCGGAGATCATCCCGGACAGCCCGGGCAGCCGGGCCTGGCGCAGCGCCCGGCGGACCGCGGACTGCAGCGCGTCCTGGCTGCGGAAGCGGCCCTTGCCCTCGATCAGCACCACCCGGTGCGGGCGGCGCAGGTCGTAGTCGAGCGCCTCCGACCGAGCCTGCGCGCCCTCGTCGTCGGTGCCGGTCAGCAGGTCGTGCACCAGGTCGCGGCGCAGCCGCAGCTCGGTGTCGGCGATGCCGCGCAGCCGGGCCAGCTCCATCGACAGCACGGTCGCGCCGTGCTCCAGCGCCACCAGGTCGGCGCTGTCGGCCTGGCGGCCGGGGTCGACGAGGGCGAGCACCCCGATCACGTCCGGCCGCGGCGAGGCCATGAACACGAGCCGTTCGCCGTCCCGGACCGGCTTGCTGTCGCGCAGCAGCCGCCGCATCAGCTGCTCGCGCTTGGCGAAGGACTCGTGCGGGTACGGGTCCGGCCGGCCCGGGCCTGCCCACGCGCACAGGTTGCCGTACCGATCCTCGATCACCACCGGCATGCCGGTGAGCTCGTGCAGGGCCTTGGCTATCCCGCTCTGGCCCTCGCCGGACACGGCCACTCGGGTGAGCCGTTCGTGGATGTCCATGCTGCGCTGCAGGGTGGCCACGGTCTCGGCGAGCGCCTGGTTGGTGCCGGCCAGCTCGGCCGCGGTGGCGCGCTCCCTGGCGTGCAGCCGCGCGTTGGACACCGCCACGCCGGTCTGCTGCGCGAGCACCTGGATGACGAACCGCGCCTCGGCCGCCGGCTCCTGGTCCGCCGACGCGACCAGGTGGCCGAGCAGCCCGGTGATGCTGCGCAGCGGGTAGGCGCACGCCCACGCCTGGCCGGGCAGGTCCACCGGGCCGCTGCCGCTGCCGAGCGCGGCGAGCTGCCGGAGCAGGCCGCCCGGCGGCGGCGCGCCGCTGGCCCCCGGATGCCACCGGCCGTCGGTGAACCCGTAGCCGGCGATCCGCCACGGCCCCAGGCCCGGCGCCGAAGAGGCGGCGAGGTCCAGGATCTGGTCCTCATCGACCGACTCGGTCATCAGCAGCGAGATGACCAGCAGCGCCCGCAGCTCGCTGAGCCGGGCCCGCAGGCCGGCGTCGGGCACGTCCTGGTGCGGGACCGGCAGGAAGGACAGCGGCCTGCCCTGCGCCGGCGCGGTCCGTTCGGCGGTCACGGCCGGTCCCGGTCAGCCGAGCGCCGAGCTGAGAAACTCATCGGGGCCCACGTAGTAGGGGTTCTCGACGAGGATGCCCTGGACCAGCACCTGGGGATGGGTCTTGACGATGCTGACCACGACCTCGCCGCTGAACAGGTCCAGGTCGTACAGGCACAAGACGATGGCCGCCGACCCCGAGGTAACCCGGTTCAGCTCCGACTCATAGCCTGCCAGATGCTCGACGCCCGGCATGTCTCGCAGTGCCCAGGTCATCTCGCCTGCCAGCCGGCAGAACGAGTAGCCCTCGCCGGTGGCCTTGACCAGGTTCTCGGTCCAGAAGGTGAGCATCTGGCGGCTGGTGAACCGGCCGCCGGCCAGGTAGGTGGACTCCGGCAGGTGCACGTCGAGCTGGTGATCAGCCGGGGCAGGCCCGGCGGGCTGGCGGCCCAGCAGCTCGAGCCGGCTCGCGGTGTCCGGGGACTCGACGATGCAGATGCACTTGTCTCCGGCGGTCAGGCCGGTGCCGAAGTAGTCGGTAAGCAGCCGGTCCCGGGCAGGCGCCCCCCGGTAGAACGCGCATATATGGCTGCCAGGCGGCACGCTGACGTCGTCGATGCCGGTCCATACCGTGTCGGCCATCGGCGCACCACCTCGCCCCCGCGATCGTCATGATACGCGGGCACGACGGGCGCCAAATCGCCCTGCCGGGGTGAGGGTTGCGGGTTTGTTCACCTGCCAGGGGCGGAAACCACGTCCGCCCGGCCGGCACGGTAGACTGCTCGGGCACGTAGTTGGCGCAGCCATCAGGGCGCGCCGGCCGTATCGCGCTATCGAGCGAATTGGTTTCCACGGACGTGGCGGCCTCCAACACGGCCACCCCACAGTCCGAAAGAGATTCTTTGACCACCCAGCTCAGCAGTACAGTCAGCCCTGCACGGCGCCAGCGCGGCAACCTGGCAGGCCCCGCCACCTTCGCTTCCCTCGGCGTTCCCGCGCCGCTGGTGGCCGCGCTCGCCAAAGACGGCATCGCGGTGCCGTTCCCGATTCAGGCGGCCACGCTGCCCGATTCGCTGGCCGGCCTCGACATTCTCGGGCGCGCCAAGACCGGTTCGGGCAAGACGCTCGCGTTCTCGATCCCGCTCGTAGCCGGCCTGGCCGGCGGGCACACCATGGCGTGCCGTCCGCGCGGCCTCGTGCTGGTACCCACCAGGGAACTGGCCAGCCAGGTCGAGGCCGTTCTCGCGCCGCTGGCCCGGGCCATGGGCCTGTCCGTCGTCACCGTCTTCGGCGGCACCCCGCAGAACCCGCAGGTAACCGCGCTGCGAAAGCGCGCCGATATCGTTGTCGCCTGCCCGGGACGCCTGGCTGACTTGATCGAGCAGGGTCACTGCCATCTGGGCGATACCGAGATCACCGTGATCGACGAAGCCGACCACATGGCCGACCTCGGGTTCCTCCCGGTCGTACGCCGGCTGCTGGAGTCCACTCCGGCTGATGGCCAGCGAATGCTGTTCTCCGCCACTCTCGACAAGGCAGTCGACGTGCTCGCGCGGCGCTTCCTTGATCATCCCGCCCGGCACGCCGTCGATTCGGCTGCCCCGCCGGCCGAGATAGTCCATCACCTGCTCAGCGTCACCCCGGCGGACCGGGTGGGCGTTATCGCCGCCCTGGCGGGCGGCAACAACCGCGCACTGATCTTCACCCGGACCAAGCGCGGCGCGCAGCGGCTCACCCGTCAGCTCGCCGCGGCGCGGGTGCCCGTGGTGGAACTGCACGGCAACCTGGCGCAGAACGCCCGGCGCCGGAACCTCGCATCGTTCACGTCCGGTGCCGTCCCCGTCATGGTCGCGACCGACATCGCCGCCCGCGGCATCCACGTGGAAGGCATCGACCTGGTCATCCACGCGGATCCGCCGGCCGAGCACAAGGCTTACGTGCACCGGTCGGGCCGGACCGCCCGGGCCGGTGCCGACGGAGTGGTCATCACCCTGCACGCTCCCGAGCAAGCCATGCAGGTGCGCACGCTGATGCGGCGGGCCGGCGTAGTCCCGCTGACCGCCAGCGTCCGGCCTGGCTCGCCGCTGCTGGCCTCGATCGCCGGGCCGGCTGCCGATTACCCAGCGCCAGCGCGCCGGCCCGCAGACCCGCAGGAGGTCATGACCGCCAGCGCGGCGACGGGCCGCGGCGCGGCCGCCGCGTCCGCCCGCTACCGGCGCGGCCGCAGGCGCTGACCGCCCGGGGTGCCAGGCATGGCCCAGTGGCCGGCGCCGCCGTCGCCGGCCCGGCCAGCCGGTATTGTCGGAGTGAACATCCGCCTGGCCCGGCTGCCCAGGCGGCGGCCGCTCGAGACCCTGGCGGCACATCACCTATCTGGCCACGATGTGCACCCCAGGAGCGCCCGTGATACGACCCCGCGCCATGGCCGCTGCCGCGGCCCCGCAGTCCCGCCTGCCGGCCGGTGCGCCGGCCGCGCCGCCAGCTGGGCCGCTGACCGGGCCGGCGCACCGTGGCAGCGGGTATGCGCAGCTGTCCAGGCAGGTGAAGCAGGCGGGACTGCTCAACCGCCGCCCCGGGCACTACATCGCACGGATCACGGTCACTGCCCTGCTGCTGGCCGCCGGGTGGGCCGCATTCGTCCTGCTGGGCAACTCGTGGTGGCAGCTGGCCGTGGCCGTCTTCCTGGCCGTCATGTTCACCCAGTTCGGGTTCCTCGGTCACGACGCCGGGCACCGGCAGATCTCAGGCTCCCGGCGCGTCAGCTACCTGCTGGGCATCCTCCTGGGCAATCTTGGCATCGGGCTGAGCTTCGGCTGGTGGGTCGGCAAGCACAACCGCCACCACGCGCATCCCAACACCGAGGGCGCGGACCCCGACATCGCGATAGGCGCGCTGGCCTTCAGCACCGGCCAGGCGCGGTCCGGCCGGGCCCTGGCCCGGCTGGTGTACCGCTACCAGGCCTACCTGCTCTTCCCGATGCTGCTCGGCGAAGCGATCAGCCTGCACGCCTCGAGCATCCGCGCCCTGGCCAGCCGGACTTCCCGCCGCCAGCCCGCGGAGGCGGCCCTGCTCGCGGTCCACGTGGCCGGCTACCTCACCGTCGTTTTCCTGGTGCTCTCACCGGTCAAGGCCATCGTGTTCATCCTGGTCCAGCAGGGCCTGTTCGGCCTGTACCTGGGCATGTCCTTCGCCCCCAACCACAAGGGCATGCCCATCCTGGACGCCGGTGACCAGAGCGACTTCCTGCGCCGCCAGGTACTCACCAGCCGCAACGTCCGCGGCGGCTGGCTCACCGACACCGCCCTGGGTGGCCTGAACTACCAGATCGAGCACCACTTGTTCCCGTCCATGCCCCGGCCCAACCTGCGCCACTCCCAGGCCCTGGTCAGGGAGTTCTGCAGGCAGCACGGCCTGCCCTACTGCCAGGCCAGCCTGGTGGGCTCCTACGCGCAGGCGCTGCGCCATCTCAACACCGTCGGGCGGCCGCCCAGCTCCGCGCCGGACACCCCGGCCTGACCCTGGCCAGGCGGAACCGTTCCGGCCTGCGGCGGGGCGCCGGACGGCGGGTCAGATTTCCCGCGCCCCGGTGGGCGGCTTCTGCGCCGGGCCGCCGCGGGTGATATCGGCGGCGCCCCGGATCACGTCGCCGACCAGCGCGGTGAGCGGACGGTTGTGGTCGCGCGCGTAACGGCGCAGCAGCACGAACGCCTCATCGGGGGTCGTCTGCAGCCGCTCGGCCAGGATTCCCTTGGCCTGCTCGATCATGACCCGGCTGTTCAGCGCGGCTTTCAGCTGCCCGGCCACGAGTTCCTGCTGGCGCACCGCTCGTTCCTGCAGGATCCCTATCGTGGCCACGTCCACCAGCGCCCTGGCCGCCCGGGCCACTGCCGGGTCCAGGCCGTCGGGTTCGCTGCGGAACAGGTTCAGCGTGCCGATGACCTGATCGCGCAGCCGCATCGGGATGGCGTGCACCCCGGCAAAGCCCATCTCCCGGGCGGCGGGTGCGAACCGGGGCCACTGCCTGACGGTCTCGTCGGCGCGAATGTCGCTGACGACAACGGCCTGCCCGGTGCGGTAGCAGTCCAGGCAGGGCCCTTCGTCGTTCTGGATCTGGAATAGTTCCGCGATCCGGGCTTGCTCTGTCGACGCGGCTACCAGCCGCAGCGCGCCCCGGCCGTCGGCCAGCAGCAGGCCCGCCGCGTCTACCTCCAGCAGCTCCACGCACCGGTCAGCGAGCGTGTGCAAGAACTCCATCAGATCAAAGCCGGCAACCAGGGTGTCCGCCAGCTCGACGAACGTCTGCGCCATGCGCTCGTCTACGGTAGCTGCCATAGCGCCAGACTAGCCCTCAGAGCGCGGGGGAGGCCTGTCCGATCGGACGGTCGTCACTTACTCGGGCCAGCCTCAGGTTCTGGCGCCGGGTCGGGGTTAAAACGCAGCTGACGATCCACCACCGCGGCCGCGACGTCGGCTAGCGCGGCGTTGCCGCCGAACGCGTGCGCCCGCAACCGGACGAATGCCTCCTCCAGGCTCACGCCGAGCTGCACCGAGATCATCCCGGTCGCCTGATGAACCTCGGCCCGGGTGTCTGACCAGCCATCCAGCGGCCGGTAGGCCGTCGACCCGGTAATAGCGAACGGTGCATCCAGCAGCAGCCGCAGCGCGGCATCGGCGAAGACCAGGAGGTCAGCCAGCTCCTCGGCGGCCAGCGAACCGGGCCTCGCGCGGTACAGCGACAGCGCTCCCACGGCGATGGCCCCTGCCTGCAGCGGGAACGAGAAGATCGCCCGGGCGCCGGCCGCCAGCGCAGCGGGCGCGAATCCAGGCCACCGCGTCATGGCCGACTCCAGGTCCGGTATCAGCGTCGGCGACCCTGGCCCGAAGTCATCTGTCCCCGGCCCTTCCCCCAGAGTGAACTGCAGCTCCTCCAGCCGGGCGCTGACCAGGTCAGAGGCGAACAGCGGCTCGCGGGCCGCACGACCTCCCGCCGCTGTCACGCTGGCCCCGTCCATCCCCAGCGCGCGTACGGCCGCCCGGCACAGTGCCCCGATCGACACCGGCCCGGCCCCCTCGTGAGCGGCGGCGATCCACTCCCACACCTTGACCGCCCGTTCGACCATCCCCCCAGCATCCTCCCCGGCACCCGAACATGCGATCGCCCCGGGTGAACCCCGCGACCCCCCAGACATCCCGGCCTCGCCGAACGTGGCCGGCGGGGCGATATGAGAGTGATCTTCGTACCCATAAGATCCTCTTCGCCGCTTTTGGGCGTACAGGCGACGATGCCGCCGGGAGGTGCTAGCGTCAGGGTATTGCTCCGGACCTCGGCAGTCGCACCCGTGAACCAGGCGGGAGCAGAGCAGGCCTCGGAGTTCCCGGCGCATCGCGCCACGACCCCGTACTGAAGGAACGGTTACTCGCGCGCGTCACTTCGTTACCGGCCGAGCACGTTACCGTTCAACGCCAGCAGGGACGAGACCCGATGATGACCACCGCCGAGCCACGGCGACGCGGCCGGAAGTTCCTTCGCACCCTGGTCTCCGTGGTCCTCATAGCGGCCATATTCGGGTTCGGACTCCCGCATTTCGCGTCCTATCACAGCGTGTGGGCCAGCCTGCAGGCCATGACGTGGCTGCAGGTCACGCTGGTGGCCACGACGGCCGTCATCAGCATGGTCACCGTCTGGATCATGATCTGCTCGGTACTGCCGTCGATACGGCTGCGCGAGGCGGCCGTGGTCAACCTCGGCTCCAACGCCGTGGCGAACACGCTGCCCGCAGGCGGTGCCCTGGCCATGGGGGTCAGCTGGGCGATGCTCTCCAGCTGGGGCGTCAGCACGGCGGAATACGTCCTCTACACCCTGGTGTCAGGAATCTGGAATGTCCTGGCCCGGCTGGGCCTGCCGGTCATCGCCCTGCTGCTCCTGGCGACGGTGACCCGGCCTGACGCCATCCTGATCGCCGCCGCGGCGGTGGGCCTTGTCCTGCTCGTCGCCTTGGCGGCCGGATTCAGCCTGCTGCTGCGCAGCGAGGCCTTCGCGCTCCGCGCCGGCGCGATCCTCCAGCGCGCGGCCGCCGCCGGCTGCCGGCTGGCGCGGCGGCGGCCGCCAGGCTCGGTCACCCGGTCGCTGCTGGCTTTCCGCGATCGCGCATCCGCCCTGCTGACCGCGCGCAGCTGGCGCATCTCCGCCACCACCGCGGTGAGCCAGCTGGCCCTGTGGCTCGTCCTGCTGGCATGCCTGCGCGGCGTCGGCCTGACCCAGGCGCAAGTGCCCTGGCAGACGTCGCTGGCCGCCTTCGCCTTCGTCCGGCTGCTGACCGCACTGCCCCTGACCCCAGGCGGCCTCGGCATCACCGAGCTTGGCCTGGTGGGCACCCTGGCCGCAGGCGCCGATCACCGGGTCAGCGCGCAGGTGACCGCCGCCGTGCTGCTGTACCGGGCGGTTACCTACCTGCCGCCCATTCCGCTCGGCGCCATCGCCTGCCTCACCTGGCGGCACGCCCCGGGGCTGATCCATCGCCGCGGCGAACCTGAGCCCGCATCGGCGGTTCAGCCGGTGAGCATCGCAGCCGAGGCCGGCGCTGCGGTTCAGCCGGTAAGCATCGCAGCCGAGCCCGGCGCTGAATCAGCCCTCACATCATCCGACGATGACTTCCGCCGAACGCCTGCCGCATAGACCCGCCTGGGCGGGAAAAGCAGAGTCCGGCCTGACCAGCCCGGCGAACTCCGCGGCCACGGGCTGAGGGAACGTCGCCCAGGCATCGCACAGCGGCAACGCCGCGCCGCGGCCGGTGGCCGCCCGGGCCACGTGGGCGCCGCGCGGCCTAGCCGGGCCGCGTGCATGTGCCGTAGCCCGCTATCGGGCGGTAGGGCCGGCGCGGCCGGGCACGCTGCTCAGGGATTCCGCTGGCAGGATGCCCCCGCCGCCCCTCGTTCGGCAAGCCGAATCGATGCGGGCGCGAAAAGAAGCTCCGAACCTGCCGCGTAACCGCCCATGTGCGCAGATACGCCGACTGCCAGGGTCCGGAGCAGCGCCGTCAGCTTACTGCATCGTGACGGGCGGGAAAAGGCTCCGCCGCGTATCGCGGGCCGCGCGCTGGCCGGCCTGTCAGCGACTCCGGTCGCGTACTCGTGAAAGCATCCGTAGTGGATGAGCGCGCGGTGCTCGTCGTGTCCGCCCTGACGGCCCCCCGGAGGGCTGATCACCCGCGAATCAGTGGAGGCACCCGTGGAATCACCCCTGACTCCTCTCGACTTCGCGCGCCGGACCCGGCGCCTGCATGGTTCTCGCACGGCGGTGATCGATGGCGGGCTGCGGCTGTCGTACGAGCAGTTCCTCGACCGCTGCGACCGCTGGTCGTCGGCGCTGGCCGGGCTGGGCGTCCGGCCGGGCGACCGGGTGGCCACGATCGCGCCGAACACCCACGCGCAGCTGGAGTCCTTCTATGCGGTGCCGCAGCTGGGCGCGGTGCTGGTGCCGGTGAATTACCGGCTGACCTCCGGCGACTTCGTCTACATCGTGAACCACTCGGGCGCGGAGGTGGTCTGCGCGGACCGCGACTACCTGCAGGCGCTGGACGGCGTCCGGGACCAGATGCCGGGCGTGCGGCACTTCGTGGCGTACGAGGCCGCCCTGGACGGCTGGCTGGACTATGAGGCGGCGATAGCTGCGGCTGGGACCGGCTTCGAGCGGCCCGAGATCAGCGAGCGGGATCTGCTCACGATCAACTACACCAGCGGGACCACCGCGCGCCCCAAGGGGGTGATGATCACCCACCGGAACGCCGCGATGAACACGATCGGCACGCTGCTGCACGTGCCGATCGGCGTGGGCGAGCGCTACCTGTGGACGCTGCCGATGTTCCACGCGAACGGGTGGACCTTCCCCTGGACGGTGACCGCGGCCGCGGGTACCCACGTCTGCCTGCGCAAGGTCGAGCCGGCCGCGGTGTTCAGGCTGATCCGCGACGAGAAGGTGCGGCTGCTATGCGCGGCGCCCACGGTGCTTATCTCACTGGCGAGCGCGCCGGCGCATCTGCGCGGCGAGGTGCCGCCCGGGGTGCGGGTCGTCACGGCCGGGGCGCCGCCCGCCGCCGCCACCATCGAACGGCTCGAGGGCGAGTTCGGCTGGGAGGTCACGCACATGTACGGGCTGACCGAGACGGCGCCGTTCATCCTGGTCTGCGCGCCGCTGCCCGAGCACGAGGCGCTGTCGGCGGCCGACCGCGCGGTAGTGAAGGCGCGGCAGGGGGTCGAGCTGATCACCTCGGGCGAGCTGCGGGTCGTGGACGACGCCGGCCGGGAGGTGCGCGCCGACGGGCAGACCCTGGGCGAGATCGTGGTGCGCGGGAACGTGGTCATGCAGGGGTACTACAACGATCCGGAGGCCACTCAGCGGGCGATGGGCGATGGCTGGTTCCACAGCGGCGACGCCGCCGTCGTGCACCCGGACGGCTACGTGGAGATCCGGGACCGGCTGAAGGACGTGATCATCAGCGGCGGGGAGAACATCTCATCGGTGGAGGTGGAGGGCACGCTGCTGCGCCATCCGGCCGTGCAGGAGGTGGCGATCGTCGGGCTGCCGCATCCGCGCTGGGGAGAGGCGCCGCACGCGTTCGTGGTGCTGGGCGACGGCGCCAGCGCCACCGAGGAGGAGCTGATCGCCTTCACCCGCGACCGGCTGGCCCATTTCAAGGCCCCGCACGGCGTCACATTCACCGGTGAGCTGCCGAAGACGGCGACCGGCAAGATCCAGAAGTACGTCCTGCGCGAAGGCGCGCCGAACCTCGCCCAGCAGTAGGCCGGGGCCGCCTCCCGCCCTCGGTGCGCCGCGCCGCGTTCTGCCGACGGCTAAGACGCTGGCCGGTCCCGGCGACCGGTGCTTAGGTGGCGTGGTGGACATTCTGGTGCTCGGCGGAACGGCCTGGCTGGGCCGCGAGGTGGCCGGCCAGGCGGTGCGGCGCGGGCACCGGGTGACCTGCCTGGCCCGCGGCGAGAGCGGGAAGACGGCCGACGGCGCGCGGCTGGAGGCTGCCGACCGGCGGGACGAGGCGGCGTATGACAGGGTGGCCGGGCGCGAGTGGGACGAGGTCATCGAAGTGTCCTGGCAGCCCGGTTTCGTCCGGGCCGCGCTGCGGGCGCTCGCCGGCCGGGCCCGGCACTGGAGCTACGTCTCCTCCGGCAGCGTCTATGCCTCGCACGCCGTTATCGGCGCCGACGAATCCGCCGGGCTGCTTGCGGCCGCCGGCCAGGACGCGCCGGGCATCGAGCAGTACGGCGAGGCGAAGGTCGCGTGCGAGCAGCTGTCGGCCGCGCTCGCGGGCGGCCGGCTGCTGGTAGCCCGCGCCGGGCTGATCGGCGGGCCCGGTGATCACAGCGACCGCTCCGGCTACTGGGTGGCCCGGGCGGCCCGCGATCCGGCCGGCCCGATACTGGTCCCCGACACGCCGGATCTGGCCACGCAGGTCATCGACGCCCGCGACCTGGCCGCCTGGCTGCTCGACTGCGCGCAGGACGGCATCACCGGCCGCTACGACGCGGTCGGCCCGGTACTGGCCTTCGGTGCATGGATCAGCCAGGCCCGCGCGGCGGGCGGTCACGCCGGCCCGGTAGTGGCCGCCGATCCGGCCTGGCTGCGAGAGCAGGGCGTGGCCGACTGGATGGGCCCGGAGTCGCTGCCGATGTGGGTGGCCGAGCCGGGATGGGAGGGTTTCGCGGCGCGCGGCGGCGCCGCCGCGCGCGCGGCCGGGCTGCGGCACCGCCCGCGGGCCGAGCTGCTCGCCGACACTCTGGCCTGGGAACGCGAGCAGGGCCTGCACCGCACCAGGAAGGCAGGCCTGTCCGCCGCGCGCGAACGCGAGCTGCTCGACGCGCTCGGCTGACCGCCGCGCCGGGCCGGACTCGCCCTGCCGCGGCCGCGACACCAGCCGTCGGCGGCTCCCCCGCCTGCCGCTGGCTCACTAGGGTGCCGAACATGGCTGAACCGGATGCAGCGGACATGGCCGCAGCGGACATGGCCGGCCTGCCGGTGCGGCACGCCGGACGGGTGATCGTGCTCGATCCCGGCCACCGGGTCCTGCTGCTGCGCTACGACGAGGCGGCGCCGAACGGCCCGCACTGGGCCACGCCCGGCGGCGGCCTGAACGACGGCGAGGACTACCCGGCCGGGGCCGCCCGCGAGCTGGCCGAGGAAACCGGGTGGAGCGATGTCGTGCTGCTCGGCGAGGTGCTCCGGCGCAGCCTGACCATGGAATTCGGCGGCCGCCTGATCCGCCAGCACGAGCGTCTCTACCTCGCCCGCACCAGCCAGCCCCGGCGCGGGCTTGGCGACGTCGCGCAGATGCACGCTGCCGACGGCATCGCCGCCTGGCGCTGGTGGACGCTGGCCGAGCTCGAGTCGACCACGGAGGTGATCTGGCCCGCGGAACTGGCCGGCGTGATCAGGAACCTGCTGCGCGGACCGGACCGGGCAGGCTGACCGGCCGGGCCGGCGCCGCCCTCCGGTACGGTGCCAGAGCGGGCACGAGCGCCGCCCGCGCGAGAGCGAAGGAGACGACATGGCCGGGACGCCGCTGACCGAACGCAAGGCCTGGCAGGCACTCGGGCGCCATCACGCCGAGATAGCCGGCCGGCACCTGCGCGAGCTGTTCGCCGCCGACCCCGGCCGGGGCGAGCGGCTGACCGCCGAGGCCGCGGGCATCTACCTCGACTACTCCAAGAACCGGGTGACCGACGAGACGATACGGCTGCTGGTGGAGCTGGCCGCCGAGTCCGGCGTGCCCGAGCGCCGGGACGCGATGTTCCGCGGCGAGCACATCAACGTCTCCGAGGACCGGGCCGTGCTGCACGTGGCATTGCGGATGCCGCGCAGCGCGTCGCTGGTGGTGGACGGCACCGACGTGGTGGCGCAGGTGCACGAGGTGCTCGACCGGATGGCCGGCTTCGCCGACCGGGTGCGGTCGGGAGCGTGGACCGGCTACTCCGGCAAGCGGATTCGCAACGTGATCAACGTCGGCATCGGCGGCTCCGACCTCGGCCCGGTGATGGCCTACGAGGCGCTCCGCCATTACAGCGACCGGGACATGACCTTCCGGTTTGTCTCCAACGTGGACTCCACCGACTTCGTGGAGGCGACCAGGGACCTCGCCGCCGACGAGACGCTGTTCATCATCTCCTCCAAGACGTTCAGCACGCTGGAGACGATCACCAACGCCACCTCGGCCCGCAACTGGGTGGTCAGCGAGCTCGGCGACGAGGCCGCCGTGGCCCGGCATTTCGTCGCGGTATCCACGAACGCCAAGCTGGTCGAGGAGTTCGGCATCGACACCGCCAACATGTTCGGCTTCTGGGACTGGGTGGGCGGCCGCTACTCGATGGACTCGGCCATCGGACTGTCCACGATGGTGGCGATCGGCCCTGACGGGTTCGCCGAGATGCTGGCCGGCTTCCGGACCATGGACGAGCACTTCCTGACTGCTCCGCTGGAGAGCAACCTGCCGGTGCTGATGGGACTGCTGGCCGTGTGGTACGGGGACTTCTTCGGTGCCGAGACGGTCGGCGTCATGCCCTACGACCAGTACCTGAAGCGCTTCCCCGCGTATCTGCAGCAGCTGACCATGGAGTCCAACGGCAAGCACGTCACCCTCGACGGGCGGCACGTCAACTACCAGACCGGAGCGGTGTTCTGGGGTGAGCCAGGCACCAACGGCCAGCACAGCTTCTACCAGCTCATTCACCAGGGCACGAAGCTGATCCCGGTGGACCTGATCGCCTTCGGCCGGTCGCTGAACCCGCTGCGGGACCACCACGACATCCTGTCCTCGAACGTGTTCGCGCAGTCCCAGGCGCTGGCGTTCGGCAAGACCGAGGCGGAGGTGCGGGCCGAGGGCACGCCGGAACCGGTCGTGCCGCACAAGGTGATGGAGGGCAACCGGCCGACCAACGTGCTGCTGGCCGATGTTCTCACGCCGCGGCTGCTCGGCTCCCTGGTCGCCCTCTACGAGCACAGCGTGTTCACCCAGGGGGCCATCTGGGACATCGACTCCTTCGACCAGTGGGGCGTGGAGCTTGGCAAGGTGCTGGCCAGGCAGATCATTCCCGAGCTGGCCAGCAGCGCCGAGCCTGAGCTCAGCCACGACTCGTCCACGAACGCGCTCATCCGCCGGTACCGCGCTCTCAAGGCCACGGACTAGGAGCCGCCAGTGACCGCCACCAGGCACCTGATCGGCTTGCTGCTCGGCACCGAGGAGGACTGGCCCCGGGCATTCGATGAAATCTTGCGCCGGCTGGGCCCGGTGGCCGGCCCGGACGGCACCCGGCACGCCTTCGACTGCGAGCGGATAACCATCGAGCCGTTCGGCCTGCGCGACCGGCCCCGCTACGACCTGGTCATCGACCGACTCGCATACTGGTACTACCACCCGCGGGAATGGCTGAAGAAGATCGCGCTGATGGATGGCGTGTACTTGCTGAACAGCCCGTTCACGTTCCAGTCCGTGGAGAAGCACGCGGCCTACTGCGCGATGATCCGGCTCGGCCTCAAGGTGCCGGAGACCGTGCTCGTGCCGTACAAGAATCCGGTGGACAACGCCCGCTACGCCTACACCTCCTCCCGGTACAACAAGTCCTTCGACCTGGACGAGATCGCCCGCCGGATCGGCTATCCGCTGTTCATGAAGCCCTACGACGGCGGTGCCTGGCGCGGCGTCTCGCGCATCAATAACGAGGCCGAGCTGCACGCCGCCTACGACCAGAGCGGCGAGATGCTCATGCACCTGCAGAAGGCCATCGAGGACTACGACGTCTTCGCCCGGTCACTGTCGATCGGCGCCGAGACGATGGTCATGCGGTTCCAGCCCGACCAGCCCATGCACCTGCGCTACGCGGTCGACCACAGCTTCCTGTCGGCCGGCGTCGGGACCGAGGTGGTGACGATCGGACGGCTGGTCAACGCGTTCTTCCGGTGGGAGTTCAACTCCTGCGAGACCCTGGTGAAGGGCTCCGAGGTCTACCCGATCGACTACGCCAACGCGTGCCCGGACGTGGCCCTGACCAGCCTGCACTACTACTTTCCCTGGGCGGTCAAGGCCCTGGTCAAGTGGTGCATCTTCGCCATGGCCACCGGGCGCAGGGCCCGGCTCGACCTGGACCCAGGCCGGTATTTCGAGATCGCCGGCCAGGCCGGCGCGTCCTACCAGGAGAAGCTGGACGCCTACCGCGAGCTCGCCGACGGCTACTTCGAGACCGAGCGCTACCAGGAGTTCTGCGCCAGCAGGCTGCCGCACATCGACGAGATCGTCCTGGACTGGGTGGCCGGTCCCGATTTCGACCGGCTGCTCGTCGACACGGTCCGGGCCGGCTACCCGGCCCATGAGCACGATCAGTTCATCGCGCACCTGCGAGGCCTGCTCGACCTGTGGGTGCAAGACGAGAGCACCCGGCTGAAGACCGCCTGACGCCGGCCGCGGCCGCCGCCTGACGCCGCGGCCGTGTATAGAGGTACCGATCGTGGGTACATGGTCTGCGATCGCACGGACGGAGTCCTCATGGGCCGTGACATTCAGGCCATCAAGTTCAGCGGCGAAGACCGGCGCAAGTACCGGGACAAGGTGCGCCGCTCCCTGGACGCGCTGTCCCAGATGCTGCGCGAGCAGATGTTCCAGACCGAGCCCGCGCTGGTCGGCCAGGAGATCGAGCTGAACCTGGTCGACGAGCACGGCGAGCCGGCGATGCGCAACGCCTCCGTGCTCGAAGCGATCGCCAATCCCGCCTGGGAGACCGAGGTCGGCCAGTTCAATCTCGAGATCAACGTGCCGCCGAGGCCACTGCAGGGCGACACGCTGGCCGGACTGGAAGAAGAGATCCGCGACGACCTCAACGCCGGCGATGCGAAGGCCCGCAGCAGCGGCGCCCGCCTGGTCATGGTCGGCATCCTGCCCACCCTGCAAAAGCAGGATGTGCACGAGGGAACCATGTCGGCCAACGAACGGTACCGGGTGCTGAACGAGCAGATCTTCGCCGCCCGCGGGGAAGACATGCAGATCGCGATCGACGGCGCCGAGCAGCTCCTCACGCACACCGACAGCATCACCCCCGAGGCCGCCTGCACCAGCCTGCAGCTTCATCTCCAGGTCAGCCCGGACGCGTTCGCGAGCTACTGGAACGCGGCCCAGGCGATCGCGGGCGTGCAGGTCGCGCTTGGCGCCAACTCCCCGTTCCTGTTCGGCAGGCGGCTGTGGCACGAGACCCGGATCACGCTGTTCGAGCAGGCCACCGACACCCGGCCGGACGAGCTCAAGGAGCAGGGCGTGCGGCCCCGGGTCTGGTTCGGCGAGCGCTGGATCACCTCGGTATTCGACCTGTTCGAGGAGAACCTCCGGTACTTCCCGGCGCTGCTGCCCATCTGCGAGGACCAGGACCCGCTGACCATGCTGGACGCCGGCGTCTCCCCCGAGCTGGCCGAGATGAGCCTGCACAACGGGACGATCTACCGCTGGAACCGGCCCATCTACGCCGTCACCGACGGCAAGCCGCACCTGCGGGTGGAAAACCGGGTCCTCCCGGCCGGCCCGTCGGTCGCGGACGTCATGGCGAACTCGGCGTTCTACTACGGGCTGGTGCGTTCCCTGGCCGAGGCGCAGCGCCCGATCTGGACCCAGATGTCCTTCGCGACCGCGGCCGAGAACCTGCACGAGGCGGCGCGGAGCGGCCTGAGCGCGCACCTTTACTGGCCGGGCCTCGGGGAAGCGCCGGTCGCCGAGCTGGTGCTGCGCCGGCTGCTGCCGCTCGCCCACGAGGGCCTGGCCCACTGGGGGGTCAGTCCGGCGCTGGCGGACCGGCTGCTGGGCATCATCGAGCAGCGCTGCCTCACCGGCCGCAACGGCGCCACCTGGCAGACCGCGATGGTCGCGGGGCTCGGCGACCGGGCCGGGACCGACCGGCCGGAGGCGCTGCGGCTGATGATCCAGCGCTACATAGAGCTCATGCACACCAACCAGCCGGTGCACGACTGGCCGGACCGCCCGTAGCCAGCGCAGAAGCAAGTTCGCCCGGCCCGGGCAACACGGCCATCACCATCCTGCGCCTGGCCGGGCAGCCAGCATCGCCGTCGCCCTGCGCTACCACGCCCGGCAGCCCGGACGGCCACTCCGAACGATCATGAGGCGCCAGCCGGACTCTGACGGAACCCTGATTAGTCCCTGGCTAGACTGACGTTCGCCCGCTGGACGCGCAGGGCCGGCTGAACGGGGTCTGGCCCAGGCCAGATTCTGAGAGCTGGTCCGAACTGCCCGGGCACGTTGTATGCCGGCGGATGAATAGGGGGAGGGGCACATGCGAATATGGCGATGGCTCGGCGGAGCGGGGTTAACAGGCCTGATGCTGTCTGGGATACTCGGCGCTGGAAACGCGGCCGGGCAAACGGACGTGAACTGGCCGGGATATCTATACTCGTCCAGCCATTCATCCGATAACCTGTCCGCCACAAGTATCACGCCAGCGAACGCGGCACAGCTTAAAGTGGCGTGGAAATTTGTTCCGCCTATCGGGCCGGTCGGCGCGCTGCGTGGCTTTCTCTCTAGTCCCACAGTCTACGATGGTGTCATCTACATTGGCGCTCGCAATGGTTATTTCTATGCCCTCGACGAATCTACCGGAGCGGTCATCTGGCAGCGGTTCATCGGATACGTAACGCATAAGACGTGCGGGGCGCAGGGTTTCAGTTCTACGGCCACGGTGGTCCCAGATCCGACCACCGGGAATCCGACGGTCTACGTGTACGGCGCGACCGGGTACCTGTACGCGATGAACGCCGCGGACGGGACCGACGTATGGCCGCCGGCCCAAGTGGCCATCCCGTCCGCGACCATAAGCGATTACTACGCCTGGTCCTCGCCGCTGGTCTTGGGCGGGAACGTCTATGTCGGCATCAGTTCAGAGTGCGATCGTCCGCTGGTCCGCGGCGGGCTGGACGAGTTCAGCCAGGCGACCGGCGCGGCGGAGAATACCTACTGGACCACGCCTTCGCGGACGAGGGGCGCCAGCATCTGGTCCAGCCCGGCGACCGACGGCTCGGCGGTGTACGTAACGACAGGCAACGGGTCAGCGAGCAGTGAAGGTTTCTCGATAATCAAGCTAGACCCGTCGCTGTCGCAGCAGCTGGACATCTGGACGGTGCCCGCCGCGGAACAGACTATGGACAGCGACTTCGGCGGATCGCCGGGAATCTGGACCGCATCCGTTGGCGGCACGCCGACGGAGATGATCGGCGCGTGCAACAAGAACGGCACCTTCTACGCCTTGCAAGCATCGGATATGTCCGCGGGCCCGGTATGGCAATTGAAGATTGGCAATCCGTATCCCATGGGCCCGGGCGAATGCAACGCTGCACCCATCTACGATGGCTCGAACCTGTACCTGGCCAGCAACGGGACCACGATAAACGGAACGGCATTCGACGGCTCGATCATGAAGGCCGATCCGGCGACTGGCGCGGTCGCGTGGCAGACAGGACTGACCGGTACCATCATCGGGACGCCCGGCATGGATGGTGCCGGGGTCATCGCGGCAGCATCCTACGGATCTACCATGAACAATGGGATCTTCCTGATCGATGCGGCCACCGGCCATATCCTCAAGACAATCCCCTACGGGCTGTCAAAAACCTTCGGTCAGCCCGTCTTCGCCGATAGTTACCTGTTCATCGCCAGCATGAATCGCGGCCTGCGCGCGTATCACGTCGGTTAGTGCGTGGCGCCGCGGCGCGGCCGGCGGGGAGAGCGCCCCAGGTTGACCCTCCCCGCCGGCGGCGCCGGTCAGTCGCCGGGCCCTGGGCTGGCCTGCCGGTCTACTGTGAGCGCATGGGCGTGACACTGGCGCACAGCCAATACGGCAAGGCCGAGACCCGCGTGCTGCGCGTCTACCGGGACGCCGATCCGCACGAGCTGGTCAACTACAACGTCAGCGTGGCGCTGAGCGGTGATTTCTCCGATGTCCACCTGACCGGTGACAACGCCAACTGCCTGACCACAGACGCGACCAAGAACACGGTCAACGCCTTCGCCAGCGAGCACGGCGAGGCGGCCCGGCAGCCCGAGTCGTTCGGGCTGGTCCTGGGCCGGCATTTCGTCGCCAGCGTGCCCGCCGTCTGGCGCGCCCGGGTCAAGCTCGAGATGTACCCCTGGGTGCGGCTGGACAGTTCCGGCGCACCGTACCCGCACGCATTCCGGCGCGACGGCGGGTACGTGCGCACCGCCACCGTGACGTGCGAGGCCGGCCAGGAATGGGCGGTATCGGGGATCCGGGACCTGGTCGTGCTGAAGACCACCGACTCGGAGTTCGGCGGCTTCTACACCGACCGGTACACGACGCTGGCGCCCACCAGCGACCGGGTGCTGGCCACCTCGGTCACCGCGCAGTGGTGGCACGAGTCCCGCCCGGCCGACTGGGACAGCTCGTTCGGCACCGCCGTGGCCGCGCTGACCAGCGCGTTCGCCGGACACCACAGCCTGAGCCTGCAGCAGACGCTGTACGAGATGGGCACCCGGATGATCGCGGCCGAGCCGGGCATAGCCGAGGTGCGGATGTCACTGCCGAACCGGCACCACTTCGCCGTCAACCTCAGCCCGTTCGGGCTGGACAATCCCAACGAGGTGTTCCACGCCGACGACCGGCCCTACGGGTTGATCGAGGCAGCGGTGCGGCGGGACGACGCGCCCGAGGCCGGCCAGGCCTTCGACCCGGGTACAGGCTGGTAGCAGCCGGGCACCGCGCGCTGTGGCCCATGCGCTGAGGTACCTGGCGAACTGCTCCATCATGTTCACCGAGCTGCCCCTGTTGCGGCGGCCGGCCGCGGCCAGGTCGGCCGGGTTCGAGGCGGTGGAATTCTGGTGGCCGTTCGACCGCCCAGTGCCCGGCGACGCGGCAGCCGGCAAATTCGTCGCGGCCATCGCCGACGCCGGGGTCGCCCTGGTCGCGCTGAACTTCTTCGCCGGCGACCTGGCCGGGCCGGACCGCGGCGTGCTGTCGGTCCCGGGCCGGTCCCGGCAGTTCGCCGACAACGTCGAGGTCGCGGTGGGAATCGGCGAGCGGCTGGGGGTGCGCGGCTTCAATGCCCTGTACGGCAACCGGGTGGCCGGCCTGCCGACCGGGCGGCAGGACGAACTGGCCACCGCGAACATCGCCGCCGCCGCGGCCGCGGCGGCGCGGATCGGCGCCACCGTGCTCATCGAGCCGCTCAGCGGCCCCGGCCGCTACCCGCTGCGGCTTGCCGCCGACGCGGCGGCGGTCGTCGGCCGGGCCCGCGCGGCCGGCGCCGAGAACGTCGGCATCCTGTTCGACCTCTACCACCTGGCGGTGAACGGGGACGACATCGGCCGCGCGATCGCCGCTCAGGCCGGCCTGATCGCGCATGTCCAGATAGCCGACGCCCCAGGCCGCGGCGAGCCGGGCAGCGGCCGGCTTGACCTCGACGGCTACCTGTCCCGGCTGGAGCAGGCGGGCTATGACGGGTGGGTCGCGCTGGAGTACCGGCCCACCGTCAGCACGCCGGATAGCCTCGGCTGGCTGCCGCGCGCCCGGCGCGGCGGCCCACCTTACCGGCAGACGGCCGGCTAGCGCCTCGGGTGAACCTTCGCGGCGCGGATGACGGCCCGCCAGCCCGGCACGTCAAGATCGATGTGCGATCACCGACGCCATAGTGTCGGCGATGTGCCACCGACAACCGCCGAAGCGCAGGAGGAATGCCGACCATGAGCGGCACTGCCGAACCGACCGTGCGGCACGACTTCGGCCGCCTCCCCGATCTCGCGGCGAGGCGGGCCGGCGGCAGCGTCGTCTGTGCCAGCGACGAGCTGTTCGCGGAGAAGGAAAACCTGATCAAGTCCGAGCCGCCTAGCTTCGGGACCGCGACGTTCGGTCCCAAGGGCCAGATCTACGACGGCTGGGAGACCCGGCGGCGGCGCTCGGCCGGGCACGACTGGGCGATCATCCGGCTCGGCCTGCCCGGCGTCGTGTCCGGCGTGGTCGTGGACACCGCCTTCTTCGCCGGCAACTATCCGCCCGAGATCTCGGTGGAGGGCTGCGGGGTCGAGGGTTATCCGGGCCCGGCCGAGCTGGCCGCAGCGGACTGGCTGCCGCTGGTGCCCCGGGCCGCGGTGGCCGGCGACGCGGTCAATGAGTTCGAGGTGTCCGTGAACTGGCGGGTGACCCACGTCCGGCTGCGCATGTATCCGGACGGGGGGATCGCCCGGCTCCGCGTGCACGGCGCCGCGGTCGCCGATCCCCGGCTGCTGCGCGGCCTGGTCAACATCGCCGCGCTGGCCAACGGCGCGCAGGTGACCGGCTGCAGCAACATGTTCTACTCCTCGCCGTCCAGCCTGATCTCGCCGGGCGAGGCCCGCAACATGGGCGAGGGCTGGGAGACGGCGCGCCGCCGCGACGATGCCAACGACTGGGTCGAGATCGGGCTGGCCACGCCCGGCCGGATCCGGCTGGCCGAACTGGACACCAGCTACTTCGTCGGCAATGCGCCAGGCTGGGCCGCTCTCACCGGTCGCCTGTCCGGCGCCGGCGGTGCGCCGTCGCAACCGGCCGAGGCACCGTCGCAACCGGCCGAGGCGCCGTCACGACCGACCGAGGCGCCATCGCAACCGGCCAGGGCACCTCGCGACCGACCGGGGCGCCGTCGCGACCGACCGGGGCGCCGTCACGGCCGATCGGAGCGCCGTCGCGACCGGCCGGGGCGCCGGGCTCGGTCGAGCTGCTGCCGCGCACCCGGATGCAGCCCGACACCCGGCAGCGATTCCGGATCGAGGGCGACGCCGAGGTGACGGACGTGCGGCTCGACGTCTATCCCGACGGCGGTATGGCCCGGTTGCGGCTGCCGGCCGAGCTGACCGCGGCGGCCCGCGAGCAGCTCGCACTGCGCTGGTTCAACCTGCTGCCGGAGTCGCATGCCGCGACGGTGCTCGCCGCCGCGGGCGGTGCGCGCCCGACGACTCTCGCTTCCCGCCCGCTCACCTCCGTCGCCGAGCTGCCGCCCCCCTTGCAGGCCCAGCTGCGCGGCTAGGGCGCCGGGCCACCGCGGCCCGATGGATGATCAATTCCACTTATCATGCGCAGCGGGCGGTTCTTGTCACCTTTTGCCCGGTTTGTCCCGCCGCAGTGCATGAAGAGTGCGTCCGGGTCTCACTATGCGAGACGGAGAGCCGGACTGAATTAGGGTGTCGTTGCGGTGGGGCGGGCGGCTGGCCGCGGTCGGTCGCACGGGGAAGGAGAGGACGGGATGGAGTTCCTGCAGCCGGGCACCTGGGCCGAGGCACTGCAGATGAAGGCGGCGCACCCGCGGGCGGTGCCCATCCAGGGCGGCACCGACGTGATGGTGGAGCTGAATTTCGACCGGCACCGGCCCGACCACCTGCTCGATCTGGGCCGGGTCCGCGAGCTGGCCGAGTGGGCGGCGACTGACGGGCAGATCCGGCTGGGCGCCGGCGTGACGTACACCCGGGTGATCGGCGAACTGGGCGACCAGCTGCCCGGCCTGGCCATGGCCTCGCGGACCGTCGGCTCGCCGCAGATTCGCAACCGCGGCACGGTGGGCGGCAACCTCGGCGCCGCCTCCCCGGCCGGCGACGCGCATCCGCCGCTGCTGGCCTGCTGCGCGACGGTCGAGGTGGAGTCGGTGCGGGGCACCCGGCTGATCCCGGCTGCCGAGTTCTTCACCGGAGTCAAGCGCAACGCGCTGCGGCCCGATGAGCTGATCTCCGCGGTGCTGCTGCCTGCAGCGACCGGCCCGCAGCAGTTCTGCAAGATCGGCACCCGGAACGCCATGGTCATCGCGGTCGCGGCGTTCGGCCTGGCATTGCATCCGGACCGCCGGCAGGTCGGCACCGGCCTCGGGTCGGCGGCGCCGACGCCGCGGCCCGCGACCGCGGCGGAGGAGTTCCTGAGCCAGGCCCTGATCGCCGACGGCCTGTGGGAGACCCGCGGCGCGCTGCCCGACGCGGTCGTCGCGCGTTTCGCCGACCTGGTAGCCGACGCCGCCGCCCCCATCGACGACGTGCGGGGCAGCGCGCGCTACCGGGTCCATTCGCTGTCCGTGATGGCCCGCCGCGCGCTGTCCTGGGCCTGGACCGACTACCAGAGGATGTGAGCACTGGTGCGAATCGGCTGCACCGTCAACGGCGAGCCGCGGCACGCTGACGACGTGTGGGAGGGCGAGAGCCTGCTCTACGTGCTGCGCGAGCGGCTGGGCCTGCCCGGCTCGAAGAACGCCTGCGAGCAGGGCGAGTGCGGCTCGTGCACTGTCTACCTGGACGGCATCCTGGTCTGCGCATGCCTGGTCGCGGCCGGCCAGGCGCAGGACCGCCAGATCCGAACGGTCGAGGGGCTGGCCGACGGCGAGCGGCTGGCCCCCATCCAGCGGGCGTTCCTGCGGGCCGGAGCGGTGCAGTGCGGCTTCTGCACGCCGGGCCTGCTGGTCGCCGCGCATGACCTGCTGGAGCGCAGCGCAACGCCAGAAGACGCGGAGATCCGCGAGGCGCTGGCCGGCAACCTGTGCCGGTGCACCGGATACGAGAAGATCCTGGACGCCGTCCGACTCGCGGCCAGCGAGCGCACCGCCGGGGAGTCCGCGTGACCGCGGCGACGATCCTGGACGGCTGTGCCATCAGGCCCGCGGCCAGCGAGCGCACCGCCGGGGAGTCCGGGTGACCGAGACCACCGTCCTGTCCGGCTGCGCGGTCGTCACCGTGGACGCCGCAGGCAGTGAGTACCCCGACGGGCACCTGGTGCTGCGCGGCGGGCGGATCGACGCGGTCGGTCCCGGGCCGGCCCCGGGCGGCCTGCCGGACGCCAGGTACGTCGACGCCCGCGGCTGCCTGGCCACGCCCGGGCTGGTGAACACCCACCACCACCTGTACCAGTGGGTGACCCGTGGGCGGGCGGTCGACTCGGCCCTTTTCGGCTGGCTGACCGAGCTGTACCCGGTGTGGGCAGGCCTGGACGCCGAGATCGTGCGGGCCGCGGCGCGGGCGGGCCTGGCGTGGCTGGCCGGCACCGGCTGCAGCACCAGCACCGATCACCATTACGTGTTCCCGCGCGACGGCGGCGACGTACTGGCGGCCGAGATCGACGCGGCCCGCGAGGTCGGGCTGCGCTTCCACCCCACCCGGGGGTCGATGGACCGCGGCCGCAGCCACGGCGGCCTGCCGCCCGACCGCATTGTCGAGGACACCGACGAGATCCTGGCCGCAACCGAGGCGGCCATTGACGCCTATCATGACCCCGCGCCCGGTTCAATGCTGCGGATCGGGGTGGCGCCGTGCTCGCCGTTCTCGGTCACCGAGGACCTGCTCACCGGCGCCGCCGAACTGGCCAGGCGCAAGCGCGTCCGGCTGCACACCCACCTGGCCGAAACGACCGAGGAGGATGACTTCTGCCGGGAGCGGTTCGGCCGCTCGCCGGCCGAGTACCTCGCCGGCCTCGGCTGGCTCGGGCCGGACGTGTGGCTGGCGCACGCGGTTCACCTCGACGACGTGGCGGTGGCCCTGGTGGCCGGCAGCGGAACCGCTGTCGCGCACTGCCCGTCGTCCAACGCGAGGCTCGGGGCCGGGATCGCCAGGACCGTGGACCTGCGGGCGGCGGGGGTCCCGGTGGGCCTCGGCGTGGACGGCCCCGCGTCCAACGAGGCCAGCTCGCTGCTCGAGGAGGTCCGGCACGCGCTGCTGTTCGCCCGCGCCCGCGGCGGCCCGGCCGAGATGACCGTGCGCGACGCGCTGGAGCTCGGGACCATGGGCGGCGCCCGCGCGCTCGGCCGCGAGGCCGAGATCGGCTCGCTCGAGCCCGGCAAGCTCGCCGACGTCGCGCTGTGGCGGCTGGACACGCTGCCGCACGCCGGCATCGCCGATCCGGTGGCCGCGCTCGTGCTCGGCGCGCCGCCGCCGCTGGAACTGCTGCTCGTCCACGGCCGGCCCGTGGTCGAGCACGGCCGCGTGCTGACCATCGACGCGGAGAAGGCGGCCGCCGACGCCGCGACGGCCAGCCGCCGGCTGATGGCTGGGAGAGGGTGAGCCGATGACGGTCCCGACCAGGCCGGCGGCCGCCCCCGCGGAGCTGTCCGCGCCGGATACCGGCGGGGTGGGCGCCAGCCCGCTGCGCCCGGACGGCACGCCGAAGGTCACCGGCGAGTTCGCCTACGCCAGCGACCTGTGGATGGACGGCATGATCTGGGGCGCCACGCTGCGCAGCCCGCACCCCTACGCCCGGATCGAGTTCATCGAGATCGGCGAGGCGCTGGCCACGCCCGGCGTGCACGCAGTGCTCACGCACGAGGACGTGCCCGGCCGCAAGCTCTACGGCCTGGAGATCGCCGATCAGCCAGTGCTGGCCATCGACGTGGTGCGCTACCACGGGGAGCCGGTCGCCCTGGTGGCTGCCGACCACCCGGAGATCGCGCGCCGGGCGGCCAGGAAGATCCGGGTCGGCTACCACGCGTACGAGCCGATCACGAACGCACGGGAGGCCCTGGGGCACCCGCGGTGGAACATGGTGCACGACGTGCCCGGCCGCGTCACCGGCCTGAGCGAGGAGGCCGCGCCGCTGCACCCGCGGGGCAACCTGGTCCGGCACGTGAAGATCCGCAAGGGCGACCCGGCGCCGGTGGCCGACGTGGTCGTGGCCGGCGAGTACGAGGTCGGCATGCAGGACCAAGCGTTCCTCGGCCCGGAGTCGGGGCTTGCCGTGCCGGCCGATGACGGCGGGGTGGAGCTTTATGTCGCCACCCAGTGGCTGCACGTCAACCAGCGCCAGATCTGTGACGCGCTCGGCCTGTCCGCCGACCGGGTCCGGCTCACCCTGTCCGGGGTGGGCGGGGCCTTCGGCGGCCGCGAAGACCTGTCGATGCACGTGCATGCGTGCCTGCTGGCGCTGCACACCGGCAAGCCGGTCAAGATGGTCTACAGCCGCGAGGAGTCGTTCTTCGGGCACGTGCACCGGCATCCCGCGCACATGCGGTTCGAGCACGGCGCCAGCCGCGACGGCAAGCTGGTCTACGTCAGGGCGGAGATCTTCCTCGACGGCGGAGCCTACGCCTCCAGCACGCCTGCGGTGGTGGGCAACGCCGGCACGATGGGCATCGGCCCCTACGTGGTGCCGAACGTGCACGTCGATGCCTACGGCGCCTACACCAACAACCCGCCCTGTGGGGCGATGCGCGGTTTCGGCTCGGTGCAGGCCGCGTTCGCCCATGAGGCGCAGATGGACAAGCTGGCCGCCGGGCTCGGCATGGATCCGGTCGAGCTGCGCTGCCTGAACGCCATGGAGCTGGGCAGCGAGGCGCCCACCGGCCAGATCGTGGACAGCCCCGCCCCGGTGGCCGAGCTGCTGCGCCGGGTGCAACAGATGCCGCTGCCGCCGCCGCGGTCCGGCGGCGAGAACGCTGACCTGCGGGACCTGCCCGGCGGGGTGGCCAACACCACCCACGGCGAGGGCGTGCAGCGCGGCGTGGGGTACGCGGTGGCCTACAAGAACGTGGGTTTCTCCGAGGGTTTCGACGACTACTCGACCGCCCGGGTGCGGCTGGAGGTCGCCGCGGGCGAGCCGGTGGCGACCGTGCACACCGCCGCCGCCGAGGTCGGGCAGGGGCTGGTGACCGTGCAGCAGCAGATCGCCCGCACCGAGCTCGGCGTGCAGCGGGTGATCCTGCGCACCTCGGACACCGCGGTCGGCAGCGGCGGGTCCTCCTCGGCCTCCCGGCAGACGTACGTGACCGGCGGCGCCGTCAAGGCCGCCTGCGAGCGGGTCCGGGCCCGCGCTCTTGCCATTGCGGCCGACCGCACCGGGCAGGCCGCGGCCGGCTTGCGGCTGGACGGCGGGCGGGTGGTTGGCGACAGCGGTGTCGTGCTGGGCGACCTGGCCAGCCTGCTCGGCGATGAGGTCATCGAGGAGACGGTGGAATGGCGGCACCGCCCGACGCGGCCGATCGACCCGCAGACCGGGCAGGGCTTCGCCCACGTGCAGTACGCCTTCGCCGCGCACCGCGCCGTGGTGGACGTGGACACCGAGCTCGGCCTGATCAAGGTGGTTGCGCTCGACTGCGCCCAGGACGTCGGCAAGGCGGTCAACCCGCAGGCTGTGCTCGGCCAGATCCAGGGCGGCGCCGCGCAGGGCATGGGGCTGGCGGTCATGGAAGAGATCCAGACCAGCAACGGCCAGATCAGGAACCCGTCGTTCACCGACTACCTGATCCCCACCATCCTCGACGTGCCGCCGATGCGGATCGAGGTGCTGGAGTATCCCGACCCGCACGCGCCCTACGGCGTGCGCGGCGTCGGCGAGCCGCCCACGATCTCGTCCGGCCCGGCCGTGGTGGCCGCGATCCGCGCGGCCACCGGGTTGCCGCTGAGCCGGGTACCGGTCCGCCCCGAGCACATCACGGGGACCTGAGAGCAGGCCCTGACCGGGGCTGCTGGTTAGCTGCCGCGGTAGGTCGAGTAGCCGAACGGGCTGAGCAGCAGCGGAACATGCACGCGGTCGGCCCGGCCGTCCACGGTGAAGGTCACGACGACTTCGGGGAAGAACGACGGCGTGGGCGGCTGTGCTTCACCGGCCCCGGTCCGTTCGGAAAAATAATCCGCGGTATCGAACACGAGCCGGTAGGTGCCTGGCTCCAGCCGCGACGGGCCGAGCGTCTTGGCCCGGCCGTCGTCGTCGGTCCGGGCCCGGCCGAGTTCGGCCGCGGTGCCGCCGGCGATGCGCTGCAGCCGGACCGCCATCCCGGCCGCCGGCCGCCCGCGAGCGGTGTCCAGGACGTGCGTAGTGATCGCGGTCATGCCGCTCCCGCCAGGAGCTTGCGCAGCCTGATCCGGTTGATCTGCTGCAGCTCCGACCGCACCGTACGCCATTCGGCCTCGTCATCATGACCCAGCCGGGCTTGCAGCAGGGCCAGCAGCTCGGCTGCGGTCCGCCCGGTCGCGCAGACCAGGTACATGTGCCCGAACCGTTCCTCGTACGCGGCGTTGAGCTCGGCGATGGCCTGCCGGGTCGGCTCGTCCGCAGCGGCCATCCCGGACTGCTCCTGGCGCGACCAGCCGGCCGAACGGGAAACCGCCGGTGCCGGGACCCGCCCGCCGATCCGCGGGTGCCCGGCCAGGGCGTCGGCCAGCTGGGACACGGTGAGGCTCGCCACGGCCTCGTCGGATTCGCGCAGCAGGGCGGCCACGGCCGGATAGGGGCGGCCCGCGACGAGCTGCGCGGCCCAGGGCCGGCCGCGCAGCAGGCCAGCAGCAGCCCGCGCGCGTCCGCGGCGGGCAGGGCGTGGAACCAGGCGAGCTGCTCCGGCTCGGCCGGGCGGCCGGTTCCTGCGGTCTGGCTCACGCGATCAGCCTCTCGCGGGTCGCGCGCGGATCGCAAGGATGCCGCGGCCTGTCTGGCCGGCTACGAGGTGCGGCTGCGGGCTAACTCTTCCCGGTCGCGGCGCAGCCGCTCGAGGACTTCGCCCGGGTTCTCGGTGGTGACCCGGATCATCGCCCGCATCGCGTCGGCCAGCGCGACCCTGGGCACGTCGAGCGTGACCGCGGCGGTGCCTGCCCACTGGGTGAGCTGGCGGTACAGCTCAGGGCTGAGATCGAGGGTGATCCGCACCGGCCTGGACCGGATCGCGGTCTGCCCGGCCGGACGCGCGCCGGGCCGGCTGCGCCGGGCCGCGGCCGCGGCCATCTGCGCCCGGCGCTGGTCGCGCGGCGTGGTCATGACCGCACCGCGCACAGCGGGGCGCAGCGGGCGATCAGGTCATTGGCCACCCGGCGCCAGATCTCCCGCCCGGTGCTCGGGATCGGCATCCCGAAGCTCTGCGCGTACACCTCCAGCCGCGGCACCGCCGTGCCCAGCACGTCGTAGCCGAGATCCTCCAGCGCATTCCGGGCGTCGCCCGTGGAGTTCGCCCGCGTCACGCACCGGTTCAGCAGCACGGCTGCCCGCGGGGGCCGGTCCCTGAGCGGCTCGATCTCGTTGATCTCGTCCCGCACCGGCGACGTGCGGTTGATCTCGATCGGGCTGGGCGCGCACGGGATCAGGATCTCATCGGCGTACCGCAGCGCGGACAGCGCGATGGCGGCATGGTCCTCAAGCTGCGGCGCGTCGATGATCACCACGTCGTCGTCCTGGGCGATATCCGGGATCCGGCGGTGCATCTCGCGCGAGGGCAGCGCCACGATCCGGAACGGGAACGCCGCCTGCGGCGGCAGCCCCGGGTACATCGCCGCCAGGTCCGACCACTCCAGGGCACTACCGGAAGGATCCGCATCCACGAGGAGGACGTTGTTGCCTGCCTGCGCGAAAGTGTGTGCCAGCCACACTGCCGATGTGGTCTTGCCGGTGCCTGGTTTGAGGTTCGCCAGAGCCAGGCTTAGACCAGTCATCCACGTATTATCCCCACACCGGCGGCTTTTCGGTAGACGGGGTCCTGCCCGGGACCGGTCGGGGACCCTTTTCGTACTGCATGCAGTGATGCAGTACTCACGGCATCACTGCACAAACGAGGGTGCATCCGGGCCGGAGGCGGGGACGCGCGACCAGCGTTACGCACAGGATGTGAATTTTTCCATCGCCGCTGCGCAGGCCGCGGCGGCGGCCGCTGGCCGCCTGTGGGCAACGTGCGGCAGCCCGCAGCGCGCTTTACTGAGGGGCCTCGTCAGGCCGCCGAACGGTTCGGCCGCGGGTGCGCTGCGTTCGCTCACGTGATTGGGCTTGGGCGCGTGGCCGGGACTACGGCGGCGGCTCCGGGCCTACCCGGGGATTCCCGGCCTGCGGCCGAGTCCGGCTCATCGGGCTGGGGCGCCGCGATTGCGCATGGTGCGCGCGGCGTCGCTTTAAGCGACGCCTTTGACCATGTCCGGTCGCCGCCGATGGGGCCGATCCGCTGCCGTCCGCCGCTGAGCGGAAGAAGCGTTTGCCGGCCCTTTCTGTGTACAAACCTGTGGATGACTTGTGCAGAACGGCATCGAGCCTGTGCGTAAGCCGGGAAAAGCTGGGGATTCCCGTGCTGAGTCGCGCTCGTGACAAGAGTTCTGCCTGGATGAACGCTATCCACACCCTGTGCACAGCAAGAAATCTGGAATTGTCCACATGCCACGCCGAAATAGGTCTAGAAAGAACCAAAAATTTATCGTAGGTTTATCTAGCTGTGATCCGTACTTAGGACCGTGAATCAGAGACCGTGCGCCCTAGACGCTTTGGAAGGAGGCAACGCGCAATAGTGGCGCACACCGGGCGAACCGCGTGACCGCAAACGGCAGGCTACGTTTCCGGGTCCGGGCCGACGATACCGGCCCGGCAGGGCAGCTGCTGGCGATGCGGAGTCCGCCACAGTCCAGTGCCCCGGGGGGACATCGTGCCCGCCCGGAGTCACCCAGCGCGCGTTCCTGCTTCCAGGGGCAGGTTAACCGCAGCGGCACAGACTTTGACCCTGGGCCATACGGAGGGGCGGGAGATGAAGATCAAGACGCGGCCTGACGATGCCGACTTGCTCGAGGGCGACGAACTGTTCCAGATGAACGGCTGGCTCGCCGAGTTGCGCGAAGACGACCGCGCGGAGCCGCAGAACGAGGACCGCGCCGCGTCAGGGGACGAGGACCGCGCCGCGTCACGCGACGACAGCTACCCCTGGCCACGGGAAGGCAGCAGCCATGCCGGGCCGCAGGAGCACAGCTACGCCGCGCCGCAGGAGCACAGCTACCCCGCGCCGCGGCAGCCCAGCTATGCCAGGTCACGAGACGATGCGCGCCTCGAGCCGCCGGACGACGGCCGCGCCAGACTGCGGCACGACGGCCAGGCCAATCCGCCCCGGCATGCCTATCTGCGATCGGAAACCATAGCTGCGACGCCGGTGACCAGGCCTATTGCCCGCTCCCTGACCACCACGCGGGCGGTGATCGGCGACCGGTTGCGGTTGCCGATGATGTGGTGCGAGATGGGTTCCTGCATCCGCTGGTACGCCCATCCCGCGGCGCTCGGTGAGGCGGACGTCCGCGCCCGCGCGATTGACGCCGGCTGGCGCGTGGATGCTGTTGGACTGCTGGTCTGCCCTCGATGCTTGCAGACCGCTTCCGGCTTCCAGTCACCTCGTCCGGTCGTGCTGTGGGACCGGGAGCAGGCCATCGCCATGGCCGCCTGCCTGGACGACGAGCCCGGGGCTGACGCCGCTGACGACGCTGCCTGGGAGCTGAGCCACGACTTGCACCCTGCGGCCAGCAGCCAGCGGGACGAGGCCGTCGCCACGTCCGCCTGGATAGCAGGCGTGCCCGCCCATGACGTCGTGCGGAGCGCCAGCCAGGAACCCAGCCGTGAGATCGCCCGCCCAGCTGACGACCACCAGCGCGAGAGCCGCCTGCGGTCGGGCCGGCACCGCAAGCGCCTGGTCGCCAGGCTCATGCTCGCCAGCCACTAGGCACGCTCAGGGCGAGCCCGCGCCGCCCCTTTCCCGCTGCCGTGGCCGCGCTCTCCATCGTCGGGCGTGGCCACGGCCTTGCTCACCGGCGTGACCGCGTCCTCCCCTACTACCGGCGTGGCCGCTGATTTGCGATCGAGGCGGGCGATCCTATGGGTGATGCCGGACGATAACCGGCGGGCGGCGAAGGCGCGTATCACGGCATCGGCTGTCCGGGCTTGAGCTTTTCGCGAGGATTGCGGCTTTTCCGGAGCAGCTACCCGGTAGTGGCGCTGTATGCGCTAGGCAACACCGGTGGCGGCGCGGGGCCAGGCTTAGAACCTGAGTAAGGCGAGTCGGCGAATTTACCGATAGATACCGCCGCTTTCTTGCCATACCTGACAACGTGGCCGGTTTTGGGAGGTCGCCGACCGCCGCAGCCAACCTGTATGCATATATCCCCGATGCGAGGTTGTGGGTGCGGAATCCTTTCTGCGCGGCTGCCTCGCCGCGATGACGATCTTCTGCTTTCTGGATCCAGCGGCTGGTGGCTGCCGGGAGCGATGCCTGCGCTGGCCACGCCGGCCGATCCGGCCCGCCACGTTTGCCTCCGCCACGCGGCCGTGCCCTGCTTGGGCCGCGGCAGCCTGGCCCTGCCCGATCGCCAGCGTCCGCGAACTCGCGGACGATCCCCAAAATCACGGCCCGAAGTGATTGCGTTCACTGTCTACGGCATAGGTGGAGGACATCACGATCGCGCCGCGGGGACGGCGGCATCCACTGCGTTACCCCAGCGGCAACCGGCCGTCTGGCCGGCCGCCCGGGCGGGCCGCCGGGCTGACCGCTAGCGTTCATGGGGCGAACCTGCACGATCAGAAGGCCCAAAGGGGGCGCGGGCATGAAGAACATGTTCTCGCTGGAGACCAAGGTGGCATTCGTCACCGGAGCGGCCAGGGGCATCGGCCTGGCCATCGCCACCGGCTGGGCGGAAGCGGGTGCCGACATCGCGTGCTTCGACCTGGCCCAGGACGACGCCGACCGGGCAGCCGCTTCCATCCGGCAACTCGGCCGCAAAGCCATCGGCATCGCTGGCGACGTCTCGGACGCCAAGTCGGTGGCCGACGCCGTCGCGCTGACGGCCCGGGAACTCGGTGGTCTGCACATCGCACTCAACAACGCAGGTATCGCGCACTCGGCTCCCGCCGAAGATCTCGCGGCCGACGACTGGCGCCGCGTGATCGACGTGAACCTCACCGGGGTCTTCCTCACCGCGCAAGCTGAGGCCCGCGTCATGCTGGCCAGCGGTGGCGGCTCGATCGTCAATGTGGCCTCGATGTCCGGCACGATCGTCAACCGGGGCCTCACGCAAGCCCACTACAACACCTCCAAAGCAGGTGTCATGCACCTGACAAAGTCGCTTGCCGTCGAGTGGGCGCGACGTGGCATCCGGGTTAACTCACTCAGTCCCGGCTACACGCTGACGCCGATGACCCAACGGCCGGAAATCGCCGGGATGCGCTCGCAGTGGGAGTCGCAGACACCGATGGGCCGCATGGTTGAACTGGCGAGCTCGTCGGGCCAGCCACCTTTCTTGCTTCCGACGCCTCGAGCGCGTGCACCGGCGTCGATCTCATCGTCAACTGCGGCTTCGTCTGCTGGTGACCGGTGGGCTCACTCGATCGCCGCCAGCAGGGCGCGGCGTAGTCACGATAGAAGGGACGATGGCTTGAAGCTCGTCGGGCTGGACTGCTTCGGCTATGAGCTCAGGTACGCGCACGGACAGTACGTCATGTCAGGCGGCCGCGCCGCGGCGGCGCAGATCGGCACGCTCGTGCGGTTGCGAACCGACGAGGGCGTGGACGGATGGGGCGAGATCACGCCCCTCGGGTCCACCTACCTGCCCACGTTCGCCGAGGGTGTCCGCACCGCCGTGCGGTTCCTGGCCGCGCCCCTGCTGGGGCTCGACCCGGCGAACATCTCCAGCGTCCGGCGCGTCATGGACGCGACGCTCATGGGGCACCAGTACGCCAAGAGCGCCGTCGACATCGCCTGCTGGGACCTGCGGGGCAAGGCGGCCGGGCTGCCGATCGCCACGCTTCTCGGCGGCGTGCTGCACGAGGACTTTCCCGTCTATGAGGCGGTGCCGCTGGGCTCGCCGGAGTCGATGGCATCGTTTGCCGAGCGCCGCGGCGGTGCGGGGATCAAGCGGTTCCAGCTGAAAGTCGGCAGCGACCCGCGCGAGGATGCGGCCCGCACCAGGGCTGTCGTGGAGACGGTGACCGACGACACGATCGTCATCGCCGATTCCAACGGAGGCTGGAGCCTGCTCGACGCGCGCCTCGCGATGAACGCCATGGCCGACCTTCCCGTCTTCATCGAGCAGCCGTGCCGGACGACCGAGGACAGCATGCTCGCCTCGCGCGGCAGCAAGCTCCCCCTCGTCCTGGACGAGTCGATCGTCACCTTGTCCGACGTCTACGAGGCCAAGCGCTCGGCCGGCGTCTCCTCGATCAATATCAAGATCAGCCGGGTCGGCGGCATTACCGGCGCCGCGCTGATGCGCGACGTGATGCAGGAGCTGAACCTCATGGTCTCGGTGGAGGACATGTGGGGCGGCGACCTGATCACGGCGGCCGTCAGCCACCTCGCGGCCAGCACCCGCCCGGAGAGCCTGCTGATGACGTCGTTCATGAACGACTGGACCGATGGGCACGTCGCCGGGTACCAGCCCCGGTCGGTCGATGGCCGCGGTTCAGCCCCCTCGGGCCCGGGCCTTGGCATCGAGATCGACACGTCATTTCTCGGCGAGCCCTTGTTTTCGGTCGAGGCCTGACCGCAGAAGGACGCCGCCGGCGGCCAGCCCGCATCACGGGACATCGGCCCGCAGACGGCGGGAATTCGCGGCAGCGGTAGTCACGGCTTCTACGGTGAGAACGTCGATCGGAGAGTGTCATGCGATGGGCCCGAACCCTGAACGTTGCCGGCTGCCACGCCGAGGGTGAAGTCGGAAACGTGGTGATCGGCGGTTTCGGCGACGTGCCGGGCGCGACAGTATTCGACAAGATGTGCTACATCCGGGAGAACGAAGACTGGATGCGGCAGCTCCTGCTGCACGAACCGCGCGGCAACGTGGTCCGCAGCGCGAATGTCGTGCTGCCTGCGAGCGACCCGGAAGCCCAGATGGGCTACGTCATCATGGAGTCGACCGAGTATCCGGTCATGTCCGGCAGCAACACCATCTGCGTCGCTACGGTGCTGCTCGAAACCGGAATGCTCGCGATGGACGAGCCGGTCACCGAGGTGGCGCTCGAGTCGCCCGCCGGGCTGATCCGTGCCCGTTGTGAATGCAGGGATGGCAAGGTCACCAGCGTCAGGTTCACCAACCAGCCGGCGTTCGTGTATCACCTGGCGGTACCCGTCGAGGTCGCCGGGATCGGCACCCTGCCGGTAGACGTCGCCTGGGGCGGGATGGCGTACGTTCTCATCGACGCGGCGTCGGCCGGCTTGACCGTGACCCCGGACCAGGCTCGCGACCTAGTCGAGGTGGGGCAGCGGATCAAGTACGCCGCCGCCGAGCAGATCGACGCGGTTCACCCGGAGAATCCGGGTTTCCCCGGCATCACGCAAACCGAATTCACGATGCCCGCCGAGCGTGACCAGGGCATCCTGACCGCGCGGAATGCGGTGATCGTGTCGCCCGGGCGTATCGACCGGTCTCCCTGCGGGACCGGCACCTCCGCCCGGCTGGCCGTGATGCACGCACGGGGCGAGATCGCGGTCGGCGAGCGATTCCGGCACAGGTCGATCATCGGGACCGTATTCGAAGGAGTGATCCAGTCCACCACTACCATCGGCACGGTTCCGGCCGTGATCCCGACCGTGGCCGGCCAGGCGTGGATCACGGATCTGTCAACGATCGGCATTGACCCGAGCGACCCCTTCCCGACGGGATACACGCTGTCCGATTCGTGGCTCAACTCCCCGAGTCAGTCGCCCGCCGGCGGCTCTCGATAACCTGAGCCGGCGATGGACGATCACGACAACGGAGCCGTCGCTACGGGCGCGACGTCAGGAATGGGTCTCGAAGTCGCCCATGATGCCTATGGCGCCAGCCGGCATGGCTGCCTTCCGGCACATCGGCGCATCGGCGCGTAAGCCCCGCCCGGCGCGGGAGCGCCTGCGCCGGTCGCGGCCGCGTGCGGGGCGGTCGGTCAGAGCGAGCGAACCTGCTCGGCCTGCGGGCCCTTGCGGCCCTGCCCCGCGGTGTACTCAACCCGCTGGTTCTCCGCGAGATCGCGGACATCTTCCGTCTCGATGGCGGAGCGGTGAACGAACACATCGGGCGTGCCGTCGTCCGGCGCGATGAAACCGTAGCCCCTGTCAGGGCTGTACCACTTCACGATGCCTTGAGGCATGCCTTCTCCTACTGTGACGATCTTCGGGATCCACGGTCTGCGGAGCCCAGTTGCCGCGACCGTCTACGTTTCGAAGGCCAACCCTCGGAAATAGTGACACGTAAACAAATGTGCAATCTCGCGTCTTCGTGACGCCCGCTGTCAGAATTTCGCAGGCGCTGTAACACGTGCGCGAACTTCGACTACAACCATTTTCAGGATAACACGAAACGCCGCCGTCACATATTCCGTGGCGTATGCTGTCCGCCGCCTCCGCGCGATCTTCACAGCGGCTCGACGAGGGTCGCCATTGCGCCCTCCCCCGCGCGCGCCGGCGTAGCGCCGGCCGGCCATGGGGACCGCGCGGGGCAGCCTGACCGGCTGACTCAGGTCTACGGTGGTTCTGAGCCCGCCATGACGACACAGTTCTCGCAGATCATTGTGTGACAGACGGCCGCCGCCCGCGACAGGAGAAACGAGCATGGGTGACTTTTACGGGATTGAGCCGGGCACGATTCCCGGCTTCACCGAGACTGGCGGCGGACAGTTCATGAGCGTGGGGCGCCTGCCCGACGAGACGGTAACGAACATGATGACGTTCATGGGGAAGCTGCGCCAGATGCACGAGGATGACCCCCTCGCGTTCGAGGTATGCGTGCGACACGTTGCTGCCGTCATCGAGGACCAGCGCAGGGGCGAAGGCAAGACTGACCCCCGGGATACGGCCTCTTGATTCTCGGCAGCCGGACGAACCGAATCCTCCGCACGAGCATCAGGAGCGCCGCCCATTCGTTCTTCTGCTCCATCGCCAGGGACCCGAACGCGCACCCCCGGCGATCATGTTTGATCCCGCGTGTGTCCCGCGCGGCGGGAGGTCATCACGATCGCGATGTGTCCGCAGCGCGCGGGTCGCGGTCGTTGGCCAGCAGCTCCAGGAGCGGGCCGACCCGGTGCCCTTCCTGGGCGGAGTGCCGGAACACGCTGTCCGGGTTCACGGTGTATCGGGTACGCCGCCCGATCCGGGTGCGGGTGATGTAACCGGCGGCCTCCAGGTCGGACACGATGGCCTGAGCGGTGCGTTCGGTGATCCCGGCAGCGGCACTGATGTCGCGGATCCGGGCTTCGGGGTTGCGGGCGATCTCCACGAGCACGTGCCCGTGCCCGGTCAGCAGCGTCCAGCTGCCACCCGGTTCGCCGCCAAGACTCATACTTCCTGACTGTATCTCTCGCGAGAGAATCGTCGCGAGAGAAGACACGCGATATTTTTCTCATGTCTGTATTGACAGGTCTCTGCCCAGCCTCGATCCTGGTAGTGCCCTGATCGGGCACGGTCCGGCAGCGGTCGCGCCCAGCGCGGCGGCAGCCGTACCCGGCCGCAGGAGGTGACGCAGATGCCCGAGACCAGTTTCCCGGTCGAGGTGATAGCCGGCGTACCCGTGGTGGCCGCGCCCGGCGAGATCGACGCCGCCAACGTCGCCGGGCTGCGGGCAGCATTGCGCGACGCGGCCGCGCACGGGAAGAGGACCTTGGTGGTCGATATGTCCCGGACGCAGTTTTGCGACTCGTCCGGTCTTAACGTGCTGGTGTGCGCGCACCAGCGGGCCCAGACCGAGGGCGGCGAGGTACTCCTGGTCATCTGCGCCGCTGCCGTCGCCCGAATTCTCGCCCTCACCGGCATTGACCGCGTGATCCCCCGGTTCACGAGCCTGGACGAGGCGCTCGCGCAAACGCCCGATCCTGCGACCCGCTCACCACTGCCGGCTAGCTGATCAGGCCCCTGCTCTGACACCAGGGACAGCCGACGGCCGAGCATAATAGGTCGCCGTGGGTCAAAATTGGCCTACTCACCGAGGGGACTGACATGATCGCTCGCTGCCCGAGATTGGCAAGCCTGGCTCTGGCCGGGGCGGCCTCGCTTGGCCTGGCCCTGCTCAGCGGGGCCGGGACGGCCACGGCGCGGGTCTCGCCGGCGCCGACGGCGGGCGCCCGAGCGCCCGCGGCGCACGGCAAGCACCTGATCAGGGCGGCGCACCGGGAGGGCCCGGCCCGGGCGGTCACCAACTTCACCTCCAACAACTGGGACGGCTACTTCGCCACCGATGCCAGCCACGACACGGACTTCACCGCGATCTCGGCCACCTGGACCGAGGCCGCAGTGACCTGCAGCAGCAAGAAGGAGGCCTGGGCCGGGTTCTGGGTCGGCATGGACGGCTGGTGGAATGATTCCGTCGAGCAGGGCGGCACCGAAGCGATCTGCCTGAACGGCAGCCCCCAGTACAGCGTGTGGTGGGAGATGTTCCCGTTCAACGCCATACAGGTCGGCTTCGCCATCAGCCCCGGTGACGCGATCCACGCCAGCGTCACCTATCAGCCCGGCAGCAAGAAGTTCGACATCGTGGTGAAGGACCTCACCAGCGGCAAGACGCTGACGAAGAACATCGCCTGCCAACAGGGCCAGGGCGGATGCCAGCGCAGCTCGGCCGACGTTATCTCCGAAGACATCGGGCACTCCGGCGGCGGACTGTTCCCGCTGCCCGATTACGGCACCCAGACCTACAAGAGCGTCTCGGTGACCGACACCAGCGGGCACACCGGCCCGCTCAACGACTCCGGCTGGCAACTTGGCCGGGTCACCGAGGTCAGCTCCGGTGTCACCAAGCAGACGACGTCCGGCCTGAAATCAGGAGGGACCTCGTTCAGCACCGCCTGGCGACACGCATGAGGGCTTGCGCCCTGACTGCTGCCGGGATCTAACGCTGCTGCGGCGGAGCAGTGCCGGCAGCCGGCTGGTACGCCGCCGTGCCTGCTGGCTGCGCTTCGGGTATGGGCCGGACGCCGGCCAGGTCCTCGCGCCTGACCCGGATCATGGCGACCGTCACGATCAGCGCGATCAGCATGATCGCGGCTGATACCTCGAATCCTCTGGAGAACCCGACCGCCAGGGCGTGATCGTATATCGCGGCTTTGGCCTGCGCGGCGTTGCCGTGCGGCGGGTGGCCGGCCTTGGCGGCGGCGCTCGCGGCGGCCTTGGCGGCGGCCGCCGAGGTGCGTGCGGTGTCGGCGACGACGGTCCAGGCGACGGTGCCGAGCAACGCGAGGCCGATGGAGCCGCCGACCTGCTGGCCGGTGTTGACCAAGCTGGAGGCCAGGCCGGCGTCGCGGTCCTCGACCTTGGACAGCGCGACCAGCGTGGCGGGCATGAATATAAGGCCCAGGCCGGCAGCAGTGACCAGCATCGGTCCGAGCAGGCCGCCGGCGTAGGTGGAATGCTCGCTGATCCTCGACAGCCAGAACATGCCACCGCTGGTGATCGCTGATCCGGCCAGCAGGAGCGGCCGGGCGCCGATCCGGGGCACCAGCACGGTACTGACGCCGGCCATGGCCATGAGCATGCCGACCATCGGCAGGTAGGCGATGCCGGTCTTCAGCGCGCTGTAGCCCCAGACGGTCTGCACGAAGATGGTCAGGAAGAAGAACAACCCGAACAGCGCGGTGCCGACGCACAGCATGATCAGGAAGGCGCCGGACCGGTTGCGGTCGCGGAAGATCCGCAACGGCATCAGCGCGTGCTCGCTGCGTGACTCGATGACCACGAACGAGGCAAGCAGCACGACGGCTGCGGCGAGCGATGCCAGCGTCTTGGCGTCGCCCCAGTGCGAGACGCCGTTGGGGGTCGTGCCCGCGATGGTCAGGCCGTAGACCAGCGCCACCAGCCCGAGCGTGCCGGTGATCGCGCCGGGCAGGTCGAACCGGCCCGGACGGCGCTGCGACTCGGCGAACGCCCGCGGCGCGGCCAGCGCGACGACGATCCCGATCGGCACGTTGACGAAGAACACCCAGCGCCAGGACAGGTAGCTGGTCAGCAGGCCGCCGGCCAGCAGGCCGACCGCGGCGCCGCCGATGCTCATCGCCGCGTACACGCCCATCGCCCGGTTGCGCGGCCTGCCCTCCGGGAATGTGGTGGTGACCAGCGACAGCGCGGTCGGCGCGACTACCGCGGCACCGACGCCCTGCAGGGCCCGGGCGCCCAGCAGCCACGCCTGGCTGGTGGCGAACCCGCCGAGCAGCGAGGCAGCCGAGAACACGATGAGACCGACGATGAACACCCGTTTGCGGCCTAGGATGTCCCCGGCGCGGCCGCCGAGCAGCAGCAGCCCTCCGAAGGTGAGCGCGTAGGCGTTCACCACCCATTCCAGGCCGGAGCCGGAGAAGCCGAGCGCGCGCTGGATGTGCGGCAGGGCAACGTTCACGATGGTCGCGTCGAGCACCACCATCAGCTGAGCGGTCGCGATGACGGCGAGGGCAAGGCCAAGGCGGCGCGGCCCGGACGCAGGCTCGGTAGCAGACACCACCGTCTCCTAACTCTGAAGAGCGTGACAGGCGCGGCCGCGCGTCACGGCGACATCCGGGGATCTTTGATGAGCAGGCTGCCATGGCTTGCCATGCGCGCAGGTGGCGGGTACCTCGCCGGGGACCGCGGCGCCGGGCGGGCGGGGGCAGGCCAACGGTACCCGAGTGCCGCCGGCCAGACGACGGCTGGCCGTTGGCGCGGTGAACGAGCGAGCGGCTGTGCCAACGTGATCTCCCGGTGAGCAGACGTCTGCGTCAGTACGCAGCGCCACCGGGGTCCGGAGCAACGCCTGTGCAACAAGCCGGGATGGCCAGCTAGCGCCATTACAGGCTTACAGACTGAGGCAAGCCTACGTCGGCCGGGACTTCGGGTCCACCAGGCGTCTCGCCGGGCCGAGCCGGGGCGGCGGCTACTACTACACCGACGTCTCCGTCTATCCGCGGGCATTCCGGGTGAATGAGACGACCGGCCGGTCAGGCCAGGACCGGGGCGCCCGGTAGTTAGCGTTCGCCGACGGGCAGGAGGTCGAGGATCCGGGCCTGCGGCGTGCCGGCCAGGCCGGGCGAGGACGCGGGTGATGACCAGACGTGCTGCATCAGGAAATCGGCGAATGCCTGCGCCGGCCCGGCCGAGTCGAACTCCAAGTCAAGCATCAGATACTGCGGGTCATCCAGCGGCAAGCGGATGGCGACGCTGCGAACTCCCGCCTGCGCGCGTGCTTCCGCGAATCCGTCGAATGCCTTCCTCCAGAGCTGATAATCGGTGATCGCATGCTGGATCCGGAGCGTCGTCGTCATCGGGTTTCTCCGTTGCGTTGCGGTAGTTGCTGCTGAAATGCACGGTAGGCCGCCCCGCTGGTCGTGCGGTATCCCGACTATCTGGGGGGTGACTGCCTGGCGGGCGGCCCGCGTACGGCAAGCGCCATGGTTGCGGGGCATACGCTCATCTGGTGGCCGGCAGCTGGGCGCGGGCCCGCGCCCGTGAGCGCATCGGGGCCGTGGTCTCGGAACCCCTCGACGCCAGCAGGCTGCGCCAGCAAGTACCGGCGGTACTCCGCGAGGTTATCGAGTTCGACGCATACGTCTGGCTGCTCACTGACCCTGTCACGACGGTCGGCGCCGCACCGGTCGCCGATGTGCCCTGCCTGCCCGAGCTCCCGGCCCTGATCAAGGCGAAGTACGCGACCCCGGTCAATCGCTGGACGGCCCTGCAGCTGCAGAAGTCACCCGCCGGAACCCTGAGCGATGCCGTCGACGGAGAACCGGATCGCAGCCTGATGTGGCGCGACGTGCTCTGCAGATACGGGGGCCGGCCCCTGGTCAGCTGGCGAGGTTGTGAACCGGCCTGATGTCCGGCGTTCCGGGGTCTATCCCCGCCTTGCGCAGGATCGGCATGAGCACCGGTCCGTATTCGTCGAAGGCCTGCTGCGACTCCCACACCTCGTAGACCACCAGCGCGTTGTCGGGCCCGGAGCAGGAGTGATGAACCCGGCCTGCCGGGTTCGCGGCTCCTGCGGCCTCGAGTTCCCTGATGGCTTCGTCGTACTGCAGTGCGGTGAGTGACCGGGGATGGAAGTAGGTTGCGATTGCCATGGCTCCTCCTGCTGGTTGGCGGTGCTGGCTTGGCCTAGCTGGCTGGCCAGTCTCAGAACGGGACCTGCGTGGCCATCAGCCCGGTACCGGGCTGCCGGGCGGCGGCGATCCAGCAGAAGTCGAGCGCATCGAGCTGGAGGTGCTCCCCAGCCTCGCCTGAGCGCCACTGGCCGCCGGCCGTGCCGGTGAGGATCAGGGTGAACGGCTGACCGTGGCGGCGCGCCCACTCGCCGACGACGTCGGCGACGAGGCGGCCGTCGTGCCCTGCGGTGAGTTCCATGGCGCGCCCGGTCGCCCGGCTGATGTCGAGTCTGTGCATCCAGGTGTCGCGGGTGAAGATGGTGTCCACCAGGTAGCCGTAGCGCCATCGCTCGGCATCGAACGGCGGGTCGTTCTTGAGCCGGACGGCCCACCGGACAGGCGCCGGTGCCCGGCGCCTGGCACGCACGGCCTTGGGGGCCACCGCCGCCAGCCGGCTGACGATCGCGCCGGGCGTCATAGCCGTTCGCTCGCGCACCTGCGTGGCCGACATCTCGTCGATCATCTTCCCGCCGGACCGTTTGCCGGCCGCGCGGAAGTCGTGGGCGAACTGGCGGAACGAGGCCTGCGCCTCGGCCATGCCGAGCACGTGCGCGGCCATCGCCCGCACGTCCCATAGCTCGCACGCCGTCGGCTGTGCCCAGTCGCGCGGGGTCAGCGCCTTCAGCTGCGCCACCATCCGGTCGAACTCCGTCGCCGCGAGGATCATCGCCTCCTGGTGCCCCAAAGGCACCGTGACGCCTTCGCCGACGGCCGTTGTCCCCGCCACGGCGTCCCCCCATCTACCTTTCGGAATTCCGAACACTGTCAGGATAGTCGCAGCATTATCGGTTAGAGTCAACCCATGTCCTCGACGACGCCCGCCGGCCCCCGCCGCCGCGACCGCCGCCGCGACCGGCACGAGGCGACCAAGCAGGAGATCCTCGGCACTGCCTGGTCCATGGTGCGCGCTGACGGCCTGGGCGCCCTGTCCTTGCGAGCGCTCGCGCACGCCGTCAACATGGAGCCGCAGTCGCTCTACACCTACTTCGCCTCCAAGAACGCTCTCTACGACCGCATGTTCGCCGACGGCAACCTGGCGCTGGCAAGGCGGTTCGCTGACGCTGAGATCCCCGACGATGCCCGCAGCGCTCTGCGGGCCGTCGCCGGCATTTTCCTGGAGTTCGCCGCCCAGGACCAGGCTCGTTACCAGCTGCTGTTCCTGCGCACCATTCCCGGATTCCAGCCATCCCCCGACTCGTACGCGATAGCCGTCGAGGTTCTCGCGGGCGTCCGCACGACCCTCGCCCGCGCCGGTGTCCGCAATGAAGCCGACTTCGACCTCTGGACCGCGGTAGTCCTCGGCCTGGCCGGCCAGCAACTCGCCAACGACCCCGATGGCGACCGGTACACGCGCCTCATCGACGACGCCGTCACCATGTTCGCCGACCACATCCTCGGCCCGAGCCGACCCCGCCGCGCTTCCGCTCCGGCCCGGCCCGGAAACCACGACGACCGTAACGGCCGGACCTGAAGTCGCCATCCCGAGCGAGCGCCTGCGCAACCTACGGCGAGGTAAGCTACGGCGAGGTAAGCTACGGCAGGGTAAGCTACGGATACGTAAGCGTATCTTGCGTGGGCTCTAGACCACGGCGTGTGCGGGGCACTCGTCCATCTGCATCCCGGCGACCGGCAAGCGAGGATCCCATGACAGCAACTGCTGACGCTACGGCGGCGCACACCACCGTGCTCACCTCTCTTGACGTGCCCCGGCCGGAGATCGAGCCGGAGCCGCGCCCTTCCTTTGAGCGCGTCCTGGTGGGCGTGTTCGTGGCCGTTCCCCTGCTCGCCCTGATCGCCGCGGTGCCGCTGGCGTGGGGCTGGGGCCTCGGCTGGCATGACGTCATCATCGCGATTGCCTTCTACTGCATCTGCGGGCTCGGGGTCAGCGTGGGCCTGCACCGCTACTTCACTCACGGGTCATTCAAGGCGGTACGCGGGTACAAGATCGCGCTGGCGCTCGCCGGGAGCCTGGCCATCGAGGGGCCGGTTATCACCTGGGTCGCCGATCACCGCAGGCACCACAAGTACAGCGACAAGGAAGGCGACCCGCACTCGCCATGGCGCTTCGGCAGCGACTGGAAGGCGCTCAGCAAGGGCCTCGCCTTCGCGCATGTCGGCTGGCTGTTCGACGGTGACGTCACCTCAGAGGAGAAGTTCTGCCCGGACTGGCTCGCGGACTCTGACGTCGCGAGGATCTCCCGGTGGTTCCCCGGGCTGGTCGCCGTCTCCCTGCTCGCGCCCGCACTCATCGGCGGGCTGTGGTCCATGTCGTGGCAGGGCGCGGTGACCGCGTTCTTCTGGGCGACCCTGGTGCGGATCGCGTTCCTGCATCACATCACCTGGTCCATCAACTCGATCTGCCACACGTTCGGCAAGGAGGAATTCAAGGCGCGCGACAAGTCCAGGAACGTCTCCTGGCTCGCGATCTTGTCCTTCGGCGAGTCCTGGCACAACCTGCACCACGCCGACCCGACCTGCGCGCGTCATGGCGTGCTCAAGGGCCAGATCGACATCGCCGCGCGAATGATCTGGCTGGCCGAGAAGCTCGGCTGGGCCTATGACGTCCGGTGGCCGGACGAAGCCAGGCTGACCGGCAAGCGGACGGGCGGAACCCGTAAGCTCGGATCCATGACCAAGCGGGCGGTTGCCAAGCCGATTCGCTGACTGGCGGAACCGGCCAGGGCCGCACCAGCTCGCTGTCGTGCGCTCCGCCCTGCCACCGGAATGGTTCGGCGGCTGGCTTTGTGGATGTGCGCTTCTTGTCGTGATTTCCTGCATCGGTTGAGCGGTCGCCCTAGCATGAGCGCGGTGCAGCAGATACGTCGTTTCGGGATCGTTGTGACGGCTCTGGCGGGTATCGGCGGGCTAGCCGCCGCGGGGGCCTCTGGCGCTCAGGGTGCCCAGGTCGCCGCGGGGCGTTTGCGGGCTGCGGCGGGCACCTCGCCGGCGACGGGCCATCCGGGTGTGCTGCCCGGGATCGGCAATCCCCACGGTCATTTCCCGGTGCCCCCTGCGGGCAGGGCGGTGAAGACCGGTCATCCGGACCGCGTGATCGGCGATGGCAGGCCGGCCGGCTGCACGTCCGCGGCCGTGGTCCGTGCTGTCGCCGCGGGCGGGATCATCAGGTTTGACTGCGGCAAGAAGCCGGTCACGATCGTGATGACCTCCACCGCCACAGTGCCCAAGACCAGGCATCTTGTCGTGCTGGATGGCGGCGGCCTGGTCACGCTCAGCGGTGGCGGCAAACGCCGGATCCTGTTCTCTGACACCTGCCGCGGCCGATTGTCGACAGATGATTGCGTCAACCAGCCGTACCCGCAGATCGTGGTGCAGAACATCACCTTCACCGGCGGCTTCAACGGCACGCACCAGGCCACCTGCACGGCCAACATCCCGCGGTGCTGGTACGGCGGCGTCGACGGCGGAGGTGCCATCTACGCGGAGGGCGGCCAGTTCAAGGCGGTCAACTCCCGGTTCACCGGCAACCGGTGCTACCGCTACGGCCCAGATCTGGGCGGCGGTGCCATCCGCGCGCTCGCGCAGTACCGGAACCGGCCGGTGTACATCACCCGCGATACGTTCACCGCCAACCGCTGCTCCAACGGCGCAGCGCTGAGCAGCATCAGCGTCCAATGGAAGGTTCTCAACAGCGTCCTGAGCGGCAACAAGGCAGTCGGCTGGGGCGCCAACCCGGCCTCCCCCGGGACGCCGGGCGGCGGCAGCGGCGGCGCGATCTACAACGACGGCACCGACTACAAGACGCTCATCGCCGGCACGATCATGCGCAACAACAGGGCGCGGGAGGGCGGCGGCGCCGTCTTCTACGTGGTCGACTCCGGGCGGGGCAAGCTGACCCTGAACGAGTCACACCTGCATCACAATCCCAGCGGCCAGTTCCAGACCTTCCCCGGCATCTACGACAACATCGACGGCCGCGACACACGGCCGGTAATGATCCACTCCACCGACAACTGAATGAACGACTTCGCCGGATCGCCGACCGCGAACGCCAGGTTCCGCGGTGTCCGGCGACGCAGCGGCCTGATCAGCTAACGCCGGGTACGGGTTGCGCGCCGCAGCCGTTGACCACCGTGCCCGGCCGCGGCTGGGTGGCCGCGGCCGGGCAGGGCACCGGGACTACCGGATGTGGAACCTCGCGGTCTTGCTGATCAGCAGGCTGCTCAGCTGGACGGTGTGCTCGCCTGGCGCCAGCTTGAGCATGCTGGGGTTGATCATGTCGGTAACCGTGCCCAGGTCACCGACGGTCAGCGTGGCGATTGCCTTGCCGTCGATCGACATCTGCACCGGGTGACCGGGCAGGAAGCCCCCGGCCAGCAGGTACGTCGAGCCGCCCGTGCCGATGCTGTCCGGCGTGAGCTCGACGGCGTGCTGCAGCCTCGTCAGGTCGGCCTGTGCCTGCTGCCGCGCCGTGGCCTCCTGGCCGTTCGCGCGGGTCGCGGCGACCAGGCTCGGCACGAACTTGCCGCTGATCGTGCCCCAGCCGGTGGCCACGTCGAAGCCCTTGGCTGCGGTGAAGCCCTGCACGACGGTCTTGCCGCCGACGACCACGGAGTTGTTGCCGTGGATGACGTCGGCGATGCCCGCCGCCGTGCCGCGCGGGCCGAGGTTGTCATACAGGGCGGGGTTGACCGGGCCGACGTTCCGGCCGTGGTTCAGCTGGGTGGCCAGCGCCAGCACGCCGTTCAGCAGCGGGCCGGACTCGGACGTCCCGTCCTGGGCGTCCAGCGTGATGTCAGGCACCGACCGCATCGGGCTGCGGGTGATGTCCGCCACGCCGTTCTGGTAGGCGGGACGGGTGAACACCGAGGAGTAGCCGGCGCCCTCGGAGAAGATCCCGGCCACGTGCCAGACCGGGTCGGAGCCTGCCTTCGCTCCGGTCTTGGGGTTGATGTCGGGGACGGTGCCGCCGACCGCGGTAACCCACGGCGAGTCATCCCAGGCCGCCGTGTCCGGCTGGTGAGAGGCGTTCCCGCATTGGGAGTTGGCCACAGGCAGGTTCTGCACGACACCGCAGTCGCCGGTGCCCACCAGGACGGGGATGCCGGCCGCGGCGGCCGCCAGCTCGCCCGGGTTCTGGGCGGTGATCTCCGCCGCGCCCGCGCTGTAAGCGGACTCGCCGATCCCGTCGCTGATCGAAATCACGTTAGCGAGGTGCTCAGCCGCGATGACCTCGACGCCTTTCATGATCTCCGGCATCGCGACCTGACTGGCCGCGTCGTCGGTCTCCTGCGTGTCGGCCGGCGTCGCAGAGATGATGATCTTCGCGTACGGCGCGATCAGGTGCGCGGAAAGCACGTCCAGCTCCAGTTCGCCGGCCCACGCCTTGCACGACCCGAAACTGCCAAGCGCCACCATGCCCGGCGGGCACTTCTTCGGCAGCGGGCCGGCCGGGAAGATCGTGGTGATCGGCGGGTTCGGCAGCCCGAACATCTTGTCGAAGCCGGCGACGACCTTGCCGATGTTCGGATCCTTCCAGCCCTCCATGACCGCGATCGTGGTCCCGGCCCCGTCGGTACCCTTGAGCCACAGCGGCCCGATGCCGTAGTCGAAGATGTCCTGCGGGCCCGGGGTGATGTGCGCGTACTTCGGGTAGTTGCGATGCATCTTCTTCAGCACCGCAGCCAGGACCTTGATCTGCTGCTGCTTGGACGGCAGGGAAGCTGTGGCGGGCGAGCTGCGGGCCACAGTGATATTCCCGCCAGGTACCGGGCCGCCGGTGATGCGCGACCGGATCTGGTGACCGCCCGCAGGGGCGGCCCCGGCCTGGGCACCCGCAGACGGCAGGAAGGCCGCTGCCAAGGCCGCGGCCGCTAGCAGCGGAACCAATCGCGTCATCGAGACGCTGCGCATGTCCTGCTCCTTTAGGACGAGGGGACTGGCTGGCCCCGGCGGCTGGCTGGCCGCCGAAGCCGTGACGGCTCAGGCCATCACCAGTTCCAGCGTCCTCGTGCCCGGCCAGCCGATCAAGTGCCGCAGCGTGCAGAATTGCCGAGGATGAGGTCACGTCGAGTAACAGAATGACGTCGCGCCCCTCGGTACCAACATGAGGATCGGCGAGCCCAGCCCGCGTGCACATGCATGACGGCGCATCTGGTCGTGACTTCCTGCCTGGCCCGGGTCGGCCGTGCCAGGATGGCCGGGTGAACCCGCTGGGCCGGTCAGCGCCTTCCCGCATTGGCCTTCTTCCCGTGGTGATGGCCGCCACGTCGTTGACGGCCGTGGCCGTCTGCGGGGCTGTCATCTCTCCCGCCTCCGCTGCCGGCACCGCGTCCGCCCGCCTCGCGTCCGCCGTGCGCTCCGCGCCCGCTGCGGGCGCCGCCTCCGCTGCGCGTCCCGCGCCCCGGGCCGGCCGGGGCCTGGGCTTGCGGGCCGTCAGCCAGGCAGGCACCACCGTTCCTGGCGCGCCCAACTGCCCGATGTTTCCCGCGGACAACATTTGGAACACCGACATTTCCAGGCTGCCGGCCGATTCGCACAGCGCCGCCTGGCTGCGGAGCATGAACTCGGCCCGTACCTTCCTGCACCCCGACTTCGGCCCGAACCCCGGCGGGTTCCCCTACGGCATCCCGTACAACATCGTCACCAGCGCCCATCCGCTGGTCTCCATCACGTTCCAGTACGCCAGCCAGAGCGACAAGGGACCTTACCCGTTCGGCCCGGGCACCCTCATCGAGGGCGGCAGGAACGCCGGCGGCGACCGTCATGCGATCATGGTCAACTCCGGCCCGTGCACCCTGTACGAACTCTGGCACGCCCGCTACTCCCGGTCCGGCTCGACGGCCGGCTCCGGTGCGATCTGGACCCTGACCTCCAACCGGCTCCGCCCGGCCGGCTGGACCTCCGCGGACGCCGCCGGCCTGCCCATCCTGCCGGGGCTGCTCAACTTCGCCCAGGTGCAGGCGGCGGTCAAGTCGGGCCGACCGGTCACCCACGCGATCAGGTTCACCGCGCAGCACACCCAGTCCGCCTACCTGTGGCCGCCCGCCACGAGGCGGGGGCGGGCCACCATCCATCCCTGCCGCCCATGGGCGCCAGGTTCCGGCTGAAGGCGAGCTTCAACGTGGCCAGGTTCTGTGCCAGCACCGCGCCGTACTGCGCCGACGCCAAGGCGGTGCTGACCGAGATGCAGCACTACGGGCTCATCCTGGCCGATAACGGGAGCAACTGGTTCTTCCAGGGCAGCGGCTACCCGCGATGGCCGGACGCCCTGGTCTCCCTGCTCAAGCAGATCCCCGCCCGTGCCTTCGAGGCGGTGGACGAGTCCTGCCTGATGGTCAGCCCTGACTCGGGCCGGGCGCGGGCCAAGCCCGGCTGCCCGATCGGCTAGCCGCAGGCAGGCGGGCACCACCAGCAAAGCCCGTCCCCGCCGTTGGGCAGTCTGCACGCCGACGGTTACGCCCGCCGGGGCGTCGTTGACCTGCAATCGCCGTGATGCCATACTCGGTATGCAATACCTGGTATGGAGGTGCTGGTGTCGGTTCGTCACAGCCTGCTGGCGGTGCTGTCCGCCGGGCCCATGCACGGGTACGGGCTGAAGACCGAATTCGAGGCCGCGACCGGGGATGTCTGGCCGCTCAACGTCGGGCAGGTGTACACCACCCTGGGGCGGCTGGAGCGGGACGGGCTGGTTACCGCCGCGACCGACGCCGACGGCCAGAAGGTGTACCAGATCACCGAGGCCGGGCTTGACGAGCTGGGCCGTTGGTTCGAGACCCCGGTTCCGCGCGAGGTGATTCCCCGCCAGGAGGTGGCGATCAAGCTGGTGTTCGCGATGCGGTCGGGCGTGGCGGACGTCACCGCGGTCGTGCAGCAGCAGCGGGCGGCGACAGTGCGGGCGCTTCAGGACGTTACCCGGCTGAAGGCCGCCGCTGAATCCAGCGGGGACCTGGCCTGGCTGATGATGCTCGACGCGCTGGTCTTCCAGGCCGAGGCCGAGGCGCACTGGCTCGACATGTGCGAGGCGCGGCTCGCGAGGGAAAACGCCGCCGCCGGGCCGGCCAGGCGGCACCCGGAGATCGCGGCCGGACAAGCGGCGGAACGGAGCAGCCAGTGGTACTCCTAGACGTAGACCAGGCGGGACGGGTCTTCGGGTCCGGGCACCTACGGGTAGTCGCGCTGGACGATGTGTCGCTGCAGGTCGGCGTCGGCGAGTTCGTGGCCGTCATGGGGCCTAGCGGTTCGGGTAAGTCGACCCTGCTGCGGCTGGCGGGCGGCCTGGACCGGCCGACCTCCGGCCGGGTACTGCTGGCCGGCCGTGACCTGGCCGGCCTGGACGGGGCCGGGCTCGCGCAGGCGCTGCGGCGGCAGATCGGCTTCATCTTCCAGGAGACCAACCTGCTCGCGTCGCTGACCGCCGCCGAGAACGTGGCACTCGCGCTGGAACTGGATGACGTCAGGCCGAAGGCGGCGATGGCGGGCGCCCGCGGCCTGCTGGACTCCCTGGGCCTGGCAGCCGCCGGGAACCGGTTCCCCGGCCAGCTGTCCGGGGGCGAACAGCAGCAGGTGACGATCGCCCGGGCGGTCGCGGGGGGCCGGTCGCTGCTGCTGGCCGACGAGCCGACCGGTGCCCTCGATGCGATCACCGGCGAAACGGTGATGGGCCTGCTGCGCCAGCGGTGCGCCGCTGGCTGCGCGGTCCTGCTCGCCACCCACAACGTCCGGCACGCCGCGTGGGCCGACCGGGTGATGTTCCTGACCGACGGCCGTCTCGCCGGCGAGACAGGCCCGCCTGCCGGTCCGGAGTACCTGCTCGGAACCGGCCAGGCACGGTGACCGGCGCGGCCGCCGCCCCGGCCATCATCGAGCTGGCCGGGGTGGAGAAGACCTACCGCAGCGGGCGGGTCGGGTTCCGCGCGCTGAACGGCGTGGACCTGGCTATCGGCGCGGGCGAGATGGTGGCGATCACCGGCCCGTCAGGCAGCGGCAAGACCACGATCATCAACCTCGTTGCCGGGATCGACCGGCCCACGGCCGGCACGGTGACGGTCCACGGCAGCCGCCTGGACCAGATGACCGAGGAGCAGCTCGCTGTCTGGCGCGGCCGCACCATCGGCATCGTCTTCCAGTTCTTCCAGCTGATGCCGACGCTCACCGCGGCGGAGAACGCCGCGCTCCCGCTGGACCTCGCCCGGCTCGGGCCGTCCAGCGAGCGCAAGGCGGTAGCCAGCCGCCACCTCGCCACGGTCGGGCTCGGCGATCGCGGTGACCGGCTGCCGCTGGAGCTGTCCGGCGGAGAGCAGCAGCGGGTGGCGATCGCCAGAGCGATGGCTTGCGGACCGCCGATCTTGCTCGGCGACGAGCCCACCGGCAATCTCGACACCGGGCTGGCGCGGGAGATGTTCGGGTTGCTCAAGGGCCTGAACGGACACGGGACCACGGTGGTGTACGTCACGCACGACCCGTCACTCGCCGCGCTGGCCTCCCGGATCGTGTCCGTTCGCGATGGCCTGATCACCGGCGATACGCGGCGGTGACCGTGAGTACGCTGAACCGCAAGGCCTGGGGTGACCTGACCCGGCACCGCGCGCGCACGCTGCTGGCGGTGTTCACGCTGAGCATCGCGATCGCGAGCCTCGGATTCCTCGCCGTGCCGGCCCTGCTGAACGCGGCCATGACCCGCCAGATCGCGGGCAGCCACCTGTATGACGTCGGGATATCCACCAGAATCCTCGACCTGCGCCCGGCACAGCTCGGCGCGCTGGGCCGCCTGCCGGGCGTCGCCGCGGTCAGCCCGGCCGTGGGCTACGCCACGACGGCGGCATCCGCCGCCGGCCCCCAGGACGTCGAGCTCGCCGGCACCGACCTGGCGACTGCGCCGGTCAACACCGTCGCGCTGTTCACCGGCCGGATGCCAGGGCCTGGCGAGGTGCTGGCCGATGCGGGCAACGTCCGGGCCGCCGGCTTCGCCGTCCCCACCGGCGGCACGATCGACGTACGGGCCGCCGACGGCAGGCTGGAACGGCTGCGGATCAGCGGTACCGGCATGAACCTGGACGCGACCCCTGGCGCGAACGGCTCGACCACGCCGGTCTTCTACGCCCCGACGGCCACGGTGCAGGCGCTGCGCGGCGTGCGCGGTTACAACTACCTGGGGTTCCGGCTCACCGACGACAGCACGGCCGCGCAGTCCCGGGTGGTCGCCGAGGTGCGCGCCTACCTGACCGCGCGGACCGGAGCGGACCCGATCACGGCGCTGCCCGCCGTCCGGGCACCCGGCCAGTGGCCCGGGCAGCCCGGGTTCAGCCGTATCATCGCGCTGCTGTACATCATCACGATCCTCGCGTTCGCCTCCGCCCTGTTCCTCATCTCAGCCACGATGAACACCCTCATCGCCGAGCAGGCCGGCGAGATCGCCATCCTCAAGACGCTCGGCGGGCGCCGGCGGCAGATCGCCGGCATCACCGTGCGCACCGCGGCGATGCTGGGCGCGGCGGGCGCGGTCATCGGCACCATTCTCGGCATCGCCATCGCCTACCTGCTGGCCGGCTACTTCGCCGTGAAGCTCATCGACGTGTCGTTCGGCTTCGCCATCTCGGTCCCCGTGGTCGCGGCCGGCCTCGTGCTCGGCCCGGCGCTCGCCGTGGCCGCGTCGCTGCCCGCGCTGCGCCGCGCGCTGCGCAGGCCCGTGGCCGAGACCCTGGCCGGACCGGGCGCCAGCGGATTCGGCTCCGGCTGGCTCGACCGGCTGGCCGCGCGCAGCGGCCTGCTGTCCGGGGCCAGGGTGCCCGGCAGCGTGCGGATGGGAGTCCGCAACGCGCTGCGGCAAAAGCGCCGCAGCGCGGCCACGATCGCGCAGGTCGCTGTGGCAGCCGGGCTCGCGATCGCCTTCCTCGCCCTCGGCCAGTCGATAACGGCCGTCATCAGCCAGACCATCGGCAAGCTGCACTTCAGCGTCGGCGTGGGGATGGCATCGACCCACGGCGCGCGGCCGTTCGGCGCCCAGGCGCTCGCCGTCGCCGCCGCCACGCCCGGCGTCACCAGAGCCGAACCGGTCGAGACCAGTTCCGTGCAGTACAACGGGCAGACCTACACGGCGTGGGGCCTCGGCGCCCGCCCCTTCTACGGTTACCGGCTGAGCGCGGGCCACTGGTTCACGGCCGGCGATACCGCCCCCGGCGCCCGCCCCGCCGTCCCGCCGGTGGTGCTCGGGCCTGCCGTCGCCCGCGCCACCGGCGCCCGGGCCGGGCAGATCCTCACCTTCACCCTGGCCGCGGGACCCACCAGGGTGAAGGTCATCGGGATCGACACCGGCCAGCCCAACGCGGGCGGCACCGTCTACTTCCCGCTGCCCGTGCTGGAGCGCCTGGACGGCGGGCCGGGCACCGCGGACTCGATCTGGCTCGGCACTGCCAGCACCGCGCACGCCGCCGTCAACCGGGTGACCACCGCCGCCGCGAACAGGCTGGCCGCCGCCGGGTACCCGGTCAGCACCACGAAGATCTACGTCACGGAGGCGCAGATCACCGCCGCCGACGCCGCCATCCTCACCATCGTGGAGATCCTCGGCCTCGTAGTGGTAGCAATCATGCTCATGGGCCTGGTCAGCGCCCTCAGCATGGGCGTCATCGAGCGCACCCGGGAGGTCGGGATCCTGCGCTGCGTGGGCGCCAGGGCCCGGCACATCCGGCGGGTCTTCAGCGTGGAGGCGGTTGTCCTGGCCTCGGTCGGCTGGGTGTTCGGGGTCCTGCTCGGCTGGCTGATCTACGAAGGGCTGCTGACGCTCCTGCTCCACAACGCCGCCGTGACCCTGCCGCAGGAGTTCCCGCCGGCCATCCTGCTGATCACGCTCGCCGGCGTCCTCGTGCTCACGCTCATCGTGATCCGCGGGCCGCTGCGCCGCGCCACCAGGATCCAGCCCGGCACGGCCCTGCGGTACCAGTGATGTTCCACGTGATCAGGTGGCTCATCAGGAAGCTGCGGCGCCGCACCGCATCCCCGGCCGAGCCACCGGTCCCGGTATCCGGGCAGGACGTGCCTGCCGTCCGCGGGCACGGTGAGCGTCTGGCGACTTCGGGTCTCGCGATCTCGGTGGCGGCGGCATCCGGGGCGAACCGAGGCGCCCCGGCGATCTCCGTCCGCGGCCTGAGCAAGCGCTTCGGCGACCGGGTCGCGTTCAATGACGTCTCCTTTGACATCGGCTACGGCGAGGTCTTCGGCTTCCTCGGGCCGAACGGCGCCGGGAAGACGACGACCGTGCGGACGCTCGGCACGCTCATCGCGCCGACCTCGGGCTCGGCGACGGTCGCCGGAATCCCGCTCGCGCCGGAGAACGGGGTGGAGATCCGCCGGCGGATCTCGGTCATGCCCGAGTCCCCGGGCCTGTACCTGCGCCTGAGCGTGGCCGAGAACCTCGGATGCTTCGCCGACCTTTACGAGACGCCCGACCCCGGCGATCGCATTGACCGTGCGCTGCGCGCCGTCAACCTGGCCGACCGGGCCCGCGATGCCTGCGGCTCCTTGTCCAAGGGCCTGCGCCAGCGGGTCGCCCTGGCGCGTGCGCTGCTCAGCGACCCCGAGGTGCTGTTCCTTGACGAGCCGACCGCCGGCCTGGACCCGGTAGCCGCCCGCGACGTGCACGAGCTGATCGACGAGCTCCGCCGCGGCGGCGTCACGATTTTCCTCACGACGCACCGCCTCGAGGAGGCCGAGCGCCTCTGCGACCGGGTCGCGATCCTGAACACGACGCTGCGTACAATCGGCCGGCCCGACGAGTTGCGCGAGCAGATGTTCGCCAAGACGCTCACGGTCAGGACCCTCGCCCCGCTGCCTGACCCCGGCCGCGTGTTCGCCGGCCTGCCGGGCATCGATGGCTGGCAGGGCGACGGCACCGCCGCCTACGTGCTCGCCATCTCCGACCCGGTCGTCGCCGCGCCCGCCGCCACCCGGGCTCTCGTCCAGGCGGGCGCCGACGTGCTGTCGATCGGCGAGTCGCGCCACTCGCTTGAGGATGTCTACCTCGAGCTGGTCGGCGAGGATGCGGAGGCGAGCCGGAAATGAGCATCAGCAGGAGGCGCGTGCGGGCCATCGTCCGCAAGGAGTTCCGCGAGTACCGGCGTAATCGCTCCATCGTCGCCGGGATGGCGATCCTCCCGCTCATCTTCCTCCTCCAGCCCCTGATCACGGTCTTCACCCTGTCCGCCGCGGCGGCGAGCCAGCTCGCAGCCCGCCATGAGCTGCTGTACCTGCTGGCCATCCCGGCACTGGTGCCCGCGACGATCGCCGCCTTCTCGGTCGTCGGGGAGCGCCAGCAGGGCACGCTGGAGCCGGTGCTCACGACACCGGTCCGCCGCGAGGAGTTCCTGCTCGGCAAGGCCCTGGCGTGCTTTATCCCGTCGGTGGCGATCTCGTACGCGGTCTACGTGTTCTTCCTGGCCTGCGTCGAGATCTTCGGTCAGCCGGCCGTGACATCGGCGCTTGTACGAGGCCCGGATCTGCTCGCCCAGCTGATCTTCACCCCCCTGCTGGCCGGCTGGTCGATCTGGATCGGCGTGGCGATCTCTACCCGGGTCAGCGAGGTCCGCGTCGCCCAGCAGCTCGGCTTGCTCGCGAACCTCCCTTCGGTCGTGGTGACAACGCTCATCGCGTTCAACGTGATCCACGCCACTCTCGTCATCGACCTCGGCGCCGCCGTGGTGCTGCTGGTCCTCAACCGGCTCGGCTGGCGGCTCACGTCGGCGATGTTCGACCGCGAACGACTCATCACCGGTACCAGGTCATGAGATCTGATCGATTACGATCGAATTAGCTCATCCGATCATGACTCCGCCACTTCCCGGTGACTGGTCGCCTGCTGCGGATCCGCGGGATCTGCAGGATGGCCACCTCATGCCTGGATGCGCAAACCCTACTTGACCTCGCATTATGTGATTCGATTCGCTCGACTCGACGGGGCGCGGGGCGAGGAGAACCGAGGGGCTCTAGCTCTCGTAACCTCAGTCTTGATGCCTGAAGTTTTTGAGAGTAGTTTGCCTAATAATGAACAAATTAGAGCATAACCGCGCAGTCAGGCAGGGTGTCCGGGGCGGCGGCCAGCCCGAGGTCGTCTGCACGAGCGCATCAGCGATCGGCATGCCCAGCGACAGCACTGCCACGGCACTGTCCCCGCCCGATGTCCCGCTCTCGGGGCCGGGGAGACCCGATCGGCTGCCTGCCCGCGAAAGGAGTGGTGAGGGTGACTCGTGAGCGCGTGATCGGGAGGAGTCATGTGCCTGCCCGGCCGAGGCGCCGGCCGGGCTTGGCAATGATGGTGGCGGCGCTCGCCAGCGCGATCGCGATTGTCGCGGCGGCCGTGCCGGCCGCGGCCGGCACCCGCGCCACACCGGCGGGGAAACAGATCCTTTCCGGCCGGCCTGCCGCCACCCGCTTCGCCGACCGGGGAAGTTCGCTCGCCTTGACCCGGCCGGCCTCGGCTGGCGGTCCGGGCTACAGCATCGTGGTCAGCGAGAACCCGTTCGAGGTGACCACGGCTCGTGACGGCCGGACCGTGCTGGCCACGACCGGGAGCAGCCCGACGGCCGCCGCGGCGAGGTTCGTGGCTGGCGGACGCTCCTACCTGGCCACCAGGGTGACCTCCACACGGTGGCAGGGCGGAGTTCTGACCCTCCGGCTCGCGACGACCGATCCGGGCGTGAACGTGACCTATACGGTGACCCCCAAGGCCGATCGGTACCGGGTTCACTGGCAGGTCAATGACGAGTCACGCGTGGTCTCCTCGGTCGGCGGGGATTACGCGCTCGCGCCGGCTGGAGACTGGTACGGCGAGGGCATCGTGGAAAACGGCCAGGGCGCCCCTTACAGCAACCAGCCGTGGCCGCTGAGCTCAGGTCAGGTCAATGACAACGAGGTGGGCCCCTTCTCCTACTTCGTGCACAATCCGTTCTGGTTCACCAAGTCGTCCGCCGGTATATGGGTCGATACCGACAACGTCATGAACGTCCAGATCAATGCCGGCAAGAGCGGCCGGGCCAGCTTCCTCGTGACCAACAGCACCCGCTCGAACGACGGCGATGTGGGTGCCCCGGCCGCCGTCGGCGACTCCCGCGATTACAACGCGACGATATTCGTCGAGTCCACCCCCAGGGCGGTCTACGAGGACTACGTCGGCATCGCGGGCAAGCCGAGGCGCAGCGACACGCCGCCGCGGCAGTACAAGACTCCTTTGTGGGACGACTGGGGTGACCTGCATCTCGGCGTGACCCAGTCCAGTTTCCTTGCCTACGCCCGCAGCCTCGCCGACAACCGCCTCCCCGCCCATACCGTGATGCTCGACGACGGCTGGGCAGCCGGCTACGCCGACCACGTCTTCAATCAGCCCGCCAAGTTCCCCAACCCGAAGGCAATGATCCGCCAGATCCACAAAATGGGATTCGGCTTCGGCCTGTGGGACACCTTCTACGACAACCGGAACGGAGACAGGGCATCCGTCCTCTGGCCGTTCCTCGACAAGAAGGGCTATCTCCTCAAGGCGGTCAGCAATCCGATCCCGTTCGGTACGAAGTCCTCCTGCGCCACCACCTGGTTCGGCGGCGGAAGCAGCGACCACCCCGGGCTGGTCGACCTCGCGAACCCGGCTGCCCGCGCGTGGCTGAAGCAGAAGTTCGACACGCTCGCCCGGCGGTACGGCATCAACAGCTGGAAATTCGACACCCAGATCTATGACCCCAAGTGCCAGCCCTATCCCAACACGACCAAGATGGACGCCCAGAGGATCGGCCTGAATTTTATCAACCAATTCGATCTCGGCGGCCAGGGGATGATCTCAAGCGCCTGGACCGGGACGCAGCGCTACGGCTTCGCCACCGACTCGATCGACAAGAGCGCCAACTGGGCAGGTCTGCAAGCCGCCGCCCACCAGGCGCTCTCCATCTCGGTCATCGGCTACCCGTTCACCGAGATGGACATGATCGGAGGCTCTGACGGGTCCAACCCGCCTGCCAGCCCGACCAAGCCGGTGCTCGTACGCTGGGCGCAAGCGGAGGCGCTCACGCCGCTCATGATGGGCTCGGTCAACCCCGCCCGCTACGGCCAGCAGGCGATCAACCTCTACCGGGACGCGATCCGTCTTCACGAGCGGCTGTACCCGTACCTGATGAGGCAGGTCGCCCGTGCCGTTTCCAGCGGGGAGCCGATCATGAAGCCGATCTTCTTCGACTACCCGAACGACCAGCGGTCCTACACGATCAACGACGAGTGGCTGTTCGGCGACTCGCTGCTCGCGGCGCCGGTGCTCGCCAACGTGACCAGCCGCGACATCCACGTCCCAGCGGGAAGGTGGTATGACGTTCTGCACGGCTGCGCGGTCAACGGCCCGGCAAACCTGCGGAACTATCCTGTCAGCCTCGCCGACGTCCCGATGTTCGTGAAGCTCGGTACCAGGGACACCGGAATGCTGCTTGCCGCTCTGGCTCACCGCAAGCAGGCAGGCGCGAACACCCGGCAATGCAGGGGCTGACTGACCCGCGGCCTGGCGACCAGGAGCGGATCCCGGCCAGCCATCCGCCGTGCTATTTCAGCGAACCGCCCGTGACGCCCTGGACGATGTAGCGGTTGAGTACGAGGGCGATGATGCCGGGGACCGCGGCGGCGAGCACGCCGCATGCCATCAGCAGGGTGAACGGAACGATCCGCTGCCCGTTCAGCGCCGCAACGAACACGGTGACGGGCTGGGTAGACAGGTTGCTGGTGAGCACCAGCGGGAACAGGAACTGCGCCCAGCCGAGCAGGAACGTGATGATCGCGGTGGCCGCGATGCCTGGCATGGCCACCGGCACGATGACCTGTATCAGCGCCCGGGTCCGTGAGGCGCCGTCAACCCACGCCGCCTCTTCGAGCTCGGGCGGGATGCTGTTGAAGTAGTTGTAGAGGATCCAGATCGCCAGCGGCAAGAACCCCGACGTGTAGACCAGGATCACGGCGATATAGGTGTTCACCAGGCCCAGGCTGCTCATGATCCGGTACAGGGGTATCAGCGTGGCGTACGCGGGCAGCAGCAGGGTGGCCAGCACGCTGGCGAAGATGGCCCGCTTGAACCTGAACTCCAGGCGGGAGAATGCGTACGCCGCGAACACGGCGATGACCACGGTGAGGATCATCGCCGCACCGGATTCGATCACGGCGTTGAGCATTGACCGGCCGAACTGGTACGCGATGCCAGACCCCGAGGCGGTGATGCCGAACAGTGACCGGTAGCTGGCGCCGGTGAGCGGCGAGGGCACGTAGTGCGCGGGCTGGCTGTTGGCGGCCGACAGCGTGGTGAGGCTGGTGTTGGCCGCCCAGTACAGGGGGAACAGCGACCACACCAGGATCACCGCGATCGTGACGACGCGCCCGGCGATCCTGGCCGCGCGGGCAGGCACGCCGGGGGCGGCCCGGCCGCCGGTGATCCGGTTCGCGGCCCGCGCCGCGAGCGTTGCCGGCGCCGTTGTCATGCCGCGGGGTCCACTCGGCGGTATATCAGCGCGAGCGTCGCCATCGACAGCAGGGCGGTAGCCAGCGTCACGAGCAGCGACAGGGCGTACCCGCCGCCGAAGTTGAGGTTCTGGAAGGTCGTGATGTAGGTCTGCAGCATCACCGAGGAGCCGAGCGGCGCGTTCCCGTTCAGCACATACACCTGGTCGAAGATGTTCAGCGACAGCACCAGCGCCTGGACGGCGGCCACGGCGATGGCCGGCCGGATGAGCGGCAGCGAGATGCGGCGGAATGTCTGCCACGGGCCGGCCCCGTCAACGCGTGCGGCCTCGTAAAGGCTGGTCGGGATGGATTGCATCGCCGCCAGGATGATCAGCGCCGACAACGGGGTGATCTGCCACACCTGCACGATCTCGATCAGCGCGATCGTCAGCCACCGGTGCAGCCCGAGCCACACGGCGTAGCTGCCGATGAGGTGCAGCGAGTGCAGCGCGCTGTTCACGACCCCGAAGTTCGGGTCGTACATCCAGTTCCAGATGACAGCTTCCACGACAGCGGGAAGCGCCCACGGCAGCACCACCAGGGCCAGCACGATCCCGCGCAGCCGGAACCGCTGCTTGAGTGCCACCGCGATCACAGTGCCGAGGACGACGGAGAACACCACGCCGATCGCCGCGTACACCGCCGTATTGACCCAGGAGGCGCGGATGACGGGGTTGGCGAACAGATCCCTGAAGTTCTGCAGGCCGTCGAACCGTGCAGGCGGGTCCAGCGGCGTCACCCGGAAGAACGCCTGCACGGTCGTGACGATCGTCGGGTAGAACGACAGCGCCCCGATAAATACCACCAAGGGCGAGAGCAGGATGTAGGGCAGCATCCGCCGCCGGACCAGCGCGCTCAGCCGGACCGCCACCTCACCGTCCCATCTCCGCGGCGCTGCGCGGGGTCATGCGCGCCTATCCGGAGGCCTTGAGCTGGCTCGCCTGGCTTGCGATGTTCTTTATCGCCTGCTGGGTGGTCTCCTGCCCGGCCGCTGCCTGGTGGATGTTGGTGTATACCGCGTTGCTGAACTGCCCGTACCACGGCGGGGCTCCCTCGGGAAATGGCGCTCGCGCATGATCGCGCAGCAGGGCCGCCAGTTCGGAGGCCTGGGCGAGCTTCCCGGACTTGGCCAGCAGATCTAGGCTGGACAGGCGGGCCGGCAGCGGGAAGCCCTCGATCACGTCCTTCGGGCCGTTCAACCCGGCCCAGGTCGCCTGGTTGTTCGTGCTCGTGAACCACTTGATGAACTTGGCCGCCGCGTCGGGGTTCTTGGCCGCCTTCGGGATGCCGATGCCATCGGGGTTGGCGATGTTCGACCCAGGCCCGGACACACCCGGCGTGGGCACGTAGCGGACCTGACCTACCACGCTCGAAGACTGCGGCACGTCGTAGATGGACCCGACGCTCCCCGAATAGTCGCACAGCACGGCGGCCACCCGGTTCTTCGCCATCTCGGTCGTGAACCCGGTGTAGTCGGGAATGTTGATGTTGCCCTTGGGCACCAGGCCGCTCTTGTACGCGTTGACCATCCAGGTCAGCGCCTTGGAGCCGGCCGAGCTCGGCGACGCGAACTGTGGATTGCCTGCCGAGTCCAGGACCTGCCCGCCGAACGCCGCGGTCATCTGGTACCAGCAGGTGGACAGGCCCTCGGCCGCGGCGAAGTGAATGTCGAGCGGGCTGCTCATCCCGTGCGCGCGTACCTTGTCCAGCGCGGCGGAGAACCCGCTGAGCGTGGACGGAGCGGTGGAGACGCCGGCCTTCTTGAAGTCCTTCGAGTTCACCGTGGTGACGATGAACGACGCGTCGAACGGCATCCCGACCAGCTCGCCGTGGGTCATGAACGTGGCGAGCTGTGGCATGTCCGCCTTCAGGCTGCTCGCGTTGAACCACTTGCCCATGGGCAGGAACCAGCCCGTCTTCGCGTACTCGCCCACCTTGGACCAGTCAACGTCGGTGGCGTCAGCGAAGTAGCTATTGGACGAAGCGGCCGCGGCAATCTTGGTCTGCAGGTCGTCCCAGCCGATCTCCACCCAGTTCACCTTGATGCCCGTCTGCTTCGTGAACTGCTCGAGCACCGCCTTCGGGGGGCTGGGGTAGTGCATCGCCACGGTGATCGACTGCGTTCCGCCGGCCTGGCTGCTGCTGCCGCCGCCGCCGCTGCTCCCGCAGGCGGCGCCGGAAACCAGCAGCGCTGCGGCGAAGCTCAATGTCAGTGCCCGTCTGCCAGGCAACCGCGATGGTCGCATGTCTCTTCTCCTCCGGGGGGACGTTAACGGACCGAGGAACCCTCCGGCAGGATCACCGATCGGGTCAAGAACCGCGGGTGGGCGGGATCGAGCCCTTGCCCGCGGGCGTTTGCCACCGCGAGACGCTGAGCGAGGAGCAGCGCCACCATCGGATCCTCATCCGATTCGGCCCAGGTGGCACCCGTCGAACGCACCTCGCCGGACAGGCCATCGGGCGCCGGCCCTAGCGACCACACGGCCGAGTGCGTGCCGATTGTGCTGATCGGGCCGTGGCGGAATTCCATCGCCGGGTAAGCCTCACTCCAGGCTGCGCCTGTCTCGCGCATCTTCAGCGCCGCCTCGCTCGCCAGGGCCGCGCCGGCGCCCCGGCCGAGAAACACGAACTGCCTGAACCGCGCCGGGTCGAAGGGCAACTGCGCGGTCAGGGCGCGCTCGGCCTGGATGGCGAGCGCCCCGACGTCCTGGCCCAGATTCGCGCGCAGCAGAGCGAGCACGGAGGTGGCGAACCGGGTCTGCACGATCGAGGCCTCGTCGGCGAACTCAAGCGTTATGGCGTCCTGCGCCATGCCCACGACGGGGGCCTGCGGCGTAGCGGTGATCGCGATGACCTGCGAGACCGCGGACAGCCGCGGGATCAGGTCGAGTATCTCGGTGGTCGTTCCGGAGCGGGTGATCAGGACGACGCCCTCGTAGTCGCGGCCGAGCGGCATCTCCGAGGCGGGGAACGCGTCGGTTTCGCCCTGCCCGGCCTGCTCGCGCAGCGAGGCGTAGGCCTGCGCCACGTAGTAGGAGGTCCCGCAGCCGACGGCAGCGACCCGGGTGCCCGGGGCGGGCAGCTGACGCCCGGCGCGCGCGGCATCGGCGGCCGCGATCCGCCAGCAGCGCGGCTGGTCAGCGATCTCCTGATCGATTTCGCTCATAAGGAGCACTTTAGAGCGGAAGCAGTCATCACAGCAAGGCGATGTATGCTCGGTAGACCGGATGCCGATACAATAAAGCGTGCTATGCACAGATCGGCACGGCTGAGCGCGATCCTCGAGCGGCTCGCCAACGGGACGTCGGTTGCGGTAGCCGATCTCGCCGTTGACCTCGCCGCTTCCCCCGCTACTATCCGGCGGGACCTGGCCATGCTCGAGCAGCAACGTCTCCTGGCCCGGACCCACGGCGGGGCGGTCGCCCACACGGTCACCTACGAGCTGCCGCTGCGATACAAGGGCGTCCGCCACGCCGAGGAGAAACAGCACATCGCCCGCGCCGCAGCCGCTTCGGTGTCAGAAGGGATGGCGGTCGGGCTGACCGGCGGGACGACCGCCACCGAACTGGCCCGCGCGCTCGCCGACAAGCAGCAGATCACGATCGTGACCAACGCCCTCAACATCGCATCCGAGCTCGGCCTCAGGCCCAACCTGAAGCTCATCGTGACCGGCGGCCTGGTCCGCAGCCGGACATACGAGCTGTCCGGGCCGCTCGCCGAGGCGAGCCTCACCGGGCTCAACCTCGACGTGGCCTTTATCGGCGTCAACGGCATCGACGCGCACGCGGGCTGCACCACTCACCAGGAGGTCGAGGCGCATACCAACGGCGTCATGATCCAGCACGCCAGGCGGGTGATCGTGGTGGCCGACAGCTCGAAGATCGGGAAAGTCACCTTCGCCCGGATCTGCGAAGCGGACGCGGTAGACGAACTGGTCACCGACGATGCCGCCGAGCCTGACGCGGTCCGCGCCCTGACCGAGGCCGGCGTTCACGTGGTGCTTGTGTGACCGCAAGCCCGCGGGCTTGACCTAGCACCCCATGGGGTGTTGGTTCACCAGACGGGGCGGCGCACATGCGAGCCAGCCGTCGGTGATCGCTTCTCGCAATGCCGTCCTGGAGACGTTCTTCAGCTGGATGAGAACGGCCGAGTAGCCGTCGAAGTGCGGAATCGTGAAGAAGGCTCCGGGCTGGGCGGCGAGCACGGCCTCCTTCTCGCCAAGATCCGCCGCGCGAACCGCAAGGATCGGACCCTCCGGCGGGCCGGCGTCGCCGAACCGCTTGATGTCTGCCTTGCTGAACGGCCGCTCCCACGCGAAGCCCTTCCCGGCGACGAACCAGGTGCGCGTGCCGTGACGTTCGCCTTCGGTGACTTCCGGCAACGCCAGGGCCATCCGGGCCGCATCATCAACGGTCATCATTTCGGTACCGTACCCGCACCCTGCTGCCGCTGATCGCGCTCCAGGTATAGCCGCTTCGCGCAGCTGCCGCCGGGAAGGCGGGGATCAGTGGTCGGGTTCGTATTTGAACGAGAGCTGAAGCTTGGTCCGGTAGGTGATCGCGCCGCCCTCGTCCAGGTGAATGTCCTGCTTGACGACCTCGCCCACCCGAAGGTCGCGGAGCGTCCCGGCCGCCGTCCTGATCGCCTCTGCTGCCGCGTCCTCCCACGACGTGCCGCTTGTCCCGATGATCTCGGTCACCCTGTACACGCTCATGTGGCTCTCCTTCGATGGCTTGCGCCCAGCCTGGGCTGCTGCGGCCAGCCTGTCACAGCGCAGCGCTGCCAATTCGCCGACGGCTGGGCGGGCGACCGCGGGCCCGCCGGGGCCCGGAGCCGGATGAGGCGCCGTTATGAACCGGTGACCGGGCCGCCTGAGACAATGATCGCCTGGCGGCGCTACCGGGGGTGACCATGGAACGGCAGGCCGGCAGCCTGCTCTCGGTGAATGTAGGCCAGCCGCGCGATGTGAGCTGGCAGGGCCGTACCGTGCGCACTGCGGTATGGAAGCGGCCGGCTGACGGCCCGCGGCTGGCCCGGCGGCTGAACGTCGATGGCGACGGCCAGGGTGACCTGGCCGGCCACGGCGGCGAGCAGCGCGCCGTGTTCGTGTACCAGATCGAGGCGTACCGGTACTGGCAGCAGCAGCTAGGGCGGGACGACTTCGAGTACGGCCAGTTCGGCGAGAACTTCACCGTGCGCGGGCTGGCCGACGACGAGGTCTGCATCGGCGATCGGTACCAGATCGGCGAGGCGCTGTTCGAGGTGACGCAGCCGAGGGTGACCTGCTTCCGGGTCGGCATCCGGCTGAATGACGCCCGGATCCCGGCGCTGCTGGTCTCGCATCACCGGCCCGGCTTTTACTTCCGGGTACTGCGCGAGGGCGCGGTCCGGGCGGGAGACGAGATCGCCCGGGTGGCCCGCGGCCCGCAGGCCATGACCGTGGCCGAGATAGACGCGCTGCTGTACCTGCCCGGCCATCCGGCGCAGCAGGTGCGCAGGGCGCTGACGATCCCGGCGCTGTCGGAGGGCTGGAAGGCGTCGTTCCGCGAGCTGGCCAGCCAGCCGGACGGTGGCCGGGGCGCGGGCAACGCCGGGCTGGCCGCCGCGAGCCCGCCGCCCGCCTGGCCGGGGTTCCGCCCGCTGGCGGTGACGGCGATCGAGCCGGAGAGCCGGTCGGTGATCTCGCTGCGGCTGGCCGACCCGGCCGGAGCGCCGCTGCCAGCCGCCGGCCCCGGCCAGTTCCTGACCGTCCGGCTGCAGCCGCAACCGGACCAGCCGCCGCTGCTGCGCAGCTACTCGCTGTCCGGACCGCCGGATGCCGGGTCCTACCGGATCAGCGTGAAGCGCGAGCAGCACGGCGCGGCCAGCCAGTTCGTGCACGACCACGTGCGGCCAGGTGACCAGCTCGCGGTCGCCGCGCCGCGCGGCACCTTCATCCTGCAGCCGGGCGCGGCACCGGTGCTGCTGATCAGCGCGGGCGTCGGCGCCACGCCGGTGCTGGCGATGCTGCACGCGCTGGCCGACGCGGAGTCCGGCCGCGAGGTGTGGTGGCTGCACGGCGCGCGGTGCAGGGCCGAGGAACCGTTCGCGGCCGAGGCGAGGTCACTGCTGGCCAAGCTGCCGCGGGCGCACCGGCACGTCTGCTACAGCCGGCCCGGCGCTGACGACGTGCCCGGCCGCGACTACCAGTCGGCAGGCCGGCTGTCGGCGGCAGTGCTGACACAGCTGGACCTGCCGCGTGAGGCGCAGGCCTATATCTGCGGGCCGGCCGGGTTCATGACCGACGTGGCGGCCGCGCTGGCCAGGCTCGGTCTCGGCGGCGGCCAGATCAGGACCGAGATCTTCGGCGCGCGGCCGGCGCTGACGCCCGGCATCGCGGCAGCGGCCGCGGTGCCGCCGCACCAGCCGGCCGGGTCGCCGGGCACCGGCCCGCAGGTCGCTTTCGCGCGCAGCGGCCTGACCGCCCGCTGGGACCAGCGCTACGCGAGCCTGCTGGAGCTTGCCGAAGCCTGCGACGTGCCGGTGCGCTGGTCCTGCCGTACCGGCGTGTGCCATACCTGCGAGTCCGGCCTGGTGTCAGGGGAGGTCGGCTACGCGCCTGACCCGGTCAACGATCCGGCCGACGGTGACGTGCTGATCTGCTGCTCGCAGCCGCGCGGCGATGTCGCGCTCGACCTGTAGGAACGAGCCGGGCCTGCAGCCGTCGGTGACCGCTCCTCATAAACTCATAATGATCTGTCATTATTGCTGTCCTAGACGTCCGCCTTGGGGCAACATGGGGAGATGCAGCGGGTGACGGCTTCGATTCCTGGAGACCAGGACATCGGGTCGCACGCCAGCGGCGACGGCTGGCTGACCGCGCGTGCGGTGCACCGCGGCTCGTTCGTGCCGCTGCACCGCCAGATCCACGACCTGGTGCGCCAGGAGATCGCCGCTGGCCGCCTCGCCCCCGGGAGCCGGCTGCCGTCGGAGGGTGCGCTTGCGGAGCAATGGGGCGTCAGCCTCGCGCCCGTCCGCCAGGCCCTCATGCATCTCGCCGCCGAGGGCTACCTTGACCGGCGCCGGGGGCGAGGGACCTTCGTCCGCCAGCCCAAATTCGAGGAGAAGATCTCGATCCTGTCCAGCTTCACCGGGAGCCACGCCGACCACGGCGACCGCCTGGAGCTCGTCATGCTCTACAAAGGCCTCGTGCCGCGACGGCCGGAGGCTGCCGCCCTAGGCGGGCGGTCCCGCAAGCTCGTGCTGATCCAGCGCCTCGCCCGCCTCGAGGCGAGCCCGGTGGCGCTGCTGTCCGCCTACCTGGACCCGGCGCGTTTCCCCGGCCTCGAAGAGCGTGAGCTGGACGGCGGCTCCCTCTACCGGACGCTCGACACGGTCTACGGCATCGAGCTCGTCCGCGCGCAGAGCGTCATCGAGGCGGTTCACGCCACTGACGAAGAGGCTGCGTCCCTGGGGGTGGGAACCGGTGCCATGGTCCTGCGGATGGACTCGGTCACCCACGATCGTGCGGACGAGGCCGTCGAGTTCTCGAAGATCCTGTACCGCGTGGAGCGGTTCCGCTTCACCTTCGAGAGCCACCGCTTCGACGACCGGATCCTGCATTTCCCGTCACCGGGAGCCAAGGGCGAGGTCCGCAAGAGATGACGGAGAACGAGCACGTGACGGGCCCCGTGGCGGGCCGGCAGGATCGCGTGGAACACGACGTCGTCGTGGTCGGAAACCTGACGGTCGACGACGTCGTCCACCCAAACGGCGAGACCACCATGGCATCGCCCGGCGGCAACACCATCTACGCGGCGACCGGCGCACTGATCTGGGGCCTGTCGGTGGGAGTGGTGGCACGCGTCGGCGCCGACTTCCCGGTCGCGGCGCTCGACCGCCTCCGCGACGCCGGGCTCGACACCGGCGGGCTGCGCCCGATCGAAGGTCCGACGGTCCGCAACTGGGTGATCTACGAGCACGACGGGAACCGCAGCTGGGTTTACCGGACGCCGCCGGAGCGTCGCCTCGAGGTGGCTCCGAGCCCCGAGGACATCCCGGCGGGGTGGACCGACCAGAAGCAGGACCGCGCGCCGGTAGTCCATGTCGCTGCCATGCCCTTCGAGGCCGCCGCCGGCATCGTCGGGCACCTGCGGGCCGAAGGCCGCCGGGCGGTCGTGACCCTGGATACCCACGAGGACTGGTCGGCCGGGAGGGACGAGGTCCTCGCCCTGGCCCGGCGCGTCGACGTGTTCGTGCCCAGCCACGGGGAACTCGCCGCCATCTTCGGCTACGACGACCCCGAGCGGGCTTGCCGCGAGCTGCAGGCCGAGGGGGTGGCGACCGTGGTCGTGAAGTGCGGTGAGAAGGGCGCGCTTGTCGGCACGCCCGGCGGCCAGCCGGTCCGCATCGCGCCCCCCGACGTCGCCGTAGTGGATGCCACCGGCGCCGGCGACACCTTCTGCGGTGGCCTCGCCGCCGGCCTGGCCGCCGGCGAATCTCTCGTCGCCGCCGCGCAGCGGGGCGCCGCCACCGCGGGAGCCGCCCTAGGGGCCAGCGGCTCGCTGCGCCTGCTCCGCCGCGCCGGGGTCGCCGAGCGCCTGCGCTCCTGCTACGCGCAGGGAAAGCTGCCTCGGGCCACGCTGCTCCCGAAGCCAGGCGAGGAGGACGACAGCGACGTGATGGAGCGGGAGATCACGACGATCCCCGCCGTGATCCGGGATCGGCTCGAACTGGCGGACCAGGCGGCGGCGACGGTCGGGCGACTGCGGGAGTCCCGCATCCGCAATCTCGTCCTTGTAGGGTGCGGCGACTCGAGTTTCGCATGCCAGGCGGCGGCGCTGGCGCTCAACCGGCACTCCGGGCTTCGGGTCCGCTGGGAACACGCCCTCGACTTCGCCCGGTACGGGGTCCGATACCACCCGAGCGGGACGGCGGTGATAGTCGTCTCCTTCTCCGGTAAAACGGGCAGGACGATCGAGGCCGCCCGCCAGGCCCGCGCCTTCGGGCATTTGGTGATCGCCCTGACCGGCGCCCCGGACAGCCCGATCGCCAATGTGGCGGACTGCGTCCTGTCCGCGGAGATCCCTACCTTCGGCTTCTCGCCCGGCACCAGCACCTACACCGCCATGCTCGTCACCCTGCTGACCCTGGCCGCCGAGCTCGGCGCCGACATGGCAGTCGGCGCAGACGGGCCGGCCAGCCCGGATGCGGTGAGCCACTATGCGAAGGACCTCCAGCGCCTGCCAAGGCTGGCGGAGGAAACCGTTCGCCTGAGCGAGGGTCCGGCCCATGCCGCCGCCGAGCGGCTGGCCGGGGCCCGGATCATCACCTTCCTCGGCGCCGGGCCCAATGAGGCGAGCGCCAAGTTCGGCGCCGCCAAGCTGTTCGAGGGGGCCCAGCAGATCGCCCTCGCGACGAACGTCGAGGAGTGGGCGCACGAGCAGTACTTCATCACCCGGCCCGGTGAGCCGGTCGTCTTGGTGGCGCCCAGTGGCGCGTCGAGCGACCGGGCGGCCGAGATCCTTTCCGAGCTGAACTACATCGAGGCCCTTCCGGTCTTCGTCGGTGACCAGCCGCCGCCGCTGCCGGCCGTTTTCCTCCCGGTGGCGGCGGGGATCGGCGAGGAGCTGTCCCCCGTGCTCGCGTCAATACCGCTCAGCCAGATCGGCCTGCACCTCATGAGGCTGAACGGCAAGCGCAGCTACAACTTTCCCGACGACGAGGCACGGCGCGAGCACTACGACACCATCCACCGCGTCACGATCGGCGATCCGGCATGAGGGGCGGCCCGGGCGCGAGGGATCTCCCTGCACGGGCAGGGACGCAGACAACCGGGCGGCGTGCCGACGCCGCCGAGGTCCTGTTCGAGCCGTGCAGGCCGACAGGAGGAGGAAGGCAGCTATGAGCACTACACCTCGTCCGGACGCAGACGCCGCCGCGGAGGTCGCCACCGCGCGCTTCGGCCGGCGCACGTTCCTTCGCTCCGCCGTGGTGGGCGGCGCCGTCCTGGCAGGGGGCGGCCTGCTCGAAGCCTGCTCATCGGCGGCATCCCCGTCGACCTCGACGGGAGGCAGTGCGTCGCCACCGAAGAAGGGTGGCAACCTGAGGGTCGGCCTCACCGGCGGCGGCAGCAGCGACACGCTCAACCCCTTTTTCGGGGGCATCAGCGCCATCGGGACGGCGCGCGCCCAGCAGCTGTACCAGCCGCTGGTCCAGCTCGCAAACAACGCGCAAATCCAGTACGTGCTCGCCGAGCAGCTCATCCCGAACGGGTCGACGTCGAACTGGCACATCAAGCTGAGGAACGGGGTCACCTTCCACAACGGGAAGCCGTTCGGAGCCGACGACGTGATCTACACGCTGCAGACCATCCTCAACCCGAAGAAGCCGCTGGGCGGGGCGGCCGTCCTCACCCCGGTCGACATCAAAGGGCTGAAGAAGGTCGACAACCTGACCGTGGAGGTCCCCATGACGACGCCGTTCGGGAGCTTCCCCGAGCAGCTGGCGGCGTTCTGGTATTTCCTCTACATCGCGCCCAGCGGGTGGACCCAGAAGGACACCCCCAACGGGACCGGGCCATTTAAGTACAAGAGCTTCACGCCCGGCCAGCAGAGCGTCTTCGTGCGCAACACGAACTACTGGAAGCCGGGCCTGCCTCACCTCGACTCGGTGACGATCATAGATTTCCAGGACCCCACCGCCGTCCAGAACGCCCTCGTCAGCAAGGCCATCGACTGTACCGGGCAGCTCACCGGGACCCAGATGAAGATCCTGCAGACCACGAGCGGGATCACCGCCGTCCCGTCGCAGACCGGGGCTATCGAGCCGTTCACCATGCGCACGGACACGGCGCCGTTCAAGGACGTCAACGTCCGCCAGGCCTTCCGGTACATCATCAACCGCCCCGAGTTCATCTCTAAGACCCTGAACGGCTTCGGCTGGGTGGCACACGACGTCACGTCGCCCTACGACCCGGATTTCGACAGCTCCCTGCACCGAGAGCAGGACATCGGGCTGGCCCGCAGCCTGCTGAAGAAGGCCGGCTTCGACAACAACCTGACCGTCACCCTCTACACGTCGCTGGCCGTGAACTCGAGCGCGCTCAGCATGGCGACCCTCTTCAAGCAGCAGGCAAGCGCGGCTGGCGTGACCGTGAACCTGAACCAGGTCAGCCCCAGCTCGTTCTTCGGGCCGAACTACTACACCAAAGTGCCCTTCTCGCAGATCTACTACAACTACTCGCCCTACCTGTCCCAGGTCGCGCAGACGTTCTTGCCCACGTCCCCGTTCCCGGAGACGCACTTCGACAACCCGGACTACACGAAGCTCTACAACCAGGCGAACAAGACGTTGAGCGCCAGCGTGCGCAAGGAGATCCTCTACGAGATGCAGCGCATCGACTTCGACCAGGGGGGCTACATCATCCCGTGCTTCGTGGACTCGCTCGACGCGTACACGTCCAACCTGACCGGCCACCAGAAGGGGAAGGTCGGCGAGCCACTGGGGAACTTCCCCTTCGAGGACTACTCGTTCCTGTCCTGAGGTCGTCGACCCGATGTCGCTGAACACCGCGCTCGTCTCGGACGTCGCCCCACCTGAACCCAGGGCAACGGCGCAACACCCGGTCACCCGCCTTATCGTCCAGCGCGTCGCCCTGGGCGTGCTGACGCTCTGGGTGGTCTCCGTGATCATCTTCGCTGCCACGGTGGCCCTCCCCGGGAACGCCGCCACCGCCATCCTCGGTCACTCGGCGACCCCGGCACAGCTGCACGCCCTGGAAGTGCAACTGCACCTCAACAGGTCGGTATTCGACCAGTACGGCTCCTGGATCGGCGGAATCCTCACCGGTCATCCGGGGAAAAGCCTGGCCAACGGGAGGCCGGTCTGGAGCATTGTCGGCCCCGCCGCGCTGAACTCTGCCGTGCTGGTGGCCGTGTCCGGCGTTATCGCGAGCATTATCGGCGTATCGCTGGGCGTGGCGGCGGCCCTGCGTAAGGACTCGCTTTTCGACCACGCCAGCTCGGTGGTCGCGCTAGCCGCGACATCCCTGCCCGAGTTCGTCGTGGCCATCACGCTGATCATCCTCTTCTCCACCGTCGTCTGGCACGTGCTCCCGGCAGTCTCCCTGCTGGCCCCGGGCACGTACGCCTGGGCCAACCCCCGCGAACTCATCCTCCCCGTGGCCACGCTCGTCATCGTGACCGTGCCCTACATCACCCGGATGACGAGGGCGGCGATGGTCGAAGCCCTGGCGTCGGACTACGTCGAGATGGCCCGACTCAAGGGGATGCCGGTGCGACGCGTCCTCGTCGTGCACGCCCTGCCCAACGCCGTCGCGCCGGTTGTCCAGGTCCTCGGGCTCACCTTCCTCTACCTGGCAGGAGGAATCGTGGTAGTTGAGTACGTGTTCGCCTTCCCTGGCATCGGACAGAGCCTGGTCAACGCCGTGACCAACCGCGACGTGCCGGTGATCCAGATGATCGTCCTGCTCCTCGCCGGCTTCTACGTCCTCGTAAACATCGTCACGGACGTCGTGGCCCTCCTCGCCACCCCGCGCCGCCGGCTGCCTCGCTAGATCATGACCACCGCACCCGACATCACAGTGTCCGTGCCACAGTCGCGGCGTCACCGGGGATGGACGGCCATCGTCCGCCAGGCTGCGTCGCTGCCGAGGGGCAGGTTCGGCCTGGGGGTGGTGGGGGTCGTCGTGGCCGTCGCCGCGGTCGGACCCTTCGTGGTCCCCCACTCGCCCACCGCTAGCATCGTCGCCCCGTTCTCCGGCCCTTCCAGCCAGGCCCTCCTCGGCGGGGACGTGCTGGGGCGCGACGTGCTCTCCCGGGTGCTCGCCGGAGGCTGGGTGCTCCTGGGGATGGCGGCCGCCGCCACCGCGCTCGGAGTGGGTCTCGGGACGGCGATCGGCATCGCCGCCGGCTACCTCCAGGGCCGCCCGGACGGGATCATCATGCGTACCGTCGACGTATTCCTCGCTTTCCCCCAGTTGGTGTTCGCGCTGCTGCTGGTATCGATCATCGGCCCGACGGTGTGGCTGACCATCCTGGCGGTGGGTCTCTCACACGCCCCGCAGGTAGCCCGCGTGATGCGCTCGGCAACCCTGGACGTCTCCGAACGGGACTTCGTGAAGGCGACCGAACTGCTCGGCGTGAAGCGTCGGCGGATCATGGCCGAGGAGATCCTGCCCAATCTGGTCAGCCCGCTCATGGTGGAGATCGGGCTGCGGCTCACCTACTCCATCGTCATCATCGCCGGGTTGTCGTTCCTCGGGTTCGGCCAGCCACCGCCATCGCCGAACTGGGGCATCATGATCAACGAGAACCGCCAGGGGCTAGTGCTCAACCCGTGGGCGGTGGTGGTCCCCGCCATCCTGATCGCCCTGCTCACCATCGGCGCCAGCACCTTCACCGATGCCGTGGCCAGGGTGAGCATCGGGATCGACCGCAAGGCGGAGGCGGGCGCCCTGCCGGCTCTCATCGTGGGCGAGGAGCCGTGACCCCGCCCGGCGACGTCAGGGTCGACGTGCGGGGCCTGCGCATCGTCCTGGCCGGGGGCTCGGCCAACGTGGTCGACGACGTGTCCTTCCAGGTCCGCTCCGGCGAGCTGCTCGGCCTGGTGGGAGAGTCGGGCTCGGGAAAGACCACGGTGGCCCTTGCCCTCCTCGGCCACGTCCGTCGCGGCCTTGAGGTGGCGGCCGGGAGCGTCCTGGTCGGGGACAACGACATGGTGAAGGCGTCGGAGCAGCAACTCCAGCGGTTGCGCGGCGTCGAGGTGGTCTACATCCCCCAGGACCCGGCGGCGGCGCTCAATCCGACGCTCCGGGTCGGGACGCAGCTGACAGAGGTACTGCAGGCGCACCGCCAGGTGGCGGCAGCCAAGGGTCTCGGCGACCCGAAGGCGAGGCTGCAGCAGACTCTCGAGGAGGTCGGCCTCGGAGGAATCCCGCGGCTGCTCAAGGCGTACCCGCATCAGCTGTCGGGCGGCCAGCAGCAGCGAGTCGTCCTCGCCATGGCGTTCGCCCCGCGGCCGAGCGTGATCGTGCTGGACGAGCCGACGACTGCCCTGGACGTGACGACGCAGCGCCATGTGCTCGACACCGTGCGCCGTCTCTGCAAGGCCTACGGCGTGGCAGCCGTCTACATCTCGCACGACCTCGCCGTCGTCGGCAGCCTCGCCAACACCCTGACCGTGATGTACGCAGGCAAGGTGATCGAGAGCGGGACCACCGCCGCGGTGTTCGGTCGTCCCGCCCATCCCTACACGAGGCGGCTCCTGCGGGCGGTCCCGTCCCCGGAACGTTCTGAGGTCCTTGAGGGGATCGAGGGCCAGCCGCCGCATCCGACACGCCGGCCGCGGGGGTGCGACTTTGCCCCCCGCTGCCCGCTGGCTGCGCCCGCCTGCAGCGCCGGCCCCGTCCCGTTCGTATCCCTGCCAGGCGGCCACCTGGCGCGCTGCCTGCGGACCGAGCTGACCACCGGTCCCGACATCCGCAGCCCTCTGGAGATTCTCAGCATCCCTCCCTGAAGACCGGGACACCCAGCTGCGCGTGTCGGGACTCTCGGCCCGCTACGGAACCGCCGAGGTGCTCTCCGACGTCGCCCTCACCGTCGGCCGCGACCAATGCGTCGCCCTGGTCGGCGAGTCGGGCTCGGGCAAGACCACCCTCGCCCGCTGCGTGGTCGGCCTGCACACCTCGTGGTCGGGCCGGGTGCAGTTCCGGGGCCAGGATCTCCCCCGGTCAGCCCAGCAGCGCCGGCCTCAGGTCCTGCGAACCATCCAGTACATCTTCCAGAACCCCTACACCGCCCTCAACCCGCGAAAGACGATCGGCCAGATCATCGAGAAGCCCCTGCGCCACTTCGACAGGTCCTTGTCCCGCTCCGAACGGGACGAGCGCGTGACCCGCGTGCTGTCTGATGTCGCCCTCGGCCCCGATTTCTGGTCCCGCTACCCCGACCAGCTCTCGGGGGGTGAACGCCAGCGGGTCGCCATCGCCCGGGCCCTCGTGGTCTCCCCTGACCTCCTGGTCTGCGACGAGATCACCTCCGCCCTCGACGTGTCTGTGCAGGCGACGATCGTCGAGCTGCTGCGGCGCCTGCAGACCGACCGGCACCTATCCCTCCTCTTCATCACCCACAACCTGGCCCTGGTACGCTCCATCGCCCAGTCGGTGACCGTCCTGTCTCAAGGGAAAGTTGTCGAGAGCGGTCCCGTCCAGCGGGTCTTCGAGCGACCCGAGAACCCCTACACGGTCCGGCTGATGGAGGACGTGCCCAAGGTAGCCAGGGGCGAGCAGCAGCCGCGCCTCCCGGCCCCATGAGCCCCGCCGCGACGCCGGTCCGCCGGGCCCGTCTAGCAGGCGGCGGAGGGCTCGGGGGACTGCGAGCATGTGAGCAACCGTGGACCTAGAACTCCTCATCCGGGCTCCGCGTGTCGTGTCCGGTGAGCGAGGCGAACCGGAGCAAGCCCGGGCCATCGCAGTCGCCAATGGCCGCATCGAGGCTCTCCAGCCGGTAGACAGCCCGGCCACGGCGCGGACAGTGCTTGAGCTGGGTTCGGACGTCGTCGTGCTGCCTGGCCTCATCGACCCCCATGTTCACCTGTGCGAGCCGGGCAACACCGAGTGGGAGGGCTTCGCGACCGCGACCAGGGCCGCCGCGGCAGGCGGCGTCACGACCCTGGTGGACATGCCGCTCGACTGCGTCCCGCCAACCGTCACCGTTGAGGCGCTCGACATCAAGCGGAGCGTGGCCGGCGGGCAGTGCCACGTCGACGTGGGCTTCTGGGGCGGCGTCATTCCCGGCAACATGGGCAGCCTCGAGCCGCTCCACGAGGCAGGCGTGCTCGGCTTCAAATGTTTCCTCGCCGATTCTGGCTCGCAAGACTTCCCGCCGCTGAACGCCGGCCAGGTGCACGATGCACTTGCCATCCTGCGCGATCTCGGGTCGGTCTTGCTCGTCCATGCCGAGAGCGCCGAGGCGATGGCCGTCATCGGCGAGACCCGCGGCCCGGGTTACGCCGGGTACCTGGCCACGCGCCCGCGCGGCGTCGAGAACCTCGCGGTCGCCGAGGTCATCGAGGCTGCGCGCGCGAGCCGAGGCCATGCCCATATCGTGCACCTGTCCAGCTCTGACGCGCTGCCGATGATCGCTTCTGCGCGCCGGGACGGCGTGCGGCTGACCGCGGAGACCTGCCCCCATTACCTGGCCCTGACGGCGGAGGAGATCGGCGACGGGGCCACCGCATTCAAATGCTCGCCGCCTGTGCGCGAGGCGGCCAACCGCGAGCTTCTCTGGGACGGCCTCACCGCCGGGACACTGGACTTCATCGCATCGGACCACTCTCCGTGCACGGCGGCGATGAAGGACCTCGGCGGTGGCGACTTCGGCGCGGCATGGGGCGGCATCTCCTCGCTCCAGCTCGGGCTGCCGATCGTATGGACCGAGGCGCGACGCAGAGGCGTTCCGCTGAGCCAGGTCGCGGCCTGGATGGCACGGGCTCCGGCCGAGTTCGCCGGACTTCCCGCGAAGGGGCGGATCGCACCAGGCTTCGACGCCGACTTTTGCATATTCGCCCCGGACGAGTCGTTCGTCGTCAACCCGAAGCGGCTGTATCACCGCCATCCGGTGACGCCATATGCCGGGCGCAGCCTGCGGGGGGTTGTCCGGAGCACGATCTTGCGCGGTGAGGTCGTCGACGGCAAGCGACCGCGCGGGCGGCTACTGGCCAGGCATGCCGCGTGAGGCAAAGAACGCCGCAGACCGCTGCCCGGGAGATGACATGAAGATCATTGTGGTGAATGTCAACACAAGCAAGTCGATGACGGGCGTCATCGCCGAAGCGGCGCGGCGCTACGCTTCGCCCGGCACAGCCATCGTGGCGCTGCGGCCGTATTTCGGCGCGGAGGCGGTGGACTGCAACTTCGAGAGCTACCTGTCAGCCGTCGCGGTCATGGACCGCGTCCTGGCGTATGACGAGTCGTATGACGCCGTGATCCTGGCCGGTTTCGGCGAGCACGGCCGGGACGGCCTGCAGGAACTGATTGAGCAGCCCGTGGTGGAGATATGCGAGGCGTCCGCGCACGTGGCGATGATGATCGGCCACGCCTACTCCGTGGTGACCACGCTACAACGCTCGGTCCCGGCGATCGAAGCCCGCCTGCGCCTGGCTGGCCTCTGGGACCGGTGTGCCTCGGTACGGGCGAGCGGAATGAGCACGCTCGAGGTGGATGCGGATCCGGGTCACGCCGTCCGGGCGATCGTCGCGGAGGCGCGCCGCGCGGTTGAGGCCGACCACGCCGAGGTCATCTGCCTTGGCTGTGCCGGCATGGCCGGGCTGGAGGAAGCGATCACAACTGAGCTGGGAGTGCCGGTTATCGACGGGATCGGCGCCGCCGTGCGGCTGGCGGAGGCAGTTGTCGGCCTTGGCCTGAAGACCAGCAAGATCTCGACGTACGCGCCGCCCAGCGCCAAGGAGATCACCGGCTGGCCGCTGTGGCAGGCGCTTGGCGTGCCGGGCGCCCCCGGCCGAAGTGATGCGGCCGGCGCTGCCCTTCGATCAAGGGGGAACGATGACCCGCACCGGTGAGCGGCATGACCCGATCCGCCAGCCTCGCCCCGGCGGACCGGCCGGGCCCGGGCCGGTCGCTCCCGAGGCAGACCTGGCATCACGGTGGCTGGGCGGCAGCGTGGTCGCGGCGAGCGATGAGTCCTTCGGGGACAAGGAGAACCTGCTGACGACGGATGCCCCGGCGTTCGACCCGGGTCACTACGGCAACCGGGGAGAGATCGTGGACGGCTGGGAGACCAGGCGACGGCGGGACGGCGGGCATGACTGGGTAGTGGTGCGACTCGGCACGCCGGGCGTGATCACGTCCGTGGACGTGGACACGAGCTTCTTCACCGGAAACTATCCCGAGTCCTGCTGCGTGGAGGCTTGCGGGTGCGAGGGCTACCCCGGCCCCGCTGACCTGACCAGTCCCGCCACGCGATGGGTGACCATCGTGCCCAGATCCCCGCTGAGCGGCGATGGGCACAACGTGTTCGAGGCCTCGGATCCGCATCGCTTCACCCACGTCCGCCTCTCTATTTTCCCCGATGGCGGGGTAGCACGGCTCCGCGTGGCCGGGCGCCCGGTGCCCGACCCGCGCGGGCTGGAGGCACTGACGATCGACCTCGCCAGCCAGGAATACGGGGGCGCCGTCGTGGCCAGCAGCGATGACTTCTACGCGACGGCAACGATGCTCAACCGCCCCGGCCGGGCCCGGTCCATGGGCGAGGGCTGGGAGACCCGGCGGCGGCGCGACAGCGGGCACGATCACGTTGTCTTCTGGCTCGCCTTCCCCGGTGATATCCGCAGGATCGTGGTTGACACCGCCTATTTCAGGTACAACGCATCGGCCGAGGTGGCCCTCTACGGCTGCGCGCAGGACGCTGTTCCGCCCGGCGACTCCACGGCCTGGCTACCGCTGCTCGGCCGGACTCGCCTGCAGCCTGACACGCGGCACGAGTTCGCGAGCCAATGGGCGCAGCCGGTCGCCATGGTCCGTCTTGACGCTATCCCCGACGGGGGGCTGTCGCGGGTGCGGCTGATCGGCAGCATCGAAGCCAACGCGCGTCGCGCCGCCGGCTACCGGTGGTTCAACTCGCTGCCGGCTGCGCAGGCCGTGCAATGCCTCGTCGAGACCGGGATGAGCCCGGACGTCGCTATCGAGATTGAGCGGCAGCGACCCCTGAACGAGGGCTGGCTGCCCAGCGAGCAGCGCCACGTGGCCGATGACAACGCCACCATCAGTTACCGTGCGCTCGCCAGCATGATCGAGGGTAAGGCCCGCTGAACCAGCGCTACCCATGATGGGCGATAGTCGCCCGGCACATGACCACCCCGCCCCTTGATCACTTTCCATGTGCGTGCGCCGATGACGTAACCCTGTCCGGACGCAGCGGCGTATGACCTCGCTAGGGCTATCCGGTCCAAGAAGGGCCACCCAGAACCCGCAACGGCAGCTGTCTAATGGCAGGAAGCGATCGTGCTTGTGTGCGGTCACGTTGGGATCGTGCTGGGCACAGCAGGCCGCAGATCAGCGGTCGGAGTCGCATGCAGCCGCCTATGGAGAGGCTAAGCAAGATCACAAACCAGCTGGGGTCTTCCCAGCTCGGGTGCATTTTCGCTGGTGGTGGCAGGTCCCTAGTTCGAACCTGGATCGGCTTAGCCGACCGTTACAGATAGGTACCGCTGCCTCCCGGGTGTCGAAGATCACCAGCCGTTGCCCCTTGCGCCGCCGCAGCTGATGGATCGGGTCCAGGTACAGGCCGCGCGCCAGCCGCGCGCCGCCCTGGCAGCCGAGCGCCACGATCATCTCGTCAAAGTCGTGCGCGCGGGTCTCGGCACGCACCGATTTTCGGATCGGGATCATCGCGTCCGGGCTGCCGGGTCTGGGCGCGCTGGCGGACTGCATCATCGCGCTGAGCCCCGCTGAGCGTGGTTCGGCGAGGCATCACCGGGGCGGCCCAGAGCGCAGGCCAGGGCACCGGCCAGGGGATTTCACGGGCGCGACGGGCATCCCCGACCGCGACGCTGAAACCCGGAGTCTCAGCCCACTGGAGGAACAATGATCATTTTGCATCAAGAAATGCGTGCCAGGCCCGGGAAGAGCGACGAGGTGATGGCCGCGCTCGCCGCGATCATCCCGGGAGCGCGGGCCACAGCGGGCGTCATCAAGTTGGACATCGCCCGCGACCTGCTCGACCCTGACTCCTTCGTCGCGACCGGGGTCTACGAGGACGGTGCCGCTCTCGAACGACAGGAATCAGCCCCGGAGGTGCACAGGGCCATGGCGATGTTTGCCGGCTCGCTGGCCGCTCCGCCCGATCGGCGGATCTACGACGCGTCACGCGACCCGTCCCTCGCCTGAATCCGGCCCCCGCTGCCAGCAAGGCGGCACGGTGCACGGAAAGGGCAACCTTGCGCGGCATGGCGCGCGCAAGGTCGCCTCCCGGCGGGGAGCCCGAGCGGTAAAAGGCCGGTGATCACTCCCGCCGCGCCGTGCTCGGCTAGATCGCGGCCGGCGCAGCGGGGCGCCGTTGCCCTCGCAGGCAGCCCATCATGCCGCGCGGCGCTCGCGATCGTCGGCCTGGCGGTGCGCCTCGGCCCACGCCATGGCACATGTCCGGTGACCCGGCTTCCCCGCGTGATCTCAGGACCGCAGCTGTCCGCGGAGCACGCCGGGCCGCGGGCACGCACGCCCGCTTTGTGGATCAGATGATCCACAAAGAAAAGAAAAAGGAGTAGGTAAGTGACACAGCTCAGCACCTCCAGGATCCCCGGCGGGTTCACCGAGAAAACAGCGCGGGTGAACGGCGTCACGCTCAACTACGCGACAGGCGGCACCGGGCCGGCCGTGGTACTCCTGCACGGTTACCCGCAGACCTGGTACATGTGGCGGAAGGTGATGCCCGCCCTCGCCGAGCAGTACACCGTGATCGCGCCGGACCTGCGCGGCTCGGGCGGATCGGACGCGCCCGCAACCGGCTACGACAAAGCGAGCCTGGCGGAAGACATTCACCAGTTGCTGCTGGCGCTCGGCCATGCCGACGAGGTCAGCCTGGTCGGACACGACATCGGGGGCACCGTGACGTACGCCTACGCGGCTGCCCACAGGGACTCGATACGGCGCCTGACTGTCATCGAGTCGCCCCAGATCGACGAGAGCCTCTACCAGTTCCCGTCGGTGACACCGGCAGGTCCCGGCTTCTGGAACTTCGGCTTCTTCATGCTCGACAACGGGCTGCCCGAGCGCATAGTGAGCGGGCGCGAGGACACGTGGATCGCGGGTTTCGTGGACTGGCTTGAGGTCGTCAAAGGCGCGGTGGACCCCGACGCGGTAGCGGAGTACGCCGCGCACCTGCGCCGGCCCGGGCACCTGGGTGCGTCGTACGCCTACTTCCGGACCTTCCACGGCGACGCCGAGGCCACGATCCGCCACCGCGAAACGCCGCTGGCCATGCCGGTGCTGGCGATCGGCGGCGACGGCGCTCTGGGCAAGGCCATCCCCGACCAGATGCAGCTGTACGCCAGCGACGTCACCGGCGCCGTGTTCCCCTGCGGTCACTGGGTCGCGGAGGAAAGCCCGGAACTGCTGCTCAAGCACCTGCTGCCGTTCCTCGGCTAGCCCGGCGAGCACGGGAAAGAGGAGACATGCAGTACCGGTACGACCTCCTTGCCAGGCTTGTGGCAGCCCCGGCGAGGGACGCCCTGGCGGCCTTCCTCTACCGGCAACCGGCGGCATCTGCTGGCATCCAGCTGCGCGACACTAGATGCGGCCGGGACTCCGAAGGGTCTCTGAACTGGTGTTTCTCCTGGTGGCAGGTCCAGGGTTCGAACCTGGGTCGGCTTAGCCGACGGTTTTACAGTGAGACGGCGAGCTCGTCATGTGCGCGCCTCTGACCTGGGCGGATGTGCTCTGAGCGGTCTTGCTGATGGCTTGTCGTTTCGCCATGGTTGCGTGCCTGTCTGCCTATCAGGCGTGGCAGACGGGATGGTCAGGCCCCGGCCTCAGCCAGCAACCCGGGGGGCGGCCGGTGCGCTAGCGATCATCCCGGAGCCAGCGCGCCCCGCTGGAGGCGCACCCTCAGGGTGACCGCGGCCTCTGGCCTGCTCCGCTGCTCTTTGTTAGCGTTTGAGCTGCACCCACGGGGAGGTGCCATGGCCAGACGAGTTGTGCTGATCGCGCTCGGGGTCGTGCTGCTGGTGATCGGCGCGCTGGCCGCGATCGCTGGCGGCGCGCTGATGGCATTGTTCGGGTCGAACAACACTCTGGGTTCGGGCGTGCAGCAGGTGTCGACGCCGACCCGCGCCCTGGTGTCACCGGCTGACTCGATTCAGGGCGCATCCGGCGCGCAGACCGTCGTTGGCAACGTCCGGTTGCGTATCACGGCCACGCCGACCGGGGCCGGGCAGCACCTCTTCCTGGGCATCGGCCCGGCTAGCGCGGTGGACCGCTACCTCAGCGGGGTCAGCCACGATGTGGCCACCGACGTGTCCGTCACGCCGTTTCACCTGACGCTGGCCCGCCACGGCGGCACCGCCACACCACCGCCGCCCGGATCCCAGTCGTTCTGGGTGGCCAAGGCGAGCGGAAACCATCCGGCCCTGACCTGGACTGTTACCTCCGGCTCCTACCGGGTGGTCGTGATGAACACCGACGCTGCCGCCCCGGTGGCCTTCGCCGGAGGGCTGGATCTGACCATCCCGCACTCGTTCGCGATCGGTATCGGCCTGCTCATCGGCGGCATAGTGCTCATCTTGATAGCGATCGCGCTGATCGTGCTCGGCGCCCGGGCCCGGCCCCGGCCGCAGTCCCGGCCCGTTCCTGACCCGGCAGCCGGGCCTTAGCCAGACCCGGGCGCACCGCACACCGCCGGGCGCAGGAGCTAGACATCGGCAGCGGGAGCCACGAAACCGCCCGCCTGGTGAGGCTCTGGCCTGGGCTTTCTATTTGACGCGATTGACAGGACGCGAACCGCGACCCGCTGCTAGAGGGTCGTTTCAGGCACGGGGTCAACCTGCACGCGCCCAGGTAGGAGCCTGTTCGCGTTCCCCGTGGGTGACCGCTGGCGACCGCAGTTTCCCGCCCGTTCTGGCACGCACGTGGCACGGCCGACGTGACCAGGAATCCGCCTAGGTAGCCGAACCGTTGCGCGGATCCTCTGTGAGCATTCGTTCATGAGCCCGCCAGTCAGCGCGGATCTCATTCCAGAACCGCTTGATCTGTGCGTCGTAGGTGATCTTGACGACAATGGTGGCAGCGGACCCAAGAATCACTCCCGGTAGTACCCAGCCGGGGAGAGGCAGGTTCTTGCGGCTGCGGCTGGCGATGAAGAGCATCAGCGGGATGTCCATGGCAGTTCGTACGGTGAAGAACCGCCGCGTCTGATAGCTCTCAGTCCAGCTACCGCTGGCGCACATGTTGGCGATGATCTCGCAGTTGTGCCCGATCAGGTTGTAGGGCAGACGCGGCTGCAGTTTCAGCAGGAACTCAGCCCGTTCAACGATCTTCCATGGCTCGTCGGCAGGTGGGTGCCAGCCTGTGAACAGACTGCCATAGTCATGGCGGACAACTCTCGCGGTCCCGTCTTGCTCAAAGTCCCGAAGCGATACCGTGCTGACGCCCACGCCACGCTTATTCGACAGGGTGACCCCGCTACCGAACTGGATCACGTGGTCGTCACTCACGTAGATGCCGTGATGGAAGTAGAGGGTCGGCCGCTGGACTTGGAGGTGGTCGCCGGCCTGGAACCTACCGCTCATGCCATCCGACGCTACCTGGACCCAGCCATGCCCGGTCCGTGCACGTCCCCTGGAACCGCTGAACTTCCGCTTTTCAGCCTCTGATATCCCTGTGGTGACGCCCGTTCTGGGCGGAAAATTGGGTGTGGCTGCTGCCCGCTGACGCCGACTACTCCATGATCTTCGAGGTCGATTTTCAGCCGGGTGCCGGGAGCCAGCCGTGGGCCCTTCAGTGTCGCCTTGAGCACGAGGATCAGTTTCCTCCAGTTGTCCCTATGACTCCCGCGGGCAGCGGCTGCCTTCGATTCCAGTGATGGCAAGGGCGGGCCAGGATGCTCACAGAGACGCAGGACAACGAAGAGATCATCGCGCGGGTCGCGGCGCTGGATATCGGCAAGGCCGAGCTGGTGTGCTGCGTGCGGGTCCCCGATGAGGACCGCCCGGGCCGGCGGCTGCAAGAAGTGGAGACGTACTCCACGATGACCCGATCGCTGCTTTCCATGGCCGACCACCTGCGCTGCCTGGGGGTGTCCCGGGTGGTGATGGAGGCAACTAGCGACTACTGGAAACCGGTGTTCTACCTGCTGGAGGCGGCCGGGTTCGAGGCCTGGCTGGTGCACGCCCGTGACGTCAAGCACCTGCCCGGACGCCCGAAGACCGACAAGCTCGACGCTGTCTGGTTGTGCAAGGTCGCCGAGCGGCAGATGATCCGGCCGAGCTTCGTGCCGCCCCCCGTGTTCCGGCGGCTGCGCGATGTCACCCGCTACCGCGCCGACCTGGTGGCGGTGCGCACCGCGGAGAAGCAGCGGGCGGAGAAGCTGCTGGAGGACGCGCAGATCAAGCTGAGCGTGGTCGCCTCGGACATCTTCGGGGTCTCCGGCCGCCAGATGCTGGCGGCGCTGATCGGCGGCGAGCGCGACCCCAAAGCACTGGCGCAGATGGCGCGGGCCGCGATGCGCGGCAAGGTCACCGCATTGCAGGAGGCGTTCACCGGCTACTTCACCGACCACCACGCATTCTTGCTGCACCGGATGCTGGCGCGGGTCGATGCGATCGACGCCGACATCGCCGCGCTGGACGGCAAGATCGAGGAGATGATCGCCGCTTTCGCCGCCGCCGCGGCGCAGCGCCTGGATGAGATCCCCGGCATCAACGCCACCGCAGCGTGCATGATCCTGGCCGAGATCGGGATCGACATGGGCCGGTTTCCCACCGCCGGGCACCTGGTCTCGTGGGCAAAGTTCGCCCCCGGAGTCAAGGAGTCTGCCGGGAAGAAGAAAGGCAAGAACACCACCGGGCACGGCAATTCCTATCTGGCGCGCGTGCTCGGCAACGCCGCCGTCTCCGCCGGCCGGACCGACACCTTCCTCGGAGAGCGGTACCGGCGCATCGCGCGCCGGCGCGGCAGAAAGAAGGCCGTGGTGGCCATCGGCCGGTCCATCCTGGTCATCATCTGGCACCTGCTCGCCGACCCCGACGCCCGTTACATCGACCTCGGCAGCAACTTCTACGACGCCCGAATCAACCCAGAACGCCGCAGGCGCAACCACATCCGGCAGCTCGAAGCCCTCGGCTACAAGGTCACCCTCGAACGCGCGGCCTGACCACAGCGGCCAGACCAGCCCGGCTCCGCTGACGCTCCGCCGGGCGCTGCCGCGCGCCTGCTAACTCTCCGATTTTCGGATCAGGCGTAGCGGATCGCCAGCTCAGCCCAGTCAAGCAGGAGTGTTTGGCTGTCTGTGGCTGCGCCAGCCTGGCGTTGGCTGCCGACGTTGCCGTCACGGTTGCCGTCAATGACTCCCAGATCGGCAACCTGCGGTCACTCGCTTACTCGCTGCCGCGTGCAGGTACAGAGTTGATCACCCGGAGCGCCCGACCAGAGGGACCGGATTTACAGGCTATGACTCCTGCCGCTAATGCACTGATATGAGGTGCGCAGTCGCGAGCGTCCCGCGTCCTGGCGGCTCGCTTGTCCCATGTATATCCCTTGCCGTGCGGCTCTATCTTGTGCCCCTGCTCTTCCCCAGTCCTCCTTGCGGCTGCTATCCCTCCGGGCGGCGCGGCATGGATGACTGGGGTCTCGGGAGCGCTCGTCCTCGCAGCTCTATGCAGGCAGATGCGGCGAGGCTACTCTTCCGCTATCAGTTCCCGCCGCTGAGCTCGTGACGGATTCGGCCGGAGTGGTCGTTTGAGATGAGCAGCTGGGGGGTCGGCGTGCGCAGGCAGTGGCGATGATTGCCCGTTCCGGCTGGCCAAGGACCGGCTCCGGTAGCGGCACCGAGACGGTGATCGACGTCTCGGGTCTGCAGATGCGCTACGGCTCCTGTCGAGGCTGTCCGCGGTATCGATCTGCACGTCAGTCGAGGCGAGGTGTTCGCGTTCCTTGGCCCGAATGGCGCCGGGAAGACGACCACGGTGGAGATCCTCGAGGGATACCGGCGGCGGACCGGCGGCGAGGTCACCGTCCTCGGCCAGGATCCCCGGCATGGCGGGCCGTCGTGGCGGGCCCGGATCGGGGTGGTCCTGCAGGAGTCCGAGCCTGAGCGGGACCTGACGGCGGCGGAGTGCCTGCGGCTGTACGCGGGCTATTACCCGGCGCCCCGGGACGTCGGGGAGACGCTGGCGCTGGTGGGGCTGTCCGACCGGGCCGAGTTCCATGGCGAGTCGGCTCTCGGGCGGCCAGCGCCGCCGCCTGGACGTGGCGCTGGCGCTCATCGGCGACCCGGAGTTGTTGTTCCTCGACGAGCCCACGACCGGCTTCGACCCGTCAGCCCGGCGGGCTGCCTGGGACATGATCTCGGGGCTGCGCGCGCTTGGCGTGACGGTCTTCCTCACCACCCACTACATGGACGAGGCCGAGCATCTTGCCGATCGGGTGGCGGTCATCGCGCAGGGCCGGATCGTCGCGGAGGGCACCCCGGCGACGCTGGGCGGACGCGAGCACGCGGCGGCCGAGATCCGCTTCAGCCTGCCGCCGGGCAGCCACCGTCGATGAGCTGCCCGAGCCGGTTCGCTGCGCGCTCGCAGGCAAGGACGGCGACCAGATGCTGGCTCCGCGCCACGTCCCCCGTCTCGGTGCTCGGGACCGCTGATCCGCTGGGCCGAAACGAGGGGCGCCGACCTGGCCGACCTCGACGTGCGCCGGCCCAGCCTCGAAGACGTCTACCTGGCGCTCACCGACGCACAGACGGACGGCAGTCGATGACGGCGCTCGTCTGGTTCCGTGCCTGCCGCCGACAGCATCCGGGCCCGCCCTGGTGGCGCGGCTGTCGCTCCACCAGTTCCGCTACGACCTGCGCGCCTTCCTGCGCAACCGCCAGTCACGCTTCTTCACGCTGGTCCTGCCGGTGCTGTTCCTGGTCATCTTCGCCGTCCGTGTTCGGCGCAAGCAGCACCGTCAAGGTCACCGGCGGAAGCATCAACCGTCTCGGTCTACTACGTCCCTGGCATCATCACGCTCGGGATCATCGCGGCCGCGTTCGTCAACCTGGTGATCTCGGTGACCGCGCAGCGCGAATCCGGCGCGCTGAAGCGACGGCGGGCAACGCCGGTACCGGCCGCGGCGATCATCGCCGGGCGGGCCCTCACCGCGGTGGTCGTCGCGCTCGGCATCACCGCGGTGCTGCTGGCCGATCGGCTGGCTGTTCTTCAGGCGACCGTCCCCGGGCGCACCGCGCCCGCCCTGGTGGTGACCGTCATCGTCGGCGCGCTTTCGTTCTGCTGCCTCGGCTTCGCGCTGGCGTCGGTGATCCGCAACGAGGACGCCGCCCAGCCCATCACCCAGGCGATCGATGCTGCCGCTCTACTTCATCTCCGGCGTGTTCGTGGCCGTCTCGACGCTGCCGCACTGGCTCGTCGATGTCGCCGACGTGTTCCCGGTCCGTCATCTGGCCGCGGCGCTGCTGACCGCCTACAACCCGCACACGACTGGCGCCGGGTTCGCCGGGACTGACCTGCTGATCGTGGCGCTGTGGGGTGTCGGAGGCCTCGCCTTCGCGCTGTGGCGGTTCAGCTGGCTGCCGCTCAGCAGCTGACCAGGCGGAGAACCTGATTTCGAAAAGGAGAGGCGTCATGGCAAGAGAAGTCGAGACACAGACCGGACGCTGTGCCGGACTCACGGAACCGTCCAGGCGACCAGGGAAATCCCCACGATGGGATTCCCCTTCGTCTATCTTCGCGGTCGCCCGCGCGATGGCCAGGCGGCGACCATTCCGGTGCCCGAACTGCGGAGAGCCAGTGACCCTCTAGCGCGTCATCCGTGTCCGGACCATCTAATCC
>CAVOSX010000003.1:0-76666 GCA_963699015.1 uncultured Actinomycetes bacterium
CCCATTCGGCCTGTGTCCTGCGGCGATACCTTGGGGTGGTTCTGGGTTTACCCGGTTGGATGACTGCTGTGGGCGGGGTGCGGTGGTGGAAGGGTGGCCATGAAGTCGTGGATCACGTCGAATGTGGCTGCCGGGTTGTCTGTCTCAGGGGTATGCGCGGCGCCGGGGATGACTACGAGGCGGCCGAGGGTATCGGGGATCGCGGCGACGATCTCCTGAGCGAGGTTTACCGGGATGAGCGGATCGTGCTCGCCGATGATGACCAGTGTCGGACAGCGCACGTTCCGCAGCGCAGGGCGCAGGTCCAGTGTGCGTGCCTCACCTTGGCTGAAGTGGCGGTTCACCTCGGGGGATTGGATCCGCGCTGCCAGCGCGCGGGCCGGATCGGGGTTGCTGGGCCGCGACAGCAGCGGGCCGCAGACGCGGGCCCATTCGGCGGCGGTCTGATCGCTGGGGGTTTCCAGCTCCCGGCGCATGACCTCCGCGGCGTGGTCCCCGCCGACCTCGCGGAATCGCGCCACGATCTGTTCGGTGCCGGGGAAACGAGGAGAGGCGGCCATCAAGATCAGCCCGGACGGGTGCTGTGGATAAGCCGCGGCGTACTGCTGGGCGACGAACCCGCCGAATGACCTGCCCAGCACCACTGGTGCCTGCAGGCCGGTGACCTCGCACAGATCCCGGACGTCAGCTGCCCACCGGGCAAGGTTCCATGTCGCGGGTGTGCCGCGGTCGCTGCGGCCGTGGCCGCGCTGATCGGGAACCACCAGCTGCGCGATGCCCGCGAGCGGCGCGAGCGCCCAGCGCAGCCCTGTGGCATCCGCGCCGGGGCCGCCATGCAGCGCGAGCATGACCGGGCGGCGCCGCATCCGGTCACCGTCGAGGACCCACTCGGCACCGTAGGTTTCGAAGAAGATGCGGATATCGCCCACCTGGACCCGCATGTTCACCGCCTCCTGGGGATCGCAGGCGGCCGCCCGCCGATCATGTGGTTGTGATACGCAAACCGAGGCAGCTGCTGCCGTCAGGATAGGGGCTGCGCGCTGGCGCGCCGGAAGCCGAGTGCAGGCTAACTTGGCTCAGCTGGGACGGCAGCAGCCAGTCTGGCCCTGAGCTGCTGGGCCCGGCGGGGCATGAGGCCTCCGGTGACGTGAGCGCAGCCGCGCCTGAATCATATGTTTGTGCTGACAAATGAATCTAGAGCGGCTGCTGCTGCCAGGGTGTGGGCAAGCCGGGCACTGCGGGAGAGGTCTGCCCTGATGGGGCTGCTGCGGTCCAGTTTCGCGCGGACGCAGACGTGGCTGCAGGCCGGGAAGTACCTGAACGCGCTGTCCAGCGACCTGACGGCGAGGAACGGCTGGTCGGTCGCCCAGCATGCGGGGGACCGGTCGCCGGACAGGTCACAGCGGCTGCTGAGCCGGGCCTCGTGGAACGAGCGGGCGGCGATGAGCCAGGTCAGGAAGTATGCAGTGACCGGCCTGGACCAGGCGGCCCGCCGGTCGCGCCGCAAGCGGATGACCGTGGGGGCGCTGGACGAGACCGGGCAGGAGAAGCAGGGCACCGCCGCAGCGGGCGTCAAACGGCAGTACATGGGCTGCGCGGGCCGCGTCGCGAACGGCATCAATACGGTGCACCTGTCCTACGTGCGAGAGAAGACCGGCCACGCCTTGGCCGGCGCACGTCAGTGGATCCCGGCCGAGGACATCACCGATCCAGTGCGATCGCTGGTCACAGGCATTCCGCTGGACCTGCGGTTTCGCACCAAGGGGCAACTGGCCATCGACATCCTGGATGATGCCTGTGCAGACGGCCTGGTGTTCGATTTCATCTGCGGCGACGAGGTCTACGGCAGCTGCACGGAACTGCGGGAGTTCCTCGAGGAGCGGGGGCAGGCTTACGTGCTGCGCGTCGCCTCGTCGTTCATATTCCCGCTGGCCGCCGGGACCATGATGACCTGCGCGGACGCGGTGAAGAAGCCGCTGAAGAACAAAGGGGAATGGGAGGTCCGCTCGGCCGGCAAGGGCCCCAAGGGTGAACGCTGGAATGCCTGGACCTGGCTCGCCACCGTCTCCCCGCGGCACAGCCTCCTGGTCCGCCGCCACCTCAAGACCAGGGAGCTGGCCTTTCACTACTGCTGCTTACCCCGAGGGCAGGCCGCGTCCAAGGCACGGCTGGTCAGGGCGGCAGGCCTGAGATGGCCGGTGGAGGAGAGCTTCGAGCTCGCCAAGGGCTGCTTCGGCCTGGACCAGTGCCAGGCCCGTCTCTACACCGCGATCCTGCGGCACATCGTGCTGGTCATGGCCGCCCTGGCGGTCTGTGCGGTCACCGCCGCCCAGCTCAGGGACTGCGCTGATGCCCAGGCCCAGCCCCGGCAAGCCCGCGCCAGGCACCGCCCGCAGACCCCGGCCTCATCCCGCTCACCGTCCGCGAGATCAAGCGCCTGCTCACCGCCGCACTCCACCAGCCGAAGCCACCCTGCCACCCTGCCACGCCGCCCGCTGGCTCGAATGGCGCCGCCGTCACCAGGCGCGATCCCGCTGGTTCCACAAACGTGCACGCCTGGCACGCAACTATGCCCTGGTCAGCTAGCGATTGGCTGCTGCCGTACTAGGACGCCCAGCCGCAGGACCAGCGCGACAGCGCGGTTGCCCGCCGTTGACGGAATTGCGCGGTCCGGCCAGCGGGGGCGTGAGGCGGGTGCGCGCGGGCGGGGTGACCGTTAGCGATGGCTCAGGGTTTGCTGCGCCCAGCCGGTTGCGTGGCTTCCCGCGATGGCGGCGACCGTCACTATGGCGTGGCCGCGCGGGGTGGGAATGGTGACCCGGAAGGTGCCGTCCGCTCCGGCAATGGCCTGCATGACCGACGTGGTATCAGCCGGTGAGCCGGGCTGGCCGATGGCGATCTCCACGACCGCCCCAGGGGCGGTCGTGCCCTTCACGGACGCATGGCTCCTGCTGGTTTTCGTGCGGGACTCCTGGCTGGAGAGGATGTCTTCCTTAATGCCCGGAGGTGCCGTGGAGACGTGGCCGGGGGTGGTGACCGCTCCCGGCGCTGACACGCGGAAAGCAAGCGGTACCCGGGCGGGTGCCCCGTGGGTGATGTAACGAGCGCGCGTGACCGGCGGCTGGTCGAGGAGCCGCCGGGCTTGCAGGTCGCGGATAAGCCTGACGTACTGGGCCTGGGCCCAGATCAGCGGGTCAGCGGAGCCGGCCGCCTCCCCGTTCAGGAAGCCGATCGATGCGGTGCGCGGGTTCGCGCCGTAGCGGGATGCGGGCACGTCCGGGTCTTCCCATATCTGCTCGGGGACCGTGCCGACTCCCCAAGCCATGCGTTGCATGGTGAGGGCGAGGCCCGCGGCGCGCGCTGAACCGCCGGCTTGGAGGTCCTGCTCGGCTCGTTCACCGTCGAGCAGCGGCCACGGGTGCCCGGAGCCGGTGGCGGGGCCGAACCAGGGGGCGCCGGTCGGGGAGCACTTTGTCGGGTCAGGCATGTAGCAGTCACCGTAACCGTCGGTGCTGCCGGGGTGCTGGCCGAACACCCCCGGCCTGACGCCGTACCGGTGCCATCCCGGGCCAGAGATGGTCTTGCTGTCGATGACCGAGTCGACCACCGGGAGCGACCGGAGCACCTCGCTGTTGCGGGGGGCCAACTCTCCCAGGCGGGTCAGTTCCAGGAAGCCCGCGTCCACCACGTCACGTTGGTCGACGTTACTGCGGCTGCCGTTGCCCAGGTCGTAGGCCTCAGGGAGGTTCGGGTGCCCGGTCGGGGATAGCCGGATGAAGTACTGCCGGGCGTATGGGCCGGAGGAGGTGACCGTCCAGCGCTCGACGTTGCGCTGGTACTCATCGGCGGTGGCCAGATACAGGCGGGCCCGGGCATGATCGCCGGCCGTCTGCGCCAGATGGGCGGCGGCTACCAGTCCTGCGATCTCCGCGGCGATGGTTGACGGTGAGAAACCGGGATGCTCCTCCCAGCGCTCGGCTCCGTAGGCGGGACCGTGATCGACGATGAAGTCGGCGTCCGGCTGGATGTGCCGCAAGTAGAAGCGCACGTTCCCGGCGAATCCGGCTTCCCAGGCCATGAGCAGCGGGTAGGCGTCCTCGTCGATCTCGGCCAGCCCGAACGTGTCCGGTGCCACGGCGCCGTTGAGCAGCGAGTCGCGCGGGAAGCTGCCGTCAGGCTGCTGTGTGCGATCGTATAGGAACCGGATCATGGCCCGGGCACTCGCCGTGTCGCCGTCGGCAAGCAGCCCGGTGAAGGTCTCATAGCTGTCCCTGGCGAAGACCTCCCGGTAGGTCCATCCGGGATGCGTGGTCTGTGCGGGGACCGCCTGCCCCCAGGGATCGGTCGGGGAGGCGACAAATGCTCCGGGGTAGGTCTTGTCCTCGTCCGCCTTGATCACATTGGCCGACAGCCAGTAAGCCCGCTGCATGGCCTTGTCCTGTGCGGCGGAGAATCCGCCGATACGCTTCGGTGGCTGTCGCAGGCCCCGGTCGTAGCCGCGCCATCCCCGCGCGTAGCGGGCCAGCGTGGCGCCGAACGCCTGGCCTGCGGTCCGCCGCGCGGTGCGGATCGCCGCCCGAGCGCGCGGGCCGAAGCCCAGCGCCAGCGTGAACGGCTGCCCCGGTCTCGCGTTCACAAGCGCGGTCTGCGTCACGTTCCCGTCCCTGGCCGACCGATAGTCATGAACCAGCCGGTGGCTGGCATCGAGCTGGCCGAGGCCGTCGCTGGGGGTCCCGGCGAATCCATTGGACTCGGCGAGGAATGGCCGGCTGGCTACCAGCGCGCTGTATACCGTTGCCGCGAACGGGCCGGGGCCGCTTGCGCGATGGGTATCGGTAGCCACGAGGGCCGTCGTAGCGGGGTCGGTGAACGCATTGCCGGCACCTCTGTTGGCGGAGCCCCCGCCTCCGGTGTTGTCGATGTGCGGGTTGTACCGTACATACACCTTCAGGGCGCGGAAACTCCGCCCGCTGCTGTGGAGGGGGACCAGCCTGCTGCGCATAACGACGCTGGCGCGGGCCGGATCGGTGAGGTAATCGGTCACGATCCGGAAACCGTGCCTGGCATCGGTGCTCGTCACCTGGCAGACCATGCCGCGACGGCCGGGGGAGCTGACCAGGTAGGTCATGTCGCGCTGCTGCAGGTCGGCGAAGGTCTTCCCGTCGGTGACGATGTACTGCATGGTTTTGACATTCGAGCTCTCGATCGTCGGGTAGTACACGTCTGAGAGCACGCCGCCGGCCGCGGTGAACCACACCTTCGAGGTGCGGTTTCGTGCAGTGCCAAAGCAGTCCTTGCGGGCAACATCGAGATATGAGGAGCCCCCCGGACCGCCCGGCGCGGGACCTGTCATGGCCGCCGATACCGGTTCGGCCTGTTGCGTCCCGGTGGCGAGGTCAGAAGGCGCGGCGCCAGCCACCCCCGGCGTGATTACCGTCGCGATGACTGCCGCGCCGGTCAGCACGCTAGCCATATGGCACGGCCGGACCCGGTGAAAGGCCGCCTTCCGCGATGGGTTCATCGTGAGACCACCTTCCCCGGGGCCACCGGTGCGGCCCTGCGGATCAGCCGTGCCCATGTGCGTGGCAATGCCTTCCCCGGTTCCGCCGCCGCAAACGGGTCTCTGCCGGTGCGAGGTCCGCAGGCAAGCAGATCCGCCCCATTCGGGCGCGGGCCAGCGGCCGAGCCAACGAGCGCGTTCGAGGCCGTCGGCCATGCGAAATTCACCGGCCTGCGCCCGTTGCCGAGCCGGGCGCTGTGGGGTGAGTTGGTGGCGGGCAACCGTATGCGGTGGGTTCTGATCGGTTGCGGCGTGAGGGGGTGCTTGGCCCGCGTGGTTGTGGATAGTCGGCTGGCCTCATCCGCAGGATCGGGGGATTGCCCTCGGACGAGCCGAAGGAGTTGGCGTGGGCCAGCCAGAGCAGCAGCAGGAGCCGTCGGGCACGGAGCGGCAGATGGATCCGGTTCCCGATCACGGGGAGGAGAGCTACCGGGGCTCGGGCCGGCTGGCCGGCAAGGCGGCCGTGATCACCGGGGCAGACAGCGGCATCGGCAAGGCGGTGGCGATCGCCTTCGCCCGGAAGGGCGCCGACGTGCTCATTTCCTACCTGAACGAGTATGACGATGCCAAGGACACCGGCCGCTGGGTCGAGGAAGCCGGCCGCAGGGTGCTGATCCGTGGCGATCTTGCCGATCCCGCCTGCTGCCGGGCCGTCATCGCCAGGGCCGTCGAGGAGTTCGGCCGGGTCGACGTCCTGGTCAGCAATGCCGCGTTCCAGATGACCCATGAAGAGCTAGGCGAGATCAGCGACGAGGAGTGGGATTACACCTGGGCGGTCAACTTGTCGGCCATGTTCCACCTGTGCAAGGCCGCGCTTCCGCATATGCGGCCCGGGTCATCGATCATCGGCACCTCGTCCGTCAACTCGGACAACCCGACGCCGCAGCTGCTGCCCGACGACGTGACCAAGGCCGGGATCGCGAACTTCACCGCGGGCCTGGCCGGGCTGCTGGCCGGCCAGGGCATCCGGGCCAACAGCGTGGCCCCGGGGCCTATCTGGACCCCGCTCATCCCGTCCACAATGCCCGCCGGGCACGTCGCCAGTTTCGGCCAGCAGGTGCCGCTGAGCCGCGCCGGGCAGCCCGCCGAAGTGGCTCCCGCCTTCGTGCTGCTGGCCTCGGACGAGGCCAGCTATGTCTCCGGGGCCAGGCTCGCGGTCATCGGGGGAAAGCCGATCCTATGAGGATCCAGCTGCACGGCCTTCTCCGCCCGAGGGCCGCGCCTCTCGGCCGGGAGGTTGCCGCACGGGCCCGGCGACGTCCGGCGGATCCTCGGCATCGAGCGAGCGGGCCAGCGGCTGCTGCTCGGCGGCGTCATGCCGCTGTGGCTGGGCGCCGGGCTGGCGGACTGGTACATCCACCGGCGGACCCGGATCGAGGACACGGCCGGGGCACGCGAATCGGCGATCCACGCGCTGATGTTCGCTGAGACCGGCGTCCCGGTGCTGCTCGGCTTGTTCTGCGAGGTGAATGCCAGCGTCCTGCTGAGTGCCTACGGCGCGGCGGGGGTACACGGCGCCACCGCCTACTGGGACCAGGTGTACGCCCAGCCCAGGCGCCAGGTGGACCCGGTTGAGCAGCACGTGCACAGCCTGCTCGAAGCGCGATCCGCTGTCGGCTCCGGTCCGCGTCCGCCTGCTGGCCGCCGTGACGGCATTCGGGATCCTTCCTTACGCCGGGGAGCTATGGCGGTGCTGGCGCGCCAAGCCGACCATCCGGCCGTTGCCGCAGCCGGCCGTCCCGGCCACCCAGACCCTGTGCATCCCGCCCGGCGGCGACACCCCATCCGCACAACCACACCGCGCCGCAACTGCCAAGGCTCCTAACCACAACTCCACCCCCAGTTAGGGGTTCACCAGCCCGCGGGCATGAAGACAGGCCGCGCGGGTAGGAGCAGCGGCCGTGATGCACGCGTGAGCGCGCGAAGGCGGCAACAGGGAGGTGGCGGGCATGCCCCGGGGATCGGGCCCGAAGCGCGAACGGCAATACGAGCACATCAAGGCGAGCGCGAAGCAGCGCGGCGAGAGCACCGGCCGGGCCGAGGAGATCGCAGCGCGCACGGTGAACAAGGAACGTGCCCGGTCGGGGGAGTCGAACACGGCCAGTCGCACGTCAACCCGGGACATGTCCTCGTCCCGGCGGGGCGGGCAGCGGTCGCACCGGGGCGCGCAGGGCCCAACCTATGAGCAGCTCTACTCCGAGGCGCGCAGCCGCGGGGTCAAGGGCCGCTCATCGATGAATAAGGCACAGCTCGCCAGGGCGCTGGGACGCTGATGCACGCGGCCCAGCGCATGCTGGCGGGGTGCCCGGCAGCACCGAACAGGTACAAGGCAGCCTGCCCAGTATGAGTGACCTTGTGCGCAGCGATCCCGCTGCGGCAGGTATCAGGCGCAGGCGCTGCGGACGTGGCTTCCGGTATCTGGGGCCGGACGGGACTGCCGTACGCGACCCGGGCACAATTGCCCGGCTCGCCTTCCGCGGGAAGATGCCCGACCGCGTTCGGGCCGCGGGCCGCTGGACACCAGCGCGCTTTCTCGCGGGTTATTTCTGTATCTCACAGTGATCATCTAGTCCGGTGAGTTTCAGGACGCTGCGCGCGAGCGGGCTGGGGAAGCGGATAACGGGCCGTTGGTTATGCGGCAGGAACTGTCCCGTGCTGGCGATCAGCCGGGCGGCGGCGCAGTCGATGAAACCGACCCGGGTCATGTCGAAGACCAGCTTCTGCGGCTCGTTCTCCAGGATCTGAGTCAGATGCGCTGCAAGAGCCGGGGTGGTAACGGGATCTAGCTCGCCGCTGATAACGACCGTGACCGTCTCGGCGGTCACGTGCACGTCGATCACCAGAGGTTCTGCTCGCCGGCTGATCCGGGACTTCCTTTCGCGTTGCCGGTGAGCTCGGCCGGCTGCCGGGGCGTTACCGACCGGTCCCCGCGCGTCGCCGGCTGCGCGATGGGGGCGTCGCTCAGCATGAGGCTGGCCGCCCGAGGCGGAAGAGCGCGGCGTCACTTCCCGGCCAATCTCGCGTGCCGGGCCCGGCGTGCCGTCAGCTGCCGGGGCCGCCCGCAGGTTGTCACCAGTAGTGCCGGCCGGCCGCCGGCGCCCCGCCCGGCCGCGCCGAGGAGGACAAGGATGAGGCCGGTAACCAGTACCACGATGCCGATCGTCCATACGATGGCGATCTTGACGAGAAAGCCGGCGATAAGCAGGATAAGACCGAGGATGATCATGAGAACTCCTGTCCGGCAGTAGCGAGGTCGGGTCTCAGCCGGCTGCTGTCAGGAGGCGCCTTCCCGGAGGAATCCGAAAGACGCGGGGACTAGCATCGACGTGATGGCGGGCCGCAGGATTCTGGGCGGCGTCATGACGACCATCCCAGTATGCCCCGGCATGGCCAGGACGCAAAGCCGTCATGAAGAGCGCGCCGCCTCCGCCACGACCTCCGCGCAGACCACGGCAAGCTTGCGCCGCTCATCGCGTGCCCGCGACCGCAGTTGCTCGTACGCGGCACGCGCCGGGATTCCCTGCCGCCCGACCAGCACCCCTTTGGCCTGCTCGATCACCTGCCGGGAATTCAGCGCGCCCTGAAGCTGCACGGCCATCCCGGATTGCCGCTCACCCTGCATCATGCTGGCGATCAACAGCGCGGCCAGGTCGGTGAACGCGAGCAGCGCCAGCTCGCCCTCGGCTGACCAGGGACGGCGCTGCTCCGACAGCACGGCGACGACGCCGACGGCGTCCTGGTTGTAGGGCAGCGGGCTGGCCAGCACGGCGCGGACCTTCCTCGCGACGGCGGCATCGCTGAACTCGGGCCACCGGCGGTCATCTGCCAGGTCCTCGGCGCTGACCAGTTCCTTGCCGTCGAACGCGTCGATGCAGGGGCCTTCCTGATGCTGAATCTGCAGCTCCTCCAGGTGCGTGAACCTGTCGTCCGATGCCGCGACACTGCGCAGCTGCTGCCCGGCATCGGCCAGCATCAGGCCCGCACCGTCCACATCGAACATCGCATGCGTGGTGTGCACGATCTCACGGATGGCGTCCTCGACCCCCATCTCGCCGAAACGCAGCCTGCCGAGTTCCACGAGGGCCTGGTGCACATCATGCAAGGAGACATCCATCGACTCGGTCCTAACCTGAACGGGCACAGCATGACGCGTAGCGCACGGTACCGGTCGCCGACGGCACCGAGGCGCCGGCACAACAATTACTCGGCGGAGGCCGGAGAGCCGAGGCGACCGCTGGCCGACGGAGACATCCTACGGATCGAGGCCATCACCGAACGCAAGATCCTGGTCCGCCGTCTGCTTGACCCCGACCTCGCCACAGGACGGTGCCGCCGACACGGGCCGACCGGCGGGGCGCGCGGCCGGAAGGCTGCTCATCGAGGGCGGGCCCGATCCCGGAGGGGAAACAGCCGGGTGCCCGGCCCATCCACGGCGTGGGGACCTTCACCACTGGGCAGCGGCGGCTTCAGCTTCTCACCCTCGTGAAAATCAAGTGGATCCCGGTGAACCGGGCTACCGCCTCGTGAGTGGCCGGACGCCTGGCATTTCCTCACCTCGCCGGCGCCCAGGTTTCCCAACCTGTCGATGCACGGGCCGATCTCCGGCGGCGCATGCGAGAGATGTTCGGCGGGACCGTGACCTGGAAGGGTCTGGAGTGGATCCGGGAAGAATGGGACTGCCCGATCGCTCTCAAGGACATGCTTCGCGCCGACACGGCCCGGCAAGGCCGCCGACCACGGGATGGACGCCCGGCGAACTGGCCTCCCTGGTGGTGCAGTTCTTCGCCCGTCTGCCTCGGATAGCCGATCCCGTCGCCCAGATCCGGCCCGGCCGCCGATGTTTGCCTGCTTTTCGCGGGGGCAGCACGTGGACCGCTGGAAGGAGCGAGCCCGTGGCGGACTCAGACACCGCCGGCACGGACTTCGAGCCGGCACGAACGACGAGGACCGGCATGGCGGGGCGCCTGACGCACCCGGCACCGGGGAGGGCAGGAGCTGGGACGGTCCAGCGGGCCACCGCAAGGCGAATCCAAGCGGCCCACTGGCAGTTCTACCGTGCGCGATTCCACCGGTGTCGACCCGCAGCAGGTCATAGATGACCACGCTCCCCGCCTGCAGAGCGGCGGCCAGGGCGGCTGACGAACAGGGAGCCGATCATGGCCGGGCCGACCAGGATGACATGAGCGCCGCCGCCGGTAAGGCAGGAACACAGGCCGAGCTGTTCTTCGGCCTGCGCGATCTGCGAAGGGCGCGACTGCTTACCGCGCGCTGGGCGGAGCTGGCGGGGCTGTCCCCGGACCGGATCGCGGACTTCACGATCGCGGTGAACGAGATCGCCAGCAATGCGGTTGTTCACGGGTCGCCGACCGCGCATCTGATGCTGAGAGCCGCGGGGAAGACCGCGGTGGAGGCGCGGATCCGGGACCGTGGCTGGTGGCAGCGGCAAAACCCGGTAATACCGCCCCTCGCCTGGCCGGGCGGGATGGGCCTGCGACTGGTGCGCCTGGTCTGTGATGACGTGGACATCCGCGCCGGCTGGGATGGCACCACGGTGACGCTGCGGATGAATCTGCCTCCGCGCCTGGTCCTCGTAAGCTTTGCCCGGGGACGATGAGCCTGCGCAGCGTGGGGGTCGAGGAAGAGCTCTTGCTGGTCGACCCGGTGACGGGACGACCCCGGGCCGTGGCCGGGACCGCGCTGCAGGCGGTCAGGCGGGCGGACCCCGGGCAGGGACATGGTCCCGGCGCTGAAACTAGGGGGCACGATGCGGCGGAGGCGCTGGAGCTAGAACTGCAGCTGCAGCAGCTGGAGACCAACACCCGGCCGTGCCGTGCGCTCGATGACCTCGGCCGTGAAGTGCGGCGATGCCGGGCGTCCGCGGCTGACGCCGCGGCCCGGGCCGGCGTCCAGGTGGCGGCGCTGGCGACCTCACCGGTCCTGGTCGAGCCCGAGATAACGGGCAAGAGCCGCTACCAGAAGATGGCCGACGCGTTCGGCCTGACTGCGCAGGAGCAGCTCACCTGCGGCTGCCACGTGCATGTCGAGATCTCCTCGCCAGATGAGGGGGTCGCCGCGCTTGACCGCATCGGGCCGTGGCTGGCCATTCTGCTGGCCTTGAGTGCCAACTCGCCGTTCTGGCAGGGACGCGACAGCTCCTATGCGAGCTTCCGCTACCAGGCGTGGGGCCGTTGGCCGAGCTCGGGGCCCGCCGGGGAATACGGCAGCGCGCAGGCATACCGCGAAACGGTGCGGCAGATGGTGCGGACCGGCACGCTGCTCGACGCCGGCATGGTGTACTTCGATGCCCGCCTGTCCGAGCGCTACCCCACCATCGAGATACGGGTAGCCGACGTGAGCCTGCAGGCTGACGACGCGGTGCTGATCGCCGCGCTGGCCCGGGCCCTGGTGGAAACCGAGGCGCGCGGCTGGCGGCAGGGCACGCCTGTCCGGCAGGTGCGCGCCGAGTTGTTGCGGCTGGCCGCATGGCGGGCCAGCAGGTCCGGCCTGGACGACGTGCTCATTCACCCCGTCAGCGGCCTGCCAGCACCGTCGGCGGCGGTGACGGCCCTGCTCCTGGAGCACGTCAGCGACGCGCTGGCCGATGCCGGAGAGACCGGTACCGTCACTGATCTGCTCGCTGCCGTCATGGCACGGGGCAATGGCGCAGCATTCCAGCGGAATGCATATCGTCGTTCCGGTCACCTGGCCGACGTCGTCAGCAGCGCCGCCGCGGCCACTGCGCGCTAACCGGGCAGCGCCGGTGCCCGCTATCGCGCACGCTGGCCGCGCCGACCACGGCCAGCACCACCGTCCAGCCCAGGACGCTGCACGTTATCAGAGGCTATGGCACAGCTTGGAACCCTGCATGCTGTTCAAGCCCGAACATGAAGCGGCCTGGCATCTCATTCCCCCGGCATCGGCGGCGGACCCGGGGCGCTTCCCGGCTCGCCACGGCCGCATGCCTGACCACCGCGTCCAGCCGTGCCGCTCGTACCGAGCCGGCCAGGATGGTCTCAGCCGAGTCCGCCGAGTCAAGGCCAAGCCGCCGCGCGGCCGCCTCGCGAGCCCTGACGGCCACGCCCCGAGGGATGGCAGCCACGACGAGGACGGGGGAGGAGCACGGAACAAGATAGAGCAGTCATATCCAGTGCATCAGCCACAGGAGTCACGGCCTGTAAAACCGCTCCCGGCGGAAGGATGGAGGGTCATGACTCAGCCGTTGGATGATTCCCCCGGGCCGTGGTCTGCCTGTCACTGGCGGCAGGCTGGAAGGCGGCTGGCCCGGCGGCGCTGCCGAGGCCGAAGATGATCGCGCCGGTGAGGCTGATCAGCGCGGCGGTGCCCCAGGCGATCGCGGGGACTGGTGATCCTGGTTCAGGGATGCCGGTGCTGAACGCTGCGACGAGCAGCAGGGTGGCGATGCCGAGGGCGGTGCCCAGCTGTGCGGCGGTGTTGATGATTCCCGAGGCGGTGCCTCGCGCGGCGACCGGGACGCTGGTACCCAGCCTGGTCGCGGCGACCGAGGACAGGCCGATGCCTGCGCCGCCGGCCGCGACGCATACCGGCAGCGCCCACGTGCTGCTGGCCGCCGGGATGAGCGCGGCGTCGTAGACGGCGATGATCGCCAGGCCGGCGCTGATGAGACGCTGCGGCGGCCACCGCGCCAGCGCGGGAGCGGCAACCGCAGAGCCGGCGATGACGGCGAGACTGAACGGCAACAGCATCAGCCCGGCCACGAGCGGGCTGTGCCCGCTGGTGTTCTGCAGGTACAGCGTCACCAAGGTGATGGCCGAGCTTGTCGTCAGCGTGTTCAGCAGGGCACCGGCCGCACCCTGCCGCAATGGCCGCAAGCCAAGCAGTGCTTTGGGCAGCAGCGGCGCCGCTGCGCGCCGGTCCACGGCAATGAACAAGCCGGCCAGGACAACCGCCGCCGCCAGCAGCGCGGCCCCCAGCGCTGTCCGGCCGGGCTGCGGCAGCAGCGTCGCCGCCACGACGAACGCCATCACCGCGCCGGTGAAGGCGCTGACGCTGGGCACGCTCAGCCGGACCGGCCGGTCACCAGCCCGGTCCGGCGGCACGGCCCGCCCGATAGCCACGGCCAGCAGCACAGCCAGCGGAAGGTAGGCCCAGAACACCGCCCGCCAGCCGACCAGATACGTCACGACGCCGCCGACGACGAACCCGCTCGCGCCCGCGGCAGCCCCCGACGCGCTCCAGGCCGCGATGGCCCGCTCCCGCTGAGTCCCGTCGGAGGTGATCGTGGTCAGCAGCCGCAGTGCCGACGGCACCGACAGCGCCGCAGCGCCGCCTTGCAGGCACCTCGCCGCCGTCAGCACCACCGCCGACGCAGCGGTCGCACCTGCGACAGCGGCCACGGTGAAGAACGCCAGGCCGATGAGAATGACTCGCCGGTGGCCGAACCGGTCCCCCAGCCGCGCGCCGAGCAGCAGCAACCCGGAGAAGAACATGGCATAGCCAGTAGAGATCAGGCTGGCCGCATCCGCCGACGTGTGCAGGTCCGCCAGCATCGCCGGCAGCGCCGTCACCATGACGGTCACCCCGAGAACATCGACGAACTGCACCAGGCACAGCGACACCACACCCAGCCACACAGTTCCCGCCCTGCGGGCGTTCACCGCAGCAAGATGCAGGTCACCAACCGGGTCACCGGCCTCAGCCATCCCCGTGCACTACCCAGGCGCCGACGACATAGCCACCACGAACAGCACAGCCCGGTCATGCCCGATAAGACAGCCGGAAGCTGGCACTCACGGTCACTCACGGGACCTACGCCAAGCCGATGACCCACATCAACGCTGCTCGGGAACGGTCTAGTCACAGCCTTCCAAGCCGCTGGAGCCCAGCTTTCAGAGCTTTACGGCGATGATTCTTCGGCGTTATGTGGCGCCGGTGACGGTGTGCTGCGGACTGCCTCAACGACAGGCGTTGGGTCTCGCGCTGCTCGGCGTCCGGATGGTCGCCAGCTCCACCTCTCCCTTGCGGACCTCGGAGACGACCAGCTCGTTTCTGTGACGAGCCCGATACATACTCTCCGGCGCCATGGAGCAGGTGCCGGCCGAACGTAACGTTGGTGCGCTGTGGGGTGCCAGAAGTTGCCCGGCCTGTGAGCTGCAGCGATGCGTCAGGTTACCGGTTGGCCATGATGATCGCCCGTGTCCCTTCGTCTGCTCTACCTCATCTTCGTCCGGGTATCCCTTCGGCCGCCTCGGTCCGCCGGGTGGGTTGGTACTCGCCGGGCCGATGCCGGCAGCCGACGGCGCGGGCGTCGCCCAGCGCGCCTCTGCCAGGCCGGCGAATATCGAAGCGCGGCGACCGGGTAGCTGGCTCACCGCCGGCTCTGCCCGGCCATGGCCGATCGAAGCAGGTACCGCGGTATGGAAGTTTGGGACACGGCACGGTTGGAAAGCGTCGAGCCGCACGGGCGGGCGACGGATGATGCCTGGCCCGCTCACATCTCCGGTTCGAGGGAAAATGAGCACGTCATCACGATGCGGCGGCCCAGCGCCGGGACCCACCGCGTGGTTATCCACCTCGAGTCGATGACCCATCTGCTGGCGATGATGATGCGCGGCGGGCCGCCCGGCCGCGTGCCGGGAAGGTCCAGATCGAGCTGACAGGCCAGTTCATACTCGGTTTTCTTGACCCGAAGGCGGCCGACGGCACGCCATCCGGCCGGGACCGAGGCCAGCAGCTCGGACCGGAAGATGATCTCCGGGAAAGCGGCTGCATCCAGGAACCCGGGCCCGGTCAGCAGCCGGTCCAGCACCGCTGACCCGGTGCTGACCGCGCTCGCCCTCGCGGCCAGCCGCGCAGTTGAATCCTCAATCGGCTCGGTGATCAGGACCCCTCCGGTTAGCGGAAGGCGTCCCCGCACCGGGCGGCCGGCGACCCGCGCCTCGAACGACGCCTGCGACCGCGCCGGATCGACCCGCCAGCGGCCGGCGGCCACCCGCGGTTGCCCTCCTGGCTTGGGCTGAATGTCGGGCGTCGTCGTGGTCACAGGCATCTCTTTCGGTTGCCGGGTCATCCAGCCGACGGTCCCGGGCCTGATCGCCTGCCCGCGTTCCGGACAGGCTCCCTAGGGCCTATCGTCTACTAACTAACACGGATAGGAGACACCTCTGGTTCATCAGATGGAAGTGGCCGACCTGTCTACGTGCAGACGCGGTGCGCAGCCGGCAAGGCTGGCCACACCCGGATCCGGTCGCGGGGGCTTCCCGCACGTCGTCCTCCCAGCCTCCGCACGGCCCGGCATGCTTCCCGGCGGCGATCCGTCGTTCGTGTCTTCTTCGTTACGGCTGCGTGTGCGGTGAATCCGGGTGCGGCTTCCGCGAGTCACGCCGCGACCGCCTGCTGCCGCGTCCGCCATGCGTCCTCGGCCTGTCCCATCGGGGTAGAGGCAGGCCCGTGGGTGAAGGGCCAGATTTCCTCGGCGATGGCGCGCCAGTTGGCAGTGGCGGAGAGCTCGCCGAGCACGGCGAACAGGCCCAGGTTGATGCGCTGCAGGATCACGTATGACTGCGGGACGCTGATGTAGTCGGCGACCGGGCTGCGCAGGTCGAAGAAGCGGCGCACGACTGAGGAGGCGTAGTCGCTGGTGATGGTCAGGGGCCCGGGCTCGCGGATGGTGTCGTAGAAGACAGCCAGGTGCTCGACGATCGCCGCGGTGCTGAGCGGCGCGCCTGGGCGTAGGAAGCCGGCGTTCTCCAGGCTGCGGCGGAATGCCTCGGGGTCGTGCTCGACGCAGACGTTGCGGGCCATCTGCAGCAGCGGCTGCAGTTCGGCGGGGGTGAAGTGCTTGACGAGCCCGAAGTCGAGGAAGGTGACCCGGCCGCCGCGGTGGAACAGGTAGTTGCCGGGGTGCGGGTCGCCGTTGAAGGCGCGGACTTCGTACAGGCTGCGGAAGACGAAGCGGTAGATCGTCTCGGCGGCCAGGTCGCGTTCGTGCTGAGGCCAGCCGGCGAGTTCGGCGAACCGGGCCCCGCCGGACAGTTCGCTGGTCAGTACCCTGCGGGTGGACAGCTGGCTGACGATCCCGGGGATGTGAATGGTGGGATGGCCGTCGTAGTAGGCGGCCATCAGGCGCTGGTTGGCGGCCTCGCGGCGGTAGTCAAGTTCCTCACCGATGCGGTCCCGCAGCTCGGCTATCAGCGCGTCTACGTCCTGGGCCGGCGCGGTGATCCGCAGCATCCGGCGCAGCAGCGAGACGTTGCGCAGGTCGGCGGCGATGGTCTCGGCGATGTCCGGGTACTGGACCTTGACAGCGACCGCGCGGCCGTCGAGGGTAACTGCGCGGTGCACCTGCCCGATCGAGGCGGCGGCTATGGGCCGCGGATCCCAGCGGGCAAAGGCCTGTTCCGGCGGCGCGCCAAGTTCTTCCTCGACGACGGCCGCGGCTAGCTGGGGGCTCATCGGCGGGACGCTGTCCTGCAGGCGGGCCAGGGTGCGACGGACAGCAGGGGACAGGCCATCGTCAACGTAGCTGGCCATCTGGCCGATCTTCATCATGACGCCCTTCATCGCCCCCAAGGTGCCGGCGACATCCTCGGCGGTCTGCAGGGCCAGGTCCTCGCGCAGCAGCTGGCGCTGCTCGCCCGCGGCCGCAAACAGCCGCGGCGCGCTGCCCGCGTACCGGGCCCCGCCGCGCACGACCAGCCGGAGTGCCGCAAGCCCGCGACCGTAACGCAGCGGCCCGAGCCGGCGGCCCAGCAACACCAGGGCCAGGGTTGCGATTCCGCCACCAGCCGTGATCGCGGCGAGGCGTCTCACGGCCCTCATGAGGGCCGCGCCGTGCGCATCCGCACGGTGATCCGCCGCCGCGCCTCGAGCACGCCAGGCTCACCCAGGAACATGACATCCAGGACGCCGAGCGACTGCCGGATCTCCGCCCGGCGGCCGGGTGTCAGGGCCTGTGGCGTGCCGTAGCCATACATCTCCCGCGCCCACTCTGGCAGTACGGCGATCGCGGCGTCGCGGACATCCCGCCAGAACCCGGCGACGTCTTCGTCCAGGCCCGGCGGATCGAGCAGGTAGGCCATCGACTCCCTGGCCGCCGGCGTGCAGCGCAGCTCGGGGCGGACCGACGCGACGTAGCGTTCGAGGTCCGCGACGCTGGCGGGAACCAGCGGCCGGGGCACGCCGACCAGCTCGGCCGCGACCATCATCTCCGCGACGTAACGGTCACTGTCCTCGGCCGACAGCGGCGCCCCGAACGCCCGGCCGGCAGCCAGGCCGGACTGGACCAGGGCTGCGTGCACCCACAACAGCAGCGCTGGATCGCCAGCCGCGTACGGGAGGCCGGTAACCGCGTCAACGCCGCGGACATGATCATGGATGCGCCGTACCCGGGCTGCGGCCGCCGCGGCCACTGCCCGCTCGCCGAAGGTGATCGTGGTGACATACGCCGAGGTGGCGGCCAGCCTGCCGACGGGATCCCTGCGCCAGCCACTGTGCTGATCGACACCGGCCATCGCCAGCGGATGCAGCGCCTGCATCAGCAGGGACCGCAACCCGGCAACCGGCGAGGCCAGATCGGTGCTGACCTGCCAGGCGACGCTGGCAGGCCCGAAAAACCCATCGTCCGCGGCGTCTTGCGGCACACCGGACACGTACGCAGCCGCCGACCGTTCGAGAAGAGCAGCCGCGGCCGCATACGAATCCGCCGTCATCGTGCCCCTCCTGACACATGGCCGGAATCCCCAGACTCAGGGCGCCGACGGCCGATGACAGTACCGAATGTTATGCCAGCCAAACTAACCAGCTCCTTATGATCCGCGGCGACCCGGTTGCCGTCGCTCGTCTACTAACACGGATAGGAGGTAGCGGCGGTTCATCTCGAGCTGGCTGGCGCTCAGCCTCACGGGCCAACTCAGGGTGGCACGCCGGGCAACGCGTGGTGCGCTGGGTGACGATCTTGGCATCGGTGGTGTGGCGCGGTCCTGAGGTAGCGGCCTCCGGCCGTAGTCAGGGCGGCGGGCGTGAGAGCCCGAATCCTTGGCTAGCTGGCCCCGGCCCCACTTGTCGCCCCTGGCCGTGAGCGTCCGCCCACGGGCGGCGTCCTCAGCCGGACCGCCTACCGGACCAGGACCCTGAACACCTCCCTTCTCCTACGCGTGTTAGTAGTTGATGGCGACACCACCGCTGCGCCCTCGCGGCGCCCCGCCCCGCGGGGACGGTCCACAACATTGAGGACACGAATGTTTGCTCGTCTCGGCCCCAGCACCGCCAGCGCAGGCACGGACCTGATCGCGTCCGCCGTGGGCGCTGGGCCCCCTGGCCTCCCTGGCGATAACGCCGCCGTGCACGCCGACCGCGCCGCGCCGCCGATACCTGTCCACGAACCGTCCCAACAAGCAGCAACAACAGAAGGAGGACGTCGAGATGACCGACGGACACCGGCGTCAACAGCGGGCACCGGGAGCAGCAGTGAGTCTCCAGGAGCGGCCGGTCCTGCCGACTGGTGCGCTGCGGCGTACCGGCAGGCTGGCTATGCTGCCGCTGCGCCATGCCGGGCGCACCGCCGCCGCCGCCAGCAGACTGTCCCGGGCGGCTGGCGGCCAGGTCAGCGCCCGCACCGCCGAGCAGCTATTCACCACTCTGGGCGAGCTCAGGGGCGGGGCTGCGAAGCTGGGGCAGGCGATGTCGGTGTTCGAGGCGGCGATGCCAGAGGAGGTCGCGGCGCCCTACCGGTCGACGCTGCGGCGGCTCACCGACGCAGCGCCGGCCATGCCGGCCGACGTGGCCCGCCGGGTCGTGGCGGCTGACCTCGCCCTTGCCTACGGGCCGGGCTGGCAGCAGCGGCTGGTGGCATTCGAACACCCGCCAGCGGCGGCGGCCTCGATCGGCCAGGTGCACCGCGGACGATGGCGAGACGACGCCGGACAGATCGTCGACGTAGCGGTGAAAGTCCAGTACCCAGGAGTGGGCAAGGCGCTGCGCTCAGACCTTCGACAGGCCCGGCTGCTAGCGCGGGTGATGGCCCGGTTCACCAAGCTGAACGTGTCCGGACTGGCAGACGAGCTCGCCGGGCGCATCGTCGAGGAGCTGGATTACGTGCGCGAGGGGCGTGTCCAGACGCAGGTCGCGGCCGCCTTCACGCCGCGCATCCCGGCGGCACTCGCCCTGGCCCGCGCCGCGGGGGTGCACGAGCCACCGGGCCGGACCAGCATCACGGTCCCGGCCGTGTACGCCGCGACACCCCGGGTGCTCATCACGGGCTGGCTGGAGGGGGTGAGCCTGTCCACGCTGCTCGACGGGCGTATGGATCTGCTTCCGCCCGGCTGGCGCGAGCTCGACAGGCGCGATGCGGCGGACCTGGCCGCGCGGCTGCTCGGGCACGCCATCTACGCGCCCGCCGCGTGCGCGGGCTGGATGCACGCCGACCTGCACCCGGGCAACTTCCTGCTACTGCCCGGCGGCCGTCTCGGCATGCTGGATTTCGGCGCGGTCGCCGCCACGCCTGGCGGCATCCCGGCGCCGTTCGGCCAGCTCGCCGCCGCGGTGCTTGCGGGGGACGGGGCGGCCGCGGTGCGGCTGGCCCGGCAGGTGGAGGCGCTCGCCCCGGACGCGGAGGTCGATCCACGCCTGATCGTAGAGTTGCTGCACCCGATCGCGGCGACCGCGGCCGCCGACAGCTTCACCTACTCCCGCCCCTGGCTGCGCGGGCTTATGGCTCACCTCACCGAGCCGCGCTTCGCCGCTGCCTTGCACAACCTGACCCCGCCCCCCCAGTACGCCCTGGTCTGGCGGGCAACGCTCTCGGCCGCCGGACTCTTCGCTCAGCTGGGCGCGACGGTGCCCACCCGCGGGTTCCATCTGGCCTACTCCCCCGGGTTCCGCGGCGGCGTCCCCGCGGGCCCGGCCGCGGCCGGCCCGCTGGCATCCCGCCGCGCCAGCTGAACGGCGCCAGCGCCCGGTCCTGCACTGGCCGCCGCAGGCCAGCCCTAGCAGGCCACAGACGAAGGCCACGGCCCCGGCTTGGCCGGATATCACGACTGATGTGCGTGTCGCAGCTGTGCCAGCCGGCAGACCTCCGCTCAGCTACGGGCCCGCCGGGCTGACGGCATCATTCGGCCCCGCTAGGGCCCGGACATTAGCCGAGGGGAGCGCTGCGGCAGCCCTCGCCTGGCGGCTGGCATGCGGCGGCCATCTGCGGGCAAGCAAGCGGCAGGCATCGACGGCTTGCAGCCCGGCATCCCTGGTAGCGCCACCCGAAGACGCCGATGGCCAGGGTCCGTTCACTCACGCCGCCGGCGGGCGTGAACATCCCACGAGTCCTATCCGTGATAGTAGGGGGTCGGCATCGCCGGCCGGATCCAGTGCCACTCAGGCTGCGGAAGGACAGCAGGTGGCAAACACCCTGTAACGACCACCCAGCAGGCAACTCACCCAGGCGGCGGCAAGGTCCGCAGCCTAGGCAGCCATCCCGCTCGCGGGATCGCAGCCGGGCGCGCAGCGGGAGCGCCGACGGGTCCTGACACCGATCGCGTCGGTCACCGCCGTCCTGGCCATCATCGCAACGCTGGTCGCGGTCGGGCTGACCTCGACTGAGATGACCGCGGCAGGAACGGTTGCCCAGGCCGGGCAGTCGGCACGTAGGTGACACAGACAACGACAGGACAATGGATCGCCAGGCGTGTCAGGGCAAATCGGGATTGGACCATGACCGCTTGCCGGCAGGGGCTGTCCGTGTCGTGGCGACCCGCCCAGAATCTGAAATCTGAGAGAGGCGAAGCCATGGTTTACAGAGCTTCCCGGGCTGGCGGTCCCGGCCGCCGGACATCCCGCGGCAGGCGCCGAGCGGGGGCTTCCTTCGTTCTCCTTCTCCTCGTCATCGGGCTGGGTCTGTGGCTGGCAGGTTGCGGCGGCGGCCCGCCCGCCGCCACCAAGGCTCCCGCCACCCTCCCGGCCCGCTGGGTGCGCTTCCTCCACGTCCCGGGCGTTGTCGACTTGACCGGCCCGCGAGGCGATGGGCAGCTCACGGTCGCGGCCGCGGGCCGACTGTTCCTGCTCAGCACGTCCGGCGAGCCGGTGCCGTTCGCCCGCGGAAGCGGTGGCTACAGCACCGCTGTCGGGCCCGAGCCGTACATCGCAATGCCAGCGGGCAAGCCGGCCACCGGGCTGGGCTGCTCGTTCGGCACGGATGTCACTTACGCCCTCCAGCCGGGCGGCTCCCCGGGTGTGATCAGCATCGACAAGCAGGGGCAGGCACGCCGTTTCGCAAGCCTTCCCGGGGTCCGGCCTGACGGGATCGCGTTCGACGACGTCGGCCGGTTCGGTTACCGCCTCCTGGTTACCGCGACGGCGCGGGGCGGCACGACCGTTTTCGGCGTTGACTGCGCCGGCAGGCTCACCACGATTGCCTCACACGCACCGAGGGTCGAGGGAGGGATCGCAGTCGCGCCATTGTCGTTCGGCTCCTTCGGCGGTGACCTGGTTGCCCCCGACGAGACGACCGGGCGGGTCTGGGCGATCGGCCCCGGCGGGAAGACCAGACTCATCGCCCGGTCACCGTTGCCGGCCGGCGGCGACATCGGAGTGGAAAGCGCCGCCTTCGTCCCGGCCGGCTTCAGCCGGGACTGGGCGGCGTACGTGGCCGATCGCCACTCACCCGGCAACCGCCATCCCGGCACCAACAGCATCCTGCGCCTGCCAGGGGCCGAGCTGACCAGGGCGGGGGTTCACGCGGGCGAGCTTATCGTCGCCAGCGAGGGCGGCGCCCAGACCATCATCATCAACTGCTCCGCGACGACCTGCACGGTCCGGCACATCGCGGACGGGCCGGCGGCTGCCCATGTCGAGGGCCACATCGTCTTCGCCCCGCACCGCTGACCCAGGCCGACCGCCCAGCAGCCGTCAAGCCGGTCATGTCCCGCCTGGACCCGCACCCGCCGCGGCAGGTATGTAAGGCGCCGGCGAGATCGGACTCGCAGCCAGGTCGCCGCTCCGCGCCAGCACAACGGGGGTCGAGTTACGTCTGTTGCCGCGTGGCCTGTATGCGCCGGCTATACCGCGGCTGCCGCTGAATGTTCGCGAGACCCGTACCTGGCCACGCCTGCGCGGATCCGGGAACATGGGATGGCTGGCCCGCCCAAGGGAGCAGGCTGAGGCATCCGAGGTCGAGCGACGGAGATCACTATGTTCGCCAGGTCATCCGCGTGGACCGGTACACCCCATGCGCTGCACAAAATGGGCCGGCCGCGCTACCAGCGAGGTCGTGCTGATGGTTGGCAGTCTGCCAGGCGGCGCCGGGCCGTGTTGCGGGCCGGGCAGGCAGGATGATCAATGCTGTCGAAGGAGTCCCGACTGATTACGTGCTTTCGAAGATCTCGCCGCGACGCTCTGGGGAGCGAATGGCCTGCTTGTGCCAGTTCTTTGAACGCATCGCGCCATGCTGGCCGCCCCCGGTGCGGCGCCTGCGGCGTCGGACCGCACCGGATGCCCGGGCCGTTCGCGGTGGGTAGTCCGGGTGCAGCTTGGCTTCCTCTATAGCAGTACGGCCGGCTTGCCCCGCTCGCGCGGGAGCGGGGTAAGCCGGCAGTACACAGCCGGACGGCGGTTAGCCGGCTGGTTAGGGGTTGTAGCGGGTCAGGGCGATGAAGGACTGGCCGGTCGCGTTGTTCGGCGAGTTGCCGACGGCGATGATCTTGCCGTCGGGCTGGGCGGCCCGTGACCGCCAGTCGCCCGGCTTGACGCCGCAGTCATGACAGGACCAATCGCTGGGTGGTCGGGCAGGCCGCCGATACATGGTGGCCGGTTCGGCTGGTCAATGTAGTGGTGTCGTTGTCATGGCCGTATATCGTCAGTCCTCGGCCGTGCTTCGCACGGCCGAGAGCCGGTCAGGTTCGCCTTCCTGCTGTGCGCCCGCGGTGCGGTTGCTGCCGCGACCCCGCGTCCTGCTGGTGTGTCCGTTGGCGGACGGGGCTGGCGCCGCTGCCGTTCGGGTCCCTAGTTCGGGCGTGTCAACGCTGGGGCCTGGTGCGGCTGCCGCCGGGGTGCGGCGGTCGCCGAACCCGGACGCGAACGCGTCCAGTGCCCTGGTCAGCTCGCTGGGGATGAGCCAGGTGTGGTTGCCGTCGCCGCTGGCGATCTTGGGCAGTGTCTGCAGGTACTGGTAGGCGAGCAGCTCGGGGTCCGGCCGTCCCTGGTGGATCGCCTCGAATACGGTGCCGATGGCCTGGGCCTGTCCCTGCGCGATGAGTGCCTGGGATTGCCGTTCCCCTTCGGCGGTGAGGATTGCGCTTCGCTTGGCGCCTTCGGCGGTGAGGATCGCGCTTTGCTTGGCGCCTTCAGCGGTAAGGATCTGCGACTGGCGGCTGCCCTCGGCGGTCAGGATCGCGGCGCGCTTGTCGCGGTCGGCGCGCAGCTGCTTCTCCATCGCGTCGATGATGGAACCGGGGGGGTCGATGGCTTTCAGCTCGACCCGGTTGACCCGGATCCCCCATTTCCCGGTGGCCTCGTCGAGGACCCCGCGCAGCTCGCCGTTGATCTGTTCCCGGGAGGTGAGGGTGCGCTCCAGGTCCAGCCCGCCGATCACGTTGCGCAGCGTGGTGACGGTCAGCTGCTCGATGGCCTGGATGAAGTCCGCGATCTCGTAGGTGGCTGCCTTCGAGTCGGTGACCTGGAAGTACAGGACGGTATCGATCTTGACGACGAGGTTGTCTTCGGTGATGACCGGCTGCGGCGCGAACGAGACGACCTGCTCCCGCAGGTCCACCCGGGCCCGTACCCGGTCGATGAACGGCACGATGGTGTTAAGGCCGGCGTCCAGCGTCCGGCTGTAGGAACCGAGCCGCTCGATGACGTAGGCGCGCGCCTGCGGCACGATCCGGACCGTGCGGCCGAAGCCGACGAGCATGGTGGCGGCAACGGCGATGACGATGACGATGAGTGTGATCATGACCTTTCCTCTGCGTAGACCAGCGCGGTCGCGCCGTCGATCTCGAAGACATCGACAACCGCTCCGGCTGGGATGACCTGCCCGGGTGTGAACGCGCGGGCTGACCAGATCTCACCGTCGACACGCACCCGGCCGTGCTGCGCGTCGACCGGCTCGATGACCAGGGCGCTCTGGCCGGCAAGGGCGGCGACCCCGGTGCGGGCGGCGGGACGGGCGGCCCGGCGGTGACGGCGCACCGCGGGCAGCACGACTGCCATCGACACCACGCCGGCGACAGCGAATGCGGCCGCCTGCCCGGCGGCGCCCGCCCCCACCGCCGCGGTCACCGCTGCCGCCACGGCGGCGATCGCGAGCAGCCCGGCGGCGACCGTGAGGGTGAGAAGCTCGACGGTGCCCAGGACGGCTGCGATGATCATCCAGACCAGCCAGGCAGGCATCACGTCACCCCGGCCAGGGTGATGCCTGGCCGGCGTGCGCTCCCGGGCCGCGCAACCGTACCTATGCCTGTTCGGCTAGCACCAGACATGGAATTCCTCCTGTATGCGACTGTTCGCCCGGGTGGCGCGCCGCACCGGGTTTCGCGGCCCGCAGTCTCGGTGTATTCATTTGCCGTCCTCAGGCCGCGCGTGCTTCCTGGCCTCATTGGGGTCGCCGCGGATGCGGAATCGCGGTGCGCTCGGGGGGTGGACCGCCCGCCGCAGACCAGAGTGCAGGGGCAGCTTCCCGTGGATCGCGGGCTTGTACGAGCCCGGCTGCTGTGCTGGTCAACGGGTGGCTCTCGGTCAATGACAGCAGGTCGTCGGGGTCGTGTCCCGGCTGCGCGGCCGGGCCGGCGGTGGCCAGGACGGCTACCGCCAGCAGTACCCCGAGGGCAGCGGTGGCCGTGTCGGGGATCGCGTACGCGGCGTGGAAGCCTGACGCGGCCGCCTGCGGCGCCGACGCCGCACCGATCAGCAGTGCGGTCCAGCGTGCCCAGCGGCGGCCGGCCTGGCATCCGCGCGCAGTCCGCACGCTCAGCGCGGCCGCGGCCAGCCCGGCCGCGACCAGCCCGGCGGCCGGCACCGGGTTCCGCGCCGTCATCACGACGAGGCCGCACCGGGTCAGGTCCAGGGCCGCCGCGGCGAGCAGCAGGATGACGGTCAGGCGCCGGCCGGGCCGGATGCCGGCAGCAGGTGCTGCCCTCCCGCCATCGGCGCCGGCGGCCGCGACGTCGAAGGGCAGGCGGCCATCCATCAGCACGCGATCGCGTCATGTTCTCGCAGCTGCTGGCGCAGTGCGTGCAGCGCGTAGTGCAGCCGTGATCTGGCGGTGCCGTGCGGTATGCCGAGCTGGCGGGCGATCGTCGCCAGGGTTCCGCCGCGGTAGAAGGTCTCGATCAGAACGGTGCGGTGCGCGGGCGACAGGTGCTGCAGGGCGGCGGACACGAGTTCGCGGTCCAGGACCTGGTCCAGTCCCGAATCATCTCGGGCATCCTCGGCCGGCTGCGCGGGAACGGTCATCGGCCGTGCCCGCGCGGCCCGGTCGGCGTCGGTCAGCAGGTTGCGTGCGACCCGGAACAGCCAGGGCCGGATCGGCCGGTCATCGGCGCTCAGCTGCGGCAGGTGACGCCAGGCCCGGATGAAGGTTTCCTGAACGATGTCATCCGCGCTCGCCCGGTCAGGGCAGAACCGCTCGACGTAGCCGTGCAGGGCCTTCGCGTGACGGGAGTACAGCTGGCGGATCGCGGCGTCGGCGTCGCCGGGTAGCTCGCCGCGGGGAGCATTCGTGAGAGCAGACATGTTTACTATCACGGATAGTAGATACGTTCCGTTCACGGTAACCACTTCCGGGCGGCGGCGCCTGCGGCACTGTGGCAGTCCACCGACGCTTCCTCAGGTCAGCGCGGCCCCTGCTGAACAGGTAAGTCATGGATGGCTCGGCCAGGTGACCAGCCGGCCCGGCAACGCTGAGGCTGCTGGCCGGAAGAACCTGGCATGCCGCCTGAACCGCTGGCGTAATCTATGCGTGATAGTAGATAGCGGCGGGCGCGCCGCGGGATGGCTATGGCCGGGAGCGAGGCATGCGACGGTTCGGTGAGCTGGAAGCCGTGATCATGGACCGGTTGTGGGAGCGGGGCCGCCCGACGCTGGTCCGCGAGATGGTCGACGACCTGCGCGAGGACCGGGCACTCGCCTACACCACCGTGATGACGGTGATGGACAACCTGTACCGCAAGGGGTGGCTGCGGCGGGAGCGGGACGGCCGGGCCTGGCGTTACGAGCCCACCGGCTCCCGGTCGGGTTACACCGCGGCGCTGATGAACGACGCGCTGGGCACCAGCGCGGACCGGCGCACGGCGCTGGCGCATTTCGCGCTCCAGATGAGCCCGCACGACGCTGCGCTGCTGCGCGAGGCGCTCGATCAGGCGCTCCGCGAGCCCGAGGCTGGGAAGGACCGGTGACCATCGCGGCGGTGCTGGTTGCGTACGCGGCCTGCGTCGGCACGCTGGGCTCCAGGATGCTGGGCCGGGCCAGGTGGACGGCCCGGGCGCCGCTGCTGGCCATCGTCACCTACCTGACCGCCGGATGGTCGGTCGTCGCGGCGCTCGGGCTGGCCGGCCTGACGCTGGCGGTTCACGCCACCGCCCTCGGCGGCGGGCTGAGCCACCTGATCGGGGCCTGCGTGCTGCGGCTCCGCGCCACCTACGACACCCCCGGCGGCGCCACCGTCGCCGGGCTCGGCCTCATCCTGGCGGGCGCCGTCGCGACCCGGACCGCGCTCACCGCGCTGACTCACCTTCGCGCCGCCGGGCGGCAGGCGCTGCGGCACGCGCAGACCGCCCGGCTGGTCGGCCATCCCGAGCCGGCCCTGGGGGCCGTGCTGGTGGAACATGCCCAGCCACACGCGTACTGCGTCGCCGGCCGGCACCCGACGGTCATCGTGACCACCGGCGCGGTGCAGGCGCTCGATCCCGGCCAGCTGGACGCGGTGCTGGCGCACGAGCGGGCTCACCTGGCCAGCCACCACCACCGGCTGCTGGCGCTGGCGCGGATCGGCCGTCAGGTGCTCCCGTTCCTGCCGCTGATGCGGGACGCCGACGAGCAGGTAGCGCGGCTGGTTGAGATGCACGCCGACGACGCGGCGACCCGAGCCTGCGATCCGCGGTCGCTGGCCACCGCCCTGGTCGTCCTCGCTACTGCCGCCAGTCCCGCTCCGGCCCTCGCCGCGGCCGCCACCGACTCGGTGCAGCGGATCCACCGGCTGCTGGGCCCGGACGAGCCACTGGGGCGCGCCCGGCGGCAGCTTCTGCGCGGCACTGCCGCTGCGCTCGCGCTGGCCCCGGTGCTGCTGGCCCTGGCCCCAGCTCTGCTGGCGCTCGCCCTCGGACGGGTCCCGGCAGCCTAGTACATCCCGGCCCGCCATCCGTAGCCTGCAGTGAACAATCTTCCGGTCAGCCCCGTGTTGCCAGGTATGTGCACCGAAAGTCAGGACGGCAGGCCCACCAGGCCGGAGGACGGCATGAAGAACGCCACGGGCGGGCGGCTGCGCCGATGGCGGCCGCGTCGCCGCAGGGGCGGCGGACTGGGCCGGCGCGCGGGTGGAACAGGGATGGCCGGGGGAGAGGCCGCGGTCGTGCCAGCCGCGCCCGGCGAGGCGGTGGCAGTGGCCACGCAGCTGGCGATCGGGCTTCTCACCGCGAGCCTCGACTCGCCCGAGCTGGAAGGGTGGGCAGTAGAAGCCCTCACTCCGCACGACGCGGACGGCCTGGGTAACCTCATGGCCGGCTTGCACATGGTCTCGCAGCGGCTGCTGCACGAGCTGCACGAGGCGACCGGGGAACAGCCGGAAGCCACCCTGCAAAGACTGGCGATCCTGGCCGAGCGCTGGCGAGGGACACCCTCCGCCGATTAGGACAGGGCCGCCTGCCCGCACGGCGATCACCAGCCGCCGGGTACTCGGCACCAGGTGAGCAACCAGCCACCAGCACCCAGCATCCAGCCGCCGCACTGCCATGACATGCTCAGCCGCCTCAGCGTCGTGCGCCGCTTCTTCGATTGCGCAGCTCACTCGCCCACTACATCAGCGGCCCGCGGCTGCCCGCGAGAGCGAGCGCGGTCAGCACCGGGTAACCGGTGCTGACCGGCTGCTGACGGGGGCCCGGCTTCTTGGACGCCGGGACTTTCCCGGAGATCATCTTCTGGTCCGAGCTGCTGGCTTCGGTCCCGGCCGGATAGCGCGCCGTCGGCCGCCTGCGGGTCAAGGACACTGAGCATGACCTGGCCTGCCAGCTCGATCTTCGCCTGGGCGGTACGCGGCCAGGCGGCCCCGCCGCGCATCATCATCGCCAGCAGATGGGTCATCGACCCGAGATGGGTAAACCACCCAGCGGGTCCCGGCCCTGGGTCGCCGCATCGTGATGACGTGCTCATTTTCCCTCGAACCGGAGATGTGAGCGGCTAGGCATCATCCGTCGCCTGTCCGCGCGGGTCGCTTACCGTTGGCTGCGGCCGCGCCCGGCGGCTTCGGCCGGATGCCGCTGCTGCAACGCCCCGTAAGCCCGAATCCGGCTCCTCGGCGCCGCAGGTCCAGCAGCGGGCTATCCAGCCGATCCGGTTCTGGTGATGGCATCGTCTGGCCTGGCGGCGAGCCCGCAGGGCCGGATCTTTGGCGGGATGCCGGGGCCGGTGAACATCGCGATGAACGGCGCGGTCAGCATCGAGTTCGCGGCGTGATCCCGGTGCCGGGGACTGCCGACCGCCCTGAGGCGTGTGATGCATGTCGCACCCGGTCGGCTCTCTCCCGCTGAACTCGCCTGATCTCCTATACGTGTTAGTAGTCGAGCGACGCTACCCCCGTCGCGGCGCCAAGGCCCGCGGGGACGGTCCCGACAACTGGAGGAATCAGATGTTTGCTCGTCTCGGCCAACCGCAGCCGGCTCAGGGTGCGGAGGCGCAGGGCGCGGATGTGGTCGCGCGCGCGGTGGGCGCGCTGGCGCTGGCCGCGCTGGCGGTCATTCACGTGGTCGACCTACCTGCCACGCTGGGCCCGACCCCGCTGGTCGGCATCGGGTATCTCGGGATCATCGCCGCCGCGGTGCTGGCCGGCGGGGTGATGATCACCCGGTCGCACTGGCTGGCGTGGGCCGCCGCCGGCGCGGTGGCCGTCTCGGCGATGGGCGGCTACGTGCTGACCCGTGCCCTGCCCGGAGGATTCCTGGGCGACCACGGCGATGTCGGTAACTGGCGCTGCTCGCTGGGTGTTGCCGCGCTCAGCGTGGAGACCCTGATCATCCTGCTCGCCGCGGGCGCCGTGCTCGCCGCCTGGCTGGCGCGGGTCCGCGTTGGGAGCGCGGCTGAGGCGCCCCGGCCTGCGGCACGGCGCGTGCCCGAGTACAGCCAGCACCGCTGACTCTGCCCCCGGCCTGGGCCGCCCGGCCCGGCCAGGGCCATCCCCACACCCGCGAGACCCCAGCCCGGGCTGTTGCCGGGCACCTGGAAGGAGCACGACGATGCGGATGTCCCAGCCTGGCCCGCCCGGCCATGCGAATATTGCCGCGTGGCGGCGGTGGCTGCTGCCGGCGGCCGGCATAGCCGGCGTCCTGACGCTGCTGGCGCTGCCGCGCGGCGCGGCCCCGGGTACGGCGCTGAGCTACACGCGGTTCGTGGCCGACGTGGGCGCCGGGATGGTCCGCGCGGTGACCATCGGCCCAGCGGGGCAGGTCACCGGCAGCCTGGCCGGCGGGCAGCCGTTCACCACCACCGTCCCGGTCGCGCTCGGCGGCAACGGGCTGGCCGGTGACCTGACCGCCCACCACGTCCAGCTCACCGCCACCGCTGCGATGCCCTCCTCGCTGGTCTCGGTGCTGATCGGGCTGCTGCCGCTGCTGCTGATCGGCGCCCTGATGTATGTCGCGTTCCGCACCGTCCGCCGGCACGCGGGGGGCCTGGGCGGGGCGGCCGGCCTGGCCAGGGCCAGGGCGCGGGTCATCGACGCCGAGCGGCCGGCCGACCCGGTTCGCCGACGTGGCCGGGTATCCCGCGGTGAAGACGGAGATCAGCGAGGTCGTTGACTACCTGCGCCACCCCGGGCGCTACCGCCGGGCCGGCGCGCGCGGGCCCCGCGGCGTGCTGATGGCCGGGCCGCCCGGGACCGGCAAGACCCTGCTCGCCCGGGCGGTGGCCGGCGAGGCGCACGTCCCGTTCTTCTCGGTTTCGGGCTCGGGCTTCGTGGAGATGTTCGTCGGCCTCGGCGCGGCCCGGGTCCGGGATCTGTTCGAGCAGGCCCGCACCCGCGGGCCCGCGATCGTGTTCATCGATGAGATCGATGCCCTCGGCGCGCGCAGCGACCACGGCGGCTTCGCCGGCAGTGACGAGCGGGAGCAGACCCTCAATCAGCTGCTCGCCGAGATGGACGGATTCGACCAGTCGGACGGGGTGGTGGTGCTGGCCGCCACCAACCGGCCAGACGCCCTGGACCCGGCGCTGCGCCGGCCCGGGCGGTTCGACCGCGAGGTCATCGTCCCGCTGCCCGACCGGGCCGAGCGGCGGGCCATCCTGGCCAGCCACGCCCGCGGCAAGAGCCTCGGCCCTGACGTTGACTTCGATCAGGTCGCCGCGGCCACCCCGGGGTTCTCCGGCGCGGACCTGGCCAACCTGGTCAACGAGGCCGCGCTGACCGCGGTCCGGGCCGACCGCACCACCCTCACCGCCGTCGACTTCGCCGACGCCCGCGACCGGGTGCTGCTCGGCACCCGGCACACCAGCCCGCTGGCCCCCGGCGAACTGGCCACCGTCGCCGTCCACGAGGCCGGGCACGCCCTGGTCGCCGCCTTGTCCCCGCACGCCGACCCGGTCAGCCGGGTCACCGTCCTGGGCGCTGGGCAGGCCCTCGGGCTGACCGAGACGCTGCCCGCCGACGACCGCCGACTGTACGGGGAAAGCTACCTGGCCGATACCCTTGCCGTCCGCCTCGGCGGGCGGGCCGCCGAGCGCCTGGTCCGCGGCGAGGCGTCCACTGGGGCCGCCGACGACCTGGCCTCTGCCACCGCCCTGGCCACCCAGATGGTCCGCGAGTTCGGCCTCAGCGACAAGATCGGGCCGGTCAGCTACGCCGGGCCGGCTGCTGGCGCAGCCGTACCTCGGGCTCGGTGCGCAGCGCGGCTACTCCGAGCACACCCAGTGGCTCGTCGACGAGGAAGTCGCCGCCCTGCTGACCCAGGCGGAAACCCGTGCCCGGGACTTGCTCGCCTGTCACCAGGAGGCCCTCAACGAGCTCACCGCCGCCCTGATGGAGCAGGAAACCGTCACCGGCGACCAGGTCCGCGCCCTCGTCCAGCCGGCCAGCCCTGCGTCCCCTCCGGGCCGCCGCCTGGCGTCCCTCCCGGCCGGGAACCCGCCCGATGCCGCGGCAAGCCGTCGGCCATGACCACGGGATGGAGTGCATCCGCAGCAGGGCTCCGTCATCTCCGCGCAGACGGCTCGGTCACGTCCCGGTCTGCGCGGCGGCCCGCCGGACAGTCTGCTCCGGCGGCCGCGGACGGCGGGGCCGTTGGGGCCGGGGCGCCGTCAGGTGCGGCTGATCTTCTCGGCTCTGATGCTGGGCATGCTGCTCGCCGCTGGACCAGACGATTGTCGCCACGGCGCTGCCGACCATCACCGGCGACCTGCACGGCCTGAACCACATCGGCTGGGTGGCACCGCCCGCCCCGGCGCGCCCGGCCAGCGCAACTGATCCCGCCGCCCGGCCCGCGGCCGCGCCGAGCGCGCGGCCGCCCTCAGCGGCGGGCTAGCCGCTCGCCGCCTCACAACCAGAAAATTCCGCCCTGCCAGCTGAACCTCGCACTTCTACTATTCGTGTTAGTAGATAGTAGATCGTCAATACAAACAGGAGCTAACCATGCGACACCCGAGAATCATCATTGCCGGCATCGGCCTGGCCGCCGTGGCCGCCGTCGGCGGCGTCACCGCCGCCTCGGCCAGCAGCTCGCCCGCCAGCAGCGCGCCCGCCGCCAGCCACAGCGCCGCGGCGGCGACCGTGCGCACCGCTTCCGCGACCGTCGGAACCAAGACCGAGACCATCCTGGTCAACGGCGCAGGCCTGCCGCTGTACTACTACCGGCCCGACACCGCGGCGAAGTCGTTCGTCACCGGGGCGCTGGCCCAGCTGTGGCCGCCGCTGACCTCGGCCGCGCCCGCCGCAGCCCGACTGAACGGCAAGCTCGCCGTGCTCAACGACGTCAACGGCCACCAGGTCACCTACAACGGCCACCCGCTGTACACCTTCGCCGACGATCACCCGGGCCAGGTAACCGGCCAGGCCATCCAGAACTTCTTCGTCGCCACCCCCGGCCTCACCCCGCTCACCGCCTCCTCGGCAGGAACGGCCCCGGCCGCCCCGGCCGGCGGCGGCCTCGGTTACTGAGACCGTCAACTAACCCGGGCCGCTGGGCTCCGCCCTTTCGGGCCGAGCCCAGCGAACCGGGGAACCGCGACTACGCCCGGGGTTTCCGGTCCCCGCCACTGCCGCAGTAACCCGGCCGGGCAGCACCCGCATCATGCGGGCGCTCAAAGGGGCCGCGCGGCCTGAGACAGGCAGACATGACAGTCACCAGATCCGAATCAGCCGGCGCCCGCCGGACCTGGCTCCGGCCGCCGCCACCGTACCGCGCCGCCGCCGCCGCGCCCCGGACGCCGCAGGGGCATCTCAGCGCCCGGTCGGTAAGCACATAGTCCGCGCCGTCGCCGCCGCCTTCGCGATGGCGGCGCTGGCGGCCGCAGGGGTGACCCAGCGGGCCGCGCTCACTGAATCATTCGCGGTGCTGGGTCATCTGCGCTGGCTGTGTATCCCGGCCGCCATCGTGCTGGAATCGGCCTCCATGGCGGCGTTCGCGATCATGCTGCGCCGACTGCTCGCGGCCGGCGGCGCCAGCGTCGCTATCCGGCCGATGCTGGCCACCACCTATGCCGCCAACGCGGTCTCGGTCTCGGTACCCCTGGCCGGACCCGGGCTGGCCACGGCCTTCACCTTCCGCCGCTTCACCGGGCAGGGCGCCGATGCTCCGCTGGCAGGCTGGTCGCTGCTGGCTGGCGGGGTGGCCTCGGCAGCCGCCGCGGCCCTCCTCGTGGCCGGCGGCGGCCTGGCGTCCGGGAACCTCCTGGCCGCAGCAGCCGCCGTTCCCGGCGGCGTGCTCGCCGCCGCCCTTCTCGTCGTGGTCGCCGCGGCTACGCGTCGGCCGCGGCTGCGCGCCACGGTCGAACGGCCCGCCGCATGGACGCTACGGCACGGCTCTCGGCTGCTGCGCCGGCCCGCCGCCGACCCGGCCCGGGCCATCCGGGCCTGGGCCGGGCGGCTGGGCTCACTCCAGCTTCCGCCATCAGGCTGGGTGACGGTGACCGGCCTGGCCCTGGCCAACTGGCTCACCGACGCCGCAGTCCTCGCCGTGAGCATCCGCGCCACGGGCGCCGCCGTGCCCTGGCACGATCTGCTGCTGGTCTACGGCTCGGGAATCGCCGCGCAGAGCCTCAACATCACGCCCGGCGGCCTCGGAGTCACCGAAGGAACCCTCAGCGTGGCCCTGGTAGCCACCGGGCTGCACGCGAACCAGGCGCTGGCCGCGGTGCTGCTCTACCGCCTGGCCAGTTTCTGGCTGGTCGCATCCGCCGGATGGCTGGTACTCCTCTGGCTGCGCCACCGCCAACCGGGCCGGCCGGACACCGCACCGCGAGAACGGCGCCATCGCCCCATCATGCCGTCCGGCCGATCCGGCCGGCCGCCGGCATCAGAACGCCCGCCGGCCGGCATCAGGACCGCCGCCGGCCCCGGAGATCAACCCGCCGAGCAGAGCGCCGCCGGGACAGAACACGTCATGACCGCGGACACCGAAACCACTGACCTGCCAGCCATGCTGGGTCCGCACGAGCTGGTACTGCTGCACGGGCAGCCAGGCTCGGCCGCTGACTGGCGGCAGCTAGCCGGGCGGCTGCCCCCCCGGCTGCACGCCGTCGCGGCTGACCGGCCCGGATACGGCTCCAGCCGGCTTCCCGCCGGCGGGTTCGCCGCGAACGCACGCGCCGTGATCAATGACCTCGACTCGCGGGGGATCCAGCGCGCCGTCCTGGTGGGGCACTCCTACGGCGGCGGGGTGGCCCTGTCGGCGGCCAGCCTGGCGCCGCACCGGGTCGAGGCGGTGGTCCTGCTCGCCAGCGTCGGCCCGGGCTGCGTGAACCGCTGGGACCGGCTGCTGGCCGCGCCCGGCGCGGGGCCGCTGTGCGCGCTGGCGGCGTGGCGGCTGACCCCGTGGATCGCCCGGGCCCGGCTCGCCTGGATCGAAAGGCGGCGCGGCCGCCCGCTGCAGCCGGACGAGCACGTCAACTGGCAGGTCTGGGGCCACGCCGGCCGCGGGCACGGCCCGCTGTGGCGCACATTCCTGGCCGAGCAGCGCGCCCTGCTGCGCGAGCTGGGCGAGCTGGAGCAAGCCATCGGGTCGGTCCAGGCGCCGGTGCTGCTGATCGCTGACTCTCAGGACGCCCTGGTTCCCCTCGATACTGCCCACAGACTCGCCAGCGCCCTGCCGGACGCTCGCCTGCGGCTGGTCGAAGGCGCTGGTCATCACCTGCCCCGGCGCGCCCCCGATACCGTCGCCGATGCGATCGTCGCATTCCTGAAAACGGCGGCTGATGCCCCGACTAATCAGCCAGCGGTGGCGTGAACATTCCATGATTCCTATCCGTGATAGTAGGCAGGCGCACGGCAGGACGGCCGGCCCCAAGCGTCAGGCAACCGGCGGGGAAGGACCGCAGACGAGAAACACCCGGCACCACCTCCGCCGTGCCGCTGAACGCCGGGGACTGGGACCGGCTGCCGGGCCGGTTCGGCTTCGACCCCGCGCAGGAGGCCGAGTACCAGGATCTGCTCGCCGTGCTGCGCCGCGCCGTGAGCACCGAGCTGACCGCGCGGCAGCGTGCGGTCTTCGTCGCGATCGTGCTCAATGGCTCCCGCTGGACGCCCTGGTCATAGAACTGGCCTCCAGCCGCAACGCGATCTACAAGGTGCTGTTCGATGTCCGGCGTAAGCTGCGGGCAGCTCTTGACGCTAATGGCTACGCGCCCGTGACACTTCGAGGCACTCATGACCGGCCGGGATGAACTGTATCGCTTCTTGCGGACCGATCCGCGCGACGTCGGCTGCGCCCAGGCGATGGAAATGCTCCATGTCTACGCCGAGCTGGTGGCCGCGGGCGGCCCGGCGGAAGCGGACTGACCGGCACACGCGATTCACCGCCCGCCGCGCCAGCTGGTCTGATCTCTTCCCGATCACCGGACGCTGGTAGCCCCATCGCCCTCTCGGGCGGCGCCGTTCACCGAATCCTCATCAGCTTGCGAGCTGCCCCTGTCACCACTGTTGTCGCGGTTCCCGGCGCGGCCGTGCTCCCGCCGGCAGGCGGGATCAGAGGCCCCGTGGGCTTATTGCCTGGTTGGCTGCGGCCCCACGTTGCGGATGCGGCAATGCCAGGTCCCGGCGTTCCGTGCCCGCTCTGGTCATGCTCATCTTCGGCCGCCTCGGGAGTGCGGTAGCCCACCCTGTTCTCATCTGTGCGCCGAGAGACGTAAGACCCCGGTGGCCGCGGACGCCAACGGTGGTGAGCGAAACAGCGCGGCGGCGGTTCGCCGCCAGCCAGGTTCCGGCCTCGCCGGAGGAGCGGGGGAGCAGATGAAGATCGTGTCACGTCGGTGGCGGCTGACGAACTTGGCCGCCCAAAAAGCAAAAGGAGAAGGAATGCGCTTTCTGACACGCAGGAGGCCGGGCCCGGTACTGCTCGGTCTCGCAGTGGCGGCCGCGGCCGGGGTTGTGGCCGTCCCCGCGGCCGCCTCCGCCTCGACCCAGGCATCCCCGGTCGTCGGGCACGTCTATGTCAATGACAACACCGCGGGCACGAACACGATCGGCGCGTTTAACCGTCACGCCGACGGAACGCTGACCCCCGAAGGGGGATCTCCGTTCGCCGCCGGCGGCGCCGGCACCGGAGCAGGGCTGGCGTCGCAGGGCGCGCTGCAGATCTCGCCTGACGGCCGATTCCTGATCGCCGCCGACGCAGGCAGCAATCAGATCTCGGTGCTACGGATCCACGGGGACGGCTCACTCAAGCTCGTGCAAGATGGCGTTGTCTCCTCCGGCGGCGTGCTGCCGGTCAGCGTCGCGATCCACGATGACCTGGTATACGTCGCCAATTCCGGGAACGGTGGCAGCAACTACACCGGCTTCCAGCTCAACCCCAACGGCCGCCTGCAGCCGGTAGCCGGCTCGACGGTCGCGCTGCCCGACGGCTCGCAGCCGGGCGACGTGCTGTTCAACGGCGACGGCACCAAACTCGCCGGAACCCGCATCGGAACCTCGCAGATCGACAGCTTCACCGTCGGCGGCGACGGGCTCCTGACCGCCGCCCCGGGATCACCCTTCACCGCGCAGGGCCTCGGCCCGTTCGGCAGTGAGTTCCGCCCGACCAACCCCGATCAGCTGTTCGTGTCCAACGCTCACAACGTCGGCGCCGGCACCGGCACGATCTCGGCGTTCAACGATTCCGCCGACGGGACGCTATCGCCGGTCGGATCCTCCCCATTCGCCGACCTGCAGACCGCTCCGTGCTGGGTGGAGATCACCCACGACGGCCAGTTCCTGTTCACCGTGAACACCGGATCAGGCGAAATCTCCCGCTACTCGATCGCCCCCGGCGGTGCGCTGACGCTGCTCGGCAGCACGCCGGTCGGCGCCACCGGCGGCGTCGGCGCGGTCGACGCCCGCCTAGGCCCCGACGGCCGCATCCTCTGGGTTGACGAGAGCAGGATCGGCGCTGTCGGCGCGTTCGCTGTCAACGGCGGCAACCTGACCGAGCTGCCCAGCTCCCCGACCTCGCTGCCCGCCGGCGCCGCGCCCGCGGGCATCGTCGTCAACTAGCCCATACACCCTTGAAACGCGGAGCCGGGGGCGTGAACGCCCCCGGCTCCGCTCATCTGCCCCGCCCGCCATCAGGCCGGATACTCCCTCCGAGACAGCAGACCCACACTGTGGGATCCACCTCCGACCCGCACGCCAAGCCGCCGGCCAGCCAGTGAACCGGGCGCGCTCCTTCGAGAGGCGCTCAGGTGATTCTGCGGCCCGTCCTCAGGACGGGCGCCGAGCGCATGGAAAAAGACAGGGCTGCTGTGCGCGATCGGCATTACCCAGCCCGGGGTTGAGCCAGCTCGGCGCGCCCTCATCTGCGCGCCGATCAGACGTAAGACCGCGGCCACCGCCGACGCCAACAAAAGGGGAGCGAAGCAGTGCGGCGAGATCTCGCCGCCAGGCCGAGCTCCGCCGCGGGGAAGCCGACGGCAGCCTACGGCGACCTCGCCCGGCGCTGCCGCCGCCGATTACCCCAATGCCCCGGGCGGGAAAGGAGGAGACGATGGCATTTCCGATTCCGCATGAGGTTCACCATCTTCTGAGCGCCCCCAGCTACGTGCACCGGTCGATTCTGCGGGCCGATGGCTCGCCGCGGAACTGGGTGGTATGGGTCGGGCTCGAGGACGACCGCATCCTCGTCTGCGCCTCTGATGCGACCTGGAAGGCGAAAGACATGCGCAGCCATCCCCGGGTCGCCATGTCGGTCACAGGCATGGCCCGCCCGTACCCTATGGCCGCGGTCGAGGGCAGGGTGATGGACGTACGTCCAATGAGGGCTGCCGCGACACGGGCCCGGTCTCCGTCAAATACACCAACCAGCCGTTCCCGAGCCGCGGGCCGGATCGCGTGTGCTTCGTGATCGGGGTTGAGAAGGCGGCCTGCCGGACACTCGGCCTCGTCCGCAATCCGCCCCTGGACGGGACCGTGGACCGGTGCTGACTCGATGAGCCTGCCCGCCCGTCAGACACGGGTTCTCGACCGGATCGAGCATTCGCTGGATGCCTGCGATCCTCGGCTGCGGTCGATGTTCGCGATATTCGCGAAGCTGACGGGGGACGAGGAAATGCCCCGGCTGGAACAGCTTGAATCCCGGTTGGTGCCGCTACGCGGCTGGCTTAAGCGGCTGACACGACCGCGGCGGACGCGACGGACGGCCTGAGGCGCGGCGGCGGGCGCGCCGGGCACCGCGCTGCGTTCTATCACAATCGGCCCGATCATCCTGCTGGCGCCAGCACCTCCCGCCCTCCCCGGCCTTCACACGCAGCGCGAGCCGCTGGGGCCCGGCGATCCGGCTGGAGCACACCTCGGCTTGCTCCATGTCCGCGGTGCTATTCGAAGGAACTTTGACCTCTCGGCTGGCTTCGCTGCGGCGCGGGAGGTATCCGCAGGCGTTTCAGTACCCGCCGCGCCGTGGAGGCTCCGACGCGGATGCCGAGGCCGGGCAGTTCGCCCTGGATCCGCCGGTAGCCCCAGCCCGGGTTCTCCCGGGCCATCTGCTCGATCAGCATGGTGAGCCGGGCGTTGACAGGCGGCCGGCCGCCCCGGGAGGGATAGGTCCACCGCCAGCGAACCAGCCGGTGCCAGCGCAGCAGCGTTTGCGGAGTCACCAGCCGGCTCATCCGCAGCGGGCCTGGAATCAGCCGGGCCAGGGCGGCGATCACCGCCCGGTCGGCGCAGCCCATCTTCGGTTCCGGGTTCTGCCGCCGCAGCACCGCGACCTCCCGGCGCAGCACCAGCAACTCGGCGTCTTTCGAAGCCGCCGAGCGCCCGAGCAGGATCATCCAGACGGCCAGGCGGACGAAGATCAGGTAGAGCAGGCGTATCGTCACGAGCCTGCGATCCTGCCAGCCAGGCGACATCACCGCTGGCAAACTCGCAGGTCAGCTACCTACGCACCCTTTTGGAACCCCACACGGTCCGGATCGTCAGCTCACCCCTGGCTGGTGGCGATGGCCAGGGTGCGGTTGACGGACTGGCCCTTGGTCGCGCGCGAGCCGACGGCGAACAGGTTGCTGCCGCCGGCGCTGGCTACCCCGTCGAGCGCGTTGTCCTTGAGCCTGCCCGAGATCCCCGGGTCGGGGCTGGGGACAACGCCCCAGGTCTTGCCGTTGAACTGCTCGGTCAGGCTGAGGATGGCGCCGTTGCTCTCCTGGGTCTGGCCGACGGCCCAGGCGTCGGTCGGGGACAGTACCTGGATGCCGTTCAGCGTGCTGCCCTCGGTACCCAGGGTGGGCACCCTGGTCAGGACCCACGCAGTGCCTGTCCAGTGCAGCACGAAGGGCACGTGGAAGGAGTTCTGATTGTGGACGTTGTGCGCGTAGCCCGAGGCCCAGACGTCGCCGGCGGCATCGCTGCTGACCCCGGTCAGCAGGTTCTGCACGTCGCCCGCGCTGGTGATGCCGGGGGTGGGCACGATCGACCACGCCTTGCCGTTCCAGTGTGCGGCCAGGGTCTTTGAGTTGCCGGTCTCGTCCAGTCCGACGGCCCACACGTTGTCCGGGCTGACGGCGGTGATGCCCGTGGCGAACTGGGCTGACTGGAGCGGCGTGGGCGAGGTGACCGCCGTCCAGGCGGTGCCGTTCCAATGCTCGAACAGCAGCTGGATCGTCCGGTTGGCCTCGTTGGTGTCCGAGCCGGCCACCCACAAATTGTCGGAGCCGGTGCCGGTGATAGAGGTCACCACGTCAGTGTCACCCGCGATGCCGGTGGCCGGGTTGGGGCTGGGCACGATCGACCAGCGGGTGCCGTTCCAGTGCTCGATCAGCGTCGTCCCGGCGGGAGTGGCCCCGATTCCTCCGCTGAAGCTGGTGCCGACCGCCCAGGCGTTGCCCGGGCTGAGGTCGTCCACCGCGGACAGGGTGGCCTGTTGCCCGGCGGGTACGGGGACGGTGACCCGGGTCCAGCCGGTGGCGGTGCGGTGCTCGACCAGCGGCTGGTCGAGGGCTTTCTGGTTCGAGAAGGTTCCGACCGCCCAAGCCTCGTCCGGTCCGGAAGCCGACACGCTGGCGAACGTGCTATTGGTGGGTTGTGGGGCCTTGGCCTGCGGGTTGACGGTCGGCTGGACCGTCCAGATGGAGCCGACGGCTGCGTCGGCCGGGCCGGCCAAGGCTGCCGCGCCGCCGAGGGTGATGGCGGCGGCCAGCAGCGGGATGAGAAGAGCGCGCCATGTACGCATGGGTCCTTCTAAAGGTGTGGTACGCCGGTTTGCGTGGCTGGCGAAAGCCAGCACACCGTTACACGGCTGCCGGAGGCTGGCCGTTCAATCTCGATGTCGAGATATGCCCTGTCGTGCAGGCCGCCGCCGTTGTCATCGGGGGCCGAAACGCCAGAAACGACCGTTGGCGTATCAGCCTGCAAGCGTGAGTGCCGAGAACTCGGCTGTGGGCGTGAGCTGGGGTCATGCGGGTCGTTGTAGCCGACGACGTGATGCTCCGCGAGGTCATCGCCCGGCTGCACACCGATGCCGGCGCCGAAGTGGCCGCACGCTCCATGGTTTTCACGCCGTCACGGCGGCTCGGCGGGACCATGGGAGTAACACGACGTTGCGCGGCTTGGGATGCGTGAACCCCCAGCTCCGGAGCTGGGGGTTCACGCATCCCAAGCTGACCGGCGATTGCCGGCAACAGCAGCGAACTACCGGAAACCGCAGGGAAGGCAGGCAATCGCCGCCGCGGCGGCGCGTCACCGGATCAAGGGGGCGGGAGCCTATGCGCCCGAGTCCGCGTCGTCGTGGTTGTGCCGGGCTACCGGGTCGGGCTGCGGCGCGGCGACGGCGGGCAGCTTGCCGTTGCCCGCCGTCGCCATGGGCAGGGAGGGGATCGGCGGGACGTCGGGTATCTCGAGCGGCGCTCCGCTCTCGATCTGCGCTTCTTCGGCGGCGATATCCTCGCTGCCGAAGTCGGCCAGCGAGGCCGAGTCCGCGGCTGACTTGCTGTCGCCCGCGGGTGCCGGGGGGGTGAGCTTGTCGAAGAACCTGAGCAGTTCGACGGGGACGGGCATGACCAGGGTGCTGTTCTTCTCGGCGGCGACCTCGACCACGGTCTGCAGCAGCCGCAGCTGCAGCGCGGCCGGGTCGCGGGCCATCACGTTGGCCGCCGCGGCCAGCCGCTTGGACGCCTGGTATTCGCCGTCGGCGGTGATGATCCGGGCGCGGCGTTCCCGCTCGGCCTCGGCCTGCCGCGACATCGACCGCTTCATGCTCTCCGGCAGCGACACGTCCTTGATCTCCACCCGCTCGACCCGGATCCCCCACGGCCCCTCGGTCGGCTCGTCGATGTTCTGCCGCAGCTCCCGGTTGACCGCGTCCCGCTCCGACAGCAGCTGGTCCATCTCGGACTGGCCGATGATCGACCGCAGCGACGTCTGCGCCTGCTGGGAGATGGCGAACAGGTAGTTCTGCACGTTCACCACGGCCTTGATCGGGTCCACCACCCGGAAGTACACCACCGCGTCCACCCGGACCGTCACGTTGTCCCGGGTGATGCCGTCCTGGGCCGGCACCGTCATCGCGACGATCTGCATGTTGACCTTCTGCATCCGGTCCCCGACCGGCCGGATGAAGGTGATCCCCGGGCCCCGCGGCTTGGCCTCGATCCGGCCGAACCGGAACACGATGCCCTGCTCGAACTGCTGCACGATCTTGACCGACCGGCCAACCGCGACCACGCCGGCCACGGCAAGTGCCACCACTATGAGCACGATGGCTGTAATCACTGCCTCCAGCCCCTCTCAGTAGCCGTAGCGTTGCCGGGCGGAGCGGCGGGAGCCGGTCCGCCGGGCGCTGCAGACCCGGTCATCGGGGCGAGGCCCGGGTAGCCACGAAGAAGTCGGCCGGGCCGATGCCCGGCGATGATTCTCGGGTGTCGCATGATTACCTCCTACTGGTATGCACTATCTACTAGCACGGATAGTAGAGATGCAAGGTTCACCCGGCGGGCGGGATCTTTCCGGCCGGTGAGAGCAGACACCCGGGAGAGCTGCCGCTCGCCGATGGCAGCCACGCGCCCCTAATCGCGAGGTGAGTCTTGCCCGCCGGCCATCAGCCGGGTGGCTGTAGCTGCCGGTCCGTGCCGTTTCGGCTGGCAGCCGTTCTCGCAGCGGCCAGGGGCCGTGTGGCCGCCGCTGTGGCCAGACGCGCCGTGGCCTCGCGCAGCCCGGTGCTTCCCGCTGCACTCGGGGGACCGTGCCAGGTGCCGCTCGAACCGTGCCTGATCCGGGCCATCGAAGGCATGCATGGCGGAGGCTCCCGCCAGGGTGTGAGCCTCGGTCCGTCCGGTTCTCATCGCGCTGCTGTCGGGCAGTCCGGTAGCCGGCTGAAGCCGCCGCGCCTGCGGCTATTCACTGTCTCCACATCCGTCCTTCGTCACCGGACCCGGCTGTGTCTTGGCCGGGCCGCCGGCGTCAGCGGTGCTATGTGCCCGGCGACAGCGGGGCCGCAATGCAACTGAATTTCGGTCGGCCCGGCCCATCCAGCCTGGCCCCGGGCACCGAATGACTGATGTGAGAACCCACCTGGACGGGCGGCGTGGGCGGGTGAAACACCCGATCGCCGCGGAAGTCGGCGGCCGCTGGCTGAGCCAGCTACGGATAGCATCGTGATGGTTCCGGTGGATCGCCCGGTTCGAGAGGTCGATGTGACTGCCCGGTTCGATACTGAGTCGGCCGAGTGGCTTCGGCTGCTCGGTTGCACAGGTCCGGAGCGGGAGGCGGCGCTGGCGCGGCTGCACGAGCTGCTGGTGCGCATCGCGCGGGGGGAGGTCGGCCGGCGCGGGCCGCGGCTGCGGATCACCGGCCCCGAGCTTGACGACCTGGCCTTCCAGGCGGCGGCCGATGCGCTGCTGGCCATCACCGGCAAGATCGGGCAGTTCCGGGGGGAGAGCCGGTTCACCACCTGGGCGTACAAGTTCGTCATCTTCGAGGTGTCGGCCAAGATCGGGCGGCATTTCTGGCGGCACCCCGCCGTGCCGCTGGACGCCGAGGACTGGGACCGGCTGCCGGGCCGGTTCGGTTTCGACCCCGCGCAGGAGGCCGAGTGGCGGGATCTGCTCGGCGCGCTGCGCCGGGCTGTGGAGGAGGAACTCACCCCGCGGCAGCGCGACGTGTTCGTCGCGATCGTGCTCAACGGCGTCCCGCTGGACGCCCTGGTCCTCGAGCTGGCCTCCAGCCGCAATGCGATCTACAAGATGCTGTTCGACGCCCGGCGTAAGCTGCGGGCAGCTCTTGACGCTAACGGGTATATAGGCCATGACACATCGAGGCGCTCATGAACGGCTGGCCGGAACTGGACCGCTTCCTGCGGACCGATCCGCGCGACGTCGGCTGCGCCCGGGCGATGGAAATGCTCCACGTGTACGTCGAGCTGGTGGCCGCGGGCGAGCCGGCGGAGCAGCGATATCCGGGCATCGCGGTGCACCTAAGCGCGTGCGGCCCGTGCGGTGAGGACTTCGAAGGGCTGCTGGCCGTGGTGCGCGACGAGGCGCGCTAACCGCAGCCCTGCCGGGCGCCGCCTCGCCGGGCCGCAATCATTCGTTCTCGATCACCGCTTAGGGTGACGGCCGCCCCGCTCTTCTGGCACTGGGGGAACCCCGGCCGGTTCGCGTGCTCCGCGCTTCTTACTGTCGTGGTATCTGGCGCGCACGCTCCAGCCAGCGGGCCAGATCTACCTCAGGAAGGAGACGGTGCGCCTGCCGCTACGCCCGGGCAGCGCGGACGGCGTCGAGGTCCCCGGAATCCGGCCCGCGGGCCTGGTGCGATGGACGGCCGCGCCATCACGACAATTCCCCATGCTGACCCGGCCGCGAAGGTAAGACCGGTGCCTGCCGACGCGCTAATGAGATGCGGGAGCTTCGCTGGCGTCCAGGTGTCCCGCTGTACCGGATGTCCGGGAAAGGAGCGAGGAGATGGCTGTTTCGCGCATTCTTGAGCCGGCGGATCCCGGCCTGGCCGCGTCCACTCTAGACAGGACCACCGTCTGGCCGCCGCGTCCACCGGTGCCCGTCCCGTTCACCAGTCAGGGCACGTGGGCCCGGGTCATCAGGCAGGCCCGCTGCGCCGACGGCAGCCTGGATCCCGACCAGTGGTTCCCGGTCAGCGTGGAGGCGGACAAGGCCCGCCGCGAGGCGGCCGCGGCGATCGCCGTCTGCACCAGCTGCCTGGTCCGCGCCCAGTGCCTGGCGCTGTCGCTGCGGCACTGGGATATCGGCCAGCACGGTGTCTGGGGCGGCCTGGTCGCCGCCGACCGCGCGGCATTGCGCCGCCGGAGGCGCCCGAGCATGATCCGTATGGGCCTTCGGGTAATCCTTGCCGAAGGCGCGGATGCAGATTTTGTCATGCCCGGTTCGCCGGGAGATGGATCGCGGAACCGGCGGTAGAACACATGATCGCCGCCATAGCGGCGGCCGCTACGGGCGCGGCCCTGACAGCCTCCAGCACCGCTAGCAACAAGACCCCAGGGATGCGCTGAACGAGCCCGGGGACGAGCGGACGCCGGCCGCAGAGCGGCAGGACGATGCGGCAACCGGCACCAACGCAGGCATGCAACGGGCTGTGCAGTCCGCTGGCAATGGCCCGGCCGCAGACCCCCGCGGCGGCATGGTGCGCGAAATCAGGCCCGCTTCCCGGGGCAGCCGGCGCACATACCCCGGGTTTGCCCGGGCTCGTCTCGCGTCAGCCACCACCATCATCCCCTCCATGCCCGCTGGACGGCTCCGCCAGCCGCGGCGCAATTCCCATGCCGGGAGGCGTGACTGCCCGGCCGCCCGGAAGCCATCCCGCTCGCGTCCTCGAAAAGGACGACGCCAGTGCAGAGCCGGCTCCATCCCTGCTCGGGAAGCCTGGCCACGACTCGTGCGGCCATCGCGTTCGGGGCTCGTGCGTCCGGGCATCCAGGCCGTGGCGACACATTTCAGCCTCCGGGACCGCAAACCGACCCCGGCAGCGGCGGGACCTGTGGTTGCGGGGCATTCAGCGGACGGCATGGTCGCGCCGTACACCGGCAGCGATCGCGCAGAGGCCTGGCTTCCTCGATCGCGCCAGCCAGGTGGATGCCGGCCAGCTGATGAGTCTCTAGCAGGCCAGGCCGTTCATGCCGGTCACGGGGCGAGCCCTCGTTCTTTCAGTGCCAGCTTCAGCGCGTGTAGCGCGCGGAACACCCGTGACTTGATAGTTTCCGCCGCAATTCCCAGCACCGCTGCGGCCTCGGCAACAGACCGGCCGTGGTAATAGGTCTCCAGCAGAACCTCTCGGTACTCGGGTCGCAGCGACCTGATCGCGTCGGCAACCGCCCGCGATTGCCGGGCACGGTCCGCTTCTCCCGAGATCGGCAGCAGTCTGAGGCTGCCCTCACCACGGTCATGCGGCCGCCGAACAGCGCGGCCGCCGGAAACGGCCACGGCCACCGCTGGGAACCGGTCGCCTGGGTGCGGCAGCGTCATCTCAGTCATGCACTGTTAGTGCCTACACCTATGGCGGGTCTTACCAAGCCCGTCAACCCAGATTGTTCCTGGCTGCGGATCGAGGGCCGCGGTGAGTGGAATTCCCGGAGGGCCGATGTCAACGGGCGCCGGGATGGCCGTCTGTGGGTGGTGTCGGCGGATCGCACACGTCATGAAGCATGCGAGCGCTGCCCAGCTCGATCCTGAGTCAGTCGAGTGGCTTCGGGCGCTCGCCGGTACCGGTCCGCGGCGGGAGGGCGCGCTAGCGCGGCTGCGCGGGATGCTGGCGCGGATCGCCCGGGCGGAGGTCCGGCGGCGCGGGCCGCGACTGCGGATCACCGGCCCCGAGCTTGAGGATCTGGCCTACTAAAAGATCTTCAATGGCGGGGGTTACAGAAGGGTGTGACGTCTAGGCCGGTGCTGGCGAGGAAGCCTTCGAGGAGGCCGGGCGGTACTGCATCCGTTTCAACCGGGTCTTCACCAGGGTGGTGAGCTGGGCGAGGTTGTGCTTGGCCAGGTTGGCCAGGGACCCTTTCAGATGTGACCAGGCTGGTTCCACTGGGTTCAGCTCGTGCGCATACGGTGGCAGCTGGTAGACGGTCAGCCAGTCCCGGGCCGCGATCAGCTCGGCCATCGCGGCGCTGACGTGGGAATTCAAATTGTCCCACACGAGCACGAGCGGGCCGGCGAGCTGCTGGTGGGCGGCGTCCAGCAGCTGCGCGTAGTCCGTTTTCGGTGAATCCTTTGCGCTGGTCCCTGCGACGGCGGCCGCGCGGGCGGCTGGGTTCGCGCCGCTTATGACGATTGGCTGGTCGGGGCGTGTTCGCGTAGGTAGCGGATCAGGCCGATGACGTCTTCAGGTACCAGCCGTCCGATGGCGCCGCTGGAATAGGCGCTGACCACGACCCGGCCGCCTGGGTCGAGCACGAAGCCGGTCGACTGCAGGTACATCGGGTCGTCGTTGACGAAGGCGCCGGTGGCGGCGGCGATGGCGCGGGCGTCGGCGCTGTGACCGACGGGGAATCGCAGGCCATGCTTGGCGATCAGGTCCCGGGTGGTGGTTTCGTCGTCTGCCGACAGCGCGATGACCAGGGTGTCCATGTCGGCGAAGCGGTCCAGCGACCGCTGGAACGCGCGCAGCTGGGCGTTGCAGTACGGGCACCATGATCCCCGGTAGAACAGGACCACGCCGTAGTGGCCGGCCAGGGCATCAGGCAGGCGAAGAGCGCGGCCTTCGGGAAGCGCCACGGTGAGCGCCGGGAACGGGTCGCCTGGGTGCAGCAGCGTGATCTGGGTCATGCACCGTTAGCGCCAGCGCCCGTCGCAGTCTTACCAGTGAGGTAACTGGTCACGCCCGGGACCCGGGGTTGTCCTGCGGCGGGAACCGGTGCCGCAAATGGGTCGCTGGTGCAGGACTTTGCACGGTGAGGCGCTAGGCAACGGAAAGTTACCTTGTCGCATGGCTGCACACTCAGGACGTGTTGATGACACTAAAGAGTGAACGGCTATCGGGGGCCGGGGCACGGGCAGCCGCCCATGCCCCGAGCTGCCGAGAACCGGGCGAAGGGAGAGGATTGTGCCCGTAATGCCTGGTAGGTGAGCCAGGACGGCTTCGTCTCGTTCTTCCATCAGCGCTTCGCCAAGACTGTGGTAGTGCTGATCACGATGGGAGCGAGCCGGGCCGATGCCGAGGACGCCGTCCAGGAGGCGATGATCGCAGCCTGGAAGAGCTGGGAGTCTATCCGCGAACCATCCGCATGGGTCCGCACCACAGCGCTGCGGACGCTGTGGAAGCATCATCACCTGGTGCTGCAGGCAGTTCCGCTGGAGCAGCCCACGTTGCCTCCCGGCGGCGAGCCGGATCTGCTGATTTTCGCTGACGAGCAGCGGCGGGTGCTCAGCTTCCTGCGGCGGCTGCCGGTGGCCCAGCGCACGGTGGCCGCGCTCTATTACGACGGGCTCACGGTGCAGGAGATCGCGGAGGTAACCGGTAAGCCGGCCGCCACCGTCAGATCGCTGTTGCGGTACGCCCGCAGGTCCATCAAGGAGGTGATCTCATCGCACTAACCCCGGCCTGCGGCAGGTCATCGGCAAATCTGGTGCCGCCATGACCGCGAACCACGCCGAGATTGAGTTCGATGAACTCGACATCTACATCACCGGGCAACTAGACAAGGCAGCGGCGACGCTGGCCAGCCAGGCAAGCACGCAGGCCAGGCTGGACAGGGTCCCGCGATCCGGCAGCGGAGATCCGGCGGGGGGCACGGCGGGCAGTCCTGAGGGGGGATGACTGCCCGCCCGCCCCGCCAAATGCCACTGTTTGGGCGCCGTGTCGAACGCGGCGCAGACGACCCAGGAGCGTGAGCATCTTACGGATGCGGGCGATGGCTGCAGCGCACGGTAATGGTTACCGCACCGATCGTCCCGATCTGCGCCAGGGACACGTCGTGCCGTCACGCCTCGCTCGAAGCGCCGAACGGCGGGTCGGCGCGCGGTTATCAAGACTTCTTCGCGCCGTCGGTCGCCACGGCACTTCCGGATGCGACCGAGCTGCAGCCCGGGAGGACCGTATATCTATACACGGGTGCGCTCAGGGCCAATGTCCGCTTCTGCCGCGATTAGGGTCGTTCTCGGAGGCGCGATCGTGCCGGATGGGTGCGTTGCGGATGCGGATGGCGGGTGTCAGCGGCGGAGGATGTCGCGAAGGTGCTGCACGGGCCATCGCCGGTCGAACAGTGTCGGGTCGTCCCGGTCCTCGGCGCGAAGGTGCGCGATCAAGGTCACGTAGTCGTCGAGGTCGAGCGTCCTGATCAGGGTGAGCAGGTTGGCCGCCTCGCCAGTGACGGGGGTGATCGGTGCGACGAGCCGGTCGTAGAGCTCCACGACCTGCTGAACCATCGCCAGGTGGCGCGGCCCGGGCTCGACGGAGGGGAAGTTCGTCGCGGCGAAGTCCTCGGTGAAGACGATCGGCTCGACGGCCAGGGCCCGTGGTCCGTAGTGCTGGGCGAGACGGATGAGCAACTCGACGTCGAAGGTCTCGTTGAAGGACGTCATCTGCCGGATCACCGGGCCGAGCGCGGGGCCGTCGAAGGCCTTGAAGCCGGCCTGCGTGTCGAGCACCTGGGCCACGGGCGGGATGAGCAGGGCCCGGACGAAATGGCGGAACAGGACGATGATCTTGTCCGGCTTGTCGCTGGTGCTGTGCGGCTCGGTGACCGGCCCGTCGGCCCGGACCAGCACCGCCCCGTCGATCCCGTAACGCTGACCGAGCGCGCCGACCACCTTGTCACCGGCCACCACCGGCGCCGCCAGCGAGCCCAGCTGAGCCAGGTTCGCGGACAGATCCGCGTCGGTGTAGCAGACCACATGCCGGCCGCCGCCGTTCGCCCGGGCCGGATCGGTCCCGGCCGCGGCAGCCAGCCCGGCCAGTATCGATCCGCCCTTGCGGGACTGCCCGGTCGAGATCAGCCGGTCGAATGCGGGGCTGACCGGAATGTCACCCCCGATCACCTCAGCCAGCCTGAGCACCGTCACGCTGCGGTGGCCTTTCGCCGGGTAGCCCTCGGCCGCCGCGATGTCGGTCATGAGGTCGGCACTGGAGGGCCGGTCCGGGCATCCGTCGTCGCAGCCGATGATGCTCCACGTGACGCCGGGCAGGCCGCCGGTCAGCCAGTCGAGCTGGCCGACCTTGGCCCGGACGAAGTCCTCCCCGTGCGGGTGCGCTGCACGGGGGACCATGCGGCCAGTCTCGCCGTACATGGCCCACACCACGGTCAGGTGGATCGGCCCGGGCAGCTCGCCCAGCCGCCGCCGCGAGCGAGCCGCAGCCATCGCTTCGGCCGCTACCGCCGGACCGTGGCTGCCCGCGACACGCCCCGACACCGCGCGGCCCTCGGCCAGGGCGGAGGCCACGTCGAGCACCGCCTGGTTCTGATCAGAGTCCGTGAGGTCGCGCACCGGCACCAACGCCTTGTCCATAGCCCGAGGATGCCAGGGTCCCCGGCTCCCCGAGCCCCGGACCCAGCCGCCAGCGTGACGAGATCCTGGCCACGGGACCGGATCTGATCGTCCTGCCAGACGAGCCCTGCGCGTTCACCGCCGGCGACGGGCCGGATACTTCTCCGGCATTGACGCCGCGCTGGTCGGGTGGGGATCACTTATCGCGTTTGCCCACGGAGAGGGCGGACCCTCCTGCATAGTCATGCATCGGCGCCTGCTACCTCAAACGCCCTCATCTGCCGCTGATCGCGCTCCGGGTCTAGCCGTGCAGGTGGGCGATCAGGCGCTGGCCGCCGTCGCAACGTTCAGCAGCATGCCGAGGCGGTCCAGGTCCGCCGCGGACCGCAGATGCAGCTCAATCCAGTCAGGACGGGACCGGTCGTGCCGGACCGCGGGGTCACGACCGGAGTCATCGCGCACCTGAGCCCATCCCGCCCGGGTGATCCGAAGGTCAATCACGCCTGGAGCCTCCAGATGAGCGATTTCCCGGCTCCCGGAGAACAGCGCTAGCTTATCGCCGAAGCGGGACCGGCCTTCCCCTGCCGGGCCGATAGAAAGCATCGCGGTGACGAAGGCATCCCACCTCGCGTCGTGCTGGCCCGGGTCCATACCGGGATCGTAGGCAGAGACCATCGCAACGCGGCTCACAATTTGGCGCATCTGCCGCTGCGGGCGCTCGGTCAGTAGCTGCGCGGCGAGGGCAGACCGCCGCGTGCGCCCTGCCGGGTCCGGCTCAGGTAACCCCGCCGGACGGTGAGCGAGCCGTCAGCCATCTGTGCTCGTTTTTATCGGATGACGCATGGCGGCTAATCGATCGCGCATGCTGCGGGTAGGAGGGCGGCAGGGGGGAATTGCGTCCCACGGAGCTGATCATGCTGCGCCGTCCTGCGGTCCCGTTTCAGGCAGGCGGAGAAGGCCACGAAGGTATCCGATTTCGCCGCTGAGCCGGCGGACCTCCTCGGCCAGAGCGGGCAGATTCATCTGCGCGGCGGACCACTCTTGCTGACAGGAGGCCTTCTCGCCGGCCAGCTGCCGTTCCCGGTCCCGCAGCGCCGCCGCATTCTCATAGTCCTGGGCGTCAACGGCGGCTTCCCGGTCGCGGCGGGCCTGATCGATCTGCTGGTCCAGGTCGCTCACCTCCGGCCCGGTGCCCGCGCGATGTTCGATGGCTGACAGCCGCGACTCCATCGCGGTCACCTGGCCGGCTAGATGGCTGAGTCCAAGGGTTCGCCTGCGGGCTAGGGCGAGGGTATCCATGATCAGTTTGTGATGACCAACCTGGATACCCTCGCGACCGCACGGTACGTGAAGATCGATGACGCGTTAAAGGCTGCGCCAGACCTGGCTCCGTGGCGGCCGGAGGCCGGGCTCGCGCCGACGCTCAGTGACGCCGAGCTGATCACCCTCGCGGTGATGTTGGCGCTGCCTGGCTACACTTCGGAGCGCCGGTGGCTGCGCCGCGCCAACCGCGACTTCGGTCACCTGTTCCCCTACCTGCCCCAGCAGTCCGGCTACAACAAGCGGCTGCGCGGCGCATGCGGCCTGATCAAGCACATGATCAGGATGCTGACCGCTGATGGCCGCTGGGCGCCCATCACGGCACCCAGCGGCCATCCCTTTACCCGCCGGCGACGCCCGCCCGAAGCCGCCCGCGGAGGATGATCGGAAGCCCGGGATAAGGCACGACCGCCGGTTAGCGTGCACCGCACCGGGCGAGCTTCGTGCAGCAGGACGAGCACATGCTGGCCGCTCACCTTCAACACGCGGAACGTGACCGGACAGGTCGAGGAATTCCCGGCCGCCACGCCGGCCAATACACAGGGCATCGCCAGCCGAGCCCGGCGTGCTCCGTTTCGACCGCATCGTGGCCGGTGCTGGCCGGCCTCCGGTCCCGGGTGCTGGCGTACACAGGCGCGGACCCTCGCGCCACCCGGGCTGCTGGCCGGGCTAGGGCTGCCGGCCGCGCTGTTCCCGGTGGCCGCCGCCCGCTTGTCCTCGACAACAGAGGACGAGACGTCGAACCCGTCACCGCCTGAGCGGCAGAGTCACGCGGCTGCGGCGCCCCGCAGCTGCTGTCGTTCTCCCGACGCCTGACGCGCGCGTACGCCCGCGAACGCTGCGCGAACGCAGCGGACCTTAGCTTCGGCATGCATTGGAGCCCGCCGGCGGGTCCCGCGGGTAGGCCGAGGGAAACGTGACCTGAAGGCGTACCACGGTGAGACCTGCGGCTCGGGTGTGACCCGCCTGCCCCGCGTTGATCTCTGTCCTTCGGCCCGATCCGGGCCGAGCCGGCCGGGCAGGGTGGGTGAGGCCATCGTGTTCGCAGGCAACGAATGAGAGTTGACGAGATGAGCGGCGAGGCGGTAATCAGCCCGACGGCGGGTTCGGAGGATGTCAGAGGGCGGGTGGCTGCACCGGCTCGGGTCGGCATGTTCGCGCCCTTCGACCTGCTCGAGCAGGGCCCGGAGACTGCCAGGGCATTCTTGGCACGGGTCGGCGAGGCGGGCATCGACCATGTCTGCTGCGCAGACCATGTGAGTTTTGCCGGCGCAGGGTTCGACGGGCTTGTACAGGCCACCGCGCTGGCAATGCTCCATCCCACGTTGCCTATCTACAGCGGCGTGTATCTGCTGCCACTGCGCCATCCCGTCCTGGTGGCCCGCCAGCTCGCGGACATCAGCCGGATCGCTCCCGGGCGGCTTACGTTCGGGGTCGGGATAGGCGGTGAGGATCGCCACGAGGTCTCGGTCTGCGGGGTGGACCCGGCCACCCGGGGTCTGCGGATGAACGAATGCCTCATCGTGCTGCGCCAGCTCCTGACGGGCACAGCGATCACTTTCCACGGCAAGTTCTTCGACCTTGATGAAGCGCTCATCACCCCCGCACCTGCTGCAGCGATTCCCATCATCGTCGGAGGCCGTTCAGACGTGGCGATCAAGCGGGCAGGCCGGCTCGGCGATGGCTGGCTTGGCATATGGAACTCGCCGCGGCGTTTCGCCGACGCCGTCGAGATGGCGGCCAAGGAAGCCGCCCGCACGGGCCGGCCCGACCCGCCGGACCGCCACGGCATGCAGGTGTGGTGTGGGCTGGCGGACTCCAAACAGGAGGCTCGCGCCTGCCTCGCGCCCGCGATGGAGACCTTCTACCATCTGCCGTTCGAGCGTTTCGAGCGCTACTGTCCCTACGGCACCGCCGAGGACGTCGCCGAGTTCCTCAAGCCCTACGCCGCTGCGGGCTGCACCGAATTCAACCTCATCCCGCAATCACCCGACCACGGCCGGGCCATTGCCGGCGCGGCTGCAGTGAAGGGACTACTGGCATGACTGATTGCCTCATCAGCGCCCCCCGCTTCTGCGGCCCGCAGGACAGCGGCAACGGCGGCTGCGTCTGCGGGCTCATAGCTGTCTGCACCGGTGGCCCGGTAGCGGTCACGCCGGGTCGGCCACCTCACCCGGCGACCGCCGCGGCGGTCGGCCGCGGCGAGGGCCCGGTCCGCGCGGGCGACGGCCATCGGCTCTCGTCCTGCGATGTGGGCAAGAGCGGACGCTGGGCTCGGTGCTCGTGGACCGCGTGAGCCCGGTGGCGCCCGCTGTTCGGCAGCTGACTCCGCCGGCCTCTCTTGTAGGGGACCGTCCGGGCGGAATCTCGGCTATCGGCGGTACACCCGTGGTCCGGCTTGCCCGCATGACCGATGACCGGTGCGCCGAGGTCTGGGTGAAGATGGAGGCGGCCAACCCGACCGGCTCGTACAAGGACCGGATGGCGCTGGCGATGATCGAGGCCGCCGAGGCCGACGGCCGCCTGCGGCCGGGCCAGCTGGTTGTTGAGTACACCGGCGGCAGCACCGGCTCGTCGCTGGCGTTCGTCTGCGCGGTGAAGGGTTACCCGCTGCGGATCGTGTCCTCCGACGCGTTCGCCGACGAGAAGATCCGCACCATGCGGGCGTTCGGCGCCGACGTCGAGCTGATACCGAGTCCCGACGGCATCACGCCCGGCCTGATCCCGGAGATGATGCGCCGGGCGGCCGAGATCGCCGCGCAGACCGGCGCGTTCGCCACCGACCAGTTCAACAACACCGACATGGTCAACGGCTACCGCCGGCTCGGCGAGGAACTGCTCGATCAGCTCCCCGGCCCGCCGCCGATCAGCGCGTTCTGCAGCTACGTCGGCACGGCCGGCTGCTTCCTGGGCGTCAGCCGCGCGCTGATCGCCGCACTGCCGGACGTGCACCGGGTCGTGGTCGAGCCCGCCGAATCGGCGGTGCTGTCAGGCGGCCCGCCCGGGACCCATCACATCGAGGGCGGCGGCATCGGCCACCGCCCGCCGCAGCTGCACCCCGCCGACTACGACGAAGTCATCGCCGTCTCCGAAGCCGAGGCGTTCCAGACCGCCCGCCGGGCCGCCCGCGCCGAGGGCATATTTTCCGGATCCTCGACCGGCGCCAACCTCGCCGCCGCCACTAGCACCGGCCGCCGGCTTGGCCCCGGCCACCGTGTGATCACCGTCCAGGTCAACAGTGGCCTGAAATACCTCGCCGGCCAGCTCTACTCCTGACCACCGTGACATCTGAAGCCCAGCGGCAGCGCCGCCGGCCAAGGGGAGGACAGACTGGAGACCCAATTCAAGCCGCCGGCTTCCACCAGAGGAGGACGATCGGTGCCCTCGCCCACGCCATCCCCTGCGACATAAATCACCGATCCGATTCGGTGATCTGGCCGGCTGATAACCGTCGGCTACGCCGCTGATGCAGAAGAATTCCTGGTGCGCGGGACTCGCCAGAAGATCGTGGACTCACGAAACCTCATACGTCGCCCTGCATCCTTATGCGCCGCGTAATACGCACTACTTTCGGCATGAGCGGTAGATCGTGGCTGCCGCGCTCGGTCTGGCGTCACCGCTCAGCTGGATCATTTGACCGGCGTGGTGTGCCTCGTAGGCGCGCAGAACGTCCGGATCCGAAACGGCGCCCGACTCGATCAGACACAGCGCCGGGCCGACTAGGCGGCTGGGCCGGCCTCAGGTTCGCCGGCTGCCGATCCAGCTGCCGGGGAGGGGCTGGCCGGACCGGTAGGGCGGGATCTTCCGTGCCATTGATCTGGCCCGGATCGACTCGGGCTGGATGGCGCCTGCCCGCTGCGCGCGTTGTGATCGCATCGGCTCGTGGAGTTCCATCGCAGCGAAGGCGGCGGACCACTGGTCATGGCCGTACCCGATCCCGAGATCGCAATGGTGCAGCTCCACCTCGACCAGCCGCCGGGTCAGCAGCTGCCCGGCCGGGAAGCGCGGGGAGTCCAGCATGCGTACCGGGTACCGCCACGCCTGGTCGGGCAGCTGGCGGGCGACAGTCCGCAACGCCATCGCGGAGCTGATCACATCCTCGACCAGCCCGCTGGCTTCGGCAGCCGCGCTCTTGCTGATGCCGGCGTCGCGGGCCCCGGGGCTTGCGTGCGCCGGGAGGTCCCGGCCGGCCCGCGCTCCGATGAGCAGGTTGCGCATCGCGTCGGCGCCACGAGCCAGGTGGGCCAGGACATGCGCCCGGCTCCACCCGGGCAGCAATGACGGCGCCCGCAGGTCCGCCCCGGTCATCAGCCGCGCCTCGTCGATCAGGCGTTGCGTCGCCGCATCCAGCTCATCACTCAACTGGCGTTGCGCCGCATCCACCCCCTCACCCTAGAAGCCGCCATCCCTATGGCACCAGGCGGCCACCGCGCCGCTCGCCCGGAGGATCAGCTGCCGAGCCCGGCCGTCTCCTGGCATGCAGTTCCGGTGAGCCGGGACACAACATGTCGGCGCCTTCCAGGCCGGTTTGGCTTCATGCTGATGTCGATTTCACGGATGGTAGTTCGTGTAGGGGTGACGGGATCGCAGCCGGGCGGCCGGTGAAACCTGAGGAGCATTCCATGCGTTCGATCACGGTCACGATGTGGGTCACCCTCGACGGCGTGGTGCAGGGTCTCGGCCGCCCGGACGAGGACACCCGCGGCGGCTTCATGCACGGCGGCTGGGGCCCGCGGTACGACGACGAGGTGATGGGCCGCGAGATGGCCAAGGCCATGGCCAAGCCGGGAGATATGCTGCTGGGCCGCCGCACCTGGCAGGACTTCAGCACCGCATCGGGCCGGCGGACTGACGGCAACCCGGTCACCGCGCGGATGAACGCGACCACCAAATACGTGGTCTCGGGGACACTGAGGGATGCGGATGCCTGGCAGAACTCGATCCTGCTGCGCGGCGACGCGGCCGGCACGGTGGCCGCGCTGAAAGCCCAGCCGGGCGGAGACCTGGGGATCATCGGCAGCGCGTCGCTGGTGCGGAGCCTGCACGCCGCAGCCCTGATCGACCGCTACACGCTGGTGATCTGCCCGCTGACCCTGGGCAGCGGCGCGCGGCTGTTCGAGGGCCCCGCCCCGCCGGCCGAATTCGAGCTCACCGGCAGCGTCCCGACCACCACGGGCGTGATCATCGCGCACTACACCCGCCGGTGAGCAGGGCGGTGCCGCAATACCTGCTTTCGGTCTACCAGCCCGAAGACGCCGTGCCCGACGGCGAACCCCTCACCCGGGCCACGACCGATGTCGATCATGGCCGGCCGGACGCACACTCGTCAACCCCTCCGGGGCGAGCAAACCCCGCCGGGGAGCGTACTTGCTGGCGGAAGACTCGTGAACCGCTACCCGGAAACGGGCTCCCGACATTGGAAGTAAAGCACTGTTGGTATCGCCTCAGGCGGCGGACTGTGTCCGAGGGCTGCCCGCTGCGGCGAGGCCCAGCCGCGCCGGTCCGGGGCTGGCAGCGGATCGATCGCGGCGCCGCAGGCGGGATTCGGGCCGGGAACCCGGCGCAGCGGTCAGCGCCGGGCCCAGGATGGCGGCAGCGCTCAGCCTGCCAGATGATGTCGCGGGTCGGCTGCGGGCAGACGCTGCAGGCTGTCATGCAGGCGGCGTGATGCTTCGCTTTCGTCGTCCAGCATCAGCCAGTGTGACCTGTTCAGGTCGTTCCTTCTCGAGCCGACGGCCTGAGGCGGCTCCACCTGGACAGCTCCTGCGCTCTGGCGCTTGCGTGGGGGCATGTTTGTGTGCTGGGAGGTTCAGCGGGGGCGGTCGTCAGATGTCCAGGGTGCCTGCAATTCGACGATCCGGCGGGTCGCGTAGTTCATCTCCGCTACTGCCAGGCGGAGCCGGTACCACAGGCACCGCAGCCGTTCGCCTTCGGTCCAGGAGACTGTCTTTTCCAGGTGCCGCCTCTGGGCGAGGTCGGCCGAGCCGGCGGCGGGACTCGTCACTGCTGGGACAGGTCCAGGACGGCGGCCGGGGTGATCGCGTGTTGGTGGGCGGTGGGTTGGATGCATCGTCGTCTCCTTGGGGGCGTTGCCGGGTTGCCTGGCACCGGTCGCTGCTGAGCTCACCGGGGCTGGTATCGCGCTGGTTTCACCATCGCCAGCGGCTGGGGGCTTTACCATGCGCAACAGACCACACGAAACCCACATGAATCGGCGGCCCGCGAGGTGGTCGTGATGAGGCCTGCCGCCATGCGCGAATCGGGTGGCGCGGCGTGGGCGGGGCCAGGTCGGCTCCGGCGGGGTGCCGGCAAACCGGCACCCAGGGCGGGCCTCGCGGTCGGTGCGGGCGGGATGGCCGGTATGAGCGGATCTGCGTAGGCTTTGGGTTGGTGCTCTCCGTGCCGGGTGGTTGCCTGCGGGTGGGGTTTCGAGGGGCGTTGGGGCCGGTGGCGGAACAGCCGGGACTGGGGTTCGCGGGGTTGCTGCGGCAGCTGCGGACCGAGGCCCAGTTGACGCAGGAGGAGCTGGCGGCTTCGGCGGGCCTGAGCCTGCGGGCGGTCAGTGACCTGGAGCGGGGTATCCACCGCACCGCCCGCAAGGACACGGCCGGGCTGCTCGCTGATGCGCTGGGCCTGGCCTGGCAGGCGGGAGAGTTGTTCGTCGCATCGGCTCTTGGCCGTGCCCCGGCGGCGGAGGTGCTGGCGGCCAGGCAAGGGGTGTCGGCCCGGACGTTCGCGGCAGCGGCGACCCGGACCCTGCCGCGTGACATCGCCAGCTTCACCGGCCGCGAGGGCGAGCTTGCCAGGCTGCTAGGCGCGATTGATGGCGTGGCCGCGAACGGCGGTGTTGTGGGCATTCACGCGATCGACGGGATGGCCGGGATCGGCAAGACCACGTTCGCGGTGCACGCGGCGCACCGGCTGGCCGGGGGTTTCCCGGACGGCCAGCTTTTCCTGCCGCTGCACGCACACACTCCTGGCCAGCGGCCGGTAGGGCCGGTGGATGCGCTGGCCACCCTGCTGCTGACCGCCGGGGTTCCCTCCGCGCAGATCCCGCCTGGGCTGGAGGCCCGGGCGGCACGGTGGCGTGACCACGTGGCGGGCAGGAGGATCCTGCTGCTGCTCGATGATGCGGCCGGACATGAGCAGGTCCGGCCGCTGCTGCCGGGCAGCGTGGGCAGCCTGGTGCTGGTCACCAGCCGTCGGCGGCTGATCGCGCTGGAGGATGCCGTGGTGATCAGCCTTGATGTCCTTCCCGCCGGTGAGGCGGCGGACTTGCTGGCGCGGTTGGCGGGCCGGCCCGGGCTGCGCGCCGGAGATGCCGCGGTGGGCGATATCACCCGGCTGTGCGGGTACTTGCCGCTGGCGATCGGGATTGCCGGCAGGAAGCTGAGCCATCACCCCGTCTGGCCAGCTGGCGAGCTAGCCGCCGAACTGGCCGAGGCCCGCAGCCGGCTGGCTGTCATGAAGGCGGAGAACCTGTCAGTTGCGGCTGCATTCGGCCTGTCCTATGAGGACCTCAACTTTGGCCAGCAGCGGCTGTTCCGCCGTCTGGGCCTTGTCCCGGGCCCAAGCATCGACGCCTATGCCGCCTGCGCCCTCGACGGCACCAGCCTGGACCAGGCCCGCAGGAACCTTGAGGAACTGTATGACCAGCACCTGCTGGACGAGCCTGCACCCGGACGTTACGTGCTGCATGACCTGCTTCGCGAGCACGCCAGCGCGCTTGCCGCCACTGACGACACCGCCGAATCTGGGGCCGCGACCGGGCGGCTGCTTGACTACTACCTGCATGCTGCCGTGGTAGCGGGCCAGCAATTCCCCTCCTTGGCTGGCTACCGCCTGCCACCTCCCGGCCGCCCGGTCGCTGATGCCCCCGGCCTGTTCACTATCGAGCAGGCGGGTGCGTGGCTGGAAACCGAGCGCCCGAACCTGCACGCGGCCGCGGGCCACGCCGCGGCGGCCGGGCAGCACCTGCACGCCGTGCGGATTCCGGCTGCGATGAGCGGTTTCCTGCTCGCCCACGGCCACGTGGATCAGTCGGTAGCCCTGCACGAGACCGCGCTGGCCGCGGCACGCCAGGCAGGGGACCGGGCGGGCCAGGCCATCGCGTTCGGCGAACTAGGGACACTGGCCTGGCTGACCGGGGATCTCCCGGCCGCGGCGGCCAGCCTGGCCGGGGCACTGGGGTTGTACCGCGACACCGGTGACCTGCCCGGGCAGGCCTACGTCCTCAACCAGCTGGGCTTCGTGCAAGTCCGGACCGGCGACTACCCTGCCGCCGCCACGAGCCACCAGCAAGCCCTGGCACTAGCACGATGTTCGGGCGACCGGCTCGCCGAGGCTGACGCGCTCAACCATCTGGGCCGGGTGTGGCAGCGGACCGGGGACTACCCGGCCGCCGCCGCGACCCAGCAGCAGGCGCTCGCGGTGTTCCGCGAGATCGGTAACCGGCTGGGCCAGGCCACCGCCCTCAACGATCTGGGCATCGTCCAGGAGGAAACCGGGAACTACCCGGCCGCCGCTGCCAGCCAGCGGGAGGCGCTGAAGATGTTCCGCGACCTGGGCATCCGGCTCGGCCAGGCGGTCGCCCTCAACCACCTCGGCGTGGTGCAGCAGTTGACGGGGGACTGCGCCGCCGCGGCGGCCAGCCTCCAGCGGGCCCTCGAACTGCACCGCGATCTCGGCGTCCGTCACGGCCAGGCCGAGGCACTCAACAGCCTGGGTGAGCTTGCGTGCCGGACCCCGGCCACCCAGCAGGCCCGGGAGCGTCACCGCCGGGCACACGCTATCGCCTGCGACATCGGCGAGCCCCTGCAGGAAGCACGCGCCCTGGAAGGAATCGGCCGCAGCTACCTCCAGGACGGCATCACCGATGAAGGCGCCGCCCACCTGCGGCAGGCACTCGCGATCTACCAGCGCATCGGTGCCCCAGGTGGCTGGCGCGTACAGAAAATCCTGCTTCACCATGAGCCCTAGGCAGCTCCATCTCAACCTGCTTGCGGAGCAGGCGAAAGACTGCACGATCTCGCGCGCCTGACCGGCACCGAAATTTGAGGGGGATATCTATGAGAGGAAGCGCGATCACCGCCGCGACAGCGCTCGGTGCGCTCGTCGTGGCTGGCTGCAGCAGCAGCAGTACTACTACTGCAAGCGGCGGAACCAGCAGGACGTGCGTTGCCACGATCGGCCTGGAGGACGCGCTCACTGGACCGCTGGCCCTGGTCGGGCAGGCGGAGCTGCACTTCGCGCAGCTCGCCCTGGCGAGGGACAACAAGGCCAATAAGACAAAGATCTCGCTCGTCCAGGGCGACACCCAGCTCAATCCCGCGCAGGCCACCACCGTCACCCGGCAATTCATCTCGAACCCGAAGATCCTGGCCGTCGTCGGCCCGGGCGGCAGTCAGGAAGTCGAGGCCGTCGGCCCCTTGATGACAGCGGCGGGGATGGCATTCATCTCCGGGTCGGCGACCGCCACGGCGCTGACCACCGGCAGGTACCCGACGTTCTTCCGAACCGTGTCGAAGGACAGCGTGCAGGGACCGCAGGACGCCAACTACATCGTAAAGAACCTGCACCCGAAGGCGCTGATGATCGTCGATGACCAGGAGGCCTACTCGACCGGCCTGGTAGCCGCGATGACGCCGATCTTCAAGGCGGCCGGGATCAAGGTTAACCACGAGTCGGTCTGGCAGAAGGTCACCGACTTCTCCTCGCTGGCGGCCAAGGTCACGCCGGCCATGTCGGTCGTGGTCCTGCCCTGGCAGATCGCGGCCAACGCTCAGCAGTTCGGCCGCGACCTCGCCCAGCAGCACAAGAAGGCCGTGATCTTCGGCACGGATGGCGTGTTCGGGCCCGGCACGTTCACGATCCCCGGCTCGTACGTCTCCACGTTCGGCACCGACATCACCGCGATTCCCGCCGACGCCGCGATCGTCGCTATCGCCAAGGCGCACGGATTCCTCGGCATGTCCGGGCCGCCCACGTTCGCCGCGGCGCACGTGGTCAACCAGGCGATCGCCGCGGTGTGCACGTCCGGCCAGACCCCGAGCCGGGCCAGCGTGCTGGCGGCGATCAAGAAGACGAACGAGCCGGTCACGATCCTCGGCCACCCGATCCGGTTCGATTCCCACGGGGATTCAGTCAACCGCAAGTTCTTCCTCTTCAAGATCAACTCAGCAGGTGAGTACCAGCCGATCCCCGGCTGACGACTCAACCCAGTGAGCTGCCCGGCATGATCCGTCGCCTGACCGCGCCCGCCCGCGGTAGCGGCACAAACCTTCGCGGCCAGGCAGACGCGGGGCCGGGCTGCCCTTCCCCATCTGCTTGGCGAGCTTGCCAATCAGGCGATGGATGGACGGTCCGTGAAGGGAGCCGCGGCCTATGCCGCCGCGAAGGGCCTGGAGAAGGTGTTCGGCGCCGCCGCCCGGGCAACGGCAACGAGGAATCCTGGCCGCCAAGCGACAGGCTCCGCCGGAACGGAGCAGGGCAGCCAGTTCCCGGACCGCGCACAGGAGATCGCCGGGCGGACCTGCAGCCGTCGGCGCGGCAGGGATGCCGGTGTCGGCGGTCGCCGATAGCATCGGGCACATGACCGCACAGCCCGCCGACCCGGAAGACGCCGAAATCGAGGCGACGGTCGCGGAGTACCGGGAGTGGTCAGCCGCGGGCCGCCCGGGCGCAGTCTCTCACGAGGAGGCGATGGCCGAGCTGCTCCGCGGCCGCGAGTGAGAATCGAGTGGTCGCCGGCGGCCAGGGCATCAGCGCGCCGCTACATGAGCGGCCAGCCCGGGATGCGCGCCATCGGCGCTGCGGTCAGCGACCTGGCGGCAGACCCCTACCCCACCGAGGGGTTTCACCGCGGCGAATACCATCGGCTGCGCGTCGGCCCGTACCGCGTGGTGTACATCGTCGAGGGCGACCTGATCACGGTCATGCGCATAGACCGGCGCCGGTCCGGCGGATGAGTGATCAGACTGACCTTCCCCATCCGAAGCAGCGCCCGCAGGCACTCACTATTCCCAGTCCACGTAGCCGATGACCTCATCGCCGGGAAATGACGGATGGTCGAGAGGCGCCGTACGAACCGAGAGCGTGTGTCCGTCAAATACGAAGTGCCGGACTTGTCCGGTCCCAGCCCAGCTCGGATCCCATGCACCGTCAGGACCCTGGCAAAGTCGGCCCTGTCGCTAGTCCGGTCCGGGTGCCGATAGCGTCACCGGGCTGCCCTGGGCGGGGGCGAACGTGCGCAGCGGCCCGGTGCCGGTCCAGAATCCGAGCTGGTGGTACCCGCTGGCGGGATTGGTCGCCAGCACCCACAGCACTCCCCGCCGGTCCCACGCGCCGGCCAGCACGACGCCATAGGCGGCGGCCGCTGAGGGGGGAAGCCGCAGCCGGCCGGGAGTCTCGCGCAACATCCCGTTCCCGGCGATGAACAGGCCCTGCGCGGTGATGTTGCCCGCGGAGTCAACGCGGTTGAGCGGGAGGACCAGGCGCTGGCCCGCTGGGTCGAAACTGGCCGGTGGCGGCGGGTAGGCCGGTGACGGCGGTTGCCAGTTCCGCGGCAGCGGCAACGCAGCATCGGTGCCGGTGGCCAGGTCGGTGACGTGCAGCAGGCATGAGGCGCCGCACGACGACCAGATCACCCGGTCCCGGCCGGCCGCGACGAAACTGGCGTCGGCGGGCAGGTTCACCGGTATCGGCTGGCCGGTCGCGCCGTTCCACAGCTGCACCCGCCCGGTGACAAGATTGAGCGTCAGCGGCCCCGATCCGGTGGCGCCGGCCAGCCCGAGCGGCAGGTGCAGCACCGGGCTGACCCGGCGGCCGGTCAGGTCGACGGCCCAGGTCGGGCTCTTGAAGCTGGCTGATACCCCGACGCCGTTCGCCATGGACTGGACGGCGGTCTGCACCCATACCCGCCGGCCGCCCGGGCTGACCGCGATCATGGTGGCCCGGGCGATCACCCGGGCGGGGGCGTTCGCGGTGGGGATGAACACCACCCGGCCGAGCGCGCCGTAGGTAACGCCTGTCGAGGTGTCGCTGATATGCGCTACCACGCCGCCGGGAACCGGGGCGAGCTGATCGACCTCGGCGCCGTGGCCGGGCGGCAGCAGCGGGCTGAGCCCGTTGGACAACAACCCGGCGGCGACGGGCCGCGGCGGGCGGCCGGGCCGCCAGGCATTCTCACCACCGAGGAACAGGCCGACACCGGCGCCGCGAGCCGGCATGCCAGCGAGCAGCAGCGGCTGGGCAGACCGCGCGCTGACCGTACGCCGCGCAGGCCTGCCGGCGCTGACCAGCACCACAGCGGCTACCGCCAGGCCGGTCGCGGCAGCCAAGACGATCAGCCAGGCCCACCTGCCGGGCCAGCCGCGCCGAGGTCGCCAGCCGCGCCACACACGCCTGGGTTCTCGACCCGGTCCGAAGCTGATCGTGTCCACCGGTGTGTACCCCCTACTAGTAGTGTGTACCCCCCGATCCGGGCGGGCCAGCGGGCCCGGCAACCAGCGGTACAGACCAGGGTGCCGGCAGAGTCCTGGTGTGAGTCGGTGGCGGGTGGCGTGCCGGTGATAGGCGGGTAGCGCGGGCACGGCCTTTGTGCGTGATCATGGCGGTTGCCACACCTGCCAGGTCACTGCCGAGGAACCATGCCCACCCAGTCATCATCACCGATTTACCCTGCCATCGGTCATCTCGCCAGTCTCGCCAAAGGCGCTGAAGACCCGCCGGGCCGGGCCGCGGGCGCTCCCAGAGCAGGAACAGGCTGCGCCGTTCGTCGTCAAGATCCAGGTCGCCTGGCGGCTCAGGGCGAGGAGGCACTTGATGTTTCGCCGGGCCCGGCCGCCAGCGCGCTGGTCAGCCCTTCGAGGTCTGCCACGGTCACGGTGAGCGCCGAGTGGCCACTGCGGCGCAGCGGTGATGGCACCTTTTCCGCGAAGTGGATGCATACCCCCGCGCTGTGGTTCGTCCCGAAGCTCAGGCCGTCGTCGACCATGGATGCGCGAACACCGAATGCTGTCCACCACCGGTAGTTCCGGGTGATGTGCGCCTCGGTGACGTTTGCCAACAGCGTCTTGATCTTGATGAAGCCGAAGGTCGCCAGGAGGGAGCCTTCGTCGGTGAGCGTGACGCCGTCTTTTGAGCCTCGCAGCCCGAAGGGCAGCAACAACGGCAGATATCGCTTGTCAATGGCGTAAGCGAAACGCCTAGACATTATTAGTCCGATCCCTAGGCGGCAAAAACGATGAACGGGTCCTGCAACTTCATCACAGTCGCTCACTGTCCCACGAGGCCGCCGATGGTGAGCTCGGTGAGGCCAACCTTGGGCTGGTGAGTGCTCAGCCGAAGAGTACTCGGAGGACGCTGGCCGGGTTATGTCCAGGTCGCGCTCGAGCTGGCGGAGCGGGCCGGGATGCGGCGGCCGCTGCCTGGGTATCGCGGTGCATCGCGGCACGCTGCTGCGGCTGGTCCTCGGCCTGCCCGGCCCTGTGGCCAGTGCGGCGCCGGGCATGGTCGGCGTCGATGACTTCGCGCTGGGCATCCAGCGACCGGCAACGAGGGGTACGAACAGAATGGATCTCAAACCGGCCGAAATTGGGCAGCAGGAGGAGAAGTTATGGAGCCTACGACACGTAGGCCGGATGCAGACGCCGCCGGATTCCTCGAGTTCCTCGAGCGGTGTCATGACGCCCTGAGGCAGCACACCGGCGGCAACCCGCGGCCGTATCTTGAACTGTGGTCACATGCTGACGACGTTTCGCTCATGGGAGGGGTCGGCGGTCACCAGGTCGGTATTGACGAGGTGAGCGAGCTCCTGACCGCAGCAGCCAAGACGCTCAACTACGAAACCTGGAGCGCCGAGAACCTCGTCACCGGTTTCGACGATACGTTCGGTTTCACCGTTGAGATTGAGCGGCTCACCCGGCATATCCACGGTGAGACGGAGGAAATGAAGCTGAGAGCGACGTCTGTCTACCGGCGAGAGGACGGCGCCTGGAAGGTGGTCCATCGTCACGGTGACAGTCTGATGACCGTCGAAATCGACCCAGAGGGCAGACGCTGAGACCGCCCGAATCACCCTCCGAGCAACGTCCGGAAGCCTTGCCCTCCCGCATATTCCCCGAGCTGCCGCTGGCTGGGCGGGAGCGGCCGTTTGGTCCTACCTCGCCCGGCGGCAGATGCGGGACCCCAGCGCCCCCACGGTGGACGACATCGACGAAATAGTGCATCCGGCCGGGCATCCGGCCCGACAGGCGGCCCCTACCGCCAGATCAGCTGCAGGCGAGATCCCAGCCACCGCACCAGCACCAGCGCGGCCACCATCAGCCCCGCACCGGCGCTCCGGCGGGCTACTTGGGCGGCAGCGAGCGCGCGTACCCGGTGCCGATCTTGACCCAGAGGGCTAGCTGGTCGTCGGTGCGCAGATCGTCGGAATAGACCCGCACCATCGGGGCATGCCCCGGCCTCGCATGTTCACGAGAGTGGCTTTCGTCGTTGCTATCGGGGCGTCCGACTGCGCGGGATCGACGCGGACCATGGCGCCGCCCTCGCTGCTGGCGGCGATGGCCATGTTGCCGCGGATGAGGAAGGCGAGGCCGCCGAACATCTTCTTCTCGGTCAGCTCGGGATCGCTGCCGATGAGCTGCAGGATACGCCCGGTGAGCTCCCGGTCGTAGGCCACGGCGACGACCGTACGGACCGCAGGCCGCGCGACCGCGGATCCCTGGCGTACATGCCTGGTGAGCGACGCGCTCGGGCATGTCCGACGTTCACCGCATCTACGACTTTGCCGCTTTGTGCCTGCCCTGGTCAGCCCCCTGTTGCTGCCCTCTTGCCGCTGTTACCGATGTTGCCACCGCTGGTCTTGACCTCTATCTCCTGCATTCTGATCTTGCCTGCTCGCCTGTCAGGCCAATGCGCTGGCGAGCGAGCGCGGCCGGGCGGGATCGTCTGGGTGGTTGGGCCCGGTGGCGGCGGTCGCCACGGCTGCAACCTGGAGTGCGCGTGTCTGGCGGCTGCGAACGCGGGGAGCCGCCGGGGATTGCCGCCGGGGGGTCGTCGAGAGGGAATCCGATCGCGTCGTGGCGTGCGGGGGGTGTGGGGGCGGTCTAGTGGCCTGGTGGGGCGAGGTCGTGCCGGGCGGTGAGCAGGAGCCAGGTGAGCGCGCCGGTGGCCAGTCCGCCGGCGGCGGGCTGGGCGCCGGCTATGGCGAAGGCGGCCGCGGTGATGCCGGCCGCGATCGCGATCCGGAGTGCGAGCAGGGCCGGCCGGCCGCGGCGGGCCCGGGAGGCCAGCCGGGCGGCGGTTTCCCGATGCGCATCGGTTTCCCGGCGCGGGGCGGTTTCCCGGCGCGGGGCGGTTTCCCGGTGGCTGGTGGTTTCCGGGTGGCCGGGGGTTTCCGGGTGCGGGGTGGGTTCCGGGCGGGTGGTGGTGTGCCGGGGGGTGGCCGGGCGGGTCGTGGCGGGCCGCGGCCGGTTCGGGGGTACCGGGCTGTTGCGGGTGGTGAGGTCGGCGTAGGCCTCGCCGCGGCCGTAGCGGGTGCGCAGTTCGGTGTAGGCGGCTGCGGCGGCGGCGAAGCGGGCGGGGTCGCCGCCGTCGGCGCGGTCGGGGTGGGTGGCGGCGGCGATCCGCCGCCAGGCGGCCCTGATGTCGTCGTCGGTCAGGTCCGGCCGGGCCGACAGGCCGAGCGCGCTGAACGGGCCGGCGGTCACCGGGGCTCGGTTCCGAACGCCTCGTCCAGCAGCGGCCCGGCGTCCGGCAGCACCGCGGCGGCGGGTTCGGCGGCGGCTGGCAGCCCGGCCGGGGTGCTGGCCGGCTGCGGTCCGGCGCTGCCTTCTCCGGCCGGCGGCGCCAGCGCGGCGGGGGCCGCTACCAGGCGTTTGACCTGCACGAACGTCACCCCGCCGCGGTGGGTGTAGGCGACCTGCCCCACGTCCAGCGAGCGGATGATGTCCGGGTCAAGCACCGGGGCGGGCCGCAGCCGCGACGATCCCTCGCCGCTCCACAACGCAGCGCCCATCAGCCGCCTGGTGGTGTCGATCCGCTTCCGGTTCCCGGCCAGCGCGACCACCGGATCCGGGTGCGGCGTGCGGAGCAGCCAGATGCCGCCGTCGGCGGACGCCGCGATCCGCAGCCGCTCGCTTTCGTCGCTGCCCAGGCCCTGCCACGACTGAGCCGATACCTGGACGGCCAGGCCGAGCGAGCGGGCCCGCTCATACAGCTGCCACACCGGCAGCCGCCGTGACACCGCGCTGAACTCATCCACCGCCAGCAGCACCTCGGCCGGGCGCTCGCCGGGCCTGCCGGGCCGTGCGCGACGTAGCTGGCCAGCAGGTCAACCAGCATCCTGGCCTGCGCCTCGGCCACCGCGATCTCGGCGGTTCCCTCCACGATGCAGTACCAGACGTCCGCGTCGGCGAAGCTGCCCGGCCCGTCCAGGCCGGGGCCGAGCCGCCGGAACAGCGCCCGGAACCGCAGCGCCACGTCCGTCACCTGCCGCGCGGACGAGCGGACCAGCGCGAGCTCGCCCTCGTGCCGGCCCGTCCCGTACGCGGCCGCCAGCCAGCCGGGATCCAGCCTGGCCAGGAAGTCAGCCGCGCTCCCCGGCGGGCCAGCCGGCGCCGCCACCGCCAGCGACACCACGGCCTCCATCACGTCGGTGTAGTACGCCGCCGAGCCGGCCCCGTGCTCGATCAGGTCAAGCAGCATGGTGGTCAGCCGCCCCGGCGGCAGATCCCAGATCGACAGGCTGGCCTCGTCCGGCCAGATCGCCGTCGCCCGCGCGCCCGCATCACGCAGCACCCGGCGGGCCCGGTCAGCGACCCGCCGCGAATCCGCGCCGCCCTTGCAATCCAGCACCACCAGCAGCGGACGGCCCCCCGACCCGGCCGCACACCGACGCAGCGCCGCCGCCATGAACCCCGCCCACAGCCTCAGCAGCAGGGTGGTCTTACCGGTTCCCGTCGTCCCGATCACGACCTGGTGGGACCGGAGGCTGGCATAAGGCAGCACGGCCACCGGCCGCTGCGGGTGCCCGACAGCCCTGATCACCGCGCCCGCGACGATGCCATCGGCCGCGGTGGTCAGCGGCACCGAGCCGGGCGCGGCGATCCTGGCCCGTGCGGTGCGTACCTGGTGCCGCCACTGGCGCAGGTCGAAGGCGACCGGCGCGGCCGGGGTCAGGCCGCCGCTCCCGGCCTCGATGGAGTAGATCCGGTAGGACCAGGCCAGGCCGCCGGCCAGCAGGCCGAGCGGGATGGCGGCCGGGGCGATGGTGACCGCCGCGGCGGCCACCGACCCCGCCGCGGCGAGGTGCCACATCGACAGCCAGGCGTGGTAGGGCGCCGTTGCCACCGCGGCCAGCGCGCCGCCGGACGGGGCGCGAAGCCCGGTCCACGCCAGCCACACCGCGACCATCGGCAGGCACCACAGCGCCGCGGCGTACAGCCGCCGCGGCGGCCACCCGAGCAGCCAGGCCAGCGCGGCCGAGTAGCCGGCGACCAGCGACACCGGCGCCGCGGCCAGCAGCACGGCGGCGATCACCGCGACGCGGATCAGCCGCCCGGCCAGGCGCACCGCGCCGCGCAGTGCGACCAGGGTCAGGTAGCGGGTGATCATGGCCGCTCCGTGCCGTCCAGCGCTGCCGCGGGCGGCAGCTCCCGGATCTCGATCCTGGCCGCCAGGCCGCCGAGCGTGCCCGCGGCCCTGGACACGGTGGGCCGGGCCGCGGCCGAGCAGACGTAGAGCACGCGGGCATGCCGGGGCGGCCGCCCCGGCACCGCCGCCTCGGCCGCCGGGCTGCCGTAGTCCGCGGTGCGGGCGAGCAGCTCGCGCATGATCGCGGCCGTCCGTGCGACGGTCTTGCGGGTGAGCTCGGCTTCGACGGCCCAGCACTCCCCGGCGTAGGGCACCACGCGTCCGTTCGGGAAGTGGATCTCCGCATCGGGGAGATGCTCGCGCAGGCCGACCCGGCCGCCCATCCGGGCGCGCAGCCTGCGCTCGCTCCGCCAGTACCCGTCCGCCTGGCGGTAGCCGGAGGCGGACTCGAGCGCGAGCCGGACGGCGGCGACCGCGCGCAGGTGAGCGAGCCGGGACAGGGCCGGCGGCACCGCCGGGTAGCGCAGCCCGCAGGCGGTCAGGCCGCGGCGGGTCAGCCAGACCCACGGCCGGCCGGGGCCGATCCGGGCCGAGTCCGCGTAGCCAAGCCGCCGCCAGCGCGCCGCGACCCGGCGGGCGCCTTCGGGGGCCAGGCCCAGCAGCCCGGCCAGCAGGTCGAGCTGGAGGCCGTACATCTCGGCGGTGAACAGCAGGCCGCGCAGATCCCGCTCGGTGAGCCGGGCCGGGGCAGGCTGGCCGCCCTTGACCGTGCCGATCGTCACATCTCAACTACATCACGTTAACGCCCGCTGGATAAGTGATTGCGTGTCCTGCCGGCCGCGCGTAGCGTTCGGCGTGTCGCCCGCTGGACCGCGGCGGGCAGGCGCCGGCATCAGCTGGGTAGTCGCCAGGAAGGGGGCAGGCCGTGATGAGTGCCTTTCGCTGTGCCCTGATTCCCCTCCCGGGTGGCGCGATCTCCCGCTGACTGGCTCGCGGGCCGGCGGCCGGGGTCCCCCCGGGCCCGTACACAGCCTGGAGCCCCCCGATGTCCTCCACTTCTCTTCCTGATTTTCCCGTTTCCGATCGCGCCGCCATGCCCGCGGGCTGGCAGGACGGCCTGCGGTGGTTCGGCGCCGATGATGCGACGGTGGCCAGCATCGAGGCCGCCGCGGACCGGGCCGGGCCGGCCGTTCCCGGCCGGGTGGCACGCGCGGAGCACTCGCTGGTCACCGCGCTCACCCCGGCCGGCCCGGCGCGGGCCGGGCTGCCAGGGCGCGAGCAGGCCTGTGCCGGTGACTACGTCCTGATCAGCGCGGCCGAGCCGGTGGTAGCTGTGCTGCTGCCGCGGCGGTCGCAGCTGGTCCGGCACGCCGCCGGCAACAGGACCGAGCCGCAGACACTCGCGGCCAACATGGATGACGTGTTCGTGACCGTCGCGGCCGACCACGACCTGCCGCTGCCGCGGATCGAGCGCTTCCTCGCCCTGGTCTGGGAAAGCGGGGCCATGCCGGTGGTGGTGCTGACCAAGAGCGACCTGCTCCGGCCCGGAGCCGCCGGGCCGCTGCTGACCACGGCCGCCGCCGTCGCGCCGGGGGCGGACGTCCACCTGGTGTCCGCGGTCACCGGCGACGGCGTCGGCGAACTCGCCCGGCGGCTGGGGCCGGGCCGGACCGCCGCCCTGATCGGCAGCTCCGGCGCGGGAAAGTCCAGCCTGCTGAACGCGCTGGCCGGCACGGATGTGGCCGCCACCACGCAGGTCCGCGACGCCGACGGCAAGGGCAGGCACAAGACGGCCTGGCGGGAGCTGGTGGTCCTCGGCGGGGGCGGCGCGGTCATCGACACCCCGGGCCTGCGCGGGCTGGGCATGTGGCTGGACGAGACCGGCCTCGACACCGCCTTCGCCGACATCGCCGAGTTGGCGCGGGGCTGCCGGTTCTCCGATTGCCGGCACCAAAGCGAGCCCGGCTGCGCGGTGACCGCCGCGATCGAGGCGGGAGCGCTCGAGGCCAGGCGGCTGGCGAGCTACCGCAAGCTGGAACGCGAGGCCGCCTATGTGGCGCGCAAGGCCGATCCCAGGGCATCACGGGCCCAGGAGCGAGCCTGGCACGCGATGACCAGGGAAGCCAGGGCGCGCACGCGGCGCCGTCCCCGGTCCTCGTGATCGCAGAGGGCCGGCCCGCCCGAGGGCCGGCGCGCCCCACGGCCGGCGCGCCCCACGGCCGGCGTGATCGCCGCGGCCCGGCTCGTCCCGCCATGGCGGGTCAGGGCGCCGCCGTGTCGCGGTCATGAACCCGTTCCGGAACAGGGCTTTTTGCCGAGAGATTACAAGGTTATGGTATGTACTTGGGACTTTGCCCGGATGCCTGCCAGCGGGGCGGGCCCGCAGAGCCCCGGGTTCACCAAGGGGGCAGTGATGACTGAAACACGGCACCGCAAGCTGACCGGGCGCCTGCTGCGCCGCACGCTGGCGGTGACGGCGGTCGCGGGCGGCGTGGCCCTGGCCGCGGGCCTGACCGCCGCGGCGGGAACGACGGGGGGCGCGAGTGCCCCGGCCAGGGCGGCTCAGACGTTCTCCTTCAAGCTGGTGCCCTCGCCGGGCATCACCGCCTGCCTGCCCAAGGCCAGCGGCCGTGCCACGATCACGACGGGGCGGCTCAACGACACGATGAAGGTCACGGTCAGCGGCATGCCGGCGCACGCCGGCTTCGACCTGTTCGTGATCCAGGTGCCGAACAAGCCGTTCGGCGTGGCCTGGTACCAAAGTGACGTGCAAGCGGGCGCCGGCGGGAGCGGCAGCGCCACGGTCCAGGGCATCTTCGACGCCGAGACATTCTCGGTCTCGGCCGGCGGCACCGCGACGTTCCCGCCCACGCACCAGTTCCACCTGGGCGTGTGGTTCGACAACCCGAAGACGCCGTTCAAGCTGGGCTGCGAGCCCGGGGCCACGTCCCCGACCGTCACGCCGTTCAACGGGGAGCAGAACGCGGGCATACAGGTGCTCAACACGGCCAACTTCCCCGACAACGCCGGGCCGCTGTCACACGTGCACCGCTGACGCCGAGCAGGAGGCGGTGCCGCTCGCCGGGTCGCGGGCCGTCCGGTCTCCGGACGGCCCGGGCCCAGCGGGCATGCTGAGGGCCGTGCCTGCAGGGGCCGGGTCCTGACCACCAGGTGCTCGAAGGTCTCGTCCCAGCCGTACTCCTGCGCGCGCAGCCCGCAGCCCGGCCGCCACGGTCTCCTCCTGCCGGCGTGCGATTGCGGGGATGCCCCGCGCCTATCCACCATCCGGATGATCCGGCGATCCACCGCGCCGGGCCCCAGCTCTGGCCGGACAGCCGATTCGCCCGGGGCTCCCGGCGGCGATGCTCGCTCTATGGCCGGGAACCGCCCGGCCGCGGTCGCGAATCCGGAGGGCACATGGCTGTCATCGAGGTGAGTAACCTCGCCAAGCGGTACGGGCAGCAGGTGGCCCTGGACGGGGTGTCGTTCACCGTCGAGCAGGGCGAGATATTCGGAATCCTCGGTCCGAACGGCGCTGGCAAGACCACCGCTGTCGAGTGCATGGCCGGCTTGCGGCGGCCCGACTCGGGGAGCATCCGGGTGCTCGGGCTGGACCCGCAGGCAGACGGGCAGGCACTGCGTGAGCGCGTTGGCGTGCAGCTACAGGAAACCCACCTGCAGGACAAGATCAAGGTGTGGGAGGCGCTCGACCTGTACGCCTCTTTCTACCGGCGGCCGGCCGACTGGAACCGGCTGCTCGAGACGTGGGGGCTGGCAGGCAAGCGCAACGCCCTGGTCAGCAAGCTGTCCGGCGGCCAGCGGCAGCGCCTGTTCATCGCGCTCGCCCTGGTCGGCCGGCCCGACCTGGTGTTCTTGGACGAGCTGACCTCGGGGCTGGACCCGCAGGCCCGCCGCCTCACCTGGGACCTGGTCAAGCAGGTCAGGGACTCCGGCGTCACCGTCGTGCTCGTGTCCCACTTCATGGACGAGGCCGAGGAGCTGTGCGACCGGGTCGCGATCTTTGACCGGGGGCGGATCGCGGCCCTGGACAGCCCGGCGGGCCTGATCGACAGCACCGAGGCCACGCACCGGCTGCTGTTCCGCCCGGTCGGCGAGCTGGACGAGTCGGTGCTCGCCCGGCTGCCGGGCGTCACCGAGGTGAGCCGGGACGGCGGGCGGGTCGCCGTCACCGGCACCGGCGACTTCGCCAGCGCCGTGACCAGCGAACTGGCGCGCAGGCGCGTTCTCGCGGCCGGGCTGCGGATCGAGGGGCGCAGCCTGGACGACGCCTACGTCGCGCTGACCGGGCGCACGCTCGAGGTCTGAGGAGGGGGAATGAACGGGTTCGGAAAGCTTGCCTTCGTCGAGACGAAGCTGTTCCTGCGCGAGCGGATCGGGGTGGCGGCACTGTTCGGCATTCCGGTGGCGCTGGTCATCGGCTTCGGGCTGATCCCCGGATTCGGCCAGCCGGACAAGTCGCTGAGCGGCCAGATCGGCACCGAGTACATCGCATCTCTCGGCGTGGCGATCGTGATCGTGATGCTCGGCCTGAACGGGATCCCCGCGGCGATGGGCATCTACCGGGAGAAGGGGGTGCTGCGGCGGCTGAGCGCGACCCCGGTTCGCCCGGCGACGGTGCTGCTGGCCAAGATGCTCGTCTGGCTGGCCACGGTGCTGATCTCCGTGACGCTCGTGATCGCGGTCAGCCGCCTGGCCTTTCACGTCCCGGTGCCGGTGCAGCCCGGCTGGTTCGTGCTGTCGGTCGCGCTCGGCGTGGCGGCGCTGTTCGCCCTGGGCATGTTCGTCGCCGCGGTGGCGCCGACGAGCCGCAGCGCGATCGGGATCGGGTGGCTGCTGTTCTTCCCCAACATGTTCCTGGCCGGTGTCTACTTCCCTACCGAGGAGATGTCGCACACCTTGCAGGTCATCGGGGACTACGCGCCGCTCGGCGCCGCCCTGCACGCGGTGCGGCAGAGCTGGATGGGCCAGGACCCCCGCCTGCTCTACCTGGGCATAATGGCGGCATGGGCGGCCGCCGCCGGCCTGGCGGCGGCCCGGTTCTTCCGCTGGGAGTGAGGCAGTGGCCATGACGGCGCCGTCGCCCGAGGGTCGGTTCGACACCTGGGACAAGCGGCTGGAGTTCCTCGGCCGGATCGCGCCGTTCGGGCTGCTGGTCATCTCGGTCACGCTCGCCATGCTGTCGGGCGGCGGCTGGGGGAGTGACCGGATCACCCTCGCGCTGGCCGCGGCGGCGGCCGCCTGGACCGGGTGGTGGGTGAGCCTGCACCCGGCCTGGGCCCGGCGGACGGCGCTGATGAGGCTCTACTACGTAGGCTTCCTCGCGCTCGCGACCGTGCTGATCGCCAGGAGCCCGTGGTTCGCGTTCTTCGCCTTCACCGGGGTCCTGCACGCCCTGCAGCTGTTCCGCGGTTTCTGGCGGTACGCCGGGATAGCCGCCTCGGCAGTCCTGATCGCCATCTCCCAGACCGGCGGGGTCAGGCGGGCGACACCGACGGAGATCGTCACTGTCCTGGTGGTGGCGCTGTTCGACGCCGCGCTGTACGTCGGCTTCGGCCTGATCGGGCAGAAGTCGGAGGACCAGAACACCAAGCGCAAGCAGCTGATCGCCGAGCTGGCCGAGTCCAACCGCAAGCTGGAGGAGACGCTGGCCGAGAAGGCCGGGCTCCAGGCGCAGCTGCTGACTCAGGCCCGCGAGGCGGGGGTCAGCGCCGAGCGGCAGCGGATGGCCCGCGAGATCCACGACACGCTCGCCCAGGGGCTGGCCGGCATCATCACCCAGCTCGAGGCGGCACAGCGCGCCGCGGGCGGCGCGCCCGGCGCGGGGCCGGCAGACGGTGCCGGGCCGCCGGGCCAGTGGCGGCGGCACCTGGACACCGCGGCCCGGCTCGCGCGGCACAGCCTGGCCGAAGCGCGCCGGTCGGTGAGCGCCATCAGGCCCCTGGTCCTGGAGGACGCGAAGCTGCCCGACGCGGTGGCCGAGGAGGCGGCCCGCTGGTCGGCGATCAGTGAGGTCAGGGCCGAGGTGGCCACCACCGGCAACGCCCGGCCGCTGCACCCGCAGATCGAGGTCACGCTGCTGCGCACAGCGCAGGAGGCGCTGGCCAACGTGGGCAAGCACGCCGCTGCCTCCCGGGTCGCGCTTACCCTGTCCTACATGGAGGACGTGGTCACCCTGGACGTGCGGGACGACGGCCGCGGCTTCGCCGCGGACACCGCGCGCCCGAACGGCCACGGCGGCTTCGGCCTGGAGGCCATGCGGCAGCGGCTGCGCGACGTGTCGGGAACGCTGGCGATCGAATCGGAGCCCGGCGACGGCACCGCGATCTCGGCGAGCGTGCCGGCGATCGGCATCCAGGCCCTGGATGGCTGAGGCACGGCATGGCTGATCCCCCCGTGCCGGCCGGAGCCGGCGGGACCGGCCCGATCAGGCTGCTCATCGTGGACGATCATCCGGTGGTCCGGGACGGGCTGCGCGGCATGTTCGCGGGCAGCGACGAGTTCGACGTGGTCGGCGAGGCATCCGACGGGGTGTCGGCCGTGGCCAGGGCCGCGGCCCTGCGCCCCGACGTCGTGCTCATGGATCTGCGGATGCCCGGCGGGGACGGCGTGAGTGCGATCAGCCGGATGTCCGGGCAGAAGCTCGGGGCCAGGGTCCTCGTGCTCACCACCTATGACACCGACAGCGACGTGCTGGCCGCGATCGAGGCGGGCGCGACCGGCTACCTGCTGAAGGATGCCCCCGCCGACGAGCTGCTGCGGGCCGTCCGCGCGGCCGCGCGCGGGGACGCGGTGCTCTCGCCGTCGGTAGCCACCCGGCTGGTCGGGCGGGTGCGCGCGCCGGTGCCCGCCAGCGAGCCGCTCAGCCAGCGCGAGCTCGAGGTGCTCCGCCTGGTGGCGCAGGGGGCGGGGAACCGCGAGGCCGCCGCGCGGCTGTTCATCAGCGAGGCCACGGTGAAGACGCACCTGATGCACATCTACGCCAAGCTGGGCGTCAACGACCGCGCCGCGGCCGTGGCGGCGGCCTTCGACCGCGGGCTGCTCACCCCGGGCGGGCGCTGAGCACCGGGCCGGCTGCCGGCCGCGCCGCGGGCCGCGGGCACCTCAGTAGAGTGTCCGGTGCACGGGCACACGCCGATGGCCCGGAAGGAGCGAGCTTGCCGGAAAGGGAGCCCCGCGTGCCGGCGGGGATCGATGTCACGGTCCCGAGCGTCGCTCGCATGTACGACCACCTGCTCGGCGGCAAGGACAACTTCGCCGCCGACCGGGAGGCGGCGGCCAGGCTGGTCGCGCTGGTCCCGGACGCGCAGAAGATAGCCAGGGACAACCGGGAGTTCCTGGTTCGCTCGGTCCGGTTCCTCGCCCAGGCGGGCATCAGCCAGTTCATCGACCTCGGCACCGGCATCCCCACCTCTCCGAACGTGCACGAGGCGGCCAGGCAGATCGCGCCGGGTGCGCGCGTGGTGTACGTGGACCATGACCCGGTGGTGCTCGCGCACAGCCGCGCCCTGCTGGCCACCGACGACGGCGTGGCCGCGGTGAAGGCCGACTTCCGGGATCCCGCCGAGGTGCTCGCCGACCCGGGCCTGACCCGGCTGATCGACTTCGCCGAGCCGGTCGCGGTGCTCTTCCTGTCGGTGCTGCACTTCATCGGCGACCAGGAGCATCCCGGCCAGATCGTGGCCGGGTTCCGCGACCGGCTGCCCGCCGGCGGCTACCTGGTGATCTCCGCGATCACCTCCGAGGACATGGACGAGCAGACGGCCGCCGGGGCCAGCGACCTGTACCGGGCCGCGCGCACGCCCGCGGTGGCCAGGTCCAGGGCGCAGATCACGGAGTTCTTCGCCGGCTGTCAGCTGGAGGAGCCGGGCCTGGTGAACCTGGTGCGGTGGCGGCCCGATCCGAGCACCGACACCCGGGCCACCCGGGTGCACATGCTGGCCGGAG
>CAVOSX010000004.1:0-269088 GCA_963699015.1 uncultured Actinomycetes bacterium
TGGGCAGGAAGATCTAAGAGCCTGCCTGGAACCCGCCCCGGCCGACGGCCGGCCGCGCCGCGTGTGCCCGGGTACTGGTGCTGGTGACGAGGCTGAGGCACAATGGGAGACGGAAACCGGGCGGTGCCCGGATGCAAGTGCGCTGCGAGCCGGATCTGCGGTGAGCGGGCGCGAGGTCGCTGGGGAAGGCGCGCCTCGTCCGCTCGCAGGAGGTCTCGGTGTCCGTACACGGCGTTCTTAGCGTCCATTCCGCGCCCTCGGCCCTGTGCCCGCATATCGAGTGGGCAGTGGCCGGGGTTATCGGCGTGCCCGTGAACCTGCCCTGGGTCGTGCAGTCGGCCGCGCCCGGGTCATTGCGCGCCGAGCTGAGCTGGACCGCGCGCGTGGGCACGGCGGGGACCATCACCTCGGCGCTCGCGGGCTGGAACCGGCTGCGCTTCGAGGTCACCGAGGAGGCCAGCCCCGGCTGCGATGCGACCCGGTACAGCTACACGCCGGCACTGGGCACGTTCTCGTGCGTGACCTCGGCGAGCGGGGACGTGCTCGTCCCGGAGACCCGGCTGCGCGCGGCCATGACCGTGGCCGCCTGCCCGGCACCCGGGCGCCCGGCGTCCTCGCTCGAGGCCGAGCTCGCCAGGCTGATGGGGCAGGCGTGGGACAACGAGCTCGAACCGTTCCGCTGTGCGGCGGAGGGAGCGCCCGTGCGCTGGCTGCACGCGACCGGATAAGCCGGCGCGCAGGCCGGGGGGCCGCACCGGCGGCCACCGGTGCGGCCTCTCGCAGTCGGCCCCCCGCTGCCGCGCAGCCCCGATGATCACGGTCAAGCTCGCCGCGGATGCCTGCTTCAGGCCGCCGGCGCAGCGCTGACGGCGGGACAAGACGAGGATGGTGCCCGTGACAAAGCGCATCATCCTCGACTGCGATCCCGGGCACGACGACGCGATCGCGATACTTCTCGCCCTGGGCTGCCCGGACATCGAGCTTGCCGCCATCACCACGGTCGCCGGGAACCAGACGCTGGAGAAGACCACGCTCAACGCCCGCCGGGTCTGCACGGTGGCTGGCGCCTACGACGTGCCTGTCTACGCGGGCTGCTGGCGGCCGCTGGCCCGCCCGCAGGTCACGGCCGCAGAGGTGCACGGCGCGTCGGGGCTTGACGGGCCGGCGTTCGGCGAGCCGGCCGTGCCGGTGCAGCAGGAGCCCGCCGTCGACTACCTGGTACGCACGCTGATGGCCGAGGGCGATGCCATCACGCTCGTGCCGACCGGCCCGCTGACCAACGTGGCCGCCGCGCTGCGGCGCGAGCCGAAGATCGCCGGGCGTACCCGCGATGTCGTGCTCATGGGCGGTGCGTACACCCGCGGCAACCGCACCCCCGCGGCCGAGTTCAACATGCTCGCCGATCCCGAGGCGGCCGCGGCCGTGTTCTCGGCCGGATGGCCGCTGACCATGGTGGGGCTGGACCTGACCCACCAGGCCATCGCCACCAGCCAGGTGACCGAGCGGATCCGGGCGCTGGACACGGACGTGAGCCGGATGGTGACGGCGCTGCTTGACTTCTACGGGGCCAGCTACCGGCGGTCGGGCATTCCCAGCGCCGGCGACGGGCCGCCGGTGCACGATCCGTGTGCCGTAGCGCGGGTCGCACGGCCCGGCCTGATGGCGGTGCGGGACGCGTTCGTGGCCGTGGAGACGCGGGGGGAGTGGACCGCCGGGATGACCGTCACCGACTTCCGCGGCATCCTCGGCAGGCCGCCGAACGCGAAGGTAGCCACCACCCTGGACGCCGCCGCCTTCTGGGACCTGGTCATAGCAGCGCTGCAGGCGGTCGGCGCGCCATCCGCCGGGGCCGCCGCCATCCGGGAGGAGGCGGCCGGCCCGCCGCCGGCCGCATCGGACGGCACCCCGCCGGCCGCAGAAACCGCGGGCGGGCCCGCCGGGAACGGGTGACCGGTGCCCCGGGTGGCGGTGATCGGAGCGGTCAACGCGGACTACATCGTCCGCGTGGACCGGCTGCCGCAGCGGGGGGAGACCGTCACCGGGGGGCGCCTGTCGGTCAGGCCGGGCGGCAAGGGCGCCAATCAGGCGCACGCCGCGGCCCGGCTCGGCGCGCAGGTCCTGCTGGTGGCCAGCGTCGGCACCGACGGGCCGGCCGATGACGAGCGGGCGGCCCTGGCCGCGGACGGCGTTGACACGAGCGGGCTGACGGCCAGCGCGGACCCTACCGGCCTGGCCGTGGTCCTGGTGGACTCGTCCGGGGAGAACGCCATCGCGGTGGCGGGCGCGGCCAACGACCGCCTCGGCGCGGCCACGGTGACCGGTCGGCTGGGCGGCTGGCTGGACGCGAGCAGCGTGCTGTTGTGCAGCCTGGAGATCCCGCCGGCAGCGGCGGTAGCGGCCGCCGCGGCCGCGGCGGCCGCCGGCGCGCTGCCGGTGATCAACCCGGCGCCCGCCCGGCCGCTGCCGCCGGAGCTGCTGCGCGGCGCGATCCTCACCCCCAACGAGGGCGAGCTCGGCCGGATGGTGCCCGAGGCAGCGGGCGAGCAGGGCGCCGTCTCCCGGCTGCTGGACCGCGGGGCGCGCGCGGTGGTCGTCACCCGAGGCCGCCGCGGGGCCACGATATTCGCGGCGGCGCAGCCGCCGGTCACCATCGGCGCGCCGTCGGTCGACGTCGTTGACACCGTCGGCGCCGGCGATGCGTTCAACGGGGCGCTCGCCTGGAGCCTGGCCTGCGGCGCGCCGCTGCCGGCCGCGGTGACCGCGGCCGCCGCGGCCGGCGCGGCCGCCTGCACAGGGACCGGGGCCAGGGACGCGCTGCCCACCCCGGCCGCCCTGGCCGACCTGCTCGGCCAGCCCGCCTTCGCCGCCGCGTCCCGGCCCGGCCAGCCCGGGCTCACCGGATGAGGCTCACCGGATGAGGCTCACCGGATGAGGCTCACCGGATGAACAGCAAACCGCGCATCGCTGTTCACCGGTGAACAGCCAGCCCGCGCATCGATGTTCATGGGGCGGGGACACGGGGCCGGGCACCCGGATACTAAGGTGGCGGGCGTCGATCAAGGAGGCAGCCATGTTGCGGTCACGCGTCGAGTCGGTGCAGACCCCGGACGGGGCGTTCGACCTGACCGTGTGGCTGCCAGCGCCGGCATCCGGCCCCGGCCTGCTGCTGATCCAGGAGATCTACGGCGTCAGCGACTACATCCGGGCCGTGGGCGAGGACCTGGCCGGGCTGGGCTACGTGGTGGCGGCGCCGGACCTGTTCTGGCGCCTCAAGCCCGGCCACCAGGCCGCTCACGACGAGGCCGGCCTGGCCGAGTCGCTGGAGCTGGGCAGCCGCTTCGACGCCGGGCAGGGCGTCGCCGACGCCGCGGCCGCGCTCGCGCGGCTGCGGTCGCTGCCCGAGGTTGACGGCGGCCTGGGCGTGATCGGGTTCTGCCTCGGCGGATCCATCGCCTTCTTCCTCGCCGCGCAGGGCGGGCTGGACGCCGTGGTCTCGTTCTACGGCTCGGACGTTCCCGGCCACCTGGAGCTGCTGGAGCAGATCGACAGCCCGCTGCAGTTCCACTTCGGCGGCAGCGACCCTTACATCACGCGCGACCAGGTCGCCGCGGTCGAGCAGGCCGCGGCCGGACGAGACAACGTCGAGCTGCACGTGGAAGAGGACGCCGGGCACGCGTTCCACAACCGGAAGGCCCCCATGTTCTACGTGCCCGAGCCGGCCGCCCGGGCCTGGCAGCGGACCGAGGAGTTCCTGCGGCGTCACCTGCCCGTCGCGGCGAAGTCCCCGGCCGCACCGTGAGCCGGGGCACGGCGCGGCGCGCCGCCGGGCCGGCGGGGGAGTGAGAAAGGCACCGCGCAGCCGAGGGCCGCGCGGTGCCGGGTGAAATCCCGCCGCTCAGAGCGGGATGTTGCCGTGCGTCCCGCGAGCGGGGAACGCCTCGGCGATCGCGGTGGCGATCGCCTGCCGGGTCCGGGCCGGGTCGATCACCTCGTCCACCACGCCCAGGTCGAGGGCGCGCGCCAGGCCGCCCGACTCCTTCTCGTGCTCGGCCGCGAGCTCGGTCTCCAGTTCGTGCCGCCGTTCGGGCGGCACCCCGGCCAGCGTGCGCCGGTGCAGGATCCGCACCGCTGCGACCGCGCCCATCACCGCGACCTCCGCGTCCGGCCAGGCGAACACGCGGGTCGCGCCCAGCGCGCGGGAGTTCATCGCGATGTACGCGCCGCCGTAGGCCTTCCTGGTCATCAGGGTCACCCGGGGCACGCAGCACTCGGCGAAGGCGTGCAGCAGCTTGGCGCCCCTGCGCACCACGCCGTCCCACTCCTGGCTCACCCCCGGCAGGTAGCCGGGCACGTCCACGATGACCACCAGCGGCACGCCGAACGCGTCGCACATCCGGACGAAGCGGGCCGCCTTCTCGGCCGACGTCGCGTCCAGGCAGCCGCCGAGCCGCAGCGGGTTGTTCGCCACCACGCCGACCGTGCGGCCGCCGAGCCTGCCCAGCTCGGTGACCACGTTCGGTGCCCACTTCGGGTGCAGCTCTATGCCCGGCTCGTCGAGCAGCGCGTCCACGACCGGGTGCACGTCGTAGGCGCGGCGCGCCGAGTCGGGCAGCAGCCCGGCCAGGTCGGTGCCGCTGGCGTCCGCGGCCTGCGCGAGCGCCGGCGCCATCGTGCCCTGACGGCCGAGCAGCAGAGCCAGCCGCCGGGCCGCGCCGAGCGCCTCCCCGTCGGTGGGCGCGACCAGGTGCACGACGCCCGAGCGGCGGCTGTGCGGATCGGGGCCGCCGAGCCGCGCCGAATCCACGTCCTCGCCGGTGACGCTGCGCACCACGTCGGGCCCGGTGACGAAGATCCGCCCGGCCTCGGACAAGATCACCACATCGGTCAGCGCGGGCCCGTAGGCCGCGCCGCCCGCGGCCGGGCCGAGCACGACCGAGATTCTGCGGCACCGCGCCGGAGGCCCGGGTCATCGCGGCGAATACCGTGCCCACGGCGTGCAGGCTCTCCGCGCCCTCGCGCAGCCGGGCGCCGCCGCAGTGCCAGAGCCCGATGACCGGCGCGCCGAGGGCGATGGCCTGGTCATAGGCCGCTACGATCGCGGCGCAGCCGGCCTTGCCCATCGCGCCGCCCTGTATCCCGGGGTCGCTGGCGAACGCCACCGCCGTCATTCCGTCGATCTGCCCGGTGCCGGCCAGGACCCCGCTGGTGTCGGCCGGGGTGATCTCGCGCAGCGTGTCCGGGTCGAAAAGCGCGGCCAGCCGCTCGCGCGGCTGGCGCCAGTCGCCGGGCGCGGCCCGCTGCGCCGGAACCGTTGCCGTCACGGGGTTGTCGAGCAGTGTCACTGCGTTACCCTTCTCACGCGGCGGCAAAGGCGAGGGCCACGTTGGACCCGCCGAAGCCGAACGAGTTGTTCAGTGCCGCCATCGGCGCGCTGCCGTGCTGCTGCAGCGGCCGAGGCTCGGTGGCGATGTTGACGCCGGTCTCGTCGTCGGGATCGTCGAGGTTGATGGTGGGCGGCGCGATCTTCTCGCGCAGGGCGAGGATGGCGGCGATGGACTCGAGCGCGCCCGCCCCGCCTAGCAGGTGGCCGGTCATCGACTTCGTCGAAGTCACCACGGCCCCGGCGGACGCCTCGCCGAGCGCGGCCGCGATGGCCTGCGCCTCCACGATGTCCCCGGCCGGCGTGGAGGTGGCGTGCGCGTTGACGTGGACGACCTGCTCGGCAGACAGCCCGGCGTCAGCCAGCGCGTTGCGCATGACCCGGACCAGCCCCTTGCCGTCCGGGGCGGGCTGGGCGATGTGATGCGCGTCCGAGCTGTAGCCGAAGCCGGCCGCCACCGCGTGTACCCGCGCGCCGCGCCGGGCCGCGTGCTCGGCGGACTCGAGCACGACCATGGCCGCGCCCTCGCCCAGCACGAAGCCGTCCCGGCCCTTGTCGAACGGCCTTGAGGCTCGCTGCGGCTCGTCGTTGCGCACCGACAGCGCGCGCATGGCGGCGAAGGCCGCGATGTTCAGCGGCATGATCGCGGCCTCGGTGCCGCCGGCAATCACGATGTCCGCCCGTCCCGACCTGATCATCTCGATCGCGTACGCGACGGACTCCGCGCCGGACGCGCAGGCGCTCACGGTGGTGTGCACTCCCGCGCGCGCGCCGAACTCGATGCTGATCCATCCGGCGGAGCCGTTCGGCATGAGCATCGGGACCGTATAGGGCGACATGCGCTGCCAGCCCTTGGCGTTCATCGTGTCGTAGGCGGCGATCGTCGACGATATGCCGCCGATGCCGCTGGATACGGCGACGCCGATCCGCTCCGGATCCGCTTCCGGCCGTCCCGCGTCGGCCCAGGCCTCGCGGGCGGCGACGATCGCGAACTGCTCGCACCGGTCCAGCCGCCGGGCCTGGACCCGGTCGAGCACGGACGCCGGGTCCACGGCCGCCGGCGCGGCGATGCGCACGGGCAGGTCGGCTGGCCAGTCGTCGGGCAGCTGCCGTGCCCCGCTGCGGCCGTCCAGCAGCGCCTCCCAGGTGCTGCTCACGTCGCCGCCGAGCGGCGTCGTCGCGCCGAGCCCGGTGACCACGACCGTGGTCTGGTCTGTGCCCACTGTGATCTGCTCCTCCGGCTTCGGGTCTGCCGCGATGCCCGCGGCGTCGGGCGTGCCGTCAGGCGGATACGCCCGGGCGCTGCACGAACACCACGACGTCGTGGACGGTCTTGAGATTCTTGAGCTCGTCGTCGGGGATCTCCACGCCGAACTTGTCCTGCGCGGCGACGGCGATCTCGACCATGGACAGCGAGTCGATGTCCAGATCGTTGACGAAGCTCTTGTCGGGGGTCACCTGGTCGGCCGGCACTCCGGCGATCTCGTTGACGATCTCGCCGAGGCCTGCCAGAATCTCCTGCTCGGTCATGGCCATGTGTCTGTCGTCTCCTTCTCGTGTCTCTTATCGTCGGCATTGCGCCTGGTTTGTTCCCTCGGCTCCCGGCGGACGCCGGGAGCCGCTATGGCACCGTGATCACCTGGGCCGCGTAAGACAGCCCGGCGCCGAAGCCCAGGAGCAGCGCGAGCTGGCCTGAGCCGATCTCGTTCCGCTCGATCATCCGCGACAGTGCCAGCGGGATGGACGCGGACGAGGTGTTCCCCGCCTCGATGATGTCGTCCGCCACCCGGGCCTGCGGGATTCCGCAGCTTGCGGGCGAGCGCTTCCACGATGCGCAGGTTCGCCTGGTGCGGGACGAACACGTCCAGGTCCTGCGGCGCCACCCCGGCCCGGTCGCAGGCGGCCTGCGCCACCGGCTGCAACTCGGTGGTGGCCCACCGGAACACCGCCTGGCCTTCCTGGGAGATGAACGACCTGCGGTCGGCGATGCAGATCTTATCCGCCATGTCGCCCGCGCTGCCCCAGGCCACCGGGCCGATCCCGGGCCGCTGCCCGGGTTCGGCTACCGGCCCCACCACGGCCGCGCCCGCGCCGTCGGCGAAGATGATGGACGTCGACCGGTCGGTCCAGTCCAGCCAGGAGGACAGCTTCTCCGCGCCGATCACCAGCACGTGCCTGGCCGATCCGGCCCGGACCGCGTCGCTCGCGCTGGCCAGCGCGTAGCAGAACCCCGCGCAGGCGGCGTTCAGGTCGTAGGCCCCGGGCGCGCTGATGCCGAGCCGGTGCGCCACGGCGGCGGACAGGTTCGGTATCGGCGACTCCGGCGTGCAGGTGGCCACGATCACGAGGTCGATGTCGGCGGGGGAGAGCCCGCTGGACGCCAGGGCCTTGCCGCCGGCGGCGACGGCCATGTCCGCGAGGGTCTCCTCGGGCCCGGCGATCCGCCGGCTGGCGATGCCGACCCGGCTGCGGATCCACTCGTCGGTGGTGTCTAGCGTCTTGGCCAGGTCATCGTTGGTGACCACGTTGGACGGCTGGTATCCGCCGAACGCCAGGATCCGCGCCCCGGGGGCGCCGTGCTCTAGCCGCATCTAGTGCGCCCCCTGCTCGGATCCCGCCGGCTGCAGCCGCGCGATGGGCTGGCCGGCGCTGACCGGGTCCCCGTCCTCGACCAGCCACTCGATCAGCGCTCCCGGGCAGGGCGGGGTGATCGCGCGGTGATCGCCGCGCGACTCGATGAGACCGAGCCTGGCCCCGGTCGTGACGTAGCAGCCCGGCGCCACGGCCGGGGCGTCCGCTGATCCGGCCCGGAAGGTGCCGGCCAGCGGCGAGACCAGCAGCCGCCATTCGGGATGGTGCCCGTCCGCGCCCGGCTGGTGGGCAGCGGCGTGATCGCCGCCGTCCTGCTGCCGCGCGGGCCCGTGCTCGGCGGCGAGCGCGCGGGCAGCCGGGATCTGGTCGGGCGTCTTCAGGGCGAGCACGTCCACGCCGGGCAGCGCGCGCCGGGCCAGGCCGGCCAGCGTGCCCGCCGGTGGCAGCTCGATCAAGGCGGTCACGCCGAGCCCGGCCATCGACCGCATGCACGCATCCCAGCGGACCGGGGCGCTGACCTGGTTGACGATGCGCTCCAGCCAGTCCTGGCCGGACCGCACGGCGGCCCCGTCGGCGTCCGATAGCAAGATCATGACGGGGTTGCTCACGGTGATGTCCTGCGCCGCGCCGCGCAGCGCGTCGGCCGCCATCGCCATGTGCCTGGTGTGGAACGCGCCCGCCACCTGCAGCGGGCGCAGCCGCGCCCCGGCGGGCGGCCGGTCAGCGAACGCAGCCAGCTGCTCCAGCGTGCCCGCGGCCACGATCTGGCCCGGGCCGTTCACGTTGGCCGGGGTCAGCCCGTGCTCCTCGATCGCGGCCAGCACCTGCGCTTCTTCCCCGCCGAGCACCGCGGTCATGCCGGTCGGCGAGACGGCGGCCGCGGCTGCCATGGCGCTGCCGCGCACCTGCACCAGCCGCAGCGCGTCATCGGCGCTCAGCACGCCGGCGACGGCCCCTGCGGTCAGCTCGCCCACGCTGTGCCCGGCGGCCGCGTCGGCGCAGTCCGCGATCTGGCCCGCGTCGCCGAACGTCGCCTCGGCGGCGGCCAGTCCGGCCGCCACCAGCAGCGGCTGGGCGACTGAGGTATCCCGGATCTCGTCGGCGCCGGCGGTGGTGCCGCAGCGCACGAGGTCACACCCGGCCAGCGCCGACCACGCGGCGAGGCGGTCGGCAACCCCGGGCAGCTCCACCCACGGGGCGAGGAACCCGGGAGCCTGGGCGCCCTGGCCAGGCGCAGCGATAACAAGCATGCTCTCTACACTGCCCTGTAGAACCTCGATACATGAATGAGGGATTCAACGAACTTGCGGGGCTTAAGTCTGTAGGTTATCTCCAAGTCGTAGCGATCAGCCGGGCTTGCCGGCCAGCCTGCCCAGCACGATCGACACCCACAGGGCGAATGCCCCGCGGCCCTCGGCCGGGGTATAGCCGGTCAGCTCGGCGACGCGGCGCAGCCGGTACCGGACGGTGTTCGGGTGGACGAAGAGCATGCGGGCGGTGGCTTCCAGCGAGGAGCCCTGCTCCAGGTACCCGGTCACCGTATCCAGCAGCGAGGGACCACCGTCGAGCAGCAGCTCGTACACGTCGCGGACCAGCTGGTCACGGGCCACCGGGTCGCCGTCGATGGCCCGCTCCGGCAGCAGGTCGTCGGCCGCGACCGGGCGCGGCGCGTCCGGCCAGGCCGACGCGACGCGCAGGCCGGCCAGGGCCGCCTGCGCGGATCTGGGGGCCGACTGCAGGTCGGTCACGCTGTCGCCGACGACGATCGGCCCGCTGCCGAACCGTCCAGCCAGCTGCCGCGCGGCGGCGACCGGGTCGGGGGCGCCGCCGACGACCACGATCAGGCGGTGGCCGTGCACCCCGGCCAGCAGGTCGAGCCGGGCCCGGCGGGCGATCACCCGGAGATCCTCGATCACCTGCTCGGCGTTGTCCCCCTCGGCCCGGCCGGCGATCACCGCGACCGGGGAGGATGACCAGCTCAGCGCCGACGCCCAGGACTGCAGGCCCTCGTCGGCCTCCCCCCGCACCAGGGAGTTGACCACCAGCGCCTCCAGCCGGGCGTCCCAGGCGCCGCGGGCCTCGGCGGTGCGCGCGTAGACCTGGGCGGCGCCGAACGCGATCTCCCTGGTGTAGCGGAGCACGGCCTCCTGCAGGTCCGCCCGCCCGCCGGGCGCGGCCAGCTCATCGACCCGGGCCTCCACCACGTCGATGATGACCCGGACCATCTCCACCGCCTGCTGCAGGCTGACCGCGCGGGCCAGCTCCCGGGGTGCCGTGCCGAACACCTCGCCGGTGACCGCGGGCCTGGCGCGCTCGGGGTGCTTCACCCAGTCGACGAACGCGGCGATGCCGGCTTGCGCGACCAGGCCAAGCCACGACCTGTTCTCCGCCGACATCGAGGCGAACCACGGCAGCCTCTCGTCCATGGCGGCCATCGCCGCGGTGCCGAGGGCCCCGGTGGCCCGCTCCAGACGTCGCACCGTCTCGGCCTGGACGCCGCTGCGGCCCGGATGCCTGGCCCCGTCTCCTGCCGACGGCCCCCGGCCCGGGTGAGCCACGGCCGGCCCTGGCGTTTGCTTCACGCCGCTAGCCTGCCACGCCCGGGCTAAAAGCTACAACATTGGTAGGAAAAGACACGGCCATTCCGGGGCGAGGCTGCCAGGTTGGCTAGGGTATGGGCGTGACCACGCAGACCGGTAAGGCAGACCAGTTCCTGTCGCTGCACCAGCCGGGCGAGCCGCTGCTGCTGCCCAACCCCTGGGACGCGGGCTCGGCCAAGCTGCTGGCCTCACTGGGTTTCCGGGCCCTGGCCACGACGAGCAGCGGCTTCGCCTTGACGCTGGGGCGGCCGGACGGCGCGGTCACCAGGGACGAGGCACTGGAGCACGCCCGCACCATCGTCTCGGCCACCGAGCTGCCGGTGTCGGCCGACCTGGAGGGCGGGTTCGCTGACGATCCGGCCGGCGTTGCCCGCACCGTGGAGCTGGCCGTCCACGCTGGCGTTGCCGGGTGCTCGATCGAGGACTTCAGCGGGTCGGCGCGCCAGCCCGTCTACGAGCCGGGCCTGGCCGCGGAGCGGATCACGGCCGCCGCCGAGGCCGCGCACCGCGGCGGCCTGCGCCTGGTCCTGACCGCGCGGGCCGAGAACTACCTGCACGGCAGGCCGGACCTGGCCGACACGATCGCCAGGCTGCAGGCCTTCCAGGAGGCCGGCGCCGACGTGCTGTACGCCCCCGGGCTTACCGAACTCGCCGACATCCGGCAGGTGGTCGCCTCTGTGGACCGGCCGGTCAACGTCCTGGCCCTGCCCGCCTGCCCGCCTGCCGCCGAGCTCGCGGCCGCCGGGGTCGGCCGGATCTCGGTCGGCGGGTCGCTGTCCCGGATGGCCTACGGCGCGCTCGCCGACGCAGCCGCCGAGCTGCGCGACCGGGGCACGTACAGCTATCTCGGCCGGCCCGGCGAGGCCGCCGTGCGCGACCTGTTCGCTTCCTGACCAGGCGGGGTCAGCCCGGCCCGGTCATGACCCTGCCGCCAGCGCCTCGCTGACCGTGGTGTCGAGCCGGTACTTCTCGATCGCCTGGCCGAGCACCTCCGGCTTGACCTCGCCGCGCCTGGCCAGCTGGCTGAGCACGGCCAAGGTGATCGACTCCGCGTCCACGTGGAAGAACCGGCGCGCGGCCGCGCGGGTGTCGGAGAACCCGTAACCGTCGGTGCCGAGCGAGGCGAACGGCGCGGGCACCCACCGGGCGATCTGGTCGGGCACCGCCTTGATCCAGTCGCTCACCGCGACCACCGGCCCCGGCTCGCCATCCAGCGTCCGGGTGACGTACGGCACCCGTGGCTCGTCGTCGGGGTGCAGCAGGTTGTGCTCTTCGCAGCCGAGCGCCTCGCGGCGCAGCTCGGTCCAGGACGTGGCCGACCAGGCATCGGCGGCCACGCCCCAGTCGGCGGCGAGCAGCTCCTGCGCGGCGAGCGCGGTGCGCACCGCGATGCCGGAGCCGAGGATCTGCGCGCGCGGCGGCTGGCTGACGGGCGGGTGACCGGCGCCTGCCCGTTCGGTATCGGCGTGTTCGGTGCCGGCGGTACCGGGCGGCTCGCCGATCTGCGGCGCGGCGCGGTACCGGTAAAGGCCCCGCAAGATGCCCTGCTCGAGCGCTTGCGGGCCGCCCGGGAAGTCGGCGGGCTCGGGCGGCTGCGGGTACGGCTCGTTGTAGAGGGTCAGGTAGTAGAAGATGTCCTCGCCGTGCGGGTACTCGGCGGTCGCGCCGTACATCCGCCGCAGTGCGTCCTTGACGATGTAGGCCAGCTCGAACGCCCAGGCGGCGTCGTAGGCCACGCAGGCCGGGCTGACCGAGGCGAGCAGCACCGAGTGACCGTCGTTGTGCTGCAGCCCCTCGCCGGTCAGCGTCGTCCGGCCGGCCGTCGCGCCGAGCAGGAACCCGCGGCCGAGCTGGTCGCCGAACGCCCACATCTGGTCGCCGGTGCGCTGCCAGCCGAACATCGAGTAGAACACGTACACCGGGATCATCGGGGTGCCGTGCGTGGCGTACGAGGTGCCCGCGGCGATCACCGAGCCCATCGCGCCGGCCTCGCTGATGCCCTCGTGCAGGATCTGGCCCTGGGACGATTCCTTGTAGGACAGCAGCAGGTTGCGGTCCACCGCCTCGTAGCTCTGGCCGTGCGGCGAGTAGATCTTCGCAGTCGGGAACAGCGAGTCCATGCCGAACGTGCGGGCCTCGTCCGGGATGATCGGCACGAACCTGGCGCCGATCCCTGGCTCCTTCATCAGGTCCTTCAGCACCCGGACGAACGCCATCGTCGTGGCCACCGGCTGCTTGCCCGAGCCCTTGCGCAGGTCGCCGTAGACCGAATCGGCAGGAAGCTGCAGCGGCCGCGAGCGGACCACCCGCCGGGGCAGGAAGCCGCCGAGCGCGGCCCGCCGCTCGCGCATGTACTGGATCTCCTCGGAGTCCTCGCCCGGGTGGTAGTAGGGCGGCAGCTCGGCCTCCAGCGCGGCATCCTCGATCGGCAGGTACAGCCGGTCGCGGAACTCCTTCAGCTCGGCCACAGTGAGCTTCTTCATCTGGTGCGTGGCGTTGCGCGCCTCGAAGTCAGGGCCGAGCGTCCAGCCCTTGATGGTGTGGGTGAGGATCACCGTCGGCTGGCCGACGTGCTCGCTGGCCGCCTTGAACGCCGCGTACACCTTGCGGTAGTCATGCCCGCCGCGAGACAGGGTGCGCAGCTCGTCGTCGGACAGCGGCTCGGCCATCGCGCGCAGCCGCGGGTCGTCGCCGAAGAAGTGCTCCCTGATGTAGGCGCCGGATTCGACGCTGTAGGTCTGGAACTGCCCGTCCGGCGTGGTGTTCATTTTGTTGACCAGCACGCCGTCGGTGTCGTGGGCGAGCAGCGGGTCCCAGTCCCGGCCCCAGATCACCTTGATGACGTTCCATCCGGCGCCGCGGAAGAACGCCTCAAGCTCCTGGATGATCTTCCCGTTGCCGCGGACCGGGCCGTCCAGCCGCTGCAGGTTGCAGTTGATCACGAAGGTGAGGTTGTCCAGCTCCTCGCGCGCGGCCAGGCCGATCGCGCCGAGCGCCTCGGGCTCGTCCATCTCGCCGTCGCCGGTGAAGGCCCACACGTGCGAGCGGCTGGTGTCCTTGATCTCGCGGGCCAGCAGGTACTGGTTGAACCGGGCCTGGTAGATGGCGTTGATCGGGCCCAGGCCCATGGAGACCGTGGGGAACTCCCAGAAGTCGGGCATCAGCCGGGGGTGCGGATAGGACGGCAGCCCGCCGCCCGGGTGGGAAAGCTCCTGGCGGAACCCGTTGAGCTGCTGCTCGGTCAGCCGGCCCTCCAGGTAGGCACGGGCGTAGATGCCGGGGGCGGCGTGCCCCTGGAAGAACACCTGGTCGCCGGACTCGCCGTGGTCCTTGCCGCGGAAGAAGTGATTGAACCCGACCTCGTACAGGCTGGCCGCCGACGCGTAAGTCGCGATGTGGCCGCCGACGCCGAGCCCTGGCCGGTTGGCCCGGGACACCATGACGGCGGCGTTCCACCGGATGTAGGCGCGGATCCGCCGCTCGATGTGCTCATCGCCGGGGAACCAGGGCTCGCGCTCGGGCGGGATCGTGTTGATGTAATCGGTGCTGCGCAGCCCGGGCACGCCTACCTGCTGCTCGCGGGCACGCTCCAGCAGCCTCAGCATCACGTAGCGCGCGCGGTCGCGGCCGCGGGTGCGGACCACGCTGTCGAAAGACTCCACCCACTCGCGGGTCTCGTCCGGGTCGATATCGGGCAGCTGGGTAGGCAGCCCGTCACTGATGATGGAGTAACGCTGGCGTCCGGAGGCCACGAGGTGTCCTCGCCTTCCGTGCTTGTCGTGCGGCGGTCGGCCGCTTCATGCGATTTCTGTTGTCCAGGCCAATCGTGGTACGTGCGCGCGGGCAGCGCATCTCTACCCGCAGGTAACCAGCGCCGCGGCACGCACGGGGACGCTGCGCGTTTTCGCTCGCCGGATGACTCTTCACGCGACAGTCTCCCCATGCCAGTCTGGGGTACACCGGGAACTGACGCGACCAAGGAGGGTGCGACATGGAAGCAACCGTCGGTGACCGGCTGCACGTGCGCGGGAACGCAGTGGGAAAGCCAGACAAGATCGGCGAGATCGTCGAGATCCGCGGCGCGGCAGGCGGTCCGCCGTACCAGGTCCGGTTCGAGGACGGGCATACCTGCCTGGTGTTCCCCGGGCCCGACGCCGTGGTCGAGCCCGCAGCCAAGGCCAGGCCCGCTGCGAAGGCCAGGCCGGCAGCCAAAGCCAGGAAACCGGGACCACAGAAGAGGCAGAAGAAAGCGAAGGCTTGAGGACCGAGATCATCCGGCTGCGGACCGGCAGCCGGGAGACAGTGATGGACATCACCGGTGCCTGCCAGGAGTTTGCGGCGGGCGCCGCGGGAGGCGGCGACGGGCTGCTGCACGTGTTCGTGCCGCACGCCACGGCCGGCCTCGCGCTCATCGAGCTCGGGTCGGGCAGCGACCGGGATCTGCTGGAAGCGCTATCGCGGCTGCTGCCGGCCGATGACAGGTGGCAGCATGCGCACGGCTCGCCTGGTCATGGCCGCACGCACGTGCTGCCCGCCTTTGTGGCACCATTCGTCGTACTGCCTGTGATCGGCGGTCGGGCGGCCCTCGGCACCTGGCAGAGCGTCGCCCTGGTCGATCTGAACGTGGACAACCCGGACCGGCAGGTCCGGCTGTCGTTCCTCGGGTAAGCGATTACTTTCCATGTTCGGGACAGCGCGCCGCGGCAGTTTTCCGTTACTGGGGCCGTATGACCCTTGCGCGGGAAGCCGGTCCAGTGTGAACTGTCCCATCAGATAGTGCCGACGCGGAATGACCGCGGGGGATAGAGGGAGGACGTCATTGAGCGCGACCGCGGGCCAAGCGCAGTCTGCGCGCGGCCTGGACGAGCGGCTCGGCATAAAACCGGGCCACGTGGTGCAGGAACTCGGCTACGACGACGATTGTGACGAGCAACTGCGCGACGCGATCGCCGGGGTGGAGAACGTAGAGCTTGTGGACGAGGACTACGACGACGTCGTTGACGTGGTCCTGCTCTGGTGGCGAGACGGCGACGGCGATCTTGTGGATGCGCTGGTTGACGCGCTGACTCCGCTGACCGACGGCGGATACATCTGGCTGCTCACGCCGAAGGCGGGCCGGGCGAACCACGTCGAGCCGAGCGACATCGGCGAGGCGGCACCGACCGCGGGCCTGTCCCAGACATCCAGCCTGAGCGTGGGCCGGGACTGGTCGGGCACCCGGCTGGTCGCACCGAAAGCCCGGCGCTAACCGGCGCCGGGCCGCAGCTTCCGCCCCGGGTGCCCCGCTGACCCGGGCGCGGCGTCGAGGCGGTAGCGTGCGACCGAACGGCGGTGGCCGGCCGTTCTTCGACCCGTGGCAGACTTGACATTCTCCCCCGTGCGGCGCACCGTGCCCGCGGGAAATCGTGCCCCGACGGAAAGGATTCGGCATGGCGGTGGAGATCGGTGAGCAGGCACCCGACTTCGAGCTGAGGGACCAGCACGGCACCCCGGTGCGGCTCTCGTCTTTCCGCGGCTCGAAAAACGTCGTCCTGGTCTTCTACCCGCTGGCGTTCAGCGGTGTGTGCTCGAGCGAGCTGTGCGCGATGCGAGACGAGTTCCCCGAGGTGGAGCGCGACGACGTCGAACTGCTCACGGTGTCGGTTGATTCTTCGTTCACACACCGCGCCTGGGCGGACGCCGAGCACTTCGAGTTCCCGCTGCTGTCCGACTTCTGGCCGCACGGCGAGGTCGCGAGGCGGTACGGGGTGTTCGATGAAAGCATGGGGATCGCCACTCGCGGGACTTTCGTCATCGACAAGGCCGGCGTCGTGCGGTGGAAAGTCGTGAACCCGGTCCCGCAGGCCCGGGACATCGCCGATTACCAGAAGGCGCTGGCCGACCTCGACTAGGCCGGATCCACTGCGGAGTCAGCCAGATGCCCTGTTATCGATGCGGTGCCCGGCAGGTGGACCCGGCCCGGGGCCCGAGCCCCTGGAAGCGCGGTGTGCGGGCGAATCGCCAGGTGCTGATCTGCCCGCAGTGCCAGTCCGGGCGCGACTGGGCTTCGGATCTCGATCGCTGCCCGCACTGCGGGACGGTCCGCCTGGTACGGCGGCTGGGCGAGGTAGAGTGCCGCGATTGCGGCCAGGTACGGGAGCCGGCCGCGGGGGAGGGGATGCCGGCAGCGACCGGAACGGCCACCGGCGATTCGGCGGCCGCGCTGGCCGAGGAGGTGGCCCGGGCGCTTGACCGGGTGCTCGGACCGCATCGCGTGTCGCGATGACCGGGCGCGGTTCACCGAAAGCCAGGACGCGGGGTACCGTAGCCCGGTCACCCGCGCGGTGATCGAGGGCGCATAGCTCAGGGGTAGAGCACTCGCCTTACAAGCGAGGGGTCACTGGTTCGAACCCAGTTGCGCCCACCAAGTTTCGGCAGCTAGATGGCCCTATGAGTCATACTCTTATGATCTTCGCTGATAACGAAAGAGCCAAACAAAGAGCCAACAAGTTATCGTCGGGCCGTGGGCGGATCGGTTGCGTCCGCTACCCGTGGCCTCCCCGGCGAAGGGGCCATCCCGGTCGGCCGAGGGCCGGGGCAGCGATCGGTGGCCCGGCAGGTCACAGGGTCGGCCGCGGCGTTGCGGATGGCCCGTGAAGACCACGACTCGGTGGTAGGGCTGACCCGCGAGCTAGTCCGGATTCCGAGCCGGGCGGGCACTGACCCGTATGGCCCGGTGCTGGGGTGCGTGTCGGCGTGGCTGGCCGGGCGTGGCATGCTGCCGCGCCGCTTGCCGGGACCTGGCGGAGCGACGGTCGCCTTGGTGTGCGAGATACGCCGGCGGCCGGCCCGGGCCGCGCTACGTGCTGGACGCCTGCCTGGACACCGCCCCATTCGGCCACGAGGCAGCGTGGACGTACCCGCCGGCGTCCGGGAAGATCGCCGGCGGGTGGCCGCATGGCCGCGGCTCGAGTGATTCCAAGGCCGGCGCGGGCAAGCCACCGCCGGAACGTTCCGTTCTGGTCCGGCTCAGACGGCCGTGCTGGCGACCGGTAGCCGCGCATAGGGGGCTTTCCCGGATCCGGCGCGGCTGCGGTTACGTCCAAGCCCCGGCTACGTCCAGGCCCGGCGCGCGCGGGGTGCGTGTCCGCGTCGATGCATAAGCCACGGGTGAGGGGCAGTGGGGAACGTGGGGCAGCAGGGGGAAGTTGGCGTCTGACGTGGAGGGATCATGGCCAAGGCGGGTACGACGGCAGGCACCGGGCAGTCTGGGCCTGGGCTGCTGGGCATCTATCTCAACGATCATCTTGCGGGTGCGACCGGCGGGGCCGAGCTGGCCCGGCGGATGGCGGGGTCACCCGGCCGCTGGCAGGCCGGCGGCGCACTGCCGCGTTTCGCCGCCGAGGTCGCGCAGGATCGCGGCGCGCTGCTGGAGGTCATGGCCGCGCTCGGCATCCCCGTCCGTGGTTATAAGGTCTGCGCCGCGTGGATCGGCGAGAAGGCCGCGCGGCTGAAGCTCAACGGCCGCCTTCTGGCCCGGTCGCCCCTCAGTAGCCTGGAAGAACTCGAGATGATGCTGCTGGGGGTGGAGGGCAAGGCCGCGGGCTGGCGCACGCTGCGGGCCCTGGCGGAGACCGACACCCGGCTCGATCCCGGCCGGCTGGACGAACTGATCTCCCGGGCCCGGCGCCAGGCGGATCTTCTGGAAGAGCTCCGGGTGAGCGCCGCAGACCAGGTCATCGGCCGGGAATCAGGCAGCCAGTGACCGCTGGCCAGCCTGGCCGCGGCGGGGTGATCTTCGACGTGGACGGCACGCTGCTCGACACCAATTACCTGCACGTTGCCGCCTGGTGGGAGGCGTTCCGGGAGCGCGGCCACGACATCCGCTGCGCCGACGTCCACCAGGCGCTGGGGATGGGCTCCGACGAGCTGGTGGAACGGGTGCTGGGCCGACCCGACCGTTCGGTCATCGACGCGCACAGCCGATATTTTGCGCCGTACCTGGGCCGGATGCGCCCGCTGCCCGGGGCGCCGGAGCTGCTCGGGGCGAGCGCCCGCCTTGGGCTGCACGTGGCGGTGGCCACCAGCGCCAAGGACGACGAGGTGGAACTGATGCTGGACGCGCTCGGCGCGCGTGACGCGATCGGCACGGTGGTCAGCTCTGGCGCTGTCGAGCGAGCCAAGCCCGACCCGGACATCGTGGAAAGGGCGCTGAGCGAGTCCGGCACCGAGCGCGCGCGTGCCGTCATGGTCGGGGACGCGGTCTGGGACGTGATCGCAGCCCGGCGGGCAGGCATTCCCTGCATCGGGCTGCTCTGCGGCGGGATAGCCGAAGGACAGCTGCGGGACGCGGGAGCTATCGAGGTATACCCCGACGCTTCCGCGCTGCTCGGCAATCTGCGGACCAGCGCCATCGGCCAGCTGGGTAGCGGCCGCCCGTCGTGTTAGGCCGGCCGGCGGACGGGTAGAGGCGCGCATTCATCCAGGCGATGGGGGACATGGCGGAACACACAGCCGACGTGGAGCAGTCCCCGAGAGACCGCTCTGCAGGGTTAACTTGTCTCTTCGGGTGAACTTGTCCAGCAGCTGTCCGAGCAAGTCACCGTGCTCATCCGCGACGAGCTGAAGCCGGCCCAGCTGGAGATGACCCGCAAGCAAGCAGGCCGGAGTGGCGCCAGTCTGCTGGGTGACAACGGGCTGGTGGCCCTGTACGGCGCGGGCCGAACTGGCGGTAGAGGGTCATGGCCTGGAGGAGATGACCATTGGCCTCCTGAACCGGGGCCGCGGTCCAGGTCGATGAGTCCTGGCCTGCTCAGCACGCTCGCCTCACCGTGCCAGTCGTCCGATCCCCGGATCAGTGCCAGGGCCTGTCGCTGATGGCCGATGTCCTTCCGGTGGCGGCCCTGCCGCAGGTCGATGACCCCAAGTTGCTGAGCGCGTAGGCCCCGCCAGTCCAGTCCCCGGTTGCGCGGAACAGGGCAGCCGACCTTGCCTCTCGGAGGGGTGCGCAACTGGCGAAGATGGCTTGCTGGTTCTGCCGCCGAGGGCGGTGATCATGAGGCGGCTTTGCGTGACCGTCGCGGCCAGTTCCTGCCAGCTTTTCTCGAACTTGGGGATGCCGTACTGCTCAACCTGGCGGGGGACGTCAGCACCTGACAGCTGTTTACGGAGCTAAGGAGACACAACGAGATGGCTCTCCACGCGAGACACTCCGGGGGCTGCGGCGGCGGCGGCGGATGCGGCGTTCGCCTCGTTCAGCGAGTGGACATGCCCGTAGAGCTTGGCGGTGTGATCGGAGACCTCGACCCTGATGTGGCGGGCGTCCACCTCGGCCTCGCGCCTGAAGGCCTCCTCGATCTTGGCCTCGATCTGATCCGCGCTGACTCGCGGCTTGACGAGGATGTTGTTCGTGATTCCCACCACCCCGCGCACGTTGCGGACCATCCGCTCGACCTCATGCCGCTGGTAGTCCCACTCGACCTCGCCTTCGAGCATCACCCAGCCGGCCTGGACCCGGGCGTGCACCTGACCCTCGGGGATCTGGGTGTTCCATTCGAGGACATGGGCAATCGCCCGGGCGATGTCTGAGTCGTCGCGCGGGTCCGTGTCGAGCTTGACCCTGAGCTCGTCGGCGACGGCCTTGACACCGTATACCCGTGACGCGGCCCGGACGGCGGCCAACTTGCGGCCGTAGGTCGGCACGCTCCCGGTCAGGGTCACCGCCCCGTCCGTGACCGCCACGCCGATTGCCTCCGGGTCTGGTACCTGGGGATCCCACTGCAGCTCACGGATGACGTCTTCCCTGATCTCACTGTCGGATTTCATGGCTCTCCCTCGACTCCCGCATGCTTGCGGAGGGTTCCGACGCTAGACCGGAGCAGCTCAGGCCACATCGCATGTTCGGCTAGGCCCGGCAGACCGGAGTTCGCCGGGCTGCATGCTTACGCCTCCGCGAGCGCCCGGTCCAGCCATGCGCGCAGCGAAGGCTCGGGCGGAGCGCCGCCCTGGTAGGCAATGATCCGCCTCCCGCGCAGCAGCATCAGGGTGGGCACCGCTTCCACCGTGAAGCGAGCCTGCAGCCTGGGCGTCTCGTCCACGTTGACGTTAACCACCTTCACCTGGTCGGCTAGGTCACAAGCGAGCTTCTCCAGGGCCGGGCTCATCCTCCGGCGGTGCACGCACCACGGTGCCCAGATGTCGACGAGTACCGGGATCGCGGCGGTCTCGGCGATCTCGGTGAAGGTGTCGTCGTCGGCGTCGACGATCCAGGGAACGGGCCGGTGGCAGTATCCGCAGCGCGGGAATGCGGCCGCGACGGCCGGGAGCCGGTTCTCCCGCCCGCAGTTCTGGCAGCTAGCCAGGCGTGCTTGCAGTGGCTTCACATGGTCACGCCGGGTTGTCGTGGGTGACGGTAAGCTCGCCGTCGGCGACGCCGACCCTGATCACCGCGCCGTCCGCGATATCCCCGGCCACGAGGGCGCGGGCGATCCGGGTCTCCACCTCACGGGCGATGAACCGGCGCAGCGGCCGCGCCCCGTAGACGGGGTCAAAGCCCTGGCTCGCGATGAACCGCAGCGCTTCCTCGCTGATCTCCAGGCTGATCTGCCGCTCGGCCAGGCGGGCGCGCAGGTCACCGAGCATCAGCTCGGTGACCCGTTCGACCTCGGCCTGGGTGAGCGGCTTGAACAGCACGATCTCGTCCACCCGGTTCAGGAACTCCGGCCGGAACCCGGCCCGCAGCGCGCTCATGACCCGCTCGCGGGCGTCGGGCTTGATCTCGCCACCTGATGTCACGCCGTCCAGCAGGTACTCCGACCCGATGTTCGACGTCATGATGATGACGGCGTTGCGGAAGTCAGCGGTGCGGCCCTGCGCGTCGGTGAGCCGTCCGTCGTCGAGGACCTGCAGGAGCGTGTTGAACACGTCCGGGTGTGCCTTCTCGATCTCGTCGAACAAGACCACCGAGTACGGCTTGCGCCGCACCGCCTCGGTGAGCTGTCCGCCCTCCTCGTATCCGACGTAGCCGGGCGGGGCGCCGACCAGGCGGCTGACCGTGTGCCGTTCCTGGTACTCGCTCATGTCCAGCCGGACCATGTTGTCCTCGGTGTCGAACAGCGCGGCCGCGAGCGTCCTGGCCAGCTCGGTCTTCCCGACGCCGGTCGGGCCGAGGAAGATGAACGACCCGACGGGCTGGCGCGGGTTCTTGATGCCGGACCGGGCCCGGATGATGGCATCGGCCACAGCCTGCACGGCTTCGTCCTGGCCGACGATCCGCTCATGCAGGATCTGGTCGAGCCGCAGTAGCTTCTCCCGCTCGCCTTCGGTCAGCCGGCTGACCGGGATGCCGGTCCACCGGGAGACGATCTGGGCGATTTCCTCCTCGGTGACGACTTGCCGCAGCAGCCGGCGCTGGCCCTTGCTGGCCAGCTTCTCTTCCTCATTGCGCAGCTTGCGCTCCAGGTCGGGGAGCCTGCCGAGCCGCAGTTCCGCGGCGCGGTTGAGGTCATAGTTGCGTTCGGCCTGGTCGGCTTCCTGGCGCAGGAGTTCCATCTCCTCGCGCAGCGCCTGGACCCTTCGCAGCGCCTGCCGTTCGGCTTCCCACTGGGCGCGCATGGCGTCCGTCTCGGCCCGCAGGTCCTGCAGTTCCCTGCCCAGCTCGGCCAGCCGTGCCTTGCTCGCCGGATCCTCCTCCTTGGCCAGCGCGGTCTCCTCGATCTCCAGCCGCATCACCCGGCGGGTGAGCTCGTCGAGCTCGGCGGGCATTGAGTCGATCTCCGTCCGGAGCATCGCGCACGCCTCGTCGACCAGGTCGATCGCCTTGTCCGGCAGGAAGCGGTCGGAGATGTACCGATGGCTCAGCATGACCGCCGCGATCAGCGCGTTGTCGGCGATCTTCACGCCATGGAACACTTCGAGCCGCTCGCGCAGGCCGCGCAGGATCGAGATCGCGTCCTCGACCGAGGGCTCGTCGATGAGCACCGGCTGGAACCGTCGCTCCAGCGCGGCGTCCTTCTCGATGTGCTTGCGGTATTCGTCGAGGGTGGTGGCGCCGATCATGTGCAGCTCGCCGCGGGCGAGCATCGGCTTGAGCATGTTGCCGGCGTCCATCGCGCCCTCGGTGGCACCCGCTCCGACGACGGTGTGTAGCTCGTCGACGAACAGTAGGATGCGGCCGCTGGCCGCCTTGACCTCCGCGAGCACCGCCTTGAGGCGCTCTTCGAACTCGCCCCGGTACTTCGCGCCGGCGATCAGCGATCCCATGTCGAGGTTGAAGATCGTCTTGTCGCGCAGCCCTTCGGGGACGTCACCGCGGGTGATGCGCTGGGCGAGGCCTTCGACGATGGCGGTCTTGCCGACGCCCGGGTCGCCGATGAGCACCGGGTTGTTCTTCGTCTTGCGGGACAGGATCTGGATGACCCGCCGGATCTCCGCGTCGCGCCCGATGACGGGGTCGAGCCTGCCCGCCGCGGCGTCGGCGACCAGGTCACGGCCGTACTTGTCCAGTGCCTCATAGGTGCCTTCGGGCATGGCCGAGGTCACTCGCTGGTTGCCACGCACGGCGGCGAGCTCCTGCAGGAACTTGTCCCTGGTGAGCCCCTGTCCGCGCAGCAGCCTGCCCGCACTGGTCTGGGGACCTTCTTCGAGCAGGGCGATGAGGAGATGCTCGACCGAGACGTACTCGTCCTTGAGCCGCCCCGCCTCCTGTTCGGCCGCGTCCAGCAGCCGGGACACGCGCTGGGTGATGAACACCTGACCGGGAGAAGCGCCCGGCCCGCTGACCCGGGGACGGCGCTCGAGGTCCGCCTCGACGTCGGCCCGGAGCCTGTCCGGGTCGGCTCCGGCCGCGGCGAGCAGGCGCGGCACCAGGCCGTCCGGCTGCTCCAGCAGCGCCAGCAGCAGGTGCTCGCCGTCGGCTTCGGTGTGCCCGTACCGGATGGCCTTGGTCTGGGCCTCCTGCAGTGCCTCCTGTGATTTCTGGGTCAGGCGGCTGGGGTCCACGAGTGGCCTCCTGTCTGCCGGGGCCGCCCCCGGAGGGCGGCTTCCAGCACCTCGATCCGGTCTAGCAGGTCAATGACGAGGCCCAGGGCCGCGTAGTTCAGGGCGAAGGCCGTGCGCAGCCGCTGGATGCGTCCCAGGATTGCGAGCTGGTCCCGGCCGAACCACAATGTCCCGGCCGCGTCGCGGTAGGCGTCGAGGGCCCCCGCGGCGACCAGGCGGCGAACCAGGTCGGGATGCAAGCTCGCGACGCGCGCGAAAGAGTCGAGATCCAGGCGGACCGGCCGGACGAGTGCGTAGCTCATCGCTGCCTCCTGGGGTCGAAGCTGGACTCGGCCGCAAGCTCCTCGAACAGGCGGCGTTCCTTGCGGGAGAGCCTGCGCGGCACCATGATCTTGGCCACGGCGTACAGGTCTCCCGGCTTGCCGCGCGGATTGGGCAGCCCCCGGCCGCGCAGGCGCAGCCGCCGGCCGCTCGACGTGCCGGCCGGCACGGTCACCTTGGCCTCGCCGTCGGGCAGATCCACGGCCACCGACGTGCCCAGGGCCGCCTCCCAGGGCGCCAGCAGCAGGTCCGTGGACACGTCACGCCCCTGGACGCGATACCGCGGATGCGGCGCGATCCGCACGACCAGGTACAGATCCCCCGCGCGGGCGCCGCCGCTGCCCTGGCCGCCCTGGCCGGCCAGCCGGATCCGCTGCCCGTCGGTCACGCCGGCCGGGATGGTGACGTCCAGCGTCCGGGTGCCCTCTGCGGTACCGAGCGAGACCGTGCGCTGAGTCCCCCGGTACGCCTCCTCGACGGTTACCTCCAGCTCCGCCTCGTGATCGGCGCCGGGGATGGTCCCGAAGCCGCCCCGGACACGGCCGCCGAACAACCCGCCGAGCAGGTCATCCAGGTTGATCCCGTCACCCAGCCCTGAGCCGAAGCCGGATCCGGCCTCCCGGCCTGCACCGCTGGCCGCGCCCGTGCGCCGCCACGTTTGCGGGTCCGCGTCCTCGGGAACCTGCCGGAAGCCGGGCCCGAAAGCGTCATACCGCTTGCGTGTCGCGGGATCGGACAGGACCGCATAGGCCTCGGAGATGTCCTTGAAGCGCTCCTCGGCCCCGGGGTCCTTGTTCAGGTCCGGATGATAAGTACGGGCCAGCTTCCGGTACGCCTGCTGGATCTCTTCCTGGCTGGCATCGCGCTGGACGCGCAGCACTTCGTAGTAGTCCTGTTCCGGCGGCATCAGGAGTCTTCCGCCACCACGACCAGGGCCGGACGCAGCTGCTGCTCACCGGATCCGTACGCGGGCCGCACCACCTGCACCACCGTGCCCGGCGGGGCCTGGCCGCCGGGCCTTGACCCGACCGCGTCGTGGCGGGCCGGGTCAAAGACCTCGCCGGTATCGTCGCGGCGGGGGAACCCGAGGCCGGCCAGCATCCGCAGCGCCTCGTCCCGGACCGCCCGCACCCCGCTGACGATGCTCCCCGGGTCGGCCTGGGCATGCTCGAGAGCCCGGTCCAGATCGTCGATGACCGGCAGCCACTGCCGCGCGGCCTCAGCGCGTTCCTGGGCCCTGATCCGTTCGGCGTCCCTGGCGCACCGCTTGCGCACGTTGTCCGCATCCGCGAGCGCCCGGCGCCATTCGTTCTCAAGCACCCCGATCCGCGCCTGCAGGTCCGCGATCGCGGCGGCAGCGTCCGGCGCGGCCTCCTCCGCAGGAGGAGCTGCATCCTGGGTGTCCGCGCCGGCTGCCGCGCGGCGCTGGTCGTCGCCGGCGGGGAAGGCGGGATCGTGCTGGGCTGCCACGTCACCCCTTGGTGGTGAATTCGGCGTCGATGACGTCGTCGTCGGCCCCGCTGCCGTCGGTCCCGCCACCGCCGGCGCCGCCGCCGCTCTCGGCCGTCGGCCCTGAGCCCGGGGCGACCTCGCCCAGGCCGTGGTACACCTGCTGCAATTCGCTGGTCAGTGTGCGGATCCGGTCCAGCGGGGCTTCCTCGCTGATCGCCTTGCGCGCGTCGGCGACGAGCGAGTCGGCCCGCGCCTTCTCGTGTACGGCGACGTTCTCGCCCAGCTCGCCCAGCCGGCGCTGGACCAGGTACGCGGCGGAGTCGAGCTCGTTGCGGGCGTCGGTCAGCTCCCGTATCCGCGCGTCCTGCGCCCGGTGGCGCTCGGCGTCGGCGATCATCCGCTCGACCTCGGCCTGGTCCAGGTTCGAGCTCTGGCTGATCGTGATGCGCTGCTCAGCGCCGGTGTCCTTGTCCCGGGCCGACACGTTGAGGATCCCGTTCGCGTCGATATCGAAGGTGACCTCTATTTGCGGTACGCCGCGCGGGGCGGGCCGGATGTTCTCCAGCCGGAACCGGCCCAGGACGCGATTGTCGGCGGCCCGCTCCCGCTCGCCCTGCAGGACTACTACATCGACCGCGGACTGGTTGTCCTCGGCGGTGCTGAACACCTCGGTGCGCCGGGCGGGGATGGTGGTGTTCCGTTCGATGACCTTGGTCATCACCCCGCCGAGGGTCTCGATGCCCAGCGACAGCGGCGTGACGTCCAGCAGCACGACGTCCCGCATGTCGCCCTTGATGATCGAGGCCTGGACGGCGGCGCCGAGGGCGACCACCTCGTCCGGGTTGACCGTCATGTTCGGGTCCTTGCCCCCCGTCAGGCGGCGTACCAGGTTCTGCACGGCGGGCATGCGGGTCCCCCCGCCCACCAGGATGACCTCGTCGATGTCGGCCTCGGTGAGCTTCGCGTCCGACATCGCCTGCTTGACCGGCCCGGTCGTGCGCTCGACGAGGTCGCGTGTCATCTCGTCGAACGTGGAACGCATGAGGGTGGTATTGAGGTGCTTGGGCCCAGAAGCGTCGGCGGTGATGAACGGCAGGCTGACAGTCGTCTGGGTCACCGAGGACAGCTCGACCTTCGCCTTTTCGGCCGCCTCGAACAGGCGCTGCAGGGCCTGCGGGTCGTTCCTCAGGTCGATTCCGTTGTCGCGCTGGAACTCGTCGGCGAGGTGGTCGACGATGCGCCGGTCGAAATCGTCGCCGCCCAGGTGCGTGTCGCCGGAGGTGGCGCGCACCTCGATCACGCCCTCGCTGATGTCCAGGATGCTGACGTCGAAGGTGCCGCCGCCCAGGTCGAAAACCAGAACGGTCTCGTTCTGCTTCTTGTCCAGCCCGTAGGCGAGCGCGGCCGCGGTGGGCTCGTTGATGATGCGCAGCACCTCCAGGCCCGCGATGCGGCCCGCGTCCTTGGTGGCCTGGCGCTGGGCGTCGTTGAAATAGGCCGGCACCGTGATGACCGCCTCGGTGACCTTTTCTCCGAGGGACTTGGCGGCGTCGTCGGCGAGCTTGCGCAGCACCTGGGCGGATATCTCCTCCGGCGCGTACTGCTTGCCGCGGATCGAGAACCGGACCGCCCCGTCCGGCCCGGCCACGACGTCGTAGGAGACCGCGTTCAGCTCGCTGGTCACCTCGTCGTAGCGCCGCCCGATGAACCGTTTGGCCGAGTAGATCGTGCCCTTCGGGTTCAGGATGGCCTGCCTGCGGGCGAGCTGGCCGACCAGCCGCTCACCCTGGCTGGTGAATGCCACCACCGATGGCGTGGTGCGTGAGCCTTCGGCGTTGGGGATCACGGTGGGTTTCCCGGCCTCCGTCGCGGCGATCACCGAGTTGGTGGTGCCGAGATCGATGCCGACTGCGGTTGCCATGAGCTACCTCCGTTGTGGCTGGGCGAAACCGTGGGCCGAACCGTGCGGCGCGCCGCGGCCCGGCGACGTCGCATCGGCCGGGTCAGCCGCTGACCTCGATCCGGCGCGGCTTCGCGGCCTGCGACTTCGGCACCGTGACCGTGAGCACGCCGTCGGAGAGCTGCGCGCTCACCTGGTCGGGGTCGATGTCGCCAGGCAGAGACGTGCGGAACTCGAACTTGCCGATGCGCCGGGAGTTGCGGCGCAGCAGCCCATGCTTGGACTCCTTGATCTCGCCACTGACCACCAGCTCCCGGTCCTGCACCTGGATATCGATCTGGTCCTTGCCGACGCCGGGAAGCTCTACCTGGATCTGATACGCGTCGTCCGTCTCCGATACATCACCCAGCGGCGACCACGGGACATCGGCCGGCCTGGCCGGGCCGAACTCGCCCATCGCGAGGTTCATCAGCTGGCCCATCCGGTCATAGATGTCCTCGAACTCGCGGGATGGGTCGAGGATGGTGACGTTCTGCCCGCTGCGGCGGGCCGGGAGCATTGCCATGACGGTCCTCCGGTGAGTTATGGGCGCGGCTGGCCGGGTCCGGCCAGCGCCAGCGCACGCCGGGATGATGGGCGGCGCAAGGACACCTTCCGCGTCCTCCATAGCCAGCATTTCCCGTCGGCAAAGGCTCCCGCATCCCCAATCTGATTAGTCTTCGAGCCCGCCCGCGCCAGGCGGCGCACGAGCGGACTACACACTCGGGGGAAGCGCCGCGATCGCAGCAGAGCCACGCTCAAGCCGGGGGCGGCGTACGCCCCCGGATGCCTTACGGCCGGATCGGCGTGACCGCCACCAGCCGGGGCGACATCCGGCGTATCAAGGCGGGAGGTCACCGGGATGACCGCGACAGCTTCTCGGGCGAGTGCGGCCGGCCAGGCCGGACGGCCGCGCTCGGACCCTGCCTGGCTGACCGATGGGCAGCTGACGGCCCGGCTGATGAGCCCGCTGGCCAGGTGCGCGGCTTACGGACTGAATCCCGAGGACTGGTTCCCGATCGCGACGGGGGCCGACCGCGCACGAGCCGAATCCGACCACGCTCTAGCGCTGTGCGCTGTGTGCCCGGTACGCGCTGAATGCCTGGAGTTCGCGATGCGGCACTGGTCCATCGGGCGGCACGGCATCTGGGGCGGCCTGGTCGAGACCGAGCGTGCCGCCCTCCGCCGGGCGTGGCGGGCCCGTACCGCTGACCCGATGGGCGGCGGGTAAGCAGCGGTTCACCGGGGCCGGTGCCTGAACCCGGTCGCGAGCCGGACGAACCGCGCTACGGCCAACACCAGACAGCAGGGAGATCAGCGCCATGCCGACCACCGCGTTGATCACGGCGGTGAACACCTTACTGGACAGCGGCGCAGGCTGAGTGAAGGGCGCGGCCGCCACGGCCAGGTCGGCCAGGGCGGTGATCCAGACGAAGAAGGCCAGGGCCGCGGGGCGCCCAGGAGAAGCACATGCAAGAGCGCCGTCGCCAGGAGCGCGAAGCCCGCCGCCAGGGCGGCGTAAACCGCGGTGGACGAATTGCCGAAGTTGCTGGCGGCCTTGGGGGCAAGTACCGAGATGCCCAGGATGCCGCGGACTATGAAAACACCGACGATGACCGCGAGGGCCGCCACGGCGGCCGTGGCTACTCCGCCTACCCACAGGCGGCGAGCACTCACGTGTACTGCACCGTCGGCGCCGAGATCTTCGGGATCTGCCATCGATCGCCACCTCCGCGCTAGCTTTGCCGGGCCAGCTATCAGATTCGCGGCCGTCGTTTGCCAGCGCATCCGCCAACCGGATAGTCCTGTCGAGCCCGGCGGGACCCGAACGGCAGCGGCGAAAATTACCCGATCCTGCGGGTTGACCTCGCCGCGGCGGCCGGGAAGCGTGGGCCATGAGGTTGCCGTGCGCGACCGCACAGGACGGGCTGATCGATGCCTGGATCAGCCGCAGAGCAGCAGGGAGCTGTCGTGTTGCAGGCGCGGTTTCACCTGATCACTGCGGATCCGCTCCGGATGGCCGACGTGCTCAAGTTCATCCAGACCGAGGTGCGCCCGAAGACCGAGAACCGGCAGGGCAGCCTCGGAATGTCGCTGTACGCGAACCCGGAAGTCGGTGTGGCGGTACTGGAGTCCTTCTGGGCTACGCACGAGATGCTGCTGCTGAACGAGAACAGGGGCTTGCCGGACTTCCGCGATGCGCTGCAGCATGCCGCCGGGACCGTTTCGGTTGAACGCTACCGGGTCCCCGTTTTCGAATGGGATTGGGAAGGACCGCTGGACCCGAGGGCGGGGCTCAGGCTGACCTGGATGGACATCGAGCCGTCCAGGGTTGAGGACGCGGTCGAAGCGTACGGCGACACCGTGGTCCCCGGGCTGGCGGAGACCGAGGGTTTTGTCGGTTCGCTGCTGCTCGCCGGGCGGGGCACGGGGCGTTTGATCAGCGAGGCCATATGGCGGAACCCGCAGGCGCTGGCCGCGAGCCGCAGCGCCGCGGCAGCGGTCCGGGTCGATATGGTCGCGTCAGCAGGCTGCGTGATACGGGCGGTCGATGAGTACGGGCTGGTATTCAGCTCAGCCCGGAAGGCCTGGCAAGAGGTCTAGGTCGGCGCGCCGCTAGTGCCGCATCAAGCAACGTTCGCCCTGTTGTGCTCGCGATACGCTGGCGCCGAGGCCTTTCATGTCTGCGAGTGTCGCGGGGGGCGGTAGCTGTCTCCCTGCCGACGAGTTTGTGCGCGGTCGGCGGTCTGGAGGAAGTGGACCGGAGCTTGGCGCGCTCGCCAGCTCATGCTCTGCCACACAGGAACTGCCGGGTCAACGAGAGCATCCCATGGAGGAGAACGGCGGGCGATGGTCACTGGGATTGCTCAGCACCGCCTGCTCACCCGGGTCAGTGTGGCGGCGGGGATCTGGGGCCTGTGCTACGCGGCATACCGCGGCTATTACGCGGCGGGCGGTACCGCGTTCCTGCCGGGAACGATCCGCCCCGGCTCCGAAGGCGAGTTCCAGCTCATCAACCTGGCGGCCGTCGTCGTTCTCGCCGTCGCCGCAGTGCTTCCCGTGGCCATGCTGCCCCTGTGGGCGCGGCGCGGATCACGGCTGGTGCTGCTGGCCCTGTGCTGGGTGGTCGCGGTGGGCTGCTGCATGCATGCCTTGATCGACATGGCTCAGCGGGTGCTGAGCCTGGCAGGGCTGGTGCACATCCACTACCCGCCGCTGTGGGCCACGGTCAACGACCGGGCCGCCGACCTGCAAGACCTATTCGGCAACGAGCCATGGTTCCTGCTGGAAGGACTGGCCTTCGGCGCGCTCGGCTGGATCGCCCTCGGCCCCGGCCGGCCGCGGTGGCGGTGGGCGGTCAGCGCCCTGGCCGCGACCGGCGCGCTGACCCTCGTCGGCCTGCTGTCGGTGACCGGCGTCATCGGCAAGGTCATCGTCGCCTGAAAGACTGCCTCATGCAGCGCGGCCGACTCGATCAACGCGTTGTCGGCGGGCAAACGTAAGTGGCAGCGGCACTAGCTTCTGCCCGCATCCCCGCGGAGGTAGGATGCCCGGGCGGGACCGCGGCATCCCGTCCCGGGTCCGGGACCGATAACTACCTGGTCTGACGATGCGCGGCCCTGGTGCCTCCGCGAGCCTGTGAATACCCGTCCCGGCTGAAGCGAGGGGACCATGACAGTAACGTACGACCCGCATCTCAACCTGATCCGCGACGTGGTGCCGCGAACACCGCAAGGATGCGAGGAATGCCTGCAGCTCGGCAGCGCCTGGGTGCACCTGCGTCTGTGCCTGACCTGCGGCCACGTCGGTTGCTGCGATTCCTCGCCGATGCGCCACGCTCGTGCCCACGCGCAGGCGATAGGGCACCCGATCGTCCGGTCGTTCGAGCCGGGGGAGGACTGGCGGTGGTGTTACGTCGATGAGGCCTATGTGTGATAGCGGCGTTACGTCTCCCGGTCCGGACCGGGCGGCTGCCGAACGCAGCCCGGGCGGGGCGCCGCCAGAGACGCCGGACCCCTACGGGGCATATCCGCGGCTCGACGATGCCCAGATCACCGCGCTGGCTGCGCTGGGGCAGCGGCGTGCGGTACAGCCGGGCGAGGTTCTCTTCCGGGAAGGGGACAGGAACTGCGACTTCTTCGTGATCCTCGGCGGGGAGGTCGCGGTCGTGGAGGGCCACGGCACGGCCGATGAGCACGTCATCGGCGTCCACGGCCGGGGTCGGTTCCTCGGTGAGCTCGGCCTGCTCACCGGGGAGACAGTGTTCTACAGCGCGATCGCGGTCGGACCTGGCGAGGTGCTGACCGTCCCGGCCGAACGGCTAACCGAGTTCGTCACCCACGATCCCGCGCTCGGCGACCTGATCCTGCGCGCCTGCCTCATCCGCCGTTCCATCCTGATCGGGCTGGGCGTCGGCCTGCGCATCGTGGGCTCGCGGTACTCGCCGGATTCACGGCGGCTGCGCGACTTCGCCGCCCGCAACCGGCTGCCCTGCCGGTGGCTGGATCTCGAGCAAGACCCCGGGGCCGAGGCGCTGCTCAGGGAGCTGGGCATAGCACCGGAAGATACCCCCATCGTGATCTTGTACGGCCGGCGGCTGCTGCGTAATCCCAGCAACGCTGAACTGGCCGCGGCGATCGGCCTCCCCGCGCCGACCCAGCCGGGAACCGCTTGTGACCTGCTGGTCGTCGGGGCCGGCCCGGCAGGCCTTTCCGCCGCTGTCTACGGAGCGTCGGAGGGCATGGATACCGTGATCCTGGACGGAACGGCCACGGGGGGGCAGGCCGGAACCTCCTCGCGGATCGAGAACTACCTGGGATTCCCTTCCGGGATTTCCGGTGCCGAACTCGCGGCCCGGGCCGTCATCCAGGCGCGGAAGTTCGGTGCCCGGTTCGCCGTGCCAGCCGAGGCGGTGTCCCTGGAACATAGCGATGGTCACTTCCAGGCCCGGCTGGGGGACGATACCTCGGTCTCGACCAGGTGCGTCATCATCGCGACCGGCGTCAGGTACCGCCGGCTGGACGTGCCGCGCCTGGAGCACTTCGAGAAGACGAGCGTCTACTATGCGGCGTCACAAGCGGAGGCGCTGGTCTGCCGCGGCGATCCGGTGGTGATCGTCGGCGGCGGCAACTCGGCCGGCCAGGCGACGGTGTTCCTTGCCAGGCACGTTGCGAAGCTGACCCTGGTCGTCCGCGAGAAGAACCTGGCTGAGTCCATGTCGCGGTACCTGATCGACCAGATCGAGCGGATCGCGAACGTGGAAGTCCTGCTGGGCACGGAGATACGGGAACTGCTCGGGGATCAGGCGCTGGAGGCCGTGCTGGTCGAGGACGGCCAGGCCGGCGCGAGGCGTACCATCGAGGCCCGCGCGCTGTTCGTCTTCATCGGCGCGGCCCCCTGCACCAGCTGGCTCGGCACCCTCGTCGACCTGGACGACCGCGGCTACATAAAGACCGGGGTCGCCGCCGAGCCGGCCCGCGGGGCCGGATCTGAATCCGAGGACTCCTGGCGGCCGACGGTGCTGGAGACCAGCCAGCCGGGTATCCTCGCCGTCGGCGATGTGCGCAGCGGCTCGGTCAAGCGGGTCGCGTCGGCGGTCGGAGACGGCGCCATGGCGGTCCGCCTGGCGCTTGAGCACATGAACTTCGGATAGCCGACGCCAACTCGAGCCCGGGAGGTACGGACGTGCCGGTAATGGGATTTGTCAAGTTCGAGCGGTTCTTCCGCGCCGCGGGCAGCGTCGACGTCGACCGGAATGACATCAAGCGCTACCTCGACTTCGTCAACGACGCGATCTACGACCTGCTGCTCATGGGCCAGGCCACGGCCAAAGCGAATGCCCGCGACATCATCGAGCCCTGGGATCTCCCGATCACCAAAGGACTGCAGGAAAGCATCCACGCGTTCGAGAACATCGAGGAGGAGATCGAGCTCAGGCCCATCCTCGACCAGCTGGCCGCCCGCCCCCCGCTCGATGCGGCGCTGAGCGAGGACGCCCAGGCCCGGCTGCCGCTGATCTTCGGCGGCATCAGCGTGGCGCTGGCCAGAACGTTCCGACTCCTCGACGCGGAGCTCAAGGCCGTGCACAACCGGGAGTGGGAACGGGCCTTCAGCATCTTCCGGCTGCTGATCTAGCCGGGAAGTCGTTCGGCCGCCGTGAAGCGATTTCGCCTCGCGAGGCGCAGCCGGCCGGTCCCGTCTTCCGCTGGCGCTGCCTCGGCGCCGGCTTCCCCCGCTCTGCCCTGACCCGGCTCCCGGGCAGCCCGGTCGGGACGACGGTCCGCGCTGTGGTCCAGGCAGCGCCGGCCACCCTGACCCTGGTTCGCCGCCGGACCCAGCCCACCGCCGCGCTCGTCGCGCGGCTGACCCTGACCGCGGCGCTCGCGTACCTGGCCGCGCTGCCGCTGCCGCTGAGCCCGCGGCCCGTGCTCGCGCCGCTGACTGCGCTGCTCGTCGTGCAGGCCACCATGTTCCAGACGATGCGCAGCGCGCTGCAGCGGGTGGTGAGCGTCGTGGCCGGCGTGCTGGTCGCCGTTACCTTCTCGGCCGTGGCCGGTTTCACCTGGTGGAGCCTGACCATCGTGATCGCCGTCGCCCTAGCCGTGGGGTACGCCCTGCACCTCGGCGATCACATCCTGGAGGTACCGATCAGCGCGATGCTGATCCTCTCGCTGGACACCAGCGCGGCCGCCACCGGCCGGATCGCCGAGACGCTCGTCGGAGCCGGTGCGGGCATGCTCGGCGGTCTGGTCTTCGCGCCGCCGCGGGTGCAGGCCGCCGAGGAGGCCATCGAAGATCTCGAGTCACCAGCTGGCGAGCCTGCTGGACGACATTGCCGGTGACCTAGAGTCCGGGGCGGCCGCGGCCACGGCAGGCCAGCGGCTCGCCCAGGCCCGCGCGCTGGGCGGCGAGATTCGGCACGTGGATCGCGCCCTGACCGAAGCCGAGGAGAGCCTGCGGCTCAATCCCCGGGGGCGGCCGCTCGCGCAGGCCGGCCCCGCGCTGCGCGACGCTCTGGAGATTCTGGAGCACGCCGCGACCACAGCCCGGGGGGTGGCCCGCTCGGTCGCGGATGAATCCCAGCTGGACAGCGGGACGATCGGCAACGCTGAGATTCGCGAATGCCTCGCATCGATACTGCGGCAGCAGGCCGAGGCGGTCCGGACGTTCGGACGCCTGGTCCGGGCCGAGACCGCCGCCGGCGCGACCGCCGAGGCAGTCCGGCGCCAGCTCGAGGCCGACCTGGCCCAGCAGCTGGCGGCGGCCCGGCGGTACCAGGACAAGCTCGCTGATCGACTGCGCGCCGAGCCCACCGCCGAGCCATCGAGCTGGACGCTGCGCGGTGAGCTCCTCACCCATCTGAACCGGCTCAGCAGTGAGCTGAAAGCGGGGCACCGCGCCCGCGCCGGGTTGCAGCGGCCGCACCGCAACGCCCGCTGGTCCCGGCGGCTGCGCCGCACACGGCTCCGTCCGCGACATCCACCGCGGAGATGATATCGTCTGCCCGCCGGCGCGGCCCTTTCCCGGGCACGCGGGACCGGCAGGCGGCGTCCGGGCGGCGCGGGCGGCCAGACTAGCCGGTATGAGGATGTGAAAGGCTCACCGCGGCAGCGAAGATCGCAGCAACGTGCTCTTCCCGGCAGCGATGATCGCCGTTCTGCGGAGGGCCTGGCCTTTCGCGGTGGCGACAGTGCGGTCATGGCGGCCGGTCGGCGAGGGACTTTGGCGATGGCGATCATTATTTACGGGGACTTCGGCTGTCCTTACTCCTATCTGGCGAGCCTGCTGGCGGATCAGCTGCTGAGGTCGCGAGCCGCGACGATCGACTGGCGGGCCGTAGCTCGTCATCGCGTTCCGGCCGCCGCAGGCCCGCGGCCCGATAGCGGGGGCGAGAACCGGGACGCAAACCTGGCCGCAGTTTCGGCCCTCGCCAGGCCGGGCGAGCGGCTGCCATGCCGGCCGGCCGGGCCGGTGGATGTGGCCGCCGCGGTCGCGGCCTATGCCGAGTCGGTGTCCGGCGGGGTCCCGGATCAACTGCGGCGTCGCCTGTTCGCCGCGATCTGGACCGAGGCACGGCGTGTGTCCACCGTGGAAGACGTGCGGCAGCTCATCGCCGACGTCATGTGCCCCCCGGAGCCGATCATCTACCACCTGATCAGTCCCGACCTGCCCAACGCGCTCATTCACGATCCTGACGTGAACCGGGTCATGCGCCGGTCCGGGGGCACGGTCACCGGGTATGACGATCCGCTGACCACGCCAGGCACCCGGCGGGTCCGGCAGTGGCAGCAGGAGTGGCTCGCCTTGCCGTCCCCGGTGACCCCGGTAGTCATCGACCCGGACGGTGCCGTCCTTCCCCGCTCGGACGCGCTGCGCTACCTCGCGGCCGTGGTCGGCGTCGTCTCGCCACCTCCGCCAGCGCTGCCCGCCGGTTCCGCCGCTGCCGGGCCGGAGGACAGGATGGCATCGGCAGGTGCCGGGGAGGGCCTGTGACGGCAAGCCCGCCCGACACCTTGCCGCCGGAGCTGGTTGTCGGCCTGCTGGCCGCGCCGGGACCTGCCTCGGAACTGACCGAGAGCGTGGTGCCGGAGGTCGCTGCCCGGCTGGCCGAGCAGCTGCCCGGGGCCCGGTGGCGAGTGGAATTCGTCTCCGACCGGCTGGTTGAACCGCCCACCGACCTCAGCGCGCTGATCTCGGCCGGGCGCCGGGTCCTTCTCGCCCGCGGCTGGCACCTGGTGGTGTGCGTAACCGACCTCCCGCTGCAGACCGCACGGCGGCCCGTCATCGCTCACGCTAGCGCTAGCCACGGCGTCGCGGTCCTGTCCATGCCCGCACTCGGCCCGGTCGCGGTGCGCAAGCGCACGGCCGAGACGATCGTCCGCCTGGTCAGGCACACACTCGGCGACATCGCGCCAGCCGTGCAGGCCGACGGACAGCGCCGCGCGCTCGCTGACGTGGTGACCCGCAGGATGCGCGAACTGGGCAGGCGCGTGGAGCACGGAGAGCACGGGGTGGGCTTCGCCGCACGGGTCGTCACCGGCAATATCTGGCTGCTGCTGGGCATGCTGCGCGCCAACCGCCCGTGGCGGCTCGCGCTGCGGCTCATGCGCGTGCTGGTCGCGGCGTTCGCGGCCGGCGTGTTCGCCCTGGTGACCAGCGATATCTGGCGACTCGCCGTTTACCAGGGGTGGCTGCGGCTCACCATCATCGGTCTCGGCTCAGTGGCCGGAATCAGCCTGACGGTCATGATCACGACCGGGCTGTGGGAGCGCAGCCCGCACCGCACCGCGCGCGAGCAGGTGATCTTGTTCAACATCGTCACGGCGGCCACCGTCGGCATCGGCGTTGCCATGCTGTACCTCGCCCTCTTCACCGTCATGCTCGCGGCCGCGCTGCTGCTGGTGCCGGGAGACCTGCTGGGCATCGCCATCGGCCGCCCGGCCAGCGCGGCGGACCAGATCAGCCTCGCATGGCTCGCCACCTCGATCGCGACGCTGGGCGGCGCGCTCGGTGCTGCACTGGAGAGCCGGGAAACCGTGCGCGAGGCTGCTTACACCTACCAGCCGGATACGGACCTCGACGCCACCGCTGACCCGTCCGAGCGAGCGCAGACCCGCTGACGAGGCGGCCGCAGCCCGCCGGTGCCGCCCCACGGCCTCAGCGGGCCTCGCGGGTGCGGTTCGGCGGGTGCGGCCTGGTCTCGTCGCGTCAGGTAAACGTCCCGTGGTCAGGTGAACGCTTCGGCGGAATCCTGGCGCTGAGCCCAGGTCGCCGCGGCCTGGTCGTCACCGTGCAAGGCCCTCATCAGCTCCTGCTCGGCATCGCGGGTCAGCGAGGTCTGCAGGACCGTCCCGCCGTAGGGGCGCAGCGCGTCGAGGAACTTGTCCGGAGTTACCTTGCGGAGGATCACCAGGATCGCCGACGTCCCCGGCTGCACGAGATCCTGCACCCGCAGCTTGAACTCGTCCTTGATCCCGAGGTCTCCCGCGGCCCCGAGGGCCGCCCCCATGACACCGCCCGCGGCCGCCGTGACCGGGAACAACGGGAAGAGGAACAGCAGGCCGATGATGGTCCCCCAGAACAGCCCGCTGAGCGATCCCCAGGCCACGGCATGGTGGGCCGGGGTTGTGACATGGAGCTTTCCCTTCCGGTCGCGCCGGATAATGGCCGCATCGTCCAGATCGACTAGGTAATCAGCTTGCAATCTGACAAGCTCGTTCCAGACCTTCTCGGCCGTGTCCTCGTCCGGATAGCCGATGACGATGAGATCGCTCATGTTCAACATCTCCCGGGTGCTGGTAGTCGGCATGGCTGCGTGGTAGCGGGCCGCTTCGAGACGATCGGCTGGCCAGGGATGGGCACGCCCGCTCAGGCAAGGCGCCCGCTAGCCGTAAACCAAGGCTTCCGCCGTTACCCGCGCCCGCACATCGTCAGGTCGGCTAGTCCCGGATCCGCGTTACCTCCGGGTCGCCACCGCCTGCAGGCCCTCGCACGAGGTGCCCTAGCCGGTTTGGGGATGTGCTGTGGGCACGGGGGCGGCGAGTGTCTTGCCTGGGCGCACCTCCGGAAGGAAATCTCATGAAGAACCTACTCTCGGCGGGCGCGGCAGGCTGCATGGACGCCGGCGGTGTCCTGACGGTGGCCAGACTGGGATTTGGCGCCATGCGGATCACCGGGCCGGGCATCTGGGGCGACCCGCCCGGACCGGGACACGGCCAAGGCAGCGCTGCGCCGTGCCGTGGAAGTCGATGTCAATTTCATCGACAACGCTGACGCCTACGGTCCCGCCGTCAGCGAGAACCTGATCGCCGAGACGCTCTATCCCTACCCCGAGGATCTGGTCATCGCGACCAAGGGCAGCCTGATGCGCCCCGGTCCCGGGCGCTGGGAGCCCGACGGGCGGCCTGAGCACCTGCGGCGCGCGTGCGAGGACAGCCTGCGGCGGCTGAGGCTCGATCAGATTCTGCTTTACCAGCTCCACCGCCCCGACCCGAGGGTGCCCGTCGCCGAGTCGATCTTCGCGCTGGCCGAGTTCAAGAACGAGGGCAAGATTCGCCACCGCGCTGACCTGGAGGGGCACGGGCGGAACCGTCTACCTGTTCGCGACCCGGTTCATCGCAGGCACGGGCATCGGCGGCGAGTACTCGGCCATCAACTCGGCCATCGACGAGATGATGCCCGCCCGCTACCGCGGGCGCACCGACGTCTGGATCAATGGCACGTACTGGCTCGGGGCGATCCTCGGCACGTTCGCCTCGTTCCTGCTGCTCAACTCGCTGCGCCCAGCCGAAGGCTGGCGGGTGGCATTCCTGTGCGGTCAGGCTCTCGCGATCGTCATCGTGTTCGTGCGGCGCAACCTCCCGAAAAGCCCGCGCTGGCTCATGGCGCACGGCCGGGTGCAGGAGGCGGAGGAACAGATGCGGCGTATCGAGAAGGCCGCGCGGGCCGACGGGCAGCACCTCGAGCCCGTGCCCGAGAACGCCGCGATTGTCATCAAACCCGAGAACCGGTACGGATACCTGACGCTGCTCGGGGTTGCGTTCCGCCGCTACCCCAGGCGGGCGGTCCTCGGCGCCTCGCTGATGATCACGCAATCATTCCTGTATAACGCGATCTTCTTCACCTATGCCCTCGTGCTGACCAAGTTCTATCACGTCAGCAACAACGCGGTTCCGCTGTACGGTCTGGCGTTCGCGGTTGGCAACCTGGCGGGGCCGCTCCTGCTCGGCCCCCTGTTCGACAGCGTGGGGCGCAAGAAGATGATCGCCGGAACCTACCTGCTGTCCGGGACCCTGCTGGCCTTCAGCGCCTGGCTGTTCGATGCGGGAGTGCTGCACGCGGCCGGGCAGACCTTCATCTGGATCGTCGTTTTCTTCTTCGCCTCCGCGGGCGCGAGCGCTGGTTACCTCACGGTCAGCGAGATCTTCCCGATCGAGATCAGGGCCGAGGCCCTCGCGGTCTTCTTCGCGATCGCCCAGATCTTCGGCGCGATCGGGCCCGCTTTCTACGGCGCGCTGATCGGCGGCGGCAGCAACCGCACGGGTCTGACCATCGGATACCTGGTCGGCGGCGGCATCATGATCATCGGCGGGCTGATCGAGATCGCGTTCGGGGTCAATGCCGAAGGCAAATCCCTGGAGGAGATCGCGGCACCGCTCAGCAAGGCCGACGCCTAGCTCCCCTCTTAACGCGGAGCTTTGGTGGCGTTGTAACGCTGCTCGTTGCTTCGCGCTAATGAACGGCCACGAACGATAGCCTGGCGGCGCACCTGCGTGCGCCGCCAGGATGGCTGCTGACGGCCGCGGTCGGCCGCCGGCCGCCGTTCAGCCGGTGATCTCGATCTTGCGTGGCTTGGCCTTTTCGGACTTAGGCACCGTCACGGTCAGCACGCCGTCGGAGAGCTGGGCGGTCACTCCGTCCGCCTTGACGTCTCCGGGCAGGTAGGTCCGCAGCTCAAAGCGGCCGGTGCGGCGCGAGCTCCGCTGCTTGCGGCTATCCTCCTGCTCCCGCTCCACCACCTCGCCCCTGATGACTAGTTCCCGGTCCATCAGCTGCACGTCAACCTGGTCCTTGGTCACCGCGGGCAGCTCGGCATGAACCACATAGGCGTCGTGTGTCTCGGACACGTCAGCCCGCGGCGTCCATGGCATATCGGTAGGCTGCACCAGGCCGAAGTCACCGAACGCCAGATTCATCAGCTGGCCCATCCGGTCGTAGATGTCCTCGAACTCGCGCGATGGATTGAGGACGGTGATGTTCTGCCCGCCGCGCCGGGCGGGAAGCGATGCCATGCCTAACCTCCTTGAGTTGAGCAGCGTGGGCTCCGATGCAGGCAGCACCGCGCTTCACCAGGGGCTGCCCACATCACCGACTCTTGTCGCGTCCAGGGTCTGGCACATCCTCAACGTGGCTAGTCCGGCCCGTCGCACCGCCGCGGAGCACCGGAAGACATACTTGCCCGGTTCATGACCCTGGCTATACGTATCTTTGGCGTCCGCTGCTGGCGCCCTGTCCTCCGGTGTCCGGTACTGACTTCTGTCTTCGCAGAGGCGTAGATTACTTATTAGGCGTGAGTGGAACGCTCTGTTGCGGCACCCCCGGACGCGGCAGACGCGTGGCGGCTCGAGGCGCAGGCCACTGTCAAGCGACAGCATCCTCCTGAATCCTCGCTCCGAGGAGGATCCGATGACGGAATCTGTTGATATCGGAGTGCTGGGCCTCACCGTCCCGCGCGGTACGCACATGTGCGTGTTCTACACCGGATCCTCGGGGAGAGACGCGATCATGCTGCCGTTCCTGGCCGAGGGCATCAGGGCCGGAGACAAGTGCCTCTGCCTCCTTGATACGGCTGCGCCGGCAGAAGTCCTGTCCGGCCTGGCTCGTCAGGTCAACGTGGGGCCGCCGGTCGAGACAGGGCAGCTTGAGCTGGGTACCCCGGCCGGCTCCTACCTGCGCTCAGGCACCTTCTCGGCCGAGGAGATGATCGACTACTGGGGCGAGGAAGCGGCCGCGGCGCAGCGCGGCGGACGCTACGGCTTCACCCGGGCGACCGGGGAAATGCCCTCAGTTCTGGGCCAGCCGGAGGAGCGGGCAGAGTTCTTCCGCTACGAGGCCAGGCTGAACGAGGTCATCCCGGACTATCCGCAAGTGATCTTGTGCCTCTATGACCTGGAGCGCTACGGTTCCGAGGTGCTCATGGATGTGCTGCGGACCCATCCCAGGGTGATTGTGGACGACATGGTGCACGACAACCCCTACTACATCGAGCCGGGTAAGTATCTCGCCCGCCGGCCGTAGTGCTCGTGGTGCCGCACCGTTCGTCTGGGGGCGATGGGCCGCTGCGCGAGCAGCTATCCGACCTCAGGAGCCTGCTCGTGCTCTCCATGATCTTGACCAGGCAGGATGACGAGGCCGGAATCCTGCACCTGGTGGCGAGGGCCGTCGAGTCGCTGGGGCCGTACTCGACCGAGCGGATGTTCTTCGGCGGGCGATGGACAGAGATCCGGGTGCCAGAGCACCAGCCATCCGGCCCGGACCTAGAGGAGAGCATCCCCGTCCGGGAGGGCGTACGCTTCGGGCTGGCAGGCGTGCCATGGTCGTGGGCCTACCCGATCTCGAGCCCGCGCGAGACGTCCGGCTACCTCGTGGTGGGGGCTGAGCAGGAGCCGGCCGAGAGCGAGCGGTTCCTGCTTCAGGTCCTGGGCCAGCAGGCCGGGGTGGCCCTGGCCAATGCGCGCCTGCATGCCCGGGAGCGGGAGCAGGCCGAGCAGCTCCGGGTCGCCAACCTGGCCTTGCAGCGGACCATGGAGATCCACGACAGGCTGACCCGGGTAGCACTGGAAGGGCAGGGCCAGGAAGGGATAGCCCAGGCGGTCCATGAGCTGACCGGATACCCGGTGGCCATCGAGGACCGCTTCGGCAACCTGCGGGCGTGGGCCGGCCCGGGGCGTCCCGTGAGCTATCCCAAGGACACCCTGAGGCACCGGGACAGGCTGCTGCGGCGCGCGATGGCGGCGGCTGGCCCGATCAGAGAGGGGGAGCGCCTGTTCTCGGCGGCCCGGCTCGGCGGGACCGTTGTTGGAGTGCTTGTTCTGCATGATGCAGATGAGACGGCAGGGGAGGCTGAGAGGGTAGCGATCGAGCATGCCACCACGGTGCTCACCATGGAGCTGGCCCGGCTGCAAACCCTGGCCGAGGCCGAGGCGCGGCTGCGAAGCGACCTGGTCACCGAGGTGCTCGGGGGCACAGACAGGGCCCAAGCGCTCAATCGGGCCCAGGTTCTCGGCTATGACCTCAGCCGCCCGCACCGGGTTGTGGTGGTTGAGGCGTGCTATGGCGCCGACCAGGCGGGCGAGTTTTTTCACGCCGTACGCCGCGCCGCCGGGGATACCAGAGTCGGATCGCTGCTCGCCATCCGGCCCGATGAGGTTATCGTCCTGGCGGACACGGAGGCGGCGTGGGAGAACTTCCGGGCCGCCGTGGCCGCCAACTGGCACGGTGCCGAGTGCCGGATCGGGGTGGGTGGCCGCCGCGGCAGTCCCGACGAGATCGCGCATTCCTACCACGAAGCGCAGCTGGCTCTGAAAATCCAGAAGGCGGCAGGCGGCCACGACCGCACCACGCTGTTCGACGATCTCGGCGTCTACCAGGTGCTGGCCACAGGGCAAAACTCGGCGGCCATGGAACGGTTCGTGCAGGAGTGGCTGGGCACCCTGATGGACTATGACGCCAGCCAAGGCGGGCAGCTGGTGACGACCCTCACGGAGTACCTGGAGTGCGGCGGTAACTACGACGCCACCGCCAAGGTGCTTTCGGTCCACCGCAGCACGCTGAAATACCGTCTCAGGCGCATCCGCGAGGTCTCCGGCTACGACCTCCGCATGCCTGACACCCGGTTCAACCTGCAGCTAGCGGCGCGGACGCGACGGATCATGCAGGCACTGCGCGGGCCCTCAGGAGCCCAGGCTGGCCGGCCCGGCGAGGACAATACGTTAGACCAGGCGGGACAGTGTGCCCCGGTTACGGCTCACCCATGCTGAACGCAGAGCTAGTAGCGAGGTGTGCTGTGACCCGCAACGAACTACAACGACATGCATACGTCCACCACCTGGAAGAGCATCTGCAGCTGACTGTGTCCGGTGGCGGTGCGGCCGGCCCGGAGGCGGCAGTTCTGCTTGTCCGCGGCGCGCTGACGGCTGATGACCGGCCCAAGGCGGTGGAACTGGCCGCGGCGGCGGAGCGGCTGACGGACACCAGGCCCGGCGATCGCGACCTGGAGGCGGCAGGCGCCCATGCCCGGGGCCTGCTCGAGCAGGACCCGGCGGCCCTGGAACTGGCCGCCCGGAGGTATTCGACTCCGCTCGGCCGGGCCTGGGCCACCGAAGACGCCGGAATGGCCTGGGCGCAGCGCGGCGACCGGGCCGCGTCTGTGACCCGGCTGAACGAGGCCCTTGCCCTCTACCAGCAGCTGGAAGCCGCGGACAGCACGGCCCGGGTCCGCGCCCTGCTGCGGGCCGCCGGGAGCCTGGTACGGCACTGGCGCCAGGCGGACAGGGACAAGCCAGCCTTCGGCTGGGCGAGCCTGACCGAGACCGAACGGCGCGTGGCGCACCTGGCGGCGGAGGGGCTCAGCAACCGCCAGATAGCAAGTCAGATGTTCCTGAGCGTCCACACGATCGCGTTCCACCTGCGGCGTATCTTCTGCAAGCTCGATCTCACCTCACGGGTGCAGCTCGCCAGCCTGGTCGCGCAACAGGTCAGCCAGGACCGCGATGGCCAGGCACTTCCCTCGCTGCAGGATGCGCAATAGCGCACCGTGGCGCTGACACGTCTGGTCACGAGAATGGCCCGGGTTGGACCAGCTTGCGTGCGGTTGCCTCGTCGGCTGGCCCGACGCCGAACGACGGGCACAGCGCCGCGACTCCGCAGGCGCCGCACGCAGGCCGGCGGGCATGGCAGACCCGGCGGCCGTGCCAGGTCAGCCGGTGCGAGGCCGGGGTCCATTCCGGGCGTGGCAGCAGCGCGCCGACATCTTGCTCGATCTTGTCCGGGGCGGTATGCGCGGTCCAGCCAAACCGCCGGGCCAGCCGGGCAAAGTGGGTATCCACGACGAGGCTCGGCTGGTCGAAGGCATTCCCGAGCACCAACAGGGCGGTCTTGCGGCCCACGCCCGGCAGGGTCAGCAACTGGTCCAGCGTGTCAGGGACTTCCCCGCCGAAGCGGTCGCATAGCGCCTGCCCGACAGCGATGAGGCGGCGCGCCTTGGCCTGGAAGAAACCCGTGGGCCTGATCAGGCGTTCAAGTTCCTGCGGGTCCGCGGCGGCGTAGTCGCCCGCGGCGCGGTACCGGGTGAACAGCGCCGGGGTCACCTCATTGACCTTCCGGTCCGTGGCCCGGGCGGACAGGATCGCCGCCACCAGCAGTTCCAGCGGAGTGGTGAAGTTCAGCTCGATGCTGGCGTCCGGGTACAGCCGGGACAGCTCCCGGTTGATCCGGCGTGCCCGGCGAATCTGCGCCGCCGGTGGCCGGGCAGGGGCAGGACCGACTCCACGCCTGGCACCCCGGCGGGTTTCCTGACCCACAACGTCATCCTCGCCCGGCTGTCGCTGCCGTTACAGTCGAACACAGTTAAGGCTCGGGCATGAGACGACCTGGCCGCCGGAACGCCGCACCGCCGGTTCACGAGGAGTGAAGACAGCATACACGTTCTGTAAGATCTCCTTGAGGGATAGCCGAGGTCAACCATGAAGATCCAGAACCTGCCGGAACTGCTGGAATTGCTGGAGCAGGCCGCGGCCGGTGACTGCGGCTCACGTGCGCAGCTACCGCCCGTGGGCCATGAGGCGCTCGCCCGGCGAGCAAAGCACTTCGACTCGTCCGTCCACTTCGGGCTGGACGAGCCGGCGCGATGCAGCGTTTGCAGGCCGTGACCAAAGACCTTCGCGCCGTCGCGGAGCTGGACGCCCTGCTCCCGAAGGTCCTCGAGGGGGCCCTGTCGCTCACCGGAGCAGACTTCGGGACTGTCCAGATCTGCGATCCAGCCACTGGCTCATTGAAGATCGTCACCCAGGCCGGTTTCGGCCCGGAATTCCTCGAGTACTTCGCGGTGGTTGACGATGACGCTTCCGCGTGCGGAAGGGCGGCTCAGGAAGGCGCACAGGTCGTGATAGTCGATGTCAACGCCGACGCGGGCTTCGCGCGGCACCGGGACATTGCCGCATGCGCCGGATTCCGCGCGGTGCAGTCCACGCCGCTGGTCGACTACGCCGGCCGCCTGATCGGCATGGTCTCGACCCACTTCCGCCGGCCGGACCATCCGTCCGATCGCGACCTGCGGGTCATGGAACTTTACAGTGACTTCGCCGGAGAGGCGGTGCGCCAGCGCCTGGGCGCATCTGCCCGGCCCGATGCCGGCGCCCCGGTCGGCCAGGCGGTCGTCTCGGCCCTGCTTGACCACGATGACGGCCCAAACGGCAACGTGTCAGTCCCGTTCGAGCTATGGCTCATGGGCCGGATGACGGCAAGCCTCGCCCGCCGGACCCGGCCGGCATCGCGCCGGACAACGTAGCCCACCGCTGTCGCGGCCGGGGATGGCCATCGGCGGGCCGCCGGGTTCGCCGGTCAGCTCAGGTCGCCGCGGCCGTGGCGGGTGGCGCAGCGCTCAGCCCGCGGGAACGCCGCGTCGCGTGGCGGATGCCCTGATTGCGGATGTGGCGGTCTCCTCGTCGGCGAGCTGGTGCGCTGCGCGCAGGAACGCCAGGATGGCGGCCAGCTCGCCGGTGGTGCAGTCGGCCAGGTCTCCGCTGAATCTTGCGCCCAGGATGCACCAGATGTGGCCGGGGACGTCACGGCATACTCCTATATCGTCGCGGACGGTACGTGGCGCCGTGCTCTACCCGAATGAGTGATGCGGATCCACCCTGCCCAGCGAAGGCTGGGAGCACATGCGCACCAGGATGAGACGGGGTACCCGATGAAGAGCGACAGCGATATCAGGGAAGACGTGATCCGTGAGCTGCGGTGGGACCCCCAGGTCTTCGACCCCGATGCCATCGGCGTGGCAGTGCAGGACGGAGCGGTCACCCTGACCGGCCACACCGCGACCTACGCGGAAAAGCTTGCCGCAGCCCGAGCGACCGAACGTGTCTACGGGGTCAAGGCCGTGGCCAATGACCTGAAGGTCAGGCTGTCCGGCGAACCACGGGATGACTCCGACATCGCCAAGGCGATCGCTCACGTACTTGAGTGGAACGTCCAGGTACCGGCTGACAGGGTCAAGGCCAGGGTGCAGGCTGGCTGGGTCACCCTCGACGGACACGTTGACTACGAGTACCAGCGCCACGAGGTCGAGCGGATGGTCCGCAACGTGGACGGCGTGCTCGGGGTAACCAACACCATCACCGTCACGCCGCCCGTCTTCCCGGAGCAGGTCGAGGCCAAGATCGTCGAGGCCAAGATCGAGGAGGCCTTCAGGCGGGAGGCCGAGGTGGACGCACGCCACGTCCGGGTCGAGGTGTCGGATCACACCGCGAAGCTCTACGGACACGTGCACTCACTGAACGAGGTGACCGCGGCCAGGGCCGCCGCGGCAGCCGCGCCGGGCGTCGCAACCGTAGAGAGCCACCTCGTGGTCTCGCCTTGACCGCGGGGCGGCCGGTGCCTAACCTCTACGGTGCATACAGACGGTGGCGTAATCACTGTCCTGCGTCGCCGTGCGTAGGGCCTCATTGAGCCGCGACGGGTGCCCAGGTCGATCTCGCTCTGGACTGCCGCCAGCGGGAGTCCCCTGCAGGGTGCCCGCGAGGTCAAGCCCGATGTGGAATCCCACGGCATGACCGCTGATCCTCCCAGCCGGGATCAGGCACGATTTATGGCTCGCACAGCGGTGATGCGCGGTTCTGATCAGCCACCAGCCGCGCCAACCTCCCGGCAGCTCGGCCGTGACCATCGCCAGCGGGTTCTCGTCGCCATAAGGCAGCGAGTGCCTCAGCGATGGGCACTGGCACGGCCAGTCCCGCCGAGCCTGGGCGCTCGGAGTATGGAGGCATGGCACCGCCGTACTCCTGGGCCGAGGTGTCGGCGTGGCTAGCCGCCGCGAAAGTCGGCGAGGTCGATCACCTCGCCGCGGAGACTGCAGCCATGACCGGTCCGGCCGGGCGTCGCCGTCGCTGCGGCCGAAGGCCTCGACCTGGGCGCTCATCGCGTCCACCACGGCCTGGCTGGCGGCGGCGGTCCGGTGCTGATAGATCAGCGTGGCGCGCATGCTGTCCTGGCCCATCCGCTCCATCAGGAGCGGCGCTTGCGGCGCCGCTGGCCCGGCGTCAGCGCCGGGCTCAGCCTTTGGGCCGGCCGCCCGGCTCAGCGACGGACGCGATAGCGGATGTGGGTGGCCTCCGGCGTGTCGATCACCCGGACGATCTCCAGCTCCACGCGCGACGGCAAGACGTCGAACAACCGGAGCCCCTGGCCGAACAGCACTGGGATCTGGTGGACCTGCAACTCGTCAAGCACGCCAGCCTCGAGCGCCCGGTGCGCCGTATACGCGCCATGCACCATCACGTCCCGGTCCCCGGCGGCGGCCTTCGCCTGCGTCATCGCGCCGGCGATCCCGTCGGTCACATACGTCACCGACGGATAGTTGGCCACCGAGGGAGGCGGCGGCCGGTGGCTGACCACCACGATTGGCACGCCGTGATGATTGCCATCGTAGTGATCGGCCTGCTCCGCGGTACGCCGACCCACCAGGACCGCACCGGTTGCCTCCATCTCGTCGTACACTTCTCCGGCCGGTCCGGGCGGGCGGCCGGACTCCCCGTCCACGGTGACGAGCCACTCGTGCAGCCGCATGAAACCGTCGCCGCCGGGCTTGTCCGGTCCGTCGTTCGGGCCCGCGATGTACCCGTCGAGTGACATCGACATGTAGAGCACTGATGCAGCCACTCCGGCCTCCTGTGGTCTCGGCCCAAACTAGTTTCAACGTGCTGTAAGACGCGGCGTGGCGGCATTTCTCTTCGGCCAGCCGGACCTAGATTCAAGCTGGGACACCCTCAGGTACCGACGGCGCGATCACCCGTCTGGGGCCCGGGGATGAACCAACTCGCGCAAAGCGGCATCAAACCGGAACCCGCATCTCGGTCATTTACAGGAAGCGCCTTATGGCCGGTTCCGTCCGGCTGGATGCCGTTACCCGGCCAGTCCTGCGGATCCTGAATGACCCCGTCGAGGGAGATGTAAGCGGAGTTGATGATGCGGCGCATGGTGTGCTCCGTCACTAGACTGGTGGCTACAGAACGAGCCTGACAGGAACCGGTCCTGACGATAAGATCCGGTTCGGTGGATAAAGTCAGGACCAATTCCGGTGTCCTTGTCGCGCTCGACCGCAATGCGCGGATCCCGCTGCACCGGCAGATCGAGACCTCTCTCCGCGATTCGATCCGCGCCGGGCGGCTGCCCCGCGGCTCATCGCTGCCGCCCTCGCGGGTGCTGGCCGCCGACCTCGGCGTGTCCCGCGGCGTGGTGGTCGAGGCTTACCAGCAGCTGAGTTCCGAGGGTTACCTGGCCAGCCGGGCGGGCGGAGCCACCCGGGTAGCGGCTGGTCCGTCCCGGGCCACGGCCGGACTTCACCTGGCCCGCCCGACCCCGCCACGGATCGATCTCAGCTACGGCCGCGCCGACGTGTCCAGCTTCCCCCGGGCGGCGTGGCTGCGCGCGATCCGCGGCGCGCTCGCGTCCGCGCCGAACGAAGCGTTCGGTTACCTGGCGGGCAGCGGCACGCCGCAGCTGCGGACGGCGCTCGCTGACTACCTGAACCGGGTGCGCGGCACCCTGGCCCAGCCCGATCAGATCGTGATCTGCACCGGCTACGCGCAGGGCATCGCGCTGCTCGTTGGGGTCCTGGCCGCTGCGGGTACGAAGCGGCTCGCACTTGAGGATCCGTCCTCCAGAGATGATGCCCTGCCGGCCGCGCGGGCGGCCGGGCTCGAGGTGATCGGGATCCCGGTCGACGGCGACGGTATCCGGGTGGACGTGCTGGCCGAGACCGGCGCCGACGCCGTCGTGGTGACGCCCTCGCACCAGTGGCCCGCCGGCTCGGTGCTGTCCGCCGGGAAACGGGCCGCGGTGCTGCGCTGGGCCGCCGAGCGCGGCGCGGTCGTCATCGAGGACGACTACGACGCCGAGTACCGCTACGACCGGATGCCGGTGGGCGCGCTGCAGGGGCTGGCCCCGGACCGTGTCGTCTACGCCGGGTCGGCGAGCAAGACCCTTGCGCCGGGACTGCGCCTCGGGTGGTTCGTCATGCCAGAGCACCTGGCCGAGCCTATGGCGGCGGCCAAGATCGCCGCCGATCGCGGCTCGCCCGCGCTCGAGCAGCTCGCCCTGGCCGACCTCATCATCCGCGGTGAGTTCGACCGGCACCTGCGGCGGATGCGCCCGATATACCGGCGGCGGCGCGACGCGCTGCTGACGGCGCTGGCCCTACGGCTGCCCCGGCTCGAACCCACCGGCGTCTCCGCCGGGCTGCACCTGGTCACCTGGCTGCCTCCGCACCTGGACGAGGCCACGGTGGTCGGCGCGGCCGCCCGCGCCGGAGTCGGCCTCGAGGGCATCACGCCCTACCGGATCAGCAACCCGGGACCCGGCGGCCTCATCTTCGGCTACGCGACCGCCAGCGAGCAGGCCATCGCCGAGGGCGTCGCCATCCTGGCGCGCGTGATAGGTGAGCTCTGACACGCACCCAGGGGCGACGGCGGCGGCTGCGCTAGTCTCCGCTCAGCGAGGGGAGCGACAGTGGACCAGCAGGAGCGTCGCGAGTTCGTCCGCAGCCACCGGACCTGCGTGTTCGGTTACAACCGCGGGGAGGATGGGCCGGCGATGACCGTCGTCTACTACCTGATGAACGGCGATGACGAGTTGCTAGTCTCCACCATGGCCGCGCGCTCCAAGGCGCGGGTGGTGGGAGATGGCCGGAAGATCAGCGTCTGCGTGCTCGACGAGAAGTGGCCGCTCACCTATGTCCAGGTGTATGGCGACGCGGTGGTCGACCGGGACGCGGAACTGGCCGCCGGTGTGCTGAACCAGGTGCTGGGCCTGATGGCCGGCGAGCCGGTGCCGCCGGAACGGTGGCCGCAGGTCAAGGAGATGGCGCAGCGGGAGAACCGGGTGGTGATCCGCGTGCGGCCCTACGCGACATTCGCGACTCCGCCCCGGCACGTGTACCAGATGAGTGACATCGACACGCTCACGCACGGGACGAGCAACTCGATGCCGTGGTGATCACTGCGGACAGGCACGCACCTGGACCCCGGAGCCGGCAGGGGCCTGGATGCCGCACTTGACCTCTTTGCGCAGCGAGACGATCAGCGCGGCCGTGCCAGCCGGGGATCGCCCGCCGCGAGGTCTTCAGCCGTCGCGGCCGCGACTCGAATGCCGCCTCGCCCTCGGCTCGGTACCGGGCCAGCAGTTCATAAATCCACGCCCGGGACACGCCGCAGGCGGCAGCGACCTCCGCCGGCCGGCGGACTCGGCGGGTCGGCTCGGCCGCCCTGCCCGGCGGCCGCCCGCCGGGCATCATCGCCTGCCGACGGGCCTGGCTACCCTGCCCGGCTGGTCACCGTATCGACCTGCAGGTGCGGGTCGGCGGCGATCTGGGACTGGCAGAACCTGTCCGTCAGCCACTGCTTCTTGCTGAACAGTTTGGTCTGGTCCGCGAAGTGCGGGGATGACGGGTTGGACGACTCGGAGTAGGTGAGGATGGTCGACCCGACCGGGCACGGGGAGTTCTTCTGCCAGGTCACCGCCTGGATGAACGATGAACCGCTGTCCGGTGCGGTGAGCGAGTCACCGGGTTCGCTGTTCACGTAGATCGCATTGAAGATCCCGTCCGGGTCACCGGGGCCACCCGGGATCGGGATGTGGCTACCGTGGTAGGTGACGAACTGCACCGCGCCGAGTGTGGTGTCGATCGGGATGTGCGCCTTGTTGAGCTGCTGTATCGCGTTGCCAAGCGCCGTATGCACCGTGGAGTTGGCGGTGTTGAGCCCGAACGGGGTGGTCACCGGGTGGGACAGCTGGAACGCGTGGCTGAACGGTGACGGCTGAGCGCCCTGCGCGAAGTTCCAGAACGCAGCGAAAAGGACCGCCCCGCGCTCCGGGATGTCGGCCCGCCCGTTCCAGTGGGCCAGGGTGGTGCAGGCGTCGCCCAGCTTGACCTTCCCGCCGTTCGACGTCGGCGCGAATCCACCCGACGCCTGGAACTTGTCACAGAGCTTCACCAGGCCGGGCAGGGTGAGCTGGGCGGCGTAGGAGTCGTCGGAAAGGTCCAGGTTGCGCATGGCGGCCAGGGTGAAGCCGGGCGGGCCCTGCCCGTCCGTGCCGCTGACCCGCGCCTGCACCTGGATCAGGCCGATCCTGGTCCGCAACGTGCGCGCGGTGTCCTCGGTGCCGATGATCCGGGCGAAGCCGGTCAGCGGATGATGCGGGTTGGCGAGCCAGAAGCTGTCGTTGGAGTTCGTCACGTAGTCGTGGCGGAACAGGAACGGCTCGTGGCTGGGCCCGAAGATGCCGGGTACCGCGGCGTCCGGGTCGTTCCCCCAGTCGCACGCGGTTTTGGCACCGTTCAGGACCGGCAGCCCGAGCAACGCGAAGGTGGTCTCGCCGATGGAGGTGTCGCAGGCCTTCGCCTCGGCGTTGGTCACGTGCGGGATGTCGCCGATGTCGGCGTACAGGGCGAGGCCGGCCCGGTCGGTCGCGATCGTGTTGACCCAGGGGATGCCCTGATACTTCTTCAAGATCGACAGTATCTGCTGCGTACTCGAGGCGCGGTCGAAGCCGAACCAGGTGTTGATCGCCCGGGCGAGGTTGTTCGCGTTGGCGTCCGCGAAGGCGAATGCGGAGGTGGTGCTCCAGGGCAGCGATATGCCTTCGAGGTTGTTGAAGACCGGGCCGTACCGGGTCCACCAGAGCGTGTGCGTGACCGGAGCCAGCTTGCCGTCCGGCTGCTTCGCCATCACGGTGACCTTGCGCGGGGTCATGGCCATGGCCTTGCCGTTTTGCAGATATTCGGTCGGGTGGCCCTTGACGAGCGTGAGCTGGAACGGGGTGAACCGGAACGCGGTTGACACGGTGTGGCTCCACGCCACCGACTCGTTGTGCCCGATAAGGATGAGCGGAACGCCGTAGAGCGAAGCACCGGTGACGTTGATCTGGCCGGGGATCGTGAGCTGCGCCTGGTAGAAGCGTTCCGGGCCGATCCACGGGAAGTGCGGATTGCCGAGCAGCATGCCGCGGTGATCCCTGGTGCCCGCGGACCCGATCGCGACGGCATTGCTGCCGAGCTTGCCGAACTGTGCCCGCCACGCGGCGACGAGCGCACGCGCGGTCCGTGCCGTGCTGGTCGCGGTGGCCGGGTGCATGGCCTGGGCCGCCTTCGGCGGCGCCGCCTCGGCGATTCCCTTGATGACCAGGTCGCTGCTCGACTCCAGCATGAGCTGGTAGAAGCGCAGGTAGCTGTCCAGCAGCGTGATGGGCTTCACCCAGGCCCGGCCGCGGCACGTCGGGTCCGGGACGCCCTTCGCGCCGCCGACGTGGGCAAGGTAGCCGTTGTAGCCCTTGACGTAACCGGCCTCAAGCTTCTTCTCGTCCGGGTTGAGACCCCGCTCGAGGCGCTGCACGATGTGGGAGTCGATGATCTGCTTGAAGTAGATATCGGACTCCAGGTTGTTGACGATGACGCCGTTCCCCCGCTGGATGTAGCTGCCCTTCGGCCCGAAGTACCGGGAGCGCTGCGCCTCGACCGTGACGTAGTCGTTGGCCATCGTGCAAATGTTGTCCTTGGCGAACGCATAGCCGTACCCGAAGCCGAGGTCGTCCCAGTTGTGCGCGAGGATGTGCGGGATCCCGCCGGTCGTGTAGCGGATCATGGCGGAGAACTGGCCCGCGGCCGGGCCGTGTGGCCCCGGCGCCCGGCTGGCCAGGGCGGGGGCAGCGGTGCCGCCGACCAGAGCGGCGATCGCCGCCAGAACCGTCACTGCACGCGGGCGCATCACGGCCTCCTCGTCGTGAATCGGGGGCAAGACCACATGGTGCCCTGAAAGCCGCGCCAAGCGGAAGCCTCCTGCAGGTGTTTAGCAGATTGACCTGGCCGGCTGTACGAGAAGTGACGAGCCATCCCCGGCGCCCCGACTGACCGCGCATACCCGCCGACAGCCATCCGCATGCCGTACTTGTCCCACACGGCGGCGACAGGCGGTGCCAGGCGGTCGCTCACGGAGCAAACGTCGGGCCGCGGACCTGCGAATCCGCACGTGACCGCCTTGGCGAATACACAGCATCGCAATCCGAACGCTGGCGTCGCTACGATCAACGCGGACGGAGCAGCGCAATCGCGCGACGCGCGTCTATAGATACATGCAATCGGATCTCTGGGGACACCAGGCCGCGGTCCAAGCAGCCGGTCCGGATCGCGCTGATCTAGCCGCCGCTGAAGCGGGGGTGACGGCGCTGTATCAGGCGCACGCGCTCAGGTTGACGCAGCTGGCATACATCATGCTCGGCGACCGGCCGAGCGCCGAAGATGTCGTCCAGGAGGCATTCTGCGGGCTGTACCGCCGCTGGTCCCACCTGTCCGACACCGGTCGTGCGCTCCACTACCTTCGGACGTCCGTGCTCAATGGCTGCCGCTCACTGCAGCGACGGCGGCCCGGGCCGCGCGTTCGGGCGGGCGCGGCACAACAGGTCGTCTCAGCGGAAGCTGCCGTGATCATCGGCGAGGATCGCCGCGAGATGATGCGCGCGCTGCGGCAGCTACCCGCCCGCCAGCGCGAAGCCCTGGTGCTCCGGTACTACCTCGACCTCTCCCACGAAGAAATCGCCACCGCCATGGGAATCGGCCCGAGCAGCGTCAGGTCAGCTATCCACCGGGCGGTTGCCTCTCTCGGCCGCATGCTCCAGGAGTCCTCATGAACACGCTCGAAGACAAGCTGCGTACGGCGCTGCGGGAAACCGGCGCGGAGATCACCCCGCAGAGCGTCCCACCGCTGCGCCTGCACAGCGCGCGCCGCCGCCTGCGTCTCGTCGGCCGCACAGGCCGCCATCGCTGGGCGGCACGGCTGACACCGCTGGCCGCCGCCGCTGCTGTGGTGGGCGTGATCGCCGTCTCGCTGGCCATCTCCAGCGCGTCCCACGGCACCGCGTCCCACGTCCGGCACCAGACCGCCAGCGGCCCAGCCAGCCCGTTCGCCGGAGTCCCGCCGTACTACGTCGTACTGGCCGGCAAGAATCCCAGTCCCACTGCCCTACAGCGTCAGTTCGCCCTGGTCAGGGCGACGGCCACCGGCGCCGTGGTCACCAGAATCACTCCTCCCAAGCCCTACGGCACCTTCATCGCGGTCAGCGCCGCAAGTGACGACCACACCTTCGTTCTCGCCGCCACCCCATGGGCAGTCCACCCTGCGGACGGGGGGGTGAGCATTCCGGAATCACCAACGAAATTCTTTCTGCTCCGGCTCGGCCCCGGCGCCCGCACGGCACAGCTGACGGCACTGCCCATCCCACGGCAGCAAGGGACCGCTTCGGACATCGCGCTTTCCCCAGACGGCAGAAAGCTCGCCGTCGCCAACCGTGATGCCTCAGCGGGCGGCCCCGCGATCCAGGTCTTCAGCTTGGCCACTGGATCGCAGCGGGAGTGGACGTGGCCACGGGGCGGTCCGATCACCAACAATGCGGGGGACAACGGAGAGGTGCTGTCCTGGACCGCAGACGGGCGGACGCTGGCATTCCAGCAATGGGCGGCGGGGAACATCATCGACCTCAGGCTGCTGAACACGGCCGCGCCCGGCGGCAGCCTGCAGGCAGCCAGCAGGCTCCTCCTGCAGTGGCCAGGCGACGGGGCAACCTGGCATTTCGTGCACGGGAAGATCAGCAACGTCATCTTCGGCTTCAGTGCCATCATCACCCCGGACGGCACCAAGATCGTCGCTGCCACTGTGTCGGAGACCAAGCACCCACTGTCCAGCGAACTGGCATTCACCGAGTTCTCTGCTGCCACCGGGAAGGTCGTGAATGTCCTGGGCCGGTGGCGGCTGCCTGGACTGTATCCGGGCCAGGTCCAGGACGTGCTGTGGACGAACTCCTCGGGCAGCACACTGATCGTGCTGGCCCACAAGCCCGGAGTGCCGACAAAGGACCCGCACAGCACCGACTCGGCCGGCTATGGCATCGAGTTCGGCGTACTGAAGGGAAACCGGTTCACCCCGCTCCCGGGAGCCCCGCGCCCCGGCCCGAACGCGTGGCCCACCTGGTAGGACCGCAGCCCGTCCGGGCCTTCTCGGCCATGGTCCGCCACGCCCACGGATCACGGGGTCGTGCCCGCCACATGCCCGAGCAGGCGGCGGGTCAGGGACTGTCACGGTCACTCGCGGGCAGACCGACAAGCTTGCTTATCTGGATCGCAGCAGGTAGAGCCCGTAGCCGAGCATCCCTGACACGGAAGAGGTCACCTTGCTATGGGTAGCATCATGCCCTCCTGGCGCGGGCCAGGAGTCGGCGGAACCGCCCAACACGGAGGGCATACGGGTGGTCAACTCCGGTCACCTGCGGTCAGTCGGGCGTCCGAGGTCTGACCCGGCTAGCGTCAACCGGTAAGGCCAATCCGGTGCATGAGTCCGCCGGGCGGTAACGGTAACAATAGGTCTCCTCGACGATCTGGCCGTGGATTAGCTGGCTGCGGTGGGCTGGTAGTCATGCCGGGGATAGCGTGGCTGAGGGCGAGCGAGACCGTTGGCGCATGTCGTAGCAGTTCGGAGGGAGACTCAGATGGCTACGGAGACCCCTGGCGAGGATGTGCGGGTCGCGGTGGTGGGGACCGGCATCATGGGCTCGGCGATGGCCCGCAACCTGGTCTCCGCCGGCCTGCGCACCACGATCTGGGATCGTTCGCCTACCGCGACCGCGCCGCTGTCCGATGCCGGGGCGCTAGTGGCAGCGTCTCCGGCGGAGGCTGTGCATGATGCGCAGGTCGTGATCACGATGCTGCCGACCGCCGATGTGGTCACCTCGGTGATCTTCGATAGCGGCGTGGCCGAGGCACTGCCCGGGGGCGCGGTGTGGGCACAGATGGGCACGATCGGCCTGGCGGAAACGACCGACATCAGCAGCCGGCTCAGCCAGCTGCGGCCCGACGTCATGTTCGTGGACGCCCCGGTATCGGGCAGCAAAGGCCCCGCCGAGGCCGGCCAGCTGCTCATCCTGGCCTCCGGCCCACCCGCAGCGGCAGCGGCTGCGCGGCCCGTGTTCTCAGCGATCGGCCGCAGGACCGTATGGCTGGGCGAGGCCGGCCAGGGCAGCCGGATGAAGCTGGCCGTCAACGCCTATATGTCCATCTTGATCGAGGGCGTGGCCGAGGCCCTGGAACTGGCCGGCCAGCTGGGCATCGATGACTCGAAGCTGGCCGAGGCCATCGAAGGCGGACCGCTGGACGCACCGATCGCGGACGCCAAATTGCACAAAATGGAGCGAGGCGATTTCGCGCCCGAGTTCCCGCTGGAATGGGCACTGAAGGACGTGGACCTGGCGATCAGCGCCGCAGGTGACGACGAGCTGCCGCTGCTGGCCGCGCTATCTCGCCAGTGGCATGGTGCCGTTGACGCCGGACACGGCCGGGAAGACGTCAGCGCCGCCCGCCTCGCCCTTGGCCGCCACCAGCAGCCCTAGTCTCCCAGCGCACAGCGGGCGCACAACCCAGCGATTGCCGCCCTGGGTGATGGAAGCTGGTGACCACACCCTGTCACATTGGCTTCAGACGGGCGGTCACGAAGTGGGGGCGCAAATGGGAGCGCGCTTTGCCCGCCGCCGCTCGGCTGTGCTCGCCTCTGCTCGATTCTGACCTGGACCGATGGGACGAGCCGCAGGTCGGGGGAATAGTGGTGACAATCCTTACCAGCGAGGGGTCACGGCCTGGACTAGGCCGGAGCGAAGGTGCCTAGGACCGAGCTGAGGGTGCGGGTGAGCCAGGCGGCGGCGGCTTCGGGGGAGTCGGGGGCGCTAGCGTGGCGGGCGGCAATATACAGGTCGGGGCGGACGAGCAGGACGCCGCCATCGGAGATCTCGCGCAGCTCAGCCCAGGTGCCGTAAGGGTCCTCGACGGGCTCGCGGGGGCCGATCGAGACCCCGGTGATCGGCAGGCCAGTGCGCGCGGTGAAGCCTTCCGCTGCGTCGAGCCAGGGCCGGCCGCCAATGCCGGTCCAGACGCTGAAGGCGCCGTGGCCGGCCAGGTCCAACGTCGAGATGCGGTGCCCGGTCCGCGTGACCCAGGTGTGCGGGAGCTTAGCGCCGGGCCATGTTGTGGGCTGGGCGTAGAGCTCGGGATCGCGGGCGAAGGCGGGCATCGCGGTGCCGTCCGGAATGACAGCCGACGAGGCATAGCGGTGGTTGTGCTCCACGCCATGCGCGTCGAATTCGTAGGCCTTGTACGCGATCGCCTCGCGGAGGTTCTCCCGGATCTTCTCGCCCTCAGGGCCGGGAGCGACGCGCAGTGCCAGCTGCTGGTTCAGCTTGGCGACGTCCGAGGTGTCGTCAACGTCCAGGGCCGCGACGATGCGCCCGGTGTCGGCGATGCTCTGATTGGCTCGCTCGACGATCTGGCGGGCGACAGGAGCCCGCTCGGCGTCGTAGGACTCCAGTAGAGAAGGCGCCGCCCAGCCCTGGACGACGGCATGCAGCTTCCAGGCCAGGTTGTACGAGTCCTGAATGGAGGTGTTGGATCCCAGGCCGTTGGTCGGCGGGTGCCGGTGTACGGCGTCACCAACGCAGAAGACCCGGCCGCGGGCGATCGTCGTCGCGAAATGGTGATTGACGGTCCACGGTAGCCGGGAAGTAACCCGCATCTCGAAGTCGTCGGTCCCGACCAGTTTCACAGCCAGCTCGCGCGCGAACTCGTCGGTGATCTCCGGCGGCCCGGCCGCTGCTTCGTAACCCCACATGAGCATCCACTCATGCCACGGCTTGATCATCCGCAGGACGCCGAGCCCGACGCCCTCCTTCTCGGCGCCCGGCTGCAGCATCCAATAGAGGACCGACGGGCGGTGCGCGACGAAGCGGCTCAGGTCGGCTTCGAAGATGATGTGCAGGGCGCCGCCGACGGCGCCAGGTCCCTCGAATGGCAGGCCGAGATCTGCCGCGACCAGGCTGCGCGACCCGTCGGCGCCGACGAGGTACTTCGACCTGATCGCGTAGACCGCCCCGGTCAGCCGGTCCTTGACCTGAGTGGTCACCCCGGACTCGTCTTGCACGTGCGAGAGGTACTCGGTGTCGAAACGCACCTTGGCGCCGCGGGCCTGCGCCGCCTGCATCATGACCGGCTCGGTAATGGTCTGCGGCGCGTCCAGCATCGTGCAGGGGCTCTGCAGCTCGTAGTCGGCATGCCGCCGGGTGTCGGTGCCCCAGGACGGGATCCGGCCGAGCTCATCGCCGGCCAGGCTCGTGCAGAAGGTCGTATTGCCCATGTACTCCCACGGCGTGGCCTCTCGCATCAGCCGCTGCTCCAGGTCCATGTCCCGCAGGGTCTCCATGGTGCGCTGATTGGTGATGTGCGCGCGGGGCGTGTCCGAGAGCTGCCCGTACTTGGTCACGACCAGGACCGGAGTGCCGTACGTGGCCAGGAAGAGCGCGGCCCCGGCCCCGCCCGGCCCGGACCCGACGACCAGGATGTCAGTATCTACAGCAAGTTCGGCGAGACTCATGGTGTACTCCCTGGCAAGGTCTGGTGCTGATGTCGGCAACAGGCGAACGGCACCTTGGCGGCGAGGAACTCCGGGCTGTTGTCCGGCCATAGCTGGAAGTGACCCGAGCCGATCATCACGGCGACGTCGGGCCAGGCCTGGCCCAGAGAATGCCGGCAGGCCTCGATCCCGCGGACCATTCGGGCGCGAACGGCGGCGCCGAACCGGCCGGGCGCTGGCTCGTCAGGGAAGAAGACAGATGATACGCAGTCGCCAGGATCGCCGCGAGCTTCGGCACGTACGACCCCCTTCTGTCGGCCCGGCGGTGATCATGCCGCCGCCTGCCGTGCCGTCTGGTGCGGCCAGGCTTTGACGGACGACCGTACGCATAGCGCCCAAAAAATACCATGGCGGCGCCGATTGCGGCTGTCAAGGCGTGCGCGGCGTGGTCGGCGCGATAGTCGGTACACGACCCATGCTTCGTCGCGCGTACTTCATTGCGCCGGGCTCATTCTCGTGCGGGATTTGGCCGGCTGAGCGTGGCGCGCTGGGCGTCGAGGAAGGCCTGTTCGACCGGGTTCGCGGTGAGCGCTCGGGCGGTGGCGTAGGCCGCCGCGGCTTCGGCATCGCGGCGAAGACGGCGTAGCAGATCGGCGCGTGCCGCGTGCAACAAGTAGTAGCCGTCCAGCCCCGAGGAACGCAGGTCGTCCACGGCGGCCAGCCCAGCTGCGGGGCCGCTGACTTCGGCGAGCGCGACCGCCCGGTTGAGTGCGACCACAGGGGTCGGCGTGAGTGCATGGAGCTGGTCATAAAGCGTCAGGATGGCGTGCCAGTCGGTGCTGTCAAAGCTGGGCGCAACGGAGTGGACAGCGTTGATGGCGGCCTGGATCTGATACGGGCCGGGGCGGCCGCGCCGGACGCACGCACCGCACCATGGCCTGGCCTTCGGCGACCAGGCTCCGGTCCCAGAGCCGCCGGTCCTGTTCGGCCAGGCGGACCAGGGAGCCGTCGGCGGTGACGCGGGCGGCGCTGCGGGCATGCAGCAGCAAGAGCAGCGCCAGCAGCCCCTGCGCCTCCGGCTCGTCGGGCATCAGCTCGGCGAGCACGCGGGCGAGCCGGATTCCCTCGGCGCACAGGTCAGGCCTCATCAGAGAGCAGGCGGTCGCCGCGTAGCCCTCGTTGAAGATCAGGTAGACGACGGCGAGGACGGGTTTGAGGCGGGCAGGAAGTTCGGCTTCCGCAGGCACCCGATAGGGGAGACGGGCGTCCCTGATCTTGCGCTTGGCCCGGACGATACGCTGGGCCAGCGTTGCTTCGGGAACGAGGAACGCCCGCGCGATCTCCGGCGTCTCGAGCCCGCCGAGCAGCCGCAGGGTCAGCGCGACCTGGGCGGCCTGGTTGAGCGCCGGATGACAGCAGGTGAAGATCAGGCGCAGCCGGTCATCGGGCACCGTCTCCTCCTCCTGCGCCACGGCATTGTCCCTCGCGGCCTGAGGGCGGCACCGTACAGGTGATGGGCTTGCGCGTGCCGCTCGTCACGGACCGACTCGCGGCGCAGCCGGTCGATGGCCCGGTTGCGGGCGGTCGTGACGATCCACGCACCGGGATTGGGCGGCTGACCGTCCGACGGCCACTTGGCGGCCGCCACGGTGAACGCGTCCTGGACCGCTTCCTCGGCGGCGTCGATATCGCCGAGATAGCGGATCAGGGCGGCGACGCAGCGACCGTACTCGCGGCGGAACACAGCCTCGACAGTCACTGCGCGAGAGTCTATGGCCGCTGCACGGATGCGCTCACTGCGCGTCGGACGCGTTAGCCAGGATCGCGTCGTCGAGGTCCCCATCGAAGAACGGGCGGACCTCGATCGGCCGCTGTTGCGCGACCGCGGTGAGCTTGGCCCACTCCAGGGCCTCGTCCAGGTCGGCGGCGTTGATGACCCAGAACCCGGCGAGGTGTTCCTTGGTCTCGGTGTACGGCCCGTCGGTAATCAGGAAGTCGCCGCCGGACTGGCGTACCACGGTCGCCGACTCCGCCGGGATCAGGCCGCCCTGGAACACGAACGCGCCGGCGTCCTTCACCCTGTCGCCCAACGCGTTTACGTCGGCCCACACCTGCCGCGTCTGCTCCGGGGAACGGTGCTCATTATCGGCCCTGTGCAGTGCGAGCAGGTACTGCGTCATGACGATCACTCCCGTTTGTCATCCGGGGCCGGTCTCTGCCCGGCCCTCATTCCCGCTACGAAGTGGCCACTGCCGAATCGACACCCGACTGCCACCATGCCAGAACTTTGCGCCAGGCTCGCCGCCGTTCTGGCGCTTGTCTGCCGCGGTTGCCGACGACATGCCTCGGCAGCCGGGACAGCGCGGCGGCGGCATTGGCTCGCAGCCGCGCCGCCTCCGCCGCCGGCAGGCTGCGCTTGTTCGTGTCGCCCGACCCGTGCCAGCAGGTCCTCAAGGTCGGTGCAGGGCGAGCTTCCGGGCCGCCGCGGTGCTGACCGGCCCGCACGACCGCATGGCGGCCGGACCCGCGCTGAGCCGGCCGGCGCGGGCAGATGACGGGGGCATGGTGCCTGTCCGCCTCGAACGGCATCCGCTATCGGCCACGGTCAGCCTGGTGTGGAGTGGAGATCTGCCCCGCCAGCTGCAGCAGGTGCTATTCGACACCGCCGACGGCATTGCCTCGTGAGGACCGTCAGCAACCGGGAAACGCTAGGCGACAGGCAATTTCGCCAGCCACGGCTGTCCTAGGCGACGGGTGGTGGGACGGGAATGTCCCCTGGCTCGCTGGCGTCGGCGGACACCCATTCGGCCCCGGTTTCCTGGCGGAAGGCGGTGACGGCGGCTTCTATCGTGGGGAAGAAATGGCGCGGGTCGATCGTGCGGGTCAGCCCGTAGCGTTCGATCTTGAGCCGGACCGGGTCTTTCAGTTCGGCGAACACCAGGGAGATGCCCTGTGAGTTCAGCATCTCGTCGAGGTCCTGCAGCACGTCGGAGGCGGTGGTGTCCACGTCGGTCACCGGCTCGGCCGCGATCACGATCCATGTCGGCGGCGCCTCGGCCCGCGCCAGCCGCCGGACTTCGTCCCGGAACGTCTTGGCGTTGGCAAAGAACAGCGGGCCGTCGAACCGGTAGATGACCAGTCCGGGCAGGTGCCTGGCGTCTGGATACGAGTGCACGTCGTGATAGCCCTGCAGCCCTTTCACCTGGCCGAGTTCGGTCTCGTAGGGCCACCACGCCCGGCGGAAGACGTTGAGAATCGACAGGCCGACCGCGATCGCGATCCCCGGCAGCACACCCAGCACGGCAACGCCGAGGAAGGCCGTGATCGACAGGCCGAACTCGGTCTTGCGCTGGCGCCAGAGCCGCACCGTGCCCGGAATGTCGGCGAGGGACAGCGATGCGGTGATCACCACGGCAGCCAGCGCAGGCTGCGGCAGGTTACGGAACAGCCCGGGAACGAAGACGATCATGAGGATGATCAGCGCTGCGCCGGTGACCCCGGTGAGCTGCGTCTTCGCGCCCGACCGCTCCGCCACAGCGGTCCGCGACCCGCTGGTGCTGACCGGGAATCCCTGGAAGAGGCCGGCGGCCAGGTTCGCCGCGCCGATGCCGATCATCTCCTGGTTGCCGTGGATCTCCTGCCCGGTGCGGGCGGCGAACGCCGACGCGGTGGAGATCGTGTCGGCTAGCGACACCACGGCGATGCCCAGCGCCCCGGCGAACAGCGGCCCGAGGTCGGCGAGGCCCACGTGCGGGATCGTCAGCGGCGGGAATCCCCTGGGCAGCACCCCGACCAGGCTGACACCGTGCTGGGCCAGGTCGAAGACCGACGTCGCGGCGATCGCGAGCACGACCATGATCAGCACCGCCGGGACCTTCGGCAGCCAGCGCTGCAACACCACGATCAGCGCGATCCCGGCGATCCCGACCGCGGCCGCGGCGGCGACGGCTTCTCCTTTCGCCAGGCCCTCGACGAAACCGGTGAATTCCGCGATCAGCCCGTTCCCCTCGATCTTGAACCCGAACAGCTTCGGCAGCTGGCCGACCAGGATGGTCAGCGCCAGGCCGTTCATGTAGCCGATCATCGTCGGCTTGGAGATCAGGTCGGCGATAAAGCCGAGCTTCGCCACGGCCGCCACGATCATGATCGCAGCGACCATGAGCGCCAGCACCGACGCCAGCGCGACGGCCCGTTCGGCGTCGCCGTTGGCGACGATCAGCGGCAGGATCGTGGCGGCGATCATCGGGCCCAGCGAAGAATCCGGGCCCAGCACCAGGATGCGTGACGGGCCGAACGCCGCGTACCCGAGCAGGCACAGGATGGACGTGTACAGGCCGGTGATCGGCGGCAGGCCCGCCAGTTCCGCGTAGGCCATGCCCTGCGGGACGAGCAGGGTCGTGAGCACGACCCCCGCGACAATGTCCCTGGCCAGCCACTCACGGCGGAAGGACGAGAGGCTCAGCCCCCCTCCCAGTCTGAACATCGGCACCGCATCTCCGCCAGCCCGGACGCGATCAGCCCGTCCGCCGCGATTCGTGATCTGCGTGAGACTGTATTACGCGGCTTCGGCTTTACCTCACCCACGGGGGGGTGACCCGGCATCCAGGCGTGGGCCGCGGGAGTCGCCGGGAGGGCTCAGGTCCTAACGGGAGATCACCTCGGTTGCCGTCTCCGCGGAGGTGGCATGTGCGGTCTGGGGGTGCTGTGCGACGTGCTTCTTGTATGCCGCGACGCCGGCCGCGATCGGATACGGGCCTCGAATCCGCTGAAGCTCCGGTGAGACGTCGCGATAGTCCAGGTCGGGATCGTCACCGCAGTCGCAGCAGATGATCTCGAACAGATCGGTGTAGCCGCCTTCCGGCTGGCCCTCGACCATGCGGACCGGCTGGCGCCGGAGAACCACCGTCCAGCCATGGCCGGGCGGATCACCGATCGTCATGCCTGCCCCTTCGCGATAGCCCGGTAAGCCTGTGCCCTGATCTGAGCGAAATCAGTCAGGACGCGGTCGTAGGCGGCACGAGGAGCACGTGCACGACTTCACGCCGGAGGCTGACGATCCGCTGGATGAGCCCGGAGAGGGCCGCCTCATCCGGCAGCGTGGCGCGCAGGGTAGTAGTGCGCGGTCCCGCGGTGACCTCGTAGTCGCCGAATTCCGCGCGCAGTACCGGGCTGGCCTGGCCGGTGAAGGTGATCTCATACGTTCGCGGTTCCACTCATTTCGCCTCGCAGCCTGCTCGGTTGTGGCGTTCTGCCAGCATGCCCGGGGAGCCGGGGCGGCGTCATCACCCCCCCGGGGGTGACCTGTGGTCGGATTCATGGCGGCAACAGGTCGAGGATGAGGGTGCCGTCGCGTTCCCTCTGCCCGGTCAGCCCTGGCATGGCTGCACCGCCGTTCCGCGGAGCCGGCCTCGGAATAGGAGAGCCAATCTGAAGTCACCGCCAGAACGGCAGCCCGGTTAGCCATCCGGGCGGCCCGGTCCCCGGCTTGCGGTAAGCCACCACAGCCGTCACGACGAATGGCGCCCGCAACAAAGGCCGGAGAATGCCTCACTCTGCAAATCGCCGCAGTCCACGGCTGAAGGTCGGCCTTTGCTGCGGCTTTACGGGACCGGACCCGGGCGATAGGCTCCTGTCGAGCAGGGCTCTCCACGATCCTGCATCGGGCCGATGCCCGGGTGCAGGTGACCGCGTCGCTCCAGACCCCCCGGTGACACGGCCATATCCTGCCGATGCGGGGAACACGGAGCCCTCAGCAATGCACCCACCAAGCTTTCCTCCGGCCGCAATCAATGGCGCCGGCTGCACAGCAGAACTGACCCGCTACCTCATTGTTGATTCCAGCGGGCCACGCGCGAGCCCACGCCACGAGCACACAGGCAGGGTGGCCGGACATGACCGTGCAGACGCAACGGAACTACGGGGACACGTGTGGTAGCAGAGCCTGCCACGGCTGAGCGCAGCGCTCCGCAAGGCACGCGGTTCGCGCTGGCGAAGTTCCGGCCGACGACGCTGCCCGCCACGCTGGTGGTCAGGCCGGTGCTGCATGACCGGCTGACGGCGGGGGCTGGCCAGCAGCTGACCGTGGTCGTAGGGTCGGCCGGCGGGGGCAAGAGCGTGTTGCTGTCGAGCTGGGCGGCAGCACGATCCCCAGGTACTACGTCCTGGTTGTCCTGCGATCGGGCGGACGCTAGCGCGATCCGGTTCTGGGAGGGCTTCCTCGAGGCTCCGCGGGCGGTGATGCCGGGGTTCGGCTGCGATGCCGCCGACCTGCTTGCCATGGATAGCGTCGTGTCGGCCGACGTCATCGCGTCGATCGCCAACGATGCCGCGAAGCTGCCCGCCGGGTCAGCGGTGATAGTAGACGACTTCCACTATGCGGCGCCTGTGGTGGCGGGGGACATGACCGACCTGGTCGAGCGCTGGCCTGCCGCGACCGCGCAGCTGGTGCTGGCCAGCCGCGTTGACCCTGCGCTGCGGTTGCACCGGCTGCGGATGGCGGGGGAGCTGTGCGAGCTGCGCGACCGGGACTTGCATTTCTCGCTGGCCGACAGCCGCGACCTGCTAGTGAACTTCGGCGTCGAGGTCACCGCCGCTGACATGGCGCTGCTGCATCAGCGCAGCGAGGGGTGGGCAGCGGCGCTGCAGATGGCAGCGCTATCGCTGCGCGGCGCTGGGGACCCGGTGCAGGCCGCGCGGGCGCTCGATGTCCGCAGCGATGCGATCGCCGAGTACTTCATCTCCGAGGTCCTCGATCAGCAGTCGCCCGAGGTGGCGCGGTTCATGCTCGACTCCTCCGTCCTGGGCGAGCTGACGGCGGCCGCGTGCACGGCCGTCACCGGGCGGCAGGACGCGGCGGTGCTGCTGCGCCGCATCGATGCGGCAAACCTGTTCCTGGTTGCGGTCGATGACGAACGGACGACCTTCCGGTACCACCATCTGGTGCGCCAGGTGCTGCGCGCCGAGCTGCGGGCCAGGGACGCGGCCCGCGAGCAGGGCCTGCAGGTCCGGGCGGCCGAATGGTTCGCTTCGGCCGGTGACACGCGGCGCGCGGCGCGCCACTTCCTGGCGGCGGGGCAGGTCGACCGGGCGCTGACCCTGATCCAGGACCGGGTGGTTCCCGACTTCTTGCGCGACCCCGGCCTGCCGCCGCCGCTGGACCTCAGCATGGTTCCTCCTTCGCTGCTGGCGGATGCGCCTGACCGACTGCTGGGCCTGGCCGCCGACCTGCTGCTGGGCGGGGATCCGGCTCGCGGTGGCGAGTATCTTGACCTGGCCGGGCAGGCCCGGCCGCCGATTACGCCCGGGTCGAGGCTGGCGGCCCGGTTCGCGGCCATGCGGTCATTCCACTTCGCCCAGATGGGCCGGCTCAACGAGGCTGTGGACGAGGCTCTCGCCGCGCGGGCTATCCAAGGGCAGAGGCAGCTGACCGATGAGTGGGACGCGGCTGTCCCGTTGATCCTCTTGCGCGTTTACAACTGCCTAGAAGAGTTCGCCGCGGTCGAGCGGGAGGCAGCCGCGGCTCTGGCGATGCCCGGGCTCGCCGAGCCGGTCAAGCGGGTGATGGTGCCCGGGGCGCGGGCGCTGGCCTGGTTCGCGGCGGGCCGGCTGGCCGAGGCCGCCGAGGCCGCGGGCGTCGCCAGGACGCAGGCACGGCGGCTGGGATTCGACCGCCATTTTTTCGCCGTGGACCATCTGCGCGTGCTGGCCGGCCTCGCGCTCGAGCGGCGGGACTTCGACACCGCCGAACAGCTGGCCGAGCAGGCGGTCTTGATAACCGAGCGGCGGCGGCCCCTGTTCGAGTTCCTGGCGCTGCTGGACCGGGCCGGGATCTGGGCCGCCCGCGGGCAGGTCCGGGAGGCGCTGGCTACCGTCGAGGCGGCGCGGCTGGTCCTGGCCGGGACCGGGTCGGTGCTGCTGGCGCAGGCCGATGAGCTGGAGGCGCTGCTGCGGCTGTCGCTGGGCGACATCCGCTCCCCGGCTGAGCTGGCCGGCCGGCTGCCCGTGGCCCGCGGGGGCCTGCTGCTGGCCAGGATCGCGCTCGCCTCGGGAGACCCGCACGCCGCGCACGAACATCTGCGGGCGCTGCCGGCGAGCGACCTGACGCCGCGCCGGGCGCTGGTGCGGCAGATACTCCTGGTCGCCGCCGCGATCGGGCGCGATGACCCGGCGACCCCCGGCATCCTGGGCGGTGTCATCCAGGCGGCCCGCCGCGACGGCTTCCTGAACACGGTCGTCACCACCGCGCCCCCGGTGACGAGTTACCTGGTCGAGCATTCGGCTCAGCTAGGCCCGGATCCGTTCATCGACCAGCTTGTTGGTGCGGCACTTGAGGCGCGCGCCGGGCAGCCGGACACCTGTCGGTCCCGTCGCGTACTCGTCGAGCCGCTGACCCCCGCCGAGCTGCGCATCCTCAAGCTGCTGCCGACCAGCACTTATCCGCAGATGGCTGCCGCTCTCTACATCTCGCGCAACACGGTGAAAACCCATCGCCGGTCGATCTACCAGAAGCTCGGCGTCACGTCGCGCTCGGAAGCTATCCAGCGGGCCGTCAACCTGCACCTGCTCTGAGATCACGCAGGTCCCAAAGCCTGATTCTACTGGCGCGGCGGGATCACGGTGATGGGGCAGCGGACGTGATGAACACAGTGGTTGCTGAACGGGCCGAGCACCGCACTGGCGAATCTCCCGTGTCCGTGGCTGCCCACGACCAGCAGGTCCGCGCCTGCCGACGCATCGACCAGGACCTCGCCCGCGTGGACCCTCGACGACACGGGTGCCCAGCCAGGCAGGATGATCCGCGCCGAATACCTCATCGACAGCGTCGGCGAGGGCTTGTTCTGCGAGGGCGGACAGGCCAAGTTCCCGCGGGTTGGCCGGCGCCAAGCCGGAGAACGTCGGATAATGCCAGGCAACGATGGCCTCCAAGGTGGCGCCGGTGAGTTCCGCCTGCCGGGCTGCCCACCGGAGAGCGTCCTTCGAGCAGTCTGACCCGTCGACTCCCACGACGATGCCGGCTCGCCTTCCTGCCGGTGCTGTCATCTCAGCTCCCTGGGCTCATGAGCGGATGCATTGTGCATCTCACCGTCGCTGGCTAGCAGGGGGGTGGCAGTCGTCGGCTTCCGCCGCCGGGCTAGCAGTTTGCCGAGTTCCCAGAGCAGGAGCAGGGCGAGTGCGGGCACGAGTGCCCAGCCGAACTGCCGCAGGTTAATCTCGGTGGTTCCGAGCAGGCGCCGGAAGGCGTCCATCTGGGTAGTGAGCACGGCGAGGATGAACTCGCCGAGCATGGCCCAGTTCATCTGCTTGCTGTCGAAGCTGGCCGTGGTCAGCACCGTGCCGGTTTCGCTGCGGCATTCGAGCGCTGCCACGATCAGGCACAGCGCGAAGGAGGTGAACGCGATCGACTGGCCGATGGCGACGCTGCCGAAGAGGTGCTGGCCGATTGCGATCATGGATAGCAGGCCGATGGTGATGGCCAGCCCGGACAGGCCGACGGTGACGATCACCGGCCTGGTCAGCACCGACTCGCCGCGCGGGCGCGGCGTGCGGGCCATCAGCCCAGGGCTTTCCTTGTCGAAGCCGAGCGCGAAACCGAACGGGGCGTTGACGACGAAGTGGATCCACAGCACCTGGGCGGGGGTGAAGGGCTCCCCGGCGGCGATGTTGAATAGCGTCGCGCCCAGGAACGTCAGGACGAAGACCACCAGAAGCACCAGGACGAAGCGGATGTACTTGGTGAGGTTGTCGTAGATCTTGCGGCCCTGCTCGACCGCGAACACGATCGTGGCGAAGTTGTCGTCGGACAAGATCATCCGGCCGGCGTTCTTGGCCACCTCGGTGCCGCTCCCCATGGCGATCCCGATGTCGGCCGCCTTGATGGCCGGGGCGTCGTTGACACCGTCACCGGTCATCGCCACGACCTCGCCCTTCTTTTTGAGCGTGTCGGCGAGGAGCACCTTGTGCTCGGGGGCGACCCGGCCGACCACGCCGATATCGTCGATGCGGGCCAGCCGCTCGGACTCGGGCAGGGCGGCGAAGTCGGCGCCGAGGATGGCCTGGCCGCCGATGCCGACCTGCCTGGCGATGGCCGCGCCGGTGATGACGTCGTCCCCGGTCACCATGCGGACCCGGATGTGGGCCGCCTGGGCGCTGGCCACCGCGTCCCTGGACTGGTCCCGGGGCGGGTCAACCATGCCGACCAGGCTGGTCATCTGCAGGCCGGTGACGTAGCCGAGCAGGTCGCCGTCCGGGTCGAAGCCGGCCGGATCGAGATCGCGGGTCGCGGCGGCCATTACTCGCCGGCCCTCTCCCTCCATCCGTTCCATCTGCGTCACATGCTGTTCGCTGAGTTCGCTGTCCCACGGAATGGCGCTGCCGTCCGACAGGGCCGTGGCGGCCCGGGACATCACCGCGGGCGCCGCGCCCTTGACGAAGCATCGCACCACCGGCCGTCCGGTCGCGTCGGCGGCGGTGTGGAACGTGGCCATCAGCTTGTAGGTCGGGTCGAACGGCAGCGTGGCCAGCCGCGGCAGCCGCTCACGAGTCTCATCGATGTCCATCCCGGCCTTGTAGCCCAGCACCAGCAGGGCTCCCTCGGTGGGATCGCCGACGACCTTGCCGTCCACGAGCCTGGCGTCGCTGGCCACCAGATAGGGCAGGATGGCGTCCTCGATGCTGGCCGCGGCGCCGGCTGCGTGGCGGACCTGGCCTTCCAGGCCGTAACCGATGCCGGAGATGGTGTAGCGCTCGGTCGTGCTCACTACCTCGACCGCGGTCATCTGGTTCATGGTCAGCGTGCCGGTCTTGTCGGAGTTGATCGCCGAGGTGAACCCCAGCGTCTCGACCGAGGGCAGGTCCCGCACGATCGCGTTGCGCTTGGCCAGGTCCAGGCCGCCGACGGACAAGATGGTCTGCGTCACTGTGGGCAATGCCTCCGGGATGGCCGCGATGGCCAGCGCCACCGCAGCCGTGAAGAGGTGATCCCAGGCCTGGCCCCGCGCCCGGCCGAGCGCGAACATCACGATCACCGTGAGGCCGGCCGCGGCCGCGATCCACAGCGTGAGCCGGTTCATCTCCCTGGTCAGGGGCGATTCCTCGCGGGCCGTGGCCGACAGCATCCCGGAGATCTTCCCCAGTTCGGTGCCGGCGCCGGTGGCAGTGACGATCATGCTGCCGCTGCCGTGCGTGACCGGGGTGTTCATGAAGGCCATGTTGACCTGGTCACCCGGGCCCAGCTCGTTGCCGGCCAGCGTCCCCGCGTCCTTGGCCGCGGGCACGCTCTCGCCGGTCAGCGCCGACTCGTCGATCTGCAGGGCGCTCGCCGTGATGATGCGTCCGTCCGCAGGGACCTCATCCCCGGCGGCGAGGAGGACGATATCGCCCACGACCACCTGCTCAGCCGGGATCTCGGACTCGGACCCGTCCCGCCGTACCCGGGCGGTCGCCTTCATCATCGACTTGAGCGCGTTCATCGCGCTCTCGGCCTTGCCCTGCTGCCGCAGGCCCACCACCGCGTTCAGCACGGTCAGCAGCAGGAGCAGCACCCCGGTGCTCCACTCCTTGATCGCCAGCGACACGACCGCGGCGGCGACCAGGATGATCTGCATGTAGCTGCGGTACTCATCGATGAACCGGCGCCAGCCCGGTTCCGGCTTCTCCTCCGGCAGCGCGTTCGGGCCGTTGGCGGCTAGCAGCTCGGCCGCCCGAGAAACGGACAGTCCCGTCGCCGGCTCGACGCTCAGGTCGGCGCTCACCTCATCCGGGGACCGCGAGTACCAGCTCCGGCCCGCCGCCGACCGTCCGGTGGCGCCGGCCTGTACCGCCATGGCTATTCTCCCGATCCGGAGTCTCGCTGGTCTGGCTGGCGGCTGGCCCGGCGAATGCCGGCGCTGCGACCTGGCTGGGCGGCCGGCTTCTGGGCGGCGGTCCGGCTCCGGGACCGGGTGGCCGGGGTGGCGGGTTTGCCCGGCCGGTCCTGGGTAGCGGTCCGGCTCCGGGACCGGGTGGCCGGGGTGGCGGGTTTGCCCGGCCGGTCCTGGGTAGCGGTCCGGCTCCGGGACCGGGTGGCCGGGGTGGCGGGTTTGCCCGGCCGGTCCTGGGTAGCCGTCCGGCTCCTGGACCGGGCTGCCCGCCGGGCGGCGGGCGCCGACCCGTCCCGGCTCCCGGCCTGGTCAGGCTGCTGCCCGTTCGCGGCGGACCCGCTCCCTTCTGCCTTGGCTTTCTCTTTGGCCGCGAAGGGGTCAGCGGGAGCGCCCTTGGGGGCCTCAGCCTCCAGTTCGCCCTTGACCACCATCAGCTCATCCCGCTTGCCCGCGCTCACCTTCGGGTACTGCGGGTCGATCTCGATCAGGGTGTGCACGAGTACCGCGGCCGCGCAGATCCGGGCGAACCACTTGCGGTCCGCTGGTATGACATACCAGGGCGCCCACTGCGTGCTGGTGGCCGACAGCATCTGTGAGAACGCCTGCTGGTAGTCGTCCCACCGCTGCCGCTCCCTGGCATCAGCCGAGGAGAATTTCCAGTTCTTGTCCGGCAGGTCGATCCGCTTGAGGAACCGGATCCGCTGTTCTTCCCTGGACAGGTTCAAGAACAGCTTCACCACCTTGAACCCGTTGCCGGTCAGGTACCGCTCCCAGTCGTTGATCTCCCGGTAGCGGCGGTCCCAGACGTCCTTGCCCCTGGCTTGGATGGGTAGCTTCTGCCGGTCGAGGTTCTCCGGGTGCACCCGCACGACCAGGACCTCTTCGTAGTGGGACCGGTTGAAGATCCCGATGTCGCCGCGTGCGGGCAGGCGGCGGGCATACCGCCACAGGTAGTCGTGGTCGAGTTCCTCTGAGGACGGCACCTTGAAGCTGTTCACCTGCACGCCCTGCGGGTTCATCCCGCTCATCACGTGGCTGATCGTCCCGTCCTTGCCTCCGGCGTCCATCGCCTGCAAGCACACCAGCACCCCGTGGCTGTCCTGGGCGGCCAGCCGCGCCTGGTAGTCACACAGCATGTCGATGCCGGTCTGCAGCAGCGAGGCGCCGTCCTTCTTCTTTTTCAGCGCGTCTGGCTTGTAGCCCGGGTCGAAGTCCTTGGCCAGGTTGACCTTCGATCCGGGCTTGACCCGCAGCGGCTTGATGAGCTCCGCGATGCGCTTGGCTCTCTGGTCGGCCATTGTCGGTCCTTTCTCGGTCAGGTCACGTCGGCGCCTAGGACCATCATCAGCCGCGGGCCAGGACTTGCAGTTCCGCTTCGATCAGATCACCTGGAGCATGCCGAGTTCCACCGTGGCCCAGGTGAGGATCCACCCTAGGATGATCCAGCCCAGGTAGGGAACACTGGCGGCGACCACAGCGTCTGGCGCTCCCGTCACATGACCAGGCCGATGTTGACCGCGCTGAGCGAGACGATGGCAAAGGCCATGGTCATCGGGGCCGACGTATGCGTGGTGCTGGGCTTGCCACGCCCGGTGTGCAGGAATCACCCCCAGGAGGGTGACGACACCCAAGCAGCGCGAACACAGTCTGGAACCGTTCAAACAGGAGAGCCGGGATGCAGACGAGGGCTCATGCCACCGCCGCTTGGCTAGGTGTGAGTCATGGCGGTTCAAGGTGGTGAAGCTGTCCTTGAACCTGTCAGAGGAGCAATACCCCGGTGTCGCCTGGCAGCGGGAGAGAACAACCACAGATGAGAAAAGGGGATGTCATGGCTGACCTGATCGCCATCGGATATCCGGATGAGACGACCGCGGACGCGGCTGCTGCCGAGGCGCGGCGGCTGGCTCAGGACCTGATCATCCAGCCGGATGCGATCGCGGTGATCGTGCGGGACGAGGATGGCAGTTATCACGTGCACACCACGCATCATCCGGTTGGTGCCGGGGCGTCGTGGGGGATGTTCTGGGGGTTTTTGTTCGGGCTGCTGTTTTTCATCCCGGTTTTCGGCATGGCGATCGGCGCCGGGATGGGGGCGCTGATGGGCAAGGTGGCGAAGACCAGTATCGACAAGCAGTTCCAGGATCAGGTCAGGGACATGCTCAAGCCGGGTAACTCGGCTTTGTTCTTGATGCTGGAGAAGGTCACGCCGGATAAGGCCGTGGAGGCGATGAGCCAGTACGGCGGGACGGTGCTGAAGACCTCGCTGTCCAAGCAGAACGAGCAGGAACTTCAGGAAGCCCTGCACGGCGAGCAAGCAGCCGCGCAGTAAGCCCGTATGATCCCCTGATCGCCGAGGCGGTGGTCAGGGGATCGAGTGTGCTCGAGATCCGCCGCCGGGCCGCCGCCGGGAGACGGACGCGGATGCAGCGCAGCCGCCAAGGAGGACGCAGACATGGCGCGGAACATACCGGGACCGGCGGCGGGTCCGTCACCAGGCGAGCATCCAGATGTAGCGGGCCAGCGTGCTGCCGATCCCGCCGAAGCCGATCAGCCGCCGGCGGCAGCCGAAATCGATCAGCCGCAGGCGGTCGCCGTATCCGCCCCGACGCCAACAGCGGCTGAAGGCCCCGAGCCATCGCCGCGTCCCGGAAAACCCCGGAAGCTGCTCTATCTCACGCTCCCAGGCTGCTGGGGAGCGCTCATTGTCGGGTGTCTTTCTTTCACGCCGTCGCTGCTGCCGCGCGGCGGCATCATCCAGGGCGTGGTCTTCGGCATCACCGCGGCCATCGGTTACGGGCTGGGAGTGCTGGCGGCGGCGGTCTGGCGGGCCTTCGCCGACCGGGACCCTCGGCGGCCTCGGCGCTGGGCCTGGCTGACCTTCTTCGTCAGCGCGGCTGTCCTATATGTCGTTTCCTTCGGCCTCGGGCAGTACTGGCAGTATGAGATCCGCAAGCTGATGGGGGTGACGGATTACAACGTCCCGCTCGTTGTGGCCTCGCCCTTTATCGCGGCGGCGGTCTTCTGCCTCTTCCTGCTGATCGGCCGGGGCCTTCGCGGCCTGTACCGCTGGGCTGCCAAACTGCTCGACCGGTGGATCGGGCAGCGCGCGGCGCGTGGGGTCGGCTGGGTTCTGGTGGTCGGCCTGACCTACCTAGTGGTCAGCGGCCTGCTGCTGCAGGGCTTCGTCAACGTCATGAACAGCGCGTATTCGCTGCGCGACACGATGACCGCGGAAGGCATACACAAGCCCACCACCAGCCTGCGGTCGGGCGGTCCGGGCTCGCTCATCCGGTGGGATTCACTGGGCTGGCAAGGCCGCAACTTCATCGGCAAGGGCCCGTCGGTCAGCGACATCGAGAAGTTCACCCACCATCCGGCCATGGAGCCGATCCGCATCTACGCCGGGCTGGCATCAGCCCCCACCGCGGAGGCCCAGGCCGCGCTGGCGGTCAAGGACCTCCAGCGCGCTGGAGGTTTCCAGCGCAAGAACCTGGTCGTGGTGACCACGACAGGGAGCGGCTGGGTCAACCCGGCCCTCGTGGATTCCTTCGAGTACCTCGGCGGCGGGAACACGGCGACGGTGGCGATCCAGTACTCCTACCTGCCGTCGTGGATTTCCTACCTGGTCAACCAGTCGAAGGCGCTCGCGGCGGGCCGTGCGCTTTTCGACGCGGTCTACGGGGCCTGGGCGAAACTGCCCGCAGACCACCGCCCCAGGCTGTTCGTCGCCGGCGAAAGCCTGGGATCGTTCGGCGGGGAGGCAGCCTTTACCGGCGAGAACGACATAGCCAACCGCACCAATGGGGCGCTGTTCGCAGGGCCGCCCAATTTCAACGCGCTGTTCCGGGAATTCACCGACAATCGTGATGCGGGCAGCCCGGAGGTCCAGCCCGTCTACCAGGACGGGCGGATTGTCCGGTTCGCGAATGATCCGGCTACGGGAATACCCCCGCAGGGCAAGCCCTGGAATGGCAGCCGGGTCCTGTACCTGATGCACGCGTCCGACCCGATCGTCTGGTGGAGCCCGCATCTGATCTTCAGCGAGCCGGACTGGATCAGCGAGCCTGCCGGCAAGGACGTGCTGAAGACCATGTTCTGGATGCCGTTCATAACCTTCTGGCAGGTCACGGCCGATCTCCCGTTCGCCACCGGCGTTCCGGACGGGCACGGTCACCGGTACTCGGCCGAATACGTCGAACGGGTGGAATGCCATCATGCGACCCGCCGGCATCACCTCCCAGGACCTGGCCAGCCTCAGGAAAACCATCGCGGGCGTGAGGGTACATCGCGCGTCGCGCGCGCGGGATTGCGGACGGTGGCGCAGCCGCACCGCGCGGCTAGTGGACCGCGAACCAGGCGACGGTGAGCGCGAGGCCGTTGGTCGCGATGTGCGCCATGACCGGGGCGATCAGGCTCCGGGATCGCAGCCTGAGCCAGCAGAAGGCGAGACCGGCGACGAACGTAACCGCAATCGAGCCCAGCACCAGCAGTACCTGCCCGCCGGCGCTGCCCGACGCGCCGCGGAAGATGTGGTTGTCCGACATCGTGTGCAACGTCGGCGCGATATGCCAGAGGCCGAACAGCGCCGAGGTGATCACGCTCGCACGCCATGGACCCCACAGTCTCAGCCCCGACCCCAGCAGGACACCGCGAAAGGCGAGCTCCTCCGGGATCGCGGTGAGCAGCACGATCGACACCCCCAGCTCGTATAGCAGCCGTCCGCCGTCGATCTGCGCTCGCGAATCGTGCAGGAAGCCGTTCGTCGCCGGCACCACGGCCGCCACGATCAGGACCAGCAGCACGATCCCGAAGGCGCCTGCTCCGTAGCGCAAGCCCGCGAACACACTCGTTCGGCCGAGCCCGAGATCAGCAGCTGTTGCGCCCGCCCTCCAGGCGATCAGGACCAGTGCTGCGGTAAGAAGGCTGATGGACACCGCGGGCGGGCCCAGCAGTCCGAACGTGCGCGCGACGGTGAACAGGATCAAGACGCCCACGGTCAGCGCGAAGCAGCGACCGGCGTTCACAACTTGCTGACCAGCTGAGCGGGCAGTGAGTACCCCCATCGGGCGTCAGTCATTACCGGGGTGGTGGCCCACCCGGTGCACGTCGATCACCTCAAGCCCGAGGACGGCGATCCGCTCCATGAGCCCGGCGAAGGCAGCCTGATCGGGCAGCTCGGCGTGCAGGGTGGTCGTGCCGGGGCCGGTGATGATCTCGCAATCATCGAATTCCGAGCGCACAGTGGTGCTGGCCTGGCCGGTGAGAGTGATGTCATAAGTCTGCAAAACGGCTACGTCTCTTCGGTCCGCTGGTACATGTGCACTTCAAGCGTGCCGGACGAATGGCTCCGCGTCATCACCCCCTGGAGGGTGAAGCCGGCTTCACTTCGGCGGCACGTGATGTTCACGTGCCGTTGCCAATAGGCGGCGTCGCCAGCAGGAGGGATCACCCCCGGAAGGGTGACGACACCCCCCGACGGCTCGCACAGAATCTGGCACAACCGGCCGAACGGTCCGGATGAGGGCTCGGCGAGCCTGACATTTGAACCTGACATAGGAGACCACGATGACGTCGGCAACATTAAAGCCTGCCCACAACACGGGCGGGCATCGCGCGGAAGGCCACGGCCTGATCATCTTCGCGTCCGTCCTGCTGCTGGTACTGGCCTGCTTCAACCTGATCGACGGCATCGCCGCGGTCGCCCGCTCGCACGTATTCGTCGCCAATGCGCACTACGTGTTCGGCGACCTGCGCGCCTGGGGCTGGGTCACCCTCATCCTTGGTGCGCTGCAGCTGCTGGCGGCGGCGGGGGTGCTGGCGGGTAACCAGCTGGCCCGATGGTTCGCGGTTGCGGTAGTCGGGCTCAATGCCATCAGCCAGATGTTCTTCATTCCCGCCTACCCCTTCTGGTCGCTGACGATCATCGCGGTGGACGTGGTGGCGCTGTGGGGGCTGTGCGTCTATGGCAGCCGCGCAAACCTGGAAGCTGTCTAGCGCCGGTCCGCGGACCGGCCGGCGACCGGAAACAGGAGTTACCGTCCAGCCTGCCGCGCACAGCGGTGCTGGTCCGGGCCCGTGCTCCGGTCGCCGGAAGATCCGCGCGGGCATGGGCGGAAGCATGGTCAGCGGTGCGGCCGGCCTGGGCTCGGCGGCGGGACCGCCGATCGGCGGCGCGGTGACCAGAGCGGTCAGCTGGCGTGCAGTCCAGCTTCCCTGAGGCCGACCAGGGCGATATCTCCGGCCTGTCCCGCAGCGTCTCCAACCTGGGCTCCTCCCTGGCCGGCTCCGTTATGGCGGCGGTCAAACCGCCTGAGGGAAAGCCGTTCGCCGTCGCCCTCGGCACGATGCTGGCAGTCGCCCTGACCGGACTCGTGATCGCGCTCCTGATCCCCCGCCAGTCGGTCGAAACCGCGCAGCCAGCGGAGTGGCCGCGGTATGACCACGGCCGTCCCGATCCTGTCGCGCTGCCCGAAGAGCAGACGCCATCCGTGAACCTGACCCAGGCCCGGCTGAGGGGAGGTGAAATGACGACATCAAGACAGATGCCCCCAGGCCGGCACCTTGAGCGTAAAGCCAAGCGGCAGGCTCGGCGCCTGACCGCGAGCGCAAGGCCGAAGGCCGGAAGGCCGGGAACCAGGCGAACGAAGCCCGGCTAGCCTCGGGTGCTGGTGGCACTGGATGATGTCTTCGCGTGGCTGGCTCGGCACATTCCTCGTGACCTGACCGGAAGGGGCGACCATGGCGGGCATCGCGGCGGCGGCGGGGTCCAGCTCGGGCCTGCGGCGAGGAACCTGGGCAGGCGCCGCGCTGCGGGAATATACGGCGCCATCATCACTGCGGCGATTCTCGATACCGTCGGGGGCCACCTGTCGACCGCCGCGCTGGTTATCTCGGTCGTGGTCACGCTGCTGGTTTACTGGCTCGCCGAGGAGTACGCCGAGGTTCTGGGCGAGCAGGCAGCAGGGGCCGGCTGCCGAGCCGGGCATATATCCGGGAGTCGCTGGCCGTGACCTGGCCGATGGTCAGCGCGTCCTATGCGCCGCTGCTGGCGCTGGTGCTGGCCCGGCTGGCCGGGGCCTCGGCGCTCACCGCGGCCAACATCGGGCTGGTGGCGGCCGTCGTGCTGCTGATCATTTACGGATGGCTGGCCGGCCGAGCGGCCCAGTTGCGCGGCCGCAAGCTGCTTGCCGCCGTCTCGGTCGCGGCGGCGCTGGGCCTGGTGATGATCTTGCTCAAGGATCTGGTCCTGATTCACCTGCACTGATGTCGTCAGCGGATGAGCTGGCTGATCCCGCAGTCATCGGCTTGTTCCTGCAGGAGATCGGATGCGCCTGATGATGTGGAGTGCGCCGCGTAGTGGTTCGACCGCGTTCTTCCGGATGATGGCCGAGCGCGGCGATTTCACCGTCGTGCACGAGCCGTTCTCGTACCTGGTGATGTACGGCTACAGCGACGTCGGCGGCGCCCGGGTCAGGTCGGCACCGGATCTGATCAGAGCGCTGCTGGAACTCCCTGGGCAGGTCTTCGTGAAGGAGACGACAGGCTTCCGGTACCCGGAGTTCGTGGCGACACCGGAATTCCTGGACGGCGTGACCCATACGTTCCTGATCAGGGACCCGCGGGAAACGATCCCGTCGTACCTGAAGCTTGAGCCGGACGCGCAAGTCGAAAGGATCGGCTTCGAGTTGCTGCACGAGATCTACACGGCGGTAGCGGAACGCACCGCCAGCCAGCCCGTCGTGGCCGACGCGGCCGACCTGGTGCGGGACCCGGAGGGGATTGTCAGAGCGTACTGCACCGCCACCGGAATCCCGTTCGTCCGTGAGGCGCTGTCGTGGGATCCGGCACACCGGCCCGAATGGCAGCCGTCGCGTCGGTGGCACGAAACTGTAGCCGCGAGCACGGGTCTCGGCGCGGTGTCTTCGGCGTCCGCGACGGTGCCTGACGCCGTGGCCGCGCGGTATCTGCTCCGTCATCTGCCCTACTACGAGGCCCTTCGCGCCCGCCGGCTGTCACCGGCCTAGCGCGAGCCGCGGCTGAGCCCAGGTTGACCAGGTGACTGGTCACCACGGCCGACGCCGACCGGGTGGCCGGTACCGTTGCCCCGTGCTCGCCGTCCTGCTCGTGTCCGTCTCCCTCGGCCTGGACAACCTCGCTGCCTGCATCGGCATCGGGATCAGCGGAATCGATGCGCGGACCCGGCTGCGGGTAGGAGTGATCTTCGGCCTCTTCGAGACGGCCATGCCCATATTCGGCCTGCTGCTGGGCCACAGCCTCACCAGCACCCTCGGCCACGCCGCGCACTGGACCGGGGCCGCCCTGCTGATCGCCACCGGCATCTACTCCCTAGTCCAAGCCGTCCGCAGCCCGGACAGCCCGACAGCCCAGGCCCCGGCGGACCCGCCTGGTACACAGATCAGACGGCTGCTGGTCATCGGGCTGGCGCTGAGCATCGATAATCTCGCGGCCGGTTTCGCTCTCAGCACGCTTCATGTCAACCTTGCGGGAGCAGTCGCCGTGATCGGCGCCGTCAGTATCGCCATGTCCCTGACCGGCCTGGAACTTGGCAGCCGACTCGGCCCGCGGACCGGGCAGCGAGGCGAGCTGCTCGGCGGCCTGGTCCTCATCGGCGTCGGCATCGCCATTGCCACAGGCGTGCTCTAGTGCCGCGATCCCCGCGCGTCTTTCTAAGATGTCCTGACGGGGAAAACCAACTTGGAGTTCACGTGACGCAGCACCCAGGGGGTAAGTCCAGCGCAACGACTGAGCCCGCCGCTGCCCCAAAATCGGCACGGTCTGGGACCACCGTCACCGTGATGTCGTTCAACATTCACCACGGGCAAGGCACTGATGGTGTCCTGGACCTCCAACGGATTGCCCGCGTGATCAAGGCCAGCGGCGCCGACATCGCCGGCCTGCAGGAAGTGGATCGTCACTTCGCCGAGCGCAGCAACTGGACCGATCAAGCCACCAAGCTGGCTGAGCTGCTTCATTGGCACCTCGCGTACGGCGCTAACATCGACCTCGATCCGCCCACGTCGGGCAGACCGCGCATCCAGTTCGGCAATGCCGTCTTGTCGCGTTACCCGATAGCTCGCTGGGAGAACACGCACCTGTTCCGGTCTCCCGGCGAAGAGCAGCGCGGCCTTCTGCACGTCGAGGTCAACGTGCCGGGCGGCCCGCTGCACGTTTACGTGACGCATCTTGACGCGTTTTCGGAGACTGACCGGGTCCAGCAGGCACAGCAGGTCGTGGAACTGGTGGGTGAGAATTGCCCCGCCGTGCTGCTCGGCGACTTCAATGCACTCCCGCAGACGCCGGAGATTGGCAAGCTCAGGACGGCGCTGACGGACACATGGACAGCAGCCGCTGGTGGCGGTCCGGTTACCGCGCATCACGCTGATGCACCGGCGGCACGCATCGACTACATCTTCACCAGTCAGCGGCTGAGAGCTGCATGGACGAGTTTCAGCACCGACGATCCCGCCGCGTCGGATCACGTACCTGTCGTGAGCCGGCTGGTGCTGTAACAGGCCGCCGCTCGACGCCGACGCGCAGACGGCCTTCATCGTCAAGTCGAAGGCTCTTGCACCCGAGTACAAGACGGAGTTGGTTCCGCCGCCCGCCGCGGAATAAGGACGAGCGCCGAGATGATTCCGCGCGCCCTACTGTGCGGCACGCTCGGTCGGCGGAGCGGGGCGTTCTTCGTTACCGTGACCGGGCTGCAGGTGGGCGGCCTGAGATAGCCGGAGCGGCCGGAACGGTCCGCCGGTGTGCACGGCGACGGGCTCGGTCATCATGCACACATGGTCGCCGCCGTCATCGACCAGCGTGGTCCGCCGTCCCACCAGCCAGTGCTGGCAGTTCTCGAGCACCGGCACGCCGCCGGGACCGGGCCCGGCCCGGACGCCGGCGAACTTATCGACGCTGTCACCGGTCCGGGTCCCGAACCACTCAGCCAGCGGCAGGTCCGATGAGGTAAGGAAGTGCACGGCGAGATGAGTAGAGTGCAGCGCTATCCGGTAGGTGTAGTTGGCCTTGGACAGCCAGACGCAGTACCGCAACGGCTCAATACTCGACTGGCTGTGGAATCCCACCAGGCAACCCGCTCGCTGCTGACCCTCCGCCGCCGTGACGACGATCAGCGCGGCATCCAGCGAGGAGGCGATGGTTCCGAAGTGGTCATCAGTCATCGTGGCCTCGCTCATAGCGGAGAAACAGCGTGTCGCCGTCGCGCAGCACGTGCCGCAAGGCGAAATGCCGCAACGGCGCACCGGGCGGGGAGACGGCTACCGGCAGCGGGTCTCCGTCCATCAGCGGGGCAACGGTCAGGCATAGCTCGTCAAGGAGGTCGGCGGCGACCAGCTCACCCAGCAGGGTGGGACCGCCCTCGCACAGCACCACCCGGTAACCCAGCTCCCCTGCCAGCAGCACCGCCTGCTCGAGATCCACCCGGTCCTCGCCGGCGATGACGACGTCGGCCACCTCGCGGGCGCGGTCAACGCGCCGGGCATCGGCGGCCTTGCACGTGATAACCAGCGCCCGGCTCTGCGCCGACCTGCCGGCGAATGCGCCGCCAGACCAGTCAAGGTCCAGCGACCGCGTGACCACGGCCAGCCGGGGTGCCGCAGGCCGCCCAGCCGCCTGCCGGGCCGCCGCCTGCTTCGCGGGCAGGCGGATGCTGCCGTAACCTTCGCGCCGTACCGTCTCCGCCCCGACCAGCACCACATCGGCGAGGGTCCGCATCAGCCTGAACAATGCCGCGTCGGGTTCGGTGGACAGCGCGCCAACCCGGCCGCGAATGGCCGCCGAGCCGTCCAGGCCGCCGACCATGTTGGCCATCACCCAGCAGCCGCCCCGGACAGGTCTCCGGTTGACCTGCGCGTAAGGCGCCAACGGGTCGGTGATGCTGGCTCCGTCCTCCATGATCCGCACGCAGCCGACTCCTCCCTTGGGCTGCCTGACCGGCCCGGTACAACTAAAGCACCCCGAATGGGGGGGTGACCTCCCGGGCGCTGGCAGGGCTGCCACAGCCAGCAAGGCCCACCCGCAAAGACTCGGCCGCGGGCGTGCGTGAACGGCGGGCTCCGCGGTAGGGGAATCGCATGACAAGCCATGAGGACCAGGCCCGGGCGGAGTCCGTCAGGCTGGCCGGGGTGATCGCCGCTGCCGAGGACCAGGTGGCGCAGACCATGGACACGCTGTCCAGACAGCGCCCGCACCAGGAGGAACATCTCCACGCCCTCGGCGATGACGCCAGGAAGCAAGCAGCACGCCAGCGGCAGTGGGCAGAAGATCACCGCGAAAGGAGCGCGCTCGCCTCCCGGGACCAGAAGGCGTAACGGGCGCAGAAGCTGACCCTCGCGTCCGATTATCAGAAGTGGGGGAGTGCTGACAATCCAGTGACGAGACCTGGGCCCTCGCCGGCGCCGCTCCCATGGCGGGCATGGTCCCCTCGAAGCTGATCCGGCACGGTACAGGAACCGCCATGATCAACTCTTGGGCGCGGAAGATCTGCCATCTTCGCTCGGATCACGTGAGGATCCCTTCTGCACCGCCCACGCCAGGACCAGGAAGGTGAGCACTACGGCCGCGTTGAGCCACGCGAATGGGAGATTGAACCCCCACCAGAAAGGCGCGGCGAGCAGCATCCCCAGGACCGAGACCACGATCCCTGAGGGACGCGGCCACAGCAGCAGGACACCGCCGGCGACCTGGACGATGCAGGCCGCGAGGAAGCCCGCCAGCAGCGGTACGGTCGTTGGCACCCCGATACCTTCGAACGGGCCGTTGCCGTACGTGGGATTCCCGAAGGTGTCGAGGATGCCGTGCCCTTGGCCGACGCTCACGATCGCAGGAATCGTGAAACCGCCGAACCCCAGTCCGTTGACGATGCCATTTGCGCCGGCGATCCGCAGGCACCAGGCCGCCGGGGGCGTCATGAGGTGAGGTCCCGTCCCATGGTGATGCCGGTGCCGGGCAGCCACCGGGGCAGGGGCCGGCCGTTGACCGACACGGCGACACCGACCGCGCACACGGCGAGGACGGTCCACCACACGGTGTTCGACGACAGCCCGCCGCCACCGGATGCCGGAAACGTACTCACCCGGCGGGCCACCGGCGGTAGGAGGCTGGGCGCCATCAGGATCAGCACGACGGCGGCGGCGGCCGGCGCGCCAGGCTCCCCGGTACGCGTGCGGGCCACGCACGCGACGGCGAATCCCAGCACCACGTTGCCGGCGAGCGCGAGCCCGGTGGCCGCCCACGGCAGCGCCAGCCCGCGCAGCGCACCGGCCATTATCAGCACCGCTCCGGCGGCGAGCGGGGCCAGCAGCGCCAGGGACCGGATCGCGGTGCGCCGGACGGGCCCGGTCGGTGTCACGTCGACGACCAGGCTGGCCGGCTCGTCGAGGACGAACGCCGCCGCGGCGGCGAGCAGCGTGAAAGCGATCGGAAACAGCACACCGGCGGCCGCGGGGAATGCGACGCCGCCGCCGCCCGCCACGATCGCCGCGCCGCTGATCCCGGTGAACGCTGGCCATGCCCCGGCCCGCAGCATCGACCGGACCATCATGGGTGGACGGCGTGGGTGAACCCGCCGCGGGCGGCCAGCACGAGCATGATCGCGGCCACCACGAGGACGATCTGAAGGGTACGGGTGACTCGGCAGCGGACCCGACCTTCGGCCCCGCGCAGCAGCGCGACCAGTACCGCGATCGCGCATAGCGCGAGCTGCCAGCCGATGAAGAACCACGGCGACCCGCGCCAGGCCGTGACGTCGCCACCGTTGTCGGTGGAGGTGAAGAACGCGAACGGCGAGAACAGCCGCAGTGCCGTGAAGGCCGCCGAGTCCGGATGGAAAAAGGACGGGATCGTCACCACGTTCAGCCAGCCGAAGATGACCAGGAACAGCACGAGCGCGGCGCCAGGGAAGCGGACCCAGCGGCCCAGCGCGACACCGAGCAGCGGGCCGCCGATGGACGGGATGACGATCTGTGCGACGAGGACGGCGACCTGCGCGGGCGGGCTGAACGCCCCGTACACCCGGGAGCCTGCCGGGTGGAAATGCAGGAACGCGAACAGGGTCAGCACGCCACAGAGGAACGGCACGATCGCGACCGCGCAGAGCGCGGCGGTGCGGGCCGGCAGCGTGGTCGGGGTGACGCCGACGACCGGCTCGCTGTCGCGCATCGAGCGGGTCAGCCCGTACGTGGCCATCATGCCGAACCCGCCCAGGAAGATCGCCGGGTACGGGTTCGCGGTGTCGATCTCGGTGACCGACGCGCCCCGGCCGTCCCACGTCGTCCACGCGGTCATCACCACGGCGAACAGGAAGACCGGGTTGACGAGGAACCGGCGCATCTCGCGGGCGGCGAGCGCGGAGAGCGTGGCCCGGCCGGCGACCGCCTCGGGGCGGGCGGGTGCGAACGTCGTGGTCACGATGCCACCTCCTCGGCCGGCTTGCTGTCCGGCGGGTCGCCGCGCAGCAGCAGGTAGGCGTCTTCGAGGGACGGTTCGACGTGCTCGACGCCGTCACGCGCGTGCGCGGCGATGTTGCGGTACCGCCCGGTGCCGGTCCGCCACGAGGCGGTTGCCGCCGGGTCCGGCTGGTCGGCGAGCCAGACCCGGCCGGCGGCCTGGCGGACGAGCTCGGTGACCTGGCCGTCGTACCGGACCCGGCCACGGTCCAGCACGATGACGCGCTCGCACAGGGCCGCGACGTCGTCGGTCTGGTGGGTGGACAGGACCACGATCGACGTACGCGCGATCTCCGCGAGCACGGTCCGCAATGTGACGCGCTGTTCCGGGTCGACGCCGGTGGTCGGCTCGTCCAGGATCAGCACCTGCGGCGACCCGAGCAGGGCCTGCGCCAGGCAGACCCGTCGCCGCTGGCCGCCGGACATGGCCCGGATCCGCTTCGCCGCGAGGTCGGACAGCCCGACCTGGTCGAGCACCCGGCGCACTTCCGCGTGCCGGGCGTCCGGCTCGGTCCACTCCTTGAGCAGCGCGATGTAGTCGACGAACGCGAACGCGGTGAAGCCGCGCGGGAAACCGGCCTCCTGCGGCAGGTAGCCCAGCCGGCGGCGGATGTCGGTGCGTTCGGCCGGCACCTCCGGGTCCCGGCCCAGCACGCGCACCTCTCCCTGGCTGGGTGTCAGCGCGGTGGCCAGCAGCCGCAGCAGGGTGGTCTTGCCGGCGCCGTTCGGGCCGAGCAGCCCGATCACGCCGCGTTCCAGGTCCAGGTGGACGTCGGCGAGGGCCCGGGTGGCCCCGAACGTTCGCCCGACGCCACGCAAGCTGATCGAAGCGGTCATCGCGGCTACCTCCAGGGCCGAAGCTGGCGCAGGTGGCGCCGGCGTACCAGAAAGATCCCGAACGATGCCGTGGCCAGTATCAGGAAGGCCCCCTGGGCCCGGGCCTGGAGCACTGCGGCCGGCGAAGCCGACCGTGCGGCCAGTAGCCAGACCGTCATGAGCCAGGCGGCGCTGACGGCGACGGCCGCGTTCAGCGGGCTGACCCAGGTGGACGCGGCCAGCACGACTGCGACGAAGCCGACCGCCGGCAGCAGCCAGGTGAACGGCGCCTCGCCCGGCACAACCAGCCCGAGAAGCAGCACGGCGGGCAGCGCGAGCGCGAGTACCGCGATCGTGCGCAGCAGGACCAGGCGCAGGGCGGGGTAGGGCGTGACCATCTCCGGCTCGAGAGCGGGGTCCATCCGCCGGTCGTAGCTCAACGCGACCACCAGGCACGGCGCGAGCGGCGCCGCGGCCAGGAAGTACCAGAGCCCGCGGGCGTGCCCGATCGCTGCCGCCAGAGCGGCGAACGCGAGGACCGCGGCCACGCCGGCCAGCCACGCGGCGCGGAACGCGCTGGCCACCGCGACCAGCCGGGCTTCGTGGGCCGGGAGTCCGGCGGCGCGCAGCAGCCGCTCGAACACCGAAGGGCGCGGTATCTCGACGGCGTCACGCGTGCGGTCCCACACCGCGGCGAGATCGACCACGGCGAGATCGGCCGCGGTGGCCGCGGTGTTGACCCGGCCCCGGCACTGCGCGCAGGTCAGCAGGTGCTGCTCGACCGAGGCGCCCTCGGCCACCGAGTCGGTCCGTTCGACGTAGCGTCGCAGTGTTTCGCCGTCGGCGTGCCAGCCGGTCATGACAGTCCCTCCGCTAGCGTAGCTCGCAGGTGCGCCTTGGCCCGGTAAAGCCGTGTCTTGACGCTGCTCACCGGCACGTGCAGCAGCTGCGCGGCTTCCTTGGCGGACAGGCCGTCCAGCACAACGGCCTGGATGACGGCGCGCATCTCCGGTGAAAGCCGGGCCAGGGCCTCGCCGATGTCGCCGTACTCGACCGACAGCAGGACCTGGTCCTCCGCCGCCGGCGTGGTCCCGGTGCGCTCGAACACGGCTGCGACGTCGGTCCGCTGGCGGAGGCGGCTGACCAGCCGGCGGATCGCGATGCCCCACAGCCACGCCGCGATGTCGCCGTCACCGCGGAAGCCTCGCGGTTTCTGCCAGACCGCGACGAAGGTGTCCTGGACGGCGTCGGCCACGAGATCACGGTCGTTGCACCGGCGGGAGAGCCGGATCGCGAGCCAGCCGGCGTGGCGTTCGTAGAGCGCATGGAAGGCGTGGATGTCGCGTTCGGCGACGGCGATCAGCAGCGTCTCGTCGCTCGGGGGACCCTCCATACCTCAACTGTCGCGTCCCGGGGCCGGAAAAGTTTCACCCCGGCCCGGGAACTTTCCAGCCGGGTGACGGGTGGTGCGGATGTTCACGAGGGTGGTCACCGCGCCCCATCGCCACCGGGGGTTTGACGCCGCTCAACGGTGAACGGCGCCAAACCCCTGGCAGCTACTTATCCCCGGTGCTGGATGTCAGGAGCCGCCCCTGGCCGGCCGGATCAGTCCGACCAGTCCGTGACTGTAGTTATCGATCCCGGCGGAGAACAGCAGTGTTCGCGGGGTGCCGATCACGCCGTTGCCGAACGCCAGGCCCCACAGGCCCGAATTGACGATCACCCTTCCGTTCTTGTTGCGCAGGGTGCCTTGGAACCTTCCGGTGGTGGGATTGAAGGCGTTGATCCGGCCGTTGTCAACGTTGCCGACGAGCAGATCGCCGCCGAAGCTGCCCCAGAGCCGGGGAGCGATCACCATGCCCCAGGGGGCGAACAGCGGGCCTCCGGTCACCAGCCGGCGGATCTTGTGGCCGCTGAGGCTGAACACGTCGATCGCCCCCTGGAGTCCGGTCGTGGTGCCGGGCGGCGGGGCAAACGTGACATAGAGCTTGCCGCGCAGCAGTGCCACGTTGTACGGCGCCACGTTCTTAGGCAGGCTCGGGTCGCGGAAGCTGCCGACCTTCTGGAATTTCGCGTTGAATACGTCAACCGTTCCCATCGAGGCGTTGGCGGCGAACAGCCGGCCGCCCTGCTTCGTGGACGCCTCGGCGAGCCCGGTGTAGACGGCACCAGCCACGTGCCGGACGTTGTGAGATTGGGTGATAGGCGGCAGATTCAGTGACCAGCCGATGAGGTTCCCGGCCAGCGAGTTGAACATGAACAGCGACGGGGTGCTCTTCCCCTTGGGACCTATGACGAAGTCCTTGGGGTTGCTGGCGGCACGGAAGTTGAACACTGTCCCGGTCGGGCCCGGCGAAAGCTTGACCGTCAGGGCCACCTTGCTGATCGGCTTCTTGCCGTTGGCACCTTGGTACAGCGTGGCCGTGTTGGTGTTGTTGTTCGTCACCCACAGCGGGGTTGTCGGGCCGAGTGAGATACCCCACGGGTTCGAGACGAGCGGATCGGTGAGCTTGGCCATTCCGGGGACATCCGAAACCAGATTGGTCTGGGTGAACCCGCGGTGCCCCTCGGCGGCCCCGGCTGCCGACGCCGGCACGGCCAGCGACGCGGCCATCACCGCGGCCACCGCCGCGGCCCACCACCTGCCCCGGATGATCAGAGAACTGCCATGTCTTGCTCTCATTGCGACGCCCTTTCGTTTGGCCAGGGCCTGCCTGGCGCTATTCCCCTTATCGCGCGTACCGGCATCCCGATCGGTGCCGCCACCTCCCCCCAAAGCCAGGGCGCCGGCCCGCTGAGCTGGATCTGGACAGGTCTGAGGCGTTACTGACCGTAGCCGCCGTGCCCGGGCTCAAGGCCGTGATAGCCAGCAATAACCTGCTCCCGCCGCCGTGGGCAGGGACCGCCGGGGCACTGGCGGAACCGCCGCCTGAGAACGCCGCCGCTAACGACAGCGCCGAGGCAAACAGCACGGATCGGCGCATGGTCAATCCCCCCCACCTCCGCAGTAGACGGATACACCAGTGACTACGGCTCCTGCGGCGAGATGGTTCACCCCGGCACCAAGCTGGCACCAAGCTGACACCAAGCCAGTACCAAGTTGACATCTCGGGCTCTGCCCGGAACGGGCACCGCGCGCCACCGCTTGAGCCCCGCCGCCGGCTCGCCGGGCTGGCGCACTGGCGGGCCTATGCCCTGCGGCATAGGCGGCGGGGAAAGTGCGGCCTCGAGGCAGATGCCCCGCGGTGGCGGGGCCCCTAGCGTTCTGGTGAACGGACATTACTACCAGGCTGGAGAAGCCAATGGATAACGCAGCCCGAATACGCCAGCGGGTGCTGGCCCTGTTCCTGCCCCTCGCCGCCGCGCTCTATATCAGCGCCGAGGCGCTGACCCCCAAAGGGCTCGACCAGGTGGTTCAGACCACGGCCACCGCGCTCAAGGTGCTGCCCATCGCGGCAAAGCACCCGGCTCAGCTCTACCTCGCGGGCTCGCTCGCGCTTCTCGCGCTGGGGGCTCTGGCTGTCTCGTACGCGGCGATCGCCGCACTCGTCAGAGACCGCGGCTCGGCGGTGGCCACCGTCGCCGCGCTGATCGGAGGCATCGGAGCCTTCTGCGGAGCCCTCGTCAACGTCCTGGTCTATCCCGGCCTCGCCGCCGTGGCGACGGCGCACCTGTCACAAGACGCGGCTGCGCGGTTCCTGGTAACATCGTTCAATTCCGCGTTCGACCACGCGTTCCTTTACGCCTATTTCATTGGCATCTTCGCCGCGCCTGTCCTGATGGGTGTTGCCCTGTGGCGGAGCCGGAGCGTGCCGCGCTGGCTGGCGGTCCTGTTCGTCGTCGGCCTGGAGGTCGCACAGCAGGCGTCATCCGGCGGGCCTGTCCTCGTCGTGCTGTTCATGCTGCCGTTCGCGGTGGCGATGGTGCTGCTCGCGGCCCGGATATGGCAGGCGGCTGCCCGGCCAGCCAGCGAGCACACGGTATCGGCCGGCGATGCCGGCACCGGCATCTCCTGACGCTGCGGTTGTGCTGCGGGCATACCGGTGATGCCGGCCGTCCAGGTCGCCTGGCGAGGATGGCGTTGCAGCCTGTGAACTGCGAGGAAGATAGAGGAGTGTCCTTCTGGAAGCCGGCCGAGAACCCGGGTACGCGGCCGCTGCGATCCTGGGTCTTCGACATCGGATGCGCCGTCGTCGCGGGCGCGGCGTCTTTGGCGCGCTTCTCGTTCGGCCAGGCAATGCATCCTGTCCACCTGTCGCTGGCCGCCGGCGTGCTGGTCGCGGTGTTGACGGCCGGGGCGCTACCGCTACGCCGGGTGTGGCCCGGGCCGGTGTTCCTGTGGACCCTGCTGGCGGCGGCCGTCCTGGCGCAGTGGCCGGATCGCGGCGCGCTGTTCCCGGTGGCGCTGGCGATCAGCCTGTACACCGTCGCCGCCATGATGCGCCGGGTTGAGGCGCTGGCCGCGGCGGTGCTCACGGCCGGGGTGGTGCTCATGGTGGTCGCCCAGGACGGCACGCGTCACTGGGCGGTCGCGATCTCTGACGCTGCCGGGTTTGCGGCCGCTGTCGCGATCGTGGGCCTGTACGTGGGCACCCGTCGGGCCTATCTCGCCGCGCTGCGTGACCGGGCATGGCGGCTCGAGCGCGAACGCGACCAGAGCAGCGCGCTGGCAGCGGCGGAGGAACGGGCCCGCATCGCCCGCGAGATGCACGACAGCGTGGCTCACCACCTGACAGTGATCGTGGCGCTCTCCGACGGCGCCCTCCGCGCGGTCACCCGCGCGCCACGCGAGGCGGCCGATGCGATCCGGGACGTGTCGGGTACCGCCCGGCAGGCGCTGGCCGAGACCCGCAGGCTGCTGGGCGTGCTGAGAACTGATTCGGGGCAGGAACTGCGGCAACCGCTGCCTGGCCTGGCCGACCTGGACGACCTGCTCGTCCGGATCCGCGCCGCTGGCCTGCCCGTGCGGTACGAGTGCAGCGGCGCTGGTGCGGACCTGCCACCTGCCATCCAGCTTGCGGTCTTCCGGCTCGTTCAGGAAGCTCTGACGAACACGATGAAACACGCCGGCCGGGGGGCGAGCGCGGCGGTCCGGCTGGAGCTTACGCCGGCCGAGGTACGCGTGGATGTCGAGGACGACGGCCCGGGACTGGGCGCAGCAGCGGGCGCGGCCGGCGGCGGCCTGACCGGGATGCGGGAGCGCATCAGCGCGTTCGGCGGCGATCTCGATTTCGGTCCGCGTCATCCGCGCGGCTGGCGGGTCTCCGCCCGGCTCGGCCTCGATCCGGCGGCCGTGTCATGATCACCGTTCTGCTGGCAGACGACCACGCGCTGATGAGGAAAGGCTTCCGGCTGATCCTCGATGCCGAGCCCGACATCGAGGTGGCCGGCGAGGCGAGCGACGGGGTGACTGCCGTTTCCATGTGCTCGGCGCTGCGCCCTGACGTCGTGCTCATGGATGTGCGGATGCCTGGCCGCGACGGCATCGAGGCGACCCGCGACATCGCCGCCGCGGGACTGCAGTCGAAGGTGCTGATTCTCACCACGTTCGACATGGACGACTACGTCTACGAAGGGCTCCGCGCGGGAGCCAGCGGCTTCCTGCTCAAAGACACCCAGCCAGACGATCTGGTTGCCGCAATCCGCACCATCGCGGCCGGCGACGCGGTCCTCGGGCCAACCGCGACGAGGCGCCTCATCCGGCAGTTCACCGCGCATCCCGGCCAACCTGGCGGCCAGCATGCCGAGCAGATACGCCGCGCCCTGACCACCCGCGAGCAGGATGTCCTCGCCCTCGTCGCCGCGGGCATGTCGAACAGCGAGATTGCCGCCAGGCTGTACCTGTCCGCGGGCACGGTGAAGGTCCATGTCGGGCGGATACTTGCCAAGCTCGGCCTGCGCGATCGCGTCCAGGCCGTCGTACTCGCATACGAATCCACGCTGATAATCCCGGGGACAACCACGCCGAACGGCCCAGGGGACCCTCGCTGAGCGGACAACAGGCGTTCCCGCGGGAACGTGTGCTGGCCACCGGGGCGCGGTCAGTGCCCGGCGAGCTGGCCACCGTCGATGTGCAGGATCTCCCCGGTGATGTACGGTGCCGCCTCCAGGAACAAGATGCCGTCGACGACGTCGCTGACCTGGCCGACGCGCCCGAGCGGAGGAAGCCGGTCACCCAGTCCCTGGTAGCTGTCCGCCGGGTGCACCGGCGTCTGGATGATGCCCGGCGAGACGGCGTTGACCCGGATGCCGCGGGAGGCGTACTCGACGGCGAGTGACCGGGTGGCCGAGGCCAGGCCTCCCTTGGTCAGCGCGGGCAGGACCGAGGGCACGCTGGAGTCCGTGTAGTCCGCGAGGGTGGCCGAGATGTTGACTACGTGGCCGTTTCGGCGCGGCAGCATCTCGGCGATCACCCGCTGGGTCAGCCAGAAGAACCCGGTGAGGTTGACTCCGACCACCATGGCGTAGTCCTCGGCGCTGTAGTCGGTGAACGGCTTGGAGATGTAGACGCCGGCGTTGTTGACGAGCGTGTCGATGCGGCCGAAGCGCCCGAGTGCTCCGCTGACGATCCGGTCGGCGGTGGCGGGGTCAGCGAGGTCGCCGTCGACGGTGAGCACGTCCGGGTCCTCGGCCGGCTGCAGTGAGCGCGCGTTGGCTACCACGCTCCAGCCCTGCCGGCGGTAGGCAGCGACCAGGCCGGCGCCGATGCCCTGGGAGCCGCCGGTGATGATGGCGACCTTCTGCCCCTTTTCGCTCATGACGTTGTGGTCGGCGCCGCGGTCGGCGGGTAGATGATCGCCGGGTCGCTGGGGTGCGGCGACAGCGGCGTGGTGTCCGCGGTCATCCACGGGGCCAGCGGCAGCGACTCCAGGATCGCCTGCATCTCGGCGGCGTCGCGGGCTTGGTACAGGCCCAGCGCGCGCCCGTCTGGCAGGGTCCACAGCCGGAGCAGGTGTCCCTGGCCGGCCAGGTCGTTCGCGGCCTGCGCCTCACGGGCCCTGCCCTCCTGCACCGCCTGGTCGGCCGTGCCCGGCGGAACGGCCAGGGTGAAGGTCACCAGGAACTCTGCAGCGGTGACCGCGCTGCTCGCGGGTCCGCGGGGCGGGTCGTTCGGGTGCGGCGAGAGCGGGGTGACCTCATCGGTGCGCCACACCCGCAGCGGCATCGAGGCGAGAACCTCCTCGAGCCGGTCGCCGCCGGCGGCGGCGAACAGCCCGAGGCTGCGCCATTCGCCTGGTGCCAGCGGCGGGCGCCACAAGCGCAGCAGGTGTCCCTGGGCCGCGAGCTCGCGCGAGCGGGCGGCCTCGCGGGCGCGGATGTCCTGGACCGCTTCTTCCGGCGTTCCGTCCGGAACGTGGGTGGTCATGGTGACGAGGAATTCCATGGTCAGGCCCCTCCTGGATTGCAGTCGCGGAAGCGCTGACTGCTTGATGCCCATCCTTCTACGGTGCGCCTGCGCCCGGGCCGGCGCCACGACCGGCTTTCTCTCTGTAGGTAGGCGCAGCCTCGCACCGGCTCGCCGAGGTGCAGGCTGCCTACTGCTTGTGCGGGTCGCTGTCGGGCAGCCAGGCGTCCGGGCGGCGGATTCCGAGGTCGCCGACGTCGTCGGTGACGGCGTCCACGACGGCCAGGACGGCGGCGCGCTCCTCGCCGCGGCGCCAGACCAGGGACCAGGTCCAGTAGACCTGTGGCGCGATCACCGGGCGCCGGCTCAGGTCGGGCGGCAGCGGCGCGGTCTGGCCCTTGGGCGCGTGGATGATGGGGCGGCGGCTGCGGCGCACGTGATCGAAGAAGGCGGGGCCGGTGATGCCGCCGTCGCAGATCCGCACCGCGCGGGCACCGGTGTCGCGGGCCAGTTGCGCGGCGTACAGGTTCCACGATGCCCACGAGGTGGTGTCGTCATCGAGGAGAACAGCGGTGTCCCGGGCGTGGACATCGCGGGCGTCGTTGCCGGCCGCGACCGCGTAGAGGCGGTCGGCGCCGATGAGCCGGGCCCGCAGCCGGTACTGCTCCAGGTCCTGCGTGCGCACCCAGCACACCGCCAGGTCCAGGCTGCCGTCCGCGACCCGGGCGGCCTGCGCGTGGGAGGGCTCGATCCATGCGTCTGTGCGCAGCTGCGCCACCGTGGAGGTGCGGGCGGTCAGGTCGGCGGGCAGCCAGTCGACATAGCCGAGCCTGACCGGTTCGGAGCCAGACATCTGGGCGGCGCGGCGCTGCAGGTCGCCGGCCCGTTCCAGCAATGCGCGAGTGGGCGGCAGCAGGGCCGCGCCGGCCGCAGTGAGGGCCACCGAGCGGCGGTCGCGGTCGAACAGCCGCACCCCGAGGTCGCGTTCGAGCGCCTTGATCTGCTGAGACAGTGAGGGTCCGGCGATCAGCAGCCGCTCGGCGGCCCGGCCGAAGTTCAGCTCCTCGGCCACCGCCACGAAGTACCGCAGCTGGCGCAGCTCCACGCCTTCCACGTTACGTGCCGTAGGAGGCTGCGCCTACCAGCAGCGAGGAACCCGGTCGTGGCGCCGGTCCTGGTGGCGGGCGCACGGTGGAGTCATGGAACGCAATCCGGTGGTGAAGCAAGCGACCAGTGTGCGCAAGCACCTGCATAGGTTCCTCACTGCTGATCCAGGGCGATTCGCCGGCGGCTCCGCGGTGAGTGACCCGCTCGGCCTGCTGGCGGTCGAGCGGGAACGCCTGGCCGCGCTGCGGTCGCCGCGGCGTGACGGGAGCCTGCGGGCGGCTGAAACCGGCAACCAGGGCGCCCGGCCGGGCGGCATCGACCGTAAGATTGGCCGATCCCCGATACCGCTCAGCGACGGCGGGCGGGGGACGGGCGCGTGCGCGCTGGAGCCTACCCGCCCGACTTGAGGAGCGAGACGATGGACGGTGACGCCCAGGCCAGGGCCAAGATCATGGAGCACTGGCGGGCCTCCGAGCAGCGGGACAGCGCGGCCGAGCACGCCATCTACGCGACGGACGCGATCTTGGACTACCCGCAGTCCGGGGAGCGGTTCCGCGGCCGCGCGACCATCGAGGCGCAGCGCGGTGGCCATCCGGCGGAGCGGCACTTTACCGTGCTGCGGATCAGTGGCCACGGGGATATATGGGTGAGCGAGTGCGTGATCAGCTACGACGGCGTGCCCTCCTACTCGGTGAGCATCATGGAGTTTTCCGGCGGCCTCGTCACCCATGAGACCCAGTACTTTGCCGACCCCTTCGACCCGCCCCAGTGGCGGGCAGCGATGGCAGAGCAGATGCCGGGCCGTTCAGGCTGATGCGGACGAACAGCGGCCGTGATCGAGCCAGATGATGTCACCGTGATGTGCTATTGACCGAAGATCATGCTGGCGGCGTCGAAGGCGTCTGCTCCCGTGGGGGCGCGCTGCGGGTCGAGCAGCCACTGCATGGTGAGGCCGTCGCACACCAGGATCATGAAGGAGGCGACGCTCCGGGCACGGTCGGCGGGGAGATCGGGGTGCATCCCGGTTACGGCGGCGGCGATGGCCGCCTCAGCCGCTCGTAACCGTCGGCGAGCTGGACGCGCAGCTGGGGGCTGCGCTCGGCCTGGGCCATGGCCTCGATGAACGCGACGAGCAGCGGGCGCATGGTCGCGAACTCCTCCGCCATGACCGTCCAGGCCTGCCGGAGCTGGCCCAGCGGGTCGGCCTCCTCGGGCGACACAGGAGCCAGGGCCAGCAGCTTGTCGGTGTACTCGGCGAAGGCTCCCATCAAGGCCTCGTTGAGCAGGGCTTGCTTGGACCCGAAGTGGTAGCCGATCGAGGCCAGGTTCGTGCCGGACTCGGCCACCAGGTCGCGGGCGGTGGTGCGGGCGTACCCGCGCTGCTCCAGGCAGCGCCGGGCCGCGCTCAGCAGCTTGCTTCACGGTGAAGGCGGCCGGCCTGGGCACCTTCGTCTACCTGACCGACCCGGCGGACATCCGCGCCGTCTTCCGCGCTGACGCCGACACTTTCCACGCGGGCGAGGCGAACGGCCTCGTGCTCGCCAGCCTGCTGGGGCCGGGGTCGGTGCTCGTCACCGATGGCGAGGTGCACCGCCGCCAGCGGCGGCTGATGACGCCGGCCTTCCACGGCAACGCCGTGGCCCGGCTGGCCTCGACGATGGCCGCCATCGCTGCCGCCGACATTGAGACCTGGCCGGTGCGCCAGCCGTTCCCCGTCGCATCCAGGATGCGCAGGATCACCCTCGAGGTGATCCTGCGCGCCGTGATCGGCGCCGATGACCCCGCGCGGCTGGCCGCCCTGCGCGCGGTGCTGCCGCCCCTGGTGGACCTGAACCTGTTCAACGTGCTGCCCTTCGCCTTCCCCGCACTGGCCGGCCGCGGGCCGTGGAAGAGGTACCAGGCGGTCGCCGAGCGCGCCGACGCCGCGCTGCGCGCCGAAATCACCCGCAGCAAGCAGGACCCCGCGCTCGGCCGGCGCACCGATGTGCTGGCCATGCTCATCCGCGCCCGCGCCCGCGACGCCGACGGATCGGCGATGACCGACAGCGAACTGCGCGACCAGCTCGTCACGCTGCTGCTGGCCGGGCACGAGACCACCGCGACCGCGCTGGCCTGGGCGCTGGAGCGGCTGATCCGGCACCCGGCGGTGCTGGCCAGGGCGCAGCGCGCCGCGCGCGAGGACGACATCGGCTACCTGGACGCCATCGTGGCCGAGACCCTGCGCTTCCGGCCGGTCGTCCCCGACATCAGCCGCCGGCTCACCCGGCCCGCCGAGGTTGCCGGTTACCTGCTGCCCGCGGGGATCATGGTCGATCCGGCCATCCCTCTCGTGCAGCGGGCCGCCGAGCATTACCCGAGGCCGCTGGAGTTCGACCCCGACCGGTTCGCCGTCCGGCCGCCCGATCCGCTGGTGTGGCTGCCGTTCGGCGGCGGGACCCGGCGCTGCCTCGGCGCCGCCTTCGCCAGCACCGAGATGCGGATCGTCCTGGCCGAGGTGCTGCGGCGGACCGAACTGCAAACCACCGCGGCCCGCGCCGAGCCCGCCAAAGTACGTCACGTCACCCTGGTCCCCGGACGCGGCGCCCGGATCACCGTCAACCGCCAGGTAGCCGCGGGAACGACGACCGCCGGCAAGGCTGAATCATCCCGGCGGTGAGGCCTGTTCACGGATCCAGGCATCCGCCAGCGTGGTCCAGATCGCGGCCTCGCCAGCGTCCTGGGCCAGGCCAAGGCTGTGCGGGCCGTGGGCGAACACGTGCACGGCGTGCGGAACATGACTGGCCGCGAGCGCCGAGGCGAGGCGGTAGGCGTGTTCGGGAGGGACGTAGGAGTCCTCTGCGGTGTGCCAGATGAAGAACGGCGGCGACTGAGGCGTGACCAGCGAATCCAGCGATGTCGACCGGCGCAGCCGCGGACTGGCGTCCTCGCCGAGCAGGATCAGCCGGGCAGGACGGTAGGTCTCGGTCTGCATCGAGGTGATGGCGTAGCCAAGCACGGCGAACTGCACCGTCTCATCGGCTGCGGCGCCCGGCGCAAGGGCGGCCAGCCCGGCCAGGTGACCTCCCGCGGAGAACCCGATGAGCCCGATGCGCTGCGCGCCTGCGGCCCGCCGACGGCCGATCTCAGCGCGCAGCGCGTCCAGCGGCACCGGATGCCGGACGTTGAGCGGATAACGGAACACGCTCGCCTGCATGCCTATCTCGCTGAGCCATCGGGCCACTGGCTCGGCTTCGTGCGGAGCGTGTTCGGCATACCCGCCGCCGGGCAGGACGATCATGTGGGTGCCTGGCACTGAGAAATTCATGGTCATTCCTTGTCAAGATGGTCATTCCTTGTCCAGAGGGCGCAGCGATACCGCCGCCTCAGCCCCCCGCGCGCCGGGAAACGCCGGCCCGGCCGCGCCGGCCGCCGGGTCACCCACCGAGCCGGGCCGCCGTCCTGCGGCCCAGGGCCGCGTCGAGCAGGGTGGCCGCGGCGGCGCGGGCCGCAGCGGCCGCGGCGGGGTCGTTGTCCATCCGCGCGGACTGCCCGCTGCCGTCGTAGAGCAGGTGCAGCTGGCGGGCCAGCACCTCGGGCTCGGCCACGTCAGCCTGCGCGGCCAGCTCGGTCAGCAGCGCGCGCACCCAGCGGCGGTAGGCCTCGGCGGCCTGCTCGGCCAGGTCGCCGGGATGGGACTCCGCGCTCGCCCTGGCGAACGCGCAGCCGTGGTAGTCCGGCTGGGCGAACAGCTCCCCCTGGCCTTCGAACACGGCCAGCAGGCGCTCGCGCGGGGTGTCGTAGCGTTCCACCGCCTGCATGATGCGCTGGGTGACGCTGGCGTGGCGGGTCTCCAGGTAGGCGCGGACCAGTTCGTCCTTGCTGCCGAAGGTGTTGTACAGCGAGGCCTTGGCAACGCCGGCCTGCTCGATGATGCGGTCGATGCCGACCGTGTGCACGCCCTCGTTGTAGAACAGCTCGTTGGCCGCGGCCAGCAGCCGCTCACGCGCCGACGGCCGGGCCGCGCCCGCTTCCTTGACAGCCATGCTGACGGCCACCTTCCTAGAAAAACTGGTTATCGCATGCCCCGGGCCGAGGCGGAGGCGGGCTCCGCGGCGTGGCCGGGCCGGTTCTTCAGCAGGCCGAGCAGAGCCAGCGCGGCCAGCACGATCACCGCGGCACCGTAGTAGCGGGCGGTGTCGATCAGCCCTCCGCCGTGCACCACGCCGAACCCGGCCAGCACGGCGGGCACGCCCAGCCCGAGGTAGGACACCACGTAGAGCAGCGAGACCAGGCCGGCTCGCTCGTGCGCCGCGGCCAGCGGAACCACCGTGCGGATGCCGCCCTGGAAGCCGCTGCCGAACCCAGCGCCGGCGATCGCGGAGCCTGCGAAGAAGACCGCCGCGGACCCTAGGCTCACGCCTATGACGGTGACGGCCACGCCGGCGATCAGCGCCAGGATGCCGAACAGCATCACCGTCCGGGCTGCGGCCCGGCGCAGCACGATGATCGCGACGACGGCCGAGGCGGCCAGCACGAACAGGCTCAGGCTGCCCAGCACCACATTGTCTGAGCCGGTGAGCGCTTGCACCAGCGAGGGGCCGAGCGCGCCGTACAGCCCAGCCAGCGCCCACACCGCGAACAGAACGGGCACGGCGGTCAGCACCGCGGCCCTCAGCGCCCGCGGCAGGGTGATCTCCGGCCGCAGGCTGGCCAGCGCACCCGGTGCCCGGCTTACCGACTCGCGCATCGCGGCGATCGCGGTCGCCTGCAGGGCGAGCACGCCGATCAGCGCCAGGTAGATGAGGTGGGTGGGGTCAGGCAGGAAGCTGGCCGCCAGCGCGGACAAGATCGCGCCGCTCGCGGTGCCCATGCCCGGCGCCACCGCGTTGGCGAAGGTGCCGAGTTCGCGGTCCATGTCCAGCATGGCCGCGCCGATCGCGCCCAGGGCCGCGCCGGTGGACAGGCCCTGGACCACCCGGGCAGACAGCAGCTCAGGCACCCCGGTGGCGGTGGCGAAGATCACCAGCGAGCCCGCGTGCACGGCGATCGCGGCCAGCAGTACCGGCCGGCGTCCGACGTGGTCGGAGAGCTTGCCCAGGGTCAGCAGGCCAGCCAGCACCGCCAGCGCATACACCCCGAACACCACCGTGGTGGTGATCGGCGTGAAGTGCCATCGGGCCTGGTAGATCGCGTACAGCGGGGTGGGGGCGGCGGAGGAGGCCAGCAGCGCCACGATCAGCGAGGCGAGCACAAAGACGGCAGGCCGCCCGCTCAGCCGGTAACCGCCGGGCCCGCGCAGCCGAGACCGGCGCGCGAACGGGTCAGCCGGGAGGGCTGCGGCAGCTCCGCTGGCCGGACGGCGGGCCTGCAGGGGCTGGCCGCTCGCGATCGGTTCGGCTGGACGCGGGAACGACGCTGCCTGCACGACGCTTGCTCTCGGCCCTGCACCGTAGTGCATCGTCATCGTGGGCTACCACCCTCATTGAGTAGACAGGTCTGTACAACAAACAGTAGACAAGTAGGTCTAATCAGTCAAGGGATCTGGATCCCTAGCCGTGTCCGATGCCGGCGACGGAGCCCTGAGGCCGCGGCCCGGCCCTGGGTGGCTGCCATCAGGGAATTGCCTGATGGAGGGTTCTTTTGTAACGGTTTACGATGTCTTTGGCTTGACATGGTGGCGGCGCGTTTAAATCAAGCTTCTGTTTAGCGGGTCGGGCTTGGGAGGCGGTCGGCGTGAGGACTCCGCTGGTGGGCCGCGCGGGTGAGCTGGCCGCTCTCACCGCCGACCTGGATGCCGCGGCGGCCGGCCGTGGCGGGGTCGTGCTGGTGGCGGGCGAGCCCGGCATCGGCAAGACCCGGCTGGCCGAGGAGCTGGCCGCGCGGGCGACCGTGCGCGGCGCGGTGGTGCTGTGGGGTCGGTGCTGGGAAGGAGCGGGCGCGCCCGCGTTCTGGCCCTGGGTCCAGGTCGTCCGCGGCTATGTGCAGGTGCAGGCCGGCGACCCGGCGTCGCTGCGTGATGACCTGGGCGTCGGCGCGGCCGACATCGCTCAGCTGGTCCCCGCCGTGCGTGACTGCGTTCCGGATCTTCCTCTTGCGCCGCCGCTGGAACCGGAGGAGGCGCGGTTCCGGTTGTTCGACAGCCTGGCGGGCTTCCTGCGGACGGCGGCCGCGCGCCGGCCGCTGCTGCTGGTCCTGGATGACCTGCACTGGGCCGATGCGGCGTCGCTGGCGCTGCTGCGGTTCCTGAGCCTGGAGCTGGAGGATGCCGGCCCTCTGGTGGTGGGAAACTACCGGCACACCGAGGTGGGCCAGGGGCATCCGCTGCTGGCCGCCGTCGTCGACGTGACCCGGGGACAGCACCGCTGGCTGCTGCTCGGCGGGCTCGGGCAGCGGGAGGTGGCCAGCTTTATTGCCCTGGTCACCGGGTCGGAGCCGTCGGCGGAGCTGGCCGCGGAACTGTACCGGCAGACCGATGGCAACCCGTTCTTTGTTACCGAGGTGGTCCAGCTGCTGGCCAGCCAGGGCCGGCTCGATCCGGCCGCGGGGAGCGCGGCGGCACTGGGCGGCGGGCTGCCGGAGGGGGTCAGGGCGGTGGTAGCCGAGCGGCTCGGCCGCCTATCCGGCGACTGCCGGCGGATCCTGGAGGTGGCCGCGGTAGTAGGCCGCGACTTCGAGCTGAGGGTGCTGCAGCCGGCCAGCGGCCTGGACGCCGGACGGCTGCTGGTATTGCTGGAGGAGGCCGAGGCCGCACGGGTGGTCGGGGCGATACCGGGTGGGCTCAGCCGCTGGCGGTTCGGGCACGCGCTGGTCCGGGAGGTGCTGTACGAGGGCCTGCTCGCCGCGCGGCGAGTGCGGCTGCATGGGCTGGTCGGGGCGGCGCTTGAGGCCGTCTACGCGGCCGACCCGGGGCCGCATCTGGCGGAACTGGCCCACCATCTGGTCGAGGCGGCGCCTGGCAGCGGGGAGATGGCGGACAGGGCTGTGCAGATGGCCGCCCTCGCAGGCCGCCGCGCCCTGGAGGTGCTGGCCTGGGAGGACGCAGCTGAGCTGTTCGGCCGTGCCCTGGCCGCCCTGGAGCTGGTCGAGCGGCCCGATCCGGGGCGGCGCTGCGAACTGCTGCTGGCGGTCGGCGAGGCCAGGATGGCGGCCAGCGACGTGCCAGCCGCCCGCAGCGCCTACCAGCAGGCCGGGGAGCTGGCCAAGCGGACCGGCTCGCCCGAGGCGCTCGCCCGGGCCGGCCTGGGCCTGGGCCTGGAGTTCACCAGCGGGATCGTCGACCCGGTCCAGGTCGGGCTGCTGGAGGACGCACTGGTAATGCTGGATGAGGGCGACAGTCCGCTCCGGGCGCGGGTGATGTCGGGGCTGGCCAGGGCCCTGGTGTCGATCCCGCAGGTCGAACGGCGGATGGTGCTCAGCGAGGAGGCGGTGCAGATAGCCAGGCGCCTGGGCGCCCCGGCGACCCTGGCCGCGGTGCTTTTCGACCGCCACCTGGCCATCTGGGGTTCCGAGCGAGCCGAGGTAGCGGGGGAGCGGCTGGCCATTGCCACCGAGGTGGTCGACCTGGCCGAGCAGATCGGCGACCGCGCGCTGGCGCTGCGCGGCCGCGGCCTGCGCCGCGTCAACCTGCTAGAGCTGGGTGACCTGGCCGGTTACGATGCCGACCTGGCCGCCGCCGAGCAGGCCGCCGAGCAGTTGCGCCAGCTTCGCTATCGCTGGCAGCTGCCGTTCGCTCACGCCACCAGGGCCCTGCTGGACGGCCGGTTCGCCCAGGCCGGGGAGCTGATTGAGCAGGGCCTGGCGGTCGGTCAGCGGGCGGGTGACCAGGCAGTGCGGAACTACCACACCGGGATCATCGCGTCCCTGCGGTTCATGCAAGGCCGCTTCGGCGATCTGGCCGAGCTGTTGCAGGATGCGGCCGCCCGGTTCCCGGCCATGGTGGTGTTCCGGACTGCCCTGGCCGCCGCGCTCGCCGAGGCCGGCTGCGCCGACCAGGCACGAGTCGAGTTCGAGCGGGTCGCCGTCGGCGACCTGGCCGCAGTGCCCAGGGACCCGGCGTGGAGTTTCAGCCTGGCCAACCTGGCAGTCGCCTGCCACCACCTCGCCGACGCCGAGATCGCGGTCAAGCTGCGCGGGCTGCTGGAGCCGTACGCCGGCCGCAACATCGTCACCGGCCGGGTCGGTGCCATCTGCCTGGGTCCTGCGGCCTACTTCCTGGGGCTGCTGGACCTTACCCTCGGCCTGCCCGAGCAGGCCCTGTGCCGGTTTGGGCAGGCGGCCGCACTGGCGGGCCGGATGCGGGCCCGCCCGATGACGGCTATGAGCCGGGAGGGGCAGGCGCGGGCGCTGCTGGCCCTGAACCGGCCAGGCGACCGCCAGCAGGCCGCGGCCCTGCTCGACGAGGTCACGGCCACGGCGCGAGCGCTCGGCATCTGCGGGCTCGGCGAGCGGGCCGCGGCCTTGCGCGTGGCCGCCACGTCCTCGCCGCCACCCCTGCCCGGCGGGCTGACCGGCCGCGAGGTCGAGGTACTGCGCCTGATCGCAGCTGGCAACTCGAACCGAGCGATCGCCCAGGTGCTGTTCATCAGCCCCAACACGGTCCTGCACCATGTCAGCAGCATCTTCGTCAAGCTCGGGGTGGCCAACCGCGCTGAGGCCGCCGCCTACGCCACCCGCCGGGGCCTGGCCGGATAGCAGCATCCTGCCATAGCGCCGGACCGGACAGACCACCCAGTCAGGTCGAAACTGCAGCATCCTGCGATGCGGTGGCCCGCCTGGCGAGGGATGCTCCCAGTGACAGCACATCCGCACCTGGTGATCGCGGTGTCTTAACGACCGGGTCCTCGGCAGCAGGACAAGGCTCTGCGGAGTGCGGCGCCGGGGGGCGCCGCACTCCGCAACACCAGCAGACAAAGGCCACGCCTGGCCGCTCATGGCAAGAAAGCATCGCGGCGGGGGACTGGCGGTCGAATAGGCCAGCCGGGGAAAGGGCGAGCAGGTGATCGCGAGATCACCTGCTCGCCCTTCTGGGTGCGGTCAGGGTACGCCCGAAGCCGCCATGAGCTGATCTTGACTTAGGACTCGCCTCGCTGAGCTGTGCTGACCCGCTGGGTGGTCAGGGCGAGCGCTATGGCTGTGTCACGGTGTCACGGTCAGGGATGCGGTACCCGAGGACGTGGCGTAGCCGCCACCACCGGAGTATGTTCCGGTCACCGTGTCGGTCCCCACTGGGGCGTTGGTGGCTCCGCAGGCGGCAACGCCACCGGACAGGACGGCCGTGCACAGGCTAGTGGTGCCGGTGCTGAAGGAGATTGTTCCTGTCGGTGTGCCGGTGCCCGACTTCGGGGTCACCACGACCAGGTAGGCGACCCTGGTGCCGGTCGTGACCTTTGCCGGGCTCACGGTCACTGAGGTTGCGGTGGAGTTGGCGAAACCCGCCTCCGCCGCTCCGATGGTGCAGCGGGTCTCACCGTGTCCGGGCCGCGCGACGCCACGCTGATCGGCGCCCGGGCAGACCGTGACCCCCCGCAAGGTGGTGGCCTTGGGGATCACATTGGCCGCCGGGCTTTTGGCGCCGGGCAGCATGGTCTGGGTCGGGCCGCCGTTGCTGGCGAGGTTCCCGAGGAGCGGGTTCTTGTTCACCAGGTCGGTCGCGGCGGTGAAGCTGCAGGCCGTGCCGTTCTTGTCGTTGGTCAGGTTGTAGCCGGCGCTAACGAAGTTGCTCGTGGAGGCGGGGACGCAGTTGCCGCCGGCGTTGCCGGCCACGATCGTGGCGCCCAGGCTGGCGGTCGCTGCAGTGTTGCTCGAGATGATGCCGCCGCCGGTGTTGTTCGAGACGGTGCTGGCGATGATCGTCAAGGTGGCGTGATTGTTTACGCCGTTATCGATGCCGCTGCCGGAGTTACCCGAGATGGTGCTATCGGTGACGGTCATGGTGCCGTCGTTGTCGATGCCGCCGCCGAAGCTTTGGGCGTTGTTGCCCGACACCGTGCTGTCGATGACCGTCATGGTGCCGGTGTTGGCGATGCCCGCTCCGAAGTTACGGTTCCCCCCGTTCTCGACGGTCAGGTCCTTGAGCGTCACGCCCACCGCCGAGTTAAAGACCACTCCTCCGCTCGCCGTCCCGTTCAGGACCGCAGGCGAAACGGCCGGGCCGCCAGGCCAGGTGGTGATGGTGACCGGCTGCGAGATGCTCACGTGGTCATCGATCGTGCCCGAGACCTCGATGGTGGCGCTGGAGGCGGCCTTGGTGAGGGCGAAGCTGACGGTGGCGCAGGGACTTGCTGACGTGCACGTACCGCTGTCGAGACCTCCCTGCGACACGAACAAGGTCTTCGGCGCGGCGGCCTGGGCGGCGGCAGGGGCGAAAACACCCAAGGCCAGCGCCACCCCCGCCCCCAGCGCAATCGCCGCGTATCGCCCTGCGCGCACGCGTGAAGAAACAGCCTGCGTATTCATGGACCCCCCTGTGCGGCTGCCAGTGACCGATCTGGTCGAGAGCAGCCGACTGACCGTACCAGAGGCTCGCCCCGTCCGGGTGGCACCGCATCTGCGCGGATGTGCGCTGAGCGCGTTCTTCGGATCGATCTCATGTCTGCCCCTTCGGTTCGCAGTCCCGCCCAGGTGGCGGAGCAGTAGACCCCAGCCTGAGCGCGGGCGGAGCCTGACAGCAGGGGCCGGGCGGCCCCGCCGAGCACGGCAGGCGTGGGCCGGTCGGCCCCATTCACCGCCAGGAGGCGGGCCTTATCGAGGCAGGGAGGGCAGGCTCTCAGGTAAGAGGAGCAACTGGGTCGATGCCGGCCTGGATGGCATAGCGGACTAGTTCCGCGCGGCGGCGGGCGCCGGTCTTGTCCCTGATCCGCTCCAAGTGCGATCGCACCGTGTTGACCGACAGATAGAGATGCCCGGCGATCTGGGCGTCGGACGCCCCGCCAGCGAGCAGAGCCACGATCTCGCGCTCTCGTTCGGACAGCTCATCTGCTGAACCGTGCACCGTCGCCTGAGCGGCGGGAACGCTGCCGGTAGACGCACCCTCAGAGTCGGGCCCGGTGGCCGGGGTGGACAGGGCGATGGCGTCGGCTTGGCTGAGCGTGCGGCCGCGGGCGTAGGCGGCCTCGAACGCGGCATCGCCCAGCGTGGCGCGCAACTGGGCATGGTCGCGGTCGCGGAGCCCGACCTCGATGGCCGCAAAAGTCCGTCCGGCCTGTTCGTGGTGTTCGTCGGCGATGCCGTGCAGGGTGGCGGCGACGGCGGGGTCGCCGTCGGCGCCTGCCGCGAGGGCGAGACCCAGGACCGCGGCATGAACGTAATACGACTTGGTACCGATGATCCGTGCCGTGTCCAGGCTGTCGAGGAAGTGGCGGCGGGCCTGGCGGGGATCGGCGTCGATGAGGTCGACGAAACCCAGGTTCTCCAGCAAACCGACAGACACGTTCGGGTAGCCACGGTTGTCAGCAAGAACGCTCGCCTCCTGGAGGTGCGCCCGGGCCGTCCCCGGCTCCCCCGCGGCGAGCTCGTAGATGCCGAGGTTGGCCAGTGTGATGGCCAGCCGGTAGCTGTCTCCGGCTGCCCGCGACAGGGTGAGGGATTCCTGGTTGTCGGCGACGGCGGCGTCCAGATCACCCGCCTCGCCCTTGAACACCGCACGACGGCCGAGAAGGTCAGCAATCAGCCGGTGATCTCCGGTTGTCCGGGCCAGCGTGACGGCTTCGTCGATCTGGGCCAGCGCGGCAGGCAGGTCGCCCTGTTCGAACCTGAACCAGCACAGCTGGGACAGGGCGTCGGCGGTGATGGCGTCATCGGCGAGGCCACGGGCGATCGCGATGGCCTCGCCGGCCAGCGAGGGGATCGCCGAGTCGTCGCCGAAGTGATTGAGCAGGTGGCAGCTCACGGTGAGGGCCCGCGCCCGGGCCCGGGTAGGCGTTTGGGCGTCTGGCCGCTCCAGCAGGACGTTGAGCGCCTGGAGGGCTTCCCCGGCATGGCCGCGCATGTTGCAGAACCAGCGCAGCCCCGCAGCCAGCCGCAGCCCGGGCTCGGCACTGCCCGGATCGGCGACACTGTACGCCAGCGCGGCGCGGATGTTGGCGAACTCGGCTTCGAGCCGGCCCAGCCAGGCGGCCTCGTCCGGGCCGCGCAGGTGGGTGTCGGCGGTCTCGACCAGGTGCAGGTGGTGATCGCGGTGGGCGGCGCGGGCCTGGTTCAGCTCGGAGCCTGGCGGTAGGGCGAGGCGTTCGGCGGCGTACTGGCGGACCGTCTCCAGCAGCCGGTAGCGGGTCGAGCCATTGCTCTCTTCGGCTTGGACCAGGCTCTTGTCGACCAGGGCGGCGAGGCGGTCCAGCACCTGCCATTCTCCGGTGTCGCCTGCCGAGGTGACCGCTTCGGCGGCCTCCAGGGTCCAGCCCCCCATGAACACCGACAGCCGGTCCAGCACCGCCTGCTCCTCGGGGTTGAGCAGGTCGTAGGACCAGTCGATCAGGGCACGCAGGGTCTGATGGCGGGGCAGCGCGGTCCGGCTCCCCCCGGTCAATAGCCGGAACCGCTGATCGAGCCGTGAGCTGATCTCCGGCACCGACAGCGAACCCAGCCGGGCCGCGGCGAGCTCAAGTGCCAGCGGGATCCCGTCCAGCCGGGCACACACCGCTGCCACGGCCGCGGCGTTGGCGTCGTCGACGGCGAAGCCCTGCCGGTGCAGCAAGGCGCGCTCGGTAAACAGCTGCACCGACTCGAACGCGGCCAGTCGGCCAGGGGCGGCGAGATCGGCGGGTGGCACGGGCAGCGGCGGAACCCGGAACACGTGTTCTCCGCTGATGCCCAGCGGCTCCCTGCTGGTGACCAGCAGGGACGCCCGCGGGCAGCACCGCAGCAGGGTGTCGGCCAGCTTGGCGGCGGCGCCGAGCACGTGCTCGGCGTTGTCCAGGACCACCAGCAGGTACCGGTCGCCGATCGCCTCGGCCAGGGTGTCCAGCATCGGCTGTCCCGGCTCCTCGCGGACACCGAGCACCGCGGCCACGGTGCGGGCCACCAGCTCGGGGTCCGCTACCGGCGCAAGCTCGACCAGCCAGACCCCGTCGCCGGCCCCGTCCAGTGCGTCGGCCGCCACCTGCAACGCCAGACGGGACTTGCCTATCCCGCCCGGTCCGGTGATCGTGACCAGCCGCGACCCCCCGGCGACCAGCGACCGCAGCTCGGCCAGCTCGGCCGCCCGGCCGACGAAACTGGCTGCCTGCGAGGGCAGATTGTGACGGAGCGCCGGGTCATCGAGCGAGCGCAACGGGCCGAATCCTGCAGCCAGCCCCGGCCCGGTCACCTGGAACACCCGCTCCGCCAGGCCCAGATCCTTCAGCCGGTGCTCACCCAGATCCCGCAGACCGATCCCCCCGGGAAGGCGGCCGGCCAGCAGCCCGTGACGCCGCCCCGGACACCAGGATCTGCCCGCCATGGCCGGCCGCCAGCAGCCGGGCGGCCCGGTTCACCACGGGACCGAGATAGTCGCCGTCGCGTTCCACGCACGCCCCCGAATGCAACGCCACCCGCACCCGGACCGGCGAGCCTGGCGGCCACGGCTCGGTGCCGACCGCCCGCTGGATAGCCACCGCCGCCATCAGCGCGACGGCGGGTCGGCGAACACCGCGCGAAACGCCTCACCCACCGTTTTGAACACCTGGCCGCCTGCGCCCTCGATCTGCTCGCGGACAATGCGGTCATAGCGGGCGGACGCCTCCGCCATCGCCTCGCGGTCGGCCTCCCACAGCCGGATACTGCCCTCGACGTCGGTGAACACCAACGTCACCGGCCCGAAGGGACCCCCATCCGCCCATTGTGCACCCCGATCCCGCCCCCGGCCGGGCTCGCGGCCGCTCGAGCGGGGCGACCGGACGCTCAGCCAGACCGACGCAATCGCCCTGGCCGCCGCGATCGCCTGAGGACTGGCCCTCCCTGGCTGGCGTGACCGGCCACCTGGTGACGAATGGGCCGTCCGGCCCACACCTGGCGTGATGGATGGGGCCGCCCGGCCCCTGCCGCCAGGCTCCGCCCCGGGCTGACGCTGGAAAACGAGCCGAAGCGGCTCGGCTGCGCTCAGCAGTATCAATTCTTCGAGCAGAAAGTAGCACCATGACCAGTTCATCTGAAAAGGCCGGTTTCGGCCGGCGGCCAGCCGCTACGACACGTGGATCATGGTGACCGGTGTCGTGATGTTCTTGTTGAGTTTCGCCCCGTGGGAGGGGCTCAGCCCCGAAACTCTCGGCAATCTCGGCAATCTCGGTGGCCTTGGTAATCTCGGCGGCCTCGGCAATGTCCCGGTCACCCCAGGTTCGATCTACAACGCCTGGTACGTGGGCTTCGCGGGCTGGCTGCCGTGCTTGGTTGCTCTCGCGATCGCCGGTGCGATCGCCGTGCACGACTTCTTCGGCGTGCAGGTTCCGGGAGTCGCAAGGGCCCGGCCGCGGTTCCTGCTCCAGGTGGTGGCGACGGTAAGCACGCTGCTGCTCAGCGTTCGCGCGATCTCCCTCTTCGTGCAGCACAACCCGAATGTCGGGCAGGCGCGATGGGGCGTGTACCTGGCCTTCATCGTCGGTATCACGCAGTTCGGTTTCGTCATCCGAGGCCGCAAGAAGATCGGGCAGGTCACCGCCTCTGCTGGCCCGAACGGATCTCCTGGTCACAAGCGGACTTCGAGCTTCTGCAGTGAGTGCGGCACGCGCGCCGCCGCGGGAGACAACTTCTGCCAGCGGTGCGGGGCTCCGGTGAAAACGGAACCGGAAGCCATCCGCGAAGCATTGCCGCACGCTACTGAAGCGGCGAGTTCAATCCAGGCCAGTACCGACGAAATGAGAATGTCGTGAGTGTCGTCACCCAGCCAGGACAAAGATGCGGCCATGAGCTGAGGCCAGGTGCGCAATTCTGCACCGTCTGCGGGCGGCCGGCCGCTGACGACGCCCAGCGCACCGGTCTTGCAGCCGGGGAACAGGTACCTGCTCCCGGTGAGGTGATGCCGCGCCGCGGTGGCACAACGCCGCGCCAGGGCCATCGGCCTCGTTCGCGCTGGCCATGGGTGGCCGGTGCCGTTACGCTTCTGGCTGCCGGGGGAGCCGCGGCGGCCGTGTTCATCGGCCATCCATTCCCGAATGGTCATGCCGTTGCTGGCACCTCCAGGACGGCTGCGCCCGCCGCGCAGCAACCGGCGTCCGCCTCAGCCACTCCCGCGCTGCCATCACAATCTGCTCCCGCGCTGCCCTTGCAATCCGCTCCCGCGCTGCCATCACAGTCCGCGCAGCAACGGGCTGCAGAGGGTCTGGCCGGGCTTCTCGCGCAGAGTGCCACGGACCGCAGTTCCATCGTGAACGCGGCCAGCAGCATCAGCCAGTGCGGGCCGGCCTTGAGCCAGGACCCGCAGGTCTTCGAGAGCGCCGCGGCGGCGCGCCAGCGTCTGCTCTCCCAGCTCGCGAGCCTTCCCGGGCGTTCGGCGCTGTCCGGGCAGATGCTTCAGGCGCTGACCCGCGCGTGGCTGGCCTCGGCCGCGGCGGACGGGGATTTCGCCCGATGGGCTCAGGATGAACTTTCGCGGGGCTGCACCCGGAACGATCAGGCCGACCCCGGCTTCCAGGCCGCGGCCGGCCCCGATGACCGGGCAACCGCCGGCAAGAAAGCCTTCGTCAGCCTCTGGAACCCGATGGCCGCCCGATACGGGCTCCCTTTCTACCGCTGGAACCAGCTATGACCACCGGACGGCCGCCAGTTTCGGAAGATGGCCTACTAGCATCGCCGGATGGCTAACTTCGGAGACCTGCAGAACGAGATCTACCTTGCCGGGCTCTCCGGCGTAGTGCCCTCGCTCCCGGTGTCGTTCGCGGAGCTGGAGCGGCGGGCAGAGCTGGCGCTGCCGCCGGGCACGTGGTCCTACGTGGCGGGGGGAGCCGGCGATGAGCATACCCAGCGCAGCAACCGGACGGCCTTCGACCACTGGGGTGTCATGCCGCGGATGCTGCGGGCGAACGCTGATCGGGACCTGTCGGTCGAGCTGTTCGGCACCACCTTCGTGACGCCGATTTTCCTGGCCCCGATCGGGGTGCTCGGGATCTGCACCCAGGACGGCCACGGCGACCTGGCCGCGGCCCGCGCGGCGGCCGCTACCGGCGTGCCCATGGTGGCCTCGACGCTGAGCGAGGACCCGCTGGAGGATGTTGCCGCGCAGTTCGGTGAGACCCCCGGGTTCTTCCAGCTCTACTGCCCGACCGATCCCGAGGTGGCAGCCAGCCTCGTTCAGCGGGCGGAGGCGGCCGGCTACCGCGCGATCGTGGTCACCCTCGACACCTGGGTCACCGGCTGGCGGCCGCGGGATTTGTCTAGCTCGAACTTTCCGCAGCTGCGGGGCCGATGCCTGAAGACGTACTTCTCCGACCCGGTCTTCCGGAGCCGGCTGCAGAAGCCGCCTGAGCAGGACCCGGACACCGCGATCCTGACCTGGGCGCTGATGTTCGGGCGACCGCTGGCCTGGGACGACCTGGCCTGGCTGCGATCGCTGACCACGCTGCCCATGGTGCTCAAGGGCATTTGCCATCCCGACGACGCCCGCCGGGCCGTCGATGAGGGCATCGACGGCATCTACGTCTCCACCCACGGCGGCCGGCAGGCCAACGGCGGCCTCGCCGCGATTGACTGCCTCGCTGACGTGGCCGAGGCGGTGCCGGACGTGCCCGTCCTTTTCGACTCCGGCGTCTGCTCCGGATCTGACGTGGTGAAGGCGCTCGCACTCGGCGCCACTGCGGTCGGGATCGGCCGCCCCTACGTGTACGGTGCCGCGCTGGGCGGCACCGACGGGATCGTGCACGTGCTCAGGACGATCCTGGCGGAGGCCGATCTGCTGATGGCGGTCGATGGCTACCCAACCCTCGCCGACCTGGGCCGGGACGCGATCCGTCGTACCTGAGCGGTCGCACGCATCACCGGGCGCCTTCGTATCGTTGCAGGATGACCAGTTCCATGCGCACCGTGATCCGTCCGCACCTGCTGCTCGATGTGGTGACCGGGAAGCTGCTGCCAGACCGCGCTGTCGTGGTGGACGGCCGCCGCATCGCCGGTGTAGTCGGGGCTGGCGATGCACCGGCCGAAGGTCCTGCTTTCGTGGACCTGCCGGGCCAGACGGCGCTGCCCGGCCTGATCGACTGTCATACTCACCTGGTCGGCGAGCCCGACAGCGGCCGCGGGTACGCGGAAGTGCTGGCACGGTCCGGTGCCCAGGAGGCGCTGTCGGGTGCCCGCAATGCGCGGGACACCCTGCTGGCCGGCTTCACCACCGTGCGTGACGTGGGCACGTTCCGCGCCTTCGTGGACGTCGCGTTGCGCGATGCTATCGACGAAGGCTGGGTGGCCGGCCCCCGGATGCGGGTCGCGGGAGCGTACCTGACCTGCTCTGGCGGGGGAGGTGACGTTACCGGCCTGGCTCCGGACGTCGATGCGGTCGTGCCGTACGAGCTGCGGGTGGGGGTGGTCGATTCAGTCGATGACGTGCGCCGGGCAGTACGGCGGGTGCTGCACGGCGGCGCCGACTTCGTGAAACTGATCGCTACCGGCGCTGTCATGGCGCCAGGAGGCGTGCCCGGTGCCCCCGAGCTCACCGGGGAGCAGATCCAGGCCGCTGTCGAGGAAGCGTCACTGTCGGGTGCGGATGTCGCCGCGCACGCGCACGGCGCTGAGGGCATCAAGCGCGCCGTCCGCGGTGGCGTGCGCTCCATCGAGCACGGCTCGCTGATGGACGATGAGTCGATCCAGATGATGGCCGCCGCCGGCACGTTCCTGGTCGCCGACGTCTACAACGGCGACTACATTGCCGAGACCGGGCGCGAACAGGGCTGGCGCGCCGACGTGCTCCGCAAGAACGACCAGACGACCCACGCGCAGCGAGCAGGATTCACCAGGTGCCTGGCGGCCGGGGTGCGTGTCGCCTTCGGTACCGACAGCGGCATCTACCCGCACGGCCTCAACGCCCGCCAGTTCGCCTACCAGGTCCGCTGCGGCCAGAGCCCGCTCGGCGCGATCCAGTCTGCCACCATCCATGCCGCCGAACTGATCCGCTGGGATGACCGGGTCGGCCGTATCGAGCCCGGATACCTTGCCGACGTCATCGCCGTGAACGGCAACCCGCTGCAGGACATACGCCTGCTGGAGAACGCTGTTTTCGTCATGAAGGACGGAGCCGTCCAGCGTCGCGGCCCAGGCACGCAGGCAGCCCAGGACTAAGACCAGCTGCCTGCCGTCGCTCAACTCGGCGCCCCGCGGCATCGCGGACATCCGTAGCGAGATCTGCGACTCAGCGCCTGGCCTGCAACGGACAGTCCGCCCGGGCGCGCCCAAAGATTGATCACCCCGAGGACGTCCTGCCGCCATCGGGTAGAGTCGCGGCTGCGTGAGCAAGAAATGCCACGTCAATGGGGTTCGACGGAGGCGACGTTGAAGGTTACAGGTCTGTTTAAGAATGCCCAACGGACGGTGAACGTGGCGGCCGGGTCGGAGGTTTTCCGGGAGGGCGACACCGGCGAGGAGATGTACGGGGTGGTGTCGGGCGAAATCGAGCTGCGCGCTAACGACCGGGTGATAAGGACTCTCGGCGCCGACGATGTATTCGGCGAAATGGCGATCGTGGATTCCACGCCACGGTCGGCCACCGCGGTGGCGACCGAGGACAGCGTGCTCGCCGTGATCAACAGGCACAGGTTCCTGTTCCTGGTCCAGGAGACGCCGCTGTTCGCCCTGCAGGTGATGTCGGTGATGGCCGCGCGGCAGCGGGCCGACGACTGAGCGATGCCGGCGCGCGTGGCCTGGTAGCGCGGGTTCCCGACGGCAACACGGCCGCCGCCCGCTGCGACGCCCTCGATACCGCACCGTGTTCCGGCGGCCAGCCCGGCGACGGCCGCGAAGAGGACCACTGCCATGACCACAAGAACGCCCTAAAATCAGCTGGTAGCAGACCGTAGCATGGCAGCAGGGCCGAAGGGGGAAGCCGCAATGCCCGCGATTACTGACGTCGGCTTCATCGAGATGCGGATCGCCAAGGTGGTCGGCTTCGGGCCGCCGCTGGCAGAAGGGATCTTCCAGTGCGTTGTGCTGGATGGAGTGTCCGGGACTAGGCAGATCGTCATCGAGATCGGCGAGGCGGAAGCGTTCTGGCTGGCTGCCACCCTTCAGGACCTCGAGTTTGCCCGCCCGATGACGTATCATTTCGCCGCGGCGCTGCTGGGTAGTCTCGGCGGCCGGGTCCGCGAGGTACGGGTCGATCGTCTGATTGAAGGCGCGTACGCCGCGACGGTCGATGTCGAGGGCGCACTGGGAGTGCAGTCCGTCGATGCCCGCGCGAGCGATGCGCTGAACCTGGCCGCGATCACGGGTGCGCCGGTTTTTGTTAGCTCCCAGGTTGCGGACGACTCCGAACGGCGGCAAGAGGGGGACTCGGCCGAAGCCCGGTTGCTACGCCTGGCCCCGACCGTTCCGTCGATGAGGATCACCAGGGAGAAGCCCTAGATCATCCTGCATTCCGGCAGACATGTATAGCGATGCAGAAGTGAGATTCCTGAGCCGGTCAGGAATCGAGAAGCGCCGGTCACCGGACCGCAGCTAGCGTGGCGGTCATGGACATCAGCATTCACGCGAGCTTTCTCCCGCACGACGACCCGGACGCCTCCCTGGTCTTCTATCGCGACGCCCTCGGCTTCGAGGTCCGCGCCGACGTCGGATCCGGCAAGATGCGCTGGATCACGGTCGGCCCTGCCGGCCAGCCCGGCACGTCCATCCTGCTGGCGCCGCCGGCCGCCGACCCCGGCGTCACCGATGACGAGCGCCGCACCATCGCCGAGATGATGGCCAAAGGCACCTACGGCTGGATTCTGCTGGCCACCAAGGACCTTGACGGCACTTTCGAGCGGCTGCAGGCCGGCGACGCCGAGGTCGTCCAGGAGCCGACCGAGCAACCGTACGGGGTTCGCGACTGCGCCTTCCGCGATCCCGCGGGCAACCTGGTCCGCATCCAGGAGCTGCGCTGAGTCGCCCGGCGATCGCAGCTATGTGCACAGACGCGTACCGCGAGGCGCTGACCCGAGATCTCTCATCGACGGCGTCATCGGCGCCGGCCTCGACGCCGGCGCCCAGCCAGCGCCGCGCCACTGAAGCCGGCTGCCAAGGCGTTGCGGGGCGTCCGCTCCAGCCGGGTGCGAATCCCCGGCAGGACGATCTTGAAAGTCGCGGCGCCGCGGCCGCGGGTCCGGTATCCGAGAGAGCGGTCCAGCGATGAGCCTGCGGTTGGTCTCTGGTCGGTACAGCTGACAGGTCTGACGACATGAGGAGGATCCGTGGCTGAGCTCCCGTCTATCGGCAGCTTTCTGCTGGCCAGTACCGACCCGGGCCGTCTGCGCGACTGGTACGAGCACGCGTTCGGCGTGACCGCTGATATCGACGGTTTCCTGCGCTTCGGCGAGGTCAACCTGCTGGTGGACAGCCGTGATGACGTGGCGGCCCAAGCTGCTGAGCCGACGCGGGTGATCCTTAACCTGCACGTGCATGACGCCGAAGCGACCGCGCGGCATCTGGGTGCCATGGAGGTGACCTGGCTGGCCCCGCTGGAGTACCGCGAGCAGGCGGGCGCGTGGTTCGGCACTGTGCTGGACCCGGACGGCAACTATGTACAGATCATCGAGCTGACGTCCGCGTACCAGGCCGGCCGCGAGGAGCGTGCACGCCAAGCTGGCCACGGGCCGCTGGCCGGTGCGGCGGTCTCGGCCCGGCTGCCAGCCCAGGACCTCGGACGCGCACGGCGCTTCTACGCCGAGAAACTGGGCCTGGAGCCTGCCGAGGCGCGCCCGGGCGGCCTGCGCTACCAAGGCCGGAGCGGAAGTTTCTCCATCTTCCAGTCGGCCGGGCGGCCGTCCGGCGAGCACACCCAGCTGGCCTGGCAGGTCGACGACCTCGACGCGGTCGTCGCTGAACTGCGGCAGCGCGGCGTGGCGTTCGAGGACGTCAACGCCGGCGGACTGCGCACCGTGAACGGAATCGCCGAGGTCACCGGCAACTACCCCTCGGCCGGCGGCAGGGAGCGGGCCGCCTGGTTCCGCGACAGCGAGGGCAACCTTCTCGGTATAGGCCAGGCGATCGCGCCGGCTCAAGCCGGCGACTAGCCAGACCGGTGCCCATCACCAGGCGCGGCCGGCAGGGAAGCGGCAAAGGTCGCCTTCCGCGGACCTGCGACGACTGTGACCGGGCCCTGGCTACCAGCCGCCTATTCGGTCGTAGATGTCCTGGCCGTAGCTGGTGGGCAGGGGCTCGGCGAGGGTGAGCTTGAAGGTGCGCCGGCCGTCGGGTTGCCGGGGCGCCCGCAGGAAGAGGGTCGTGCCGGGCTGCTGACGGTGGAAGCTGTCGGCGAGGTCGAACTGGTGGCTGACGAAGAAGACTCTGGCTCCGGCCTCCAGGAGGGCGCGCACGACCTGGCGGCCGATCTCTGACCCCTCGCGCTCGTTGGTCGCCGCAAATGACTCGTTGAACAAGATGAGGTCGTGCCGGCCGATGCGGTCGGCGATAGCGCTCATCCGGCTGAGTTCCTCGTCGAGCCGCCCGCTGATCATTTCGGGGTCTTCTTCGCGGATGAAATGGGTGAAGACACGCTGGCACACGCTGGCCCGCAGCGACCGCGCGGTCACGAACATGCCGCACTGCATCATGAGCTGGGCGATGCCGACGCTACGCAGGAACGTGGACTTACCTCCGGAGTTAGCGCCGGTAATGATCACCAGCGGCCTGCCGTCGGCGTTCACGTCGTTGCCGATGACGCGGTCGGTCCGCAGCGCAAGGCTGGCGTCGCGCAGGTCCTGGCAGGAGAACCGGGATGGAAGGGGGGCCAGCGGCTCGGGAAAGCTCACCGGCACCGCGGCGGCCGCGAGCCGATCGTGCAGGTTGAGGCAGCTCATGTAGAACCCGGCCTCGGCCCGGAGCATGGTGAAAAAGCTGGTGACGTGGTCGGCCGACTGGGCGGCAGCGTTGGCGACCAGGTTGATCCCCCGGCTCGTCATAGCCTCCAGTGCCTGCGTGCCGGCCTCGTCCCGTGGCGGGATCGTGAACGAGTAGACCGATCGCGGCTCGATCCCGATCCGCTCCTTCCAGCTTCGCCGCGAGCCGCGGGACAGGAGGACGTAGTTGATCCCGCTGTTGTCCCGGCCGAGCTCGGCGCTCATCGGCACGCCGTCGCGAAACCGCAGCTGCCTCAGGTGACGGTTCAGGGTCTCGAAGTAGCCGTCATCCAGCTCGCGCTGCACCGCGCGCAGCAGCGTGGTCAGCCCGTCAGAGGAAAAACGTCCGGCGTGCTCGTCGGCGACCTGGCGCAGTTCCCGCAGCCTGGCGATCAGCACCTCAAGCTGGCTGATGGCGCCGGAAAGGACAGAGGAGGGGTTTTGCGATCCGAGGAACCCCCACAGCTTGCGCCTGTCGAGCAAGGCACCGGCGGCGATGGCGTAAATCTGGCGGATGACGCCAGGCTCGGCAATGCAGTCGGTGAGGACCTGCTGGCGGTAGCGGATGGCTTCCGGTTCGGCAAGGCTGGCCAGTAGCACCCTGGCCGAGACGTCGTACAGAAAATCGTCGCCGGCGGCCATTGCCGTCAGCGGCGTGGTCAGCTCCAGGTCCTGAATCAGGTCCTCGTGACCCGGCGGAAGCGCGACCTTGAAGTCGAAGTCCTGATCCGGGTACAGCAGATGTGCCTTCACGAGGTGAGCCGTTCCTTGAGCTGCTGGTAAGTGACACGGTGCTTGGCGGCCAGGGCCAGCGCATAGGCCAGCCCGTCGGCCGGCTTGCGCACGATCTTGTACGTGCGCTCGGCCGGGTTTTCCGGGACGATCGTGCTGGCCATGCTGACCACGCTGGGGCCGAGCGAGGCAAGCTCGTCGACGAAGGTGACATAGACGCACAGAAGGTCCAGTTCGATGACCTTCGCCAGGACCCGCTCGCCGAGGAACCGCGCGTCGCTCACAGTGGTCGACGTGAAGATCTCGTTCATGATCACGATGCTGCTGGGGGTTGCCTCGCGCAGGGTGCGCTGGATCCGCAACAAGTCGTCTTCCAGCTTCCCGGTCAGGTTGGAGATGTCCTCCACCCGTTCGAAGTGAGTGAGGATCTGATCGCACAGGAACAGCCGGGCCGCAGTACCCGGGACGGGGCAGCCGGTGCTAGCCAGGTGGTGGAGCTGGCCGAAGGTGCGGGCGAACGTGGTCTTGCCGCCCTGGTTCGGCCCGGACACGACGATCACGCGCTCGGCTTCGCTCAGGTCGAACTCGTTGGTGACGACGGCCTTGCCGGCAGCCGCCAGCTTCGCCCCGAGCGCGAGGTCGAAAGTGCTACGGGCGAAGATCTCTTTTGACTCGCCGGTGAGATCCGGATAGCAGAAGCTGAGCCCGGCCGCGCGCATGGGCCTGAGGTAATCCAGGTAGGTCAGGTAGAACTGGAGTTCGCGGTCGAACCGGTCAACCATCGGGTCCACGAACCCGGCGTGCCGATCGCAATACTCGGCCAGCGCGGTGAACTCGTCGCCGAACAGGCTGGCGACGAGCCCGGCAACTTGCGCGCCGACATGGTCCATGCCCGGCCAGGTACGGTACTGCACCCGGTAGTCCTTCACGGCACCCTGCTGGAACCGCGCGAACGTTTGCTCGATCTCCGCGCTGTAGTCAGGCTCGCCGTCGTACCTGCTCACCTCTACCCGGGCGCCCTTGATCCGGACCTCATAAGCGATCCCGGCCAGATCGCGCTTCCGGTCAGCGGTGTCGGCCGCCAGCCGGGTGAACCGCTCCGAGGCCACATAACCGGTCAGGCAGTCACGAAATGCTCGCAGGCCGCGCGAGGCCACCGGTCCCGCCGTCAGGTCGGCGGCCAGCGAGCGGACCGCGTCACTGTAGATCGCCGCGGCATCGAGGAACCAGCCCTGCCGCTGCTGACTGGACTGCATCTTCGCCAGCTGTTCCAGGTGAGCGCGCACCTGGCGGATCCTGCCGGCGAACCGCCCGGCCGCGCCGGACAGGCCAGGATCTTCCAGATCCCGGAACACCTCATGCCGGTACCGCAGCGTGCTCATGTCCCGGACCTGCCGGTAGAGCAGGCCGGTTATCAGCTCGCGCTGGTCATGATCCCCGGCGACGGACACGACGATCTGATCGAGATTGAGGTCAGGCACGAACGCGCGGCCCGCCATGTCCTGGCCGGGCAGGTCAGCATCAGGCTGCTCAGACAGCAGGCTGGTGAACAAGCGGGCCGGGGCTGCCGTCGCCGCGTCCGGCGGTACGGCGGTAACCCTGTCCTCCTGGCGCACCTGTGCAGGCTCGGCGCCGGTGCCCGCCGCAGGACCCGGGTCCGGTTCGGTACGGCCGCTGGCCATGATCTGCTCCTGTCCTGTGCGGCAGGGTGGTTAACAGGAGCCATCAGCCGTCTGCGGCGGTGTTGTCGGCGAGCCCCATCGCCGGTACCACATTACGGCTGGACGCCGGGTGATGGTGACCGGGACCGCGTGCGCTTCCAGCGGCACCCAGCCCGAAACGACCTTCTTGCCGGCGCGGATGATTCCGGGCGCAACGGGCGCCCGGATGATTCCCGGCGCAACGGGCGCGCCGCTTCGCCGGGCGGGCAGTTGACGGCCAGCTCCGGTCGAGTCTAAAGTCTTAGGAGCATAAGACTTTGAGTCAGGGGTTCCGCGTGATCAGTTTCCGGCTTGATGGCCGCTCGGTTGTCCCGACCTACCTGCAGATCGTCCAGCAGGTACGGCAGGCGCTGCGGATGGGCATGCTGGAGGTGGGGGACAAGCTCCCCACGGTGCGCGAAGTCGTCGCGGCGACGGCCGTCAACCCCAACACCGTGCTCAAGGCCTACCGCGAGCTGGAGCGCGACGGCCTGGTCGAGCCCCGCGCCGGGCACGGCACGTTCGTGGTCAACCGCCCGGCCGGCCCGCCGCCGGACACCCATTCCCGGCTGGGCCGCACCCTATCCCGCTGGGTCCGCACCGCCCGCGAGGCCGGGCTGGACGACGAGTCGATCGAGTCGCTGCTGCGGGTCACCCTGCGCGCGTCGGACGAGGAGCAGATCGCATGAATCCCGTGATCGAGACCCGCGGGCTGACCAAGCGCTACCGCAAAGTCACCGGCTTGGGCCAGGCCACCATCACCGTCCCGGAAGGCGCGATATCGGCGCTGATCGGCCCGAACGGCGCCGGGAAGACAACCCTGCTGCGGCTGCTGGCCGGCCTGGCCTGGCCGACCGGCGGCGAGGTCTCCGTGCTGGGCGGTACCCCCCGCCAGGATCCGACGTTCCTGGCCGATGTCGGCTTCCTGGCTCAGGAGATCCCGCTGTACCGGCGCTTCACTGCCGTCGACCACATCGCCATCGGCGCCCACCTGAACCCTCGCTGGGACGCCGCCTCCGCCCGGCAGCGGCTCAAAGCCCTGGACATCCCGCTTGACCGGGCGGCAGGCACGCTGTCCGGAGGGCAGCGTGCTCAGCTGGCGCTGGCCCTCACGCTGGCCAAACAGCCCAGACTGCTGCTGCTGGACGAGCCGGTTGCCGCGCTGGACCCGCTGGCCCGGCGGCACTTCCTGGGCACCCTGGCCGACGCGGTAGCCGCGGGCGGCCTGACCGTGGTGTTGTCCTCGCACCTGGTCGCCGACATGGAACGGGTCTGCGACCACCTGATCCTGCTGTCGGCCTCCCGGGTGCAGCTATGCGGCGACATCGACACCCTGCTTGCCGAGCATCAGGTCCTGGTCGGCCCCCGCAAGGACACCACCGCGATCGAGAAAGCCCACACCCTGGTTCAGGCCGAGCGCACCGCCCGCCAGACCACCCTGCTGCTGCGGACAAACGGCCCGGTGATCGACCCCGCCTTCGAGGCCGCCGACGTCGGCCTCGAAGAACTGGTGCTCGGCTACATGGGCCGGAACGCCCCGCCCGCCTACGCGCATCTGACCACGGTTGGAGAAGAGCAATGACCTGGCTCACCTGGCGCCAGTACCGCGCTCAGCTGTACATCGTCGCGGCAGCCCTGGCCGCGCTGGCCGTCTTGTTGCTGATCACCGGCCTGCAGATGGCATCGCAGTACCACTCCGCCCTGGCCGCCTGCGCCGCGAACCACAGCTGCGGCAACCTCCCGAACACGCTGTTCCTGGGCAACCACACGGTGGGCTTCCTGGTCATCCTGACCATAGGCGTGCCGGGCCTGCTAGGGCTGTTCTGGGGCGCCCCGCTGGTAGCGGGCGAACTCGAAACTGGGACCACTCAGTTCACCTGGATGCAGACCACCACCCGCAAGCGCTGGCTTGCCGTCAAGGCCGGCTGGGTGCTGCTCGCAGCCGCCGCCTGGGGAGGCGCCGTCTCCGCCCTGGTCACCTGGTGGTCCGGCCCGGACAACGCGCTGCAACTGGACGCGTTCAAGGCCAACCGGTTCGACATCCAGGGCATCGTCCCGGTGGGCTACGCGCTGTTCGCGGTCGCCCTCGGCATCGCCGCCGGTACCCTGCTGCGCCGCACCCTGCCAGCGATGGCCGTCACCCTCGGCGTCTTCATCGCCGTCCGCGTCGTGATCAGCGAAGTCGTCCGCCCGCACTACATGACCGCGATCACCAAGACCTACAGCCTGGTCACCGGCTATGTCCCGCGCGGCTCCTACCTGCAGCTCAATCGGGGCGTCCTCGGCCCCAACGGCCAGATGATCTCCTCCAACACCAACGGGATAGTGATAGACGGGGTGCCAGCCAGCGCCGCGCCCGCCGCCTGCCAGTCGGTCATGGCTCGCGGGAATCCGAACGGCGCGGCGTCCTGCCTCGTCACGCGCGGATACCACGGCTTCATCACCTATCAGCCCGCCAGCCGGTACTGGACGTTCCAGGGCATAGAAACCGGCATCTTCGTCATCCTCGCCGCCGCCCTCATCGCCCTGACCGCGGCCGTTCTGCTCCGTCGCGACGCCTAAAGAACCAGCGCAACCCGCAGTTCCATGCTCATGCCTGCACCGGCGGAGCCGGGCTTTTCTAGCCCTCGATCAGCTTGGTCCACGTGTTGTCATCGACCACGCCACTCTGGGCCAGCCCGAAGGCGTGCTGCTGGGCCTTGACCGCGGCCTCCGTATTCGGGCCGAAGATGCCGTCGATCGTGACCGGGCTCCCCAGCGCAGTGAGGAGGCCCTGCAGCCGGTGAACCATCCGGGCCTGCGGCTTGTCCTGATCACCGGCCTTCAGTTCGGGAAGAGTGATATTCACCGTAACCTCCTGCGATGGCAGTGGCGGAGCCCTTGACAATGCGGCTGTTCCGGATCGTAACCGCGGACGAGCGCCACCCGCCACCACCTACCGCGACTTTCACCGGGGTGCACCGGCCGTCATCGGGTCACAACTGTACCCCGGTGGCGTTTTCAGGGGATTGGCCTAACCCGGTACATAGCTACGCCGTGCGGCGGCACGCTCGCACTGATCGTGCCGCCGCTCTCGGTTACCTTGTGCGTCCACAGGTTCGCTAGCAGGTAGTGGCCGCTTGCGGGCAAGCCGATGGCGGACGCTGTGGTTGAGATCACCTCAGTCCGCGAGGTCGTGTTGAAGAGCCCGACCGCGACGGCACCGTTCCGCTCGGTCTTGGCGACTACCTTCTCGTTGCTTCCATTTACGATCATCGATGAGTCGATCCCATCCTGCTCCACCGAAAGCACCGCCCGGTCCTTGAGCAACGTCAAGTCGGTGCGGCAAAGCTGGGTCAGGTTGCCACCGAGGATCAGCGGTGACGAGGCCAGCGACCACAGGCTCAGCACGGTCTGCCGCTCGGGAAAGGTCAGCCCGTCGCCATCTGGATAGGAAACCGAACCGAACCGGTTGGTGGAGCCGACAGCGTTATCGCAGTTGCCGACCTCGACCGAGTCAAAGTCGTTATACCCGTTGAACACCCGGCCGCCATAGGCGGGCTCCCACAAGGCGAGAGTGGCGAACCTCTTCGCTACGTTGGCATAGTCGGTCAGGCCCTTGCCGCCGTAATTCTCGACGTCGGAGCTGTATTCCCACTGGGTGGCGTACTTGTCCAGTGTCGGGCCGAGGGCGACGGTGTAGCTGCCCTCGGTAACGTCCAGCTGCATCGGGCGTCCTAGTTGCCGGATGGCGTTGGACCAGGCCGCGATGTCGGCCGTGTTGCGGTCCGTGATGCCGTCGAGCTTGATGTAGTCCACTCCCCACCGGGCAAACTCCTCGACGATGGAGTTGACGTACGCCTGGGCGCCGGGCTTGGCGTAGTCGATGCCGGTCATACCGCCGCAGTTGTAGTTGTTCTGCCTGGTCTTGGTGGCGATGTCAGCCGCGGTGTAACGGGTGCCCAGGATCGGGGTGTTCTTGGCCACGGCCTGATCCGAGATCCCGGGCGTCACGTAGATACCGAACTTCAGCCCCAGGCTATGCACGTAGCCGGCGACTGCCTGGATGCCGTTCTCACCACCGGGCCCCGGCGGGAACTTGCCGGACCGGACCACCCACCTGCCATAGTGGTCAACGTTCGGGCCCTGCCGCCCTGGGCACTGATACCAGAAGTCGTCCTGGTTGATGTACCGGAACCCGAGACGCTCCAGGCCACTTTGCTTCATCGCGCGAGCCGCCGCCTCATCGATGGCGGCGTCGGACGTCTGCCTGAAGAAGCTCCAAGTGCTCCAGCCCAGCGCCGGCTGAAGATCAGTGCCCGGCGGGGGGTTCACCTCCGCCTGGGCCGCTGGCGCGCTCGACAGGATGGAACCCGCAGCGGGAGCGGCAACCATCGGCACGGCGAGCAGCGCGGCCGTCAGGCCACGGGTCAGTCTCCTCACGAGTTCTCCTCGATGCGTCGCTCACTGGGGGTCTGGGCCAAACGGTGGCACCTCCGGTACCCGCCAAGCAACCAGGGGATCGCGGACGAGGAAGATGCGCGGATGGCCCGGCGTGACCGGTGGGGGGTCACCGATCACGCGATTCTTGATCACCTATGGTTATATTCGATCACTTTAGAGCAGATTCAGTCACCAATCAAGAGTGAATATGCGCATATCACTAGGTGGGCATGTCCCGATCACGGACGTCGCAGTCCCGCGAGGAGCGGGCCAGGAGCGTGGCCGCCCGAGCCGACGGCCGGGAACAGTGCGGAGAGCCGCCCTTCGGGGTAGCGCTGGCACGGGTGCATGCCGACTGCATGACGTGGACTGCTTGATCACCGACAGCCGGACGCCGGCCTCTTATCTCGAACCGGTCAGCCGCCAGGGCTACCAGGTCATTGGCGGCCTGGCTGCCCGCATCCTCTGGCTGGTGTTCATGCGTGTTATGGACATCTAACGTCCACGTTTCTGCGCGTTTGTGCTTGCTATTGGTTCATGGGACATCGGCACAGTCACGTTGTGGTCGAGCCGGTGCCCGAGGGAGCCGGGAAGCCGTCCTGGATCTTGTGGACCCGGGCGAGATCCTGGGCGTCTGAGGCATCGACCAGGGTCCGGGCAGCCAGAAGCACGTAGGGGGTGTCGAAGTCGTCCATGGTCAAGGCGTAGTCGCCGGGCTCGGTGAAGATCCGGTTGATGTCGTGGTCCTGATTGACGACCATCACCGACAGATACCGGCCGCCGGAGTCGGGCACCCTCACGGTCGCCCCGCGTGTGATGTCGACGATCGCCATGCCGTAGAGCGTGTCGCGGTTCATCCGGATGACCGTCTGCTCGTTGATCGAGGCGGGGGGTCGCAGGTGCTTCCACTTGTTCACCCCGCCCGCTTGCGCCTGGATGCCAGCGAACATCCGGTTGGACTCCGCCCGCACGAAGTTGTCGTTCGTGACAGTGATCATCATCAGCCTCTCGGTTCCAAGGCGGTCCAGACCATCGTGCGCGCGCCGATCAAGGCAAGCCTTTCCCACCGGGGATGATCCCATGGCCGAAGGGCCGCTTATCCATGAGCTGAGCGCGCACTGACTCATAGTGGCGAGCGGTGTACCTGGTCACGGCCGGCAGCGATCACACGTCCGGCCGACATCACCATCCCCGCGATCACTTGCTGCGAGGCGGCTTGCCCGTCGATCGTCGCGTTCTCACAGGCAGGTCACCGCGTTCTCTCAGCTCCCGCCGAGCTGCTGTGCAGGTTGCACGGGCAAGATGACACCAGGCTCGTAGTCGTACCGCAGGAGGGTTCGCGGAATGAAACGCAGAGCGGCTCTGGATGCCCAGGTGACGCACGCCATGCCGGTCATCGATCCTCGGTCGCTGACCCACGGCCAGCTAGTCGGCCGGCGCTGTGCCGTCCCTAACTGCGGGCGCCTGCTGGCTCCCCCCGCCTGTCAGGTGGGGCGTCTTCCCGATGGACGGCCGGTGTTGGCTTGCGCGGAGTGCAGCTCCGGGATGAGGTACGAACGGGCGGAAGAACGAATCGTGAGGGCGGCGTGATACCCGGCCGGCACGCCTACGCAATCCCCGTCGCGTGGTGGGCCGTACTGGTTGAACCAGTGAGCTCTTCCGTGTGAGGGACAGTTGGCCCGTCACTCGATAGGGCTGAACATGGCCCTGCCGTGAGCTCTAGCTGGAGCGACAAGGGCCCGATGTGGCCCGACAGGGCGGTTGGCGCACTTGGCGGCCCATATCGGCCTAGTGTGCTGGACCGTTGGGCTGTGCTCCCTGCCCTGCCGGAGGATTCCCAGGTCTGATGGCAGCGGTGACGGTGCGGGCGACATCGGCGTAGGCGCCGAACAGCTTCTGGAAGGGCTGAGCGGTTGCTGCGACGACCAGGATGCCGGTAGCGGTGAGGGTAGTGACCAGGAGGACCGGGTTGTCCTTCCGGCTGATCAGCGCCCAGAGGGCGGCTCCTTCGCCGAGCCAGCCGGCGATGAGGATTCCGAGGCCGGCGGTGAGGAGAAACGCTGCCGCGTAGGCGAGGGCGAGGATCTTCAGCAGCGGGCGCAGTAGGAGCCAGGGGCGGGTGGTGGTGAGCGCCCCGATGGCGGGCTGGATCAGCGTACTGGCCCTCGACTGCGCCGCCGTGGCGAGCGCGTCGGACACCCCGCCTTGCACGGCGATAGCGATGAACAAGGTGGGGATGACCGCGGCGACGGTGATGTAGTAGTTGACATTGAGGTCGGCCATGGCACGAACCGGCGATGCGGCAAGGATCATGGCTGCCAGGATGTCGCGCCAGCAGCCGTCTGGCGCCGGATTTTCCCACCCTCACGGGAATGATTGCAATGCGCTGCGCTCACGGCCCTGGAGGGGAATGCTCCTCATCGTCCTGACCTGGCAAAACGCACCACAAACTGTCGGCTGGGGCGCGCATGGGGCGAGCATCTCCAGCGATCGAGCAGGTGGCGGCTCTGGTCCAGCCGGCCGTGGGCACGCCGGTCAGGGGCGGTCGCTCCCTGGCTCGAGGAGCCTGCCGTTCTTCGACAGGTCCGGGTCGGTGCATGCGGAGAGGTTGAAACAGCAGGGCCGTCTCTTTCCGCTCTTCATCTTTGAGATGCTCACGTTGACCCGTCGTCTGCGCGTGTCAGGGTTCTTCGTGGCGTTGACCCAGCGCACCCATTCCCAGCGCGCCATCGGGGTGATCTCGTTCCACAGGTTCTGGATATCCTGCGGGGCAGCTGTCAGAGCTGTCGCAAGATCCCGGGGCACGCTCGGCTCTGGCCAATCCCTGGTCACCTCCATGTCGAGCGTCGCAGTATCACCTGCGCAGATGCCAGCAGCGTGTTGCAGCGTGTCATCGACCCTCATCCAGTGGCCAGAATTTCCGTCTGGTTCGAGCACCGTCTGGAACTCGACGCCATTGATCGTCCCGTAGACCGCCACCTGCCCGCGCGAGGACAGGCCCCTGCTCGCCGTCTCAGGCAACCGCAGCACGGTCGAAGTGCCGATCGTGGACGGCGTGGCGTGGAAGCGAATGGTCGCTCCCTCTGTGCGCTGAGTCACTGCCGTCTCTCATCTTCTTCGTTCCGGACACGGCACCCTGACGCCGATACCGTTATCGAGTGCGTCACGGTTGACACTCTACAGCGAGTGTTCCCTGATGCCAGGCCATGATCAACTTTGGCTAAGTGGCATTGCCGTGTAACGCCAGATACACGGGTGATCAATACCCCGTCGCTCAGGTAGGAAAGCGGCAATGATCCCCACGTATTACTCGACTGGAATCTGCAGGGAGCGGAAGCGCGCAGTCATTGTGCCGCCTCCTGCACTGCGCCAAGACCGCGGCACCGGCCTGCCCGGCCGATACGAGCTCCGGGTCGGCGGGCGCCCGCGGTTTCCGCCCTTTCCGATGCGGCCGGGCCGATTTAGGCTTGCGTCGCCGTGTCCAGGCAGGCCGTCATCACCCCGTGAGCCTGCCCTGTCCAAGGAGGGTCTATGAAGACGATGCGAAGTCCCAGACTGCTGATCATCACCGGCGCCACGCTCGTGCTCGGGCTAGCTGGAGTAGCCGCCAGCTCGGCCACGCAGGCCGCGCCGCACCACGCCCCTGCGGCAGCCCGTATGGCCGGGCCGGGCGTACTGCCCTCCACCGGCATGCCCAGGCCTTACGGTAAGGCGGACACCTCGAACACGTGCGGCTTCAAGCACGCGGTGCCGATGGACCGTTACCGGGGGCTGCCCGATTACACCGCGGCGAAGGCGGCGCAGCCTTACACCGCCAAGCTGTACACCAGCCAGGGCGAGATCTCGTTCCGGGCGCTGACCAAGGCGGCACCCTGCACGACGTTCTCCTTCCGGTTCCTCGCCACCCGTAGCTATTTCGCCGGGACCCACTGCCACCGGCTAACGGTCTTGCAGATTTACGTCTTGCAGTGTGGTGACCCGACCGGCACCGGCTCCGGCGCCCCCGGTTACGCGTTCAAGAACGAGAACCTGGCCGGTGCCACCTACCCGGCAGGCACCGTCGGCATGGCCAACGCCGGTCCGGACACCAACGGCAGCCAGTTCTTCTTCTGCTGGAAGAACTCGCCGAAGATCCCGCCGGACTTCACGCCGTTCGGCGTGGTGACCAGAGGGATGAATGTCCTGCGCAAGATCGCCTCCGCCGGCGACGACAGCCAGAACGGCCCCGGGGATGGCTACCCGAACCTGTTCGTCAAATTCCTCAAAGTGCGGATCGTGACGGGCAGCTAATCCAAGATCCGGCCACTCATTCCGGCTGGCTGGATAGCCGGTCAGAACCAGCCCGCAGCCAGCGGCCGACCTGGTCGGCCGCTGGCTGCGCTATCCCTGCTACGGGCGCGGGCCGAAGACGCCGCCATTCGCTCCGGGTTTTGCCGGATCCCTGGCGGGGCCGGGCTTGTCAGGCGGGGGTCTGCTGGTCGAGCCAGTCGAAGATTCGCTCACCGCGCAGGCCGTTGCCAGCGGGCTCGCAGTGGGAATCCGCGCCCTCTTCCTCGGTGAAGCTGATGAGTGCCTTCTTGCCCGGCAGCTTGTCATACAGCTCGCGGGACTGCCCGGGCCAGAACTGCTCGTGCTCGGGGTCGGTGACCAGCACCGGACAGGTGATCTGGCCGGTCACCTCGTCGGACAGGGCGTACGCGCGGGGGGCGGTGAAGAACTCATACGGCGAGGTCGTGCCGTACGGGCGCATCCGGAACGCCATCGTCGATTGTCTCGCCGGGGAGAACCTCAGGGCCAGCCCCATGTCCTTGTCGAACCTTTCCTTTTCCCCTGCATCGATCATCTTGACGAGGAAGTGGGGAAGCTGGCTGGTCATGGCGGCCGAGACATCGACGACGCCGGGGTCGGCTATTGTCGCCGCGATGCGGTGCTCGAAGGCCGCCGACCTCGGTGCCCAGTAGCCGCCCTGGCTGACGCCGAGCAGCGCGATCTTGCCGGGATCGACATCCGGCCGGGTCAGCAGGTAATCGACGACCGGGGTGATGACCTTCTCCCAGTCCGGCCGGAACGGCAGGCCCTGCCGGACCAGCGCGGCGTTCTGGCCCGGGCCGTCGAAGGTCACCGCGTTCCAGCCGCGGTCCACGGCGTCGGCGATGCCCTGCACCCAGGACGAGGTCACCGGCCCGTCGCTGCCGTTGTTGAATATCAGCGTCCGCCGGGACTGGCCCGCCGGGCTGGTGCGGAAGAAATAGCCCGGCAGCGTCGCGCCCTCATACGGAATCTCGATACGCTCCACCGCCTCGATGCGCCCCACCGCCACATCGGCCAGGCCGGCGAAGCGGTCCCACGCGGCGCGGTGCTTCTCCCACAGTTCCCCGAACAGCCCGGACTCATCCGTCCCGTCCGCCGAGTAACTCGCCATCGAGTAATACAGCGACACCCGCAGGAACTGCCAGGCAGCCGAATGCGCGCGGCCAGCGTCTGCGCTGGCGCTGGCCTCGGCGGCCAGCCGGTCCGCGGTCGCCGTCCACTCATCGACCCAGGACCGGGCATGGCCGTTGCGGATCCGCTCAACAGTGGACAGCACCTCCCCGACGTCGGCCGCCCGGTGATAAGTCGAGCCCAGCGCGATCTCGGTCAGGAAATTGAAGTCCTCGTCCTTGAAAAACGGCCGCATGCTCTCTCTTTCATAGGGTCTTTATGACGCCAAGATCACGTGATCCAGCCTGACTGATGACGGCACCGTCGCCCTCTTCCGGGTCGGTGCCCGATGCGGCAAGGCCGGCACGGGTGGATCCGAAGCGGCGCGTGAAGCAGTACAGCCCCTCCCGCTTCCCGCCCGCCTTCCCGGCAAACTGAATCGCTCGAGCGTTTCCTCTGGTATGTCTGGGCCTGGGTGGCCATCGATCCCGGCCTGCCCGGGTACCGGCACCTGTTGATCCGCCGCCACCGGCGCACCCGTGAGCTGGCCTATTACAGCTGCTACTGTCCCCGCCACGTCCCCCTCACCGTCCTGGTCGCAACTGCCGGGCGCAGATGGATGGTGGAGGAGGACTTCCAGGCCAGCAATGGCCTGGCCGCCCTCGACGAGCACCAGGTACGGCGCTGGACCTCCTGGTACCGGTGGGTCACCCCGCCCCCGGATGTCTCAGTCGCCGCTGTTGATCGATACTGCACGCATGGCTGAGCTGCGCGCAGCACAGGCGGAAGACATCAGCGCCATCGTGGCCATCGACCCGCACAGCCCCGGCAGGCCCGGGGAGATCCAGGCACTTGCCCGCGACCAAGCCAGCCTGGTCGCCGTCGAGCACGGCCAGATCGCGGGCTTCCTTGCCGTCAGGCCAGGCCACTTCTACCAGCGCGACTTCATTGACCTGCTACTCGTCGCACCTCGCTCGCGGCGGCAGGGAATCGGGCGCGCTCTGATGCGGGTCGCTCTCAAGAACGCGTCCACACCCCGGATGTTCACCTCCACGAACGAATCGAACACGCCCATGAGGAAACTGCTTCACAGCGAAGGGTGGAACCCCAGCGGCGTGCTCACAGGCCTCGATGAGGGCGACCCCGAGCACGTGTTCTTCCATGACTCCCCGACAGCTTAGGCACCACCGCACGGAAGATCACGATCTCCTGCTGGAGTACTAGCTGCCTGGTGGGGTCGTGTCCCGCCGCTGGTGTAAATGACAACGGACGTAGGTTCCTTCAAGAGCTACCAACTCAGCGAAGGAAGGACTACGCCCGTGTCTGTTCGAGTATCGCCTACCGAGAAGATCCGTGCTGAGATCGACGCCCTGTTTGAGGGGGAGCGCGAGCTGGGCGAGGTGATCGAGGACGTCGCCCGGCTGGGTGCCCGGCTGATCATCCAGACCGCGCTGGAGGCCGAGGTGGACGTGTTCTTGGGCCGGGCCCGCTACCAGCGCTCGGCCGCTGTCGAGGATGCCCGGCCGGGGTCGCGTAACGGGTACAGCCCGGCGACGGTCAAGACCACCGCCGGCCCGGTGACCGTAGCGCGGCCGAAGCTGCGGGGCACGACGGAGATGTTCGCGTCGAAGCTGTTCGGGACGACGGTGACCAAGTCGAACGCGCTGGAGTCGCTGGTGATCGCCGGGTTCGTCCGCGGCCTGCCGGTCCGGGACGTGGAGAACACCCTCGCTGATGCCCTCGGCGCGGAAGCGGCCCTGTCGAAGTCGACAGTGTCGCGGGTCTGCCAGGCGATCGGGGAGCAGTTCGAGGCCTGGCGGACCCGGCCGCTGGATGGGGTGCTGCTGGATTACCTGTTCCTGGACGCCTCGATGTTCAAGATGCACCCCGGTGCCCGCCCGGAGCCGGTGCTGGCGGCGTGGGGCATCGACACCGAAGGCAAGCCGGTGTTCGTCGCCCTGGCCCCCGCCGGGTCAGAGTCTGCCCACGCCTGGGGTGACTTCCTGGATGAGCTCACCGGGCGCGGGCTGCGCCCGCCGCTGCTGGTCATCTCCGACGGCGCGGCCGGGCTGATCAATGCCGCAGAGTCGGCGCTGGCCCGGTCGCTGCGCCAGCGCTGCCTGATCCACCGGTGCCGCAACATCCTGGCCAAAGTCCCCGCCGGCGCCCAGGAGGAGATCCGCAGCGCCTACTGGGCGATCTTCGACACCGCGGAACTCACCGCCGCCGGTATCCAGCCCGGGCAGCGGCTGGTGGCCGCGGTGCAGGCCCGCATCGACTCCTTCGCCGAGAAATACTGCAAGCTCTACCCCGCCGCGGTCCGCTGCCTGCTGTCGGACTGCGAACAGCTCACCAGCTACCTGCGGTTCCCCGCCGAGCACCACAAGCGGATCCGGCACTCCAACTTCATCGAACGGACCTTCGGCGAGACCCGCCGCCGCGTCAAGGTCATCGGCCGCCTGCCCGGCGAGGCCAGCTGCCTCAACCTCGTCTGGGCCGTCCTCGACAGGGCATCCCGCGGCTGGCGCGGCCTGACCACCACCAGCCACGGCACCCGCCAACTCCAAGACCTCCGCCGCAGCCTGCTCGACCCGCCCACACCAATCCGGCGGCACAACCCGGCCGCCGCGAGCACGCCACCGGACAATGTCGGAGCCGTCGCCTAACATCCACCACGAAGGAACCGAGCCACCATCATTTACACCGGCTCTGGGACGCCACCCCTGGTGGCGCAAGGTCAGCCTGGCCCGCAGTTTGCACGGGCACATTCAGGGACCGTCGCAGACGGGCTGCTATGTCCTGGTGAAGGAGTCGCGCTAGCCACGGCGGCTTGTTCTGGAACAGCAGCACCACACGGTCGTATTTCCCGTCGGCGGCCTTGCTGTGCGCCAGCCGGTAGGGATCACCTTGCTCGATGTCGCCGGTGGCGCGCGTGCCAAGTGACCGCAGGTGCTGCACTGAACGGCTCAGTGGCTGGCGGGCGCTTTCCGCCGGGTCATACGGCTCCCGGGCAGGCTCCGGGCCTGCTGCCATCCGGCCGGTGGCCCGCCCCAGCGGGCTTCCGTAGGCGATCGATAGGGCGGGCTGGTTGATCAGGGCTAGCACTCCAACGTCGATCGAGCCCGGGCTGTTGACGGCCACAAGGGATTCCAGGAACGCCCAATCGCGGGCGTCGTCCGCGCCGGAGTTGCTAGCGCGCGCCCTGACCCGCGAAGCGCTGCCTGCCTGGCTACTTCGGCCATGCCCGATGGCGGCGTCTGGGCTAGCGCGCTGCTGCCCGGAGTCGTCTGGTCCCGGGCTGCGCTGGTGGCTGTACAGGCTAGCCGTTTGAGCGCAGCGGGCTTGCAGACGCTGATGGCGGGTAGTCGGAAACGGCGAAGCTGTCCTCGCTGGAACTGGTTCTCGGCGGCGCCACCAGCGGCATCTTCGCCCCCGTGAAGTTCCCGGCCACGCCCCGGCCCGACCATGATGTCAACGCCGCCGCCGAGCACCGGATGAAGCTGACCGTGCGGCACCTGAATACGATCAGCTGCCAGGCCAGCGGGCTGATCAGCGACGACGACCTGGTCAAAGCGGTGGACGCCGAGACTGGCAGCCACGACTACGACGAAATCATCTTGATGACCGGCTGCCAGGAGAGCAGCTGGCTGGCGCGCACCCTGCAGCTGGACCCGGTCCACAAGCTGCAGCGGCACTGGGGAAAGAAGCTCACCGTCTTCACCACCGACGGCACCAAGCCAGATGAGGGATGAGAACGCTCGTCGTCGCGGAGGTTGACACAAGCCGCACCTGCCGTGTCCACTGCGGACCGCAGCCATCCGCAGCCGTTGTTAGCAACGAGTTAGCAAGATCATCTCTGCGTGATGACCGAACCTTGACATCTCAATCGTGTTCGCCACAGCCAGCCTGCGAGCATGGTCACGCTCCAGGGCTCGCATTGCGGTGTTGTTCGGTCTGCCGTGAACTGTTCTGTCGGCGCTGTCGAGCAGTCTGTTGCGGCTGATCCGCTACATGTTCCGCCGGCCTTGTGCGCGCGTCGTTGGCGGAGAGCATCTCCTCAGTTACCGCCGACCACAGCACCTCGCGGGCATCCTCCAAGGCGTCGGAAGATGGCGGGCCGACTTGGCCGATCACGCTGAGCAGTTCCGTAATATCAAGGTCCTCTCTGTCCGGATTCACTTTCGTACCTCAGCTTCATTCGCATCTGCTTCGGCCAGCATGTGACGCAAGGCCGCGCGTGCCCGGTGCAAGCGGCTACGGGCGGTCCCAGGCGCGATGCCGAGGGCGACTGCGGCCTCCGCAGGAGTCATTTGTTCCCAAGCCACCAGCAGCAGTACGTCGCGCTCAGCTGAGGGTAGTTTCCTTACTGCCGAAATCAGTGCCCGTGCCCTGACGGCCGAGTCGAGCCGGTCGGTGATCTCATCCCACGGATCAAGCGTCTCCTCTGGCGTGGTCAGACCTATGGGCTGGTTAGTGGTCCAGTGTGCTCGCAGCACATTCCTCGCGATTCCGTACAGCCAGGGCCGGGCATCGTCGTAGCCGCTGTCATAACTGCGCCGCGCTCCGAACGCTCGTACCCAGACCTCGCCAAGCAGATCGTCGGCGGCCTGGTGCCCGGCGCGTCGGGAGAGGTACCCGTGAATAGCGACCTCGTGACGCTCGACAATCTCGACGAATGCTTCGGGTTCGCCGCACAGCGACCGCGCTATCAGCTTGCCGTCGGTCACGTCAGTCCTCAATTGGCGCCGTCACAACGTCGGCCATCGCACGGCGAGGCGGACATGGGGCCGGTCGATGACGATGCTCGCGCCTCCGATCGTCTCTGGCCGCGCTCCTGGAGGCCAGGCACTCAGTTCCAGATCCTGCGCGCCCGGCCTGCCCAGCTCGTGCCAAACGATAGCTTGCCGGGCTAGGTATTTCGCGAGGCCGGGTCCGCTAGGACCGTAACCGCGGGCAGTGATGTCGTACGGCGCTGGCTGGTCTCCGGGGATGAATGCTGCGACGCCAAGTCTCCCCGTGCTGCCGACCTGGGCTAGGCCGCCGAGCGGCATCAGGTTCGCAATTCGCTGCTGGGCGGGACTGGCATAGGCTTCGTGTCTGCCCATCAAGTTCAGCCGGGTAAGGCCGGGTTCGGCCAGCGTCAGCCACAGATCCAGATCCGCCAGCTCGCCGATGTCGCCGGCCCGCAGCCCGGTGGGCTCCTCGGTCACGGGACCAGAAAGCGCTTCGTACAACGCGTCGGCGTCCGGCGCCGGCCCGTCAACGGCCTGAGCGTGGAGACCGGGCTGAGGACCGAGCGCCAGGAGCGACTCGGGACCGGTGATGGCGCCGGCCATTCTGATGAAGCTGCACCGGCAAGCCGACCTGCTCACCAGGTGATCCCCGGCAGTTTCTAGCCCTACCGAGAGCTGGATCCCGCGGATCGAAAGGGGCAGCACGATCCGGCCGGCGGGACCAAGCTGCGCCCACCATTGAGTCGCAAGATCCCACGTGCCGGTAGTCACGATGATCCGGTCATAGGGAGCATGATCGGGAACGCCAGCCGAGTCGGCCAGTTCACGCGCCTCGTCGACTAGGTTGCTACTCGCGCCGTCTTGCCGGTGCCAGGCCCTGGCGAGGCCAGCCTGCCCTGCCCAGTCAGTCGCGGGGCTGATTCCGGAACCGGTAGTAGTCATCTTCGATCAGGTCCGGCCGCCCGAACAGCGGGTCGTAGTAGCTGGCACGGGTCCCGGAAAGTCGCATCAGTAGGCCAGCGATGCGCTGCAGGCGGCGAGTCAGCGGCGCCATGGCTTCGTGTGTCGCGGCGGGTGCAAATGCCTGTCGCGGTGCATCGCGATCGGGCTGCGACTGCGCATCCGCAGCCTGGGTGTGCACTGGGTGGTCGGCGAATGCTGCGCGCATCGTGGTCTCCTCGGGTGGCGTGGCCTCGTTCGTTGGTTGTGGTGCGATGCCAGCCGCTGCTGAGCTTGGTGGGCGGGATAAGCGGGCCGGTTCCACCCTCAGGCGCGGGCGGGGCGTTGCCCACGCAGCACCACGCGCAGAATCTTGCGGCCGGCCGGCGCCACGCGGCTGGCGCCCCCGAGTGGCCCAGGAGGGCCTCCGAGCGGCGGTCGTGTCCCGCCGCTGGTGTAAATGACAACGGACGTAGGTTCCTTCAAGAGCTACCAACTCAGCGAAGGAAGGACTACGCCCGTGTCTGTTCGAGTATCGCCTACCGAGAAGATCCGTGCCGAGATCGACGCCTTGTTCGGCGGGGAGCGTGAGCTGGGCGAGGTGATCGAGGACGTCGCCCGCCTGGGTGCCCGGCTGATCATCCAGACCGCGCTGGAGGCCGAGGTGGAGGCGTTCTTGGGCCGGGCCCGCTACCAGCGGTCGGCCGCCGCCGAGGACGCCCGGCCGGGGATGCGTAACGGGTACAGCCCGGCGACGGTCAAGACCACCGCCGGGCCGGTGACCGTGGCGCGGCCGAAGCTGCGGGGCACGACGGAGGCGTTCGCGTCGAAGCTGTTCGGGACGACGGTGACCAAGTCGAATGCGCTGGAGTCGCTGGTGATCGCCGGGTTCGTCCGCGGCCTGTCGGTCCGGGACGTGGAGAACACCCTCGCCGATGCCCTGGGCGCGGAGGCGGCGCTGAGCAAGTCGACGGTGTCGCGGGTCTGCCAGGCGATCGGCGGAGCAGTTCGAGGCCTGGCGGACCCGGCCGCTGGACGGGGTGGTGCTGGACTACCTGTTCCTGGACGCCTCGATGTTCAAGATGCACCCCGGTGCCCGCGCCGAGCCGGTGCTGGCCGCGTGGGGCATCGACACCGACGGCAAGCCGGTGTTCGTCGCCCTGGCCCCCGGCGGGTCAGCGAGTCGACCGACGCCTGGGGCGGCTTCCTCGATGAGCTGGCCGGGCGGGGGCTGCGCCCGCCGCTGCTGGTCATCTCCGACGGCGCCGCCGGGCTGATCAACGCCATCGAGTCGTCGCTGCCCCGCTCGCTGCGCCAGAGATGCCTGATCCACCGGTGCCGCAACGTGCTCGCGAAGGTCCCCGCCACCGCCCAGGAGGAGATCCGCGGCGCCTACTGGGCGATCTTCGACACCGCCGAACTCACCGCCGCCGGGATCGCAGCCCGGGCAGCGGCTGGTCACCGCGGTGCAGGCCCGCATCGACTCCTTCGCCGAGAAGTACGCCAAGCTCTACCCGGCCGCGGTCCGCTGCCTGCTCTCCGACTGCGAGCAGCTCACCAGCTACCTGCGGTTCCCCGCCGAGCATCACAAGCGGATCCGGCACTCCAACTTCATCGAACGGACCTTCGGCGAGACCCGCCGCCGGGTCAAGGTCATCGGCCGGCTCCCCGGCGAGGCCAGCTGCCTCAACCTCGTCTGGGCCGTCCTCGACAGGGCCTCCCGCGGCTGGCGCGGCCTGACCACCACCAGCCACGGCACCCGCCAGCTCCAAGACCTCCGCCGCCAGCTCCTCGACCCGCCTGCCCCCATCCGGCGCCAGAATCCGGCCGCCGCGAGCGCGCCACCGGACAATGTCGGAGCCGTCGCCTAACATCCATCACGAAGGAACCGAGCCGCCGTCATTTACACCGGCTCTGGGACGCCACCTCGGCCAGCTGCGGGTTGGGCTCGCCCGCTATACATCAGCGCCACACGCGCGGCGCGGCGCTGACGTCAGCTGTCAGCCGGTGTCCGGCGCGCTCGCGCGCCTTTAATCGAAGAGTAAAGATAGTTCTCACCGGGCACGGCACTGTGCCCAGCCTTCACTCGAGTCAGCGCGGCCCGGCATAGTCACTGACGGCTTGATCATCGTGTCTACACTGGAGAGATGACCGCGAAGGAGCAGTTGCAGCAGCTCGTCGCCGACCTTGGCGAGGAGCAGGCGCTGCGTGCCCTGGAGCTGCTCGGGCCGCTTGTCCAAGACGGACCGGAGCACCAGGAAGCGCCAAGACTGCCCAAGTTTGTGGGCATTGGCGACAGCGGGCGATCTGACCTCTCCGAACTCGTCGATGAGCTGCTGGCGGAGGGGTTCGGCCGGTAACGTCCTGGCCTGTGATCGTTGTCGATACGAACGTGCTGGTTGCGCTGGCGGATCGCCGCGATGCCCATCACGTTCGGTGCCGCGACTGGCTTGCTGATGTGATGACCGGCTCATTGTGCTGGCTACAGTCCTGGCCGAGGCCTGCTACATGATCGATAGGTATCTTGGCCCAACCGCTGAAGCGGCGTTCCTCGACAGCGTTGGCACGGGATCTGCCTACCGCTTCCAGCTCGCCGGGCTGATCGATTCCGACCTGCGCCGCATGGCGGAGCTGGTGCGGCGCTATGCCGACCGGCGCTTGGGCGGCACGGATGCCTCAGTGATCGCGGTTTGCGAGCGCCTGGCGGTGGCGACCGTTGCGACCGTGAACCGGCGGGATTTCGCCAATGTGCGTCCGCGCCACGTGACCGCTTTGGCGATCGTCCCTTAAGTGTGATTTAGGTCGCATCTCACTCGCATCCGGCCGCCTACAACGGACGCCAGCGGTCTTCTACGGACACTGACGGACACCCCGTGCACGGCGCGGTCGTCTTTGCGTTCGGGAGGCATTGCCCGCACAGTGGGTATAGCGCCATGGGAAGGCTGCCGAAGGTGCCGGGCTGAACGCCCAAGGGTACTGGCGGCGACAAGGACACAGTCCCGGCGCGGAATCAGCCACCCGGGCCTCATCGACAGGATTTCAGATCCGGCATCCGCCCCATCGTCTGAGCAGGCCCTCATCTCGCTGAGGCGCCAGAACAAGTAGCGCCGTTGCCATCTGGCTGCTCGCCGAAGGCCATCTAGCGTAGTACGACCGGTGATCGCGGTGCCCGATTTTCCGGGCGGAACTGCCGCTATGCAGTCACGCGCCGATGCGCACCACTGCCCAGAACGGCATACGTACAGGCCCGTCCCGAATGGCCAGCGGCCAGTGCGTGACCCTGCCCTGGCAGTTCGTCGTCAACCGATCCGATCACCACCCGAGCGAGGGAGAGCTTGAAGTCCAGAAGTCAACGTTCAGGCCGTCGGCTTATGTGGCAGGTCCTGACCCGACTTGCCGCGCCGACGGCCGGGCACGCCCGAGAGCCGGCCGTCATGAGTGTCACAGCCAGGATGCTCGACTCCCTTCTGGTCGAGAGTAGGAGCGCGGCGTACGTGAGCACCGCGGCGCTCAACGACGAGCTGCTTGAGCGTGCCTGCCGCGACGACTACCCGCGATGGCTATCGCTCGCGGAGTCCACCGGTGGGTGCGTGCGGCCGATCCGGCTGCGCGGCACCATCCGCGATATCGACTCGGCTACCGGCGAGGTCGTGCATGCCCTCAACACGAACAGGTCACCACCCAGCGCTACCTGCACCCCGACGCCCAGTCCATCGCGGACGCGGGCCTAGCACTGAGTGCACACCTGACTCTTGGAAAGGGCTCTCTGGCTCCCGAATGGTCCCCAGATGGTCCCCAGCTCCGGCTTATCGAGGGAGACAAGGCGTGACACGCACCGACGTGGAAATGCCCGCTGACCTCGGCTTTCACCGCGATCAGCGGGCGTTTGCGCTGCGTCGGGACGGCCGGATTTGAACCGGCGACCCCTTGACCCCCAGTCAAGTGCGCTACCAAACTGCGCCACGTCCCGGTGCCGTGAGGCACCTGCCCGCCGGGGCGGGCGTACTCACCTTAGCGTAGCGTCGGGGCCGTTCGCCGACACTCGATGGCTGCCCGGTCATGCCCGCCGCCGCGACGGGGACAGCCGGGGCCGGCAGGGAGTACTGACCGCCATGCCCGACCGGCTCGCGACGCTGGTGCCCTATCCGGCCACGGTCCGGGCGCGGCCCGGCCAGCTGGCGCTGCACAGGGAGACCCCGGTCCGGGCCGGGCCGGCGGCGCGGCAGGTAGCCGATCCGGTCAGGCAGGTCCTGGCCGCGCTGCCCTGGCCGCCCTCGCCACCTCTGGCCTCCGATGCTGGCCAGGAAATCCTGGTCAACGCCGACGGCACGCTGCCGGCCGAAGGGTACCGCCTGCTCATCGGCCCGGACCGGGTGAAGATCACCGCGGCCGGCCCGGCCGGCGCCTTCTATGCCGCGCAGACCATTCGCCAGCTGCTACCGGACGCGGCGTTCCGCGCCGCCCCGGTCGCCGGGCCGGCCTGGACGCTGCCCTGCGCGGAGATCGAGGACGCGCCCGCGCTGTCCTGGCGCGGCGGCCACCTCGACGTGTCCCGGCACTTCTTCCCCAAGCGGACGGTCCTCGGCTTCATCGACATGCTGGCCGCGCACAAGCTGAACCGGCTGCACCTGCACCTGACCGACGACCAGGGCTGGCGGATCGAGAGCCGCCGCCACCCCGCCCTGCACCTGACCGGGTCGCACCGGCCGCAGACCCAGGTCGGCCTCTCCTCGCGAGCTGCCACCGGGCCGCCGGAAGGCTACGACGGCACCCCGCACGGCGGCTACTACACGCTCGCCGATCTCGCCGAGATCGCCGCCTACGCCGCGCAGCGCATGATCACGGTCGTCCCCGAGGTCGAGGTGCCCGGGCACGCCTGCGCGCTGCTGGCCGCGCTGCCCGAGCTCGCGCCCACCCCCGGCGCGCGATATGAGGTAGCGACCAGCTGGGGTATCAAATCGCAGATCGTGGCGCCGTTTCCGGACACGGTGGCCGTGCTGGGGGAGATATTCGGCGAGCTGCTGGGCGCGATCCCCGCCGATTTCATGCACATCGGCGGCGACGAGTGCGTGCTTGACGACTGGCGGTCCAGCCCAGGAGTCGAGGAGTACCGCCGCCAGCTCGGCCTGCCCGACCACGAGGCGCTGCACGCGCGCTTCCTCCGGCAGGTCGCGGACATGCTGGCGGATTCGTTCGGCGTGCGCGCCGTCGTCTGGGACGAGGGATTCGCCAGCACCACGGCCGGCGGCGAGGCGCGGCTGCGCGATGACACGCTGGTCATGGCCTGGCGGGGAGACGGTATCGCCCGCCGGGCGGCGCTGGCCGGGCACGATGTCATCGCGACGCCGGTCGTGCCCACCTATTTCGATTACTACCAGGCGGCCGGCGACGCCGAACCGATCGGCATCGGCGGTCCGGTCACCATCGAGGACGTGGCCGGGCTGCGCCCGGCCCCGCCCGACTGGCCGGCGGAGGCCACCCGGCACCTGATCGGCGCCCAGTTCCAGCTGTGGACCGAGTTCATCCCGGACGCCCGCGCGCTCGACTACATGGCGTTCCCGCGGGCCAGCGCGTTCGCCGAGGTGGCCTGGCACGGCGGCCCGGCCGCGTGGACCGGAGCCGGCGCGAGCCACGCCGACCGGCCCCCGCTGGGCGACCGGGTCGCCGCTCACCTGGGCCGCCTCGCTGCGGCGGGGGTCGAATTCCGCCCGCTGGACGGCCCGCTGCCCTGGCAGCAGGGCGGCACCGGGGCACGCCGCCACCGGGCGGGACGGCCGGCCGCCGAGGCCGCCCGCCGCCTGGCCGACCTGGCCGCAGAGCGAAAACCGGAATACCGGTAACCGGCCAACCGGGGCACCAACACGCGGGCCTCATTCGTTCCCGCAGCAGATACCGGGTAGAAGACTTCCGGGCCCGGCCGGAGCCAGGCGGCGGAACGGAGCGACGGAGATGATGGCGCGCAGACACGTGCCGGGGGAGACGGCCCCCGAGCCGAGTCCGTTCCGTGCCCGTTCCGGCGATACCGTCCCCGAGTTCAGCATCCCCGCCTTCGCCGCGCCCGGCTCCGCCACCGGCCGCGATATCCGGTCCGAACGTCCCAGGTCCGAACGGCCCCAGTCCGAACGGCCCCGGCCAGGGCGCCTGCGCAGGCGGATCGGCCGCACCGTGGCGGTGCTCTGCGCCCTGGCCTTCCTCGCGGTCGCCGCGTTCGGCGCCCTGCTGCTGGTCACGCCGTCCGCCCGGCAGGCCCGGGCCATCGCGCGAGCCAGGGATCACGCGTACGGCGTCGCCTATCCGGGCCCGCCGGTGCCTGCCAGATTCGCCGCGGCCCTGGTCGCCACCGAAGATCACCGGTTCTACTCCGACCCGGGTGTCGACCCCGTCGCGGTCGGCCGGGTGGCCCTCGGCTACCTGTCCGGCCACGGCTCCCAGCAGGGTGGCGCCACCATCACCCAGCAGCTGGCCAAGATGCTGTACACCCCGGGGCGCTCTGGCCTGGCCGGTGAGGTCGAGCAGGTGGTCATGGCGGTCAAGCTGAACTTCGCCTACAGCAAGGCGCAGATCCTGCAGATGTACGCCGATGTGGCCTACTTCGGCCAGGACTACTACAGCCTGGGCGCGGCCAGCTGCGGGTACTTCGGCGTGACCCCGGCCGGGCTGACCTGGCCGCAGGCGGCGACGCTGGCCGGCCTGGTGCAGGCGCCGTCCGCCTACGATCCGGTGACCCACCCGGCCCTGGCCCGGGAGCGCGAGGCGCACGTGCTCAGCCGGCTGGTCGCCACCGGCACGCTCAGCCAGGCGCAGGCGAGCGCGGCGCTGGCGAAGCCTGTCCGCCCTGTGCCTCGCCAGCTGGCGCGTTCAGCCCCCCCGCCAGGAACACCCACTTGCGGTAGGACCAGAACCTGAACAGCGTGCCGAGGCCGACCCCCAGCAGCAGCGCGATGTTCAGCGCGAGCGTGGTCCTGAAATCCAGCACGTAGTGGGTGAACCCGATGCACAGCAGCTGAATGGCCGTGCCTGCCGCGTTCAGGAGGACGAACAGGGCAAACTCCCTCGGCCGCCCGCTGTCGGCGCGATGCCGGAATGTCCAGTACCTGTTGCCTGTGAAGCCCACGAAGGTCGCGGCCACGTTCGCGACGACGTTAGCGGTGAGCGGCCCGAGCCCGGCGCCGAAATGCAGCGCGTTGGTCCCGCCGACGGTCACGCCGAACGCCACCGAACCGACGATCAGGAACCGGATCGCCTCCCCGGTCATTTCCCGGTAGCGCCGGTACAGGTCGCGGGCGAAATTCACCTGGCCGCCGTCCCCTCCCGGCCGCTGGATCGAAACCCGTTACAGGATTGTCCGACTCCCACGGTAGCGTCACGTCGTGCCCGAATCAGAAATCCTGGTCCGCGCACGCGGCCTGACCAAGCGCTTCGGGGACTTCACCGCGGTTGACGGGATCGACTTCGAACTGCACCGCGGCGAGGCGTTCGGGTTCCTCGGGCCGAACGGCGCGGGCAAGTCGTCCACGATGCGGATGCTGGGCTGCGTGTCGCCGCCGAGCGGCGGTGAGCTGTCCATCATGGGCCTGGACCCGGTCGCGGACGGCTCGGCGATCAGGGCCAGGCTCGGCGTGGTGCCGCAGGAGGACACGCTCGACGTCGAGCTGACCGTGCAGGAGAACCTGCTGGTCTACGGGCGCTACTTCGGCCTGCCCAAGTCCCTGATCAGGGAACGTACGGCGCGGCTGCTGGAGTTCGTGCAGCTGTCCGACCGGGCGGCCGACCAGGTCGAGCCGCTGTCCGGCGGGCTGAAGCGGCGGCTGACCATCGCCCGCTCGTTGATCAACGAGCCGGACATCCTGCTGCTGGACGAGCCCACCACCGGGCTGGACCCGCAGGCCAGGCACGTGGTCTGGGACCGGCTGTTCCGGCTCAAGCAGCAGGGCGTGACGCTGGTCCTCACCACGCACTACATGGACGAGGCCGAGCAGCTGTGCGACTGCCTGGTGGTGATGGACCACGGCACGATCGCCGCGGAGGGCTCGCCGCGGCAGCTGATCGACACCTACTCCACCCCCGAGGTGCTCGAGCTGCGGTTCGACCCGGCCAGCCACGAGCAGGCCGCGGAGAAGCTGGCCGCCGTCCCCGCCGACCGGATGGAAGTGCTGGCCGACCGGATCCTGCTTTACATTCCGAACGGGGACGCGGCCCTGGCCGGCGTGCAGGATCTAGGTCTTGACCCGGTCACCTCGCTGGTGCGCCGCAGCACGCTCGAGGACGTGTTCTTGCGGCTCACCGGCCGGCGGCTGGAGGACTGACCGATGGCCTCCTCGGCTGCGCTGGCGGTCCGCGAGTTCAGGTTCTGGCTGACCGACTACCGCCGGACCTGGCGCGGCACCATCTACTCGAGCCTGCTCAACCCGGTGCTTTACCTGGGGGCGATGGGGCTCGGCCTGGGCACGCTGGTGGACCGGCACGGCACCGGCTCGCTCGGCGGGGTCAGCTACCTGACGTTCCTGGCGCCCGGCCTGCTGGCCGCGCAGGCCATGCAGACCGGCATCGGCGAGTGCACCTACCCGGTGCTCGGGTCGGTGAAGTGGAACCGCACCTACCAGGCGGCGGTGGCCGCGCCGCTGCGGCCAGGCGACGTCTTCCGCGGTCACCAGCTGTTCGTGACCATGCGGCTGCTGATGAACTGCGGGGTGTTCCTCGCGGTGATGGCCGCGTTCGGCGCGGTGCGCTCCCCGGCCGTGATCGCGGCACTGCCGGCCGCGATGCTCACCGGCCTGGCCTTCGCCGCGCCGGTCGAAGCCTGGGCGATCACCCAGAACAAGGACAGCGGGTTCGCCGTGGTGTTCAGGTTCGTGCTGGTCCCGCTGTTCTTGTTCTCCGGGACCTTCTTTCCCGTCACCCAGCTCCCGGCCTGGATCCGCCCGGTGGCCTACATCACCCCGCTGTGGCACGGGGTGGCGCTGTGCCGGGGGATCAGCCTCGGCACGCTGACCGCGGCCGGCGCCGTCGTGCACACCGCCTACCTGGCCGCGTTCGCGGTGGCGGGGCTGCTGATCGGGCAGCGGACCTACCGCAGGCGGCTGTATGCCTGACCGCGCCGGGAGCCCGCGATGACCGCGCCGACGCTGGGCGAGGCGGCCGGCCTGCTGCGGGTGCTGCCGGTCCCGCTGCGGTCCCGCGGCGGCCTGCACCTGGTCGAGCGGCACGCGCGGGTCTACCGGCACGCCTGGCTGATGCTCGTCTCCGGGCTGCTCGAGCCGCTGTTCTACCTGCTGTCGATCGGCGTCGGCCTGGGCAAGCTGGTCGGTCAGGTCACCGCCCCGGGCGGCGGACCGGTCAGCTACGCCGCGTTCGTCGCGCCCGCCCTGCTGGCCAGCTCGGCGATGAACGGCGCCATGTACGACTCGACCTTCAACGTGTTCTTCCGGCTCAAGTACGCCAAGCTGTACGACGCGGCGCTGGCCACCCCGATGCGACCGGGCGACGTGGCGCTCGGCGAGGTCACCTGGTCGCTGATCCGCGGCGGCCTGTACGCGTGCGCGTTCATGGTGATCATGCTGGCCATGGGCCTGGTCTACTCGGCGTGGGCCGTGCTGGCGGTGCCGGTCGCGCTGCTGATCGGGTTCGCCTTCGCCGCGGTCGGGATGGCGAGCACGACCTACATGCGCAGCTGGCAGCATTTCGAGTTCGTCATGCTGGCCGCGCTGCCGATGTTCCTGTTCTCGGCCTCGTTCTACCCGCTGAGCGTGTACCCGGGAGCGCTGCAGGTCGTGGTGGAATGCACGCCGCTGTACCAGGGCGTCGCGCTGCTGCGCGGGCTCACCCTGGGCGTGGTCGGCCCCGGCATGCTGCTGAACGCCCTCTACCTGGCGGTGATGGGCCTGGCCGGCCTCACCGTCGCCAGCCGGCGGATCGCCCGGCTGCTGCTCAGGTAGCCGGCCCGGGCCGGCCGGCGTGAAGTACCGCCGCGGGTTGGCCACGAGCATCGCGTCGATCTGCTGCTCGCTGACGCCTCGCTCGCGCAGCGCCGGCAGCACGTCGTCGAGCAGGTGATCGAGGTGCCAGTTCGGCGCGAACACGCCGATCAGGCCGTCCGGGAACCAGTCGATGTGACACGACGCGTCGTGCGACAGCACCATGCGGCCGGCGTAGCCGCGCGCCGCCAGCGCCGCGACCGTGGCGACCCGCCGCTCGAACGGGAACAGGATGTCCAGGCCGAACCGGTCCATGCCGAGCAGGCAGCCCGCGTCGGCCAGCCGGGTCAGGTAGTCCAGGTCGTCGGTGTCGCCGCTGTGCGCCATCAGCACGCGGGACAGGTCGGCGCCCTCCTCGCCGAGCACGCGCAGCGCCTCGAGGCCGGACTGGCTGGCCGGGTGGGTGTGCACCATGACCGGCGCGCCGGTGATCACGTGCGCCCTGGCCACCGCGCGCATCACCCGCTCAACCCCCGGGGTGAGGCCCTCCTCCTCGATGCAGCACTTGAGGAACGCGGCCCTGACGCCGGTGCCGGCGATGCCCTCGGTGATGTCCGCGGCGAACAGGTCCGTCATCGGGTCGCCGCCGTCGGCGCCGCTGTGCGGCCCGCGGTAGCGGAAGTACAGCGGGACGTCGTTGTAGGTGTACAGGCCGGTGGCCACGATGATGTTGATGCCGGTGCGGGCGGCCACCCGCTGAACCCGGGGGATGTTGCGGCCGATCCCCACCACGGTCGGGTCGGCGATGGTGGCCACGCCGCGACCGGCGAGCGCGCTGAGCTTGGCCGCGGCGGCGCGGACCTGCTCCTCCTCGTCCCAGCCGGTGGCGTAGTTCTGCCGGATCTCCTCGTTCAGCACGAACAGGTGCTCGTGCATGAACACCCGGCCGAGTTCGGTCACGGGCACCGGCCCGCGCACCGTCTGCACGGCCGGCGGCGATCCGGCCGGCCCGGGCTGGGTCGCGCTCATGGGGCCAGGCTAGGGAAAAGTACCGGTCAGTAGATAGTCTTTGTCCGGACTCGCGGGACAACGCCGGAGGGTGCGAAATGGACTTCGGGTATGACGCCCGCACCGAAGAGCTGCGCGAGCGGCTCACCGCCTTCATGGCCGAGCGCATCTACCCGGCCGAGCCGGTGCTGCGCGACCAGGTGGCGCAGGCCGCGGCCGAGGGCCGCCGGTGGGAACGGCCGCCGGTGATGGCCGAGCTCAAGGCGGAGGCGCGCCGCCGCGGGCTGTGGAACCTGTTCCTGCCCGCCGGCCCGAACGCCGGGCACCTGCCCGGCGCCGGCGCGGGGCTGACCAACCTGCAGTACGCGCCGCTGGCCGAGATCACCGGGCACAGCCCCGCGCTCGCGCCCGAGGCGCTCAACTGCGCCGCGCCGGACACCGGCAACATGGAGCTGCTGGCCGAGTTCGGCACCGCGGCCCAGCGGGACCGGTGGCTCAGGCCGCTGCTCGACGGCGAGATCAGGTCGGCGTTCTGCATGACCGAGCCGGACGTCGCGTCCTCGGACGCCACCAACATCGCGACCAGGATCGAGCGCCGCGGCGACGACTACGTGATCAACGGCACCAAGTGGTGGTCGTCGGGCGCGATGAATCCCGGCTGCGAGATCCTCATCGTGATGGGCCGCACCGACGACGAGGCGCCGCGCCACAAGCAGCAGTCCATGATCCTGGTGCCCCGGCAGGCCGGCGGCGTGCACGTCCGCCGCGGCCTGACCCTGTTCGGCTACGACGACGGGGCGCACGGCGGCCACGCCGAGGTCGAGTTCCGCGACGTGACCGTGCCGGCCGACAACCTGATCGGCGGCGAGGGCGACGGCTTCGCGATCGCGCAGGCCCGGCTCGGCCCGGGCCGCATCCATCACTGCATGCGGCTGATCGGCGCGGCCGAGCGTGCCCTCGAGCTCATGTGCCGCCGGGTGATGACGCGCACCGCGTTCGGCGGGCCGCTGGCCGAGCAGAGCGTCATCCAGGGCTGGATCGCCGAGTCCCGGGTCCGCATCGAGGCGGCCAGGCTGCTGGTGCTCAAGACCGCCTGGCTGATGGACACCGTCGGGAACAAGGGCGCGCACACCGAGATCCAGGCCATCAAGATCGGCACCCCGGCGATGGCCGAGTGGGTGATCGACAAATCGATCCAGGCCCACGGCGCCGGCGGGGTCAGCCAGGACTTCCCGCTGGCCCAGCTGTGGGCGAGCGCCCGGACGCTGCGCTTCGCCGACGGGCCCGATGAGGTGCACAAGCGGTCGCTGGCCCGCCGGGAGCTGCGCAAGTACCGCACCGAGACCTGAACCCGGGCCCGCCAACCCGGGCGCCCGCCCGGCCGCCCGGTCACGACCAGGAGGAATACATGCCAGCAGACACCCAACGTGTCGCCATCGTCACCGGCGCCGCCCGCGGCATCGGCGCCGCCACCGCCGCCCGGCTGGCCGCCGACGGGATGGCGGTCGCCGTGCTCGACCTGGACGAGCCCAACTGCGCCGGCACGGTGGAGTCGATCACCTCCGGCGGCGGCCGGGCGGTCGGGGTCGGCGCCGACGTCAGCCAGGCCGACCAGGTCGAGGCGGCCGTGGGCAAGGTCGTCGCCGAGCTGGGCCCGCCCGCCGTGCTGGTGAACAACGCCGGCGTGATCCGCGACAACCTGCTGTTCAAGATGACCGAGGACGACTGGGACACGGTGCTCGGCGTGCACCTGCGCGGCGCTTTCCTGATGAGCAGGGCGGTGCAGAAGCACATGGTGGACCAGCGCTACGGGCGCATCGTCAACCTGTCGTCGAGCTCGGCGCTGGGCAACCGGGGCCAGGTCAACTACTCGGCGGCCAAGGCCGGCATGCAGGGGTTCACCAAGACGCTGGCCATCGAGCTCGGCCAGTTCGGCATCACCGCCAACGCGGTCGCGCCCGGCTTCATCGCCACCGACATGACCGCGGCCACCGCGGCCCGGGTCGGCATGGACTTCGAGGAGTTCCAGAAGGCGGCCGCGACCCAGATCCCGGTGCGCCGGGTCGGCCAGCCCGCCGACGTGGCGCACGTCATCTCGTTCCTGGTCAGCGAGGACGCCGGCTTCGTCTCCGGCCAGGTGATCTACGTGGCGGGCGGCCCGCTGTGCTGACCGAGGCCGAGGCGGGCGGCGCGGCGGCCGGCCCCGATGACATCCGCCGCCGGGTCGCCGGCCTGCTGGCCGCGCACGACCCCGCGACCACGCCCCCGCTCGACTTCCTGCGCGCCCGGTTCGACGCCGGCCTGGCCTGGGTGCACTACCCGGCCGGCCTCGGCGGCCTGGGCGCGCCGCGCTCCCTGCAGGCGGTCGCGGACGCCGAGCTGGCGGCGGCGGGCGCGCCGGACAACGACCCCCGCCGGATCGGGATCGGCCTCGGCATGGCCGCGCCGACCATCCTGGCCTTCGGCACCCCGCAGCAGCAGCGCCGCTGGCTGCGCCCGCTGTGGACCGGCGAGGAGGTGTGGTGCCAGCTGTTCAGCGAGCCCGGCGCCGGCTCCGACCTGGCCGGGCTGGCAACCCGGGCGGTGCGCGACGGCGACGGCTGGCGGGTCAGCGGGCAGAAGGTCTGGACGTCGATGGCGCACCAGGCACGGTGGGCGATCCTGGTCGCCCGGACCGACCCGGACGTGCCCAAGCACGCCGGCCTCAGCTATTTCGCGCTCGACATGACCGCACCGGGGGTGGAGGTGCGGCCGCTGCGCCAGCTCACCGGGGAGGCCGAGTTCAACGAGGTCTTCCTGGCCGACGCGCCGATCCCGGACGCCGACCGGATCGGCGCCGTCGGTGACGGCTGGCGGGTCGCCACCGCGACGCTGATGAACGAGCGGGTGGCGATCGGCGGCGGCACCCTGCCCCGGGAGGGCGGGATGATCGGCGGCGCGGTGGCGACCTGGCGGGACCGCCCGGAGCTGCGCACCCCCGGCCTGCACGACCGCGCTGCTGCGGCTGTGGGTGGACGCCGAGGTGGCCAGGATCGCCGGCGCCCGGCTGCGCCAGCAGCTGTCGGCCGGCCAGCCCGGTCCCGAAGGCTCGGCCGCCAAGCTCGTCTTCGCCCGGCTCAACCAGGAGATCTCCTCCTTCGAGGTGGACCTGGCCGGCGGCGAGGGGCTGCGCTACGACGACTGGACCATGCGCAGGCCGGAGGGGGCGAACTTCTACGGCCGCGGCCCCGGCTACCGTTACCTGCGCGCCCGCGGGAACTCCATCGAGGGCGGCACCTCGGAGATCTTGCGCAACATCATCGCCGAGCGGGTGCTCGGGCTGCCGCCCGAAATCCGGGTAGACAAGGACGTGCCATGGAAAGACCTGCCGCGTTGACATCCTCCCCGCCCCGAAGAACGGGGATTCCAGCCGCGGCCTGCGGCCACGCTGTAGGTTCGCGGTTCACGGCCTTGCCTGACTGCGCTAGAAGGCTCCCCGCGCTGCCACCGCATGCCCTGCGGCGGTGTCGTGCTGGGCACTGCTGGCGCCCGCTTGGTTATCGCGGACAGCCCGAGGCTACCGCGCCGCAGCGACAGCTTGAGGGAGGTGAGCGGCGTTTCCTTCCCCGCCTGCAGGTCGGGGTCTGCACGCCGCAACTCTGATGAGCCAGCCCGAGACGCCCGGCCTGCTCTACAGCGAGGCGGAAAACGACCTGCGGCAGGCGGTACGGGCACTTTTTGCCGAACGGTCCCGGCCGGCCGACGTGCTCGCGCGCACCGAGAGCGGCGAGCCCTATGACCCCGCGCTCTGGCACACCCTCGCCGCGGACCTGGGCTGCGGCGGGCTCCTCGTGCCGGAGCCGGCCGGCGGGGCGGGAGCGTCCTACCGCGAGGCCGCGGTGGTGGCCGAGGAAACCGGGCGCTCGGTCACCCCGGTCCCCTACCTGGGCAGCGCCGTGGTCGCCACCACCGCGCTCATCGCGGCGGCCGGCCCTGAGCCTGCCGCCGACCCCGACCGCAAGCTGCTGCGGTCGCTGGCGGACGGCACCGTGACCGCGGCGCTGGCGGTCCCGTTCGAGTCCGCGCCGGACAGCGAGCTGCCCCGCTCGGTCCGGGTGACGGGGGCGCCGCCTGCCGGCCAGGCCGCGGCCGGCAGGCCCGGCTGACCGGCACCGCGGCCCGGCTCGCCGACGCGCTGCCCGCCGACGTGCTGCTGGTCCCCGCCGACGGCGTGCCCTACGGGCTGTACGCGGTGGACGCGCACGCCGGCGGGGTGACCAGGTCGCCCGCGGTCTCGCTGGACAGCACCAGGCAGCTGTGCGATCTGACGCTGGACGCGGCGCCGGCCCGGCGCATCGCCGCCGGGGACAGCGCCGCCGCGGCGGTCCGCGCCGCGCTGTCGGCCGGGGCGGCCATGCTCGCCGCCGAGCAGCTGGGCCTGGCCGAACGCTGCCTGGAGATGACCGTCGGCTACGTCAAGGAGCGGCGCCAGTTCGCCCGCCCGATCGGCTCGTTCCAGGCGATCAAGCACCGGCTCGCCGACGTGTACGTGCTCGTCGCCCAGGCCCGCGCGGCGGCCAGGTACGCGGCCGGCTGCCTGGCCGACGGCAGCCCGGACGCCCCCATCGCGGTGGCGATGGCCAAGGCATACTGCGGCGAGGTGGCCGTCAAGGCGGCCGAGGAGTGCGTGCAGCTGCACGGCGGCATCGGATTCACCTGGGAGCATCCCGCCCACCTGTACCTGAAGCGGGCCAAGAGCGGCTCGGTCGCGTTCGGCACCGCGGACCGGCACCGCGCCGCGCTGGCCGGGCTGGTGAACCTGCCGGGGATGACCGCGTGAAGTCCGTCGCCGGGGCCAGCGTGGTCGTCACCGGGGCGGGCAGCGGCATCGGCGCGGCCCTCGCCGCCAGGTTCGCCGCCGAGGGCGCCCGGGTCGTGGTTAACGACATCGACGCGCAGGCGGCGGCGCGGGTGGCCGCCTCCTGCGGCGCGACCGCCATCGCGGGCGACGCCGCCGCCCCCGACGGGGTGGCCGCGCTGATCGCCGCGGCCACCCAGGCGCTCGGCGGCATCGACCTGTACTGCGCCAACGCCGGCGTGGCCCGCCCCGGCGGCGCCGACGCGACCGAGGCCGACTGGGAACTGTCCTGGCAGGTCAACGTCATGGCGCACGTCAGGGCGGCGCGGCTGCTGCTGCCGGCCTGGCTGGAGCGGGGGAGCGGTCACCTGATCTGCACGGTGTCGGCGGCCGGGCTGCTCACCATGCTCGGCTCCGCGCCCTACTCGGTCACCAAGCACGCGGCGCTCAGCTTCGCCGAGTGGCTGGCGGCCAGCTACGCCCACCGCGGCATCACCGTGCAGGCGCTCTGCCCGCAGGGGGTGCGCACCCCGATGCTGGCCGCGGCCGGGCCGGTGGGCCAGATCCTGCTCGACGAGTCCGCGATCACGCCCGAGGCCGCGGCCGGCGCGGTGGTCAGCGGAATCGCCGACGGCCGGTTCCTGATCCTGCCGCACCCCGAGGTCGCGCGCATGTACGCGGCCCGCGCCGCGGATCCGGATCGCTGGCTGGGCGCGATGAACAAGATCCAGTGCTACGTGGAAGACCAGCAGGCCTAGGCCCACGGGTCCGGGCCGCCTGGTCGCCGGCAAGGAGAGATCTGCTCGTGACTTCACACCGGGATGTCATAGTGGTGGGCGGCGGCCATAACGGCCTGGTCGCCGCCGCGTACCTGGCCAAGGACGGGCTGGACGTCCTGGTCTGCGAGCGGCGGGGCGTGCTCGGCGGCGCCGCGGTCAGCGAGCGCCCGTTCGGCCCCGATTACCTGGTGACCTCACTGTCGTACGTGGTGTCGCTGCTGCCGCCGGACCTGGTCGCCGACCTGCAGCTGGCCCGGCACGGATACCACGTGTTCGCGCAGGGGCCCTACTTCGCCCCCCGCGCCGACGGCAGGTACCTGCGGCTGCCCGACGACCCGGCGGCCCGCCGCGAGGAGATCGCGAAGTTCTCCGCCGCCGACGCCGCGGCCTACGCCGGCTACGAGGCGCATCTGCAGGCGATCGGGCGCGTGCTGGCGCCGATGCTGGAGGAGATCCCGCCGCGGCTCGGCTCCCGGCGGCCCGCCGACCTGGCCCGCCAAGCGATGCTGCTGCGGCACCTGCGCAAGCTGGATGCCCGCGGCACGGTGGACGTCACCCGGCTGCTGACCGGGAGCATCGCCGACCTGCTCGACCGGTACTTCGAGTCGGACGCGATGCGCGGGCTGCTGTCGGTGTCGGGCGTGATCGGCACCTGGGCGGGCCCGCGGTCGGCCGGCACGGCATACGTGATGCTGCATCACCACATCGGCGACACGGACGGGCACGCCGGGGCCTGGGGTTTCCCGCGCGGCGGGATGGGCGGGGTCACCCAGGCGCTGGCCGCTGCCGCCCGCTCGTTCGGCGCCGAGCTGCGCACCGAGGCCCCGGTGGCCCGGATCCGCACCACGCCGGCCGGCCGGGTCAGCGGGGTGACCCTGGCCTCCGGCGAGGAGATCGACGCGGACACGGTGATCACGACCGTGCACCCGAAGATCGCGTTCCTGGACCTGGTCGACCCGGCGGCGCTGCCGGAACCGTTCCTTGCCGACATCCGCGGCTGGCAGACCCGCAGCGGCACCGTGAAGATCAACCTGGCGCTCGACCGGCTGCCGGCGTTCGCCAGCCACCCCGGGTACGACCCGCAGGTACACGGGGGCACGATCGTGCTGGCGGAAAGCCTGGACGACATCGAGAACGCGTTCCAGGACGCGGTATCGGGGAAGCCGTCGGCCCGCCCGTTCGCCGACATCTGCATTCCCAGCGTGTTCGACGACTCGCTCGCGCCTGCCGGGCAGCACGTGATGTCGATGTTCACCCAGTGGGTGCCGGCCGGCTACGCGGACGCGCCGGACGAGGGCGAGCTGGAGGCCTACGCCGACCGGGTGATCGCGCGGATGGAAGTGGTGGCGCCCGGCTTCACCGGCTCGGTCCGGCACCGCCAGGTGATCGGCCCGGACACGATGCAGCAGGAGTACGGCCTGGTCGGCGGGAACATCTTCCACGGCGAGCTCAGCCTCGGCCAGATGTTCCACGGCCGGCCCGCGGCCGGGTATGCCGACCTGCGCACTCCGGTCCGCGGCCTGTACCAGGCCGGCTCGGCCACGCACGGGGGCGGCGGGGTCACCGGCATCCCCGGCCGCAACGTCGTCCGCCAGATCCGCGCCGACCGCCGGGCCGACCGCTGGCGCCGCCGGCTCAGCCGGGTGCCCGCCTGATCAGCGCCAGCGGCGGGCCGCTGGCCGACCGGTGACCGTGCTGGGTTACCGTACTGCTGGGGTGTGGCCCGCCCCTGGGGTATCCAGGGGCGGGCCCGCTTGGCCTCGCCGCTCAGCGAGGACTCAGGTGCAGGATGATCACCTCGTCGGTGCCCGTACCCGCGTTGTTGTTGGTGCCCGAGGGCTGTCCTGAATCGTAGGGATTGGACTGCGTCGGCCAGCCGACCCAGTGCTGGGAGTTGTACTCGAACCAGTCGGATGCCGTCGTGATCGGGATGACCGGCAGGTTCGAGGCGACGTACTTCTCGATGGGCGCGAGGGCGGACGTCTGATCGGACACCGTGGACGCCCCGGCCACCTTGGCCAGCTGGGCGTCGACGGCCGGATTCTTCAGCCTCTCGTAGTCGCCGGTGGCGGCGCTGCCCTTGGTGAGGGAGCTGTCCAGCCAGTTGTCGTACAGGTTGTACGGCGTGACGCCGCCGTTGGACCAGTGCTCGGCCAGCGAGAAGTTGCCGCTGCCCATGTCGGCGTTCCAGGCGTTCACGCTGATGCCCTGGAACGTCGCGTCGATGCCGGCGTTCTTCAGTTCCTGCGCGGCGATCGAGCCGACCTCCGCGTAGTCGGTGTAAGCGGACGGGCTGATCAGCGTGACCGAGACGGTCTTGCCGCCCTTCTGGTAGAAGCCGTTGGAGCCCTTGGTGTACCCGGCGCTCTTCAGCACCGCCTGGGCCGCGGCCGCGTTGGCCTGGGCGGACATCGTCATGCTGTCGACCGGCTGGCTCCACGCGGAGTAGGTCGGCAGCGTGATGCCGGTGGGGTTGGTGACCGGGCTCTCCAGGCCCGCCTCGCCCTCCGACGCCAGCAGCGAGCGGTCCAGGGCCAGGCTGATCGCCTTGCGCACCGGCAGCTGGTTGGTCGGCCACTTGTTCAGGTTGGGGATGAAGGCGTTCGTGCTGCCGGCCGCCTCCCAGAAGTGGTGGGTTGCGGGTGACTTGGCCACGAAGTCCTTCTGCAGGCCGGGAATGAAGTTGCCGGTCCAGTCGATCTGCCCGGAGAACAGCGCGTTCAGCGCGCCGGTGTTGGAGGTGTAGACCGGGAAGAAGACGTTCTGCACCTTGGCCTTCGAGGCCTGCCAGTAGCCCTCGTTCTTGGTCAGCGTGAACCCCTGCGGGGTGAAGGACTTGAGCTTGTAGGGCCCGGTGCCGACGGGATTCGGGTCGGCGTACGTGGCCGGGTTCTTGACCTTGCCCCAGACCGCCTGCGGGAGGATCGGCACGCCGGCGACCTCCTGCAGGTTCGTGTACTGCGCCGAGGAGAAGGTCAGCGTGACGGTGTTGCCCGAGGTGCTCACGCTCTTGATGGGCAGCCCGCCCAGGTTGATGGACGCGTTCTTCTTCACCAGGTTGTAGGTGAACGCGACGTCGGCGGGCGTCAGCGGCGTCCCGTTGTTGAACTTCACGCCCGAGCGGATGGTGAAGGTGACCGCCTTGCCGCCGTTCGCCCACTTGTAGCTGGTCGCCAGCCACGGGTAGTACTGGGGCGGCTTGGCGATGTTGAACTGAAGCAGCGGCTCGTAGATGAGCCCGTCCGCGCCCATGCCCCATACGGGCTGGGTGGCGACGAACGGGTTGAACGACTGGGTGATCGTGCTCTCCGGCGAGCTTTCCATGACGAGCGTGTGCGATGAGGTGCCCGAGCCCGACGAGGTCGTCGACGGGTTGCTCGATGAGCACGCGGCCGCCGCGGTGGCGAGGGCGACGGCCGCGGTCACGGTTACCAGTTTTCTGGGGCCTAGCAATCTCCTGATCATTTTCGTTTCCTGTCGTCGAAACGGCCGATACCCCCCGAGGGTCAGCGAGGTGCGCTAGCTCGTCATGTCCCACCCCCCTGCGGCTGGCCGAGAACGTCGGGCGCGGCGGCGTCCAGCCGCCAGCAGGCGGCCGCCCGCGTGGCCGAGACCCGCTGCAGCACGGGGTTGTCCCGCCGGCAGCGGTCGTCGGCCAGCGGGCAGCGGGTGCTGAACGGGCAGCCGGCGGCGGCCGGCCCGGTGTTCTGCGGCCGGCGCCCGGTGCCGTTGCCGCCGCGCAGCGTGGTCCCGAGGTTGTCCGGATCCGGCGCGGAGGCGACCAGCAGCTGCGTGTAGGGATGCGCCGGGCGCTGGGTCAGCTCCTCGGCCGGGCCGCGCTCGACGATCTGCCCCGCGTACATGACGAGCACCTCGTCGGCGAAGTAGCGCGCCGAGGCGATGTCGTGGGTGATGTACAGCATCGCGAGCCGGAAGCGCCGGCGCAGGTCGTCGAGCAGGTTCAGCATCTCGAGCCGGATCGAGACGTCGAGCATGGAGACCGGCTCGTCGGCCAGCAGGACGTTGGGGCGGGCGGCGAGAGCCCGGGCGAACGAGACCCGCTGCCGCTGGCCGCCGGACAGCTCGTGCGGGAACTTGGGCAGGAACTGTCCGGGCGGCGTGAGCCGCACCTGCTCCAGCAGGGCGGCGGTCTCCCGGCTGACCTCCTGCCTGGAGTGCTTGCCCTGCCGCAGCTTCACCGGGCGCTCCAGGTGATAGCTCACGGTGTGCACCGGGTTCAGCGAGGAGAACGGGTCCTGGAAGACGAGCTGGACCTTGCTCTTGTACTGCCGGAAGGCCCGGCTGCGCGAGACGTCCACCGGACGGCCGTCCAGGCGCACCGAGCCGGAGGTGAGCCGCTCCTGTCCGGCCAGCAGCCTGGCGACCGTCGACTTGCCCGAGCCGCTCTCGCCCACCAGGGCGGTGGCGGCACCGCGGTAGAGGTTGAAGGAGACGTCGCTCACCGCGTGCAGGATCGCCCCGCGGCCCAGCCGGAAGTCCTTGCCGAGCGAGATGGCCTCCATGGCCAGCGGCCCGCGTTCGGCGGCTACCGAGGCGACGTCGCCGTCCGGCGGCGGCCCTGAGATCCCGTTGCTGCTCATGTTCTCAGCTCCCCGTGCTGGTCGCGGCCGGGCGGCCGGCCGGCCGCGGCGGAGCGGGCGTCCCGGGCAGTACGAACGGGCAGGCTGTCACGTGCGCCGGGTCCGGGGAAGAGGCGACCGGGAGCAGCCGCATGTCGATGTCGGCGCAGGCCTGGGTGGCGTAGCCGCAGCGGGGCAGGAAGGGGCAGCCTGACGGCGGGTCGTGCAGGTCGGGCGGGGAGCCCGGAATGCCCGCCAGGTCCCGGCGCGCCCCGCGCAGCGAGGGAAACGAGCCGAGCAGGCCCCGGGTATACGGGTGGGCCGGCTCGTGCTGGATCTCGCGGGCCGTGCCGGACTCCAGGAGCTGCCCGGCATACATCACCGCGATCCGGTCGGCCAGCTCGAGCAGCAGGGACAGATCGTGGGTGATGAACAGGATCGAGAAGCCCAGGCTGTCTTTGAGCTCTACGATCTGGCTGAGAATGTCGCGCTGGACCACGACGTCGAGCGCGGTGGTCGGCTCGTCCATGATGACCACTTCCGGCTCGGTGGCCAGGGCCATGGCGATCATTACCCGCTGCCGCATGCCGCCGGAGAGTTCATGCGGGTAGCTGCGCAGCCGGGAGCGCGGGATGCCGACCATCTCGAGCAGCGAGCCCGCCTTGTCCCGCGCCTCCTGCCGGGAGACCCGCAGGTGGGCGCGGATGACATCGACTAGCTGGTCGCGGACGCTGAGCACGGGGTTCAGCGCGTTCATCGCGCTCTGGAAGACGATGGCGATCTCCCGCCAGCGGAGCCGGCGCAGATCGTCGGCGTGCATGTGCAGGATCTCCATCGGCGCGACCGACGCGCCGGCCCCGGTAGCGGACGCTGCCGCCGGTGATCAGCGCGGGGGCCCGGAGCAGGCGGCAGGCGCCGTAGGCGAGCGTGGACTTGCCCGATCCGCTCTCGCCGACCAGGCCGACAACCTCACCGGGGTAAAGCTCGAGGTTGACCCGGTTGACCGCCTGTACGTCGCCGTCCGGGGTGCGGTACACCACCGAGAAGCCGTCGATGGCGAGCACCGGCTCGTCGGACGGCGACGCAGTGCCGCCGGGGGCCGGGCCGGCGGGCGGGACGGCTGCGCCGCGATCGGTGCTCACGGCAGGTCACCTCCCGGTGCGCGGCCCAGTGGGCGGCCGGCCTGGTTCCAGGCGCTGTCCTGCTCGTCGAGCAGTGAGCTGCGGGAGAACGCGTGCAGCAGGCCTGCCAGCCGGCTGCGCGGCGGCGGCGGCGCCTGCAGCACCGGGGTCGGGTCGGCCGGCCGCAGCTTGCGCCAGGCCGTCTGGCTGGCTTTGCCGGCGTCGCGCAGCCGCGGGTTGCCGATCTCGTCGATACCGCTGTTCAGCAGCACGAGGGCGGTGCCGATCAGCGCCACGGCCAGCCCGGGCGGCACGAACCACCACCAGGCGCCCAGCTGGAGCGCCTGCTGGCTCTGCGCCCAGTACAGCATGGTGCCGAGGCTCCAGCTGGACAGGTCGGCGAGGCCGATGAAGGCCAGGGCGACCGAGGCGCCTATCGCGTACAGCACCGTGTTCACGAAGTTCGCCGCGATCAGGCTCACCTCGTTCGGCACGATCTCGGAGGCCAGGATCCGCCAGGTCCGCTCGCCGGTCTCCCGGGACGCGGCCACGAAGTCGCGGCTGCGGATCGCCAGGGTCTGCGCGCGGATCAGCCGCGCTCCCCACGGCCAGCCGAGCGCGCTGAGCACGACAATGGTCGCCAGCTGGCCCTTCTGCGGCAGATAGCCGAGCAGGATGATGAGCAGGGGCAGCGCCGGGATCACCAGGAACACGTTCGTGGCCAGCGACAGCAACTCGTCCCACCAGCCGCCGAGGAACCCGGCTGCTACCCCGACGACGATCGACAGCACCGACGCGATGACACCGACGCTGAGCGCCAGTTCCAGCGTGAGGCGGACGCCGGTCAGCAGCTGGGCGAGCACGTCCTGGCCGCTCTGGGTGGTACCCAGCAGGTGCGCCGCGTCCGGCGGGTGCAGCGAGAGCCCCAGCGAGGGGTTCTGGAACGACGGGTCGTAGGGGCTGACCATCGGCCCGACGATGGCGGCGACGATGAACGCGCCCAGCAGGAGTGCGCCTAGCTTGGCCCGCGTGGGCAGTCGCCGCCAGAGCCCGCGCCGCCGGCGGACTTCTGGCACCGCCGCCGGCTCGGTGCTGACCGGGAGCGCGACGGTCATCGGGCCACCTCCCGTGCTCGCGCGCGCGGATCGGCCGCGACGATGATCAGGTCTACGACGAAGTTGGCCAGCAGGACGGTAAAGGTGATCACGAGGAAGATGGCCTGCATCAGCGGGAAGTCGTTCGACGTGACCGCGTTGAGCAGCAGCAGGCCTATCCCCGGGTAGGAGAAGACGATTTCCATGACGATGGCCCCGGAAACCACGAAGCCCACCGCGAGGCCGAATCCCTGGAGCTGGGGCAGGAGCGCATTGCGGGTCGCATAGGTCCAGATGACGCGGCGGTTGGGCAGCCCCTTGGCCTGCGCGGCGAGCACGTAATCCTCGCCGATCGTGGTGAGCATCAGGTTGCGCATCTGCAGCATCCAGCCCGCTACCGAAGCGATGACGATGGTGAAGGCGGGCAGCAGCGAGTGGTAGATGGCGCTGGAGATGAAGTCCCAGTGCCAGCCGGGTATCAGCCCGCCCGTGTACCCCTGGCCCAGCGGGAAGACGTGGCTGCGGACCGCGAACAGCTCGAGCAGGATCAGCGCGAGAAAGAAGTACGGCATCGCCTGGAAGAACATGAGCCCGGGCAGGGCCCGGTCGAGCCAGCCCCCGTGCCGCCAGCCGGCCATGATGCCCAGGGCGGTGCCCACGAAGAAGGCGATGAGCGTCGCCGTGCCCACCAGCGTGATCGTCCAGGGGATCGTCTGGACGAGCAGGCTCGACACGCTGGCCGGGTACTGGGACACGTCGGTACCGAAGTTGAAGTGCGAGACATCGACGAGATACGCCCAGTACTGGTGCCAGATGGAGCCGGGGTGGCCGACGCCGAGCATGGCCTCCAGAGCCCGGTAGGCCGAGGGCGTCAGGTTGGGGAACTTCGACATGACGGCCTGCACGGCGTTCCCCGGCATCGCGCGCGGGATGAAGAAGTTGATCGTGAGCGCGACCCAGGCGGCGACCAGGTAGAAGATGACGCGACGGACGATGAAGGGCATCGTCGGCTCCTAGCTCGCTGCGGGCGGGCGGTGGCGCCGACCGCGCCTCGGTGACTGCGCGGCGGGGCCGGATGCGGACCGGCTGGCGCCCAGCGACGGGATGGGCCGGCGCGTCTCGGTGCCTGGCGGGCAGCCGCAGCTGGAGCGCAGCACGAGCTCGGCGGGCAGCAGCTCGGCCTTCGGGCTCATGCCCGGCCGGGCGATGCGGTCCAGGAGCCGGGTGCACGCTCGCTCGCCCAGCAGCCGCATCGGCTGGTGAACGGTCGTGAGCGGCGGGTCGCACAGGCTGGCGGGGAAGATGTCGTCGAAGCCGACCACCGCGACCTGCTCGGGCACCCGCACCCCGGCTCCGGCGAACGCCCTGAGCACCCCGATGGCCATCAGGTCGTTCGCGCAGACGACCGCGTCCGGCAACTGCTCGCCGCAGGCAGCGAGCAGTTTCGCGCCCGCCTCTTCGCCGCTGTGGACGGTGAACGAACCCTGCGACGAGCCGGCCAGCTCGCAGCGCGGATGAGCGGCCAGCAGATCGGTGAGCGCGAGGCGGCGCTCCTTCGCGTCCGGGGCGCTGGGCGGCCCGTCCACGTGATACAGCCGCCGCCTGCCGTGGTCCTCGATGAGGTGGGCCACCAGTGCGGCGGAGCCTGACCGGTTGTCGGCCATCACCACGTCGGCCGCGCGCTCGTCCGGGTTCCCGGCGATGACGACCACAGGCAGCCGCTTGGCCAGCCGGGCCAGGAAGTCCGACGGCACCACGCCTTCCCCGATCAGCATGCCGTCGACCTGGCCGGACAGCGACAGCAGCCTGGGCAGGTCCGGGTCGGTGGCCGCCTCCCGGAGATAGCTGATCAGCAGCGACCAGTTGTGGTCCCGGATCCGCGCCTCGACGCCACGCAGTATCTCGTCGTAGAACAGCAGGCTCATGCTCTCGATGTCGTACTGCTGGCGGGGCGACTGGCGCTCCACGCAGATCAGGCCGATCACGTTCTTGCGGCGCCGCGACAGGCTCTGCGCGGCCCCGTCGGGGACGTAGCCGAGCTGGTCGATGACCCCCAGCACGCGGGCCCGCGTGGTGTCACGGACCCGGTCCTGGCCGTGAACCACCCGGGAAACCGTGGCGGTGGAGACGCCCGCGACGCGCGCGACGTCGTAGAGGGTTACCACAGTTCCCGGTTCCCGCGCCGAGGCTCGGCAGGGTGATGGTCACTAACGGTCACATCGCATATCTTAGGGGTCATGTCCCCACCTGGCCGGTTGTCTAAGCGGTTAGATCTAAGCGCTTACATCGGCTGATCTAAGCGCTTACACTAGGACCCGGCCCGGGAGCCGTCAAGAGAAGCGCGGCAGCCGGTGCCGGATAGACCATTGCGAGTCCTGGTGCCGTGTTAAGGAGGGTTCATGACGACAACGGGATCCGGCGCCGACGGTGCACTGCCCTTCCCGCCGGGCTTCGCCTGGGGCGCGGCGACCGCCGCCTACCAGATCGAGGGAGCGGCCGATGCCGACGGTAAGGGCCGGTCGGTGTGGGACACGTTCAGCCACACGCCGGGCGCAGTGCACGGCGGCGACACCGGCGATGTCGCCTGCGACGCCTATCACCGGTACCCGGAAGACGTCGGGCTGATGGCGTCGCTCGGCCTCAACGCGTACCGGTTCTCGATCTCCTGGCCGCGCGTCCAGCCGGCGGCCGGGGCGCGGTGAACCAGAAGGGCCTCGACTATTACCGGGCGCTGCTCGACCAGCTGGCCGAGCGGGGCATCGCCGCCACCGTCACGCTCTATCACTGGGATCTGCCGCAGCAGCTCCAGGACGAGGGCGGCTGGGCGGTGCGCGGCACGGCCCAGCGCTTCGCCGACTACGCGGCGATCGTCGCCGAGGCGCTCGGCGACCGGGTCGCCCGGTGGATCACCCTGAACGAGCCGCAGGTGGTGGCGAGCCACGGCTACCTGACCGGAGAACACGCCCCGGGCGTGTGCGACGCCGCCGCTGCCGCCGCGGCCACCCATCACCTGCTGCTCGGCCACGGGCTCGCCGCTCAGGCGCTGCGCGCCGTGACCCCGGACACCCCCGTGGGGATCACCCTGGACATGCATCCGGTGCAGGTGGTCGGGGACCAGCGGCCCGATGTTCTCGAGCAGGCGCGGCTGATCACCGACGCGGGACAGAACGGCCTGTTCCTCGAGCCGCTGCTGCAGGGCAGCTACCCGGCCCGGGCCAGGACGCCCCTCCTCCCGCCGGAGTCGGTCATCGCCGCGGGCGACATGGACGCGATCAGCCAGCCGCTCGATTTCCTCGGCGTCAACTACTACAGCGCGACCTACCTGCGCGCCGGTGACCCGGACGACCTGCGGCGGAACGAGGAACCGGCCCGCTGCGCGGTTCCCGGGGTCGTGGAGTACCGCCCCGGCTGGCTCAAGCAGACGCCGATGGGCTGGCTCATCGACGCCGACGGGCTCTATGACCTCCTGCTGCGCCTGTCCAAGGAGGCACCCGGCCTGCCCCTGTACGTCACCGAGAATGGCTGCGCCGCCGAGGACTACGTGAACCAGCACGGCGAGGTGAATGACTTCGAGCGGGTCTCCTATCTGCACCAGCACCTGGAGGCCGCCGCGCGGGCCATCAACGACGGAGCCAGGCTGGCCGGCTACTTCGTCTGGTCGCTGCTCGACAACTTCGAATGGGGCCGGGGGTACCAGAAGCGTTTCGGCATCGTGTTCGTCGATTTCGGAACCCAGCGCCGGATTCCCAAGTCAAGCGCCCGGTTCTACTCCGCAGTGATACGCGCCAACGCCGTGCCGCCGCTGAGCCGTGGCAACGGCCGGCCGGGTGACCACCCGATCCCGTAACACGGCGCGCCGAAACAGGCGCGAAACATCGGCGCCCCGGTCGCCAGCTCCGTTGCCGAGCGCGTAACGACCGGGAAACGGGCCCGAAACCAGCCCGTGGGACACATGGACTGTTCCAAAGGACAGCGAAGCGGCCGTCCGGGATGTCCCGGGGCGCCGCTGGCCCGGGAGCAGACCCCGGCGGGAGCGCTTCCCGGCAGCCCATGGAGGCGCGGTGGTTCCCTATCCGAGCTGGCTGAGCCCCGGCGACAACGCCTGGCAGCTGACGGCCGCAACCCTGGTCGGGCTGATGAGCATCCCGGCCATCGCCGTGCTGTACGGCGGGCTGGTGCAGCGCCGGTGGGCGATGAACACGGTGCTGATGGTGTTCAGCACGTTCTGCCTCACGCTCATCGTCTGGGTCCTGTGGGCATTCAAGATGGGATTCGGCTCACCGTGGATCTCTACCTTCGTCGGCACGCCGGGCGCGATAACCGGCGCCGGCGCCGAGCAGGCTCGGGCGGTTATCCCGTCGCTCGCCGGGCTGATGCCGAAGTTCCGGTTCTCTGAATCGTCCCTGGCCTACTTCCAGTTCGTGTTCGCCGCTATCACGCCGATCCTGTTCATCGGCAGCGTGATCGGCCGGATCAGCTTCAGGGTCTGGCTGATCTTCGTGCCGCTGTGGATCACCTTCGCCTACGCGGTCAACGCCTTCCTGCTGTGGGGCGGCGGCTACTGGGCCAGCAAGGGCGCGCTGGACTTCAGCGGCGGCTACGTGATCCACCTCGCGGCCGGGGTCTCCGGCTTCACCGCCGCCGCGGTGGTCGGGCCGAGGCTGCGGCGCGACCGCGAGCGCGCGGTGCCGAACAACCTGCTGTTCGTGGCCGTCGGCGCCGGCCTGCTCTGGCTGGGCTGGAACGGGTTCAACGGCGGCGACCCGTACTTCGCCGGGGCGGACGCCGCCTCGGCGGTGATCAACACCAACCTGGCGACCGCGGTCGCGATGCTGACCTGGATCGTCATGGACATGGCGCTCAGCCGCGAGCGCAAGCCGACGTTCCTCGGCGGCCTGAACGGCATGATCTGCGGCCTGGTCGCGATCACCCCGGCCGCGGGTTACGTGAACGGGGTCGGCGCGATCGTGATCGGCCTGGTCGCCTCGGCGATCGTCTGGGTGGCCTGGACCTACCTGCCGCGGTACGTGTGGCCGTTCAACAAGGTCGACGACGCGCTCGGGGTCGTTTACACGCACGGCATAGCCGGGCTGCTCGGCGGCCTGATGGTCGGGCTGTTCGCCGACCCCAAGATGGTCGTCTACCTGGGCCTGGGAAAGAACGCCGACGTAACCACGTCCGGGCTGTTCTACGGTCACCCGAAGCAGCTGGCCATCCAGGCGGGCGCGGCGCTGACCGTCATCATCTGGGACGCGGCCGTCACCTTCCTGCTGCTGAAGGGCATCGGCCTGTTCATGAAGCTGCGGATACCAGACGCGGAGCTGGAGATCGGTGACGTCGCGGTGCACGGCGAGGAGGTCTACCCGTCCGAGGAACTGGTCCGGGTGGGGGCGCCGGGGACGCTGGCCGCGGCTGCCGCCCCGGACCGCGCGGGCCTGCCGGACGGACGACAGCGCGAGCCGGAGAAGGTACCCAGCGAGGAGTGACCCCTCAGGCCGCAGCATTACCGAGTAATACTATCGGAAATATTGACAAGCATGCCAGGGCGTGACAGCCTGGGGGCGGCCGTGGAGAGGCCCACATCGACGGGTGGCCGCGAACCTGCCAGGTTCGCGGCCACCCGCCTGTCCGCAGCGGAACGGGGCGCGTCCCGGGAACGCGCAGCCAGCAGCCGAGGCAGCAGGTTCCCGGGACAGCGGCCCGATCCGTCACCGGCCCCGGTGCCGGCCGTACGCGGGGGCACGCCCGGCCCGGCGAAGGCTGGTCAGCTTCGCCGGCTGGCGCACAACCACACCGGGGTGGCTGCCTCGGCGGGCAGCCACCCCGAATCTGGTGCACGGTTGCGCCACAGCCTGGCGCTGCCTTGCTCAGCCGGCGGCGCCCCCACCGGGCGGCGCGGACGGGATGCTCACGCAGTGGGGAACGGGCCCGGTGATGATGCCTCCTACCCCCAGCGAGGTACCGCCTGGGCCACCGCTACCGCTGAACGCAAGGATCATCGTGTCTCCGGCGGGAATGCCGGGCTTGCCTATCTTGACCGTGACGGAACGATGGCCGTGTCCGTTCACCCCGGCCGCGACCGACACGTTCAGGTGCGGGGCCGGGTGGGGGCGCGGCAGCGACCCGATCGGCGGGCAGCCCGGCCGTACCGGGACGACCCTTACCCGGGCGCGCATCGCATGCAGGGTCGCATTGGCTCCGGCCACGCCGGACGGACGGTTGACCGCCACCATTACGGTGCCGTTGTGCTGGGTTACCGAGTACGCGGCCATGGCGGGAGCGCTGCCCAGCGCCAGCACCGCGGCGGTGACAGCGGCCGCTACGCCGGCCGCGGCTGTGATCACCCACACCGGCCGCCGGACCCGGCGGCGGGCCGGCGCCGGCCGCTGCACGGCACGCAGCCGGTGCCCGTGCTCGGCCATCAGCTGCCCGAGCAGCTGATCCTCGAACTTCGTCATGTCTTCACCCCTGGCTCACTGGAAGGGTCGGTGCCGTGCGCCAGATCCGGGCTGGCCGCTCTGCGCAGCCGGGCCCGGGCCCGCATCAGCCGCATCCGCAGTGTGCCCGGCGCGACGCCGAGCACCTGGGCCGCTTCTTTGGGCTGCAGGCCCGCCAGGTCCACCAGTTCGACCACTGCCCGGTCGGCGGCGGGCAGCGTGGTCAGCCCGCTGACCAGCGCCCGGCCGGGGCGTTCGGCATCGATCCGGTCGATCAGCTCGCCGACCGCGTCGGGGGCGAGTTCCCGGCGGCCCGCCAGCCGCTGCACCTTGCTCCGCTGCTGGCTGCGTGCCTGGCAGTGCGCGGCGTAGATCCGCCGGGCGATGCCGAACACCCAGGCACGTGGCGTGCCTTTACGCGGGTCGAAGGTGGCCAGCGACGTGATCGCCTGGACGAAGGTGTCCGCGGTCAGGTCGGCCACGGTCTGCGGCTCCGCGCTGCGCCGCGCGAAGTAGGCGGTCACCGCCGCGACGTTCGCCCGGTACAGCGCCTCGAACTGAGCAACGGCGTCATCATCTGGCCCGCTGCGCTGCGGCGCCAGGCGTGACGGCGGTGAGATCGGAGGCGATGGCTTTATCTGGCTCACACCCTTAGTTGGCCCCGTGCCCCGGCAGCGTCACACCTCGCGGGCTGTGGGCTCAGTATTCCCTCAGCTCTCGGCGGCGGAATGCCGGCGCGGGGGCGCCATGACCGCCAGGGTCCGGGCATGATGGCGGCATGGACGTCCAGGCAGACCCGCGTTTCGGCCCGGTGCGGGAGCGCTTCGCCGGGATCCTCGGGGCGCAGCCGGGCACCGGCGCGGCCTTCGCCGCCTGGTGCGAGGGCCGCCAGGTGGTGGACCTGTGCGGCGGCTACGCCGACCGGGACCGGCGGCGGCGCTGGGATGCCCGCAGCGTGGTCCAGCCGTACTCGGTCAGCAAGCCGTTCGCGGCGGTGTGCGCGCTGCGGCTGGCCGAGGCCGGGCGGCTCGACCTGGAGGCGCCCGTGCAGCGGTACTGGCCCGGGTTCCGCGCCCCGGCCACGGTGCGACAGGTGCTGTCGCACCAGGCGGGAGTGGTGGCGCTGGACCGGCCGGTGCCCACCGCGGCGTTCTACGACTGGGACTACCTGTGCGGCCTGCTGGCGGCGCAGGAACCGTCGTGGCCGCCGGGCACCGCGCACGGCGAGTCGCGCGCTGTTCTACGGGCACCTGGTCGGCGAGCTAGTCCGCCGGGTCGACGGGCGCAGCATCGGCCGGTTCCTGCGCGAGGAGATCTGCGGCCCGAACGGGCTGGACTTCGCGTTCGGGCTGAACCCGGCCGAGCAGGCCAGGGCGGTGGATCTCACCGGTCTCGATGACGCCTTCCGGGCCGCCAACGCGTCCGGGCGGCCCGCCCTGTACCGGGAGGCCAGCAGCAACCCGCCCGGCGCGCAGGACGCCGCGGTGGTCAACAGCGCCGCCTGGCGGGCCGCGGAGATCCCCGCCATCAACGGCCACGGAACCGCCCGGGCGATGGCGGCCTTCTACCACGCGCTGACCTCAGGCCGCGTGCTCGGCCCCGGCCTTCTCGCCGAGGCCATCACCCCGCAGCGCACCGGCCCCGACCTGGTGTTCGGGCACGAAGCCAGCTGGGGGCTCGGGTTCGCGATCGACGGCGACGACGGCTTCGGCATGGGGGGGCTGGGCGGAAGCTACGCGGGGGCCAGCACGGCCGGCGGCTACACGATCGCCTTCGCCACCGGCAGCGTCGGCAACCACGACCGGCTCGACGCGCTGGAGAACACGCTGCGCGACTGCCTCGGCCTGCCGCCGTTCCCCGCCGACAGCTCCTGAACGCCCCGCCCCCGCCCCCGCCCGGGCACGCCGGCCGATGCCCCATCGGCCGGGGCCGGGGTGCCGGCCGGGTCAGTGGCCGCGGAACGCCTCCTCCAGCCACCAGGACCCGCGCCGGGAGGTGACCTTCGCGTCCACCACGAGCGGGCGGTCCCTCGGCCCGTCCAGCCAGCGGCTGACCTGGGCGAGGTCGTCCCGGCCGCGGACCGTCACGCCGTCGCAGCCGAACCCCCGCCCGATCTGCGCGATGTCGGCCGGCGGGAACGTGACGGTGTCCAGCCGGTGCCCGTTCGGGCGGAAATGATGGACCTCGGCGCCGTAGGCCTCGTCGTCATAGACCACGATGACCATGGGCAGGCCCAGCCGGACGACGGTCTCGAGCTCGCTGATGCCCATCAGCGCCCCGCCGTCGCCGAGCGCGGCGACGGTGAGCCGGTCCGGGCGCGCCAGCGCGGCCCCGATGGCCGAGGCCAGGCCCAGGCCCACCGACTGGTAGGCCTGGGTGAAGCAGAAGCCCTGCTCGTCCGGGACGGACAGGAACATGCTCGGGTAGCCCATGAAGTTGCCGGAGTCCACGGCGACCACGCGGTCGGCTGGCAGCAGGTCGTCCAGCCCGATGGACAGCGTCCTCGGGTCGATCCGGTCCCCGTCGCCCTCGTCCGCGTAGGGAACGTCGCGCCAGCGGACCTCGGCGGCGATCCGGTGCCGGATCTCCGGTGACCGGTAGCCGGCGCCCGGGCCCGGGCGGGGCGGCGGGCCGCGCAGCGCCGCGGTGACCGCGCGGGCCGTCTCCGCGACGTCGCCGAGGATGCCAAGCTGGACCGGCCGGTGCGCCCCGATGGCCGCGTCATCGTCGTCCACCTGGACGACCAGGCAGCCCGGGCCGATCAGCGCCCCGTGCCGCATCGTCCACATGTTGAGCGAGCAGCCCCAGCCGACCAGCAGATCCGCGCCGCCGATGAGCTCGGCGGCCAGCGGCGAGGCGAACCCGCCGCTCACGTCGAGATCCCACGGGCTGCCGCGGAACAGGCCCTTGGCCGCGGCGGAAGTGGCCAGCAGCGCGCCGCAGGCCCCGGCCAGCTCCTCCAGGTCCTGGCGCGCGGCCGCGACCCGCGCGCCCCGGCCGGCCACGAACACGGGCCGGCTGGCGGCGGCCAGCGCGGCGGCCAGCGCGGCCGCCGCCTCCGGGGCGGGGGCGGGCGGCGACGGCGCGGGCTCGGCCGGCACCGGGCCCGGGTCGCACTGCGCGGCCTGCACGTCCAGGGGCATGGCCAGCAGCACGGTCCGGCGCTGGCGGGCGGCCGTCCGGTAGGCGCGTACCGCGTCGGCCACCGCTGATTGCGGTGAGTGCAGCCGCTCCGGCACCGCGCCGACCGCGGCGGCGATCGCGCCGGTGTCGATGCGGAAGTTCGACCGCACCGCCGCGCCCGCGACGTCCGCGGCCAGCACCACCAGCGGCGTCCGGCTCTTGGCCGCCTCGGTGATGCCGGTCAGCGCGTTGGTCAGCCCCGGCCCCTGGTGCACCGACAGCAGGCCAGGCCGGCCGGCCAGCCGGGCCCAGCCGTCGGCCATGCTGGCCGCGCCGCACTCGTGCCGGGCGGCGACGAACCGGGCGCCGCGCGCGGTCAGGCCGTTCGTGACGTGGAAGTTGCCGCTGCCGACCAGGCCGAACACCGTGTCGGCGCCGAGGCCGGCCAGGGCGTCAGCGACCGCGTCGGCGACCAGCATCAGGATTCGACCAGGGCCAGTGCCCGGCACGGGCTGCCGGAGCCGCCGGTGATCGGCAGCGGGCCGACGAACACCACCGAGCCCTGAGCGGGCAGCCGGTCCAGGTTGCGCAGCTGGGTGAGGCCGTACTTGCCCGCCCCCAGCAGCGAGGAGTGGCAGGGGAACGGCGGGTCGAAGGAGTGGGCCGTGCCCGCGTCGGTGCCCACGGTCTCCACCCCGATCCCGCGCACCGGCGCGTCGGTGGCCAGCCAGCGGGCGCACTCCACCGACATCCCTGGCGTGTGCGGCCCGGTCTCGCTGGCGTTGAGGAACGCTTCCTGGCTGTCCGCGCGGGCATCCCAGCCGGTGCGGTACAGCAGCCAGCCGCCCTCGGGCAGCGGGCCGTGCTCGCTCTCCCACTGCTTGATGTGGCCCACCTCGAGCAGGAAGTCCGGGTCCGCCGCCGCCTGCGCGGCGAAGTCCAGCACCGCGGCAGGGGCCAGCAGCCTGACCGCCGGCACCTGTGCCACGTCCTCCAGGTCGGCGCCGGTGATCCAGTGCACCGGGGCGTCGAAGTGGGTGCCGGTGTGCTCGCCGGTCGTGATGTCATTCCAGTACCAGGCCGGGCCCCGGTCATCGTAGTGACTGATCTCGTGCAGCGCGAAGGTGCTGGTATTCCCGAACGGCTCCGGCAGCCTGATCACGGGCGTGGACGCGGTCAGCGGCGCGGTCAGGTCGATCACCTCGACGGTCTGGTCGCGGATGGCCTCGACGAGTGCGCTGAGCACGGACATGGCACCTCCCCAGTCAGGCGGGCGACGTGCCCGCGAGAGCCAAGCCTGCCGCACCCGGCACCGCCCCGGAAGCCCGGGCCGGCCCGTCCGGTGCCGGGGCCGTCACCCGGCCGGGCGCGCGGGCGGGCGCACCTGCGTCCCGGCCACCCCGGGCCTCGCGCAGAATGGGGGCATGGACAGGCCCATTCCGTATGCCAGGACGCTGGTGACCGACGACGGCGTGCCGATCGAAGCGGTGCACGTGCCCGGCGACAAAGGCCTTTGCATCATCGTCGCGCACGGGTTCACGCAGTCCTGGAGCAAGCCGGCGATATGGCGGGTCGCCACCAGGCTGAACCAGCTCGGCGGGGTGGTCAGCTTCGATTTCCGCGGGCACGGGCGGTCCGGCGGCCTGTCCACGCTCGGCGACCGCGAGACCAGGGACGTGGACGTGGCGGTCCGCTACGCCAGGGAACTCGGCTACCGGCGGATCGCGGCGGTCGGGTTCTCGATGGGCGCTTCGATCGTGCTGCGGTACGCCGGCCTGGTCGGCGGGCTGGACGCCGCGGTCTCGGTCAGCGGCCCGGCGCACTGGTACTTCCGTGGCACCGAGCGGATGCGCCGGGTGCACTGGGCCGTGGAACGGCGCATCGGCCGGCTGGTGACCAAGAAGCTGCTGGAGACCAGGGTGACATCGGCCCGCTGGGATCCGGCGCCGGTGCCGCCCGCCGAGGCGGCCGCGCTGATCGCCCCGACACCGCTGCTGATCGTGCACGGCGACCGGGATGACTACTTTCCCGTCTATCACGCGCGGCAGCTCTACGACGCGGCGCGGGAGCCGAAGGATCTGTGGATCGTGCCCGGCTTCGGGCACGCCGAGCGGCACGCGGACGACGCGCTGGTGGAGCGCATCGGGCGGTGGGTGGTCCAGGCCGTCGAGCCCGCGGGAACCGGCGCCGCACCGCAAGCCGCTACCGCGCCGGCCGGGCCGGCCGCGGGCGACGGGCGGGCCGCGGCGGACGCGGTCAGCTAAGCCAGGCCGGGACACGGCGCAGCCCGGGCCGGGACACGGCGCAGTCCGGCCGCCCCGGTCACCAGCTGGCGGGCAGCGGCATCCCCTCGGTGTAGCCGGCCGCGCTCTGCACCCCGACCACCGCGCGCTCGTGCAGTTCCTCGAGGTTACGGGCCCCCGCATAGGTGCAGGCGCTGCGCAGCCCCGCGGTGATCACGTCGATCAGGTCCTCGACCCCGGGCCGGGCCGGGTCGAGGTACATCCTGGCCGCCGAGATGCCCTCCTCGAACAGTTCCTTGCGGGCCCGCTCGTACGGCGAGTCGCTGGCCGACCGCAGCCGGACCGCCCGGGCCGAGGCCATGCCGAAGCTCTCCTTGTACAGCCGGCCGTCCGGGTCGCGGAACGCGTCACCCGGCGACTCGAACGTGCCGGCGAACCACGAGCCGATCATGACGGCCGACGCCCCCGCCGCCAGCGCGAGCGCCACGTCGCGCGGGTACCGGACACCGCCGTCGGCCCACGCCTGCGCGCCAAGCCGCCGCGCCTCGGCCGCACACTCGAGCACCGCGCTGAACTGCGGGCGGCCCACGCCGGTCATCATCCGGGTGGTGCACATGGCCCCGGGCCCCACCCCGACCTTGACGATGTCCGCGCCGGCCGAGACCAGGTCCCTGACGCCCTCGGCGGTCACCACGTTCCCGGCCGCCACCGGGACCGCGGGGCCGGTGTCCCGCACCGAGCGCAGCGCGCTGAGCATCTTCTCCTGGTGACCGTGCGCGGTGTCCACCACGAGCAGGTCGGCCCCGGCGTCGATGAGCAGCTTGGCCTTCTCCGCGACGTCGCCGTTGATGCCGAGCGCGGCCGCGACCCGCAGCCGCCCCGCGGTGTCGGTGGCCGGCTGGTACAGCGTGGCGCGCAGCGCGCCGGTCCTGGTCAGGATGCCGACGCAGCGGCCCGCGCCGTCCACCACCGGCGCCAGCCGGTGCCTGCCGCCGTGCAGCAGGGCGAAGGCGCGCTCCGGGTCGGTGCCGGCGGGCAGGGTGAGCAGGTCGGCGGACATGATCTGGCGCAGCTGGGTGAACCGGTCCACGCCCTGGCAGTCCGCCTCGGTCACCACGCCGGCCGGGCGGCCCTCGTCGGTCACGATGACCGCGCCGTGGGCCCGCTTGGGCAGCAGCGCCAGCGCGTCCCCGGCGGTGCCGGCCGGCCCGAGCGTGATCGGCGTGTCGTAGACGAGATCACGGCTCTTCACCCAGGACACGACGTCGGCCACCACATCCACCGGGATGTCCTGGGGCAGCACCGCCAGGCCGCCGCGGCGGGCCACGGTCTCGGCCATCCGCCGGCCGGAGACCGCGGTCATGTTGGCCGCCACGATCGGGATCGTGCAGCCGCTGCCGTCGCGGGTGGCCAGGTCCGCGTCGAGCCGGGAGGCGACCGCCGACCGGCTCGGCACCATGAACACGTCGCTGTAGGTCAGGTCGTGGCCGGGGACCTTCCCGTCGAGGAATCGCACATACCGATTGTGCCTTCCCTGCCGTACCGCGACGGCCGCGCGCGGGCCGGCCTATCCTGCTCCGGTGAGCCCCCCGGAGCCAGCCACGGATCACCCGCAGCGCACGCTCCGCCTGGGCCCGCTGGAGGTGCCCCCCGGCTCGTTCGCGATCATGGCCGTGGTCAACCGGACGCCCGACTCCTTCTTCGACCGCGGCGCCACCTACGAGTTCGGCGTGGCACTGGATGCCGCGAGCCAGGCGGTGGCCGACGGCGCCGGCATCATCGACATCGGCGGGGTGAAGGCGGGGGAGGGCGACGAGGTCAGCGTGGCGGAGGAGATCCGCCGGGTGGCCGGGCTGGTGGCCGCGGTGCGCGAGCGCCACCCGGCCGTGGTGATCAGCGTGGACACCTGGCGGGCCGAGGTCGGCCGCGCCGTGGCGGACGCGGGCGCGGATCTGCTCAATGACGCCTGGGGCGGCGCGGATCCGCGGCTGGCGCTGGTGGCCGCGGACCGCGGGCTTGGCCTGGTCTGCTCGCACGCCGGCGGCCTGGCCCCGCGCACCCGGGCGCCGCGCCCTCGTTACGCCGATGTCGTGGCCGAGGTGACCGGGTACGTCACCCGGCAGGCGGAGCGGGCGGTGGCCGCCGGGGTGCGGCGAGATGCCATCCTCATCGACCCCGCGCACGACTTCGGCAAGGACACCGGGCATTCGCTGGAGCTGACCCGGCGGCTCGACGTGCTGGCGGCGACCGGCTGGCCGGTCCTGGTCGCGGTGTCCAACAAGGACTTCATCGGCGAGGCACTGGGCCTGCCGCTGACTGAGCGGGCCGAGGGAACGATCGCCGCGCTGGCGATCTGCGCGTGGCAGGGCGGGCGGGTGTTCCGGGTACACGACGTGCCCGCGGCCCGGCAGGCGCTGGAGGCCGTCACCGTGCTGCGCGGCGGCCCGGCGGCCTGCTAGTTCCTGAAGGCCGCGAAGATGATCGCCGAGATCCGGCCGATCATCTCCTCCCTGGGCAGCTTGACTCCGACGCTGAACAGGGAATTCACCCGCTCCAGCATCAGCAGGCAGGCCACCGCGGTCAGCTCCGCGTGCTCGGCGCGCGCGGCGTCGCGCGGCGCGGCGGTCATGCCGGTGGTCATCGCCTCGGCGAGGCGGAACATCAGCTGGAGCCCGTCGCTCCACATGTCGTCGCTGATCACCTCGGCCTGCGTGAGCACCCGCAGCACCGGCGCGTGCGCGGCGTAGGCGTCGCAGAACCTTCCCACCCAGGCGAGCAGCGCGACCCGGCCTGCCTCGTTTTGCGTGACCACGGGAAACTCGTCTGTGATCGTTCCCATTTCGTCGAGCACGTCCCGCAGCAGCACCCGGAACAGGTCTTCCTTGTTCTTGAAGTACAGGTAAAAGGTGCCGTGCGAGGTCCTGGCCCGCCGGACGATGTCGTCTACCCGGACCGCCTGAAGCCCGTTCTGGTCGAACTCCGCCATGCCGGCGTCTAGCAGCCTGCGCATGGTCTGCCTGCCCTGCGCGCCAAGCTCGCGTTCCTGCGCGGGGATGCCGCCCCGGCGCGACAGCCGCTCCGTGCTGGCGTCCTGCGCCGCGGGACCGCGCCTGGCGTCGGGATTCATACCGCGAGGGTAGCTTGTCCGGCGCCGGCCCGGGCCATATCCCCCTCCTCGTGCGGCGCGGGTCGCCCGCCGTGACCGGTGGTGTCAGCGCAGCCGCCTGGCTCCGATCAGGCCCGCGGTCACGGCCGCGACCCCGCAGGCCAGGGCGAACAGGTACCCCCAGCGCGCGCCGTGGGCGTCGATGAGCTGCCCGGCGACGGGAGGGCCGATGGCCAGGCCGATGCCGATCGCGGTGGACAGCAGCGTCATGCCCTCGGTCAGCAGGCTGCGCGGCACCTTCCGCTCGATCAGGCTGAACCCCCCGATCAGCGTGGGCGCGATGGCGAGCCCGGAGAAGAAGATCACGCCGAACAGCACCGGCACGCTGGGCAGCGCCCACAGCGGTGCCACGCCGAGCACCATGCCGGCCAGCGTGATCAGGAAGCGGCGGTGCATCGGCCCCCGCCACCGCCGGGCGCCGTACCACAGCCCGCCGGTGGCGCTGCCCAGGGCGTAGGTGCCGAGGATCAGCCCGGCCAGCGCTTTCGCGTGGTGCTCGGACGCGAACGCGACCGTGCTCACGTCCATCGTGCCGAACATCGCGCCCAGGCCGATAAACACCGCCATCAGCACGGGCACGCCCGCGGTGGTGAGCGCCCGGCCGTCCCGGTGCTGCCGCGGCGCGGCCGGCGGCTCGGTGCCGCGCTGCACGGCAAGCAGCAAGGTCCCGGTCACGGCCAGCACCGCGGCGACCGCGATCCCGGCTGCCGGCCGCAGCTGCGTGGCCAGGATCGTCACCAGGGCCGGCCCGGTGACGAAGATCAGCTCGTCGGCGACCGACTCCAGCGAGAAGGCCGTGTGCAGGAGCGGTGAGTCGCCGAGCAGAGCGCTCCACCGCGACCGCACCACCGACCCCAGGGACGGCTGGGTGGACATGAACATCGCGGCGGTCACGAACAGCGTCCACAACGGCGTGCCCAGCTCGGCGCAGGCGACGAACGCGAGCGCGCTGACCGCGAACGCCGCCGTGAGAGGCCGCAGCACCCGGCCCTGACCGAAACGGTCCATGAGCCTGCCGACCCGCGGCGCGACGAACGCGTAGCACAGCGACCCGGTGGCGGCGACGGCGCCCGCGATCGCGTACTTGCCGGTCGTGGCCGACACGACCAGGATGACGCCGAGGCCGACCATGGCTATCGGTATGCGGCCAAGGAAGCACGCGGCCGAGAAACGGCGCGCGCCGGGGATGCGGAGGATTTCCAGGTACCGGCTGGCCCTGATCCGGTCCGCGATGCCCGCGCGCGGCCGGGCGCGGGCAGTGCGAACCTCCGTCACGTGACGCAAACCTCCAGCCACACCCTAACGGGCACGTCAACCCGATATTTCGGGACGCCGACGCGTCGCGCCGGCGCCCGCGCTAGGTCAGCCGGGGTCCGCCGGCGACCATGGGCCCGATATGGTGTGGCTATGGTGGTTGCGCTGTGAGACGACTCATGCCGCCCGGAGCCTCCGCTACCGTCGCCGCTGCCGCGATCGCGCTCGGCGCTGCGGCGGGCGCTTTCCTGGGCGCCGGCCCGGCCGCGGCCCGGCCCGTCCACGCGCGTACCGGACCGGTGGCCGCGCACCTCACCAGCGCCTGGCTGCCGCCGTATCCGGGTGAGACCTCGCCGGCCGTGCCGGCCAAGCCAGCCGCCCGGCACACCGACCCGCTGCGCCAGGTGGTGCTGCCCGACCTGTTCGCGGTCGCCCCCCACGGCGTCACCGCGGCCCAGTTCGGCAGGCTCGGCAAGCTGCTCTATGTCCGCGACCTCACCGCCGTCGACGGCGGCGGCGTCAAGATCAAGGGTCACACGGTCAGCACGATCGGAGTGAACACCGGGGTCTTCCGGTCCTGGACGCCACCGCAGACGGCCAGCCGGCAGCGGGTGTGGACCGCGCTTGCCAGGGGCGAGCTGGTGACCACCGCGCAGGCGGCAAGGAAGCTGCGCCTGCGCCGCGACAAGAGTTACCGGATCTCCGGCGCCAGCCAGGCCGACGTCACGCTCGGCGGGACCGCGGGCTTCGGCATCCCGGGCGTGGACGCGGTCGTCAACAGCGGCAATTCTCGCAGCCTGGGGCTGCTGCCCAGGATCGGCGTCTTGCTCAGCGCCCCGGGAGCGAACCTGGTCACGCTCGAAGCGCGGGTGCGCGGCGTACTCGGCAGCGGGGTCAAGTTCGTCAACCTGCGCCCGTCCAAGCAGGTGTTCCGGCAGGAGCGGCTGCCGGTCGATGCCCACGTAGCCACCAGCCGTCCCGGCAACTACCTGGAGCTCTTCCGCGCTTCGGCCAAGCTGTACTGCCCGGGACTGTCCTGGACGGTGCTGGCGGCCATCGGCCAGATCGAGAGCGCTGACGGGCAGAACACCGGCCCGTCGTCGGCGGGCGCCCTCGGGCCGATGCAGTTCCTGCCGTCTACCTGGGCCCGCTGGGGGATCACCGCCACCGCGTTCGGCCAGACCGGGCCGCCCGACATCAATAACGCCTACGACGCGGTGCCGGCCGCCGCCCGCTACCTGTGCTCCTACGGCGCCGGGCAGGGCGGGGCCGCGCTGTCCGCCGCGATCTACGGCTACAATCACGCAGCGTGGTACGTGGCCGAGGTGCTCTCGCTGGCTCGCGAGTACGCGCAGGAGTACGGCTGATCCGGTCCGTCCCCGGCCCTAGCGCATGACTTCCTACGACGCGTTCCTGCTGGTCTCGTTCGGCGGCCCTGAGGGTCCCGCCGACGTGATGCCGTTCCTGGAGAACGTCACCCGCGGCCGCCGTATCCCGCGTGCGCGGCTGGCTGAGGTGGCCGAGCACTACGAGGCGTTCGGCGGCGTCAGCCCGATCAACCAGCAGTGCCGGGACCTGCTGGCCGCGACCGAAAAGGACTTCGCGGCCGCCGGGCTGAACCTGCCGGCCTACTGGGGCAACCGGAACTGGCATCCGATGCTCGCCGACACCGTCGCCGAGATGGCAGCGGACGGAGTCCGGCACGCCCTGGCGTTCGTCACCTCCGCCTACGGGTCGTACTCCAGCTGCCGGCAGTACCTGGACGATATCGAGCAGGCCCGCGCCCGGGCGGGCGCCGCAGCCCCGCGGATCGACAAGATCCGGCACTACTTCAACCACCCGGGGTTCATCGGGCCGCTGGCCGACAACACGCTCGCCGCGATCGAGCGGCTGCCGCAGGCAGCCCGGGCCGGCGCGCACCTCGTGTTCACCGCGCACAGCATCCCCGAGGCGATGGCCGCGGCCAGCGGGCCGCCGGGCGACCGCCCGCCGCCCGGGCGGTACGTCTCCCAGCTCACCGAGGCGGCGCGGCTGGTCGCGGAGCGCGCGGGCGGGCACCCGTGGCGCCTGGTCTATCAGAGCCGCAGCGGGCCGCCCGGCCAGCCCTGGCTCGGCCCGGACGTGCGGGACTACCTGGGCGAGCTGGCCGCGGCCGGCGCGCCAGCGGCCGTGCTGGTCCCTGTTGGTTTCGTCTCCGACCACATGGAGGTCAGGCACGACCTGGACGTGGCCGCGGCCGAAACGGCGGCGAGGCTCGGCCTGCCGCTGCAGCGGGCGGCCACGCCAGGCACCGACCCCCGGTTCGTGTCCATGATCACCGAACTGGTGCGCGAGCGGCTGGACGGCGTCCCGCCGGTCGCGCTCGGCCACCTCGGCCCGGCGAGCGATGCCTGCCCCGCGGACTGCTGCCTGCCCCCGTCACCGGCCTCGGCGTGAACCCGGCAAGCCCGGACCCGGCCCGGCTGCTCGGCCTGGCCGAGACCGCAGCCGCGGAGGCGGCGAGCATGCTCGCCGCGCGGCGTTCGGCCGGCCGGCCGGGCGTGGTGGCCACCAAGTCCAGCCCGACCGACGTGGTGACCGAGGCGGACCGCACCGCCGAAGCCATGATCATCGAGCGGATCAGGGCCGACCGTCCCGGCGACGGTTTCCTCGGCGAGGAGGGCGGCCAGCGCGACGCTGCTCCGGCCTCCGGGCCCGGGCCGGCGGTGCGCTGGATCATCGATCCGCTCGACGGGACCGTCAACTACCTGTACGGCCTGCCCGACTTCGCGGTCAGCATCGCCGCCGAGGTCGGTGCTGACATCGTGGCCGGCGTGGTGCACGTGCCGGAGCGCGGCGAGGTGTTCACCGCCGTGACCGGGGCTGGCGCCTGGCTGCGCGCCGCCGGACGGCCGCCAGTGCCGCTGCGCTGCAACCGCGGCGTGCCGCTGGCCCGGGCGCTGGTGGCGACCGGGTTCGGCTACGCGGCGGCGCGCCGCCGCGTGCAGGGCGAGGTGGTGGCCGCCCTGCTGCCGCTGGTCCGGGACATCAGGCGGTCCGGCAGCGCCGCGGTCGATCTGTGCTCGGTCGCGGCCGGCCGCGTGGACGCGTACTACGAGCGCGGCGCGAACTACTGGGACATCGCCGCGGGCGGCCTGATCGCCCGGGAGGCGGGGGCTAGGATGGGCGGCCTGCACGGCCACCGGGCCGGCCCGGAGCTGACGGTCGCGGCCGGCCCCGGCCTGTTCGATGAGCTGACTGACGAGCTCGGGAAGCTCCGTCCGCTACGGGACGGGTAACCGTGGCCCCCGCCCGTTTTCAGCTGCAGACCTGGGAATACCGGGGGATGAGCCGCCTGTTGGCCGGGGTACGTGTACGCGGCGAGAGAACATGACAGAATTCGCCGCCTGAATCGGGCACAACGACGGCCTGCCGAGCGTTACACCCGCGCGACGAAGATAAAGAAGGGGGAGTGAGTCGGATGGCCACCGACTACGACAGCCCACGCAAGACCGACGACGACCTCACCGAGGATAGCCTCCAGGAACTCCAGGCCCGCCGGATGGACAAGTCATCGAGCACGATCGACGTGGATCCCGATGACGTGGCGGAGTCGCTTGAGCTGCCCGGGGCAGACTTGTCCAATGAGGAGCTTTCGTTCCGGGTGATCCCGCGGCAGGCGGACGAGTTCACTTGCTCGCGCTGCTTCTTGGTGCATCACCGGAGCCAGCTCGCTGAGGACAGGAAGGGAAAGCTTGTCTGCCGGGAGTGCGCGGCCTGATCGCGGCCCGCGCGCGATGGACGCGGTAACGCTGGGGCGGGCCGGCCCGGAAGTATCCCGGGCCGGCCTCGGCCTGATGGCCATGTCCGGCGTCTACGGCCCGGCCGACCGGGCTGAGAGCATCGCGACGATCCACGCAGCCCTGGACGCCGGCATCACCCTGCTCGACACCGGCGACTTCTACGGCATGGGGCACAGCGAGCTGCTGCTGGCCGAGGCGCTCCGCGGTGTCCGCCGGGATCATGTGTTCATCCAGGTGAAGTTCGGCGCGCAGCGCGATCCAGGGGGAGGATTCGTCGGGTATAACGCCAGCCCCGCGGCGGTGAAGACTGCCCTCGCGTACTCGCTGCAGCGGCTCGGCACGGACTACATCGACCTGTACCAGCCGGCCAGGCTGGACCCCGACGTGCCTATCGAGGACACCGTCGGGGCGATCGCCGAGATGGTGAAGGCCGGATACGTCAGGTACATCGGCCTGTCCGAGATGGGCCCGAACACGATCAGGCGCGCCCACGCGGTGCATCCCATTGCTGCCCTCCAGATCGAGTACTCGCTGATGAGCCGCGGCATCGAGGCGGAGATCCTGCCCACGGTGCGAGAACTCGGCCTGTCGGTGACCGCCTACGGCGTGCTGTCGCGGGGGCTGCTGTCCGGCGGCACCGCGCGAGACATCGCCGCGAGCGACCCCCGCACCCGGTTCCCCCGCTTCCGCGGCGAGAACCTGCCGCGGAACCTGGCCCTGCTCGACGCGCTCGAGGCGATCGCCGCGGCACGGGGGGTGACCGCGGCCCAGCTCGCGATCGCCTGGGTATGCTCCCGCGGCGACGACATCATCCCCCTCATCGGCACCAAGCGGCGGGACCGGCTGGCCGAGGCGATCGGCGGCGTCGGCCTCGCGCTCAGCGCGAGCGAGATCGCGGCGATCGAGGCGGCCGTCCCGGCCGGCCAGGTGGCGGGCGATCGCTATGACCCGGGGGGCATGGTCAGCCTGGACAGCGAGCGCTGAAGCGGACAGCGAGCGCTGAGGCGCCGGCCGCCGCGGGCTCCGGGCGCTGCGGCGCGTCCTCTACGATGCGAGACTGACCCCGAACTGGGTGAGGCGATGGCGATGCCCGGAAGGACCGACGGTCCCGGAGCCGATCCTGACTCCCGGCCTGACGCGCGCTCTCGGCCTGACGGCTGCGCCTGGCCGACGGAGAGCCTGGCCGAGGGCGGGCGGCCGCCAGGATCCCGGGACGATCTGCGGCGCAGGCTGGCTGACCTTCCCGCGAGCCACCCCTCTTCGCCGCGGTACCGGGCCGGCCGGCCTGACGCGCCGTCCGGGCGGCCCGGGCGAGAGGACCGGTCCCCCGAGCCGGCCGCCGCCAGGCCGGATGAGCCGCGGGCGGGACGTTCGGGCGCATCCGGGAGCGACGATCCGGGAACGTCTCGCGGTGCGCGTTCGGAACAATCACGGGTAAACCGGGCCGGGCAGCCTGGCGAGGGCCGTGACGAGCCTGCGGCCGAGACGGGAGGCGGGCCCGGGGGCGAGCGGCGGGGGCCGGGGGCCCGGGACGATGCTGGGCAGGGCGGTCGAGCGCCGGAGCGGCGCGAGACGGCCGGGGGAGCGGCGGCCGTGGCAGCCCGGCTGATCCGGGGCGGTCAGCCGCGGACGCCCGAGCAGGACGCCAAGGAGCGCAGGGCGGACGACGCCCTGTGGGCCCGGGCCGCCGCGCAACATGCGGCCGCGCAAGCCAGGCAGCGGTCGCGGGGCGGCGGCCCCCCGCCGTCCTACCCGCCGGCCCGGCGTGAGCCGTTCCGGCCGTGGTTCACCGCCAGCGCCGGGGAGGAGCCGTGGCTGAACGCGGAACGCACCGGGGATCCGTGGTTCGCCGACGGGGACGGCGAAAGGGAGCGGTGAGCCGGGTCAGTCCCGGCTGAACATGGCCGGGTCCGGCCGCTGGGTGGGCAGCGACACCTGGGCCGTGATGTCGGCGGCCAGCCGGAGGTTATCGCCGTCGGCCAGCCTGACATCGACGCCGGGCAGCACCCGGTCGTCATTGACCCAGGTGCCGTTGGTGGAGTGCTCGTCACGCACGCTGGCGTGCCCGGCGTCGTCGACAGAGACCGTCGCATGCCGCCGCGAGACGTTCTCGAACCTGGCGAAGGCGGCGGCGACCAGCGACTCCTGCGGGTCCCGGCCGAGCAGCAGGGACGTTCCCGCGGGAACGTCCACGTTGCCGGTGGGGAAGGTAAGGCGCAGCACCACGGGTGAGATACGCCCTTGCGTCTGCGGCAGCGGCTGCATGCAGTGCGCGCAGACGAGATCGGCGGGGTCGACGACCGGGATGCCGCAGTTCGGGCAGGCGCGGGCGGCGCCGTCGCGCCTGATGTGCTGCTGCATGACAGTGGCCGGCGTGGCCTGATCCTCATCGTGCGCGTCGGGCCTGGGCAGGTTGGCACCGCAGGTGAAGCAGATGAGATCGTCCTGATGGACCTCCTTGCCGCAATCCGGGCAGGTCAAGGTCGGCATGTCGTCCTCCACGACGGCTGGTCTCGCGCGAGAGCTTCAGGTCCCCCGGCGGCCGGCGAGGCAGACCCCGCCGAGCCCCTGACGGCACCCTACGCCACCGCGGGGTGGGCAGCAGCCACCCGCGTACGATGGGCGCTGACGAGGGCGCAAGGGGCAGAGATGATCAGCTACGAGCTCGACGATGAGCACGAAGAACTTCGCCGCACCGTTGAGGAATTCGCCCGCGACGTGGTGGCGCCGGTCATCGGCGGATACTACGAGCGCGGCGAGTTCCCCTACGAGATCGTGGACCGGATGGGCAAGCTGGGGCTGTTCGGGCTGCCGTTCGGTGAGGAATTCGGCGGGATGGGCGGCGACCACTTCGCGCTCTGCCTGGCCATCGAGGAACTGGCCAGGGTGGACTCCTCGGTAGCCATCACGTTGGAGGCGGCGGTCTGTCTCGGCGCGATGCCCATCTATGAGTTCGGGACCGATGAGCAGCGGACCAGCTGGCTGCCTGAGCTGTGCTCAGGAGCTCGGCTGGCCGCGTTCGGCCTCACCGAACCCGGCGGCGGCTCGGACATCCGCGGCGGAATGCGCACGGTCGCCCGGCTGGACGGCGGCGAATGGGTCATCGACGGCAGCAAGGCCTTCATCACCAACGCCGGGACCTCCATCACGTCCGTAGTCACCCCGCTGGCGATCACCGGAACCCGCGCGGACGGGTCGAAGGAGATATCCGCGATCATCGTGCCGGCCGGCACCGACGGGTTCACCGTCGGCCAGGAATACTCCAAGGTCGGCTGGTGCGCCTCCGACACCCGTGAGCTCTCGTTCAGTTCCTGCCGGGTGCCCGGGGGCAACCTGCTGGGCCGCGAGCGCGGTCGCGGATACGCGCAGTTCCTGCAGATCCTGGACGGGGGCAGGATTGCCATCGCGTCGCTGGCGGTCGGCCTGGCCCAGGGTTGCGTGGATGAGTGCCTGCGTTACGCGGGGGAGCGGGAGGCGTTCGGCCGTCACCTGGGCGGCTACCAGGCCATTCAGTTCAAGATCGCGGACATGGAGGCGAGGGTGCATGCCGCGCGCCTCGCCTGGTACGACGCGGCAGCGCGGCTGGTGGCCGGCCAGCCGGTCAAGAAGCAGGCAGCGATCGCGAAGCTGACGGCCTCCGACGCGGCCATGGCCAACGCACGGGACGCGACACAGATCTTCGGCGGCTACGGGTTCATGAACGAGTTCCCGGTGGCCCGGTTCTACCGCGACGCCAAGGTGCTCGAAATCGGGGAGGGGACCTCAGAGGTCCAACGCATGATCATCGCGAGAGAGCTCGGACTGAGCGGGTAGCCGACAGCTCCTCCCCGTCCCGTGTTCATATTCGACAGGTGCTGATCGGTATCATCTGGATGTAGTCGCTGAGTTCTTCCACACCCTTTTCCACCGTATCGGCCATCTCAACCGCTGGCCTCACCCGAGATCAGGGACTCTATGCCTGATGTGCTCGCCAACCGGATAGGCGACATCGTCGAACGCGGCTTCCCTCCGCAGGCCGCGCGCTATACAGCATCCACGGCTAAGAGCCAGGTGGCACCACATGGCGGCTGACTCGCGGGCACACTCTCCCATTGCGGCCGCGCCAGCCAGAGGCTCTGATGCCCGGATCTCGCGTACTGCAGCGTCGTTGACCGAGTCGGTGATCCGAGAGATGACCAGACTCGCGCAGGAGTACGACGCGATCAACCTGGCTCAAGGTTTTCCCGACTTCCCGGCGCCCGAGCCGGTCAAACAGGCGGCCATTGCGGCGATCGAAACCGACCTCAATCAGTACCCGATTACCTGGGGCGAGCCCTCAATCCGCCAGGCGCTCGCAGACGCCTACCTCCGCTGGTACGGGATCATGGTCGACCCGGAGCGCGAGGTTTGTGTGACCTGCGGGGCGACCGAGGCGATGATCGCAGCGATGATTGGGTGCCTTGATCCTGGCCAGGAGGTGATTGTCTTCGAACCCTTCTACGAGAACTATGGCGCCGACGCCATCATCGCCGGCGCCAGCCCTCGGTACGTAACCCTCCACGAACCTGGCTGGACGTTCGACGAGACCGAGTTGGCCGCGGCGTTCAGCAACCAGACGCGCGCCGTCGTGATCAACACCCCTAACAACCCCACCGGCAAGGTGTTCAGCCTTGCAGAACTGAATGCGATCGCACGGCTTTGCCAGAAGTACGGTGCCCTCGCCATCACCGACGAGATCTACGAACACATCACCTACGACGGCGCCCGCCACATACCGATCGCCACCATCCCCGGCATGGAAGACCGCACTATCACGATCAGCGCCCTGTCGAAGACCTATTCAGTTACTGGCTGGCGTGTCGGCTGGGCCATCGCCCCGCCCGACCTCACCGATGCCATCCGCCGGGTCCACGACTTCCTCACCGTCGGCGCGCCCACCCCGCTCCAGGAGGCCGGAGCGGCAGCGCTGCGACTACCCGACGCCTACTATCGGCGGCTCATCAGCAGCTATCAAGAGCGTAGAGAACTGATGCTTACGATCCTGGCTGAGGTCGGCCTCCAGCCGATCACACCTGCTGGCGCCTACTACATCATGACCGACACGTCGGCCCTCGGTCTTGATGATGACGCGGCGGCGGCGATGGCGCTGGTGCGGCGAGCCCGGGTCGCTGCAGTTCCTGGCTCCTCGTTCTACTCGAAACCTGAGCTGGGCCGCTCTAAGCTGCGGTTCTCCTTCAGCAAAAAACTTGCCACCCTTGAAGAGGCAGGAAGGCGGCTAGCGCAGGTCGTCTGGACGCCTCACTCTGATTGAGCAGACTACCTACCCCCGGACTGGGTCATAGGGGTCAGCACCTGTCGTCAGTCCAGGCGCATAGCTTCGCCATGAGCTCTCGGCCAGTAGCCTTTCCTCCGGAAAGATTGTGGATCTGGGTCGGCAGGAGGAGGAGGAGGAGGAGGAGGAGCAATTCTCTGCACACTCGCCAACGCGGTGCGAGCGGGCCGCGTTTCGTCTCATCAGCTCGTCGAGCGGGTGCTCGAACGCATCTCACGTCTCGACGGCGCGCTGAACGCCGTCGTCGCGCTTCGGGGTGATCTCGCACTTCGTGAGGCTCAGGAACTCGATGCACAAGTTGCGGCGGGCAGAGATCCCGGCCCCCTGGCAGGTATCCCGGTCCTGGTGAAGGACCTTGAGGACGTCGCAGGCATGCGCACTACCCAGGGATCTGCGCTGTTCGCTGACGCTCCTCTCGCCGCGCAGGATGGGCTCACTCCGTCTCGGCTCCGAGCCGCCGGGGCGATCATTGTCGGTAAGACCAATCTTCCAGAGTTCGCAACCGAGGGCTATTCGGCGAACCTCATCTTCGGTGCAACCCGCAATCCCTGGGGTCTCGAGTGGTCACCGGGCGGCTCGAGTGGGGGGTCGGGCGCCGCACTAGCCGCCGGCCTTGCTCCTGTCGCCACCGCGACTGACGGCGGGGGTTCGGTTCGGATCCCTGCGGCCCTCTGTGGACTGGTGGGTATTAAGCCTACGAACGGCTTGATCGCCCGGCAGCCTATTCCGGCCTGGATTGACTACTCTACCGACGGCCCTCTGGCGACGACGGTGGCGGATCTGCGACTCCTTCTCGCCGTGCAGTCCGGGCCTGCCCCCGGTGATCCCACTGCGCTCCCGAGCCCGCCTCCCGAGCAGCCGACTCGTCCGGGTCGTTTGTATGCCACCTCGCGGTTCGCCCCGTGGGGCCCCCTGCCCGGTACTGTCCAGTCGGCTTTTGACGCTGCTGTGGCGGCGTTCAGCGAGCTCATCGGGCTGCCCGTCGAGATGCTCGATCCGGAGACAATCTTCGCCACGGGTAATCCCGACCTCGACTGGTTCGACGTCACCACAGCCGAGCATGTTTGCTCGCTCGGCCGAGGTGTGGTGGAACAGAACCTCGACCGCATGCATCCTGGGGCCCGCTGGTTCCTCGAGCAGGGTCTCCAGGTCACATTGGACAAGTACCTTGATGCGAGACGGCGCCGGTTTGGTTATGTCCGAGAACTGGACGAGATGCTCGGGAAGGACGGCGTGGTCCTCTCGCCCACGGTTGCCGCCGAAGGCTGGCTGGCAGAGGGCCGCCTATCGACGAGCGACCCAGTGGGGCCACTCCCCGGTGAGGTGTATAACGCCTCAGTCCAAAACATGACGGGCCATCCGGCGCTTTCGCTTCCGGCCGGGCGCCTCCCGAATGGCCTGCCATTCGGGCTGCAGGTCACCGGCCCGCGGTTCCGCGATCATCTGCTTCTGGCCCTCGCTGACTCGTGGGAGGAGGTGCGGCCGTGGCCCCCGGTGGCCGAGGGGCACGAGCCATTCGACGCGGGTATCGCGGAGTAGATGCCAGACTGCTTGCCTTGGTCTCGGGCTACCGTTAACCTGCCCGGGGAGTGTCAGAGCACAACTACAGTCGATCGAACGCTACTTGGCTCCGCTCGATCGAGGAGGAACTGGCCGGCGTGGGTCACTCGATCGACGGTATTGATCCGGTTTTCGCGTCCGGGCTGGGCCGGTCCGGGGCCCGCGAGCCGTTGGCGATCCATGACTTGATAGATCCGCAGACGCAGCCACGACTATGTCGCGGTCTGCTGACGTGGTAGAGGTGATCCCGGACTACGACCCGCTGAAGCGACCGCGATGCATGCCGCTACCCTCGCGTACGGACATGGTGAGCCTGGTGGCGCTTCGGCGGCTGGACGCAAGACGGAGGCAGGATGATGGCAAGCTCGGATAATCGGTTCAGCCGTCGGCAGTTCCTTCGGGGAACCGCTGGGGTAGCTTCCGGCGCAGCGGCGGGCAGCCTGATCGCGGCCTGCGGCGGTTCGACGCCGACGACGTCCACGAAACAGAAGGCGACGGGAGCGGCGCTGAAGCGCGATCCGGGGACGCTGGTCGTGGCGATGGACGCGTTCACGGCCGACTTCGACCCCGCGTCATACTTCCTTCTGGCGGCCATCGTGCCCGACTACGGGATCTATGACTCGCTGATGCGCATGAAGGGAAACAGCGCGACCGAGACGAAGCCGTGGCTAGCGGAGCGTGTCTCGACGAACGCTGACAAGAGCGTGTGGACCTTCGCGTTGCGGCCTGGCGTCAAGTACAGCGACGGAACGGCTTTCGACGCTCACGCGCTCAAGGCCGCCTACACGCGCACCATCACCACGAACCTCGGCGCCAGCTCGACCCTCAAGGACTACATCCTCGATCCTGCCAAGCAGATCATCGTCAAGGATCCGGGCACCGTCGTGATGGATCTTGGCGTCCCCGTGCCGCGGTACGACTTGCTGGCAGCCTCGCAGTACGGCATGGGCATCGTTAACCCGAACGTGAGTTCCGAAGGCAAGGAGGACGGGCACATCTGGCTGCAGTCGCACTCGGCCGGGACAGGTGCCTACATGGTCGAGAGCGTGCAGCCCGGCAATCAGATTGTCCTGACGCGCAACCCGCACTACTGGGGCGGCTGGAACGGGTCTCATTTCGAGAAGATCATCATCCTGCAGGTTCCGCAGGACTCGAGCCGTCGGCAGGGGATGGAGTCGGGGGACTTCGATATCGCGTTCGCCTCGACGCCGCAAGACACCCAGGCCCTCCGTAGCACGCCCGGCATCTTCGTCGGAAACCAGAAGGTGCTGGGGATGGACTACGTGATCCTGGGCACGTCAGGGGCGCTCGCCTCCCCGAAGGCCCGGCAGGCAGTGAACCTGCTGTTCCCGATCGATCAATTCGCGACCAATGTGATGAAGGGGACCATCGAGCCGCCGCATAGCGTCCTGCCGGATCTGATGCTCTACTCCAAGGCCGGGACCTACAAGGCGCAGATGGATGTGGCGAAAGCGAAGCAGCTGCTACAGCAGGCGGGGGTCAAACCGGGTACCCAGCTGACGTATGAGTTCTACACAGGCCAGGGAGACTCGGCGGGACTGCTGCTCCAGAGCCAACTGGGTCAGGTTGGACTCCAGGTGAAGATCGTCGAGAAGGCCTACCCGGCGTTTGTCGACGACATCTCCACGCCCAAGCCCGTGGCGCAGCGGCCCGACATGGCGTACTGGTTCTGGTGGCCCGAGTTCAATAGCCCGTCGGACTTCTGCTTCCCTATCCTGTCGAGCCAGGCGACCCCGAATCAGCACCTGTTCAACGGCGGCTACTACAGCAACCCTGCGGTGGACACCGCGATCAACAAGGGTTTCAGCGAGGCTGGTGATACGCAGAAGCTGACGGGGTTGTGGGACACGGCGCAGACGACCATGGGGACGTCGGATCCGCCGTGGCTCCCGATCGGGCAGATCATCGACACCAGCTACCTGCGGACTGACGTGAAGGGATACGTGGCGAACCCGGTCTACGTACAGTCCTACGACTTCTACGCCCTGTCTCGCGCCTAGTCGCAGACGGGCTGGACGGGTTTTCACGCGAACTGGCCATGGCCACAGTTATTGCGAGGCGCCTCGTATTCACGGTGTTCGTCCTGTGGGGCGTCACGCTCGTGACGTTCTTCCTATCCCGGGTCGTGCCGGGGAACCCGGCGCGACTCATGGCCGGCCCGCAGGCGAGCCCTAGCGCGGTCGCGCACATCAGCCGGATCTACGGCCTGAACGACCCGCTGTTCGTTCAGTACGGCCGCTACATGCGTGATCTCCTCCAGGGCAATCTTGGATTCTCGTTCCTCACCAGACGGAATGTGCGCACAGACATCGCGACGTATCTGCCCGCCACGGTCGAACTAGCGGGCTATGCGCTGCTGCTCGGTTTCGTGCTCGCGGTCATCACCGGCACGGCGGCCGCGTACCGGCGCGGGAAGGCCACCGATGCCACCGGGCGCCTCAGCGCCATCGCCGGACTGTCCGTCCCGGTGTTCTGGCTCGCGCTGCTCCTGCAACTGCTGTTCAGTACTGAGCTCGGGTGGCTCCCGCTCGGAGGCCGCCTTTCGCCTGGGATGTCGCCGCCGCCGCACATCACCGGCCTACTAACGGTTGACAGCCTGCTCACCGGGAACATCGCCATCTTCGTCAACGCGGTAGAACATCTGGTGCTCCCCGTCGTCGTGCTGGCGGCCGGTGTGTATGGGCTCATGGTCCGCATCATCCGGACCAGCGTGATCGACGCGCTCGGCGAGGAATATGTGCGGACGGCGGAGGCGAAAGGGCTTAGCCGCTGGCGTGTGCTTCGGCGGCATGTGCTGCGCAACGCGATGCTCCCGGCCGTAACCGTTCTCGGGCTGGAAGCCGGCCTGCTCGCCGCAGGCGTCTTCGTGGTTGAGTCGGTGTTCCAGTGGCCCGGGATCGGCAACTACGCCTTCCAGGCCATCCAGGCCAACGACTACAACGCGACACTGGGGGCCACCCTCGTGATCGCTGTCCTGTATGTGGTGATCAACCTGATCGTGGACATCGTCTACCTATATCTCGACCCCAGGATCCGGTACACGTGATCGGTCAGGACGTTGCGAAGCAAGGCCACCTGACTGGGGGCGCCGCTGGACGGTTGCGTCGCGCAGCCCGGGCGGTACAGCCATTCCTTGCCGAGTCGCGGCTGAATGGTCTCGGCACCGTGATCGTTGTGCTTGTCCTGCTGCTCGCGGTGTTCGGCCCGTTCATCGCACCGCAGAACCCCGACCAGATTAACCTGCTCGCCGTGCTGCAGCCCCCCTCTGTCCAGCACTGGTTCGGCACTGATAATCTCGGGCGCGACATTTTCAGCCGAGTGATCGCCGGCACCCGTATCTCGGTCGAGGTCGCGGTCATCATCCTGTCCCTGTCGGTCGTGCTCGGAACCGCGCTCGGGATCATGGCGGGCCTGGCGGGCGGCCTCGTTGACGAAATCATCATGCGGGTCACCGACTTGTTTCTCGCCTTTCCGGGGTTCGTCCTAGCGGCGGCGATCGCGGCGACGCTCGGCCCGAGCCTGCAGCACACGGTGCTGGCGCTCGCGGTGGTTTTCTGGCCCTGGTACACCCGCCTCATCCGCGGGCAGGTGCTATCGCTGAGGGAGCGCGAGTTCGTGCTCGCCGCCCGGGTGGCTCGCGCCGGGACGATGTGGATCGCCACTCGGCACGTCCTCCGGAACGTACTGGCCATCTTGATCGTCCAGATATCGCTGGATGTCGGCTACGCGATCCTCGCAACGTCATCGCTGAGCTTCCTCGGGCTGGGCGCGCAACCGCCGTCGCCCGAATGGGGGGCGCTCATCGCCGACGGCCGCAGCTACATCCAGACAGCATGGTGGTGGACCGTATTCCCGGGGGTTGCGCTCGCTCTGACCGTCCTGGGCTTCAACCTGCTCGGTGACGGTCTCAGGGACTGGATCGATCCGCGTCTTCGAGGGAGCCTCGGCGGGGTGGAGGAGTGAGCGTGGACGGTCAGGCGCCGCTGACAATGAGCGATCCGATGCTTCGGGTGCGGGATCTCACCGTGCGCTTCGACAGCGGCCGCAATGCTGTCGTGTACGCCGTCAATGGCGTGAGCTTCGATCTTGAGGCCGGCGGGGCTCTCGGCCTCGTCGGGGAGTCCGGCTCGGGCAAGAGCGTGACGAGCCTGGCCATCCTTCGCCTCCTGCCACGAGCCACGGCGCGGATTTCGTCTGGCGAGGTCTGGCTCGGTAACCGCGACCTGATCCGGCTGAGCGACCGCGAGATGCGCCGCCTCCGAGGGAAGGAGATATCGCTCGTCCCGCAAGACCCGATGAGCGGACTGAACCCGGTGCTGACGATCGGCGAGCAGGTCGCCGAGACTCTCCGAGCTCACCAGAACATGCGGTGGCGCGAGGCGCGACGCCGCGCCGCAGACCTGCTGGGCACCGTCGGGATCCCGAGGCCGAGCGATCAGCTGGATCGTTACCCGCACCAGTTCAGCGGCGGGATGCGCCAGCGCGTCCTGATTGCGATCGCGCTGGCGCTTCGGCCTACGCTCCTGATCGCCGACGAGCCGACCACCGCTCTTGATGTCACGGTGCAGGCCCAAGTGCTCGAGCTGCTTCACGAACTTACCGTCGAGCGCGGGACCGCCATCCTCCTGATCAGCCACGATCTCGGAATCATGGCACGCATGACGCAGCGGATCATGGTGATGTACGCAGGCTACGTGGTCGAGTCGGCGCCGACCGCAGAGATCTTCGCCCGCCCGCGTCATCCGTACACCGTCGGGCTGCTCCGCTCGCTCCCGCGTGTCGCCGGCGCAGGACGCCCGCTGACACCCATCGCGGGCTCACCACCCGTTCTCGACCGGCTCCCGCGCGGCTGCCCCTTCGCGCCGCGATGCGCCTGGGCGCTCAACGTCTGCTGGCAGGAAATGCCACCGCTTGCGCCTCCAGAGGCGGTCGGCTTGTCCGAAGGCCCGAATGCGGGCCACCTGCTCGCGTGCTACAACCCGGTTGCGGCAGATGAGATCGAAGCGGGAAAGCCCCTCCGGCCGGGGTTCCAGCCAGCCCCGCCACCCGAGGATGAGCTCGTCGCCCAGGAGGCCACGTGACCAAACCTCCTCCGGCGGAGAGCGAGCCCGCGCTTCTCGAGGTGCGCGACCTTTGCGTTTATTTTCCGATCACGCGAGGCGCGATGTTTCGCCGAACGGTCGGACAGGTGCATGCGGTGGACGGCCTCTCCCTGCGGCTCGCCAGAGCAGAGACGTTGGGGCTGGTCGGCGAGTCCGGCAGCGGCAAGACCACGCTGGGACGAGCCATCGTTGGGCTTATTCCTCCTACGTCCGGGACGATTCTCTTCCGCGGTCGGCCGCTTGGCGCAAAGGGCGCTGCCTCAGATCGTGGCGAAGGATCCCAGCTCCAGATGGTCTTCCAGGATCCGACAGCATCACTCGACCCGAAGTGGCGGGTCAGCGCGAGCATCGCGGAGCCACTGCGCGTGAACCATGTCGGCACCGCGGCTGAGCGTCGCCAGCGCGTCCGCGATCTGCTCGAGCTGGTCGGGCTATCGCCGGGACATGCCCGGCGCTATCCGCACGAGCTGTCTGGTGGGCAGCGGCAGCGAGTGGGGCTGGCGCGAGCGCTCGCGCTGAACCCGGCGGTGATCGTCGCCGACGAGGCGGTGAGCGCACTTGATGTCTCGATCCGGGCGCAGGTCATCAACCTGCTGCAGCAGCTGCAGCACGAGCTGAACCTCTCTTACCTCTTCATCGCGCATGACCTTGCGGTCGTCCGGCACCTGAGCGACCGCGTAGCCGTCATGTACCTGGGACAGATCGTAGAACAGGCTGCGGCCGCCGATCTCTATACCGACCCCAGACACCCTTACACCGTTTCCTTGCTGTCTGCAGTACCCGTGCCTGATCCTGCGGTCGAGGCGCGGCGGCAGCGCATCGTCCTTCCCGGGGATCCACCGAACCCCGCGTCCCCGCCCCGGGGGTGCCGGTTCCACACCCGATGCTGGCTCCGGAAACAGCTGGGAAATCCGGAACGGTGTGTAGCCGAGGAGCCCGCGCACCAACAGGTTTCTGCCGACCACACTGCGGCCTGTCACTATGCCGACGAAGTGCCGGGAAACGTTGACCTAGCCACGGTCGGACCGACCGCCGAACCGGCATCGTGAGCCGTACTTCGTAACTCCTAGGGTGCCAGCAGCGGCAGTTAGCTGCTGGCCAGCTTGCTCACGCTGAGCGTGGTGCTGATCACTCCGGAGTCGAGCATAAGGTCGGCGACCCGCTGTACTTGGCCGACGCTCAGCGACGTCGGGTAGGAGCCGAGGGTGACGAGAGCAGCGTTCTGTCGGGTCATTCCGGTGAGGTGCGGCAGCATTGCCTGCAGCGACCCTCCGGTGGACGCGTTAGCTTGCGCCGATGCCAGCGCCAGCCGGAACTGCTGAAGCTGCGCGCGATGTGCGCTGGCATAGGCAGCGAGGCTGAAGTACCCCGATAGGGGTAGGCCGGCGGTCTGGCCGCTGCATGAGTCCATGACCTCGACTGCGCCCAGCTCTGACTCCGCTTCAGTGATGGTGGGCTCGGTGGCGACGATCGCGCTTACCTGCCCGCTCCGTAGCTCGGAAATCATGTCCTTCGTCGGCGTGGGCTGCCACGTCACGTCGGTAGGCGAAACGCCGTCGCTGTTCAGGACCGACTGCGTTGCCAGCGTCTCCATGCTGTAGGGGACGCTGTTGCCGGACGGAATCAGCTGCCGCTCGGGGGTGGCGACCACCTTGTGCTTCAGCTTTTGCGGAGTCGTGATTCCCGAGCCGGGCAGGCTAAGGACCTCCATCACGTTCGAGGTGGCGTCGTAGCCGTCGGCGACCAGGTGCAGGGACGCCTTGCCCGTGGCATCTTCATAGAAGAAGTCGGCATAGTCGCCGGCCGCGATATCCACGCTGCCGTTCTTGAGCGCCTGGACCTCGGACTGGAGTGAGTTATAGGTCTTGACCGCAACGTCCAAACCGTGATTGCGGAACAGCCCATCCTTGGCTGCGATCATGACCGGAGCAGTGTCGGTACCGGGGATTACTGCGACCGTGATCGACGTTCCTCCGCTGGCGGTGGTGGAACCAGCAGCCGACGTGCAGCCGGCCGCGAGGAGGGTGACGGCCAGGAACCCTAGCGAGATTCGCCGGGCTCTGCTGCTGCTGGCCTGGGTTCGCCGCATGGGGTTCCCTCCGGCGCTTACGGGGAAGCGGCATGGATCTGTGCGGAAAGTGCGGTAGCGGAACACGGTGTCCTAGTATCGTCCAGTTGCCAGGCGAGTGTGACCGAATGCTAATTTTCAGCAGTAGATGCTCTGATACCTGGGCGGCACCGCCCGCTCACGGGTTAGAGTTGCCACCGGCTGGGCGTGGCATCATGCACGATGATCGCCAGCCGGGAAGGGACACGTTCTAGCGTCTCCGCCACACCCGCATCCTAGCGGGTGCCCAGCGGTCCCAGGATGAAGGGTGCCAGTGCTGTGTGGTCCAGGAGCAGGAGGACTCGCACTGCGACAGCAGCCGAGGCTTCCGAGCAGCAGGCATCAGCGCGCACCGGAAAGCAAGCCACAGTGAATGAGCGAGTAGCGTCGGGCGGCATGTCCTCGAATGACCCTGCTCCGACCTCGGCTAACGGCCAGCATGGGGTCAGCGGCACGCAGGGGGACAGCCGCGCAACGAAGCCACCCAGCCCGGGCTCGCGGAGGGCGCTGAAGAACTGGAGTGTCCGTTCTCGGCTGCTTCTGCTGGTCATCATTCCGGTCCTGGCCGCCGTCGCGCTGGGCGGCATCCGCATTGCCTCCTCAGTACAGAGTGCGTTTGCGTATCAGCGGGTAGTGCAGTTGGCCAACCTCAATGGCAAGATCATCAGTCTCGTGCAAGCGCTGCAGAGCGAGCGCCAAGACACGGTCACGTTCATCACGCTGGGCAACAACGGCGGCCGGGCCGTACACCAGAAGAATCTGAGCGCCCGCAAACTGCAGCTGAAGGTCCTCTCCCATGGCGACTACACCGTGTCGTCCCGGTTGGCTGCACAGGTGAGAGGCCTGCTCGGGGGTATCGGCGATGGATACTCGGAACTCACCCAGCAGGATGCGCGTGCCGCGCTCGCCGCGATCAACACGCTGGGGCCGCTGAGGCAGGCTGCGACTACGACTCGGCTGCCTGCCTTGGTGGTGATCCGGGCGTACGCCGGGAAGATCGATACCCTGCTGAACCTGGATGATCAGGTCGCAGTGGGCAGCAGCGACTCGACGCTGGCTAATGGGGATCGCGTGGCCGGCTTGGTCTCCGCTATGAAAGAGCAGGCGTCGGAGGAGCAGGCGCTCATCACCGCGGCGCAATCGAGCAGCCTGATTGGCCTGAATCCGGGCGGGTTCAGTACCGGTATACAGCAGGCGATCACAACCGCCGCGGCGCAGCAGCAAGCCAACGAGGCGGAATTCAACAGCACCGCCACCGCCAGCCAGCGCCAGTTGTTCGATAGCGCGCTATCGGCACCCACTGTGGACGGGGCACAAGCCCAGGTTCAGCAAGCCGCCTCGCTGACTCCAAATGCGCTGCCGGGTGCTGAGGATCCGGTGATCGCCAACGCCCAATCGTCGCTCGAGGACGTCGTGAGCGGTATGCATTCGGTGGAAGCGCAGCTGGTGAACTCGGTGATCGCTCGAAGCGCAACGCTACGCAACAACGCGATTCGCGATGCGATCATCTGGGGTGCAGTGGTGGTGCTCGTCCTCGCCCTGGCGTTCCTGGCTACGGTGGCGGTCGGCAGGTCCATGATCCGCCCGCTGCGTCGCTTGCGTAGTGGTGCCCTCGAGGTGGCCGGTACGCGGCTGCCAGAGGCGGTGCGGCGGATTAACGAGTCCGATGGTGAGGGAGTACCGCAGGAGGTCGCGCCCATCGACGTGGACTCCACTGACGAAATCGGTGAGGTGGCGCGCGCTTTCGACCAGGTGCATAAGGAGGCCATCGGACTAGCCTCCAACGAGGCGGCGTTGCGCGGGAACGTCAACGCCATGTTCGTCAACCTCTCCCGCCGCACCCAGTCTCTGGTACAGCGGCAGATCCACCTGATCGACGATCTGGAGCAAGGCGAGCAGGACTCCGATCGGCTCGGAAACCTGTTCCGGCTGGACCACCTGGCGACCCGGATGCGCCGCAACTCGGAGAACTTGCTGGTGCTGGCCGGTCATGAGGCTACGCAACGGTGGACCCAGCCGGTGGCGCTGGTAGACGTGCTGCGTGCCGCGGTGTCGGAGATCGAACAGTACGAGCGAGTATCGCTGAATGTGCAACCCGGGATTTCGGTCCGCGGGCAAGTGGTCAATGACATCGTGCACCTGCTGGCCGAGCTGTTCGAGAACGCTACCTCGTTCTCGTCCGCGGATGCTCCCGTCAGCGTATCCGGGCACCTGCTAAACAGTGGCGGCGTCCTGCTCGATATCACTGACCAGGGTGTCGGCATGCCGGCCGACGAGATGAAGGACGCGAACTGGCGGCTGGACAATCCGCCTGTGGTCGACGTGGCCGTCTCGAGGCGGATGGGTCTGTTCGTGGTGGCCCGGCTGGCTTCCAGGCATGGGATCAGGGTGCGCCTACGCCCCGGCCCCACGGGCGGGCTGACCGCGCTCATCTGGCTGCCCGATGAGACTGTCACGTATGAGGCCTCTGGGAGTCCGTCGGGACTGCAGCGGTTCGATGCCGAGGCCGCGGCTGCCGAGTTCACCGGATACCCGCCGCTGGATGCGGCCGCCGCCGACGGCGGTTCCTCGCGCGAGGCCACAGTGGCGGCTGCACGGGTGCCACGATTCACTGCGGACGGCTCCGACAACGGTGACGGTCGGCTAGACAGTGACGGACAGCGGACGGACGATACCGGGCCTGTCCCCTCGGTCGGTGTTCCGACCACCGCAAGCACGAACGGCCTCGGAGGTCCGCAGCCTGCTTCCAGCCGGATTGATCAGACTGACCTACCTGATCTGCCTGATCGCCGTCAGTGGAACGACTCGGGAGCGCGAAACGATTCGGAGGCGCGGTTCGGCCTGACTCCCAGGATGGGCTCCTGGTCTCAGGACTCCCAGGCTGATGACGTGGTCGTGCCACCGGGGGTGAGCGCGGGGGATAACCGGTTGCCCATCTTCGAATCGGTGGAGTCCGACTGGTTCCGGCGCGGCAGGCACGAGGCCATTTCCGCCATGTCGGACCAGGGCGAACCTGCTCACCGCGCGGCCGAGACCGCCAACGGCTGGAGCTCGCCGGCCGATGACGGGTGGCGAGCCGCGGAGGCCGTGGAATCACCGTCTGCGGCCGGTCTTACCCCGGCTGGCCTGCCAAGGCGCGTCCCGCAGGCAAACCTCGTTCCTGGCGGGGTAAGCGAGCCGCAGGTGGCGGCGTACCAGGCGGCGCCTACCCGTTCAGCGGCGGCCACCAGGCAGCGGATGTCGAACTTCCAGCGTGGTGCCCAAGAAGGGCGAGCGGCACTGCGAAGCGATGAGTCATCGGGAACCGAAAGTGAGGAAGACGCGTGAATCCAGTCCAGCCCATCCGGGACTTGAGCTGGCTGCTCACCAACTTCGTGGAGCGTGTGCCAGCAGTCGCTCACGCGATTGTCGTGTCATCCGACGGGCTCCCGTTGGCGTGCTCTCAGGGGTTTCCCACGGACCGGGTCGATCAGCTTGCCGCTGTCACATCCGGGCTCACCAGCTTGACGCAGGGTGCGTCGCGGGTGTTCGAGGGAGGGTCCGTCACCCAGACAGTTGTGGAGATGCAGCGCGGCTTGCTGATCGTGATGTCGATCAGTGACGGTTCGGCCCTTGCTGTGCTTGCGGCCGCGGATTGCGACATGGGCCTAGTGGCATACGAGATGACCCTGCTTGTCGAAAGGGTGGGCCGAGCCCTCACCCCGAAGATGCGCGGGGCGCTCCAGACTTAGCGTCCGAAGGACGGCTGATCGTGACAGGAGAAAGCGGTGCCTGGCCCAGGGCAGGCTGACCGGCCGCCGGTCAGCAGCGAGTATGACCCGCCGGCGAGCGGGCCCCTAGAGCGGGGCCGTTCTAACCCGCGGTCTCCTGGCATGCCGGTGATGATGGGCGGCAGGAGCCAGCTCGGCTCAAATTCGTCCCAGGGCTCCGACAGCCAGGAAGGCGCTTCCCTACCTCAGGGTCCGGACGGCCAGAAGAGCGCGCTTGTCAGGCCATACGCTGTGACCGGGGGGAGGACCCAGCCCCGCTACCAACTCCAGATCGAGGCGATGGTCGCGGCCTCGCACTACGGGGCTCGCGACCTCTCTGTCCTCGCTCCGGAATGCCAGGCGATCCTGGGCTTCTGCCGGGACTGGCGTTCCGTCGCAGAGATCTCCGCAGTGCTGCGACTGCCATTGGGCGTGGCTCGGGTCCTGGTCGCCGACATGGCGGTCGAAGGGCTCGTTCGGGTGCACCAGATCGATCATGCGCAGGGGCGCCCGGATCTCAACCTGCTTGAAAGGGTTCTCAGTGGACTTCGCAAGCTCTAAGGTCGCCCCCGGCGACGTGTCAGAAACCGCGATGACTTCGGTCAAGATCGTGGTTGCTGGCGGGTTCGGCGTGGGCAAGACAACGTTCGTCGGGTCGGTTTCGGAGATCACCCCGCTCACTACCGAGGCAATTATGACCTCGGCGAGCACCGACATCGATGACCTGTCAAAGGTGCCGGACAAGACCACCACCACGGTGGCCATGGACTTCGGCCGGATGACCCTAGACGCGGGCCTGATTCTTTACCTGTTCGGGACGCCTGGCCAGCAGCGGTTCTGGTTCATGTGGGATGACCTCATCAACGGCGCCATCGGCGCGGTGGTCATCGTCGATACCCGAAGGCTGGCGGACTCGTTCCCTGCGGTGGACTACTTCGAGGCCGCGGGACTGCCGTTCATCGTTGCCGTCAACGGGTTCCATGGCCAATTTCCCTACAGCGTCCCCGATGTCCAGCAGGCGCTCGCCGTCAGCCCTGAGGTGCCGATTGTGTGCTGTGACGCACGGGAAAGGAAGTCCACCAAGTCAGCGCTCATATCCCTGGTCGAGCATGCCATGGCGATGCAGATGAGCGTCAGGTAGTCATTCCGGGAGCCGCGTCCGCCGCTGAGTACGTCGAAGTAGGCCCTGCTGTAGGGTGCATCCGTCCGGGGCGGTAGCTCAGCCGGTTAGAGCAGCGGACTCATAATCCGCCGGTCCTGGGTTCGAGTCCCAGCCGCCCCACACCGCCTGGCCTGCGGAAACGGGCCGATGAAGATCACCACGAAGGCCCAGGGGGCCTCCGGGGGAACATACGGGGAACGCCCGTGCAGATGATCATGACCGGCCCGCCTCGCGCACCAGGCTGGCCACCTGTTCGGGGCGGCCAGGTGGTCACTGACCATGACGTGGTTGTAGCGCTGGTGCACCGCCTGGTCGGCGTGCCCGGCCTCGCGGTGATGTCCAGCCCGCTGAACCGGACCGCCTTGCGGGAGGAGGAGAACCGGCTTTCCCCGGCCAGCCAGCAGGTCAGCGCCAGCGCGGTGACCGGGCCGACCCCATACAGCCGCGCGGCCAGCACCTTCGCGCCGGTCAGATGCCGGGCCGCATACCGCAACTGCGTGCGCAGCACCTCCATCCGGGTCTCGACGGCAGCGAGCATGTCCAGGGCGGCGGCGACCTGCAGTTGCCCGGCCGGCGACAGGTGCGCGGCGGCGCCCTCGCGTAGCGCGGCGAGGCCCTGCCCGGTGCGTAGCGCGCCCTCGCCCAGCCGGGGGGCGCCCTGGTGGAAGAAGACCGCGTGGACGCGCTGCACCCAGGCGGTGTGCTCGCGGCGCAGGTCGTGGTAGGTCTCCAGCAGCGCCCGGTATTCCAGGATCTGCGCCGGCGGGATCCAGCACTCCGGCAGCCTGCCCTCGGCAAGCAACTGCCCGCAGATGCCGCGAGAGTCGGTCTTGTCGGTCTTGGCGTGCCGCTTGCGGCCGCGGGCGGCGGCGGTGCCGGCCGGCTCGCCGACATGCGCGGCGAGCCCAGCCGCGGCCAGTTCCCCGGCGACATACCGCCACCCGGTGCACCCCTCCACCGCGAACGCGACGTCGGCGCGGCCAGCGAACCGCGCCAGCCAGGCCCGCAGGTGCTCCCGGCCGGCCGGCGCGATCTGGCCGCGCCGCACCTCCCCGGTCACGGTGTCGAGATAGTCGAACGTCAGCTGCTTCCGGTGGATATCCAGCCCGCCTACGATGGGCATCGAGACCTCCTCAAGCTCCGAACGGGCGCACGCGCCCCCATGCGAAATGCCTACCCGGTCAAGCGTGACCCGCGTCTGAGCTGGGGAGGTCTCCAGCACCCGGCCAGCGACCTCAGCCCGGCCCGATGCATGTCATCTAATAGAGACCGAGGTTCGACGTTGCGGTGTTTGCCGTAGCGTTCAGAGGTCCGACGGGCTGGCTCCCGAACCGCCTGCCGGCCACGTCGGCGTCGTGGTCTGGCTTTAGATCGAGGTGCCGGCCTGCCGGTTCTCGCCGTGGCGTGGCTCGAAAGACATCGCATGCTGCTAACTGTCAAGCGGGTTGTGCCTCGGTCTTTCGAGGGGCCTGGGTGGCCGGAGGCGCGAGAGAGGTCACGGGCCGCTTGAGGTTGTGCGGTGGTCCCGGGTGAGGGTGTGCCTCGGTCTCTTGAGAGGCCTGGCCGGCCAAGGGTCTGTGGAGGTCACACGGTGGCCGGGGAATGCGCGGGCTTCGTCATAGTGCTGGCGGGTTTGCAGGCAGTGGTGCAGCATGCCGATGCCGCGGTTGGTGAGGTTGCGGGCGGCAGCGCTGTAGCTGTCGCCGTGTTCGCGGCGGGCGGTGAAGTGGGCGTGCGCGGCGGGTGAGTGGGCGATCATGGGCAGGGCCCAGAGGTAGGCAGCCTGGCCGAGGCGCTTGTTGCGGACGACGCGCCTGGTCACGATGGTTTTCATGCCGCTGGCACGGGTGATGGGCGCGGTGCCGGCGAAGGCTTTCAGCCCGCGGGCGGTGGCGAACCGGGTCCGGTCATCGCCGATCTCGGCGAGGATCCGGGCGCCCAGCACGGTGCCCAGGCCGGGGAAGCTGGTGATGATGTCGGCGTCTGGGTGCTGGCTGAAGGCGGTGGCCAGGGACTCCTCGAGCCGGGCGACGCCGTCGATAGCGGTGTCCAGGGCGTGCAGCAGCGCGGTGGCGTGCCCGGCCATCGCGGCTTCTGCTAGCGGTGGCTGGCGGAGCTGCTCGCAGTGCAAGGCGGTGCGGATGGCTGCCACGGCTGCCGGGATGCCGCGTGTTCTGCCCGCGCGGCGCAGCGCCGCGGTGAGCGCGGATTTACCCGCGAGCTGGCCACGAGCCGGGGAGGGTGCCAGGTGCAGGGTCGCGCGGGCTTCCCGGCTGGCCAGATCCGGGAAGGCGGCCAGGAAGGACGGGTAGTACTGGCGCAGCACGGAGCGGAGTTTGCTGGCTATCTGCATCCGGTCCCAGACCGCATCCTGATGGGCACGGGCCAGCACGTGAATCGACTGGGCCAGCTCAGAGTCACACGGCGGCGGCCGGTGGCTGCGCGGATCGGTGCGCAGGATATTGGCCAGCACCAGCGCATCCCCGGCGTCGCTCTTGGCGCGGCTGGGTGAATGCCGGTCGCGGTAACGCGATACCGCCAGCGGGTTGATCGCGATCAGCGGTACTCCTGCCGCGCGCAGCGCTGCGGGCAGCAGGCCCTTGGCGGTCTCGATGGCCACTGTGATGGGCCCGGCGCTGGACCGCTGCTGCTCGGAGAGCATGTTCATCAGCTGGCTGAACCCGGCCACGGTGTCGTCGATCCGCATCCGGGCCAATTGCGTTCCCGTCTCGTCCACCACGCTGACATCGTGATGATTTTCTGCCCAGTCGATCCCGCACCACAGTTGCACAGGCCATTCCTCCTCAAGCGTTGCCGTCTCCGGTCAGCCAGGTCAGCCGGAGACGCGCAGCGCCCTAATGACGAGGCCTCGGCGGGCCGACATCGCATCAGCCGTTCACATCCTCCGGACCCTTCACCGCTGCCGGTCTTCGACAGGACTAGGAGAAGTCCGAGGCGATGAAGGCATGCCAGGTGAGGTTGACCCACCACGATCTTCAGCCGAAAAGGGCCAGCACCCCGGCAGCAACACCCGGCTACCGGCTCATTAGAGGCGCGAGCGCCAGCAGATCCGGTATTGGGCATGCCCGCCATGGTCGCCTGTTCCCTGATGACGATTTTGGAGCGTGCTGTGACGGCAGTAATGATCGGGATCGATCCGCATAAGAGTTCGCATAAGGCGGTGGCGATCAGCGCGGCGGAGGAGTCCTTGGGCGAGCTGCGGGTCCGCGCCAGCGCGGAGCAGGCCGGCGGCTGGTCGCGTGGGCGGCGTCCTGGCCGGAGCGGACGTGGGCGGTGGAGGGCGCCGGCGGGCTGGGTCATCTGCTGGCCCAGCATCTGGTCACCGCCGGGGAGCGGGTGCTGGACGTGCCGCCCGAGCTGGCCGCCCGGGCGCGGCTATTGCAGGCCGGTGACACGAACGAGAACGACCCGGACGACGCGCTGTCGGTCGCTGTCGCGGCGCTGCGGTCGAAGGCCCGGCGCCAGGTGCTGGCCGAGGATCACGCGGCTGTGCTGAAGGTGCGGGCCAAGCGGCACCGTGACCTGGCCCGCTCCCGTAACCAGGTGGCCTGCCGGCTCCACGCGGTGCTATGCGACCTGGTCGCTGGCGGCGTCACCAAGGAGATCACCGCAGCTCAGGCCGCCCGCATCCTGGAGTAGGTCACCCCGTCCGGGTCTCAGCCCGGCCGGGAGGTGCCCGATGACCACTGCTCCATCCACTGCCCTCGTTACCATCCAGCCACCCTTCACCCGATCCCGAACGCCTCGCCCTCGCCGGTTTCCTGGCCGGGTACCGCAGGCTGACCCGCGAGGCGGACGCGCTGGACCTGCGCCGGTTCACCGCCTGGTGCCACACGCGCCTCCTGGCTCTTTTCGCCGTCCGCCGCGCTGTCATCGAAAGGCTTTGGCCGCGATCTGGAAGCCAGGGGACGTGCTCGTGCCACCGTCACCCGCCGGCTGTGCACCATCACCGGGTTCTACAAGTACGCCGTCGAGGAAGAGCTCCTCGATCATCCCCCGGCCGCTCATGCCCGGCGGCCGCGGCTGGACGTCGTGGTTGGGCATGGTCTGTCTTTCGTGGACGGTGATCAGTCTGGACGCGTTGTGATAGCCCAAGTCGTCACCGGAGGGAGGAGATGAGCCGGCCCGGCGTGATCGGCAGCTCGCGGATGCGGACGCCGACGGCGTCGAAGACCGCGTTGGCGACGGCAGGAGCGACGCCCGTCGCTGAGAGTTCGCCGATGCCTTTCGCTCCAAGTGGGCCGGCCGCGTCGTCCGTCTCCTCGATGAAGGCGATGTCGATCGCCGCCGGGATGTCGGCGTTGACGGGGAGGGCGACGCCGGCGAGGTTCTGGGAGTGCCAGCGTCCGAGCTGTGGTTCGAGCACGCTGGCTTCGCTGGTCGCCATCCCCCAGCCCCAGACAATTCCTCCGATCATCTGCGAGCGCGCGGTACGCTCGTTGATGATCTGCCCGGCACTGTAGACACCGGTCGCGCGACGCAGCCGTACCAGGCCAAGCGCCTCGTCGACGCCAACCTCGACGAAGACGACCCCGAACGTTCGCGTCGCGACCTCGGCGGGGCCGGCGTTGAACATTGGCGCCGCCTGCCAGGTTGAAAGCGCCCTCGACGGTGATGGTGCCGCCTGCTCTGGCGACGAGTCCGGCGAGCCGGATCCGCTGCGAGCCGCGGCGGAGGTGACCGTCGCTCGCTGTGACCTCTTCGATCGGCCAGCCGGCAACGTCGGCGAGACGCGCGAGGAGCTGCCTGGCGCCGGCCAGGACCGCGGCGCCCATTCCGATGGTGATGCTGGAGCCGTAGGCGGGGCCGGCGAAAGGAAGAGCGCTGTCGCCGGCCTGAAGCTCGATCGCCTCAGGCTCAAGTCCCAGGACGCTGGCCGCGATCTGCGGGAAGATCGTCGGCGGCCCCTGCCCGAGGTCGGTGACCCCGGACTGGATTGTCAGGTGACCGTCGGCGTCGAGGATCAGTCGTGCCTGGGAAGGAAAGCGGAATTGTCCTTGGGTGGCATCGGCGACGCCGCACCCGAGCCTCCAGTGGCCGTCCCGCGTGCCGCCTTCTGGACGGTCGCGCCAGCCAAAGCGACGAACGCCTTCCATGTAGGCCTGGACGAGCCTCTTCGACGACCAGGGCTTCCCGCTCACCGGCTCGCGCTCGGCGTAATTCAGCAAGCGCAAGTCGACCGGGTCGGTTCGAGTCGCGCGCGCCAGCTCATCCATTGCACAGCCGAGAGCCCACGTGCCCGGGCCGTCGATCGGAGAGCGCAGGAAGGTCGGCAGGTTGACGTGGCCGCGGCGCACACGTTGCGACGTCGCGATCGCCGGTGAGGCGTACAGCGCCCCGGCCGTCACCGAGCCGAACTCGACGTAGTCGTCAGTGAGCGCGGTGACGTTGAAAACGTCGTGGCGGATGCCGGTCAGGGCGCCATTTGCCCGGGCCGCGAGCGTGACGTCCTGGCTCATCCACGGCTGATAGCCGACGTTCGCATACATCTGCGCTCGCGTCAGCACGAGCTTGACCGGCCGATCGACGACGCGAGCTGCCATCGCGGCGAGGATCTCGTGCGGCCAGATGAAGGCCTTGGCGCCAAACCCGCCTCCCGTGTGCGGGCAGACGACATACACGGAAGACGGGACGATGCCGAAGACCGCGGCCAGCGTCGACTGGACGGCGTAGAGGTGCTGAACCGAGTCGTAAACCGTCAGCTGATCGCCTGACCAGTGCGCGAGAATCGCCGACGGCTCCATCGGATTGTTGTGCCGCGACGGCTGTGTGTAGCGGGCGGCGACCGAGACCACCGCGTCACTGACTGCGGCGTCGATGTCGCCCACGCCGACGTCGAGCGAACTGAGCGCGGCGTAGCTGGCAGGCTCCGGCTTCTGCGCGTCGGCCTGCTCAGGGTGCTGCCACGGCTCCTCTTCGATCTCGACCCGGACTCGGCTCGCCGCTTCCTCGGCGGCCTCGAGCGTGTCGGCCAAGACCATCGCCACCGGCTGCCCGTGGTAGAGAACACGTTCGCCTTGCAACGGCAGATGGCGCGTCGCGAGCGGGGGAACGGACTGTTCGGCGAAACCCTTCGCCGGACGCGGAAGGTCGCCGGCGACCAGGACGCGCTGGACCCCAGGCACTGCCATGGCCTCGCGCGTGTCGGTCGCCGTGATGACGCCTGCCGCTACCGTGGCGCCGACGAGCACGGCGTGCAGCTGACCTTCGACCTCGAAGTCGGCTGCGTAATGCGCAGCCCCGCTCACCTTGACCGGCCCGTCGAGCCGTGCCAGCCCTTCCCCGATTCGCGTCATGACACAGCCTCTTCGAGCGCACGGAGGACGGCGTTTTGTGCCAGCGGGATCTTGTAGGCGCTGCCTGGGAGCGCCTTCGCTTCAGCGAACCCTTCGCGCACCGCCGCCGGGATCGTTTGCGAACCAAGCCGAACTCCGGCGAGCAATTGCTCGGTTCGCTCGAGACGCCACGGCTTCATCGCGACCGAGCCGACAGCGACTCGCGCCCGCGAGATCAAATCGCCGTCAAGGTCGAGCACGACGGCCGCGGAGACCAGCGCGTACTCGTAGCTCTCTCGCGCGCGCACCTTGACGTATGCCGAATTCGGCGCAAAGCCATTGAGCTCGAACGAGGCGATGATCTCCCCAGGCCGCAGAACATGATGTGCGGCAGGGTTGACGCCCGGTAGCACGTGCAGCTCGCGGATCGGGAACCGCCGCCCGCCGGTGCCGTCGACGGTGACGACCTCGGCATCCAAGGCCGCGAGGGCAGTTGCCGGATCAGACGGCTGAACGGCGACGCAGTCATCGCTCCAGCCGAAGATCGCATGATCCTGGTTCAGCCCGGTACGGGCGGCGCAACCCGACCCGGCCCGCCGCTTGTTGCACGGCGTCGGGCTCTCGGAACGAAAGTACGGGCAGCGCGTCCTCTGCAGAGGATTGCCGCCGATCGTGGCCAGATTGCGCAACTGCGCCGACGCGGCCTTATGAATCGCCTGCCGCAGCACCGGGAACCTCCTCGCGACCAGCTCGTGCGCGGCCACTACGTTCAGCGACGCCAGCGCGCCGATGCGGACGACGTCACCCTCGGCGTAGATGTCAGCGCCACCGGCGAGAGCGCTGATGTCGATCACCGTTTCGGGCTCGAGGACGCCGAGCCGCATCCAGTTCAAAAGCTCCGTACCTCCGGCAAGGACAGCAGCACGCGGCTCAGACGCAGCTTTTACCGCGTCCTGGTACGAACGGGCACGCTGGTAGGCGAAAGGCTTCACTCGATTACCTCCGACGCTGCTTTGACGGCTTCGACGATCTGCGGGTAGGCCGAACAGCGGCAGAGGTTGCCGCTCATCCATTCGCGAATCTCGACTTCGTCGGCCGTGTGTCCCTCGGCGATGCAGGCGACCGCGGACATGATCTGGCCCGAAGTGCAGAAGCCGCACTGAAATGCGTCATGGTCGATGAAGGCCTGCTGCACCGGATGGAGCAGACCGTCTGGCGCCAACCCCTCGATCGTCGTTACCCGGCGCCCCTCCAAGGAGGCCAGCAAGATCATGCAGGCGTTCACGCGGCGGTCGTCGACGAGCACCGTGCACGTCCCGCACTCGCCACGGTTACAGCCCTTTTTCGTCCCGGTCAGCGAGAGCCGTTCCCTGAGAAAGTCGAGCAGCGTCACGCGCGCGTCGACGTGAGCACTGACGGGCTTGCCGTTGATCGTGATGGTGACCGACACGGTCGTCGAACTTTCCGAACGGACGGTCATGCCGAACCGCCGCCGGCGGCCAGCAACACCAGGAGCATCCAAGGACGTTTCAGTGCTTCCAGCCGGGCAAGTGACCTGATCATTCGACCTGATCATTGCTTTCTCCTTGCTGCCTGAGCGGGGCCGCTGCTGCTCCGTTGTACCCTGCCGACGCTGCCTCGGTCGGGAATCTTCCGTGTCGCCATGCGTGCTGTCCTTTGTGCCCTGTGTCACCGCCGGGCCGGTCGTCGTGATCGGGTCGTGGCCTCCCTGCCATCATCATGCCCGCAGGGCACCGCTCGCCTCGGCCAGTGGACAGCGCAACTGGCCAGGATCGGCCCGACCAGGGCCGGGCCCGGAGCAGGCTGGCAGAGGAGCTAGCGCAGCCCGCCGGTATCCGGGCTGGCGGGCAGAACCCGGTCGAGCTGGCTGCGGGAGCTGATGCCGAGCTTGGCGAACACGCTGCTGAGGTGGTACTTGGCGGTGCGCGGGCTGATGAACAGCCGGGCGCCTATCTCGGGGTTGGACAGTCCATCCCGGGCCAGCCGCGCGACCTGGGCCTCCTGGGCGGTCAGCCCATCACTGGCCCCGGCGGCGCGGGGCGCCGGGGCGGTGCGCTTGCGGACGGTCTCACCGGTGGCCCGCAGCTCGCGGCGGGCCCGCCCGGCGAATCCCGCCATCCCCATTGCGTCCAGCATGTCGCAGGCGATGCGCAGCTGCTTCCGCGCGTCCATCCGGCGGCCCTGCCGGCGCAGCCACTCCCCGTACAGCAGGTGCGACCGGGCCAGCTCGGCCCGGACCCGTGTCCGGCCTAGCCGCTCGACCGACTCCCGGTACCAGCCGTCCGCCACCTCACCGTCGCTAAGCAGGGCCCGAACCCGGGCCTCTATCCCCAGCACCCACGCGGTCCGGGTCACCTGGGTGCGCTCGGACAGCCAGTCCAGCACAGCCCGGACCGCCGCCACGTCACCGGTCCTGGCCGCCGCCTCGGCCAGCTCCGCCACGACCAGGGGGCCGAACCCCACATCGTTGCCCTCGAATACCTCCCAGGCGGCGTCCCTCGCGGCGTCGTACCGACCCAGGCCGTTGTCCAGCACCGCCCTCGCGCACGCCGCCAGGCCGGCCAGCCTGCCCGTACCGCGTTCGGTCGCCATCTGGGCGGTGGCCTGGATCAGCTCGGACGCCTCCTGCTCCCGGCCCTGCCAGGCTGCGAGCATCATCGCGGGATGTGCAACCGGCGGGTTGCCGGTCACCTCCGCGATCAGGCGGTCTTCGTCGATCAGCCGCTCCACCGCGCTCAGCTCGCCCGCGAGAATGTGGACTTGGGCGAGGAAGTTGAGCGCGAACCGCAACTGGACGAGGGCGCCCAGGTCACGGGTGACCTGAACCCGCCGGGCGGCCAGCGCATACCCGGACTCGAAATCCCACAACTCCAGCGCGATGATGCTGCTGGCTCTTTCGCCGGCGAGCCAGAGCCAGCGGCGCCCTTCGCCGGCGCCGGCGTCCAGGGCAAGAAGCAGCTCCAGCGCCCGGGTCAGCGCGGCCGCGGCCGCCGCGTACCCCTCCGCGAACCGCAGCGCGACCGCGTCGAGCAGCACATCAACCGCGCGCGGCGGGTCGGGACCGGGAGGCGCGGCGAGCGCGGCCTCGGCCGCCTCCCGCACGCCGCCGGGCCGACCCAGATCACCGGCCACCATCGCGGCCCAGAGCGCCTCCAGGTACGTCTCGCGGGCCAGCCCGGCATCGAACGGCCCGACAAGCCGGGCTGCGCGGACAAGCAGCCCGGCCGCGTCGCTGCTGCGATTCTGGTCGGCGGCGATCTGCCCGCGCAGGCGCTCCACCTCCGCGGCCTGCCGCGCGTCTACCGGCCCGGCCTCGGTCGTGACCAGCAGCCCCAGCGCCGCATCCAGCTCGCCAGCCTCCCGGTGGGCTCGGGTCGCGGCGAGCAGCCGCTGCGCACGGCGCACCGGGTCGGGTGTCAGCAGCGCCGCCCGCTCGCCGAACGCGGCCGCTGCGGCCAGCCCCCCGCGGGCCTGCGCCCGGCCCGCCGACCGCTCCAGCTCCGCCGCGACGTCCTCATCCGGCCCGGGCGCGGCCTGGGCCCGGTGCCAGGCCCGGCGATCCGGATCTGCCGCCGGGTCGGTAACCTCCGCCAGCGCTCTGTGCACCTTCTGCCTGTCCTGCAGTGACGCCGACCGGTAGGCCGCCGAGCGCGCCAGCGGATGCCGGAACCGCAGCCGCGTACCGAACTCCACCAGCCCCGCACCCACCGCCGGGCCCCCCGCCCCGACCGGGATCCCCAGCCGCGCCGCGGCCCGCCACACCAGCAGCGGGTCACCAGACGGATCCGCCGCCGCCACCGCTAGCAGCCGCCGCGTCTCGGTCGGCAGGCCCTCGAGCTGCCGCCGGAAACTGTCCTCGATCCGGCTCGGCAGCGACACCGCCCCCGGCAGCCCAAAGCCGCCCGCCAGGTCCGCCGGCGAAAGCCCTCGCGGCAACTCCAGCAGCGCCAGCGGGTTACCCCGCGCCTCCGCCACGATCAGGTCCCGGACTCGCGCATCCACTGGCCCGGCCAGCGCCGCATCCAGCAACGCCCGCGCGTCCTGCGCCCGCAGCCCTTCCACCACGAGCTCCGGCAGCTCTGCCAGCTCCGGGGCCGCACCCCGGGCCGCGAACACCAGGCCGACCGGATCGGCCGCCAACCGCCGCGCTACGAACCCCAGCGCCTGCACCGAGGCCCGGTCCAGCCACTGCTCGTCATCAACCACGCACACCAGCGGCCGCTCGGACGCCACCTCCGAGAGCAACCCCAGCACCGCCAGGCCCACCAGGAATCGGTCCGGCGCCGGTCCGGCGCTGACGCCAAAAGCAGTCCGCAGCGCGTCGCGCTGCGGCACCGGCAGGCCCTCCACCCGGTCCAGCACCGGCGCAAGCAGCTGATGCAACCCGGCGAACGCCAGCTCCATCTCCGATTGCACCCCGGCCGCGCGCGCCACCCGGCAGCCCGGCGCATGCCCCGCCAGGTATTCCAGCAGCGCGGACTTGCCCACCCCCGGTTCGCCGTGCATGACCAGCACTCGGCTACCGCCCGCCCGCACCGCGCCGACGAGCTGATCAAGCACGCCGCGTTCACTGCGCCGGTCCGTTAGCCCGCTCGCGCGACCTCGCTGCCGGGAATCTTCGGCCATAGGTCCGGTACTACCCATCATCCGGGGCGCGGGCATCGTCGAGGCCCTGACATGACTCCCGATCCAGCGCCAGCTTCCCAGCCATCTCTACCGATGCCTCCAGGATCGGCTCATCAGCGCAGGACACCGCTGCTGACCAGCCTATCGAGCAGGTAGTCGCCGAAGCCAGGCAGGCAATCGTCCTGAAGCACAAGTACGTGCCCCGATGACAGACAGCTCCCGGAGCCGGCTCCACCGCGGCCTGCCCGCGACCAAGATACCGCCGGGCCGCGGTAGCCCCTCCGGTAGCCCCTCGGGGGGCCTGGTCCGGGCCTAGGTGACCTATTCCCAGGGTATTGCCTGCGGACGTGAGGCGAGGGTGTCCAAGATCAGGTTGTGACGACTGACATAGACACCCTCGCGACCGCACTGTATGTGAAAACCGATGACCTGCTGAAGGAATCGCCGCAGCTCGCCCCGTACCGCCCCGAGGTCGGCATCGGCCCGAAGCTCAGCGACGCGGAGCTGGTCACCCTGGCGGTCATGCAGGCCCTGCTGGGTTCACCTCTGAAGCGCGCTGGGTGCGGCACGCCCGCGCTCACCTGCGGCACCTGTTCCCCTACCTGCCTCAGCAGCCCGGCTACAACAAGCGGCTGCGCGCCGCCGGCCCGCTGATCCGGCGCTGCATCCGCGTCCTGGCCGCGGGCACCAGCATCTGGACTGACGACGTCTGGATTGTGGATTCCACCCCGGTTGAATGCGGCCGCTCCCGCGAGACAGCCAAACGTTCTGACCTGGCCGGATGGGCCGAATACGGGTACTGCGCCAGTCACTCGCGCTATTTCTGGGGGCTGCGGCTGCACCTGATCTGCACCCTGCACGGGCTGCCCGTCACCTTCGCCCTGGCCGGCGCCAAAGCCGACGAGCGCGATGCCCTGGCCGGCATGCTCACCGCCGACCCGGACCTGCTCACCGCCCGGCCCGGCCAGACCCTCATCGGCGACAAGAACTACTACGGCACCGCCTTCGAAGCCACCATGACCAGCGCAAGGATCAGGCTGCTGCGGCCAGCCCGCCAAGGCGAGCCCGCCCGGCCCGGCGGACACCTGCTCAAGCCGCTGCGCCAGATCATCGAATCGGTCAACGACACCTTCAAGGGCCAGCTCGACCTGGAACACCACGGCGGCCACACCCCAGCGGAGTCACCGTCCGCGTCCTGCAGCGCATCCTCGCCCTGACCGCCGCCATCTGGCATAACGACACCACCGGGCAACCCACCCTGCGCTCGCTGACGGCCTACGACCACTGACCTTGGAATTAGTCATCCAGACAGGCTCCGCCTGATACCGCCGAGGTTGCGGGCTGGGCTGGCGTGTTCGTGCAGGTGGGCGCATCCTCCGTGGGTAAGCCACGTTCCGGAGGTTGCCATGGCGTCGCGGATCAGCCGGTCGGTGCCGGTCACGGTGAACGATGTGCTGGATGGTCACGTGCAGCTGGACCTGGACTGCCTGGATCGCCTCTACCTGCACGGTTATCTCGGCCAGCTGCAGGTGGGCGGGCAGGTGATCCAGTTCCTCCAGCACCGCGGGTACCCGGTGCCGTCTCCGGCGTGCCTGCAACAGATCGGGGATGCCTTCCGGCGTAAGGTCGCCTCGTTCGCTGAGGCCAATCACATTCCGGTGGTGCCGCTGAAGGCCGCTGACCGCAACATCGAGGTGATGCAGCCGTACCTGGACACGGCGGCGGCTACCGGGCGTTCCCAGGTCGCGGCGATCGGGGTGGCCCAGGAGGTGCAGCGGGTGCTGATCGCCCGCCAGCGCCACACCGACCCGGGAAAGTGCCCGCAGTTTTCCTTCGACAAGAAAGACCGGCGGGTCACGGTCTACTACTTCTACCTGTGGGACGCCGGGTTCGGCCCGGCGTTCATCAAGGTCTGCACCTACTGCCCGTGGCCGATGAAGATCTGGGTCAACGGGCACGAGTGGGCCAAGCAGCAGGCCCGCAAGATCGGGTTCTGCTTCACCGAGCTGTCCAACGGGTTCGCCTCGGCTGAGGATCCCGCCGTGCTGCAGCGGATCTGCGACGCGCTGCAGCCCGGCACGATCAGCGTGTTCTTCCAGCGCTGGCTGGCCCGGCTGCCGCTGCCGCTCGGCCCGGCCGACCAGCAGGCCGGGTACCGGTGGGAGCTGTCGATGGCCCAGGTCGAGGTGTCCCGCACCATCGTGTTCACCCAGCCCCGCTACGCGCGATCCTTCTTCGAGGCGCTCGTGACCGGCAACCTCGATCTCGGCCGCCCCGACACCGTCGAGATCATCTTCGGCCGGCGGATCATCAACGGCCAGCAGCGCGCCACCCGCGGGACATTCAAGACCAAGGTCATCACCCGGGGCACCGATATCACCATCAACGCCTTCTACCGGCACTCCCGGATCAAGCAGTACCTCAAAGACGGCCGGGCGCTGCGCATCGAGACCGTCATCAACTCACCCACCGACCTGCGGATCGGCCGCCGCATCGCCTGCCTCGGCGAGCTCGAGGACACCGCGCGTGCGATCAGCAACCGGCTGCTGGACACTGAACGGGCCGGCCAGGGCTGCGTCCTTGCGAATCCAGTCTTCGAGCGGATCGCGCACCCGTCCCTCACCACGGACGGGCGGAGAGCTACAGCCATGCGTTTTGGCGACTCTCGGGTCCAGGCCCTGGCCGGCGCCCTATGCCAGACCTTGTGCGCCGTCACCGGCATCACCAACAGGAGCCTGCGCGCCCTGATGACCGGACTGCTCGGCACCCCCTATGGCATGACCCAGGCCTCCTACGACCTGGCCCGGCTCCGCCGCAACCAGCTGATCACCCGCCGCCCCGGATCCAACACCTACGACCTGACCCCCGACGGGCTGAAGTTCGCCATCTTCTACACCAAGGTCCACGACCGGGTCCTGGCCCCGCTGTTCACCGCCGGACAGCCCCAGGCCCCGGCTCCGCTCTACACCGCGCTACGCACCATCGAGCAGCAGATCGACCACAGCATCGCAGCCGCAAGACTGCCCCCAGCGGCCTGACAAACTCAGCTCAACTGTTCAAGTCATCGCCCCAAAGGGTCGCTAGTCCCTGCCGGGCCAATCCTGACCAGTTGCCCTGTCCACTGGCGGAGGCGAGCGCAGCCCTGCCCAGCTGACAATCACGGGGATGCCATCACCCGGTCAAGCCGATCGGGCGGGCAGTGACACACCCGGCGCAAAGGACGGCGAGTCATGGCAACACGAACGATTTCCGGCCGCGGCAACAGCGATGGAGCGCAGCGGATCAGCCACGGGCCAATCCCCGATCATGCATGGGATCGTCTTGCCGAGTTCACCGAACTGCCGCGAACCGCCATCGCCAATACCCAGAGCCGCGCTGAGCTGTCGGCGTCGCGAGCCCGGATCGTCGCCGCGGCGGACCAGGCCCGGCGGCGGCTTGAGCGTGACCTGCACGACGGTATTCAGCAGCGGCTCGTCGCGCTCGGGCTGAAGGCCCAGATGATCCAGAAGATGACGCCCCGGCCCGCCGCCAGCATCCAGCGCGAGCTGTCGCTGCTGGCGGACGGCCTGTTTACCGCCCTGGACGAACTGCGGGAGATCGCGCACGGCATCCATCCCGCCGTCTTGTCCGAGGCCGGGCTGGGCCCGGCGCTCGAGGCACTCGCCCGGCGCTCTGCGGTGCCGGTCGAGCTCGACCTTCATCTCGGCTCGCCGCCGGGGCAGCAGGCCGAGGTGGCCGCCTATTACGCCGCGTCCGAGGCGCTCGCCAACGCCGCCAAGCACGCGCAGGCATCGGTCATCGACCTGCGGGTACAAGGCGACGACAGCGCCCTGACCCTCTCGATCAGCGACGACGGCATAGGGGGCGCCGACCCCAGCCGCGGCACGGGCATTACCGGCCTCAAAGACCGGGTCGAGGCCCTCGGCGGAACAATCTCGGTTCTCAGCCCGCCCGGCCGCGGAACGATCCTGCACGTCCGGCTCCCGGCTGGCCCCAGCGCCGTGGCCCGCGCGGACGGCAGCTGGGGAGAAGACACCGTCACAGACGCCGGTAGCTACCCAGCCGCTCGTGAACCCGAGGGCTATCGTCCGGCCCTACCGATGGCTACCGCGTCGCGAAGCCACGCACGCGGCTTCGGAGGCCGATCCTCCTTATCACCGTTGACAGGCACGTGCACACTGACTCCAGCGCGCCCGGGGGGTCAAAATCGGGCGCCGTTGACAATAGGGAGCGCCGCGCCGCGAACGCTTGCTGGCTCCGGCGCGCCTCCTGCCTGCAACTGTGTCAGAGCATCTGACATCTGCAGACCGCGCAACCCCACAAGTGGAGCCGGATACCCCGGATGCCCGGATACCCGGATACCCGGGCTGGCGCTCGTCACCAGTGCCCGCACCGAACTGGACAATCTGCGCGTGCGCTGACCTGTTGTTCCCGCTCCAAAGAGAGACAAATATTCGGCAGGGAGCGCGATGGGTCGCGGCGCGGGCTGGTCGCCCCCTCCTGGCGTGAGCGTGCCTGGCGGTGAGGCAAGTTAATCGTGCTTTAGTTGCAATCTCGGGAACCCCATTGCCACCCGGCCGTTCACGAGTCTCCGCGTTGACGAATACGCCCGTCCGGCGGGCGCGTCCACCTCTCTGCGCACCGCGGCCCGCTGAGTCGCCAGCAGCCCGCTCGATACGCGGCCACCGGAAGCGGTCGCCGTCGGTGCGCATCTGGCCCAGGTGCGGGCGGGCCAGCAGCTCACGGGCCGCGCGGATGGCGTCGATCGGGTCGCTCTTGCCCGCCCGGCGCTTGCCGACGTGCCGGGCGGCATCGATCCCGGCGACCTGCTCGCCCTGGCTGGCTAGATAGCGGGCCAGGCCCAGCCCGTAATGCCGGGTGCCCTCGAGCGACTGATCGAGTGCGCCGACATGGCTGAGGCGGTCCAGATCGCATCCCGGCATCCGACCGCCAGGATCGGCACGTTCGAGCTACGGGATGATCTGCGCGAACGCCTGGGCCATTCCCGGCTTTATCTGGCGAGGCTCTATCCTCCGGTCGGGCGCGACAAAATCGAGCTCGAGCAGTCATAGCCGTACTGTTGCTTACTAGCGTGCGGGCGGTTCCGGTAGTGCTGCGGATACTGAACCGGCTGGAAGCCGGACCCTGGCAGGTAGGGGCTCCCGGGTGGGCGAATCAGTGGCGCGCGCCGGTTCGCATTGCCGGCCGCGTAGCTGTCGGCTGGCTACTCGGTCGGGAGCTGGACTGCGATGGTCGTTCCTATTCCCGGTGGGCTCGTGATGGTGATCGTGCCGTCGATGCTCTCAACGCGATCGGCGAGGCCGGTAAGCCCGGTGCCGTGCCGGGGGTCGGCGCCGCCCGCGCCGTCGTCGCGGATCTCGAGCTCCAGCGCTCCGTGGCGGACGGCGGCGCGTACGTTTGCGCCAGTGGCGCTGGCGTGCTTGACCGCATTGGTCAGCGCCTCGGCGACCACGAAGTACGCAGTGGTCTCCACATGAGTGGGCAGCCGGTCCGGCATTACCTCCATGCTGACCGGCAGGGCAATCTGACGCCGCAGCGAGCGGAGCGCGGCGCGCAGGCCGCCGTGGCGTAGCGCGGCGGGCATGATCCCTCTGACAAGCTCCAGCAAGTCGGCGTCCGCATGCTTGGCGCTTTCCAGTGCGTCGTTCACGATTTCCGCCGCGGGGTGATTGGTTTGCTCGAGCATCGTCGTGGCCAGCTTGAGGTTCCAGATGGTGGTGACCAGGCATTGCTGCGCGCCGTCGTGAAGGTCGCGCTGGATCCGGCGGCGGCTCTCGTCGGCGGCGGCAATGGCACGCGCGCGGGAGGCTGCCAGCTCAGCTCGGCTCCGCGCGTTGCTGACCGCCGTGGCCACCAGCTCGGTGAACTCTACCATCCGGGTTTCGGTTGCCGCGGGGAATGGCTCCGGGCTCCGCGATGCGGCCACGCTGATCCCCCATACGCGGCCGTCGACCTGGATCGGTACTGCCACCGACGCGCGGATCCCGAGCCGCCGTATCTCGGCGATGAATGGTCCGGTGAGCGGGACGCCAGTCGGCCCGAACCGTACGGGGCGAGCAGTGTCGCGCAGCCGGCGCAGCGCTGCGTTCGCCGGCTCTCGCTCGCCCAAGGGAACGGGCGCGCCTGCCGCGTTCCACGCGGCGAGGAGCGTGATGGTCTCGTCGGGCTCGAACCGCAGCAGGACTGCCGCGTCCGCTCGGACGAGCTGGGCGAGTTCCTGGTTGACCACCGCGAACAGCTCCTCGTAGCAGACCCCGCGGGCGACGAGCGTCGCCACGCGCCGCAGGGCCGCCTGCCCGGCAACGATCTCCTGCACGTCGCGATCGATCCGAGCTGGCTCGTCGGCACCGTCCGGGCCGAAGGACAAGGACTGCGCTGCACACGACATGCTGGAAGTGTCGCCTTGGCGGAGGCATGGTCGCGTCAGTGACTCCCCAGTGCCGGTCCCTAGTCCCGCGGCGGGGCGAAGCCGGCACAATGCTAGTGCGGCACGGCTAGTGCGGCACGCCCGACTGCGTTGAGGCTTGAGCCGTGCAGATCCGCCCGCCTGGCTCCGGGCGGCCGGTTACGCTCGCGCGGCGTTGGCGTCGTCGGGCAGCGCTTGCTCGAGCTGGTGGCGGGAGCTGATCTGCAGCTTGCTGAACACCTTGCGCAGGTGGTACTCGACCGTGCGCGGGCTGAGGAACAACTGGGCGGCGATCTCGGGGTTGGAGAGGCCGCCACGGGCCAGGCCGGCGATCTGGGTCTCTTGGGGGGTGAGCGTGTCGCGCGTTTCGACGGTGCGCTTGTGGGCGGTCTCACCCGTGGCCGCCAGCTCGCGGCGGGCACGCTCGGCGAACGCCTCCATGCGGGATCCAGCGAACATGTCGTGAGCGGTGCGGAGCTGTGCGCGCGCGTCGGCCCGGCGGCCCTCGCGGCGCAGCCACTCCCCGTACAGCAGGTGCGCGCGAGCGAGTTCGGGACGAAAACGTGTGCGGTTCAACCGGTCGATCGCCTCGCGGTAGGAGTCCTCGGCGTCCTCGCGGTCGCTGAGCAGCGCCCGGCAGCGCGCGTATATCCCCAGCCCCCAGTCGGTCTGGCCGATGCTCGTCGCCTCGGCCAGCCGCTCGAGCGCGTCGGCGGCCAGCTGAGTCTGCCCCATCCTGCTGGCCGCCTCGATCAGCTCAGGGAGCGCCCACATGGACACCCACAGTTCAGGCGCCTGCTCGCTGGCCTCCTGGGCCTCTGCCAGGGCCTTCTCGTAGCGGCCCAGACCGTTGTAGAGGATTCCCGATACCATTTGGCACCACTGGATCCCCGCGCCCTGCCCGGCAATTCGCGAGTCCTTCCTCACCGCCTCGATAAGGTGGAAGGCCTCGGCTTCTGACCCCCGGAGACCGGAGAGCAATACGGCTGCATACGGGGCGATGCTGGTCCCGGTCGCCTCCGCGATCGCATCAGCCTCCGCGATCAGCGAGGCAGCCGCCGCGAAGTCGCCGCGCAAGGTCACGAGTATGCCCAGCGAGTTCAGATAGATCGGGAGGTGGACGAGCAAGCCCGCGTCGCGGACGGACTGGAGCTGCCGGACCAGAACCGTGTACCAGTACTCCTCGTCCCACATCATGATGGGGGGAATGCTTGCCTGCCAGCCCCATCGCAGTCCTTCCTCGAAGGCGATCTCTTCCTCGGCAAAGACTTGCGCTACCCGCCGCAACATCGGCGCCGCCGCGGCGCGTCCTTCGGTGACCAGGACGGCAAAGCCATCCAGCAGCAGATCGGACGGACGCGGCGCGGATGTGGGCGGGCGGGCTGACCTGGCGGCCCGTGACACTTCGTACAGATCATCTGCGCGCGCGAACTCGCCAGCGAACAGTGCGGCGGACCACGCGTCCAGATAGGTGTGACGCGCGAGCGCGACATCCAGCGGCTCCAGCTGCCTTGCCGCCCTGAGAAGAAGCGCCGGGGCTTCGCTGCCCCCGCTCGAGGCGAAGGCGATCTGCCCGCGCAACAGGTCAACCTGTGCACGCCTCAGCTCGTCCAGCGGCCCGGACCCTCCAACCTCCGCCGTGGCCAGCAACTCCAGAGCCGCATCGAACGCGCCGACCTGCAGATTCGCTCGCGCGGCCGCGAGCGCGCGTTCGGCCCGTCGTGCCGGCTCGCGCGTCAGCGCGACCGCGCGCTGCAAAAACGCCGCCGCCGCGGCCACGCCGCCACGGGCCTGTGCCCGGCCGGCCGATCGCTCGAGCTCCGAGGCGACCTCCTCATCGGGTCCCGGCGCCGCCGCCGCCAGGTGCCACGCCCGCCGGTCAGGGTCGAGTTCGCGATCAGTCACCTCGGCCAGCGCCAGGTGCGCCGCCTGGCGCTCCTGCAGCGCAGCCGACCGGTAAACAGCCGAACGCACCAGGGGATGGCGGAACCGCACCTGCGTTCCGATCTCCAGCAACCCGTCCGCTTCTGCGGCGACCGCGGCCGAGGTCGCAATCCCAAGCCGCTCGGCGGCCTGCCAGACCAGTACGGGGTCGCCGACCGGTTCGGCCGCGGCGACCAGCAGCAGCAAGCGCGTGTCGGCGGGGAGCGCCTCGAGCTGGCGCCGATAGCTCTCCTCGATCCGGGCTGGCACTGCCTGCGCCCCCACCAGCCCGAATCCGCCCGCCAGCTGGGTGGGGCTCAGCCCGCGCGGCAGCTCGAGCAGCGCCAGCGGATTGCCCTTGGTCTCGGCCAGGACGCGATCTCGTACCCGCTCATCCAGCCGAACCCGAACGACCGAGCGCAACAGCGCACGTGCGTCCTCGTTCTGCAAACCCTGGACCTCGAGCTCTGGAAGCCCCCGAAGCTGCTCACCTGGCTCGCGTGCGGCGAATATCAGCCCAACGCGCTCGGCCAGAAGCCGCCGCGCCACGAACGCCAGCGCCTGCGCGGACGCCCGATCCAGCCACTGCGCGTCATCGACCACACCCAGAAGCGGCCCTTCCTCCGCTGCTTCGGAGAGCAGGGTCAGCGCCGCCAACCCGACCAAGAACCGATCGGGCGTACCCCCGCCGCGCAGCCCGAACGCGATCCGAAGCGCGTCGCGCTGCGGAGCCGCAAGCCACTCAAGGCGATCGAGCAGTGGCGCGCACAGCTGGTGAAGGCCGGCGAAGGCCAGTTCCATCTCTGATTCCACCCCGACGGCCCGGATCACCCGCATATCCGGCGCTATCTCAACCGCGTACCCCAGCAGCGCCGACTTGCCCACCCCCGCCTCACCATGCACCACCAGCGCCCACCCGTGTCCGGATCTCAGATCCTCGATCAGGCCGTCGAGCGCCTCACGCTCCCGCTGGCGTCCCAGCAGCGTCGGCGTCGGCTTCGATCGCGCCTGCATGTCCATCACCGCCCGCACAAAAACCGCAGCGCCACACCCAAACCAACCTAGCTAGAACAGGAGGCAGAAGCGATAGCTGCGCCATGCGGCTCGCGAACTTTGACCTGGTGGGCCCCCATGCGGCCTAACAGCGCGAGCAGCTCTGCGAGGTTTCATGATGGTGTCAAATCCGCGCGATCCCGCCAGCCCGGCCGGGCAGAACTCAGCATCTGGCAAGTCAGCCCATATCACTTGGTGGCCTGAGGCCATGGGTGCCGCATAACACGACAATCTGGATTCAGCCACGTTCACCTAGCAGCACAATAGCGCGGAGCATGGAATCGGCGTTATATGCCCGAAGCTTCCGGCTGTGACTTAATCAGTTGTTCACCCTGGGAGCAGCCTGTCGTTGGCGCCCGGGTCAGGTAACGCGGCTGGGCTGGGGAGAAGGGGGGAATCACCAGCGGTGCTTGGGGCGCTCTATGGCTCTGTCCTGCTCGCTTGTGCGCGGCTTCACGTGCAGGAACACGGAAGTTCCCTGGTGGTCGGAATGTGGATGCATTCCCCGGGGGCCAAGGGTCTGTGATGCATGTCCGGCCATGTTCGGTCACTAGATTCTGCAGGCATGGCTCCTAAACTGGTCGGCCATGGGCTTGCTGCAGGGGAAGCGCGCGCTGGTCACCGGCGGCACCACCGGCTTGGGCCTGGCGATCACCGGGCGTTTCCTGCGCGAGGGCGCCCAGGTGGTGATCACCGGCCGCGATCGCGATCTCGGTGAGCGCGCCGGGCGGGAGCTGGGGCCGGGAGCCAGCTTCATCGCTGCGGACGCCGGCGACCCGGACGCGGTCGCGTCGTCGGTGAGCGCCGCCGCAGACCACTTGGCCGGACTGGATGTGCTGGTGAACAACGCCGGCGTGGGAGTGGCCGCGCGGCTGATCGACACGCCTATGGCCGACTACGACCGGGTGATGAACGTCAACGTCCGCGGGTACCTGCTGTACGCGCAGCACGCCTACCCGTACCTGGCCCGGCACCGTGGCTGCATGATCCACATTGCCTCTGACGCCGCAGTCTGGGGCGAACAGGCGACGGGCCTGTACTCGGTGACCAAGGCCGCCGTGATCATGCTGGGGAAAATGCTCGCGCTCGATGGCGGCCCGGATGGCGTGCGCTCCAACGTGCTGTGCCCAGGAGACATCCGGCCCGGCATGCGGCACATGGGACCACCCGGCAAGCCGGACAAAAGCGAGAGCGGCGACGACTGGCCGGTGCCGCCAATCGGCAGGATCGGGGAGGCCCGCGACGTCGCCGCCGCCGCGGTGTTCTATGCCAGCGAGGATGCCGAGTTCATCACCGGGACCACGCTGCTGGTAGACGGCGGGATGACAGCTGGTTACCTGCAACGCGAACACAGCCCACAGGCCGGGAATTAATGGAAAATAATTCGCACCATGCAGTAGTGAATCAGCCCGAAGGGCCGCCCTCACCGCGGTCAGATGATGGCATACTGGGCGTAATCGCAGTACGCATAATCCAGCCTGTCGCAGAAACCGATACACGCATCGGTTTCTGCGACAAGCGGAATCATGCAACGTGGTTGGCGGATAAACAAAGCTGAGCCCGTTATGAAGGGTCCCCGTGGCCGGTGCCATAGCCTCGGTTGCGCGGGTCGCCGTGGCTTGTCTGATGGTGAACGTGGCGGGACGCAGGGGCTCGATGCGAAGTCGCGCGCTTCGTCGAAGATGTGTCGCAGGCTGGCGTCGACCGAGTGCGTGCCGGCGTCGAATCTCCGGAAGCGCGGAAGGACGCTTGTCGCGAGCCAGCGCCAGCGGTCGTCGAACCGGGTGATCCTCGGCCACTTTCGCGCGTGCAGGGCGTGCGGGAGTCCTCGGGTGAGCGAGTAGAGGTAGAACGAGGTGAAATCCGCGATCTCCTGCCGCGCGCCGTGCGCCTCGAAGCTCGTGGCCGAGCCGATCGCGACGAGCCAGGCGGATGAATACGAGAGCCGGTCGAAGCTGGGTTGCACCAAGGCGCACTGCTCGTGCTCGAGGAGTGCGGCGTTGCCCTCCCAGATGAGGTCACCGGCCCGCTGCCGGGCCTGCGCGGGCGCCGTCTCGTCCTGCAGGACACGGCGTCCCTGGTCGATCGCCTCGAAGCCGGCGAGGACAGGTGCATAGTGCTGCTCCGCGTGCAGGAGAGCGCGCAGGCGTTCGATCCCGTCTTCGGCGGCGACGTACGCGAGGTGAACCCAGAAGAGGTCGCTGAAGATGGCGTTGTTCGTCGCCCGGATCGTGTTCACATCCCCGGTCAGCAGCAGTTTCGGACGACCCAGGCTGTGCGGGATGTCAACGTAGCCGGTGCGGTCGGCGTCCAGCCGGAGCGGGAACAGGGCGAGCCGGACGTGGTGCGACGCGATTGCGGCCATCGCGGCCCACTTGAAGCAGACGGGCCGGAGCTCGTACATCCAGGCATAGCGTGACGAGATCTCCACGTTGCGGTGGAATGCGCAGCACGGGTCGCTCAAAAGACCGTCGGCTACGGCCTTCCACCCCGCGATCGTGTCCGGCGTCCTGTCCCGGGGGACGAGTTCGCCTGGCTCAGGGATGAGCTCGCCGGCGCGATGAGGCCGGCCACCTGGCCGCTTTTCCTGACGACATGGTTCGCCGCCCGCCGGCGAGCAGTTCCCCCGGGAAAACCGCCACTCGCTCACCCTGAAACGCTATGCCCGGAGCGTGCCCGCCGTAATACTGGCGCCGGTCGCGGTGGTCAACTTGGCCACCACCACCGCGGACCTGTAGGCCGGGCGGCCCGGAGTCGGGCTGCTGGCCGGCCGGTACGGCCAGGTGGTGGCGGTGCTGCGGTACCTGATTGTGGGGGTGCGCCGGCCCACGTCGGCGCGCAGATCCCATTCGACGGGGACATCGTCACCGCCTGCGTCTTCCACACGAAACGGCCGGAGCGCATCGACGATTACACCGACGCCACGGGCCCAGTCGCCGAGTACCCCGCCCGATGGGATCCCGCGCGGTGGCCGGGAGCCCGGTCCGGCCGAAGGACGGCTCTGGGGGGTAATGGCGGCCAGCGGCACCCGTTGAACGGAGAGCGTGACGTCGATGATTCCGCGGATGGCGTTGGAGGAGGGGCGGCGCTCATGGGCCTGGGCCATCAGATCTGCGCCCTGCTCCACCGTCAGGAACGGCGTATGCAGGTCCGGCGCGACTATCAGCCCGAAGCCGCAGTGCCCGGTCGTGCGGGCGAGCGGTATGTGGCGGTCCAGGCGGTGATTGTGAACAGCCGCCGCACCTGGTACTGAGCGCAGACCACGTGCAGGCTGGCTCCGTGCGTGGCAGTCCGGCCGACGGCGCGCTGGCCAGTACTCCCCGGCCCGATGGCGTCGATGAAGCTGACTGGATCCAGGTCAACAATGATCGGCCTCCCACTGGCCGCCGGCCCGGCGAGCTGTTCCCGCAGCTGCAGAGCGGTGGCGACATCCACCTCCCCGGCAACCGTAATGAGCATGTGGCCTGGTTCCAGGAGGGTGTCGGTGATGGCTCCGGAGATGACGTGGTGGTCGGCCATCCAGGTGCCGCTTCAACCGGTCATCATCATCCACGGCGTCATCCAAGACGAAACGATCACCAAGATCTACGGGACACGCTCTACTGCAGCGTCTGCCCTGGCCAGGGGCAGTGTCAACTAGCTCCAGGCAGTGCTAAGTGTGTCGGGTCGAAACGCTGGCCAGCCTGCGCCATAAGGGCTGGGTCACCCATGGACGTTGAACTTGATGTCAAAGGGGCGAGTCCTCGTCCGCACTGGCTGCTGACTGCCGCGGCGTGGCGGAGCGGGAATCCGGGCAGGCGGGCCCTTGACCGAGCCGCGGGGTCTGCTGGAGAATGCGCGGCAGTCGGCGCGCCGGCCGGTGGATCTCCGGCTCGTGCGCGAAGGGGAATCAGGCCGTGCCCCGGGTGATCGGCCGCATTCGACACATCCTTGTAGGGGGATCATGAAAGTTCGCAGAGTTCTGCCCGCGTTGTTTGCGTCCGTGCTGGCGGTCACGTCCTTTGGGATGCTTACCGGCGCGGGTGTCGCGAGCGCTTCGGCGGCCGGGCGGGGACCGTCGGTCTGCTCGGGCACGCTCAAGTCGCCTGGCGTGCTCACCGGGACGCACCGCAACGTGGTGGTGCGCGGCGTGTGCTTTGTCAACGCCGGCCGGGCCCAGGTGCTGGGCAACCTCGTCGTCGCGCCGCGCGGGGTCCTGCTGGCGGCCTTCGCGCTCAATGACCGGACGCACAAGGGCCGGTCGAGCCTGGCGGTCCGCGGCAATCTCACCGTAAGCCGGGGCGGTGCGCTGCTGCTCGGCTGCGAGGCGGCGCATTTCGCCTGCATTGATGACCCGAATCAGAAGCACCCCACGCTCTCCAGTCACAGCTCGGTGGGCGGCGACCTGTTCGTTAATCGTGCCCTGGGTGCGGTCGTGCACCTGTCCACCATCGGCGGGAGCGTGCAGCAGATCGGCGGCGGCGGCGGGCGCACGTGCACTCCGTCGGGGATCTTCGCCCAGTTCAAGTCGCCTGTGTACAGCGACTACGAGGACAATGCGATCGGCGCCGAGCTGCTCGTGACGAATGTGCAGTCCTGCTGGTTCGGGGCGCTGCGCAATCACGTGGGTCACAGCATCGTGGCCGTGGGCAACAAGATGGCCGATCCGGATGCGATGGAGGTGAACAGCAACCGCATTGCCCGCCGCATCGCGTGCTTCGGGAACAGCCCTGCGGTCCAGTTCGGTGATTCTCGCGGGACGCCGAACCTCGTCCGCGGAGTCGCGTCCGGCCAGTGCGGATTCGGCGTGCGCAAGCCGAACCCGGCACCGAACGGTCCGCTCCAGCACATCTCAGTGCACGCCTAGGAAGGCCACCGGCACCCGCACGAGCACCCGCGTCCTGCCTCAGTGGCAGCCGCCAGTGTCTGCGCGGGTGGCGGCTATGGCCGGTGGCGTCCCGGGCGTCCCGCTCGCGGGACGCCACCGGGGAGCTCCACGCGCTGCTGAACGTCTACAGACCCCGCGGACCGCCGTCACCGGCCTTCCGCAGCACGTTCGGTGTCTCCAGGTCGGAACAAATACGCCTATTGGAGAGGAGCGGCAGAAGAATCGCCGCGTTCGGGGTTTTCGCTGCGCTGGGCAATTTGTTTCTGCAGACGATAGCGCTCTTCCTTGCGCTGCTGGGTCTGGCCGGAAAGGGGACGCCACCCCAACAGGGTTCGCGATTGCGCTCCTGATCATTGGGCTGATGTTGATCATGATGACAGCCCTGTCGGCGGCGGACCTCAGCGACACCAGGAAACGGCTGGACGAACTCCAGAGGGCATCAGGCTCCGGCAACGAGCGAGATGACTGATCGTGAAGTCTGTCAGCGTCAGCGGCGCGCGTCGAGGCGGCCTTTCAGCGTCCTAACCGACGGTGATCAACCAGCCGGGCGGTCGCCGTGGAAGCTGACCTCCATGGTGAACTCGCCGAGCTCGGCGGAATAGCCGGGCAGCGGCCCGGAGACTTTCAGCAGCCACCATTTGATGAGGGCCGCCTTCCCGAGTGTCTCCTCGGGGCGTCCGGGATGCGCCCAGCGGTCGAGGATCCCGGTCACGTCCCAGGTGATGCCGAACTGGAGATGCTCGACTCGCCTGGGCTCCAGTCCCCGGGCTGGCAGCGCATGGTCGAAGGTGACCCGAGCCGGGATACCGAGGCGGCGTTCACTTACCCGTTCGATTGTCTCATCTCGTTTAGGTGTTCGTAACCGGCGGATGGCGAACCTGGCGGCTAGCGGATGCAGGCCAGGGACTAGGCAGGCTATGCCTGGGACTGGTCCTCCTTCTTTGGGAGCGTCACGCCTGGGGGCGCCGTACCTGTCCAGGAAAACTCAGGCGGGCGTGACCAGTCGCGAGCGCCCATGAAGCTGACCTCGCCGCCGGAGAACACAGCGCCGACGAAGATAACCTCACCGCCGGAGAATGTGGCGCCGCGGAAGCTGACCTCGCCGCCGGAGAACACAGCGCCGACGAAGATAACCTCACCGCCGCGGAACACGGCGTCGCCGAAGATGACAGTGCCCCTGGAGAAAACGGCGTCGCGGATGCTGACCCTGCTGCCGGAGAATGTGGCGCCGCGGAAGCTGACCCTGCCGCCGGAGAATATGGCGCCGGTGAAGGTGACGTGGCCGTCGGAGAATGTGGCGCCGGTGAAGGTGACGTGGCCGTCGGAGAATGTGGCGCCGCGGAAGCTAACCGTGCCGCCGGAGAATGTGGCGCCAGTGAAGTCACCGCCATCAAAAACGACTCCCGTGAAGTCGAAGTTAAGGCCCTGCCACGACACCGCCGCGCCGTCTTGCAGGTGCGCGGTGATGACCCGGATGACAGTGTGGCGGACTTCGCGGCTGGCCCGGAAGGCAAGCCGCTGCGGCGCGGGAGCCTCGTCGCCTGGATCAGGCTCGTAGGGCATGCGCAGATAGGCGCACAGCACATCCACACAGGTCTGCCGGTTCTCCTCCCAGTCATCGGCCAGGCCTGCCATGGCGTACACCCCGGCCAGCCGGACGGCTGGCGGCTTGTCACTGCCCAGCTGTCCGGCCGCCGTGGCGAACCGCTCGTTCAGCGTCCGGGTGCGCTGCTCGGCGAGCGTTCTATCCAGCTGCTCACGCTGTTCCGCCAGCGTGGTGTCCAGTTGCTCACGCTGCTGTGCGAGCGTTCTATCTAGAGTCTTTTCGGTGTCCCTGCTGGTTGCGCGGCGGCCTAAATACTGCGTAGCTACGGTGGCGATCAGCGTGAGGACACCGACGCTGGCCGCGATGATCGCGGCCCCGACCTGAGGGCTCATAGGCGGAACTTAGTACAGCTCGCCGCGCTCGGCGCTGCGGCTGTCGTGGTTCCTGGTATCCCCGGCAGTCCGCTCCGGAGCGCGTGCTGGCTGTCCATTCGCGGACGTTCTGTACGCCTGCCGCGGCGGCTCGATCGCCCTGGACGGCGCAGCGGGCAGCTCTCGCGCCGTCTTGGGACCGCCCAGGCGGCGCTCGTGCTCGCTGCTTGCCTTCGGCGGGGCCTACTGTCATGCTCGGGGCCGCGAGCGGTGTCCCTGCCCCCACTTACATGTGAACCGACCCGGAGCGGGTCTAACTGCTCTCGCACCGCGTGGGCCGCTGAATGGTCGGCAGTCCCACGGCCGCTCCGGCTGGGGCTCCCATGCAGCCGGTGCGATATCCGCCTCCACTCCTGCTGGCGGTTGACGATGCCGCTGAGAAGCTGCGCAGATCACGGTCTTGAGCTCAGACGGGACGTGACCCGGCGCCGGCCGTCAAGTGGCTAGATGTTTGAGGGGTGGCCGTCGGTGAACGGCCGCGAACGGGGCTGAATGAGACCAGATTGAGCCCCAGCGGGGCCTGCGGTGTCCGGCCGATGGTATTCGCGGGTGTGCTGATCAGCGTCTCGTGCCGTGTTGTGCTGCCGTGCGGCAGTCGTCAAGGATCGCGATTCCTACACTGCCGCGGTGCGCGTCACTTCTTCGGCGGCTGCCGGTCTGGTGTGTCATGCAGGCGGCGTGGCGGGCGGCTGTTGATAATCTCGACGTCTCCGTTGTAGCGCGCCGGCGAGGTGAAGGGGGTTCGCCCGCTTGGCTGGGGTTCGGGCGTGGCCATCGCTTCGTTGCGGGTCCGGCGGCTACGGTCCAGCGCCAGCGTGATGAGGGTAGTGGCGGCGGACAGGATGATCGTTGCGGCCAGGAACACCGCGATGGCCCACGGGGGGAAGTGCGCGGGAACCGCGTCAGGCGGCAGGGGCGGCGGTACCGGAGCAAGCGAGGGCTCGGATGGCGGAGGAGTGGCCAGCGCGGCCGGGGCCAGGCCGATCGCGGCGGCCAGAAGGACCGCCAGTCCGCTGAGTCTGGCGAGTGTCCGGCGGGTGAACGGGGCGCGGCGCTGCTGTGATGGCGCGGGCAGGTGATTCATGGGGGTGGCTCCTTCGGCTGCCTGGGCGGACGTTTCTTTGAACGGCTTGTTGCGCTGTCCGCACTGACACAGCAGCGCATGGCGGCCGGAATCTCCTTGAGAGCGGCTTGGAAGCGGCGGGCGGCTGCCGGCGTGGACCGGGTACCGGACCAGGTGGTGAACGGGAAGCCGGTGTCTGGTCGGCCAGGATGCAACCGGGCGGGTGGGATCATGGCCGCTGAGCTGTGGCCAACCGGACAGACACGCGGATTCGCATTCTCGGACCCTGGAGGTTTCGCGGGCCGGACGGTTGGTACCGCAGGATGCCCTCTGGACAGCCTGCGGGTCACGCTCATTTGTTACCTGTCGGCGGCTACGTTCGGCTCATGCCTGGCGCAGGCGACGGACAGCCGCTGGTAGAACGAGACGGTCTCATATCCGTCGGCCCGTGCAGTGCGCAGCTTGACCGCGAGATCGACGTAGGACGTACCGGCGGACCGTAGGTCTGGCCATTGTGATGCCGCGAACTCAGAGCGGATCCTCGGGTAGTCCGCGGCGGCGACCTGGTGTCTACTGAGCAGCGCCGTGCATCCGGCGACGCCGCCGTCGGCCAGTGCGCGGGGCCGGACGGTGCCGAGCATGACGGCGAGGATGACGGCACCGCACACGGCCGCGCCGATCACGCAGCGGCGAGTCGTGGCCGCAGGTGCGCAGCGGGCCCGGCGGGTGTGTTCGAGCGCCAGCGTGATGAGCGTGGTGGCGACCGACGGGACGACGGCAGCGGCCAGGATCGCCGCAATGGCCCAGGGCGGGAAGTGCGCGGGCGCCGCGGCGGGCGGCCGGGCGGCGGAAGGCGCGGGCGGCGGGGAGGTGGCCCACGCCGCGGGGGCCAGGCCGATCGCGGCGGCCAGGAAGCCCGCCAGCCCGCCGAGCCTGGCGAGCGTCCGGCGGGTACGCAGGGTGCGGAGTGCTGCGCGGCGCCGCTGAGGCGGCGCGGACGGGTGATTCATCGGGGGTGGCTCTTTTCGGCTGTAGAGCGGACGGTCTCCGGCGGGTCTTGCGGTTGTCCGCACCGGCAGGACAGCGCATGGCGACCGGAATTGCCTTGGCATCGGCTTGGAACCCCGCCCAGCCAACGGTGGACCGGGTGCCGGATCAAGTGGTGGAATGGGGAAGCCGCTGGCCCGGCGGCCGGGGACAACTGGGCGGAGCAGGGTGATGGCTGCTGAGGCGGTGGCCGCCGACACGGGGTTCACAGAGTTCGGCATTCTCGGACCCCTAGAGGTTTCGCGCGCCGGACGTTCGGTGCCGCTAGGCGGCCCGCGGCAGCGAGCGGTGCTGGCGCTGCTGCTGCTGGAAGCCAACCGGGTGGTATCGATGGACCGGCTGGCCGAAGACATCTGGGCCGGCCACCCGCCCGAGGGCTGGGCCACCACCGTCCAGACCTACGTGTTTCACCTGCGCCGGGCGCTGGAGCCGGACCGCGCCCGGGGCGCGGCGGGGGGGGTCCTGGTGACCCGGGATCGCGGCTACCTGCTGCGCGTAGACCGCGAGCACCTCGACGCGGCACTCTTCGAGCAGGGCTTCACGGCGGGCCGGGCCGCGCTGGAAGCCGGCCGGTACGCCGAAACGGCCCAGACGCTGCGCCGGGCCCTGGAGTTGTGGCGCGGCCCGGTGCTGGCCAACCTGGCCGACTACGCGTTCACCCGGCCCGAGGCGGCACGCCTGGAGGAGCTGCGGCTGGCCGCGCTGGAGGCCCGGATCGACGCCGACCTGGCGCTGGGCCGGCATGACGCGCTCACCGCCGAGCTAGATGGGCTGGTCCGGGACCATCCGCTGCGGGAGCGGCTGCACGGCCAGCTGATGCTGGCGCTGTACCGGTCCGGCCGGCAGGCCGACGCGCTTGCCGCCTACCGCCGGGCCCGTGACCTGCTCGCCGGCGAGCTCGGCATCGACCCCGGCGAGCCCCTGGAACGCCTGCACGCCGCCGTGCTCGCCCACGACCCGGCCCTCGAGTGGGCCGGCCCCCCGGCCCCGGCCGATGGACAGCGCGCCGACGCTGGCGCCAGCACCGGCGCCCCGGCGGCTGCCCCGGCACCGGGATCACCCCACCGGGCGGCTCCGGGCCGCGGGGAGCTGGCCTGGGCACGGCGGCACGCCCGCCGCCTGCTGGTCGTCGGCTCGGCGCTGGCGGTCGCCGCGGCCGCGTGCATTGTCGCCGTGGCCCGGCCGTGGACGGGCGAGCCGGCCGGCCTGCCCGCCGACAGCGTGGGCCTGATCGACTCATCCGGAGGGCGGGCCGGGGCTGCGGTGATGGTGGGCAGCCCGGTGGGCCTAGCCTACGGCGACGGATCGGTCTGGGCCGTGGACAGCGCCGAGGGGACGCTGTCGCGGATCAACCCGGCCACCCACGCCGTCGTGCAGACGATCCCGGTCGGCACCGACCCAGCCGCGGTGACCGTCACCGGCCAAGACGCGTGGGTGGCCAACAGCGGCGACGCAACCGTCTCACAGATCAACACCGCGGCCGGAAAGGTCGTCCAGACCATTCCGGTGGGCAATGTTCCGGTCGCCTTGGCCAGCGGGCCCAGTGGCGTGTGGGTGGCCAACCAGGGCGACGACACGGTGGACCGGATCGACCCGATGACCGGCAAGGTGACCAAAACGGTGCCGGTGGGCGGGCTCCCGGACGGCATCGCGGCCGGGCCGCACGCCGTCTGGGTGGCCAACAGCCAGGACGGCACGGTGACCCGGATCGATCCCGCCACCGGGCAGCCCAGCGGCCCGATGCCGGTCGGTGCAGGACCGGCCGGCATCGCGGTCACCCCGGCAGCGGTATGGGTGGCCAACTCGCTCGACCTCACCGTGTCCAGGCTCGACCCGGCGACCGGCCGGGTGACCACTACTATCGGCGTCGGGGACGGGCCGGGTGCAATTGCCGCAGCCAGCGACGGCGTGTGGGTCAGCGATCAGTTCGACGCGACGCTCGACCGCATCGACCCGCGCACCCGCCGCGTCAACCGTGTCGTCTCGGTGGGAAGCTCCCCCCAGGGGATCGCGGTGGCCCGGTCCGGCGTATGGGTGGCGGCGCGCCCATTCGCGGCGGCCACTCACCGCGGCGGCACGCTGACCGCGGTGACTTCCTCACTGCCTCAGCTTGACCCGGCGCATGATTTGGACCTCGCAACGCCTGCACTAGCCGCTGTCTACGACGGGCTGGTCGCGTTCCGCAAAACAGGCGGCGTGCAGGGGGACACGCTGATACCGGACCTGGCTGTTACGCTGCCGCGGCCGGCCGACGGCGGCACGCACGTACACGTTCACGCTCCGCCGGGGAATCCGGTACTCCAACGGCGCGCCCGTGCGGGCCTCCGACTTCCGCCGCGGCATCCAGCGCCAGCTCAGCTTCGGCGATGCTCCCGACTATTACGAGGGCATCCTCGGCGCTCCAGCGTGCCACCGGAACCCGCGGCGATGCGACCTGACGGCCGGGATCGTCACCAACGACGCGGCAGGCACGGTCACCTTCCACCTGCGCCAGGCCGACCCCGACTTCCTCTACAAGCTCGCCCTGCTCCTCGCGACTCCGGCCCCGCCCGGCGCGGCGAGCCACCTGATCGACCGCGCGCCGTTCCTGCCCGGAACCGGCCCGTACATGATCTCCCGACACCGGCCGGGCTCGTCGCTGACCCTGATGCGGAACCCATACTTCCGCCAGTGGTCGTACGCGGCACAACCGGCCGGCTACCCCAACATGATCCGGATCGAGCAGATGGCCGACCCCCGCAAGGTGCAATCGGCGGTGGCCACCGGGCGGGCGGATATCGTCGATATCAGCGATGAACACCTGCCGTACCGCCCCCTCGCCATCCGCTACCCGGCCAGGGTCCACACCGGCCTCAAGCTCGCCACCGCGTACCTGTTCCTCAACACCCGCCAGCCGCCCTTCACCAGCCTCAAAGCCCGGCAGGCCATCAACTACGCCATCGACCGCGGCCGGATCATCCAGCTCCTCCACCTCGGCTCCCCCGGACAGGCCACCCCGACGTGCCAGATCCTGCCTGCCGGGTTCCCCAGCTATCAGCGCTACTGCCCCTACACGGCCGGCGCCAAGGATGGCACCTGGCACGGGCCCGACCTGGCCAAGGCGGTGCGGCTCGCGCACGAGTCCGGCACCACGCACGTGCCGGTGACCGTATGGAGCGAGCAGGGCAGGCCTGTCGGCACCTACCTCGTCCATGTGCTCAGGCAACTGGGATACCAGGCCACCCTGCGCGAAGTGCCCATTGACCACCTGTTCAACACAGCCAGCAACTCCCGCAACAAGATCCAGCTGGGCCTCACCGGCTGGCTATCGGACATTCCCGCCCCGTCTGACTACTTCCTCCCGGTACTGACCTGCCGCTCCTTCTACCAAGATCCCGCCAGCACCGACAACCTCGCCGAGTTCTGCGATCCTCACGCCGACCAGCTGGCCCGCAGCGCGCAGGCGGCGCAGCAGACCGACCCGGCCGCCGCCCGAAGACTGTGGGCACAGGTGGACCGCGTCGTCACCGACCAGGCTCCCTGGGTCCCGATCTTCAACAGGTCAGAGACTTGGTTCGTCTCCGCCCGGGTCGGGAACTACCAGGATTCCCCGTATTACACCGGCCCGCTGCTCGACCAGATGTGGGTCCGATAAAGCGCGCAACATGCTGCCCGGGTCTGCAGCCACGCTCTCGTCCTGGCTGATCCGGGGATGCCGGTAGGCCGTTTCGTTGCCTTGGTCCCAGGTGATGGTGCGGGCTGGGTGGTGATTGCCTGCCGCACCGCGTTCCCCGCCAGGTAGGCGTTGCGCGGCAGGTACATCAGCAGGACCTAGCGGTGGTCCGCTCGACCAGGGTGCCCACTGCCGAATTGCGTCCCTGCCTATGAGCGCGTCGCCCTCCCAGCGACCGGGCGCGGCCCGGTCGTCGGCCTCACCCAGCCGCCAGCGCCACGGCCTCTCACCATCCCACGCCGGTTCGGCCGTTCCAAGCGGCCAGTCCAAGCCCAATCCAAGCGCGCTCCGACCGGGCCGCGCTGCGCTGGTGGAGCAGGGCCCCAGGTTGTCCGGGTGCTCCGCGACATGGCAGCGCAGGCTGGCCAACGCCCGTGCCTCACGGCCCGATCTGGTTGGTCTGCGCTGCAATCGGCACGGCCACGAATTGGTTGTGGCCGGCCGTAACGAAACCCAGGAGGTGGGTCATCATGCAAATCTCACGCCGGTCGGCCGCGGTCGGGGCCGCCGTCCTCACCGGGCTGGCATCGCTCGGCGCCGCTGGCGCCGCGTTCGCGTCCCCGGCAGCTCCGGCAGCACACGACAGGGCGCAGGTCCTGCCGCTCCGCACCGTGTTCGTCTCCCTTGCGGTCAATCATGCCGGGCACGGCGGCCCCGGCGACGTAACGGCGGTCGTCTTCGACGTCCGGACCCCGGCCGGGGCCGAGGCGGGCAAGGCCTACATCTCGTGCACGACCGCCACGGCGTCTGTGTCACTGTGCCACGCCGCATATGTGCTCAAAGGCGGCCAGATCGACGTCCAGGTGGCGGTCCCGGACACCGCGACCAGGTATACCCTCGCGGTCACCGGCGGCACAGGCATCTATGCGGGGGTAACCGGCCAGGTCCGCAGCGTCGAAACGGGACCGAGAACGGCCGACCGGACGTTCTATCTGATACGCCCAGGCCAAGGCTGACGCAGAGCCGCAGCTGGCCGCCGGGTCTAGACCCCCAGCCGATCGCAATCGACGCGACCGGAGGAAGCGACCTAGACCCAGCGGCCGCAAGCCGTCGGCCTGTAGGGCCGCGACATCGGCGGCTAGGCTGCCCTGCCCCCGATCAGGCACGTACTGGGCGCGCCGTTGGCCCCCTACATCGTCGTGTCCGACGCCCGGCGCGCCATGGACTGGTACATCGGGGTGCTCGGCGCGCAGCGCCGCGGCGAGCTCCACGTCAACGCGGACGGCACGATCGGCCACGCAGAGGTCGGCATCGGCGACGCGGTGCTGATGTTCGCCGAATCTTCCGACCTCTGGCCCGACGTGCCCGTGCGCGCACCCGACTCCCCCGCGACGTTCAGCCACACCCTCCAGCTGGAGGTCGACGACGTCAACGCGAGTACCGAGCGGGCCCGGCGCAGCGGCGTCTCGATAGAACGGGAGCCGGCGGACCAGCCCTACGGTCGCGGCTCGGTGATCGTCGACCCGTTCGGGCACCGCTGGATGCTGCTCAGGCGGCCGGCGCGGGCCACCCGGCTGCGCCAGGGCGACGTCGCGAACGTTACGATGGTGGCGCGGGACGCGCTCCGGGCCAAGGAGTTCTACGAGGCCGTGCTGCAGGTGCCGTTCTCCTCCGGTCACCCTGGCACATGGCGCACCGGCGAGACCACGCCGCCGCTGGGCATCTGGTTGTCGGAGGGCGCAGAGCCCGAGGTGCAACTGTCCTACCGCGTAGGACAACATCGCGGCCGCGGTCGAGCGGGTCCGGACAGCCGACGGCCACGCGGACGAGCCCGAGCGCAAACCGTACGGGCTGCTCGCCGAGTGCGTCGATGACGAGGGCGCGACGTTCCGCCTCTGACAGCCGACCGACTGACCGAAGCACTAGAAAGCGGCGGCGAACACCAGCAGCAAGTGGCGGCCGGCGACCGAGCCCGGCCGACCAATGGGGTGGTGACGTCAAAGAGGCCGGCATAGCGCCAGCCACGTGATGAGGCGCTGGTGAGCATCCAGGGGCGGGTCCGCTGCCGAGCCCGAAAACCGGCGGGTCTGGCCTGTCGCTGGGCCACAGCCACGGCGCTGAGCCCGGCTAACTTCGAAGACCCGGAATACGTCCCGGGTCGGCACCTGCACCTGCATGCCCACTGTCCTGCCCCCTCTGCGCGTCCCGGCTGCACATCCGTGGCCAGCGGCACTGGACCATCCGGCGAGCAGGAGCGTAGCGTCATCAGGAGCCTGCGGCAGCGCGGTAAGGCCGGCTGGCCAGGGACAAATGAATACAACCGGCGCGATACGCCGCCGTGGGTCCCCGATCCCGGGATTGCTGCCTGCCGTCGCGCGGGCGGGGCGAGGCGCGGCCAGGATGACAGCCGCTGCCCCAACGATCCTGCGCAGACCGGTCCGGCCGCAGGCTGCTCAATGATCACCCGTGGGTGGGCGGCGGGATGTGCCAAGGCACTGCCTTCCCGGGCGGCGGGATCCAGCGGTCATCGCCTGGGAGCGAGGTATGTGATGCGGAGTAGCAGATCGCGGATACCGGCGGGCTTGGCCGCGGTTGCCCTGGCCGCGCTGGCCGTGGTCGCGACGGCGTGCGGGAGCTCATCGGGAGGCGGCTCAGCCGGGTCGGGCGGTTCGGCGAGCGCGGCGGCGTCCCCGACTGCCGGCTCGTCCAGCACGGCCCTGAAGACGGCGAAGATCGGCGGGGTCACGGTGCTCACCAATGCCAAGGGCTTCACGCTGTACTGGTTCGTCCCCGACACCGCCACCAAGTCCAACTGCAACGGCTCGTGTGCCCACTTCTGGCCGCCGGTCAAGGGACCGGCCACCGCTGGCTCCGGCGTTACCGGGAAGCTCGGCGTGATCACCCGTTCCGACGGGTCGAAGCAGGCCACCTACGACCGGCACCCGCTGTACACCTACGCCGGTGACACCGCTCCGGGGCAAGCCAAGGGCAACGGCCTCAACCTGTCCGGCGGGGTGTGGCATGAGATGACCGCCTCCGGCGCCGCCGCGCCCTCGGCCGGCTAGGGCAGCAGTTCCGGTGGCTCCGGGTACTGAGCGGACCGACTGCGCGCTGGCTATGGCGGGAGGCTTCCGGCAGAGCAGGGGACCCCTCGCAGTGGTGTGCGTAGTCGCGCTGGAGCTGCTCGGGGTGACCGGGGCCGGGGCGACGCGGCACCCGCTGGCGCGGGCGGGGCGGTGAAGGCGGTGCAGATCGGCGGGGCCCGCGTGCTGGCCAGCGGCAAGGGGGCACGCACTGTACTGGCTCGCCCCTGACACCGCCACCATCTCCGGCGCGGTGCTGCTGCTGCCATTTCAGGTCAGCGTCCTGGGTACCCCGAGCCCGGCGGTCACCGGACCAACTTGCTCTCCAACCTGATCGCCGCTCCCGGCACGCTGTACCGGTACTGGCGGCAGCGGTAGATCCGCGGCCGCCTCACCCTGCTGCTGATCGCCGGAACCGTGCCCGGCGGCATCGCCGGATCGGTCATCCGCATCGAGCTGCTGCCGGCCGGGCCGGGCCGCCAGCCCTCCCAGGTCGCGCCCGCGCGCTGGCCTCCACGTTCGTCACCTCGGTAGCAGGCGTGGCGAACCTTCACCGTCTTGCCGGTGCACGAGCACAGCCGGTGGCACCGGCCTGGTCTTCCGGCTCGACGGCCTCGCAGGCGCCTACAACGAGCATGAATGCAGTCCCGCCTGCCCGATGCCCTGATCCGCCAATAGTCCCCGGTTGCCGCAGGGGGAGGCATCATAGCGAACTGCCCTCGCTCGTCCGGCCGCCAGGGCAGCACGCGTGGGCCGGGAATTCTTACGGCTGCGCGTGCCGCTGGTCTAAGGGAGGCTCGCAGCGCGTCGGCGATGCTTCGGCCTCCATTTCGCGGGGCCTCAGCTTGGGCATGCCTACCGTCCAGTCCATCGGCCCGTACGGCAGGCGGACGTCGAACCTGTGGCTTTGGGCCAGCCGATCGCGGAAGAGACCGAACCGCTCCTCAGTCGTCGCCACGAAGCGGCCGAAGGTGGCCTGGGGTGACTCGCCGGCCTATGCGGTCAGCCACTGACAAGGCGTGATTCTCGGGTCGAAGCCGGCGATGATGTCGAGCGTGCCGTCATCTGCACCAGCGGCGATCGCGATCCCAACCCTATTGGCGTCGCATAGGTGGCGGACGACGTCGTGCGCGGACCACGCGGCCCACCGGGTCGGGGCAGCCCAGTCGTCAGGGCCGAATCTTTTGAGGACCGCGATGAACCGTTGCCGCTGCTCGCCGAATACGTCGAGCAGGTGCTCCGGATCGAAGTCGCACGCGCCCTCGGTCCGCAGTAGCAACTTTCCGGAAGCCGGGCCAGGACGGGCCCAGGCCCTGTTGGCTTTGCGACCAGCCGCTGCTCGGTCCCGCCAAGGATCGCCCGCGGTCGGCCCGCGAGCCACGCCCGCCCGCCACTAGGTGCACCCGGGCATGCGTAGATTCAAGGTACGTTCGGCGGCTGACGGCTGGCACGCCATGCCGCTCACGTCAGAGGGGGCGCAGCCTGGTAGCTGTCAGGAAGCGGCGTACCCGTCTGCGGCGACTCGACCTCGACGATGTCATCGCGCATCGGCCTGAGCAGCTCAACCAGCTCGCCCTGCTCCGGCTCGGGGACGCGGAGCTCGTCGAGCGCCGCCCCCAGGTGCTGCATGACGACATCGAACTCGCCGGCCGTGGTCTGCATCCCGGCGTGGGTCTCCCGCATGCTACGGCCGGTGTAGGTACAGGGACCGCCGGTGACCTCGCACAACTGGTCGGCGACCTCCTTCTTGAGCCGCGGAAGGTCAGTCCGCGCGAACTTCCCGTTGGCCCTGTCATCCCCCCCGACCCGGGCCACCCACGATTCTGTAACCGCGTGGATCGCATCGAGACCGCCGAGCCGGTCATAAAGCGACTTCGTCTGTGTGGTCATCTGCTCCCCCTTAAATTGGCTCATGAGGCTATTGCCTTACTCGTGCCGGGGAAGCCGCCCGGCTCCCGGCCGAAGTCATTCCGCGGACGCTACTCAAGGTGACAGGCAACGTCTGCACAAACTTGTTCTCAGAAGGAACGCACCGGCTGGCCTTGGCCAGGCCATGCCCTTGCCAGCCATGGCCCTTGTCACAGCACCGCAACTCGCGTCTGTGCAGGACAGCAGCAGAACGCGTGCAGATGGTATGGAGGTTCTTAATCCCCGTGGTGCTCAGCACATCCAAGACGGCATGCTAAGAATCGGGACGTCCTAGGCGCGGCGTGCGATCTGTCGTCTTCCGGCGGCCACGTACGGCCGAATGCGGCCGCCGCGGTACACGTGGGGCGCCCGCGAGAGGTTGTGGGCTGGTGGTTTCGCACTGGACCGGTGGCTGCTCGTTGAAACTCTCAGGAGATCAAGGGTACGGGCATGCTCGCCCAGTCTGCACCCGCCAAGCCGATGACCGTGAGAGGCGACCTACCTTGAGCTGCGCCACACGTGCTGACCCGGGCTGCGGGTAGGTCCTTCAGCCAGCCGGTGCGGCTGGAGCCGGGACCGAAGCAGCCGCGGCCGGTGCTAGGTCATCGGGTGCGGGAGCGCGCACGCCGGCGCCACCCTGGTCCAGGCGGAACGGCGGGTAGGCGTCGGTCATCAAAGCGGCGTACGCGATGACCCGCACGACCCAGCGGTTCATGCCCACGATGAAGTCATACAGCCCGCGCGGGTAGCGGCCCGCGAACAACAGCGTGATCGCCGCGAAGAACACCAGCAGCCCGATCAGGCCGCCGGAGAGGGCATCGGCCTGCCAGGTTGCCCCCCGGGCCCCGGTCGTGGTGTAGGCGGCGCCGCCGGCGAACACCGCGACGATGGCGTACTGCGGGATGGCCAGCAGCCACCACTTGACCAGGACCAGGCCGCGGGAGAGCCGCTCGGGATAGGCGACGTCCAGCGTCGCGGGGTAGCCCGGCTCCTCATCCAGGCTGAACGGCGGGTAGCGGTCGGTCCCCAGGGCACTGTAGGTGTAGTAGGCGACCCGCCACGACCAGCGCAGCACCCCCAGGTTGAAGGCGAACAGCGAACGCGGGTAGCGGCCGGTGAACACGATGGCGAAGAACGCGATGACGGTGACGACGGCGAACGCGATCCACAAGAAGAACAGCACGATGTAGTGCGGGATCGCCAGCAGCCACTTGACCAGCCACAGCCAGCGGCTCAGCGGCTCGTCGAGGCGGGCTCGCACCTGCACGGGATAGTCCCGGTCCACGGTTTCCTCCTCGTCGGTGCCCGCGGATGCCACATGACACGGGCACGCGATGCGCAGGCAGGGGCGGATCACCGGGCTGGAAATCCCGGTCCCCCCGGGTCTATCTGAGAACCTGCACGTGGAGGGCAAGCGCATCCGCTGTGGAGACCGCGTGAAGATGGCCAGTTGGTACAGCAGCGCCGTCACGGGGATGTGCGGAGGGGCCGCGCGCGATTCATGGGTGGCACCGGCCGTGACAGGGCCCGCCTTACGCAGCCTTGCTGGCTGTATCACGAAATCCCGATACCCGCCCGGTGGACGTTCCCGGCGTCCTCACCAGCGCCGCGGGCCTGCTCGCCCTGATCTTCGGCCTCATCGAGTCGGCCTCGAACTCCTGGACGTCGGCCCCGGTGGCGGCATCGCTCGCCGCGGGCCTGGTGCTGCTGGTTTCGTTCGTGTGGTGGGAACACCGGGCACCGGTCCCGATGATCCCGCCAGCGGTGGTGAAGCTGCGCAGCTTCACCACCTCGTGCTGTGTCTACCTGCTCTCCTACGCGTCGCTGACCGGGGTGTATTTCTACCTCACGCTGCTCTACCAGGACGTTGACGGATGGACCGCCCTGCGCACCGGGCTGTCCTGGCTGTTCATGAACATCCCGTTCCTGGTGATGGCGCAATTCGCAGGACGCCTCAGCCGCCAGCTGCCAGCCAGGGCGATCGCCGGCGGAGGCTGCCTGGTGACGGCGGCCGGCATCCTCACCTTCAGCACGCTTGCACCTTCATCGCCGTTCATCATCGCCGTGATCGGCCATGTGCTCTTCGGCACCGGAACCGGGATGTGGATTCCCGGGGTCGCCAATGTCGCCTGCGGGACGTCCCGCCCGGCCTGTCGGGCACCGCGTCGGGGGTCTTCAACGCCTCCCGCCAAGTGGGCACCTCGATCGGCCTAGCGATCCTCGGCGCCATCGGTGCAGACGCCGCAACCTCCGCATGGACAAGTCAGGCCGCACATCTGCCCGGCGCAGCCAGGCGGGCGGCGATCGGGCAAACCCGCAACGTCGCCAGCGCCCGCATCAGCTCGGTGACCAGGGCGCTCGGGACGGGTCACCGGCCAGCCGCCGAACAGGCCTTCTCTCACGGCTATCGGGTGGCAGTCCTCATCGCAGGACTTGGCCTCATCGCCGCCGCGATCATCGCCGCATTCGGGCTACGCGACAACCGCAGACGCGAGCTGGACGCAGCCGCAGGCAAGCCTGCACCACCCGGCGACCCCGATAACCCCACTATCGCGGCCCAGCCGCACCACACTGTCGTCACACGACCTGATGGAAGGCACAATCATGTCAATCATTGAGGACATCCAGCGCCGCTCGGCGCACATCCACTGGCCGCAGGGCATCGTGCCCGAGCAGGCCGACCTCTTCGCCCACAACGACATCGTGATCGCCGCGCCACCGGGAAAGATCTGGGAGCATCTCATCCACGCCACCGCCTGGCCGGACTGGTACTCCAACGCCAGCGACGTCACCGTCAACGCCTCCAGCGGGCTCCTCGGTGCCGGCGTCACGTTCGACTGGATCACCTTCGGCGCGCACATCCACAGCACCGTCCACGAATTCGAGCCCGCGGCCCGCATCGGCTGGTACGGCGAGACAGACCAGTGGCTGGCCTACCACACCTGGCTGCTTGAGCCGCGCGACGAGGGAACCACCTACGTGGTAATGGAAGAGACCGGCAACGGCCTCAACCCGAAGAAACTCGCCGACTCCAATCCCGGCCACATGCACCGTGGTCACGACCTGTGGAACATCAGCCTCAAGTTCCTCTGCGAAAGCGTCCAGGACTAGCGGCGACCGAACGCCAGCACCCCCCGTTAGCCGGCTCCCGCCAGTAGCTTCGGGGTCTCGGGCCTGGACGGACGTTCTTGCACATGCCCGAACTCGCCCGTCTCGTCACCGGCTGGACCTAGTCTGACTGTCGTGGCCGAGGCACCGCTGACCCGCTATGCGCGCGCCGCTGATGGTGTTCATATCGCCTACCAGGTGTTCGGCGAGGGTCCGGTTGACGTGGCGTTCGTGTGGGGGGTCTTTTCTCACGTCGAGCTGGTGTGGGAGCACGAAGCACCGGCGCACTATCTGCGGCGCCTGGCCTCGTTCGGCCGGGTCATCCACTTCGACAAGCGCGGCACCGGGCTGTCTGACCGGCCGGGCCTGGCTCCCGACCCTCGAGGAGCAAATGGACGACGTGGTGGCAGTCATGGACGCTGTGGGGACCGAACGGGTAGTCATGCTGGCCGGAGGGGACTCCGGGCTGCTCGGGATCCTGTTTGCCGCCGCCCACCCGGAACGCACGGCGGCACTCGTCCTGTCGGGGAGCCGCCCTCGGATCACCAGCGCGCCCGGTTTCCCGTGGGGGCCGCCGCCGGACGAGTGGCACGTACTGGTGGCCTCCCTCGCCGAGGAGTGGGGGGCCGGGCTGACGCAGGTGGTCGCCCCGAGCCAAGATGATCCGGTATCGCGGGCGTGGTGGGCGCGCCTGGAGCGGTACTCGCTGAGCCCTGGGTCGGTGGCGCAGCTCTGGGAGGTCATCGAGCAGACCGACGTGCGCAGGATCCTCCCTTCGGTGCACGTCCCGACCTTGGTGGTGCACCGGGATCACGACCCGTTCGCCGACGTGGCGGCCGGCCGCTACGTCGCCGGGCACATCCCGGGCGCCCGTTTCGTGGAGATCGCCGGCAACGACCATCCGGGCTGGGCGAGCGGCGCTGACACCGAGCTCGACGAGATCGAAGACTTCCTGACCGGAACCTACGGCGGCACACATAGCGACCGGGTGCTGGCGACGGTGCTGTTCACCGACATCGTGGACTCGACCCAGCACGCCATCGCGGTAGGCGATCGCCGGTGGCGGCAGTTGCTCGGCGACCACGAAGCGATCAGCCGGAGCGAGCTCGAGCGCCATCGAGGGCAATGGGTCAAGTTCGACCGGAGACGGGATCCTCGCCACCTTCGACGGCCCAGCCCGGGCCGTCCGCTGTGCCCAGGCCATCGGAGCCCGCATGCGCCAGCTGGGCTTGCCCATCCGATCCGGTATCCACACCGGCGAGTGCGAGCGGATGGGCGACGACGTCGGCGGAGTAGCCGTTCACATCGCGGCCCGCGTCGCCGCGCTGGCCGGAGCGGATCAGGTCCTTGTCTCGCGCACGGTCGTGGACCTGGTCGCCGGATCAGGGCTCAGCTTCGCCGATCGAGGTGAACACGTCCTCAAGGGCATCCCACGAACCTGGCAGGTCTTCGCCGTTGCTGAATAAATGGCGCCTACACGGTCAATCCCGCGGCAGCTGAGACTGGCGACGATGCGATCTTGCGCTAGCCGTGATGGCGCCAGGCGCCGCGGGTCACCTCTGAGCGCTGATGGAGTCCGCCGGATTTGCTGAACGACTAGTCAAACTGACCCACTCGGTCACGCTGCATGCCCGCAGTGCAGCCAGGGCCGAGGACGCACGTGCGGCGCTGCCCGCCGCGAGGGCGGTCGTCGTCGGCGACCTGGCCGGCATGGCGGGCATGCGGCAGGTCGCCGGGCAGGCGAACGCGGGCGGCCGGTACGACGCGGTCATTCACAATGCCGGGGCCGGCTACCGGGAGCCGCGGCGGATCCGCACCGAGGACGGCCTGGAGCACATCTTCGCGACCAACGTGCTCGCCCCGTACCTGCTGACCGGCCTGATCGAGCGGCCTGCCCGGCTGGTCTACCTCAGCTCCGGCATGCACCGCGGCGGGGATCCCGGCCTGGCCGATCCGCAGTGGGAACACCGTCGCTGGAACGGCGCGCAGGCATACTCCGACAGCAAGCTGCTCGACGTCGTGCTCGCCTTCGCCGTCGCGCGGCGCTGGACCGGGGTCCTGGCGAACGCGCTCGAGCCTGGCTGGGTACCGACCAGAATGGGCGGCCCCGGCGCACCCGATGACATGTCACTGGCCCCGGTGACCCAGGCGTGGCTGGCCGTCAGCCCGGATCCGGGCGCAAGGGTGACGGGCGGCTATTTCTATCACCAGAAGCCCCGCATGACACACCCCGCCGCCCGCGATCTCGAGGTCCAGGACCGACTGCTCAGGTATTGCGCCGCGCTGACCGGCGTGACCCTGTAACCCTCCGGAGCCAGCCCGCGGCCCAGGCTTTCTGGCAGCCGACGCTGGTGGGCAGGTCCGCCCAGGGGCGCTCATGCCGGTGATGGGCGTCCTATGAGCGGATACGGATGCGCGATAACGCGCGATATGCGCGACTGATCATCGGCGGGAGTTGGCCGCCTCCCGGGCATGAACCGGTCGGGCGTCGGGCAAGTTAATCGTGCTTTAGTTGGAATGTCGCGAACGCCGTAATGACTGGTCTAGCTCGATCCCGATAACGCGGGCGACGCGAGCGAGGTCAGCGTCGCAAGCGAGGAGAGTCGCCTGTTGCCGCCAGGCGACGGCGGCGATCATGCAATCGACCAGTCCTCGGGGCGTGATACCTGCCTGTCGGCAGCGGCGGTAGATGCGGACGGCACCGTCGAAGTCGGCGGCGGCATCGAAGCGATACAAGTGAAACCGCAGCAGAAGACGGCGCAGATCAGCCTCCCGGGCGTCGCTGCGTGCTCCGGCCAGAACCTCCATGATCACCGGCTCGGTGACGGCGATAGGGTCCTCGGCAGCAATCAGCTCTGACAAGCGAAGATCGACCGTACTCCCGGTGGCCCGGTCATATTCAACCCAAGCGGAGGTGTCTGCAAGGATCACGCCGCGTCCCCCGGGCGCGTATCTTCGGGAAGCTCATCTATAGCGTGCGCGCCTCGCATCGCCAGGGCTTCCTCTCGTGTCATGGGCTGCCCGGCCAAATGCCGCAGGGCGAACTCGACCGCCTCTGTCTTAGTACGCAGACCGTAGCGATCCATGACCGCTTGAAGATAGGTGTCCTCGATCTCGATGTTCGTACGCACCCTGCTCATACATCTACTTTACACCTTACGTGTAAAACACGTGTATCACCTCTCGGGAACGGGGTCGTCCGTCCATCTGACCTGTGGGTCTCCGGATAATCTCCTCGGTAGTGACCGGGCGGCGGCAGCCGACATTGATGCGAACCGCGATGCTAACGGTCTCATTGCCCGCCGCGAAGCCCCGTGCCGCGACGTGGTCACCGGGCAGCGGACGGTCCTGGTGACCTCGGCCGTCCGGCGCCCAGCCCGCCGCCGGCGGACTGGCAGCCGGCACGCTCACCTGGCTCCTGCTCACCGCCAGGCACGACCTCGCACCGCCAGGCAACTAGCCCCCCGAGCGTCAGGCATGCAGTGGAACGCGGCTTAGCTGATCCGCCGGTAGCGCCATATCGACAGAGGGATGAACACGGCCAGCAGGCCGCCGATCCATGCCGCTGCCGCTCCCAGCGATGTCGTCGTGCCGTAGAGAGCGAGCGAGCGGGCGGCGTCGGCGGTGAGGGTGACGGGGCTGATCTTCGCGAATGCCTGCAGCCAGTGCGGCAGGGTCGAGACGGGCACGAACACCGAGCTGGCGAAGACGAGCGGGAAGATCACGACGAATCCGGCCGTCTGCGCCGCCTCGGCGCCCCGGACGGTGAGCGCCACGAAGGCGAAGATCCAGCTGAGGGCCAAGCCGAAGGCGGCGACGACGGCGATGCACGCGACCGCTCCGGCTACCCCGCCGTGGAAGCGGAACCCGACGGCGTAGCCGACGGCGATCATCAGCACGATGATCGCGATGTTGCGGACGAGGTCGGCCGCGGTGCGGCCGGCGAGCACGGCCGAGCGGGCCACCGGCATCGACCGGAACCGGTCGATTACCCCGCGTTGCAGGTCTTCCGACAGGCCGACCGCGGTCTGTGAGGCGCGGAAGGTGACCGACTGGACGAGGATCCCGGGCAGCAGGAAGTTGACGTAGGTGACCCCGTGCGGCAGCGAGCGGCTGACCGCGCCGCCGAACACGTAGACGAACAGCAGCACGAAGATGACCGGCTGGATGGTGGAGAAGGTGAGCAGGTCCGGCTGGCGGATGAAGTGACGCAGGTTGCGGCCGGTGACCACGGCGGTGTCGGTGACGGCCGAGCGCACGGCCTGTAGTTGCGGGGGCCGCAGCCGCAGGGCCCGGCGGCGAGGCGCCGATGCGTTCGGCGGCTGCGGGGGCCGGGGGCGGTGCTGGGCCGGGGGGCTGGGTCCGCCGCCGTCCTCGCTGGGCGGGGCACCGGTCAGCTGCAGGAAGACATCGTCCAGCGTGGGCCTGCGCAGCCCGATGTCGCTGACGCCGATGTGCGCCTGGCGCAGCCCAGCGGCCGCCTCCTCGACCAGCTGCAGCCCGTTGCGCGGGGCCGGGAGGGTAAGCCGGTCCGGGCGCTCGTCCGGCTGAGGATCGCCGCAGCCCACCCCGGCGAGCACCGCCTGCGCCCGCTCGCGCTGTCCCGCGCTGGCCAGTTCCACCTCCAGGATCTGTCCGCCGACGCGGTCCTTGAGCTCGTTCCCGGTTCCCTCCGCGATCACCTTCCCGCGGTCGATAACGGCAATCCGGTCGGCCAGCTGATCGGCTTCCTCCAGGTACTGGGTTGTCAGCAGGAGCGTCGTCCCGCCGCGCCGCAGCTCGCGCACGATGGCCCAGATCTCGTTGCGGCTGCGCGGGTCCAGTCCCGTGGTCGGCTCATCGAGGAACAGCACCCGCGGCCGGGTCACCAGGCTCGAGGCGATGTCGAGCCGGCGGCGCATACCGCCCGAATAGGTCCGCGCCGACCGGTCAGCCGCCTCGGCCAGGTCGAACCGTTCCAGCAACTCGCCGGCACGACGGCTGGCCTCTGCCCGCGACAGCTTGAACAGGCGGCCGAACATCTCCAGGTTCTCCCGCCCGGTCAAGAGCTCGTTGACCGCCGCGAACTGTCCCGTCAGGCCGATCACCTCGCGCACGGCGGCAGCCTCGCGCACCACGTCATGGCCGAGGACCTCCGCCCGCCCCGCATCGGGCGCCAGCAGCGTGGCCAGAATGCGGACCAGCGTGGTCTTGCCCGCCCCGTTGGGGCCCAGCAGGCCAAACACCATTCCCGCCGGGACCTCGAGCCCGGCACCGTCCAGCGCCACGGTCGCCCCGAAGCGCTTAACCACACCCTCGACCCGCACCGCAGGCACCAAAGAAGCAACTCCGTTCATTCCGCGACCTTAAAGGCGACCGGTGCGCTGGTTATCGGGAAGACTTCAACGAGATCGCCGCGATGGATCTGGCCCTGGCCGATGGGATGCCGCCACCAGGCGTCGGCGCAGAGGAGCCTGAGCGCCCCGGCTCCGCGTTAAGCCCTTCGCGCGGAGGGTGCGAGCAGGCCCAGGGCGCGGGCGCGGTCTACCGCCTCGCGGCGGCTGTGGACGCCGAGCTTGCCATACAAGTGGCGCGTGTGGGTGCCGACGGTGTTCACCGAGAGGAACAGCTCGCCGGCGATCTCGGGTCCGGTGAGTTGGGTCGGCAGGTAGCGCAGCACCCGGATCTCGCTGTGGGTGAGCTGTTCATCCAGGCCGCGGCTGCGGGCCCATGCCACTTGGCTGCCGGGCCGCGGCGCGGACCTGTTCCCGGCGAGCAGGCCTTGGATTCTCGGCGATCACGGCGGCGTGGGCGGTGCCGTGCCGGGCATGGCGCTCGAGCAGGCCCGGCGCGGGGTGCAGCAGGAAAATTGTCAGCGCGCCGTCGGGTTCGGCGAGGTCGAGCGCGCGTTCCAGGGGCCGCCCGGCGGCGGCCGGGTCGCCGAGCGCGTCCCGGGCGATCGCCTCCAGCAGGAAAGCGTGAGCCAGCCCGATCCATGGAAGTACAGGGGGGGCGCCATCGAGGACCGGGGCGAGCGCGGCGACCGCCGCCTGCGGGTCGTCTTGGGCGAGCCGCAGCACCGCGGTGGCGATGCGCGTCTCTGCGTGGTCCCGATCTTGGCCGCCGAGGTCGGCGAGGGCCTGCTCGGCGCCCGCGGTATCACCCAGGCGCACCAGGGCGTGCACCAGCAGCGCCCGTGCCCGGGGGACGGTGTAGTGCGAAGCGGCGAGCCGCCGGGCCAGCGGCTCGGCGGCCCGGAATGCGGCGAGCGCGTCGGCGTCCCTTCCGCGCGCCAGCTCAAGCAGCCCGCGCACGTAGCGGATGACGTGTCCGGTCGCTGGCTGGGCTTCGGCTGTGAGGGTGCGTTCGGCGCGCCGGACCCAGGGCTCGGCCTCGTCCAGTCTTCCCTGCCACGTCAGCATGGTTCCCAATACCATGCAGGCGGTGCCGGCGGCCGGGTCGCTGGCCCAGCCGTGTCGTTCGGCCATCTCGATCGCTTCCCGGCTGCGTTCATCAGCCTGCGCATACGACCGGAACATCTCGACCGCCGCCAGGTGCGCCAGGCCGGTGAACTCCAGAAACGGCCGCCCGATGCGGTGCGCCAGCGCGACGCCCCGCCCCAGGTGCCGCTCTGCCCCCTGGAACCGGCCTGTCCAGACCTCGGTGATGCCGAGGCTGATCAGCGCCCACGCGCGCAGGTCCTCGCCCAGGCCAAGCGGCGCCGCGTCCGGGTCCTCGGCCAGGACCTCCAGCCGCCGGACCTCCTTGGCCACCGCCGATAGATCGCCGCGCTGGCGGACTACCAGCAGCCGGACGATGCCGAGCAGCAGTTGCGCGTGGGCGCCCGGCACCGAGGCCGTTCCGCGCTCTGCCAGGCCCAGGTACCGCTCGGCCGCCGCCAGCGACCCGTACGCCAACTCGTCCGCCGCGACCACCGCCGCGAGCCCTGCATCGGCCGCTCGGACACCGGGCGGGAACCCGGCCAGCAAATCGTGGGTGGTGGCGGCCTGCCCGTCCAGGTGCAAGCCCGGCCAGTGATCGGCGAGCAACCCGGCAGCCAGGCCCCAGTCCCCTGCGGCCTGGGCGTGCCGGATCGCCTCCACCGAGTGCCCGTGCTCCGCGAGCCAGTCAGCAGCTGTTCGGTGCAGCGCGGCGACCTCATCCGACGCGGCGCGGCGCAGCTCCAGCTGCAGCAGCCCGGCGAACATCCGGTGGTAGCGGAACCAGGATCGCGACCCGTCCAGCGAGACCACGAACGCGTTCGCTTGCTCCAGATCCTGCAGGGCCCGCTCTCCGCCGTTGTGCCCGGTCAGCAGGTCGGCTAGCTCCCCGTTCACCCGCTCCAGGATGGAGGTGCGCAGCAGCAGCTGTCTGACTTCTTCAGACTGCCGGTCCAGCACCTCGTCCAGCAGGTATTCGGCCACCGTCCGCTCCGTACCGGAGAACCCGGCCGCGAACCGCGCCGGATCGGGGTGCCCGGCGAGCGACAGCGCAGCCAGCCGCAGCCCCGCTGCCCACCCCTCCGTCCGCTCACGCAAGCTCACCAGCACCGCATCGGGCAGCTGCACTCCCGCCACCGCGAACAGCGCCCGCGCCTCCGCCACGGTGAACCGCAGATCGGGCTCGCGGATCTCGGTCAGCTCGCCCTCCAGCCGCAGGCGGTGCAGTCCCAGCCGCAGGTCGTGCCGGGTCGCAAGGACGAGGCGCAGGTCCGGCGGCGCGCGCAACACCAGGAGCTCCAGCTGCCGCAGCGTGTCCGGGCCCAGCTCGTGCACGTCATCGATGACCAGCCAGATCCGGTCCGCCAGCGGCGCCAGATCCGTCAGCAGCCGCTCCACGATCGCCCAGCCGTCCAGGTCCGGCGCCGCCGTCAGCGCCCGCACCAGCACCGCCCCCGGGGCCGTTTCGCGCAGCGCGCCGACCACCGACAGCCAGAAGCGCTGCGGATCCCGCTCCTCGTTATCCACCGGTACCAATGCGGCGTGCTGGGCCAGGCCAGCCTCGGCGATCCACGACCGCATCAGCACCGTCTTCCCGCTCCCGGCCGGCGCCGATATCTGAGCGACGCGTTCCGCTTCGGCCAGCCGCCGGAACAGAGCGCAGCGAGACACGACTCCTCCTCTGATGGGAGGAGCAGCCGGAACATCAGGAGTTCCCGGCTCCTCGGCGGACGTCGTGGCGCCTCTTACCGGCCAGGGGCCAACTGAGACGTTGCCGGGCCCGTCAAGACGGACTCGGAAAGGTCCCAGCTGGCGCGGGATCAGGCTGGTGGCTAGCTCACTCATGCCGCCGGTCCCCGGTCGGCCGGCCGGTCACCGAGATCGGCTGGTTTGTCATGCTCGTGCCCGTCTGGCTAGGAGGGAGACCGGACTCCGCCCATCCTGCGGACGCACATGGCGCCGTGTCTTGGGTCAACTGACCCCGCCCTGCCGCAACGCAGCTCAGCGAGTGACCCGAGCCGCCAGATTCCAGGCCACGCCCGGACCAAGGTCGGCGCTCGCCGGCCCAGGCGTCCGGTCAGGGGTGGACCCTGTGAGCTGGGCCCGAGGCAGATTGGTCAGAGGATCGTGAACGTGCTGCTGGCGGTGAAAGCGTCCATGCCCGCGGCTGCCAGCACGCGGTGAGGTTATCCGGGGAAGCGGTGGCTTGCCGCGGCACGTCCGGGTCGCCCAGACTGCGGGGGTGACCCTTGCCTGGGGCGTCCGCTGATGGCGTCAGAGCTGATCGGGCGGGACTCGGAGATTGCCGCGGTGGAGCTGCTGCTCGCCGGCATCGGCGACGGCGGCGGGTCGTTGCTGGTGCTCGGCGATCCCGGGATCGGGAAGTCGGCGCTGGCGGCGATGGCCAGGCGACGCGCGGCCGATCGCGGGATGCGGGTGCTGACCTGCGCGGGTGTCCCGGGCGAGGCGCATCTGTCGTTTGCCGGGCTGCACCAGCTGCTGCGGCCGGTGCTGGCGGAAGCCGGCGGACTGCCGCGCGGGCAGCGGAATGCGCTGCGCACTGCCCTGGGGGTGAGCGACGGGGTGGCTCCGGCCATGCCGCTGGTAGGGCTGGCGACGCTGGAGCTGCTGGCGGCCGGAGCCGGGCAGGCGCCGGTCCTGGTGATCGCCGAGGACGTGCACTGGCTGGACTCCTCCACGTGCGAGGTGCTGGCATTTGTGAGCCGCCGGCTGGGCGCGGACCCGGTTGGGCTGGTAGGCACCGCCCGCGAAGCCGAGCTGGATGACAACCCGATGGCCGCTGCCGGGCTGGCGGAGCTGCGGCTCGGCCCGCTGGACCCGGCGGCCGCGGCCGCGTTGCTGGACGCGCATGCAGGGCTGGATCCGGTGGTCCGCCAGCAGGTGCTGGCGGAGGCGGCCGGGAACCCGCTGGCCCTGGTGGAGCTGCCGGCGGCAGCCGGCCAGCGCGAGAGCCGTGAGGCTCTGAACGGGTGGATTCCGCTGACCAGGCGCCTGGAGCAGGCGTTCGCGTCCCGGTTGCCGGGACTGCCGGCGGCGACTTTCAGCGCGTTGCTGGCGGCGGGGCTGAACGACGGGGACGCGCTGGCAGAGGTGCTGGCCGCGGCGAGCTTGGCGGCCGGGCAGGTGTCGGTGGCGGATTCGACGCCCGCGTTGGCGGCGGGGCTGGCCGAGGTGGACGAGCAGAGCGTGCGGTTCCGGCATCCGCTGGTGCGGTCGGCGGTGTGCGAGGCGGCCGGGCCGGCTGCGCGGCAGGCCATGCACCGGGCCCTGGCGGAGGTGCTCGCGGGTCTGCCGGACCGTCACGTGTGGCACTTGGCGGCGGCGAGTGCGGGACCGGATGAGGAGGTGGCGTCGGGGCTGGAGGCGGCCGCGGACCGGGCACTGCGCCGCGGGGCGATCGCGGAACAGGCTGCGGCGCTGGCCGCCGCGGCCCGGCTGAGCCCGGGCCCGGCCCGGCGCGGGCAGCGGCTGATCAGCGCCGCGTGGGCGTTCTGCGACCTAGGCCGGCCGCAGACGGTGCTACGGCTGCTGGATGAGGCGGAGTCGCTGGATCTCGCACCGGGGGACCGGCTCCGGCTGTCCTGGGCCCGCGAGTCCACGGGCGCGGCCACCCGGTCCGGCGCCCGGCCGCTGGCCGCGCTGGCCGGCCTGGCCGACCAGATGCGCCAGAACGGCGACGCCGACCAGGCGCTGCTCACGCTCGTGAACGTGGCGCTGCGGTGCTGGTGGTCGAACCCAGACGGGCGGACCAGGCAGCGGATGACCGCGGTAGCCGAGGCCATGCCGGTCGCCGGCGACGATCCACGGCTGCTGTATGTCCTGGCCCTGTGCGACCCGGCCGGGCACGGCGCGGCGGTCCTGGCGCGGCTGGGCCGGCACCAGCCCGGCTCGGACCCCAATCAGGACTACCTGCTGGGCTCCGCCGCCGGGGCCGTGGGAGCCTGCGAGCAGGCGGTCGCGTTTCACGCCGCGGCGGCGGCCGGGCTGCGGGTCCGCGGCTGGCTGGGCCTGCTCGGTGAGGTGCTGCTCAGCCAGGGGTGGCATGCGCTGCTACTCGGCCAGGCGGGCCTGGCCGGGCCGGCCGCCGAAGAAGCCACCCGGCTGCTGGCCGAAACCGGCAGGCCGTTGTGGGCGGCCTGCGGTCAGCTCGCCCAGGCGGTGCTGGCCGGCCGGCGCGGCGACAGCGCCACCGCCACCGAACTTGCTGCCCGGGCCGAGCGGGTCATGCTGATGGGGGGACTGCCCCCGCTGCTGGCCCTGGTCCAGCTCGCCCGGGGGACCGCGGCGCTCGGCGCCGGCCGTAACGATGAGGCCTACGAGCAGCTGGCCCGGATCTTCGACCCGCGCGACGCCGCCTACCACCCGCACCTGCGAGCCTGGGCCCTGGTCGACCTGGCCGAGGCCGCCGGCGGCGGCTATCAAGACGCGGCCCGCCGCCATCACGCCGAGCTCATCCCCGAGGCGGCCGCGACCGGCTCCCCCCTGCTACGCGTCAGCCTGGCAGTGGCGGCACCGATGCTGGCCGCCGGCGACCCACAGGCACTGTTTGCCGCTGCCTTCGACACCGGCCTGGCGGCCTGGCCGCTGCACCGCGCCCGGCTGCAGCTCGCCTACGGCATGTGGCTGCGCCGCCGCCAGCAGGCCGGCGACTCCCGCGCGCCGCTGCGCGCCGCGAGAGATACGTTCGACGCGCTCGGCGCCGACGCCTGGGCCGAGCGCGCCCGCCAAGAGCTGCGCGCCGCCGGCGAGCGCAGCGGCCAGCCAGCGCCGCGGGCGCTGGACCTGCTAGCCCCGCAAGAGCTGCAAATCTCGCGGCTAGCCGCGGAAGGGCTGAGCAACCGGGAAATCGGCCAGCAGCTCTACCTATCGCATCGCACCGTCCGCAACCACCTGTACCGGATCTTCCCGAAGCTGGGCATCACTTCCCGCGCCGAGCTGGCAGCCGTGGTAGGCGCTGCTCCAGATCCGGTGTAGGTCGCTAGGCTCTGACGTTTCGTAAATCCTTCGTAATAGTGTCCGGTCAGGGATAATCCACATCAACAATCAGGGCATCGGCGATGAGCCCATGGCCCCCTTCGGCGGCGTGAAGAACTCTGGCTACGGCAAGTTCGGCGGCACGGCCGGCATCGAGTCGTTCACCAAGCAGCGCTGGGTCACGATCCGGCACAGCGGCCGCCCCGCCTACCCCTTCTAGGGAGACCCCGGTAGCGCTTTGCTAGGTCGTTTCGGGCGTGCGCCTGGCCTGTTTGCAGTGTCACGCAGAGATGACCCCTCCGGAGATCGCGGAGGCACGGCCCCGGCTGGCGGTGTTCACCACGGAGATGCCCGGCGACTTGCCGCGCAAGGATCAGCGCGCAGTGCCACCCTGCTGCGCACCTCATCTCGTGGCCACCCGCCCACCATCAGAGAAGGCAAAGTCCTCGAAACCCGACTCGCCCCCATGGTCATCCCCCGTGGCGGCCGTGTCGGTCCATGTCCGTCAGCGACCAGCGTTAGCATCAGCCCTGTGACACCCAGCCGACTGACCCGGCACCCGGCCCGGAGGCTGCGCGTCGGCCGGTACAGGGTGGTTTATGAGAGCGGTGATGACGTGATCTCGGTCCGCCGGATCGACCGCGTCAGCCCAGGGCGGTAGCTGTCGCCCTGGCCAGCGACCCAGCTCACGGCTGCAGGAGGGATGCCTGGGCCGATTCCTGTCTACGGTGCGGCCAGCGCGCTCGACCGATTCAACCTTGTGCCGCAATGCGCCGGTCACGCCCGGACGATGGTCGATCTTGATGACCAGGCTCACCCGGGGCGCGGTCTCGTCGACCTTCATCATGCACGCCTTGCTGGTGAACATGGCGTTGGTCTCGTTCGGCAGGCCGCTGTGCCGGGTTATCCGAGGCTGGCCTGAATAATGCGTTGGGTTGGGGCGTTCGGGCGCCGGCGCGGGTGGCGCCGATTCCGGCGATGACCACGAACAGGATGCCGGCGGTGGCTGCCGCGCCCGGGATCTGCCCGAGGATGAGCAGGCCGGCCAGCAGCGCAATGGCGGGTTCCAGGCTCATCAGGGTGCCGAAGGCCCCGGCGGTGAGGCGCCGCAGGGCGAGGAGTTCCAGGCTGAACGGCAGCACGGGATGCAGCGCGGCCAGCGCCAGCATGGCGACAAGCAGCGGCCAGGTTACCCCGTGCAGCCCGGAGGAACCGGCGGCAGCCAGCGCCACCATGCCGGCGACCGGCATGGAGACGGCCAGCCCGCTCAGGCCGGTGACCCGGTCGCCGACGTGCTGGGTCAGCAGGATGTAGGTGCCCCAGCAGGCCGCGGCGCCCAGCGCGAAGCCGAGGCCAGCGGGGTCGATGCCACCGGTCCAGGGCCGGGTCAGCAGCACCACGCCTGTTGCGGCCAGGACCGCCCAGCGCCTGCGCCCGCCGCCGGGCCCGAGCACCGAGACCGTGAGCGGCCCGAGGAACTCCAGCGCGCTGGCGGTGCCGAGCGGGATGCGCGCGATCGCGAGCATGAACAGCATCATCAGGCCCGCGGTCACGACGCCCAGGAGGCCGCAGGCCAGCAGGTCCTTGCCAGTGAAGTCGCTGGGGCGGGGCCGGACCAGGATCGGCAGCAGGACGCCGGCAAAGGCCAGCCGCAGTCCGGCGATGCCCAGCGGGCCGAGCTGATCCAGCAGGTGCGCCGACAGGGCCAGCCCGAGCTGGACGCAGGACATGGAGCCAACCGCCATCACAGCTCCGCTCCCCGCGCCGCGCAGCCGGGCGCCCAGCAGGCGGGGCGCGGGCGCGAGCTGGCTCATGACGCGACGCTAATGACCGTCGTACCTTCAGTCCAGCTAATGTTTCTGCATTACGGTTAGCTAAACTTATGTTGTGGAGCTTGACCAGGGCCAACTGGAAGCATTGAGCGCGGCCGTCGCCGAGGGTACCTTCGAGGCCGCGGCCCGCTATCTGCGCGTCACGCCCTCGGCCGTCAGCCAGCGCATCAAGGCCCTGGAGACCGCGGTGGGCCGGGTCCTGCTGACCCGCACCAAGCCCGTCCATCCCACGCCGTCGGGCCAGATACTGCTCCGGGTCGCCCGCCAGCTGCAGGCCATCACCGCTGAAGCCGCCCATGAGCTCGGCACCGGGCCGGCAGACCTGAAGGCGGTGATCCCGGTGGCCGTTAACGCCGACAGCCTCGCCACCTGGTTCCTGCCCGCGCTGGCTGCCGTCGAGCCGTCTTGCGTCTTCGACTTGCGCCGCAGCGACGAGGACCAAACGGCCGAGCTGTTGCGCGACGGAACCGTAATGGCGGCGGTCACCGCCCAGGCCGAGCCGGTTCCCGGATGCACGGTCCAGCGGCTGGGCCGGATGCGCTACCGCCCGCGGGCCGCTCCCAGTTTCGCCGCGACCTGGTTCCCCAACGGTCCGACGGTGGCTGCCCTGGCCCAGGCACCGGTCGTCTGCGCCGACCGCCAGGACCAGCTGCAGGACCGGTATCTACGTCGCCACAGCCGCCGACGTCTGTACCCGCCCCGGCACTACGTGCCCGGATTAGCGGACTACGCTCAGGCGATCTGGCTAGGTCTGGGCTGGGGCATGCTTCCCGACCTGCAAGCACCCCCTGGCGACCTCGTCGATTTCGATCCCGGGCACCACATCGACGTCACCTTGTACTGGCAGCGGTGGCGTCTTCGCACCACAATCCTTGACCGCCTCAGCGAGGCCATCCAGCAAGCGTCGGCAGGCAAACTCCACTGACCGGCCAGGACGACACCGGACGGAACCGGCCGGACGCCTTGGCCTCGCCCCCGCTCGTCCTGGTAGCAACGCCACGACGTGCTGCCGCTCGGGCATGCCTGGATGATCTGCCAGCAGCGTTACAGCGCTATCGACGCAAACGCCTCCGCCGGGGGTATCCGCCGCGATCTTCCGGTACCGGGCCTGGATCTGCGGCAACTGGTCGCGGAAGGCCGCATCGCGGCGGAAGCCGCTCACCGCGACATCGGCCAGCGTCGCGCGCAGCCATCCGCGGCACTGGTCCTCGGCCAGGGACCGCTGCGAGCACCAGGCCCGCCCGGCCTCCACGAGGGAACCAGCAGGGACCGCCACCGGGTCGGCCGGCCGCAACCAGACCCGAACCACTGGCGCGCGCGAACACGATCGCCCCCGCCTGCTTAGCACTCCCTCACGGCAATCTCACCCCCCGGGCTACGACGTGCGCCCGGGCATGACATGGAGGGCCGCGCGGGTTGACCCGCGGCCCTCCATGTCATGTGATCAGAGTTGGCCTGTCACCTGCCGGCAGGTCAGCTGCCGGTGCACTGCGGGCTGGCCGTCACCGGGGGGCCGATGGTCAGCTCGACGCCGGCCTCCGCGCGGTGGCTGGCCGGGGTGGCCGGCGGCGATGGCAAGGCCGGCGCCGGCCGGGAAGGCCGGGGGGTGGATGACCAGGACCCGGAGGTTACCGTGGCCGGGCAGCGCCGTCACCATGGTGCCCAGGAGATGACGGTGCCGGCTCGGACTGCCGCCAAAGTTGCGGGGCTGGCAGGCCGGGTTCGCCTGGCCGGTGAAGGTGACGCTGACCGGGACGCCATCGGCGCGGAGGGTGCGCTGCAGCGCGGCCGGGTCGCGCAGCTCGCGGATGGTGACCCGGATGCCGCCGCCGGCTTGCCTGGCTACTGTCCAGGCCGCAGGCTGGGCGGCGGCCTGATGGCCGGACGGCAGCAGCGCGGTCACCGCCAGGGCGGTTCCCGCCGCCACCGCCAGTCCAGCGGCCGCGCCGGGAATCCGGCGCCGGGCGCGTATCGCCCGGCTGCGGCTCACGATCTGCTCGACCGGGGTGGCCGAATGGACGGCGGTGAAGGGCTCCCGCACCGCGGTGATCAGTTCGTCGTCGTTCATGATGGGGTCTCCTGCTGCCGGGTAGGGATAAGCTCGCCGCGCAGCGACGTCAGAGCCCGGGCCAGATGTTCCTTGACCGTGCCGGGCGCGATGCCGAGCAGCTCGCCGGTGCGGCCGGTATCCAGGTCGAGGAACAGCCTCAAGGCGACCACCTGCCGCTGCCGGGCAGGCAGCCGCCGCAGCGCCGCCATGATCCGCGGATCGACGAGGCCGCCGGCGCCATCGCCCGCAGCCGGGTCCGCAACCGTGCCGGGGTCGGCCACCGGCACCTCCCGGCGGCGGCGCCGCCACCGGGAGATGTTCGCGTTCAGCGCGGTGCGGACCACCCACGCCACCGGCGCCGGATGCCCGCTGACCGTGCGCCACGATGCACAGGCCCGGGCGAAGGCCTCGTCCACCAGGTCCTGCGCCGTGTCCTGATCGCCCACGCTCACCAGCACGGTGCGCAGGCAGTCATCCCTGGATCTGCGGTAGAACTCCGCGAAATCCAGTCGTTGGGTACCCACACCTATTCAACGCACAACCCCCCCCGCGCGGCCGACCTGAACCGCACCCCAAGCAGAAACCCGTGCCCGTCGCGTCCAATTGAGTGGTTGACCGGAGACCGTCACGGTCACTCGCGGATACTCGACCCGGCTGGCCAGAGGGAACGTCGCTCCTAGCCGGCCGGTGCCCGCACCGCCGACATTCCAAGCTAGGACTACGGTCGAGGCGCACCGGGTCGCGGGTCCCGTCAAGATTGCCAGGAGCAGGCCAGGAACGGTTAGAACCTGTGGTGGTGTCGCCGAACGGGTCGCGCTTGGCGTGAGCGGATACCTTGACGGGTTTGACGGCAGCGTAGGCCACTCGCCCCTGCTCGCCGTCAGTGATGCCGACATCAGGCTGCACCGGTTCCCGGCCTGGCGAGCGCCGGTTACTGGAGTCACCGTATTCGTCGGTCGGCAGCGACGAGCCAGCCTCCGGTCCTATCGACTCGAACCCCAGTCTTGTGACCCGTAGATCAGTGCCACGCGCGTCCGGCTGGTGCGTCCGAATCAGTATGCCGCAGGTCAGCGTCGCGCGGGATGTCCGGCATGGATGCCGTAGTCCCATACGGTCCGGGCAGTTCGTGAGAAAGCCGTGAGAGAGCTTGTTGAGAGTTCTTCCGTAACGGTAGACCGGCGAAGTCTATCTAGGTAGAGTCTGACGTCGTGGCTCGTCGCTCCGGGTTCTCTGCCCAGACATTGTCCGTCCTTGCTTCGCTCGAGGCCGATCCCGCCGCCTGGCGGCATGGCTACCTGCTCGCCAAGCAGACAGGGCTGCGGTCGGGCACGCTGTATCCAATTTTGATCCGGCTGGCCGAGCGGGGACTGGTCGAGGCGTGCTGGGAGGACGGGCAGCCGGCCGGGCGCCCGCGGCGGCACCTGTACCGGCTCAGCTCTGATGGTCTGGCCGCGGCCCGGACGGCCCTGGCCGAACAGGCACCGCTCAAGCGCCCGCGCGCGGCCGCAGCGGGCCGGGCGGGCAGGCGCCGGGTGGCGCCGGAGGGGGCGTGATGGATCGGTTCACGAGGGCGCTGGCCGGGCTGCTGGGGCGTTCGGCCTGGTTGCTTCCGGCGGCTCGCCGCGACTGGGCGGAGGCCGTGCTGGCCGAGGCGGGTGAGGTACCGGCCGGGTCGGGGCGGGTGGCGTGGCTGGGCGGCGGGCTGTGGCTCGTGGCGCGGGAGGTCTTGATGCGGGTGATACGGGTCCTGGCGTTCGCCGCGGCTGTGGTGGCCGTGGTGTGGGCCGGCTGGCCGGGAGGCTCATCGAACTCCGCCGTGCCGGTCAACCGGATGTACGCCGTCGGTCACCGTGGTGCTGCTGGCCGTGCTGCCGGTGGTGATTCGCCGTTACTTCGGACCGGTTCGCTCCGGCTGGGCGCCGCGCGTGGCGCGGGTAGGCGGTTACGCGATGGTGCTCGCGCTGATCGCCGCCAAGGCCGTGAAGGACCGCGACGGCAGCAAGCTCGGCGCCTACTTCGCGGTCGTTCCCGGCATCTGGGCCATGGAGATCCTGCTGCTGCTGGTCATCGCCGCCTATGTGGCCGGGCTGCTCATCCTGACCTCCCAGCGCGTGCGGCTCACCCGCTGGATCCTGCCGATCGGAATCGGGTTCGGCGCGGCCACCGCCGGTGTGCTGTACGCGCTCGCGCCCTTCGGCGTCAACGTCGACCCCAGCGGCCCGTCCTTGAAGTGGTGGGGGCTGGCCGCGCTGGCGCTGCCCCTGGCGACCGGCTTCCTGGCGGCGCGATTGTCCGCCCGGGACACGCGACCGGCGGCCCTGGGCCCGACCGGGCAGGGCGCCTTGGCTGCGAGCTGCGCCACGGCGACGGCTGCCCTGCTGCTGGCGGTGCTCACCTCGGTCACGATCGCGCTGTTCCCGCACCACGTGCCGCTCCAAATCCCACCGCCACCGTCTGGCGGTGGGTGCGAAACCTGCGACCCGAACCAGGTCGTGATCCCGCTGGGCCTGCGGCACGAGTACTGGGTGGAAATCAGCGTCGGCCAAGCGGGCCAGACGCCCTTGGCCGCGCTCCTGATCGCGCCGTTCCTCGGCGCCTGGCTCGGCGTCCTCGGCGGGGGACTCGCCCGCAGATCGCCCGGCACCAGCCGCAGTGGCGGCGGCCTGTACGCCCTTTCACCACCTCAGCCGCCCGGCCCCCTCATGGCCTCCGACGCCGACCGCGAACAGGTGATCGACATGCTCACGGCCGCGTTCGCGCAGGGCAGGCTCACCAAACAGGAGCTGGACCTGCGGGTGGGCCAGGCGTTCGCCGCGCGGACCTACGCCGACCTGGCCGCGCTCACCGCCGACCTCCCCGCCGGGCAGACCAGGACCCAGCCAGCGCGCGAGCCCGCCCGCCCGCAGCCCCGGCAGCGGGTGGACAAGGCAGTCGCGTGGTGCGCATGGGGGCTCATCACCCCCGCCCTTCTTGCGGCCACTCTTGCGATCCCCACCCCCACCCCCACCGATAATCAGCCCATCGGGAAAATACTCTTCCTGGTCACGGTGGTCTATTTCACGGCCTGGCTGGTAGCCGGGGCACAGATGCTCGGCACCTGGCATCAGCAGCGCTCCCGCCCGGGAGCCGGACGGGATCTCATCGGAGCCGGGCTCGCCAGCCGTGGACGAATGAAAGCCAGCAGACAGCTCTTGCCCGTCTGCCTCGGCTTTGAATTCGGCGCCGTCGCCGTTGCCGTCGACGACCGCGAACCCGCAATCGCTGTCGCTGGCCGTGGCCGTGGCCGGGACAGGGCATAGTGGAGATGCCAGCCGCCGCCGGCGGTGACGTCTTGTTCGGTGAGGCCAGAGTGGTCATGTGCCTTCGACGATCGTGCGCGGCTTGACCCCTTCTCGATGTGGTCGGCGGCCACGCCGCCGAGCTTAATCGGATGTCGAGTTCGACTCTTCATCCCGAACTAGCGGCGGTCCTGGGCGAACGACTCTTGCCGCTGGTGAGAGGCGGCTGGGATCGAACGGTCTGCCGGGGGGCACCTGCACCTGCACGGCGTTCGGTGAGAACGTGGCCGCCTGCCGTCAGGGAGTTGAGCCCCCAAATAGTGCCTCCGTCGGGCAGGGCCTGGTGCCTGGATCTTGGGGTGTGCCGCAGAACCTTCTCTTCCAGCAGTGTGATCAGCCATTGCCGCTGCCGGCAGTCTCAACCAGAACTGGATGATCTGCGTGTAGTTGCCCAGACGCCGACCCGCGCCGGTCCGAGCGCATAGTCCACACGCAGCGTTCGGCAGCACCGCCGCCAGCAGGATGACCAGGGACTTGGCCAGGGGGTTCACGGGTGTGACGGGCGGCCCCGAATCTGGAGGATTGCCGCATGCCCAACGACAACGACCACCCATGTCCGCTCCCGGACTATCGGCGGAGCCCGGATCCGGTACGCCGACAGCGGTAGCTCGCAAAAGCCGGCGGTCGTCCTTACCAGTCCGTGGCCGGAGAGCGTCTACGCGTTCGCGCCGACCTGGGCCTCACTTGCCAAGCACGCCCGCGTGTTCGCCGTTAACCTGCCGGGTTTCGGCGCATCCGAGCGTCGAGATGACCTCCTGTCCCCGGGGGATACGCCTTCCGCGGACTGCCCTACGCCGCTCCCCCCACCGGCAACCTGCGGTGGCGCCCCCCGGCCGCGCCGGCCAGGCGGCGGGGCGTTCGCGACGCCACCCAATTCGCGCCCAGTTGCCCGCAAGCGGCGTTTCTTCGAACCCTAAGAATGGTCGAAGAAACGCAGGACCGGAAATCTAAGTGCAGTCATAGCCTGGGAAAGGCAGAGCGGAACGCCGCCTGTGTCGAGAACTCACTATTCCGCTGCTGAGGGCACGAGCCTGAAGATGGAAGATGCAGGTCGAGGGTGCGGGCGCGGTTTCCTGGCTTCTCAGCGGTTGGCCCCGCGTGAGCGGCTCCGGGATACCGCGCTCACTGCCGAGTCCGCCTGGTGAAGCGCTCTCGCTGTCCGGGTTGATGGATCGTGAAGTTCAGCCGCGCGGGCGAGGCGATGGACAAGCAACCGGGCAAGCGGTACTGCGACGGCCAGCAGCACCCAGCGTCGCAGCCGGCCAGAGAGAAATACCCACATGTTGAGGTCCCTTCTTCCGGCCCGCGAAGCCGACTCTGCCGCGGGCCGCATTTCAGCCCACCTACCCGGCCGGTGGGTGGGTGAGGGTTACGGGCAGGCAGCTGCCTGCCCGGTCTGTTCCGCTGTTCTCGGCGGCGCTACCCGCAGCGCGGCGTTGTAATCACCACGCCGATGAGGCCAACGGCACCGCAGACCATCGGCTTCTGCCGCATAGCGCGCGCGCTCGGTGAGCTGTGGTACCTCGACCTGTGCGCGAACTGGCGGAGTGCAGGCGTGGGGTTACCGCTGGCCGGTCACGACGGCTCGTGCAGCGACTGGAACTGGCCGACCAGCGGCCACATGTCCTTACCCATCTCTGCTTGGGTGAGGAGGATGCCGGCCGTGCCGTCCTGGTCGGCGAAGAAGTCTGTGCCCAGTCCGCCGGACCAGCCGATGCGGCCGCGCTGGGGTCCCGCTGTCGTCACGGCCACGCCAAAACCCCATCCCGTGCCGTCCCAGAACCCCGGGAAAAGCTGCCGGCGGTCTTGCACGCCGCCGGCGGGCTCGGTCTCCGCCAGTCCCTCGGCACCGTGCCGGCAAGCCGCCGGCAGCCGGCCCAGCTTGCCCCTCCGCCACCCACAGCGCGGTGCCGGTCATCGCGAGCGGCCCGAAAACGTCCTCGGCCAGATGCTCACCGAGCGGGCGGCCCGTCACCCGCGAGATGAGGATGCCGAGCACGGCAAACGAATGGTGATAGCGCCATCCTTCTCCCGGCTGGAACGCCAGCGGAAGTTCCGCCAGCCGGCGCAGCCACTCCTCAGCCCCACCGCCGGCGGCTCCGGGCCAGCCTCAGTGCCGTTCCCGGCCATCGCCTGCTGCAGCGGCGAAGCCCGGATCACCATGCCGTACCCGGAGGTTCTGGTCAAAGTGGCGCAGCGTGACGGCCCGGCAAGCCGGCACCGTGTCGTCGAGCTCAGCCGCCGGGCCGCGCAGCACCTGACGGCCAGCCAGCTCCGGCAGCCAGTCCACCAGACCCTGGCCGAGCTCAAGACGCCCCGCCTCCACAAGACGCAGCGCGGCAACCGACGTAATCACCTTGGTCATGGACTGGATCCGCATGATCGCATCCGCGGCCATCGGACCGCCGCCGATCGACGCCAACCCCGCGGTGACCACCTCGACATCCCCAGCACCCAAGAGCGCGACCCCGCCAGGAATCGCGCCGGCGTCAACATGACGGATCAGCAACTCCCGCAACGCCGTGCTCACCCCGGCGATCGTGCCACCCCCGACCGCGATCAAGCCACCGCCCACGCCGCCGTCGCGATCGGTCCCGGCCGATGAGCGTCCCCCGCAGCCGACCCGGCCGCGCGGAGCCCCGGCCAGGCACATAACAGGGGCAACCGGGGCGCCGCTAGCTCTACCCGCATAGCAAGAACCTCACGCGCTAGGCGACGCCACGGTTGACAACCCACGCCGGCCAGCCGGATATCCCTTACGTCGGTACGGCCTCACTCCAGCCCGTCGGTCAATTATCGAACGCCCGCAGTCTGAGCTGATTTCTCCGGCTTGACGCATGCCGATATCGGCATATGATGGCTGCCATGGCACGAGCAGCGACGACGTCGGACGTCTTCAACGCGATCGCCGAGCCGCAGCGCCGGGAGATCCTGGTGCTGCTGCGGGAGGGTGAGCGGCCGGTGACCGACCTGGCCCAGGAGTTGGGGATGACCCAGCCAGGGGCGTCCAAGCACCTGCGGGTGCTCCGGGAGGTCGGACTGGTGCGGGACCGCAAGGCAGGCAAGCAGCGCCTGTACGGCCTTGACGCCCGCGGGCTGCGGCCGGTCCACGAGTGGAGCGGCGGGTTCGAGCGGTTCTGGAACGAGAGCTTCGACCGGCTGGACGCGTACGTGCAGGACCTCAAGCAGGCAAGGCAGGAGGATTGACGATGGCAGCGACAGGACGGGACGCGCCGGCGCAGTCAGCGACGGCCGACCGCGAGATCGTGATCACCCGGGTCATCAGTGCCCCACGAGAGCTGGTGTTCGAGGCGTTCACCGAGGTCCGGCACCTGTCGCGGTGGTGGGGACCGGAGGGGTTCACCACCAGCACGCGGGCGTTCGAGTTCCGCGTCGGCGGGGAGTGGGACTTCGTGCTGCACGGACCGGACGGGACGGACTACCAGGAGTGGATCACCTGGACCGAGATCGCCCCGCCGGAGCGGATCGCATTGCTGCACGGTGAGTCCCGCGGCGACCCGAACGCCTTCGAGTCGGTCCTGACGTTCGAGCCCGACGGCGCGGCGACCCGGATCGAGATGCACACGGTGTTCCCCGCCAAGGAACTGCGCGACGAGGCGGTCGAGAAGTACCACGCGATCGAGGGCGGCCAGCAGACCCTGAGCAACCTGGCTGCCTACGTCACCGAGATCGTCCGGAAGGGAGTGGAGGGCTGATGGCCGGGAAGGTGTTCTTCAGCGTGTCGATGTCGCTGGACGGGTTCATCGCCCCCGAGGAGCGCAGGGACGACCCGGATGAGCAGCGCTGGATGGCGCAGTGGATGGAACTGCAGCAGTGGATCTTCCCGCAGCGGTTCTTCCGGGAGAACCTGAAGCTCGGCGAGGGCGGCGAGGAAGGGCGCGACAACGACATCGCGCGGGAGACGTTCGAGCGCACCGGCGCGAGCGTGATGGGCAAGCGCATGTTCGACCTCGGCGAGCAGGCGTGGCCGCAGGAGGCGCCGTTCCACACGCCGGTCTTCGTCGTGACACACGAGAAGCGTGACCCCTGGGAGCGGCCGGGCGAGACCACCTTCCACTTCGTCAACGACGGCATCGAGCCCGCGCTCGACCAGGCCCGCGAGGCCGCCGGCGACCGGGACGTCCGCATCGCAGGCGGCGGCGCAACGATCCTGGAGTACGTGAACGCCAGCCTGATCGACGAGTTCTCGATCGCGCTGTCACCCGTGCTGTTCGGCACCGGAATCCGCCTGTTCGAGGGCGTGGACGCGGGCCGCGTGGCCCTGGAGCAGGTCCGCGCGGAGCAGACGCAGCGGGTGACCCACCTGACCTACGCAGTCCGGGAGCGGTAACTGTCTCGACCTCAGCGCTCCCCCGCCGAGGTGAGATCCTCCCTGCTCAGGAGGGCATTCTCGTTCTACGCCACGCTCACACGCCCGATCCGGCTCGGTGGATCAGGGCTGAGGCAACGGCCAGGCCCAGACGAGTGGCGGCTGCACTCGCCCGGGCCAGGCCTATCTCACGGCAGGCTAGGGCAGCGCTTCTTACTCCCGAACAGCACATTCGGCTTGCCCTTTGAATCGCCTACCTGCGGAGCAGGCGAGTTACCGGGGCAGGACACGTTCCCGAAGATGACGTTGGTCACGACTTCGTTGGCGTCGGGATCAGCCCAGCTGTTTCCGCGCACGGAGACATTGCCGTGGATGTGGTCGCGGATCAGGCCGAACCAGCAGGACCGTATGCCCGAGAACGACACGTTCCCGCGCACGACCGTGTCCTCGATGGTGGAAAAGTTCGGGCTCTTCAGCAGCGGGTTGACCTTGCAGTTCTTGCCGCCACCGCCGCCGGTCACGAACACGTTGCCGGAGATGGTGCCGCTTTGAACGATGACCCCGAGGGGTTGGCTGGCAAAGATATTGCCGTTGAAGCGGTCGGGTGTGAGGGCCTTGCAGCCCACCTCCGGTGAGCATCCCAGGCCCACGAGGGCTCCCCGGCCGGCCAGGATGCTGCCCCGCACGGTCAGCACGGCCTTGCTGACCGCGTTGAAGACCGCGCCCGGCCGGACGACCACGTTGCCCGCGACGTTCACCGGGCCCTTGTTAATGAGGCAGATCTTCTTGACGATCAGTCCCTGATAGGTGCCCGGTGCCAGTGGCCCCGTGCAGACGGTGGGATGGGCGGCGGGGCTCGCTAACGCAGCTCCCGCACCCGCTACGCCACCTACCGCGACCATCGCTGCCGTGCAGGATGCTACGAGGAGATTTCGGACGGTTTTCATCGATTCCCCCTTTGACCCCTGGAGCGTCAATCGCTCCGGGAACACCCTACAGCCCGCTATTACAGGCGGGTAGTAGGACGGGGTAGGAGGCCCGGTGCTGCCTGGCGGCTAGTCTGCAGGGCCTCAGCCCGCGGACCTGGCCGGTGCCGTTACCGGCTGGGGATAGCCTTCGAGTTCCGCCCCATGGGCCAGCGCCTCCAGCCTGGGTACAGGGTGGTGGGCCTGCGGCCTGTCAGGCCATGAACGGCATGAGCTCGGCGGGCATGGTGACGAAGGGGCGCATCATGTCGCGGTCTTCGTGTTCGAGGATGTGGCAGTGGTACATGTAGCGGCCGCTGTAGGTGGTGAAGCGGACGGCGATTTCGGCGATCTCGTGGGGGTTGACGCGGACGGTGTCCTTGAGGCCGCGTTCGTTGTCGTCGATGGTGTGGCCGAGCTCGTCGTCAGGGTCGCGTTCGCACGTGACTGCGGCGGTGATGGCGAGGTCTTCGATGCCGTGTTCGGGGATCTGGTAGCGGATGGGGCGGCGCGAGACGATCTGGAACGGGTCGAGGTGGACGTGGATGGGGTGCGTGTCACTGGTGAGATTGATCAGCTGCCAGATCTCATACCGGCCGAGTACCGGGAAGAATGTCGTGGCGTCCTCGAAGTGGGCGGCGGCGGTGCGGTAGCGGGTGGTCTGCTCATCGTCGGTGACGGTGACGACAGGCCCGGCGTGGTCGTCGCCGGCGATCACGAGCTCACGCATGGTGAGCATGCTGGGTTCGCCCTCGAGTTCGCGCTCGACGAGCGCGATCGCGCGGCGTGGCGCGCTGGCCAGCGCTTCTGGTGTCGGCGGCCGGTGGTCGGTGGCGAGCTCGACCGGGGTCGTCCGGCGGATCACCGGGCCTGGGACGACGCGGACGCACATGATTTGCGGATACGGCAGCATCCTGCCGGGATCTGCGGCGTTGCGGGCGTCGGCGGCGGGGAAGGCAGTGCCGTCGAAGGGAGCGGCGGCGGTGTTGAGCAGCGTGAGCTCGCTGCCAGGCTCCAGGCCGGAGAAGTCGACGAGCAGGTCGGCGCGCTCGGCCGACGCGAGCACAAGCCCGTCCGGCGGCACGCCGGCGGGTGCGCGGAGCAGCCCGTGGTCGGTGCCGATCTGGGTGATCCGGTGGAGTTCGGGTTCACCGTCGCGGAGCAGCACTAGCCGGTAGGTGCGGGCGTTGGAGCCGTTGAGGACGCGGAAGCGGTAGGTGGCCGGCTGCACCTCCAGCCGCGGCCAGACCTTGCCGTTGACAACCGTGAAAGGCGCAAAGGCCTCCATCACCTCGGGGTCGGTCTTATGCACCAGCTGGCCGGTCAGCCGCCCGGAGTCGTCGAGGCCGAAGTTGCGGTCCTGGATGAGCAGCGGCACCTCGAACGGCGGCCCCTCGGGCAGGCCGAGTTCGCGCTCGCGCTGGTCGCGGATAATCCAGAGCCCCGCCAGCCCGGCGTAGACGCCGAACTTGGTAACGCCCATCACGTGGTCGTGGTACCACAGCAGCGCCGCCCGCTGGCCCATCGGGTAATGGAAGACGGCATCCTGGCCGGGCGCGAAGAGGTTTTCGGTCCAGCCGTCATACGACGCCGGGGTGAGCCCGCCGTGCAGGTGCACGACTGTGTGACCGGCCAGCGCGGCCGCGTGCTGGTCGGGCGTGCCGCCGCTCAGGCCCGGGATGCATTGCACCGGCACGCCGCTGGTATCGGTTGCCTCGGGAGCGGTCGTCACGACAACCGGCAGCGCGCCGTTCAGCTCGTTGCGCCACTGCACGGTGACCGGCTGACCGCGCTCGGCCTCGATCGCCGGGCCCGGGACCGTCCCGTCGTAGCCCCAGATCGCCGACTCGGGCAGGTCGCGGTGAAAGCGGTGCGCGCCAGCACGAATGGGCACGCTCAGCCGGCCGTTCTGCCGGACCGCGACCAGCCGCTGCGGCACCGGGAGGGCGTCGGCGAACGGGGTCAGCGGTGCGGCCAGCATTGTGGTCATGCCCTGGCCCTACCCACTTTTGGCCGCGCTCTTCTGCCCGCCCGTGCGGGCAAACACGGCGACGTCGGCGGCGCCGCACGTCCGCCCTCCCGGTGTGGCTGGGATCGGGCAGCAGATGGGACTCGCCGGTTCACCCAGCACTGGCACTTCGCCGGTGGCTCCGCCGAGGAGCTTCCCGCTGTGAGTTCACAGGTCAGGGAAGGAGAGCTCGGGGTTGTGCTCGGACAGCACTGACGGCGGTCCGATGAGGAGCGTATCCGGTTCCCCGATGACTTCCTCGTCCTTGCCGTCGTAGTCGAACTTCCTGAGCACGTGCTTGATCGCCTCGAGCCTGGCCCGCTTCTTGTCGTTGCTCTTGACCACCGTCCACGGGGCGCGCTCGCTGTCGGTGTAGTGGAACATCGCCTCCTTGGCGTCGGTGTAGGCGTCCCACTTGTCTAGCGACTCGATGTCCATCGGGCTCAGCTTCCACTGCCGGACCGGGTTGACCCGGCGGATGATGAAGCGCGTGCGCTGTTCAGAACGCGTCACCGAAAACCAGAACTTCGTCAGGTGCAGCCCGGACCGGACCAGCATGCGCTCGAACTCCGGGACCTCCCGCATGAACTCCCAGTATTCCGCGTCCGTGCAGAAACCCATCACCCGCTCCACGCCCGCCCGGTTGTACCAGGACCGGTCGAACATGACGATCTCGCTCGCGGCGGGCAGATGCGGCACGTAACGCTGGAAATACCACTGGGTCTGCTCCCGTCCGCTTGGCTTGGTCAGCGCGACCACCGTGGCGCCGCGCGGATTCAGGTGCTCGGTGAACCGCTTGATCGTGCCGCCCTTGCCGGCCGCGTCACGACCCTCGAACACGATAACGATGTGCTCGCCGACCGACTTGACCCAGTTCTGCAGCTTGACCAGCTCGACCTGCAGCGGGCGCTTGAGGTACTCGATATTCCTCCCGCGTCATCTTCTCGCCGTACGGGTAGTCCTCGCGCCACGTGTCCACCACCCGGCCGTCCGGCCAGCGCAGGGCCGGATCGTCGTGCTCGTCGTCGTCGTTGACCCTCAGCCCCGCTATCAGGGCCGGGTCGGAAGCCCAATCCTCCGGCAGCGCATTGAACTCAGACGTGGGCGCACTATTCACATCACAAGCACACCACCTTCCCGGACGCTGATCATCAGCGGGGCCGGACCTGGATCATGGCCGCGGCCATGTTGCAGGCGCGACTGATCATCGGGGCGGCCCGCCGCCCCGGCATGAGCCGTCCGGGCGGTGCGGCAAGTTAATCGTGCTTTAGCTGGAATCTCGGGAACTCCATTGCCGCCTAGCCCTTTCATCGCGGCCGCTTCGACTGGGCTGAACTGGGTCTTCTGTATCGCCCTAACCTCCCAGCCTGGGACAGGCCGCCAGGTGGTTAGTCCCGGGTGCTTCGCACGATCACGTCGCCGCCCCAAGCCGGCATGGCCAGGTTGCTGGCGGGTTCTACCGTGGCACCGACCCGGGTGCGGCCGGGCCTGGCTGCCAGGAAAATCGTGCGTCTGCCGCGGCCAGGCAGCAGGACAGTGCATTCTTCCCGCAGGATCCCGGCGCGGGCCACATGAACCTCCGTTGCCGCGCCCCAGCCCCATCCCGGCACGGTCACGACGATGTGCCGGCCGCGCGCTGTGGTCACCACGGGCGTGCGGGAAGCGTCGGTAAGGGTGATCGCGGCCCATCCCGGGCGGGGCTGAACACGATTGCCCGATCGCGGAATGACGGCTGCCTGGATGCCCAGGCGTAGTCACAGCCGTACTCGAGCAGCCAGCCGCCGCGGCGGCCGCGATCCCCAGCACAGCGGCCAGCCTCGGTACGGAAATCGCGCTTCGCCCACGAGCTGGCCCTCCGTTGGGGGGAGCGCCGCACGCAGCGCGCCACCTGGCCCATGGATGCACGCCGATTGGACGCCCCTGCGCCGCCCCCCGGGCCCCTAGGGCGGACGACGTGATCGGTGCGAACCCGGTCAGACGAATAGGGGCTCGGCCGCGGTCCGGTCGGCCAGCGCGCTCATCGTCGCGTCGTTCGGCGGGCCGGTGAACCGGCTGGCCGCGTCGAGCACTTTCGGGAGCAAGTCCACGTCCCCGACGCTGTCGAGGAACACCCCGGGGCGGCTCATCGCCCACCACACGGCGAGGTCGATGTCGTCCTGCTGCTCAAGCGGCTGGTACCAGGTCGCCCGGGTATGTGGTCGGCCCGCCCAGGGGCGCAGCGCGATCGACTTGATTGTCTGCACCGCGACGCGCTGTTCGCGGCACGTCTCGTACAGGGCGTTGAAGTTGTCGGCGTAGTACGGGTTTTGCATGGTGACGAAGTTGTACGGGAGCAGCACCGAGTCGAAACCGAACCGCTCCAGGCTGCGGCGGTGCGTCGCGGCGATCTGGCTGCCGTGGCCGGTCACTCCGATCCAGCGGATGAGGCCCTGCTCCCGGGCTTCAAGGGCGGCCTCGAGCGCCCCGCCGGGACTCAGGGCCGTATCCCACTCGATCGGATCGGCCAGGGAGTGCAGCTGCCAGAGGTCGACGTGGTTGACTCCCATCCGGTCCAGGGACCGGTGCAGTTCCTCGCGGGCCCCGGCTGCGGTACGCTCGTCGCCCTTGGTGGCCAGGAAGAACCGGCCCGGTTCGCGCTGCAGCCACGACCGGATGCGCACCTCCGCCTCGCCGTAGGACGAGGCCACGTCCAGATGGTTCACCCCGTTGGCGAGCAAGAGGTCGAGGGTCTTGTCCGCGACTCGCTGGGAGACCTCCGCGAGGGCCGCCCCTCCGAAGATCACCCGGCTGCTCTGGTGGCCGGTACGGCCGAACTCTGCCTGTTCGATGGGCACGAGACCTCCCGAAGCGCAGAAGCTGAATCTGAGCGTACGGCCGATCGCGGCGGCAGGTCAGCGCGACCGCGCCGAAGCGTATAGTCCGAATCATATGATCAGCCGCGGAATAACGGGCGATCGGCCAGGGACGGCTGGGCTGCCTGGGCTGGGTAACCGGCAGTGGGCAATGGCGCGCCGTTCATCCGACGTGCGAGGTGACCTGAATGGCTGACTATTACCGGGCCCCGGATTCCCTGCGAATCCTGCGCGCTTGCCAGGCACTGGACCAAGGCGGCCCGACGCCGGAGCGGATCACCGCGGCGCGGGCGCGGGCGGCGTGAGAAGGGAACGGCGTGCCTGACGAGCTTGACGCGCTGGCCGGCCAGCTGACCGGGCGTCTGGCCAGACTGGGCAGCGCCCTGATCGCATTCTCCGGCGGGGTGGACTCCTCTTTGGTCGCTGCGCTGGCCGCCCGCGCGCTCGGCGAACAAGCCCTCGCCATCACCGCCATCTCGCCGCTCGCGTCCGGCGAACTGGACGGCGCCCGATCGGTGGCCCGGGCCGTAGGCGTCCGGCACGAGCTGATCAGCACGGCCGAGCTGGAGCGCGACGACTACCGGCGCAACGACCGCTTCCGCTGCTACTACTGCAAATCCGAGCTGTACGAGCGGCTGGCCGCGCTGGCCCGGCGCCGCGGATTCGCCGCCGTGCTGTCGGGAGCCAACGCCGACGACACAGGTGACTGGCGGCCCGGGCTACGCGCGGCGGCCGAGCATGGTGTCCGCCATCCCCTGCTGGAGGCGTCCGTGGGGAAGGACCAGGTGCGGGCGCTGGCGCGGCGCCTGGGGGTTCCGAGCGCGGACAAGCCCGCGTCGCCCTGCCTGGCATCGCGGCTGCCTTACGGCACCGAGGTCAGCGCCGATGTGCTGTCGCAGGTAGACCGGGCCGAGCTGAGCCTGAAGCAGCGCGGCTACCGCGAACTGCGGGTGCGGCATTTCGGTGATCTCGGCCGGGTGCAGCTCGGCGCGGCGGACCTGCCGCGGGCGGCGGACCCGGACGAGCGTGCGGCGGTGCTGGCCTGCGTCCGGGCGGCTGGCTATCAGCGCGCGGAGATCGACGGGCGGCCGTTGCGGTCCGGTTCGCTGAATCTCGACATCACTCCGGTCCCCCGTGCCGGCTGAGATCCCGGTATGCCTGGGCCGCCCCGCATGCCGGGCAAAGCAGCCGGCCTGCCGAACGGAACGCCGAGGATGCCGAACCCGGGGGCGCCCGACGCGCCGCCCGGAACGGACGCCGCGGCGGCGGGCGTCCCGCTGGGCGACTTCGCCCTGCTGGACGTAGATCGCCGACGGCGGACCGGCGTCCCGTGAGGTGGTTTTCGGCGAAGGCAAAACGCCCGAGCAGATCTTCGCGCTTCTGGCTGAGTTGCGGGCCCGCGATCCGGAGGCGCCGGCCCTGGCGACTCGCTGCCCGGCCGCGTCCTGGACGGGGCGGCCACCCGATTCCCTGGCGATGCCGTGCACGCCGATCACGTGGCCGGAACAGTCGCGGTCGGGGCCTTGCCGCCCGCTCGCGGCAACGTGCTGGTCGTGACGGCCGGCACGACGACCTGAAGGTGGCCAGGGAATGCGCGGCGACGCTGGCCCGTGCTGGGGGTCGCGCGGCAGTCCTCGCCGACGTGGGCGTGGCCGGGCTCGGGCGGCTGCTGTCCCGGCTCGACGACCTGCGCGCCGCCGAGTGCGTGGTGGTCGTGGCCGGGATGGACGGTGCCCTGCCGAGTGTGGTCGCCGGACTGGTCAGCGCGCCGGTGATCGGCGTGCCGGCCAGTGTCGGCTACGGCGTCGCGGCGGGCGGCCTGGCCGCGGCGGCCAGCATGCTCGCCTCGTGCAGTCCGGGCCTGGTCGTCGTCAACATCGACAACGGGTTCGGGGCGGCCGCACACGCCGCCAAGATCATCCGCGCGGTTCACCGGTGACCGGCCGGCCCGGCGCCGCCTACATCGACGCGACCGCGGGCGTGGCCGGCGACATGCTGCTTGCGGCACTGCTCGATGCGGGCGCCGACATGGAGCGGGTGCGCGGGGCGATTGCCTTCCTTGGCGTGCCCGGTCTCGGGCTGCGGACCGAGGCCGCCCGCCGGGCGGCCTCGCGTGCCTACGAGCCGTGATCACCACGCCGACGGCGACCGACCGCCAACGGCACCTCGCCGACGTGCTCGGACACGTCGGCGCCAGCGACCTCCGCCCGGCCGGGAAGGATTTCGCGACACGGGTCTTCCGGCTGCTGGCCGAGGCGGAGGGGGCAGTGCACGGCGAGCCGCCCGAAGACGTGCACTTCCACGAGGTAGGTGCCTTCGACTCACTGGCCGACGTGGTGGGATCAGCGGCCGCACTGGACGATCTCGGACTGTTGCGGCCGGGCGCGGTAGTTTGCTGCTCGGCCCTGGCCGCCGGAAGCGGATTCGTCACCAGCCGGCACGGCCGCCTTCCGGTGCTGGTCCGCCGTCCTCCGTATCGCCGCCGCGGCCGGCCTGGACCTGGCCAGCGGCGACCTGACCGGCGAGCGCACCACCCCGACCGGTGCGGCCCTGCTCGCGGCGGCGGCCGTACCGGGCGGCTTTCCAGCCATGACGGTACGCGCGGTCGGCACCGGCGGCGGCAGCCGGGACACCCCCGACCGGCCCAACATCACCCGGGTGGTCATCGGGGCGGCGTCCGGCGCGGAGCCGGACCTGCACGAGGGCGACGTGACCGTCGTAGAGAGCACAGTCGATGACCTCGACCCCCGGCTGTGGCCTTCGGTCCTTCAGGCGGTGCGGGCGGCCGGCGCCTGGGACTGCTGGTGCACCCCCGTCTGTCGGCCGGCACGGCCGCCCCGGGCAGGTCCTCACCGCCTTGTGCGCTGAACCAGTCCATCGCGCCGTGGCCGCTGCGATGTTCACCCATACCGGGACGCTCGGCGTCCGCTGGTACCGGATGAACCGGCTGACCGCCTCCCGCACCTCGGTGGAGGTGGAAGTGGGACCGCCGGGCAGCAGCCAGGTCGTTACGGTCAAGGTGGCCGACATCACAGATAGCCTCGCGGGCTTCGGAACGGCCACGGCAGAGTTGGCCGAGGCAGAAGCCGCCGCCCGGGCCCTAGGCTGGCCCGTCCGCGCCGTTCTGCGAGGCCGCCGTCGCCCAGTACCGCGCCCTGAGGGCTCGCACATGTGATTTGGGCTGTTGAACTGCGTTTTCCTGTAGCAGCGTGGGATGTTAAGCGGCGATGTAGTACTCGTACTGGGCACACCGGGGCATGAGCCGTCGGGCGTGGAGGCAAAGTCAATCGTGCTCTAGTTGCAATCTCGTACCCGATCCGCAGGATGGTGCTGGACCCGTGCGAGAACCCATACGGCTACGAGGCGCACAAGTGCTGCCGCAAGTATGTCGATCGGAGCCTGCACGATCCGGGGGGCATTCACGCGGGCGACAAGGTGGTACACGCGTTCGGGGCGCCGTCGAGAAGCACATCAGGTGAGGGCGGCGGCCCAGCACGCTGGACAGCAATTCCCGTTCATTCAACTCAGCCGCCGCGCCGAAAGCCAGGCTGCCCTTCCCCCGGGACAGCAGCTACCCAGATGCCGCTTTCCTGCGCCTTTTCCCCGTCGGCCGCCAATTATCCTTCCGAACGCCTCTTTCGTGCTGCATTACCGCGAAACATTGCGGCTGGTCTGCGTTCGCCGTCACGGGAGGCGGCCATTTCCGCGCGGTTTCCGGCAACCCGCGGGGTCTGGTGCCAGTCCCTGCGGCCGCCCGGTACCGGGCTAGCAGGTAGTCCCCGGTTCGGGCTGGCTGGGGTGCTGGCCTGGGGGCTCGCGCTGATGCGAGCAGGCCGCTGACAAAGCATCGTCGGATACACGGGCTCGTCAGCGTCACCCGGCGCGGGCACCCGGCCACATCCAGGCCGC
>CAVOSX010000005.1:0-626224 GCA_963699015.1 uncultured Actinomycetes bacterium
GGCACGGTGCGCCGCAACTCGTCCGCTACTTCGACCAGGAGAAGGGCATCGAAGTGGCCGCCGTGGAACGTTGGGTGGACAACGTCACCCTGAACCACGTGGACGACATCGCGACGTCCCAGCCCATGCTTGACGCCCTGAGGTCCGTCCTCGTGAGCAGCTGGCAACTTTTGCGGGAAGCGACCGACGGTCCAGCATCCCTGCCCAGCCTGCGCGACCAGATACCGGCAGCCCTACGAGAGCACCTGCCACGCGAGCCATCGCCGCGTTACGCGGAGGCGGGGCGGGCGCCGGCCGCAACGGCAATGTCCAGCCCGGAGGCATTCGCCGCTGTTGAGCGTCTACTGGGAGCGACTGCGTTCTCCGACCTGACGCGTCGCGCCCTGTTGCAGGTGCTTCGGAACAACCTCGACAGCCGGGACTACCGCAATCTGGCCGAGCTGTTCGGCCTAGGGAAGGAGGACCAGTCGGTATTCCCATCGACGCCAGCCTGGATTGGCATCACTCGCGTTCGGGAGGGACAGCTCACTGTCGTTCTCGACCATGTTGTGTTCTTCCAGCGCGAGGCACTGCGTAGTACCTACAAGGTTCTTTTCGCTATCGCTGCCAAGGACGTTCAGGTGCAGTTCTGGAAGCCGATGCCCGCAATGGGCATTGGTTTCACGATCCAGGGGCGCAACGACAAAACCTACCGGGTGTATCTGGACCCGCCGCGAGGCGTGAATCTCACCGAGGTCAGTGCGGCCGCCGAACAGCCCGGTGTCAACGAAGTGCTCGATCAGGTGGCGGATCTGTCCGGGCTCACGCCGTTGTCCGGTGAGCTCGTGGCCGGTGTCGGTGAAGCGTTCTCGCTGGTCCGTATCCGCCGCATCGCTAGACAACACCAACTGATTTGGCAGAGCCTTTTCGCCAAGCTCGCCAGCGGGCAATCCGCGCCGTTCAGCCAGCCGAGCCCAGCACCGTCCGCGCGCACCTCTACGGCCCCTCCCCAGCGTGCAACCCGATCACAATGAGGTCAGAGTCGGCCAAGCCCATGCCACCGGGGCAGGCCGCCCAGCCCCGGACGGCATCGCAACCCTGGACCGCGTCCGGCCCCGAAGGATGCGGTCACTGGCAGGCTGACTTCACCCACTACCCGCTGGCTGATGACACCGGCACGGAGATCCTCAGCTGGCTGGATGACCATTCCCGGTATGCGCTGCGGGTGACCGCGCACCGGCGGGTAACCGGCCCTATCGTGGTCACCGAGTTCCGCGCCGCCGCAGCCCAGCACGGCATCCCCGCGTCCACGCTGACCGGCAACGGGCTGGTCTTCACGACGAGATTCGCCGGCGGCCGGGGCGGTCGCAACGGCTTCGAAGCACGAGCTGCGCCACCTGGGCATCACCCAGAAGAACGGCAGGCCCAGCCACCCGCAGACCCAGGGCAAGGTCGAGCGCTTCCGGCAGACCCTGAAGCACTGGCTGGCCGCCCAGCCCCAGCCCGCCGGCCTCGCCAGGCTGCAGGCCCTGCTCGATACCTTCACCACCGACTACAACCCCCAGCGGCCGCACCGCTCGCTGCCCCGCCGCGCCACCCCGGCGACCGTCTACCACTCCTGCCCGAAGACTCCCCCCGCACCGGCCGCGACCACGACACCCACGACCGCGTCCGCCGCGACCGCATCGACGACGCCGGCAAGGTCACCCTGCGCCCCGCCGGCCGGCTGCACCACATCGGCATCGGCCGCACCCACGCCCGGACCCGCGTCCTCCTGCTCATCCAGGACCTGCACATCCGCGTCATCCACGCCGCCACCGGCGAACTGCTCCGCGAACTCACCCTCGACCCGACCAGGGACTACCAGCCCACCGGACGGCCAAGGGCCAGCCCCAGGAAACCGAAAACCCCGACCCTGACGAGGGTTCGGGGTGTTCTCGATGTCTCGAGACATCACATGGGCGCGCTCGGAGGGATTCGAACCCCCAGCCTTCTGATCCGTAGTCAGATGCTCTATCCGTTGAGCTACGAGCGCCGACGTTGGGACAGTCTAAGGCATCGCGAGCGTCCGGAACTTGCGTCCGCGCGCGCCTGGGGCGTTCGCGCCATGACCGGCCGGGCGCGCCCTTGCGGATGGTACGTCAGCGGAACCGCCGGAAGAACTCGCGCACGTCGCCTACCAGCAGATCTGGTACTTCCATGGCGGCGAAGTGGCCGCCGCGGTCGAACTCGGTCCAGTGCACGATGTTGTTGGTCGGCTCGGCGAAGCGCCGGATGGCCGGGGCGATCTCCCTGGGGAAGACGGCCACGCCGGTGGGTGCGGTCGAGAGGGCCGGCTGGCCGCGTGCGCCGGATCGCGCTGCCTCGTAATACAGCCGGGCCGAGGAGCCGGCCGTCGCCGTCAGCCAGTACAGGGTGACGTTGGTCAGCAGCTGGTCACGATCGACCGCCTCGTCCGGGAGGCCGTTATCGGTCCATTCCCCGAACTTCTCCGTGATCCACGCTAGCTGGCCCGCGGGCGAGTCGGTGAGCCCGTAGGAGATGGTCTGCGGACGGGTGGACTGGATCCACCCGTAACCGCTACCGGTTGCCCGGAAGCGCTCCGCGGCCGCGACGCGCGCCTGCTCCACCTCGGTAAGGTCGCCCGCGTCCGGCGGCACCCTGGTGACCAGCATGTTGAGGTGAACGCCGGTCACGTGCTCGGGTACCAGCACGCCCAGTTCCCGGGAGATCGAGGATCCCCAGTCGCCGCCCTGCGCGCCGTAGCGCGGGTAGCCGAGACGCCGCATCAGCTCATCCCACGCCCGCGCGATCCGGCGGACGTTCCATCCCGTGTCCCGCGTCGGCCCAGAGAACCCGTAGCCGGGAATCGAGGGGACCACCAGGTGGAACGCGTCGGCGGGGTCGCCGCCGTGCGCCGCCGGGTCGGTCAGCGGGCCGATGATGTTCACGAACTCCACCATCGATCCGGGCCAGCCGTGGGTAATGACCAGCGGCAGCGCGCCGGGCTCCGGCGAGCGCACGTGCAGGAAATGGATGTTCTGCTCGTCGATGATCGTGGTGAAACCAGGAAACTCGTTCAGCCTGCGCTCCTGGGCGCGCCAGTCGAAGCCGGTCTGCCAGTATCCCGCCAGCTCACGCACGTACTCCACCGGGATGCCGTAGTCCCAGCCCACGCCGGGCAGCTGATCGGGCCAGCGGGTCCGGGCGAGCCGCGCGCTCAGATCGTCCAGGTCGGCATGCGGGATATCGATACGGAACGGCCAGATGCCGGCCTGTCCGGAATCGGCGATGTCGTCCATGCGCAACGGGCCGGGTGCCCGTCCTCCTTCTTAGGCGTCGTCCCACGTGGCCGGGACACCGGGCGGCAGCGGCACCTCAAACGCGTTCAGCAGGAACGATATGAGCGTGTAGTAGCCGCACAGCGAGACCAGCTCGACCAGGCCGGCGTCCCCCAGAAGCCGCTGGGCGGCAGCGTAGGAGTCCTGCCCGACCCGGCCGGTCTGGCTGAGTTCGCGGGCGAGCACGTAGACCGTCCGCTCGTCCTCGGCCTGGAACGGAGGATCCTGGCCGGCGGCGATGGCGTCCACCACCGGGTCGGGCACGCCGTGCCTGCGGGCCATCCGCGCGTGCGCCCACCACTCGAACTCGGCCTTCCAGCGGGCGCCCACGGTGAGGATGGCCACCTCGGTCAGCCTGCGCTCCAGCGACGTGTCGAACCGCAGCACCTTGCCCAGCGAGGCGAGGCGCTGGCCGACATCCGGCGCGTGCACGAACGCGTTGAACGGGCCTGCCAGCTCGCCCCGGTCGTTGATCAGCAGGTCGCCGCGCGAGCCGACCACGGTGTCCCACACCTGCTGGCCGTCGGGATCCAGATCGTCGCGGCGGAGGTAAGGAAGCCGGCTCACGGCAAAAGACAATAGTGCGTCCGGAATTTCCGGGAATCTTGCCTCGGGATGTCGATCCTGAGCCGTGCCGTTCGACGACCGGGCAACAGCGGGGCGGGTGACGATCACCAGCCCCGGGCCATCCGGCCGCCGGCCTGGCGGCCGGCAGCAGAAGGGACAAGACCATGCGATACCTCGGATACACCCTGGGCGATCCTTCGGTGCCGATTCCGCCGCCGAGCCCGGAGTTCGCGGCGAAGATGGGCGACTTCGTCGAGGAGGCGACCAAGGCCGGGATCCTGGTCGCCACCGGCGGCCTGGGCCCGGTCGATGAGGCCGTCAAGGTGTCGCTCAAGGACGGCAAGTTCACCGTGCTTGACGGGCCGTTCACCGAGGCCAAGGAGCTGATCGGCGGCTGGGCGCTGATGGAGACCCGGGACCGCCAGGAGGCCATCGAGTGGACCAAGCGGTTCCTCGCCCTGGTGGGCGAAGGCGAGAGCACGATCCGGCCGGTCTACTGACCGTGATCGCCGCGGCGGGCCCGGCGCGGTGCCCGCCGTTGCCGTCCCGGAGCAGCAGAACGCAGCCGGGTGGTGCTGGAGCCGCGGACCCAGCACCACCCCGGTGACGCCGGCGAGGCGAGCGACTTGCCCGGCGCGCCGCCGGATGGTGTCATCGGTTGTCGTGACGGCTTCGCAGACTCACGCGGCGATCGAGGCTGTCGTCCGGATGGAGTGGGCGCGGCTCATCGCCGGGCTCGCCAGGTACACCGGTGACGTCGGGCTGGCCGAGGAACTCGCCCAGGACGCGGTGGTCGCCGCGCTGGAGCAATGGCCGCAATCCGGAGTTCCTGGCAACGCGGGTGCCTGGCTGATGACCGTGGCCAAGCGCCGGGCCGTCGACCTGTTCCGCCGGAACCGGGAACTGCACCGCAGGTACGCCCAGATGGCCCGCGCGCTGGAAGACGGGCAGGACAGCCTCACCCCTGACCTCGACGCGGCCGCCGGTGACCAGATAGACGACGACCTGCTGCGGCTGATATTCACCGCCTGCCACCCGGTCCTCCCGGTGCAGGCCAGGGTCGCACTGACGCTGCGGCTGGTCGGCGGGCTGACTACCGCCGAGATCGCGCGCGCCTATCTTGCGCCGGAGCCGACGATCGCGCAGCGGATCGTGCGGGCTAAGAAAACGCTGGCCAGCGCGCAGGTCCGGTTCGAGGTGCCGGGCCGCGAAGAGCAGCCAGGCCGTCTTTCTTCCGTGCTGGAGGTCATCTACCTCATCTTCAACGAGGGCTACTCGGCCACCGCCGGCGACGACTGGATGCGCCCGGCGCTGTGCGAGGACGCGGTCCGCCTGGGCCGCATCCTGGCCCAGCTCGCCCCCGGGGAACCCGAAGTGCACGGGCTGGCCGCCCTGATGGAGATCCAGGCGTCGCGGATGCGGGCCCGCGCCGGGCCCTCGGGGGAGCCGATCCTGCTGCTGGACCAGGACCGGCGCCGCTGGGACCGGCTGTTGATCAACCGCGGGCTGGCTGCCCTGGCCCGGGCGGAGGAGCTGGGCGGCACGCGCGGGCCCTACGCGCTGCAGGCCGCCATCGCCGCCTGCCATGCCCGGGCGTTCCGCCAGGAAGACACCGACTGGGCCCGCATCACCAGCCTGTACGCGATCCTGGCCGAGGTGCAGCCCTCGCCGGTGATCGAGCTGAACCGCGCGGTCGCGGTGTCGATGGCCTACGGGCCCCAGGCCGGCCTCGACCTGCTGGACCAGCTCGCCGCCGAGCCCTCGCTGCGCCGCTATCACCTGCTGCCCAGCGTCCGCGGCGACCTGCTGATGAAGCTGGGCCGCGCGGGCGAGGCGCGGGCCGAATTCGAGCGTGCGGCTACCATGACCCGCAACGCGCCCGAGCGGGAGCTGTCCGCGCAGCGGGCCCGGACGGCCGCGGCTCAGGCGACCAGGGAGGGCCTGCAGTGACCCTGCGGATGCGGATCGCCGCGATGACGCCGGCCTACGCCCGCGACATCGTTACCTGGCACTATGACCCGCCTTACGACTGCTACGACATGATCGCCGTCGATCCGGCGTACCTGGCCGAGCCGGCCGCGGGATTCTTCGCGCTCGTCGACCCGGACGGGCTGATCGGCTTCCGGTCCTTCGGCGCCGACGGCCAGGTGCCCGGCGGCCAGTACGACGCGTCCGCGCTCGATACCGGCGGCGGCCTGCGCCCCGGGCTCACCGGCAAGGGACTGGGCCAGGAGGCCTTCAGGACCGGGCTGGAATACGGGCGGCGCCGGCTCGCCCCGGTGGCGTTCCGGGTCACCATCGCCAGCTTCAACCTCCGGGCGCAGCGGGTGGTCGGATCGCTCGGCTTCCGCGCCGCCGGCAGCTTCCTGGCGCTGGCCGGCGGCCGGAGCTACGAGATGCTGGTCCGGCCCGAGCGGCGGCCCGCGGCGGCCCACGAGGACCGGACATGACGCGAACCCTGCTCTGGCGCGGCCTCGACGCGCCCCGGATGGAGATCGTGCACGCCGAGAGCCTGGACCGTGCGCACGGGACGCAGATCGGCGTGGCGTACGAGCTGCGCTGGCGGCTCGACGGCCCGGTCCTCGACCTCCAGCTGGACGACGGCCCCGCGGTCCGCGTCGAGCTCGGCGACGCGGACTTCTTCGACCTGAACCACTCGGCTTTCTTCAATTCGCTGCCCGTCGCGCGTGACCGGCTGCTGGAACCTGGTCCGGCCCGGGAGTACACGATGCGCTTCGTCCGCGTCCCCGAGCTGATCGCCGAGCGATCGCGGCAGCGGTACGAGCCGCTCGGGAACCGGACGGTGCGCTACCGCTCGGCCGGCTTCGAGGCCGACATCAGCTTTGACGCTGACGGCTTCGTGACCGTCTATCAGGACTATCTCGAACGGGTGGGGTGAGGGATGCTGATCAAGGCCTGCCTGAACGGCGGCACCACCCGGCAGCAGCACCCGTCGGTGCCGCGCACGCCGGGCGAGCTCGCGGCGGATGCGCACGAGGCGGTCCGCGCCGGAGCGGGGGCCATCCACGTGCACCCGCGCGATGCCTCCGGCGGCGAGACCCTCGAGCCGGTCCCGGTCCTGGCAGCCGTCCGGGCCATCCGGTCCGCGGTTCCGCAGGTCCCGGTGGGCGTCACGACCGGGATCTGGGCGGTGGGCGGCGATCCGGCGCGCAGGCTGGAACTCGTATCCGGCTGGACCGGCGGCGACCGCCCCGACTTCGCCTCGGTCAACCTGTCCGAGCCGGGCGCCGACCCGCTGGCCGCGGTCCTGGCCGGGCTCGGGATCGCGGTCGAGGCCGGGGTCTGGACGGCCGAAGACGCCGAGCGGCTGGCCGCGAGCTCGTTCGGGCCCGACGTGATCCGGATCCTGATCGAGCCGCGGGACGACTCGCCCGAGGCCGCGGTGGCCACCGCCGCGCAGGCGGAAGGGACCCTGGCCCGGCACGGCCTGCACGCACCGCGGGTCCATCACGGGTACGGGATCGCGACCTGGCAGGTCATCAGGGCCGCCCTGCTGATGGGCCGGGACATCCGGGTCGGGCTCGAAGACACTGTCGTGCTGCCGGACGGCACAACCGCGACCGGCAACGCCGAGCTGGTCGCCGCCGCCGCCCGCCTCGTGGCCGAGGCCGGGCCCGGGTTCTCAGCGCCCGGGTCCTGATCCCCGGCGGACGCCGGCCGCCCGCGGCACGCCGGCCCCTGCACGTTCGGAAGAAATCGACCGCTCAGTCAGACCCAGCCGCCTCAGCCGTAGAGCGCGAACAGGCAGCCGTCCCAGTACGCTTCCACCCGCGGGTGGCGCCTTCCCCTCAGCCCGATCTCCAGAGTCTGCGGCGCGGCGGCGGCGGGAGCACGGAACCACAGTTCCAGTTCTGCCGTCGGAACGCGGCCGAAGCCGGACACGCCGCGAGGTGCCCGGGTTGTCGCGTGCATAAACGACGGTGTTCCGGCACAGCACATCCGCGGCCGCGCGGCCCACACCCACAGCCGTCCGCCGCGGGCACCGACAAACGCCGCAGCTTCGGGGCTTACGTCCACCCGCATGACATCACAGTAACGCTGCCCCGGCACCCCGGGCCGCTGTCCTTGCCCGCCTCCTGCGGCCGGGCTAGCGTGTGCCGAGGCGCCGCGAACAGACAGGGGGGCCGGCTTGCGAGCATGGGGGCCGTCCGGGGCGGCCGAGGTGATCAGGCGGGCACAGGCCGTATCCCGTGTCGCCCGGCAGACCGGGTGCGGTCTGGACGAGGCCGGTGAGCTGCTCGCGCGGCAGGTAACCCGGCGCGGGTTTCTCGGCGCCGCCGGCGCCGGCGCTCTGGCTGGAACAGTCGCGGCCGCCCGGCGCCCGGCGCCAGCTCGCGGCGGCCGGGGATCCCCGCGAGTGGTCGTGGTCGGATCGGGCATCGCCGGACTGGGCTGCGCTTACCGGCTGTGGGCCAGGTACGGCATCAAGGCGGAGGTCTATGAGTACAACACGGTGCCGGGGGGCCGGATCAGGACGCTGCGCGGATACTTCGAACACGGCCAGATCGTCGAGGAGCACGGCGAGTTCATCAATCCCGAGCACACGGCGACGCTGGCGCTGGCGAAGAGCTTCGGCCTCAGCCTCGACAACACCGACGCGTACCCGCCGGGGACGCATCCCGGCCGCGAGACGATGCGCTTTCACGGCAGGAAATGGCCGCAGGCCGCGGTCAACCGCGACTGGCACGACTGGGCGCGGCAGCTTTTTCATCATGCCGCGTACGTGACCGCACCCTGGCCGCAGCTGTACAACGCCAGCAATCCGGGCGGCCACCGCTTTGATCACATGTCGGTGACCGAGTGGATTGATACCCACATCCCGGGAGGGGTGGCGTCCGACTTCGGGGCGCTGTGCATCGCGGCCACCCTCGACGAGTTCGGCGGCCCGGCCGATGAGACGTCAGCGCTCAACCTCGTCTATCTTCTCGGGCAGGACGCCAGCACCGGCAGCGGCGCCCAGCCGCACCGGGCTCCGCAGCTCGCGGGCGCGAACGAGAAGTGGCACGTCCACGGCGGGAATGATCAGCTGATCACGGGCCTGCTGGCGCGGATGCCGGCCGGGGTTCTCCACCTCGGCGAGCGGCTCGCCGCCGTCCGGCCGCGGCCTGGCGGCGGCTACCGCTGCAGCTTCCAGAGCGCAGCCACGACCCGCGACGTGGCGGCCGATCACGTCGTCCTGGCCATTCCCTTTACCTTGCTCGGTTCGGTTGACCTGAGCGGGGTCCCGCTGTCACCGCCGCACGCCCAGGCCATCAGGGAAGAGCCGCTGGGAACCAACTCGAAGTTCTTCCTGCAGTTCCGCTCGCGAGTGTGGAACGCGGAAAGCGCGACCGGGAACTGCTTTGACGACGGCGTCGTGCAGGGCGGCTGGGACGCGACGTCATACCAGCCAGGCAGGGCCGGCATCCTCGCCGCGCTGCCCGGCGGCGAGAACGGGCTGGGCTGGGGACGGCGGTACGGCCTGACCACCTATTCCGGCAAGCCGCCGCAGAACATGACCGACGCTTACCTGCGGGGCTTTGACGTGCTGTTCCCGCGCGTCTCCCGGGCGTTCAACGGGCGCTCGTACTTCGTCTGGTCACCAGGCGACCCGCATATCCTGGGCGCTTACTCTTACCTGGCCGTCGGCCAGTACACGGCGTTCAACGGCATCCAGCGCAAGCGGGAGGGCAACCTGCACTTCGCCGGCGAGCAGACTTCGCTGAACTTCCAGGGCTACATCGAGGGAGCGCTTCGCAGCGGCTACCGCTGCGCCGCCGAGATCGGCGCCCGAGGTAGCCCGCCGCGAGGATACCCGGCGGCCCGCCGGAACGCCGCTGCCCGGGGCGGCGGCGAGAGCTGAGCAAAGCCGGCCGGGTTCGCCCGCCGCGCGGCGGCCGGGGCCTGGTCACATCCGAGCGTCAGTGGCGACGCCGGGCGCGTTCCTCCTCGCTGTCCTGGTCAGCCTCGCGATCCTGCTCCCGCCGTTCGCGCACCTGCGCTCCGTGCTCGTCGACGCGAAGCCGGCGCTCCAGTTGCTCGGCCCGGCGCTGCTCCTTGGGCGTCGCGTGCCCTTCGCGCTCCTGCTCGCGGAGGGAATCAAGTTCCTCCTGCAGCGCGTAGTCACGCGGCCGCGGCGGCTCGTACGGGTCAGTCATGGCGGGTCCTCCTTGTCCTGCCCTGCGGGCACCCTCCCATCAGACCGCACCCGCGGTACCTGAGCCAAGACGGGAGGCGGATCCCGCCCGGCACCGCAGGCGGGGCCAGCAAGCTCCGGGTTTCATGTGCTCGGGCTGGCGTCGGACAGGTGCCAGTGGTAGGGAGCGGCAAGGTGATCGAGGGCCGGCTGCGGTCCCCATGAACCGGGGGCGTACGGCTGGATGGGTGGCGGGTCCTCCAGCAGCGGGGTGGAGATTTCCCACAGCCGGTCGATCCCGTCGGCGGTGGTGAACAGGGTCTGGTCGCCGCGCATCGCCTCCAGCAGCAGCCGCTCGTAGCCTTCGAGTCCGTGCACGGCGGGGAACGAGTCGGCGTAGCTGAAGGTCATATCGGCGGCGGCGAGGCTCATCGTGTCGCCGGGCTGCTTGGCCAGGAAGCTTATGGTGATGGAGCCGGGGTCGGCGAAGTCGATGACGATCTCGTTGCGCCGCGCGTTCGGAGCGTGGTTACGCAGGATCGGGAACATCCGCAGCGGCGGCTGATGGAAGCCGAGCGTGATCACCTGGCGGCTTGCGCCCAGTCTCTTGCCGGAGCGCAGCAGGAACGGGACCCCGGCCCACCGCCAGTTGTCGACTTCGGCCCGCACCGCGACCATGGTCTCGGTCTGCGAGTCCGGGGCTACGCCGGGCTCGTCACGGTAGCCGGCGTACTGGCCGCGCACCACGTGCGCCGTGTTGACCGGCTTGAGCGCCTCGAACACCTTGACCTTCTCTTCGTGCAGGTGCTGGGCGTCCAGCGAGACAGGCGGTTCCATGGCCACGAACCCCAGCACCTGGAACAGGTGGGTGACGATCATGTCCCGGTAGGCACCGGTGTGGTCGTAGAAACCGCCCCGCCCCTCGATCGAGAGCGTCTCGGGCACGTCGATCTGTACGTAGGAGATGTGCCTGCGGTTCCAGACCGGCTCGAACAGGCCGTTGGCGAACCGGAAGGCCAGGATGTTGTCCACCGACTCTTTGCCGAGGAAGTGGTCGATCCGGAACACCTGGGACTCGCCGAAGGCGGCGTCCACCGTCTGGTTCAGCGCGCGGGCCGACGCCAGGTCGGTGCCGAACGGCTTCTCGATGATGACGCTGGACCCGCGAGCCAGGCCCGCGTCGCCGAGCATGGTCACCGTGGGCTCGAAGGCGGCCGGCGGGATGGCCAGATGACACAGCCGCGCTGGCAAGCCGCCGATCTCCCGCTCCGCCCGCTCGATGGCCGCGGTCAGCGAATCGGTGGCGCCGGGCGCAGCGCTGGCGAACGAGAGCCTGCGCGCGAACGCCTGCCAGGCTTCGCCCGCGGGCGTGAGGTTCCCGAATTCGGCCGCCGCCTGGGCCGCCAGGTCGCGGAACTGCTCGTCGGTCAGGCCCCTGCGCGCGGACCCGATGATCTCGTACCGGTCCGGCATCAGGCCCGCCGCGGCCAGACGGAACAGCCCAGGCAGCAGTTTGCGTCGGGCCAGGTCGCCGGTCGCGCCGAACATCACGATGACGTGGTTGCCCGGGCGCGACACCGATCCCGGGGCCCGGCGGAGCCGGGGGGCCTGCGCCATGACTGATCCGCCTTCCTAGATCACGCTGGACAACGAGCCGTTCAGGAGACGAACTGCTCACCGCCGTCGATGTCGTACGTCGCGCCGGTGAGCGCCGTGTTGATCATGATATGGACGGCGAGCGCGGCGACGTCGGCGGGACCGACGACGCGGCCGATCGGGAGCGTCGCCCGCAGCTCATCGCGGCGTGCCTCGAGCCGGCCGCCGAGCAGCGATGCCGACAGCGGGGTGTTGACGAAGCCGGCGGCGATGAGGTTGACCCGGACCGGCGCGAGCTCAAGGGCGAGAGTCGCCGCGAACGGGGGCAGCGCCGCGGTGGCAGCGGAGGAGATCCCGAGGCCGTGGCCGACGCGCCGGCCGCCGGTGCCGGCCATGAACAACAGCGTGCCCGCGGGCCTCATCTTGGCGGCGGCGTTGCGCGCAACCTCGAGCGCCAGCACCACGTGGTCGCTGAGCGCGTCGCGCACCTGGGCTGAGTCCATCTCGAGCAGCGGCCCGTAGGTCGGGCCGCCGGCCGTGACCAGCACATGGTCGATCGGTGCTGGCAGATCCCGGAAGAACCCCTGCAGGGAAGCCGTGTCGTTGGCGTCAAAAGCCGCGGTGCGCTCCGCGCCGACTTCCACCGCCGCTTGCCTGAGCCGCTCGTGATCACGGCCGGTGAGGATGACATCGGCACCCTCTGCCCTGGCGCGCCGGGCGGTCTCGAGCCCGATGCCCGAGCTGCCGCCGATCAAGACGACGGTCTGCCCGGTTAGTTCCGGTTCGGGCCGGGCGGAGCCTGGGGTGGTCATGACAGGCTCGCCATCTGGGCGGCCATCGGCCCGGTCGGCTGCGGCATGTCCGCGATCACCATGCGGAGCATCTTCAGCGCTGTGTCGTAGATCCCCGAGAAGCTCGGGAAGGGCTGCATGGTGTCGCTCAGCACCTCGACGGGGACGTGGGCGCGGATGGCCAGCGTCGCCTGCTGCATCCACTCGCCGGCTTCGGGCCCGAGCGCGTAAGCGCCGGTCAGTCGCTCGCCGTCGCTGAGCAGCGTGAGGAACCCGTTGGATTTGGCGTAGGCGTGCGTGTAGGTCGCGGTCTTCGGCACCTCCGACACCGGTGCGGTGGCGCTGTATTCCGCTTCGACCGCGCCCACCGCCGCGGCCTGCGGATCTGTGTAGGTGACCCGCGGAACGGCCTCGTAGTTCGCCGGCCGGGCATGGCCGGCGATGTTCTCCGCGACCACGTCACCCTCGTACTCGCCGACGTGTGTCAGCGGCCAGATACCGGTGACGTCGCCGATCGCCCAGAGCCGCTCGCCGGCGCGCATGTACTCGTCAACGGGGATCCCGTGCGGGCCGGCCGTGACGCCGACTGTCTCCAGGCCGATCCCGTCCACCCGCGGGCGCCGGCCGGTCGCCGCCAGCAGCCGGTCGCCCCGCAGCTCCCTGCCGTCGTCGAACTGCAGCACGTAGTCCTGCCCGTCCCGCCGCGCGGCGGAGGCATGCATCCCCAGCACCAGCTCGATCCCGTCCCGGCGCAGCGCCTCAGCGAGCGCCTCGCCCAGCGGCGCGGGCTCGCGGGGAAGCACGCGGGGGGCGCCTTCGACGAGCGCTGCCTCACCGCCCAGACGCCGCACGATCTGGGCGATCTCGACGCCTGCGGACCCGCCGCCCAGCACGAGCAGCCGGCCAGGGACGGCCTTCATGCTTGTCGCCTCGCGGGTGCCCCAGACGCCATCGAGCTCGCGCAGTCCCCGCAGCGGAGGCACGATCGGATCCGAGCCGGTCGCCACGACGATGTGCTCGGCGGTGTGCCGGGCGCCATCGACATCGACCGCGCCGGTGCCGGCCAGCCTGCCCGTGCCGCGCAGCAGGTCGATGCCCCGGCTCGCCAGCCAGCGCTGCTGGCCGGCATCGGAATAACCCGACACCATGAAGTCCCGCCAGGCCAGCGCGGCCGCAACATCGACCTGCGCGGTCGCGGCCGCATCGCGCGCTCCCTGCACCGCCTCGCCAGGGCGCAGCAGCGTTTTTGACGGAATGCAAGCCCAGTACGAGCACTCGCCGCCGACCAGCTCTCGCTCCACGATGGCGACGCGCAGCCCGCGCCCGGCCAGCGCCGCAGCGCAGTGCTCGCCCGGCGCCCCGCCGCCGAGAACGATCACGTCGTAGTCATTGCTCGAGCTCATCGGAACCTCCGTGGGTTGCTGGTGGCATTACCGCCGCGGCTTCGCGGCAGACCCGCCGCGCACCGGGCCTGCGGCGGGCAACGAGCGCCGGGTCAGGCGACGATGTGCTTGACCTCCGCCATGTAGCGCCCGGCGGCCGCGGAAGCCGCGTCCGGGCCGATGCCGCGCTGGCGAGCGTCCATGTACGCCGCATACCAGTCCCACCAGTCGTGCGGCGGGGCCACGGCCTCGAACGCGCCGTGGTGGTCGGCCGTCTCATGCAGGAGCCCGGCCAGCGCCTCGATGTCGGTCGGCCACACCCGGCCGGGGAGCCGCTCCGTGATCTCCTGCACCAGCCAGCTGTTCCCGTCAGGATCCGCGAACGTCGCGAAGTTGCGGTACGTACTGCGGTCAGGGTCGCGACCGGGCACGCGCTTGTCCACGTTGTCCAGCCCGGGGCCGTGCCAGACCTCGCTGACGTCCGCGCCGTGGCTGACCAACTCGTCCCTGGCGGCCACGACGTCCTCGACGACCAGGTACAGGTCCTTTACCGAGCCCGGCGGCATCGTCGATATTCCCTTGCCGAACTGGATCGAGGCGGGCGAGCCCGGCGGGGTGAACTGCACGATCCGGTAGTTCTCGTCCACGGATATGTCAGCGTCCAGGCGCCACCCCAGGCCCTGGTAGAAGGCCTTCGCGCGCTCGGCGTCGGCGACCGGCAGCACCGTGACCTCGAACTTCATGTCCACGATGTCGGGCTCCTCTCCCCCGTGATGCCGGCGACGTCGGTCAGGTCGCCGGCTTTGCGACTCCCGGTGTGCTGATCTCCACCCTTGCCGCACTGATCGCCAAAGTCCACTGAATCTCACCAGGTCGCTCGGGAATCCCCCGGGCGGACGCGGCACGGCACCTTCACGGCAGGCCGGCCAGGCGGCCCCGCGAGGCGCACCCGATGACCGGTCTGGCCTCAGTGCAGCCTTACGGGCGCTTCCACATCGTCGTACATCCGGACCGCGGCGAGCAGCCCGTCCGGGCCGCGCTCGTAGACACCGAGTCCCGCCTGGGGCGGCAGGCCGTGACTGCCCCAGCGGTCGATGTTGTACTCCAGGGCGCAGCGCACGCCGTCATCGGTCACCGCGCAGTGCTCGACGCCGATGCCGCCGCCCGCGCTGAAGCACAAGCCGAAGAACGAGCGCAGCTCGGCGGTACCGCGGTGGGCGTGCCGCGGGCCGAAGGGGCCCTGGAAGTACCCGTCTGGCGCGAACGTGCTCACCGCCGCCTCGGTGTCACCGGCGGCCAGTGCGGCCTGGTAGCGGCCGACGACGTCACCGGGGTGGGCAGGGCCCGGCTTGAGTATCGGGGGCCGGACCGGACGCTGCTCGTCGAGCGGCCACTGGCTGCAGTAAGTACGGAACACCACCGACCGGTCGTCGGGCGATTCGGTCACGATCGCGACCGGCCACGCCAGCTGTCCCCCGTCGTGGTCCAGGCGGGCCAGCAGTTCTACCACGGCCCGGCCCCCGGCCACGGCCGAGGCCACGGTCTCGGTGCTGGCGTGCACCCGGGCCAGCCAGGACAGGTTGTCGCTGATGAACCGCCGCACATGCCTGTGCCCGCGGACCTCGCCGGCCCGGGGGTCGTAGATCACCACCCCGCCCGGCCATACCGTTTCCAGGACGTGCGTGTCACCCTCGCGCAGCGCGGTGAGGTACTGCCCGACCGGATCAGCCTGGCCCGCGGCGCGCGTCTGCCTGCGCGCCAGCTCCACGGCGTTGACGAAGTCAGGAAACCACGGCATCCGACACACGCTCCCTCGCCCGCCCCGGAATCTCCCTGGCGGCTGCCGTCCCTAGTCTTCCGCTTCCGGCGCATCCTCATCCCGGCGCCACCCCGGGGAAGCCCCCGGGCATGATGGCGGGCCCAGGTTCGCGTCGTTCTCCCTGCGCCCTCAGGCAGGCCGCCCGGCGCGGGGGATATACCTCGCATTCGGGGCGGGAGCGGGGGGGCCCGGGTCTGCTCCGGATGTCATCGAATAAATAATGAGACCCGTGGAAGCGCTCGCTTGCGACGCCCCGCCCTTCGCCGACCGGGCACTCGTGCGGTTGCGTGAGTGGCCGGCGCTGCACGTGCTTAGCACCGAGGGCGGCGGAGTCGGCCTCGCAGCCGGCGCCCGGCAGGTTGTCCATCTGCACCGCGGTCACGAAGCGGAGGTGTACCTGAGCAGGCCGGCCGTCTGCCGGATGGGCGCCGCGCTGGCGGACAGCCCGCAGGTGCGGTTCGCAGCCGGCGGTGACTGGGTGCGGGTCGGCCTGCGCTCTGACCGCGACGTGGCGCTGCTGGAATCGCTGGTGAGCGTCGCGATCCAGGTGCACGCGGCGGGCCGCACGACCCGCTGGCATCGCGTGGCACCCTGTCCGACGTCGCTGCGTGCCCGGGGCGTGCTGGTGACCGCGCGGTCGGCCTAGCAGCCGGGGCGTTCCCGGGCGGCGGTCACGCTCGCGGGCAGCTGTTCAGCCACCCCGGATGGCGTTCAGCGGCGACCGAGAATCCAGTACGCGACCGAGTTGCCGGGGTTGGCGACGATGATCGCGCGCCAGAGTTTCTTGTTGCCCCGGATCTGGTCGTCTTCGCGCCGGCTCAGGTCACGCCAGGCGAGGACCGCGGACGCGACCTCGACGGCGACAAGGACAGCGACCAGCCGCGTCTTCACGTTCTGCATAGCTTGAGGTTAGAGGGCGCGCCGGCAGGTGTAGGGTCTCAATTCCGTGGCATTGCTTCGGTGCTGGTAAGCAAGCCGACGACACCAGGGTCGAGTCCTCCTGTGAGGCGTGCTGGAAGCGATGCGAGCGTATTTTTGCGGTACTCGCGGCTCGACGCCGGTGAGCGGCGATGGGCAGCGGCGCTACGGGGGGTATACCTCGTGTGTCGCACTCGCCCACGCCGACGAGCCGCCCACCGTCGTGCTGGACGCCGGCACCGGGTTGCAGCAGCTGACGCTGGTGCTGAACGGCCAGCCATTCTGCGGCACGGTCCTGCTCAGCCACCTGCACTGGGACCACACGCACGGGATGCCGTTCTTCCGCAGCGGCACGCTTCCCGGCAGCCGGGTCGACGTGTACCTCCCTGAGCAGGGCGAGGAGCCGGAGGAACTGCTGGCCCAGGCGATCTCGCCGCCGCACTTCCCGATCCGGCCGCAGCAGTTCGGCAATGGCTGGACGTTCAATGCCATCGCGCCCGGGCGCCATGAGCTCGAGGGCTTCTCGGTTGATGCCCTGGAGATCCCGCACAAGGGCGGCCGCACGTTCGGCTACCGGGTCAGCGACGGTTCCGGCACCCTGGCCTACCTGCCAGATCACAGCCCGACCTCCCTCGGCCCGGGTCCCGACGGCACCGGCGTCTATCACCAAGCGGCCATCGCGCTGGCCAGTGACGCCGACCTGCTCGTCCACGATTCCCAGCACACCGCGGCTGAGCTGCCGCGACTGAGCTTCCTCGGCCACTCGGCGGTTGAGTACGCGGTGGCGCTGGCGCAGCGGGCCAGCGCCCGGCAACTCGCGCTGTTCCACCATGACCCGTGGCGCACCGATGCTGAGATCGACGCCCTGACGGCGCAGCACGCCACCGCGCCGGTCCGCGTCTTCGCCGCCTACGACGGCATGATCGTTGATTTGCCCTGATGTCCCGTGGCCGGCGCCGTGAGCCGCTGGGTCACCAGCGCGGGCCACGGTGTTCTCGCGAGCCTCACCGGGGGCCCGCCTCGCGCAGCAAGCGCTCGGCTAGCTGGCGCGCCATCACGGCCGCGACGGCGTTTCCCTTGCTCTCGAAGAGGCCGGCGGCTCGCTCACTCAGCGATGCCGCGTCGGCCGGGGCTCCGGCCAGCTCCCTGACCTCGGAGAAGTCCAGCAGGCCAAAGCCCTGCAGGTCAAGCTGGTCCGAGGGCTCGATGAGCGCCATCGCCGCCGCGAGCAGCGACTCGGCCTCACCGAAGGCGCCGTGCCGGGCCCTGAGTTTCCCGCGGACGCAGCGCCACAGGAACTGGGACGCGACGTCGTCTGAGGAGGCCAGCTGCTCGCAGACCCCGGTGAACTCGGCCGACTCGTCGAAGCGACCCTGCCGGTACAGGACGTCGGCGAGCAGGCCTGCCGTGGTCGAGATGTAGTTGCGCTCACCCATCTCCTCCAGGCGCCCGTAGTCCGTGCGCAGCTCCGACTCCGCGGCAGCCAGATCCCCGGCCAGCACCTCGACGACAGACGAGGTGAGCGACGTGAGTGCCGCCAGGAAGAAGCAGCCGAGCTCATCGAGTGAGGCCCGGCTGCGGCGGTACAGCAGCCGCGCCCGCTCGAAGTCTCCCCGCATCGCCTCGAGCTGGCCGATAGCGAGCTCGGCCCGCGCCTTCACCTTGCGGTCGTCCTCCGCCCGCCGCAGCACCTCCTCGCAGGTGGCGATGGCCTGCGGGACAGGCATCGGGCCGTAGAGGGCGGAGATCGCGAGTGAGCTGAGGAAGCGGCGGGCGGTCACCTCGTCGCCAGCGGCGGTGGCATGCCAGATGGTGCGCTCCGCGGCGGCCGCCGCGTCGGCGAACCGAGATCCCGTCCAGTGCACGTAGGTGAGCAGGGCGAACGCCCGCGCCAGGGCGCGGTCATTGCCCATAGCCTCGAGATCAGGGATCTCCAGTTCCACCAGCTCGACCATGTTCTCGTGCCGGCCCATGCTCTCCTGCAGGCCGTGCGCGTCAGTGGTGTAGCGCAGCTGGAGGAGGGCGAGCGCCGCCGCCCGGGCGATCCCGGTGTCGTCGGCGGAAAGCGCCGAATCCACCGCCTCTGTCAGCACCGACTCGGCCCGCTCGAGTTCGCCGATGTCGGCTACCGCCTCGCCGACGTCGAGCAGCAGCAACGCGCGAACGGGGTCTTCCTCGCCGAGCAGGGCTGCGGCCCGCTGCAACAGGTTGGCCGCCGCCGACAGGTCGCCGCGGGCCAGGGCGCGGTGGCCGGCCGAGCTCAGGCGCTGCGCCGCCTCGGCCCCGAGCAGCCGCCCGCGGTCGTCGACCGGCCCGAGCTCGGCCCGGTACCGGAACGACTGCTCCAGGTGGTAGCCGAGGATCTCTTCGTACTCGACGACCCGGGACCCGGCGCTGACGGCCAGCCAGCCGGCGAAACGCTCATGCAACCGGGCCCGGGTTCGCTTGAGCAGCCGCGCGTATGCCGCATCGCGGACCAGGTTGTGACTGAAGCGGAAGTCATCGGCCTCACCCGGCTGCGCCGGGCGGATGAGCTGTTTGCCGCACAGTCCGGCGAGCGCGGGTTCCAGGCCGGTCCCGATACCACTGTCCTGCAGCAAAGCCCGCACCGCGTCGCTCGAGAACCCCAGGCCGATCACCGAGGCCGATTCCACCACCCTGAGCTCGGCCGGATTCAGCCGGTCGAGGCGGGCACCCAGCAGCGACGAGACGTTCCCGGGCACCGGGACAGCCGCCGCGGCACCAGAGAATATCCAGCGTCCCGCCTGCTTAGCCAACAGCCCGTCGTCGATCAGCATGGACAGCATCTGCTCGACGAACAGGGGATTGCCGTCGGCCATGCCCAGGATGCGCCGCTCGAGCGGCGCGGGCAGGCTGGCCTCGCCGAGCAGGTTCCCCATCACGCGGCCGCTCTCCTCACGGGAGAGCTCGCTCAGCGTGATCTGGGACGCTGCGCCCCGCCCTGCCGCGAAATCCGGCCGGTCCTCGTGAAGCTCCCGGCGGGCCGTGCAGACAACCAGGATCGGCACGTTGTGCGAGGCGTCAAGGATGTCTTCGATGAGCTCGAGGAACGTTGCCTCCGCCCAGTGAATGTCATCGAAGACCAGCACGAGCGGTCCATGCTGGGCCAGTTCCCGCAGCGCCACCCGCACCCCCCAGAACAGGTCGTTCTTGCCGTAGCTGTCCGCCGAAAGCCCCATCCCCGACTCGATGCGGCTGGTCGCGTCGGCCAGCTCCTCCCCCAGGCAGTTCTTGAGCTTGATGTGTGCGTCCTCCTCGCTGTCGTCCGGCACGATCCCGGCGGCCTGCCGCAAGACCTCGGCCAGCGGCCAGAACGTGATGCCTTCGCCGTAGGACAGGCAGCGGCCGCGCAGGACCGTCACATTGGCCGTCAGGCCTCGCGCGAACTCCTCGATCAGCCGGCTCTTGCCGACTCCGGCCTCGCCCAGCAGGGTGACGAGCCGGCACTCGGGTCCGGCCACCGAGCGGCGGAACTCCGCGTTGAGGGCGGCGAGCTCGCGGACCCTGCCGACAAGCGGCAGATCGGCCGCCCTGGCGCTCTGCGCACCGACGGTGACCGAGAGTAGCCGGTAGGCCGGAACGGGGTCCGGCTTGCCCTTCAGCGTCAGCGGCTGCACTGGTACGGCCTCGGCGGCCCCTCGCGCCAGCTGGTAGGTGGACCGGCCGATCAGGACCTCGCCCGTTGGGGCGGCCTGCTCGAGGCGGGCGGCGACGTTGACCGTGTCGCCGGTGGCAAGGCGCTGGGACCCGCTGGTATCGCTGGTGACGACCTCGCCGGTGTTCACACCGGTCCGGTTCTCCAGCGTGACCCCGAACTCGGCGCGGAGGGTGACATTGAGGTCCTCCAGCGCCGCGCGCATCTCCGCGGCCGCCCGCACCGCCCGCAGCGCGTCGTCCTCGTGCATCCTGGGCAGGCCGAAGACCGCCATGATCGCGTCGCCGATGTACTTCTCGATCATCCCGCCGTGGCGCTCCAGGACGGGCTTCATCGCGGCGAAGTAGAGCGCGAGCACCTCGCGCACCGCCTCGGGGTCGAGCCGGTCGGCTAGCTCGGTCGACCCCTTCAGATCACAGAAGACGATCGTGACGGTCTTGCGGACCTCCCGAGGCGAATGCTGAACGACGAGCACCGAGCCGCAGTAGCCGCAGAGCCGGAACCGGTCAGGGTTCTCCTCGCCGCAGCCCGGGCACTTCACCACGAATGAAGCCTACGTGCGCACCGCGCCGGGCGGCCATCATGACTCCTGGCCGCCCGGCGGCGGGGCGGTCACCGGCGGCCGACGCTGTCCCCGACGGCCGGCGCTGTCCCCGACGGCCGGCGCTGTCCCCGGTACCGGTCACGCGTGCCCGAAGGGATCCCCGAGAGCACGGAACTTCAGCACGATTCCGCCCGCGCGCGTCGGGCGCCGGGAGATGAGGCAGGACGCCGGGTGCTCGTGCCTGAGCAGGAAGCAGGGCAGCAGCAGCCCGGTGTGGTAGCTGGTGCCCCCGATGACCGTCATTCCGCTGGTGAACGGGATGGCCGGGAAGGGCGCCTGGGACGCATAGCAGACCTGCCAGAAGAAGAACGGCCGGTGCGCCGATCTGACCGTTGACGGTGACACGGTGAGGGTGACGACGGACGACGAGCCCGCGACGCTGACTCCTGCGGGGTCAAGAACACCGAAAGCAGCAACATCCGACACCGCGTTGTAGTGGCTGCAGGAGAAGCTGACACCGCCCAGGCCGAGCGTCACGAAGTTCCCGGGCGACGACGTCGCGACGGACGCAGCCGTGGTCGGCGTCGATTGGGATGCGGTGCAGGAGCCGGCCTGGCAGGCCTGGATCTGCCCGCTGATCGTGAAAGCACCCGAAGTAGCCCCGGTGAAGCCGGCGGCGTTCGCGGCGAGCTCATACCCGACGCCCGCGTTGTTGATCTGCAGGTCCGCGAAGTCGGCGACCCCGTCCGAGCTGTCGGCGGTGGTTGTGCCGCTCAGCGTCGCGCCGCCGGGGTTGGCCTGGATCGAGACCGTGACCGCAGTCCCGCCGGCCGAGAAGTCTGCCGGGTTGAGCGGATCGTTGTTCGCGTCGAGCAGTTGCACGGCGAGCGGGGATCCGGTCGAGTTGAACCCGGTCAGGATGTCGGAGTTGGCCGCAGTCTGGGCCGGCTGTGCGGTGAATTCCAGGCCGCACGACCCGGTGACCGCCACGCTGGGCGGCGAGGAACTCCAGCGGACCTCGTCGGTCTCCCCGCGGCTGTCGACCCCGGACACGCCCCAGGCCTGCGACTGCGCCGCGAGGCAGGGCGCCAGCGCGGTCACTTCGACGGTGAAGGAGCTCCCGGCGTCACTGGGCAGCTGCAGCGTGACCGACGAGCCCGGCAGCGCCGAGACCGAGGTCCCGGCCGGGCCTGCGGCGTCGGTGACGACGAAGTCCGCGGGCGCGGTGAAGGTCAGGCTCACCAGGTGCTCGTGCGGATCACGGTTTGTTACCCGGAACGCGTACACGTCGCCCGTCCCGGCGCCGGCGGTGGCCGACGGCACGGAGGGAGTGACGATGTAGCAGTCCGAGCAGTAAGTCGTGGCTTGCCCCGCTTGGGCCGGCGCGGCGAAGAAGAGGGTCGCGCCGGCGAGGAGAACGCCGCCGGCGGACATCAGTCTTGAACGGAAGAAACGCGATCTGCGGTTCATGGCACCCCCGGGTTCTCGATGGCACGCCATCGCGATGATCTGGAGCAGGTACAGACGCCCTGCATGACGAGACTTAAGCAGCCGGGGGCCGCCTCCGGCAACCTCGCCGCCCGTTCGGGACGGTAATCGCCGCAAACCGCAACCCGGGGGAGCGACAGGTACGACGCTGACCGGGGCCGTCCCGGGGACGCGAAGTCAGCCGACCGTGAGCCTGCTCGAGACGACCTCCTCCGCGCTCTGCGCGCTCTCCGGGCTGCCCGTCACCGCGGCCAGGAACTCCTCACGGGTGAGGAACGTGGCCTGCACGCGGGTTACCGCGGTAACCGTGGCTGTCCTGGGTATACGCCGCAGCAGCGCGATCTCGCCGAACGAGTCACCCGTGCTCATCTCGCGCAGTTGCCTGCCATCCCTGGCGGCGCGCGTCCGGCCCTCCGCGATCATGTAGAAGCGCTCGCCTGGCTCCCCTTCCCGGAATCCGGGAGCAGCGAAGTGCCGGCCATCTGCTCCAGCCGCCCGATCTGCTGGCTGAGCGTCGGCTGGGCGATGAACAACCGCTCCGCCGCACGGGTGAAGGTACCCGCCTCCGCCACCACGGCGAAATACCGCAAGTGCCACACTCCGCGACACCAGCACATCCCGCCGGCCGGGTCTGGACCGGCGGTCAGGATGCGGGCGGATGGGCGGACTCGAGATCCGGATCGGAATCGGGTCCGGCACCTGGCTAGTTCTCCCTGGGCAGGTACGCGGTCGGGGTGTTGCGCAAGCTGGTCACCCGGGTCTGGGCGTAGTTGCACTCGGCGACGATAGCGGCGACGCGCCTTCCGATGCGTGCCAGCGGGCCCCGCGCGCCCGCCGTCATGGTGTGGTTCATCGTTCCTCCTCGGTTTCCGGCCATCTATTTCGCCGGTCACCATGGAGTCTCGCCGTAAGGCCCTACTCAGCGCCTCGGAGGAAAGCCCTATTTTGCCTGCTCAGATACGTCTTAGCCGGGCCTGAAACCGGCTTATCCGTGGGTGGCACGGCTCAGGAGGCCGCGCGCGGATTCCCGCACCGGTTCGCAGCTGGAGCCAGCGTCGCAAGCGGAGCCGAGCATTGCGGGCTGGCTGGCGGGGTGAGAGTTTGTGCGCATGAAGCTATGGCGGGTTTCGTCCTTAACCGGGCTCACGGCCCTGGCCACCGCCGCGGTGACGGCGGCCAGTGTCCTGGCTGCGGGCGCGGCGTTTGCGAGTTCGGCGTCGCCGCGGGCCACCGTGGCCGCGCACCGTCACCCGATCCGGGTCGGCTCGGTGACCATCCCTCCGTGCCGGGCCTCCCGGCTGGCCTGGTGCACCAGGATCAACGTGCCGCTGGACTACAGGAACCCGGCGGCGGGCCACATCAAGCTGGGCTTCCAGTGGTATCCGGCGACCAGCGGCACGGCGGCGGGAACGATTCTCGCGGTGCAGGGCGGCCCCGGCTTCCCGACCACTGACTACGCGGCCGACTACCGGGGGACGTTCTTGCCGTTGCTGGCCCGGCGCAATCTGCTCCTGGTCAACCTGCGCGGCACCGGCAACTCCTCGGCCTTCCTCTGCAAACCGCTGCAGAACTGGAAGACCGCCGACGGCATCGCCGCCTACACGATCGACACCGGCAAGTGCGGGCGGCAGCTCAACCACGCCCGCAAGCTTCCTGGCGGCGGCTATGTGCAGGCCAGCGACCTGTACACGACGGCGAACGCGGCGCGCGACGTGGCCTTGCTGCTGCGCAGGCTGCGCACCGGCCGGGTGGATTTTTACGGCGATTCCTATGGGACATTCTTCGGTCAGGTGCTCACGGCGCGGTATGCGAAGCTGCTGCGCTCGGTGACGCTGGACGCCGCCTACCCGGTCAGCGGGAAGAACCCGTTCTACCCGCATACGATCCGGACCGCCCGGCGCGCGTTCAACATCTCCTGCGACCGCAGCGCCGCCTGCCATCGCGCCGCACCGGGCCCGGCGTGGGCGCGGCTCGCCGTCCTGGCCAGGTACCTGCGTCACCACCCGGTGACCGGCCGGACGAGAACGCCGTCCGGCCGCGTGGTGACCGAGCGCGTCACCACCATCAAGCTGTCCGAGATGGTCAACGACGCCGGCTCGGACAATGGCGTCTACCGTGAACTCGACCCCGCCGGGCGCGCCCTGCTGCGCGATCACGACCCGGCGCCGTTGCTGCGGCTGACCGAGCAGGACATCTACACCGGGACCTCGGGCCCGGTGCGGCAGTTCAACGACGGCCTGTACCAGGCGACCACGTGCCTGGACTACCCGCAGCCGTTCAGCTACAGCAGCCCCCCGGCCCGGCGCGCCGCGCAGTACGCGCGGGCGCTGTCCAGGCTGCCGGCTGGCGAGTTCGCCCCGTTCACCATCCACGAATGGGTTACCGAGCCGGAGGAGGAGTTTGACGCCTGCCTCGACTGGCCGGCCCCGTCCCATCCGGACCCGCCCATCACCACCCCGCCGCCCTACGCCCCGCCGAACCTGCCGGTGCTGGTGCTGTCCGGGGACCTCGACTCGCTGACCACCCCCGCCGAGGGCCGCCAGACCGCCAGGGACATGGGCCCCTCGGCCCGCTGGATCCTGATTCACAACGACACGCACGTCAATGCGATGGACGACCCGGTTGGCTGCGCCTCGGGGCTGGTGCAGACGTTCATTCGCGATCCGGGAATGCTTAAGCAGATGGACGCGTCGTGCGCGACGCGGACGCCGGAGGTCCGGGTCGTCGGCACGTTCCCCGCCACGCTTTCCCGCGTGACACCAGCGACCGCCGCGCCGGGTGACCAGGCAGGCCGCACCGGCCTGCGGCTGGCCGCGGACGGCACGGCCGCGGCCGGGGACGCGGTCTGGCGCTGGTACTACGGAAACGGGGTCAAGGGCTGGGGCCTGCGCGGCGGCACGTTCCGATTCGGCGGGCACGGCAGCTTCATCACGATCCGGCTCACCCGGGTGCGCTGGACCTCAGATACCCAGGTCAGCGGGACGGTTTGGTGGCATCAGGTCAGCGGCCGGATCCGGGCCCGGCTCACCGTGACCGGACCGCGCGGCAGCGCCGCCTCCCTCCGGCTCGGCTACCTCGACTACGTCCCGCATTCGGTGGCCACCTTGTCCGGCCGTTCCCGGGGCCAGCGGATCGCCGCCACGATGCCCGCTCCGTGACCCCAGGGCCCGCTCATCCTTCGACGAGCTGCTGACCGCCGTCGATGTCGAAGGTCGCGCCAGTGATCGCGGTGTTCGTCATGAGGTGGACGGCCAGTGCGGCGATGTCAGCCGGGCCGACGACGCGGCCGATCGGCAGCGTGGCACGAAGCTGCGCGCGGCGCTCGCCGATCTCATCGCCAAGCAGCGCGGCTGACAACGGCGTGTCGACAAATCCTGCCGCGATCAGGTTGACCCGGACCGGCGCGAGTTCGAGCGCGAGGGTCCTGGTCATGGCGGGAAGCGCGGCCGTGAGCGCCGCGATGAGCGACAGGCCCGCTGCCGTCCTGCGGCCACCGACGCCACCCATGAACAGCAGCGTGCCTGCCGGGCGAACCTTGCCCGCGGCGTGCTTGGCGACCTGCAGCGGCAGCAGGAGATGGGCGTCAACGTCGCGGCGTGCCGCGTCAAGGTCGAACTCGGCCAGCGGCGCGTAGTAGGGACCGGGGCCGGTGACCAGCAGGTGGTCGATGGGCGCGGGCAGCGCGTCGAAGAACCGCTTGAGCCGGCCGAAGTCGGTGGCGTCGAAGGCTGCGATGCTGGCCCCGAGCTCGAGGCCGGCGCGGTGCAGGCGGTCGGGGTTGCGGGCGGTGAGGATGATGTCCGCTCCCCTGGCGCGGGCGAGCCGGGCTGTCTCGAGCCCGACGCCGGAGCTGCCCCCCATGACGAGGACGGTCTGCCCGAGCAGGTCCCTCTCATGCTGCACGGGCGAAGAGTTGATCGAAGCGGCCATGGTTTCTCCGGGCGTCGTCGTCGCTCACGTCGCCAGTTCCGTCCCGGCTTGCTCTGCTGTCACGTATGCGGAGTGCCAGCCGGGCCAGTCCGCGTTGCGCTGGTTGTGCCCAGGTATCACCGTGGCGCTTCGGCGCGTGCGTCGCACCCGGGAGACACCCTGGCACGACCCCAGGGGCTGCGGGGTTCCTCAGGCTCAGCGACGGATGTACGCTCTGCTGAAACCCGGCGGCGAGCAATCGTTGAGCGAGGGGGGAGGCCGCCGACGAGTCAGGATCCCTGCCCACTCCCGAATCTCCTCGGACGCCGACGCGAGTGTGAGGCGCTTGACCGTCTCTTGGCCGACGCGCTCGCCGGCCGGAGCCGGGTCACCGTGCTACGGGGCGAGGCGGGCGCGGGCAAGACCGCGCTGCTGGACTATCTGCCCGACCAGGTCACCGGCTGGCACGTCGCGAGAGCCGTCGGCGTCGAATCGGAGATGGAACTGGCCTACGCCAGCCTCCACCAGCTCTGCGCGCCCATGCTGGATCACCTCGGCCGGCTACCCGTTCCGCAGCGCGACGCGCTCGCGACGGTGTTCGGCCGCAGCGCCGGCGCTGTGCCCGACCGGTTCCTGGTCGGGCTGGCCACGCTGACGCTGTTCGCCGAGGTCGCCGACCAGCAGCCGCTGGCCTGCATCGTCGACGACGCGCAGTGGCTCGACCGAGTCTCGGCGCAGATCCTGGGGTTCGTTGCCCGCCGCCTGTTCGCCGAGCGGATTGCGGTCGTGTGCGCCGCGCGGACGGGGGCCGGCGACGACGTTCTCGCCGGGCTGCCTGTCCTGCCGGTCCCGCCACTCGGCGTCAGGGACGCTCGTGCACTTCTGCTGGCCAACGTACCCGGCCCCCTGGACGCCCGCGTTTGCGACCAGATCGTCGCAGAGAGTCACGGCAACCCGCTGGCCTTACTTGAGCTGCCACGCACGTGGAACGTCGCCGGTCTCGCCGGCGGGTTCGGCCTTCCCAGCAGCCATCCGGTCGCCGGGCGGATCGAGCAGAGCTACACGCGGCGCCTCCAGCTGCTCCCTTCCGACACGCAACTGCTCGTCCTCGCCGCCGCCGCGGAGCCCCTCGGCGACCGCGTCCTGCTGCACCGTGCCGCGGGGGCGCTCGGGATCGACATCGCGGCGGCGGGCCCGGCGCAGGACGGCGGGCTGCTCGAGCTGGGCGGGCGCGTCGAGTTCGCACACCCGCTCGTCCGGTCCGCTGTCTATCGTTCCGCAGCCGCGGACGACAGGCACCGCGTGCATCGTGCCCTGGCCGATGCCACTGTCGCCGAGACCGACCCGGACCGGCGGGCCTGGCACCGCGCCCGCGCCACCCCGGGACCCGACGAGGAGGCCGCCGCCGAGCTCGAACGCTCGGCCGGGCGTGCGCAGGCCCGCGGCGGCGTCGCCGCGGCGGCCGCGTTCCTGCAACGATCCGCTGAGCTCACGGTCGACCCGGTGCGACGAGCCCAGCGCGCGCTGGCCGCGGCCCAGGCGAGTTTCCAGGCCGGCGCGTTCGAGGCGGCTCTCGGGCTCGTGGCCACCGCGCAGGTCGGCCCGCTGGATGAGTTCCAGCGCGCCCGGGTGAACCTGGTGCGCGGTCAGCTCGCCTTCGCGACGGGTTCTGCCGGCGACGCTCCGCCGTTGCTGCTGAAGGCCGCGAGGCGGCTCGAGCTGATCGACCTCGACCTCGCGCGCGAGACCTACCTGACAGCCTGGGGCGCGGCGTCCGTCGCCGCCGGGCAGGCTGCGGGAAGGGGAGTCCTGCTGGAGATCTGCCGCGCCGTGCAGGCGCTTCCCCGGAGGCCGGGTGCTCCGCGTCCCCTCGATCTGCTGCTCGACGGGCTCGCCCTGCTGACCACCGACGGACACGCCGCCGCGGCTGCGGTGTTGCAGCGGGCAGCGGCAGCCCTTGCCGGCATCCCGGTGGAAGACGTCGTGCGCTGGGGCTGGATGGCCACGGCCGCCAGCAACGCCGTCTGGGACAACGACGGCGCGCATGCGATCTCTGTGCGGCAGGTCCAGCTCATCCGCGATGCCGGCGCACTTGCGGAGCTGCCGCTCTACCTCTCCGCGCTGGGCCTGGCGTCCGCGTGGATGGGCGACTTCGCGGGTGCCGCCTCGAACATCACGGAGGCCGACAGCGTCGCGGCGGCGACCGGGAGCCACTTCGCGCCCTACACGTTGCTGAGGCTCCGGGCGCTGCAAGGAAGGGAAGCCGAGGCCTCCGCCGCGATCGAGCAAGCAGCGGGCGCAGGGCCAAGCGCCGCGCTCTACGCGCAGTGGGCGGCCGCTGTCCTGTACAACGGCCTGGCCCGCTATGAGGAGGCGGCGTGGTCGGCCCGCCAGGCCACTTCGAACACCTTCGAGTACTGGGTGTCTGTGTGGGCGCTACCCGAGCTGGTCGAGGCGGCCATGCACGCGGGAGACACCGAACTCGCGCGCGACGCGCTCGAGCGGCTCGCGCAGACGACCCGGCCGGCCGGCACCGACTTCGCGCTGGGCATCGAGACCCGCTCCCGGGCGCTGCTGAGCGACCGCAGCAGCGCCAGCGACTTGTATCGCGAAGCGATCGAGCGGCTGAGCCGTACGCGGCTGCGGCCGGAACTCGCCCGCGCGCATCTGCTCTACGGGGAATGGCTGCGCCGCGAGGGCCGACGAGTTGACGCGCGCGAGCAGCTGCGCACCAGCCACCAGCTGTTCGACGCGATCGGCATGGAAGCGTTCGCCGAGCGCGCCCGCCGCGAGCTGCTGGCGACAGGGGAGAGGGCACGCAAGCGCAGCCCAGGGACGCGCGAGGAGCTCACGCCGCAGGAACAGCAGATCGCTAGGCTCGCTCGCGAGGGCCTCTCGAACCCGGAGATCGGCGCACAGCTGTTCGTCAGCTCGCGCACGATCGAGTGGCACCTGCGGAACGTGTTCGCGAAGCTCGGCATCACCTCGCGCAGGCAGCTCCAGACGGCACTGTGCGAGTACGGCCGGCTCGCAGGCACCGGTACCTAGCCGAGGCCAGGGGACCACCGGCTTGTTCCCTGGGAGGAACCCAGGGTGTTCCCTGGGGTGATACAGCGGCCGAGATCGTAGCGTCATCTCTGACACAACCCCAGGGAGGCGGCAATGAGCACGACCGAGGACCGCGCAAGCGGCGAACTTCGCGAGGGCTACGCCGAGATCGGCGACCAGCGACTGCATTACATGGAGGCCGGCGAGGGGCCGCTGATCGTACTGCTGCACGGCTTCCCCGAGTTCTGGTACGGCTGGCGGCTGCAGATCCAGCCGCTCGCGGCGGCGGGATTCCGCGTCGTCGCGCCCGACACCCGCGGCTACAACCTGTCATCGAAGCCGGACGGCGTCGCAGCCTACGACGTCGGCAAGCTGGCCGCTGACACCCGCGACCTGATCCACGAACGCGGCGCCGAGTCCGCGCTGCTGGTTGGTCACGACTGGGGCGGATCGATCGCCTGGGCCACCGCGATGAACCACCCCGAGGTCGTGAACCGGCTGGCCATCCTCAACGCGGCCCATCCCCGGAAGCTCTCGCAGGGGCTGCATCATCCCAGCCAGCTCCGCAGGTCCTGGTACTTCTTCTTCTTCGACCTCCCGGATCTGCCCGAAGCCGTCGTGCACGCCGACCGCTGGCACTTCTTCCGGCACTTCCTGCGCGACGCCCGCCCGGCCTACACGCCGGAGGAGATGGACCGCTACATCGAGGCGTGGTCGCAGCCGGGCGCGGCAACCGGGATGATCAACTACTACCGGTCCTCGGTGCGAACCCCGCCCAAGCAGGCCGAAGCGGCGCTTCGCCCAATCAAGGCGCCCACCCTGGTCATCTGGGGACAGCGCGATCGTTACCTCGGGCACGATCTAGCCGAGCCCGACCACGACGACGTGCCCAACCTCGATCGCGTCGAGCGCCTGCCCGACGCCTCGCACTGGGTCCACCACGACGAGCATGAGCGCGTCACCCAGCTGCTCGCCGACTTTTTCGCCCCCGCCCTGCCAGCCCAGAACCGCTGAATGTCGTAGAACAGTCCTCTGCCGCAACTCCGGGGAGGAGGTGGCTATGGTCCAGGCGTACCGCACGCTGCGCGTCACCGAGAGCGGCCAGGGCGTGCTGAGTGCGGTGATCGACGCGCCGCCGATGAACCTGATCGGGCCCGAACTGGTGCGCGACCTGGTGAGGCTGCTCGGCGAGGTGGAATCCGGCCAGGACGCCCGGGTCATGGTGCTGGAGAGCGCCGACCCGGAATACTTCGTCCCGCATGTCGACCTCACCAAGGTCGCGGAGTACACCGCCGAAGCGGCCAAGGCGGGCGGCCCGGATGATGCGTCGCTGGGCATGCTGTGGCACAAGCTCAGCGAGCTGCCGGTCGTCACGATCGCGAAAATCCGCGGCCGGGCCCGCGGGGCGGGCAGCGAACTGGCCCTGGCCTGCGACATGCGGTTCGCCGCGCGGGAGAACGCCATCCTGGGACAGATCGAGGTCGGCGTCGGCACGACCCCGGGCGCGGGCGGCGTGCAGCACCTGGCCCGGCTGCTGGGCCGGGGCCGGGCCATGGAGGCGATTCTCGGCGCGGACGACTTCGGCGCCGAACAGGCCGAACGGTACGGCTGGATCAACCGGGCCCTACCGGACGCCGAACTGGACGCGTTCGTGGCCCGGCTCGCGCGGCGCATCGCATCGTTCCCCGCCGACGCGGTGCGCTCTGCCAAGCGCGTGCTCAACGAGCTGACCCTGCCAGCCGCGGACGCGATCCGTGCCGACGCCCGGCGGTTTCACCAGCTGGTCGGCTCGGAAACCGCCAAGAGCCGCACGGCCGCCCTGTTCACGCAGGGCCTGCAGACCCGTGGCCCGCTCGAACTCGACCTGGGCGACCGCATCGGAGCCCTCTGACGGACAACAGATCCTGCGCACAGCGTTCGGCGGCACCGTCGCCGGGCCGGATAGGACCAGAGCCAGGCAGGAAAGGGCCTGCGGGGTCCGAACCTTACATCGGGGGCATCGCCCATGCCCTAGTCGATGAGCGCCTGCGTACCGAGAACGACAGCGAGTGCGAGCCGTTCGGCGTCCTCGGTGCCGGGTTCGGCGGTGTAGACCGTGATCCGCAGGTCGTCGCCGGCGACGATGAGGGCGTCGCAGTCGAGTGCGATCAGTCCGACGTCGGGGTGGTCGATGATCTTGTGCCGGGACTGATCCTGGGGCGAGCCGACCTCCCCCGAGTCCCATAGCTCGGCGAAGCGCGGGCTGTGCGAGGTCAGCTCGGCGATCAGCCGCTTGAGTTCGCGGTCGGCGGGATAGCGGGCCGCGGTCATGCGCAGATCGGCGACGAGCAGGGATTCGAAGCGGGCCTGCTCGTCGGGCGTGTGGACGGTGCGGCTGCCGGGGGCGACAAGGTTGCGCCAGACCCCGTTGCGCTCGACCCCGCGCCAGGACGTGGTCTCGCCCATCAGCGCGTCGTAAGGCTGATTGGCCACGATCAGGTTCCACGCGGCGTCGTGCACGGCGACCGGGGTGTGCGAGAGCCGGTCGAGCAGGCGCTGCACGCTCGGCGTGATGCGAGCCGGAACGACATCGCGCCCAGGCACGGCCTGGCCGGCGAGCCGGAAGAGCAGCTCCCGCTCGGTATCTGACAGCCGCAGCGCCCGGGCGAGAGCCTCCACGACCTGCGACGACGGCGAGGTGGCCCGTCCTTGCTCCAGCCGGGTCAGGTAGTCCACCGAGATGCCCGCCAGGCCGGCGAGCTCCTCGCGGCGCAGCCCGGCAGCGCGCCTGCGGCCGCCGGCCGGCACGCCCGCCGTCTGCGGGGCGGCGCGGTCGCGCCAGCGGCGCACGGCCCGGCCGAACTCCCACGACTGCACATATCCAGTCTGCGCGACTCGGCGCGCGTTGTGGTGGCCCTGGCAGTCCTACGACAACGCGACCACTTCCTGCAGGCGCGCGCACGACGCAGCCTGGGAGCATGACAACCACACTGATCACCGGGGCGAACAAGGGCCTCGGCAAGGAGACAGCCCGGCAGCTCATCGCCGCCGGGCACACCGTGTACGCCGGCGCCCGCGACGAGGCCCGTGGCCGTGCGGCAGCCGACGAACTGGGCGCCCGGTTCGTTCAGCTCGACGTGACCGACGACACCTCAGTCGCCGCGGCTTTCGCTCAGATCGAGGCCGGCGGCGGGCTCGACGTCCTGGTCAACAACGCTGGCATCGGGATGGTCGCGCTCAACGGGCCGGATGCGCTGCGGGTCTTCGACACGAATGCCGTTGGCATCATCCGGGTCACCGAGGCGGCGCTCCCGCTGCTGCGGAGGTCGGAGAACCCTGTCGTCGTCAACATCTCCAGCGCGCTCGGCTCGTTCTGGGCCAACCACGAGCCGTCGCGGCCGGCCTCGAAGGTCACGGCCATCGTCTACGGCGCGAGCAAGGCGGCCGTCTCGATGCTCACGGTCCAGTACGCGCGGGCCGTGCTGGAGGTCAAGTTCAACGCGGTCGAGCCCGGCTACACCGCGACCGAGCTCGGCGGGGTGCAGAACTCCGGCGGCCGGCCGGTCGAGGTCAGTGCCCGGAACATCGTCCGGATGGCCACGATCGGCAAGAACGGGCCGACCGGCACGTTCCAGGAAGACGACGGCGAGCTGGGCTGGTGAACGCATGACCACGGCACTGAGTACCCGGGCGGACAAGGTCCTCTGCACTCGCGTGGTGAGCCGCGATGAGTGAGATCAGCTCTGGAACCGTCCTGATCACCGGATGCACCGGACGGCTCGGACGCTCGGCGACCCTGGCGATGGCGAACCGGCGTGATGGCGAGCGTCCCGACCTGCTGCTCGTCGGCCGACCTGGGCAGGCGCTCCATGATGTCGGCGGCGAGGCTCGTGCCGCTGGGGGGAGAGTGCACGAGATCAGCTGCGACCCGGCAAGCCTTGCCGACGTACGCGCGGCCGGTGCCACGGTGAAGGACCTCCTCACGTCCGGGGCGGTGCGTCCCCTCAGGGGCCTGGTGGCCAGTGCCGGGCTCTTGGTCGTGGATACCCGCAACACCTCGGCCGACGGTTACGAGCTCACCTTCGCCGTAAACTACCTAGCCCACGCCCAGCTCATCGATGGCCTGCTGGACTCATTTACCAAGCCGGCCCGGATCGTGCTGGTGGGATCCAGCACGTACTACGCCAACTGGGTACGGCATCTCATGATGGTCCCGGCGACCGAGCAGCGGGGACCGGGACAGGCAGGCGAGAGCCTCATCCCCCGCCGGCTGGCCGGACTGCGGTCAGCGGGTCATTTCCCGCGGAGTTGGCGTGCGTGCGGGTCCGCGACGTGTACTACCTGCCCGGTGACCAGTCCAGCCCGCCGGCCGAGGGTACCGGAGTCGCTCGCACTGGCCCAACCTACTATGACGCCACTATTGTGCTCGAATTCCAGACGTAAAGCGGTACAGCCGTCTCTGAGAAAGTGCAGTTGAAAATGAAACCTTACAGCTAGTTTCCCACTGTGTGAGTAGCACTGCATATGTGCAGCCGTGCCTCACGTTGATGGCGGTTCCGACACCCGCCCGCCATTGACCGTGAGATTCCGCCACGTGGCGTGAGACGCTACAAAGCCCTCGCCACCGAACATGCGGCGCTGCCCAGACCGGACACAGCTGGATGCAGCATAACGATGGCGGGGACTGACTGACCGAGACGGCCGCAGATGGCCTAGCTCGCCGGGTTATTAGGCTCTCACCCCTTTGGCTAGTATCACACCGCCAAGCCGGGCCTCCTACCTAATGACGAGGTAAACCCGCCGGTCGGTGGGCGAGGGGTGTGATTCGTGTGGCCCGGGTCTGGCTGTGGCGTCTGTTGGGAGCCTGCCTGACCGTAGCCGTGGGGGGCTGGCCGCCCACGCTGGCCGGTGCAGCCACAACCAGCATCTCATCAGTGCCTACTGGGCTGAGCGCCACCGCTGTGGACAGCTCACAGATCAACTTGAGCTGGACTGCACCAGCGCCTGAGCCAAGTGTGTCCGTCACCGGCTACAACATCTACGAGGGGACCAGCCCGGGCAGGGAGACCCAGGTCGGAACCTCCAATGGGCCCGACGCCATAAGTTACATGGCGACCGGCCTGACCAGCGGGACCACGTACTACTTCGAAGTTACCGCGCTGTCTGAGACTTGCATCGACAATCCCTGCTCGTCGCCCACAGAGGGTCCGCGGTCCACAGAAGCGTTTGCAACCACGACAACACAGCCCGTGCCACCCGCGCCACCCACCGCGCTGACCGCCACCGCTGCGAGCAGCTCCCGGATAAGCCTGAGCTGGACTGCGCCGGCGGCCACGGCGGGTGCGTCCGTCACCGGCTACAACATCTACGCGGGGACCAGCCCGGGCGGGGAGTCCCCGGCCGGCAGCACCAGCGCCACCAGCGACGCGGTGGCCGGCCTAAGCAGCAGGACCACGTACTACTTCGAGGTAACCGCGATCTATCAGGGCTGTATCGATCGGCCCTGCCACGACACTGAGAGCCCGCGGTCCAACGAGGCGCACGCGACCACGGACCGCACTGATATCCACGGGCTCAAATCGCAGGTCATCGACCTTGGGCCGCTGGCCGCCCACGTGGTCGGGGTGAGTTTTACCGTCTCGGCGTCGGCCTCGTCGGGGTTGCCGGTCTCGTTCAGCTCCGCTACGCCACGCGTGTGCTCGGTGGCAGGCTCGCAGGTCGCGACCCTCAAGCGCGGCAGATGCAGGATCACCGCCACACAGGGCGGAAATGCCGACTACTCGCCGGCTCCGGACAAGACGCAGTCGTTCCGCGTCAGGCGAGCCGTGGGGCACCTGCGCTCACAGACAATTACGTTCGCACGCCCGGCTGACGTGGCGGTACGGCGGTCGGGCAGGCTGTCAGCGTCGGCGTCGTCGGGTTTGCCGGTTTCGTTCCATTCCGACACACCAGATGTCTGCTCGGTGGCAGGCTCGCAGGTCACAACCCTCAAGCGCGGCACATGCACGATCACCGCCACACAGGCCGGAAACAGCCACTATGCGCCGGCCCCGGATCAGACGCGGTCGTTCCGGGCAGGCCCGGTAACACCGTGGGCGCCGCGGGCCCTGGTCGTCGCGCTGGTGGCTCTGCTCCTCGCGGCCTCCGCAGGCGCGCTGCTGCTATGCCGGCACTGGCTGCGGATCCACCGGCCGAACGTCCAGGTCAAGCCGCACCCCGACTCACCTGACACGGTACGCATGCGTGTCACCGGGACCGATGTCACCGGCACGGTCCGCATAGAGCCACACCCGGCACAAGTATCCAGCCAATTGGAAAGGGCCCAGCCATGAGCGCGATCGGATCCGCGCAGACACTGAGTGCTCAGGCACTGTTCACCGGCCCGGGCCAGGATTTCCCCGGGGTGGCGGACCAGCCACTGCTGATCGCACGGGTTGCCGGGAACTTCCCCGCCCTGGAAAGGCTCCCGCAGATAACCCGCGACGCCGCTATCCGTGAGGCCAATGCCGCGGTCGCGGGGCTACTGGATGTCAGCCTGGCCGGCGTGCTCGTCTCCGCCTGGCGGACGCATCATGACCTCACCTCGGCCGCGCGGCGCACGCTGGCGGTGCCGGGCAGCACCGAGCTGGTGCCCTTGGCCGAGCACCAGATCACCAGCGCGACGCATCCCTATGTGACCGTGTCCGTCAACGACCATCCCGTGGCCACCATCCACCTCGACCTGTCGCTCTTCTTCGACGTCAAGGCGCTGCTGGCCGGGATCCGCGACGGGCAGCTGGTCGCCCTGCACTCAGGGCGCTGTGACGTCACCGCCACACTGGCCATCGAAAAAACCGAGGTAATCACCAAGCAGGCAAACTTCCAGCTGCCGGGCGTCATCCCGCTCAGCCCAGGGATCCGCCTGGTAGACGCCACGGATTGTAGGACCGGCCCGGCGTATGCCGAAACGGCTACTATGCCCGCAGCCGGAGAGGTGCCGCCTGGCACTTACCTGCCAGACAGGATCCGCCGTTGATAGCCGGTTATTTCCAGGTCGTGCCGTTCCAGTGCTGCAGGATCGACCCGTCGGCTGGCCGGACTGCGGTCAGCGGGTCATTCCCGCAGAGTTGGCGTGCATGGCCGGTCATTGGGATCCGGGGAAGGACGCGAGCCTGGCCAGCCCGTAAGCGTAGTGGTCGAGAGCCTCGTCCACCACCTGCTCGTCATAGCCCCCCCGCCACGTGGTAGCGAACTTCACCGCCTCGACATCCGCGGCGGTGACTGCCTGGCCGGACCGGGCGTCTCCGGCGAGCGTAGCCTCGATCCGCGCGATGAACCCATCCGCCTCAGCGGTCTGGTAGCCCGGGCGCCAGCGGGCGCGGTAGAAGCGGCCCGCGGTGTCTCTGGCCATGCTGATCGCCTGCTCCGCGCTGGCCGCCGGTCCCCAGGGTCCCGGTGCCGGTGAGCATGCCACACCCGTCGCGCCGGCCAGGTCGCTGCTGTCCGCGCCGACCGCGCGGAGCAGCCGGGGCAGCAGGCAGCAAGGGATGATCATGGCCCCGCACGCCAGGACAGCGTCCCTGACTCCCTCCGTCGGCTTAGCGGCCCGCCTGATCCGCCGGGCCGCTACCCAGCCGAGCCCAGCCAGGCACAAGCTGGAAGCCACGATCCAGCAGTAGGGAACCCAATCCCCGGGGGCCTGCACCGCGCCCCAGGTGTTCATGACCACAACCGCCAGCAAGTCGGCCGTCCACAGACCGGTCACCACGGCCATGACCGCCGTCAGCCGGCCGTGTACGCCGCCGCGAGCCAGAGCAGTACCCCAGACCGCGCCGGCCGCGTACCCCAGCATGCGGGCGGCGCGACGCACCGCCGGCCTGGTATCGGGATCCCGGATAATCGCGGGCAACTCGGCCGTCCACTCCCGGCGGCGCTCGTCGCGTATCTTCCCGGGCAGCAGCCGCGCTGCGCAGCCGATCAGGCACTCGCCGATGCGCAGCAGCCCGCGTTCCCCCCTCATCCCAGGCTCCCCGGCACCGGGCGGGCAGGGCGGCCCGGCGCGCGCGTGCGGCTGGCGGAGACCCGCGCCAGTTCCAGCCGGGCCACCCGGATCCCCTCGCCGGTGAGCCGGTAGTACCTTCTCGGCCGCTGGCCATCCTGCTGGGGAGTCTCCCACTCGGAGGTAACCAGCTGGTCGTCTTCGAGCCGGCCCAGCATCGGGTACAGGGTGCCGCTCTTCAGCCCGGCCGCCTTCATCAGGTCATAGCCGTAACGCGGGACAGTGGGGTCATCGAGGAATGCCCGCAGCACCCGCTCCAGCGGCGCCGTCACCTTCACAACACATAGACTACATATATAGGCTACACATGTCAACTGACCGGACTCGCCCGCGCGCTCCGGAGCCACCCGCCGCTATCCACCCGGCCTCAACCCTGCCCCTGCGTCTCAGTCGAACTGCATAAGTGCAGCCGAGGTGCAGACATCCCTGAGGAAGTGCAGCGGCAAATGACGACGTCGCATACGACATCCGTACGACATCCATGGATCCGGGGATCCTTCTGCACAGCCTCGGGACTACGTCGCCGACTGCGGCCGCATCGAGGCGCTTGGTGACGGCTCGGCGGGATCGGCCCGCGGGATTGACGCATGAGGTCAGCCGCGATAAAGGTCATCTGACACCAAAGGAAGGGGCAACCATGCGCAAAGGGATGACGCGGTGGTCAGGTCTGTGGGTCACGGCGGTGGCGCTGATGGCGGTGGGCGTGGCCTCCGGCTCGTTCGCGGCGTCCAGCAATGTCTCGCCGACGCCATTCGGCATCCCGACGAGCAACATCCCCAATCCGTCGGGCCGCATCACCGCGGTGCGCGGCGACCGGATGTGGTTCTGGACCCAGCAGACCCGCTCCGAGGTGCTCGCCCGGCACGGCATAGTTGCGACCAGCCAGCCCCTGGCTGCCCAGGCCGGCCTGCAGATCCTCAAACAGGGCGGCAACGCCGCCGACGCGGCGGTCGCTACGGCGGCGATGCTGGGGGTCGTGGAGCCGGAGAGCGCGGGCATCGGCGGCGACATGGAAGCTATCTACTACTCGGCGAAAAACAACCGGCTGCACGGGCTGAACGCCGCCGGGTGGGCGCCGGGATCGGCGACTCCGCAGTTCTACCGTCACAAGGGAATGAAATCCGTGCCGCCCTACGGCGTGTTCAGCGCGACCGTGCCCGGCGCGGTGGACGGCTGGAGCCGCTTCATACGGCGCTTCGGTCGCATGTCGCTGGCCCAGGTGCTGCAGCCTTCCATCGAAACTGCCAGCCAGGGTTTCGGGCTCACCGAGCGGATCCGCGGGGACTGGAGAAGCTACAACAACTTCTACGTCCACATGCTGCGCAAAGATCCCGAGTCCAGCAAGGTATTCCTGCGGCACGGTGGCGTGCCGACGCTGTACAGCATCTTCCGGAACCCAGACCTGGCGCACGCCTACAAACTGCTGGCCAAGGACGGTCCGGACGCCTTCTACCGCGGGCCGATCGGCCGCGCGATCGTGCGCCGCATGAATGAGGGCGGCGCGGACTGGAAGATGTCCGACCTGAGCTCTTTCAGGTCGCAATGGGTCAGCCCGATCACGACCAGCTACAAGGGCTACGACGTCTACGAGATGCCGCCGCAGACGCAGGGTTTCGCCACGCTGGAGATGCTGAACATCCTGCAAGAGTGCGCATCGCCCGTGGGCTATGACCTGCGCGCGCTGGGCCCCCGGTCGGCAACGTTCTGGAGCATCCTGGTGCAGGCCAAGCGGCTGGCCTATAACGATCTGCAGCGCTACAACGGCGATCCGCGGTTCGTGCGCATCCCGCTGAAGCGGCTGATCTCGAAGCGCTACGCCGCCTCGTTGTGCAGCCAGATCAGCCTCAGCCACGCGCCCCCGCCGCTGGCCACGACGGCATACGCCAGTGCCGCCGGATCCGTCACCGCCCGAGAGCGCGGCGATACCGTCTACCTGACGACCGCCGACCGGTGGGGAAACATGGCGTCATTCATCTACAGCGTCTACGACTACTTCGGATCACAGATCTCCGTACCTGGTTTCGGGTTCCCGATGAACGACCGCGGATCATTCTTCAACCTCGACCCCACGTCGCCAGACGTGATCGCGCCGCACAAGCGCCCGTTCATGACCATCATCCCGGCGTTCATCATGAAGAACCACCGGCCGCTGCTCGCCTTCGGCAACATGGGCGGCGACGAGCAAGCGCAGGCACAGGCGACCGAGATCGTAAACATGATCGACCTCGGCATGAATGTCCAAGCCGCAGGCGATGCCGCCCGCTTCCACCACGACCAGGCCCTGGACAGGGTCAACCTGGAATCGAACCTGTACGCGCTGGTAGGCGCCCAGCTACGGGCCATGGGCTACAAGGTAAGGAACGTCGATGGCACCGACGACGTGTTCGGCGGCTACCAGGCGATCCTCTTCCAGGCAGCGCCGGGGCTGAAGGCGCCACCGGAATGGGTCACCCGCGGCGATCCACCGGTCAACGGCGTCTACCACGGCGCGTCCGACTTCCGAAAGGACGGCGAAGCCGTCGGCTGGTAACCAGCCCAGGCGACCCGTGTAGGGTCTCACCGCGCCTGACATGTCGATCTTGCGCGACCTGGGCCTTTCCGGTTGTCTCACGGCGGTGACACCAAGATCAGCCTCACGCTTGTGGCATTTCCTCAGCTTCCGTAGGTGGGTCGCCGGACCTGGCGGTGCACGGGCGGGCGCGGGCTGCGGCGGACCTCTTCGAGGAGAGCGGATGGTTGTCGCGGCCGAGCTGGGGGTCGTGGACGTCGCCTGATGCGGCCGCTCAGTCGTGAACGGCCTGTACCGCGGCAGCGATCGGCTCGAGCCCCGCGACCAGCTCGTCGAGCTCGTCCGCGCTGAGCACGTCGTACGCCGGCGCCGCCAGCTCGTCGGTGAGGGCCTCGATCCGCTCCCTGGTCTCCCGGCCCGCGTCGGTGAACCCGCCGGCGGCGTCCACGAGGCCGCGGCCTCGCAGCCCGTCGACGACAGCGGCCAGCTGTGCCTTGGGCAGGTGGTGGATCCGGCCGAACTCCTCCGCCCTCATTCCGAGGGAGAGAGCGAGGAGGACGTGGGCCTCGGTGCCGCCGATGCCGTGGGCGACGAGGGCAGCGTTGTGGCCGTCCCCGCGGTGCTCCCGCAGCAGCGTCGCCGCGTGCCAGAGCCTGGCCACCGGCTCCTCGGGCACGTCGAGCGCTCGGAGCCCGGCGTACAGCGCGCGGCCCTCGGTCGGCGCGCTGACCGCTGCTCGGGTGGCGAGGTCGGCGACCCGCACCAGGCCGGGGGAATCGGCGAGCTCCCCGATCATCTGCCGCAGCGCGGCGGCGCTGCCCCGCTCGCGCACGGCGATCGCCTCCTCCGGGGTGGTCTTCCCCCAGACCCACGGGATGTGGCGCGCCACCTCGCCGTCGGCGAAGTTGTAGAAGACCGCGTGCACCACTCCGGCCGGTGCCAGCCCCAGCGGCGCGGCCCGGCCCGCGAAGTATCCGTCCCAGTAGTTGCGCATGCCGAGGGCCAGGAACGCCTCGTTCGGCACCTCGGAGAAGGTGACGGTGGCGATCGGCTCGACGAGCTCGAACATGCGGTGGACCTTGGCCTGTGGGTGCGGCATCGGTCGGCATCTCCTGTGGTCGTGACAGCGCCCTCATGGGCGGCCTCTCACCCTAGCTACGAACAACGCGGCCCGGATACGACAACTCCGGTCGATCCTGGCCGGCAGCCAGACACGGTGATGAAGCAGGCCAGCCAGGTCGCCGGCTCTTCTGCCGCCAGGCGCTCGGTGCTGGTGGTCGATGCCGGCCATCCGCGGAACGCCCCGGCAGCGCACGCGCACGGGTATCTGACCCGTGACGGGGCGTCGCCGCTGGAGTTGCTGGCCGCCGGGCGTGCCGAAGTCGCCGGGTACTGCGGCCAGATCAGGACGGGCACCGTCATCTCACTGGCGCGGCCGCCAAGCGGCGGCTTCGGGGTCACGCTGGCCGACGGCACCACCCTGCGGGCACGCCGGATGCTGATGGCCACCGGCCTGGTCAACGAATATCCCGGCATCCCCGGGCTGCGCGATCACCTGGTGACCCTGACATGGTGGATCGGAGGCCCAGCGTGCTCACCTCTGCCGCAGCCTAAGCCGATTCGGTGATTTCTGCCCGTGGGAGGAGATCTGGCAACAGCCGCGCATCCAAACGGGCGCGTGGCTGGCGCCCGAGCCCCCGGGACGAAGCAGACAAGCGCCGGGACCGCGGTCTGCCCGTACGGAATCTATCGTGAGATTACGACACGCAGCGTGAGCAGCGGGCGGAACGCGTTCTCATCGATCTGGCACAAGTGCCAGATGGTGTCAGATTAATTGAGAAAGTGCCATTTATGATGAGAACCTACAACCTGACGGGTCAGCCGGGCGCCATGTCCACGAACCGGCTGTAGTGACCCTGGAATGCGACCGTCACCGTGGCGGTGGGCCCGTTCCTGTGCTTGGCCACGACCAGGTCAGCCTCGCCAGCTCTCGGCGACTCCCGCTCGTACGCATCCTCCCGATGCAGCAGGATGACCATATCCGAATCCTGTTCGATACTGTTATGAAGGTTTATCCCATTAGCGACGAAGTTATGCGTATCCTTTACGGTTGCGTCGTAGACAGGCTGTGGACCTAGTGCTTCAATGGCCACAATCCGGTCCCAGTAAATGTCAGTGCTCGCGATCTGCCTGAGCGCAGCTGAATCCAGCGCGTTCGCGCAGCGCATCAGCCGCTCCCGTGACGGGCAGCTCTTGTATAGGGTTGACCCGCAGTAATGCGTGCCTATCGCCGCCTGGAACTGGCGTTCAGACAGGCCCGCGCGAATTCGTTCGGCCCTGACGAGGTCCCAGACCTCCGCCGGCAGCGTGTCCGTGTTCGTATTGACTGCACGCCCGTCCAGGGAAGCGAGCAATTCGCCCACCGGCTCACCCCGGGCGCTGTGTACGCCGATCTCGCGGCAGAACACCCGCAGGCTGGGACCGTCCGCCACGATGACATGAAAGCCAGGGCGGTATCCGGATTTCGTCACCTGCCGGATGCGCGCGACAATCCCGAATCGGGCGAGCAGAAGCGCAACTCCGTCAGCGAGTTCCCGGCTGGACGATGCGTAGTAGACCTTTGGCGCGGTCCTGCGGCGCGGGACCGTCACGTTCCCGTCGGTCGCCCACAGATGTCGCAGGAAGACGGAGATCTCCCGGTTGCTGGCTGAGTGCAAGGTCACAGGGATGCGCTTCTGGTAGGACCGCAGGTCGGATATCCCCAGTTCTAGAAACCAGGTGTGCAGCGGATTAAGGCGCCCCCGTGCGCATTTCTGCGGCGCGGGCAGGTAGGCGTGGAACCGTGTGCCCTGCGCAACCCTGCGCGCGGTGATGCCGAACTCCGCCGCTGCGGCGGCCTCCACGAAGGCCAGGTTGGCCTGATCGGCCGATGTGTAATGCACTGGTTGCTTGCGCAGTACACACCCGTCGCCTATGAGATGCGCCAGCAGGCCTAGCCGGTGTTCTGACCAGTCCAGGCCCGCGCCGATGGGCTCGGGGATGCGACGCGCTATGCCCACCCGGCCGCCGACGGTCAGATCCTCCAGGGGCGTCCAGCCGTCGAAGGTGAGGAAGGGGTGATTGCCCGAGGCCTTGACCTCTCGGCCTGACGCCAGGCGCACCCGGTAGACATCCTTGACACCGGAGGCGAAGGCGTCGGTGATTGGCGAGGGCACAAGGCGCTGGTGCTGATCGACGGACCAGACGAGGATGTCCCGGTGCCCGCTCTGCATCAGTTCGGCGAACGTGACCGGTGCCCCGGTGTCCGCACGGAACAGCGCCGTGTCCGCCGTCAGGCAACCGGACTCACGCAGGTCAGAGAGCAGGGGGCGCTTGTCTGTACGCTGCTCGGGGCCGCGGTTCAGCTGCGACACCGCGACCACGGGGACGTCGAGCTCCTTGGCCAGCAGCTTGAGCGAGCGGGACATATCCGACACTTCCTGCTGCCTGTTCTCCACCCTTCGCGGTGAGCTCATCAGCTGCAGGTAGTCGATGATCACCATCCGCAGGTCGTTGCGCTGCTTCAGCCGCCGGCACTTGGCCCGGATCTCCATCAGGTTGAGGTTCGGCGAATCATCGATGAACAGCGGGGCGTCCACGACCTCACTCATCCGCCGCGCCAGCCGGGTCCAGTCGTCGTCATTCAGCTGGCCGGTCCGCATGGTATGCAGCGGTACCCGGGCCTCGGCGGATAGCAGCCGCATGGTGATCTCGTTGCGGCTCATCTCCAGGCTGAAGATCACGGTGGCCAGGCCGTGCTCCACCGAGGCAGCCCGGGCCAGGTCCAGTGCCAACGTTGACTTGCCGAGGGCCGGGCGGGCGGCTATGACGATCATCTGGCCGGGATGCAGCCCGTTGGTGAGGGCGTCCAGGTCGGCGAACCCGGTGGGCACGCCGGTCATCCTGCCGCCGTGGCTGCCGATCGCCTCGATCTCGTCCAGCGTCCCTGGCATGATCTCCGACAGCGGCAGGTAGTCCTCGCTCACCCTCCGGTCGGTGACCGCGTACACCTCAGCCTGTGCCTGATCGACGAGGTCGTCTGCCTCGCCGTCGCCGGAGTAGCCGAGCTGGACGATCCGGGTCCCGACCTCGACCAGGCGGCGCAGGGTGGCCCGTTCCCTGACGATCCTGGCGTAGTAGCCGGCGTTGGCCGCGGTCGGCACGGAGGCGATCAGCGTGTGCAGGTAGTCCGCGCCGCCCACCCGGCCGACCTCACCGCGCCGGGTCAGCTCCGCCGCCACGGTGACCGCGTCGGCCGGCTCGCCACGGCCGTAGAGGTCCAGGATGACCTCGTGCACGATCTGGTGCGCGGGCCGGTAGTGATCGTGCGGCCTGATGATCTCGAGCACGTCGGAGATGGCGTCCTTGGACAGCAGCATGCCGCCGAGCACGCACCGCTCGGCGTCGATGTCGTGCGGCGGAGTCCGCTCGAAGTCCCCGCCCCGTGGCGCGATCTCGGTGACGCTCACCTTGCCTACCGCCTCCCCTGCGCCCGGCGTCATTCGTAACTGTGTTCGGCCGCCTTGTTCCTTTATAGCGGACCCTTCGGACAGTCTTCCTGACCCCTCTGCTGACGACCAACTCCAGGTGTGCACGCCCCTGTGGATAGCTTGTGCAGACACGCCGCCCGCGCTGTGCGGAGCCTGGGGGGAGCGCTGGGGAGATTTCCGGTTACCCGCCGGAGCCGAGCCATCTACCTGCTGTTACGTGATTCACGGGCTGTGTGCAAGAAAAACTTCTGCGCTTCTCGGCCATCCGCTACCGCGAGAAGTTATCCACACGTGCGCGAGGGCCGGCGGGCCAGGGCAACGCCCTGACCGCGGCGGCGCCGGGAGGCGGCCGCGCGGCCGCGGGCCGCCCTGTGAGACGGCGCGGATCTGCCCGATGAGCGTGCGAGCGGGACCCCGGTCCCGCTATCGTTCGACTGTGTGTTCGACCCCCGAGCCGTCGCTGGAGGACCTTACCCGGGCAATCGAGGAGCTGGCCGCGGCCAGCAAGGCCGACGCGGCGCCCGGTCACCTGGACGAGCGCATCGCCGAGCTCTGGGCAATGGTTGCCGGCCTCGACCCTGAACTGGCCCGGCGCCTGGCCCGGTACAAAGGCCCGGCCGGCGGCCAGGCGGAGCCATGAACGGCGCACCGCTGACCGGGCGGCCCTGTCCGGTCAGACCTGCCTCGGTACCGGAATCCCGCCGGGCGGCGGGTTGCGCAGCAGCCATACCGGGTTGGATGTGGCTACCGTGCTGGCGCGGGCGTCCAGCACCTGGGTGCGGATGAAGCTGTCCGAGGACGTGTCCACGGGCAGGCTCACCTCGCCGCCGCCGCTGGCGAGGTCGGTGCCGGAGTAGGTGGCGATCACGCTCGTGTCCGGCGTGGGCGCGGTGGCGCCTGCGTAGTCCACCGCGCCCTGGATCACCAGCACCGACCCGCCAGCGGGAATCTGCGTGCCGGTGACGGCCAGCTGCCTGGAAGTTACCTGGGACACGCTGGCCGAGCCCATCGGGCAGGAGCCGTCCACCAGGAGGTCGAGGGTGCCGGGGAAACCGGACAGTGACCCGCACCAGGCCCGGCCCGCGGCCAGCGCGGCCAGCAGGTCCGGCTGCCCGGTGCTCGCGGCCCATGCGGAGGTGATCCAGTTGTTGCGCAGTCCCGGCCAGTTCACGCCGAAGTGATCGTCGGACGTGCCGTTGCCGGTGAGGAACACCGCATTGCGCGACAGCACATCCCACAGTCCGATGTGGTGAGTGAGGTTGACGCCCTGGCGCAGGTTGTAGCCGACCTCGATCAGGTCGCACCCCATGACGTTGTTGCCCAGCAGCGCAGTGGCGACCTGATCGAGCATCGTGTCCTGGGTCGATGCCGGAAGCGCGGCGATGTCGCCGTACCCGAAGGGGTGGTTATAGCTGGCCAGGCCGCCGGCGGAATGAATCTGGGGGATGACGGTCCCGGTCAGGAAGCGGGAGTATTTCGCCTTCGTCATGCCGTTGTAGCCCGGTACGGCAACATCAGGGCCGAACCAGTTGAGGTGCGGCAGGAACGGCGAGACCTCCAGGCCCTGCTGCTGGGTAACACCCGGATACGTGCCGGCCAGGTCCTGCATCATCGACTGCTGCTGGGTGAACAGTTCGCCGCCGGTCAAGGTGCGGGTGAACCGCAGGTAGTCGAAGTACCCGGATACGGCGCCCCCGGTGGATACGGCGTTGAGCTGTAGCTTCCACAGCGCGAAGTCCCGCGGGTCCAGCGACGGCCAGAGCGCGGCGATGTCCTGCTCCGGGGTGACGGTGACCGTCTGCCAGGGCATGCCCACCGGGATCGTCACGACGCCGAGGGAGCCCTGCGCGGTCCGGGTGGCCTGCCCGGTGCCGGGGACCATCCGGTACGACAGCGAATACTTGCCGCCGGACGGGTGGTCGGAGGACTGGATGGCCAGCTCCAGGTAGCCGCGGCTCCAGCCCGCGCTGAGCAGCACGTCGATGGACAGCGACTGGCCTGCCAGGTTGTCGCGGATGTTCCACCCCGCGGGCTGGGTGTTGGCGTACAGCCCCGCCCAGGCCGAGGCGACACCGCCGCGCGCCGCGGCGGCCAGCTGTATCGACCCGGCCGCGACCGGGTCGTTGGGCGAAGAGGGTGACTGGACGAACTGCGCTGTCCAGCCGGTCTTGAGGCCGGTGCTGTGCTCGGTGACCCACTTCCATTTGCCGCCCTGGCCGACCGCGCCCTTTTCGCTGGGGCCGGTGAAGTGCACCACGTCCCGGTAGTTGAAGCCGTCCATCCGGTGGTCATGGTCGGTCCACCACAGCACATCGACCGCATTGGCGGCCGCCTGGAACAGCTGGCCGTCCATCGACCCGCTCTGCTCGCTGAACGAGGAATGGATGTGCATCGCCATGGCGTAGGCGCGCGTGCCATCGGCGGCGGCGGGCCGCAGCGAGGAGCGCAGCGGCAGCCGGGCGGGCAGCCGGGCGCGCGGCAGCAGGGCCGCCCCGGCCGCGAGAGCGCCGGCGCCGTGCAGGAAGGTGCGCCTGGTCACTCCGTGGTCATCGCACATTCAGCTGCCCCCCGGGGCCGACGGGTACCGACATGTCGTGCAAATCCTAGATCCCCGCCGGAGCGTGAGGTTCCGGACTTTGCCCTAACCGGGAGGTTTGCAGTCGGGGACCGCTTCAGGCGCCGACGATCTCGACGTCGAGCGAAGCGCTGACCTCCGGATGCAACCGCACCGATACCTGGTGCGAGCCGACCGTCTTGATCGGGTTGGTGACCTCGATCCGGCGCCGGTCCAGTTCGGGGCCGCCGGCGGCGCGGACCGCCGCCGCGATATCCGCGGGGGTCACCGAGCCGAACAGCCGGCCGCTGGCGCCCGCACGGGTCTGCAGCCGGACGGTGAGCGCCTCAAGCTCGGACGCCGCGCGCTTGGCGTCGTCGAGACCCTGGATCGCGCGCGCCGAGCGCGCGCGCTTGATCAGGTCGATCTGCTTCTCCGCGCCCCGCGTCCAGGGCATCGCGAGGCGGCGGGGTATCAGGTAGTTGCGCCCGTACCCGCCGGCCACCTCGACCACGTCACCCGGGCCGCCGAGGCCGGTGACCTCCTGGGTGAGGACGAGCTTCATGGGTGTGCGACTCATCGGTTCTGGTCCCCCCCGGCCTCAGCGCGCGGTGCTCGTGTAGGGCAGCAGCGCCATCTCGCGGGCATTCTTGATCGCGGTCGCGACGTCGCGCTGGTGCTGCGTGCAGTTGCCGGTGACCCGCCTGGCCCGGATCTTGTGCCGGTCGGAGATGAACTTGCGCAGCAGGGCCGTGTCCTTGTAGTTGACGTAGACGATCTTCTCCTGACAGAACAGGCAGACCTTCTTCTTCGGCTTGCGTATCGGTGCCTTGGCCATCGTGGTGCTCCTCTGCAGAGCCCCGGTTCACCGGGGATGGTCGGTTTCTCGGTCAATAAGGGGTTAGAACGGCGGCTCGTCCGTGGTCCCGCCGTCGCCGGCCTCTGACGCCCACGGGTCGGCGGCGGCTGCTGAGCCGCCCGAGCCGCCACCGTACCCGCCGGACTGGCCGCCCCCGCCGCCGCCGGGGGCGCCCTGGCCGCCGTACCCGCCGCCGGCGGACCGGCTGGACTTGGTGACCTTGGCGGACGCGTTGCGCAGCGAGGGGCCGACGTCGTCTACCTCGACCTCGTACACGGTGCGCTTCTCGCCCTCCCTGGTCTCATACGAGCGCTGCCGGAGCCGGCCGGAAACGATCACTCGCGAGCCCCGCTGCAGGCTCTCGGCCACGTTCTCTGCGGCCTGACGCCACACGTTGCAGGACAGGAACAGGCTGTCGCCGTCCTTCCACTCGCCTGTCGCGTTGTCGCGGAACCTCGGCGTGGAGGCGATGCGGAACGTGGCGACGGCCTGTCCGGTCTGGGTGTACCGGAGCTCCGGGTCGCCGACAAGATTGCCGACGATCGTGATCTGTGTGTCGCCTGCTGCCATGGGGTGCTCCCGGTCGTTCGGCTGGTGGTTCTACCGCGGGCCGCGGAACGGTCCGCTCAGTGACGGCCCGGGCGGATGACCTTCGTCCGCAGGATCGCCTCGTTCAGGTTCAGCTGGCGATCCAGCTCCCGGACCGCGTCTGACTCCGACGTCAGATCGACGACAGCGTAGATGCCTTCGAACTTCTTATCGATACCATAGGCTAGCCTGCGGCGGCCCCACACGTTGACTTTGTTGACGCTTCCGCCACTCGTCTGGATAACGGTGAGGAACTGGTCAAGCGACGGCTGAACGGTACGCTCCTCGAGCTCAGGGTCGAGGATGATCATCATCTCGTAGTGGCGCATGGGCGGATCCGGCCTCCTCTGGACTGACGCGGTCACGGTGTCGGGTGACAGGAGGTGCAGCGCGCCGCGATCAGGGAACCCCGCTGGCGCGCGCAGCGCGGCCAGCCTACCAAGGGTCAGGCCGTGCCTTTGACCGAACGGCCCCGGTGGCACCGCCGGCCTGCCGCGGCCGGCAACGGGGCGGGACCTGCGCGATTCCAGGCCGGTGCAGGAGGGAACCATCACCGTGACGTCCTTGCCACTGCGGGAGGTTGCCGCCATGCCCAATGTTGTCCGAGCCCACCCGCGTATGCCGCACGTCACGCTCAACAGCGATGGCCAGCGGCATCCGCTGCTGAACACCCTCACCCTGCTAACGCTCGTCTTCGGCATCGCCGCCATTGCCCTCGGCTTCGTCGTCCGGACGCACCTGGCGGCGTGCGTGCTCGGGCTGGTGGCCCTCCTCATCGGGATATATGCGCAGCTGGTGTCCGAGACCAGGGAGGAGCGGGTCCTCATCGTGACCGGGCTGATAGCCGCGTTCGTCGGCGCGGGCCTCGGCTTCGCGCACGGCGGCTTCGGCATCTGACCGGCCCGCGCGGTGGCGGCTTACGGACCGCCGGGGACCGCGCATGACGTGCCGGATGCCTCTAGGCTCGGTGGATGACGAGGATCGGGGCCCATGTGCACCGCGGCGACCCGTTCGCCACCGCGACCTCCTGGGAAGCCGAGGTCGCCCAGTTCTTTCTCGGCGACCCGCAGGACTGGAAGGCGCCGACCTTCCCCGCAGAGCCGGCCGCGCTGCGGGACGCGTTCGCCGAGGCGAGGATCGAGATCTTCATCCACGCTCCGTACCGGATCAACGTCGCGACCACCAACAACCGGATCCGGATCCCCAGCCGCAAGCTGCTCGGGCAGTACCTGGAGGCCGCCGCGACCATCGGCGCAGCGGGCGTGATCGTGCACGGCGGCCACGTTGACGCGGGGGCCGAACCCGAGCAGGGGTATGAGAACTGGCAGAAGGCGGTCGAGCGAATCGAGCGCCCGGTGCCGATGCTGATCGAGAACACGGCAGGCGGCGACCGGGCGATGGCCCGCGGCCTGGACGCGGTGGCCAGGCTCTGGGAGGCGATCGCCGGCGGGCTCGACGACAATGTCGGCTTCTGCCTGGATACCTGCCACGCGTACGCCGGCGGTGAGGAACTGGCCGGCATCGTGGACCGGGTCAAGTCCATCACCGGCCGGATCGACCTGGTGCACTGCAATAACTCCAGGGACGAGCAGGGTTCCGGGCGGGACAGGCATGCCGGCATCCCGGACGGCACGATCGATCCGGCTCTGCTGCTCGACGTGGTCCGGGCCGCCGGGGCCCCCGCGGTCTGCGAGACGCCCGATCCGGCGAGCGACATCAGCTGGCTCCGGGAGCGGCTTTCCGCCTGACCGGCAGCCGTCAGGCTTCCTGCGGCTCGATCACGCGGCGCGGCCGCAGCCGCAGCACCAGGCGGTCCGGCGCGCCCTGCAGCACGCCGCCCGCCGGATCGTCGGCGCCGCCCGCCCGGACCAGGTCCGCCTCCGGCCGCAGGATGTCCCTGACCACCAGCCCGCACAGCAGCAGCACCGCTGCGAGCCTGGCCAGCAGCGCGGGAAAGTAGAGATCCGGGCCGATGCCGCCCGCGCCGCCGCCCAGCTGGGTAATCAGGTAGGCCCAGATCGCGAAGAAGTAGCCGATCTCGGCCGCCTGCCACAGTGCGTAGGACCAGATCCTGGGCCGGGCGAGCACGACGAGCGGCGCCAGCCAGATGACGTACTGCGGCGACCACACCTTGTTCGTCACCAGGAACAGCGCGAGCACCAGGAACAGCAGCTGGGGCAGCCGGGGACGCCGCGGCGCTGCCAGCGCGAGCACGACGATTCCCGCGCAGGCCAGGCAGAATGCCGCCAGCGATACCAGGTTGAGCGTCGCCACCGAGGTCGTGCCGAGCAGCGGCCAGCGCAGGTACCCGAAGAAGTACCAGATCGATCCCCAGTCGGCGCCGCGGTGGTCGCTCAGCCAGTAGAAGTAGTCCCAGCCGGACGGCGCGGCGATCATGACCGGCAGGTTCACCGCGAGCCAGGCGGCCGCCGCCGAGCCGGCCGTCACCCAGAACGCCCGCATCCGGCCCGCCCGCAGGCACAGCAGCAGCAGCGGGCCGAAGAAGACGAGCGGGTAGAACTTGGTGGCGATGCCCAGGCCGAGCAGCACCCCGGCGAGCACGTGCCGCCGCGCCGCCCAGGCGGCCAGGCCCAGGGTGGCCAGGCTCATCGCGATCAGGTCCCAGTTGATGAACGCCGCCAGGATGACTGCGGGGGACAGCGCCACCAGCAGCGCCGTCCACCGCAGCCGGGGTCCGGCGAGGTAGCCGACGGCGAGCACGGCCGCCACCGCGAACAGGGCGAGCAGCACCACGGTGAGGTCGAAGAACTCGCGGCCCCTGACGAAGGGGTCACCGATCGGCCGCACCAGCCAGGCGACCGCCTGCATGGCCCAGCCCATGAGCACCGGGTACTCGACGCGGTGGCCGAGGTAGGGGACCTTCCCTGCGGAGAGCTTCTCGGCGAAATACAGCGGGTAGATGTCGGTGTAGCAGTGAGCCTGGAACTCGCCGACCGCGGTGTTCCACGCGCCGGCCCGGCACGCCGCCTTGGCCAGGAAGCCCAGCCCGCTGCCGGCCACGCTGGCCGCCGACAGGACGGCGGCCGAGCCGGCCAGCGCGGCCAGCCAGGCCCGGTGCGACATCCCGGCCGGGCCGCGGCCTGGCTGAGGGACGGCACCGGCCGCCCCTGCCGCGTCCTGCTCCGCCATCAGCGGTCGGGCCCGTCACTCCGCTTCACGGCGGGCCCCTCGATCACCTGCCGCGCGGTCCGGCACTCCGCCGCGCCACAGGCGCGCCGGCCTGCCGTGCCACCAGGACCCACGGACACACCTTAGCCACTGCCGGGCGGGCTCGGCCCGGGGCCGGGCGGCGGGGTATGGCAGTGCTTCAGGCCCCCCGTGCAGGACGGCGAAGGATGCGGGCTGGTCGGCGGGGCCGGGGGCGTCGTCGGCGGCGGGCTGGCACCGCCGCAGCCCGAACCCGCGGGGACCGGGGTGCAGGTGGGCGCGGGAGGCGTGGGATGCGGGTGCGGGCTCGGGCTGCTGGCCGGGGGATGGGGCCGCGGGCTGGGCCGGAGCTGCGCCTGTCCCACCAGGTTCCAGGCGGTCCCGCCGAGGCTGGGCGCGGCGAAGTTCTCGACCGGGAGCTTCGCGAACTCCTTCTCGGCGAACGAGTGCCAGATCATCGCCGGCCAGTCGCCGCCATAGCCGGGCAGCCCGCCGACTCCGTTCAGGGATTGGCCGCCCGCCTTCGCGTTCTGCTGGTTGGTGAACATCCCTATGGCCAGCGAGTACTGCGGGATGGCACCGAGGAAGAAGGCCGACTGCGCGGTCTCCGTGGTGCCGGTCTTGCCGATGATCGGCCGCCCGTCGGTCATCGCGGCCGCGGTGCCCGTGCCCTGGGTGGTATCGAACGACAGGGTGTAATCGACGTCGGACGCGACGCCGGGAGTGACCACCTGGCGGCGCGCCACCTTGGCCGGGATGAGGTTCGTGCCCTGGGTGACCTGCTTGATCACGTGCGGGGTGACGTACTGACCGCCGGATGCCAGGACCGCGAACGTGTTCGCCTGCTCCCCGACCGTGAGCGCCGCCGTCCCCAGCGCGATGCCGACCTGCCCGACCTGGTTCTGCAGCCCGGAACCGACCTGCGGGTAGGGCCCGGTGTTGACGCCGAAAGACCTGGCCATGTTGATGACGTTCTGCGTGCCCACCCGGTGGGTGAGGTCGGTGTACGCGGTGTTCAGCGACTGGGCGGTCGAGTAGATCACGCTCTGCGGGCCGCCGGCGCCGCTGTCGCCCGCGTCGTTGCTGAACTCGTGCCATCCGTACGGGGTGCTGGGGCACCCGGCCTGGCCGGGCCCGGTGGCGGGCACCGAGTACTGCCGGGGGTACTGGTCGCTGGGCACGCAGAGCGGAGAGGTGCCGTCGAGGACGCTGGTCTTGACGCTCATCCCCTGGGACCGCGCGGTGGCGAGCACGTACGGCTTGAACGACGATCCGACCTGTTCCCTGTTGGCCAGGGCCATGTCCACGTTGCAGAAGGTCCGCTGGCAGCGCCGGTGCGGCTCGGAATAGCTCGGGCCGCTGTACATGGCAACGACGGCACCGGTGCCGGGCTGCTCGAGCACCGCGCCCACGTGCGCGTACCACGGCAAGGCCTTGCCGTCGGCTGCCATCAGCTTCTCGTTCTGCTTGACCGTGGCGTACAGCGCGTTCATCATCGGCTTGCTGAACGTGGTGACGATGTGCAGCCCGCCGTTGTCGATCTGGCTCGTCGTGTAGTGGTAGGTGCTGCGCAGCTCGGTCTCCACGGCCTGCATGATGTAGCCGTTGTAGCCGGTCCAGCTGGCGCTGCCCGGGCGGGCGCCGGTCACCGCGGGGAACTTCTGCGCCGATGCCTGCTGCTGGGTCAGCTTGCCCATGGTGACCATGCCCTGCAGCACGTAGTGCCAGCGCGCCACCAGGGGCTTGTACCCCTGGGATCCCGGCGTCGGGTCGAAGACGCCGGGCGCGTTCACCATCGCGGCGAGCATCGCATCCTGCGCGACGTCCAGCTTGCCGGCGGCCTTGCCGAAGTACGTCTCCGCGGCCGCCCCGACCCCGTACGCGCCGTTGCCGAAGTAGATCGTGTTCAGGTACTGGGTGAGGATCCAGTCCTTGGACTTCTGCCGCGCGAGCTTGACCGAGACGAAGATCTCCTTGAGCTTGCGGCTGATCGTCTGCGCGGTCCCGATGTTGGCGTAGTAGTTGCGGACGAACTGCTGGGTGATGGTGGAGCCGCCCTGCAGCGAGGTGCCCGAGCCGGTGAGGTCGTCGTAGGCCGCGCGCAGGATGCCGGTCGGCGAAACCCCGCCCTCGTTGTAGAAGTTCCTGTCCTCGGCCGCCACCACGGCGTTCTTGAGCTGGACGGGGATCTGGCTCGAGGTGAGCACCTGGCGGTTCGTGGTGCCGAACTTGCCTACCACGGTCTTGCCGTCGCTGAAGTAGACCGTCGATGACTGCTGCAGGGCCAGCGCCGACACGTCGGTCGGGATCGGCGTGCTCGAGTAGGCGACGCCGATGAGGATCGCGACGGTCACGATCGCGGCCCCGACGGCCGACAGCACGACCGCGAGCGCCTTCTTCCAGGTCCAGTGGCGCCACCAGCTGCCCTTGCGCTTGGCGGTGCGGCCCGCGCGCCCGCCACGGCCGCGGCCGCCGTTCCCGCCGCCGGGGCCGGGGCGCTCTTCGGTCTCGGCGTGGCGCATGAACCGCCGCCGTCCGGCCCGGTTCCCGGCAGCGCGAGCGGGCCCCCGCAGGCCGGTCCTGCCCGCGGCCGCCGGGGACGGGGCCACCGGGGGCGGGGCCACCGCCCGGCGGTAGCCAGCGCCGCCGCCGTAGCCGTCACCGCGGCGGTAACCGTCGCCACGGCCGTAGCCGGCGGGGCCGCCATCTTCACCGCGGCCGTACCCAGCATCACGCCGGTAGCCGTCGCCCCGGCCTGCCGGGGCCGCCGGGGCGGCCGGGGCGGCCGGACCGTAGCCACCGCCGCGATCGTGGCCAGCGCCGCGGCCCGCCCGGTTGCCGAGGCCGAAGCGCTCACGGTCACTGCCGCCGGCGGGTTCCTCGCCGGCCGCCCGCTCGTCGCCGTCACCGCGGCCGTAACCCTCACCGCGCGCGCCGTAGCCTGGGCCGTGCTCACCGTGACGTGGCCGGCCTGATCCGGTGAAGCCTTGAGTACTCACGCATCCTCACTGGTTCGCGGCTCGCGCATGGCGGCCCGCGGGCGCGGGCAGGGGGTCCAGCGGGCCATGACGCCGGGGCTCAAGGTACCCGGTCGCATCCTTCGCTACCGGCCCAGTAGTTTTTATCCGTCACACCCGCAACGTGATGCTACGGCCTCGCGGTGACTCAGTCGCCGGTCCGGACGCGCCGTCCGCGCCTGCTGCGCGGCTCACCCGTGCCGAGTACGTAGGACGAAGCGAGGTGGTTCCAGGCACAACTCTGGCAGACCTCAACGACGTAAACCTGGAACTCCCCGTATTCCAGCGCCATTTCATCGAGTTCTGGCCCCTTCTTGACCCTTCCTTCATACTGGCCAAGCTCATCGCCGTATACGTAGGTCACATGGGTCAGCCTGGCCCTGCGGCAGACGGGGCAGGGGCTGTCGGTCGGCTCTCCGTGGAACTTCGCGGCGCGCAACAGGTACGGGTGCGCGTCGCATACGTCGGCGATCGTGGTCTGCCCGAGCAGCACGGACTTCAGCGTCGCCCTCTTGGCGAGCGCGTAGTCGACGACCGAACGCATAGAACCCATCCCCGACAGGGTACGACGGATGCCCGCCGAGGCCGAGCCTGGAACCTCGCGACGATGCCGGGCTTGCGTTCCGCCAACGACCAACATATCCTCCCGATGTATCGAACCGATACAATAGAGCGATACATCGCGAAGATACGTCGTGACGGCTCGGCCGACCGCTGGCATTGCGGCAGGCCGGACACACAGGAAGGTTCCGGCTGGTGAGCGACCATCGCGCAGGCGGCCTCGGCTCCCCCGAGGGCCGCGCCGGCGGCAGGCGCTCGGGAGTGCTCGAGCTGGCCGTGCTCGGCCTGCTGCATGAGACGCCGATGCACGGGTACGAGCTGCGCAAGCGGCTCAACGCCCTGCTCGGCGCCTTCCGGGCATTCTCCTACGGGTCGCTCTACCCATGCCTGAAGGAACTGCTGCGCACCGGCCTGATCGCGGAGGACTCCGGGCCTGACGCCCCGCGGCCGCTGGCCGGACGCCGGTCGAAGATCGTCTACCGGCTGACGGCCGAAGGCAAGGAGCGACTGCAGGACCTGCTCGCCGAGGCGGGGCCTGCTGCCTGGGAGGACGATGGATTCGGTATCCGGTTCGCGTTCTTCGGCCAGACTCGGGCGGACGTCAGGCTGCGGATCCTGGAGGGACGGCGCAGCCGGCTCGAGGAGCGGATGGAGAGCGTGCGCGCCGCCCTGGCCCGGACCAGGGAGCGCCTGGACAGCTACACCCTGGAGCTGCACCAGCACGGCCTGGAGTCGGTCGAGCGGGAAGTCCGTTGGCTGAACGAGCTGATCGCCTCGGAAAGAGAATCCGGCCCGGGTAACAAGACCCAGACGTGACGCTGCCGCACCCTGCCCGCCGTCGGCGGGCACGGCCGCGCCACGAGTAAACGCACCACGAACGGCACGAGTAAAGGAGCCATCCTGATGGGATCGGTACGGGTAGCCATCGTCGGCGTGGGCAACTGCGCCAGTTCCCTGGTCCAGGGCGTGGAGTATTACGCGGACGCTGCCCCGGACAGCCGGGTGCCCGGCCTGATGCACGTGCGGTTCGGTCCGTATCACGTCTCGGACGTGCAGTTCGTCGCCGCCTTCGACGTGGACGCCAAGAAGGTCGGCCAGGACCTGTCCGACGCCATCACGGCCAGCGAGAACAACACGATCAAGATCTGCGACGTGCCGCCCACCGGGTTGACCGTGCAACGCGGCCCGACCCTGGACGGGCTCGGCCAGTACTACCGCGACATCATCACCGAGTCCGACGAGCCGCCGGCCGACGTGACGCAGGTACTCAGGGACACCCGGGCCGACGTGCTCGTCTCCTACCTGCCCGTGGGCTCGGAGGAGGCCGACCGCTACTACGCGCAGTGCGCCATCGACGCCGGCGTGGCGTTCGTCAACGCGCTCCCCGTGTTCATCGCCTCGGACCCGGCCTGGGCGGCCAAGTTCACCCAAGCGGGCGTGCCGATCATCGGGGACGACATCAAATCCCAGGTCGGCGCCACGATCACGCACCGCGTGCTGGCCAAGCTGTTCGAGGACCGCGGGGTGGAGTTGCAGCGCACCTACCAGCTCAACGTCGGCGGCAACATGGACTTCATGAACATGCTGGAGCGCAGCAGGCTGCAGACCAAGAAGCTGTCGAAGACGCAGTCGGTGACGTCGCAGATCCCGCATGAGATGGAGCGGGCCTCTGTGCACATCGGCCCGTCCGACCACGTGCCCTGGCTGGATGACAGGAAGCTGGCGTTCGTCCGGCTCGAGGGACGGGCCTTCGGCGACGTGCCGCTGAACCTGGAGTACCGGCTCGAGGTCTGGGACTCGCCGAACTCCGCCGGGGTCATCATCGACGCGATCAGGGCGGCGAAGATCGCCAAGGACCGCGGCATCGGCGGCCCGGTCCTCTCCCCGTCCTCGTACTTCATGAAGTCGCCGCCCGAGCAGTACGGCGACGACGAGTGCCGGGACCGGGTGGAGAAGTTCATCAGCGGCGAGATCGACCGCTGACGCTCCTGGCAGCGAGAGCGGGCGGCAGCCTGCGCTCGCAGGTCTCGCGGCCGGGACCGGGGATGACGGCAGGCCGACGCCTTAGGCTGAACACGTGGGCTTTCACGCGCGTTTGCGCGACCTGCTCGCCGCGGCCCGGGTGCGACCAGGCCCGAGCGGGCGGCCCGCGCGACCGTCATTCCTCGCCGACCTAGGCACGGTTCTCGCCGAGCGCGACTTCCGCCGCCTGTTCGGGACCCGGCTGATATCGCAGGCCGGCGACGGCATGTTCACGGCCGGGCTTGGCGCGTACGTGTTCTTCAACGCGACGAGCTTCCCCAACCCCGTGTCGGCGGCCGGCGCGTTCGCGGTGCTCTACCTGCCCTACTCGCTGATCGGGCCATTCGCCGGCGTGTTCATCGACCGCTGGTCGCGCCGGCAGATCCTGGTCTGGTCGGCGCTGGTCCGCGCCGTCTTCGTGGCGCTGACCGCCGCCCTGGTGGCCGCGGGAAGCCTGGGGGCACCGCTCTACGTCGGCGTGCTCGCCGTGCTCGGCGTGAACAGGTTCTTCCTGTCCTCGCTGTCGGCCGCCATGCCGCACGTGGTGGCGGAGGACAAGCTGGTCATGGCGAACGCGGTGGCCCCGACCTCCGGCACGATCGCCGGCTTCATCGGCGGCTTCATCGGGCTGGGCGTTCACCTGGTCACCGGCGGGGGCCGTGGCGGCTCGGCGGTCACCCTGCTCGCCGCGGGCGCCTGCTACCTGGTGGCCGGGACGGTCGCGGCCACCATGCACCGGGATGTGCTCGGGCCTGAGCGGACCGCGGGCGGGCAGCAGCGCACCGGGGTACTGACCGAGCTGCGCGGCGTCGCGGCCGGGCTGGCCGAGGGAGCGCGACACGTGCTGGGGCGGCCCAGGGCCGCCGCGGCCCTGGTAGCCACCGCAGGCCAGCGGACGATGTACGGGATCTTGTTCCTGATGTCGATCCTGCTGTACCGCAACTACTTCTACCACGCGAGCGCCAACAACGCGCTCGGCCACTTCACCCTGGTGATCGTGGCCGCGGCGATCGGCTACGGCGCCGCCGCCGTAGTCACCCCGATCGTGAGCCCGCGGCTGCCCGACGGCAGCCTGATCACGATCATGCTCCTGGTGGCCGGGATAGTGTGCGCCACGCTGGGCGTCACGTTCAGCCAGGTCCCGTTCTTGTTCATCAGCTTCGCGCTCGGCCTCGCCGCGCAGTCCGTGGCCATCACCGCGACGACGATCATCCAGCGGGAGGTGGACGACGTCTTCCGCGGGCGGGTGTTCTCGTTCTACGACATGCTGTTCAACGTGCCGTTCGTTATCGGCGCGGCGGTGGGCGCGGCGTTCATGCCCTTCGACGGCAAGTCCTACGTGCTGGTGGGCGTGGCCAGCGGGGGCTACGTGCTGACGGCCGTGGCGTACTCGCTGCTCAGCCGTCAGCGATCCGCGGGCGGATCCGCGTCCCCGTCGGTGAGCCCCTCCGCCGCCGCCCAGCGCAGCAGTTCCTGAGCGGCCCGCTCCGTGCCCAGCGGGCCTTGCTCGATGCGCAGGTCCAGCAGGTACTGCAGCGCCGCACCGACGGTGCGGCCCGGAGGCACGCCCAGGATGCTCATGACCTCGTTACCGTCCAGGTCGGGCCGCAGCCTGGCCAGCTCCTCCTGCTGGCCGAGTTCCTCGATCCGGTCTTCGAGGCTGTCGTAGGAACGGGCCAGCCAGGCGGCCTTGGCCTTGTTCCGTGTCGTGGAGTCCGCCCTGGTCAGCGCGTGCAGCCGGGAAAGCAGCGGGCCGGCGTCCCTGACGTAGCGCCGGACCGCGGAATCGGTCCACTCACCCGACCCGTAGCCGTGGAATCGCAGGTGCAGGAAGATCAGGTCCGCCACGCTCTCCACCACCGGCGACGGGAAGCGGAGTTTCCTCAGCCGCTCGCGCGCCATCCCGGCGCCCACCGCCTCGTGATGGTGGAAGGCAACCCGCCCCCCCGGCAGCTTGGACCTGGTCGGCGGCTTGCCGATGTCGTGCAGCAGCGCGGCGAGCCGGAGTATGAGGTCATCCTTCAGCCCGTACCGCGGCTCGAGCGCGATCGCCTGCTCGAGCACGGTGAGCGAGTGCTGGTACACGTCCTTGTGCCGGAAGTGCTCGTCGGCCTCGAGCCGGAGCCTGGGCACCTCGGGCAGCACCTGCTCGGCCACCCCGGTATCGACCATGAGCTTGATCCCCCGGACTGGGTCGGGGGCGAGCATGAGCTTTTCCAGCTCGTCCCTGATCCGCTCGGCCGACACGATCCCCAGGCGGCCGGCCAGCCGGGTCATCGCGCCGGTGACCTCGGCGGTCGGCTCGAAACCGAGCTGCGCGGCGAACCGGGCCGCGCGCAGCATGCGCAGCGGGTCGTCGGTGAAGGAGTCCTCCGCCGTGCCGGGCGTGCGCAGCACCTTCTCGCGCAGGTCGCGCAGTCCCCCGAAGGGGTCAACCAGAGCACCGGACGGCAGCCGGGCGGCCATCGCGTTCACCGTGAAGTCGCGCCGCCCCAGGTCGCCTTCCAGCGTGTTCTCGTACCGCACCTCGGGCTTGCGGGAGTCTTCGTCGTACCGCTCGCTCCGGTAGGTGGTGATCTCCAGCGTGCGGTCGCCCTTGCGCAGGCCGATGGTGCCGAACTCGATGCCGACCTCCCAGCTGGCGTCGGCCCAGTCAGCGGTGATCTCCAGGACCTGCCCGGGCGGCGCATCGGTGGCCAGGTCGAAATCGTTGGAGGGGCGGCGCAGGAACACATCACGGACCGGGCCGCCGACCAGCGCGAGCTGGTGGCCGCGGCGGGCGAAAAGGCCGGCCAGATCATCCAGCGGGCGCGTAACAGGCCTCAGCAGCTCGGCTGCGGCCTTGCGCTGCGCTGGGGTCAGCAGGTTCGAATCCGGCACGGGCATCGAGGTTACTGTCGCAGATAAACTGAGCAGAGGCGGGTGTCCGGGTGGGTTCCTCATGGGACAGGAGCCCGAAGCTTAACGGGCACCGCGGCCCGGACGCTACGCGTGCTGCGCAGCCGTGCGGGCCGGTTAGCTCCGCCGGGGCCCGGAGGCGCCGATGAATAACGTTCTCACAGTGCACTGCAAGCTGCTGGAGAATGGTGTCCAGCACGAAATCGTCCAGTTGCCGCAGACGATCACGTCGGCCGATCAGCTTCCCGCGGTGCTGGCGCTGCCGCCGCGCCGCTGCCTCGCGGTACGCGTGTACGACGTCGATGGCCGGCACGTCGCGATCATCGCCGCGGCGGATACGGTCCCGCCGGCGCAGGTGGTCAGGGAGATCACCGGCGGCCGGCAGGCCCGCGCCGCGGGCGAGACCGAGATCAGCTCGGTGACCGGCTACGCAGCCGGGCTGGTCGCGCCGCTGGCCCTGCCCGGCGAAATGCCGCTTTACGTGGACCAGGCGCTGGCCGACAGCGCCGACGACGAGGCGGTCGTCTACACCGCGACCGGCGAGCCCGGTACCGCGCTCGGCATCAGGCTGCTGGATCTGCTGGCCGGCTGTGCCGCAAAGCCCGCCGCACTCGGCCGGCGGCAATAGCATTTCAGCCGTGTCACGAACCCATGCCGCGCCGGGTCGCGCCGGGCCCGCGGGCCCGGCCGGGCGACGGCGGACCCGGGTGGCGAGGCGGGCCGCCTGCCTGGCCGGGGCGGTCATGGGCACGCTCGCTGTCGGCTTCGCGGCCGGTCCCGCGGCTCTCGGACAACAGGCACAGGGACAACAGGGACAGGCGTCGCAGTCGGGCCGGCAGCTGACGGTCGTCATCGAGTCGGTCAGCCCGCAGTGGGCCACGCCGTCCAGCAAGGTGACCGTGACCGGCATCGTCAGGAACGGCACGACGACAGCTCAGCAGGACCTGTCCGTCCAGCTGCGATCCTCGGCGGTCCCGCTCCCCAACCGGTCAGAGCTGAAGACGTACGCCGCGGGCAGGTCCCCGGAGGTGGACTACCCGGTGGGGGGCCGGCGCTACTGCGCCACGTCATCCCCCCCAGCGGCGAGGAGCGCTGGTCCGCCACGCTGCAGCCGGCCGCGGCGGGCATGACCACGTTCGGCGTCTACCCGCTCGCCGCCCAGGTCCTGAGCGACGTAGGCGCGCCGGTCGCCACCGACAGAACGTTCCTCCCGTTCTGGCCCGGCAACAGCGCCCCGTCGCGACCACGCCCGCTGAGCATCGCCTGGATCTGGCCGCTCATCGACCAGCCCTACCAGGCCGCCTGCCCGGCCCTGTTCAGCAACGCCCTGGCCAGCCGGCTGGCGCCAGGCGGCCGGCTGGGCAAGCTGCTCGCCGCGGGCGCGAGTAACTCGGCCGCTGCGCACCTGACCTGGGCCATCGACCCGGCGCTTGTGCAGAATGCGGACACCATGACCCGCCGGTACGCGGTCGGCGGATTCCCCGACTGCGGCAATGCCATGTCGCTGCCGGCCAGCCAGGCGGCCCGGGCCTGGCTGAGCGGGCTCTCCCGGGCCACGGCCGGACAGCAGGTCTTCCTGACCCCCTACGGGGACACCGACGTCGCCGCGCTGAGCCATGTCGGCCTCGACCCCGACCTGATCCGGGCTTTCGCCGACCGCAAGATCGGCCAGCAGATCCTGCGACTGCCGTCGACCAGCGACGACATCGCCTGGCCGGACGGCGGGCTTGCCGACTCGAGCGTGCTCGGCAACCTCGCCGTCAACCGCATCAAAACGGTGGTGCTGGCCTCCAGCGCGATGCCGCCGGCCGGCCAGCCGCTGAGCTATACCTCCAGCGCGCAGGCCACCGCGCCCTCGGGCATCGGGACGCGGCTGAACGTGCTGCTCGCCGACGACACGATCACGCAGAATCCTGCACTCTGAGGGCTCGGCCGGCCCCGGCGCGGCCTTCGCCACCCGGCAGCGATTCCTCGCCGAGACGGCCATGATCGTCGCTGAGCGGCCGCAGCTCGCGCGCAGCCTCGTGGTGGCCCCGCCGCGGCGGTGGAACCCGGCTCCCGGCCTGGCCGGCGACCTGCTCAACGAGACCGTGCACGCGCCGTGGCTGAAGCCGACCACCCTGGCGGCCCTGGCCGCGGCCAGGCACCCCACCGGGCAGGTGCGCCGCAAGGCGCTGCCCTCGCGCGAGGTGAGCAAGCAGGAGCTCAGCGCGTCCTACCTCGGTCAGGTCGAGAACCTCGACACGGCCGCCAGCGTGCAGGGCAGCATCCACGTCCCGCAGGTTCCCGGTTACCTGGGCAGCTCGCTGGCTGCCCTGGAGTCATCGGCCTGGCGAGGCAGGCACGAAGCGGCCGGCATCCGGCAGGGCCTGATCAGGCGGGTGTCCCGTTACCTCGCCGCTCAGGACAGGAAGGTCTCCATCATCGACCGGAGCCAGATCACGCTGGGCGGCTCCTCGGGCAAGGTGCCCATCTCCATCACCAACCGGCAGCCGGGCACGGTGCAGGTCCGGCTGCACGCCCGGGTCCCCCCGGACAAGAGGCTCGCCGTCGAGCCGTTCGACAACCTGGTGTCCATCCCGGCGGGCAAGACCATGACGATCAGGGTGCCCGTGCATGCCTCCACGGTGGGCGTGACCTACGTCACGCTCAACCTGCTCGCCCCCGACGGCAAGCCGCTGCCTGGCACGGTGGTACGGCTGTCCGTGCGCGCCACCCGCTTCGGCACGCTCGCCCTGGTGATCATATGCGCGGCGCTCGGAGTCTTCGTGCTCACCGCGTTCGCCCGGGCGATCAGGCGGGGGCGCCGGGACAAGCGCGGCGGAGAGGAAACCGGCCAGCCCGCGCCCGATTCACCAGGTCCTGCCGCCGCAACGGGTAGCGTCATGTCTGGCGATGACCTCGCGCACGACCACCCGCCGGAGGATCCGGATGAGTACGCCGACGCACGGGGCCGGGCGAGCCGCTGACCGCGGCCGCGGAGACTCCCCGCGGGGCGAGCAGCCGTCCGGTCATCGTGTGCAGCCCGGATACGAGGCGCGGGTGCCCGTGGAGCACGAGGAGTGGCCGGCCCAGGCGCCGCCCCGCACCCCAGCGCCACCGCCCGGCACGGCAGCGCCGCCGCCCGGCGTGACCGCGCCGCTGCCGCGCGGCAGCGAGCAGCCCCCGCCTACCCCCTGGCAGCCGCAGCGGACTCCCGCCCCGCCAGACGGCGGTCCTGGGCGGTTCACGCGGACCCCGGCGCCGCCGGACGGCGCGGCCGGACCGTACCCGCGCGATTCCTGGCGCCCTGGCCCGGGCGGTCAGTCCCCGCCGCCGGGCCGGCCAGCCACGGCGCCCGGCCGCCCGCCGGCACCGGGGTACCGGCCGCCGTACCAGCGCCCCCCCGGCGGTGCCCGCGACCCGCGGCGGCCGGCTCCGGGGACGCCGACGCCGGCCTGCTGCGCTCCACCGGCGGGATGGCGCTCGGCACGCTCGTGTCCCGGCTGACCGGATTCCTGCGCACGCTGCTGCTGGCCTACGCCATCGGCTCGCAGACGCTCGGCAACGCATACAACACAGCCAACACGCTGCCCAACGTGGTCTACGACCTGATGCTTGGCGGGATCCTGACCAGCGTCGTGGTCCCGCTGCTGGTCACCGCGGCCCGGCGGGATCCCGATCGCGGCGAGTCCTACTTCCAGCGCATGTTCACCCTCGGGGTGATCGCGCTGGGCGCGATCACGCTGGTCGCCACCCTGGCCGCGGCGCTCATCGTGGACCTGTACACGGGCTCCCTCCAGGGGCCGTCACGCCACGTGATGCTGGTGTTCGCCTACTTCTTCATCCCGCAGATCTTCTTCTACGGGGTGAGCTCGCTGGCCGGGGCGATCCTGAACGCCCGCGGCCGGTTCGCCGCGCCGATGTGGACGCCGGTGGTCAACAACGTCGTCGTGATCTTCATCCTGCTGATGTACGTGGAGGTGGCCGGGCTCGGCCGCAGCACCGCCACGATCACCTCCGGCCAGATCCTGCTCCTGGGCATCGGCACCACCCTGGGCGTCGTCGCGCAGACCGCCGCCCTGATCCCCTCGCTGCTGCGCTGCGGCTTCCGGCCCCGGCCCACGTTCGGCTTCCGGCGCGCCGAGGTGACGGAGATCGGCCGGATGGCCGGGTGGCTGTCCGGCTACGTGATCACCACGCAGATCACGTTCTTCACCACGGTGCGGGTGGCCACTGACGCCTCGCGACACGCCCCGGGCGCCGGGTTCGCCGCGTACACGTACGCCTACCAGCTGTTCCAGATGCCCTACGCGATCATCGGCATATCGGTGATCACGGCGCTGCTGCCGCGGATGGCCGCGCACGCCACAGCCCGCCGCTACTCCCGGGTCAGGGCGGATTTCTCCACCGGCATCAGGCTCTCGGCGGCGATCGTGGTGCCGTCCTCGCTGCTGCTGGCCGTGCTCGGCGGCCCGCTCGCCCAGCTGCTGTTCGCGCACGGCAGCACGTCGGTGGCGAACGCGAACTACATCGGCGAGGTATTCGCCATATTCTCGCTCGGCCTCGTCCCCTACATGACCTTCCAGCTGCTGCTGCGAGTGTTCTACTCGCTGCACGACAGCCGGACGCCGTGCTTCATCGGGATCGCGACCATGGCGGTCAACGTCACGATCAACGTGATCGCGCTGAACGTACTGCCAGCTCACCGCGTGGTCGAGGGACTGGCGGCCGGCTACTGCCTGGCCTACCTGGTGGGCGCGGTCCTGGCCTGGCGGCTGCTGCTGCGCCGGGTGGGCAGCCTCGACGGGCGGGCGATCACCAGAAGCCTGGTCAAGATGTACGTCGCGACCATCCCGCCGGTGATCTTCGCCTTCGAGATCAGGTACGCGGTAGGCGTGGTCCTTCATCCCGGCTTCGGCTACGGGCTGGTCACCGTGGTGCTGGCCGGGGGCGGCGGGCTGCTGCTGTACGTCCTGTTCGCCCGGGCCCTGCGGATCAAGGAGATGGCCGGCCTGCTGGCCACGATCGGTGCCCGGTTCGGCGGCGGCGGCCAGGCTGCCGCGGTGACGCCGCCGCCGCGGCACCGGGGCGGGCCGCCCGGGCGCCGCAGGCGGTAGCCGGGCCCGGTGCACGTCCGATAACGGTTTGCACGTCCGGGCACCTGGCAACTCCAGATCAGGACGCTCACGGCCTAGCATGGTGTGCAGCACCATGCGCGCGATACCGCACCGCCGGTACGGCCACCTGTCGGGGCTCGGAGGGAGTCGAGGGCTGGCCCCGCTCTCGAGAGCAAACGTATGAGCACGTTTACTTCTGAACCCGGAGCCTTGCTAGCCGACCGATACCGGCTTGAGGACACGGTGAAGGCCGCCGGCGGCTGGGCGGCCTGGAAGGCGACCGACGAGACGCTCGCCCGCGCGGTCACCGTGCTCACGCTCGCGCCCGACTTCCCGCGCATCCCGGAGGTCGTGATGGCCGCCCGCGCGGCCAGCAGGCTCACCGACTCCCGCCTGGCCCAGGTATTCGACGTCGAGGACGGCGGTGACCGCGCGTACGTCGTGCTGGAGTGGGTGCCTGGCGACTCGCTCGACGACATGCTCAGCGACGGCCCGCTCGACTCGGCGCAGGGCGTCGCGCTCATCACCGAAGCATCAAAAGCGCTGGCCGGCGCGCACGCGGCCGGGCTCTCACACCTCTGCCTGACCCCGGATTCGCTGCACTGGACGCCGGGCGGCGGGGTCAAGGTGACCGGCCTGGGCATCGACGCCGCGCTGGCCGACGTCTCGGCCGACGACCCCGCGCTGGCCGACACCCAGGGCCTCGGCCGGCTTCTGTACGCCACCCTCACCGGTCACTGGGCGGGGCTGGAGATCACCTCGCTGCCGCCCGCGCCGATGGCCGAGGGCCAGCCCCGCAGCCCGCGTCAGGTCCGGGCCGGAGTCCCGACCGCGATCGACTCCGTGGCCTGCGAGGCACTGTTCCAGCGGCCCCGCCGGGACCGGCCGCCGGTGACCACCCCGGCCCTGCTGGCCCAGGCCCTCACCGAGGTCAGCCCGGCGCCCGGCCGGGCGGGGGGACCACCCGTCGATGACTTCGGCGCCGACAAGCGGCTGCCGGGCGACGACCGTGACGATCCCTTCTCCTGGCCGTCGGCGAACGGGGCAGGCCGGGCGGGACAGCACGGGCACGGCCAGGCGGCGCCGGGGCAGCGAGCCGTGACCACCAGCGCCGTGGTCGGCATCATCGTCGTGCTCGCGCTGATCGGGCTCGGCGTGGGCGGCTGGATGCTCAGCCACCGGCACGGCAGCGCGAAGCCGTCGCCCACGCACAGTCATCAGACGACGCATCCGCGCCGAGTCGCGGCGATCGCGCTCAAGCCGGTGAGTGCCGCGGCCGCCGATGACCCGCTGTCTGCGCCGCTAGCAATCGACTCGAGCACGGGCACCTTCTGGCACACCTCCTTTTACGTGGGCAGCCCGTACTTCGGCAATCTCAAGAACGGCACCGGGCTGGTCCTGGACATGGGCAAGCCGGTGAAGATCAGCCAGGTGCGGGTCAAGTTCGGTTCGACCCCCGGGGGCCAGCGTCCAGATCAAGGTGGGCAGCCCGGGCCTGGCGCCGGCCCCGGGAGCCGCGGGGTCGCTGCCCACGGTCGCCCAGGCCCGCGGCATCGGCGGCTCGTACACGTTCGCGCTGAAGAAGCCGGTCCGCGGCCGGTACGTCGTCATCTGGCTCACCAAGCTGCCGCCGCTGGCCGGGACCGTGAACCGGTACCAGGCCAACATCTACAACGTCAGCATCCGGGGCACCGGCTGAACCTCGGGCCCGCCTCCGACGGCGGCCGGTCAGACACCGAGCTGCTGCGCCGTCACGTCGCCGGCGACCCCGATGCGTTCGGCGAGCTGTTCCGCCGCCACCGCGACCGGCTCTGGGCGGTGGCCGTGCGCACGCTGCATGACCCGGATGACGCCGCGGACGCGCTGCAGGAGGCGATGATCTCCGCGTTCCGCCGGGCGGCGGAGTTCCGCGGCGACGCGGCCGTGACCACCTGGCTGCACCGGATCGTCGTGAACGCCTGCCTGGACCAGCTGCGCCGCAGGGCGGCCCGGCCGACCGTGCCCGCCGACGATGAGGCGGCGCTGGACGCGCTCGGCCAGCGGCAGGGCCGCCTGGCCCCGGATCCGGCACCGGCCAGCGACACCGCGCTCGACGTCGAGGCGGCGCTGCAGCTGCTGCCCGCCGGGCAGCGGGCGGCGCTGGTCCTGGTGGACATGCTCGGATACTCGGTAGCCACGGCCGCGGACGTGCTGGGCGTCTCGCCGGGTACGGTGAAGAGCCGCTGCGCCCGCGGCAGGGCCAGGCTCCTGCCGCACCTGGCGCACCTGAGGAACACCGGGCCGCCTCGGGAACCGGCACGGAACCAGACGACCGCCGGGTACGTCCCACCTTCACAGGGCGTGCCGCTGCCGGGCGCGCAGCCGCCGCCGGGCGCGCAGCCGCCGCCGGGCGTCCAGCCGCCACAGGGCGCCGCCCGTCCCGGCGGCCTGCTCGCCCGCCAGGGCAAGCCGGGCCACCCGGCCGCGCCAGCCGACCAGCGAACAGCCGGGGAAGGAGGAAGCACAGACGATGCTCGGCCATCCTGACGCGGATGCCCTCGCCGCCTGCCGCGAGGGACTGCTCGGCAGGCGCCGGCAGGCCCGCATCCGCGCGCATCTGGCCCGGTGCTCGCGCTGTGCCTCCCTCGACCAGGAGCTGACCGCGGTCAGCACCCTGCTGGCCACCGCTCCGGCGCCGAGGATCCCGGACGAGCTCGCGACCCGGCTGGATACCGTGCTGGCCGCGGAGTCTGCCGCCCGGGCCCGGGGCGAGCGCCACACCGCCGCGGACAGCATCCCCGCCGCCGCGGGCCAGGCTCCCGTGCCCGCCGCCGCAGGCGAACCGGCCGGCACCGCGGGCCAGACCGGGCCGCGCCGCGGCCCGCGCCCGGTGAAGCCCCGCCGCGCCGCCCGGACGACGCGGCCGTGGCGTGTCACCGCGCTGCGCGCCGCCTCGGTCACCGCCGTCCTGCTGGTCATCGCCGGCGGCGGCTACGGCGTGTCCCGGCTGCTGCAGACGGGCGGCGGCGTGTCCGCGTCCGCGTCCAGCGGATCGGCCGCCAGGGAGCACAACCCGGGGGGTCACGCGCCGGGCTCAGGGGGCGCCGGGTCATCCGGTGGTCCGGGCATCCAGCCGGCGATCAAGATACCCGCGGGCGGCCTGCTGGTGGTGCACAGCGGCACCAACTACCAGCCGGATCAGCTGGTTGCCCAGGTGAGGCGGGTACTGGCTCACTATCGCGCCAGTTCCGCGGCGCACGCGCCCGCCTTCGCGTCCGGGTCGGCCAGCGCGATGGCGGGCTGCCTGAAGCTGGTTCCCGGCGCGGCGCGCCCGAGCCTGATGGACGAGGCTCGCTACCGGGGACAGCCGGCCGCGGTCATCGTGCAGGCGCCCGTCGGCGGGCAGCCCGGGCGGGCCTGGGTGATCGCCCCCCGCTGCTCGGCCGCCAGCCCCGGGCTCGTCGCGCAGACCCCGCTGCCCGGTTCCGGCTGAGCCCGGGAAGGGCTCGCCGGCGAGCTGGTGATCAGCGCCTGCCCGTTCGGGAATCTCCGGGCCCTTGGATCCGTTGATGTCCGTGCCGGCAAGGTGAAGGGCGAAGATCGTGACTGAAGTCCGTAACGTGATCATTATCGGGTCAGGACCCGCGGGATACACCGCGGCGCTGTACGCTGCCCGCGCGGACCTTCAGCCGCTCGTGTTCGAGGGCTCGGTCACCGCCGGCGGCGCGCTGATGAACACCACCGACGTGGAGAATTTCCCCGGCTTCCCCGACGGGGTCATGGGCCCGGATCTGATGGATCTGATGAGAAAACAGGCCGAACGGTTCGGGGCCGAGCTGGTCGCCGACGACGTGCTCGCCGTCAACCTGGAAGCCCAGCCCAAGGTGATCAAGACCGACACCGAGACCTACCTGGCCGAGGCCGTGATCATTGCCAGCGGCTCCAGCTACCGCAAGCTCGGCGTCCCGGGCGAGGACCGGCTGGCCGGTCACGGCGTGTCCTGGTGCGCTACCTGCGACGGCTTCTTCTTCCGCGGGCAGGACATCGTCGTGGTGGGCGGGGGTGACTCGGCCATGGAGGAGGCGCTGTTCCTGACCCGGTTCAGCCACGTCACCGTGGTGCACCGCCGCGACGCGCTGCGCGCTTCCAAGATCATGCAGGACCGGGCCTTCGCCAACCCGAAGATCACCTTCCTCTGGAACCGCGAGGTGGCCGAGATCCTGGGCGAGGACCGGGTGACCGGCGTCCGGCTCCTGGACACCGTCACCGGCGCCGAGGAGATCCACCCGGCCGGCGGCTTGTTCGTGGCCATCGGTCACGACCCGCGCAGCGGGCTGTTCACCGGGCAGTTGCCGGCCGACCCCGACGGGTACCTGACCGTGGTGCAGCCGTCCACCCGGACGGTCATCGACGGTGTGTTCGCCTGCGGTGATGTGGTGGACCGCAGCTACCGGCAGGCCGTGACCGCGGCCGGCACCGGGTGCGCGGCGGCGCTCGATGCCGAACGCTGGCTGGCCAGCCAGGAGAGCTGACCGAGACTTTCCCGCACATCACCAGACGAAGGAGTTACCAACGTGAGCACCAAGATCGTGACCGACGACACGTTCGAAGCCGAGGTTCTGAAGAGCGACAAGCCCGTCATCGTCAACTACTGGGCCGAATGGTGCGGACCGTGCCGGATGGTCGCGCCGGTGCTTGAGGAGATCGCCACCGAGCACGCCGACAAGATCGACGTGGTCAAGCTCAACATCGATGAGAACCCCCTGGTCGCCCAGCGCTACGGGATCCTGCAGATCCCCACGCTGAACGTGTTCTCCGGGGGCGAGGTCGTCAAGCAGGTCATCGGGGCCAAGCCGAAGTCGGCGCTGCTGCGCGACCTGGCTGAGTTCATCTGACCGCAGGCCCGGAGCCTGGCCGGATGCCCGAGCCCCGGTGGGGGCGGCGTCCGGCCTGGCTCGTCTAGATGAGTGAGTCCGGTTGCGGCTTGGCGCGTGTCGCTGCCGGGGAAGCAAGGCGGAGGGCGTCGAAGATCGTTTTGTGACGAACAACCTGGACGCCCTCCTGACGGCACTCTACGTTGATCTCGACGACCGCGTGCTGCCCGCGCTGGGCTGGTCGCGTGATCACCTGCCGGGCGGCAAGCCGCTGCTGTCCGATGCTGAGCTGATCTGCCTGGCCGCGGCGCAGCAGCTGCTGGGTATCGCCAGCGAGCGGCGCTGGATCCGGTATGCCCGCGCGCACTTGTCTGGCCTGTTCCCGTACTTGCCGGGCCAATCGGGATACGGCAAGCGGCTGCGGCGTCATGGCGGGCTGCTGGCGGCGGTGATCACCGAATTGGCGCGCGACACCGAGTCCTGGCATGACCTGCTGCGGCTGGTGGATTCAACCCCGCTGCCGTGCGCTGCCTCCCGGGAGACGGTCAAGCGGTCGGACCTGGCCGGTCACGCCGGGTACGGGTACTGCGCCAGTCATTCCCGGTTCTTCTGGGGGTTCCGGCTGTACCTGGTGACCACCGCCGAGGGCATGCCCGTCATCTGGGGCCTGGCCCATCCCGGGCTGGGCGAACGCGAGGTGGTGGCCGCGCTGCTGGAACGTGATCATCACCTGGTCCGCGCCGGGCAGGTCATCCTGGGCGACAAGGGCTTCGCCGGGCGTGACTTCGAAGCCTTCATCGCCGATGACCTGGGCGCGCACCTGATCCGCCCCGACCGCAAAGACGAACCCGCCCGGTTCGGCAGCCTGGCCCGCAGCCGGCAGTGGATCGAAGCGATCATCGACACCCTCAAAGGCCAGCTCACCCTCGAAGCTCACGGCGGCCGCACCCTGGCCGGCGTCTATGCCCGTGTCGCCGCCCGCCTGCTGGCCCTCGCCGCTGCCATCTGGCATAACTGGCGCACCAGCGCACCCGTCAAGCGTTCCCTGATCGCTTATGACCACTAACGACCAACCGGACTCACTCATCTAGGCACGGGCCCGGGCGCTGCCCGCGCAGGCGCTCAGCCGCCGGCCGGCGGGGAGCCCACGTAGGCCGGCCGCAGCGCCCGCTCCGGGGTCATCGAGCCCAGCAACCGCTCGAGCGCCACCTCGACATCCTCGCGCCAGGACAGCGCGGTCTTGAGATCGAGGCGCAGCCGCGGGTAGCGGTGATGCGGGCGGACGGTCTTGAACCCGACCGCCAGCAGGTAATCGGCCGGCAGCACGCAGCCCGGGCGTTCCCAGCGCAGGTCGCCGAAGGCCTCGATGGCCTTTACCCCCCGCCTGGTCAGATCCTTGGCGGCTCCCTGCACGAGCATCCGCCCGAGTCCGCCGCCCGCGAACTCCGGCAGCACGTGCGCGGTCATGAGCAGGACCGCGTCCGCGCTGGCCGGGCTGGTGGGAAAGGCCAGCGATCGCGGCACGTAGAGCGGCGGGGCGTAGAGCACGAAGCCCGCCGCGATCCCGTCCACGTAGACGGTCTTGCCGCAGCTCCCCCACTCGAGCAGGATCGACGGAGATCCAGGCTTCCTTCTCCAGCGCGGCGTCGCCGGACTCGTCGGCCTTCGCCCTGGCTACCGGCTCCAGCTCCCAGAAGACGCACCGCCTGCAGGCGGGCGGAAAGTCGTCCAGGTTGTCGAGGGTGATGTTGGCAACGCGACGCGGCACCTGGCACCTCTGAGGTCTCGCGGCCCGGCGACACCGACGCCGTTCTGCCGGCACGTGCCCCGGCCCGGCCCGTACCCTGACATGGTACCCAGCGAGCGGAGGCAAGCGGTGAACAATGATCCACGGCACCGGCTCGACCCGTACGCCGATCAGTACGCGAGCCGGGCCAAGACCATGCTTGCCTCCGAGATCCGGGCCCTGTTCGCCGTGGCGGCCAGGCCCGAGGTGGTCTCGCTGGCCGGCGGCATGCCGTACATCACCGCGCTCCCGCTCGACGCGGTGGGCGAACTCGCTGGGCAGCTCGTGACCGACCGCGGGTCGGTTGCCCTGCAGTACGGGTCCGGCCAGGGTGACCCCGGGCTGCGGGAGCGGATCTGCGAGGTCATGGCGCTGGAGGGGATCCGCGCGCACCCCGACGAGGTAGTCGTGACCGTGGGCTCGCAGCAGGCCCTCGACCTGATCACGCGGATCTTCATCGATCCCGGCGACGTGGTGCTGGCCGAAGCGCCGTCCTACGTGGGGGCGCTGGGCACCTTCGCCTCCTACCAGGCCAGCGTGGTGCACGTCCCGATGGACGACGACGGCATCATCCCCGAGGCGCTGGAGGAAACGATCACCCGGCTGGGCGCGGCGGGCCGCCGGATCAAGTTCCTGTACTCGGTGCCCACCTTCCACAACCCCGCGGCCGTGACGCTGGCCGCCGGGCGGCGACCGCGCATTCTCGACATCTGCCGCCGCAGCGACCTGCTGCTGATCGAGGACAACCCCTACGGCCTGCTCGGATTCGACGGCGAGCCGCAGCGAGCGCTGCGCGCCGATTCCGCCGACGGCATTGTCTACCTGGGGACGTTCTCCAAGACCGTCGCCCCCGGGCTGCGCGTCGGCTGGGCGCTCGCACCGCACGGCATCAGGGACAAGCTGGTCCTGGCCGCGGAGGCCGCGGTGCTGTGCCATTCCAGCCTGGCCCAGCTCATGGTGCGCGAGTACCTGGCCAGCCAGCCGTGGCAGCAGCAGATCAAGCTGTTCCGCGAGCTCTACGCCGAGCGCAGGGACGCGATGCTGGACGCGCTGCGGTCGAGCATGCCGCCCGGCTGCCGGTGGACCCGGCCCGGCGGCGGATTCTACGTCTGGCTGCGGCTGCCCGGCGGGCTGGACGCCAAGGCCATGCTGCCCCGCGCGATCTCCGCGCGGGTCGCGTACGTGCCAGGAACCGGCTTCTACGCCGACGGCTCGGGCCGCGAGTACCTGCGGCTGTCGTACTGCTACCCGGAGCCGCCCAGGATCAGGGAGGGGGTCCGCCGGCTGGCAGGCGTCGTCAGGGCCGAGATCGGATCTGCGCGCGACGTTCGGGACCCGGCCGGACGACGGTACGGCATGACCACCGATCACGAGCTTGGCAGCCGCGCGGCGGCGCTCGGGCACGTCCTCGTGCTGGCCGGCGGCCTTTCACCCGAGCGCGAGGTGTCGCTGCGCTCCGGCGACCGGGTCAGGGACGCGCTGCGAGAGGCTGGCGTGGACGCCGACGCGGCGGACGCCGACGCCGCGCTGATCCCGCTGCTGGCCTCCGATCCGCCTACCGCGGTGTTTCCCGCCATCCACGGAGCCTGCGGTGAGGACGGGGCGATCCGGGAGGTGCTGGGGCTGCTCGGCGTGCCGTACGTCGGGTCCGCCGCCGGCGCGTGCAGGCTCGCCTTCGACAAGCCGGTGGCCAAGACGCTCGCGGCCGCGGCCGGGCTGGCCACGCCGGAGTCGATCACGCTGCCCAGGGAGACGTTCCACGACCTGGGCGCGGGCGCGGTGCTGGAGCGGATCATCGCCCGGCTGGGGCTGCCGCTGTTCGTCAAGCCGGCCCGCGGCGGCTCGGCGCTCGGCGCCGGGCCCGTGCGCAGCGCCGACGAGCTTCCCGCCGCCATGATCAGCTGCTTCGCTTACGGTGACACGGCGCTGGTCGAGCGATTCGTCCCGGGCGCGGAGGTCGCGGTGAGCGTGATCGACCTCGGCGACGGCCCGCAGCCGCTGCCGGCTGTTGAGATCGTCCCGGCGGGAGGCTGGTTCGACTACGCGGCCCGCTACACGGCTGGCACAACCGAGTACTACGCGCCGGCCCGGCTGCCCGAAGAGGCCGCCCGCGCTGTCGCGGCCGCCGCCGTCACCGCGCATAGCGCGCTCGGGCTGCGCGACCTGTCGCGCAGCGACCTGATCGTGGATCCGTCGGGGAAGGTCTACTTCCTTGAGGCGAACGTGGCCCCCGGGATGACCGACACGAGCATGCTGCCGATGGCGCTGGAGGCCGCCGGGCATGACTTCGGCGTGCTCTGCCGTGATCTGCTGCTCGTGGCGGCGGCCCGAGGGGCCTGAGCGGGCACGGTGCCCGCGCCCTACGCTTGGACGCGTGACCCAGCGCAAGAGCTTCGGCAGTGACAACCACGCCGGCGCGCACCCGGCCGTGCTCCGGATGCTCGCCGACGCCAACGCCGGCGACGAGATGCCCTACGGCGACGACTTGTGGACCGGCCAGGCCACGGCCGAGCTGCAAGCCAGGTTCGGCGCCAGCGGCGCGTTCTTCGTATTCAACGGGACGGGCGCCAACGTCCTGGGGCTCAGCGTGCTGCTCCGCCCGATCGACGCGGTCATCTGCCCGCAGACCGCGCACATCAACGTGGACGAATGCGGGGCGTGCGAGCGGCTGCTCGGCACCAAGCTGCTGACCGTGCCGACCGGCGACGGGAAGCTGACCCCCGATCTCGTCGCCGACCAGCTGGGCGGGCGGGGCGACGAGCACCGGTCGCAGCCGCGGGTGGTGGCCATCTCGCAGGTGACCGAGCTCGGCACCTGCTACTCGCTGGAGGAACTCGGCAAGCTCGGCGACTTCTGCCGGGGCAACGACCTGCTGCTCTACATCGACGGCGCGCGGCTGGCCAACGCCGCCGCGTATCTCGGCTGCGACTTGGCCGACCTGGCCGAAAGCGTCGACGTGCTGAGCTTCGGCGGGACCAAGAACGGTGCCGTGGGCGCCGAGACGGTCCTGGTCATGGACGAGGATGTGGCGGCCGCGGTGCCCTACCACCGCAAGCAGCTGCTGCAGCTCGGCTCGAAGATGAGGTTCGTGGCCGCCCAGTTCGCGGCGCTGCTCGCCGATGACCTGTGGCTGCAGAACGCAAGCCACGCGAACACGATGGCCCGGCGGCTGGCCGACCGCATCGTCGGCCTGCCAGGGGTGGAGATCCGCCAGCCCGTCGAGTCGAACGCGGTGTTCGCCGCCCTCGATCCGCGAGACATTCTTGCGCTGCAGCAAGACTGGCGGTTCCACGTGTGGGACGAGCGGGAGCACGTGGTGCGGCTGATGACCGCGTTCAACACCACGGAGGCCGACGTGGACGACCTGGCCGCCGCGATCTCCGCCACCGTGGCCAGCAGGAAGTAGCCGGCGGCGCGCTCATCGCGGCCGGCCGGCTACCGGCCAGGCCCGGTGCGGCAGGTCCGCATCGGATGAAGAAGCAGGAGGCGGCCCGTGCCGGATGCCCGGGCGCTGACGACGACACCGGTGGGCCTGGTGCTCCTCGCCACGCTGGCGGGCCTGGACCGGTGGGACTTCCTGGACCAGATCGGCGAGCCGGTCCGCGGGGCCTGGATCCGCCTCGTGTCAGCGGACTCGCCGGACCCGGGACCCGGCCGGACGCCGGCCGGTCCCCGCCGTCAGGCCGCGGACCTGGTGGCTGACCAGGTGGCCGCCGTGGCGCCGCGCCTTGACCAGCTCGCCGGCTGCCGTGACCGGCTCGTCCTGCTGTCCGCGTTCGCCTCGGCAATGTTCCTCGGCCCCGCCGACGTCACCGCGGCGCCGTACCTGTCCGCCGCCGCGGCCTGCCTGCTGCCGGTAGCCCGGGCCCTGGCTGCCGCGCCGGCGGCGCAGTGGTGGTGGCAGCTGCCCGACCCTCACCACCAGCGCTGGCTGGGCACCAGTACCAGGCAGCTGCCGCGAGGGGCGGCGCTGGCCGCGGCCCTCCGCGCGCAAGCGGCAGCCGACGAAGAAGAGGAGGAGGAACACCGGACGGCACGCGACCTTCCATGGCCTCCCGAGCAGGGCACACGGTACTCAGGTACCTGGTGGTCACCCCCGTTCCGCAGCGGCGTTTTCACCAGCACCGGACCCATCGGCGCGCTGCCCGCGGTCGAGATCGGCTGCGCGACAGACGCCGGCGAGGACCGCTTCGAGGTGTGGGATGCCCGGATCAGCCCGCAGGCACGCATCTGGAACATCACCGGCCCGGACGACTGGGCACGGCTCACGGCCCGCTACCCGCGCGACGTCACCCCGTCACGCAGGCACGACTGGTACCACGCAACCGGCCGGGCCGGCACCTGGCTGCTGCCCGACTGGCCGCGGGCAGCCCCCGACTGGGACGGCGTCCACCTCAGCGTCACCGGGTACATCACCGGCACCGGATTCGCGATCCCGGCCGCGGGCGCGGCGACCGTCCTGACCGGGTGGGAACCGGACCAGACGCTCTGGCTGAACGACGTCTTCACCCGGACGGGCCGCGCCGGCACCTGGACCGGGACACCCGGCCCTGAAGCCTTCCCCGACCTGACCTTGCCGTGGCTCGAATGAAGATCACCCAGTTCCGGGCTGACGGCGGGCTGCGGTCATCCGCACTCACCCGCCGCAGAGGCGGGCTGGTCACATTATTCGAACACGCTATCGTATACAGCGGCCGCTTCGGCGACCTCAGCGCGACAGGCCCGGGAATCCGGCTGATCCCGGCTTGGCGTGTGCTCAGGCGGCGAGCGCCAGCAGCGGCGCCTGGTTCACCCAAGCCTGCGCGCCCGGCGATGTTTCACGTGAAACATCGCCGGATTCAACCAGAGTCAGGGTGCCCGCCGACCCTCCGGGCGGCGGGGCTCCGCTCAGGGCGAGACCACTCTGACGATCCGCTCCAGGTCATCCAGCGATGCGAACTCGACGACGATCTTCCCCTTGCGGCGGCCAAGCTCGACCTTGACGTGCGTGTCGAACGCGTCGGAGCAGGCCGGCCAGCTCCCGCAGCTGCGGGGAGTCAGGCACCTTGGCCCGGGGAGGCCGCCCGGCCTTGGCCGGGGTGCCGTCGCCGACGGCTACGATCTCCTCCACGGCCCGGACGGACAGCCCCTCCGCGACGATCCGGTGCGCGAGGTGCTCCTGCGCCTGCCGGTCATCCAGCCCGAGAAGGGCGCGCGCGTGACCAGCGGTCAGCACGCCCGCCGCGACCCGCTTCTGCACGGCCGGGGGGAGGCTGAGCAGTCGCAGCGTGTTGGAGATGTGCGGCCGTGACCGGCCGATCTTTCCCGCCAGCTCGTCGTGCGTCGCGCCGAAGTCGTCCAGCAGTTGCTGGTAAGCGGCGGCCTCTTCGAGCGGGTTCAGCTGCTCGCGGTGCAGGTTCTCGATCAGCGCGTCCCTGAGCAGGTCGTCATCCGGCGCCTCGCGGACGATGGCGGGTACGCGGTCGAGCCCGGCCCGCTGGCAGGCGCGCCACCGCCGCTCGCCCATGATGAGCTCGTAGTGGCCGGGCATCACCTTGCGGACCACGACCGGCTGCAGCAGGCCCACCTCGCGCACCGAGGCAGCGAGCTCGTCCAGGGCGTCGTCGTCGAACACCTGCCTGGGCTGGCGGGGATTCGGCGTGACCGCGGCGATCGCGATCTCTTCGAAGTAGGCGCCGGGCACCGCGCCCGGCGGGCGCTGGTCTTCCGGCCCTGCCTGGCGGGCAGCCCGGTCCGGCGGAAACCTGCGGGCCTGCTGGTCGGCCAGAGCCGTGCCGGCGCCGCCCTTGTCACCCGCCGGCATCTGGGCCGCAGAAGGGATCAGCGCTCCCAGTCCCTTGCCAAGCCCCCGCTTCTGCTGAGCCACTGCATCTCCCCTGCGCGTCGCGGAGTATCCGGTGGGAGACATCCTGCCAGGGTCGGCAGTCCCGCGAGCCATCGACGCACGACGTGACCGGCATCGGTTCTGCCGGATGGCCGGCCCGCCAGCGCGATGGGCCTGGCGCGCTGCCGCGACACCAGCGCACTGCGCCGCGGGTTCGCCGGCGCAGGGCCGGCCGCACGGCCTGGGTGAGCCGCATCGCCGCGAGGCTGCGCCCCGGTACGGGAGCCCCCGGCAGGCGCCTCGGTCAGCCGGCGGCAGGGCCGGTGACCAGGTTCTGGTTCGCTATCTCCCTGGCCGCTTCCAGATAGGCCAGCGCCCCGGTGGAGCCGGGATCGTAGGTCATCACGGACTGACCGTAGCTCGGCGCCTCCGAAACCCGCACGCTCCGCGGGATCACCGAGCCCAGCACGACCGCGCCGAAGTGCGACCGCACGTCATCCGCGACCTGAGCGGCCAGGCGGGTCCGCGCGTCGTACATGGTCAGCAGGATGGTGGAGACGACCAGGTGGGCATTGAGGTGACCCTTGACCAGGTCCACCGTGCGCAGCAACTGCTCGAGCCCCTCCAGGGCGTAGTACTCGCACTGGATGGGGATGAGTACCTCGGCCGCCGCCACCAGGGAGTTCACGGTGAGCAGTCCCAGCGACGGCGGGCAGTCGATGATGATGTAGTCCAGGCTGGACGCGTCATAGGCGGCGATTGCCCGCGCCAGCCGCGATTCCCTGGCTACCAGCGGAACGAGTTCGATCTCCGCGCCTGCCAGGTCGATGGTCGCGGGCGCGCACTGCAGCCGCGGCAGACCTTCCACCGGCCGGACGATCTCGGCCAGCGGCCGGTCCTCGACCAGCACGTTGTACACCGACGGGGTGCCGACACGGTGATCCACGTCGAGCGCGGTGGAGGCGTTCCCCTGCGGGTCGAGGTCGATCACCAGGACGTTAGATCCGTGCAGAGCCAGGGCGGCCGCGATGTTGACCGCGGTTGAGGTCTTGCCCACTCCGCCCTTCTGGTTTGCGATCGTCATGATCCGGCACGCCCGGGGCCGCGGCCAGGGTCGCCCGCCGCCGCTGCGCACCTCGATCGCGACCTCGGCGGCGCGGGCAATGGGCGTATCGGCGGCCAGGCCGTCGGCCTCGGGCCGGGCTGGCCGGGAGGTCGCGCGGGCCGGGTGGGCCGGCATTCCGCCCGGCGGACGGGGCCGGCCGGGCGCGGTCTCTCCTGGACCGGCCGCGTTCCCCCGGCTATCGAGGTCAGGCCACGATCGTTCCGCCTGGCGGTTGCCGGCCGCTGGCTGCTCCCCGCGGGCGGCGCGCAGGTCGTCGGCCGGGATGGTTTCACGTGAAACATCCGCCGCCAGCGGCCAGCCCAGGCTGGCCGAACGGTGTACAGAAGCCGGTGCGCCGCCAGCAGGCCCGGCTGTGCCGCCAGCAGACTCGCGTACGGCGCGTGCGGCAGGTCCGCGGGCTCCTGGGCCGGCACCGGGATCACCGGCCGGAGCCTGGACGGGCACCCGAAGACCGCTGTCGCCGGGCCATCCCAGCCCCCGCAGCGAAGCCATACCGAGCTCCTTTCCCGGCCTCTGTCAGCGGCCACTGGTGACGCTACACCGTTACCGTTCCCCCGGCCGGGAGGGGCGCGGCCACGCCGCAGCGAAGACCTCACGCGGCGGCCGGCGGCGGCCGGGGCATCCCGGCGGCCGCCGCGCCCAGCCGACCAGCATCCCCCGGCCAACCGGGCGCCCTGGCTACCTGCGTGCCTGGGTGCCCTGGCAACGGGGCCCCAGGCTACCGGGCGCCCCGGCTACCCGCCGCCCCGGCTACCGGGACGCCCCGGCTGCTTTCCCGCGCACGGCGCCGAGGCGGGCCCGGCGGCCTGACCGTGGCTTAGCTGGTGCCGCGGATCCGGTTCCGGTGATGAGCCTGACCACCGTGGCCGCCGGGGAGATCCTGCCCGCTCCGGCCTGCAGCACCGCAACGTCGCTGACGCCCAGCTGGCGCAGTACCGGCCGCGCTGCGTCGGCCTCCGCGGCCGCTCGCTGGCCCTTCAGGGCCAGCACCATCCCGCCGGGGCGCACCAGGGGCACCGCCAGCCCGGCCAGCCTGCCCAGCGGGGCGACGGCCCGCGCGGTCGCCACGTCCGCGCAGATCTGCCCGCGCGCCTCCTCGGCCCGCCCGCGCCGCACGACCACGTTGCGCAGCCCCAGGCCCGCGCGGCACTCGTCGAGGAACGCGGCCCGCCGGGCCATCGGCTCAAGCAGCGTGACCTGCACATCGGGCAGCAGCATGGCCAGCACGATGCCGGGCAGGCCCGCCCCGGACCCGATATCCAGCAGTGTGGCCGGCCGCGGCACGAGGTCGGCGACCACCGCGCAGTTCAGCAGGTGACGGTCCCACAGCCGCGCCGCCTCTCGCGGGCCGATCAGGCCGCGAATGATGCCGTCGGTGACCAGCATGTCCGCGTACCGCTGGGCGAGGGGGAATACAAATCCGAAAATATCCCGTGCACCAGGGGGTGGCTCCGGGCCGGTAGGCGCGGCCGCACCTGCGGCGCCGGCCGGGGCGGCCGTACCCGCCGGGGCGGCCGTACCCGCCGCGCCTGCTGAGGCGACCACACCCGCCGCACCGGCCACACCGGCCGCGATCTTGCTTTCCCGGCGTGGCGTGGCGACCAGCCTCATCCGGCCGGGTAGACGACCACGCGGCGGTCGGGGTCTTCGCCCTCGGACTCGCTGCGCAGCCCGGCCGAGGCGACCGCGTCGTGCACGACCTTGCGCTCGAAGGCGGTCATCGGCGTCAGCCGCTTGGGCACGCCCGTCTGCCGCACCTCGTCGGCCGCGTCCTGCCCGAGCTCGGTCAGCTCGGCCCGGCGGCGGGCGCGGTAGCCGCCCACGTCCAGCATCATCCTGGTCCGCTCACCGGTCTGCCGCTGGACCGCGAGCCTGGTCAGCTCCTGCAGCGCCTCAAGTACGACGCCCCTGGTCCCGATCAGCTCGTCGAGTGAGCCGCCGACCACCGACACCAGGGCCCGGTCGCCCTCCACGTCCATGTCGATATCGCCGTCGAGGTCGGCGATGTCGAGCAGGCCCTCCACGTAGTCGGCCGCGATCTCGCTCTCCTGCTCGAGATCGGCCACGGTCACCTCGGCGCGCTCCCCGTCCCCCCCGGAGTTTCCGTCCGACCAGGCCGGACCGTCCAGAGCCTCGGGATCGCCGGACTCGGCCGATACCTCGCCCGGCTCCGCGTCCGCCTCACCGACCGGATCGCCAGCCAGGGTGTCCTCGGCCGGGGGATCCTCGATGAAAGCGTCGTCCGGCTGCCGGGGCGGCTGGTCGTCCCGCGTCCCCGCCACAGCGCTCTCCCCATGACTCATGAAAGCTCTCCGTTCCGATCAGCCGCACATCCAAGAGCGTCACTCGCGACCGCGACCGCCGCCCCCATCCTGGCCGGCCAGTCTCGCGCGATCCGACCGGGCCCCGCGAGAGGGGCACCCGCTTATCGCTTGCCCGAGCGCTTGCTCCGCGACTGCTTCGCCCGCTGTTGCCGGACGAACGTGACCTCGGGCGGCTCGGGCTCGGGCGCCACCTCGGGCTCGGCGCGTCCCCGGACAAGCTTGCGCAGGACGCCGCCACTGCCGTTCTGGGTGGGCGGCGGGATGCCGAGCCCGGCCGCCTCCGTCTTCGCGGTGGCAGTCTTCTTGGCCGGGGCAGGCTCTTTCGCTCCGGCAGGCTGCTTCGCCGCGCCGGCGCCCGGCTTGGCCGACGTGGCAGCCTGATTGGCCGGCGTAGCCGCCGGCTTGGCCTGCGCAGACGCCTCATTGGTCGCTGTGGCGGCCGGCTTGGCCTGCGCAGATGCCGGCTTGGCCGACGAGCCTGGCTGCTTGCCGGCCGCGGGCTTGCCGGACCCGGCCTGCTTGGCGGCCGTCCCGGACCGCCTGGTGCCGGATTGCGCGCCGCCGGCCTTCGCCCGGGCCGCCGTTCCCTGGCCCGGAGTGCCCAGGGCCTTCCCCGACACCACCGTCGCGCCGGCCGCCGCAGCGGGCGCCGTCTCCAGCGGCGGGATCTTCTTGAACAGGAAGTACTGCTGGCCGAGCTGCCAGATGTTCGACGTCATCCAGTACAGCACCAGCCCGAACTGCCAGTACAGGCCGCTCAGGGCGAACAGCGGCGCGATGTACACCATGTACTTCTGCGCGCCCGCCATCGGGTTGTCCTCGGCCGCAGTCGGATTCTGCATCAGGCCGCGCTTCATGCTCTGCCGTACCGACAGGAACGTGGTGATCGCGCTGATCACGACGGTGATCCCGATCACGACCTTGACATTGCCCGGGGTCGCTGGGTGCTGGAAGAGGAACTTAGAGGAGATCGTGGCGCCGAAGATCTTCGCGCTGTTCGCCTGGTGGACCACCAGCGGCGTCAGGCCGTAAAGCGCCTTGTCCTCCGACATCGCGCGCAGCACGTTCAGCAGGGCGAACCAGATCGGAAGCTGGGCCACAAGCGGCAGGCAGCCGGAGAGCGGGTTGGCCCCGTTCTCCTTGTACAGCTTCATCATTTCTTCCTGAAGCTTCGGCTTGTCGTTCTTGTAGCGCTTGCGCAGCGCCTGCAGCTCGGGGGCGAGCGCGATCATCTTGCGCTGGGAGTGCATCTGCTTCACGAACAGCGGCAGCAGCAACAGCCGCATCAAGACGACGAGGACGACGATCACCAGGACCCACGTCAGCCCGCTCGCCGGGCCGAAAGGCACGGCGAGCACCGCGTGGATGTGCATGATCAGCCATCCGACGAGGTCGTACAGCGGGTCGAGGATGCCGAAGCTCACCTGCTAGCTCCCTTGCGCTCTCGCCGACACGGTCCGCCGGGTGCGGCGTGGCGGTACCGGGTCATATCCGCCCGGGTGGAACGGGTGGCACCGGCCGATCCTGCGGACCGCGAGCCAGCTTCCGCGCACCGCGCCGTGCTCGGCAAGCGCCTGCAGCGCGTACGCGCTGCACGACGGCGCGAACCTGCACCGTGGCAGGAGCAGCGAGCTCACGCCGCGCCGGTACCCGCTCACGACCAGCATGAGCAGTCGCGCCGCGGCCGACGGCCGGGCGGCATTAACCGCAGCCCGGACATCTGGTTCCCGCGTCATCACCGGTGCAGCGCCCCTACCTGCCGCCGCAGCAAATTGCCCAGTACCAGGTCGAGCTCGGCGGCAAGATCCGCCTGGCGTGCGGCCGCGGCCGGGGGGTTGGCGCGGACAACTAGAAGGCTACCTCCCGGCAGACAGTCAAGATAACCACGGGCCAGATGTCTCAGCCGGCGGCGCACCTTGTTCCGGACCACCGCGCCGCCCACGGCGCGGCTCACCACGAACCCGACCCGGGCCGGCTCACCGGGGACGTCACGGACCAGCAGGTGCCCGGTCAGCAGTCTGCGCCCGGACCGGCTGCCGCGCCGCACCGCCATGGTGAACTCCGCGCGCCGCCTCATGCGTGCCTGCGCGGGAAGCATCAGCGGCGCCTGTCCGATGGGTTCGCAGCCCGCCCGGTCAGGCGCTCAGCCGCGCGCGCCCCTTGCGCCTGCGCGCAGCGAGCACCGCCCGCCCGGCGCGGGTACGCATGCGCAGGCGGAATCCGTGCGTCCTGGCGCGACGGCGATTGTTCGGCTGAAACGTACGCTTGCTCACTTCGGGCTCCAGATGCGGTGTTTGGCTCGTCGGCGCGCCTCCGGCACGACGCTCACGCCCCACCGCCCGGGCAGCCGCATCAGCACTGCGCCGGCCCGGTGGCCAGTCAACCAGAGTAGGTGCCGCGATCCCGGGTGGTCAAACCAGGAGCCCGCCCGCGGCCCGCAGCGCCCCGGCACCCGGCACCGGGAGCGAGCTGCGAACCAGCGGGTTACCGGAACACTGCCATTTACCGAACGCGCCGCAAGGGGGAAGCTTAGGCTGTGGAGAACCGCATCCGGTCTCGGGGCGGGGCACGACAATGGCGACTGGGCTGACGAGATTACTCAGCGTGCCCAGACTCGGTGCCGGTGACGGCGTGCACAACCTGTGGATAGATCTCTGGACGGCCTGGGGGCGCGAGGTGGGATTTTATGAGTGAAACGGACCTCGCGGAGGTATGGGCCCGCTCCCTTGAGGACCTGAACGGCATGCAGATCGAGGCCCACCAGCGGGCCTGGCTCAAGCTGACCAGGCCGCTCGGCCTGGTCGAGAACACAGCGCTGATCGCGACGCCCAACGAATTCGTCAAGGAGCAGCTGGAGACCCGGCTGCGCACCCTGATCACGCATGCCCTGTCCCGCGAGCTTGGCCGCAGCATTCAGCTGGCCGTCACGGTCGACCCGGCCACCGACGTCCGTCCGCTGCCCGCCGAGTCCGGGGAGCCGCCGGACGGCGCGGAACAGCCGGATCCCGGGGCCGCCCAGCCGGCTGGCCCGCGGTTGCACGGCACAGCGCCGGGCCAGCACGACCGGGCCGCAGGCACCAGGCAGGCCGGCAGCAACGGAGCAACGGCACCGCCGAAACCCGCCAGGCCCGGCGGCGGCCCGGCGGCGGCCCGGCCCGCGGCCACCAGGCTCAACCCCAAGTACACGTTCGAGACGTTCGTCATCGGCTCCAGCAACCGGTTCGCCCACGCGGCAGCGGTCGCGGTGGCCGAAGCCCCGGCCAAGGCGTACAACCCGCTGTTCATCTACGGCGATTCCGGGCTCGGCAAGACCCACCTGCTGCACGCCATCGGTCATTACGCGCAGATCTTCTACCAGGGCGTGAAGGTGCGGTACGTGAGCTCGGAAGAGTTCACCAACGACTTCATCAACATGATCAGGGACGGCAAGCAGGACGGGTTCCGGCGCCGGTACCGCGACGTGGACGTGCTGCTGGTGGACGACATCCAGTTCCTGGAGAACAAGGAAGGGACCCAGGAGGAGTTCTTCCACACGTTCAACACCCTGCACAACGCCAGCAAGCAGATCGTGATCTCCAGTGACCGCGCCCCCAAGCGCCTGGTCACGCTGGAGGACCGGCTCCGCAGCCGGTTCGAGTGGGGGCTGCTCACCGACGTCCAGCCGCCCGAGCTGGAGACTCGCATCGCCATCTTGCGCAAGAAGGCCGAGCAGGAGGGCCTCAACGCGCCGCCCGAGGTGCTGGAGTACATCGCCAGCCGGATCTCCACCAACATCCGCGAGCTGGAGGGCGCCCTGATCCGGGTGACCGCGTTCGCCAGCCTCAACCGGCAGTCCGTGGACCTCCAGCTGGCCGAGATCGTGCTGAAGGACCTCATCCCCGAGGCGCAGGGGCCGCAGATCACCGCGTCCATGATCATGGGACAGACGGCGTCCTACTTCGGGCTGTCCATCGACGACCTGTGCGGCACGTCCAGGTCCCGGGTGCTGGCGACGGCCCGGCAGATCGCCATGTACCTGTGCCGGGAACTCACCGACCTGTCGCTGCCGAAGATCGGCCAGCAATTCGGCGGCCGGGACCACACCACCGTCATGTACGCGGACCGCAAGATCCGGTCGCTGATGGCCGAACGCCGGTCGATCTACAACCAGGTCACCGAGCTCACCAACCGGATCAAGCAGCAGGCCCGGGCCGGATGAACGCCCGGAAACGCCCGCATGACAGCGGCCCTAATCCCGGTAGATCGGCATGCGGACAACTGACTGAGCGCACAGACTGTGGACAACTCTGGGGAAAAGCTCGGGGGAACCGGCGGACAACCGGGAAAGCGCAGGGGAGAACGCGCGGACAAACAGCCAGGGCGCCGCGGCAGCGCACAGCCTGCGCACGCCGGCGCCGTATCTGCGCACAACGCCTGTGGACACCGGCAGCCGGGCGGACCTGGGATAACAGCGGTTCTCCCCACCATCCACCGCGCCTACTACGGCTACGTTCTGTTCTTTATCTCATGACCTATCAACCAACAGTAGGCGGCCCGTAGCGGGCTACCGGCCTGCCTGGTACTTGGCTGCCGCGCACAGGGCCAGTCAAGTCCGGGTACGGCATCGTCGCCGGTCGGTAGCGTCTGACCTCTGTGCAAGGATCCCTACACGCAAGCAGCGGACAGGAGGCGGTTCGCCGTGAAATTCCAGGTCGAGCGCGATGTGCTGGCGGAGGCGGTGGCATGGACGGCGAGGGCGCTGCCCGCCCGCCCGGCGCTTCCGGTGCTCGCAGGCATGCGGGTGCAAGCGGGCGCGGACCTCACGCTCTCCAGCTTCGACTACGACGTGTCGGCGCAGGCTTCGCTGCCGGTGTCCGCCGAGGAGGAAGGGGACGTGCTGGTCTCTGGGCGGCTGCTCAGCGAGATCACGCGCAGCCTCCCGCCGCGCCAGGTCGAGTTCCGGACGGAGGGCTCACGGACCATCCTGACCTGCGGTAGCGCGCAGTTCTCCCTGCTCATGCTGCCTGCCGATGACTACCCGGCGCTGCCGGACATGCCGCCGTCGGTCGGCACCGTGGAAAGCGACGTGTTCGCCTCCGCCGTCGGTCAGGTGGCCGCGGCCGCGGGGCGGGACGACACCTTGCCCGCGCTGACCGGCGTGCGAATAGAGATCGAGGGCGACCGGCTGACGCTGATCGCCACCGACCGGTACCGGCTCGCGGTGCGCGAGCTGCCGTGGCAGCCGGCCCGGCCGGATCTGATTTCGGCCGTACTGGTCCCTGGCAAGGCGCTGGCCGACACCGCCCGCGCGCTGACCGCAGGGGCGGAGGTCTCGATCGCGCTCGCGCTGCCGGGCGACAGCGGAGACGGGATGATCGGGTTCGAGGGCGGCGGCAGGCGCGCGACCACGCGCCTGCTCGGCGGCGAGTTTCCGCGCTACCAGGCGCTGCTGCCCGATCACGTGAACGCCACGGCCGAACTGCCGGTGGGGCTGCTGACCGAGTCGGTCCGGCGGGTGGCACTGGTCGCCGAGCGCAACACTCCGGTCCGGCTGTCCTTCTCCGCCGGGCAGCTGCTGCTCGAGGCTGGCACGGGGGACGAGGCGCAGGCGGTCGAGACGCTGGAGGCAAGCTACGAGGGCGACGACATCCAGATCGCATTCAACCCGCAGTACCTGCTGGACGGGTTGACCGCGATGGACTCCGACACCGTCCGGATCTCGTTCACCACGGCGGCCAAGCCCGCCGTAATCACCGGCAAGCCCGCCGCGGACCAGGCCCCTGACTACCGTTACCTGCTGATGCCGATCCGGCTCGGCGGGTGAGCGCGGCGAGCCGGCCCGGTGCGGCGTGGCGGCCGTGAGCAGCTTGCGGTGAGCCGCAGTAATCTCACATGCGTGCACCTGACCCGGCTCGCGCTGACCGACTTCCGCAGCTACGCGGCGGCCGACCTGCGGCTGGAACCCGGCATGACCTCGTTCACCGGCGCGAACGGCCAGGGCAAGACCAACCTGATCGAGGCGGTCAGCTATGTGGCCACCCTGGCCAGCCATCGGGTGTTCAACCGATGCGCCGCTGGTGCGCAGCGGCGCGGACCGGGCCATCGTGCGGGCCGCGGTGGCATCCGCTGACCGCAGCACCCTGGTCGAGATCGAGATCAACCCGGCCCGCGCCAACCGGGCCAGGATCAACCGGGCCCCGGTATCGCGGCCCAGGCAGGTACTCGGCGCGCTGCGCGCGGTGCTGTTCGCCCCTGAAGATCTCGCCCTGGTCAGAGGGGATCCCGCCGAGCGCCGCCGGTACCTCGATGACCTGCTGATCCAGTCGGCGCCGAGGTACGCGGGAGTCCGGTCCGACTACGAGCGGGTGGTACGGCAGCGCACCGCGCTGCTGAAATCGGCGCGCGCCAGGCCCCCTGGCCACCGGCCGATGCTCGGCGCGCTCGAGGCCTGGGACGAGCAGCTGGCCCGCACCGGCGCCGAGCTGATGGCGGGCCGGCTGGAGCTCGTCGGCGTGCTCCGCCCGCTGACCGTCAAGGCGTACGCGGCGGTATGCGGCGATGAGCGCGCCGTGGAGATGAGCTACCGCCCGTCGCTGCGCGACAAGACCGAGCCCGGCGGTGACCGGGACCAGCTGGCGGCCACGCTGCGCGCGGAACTGGTCTCCTCCCGCGCGGCCGAGCTGGAACGCGGTGTCTGCCTGGTCGGCCCGCACCGCGATGAGCTGGAGCTGCGCATCGGCGAACTGCCCGCCCGCGGCTACGCGAGCCACGGCGAGTCGTGGTCGCTCGCGCTGGCCCTGCGGCTGGCCGGCTACGAGCTGCTGCGCTCGGCCGGCGATGACCCGGTGCTGCTGCTCGACGACGTCTTCGCCGAGCTCGACGGGCAGCGCCGGGACAGGCTGGCCGCGGTGGCGGCCGCCGCCGAGCAGGTCCTGGTCACAGCGGCCGTACCCGCCGACCTGCCCGCGGCCCTGGCAGTGACCAGGTTCGATGTGGCCGATGGGGTGATCACTCGTGCCTGATGACGATCCCGGCCGCAGGCTCCGCAGCGCCCGCGCAGCGCTCGCGGCTGCCCGGCAGGAGGCGATGCAGCGCGGCGATAGTCCGGCCCCTGCCCGTTCGGATGACAAGGATTTTCCCGAACGGCGCGGTGATCGGCCCGCAGGCAAGCGCCGATCAGGCGGCGAGGATCCGCAGCCGCTGGGGGCGGCGATCGGCAGGCTGCTGGCCGAGCGGGGCTGGCAGCAGCAGGTCGCCGTGGGATCGGCCTTCGGCCGCTGGGAGCAGATCGTCGGCGCGGAACTCGCCGCGCACGCGCGGCCCGAAGGGTACCGCGACGGCGTGCTGACCGTGGCCGCGGACTCGAGCGCGTGGGCCGCCCAGCTGCAGTTGCTCGCCCCGACGCTGGTCCGGCGGCTGAACGCCGAGCTTGGTCACGGGACGGTGCAGCGGGTCAAGGTCCGCGGGCCGACAGGCCCCCGCCAGCAGGGCGCATGGCGAGTCAGGGGGGGCCGCGGGCCGCGCGACACCTACGGCTGAATGCGCCCATTTCAGGGGCTACCCGCAGGTAAAATGGTATAGCACACGGGCGGATGACGCTGGGTCTCGTGGCGCTGGCTTTCATAGCACTGTCCCGGCAGGAGGAGTTCGGAGACCTTGTCCTACGACGCAGGATCGATTACCGTCCTCGAAGGTCTCGAGGCAGTACGCAAGCGACCCGGCATGTACATCGGTTCCACGGGGGAACGCGGCCTGCACCACCTGGTCTACGAGGTTGTGGACAACTCGGTGGACGAGGCCCTGGCCGGGTACGCCGACGCGATCGAGGTCACCCTGCTGCCCGACGGCGGCGTCCGGGTCCGCGACAACGGTCGCGGCATCCCGGTGGATCTGCATCCCGGCGAGCAGCGTCCCGCGGTCGAGGTGGTGCACACCACCCTGCACGCTGGCGGCAAGTTCGACAGCAAGTCCTACGCGGTCTCCGGCGGCCTGCACGGCGTCGGCGTCTCGGTGGTCAATGCATTGTCCGCCCGGCTCGAGGTGGAGGTGCGCCGGGAGGGCAACGTCTGGCGCCAGGCGTACGAGAAGGGCGACCCGGTCACCCCGGTGATCAAGGGCGAGGCCACCACCGAGCGGGGCACCGCGACGACGTTCTGGCCGGATGGCTCGATCTTCGAGACGATGGACTGGAGCTTCGAGACACTGTCCCGCCGGCTGCAGGAGATGGCCTTCCTCAGCCGGGGACTGCGGATCACGCTGACCGACGAGCGCCCGGATCACATCAACGGCGAGCCGCACGTGGTCAGCTATCGCTACGAGGGCGGCATCGCGGACTTCGTCCGGTACCTGAACGCCTCCAAGGAGCCGGTGCACAGCTCGGTCATTGAGTTCGGGGACGAGGGCGAGGGCATCTCCGTCGAGATCGCCATGCAGTGGAACGCCTCCTACGCCGAGTCGGTGCACACGTTCGCGAACACGATCAGCACGGCCGAGGGCGGTACCCACGAGGAGGGCTTCCGCTCGGCCCTGACCTCGATCATCAACAGGTACGCCCGGGAGCAGAAGCTGCTTCGCGAGAGGGACGACAACCTGACCGGCGAGGACGTCCGGGAGGGGCTGACCGCCATCGTCTCGGTCAAGCTGGCCGAGCCCCAGTTCGAGGGGCAGACCAAGACCAAGCTCGGCAACACCGAGGCGAAGTCGTTCGTGCAGAAGGTGTGCAACGACCACCTGCGGGACTGGTTCGACCGCAACCCCGGCGAGGCCAAGGACATCATCACCAAGGCCACCCAGGCCGCGCGGGCCCGTGTCGCCGCCCGTCAGGCGCGCGACCTCACCAGGCGCAAGAACCTGCTTGAGTCCAGCTCGCTGCCGGGCAAGCTGGCCGACTGCCAGTCCTCGGATCCGGCGCGGTGCGAGATCTACGTGGTCGAGGGTGACTCGGCAGGCGGCTCGGCCAAGGGCGGCCGGGATCCGATGTTCCAGGCGATCTTGCCCATCCGCGGCAAGATCCTGAACGTGGAGAAGGCCCGGATCGACCGCGTGCTCAAGAACAACGAGGTCCAGTCCATGATCACGGCACTGGGCACCGGCGTGCACGACGACTTCTCGATCGAGAAGCTCCGCTATTACAAGATCATCCTGATGGCGGACGCGGACGTGGACGGCCAGCACATCCGCACGCTGCTGCTCACCCTGCTGTTCCGGTTCATGAAGCCGCTGATCGAGCAGGGCCACGTCTACCTGGCACAGCCGCCGCTGTACAAGATCAAGTGGGATGGCCGCGGAGTCGAGCCCGAGTACGCCTACTCCGACGCGGAGCGGGACCGGGTGATCGAGGCGGGGATCGCGGCCGGCCGCAGGGACCCCAGGCCGCGGGACGGCGTCCAGCGGTACAAGGGGCTGGGCGAGATGAACGCCGCCGAGCTGTGGGAGACCACGATGAACCCGGCGCACCGGGTGCTGCTGCAGGTGACGCTCGACGACGCCGCCCAGGCCGACGAGCTGTTCACCGTGCTCATGGGCGAGGACGTGGACGCCCGCCGGTCGTTCATCCAGCGCAACGCCAAGGACGTCAGGTTCCTCGACATCTGAGCGTCGCTCACCCATTCATTACCGAAAGGTCAGCAAGTGACTGAGCTGGACACCGGCGCGCCGGCGGAAGGCGACCGGACCGAGCCCGTCAACATCCAGGTCGAGATGCAGCGCAGCTACATCGACTACGCGATGTCGGTGATAGTCGGCCGCGCGCTGCCCGACGTCAGGGACGGCCTCAAGCCGGTGCACGTCCGGATCCTGTACGCGATGTACGACGGCGGATACCGCCCCGACCGCGGGTTCTTCAAGTGCTCCCGGGTGGTCGGCGACGTGATGGGCCAGTACCACCCGCATGGCGACAGCGCGATCTACGACGCGCTCGTCCGGATGGCGCAGCCGTGGTCGATGCGCTATCCGCTGGTCGACAGCCAGGGCAACTTCGGCTCGCCGGGCAACGACCCGCCCGCCGCCATGCGGTACACCGAGTGCAAGCTCGCGCCGCTGGCCATGGAGATGCTGCGCGACATCGACACCAAGGCGGTCGTCGACTTCCGGGAGAACTACGACGGCCGGTCCCAGGAGCCCCGGGTCCTGCCGAGCCGATTCCCCAACCTGCTGGTCAACGGCTCGGAGGGGATCGCGGTCGGCATGGCCACCAAGATCCCGCCGCACAACCTGCGCGAGGTCGCCGCGGGGGCCCGCTGGTACCTGGACAACTTCGAGGCCACCGACGAAGAACTGCTGGACGCACTGATCGAGCGGGTCAAGGGACCAGACTTCCCGACATCGGCGCAGATCGTCGGCCGGCGCGGCATCGTCGACGCCTACCGGACCGGCCGCGGCTCGATCACCATGCGCGCCGTGGTCGAGGTCGAGGAGGACATCAAGGGCCGCACCACCCTGGTCGCCACCCAGCTGCCGTACCAGGTCAACCCGGACAACCTCGCGCTCAAGATCGCCGAGCTGGTCAGGGAAGGCCGGGTCAGCGGCATCGCCGACGTGCGGGACGAGTCCAGCAACCGGGCCGGCCAGCGGCTGGTCATCGTCCTCAAGCGGGACGCGGTGGCCAAGGTCGTGCTGAACAACCTGTACAAGCACACCCAGCTGCAGGACACCTTCGGCGCGAACATGCTCGCCCTGGTCGATGAGGTGCCGCGCACCCTGCGCCTGGACCAGATGATCAGGTACTGGGTCGACCACCAGATCGACGTCATCGTCCGGCGGACCCGGTACCTGCTCGGCCGGGCCCAGGAGCGGGCGCACATCCTGCGCGGGCTGCTCCGGGCCATCGACGCGATCGACGAGGTCATCACGCTGATCAGGGCGAGCGCGTCGGCCGCCGAGGCACAGCAGGGCCTGATCGAGCTGCTCGACATCGACGACATCCAGGCGCGCGCCATCCTCGACATGCAGCTGCGCAAGCTCGCCGCGCTCGAGCGCCAGCAGCTCATCGACGAGTTCGAGGAACTGACCAGGAGGATCGCCGACTACGAGGACATCCTGGCCCGCCCGGACCGGCAGCGGCAGATCGTCAGGGACGAGCTCGACGAGATCGTCGCCAAGTACGGGGACGACCGGCGGACGGAGATCATCGCCTATGACGGCGACATGTCCGATGAGGACCTGATCGCCGAGGAAGACGTGGTCGTCACGATCAGCCGCGGCGGCTACGCGAAGCGGACCAAGGCCGACCTCTACCGCGCGCAGCGGCGCGGCGGCAAGGGCGTGCGCGGCGCGCAGCTGCGCACCGACGACATCGTCGGCCACTTCTTCGTCACCACGACCCACCACTGGATCCTGTTCTTCACCAACAAGGGCCGGGTCTACCGGGCCAAGGCGTACGAGCTGCCGGACGCGGGGCGGGACGCCCGCGGCCAGCACGTCGCCAACCTGCTTGCGTTCCAGCCCGATGAGCAGATCGCCGAGGTGCTGGCGCTGCGGGACTACACGGTGGCGCCTTACCTCGTGCTGGCCACCAGGGCCGGGCTGGTGAAGAAGTCCCGGCTGACCGACTTCGACTCGCCGAGGACCGGTGGCATCATCGCCATCAGCCTGCGCGAAGACGATGAAGTGATCGCGGCCCGGCTCGTCTCGCCCGATGACGACCTGCTGCTGCTGAGCAGGAAGGCCCAGGCGATCAGGTTCCGGGCCAGCGACGAGGAGCTGCGCCCGATGGGCCGGGTCACCTCGGGCGTGATCGGGATGCGGTTCATCGACGGCGATGAGCTACTGGACATGCACGTAGTGCGAGATGGCGAAGAGGACGTGCTCGTGGCCACCGGGGGCGGTTTTGCCAAGCGCACCCCGGCGGACCAGTATCCGGTACATCATCGAGGAGGCAGGGGCGTTGTCTCTGCGCGAATTACCGACTCGCGCGGCGAGCTGGTCGGCGCGCTGATGACCCGGCCGGAGGACGAGGTATTCGCGATCACGTCCGCCGGCGGGGTGATCAGGACCAGGGCCGACGAGGTGAAGCTCTCGGGCAGGCAGACCATGGGAGTCCGGCTGATGAACCTGGGACCAGGTGACAGCGTGGTCGCGATCGCGCGCAACGCCGAATCGCTGGACCCGGACGGTGACGAGACGTCCGACGAGCCCGGAGACGAAGGCAACGAAATGGTCAACGGGGACGTCTCATGAGTACAAGAGAGAGCGGCAGTGACACGTGGCCGCGTTTCGCGGCGTTTCCCAGGGATAACCTCGACCTAGGGAACGGTACGGAGGAGGGTGACGTGAATCACGAGCCGGAGCCACCGTCCTGGATGTCGGGGGCGGCCGCGGTCGGCACGGGCGCCGGCCCGCCGACCGAGGACCAGGAGACCAACGAGGACCGCAACGGGCAAGTCTTCCACCCCGATGGCGGCGTGGCCGACGAAGACGATGCGCCCAAATTCAGCGAAGAGCCACCCAATACCGAGTTCGGCGAGCTACCCGCCGAGGAGCCGGGCTTCGCCGCGCCGGGCGGCCCCCCGGGCTTCGGGCAGGCTCCAGCCTCCGCACCCAGGTTCGGTGCCGCACCGGACACGGATCCGTTCGGCACTTCCCGTTCGGCTGATCCCGGGTTCGGTTCCCGCGCTGATCCTGGGTTCGGTTCCCGCGCCGAGACGCCCGCGGGTTTCGAGCCCGGGCCGCACGCCAACTTCGACGGCAGTTACCCGGGCCAGTACGCCGACACGTACCAGGGCGGCGGATACGCCCCGCCCCAGGGCGACGGCTCGTTCCCCGGACCGGATGGTTCGTTCCCCGGACCGGATGGTTCGTTCGGTGGTCGTCCCGAGGGTTCGTTCGGTGGTCGTCCCGAGGGTTCGTTCCGCGGTTCCGAGGGTTCGTTCGGCGCTCCCGATGGGCCATACGGGGCAGGTCCCGCGACCGGCGTGCTGTACGGTACCGCGGCTGCGGGGGCCGGCTACGTCGCCGGCCAGGAAAACGGGGCAGGCTTCCAGGACCAGGCACCGCCGCTTCCGGGGCAATACCAGCCGCCGCCGGTCAGGCAGCAGCGCCGCCCCAAGGCGAAGGCCTCGGTACGGTCACCCTGGCGGCGGCGCAGGTCCAGGCGCGCCGCCCGGGGCGGCAGGCAGGCACAGCTGACCCTGGCCAGGCTGGAGCCCTGGTCGGTAATGAAGTTCAGCTTCGTCATTTCGCTGGTCGCCTTCATCGTGCTGTTCGTCGCCGTCGCCGTACTCTACGCCGTGCTGTCCGGTCTCGGCGTGTTCGACGCGCTGCAGCGGACCATCGAAAGCATCACGTCAAGCCAGAGTGCGACGGGCTTCAACCTGCACAACTACCTGTCCGCCTCCCGTGTGCTCGGCTACACCGGCCTGCTCGGCGCGGTCAACGTCGTGCTCATCACGGCACTGTCCACGGTCGGTGCCGTGCTCTACAACATCACCGCTGACCTGGCAGGCGGCGTAGAGGTCACGCTGAAGGAGACCGACTGACCCGGCGTGCAGGCAGATACGGTAGCCTTTCCCGGCACACCTCCTCGCGCCCGCACCAGGCGTGCACGGGCCTGTAGCTCAGCTCGGTTAGAGCGCTTCCCTGATAAGGAAGAGGTCCCTGGTTCAAGTCCAGGCAGGCCCACTCTGCAAAAGACCAGGCCCTGGGGTCGCAACCATCTGTAACCCGATAATGCATTCGGGAAGCTCATGCCTTCGCATCTCCCCGGGGGTCATGCCCTCGCCCGTTACGGGCGCAAGTCGAACGCAGGCCGGGCGGTGCCGTCCATGTAGAACGGCACGGACGTGTGCTCGTGTGTGACCTTCCAGCCGTCACCGGTCTTGCGCAGGCCGACTGTGGCGCGGGTCCAGAAGTCCTCCCGCTCTCCGTCGGTCCGCGTGCCGGTCAGGTGATCGAGGCTGTGGCAGTAGGCGATGTCACCGCCAATGATGATCGTCAGCTCCGCCATTTCGTACCCGATCTCGCCGTCCCAGGTGTCCAGCCAGGCCTGCAACCCCGAGGGGTCCAGTAGTTCGGGGCCACCTCGCCGCAGCGGCGGAGCCAGATCGAAGATCACGATCGATGGATCGAGGCTCGTAACGAACCGGCTCGCGTCCTTGGCTCGGACTGCAGCGGCCCGCTCGGCCAGCAATGCGCGGATCGCCGCTTCGCCTCCGCCTGCTCCTGCTCAGAGTTCATCGCTTCATCCTCCGTATCCTTCGCTTCGGGTGCGTTGAGATCCCGGCGATTGTCGGCTCCAGGAACTATGACGACCCACGCCGCCTGGATTCATCGCGCGATGCCGGTCAACGAGAGCATGACAGACCGTTCCCAAGCTGACAGAGTCGCCACTCGCGTCTCACGGCCGTCTCACAGACTGAGCGGACAATGCCGGACACAGACACACAGGACGGACAACCAGTGGACCCTGACCTGCGGATACGGACTTTGGCGCACTGACCGGACGCATGGCATTGATCTACGGATCTGAAGGCCACGGATGGCTAGCAGAGGGCAACGGCGCTAGCCTTGACCCGCGTCGCGGTCGCTGGAGGCACCAATGATGACAGGGCCCGGAGACGAGAAGGCAGCAGGCGGGTCGGACCGAGGCCACCTCCGAGCCTCGCAGGCCGACCGCGAGCAGGTGATCGCCGCCCTCAGGGCCGCGTTCATCCAGGGACGGCTGACCAGGGACGAGTTCGATCTGCGGCTGGGCCGGGCGCTTGGGGCGTGGACCTGTGTGGAGGTGGCCGCGCTCACCGCGACGTTCGGCAGGTCAGGACCCGCCGGACACGGGAGCCAAGCGACCATCTACGTCGCCTACGACATCGCCCATGGCGTCAAGGGCAGCGGCGCGGTCATCCCCATCAACACGGCCACCAACCAGGCCGGGAAGCCGATCAAGGTCAACACTGGCCAGATTACGATCAACCCGGACGGGAAGATCGCCTACGCCGTCAACGAGGCCGCGCGCACGGTCATACCGATCAGCACGGCCATCAACACCCCCGGCCAGCCGATCCGCGTCGCGCCCGACGACCTCTTCCTTCGGCCCCCATGCCATTGGCCCTGACTTCATCGCGATCACCCCGGACGGCAGGACCGGCTACGTCGCCGACCCGGGCATGAACACGGTCATACCGATCAGCACGGCCACCAACCAGGCCGGGAAGCCGATCCGCGTCGGGGGGCCTTCCCGTCCCAGATCGCGCTCACCCCGGACGGGAAGACCGCCTACGTCCTCGGCCGCAGCACCAGCGGACACACCAAGGGCAAGGTGACGCCAGTCCACACGGCCACCAACACCCCCGGCAAGCCGATCTACCTCCCCTGGCTGCGCGGCAAAGGCTCGACCGGATCGCCATAGCGCTCACCCCGGACGGGAAGACGGCCTACGTCGCCTGCGAGGGCGCGGTCGTCCCCATCCGCACGGCCACCAACACGGTCGGCAAGCCGATTCACATCCCCGTCGGGTATGCCATGGGGATCGCGATCACGCCATGACCGCCCGGCCGCCAGGTCACGGCGGAGCAGATGGTCGTTGACAGCAACGCCGCCGCATGGCGACACCATGAGGCTCACCGTGACAGGCGACCGTAGCAAGGTCGAAGCCGCCGCCCGCGGTCCGGACCGCCACGCGGCGGCCTAAGGAGATCGAATGCTTACTCGTGCTAGCGTCGGCTGCGAACTCCGTCGTGAAGCGGGTGTGAGACTTAACCAGTGGAAGGTGCCAGATGGCCGAGCTCCCACCGCCGCCAGAGGGAATTGTGTTGACCCACTTCATCGTCTCGGACGATGTCGAGCGGTCTCGGCGCTTCTACACCGAAGTACTCGGCGGCCGGGTGGAACGTCCCGGAGACCCGGTCAATGTTGCGCTAGCCAACAGCTGGATCGTCATCAATGGCGGCGGGGGCCCGACCGACGACAAGCCGACGGTCATCCTGGAGACGCCGCGTGATCTCGACCGGGTCAGCAGCTTCCTCAACATCCGGGTCAAAGACATCGATGCCGTGTACGCCGAATGGAGCGCCCGGGGTGCTCAATTCCTGACCCCGCCGAAACAACACCAGTACGAGAAGCGCTGCTACTTCCGCGATCCCGACGGTCATCTGATCGAAGTGGGGCAAACCACCGACCCGGAGGGGGACTGGTCGCCCGCTCGCTGGCCATCGAGTACGCCCGCCGAGAAGTCCGAGTGAAGGCCGAAATCACTCGCGAAATCCCTCACTTCGACGGCGGCCAGCCCCGCGCACACCAGCCTCGATTCACCGGGTGACGCTGAGGAGTCGAGACCGGCGGGTGCCGCGCCCAAGTAACCATCCGTTTTCAGGCTGACGGCCCGACAAACTCTGTGATCGGCCGTAAGCATAGTGCACCTCAGGCGGAGTTTCAGCTCACGGACGACTGTTGCCAAACCGCTAGACAACGTCTGTCAGGCGTTGGCGACCCTGGAACGTCGAGCCAGAGGGCGGACACGCCTGGACGATCCTGGATGCCCAGAACTGCGGATAAGAAGGTCAGCGGCCTTCGACGTGCTCTGCGGTGTATCAGGCATGGCGGATGGCGCTCAGCAAAGTAGGCAGGTCCAATAGCCGCCTTCAGCTGTGCCAGTGCCTGGGCCAGGCGGGAAGGATGCTGGTGAGCCAGGAGGGAGTTTCGATGGTCGCCGGATACACGCCCAATCAGGGCTATACCGCCATGCAGAGCCAGCAGCTCGCAGATGCCGACTTCACCGAGCCCGGCCGGGACACGGGCGAAGATCACTCCGCTCACGCGGCCGGGGAAACCTGCGCGACCTGCGGCGAGCCGATCGGCGCTGGGCAGCCCGCCCGCCGCCGTGGTGACACCGACTGGGTACACGACGTCTGCCCGTGACTGGCTAGACCCTGCGGCCGGCGGGCTGACCCCCGGCTGCATTAGCGGCCGGGGCGCCGCACTGCGATGGCGCGCTGCCCAGGCCCCCCGGGCCGCGGTTGTCGCGGTGACCGGGACCGGGACCGGTCGGACAAACGTGGGTGGACGTGGCGCAGCCGCTGATACGGCAGTTGCAGACACGCAACGAACTGAACGACGCCGAGCCCGTCGACACCCTTTCCACAGTCCGGTGACCGGGGACTGGCCAGTCGGACTGCGCACTTGGCCGATTTGAGCCGGCTCTGCTGGGGCATGGGAGTCGGTGAGTCAGGCTGTCGAGGGAGGTAGGCGTCATGGGCTCGAGCGAGAATCCGGTACCCCATCATGAGACTCCCACCTTAGGGGAGCCGGATCTGCCGCCGGAGGGGATGGGCACCACGGCGGGGGATCCGGCCGGGGCGAGGATGTCGGGGCCGCGGAACCCGGTGCTGGAAAGCCAGTTCCCCAACGTGATCACCGCGCCGGCGACGGACGTCAGCACGCAGCCGTTCTTCTGGTCCTCGTTCAACATCTCACCGCGGCGCCAGCAGCGCGGCGGCTGGGCCCGCGAGGTCACCCAGCCCGACTTCGCGATCTCCGATGAGATCGCCGGGGTGAACATGTACCTCGAGCCGGGCGGGATCCGGGAGCTGCACTGGCACCAGACCGCCGAGTGGGCGATCATGACCGAGGGCAAGTGCCGGGTCACGACGCTCAGCCGGGACGGGATGCCCAGCGTCGAGGACGTCTTCAAGGAAGACCTCTGGTTCTTCCCCTCGGGGCTGCCGCACTCGCTGCAGGGGATGGGCCCGGACGGCGCGGAATTCGTGATCGCGTTCGACGACGGCCGCCAGTCGGAGAGCAACACGCTGCTGCTGACCGACTGGTTCGCGCACACGCCGCCGGAGGTGCTGGCGAAGAACTTCGGGGTGGCCCGGGAGGTGTTCGGCGACATCCCGCTGCACAACCTGTGGATCTTCCCCGGTGAGGAGCCGGGGGACCTGGAGGCCGACCAGGTCGCGGCCGGCGTGCAATGGGGCGGGACGGAGCCGGTGATCTTCCGGATGGGGCAGCTGAAGCCGGTGTATGAGAACAGCGGCGGCAGCGTCCGGGTCGCGGACAGCACGAACTTCCCGGCGTCCAAGACGGTCGCCGCGGGCCTGGTCAAGGTTGAGCCGGGCTCGATGCGGGAGCTGCACTGGCACCCGAACGCGGACGAGTGGCAGTACTACATGCAAGGGTCGGCGCGGATGACGGTGTTCAACACCGGCCCGCACGCCAACACCACCGACTTCAAGGCCGGCGACGTCGGCCTGGTCCGCAGGAACTGCGGGCACTACGTCGAGAACACCGGCGACGACGTCCTGATCATGATCGAGACGTTCCGCAGCGACCGCTACGAAGAGGTCTCGCTGGCCAACTGGCTCGCCCACCTGCCGCCCAAGCTCGTCTCCGCGCACCTGAACATCCCCGCCGAGACCCTCGCCAGGTTCCCCCGCGGCGCGCAGGGAATCGTGCCACTGCCATAACCACCCCCGCAAACGCCGGCACCACACCCCCCTGCCCACATTCCCCGGCGTAGATGATCGACCCGTCTGGGGCGGTAAGTCGTGCTGCGCGGTCGGCGGACAGCTCAAGCCGCCATCCGGAGACCGGCGCGGGCGGAAGGACCCAGGGCTCGGGCCGGCCGCCCGGGGGCGGGCCAGCGCCTCGGCCTGGGCGTCCATGGCCCGCGCGAGCTGTTCGCTGATCGTGGTTACCAGGGTCAGGCCCATACTCAGCGGGGCGGAGACAGAAAGGTTCACGCGCTCGGCGGGGCCGCTGCGCACGGTCATCTCGGGCCGCTGGTCGAGATCAGCAGCGGCAGGGGCCTGTCAGGGCCGGGCAGCACGCCCGTGAGGGCGGCCATGTCCGCGCCCGTCCCCAGCTACGGCGTCCAATTCTCCGCATCGCTGGCTCGCATCGACCGCTCCCTCGCTCGCCCAGCAAGTAACTGTCGTGCACTTCACGTGCAACATCGTGCGGCAAGTCACAGTCATGGACGGCCTCGAGCGGACACCGACGACCCAACGTCACGATGGTGAACACTTACATCTGTGCTGCTCAGCCACGCCCCACTCGCCTCTGGACTGGTGGTCAGGGGCGGGTCGAACCGCCGACCTTCCGTTTTCAGGCTAGCGCGACCGGGATCGGTGGTGGATCAGTCCCGGGGACCCAGGGGGCTCGGATGAACGAAGGCGAAACCCCCGGCAAAGCTCCCTCTCCTCCGGGCAGGTGAGCGAGCCAGGGAACCATCAAGGCCGAGTCTGGGCATCCGCAGACGGTTACCAGCTCATGCCCGAGGGTAATCGTACGTGTGTGGGCCAGAATCAGAGCATGGCTCGCTCGGAAGTTTCCCGCGCGTCAGCCACCTAGCGACGAGGATCGCGACACGGCGTTCCGATCGCTTCACCAGCGCCGAGACAGCTAGTCGGGCAACTTGCCACGAGCAGCAATTTGTGAACCTGAAGTTAGCACGGGGCTTTGAACCCGCGAGCGACACACGGAACACCCTCGTAATGCGTAGGCCGGCCGAAGCGCTGTTTGCGGCTGTCCTCGCGGGGTAGCCCGGTATGCCTTGTACCTTCGCGTGGCCCGGACACCCGAATACGCGGCATCCGGCAAAGGAGCCAGCTTATGACCACCTCGCAGGACCCTCAGCAATACATCCACAGCGCCGCGGTCAACGCCGAGGGCAACAGGATCGGCAAGATCAGCAAGGTGTACCTCGACGACCAGACCGGGCAGCCATTGTGGCTCCTCGTGGAGACTGGCCTGTTCGGCACCCGGCAGAGCTTCGCGCCGGTCCACGGATCCCGGTTCGACGGCGAGCTGGTCGTGCTGGCCGTGTCCAAGGACCAAGTCAAGGATGCCCCCAACATCAACGAGGACACGCACATCAGCGAAAGCGAGAAGGACGCCCTCCGCCAGTACTACAGCGGCTACCTCAGCACCGCCGAGCAGACCAGCGGTCACGAGGAAAGCGGGCGGACGTGACGGTCACGCCAGCCCGTGCGGGCAGTAGCTTGTAACCCCGTCTACGTCGGGGTTTCAGGTTACGAGCAGGCGAAGGCCAAGCTCTGCCGCGTCAAGAGCGGCGAGGTCGCGGTTGCGTTCGGCCCACCGGCCGGAGGCGAGGTCATTACGGAGGCTGCGCACTGCGCGCTGCTCGGCGTCCGGCCCCACGCTGGCCCAGACCGATATTCCGCGGCGTACCTGATCGTCCAGGTAGGCCCGGGGGCGGCGCCAGTAGGCCTCGAAGAAGCCGTCAGCGCAGTCCCACGGAATGAGCACCGGCTCGATGCGGGCTCCGATCACACTGGCCAGTTCGGTCAGCGCAGGCCGGCCGACGAGGAGGTCCGCGACCTCAGGCAGGTAGTCGCGGGTAAGCCAGAACCGTCAACGCCATCCGGTGTCAGTGGTGTCGTGCGTGAAGACCACCACGCGGCGAGCCACGCGCCGCATCTCGCGTAGCCCGGCGATAGGGTCCTGCCAGTGATGGATGGTGGCAATAGCCATCGCGGCGTCGAAGGACTGATCCTCGAACGGAAGGCTCTCCGCGGCGGCAGCCACGCACGGCGCCGCGCCTGCGGGACGCTGCGCGCGCATGAGCGCCGACGGTTCCACCGCGGTAACATCACGGCCGGGGGGCTCGTAGGAGCCGGTGCCGGCACCGACATTCAACACCATCTGCGCATCGCCGAGCGCAGCCCAGATCCGTGCGGCGATCCGCGGCTCAGTGCGCCGCGTCACGGTGTAAGTGGCTCCGATGGTGTCGTACAACTGCGTGCTGGACATCTCGCTGCCTCCCTGGCTGTCACCATCCCACGCCCCGCACGTGGCCTGGCATCGCTGCCCTGGATGCTCAGTCACTCGCGCGCCATTGCACCACAGCGGCAGTAGTCCGCCAGCACGACGGCACCCGGTGCTCTCACGCTCTGGGACTGGTCGCCGCGTGGTCGTTCCTCGCGTAGGAGGACGATGGTCGGATGAGCCAGTTCTGGCGTCAGTGGCTGCCGGGCCCGAAGCACGGGGTAGCGCTGGGGGTCGTTGTGCACGGCAGTCCCGGTTTCCGGAAAGATGCTGAGCGCCTGACCGATCATCTGGGCGATTGCCGGAACCTGCGAGCCTGGGCGCGAAACCACGGAGTCGGTCTCGATGACACGCCCGGCTCGCTGGCAGCGCTGGACGAGGCCTTGGACCCGCTCACCGGGGAGACGCGGCGGCCGCTGGAGGCCGACGGAGGGCTCTATCTCGGCACGGTCTTGGTGCGGCATCTTCGCCAGGCGCGATGGCAGGTGTGGCCCAACGGGCACCCGGTGGTGCGCCTGCCCTCCGGTCGCGACCTTGACGTGGTGGCCGCTGTTAACGACGGGGCGCGTGCGGGGCAGCCTGGCCTTGCCGCGTGCTACGCCGACGCGATCGCCGAACGCCGAACCTGACGTGGGATCATCGCGCGTGTGTGTGCACTAGGCACCTGCGAAGAAGCTGACTAGGCAAGACGCTAGCTCGGCCGGGGCCTCTTCGGCGATGTGGTGGCCGCAGTCGATGGACTGGCCGCGCAGATCGCGGGTCCAGTCGCGCCAGACGGCGAGCGGGTCTCCGTACAGTTCTTCCATGTCATCCCTGGCGGCCCACAGGTAGAGCACGGGGCAGTCGATCCGGCGCCCGGCGGCGCGGTCGGCTTGGTCATGCTCGCGGTCGATGCCGAGCCCCGCGCGGTAGTCCTCGATCATGGCATGGACTGTGCGTGGATCGTGGATCGCGCGCCGGTAGTCCTCGTAGGCTTCCTGCCCCATGTGCTCGGGCGTCGCGGTGTACCACGCGTCAGGATCGGCACTGATGAATCGCTCGGCGGGCTTTTCGGTCTGGCCGAAGAAGAACCAGTGAAACCAGCGCTCGGCGAATGCCGCGTCGCACCGGGCGAGCGCCTCGCCGATCGGTATCCCTTCCATCAGGCACAAGCGGCGTATCGCGGCAGGGTGGTCCATCGCCAGTCGCTGCGCAACGTAGGTGCCGCGGTCATGCCCGGCGGCGCAGAACCGCCGGTGGCCGAGGGCGCGCATCAGGGCCACGCAGTCAGCGGCCATGGCGCGTTTGGAGTAGGGCGAATGATCCGGTGTCGTGGGCGGCTTGGACGACTCCCCGTAGCCCCGCAGATCCGGGCACACGACCGTGAACTGCTCCGCCAGCACGGGCGCGACCTTATGCCACGTCACATGCGTGCGCGGGTGACCATGCAACAGAAGGACCGCCGGGCCAGAGCCGCCGTAGCGTACTCGCAACTCGGCCTCGCCGACATCGACCCGCTCCAGCTTGAAACCTTCGAACATGATCTTCCCTCTTGGGCGCGGGCTTCTCCGCCAACCCTCGTACCCGCAGATCCCGCAGATCCCGGAAGATCGGCGCCTTTTCCGTTCTGATCGCGCTGTGTTCGTCGAGGGCTGGCTCGGGCGGGTTCCTCTACCGGCCGGCTCTGCTGCTGGTCAGCCTCTGGTGAAGACGGCGTGGATGGTGATGGTGTTGTTCTTGGACACCATGCCGAGCTGGTTCCAGGTGAGCCCGTACTGCGACCGGTCTGCCTGAATGGTGGCGTCGAGCGCCACGTCGCCGTCTGCGGCGGGGGAGGCCGCGGCGTTGAAGGTGACCGGGCGGCTGCGGTCGCGGACGGTCAGGGTGCCGGACAAGACCGCGCCGGCGCTGGCCGGGGTGAGCTTGTCCAGGGTGAAGGTGATGGCGGGGAACTTCTCGGTGTCGAAGAAGTCGGCGGAGCGCAGGTGCTTGTCGCGGCGGGCGTTCTTGGTATCCAGCGATCCGGCCGCGACCGTGATGCGGCCGGTGACCTCGCCGGCCGGCGAGACGGTCCCGGTGCCGTCGAGGTCGCGGAAGACTCCCTTGACCGGGACCAGGCCCCACATGCTCTTGCTCCGCAGCGTGGCGGTGGACCGCGCCGGGTCGAGGGTCCAGTTCCCGGCCAGCGAGCCGTCGGCCAGCTGGGCCTGCCAGGCTGCCTGTTGCGATGGTCTGGTCATGGCCGGTCCCTTCCGACAATAGGTTGAGCGTCCGAATAGCTTGGATGCACTGACGATAGCGATTTCTCCGCCCGAATGGTCAGCCTGGTCATCGCCGCCGGACCAACCCCCGCTGGCATGCGCAGAAATCGGCCCCCAGGCCGGGCGGCGTGGCTGGCGCGCATGTGGGGCCTCGGGGACGCCGGGGTCGGTGTAGATGCCCAGGGCGTGTTGCCAGTACTGCTGCGATACTGCATAGGAGGAGCAATGAAAATCAAGGGGAAGTCATGCTGGATCAGGCACGGCCACCCGCGGCAGAGAACGAGAAGAAAGATCACAAGGGGAACAGTTACCATGCGACGTCTGATTTACATGTTCGCGGCGGGGCTGCTCGCCGGAGGAACCGTCCTTGCTACCGCTGGCGCAGCCAGCGCCGGCGCCACTTCGGCCCGCCACGCCAGCTGGCGCGGCGCGACTGAGTCCCGCCACGCCGGCTGCACCAATTTGGGTCTCGCCGACCTCAGGTATGTCACCACCAGCGGCAGCTACTACCTGGGCACACCGAACAACCTCTCCTCGGGGGCGGCCGCGATCCTGAAGCCGAACCTGAACAGCACGACCATGTGGGACGGCTGCGAGTTCAGCAATGGGCTGTTCCTCATCACCTCACAGAACCAGAGGCTGGCCCTGACCACCCGGTCCTCCAGTCCCGGCGCGGACGTGACGGCGGAGACGCCGGGGAACAGCGGCAATGGCTTCGCCAGTCAGCTGTGGAATCTCGTCTTCAACCGGCACGACAACACGCTCACGGCGCAGAATGTGAAGACCGGCCTTTACCTGCGGGTACGCAACAGCGGCCCGAGCATGTACCAGACCGTGACCACCGGCAACTCGTCCACGACCTGGGCGCAGCCTTAGCAGCCAGCGCACGGCGGCGACGCGGTTGACGGTCGCCTGCGATCGCATCACGATTGTGGCGACAGCCATCTCGAAGGAGCGGTCGCATGATCCTGATCAACCTCAAGATGCCGATACGGCCCGACAAGATGGACGAGTGGCTGGCATTGGCCGATTCCTACGCCAGGGACGTCAACTCCGAGGATGGCTGCCTGTTCTTCCAGTTCGCCCGGAGCCTGACCGATGAGAACGAGTTCGTCTGCATCGAGGGCTTCAAGGACGCCGAGGCGGGAGCCGCTCACGTCAAGCAGCCGTACGTGAAGCGGTTCTTCGACGCCGCACCCGACTTGATCTCTGCGCAGCCGCAGATCATCTACGTCAACACGCCGCACGACGGCTTCGGCCCGATGGCCGAGGTCCAGCCTCGCTGACGGGGATGATCGGCGCCATGGTGGCCTTGTCTGCCCGCTGGCAGGGCACCGCTCATCCGCGGACCCTGGGGACCCGATCGCTCCGCCGGTAGACGTGCAGCGCCGTGCTGTCGAATGTCTTTGCCTCGATCAGTTCGAGCCGCAGCGCATCGGGGAGGCCGGCGAACAGGGGCAGGCCGCCCCCGAACGCGATGGGTTGAATTACCAGGACGTATTCGTCAACAAGCCCGGCCCGCGAAAGCGCCTGAGCGAAGTTCGCGCCGCCCCAGGCGATGATCTCGCCGCCGGGCTGGCGCCGGAGCATCGCGATCTCGTCCGCGAGATCGCCGCGTGCGATCGAAGATCCCGCCCAAGTCGCCTCGTCGAGCGTCTTTGAGAACACGACCTTGGGGATCTCGTTCATGGGAGCGGCATAGTCGTCGGTAGAGACTGGCCAGTGTCCCGCCATCTCCTCGTAGGTCACCCGGCCCATGATGTGCGTCCCGGCCCGACGGATCCGCTCGAGCTTCCAGCGCTTCAGCTCGTCAGGCTCGCGGAGCGCGCCGGCGTGTCCGCGGGGTCCCGCGACGTACCCGTCAACTGAGACACTCATCATCACAACCACGCTTCGCATCTCAGACGCTCCTTCGCAGGTGTGCCGCAGGTGTGCCGCGGGTGGTCGCAACACCGGCAAGTGGGGACGTGCCTAACTCGCGCACTCTGACTGATGCTGCTCTGACCGCGTTACCAGACGGGACTCATCGGGCGTCGGCTTCCCCGAATGCGGCACGGTTTGACCAACCAGGGTCAGAAGAGCACCGCACTGACGCGGGCATGCACCTGCTCCAGATCCAGCAGGAACCTCTTGCGCGCCAGCCCTCCGGCGTAGCCGGTCAGGCGCCCGTCCCTCCCGACGACCCGGTGGCAGGGGACGATCATGCTCAGCGGGTTGCGTCCGACGGCCGTGCCGACATCCTTGGCCAGCACGTTCCCGCCGAGCTGGCGGGCAAGCTCACCGTAGCTGGCGGTCTGACCGTACGGGATGCGGCTGACAAGGCTCCAGACACGCCGCTGGAACCCATCACCCCGCGCATCGATGGCAAGATCGAACGCTTCTCTCTGCCCGGCGAAGTACTCGGCCAGCTGTCGGGAGGCTTCACCGAACCCGGCGTCAGCGCGGACGCCGAAACCCGCCGGGTCCGGCCTGTACCAGTGATGCCGGAAGTACACGCCAGTCAGGCAACCGCCATCCCCGACCAAAGTCAGGTCTCCCAGCGGGGAGCCGACCACAGCATGAGTAGCAACCATGACTTTCCTCTCGGTACGGCGACTTTCCTCTCGGCACGGCCTGCGCGGTCCGAAGATCGTGGAAGGCTCGTGCTCTACATCAACACCGGCGTTCGGCATCGGTCACTAAGAAGACGTCCCAGACGGGCAGAACGTGACAACGGCGTCAACGGTCAGATCACGGATCTGGCTCGCTGGCCGGGACTGGGTCTCGTGCTGGCGGAGCGGCCGTAGTTCCGGGCGGGGTGCCGCGGAGCCCGGTGAATGCGATGCCGCCGGGAGGGCGGTCAGCGAGGCCGCGGTCGTCGGTCACCGCAGCCAGCGCAGCGGTCACCGTGGCATGGATCCGCAGCACGCGGCGAGCGCCGACCATCTCCAGGAGCCGCAGCACGGCGCCGGCCGGGACCACGAGCAGCAACTGGACGTTGTTCGCGACGGCCTTGTCGTGCGCGAGCATCAGGTGCAGGACGGCAAAGGAATCGCAGAAGGTGGTCGCGGTCAGGTCCGCGACCACGGCGTTCGTGCCCGGAGTGATGGCGGACCGCAGCTGCTCGCCGACGTAACCGGCATTGGATACGTCAATCTCGTCGGGCATGGTCATGACCAGCGGAGAGACCAGGCGTTCGTGGTCATCCATGAGACATGCACACCCTCGGGCGGGAGGCGGTGCCGTGATCGCGGGCAATCGCGGGCAGAGGGCTCAGACTCCGGCCTCGGTCCTGGACGGTGGCCCGAGTCCAGCAGCGCTTGGTTGCCTGCAGGCACTCCCACTGTCCAGGGTTTCCGGCCAGAAGTCCAGCCTCCGGATCCGCGTCCGCGCCTGCCGGGCCGGCGGTGCGGCCGGCGTTACAGTCATGGCGATGACCAATGGGGATACGTCGCCGGGACCGATGCGCCGGGGGTTCCGGACGGGACGGCTGGAGGCTTTCAGCGACGGCGTGTTCGCCATCGCCATCACCCTGCTGGTCCTCGATATCGCGCTCCCGCGCGGTGCCGGGGCGCACCTGGCGCGCTCGGTGGCGGGCCTGTGGCCGTCTTACCTGGGGTACGTGGTCAGCTTCTCGACCATCGGGGCTATCTGGCTCGGGCACAATGCGATCACCGAGTACCTGGAGCGCGCCGACGCGGTGTTCGTGCGCCTCAACCTGCTGCTGCTCCTGGTGGTTGCGTTCCTGCCCTTCCCCACCCGGCTGTTCGCGGACTTCATCCGGGAGAACAAGCCTGAGCGGGTCGCCACCAATATCTACGGTGTCAGCCTCCTGGTGGCCTCGGCCCTCCTGCTGGTCCTCTGGCGGTACGCGGTGCACGCGCGCCTTGTCCGGCCCGATGCGGCCGACGAGGATATCCAGCTGCTGACCCAGCGCCTCACTCCCGGCCTGGCCGGGTACCTGGTCCTGATCGTTGTCGGGCTCTTCGCCCCGATCGTCGCCGCGGTGGGATACCTGGCTATCGCCGTGTTCTTCATCGTCCCGATCCGGTTGCGGGACATCATCCGGTTCCGCAGGCAACGCGGGCAGCGACGGTAGCGCCACCGCGCCCGGTCAGCGGCCACCGTCCTTGTTTTTGACCTTGCGCTGCTTGTGCTTCACGCCGAGCCCGCTGAACAGGGTAAGGCCGGTCAGGCGCAGCACCGGGGCGTTCGGGTCGCCGGATTCCGCGCTGCCCGGCCCGGCGTCGCGCCCGCCGAACAAGGCGATGCCGGAGTCGATTACCCGCATCTCCGGCGGCACGATGATCTCCACGCCGCCAAAGACCGTCGTGCAGTTGAGCGTGATCTCCCGCTGCGGCAGCTGAACATCGCGGAAGTCGAATGTAGCGCCGCCGAAGACGGTCACCGCGGCCATCTTGGGTTCGACGTGCCACTGTCCTTTCCGTGACGTCCCGCCGAATATCGCCACGATCATCTGGCGGCGTTTCCTGGCCGGCGCCAGCTCAGTCCTGGGCGCTACCGACTGATCCGTGGCCCGGGACGGCAGGTCGTCGACCAGCGGCGCGATCTGCGCGTGCGTCTTGGCCGCGTAGACCGCATCGAGCCGTTCGGAGTGCTCCGCGACCGACAGCCTGCCCTCGGCCAGCGCGGCGTTGAGCACGGCCGCGGCCCGCTCCCTGTCGGCATCCGAGGCCCGCAGCCGCGAATTTGCGTTGAAAGGTTCGGGGTGCACCCGGCTATTGTCGGCCCTGCCGGGTCAGAGCGAAACCCCGGCTCCCGAACGGGCAGGGGTGCCGTATCCCGGGAGCGCGGAACCCCGCCCGGCCGGGAGCTGGCCGCGGCGAGCCGCCGCCGGATGCGATGGGAGGGCACAGGTGGGCCACGTCGAGGCCGCGCACCTCAGCTACCTCCTGCCGGATGGTCGGCTCCTGCTCGACGACGTGTCGTTCCGGGTGGGCGAGGGCATGACCGCGGCGCTGATCGGCCCGAACGGCGCCGGCAAGACCACGCTGCTCCGGCTGATCGCCGGCGACCTGCCGCCGCAGTCCGGGACGGTCGCCAGCAGCGGCGGGCTCGGCGTGATGCGCCAGTTCGTCGGCGGCGCCGGGGACGAGCCCTCGGTGCGCGACCTGCTGGTCTCGGTGGCCCCGCCGCGGGTTCGCGCTGCCGCCGGGTGGCTGGACGCGGCCGAGCTGGCCATGATGGAGCGCGATGACGAGCCGTCGCAGCTCCGGTACGCCGCGGCCCTGGCCGAGTGGGGCGACGCCGGCGGCTACGAGGCCGAGGTGCTCTGGGACGCCTGCACGATGGCCGCGCTCGGCATCCCCTACGAGCGGTGCCGCTGGCGGGATACCAGCACGATGTCCGGCGGCGAGCGTAAGCGCCTGGTCCTGGAGGCGCTGCTGCGCGGGCCGGCCGAAGTGCTGCTGCTCGACGAGCCCGACAACTATCTCGACGTGCCGGCCAAGCAGTGGCTGGAGCAGCAGCTGGCCGCGACGCCCAAGACCGTCCTGCTGGTCAGCCACGACCGGGAGCTGCTGGCCAATTGCGCGCAGCGGATCATCACCGTGGAAGACGGCGGGGCCTGGGTGCACGGCGGCGGCTTCGCCAGCTACCCCAAGGCCCGCAGCGACCGCATCTCCCGCCTGGACGAGCTGCGCCGCCGCTGGGATGAGGAGCACGAGAAGCTCAAGGCGCTGGTCCGGATGTACCGGCACAAGGCCTCCTACAACGACGCCATGGCATCCCGGCTGCAGGCCGCCGAGACCAGGCTGCGGAAGTTCGAGCAGGCCGGGCCCCCGGAGCTGGCGCCGCGCGAGCAGAACATCCGGATCCGGCTGCGCGGCGCGCGGACCGGCAAGCGCGCGGTGATCTGCGAAGGCCTGGAGCTGACCGGCCTGATGAACCCGTTCAGCCTGGAGGTCTGGTTCGGCGAGCGGGTCGCCGTGCTCGGCTCCAACGGCTCGGGCAAGTCGGCGCTGCTCCGGCTGCTCGCCGGGGAACCGGTCCCGCACTCCGGTCAGTGGCGGCTCGGCGCCCGGATCTCCGCGGGACTGTTCGCGCAGACCCATGAACGGCCGGATCTGGCCGAACGGACGCCCGCTGAGGTTCTCATGACCGAGCATGCACTGCTCCGCAGCGAGGCCATGGCCGCGCTTGCTCGCTATGAACTGCAGTTCTGCGCCTCGCAGCCGTTCGGGACCCTGTCCGGGGGGCAGCAGGCGCGGCTGCAGATCCTGCTGCTCGAACTGGCGGGCTCGACCCTGCTGCTGCTGGACGAGCCGACCGACAACCTGGACCTGGCCAGCGCCGAAGCCCTGCAGGCCGGCCTGGAATCCTATGAGGGCGTGGTGCTCGCGGTCACCCACGACCGGTGGTTCGCCCGCTCGTTCGACCGGTTCGTGGTGTTCGGCTCGGACGGCGACGTGTACGAGGCGGCCGATCCGGTCTGGGACGAGACCCGCACGGTACGGCCACGGTGAGGCGCCGGCTTGCTAGGCTGACCAGACATCTGTCGCGGCCGGCCTCTGCCGGCCATCAGCTTGAAGGGTTCGGACAGTGAAGAAGTTCCTCCTCGTTGTCCTGGTTGGCATGGGCGCTTTCGCCCTCTGGCGGAAAGTGCAGGCTGACCGCGCCGAGCTTGACCTGTGGACGGAGGCCACGACCGGCGACGACGAGTAGCGGTCCGGCCGGGCCCCGGAATCCTGACCGGAAGCCTTGGCGGGGGACCTGGAGGCGATCAGGTGAGCACACCACGCACCTCCCTGGTGTGCTGCGGGCTGGTGGGAACGATGGTCGGGGACGGCCTCGACCAGGAGAGCATCGTCGAGCGTGCGTTCGCTGAGGCAATCGCGACGCAGGGCGTGGTCGCCGGGACCAGCGATTTCGCCCGGGACATGGCCCAGATCAGCCGGGGACGCGGCCGCTCCAGCGTCAACGTCTTCGACGCCCTCTTCCCCGACAACCAGCCCCGGGCGCAGGCCGCGGGCATAGCCTTCGAGCGGTCCTACCGTTCCGCCGTGGGGCGTACCGGCCTGGTCGCCATGCCAGGCGCCGAGGAAGCGATCGACAAGCTGACCGGGTCCGGGATCCAGGTATGCCTGGTGACTGGCCTGCCGCGGGCCACGCTCAGCCTGATCCTGGACACGCTCGGCTGGCGGGCGCACGGGCAGCTCGCACTGTGCCCGGACGACGCGCCCAGGGCCTTCCCCTGGCCCGACCTGGTGCTCACCGCGCTGCTCAGGCTCGGCGCCGGCGACGTGCGCGAGATAGCCGTGGCCAGCGGGACCGAGCACGGCGTGGCCGCCGGCCGCCGGGCCGGGGCGCGGATCGTGGCCGGGGTGCGCACCGGCCCGCACACCCCCGCCCGGATGCGCGAGGCTGGTGCCACCGACCTGATCGAGAGCGTCGCCGAACTGCCCGACCTGGTCGCCTCGCGCGGCTAGGATCACGCGCCCCGTCCGCCGGTGCCCGGTACTCTTGGAGCAGTTTGCCCGGGGCCATAGCTCAGCTGGCAGAGCGCCTGGTTTGCAACCAGGAGGTCAGGGGTTCGACTCCCCTTGGCTCCACCAGGAAACCTTCCCGATAGTGATCTTGCTTAGGTACTCCGTGCAGCGCAAGGCGAAGTGCGGGCGAAGTTCTGCGGCTCATGGGGGGTGCCATGGGCCGTGGTGAACACGAGCCCGGTACCTTGCCAGGCGTCACCGGCAGCAGCCCGGCCACGGGCTTGCCGCTCCGCGCGAGCTGGGCCAGGTCGCGTAGTCCTCGCGGCACCTCCGTGGCCGGGCTGAGACCCGGCAGCTAGGCCGTCAGGCCGCGGCGATAACCGCAAGACAGCCTCGACGGAGCGCTTGCTGCTGCCCTCTCGGGCCGATGCTCACGCGCTGGGTGTCGGGGATGCGGAGGGGCAACGCGTGCTCACCGCGGCCAGCAGGTTCTGCCCGGCGGTGCTGACGTCGCCTATCGCGGTCACCACGCCTGACACCGCGCTGGTGCTGAAGTTCGAAGCTAGGGTTTTGACCGCCGTCTGGAGTTCGCCCAGCGCAGATTTCAGTGCGTTGACCTGGGCCTGCCATTGGCCACTTACCTCATTCACAAAGGCCGTCAGATTCGCCTGGACCTCGCTGAGGTCTGCCTTGATCTCACTGACCGTGCCTTTCCCCACCTTGACATGCTTGAGCTTGTCCAGCGAGGCACCCAGGGCGGCGGCGTCCGCGCATGCAGCCGCGTTCAGCGGCGAGGCCGCAGGGGAAGCAGGCGTGGACGATGGGGGGACGGCAGGTGTGGACGATGAGGGGGCGGCGGATGCGGACGATGAGGGGGCGCCGCTACCAGAATCCGCAGGCTGCCACCAGCAGCGCCAATCCGGGCACGACCATGACGAGCTTCCACCAGGCGGCCGCCCTGGACGCGATTCCCTGTTTCATCTCGCTGACAGGCGATCACCGGGCGGGGCGGCTGCGCCTCACCCGCAAAGGGTTATTTCGGGCAGCCTTGCCCGCCGGTCCCAGCGAGTGCCGTGCCCAGTGGGCCAGCGGCGGCGCGGGCTGGGCCTCGGCCTCGGGCCCATATCTCCTTTGCCACGACCCCTGTCGCCACCACCTCTGCCACGGACCCGACCCGACCCGGAGATCTGCTGAGGATTTTCATCACGGCTTCAGGGCGCCTACGGCGCGAGCCGCGGGGCGGCTTGGGTCCCGCCGGGACACTGCGCGGCTCGCGCTCGGTCCCAGCCGACGAGGACTGCCTACAGGAAGCCGATCTCCCCGGTCGCGTAGAACGTCGCGATCATGATACCCAGCGGAATACCCAGCCCTGGAACATGGAACAGAAGCTGTTGGGTGGGCCTGAACGGGCTGCGCCCGCAGACCCAGGGTCACCCTAGAGGGGGTGATGCCGGGAACCTATTCACGCGGGATGCTGGCAGTGTCCGGGCGCTTCAGGTGGGAGGCGAAATGGCGCGATCAGGGCAGGATGCGGACGCCCCGGCGCGGGCCATCGCTGTGGAGGGCGGTACCAGGCCGGGACAGCCGAGGGGCCTGGCCGGGACAGGTCACCAGACCTGACGAGCAGGGGCCTGGCGGCGGCTAGGGGCCAGCGAGGTATTCACCGTCGGCGCACTCATAGCCAGCTGGGCGGTTACCAGGTGAAGGGAGGCGGCGATGCTCAAGCTGTTGTACAAGCCGGTGGCCATCGTGGCCGGGATCGTTGGCGGCTTGCTCAGCGGGCTGATCTTCAAAAGGGTCTGGAAGATCGTCGGCCGGGGATTCTGACGTGCCTGCCCCGATGGATTCGGAGCGCGGCTGGGGGGAGATCCTGCTGGCCGCTGGCCTGCATGGCGTGATATACGCGCTGGTAAAGACGGCTGTCGACCGCGGCGCCGCCGAGTGGACGCACAAGAAAACCGGAATCTGGCCAGGCGGTACACTCCAGCAGCCTGACAAGTCGCCCGACCACCGACAGGCTGAAGCCACCGCCCATACGGTCAGGTGACCGCGGCACGCCCCGGAGCCGGCCATCGACAGCGCGGCTGAGTTATCAAGGATCGAGCAGGCCATGCTGACCGCGGAGGCGGACACTGGGCAGGAAGCCATACAGCGTCGAATTACAGCAACGCCATCGGATGCGAGCGGCCGCGCCGGACTGCCACATATCGCCGACCTGCTCCAGCGACCGCCATAGACCGGTCTGACACTGATTTGCAACCAGGAGGTCAGGGGTTCGACCCCCCTTGGCTCCACCCAGCTCAACGGCCGGTTGCGATCATGTGGCCGGCCTTTGTGTGCCGTAGGCGGTGGTGAACACGAGTCCGGTGTCTGTGCGGTTCCGGTAGATGCTGGACACCTGAGTTCCGGTTCCCGGGCGACAGTTTGCGGACGCGGTTCCGGTAGGTGCGCGGCAGTAGTTCCGGTTCCTGCGTGACACTGCGTGCTGCTTGCGGGCTTTTGGGCTGCCTGGGCGCTTGCCTGCGATCCATCGGTGGTCGCGGGGAGGGAGCGGGGTGTGCTGGTGGAGCTGGGCGTGGCCGGGCAGCGGTACCGGGCGGTGCTGGAGGTCCTGGATGTGGGCGCACCGGTGACCGATGTGGCCCGGCGGTATGGGGTGGCGCGGCAGACGGTGCATGCCTGGCTGCGCCGGTATGCGAGCGATGGCGGGCTGGCGGGGCTGGCGGACCGGTCGTCGCGGCCGGAGGCCTGTCCGCATCAGATGAGCGCGGTGGCGGGGGCGCGGGTGCTGGCGCTGCGGCGGGCGCATCCGGGGTGGGGGCCGTCACGGATCGTCTGGCAGCTGGAGCGGGACGGCGTGGAGCCGTTGCCGGGCCGGGCGGGTGTGTACCGGGCTCTGGTGCGTCATGGGCTGTTCGCCCCCGGGCGGCGCCGCCGGCGGCGGGAGGACTACCGCCGTGGGGAGCGGGGCGCCGCGATGGAGTTGTGGCAGATGGATGTGATGGGCAGGGTGCATCTGGCCAGCGGCACCGAGGTCAAGGTTGTCACCGGCATTGATGACCATTCGCGGTTTATCGTCTGCGCAAAGGTGGTGGCGGCGGCGACCGCCCGGCCGGTGTGCCTGGCGCTGACTGAGGCGCTGGCCCGGAATGGCATACCCGGGCAGATCCTGACTGGCAACGGCAAGGTGTTTACTGCGCGTTTCGGCCGCGGCCCCGGCCCGGTGATGTTCGACCGGGTGTGCACGGACAACGGGATCCGCCATCTGCTGACCGCGCCGTACTCGCCGGCCACGACCGGGAAGGCGGAGCGGCTGCATAAGACGATGCGGCGGGAGTTCTTCACCCCGAAAGACCGGGTGTTCGCGACGATTCCCGGGTTGCAGGCGGCGCTGGATGGGCGGGTGGCCGAATACAACGCCGGGCGGCCGCATCAGTCCTGTGGGGGCCGGCCGCCGATCGAACGGTTCCGGCTGGCTAACCGGTCCATCACCGCAGACGGCCCGGCCGCAGACCCGGAGCCGCCGGCTGCCCCAGCCGTGGCGCCAGCCCGGCCGGGCGGGGTGTCGCGATGGGTGAACGCCGCGGGCAAGATCTCCCTGGCCGGGTTCTCCTGCCGGGTCGGCGCTACCTATGCCGGGCAGCCGGCCGAGGTGGCCGTGGCCGACGGCCTGGCGGACATCCTGCACGCCGGGGCGGTGGCCGCCGCCCACGCCCAGCGGCTGCGCGCCGACCAGGCCGGCCGCCTGCCCCGGATGCGGGTCTCCCGGCGGGCCCGGGACGCCACCACCGGACTGACCGTCACCCGCCTCGCCGACGGCGCCGGGGCGGTCAGCTCCGCAGGCACCAGCTACCAGGCCGGGCGGATGTGGTCCCGCACCCCCATCGACGTGACCATCGCCGGCGCCTCGGTGCAGCTGTCCAAGGACGGCAAGGTCATCCGCATCCACCCCATCCGCCACGACCGCGCCCGCGAGCTCGGCGCGTTCGCCAACCCCAAAGGCCGCCCCCGCCGTAACAACTCCGCCATCGGCTACGTCGCCCAGGTACCGGAACCCGGATGTCGCCCAGGTACCGGAACCTGACAACGAGTCCGGTGTCTTGCCAGGCGTCGTTCGCGGCGGTCCGGTCGTGGGCCTGCTGTTCGGCGCGGAGCTTGAGCACGGTGGCCGCCCGGGCGCAGTCAGCACGTGGGCTTGCGGCGGTCTGCGACCTGAAGGTCTTCTTCGCCAAGGTGATCAGGCCGCTCAGCGGGTTTCCGGCCACCACGGCCTATCCTGGCAGCAGCAGCAGCCGCCTTTGATTCTGTTGCCCTTCACACACGCATGATCGAGGCAGCTGCCTTGCCGAACCGGAATGCCTGGCCGTCTTATCGGTGGTCAAGGCTCAAATGGCGGCTGCCCTATTTGGCAGTGCCGGCGAATGAGGGACCGAGCAGCACCTGCGCCCACTGCGCCGGGTCCGCTCCGGCGCCGAGTGCGCAGAACCAGAGGGTTGATTCTCCGAAACGATCCATCAGGGCGATGAGGTCGCCCCCTTGTCCGTCGCTGGGCAGAGAGTCTGCGACGCTTCCTTCGTCGGCGGCAGTCGGAAGGTGTGTCGGACTCGTCGGCTTCGCCGGCGGGAATGGCCGACTCAGTCCAATCGGTTCGAGCCGGATCTGCGCCGAACGGGTCGACTTGAATAGGCCGCCACGGCCCGACTTATCGGTAGCCTCGCCTTTGACACCAACGCCGGGAACCAGTCCCGACCCTTGGATTCCCTGCGCCGGGGCCAGGCCGTACACCCCGATGTCACCGGAGCCGAATGCACCCACCCCAGCAGTCTGGTAATGAGGAGGCACCTCCTCATTACCAGGGCCGGCATAAAAGGCGGTGACCGCGACCATACCCGCGGCGCCGGGCGCGGCAGGCGCGGTGGGGTCGTTCGGCTTTCCGCCGCGAGCAAGGACGCCGTTCCCCGGCGCTGCCGGGCCGCTGGTCACGGGGGGCCCTCCCTCGGGTGCCGGATTGGGAGCCGTGTCGTCGATGTCCTGGTCAGCACCTTTTCCGTACACGCCGACGCCGCCTGTCACGTTCAGTTTGTGTTCTGGCAGGTGGTCGACCTTAGGGCCCGTTCCTCCGCCTATGCCGATGACTCCAGCGCCATGTGGAGAGCGGTTTGTGTTCTCTGAAAGGCTCCACCGGCCGCCCTGCCCGACGACCCCAGCACCGGGGACAGCCACTATTGTAGAATGCTTGTCTGGTTCAGGCCGGGAGCCGCCCAATCCGTGAACCCCGATTCCCCCAAAACCGGCCGATTCCGAGTCATGTTTTATCCCCCCGCCCTTGCCGACCACACCGGTACCCTCAACCGGGCCACCCACTCCGATCACACCGACTCCGCCCGATATCCCGCCGTACGGGGTTCCCGGCGACCCGCCGCTCCACCCGCTCGCAATGATGCCGTCAACCGCAGTATCGGGAGTGAATCCCGAGATCACGCTGCCGTCGTCATTCTCATAATCGTCAGGATCCTTGGCACTCTCGGCTGCCCCTACGATGAGGATCGCCTGGCCGTCAAAGAACGAGTCGGGTCTCTTCTGACCCCAAAGAATGGTCGGATCTTCAGCCCAGTTGTGGTCGCCTGCTACCAAGCCGTCGTCGGTGTGATCCGAGCCCTTGTCATGGCTCACCATGTCATGCTCCGATCCGTCGTGCGACAATGAAGCACAACACCCGTGACTACTGCGGTCTTTCTAGTTAAGCCCACCAGGAATCCTTCCGTCGGTGGGCCAGTGGCAGTATGACGAGCAACCCGCCTCGTGGCTTCGCCGCCCTCGCGTCATCTGACGCCACGGCTGTCAGCTACCTGATACTGGCGAATCAACCTCCGTACACCACGTGCCCCCGTTGATGACGCTGCTGGCCGAACGGCCACGACGACAGCCGGCCAGACCTATGTGAAGGCCGGGTGCAGAAGCTGCGAAGGTCGGGTGAAGGCACCGGACAGGATCCCCAGCGAGTGCGCCGGGCGCTGCAACGTGAGCCGGGGTATCTGAGACGTGCGGCGAACGGGCATCTGATGACGCGGACAGCCAGGCACGGGGTGGCCGCGCGGCGGGTCGAGGATTTGGAGCTACCCTCCGAGGTGAAGGGAGACATTCCCGATAATGCTCTTACTCGGTCGGCAGATCCTCAGATAGCTACTCCGCCAAGATGACGCCGTCCATAGCGGAATGAGCCGCGGGCAGTAGCCAGATAGTGCAGGCACCCGGCGCGGCCGGTGGCGGCGCGGCCGGGCGTCATGAGTTCACGTCGGCGGCGAAGAACAGCCCGATCAGCGTGCCGTCGGGACGGGTCACCACCACCCGGGTCAGGTCTTGGTGGTTCATCCGGTGCACGAGCGCCGGGGCATCCTCGCTGGGCCGCACGGTGGACACGCCGAACCGCATCACCGTCCCCCCTTCGGCCTCTTCCGAGGCGGACACCAGGCGGTCCCGGTAGGCGGCACCCATGACCACCCCCGCCGGGTTGAGGATCAGGACCGGCCCGAAACCCTGTGCGTCCAGCAGACGCAAAGCCTCGGCTGCCGGGGTGTGCTCCCCAACTGTGGCCACGCCGCGGCGGGTGAACATTCCCGTTAGCTTGGCGGTGCCCTCGAACGGCAGGTCAGCAGCCAGCCAGTCGCTCTTGCCCGCGACATAGTGGTACACCGGGCCGAACCCGGCCGCTTCGAGCCGCCACGCGGCCCGCGGGCTCATGTCTCAAAGAGAGTCCTGGCAGTACACGATGACCGGCCGGGACCGGTCCAGCCGCCCGGTCCTGGCGTCCAGTTCCTTGAGCGGGAGATTGACCGCGCCCGGCAGGTGCGCCCAGTCATATTCGTCTGCGGGCAGTACCTCGACCAGCTGGGTCCCTTGCCCAGTCAGCGTCCGCAGCTCATCGCGCCCGATCCCGGTCGGCATGATGATCCCCCATCCCGGGTGGCCCGCTCGTACGGGTACCTACGGATCTCAAGGTACAAGATGGACATGCGAAGCGTCGGCGCCGAGAGCCCGCCTGAAACCTGGCAGTGCTGTTGGCGGCCTAACCGCACCGGGGGACCGGGAGGCGCATGTCGGAGGCTCATGAGCAGTCAGCCGCCGCAGAGATCCTGACCACGAACCTGACCACAGCAAGCGCCGGCAACCTGCCATCCTGCCCCGCAACGCCAGCCGGGCATTGCCGGGTCAGCAACGGTATGCCGCACCCGCTCGCGTTGTGCAACCAGGAGGCCAGGGGTCCGACTCCCCTTGGTCCGCACAGGCCGGAGACCGGCTGCGATCATGCGGCAGGATTTACGTGTGTGCGGTGCCGTGGCGGCCGTCGAGTCCTAGTCGCTGGTGGACGATCTGCCGGGCCAGGTCCAGGACTCCGGGATCGTCGTGCAGCACGAAGTTGGTGTCGGTGACCAGGATGATCCCGTTCAGCTCGAAGGCGAGCCGGTCGGGATCCTCGTGCGCCGCAAGCTCATTCTGCTCAAGCGCCGTCACGGCGAAGCCCCGGATCAGCGCCACGAACTGAGACTGGAACGTGGCGACCAGTTCCTTGACCGGCCCCGGGCGGGTGCCCATCTCCAGCGCGGCGCTGGCCATAAAGCAGCCGCCGGGGAATGTGCGGCGCTCGAGGTGATCGAAGAACGCCTCGCACACCGCGACCAGCTGGGCCAGGCCGGGGGGAGCCGCGAGCGCGGGCTGCACGACTTCTTCGGCGAAGATCCGGCCCGCTTCCTTCACGGTGGCCAGCTGGAGTTCCTGCTTGGAACCGAAGTGCGCGTACAGGCCGCTCTTGCTCATGCCTATCGAGGCAGCCAGGTTCCCGATCGACAGGCCCTCCAGTCCGTCGACGGTGGCCAGCGATGCGGCAGCGCGAAGTATCGCGCCGCGGGTGCGTTCCCCGTCGGCGCGGGGGCGTCGCTGCGCGTGGATGCGCTGATTGGCAGGCCCGGTCATCGTCTTGACAACATAGCACGATCGGTCGTACCTTCCCAGTTAGCGCGAACGATCGTGCTAACTCTTCGCGGGGACCATAGCCATGGCAGCGGGCAGGGACGGTGGGCATAGTGCCGTGTCGCGGCCGCCCGGTGCGGCTGACGACGCCGGGGAGCAGGCGCCCGTCAGCATCTACCCCACGGCCTTGGCTGGCCGCGACCACGCTCTGCCGAGTGAGCATCCGCAACCGGGCAGGCCGGGCATGCGCCAACGACATCGGAGCTAGCCGCCGGCAACCCAGCATGACGAAAGAGAGGCAGCAATGGCCGGAAAAGCAGTGATCAGCCTCACCACAGGCCTGGAAGACCCGGAAAAGGTGACCGTGGCGTTCCTCGTGGCGGTCGGCGCCGCCGAAACCGGGCGGCCAACGCTCATATTCCAGGCCAAGGAAGCCGTCCGGCTCGCCCTCGGCGGGGTAGCCGTCGGCGTCGCCTGCGACGGATGCCCCGCCCTGCCTGACCTGCTGGCACGGTATGAGAAGGCGGGCGGGCGGTTCATGGTCTGCCCGATATGCTTCAGCGCCAAGCAACTCGACAAGGGCAGCCTGCTGCCCAATGCCGAACTCGCAGGCACCGTCCAGCTGTGGGAATGGATCGGCGACGACGGTGCCACAACCTTCAGCTACTGAACTGCCGAAAGCGCAATATCCGGACGACGGCCGGCCGCGGCCCGCGAATCTGCAGCTCCAGGTCCCCGGCCGCGGTGGTGATCGGGCCGGTCACCAGAACCGGGTGGCAGCCTGACCCGTCCTGACCGCCTGCTCCCGAGGTCCGCGGTCTCAGTTCCATCTGCGACGGCTGAGCAGGAAGACGGTCACCCCGGCGCAGACGGCAGTCACTCCCACGCCGAGGAGCAGGAACGCTGGCCATCCCTTTTCGATGGTGCCGGTGAGGGCGTTGAAGTTCTGTCCCCAGAATCCGGCGAGGAAGGAGATGGGCAGGAAAATGGTGGCCACCGCCGCCAGCCGGCGGCTCACGGCTGCCAGGTGCTCGGCAGCATCACCGAGATTGCGACCACGACCAGATCAACGCGTACAGCACCGAAGCGCAGCAGCCGGGCCGTACCTGACCGGCCACATCCAGCAGCGGTTTGACCTGAATGATCTCACTCGTCTTGGCGTCTGCGTCCTTCTGGGCAAGCACTGCGCAGGGCACCATCGACATCGCGGCCGGTACCGGTCACTACGGGCACGGCGGGTATGGCATCCTGCAAGGTAACGGGCCCCCGGGGCAGGAACGGAATTTTTGGCAGGTCCGCTCTTGCCGGGGAGTTCGTTGCCAGATCACGCGCGATACGCCGCAGCAGCCGCATCGTCACCAGGCCCCTCTTGCCTGCACGGTCTCAGCATCCGAACATGACCACAGCTCTCGCCCGCTGACCCCGGTTCCCATGATCAGACGACCCCCCGGCAACTGCGTGAGGCGGTAAAGGCCTGCGCGCGCCGTGGTGGCCGGGACGGCAAAGCTCGGCTATCACGATATTCGGGCTCGACTACCGAGAAAACCTCGCGGTAAGCCAAACCGCGTCGCCGCTTATCGCTACTTACTCTCCGAGCGAATCCTTTGGGGAGGTTATAGGTGAACGATCCGCACCGGGACGTCGGCGCACCAACCTTCACCGCCAGCCACGATCCTGCCCGCGACGATGCTGGGTTGCTGGGCAGGATCAGCCAGGGCGACGAGGATGCGATGGCCGCGTTCTACCGCGAGCACGGCCGGGTGGTGTTTGCGCAGGTTTTGCTGGTAGTCGGTGAGCGGGTGCTGGCTGAGGAGATCGTGCAGGACACGATGTTCGCTGTCTGGCGCGGGGCGGCCTCCTTCCGGGGCAAGTCGTCGGTGCGGTCCTGGGTGATCGCCATCGCGCGGCGGCAGACCCGGGACCGGCTGCGAGGCCGCCGGCTGCGGGTGGTGGATGACGCCTTCCTGGCCGATCAGCCGGGTCCTGGTCCAGGGCCGGAGGTCATGGCCCTGGACCGGGCCGAACTGGCCGAGGTGCGGGGGGCGATCCGGGAGCTCGCACCAGCCCACCGGGAGGTACTGGGCCTTGCCTTCGGCTCCGGGCTCAGCCTCCCTGAGGCCGCGGGCGTGCTGGAGATCCCCGTCGGGACGGTGAAGAGCCGTCTGACCGCGGCGCGCACCGCACTGAACCGGATTCTTGACATGAAGGGCCAGAACCGATGAACGCAGACCCTACTGACACCCGCTCCCCCCATCTGGACCTCGGGAACCTGATCGCCGGGGCCGCCGGCCAGCCGATAGGCGACCAGGCCCGGGAGCACCTCGCCGGCTGCGAGCACTGCCAACGCGAGGCAAACCGCTGGAACCTCGTTGCCGACGGGGTCCGCAGCCTGGCGGCCGCCGCGCCCGAGACAGCCCAGCCTGCCCGGCCGCGGCGCACCCGACGGCGTGTGCCGGCGGGCCCCTGGAGGCGCGCCATGCTGATGGCCGGCAGCGCGGCAGCCGCGCTCGTCCTGCTCGTGGGGGTCGGTGAGGTGACCGGATTCGTGCATGTGCATCTATCCGGTCCCGGCACCGAGACGGCCCTTACCGCGGTCACCGGGTGCTCCCGGCTAGAGCAGGTCCACGGGACGCTCGACCGGGTGCATGGCAGCAGCTTGGTCATCAAGGCGGCCAGCGGCCAGCCGGTGACCGTGACCACGACGGCGACCACATTTGTGTCCATGTCCGGAGCGCTGCTGAGCGACATCACGGATGGCGCATCAGTCATGGTGCGCGGCTCCAGCTCCGGCGGGACGATCAAGGCCACTATCGTCACCGTCGGGCAGCCGTTCAGCGTGGTGAACCCGCCGGGCTTCGTCCCTGTCCAGGGAAAGGTATCGGACGCGAGCACCGCCGGCTTCACCCTCGTGACGTCCAGCGGAACCCGGATTCCGGTGACCACCTCCGCCGGCACGCTCGTCGTTATACCCCACGCCAGCCGGGGCCAGCTGCAGGCCGGCGTCACCATCTTCGCCCTCGGCCACGCCGGACCGGACGGGACGCTGTCGGCACGAGCGGTAGCAGCGGTCTCGCAACTCCCGTCAGGGGCGCATATCGACGTATCGGTAAGGGACTGCTCGCCCAGCTCGATCGACGACGCGCTCGGCGCGATCAGCGCGGCGCCTGTCTCCGCCGGCTGATCCGCCAGACCCCGACGATGGCTGGCACCGCTATCGACGCGGTGCCAGCCATCGCGTGCGCGACTAGGGCGCGCTGCTTATCCCGGGGGGAGCCCGAGGCCCCCTGGTGCCTGCCGACCTTCTGGGCTACCTGTGACAGTGCGCTGACCGCAGGGCGATGATGGCCGGATGGGCTACGAGGTGAACCTCACTGAGGTCGAGTCACGCAGCACCGCCGTCGTTGCCGCCACGACGACATGGCAGGACTTCCCTGGGCTGTGGGGGCAGCTTCTTGGTGAGGTGTGGGACTGCTTGCACGCGGGAGGGATCTACCGAGGATCTCGCAACATCATGCTCTACCGGGACAGTGTGCCGAACGTAGAGGTCGGTGTCTTGCTCGACCAGCCATGCCCGCTCACCGGCCGCGTGGTGGCATCCGCGCTGCCTGCCGGGACTGCGGCCATGACCCCGTCCATCGCGGCCCGTTCGGGGACGTGGGGGCGGCCCATGGCGCCGTTCTCGACTGGTGTGCCGCACACGGGCATCGACCGGGTGGCAGCCGCTGGGAAGTTTACGGACCCCACAACGACGATCCGGCTCGGCAGTGGACGGAGGTCTACTGGCTGCTCTCATGACAGGCCGAGATCCGGGCCAGGCCAGTCGTCTGGAATTAGCGCACAAGTTTCGTGGCCGCCAGCGACAAACGTCCAGGTCAACGCTCCGAGCTATCCGGGAACACTAAAGCGTGGCCCAAGGTGTCACCCTGTCCGTCGAACCGACTTACGGAATGATTTGCGTGGTCGGAATCGGTGTAGCGCACTGTCCGTCGGAATTGCACTGGCCAGTGCCCGGATCGGCGGTTATCCCGACGATAAAGAGCACGATCCCGAGCACTGTCAGGATGATCACAGCGGCCATCCGGCCAGCGGTCCGCTTCGCCTTCTCTGCCGCCTCAATCCCGGGGGGCGTCAGGCCGAGACTCGGGTCCGGTCTTGTCCATGGCAGAAACAGCACAGTTGCCCAAGTGAAAAGCGCGATACTGACCAGTACCAGCAACCACATGCGGCCTCCGCTCGATACTCCTAACCTCTCAGAGGAACCACGCGGCGTCCTGATACGACGTGCCGTGCGCGAACTGCTGGCAGCTAAGCAGCGTCACGCCCGGTCTGCGCGGTAGCTGAACCCGTCCATCTCGGCCGCATCGGACTAGCCGGGACGGCAACAGCGGATCTGACGGGGATTACCTGGGCGGCCGTCCGGTCGGCGGGCGGATGGGGGCGATAGCAGCAACCCGGTGCCGTCGCGGGCCCGACCACATCGCCGGGACGGCATCGACGGCGGCGGCCACCGCGTAGGCGGCCTGCTCGTAGTTGACCCGCCAGCCGACGAAGTCCGGCCAGGCGGCGGCGGGGTCGCGCTCGATCGGGAAGTCAACCTTCCGCATCCGGGTGATCGCGTCGAGGAACTCGTCGTAGCTGAGGCTGATCCCCGCGTCCGGGTCGGCAACCTCCGGGATGTTGATGTCCATCGCCCGGGCGACCTGGGCGAGGCACTGGAAACCGCTGCGCAGGCAGAGCCGGGCGGGCACCACCGGCGCCGACTGCGGGGACAGCGCGAGGTAGAGCGCGGCCGAGTCCAGCACAGCCAGCAGCGCGGTTACCCACGACGACAGCGGCTTGGGGGACCGGAACCGCACCAGCGGCAGGTAGGTGGTGTGACTTTCCGCCACGTCGGCGGCCCAGCGCTCCCACTGCGCGTAAAGATCAGGCAGGGTGTTGATGGTGGACGCTCCCGACCCCAGCGCGTAGTGGGTGCGCGCCAGCAGCTCCGGCCCCCAGGACGGAACTCCGGCCCGGGCGTTCAGCAGTGCCACCTCGTTCTCCCGGCGGTTGAACTCCGAGTACAGGGTCGGCAGGTAGGCGATCTGCAGCGTGACGGCGACCAGCGCCGTGAAGGCCGCGAGATCGGCGATCACCTTCTCCGCGTTACCTACGGCCGCGTTGGGACCGAACACCCCGGGGCTGGCCATGCTGAACGCCGACCCCAGCCCGGTACTGACGAACGGCCACAGCAGCAGCGCGTAGCCGACGAAGAAGATCGCCAGCCAGGCCAGGAGCTGGGCGAGCAGGATGGCGGCCGCCTGCGCGGCAAGCACCCGGTCCCGCCGCCTATGGTCGGCGATGCGGCTGGTGGCTGCGCGGAACGCCCCGTTGATGATCCGGTCAACCCAGCGCGTCAGCGAGCCACCGGCCGGACGGGGCACGATCAGCGTGCCGATGACGCTGCCCCACGCGGTAAGCACGATCAGAGCACCGGCAATCGCGATCACCGAGCGGACAGCAAGCGGCACCACCATGGCATTTCCTCCCGACAGTCAACGGCCACGACGAACCTACCGAGGCCTGGCTGGCCTGACGCAGCGGAGACGTCCACCTCCCGTGGAAGGTTCAGGCGGAGCCGATCCGTCACGATGCCGGTCGCCGCGATCAACTATGATCCGACAACTGACGCGCCAGAGCTCCGTCAGGCAAGTGCGCTGCGTGTGGCAGAACTAGCCCGGCCACGGGGCGGAGGCCGGCACGTACTTACCAGCCGAGGGGTGAACATGGACCGCGATCCTCTGCCCGACGACCGCCCCGGGACCGAACGAGTATCGACCGGAGTGCTTCCGCCCGATACTGACGTTCAGGCTCTCATCTCAGCCGGGTACGAGCGCTATCTTCATTTCGACGAGGGGGCCGTCGCGGACTATATTCCTGCCCTCGCAGCGGCCTCGCCCAGCGCCTTCGGCGTGTGTGTCGCCGGGGTTTACGGGCGGCTGTTCTCGGTTGGCGACGCTGACCAGGAGTTTGCCATCGAGAGCATCTCCAAGCTGTTCGTCTTCGCCCTGGTCTGTCAGGCCCTTGGACATGAGGAGGCGCGCCGGAAACTGGGCGTCAACAGCACCGGGCTGCCCTTCAACTCGGTCATGGCCATCGAGCTCAACGCCGATCGCACGATGAACCCCCTGGTCAATGCCGGTGCCATGGCCACCACAAGCCTCGTGCCGGGTACGACTGCGGACGAGAAATTCGAGAGCATCATCGCCGCGATGTCGCGATTCGCCGGGCGGCGACTGGTGATGGACGATGACGTCTATGAGTCTGAGACGGCGACCAACGACCGCAATCGGGGTATCGCCCACCTCCTCGACGGCTACGGCCGCATGTACTGCGACCCCGATCTCGCCACCGACGTCTATACCCGCCAGTGTTCGGTGCGGGTGAGCGCGCGGGACCTTGCCGTGATGGGTGCCACGCTGGCGAACGGCGGGGTGAATCCGGTAACCGGTGAGCAGGCCATCGACACCCGTTACTGCAAGAGGGTGCTGGCCGTGCTGGCCACCGCCGGGCTCTATGAGCATTCTGGCCAGTGGCTCTATGACGTGGGTCTGCCCGGTAAGAGCGGGGTCGCCGGGGGCATCGTGACCGTGTCCCCGGGCAAGGGGGGCCTCGGCACGTTCTCCCCGCCGCTGGATGCGGCAGGCAACAGCGTGCGGGGCCAGCGCGTCACCAGGTATCTCTCAGAAGCGCTGGGGCTCAACCTCTTTGCCTCGGCTCCGATTGCCTGATACCCCCACGTTCATCCTCATGCCGTCCAGTGCCACCGCGGCGTCCGCCGCCTCATCCCGGCGGCGGGCACCGCGGCGCTGAAGGGTTAGGCCCGGGCAGCTTCGGACTTGAAAATCCACTTCTCGGAAGCGGACGTGGTGCACTTCGCCAGTTCCAGGCCCGTGCCCGACTCGGACATGCACAGGCCTTCCTGAATGGTCGAGATCGTGCCGTTGGCGTTGATCTCCCACTGCTCATTGGGGCCGCCGCTGCAGGCAGCGTAGTCCAGCTTGCTGCCGACCTTGCCCGCGCCCGCCACGGCGTTGAGGCACAGCTTGTTAATCATGAAGAACGCGCCGTTGAACGCGAGATCCTGGTTTGCTGCGCCGGTGCACTTCGTCGCGTCCGCGAGCGTTCCCACGGCGGTCCCGGGGGCGGAGATGCACTCACCCGAACTGCCGTTGGCGTATTGGCCGTGGGTTGTGCTGACCGTCATGCCGCCGAAGCACTTATTGGTCTTGTCGTTGAACAGCGGTTGCGTGCTCACCGGCAGGTTCGATGGAGGGTTCGCTTCGACCCGCGTGAGAAGCGGGGCGCCGTCGGGCTTGCCCTGCGTGAGGGCGTCCTCGCAGTCGATGGCGTCGAACTCGTTAGCGCCCTTGCCGCCGATCCACAGGTCCACGTGATGCAGGCCGGGGCCGCCGTCGGGACCGCCGTTCGGGTTCGACCAGTCCTGAGTGCACTCCCCGCAGGAGTCGCCCATGACGAAGTACTTCTCGACAGTGGGGTAGTAGATGATCGTGCCAACGGGGAATTCGGCGTTGTCCGAGGCGAAGGTGATCGGGTGCTTGAACGTTCCGATCCCGCTGGCGCAGCCGGAGTAGGCGGTGTCACATCCTGGCGGCGTGTTGTCAAACCAGCCGTAGTACGTCACGTACGCGTTGTAGATCTTGAGGCCGGTGGCCGGGGCCGCGCTGGGGGCGTGGGTCGCTGCGGCGGCAGCACCGGACACGCCGAGACTGGCGAGCCCGAGCACTGACACCGCGGCAAGCCCGATCTTCCAGGTGATGCTTCTCATCCTCATCCGTCCTTGCTCTCGGTGGCCTGGGGCGCTCTCTCTCGATCGAAAGTTAGGGAACTTTCCTAATTTACCAGAGCGCCCGCAAGCAGCCAGAGCGATGCGACCGCGAGGTCACGGGCCAGGGACCAGCGCCTCGATCGCCGCACGACCGTGGCTGAGCCCGGTGCCAGCCAGACGGGCAGCCCGCCCGATCCGAGCCGGTCATGCCGGCGGCACAGGGCAGCAATCGGGCACCATCCGGCAGGCAGGAATGTGCTTTGCAACCAGAAGGTCAGGTATTCAAATTCCCGCTAGCTTCATCCGGGTCAGTGGTCGGCTGCGTTTTTCTTGCCCTTCGGCTCTTGTCACGATGCTGAATTTGCGGCTTGGGTGAACCCGGGCCCTGCCTCGCCATACTGTGATCCTCATGAATTCCCGCACAGCCGGGATAACTGGAATCCGTTGCAGGCACGTCTGAGTCCCTTCGGAGTTCTGGTAACCGCATTGCCACGCAGAACCTGACGAGCGTCGCGATCTGTGCGCGCGCGGAGTTGCCATACCTAGGTTCGACCCCGTGACGACTTTGCCGACCTGGGCTGTCTGGGTTCTCAGCTTCGGATCTCCGACCCTCACCGCCGCCGTCGCCCTCGTCGGCCAGCGCATCAGCCGACGCGGTACTTAGGAGCTGGAGAGCCGGTCCAAGCGCGAGGAAGTCATGCGCAGCCTTCGATGGGCCGCCGAATTGGCTGTCTGTGACGACGTGCGCAAGGCAAGACTCGGCAACCGGGAACTCAGGGCACTCCAGAGTTCCAGGCTGCTCAGCCCCGCCGAAGTAGGCTTCATCCACGCGGCCCTCGATGCCGCGCTCGACGTGCCCGTTCATGCGATCGAGCAGGCAGAGGGCGACGTAGAGATCGTCGCCACGACGGACGATGGCGGCACTGGCGAGGTTCTCCTACCGTCAGAAGACGAGGACAAGCGAGAGGAGGCGAACGGTTGATGCCTAAGACGAGGATCGTGGTTACCGATGCTCAAGTCGAGGCGGCCAGGATGATCGTCGATCATGATGAAGCCATGGGCCGGGAGACCTCTGAGGCCATCCGTAAGATCGCCAACGCGGTCCCGCAGGTTGCCGGCAGCGCAGGCGGGCAGGGCAAGTAGCCGGTGCGGCAGCTACGCCCGGCAGTCGCCCGCATCGCCATGGCCACCGCTGGTTATCCACATATCCACAGCCACGCTCGTCCACAGTCGTGTGGCATCTGACCAGCGTATTCATCTAAATCATCCACATACCTGTGCACAGGGAACTACCCTGACACCCCCCAGGGCTGGCGTGATACGAGCATGACTCTCATGCCGGCCCTGGGCTCGTGTCACGAGCAGGCCGGCACGTTCCCGGGCGGCCCGGGCTACAGGGTCTGGATCAGGCCGCCGTCGATGACGAAATCAGCGCCCGTGATGTTCGAGGCGCGATCGCTGGCCAGGAAGAGCACCAGGTCAGCTACTTCGTCCGGGCGGGTGAAGCGACCCGTCGCCATCTGGCTGGCGGCCTGGCCTGCCACATCTTGCGGCGTGGCGCCGGTCGCCGCGCTCACGGTCTGGGCCACTCCGTCCTTGCCGAGCCACAGATCGGTAGCCACCGGGCCGGGGCTGACGGTGTTAACCCGGATTCCCCGCGGGCCGACCTCCTTGGACAGCGCCTTGCAGAAGCTGGCCAGGCCCGCCTTGGCCACGCTGTAGTCCATCACAGCCGGATCGGGCAGCCGGGCGTTGACTGAGCAGACGGTGACGATCGCGCCGGTGCCCGCGGCGAGCATGGCCGGCAGCGCGGCGCGGGTGGCGCGCACGGCCGTCATCAGGTCGAGTTCGATCGTGGCGTGCCAGTCCGCATCGGTGATGGACAGGAACCCCCCGGTGCGGGCCGGCGCGGCGCCGACATTGTTGACCAGGACATCGATCCGGTCTCCGGCCTGCCCGATCAGGCTGGCCGGGGCCGCGGGGTCGGCCAGGTCGGCCGGCACGACCTGCACCTGACCGGTCTGCGCCAGCTCGGCGAGACCGGCGGGGGATGTCCGGGCGCCCACGGTGACCCGCGCACCAGCGGCCGCAAGCCCGCGGACTATGGCCAGCCCGATGCCCTTGCTCCCGCCGGTGACCACGGCGCTGCGCCCCGCCAGATCCAGATCCATAACGTGCCTTCCTTCCCCGTGCGCGCAAGCCTACGGGGTACCGGCGCCATGCCCCGGTGAAGGAGTTCGGCTCGACCGCGCTGAGCTGGCTGCGCGAGGCGTCGCACCCGGCGCCGCCGTCGGCTTAGCGCCGGGCGAGCAGTCTCCGGCTGGCTTACGCCAGGCGAGCATCCCCGGTCGGCTTAGCGCCGGGCGAGGTCGGCGTCCGGGCCGTCCCCGGGCTGCTGGCTGGCGGGTTCGGCGGCGGCCGTTTCGGTGTCCGCCTGGACGCCGCGCCTGAGCCCGAACAGGGCCACCACCCCCGCCACGGCCATGATCAGGGCCATGGTGTATAGGACGGACCGGATGGCGACGGCGAAGTCGGCGCGGACGAACGCCGGGATGGCGGCGGCGTTGCCGCTGCCGCCCTGCAGCTGGGCGATCTTGGATGCCTGCGCCGAGGCCGCCGCCTGTGGCAGTCCCCTGGCGGTAAGCGAGGAGGTGATCTTGTCCCGGAACTCGGTAACCAGGATCGTGCCGAGGATGGCGAAGCCGAGGCTCGCGCCGTAGTTGCGGATGGTCTGGGTGATGCCGGTGGCCTCGCCGTAGGAGTACCTAGAGGCGCGGTTGATCGCGTCGGTGTTGGCCTGGCCGAGCATGAGCCCCATGCCGGCCCCGGCCATGATGATGTAGATCACCTGGGAGCCGGTTTGCAGGGTGGTCGCCTTGCTGGCCCACAGCCCGAACCCCACGGCGGCCAGCGCGCAGCCGACCACCACCGGGCGCTTGGCCCCGATCCGGTCCAGCATCCGGCCGCCGATCTGCGCGGCCACCACGAAGCCGAGGAAGAAGTACAGCAGCAGCAGGCTGGCGGTGGTGGCCTTCTCGGCCAGGGCGATCTGCCCGTACAGGCTGGCGAAGAAGAACACCGGGATGAACGCCATCATCGCGACGCCCAGGACGACGTTTTCCACCGCGAACGTCCGGTTGCTGAAGATGTGCACGTTGATCAGGGGCGACGCGGTGCGCCGCTCGACCGCGACGAACACGACCAGCAGCAGCAAGCCCGCGACGATGGACACCTCGATGGCCGGGTTGCCCCAGCCCCAGATGGCCGACTGCTGCAGGCCGAACACGCTCAGCCCCACGCCCGCGACGATCAGGGCCAGGCCGCGGTAGTCCATCGGCGCCGGCCGGTGGTCGGTGACCGGCCTGGAGATGGCGATGAGTATCAGCGCGATCAGGGCGACCGGGATGTTGATCCAGAAGATCGCCCGCCAGGTCCACTCGATCAGGTAGCCGCCCAGGATGGGACCGATCGCGGTCAGCGCCCCGGCAAGGCCGAAGAACAGCGCCAGCGCCCGGCCGCGCGAGCGCAGGTCGAAGGTCTGCACCACGATCGCGATCGCGGCCGGGAACATGATCGCACCGCCCGCGCCCTGGACCACGCGGAACGTGACCAGCCACGCCTCAGCGGCCCCGCCGCCCGGCGTCAGGCCGCACAGCGCCGACGCGCCCGCGAAGATGATCACCCCCAAGACGACCATCTGGCGGTGCCCAACGGTGTCGGCCAGTCGGCCGCCGAAGGCGAACAGGGCCGCCAGCGCCAGCAGGTAGGCGTTGATCGCCCACTGCATCCCGCTGGCCGACAGGCCCAGCTCCTGCTGGATCTTCGGCGCGGCGATCGACACGATCGTCTGGTCAATGAAAGTCATCGCGACCGCGAAGATCATCGCGGTCAGCACCAGCGTCTTCGACCGGACGCCGGTTCCGGTGGCAGTAACGGCGCTCATGGTGTTCTCCTGGCTCGGGCAGGTTTAAGCTCAGGCTGGCATGGCGCACCGCAGCGGAACAAGAACCAACCCGCGAACTCACCGTTCGGCGCGGGCGAACAATGCCGCCCTGAGCGGGCGGCACACCCAGCCCGACCACCTGCACCATCGCCAGTAAGTAAGTCTCCCTGCTGCGTCAAAAAGCGATCACGGTCTTGATGCCGGCAGGCCGGCCCAGGATCAGCTCGGGCGCCTGCTGGGGCGGGTAGCGGCCGGCGATGAGCGTCTGGACGGCCTCGGGCCAGCGGCACCGGAAAAGATCCAGGTTGCGCAGCGCCGAGGCGAACGCGTCTGGTCCGGCGTTCACCGTGCCCAGCAGCACCTGGTTCTTCAGCACCATGTCCCGCATGAGCCGCGCCGGATCGGCCTCGATGAAAGCCTGCAGGCCGGGAACGCCGGTCAGCACGAAGATGCCGTTGGTTCCCAGCACCTGCAGCGCCTGGAGAGCGAAGTGCGAATGCCCGACCGCTTCGTAGACCACGTCGATGTTGCCGATCTGATCCGCCAGATCCGTGAACGCGGCGGCCTGGGAGGACACATAGCCGGCGCCGATGGCGGCGACCAGGTCGATCCGCGGATGGGGGGGCGTCTCGCGTGAGTAGACGTACGTCGTGAAGCCCGCCGAGACCAGGGCCATCGCCCCCAGCAAGCCGACTGGCCCGATGCCGAGCACCAGCGCCGAAAGCCCCCGCCCCCGCTCCCCGGCGGGTGCCTGCGGATCGGTCCACGGCGGGCGCTGCTGCATCATCCAGGAAAGCTGCCCGAGGGCCTTCTCCGTGATGGTCAGCGGCTCGGCCAGCACGGCGATCTCCCGCAGATCCGGCGGCACGAGGTTCAGGTTCCGCTCGTGCTCGACGACGTACTCGGCCATGAAGCCGTGCGCTTCCTTGATGCCCCGCTCGCGAAAGTCGCCGGTGTAGCAGTAGTCCTGGTGACCGGACCGGCAGGCGAGGCAGCCGGGGTGGGGGCAGGGGCGGCGCACCGACGGGACGACAAGGTCTCCCGGCGCGAAGCGCTCGACGGCCGATCCGGCCTGTGCCACTTCGGCCACCGACTCGTGGCCGATCACCAGGTAGTCATCTCCCGGCGGCGGGGTCCCGTACTCGAACGTGCAGATCTCCTTGTCGGTGCCGCAGATGCCGATGTCGAGCATCCGCAGCAGGACCTGGTCAGGCTGGATGATCAGGGGATCTTCCTGGTCGATGACGGTGACCTCGCGGGATCCCGGGAACACTGCGACTGCCTTCATGTCCTCTTCCAGTGCCGATCACTCCGGGGGAGCGGAGCTGGCTCATTCTTCGGATCCGAGGTAGCTCCAGACCCGGGGGAAGCGCCCGATCCCCATGGCCCGGCAGACCTTCTGCGCGGCCATGCTGACGCCTTCGGTGAAGGTGGGGTAGGCAAGCTGGAGCTCCGCGACCTGCTCCACGGTCATGCCGGCCGCCATCGCGGCCGCGACGGTCTGGACGGTCTCGGCTGAGTATTCGCCGACGACGTGCGCGCCGAGGATGGCGTGGCTGCGGCGGTCGGCAATGAGCTTGCAGAATCCCTCGGGCCGGCCGTCGGCGACAGGGCGGACCAGGTCGTCGTAGCGGGCGACGCCTATAACTATGTCGTGCTGCTGGCCGGCCTGGGCTTCGGTGAGGCCGACCCGGCCGTACTCGGGGTCGGTGAAGCTGCCGCTGGGGACCACGTCGTAGCTGGCCTTGCCGGCCGGTCCCGCGATCGCGTTCCTGGCCGCCACGCGGCCTTCCATCCGGGCGCTCTGGACGAGCATCGAACGCGCGTTGACGTCGCCGGCGGCGAAGATGTGCTGCACGTTGGTGCGCAGGTAGTCATCGACCGGGATCGCGCCGGGCTCGGCCCGGACGCCGGCCGCGTCCAGGTTCAGCTGGCCGAGGCTGGCTGGCCAGCCGACCGCGAAGAACACGGCATCGGCAACCATCCGGCCGGGGCCCGCCGGCCCGCGGTAGCTGATGCTGATGCCTCCGTCGGCCTGGCCCAGCGCTTCCACCAGGGTGTCTGTGGCCACCGTCATGCCCTGGGCGGTGAAGGCACGGCCCAGCTCGGCCGAGACGCTGGCGTCTGCGGCCGGGACCAGGACCGGCCCGGCTTCGAACACGGTGACCGCGGCGCCGAAGTCTTGGAAGATGGACGCGATCTGGCAGCCGGTGTCGGCGCCGCCGATGACCGCGACCCGCCCGGGCAGGCTGGTCAGGGACGGGATGTCCTCATAGGTCAGCGCGTGCCCGGCGCCGGGGATGGGCAGCCGGGCGGCGTGCCCGCCTACGGCGAGGATGATGCGGTCCGCTGACCAGGCGCGGCCGTCGTCGGCCGCCATGGAATGCGGGCCGGTGAAGTGGACCGGGCCCACGTCCTCGAAGAGCTCGACGCCCTGCCGGCGCACCTGCCCGGCCAGGTCCTTCTTGTCGTGGGCGTGCCGGGCCACCCGCTCGCTGTTGGCCAGCACGGCGGGCAGGTCGGGCACCGGGGCCGGGCCCCGCAGACCGAAGGCGGACCACGACGACCAGTCCCGCGCGAGTCGGGCGGCACGGGCCAGCGTGCGCACCGGTGCCGGGCCGCGGTTCAGGCTCGTGCCGCCGACCTGCTGTGCTTCGAGCACGGTGACCTGCGCGCCGAGCTCGCGGGCCTGCAGCGCAGCGGTGATTCCGGCCGGCCCGCCGCCGGCCACGAGCACGCTGAGGTCAGCGTTCACCGGAGGCTCCAGCGACCGGGTCCAGCCCGGACGAGGCGACGGCACCTGCGCCGCGGCGCTCGTCCTCGCGGATCAGGTGCATGACCGCGTTGATCAGCGCCAGGTGCGAGAAGGCTTGCGGGAAGTTCCCGAGCTGACGCCCGGAATGCGGGTCGATCTCCTCGGCGTACAAGAACAGCGGGCCGGCGTAGGACAGCAGCTTTTCGCACAGGGCACGGGCCCGCGCTACCTCCCCGATCTCGGTCAGCGCCGACACCAGCCAGAACGAGCAGATCGTGAACGTCCCCTCCTCGCCGCTGAAGCCGTCGTCGGTTTCCTCGACCCGGTAGCGCAGGACCAGTTCATCCTCGGTGAGCTCATCGGCGATGGCCAGCACCGTCGCGCGCACCCGTTCGTCTCGCGGCGGGAGGAAGCCGAGCAAACCGATCAGCAGCGCCGAAGCGTCCAGCGCGGTGGTGCCGTAGTGCTGCCGGAACACTCCCCGCTCGTCTGTGCCGTGGGCGCAGACGTCGGCGTGGATCTCGTCGGCGGCCTTGCGGCAGACTGCCGCGCAGTCACCGTCGCCGCGCAGCTGAGCCAGCTTCGCGCCGCGGTCGGCCGCCATCCAGCACAGCACCTTGGACGCGGTGAAATGCTGCGCCGGCCCGCGGACCTCCCACAGTCCCTGGTCGGGTTCCCGCCAGTGCGCGATCGCGGCCTCGAGCGTCTGCTCGGCCAGTTCCCGCTCGCCGCCGATCCCGTACATGATCTGCAGGTCCGCGTCCTGCTCGGCGAGGTCAGTGAGGAAATAAAAGAAGTCATTCGCCTCCCGGTCAAGGCCCAGCGTGTACAGCCCCCAGAGCATGAAGGTCGCATCGCGCAGCCAGGTGTAGCGGTAGTCATAATTGCGTTCTCCGCCCGGCGTCTCCGGCAGCGACGAGATCGCCGCCGCCAGCAGGGCGCCGGTGGGCGCGTAGATCAGCCCCTTGAGCGTCAGCGCCGACCGCTGCAGGTACTTGCGCCACGGGTGATCGGGGAAGTCGCCGCGGGCGAGCCACTCGTGCCAGAAATCCGCCGTGCGCCCCAGCCGCTGGTGAGCGTCGTCGAAGGTCTCAGGCGCAGTCCCGTCCTCCCAGGACAGCGCGCAGAAAACCCGCTCCCCGGCCCGCAGCCGGCGCCGCGCGATCGCCCGCGGGCCCTCGAAACCCAGGTTCAGGCCGGTGGTCAGCCGCAGCAGCGGGCCCTCCTCGCCAGCGCTGACCTCGGCCTGCCCGTAACCGCTTCCCCGGTAGCGCCACCTGCCGCGCTGGCGGCTGTAGTCGAACGCGGGCTCGCATTCCAGCACGAAGTCAACGGACTCCTGCAGGCAGCGGACCGTCCGCAGCAGCACTCGCTCGGCGCTGTGATCGCCCGGTACCCGGCGGTGAGTGCCGGATCGGGCCGAATCGTGACGCCACGGCCCCACCAGCAGGACATCACGGGTCACCGCCCAGCCCCCGGGGGTGCCCCACGTCGTCTCCAGCACCATCGTCCCTGGCAGGTAGCGTCGTCCCGACGGGACCATGACATCAGCGGGCCCGAGCCGGAACCGGCCCGCGCCCCGGTCCAGCATCGCGGCGAACACGCTCGGACCGTCCATCCGGGGCAAGCACATCCACTCGACGTTGCCGCTGGGCGCGACCAGCGCCGACACCTCGCAGTCAGACAGGAACCCGTAATCAGCGATCGGAGGAAACGGGCTCCCGCCCACTGTCGACCCGGCCGCGTGAGCTGCACCCGCCGGCTGATCAGTCATCCCACCACGCTCCCCGGTATCCGTTAATCCGCCTGGACTCTGCCAGCAGCAGGCGAGGGCCGCGGATCCTGCTGTCGTCTCTGAGCTGAACGCCCGGTTGCCAGCACGTGGCCGGCCGGCACCGCGGTCCTGGCTGCGACGCGACCGGCGGGCAGCCGGGCGAATCTGGCGGCCGGCGATCGGCCGGCCGGGGTGGCCCGATGCCGTAGACCAGCCTAAGGTGACCTGAGCCGGCGCGATGCACTGGTAGGAGGCGGATATGCCCAGGCTGGACCACGGTGACCGGGCCCTGAGCATCGGCGCCCCCGCGACGTTCGTCGACCGGCTACGCCCGGACGGGGTGATCGTCCGCTGGGAATCCCGCCGCCACCGCAAGCACCTGAAGGACGGGCCGGCAGCCGGCTCGACGTGGTGGGCGCCGCAGGCCAGGGGGTGGTGGATCGCGGTCCTGTTCGCGGTGGGATCGCTGCTGTTCGCGCTGGGCTCGGTGCCCGCCTACGCGGACGCTGCGGGGACCCGCGGGGACAACGTGACGTTTTTCGTCGGCTCGCTGTTCTTCACCTCGGCCGCGTTCCTTAGCTACCGGGAGGCGGTCAACGCCGGCCCGGAAGCGCTGAACCTCGCCCGCCGCCGGTTCTTTGTCTATCAGCCGAGCCGGATCGACTGGTGGGCCACCGCGGTGCAGTTCGCCGGCACCCTGTTCTTCAACGTCAGCACCGGGGTGGCCACCGCCGTGGATCTGTCCGCACAGGCCGCGCACCAGCACGTGTGGCGGCCGGACGCGATCGGCTCGGCCTGCTTCCTGGTATCCAGCGCGCTGGCCTGGTACGAGGCCTGCCACGGCTGGGCCGCCTGGCGCCCGAAGACGTGGTCGTGGTGGATCACGCTCGTCAACCTGGTGGGGTCGGTCGCGTTCGGCGTGTCCGCCGTGGCCGCCTATGTCAACCCGGTGACCGGCCAGGTGCATGACGTCGGGCGGGCCAGCACGCAGACCCTGATCGGCGCGGTGTGCTTCTTCGCCGGGGCGCTGCTGCTGCTGCCCGAGCGCACCGAGGAAACTCACGGCCAGTCAACCGCCCGCACCGTCGGCGGCACCTTCGCCTCGGCGGACTGAAAGCGCCGCCGCCGGGCCGGCTATCTGCCGGGCAGCGATCGCGGTAGCCCGAACCAGGGGAACACGCTGTTCTCGAAGCGGGTCATGGCGCAGATCCGGTCGCCGGCGAGCGTGAGGACGAAAAGGCCGGTCCCGCGGCTGAGGCCGGCCGGGGAGCGCAGGTAGGCTCCGAACGCCGGCTGGCCGTTGGCTCGCGTATGCACGAGGTCGAACCTGCGGCCCGCGCCGAACAGGCCGGCGCAGAACAGGGCTGCGACGTCCCGGCCCTCGTATTCGAAGGGCATCGGTGGCATCGAGACGAAGACGTCGTCGGTCAGCAGGGTCAGCAGCGCGTCGAGGTCGGCTGCCTCGTACGCGCGGACGAACTTCGCCACGAGCTCATCCTCAGAGGCTGAGCCGGCGGCGGGCGGCGGTTCGCGCCCGGCGCAGGCCGGCCATCGGCGCTGCAGGCTGGCGCGCGCCCGCTTGAGTGCGCTGGTGACCGACTCGACGGTGGTGTCCAGCATGCCGGCCACCTCGCTGGCACGGAAGCCGAGGACGTCGCGCAAGATGAGCACGGCGAGCTGGCGCGGCGGCAGCGCCTGCAGGGCGGTCACGAAGGCCAGGGAAATGGCTTCAGCCTGCTCGTAGCGGGCCTCCGGCCCTGGCGGGGCACCGATCGCATCGTGGTAGGCGTCGGGAAACGGCTCGAGCCACACGATCTGGCCGAGCCGGGTCGGCTCGGGCAGTTCAACCTTGGGGATGTCCCACTCCTTGGCGGGTCGCCGGCTGGCCGAGCGGAGCGCGTTGAGGCACCGGTTGGTGGCGATCCGGTACAGCCACCGGCGCAGCGAGGCGCGGCCCTCGAACCCGCCCAGGCCCTGCCAGGCGGCCAGCAGCGTGTCCTGCACCGCGTCCTCGGCATCCTGGACCGAGCCGAGCATCCGGTAGCAGTGCACCTGCAGCTCCCGCCGGTACGGCTCGGTCAGCTCCCCGAACGCCTCGCCGTCCCCCGCCCGCGCCCGCGCGATCAGCCCGGCTGCTGCCAGTTCCACCGCCGCCTCACCTCTTTCCAGGACCGTGCCGTCCTTCGGTAAGTACAGACACCAGCCGGGAGGCGAACTGGGCGCCCGGCCGGCGCCCGGTTTCCGCTGCTATCGCGTCGGATCGCGCCGGCGAGCGCCGGCGCTCGGATGCGACGGCTCGCCTGCCGGCCCGCCGGCCGGGGCGGCTGCCGGGTAGGCGGCGGGGAAACCCTGCCGCCAGCTCGGGTAACGCAGCGTCCAGCCGAGGTCCCGCCTGGCTTTCGCGTTGGCGGCGCCGCGGGAGCCAATGGCGATCATCACCGCGCCCCGGCCCGCGATCAGCCCGGCGAGCCACACCGGAACATGACGGGGCGGCCTGGCGCCGAGCGCGGAGGCCAGAGCGGGCAGCCAGTCGTGCATGGGGGCAGGCTCGTCGTCGGTGATGTTGTAGATCCCGGCCGCGTCGTGCTCGAGCGCGAGCACGGTCGCGGCCGCGGCGTCGTCGAGGTGGATGAAGGAGGAGATGCCGTCACCGTCGCCAATGACCGGGAACTGCCGCTTGCGCACCGGCTTGACCAGCCCGTCGTTGGAACTGCCGTAGAAGCCACCGTAGCGGAGCGCGACCCCGCCGGCGTCGGTGACCGCTTCGTCGAGGTGGCGCATCGCGGCGTTGGTCTGGCGGGCCATGGCCGGCGGGGCGGGGTCGAGCGGATCGTCCTCGGTCTTGACCGGGCCGCCTTCGCGCGCGTAGCGGTAGCTGGCGAAGCTCTGCGCCACGAACCGGCGCACGCCTGCCTCGCGGGCGGCTTCCAGCAGCGCGTCGGTGCCCTCGGTCCGAAGCCGGTTCGTCGGGCCGAAGGTACGGTCGAGGCTGCGGCCGAAACGCACGTCCGCCAGCGCGGTCGCCTGGTGGATGATCGCCTCGGGCCCGGCGTCCAGGACGGCCCGGCGCGTGGCGGGCGCGTCGAGCAGGTCGAGCACGATCGGCTGTGCCCCGAGCGCCCGCAGCCGCCCGGCGTTTCCCGGCGACCTGCAGGTGCCGATTACCTCGTGTCCGCGCGCGATGAGCTGAGGAACGAGCCGGGAGCCGATGGCACCGCTCGCCCCGGCGACGAAAACTCGCATCGTGCCCTCTTTCGTATCGGGTTAGCGTGCTGAGTGTTCACGTGCGGCCCGCCGTGGTCCGGGTAGGCCGGCCTGCTTGTCACATCGCCGGGCTCCGGCGGGTCTATTGCTATGACACGGTGCGACGGAGGAATGTGACCGATGGATGACCAGGAGTGGCTGGCGAAGCGCTTCGAGGAACACCGGGCCCGGCTGCGAGCGGTGGCCTACCGGATGCTCGGCTCGCTGAGCGAGGCCGACGACGCGGTTCAGGAGGCCTGGCTGCGGCTCAGCCTGGCCGACACGAGCGACGTGGAGAACCTCGGCGGGTGGCTGACGACCGTCGTCGCGCGCGTTTCTCTCAACATGCTGCGGTCGCGCCGGTCGCGGCACGAGGAGCCGCTGGGCGTGCACCTGCCCGAGCCGATCATCGACCGCGCGGACGGCGCCGATCCCGAGCACCAGGCGCTGCTCGCCGACTCGGTCGGCCTCGCGCTGCTCGTCGTGCTGGAGACGCTGGCGCCCGCCGAGCGGCTCGCGTTCGTCTTGCACGACATGTTCGCCGTCCCGTTCGACGAGATCGCGCCGATCGTGGAGCGCTCCCCGGACGCGGCCCGCCAGCTGGCCAGCCGGGCGCGCCGCCGTGTGCAGGGCGAGCGAACCGTCCCGGACACCGACACCGGCCGGCAGCGTGAGGTCGTCGACGCCTTCATGGCCGCGGCACGCGAAGGCGACTTCGCGGCCCTGGTCGCGGTCCTTGACCCCGATGTCGTGGTGCGGGCCGACATGGGCGCCGTGCCGGGTGCGTCGCGCGAGGTTCGCGGGGCCGAGGCGGTCGCCAGCCAGGCGCTCACGTACTCACGCCACGGGGTGCTCGCGCAGCCGGCGCTCATCAACGGGGTCGCCGGGGCCGTCTCCCTGCGGGACGGGAAGGCGATCTCGGTCGGCGCCTTCACGGTCAGCGGCGGGAAGATCGTCGCGATCGACATCCTGGCCGACCCGGCCCGCCTCAGCCAGCTCGACCTGACCATCCTCGGCTCCTGACCGCCCCGGCCTGCGCGGATCGGATCGGCCGTCATGGCCGCCCGGCGGCGCTGTCCGGCGCCGGCCGCGCGGCTCCCGGCGCGGAAGGCTACTCTCGAGTAGGGTCACCGTGGGAGCTCGGATCCCGGCATCCGGAAGGGCAGTCAATGGGCGCCTACCAGACCGTAATGGTCGGCACGGACGGGTCAGATTCGTCATACCGCGCGGTAGAGCGCGCGGCCGAGGTGGCGCGCGATTCGGCCGCGAGGCTGGTGATCGTATGTGCGTACACCCCGGCCACTCGCCGGCAGGTGGCCGCCGTGGAGGACGAGCTGGGCGGTGACGCCTACCAGGTGGTCGGCTCGTCTCCGGCAGAGGACACGCTGCGTACCGCGACCGAGCAAGCGGCCACCCGGGGCGCGCGCGACGTCGAACGCTTCGCCGTCGAAGGCGAGCCGGTCAAGTCGCTGCTCGGCGCGATCGACGAGTACCGGGCGGACCTGCTCGTGGTGGGCAACCGGGGCCTGAACACGCTGGCTGGCCGGCTGCTCGGCTCGGTGCCCGCCGATGTGTCCCGGCGCGCGCCGTGCGACGTTCTCATCGTGCACACCGTGCGGTAGCCGGGACCGCACATGATCGACCAGGCGACGGAGCAGGTCGAGCAGGCGCTGCTCGGCGGCCCCCGCCGGTACACCAAGACCGAGACGGCCGAGGCGGCCGGGGTGAGCCTGGCCCGGAGCCAGCGGATCTGGCTGGCTCTCGGATTCGCTGACGTGGATGACGGCGCCCGGGTGTTCACCGACGGGGACATCGCGGCGCTGCGCAGATGGGATGCGCTGATCGCCAGCGGTGCGATCGCGCCTGCGGATGAGCTGCCGCACGTGCGCGCGATCGGTCAGACCATGTCCAGGCTGGCCGATTGGCAGGTCAGGGAGCTGATGGCCCGCATCACCGAGGTCGAAGGGACCGACGAGACGGCGCGGGCGGCGGCCGCGGCCGCGGTCACGGCCGAAATGCTGCCTGTCGTCGAGAGCCTGATGTCCTACACCTGGCGGCGGCATCTGGCCGCCGCGGTCGGCCGCATCCTGGCGAGCTCGGCCGGCGAGCTGTCCACGGCCACCGCGGTGATCGGGTTCGCCGACATCGTCGGGTACACGAACACCGTCAGGCGCTCCGGCGTCGATGACCTGGCCGCGCTGCTCGAGTCGTTCGAGGAGAACGCGGCCGAGACGATCGCGGCCAGCCACGGCCGGGTCGTGAAGTCACTCGGCGACGAGGTGCTCTTCGTCGCCGATACGGCGCAGGACGCCGCCGAGATAGCGGTCCGGCTGTCGGATCCGGCGCGGGCCGCTCGCGGCCTGCCGCAGCTGCGGGTGGGCATGGCACTCGGCCGGGTGCTGGTCAGGTTCGGCGATGTGTACGGGCCGGCCGTCAACCTGGCGTCCAGGCTGACGTCCCTGGCCAGGCCGGGGACGGTGCTCGTGGACCGGGAACTCGCGCGGGCGCTGCGTGGCGACGACGCTTACCGGCTGCAGCCACGGCGGCCGGCCGCGGTGCGCGGCTATTCTCACCTGCGGTCCTGGTCGCTGCGCCCGCGGCCGGGGTAACGTCGGCGGTCACTGCGGCTCGCTGGCCGGGGCGACGGCGCGCACCGCGTCGATCGTGTCCGCGTCCGCGGCATTCTTGTCCGGCCGGTACCTGATCACCCGGGCGAATCGCAGGGCTATGCCGCCGGGATACCTGGGGCTGGCCTGGATCCCGTCGAAGGCGATCTCCACCACCAGTTCCGGGCGCACCCGCACCACGTAGCCGGATCCCCCCGCGGCGGCCTGGCCGCCCGGTGCGGGACCGGCCAGCTCGAGCAGCCGCCCGGTCTGCCAGGCCAGCATCTCGTCGGTCAGGCCCTTGAAGGTCTTGCCGAGCATCACGAAGCCGCCGGTCGCCGGGTCCCTGGCCCCGAGGTGCAGGTTGGACAGCCAGCCGCGGCGGCGCCCGTGACCCCATTCGGCCGCGAGCACCACGAGGTCGAGGGTGTGCCGTGGCTTGACCTTGATCCACTCACTGCCGCGGCGGCCCGCCGCGTAACGCGAGTCAAGGGACTTCAGCACGACTCCCTCGTGACCGTGGGCGATAGCGTCGGCGAAGAACGCCTCGGCGGCCGCGAGGTCGGCGGTGACCGTGCGCGGGATGAGCAGCCCGGCTGGCAGTATCCGGGCGAGCGCGGCGTGCCGTTCCCGCGCGGGAGCGTCGATCAGGTCCGCGCCGTCCAGGTGCAGCAGGTCGAAGAAGAACGGGGTGAGCGGCACGTCGCCGCGCACCGACTCCACCCCGGTCCGGGTGCCCGCGCGGCTGGCGGTGACCTGGAACGGCCGCGGCCGCCCGTCGGGATACAGCGCGACCGCCTCGCCGTCCAGCACGACCGCCGTGGCGGGCAGCGCAAGCACCGCCTCGGCGATCTCAGGAACCCGCGCGGTGATGTCGTCCAGCGTGCGGGTGAAGACGGCGACGCTGGAGCCGTCCTTGTGCGCCTGCACGCGGATCCCGTCGATCTTCCACTCGATGGCGGCCGGCGAGACCTTGTCCAGCGCCGCCGCGATCGTGGGGGCGGCGGCGGCCAGCATCGGGCGCAGCGGCCGGCCGACGCGGAGCGTAAAGGTCCGCAGCGCGGACAGGGCATCAGCCGGCCCGCCCGCAGCCCCGCGCGGGTCGGCGGTGGCGCGCGGGTCGGCGGTGGCGAGCGGGTCGGCGGAACCGCACAGCGCGGCGCGGGCAACCGCGGGCAGTGACCCGCCGAGCATCAGCGCGCGCCTGACCTCCGCGGCCGCAACCCCGGCGGCTTGCGCCACCGCTTCTACCATCACCCCCTCCAGCGCACCCTGGCGCAGCTCCCCGGCGAGCAGCTGGACCAGGAACGAGCGTTCCTGCTCGGTTGTCCGCGCCCACAGCGCGGCGAGCAGGCGCCTTCGCTCCGCCTGCGCGCCTGGCCCGCTCACCCGGCCGATGGCGGCGAATGCGGCGTCCGCCTCGGTCACGGTCACGGTCGCCTTGATGGCAGCAGGGACGGCTTCGGCGGCTGGCCCCGCGGCGCCGTCCCGGGGGCCCAGCAGGTCCCGGAGCGCCGCGTAGCCGACCCCGATCTGCCGCTGGCGAAGCTCGCCGGACAAGAACGCCACGGCGAGCGGTACCTCATCGGCCGCCGCGTCCGGCAGCAGCGCGGCGATCAGGCCGATTTTCGCCCGGCGCCCGGGCACTTCGGCCACCTGCGCGGACACCCGCGCGATCTCGTTCAGCAGCACAGGGGCATTGTGCTACGGGCCGCCGCCATCCGCGCTCGCCGAGGAGCCGGATAGACGCAGCAGCCGCCGGGCATCAGGCGCCGCGGCCGGCGGTGGCAGCCGGCCTGGCCGGATCGCAGCCGGCATCGCCGGCCGGACCGGGCGCCGGAAACCAGCGGTGGTCTTGCCCGGGCCGCCCGGGCAAGACCACCGTCGTGCCGCGTTCGATCTCAGCCTGGCCTGACGGGCGTCAGGTTCAGCCGCTGGCTCGGTTCGCGTTCCCCGCTACATCCCCGTCGGCCATGACCCGCTCCTCGGCGGTGGCGGTGTCCGGCTCGGACGCGGCCGGAATCGTTTCCTCATCCGCCATCAGCGCGTCAGCCGGGTTTGTCCTGCGCCCGCGCAGGATGACGGCGACGGCGCCGCCCGCCGCGGCGAGCACGACTACGGTCGCGATCACCCGGGGCCAGATCCGGCGCTCCGGCACGGGCGGAGACGGGTCGACCCGTTGCGCGGTGGCCGCCAGCATCTCGCTGACCTTCGGCGCGACGGTCCCCTCGACCGTCTGCCCGGCCTGGTCGATCCGCGGCGCCGCCCAGCCGCGGGCCTGATAGATGCCCGCCGCGACTCGCGGAGCGGCCCAATCGCGGGCGCACTGCGCGCGCTGCAGGGCGACCGCGCTCGCGTTCTTGACCAGCGGGGCAGCCTGCGCCGAAGCCTGCGCCGCGGCCGCGCGGGCGCGGTCCCAGCTGGCCATGGCCTGCGCCTGGGCCTCGTCCTTGCTCATTGTGAGGGACACAACAACCTCCCGAATGTGATCCCGACACTCACACTTCCCCCCATCCGCGGCCTCAACCATTCGGACGCGAATGCGACGTCCCTACCAAACCATGCAAGGATGCCAGGCATGGCTCAAAACCTGACTGCGACACTGCGTACGAATATGGGTTCCGTGGTCGTCCGGCTCCTTCCCGATCACGCGCCGAAGACGGTAAGGAATTTTACCGATCTCGCCGAGGGCCGCCGCGAGTGGACCGACCCGGCCACGGGGGCGACCAGCAAGGACAGGCTCTACGACGGGACAATCTTTCACCGCGTAATCGCCGGATTCATGGTCCAGGGCGGTGACCCGCTGGGCACCGGCCGGGGCGGCCCGGGATATGAGTTCGGCGACGAGTTCCACCCCGATCTCGCCTTCGACCGACCATACCTGATGGCCATGGCCAACGCCGGGCCGGGCACGAACGGCTCACAGTTTTTCATCACCACCGTCCCGACCCCGCACCTCAACGGCAGGCACACCATCTTCGGTGAGGTGATCGAGGGCAGCGACGTGGTCGACGCGATCAGCCGGGTGCGGACCGGCCGGGACGACCGTCCGGCCGACGACGTGGTCCTGGAGTCGGTCCAGATCACGCAGGCGCCCGACTAGGCTAGACAGCGCCATGAGTACTCCCGGCCCGGGGCCCGCTGGTACCGGCGGCGGGCCGGCAGACACGCCCGTCCCGCCCACCTGCTTCAGGCACCCGGGGCGGGAGACGTACGTCTCCTGCGTGCGCTGCGGACGGCCCGCATGCCCGGACTGCCTCCGCTCGGCCGCGGTGGGACAGCAGTGCGTCGAGTGCGTGCGAGCCGGCCACCAGGGCAGCAGGCCGGTCAGCGGGATGTTCGGCGGGCGGGGCGGCTCTCGGGTCGCCGTGGTGACCTGGACGCTCGTTGTCCTCAACGTCCTGCTCTACCTGGTCGAATGGATCCGCCCCGGGCTGGCCAACGACATGGAGATGCTCGGCCTCGGCCGGTTCAGCGAGAACGGCCCGCTCGTGGGGGTGGCCACCGGGCAGTGGTACCGGCTGATTACCTCGGCGTTCCTGCCCCCGCCAGGCGTGAGTAACCTCGGCCCGCTCGACATCATCTTCAACATGTGGGCGCTCATCGTGGTGGGACCCTCGCTTGAGCGGACCCTGGGCCCGGCCCGCTATCTCACCGTGTACCTGGTCAGCGCGGTAGGCGGGTCGGTCGTCTACTACTACCTGGCGCCGATCTCCCAGCCGGCCCTCGGGGCGTCCGGCGCCATCTTCGGCCTGCTCGGCGCCTGGTTCGTGGTGGCCAGGCGGCTGCGGATCGACAGCAGGTGGCTGGTCGCCATCGTGGTGCTCAACCTCGGGTTCGACCTGCTGCTGCGGTCCCAGATCGCCTGGCAGGCGCATGTCGGCGGGCTGCTGGCCGGTGGCCTGCTCGCCGCCGCCTTCGTCTATGCGCCGCGCAGGCGGCGGGTCCTGCTGCAGGCCGGAGCGGCCGTCGTGCTGCTCGGGGTGCTGGCCGTGGCGGTCGCCATCCGCAGCCACGATATCCGCCAGCAACTGGGGTTGTAAGGGCCGCGCGGGCCGCCGGCCGCTCCGCGGCCGGTACGAATCACCGGATCACGACGAGGGCCACCGGTTATCCACAAGTTGTGGATGATGGTGTGGAGGAACTTACAGCGCTGTCATTCGCGGCGTCGGCCCGGTCAGCCGGCTATCGCCACTTCGTGGCCAGCCCGACACCGACAATGATGAAGCCGAACCCGAGGACCAGGTTCCAGTTGCCGAGGGCCCGCATTCCGATCAGGTTCCCGCCGGTGATGTAGAACAGCGAGATCCAGGCCAGGCCGAGCAGCAGGCAGGTGAGCATGGCGGGGGCGAGCCAGGGCGGGCTGAACTTCGCCTTCGCCGTCCGGGGCGGAGGCGTGTAGACCGATTTCTTGCGGACACGGGACTTGGGCACGGTCGTCTCCTGTGTGCCGCGCGCGCGGCGCTGGCTGGGCCTGTTCGCGACCAGCGTAGTCGCTCGCCAGGCCGGCTACGACCGCGAAGTCAGCCGGCCGCGCCGAACGTGTCGATGCTCGAGATCTTCCACCGGCCGCCCTGACTGACCGCGTTCACCGCGAACATGGCGCCGGCGTCGGTCGTCTTGTGCGCGACGCCGGCGGTGTCACGCTGATCGGCGAAGATCAGCAGCCGGGCCTGGCTGCCGTCCAGGAGCTCGACCCCGCTGTTGGTGACGGTCGTGGTCACGATGAGCTTTTCCTGCGGCGCATCCTGCCTGACCAGCTTGAACAGGGTGTCGTACTGCTGCCGGGCCTTCCCCGTGAGCAGGGTCGCCGCGGCCTGGCTTGTCTTGGCGGTATCGGCGTAGTTGTAAGAGAAGATCTTGTTCACCGCGCTGGTGACCTGCTGGCTGACCTCGCGGGTGGCCGCGGGGTCGGTCAGCGCGGTGTTCGACGCATCCACCCCGCTGGTCGCGCTGCTGGCCTCCAGCCCGAACCATGTGGCCAGGCCGCCGAGGATGACCGCGAGTGCACCCAGGCAGGTCGGCAGCAGCAGCGGATGGCGTGACGCATCCCGCGCGGCCTTCTGCTCAGCCGCTGGTGTCGGCTGCTGCCCGGTCGGCTCGTCTCCCGCCGGCTCGTCCGCAGCCGGCTCGCCCTTCACTGCGCTGCCGGTGGCAGGCTTATCCAGGACCAGGTCGTCCGCGGCCGGTTCGGGCCCGGTCGGCTCATCCCCGGCCGGATGGTCCCGGAGCAGGTCGTCCGCGGCCGGTTCGCGTTCGACCGGCTCATCAGTGGCTGGCTGGTCCTGGGGGAGGTCGTCTCCGGTGGGCTCCTGCCCCGTCAGGTCGTCGTGGGTCAGGTCGTCGTGGGTCAGGTCGTCGTGGGTCAGGTCACCAGCGGCCAGGCCGTTTTCCGGAGCTTCGGTGACAGGCAGGTCACCGCCCGCGGGCTCGCCCGCCAGTGTGCTGCGAGAGCGCGCCGGCCGGGGAATCCGGACGCGTGTGGCCGGCTGAACGGGACGGCGCCGGCGCGGCGGTGGCATGCTGAATCTCCTTTCCGGGCTACGGGGCCGTGCTCGGCCCGGTGCTCGGCCCGCTGCTCGGCGCGGCGACGCCGGCCGGGACCTGGCCCAGGGAGCTCAGCTTCCAGACGGAGCCGGTTCTCTGCAGGGTGCCCTCCAGCCGGGACTGCTTGGTGGTGGCCGCGCCGGTCGGCGGCTTCACCGTGATCTGCAGCGCCACCATGATGTTGGCCGTGCCGTCCTCCTGGTTCAGCGAGGTGAGCGCGGCGTCCAGAACCGTCGCGGTGGTGATCGTCTTGGCCTTGCGGATCTCCTGCTCGAACGTGGGCCGGCCGCGCATGATCTCGCTGTGCAAGGTCCCGGTCGAGGATGACTGCCAGAGGTTCAGGCCCTGATCGAGATTCCGGTAGTCGAGCGTGTTGAAGTTCTGGACCGCTTGCTCGCCCTCGCGCAGCACCTGGTCTCGGGCGCGGGCGCCGGCGGTCGAGCCCGAGTGCTCCGCGTGGTACCACGACCAGCCGAACCAGCCCGCGCTCGCGGCCGCGATGACCACGAGCGTGATCGCTACCGCGAGGAGCGGGGCCGGTCGCCGGAAAGCGCGCGTCATTACCACCTGTCCCGATTTCCTGATCTCAGGGCGTCAGCCCGAGCAGCTGGCTGATGCCCGCCGCTTCAGACGGTAGCGCGGTGGTGCGAGTGCCTTGTCCGCTCAGCCCGCGCGCGGAACCCGCCTGGACCGCTGGCGGCACGCCTGCGCCCGACGGCGCATGCGCCGATCCGCGGACGTCCACGCCGCTGCCGGCGGGCAGGGTGCAGCTCGCCTTCGTGTTCAGCGGCGGGGCCGGCGAGAGGTTCAGGCCGTTGCGATTCACGGTGCCGCCGTAGCCCGCGGTGCAGGGCAGCGGGTTGAAAAAGGTCAGCGCGATCCCGAAGTTGGCCCCGTGAGCGTTGATCACCGTGGAGCCCGCGGCGACCGCGGCCGGCAGCGCGGACAGCATTTCCTGCAGCGCCGGCTGCCGGGTGAGCGTCACGTCAGAGGTGGTGAGCAGGTTGGCGATCACCGAGCTGAGGCCGAAGTCGTTGTCCCGCAGCAGGCCGGTGACCTGCAGTGCCGCCTGCGGCGTGTTGATGATCAGCCGGCGCAGGTCGCCATCCGAGCTGGCCAGCTGGCCGGCCAGCAGCGCGGCGTTACGGCCGAACGACTGGATCTCCGCCGTGTCGGCGGCCTGGGTGGCCAGCACGGCCTGGCTGTCGCCGATGAGCTTGTTGGTCTGCGGGAGATCCTCGGTGGCGGCACGGGTGAGCGTACTGCTGTTGTCCAGCAGCACCTGCAGGTTCGGTCCCTGGTCCTGGAACGCGTTGCCGAGCTCGGCCACCAGCGTGCGCAGCGACTGCTGGGGCACCGACGTGACCAGGGTGTTGATGCTGGTGAGCAAGCTGGTGACCGGCAACGGAACCTGCGTGTCCTGCTCCGGGATCACCGAGTCGGCGGTCAGGTAGGGTCCCTGGTCCGTCTGCGGGCGAAGGTTGACGTACTCCTCGCCGACCGCGGACAAGTCCGCGACCGTGGCCTGCAGGCCGGACGACGGGATCTTCGGCGCCGAGTTGCTGATGTTGAGGCCCACCGTGATGCCGCTCGACGTCAGGCCCATGGTCCCGACCCGCCCGACGGACACCCCGCGATACGTGACGTCCGCGTTGGGGAACAGCCCGCCAGCGTTCGGCAGTTCCATCGTGACGGTGTAATACCCGGTCAGTCCGATGAACCGGCCCAGGTTGGCGTAGCGCACCGCGGTGAACGCGAGGATGGCCACGGCGATCACCGCGAATACGACCAGCTTGACCTTGGTGCCGACAGTCAGCATCAGCGTCCCCCTCCCGGCCTGCTGCCGGCTGACCCCGACGGCGAGGCGGCCGGCGAGGTCGTGGCGCCGACCGCGGGCAGCGGCAGCACGGCCTGGCCCTGCACCGCGGCGCCCTTCGAGGTGGCCGGCTTGACCGGCGGGATGATCGTGGTCCCGGGGGGCGCGGTGATCGACAGGTAGGTGTTGAGGTAGTCGCCCTTGATGTCCTTGAGCACCTGGTCGGTGAACGGGTAGGTGAGCAGCACCTGCAGTGACTGCGGCAGCGCCTGGCCGGCGTCGGCCAGGTTCCGCAGGATCGGCTCCAGCGCCCGCAGGCTGGCCGCCGTGTCGGCCTGGCTCTTGTTGATGGTGTCCACCGCGACGCCGGAGAGGGTGTGCAGCGAGTTCAGCAGGGTGACCAACTGGGCGCGCTGATCCCTGAGCACCCGCAGTCCGGGGGTCAGGTTGTCAAGCACGCTGCCGATCTGCTGGTCACGGGCGCGCAACGTGGCCGACAGCTGGTTCAGCCCGTCCAGGGCCGCGGTGATGTCGTGGCGATGCGCGTTCAGGTTCGTGGCCAGGTGGTTGAGCTGCGACAGCAGGGAGTGGATCTGCGGCGCGTTGCCGGCGAGAGCGGCATTGAGCTGGGTGGAGATCGTATGCAGCTGGGTCAGGCCGCCGCCGTTCAGCAGCAGCGACAGCGCGCCGAGCACCTCCTCGACCGTGGCGTTGCCGGTGGTCCGCGACAGCGGGATCACCGCGCCGTCGGCCAGCGCCCCCTCCGCCATCCCGCCCGGCGGCGCGCTGAGCGAGACGAACCACTCGCCAAGCAGGCTCGACTGCTCGAGCTCGGCGTCCGCATTCGCCGGCAGGTGCACGTCGCCGTTGACGACCATGGTGACATCCGCGGTCCAGCTGTGCGGCGGCAGGTAGATGCGGGAAACCCGGCCGACCGCCACGTCGTTGACCCGCACCGCGGACTGCGGCACCAGGTCGACCACGTTGGCGAACTGCGCGGTCACCGTGTACGGGTGGCTACCGAGGCTGGCCCCGCCGGGCAGCGGCAGGCTGTAGATGCCGTTGAATCCGCCGCTGCCGCCGCTGCAGCCGGCCACCGCGACCGCCAGGGCCGCGGCCGCGGCCGCGGCCGCGATGGCCGCCCGTTTCCTCATCGCGCCGTCACCCCCCCTGGCTCCGGACGCTGCCGGCCGACCCGTACACCGGGCCGACGGGCGGCAGCGGCAGCGGCGGCAGCGCGGCCTGCTGCTGTTGGGATACCGGAACGAGCACCGCGGCCTCCTCCTGGCGGCACAGCGAGCCGAGCGGCGGCGCGAAACTGCCGCCCGCTGACCGGGCCGCCTCGCAGACTGAGCTGCCCGCCGGGCCCGCCGGGGGCCCGGCTGGGCCCGTTGCGGGCAGCGCCGGGGCCGTCCCGGCCGTTGCGGGCTGTGCCGCCGTCCCGCCCTGGTCCACCTCGAGTTCCCTCAGGTCGCCGCGGCCGTCGAGGCTGTGGTTCACCGGGTCGTACGCATTGACCACGTTGTCCACGGCGAGCGGCGCCACGTCGATCGTCTGAGCAAGCGAAGCCCGCTCGTCGACCAGGATCTGGGTAATGTCGGCGAGCTTGGTCACGTTCGACTTGATCAGGCTCCGGTTGCTCGCGATGAAGGCCTGCACCTGGCCGAGCGCGATGGCCAGCTCGTGCAGCGACCCGGCCAAGTCCTGCCGGTCGCCGGCCAGGAAGCCGGACACCTGGGCGAGCTGCTGCTGGGCCAGGCGCACCTGGCTGTCATCGGTGTTCAGCAGGGTGGTGAACTGCTGCAAGTTGTTGATCGTGGCGAAGAAGTTGTCCCGGGAGCCGGACAGGGTCCGTGTCGCCTGGCCGAGCTCGTTGATCATGGTGTTGAAGTCCTTGCCGTTGCTGCCCGCCAGGTTGGCCGCGCCCGTGTTGATCGCGTCGGACAGCGCCCCGTGCGCATTGACCCCGTTCGGCCCGAGGTCGTTGGCGAGTTTGGCCAGGCTGGCGTAGAGCTGGTCGATCTCCAGCGGGGTGGCGGTGCGGCTGACCGGTATCACCGCGTTATCGGCGAGCTGCGGTCCTGAGGTCCACGGGGGGGTGAGCTGGATGTAGCGGTCGGAGACCACGCTGGCCGCCACCACAACGGCGTCGGCGCTGGCCGGCACCGGCACGCCGCTGTTGATCGTCATGGTGACCTTGACCCGCTGGCCTTCCGGCTGGACCGAGTCGATCGTGCCGACCGACACGCCCAGTATCCGGACCGTGGATCCGGGATATACGCCGATGGTGTCGCTGAAGTACGCGGTGACCTGTGTGCCGGGGCTGCCCGAGGTGAGCACGAGCCCGGCCGAGACGAGCGCGATGACGGCGGCCACCGCGGTGATCGCGATGATCCTGGCCCGCCTGGTCGAGGGGGTCAGCCGGTCGCGGAGATTCCCGGGCATCAGCCGCCCCCGCCCGGTTTCGGCGGTATGCAGCCCTTGGCGGGGACCACGGCCGGCGGCGAGTACGCCTTCGGTATCAGGCCGCACAGGTAGGTGTCGAACCAGCGTCCGTTGCCCAGCGTGTTGCCCAGCAGCGAGTAGTAAGGTCCGGCCAGCGCCAGCGCCTTGCGCAGGTTCGCCTGGTTGTCCTTCAGCACGGTCGTGACCTGATCCAGCGATCGCAGCGTGGGGCCGAGAGTGGCCTGGTTGTCACTGACCAGCCCGGACAGCTGGGTGGCCAGTGCCTCGGTCCCGGTCAGCATCGCGTGGATCGCCTGCTGGCGCTGCCTGAGCTCTCCCAGCAGCAGGTTGCCGTCGCCGAGCAGAGCGCGGAATTCGCTGTCCTCCGACGACAGGGTCTGGGTGATCTGCCGGGTGCCGGCGAACAGCCGGGCGAGCTGGACGTCCTTCGAGGCGATGGTCTGCGACAGCGCGGAGAGCCCGGTCAGCGCCCGGTGCACGTATGGCGGCGTGTTCCGGAACGCGCCTGAGATCGCTTCCAGGCTCTGCGCGAACTGCTTGGTGTTGAGCTGCTCGACTGTCGATCCGAACTGCTGGAAGGCCTGGGTCACGTCGAAGGGCGACGTGGTCCGGGTGGCCGGGATCGTGGCCGCAGGAGGCTGCGGGCCGGTGCCCAGCGGGTCGAGCGCGAGGTACTTGTCGCCGAGCAGGGTCTTGATCTGGATGCTGACCGTGCTCGCGTTCCCGACCCATGCGCCCTTGACCCGGAACGAGACCTTGACCCGGTTCCCGTCGAGCGCGACCCCGGTGACCTTCCCCACCGTGACGCCCGCCACCCGGACCTCGTTGCCCGGGTTGAGGCCGGCATCCTCGGTGAACAGGGCGCTGTAGGTGGTGCCGCCGCCGATGATCGGCAGGTTGTTCGCGTTGAACGCGAGCAGCGCGACCACGACCAGCAGGGCCAGCCCGGCCAGCCCGACGGCGATCGGGTTGCGCTCGGAGATCGACTTCATCCGCTTCATCCGCGGCACCTCGCCGCCGTGATGGAGATTCCGGTCGGGGGCGGGGCGCCGAAGGCGCTCTTGGCTCCGGCCAGCGCGGCGTCGCACAGGTAGAAGTTGAGCCAGGATCCGTAGGAGGCCAGCCGGCCGATCTCGGTCATCTTGATCGGCAGGTTGTGCAGGAACGTGGTCACCGTGGGCGTGGCCGCGGCCAGGTTGCCGGACAGCCGGCCGAGCTGGATGATGTCCTGCTTCAGCGGGGGCCGGGTGACCTGCAGCAGGCCGGCCGTGGCGGTCGTCAACTTCCCGATGGCGCTGATCGCGCTGCCGATCGGCTGCCGGTCGGCAGCAAGCCCCGATACCAGCTGCTGCAGCGTGGTGACCAGGTCGGACAGCTCGCTGCCGCGGGAGTTGACGGTCTTGAGCACCGCGTTCAGGTTGCCGATGACGTCATCGATCACCTTGTCCTTGGCCGCCAGCGTGGTGGTGAGCGACCCGATGTGGGCGACCAGGCTGCCCACCGTCGGGCCCTGGCCCTGGAAGACCTGGATGATCTCGCCGGAGAGCCGGTTGACGTCGTTCGGCGACAGGGCCTGCAGCAGTGGCTGGAAGCCGTTGAACAGGTCGGTCAGGTTGAGCGCGGGCGTGGTCTGAGCCAGCGGGATGGTCGCCCCCGCCGGGAGCGTCTGGTCCACCGGGCCGGCGCCCTGCTGAAGGTTGATGTAGCGCTGGCCGACCAGGTTGAGGTACTTGATCGTCGCGGTCACCGAGGCGGGCAGCGGGCGGCCTGACTCAGTCGAGAAGCCGACCCGGGCAAGGTTGCGGTCCACCACGGTGATCTGGTTCACCTGGCCGATCCGGACTCCGGCAATGTCCACGTCGGAGCCGACGGTCAGCCCGGTGACGTCGGTGAACACGGCGCTGTAGCTGACGGTGCCGTTCGGCCCGGTGGAGGCGATGGACAGGCCGAGGATCGCGGTGGCCAGCGCGGTCACGGCGATAAAGATGATCGACTTGGTCAGCGGCCCGGCCAGGCTCTTCTGCTTGACGTGCGGCTGCAGCGCGGTGCTCATCCGAGCTGCACCTGCCTGCCGCGATACAGCGGGCCGACCAGCATGCTGCTCCAGCCGGGCAGGGAGCGGGGCTGCACGCGGAGGGCCGGCGCCGATATCTCGTTGATGAGCTCGTTCTCCTGAGGCGAGTTCGCCAGGCTGAGCCCGCCGGGAAGGGACGTGCCGGCCGCCGTCACGCTGCCGGCGGCCGCCGGGCTGGTTACGGCCGCCGGGCTGGTTACGGCCGCCGGGCTGGTTACGGCCGAGGTGCTCGCGCTGGCCGCGCGAGGCGTCGCCGGGGTGGCCCCGTCGTTGAGCGAGATGCCGGGGAACGGGATCGGGTAGCAGTGCGGCCCGGTGTTGTCGCCGTAGAACGGCGTGTCCTTGCCTGGCAGGTAGTTGCCAAGCGGCGCGGTCGGGGTCCCTAGCGGCTGCTGGACGTTCACGTGTACGTGCAGCCCGGGCTGGTGGGTGCCCGCGCCGAGCACCCTGTTGATGTTCGGCTCGAACTTGACCAGGTCATCGAGCACGCACGGGAACTCCGGTGAGTAGCGCGCGAGAATCTTCAGCGTGGCCAGGCCGTCGCTCGACAGCCGGATGATGTTGCCCTTGTTCTGGCTCAGGAACGAGGTGAGGTCCTGGTCGGACTGGGTCAGCGTGCTGAGCAGCGCGCTGAGGTTGCCTTCCTGCTGCACCAGCGTCTGGTTGACGACGGCGAAATCGTTGAGCGCCTGCACGATGGACGGGGCCGCCTGGTTATAGGTCCTGGTCACCTGCACGAGCTCGCGGATGTCGTTGTCCAGCGCCGGCAGGTTCGGCAGCCACCTGTGCAGGTAGGCGTTGAGCAGCACCAGCGTCCGGCCCAGCTTGGTGCCCCGGTCCTGCAGCGTCTGCGCGATCGCGGTCAGGGTGATGGACAGGTTCTGCGGCTGCACCGCGGTGAGCTCGGGCAGCAGGTTGTTCAGGACGGTCTCGACCTCGATCGCGTCCCTCGACTGGTCCTGGTGGATGACGCTGCCGTTGTCCAGCCGGGCCGCGACGGGCGTGGCGGGCAGGATCAGGTCCACGTACCGCTCGCCGAACAGGGTGGTGGGCACCATCTCGGCGGTTACGTTCGCGGGCAGCTCGCTGCTCATGCTGGGCTGGATCGCCAGTGTCAGCGTCGCGCCGTTGCCGTTGGCCGTGATCGAGCGCACCTCGCCGACCTGCACGCCGCGCACGAGCACCTGCGCTTGCGGGTGCAGCTCGTTGCCCACACTGCCGGTGTACAGGGTCACCGTGTCCACGGGCGTGAACTGCTTGTTGTACAGCGCCAGCGAGAACCAGATCAGCAGGCCGATGACGGCGAGGAACGCCACCCCGACCAGCCGGACCCGCGTCCTGCTCATCCAGCCACCCGGACGGTCGTCGTCGCGCCCCAGATGGCCAGGCTCATGAAGAAGTCGACGACGTTGATCACCACGATCGAGGCGCGCACCGCACGGCCGACGGCCACCCCGACCCCGGCCGGGCCGCCGGTGGCCCGGTAGCCGTAGTAGCAGTGGATGAGGATCACCATCGTGCTGAAGATCAGCACCTTCACGAACGACCAGAGCACGTCGACTGGCGAAAGGAACAGTCCGAAGTAGTGGTCGTAGGTGCCCGATGACTGGCCGTTGAACAGCACCGTGACCTCGCGGGAAGCCACGTAGGAGGTCACCAGGCCGACCGCGTACAGCGGGATGATGGCGACCACGCCGGCGATGATCCGGGTCGTCACCAGGTAGGGCAGGCTCGGCACGCCCATGGCTTCCAGCGCATCGATCTCTTCGTTGATGCGCATGGAGCCGAGCTGCGCGGTGAACCCGGCGCCGATGGTGGCAGACAGCGCCAGGCCGGCGACCAGCGGTGCGATCTCCCTGGTGTTGAAGTAGGCGGAGATGAAGCCGGTGAACGCGGCCGCCCCGATCTGGTTCAGCGCCGCGTAGCCCTGCAGGCCGACGACCGTGCCGGTGGCCAGGGTCAGTCCGATCATCACGCCGACCGTGCCGCCGATCAGCCCGAGCGCGCCGCTGCCGAAGGACACCTCGGCGAGCAGCCGGAATATTTCCTTGAAGTACCGGTGGATCGCCCTCGGGATCCACAGCAGCGCGCGCAGGTAGAACAGCAGCTGGTCGCCGAGCATGTCGAGCCAGGACAGCGAGCGGTTCGCGGCCGAGCCCAGCCGGGCGGGCCACCGGTCCGGGCCGATGGCCGGCTGCGAGCGCTCTCGGGTGATGACGCCCATCGGGCTATCCCACCCCCTTCGGGGGGACGATCTGCAGGTAGATCGCGGTGAGCACGAGGTTGACGAGGAACAGCAGCAGGAAGGTGAAGACCACCGACTGGTTCACCGCGTCGCCGACGCCCTTCGGCCCCGGCCGCGGGTTCAGGCCCCGGTGCGCGGCGATCACCCCGGCGATGAAGCCGAAGATCAGTGCCTTGATCTCGCCGATGTACAGGTCGGGCAGCTGGGCCAGGGCGGAGAAGCTGGACAGGTACGCGCCCGGGGTGCCGTGCTGCAGGAAGACGTTGAAGAAATAGCCGCCGAGCACGCCGACCACCGACACCAGGCCGTTGAGCAGCAGCGCGACGAACATGGCCGCCAGCACCCGGGGCACGATCAGCCGCTGCACCGGCGAGACGCCCATCACCCGCATCGCGTCCATCTCCTCGCGGATGGTGCGGGCGCCGATGTCCGCGCAGATCGCCGCTCCGCCCGCGCCGGCGATCAGCAGCGCGACGATCAGCGGGCTGGCCTGCTGGACGACGGCAAGCACGCTCGCCGCGCCGGTGAAGGACTCCGCGCCGAGCTGCTGGGTCAGCGAGCCGAGCTGCAGCGCGATCACCGCGCCGAACGGGATCGCGACGAGCGCCGAGGGCAGGATCGTCACGCTGGCGATGAACCAGAACTGCTCGATGAACTCGCGGAGCTGGAACGGCCGCTTGAACGTCAGCCGGATCACGCTGATGGCGAGCGCGAACAGGTCTCCGGTCTGGCGCAGTGCGCCCAGTCCGCGGACCGGCGGCCGCGTTTCCTTCTCCCTCTTCGGCCCCGGGACGTCCAGACCCGGGACCACCGGCTCCTGGGCCGTCACGTATGGCCGCCCTGGTCCGATTCGGGGGGAGACGAGGCCGGCGCGTGCGGTGCCGAGGCCGGCGCGTGCGGTGCCGAGGCCGGCGGCCACGGCGGCGCGGAGCTCTGCCGGTAGCGCTCCAGGTCGGCCGTGCTCAGGCTGGCCAGGATGGCCTGCTGGGCCGGGGGCGGCAGGGTGTGCAGGATGCTGATCACCCGGGATTTCCTCCGCTCCACCGCGCGGCGGGGCGGCAGCCCGGGTGTGGGGTCGAGCTGCGGCACCACCACCCGCAGGTCGGAGCCGGCACCGCCATCGTGATGGCCGGCGTCGGCGTGCGCCTGCTCCATGGCGATCGTGGCCGCGTCCTTCTCCTCGGACATGCCGATCGGCCCGATCCGGCGGCCGTCAAGGAACTGCGCCACGGCCGGCACCTCGCTGGTCAGCAGCACCTCGCGCGGGCCGAACATGATCAGGTTGCCGCGGAACAGCATGCCCATGTTGTCCGGCACCGTACGGGCCACCTGGATGTTGTGGGTGACGATCAGGATGGTGGCGTCGATCTGCGCGTTCAGGTCGATGAGCAGCTGCGACAGGTAGGCGGTGCGCACCGGGTCAAGGCCGGAGTCCGGCTCGTCGCACAGGATGATCTGCGGGTCGAGCACCAGGGCGCGGGCCAGGCCGGCCCGCTTGCGCATCCCGCCGGAGATCTCACCGGGGACCTTGCGCTCCTCGCCGCCCAGGCCGACCATTTCCATCCGCTCGCCAACGATGTGCCGGATCTCGGTCTCTGACTTCTTCGTGTGCTCGCGCAGCGGGAAGGCGATGTTGTCGTACAGGTTCAGCGAGCCGAACAGCGCGCCGTCCTGGAACATGACGCCGAACCGCCTGCGTACCTGGTAGAGCTCGCGCTCGGAGCAGTGGACGGTGTCGACGCCATCGACCAGTACCCGGCCCCGCTCGGGCTTGAGCAGCCCGATCAGCGACTTGAGGAACACCGTCTTGCCGGTGCCGGACGGGCCGAGCATCACCGACACCTCGCCGGCGGGCAGTGTCAGCGTGACGTCACGCCACACCGCGCGGCGGCCGAAGGACTTGGTCAGCCCCTCGACAACCACCTCGATTCCCATCTCACCTCCCGGCGTCGCTCACCGCAGTCTGCGCCTCGCCAGTCTGCGCCTGGCCAGTCTGCGCCTCGCCCAGGTCGAGATGAGAACCGCCTTCACTCATATCAGAACCCGCGCTCGCCGCAGCGTGTGCTCGACCAGGCAGGGTGGAGCCACGATAGCCGAACGGACGAAAAACTACCGGTCCGTCCCGGCGTCCCGCTCATCATCGGCGGCTTCGCTACATAGTCCCAGGTCAGCTTCGGATTCCCTGATGGTTACTGGCCGGTATGCTAACGGCGGGTGATATCGCCGTCAAGGAGACCGTTCGGCCCGCGCGCACCCCGTCTCATAGGGCCGGCGACGTGCCGCTGGCCTGCACCGGTCATTCCGTGACCAGGCCCGGGAACTGGTGCCCCGCTGGTCCCGGCCGTCTCGCTCGTACCGTGATCTGCCGGTCATGCGCCCTGCCGTGCTCTCGGCGACTGCTCCCTGGACGGTGAGATGACCGGGGGCCCGCCCGGCGGGCGGGTCGGAGCTGTAACCATTTGGCCGCCAAAACGTGATGCCGGCGGTCCCGGGAGGGGCTGCGACGGGCCTGCCGTGGTTCAGGCCGGCCGCTGGCTGGTGCGTGCGGACCTCCAGACACTGGCCGCAGACACAGGCCGCCGGCTCGACACAGGCCGCCGGCTCGTTCATCTCCAGCTGACAAGAAGGCTAATGACAGATTGTCATCTGCTGCTAAAGGGCTGCCCTCGCGCCCGCCCGCGGGTCTCCCTGCTGATTCACCGCGCCGGGATGGCAGTTGAATCTTGACACCCGGGTACAACAGCGCTCTAATTTACTTGCCAGTAACCCGAGGGCGAATCGCGCACGGTAAGGGCCGGACATATGGCCGTTTACGCGGCTTCCTACGTCATGCCCTGGAGCCACTGAACCTAAGTTGATCTTGGTGTGCAAGACCAGGCCGTCTCGCTGCGGCGAGCGCGGATAACACTGCGTCCTGCGTCAGGACCAAACCGTTCGTCAAGGGACGAGACATGCAGATCACGGGCCTGACCCACGATAAGCCAGAAATGGCCTTCACGGCTGCCCCGCTCGCAGGCCTTTCGACGCGGATCGGTGACGAGAGACATAAGGAGAAATGTCGATGAATTGGTCCAGATGGCGGAGCAATCGGTTCCTGGTGGGAACTGCGACGTCAGCCGCAGCGATCGCGCTGATTGCTGTCGGAGTACCGGCAGCGGCGATGGCCGCGCACTCCACCCCGCATGCGCGCGCCGGCAGTGGCGGGCCGGGCTACCCGCCGCCGGGCGGGATCTACAAGCCGTTCACCAACTGCCCGATACTCAACCCCCTCATGAAGGAGGGCGTATCGGGCTCCGCGGTCATATGCTCCGACGGGCATGTGAACAGCGGCTCGATCACCATCGGTAACATCACGACGCCGGTCATAGAGCCGGTGGACGTGCAGTTCGGCGGCGTGCAGACGGCGAACGCCGACTTTGGCGGCGACTGGACCACGGGAATCAACTCGTTCTCCGGCGGGATCTTGCCGCCGCCCGCCGGCCTGTCCGCGATGCTGACCACCAAGCCGGACCAGATCCCGGGGACCCTGACCCAGATACTGGGCTGCCCCAGCACCAACAAGGTCGTCCAGAGCATCTGCACGCGGGCGCAGAACGGCACCGCGAAGGACAACAAGGTCTTCGCGCTCGCCCAGAACGCGGGCCAGCTCACGAACTTCGGGCTGACCACGTGGACCCAGCGGCTCAAGTTCAAGCTCATGAACCCGCTGCTCGGCAGCAACTGCTACATCGGGAACAACAACCAGCCGATCGTGATCAACCCGAACGTCACCGCCGCCCCCGGCACTTCGCTCGAGATACTGCCCGACCCCAACCCCAAGAAGCACCCCAACACCGACGTACTTGAGATCCCGACGGCGATAGCCACCGACACCACCTTCACTGCACCCGGCGTTACCGGTTGCGGCCCGGGTGGCGCGGCCAACATCCCGGTCGACGAGGCGCTCGACACCGGGGCCGCCCTGCCGGCGGCGTCCGGGGTCAACAGCCTCACGCTCAACGGCACCTTCGCCATCGCCGACTGCTTCAACACGAGGAACCAGGCGAACATCCTGCTGTCGGCGTTCAACGACAGCATCGGCACCACCGCTGGCCCCCGGGCATCCGCCCACCGGGTCCCCTTCAGCCAGCTGCACAGCGTGGCCCGGCATCTAGGTATCGGCCGGTAACCGCGGTATCCAATCCAACTACAGCAATCGAGGGAGCGCCGGCCTGGCCGGCGCTCCCTCGCGTATCAGCGCTGCCGGTCAAAGCCCGCCGAGACCCCAAGGTTCCTGTCGGCGGGCGTGCCTATGCCAGGGCCGGGATGCTGCGGGCACCTCTTGAATACCCGGTCAAGGCGAACCGCCCGGACATATACCTGAACTGCTGCGCTGAAGGGTAAGCAGGCGGGCAAGCCGTCTTCGTGCAATGAATACCCGCGTCCTCGAAGATGAGGACCCGTGGTTAACGTAGCCGCCGGTGAGATCTCGCTAAGGTGCATCCTCACAATGTGCCGAACGATTGCCCGGCATTCGCCGCTGATGCTGTCGGTTTAAATCCCGGCGCGGCTACCACCAAGAGGGTGGCGAAGAAAAGGACGGCCGGAGTACCCCGCCCGAGTGCTTGAATGGCATGCGATCTGCCTTGCGGTCAGGAAGGATCTGCGCGCTGGCAGGCCAGTCCGTGCACAGGCTTCAGGCTGATCAACCCGCTGCTGGGAACGACTGCTATGTCGGGGAGCACCAGCCAGCCGCTCGTGATCAGCCCGAACATCTCCCTGGCCCTGGGCGGTTCGCTGGAGGAGCTGCCGGTCCGTGGACCCGGTCGGTGGGCAGTAGGACCCCGCGGACATCAGCTAAGATCCGGGGACGCAGCCATCGGCTCGTTCATCCTGCGCCTGACAGCTTGTTCATCCACAGCTGACAAAAAGCCCATCGCCAGTTTGTCATTTACTGATAAAAGCTGGCCGCCATGTCCGCCGCCGACTCGGCCTGCTGACCACGCCGGGCCGGGATGGCAGTTTAATCTTGACTCTTAATCTTGACTCTCGCGTACATCAGCGCTCTAATTTTACCTGCCAGTAACCACGACGGCGAATCGTGCACGGTAAGGGTCGGCATATGACCGTGTATGCGGCTTCATATGGCATGCCTGGAGCCGCCCAGCCAAAGTTGGTCTTGCCGCAAGGCTTAGGACCAAACCGTTCATTGACGATGAGCATGCAGGTCAGAGGTCTGACCCGCGACAGGGCAAGTGAAATGACCGTCGTGTGGCGCCCTGTTCTCAGGCCTATTCGACGCGGATCGGTGACGAGAGACATAAGGAGAAATATCGATGAAGGCACCTAGATGGCCGAGCCGCCGTCGGCTCTTTGTAGGGACTGCGACGTCAGCCGCCGCAGTGGCGCTGATCGCCGTCGGACTGCCGGCGTCCGCGCTGGCCACCCACCCGGCCTCGCATGCGCGTCCCAACCAGACGGGACCGGGCTACCCGCCGCCGGGCGGCATCTACAAGCCGTTCACCAACTGCCCGCTGCTCAACCCCCTCATGCAGGAGTCCCTCCCCGGCGACCTGACCGGATGCGTCGCGGGGGACGCAGTCACCGGTTCGATCACGCTCGGTAACATCACAACGCCGGTCGCACACCCCGTGACCGCTCAGTTCGGCGTATGGTCTCCGCCGAACGCCACGCCTTCCCAGCTCAGCGGCGGGATCTTGCCGCCGCCTTCCGGCCTGGCTGCGCAGCTGGTCACCTCGCCCGAGTTCGTGCCAGGCGGCCTGCTCAAGGCGCTGGGCTGCCCCAGCACCGACCCCGTCGTCCAGAATCTGTGCGTGAAGGCCGAGAACTTCGGCGGGAAGTACCTGAACATCTTCGCGCTGGCCCAGTCCGCTGGCCAGATCACGAACTTCGCGCTCACCACGTGGACCCAGCCGATCAAGTTCAAGCTGATCAACCCGCTGCTCGGCAACAACTGCTACATCGGGTCGAACAACCAGCCGGTCGTCATCAACCCGCAAGTCACCGGTACCTTGAGCTTCCTGTCCGACCCGAACCCGAAGCGCTTCCCGAATGTCGCCGTCCTCCAGGTTTCGGGCGGTACAGCCACCGATAACACCTTCACCGCTCCCGGCGTCACCGGCTGCGGCCCTGGTGGCGCGAAGAACATCCCGGTCAACGAGGCGATCGACGCCAACTCCGGCCTGCCCTCGGCGTCTGGGGTCAACAGCCTCACGCTGAACGGCACCTTCTCCATCGCCGACTCGTTCGGCAATGGCCACCAGGCCAACACACTGCTGCAGGCGTTCGCCGTGAGCAGCCAGAGCGGCGCGAGCCGGGAAAGCGCCCGCCGGATCTCCGCGCACAGCCTGCGCGACGGGCGTTTCGGGCTCAAGTAGCCGAAGACTGTAACTGAAGACCGTAGTAATCGAGGGGGCGCCAGCCACGCTGGCGCTCCCTCGGGCATTTTCGCCGTCAATCAGTTCGCCCTCCCCGGACGGGTGGCAGGGCCGGAGTTGGGGAAAGCGCGGCCTGGACGGCGAGCTCACCGCGCCGGCGCAACAGATCGTGGAAGTCAGCGGGGCGATCTGAAGTGTCGCCGTGGTTGGCATAAAACCGAAGTTCAGAAACCTAGCAGGAGAGCCTGTGACCGGCCGGGCAACTCATCCGTGGGCGTGCTGGCGGGCCCTCGAATTCTGCGGTAAGAGATCGAGACCTACGGTGTGGCTTGACGATTCCGGGTGATGCCGTTCCAAGCTCCCGCCGTTGGCGGCAACATCACCCCTGCGCACTTAGGCGCGATGATGCCCGCGGCTTTCATTTTCATTATTCCCCGGTTACGTCCGGCCCCGCCCTGCTCAGCGGACGGGCTTCGGCACGCCGGCCGGGCACCCTTCTGCCGCGCCTGGGAGGTTCCCGCTGGCGTTCCAGCTAATGCACAGGTTCCCCTGGGTCAGCTGAACGAAATTGCCCGGGCCAGACACGGTTGCGTTGAATATCGGGTCCAGGTTCTCCCCGACGCCGCACCCCGTGAACGACGGGACCGTGATCGTCCCGTTCAGCACCCCGCCGTCGTCCAGGCTGTACCCCGGTCCGGCGGAGAGCACGAGCGGGAAGGGCCTGACCGTGTGGCAGTTGTTGCCCACGTTGAGCGGAGCCCCGTTGACCAGGACCTTCTCCACTCGTATCGAGGCCAGCGACTGTACTTCGCTGGAATTCAGCGTGCCGTTTGTACCCAGGCTGACGATATTCAGCGTCCCGACCTGCGTGATCTGCAGTGTCGCCGTGGTCGGCACGAAGCCGAAGCCCAGGAGCGTGGCGGTTACCGGCGGCAGGCCGTCGATAGCCTTGCACCTCGGCGCACTGCCGGGGCACGGCTTGTAATAGAGCTTGCCGGCCGAATCGGTCTGGAAGTAACCGTTGTGTGAACCATTAAAAATGGTCCGTCGGCCATCTTGGATATTCCCGAACCCAGGACCTACCAGTGCAGCCCCATTGAGCTTCGGGACATTGGTGAACCCTTTTATGAAAGCGCAACCCTGCGAGGGTGGCAGGTCGGGCGGCGCAGTTGTAACGATCGCGCCCTTGTGAGGGAAGCCCGGGAGCTTGAAATCCGGGTTGAACGGGAATCCGGTCTTCACGGGGAAGGGGGGGCAAGCGGCTTGTCCTATGAATTGTAGCGGGTTAACTTCATAGGTAGCGGTGAAAGTCAGCGCGTCTCCATTGTTGAACAAGCCGGAGCAGCCCCTGACGTTCCAGACGTGCAGATTCCCGGAACCCAGGCTCAGGTTATTCGTCACGAAGACAACTTGGACGATGCTGCTGGTGCCTTCGACCGTGCCGGGAGCCGTGGCGCTTGGGCCGGCCACGGTCGCGCTGCACCCGGGATCGCTGATGGCGGCCATGATGCCGCTGATCGTCACCGTGGCCACGCTCGTTGTCGTGTCGAAGGACTGGCCGTTCAGCAGCCACGGGTGGCTGGCCGATGCCGACGCCACGACCGTGAACGTCTTGCCCGCCGGGCCGGTACAGGTCAGCAGGGTGACCGAGGAGAACGACGCGAGGCCGGCCGTGGGCAGTTGCTGACCGAACTTGTATGTGCCGGATACGGTCGAGGACTTGCAGGCGATCACCGTGCCGGTCGTGGCATCCTTCACGATGACCTGCTTGGTGGTTCCGGAGACGTTCCCGCCGGGGGCCGACTGCCAGAGCCCGGTGGTGAAGTGCCCAGCAGCAAGGTGCGGGGCGGCCGCAGCGGAGCCGGCGGCGGCCACCACCGGCACTGTGGCCAGCGTGGCCGTCTGCCCCGAGTTGAGCACGCAGCCCAGGCGCATAGGTGCCGGGGTGGCGGTGGCGCTGGGTGTCGGGCTGGCGGTGGCGCTGGATGCCGGGGTGGCGGTGGCGCCCTGGGTGATGCGCGGTGCGAGAAGCAAGGACAGGCCGACGGCGGAGAAGGTGACGTTCCCCGCGGCGCTGTCGGTGACCGGCTGGACCGCGCCGGGCACATGAAGCTCCGTGTCGCCGTGGGCGGGCACTGGTGCGGACACCGCCTTGAGCAGCCAGGGGTCGGCCACAGACTTGCCGTCCGCGGTCGCTTCGCCCCGGATCTGCGCCGTGAGGCTCACCGCGGACGCGTTCAGTTCGGCCAGTTGTTCACCATCGGCGCGCGGGAAGGTCACGGTGACCGCAGGAGCCGTGGGCCGGATGGGCTGGCCAGCGGTCGCTGTCCCCGGGATGCCGACTGTCACCTGCGCGGGAATGGGGTGCCATCCCGTCGGGGCACGGCAGGTGTATTCCAAGCTCGCCCGGACGACCTGCGGCCCCGCGGCGGAAGCGGCACCAGACAGCACCAGCCCGGTCCCGGCCAGGATGACCGCAATGGCGGTCACCCTGGCGCCTGGGCGGTGCGACAGCCGGATCATGACGCTGACACGCTCATCCGCGTCATGTCCCGCGATCGCATCCTTGACTCCTGCATCGGGTCAGCGGACCGCGTGTCCCTTGCCGACTGTAAGAGTGATGGTATTACCTGGCCCGGGGAGAGTCAGGTTGATCAGGAGCGTATCCAGCAGGCAGTGGTGGAATCGCGGGATCGTGTAGGTGCCCGCGAGGGTGCCGCCCTTGATGATGCTCCAGCCTGGCTGGCTCGACACCTGCACGGCGGCCGGGGTGACGGTCTCGCACGAGTTCCCGACCAGCTGTGGGACGCCGCCCACGGTCAGGCTGACGATCCGCATCGTGATCTTCGACGTGGTGGCGACCGCACCGGTATCGGGATTCACGGTCCCGGTCGTCGGGCCGTCATTGATGAGCTGCGCGGTCGCAGTGACCGGGACCGCGTTCAGTTCCTTGAACGAGCCGGTGGCGTCGGGCAACGACAGCTTCGCGGTGACCGTGTAGGTGGTGAGATCAGCGGTCGCGGTGAGCTTGCCAGGGCCGAGCGGCAGCGTGGCGTTAGGGGCGGCAAGATGAGTGCTGCCCGACACCGGGTACCTGAGCGTGACGGTCGTGTCGGCCGACGCCGTTCCAGTGCTCGCCAGCATCCCGCACCCGGCAACGAGCGCCGTCAACGAACCGATGACGGCTCTGCGGATTCTGGTCCTCTGAGGTGACCTGATCATATACCCGATCTCCTTATGGACTCTTGATGGTCTGTGCCGGGGTGACCGCGTAGGTGGCAGAGATGGTTATGCGGTCCCCGGTATTGTACAAACCCAGACAGCCGCTGCTGACGTTCCAGAAATGCAAGTTGCCGCCGCTTGTTACGAGCTGGTGAGTGTTATTCGCGTATACAGCCTTGATTTGGCCAAGGGTCATGGCTGTCATACCATCAACGGTTAGCGTGCAGCCGCTCCCGAACATGGCGGCCTGGATGCCGGTGACGCTCGCGGTGGTTTTGCCGCTGGCCGCAGCGTAAGACTCGGCGTTCAAGTGGTACGGGAATGCAGCCGGATTGTTCTCCAGCGTATAGAACTCCTGTCCACCAATTTCGCATTGGCCGAAGGACCATGCGGTGATGGAAGCAATCTTGGAACCCGCCAGTCCGCTTCCTGACTTGAGCTTGCCCGATATGGATGAGGATGAGCAGAAGATCTTTATTCCGTTCGCCGTGTCCGTGACGATGACTCGGCCGCTGCGGCCGGAGAAGCTCCCGCCCGGCTTCACGGTCCAGGTCTTGGCGGTGGTGGCGAGCGAAGGGGTGGCAGCCAGGCCGACGGCGAGGACGGCGGCGGCCAAGCTAGTGCCGAGCCAGGTGCCGTACGAGCGTTTCCGCACTGGAACTAGATCCTCTCCAGATGACGCCGGCCGTCCCGGGCCTCGCGAGGCCCGGGACGGCCGGTTAGCTACGTGTCATCGACACGTCCTGGTCAGCGCCTGAAGACGATCGTCAGGGGCTGGTGATGGTCTGCGCAGGCGAGATCTTGTACTTGCCGGTGAACGTCGTGCCGTCGCCGGTGTTGATGAGGCCGAGGCAGCCGGAGCTGACGTTCCAGACGTGCAGGTTGCCGCCGCTGGCCGTCAGGATGTGCGTGCTGTTGGAGTAATTGCCGTTGGTCATACCGGTGGACGTGGCTGTTGTGCCGGCCACGGTCGCGCTGCACCCGTTGCCACTGAGGGTGGCAGTGACCTTGGTGATGGTCCCCTTGGTGACGCCGTTGCTGAAGGACTTGGCGTTCAGGTTCCACGGGTTGGTGGTCAACGCCGACGTCGTCGCCGTGAATTTCAGGCCACCCGGGCCGGTGCACGTGCTGAACGTGACCGACGTGATCTTGCCGAGGGCGGTGCCGGACAGCCCGCTGCCCTTCTTGAGGTTGGCCTTGGTCGCTGACGATACGCAGGTCAGGACCGTGCCGGTTTTCGTGTCCTTCAGTACCGTCTTGCCAGCGGTGCCGGTCACGGCACCGCCCGGCTTGACGGTGAAGGTCGTGGCGGTCGTGGCCATGGCCGCCGTGCCGATGCCAAGGGCGAGCGCGGCAGCGCCGCTGCCGATGAGAACTGCGGTGAGATGCTTGCGCATGTGATCGGTTCCTCCTGATCGATGTACGTGGAATCATTGAGAACTCGTGTGAACCTGCGAGCATCACTCCTTCCCCGCCCCGGCGGCTGTCATCGATGCCGAGGCCGGTGTGGTCCGCGCCGGACTCAGTGTAGGAGTCACTGACGGGTGCGCTGTCGCTGCTGCTCGTGAAACCGAGGCAGTGCTCGGCTCCCAACGTAGGCGCGTCACGAAGCAGGTGACATATCCCGTGTCGTCCGGTTCTGCCTACTCGCGAGTACGTTACTGGCTTGTAACAAGGCGCGCAAGAGGATGACCGAAGGATCTGGACGCGGCTCTGGACTGGGCAGAATCGTGCCTGGGAGGACAAACCCGCTGGTCCCACGGGTCCGGGCGTAAACGCCCCCAGCAGGCCCGAAACGCCAGTCAGCAAGGTCGATCTATTGAGCAGGATGAGTCAGGCGAAGGCATATGTTCCTGCCGGTGCGGATGGGGCGCCTACCAGGCCGGGGCACGGGCACGCAAAAGAACCCGGGCCCGGCAGGGCGCCGAAGCCAGCCTGCCGGACCCGGTAACGGTCAGGTAACGGTGATGGGCTCAGGGGCTGGTGATCTTCTGGGCTGGGCTCACCGTGTAGTTGCTGGCGACCGTCCCGGCGTCGCCGTTGCTGATCACGCCGCCACAGCCCTTGACGTTGTAGATGTGCAGGTTGCCCTTGGGGAGCATCTTCAGCACATGGGTCTTGTTCGAGTACGTGACGTTGACCATGCCGTTGCGCGCGGTGCCGCTGGTCCCGTCGACCACGGCACTGCAGATGCTGCTCTTCACCGCGAGGTGGATGCCGGTGATCGTGCCGCTCGTCGCGCCCGTCGCCGGGTTATAGGACGAGGCGTTCAGCTTCCAGGCCACCTTGCCGCTGGACAGGGAGATCGTGACGCTCAGCACGGTGCACTTGCCGAACGCGACCGAGGTGACGGTCCCGAGGCCCTTGCCCGGCAGCCCCTTGCCTGACTTGAGCGAACCGGTCAGCTTCGACGATGCGCAGGACACCGAGACCTTCGACGTAGTGTCTGTCAGCGTGGTCGTGCCGGCTTTCCCGGTGATGGCCTTGCCGGGGGAGACCGTCCAGGTCGCGGCGGCGGCAAACGATGACGTGGCGGACAGGCCGATGGTCAGGGCAACTGCTCCCGCCGAAAAGAGAGTCGCGGCTATGCGCTTACCCATGTGATCAATCCCTCCCTGATCCCTGTGCGGGCACCACGAGAGCCAAGCCGGCGACCGTCGGTTGACCGAATCCCGGCGAACGCCGGGACGTGCCCGTGGCCGGCCCGCGAGTACGCTACTTGCCCGTAATATTCCGCGCAAGAGGCCGGTGGCGCGAACCACGGGCATTCCTCGAATCGGCGGGATTTGCCAGCCGATCAGACAGCAACCGGCTACTCGCCGTTTCCGGAAACCGCGGTCAGGTGTTCGGACTGCTCGTCGGCGGCGACGTCGGCGGGCTGCTTGTCGGCGGCGGTGATGTGGTGGTGGGCGGCGGAGTCGTCGGTTGCTGCTTGGCCACCTGGAGGGTGATCGATGTGCCCTTCGGGACCACCGCGCCCGGCGTCGGCGACATGCCGACCACGGTGCCGGGCGTGGTGCCGCCGGTGGCCGGCACGGAGTTCACCGTGCTGGTCAGACCGAAGCCCTGCAGGCGAGCCTGGGCCACCTGGAGCGACTGGCCGATCTCGTTCGGCACCTTGACACCGCCGCCGGAGACCACGAGCGTGACCGAGGTGCCCGGTTTGACCGACGTTCCGGCCAGCGGTTTCTGCCTGATCACGGTGCCCTGCGGCTGCGTCGAGTTCGGGTTGGTCCGGACGTGCGGGCTCAGGCCCTTGCTGCTCACGGTGTTCTGCGCCTGGCTGACGTTCAGCCCGACGACATTGGGCACGTTGACCGGCCTCGGGCCGGTCGACACGAACAAGGTCACCACGGTCCCGGCGGGCTCCAGGTTGCCGAACGGCGGGCTGCTGGCGACCACGTGACCGGACGCGGTCGTGGCGCTGGGCTGCTTGACCGTCACGGGCTTCAGGTGTGCCTGCTCGACCTCGGTCTCCGCCTTCGACTGAGACAGCCCTTGCACCTGCGGCACCGCGTAGGTCTTGCTGCCGCCGGCCAGCAGCAGGTAGGCAACCGCGCCGATCGCGCCGAGGACGACCAGGATGCCGATCAGCCATATCCACCACTTGCTCTTGCGGCCCTCGCCGTAGCCGCCGTCGTCGGGCTGATCGTACTGGTAGGCGGGGATGGAGCTGGTGGCGCCGCCGTACCCGCCGGGCGCGGCCATCATGGTCGACGAGCCCATCCGCTGGGTGCGCTGGTAGGCGTTGGTGGGGGGTGCGTTCACCGGCATGCCGGACAGCCCGCGCTGGATGTCCGCGCGCATCTCGCCCGCGCTCTGGTACCGGCGCGCCGGGTCCTTGGCCATCGCCTTCATCACGATCGCATCCGCCCAGGGGGGGATCTCCGGATCCACCCGGGACGGCGGGATGGGATTCTCCGTCACGTGCTGGTAGGCGATGGCCACCGGCGAGTCGCCGGTGAACGGACGGCCGGCCGGTCAGCAGCTCATACAGCAGGCATCCGGTTGAGTACAGGTCGCTGCGCGCGTCCACCCGCTCGCCCCGCGCCTGTTCGGGGGACAGGTACTGCGCGGTGCCGATCACCTGCGCGGTCTGGGTCATCGTGGCCTGGGCGTCGCTCATCGCCCTGGCGATGCCGAAATCCATCACCTTGATCTCGCCGGACTTGGTGACCATGACGTTGGCCGGCTTGATGTCGCGGTGCACGATGCCGTTGCGGTGGCTATAGTCCAGCGCGCGCAGCACCCCGTCGGTGATCTCCAGCGCCCGCTCGGGCAGCAGCCGGCGGTCGGCGCGCATCAGATCCCGCACGGTCCGGCCGTCCACGTACTCCATCACGATGTACGGGACGGGCGCCGGCCCGTGGTTGTCCTCGCCGGTGTCGTAGACGGCGACGATCGACGGATTGTTGAGTGAGGCGGCGGACTGGGCCTCGCGGCGGAACCTGGCCTGGAACGTCTGGTCCCTGGCCAGGTCCTCGCGGAGCGTTTTCACCGCTACCACGCGGTCAAGGCGGATGTCGCGAGCCCGGTACACCTCGGCCATGCCGCCGCGCCCGACGACCCCATCGAGCTCATAACGGCCGCCGAGCAGCCTGGGCTGTGTCATGTCTCGCACTTTCCTACCTGTCCTGCGTCCGGGTATCTGCTGCCCGCGGGCCTCGCGCCGTCGTCTCGGTCCCGCTCGGCAGGGCGGAGCCGCTCGGTGTCGGCGTGGAGGTCTGCGTCGGGGTCGGGGAGGTGGGGGGCGACGTGCTCGGACTGGCCGGCGAGCTCGGCGCCGGGCTCGACGGGGCCGGCTTGGTCGTGGTAGGGGCGGGCGACGGCTGCCGGGAGCTGGCCGTTGGCCTGGGCGCCGCGGAGGTCGTGGGCGCCGGCTGGCTGGAGAAGCTGGACGCCGGCGCAGCCTTACGGGCGGCTGGATGGTGGCGCTGGTGCGCTGGTGCGCTGGTGGTCGGCCCCGTCGTGCTCGCCGTGGCCGGAGGCTTGTTCGTGGCCATGAGCGCAATGACCCCGGCCGCTACCACCGCGCCCACGGCTCCGGCGGTGATCATCAGGACCGCCGGGCGCCGCGAGCGGGGCCGCCGCGGGCCCCCGGCGTATATCTGCTCGGTACCCACCTGGCGCAGCCCCGGGCTGGTCGGGCTGGCCTCGGGGAACCAGGCCGCCGGCCCGGCCGGCTCGACGGATCCGGCGAGCCGGGCATCCTCGCCCGGCCGCGAGTTGTCCCGCAGCGCGCTGGCCCGGTCGGCGACCAGCCGCGCGCTGGCGGGGCGGCCCGACGGCTCCTTGACCAGCATCTGCCCGATCATGGCCGCCACCGGTGCGGGTACGTCGTCAGGCAGCGGCGGCGGCGGCTTATGGACGTGCGCGAGCGCCAGCGCGATCGGGGTTTCCGCGGTGAACGGCGGCCGGCCCGCCAGGCACTCGTAGCCGACCACGCCGAGGGAGTAGATGTCCGTGGCCGTGGTGACCGGGCGGGCGGTGGCCTGCTCCGGCGAGACGTACTGGGCCGTGCCCATGACCATGCCGCTCTGCGTCAGCTGCGCGGCGAGCGCCGCCCGCGCGATCCCGAAGTCAGTGATCTTCACCTGTCCCTCGGGGGTGATCAGCAGGTTGCCCGGCTTGACGTCCCGGTGCACGATGCCAGCCTCGTGCGCGGCGGCCAGCGCCGAGGCCGCCTGCGCGACGACGTCGAGCGCGGCGCCGGTGCCCATCCTGCCCCCACGGGCCAGGGTCGCGGACAGCGGTTCGCCTTCCACCAGCTCCATGACCAGGTACGCGGTGCTGGTACCCGGCCGGCCGTCGCCAGCCGGCCCGGCGGCCGACTCGCCGTAGTCGTAGACCCGCGCGATCCCGGGGTGCGACAGCGAGGCCGCATACCGGGCTTCGGCCCGGAACCGCGCCCGGAACTGCTCGTCGGCCGCGTGCGCGTCCGACAGCAGCTTGACCGCCACCGCCCGGCCGAGCAGCTCGTCCGTACCGCGCCAGACCTCGCCCATGCCTCCGGCCGCTATCCGCCCGGTCAGCCGGTAGCGCCTGTTCAGCACGTGCCTGTTGGGAAGAGGGGGGGGTTCGCCGGGCAGGCTCGCAGCCGGGTCGACCGCCTGTACCGGCGGCGATGCCGGCCGGCCGCAGGTCCGGATCGGTCACCGGTTCCGCGGCGGGCGCCGGCTCGGGGCTGGCCTGGGCCGCGCCCGGGTCGACGGGCACGCCAGCCTCGGTGCCGGCCGGGTCAGCGCCCGCCGGAGCCTGTTCGGGTGTGCCGGTCAATGCTGCCCCTGGTCGCTCAGGTATGCCTTGATCACTTGGACCGCGATCGGACCCGCGGCCGCGGCGCCGTAGCCCCCGCCTTTAATGATGACGCCGATAGCGATGGTTGGGTTGCCCGCAGGTGCCAGTGCCGTGAACACCGCATCGTTCAGGCCGGTGTCGTTTCTCCCGTTCTGGGCGGTACCGGTCTTCGCGGCGATGTTCGAGTCCGGACGTCGTGGATGCCGGGCACCACGTACGCGGTGCCGCTGGGGTTGTTCACCACGCTGAGCATCATCTGCTTGAGCTGGGCGGCGTTCTTCGCGCTCACCGGCTGGCTGAGCTTGGCGGGCTTGGCCTGCTGGACCGTGGTGAGGTCCGGCGCCTTGACGTCCTGGACCAGGTAGGGCTTCATCAGCCGTGCCGCGGTTGGCGACCGTCGCGGCCAGCATCGCTTCCTGCATCGTCGTCACCGTGTCGTCGAACTGGCCGATCGCGGAGTAGGCGGTGAGCGCCTGGCCGGTGACCAGGGGGAAGTTGCTCGGCGATACCGGCATCGGGACGGCCAGGCCGGAGTGGTTGAAGCCGTACTTGTCCGCCTGCCGCTTGAGGGCCGGGCTGCCCAGCCGGTCGCCGAGATGGCCGAAGGCCGTGTTGCACGACAGGGTGAAGGCGAAGATGAGCGGGACACGGCCGCCCCCGCAGAACTCGCCGTTGGCATTGACCAGCGTCTTGTTGGAGTCGGAGAACGACAGCGAGGGGGGCGCGTACACCACGGTGTTCGGGGAGTACCGGCCGGTGCCGAAGGCCGTCGAGCTCGTCACGATCTTGAAGGTGGAGCCGGGCGGGTACGTGGCGTTGATGGCCCGGTTGAGCAGCGGCTGGCTCGGGTCCTTGCGGTACCTGGCGTCGACCTTGTTGAGCTTGACCCCGTCGAACGTGGCGTAGGCGTTCGGGTTGAAGCTGGGGTAGGAGGCCATCGCCAGGATCGCCCCGGTCTTCGGGTTGAGCGCGACGACGGCGCCCGACTTGCCGTTCTGCTTGAGCCCCGCGTACGCGGCCTGCTGGGCCTTGGAGTTGATGGTCAGCTGCACGCTCGCGCCCTGCTGCTGCTTCCCGGTGATCAGGTCGATCAGGTTGCGGACGGTGAGCGTCGGGTCGGTTCCCGACAGCAGCTTGTTCTCGGCCTGCTCGATGCCGGTCGACCCGTACAGCGAGTCGTAGCCGGTCACCGGCGCGTATACCGGGCCGTGCGGGTAGTAGCGCTGGAACTTGTAGATCCCCTTCACCGGCCGCGACTTGGCGATCACGACCCCGTCGGCGGTGCTGATCGAGCCGCGCTGGTACTGGTACGCCTGGTCGAACGAGCGGATGTTGCCCTTCTCCCCGGCCAGGCTGTTGGCCTGGAACCCCTGCAGGTAGTTCACGTTGATCAGCAGCAGCACGAACATGGCCAGGCAGCCCAGCGAGATACGGCGCAGCGCGCGGTTCACCTGACCCTCACCACCTGAGTCATGCCCTCGTCCTGGATCGCCTGCGGCGGCGGCCGCCGGGCGGTGTCGCTGACCCGCATCAGCACGGCGATCAGCATCCAGGTAGCCACCAGGGACGAGCCCCCCTGGGACAAGAACGGGGTGGTGATGCCGGTCAGCGGGATGAGCCTGGTCACCCCGCCCACGATCACGAACACCTGCAGCGCCAGCACGAAAGCCAGGCCGCCGGCCAGCAGCTTCGCGAACGGGTCGCGCACCGAGATCGCCGCTCGCAGCCCGCGCTCCACGATCAGGCCGTAGATGATCAGCAGCGCCATCAGCCCGGTGAGCCCGATCTCCTCGCCGAACGCGGTGATGATGAAGTCGCTTTGCACCAGCGGCGTGTAGTACGGCTGGCCGCCGCCGAGGCCGCGGCCCAGCACGCCGCCGAAACCCATCCCGTACAGGCCCTGCACGAGCTGGTAGGCGTTGCCCTGCGGGTTGCTGCCGGCGAACGGGTGCAGCCAGATGTCGAACCGCTCGCCCACGTGGCTGAACAGCCGGCTCGCGGCGAACGAGCCACCCACGAACAGGCCAAGCCCGATGAGCAGCCAGGACGTCCGCTGAGTGGCGATGTAGATCATGGCAACGAACATGCCGAAGAACAGCGCCGAGGTACCGATGTCGGACTCGAAGACCAGCACCAGCAGGCTGGCCGCCCAGGCGATCAGCACCGGGCCGAGGTCGCGCGCCCTGGGCAGGTCGATGCCGAGGACGCGCCGCCCGGCCAGCGCGAGCACGTCGCGCTTGGTCACCAGGTAGCTGGCGAAGAACACGGCCAGCGCCAGCTTGGCGAACTCTTCCGGCTGGAAGCTGAACCCGCCGATGGCGATCTGGATCTTCGCTCCGGTACCCTGCACCTCGCTGATGGACGAGGGCAGCACCGCCGGGATGGCCAGCAGGATCAGGCCGATGGCGCCGAATGTATAGGTGTACCGCTGCAGCACCCGGGGCTCGCGGATCAGCGCGAGCACGGCGATGAACAAGGCGATGCCGATCGCCGTGTACAGCAGCTGGACGGCGGTGGCCGACGCGCTCAGCGGGACCGACAGCCGCCCCGGGTTGCCGTTCCTGCCGACTTCCTGCAGCCGGTAGATCATCACGATGCCGAGGCCGTTCAGCAGCGCGGCCAGCGGCAGCATCAGCGGATCCGCCCACGGGGCGAAACGGCGCACCGCCAGGTGGGCGACCAGCACGAGCGCTGCGAAGCCGAGGCAGTACTCGACCATCCCGGCAGGCAGCTGCCCCTTCAGCCCCAGGCCCACGTTGGCGTAGCCGAAGGCGACGACCGCCACCGCGAAAATGAGCATGAGCAGTTCGGTGCGGCGCCTGCTGCGCGGCATGACGACCGGATGGTCAATGCCCCCGGGCAGGCCGCCGCCTGGATGCGTGCTGACCGCGCTCATGGCGTAGACCCGCTGGCGGACGGGCTGGCCGCTCCGGTGGACGGGCCGGGCGTGCCGGGGAATCCGCCGGCGCTCGCGTTCGGGGGGGCCGGGCAGTTGGTCGGCGGGGCGGCGGGCTTGGCCGGCGGGGTGGGCTTATCCGCTCGGTGCTTGTGCTTCAGCTTCTGGTAGGCGGCGGCGTCCCGCTGGTACTTCTGCTGGGCCGCCCGGTACTTCTGCTGGGCGGTGACCGCTTGCGCGCAGCGCCTGGCGCCTTGCCGGATGCTGGACACGATCTTGTTCGCATCGGCCAGGCCGGACGCGGTGATCGTGCTCATGATCTGTCCGCGGTCGTCCGTGGTCACCTGCGCGATCGGGATGCCGGTCCGGCGGTAGACGCGGGACAGGCTGATCCCTGCCACCTTCTGGTTGACGCCGCGGAAGATCGCGACCTGGCCGTTGCTGGACCCCACGTAGTACTGGTGCTGGGCGTAACTCCACGCGGCGAACCCGCCGCCGATGATCACGACGACCAGGACCACGAGGACGGTGGTGACGATGGGCCATGGCCTCTTGTGCGCCTGCTGGCCACCGCCGGCGCGGCCGTTGGCCGCGCCGAGGTTCTCGTCCGCCGCACCGGCGGGCCGGTCCGGCTGGGTGAGCCTGCGCGCGCGGTTGGCCGGGGTATCCGCGCGGGCCATGGGCGCGCCGCCCTGGTTGGACACCGCCCCGGCGACCACGGAGATCTCGCTGGGGGCCTCTTTGGCGCTGGCCGTGTCCAGCACGTCGGCGACGATGCAGGTGATGTTGTCGGGGCCGCCGGCCCGGTTGGCCAGCTCGACCAGCTGGATGACCGCCTCGTCCGGGTCGGGGATGGCCAGCAGGGTCCGGTGCAGGGTCTCCTCGGTGACCACGTCGGTCAGGCCGTCGGAGCACAGCAGGTACCTGTCCCCGGCGAGCGCCTCGCGCAGCGACAGGTCGGGCTCGGCGTCGGTCCGGCTGTCCAGCGCGCGCAGGATCAGCGAGCGCTGCGGGTGGGACGCGGCTTCGTCCGGGCTGATCTTGCCCTCGTCGAGAAGCGACTGGACCAGGGTGTGGTCCCGGGTGATCTGGCAGAACTCGCGATCGCGGAGCATGTAAGCGCGCGAGTCGCCGATATGGCAGAGGGCGACCCGCGGCAGTGACCAGAGCATGGCGGTCAGCGTGGTGCCCATGCCCTCCACCGACGCGTCGACGGCGCTCATGTCCTGCAGCTGCGCGTTCGCCTTCGCGACGGCGTCGGCCAGGGCGCCCAGCATGTCGAGGCCGGGCACGTCGTCGTCCAGTCCCATCAGGGCGGAGATCGCTACGGCGCTGGCCACCTCGCCGGCGGCATGGCCGCCCATCCCGTCGGCGAGGGCGAGCAGGTGCGGGCCGGCGTACGCGGAGTCCTCGTTGCCCTCTCGGAGCAGGCCGACGTCCGAGCGGACCGCGTAGCGAAGTGCAAGTGTCATCTGCGCAATTCCAGGACGGTCTTGCCGATGCGGATCGGCACGCCGACAGGTACGGGAGTCGGCTGCGTCACCTTCTGGCGGTCGAGGTACGTGCCGTTGGTCGAACCGAGGTCTTCAACGATCCACTGACCGTCCTGCGGGAATAGCCGGGCATGTCGGCTCGAAGCGTAGTCATCGTTGAGTACCAGCGTGGCGTCATTGGCCCGACCAACGGTGATTTGCTGATCGGTCAGGCCGAGGCTGGTGCCGGCCAGGGCGCCCGAGGTCACCAGCAGCCGCTGCGGCTGGCCGCGGCCGTTGCGGCTGCCGCGCGGCGGCCGGCCCGGGCGCGGTGCTTTCGCCTGCCGCCGCGCCGCCCGCCTCGCCTTCCGGCTGGTCATGGACACCCCGAACATGTCCGTGCGTACCACGCCCACCGCCGCGATCACGAACAGCCACAAGACAGCAAGGAAGGCCAGCCTGATGAGAAGAAGAGTGAGCGTGCTCATCGGGTCATGGTTCCTCAGCTGCGCTATGCGTCAGCGGCCGTCGTCGTTGCGGAACACGAGGGTCGTGCGGCCGAGCGTGACGCGGGTGCCGTCGGTCAGCAGCACGCGCCGCACCGGCTGGCCGTTGACGAAGGTGCCGTTCGTGGACCCCAGGTTGACGAGGACAACTTCCCCGTCCTCGATCCGCAGCTCGGCATGATGCCGGGATACGCCAGGATCGACGAGCCGCAGGTCGCAGTCGGTGCCCCGGCCGAGCAGCGTCACCGGCGTGGTCAGATCGTAGGTGCGCTGCCTGGCACCGTCGGGTCCTGGCTCCGGCCCGGACACCAGCAGCCGCGGATGGCCGTTGTGGCTGGCCCGCGGCGGGCTCGGCAGGTCGCTGACGGGCTGGCGGATCTTCGCCTCCCTCGACGGTGGTGCCCCGGATGACGCCGGACCGGATCCGGAACGTGCCCATGGCCAGGCCGCTCACCCCCTCGAAGCGCACCCGCACCGGCCCGACAAAGGAGTAGCCCTGCTCCTTCGCGTGCTCCCTGGCGAGGTTGGCGAACTCGACGCTCAGACTGTCCGCGTAGACTGCCAGGCGTTCGTGATCGGATTCGGCGAGTTCCACCACGAAGTCGTTCGGCACCAGGGTCCTGCCCTGGGCTACGATCGCGGCGCGGTCATCCATTTCCCGCTGCACGGCGCTGGCTATCTCCACCGGCTGCAGGTCAGACTTGAACGCCCGGGCGAAGGCACCCTCGACCATCCCCTCGAGCCGTTGCTCGAAGCGCTGTAGCACGCCCACAGAGGTACCTCCCTTCACTACGTGCCTCCGATCGTATCCGCGGCCTGCTGCCCGGGTGACGTGCTAACCTGACTCCTTGCCAAGAGCCGGCGGGTAAACTCGCTTACACGGAGTCAGTAGCCCCGGCACGCACTCCGGGCGGGTGGCGGAACGGCAGACGCGCACGGTTCAGGTCCGTGTGTCCGCAAGGACGTGAGGGTTCAAATCCCTCCTCGCCCACGCGACTCTATGCGACCCCTGTGCTTGCGCACCGGGGTCGTCGCGTCATTTATCCCAGGGGGGCGACCCCCTGGAACCCCCGCGGGGGCGGGCTTCGCCCGCCCATTGACCGCCCTCGCTTCGCCTGTTCGCAACCGCCTTCGCTTCGCCTGTCGCCAACCACCCCTGCCTTGCCTGTCGCCAAACCCTTTCGGCTTGTCGTCGGCGGGGGGAGCTGCTCCGGGTGCGGGGCTTGCCGGAGGTGGGTCTCCTGGCCGCGTCGCTCGCTTGCGGGGTGGATAGCATCCACGGGTGAGCGGAAGCTTCTATGTTCCCCTCGGTGAGGGGCGCTGGCGGGCGACGGAGCATACGACCGGGCCGTGGGATGCGCGCGCCCAGCACGGCGGGCCGCCGAGCGCGCTGCTCGGCCGCGCCATCGAGCGCTGCGAACCCCGCGATGACATGGTCATCGCCCGGGTCACCTGCGAGATTCTCGGTGCCATCCCGGTGGGTGAGCTCGAGCTGCGGTCCCGGGTGATCCGGCCAGGCCGCAGCGTCGAGCTGGTCGAGGCGGCGGCGCATGCCGGCGGCCGGGACGTGGCCTCGGCCCGGGCCTGGCGGGTGCGGCGCGCGGAAAGCCCGTCGGTGCCGGCCAGGCTCGCGCCCCCGCCCGAGCTGCCGGCCCAGTCCATCCAGCGGCCGCCGGGCGGCTGGGTCGATGGATACCTCTCGGCCATCGAGTGGCGTCCGGTGAAGGGCGAATTCGGCGCGATCGGCCCGGCCAGCGTGTGGTCCAGGCTGCGCTACCCGCTCGTCCCCGACGAGGAGGTCAGCCCGCTGCAGCGGGTGCTCACCGTGGCGGACAGCGGCAACGGCCTGTCCAGCCAGCTGGACATCACCGAGTGGCAGTTCATCAACCCCGAGCTCACCGTCCACCTGTACCGGGAGGCGGCCGGCGAGTGGATCTTGCTGGACGCCTCGACCACGATCTCGGCCGGCGGCGCGGGGCTGGCCTCGGCGGCACTGTCCGACCGCGAAGGCCCGATCGGCACCGGCGCGCAGTCGCTGCTCATCACCCGCCGTCCCACCGTCGGCTAACCCACCGGTCCCCAGGCCTGCTGCCGCCGGGCGCGGCTGCGGGCGCTAGAGCGGAGAGCGCGGGGTCAGGGGACGACCATGACGGGGCAGTGCGCGTGCCGCGCCAGCCAGCCGGGGACCGAACCCGCGACGTGATGCCACCGCCGGGTTGGCGCGCCGATCACCAGCGCGTCGGCACCCTGCTCGTCGGCGGTGGCCGCGAGTTCCCTGGCCGGGTTGCCGCGCCTGGTCAGCACGCTCACCTTCAGCCCGGCCCGGTCGGCGATCTGGTCGAACTCGTCGACCAGCCAGCGCTCCAGTTCCTCGCGGTCCCGCTGAACCCCGACCACCTGGCCGGTCAGCGGCTCGCAGTACACCCCCGCGGGGCACACGTGCACGATGAGCAGCGGGCGGTTCAGCCGCCGGGCCATGCCGGCCCCGTAGGCGAGCGCGTGCCTGCTTGACTCCGTCCCGTCGTAGCCGACCACCACCGGGTGCTCAAGGCGTACGTGCGGGCGTTCGTAGTGATCAGGCGGGCCCGGCCGCTCCTGCGGCGCGTGCCGCTCCTGCCGGCCGTGCCATAGCGGCCGGCGGCGCCCCTCCGGCTGACCCGGAGCGGGCTGTGATTCTGCCTGGGCCATCGCCTTCGTCCTTGCGGGAACCAGGGCTCCCGGCGCGAGTTGCTGTCCCGCTCACCCGCACCGTAGCCCGGATCGGCCGAACTGTCATGCAAGCTACCCGCATCATGCCTCGTCAATACTGAGAATAGTTTGTATTAAGCAACCAATCCAGTGGCTGCTGGGACCTGTGGGCGCGCAGTGGCCTGCGGGCTCGGCCGCAGCGCCTGAGGCTCGGTTCGCCCTGGCCCCGCGTGCAGGGCAGAATCGAGATTATGCCCGAGCTTCCCGAGGTCGAGGCGCTCGCCGCGTTCCTCCGCGAGCGGGCGGTCGGCCGTGTCATCGAGCGGGCCGATGTCGCCGCGATTTCGGTGCTGAAGACCTACCAGCCGGACGTCACCGAGCTCCGCGGCCGCACCATCACCGGGGCCAGCCGGCACGGCAAGTTCCTGGATCTCTGACGTCAGCACCGGCGGCTCGCCGCTGCACCTGGTGATGCACCTGGCCCGGGGCGGGTGGCTGCGCTGGCGTGACAGCCTGCCCGACGAGCCGACCCGGCCCGGGAAGGGGCCGCTCGCCTTCCGGGTCCGGCTGGATGACGGATCGGGCTTCGACCTCACCGAAGCAGGCACCAAGAAGCGGCTCGCGGTCTACCTGGTCACCGACCCGGACGAGGTCCCCGGGGTGGCCCGGCTCGGACCTGACCCGCTGGCCGCCGACTTCACCGTCGAAACGCTGGCCGGCCTGCTGGCCGGCCGCCGGACCCAGATCAAGGGACTGCTCCGCGACCAGTCGGTGATCGCCGGGATTGGCAACGCGTACTCCGACGAGGTGCTGCACGCGGCGCGGATGTCGCCGTTCCGGCTGGCTGCCAGCCTGAACGGCGACGAGGTAGCCGCGTTGTACGACGTGATCGTGACCACGCTGCGCGATGCGGTGGCCAGGTCGGCCGGCCTGGCCGCCGGGAATCTGAAGGCGGAGAAGAAGGCCGGGCTCAGGGTGCACGGCCGGGCCGGGCAGCCGTGCCCGGTGTGCGGCGACACGGTGCGCGAGGTCTCCTTCGCCGACTCCGCGCTGCAGTACTGCCCCACCTGCCAGACGGGGGGCAAGCCGCTGGCCGACCGCCGGCTCTCCCGGCTGCTCAAGTGACGGCGGCCGCTGGCGGGCCGAGCGGGACGCGCGTCCTGCTGCGCGACCTGGCCCGGGTGGTCGGAGATGAGCACGTGCTCGCCGAGCCGGACCTGCTGGCCGGCTACACCACCGACTGGACCCGCCGGTATGCAGGCGACGCCCTGTGCGCGGTCCGGCCCGGGTCGACGGCCGAGGTCGCCGCGGTGCTGCAGGCCTGCACCGGGCACGGCGCCACCGTGGTGCCACAGGGCGGCAACACCGGCCTGGTAGGCGGGTCGGTACCGTCGCGCGGCCGTCACGGCCGCGGCTCGGTCGTGCTGTCCGCCAGGCGGCTGCGCGAGCTTGGCCCGGTGGACCCGCTGGCCGCGCAGGTCACCGCGGGCGCCGGGGCCACGATCGCCGGCCTGCGGGCGCACGCCGCCGCGGCCGGCCTGGCGTACGGGGTGAACCTGGCCTCGCGTGAGTCGGCCACGGTGGGCGGCACGATCGCCACCAACGCCGGCGGGATCAACACCATCCGCTACGGCGCCACCCGGTCCCAGCTGCTGGGTATCGAGGCAGTGTTCGCCGACGGCAGCATCGTGTCCCGGCTGTCCGGGCTGGCGGCCGACAACGCCGGCTACGACCTGACCCAGTTGCTGGCCGGGAGCGAGGGCACGCTCGCGGTGATCACCGCGGCCCGGCTGCGGCTGTGGCCCGCCGAGCATGCTGCGGTCACGCTGCTGGCCGGGGTGGACGGCATCGCGGCGGCGGCCGCGCTGTACGCCGAGATCCGGGCCGTGGCCCCCGGGCTGCGCGCCGCCGAGTACTTCGAGGCGGCCGGAGTCGAACTGGTGCGCGAGCTGACCGGGCTGCGCGCCCCGCTGAGCCGGCCGGCCCCGGCCTACCTGCTGGCCGAGATCTCGGGTTCCGCCGACGAGGCCGAACCGCTGGCGGCGATGCCGTCGCTGGCCGGGGCGGCCGTCGCGATGGATGCGGCGGGCCGCGGCGCGCTGTGGGCCTACCGCGAGCGTCACACCGAGGCGATCAGCACGGTGGGCATCCCGCACAAGATGGACGTGGCCGTGCCGCTCGCCCGGATCGCCGCGTTCCGCGCGGAACTGGACCAGGCGGTAGCGGCGGCGGTGAACGGCACGGGCGGGGCGGCGCCTGCCCCCCGGGTGTTCGTGTTCGGCCACATCGGTGCCGGGAACCTGCACGTGAACGTGCTCGGCCCGGATCCGGCCGACGGCACGGTGGACGAGACGGTGATGCGGCTGGCCGCCGCCCACGGCGGCACGATCTCGGCCGAACATGGCATCGGCCGGGCCAAGGCGGCGCTGCTGCACCTGAGCCGCTCGCCGGCCGAGATCGCCGCCATGCGCGCGGTCAAGGCAGCGCTGGACCCCGGTGACCTGCTCAATCCCGGCGTCCTGCTGCCGCGATGACCGTGTCGCGAGCATGATCGCGTGACACTATGATCCGGTGGGCCTAGACACATCGCCGCTGGACACGCAGATGCGAGTGGGTGCTACGGCCCGGGCGGTGATCGACTCCGCGCCCGATGCCATCGTCGCGTTCGATACCGACGGCACCGTTCTGTTGTGGAATCCGGCAGCCGAGCGCATGTTCGGCTGGAGCGCCGCCGAGGTCATCGGCCGTGAGCCGCCGTCCGTCCCCGACGAGCTGAAGGCCGAGCACAATGCCGTCCTCGAGCGGGCCCGGGCCGGCGGCCCCCTCACGTACGCGACCCGTCGCGCCCGCAAGGATGGCGGCCTGGTCGATGTCCTCATCGACACCAGCGTGCTCAGCTCCCCGGCCGGCCAGGTGATCGGATCGGTGAACCTGCTGCGCCGGAGCAGGCAGGACGAGGCGGCCACGCACCGCATGGCCGAGCGGGCCCAGGTGGTGCGCCGGCTGGGCGACGTGGTCGCAGATATGAACGCGCAGCGTGATCTGCACTCGGTGCTTGACCGGATCGCGGCCAGCCTGCGCGAGCTGACCGGTGCCGACGCCGGCGGATTCGTGATCATCGAAGGCAGCGTGCTCCGGCTGGTCAGCCTGGATGGCCTGCCGGCCAGCCTGCGCGGCCGCACCGCGGCCCTGCGCAACAGCCTGGTCGGCGAGCTGATGCGGTCGGCCAAGACCGTGATGATGACCACCGACCAGCCCGGCGCGTTCGATGACCTGGTCTGGTCCGCGCTGCCTGGCCTGCACACGATCACGCTCAGCCTGTCCCACGTCGGGGGGCGGCCGTACGGCGCGCTCTACGCGCTATACAGCCAGCGGAAGGTCGGCGACGTCGAGCTGGAATTGCTGGAGCTGCTGGCCGGGCACGCCGGGGTCGCGCTGGGCAACGCGATGGCATTCGAGGAAGTGGAGAAGCAGCGGGCGCACGAGCGGGCGGTGATCGACGGCAGCGCGGACGGGATCGCGGTGCTCGACGGCGATGGCTACGTGCGGCAGTGGAACCCGGCCGCGGACCGGCTGACCGGAGTGTCGGCCAGTCAGGTGGCCGGCCGGCCACCGCCGTTCCCGCTGCCCGAGCCGGGCGAGAAGCTCGCCCACCGGCTGCGCAGCGGGCGCTGGCTCGACATCTTGTGCAACCGGCTGGACGGCAGCCAGGAGCGGGTGCTGGACTTCCGCGACGTCACGGCGGCCAAGGAGCTCGAGCAGGCCAAGGACCTGTTCCTGGCCACCACCAGCCACGAGCTCCGCACGCCGATCACGGTCGTGCAGGGCTTCGCCAGCACCCTGGCCAGCCGCTGGGAGAAGCTGCCTGATACCGACCGGCGGGCCGCGGTGCAGACGATCGCCGAGCGGGCGGGCTCGCTCGGCCGCCTGGTGGAGCAGCTGCTGCTCGGCTCACGGGCCGGCGCCGAGCAGCTCACGGTGAGCAACCGGCCGTTCGACCTGGCCAGACTGCTGTCCGCATCGGCCGCCGCGTTCAGGTCCCTGTCGGACAAGCACGTGCTCACCGCCGTGATCCCGGAACCGCTGCCCGCTGCGTTCGGTGACGAGCTGGCCACCGACATCATCGTCGGCCAGCTGCTGGAGAACGCGTTCAAGTACTCACCGGAAGGCGGCGAGGTGACGGTGCAGGCCCGCGCCCTGGACAGCCACATCGAGGTGGCCGTTGCCGACGAGGGCATCGGCATCGCGGCAGGCGACCACGAGCGGATCTTCGAGCGTTTCGTGCAAGGTGAAACCGGTGACCGGCGCCGGTTCGGCGGCATCGGCCTCGGGCTCTACATAGGCCGCCGGCTGGCCCGGGCGCAGGGCGGGGAGCTGACCGCCGCGTCCCGCCAGGAAGGCGGTGCGGTCATGCGGCTGCGGCTGCCGCGAGCCGGCCTGGGAGCGTGATCAGGCGCGGCGCGGGCCGCGCGCGGCGCGGGCCGGCCGCGGTTTGCGGAGCCTGACCGGTCCGGCCGGTTGGACCGGAACTTGTCCATTGCGTGCACTCCGACCGTGGGCAGGCTTGATGCGGGGGCAGATGTACCGCTGCCGCATGATCGTTGTGGATAACCGAGCGCACCTGGTATAGCTTGCTCCGAGCGGGGGGCGCTGCGGAGGGCACGGCGCCGCCACGCGCTTATCTGGTCGCTCCCTGCCGGTCGCGGGGCGCGCGATGGATCACGGAAGGGATTGATCCTTGCACCGGCACCACCGCGATCATCCTGCCATCGGCGCTGGCGGGGCCGACGGCCTGCCCAGAGCCCGCGGCCTGCGCGGGGCCCGCGGCCGGCCCGGGGCGGGAGCACTCATCGCGGCGGCCGGCCTTGCCGCGATCGCGCTGGCGGCTGTCCCGGCTGCCGCGACGGCATCGGCCGCTGGCCCCCCCGCGGCGGCCCGGGGCGCGCCGGCGATGCCCGGCCGCGCGGCCGGGCATCGCGCCGCGCCGCCCGCTTCGCTGTCGGGGCAGCGGCCGCTGGCCGCGCCGCGAGCGCCGAGACTGCCCGGCGGCGTCAGCCGCGTCTGCCCCGTCCCGACCAGGGCCGGGCAGATGGAGTGCCTGTCGCTGATCCGCACGAATACCGCGCACCTGCTGGGCAGTGCCCGGGATCAGGCCGTATCCGGTTACGGGCCCCCCGATCTGCAGCGGGCATACAACCTGGTGGGCGCGTCGGCGAACCGGGGCGCCGGCCAGACCGTGGCGGTGGTGGATGCCTTCAACGACGTGAAGGCGGTATCGGATCTGGCCACCTACCGCGCCCACTACGGCCTGCCGCCGTGCAAGCCGAGCACTGGTGCCGGGTGCGTGACCCGGGTCAACGAGCAAGGCAAGTCGTCTCCGCTGCCGCCAGGAAACGTGAAGTGGGCCGCGCAGGAGTCCATCGACCTGGACATGGTGTCGGCGATCTGCCCGAACTGCCACATCCTGCTGGTCGAGGCGAACACGAACGGCCTGAGCGACCTCGGCACTGCCGACAACACGGCGGTCAGCGCAGGCGCGAAGTTCGTGTCTGACAGCTGGGACGGAGCGGAATTTCCCGCGGAGAGCTTCTTCGACAACGTCTACTTCAATCATCCGGGCGTGGCCCTCGCCGTGGCCTCGGGCAACGGGGGCTACGGGACCGGCTGGCCGTCATCGTCCCAGTACGTGACCTCGGTCGGCGGCACCACCCTGACCCGGGATTCCGGTGCCTCCCGGGGCTGGACCGAGACGGCATGGAGCGGCTCGGGCTCGGGGTGCTCGAGCGCCGATCCGAAGCCGGCCTGGCAGCGGGCGGACGACTCCGCCCCCGGCGGCTGCCTCAACCGGACGGAGAACGACGTGGCCGCGGTGGCCAACCCGCACCCCGGCGTGGCCTTTTACGACACCTTTCACAAGTCCGGCTGGTCGGTGATGGGCGGCACGAGCGTGGCGACACCGATCATCGCGTCGGTGTACGCGCTGGCGGGGACCCCGGCGCCCCGCACGTACCCGGCCTCCTACCTGTACCGGGGCGCCAGGAACGACCTGAACGACGTGACATCCGGCTCCAACGGCGGCTGCGAGCCGAACCGGCAGTACCTGTGCCACGCCAAGACCGGCTATGACGGGCCGACCGGGCTGGGCACCCCCGACGGCACGGGGGCATTCGCCAGCAAGGCGACCGGCAGCGTCGTGACGCTCGCCGATCCCGGCGTGCAGGACCTGCAAGCCGGCACCCCGGTGTTCCTGGCCATGCAGGCCCTGGACTCGGCACCCGGCCAGACGCTCAGCTACTCGGCCACCGGACTCCCGCCCGGCCTGACCATCGCCCGGTCCACCGGCCACATTACCGGCACGCTCACCGGCGCCGCAGGCACGAGCACCGTCACGGTCACGGCGGCCGGCGGCGCCGGCGCCAAGGGCTCCGTGAGGTTCTCCATGGTCGTCGTGAAGTCGCTGACCACCGGCTACCACGCCGTATCCGGGCCGGTGCACGGGGGCCTGGCGGGCGTGTGCATGGACGACACCGGCAACGCGACCAAGAACGGCAACAAGATCCAGATCTGGTCGTGCAACGGCATGGCCTCGCAGAACTGGACGTTCGAGCCGGACGGCAACCCCGGCGGGGCAGGCACGCTGACCATCCACGGCAAGTGCGTGGACATCCTCAACCGGGGGACCGCGAACGGCACCAAGGTGCAGCTGTCCACCTGTAACGGCGGGGCCAACCAGCAGTGGCTGATCGACGGGTCGGCCGGCCAGTTGTTCAACCCCGTGTCCGGCCGCTGCCTGGCCGACCCGGGCGGCACGAAGAACGGCGTCCAGCTCCAGATCGGTAACTGCACAGGAAAGCCGGACCAGGCGTGGATTCTGTCGGCCAGCCCGGTGCAGTCCGGGATCGCCGGCCTGTGCATGAAAGATCCGGACAACACGACCGCGAACGGCACCCAGATCCAGATCTCGACCTGCAGCGGCCGATCGAGCGAACAGTGGACGATGGAGCCGGACGGCACGCTGAGGATCAATGGCAAGTGCCTGGACGTGGCCGGGCAGAGCAAGCTCGACGGGGCGAAGCTTGAGCTGTCTACCTGCCAGTCCACAGAGCCAGTCCCAGCCAGCCCAGTCCCAGCCAGCCCAGTGCCAGCAAGGCCAACCCCAGCCAGCCCAACCCCAGCGAGCACTGGGCCATCGGATCCAATGGCGAGCTGTTCAACCAGAACTCCGGCCGGTGCGCGGCCGACCCGGGCGACAGCACCGCGAACAACACCGGGCTGGTCCAGGAGGACTGCTACGGCCGGGCCGGGGAGATCTGGGCGGTCACCTGACCGGTCCGCGGCCAGGCCCGAGCACCGCCCTGGCTCTGCCCGCCCCGCCCTTCAGCTCAGCTCTTGGCCGGCTCGCGGACCCGCGGTTGGCCGCCGGAGGCCGCCACGTAGGCATCCACGATGCCGAGCACGTCCTCACCCGCCTGAACGATCTTGCCCTTCTCCAGCCAGATCACGCGGTTGCAGTTCTCCTCGATCTCGGCCAGGTTGTGCGCGACCAGGAACACGGTGCCCGCGGCCTCGCGCAGCTCGTCGATGCGCCGGTGGCTCTTGACCCGGAATTCGGCGTCCCCGGTGGCCAGGGCCTCGTCGACGAGCAGGATGTCGTGGCTCTTGGCCGACGCGATCGCGAACCTGAGCCGTGAGCCCATACCGGTCGAGTAGGTCTTCATGGGCAGGTTGACGAAGTCGCCCACGCCGGAGAAGTCCACGATCTTGGGATACAGTTCCCGGACTTCCTGGCGGCTCATGCCCATGGCCAGGCAGCCGAGGATCACGTTCTTGTCCCCGGTGAGATCCTCCAGCAGCGCCGCGTTGACGCCGAGCAGCGCGCCGTGGCCGTCGGTGTAGACAAATCCGCGCTCGGCCGGGAGCAGGCCGGCGATCGCCCGCAGCAGCGTGGACTTGCCCGAGCCGTTGCGCCCGATGACCCCCACCGCGTCGCCCCGGTACGCCACGAAGGACAGGCCGCGCAGCGCGTGCACCTCGCGGATCGAGGGCCGCCGCTGCCGGCGCATCATCCGCATCAGCGCCGTGGCGGCGGTACCCCTGTCCCCGCCGGCACCGTAGACCCGGTACACGACGTGCAGGTCGTCCACGACCACCATCGGCTCAGCCACGGCCGTACTGTACCTCCGCCCGCCAGAAGAAGATGAAACCGACGACCAGGATGACGACCGCCCAGAGCGCGCCGAATAGCCACAGATTGGTCTGGCTGACCACGGCGGCGCAGTGCGCGCTGTTGAACATGTTCGCATTGAGGAACTTGTGGTACAGCGCCACGGAATGGAATCTCTGCGGACTGTATCGCGGCGGGTTGTAGTACAGCGCACACAGCGCCGGGTTGTAGGGCTTGCTGCCGGGCGTGCTCTGCCGCTGCGATTCCAGCAGCGCGTTCCTGGTCAGCGTGATGTAGATCGCCGCCGGGTTGTACTGGAGGATCTTGGCGATCGTCGGATGCTCATGCAGGTTGTGAAAGGTCTGGATGCTGAACATGACCCCGGACGCGTAGAACCAGGTCCGCACGATGAATGGCAGCAGCTGGCTGACGTCGTCGAACCCGGCACCGAACCGGGCCAGGATGAAGGCCGCGCCGATGTTGAACAGCGTCTGCATGATCAGCACCGGGATGATCAGCAGCCAGTACCAGGTGACCGGCTGGCCGACGGCCAGCACGGTCGCGAAGATCACGATCAGCGAGATCGCCAGCTGCTGCAGCTCGATCAGCACGTAGCCGAGCGGGAGGCAGGCCCGGGGGAAGTACAGGGCTCTGATCAGCGGCAGGCTGTCCCACATCACCCGCGAGGAGATGATGAACGACCGCTGCGTGAAGTTGAAGATGAAGACCCCGATGACCAGGAACGCGATGAAGTCGGGTACCCCGCGCTTGGTGTCGAGGATCAGTCCGAAGATCAGGTAGTACACGGCCACGTTGAGCAGCGGCGTCAGTATCTGCCAGACCTGGCCGAGCTTGGCCTCGGTGTACATGGCGACGTTCTGGGCGGTGGCGAACCCGGTGACGAAATAGCGCCGCTGCCAGATCCGCCGCATGTACTCGATGAGCGGAGGACGGGCCGCGCTCGGCTTGAGCCCGTACTTCGCGGCCAGTTCCGCGAGCGGCCCGTCGGGCAGCTGGGCCGCCTCACTGTGCTCGGGCTCCCCGCCCGCCACGGGGGCGTCGGCCAGCGCGCCGGGCGCGCTCAGGCTGCCCCGCCTGGCCGCGTCGTCCTGCCCGCTCACCCGGCCGCGCCCGCCCTCGCGGGAACCAGTCATGCCGCCGAGCCTAGAGCGTCCGGCAGCAGCGCGCTGACAGGAACCTCAGACGGCGGCGGAGCCTGGCGGCCGCGCAGGCCCGGTGAGTTGTATCGGGCAACTGTCACCAGCAGAATGTACCATCCTCGTAGTTGTGCGGTACAACTAATGTTGTGGATGCCGTGAACGCCGACACGGAACTCGCCAGGCTCCTCGTCCAGCTGCTGCGGGTAGTGACTCCGGCCGTGTCCGATGATGCTGGGGATCCGACTGATGCCAGGGCTTCGACGTCGCAGCCCAGCGTATCGGCGTCGGAGGGCCGCGCGCTCGTTGAGTTGCTCGCAGCCCGCGGAATCGCCCAGGGTGAACTCGCCCGCCTGCTTGGCCTGGAAAAGAGCACAGTGAGCCGCCTGGCCGGCGGCCTGGAGCAGAAGGGCTGGATCAGGCGCGGCCGGGACGAGGACAACCAGCGCTATGTCCGGCTCTACCTCACGCCGGCCGGCTCGGCGGTCGCGGCCCGGCTGCTGCAGGCCTGGCAGTCGAGGCAGGCCCGGATCATCGCCTCGCTGACCGACGCCGAACGCGCCGGCCTCGCCATCGGCCTCGGCGGCCTGCTGCGGGGCCTGGTAGCCGAAGGGATCCTCGGCGGCGCCGGGACCGAGACCCGGGCCGGGAGAACTGAGCCACCCGCGGGCGCAGCCAGCCCCGGAGCCGCCGAGGCGCCGCCCGCAGGACCCGAGCTGTCCGCGCACGCTGAGGCGCCGCCCGCAGGACGCGGGCTGTCCGCGCTGTAAGGTCCGGGCGGACTCTTGGTTAACAGTTGTGTCAAGGCGCGGGGCGGCGGTTTCCTGACCTGCTCTGCGGGGCATTTCCGGTCATACCGGGTGGAAGATCTTCACCGCGGGGGCCAGTGCGCCAGGGAGGTGAGCGCGTCAACCGTCGTGCTGCTCCCGCATGCACCGTCCAGCGTCGGCCGGGCTCGCCACCGGCTGGGCGCGGAGCTGCGCACGCGCGGAGTGGCCGAGCCCGCGATCTGTGACGCCACGATCGTGCTCAGTGAGCTGATGAGCAACGCGGTCCGGCACGCCCGCCCGCTACCGGGGGCGCAGATACAAGTGGCCTGGACGCTGGACGACGGGACGCTGGAACTGGCGGTGAGCGACGGCGGCGGCCCCACCCAGCCGCGAACCGAACGCCCGGCTTCGGTGTCCTCGCTCGGCGGCCGCGGCCTGGGCATCGTGAATCACATGTCGCGCCGCTGGGGAGTCCGCAGCGACGACCACGGCGCCACGGTCTGGGCTGTGCTGACGGTCGGGCAGGACCGGGCCAGGCCGCCCCGGTCCCGGCGCGCCCTGGCTACGAGCTGATCAGGTCAGCGCCAGCGCGACTTGCGCCCGGACCAGAAGGCCAGCCTGGCGATGGTAACGACGATGGCCACGACCACCGCCAGCCAGAAGAGCGCCAGCAGCGCGTGCAGCGCCCACAGCACCACCATGACCGCGAGAAACGCGCCGATAAGAAGCAGGATCACTCGTCCCATGCATCCAGGGTACGACTATTTTCGCCGAACTTGGCCCCTGGATCGCTCGCCCGGTCAGCAGGCAGTCGGCGGCCCGGACGGCGGAAGCTGGCCGAGCGCGTCGGTGAGCATGCGAAAGGTCGGGCAGGGCCAGCGCCACATGCAGCTCCTGCACCGCAGGATGGGGCTGGACGGGTCGGTGGAGATGCCGCCGGCGTCCAGCGGGGCGTGCAGCTCGAGCAGCCGCAGTCCGAGGTCGGCGAAGCCGAGCACCTCCTCGCGGGCCTGGCCAAGGAACTCGATATCGTCGCGGGTGAACCTGGCGGTCACCGGCACCACGCCGTCCCTGTTGAGCAGCCGGGCGTAGTGCACGCCGGTCTCCAGCCAGGACGAGGCACTGGCCGCCCTGGCCCGCACCGCGTCCAGGTGCTCGCGAAGCGAGGCACGCTGCGGATCCTCCGGCAGGTCGGCTGCAGGCCAGTCGGTGGCCGGGGCTCCGCCCGCCGGGTACGGCGCGCGATCATGTCCGAGCCCGGCGGCGGGCTCCCCCTGCGCGGCCGTGGCAGCGGCGGCCGCGTGCGCGCCCGGCCGGGCACCATGTCCGGCGGGCCTAGCCGGCGCCGGGATGTCCGGCCGCGGCGCGTCGTCCGGCTCGCGGAAATACGCACTCGGCTCGCGGGCAGGCAGCACGGTGGCAGCCACCGGCGCGGACAGGGGCAGGCCCGGAGTACCTGGTCCCGGCCGCTCCGGGTTCTCTTCGCTGTCAGCCGTGGCGTTCATCTGCAATGCTCCGCTCAGCGCTGATTCACGATTCAGGGCGCACTCCAAGCTTGACGTACGAGGGCGGGTACCGGAAGCGGATTCCGCGAGTACGCTCCGTGACGGACTGGTAGCCCGTGACCTGGGCCGGTAGGGTACCCCAGGTGGAGCTTAAGGTCTCGAGCCGCTCGCAGGGTGATCACACCGTTGTAGCCGTATCGGGAGAAATAGATCTGTATACCGCCCCCCGGCTGCAGGGTGAGCTTGCCACCGCTGTCGCGAGTGCAGGCCCCGCACGGGTGGTGGTGGACATGGCCGGGGTCGATTTCTGCGATTCCACCGGGATGAACGTGCTGCTGGCGGCGCTGCGGCGCGCCCGCGAACGCGGCGGGGATCTGATGCTCGCCGGGCCGCGGCCTGCCGTGCGGAAGATCTTGCAGGTGACCGGGCTGGAGTCGGTGTTCACCGTCGTCGACGACCCGGCGGCGGTATCCGGCCAGTAACCGGCACAGCCGGGCCGTTGGCGGCTGTTGCGCCGGGCAGTGCCGGCGTCACACTAGGATCCCCCCATGTCTCCAGGCGGTGACCTGGCCGTGGTCATCCCGGCCCGGGAAGAGTCCGACCGTATCGGCGGGACCGTGCGAGCGGCCGTCGGGCTGCCCGGCGTGGATCTGGTCTTGGTCGTGGACGACGGATCGCATGACCAGACGAGGGTTCTGGCCGAACGGGCAGGTGCGGCCGTGGTCAGTCACCCTAGGCCGCGCGGCAAGGGCGCCGCGATGGAGACGGGCGCCGAGGCGGTGCGCCTCCTGGACCAGCAGGAACGCCGTTCGGTACCCCGCCACCTGCTCTTCCTCGACGCCGATCTCGGTGACACGGCCCAGCACGCGGGCCCGCTCGCCGAGCCGGTGCGCTGCGGCGAGGCGGACATGACCATGGCCGTGTTCAGCAGCACGGTCAAGCTGGGCGGGCACGGCTTCGTGGTCAAGCTGTCCGGGGCCGGGATCGAGCGCGCGACCGGCTGGCGGCCCGCGCAGCCGCTGAACGGGCAGCGCTGCCTGACCCGGGCGGCCTTCGACGCCGCGCGGCCGATCGCCCGGGGGTTCGGCGCCGAGACCGCGCTCACCATCGACCTGCTCCGCCGGGGAATGCGGGTCACCGAGGTGGAGGTGCCGCTGGCCCACCGGGCCACCGGGACGGACTGGCGTTCTCAGCTGCACCGTGCCCGGCAGTTCGCCGACGTGGGCAGGGCCCTGGCCCGACGGCTATGAGCTGGCGCCGCGGTGTCCCGGCAGGGACTCCGGTCCGCGGCGGGAACCCGCCCGGCAGTAGCACCGCGCCAGGGAACCGGGCCCCGGTCGGCGGCACGGCCGCGCCCGGCGGCGGCCGGCTGCGGGCCGCGATCCCGGCCAGGGCCGGGCTGGGCGCGACGGTGGTGAGCATCGCGCTCACGCTGACCGTCGCCGTGCTCGGACCCTCCGTCATGGAACCGGCGCTGCCCGGGCGGCCGGGCCAGCCGCCGTGGGCCTTCGCCGCCCATCCGTCGGCCTACCTGGCGGTCGCCCTCACCTTCGCCGCGATCGTCGCGGGCAGCTTCGGGCTGGCCGTGACCATGCGCGCGGCCCGGCTCGGCTGGATCGTCTCGCCCCAGGTGCTCCTCACCACGGGACTCATCGCCGCTGCGGTGCTGGTTCTGCTGCCTCCGTTCGGTTCGTCTGATCACCTCAGCTATGCCGCGTACGGCCGGATGCTGGCCACCGGCCATAACCCGTACCTCACCACGCCCAACCAGCTGGCCCGGCTGGGCGACCCGATTGCCCGCGCGGTCGAGGACTGGAGGACGAGCCCCTCGGTGTACGGGGTGCTGGCCACCGGCGGCCAGGCGCTCGCCTCGCTCATCGGGGGGACCTCGGTCCGGCTCACCGTGTTCGTGCTGTCCCTGCTCAACCTGGCCGGATTCGCCGTCACCGGGCTGCTGCTGCACCGGCTGGCGGCCGGTGACAGGAGCCGCCAGCTGCGCGCGGCGCTGCTGTGGACGTGCAACCCGCTGCTGCTCCTGGTACTCGTGGCCGGCGAGCACGTGGACAGCCAGGCGATCGTGTTCGGCGTGGCGGCCGTCGCCGCCTTCGCGCTGGCCATGCGCCGGGCGGCCGCCGGTGCCACCTGGCGGTGCGTGCCGTGGGCGTTCGCGGCCGGCCTGCTGGCCGGGCTCGGCTTCGCGGTCAAGCTGAGCATGCTGCTCGTCGCCGTCGGCCTGGCCGCGGCGTGCCTGCTGACCTGGCCCGCTCCGGCCCGATCAGCCGGGGACGGCCCAGCCCGGGACGGGGCGGCCGGGGACGGGTCAGCCCGGGCGGCTGGCCGGCCGCGGGCCCGGGCGCCTGCGGCCTCGGCGCTGGCGGGCCTGGCCGCCGGGTTCGCGGCGGTGACCGCGGCCGCGCTGGCTATCGGCGGCCTCACCTCGCTGCGGCCGGCCCTGCGGGCAGGCAGCTACGTGGCGATCGGCACCCCCTGGCGCTGGGTGCGGGCGGCAATCGGGCTGGCGGCCGGCGAGGGGATCGCCGACGACATAGTCAAGATCGCGGCGGCCGTTACGGTGCTGGTCCTGGCCTGGCTGCTGCTGCGCGGGCTGCCCGGACCCGGCGGCGTACCGGGCCTGGACGGAAGGCCGTGGCTGACCGGCCCAGCCGGGGCTGCCGGCCCGCAGGCCGCCGGGTTCGCGGGGCTGGCGGCGCTGGCCTTCGTGCTCGCCTGGCTCACCGCCGGGCCCTACGTGCTGCCGTGGTACGACGGGCTTGCCTGGGCGCTGCTCCCGCTGCTGCCCTGGTCGGCGATCGACTGGCTGGTGCTGGCCCGGACCACGGCGCTGGCGATCGGCTACCTCCCGGCCCGGGGCATCGTGATGCCCGCCGGGCTCGACTGGCTCGTTACGGTGGTCAGGAGGGGGGTGACCCCGGCGCTGCTGCTGCTCATCGCGGTGCTGCTGGTGGTCACCGTGCGGACCAGGAAGCCCGCCGGGCCCTGAACCGGGCCAGGCACGGGGAGCGCCCTCCGCCGGCCGCGTTCGCGGATGGCTCTGGCCATGCGAGGCCGCCCGGGCTGGCATCATGATCTGATGCAGGACAGATACGCCTACCTGGGGCCCGCAGGCACCTTCACCGAAGCCGCGCTGCGCACCCTGGATGGCAGTAAGCACGCCGAGCAGCTGCCGTTCCCCACCATCCAGGCGGTGCTCGAGGCCGTTCGGACCGGCGCGGCCGAGCGCGCCGTGGTACCGATCGAAAGCTCGGTCGATGGCGCGATCACCGCCACCCTGGATGAGCTGGCAACCGGGGATGACCTGCTCATCTACGCCGAGGTGCTGCTGCCGGTCGGATTCGCCCTGCTGGTCAGGGACGGTACCCGGCTCGACGAGATCACCACCGTGGGCGGCCATCCGCAGGCCCAGGCCCAGTGCCGGGGCTGGCTGGCCGGCCATCTGCCCGGCGCCGAGTGGCTGCCTGCCGCGTCGAACGCCGCCGCAGCCCGCCAGGTGGCGGACGGGGAACTGGACGCGGCGCTGGCCGGGGCCTTCGCCGCCCCGGGCTACGGGCTGTCGGTCCTGGTCGACGAAGCGCACGACCGGGCGGGCGCGATCACCCGGTTCGTCGTAGTCGGCCGGCCGGGACCGCTGCCCGCGCCCACCGGCGCCGACCGGACCTCCCTGGTCGCCTTCCTGGCCGAGGACCACCCCGGCGCCCTGATGGAGATCCTCACCGAGCTCGCCGTGCGCGGGATCAACCTGACCCGGATCGAGTCCAGGCCCACCGGCGACGTGCTCGGCAGGTACTACTTCTGCATCGACTGCGAGGGCCACATCGACGACGCACGGGTCGGTGAGGCACTGATGGGCCTGCGCCGGGTCTGCACTGACGTCAGGTTCGCCGGCAGCTACCCCCGAGCCGACGGCGGCAAGACCCAGGTTCGCCGCGGGACCTCCGACGCGGAGTTCGCCGACGCCGCGGCGTGGCTGGCCCGGCTGCGGTACGGGCGCGTCTAGCAGGTTCCGCGGAAGCCGGCGGCCGCAGCGGGCCTACAGGTACGGCCCGGTGGCCCGGGGCGGCTGCGGCGGCTCCTCGGCCTGCGGCATGACACCTGGCGGCATCACCCCGGGCGGTAGCGCGCCGGGCGGCAGTGCCCTGCGCATCTGCTCCAGCTGGGCGCGGGCCGCCATCTGCTGGGCGAACAGCGTGGTCTGGATGCCGTGGAAGAGGCCCTCCAGCCAGCCCACCAGCTGAGCCTGCGCGATCCGCAGCTCGGACTCGCTGGGCGTGCTCTCGTCGGCGAACGGGAGGGAGAGCCGGTCGAGCTCGGCGACGAGCTCGGGCGCGAGACCATCCTCGAGTTCCTTGATGGAACTCTCGTGGATCTCCTTGAGCCGCGCCCTGCTCTTCTCGTCCAGGGGCGCGGCCCTGACCTCCTCGAGCAGCTGGCGGATCATGCTCCCGATCCGCATGACCTTGGCCGGCTGCTCCACCATCTCGGTGACCGGGCGCTCGCCTGAACCTTCTTCCTCACCGCTGGCGGCGGCCGCTGCGCCCGGGCCGACCACGACAATCTGCGGCTGCTGCTCTGACTCGGAGTTCATCCCGTTACTCATCCTCCTAGTCTGGCGGCCGGAGCCTGCCGGCCGCGTCCGGGGGCTGCATCGCGTGCCAGCCGGCCCTTGTCCCCGTCCGCGCGCCCGCCCGATGGCCGGGTGGCCGGAGCTGCGCGGCGTCGGCAGCGTTCGGCCGGAGGAACATGCACCTGCCCCGAGTCTATGAGCGACGCGTGATCTTCCCTCACCCGTTGCCCTGCAGGGCCGGCGGCCCGGGTGTTTGATTGGTTGCGGAGGGTATCGACTGATTGTTCGGGTAACTTAGGCATCGATTCGATGCTCGGATCCCGGGCCAAGAGGACGGCATGTTCCCACCACTGGGACCTGGAGAGGAATAAGGCGGTGGCCAACCAGGACAAGGACCAGCTGGCCGCGGCGGAAAACGGCGCCGGTGACCGATCGGTCACCGAGAGCGCGGTTTCCGCCGGGGAGGCGTCTGCGTCCGGGGAGAGTGCCGCCGATACGCCCAGCGCGGCCGCAGCTCAGCACGGAGCTGACGGCAACGGTCATCCGGGGCCCACGCGGGAAGACGATCCGGGCGGCCGCGGGCTGGCTCCCGGCCCGGATGACGGGCCTGTGGCGTGGGAAGGACACCGCCCGCACGGCGGCCCGGCCGAGGGTGACGCCGGCGCGGAGGACACGGTAGATCCGCGGCTCCCGCCGAGGCTGGCCCCCCGCCCGGCCGGCTTCGCCGGGGGAAACATCGGGCCGGATCCGCAGGCCTACTCCGGCGAGGAACCCCAGGGCCGCGGCGAGGGCACGGGCTATGAGCCTGGTGATGAACCCACGGGATTCCGACTGGACGCCGGACGAGACCTCCCGGTCCGGTGTCCAGGCTTCGCCCTATCCCCCCCACGGCGGCGCGTACGACCCCTATCCGGAGCCGGGCCAGGAGCAGGGCTACGCGGGATATGACCAGCCCCAGGGCTACGGCGCTGACCAGGGGTACGGGGTCGAGCGCGGGTACGAGCAGGAGCAGGGATACGGCCCCCCGGACGGTTACAGCCAGGCCTACCCTCCGCCGGACTACGGCGAGGGACAAGACTACGGTCCCCCGGATATGTACGGGCAGGACCAGGGCTACCGGGATGCCGGGGGCCGTCAGGCCTACGGCCAGGAGCAGCCGTACGGCGAGGACCAGGGCTATGGCCGGGACTACGGTGAGCCCCAGGCCTACGACCAGGGATACGGCCCGCCGCAGGCCTACCCGCAGCCGCAGCCGTACGCCCGGCCCTACGTCGAGGCTCCCCCGTCCGTCACCGGCCCGGGCTATGACCAGGGTCCGGCCTACGCCCAGGGATACGGTCCCGGCCAGGCTTACCCCGAGGAGCAGCCCGAACGGGCTCCCGGCCGGCCAGCGCCGTCGGCCGCGGAGCAGCGGCCCGGTGCGGGGTCGCTACCCGACGACGAGACGGCGGCGGACCAGCCTGACCAGCCGCAGGCTGGCGGTCAGATCCCAGGCGACGGCCCTGGTCGCGATCATGCTCATGATCCAGGCAGCGGAGCCCAGGCCGGCGCTCAGGCCCAGGCCGCTGCCGCCCAAGCCCCCGCCGGGACTCCCGGCCCGCCGGCCGGCCGCGTGCAGTCTCAGGAGCCGGCCCGGGAGCAGGGTGCCCGGCGTGCCGCGCCCTATCCGCCGCCGGATCCCTATGGCTGGCAGCCGGGCTACGCGGACCCGGACCGGTCAGGACCGGGGCAGGACGGTCCGGGTCGCTACGACGTCGAGGGCGGCTACGACGTTCAGGGTGGCTACGGCGACCAGGGCGGCTACGGCGACCAGGGCGGCTACGGCGACCAGGAACCAGAGCGTGCCGATGTCGGCCCGGGCGGCCCGTACGCCGGCGAAACCGGCTACCCGCCGCCTCCCGCGCAGGGCCCGACGGCTGCCCAGGCCGCGTCTGTGCGGGCCGCGACTACGCAGGCCGCGGCTGCGCAGGCCGCCGGAGCGGATATGCTCGCGCCGCTGCCAGGGCAAGCGGCTGACCAGCAGCAGGCCATCGAGAGCGCCGATGACCTCACGGCCGAGGCACTGTTGCCCGGCAAGCGCCCGGCTCCCGGCGCAGGCTGGCGGCGCATGGTCTACCGGACCTCTGGCGGTCTCATCCGTCCGCGCGAGTCCGCCGAGGCGCTGCGCCGGCGCGAGTTGGTTCACCGCGTCCGGACTCCTGTCGCGGGCGGCCATCACCGGGTCGCGGTGATGAGCCTGAAGGGCGGAGTAGGCAAGACCACCACGACCGTCAGCCTCGGCTCGATGCTTGCCTCGCTGCGCGGTGACCGGATCATCGCCCTGGACGCGAACCCGGACCGCGGCACCCTATCGGACAAGGTCCGGCTGGAGACTTCGGCGACGGTCCGCGACCTGCTCAACGAGCGCAACCAGATCCGGCGGTACGCCGACGTGCGCGCGTTCACCTCGCAGGCGCCGAGCCGACTTGAGGTACTCGCATCCGATCGTGACCCGACGGTCTCGGTCGCGTTCTGCGAGGAAGACTATTACGACGCCGCCCGGGTGCTCGAGCACTACTACTCCATCTCGCTGATCGACTGCGGCACCGGGCTGCTGCACTCGGCCATGGCCGGAGTGCTGCGCATGGCAGACCAGATCATCCTGGTCAGCTCGCCATCGGTGGACGGCGCCCGGAGCGCGAGCGCCACGCTCGACTGGCTCGACGCGCACGCCTACGGCGACCTGGTACGCAACGCCGTGGTCGCGCTGTCCATGATCAGGCCACGCAGCAAGAGCACGGTGGACCTTGACCGTCTTGAGCATCACTTCGCCGGCCGGTGCCGGGCGGTGGCCCGGATCCCGTACGACGGGCACCTCGAAGAGGGCGCGGAGGTTGACCTGGAAGAGATGAGCCCGGCCACGGTCAACGCCTACCTGGTGCTCGCGGCCACGGTGGGCGATGGATTCGCCTGGCCGCGGCGGGCCGCGCGCCAGTCGGCTGCGGCGCAGGGCTGGGATCGCCGGGACCAGTAAGCCCCGCGGCGCCAACGTCGCCCGCTGCCGCACCAGCAGCTGCCGCCGGCGCTCGGCCGAACAGGTCCAGCAGGTAAGGTCAGGCGGGCTTTGCGTTGTCCTAGCCCGGATCCCGCACCTGCCGCAGCACGCCGGGTCGCGCCTGATCGCAGGATGAGGAACATGCCGCCCGGGAGCGGATCCTGGCGGCTCTGGGAGATAGCGAGATATGAGAAGCTGGAGCCGAGCTGCTGGCAGCGGCCCAGCGCTCGTGCTTGCGGATCAGCGACGGATCAGATCGACCCCAGCGGTTATCGTTCCGGGTGAATCCGCGGCTGGAGGGCTCGCCTAGTGGCCGATGGCGGCGGTCTTGAAAACCGCTAGGGGGCGTGAGCCTCCTCGTGGGTTCGAATCCCACGCCCTCCGCTTAGAGCATCATTTGGGCACTTAACCTGCATCGATGTGCTCGTTAACAGTCTCTAATGTCGTCCGGTGGTTCCCGGCTGTTCCTGGCTTGTGACGGCTGTCCGCGAAACCACGACGAAACAGATTCACGGCCTCTCGCCGTCATCGTCGCCATGGAGCGCGTCGCCGATCCGCCGGTTCCAGAGCGGGGTCTGGCCTTCGATGCACCCGGCGTACACGCGGAGAAGTACCTCGACGCCGTGCCCGGCGCGGCGGGCCACTTCGGATGCGGGCACGCCCGCGTTGAGCGCGTGGGTCACACCGCTGTGCCGAAGATCGTACGGGCGCCCCGCGAGAGGTGAGCGCGCCTGAGAGGCGGTTAGCGCCTTGATGCGGGCGTCCCGCCAGATCTGGCCTCATCGGGCTGGGCGAAGATGCAGCCGCGCTACCATCGGGTGCCGACCGCAGACAGGGCTAGCAGCATGCAATGGAAAGTCATCTCCGAGCGAGAACTGTACGCCGACCAGTGGCTTGACCTGCGTACCGCTGATGTAGAGCTGCCTGATGGCAGGCACCTGGATCACCGGTTCATCCGGATGGCACCATCCGCCGGGGCGGTCCTCATCGATGACCGACAGCGGGCACTGCTGATCTGGCGGCACCGGTTCATCACCGGCCGGTGGGGCTGGGAGATACCCATGGGCATGATCGACGCCGGGGAAACTCCGGCCGAAGCGGCGGCCCGCGAGGTGGAGGAAGAAACCGGCTGGCGGCCCAGCCAACTCCAGCCGTTGCTGCTCGCCCAGCCGACCGCAGGCATCATGGACGCCGCGCACCACATCTATGTCGGCGAGGATGCAGTCGAAGTCGGCGCCCCCGCCGATGACTTCGAGTCCACCGCGATCCAGTGGGTCCCGCTGACCGATGTCCCAAGCCTGATCGCCAAACACGACATCGTCAGCGCCTCGACCATGGCAGCGCTGCTCCTGCTCGTGGTCGGCCGACAAGCGACCGCGCATGCAACTGCCGACGGGGCCCCAGCCCCGCAAATTTGACGACAGGCGGGGTCGCCGAGCCGCCGGTCGCGCTCGCCGAAGCGGCCACAGTCCTGCTGTCGATGCCGCGCACTGCCGAAATTGGCCGTAATAATCATCAAGGCGGCGCCTGCGGCGCCGCGGCCCGCCGTCAGCGCCGCGCTCTGCCTTGGGAGGCCCGCGCGGCGCACGGCGGGCCAGTCCGCAGGATGCCGTGATCAGGCTGGCTCTATCGGATTGCAGCCGGTCGGCGGGGCCATCTTCCTCGCGCCTCGATTGTCCTAGTCGCGACCGCCGCGTCAATGGCGGCCCTGCGGGCCGTCGCAGGCGATCGGCTGCGCCGACCATTGACCCGCCGACCCCTCTCAAGGGCTGGCAGCTATGAGGAAGATGGGAGCAGAGCAGGACCGGGCCGGTTCATCGTTGCGCGGAAACCAACTCGGTGAGTGCAAAAGTGCGGGCCACGACGGTGACGACGAGGATCAGGCCACCGAGGAGCTGGCGGCGGCCAGCATGCTGGGTGGATCAGTCCTGTTGCTGGACGTGAAAGGTGGACAGGCAGAACGGGTGGCCGACCGGGTCGGCGTAGACGCGGCAGTGGTCATTCGGCTGGAAGTCATACCTTGAGGCACCGGCGGCCAGTACCCGCACCTCGGTCGCGTGCAAGTCATCAACGTCGAAGTCCAGGTGCATCTGCTGCGATGAGGCCGCGTCGGGCCAGGTCGGCGATGAGTAGCCGGGAGTGCCCTGGAAACAGATAGCCGAGCCGTCAGGGCACGTCATCATGGCCCAGGAATCACCCGGGACGGTGACTTCGCCGCCAGTGATCTCAGCGTAGAACGCGGCTAGTTCCCCGGCGTTCGGGCAGTCGAGGGTAACCCCGCCGAACCTGATCGAGTCAGACATGAACTGCTCCTGAGGCGCTTGGCACGTTGGACTGGTCTAGCCGATGTTGGCCGCTAGGTCCTGATAGGCAGGAAGGAGCTCGCCCCATCGCGCCTGGGCGGCGCGCTCACGCCCGGCGATGTGGGCGGCGAGATCCTCGACGTGGACCTGCAACCCGGCCCCGTAGGCCGCGAGCTGGTCCAGGGGCAGGCCCCGCTGGTCGAGGACCAGGATGGTCTGGCCGCCGTCAGCGGTCAGGGCGGCCTCGATGACCTCCTCGTCCGGCGCGTCTGCCTCCTTGCTCGTCACCAGCAGCCGCCGGGGGGGCTCGCATGCGTCCACGTGACCGGTGCCTTCCCATCCGCTGGCCAAGACGCGGGCGCGGAACTGTCCGCCGGGGCGCAGGTCGCCTTCGACTTGGCCGTACCAGCGGGCCAAGCGGCCGGGATCGGTGAGTGCTGACCACAAGTCGCCGATATCGGTCTCGAAGCGGTCTTCGATGTGCACGATTCCCTTGCCCTGGGCTGATCGCAGGCTGCCCAAGATGCGGGTGCCTGGGCCGGTGTTGCTGGTCATCTGGTGCTCCTTCGCTCGCGTTAGCCCTGAGGAGTGGACCGCCCGGCGACCCCCGACTCATCGGCGCACGGAAAAGGGCCGTGGCCGTCGTGTACCCGGATCGGCCGGGCGGCGACGGGTCATTGCGGTTACTCGCGGACACCTCCTACCCGGCAATGCGTGGTTGACGCGCGTGGTGTCTATGGCCGAGAAGATCTGAAAGGAAGCGCCCAGCACGGAAGGCTCAGGCCTGTCGCTTGGGAGCCATGCTGGGAGCCACACGGATGAACGATCTTGCGATTCTTCGGACTTGCACGAACAACCGGCATCGAGTCGCCCGAGGCCACGAACTGATCTGAACGGGCTTGGACGTCCACGCGGGTATCTACTGATAAGGAGGGCAGAAGGTCGTCATCGATGCGGAACTGCGTGCCACTTGCTTCAATCGCTGGCATGGATTTGCCGCGCCTCGTATACATGTAGCCAGCCCATGGCAGTTTCCTCGTTCCGGGTGCATGCTGGAAGCAGATCAGCCTCCAGCCCGCGATCAGAAACCCGGGCCGAGCTGGCAATCTGAAGGGCACAGCCATGATGAGCCCGAGCCCAGCCGCGGTCGAGCAGAAATTTCAGAACTCCGGCAACCTCACCAATCTGGACCGCTGCACCCGCTGCGGCGCTCCTCGATCAGCACACGGCCCTGACTGGAACTGCCCGGCCAGAGCACCGCGCAGTACATCCGCCACCCCGCTCGTCCTCGGCGGCCTGCTCACCCTCAGCGGGTTGATCTTGCTGGTCACCGTCGGCGCGAATTTGTGGACAGCGCCGGGCACCCTAGGCGTGATCGCGATCCTGTCGGGCCTCACCCTGCTGATCGCGGGAGTCACGCTGCGCCGTCGCCTGCGGTAGCACGCAAAGCGTGTTTGACGAGGCCGGAAGTGCCCGAGCACGACCAGCTGATCTACTCAGCAGGTCAAATCCAGAGACGCGCAACGGTGAACGGTTGACGAAGCCGGTGCCTGGGCCCTTTTTGGAAGATCATTAAGGCTCGCGCTATCCCCATGCTGTCCCCAGCGGACACTCAGCCGGAATCGTCGGCAGTTGCGGACAGCTGCGGACCTTAGCCGCGCCGTCAACGCCGGGCCCGGATGCTCGCGGACTGTGAGCGGGTACTCGGCCTGGACCACCCGCCAACGCTAACGTCGCGGAACAACCGTGCGGTCGCCTACCATGCGGCGGGCCGGCTGCACCCGACCAAGCCCGCGAGCGCGGGGGTCGTCATCCCTACTCCGGCCCGGTTCCTGCTCTGGCTCGGGACACCAGCTCCGGCCGGAGCGGCCAGCTGCTGGCTCCTGACCACATCGGGCATGCGGTCACTCGGCGTGGGATCCGACCTCTCCGCTTGCCCGGTCCAGTGGGCGAGGCTGGTGTGGGTGGTCAGGATGTAGGGGTGCTCGGGATCGGAGGCCAGCTCGCTAGCCGGCAAGCCAAGACGAACGCCAAACGGCCGTTTCAGGTAGCCGGACGCGGCCACGATCGGGGAGTGGTCGCACCGCGCAAGGTGAAGAACAGGGCAAACACCGTCGGCGGCTGAGTCAAGCGGCCGAGGCTGTCGGCGGCGCCCGGCAGAATGGTCGCGTGAGCAATCCCGAGCTGATCGCCGGAGAGTCCTGCGGCCGCTCCGAACGGCGGATCCAGCGCCTCCCGCTAGTGACCGGGATAGACCGGGTAGCGTGACCGCGGACCCTCTCATGGCAGCTCGTCGATCTGGTGCGGTTCAGGGACGGCCCTGCCCGAATTGCCGACTGCATGCAGATCCGCGGTTCGGTGTGGCGTCTTTCACGCATGGCTTGCCGAGGACGCTACGTGACCGCTGACGGCCTTACCCGGCGTCGCAGTGATCAGCGATGATCTTGCCGATGACGCTCTTCATGAACTCGGCATCGTCGGGGTCGGTGTCCAGCGCGCCGACCAGGACGATCATCGCTTTCCAGATCGCCCAGCCGCGGCCGCGGGTCCACGTCGCCCCATCGACCGGCAGCTGCTGTTTGAACACACGCTGGCTCTCCCCGGAAAAGAACGTCCACGCGATTGTCGTGTCACAGGCAGGATCACCGATCCCGCAAGTGCCGAAGTCAATGACGGCACTCAGCCGTCCGGTGGAATCCAGGAGCAGGTTGCCCGGCTGGGCATCGCCATGGAACCACACTGGCGGACCGTCCCACCGGGTGGCCAGCGCCGCCTCCCAGACCTCGGCGGCCAGGCCAGTGTCGATATGACTGCGCAGCGCGGCAAGCGCCGCCCTCGTCTCGGCGTCGTAGCAGGCCGGTGATCCGCCGCGGAAGAAGTTGTGCGTCCCCGGCACCGGACCGCCGGACGGGTCCACCTTATACAAGGCAGCGAGAAAGCCGGCCAGGTCGGCGGCGAACTCGGGCAGGCTCGCCACCGTCTCAGCCGCTGCTACCTGGCCGTCGATCCACCGGTACACCGACCATGGCCGCGGGAAACCGCAGCCCGGCTCGCCCATGGCCAGCGGCTCAGGAATCGGCAGCGGCAGCTGCGGGGACAGGAACGGCAGCCAGCAGTGTTCCTTGCCGACCTGGTCAACGTAGGCCTGCGAGCTAGGCAGCCGGACCGACATGCGCTCGCCGAGGCGGAACGTGGCATTATCCCAGCCGTCCACATCCACCGGACGGACAGGCAGCTCAGCCCACTGCGGGAACTGAGTCGCGACCAGCCGGCAGACAAGCTCGGGAGTTATGTCCACCTTCCTCACGAGCACGCATTGTGCCACGGCAGCCCAATGACCAGCATCTCCATAAACCAGCACACCACACTCTCGGCCACCTGCACGGGCGCATGCCAGTGCGGGCCGGGCGGGAAGCTCACCGGATGGGCTTCGGCGCCTTCATGCGATCGAGGAACCATCGCGGCCGCCGCCCTGGCACTCATGCTCGGCCTGGCCGAGGAGATCGACACCGCCATAGCCGAGGCTGCCAAGGGCTTGCGCACCTGCGGCTACTCCCGGGCCGAGATCCGCTCCCGGCCCGGCATCACCCGGCAGGCAGCACGGCAGCGGTGGCGGCAAAGATGAGTACGGCCCGTGCCACATACGTGCCACACACGACAGTGCTCGGTGGGCCGATGCGGTCACTGGGAGCCAACCTGGGAGCCACCCGGACGAACGACTTCCCCGCCCGGCGGACGAGTGCGGACAAGCGGCTGGCGATCATGCCAGGTCGTGAACCGATCCGGACGATGCTGAACGCAATACAGGTAACTACGGAACAGAAGGCTGGGTGTTCGAATCCCTCCGAGCGCGCCGCGAAACCACAGGTCAGGGCCTTAGCCTTGGCAGTGAGTGAAGCCCGAATCTCCATTCCAGGCACCCGTCGTCTCACAATTTCTCACAGACCTAAGCGATCTTGTGAATCTTGGCGAGCGGCACTGCCCCGGCGAACGTACGCGCGAAGTCACGCTGGACCCCGGAGACCTCTACGGACACTCCGGCCAGAAACCAAGGCCCAGGCGTGAGCCTGCCCGGGCCGCCGACGGAGAGGTCTTCGGCCGCCGCGACCGCGGCTCGAACGCTGCCTCGCCCTCATCCCGGTACCGGGCCACCAGCCGCGATACCCAGCCCTGCGACACCCCGTAGGCCCGGGCCACCTCGCCCTGGCTCCGGCCCTCCACGACAACAGCAGTGATCACCAGGCGCGCCCTCGACATCCCAAGACCGTCGCGGCCCGGGTATTCCTATGTCTTGAGAGATGCCATTCCTATGTCTTGAGGGACGACACCACGCCCTCCGCTTGAGCATCATTTGGGCAGTTAACCTGCATCGATGCGCTCGTTAACAGTCTCTAATGTCGTCCGGTGGTTCCCGGCAGGCATCCAGGGCGCGACCCGGAGGACTCGCAGGTGGGCTGCTGCTCGCTGCTGAAGGTTCATCCCCAGGTCCAGGTGTCACCAAGAAAGCCGCCGCCGTGCGGTGCCCCGCCGAACAGCACCACGGTGCCAGTGGCAGCGTCGTAGGCCATCGCCGCGCCGAACCGCTTGCGCGGGTGGACCGCCGGGGCCTGCTCCGTCCAGGTGGAGCCGTCCCAGGTCCAGGTTTCACCGCCACCGATCAGGGCGGCACCGGTGAACAGCACCACCGTGCGGGTGGCCGCGTCATAGGCCATCACCGGGTCCAGGCCCAGGCTGGATGGGCTGGCCCCGGGAGCCTTCCTCCAGGTGGAGCCGTCCCAGGTCCAGGTCTCGTCGCCTCTGATGTACAGCACCACGGTGCCGGTGGCCGCGTCGTACGCCATCGTCGCGTCCGATAGGTTGGGCGGGCTGGCCGTGGGTGCCCGCCTCGTCCAAGTGGACCCGTCCCAGGTCCAGGTGGCGGCGGTCTTGCTAGCGCTGAAAAGCACGACGGTGCGGGTGGCCGCGTCGTACGCCATCGTCGCGCTGCCCCCAAGGGCCGGGCTGGCCGCGGGGGCCTGCTTCGTCCAGGTGGTGCCGTCCCAGGTCCAGGTGTCCTTAAAGAGGCTGGTGCCGCGGCCGCCGAACAGCACGACGGTGCCGGTGGCCGCGTCGTACGCCATCGCCGCATCGAACCGGGCGGGCGGGTGGACCGCGGGTGCCTGCTTCGTCCAGGTAGAGCCGTCCCACGTCCAGGTATCACTCAAGAAGCGGGGATGGCCGTGCCGGATGTTGTCGCCGCCGAACAGGACCACGGTGCCGGTGGCCGCGTCGTAGGCCATCATTGCGCCCTCCCGGGCAGACGGATGGGCCGCGGGTGCCTGCTTCGTCCAGGTAGCAGCCGCAGCAGCATCCGCCCGCCCGGCAGGCGCCAGGGAACTTCCGGCGGCAGCCTCCGTCAGCCGGGGCGCCCCGGTGCTCGCCGCGCCTGCTGCCGGGGCGGCCCACGCCACCATAGCCGCCGTCGCAGCCGTGATCATCAACATCCGCCGCATGGCCGTCGCCTCCGCTCGCCTGCCAATTGCCCTTAAGGCCGGGACTGGTCCTGGTCAAATTCGACACCCGGGATCACGCGGCCGCCACTGGATCACAGTAAACGATGGCTGTACAAGCACCGCCGCCGGCCGCGTCCGCCCGCGACGGCGATGATTGCGAATGTGTGATGTCTCGAGACATCGAGGACACCCGAACCCACATCCTGGTTCGGGGTTTGTGTTGACGCGGCTGGCGTGCTGGGCCCGGCGGGCTGGTGGTTGCGGTTCAGTAGTCTCCATCAGCGGGACGGCTGATGGTCGAATGAGGTGAAAGCTCATGTCCGCTGAGGTGTCAGCATTTCCTGGGCTGCGGGCAGAGTCTGATGTTTCCCCCGCACAGTGGCTAGTGGAACGACTTTAGCCGGGCAGAATCCTGCAAGTGGGGTCTGTGGTACCGGACGTGTACCCGGCTTACGGGCGCCTTCTGCGCCCAGCCCGCAGTGCCACGCCCGATGGCCCCGACGAGATCCGCTGGTCAGCGATCGCAGCCGAACACGGTACCTCGATCGATTCCGGCGTCCGCTTCAGAGATCTGGTCGGCTGGCGCGACGGGCCCGGCCCGCCGTTCCCTTACGACGCACCCCTGCGCGGGTCACTTACGGAGGAGCAAAACATCGCGCTGGCCGAAATCCTCGCCGGATTCACCAGTCGGCCCGACAAAGTCTGGTACTGCCTTTGGGACGGATACGGCTGGCCCGAGTTGCCCGCCTACGACCAAGGCCTGCCCCGAGTGCACCTAGAGAACGAGGACTGCCTGCTCTTCACCGGCGCGATAACAGCAAGCGCCAATCTTCAGGCTGGATGGGCCCAATCCCCCACCCTATGGTGGCCCGATGAACGCACCTGGTGCGTATCCACTCCGGTAGACGGATTTTCCACGTATATCGGCAGCACTGAGGCATGCTTGAACGCGCTGTTCAGCGAGCCACGGTTGGAAATCCTTCCGGTACGACCTAACGACCCAATCGACCCTAGCCCTTACCTAACATAACCCACCTCCTCTACCGGGCGTCCCAGGTGCGAAGCCACCATCCCGCCGACCGCTGCCAATAGCACGCAGACCATCTCGGACACGGCTTTCATGGCTCGCAGATCATCGCGAATACACGTCGTCATGGGGTTTCGAAAAAAACGCCTTCCGCAGTTCTGATCCGCCGGCACACTGGTCATCGTGACGCGCTCACGACGGGCTCGATTCCGCGGTGTGCAGCAAGTACGATCTTGATGTGCCGACCAAATGGGCCCGGCCCTGGTTCGCCGCAACGGCGCTGTGTGTGGCCGCCGGGATCGCGCTGAGCGTCTATACGGCGGTCCAGACTCCCGGGCACTTCCACAGCGGTGTCGCCCGCGGGTTCAACACCTTCGCGTTCTTCACCATCTTGTCGAACCTCATCGTTGGCGCGACGGCCCTGCTGCTTTCGCTGAGGCTGGATCGGACTTCGACGGTGTTCAAGACGTTCCGGCTGATCGGACTGGTCGCGATCACCGTCACCGGCCTCGTCTACCATGTCGCGCTGGCCAGCATCTTTCAGCTGGCTGGTGTACATCAGCTTGGTAACCAGCTCGTGCACACCGTCGTGCCCCTGCTCACGGTGATCGGCTGGGTGGCATTCGGGCCGCGCGGGCTGACCTCCGCCCGGATCGCCGGGGCTGTCCCTGCTGTTCCCGTTCTGCTGGCTCGCCTTCACGCTGATCCGCGGAGCGGCCATTCACTGGTATCCGTACCCCTTTATCGACGTAACCAGAATCGGCTACGGGAAGACCATCCTGAATTCCCTCTGGGTGCTGCTGCTGCTCCTCGGCCTGGCCGCCGGGGCGACCGCTCTGGACAGTCGGCTCGGCCGCCGGACTCCGGATCCCGCACCAGCGGCACGGCTAACAGCGCAAGACTGAGACGGGGTTTCCGAGGTTCGGCGTGGTGTCCAGAGGTTCGGCATGGTGTCCAGAGGTTCGGCGCGGTGTCATAATGGCCCGCGTGTTGTGCCACTCATGGCTGGCAGTGCCGGATCGAAGATCACCGAGAGCGCACGGTGGCTGGTCAGTGATGAGTTGCGGGCCTTAACAAATTGCTCTCATCCCTCGCCGGCAGCGGTCTGGCTGATCAGGCGAAGTCGTGGATCAGCACCAACGCCAATCAGGTGATCAGCGGCCAGCAGGTGGCTGGCTGGCTTGGCTCTGACAAGATGAAGCAGCTGGCCCAGGCGACGGGGCTGAACCCGAGCGATGTTGCCGATCATCTGGCTAAGCAGCTCCCGGCTGTTATCGACAAGCTCACCCCCCATGGCTCGGTGCCTGACCAGGCGGGTCTTGAGAGTGTCGCCGGGCAGATTGTCGGCCAGTAACTCCGATAGCAGCGGTCGTTCCAGCCGTCGATGAAGGCATCGATCGCGGTGATCCGATTGCGGCTTCTGGTGAAGCTGCCGCGCGAATGGGTTCGCTCACGAGACCGGATGAGACGAGCGGCAGGAGCATGGGCGGCGTGCCCCTGAGATGTCCCCGAACCGCCATCAACAGTCAACGATCGCCACCAACAGCAACCTGCGAACCTGTAGCAACACGAGTTCCGAGCCGTGAGCAACGCGTGGAAACGGCTCGTAATGCGTAGGTCCTCCACCCTCTGGGGACTTGCAGCTAGCGGATGAGGTACCCCATCTGCTTCGGCCCTGCTAGTCCAGAAGGAACAATGGCGGCCAGGCTTGATTACCGGGGATGACCTGGTGGCGTGGCGTCCTGGCCGAGGGCAACCGGCCTGGATTCCAGCTCAGGGTGGCGCAGGAATCTGTCTATCAGTGCGGCCGGGCCGCCGATGCGGGTCCAGTCGTCGTCCCACAGGCTCGACACCAGCCACGAGCGGTCGGCGGGAAACATCAAGTTGGGCAAGGCGCCCTTCCAGAACGACCAATCGCCCCACTGGCGCCAGGTGGCGGCCTGCTGCGGGCGCGCCTCGACCAGCACGTAATCCCACCCGCTATACAAGGTCACCGTCGGCGTATCGGGGAAGACGATGTCATCGGCGCCGGTGTCGAGATACCCCAGCCACCACGGCTGGGCCGGCGACTGCTCGCTCAGCAGCGCAAGCACAACCCCGTCATGCCGGTCTTGTCCCTCACCGCCCTGCGGCAACGCGACCGTGGCATAGGCCTCGAAGACCGCCGGGATGGCAGCGGTGATGGTCCGGCTCATGGATGTACCGTCGGCGATCCAGGCGACTTCGGTGGCGGCCCCGATCCGCCACGTGCTGCCGTCCCTGACCCTCGTGATCACGCCGCCGAGCCTAGCTGCGTACATCGATTCGGCGGCCGGGTGCTGAACATGGCGGTTCCTACAGTGCTCGCGCAGCAGTCAGACGGTCTCGCGTCCAGCCAGACTTTCCGCCTGCTTCTCGCCTGGACTTACGCCAGCCGGCCCTGCCCCCTATCAGGGAAGATCAAGGCCGTGGTCAGCGAACGTTCGGCTTTCTTTCAGGTACTGGCGTGAAGATGAGACAAGCCCGGAGCCGTCGGGGATGCGGCCAGAGTCGCGCCCTAACGGCTGAGCCAGTCGCGCAGAGTGGTCAGCGTGCCTATCCGCCCGCGCGTAGTCCCGTTCTGATGCGAAGGCGGAGGGAATGCCGCGCCGGCCGGCAGGTGGCTGGCAGCTCGGTCTGCACTGCCGCGCCGACAGGAGGATGACCCGGTTGCCCGGGCCGCTCCATCCGGGCTCCACATCGGGCACGTCCCGTGCCCACACCCGGACGCTACATATGAATGATCACGACAGCAAAGCCGAGGTATTGATCATGCGCCAGCGCGCTCAGCGGAGACGGCCAGAGTCGGCCGGCTCCGTCCCGACAGGCCCGTCCGGGCAGTCCCTGCCTGACCTGCTGGCCGACGCCGACTGGGTGCAAGCCCACCTCGCTGACCCCGGCGTCGTCCCGGTCGAGATAACCGAAGACACCCGCGCCTACGACCAGGGGCACATCAAGGGCGCGGTCAGACTCGACTGGAAGCAGGACCTGCACGATCCGCGAACGCGAGGCTTCATCGACCGGGGCGGCTTCGAGGCCCTGCTCTCGCAGCGTGGCATCGCCAACCACGACATGGTGATCTTGTACAGCGGCAACAACAACTCATGCGCGGCCTACGCACTCTGGTACTTCAAGGTCTACGGGCACCGCGGCGTCAGGCTGCTCGACGGCGGCCGGAAGCAGTGGGAACTCGACTCCCGCGAGATGGTGACCGGGGTGCCGCACCGTCCCGCGACGGTGTACCGATCGCAGAAACCAGAACGGTGGATCCGGATGGTCATCCGCGCCAGGAGCCAGGGCACCTGGTCGCCGCGCCGGCGCCGCTGGCCCTGGCAGGCAGCCGGCACGCGACTGGCGGTTCCTGGCCTGGGACGGAGTCAGCCATCTTCGTCGCGGCGGCGGAAACTCACCGGGGCCCGATGATTGCACGCCCTCCGTTGACCTGCGTGAACACCGCTCAGGGCGGCCAGCTATCGCCCCTAAATTCTTCGTTGCTGCCTGCCGGTACCTGAGCCGGCGGAGCCGATCCCAGGCCAGCACTATGGCGCACCCGGTTACCAGCACCGACCACAGGGGAGGGGCGTCGTACTTGCTCGCGATGCCGATTGCCCCGCCGAACACGGCGAGCATGCCCATCCGGAGCTCATGTCACGCCGCGTAGCGGTCCCGCACGGTTTGCCCCAGGACCTTGCGATGACGATGCGCCGCCGCGCCGGCCTGCAGCCACGACGGCCGGCGGTACAACGAGACCAGTTGCCATCCTGCGATCAGCAGCCCGGCGGCGACCCCGGGTACGCCGCATCAGGGCAGAATTTTGCTGGTCAGAGCCTCGAACCAGATCAGGAACGATCACCCGCTTCGACATGGTCATCCGCGCCTGCCGGGGCCGTTCACGAACTGGACCGTGTGCCGTTGCGCGCAGTAATCTGGCAGCACGGTTGACGAGCCAGCCGGTCCGGCGTTCTGGGCTGCCTGCGTCTTGTGGCCTGGTGCAGGCTCCCGCTTCCCGGATATGTCAGCGCCCACGACCGAGGAGCGCGCCGATGCCTGCTGCCGGGTACCCCGTTCAGATGACTGGCGGCGTGCCGGTGATCACGGCGCCCGCCGAGATCGACGTCACGACCGCTGGTCAGCTGCGGGCGGTCCTGTCCGACTGGCTCGCCCGGGGACATGCCGCGGTAGTGGTGGACATGACCGGCACCCAGTTCTGCGATTCGGCTGGGCTGATGGAGCTGGTGCGGGCACACCGGCGGGCGGTGGCGCATGGTGGCGGGTTGCGGTTGGTCATCTCGGCCGATGACGTGATTCTTCGCGTCTTCACGCTGATCGGCCTTGACCGGCTGATCCCCAGGTTCGCCAGCCTGGAACAGGCCCTGGCCCAGACGACCGTGACCGCGGGCGCGCCTGCCAGCCCGCCACTCCGGGTCCGGGAGCATGGCCCGGTGGCCGAGCGCCGCAGCTGTGCGCAGTGCGGTGCGGTGTTCGTGCCGCAGCGCGAGCACGCCCGGTTCTGCACCGCTGGCTGCCGGGCCGCCTGGAACCGCGAGCATCTGGGCGATCCCGCGGACGAGGTGAGCGCGCTCGCCTGGTCGATCACCGCGATGAGCGAGGCCACTGGCCGGCTGGCCGGGGTCACGGTATGGGAACGGGTGCAGGCGGTCGCGGCGATCGGGGAGGCCGTGTGGTGGATCACCATGGTCAACGGCACGCTGATGCGCCATCACCCGGGGGTCTACGAGGCCGTTCTCGCGGACCAGGCTCCGGCAGAGCGCCCGCTGATCGAGGAGACCCTGGCCGGGCTCCGTTTTGTCCGGAACTGGATGAGCCGGGACGGCAGCCTCGATGAGGTCATCGAGATCCGCGGACCGCGCACCGGCAACAGGCGCATTACCGGCTGGACATGGAAGGACGTCCCAGACCCGGCGCTCGCCCAGCTTGGGCCCCGCGGGCAGGCCTGGGAGATGTCACGGTACCGGGCCTACCAGGAACACCTGGCGGGCCGCACCATCGGGCACACCATCGGCCGGGCCGCCAGGTTCGTGACGCTGACCGGCGCGAACGCAGCACCAAGCACAGACGCCAGCGAGCATGCCATCCGAATTTAGCTGATCTTGCCAATGCGGGCGCCGACACGCCACTGCGGCGAGTGGTAAGACCCCGGCGAACTCCGGTCCGGCCCGCGTTACCATCCGCCCGGTGGAACTACTGAGGACAGAACGGCTGGCGCTGCGTCACTGGAGCGAGTCCGACCTCGCGGCGTTCTTCGACCTGTACTCGCGCGAGGACGTGACCCGCTGGCTTGGCCCGCATCCCCGGCGGCCGGTGGCAACACCCGAGGAAGCGCGGGACCGGCTCCTGCGCTGGCGTGCCCGCGAGCGCGAGCTGGCCGCCCCCCTCGGCCTATGGGCGATTGTCCCGCTCGTGGCCGGGCAACGCCCGCAGCAGCCGGCGGGCACGCTGCCGTTGATGCCGCTCAGCGACGACCGCGGCCCGGCCGGCCTGGTAGAGGTGGGCTGGCACCTTCACCCGCGGCACCAGGGCCGGGGGCTTGCGACCGAGGCGGCCCGCGCGATCCTCACCCTGGCGGCGACCGCGGGGATCGGCGAGGTGCTTGCGCTGACCGATCTGGACAACGTCGCGTCCCAGCGGGTGGCCGCGCGGCTCGGCATGCGGGACGAAGGGGTGACCGAGCGCTGGTATGGCCTGACGGCACGTCAGTACCGCAAGGTCATCGCCTCGCCGGCGGCCGGCGGATAGCGGGCCAGGCGACGAGCCAGGCGCCCCGTCAGCGCCGGAGCCAGAGCGTGACCCGCACATTGCGGTAAGCCCTGACGGCTATCTGGGTGAAGTCATGCTCGAGAACCATGCTTTCTTCCCGCAACGGTCCCGGGGGCAACGTCGCGGACGGCCGCAGGCCGACCACCCAGATGCGCTGGTGGCTCAGCATCAGCGGCCGGACGGCGGTGAACGGCTTGTCGATGCCGCGGAACGGGTCCGCGACCGCCGGCGACACCGCCATCGCGAAGTCGCTGGTCTTGCGGTACTGGCTCGGGTAGCCGAGCCTGGCCTTGCGGAAGAACGAGCTGAAGAACAGCACCCCGTCGCCCTGCCGGGCGTGCGCCCCGATGTAGAACGCGGGGCCGCCGAAGTTGAACAGGCGGCTGCCGGGGGTGCGGACCCGCTGCAGCGGGGTGAGCTGCAACGCCAGCGCGCAGACGCACACGATCACGCCCGGCACCCAGACGAGCGTCCTGCGGCCGGCCCGGTCGCCCAGCCACTGCCCCAGCCGGTACATCCCGCCGCCCGCCAGCAGGGCCGCGCCGGCCTCGCCGTACAGCACGTAGCGGTCCACGTACAGGTGCGGCCCGACGACCGACTCGAGCAGCAGGAGCGCGGCCGGGACCACGAGCAGCGGTGCGGCCACCGAAGGCAATGAGACGCCCCCGCTGCGCCACCAGGCCGGCCCGGACCCGGCGCCAGACCCCGCCGCCTCGCCGGCAGGACGCCGCCCGCCGGGAGGCGACAGCAGGGCGATGACGGCGCACGCGGCGAGCAGCGCGGGAGCCACGATCGTCGCGCCGAAGTAGTTGTGGTACAGCACCAGCAGATCCCGCAGGCCCGGACGCGGGATGGGGCCGAGCGCGGCGCGCTGCCGGGAGCTGAGCACTGCCAGCGGCCCGACCAGCACCGCGGCCGCCGCCGACGTGATCGCCCAGTGCGCCGCGGTGCGCCGCCCGTACCTGGCCAGCAGGACCGTGACCACGTGCGCCGCGAGTACCAGCAGCGACAGCTCGTTCAGGTAGCCGCCCAGCGTGACCAGCGCGCCGTAGACCAGCCAGCGGCGCACCAGCTGCGGCCGCGGCGCGCCGGCCTGCTCGGCCGCCATCGCGTGCAGCAGGGCCAGCGTCGCGGCGAGGACGCACGCGAACACCAGGGCATAAGAGCGCGCGGTCTGCGCGTAGTAGGTGACGCTCGGCATCAGCGCCATGATCAGGCCGGCGAAGAACCCCGCCCAGCCGGACCCGGTGAGCCGCCGGCCGAGAATCGCCAGCAGGGCTGCGGCGGCCGCCATGCAGATCACCGACGGGATGCGCATCACCGTCGGGCTCGTGCCCACCGCCATCCAGCCGTGCAGCAGCAGGTAATACAGCCCGTGCACGGCATCGACGTGGCGGAGCAGGTGCGCCAGCTGGCGCAGGCTGAGCAGCGCGGCCCAGCGGCTCACCACCTCGTCGTTGCCCATGGCCGAGTCGCGGCTCAGCCCCCACAGCCCGGCCGCGGTCATCGCCGCGGCCGCGGCGACGGGCGGCCCGTACCTCGCCGCGATCGCCGCCGCAGTCCCGGCGCGCGACGGCCCGGGGGCGCCCGCGGCTGGCGGCGCGGGTTTGCCTTCCCGCCCGCCGGGCGCGGAGGTCTTGTCGTCCTGACCCGTCGGGGTCGAGCTCACGGCCCACCTGGCTGGTCGTCGGCAGACGTCCCGGCCGAGATCCCGAAGGTTTCCCGCCACCTTTCCGGTGAGGTGAACTCGGCCGCCGCTGCCCGGTACTCGGCAGCAAGCCGCGGCCATTCACGCAGCAGCCGGGCGTGCAGCAGCGTGCTGCGGCGGCTGAGCGAGCCGAACAGCTTGCGGTCGCGCTGATACCAGGCCGCGCTCGTGCCGTCGCCCGCAGACACCATGGCGCTGTCCAGCCTGGACAGCACCCACCAGGCCGAGTCCTGATGCGGCAGGGCCATCTGCGGCCGCTCGCGGGCTCCCTTCCGCGGGGTCCGGAACTGGTGCGCGGTCCCGGTCACGGCCTTCGTCAGCAAGTTGATCTTGTTGGTCGGGGTGGTCGACGCCTTCAGGTTGTCCGGTGCCCTCCGGCGGGCCGGGGGGAAGCTCTCGATGTCGGGCTCGGCCTGGGCGTCGAGATACGGTCGGCGGTACTCCTGCAGCTCGCTCAGCCTGGTCGCCAGGTCACGGTGCAGGTGAGCAGGGCCGGACAGCACGTCCTCGATCGCGAGCAGCCGCAGCGCGGCCGTCGAGTACTGCATCGACACCAGGCTCTGCAACTGCCGTTCCGCGCTCTCGGCCAGCAGCCGGCCGCCGCGCTTGCGCGGCGAGTGCAGCAGCGCCGCGATGATCCGGTTGCGCAGGTGGTAGTACGCCTGCCAGTCCAGCGCGTCGGTCTTGTCCTGCCAGGTGACGTGCCAGGTGGCCATGCCGGGCAGCGACACCGTGGGGTACCCGTGCTCGCGGGCCCGCACGGAGTACTCCGCGTCGTCCCACTTGATGAAGACCGGCATCGCGAGGCCGATCTCGGCGATGATCTGCGTCGGGATCAGGCACATCCACCAGCCGTTGTAGTCGGCATCGACCCGCCGGTGCAGCCACGGGGTGTTGCGCAGGTTCCGGTGGCCGAAGTCATGCCGGGGCTTGGTGTTCGGCGCGGTTTCCCACCACCACGTGCCCGGAGCGATGGTCTCGGCGAACGCGTGCAGCACCGAGCGGTCGAACAGGCTGAACATGTGCCCGCCGACGATCGTCGGCCGCCGGGCGAGGTCGGCGAAGGTGGCCGCGCGCCTGATCGACTCGGGCTCCATCTTGACGTCGTCGTCGGAAATGAGCAGGTAGTCGCTCTGGCCGGCCCGCACGGTCTCGTCCATCATGCGGGAGAACCCGCCTGAGCCGCCGAGGTTCCGCTGCTCGATGATCCGCAGCTTGTCGCCGACCTTCTTGGCCGCGTCGGCGAAGTCCGGGTGATCGGTCACGTGGCTGGTGCCCTGGTCGATGACGTAGATCGTGTCGAGCAGATCCAGCACGTCCGGCGCCTCGCCAAGGGTGCGCAGGTGATCGAGGATGAATTCGGCGCGGTTGATCGTGGTGATGCCCAGGCTGACCCGGCCCGGGCGAGCCGGCTGGTCGGCCAGCGCGGCCCACTCCGCCTCGATGAGCGTCGTGCCCCGCGCGCCCGCGACGATGTCGAACCAGTACCAGCCGCCGTCGATGAACGGGGCCAGCGACAGCGTGCGCTCGACCGTCTCCGGCTGGTCGGTCTCGACGCGGATCGTCTCGACCGGGTAGCTGTGCCCCTTGGCCGCGGAACGGTACACGATGATCGTGCACTCGCCGGCCACCCGGACCCGCAGCAGCACCGAATCCACCGTGGTCCACCGGCGCCAGTAACTGGCAGGGAACGCGTTGAAGTAGGTCCCGAACGAGACCCGGCGCCCCTCGCTGATCACCGCGGTCTGCCGGGGCACGATCTCGTCCACCGCGAGGTACGGCAGGCCGGCCCCGAAGCGGATGCTGGACTGCGTCTCGCCGGCGGCGGCGTTGCCTGCCGGCAGCGGGGGCGGCGCCTTCGGGGTCTCACCCAGCGACTCGGCCAGCAGTTCCGCGGCCAGTTCAGCAGCGCCCCGTTCGGGATTGGTCTCTACGTACAGCGGGACCACGTCCAGATCCTCGCCGGGGAACACGACGCGCTGCAGGACGCGAAGACCGCGGCCGGCCGGGCTCTGGTCAGTCACGGCCTGCACCCCTGCGGCTCAGCGGCTCGCCGTCGGCAAAGAACGGGCGCAGCCGGTTGTCGTACATGCTCAGCGCGGATCCGATCGCCATGTGCATGTCGAGGTACTTGTAGGTGCCCAGCCGGCCGCCGAACAGCACGCCGGGCTCGCGGTCCGCCAGCTCCCGGTAGGCCAGCAGCCGGGTCCGGTCCTCCGCCCGGTTGATCGGGTAGTACGGCTCGTCGCCGCGGTCGGCGAAACGCGAGAATTCGCGCATGATCACTGTCTTGTCCTCCGGGTACCAGGCACGCTCGGGATGGAAGTGCCGGAACTCATGGATCCGGGTGAACGGGACATCCTCGTCCGCGTAGTTCATGACGGGAGTTCCCTGGAAGTCCCCCGTGGCGAGCACCTCCAGGTCGAAGTCTAGGGTGCGCCAGCCCAGGTCACCCGCACAGTAGCCGAAGTACGCATCGAGCGGGCCCGTGTACACCACCGGCACGTTGCCGACCAGGTCAGCCCGCAGGTCGCCGAAGTCGGTATTCAGCCGCACCTCGATGCCCGGGTGATCGGCCATGCGCTCCAGCCAGGCGGTATAGCCGTCGGCCGGCAGGCCCTCGTAGGTGTCGCTGAAGTAGCGGTTGTTGAACGTGTAGCGCACCGGCAGCCGGGTGATGATCTCCGGGGGAAGCTCGGCGGGATCGGTCTGCCACTGCTTGTAGGTGTAACCGCGGATGAACGCCTCGTACAGCGGCCGACCGATCAGCGACACGGCCCGCTGCTCGAGGCTGCCCGCGCGGGCGGGGTCCACCTCGGCCGCCTGCTCGGCCACCAGCGCCCGCGCCTGGTCCGGGGACATCACCCGGCCGAAGTACTCGCAGATGGTGGCCAGGTTAATCGGCATCGGGTAGACCCGGCCCTTGTAGACCGAGAACACCCGGTGCTGGTAGCCGGTGAAGCCCGTGTACCGGTTGGCGTACTCCCAGACGCGGTCGTTGGACGTGTGGAACAGGTGCGCCCCGTAGCGATGGATCTCGATGCCGGTATCCGGTTCGCGCTCGCTGTAGGCGTTCCCGCCGATGTGGTGGCGGCGCTCGACCACGAGCACGCGCAAGCCCAGGTCGCGGGTGCACCGCTCGGCGATGGTCAGCCCGAAGAACCCGGACCCGACGACGACGAGATCGACGTTCACGGCTGCGCCGCCCCGTGATGCTCGGTGTAGCGCGCGACCATCGGGCGGTACACCGCGCGGCGGCACCACCAGGGGACCAGCCGGTAGCCGCCGCGGACTAGCACGTTGCGCGCGTACTGCGCGGGCGAGGTAAACCCGCGGCGGCGGAACTCGCGCTGCAGCCGGAGCTCGGAGCGCAGCAGGTCGGCGCCGCCGCGCCGCTTGAAGGACGTGGCGCCGACCCGGTAGAACACCAGCGGCTCGGGCACGTTGACCGCCCGCGCGCCGTTGGCGAGCATGCGGGCGAACAGGGCGTAGTCCTCCATCAGCGGCAGGTCGCCGTACCCGCCCGCGGCCAGGACGGCGCTGCGCCGGTAGACCACGGTCGGGTGATTGAACGGGTCATGCATCCGCGCGTAGCGCTGAATGTGCTCTGAGCCGATCGGCGGGACGCGCTGCCCGACGACGTGACCGGTATCCTCCACGAACTCGAGCAGGCCCGATCCGACGATGTCCGCGTCCGCCATGAGCGGGAGCTGCACCTCGAAGCGGTGCGGCATGGCCACGTCGTCGGCGTCCATCCGCGCGATCACGTCGAACCTGCTGGCCGCCAGCCCGCGGTCCAGCGCCGGCCCGAGGCCGCCGTTGCGCGGCAGCGGCACGAACGTCACCGGCACCTGGCTGGCGGCCCTGATCTCCTCCAGGCACCCGGCGAGCTCGTCCCTGACCGGGCCGTCGCGGACGATCACCACCTGATCCGGGCGCACCGTCTGGTCGTCGACCGCGCTGCGGAACGCCCGCCGCAGGTAGTCGGGCCGGTCGCCGTCATACACCGGTACCAGGAGGCTGAAGGGCTCTTGCATATGCAGAACCCGCCTTCCTTCGGGGACAGGTGCGCACGGCGGCTCAGCGGCCAGGCGACACAGAGACTATTGGAATAAGCGCTGCTCTACACAGCTTAGAGCGCGGTTCGCGCGCCGTTGCCGTCTGCGACGCGCCGCCGCCCCGCGGCTGGTCTACCCTGACACGAAGCACGACCACCGGCGATTCGCGAGGAGCTGAGATGTCCCGCACCCCGGCACCGGGTCCGCCGTCATGACCGGCCCGGTACCGGCCGCCGGCCGTCCGGGCAACCGGGCGCGGCCGACGGTATTCCTGCACATCGGCGAGCCCAAGACGGGCACGACCTTCCTGCAGCAGGTGCTGTGGGGCAACCGGGCCTGGCTGGCGGCGCAGGGCGTGGCGCTGCCCGGGCACCACGCGCAGGACCACTACCGGGCCAGCCAGGACCTGCGCGACCTGAAGATGCTGCCCGCCGATCCGGGCGGATCCTGGACCGGTGAGTGGGAGATTCTGGCCGGCCAGGCCAAGCGGGCGCCGAAGTCCGCCGTCATCTCGCACGAGCTCTTCTCGGCGGCCGACGCCGGGCAGGCTGAGCGTGCGGTCAGGTCGCTGCAGCCCGCTGACGTGCACCTCATCCTCACGGTGCGGGACATGGCCACCTTGCTGCCCGCCGAATGGCAGGAATCGGTAAAGCATCGCAGCACCCGCAGCTGGGAGGACTGGCTCGGCGACGTGATCGACCGGGAGTCGCGCGACCCCGGCAGGCGCCGGTGGTGGTTCTGGTGCGTGCACGACACGCTGGCCATCCTCGATACCTGGTCGCGTCACATCCCGGCCGAGCGGGTGCACGTGATCACGACTCCGCCGCGCGGATCAGGCAGCGGCCTGCTGTGGGAACGGTTCGCGTCCGTGCTCGGCGTCGATCCCGCGCGGGCCGACCTTTCCCTGGCCCGGCAGAACACCTCGCTCGGCATGCCCGAGGCGGAGTTCCTGCGGCGGCTGAACCAGGAGCTTCCGCCGGAGGTGCCGGACTGGTTCTACATGTGGCGGGTGAAGGAAGGGATCGCGCACCGGCCCGCGCCGCGACGTCAGGGCGGGGGCCGGCTCGTCCTGCCCGCCAGCCGGGACACGTGGGCCAAGGAGCAGGCAGAGGCGCTGATCGCCGGGCTGGCCGATTCGGGTTACGAGGTCGTCGGCGACCTCGACGAGCTCCGGCCGCTGCCGGTCACCGAGCCAGCCGTCGATCCCGCTGACCAGCCCGCCGAGCAGGTACTCGATGCCGCGGTGCAGGCCACGGCGGCGATGGTGGTCAACCAGTACACCCAGGCGTACCCGGCGGCCGGGCCGGACGCGGGCCCGGGCGCGGCCCGCGGGCTGGCCCGCCGGCTCGAGTCGGCCCTGGCCTCCCGGCCGCGGGTCAAGCGGGCGGTGCGCGAGCTCAGCAGCCGGTCCCCGGCCGTGCGCCGGCTGCGCGTGCTGGCCTGGCAGGAACTCGAGCGGACCAGGGCCCGCAGGGGTGCCTAGCATCCCCGAGGCCGGCGGCCATGCCGCAAGAGGCCCGCATCCGCCCCGGGTGGTCGCCGTCGTGGTCACGTACAACCGGCGGGAACTGCTGCTGGAGGCGCTGGCCGCGGTGCACGCGCAAAGCCGCGTGCCGGATGCCGTCATCGTGGTCGACAATGCCTCGACCGACGGCACCGCGGCGGCGGTGCGCGCCCGGTTTCCGGCGGCGCGGCTGGCCGGGCTGGCCAGCAACACCGGCGGCGCAGGCGGGTTCGCCTACGGCATGGCGCTGGCCCTGGCCGATGCCGCCGACCTGATCTGGCTCATGGACGACGACACGGTGCCCGAGCCGGACGCGCTGTGGGCGCTGCTGCAGGCCAGGGAGCACGATCCTGCCCGGCCGCCAGCGCTGGTCGCCAGCCGCGTGCTGTGGACCGACGGGCGCGCGCACCCGCTGAACACGCCGCGGACCAAGCCGCTGGCCGGCCAGGCCGAGCGCCGCGCCGCGGCCGCCGCCGGGTGCGTGGCGATCAGGTCGGCGTCGTTCGTGTCGGTCCTCGTCGACGCCGCCGAGAGCCGGCGCCGCGGCCTGCCCCAGGCGGATTACTTCCTCTGGAACGACGACTTCGAGTTCACCACCCGGCTGCTGCGCGGCAACCAGGGCTGGTTGTGCCCGGCGAGCGTCGTCGTGCACAAGACGCAGACGTTCGGCTCGACCGACGCCGATCCCGGGCCGCGCTTCTTCTACGAGGTCCGGAACAAGATCTGGATGCTCAAGTCCGGCTCGTCGCTGGGCCCGCTGGAAAGCGTCCTGTACGGCGGGTCGACGCTGCGCCGCTGGGCCCGCACATTCGCGGCCTCGCACGACAGGCGCACGCTCTGGTCGTCACTGGCCAGGGGCGTGGCCGCCGGGGTGGCGACGAGACCGCGGCGCACCGAAGAGGTGCTAGCCGGATTCGGCACGGCGGCGCCGGCCCGCGAAGACGGCGCAGCCGCCCAGCACGCCGGCCGGCACGAGGGTGATCACGGCGGGTAGCGCGTAGCGCCAGGAGAACTCGTAGACGTCCGGGATCAGCAGGACCACCGCGGCCGTGCCGGTGAACAGCAGGCAGCCCAGGGCGAGCTGGCGCCGGCGCGCGTCGCCGCCGCGGCGGATCAGGGCCAGGGCGAGCACCGAGCCGGCCAGCCCCGCCAGCGCGGCCAGGGCCAGCAGCGGACCTGGGGTGTAGCCGCCGTCGAGCTGGTAGGTGCGCAGGAACGCCGCCACCGGCCTGCTGACCTGCGCCCGGCCGCCGTAGGACGGGCTGACCGCGGTGGCACTGAACACCCCGCCCCCCGTCCGCTGCACTCCGACGACGAGGGTGCCGCCCGGCCGGAGCAGCAGATCCGTGACCGGAGCCACCTTCTTCCTGATCGCCTGCTGCTCGGCCAGGCACGCCTTCGCGCTGAGCTGCCCGGCCGGGCAGATGTTGATCCACGGCGGGTAGGTCGGGTAGCCGTCCTGGAACTGCCAGCGCGCGATGGGCGTCACCCACGGGGTGGCCTGCCGGGCCGGCGCGAACATGCGGAGCGAATCGGCGAGGATCGAGCCCGCCACCCTCCACGGCTGCTGCTGCACGACCGCGCTCTTGATGTCGCCGATCAGGGCGCCCCTCGTGCCCAGCGGTACATGCGTCGCGTACAGCGGCGACAATGCCCACAGATGCTCCAGCCCGTCGGGTCCCAGCGCCTGCTGCTGGGCCGGCGTCGGGCACAGCGGGCGGGCCTGCGCGGGCAGTTTCAGCGTCGAGCAGTCGGCGGCGGCGGCAAGCCGCCCGGTCAGGGTCTGCTGCCGGGCCAGCCAGAAATGTCCCGTCCTGGCGTAGTTGATACCGCAGTACGCGAGGACCGGCAGCGCGAACGCGGCGACCAGGGCGGCCGAGACGCGCAGCAGCCGGCGTGGGCTGCCGCCGGCGGCCAGCAGGTAGACCAGGGCAGGCAGGACCAGGAACTCGCCCAGCGCCTTGACCGTCGCCGACGCTCCGAGGATCAGGCCCGCCGCGATCGCGAACTGCGGCGTGAGGACCGGCCGCCAGAGCAGCACGGCCAGCCCGGCCACGATCAGCGCCTCGAACCAGACGTCGGGCATGATCGTCTGCTCCATCTGCAGCTGATAGGCATCCAGCAGCACCGGCGCGACGGCCAGGGCCGACAGCCAGACCGGTACGCCGCGGCGCAGCAGCACCAGGTACAGCGTGACGGCCATGGCGAGGCCGAGCAGGTGCTGGATCGCGGCGACCGTCCCCAGGTTGCCGAACAGCAGGATGACCTTCAGCACCAGCCGGTAGCCGAGCGGGTCCGAACCTGGCGACGCGCCGTACAGGTACTTGAGGCTGTCGACGTACAGCAGCGCGGGCCGGTAGCCGATCTGGGCCAGCACCCGGAGCACGAGCCCGGCCACCAGCAGCAGGCAGACCAGCCAGTGATGCCTCGCCGCCGTGATGGCCCGAGCGCGCCGTGCCCGCCACCGTCCGCCCGGTGCGGGGCCCGGCCGCGCCGACGGGCCTGCGGCCGCGCGGGCCTGCGGCGCCGGGGCCTGCTCGCGCGGGCCGGCTCCCTCGCCGCCGCGGGTGGCGAGAGGCGGCTCGGTCTCGTCGTCGAAGGAGGTCAAGCCGATGCCGGCGGGTAGACGTCAGCTGCGGGCCGGCTCGAGCAGAGGTGTGCCGGGCGCCCGGGCGCGCTGGGCAGCATTCATGACTCCTTGAATTGCGGGCGAGGAGGTGATCATCTTCGCCTGCCTGGTCGCATTGAGAACCGATTATTCCATCATCGGGCAGGTCACTGCAGCAGGTACGGGGCCCGGCGCCGGGCCGCGCGGCGGAAAACCACGCTCAAGGCCGCGACGCGATGACGTAAAAAAGGGGTGCCCTGACCGTGCCCGCCGGATTCCCGTGCCATCCTGACTACCATGGTCTCGCGTTCTGTCCGCTCACGCCGGGCCGTCCTCGGCTTGGGCGTAGCCGGCGTGGCCGGGGCTGCCGTGGCGGCGAAACTGGCCGGGTCGGGCAACAAGGCGCCTGCCGGGTCCGCGCACCCCGCGGCGCACCGCCGGACGGTGAGCGAGAACTCGCAGGCAGGCGACCCGGACTGGCCGATCAGGCACTTCGGCGCGCCGGACGCGATGCTGGGATACGCCGGGCAGGCCAGCGTGCTGCCCGGCGAGCCGATCACGCTGTACGCGTCAACCACGGCCCGCTCGTTCCGGGTGAAGGCGTACCGGATGGGCTGGTACGGCGGCGCCAGGGCCAGGCTGGTGTGGCGGTCAGCTACCGTGCCGGGTCACCGGCAGCGTAAGCCCACCCTGACCCACCCGACCAACACGGTGGAAGCGGTATGGGGCCCTTCGCTCGCCATCCCCACCCACGACTGGCCGGAGGGCAGCTACCTGCTGCGGCTGGACGCGGAATCGGGCGCGCAGCGCTATGTGCCGGTCACCGTCCGGTCGGCCAGTACCGCCGGGAAGATAGTGATCAAGAATTCGGTCTCGACCTGGCAGGCGTACAACACCTGGGGCGGTTACGACCTGTACAACGGGCCGGGCGGCATCGCCGATTACGACAACCGCGCGCTCGCGGTCAGCCTGGACCGGCCGTATGACGCCAGCGGCGCCTACATGTTCCTGTACCACGAACGGAAGCTCATCGAGCTGGCCGAGCGCCTCGGCCTGCCGCTCGCCTACCTGACCAACCTGGACATCGGCGCCGACCCGCAGCTGCTCAACGGGGCCAGCGCGGTGTTCTCGCTCGGCCACGACGAGTACTGGTCGCCGCCGGAGCGGGCCCACGTCACCGCGGCCAGGGACGCCGGCACGAACCTGGCCTTCCTGGGTGCGAACTGCTGCTTCCGGCGGACCCGTCTGGCCAGCAGCAGGCTGGGCCCGCGCAGGCTGGTCATCTGCTACAAGACGAGCTATACCCAAGACCCGATGTACGGCAAGGACAACGCGCAGGTCACCAGCGACTGGCGGGAGCCGCCCAGCCCCGACCCCGAGTCCTCGCTCACCGGCACGCTGTACGAATCGAATCCGACCGACGCCGACTTCATCGTGGCCACCGCCGATTCGTGGCTGTTCGCCGGGACCGGCGTGCAGACCGGCACGAAGTTCACCGGGCTGGTCGGCATCGAGTACGACCGCGTCAACCCGGTCTACCACGTCGAGCGGCCGATCCAGGTCTTGTCTCACTCCCCGCTGACCTGCCGCGGCGTGAACAGCTACGCGGACTCGGCGTACTACACGCACCGCAGTGGCGCAGGCGTGTTCAACACCGGGACGATGCGCTGGGTCGCGTCCTCCGCCCGGCCTTACCCCCCGTTCGGCCTGAATCGGCACACCGCCCAGTTCGTCACCCGGGTCAACGCCAACGTGCTGCGCGGCTTTGCCGGCGGCCCGGCGGCGGCCAAGCACCCGGCGCACGACAACCTGGATGCGATGCACGAGTGGCCCGGCGACCCGATGGCCGCCCAGCACGACCTGTGGCCGCCGGTCCGGCTGTGACGCGGCGGCCGCCAGCCCCTGGCGCAGTTCCTGATCCTGGCCGGGACGCGAAGGGGAAGGGCGTGCGGCTGCTGCACTCCGGGAAGGTCAGGGACGTCTACGCCGACGGCGGCGACGTGATCCTCGTGGCCTCCGACCGGGTGTCGGTCTACGACGTGGTGCTGCCCACGCTCATCCCCGGGAAGGGGCAGATCCTCACCGCGCTGTCGCTGTGGTGGTTCGGGCAGCTGGCCGGGGTCACGCCCAACCACGTGATCTCCGCCTCGGACGTGCCCGCGCAGTTCGCCGGGCGGGCGATCAGGTGCCAGCGGCTGGAGATGCTGCCGGTGGAGTGCATTGCCCGCGGCTACCTGGCCGGGCTCGGGCTGGCCTCCTACCGGGAGTCGGGATCGGTCTCGGGCGTCGTGCTGCCGCCCGGGCTGACCGAGGGGTCGCGGCTGCCCGAGCCCGTGTTCACACCCACGACCAAGGCGCCGCCGGGGCAGCACGACGAGTTCATGACCTTCGAGGACGTCGCGAGCGCGGTGGGCATGCAGACGGCCGGGGAACTGCGCCGGATCACCCTCGAGGTCTACCGGCGCGGGCACGAGATCGCGCTGCGGCGCGGGATCATCATCGCCGACACCAAGCTTGAGTTCGGCTACGCCCCGGACGGGACGCTGACCTTGGGCGACGAGCTGCTGACCCCGGACTCGTCGCGGTTCTGGGCCGTCGCGCAGTGGCGGCCGGGCGGCCCGCAGCACGCGTTCGACAAGCAGTTCCTCCGCGACTGGTCCAGCCGCCTGGACTGGGACCGCACCCCTCCCGGCCCGGAGATCCCGCCCGAGATCGTGGCCGCGACACGGGCCAGGTACGCCGAGGCCCTCGAGCGCCTCACCGGCGCCCGAGGGCCTGAGCTCGACTAGGCGCGCCCCCGCCTGAAGCGGCGCGGCCTTCGTCCGTCCGCATCGAGGCCCGCCTCCTACCGTGCGCCTAGAGCGGCCAAGGGCGGGCCACCGCACCCAGCCTGTTCCACGCGTTGATCACCGCGATGGTCCAGATCAGCTCCGCCAGCTCGGTCTCGGAGAACTCGGCCGCCGCCCGGCTGACCACCTGGTCGGGCACCGGGCCGTCGGTCAGCCGGGTGCCGGCCTCGGTGAGCTCGAGCGCGGCGCGCTCGCGGGCGGTGAAGAACGGAGTCTCCCGCCAGACCGGCAGGGCGAACAGCCGCTGCTGCGAATCGCCTGCCGCCATGGCATCGCGGGTGTGCATGTCCACGCAGTAGGCGCAGCCGTTGAGCTGGGAGGCGCGCGCCCTGACCAGTTCGACCAGGGCCGGCTCGAGGCTGATGTGCCTGCTGGCCGCTTCCAGCGAGTTCATCGCCTTGCTGATTCTGGGCGCGAGCTCGTCCACGGCCAGCCTGACCGGAGGGATCACGGGAGCGGATACCTGGATGTCTGATGCTGTCGTCATGGCTGTGAGCCTACGGAGCAGGTGGATCGGGGATAAGATCCAGTTTCGTGCCAGAAGATTGGGCCACTTTCGGCGTCGACCTGCACCTGGAGACCGACGCCGGGACCGGCCGGCGGTCCGGGCTCGAGCGCGCGCTGCGGGACGCGATCCGCTCCGGCCGGCTCGCTCCGCACGCCCGGCTGCCCTCTACCCGGGCGCTCGCCGCCGACCTGGGCCTGTCCCGCGGCACCGTGAGCGCGGCCTTCGATCAGCTGGTGGCCGAGGGGTTCCTGGCCGTGCGGCAGGGATCGGGCACGATCGTGAGCGACCTGCCGCAGCGTCCCTCGCCGGCCGGCGAGGGACGGCCGGGCGGGGCGGATCGCGTCCCGCGGCACGATCTGCGCCCCGGCAGGCCCGACGTGTCGCTGTTCCCCGTCGCGGCCTGGTTGCGGGCGACCAGGCGCGCGCTGGGCGGCGCCCGGTCGGAGATCTACGGCTACGGCGACCCGCGTGGCCGGATCGAGCTGCGCACCGCGCTGGCCGAATACCTCGGCCGGGCCCGCGGCGTGCTCGCGGCGCCCGACCAGATCGTGATCACCTCGGGGTATGTCCAGGCCCTGGCGCTGCTTGCGCGGGTGCTTGGCGCCGCGGGGACGGCCGCGATCGCGATGGAGGATCCGGGCCTGGAATTCCACCGTGAGGTCGTCCGCCGGTCCGGCCTGACCGTGCTGCCGCTGCCGGTCGACGACCGCGGCGCCCGCACCGAGACCCTGACCGGGATCACCGGGCGGGCAGCGGGTGCGGTCGTGGTGACTCCCGCCCACCAGTACCCGACCGGGGCGACCCTGCACCCGGCCCGCCGGCACGCGCTGGCCGAGTGGGCGCGGACGACGGGCGGCCTGGTCATCGAGGACGACTACGACGGGGAGTTCCGCTACGACCGGCAGCCGGTGGGCGCGCTGCAGGGCATGGCCCCCGGGCGCGTCGCGTACGTCGGCACCGCCGCCAAGACCCTCGGCCCGGCGCTCCGGCTGGCCTGGATGGTGCTGCCGGATCACCTGGTCGGGCCGGTGGCCGAGGAGAAGAGGCATCGACGACATCCACACCGAGGTGCTCGGCCAGCTCACGCTGGCCGACTTCATCACGAGCCACGCCTACGACAGGCACATCAGGGCGGCCAGGCTGCGCTACCGGCGCCGCCGCGACCTGCTCGTCGCCCGGCTGGCCCCCGAGCAGGGCCGGTCGCTGCCCCGGCTGCGGATAGGCGGCATCGCGGCCGGCTTGCAGACTCTGGTCAGCCTGCCCCACGAGGGCCCCGGCGAGCAGGAGCTGCTTGCCAGGGCCGCGCAGCACGGCCTGGTCCTGGACGGCCTGGCCCGCCACTGGCACCAGCCCGGCGATCATCCGCAGGGAATCGTGGTCGGCTTCGGGACACCCACCGAGCGCGCCTACCCGGTCGCGCTGGAAGCCCTCGCGCGGGTCCTGCACGCCGCGAGCCGGCCGGGGCGACCAGGGCGCGACACGCGGATAGCGTTGTCTGCCCAAATCTAGGGCTGACGCTAGATCTGGCCATAGAGTCCGATGCTGTGGATCCGGTGCGAAACCCCTACGCCCCAGGCGCCGGCCAGCGGCCGCCGGAACTGGCCGGGCGGGACCGCGAGATCAGCCAGTTCAGGGTCGTGCTGGAACGGGTGGCGCGGGGCCGTCCCGAGCGCAGCCTCGTGCTCACCGGGCTGCGCGGGGTGGGCAAGACGGTGCTGCTGAACTCCTTCCGCTCGATGGCCATCCAGCAGCTGTGGGGAACCGGGAAGATAGAGGCCCGCCCCGATCAGTCGATCCGGCGCCCGGTCGCCGGGGCGCTGCACATGGCAGTCCGCGAACTGGCGCCCCGGCACCGGGCGCCGGACCGGATCGAGCACTTCCTCGGCGTGCTCAAGGCCTTCGCGGCGCAGGATCCCCGCGCCCCCAAGGGCAGCGCGCAGCGCGCGGCGCGCGCGCCGCTTGGCATCGACGTCCCGGCGGTCCGCGGCCGCGCCGACTCGGGTGACCTGGAGATCGACCTGACCGAGCTGCTGGCCGACGCCGCGTCGGTGGCGACCGACCTCGGGGTCGGGATCGCGTTGTTCGTGGACGAGATGCAGGACGTTCCGGCGGCCGATGTGTCCGCGCTGTGCGCGGCGTGCCACGAGCTGTCCCAGACGGGGGGGCCGCTGATCGTGGTCGGCGCCGGCCTGCCGCACCTGCCGTCCGTGCTGTCGGCCAGCAAAAGCTACTCCGAGCGGCTGTTCAGCTACGTGCGGATAGACCGGCTGGACCGGGAGGCCGCCGACCTGGCCCTGATCGCCCCCGCCCGGCGCGAGGGCGTCGAGTTCAAGCCCGCGGCGCTGGACGCGCTGTACCGGGCGGCCGACGGCTATCCCTATTTCGTCCAGGCCTACGGCAAGGTGACCTGGGATGTCGCGACGGAGAGCCCGGTGACCGCGCAGGACGTGGCGGTGGCCGCGCCGGAGGCAGGGAGCGAGCTCGCTGTCGGTTTCTTCGGCAGCAGGTACGAGCGTGCCACGCCGGCGGAGCGGGAGTACATGCGTGCCATGGCGACGCTCGGGGACGAGCCCGTGCCGACGTCCCGGGTGGCCGATGAACTCAGCCGCAAGCCGTCCAGCGTGTCGCCGGCTCGCGATGCCCTGATCAAGAAGGGCCTGATTTACAGCTCGGAGCGGGGACTCATCGCGTTCACCGTTCCGCATTTCGGCCGGTTCCTGCGCTCGCAGCTCGCCTAGACAGGCGCCGCGGGCTCACGCGAGGCGCTGGCATCGCCCCAGCGATACCGGCGTTTCGTCTTGCCGGCCGGGCGCTGTCTGCATCGCCGGGCACTGTCTGCACGATTCTGCCGCCGTCTAGGAACTGGCTTAGAAAGCGCTAGAGGGCTGTAGAGCCTGCCGCGCCGGCACGTCCGCGACCCTGGCCAGTGACGTCTCGCCGCCTGCATGACAGTATCCCCCCGAGGACGTTTCCGCCCGTGCCTGCGGCAGCAGCGGGCCTGCAGGCCGCCGGGGCGGCGTCAATCGGGCCCAGGAGGTAGCAGTGCGCAGCACGATGATGGACGTGCCGCTGACCGTGACAGCGCTGATGCGGTACGGCACCTCGGCTTACGGCGAGCGCCTGGTCGTCACGGCCACCGAGGACGCGACCAGATGCCGGACGTACGCGGAAACCGGGCGCCGGGCGGCCCGGCTGGCCGGCGCGCTGCGCAGGCTCGGCGTTCGACGGCGACCAGCGGGTCGGCACGCTGATGTGGAACAACGCCGAGCACCTGGAGGCTTACCTGGCCGTGCCGTCGATGGGCGCGGTGCTGCACACGCTCAACCTCCGGCTCGATCCCGGTCAGCTCGGGTATATCGCCCAGCACGCCGGCGACTACGCGATCATCGTGGACGGGACGCTGGTGCCGCTGCTGGCCAAGGTGCTTCCGGCCGTCTCCTCGGTCCGGCATGTCATCGTCACCCCCATTTCGGACCGAACGGCTGCCGCCGACACCTCCGAGCTCGAGGGCGAGGGCCGCAGCGTGCACGCCTACGAGGAGCTGCTGGCCGCCGAGCCCGACACGTTCGGCTGGCCGCACCTCGACGAGCGATCCGCGGCCGCGATGTGCTACACGAGCGGGACCACGGGCAGCCCGAAGGGCGTCGCCTACAGCCACCGCTCCACGTACCTGCACTCCATGGGCATATGCATGGGCAACACGTTCAGCCTGTCCGAACACGACCGGGTGCTTCCCGTGGTCCCCATGTTCCACGCCAACGCCTGGGGGCTGCCCTACGCGGCCATCCTGGCCGGCGCGGACCTGATCATGCCGGATCGTTTCCTCCAGGCCGCTCCGCTGGTCCGCCTGATCGAGTCCGAGCGGCCCACGCTGGCCGGTGCGGTACCCACGATCTGGAACGAGGTGCTGCGGTACGTGCGCGCGAACGGCGGGGACCTGTCCTCGCTGCGCCTGGTGCCCTGCGGCGGCTCGGCGGTCCCGCATGCGCTGCAGGAGGCTTTCGAATCCGAGCTCGGCGTGCGGATCCTGCACGCCTGGGGGATGACGGAAACCTCGCCGCTCGGCAGCGTGGCGCACGCGCCCGCCGGGCACCCCCGATGACCAGGTGTGGCACTACCGGGACAGCCAGGGCAGGCTGAGCTGCACGTTCGAGGCCAGGCTGATGGGCGACGGCGGAACAGCGCTGCCGCTGGACGGCCAGGCGGTGGGGGAGATAGAAGTGCGCGGGCCGTGGGTCACCGGTACCTACTACAAGGACAACGACCCGGAGAAGTTCCGCGACGGCTGGCTGCGCACCGGGGACGTCGGGAGCATCGACCCGCAGGGGTTCATCAGGCTCACCGACCGGGCGAAGGACGTCATCAAATCCGGCGGCGAATGGATCTCCTCGATGGAGCTGGAGAACATGCTGATGGCCCACCCGGACGTGGCGGAGGCAGCGGTCATCGGCGTGGTCGACGAGAAATGGGGCGAGCGGCCGCTGGCCGCGGTGGTCCGGCGCCCCGGCGCATCGGTCAGCGCGGCGGAACTGCGCGAGTTCCTGCGCGCCAGGGTGCCCCGCTGGCAGCTGCCCGAGCGCTGGTCGTTCATCACCGAGGTACCCAAGACCAGCGTTGGCAAGTTCGCCAAGACCCGGATGCGCGAGTCCTACGCGCGCGGCGATTACGAGGTGGTAGAGGTCCGCTGACCGTCGCGGTCTGCGCGGTTCGCAACGCAGCTGTCCAATCGCACTACGGGCGCGCGCGTCTGGCTCGATACTCGGCTATGTGATGGGCGATGAGTTCGTCGCTGTGCTCGAGGCTGCCCAGGACGGCGGCGAGGATGCGTTCTCCGCGTTGTGGCGGGACGCGAACCCGGCCCTGCTGTGCTATCTGCGGGTAATAGCCCCCGCGGTGGCCGAGGACGTCGCGGCCGAGACCTGGGTGCACGTGATCCGGGGCCTGACCGCCTTCCGCGGCGATGAGGCGGGATGGCGGGCCTGGTTGTTCACCACCGCCCGGCGTCGCGTCATCGACGATGCGCGGCGCAGCGCCCGGCGCCCGGCCGTCCCGCTGGACGAGATGACCCTGGCCGACGCCCCCGCCGCGCCCGACGCGGCCGACGCCGCGCTGGAGAACCTGGATACCCAGGCGGCCATGGCGCTGGTGCGCGAACTGCCCAGGCTGCAGGCCGAGGCGATCTTGCTGAGGGTCGTGGCCGGGCTGGACACCGCCGAGACGGCCAGGCTGCTCGGCCGCAGCCCGGGCGCCGTCAGGGTGGCGGCGCACCGTGGCCTGCGACGGCTCGCCGAAACCGCCTGCCGGCCCGGCGTAACGCTATGACGGGCCGCGACGTTTCGGAATACGACATGCCTGACTTTCCATGGCGAGCCGACCGCGCCGTCCCCGCCGATGGGGACGGCGCGCTGGACGAGCTGCTGACGGCGGGCCAGCCGCCGCAGGACGCCGCCGCGGGGTTGCAGCCCGTGGCGGCGGTGCTCGCCGCGCTGCGGGCCGGGCCGGCTGACGGCGTGCACGCGGGCCACGCCCGCGCCCTGGCCGAGTTCCGCAACACGGTCGGCGTGTCGCACCCGGCCGGCCGGGGCCGGGCCCGCCGTCGGGCCCCGCTCCGCCGGCGGCTCAGTTCTAAGCTTGCCGTGATCACCGCCGCGGCAGCCGCCGCGGCCATAGGCACGGCTGCCGCCGCCTATGTCGGCGCCCTGCCGGGGCCGCTGCAGCGGGCCGCCCACGACGTCATCGCCGCACCCGCGGCCGGCGCCGGCCACGGCCGCGCGGCTCCGGCCGCAGTCGGGGCCCGCCCCTTCCCGGCTCGCTCCGCCGCGGGCCCCCGCAGCCCCGCCGGAAACCCCGGCAGGCGGCACGGCCAGGCCGGGCCGGCCGGAATGCAGCACAAACGCAGTCGGCATGGTCACCATGCAGGTCACAAAGCCTGGTGGGCCGCCTGCCACAAGGGCATGCCGGGTAACCGGCATGACGACTGGCCGCCCGCCTGGCCTACTGCCGGGCGCGACGGCAACCCGCTGGCCCACCACAAGGGAAGCCGTCTGCAATTGCCACTCCCCAGAGCAGCGGCGTTCCCGATTCCGCCCGCAGGCCCCGGCAGGCCGAGGCCCGGCGGGCGCTGAACCGCGGGCCGGGTCCCTACCCCCGGGGGACCCGGCCCGCGGTCCTTTCACCTGGCTCCCGCAGCCGCCGGCCGAGGTCAACGGGCCTGGTTGGCTCGGCCAGGAGCGACCGGTACCCTAGGGCAGACGATTTCGTCAGCTGGAGGCTTCGCCTAGTCCGGTCTATGGCGCCGCACTGCTAATGCGGTTAGGGTTCGCGCCCTTCCGGGGTTCAAATCCCCGAGCCTCCGCTCTCTGAGCAGCGGTTTCCCTCGCGCACAGGTGCGGGAGAGCCGCTGCTTTTGCTGTCTATAACCGGTTGCGCGCGCATTGCGCGCACATCCCGGTCTGATGCATCCCCGCTAAACCTGCAAAACGGCTCTGCCGTGGCGTGTCCGCGCCGCAGCAGGGCCTTAGCCATCCATCCCCCGCACGAGACGAAGGACGCCCAATGTCAGTACACACCACGATCCGCCCGGTGACGCCGAACGATCACGAGGTGTCGCCTGGACCCGTACCCAGCACCGCCGGATGGCGCCACGCCGGCGACGAGGAAGCCGCCGACGCGTACGAGGCCCTTGCCGCCGAGCTCATGCAAGAGGCCAGGCGGTGACCGGCGACCGGGCGATACGTGCCGCTTCCGCTGGGGTGGTGACCGCCGTGGCGGCATTCGCCGCGGTCGTCAGCTACTCGCACGTGTACGACCTGGGCCGCCTGCACGGCCAGTCCGGCACCGCTGCGCGGCTGCTGCCGCTGTCGGTGGACGGGCTGATCGTGGCCGCGTCGCTGGTGCTGGTGCACGAGGCGCGCAACGGACGGCCTGCGCCGGCGCTGGCGCGGTGGATGCTCGCGCTCGGCGTCGGCGCCACGATCGCCGGGAACGTGCTGTACGGCGTGTCCTTCGGGCCGCTGGGCGCGATCGTGTCGGCCTGGCCCGCGGTCGCGTTCATCGGCGCCGCCGAGATGGCCCTCGGCCTGGTCCGTGCCGCAAAGAAGCCATCCGGAGGCGATCACGATGATGGCATGGCTGGAAGCTGGCGCGGGGTTGATCGTCACCGCGCTCACGGCGGTGCGGTGGCTGGGGTTGCACATGCAGCTGGTCTGGCGGTACGGGCCGGGCCGACGGGCGGCCATGACGGCTACGGCAACCGTGGTCCGGCCGCTCACTATCGAGCCGTCGCGGCAGGCGTACGGACATGCTTATGAACAGCGGGATGGTGATCGCAGCGAGCACCAGCGGTGAGCTTTGAGCGTGTTGCGTGCTGTGTCGGACGCCGGAATGGTTGCGTTGGTTGGCGTGGCCGCAGCGGCAGGCCGGGTGCTGAGGGTGATGGTGCGGGCCACGGTAATGCCCGCGCACCCGGTCACCCCTGGCCGTGGCCCGCTGGGTCCGCCAGAGCGTCGGGCATCCGGTCCGGCTGGTGCCGATCTGCCGCGCGCTGGCGTGGCGGGTCGATGAGGAAGGGGAAGCCTCGGTTACGGGGAGCCGCCTGCGGGCGGTTGAGTGGGGGATGACCCGGCAGCAGCCCGCCCTGGTGTGCCGTGTGGGCTGCCCCGCGTTTTCCGGACGGGTAATTCGAGGTTTAATTCATGCTGCTGCCCGCATACTCAGATACTCTTCGTGGACTTCTTGCGGTGTCCGGTACCCGAGCGCTGAGTGAAGACGCATCCGATTGTACCGGAGTTCGATGTACCGGGCAATGTCCTCGCGTGCCTTCTTCCGGGTCGGGTAGACGGTCCGGTGCACGCGCTCGACCTTAAGCGCAGCATTGAAAGATTCGGCGAGAGCATTGTCGAAGCAGATGCCGGTGCGGCCGACTGACTGGCGGATTCCAAGCTGTTCCAGAACTGCGGCGAACTCGGCAGAGGTATAGTTGCTGCCGCGGTCGGAATGAAAGATGGCATCAGCGGGAAGAGCAGTGTTCCGTGCGGCCATCTCGATCGCCGCGGTGATGAGCGGGGTCCGGTAATTGTCATCCATCGCCCACCCGATGACCTTGCGTGTGGCACAGTCAATGACCGTCGCCAGGTACAGCCATCCCTGCCACGTCGGGATATAGGTAATGTCCCCGACCATTTTCTCACCCGGGACAGCCGCGCTGAAGTCACGGGCCACCAGATCCGGGATTGGCCCGGCCTGGCCCTGCCGGGTTGTGGATGGCCGCCAGGGCCGCGGCTGGCAGGCCACCAGGCCCAGCTCCCGCATCAGCGCCCGGACCAGCTCCAGTCCCGCCCCGGCGCCCCAGCGGGCCAGCTGCAGGGTCACCCGCCGGTACCCATAGGTGCCGTCGGAATCCTCGAATGCCTTCGCGATCAGTAGCTTCAGCTCGCTTCTTCTTTCCGCGGCCGCGGACTCCGGCCGGGATCTCCATTCGTAAAACCCGGAGCGGGATACCCGCAGCCAGGCGCACATTTGGGTGATCGTCGGAGCGCGGGCCGCTTCTGCGGCCATGGTGGCATCCTCCGCCTCGATGAACGCGTACTTCTCGCTCACCGGGGCTCCCTTGCGAAGTATGCCGCTGCTTTTTTCAGGAACGCGTTCTCCATCTCCAGCTCACGGTTCCGGCGTTCCAGCTCGCGTAGCCGCGCCCGCTCCGAAAGCCCGAGCCCTGGCTCATCCCCGGCATGGTTGTCCCGGTAGGCTTTCACCCAGTATCCTAAGGTGGTCCCATTCAACCCGAGCTCACGGGCGACCTCGGCGATAGACCTGGACGTCTCTACCACCATCCTGGCGGCTTCCTCTTTGAATTCCGGAGAGAAATTACCGCGTTTCTTTCCTGCCACTCGATCCCGTCCTTTCCAGTGGAGATCCTATTGGATCCCCGTCCGGAAAGCTCGGGGCACCCCAGAGTCGCCTGAACGAGCGCTGCCGGGTCTTGGCTTACCGGCGCGCCGGGCGCGGGGCTTTATACCCGCCTTGGGGGAGGGATCCCGTTGGGGGGCGGGTTCTGGAACAGCCACAGCGGGTTGGACATGGCTACGACGGTGCCGGCGGAGTCGAGCACCTGGGTGCGGACGAACGAGTCGGCGCTGGTGTCCACGGCCCGGGTCACCTGGTGGCTGCCGTTGAGTTGGGCCGCTGTGTAGGAGGCGATCATCTTGGTGTCTGGTGCCGGGTCGGCGGTGCCGGCGTAGTCCACCGACCCCTGCAGCAGCTGCAGCTTGCCCCCGGATGGCAGCCCGGCGGCGGTCAGAGTCACGTGCCGCGAGGTCACCTTCGACACCGATGCGGAGCCCATCGGGCAGGTGCCGTCCGCCACCAGGTCCAGGGCGGCCCCGGCGGGCAGGGCGAACTCGGACAGTGAGCCGCACCAGGCCCGGCCGGCGACCAGCGCGGCCAGCAGGTCCGATTGGGCGTGCGAGGCAGCCCAGACGCCGGTGGCGAAGTTGTTGCTGCCGCTGTCGGTGCCGTGTAGCCAGTCCGTGCCGACGTGGTTGTCGTTGGTCCCGTTCCCGGTCAGGAACAGGGCGTTGCGGGACATGACATCCCACAGGCCGACATGGTGGGCCAGGTTGACCTGGCCGCGCAGCGGGTAGCCGACCTCGAGCAGGTCCGCGCCGAGGGCTTTGTTGCCCAGCATGACCTTTGCCACCCAGACCAGCGCTCGGTGCTGCTTTTTCCCCGACAGGAGCGGGCCGAACAGCACGCCGAACGGGTGGTTGTAGGAGGCCAGCCCGCCGCCCTGGTGGATCTGGGGGATCGCGGTCTCTTGCAGGTAGGCGTTCCACTGCTTCTGGGGGAGCAGGCCGTAGTTCAGGATGTGCGGGTCGGCGCCGAACCAGTTGACATGCGTCGTCTGCGACGTCATGGACAGTTCCAGGCCCTGGTGCTGGCGCACGTCGGGATACTTGCCGGCCAGGGCGGTCATCATGCTGGCTTGCGCCTGATAGGCCACCTCGCCCGAGATGGCCCGGTTGAACCGCAGGTAGTCGAAGTAGCCTTGCACGCTGTCCCCGGTAGATACGGCGTTGAGGGTGATGGCGTACAGGCCAAAATCCCGGGAGTCCAGGTCGGGGAAGATCGCGGCGAGGTCGTCCTGCGGGGTGATGGTGATCGTGTGCCACTGCCCGTCGGCTTCGGCGGGAATGCGGACTATGCCCTCGTTCCCGGCCGCGGACCGGCCCGGATTGGCCTCCGGGCCCACCTGGTAGGACAGCGAGTACAACCCGGCCGGCCTGCCCCCGGACGCCTGGTGGTAGCTGCTGCCGATGAGGATTTCCAGGAACCCCCGCGACCAGCCGGGGCTCAGGAGCACGTCAATGGTGAGCGCCTGCCCCTGGAGGCTGTCCCGGTAGTTCAGTTGCGCCGTCAGGCTGTTGGCGTAGTAGCCGTGCCTGGCCTGCTTGCTGCTCTTCGACTTCACGGCCACTTCCAGCGCGCCCCCGGACACGGGGTCGCTGGGGGAACAGGGGGTTTTCACGATCCCCCCGCCCGACGTGGCGACCGGGCCGGCCGACTGGGCTTGCCAGAGCCACGGCCCACCCTGCCCCGGCGCGCCGTTCTCGTTGTCGAGGCTCGTGAAGTGGACTTGGTCACGGTAGTCAAGATTGTTCATCCGGCCGTCGTGCTCGGTCCACCACAGCACGTCCACCCCGTTCCGCGCGGCCTGGTACAGCTGGCAGTCCATCGACCCGGAATACTCACTAAACGACGAGTGCACGTGCATCGCCATCGAATAAGCCTGATTGCCGTTGGCGTCAGCCAGGCGGGCCTTGGACTGCAGCGGCAGCCGCCGCGGCGGCCCGGCGCCCCGGCCGAGAAGCAGGCCGGCGGAGGCCAGGCCCCCCGCGGCATTGAGTACCTGTCGGCGGGTCAGCCCTGCCGGGACATGATCGTCACACATGGTCGGTCCCTCACGGTTGCTTGCAGGCGGCACCACTCAAGCTGCGATAACAGGCTGCCGGGCGCGCGTGCCATCTGAGGATCAGCTGCCGCTCTTGGCAGGCGCCCTTATCGCGGCAGGCCCCCTTGGCGTGCACTGAGCTGCCCCGGCGCATCAGCTTCGCCCAGTCAGCCGAGTCGCCGCCCCAACGCATCATCTTGTGCCGCGGCCCGGTCCAGCCGCACATCGGGCAGATTCGAGGCTGCACGGCCGGTCACCCCCCCTAGTTGTCCGACCGCCAGCGAGGCGACGACAGCGGAGCGCCAGAACCGGTGATAGCCGCCGGGCGTGACCCCCGCTTCGCCCTTCGCAGGCTCGTCAAATCGTCGATTACTCCATCGGAGTTTCACCGATTATCGGTCTTGGCCAGGCAGCCCGCAATAGTTGCTTGCCGCAAAGCTGAAAGACGAGATCTCGCGAGAGAGGCGGGTCACGACCCCGGCAAGCGTCCTGAAGCCCTGATCGCTACCTCGCCTCGAAGGGATCGTCGCAGCATATGCTGGGCCCAGGGTGGCGGATAGCGGGTTAACTCCCCAGGGAAGGCAGCTATCCGGGGGGAATTCCCCCTGTGGCGGGACGGGGCTCAGAGTAACCTGCCGGGCAGGAGCGCAAACCTGACAGTTCTGTCCGTCTGTTAGCTCTCTCGCAGGCGAATGTGTCTCTTGCCAGCCACCGAGCAAAGGGGCTACCCTTCTGCCCCGGCGTTCACCTATTGTTCACGGCGGCAAGCCAAGGCCCCCGGGCCGGATGGGGGGAGTCCGGGCCGGGGGCCTTTTCCTTGGACCAATGAACACTATACCCGTTCGGTTGCTTACGCTCCGCACTCTGAGGCGAGTCCCCTGCCCATAGCCGGGAGCGCCGGTTTCCGCAGACCATCAATGCGGCGGTCACGCGAACGCGGCTGCCTCGCTGCGGAACCGGATCAGGCCCTCTTTCGCGGGACTGCCAAGGTACGTCGAGCCGCCGTAACACAATTGGCCAAGCTCGGGCCGGCCACCGCCAGGGCGGCGCTGATTGTCCCGCCCAGGCAGTGGTGGTCTTGCCCCGGAGCGGTTACGAGTGCTTGAAGTGCGTGGGGAACGCGGTGCCCGTCGAAGACAGCGCCCCCGTCGTGATCTGGACGGTGCTGCCGTTCACGCGCTGGTACTTGGCCGGGTGCGCGGCTGCCAGAGCCTTGCCGTTGACCGAGCAGTTGGTAAAGCTGAGGGTTCCGAAGCTGGGCACGCCGAGGATAGTTCCGTTGACGGCCCAGTCGCTGTCGCCCACATAGGCCGCACTGGGACTCGCGCCCGACCCGGTGCGCTTCTTCGTGACCTTCGTGGTCGCGTCCGTCACCGAGACCGTGGTGCCCGCGGTGGTCACCTTCGCCGCGACCTTGATGACGTTGCCCGCGTGGAAGGCCGTGCTGGTGTAGTTGACCTCATTGCCGCTAACGACCAGCGCGGGGAAGTACACGGCCTTACCGCCCTGGCACCCGGTGAACACGAAAGCCGCCGAGTAGGTCGCGGAGTTGTTCACCGCCACTCCCGCGACCGGCGTGATGCCGCGATTCGCGGACGTGCAGGACAGCGCGGGCAGCTTGTACTGTGCCGCTGACGAGGTCGCGGATCCCGCGGTCACCGTGGCTTGGTAGCCCGCGAAGACTGTGTTGTTGATCACGGATGGCGTCCTGGCGTGCGCGTCGGCGGCCCCGCCACCGTGGCCCGTGGTCGCCGCCTGCGCTGGTGCCGCGAGACCCAGTACGGGGGCCATCACGGCTGCCCCGACAGTGATGGCGAGCGCGGGCAAGCGAAATCGTGCCAGCATCATGGAATCCCCCCAAGAGTCGTAAGATGACGTGCCCCCTCTCGATGGATCCAGGCACGCGCGGTGAAGCTTGTCAAGGCCGGGCCTGTGTTCCGATAGGCCCTGAGCGTTTCCCGATCATGAGCCGCCCCACGCTTTCCTGCATAGGCCCACTACCGCGGGCGGCGCGCGAGACCAGCAACAAACCGAGCCGTTGGTATCCAGCGTTCGGCGCGCCTCTCCGGAGTTCCCAGCAAGAGCTATCCCGCGCCGCGGCCACGCCCCATTCCCCCACGACGTATAAATGCCATTCAATAACGCCATTCCCGCGGCCCCTTTAAGGCTGGAAATCGGGTTCTCGTAGAGAGGGAAGTACTCTCCGCGGTGATGCGCACTCAATGTTGCGGACAAAGTGGCTGGGAGGGTATACCCGCAGGTCAGCACCGGAATAGTGAGTGCCGGAAAATGTGCGGGAAAGGTTGTTAACGCCATCGCCGACAGCCTGATAAAAGCCGACACCCTGATAAAGAAGAGGTCCCTGGTTCAAATCCCCGAGCCTCCGCAGCTCACCGGCGCCTTCCCCGAGCACGCGAGGAAGGAGCCGAATGCATGACAGTGCCGAAGGTTGCAGTTTGGGTATGCCGGAACGTCGGCTCCAGGTTGGCGCGCAGCCGCCCCAGGATCTGCACCGCGGCGGCTGCCGGCCGTGCACCAGCACCCTCACCGGCACCATCGATAGCGGATCAATGAGCGTCAGACGGTTAGAGTTCGAGTCCCGCCAGTTCCGGGTCGCCTGCGCCGCGTGGCAGCCGCGTACTCTGGCGGAGTCGGTGGAACCGTCCCAAGAGAAAGCGGTGATGACCATGGCTGCCCAGACCCCGACCATCGTCCTCGTCCACGGTGCCTGGGCCGACGCGACCGGCTTCGACCCCGAGATTCGCGCCCTGCGCGAGCGTGGGTTTGCCGCCATCGGGTTCGCCAACCCGCTTCGCGATCTCGCTGGCGACGCGACGTACCTCGCTGAATTCCTGCGGACCCTGACCGGTCCGATCGTGCTCGTCGGCCACTCCTACGGCGGCAATGTGATCTCGATGGCTGCGGCGGGCAACGACCAGGTCAGAGCGCTCGTCTACCTCAACGGCTGGATGTGCGACGAGGGCGAGAGCCAGCAGCAGCTTCTCGAGAGGTTCGAAGGCAGCCTTGTGGGGCCCTCGATCAGGCCGGTGCCGTACACCAGGCCGGACGGGAGTGAGGACGCCGATCTCTACCTCGACCTCGATGCATTCCGCGGAGCCTTCGCCGCTGATGTCGACGCTGAGATAGCCGCCGTAATGGCCGCAGCGCAGCGGCCGTACGCCGCAGCCGCGTTCGCAGGCACGCCGTCGAGCCCGCCGGCCTGGAAGACGCTGCCGTGCTGGTACCTTCTCGGCGCCGAGGACAAGGCGATCCCGCCGGCGCTCCAGCGCTTCATGGCCGAGCGTGCCAACGCGACGATCGTGGAGGTGCCGGCCTCGCACGTCTCGTTCGTGTCGCAGCCCGAGGCCGCAACCCAGCTCATCCTCCGGGCCGTCGAGGCGGCGAGCCGCGCGGCGTCGGACACGCCCGGCCTGTGAGCCACGGCCTGAGTCGCAGTCCACAGCCGTACAGGAGGGTCCACCCAGGACACGAGGAAGGGGCCGAATGCATCACAGGGCCAAAGGCTGCGGTTGACCTCACCCCCGGCCCCGCCGCGCCTGGTCCGTCCGCTCGATGGCGTCCTTCACCTGACGCGCAGCCACGTGGGTATGGCGCTCCGTCGTCACCCTGGTGTGGCTGAGCACCTCCTGCACGACGAGCGTTCTCATCCTTCAGTTGGCCTGGTGCCGCCCGTGGTGAAGACGCTGAGCTTCTACCCCCAATGACGCACGCTGCAGCTTGCGGATCGGATCCAGCTGCAGGGTGCGCGCCAGCCAGCTGCTGTCCTGACTGCCGGTCATCAAGATGATTTCGTCGTAATCGTGGCTGCGGGTCTCGGCGTCCACCGCCTGCGCCGGACCGCGACAGGCAGGAGGAGATGGCCTACGGGCTGGTGATGGTCTGTGCGGGAGTGAGGGTGGAGGTGCCTTTCAGCGCCACCGGGTCGCCGGTCTTGATCAGGCCCAGGCAGCCGCTGCTGACGTTCCAGACATGCATGTTGCTCCCGGCGCCGCCGGTCTTCAGCTGGTGCGCGGCATTGGCGTAGGTGCCGGCGAGGGTGGCCGGGGTGGTGGGGGCGGGGCAGGCCGACGTCGCGGTGCAGCCGTTGCCGGACAGCGAGGCCACCGCGCCGGTGATCGTGCCCTTGGTGACGCCGGTGCTGGCGTTGTAGGACTTCGCGTTGAGCTTCCACGGCAGGTGGCCGGCGGTAACGGTGAATTTCAGGCTGTCAGGGCCGACGCAGCTTGTGAAAGTGACCGAGGTGATCTTCGCGATGCCGGCACCTGGCAGGCCTTTGCCCGGCTTGGCGGTCCCCTTCGCGGTCATCGTCTTGCAGGTGAGCACCGAGCCGGTCGCGGTATCCGTCATCGTGACATTTCTGGCCACCCCGCTGACCGACCCGCCGGGCTTCACGGTCCAGGTTGTCGTGGTCGCCGCGCCCGATGCGGTGACGCTCAGGCCGACCGTGAGGGCAGCTGCGCCGCCCGCCAGGAGGACTGCTCCTATTCGCACGCGCATGTCCCATTACCTCCCTGATCTATGCAAAGCCGGACCGGCTCGCCAGACCTGGTAGGGTGCCCGGCTTTGGCCATCGAGCCAAATGTTACTGCTGCGTAACATCAGCCACAAGGGGCTCTCCCGCGTGCCGCCCGCGTCGCGCCCGCCGTTATGGCGCGGCGCGCCTTAGGCCAGGCTGCCTCGGGATCCAGGATCATTCTGATGGGCGTACCTGGCACGACGAACAGCACATCCGACCACGCGGGGCGAGATGGACTACAACAACCTAATCCAGCGGACCGGCGAGGTCGTCGATGCCGTCGGGGTCGCTGTCATCGTCATCGGCGCGGCGATCAACACCGGTACCGCCGCCATCCGGCTCGCCCATCACGAGACCCGCACCTACCGGCGCTACCGACAGGAGCTCGGCCAGACCATCCTGCTGGGCCTGGAACTTCTGGTGGCAGGGGATATCATTCGCACCGTCGCAGCTACGCCCACGCTCACCAGCGTGGGCATCCTTGGCATCATCGTCGTGATCCGTACCTTCCTGAGCTTCTCCCTCGAAGTGGAACTGACCGGCCGCTGGCCATGGCAGGCCAGCACCACCGGGTCGCGGCCCGAAGACGAAGACCGGGGCTAGCCCGATGCGAGGCAGCCCGTCTCAGCCGACCGCAGCGGCGGGGGTCTTGCTGTCCGAGAGGAGGTGCTGGTAGAGGTCGAGGTAGGCGCGCTGCTGGTGGCTCCAGGCCAGTTTCTGCTCGACCCGGGCGCGGCCGAGTTTGCCTAGCCGGGCGCGGCGCAGCTCATCGTCTGCGAGGGTGACGATCGCCGCCGCGTACGCGCCAACGTCGTTGGGTGTCACGTACACTGCGGCTTCGCCGGCCGAGACCCGGGTCTCGCGCAGGTCGAACGCGACCACGGGCAGCTCGAAAGCCATGTATTCCATCGTCTTGTTCATCGTGGACACATCGTTGAGGGGATTCTTGGGATCCGGCGACAGCCCCATGTCGGCGGTGGACAGGATCTGGGACACGAGTTCATCGGGAGCCCGGCCGGTGAACTCCAGGTGCCCGGCCAGGCCGAGGTCGTCGCGCAGGGCGACCAGGTCGTCGAAGCAGTCTCCCGACCCGATCAGCGTGAACGCGATGTCGTCGCGGTGCAGCTGGTGCACTACCACGTCCGCGGCGCGGACCACGATGTCGACGCCGTCCTGGGGTCCCATCACGCCGATGTAGGCGGCCATGAACCGCCGGCCCCGGCGCAGCCCCGGATGGGCCGGCCCGCGCTGCAGCCGCTGCGGGTCGGGGCCGGTTCGCACCACCGTGACACGGTCGGCGGGCTTGCCGCTGCGCGTCACCGCCACCTCGCGGTAGGAGTCATTGGTGGAGATCACGTGGTCGGCGGCCCGGTGAGTTCTGCGCTCCAGCGCCCGCAGCAGCCGGTACAGCAGCCTGGGGCCGCTCGGGAACCGGGACTGGTACAGCTCCGGGTTCAGGTCGTGATGGTCGAACACGAACCGGGTCCGGTCCAGTGCCCGCAGCACCATGGCGATCGGCCAGAAAATGTCCGGCGGATTACAGGCCTGGATCACCCCGAACCGTCCCGACTGCCGCGCCTTCCAGGTCAGCCAGGCCGTCGCGAGGAATGAATAGGCATACTCGGCGGCGAACCCGATCTTGCTGCCGCCCGGCGCGTACGGCCGGTACTTGTACAGCTCTACGCCTTCTACCACCGCGAATGCGGGATCGCCGGTGCCTTTCGGGCACACCACGGCCACCTGGTGGCCCGCCGACACCAGCGCCTGGCACTGCAGCCACACCCGCCGGTCAAACGGCACCGGAAGATTCTGCACGATTATCAGGACGCGAGTCCGTGGCCCGGCAGCTTCATGAGCGGCAAGCGGCTCGCTGCCCGCGGCGGCAGAAGCGCTTTGCTGTAGCAATCCGGCAGTATTGGCAGGCAAGGCAAGACCCCCGTCTCTGGCTGCAGCGTTGCCGTCTCTCTCGTGGCACTGACGCTGCGGCGAGTTGGCGCGGACAGCCACGGCGGGCTGCCCGCGAAGGTGCTCGCGTGATCCCCGGGCGCTCAGCTGAACCGGAGCGCCGGCCATCGCGCTGGCCTGCCGCTCAAGCCCCGGTGCGGACACCCGTCCACCGGCGGCCCGGCGCGGAGGCCATGACGTCATCCTGAGGGAGGTAAGCGATATTGTCAATAGGAATACTCGACATTGCACGGCGGCCGACCGCGGCGGTTGCCGCGTGCTGGTGAGGGCCGCGATGAAGGGCGCTCGCGGCAGCCTTGCCCCGCCGGGCCCGGCGGGGCGCTTGTCACGGCCTGCACGCGGCCGGTGCCACGGCCGGTCCCGCCGGGGGCGAGCAAGCCAGTAGCCTGGCCTGTGTATGGGGGAAGGACTTTCGGGCACGCGGTTGAGAAGCCGGGAGCGGCCGACGGCACCATTGCTGCTGTCGGCTGCTGCCCGGCCTGCGGCCGTGGCGATCGTGGTTGCCTGCCTGCTGGTGATTGCGGTGCAGGCCGTGTGGCTCAGGCACGGGATGGAGACCGGCTGGCTGGACACGACCATCGACGCCAAGGTGCAGGCCGCCCTGGGCGGGCATCACCTGCTGCTGGCCGTGCTGGTCTGGCCGGGCGAGCCGGTGCCGGCCATCGCGATGGCCGCGGCTCTGGTGCTGACGTGCGCCCTGCTGCGGCGATATCGCCAGGCGGCATTGGTGGCCGTGTCTGTGCCCGTTGCGGTTGCCCTGACCGAGTTTGTGCTCAAGCCCGTCATAGGCCGGACTTCCTGGGGTGCCCCCTTCCCCAGCGGGCATGTCGCCGCTGTGGCCGCCTTGGTCACTGTCCTGACCGTTCTGCTCGCCAGGACGGCCACCAGGGCGGCACCTGTGCTGGGCGTTGCCCTGGGATTGGCGGCATTGCTGGTTACAGCCGCCGTCGCCATCGGGGTGGTCGGCGCGAGATTGCATCACTTCAGCGACACTGTCGGGGGGGCGGCCGTCGGCGTCGGGACGGTACTGGTGGCCGCGCTCGTCCTCGACTGGCTCAGCACGACGCATCCCCAGCGTCCAGGGTGAAGCCGAAGCACCTGACCGCTCTCTGAAGGGCAGGTGGCTCCCGGCCCCGGTCTGCTGACCCTTGCCGCGTGCATCCGCCTCGGATGCATGGAACCATCCGTGCCTTTGCAGCGTCGAACTTGAAAGCGAGTGCCAGCCGGACTTTCCCTCTGCCCTTGGGCCCGGCGGGCGCTCGCTTCTCATGCCCGGCGTGGATCACCGCCTGCGGGAACTCTCCCCGCCTGGTGCGGCCCCGGTTCCCCAAGACACCGGCAACCGCGGCCGTGAAAGCGAAGATCGCCGACAGGCTCAGGCCCGTGTCTGCTCAGCCGGTGTGGCCATGCCTGGCTCGTCAGGCAGGGAACCCGATGTGCTGGTGATACGCAGCCAGGCCCGCGGCCAGCGGGTAGGGGCCCCGGATCTGCTGAAGTCGCGCCGGGATCTCGCGGTGATCCAGGTAGGGATGGTCACCGCAGGCAGGGCAGATGAGCTCGAACACGCCGTCATAACCGCCCTCGGCGCGGCCGCCGGTGATGCGGGCCGGCCGGCGCCGCAGGAACGCGGCTTCGCCGTGGCCGGGCTGGCCGGCGGCCGGGCCGGCAGGGCGCCGTTGGCCTCGATGAGCAGCCACGGGTCACGCCGCGCGGGCCGCCTGCGCACTGCGGGGACGGCTCCGGGAAGGGCGGTTGCCCGGCCAGCGACCGCCGTGTCAGGATCGCCCGGGGTCTTCGTTTGACCACCCCCGCTGTGCCTCCGTCACCGCCCGGGTCTCGCGGCGACGTCCTGTCGCCACGATACGTCCAGCCATCGCACCATGCGGCGCCGGCCGATTTAATGGCGTCTTCGCACCCTGGGCTTGCGAATTTCTTGGCTGTACGTTTGACGGCGGTTCATCTCCGCCCGCGAAAGGAATGCCTTTATGAAAGCCAGGTCATGGCTGATCGCCGCGGCAGCGGCCACCGCCACCCTCGCCGCGGCCAGCTCGTCCGCGGCGGCGAGCACCAGCGCCGGCGCGACCCGGGCCGGCACCCCCGGCCGGCGCTACCCAGGCCAGCGCGCCGGCCCGCGGGCCGCGCGCGCTTCAGATCCGCGGCTTCCGGCTGGCGACGGGCGTGCGCCTGCCGCGCACCCGGCTGCCGCGCCTGGCCCCGAAGATGACGGTCTTCAGCACGAACTGGGGCGGCCACGCCGCCACGACGAGTGCGAACTCGACCCTGAAGCAGGTCTCCGCCGCCTTCAACGTGCCCAGCGTGAACTGCGCCAGCTCGCCTCCCGGCTCGTCCGGTTACGCATACGCATCGCACTGGGCCGGCCTCGACGGGTATAACGACGACACCACCGAGCAGGCTGGCGTGGCCGGCTACTGCACATCTACCACCAGCACCCCGGCGTACGTGGCCTGGTATGAGATGTTCCCGCTTCCCCCGGTGGCGTTCACCGGGATCAACCCGGGCGACGCGATCACGGCTTCGGTTGGCTTTGACCGCTCGGCCGGCTTGTACGACCTGACAATCACCGACGTCACGACCGGCGGCGTCGTCAGCGCCAGCGAGCCCTGCCCTGCCGGGCACACCTGCCGCAGGGCCTCGGCGGAGGTCATCACCGAAGATCCGGGGGGCGGCGTGGCCGGCGGGTACAACCTCGCCGACTTCGGCCAGGAGAACTACACCGGCGCGACGGTCGTCAGCGCGAACGGGACGACCGGGACCCTCACCAGTGGCTTCGGCAAGAGCGGCGCGCAGCTGTGGAGCGGCCACCAGATCGTGCTCGTCGACCCGTCAGGGACGCCGCTGGCGGTCACCGGCCCGCTGTACGGCGGGCAGGCGTACAACATCGCCTGGTCGCGGGCATCGTGAGCTCATTTCGCAGCCGCGGGCTTCCCCGGCGGCAGATCACCGGGGAAGGCCGCGGCAGGCCAGGGCCGTACCGGCTCAGTGCAGCAGGTTGAGCGTGTTCGTCGCGTCGTCCACGTAGTAGACGCCGGATCCGCCCGGCGCCACGGCCAGGCCGAACAGCGCGCCTGCCCCCGGCGGGCTGCCGGAGGAGTCGAGCGTCATCGTGGCGACCTGGAGACCGGACGGCGTTGTCTCCACGATGTTCCCGTCGGCGGAGTTGACCGTGAGGATGTGGCCGTTCGGAGCGATGACCAGGCCGAGCGGGCCGTTGAGCGCGCTGCCCTGGCTCACGGTTACGCCGCGCCCGGCGCTGGTGGACCGGATCATCGCGTCGGGGATCGCGGCGATCCGGCTGGACAGGGTATCGGCGACGTAGAGCGTGCCGTTCGCGCCGACCCCGAGCCCGGTCGGCCCGATCACCAGCGCGGCCGGGTCGGTCCGCTGGGGGAAGCCCGAGCCGATCCTGGTCGCCCCGACGATCTGCGGCGGGTTAGCACCGGACTGGGCAAGCACCAGCCGGACCACGGTGCCCCGGTGCACGACCTGGCCGCCCGCGGCCGCGGTGCCGTTGAGCACATTGGTGACGAACAGCTCGGCGAACGGGCCGGACTGCACCTCAGCCATGTCCCACGGCCCGTTGATGCCGTGCCCGGTGAAGGTCTCCACGACCCTGCCCATGCTGTTCAGCACCAGCAGGCAGCCGGTACCGGTGAGGACCGTCCCGCCGTGCGAGGTGGGCAGGCTGCCCACGATCACCCAGCCGCCGTTCAGTATTTCCAGCGATGTGGTCAGCCCGATGCCGCCCGGGCACGGCGAGGGCAGCCGGTGCGGGTTGATCCGGGCGAACTGGGTGACCGTACCGTCGCGGGCGACCTGAACGATCGTGGTCCCGGTGCCCTGCACGTTCTTGGAGTTGTTGAAGTTGCTGATCAGGACGTCACCCCGGACCAGGTTGCCCTGGTTCCGCGGGACGACGGCGGTGCCATACGGATTGACGTCTCCGTTCGCGGGCACCGTGGACGCGATCCTGGTCGTAGTGTGGAATCGTCCGATAAATGATCTGGGGCTACTCGCCGACGCCGGCGCGATGGCCAGTCCTGCTGTCAGCACCCCGGCCGCCGCTGTGGCCACTGCCGCCCGGGTAATCCGTTTTGTTCCCTGCATTCTCCTTACTCCCTCCTGACAAGGTAGGTTTCAGCGGCGCAGCCTGAAAGCGCGGAGCCAGCGGCGCCGCTTCCCCTGGCACGGAAGCAACAGCCGCCCGGTTCAGCAGAAAATCCGTCTTGACCTGCGACAGGCCAGGATATTAGTACGGCTTTACGCGGAGCCGTTCGGCCGAATCGAATTTCGCCGGTTTCCGGCCGCAGGAAATGCAGGAGGAGGGAATCCCATGACCGATTCAGCAGACGTGGCCGGGGCCGCCGCGGCCATGGTCAGCGTCCGCGGAGAGGCCACGGTCGAGGCTGATCCGGAGATAGCAGTGTTCTCGGTCAGCGTGAGCGCGCGGGACCGGGACCGCCGCGAAACACTGGCCAGCCTGTCACGGCGCAATGACCAGCTCCTGGCCCTGGTGCGGTCGTTCGGTGCGGCCATCGAGAAGGCCGAGACCAGCGAGGTATCGGTTTACCCCGAGTTGCGGCGGGGGCGGGAGGAGAAGGTCCGCTGGTATCGCGGCACGATACGGACCAGGCTGACCGTTGCCGATCTGGCCGTGGTCGGCGAGCTGGTCGGCCGGATCTCCGATATCGAACTGTGTGTCATAGCCGGGCCGTGGTGGGAGCTGCGGCCCGATTCCCCCGTCCACCGCGAGGCCCGGGTGAGCGCCGCGCGCGATGCCGTCACCCGGGCGGCCGAGTACGCGGCGGCGGTCGGCAGCCGGCTGACTGGCCTGGTCGAGCTGGCCGACACGGACCTGGGCGGCGGAGGCCACCCGGCGCGGATGGTCGCTGCCGCGCGTGCCGCCCCGGCGTACGAGGCGGAGGAGGCTCCCGCCGTGATCGACATGGAGCCCGAAACGCAGGTCGTGCAGGCCAGCGTGGAGGCACGGTTCACGATGACGCAGCCCGCGTCGCTGCAGGGTGGCGACCCGGCCCGATAAGGCGGAGCGTTTGTATCGCCGTAGCGACGCGAATGCTCCTCGCTGACGGGAGCACCCTGCGGGCGGCGGGGATGTGCGAGGCTGCTCGGGTGCTGGTCCTGGCGGTCGTGAGCGCGCTGGCCGCGGTGGCGTGGCTGTACCTGCTCATCGGTCACGGCGGCTACTGGCTGACCGGACAGCGGCTGCCGCCGGCGAGCACGGCCCCGGCCGCATGGCCGCCGGTCAGCGCGGTGATGCCGGCCCGGGACGAGGCCACGATGCTGCCGGTCACGCTGCCTGCGCTGCTGGACCAGGACTACCCGGGTGACTTCGAGGTGATCCTCGTCGACGACGGCAGCGCGGACGGCACGGCCGAGGTGGCCGAGCGCCTGGGCCTCGGCACCCGGCGCGGCCTGCGGGTCATCGCGGGCAGCCCGCCTCCGCCGGCGTGGGCCGGCAAGGTATGGGCGATGGCACAGGGTGCGGAGCAGGCCGGCCGCGCGGGCTACCTGCTGTTCACCGATGCCGACATCGCCTGCTCGGCCGGGACGCTGACCGCGCTCGTCGCCGCCGCGGAGGGCGACGACCGGGACCTGGTCTCCCAGATGGCCCTGCTGCGCGCCGAATCGTTCTGGGAGCGGGCGATCGTCCCCGCCTTCGTGTACTTCTTCGCCCAGCTCTATCCGTTCCGGCGGGTCAATCGCCCCGGCGCGCGCACGGCGGCCGCGGCCGGCGGCTGCATGCTGGTCCGCCGCCGCGCCCTGGACGCGTCCGGCGGGCTGGCCGGCATCCGAGGCGCCCGTATCGATGACGTGGCCCTCGGCCGCCAGCTCAAGCGGCGCCACGGCGGTCGCTGCTGGCTGGGACTGACGACCGGGGTCAGCAGCGTGCGGCCGTATCCCGGACTGGCCGGCCTGTGGCACATGATCGCGCGCAGCGCCTACCTCCAGCTGCGCTACTCGCCTGTGCTGCTCGCCGGGACGATCGCCGGCCTGGCGTGGCTGTACGCGCTGCCGCCCGCCGCCGCACTGGCCGGGATCGCGGCCCTGGCCCTGGGCGGCGGCGCCGCGGCGGCCTGGTGCGCCGGGGCCGGGCTGGCGGGCTGGGCGCTGATGGCGGTCAGCTTCGTGCCGATGCTGCGGCTCTACCGGCTGTCGGTGCTGCGCGCGCCCTGCCTGCCGCTGATCGCCGCGCTGTACGCCGCGATGACCCTCGACTCGGCCCGGCGGCACTACGCCGGCCAGGGCGGACAGTGGAAGGGCCGGGTCAGCCCGGCTGGCTCGCGGCCACCGCCGCCTCGACGATCCGGCCTACGGCGATGAGCAGTTCCTCGCCGCCGCTGGGCCCGACGAGCTGAAGCGAGGCCGGAAAATTCTTCCGAACGGGCACGGGCAGCGCAAGCGCCGGAAGGCCGGTCACGTTGACCGGCGCGGTGAGCGTGGTCAGCCCTGACCCGCGCTGGCCGATCGGCGGCGGGGCGGTGGCCAGCGTGGGCAGCGCGAGGACGGGAAACCGGCGCAGCCAGCCCGCCAGCTGCTCGCGCAGCGCGCAGGCCCGGCTGCGGGCCGCGGCCAGATCGGCGTCGCCCAGCTCCGCCCCGGCCGCCATGCTGCGCTGGTTTCCTGCGGACAGCCGGCCCACGTCGGCGAGCAGGTGGGTGTTCGAGAGGTACCCCTCCCGGGTGATCAGGATCCCCGCGACGTCCAGGGCCGCCCCGAAGTCCACGTCCGTGACCGGTTCGGTGCCGAACCCCGCCGCGGCCAGCGCCGCGTCGACGGCCGCGTCGATCTCGGGGCTGATCGGCATGGCGGGGTGCTGCGGGCGCAGCCGGCCGACAGTCATGGGGCCGTCGTAGGCCGGGACCGTGAAACCGGGCTCGAGCAGGCGCATGCCGAGCTCGACCGCGGCGACGTCCCGGCCGAGCGGGCCCACCGTGTCCAGGGAAGGGGCGAGCGGGTACACGCCAGCGGCCGGGATCCGGCCCCAGGTGGTCTTCAGGCCGGCGATCCCGCAGCAGGCGGCCGGAATCCGCACCGAGCCCCCGGTGTCGGTGCCGTAGCCGACGTCCGCCTCGCCGGTCGCGACCGCGACCGCCGAGCCGCTGGACGATCCGCCGGGGAGCAGCCGGGGGTCCAGCGGGTTCACCGGGGTGCCCGACCAGGTGTTCACGCCGTGGGCCGACCAGCACAGCTCGGTCAGGTTGGTCTTGCCGACGATCCTGGCGCCGAGCCGGCGGGCGGTGCTGACCACGGGAGCGTCGGCTGCCGCCGGCCCGGCGCGCTCGGCGATCACCGGGCAGCCGACGGTCGTCGGCAGGCCTGCCACGTCGATGCAGTCCTTGACCGCGAGCCGGGGACCGTCACCGGGCGCGTTCAGGCGGATCAGCCACGTCGTCATGACACCATCGTGGCCGGCCGCGAGCCCGCCGCGGCCCGGAGCCGCTCAGTCGTCGCTCAGATCTCCGCCGGTACCGCTCGGGAAGAGCAGCATGCACACCTCGAGGTAGAGCTGCTCCGGATAAGGCAGGTGGTCGACGTCGTTCAGCGCCTGGAACTGGCCCGCCGATTCCAGGTGGAGCTTGCCGAAGCCGAACACGCGGCCCTGGAAGCTGCGCTCGAAGACCACGTCGGTCACTTTGGCCAGGGGCATCAGGTTGACCTTGCGGGTGATCAGGCCGCTGGTCTCGAGAAAGCGGTGTGACGTGACGACGAAATAGTTAGTCCACCATTGGACGGCCTGGTAGGTGAAGTAGCCGAGATCTCCCAGGAAGAGCACCCAGATGAACAGCAGGGCCCAGCCGCTGTGCACGCCGACGAGGTCGGTTAGCACCCCGGCGAGGATGAGCCCGAGGGTCAGGAAGAGGATCGGGCGGATCAGCACGGCCGGGTGCTTGCGCACCAGGATGACCTTGTGCTCGTTGGGCAGCAGGTACCGGTTGACCGTGACGGGTGCCTGCTCGTCGGCGGGAGTTATCAGGCTGCGCACGCTACAGGGACAGCGAGTTGACGAAGGTCGCTAGCGAGCGGCCGGCATCGCCCAGTCCGTGGAAGGCACTGGTAATCAGGTGTCCCGCGCTGGCCGGCTCAGTGACCAGGTAGAACACCACGAAGATGACCGCCAGCCACATGATGGTCTTCTTTAGCACCCTTCGCCTCCAGGGCATCCATGCAAGCGGGTTAACCGGCTAACCTAGCTTAGCCCACAGTCATTTTGCGGCCGAGCGTCCATTTTGCGGCCTGGCGTCGCTGAGCGTGGGGTATTCGGTCCGTCCTCACCTCCCGTGCTGGGGTTCGTACCCCCGCTGCGGTCGCCCTAACGGTGCCCCCCCGGTGGTTTCCGCCGGTAGCTTCGGCAGTGAGGGCACCGGCGGGCGCGATCACCGGACGCACGGGCCGCCGATCTGACACGATTCCGTGGTGACTGCCACACGGCCCTGGGTGGGGATGACGATGACGGATCCGGCCGCCACCGATTTCGCCGTCATCGTCTACCGGGAGGAGGACACGTGGGAGGCGGAGCTGCTCCCGGTGGCCCTGACCGAGGACCTGAACGGCCTGATCCACGCGCTGAAACAGCAGCCGAGCGTGGGCGGGACAATCGGCCTGGCCGCGGTCGGCGACGATTTCTTCGTGGCCCTGCGGGTGGTCGGAACGCAGGTTTCGGTCTTCCTGTCCGACGTCACCGCGGCCGTGGACTGGACGCTGGCCCGGCAGGTGCTCGAGTACCTGGGGATCCCGCTGCCCGAAGACGAGGAACTCGATCAGGTGCTCCCGGCCGGCGACTTGTCGATCTTCGCCGACCTCGGGGTAGACGAGATGGAGCTGGGCGCGCTGTCCGGCGACCTCGACCTGTTCCCCGATGAGGTGCTCGCCAGCCTGGCCGCCCGGCTGGGCTTCGGCCAGGCGATGGAGCGTGCCCTCGAGTCGGCGCTCGGGTCGTAGCCGGCGCGGTCATGCCTGACCACGCCGGTCCGGGGTACGTCGCGGCCTTCGAGCCCGCGATGCGGCTCGCGCTGGCCGAGGCTGCCGCGGCCGGGCAGGCTGCGGCCGGGGCCGCCGCAGCCGACGTGCCGGTGGGCGCGGTGGTTCTTGATGCCTCCGGCACCCCGGTCGCCCGCGCCGGCAACCGGCGCGAGGCCACCGGCGATCCCACCGCTCACGCGGAGATGGAGGCGATCCGGCTGGCGGCAAGGGCCGTGGGCAGCCGGCGCCTGGACGGCTGCACGCTCGTCGTGACGTTGGAGCCGTGCACCATGTGCGCGGGCGCCGTGGTGCTGGCCCGGCTGGCGCGCCTGGTCTACGGCGCGGCCGACCCGAAGGCTGGGGCGGCGGGCTCCCTCTGGGACGTGCTTCGTGACCGGCGGCTCGGCCACACGCCTGAGGTCATCGGGGGTGTCCTCGGCGCAGAATGCGGCGCCCTGCTGCGGGAATTCTTCGCCGCCCGCCGCACTGCAGGACACTGACGCGCGCCTCACCGGCGCAACTGCGGGTATGCTCTGCCGCGGTGGAGTCGCCTAGTGGCCGAGGGCGCACGCCTCGAAAGCGTGTGAGGGGGCAACCCCTCCGTGGGTTCAAATCCCACCTCCACCGCCACTGACCTGCAAGAACACCGGCCTTTGCAGCTGACAGGCGCGCGCCTCGTGCTGCCCTTGTCTCATTTATTTGTCTCAGTTGCGAGCCGCGTGCCGTCTCACCGCCCGGCTCAGCCGTAGGCGTTTTGCCTGGTCACGGACGCTCCGGACGCCCCTGAACAGAAGCACGCACGCCGCCGGGGCGTGCACCCTGCCGTTCCGGGCAGACCGGGACCGCCCGCGGTGAATCGGGAAGACCGCGCGCCTACCCGTCGGCCTGCGTGATTGGCGACTCCTTGGCGATCACCAGTTCAGGCGTGCAGATCGAGGCTATCCACCTGGTCTCCCGCGCCGCCTATGGTGCCGGCACGCGCCGAACTCACCTTCATTCCACCGGCGCGCAGGGCCGGATTCTGGCGGGCGCCTGTCCCGGTTGGTGCCGGGCTGCCGGTACCGGAGCCGGCGGCCCTGTGCCGTCCCCAGCGCAGGCTGAACGAGGCGATATCGATCCGGCCGGCGATGCGGGCCCGGAGGTCGCTCAGCTGGTCACCCGGCCGGGCTGGTGAACGTCTCCGCCGTGTCGATCAGCGGTTCCGATCGCCGTTCCAGGCGGGGCGGCCCGGTGATAATGATGTGGTCCAGTGTTGAGGCAGGGCTGACGTCGCGCACGGTGTAGTGATTGATCTCGAATGGCAGGGAGTTGGAGCTGATGGCGTCGGGGCTGTCCTGGATGCCGAAATGCAGATGCGGACTTGTGCTGTTGCCGGTGCTGCCCACCTTTCCGATGGGCTGCCCCGTGCGCAGGCGCTGGCCGCGGCGGACCATGACCGAATGAGTTTGGAAGTGCTCGTAGACGGCGTACAGGCCCGGCCCGATCCTCTCTACGACCTCATTGCCGCCGAAATCCCCGGGCTTCTGCACGGCGGCGGGGAGCGTGAACGGGGGCGTCTCGGGCCTGTTGTTGATGGCCCGGACCACGACGCCGTTCGCGACCGCGTAGACCGGTCTGCCGAAACCGAACCAGTCGCTGAGCTGCTTTCCGTCGCCGCGGAAAAGCGCGCCGTGGACCGCCTGGATCCAGTCGATGGCGAACATCTCCGGGGTGACGTAGGTCCCGTTGACTGCCAGCACCGCGCTGCGATGGGGTGAGGTGGGATCAGCGCAGCACCCTTGGGCATCAATCCAGTACCGCCCGCGCAGCGGCGGGGCGATCACTACCGGCGGCCGGCGGACGGTTCGCAGCACGGGGCCGTGCACAGTCGTGCTTGCGATCGCTGCCCGGAACTTCGCGTTGGGCGGGATCGTGTAGTCGATCCGGTTGGTCAGCTGCCGTGGCGCGTGCCGCCCGGCCCAGCGTGGCAGCACGACGTCAACCAGCGTCACCCTAGTCGCCGCGGCCGGGATGCGGGCCGCTGCTGGCGTCTCGGGAAAGAACCCGTGCGTGTGCTCGGCAAGCGTGCCGCCGGTGAGCCTCAGCAGCGTAGTTCGGCCGCTGCTGACGGTCAGCGACCTGAGCGTGGCCCCGGCCGTGAACGTGTTGGTGATCACCAGGTCGTAGTTGACGTGCGTGCGGCCGTCGCTGCCGTAGACGAACCGCGGCGGGCCGGGAGCCGTCACCTGCAGCGCGGTTGTCTCCGGAAGCGGTCCCTCGTCGCCTATCTGCGGTGCCTGCTGCGCGCGATCCGTGCCGTGTCCGGCTGCCGCCTGAGCGCTGACCGCGCCCAGGCCGCCTGCCAGCAGCACGGCGCCTGCCCCCGCGCAAATCCAGCGTCTGTTCATCATTGGTCTCCTTATCCGCGTTCTACTCCGCCCGGTACCAGGTCAGGGACGAGCCCGGCCCGGGCCGGGCACCGAGCACGAACACGACGATCGCTGTCAAGATGAGCACAATGCTGCCGATGAGCAGGCCGATGCCAATTGCTAGCAGGCCCGGGAAGGTCCGCATCAGCCGGCCGGCGAAGGCCACCGGGGCGACGCGGTGTTCATGGCCAGCACCCGGTAGGTGCCGTCGGTCACCGTCCACGACAGCGCCGGATGGCTGCTGCTCGTCCTGGCCACCCAGAACGACTGAGGCCCTGGCGGCGACGTGACGGTGCCGCCGTGCTAAGCCGGCGCCGCGGATCGCGGCCAGCTCCCCGATCACCGGCACCCCCACGGCACCACTCGCTTAACCATGGCATCGCCCTGGCACGATGCTTCCTGCCACCACCAGGCTCGCCGCCCCCGCCTCGTAATAGCTGCAATATCCGTCCGGGCGGCTTTCGCGTCAACCCGCCGGGCCCCGGCGGCACTTATTGTTCCGGCCACTCGCGCCGCTCCGGGCAGCTGTCAGGGTTCCGTCGCCGAAGATCACCGGCCCTTGCCGGCGTTCTTGGCGCGGTGGCGGATTCCAGGCGTGCGGGAACGGACGATCGCAATTGCAGCCGTCGGCCACCCCGGTGCTGGCACCCGGACCGGTCGCGGCGAATGCAGGCCAGTGAACGCGCGGCAGCCGCCGCGCCCGCAGGCCTTCCATGGGTGGATGCCGCGCTGCCTTCTTGGTTCATGCCCGCCAGGGTCCGCAGACGTCCAGGGGACGGATAGGCCGGGGCGTCATTCGGCTACTCACCCGGCCGGCTGGTGAACGTCTCCGCCGAGGGGTTCAGCGGTTCCGATCGCCGTTCCCGGCGGGGCGGCCCGGTGATGGTGACGTGGTCTAGGGTTGGGGCCAGTCTGGCCTCGCGCACGGTGTAATGATCGATTTCGAACGGCACGGAGGGGAAGGCCAGGATGTCGGGGCCGGACTGGATGCCGAAATGCAGGTGCGGACCCCCGCTGTTGCCGGAGCTGCCCAGCCTGGCGATGGGCTGCCCGGTGCGCAAGTGCTGGCCGAGGCGGACCAGGACCGAGCCCGTTTTCAGGTGCTCGTAGGCGGCGTACAGGCCCGGCCCGATCCTCTCTATGACCTCGTTGCCGCCGTAATCCCCGGGCTTTTGCACGGCGGTGGAGCCTGGCGTGAACGGGACCGTCTCAGGCCGGTTGCTGATGGCCCGGACCACGACGCCGTTCGCGACCGCGTAGACCGGCTGGCCGAACCCGAACCAGTCGCTGAGCCGCTTTCCGTTGCCGCGGAAAAGCGAGCCGTGCACCGCCTGAAGCCAGTCGATGGCGAACATCTGCGGGTTGACGTAGGTCCCGTTGGCTGCCACCAGCGTGCTGCGGTGGCCTGAGGCGGGATCAGCGCAGCATCCGTTGGCATCAACCCAGCCCGGCCCGCGCAACGGCGGGGCGATCACCACCGGCGGCCGGCGGACGGTCCGCAGCACAGGCCCGTGGACGGTGGTGCTTCCGATCCTTGGCCGCCCAGACGCTTTGGGCGGGATCGTGTAGTCGATCCGGTTGGTCAGCCGCCGCGGCGCGCGCCGCCCGGCCGTCCGCGGCAGCACGACATCGACCAGCATCAGCCGCGTCGCCGACGCCGGGATGCGGGCCGATGGCGGCGTGCCCGGGGCGGGCCAGATCTCTCTCGTGTGCTCGGCGAGCGCGCCGTCGGCAAGCCTCAGCAGCGTGGTCCCGCCGCTGCTCACGGTCAGCGACCTGAGCGTGGCCCCGGCCGTGAACACGTTGGTGATCAGCAGGTCGTAGTCAACATGCGTGCGGCCGTCGCTGCCATACACGAACCGCGGCGGGCCGGCCGCCGTCACCTGTAGCGCGGTCAGCTCCGGAATCGCCCCCTCCAGGCGCATCCGCGCCCTCTGCTGCACGCCACCCGTGCCGTGGCCTGCGGCCGCCTGGGCGCTGACCGCACCCAGGCCGCCTGCCAGCATTAAAGCGCCGGCGCCCGCGCAAATCCAGCGTCTGTTCATCATTTGCCTCCTTACCCGCGTTCCACCGCGCCGGGACAGTGATCATTACTCACCTGATCTTTCTGCGCTGGCGCCATGCTCTGGATGCGCCGCCCGCCGCGCCAGGACCATGATCATCCGTCATGGGCTTGTGCGGCGCCGCAGAAGCACCCCGGGATTACCGCCCCGGAATGCTGGACCGGTCGTTCCTGTCGGCCGGGTTGACCAGCACGATGCCCCCTACTGCCGACAACAGGCGCCACCACCGGCGGCGGCGGCCTCGCGATAGCCGCAATATCCGCCCTAGCCGGCATTCGCGTCAACCTTTGGAGCCACAACTGCGCCCGCTGTCCTGATTCCCTATGGAGGATCGGTTGTCAAGTGGTTCGCTTGACGGACCGCTCGCGCCACGGTGGCCCGGGCGCGGTCTGCCCGCGCCGCCAGCGGCGGGCGTTGGCCACTCGTCGGCTGGCCGGTCGTTTCTCACGCTGAGTGATGGGCAATGCTTGCAGAGGAGAGTCAAGCGGCCTGCGCTATCGCGCGTCTGTACATCCTGAGTCGCCGGCTCCTACCGGGCCACCCCTCGCCGGTAGCCAGTCTCGCTACGTCTACGGCGCCGACTCACGGACCAAGGCTGTGGCTCAGTTTGTGTCTCATTCACCCCCGTCCGGAGCCGTTCACCGGTGGCCGCGGGCATCCTGTCCATGCTGGTCACGTACGCTGGCGGACGGTAGTGAACGGTGGCGTGCAGGACTCGAAAGCGTGTGAGGGGGCAACCCCTCCGTGGGTTCAAATCCCACCTCCACCGCCGCTGACCTGCAAGAACACCCAATTCTGGCAGCCGGCAGGCGGGCGCCCACTGTTCCCTGGGCTCATTTAATGGGCTCAGTTGCGAGCCGCAGGCGGTCCCCCGTCGGGCTCAGCCGCAGATGTCGTGGCTGGTCACGGCCATCGCGGACGGCCCTGAACAGAAGTGCGCACGCCGCCGGGGCGTGCGCCTGCCGTTCGGGACCGTCCGCGACCGGCCGGATGCCCGTCAACCTACAGGGCGCATCACACTAAGGGATCGAGAAGTTCCGGAGAACGCGCACAGTGCCGCTATGGGCGCCGCTTATGTCGGCCTGAGGGTCCGGGCGGCACGTCCCAAACGGCTGGCCTGGCCGCCGCCGCGCCGCCCGTGCTAGGTGAGGGTGAGGATGATGCGCTCGTGGACCTTGCCGCTTTCCAGCCGGCGGTGGGCCTCGGCGGCTTGCTGCATGGGCATGGTCTGGTGCGCGCGCAGGCGGAGCCGGCCGTCGGCCAGCAGGGCGATCGTCTCATCGAGGGCGCCGGGAGCACGGTTGGGCGTGGGCTCCGACAGCGTGACGCCGAAGTCGGCGGCGGCCGGGTCGGACAGGGTGATGACCCGCTTCGGGCCGCCGGCCAGGGCGATCGCGTCGGCCAGGACACCCTGGCCGGCCGCGTCGAACACGGCATCCACCGCGCCCAGCGCGCGGACCCGGCCGGCCACGCCCGCGCCGTAGCGCACCGGGGTGGCTCCCAGCTCGCGGGCGAGGGCGTCGTCGCGCTCGCCGACCGCGCTGATCACCTTGACCCCCCGGGCGACCGCGAGCTGGGTGGCGATGATGCCGACCGATCCGCCGCCGCCGAACAGCAGCAGCGTCTCGCCGCTCTGCACGTTCAGCTGCCCCAGCACGCCGGCGGCCGCCTCGGCCGAGCTGGGCAGCGCGGCGGCGTCGGTCCACGAGACGGTGCCTGGCTTGCGGGTCCAGATCGAGGCCACCGCGTACTCGGCGTAACCGCCCAGGCCGAACAGCAGCGCCGTGACGTCGTCGCCGACAGACGTGCCGGTGACCCCCGGCCCCGCCCGGTCGACGGTGCCCGCGGCCTCGAAGCCGAGCACGGTGTCGGGGGGCAGGGGGATGGCATCCTTGAGATAGCCGGCCCGCATGACGAGGTCGGTCGGGCTGATGCCGGCGGCCTTGACCTTGATCCTGATTTGTCCCTTATCCGGCTCGGGCAGCGGGACCTCGGCCCACGTCAGCACCTCGGGCGGTCCGTATCCGGTCATCACGATCGCATTGGGCATGGCGGTTCCTTTCGGGTAGCGGCCTGGGTATGGCCGCGGATGGCAACGTCAGCGTGTTCGCTGGACGTTGTTTCCTGCTGTATCGGTCGCGCCTTGCGAAGGTGCCGGCACTTCGTGGCCCCGCTCGCGGGGCAGATCGGCAGAGCCGGCTGGCGGAGAGCTGATGGCCGCGCCCGCCCGGCCAAGGAGGGTCAGTGAGCCGGCGGCCCGCCACGTGGTGAGCGTGCCGATCAGCGACGCCGCCGGCAGGCTGGCGACGGTCGCGATGAAGATCCCGAGCTGACCACCGCCATCGTGGTGCCCCTGGCCTGCTCGCTGACCAGGGTGATCGCCGCCCCAGCCCCGAACGCCCAGAACCCGCCTACGCACACGCCCAGCACGGCGCGGGCGGCGAGCATCACCCCGATGCCCGGCGCGAGGCCGGCGATCACGTCGGAGACCAGCACCAGTGCGCTCAGGCCGGCCAGCACCCTGCGCCGCTCCAGCCGGGCTGAGCACAAAGCCAGCACCGACGCGGCCACCGCAGCGGTCACGGCCGGCACCACCACCATCAGCCCGCCGGTCCCGACCGACACGCCCAGGTGCCCGCTGAGGTCCTCGAGCAGCCCCACCGGGATCAACTCCGAGAACACCAGCGTGAACGACCCCATCGCGATGGTGATCACCGCGAACCAGGCGTCAGGCTCCCCGGCCCGCTCGCCGGTGCTGACGCGGCAGGCCAGCTGCGCCGGCACCACCCGGTGAAGCGCGGTGCCCTCGCCCGCGGCGCCCACCTGGCCCGCCGAACTCGCGGGCTGGCCGCTCCCGGCAGTGACGGCGCCCGCCCCCTGCTGCGCCCGATCGCGGCTGCGCCTTGTCATGTCCAGACTCCCGAGGCCCGGGTGGTCACGTGTCCCGCCCCGGCGGGCGGATCACCTTCTCCTCGGCAACATAGGTGATATATCACGTAAATGTCAACATGATGTGTCACGTAATTATTATTGGAAAGGCCGCCGGTGTGCCCGGTTGCCTGCCTGCGTCGCTGCCGTGGGTATTTCGCGAGGCAGGCGCAGGCGGTTCGCGGCTTTGACAGGGGCCATGCGTCCGCATGACCCCGCCGGCAGGATCTGCGATCTCGTCGAAGGCACTGGGCCGCCGGACTTCGGCTTACGGCCGCCCGGCTTGGGCGCGGCAGGCGGGACCTCCGGTCACGCCGCCCGACAGTGGCGCGCGGATGCCGACCGCGTCGGGCTTGCCGGTCGCGCGGCGGGACGCGGCACTGGTCAAGGCCAGGCGGGCCGCGACGTCCACCTCGTCTTCACTTTTGCTCCGATGACGGCCAGGACGCCGTAGGTGAGCACCCCTAGGCCGGAGTGGTAGCCGCCGCCTGACCGCCGGGGAAGGTGCGTAACTCCTTATGCTCAGTCCCCGCTGGGAGCGTACGCCGCCACCCGGATTACGAGGACCCGCTGCCCGCCGGCCGCAAGCGCGAGCGCTCCAGGGGCGGCCGTACTGCGAGCCCAGCCCAGCAGCGGCGGTATTAGCAGCCGGCGCGTCCCATGTCGGTCCGAGGCACGGCGGTTGCCGGCCCAGGACCAGGGCGGCAAGGCGCGGCCCGTCAGTCCGCCGGGTGCCAGTCAACCGGCGGCGGGAGCGAGCCCTGCTTGATGATGTTGGCGTACACGCCTTCCAGCGCCTCGCCGAGCGGCCCCACCAGGCCCTCCGGCAACCCCCCGAAGAACAGGCGCCGGACAGAATCCACGTGCCCGGGCGCCGCCTCCTCCTGAGCCTGCCGCCCCCGGGCGGTCAGGGTCACCTCGGTCACCCGCCTGTCCGCGGCGGACAGGGCGCAGGTCACCAGGCCCCGGGTGCTCATCCGCCGCACGTGGTGAGACACCCGGCTGCGCTCCCAGCCGATCTGGGCGGCCAGCACCGTGACCTGCATCCGCCCCCCCTCGGCCACGCTCAGCCCCGTCAGCACGTCATAATCCGGCAGCGACAAGCCGCTGTCCGCGAGGAGCTGGCGGTTCATCTCATACGCCAGCCGAAGCTGGACCCGGATATAGGCCAGCCAGGCCCGCTGCTGGTCCCCCTCAAGCCATCCGCCGGCTGGCGCCGGGCCCATCTTGCCGTTACGTGACATATCACTCGAGCTTACTGCCCGCCGCCGCCGCGCGCATGATTGCGACGCAGATCACCTACGGGGCTCCTCCGGCATGGATGCGGCCGCCCAGAGGGTGAACGGCTCGGGCAGGAGGCTGCTGCACACCCGGTACCGCGCGGCGGCGCCACTAATCTTCTATCCGGGCCGATTCGGCGACCTAGCACTTATGCGACCATGCACCATCGACAGCGCGCACCACCACTGACCTGCAAGAACACCAACACTGGCAGCTGACAGGCGGGCGCCCACTGTTCCCTGGGCTCATTTAATGGGCTCAGTTGCGAGCCGCAGGCAGTCCCCCCGTCGGGCTCAGCCGCAGATGTCGTGCCTGGTCACGGCCATCGCGGACGGCCCTGAACAGAAGTACGCACGCCGCCGGGGCGTGCGCCCTGCCGTTCAGGGCTGGCCGGGATCATCCGCGACCGGCCGAGTAGACCGGATCACGGTGAGTGATCGAGAAGTTTGTGAAGAACGCGCGCGAAACCAGCCCTGGTTCCCCTAAATCTCATCTGCCCTGCATGGCAGCAGGCAGGCGACACCGCTGTCGATCGGTATCTTCTTCACCTTGATGGTGGTCGGCCGGTCAAGCAAACTCCCGGCAGCCATGTCCAGCGGGCTGACCGCGCAGGGCGTCCTGGCCGCCGCGACCGCGCCGATCCCGCACCTCCCCCCATCGGCGTACTGTTTGCCTCCTTCCTCGGCTACAACCCGATGCAGCAACTGCCCGGCCCGCTGCTGCATCATCTGCCCCCGGCACACGCGGCCTACGTGGCCGGGCGGGAATTTTCCCACACCTGATCACGGCACCGTTCCACAGCGGTCTCGGCGCGGCCTTCGGGTTCGCCATCGCGGCCAACGTGATCGTGGCCGTCGCCTCCGCACTGACGGGCCGGCGCACGTGGGCCTCTGCCACGCGCGAGTCACTGGGTTACGAACTGGCCGCCGTGGCCGCCGAAGGCGGCTTCGAGCCCAGCGAACTCGTCGTCCCAGGCGTCCGGAAGAGAGCACCGAACCGCCTGACAAGCCCGGCTAGTACTCCAGCCGGTGCGTCCAGAGATCATGGAGGTGATTGTCCAGCGGTCATGACCTGATCAGAAGCTCGTCGTCGCCTGCCGGTGGAAGTCCGGTCCGGGTAATCGCCAGGGAGCCCGGTAGCAGGCTGGCGGTCTGGCCTGGAAACGGGCCGGGCTGGAGCCCAGCGTCGAGAGCCCTTGTGGGGGAGCAACTGAGCGGTCCGTAGCGGAAGCGAAGCCTGCCGCGTCGTTAGACACCGAAGAGAGTGCCGAGCCGGGCGGTTCACGGCGAAGGCCATGGAAGCGGTGAAGATCCTGGGATGCAGCCGCGAGGGACTCTCCGGCGTAAGAGGGCGCGGAACGTTCAGATGGTGGCGGCGGGAACTGGAGAGGCCCTCCCCGGCCGGAGCGTCCTGCGGAAAGGCGCGGAAAGCGCCGTCCTATAACCGGTGTGGAGCCGGGAAGCGGGCGGCGGCCGGGAGGGAGTCGGAGGCGGCCGTAGTACCGCTCGACCCGCAGGACAGCACAACCTGTGGTGAGGGAAGGGCCGCTGCTTCGTTCGTGCGTGAGCGGGAGGCTTCTGGCTGGTGAGTGCCGGTTCTGTTACGGCTAGGTCCACCCTGGCGGCTGTCTGCGGGGACGGAGTCAGAGCGCTTCAGCATGCGCTTTACCGGGCGGCCAAGGCCGACCCTGATCGACGGTTCCATGTGCTGTCTGACAAGGTCTGCCGCGGGGACGTGCTGGACAGGGCGCGGGAGCAGGTGCGCCGCAATCGCGGCGCTGCTGGCATTGACCGTGTCAGCCTGGCGGACGCCGAGGAGTACGGGGTAACCCGGCTGCTCGGCGAGCTGGCCGCGGAACTGCGGGAAGGGCGGTACCGGCCGTTGCCGGCCCGGCGGGTGTTCATCCCGAAGCCGGGTTCGGAGGAGAAGAGGCCGCTGTCGATTCCCGCTGTCCGCGACCGGATCGTGCAGACCGCGCTGAAGATCGTGCTCGAGCCGGTCTTCGAGGCGGATTTCCTGCCGTGCAGCTTCGGGTTCCGCCCGGGGCGGTCGGCGCACGATGTCCTGCAGGTGCTCATCGACGAGTCCTGGAAAGGCCGCCGCTGGGTCGTGGGAACTGACATCGCCCGCTGTTTCGAGGCGATTCCACACGACAGGCTGATGCAGGCGATCGAGGAACGCGTCTGCGACCGGGCCGTCCTCGCACTGGTCCGCACACTGCTGCGGGCCGGGGTGGTGGAGGCCGGGACGCTGCGGCACAGCGTGACCGGAACCCCGCAAGGCGGGGGGATTTCACCGTTGCTCTGCAATGCCTACCTGCACCGGCTGGACCGGGAATGGCGGGCTGAAGAGCATGGCGAACTGGTCCGCTACGCCGATGACGTGGTGGTGATGTGCGACACCAGGGAGCAGGCGGAGGCCGCGCTCGCGCGGCTTACCGGCCTGCTGGCCGGGCTCGGGCTGGAGCCCAAGGCGGCCAAGACCCGCATCGTGCAGCTGGCCGAGGGCAACCCAGGGTTTGATTTCCTCGGGTTTCATCACCGGCTGGTGCGCGGGCGGACCCCGAAGTCGGCGCACCTGACCTTCCTCGCCCGCTGGCCCTCACGCAAGGCTGCTCAGCACGCCCGCGACCGGATCCGGGAGATCACCGGCCGGGAGCGGCTGCTGGTGCCAGCCGAGGTCATCGTCACGGAACTGAACATGTTCCTGCGCGGCTGGGCCGGGTACTTCCGCTACGGAAACTCGGCCCGTGTCCTCGGCCAGGTCGGGAACTACGCCCTCTGGCGGCTCGGGCTGTGGCTGTCGAAGAAGGGCAACCGGCGGCACGGCTGGCGGTGGGGCGTCACCCAGGTACTGCTATCGCCAGACCACCTGGGCCTGGCCAGCCTGCATAGAACCGTCATCCCGCCCAGGCCCTACCGGGACTGGCGCGGGAAAGCCGAACACCTCCGGTGAAGAACGTCGGTAAGCCGTGTGCGGGAGAACCGCATGCACGGTTTGACGGGCGGGGACTGGAAACGGAGCCGCTGATCGCGGAAACCGCGCCAGTCCCCGACCCTCCTAGATCGTTATATTGCATGGTCTTGGGTTATTTGCCGCTGGTAGTGGCAGGTCCGGGCGCGGTGCTGGTGGCGGCGTCGCCAGTGTGACCAGCGGAGGCGGTGCCCGGCGTCGTGGCCCGGTGGGGCAGTCACTGCGGCGAGGAGGTGGGCGATCTCGTTGCGGGTCAGAGGGATCTGCCCGGCCGCGGCTGGGCCGCGGGCGGATTCGATGGCGGCGGCTATGGTGAGGACGGCGGCGCCGAGCATGGCCAGGGTGACCCACCGGTACCAGGAGGTCCAGCGGCGCAGCTGGTGCTCATCCAGGCCGGTCAGGCCCTTGCCGGCCTGGAAGTTCTCCTCGATCGTCCAGCGAAGCCCGGCGACCTTGACCAGGGCGGCCAGCGTGACCCGCTGCGGGGAGTAGCAGTGGTAGAAGGCCAGTTCCCCGGTGCTTCGGTTCCGGCGGATTAGCAGGCACCGGTGTCCGGGGCTGGGGTTGCTGATGGTGACCCAGGCCCAGTCGTACCACCGGTGTCCCTTGGCACCATCACCTGCCGATAGCCGCTGCCAGGCACGCCTGGGCAGCCGCGCGGCGAGCTCATCGGCGCGGACGGTGCGGCCGACCCCGGCGGGGACACGGTGATCGCGCGCGACGGCCAGCACATAGGCGATGTGCTGCTGCTCCAGCCAGGTGCGCAGCGGCCCGTTATCCCCATAGGCCTCGTCGGCGGCCACCCAGGCGAACGGCACCCGCGCGCTGACGGCCCGCTCGATCATCAGCCTGGCCAACTGCGGCTTGGTCGCGAACGCCGCGTGTCCAGGAATCCCGGCCGCCTCGCAGCGGGCCGGGTCACCGGTCCAGGACTTCGGCAGGTACAGCTCCCGGTCAATCAGCGCGTGCCCGCGCGGGGCAGCATAGCCAAGGTAGACCGCGACCTGGGCGTTCTCGATCCGGCCCGCGGTGCCGGTGTACTGCCGCTGCACCCCCGGCGTGGCGGTGCCTTTCTTCACGTCCCCCGTCTCATCCACCACCAGCACCGCGCCGGGATCACCCAGCTGCTCCACGACGTAACTGCGCACGTCGTCGCGGACCCCGTCGGCGTCCCACCGGGCCCGGGACAGCAGGTGCTGCATCCCGTCCGGAGTCCGGTCCCCGGCATGCTCGGCGATCGTCCAGCAGTTCTTGCGCGGCAGCTCGGCCAGCAGGCCCAGCACGAACGCCCGGGCCCGGCGCCGCGGCTCCACCCGGCTGAACCGGGCACCGGCCCGGGTCATCAGCTCATCGAATGTCCCCAGCCAGCGGCCAGGGTCTACGCTGGGGCCAGCGGCCGCCAGAAGATCATCGCGAGTCGTCACAAACCCAGATGATCAGACAGCGGCCGCCCCGTCTCCAGTACCGGACCCAAGATCAACGGCCCGGGCGGCAGGCGAGGCTGCATCACGTCCACCCGCGGCCCGGTAGCATCCGCCTGCCATCTCACACCCAGGAGCACACATGCGACGAGGCGAGATCTGGTGGGTCGAGTTCGACGAGCGACGGCCTGTCGTGCTGCTGTCGGAAGACGAGCCATCCCGGTTCCAGGCGATGCAGGTCGTCGCTCCAGCGGATACCGACATCTCTGGCCTGGGAATCGAGGTGGCAGTCGGCGTCCCGGAAGGACTGCCCTTTGAAGGCGTGCTGCGGTTCGCGTTCCCGTGGCCGGGCTTTACCCCGTGCACCTGGCTGACCACCCTGAGCCGGGACGACCTGATCGAGCGGGCAGGCGCAGTGTCCACCGCCAAGCTCAGCGAGATCGACGACGCACTGCGTGCCAGCGAACAAAGGACGGCGTGGACCCCGGCCGCGGCGGCCAGGCTCAGCGAGATTAAGGATTCCCTCCGTCGGCGGACTCAGGCAGACGGAGAAGGAACGGACGCCCACGCTGACGAAGGTCGATCTCGTCCGCACGACCGACGGTCCGCGGCGCCTCAGCAACAAGATCACGATCTACGGCTGGAGTACTAGGGCCGGTCCTGGTTGCGTTCTTGTCGATCCGTTCGGCTCCGGTGCAGTTCACGGCGGCCAGAATCAGCTGGGTGGATCAATCACGCACCAGGATGTTGTGTGTGCCCGGGAAAAGAATCGCGCTCCGCCACTCCTAGGCTGACCCCGTGAATGCGTAACCGTCAATTGGTGCGGGATTCTGATTGTTGTCAGCATCTCTGCCGATGTCGTCCTTGCACCTTGACCCGGACAGCCATCTTACAAACAATCCGGCTGGGCGCCCCTGTGAGCCCTGCTAAGCTGCGAAGGCAATGAGCGCAAGCAGTTCCTGCGTTCGGCGTGCATTCGGCAAGACCGACCGTGAACCAGGCGCGCCACCATGCGAGGCTTTAGCTGGCGCAGGTCCAAGTGTCGATACGTGACCGGGTTACGGGATGACCTTCACAGTGACCGACGCTCCCGTGCCTGCCGAGCTGATCTCGATCTCCGCTGCCGCGGTGCCTCTTACGGCCTTGTATTCGACGGTGCTGCCGGACTTGGTGGTCTTCTCCACCCGCCAGCCGCCCGATGGAAGCGCCTTCTGATAGAACGCCGAGACCTTTTCCACAGAGTCGGGCGACGTCAGCACCGTTTTGCTGACTCCGCCCACGTGTTCGCTCCTGATGACACTCGACGGCTTGTACTCGGCTATAGCGTCGCCGGTCGCCGGGGTCGTCGTGGCCGCGGCCGGGGTGGTCGCGACTGGCACCGTCGTCGCGGGCGCCGACGTCGGGCTGGAAGAACTGCCACCGGAGCTGCAGCCCGCGATCCACGCTGACAACAGAAGGATCAGCGGGACAGCTGCCCATCGCCATCGCACGTTCACGACGCGTTCGCCCCCGGCGGCCGATTATTGGGGGCCAGGTAGGCGCCGATGGCCCGGAAGATGGGGTCGCTGGAGTTGGTCCAGTTCCCGTGCGCGTCGAATCCCCGTGGCGCGAAGGTGATGGCCACCGCGATGGCGATCTTCTCAGACGGGAGGTAGGCCTCCGCCGCTCCGTAGCCTCCGAAACTTGGGGTCTCCAAAAGCCACGAGCCCGTGCGCACGATGCCAAGCCCGAAGTTGTACCTATTTGTCTGTTTGACGCAGGCGCACCCGGGCTGTTTGTGTCCGAAGCCGAGCAGGTTCGGGCCGGTCTGGGCTTGGTAGCTCGACTTGGACAGGAGGGCGCCGCTGCCGATGCCCTGGGCTGTCTTGGTCATGTCATAGATGTTTGTTGTCTCGGCAGCGCCAGTGGGCGTTGTCCAGGCCGGGTTCCAGTAGGTCAACTCTTCGTAGAACGGGGTCGCCCCGGGGATCCTCAATGCGTCTCTGCGTTCGGAACTGAAGGCATGCAGCACCGGATCCGGGATGGTGGCGGTCTGGGATGCGACGGTGTTGGTCAGGCCGAGCGGGTCGAGCACCTTCTGGCGCAAGAGGGTGGCCAGTGGCTTACGGCCGACCATCTGAAGGATCTGGCCGAGGATCACCATGTTGGTGTGCGCGTAGCCCCAGTTTTTCCCGGGCGGGAAAGACACCCGGCGCGAGAAGGCGATGGCAAGGAGTTCAGGCATGGTGAACTGATGAAATGGATTCCGGTAGAACTCTGCGATGAACTTCGGGCCGGTCACGTAGTCGGGGTATCCCGAGGTCATGTTGGCCAGCATCTTCAAGGTGACCCGGTTGGCTTCGGGCAACTTCGGCAGCCACCTGGCGACCTTGTCGTTGAGGCTGACCTTGTGCTCGTCTACGTATTCCATCAGCAACGCGGTCAGGTAGGAGAAGGCAACTGAGCCGTTGCGGAAGTGCATCGCTGTGGTCGCGGGCACACCGGTCATCGACCTGCCGAACGCTCCGGTGACTAGCGGCTTGCCGTCAACGGTGACCCTGAAGATGGTCGCCTTGAGATGGTCGGCCTTCATAGCCTTCCGGACAATCGCAGCAACGTGCGCAGCCTGATCGCCCGGCGTCGTCGCTGATGCAACTGCGGTAGCGGACGAAGCGCCCGCTACCGCCGACGTGGCGAGCGAAGCGCCGAGTGCCAGCACCGCCACGCCCGCAGTCCACGACGTACGTCGTCGATGCTTATGTACTCTCATGCGTTTGACCATGATTCCTTCCTCACTTCTGATGAGCGATTACGGTTGATCCAGCCGACGAGAACCGAACGATCGACATAGTCGCCATGGACGCGAATCGTGGGCGCGGGACGGGCCGCTGAGGGAGACTCTCGCAGAAGCCCCATTGGCGGCCAATTGACCTGGCTACCTGCCGGTCCTGCACCTAGGTGCAGGACCGGCAGGTAGCCAGGTCAGCTGAGCTGCAATGTGAACTCGACCGTGTCGGTGCTCAGCGTTCTCCCAATCGATCGGGGACCGCCACCAGTCGGCGTGTGCTGCACCACCGATCGCTGAAGCCGCGCGAGTGCGCAACCCTTACCTCAGCGAGCCTGCCGGCCAGCTGTCACGACGAGAGAAATCGGACGACGGCCAGGACGCGACGGTGGTCGTCGTCGCTGGGCGGTAGAGCGAGTTCGTCGTAAATATGCGACGTGTGCTGCACCACAGCCCGCTCGGACACAGACAGGGCGCGGCCGATGGCGGCGTTGCTCCGGCCCTCGGCCATGAGTGCCAGCACTTGCTGCTGGCGCAGTGTGAGGCGTCGTAGCGCGTCGTGGTCAGTGCGGGCCCGCGCCAGCAGTAGCTGCACCACTTGGGGATCGAGCACCGACGCGCCGTCATGCACCCGGCGCAGGTCGTCGCAGAACGCGTCAACGTCACCGATGCGCTGCTTGAGTAGGTAGCCCACTCCTGCAGTTGGCTGAGCGAGGAGTTCAATGGCGTACCGACGTTGCAAGTGCTGCGAGAGGACCACAACGGGCAAGGTCGGGTGGCTCTGGCGAATATCCAGCGCCGCCCTTAGTCCCTCGTCGGTGTGCGAAGGCGGCATCCGGATGTCGGTCACCAGCAGCTCCGGCCGGTGCAGCCCGACGGCCCGGACGAGCTCGTTCGCATCGCTCGCCGTGGCCACCACGTCGAACCCGCCCTGCTCGAGCACGTGTGACAGCCCGGCCCTCAGCAGCGCCTCGTCCTCGCCGATCACGATCCGCATGGCAGCTCCGCGATGAGGTGGGTGCCGTGACCGAGCGGGCTGTCGATCGCCAGTTGGCCCCCGAGGACGTCGACCCGGTCCATCAGGCCCCGCAGGCCGGCGCCCGCGCCCGCGGCCGCGCCGCCAGCCCCGTCGTCAACGATCTCGATGAGGAGCCGTGATTCGGTTCGCTCCAGCCGCACCGAGAGCGTTGTGGCCCCGGCATGCTTGACCGCGTTGGCCAGCGCTTCGGCGACCACGAAGTACGCCGTGCTGCCCACGGCCGGCGACAGCGGTTCCTCGACGTCGACCACGACGAGGCTGGTCGGTAGCGGCATGCGGTCGACCAGATCCTCGACCGCGGCCGTCAGCCCGCGCTCGATCAACCCGGCTGGCATCACGGCGTGGACCAGCTCGCGCAGTTGGTGCGCGGCGCCATCGATGCCGTTGCGCAGCTGTGTGGCGGCGACGTCAAGATCGGCGGCCGAGCCGGCGTGGCGGAGCTCCTGCGCCCCGATGGACAGCAGCACCAGCTCGACCTGGATGCCGTCGTGCAGGTTCTGGGCGATACGCCGGCGCTCGCGGTCCCCGGCTTCAACTATCCGGGCCCGGGAGAGCCGCAACGCGGCCTGGTTGGCGATGAGCTCGGCGGTGAGCCGCTCATTGTCGATGGCGATGGCCGCGACGCGGCCTGCCGACTGCACCAGCTCGGGATCCTCGTTCATCGCCCGGTCGTACACAAGCGCGCCTATGAGGCGGTCGCCCAACGTGATCTCGACGATGCCTCGACCCGGGTCGCCAGGCACCGGCAGCGAGATGGGCTGGCCAAGCGCGTCGAACGAAGCGTCGACGCTCGAGCGCCCAGTAAACGACGACGAGGGTCTCATCACCGAGCGTCCGCCGCAGCGCGTTGACGAGGGGCATGCGTTCCGGGGCGGTGCCTCCCAGCCACGCCCCCAGCTCCTCAACCTCTCCAGTGCGGGCGAACCCGCCTCGGAGCATGGCCAGAACGAACGACACCGGTACGCCGGCGAGAAGCACGAGCTGCCCGGTGGTGACGACCAAGGAGGAGAGGTTGAACGCGGGCTCGATGACGGGAGGCCCGAGCGGGACCACGAGCACGGCCACGATGCCGTACGCGTAGAGCGGGGCGAGCACGCGACGCTGCTGGGGCGCCGACTGCCGCAACCGGGCAAACAACACGACCGCGGTGACCAGCATTACCGCGCCACCGGCGATCCGCTGCAGGTTGAGGCCGAGGGTGACGAGGTCTGGCCGGTCGGAGATCGAAAGCACGTCGCCGCTGCTCGCTGGCGCGAACAGGTACTGGGGCGTCTGCAGCCCGAACGTGACCACGAAGGCGGCGACGACGGTGGCGACGGACACGGTAGAGCGCAGCCGCCCCGACGGGTACGCATGAAGAAGCCAGACAGCGACGGCCAGGGGACCAGCCGCCAGGATCAGCCCAACTGCCACGAGCGCAGTGACGCCGGTGTTGACCAATGCGGCCGCGAGCCATACCCAGCCGCTCAGCACGATGATCGCGCCGATATGGTTGCTCGGTCGCCGCCACCAGGCCGCCAGGCCGGCCGCCAGGTAGACAAGCCCGGTCAACGAGAAAAGCGAGTACAGCCATACCGGACCCTCAAGCGGCCAGAACAGTGCGATCTCGACGGCGGCAATGACCACGCCTCCTACCCCGAGCAGGAGGAGCGCGCCGCCAAACGCGCGCGCCATCGGTGATCGGCGCTCGCCCGCTGCGCTCACTGGCGCACCATCCTTGTGCGGGCGATCTTCTGATTACTGCCACAAGGATGATTCTCCCCCGGCCATCGCCCAGCTCGCTGGGCCTGCGAGGTCCGGCGGCCCAGGACACCCGGACTGGCTACAGGACTGTGCGCCATCGACCACCGATCAGTACGTGACCGGCAGCGACGCTCCGGCCCGCCGGGTGTATCCCCACTGTTGCGAGCGAGGAGACAACTAATGAGTATTATCCCCGAGTCCAGCGCAGCACGAGTGGGCCGGTAGCGCCCCATTTCTTATTCGCGCTATCGCACCCTTCCTCCCGCGCCACCACCTGGACGGACCTCGGCTCAAACGCCACCCGATCGACCGACCTCATGCCGCGTGAGCACTCGCTGCCGTTGAGGCGTCGGCGCACCCAAGCCCGACGCTGATCGCGCAGCGTGGTCGCCGCTCCGACGGTAGACGCGCGAAGAGCCGCCGAAGCTCCTACGTCAAGACGGGGCTGAAAGATCTTGTTGAGTTCGCGGCATGGACGCACTTTCTGGTCGTTGGGGCCGGCATAGGGTCTTGTAGATCTCGCGGGCGATGTAGCGCTTGAGGCAGCGGATGATCTCTTTCTTGGTCTTGCCCTCGGCGGTGCGCCGGGCCGCGTAGGCCCTGGTGCGCGGATCGTGGGCCAGGCGGGTCATGGCGATCGTCCACAGCGCGGAGTTGGCCTGCCGGTCGCCGCCGCGGTTGAGCCGGTGGCGGAGCTGCTTGCCGGAGGAGGCATCCACCGGGCTGGCGCCGCATAGCGCGGCGAAGCTGGCCTCCTTGCGGACCCGGCCGGGGTTGTCGCCGGCCGTGGCCAGCAGCGTGGCGGCGACCTGGGTGGCCACGCCCTGCTTGGCCAGCAGCCCTTCGGGGGCGGCGCGGGCGAGGAGCTCCTCGAGCGCGGCATCCAGCTGGGTGATCTCTGCGGCCAGCTGCTGGTGGCGGCGGGCCACCGAAGCCATCGCCGCCCTGGTGCCCTGGGCCGGGCAGGCCGGGTCGCCGGGGCGGAACCGGCCCGCCAGTTCTACCTGTCGCTGGCAGGGCAGCCCGGCCAGCTGCCGGCGTACCTGCTCGGGTGCGGTGACGATCAGGTCACGCAGCTGGTTGCCGGCCTGGGTGCGGGCCTTGACCGCGCCGGCCCGGGCCACCCGCAGCGCCCGGATCGACTCAGCGGCCCCGTCACGGCTCTTGGGCAACCCGGACGCCTCGCCGCTGAGGGCGGCCACCGCGGCCGCCACCGCATCGGCGGTGTCGGACTTGCCGCGCCGGCGGCGGGCCTGCCGGTTCGGCCGGATCACCTCGACCACCTCCACGCCGCAAGAGGCCAGGCAGCGGGCCAGCCCGGCGCCGTAACTGCCGGTACCCTCCACCCCGGCCCTGGCCAGCTCGCCGTGCAACTTCATCCACGCCAGCACAGCCCGGTACCCGGCCGCCGTGGCCGGGAAGGCCTGGGTGCCCAGCACCCGGCCCACCTGATCCACCACCGCAGCCACGTGCACATCGGCGTGAGTGTCCACGCCCCCGGTGACGGGGCCGGCCTGTTCTGTGATCCTGGGCATGACCTCTCCTTCTACTTCTCGCCAGTACCTGGCAGCGGGGAAGGGAACGACACCGCCGGGCCGGGGGCGCGCGGACAAAACACTTCCGGGACACCGAAGGTCAGGCTCCTACCTGGTCACGAACGTCCCCAGCCGGCGGTGCTCGCGCCCTCCCGCCAGTCCCGGCCCGGCGGTTCGGCGGCAAGACACGCGATCAGCGGTCAGTTCGGCGCAGAGCCAAGACCGGGACCAGCGGCAGGACGCAGCCAGCCTGCGCGGGAGTCGCTGTGGATCACCAGAGGACAACCCTGTGAATAACCCAACCAGCCAACCCCTCGCCCGACAATCGTGGAGGAAGTGTTCGGCGCGAGCAGTGGGCCCTCGGCGCTCATCAGCTGAGGCGCGCGGATGAGGTCGATCTGGCACCGCTGTGCGGGCGATGAGCGGGTGGCGACCATGACGCGATGACGCCGAAAGTTCATCCGGTTGAGCGTCGGGCTTGCTCCAGGTTCGACTGGTGAGGGGCGGAGAGCCAGTCTTGACTCAGGCGCGCGTCGGCCGGTTCCTCTCCTCGCCGCAGCGCGTCGATGTAGGCATGATCGGCCGCCAGGCGGGCCGCCACCTGGGGACCCTCGGCAACGGCGCCGTGGCCGGGGACCAGGACATCGACGCGCCTGGCGGCCTCACCCAGCCGGCCGAGCGCCGTCTCGTAGGCGCCCGCCTGATCGGGGCGGCGAGGGTCGAAGAGCGGGATCAAGACGTCGGAGAGCATGTCGCCGGCGAGCAGGACGCCACGGTCCGCGAGGAGGACCGCGGCGTGGCCAGTGGCGTGCGCCTGATGCTCGACGATCTCGCCCGGCACGGGTCCGCCGTCCGCGGGCAGCGGGGTGACGAGCCCGAACAGCTCAAGAGGGATGCCCGACGCGCTCTCCGCCGCCATCCTCTGCCCCCGCTCCCGGGCTTCACTGGCAGCGCGGGCGCCGGCGCGGGTGGCGTAGCGCGGCACGTCGCCAAATCGAGGATGCCAGAGCAGGTGGTCCCAGTGCGGATGGGTGGAGAACCCGGCGACCACCGGGAGGCCGAGCCCGTCCAGGTCATCGGCGAGCTGGTTCAGCTCCGAGCCATCGATGCCGGGATCGACCAGGATCAACCCACCCTCCCCGCGCACCGCGATGGCATTGCTCCAGACCCACGCGCTCTGCCGGACCCAGACGCCGTCGGCCACCTGATTTAGCATGGTGTTCATGGTGCCCTCCTCGCCCGCCGCACGGTCACCGGCTCGGCCGTTGGCCTGCGCTACCTTTCTGCGAACGTAACCGTGCGACTGGCCGCCGGTAAGATCCAATTCCATGCCGGTTGAGTAGGCCGGTTCGGGCCGGGCTTCCGTCGCCGACCAGCCAGCAGCGGTGACCATCTCGCTCAGCGGGCACCAGAACCGGGCGAGAGCCTAGATGAGTGAGTCCGGTTGGTCGTTAGTGGTCATAAGCGATCAGGGAACGCTTGACGGGTGCGCTGGTGCGCCAGTTATGCCAGATGGCAGCGGCGAGGGCCAGCAGGCGGGCGGCGACACGGGCATAGACGCCGGCCAGGGTGCGGCCGCCGTGAGCTTCGAGGGTGAGCTGGCCTTTGAGGGTGTCGATGATCGCTTCGATCCACTGCCGGCTGCGGGCCAGGCTGCCGAACCGGGCGGGTTCGTCTTTGCGGTCGGGGCGGATCAGGTGCGCGCCCAGGTCATCGGCGATGAAGGCTTCGAAGTCACGCCCGGCGAAGCCCTTGTCGCCCAGGATGACCTGCCCGGCGCGGACCAGGTGATGATCACGTTCCAGCAGCGCGGCCACCACCTCGCGTTCGCCCAGCCCGGGATGGGCCAGGCCCCAGATGACGGGCATGCCCTCGGCGGTGGTCACCAGGTACAGCCGGAACCCCCAGAAGAACCGGGAATGACTGGCGCAGTACCCGTACCCGGCGTGACCGGCCAGGTCCGACCGCTTGACCGTCTCCCGGGAGGCAGCGCACGGCAGCGGGGTTGAATCCACCAGCCGCAGCAGGTCATGCCAGGACTCGGTGTCGCGCGCCAATTCGGTGATCACCGCCGCCAGCAGCCCGCCATGACGCCGCAGCCGCTTGCCGTATCCCGATTGGCCCGGCAAGTACGGGAACAGGCCAGACAAGTGCGCGCGGGCATACCGGATCCAGCGCCGCTCGCTGGCGATACCCAGCAGCTGCTGCGCCGCGGCCAGGCAGATCAGCTCAGCATCGGACAGCAGCGGCTTGCCGCCCGGCAGGTGATCACGCGACCAGCCCAGCGCGGGCAGCACGCGGTCGTCGAGATCAACGTAGAGTGCCGTCAGGAGGGCGTCCAGGTTGTTCGTCACAAAACGATCTTCGACGCCCTCCGCCTTGCTTCCCCGGCAGCGACACGCGCCAAGCCGCAACCGGACTCACTCATCTAGGCGAGGCGGGGCAGGGCACCGAGGCAGGGCGAGCCTGCTGGGCTCTGCACCTGCGGCCATTCCTGGAAGCGGTAAGCGCTGCAGGCTGCTACGGCTTCTTCGCCAAGTGCCCCCAACGCCTCGCCTGAGCCCGCAGCCGATCTGGCGCTTTGGGGCGAGCAATGGCTGACCGCTGACGAAGCTGTCTGGGCGGCCGGGGTCGCCGCGGGCGTCGCGCTGGAACCGGCTAGCCTGCGGCCATGGGTACCTTGTCGATCATTAATGCTGCTGTGTTCGACGGTGTGTCTGACGGCCTGGCTGACGGGCCGGTGCACGTTGCCGACGACCGCATCGTGTCGGTCGGCGAGCCGCCCCAGCCAGCCGACCAGGTCATCGACGCGCGCGGCGGCACGGTGCTGCCCGGCCTGATCGACGCGCACTGCCACGCCTACGGCATCAGCCTGGACATGATGGCAACTGAGTCGCAGCCGCTCAGCTACATCGCGCTGGCCGCCGCCCGGCGGCTGGGCCGGGCGCTGGCCCGCGGGTTCACCACGGTGCGAGACCCGGCAGGCGGGGACGCGGGACTGGCCCGGGCCATCGCCGAGAACCTCATTCCCTCGCCCCGTTACCTGTGGACCGGCGCGGCACTGAGCCAGACCGGCGGTCACGGCGACGCGCGCGGTCCCGACAGCGAGACCTGCCCGTGCTATGCGCACGGCTGTGAGGTTGTCGACGGAGTCGACCCGCTGCGCAGGGCAGTCCGGGAGCGGTTCCGCCGCGGCGCGCACGCGATCAAGATCATGACCTCAGGCGGTGTCATGTCGCTGGCCGACCCGATCCAGATCCCGCAGTACTCCGCCGATGAGATCCGCGCCGTGACCGATGAGGCGGCCCGGCGCGGTAGCTACGTGGCCGCGCACGCCTATTCGCCCGAGGCGATACGTCACTCGATCGACAACGGCGTGCGCAGCATCGAGCACGGCAACCTGCTCGATGCACAGACGGCGGCCGCGATGGCCTCGGCCGGGGCCTTCCTCGTGCCAACCCTGGCCGCCTATGACGCGATAGAACGCCGCGGGGAGCAGATCGGCATGCCAGCTGTGTCACGGCACAAAAACCGGGAGGTCCTGGAGTCCGGTCAGCAGGCCGTCGAACTGGCCCGCGCCGCCGGGGTGAGCGTCGGCTTCGGCACCGACCTGATGGGCCTGCTGGAGGATGAGCAGCTCAACGGCCTGCGCCTGCAAGTCGAGGTAGACGGGATCTGGACCGCGCTGACCTCCGCTACCTCGGTCAACGCTGAGCTGATCGGCCGGCCTGACCTCGGCCGGGTCGCCGAGGGCTGCACCGCCGACCTGCTCATCCTCGGCGCCAGCATCTGCGACGACCCATCGGTGCTGTGGTCACCCGACAGCCAGCGAACGATCGTGCAGGACGGGCGAGTTATCGCCGACTCGAGAGCGCCTCATTAGAGACACGCGAAGAGCCGTCGTTCTGGACGCTAAGGGCAGATCGGCCCGGGTGCAGGGGATAGCTGCCTCGCGGACGCGATCGTGAGGGCTGGGCGCAAGGGAAGCCCGGCGCTGGCTGAGACGAGCTCGATGTGCGTCTCGCTGCCTTTGCTGAGGTGGCGGTCGACGAGGCCGCGGCGACTGAAGTACGCTACCTCCGCCGCGTTTGAGGAGGTCAGTGATCCTTGGTTGGACACGGTCAATGTCAATCTCGGAGGGAAGACCTAGCCTGTTGGCCACGCAGACGCTTACCTTCCTGTTTACTGACATCGAGGGTTCCACGGCGATGTTGCGGCGGCTGGGAGAGACGTACGCAGAGGTCCTCACCGCGCACCATGGGCTGATCCGGGCGGGCCTTGCCGCGCACGACGGCAAGGAGGTTGACACTCAGGGCGATGCGTTCTTTGCGGTATTCACCTCGCCGAGGCGGTGCATGGCGGCGGCGATCGGGATGCAGCGGGCATTCGCCTCGCATTCGTGGCCGACTGACGCGCAGGTCCGCGTCCGGATGGGCATCCACTCCGGCGAGGCATTGGAGACGGCGACCGGCCTGGTTGGTCTCGACGTTCACCGGGCTGCCCGTGTCGCGGCTGCTGCCCATGGGGACCAGATCCTGGTTTCGGCAGCGACGGCTGCGCTGCTCTGCGACTCGCTGCCTGCAGGTGCCTCGCTCAGGGACCTGGGCCTGCACCGGCTGAAGGATCTCGGCCGGCCCGAGCAGATCTTCCAGCTCGAGGCCGACGGCCTTCCGGATGCTTTCCCGCCGCTTCGGTCGCTGGACAACCCGAAACTGCGCCACAACCTGCCGACGCAGGTGTCGAGCTTCGTCGGCCGCACCGCTGAACTCGCCGAAGTGCGCCGCCTGATCGCCGACTCTCGTCTGGTCACGCTGACCGGCTCGGGCGGTGCGGGCAAGACTCGCCTGGGACTCCAGGTCGCAGCTGGGCTGCTGGATGGCTCCAGCGACGGGGTGTGGTTCGCCGATCTCGCCCCTCTGCAAGACGGGGATCTCGTTGCGGCGACGGTCGCGAATGTGCTGGGTATACGTGCGGACCCGGGCCGTTCCCTTGCCGGCACGCTCGTCGAGGCGGTCGGCCAGAGGAATTTGCTGTTGCTGCTGGACAACTGCGAGCATGTCCTCGACACGTGCGCAAAGCTCGCGGACGCGCTGCTTCGGGGTTGCCCGAACGTCGTGCTGCTCACGACCAGCCGGGAGCCGCTCGGCATCGACGGCGAGCGCGTCCACCGGGTGCCCTCCATGGACACGCCAGCCGATGATGATGATATGGACGCGATCGGTGGTACTGAGGCGGTAAGGCTGTTCACCGACCGCGCCGCCCAGCATGGGGTGCGCCTCGCCTGGGACGAGCGGACCGCTTCGGTTCTCGGCCGCCTCTGCCGGCGGCTCGACGGCATCCCGCTGGCCATCGAGTTGGGCGCTGCCCGGCTGACTGTCATGTCGCTGACCGAGCTCGATGCCCGGCTCGACCAGCGTTTCGCCCTGCTGATCGGCGGTTCGCGCGCAGCCCTGCCGCGCCAGCAGACGCTGCGTGCCATGGTCGATTGGTCCTGGGAGCTACTGGACGATCCCGAACGGCAGGTACTCGCGTGCCTTTCGGTGTTCGCCGGGGGGTTCGGCCTAGGCGCCGCCGAGGCGGTCGCCGCGGCCGGGGATGTGCCTTCGGACGAGGTCCTCGGGCTCCTTGGCGCGCTGGTTGATAAGAGCCTCGTGCAGTTCGATAACACCGGCGCCGGGCCGGCTCGCTACCAGCTGCTGGACACCATCCGGCAATACGCAGCCCGCAAGCTCGAGTTGCGAGGCCCGACGGCAGCGAACAACGTACGGATTGCCCATCGCGACTATTACCTGGCGCTCGCCGAAGCAGCGGCTCCGCAGATCGTGGCGCACGACCAGGCCGAGTGGCTGGACCGTCTCGATGCCGAGCTCGACAATCTCCGGGCCGCGATAGCCTTCGCCCTGGCGCAGGCAGACCCGGCGCCTGGCCTTCGGCTGGCCACCTCCTTGCGAGTGTTCTGGAAGGCACGCGGGCACGCCACGGAGGCAGTGGAAGCCCTCCGGGCGCTCCTTGAGCTGCCAGCTGCCCAGCAGCAGACGCTGCTGCGTGCCGGGGCCCTGGCCTGCGCGGCCTACCTTCTCGAACAGGCCGGCGGATACGCGATCGCCGAACAATACTGCACGGAGGCGCTAGCGATTGCCCAGGCCACCGGGGACGACTACTTGGCCGCTGACCTGCTGTACATAAGAGCCTTCGTCCTGCTGCGCCAAGGGCAGCAGGGTGCTGCGTTGCTGCTCATCGAGTCCGGCCTGGGCCTGGCGCGCCGCCTAGAGGAGCCTCATCTCACTGCCCGTCTGCTTTCCGCCCGGTCGTTCGCTGTGGACGTCGAGGGTGATCATGCGGGCGCGGCCCGCGACGCGGTCGAGTCCCTGCGGCTCTTCCGCCAGGCCGGTGACCGGCGGGAGATAGGGACGATTGTCGGCAATCTGGGTTACGCCGAGCTGTCGATGGGCGATCTGGATTCTGCCCGCGTCCATTTGCTTGAGTCGCTCGAGGTCTTCCGCTCGCTGAACGACCGCGACGGCATCGTCTACGAGACCTTCAATCTCGGTCTGGCCGAGTACCTCAGCGGTTCCCCGGGCGCTGCCGAAGCGTGCTTCGCGGAATCGCTCGACCTGGCCAGGCGGGTGCAGATGAAGGCGAGCATCGGCTACGCGCTGACCGGTCTGGCCATGGCCCGCGGCAGCGGGGCCGAGATGGGCCGATCCGCCCGGCTTCACGGCGCGGCCGATCAGGCCCTGGCGGTTCTCGGCGAGACCATTGAGCCCCTAGAGGGCAGGCTGCGCGAACTCGACTGCCAGCACCTAGGCTCTGCCATGGGCGCCGCGGCCTTCGAGGCCGAATACGCGGCAGGACGTGCCCTGACTTCGGAAGAGGTTCTTGTACTGGCGCTCGGCATCCAGGCCTGATACCTGTTACCTGCATCACACCGGAAGAGCGACGACGCGTGCTCCCCGCGGTGCGCGCATTTCCGGGTGACGCGCTGAGCACCACCCGCACCACTGCAGCCGCCGATGCCACCCCGGCCGGGCGTCAGCGCGCCCTCCCCCTGGTCGTACTCTCACCCGGCTTCTCCAGCCCCCGCAGCTTGCTCACCGCGCTGGCAGAGGATCTGGCCGGCTTGCCGCCGCCGATCCAGGCGGAATCCAGTTGCCGTCGACAACCCCGGGTCAATACCGTGGGGGTATGTGCTGATGAACCGCCTGTCCAGCGTCCCCGCTGGATACCGCGCGGGACCAGTTGCCCGCCGCAGGCCGTGACCGGCAGGCTGGCCGGCTGGGCAAGGCCATCGCGGCGGTGCACCAGCTGCAGCCACCGGTGATCAGGGACTGGTGGCGCGGACTGGCCAGCTTTCGCAGCCGGGCAGCGCGGGTGTGTACGCGAACAGCGCGCCTGAGCTTGCCAGCGCTATCGGCGGATCAGATTCCACAGTTCCTCGATCGGTCGAGTTGCCGTCCTGGCCGCCGGTACTGCTGCACACCGAGGTCATCCGCCAGCCGGTGCTGACCACCGAGGGCCCGTAGGGGCAAGGCGGCTGTCCGAGCCGATCAACTTCGAGCCCGCTATGCGCGGGTGTTCGCCGCCGAAGGCCATAGCCGGATCCTGGCCCAGAAACTGACCGCCTGCGGCTACCGCGACCGGCTCGGCACGGACCTGCGCCGCCGGCTACTCGCCTGGGGCATCATGCACCGGTACGGCAACCTCACGTGGCGGATGCGGCGGCGGCCCGAGCGCCGGCGCGCAGTCGCCATTTACGGGCCGACATCGTCCGGCAAGACCGCACTGTCGCTCGATGTCTGCGAGGCCGCGTCCGAGCGCGGCCTGCGCCCGGTCGTTCTGAATGCTGACTCAAGGCAGGTCTACGCCGGCATGGACATCGGCACGAGCAAGATCAAGCCGTCGCAGATGCGAGGGTTCGAGCACCGCTTGCTTGACCTGGCCGAGCCGTCGTCGAAGCTGTCGCTGGAGGCGTACGCGCAGATGGCGCGAGACGAGCTCGCATCACTCGCCGCGTCCGAGGATGCCCTGCCGGTCCTCGTCGGCGGCACGGGCGTGTACGTCCAATGCGTGCTGGATGGCTGGGACCTGACCGGGACGGGATCGCTGCGGCGCTCGCTCGAGCGCGACTTCCCGCGCAGCGACGTCGAGGGCGCCTACCAAGTGCTCGTGCGGCTCGCGCCCGAGGTGGCCCGGCGCGTGCACCCCAGCAACCACGAGGTGATCCTCAACGCCTTGGTGCGTCGCATGGCCGGCGAGGCGAGCCACGACGTTGCCACGCCGTTCGCGTTCGCGGTGTACGGCGTTGACCCAGGGGAAGCGGAGACCGACCGGCGGATCGAGACGAGGTTGGACGCCCAGATCCGCGACGGGCTGCTGGCGGAGATTGCAGAGCTCGACCGCCGGTACCGGCTCGTCGAGCAGGCTCGCCGGCCAGGGCGCCTGCGCAACGTGGCGTCGCAGACCCATGGGTATCGAGAGTTCGTCCGCGTAGCCGCGTCGAGCGGGAAGGCAATCGCGGAGCTCGACGACGCCGGCCTTGCCGCCGCCCGAGCCGAAGCGCTCGGCCACATCCGGGCGTACTCAAGGCGGCAGCGGTCCTGGTTCCGCAAACTTGGCGCGTCGCGGGTCGATCGCCGGTCAGCGGTGAAAATCATCGCGTCGCGTCTGCAGTGACCGCGCCAGAATCGGAAATATCGCTTGCTCAAGCGCAAGTCCACGACCTGTTACGCGGTCAGTAAATAATCGGTGCGCGCCGCGAGGATGGCCACATCACCGCAGCCGCACCCGACGACGGTCGCGAGGGCATGCCAGAGCGGGGAGTTCTGCGCGCAGCCGCCCGGTAAGCAACTGACCGCCCACAAGCAGACTCCGCCCGGCCTGACCCAGCGCCCGGGCAGAGCCCCAGGCGGTAGGCGCCCCGGGTGCGTGACCGATCTCGATCGGGACTGTAGCCACGAATCGCCGATCTGGACGGCATTCTGATCGCTGCGTGGCCGGCCGGACGCCGCAGGGGTCTCAGTGTGGCGATGAGGGCCTGACCCCGATGGCCTACGATCAGACACGGTATGAGCGTTCGATTCACCGGTCGCGACGGGGTGGAACTGGCTTGCCATGAGACGGGGTCCGGGCGTCCGCTGGTGCTGCTGCACGGTTTCATGGGTACGGGCTCACACATGCTCAGCTATGGCCGGGCTGGCGGATTCGCTGAGCAGGGGTATCGGGTCATAGTGCCGGACCTCCGCGGCCACGGGGACAGCGCGAACCCGCACGATCCCGCCGCCTATCCGCCGGACGTGCTGGCCGACGACGGGCTTGCGCTCGTCGAGCATCTCGGGCTCGGCGATGGGGCTTACGACCTTGGTGGCTACTCGCTCGGCGGGCGGATCGTGGTGCGCATGCTGGTACGAGGCGCCAAGCCCGCCCGCGCGATCGTGGCCGGGCAGGGGCTGGCGAAGGTGAGCGGCCCGCAAGGCGGCGGGGTGAACCACCGCGTGCTGACCGCGCTTGTTCGACGGGGTCGCGATCGAGCCCGGCTCGCCCGACGCGCGGATCGCGCGCTGGATCTCACAGCTCGGTGCCGATCCCGTGGCGTTGTTGCATGTGCTGAACTCGTTTGTTCCGACGCCTGAGGACGCGCTGCGCCAGATCGCGATCCCAACGCTCGTCGCGATCGGCGAGAAGGATGAGCGCTCTGATGCCGGCGAGTTGGCCGCGCTCTTGCCCGATGCCCGGTTCGTCCGCGTGCCGGGCGATCATGGCAGCGCCTTCGCCGCGCCCGAGCTCACCGTCGCGATCGCTGCGTTCCTCGCCGAACGCTGATGCGGGAGGCTGAGCGGCGCGGGCTGGGGTCGGTGCGCGTCGGCGTTCGTTTCCGTCCTGGCGCCGCGGCTGCTGTCTTGGGGCTGCGGTATCCGAGCTCGTACGTGGCCGCCGATCTGCGTGGCCTGTGGCATTATCGCTGCTGGCCGTTGAGGCGTGCAGATCTGGTCAGTCTGGCGCGGGGGCAGTCCCCAGCTGGGGGTCCGGGTTCAGGCGTGGTCGTTTTTGTTCCACAGCTGGTGAGTAAGGCCACTAGGCGAGGTGACCGACTCGACGGTGAAGCGGTCTTCGAGGCCGCTTGATCCCTCCCAGAGGGATACGCCGCGCCCGAGGGTAATCGGCACGATCACCAGGTGCATGAAGTCGACCAGATCGGCCTGGAGGAACTGACGCACCGTCGAGGGTCCTCCCCCGATGCGGACGTCACGACCACCAGCAGCCTGCTGGGCTAGGCGGAGCACCTCCTCCGGTGGCCCATCCACGAACCGGAAGCTGGTCCCGTTGGGAAAGTCAATCGTGGGATGCGGGTGGTGGCTCATGACGAACACCGGTGTCTGGAATGGCGGCTCGTCGCCCCACCAGCCCCGCCACCCGTCGTCGGGCCAATCACCAACCTGGGGACCGAACTTGCGACGTCCCATGATCTCGGCGCCGATACCCTGGCTCCACATGCTGGTCAGAGCGCGGTCCAGCGTGACGGGGGCATCCGCCTTATCGACGCCATGGATTACCCGGCCATCGAACCACGTGAACAGCCGCTCGGCACCGCCGATCGGGGCGTCGAACGTCACATGCTCGCCGGCAGCGTAGCCGTCGAGGGATACGTTCATGTTGTGGACCCGGGTGCGGGGCATCACGACTCCTTCTGCGATCGGATGAAGCGTTCACAACATAGACCGGCGGGAAGGCCGGGACTTATCCCTGAACGCTGACATCTTGTTGCGGTGGCCCAACCCCCGCGCCACCGCCAAGGACTACGCCGCCCGCGGCATCCGGGTCAACGAGCTCCAGCTAGGCGTCATCGACAGGGCGGCCGGGTCCGGCTCGGCCAGGCCAGCGCTGTGCCTCATCCAGCGCGGCCTCATATGACAGGCCGCGGGCCAGCTCGGCCCCATGCAGGGCGACCGGCCACTTGTCGGACGTGACCACCGCGATCTCGCGCTGCAACGCTTCGCGGACGGGGGAAAGGCCGGCTCGCCGTCGGCCGGCAGGCCGGCCGTCACCTGCACCAGAACGTCCGCGCCGGTGGCCCGCAGCCCCTCGATCGCGCTCGGCCACACCCGCGTGCCCTGCTCCCCGGTGATCGGCCGTCCCAGCACCGAGGCGAGGTCCAGGCCTCCCGCGTCATAGCCGAATCCGTCCCGCGCGTTCGCGATCCCCACGACCGTCACCGCACGGCCGTACCGGATTGCCAGCCGCCCCGCCTGCGTGTCGAGGGCACGGGCCAGCCACCTGCCAACCACGCCGGAACCGACCAGCCAGACCCGCAGCGCGCTCACCAGGCCAGCGGACGCTGTCGCACCCGACGAGGATGACGCCGACCCCCGGCAGCCACCATGCGCCCCGCTTGGTCACCAGACGTACTGACAGACGATCCCATTCAGCTCCGCGCGTCCCGCCCCTGCGCTGGGTCGGGCCGGCCGGAATGGCGGGCAGCGTGATCCCGGAGGGGCCGTTCTGGGCCCGCTGGCTGGCGGGTTCCCTAGGCGGCTGCCGGCAGCGGGGTTGCCGCACTGCTGCGCGTGAGGGCAGCGGTCAAGACGGTGGCGTCCGGTGATCTTGGCGGCCCGCGGCCGGGTGGGATGACGACGGCTGAACGTCCGGCCTGGCATCTGCCCGGACCGTGCGCCACATCGCGGGCTGCGGAAGATGGCCGTCGCCGGGTCCGGCCTCCGGTGATCGGGTGCGGTCAGTTGGCGGTGACAGGCCCTGAGCGGGCCAGGCCCGGCGCCTAGGAAATCCTATTCTTCGATGGCGCCGCCGCTGCGTCGCAGATGCCGCCGGAACGTGTATGACGGGTCAGCGGCGCGGCGGGCCAGGTAGTCATCGAAGGCGGTCTGCTGGCGCAGTGTCTGACCCTCCCGGATCCGGCGGGCCTGGTCCCGCTCGGTCCGCCAGATCTGGTGCGCGGTGACCAGCACCTGCTCGGCGCGCTCTGCCGCGACGAACAACACTCCGTCGTCATCGGCGAAGACGATGTCCCCGGCGCTGACCATATGCGGCCCGAACCGAGCGGTGACCAGCGCCCCGGGCTCCCGCTCGTCCAGCCGTACCGGCCCCCCCGGGTAGCTGCCGTAGCTGAAGACCGGAAGGCCGATCGCGGCGAGTTCCGGCGTGTCGCGGTGTAGGCCCCACACCACCAGGCCCGCCACTCCGGCGGCCTCAGCCTCCAGTACGGCCAGGTCGCCGACGCAGGCCTCGTCCGAGCGGCCGCCGTTGTCGATGACCAGCACGTCGCCAGCTTCAGCCCGGCCGAAGGCCTCCAGGAACACGTCCACACTGCCGTAATGCCGCACTGGCAGGACCCGCCCAGCGATCCGCTGGCCGGCCACGACCGCCCGGATTCCCGAATCGGCGGCCCGCACCGGAACATCACAGCGCAAGCAGGCATCAGCCACCAGCGGTGTGGGCAGATCCGCGAACGCCTCCGGCACGGCGACCTCCCGCGGTCTAGTGCCCGGTACCGCGAGCGGCGCGCGCGTTCGGGCAGGTCCCATGATCCTACTGACGCCCGGACAGCGGCCAAATGTGCCAGCCGACGGCCACAAGCCACTCCATGTGAGCACCCGATCAGGAAAGCGTGACGAGCTATCCGTCATTCTGCGCGGATGTTTACTGGGTTCAGGTTATGGCGACGGCCATCCCGATCTGGATGATCTGCGTGTGCCAATAGCGGACGCCGTACGCTGTTGAAGGCTGCGTCGCGCTGGATGGAGGTTGCGGATGGACCGTCCGGGGGGATTTCGGCTATCGGGGGTACGCCTGTGGCCCGGCTGGCGCATCTGGCTGGTGAGGGTTGCGCCGAGGTCTGGGTGAAGATGGAAGCGGCCAACCCTACCGGCTCGTACAAGGACCGGATGGCGCTGGCGATGATCGAGGCCGACGGCCGGCTGCGGCCGGGCCCGCTGGTTGTTGAGTACACCGGCGGAAGCACTGGCTCCTCCCTGGCATTCGTCTGCGCGGTGAAGGGCTACCCATTGCGGATCGTGTCCTCCGATGCGTTCGCGGACGGGAAGATCCGCACGATGCGCGCGTTCGGTCGGCTCGGCCGTCTCGTCTGCGTCCCGAGTTGGCATTCCTGCGCGGCGGGGATGGTGCCGACTGCCGATCACCGCCCTCGCCGCCGATGAAGCGGCCATCCCGCCGCGGAACGACCCGCCGCCTGCGCCCCCTGGGCATCGGCACCCGCGCCGCGCCCGACCGCCGCCCCGGCCCGGATCGTCGCTTCACACCAGCGGTGCCTTCTTATGGGCGCCGCCGCTGACCGGGCACGATACGCGACCTTGGTGGCCGCGCTCTGCCTGCCCGGGAAGCTTGTCTCAGTTTTTGGCCACGAAACGGGCGTTGCGCCAGGTCAGGGAGCGTTTCCGCCACAGGGGTTGTGCCGCTAGCGCCCACACTGCCTGTGCGCTCGCTGTGGCTGAGGCCCCCTGCGCACCCGAGCCCCACGCCGTCGCAGAGTGTGGTGGGCACTCCGGCAGACGTGCGCTGAGCTGCTGGCCGGGAGCTGCGGGAGCACGTGGCTGATGTCACTGCGAGGACGTCCATTAGCCACAACTGGCCATGGCGCTTCTCCCCGCACGACGTTATCCGGCGGGCTTGCGGGCCAGCCAGACCGTACGGCTGGTGCGGACCGTCAGGTCGTCGCGGATGGACAGGGCTGGGGCCAGGGCATCGAGCTCCGCGATGTCATCGGCGCTGAGCTTGTCCTCCAGGCCGTGCCGGGCACGGCAGAGGGTGACCATGGCGTAGCGGGTCACGGAGGCGGCCATCGGCGAGTCCGGCGGCGGCTGCAGCGCGATCACGAAGCGGCGTTCGGACTCGACCGCGAACCCGGCTTCGGCGAAACGGGCAGGCCAGTCCTCATGCATGTGCATGCCGGCCTCGTCACGACCCCGCGCCATGGCAATGTGGATCCGCTCCTCGAGCGCCGCGCCCGCCGGGTCGGTGAGAAAACGGGGGAACGACTCCAGCTCCGTGACCGCGAGTAGTCCTCCTGGGCGCAGCATCTGGTAGATCCGCGCGACCGCGCGTGCGGGATCGCCCATGTGGTGCAGCGAGTTCGCGGCCCACACCAGGTCAGCGGTATTCAGGCCATCAGGCCATGCCTGATCGAGGTCGGCTTGGACGGTGCGGATCCGGTCGGAGAGACCGGACGCGCGGGCCTTGTCCTGGATGCGCTTCAGCATCTCCTCGTTGACGTCCAGCGCGATCACCTCGGCATCCGGCAACTGCCTGGCTAGCACCAGGGTGCCGGTGCCCGTGCCGGCACCCACGTCGATGACGCGGGCTCGTTCCTTGAGGTTTGCCGAGACCCATTCGGCTACCTCCCGGTGGTAGTCGCTGAGGACCTCCGCGTCGAGGTCAAGCAGGTCAGCCATGTGTTCGTGTGCCATGTCCTCGACGGTACCGGTGACTTGCCATTGCGGCATACAGTCTTGCGTATGAAGCAAGACGCCGATCTGGACGCTCTTGTCCGGCAGCGCATCCGGGGCCTGCGCACGTCGCTGGGCTGGTCGCTGGACGAGCTTGCGGCCCGGAGCTACCTGAGCCCGTCCACACTGAGCCGGATCGAGACCGGTCACCGGCGGATTGCCTTAGATCAGCTCACGCCGATCGCGAGGGCACTCGGCACCACGCTTGACCAGCTGGTGGAGTCCGACGACGACGCCGACGTGGTGATCAGGCCGCTCCGGGACGAGGGACGTGGCATGACGACCTGGCTGCTGTCGCGGACCGGTGCGCCGCAGGGCATGGCGATCGCGAAGCTGCGGGTGACCAGGAAGGTGCCCGCCAGGCTGCGCGTCCACCCGGGCCGGGACTGGTTCACTGTCCTGTCCGGCACCATAGTGCTGCGGCTGGGCGAGCGGACCATCCTCGTCCGGGCCGGCGAGGCGGCCGAGTTCTCCACGATGGAGCCACATGCGTTCGGCGTGCAAGAGGAAGCCGCGGAGATCCTGTGCATCCTCGACCACGACGGCACGCGCACCCACCTGGGGCCGGGCGGCCCCTCCGCCGAGACCGGCCCCGGGGAAGACTGACCAGCCCCGGAGCGCCACCGGGCTGGCCACACTGGTTGGATGCCGGATGCCAATGACCCGCCCAGGGGATCGGGTCGCGACACAAACGGCTCGACCGGATCGAGCGCCTGGTGACGGAGACGCGAGCCGGTAACCCTGGTCGCCCAGGGCCGCACCGACGCCTAGATCGCCGCGCGGCTCTACATCAGCGTGCGCACCGTTCGTTCTCACCTCGACCGGATCCGGGACAAGACCGGATACCGCCGCCGCGCCGACCTCACCCGCCTTGCCTTGAACGCCGGCCTCGTCTAATTAATTAATCCGGAGGAGGGTCGCATAGGGGATTGCTGCGCCAAGAAGCTTGTCAGGGCTGACCGGGACCTTCCGCGAGCGGCCGGCTATGCGCCAACTTACAGATCACATCACACTGAGTGATCGAGAAGTTCTGTGGAACGCGCGTCGAGCCGCCCTTGTGAGCTGGTTGGTGGTCGGCGACGGCGGCCGTCGGCGCGGCCCCGATAGATCGTTCTGTATTTCTCCCGTGGAATGTTCGGGCCGGACACGGCACTCGCGGAGTCGGCGGTTGACGGTTCACGCGCGGGCGGTGAGAATTGCCGGGGGCACCGAGCTGCGCGGCAGCGCCCCCGGGGGAGGACAAGAATGTCAGGACAGGATACGACCGCGCTTCACTTCGAGCCTCCCGGCCCGGGATCGTGGAACTTGGACCCGGTGCATTTTCCGCGTCCGGTAACGCGGTACTGGACGGAGATGCACCCCGAGCCGTTCCGCAGGGGCACGCGCGAGTTCATGGCGTATTACGGGACGCTCATCGAGTCGCTCGAGACGCAGTACGTCAACGGCTTCGCCTACAACGCGATGCGGCCGGCGCCCGAGAACGAGATCCCGCAGCGTTTCGCTCGGGCGGAGCAGGTGTGGGAGGGCAAGGTCTGGCGCGAGCAGTTGCGCGAGTGGGACGACACAGCCAAGCCTGCCGCACTCAGGACCCACCGCGAGCTGCAGTCAGTCGATGTGGACGCGCTGTCCGATGACGGGCTGGTCGCGTGCCTCACCCGCTGCCGCGAGCACCACTCGCAGATGATCTACCAGCACATGCGTTTCACCGGGTCGGCGATGCTACCGGTGGGTGACCTGCTAGCGCACCTGGGGTCCTGGACCGGCGTCGCGCCGGCCAGCGCGCTCGCAATGATGCGCGGCGCGGCGCCGGTGTCGGCGGGCGCGTCGGGTGAGCTCGAACGGCTCATCGCCGCGATCAGGCAGGACCCGGCTGCTCGCGCGCTGCTCGACTCAGACGGCGAACCCGGCAAGACGCTCTCAGATCTGCGTGCGTTCGGAGGCGATGTCGGGACGGCGATGTCGGAGTACCTCGACCTCGTCGGCTGCCGGCTTCTCGACGGCTTCGATATCTCCGGGCGCTACGCGCTCGAGTTGCCTGACGCGCTGCTACGCGCGATCCGGTCATCCGTCAACGGCGTGGACGGCGACACGGCGGATGTCGACGCGCTCATCGCCGACATCCGCTTGCAGGTGCCCGGCCAGCACCGCACGCAGTTTGACGAGCTTGTCGGCGAGGCGCGTCTTATGTACCGGCTGCGCGACGAACGGGGCGTCTTCAGCGACATCTGGGCATCGGGCATCATGCGCCGCGCCGCGCTCGCAGCCGGTCGCCGGCTCCAGGGCAGGGGCCGCATCCACGACGCCGAGCATTTCATCGACGCCGGCTTCGACGAGATGTGCTCTTTGGTGACTGGCGCGGGCGGGCCGTCTGCCGACGAGCTCGCCCAGCGCTCCGCGGACCGGACCTCGCGCACCGCCAAGGAGGCTCCGGCGTCGCTCGGGCCACCGGCGCCGCCGCCTGACCCGTCTGGCCTCCCGCCGGGCGTGGCCCGGGTCATGCACGCCATGGGCATCGCGCTGGGCGAGCTGTTCGGCAGCTCGGAGGCGCCGCATGAGGAGAACCTGCTGCGCGGTCTCGCCGCCAGTGGCGGTGTATACGAAGGGCCGGCTCGCCGCGTCTCGGGCCCGTCTGAGTTCGGTCGCATCGCGCAGGGTGATGTGCTCGTCACCGATTCGACGACCGAGGCGTTCAATATCCTGCTGCCGCTGCTCGGCGCGATCGTCACCGACGCCGGCGGTCTGCTCTCGCATTCGGCGATCGTGGCGCGTGAGTATGGCATCCCTGGCGTGGTCGGGACGCGTGACGCGACCGGCCTGATTCCCGACGGCAGGCGGGTACGAGTGGATGGCGACGCCGGCGAAGTGACGGTCTACCCGTGATGGAAGTCGTCCCGCTCGCCGGCGCGTGCGAGGAGTCGCGCTTCGGGGCGAAGGCGACCGGGTTGGGAGCAGCGATCCGCAGCGGGCTGCCGGTCCCGCCCGGCATCGCGCTCTCGGGCTCGATCGTCAGCGCGGTGGCCGCGGGGCAGGAACGCGCCATCGAGCAGCTCGTGACCGCGGCCCGGTCACTGGCCGGGCCGCTTGCGGTGCGCTCGTCGGCGGTCGATGAGGACGGCGCGGATGCGAGCTTCGCCGGCCAGCACCTCACGCTGCTCAACGTGCCGAAGGTTGACGACCTGCGCGCGGCGATCCGGGAGATTCTGGTGGTCAGCGAACTCCGACTCGGCGATCACCTACCGGCAGCGCGTGGGCCTGTTTGCTCGTCCCAGCGTCGGTGTCGTCGTCCAGTCGCTGATGGATCCCGACGTCGCCGGGGTGATGTTCACGCAGAACCCGATCAACAAGGCCGATGAGCGGCTGATCGAGGCGAGCTGGGGGCTTGGTGAGGTCGTCGTAGCCGGCCGCGTCATCCCCGACAGCTTCCTCATGGATCGCACCGGCGCGGTGCGCGAGCGCACGCCCGGTGTCAAGAAGATCGCGGTCCGCGCCGCCGCCGACGGCGGCACCGTCGAGCAGAGCGTGGCGCCGGAGCTCGTCGGGCAGCTGTGCCTCGACGACGATCAGCTCGCGCAGCTGAACACGCTCGCTGGGCGGTGCGAGCAGGTGTACGGACCAGCGCGCGATATCGAGTGGGCGTTCGCGGGCGGGCAGCTATACCTCCTCCAGTGCCGCGCAGTGACCCGGGCAGGGTCGTCATCGCGGCCGGCCGCGCCGCCAGCTGCGAGCGGGCCCGTCGAGGTGATCGAGCGCGTGCCCCTCTTCGCTAACATGAGCCCGCGCGACGTCGAAGGCATCGCCGCGCTGTTCAAGGAACGCCGCTTCGCCGCGGGTGAGACGATCACTTTGCAGGGCGCGGGCGGAGCGGCGTTCTTCCTGATCGAGTCGGGCGAGGCGATAGTCTCGGTCGGCGGCGGGCGCCGCGCGACGCTAACCAAAGGAGACTATTTCGGCGAGATGGCCCTTATCGACGAGGGCGCGCGATCGGCGACGATAACCGCGAACACCGATCTTGTGTGCTATGGGCTTACCTACTGGGAGTTCCGGCCGCTCGTGCAGCATAACGCAACCATCGCCTGGAACTTGCTCCAGACGCTGGTCAAGAGGCTGCGCAGCGCTGAGGCCAGCCAGCAGGCCTAGCCGCGCCGACGAGCGCTCGGCTTCGGCGCGATTCCCCACCTGCATTCTTCCGCGGTCTGGGCGGCAACCTACGTTTCAAATCCGAAGGACCGCCTATGACTGTGTGTCATTCAGGCACCGGGCCACCTTTTGGCTCTCCCTTGATGCGCTCATTTCCTTTACTTTGATGCGCCCATCTGGTCTGAGCATGAGCAGCTAATAGCAGCAACACACAAACACGAATACGGTAAGGCGATCATCCGGTCGCGGGACCTCGGTCTCCTCGAAAGGCAAAGGGGCTGGACTCTCCTTTCATCCCTTTGGGGCGATGCCGCTACGCGCCCGCGCGAGGTGGGATCGTGATAACGCAAGTGAGCAGGGGAACGGGGGGGCAAGATGCCCGGGATCATTGTCGGGGTGGACGGCTCGGCGCATTCACAGTGGGCCCTGGAGTGGGCCGTGAACGAGGCTGTAGCGCGGCATGCTCCGCTCACCGTACTCAGCGTGCCTTCCTGGGGGGCGGTCATCAGCACCGAGGGCGGCCTGAACCTGGACGCCGCCGCCGAGGAAGTGCAGGAGCTGGTGGACCAGGCGGTGAGCCGCCGGTCCGGGCCCGCGCTGCCGGTGACGGTGGAGGTGACCACGGGCTCGCCACCCGCCCGAATCATCGAGGCCGCTCGCGATGCCGACCTGCTGGTGCTGGGCGCGCGTGGCAGCGGCGGATTGACCCAGCGGGGAGTCGGCTCGGTGACCAGCCAGGTGGCGGACGAGGCTCCCTGCCCGGTGGTCATCATCTTCCGGCCTTGCGCCGCTGGCTGAGAGCCGGGCGGGCCGCAGCGAGCCGGCCGGATGCGCGCGCCTTGCCGCCTCGCGCGGCCGTGCTCGCCGCTGCCTCGCAGTCGTGATCTTCTGCAAGGACTCGGCGCGAAGCGGAGCGGATCGACATGCGTCTCTTGCATGTGCCGGATGACCGGATCTGACTGACCGGCACGCGGCCGAGGCTGTCCGGACCCGGCCGGACTGGCAGTACGCGCAGTCGCTACCAAGTACGAGCCTGGCCTGGATGCCCTACGGGACCTGCTCCGGATTGCGTCGATCTGAACCGCCCGGAAGTTCGGGTTCCATGCCGATCGCATGATGCACAGCCCGATCGGCGGGCGTTTCGCGGTGGTGAGGGCAAGGCGCTCTCCTTCGTGACAGGGCATGGTGGCCCGGCCGTATGCCAACGTGTGATCTGCGATGGCCAGCGACCTGCCTGCGGGACTGCACCTCGCTCGGGCTGGGGCCGCTATCGTCGGCGTTGTAATGGAGCGCGCCGACCGTCCCCAGGCGCCCGGCCTGGCCGTGCGTGAGCGGCCCAGGCCTCATCCCGCCGCCGCGCCTCCGCGTCGATGGCGCCCGTTGTGGCCCAGGAGAGAAGCAGGTACCCATGGCTGAACCGTCTGGTCCGCGGGTGACGAGGCCGCTGGCGGCGCATCCGCGCAGGTTCGGCGAGCTGCCGGCTGCGCCGGGGTGCTTCTGATGCCGGGCCTTCCCGGCGAGCAGCTGCCGGAGCCGGTGCGAGGACGCAGGTACCGGAAGCTGACGGAGGCGTTGTCCTCGCCGGACAGCTACGGCCTGGTGCTCCTGCTCATTCTCGTGACCTATGCCTTGTCGGCGGCGGTGAAGGCCTCATGGGCGGCGTCTTTGGTGCTGGCCGTGCAGATCGCCGCGGTGTGGGTGACGCTGCGGGCGTCCCGTGCGCGCCGGTCGGTCCGGGCGGCCGCCAATGTCGCGCTGGTCGGGGCGGCGCTGGCCGCGGTTGCGAACCTGTTCTTCCATGATCAGATCCACGGCGGCATTGTTGCCTCCTGGGTCAGCTGCCTGCTCTACCTGCTCGCGCCGGTTTCGATCATCCGCCATCTGGTACGCCGGCGGGTGGTGGACAGCGAGACGCTGCTGGGAGCGGTCGCGGCGTACCTGATGGCCGGGATGTTCTTCGCATTCCTCTACCATGCGCTGGGGGCTACCCAGACGCAGCCGCCGTTCTTCGGGTCCCAGGGCCGCGGCACGTTCTCGCAGGACCTGTTCTTCTCGTTCACCACGCTGACCACGACCGGGTACGGCAACCTTGTCCCCGCCGGGAACCCCGGCCAGAGCTTCGCGGTGCTCGAGATGCTGACCGGTCAGCTGTTCCTGGTCACGGCGGTGGCCAAGGTCGTCAATGCCTGGCGGCCGCGCCAGGGCAGGGGAGGGCTGCGAGAGAACTCCGACGACGAATAACGGCGCTGTGCTGACCCGCCATTCTGCACGTGGGGCCTTGCGCGCGATGGACGGGCCTGCAGGGCCGCGATTGAGATGCGTCAGCCGGCGATGCGAGGTTGGCTGGGAATCATCCTTCGGGAGGCCCGTCGCGGCGCGGCTTGCCGGCCGAAGTGCCGAGCGCGATACCGGTACCGGTGATGAAGACCAGCAGCAGTACCCCCGCGGGAACGGCCAGAGTGGCCAGGCTCTGCACGAGCAGCAGGTAGGCGACGCCGGATGCGGTGATGGCCACAGCGAGCGCGATCCCGGTGTACCGCAGCCACCGGGGCGGCACTCCCGACGCGGCGCCGGCTAGGCCGAGGACGGCCAGCGCGAACATCTTGACCCCGTCCAGCCGGTTCACTGCCTCATAGACCATGTGTGCCGGGCCGGGAGCGGACGCACCGGCCAGGACCATGCCGAGCACGAACTGGGCCAGCGAGATGACCCCGGCCCCAACCCCGGCGATGAGAGCGACCCGGGCGGCCGCGGCCGCTCCGGACCTGCGTGCGGCCCGGGCCAGGGCGATCGAGACGACGGCCAGGCCGGCGGCCGGCAGGCCCTCGGTGAGGGCGAACTGCGCAGCCACCGCGGTCCCGTGCCCGGCAAGCGCGGCGACGATCTCAGCTCCTGAGGCAGTTAGTTTCGGGCTGGGCGCCGCGACGGACAGCCCGGCGATCCAGGACAGCGTGAAGGCGATCCCGGCGACGCCGGTGACCGTGAGCAGATGGCGGCGAGGCATGTCATGGGCGGCGCAGAGGTCCATCTTTCCTGCTCCTTGTGCTCCTGGTTGATGCGGCCCGGGCGGACCGGGCACCCACCGGCGCGCGGCGTGGTACCAGGGCGCTGCCGGGCTCTTGACGGCGGTGTTTGCCAGGGATCAAGTGCAGCTGGCCCGCGGGTCACGGCCTCGGTGTGGTTGGCCGCGCCGAGGTCCGTGGCTACCGGCGCTTGCGGGTCAATCGAGCCCGGCGTGCGCTCCGGGTGTTCTCCGCGTCGTTGACCATGTCCTGGATGCGTTCGGCGGCGAGCCGCTGCGCGATGTATGGGTGCACGAGGTTCTCCTCTGTCAACTCATCGTGATGTCATCTAACGATACAATACGGTTCGTCTCGTGGCAAGACGGTCCGGTTCGTCTTGTTACTGGTATCGTGGTGACATGCCCCACAGCCGCAAGGAACCCGATGCAAGCCGGCGCAGCGAGCGGGCACGCATCGCGATCTTGACCGCGACCGCGGAACTGATCCGCACCGTGGGCTACGACAACATGTCGATCGAGGCGATCGCCGCCGCCGCTGGCGTGGGAAAGCAGACGATCTACCGCTGGTGGCCCTCCAAGGCTGCCGTCGTGCTCGACACGTGGGCTCCCGAGGTTCACCCCAGGATCGAGTTCCAGGATTCCGGCGACCTGGCTGCCGACCTCAAGGCTCAGCTGAAGGCCGTCATCGACCTCGGCAGCGATCCTGTCTTCGGGCGAATGTTCCGCGCCCTCGTTGCCGACAGCCAGCACGACGACCGGCTCGCTGAGCAGCTGCTCGACCGCATCTTCCGCCCTCGCATCGCGGCCTGCAAGGACCGGCTAGGCGCCGCCCAGGCGGCCGGCCAGCTCCGGCCCGACATCGACCTGGACATCGCAGTCAACTTGTTCTACGGCAGCTTCTACCATCGCTACCTCCTCCGCGTCGCCCCCCTTACCCACGAACACGCCGACGCCATAGTCGATGCCGCTCTCAGCGGGATCGGCCCCCAAGCACAGACAACTGCGCCAGCAGCGCGGCACAGGCGGAGCTAGCCAGTACCTAGGTGCCTGCTGCCCGGTACTGGCTGCGCGGTGGGCAACCGATCCGGCGGTGGTGCGTACTAGAGACGTGGACAACGTAGCGTCCGGCGCGCTGGGCGCGTCACCGGAAGCCGGGGGCCGGGCCGGCGGCACCGAGCCGGGCCGCGCCGCTGCTGCGGCGGGCGAGTGGCCCGACGTTGCCCTGATCTACCGGCAGCACCACGCGGACCTGGTCCGGCTGGCGCTGCTCCTGGTCGGTGACCGTGCCTCCGCCGAGGATGTGGTGCAGGACGTGTTCACCCGGCTGTGCACCCGTGGCCGGGTGCTGGCGCAAGACAGTGCCGTGGCCTACGTCCGGACGGCGGTCGTGAACGGATGCCGCAGCATGCTGCGGCGGCGCGCGCTGGCGCGCCGGGTCGCGATCACCCGTGCTGTGCCGTGGCGCGACACGCAGGAGTCCGCTGAGCACACGGCGATCCTGGCCGAGGACAGGCGGCTGGTGCTGGCTGCGCTGGCGGGGTTGCCGGGTCGCCGCCGCGAGGTGCTGGTGCTGCGGTTCTACCTCGGCCTGCCGGTGGCCGAGGTCGCGGCCATGCTCGGCATCAGCCAGGGGTCGGTGAAATCTGCCACCGCACGCGGGCTCGAGGCGCTGGCCCGCCGGCTCGGGGAGGAACGATGACCGATGTCCTGGACCGGCTCACCGGCGCGATGAGCGCCGCGGCGAGCACCGTCCGCGAGCAGGACCTGCGCCCGCTCACCGCGCCGGCGCGCCCGCGGCGCCGGCGGCACCGGCCGGCATGGGCCGTGCCAGTCGCCGCGGCCGCGGCCGTGGTGCTGGTGATCGGCCTGGCGGCGTCGGTGTCGCACGGGCTGTTCAGAACCCCGCAGCCCGGCGGCCCGGGCCGCCAGCCCGCCGCGCCGCTGCGGTTCTACGTCACGACAGACCTGTCCATCGCGAAGATCGTGGTCCGCTCGACGGGCACCGGCAAGGTCGTCGCGGTCGTCCCGGTGAAGCCGGTCGGGAACACCGGGTCGGAGGTCGCCCCCGCGCTGGCCACCGGGGCGAACGGGACGTTCTACGTCGCCGCGTTCGAGCGCGGGGTGCGGGAGGAGCAGATCTACCGGTTCCGGCTCACCGCGGCCGGGCACGTTACGGGGTTCACGAGGGTACCCGGCGGCGCGCTGCGCCCCGGCTGGGCGGCGGACTCCCTGGCAGCGTCGGCGAACGGCTCGCGGCTCGCGGCCGGGGCCTACTACTACCCCAGCCACGTAACGCCGGGCCTGGAGCAGTCCGATCAGGTCGTCGTGATCAACACCCGCACCGGCGGGCAGCGCATCTGGCGTGGCGGGTCGCTCGCCGGGGGGTACACCTTCTTCCGCGTCGCCGGCCTGTCCTGGACCGGCGGCCGCCGCAAACTGGCGGTGCTCGGGCAGTGGTGCCGGGCCGCCGACCCGAACCCCGGCGGCGAGGAATGCCCCCGCCAGGAGCGCCAGGCGCAGCTCCGGGCCATCAACCCGGACGCCCCGGGCGGCGGCAGCGTGCTGGGCGGCCGTCTGCTGTTGCGGCAGTCACCACGGACATTCCTCGCGCAGGCACTGCTCAATCCGGACGGCTCGGTCATCACGGCCATGGTGCTGCGCGGCAAGGTCGTGGGAAACCGGCAGATCAGCGGGACCTTCCCGGCGAACCTGTCCGTGGAGCAGGTGTCGGCGGCGACCGGGCGCCCGCTCGGCGTGATCTACCGGCGCTACCTCGGTGACACCAGCTTGGAGAGCGGCCCGATGAACGACGCGCTGACGCTCATCTCCGACGCCACCGGGAGCCACCTGATCCTCAACGGCGGCATCTGCGGCCTGAACTGCAGCAACGAGTTCAACGGCTGGCTGGACGGCGGGCGGCTGGTACCGCTGCGGCCCGCCGGGTTCGCCCACCGCGAGGCCGCCGAGGCCTGGTGATGCCGCGGTGCACCTGGCCGCCGGCCGGCTGGGTCAAGTTCAGCGCCCGGGAGATCGCTTCGGCGCTCAACGCACATCACCCGGGCGGGCATCAGGGTGAGCGCGGAGTCGGCCTCAGCGGCGGTGCCCGGTTCCATCGTGACCTTCGACAGGTACGGGTTTATGGATGTGCGCTGCCAAGCCGCTGCTTCATCTGGGCCGAGTAGAGTTGAAGCCATTCAGGGGAAACGGATTATGCGCAGATGACATCGCTAAGCGACCGCCCCGGCGGTTTCAACGCGATTAGGGCGGTAGCGACTGCTTCGTAGCCTCACTCGCTGGATGAGCAATGACTGCAAGGGAGCGCAGATGAGCGATCCACTGGACGTGCAGCGGAATCTGGATCATTGCATGCGGAACATCAAGGATGCCGGCGAGGCGATGGCCGGCGACATGCATGGCGCGGCGATGCGGCTGGGCGTGGCCGCGATGATACTGGCCAGCGCCACCCACGCGGTGCACAGGCACGCTGCCGAGCGAACGCAAGGACAGCCGCGACGGGGCGGCGGGGAAGCACCCGCCGAAGCCTGAGCGGCCCCCGTGGTGGACGGCTATCGGCGGACAGCCGTCACCGCGGCGCGGAGGAACTGCTGCGCCCCGTAGGCACGACGCAACGCGCCGAGAAGCAGCAGGATCGTCGCGCCGGCTATGGCGTCGGTGAGAACGCCGGGAACCAGGACATACGAACTCAGATCATTCGAAGAGCCGCCGCTTATGACAATGGCAGCCTCTGGCGGAAGTCCATCCCCATTCCCGGCCGCCGGCTGTAGGCCTGAATCACCCGATGTCGAGCGCCGCGCTGGTCAGCAGCCGCCGCGCGCCCGTGTCGCCGAGGAACTTGAAGCGCCGCCGCATGTCCGCGGCTGCGGCGCCCGCGTCCGGGAAGGACCCGAGATAGCCCCTGATGCTGCCGTACTCGCCGAGGATGGCGAGGACTTCCCGCGCGTTTTCCACCGTCGCCCGGATCTTCGCCTTGTTGCGGATCACGCGGGCGTCGTTTTCCGTTGCCGCGATCTCGGCGGGCGGCATGGCGGCGACCTGTGCCGGGTCGAAGCCGTAGAACGCCTGCCGGATGCCGTCCCACTTGGCCTCGACGACGCGCTGGTTTATCCCTGCCTCGAAAACCGAGCGCGACAGGTGCTCGAGAAAGAATGCGGGATCGTCCGGTGCTTGATCGCGGAGCTTGTCGAATGGCGCGGCCAGCTCGCGCACCCGCGTCCGCGTCCGCAGCGCCGACTGATCGGCCTCGGCCATGTCCCCGGACTTTATCCGTGCGACGAGTGCCGTCGCCTCGTCGTGAGTGAGGATGTTGATCCATAGCGCGCTGCCGGGGTCCTGCAGCCGGCTGTCGTCGATGCCACCCAGGTCAACCGGGTCGAAGCCGGCGTCCCGGATCAGCTCGGCGACGACCGGCTTGGCTTCCTCATCGCCGGACAGGAACAGGACCCAGGGCGGCTCGCGGTGGTTGTCGTCCGCCATGATGTTCGCCGAGAGCGAGTTGAAGGCACGCACCCAGCGCGCCCGCGGGAACGCGTCGGCCCGCGACCGCAGCGCCACCTGTTGCCGCCCGAACGAATTGGCCGCGTCGATCACGGTGCGGCCATCCAGTGAGCCGGCTGCCTGCAGCACGTCTGTCACCGCGGGGGCAGGGACGGCCACGAGCACCACCTCGGCGCCCGCCACGGCGTCGGCCACCGAGGCCGCATGTGCGCGCTCCCCGAGTTCCGCGGCCAGTGCACGCGGCCGGGCGGCGCCCCGTGCCGCGAATGTGACGTCGTGGCCGGCGGCGTGCCAGAGCCGGCCTAGTGTCGAGCCGACGCGGCCGGCTCCGAGAACCGCGATCTTCATTGGCTCCTCCCTCTCATGTCGTGACGACGAGCTTGCCGCTGGCCCGGTTCTGCTCCATGTCGGTGTGCGCCTCCACGATCTGGTCGAACCAGTACACGTGACCGAGCGGGACGGCGGCCGTGCCGGGGGCGACGGCGTCGAGGAAGTCCTGCAGGGCCTGTGGCGGGAGGTCGGCGGCGTCCCCTTTGTACGCAGTCAGCCGTACCCCCGTGGGCAGGTAGTCGAGCGGATAGAAGTCACGCACGGTCCACTGACTGGACAGCATTCCGGTGAAGCACACCACGCCGTGGACCCGGACCGACCGTAGCGTGTCGGGCAGCGTTGGAGCTGCTACCACGCTCGTCGGCCTGCACCGGTCAGCGGCTCGCCGATGCGCACGGTCCGAGGACGCGCTTGGCTGTTCTATGAAGGGAATGACCTAAAGAAGCGGCTCCGCTGCGGTGCCTTCGTGTGCTGGCGCTGGCGTGCTGGCGCGGGCGATCACGTCGCGCAGCTGGTTTCGGCCGGCCACCCCGAGCTTGGGATAGGTCCGGTACAGGTGCGAGCTGACCGTGCGCGGGGAGAGGAAGAGCCGGTCGGCGATCTGCCGGTTGGTCAGGCCGTCGCTTGCCAGGCGGACGATCTGGCGCTGCTGCGGGGTCAGCTCCTCCAGGGCGCCGCGGTCGACGGCCATACCGGTGATAGCGACTCCGCACGCTCTCAGTTCTGTCTCCGCCCGCTGCGCCCAGGACCGGGCGCCGAGCCGCCGGAAGGTTGCCAGCGCCTCGGTCAGGACCGGCTTGGCGTCGTTGATCTGGCGGCGGCGCCGCAGCCATTCGCCGTGGTCGAGGCGAAGCTGTGCCCGCTCGAATGGCCACTGGTCCCCGGCGGGATCGGCGAGCGCCGGGCTGAAACGGGCACCTGACTTCGCTGGGTCGGCGAGCAGGCCGCGGGCCCGGGCGATGAGCTGCTCGAGCCGGGGAGAAGCCGTTCCATCTAGATGGCTGAGCGCCTGCTCCAGGACGTGTTGTCCTTCCATCCGCCGGCCGGCGCGGACCGCGGCGGCGGCGAGGTCGGCCACGCCCAGGTAGGAGGCGTAGTTGTGCAGGGGTGTGCCGTTTTCGCTGAATAGGCTGCGGAGCTGGGTGAACGCTTGGAGGTAGCTGCCGTCGGCGAGAGCCGCGACGCCGAGGGTCCGCCGGGCCCAGGCGGCTATCAGCCCGTTTTCGGCGGAATCGACGTCGGCGAGAGCCCTGTCAGCGTGCCTGCGTGCATCGGTGGAGTCCCCACGCATGGCCAGGACGGTGGCCGCGATCACCTCAGCGGACGCGGCAACGATTTCCATATGGCTCGCCTCAGCCATGCCGGCCGCCTCTGCGGCATTTTCCAGCGCCTCGTCCCAGCTTCCCGTGTCCATGTATGCCCACCCGAGAGCGGTCAGGCCTGGCCCGCTGGTGCCCCGCATCCCGGGTGCCTGGAGCCTGCGCATAGCGTCCTGCAGCATTTGGATCGCCAGGCCGGATTCGTCCAGGAGCCATGCGGCGGACCCGGCCCGCCACAGAGCGGGCTCGTCAAGGGCAGAACGGGCGATGCGGCGCAGGTACGGGACGAGCTGGATTCTGCTGCCGAACGGGTCGGTGCAGGCCCGTATCCAGAGCGCCCGCGCGCCGACATCAATGCGCGGGCGGCGGCCGGGCGGCGGCCCGTTGTTTTCCAGGAGTTCGAGGCTGCGGCTGACGGCCTGGCGGCTGGCGGGCGCACCTGAGTAGTAGGCGACGGTGGCTGCATCAGCGAGGGCGTCCCAGGCGAGGTCCGGCAGGTCACGCGATGCCTCTTCGGCGACGGACAGGAGCGCGGCCAGCGCGGCTGAGCGCCGGCCAGAGTAGGCCAGCGCCCACCCCGCATCACGGCGGGCTGTCAGCCGCAGGACGGGGTCGGCCGTGACCGCGAGGGCGCGGGTGGCGAGGTCCTGGACCCAGTCCGCCTGGCCGGTGGAAATGGCGGCCGAGGCGGCGGCTACCAGCCGCCGTGCCTGGTCTGCGCGGTCGGGGCTGAGTTCGGCGGCGCGTTCCATCGCCAGCGCGGCAGCGGCCGCACCACCGCGGTGCTGCGCCTGGGCAGCCGTGGCCTCGAGCAGCGAGGCCACGTGTTCGTCCGGTTGCAGGGCCGCGGCGGCCAGGTGCCAGGCTCGCCGGTCTGGCTGATCGTGCAGGGCCTCGGCGAGCAGGCGGTGCGCTGCAGCCCGCTGGGCGAAGGGTGCGGAGTGGTAGATGGCAGAGCGGACGAGGGGGTGGGAGAACTGCAGGCTGGTCTTGTCCAACTTGACCAGGCCAAGCTGCTCGGCTGGCGCGAGCGCCGCCGCATCGGCCCCGGCGCCGTGGCTGGCTGCTGCGGTCAAGTCGGGGCTGTCGGCCACCGCGGCGAGCAGCAGCGCGGCTTGCGCCTGCCCGGGCAGGCCGGCGAACCGGGCGGTGATGACGGCGCTCAGCCGGTCAGTCAGGGGCAGCGGCTCGGCGGCCCACCGCCTGCTGGCGGCGGGATCGTCGGCGATCACCTTTGCCAGTTCGATCAGTGCCATGGGATTGCCCGCTGCCTGGGCGAGCACCTGCGCCCGGGCTCGTCCGCGGGGCGGGACAGGCTGACCGTCCAGCAGGCGTCCCGCGTCCGCTGCTGACAGCGGCTCGAGACGTAGCTCGGGGAATCCCCGGTCAAGGCCGGCGGGCGGGGCCTGCCCCCGGGCGCCCACAAGCAGCACGACCTGCTCGGCGTCGAGGCGGCTGCCGGCGAAGGCCAGGGCGTCCAGCGAGCTGCGGTCGAGCCAGTGGGCGTCGTCGGCGACCACGAGCACCGGGGAACGTTCGGAAAGATCGGAGAGCAGTGTGAGGACGGCGACCCCGGTCAGGAGCGGGTCGGGAGCAAGGGGGCCTGCAGCGAGGCTGAAAGCGCCTAGCAGGGCCTGGGCCTGCCGGGCGGGAAGGCCGGCGATGCTGGACAGCGCCGGCCGCAGCAGCTGATGCAGCCCGGCGAACGCGAGTTTTGACTCCGATTCCCGGCCGGTGACCCGGAGCACCCGCATGCCCGCCGACCGTGCCCGCCCGGCTGCTTCGGCCAGCAGGACGGTCTTGCCCATGCCTGCCTCGCCGATGACGAGCAGGACCTGGCTTGCCTGCGGGACCGGATCCACGAGCCCGCGCAGGGTGGCCAGCGCGGTTTCCCGGCCGATGATGCGCGCGGGCTGCTGCGGGGGGAGCTCACCGGAGCCTGGCATCTGCCTGTCCTTTCGGGCAGTGCGTTTCAGCAACGCCGTCTCCAGGCTAGATACCCGATCTCGGCCCGGCACGCCGGCCGCAGGCGGAAAGTGCAGTCGCCCGGCGGATACCCGCGCATGCCTTGCCGGAGCCACAGTGATGACTGGCCCGGGCGTTACCACCACGAGCAAGGATCAGCGAGGGCCTTGAGCTGCCCGTCCTGGTGGTCAACGGCACCGACGACATCGTGATCCCGACGATCAACTCCTACATCCTGCAGCAGTTCCTGCCGAACGCCGAGCTCATCCTGTACCCGGACGCGCGCATCTTCCTCGACGACTAGCCCGTACCAGGCAACCGCGCCGATGCCCAGCCGATCGGCATTATCACCGAGGCGGACATCGCGCACGCCGTCGCAGCAGAGCCCCGACCGGAGCACGTGCGGAATCGACAGGGAACCGACAATGGATGTTGATCTCGAACCAGAGCACCAGGCGGCGAGAGACGATCTCGGACCTGGGCGGCGCCTTGGCGGCCAGCGGGCCTCCTGACCGACAGCGCACCACTGCACACTGAGCGGATCGGCCAGATCACCGCGGGCGCTGACCGGATGCGCACGGTGCTGCTGGCCGCGGTCGGCCACGACCTGCGCTCACCGCTGGCCGCAGCGAGGGCGGCGGTCAGCTGCCTGCGTTCGCCGGGGCTGCAGCTGACCGAGGCCGACCGAGACGAACTCCTAGCCACCGCCGAAGAATCGCTCGAACTCCTGTCCCACCTGGCCACCAGCCTGCTGGACATCACCCGCCTGCAGGCCGAGGGACCTTCAGTGCTTCCCCGCCCTGCCGACCTCTCCGAAATAATCAGCTGCGCCCTGCCCGAAGTAGCGGCCGACCCGCCGGTCCTCGAACGGGTCATCGCGAACGTCACCGCGAATGCGCTGCGGTACGCGCCGACCGGAGCACCGCCGCTGCTGGCTGCCGAACACCGCGGCGGCCGGGTCGAGCTGCGGATGGCCGACCGCGACCCGGGCGTCCGGGCGGCCGACCGGGAACTGATGTTCGCCCCGCTCCAGCGGCTTGGCGAGACCGACCTCGGCACCGGTGTCGGCCTCGGGCTTGCCGTGTCCCGCGGACTCACCGAGGCGATGGGCGGCACGCTGCAACCGGCGGAAACTCCCGGCGGCGGCCTGACCATGACCATCTCCCTGCCCGCAGCGCTCCCTGCGGACCGCGCCTAGCACGGCAAAGCAGGGACGGGTACCGCCAGGTGCAGTCACGTTGCGGATACCGGAGCGGACGCGCTTGGTCCAGTTTTGAGGTAACTCACCAGGAAGGAGGTCCACATAATGATCATCTTCGATAACCCTGCGACCGTTCCCGCCCCGGCTGGCCAGTACTCCCATGTGGCGCGCGTCGAACTCGGCGGCAAGACCATCCTGCAACTGTCGGGGCAAGTCGCGATCGACGCGGACCGCAACATCGTCGGCGACGACATGACGACCCAGGCGGACTTCATCATGGACAACATCACCGCGATCCTGGCCGCCCACGGCGCCACCCTTGCCGATGTGGTCAATGTCCGCGCGTACCTCACCGATATGAGCCAGCTTCCCGACTACGGCAAGGTACGAGCGGCGCGCTTCACCGCGACCCCGCCGACTATCACGACTGTCGAGGTATCCCGCTTGTGGGTTCCCGGCGCGCTCCTCGAAGTCGAGGCGCTTGCGATTACCTGAGCCTCTGGATCGCGGTCGGCTCACCTACTGCGGGAGATTCTGCTCCCCGGCTCGGGCAGCGGCGGCGGGACGCCCGCTGGCGGATATGACGGACCCGTTCGCCCGATGCTGGTCAAGGAACCGACGATCCAGATCTCGCTGATCTGAACGGAGCGTCACCATCAGGGCTGGCAAGGCCGGGACGGGGACGCCGGGTGCGGCGCAGGGCGACGGCGACGACGAACGGCCAGCAGGTCTGGATCGATGACGTCAGCCGTTCGGCCAGGCCCAGGACGCTGCCGTCGCGGGTCTCGAGGAACACCCAGCCGAGCAGGGCCACGAAGATGGCGGTGACGGCGGCGCAGGCGCAGACGCCCAGGATCGGCGGCCGCGGTGAGACGCGCCGGGCGGCGAAGGCGGGCCACACGGCGATCGTGACCGCGCCGAGCACGGTCCAGGCGAGGTGCCGCGGGGTCGTGCCGCGGGCGGATTCGGGGGATGCGGCGATGCCGATGCCGGCCATGCCCGCGACGATCAGCAGGGCACGGGCCGGCGCCGGACACCGGTCAGGCCCGCGGCGGTGACGAGATAGCAGCCGCCGGTCAGGACAATGCCGCCGGTCATGACCCACCGGTCGGTTCCGGCCTGCCCGGCCATCACGCTGATGGTCTTGCGCACCGGGCTGTAGGAGGCTGGCTGGAGGATGCCGGCAATGAGGTAGGCCCCGGTCAGCAGGACCGGCGCCAGGCCGGCCGAAATAATCGCCCACCGGCGGGCTGCCGGGCTGGAGCGCACCGGCCAGGCGGCCGGGACCGGCAGGTGGCGCCCCTGCCAGTGGGCGGTGCTCATCGCGGGCGACCCGGCTCGGGCGGGCGATCCGGTTTCGGCTTATCAGGCGATGAGGACACGTTCGTTACTCCCCTCGGGTCATCAGCCGCAGGGCCTGGCCCGGCGGATTGCCCGGCCTCTGCCATCTCGGCGCTCGCTTCGTCCGCGGCCGGGGTGCCCGGCGTGGTCTGGGCGGTCGTACCTGATTTGAGGGGCGGCGCCGGCGCCGGTCCTGGGGTGTTGTGGTCAGGGGTGGACGGGTCCGCTGGGTCCGGCGGCCGTGCGAGCCATCACGTCCCACCCACGCTCACTCCCGGCCGGGTGAAAAGCCGTCACCGGATCCCGGTGATTCGGCAGCCGGACCGGGCGCCGTTGACAGTCCGTGCGCTGGGCTGGTACCGAGAGAAGGTGCCAGGACCGGGTAGGCGACGCTGGGGGTGTCCGGCGTAGATATCAAGGAAGGCCTTTGACGGTGGCTCCAGCAACTCCCCGGCTGATCGGCCGGGGAGATCTTGTCGCTGCCCTGGATCGCGCGGCGGCGAAGAAGGTGACGATCATCTCGGCTCCGGCCGGCAGCGGGAAGACGTCGCTGCTGCGCGCGTGGGCCGGCCGTCCGGGGCAGCCGCGCCAGCTCGCCGTCATGCAGGTGCAACGCGACCAGCACGACGCCCAGCAGTTCTGGCTGGCCCTGCTCGACGCGGTCCGTCAGGCCCGCGCCCCAACCAGCCCCGCGGAACCGCCGGCAGCGACGCCTGACTTCAACGGGCGGGCGATGGTGGACAGGGTGCTGTCGGAGCTCGCCGACGCTCGCGGCGACGTCATGTTGGTTGTTGATGATCTGCATGAGCTGAATTGCCCAGAGGCGCTCGCTCAGTTCAGCCGGCTGCTGATGAGCCTTCCCCCGCGAGTGCACGCGATGCTGACCACGCGTCACGATCTGCGGCTGCGCCTGCATCAGCTGCGCCTGGCGGGTGAGCTGGCCGAGATCCGCGCGGCGGATCTGCGCTTTTCCGAGCGCGAGACCCGCGAGCTTCTCGATGCCTCGGGCATCGCGCTGTCGGAGCCCGGAGCGGCGCTGCTGCACCAGCGCACCGAAGGGTGGGCCGCGGGCCTGCGGCTCGCCGCGATCGCGCTGGCCGATCACCCCGACCCGGAGCGGTTCGTCGCGGAGTTCTCCGGCAGCGACCGCACGGTCGCCGAGTACCTGATCGCCGAGATGCTGGACCGCCAGCCCGACGACGTCAAGGATTTGCTGCTGCGCACCTCCCTGCTCGACCGGGTCAACGGCGAGCTGGCCGACCTGCTGACCGGCCGCCCGGGCTCGGAACGGATCCTGCTGGCCCTGGAAGACGCCAACGCGTTCGTCGTGTCGCTCGACCCGGAGCGGACGTGGTTTCGCTACCACCACCTGTTCGCGGATCTGCTCCGGCTGGAGCTGCGCCGGGCGCTGCCCGAACAAGTGCCGGGGCTGCACCGGCGCGCCGCCGGGTGGTTTATCCAGCAGAGCCAGGTGATCGAGGCTGTCCAGCACACGCAGGCGGCGGGCGACTGGCCCGATGCGGCCAGGCTGCTCGCCGACCATTCGTTCAGCCTGACGCTAGACGGGCAAGCGCAGACCATGCAGGCGCTGCTGCGTGCCTTCCCGCAGGGCGAGGACCACCCCGAGCTGGCCCTGGTACGCGCGATGGGTGACCTGGTCCAGGGGCGCCTGGACGAGGCGGCCGCCCACCTGGCGGTCGCTGAGGCGCACGCGGAGACGACGCCGCCAGATCGCCAGCGCCGCCTGCGGGTGGCGATCGCGTCGCTGAAGCTGTCGCTGGCCAGGCGGCGCGGTCACCTGGCCGGCGTGATCGAGCAGGTCAGGTTCCTGGCCTCCCCGGTCACCGGGCAGTCCGACGAAGACATTGCCCTGGGCAGAGACCTGCGCGCGGTAGCGCTGATGAACCTGGGGACCGCCGAGGCGTGGTCACTGGGGCTGCCAGACGCGGAACGCCACCTGCGGGAGGGCGCCGTCCTGGCCGGGGAGATCGGCCGCCCGTACCTGGAAGTCGGCTGCCTCGCGCAGCTCGGTTTCGCGTATATCTTCCACGGTGCTGCCATGCCGAAGATCCACCCGTTCGCCATGACCCAGGCGCGCTGTCGTGAGGCGATCGCGCTTGCCGAGCGGTACGGCTGGGGCGCGGAGCCGGTGATCGCACCCGCGCTGATGACGCTCGCCGGCACGATGGTGTTCCTGGGTGAGTTCGACGAAGCCGAGCGGTGGTTGCGGCGCACCGAACGGGCCCTGCAAACCGACACCGGGCCGGACATCAGGCTGCTGCTGCACCAGACGGCCGGGATGCTGAACGCCGGCCACGGTCGCCATCAGGAGGCGCTCGAGGAGTTCGGCGCGGCCGAATACCTCGCATCGCAGCTGGAGGGATCGCAGGCGCTGGCGAGCCAGGTGACCGGCTGGATGCTGGCCACGCAAGCCCGCCTCGGGATGACCGGCGAAGCCCGCGCCGCCCTCGCGGCGCTCGATGACGAGCGGGCCAGCTCCGGTGAGATACGTAATGCCCGCGCGGTGATCTGTCTCGCGGAAGGCGATCCGGCCGCGGCCCTGGGCGCGGTGCGGGATGTGCTGGACGGCACGGCACCGGTCCTCGGTTACGTCACGGTCATTGAGGCGCATCTGCTGGCCGGGCTCGCCTATCGAGAGCTCGGTGACCTGCGTGCGGCGAACCAGGCTGCGGAACGGGCGCTGGCCCTGGCCGACTCTGACCGGCTGGTCCTGCCGTTCGCGGTGACGGGCTCCCGGGAGCTGCTCGAGGCGCTGCACCGGCATGAGACAGCGCACGCCGTGCTGCTCGCCGACATCCTCGATGTCCTGCACGGCTCATCCCCGGCGGCCACAGGGCAGTCCTCATCGCCGCCGGCGGAGGAACTCAGCCCGGGCGAGCTCAGGGTGCTGCAATATCTCCCGACGAACCTGTCCAGGCCCGAGATCGCAGGCGAGCTGTCTGTCTCGCCGAACACCGTCAGCACGCACCTGCGCAGCATCTATGCCAAGCTCCAGGTTCGTGACCGCTCGTCGGCCGTGCAGCGTGCAAGGGAGCTGCAGCTGCTGGCCGCTGGCCGCGCACGCTAGCCCGGCGGTCACCGGATCCCGGTGATGCGGGCTCACCTGCCAGCCCGTGACCATGGGCCTCATGGACCCGGCACCCGCCCTGTACCTGATCCGGATCAACGGGCACCTCGGCGCCACCGTGCTGTCCGCGTTCCCGGCGATGGCGCCGCGGCGGCACGGCGCGCACACCGTGCTCACCGGGCTCCTGGACCAGTCCGCGCTGTACGGCATGCTGGCCGAGATCGAGGCGCTCGGCCTGGACCTGCTCGAGATCCGGAAGCTCGCACCGCAGCGCAGATCACCAGGATCAGGTGACCGCCGCTCACCGTGATGGCTACTAGCTTCGGGCCCACCCAACCCCTGCTACGACAAGGTGACGCTCCCATGACCAGTGCCCCGGTTCGTGACCCGCTCGCCGACCATCTCCTCACGCCAGAAAACGCTGCGTTCCTGCTCATCGACTACCAGCCCTCCCAGCTGGCCGCGGTCCGCTCGATGGACCACGACCTCCTGGTCAACAACGCCGTCTCGACCCTCCGGACCATCAAGACCTTCGATGTCCCGGTCGTGCACTCAACCGTCAACGTCGCCGCCGGCCAGGGCCCCACCCTGCCCGAGCTGGCCGGCCTGCTGGCAGGCGACAAGCCGCTCGACCGGACCACGACGAACTCCTGGGAGGACATCGAATTCGTCCAGGCCGTGCGCGCCACCGGCCGCCGCAAGCTCATCCTCTGCGCCCTGTGGACCGAAATCTGCATGGCCTTTACCGCGCTGGACGCGCTGCGCGAAGGGTATGAGGTCTACCCTGTCGTCAACGCGATCGGCGGCACCTCGCCCGCGGCCCACCAGGCCGGCCTTGACCGCGTGATGCAGGCCGGCGGGCAGCCGATCAGCTGGGTTTCGCTCGCGGTCGAACTGCAGCGCGACTGGGCCCGCCAGGACACCGTCGCAGCGATCGTGGAGATCGTCCTCACCGACCGCCTCTTGAAGGAGCAGTAGCGCCCCTGGCAGCCGCGGCTCGCGTGTATCGCGCGTCAACCGGCTGGCAACCCGGCAACAGCCGAAACAGAACGCCGTATTGTCCATATCAACGTCCATCTCAATCGTCGGACCTGAGCATGACGGTGATGACCGGCATACCCGCCGGGGGAAGGAGCGGATTCCGTGAGCAAGGATTCCGTCCTGGCGGCCGGCCGGACCCTGGCCCGCATCGAGGCCCTGTTCGGCGGTCGTCTCCCCTCCGCTGCCTGCGAGTCGGCCGAGGCGCCCCCCGTCGCCTCGCCGGCACTGTCGCACCGGTGACGGATCGGGACGCACCGATGTCTATGTTCGACTATGACGCCAGGCCGGTCACTCCATTGCCGGTCTTGGTCGGCAGGACGGCCTCCCGGAGCGCATACGCGATCCGGGATTTCCTCAGCCGCAACGGTTCCCCGTTCGAGTGGGTCGACGCCAGCCAGCCCGATGCGGTGCGGGCGGTCCTGGGAGTCGCCGAGGTGGACCCATCGGCGCTGCCGCTGTGCATCCTGCCGGACGGGTCGCGGCTGGCATCTGCCACGGTGGAACAGGTCGCCGCGGGTCTCGGCATGGTCGCGGCCCCGGCGCTGTCGGAATACGACCTGACGATCGTCGGGGCGGGACCAGCCGGCCTGGCCGCCGCCGTCAACGCGGCATCCGAGGGCCTGCGCACCGTCGTGGTCGAGGCGGTAGCGCCGGGCGGCCAGGCCGGTACCACGTCGATGATCGAGAACTATCTCGGTTTTCCCAACGGCATCAGCGGCAGCGAACTGGCCACCCGCGCGGTGGTGCAGGCGCGCCGGTTCGGTGCCGAATTGCTGCTAGCCCGGCCCCTGGTTGACGTGTCGGCCGACGGGCCGGGCTACGTCGCCGGGCTGTCTGACGGCACGCTGATCCGCGGGCGGTCCGTGCTGTTCGCCAGCGGAGTCGAGTGGCGGCGCCTGGAGGTGCCCGGGATCGATGACCTGCTCGGCGCGGGGGTCTACTACGGGGCCGGGCCGAGCGAGGCGCTGGCGTGCACGGGTTCCCAGGTCGTCGTGGTGGGCGGCGGCAACTCGGCGGGCCAGGCGGTCGTCCGGTTCTCCCGGTACGCGCGGCAGGTGACGTTGCTGGTCCGCGGCCGCGACCTCGGCGCGTCGATGTCGCAGTACCTCATCGATCACCTGTCGGCTATCCCGAACGTTGAGGTGCGGGTGCGCACGCAGGTGGCGGGCCTGGAGGCCGATGATCGCCTCCGGGCGGTCGACGTGCGCTCCGGGGACAGCGCCGGACCGGTGCGGTTGCCGGCGGATGCCCTGTTCATCTGCATCGGCGGCACCCCCCGTACCGATGGGGCCACCGGGATCGGGCTGGCCGCCAACGCGGCTGGGTACCTGGTGACTGGCAGCGACGACGCCAGTGATGCGGGCGGCAGCTGGCCACTGCCCAGGGAGCCGCTGCCGCTGGAGACCAATCGGCCCGGCGTGTTCGCCGCGGGGGACGTGCGATGCGGGTCCGTCAAACGCTGCGCAGCCGCCATCGGCGAGGGATCCATGGCCGTGGCGCTCGTCCACCGGCGGCTGGCGGAGGTAGACGGTGACTGAGCCGCCCGCGGTGGCGGGTCCGGACGCCGCGGTATCCCCGGAGTTCGCCGGGCTCGCCTCCGACGAGCAGATCGCCACAGCCGCGGCGGCGCTCGAACGCAACGGCATCCGGTCGCTGCGCGCCGCCACGGGTGCCGACGCGCGGGGCCTGGTCCGCTCCCTCCTCACCGACGGCGCCGAGGTATACAACAACACCTCCCAGACGCTCGAAGCCATCGGCGTCGCCGACGACATCGAACGGTCCGGCCGCTACCAGGCACTGCGGTTGCGGCTGTACCGGATGGACCGGGAGATGCAGCGGCGCGAGATGCGCACCCTGGCCGCGTCGCCCGACTACGTCGTCGGCAGCGTGCACGCGCTGACCGAAGGCGGATCGCTGCTCATCGCGTCGGCTAGCGGCAGCCAGCTGGGCCCGATCGCGTCGGGCGCGGCGCATGTGATCCTGGTCATCGGGGCCCAGAAGATCGTCCCCGATGTCGCAACAGGGATGCGGCGGATCTACGAATACTGCTACCCGCTCGAGGACGCCCGGGCCCGGCGGGCCTATGGAGTGCCCAGCGGAGTGAACAACATCCTCATCATCAATAATTCGACCACCGTCGGCCGGGTCACTGCGATCATCGTCAGCGAGCGCCTCGGCTACTGATCACCTTCACGGTGCCAGTGCCGCCAGCAGGGTAGGCGGGTCGTAGCCGCCGCGGTACACCACGCCGTCGATGAACAGGGTCGGGGTGCCCAGCACCTGGCCCGAGGCCACGCCGCTGTCGAACGTCGCGCTGGATCCGCTCCAGCACGGCCTCGCCGGCCCGGTAGCGGTCGAAGGCCGCCACGTCCAGCCCGAGCTGGACGGCGTACCCGCGCAGGTCGCCGTCCTCGAGCGCCTTCTGCCGGTGGAACAGCAGCTCGTGCATGTCCCAGAACCGGCCTTGCCGTGCGGCGGCCTCAGCCGCGGCCGCCGCGGCGAGGGCGTGCGGGTGAATGCGGGTCAGCGGAAAATGCCGGAACGCGAACCGCACGTTCCCGCTGAGCTGCTGTTCGACTGCCTCGATCGCATGGAACGCCTGCCGCGAGAACGGGCACTCGTAATCGCCGTACTCGATGATCAGGCGGCTGGAGGGCGAACCGCGGACGTGGTCGACTTTCCCGTCCAGCGGCGCCAGGCTCAACTCGTGATCGTCCGGCGTTGCGTTGACGGTCATGGGTCACAACCTCCTGGTGGGGACGGGCGGATCCGGCTGGCCCGGCGGTTAGAAGCCGACCTGCTGGCGGATGAGAACGATATGAATCCGGCCTGGCAGTTCCTGGTGGATCTCGAGGACCTTCCCGACCTGGCTGTGCTGTCCGTAGGCAGCCTGCGCGCGGACGTCTTCCAGCGGCAGGCTGTGCTGATAGATCCGCTCATGCGCCGCTGCCAACGTGGGCACGAGCTTCTGCGCGCCGACGACGAATATGACATTGGCGGCGCCCCAGGCGTAGGAGGCGAGCTGGCTGCCTGACGCCGAGGCAATGACCAGGGTGCCATCGCGGGTCACCGCGTGCACGCTGCCCAGGGCGTAGTCTGACTGGCCGCCGATCGCCTTCATTTCCTGCGCCTGGGTAGCGAAGTCGAGCGCGAGCATCTTGTTCCGCACCGACTCCCACCGGCCGCCGCCATCGTTGATCGCGTCCGCGATCCCGGTCTCGGCCAGCGTCACCGAGGTGTTGGTCATCACCGACAAGCCCTCCGGGATGCGGGCAAGCACCGCCTGGCGCGCGGTATCGAGATCACTGACGATCTCGACACTGAACCCGTGCTCCTCCAGCGCCACGACGGTCGCCTGCAGCGCGTGTTCATCCGGGAGCGTGGTAAATCGGTCAGGGACCGCAGTCGTGCTCATATGCCAGTCCTCCTTGATGCAGCCAGCTGGTTGGTCGAGTTCCCCGAAGCTACTGGGCATCAAGGTGAGCGACCGTCACCTGGTTCCGGTGATTTCGCGGACCAGAGTCTCGCCGCGCGGACGGGTTGCGGTCGTCTCCGGCGGCGCGGGCGCGATCGGGGACCGCGATCACCAAAGCATTGCAAGAGGCCTAACCGACACCCCGGCCTCCCGTGTCGTGAACACCGACGAACAGTTCGACGCAACGGTGGACCGCCAGGCGCTTAGGCGGCGGCTCACATCCGATGACGCCGCAGCCGCTGTCGCCTACCTGGCCACATTCACGCCTGTTCCTGGTCGATCGCGTGCGCGGTGCTCCCATCGGGCGAATCACCGTGATCAGGTGACGCCTGCTCACCTGCCTGGCGGCAAGCCTGGTAGTGGCCCCGCCTCCCAGCAGGGACTCCGCAGCGGATTCGACATGGGCGAGCCCGCCCGGAGCGCTGCCCAGCCGACCTCAACCGAAGGGAGATCCTCCGTGAGCACCGAGCAGCGAGAGAACCTCGATGCAATCCTGCGACAGTCACGCCTTGCCCGCCGACATCGACGTGAACGAGCAGCGGCGACTGCTGCGAGAGCTGACATCGGCGCAGCCGCTGCCCGCCGACGTGACCGTGACCGACAGCCGCACTGGGCGGCGTCCCAACCGCCGAGATCACCGTCGGCGGAACCGAGCCCCGCCATGTTGTCTTGTACTTCCACGGCGGCGTGTACGTGGTGGGGGACGCCTTCCTCGCCGCTGACCTGGCCTCGCAGGTCGGCCGGCGGACCCGCGCCAAGGTCATCTCCGTCGACTACCGGCTCGCCCCCGAGCACCCGTACCCGGCTGCGGTCGACGACGCCCTTGCCGCCTACGATGCCCTCCTGCGCAACGGCACCGCGCCTTCCGACATCGCCTTCGCGGGAGAATCCGCCGGCGGCGGGCTCGCCGTCGCCACCCTGGTCAACGCCCGCGATCACGGGCTGCCGCTGCCCGCCGCGGCCTTCGTCATGTCACCGTACGCCGACCTCACCCTGGCCGGGACGACCATGGAAACCAAGCGCGAGGCCGACCCGCTGATGAGCCGGGAACTCCTCCAGCCCCGGGTCATCGACTACACGGCGGGGCAAGACGCCGCTCTTGGCCTCATCAGCCCCATATTCGCCGACCTGTCCGGCCTGCCGCCGCTGATCATCCAGGCCGGAACCCACGAGGTTCTCCTCGACGACGCCGTCCGCCTCGCCCGGCAAGCCGCCACCGCCGACGTCGAGGTCACCCTCGACATCACCCCCGGGGTGCCGCACGTCTTCCAGACCTTCTACCCGATCCTCGACGAAGCGGCCGCCGCACTAGACAGAGCCGGACAGTTCCTGTCGGCGCATCTCGCCGGCGCAGAACGCGTCACCGCATAGCGAAGACAGACCGCAAAAGATGACGGACCTAAGACCGAGCCGAGGTCGGGAGTTCACATGGCACAGCCAGTCGCTTCACCAGGTCCCGGGGATACGCAGGACCACCCGACGGCACCTGCCGACCGGCGCTGGCTGGTCCTGGCCGTGGTTTCTGTCGCCCAGCTGATGGTGGTGCTGGACTCCACCATCGTGAACATCGCGTTGCCGTCGGCGCAGCAGGCGCTGGGGTTCGCCAACAGTGACCGGCAGTGGGTGGTGACGGCCTACGCCCTGGCCTTCGGCAGCCTGCTGCTGGTGGGCGGCCGGCTCGGCGACATGTACAGCCGCAAGTGGGTCCTCATCACGGGCCTGATCGGATTCGCCGTCGCCTCCGCGATCGGGGGCGCCGCCGTCTCGTTCGTGATGCTGGTGGCGGCCCGGGCGCTGCAGGGCGCGTTCGGCGCCATCCTCGCGCCATCCGCGCTGGGCACCCTGGTCAGCACGTTCCGGGACCCGCTCGAGCGGGGCCGGGCCTTCGCTGTCTTCGGCTCGGTCGCCGTCGGCGGCGGCGCTGTGGGCCTGATCCTCGGCGGGGTGCTCACCCAGTACCTGTCCTGGCGTTACACGCTGTTCGTCAACCTGATCTTCGCCGCGATAGCCGTGGCGGGCGCCCTGGCTTACATCCGCAGCAGCCGCCCGGCCAGCCCGCCGCGGATGGACTGGCCTGGCGCCGTGCTGGCCTGCGCCGGGCTGTTCCTCATCGTCTTCGGCTTCTCCCGCGCCGAGACGGCCGGCTGGACCGCCACGCTGACCCTCGGCTCCCTGGTCCTCGGCGCGGTCCTGCTCACCGCGTTCGTCGTCGCCGAACAGCGATCCAGTCACCCGCTGCTGCCGCTGCGGGTCATCCTTGACCGCACCCGGGGCGGCTCCTACGTCGCGGTCGGCATCACCGGAATTGCGCTCTTCGCGATCTTCCTGTTCCTCACCTTCTACATGCAGCAGGTCAAGGGATACAGCCCGCTGACCACCGGGCTGCTGTTCCTGCCGCTGGTCGCCGGGATCCTGGTTGCCTCCACCTTGTACAGCGTCGTGCTCCTGCCCCGGGTCGGGCCCCGCTCCCTGGTAACCGCGGGCATGCTGCTGAGCGCCGGCGGGACAGCCTACCTGGCCCAGCTCACGGTGACCTCCAGTTACCTCGGAGGTGTGCTGCCCGCCCTGCTCGTCATGGGCCTGGGCTTCGGCTTGATCTTCGCGTCGGCGGTCAACTCGGCCACGGCCGGCGTCCCGCGCCAGGACTCCGGCGTGGCCTCGGCGCTGGTCAACACGATGCAGCAGGTTGGCGGATCGATCGGCATCTCCGTCCTCAGCACCATCACGGCGAGCGCGACGACCAGCTACCTCATCGCCCACCACACAGGCCCGCAGGCACCAGCGATCGCGGCGACCCACGGCTATACCCTGGCCTTCACGATCTCGGCCGCACTGCTCGGGCTCGGCGCGATCCTTGCGATCCTCATGCTGCCCTCACGGAAGCGGCTTGAAGAACTCACCGGCGAAGCCTCGGCCCTCATCCCCGAGCCGGAGCCAGAGCTAGAGCCGGAGGCAGCCGCGGCCGCCCCTGCGCCGCAGCACCAGGTGGCCTCCGCGCTGCAGCCAGCGGTAAAGGTGATGCCCGTGGGCCTCTCTGCTGCTCGCCAGTGATAGACCCGGGTCTCCCACCGGCGGCGGCCAGGCCGTCCTTGGCCCGCAGAACGACCTGATCCGGCGCGGTCTCTCACGGCGAAGCTCTTGCAACCGCGGGGGAGGAATGAACCGGGCACCGGATCGGTTGCCCTAGGTGGTCGCAGTTGTCTTGTGTGTTCGTGTTACCTGCACGCTCGCGGAGAACGATGTTGCGGGCGCGCTGCTTCAGGGATCTGGGGAAAGTCGCGTCGAGAACCGGCCCGGGGACCGCACCGCGCGGACTCGTATCCAGCCCCTGTAAGGAGCGACATGACACAGGGAACCGTTAAGTGGTTCAACGCGGAGAAGGGCTACGGCTTCATCTCCCGCACCGACGGACCGGACGTCTTCGTGCACTACTCCGAGATTGACGGCGACGGCTTCCGTAGCCTCGAGGAGAATCAGCACGTGGAGTTCGAGGTGACTCAAGGCCCGAAGGGTCCGCAGGCCACCAGCGTCCGCGCCGCCTGAGCCGCCGCAGGCCACGCCTGCCAAGGGAAAACAGCCAGGCCTGGGCCCGGCACCTGTTGGTGCCGGGCCCAGGTCATGCCGTCGCGACGGTAGTGGCCGGGCTTCTCGCGTGTAAATTGCCTCCTGGCCTGCCCTTCGATCATCGTGGCCTGTGCTGGCGCTGCCGGTCCGGCGGCTGCCGCTTCTGCCTGAAGGGAATTGCTGATGTCACGCGTGTTCATCACCGGCTCCACTGAGGGCCTGGGACTGATGGCGGCCAGGCTGCTGGCCGGCGACGGACACTCGGTCACGCTGCATGCCCGCAGTGCAGCCAGGGCCGAGGACGCACGTGCGGCGCTGCCCGCCGCGAGGGCGGTCGTCGTCGGCGACCTGGCCGGCATCGCGGGCATGCGGCAGGTCGCCGGGCAGGCGAACGCGGGCGGCCGGTACGACGCGGTCATTCACAATGCCGGGGCCGGGTACCGGGAGCCGCGGCGGATCCGCACCGAGGACGGCCTGGAGCACATCTTCGCGATCAACGTGCTCGCCCCGTACCTGCTGACCGGCCTGATCGAGCGGCCTGCCCGGCTGGTCTACCTCAGCTCCGGCATGCACCGCGGCGGGGATCCCGGCCTGGCCGATCCGCAGTGGGAACACCGTCGCTGGAACGGCGCGCAGGCATACTCCGACAGCAAGCTGCTCGACGTCGTGCTCGCCTTCGCCGTCGCGCGGCGCTGGACCGGGGTCCTGGCGAACGCGCTCGAGCCTGGCTGGGTACCGACCAGAATGGGCGGCCCCGGCGCACCCGATGACATGTCACTGGCCCCGGTGACCCAGGCGTGGCTGGCCGTCAGCCCGGATCCGGGCGCAAGGGTGACGGGCGGCTATTTCTATCACCAGAAGCCCCGCATGGCACACCCCGCCGCCCGCGATCTCGAGGTCCAGGACCGACTGCTCAGATATTGCGCCGCGCTGACCGGCGTGACCCTGTAACTCCTTGAGAGGGGCAAAGCCGGCCGCGGCTGCCTGCACCAGCCAGGTGGCACGTCTTCCGGCGCGAAGGTGTCGAAGACGGCGGTTGCTTCGTGGTAGCCGGGGGTTCGTCACCGTGGCGGTAACGCCGAACGCGGGTCACGGCGGAGAGGGTGATCGGCGGGAACCTCGACCAGTACGATCTGGATGCCATCGGGGTCCTGGATCCACATTTCGGTCAAGCCCCAGGGCTCCGTTGCGGGTTCCCGGACGATGGGGACTCCAGCCGCAGCCAGCCGGGCGTGCTCGGCGCGGACATCTCGTACCTGCATCCAGATCATCACCGAGTGCCCCGCAGGGCCGGCCGCATGCCCGGAGACCTCGAGCAGTCCCGGGCCAAGGAAGAACACAACCCCCGGATCGTCCGGAGGGCCGAACTCCCGGTAGGTGGCCAGGCCCAATACGTCGCGGTAGAAGCGTCGGCTGCGGTCCAAGTCGCTGGGCCGCAGGAGGATCCGGCTGCTCAGAACGTCCATGCGACTATTTCAGCAGTACATGCAGCGACAGGGGCTCCTCCTGGTCATCTCGCAGTACCAACCGGACAAACCGCTGCCCTACCGTGGATGCGTGACCGCATGGAGCAACCTGCCGCCCGCGCTGCCGCCGCACGGCACGGTGCTGGCCTGGGCACGAGGCTGCCGGTGCGATGAGTGCGAACTCGAGCACAAGCGTTTCCTGTCCGAACTGGCACTGCGAGGACCGCTGAGGCTTCCCGCTCGGCCGGAGCCCCGCAAGCTGTCCGCTGACGCTCGCGCCCGGCTCGAACCGGCGGTGAGCCGGTCCGAGTGCCCCGTGTGCGGCGCGCTGCGCCATCAGCGGTGCCGCAACCTGGCGTTCCCCCAGCATTTCGCGCCGACTCATCCTGAGCGCAGAAGCGGCCCGTAACGAGGGTCCAGCAGGCCGCCGGCCAGGGCCGCCGGATGGCCGGGTTCACGGCTCACCGCCGCACCCTGCCCACGGGCGTCTGCCCGGTACCAGACTTCGGCGGACCTGCCGCTTGCGGCGCGGAAGGTGCGGCCGCGGAGGTGTCGGCCAGCGTGGTGAGCCATTGCTGCATGAGTGCCCGTTCGGGATGGGTGAGCGGGGTGTCCTCGGCGGCGAGCTTGCTGCTGAGCATCGCCGCGGCGGTCGCGAGCGCTGGCTCGGCCGCGGGCGCGCTGCGCTTCGGCGTCGGCGATGCGTCTTCTGGGACGGTGATCGAGGCGAGCACGGCCTCGCGCAGGTGCGCAGCGAAGGTGCCGTCGCCGAACAGGTCAGGCTGGGAGATCAGTGACAGCGCGGCGCCGGTGGTTGCGGCCATGATCGTGCGCGCCGCGGTCTGCGCGGACATGCGCAGCTGGCCGCGGGCGGCCCCGAGCTTGAGCCGTTCGTGGAGCATCTGGTACGCCTCGCGGAGCGCCGCGCTGTTGGCGGCGATCGCGGGCGACCACATCAGCTGGTAGAGGTTCGGGTTCTCGCGCGCGAACTGCAGGTGGTTGTCCCAGCCCGCGCGGACGTCGTCGGCGATGTGCTCGTGCACGGCGGCGGCGACGGTGCGCTTGGTCTGCAGGAACGCTGCCCAGCCGAAATCGACCACTGCGGTGAGCAGCCCTTCCTTGTCGCCGAAGTAGTGGTACAGGGTCGGCGCGGTGACGCCAGCTGCGTCGCAGATAGCACGCGTTGACGGGTCGGCGGATTCGGCGAGGAGCCCCGCGGCGGCTTCGAGGATGCGGGTTCTGACGGTCATGACCTGAGGCTAGCGCAACCCTGATATAACGCTATATAACTCTTATGTGTATCGTCGCTATATAGCTTCACGAAGGAGGAGTGATGATCGTCGTCACCGCGCCCGCCGGACTCATCGGCCACCAAGTCCTCGACAACCTCCTCGGCAGCGGTGAGCCGGTCCGCGTCATCGTGCGTGACCCCTCCCGCCTTCCAGCGCAAGCCCGCGAGCGCGTCGAGATCGTCACGGGGTCGCACGGCGAAGCCGGTGTCGTGGACCGGGCGTTCGCGGGCGCTGACGCCGTGTTCTGGCTGGTGCCCCCCGACCCTCACGCCGACAACGTCGAGGCCGCCTACGTGGACTTCACCCGTCCGGCCTGCGACGCCTTCAAACGCCACGAGGTTCGGCGGGTGGTCGGGATCTCCGCCCTGGGCCGCGGGACGGCCGTGGCCGGGCACGCCGGGCTGGCGACGGCCTCGCTGGCGATGGACGACCTGATCGCCAGCAGCGGCGTGAGCTACCGGGCGCTGACGATGCCCTCATTCATGGACAACCTGCTCCGCCAGGTCGAGTCGATCAAGAACCGGGGCGTGATCGCCGCGCCTATCTCCGGGGACCGCAAGCTGCCGTCCTGCGCCACCCGCGACATCGCCGCGGTCGCCGCGAGGCTGCTGCTCGATGACTCCTGGAGCGGAACTGGCCACGTCGCGGTCCTCGGCCCGGAAGACCTGTCCTTCGACGACATGGCGCAGATCATGTCCGAGGTACTCGGCAAGCCGGTGCACTACCAGCAGATACCCGTCCAGGCCCTCAAGGACAGGCTGACCGGGGCCGGGATGTCCGACGCGATGGCCCAGGGCACGGCCGACATGATGGTCGCCAAGGACCAGGGCCTCGACAACGCCGAACCACGCACCCCGGAATCGACCACTCCCACCAGCTTCCGCCAGTGGTGCCAGGAGACCCTCAAGCCGGCCGTCCTGGCCTGATCACGGCCACGCGCCCGGACTTCTCCCGCAGGTAAACGGTCAGGACTAAGCTCTCCCGGGTCGGCGTGGATACCGCCGGCCGAGCCCCGATCGGCTGGGCTGCCAGCGGCCAGGGGCGGCTTGGCGCCGCCGACTGCCCCGGTAGCCAGTGAGGCCCGGTCGGTTGCGCGTCGTCTGTGAGACCGTAACGCATGAGGTGAGACGATGAGCGCTTCTGACCTGGCGATCGTGGCGGCGCTTGTCTTTGCGTGGGGGACGCTGTCGGCGCGGCTGGAGCGGTTCGACGTGACCGCGCCGATCGTATTTGTGGTCGCCGGGCTGCTGCTGACCCACGGCCTGCTGGCGCCGCTGAGTTTCACGCCGTCCCCTGAGCTGGTCAAGGCGCTGGCGGAGATCACCCTGGTTCTGGTGCTGTTCTCGGACGCGTCCCGGGTTGGGCTGCGGGACCTGCGCGCTGACTCGGGCTTGTGTGTTCGGCTGCTGGGGATCGGGCTGCCGCTGACTATCGGCCTGGGGACCCTGCTGGCGCTGGGGCTGTTCGACGGCATGGGCATCTGGCTTGCCCTGCTGGTGGGGGCGGCGCTGGCGCCGACGGATGCTGCACTGGGCGCGGGCGTGATGGTGAACCCGGCGGTCCCGGCGCGGATCCGCCGGCTGCTCAATGTCGAGAGCGGGCTCAACGACGGGATCGCCACGCCGATCGTCTTGGTCGCCATCGCCGGAGCCGCGACTGCCGAGCACGCTGCGAGCATCGGTCCCGGCGAGGCGGTGGCGGAGCTGGCGCTGGGCGTGCTCGTGGGTGCCGTCGTGGGCAGCGCGGGTGGTTTTGTCGTGAATGCGGCGCGGCGCCGTGGGTGGGCCGAGGGCGGGTTCGCCGGCTCTGCGGTGCTGGCCCTGGCGATCTGCGCTTACGCGTGCGCTCTGGCGCTGCACGGGAATGGCTTTATCGCCGCGTTCGTGGGCGGCCTCGCGTACCGCCTTGGCGGGGGGCAGCGCGGCGAGCGGCTGGTGCCCTACGTGGAGGAGACGGGTGCCCTGGTGTCGCTGCTGGTCTGGCTGGCGTTCGGCGCTATCGCGGTGGTGCCGGCGTTCGAGGGCCTGACCTGGCAGACGGTGCTGTACGCCGGGCTGAGCCTGACCGTGATCCGGATGGCACCGGTAGCGCTGTCGCTGATCGGTGCGGGACTCGGGCGCCCTGCCGTCGCCTTCGTGGGCTGGTTCGGACCCCGCGGCCTCGCGTCGGTGGTATTTGCCTTGCTCGCGCTGGAGGATATCGGCAAGGTTGCCGACGCTGCGGTTTCAGTGATCGCCTTCACCGTGCTGCTCAGCGTGGTCGCGCACGGCCTGACCGCCGACCCGCTCGCCCGCCGCTACGGGCCGGGTCTCGCCAGCACCGCAGGCGGACCCGATGACCCCGCGATACCCCACATGCCCGAGCGCCGGCTCATCCGTCGCGCCCCTTGACCAGCCAGCTTTCACTCGCGATGCGGAGCCAGCACAGCGTGCGGATCAGAGCCCTCCCGAGCCTGGGGATCGGCGTGTACCAGCGCCGCGGTCAGCCGCGGCAGGGCATGGAGCAGGTTGTGCTCGGCGTCGACCGCAACCTGGTGCGCCTCGACCGCGCTCGCCCCTCGGTTGACGATGACTTCGCATTCGGCCCGCAGCTGGTGGCCGATCCACCGCAGCCGGACCTGGCCCACGTCCAGGACCCCGGCAGTAGAGCGCAGGGTCTGCTCGGCCTGGTCGACCAGAGCCGGATCGACCGCATCCATCAGCCGCCGGTAGACCTCGCGGGCCGCCCCGCGGAGCACGGCCAGTATCGCCACCGTGATCAGCAGTCCCACGACCGGGTCCGCCCAGTTCCAGCCGACCGCCACACCACCCGCTCCCAGCAGGACCGCCAGGGACGTGAACCCGTCTGTGCGGGCATGGAGCCCGTCAGCGACCAGCGCCGCCGAGCCGATCTTGCGGCCGACCCGGATCCGGTACCGGGCGACCAGCTCGTTGCCGGTGAACCCGATAACTGCCGCGACCGCCACCGCGGCCAGGTTCGAGACCGGCCGGGGGTGCGCGAGCCGGGTGACCGCCTCATAGGCAGCCAGCGCAGAGGATGCCGCGATGATCAGGACAATGACCACCCCGGCCAGGTCCTCGGCCCGTCCGTACCCGTAGGTGTACCGGCGGTTCGGAGGCCGCCTCCCGGCCAGGAACGCGATCCCCAGCGGCACCGCGGTCAGCGCGTCCGCCGCGTTGTGCAGCGTGTCACCCAGCAACGCGACCGAGCCCGAGACCAGCACGACAGCCAGCTGGATCAAAGCGGTGACCGCAAGGACCGCCAGCGAGATCCACAGCGCCCGGATACCCTCGGCGCTGGCCTCCATGGCCGCATCCACCTTGTCCGCAGCCTCATGAGAATGAGGATGCAGCCAGCGCCGCAGCCAGCCCGGTACCCCTGACCTGTGGACATGATCATGCCCGGACCAGCCGGCGTGACCATGGCCCGGCGCGTGGACGTGACCGCCCTCATCCGGGCCCGGGTGCGGGGCACTCATGACACCCAGGATGCCCCGCCCACCCCGTTGCAGCACATCGACAACTGCGATCCAGACGCGAGTGCGAAGGACCTTCGGCCCGCCATGGCAGTGACCATCGTGAGGCCGGCGGCCTCGTCGTTACATAATGTCCGGTAAGCGGTCATCCTTGAGTTCCGCCGGCCGGAGCTGGCGAGGATGCCCGGACGAGAAGAGCAGCCATGACCGATCCCGGCTTCACCCGTGTCGCCGTGTACATCGACTTCGACAACATCGTCATCTCACGGTACGACCAGGTCCATGGCCGGAGCCAGTTCCAGCGCGACAAGGCGCGCGGGTTCGGCGGGGCCGACGGATCGCCCGATTCCGGCATCGCGGACAAGCTCCGGCAGGCCACCGTGGACGTCGGCGCGGTCATCGACTTCGCCTCATCGTTCGGCACCCTCGTCCTTACCCGCGCATACGCAGACTGGTCAGCTCCGGTGAACGCCGGCTACCGCGGGCAGCTCGTCAGCCGCGCCGTGGACTTGGTGCAGCTTTTCCCCGCCGCCGCCTACGCCAAGAACGGTGCCGACATCAGGCTGGCCGTGGACGCGGTGGAGGACATGTTCCGCCTTCCCGACCTGACCCACGTGGTGATCGTGGCCGGGGACTCCGATTACATCCCCCTGGCCCAGCGGTGCAGGCGTTTGGGCCGGTACGTGGTGGGTGTCGGAGTCGCGGGATCGGCCAGCAGATCACTCGCCGCCGCGTGCGACGAATTCCTGACCTACGACGCATTGCCGGGCATCACCCCCGCCGATGCCTCCCAGCAGGCAGCCGTGCCGGCAACCGATGCGCAGGCCGAACCCGAGGAGTCCGGCAGCGTGCCGCCGGCGCGAGGCTCGAGGCGGACCCGGCGGCCAGCGGCCGCGGTGACCGAGGAGGCTGACCCCGATTCCGAGGACCCGCAAGAGCTGGCGACCAGGCTCTTGGAGCGGGCGCTGCGGCTCGGCCAGGAAAAGGATGACGCGGACTGGCTGCACAGCTCCGCGGTAAAGAGCCAGATGAAGCGCATGGACCCGTCATTCAGCGAGAGGGCACTCGGCTTTCGCTCATTCTCAGACTTCGTGAAGTCGCGGCAGGCCGTCGCCGAACTCGACGACACAACCTCCGCGCGGCTCATACGGCTCAACCCGGCCATGACAGCACCATAGGAACCGCCGGGGGCATCGGGGGCCGACGGCCGCCAGCCAGCTCACCCGAGGTAGTCCCGGAGGAGCCGGGACCGGGACGGGTGGCGCAGCTTGGACATGGTCTTGGACTCGATCTGCCGGATTCTCTCCCGGGTGACCCCGTAGACCTTGCCGATCTCGTCCAGGGTCTTAGGCTGCCCGTCGGTCAGCCCGAACCGCATCGACACCACCCCGGCCTCGCGCTCCGACAGCGTGTCCAGCACCGAGTGCAGCTGCTCTTGCAGCAGCGTGAAGCTGACCGCCTCACCCGGCTGGATCGCCTCGGAGTCCTCGATCAGGTCGCCGAACTCGCTGTCGCCGTCCTCGCCGAGCGGGGTGTGCAGCGAGATCGGCTCCCGGCCGTACTTCTGCACCTCGATGACCTTCTCCGGGGTCATGTCCAGCTCGGCGGCGAGCTCTTCGGGGGTCGGCTCCCGGCCCAGGTCCTGCAGCATCTGCCGCCGTGTCCGGGCGAGCTTGCTCACGGCCTCGACCATGTGCACGGGGATCCGGATGGTGCGGGCCTGGTCGGCCATGGCGCGGGTGATGGCCTGCCGGATCCACCAGGTGGCGTAGGTGGAGAACTTGTAGCCCTTGGTGTAGTCGAACTTCTCCACGCCGCGGATCAGGCCCAGGTTGCCCTCCTGGATCAGGTCCAGGAACAGCATCCCCCGGCCGGTGTACCGCTTGGCCAGCGCGACAACCAGCCGCAGGTTGGCCTCCACCAGGTGGTCCTTGGCCCGCCTGCCGTCTTCGGCGATCCGCGCCAGCTCGGTGCTCAGGCCTGGACACAGCATCCTGCTGCCTTCGGCGAGCTTATGACCGGCGAACAGCCCGGCCTCGATCCGCTTGGCCAGATCGACCTCCTGCTCGGCGTCCAGCAGCGGGACCTTGCCGATCTGCCTGAGGTAGTCCTTCACCGGATCGGCAGAGGCGCCGGCCACCGCCAGCGTGGCGGCCGGATGGTCCTCATCGCCATCGCCGGCAACCAGCGGCTCGTCCTGGCTCTCCCCGCTCACCGCCTCCGGCCGGCGGCCCGCAGCGGCAGCGCCGTCCCTGGCGGGGTCACTCACGCCCATGACCGGCCGTGCTGGCTCGCGACACAGGCATCCTCTCCCCCGTACGCGGGACGACAAAGTGGAACATATCGCTAAGAGTCCCGCGCCCTCCGCCGGGGACAAGATCACAGAGAACCACGGTGACTGCCTGGCCCTCCGCCACACCACACTAGGCGAAGTCGGGTGCCGGCTCGAACGCTGCCAGCCGCCCCCGTGGGATAGTGAAGGCAGGAGGCACGCATGGATGCGCCTGACGTATGGGTGGAGAGGGACGACGGGACCGAAATCATCCGGGCCCGGGATATCGCTGCGGTAAGCCTCGACTACAACGGGAACGTGACAGCGCGACTGGTCGGCGGGGAGGCTGCGCTGGTCACGCTCGTCGGGAACAGGACGTATCACGACGAGCACAGGCCCGAGCAGTTTCACCGTCAGCTGATCCGTGTCCTGGCCGAGCTGTCCGATTCGTCAGGTTCCCACCTGGTCCGGCCGGTGCATCACGAGTCACGCGGCTGGCGGTGGATCAGTGAGCCGCTGTAAGGCCCGCTTACCCTCGGTCTGTGCTGGCGCTGCCGGTCCGGCGGCTGGCCCGGATGCCCGCCGGCAGCGGGCGGGCATCCGGGCCTTTCGGAACGCGCGCCCGCCCGCTAGACCTCCCGGACGAGCTCATAGACGAGGTAGGCAACCCCGCCCTCGACGGTCCGGGAGGCGACCAGGCGCAGGGGTTTCTTGTCGCTGGTCTCGCCGAAGAGGCGCTCGCCGGCCCCGAGCACGGCCGGGAAGATCTTCAGCCGCAGCTCGTCAACCAGGTCGTGCTCCATCAGCGTGTGCACGACCTGGAAGCTGGCGAGGACGACGATGTCCCCGTCGAGCTCGTGCTTCAGCTTCGATACCTGGTTCACCACGTCGCCGTTCAGGACAGTCGAGTTGTTCCAGGCGGGACGCTCGAGCGTCGAGGACACTACGTACTTGGGCAGGCCGTTCAGCCTGTCCGCCAGCTCGCCGCTCCGCGATGGCCACCGCGCGGCGAACCACTCGTAGCTCCGCCGGCCCAGCAGCAGGGCCTCGGCGCCGAGGGCTTCGTCGAGCGCGAGCTTGCCGAGCTCCGGGCTGTTCTTGATCAGGCCGACCCAGCCGCCGGCCCTGAAGCCTTCGTCGCCGGCCGGGTCCTGTATGACTCCGTCGAGCGAGACGTTATCGCTCACGACAATTCTTCCCATTTCCGTTCTCCCTTTCATTCGTGTTGTCAGCTACCACCGCCGGCAGCGAGGGGATCCGGGCCTTTCGGAACGACGATGCTGCCGGCGCCCGCTAGGCTTCCCTGGCAAGCTCGTAGCTGAGGTAGGCGAGGCCGTTACCGATGATGCGGGCGCCCAGGAGGCGCATCGGGTTCTTGTCGCTGGTCTCGCCGAAGAGGCGCTCGCCGGCCCCGAGCACGACCGGATAGACCGTCAGCCGCAGCTCGTCAACCAGGTGGTGCTCCATCAGCGTGTGCACGAGCCGGGTGCTGGCGTAGACGACGATTTCCCCGTTGAGCTCCTGCTTCAGCTTCGAGACCTCGCTCACCACGTTGCCCTTGAGCACCGTCGAGTTGTGCCACCTGGGCTCGTCGAGGGTCGAGGACACGACGTACTTGGGCAGGCTGTTCAGCCTGTCCGCCCACTCGCCGCTCTGTGATGACCACCGCGTGGCGAACCATTCGTCGCTCCGCCGGCCCAGCAGCAGGGCCTCGGCGCCCAGCGCCTCGCCTAGTTCGACCTTGGCCCACTCTTCGAGGTCCTTGCCCCCGAACTGGCTGAACCAGCCGCCCTGCCGGAAGCCCTCCTCACCGGTCGGATCCTGGACGACTCCGTCGAGCGAGACGTTGTCGCTCACGACGATTTTTCCCATTTCGGTCTCCTTCACTTGTGCTGCCGGTTGGCGGTCATTGATGTGGTCAGGTGGCGCTGCCGGCGGGATGGGTGGCTGCGGCGGCGAGCACGCCCTGGGGGGCCGGGCCGCCAAGGAGCTGGTGCCTAAGCCGCATCTCGGGCGGACTGTTGCGACGGTTCCTGGACGATCGAGCCGCGGGACGGAGCTGGCTCGACGGACTCGGTCTTTTGCGTTGTGCGTCGCGGGAAGGCGACCGCGGCCGTCAGCGCGCCCAGGGCCGCGACGGCGAATATCACCCAGTACGCGGCGTGGAACGCGTTCGCCGCCGCCAGGGTGCGCGCCGCCGGGCCGGGAGCGCCGGCGATCTGGTGGGCTCGCGAGACGAGAATCGTCGACACGGCAGCCACGCCGATGGCGCCCCCGATCTCCCGCATGGTTTCGACGAGCCCGGAGGCCAGGCCGGTCATCGAGCGCGTGACGCCGGACAAGGCGCCGATCTGCGCGGACGGAGCGCACAGTCCCCCCGCCACGCCGGCCAGGACCAGCGCCGGCAGCAGGTCGGCGGCGAAGTGCGCGCCGGCCGGGACCCGCGTCAGCAGCAGCGCGGAGACCGCGAGGAGCGAGAAGCCCGCGACGAGCAGGCGGCGCACGCCCGCCACCGCGACGAGCTTGGCTCCCGTCACCGCCGCAGCGATGAACGACGTCGCCGTCGTGGCCAGCCAGCAGACGCCGGTCCGCGTCGGCGAGTAACCGAGAACCTCCTGCATCAGCAGCGAACCGAGGAAGATGAAGGAGAAGATCGCCCCGAACGCGAAGAACGCCGAGAGGTTCGCCGCCACCAGCGTGCGGTTGCGCACCGACGATCCGGGCACCAGCGGTGACCGCGACCGCGCCTCGATCCGCACGAAAGCGGACAGCATCACGACGGACCCGGCGAACAACCCGAGCGCCGGCCCAGAACCCCAGCCGAACTCGGCGCCGCGGTCGAGCGCGTAGACGAGCAGGAGCAGGCCTGCGGTCACGGTGACCGTGCCGGCGATGTCGAACCGTTCGCTGCGGCGGCGGCCGCGAGCGTCGACGTCCAGGAAGATAGCCGTCATCGCGACGAGGAGGACGCCGAGCGGAACGTTGATGAAGAAGACCCAGCGCCAGCCGGGGCCGGCGGTGAGCAGACCGCCCGCGATCACCCCGACTGATGCCGATATCCCGGTGACGGCGCCGTAGATCCCGAGCGCGCGGTTGCGCTCGGCGCCTTCGGCGAAGGTCACCGCGAGGGTCGACAGGGCAGCCGGTGCCACCAGCGCCGCCCCGAAGCCCTCCAGGGCGCGGGCGCCGATCAAGAGCCCGGCGGATCCCGCCACGCCAGCAAGCAGTGAGGCGGACGAGAACAGGGTCAGTCCCGTCAGCAGCATGCGGCGTCGCCCCACGAGGTCGGCCATTCTGCCGCCGAACAGCAGGAATCCGCCGAGCACGAGGCCGTACGCGATGACGATCCATTGCAAGGTGCCAGGCCCGACGTGCAGCTCGCGCTGGATCGAGGGCAGGGCGACGTTCACGATCGCAATATCGAGCACGACCATGAACTGCGCCGCGCACGCTAGTACGAGGACGATTCCTTTGCTGGTGTGTGCCTTGGATGCCATTTTCTGGACTCATTTCCGGTGTCGATAGGTGCGCGTTGCGCTCCAGTTCCCGATGGGCCGTGCCCCGGCGGTTCCGGTTCGCGCGCCGTGACTGTCTGACCCGTCGAAGATCGAGACACCGCCGAGCCGGAAACTGGGCACCCGCCGGGCGCCCAGTTCGCCTCGCGGCTGGTGTCTGCACGCGGTGGGAGGACCGCGCGGTGCGGAAGGACGGCGCGGCACGGAAGGGCGGCGCGGTGCGGGAGAAAGGTGAGCCGGCGGTGAATCCGGCGTGAGCATCCCCGCGCTGGATGGGGATGGCGCATGGGCATGGCTACGGCGTCCTGCTGGACGCGGCAGCCTGCGTGCCGTCGAGCCGGCTCCCCTCAGCCGCCGGGCGAAGGCGCCGCGTCTGCCGCGGTCGGCGGCGCACCCGGGCCCGGCCGGGTGACGGCGGTGATGAGCGTGGTCAGCTGCGCGGTCGGGTCGAATGCGGGTCGAGGTTAGCCAGCTGGTGCAGCACCAGGCCGGTCCAGTGGTTCATGACGATCGGGGCCGCCGATCCGGGGCTGGCGGAACCGGCAACGCGCATCCAGTTGGTGAACCAGGCGTTAACCCGGGCGCCGGTGACGGCCAGCTGGGTCCGCAGCGCGGGGTGGATAGTACGACAATGGTGGTTTATTCCGCTGTATCCGCAGCTGTTCTCCCGCCGAGGTAGCGGGCCAGGAACCGGTCGGCCACAGCGTAGAAGCGGAGCCGGTTCTCGGGCTTCGCGAAGCCATGGCCTTCGTCCGGGAACAGCAGGTACTCGTGGTCCACTCCCGCTTCGCGCATGGCCGCGACGATCTGCTCGGACTCGGCCTGCTTGACGCGCGGGTCGTTGGCGCCCTGCGCGATGAGCATGGGGATGCGGATGCTGCCCGCCCGGGACAGCGGCGAGCGTGACCACAGGAAGTCGGCGTCCGTCTCCGGATTGCCCACCCGGCGGTGGAACTGGGCCACCATCGGAGCCCAGTACGGCGGGATCGTCTCGATCAGGGTCTTCAGGTTCGAGGGGCCGACGATGTCGACGGCGCAGCAGAACAGGTCCGGGGTGAACGCCGCCCCGGCCAGGGCCGCATAGCCGCCGTACGATCCGCCGTAGATCGCGACCCGGTTCGGATCCGCCCAGCCCTGTCCGACCGCGAACGCCACGGCGTCGCTGAGGTCATCCTGCATCTTCCCGCCCCATTGCCGGTCTCCGGCGTTGACGAACGCCTTGCCGTAGCCGGTCGATCCGCGGTAGTTGACCTGGATGCACAGGTAGCCGCGGTTGGCCAGCCACTGGGCTTCCGGGTCATAACCCCACACATCGCGTGCCCACGGGCCGCCGTGCACGTTGAGCACGGTCGGCAGCCCGGACCGCCCGGCGTCGAGGGGAAACGTCGCGTACCCGTGGATGGTCAGGCCGTCCCTGGCGGTGAACGAGAACGGCTCCATCGGCGCGAGCTGATACTCCGACAGATCCGGACGCGCCTCGAACAGGAACCGCCCGGCCCGGCTCGGCCGGTCGTAGCTGAAGTAGGCGACCGAGCCGACGTCGTTCGTGAAGCCGACCAGCCAGGTCGCGTCGGTGTCATCACCGCCGGTGAAGAACGGATCTCCGGCGTGCAGGGCCCGGATGGCCGCCAGGTCGGGCTCGAGCGAGGGTTCGAGCACCAGGTACTGCAACCTGTCCTTGAGCACGGCTGCGATCTGCGGCTCGCGGGTGTCCGGGTGCAGCCGGACACCGGTCACGTCCGCCTCCGGGTCGGCGGCCAGCACCTCGGCGGCTCCGCTGACCGGGTCGAGCCTGACCAGCCTGCTGGTGTTGGCGTCCAGCGAGCTGAGCGCGAGCAGCGAGTCGCCGCTGGCGGAAAACGAGACCGGGCTGGTGGTCAGCGAGTCGTCGGCGGGGATGGACAGCAGCGGCTTCCACTCCTCCTCGGCGTCGCCGCGCACCATCAGGTCGAGGCTGCCGTCGGGATGCGGGGCGAGCGCGGCCCTGACCGTGAGGCTGGTGTCCGCGATCCAGTCCAGGAAACCCGGGTTCTCCACCTCCTTGACCAGTTCCCCGGTGACCAGGTTCAGCCGGTAGACGTCGTGCAGCTCGGGATTGTCGCGGTTCAGGCCGACGAGCACGTCGTTCGGGAATTTCTTGTCGGCGGCGATGAGCCGGGCCTGGACGTTCTCGAACGGAGTCAGGTCGCGGTGTCCCCCCGTCATCAGGTTGACGTCATACAGCCGCCAGTTCTCGTTCCCGCCGGTGTCCTGCAGGTACAGCAGGTGACGGTTGTCGTGCGCCCAGCCGAAGGTCCGGATTCCCCGGTCATGGTCGTCGGTGACCAGCCGGGCGGCAGACCAGTTGACGCCGTCGTCGCCGGTGACCGGCGCGACCCAGACGTTCAGCACGCCATCATGCGGCGCGATCCACCCGAGCTGGGTGCCGTCGTGGGAGATCGACGGCGCGATTCGCTGCGGGTTGCCAAACAGGACTTCCAGCGGAATGAGTTCGGTCATACCCCTTGCCTAGCATGCGCCCGCAGCCGCCGGTCACCCGCTATCCCCTTCGGGGCTGGCCCGCGCGGCGGCTGCCTGGCCGCGGGCGGTGTCGAGTTGATCGTGCCTGCCGGGTCACACGTACTCGCGGCGGCGCATCCAGGCGAGGATGAACCAGCCCCAGATGGGCGGCAGGTAGGCGGTGAACAGCCGCTGGATGAACACCGCGGCGACCGCTTGTTCCTGGGGTATGCCGGCGCTGGTGAGCCCTGCGATCAGGCCCGCCTCCACGACGCCGAGGCCGCCGGGCACCGGCACGGCGCCGCCGACGATCGAGGCCAGCGTGATCACCACGAGTATGGTCGCGATGCTCGCGTGCTGGCCGACCGCGTGCAGCGACGTGCCCAGCGCCGTGGCCACCAGGAGCTGAGCCAGTACCGAGCCGGCCAGCACGTAGGCGATCTTGCGCGGCTCGGTGGCGATCGTCTTGACGTTGGCCCAGATGGTCACCAGGTGCGGCCGGATCCGGCCGGTCGCCAGCCGGCGCAGCCGCGGCACCAGGGTGACCGCCGCGATGGCGATCCCGGCCGCGAACACCACCCCGACCACGATCCAGACTGCCTCCTCACGCCCGCCGGAGCCCGTCGGCGCGTGGAAGGTCCCGACGGCGAACGGGATGGAGATCAGGAACAGCAGGGTCTTCACCGTCCAGCTCGCGGTGGACGCGATGGCACCCGAGCTGACCGCCGCCGCGGTGTCGGACCCCTGGCGCTGGAAGAACCTGACCCGGACGGCGAACACCGCGACGTCGCCGCCGGCCAGCGCGGTAAAGGTGTTGGAGGTCTCCAGCGCGACACACCGCCCGAACGGCAGCTGGCCGGGGACCGAGCCGATGACCGCCCATGCCTCCGCGACCATCGGCAGCTGAGCGAGCACGAACGTCAGTGCCACCCAGCCCCAGCTGGCCCCCCTGATGACATCCAGTGACTGGCCGACATCGGCGAGCACCCCGATGATCGCCCAGACGCCGATCAGCGTGCCGATGCCGAACACCAGGTTGACCCAGCTGACCCGCTTCTCCTCGGCCAGCTTGGGCACCTCGATACCGGTTGCGCCCGCTACCGCCTCGCGCAGCCTGGGGAGCAGGTCCTTGTGCCCGCGCAGCGCGTCCACGGTGACCGGGTCAAGCGCCGAACGCTGCAGGTGCACCAGAGCGCCGCGAGCCGCATCAGTGTCCAGGGCCCTGGCGGCCGCGGCGGCGGTCCGCTCGGTCCCTGCCCGCACCGCCGTTGCGGCCAGTGCCGCCGCCAGGTCGCCGTCCAGGCGGGAGCGGGGGGCCGACGACGATGCGCAGCGGAAGTCCCTCAGGCAGATCCCGCCGTCCGCCGACACGAGGATGGTTTCCGCTCCGAGCGCCCCGTGGGCGATGTCGGCCTCCCGCAGCCGCAGCACCGACCGCAACAGCGCGTCGAGGATCGCGTCCGGCAGGGCGGCGGCGTCGGCCTCCGCCAGGGCCCGGCCGTCCGGCAGCCTGGTCACCAGCGCAGCGTCCCGGCTGGGCCCGAACCGGCCAGCGGCCAGCACCTCCGGCACTGCCACGCCAGCCCGCCCGGCCATCAGGGTCAGGTACGCCTCGTGCTCGACTTGCTGCAGCCGGTCAAGGATGAGGGTCGGCCCCGAATCCCGGTAGAAGCAGAACCGCCAGAGCTTCGCCAGCACCCGGGCGTCTGACGCGTCACGGCCGTAGACCGCCAGTTCGATCGGCCGGCCGGCGTCGTCGTGCCCGGTGAGCTTCTTCACCCCCCAGATCTGGCGCGGCGCGCGTGTGATGCCTTCGACCGTGACGTTCAGGCTGGTGATCCACTCGGCGATCTCCTGCTCCGATGGCAGGCCGAGCGGCGATCCCGTGGCCAGGTGCAGTCCCGCCGCCACGCCCCATCCGAGCGCCAGGCTGGAGAGGGTGTTGACCGGCAGCGCCGTCCCGTTGACGACCGCGGCCAGCGACGCCAGCGCGACCAGGAGCGAGACCAGGCGGTGCAGCGGCCGGCTCAGGTAGGGCAGCGCGGTGGATGCCACGGCGATCGTGACCGCGAGCTGCGTCACCGGATATCTCGGGTCGAGCCCCGCCAGCGAGCTCGTGGCCGGGCGGCCTGCCGAGGGCCCGAGGATCTCGCCAAGCAGCAGGCACACAGCCCAGGTGAGCACGGCGGCCACGGCGGTCCACCGGATCGCGGCCAGCCGCGGGACAAGCAGCCCGAGGATGACCAGGAGCACGATGACGCCGGCCGAGCCAAGCCAGAAGACGGAGGTGACCAGCCACCGGATCGCCGCGGGCGGCGGGTTCAGCGCGTGCGTGATCTTCAGTTCCGCGGCCGAGTTGGCCCGCATGACCGGGATCGACACCGTCACCACGAGGACCGCGAACCCCAGCCGGAACACGTCGGATGCCCGGCGCCGGGTGGTCCCGCCGCCGCGCGGCCCCAGCACGGCGGCCCGCAGCCGCCATCGGCCCCGGGGGTCCGCGCCCGCGACGCCTTCGCTGGCTACCGAGGCCACCGCTCCTCCTGCTGCACGCGGCCAGGCTCCCGCCGCCGCTGCCGTCGTCGCAGTCAGAGGGTACAGCCGTGCGGCCCGGCTTTCACGGAGTAGAAAGACTGAGTCGCGGCCGGATTTGCGGCCCGCTGCGCTTCCTCCCGCAGCTCACTGCTGACCCGCCGCTTTCTTAACTCAACGGGGTGAGCGCCGGGTCCGGCAACGTGGCCCGCATCTTCGTCACCAGCCTGTCGAACATCGGGTAGGTGCTCCTGCCGCCGATCGCCTCGATCGCTGGCTGCCACATCTGCCACCGGTCGATCAGGCGGCGGCCGAGCAGGGTTCTGATCAGCTCAAAGTCGAAGCCGCCGTGCATTTCAAGCGCGCCGAGTTGCTCGAAGTAGTCGAGCTCCCGGTACAGCACGTAAGCCTGCACGGAGTCCTCCGCGATGAACCGGGTCATCGCATCCCGCAGCGCTTCGGGGGTCTCGAACTGGGCGACCAGGCGGCGTGTCTCCACCAGCGGGTCCTCGTTCCAGCGCCTGAAGAAGTCCACTGCCGTCGCCGCCTGACGCCCGATCCGGGCTTCACGGGCCTGCTGGCCTGCGAAGATCACTGCGCCGATCGCGCTGAGCAGCCCGAGGGCACTGACGGCGGTCGCGACCGCGGTGACCTGCTCGGCCCAGTTCGGCATGGGTGTCCTCCCGTCGATGGTTGTGGTTGTGCACGGTAAGCCCGGGCTCTCCTTGCACGCTAGAGCCAGCCTTCGCCGTTGGCGAGATCGGCGCGCTGCCAGGCAAACCGGCGAAGTTTGCTGCTCAGGCACCGCCGTTCCTTAGCTCGGCCAGTTTGGGTATTGATCTCGATAGAGCAAGGCGGGACGGTCCCTGCGAGGGACCGTCCCGCCTTGCGAGGTGCCCGGCTAGCCGCTGTAGGTGATCGTGACCGCGGTGCGGGTGCCCGCCTTGTTGAGGTTCTTGGCCTTGATCGTTCCGGTGGCCCCGGCGAACGCGCCGGTTCCGCCGGACACCTTGCCGTTAGTGATGGCGCCGGTCTTGAGGTTGTCGGTGAGTGTCCCGTACAGGAAACCGCCGACGGTATCGATCGTGGCGTTCACGGCGCCGGTGCTCGCCGATGCGGCCGCGAAGTAGAGCATGTCGAACCCGACGGTCTTGCCCGCCGCGTTGACGTCGGTGTCCTGCTGGGCGCCGGACGTCTTGGTGAGCCTGATCGACTTGTTCGTCACGGAGACGAACTTCAGCGTGTGCGTCTCGCTGTGCGCGCTGGCCACGGCGGGGAGGGCGAGCGCCCCCGTGCTGCCGAGGACGACGGCCGCTCCTATCGCTGCGAGGGAGGTGCGGAGCTTCATCATGGTGCTTCTCCTGTCTGCGGTCGTGGGCAATGGTGGACGGCTGGGTGGGCGTATTTCGCTTCGGCAGGAAGGACACTACGAATCCGGCGGCGCGCAGTCGTCCCGCCCCCGGATGACATTGGCAGCCGCCGGTCATTCCTGGGGACTACGCGGGGGCGACCTCACCGGGCAGCAGCGCCGACACGTGCCAGCCTCCGGTTGCCGTGGGGCCTGAGCTGAGGCTGCCCCCGCAGGCGCTGACCCTGTCCCGCATCCCGGCCAGGCCGTAGCCGCTGCCGGACCGCTCCAGCCAAGATGGATCCCCCTGCGGGGCGGCGTTCACGACGTCCACCGCTACGCCGCCGTCTTGCCCGCGGATGGTGATGTCTACCGGCGCGCCGGGGGCGTGCTTGAGGGCGTTGGTGAGGGCTTCCTGCACGACGCGGTAGGCGGCCTCGGACGCCTCGAGGGAAAGCTGGTCGCAGCGGCCCTGGAACCGGCAGCTGACGGCCAGGCCGGTGCGGCCGGCCTGGCGGACGAGCTCGCCGGCCATCTGCAGCCGGGGCGTCGTGCCGGGCGGATCCCCGGTCAGTAGCTCGGCCAGCCTGCCGATCTCTGCCTGGGCCTGTTCCGCGACCGCCGCGACCGACTGCAGGGCCTCCGCCATGCCGTCGGCGTCGGCGATCCGCTGCCCGGCGCTGGCCTGCACGACCATGACGCTGAGGCAATGACCGACGATGTCGTGCAGTTCCCTTGCGATCCGTGCCCGCTCATAGCGGACGGACTCCAGGGCGAACAGCTCTTGTTCGGCCCGCAGTTCCTCGTTACGCGCCCCCAGTTGCTCGGTCAGCCGCCGCCGGGACACGACGACCCGCCCGGCCAGCCAGGGGCCGATGGTGACCATGAGCGCGACCGGGCTGAAGTCCCCGTTCGCGATCAGCAGGCAGGCCGCCAGCAGCACGGCACCGGCCAGTCCGGCCGCGAGCCCGGTTCCGGCACCGAGGGTGCAGGCAAGCAAGAACACCACCCAGAGCGACGGGTCGCCCAGCAATCCGTTGAGGACGGGGAGGAGCCCAAGAGGCTGCACGGCCAGCAGGAGGGCGCAGGCCAGCGCGGCGGCGGCCACCGGCCACCGCCGCCGGACGGCGAGCGCGGCGGCCCAGGGCAGCACGAAGATCACGGCCGTCCAGCGCTGGTCTCCGCGCGACGCCGTCGCGGCCAGGTAGACCGCTGCCCAGGTCGCCAGCAGGGCGGCGAGCAGCACGTCGCCGCGCCAGGAGGTGAAGAGCCGTCTCAGCTGGCCGGTGACGTCAGGCATAGCCGCTGCTGACCAGGGGCAGCCTGGCCATCGCGTACCGCAGGCCGCCCGCGAGCCGGCTGTCCACGGTTCCGCCGTGCAGCCGGGCGCGCTCCCGGGCGGCTGCCAGGGCGGCCTGCGCCTCGGCGGTGGGTGAGGGCGGCCCGCAGACGTGCAGTTCCAGGGCATCGGGGCCGAAGTGCAGCCGCACCTGGACGTCCGCGCCCGGAGCGTCCTCCAGGGCCAGCAGCAGGTGTTCGACGATCCGGTAGCCCGATAGCTCAAGGCCGGCCGGCAGCGTTCGCGGTGTCCCTTCCACCGTGAGCCGGGCATCGGCGGTGGTAGCCCGGTCGAGAAGCTCGGACAGCCGGGCCAGCGTCGGCTGCGGCTCACTGGGCGCCCGCTCGCGCAGTTCGCCGAGGACCTCGCGCAGGTGCCCGAGGACAGCCCGGCCGTCGTGCTCTATCGAGGCCAGCGCCTGCCGGACCCCTGAGCCGTCGGCGCCCGCGGCGTTCAGCTCGCCGAGCCCGGCGGCCGCGGTGGCGGCGATGCCGCCGATCCGGGCGTGCAAGGTGTCCTCAAGGTCCGCGCTCACCCGGGCCCGGTCAGCCAGCACCGCAAGGCGTGCCGTCTGCTCCCGCTGACGGCGCAGCTCCGCTGACCGCTGCCGCAGCGCCGCGGCCGTCTTGGTCTTGGCCCGGACCAGGCACCCGGCGGCGTAGAACGCCACCAGGAGCGGCAGCACGAAGATCAGTCCCTGGCCCTCGATCCGTGGGTCGTAGAATCCCTCGGAGACCACTGCGGCGACGCAGAGCAGCAGCCCGGCCACCGCCCTGGCTCCCTCCCTCCTGGCGCCGACGGCATAGGCCACCAGGAACAGCGCCGGCAGGGCGGCGCCGCAGCGGACCATCTGGCCGAAGATCAGCCCGTTGAGCAGGGCACCGGCGGCCAGGACGGCGGCCGCGGCCAGCGGCGCCGGGCGGCGCCAGGCGACCGGCAGGGTCATCAGCAGAACGGCGGCGCCGGCCCCGGCGCCGCCGTGGTCATGGAAGAAGGGCAGCGCGCCGCTGACCCCGGCGACCGCGACGGCGCTGAGGATGAGCGCGATCGCGATGTCCAGTACGCCCAGGCCCGCGACGGTCCAGTTCAGCGGAGCTCGCAGGTATCTGACAGTGATCATGACTGGCATCCCCCAGGCTGCAGACTCATTGTGGGGCGTGTTGCCGGATGGATCAACGGGGCGGGCTAGCCGCGCTCGCCGGCCATCACCGCGCTGGGGCCGTCACTGGCCAGCTTCGCCCTCGCGGCCGCCCGCCGCTCCCGGATCGTCAGCCCGCTGAGCACGCCGAACGCCACGATGCACAGCCCGATTCCGGCCAGCCCCTGCAGCGGCGGTGCCCCGCTTGCGGAGTGATGCCGTACCGGTGCCGAAACCAGCAGCCACACGGCATCGAACACGACGGCCAGGCCGGCCAGCAGTGCCGTGGCCAGCACCATCCGGCGGCCTGCTCCGGCGCGGTCGCTGGCCGGCTTGCGGGCCCGCAGCAGCGCCGCCAGTTCGGCGGCGATGCCGACCGCGAGCCCGAGGAAGACCGCCTGGAAGACGTAGTAGCCGATCGCCCCCGAGAACGGGGTGACCGTGCTGGGCGGGCTGACCCCGTCCCCGGCGGCGATGCTCCACGTCTGCATGGCTAGCACGATCAGGAACGGAATGACGACGGCTGCGGCGGCGCGGCGCGGATCGCGGACGATCCAGCCGGCGATGATGGCGGCGACAAACCCGGCCAAGGGTGTCATGGCAAACCTCCGTATGTCTTTGACGGGGCAGGTCAGCCCCGTTCTGTCGATGCCGCACACCCTAGGAACCGGGCCCCGGCGCGGTCGTCCTGCCCGCGAGCGACCTTTCCTGGCTGTTGCTCATTCCTGAGGACTACGGTGGACGCGAACCAGACCAGTACCGGGAGCTGCCCGATGGCTGAGCCCGCCAGTGCCGGGGTAAACGCCGACGGCACCTCCAGGCGGCCGATTACCGTCCTGATCGCCGACGACCAGCAGATGGTCCGCCGCGGCTTCCGGGTGATCCTCGAGACCGAACCGGGGATCACGGTGGTGGCCGAGGCCGGTGACGGCAGGGAAGCCGTCGAGCTGGCTCGCAGGTACGCTCCGGTCCTCGCCCTGCTCGACATCCGGATGCCCGTGATGGACGGCCTCCAGGCGGCCCGGGACATCCTGTCCCTCAGTCTCCGCACCCGGGTGCTGATCCTCACCACCTTCGACGCCGACGAATACGTGTATGAGGCACTGCGCGCCGGCGCCAGCGGCTTCCTGCTCAAGGACGCCCCGGCCGACCAGCTGATCACCGCGGTCCGCAGCATCGCCGCGGGTGACGCCCTCATCGATCCGGTCATCACCCGCCGCCTCATCGCCCGGTTCGCGCTGGCAGCGCGCGGGCCGGCCGGGCTGCCCGGCGAGCTGAGCCAGCTCACCGCGCGAGAGCTGGAGGTGCTCCGCCTGGTGGCCCGCGGGCTGTCCAACATCGAGATCGCCAGGGAGCTGGTCGTCGAGGAGAACACGGTGAAGACCCATGTGAGCCGGATACTGGCCAAGCTGAGCTTGCGCGACCGGGTCCAGGCCGTCGTGCTGGCCTACGAGCTGGGATTCGTCACCCCCGAGCCCCGCAGCTGATCCCGCGAGGCCGGGGTGGCCAAGGGGCTCCTCTGGCACTACTTCGCCGACGGCGATGACCTCATGGAGCAAACCGCGCGCGTCACGCTGGCGGACCTGCGCGAGACGGTGGCCAGCGACATCGATCTGTCCGCCGAGATTCCCGAGGTCATCCGCGCAGCGATCAGGCGTGCCGCGGCCCTGCGGGAGTCACATCGCACCGAGCTGCGGGCAGTGCGCGAGATCGTGCAGAACCTCCGTCACCCCGACGGCACGCCCCGGTTCGGGCTGAACGATCTCTACGAGGAGACGTACACGCTGCAGGCCTCCCTCTTCCAGCGCGGCCAGGATGTGGGCAGCCTGCGCAGCGGCATCGACACCCGCTATCTGGCGGTCACCTACCAGGGAGCGGGTCAACGCGATGCTGGCCTATCTCGACGGCTCCCCGGACACCGACGCCGAGGCGTACGCCGCCACCGTGGCCGGCATACTCCTCACCGGCATCGCAGCAAACCCAGGCCGCTGATGCCGGGCGGCGATCCTTACGGTGCACGATCGCTGCCAGAACCACCGTCGGGAGTCAACCGCACATGGCCGATGTGAGCGCGTTCACCTCATGCGGCCCGGATGTGGTGCAGTACCGCGCCCCTGGCCTTGTCACCGGGTTTCATGGCCTATGCGTTCCGGGGGCGGCAGTGCAAGGTAGTCGTAGATGAGGCGGATGGCGATCGAGCCATCGCCGACGGCGGAGGCCACGCGTTTGATCGAGCCGTGCCGGGCGTCGCCGACGGCGAACACGCCCGGGATAGTGGTCTCCAGTGATAACGGAGCCCGCTGCAGGGGCCAGTGCTGACCGGCGCCGGGTCCGGTGAGGATGAATCCCCATCGGTCGCGCTCTATCGCCTCTGGCAGCCAGCCGGTGAACGGCTGTGCGCCGATCAACACGAATAGGCGGGCCGCCGGCACCAGTTCGGTCGCGCCAGAGTCCCGGTTCCGGAGCAGCAGATGCTCAAGGTGCCCGCCACCGCCGCCGCCGGCGACCTCGCAGCGGTAGCGGACGTCCACATTCGGCGTAGCTTCGATCTGGCGGATCAGGTAGTCGGACATGCTCGCCGCCAGGGACTGCGAGCGGATGAGGATCGTGACGTGCTGTGCGTATTTCGACAGGTGCAGCGCGGCCTGCCCGGCTGAGTTCCCGCCGCCCACCACGAAGGCCGGTTTCCCCGCTACGGCCTGCGCTTCGATGGTGCCGGCGCCATAGAAGACGCCCGCGCCGACCAGCGCCTCCAGCTCGGGGACACCCAGCCGCCGGTAGGACACGCCGCTGGCGATCACCACCGCGCGGGCCCGGGCCTCGCTTCCATCCAGCAGCCCGACCACCAGCTGGTCCCGGTCTTGCGCCAGCCACGTCGCCGGGTTGCCGTAAACGAAGTGGGTGCCAAACACCCACGCCTGTTCGTAGGCGCGCTGTGCCAGCTCCGTGCCGCTGACACCGCTGGGGAAACCCAGATAGTTCCTGATCCGCGAGCTCGTCCCGGCCTGACCGCCGAACGCCTCCCCCTCCAGCAGGGCGGTGCGCAGCCCTTCCGATGCCGCGTAGACCGCGGCGGCCAGGCCGGCTGGCCCGGCCCCGACGATGACCACGTCGTAGGCCTGGTCGGCTGGCCGCACGTCCAGCCCCAGTGCTGCGGCCACCTCGGCGTTGGTCGGGTCCACCAGGACAGCCCCGGTGTACAGCGACAGCACCGGCCCATCAGGATGGCTCACGCCCAGCCGCCGCAGTGCCGTCCCGCCCTCCGGCGAATCGCTGGGATAAAAGCCGAACGGGACGCTGTTGCGGGCCAGCAAGTCGCGGATCTCGTGGACCCGGGCCGAGGGATCGTCCCCGATCACCGTGACCGACTCGAACCGCCCGCCCTGCTCGCGCCACCACTCCTCCAGCGATCCGGTGATCACCCGGTGGAACTGCTCATCCGGTGACCATGTCGGCTTAGGCAGGTAAAACTCCAGCCAGCCAAGCGCGGCCGCCTCCAGGAACGGCGCGGGCGCCGACCGGTCGCCCCAGGAGATCAAAAGCCCGCGCCGGGCCGTGGGAAAGATGTCCCTGACCCGAGCCAGCAACTGCGTCCCGCTCATTCCCGGCATCCACTGATCGGCCAGCACCAGCGGCACATCAGCTCCCGCCGCCTTCAGCTCCGCCAGCCGGGCCAGCGCCACCTCCGGCGACGAAGCGGACACCACCTGATAGTGCACGCCGTACCGCGACTCCAGCTCCGCTGTCAGCGCCAGCAGGCTGGCATCGTCATCGTCGACCACCACGAGCACCGGCTTCGCCATGACGGTCACCCTATGCTTGCGCCCCTGGTCGCTCGGCAACGTCACTGCCGCCGGGCTCACCGCTGCCCGGCCCACGGCCGCAGCATCGACGCCGCGGCAACCGAGGGCTGAATCCGGGTGGCGCAGGATTCCCGCGGGCAACGATGGCTCAGGATCGCCAGTTCCGTTCTTCTGGCCACTGCCTGCGGCCTTTACGATGATGGGGTGTTATGCCTCAGATGCCCGATCCTGGGGCCTTGCGGTGGGGGGCGTTGTGGAACGGTGCCGGCAGTGTGGGGCATCCGCGCAGGCGAGCCACCGTTTCTGCGGTGAGTGCGGGTGCCTGCTGGAAGGGTGCCCGTCCTGTGGTGAGCCGGTCGCTGCTGGCCAGAAGTTCTGCCATTCCTGCGGATACGCGCTGAATCCGGCCACGCTCGGTGCGGCCTCTCAGGCTGGTGCTGGACCGTCCCCGACTGCGCAGCGTGCAGTTGCCGGTACGGCAGGGGGCCCGGTGGCGGAGCGGCGGGTGTGCTCGGTGCTGTTCTGCGACGTGGTGGGGTTTACTCCGCTGTCGGAAGCGCGGGATCTCGAAGCGGTGCGGGAGCTGCTGTCCCAGTACTTCGAGGTGGCCCGGACAGTGATCGGCCGCTACGGGGGGGTGGTTGAGAAGTTCATCGGGGACGCGGTGATGGCGGTGTGGGGAACCCCGGTGGCCACGGAGGGTGATGCGGAGCGGGCAGTGCGCGCGGCGCTGGACCTGGTGGCCGGGGTTGGCGAACTGGGGACTGAGGCCGACGTGCCGGGCCTGGCGGCGCGGGCAGGTGTGGTCACCGGTGAGGTAGCGGTCACTCTGGGGGCCACCCATGAGGGGATGGTCGCCGGGGATGCGGTGAACACCGCGGCCAGGGTACAGGCGGCGGCCGGGCCCGGGCAGGTACTGGTCGATGGACCGACCCAGCGGCTGGCGGACAGCGGGGTCGGGTTCACCGACGCCGGGGAGCATGCGCTGAAGGGGAAGGCGGAGCCGCAGCACCTGTGGCGGGCGGTGCGGGTGGTCGCGGGGGTGGGCGGTGCCCATCGGGTTGACGGGCTGGAGGCGCCGCTGATCGGGCGGGATGCCGAGCTGCGCACGGTCAAAGAGCTGTTCCATGCGGCGGCCGAACGCCGGGTGCCGCGGCTGGTGGTGGTGTCCGGGCCGGCCGGGGTCGGCAAGTCCCGACTGGGCTGGGAGTTCGACAAGTACCTGGATGGCCTGGTCGAGCACGTGTGGTGGCACCGGGGGCGGTGCCTGTCCTACGGCGAAGGGGTGGCGTTCTGGGCGCTGGCCGAGGTGGTGCGCCACCGGCTGGGTGTGGCGGCCGAAGACCCCGCCGCCACCACCGCGGAAAGGCTGGCCGCAGGGCTTGAACGGTTTGTCACCGACCCGGGCGAGCGGGCGTATATCGGGGTGCGGCTGGCCCGGCTGCTCGGGGTCGCGTTCGCGGGGGACAGCGGCGGGCCGCTGAGCCCGGAGGAGCTGTTCGCCGGGTGGCGGCTGTTCTTCGAGCGCCTGGCGGCCGAGGACCCCGTGGTCCTGCTCATCGAGGACGGCCACTGCGCCGACGCCGGGTTGCTTGACTTCTTGGACTACCTGATCGACTGGATACGGGACTTGCCGGTCTACGTGCTGGTATTCGCCCGGCCCGAGCTGGGCCAGGATCGCCCGGGGTTCGGCGCCGGCCGGAACCGGATCACGCTGACGCTGGATCCGCTGGATGCGGCGTCGATGGACCAGCTGGTAGACGCGCTGGTACCCGGGATGCCACCGCCGGCAAGGGCGGTGGTCACCGCTCAGGCGCAGGGGATCCCGCTGTTTGCGGTGGAAACGGTGCGGTCGCTGATCGACCGTGCCGTCATCCAGTCAATCGAAGGGACCTACCGGCTGGTCAGCGATGTCGGCGAGCTGGCGGTCCCCGACAGCCTGCACGCGCTGCTGGCCGCCCGCCTCGACGCCCTTGACCCGGGCGTGCGGCGCCTGGTCGCCGATGCCGCAGTGCTGGGCACCACCTTCTCCGCCGAGGCCCTGATCGGGTTGTCCGGTCAGGACGAGTCAGTGGTGCGGACGGCGCTGGCCGAGCTGGTGCGCCGGGAGGTGCTCAGCGTGTCCGCGGACCGGCTGTCTCCCCAGCTGGGCAGCTACGGCTTCGCTCAGCAGATGCTGCGCCAGGTTGCCTACGACACCCTGTCGCGGCGCGACCGCAAGACCCGCCACCTCGACGTCGCCGAATACCTGCGCGCCTCCTTCCCCGGTGACGGCGAAGAGGTGGCCGACGTTGTCGCCCGCCACTACCTCGATGCGCTCAACATGATCCCCGATGCCCCCGATGCCGACCGGATCCGGGAGCAGGCCATCGCCGCGTTGACCCGCGCGGCTGAGCGTGCTGACCGCACAGGCGCCCCTGCCCTGGCCGCAACCAGCTACACCGCCGCCGCCCAGCTCACCTGCGCAGACACCGCCAACGGCCAGGAACCAGCCGCCGCCTTGTGGGAACACGCCGCGGAAGCCGCCCTCACCAGTGCCGACTTCGCCGCGGCGGTCCAGCACGCCGACCGCGCCCGCAGCTGCTTTCTTCAGCGCGGCGACTCTCGGGCGGCGGCACGCGCCCAGGCCATCGCCGGCCGGGCGCTGCGCAAGTGGGGCCATCACGGCGACGCGCGGGAACAGCTCACCGCCGCCGTGGAGGTGCTGCGCGCGAATCCCGACACCGATACCGTCCGCGTCCTCGAGGAACTTGCCGCCCTGGAGATGTTCGCCGGCTCATCCGACGCGGACAGGCTCACCGCTGAGGCGCTGGTTCTCGGCCAAGCCCTCGGCGTCGGCGCGGGCCAGCTCACCGGCCTCTTCATCACCAGAGGGGTCTACCACGGCATGGCCGGCCGCCATCCCCAGGCGGTCGCCTACTTCCAGGAAGCCGCACGGCTGGCCGCGCAGGCCAGCGACAACATGCGCCTGGGAGTCGTCCTGCTGAACCTGTCGGAGGCACTCGCGGTCACCGACCCGGCAGCTGCGGCGCAGGCCGCACGCACCGCCGCCGGGAATCTCCGCCGGGCCGGCGCCAGAGACTACCTGGCATTCGCGATCACGAACTTGGCCCATGTGCTGCTGCTGCTCGGCGACTGGGACACCGCTGAGCAAGAGCTCACCGAGGCCGCCGATTCCGGCGGGCTGGCCGGCATCGAATATCTCCCCTGCTACCAGGGCTGGCTGGCCGCATTGCGCGGCGACGCCGACACCGCCGAGACCATGCTGGGGGCCTTGCGGGAGTTGCGTGCCAGCGAAGATCCGCAGGACAGGGCGAAGGTCAGCATCGCGGAAGCCTTCACCGCCGCCGCCGGCCATCAGCCAGGCGACGCGCTGCGCCACGCCCGCCGTACGCTCTCCCACGTCGGCGCGCTCGGGATAAGCCACGAATGCCTGTGCTGGGCGTGGCCGCTGGCCGCGCGAACAGCACTCGATCTAGGTGACATCAGCGCCATCGGCGAGCTGCTCGCCCTGCTCGACTCCTACCAGCCAGGCCACCTCGCCGCCATGCTGCGGGCCGAACGCGACCTGGCCCGCGCGCGCCTCGCCGACCACCACGGCGACCCCGATGCCACGGCATCCTTCGCGGCCGCGATCGCCAGCTTGCGCAAGCACAGCACCCCCTACCACCTCGCCCATGGCCTGCTCGACCACACAGAGCACCTCAGCCGCCAGGGCGACTTCGAGGCCGCTGCGGCGGCAGTCGGTGAGGCCGGCGAGATCGCCCGCCGACTGCGCTGCCAGCCCCTGCTCGACCGGGCAGAGCGGATACCCACTGAGCCCGGCGTACCGGCGTGAAGCGCGGTGCCGCCGGCCGGGAAGAACCCGCAGCCACGGCCGAAACCGTAACCTTCATGGCGGGCACGGCCGGCCGCGTGGGTGATCATCTTGTTCAGCGCCTTCGACTGCGCCCTCTACCCTGCGTCATGTCCTGTACGAGGCCTGAACCTGTCGCCGCGTAGCGCGCGCGGACGGGCCTGCCTTCATCTTCTGGCGCCATTGAGGAAAGTCCACGCCGAACTCCTGATGATCCTTGCCAGCCGAGGTATAAGCCATATAGCCGCCTTTCAGGATGCTGTATGGCGAGTGCAGCAAGCCCAGCTTGTCGAACTGTGATGTCGCGGGAGCCAGTGGGTCGAACCAGGCAGGCGTGAGGAAGTTAGATACCGACACGCCATTGACGGAGTAGCTTGGCGCCTCTACCGGGTCGCACACCTCGAAGCAATACAGCCGGCCTTTCCCGTCGTTCGACCACAGATTGCAGTTGGGGTCGACGAACATCTCAAGTACCTCATGGGACAAAACACTGGAGACACTCCAGTCACCACTGCTCACGTTGGCCCCGCTGTCGAGCTCGGGCTGAGCCGCGACCACGCCCCAAAGCTTGCCGCGCTGGTTTTCCGTGTGATACCCGAGCATGCCATGCGGCTGATGCTGGACGGTATCGACGATGGTAATGCAATGGGCAGCGGCCGGAACAGCCGACGGATCGGTGGAGAACACCACCGCGGCAGGCGCACGGTCCCAGAGCGGCGCAGCGTCCATGCGCACCTGCGCGGCAACCGCCTCGGTCATCGTTGACGCATCCGCATCCGAGATAAGAGTCGACTGATTAAGAATAGCGATCAGCATCCAGGCCCCCTCCGTTGCCTTCACGCCGGGAAAGACCGGCACCGGCCTTTGCCGGCACGTGCCTGGCCCATGCTGCTCCCAAGCCAGCAGTGCTGGCAAGGCCTTCCTGGATGAGGTGTTCGGGAGAGGTCAGCACCGTCCGTTACCTTGGCCGCGTGGCCCGGCCCGGTGCTATGTGAACGCGCTGAACGCTGGCGACTGGGACCAGGACGGAGACTAGGGGGATGGCGAGCAACGCAAAGACCGCCGAGGTGACGGCGACCAGGGACCCTTGCAGTCAGCTGCGCGCCGATCATGGTGATGATCTGGGTGCTCCAGAGGCGCCGTCGGATCGCACAACCGGCGTGCCAGAAAGTCCTTGAAAGAAATCCGGCAGGCGGTGTCGGATCGAGGCGGAGGCGTTCGTAGCAGGTGTGAGCGGCCGCCCGCCAGGAGCGCCGCCAAACCACAGGAGATGATCCAAGATGCAGTATCTGGTTTCCGTGATCGACGACACGGCCGGCCTCGCCACACCGGACGAGGACGCGGCCATCGACGCGTTCAACGACCGGCTCCAGGCGGAGGGTCACTGGGTCTTCGCCGCCGGCCTCGCGGCGCCCAGCTCGGCCACCGTCATCGACAACCGAGGAGAGGAAGCGATGTTCAGCGACGGGCCCTTCGTGGAGTCGAAGGAGTATCTCGCCGGCTTCTGGATCATGGAGGCCGCCGACCTCGACGTGGCGCTCAAGCTCGGCGCCGATGGGTCGAAGGCCTGCAACCGGAAGATCGAGGTGCGGCCGATCCTGTGAGCTTGGTCGACGTCCGGGAGGCGATCACCCAGGCTCACCGCGAGGAGTGGGCACGGGTGGTCGCCGCTCTGACCAGGCGTTTCGGTGACCTCGACATTGCCGAGGAGGCCGCGGCCGAGGCGTTCGCGACCGCCGTCGGGCGGTGGCCGGCCGACGGCGTACCCCCCTGCCCCGGCGCCTGGCTGACCACCACCGCCAACCGCAAAGCCATCGACCGGATCCGGCGCGAGAACAAGCGCGACGACAAGCAGAAGGAGGCTCAGCTGTTGTCCGGCAACGACCCGCCCGAGCCGCTCGACGCCATCGGCGACGAGCGGCTCCGGCTGATCTTCACCTGCTGTCACCCGGCGCTCGCGATGCAGACCCGCGTGGCGCTGACGCTGCGCATGGTCGCCGGCCTGACCGTGCCCGAGATCGCCCGTGCCTTCCTGGTGCAGGAGACCGCCGTGGGGCAGCGGATCACCCGCGCGAAGGCCAAGATCAAGGCGGCTCGCATCCCTTACCGGGTACCGTCTGCGGAGGATCTCCCGGCACGCGTCTCCGGCGTACTCGCCGTCCTCTTCCTCGTCTTCAACGAGGGCTACCTGGCGACCGGGCCCGACACCGATCCCGTACGTCACGACCTGACAGCCGAGGCGATCCGGCTCACTCGCCTGATCCGGGCCCTGATGCCGGAGGACGGCGAGGTGGCCGGGCTGCTGGCGCTGATGGTCCTCACCGAGGCCCGCCGCGCCGCCCGGGTTTCGGCGGGCGGCGAACTGGTCACCCTCGACGAGCAGAACCGTGGGGCCTGGGACGCGGCGCTGGTCGCCGAGGGCCACCGGCTGGTGCGTGAGCGCCTGGTCGCCGGGGTGGCTCCGGGCCGCTACCAGATCCTCGCGGCGATCAGCGCCGTGCACACCTCCGCCCGCGACGTACGTGACACCGACTGGTCTCAGGTCGTCGCCCTCTACGACCAGCTCGTCCGCCTCGACTCCTCGCCGATCATCGCGCTCAACCGGGCCGTCGCGGTCGCCGAGCTTGACGGCCCGGAAGTGGCACTGGCAGCGGTCGATCGTCTCGAGCACAAGCTGGCCGGCTATCACGCCTACCATGCGACCCGCGCCGACCTGCTGCGCCGGCTGGGCCGCAGTCAGAAGTCGCGTGCGGCGTACGACAAAGCCATCGAGCTGGCGGGCAACACCGCCGAGACCGCCTACCTGACACGCCGCCGCGACCAGCTGGGGTAGTGGCTGCGATCAGCGAGTCACGCCCGCGCCGTCCGGTCGGCCGTTGGGTTGCGGTCGGGCCTTCAGAGCGCGGGCGAGCGGCGTGCCGACGACGATGAACGCGGTGAGCAGCGGCAATAGTCCCAGGGCTGCGGGCAGCGAGGTCAGCGACGCGAGCTGGCCGATGAGCGGTGGACCGCAGACGAACCCGGCCCAGCCGCAGGCAGACACCGTGGCCACGGCGGTGCCCGGGTGCAGCCCCGGGATGCGTCCAGCGGCGCTGAACACGGCCGGCACGACCAAAGCCAGTCCAAGACCCAGGCAGAAGAAGCCGGCCAGCGCAGCGCCTGGCCGGCCGCTCAGCAGCCCGGCGGCGAAGCCGATGCTGGCGACAGCGGCGAGTGGGGACAGGAGCCGGTCGGGTCGGTAGCGAGTCAGCAACCGGTTACCCGAGAGCCGGATGGTCACCATGGCGAGAGAGAACGCGGCATAACCCAGGCCGGGAACGATCCCGGTGGTGTGCAGCGGGCCGGACAGGTAGACCGACGCCCAGTCAGCGGTGGCGCCCTCGCACAGCATGCTGGCGAACGCGATCGCACCCAGCAGCACCATCCCCCCGGACCACCGCGGTGCCGTCCGCGGCACGTGATCCCCGGCTTGGGAGTCTGCTGCCGCACGCTGCTGGTCCGCGCCGTCGAGCAGCATCCGGGTGGTGAGCAGCCCGGCGCCCAGCAGGGCGAGCGTGCCGAGGACCAAAAGTTGGGTGGTGAGAGTGATTCCGGCGCCGACGGCCAGCGCGCCGATGCCGGCGCCGGCGAACGAGCCGATGCTCCAGCTGCCGTGCAGCCCGGGCATGAGTACCCGCCGCCCGGCACGCTCGACGGCGATGCCCTGGGTGTTCATGGCCACGTCGAGGGTGCCCTGGAATGCGCCCCACACGAACAGCGCACCGAACAGCGCCGCCAGGGTGCCGGTGAGTCCCACGAACGGCCCGGCAGCGCAGTAGCCGACCAGCGCGACCTGCACGATGCGGCGGCTGCCAAGGCGGGGCAGCAGGTAGGCCGACGCGACCATCGCGGTCACCGAACCGACCGGCGCGCCCAGCAGCGCGAACCCCAGCGTGCCGTCGGTCAGTCCGAGGTGGGCCCTCACGTCCGGGATGTGCGCGGTCCACGAGGCGAACAGCAGCCCGTGCATGATGAACACCGCGGTCACCGCGATCCGCGGCCAACGACGCACCGTCGCGGGCACCGCGACCGCCGGCGCGGCCAGCCGGGCAGTGTCAGACACGGTGCACCTGGACCCCGGCGGCCTGCAGCGCCGCGACCGCGGCCTCGGGTGCCGCGGTGTCGGTGACGACCACGTCAACCGCGGACAGCGAACAGACGACCGCCATCGCGGCGCGGCCGAACTTGGACCCGTCGACGGCCAGCACGCTGCGGGCGGTTGCGGCCAGCAGGGCCTGCTTCACCGCAGCCTCGCCGAGATCATGAGCCATCACGTCCCCCTCGGAGGACACCCCGCAGCAGCCCAGCACCACAGTGTCGAACCGCAGCGCGGAGATGCTGGCCAACGCCAGCGGCCCGACCATCGCCAGCTCCCCGGGCCGGACCTCACCGCCAGGCATCACCAGCCGCACCGAGGGCGACGCCGCTAGGCCCATCGCGGCGTGCAGCGACAGCGGCAGCACGGTCACCCGCCGCCCGGTCAGGGCCCGCGCCGTCTCCGCGACCGTCGTACCGCTATCCAGGCCAACCGCCTCGCCATCCGCGATCAGCTCGGCCACCGCGGCGGCGATGCGTCGCTTGGCGTCCACGGCCTCGATCTCGCGCATCGCGTACGGCAGTTCTTCCCCGCGCATCAGCAGGTTCACCGCCCCGCCGCGCACTCGCCGCGCGACCCCACGCTCGACCAGCTGGTCGAGATCCCGCCGGATCGTCATCTCCGCGGTACCGAACTCAGCCGCCGCCCCGGCGACGTTGACGCGGCCATCGCGCCGCAACGCCTCCACCAGTCGACTGACCCGCTCCGATGCGTCCACGAGAATCAGTGTAGTACATCATTGGTGTTCGTACGCACAGAGTTTATGTGCGCGATGCTGCACGAACGTGCAACGCCGGAACGGGGTACACAGCCACCCGTGTCACCGTCGCCGCCATCAGCTGATGACCAGCACCAGCCTGCCTCGTATGTGACCGTGCTCGCTGGTGCGATGCGCTTGGGCGATCTCGGTGAGCGGGAAGGTTCGGTTGACAGGAAGCCAGAATCGCCCGGCCTCGAGTAGTTCACCTACCTCCGAGAGCGAGTGGAACGCGTGGCCGTCGGCGAATCCGTTGCTGAATCGCACGCCGTGCTCCTTCGAACCGTCGAAGTCGGCGAGCGTTACCACGTTCTGCGAGCCGCCGGCAAGCTCGATGAGCTGGGGTAGGACGCCGCTTCCTGCGACATCGAGTGCGACGTCGACGCCGCCAGGGGCCAGAGCGCGGACCCGCTCGATCATGCCCACTCCGTATGTCACGGGCTCGGCGCCCAGCAAGCTGAGGTAGTTCTGGTTGGCAGCACTGGCGGCGCCGATTACGCGCGTGCCGCGCGCGACGGCAAGCTGGACGGCCGTGCTGCCGATCCCGCCGGAGGCGCCGTTGATGAACAGCGTGCTTCCGCTCTTCACCCCCAACTGGTCAATCGCGCGCGTGGCCGTCTCGAGTGCGACCGGGAGTCCGGCGGCATCGACGAACCCGAGTGAGGGGGGGATGATCGCACGAAAGGTCAGCAGTGCCAGCTCGGCTGCGCCGGCGCCGTCGTCGCAGACGCCGAACACGCGATCGCCAACGGCCACGTCGGTGACACCCTCGCCGATCTCGTCGGCCACCCCAGCGACGTCGCGACCTGTTGTCTGCGGGAGCTGTGCACCGAACCTCAACGTGCCCGCGCGCAGCTTGGGGTCTGTTGCGCTGATTCCGGCCGCGCGCACAACGATCCGGACCTGACCGGGACCCGGATGCGGGTCGGGAAGATCCACGATCTCCAGGACCTCGGGGCCGCCGAATCGGCTGAATTGTGCTGCCTTCATGATGCTCCTTTCAACTCGACGCAGGCTGGTGCGCCCTCTGTCGTGGTTTCGGCTACGGATCGGGCTGGTTGGGTGTGTCTGTCCGTCGTGACACCGCGCGGACGGATATCAGAGCGCGCGGCACTCGCGCCCAGCTCAGCCAAGCCCGGTCGCAGCAAGGGCGCGACGGCCAGTGCCGCGGCTGTCAAGAACGTTGCTCCGACCCAGAACGCGACGGTGTAGTTGTGTACTGCCTCTCATGATTGTAAAAATACATATGTTGTAAGAACTAGTCAACGTGAAGTTTTGGGGTATCGTGCGGCTATGAGCGAGCCAGGCTCCGGCGTCATCGGCCCCCGGAAACCCGTCGAGCGCGTCCTCGACGGTGTCATCGCCGAGGAGATGGCCGAGGAGATCATCGACAGCCTGCGCCGCGTGCGGCACGCCGAGGAGAAGCGCTACCGCGCCGAGCATCCCGGCGAAGGGCTGCGCGAGCGCAAGCGCCGGCTCACCCGCCATCTCATCGCCGACGCCGCAACCGCGATGTTCGCCAGTCGCGGCTTCGACGCGGTGAAGGTGTCGGAGATCGCCGACCGCGTCAACGTCTCGATGAAGACGCTCTACAACTACTTCCCGACCAAAGAATCGATGGTGCTCGACGACGCCGATGACCTCATCGGCGCCCTGGCGGCCGCACTGCGGGACCGGCAGGCCGGGATGTCGATCACCGATGCCTTCATCGGGGCGCTCGAGGCCAGCATGCACGGATTGGACCTGCTCGACGACGAGCTCGCCGCCCACGTCGCCACGACGTTCGCGACGATGGTCAAGCAGACCCCCGCGCTGCACGCGCACTGGCTGGAGATCCAGGACCGCCTCGCCCGCGTGGCCGCCGAACAGCTCGCCCTGCAGGCGGGGACCGAGCCCACCGATCCCGGGCCGGCGGTCGCCGGCTGGGCGCTCGCCGGCCTGGTCCAGGTCGACATGGACTCGCGGGTCCGTCACATCCGCGCCGGCCGGCGCGGCGCTCAGCTGCGCAACGCGGTCGCCGGCGACGTACGCCAAGCCGCGGAACTGCTCGAGACCGGACTGGCATCGCTCACCCGCGGCACCCAGGCCGACGGCCGCAACGGCCCGGGATGACACCTGGCCTCGGATGCGGGCTGGTCCTTCGGACCGGCGCAGAATGCCGCGACCATCGGGTCAAGTCCCGCGAAGCCGGCGTGGCATGCGCGATGGTCAACACCGCCCAGCAGATTGGCGGGTCGATCGCGACGGCCGTGTTCAGCTCGCTCGCCGCGACGCAATCACGAATATCTCCATGCCCGGCGTGGAGACAACCCGCGCGCAAAACAGCAGCCAGCAGCCGTCAGCCGCTCTTGCGGCGGAACGAGCGGCGGTTGCCGGCCGGCCCATGAGGGCGGTGGATTTTCCCCGCGTCCTTGCCCCGGGGCGCGCCGACGGTACCTGCTTCCCTGGCACGCTTGCGCTCCAGTGCCTCGCGGAATTCAGGCTGCACCTCATCTGCGGAGGCGGCTTTGCTCTGCTGACCCGCACTGTCGCGGGACTTGGCCTGGCCGGCGGTTGCCCGATCCGGGGAGCCTGCCTTGTTCCCGGGGCTCGCCTTGTCCCCGGAACTTTCCGGCCCTGCCGCCTTGTCCGCCATAGAGGCCTCCTGCCCTTGGGACGGGCACCGTCACAGCTGCGCACCACCCGTACCGCGGCCATCGCGGTGCGCTGCGCCGGTGCCTGCAGTCTGGCAGAACAGTCATGCCCACTCGGAGCGGCGGAGCAAACTCCCCGGCGTCCGCTGGCCGCCGCGCCGACGTCGCGCCCGGCGACATCCTGGTGACCGTCGCCACCGACCCGAGTTGGTCTCCCGCCTTCGTGCCGATCCGCGGCGTGGTGACCGAGGTCGGCGGACTGATGACCCACGGCGCGGTGATCGCCCGGGAGTACGGCCTGCCCGCCGTCGTGGGCGTGACGCAGGCCACCCGCCTGATCCACGACGGGCAGCGAATCCACATGCACGGGTCCAAGGGGTAGGTCGAGATCCTGCCTTCCGCGGAGGACGCAGGCGACCGACGAACCTGTGGATCAACCGGATCGCCAGGGTGCTGACCGAGAAGCAGGCCCGTACGATCGCTGCCGCGACGGGAGGCTGACCGGCGGAAAACCCTGTTGCCTGCTGCCCGGCGGCGTGTCAGCCTGGCAGTCCGCATCCCTGCCGTCGCCGCTCGCGACTGGCGGACGCTCGCTGAACAGGAAGGAGGGACGCAGATGAGGACCATCACGAGTTTCTTGCTGCCCGCCCGCACTTCCTGTACCAGGAGCTTCCGCCATGTCCAGCTCTCAGTTTCGCCGCGGCAAGCGGCGGTTTGACGACGACGAGTCCACCTTCCTCAAGCGCGACCGGCACCGCCGGCGCCTCCCGCCGGCCGACTTCGGCTCCGAGACGTTCGGGCTGCCCGAGGGTGACCGGTGGTCCACGTGGGATCGGTCCGCGCCCACGGAGCGCGGTCCGCAACCGCACCCGGACTGGCTTGTCACCGACCTCGCGGCCGTCAACACCGAGCTCGGCATCCTGAAGACCGGAAAGGAGGCCGACGTCTTCCTATTGCGCCGCGGCGTGCCCGGCACCGACCGGTCCTGCCTGCTCGCGGCCAAACGGTACCGGGCCGCGGAGAACCGGATGTTCCAGCGCGACAGCGAGTATCTCGAAGGCCGGCGCGTCCGGGAGTCGAGGGTGAACCGGGCGATCGCGGCGCGGTCCGCGGCGGGCCGGGCGATGATCTCCACCCAGTGGGCGAGCGCCGAGTTCGCCGCCCTGGGTCAGCTCTGCGCGGCCGACCTGCCAGTGCCGTATCCGGTGCAGATACTCGAGACCGAACTGCTGCTGGAGTTCATCGGCGAGCCGGACGGCACGGCCGCGCCGCGACTGGCCGAGATCAGGCCGGCTGGGGCAGAGCTCGCAAGCCTGTGGGACCAGCTGGTGACTGCCCTCTGCCGCCTGGCCCGGCTCGGCTACGCGCACGGCGACCTGTCGGCCTACAACCTGCTGGTGCACGGCAGCCGACTGGTCATGATCGACATGCCGCAGATCGTCGACCTGATCGCGAACCCGCGCGGCGTGGAGTTCTTGACCAGGGACTCGGCGAACGTCGCGCGCTGGTTCACCGCCCGCGGGCTGACCGGACTGACGCCGGCGCCGGCCGACCTGGTCGGCCTGCTGCTAGCCGAAGCACGCTTGTCATAGCTGGCGCGTCCGCCGACTTCTTACTCTCCCGGGATGTCCGTGACCAGGCACAACAGCTGGGCTGATCCTGGCAGTCGCACTGCCCTGGGCCCGCAAGTGAGACCGTTCCGTGGCCAAAAACTAAGACAACAGCTTCCGGGGCAGGCAGAACGCGACAGCCAGGATTCGGCATCGTGCCTGGTCAGGGTGGCGGAGGGTAAGAGATTCGAACTTGCTCCCCGTTTGTTCGCGGCTCGCCGGTGTGACAGCGACGCCACGGCGTCCCGCGCTGGAACTTCGTTGAAGAAGCCTGAGGCAACTATCCGAGTTCTGCCTTCAGGCGCGGGACAACAGGGTGGCGCCAGAAGTCTGTCAATCTGTTTCGGGAACGTTTCGGGGTAGTCCGAAGCGCGTCATAACGTTGGTGCTGAAGCTGGTGATGGCGGTGATGTGGTCGCCGGCGGTGGTGATGACCAGGAGGCAGTAGGCGCGGTAGACACTCGCGTGGGGGTCTGCCAGGTACAAGCCGAAGGCGGGCTGGCCGTTGGCGCGGGTGGGTACCACGCGGTAGGTGCGGCCGGGGCGGAAGGTGACGGCGGCGAGGACGCGCTGGGCCGATTCGATGCCGCGGTATTCCAGCATGGCCGGGGGCATGGAGAGTCTCACGTCGGTGACGAGCAGTTCGATCATGGCGTCCAGGTCGGCGCGTTCCAGGGCGTCGGTGAACCGGGCGACGAGCCGGTGTTCGGCGGCGGTGTCGGGTTGGCGTGCAGGCCTGAGGCTGCCGGTGCCCCTGCTGCCGGTGCCGGTGCTGCTGGAGTCGGCGAGGTGGTTGTCGACGGTGGCGCGGGCGCGTTTGAGCGCGCTGTTTACGGCTTCCTGGGTGGTGCCGAGCATCTGGGCGACTTCGGCGGCGTGGTAGTCCAGGACGTCGCGGAGGACGAGCGCGGCGCGTTGGCGTGGGGGCAGAAGTTGCAGGGCGGTGATGAAGGCCAGGGAGATGACCTCGGTGGTCTCGTAGCGGGCCTCCGGTCCGGGGCGCTGGTCGACGAGGTGGTCGAGCAGGACGTCGGGGTAGGGCTCCAGCCAGGGCGGGGCGTCGCCGGCGCCGGTGGGTTCGGGCAGGGTGGCCTCGGGCAGTGGGGGGGCGATGCGGGGGCGTCGGCTGTCGGCGCGCAACATGCTCAGGCACCGATTGGTCGCGATCTGATACAGCCAGGTCCGGAGCGAAGACCGCTGGCCGAACTCGCCGAGGTTACGCCAGGCGGACACGAGGGTCTCCTGGAGTGCGTCCTCGGCGTCCTGCAGGGATCCCAGGATGCGGTAGCAGTGCACCTGCAACTCGTGGGAGTGGCCCTGGACCAGGTCGCGGAACGCGTTGTGGTCGCCGGCCCGAGCCCGAGCGATCAGGTCCGTCGTGTCCATCTCCATCGGCATGCATCCTCGCTCTTCTTCTTTCCACAGGGGCGCGTTCAGCTCGCTCAACGATAAAGACGCCGCCGGGCCCGCGAATTGGGCGGCGTTGCGGCGCTCAATTCCAGGCGGGCGGTGGCGTCTACCCGGTTGGAGGCGGTCCCAGCCCGGGGCGCGTCCCGGATACAAGGAGAATCAAGATGGGAAAGATCGTGGTCAGCCAGAACGTCACGCTTGACGGCGTCGTCGAGGACCCGAGCGGCGAGGGAGGGTTCAGGCACGGCGGCTGGTTTCTTCAGTTCATGGGCCAGGACTGGGAGGCGTGGGCGGAACTCGAACTGGCCGAGGCACAAGGCGCCGAGGCGCTGCTGATGGGTCGGCGGAGCGACGAGTACTTCGGCGCACGGTCGTCAATTATGAGCGGCGAGTGGATGGACAGTTTGAACCGCCTGCCCAAGTACGTCGTGTCCGCGACGCTCCAAGAGCCCAAATGGACGAACGCGACCGTCCTGGCGGGCGAGGTAGTTAGCGAGGTCTCGAAGCTCAAGCAACAGATACAGGGGGAGATCGTCGTGTACGCCAGCCGCCCGCTCGTGCGTACGCTGATGGAGCACGACCTGGTCGACGAGCTGCGCCTGACCGTCTTCCCGGTTGCGGTCGGCGCGGGCGAGCGTCTGTTCGGCGAGACCAGCGACAAGCGACCCCTGCGCCTCATCCACACGAAGACCGTGGGGAACGGCCTTGCCCACCTAACCTACGAACGCGCCCGCGAGGCCTAAACAGTCGAGTCGGCCATCTACGAGACGATCGAGGCCGCCGCTTCCGCCGGGACGATCACCCAGGCATTCTCGTGGCTGTCCCCCGCAAGCGAGGTCGGCGCGGCTCTTCGGAGCCGCCGCCGACCTACGCCCCGACACAACCCTCCGGTCGTGGCGACGGCGATCGAAAACGCTCCCGTCAGGTAATCGACATGCTGCGCCTTGTCCTGCACCGTCCGGGTCGCCAATCATCGAAAGGCGATCGGGCTGCTGTATGCCGGTGTGCAAACGGTCGCGAACGCGGACGTGCCGCAGGATCAGGCCGGATTGGCCGCGGCTCTGATCACCGCCTCTTTCCAGCTCGGGCCAGCGCCGGCCGAGAACGAGCGCCGGCGGTCGCGGCGCGAGCGCCTTCGGCCCGGGTTACAGGTGGGAGGTGAGCTCGGTCACGATGTCCGCCGCTGACTGGGATGTCCTCGCGAGTGCGACGCCCTGTCCGGCCCACATCGAAAGCGCTTCGATGTCGCCGGTGGTCCCGGCCATCGGCGGTGCTGGCTCGTAGCGGACGATTGCTTCGCCGGAGGCGAAGTGCGCGATCACGTCGCCCGCTCCTGGCCGCTGCGCGAGCGGGGGGCGGCCCGCGGCCTGCCACGCGTCGGCGGTCGAGTTGCGGAGAGCGCGGTGGGGAGAGTCGGGCCACCCGACCGAGTACAGGTTGGGGTACCGCTGCGGATCGGTCTCGGCCGCGGCTATCAGCCGGCGCCGGTAGTCCTCGTGGATCGGCATCTCCTCGGCCAACAGGAACCGCGTGCCCAGCCACGCCGCCTGGGCGCCCAGGGCGAGCACCGCGGCGACGCCGCGGGCGTCACCGATCCCGCCAGCCGCGATCACCGGCACTGGCGCGACCGCGTCCACCACGGCGGGCACCAGCGGCAGTGTCGCGACGGTGCCCCACACGTGCCCGCCGGCCTCCCAGCCTTGCGCGACGATCACATCCACGCCGGACGCGACTGCACGCCGTGCCTCCTCGGCAGTGCCGACCGTGTGCATGACAATCCCCCCGGCGTCGTGCACAGGCTCGATGTAGCCGCTGGGATCACCCAAGAAAAACGAGACGATCCGCAAGCCGGCCTCGAGGGCCTGGTCAAGGCGACGGTGACGATCTTCGGTGAGCACGAGGTTGCCGCAAAACGGCCGCGCGGTCAGCGACGCCGTCTCCCGAACCACGGCCCCGACGTCATCGGACCACGTCAGCGTCACCATGCCGAGCGCGCCGGCATTCGAAACCGCCGCGGCCAGCGGGGGAACCGCAACCATGGGCGCCAGGACGATCGGCTGTTCGATCCCAAGCAACTCGCACACCGATGTGCGCATCGCGTTCACCCCTTGCTCGGCTCGACATACGAGGTCGGCATTGACCCGGGGGACCGCCTGTCCCATCCGTGAAATTTCGAGTAGTCGCCGGCGTCCCAGGCCTCGCGCAGTCCCGGGGTGCTTAGGTCCCAGTCCGGGCGGATCTCGGCGGTGGCGGCGCGCAGGTCATGCCACAGGTCGTCGAACGACGGGCGGCCCCAGAACCAGTAGCCGTTGTAGATGCTGTGGATGACCAGTCCCGGCTTGAGCACGAGCGTGTGCGGGATCATCGGGTTGTGCTCGGGGTCGGTGTACTCGCCGATGTCGAGGTCCTTTTGGACGGTCCGCCCGGGGTCGGACAGGAAGGGCCACTGGGCGCCAACCGAGGCGCGGAATTCTTGCAGGGTGTGGTGGTCGTCGGTGGCGATCGTGGCGATCTGTGTATAAGCCACCGAGATCTTCGGGTAGTTCTCGGCCAGCTCCAGGTGCTGCCGGTGCTCTTTCGGGCAGTAGTTGCCACGCGCGAGCGTCAGGATCAGCGGGTCCCGGCCCTGAAGCTCGCTCAGCGTGCGGACGATGCCGGTCTGGTCGGGCAGCGAATAATCGGGGAAGGTTCCACCGGGGACGATGTCGGAACGCACGGGATGAGCGCCTCTCCTGTGATGCCGCGGGTGCGACGTAGACGGTGCACATGTCTGTTTGCTGTAAGGACCTGGCTGTACCTGGAGGCACGTGCGTGCCTGCCTGCCGGTAGCCGTGCCCGTCGGCGCTTCTACCCACACTTCCGCCTCACCAGGAAGCCTCAGGCGCCGTGCCATTCTCGGGCAGCTCGCGGACCGGTCGCCCCGCCACCATGAAGCTTCGGACGGGAACAGCGTCTTCACCCGGACGGTGTATGCGATCCCCGGGCCCTCGACGAGGATGGCCGCGACCACCGGCGCTGAATCCGTTCCCCGTAGCATCGGCTGCAGGCCCGTCGTAAGCGGGTGTAAGACCCAACCAGTGGAGGTGCCAGGTGGCTGAGCTCCCACCGCCGCCAGAGGGAATTGTGCTAGCCCATTTCATCGTCTCGGACGATGTCGAGCGCTCTCGGCGCTTTTACACTGAAGTACTCGGCGGCAGGGTGGCCTTCTCCGGCCCCGGTGGGCTGACCTATGTCGCGCTATCCAACAGCTGGATCATCATCAATGCCGGCGGAGGCCCGACCGACGACAAGCCGGCGGTCACCCTGGAGACGCCACGCAATCCCGACCGGGTCAGTAGCTTCCTCAATATCCGGGTCAAGGACATCAAGGCCGTCTACGCCGAATGGAGCGCCCGGGGTGCTCAATTCCTGACGCCGCCGAAACAGCACCAGTACGAGATCCGTTGCTACATCCGCGATCCCGACGGTCATCTCATCGAAGTAGGACAGACCACGGACCCGAAGGGGGACTGGACGCCCGCTCACTGGCCGTCGAGTACACCCGCTGACGAGTCCGGGTGAATACCGGGATCACCGGCGAAATCCTCCACATCGGCGGTGGCCAGTCCCCGGACACTGAGCCTCGATTCGCCACGTAAATAGCGGTTCAACCGGGCGCGTCAACGCGAAAGGTGCCCTCTGAAGGGGGACGCTGAGGAGGTTTCGGTCATGACCACGGCGATCATCGGCACCGGAGGGCTCGGATCGGTCATCGCCCGCCAGCTCGCCTCGGGCGGCGAGACCCTGCGGCTCTCGAGCGCCAACCATGAGTCGGCACGAACGCTGGCTGCACAGATCGGTCCCGCTGCGGCCGTCGCTGTCGACAACCGCGACGCCTTGCGGGGAGCCGATGCCGTCGTCCTCGCGCTGCGGTTTACCGTGCTGAAGGACGTCATAGACGAGATCGCCGCCCCGCTAGCCGGGAAGCTCGTGGTCGTTCCGAGCAACCCGCTCAGCACCGACGCACAAGGTAACGTCTCACGCGTCCTGCCGGAAGGGCAATCCTCTGGCGAGGTCGTAGCCGGGTGGTTGCCGGCGGGGGCGCGCCTGGCCATGGCGTTCGGGACCCTGTCGGTCGATCTCTTCGAGTCCTCTAGCAACCGGTCACCGGAGCCTGCGGTCCTGTTCTATGCGACCGACGACGACCAGGCCGGCGAGGAAGTCGAGCGGTTGATCCGAACGGCCGGCTTCGAGCCGGTGAAGGCCGGCGGGATCGAACAGTCGGGTCGGCTCGAGGTGGGCGGCGACCTTCACGATCTTGTAGACGGCCCCGCCGAGGCGCGGTCACTGATCGGCGGGGCCTGATCGCTTCGCCGCCCTGGACGGGGGCACCTCTTCGGCAGGGCCGTCGCCCAGACGGTCTTGACGGCGCTGACCTTCCCGGTGTCGAAAGGCACGGACCGTCATATCGAGGACGAGGTCCGCTGGCCGGTGCACGGAAGATCCAAATATGTGCCGTTTTCTGCCCGGCAGGACTTCGGCCAATAGCCGCACAATCAGGCGGGTCTGGCGCAGCCAAGCATCTTTGGCAGTCACATTCAGTGAACATCTCGACCCGCCATGGCGCCGCTCAGCAGTTATGCGGGCGCACTCCTCGGCGGCGTGCGTCCTTCCGTTCAGGGCGGTCCAGCGCACCCGTTCAGGGAGGCAGCAGTGCCGTCGCGAGGCTGGCGGATAGCCATCGGTTGAAGTCGGCGGTGCTCCAGTTGCGCTGAGCGACCAGCAGCCGGTAGAGGTGGCCGTCCGTGAGTGCCCAGCAGAGTTCCGCGGCACGTTGCTCGGTCATGCCGGCGGCCAGTCCGTCCAGGGACGCGAGATACCGGATGAACAGGGTGGCGCCCAGCATCCGGTTGCTGCTCGCCTCGGCGAGCAGCTGTGCGGCCGCCGGGTCGAGGTCGGCTGCGGCGATGAGAACTTCGCCGAGCGGCGTGGTGCGGGCGGCGACGTCGGTCACGGTCTGCACCCAGAGCATGAGTGCCTTCCGCGGGTCGGACTCGGCCAGGATCGCCTTGATCGCCGGGCGGTCGGCCAGGGCTATCGGCTCGTCGTCGCCGACGATGGCCCAATCCAAGGCCAGCTTGAGCAGGGCCACCTTGCCGCCCACCGAGTTGAACACGGTACGCCGGCTCACGTGCGCGGCCTCCGCGATCCCGTCGATCGTCGTGGCCGCATAACCCTGGGCCAAGAAGAGGTCGTGAGCCGCGGTGACGATCGCCCGCTGGGTACGGCGGGCCTGCTCGTCGCGCAGCTGCGACACGTACCGTTTCGGCGGCTGGCTCCTTGGGTCAGGCGGCTGGGTCGTCGCATCGGGCGGGCTCGTTGGGTCGGGTGGGGGGCTCATCGTGACCCGCCCGGAGACTTGACGTCCCCCCAAATTCGTTGCACTATGAGTGCAGTAATCACATCATCAGCATACCCAACTTCCGCGCGTATGCAGTAACGACAGAGAAGAAGTGGTGAATCTCATGTCTACTGCCACGTCCACCGACAGCGCCTGGGACCGGCGGCGGTGGCTCATCCTGGGCGTGATCGGCCTGGCACAGCTCATGGTGGTGCTGGATCTGACGGTGATGAACGTCGCGCTGCCGTCCGCGCAGCGGGCGCTGGGTTTCAGCACCGCCGACCGGCAGTGGGTGGTCACCGCCTACACCCTGACGTTCGGCAGCCTGCTGCTGCTCGGCGGCCGGCTGGCCGACCTGCTGGGCCGCAAGGTCACATTCCTTACCGGCCTGGCCGGGTTCGCCGGAGTCTCGGCCATCGGCGGCGCCTCGGTCAACTTCGCCATGCTGATCACCGCGCGGGCCTGCCAGGGCGCGTTCGCCGCGCTGCTGGTGCCCTCCGCGCTGTCGCTGCTGACCACCACGTTCACCGGCCCGAAGGACCGCGGCAGGGCGTTCGCCGTCTACGGGGCGATCGCCGGGGCCGGCGGCGCGGTGGGCCTGCTGCTGGGCGGCGCGCTGACCGAGTACCTGTCCTGGCGGTGGTGCCTGTACGTGAACCTGATCTTCGCCGCGGTGGCCCTCACCGGCGGAGCGCTGCTGCTGCAACGCCAGCCGTCCCCGGTCAAGCCCAGGCTGGACATCCCCGGCGTGCTGCTGGTCTCCGGCGCCCTGTTCTGCCTGGTCTACGGGTTCTCCAACGCGGCCGCGCACAGCTGGCACGCGCCGTCCACCTGGGGGTTCCTGGCCGCCGGCGTGGCGCTTGGCGCAGGGTTCGCGGTATGGCAGGGGCGGGCGGCCCACCCGCTGCTGCCGCCCCGCGTGGTGCTCGACCGCAACCGCGGCGGCGCCTACGCCTCGATGCTCATCGCCTCGGCCGGGCTGTTCGGGATCTTCTTGTTCCTGACCTACTACCTGCAGCAGACGCTGGTGTACTCGCCGCTGGTGACCGGCGTGGCGTTCCTGCCGCTCAGCGCCGGCCTCATCCTCGCGTCCAACCTGTCCACGACTGCGCTGATGCCCAGATTCGGGCCCAGACCGCTGGTCGCGTGCGGGATGGCGGCCGCGGCAGGCGCGATGGCCTGGCTGGCTCAGCTGGGCCCGCACACCGCCTATGCCGCGGGTGTGCTCGGCCCGACCATCCTGGCCGGAATCGGCGTGGGCATGGTGATCGCGCCGGTGATCAACACCGGCACCTTCGGCGTGGCCCCCCAAGACGCGGGCGTCGCATCAGCGACCGTCACCGTCGGCCAGAACCTCGGCGCCTCGGTCGGCACCTCGCTGCTGAACACCATCTTCGCCGCCGCCGTCACCTCCTACCTCGCCGCGCACCTCGCCGCGGCCAGGCTCATCGGCCGCCCGGCCCTGACCGGGCTGGCGCTGGCGCACGGCTACGACACCGCGTTCTGGTGGACCGCCGGCATCTTCGCCGCCGGCGCCCTCACCGCCGGCGCCCTGCTCCGCCCCGGGCCACTGCGCCCGGCCAGCGCGCAGTCCGCCGCAAACGCCGAAGTGACAACTGCACAAGCCAAGGCCGGCCCCGCTCTTCCCGGGTGATGTCGCTGGCGCAGATTCCCGGTGTGTCCGCGAAGCAGGTGACCGCCGGGGGATCTGAACCGCCGGGGGATCTCGAGGAGCCCTTACCGCGCATTCAAAAAGAGGACGACCATGACAAACTCCGCTCGCCCCGATGGCCCCGCCGTCGATCCGCGCCACCTGCTGGTCATCGGAGCCGACCCGGCCTCGGCGGTGCTATCGCACCGGTTCGCACAAGGCGGGACCACCTCACGCTCCTGGCCCACCGCACGGACAGACTGGCCAAACTGGCCAGCGACCTAGCCGACGCCGGCGCTGCCGTCAACACCGTGGCCACGGATGCCAGCGATCCTGAGGGCCCCGGCTGTACGCGGCAAACACGTTACGTAGTTGTCGGTCAACGGCGATTCGCGAGCTCAGAGCGTGGTACAGCCGTTGGCCCTGGAGCATGATGCAGCCGGTCGCCGCCGAGTATGCGCTGGTCAGCCAGCGTTTGAAAGCAGAAGCGTGGACCAAAACGGAGACCAGCTACGGAGAGTCACAAGTCTCGCGTGCCAAAACCGCGGCGTCTTGCCTAGTCAGCGTGGCGGAGGATAGGAGATTCGAACTCCTGAGGGGTTGCCCCCAACACGCTTTCCGACAATGCTGACCAGCGTTCACGGGGGTTCGGGACCGTCCGCGACCTGCGCGGATGCGCCGTACGCGGACGTCGCTGAACGGTGCCGGACGCGGGTGAATGAGACCACATTTGAGACCAGGCCCAGTTCCGGGGCCTGGCGCGCCGACCGGTTGCCGGGAGATGGTGCCCGGTGAGCGTCGAGGCGATGTGCGCACCTGTTCCCGGCCGAGGGACGCAGTCCTGGCCAGCCGGAGCGAGGTGAGCCACCACCCTGCTGTCGCCCCGGCGAGAAACCAGACCAGGGTGAGGAAAGACTTCCATCTGCTTACCTCCCTTTCGTCGCGTCACGCTTGGGAGCGCGGGCGGCCAGGAGGCAGGCGAGGGCGGCGACGGCGAGCAGGATGCCGTTGACGATGAGTGCGGTGTGCAGTGCGGTGGTGGGGCTGGCTGAGCTGTTGGTGCGGGCGACGAAGATGACGCCGAGGATGGCGGGGCCGAGTGCGCTGCCGTATTGGCGCAGGGCGGTGTTTGCGGCTGCGGCCATCCCGGCTTGTTGCCAGGGAACGGCGTTGATGGCGGCGAGCGAGACCGTGGTGAGCATGATCGCGACGGACAGGCCGAAGACCGCCAGCCGCCAGCCGAGGCCGGCCAGGCTGGTCTGGGCCTCGATGCCGGTGAGCAGGAAGACGGCCACTGCGGAGACGGCCAGTCCCGCGGCGAGCAGGTAGATGACCTTGACCTTGTGCATGGCCAGCCCGATGACGGGATTGACTGCGGCGGCGACGGCGGTGACGAACAGCAGCCGCTCGCCGATCTGCAGCGCTGACAGGTGCTGGACGTAGCCGAGGAACAGGCTGAGCAGGAAGGTGACGCCGACGACCGAGAACAGGGAAATGACGGCGGAGAACCCGGCCGCGGTGAAGGCGGCCGACTTGAACAAGGTGAGGTTGACCAGCGGAGAGGCCGAGCGTCGCTCGGCGACGATGAAGGCGGCGAACGCGGCCGCGCCGGCGCACAGCCCGGCGATGGTAACGGGGGCCGACCAGCCTTTGCTGCCGCCTTCGATGACGCCGTAGATGGAGGCGGCGATGGCGATGGTGGCGGTGATCTGCCCGGGCCAGTCCAGGCGGCGGCCTTCGGGTGCCTTCGAGTCCGGCAGCCGGGCCAGCGCAGCGGCGCCGGCGATGGCAGCGAGGCCGACGGTGGGCAGGAAGGTCCACCCGTAGCTGGCGTGGTCGAGAATCACGCCGGACAGCAGCGGGCCGGCGGCCAGGCCGAGCAGCAGCCCGGTGGCCCAGATGCCGATGTACTTGCCGCGGTCTTTCGGGTTAGGCACGACGGTGGCGATCAACGCGAGGGTAGTCGGCAGCAGCAGGCCGGCACCGAGTCCTGAGATCGCCTGCCCGGTCCAGAGCATACGGATCGCGGCGGCGGGGTCGAATGCGCCGGACAGGCCGGCGACTGCTGCGCCGATGAGGGTCAGCGCCATGCCGCCCAGGAACACCCGGCGGCGCCCGTAGAGGTCACCGAACAGGCCGGCCGACAGCACCGCGGCGGCCATCGGGATCACGTAAGCGTCCGAGACCCACTGCAGGTCCGACGTGCTTGCCCCGGTCGCGTGACCGATCGTGGCCAGCGCGGCGCTCACCGCGGTGATCGGCACGTAGGTCACGAACACGCCCAGCACCGCCAGGCCCGCCGTCAGCATCAGCCGACGACGATCCGACGGTGCCGGCGACGGTGCCCGTGCTTGATGAGTATGTGATGTCAGCATGAGAACAGGTCCTCCTCGATGGTTGAATGACGTGAAATCAGCGCGACGCGCCCGATGCGGCCATCATCAGCGAGGCGTGCCCGCCGAATCCATTGAGATGGCCCCGTTTGCCGGATCTCGACACAGGCATACGATCGGGGCATGCAAAACGGTCAGCCGGACACCTTCGATCGCCGGTTGGTACATGCCCTGCTGATCGCACCACGCGCGCCGTTCCGTCAGCTTGCCGCGGTGCTGGGCGTCTCCGACCAGACAGTCCGGCGCCGCTACACTTCTCTGGGTTCGGCCCTCGGGCTGCGGGTCCTCGGGCGCCTGGACAGCTCCCTCGTCAGCCGGGTCAACTGGATCTTGCGGCTGCGCTGCACGCCCGACGCCGCCGTCCCGGTGGGTTCCGCGCTGGCCCGGCGCCCCGATACCTCCTGGGTCCGGCTGGCCTCCGGCGGCACCGAGATCCACTGCCTGTTCCAGCCGCGCGGACCCGAGGAACGCGACACTCTGCTGCTCGACCGGCTGACCGGAAGCCGGAGAGTACTCGGGGTCAGCGCGCACGCGCTACTGCACACCTTCAGCTCCGTGGCCTGGCCAGAGCTCACGAGGGCGCTGACTGCTCACGAGATCGCCAGCCTGCGGGACGACGCTGAGGACCCGGGCCCGGGGAGCGGGAAAAGCCCCGGCGCTCCCGTGCATCTCAGCCAGCAAGACGAGACCCTCGCCGGGCTACTGGCCAAAGACGGGCGCGCAACCGCTGCCGCCCTGGCCGCCGGCACCGGATGGCACGAGTCAACCGTGCGGCGCCGGATCGCCCAGCTGCACCGGGCCGGCGCGTTGTACTTCGACGTGGACCTCGACGAGCGCGTGCTTGGCAGCGTCATCTCCGCCGAGCTGTGGATCTCCGCCGAACCCAGCGCCCTCACCGCCGTCGGGACCGCCATCGCCGCACACCCCGAGGTTCCCTTTGCCGGCGCCACCACCGGGCCCACCAACCTACTGGCCAGCGTCGTCTGCGCCGACACCGGACAGCTGTACCGCTACCTCACGACCCAGATCGGAGAGCTGGCCGGAGTACGCCACGTGGAGACAGCACCCACCATCCGCACCCTCAAACGGGCCGGATCGCTAGTCCCTGGCTGAGCTGTGCAACGTTCTACGGCGCCGAGCGTCAAGCGGCACGCAACGCCGACCACAGAGAGTGACGTCGGAGGCGGTCGGCTCTCGGCATCCTTGGGCGCCAGATCGACCGGTTCTGGGTGCCCTTACCCTGGCCAGCCGGTCGTTCGCGGTTAGGTTCATCAGCATTGCGGCGCGCTCCTGGCGGGGCCAGGGGTCCGTGGACTGCGCCGCCGGGTACGCGGGGGAGGCCGCTGTTTCCGGTTTGAGCGCCATGTTCTCGTTCACGCCCGCCGTGGAGGGGGGCGCGGTGCCAGGTGTGCCGTAACGGGCAGTTGGGCAGGCTGGGCGGCAAATGGCCGCTCCAGCCGCGTGGTCGGCGGGAGCTGAGGCGGCGGGACGGCTCGTCCCCGGCGTGCGCGGACCGCGTTGCTGCGGGGAGCTGGGCCCCGTCAGCGGGTTTCCCGGCGGCGTGTGCGTGCAGCCGGGCTCGGGCCGCTGACGGGGTGGTGCCTGTCTGTTCGCGTGCGGAGGGAGCTGTAGATGTCAGTCATGTTCGCCGCCGGAGCGATCCGGGCGTGCCCTGGCGCAGATCCCTGCGATCAGGCTCTTATCTCTGCTGGGCTGGGGTGCCTGCGGCAGCGAGCTCTCGCCGTGCGGGCTTGTGCGCGAGCCGCTGTCCCTCAATGTCGGGATCGGGGATGTGCCTGGCGAACCACTGCGGGTGGTACCAGATTCTTGACCCGATGATCGCCATGATGGCCGGCACGAGCGTGAGCCTTACGACGAAGGCGTCCAGGAAGACGCCGGCAGCGAAGCTGAAGCCGATGGCCTTGATGGTCGGGTCGCTGGTGAACATGAAGGCGACGAAGATGGAGAACATGATCAGCGCCGCTGCGGTGACTACGCGGGCTGACAGCCCGGTGCCGCGCTGCACGGCGCGACGGGCGTCGCCGTTGCTGGTGTAGTCCTCCTTGATCCGCGATACGACGAACATCTCGTAGTCGCTGGACAGGCCGAAGATGATCGCCAGCATGATGATCGGCAGGAAACTGATCGTCTGTGCCGGGGTGATGCCGAGCAGATGCTGGCCCCAGCCCCACTGGAACAGCGCGACCTGTGCGCCGAGCGCGGCGGCCATCGAGAGCAGGAAGCCCAGGATCGACGTGGCGGGCACCAGGATCGTGCGGAAGGCGAACGTCAGCAGGATGAACGCCAGGCCGACCACGACGACCAGGAAGATCGGCAGGGCGCTGGACAGCTTGGCCGAGACGTCGATGTTGGACGCGGTCGTGCCGCCGACCAGGATGTGCGCGCCGGTGCGGCCTTCGACCGCCGCCCGGTGGTCGCGGATGGTGTGCACGAGGGCGGCGGTGGCCGGGTCGCTCGGCCCGGACTTCGGTATCAGCCTGATCAGCGAGATGCCGTTCTGCGTGGTCACCGGGGTCACCTTGGTGACGTCGGGCAGCGTGGCGAGTGCCGTCGCGAGCTGCTGGGTGTCCGCGGGGCTGCGGACGTCCTGGCCGACGATCAGCAGCGCGCCGTTGTAGCCGGCGCCGAAGCCTTCGGTGGTCAGGTCGTAGGCCTGGCGCTGGGTGTTGCCCGGGGGCTGCGAGGCCCCGCTGGGCAGGCCCAGGTGGATGGACAACGCCGGGATCGCCAGCAGGCCGAGCACGGCGATCCCGGCGGTGAGCATGAGCACCCGGTGGCGCACGATGAACCGGGCCCACCTGGCGCCGGCCGGGCTGTCCGGGTCGGCGGCGCTGCGGCGGGCGACCCGCTCCGCGCGGGCGCCTAGCCCGGGCAGCCGGGTGAACGCGGCGACCTTGGTGCCGGCGAAGCCCAGCAGCGCCGGCAGCAGCGTCAGCGCGATCAGCAGTGCGACGGTGACCGATGCCGCGGCGGCCAGGCCCATGACGGTCAGGAACGGGATGCCCACGACGGTCAGGCCGCACAGCGCGATGATCACGGTGAGGGCGGCGAACACGACGGAGCTGCCGGCCGTGCCCATGGCCAGCGGTGCCGACTCCTCCGGCGTCATGCCGTTGAGCAGGTTGGTCCGGTGCCTGGACAGGATGAACAGGCCGTAGTCGATGCCGCAGGAGAGCCCGAGCATCAGCGCGACCGTGGTCGACGCCGAGGCGATCGTCAGCACCGACGCGACGGCGGTGATGCCCATCAAGGTGGTCACCACGCCGATGATCGCGCCCAGGATGGGCATGCCGGCGGCCGCGAAGGCGCCGAAGGTGATCATCAGGATTCCGAACGCGATGATCAGGCCGGCCAGCTCGGGCGCCTCGGAGATCACCGTCCGCCAGCCCGGGTAGACGCTGCCGTTGTAGGCGACCTGCACGCCGTCGGCCTGCACCGGCTTCATCGCGTCGGTGACGGCATTGAGGCTGGCGTCTGTCACGTTGGTCGCCTGTGCCGACCACTGCACCTGCCCGAGGGCGATCTTGCCGTTCTGCGACACCAGGTGGCTCTGGAAGGGACTGGTGACCGCGGAAACCTGCGGTATCGACGTGAGCTTGGTCATGGCTGTCTCGATCGCCGCCCTGGCGGCCGGATCGGTGACCTTCGCGGTGCCGGGAGCGGTGGCGAAGACGATCGTGCTCTGGCCGCCGCTGAACGCCGGCAGCCTGGCGGACAGGACGGCCGCGGCGTTCTGCGACTCGGTGCCCGGGATGGTGAAGGTGTCGTTGGTCTTGCCGCCGCTGGCGATGGCGATGGCAATGGCGGCGATGGCCGCGGCCAGCCAGACCGCCAGGACCAGCCGCCGTCGCCGGAAGGCGAAGCGAGCCAGTCGGTACAGGTAGTTCGACATGAGGAGAGCTCCCCAGCTGGAGTACGGGCATCGGCTTCCGACGCTAAGCTATTCACTAGCCATACGTCAAGTGAGTCACTAGCCGTATGTCTAGTGACTCATCTGCCGATCAGCTAGTGAGTCACTTGCCGGAAGCTTGTATGCTGGGATGCGAATCACGAATGAGGAGCACATCCATGGCGACGCCGGTCAGGGGCATGTCCACCCGCGCGGTGCAGGCCGAGCGGACCAGGCAGCAGATCCTGGAGACAGCGCAGCGGCTGTTCGCCGACCTCGGCTACGACGCCACCTCGCTGCAGCTCATCGCCGACGAGATGGGGCTGACCAAGGCCGCGGTCTACTACCACTTCCGCGCCAAGAGCGACATCCTGCACGCGGCCATGCTGCCCGGAATCCAGCGGCTCGAGGCTCTCCTGGATGAAGCCGCCGGGATCCGCGGCCGGCGTGCCCGGATTGAGCACCTGGTGAACGGCTTCACCGACTTCCTCGTCCAGAACCGCCACTACGCCGCGATGGCGTCCACCGACCCGGCGGCGAAGCGGAACAAGCTGGACGACGAGGCAATGACGCTGCGCCAGCGCGCCCTCACCCTGCTGTTCGGCGAAAACCCCACCGGCGCCGAGCGGCTCGCCTTCGGCGTCCTGTTCTTCATCCCGGAGTGCCTGCCCGACCTGGCCGACCTGACCGACGAGGAACTGCACGAAACCCTGCAGGCAACGATGCTGCGCATGCTGCGGGTCTCGTCCTGATCCCAGGCACGAGCCGCGCGATCGGAGCGATGAGGACCCGTCCGGGAAGGCCGCCGGAATGAGCATCACCATGCATGACGCACGCGCGCTCAGCCGGCAGGACCGGCCGGACGCCCCGAACAGGCCGCCGGCCCCGGCCATTGCACGCACAGATCACCCGGCTCTGCGCGCCGCGGATGACCGCGCCAGGCGACACGGCCGTACGCCATAACGGCGGCGATGCGCGCCTTATCTGAGTCCAGGGGTCGGTTACGTCCCGTGAGCAGAAACGCCCGGTGATCCGCAGGTATGATGCTCAGCGGCCAGGCGCTGGCGGTGACTTTGGGCCAGTGGATCGTCCTCACTGGTGGCGGGCCGCGGCAACCGGTCCCCGTCGCTGTGAAGCAGCTTGTCAGGAGGTCATCGTGTCGCAGGTCCGGGTGCACAACTTCTCGGTGTCGCTGGATGGGTTCGGCACCGGCGCGGGGCAAAGCCTGGATGCCCCGTTCGGGCATGCGGGAACCCGGCTGCACGAGTGGTTCTTCCCGACTCGTACCTTCCGCGCCATGCAGGGCCAGCCCGGCGGCAGCACCGGCGTCAACGACGCTTTCGCCAGCGCCTGGGCCCCGGGCATCGGCGCCGAGATCATGGGGCGGGGCAAGTTCGGCCCGCACCACGGCCCCTGGCCGGATCAGGAGTGGAACGGATGGTGGGGAGACACCCCGCCGTTCCGCACCCCGGTCTTTGTTCTCACCCACCATCCCCGGCCCGCCGTCCAGATGAACGGCGGTACCACGTTTGACTTCCTCGATGCCAGCCCCGCCGAGGCGCTGGCGCAGGCGCGCCAGGCCGCCGCGGGCGGGGATGTCCGCATCGGCGGCGGCCCGTCCACCATCCGCGAGTTCCTGGCCGCCGGCCTGGTCAACTACGCGCACATCGTCGTGGTGCCGATCGTGCTGGGCCGCGGGGAGCGGCTCTGGGACGGTCTGGAGGGGCTCGAAGACCGGTTCCAGATTGAGGCCGTGAACAGTCCCAGCGGCGTCACCCACGTCACCCTCAGCCGGCGGTAACGGCCGACAGCATGGCAGGACGGGAGGCGGGGCGCCGGCCAAAGCCGTTCAGCACCTCGTGATCGTTCGCAGTGGGCGATCTGGGCGGCGGCGTGAAAGCGCAGGGCAGCGGCGATGCTGGCATGGCCGGCCAAGGGCAAGCTGGTCAAACTAGCCATGGCTTGTTTCCCCCGGGCCGCGAGCCGAACAGCCGATATGCGCGGCCGTGAGCGCCGGCAGCTCGCGCCTGCGGCCCGTCCGAAACGGCGGCTCGGCGCGTTCTCCTCGAACTTCTCGATCACTGGGGTGTGATGCGGTCTATACGTTGGCGCGTCTCCGGCCACGCCCAACAGCAACCTGCACCCAGGTCACGGCCGGTCCCGGCCTGTCCTGAACGGCAGGGCGCACGCTTCAGCGGCGTGCGCCTCTCCGATCTCGCCGGTCCGGGGTGCCTGTGACCAGGCATAATAGTGACGGCTTATCCCGGCGATGGCCCCCCGCCGCCCAAAACTGAGACCATCAACCAAACCACGCGACCGCAAGACGCCCGCATGCAGCGGCCATCAGGCGTTCCCGCAGGTCAGCGTGGCGGAGGATGCGAGATTCGAACTCGCGAGGGCTTGCACCCAACACGCTTCCCAAGTGTGCGCGCCAGCGTCCGTGCCAGCCCGGGACCGTCCGTGACATGCGGTTCGGCGTTCGGGCGGACCGCGCCGGACGGCCGCGGACTCAGGCGAATGAGACCACGTTTGAGACCACGGGCAGTGCGGGGAGGACCGGCATCGCGATTCGTGCTGCGTGCGGCTAACGGACCCAGAGCTGGTCGATGAGCAAGTCAAAGTACGGGTGGAACTGGTAGTTGCCCGCACGCGCGGACAGGAGAGTCAGGTCGCGCGGGTTGTACAGCGGCACCCACGGGGCCTTGTTCACGAGCTCGCGGTCAATGGCAGCCCAGCGACCTGCGGCCAGGCCCGCATCGCGTCGCTCGAGCGCCAGCGCTTGCTGGGCCTGGGCGTCGATCCGCGGATCGCAGAACTCCGCGACGTTGATGTTGTCAGGATTGTGCGGAATGAAGGAGCCGCAGGTGAACAGCGGGTCGATGAAGTCCGATGGCGTCGGGTAGTCCTGGTACCAGCTGAAGAACCCTGCCTGCACGCTGTCGCGGGAATCGCCCAGCACGCCGAAGTATGTTTCCGGGCTGACCGTTCGCAGCGAGGCCCGGTACCCGATCTGATCGAGGACCGACACGACGTAGTGCCCGGTCGCGCGGGACGGGAAGGCCATACCTTCGCTGCCGTACAGTACCGTCACGCGGTCGCCGCGGGTCCCGGAAGCCCGGACGAGCCGCTCCGCCAGCGCGAGATTGGGCGCCGTCCAGGCGCCGCCTTTGTCCGGCAGGATCGTGTACGGGCAGTACGGGCGGTAGCCAGGCATGGCCGGCGGCAGGATCTGGCAGGTCGCCTGCACTGCGAGCGGACCGCCGTTGAGCGCGATCACCGTGTTCCTGTCGATGGCATCATTGACGGCCTGCCGTGCGGCGAGCTTGTCAAAAGGCGCAATGCGAGTGTTCAGCGCTAGCGCGATAGTTGCCGCGAGCGGGCCGCTGTGCAGCTGGCTGGTGAAATGCGTCGCAAGCTGGCTGATGCTCCCGGGCGGTGGGGATAGCAGCACATCGGCGCGGCCGTGCTCAACGTCGGCGACTGCCTGGCCGGGCCCCACGTCAAGTCGCAGGACGATCCGGTCCGGGTAGCCGCCCGGCTGGGCCTGCTGCGACCACTGGCGGAACCGCGGGTTCCGCACCAGGACCCAGGTGCGCCCTGGCACCAGGGACTTCGTCATGTAGGGGCCGGTGGCGGGCAACTGCGCGGCGCTGACCTGGTGGTCCGGCGTGCCGGCGGGGACTGCGTAGGCCCACGGGAACGCCAGCTTGTAGAGGAACTCGGGATCGGGCGCGGTCAGGTGAAAGGTGACCGTGTCGGTGGGGTCATCGGCGGCGATCCCGCGGGCGAGGTTGCACGGGCCGCGACTTCGCTCGCACCGGGCGGCGCCGACGATCCCGGCGTAGACGGGCGGAATGGACGAGTTCACCTGCTCGTCGATCATGAAAACCCGCTCGATGGCGCGGCGGAAGTCCGCCGGGCTGACCAGCGCCCCGGTTGAGTACCTGAGGCCGGCGCGGAGATGGAAGGTGTAGGTCCTGCCGCCGTCGGCCGGCACGGGCAGCGCGGCCGCGAGGTCGGGGACGAGCTGGTCGCCGGCCAGGCCGCCGACCCGCCGGTAACCGACGAGCCCGTCGTTGGTCATGCTCAGCATCTGCCATGCCCAGGGGTAATACGCGACCGCGGGGTCCGTCGGCGGCCGGGCCCCCTCGTCCGGTGGCAGCTGGGCGATGACCGTGAGCGTGCCGCCGTGGTGGCTCGCGAGGGAAGGGAGCACCGTTGCCCACACATGGTTGCCGGCGGCGGCGAGATTCCGTCGGCTCGTTACCGAGATGGACGAGCTGCGTCGCGCCAGTTGCTGGATCGATCCTGGACACGGCACCGCTCATGCTGTTCGCGACCCAGGCTGCGCCGCCGGAGTACACGACGGCTACGGGCGTGCCGCCCACTCTGATCGTTCGCACCTTCCCGGTCCGCGGATCGAAACGCGAGACCGTGCCGCCGGTGTCAGCGACCCAGACGCTGCCCGCGCCGACGGCCACCCCGTCCGGGCTCTGGCCGATCGCGAACGTCTGGGACGGCCGGTCGTCACCTGGATCGACGCGCAGCAGGTCGCCGGTCTCCTGGCTGGCTACCCAGATGGCCCCGACGCCGACCGCGATGCCGGCCGGGGAGCTACCGAGACGAATGGTCGCGACTACTTCGCCGGTGGCCGCGCCGATCCTGGACAGCGTGTCGCTGGTCTCGTTGGCGACCCAGACCGACCCGTAGCCGAACGCGATCGCGTCCGGGCCGATCCCGATCGGGATCGTCGCGACCTGCTGTCCGGCGCCCGGATTAACCTCAGAGACGGTGCCGTCGAGCTCGTTCGCGACCCAGACCTCGCCATCGCCGACCGTCACGCCAGCCGGTCCGCGGCCCACCGGGATGCGGTCAATGACCTGCCCGGCCGAGTCCACCCGGAGCAGCAGGTCGTCCGCGCTGTCGGTGACCCAGACCGCTCCAGCCCCGTAGGCGACCCCATTCGGCCGTCCGACTCCTGTCACGACAGCGCTGAGGTCAGTCTGTCCGGCGTCGATCACGCCGACAGTGTCCGGGCCGGCGGCGAGATGGGCGGACCCGCGGGTAGCCACTGCCACGAGCAGCACGATCGCCACTGCGAAGGCCGCGGCCGCGGCCGCGGCCAGCAGCGTATTCTTGCGACCCGCGCCAGTGCCCGAGGGCTGTCCCGTTCCCTGTCCAGAGGCAGGCGCCTGAACAGCTGCGGCCTTACCGGGCAGATCGAGCGACGCGTCCTGCCGCAGTATCGCGCGCTCAAGTCGCTGCAGTGCCGGGCCGGGCTCCAGGCCGAGCTCCTCGACCAGGGTCCGGCGCGCCGCCTGGTAGGCCTTCAGCGCCTCGGCCTGCCGCCCGCCGCGGTAGAGCGCGACCATCAGCTGCCCGTGCAGGCGCTCACGCAGCGGGTGGGTGGCGACCAGCGCCTCAAGCTCGCTGACGACATCGGCGTGACGGCCCAGCGCCAGGTCTGATTCGATCCGGTCCTCGACTGCACCGAGCCGCAGCTCCTCCAGCCGCCCGACCTCCACCTGCGCGAACGGCTCGCAGCCGAGGTCGCCAAGCGCATTCCCGCGCCACAGTCCCAGTGCCGCGCGAAGGCTCGCGGCGGCCGGCCCGGGCGCGTTCGCCGTCAGTGCGCTCCTGCCCTGATCGACCAGCCGCTCGAACCGGCGCACGTCCAGCTGCCCCTCGGTGACCTGCAGGCAGTACCCGCCCGGCCGGGTCACCACGACAGGCCCGTTGACTGCCGCGCCGAGGGCCTTGCGCAGCCGCGAGACATACACATCAAGGCTGCCCTGCGCGCCGGCCGGAGGGTCGTCGCCCCACAACTCGCGGACCAGCACATCGCGCGGGACGGGCTCGTTCGCCCGCAGCAGCAGAATCACCAGCAACGCCCGCTGCTTCGGGCCGCCAATCTCGATCACTCGCCCGTCTGCGCTGACCTCGAGCGGCCCGAGAATCCGGTACTCGATCATCTCAGCAACCTTGCTCCCCCGCCCACATCCAAGCACGGCCGCCGAGCATCCACACCCAGCCGCGTCAAACCCCCGGCTGACTGGATGTCAGCTGGTGGCAAGGGGATGTCAGCTTCCTGTAAGGCCACCGCGCAAAGATCGCGGCGACAGCGTGAACCGGCATTCACGGGCCGGGATGAAACTAGCGGGATGTCGCGCGATGCCTTGTCTCACGATCAGGACGTATCCGGGTCATCACCCCGGCTCCCGGCAAAGGAGGCAGGCATGACAAGAGCACTGCCAGCGCGGCTGACCAAGGAAAGTCTTCAGGGGGAAAACATGAACCAATCACGCTGGCCATCTCGCAGGCTGCCAGGTCCCCGGATGGTTGCGGCGCTGGCGACGGCTGGCTGCGCGGCGTTCTCCCTTGCCGCGGCGGGCGGCGCGGTGGCGTCTGGTTCTGTTGTGGCGGCGCCGAGGTCGGTTGCGGTGGCGCCGGGTTCGGTTGTGCCGCGCGCGGCTGCTGTGCGGTTCGGGGCGCTGCGGCTGGGGCCGGCCGGGCCGGCCCGGGCTGGGAAGGCGGCGCTGTCGGGTCTCGGCAACGTAGGCCAGGCCAGGCCTGGCCGCTCGGGCGGGTCGGTCGGGCTGGGCGGCAGCCCCGGTAACCCGGCCGCGAACCCCAGGACGGATACCGTCTACGTGCCGGTCCAGTGCACCGGCTTCTGTAACCCAACGCCTGGCCATGTCGTGGACGTGATCAACGCCGCGAAGTGCAACGCGAAGGTGAGATCGGGCTGCCGGGTGGTGGCCAGGGCGAAGGTGGGCAGCAGCCCGCTCGCGGCCGTTATCGACAAGCGGACCGACACCGTTTACGTGATCAATGGCACGAGCAACACCGTCTCGGTGCTGAACGGCGCCCGGTGCAACGCCCGGGTGACGGCCGGCTGCGGTCGGCCGGCGGCGACGGTCAGGGTGGGGAAGTTCCCGGTCGCCGCGGTCTTCAACCCGGCGACGCGCACGCTGTACGTGGTGAGCCCGAATGGCAATGTCTTCGTGATCGACGTGGCCAGCTGCAACGCGGTGACGACCAGGGGATGCGGGCAGCCGGTCAGGACTGTAAAGGTCAAGGCCGGCTCACAGGCCATCGATGTGGACACCGCGACCGACACCATCTACACCGCGAACAAAGGCGCCCAGGGCAACGGCGACACCGTGTCGGTGATCAACGGCGCCACCTGCAACGGGCACACCGGAACCGGCTGCGGCCGCGCACCGCGCACCATCAAGGTAGGCAGCGGCGCCTCGTGGGTCGCGGTCGACCAGGCCACCGACACCGTCTACGTCGCCAACAACAACGACGGGACGGTCTCGGTCATCAACGGCGCCACCTGCAACGCCCGCGTCACCTCCGGCTGCGGCCGCACCCCGCCGACGGTGACCACCGGCGCGAACCCCCAGTTCGTGGCGGCCGACCCCGGGCGGCACACCGTGTTCACGGTCAATCAGAGCGACGACACGCTGTCCGCGATCAATACCAGAACCTGCAACGGCACGGTGACATCCGGCTGCCAGACGATCCCGCCGAGCCTGCGGGCCGCCCCCACCCGCGGCCCGGGGTTCAACTCGTTCCCGAACGCGTTCGCGCTGGTCCCCCGCACTGGCTCCGCGTACGTAGTGAACGTGGGAGGCGCCAGCGTCTTGTCGGTGACCAGCATCCGCCGCTGCAACGCCACCAGCACCTCCGGCTGCCGCCGCCCGGCGCCCGCCGTCCCGGAAGGCGAGTTCCTGCTGTCCGCCGACCCGGCCACCAACACCATCTACGGCGGCAACCTCACCAAGCCGGTGATCGACGTGATCAACGGCGCGACCTGCCACGCCCGCCGACTGGCCGGCTGCACCCCGGTCGCGAAGATCCCGATGACAAGCCTGCAGGCCAACGTCGGGGCGATCGATCAAGCCACCCATACGCTCTACGCCTCAAACCCGTTGTCCGACACGGCAGCGGTGATCAACACCGCCGCATGCAACGCCAGCCACACCGCCGGCTGCGCCCTGCACCCCCCGACCGTCAAGATCGGCGCCTTCCCGGGCCCCCCCGCCATCGACACCGCCACCCAGACCCTCTACGTGGCCTTCGGCAACAGTGCCAGCCGGGTCGCCGTCGTCAACGCCGCGACCTGCAACGCCACCGACACCGCCGGCTGCGGGCAGGCCCGGGCCGTAGTCAAGGTCGGGCAGGGCACCTTCGGCCTGGCGGTCAACACCGCGACCGACACCGTCTACGGGGCGAACGCCGGGTCGGCTGCCAGCCGCTTCACCGACGGAAACACGGTCTCGGTGATCAACGGCGCCACCTGCAACGCCAGCGATCACTCCGGCTGCGGACATTTGGCCGCCACCGCGACGGTCGGGGCTCAGCCCGTGGGCATCGTCGTGGATGAACACACCAACACGATCTACGTGGCCAACAACGCCGATGGCGACTCGCCCGGCACGGTGTCAGTGATCAACGGCACCACCTGCAACGGCGCCGACACCGCCGGTTGCGGCAGGCATTTCCCCACTGCGGCGACCGGCATATCACCGGTCCAGATCGCCATCGACACCCGCACCGACAACCTCTACATCACCGACATCTCCAGCGCGCAGGTGACCGTCCTGAAGGGAGTACGCTGCAACGCTGAAGTGACCAGCGGCTGCCGCACGGCCACACGAGAGCAGGCGGTCGGGTCAAAGCCGGACGGCCTTGCCATCAACCCGCGCACCCGCACCGTCTACGTGACAAACGTCTTCCAGGCCGGCTTCATGTCAATCCTCAGAGCCACCCGCCACTAGCCGGAGGCAGGCGCAGTCGCACGGGCACCCGTCCGCGTCCTCGGCGATGCCAGCGGCTCAATGGGACCGGAGACCGACCATCGTTCAGCCGAGCTGTGGGATTGCGCCTGATTGCCAGGCGAAAGACCAGATGCTTTGTCGGGCCGGGCCCGGGATCAGGTGCGGCGGCCTAGTCGCTGGACGGGAGTAGCGCTGCATGCGTGGTCGTAACCGGACGTAGGCAGCGATTCGTGCTGCATGCGATCCCAAACCGCGCCGATCGGCGGCTCGGCGCGCGATCTCCTAGAACTTCTCGATCACTGGGTGTGATGCGGTCTGTAAGTTGGCGGGTATCTGGCCGCACCCAACAGCAACCTGCACCCAGGTCGCGGACGGTCCCGGCCTGCCCTGAACGGCAGGGCGCACGCTCCGGCGGCGTGCACCCCTCCGTTCATGCCGGTACGGGGCGGCTGTGACCAGGCACAATAGCTGTGGCTCGTCCCGGCGATGGCACCGCCTAGCGTTCAAAACTGAGACCACGAATGAGACCACAGATCATGAAGGGCTCCCCGCGCCGGCTGCCAGGAACTGACGTTTTTGCAGGTCAGATGGCGGAGGATGCGAGATTCGAACTCGCGAGGGCTTGCACCCAACACGCTTTCCAAGCGTGCGCCCTAGGCCACTAGGCGAATCCTCCGCCGACCAGCTTACCGGCCAGCGCCCTGGCCACGCGCCGGGACGGCCACGGCGCCCGAATGGGGGAGCAGGCACCCGCGACACCCCGCTAAGCTGACTCAAGACCCCCCGTACGGCGTTTATCCCGCCAACTCCCCCAGGGCCGGAAGGCAGCAAGGGTACGCGGGCTCTGGCGGGTGTACGGGGGGTCCCTTCCCGCCCCGCGAGGATGAGACCAATGGCAGGCGAGCCTTCGAGCGTGGCGCCTGGCGACAGCCTGGCCCTGTACCGGCGATACCGGCCGGCCACGTTCGCTGAGGTCAAAGGGCAGGAGCAGGTCACCGAGCCGCTCACCCGCGCGCTGCAGGCAGGCCGGGTCTCGCACGCCTACCTGTTCAGCGGGCCCCGGGGCTGCGGCAAGACCACGAGTGCCCGGATCCTGGCCCGCTCGCTGAACTGCGTGAAGGGCCCCACGCCGGAGCCGTGCGGGGTGTGCGATTCCTGCATCGCCCTGGCGCCGAACGGGCCCGGCAGCATCGACGTGATCGAGATCGACGCCGCGTCACACGGCGGCGTGGACGACGCCAGGGACCTGCGCGAGCGCGCGTTCTACGCCCCCGTCTCCGGCCGGTTCAAGATCTACATCATCGACGAGGCCCACATGGTCACGCGGGAGGGCTTCAACGCCCTGCTCAAGCTGGTGGAAGAGCCGCCCGCGCACCTGAAGTTCATCTTCGCCACGACCGAGCCGGAGAAGGTCATCGCGACCATCAGGTCCCGGACCCACCACTATCCGTTCCGGCTGGTGCCGCCCGCGGTGCTGCGCCAGCTGCTCACCGACATTCTCAGCCGGGAGGGCGTGGCCAGCGAACCCGAAGCGCTGCAGCTCGTGATCCGCGCGGGCGCGGGCTCGGTGCGCGATTCGCTGTCCGTGCTCGACCAGCTCCTGGCCGGCTCCGACGAGTCGGGGCTTACTTACGACAAGACGGCGTTCCTGCTCGGCTATACCGACGCGGCCCTGCTGGACGAGGTCACCGACGCGTTCGCGGCCGGCGACGGGGCGGCGGTGTTCCGCGTCGTGGACCGGGTGATGGAGGCCGGCCTCGATCCCCGCCGGTTCGCCGCCGACATGCTGGACCGGTTCCGTGACCTGATCGTGCTCAGCGCGGTCCCCGACGCCGGCCAGACGGGGCTGATCGACGCCCCGGCCGACCGGCTGCAGCGGATGGCCGAGCAGGCCGGCCGGTTCGGCCAGGCCCAGCTGACCCGCACCGCCGAGGTGCTGAGCGAGGGCCTGGTCCAGATGCGCGGCGCGACCGCGCCCCGGCTCCTGCTCGAGCTGACGTGCGCCCAGGTGCTGCTGCCCGAGGCCAGCTCCGGCCACAGCGCGCTGCTGGCCCGGCTGGAACGGCTTGAGCGCACGGGCGGCACCCGGTCGCCCGGCGCCGTCGGCTCTGCCCCGGAAGTCCCCGCCACCCCGGCAGCGGCCGGTCCCGTCGGCTCTGCCCCGGAAGTCCCCGCCACCCCGGCAGCGGCCGGTCCCGTCGGCTCTGCCCCGCAAGGCCCGGTCGCCCCGGCAGCGGCGCCCGTCCCTGCGCCGAATGTGACCGCGCCAGCGCGGCCTGCCAACCGGGGGGACCGGGCGGGCGCGTCCAGTGCTGCGCCGGACGTTCCCGCGCAAACGCAGGCGGATGACCCGCCGCAGCCGCCGGGCCCGTCCGCTGCTGCTGCTGCTGCTGACGTCTCCGCGCAGCCGCGCCCGGCTGCGCGACGCGGGCAATCGGGCGGCTCCCGGCCCGCGCCGCGCCGCCCCGCCGCCCGACGCGCAGTCCCTGCGCGGCGACTGGGAAGCGGTGCTCGACGCGGTGAAGCGGGTGCGCCGCGTGGCCTGGATGCTGCTGCGCACCGCCAGCGTGCAGTCGCTGGCCGATGGCGTCCTCACCGTCCGGTTCGCCAGGGCCGGCGACGTGAAGGGGTTCGTCAGCAGCGAGTGCGACGCCGACCTGGAACGGGTCCTCGCCCAGTCCTTCGGCCTGAAGGTCAAGGTCAGAGCGGTGTCCGGACCCCCCGAGCCGGACCGGCCCGAGCACGGCGGCAGCACCGGAGCCGTTCGGGAAAATCCGGAAGATTCCTCCCGAACGCCGCCGCCTCCAGCCCGCGCGGAAGAGCCGGAGCCTGCGCGGGGGCACCAGCCGCGGCCGGCCGATTCCGGAGCCGCCCCGGCCCGTCCCGGCCCGGGCGACGGCGATCCCTTCGACGTGCGCGACCCGGAGGCCTCGGCCGGCGACGACGCTCTCACCGGCGTAGACCTGATCAAGCGCGAGCTCGGCGGCCAGGTCGTCGACGAGACCGACAACGGCTAGCCGCGATCGCCGCCGCCGGGGGCTGCGCGGCCGGCCCGGCCGAGGCCGTAGGCTCTGTCTGACAGGAGATCGTCCCCGGTCGGCAGCCGACCAGCGCACAGGCCGGGGCGGCACCGGCTAGCTCGAGTGGGGGCACCGTGGACCCAGGTGGCCAGATGGACATGCAGCAGCTCCTCGCCGCGGCTCAGCAGATGCAGGAGCAGCTGATGACCGCTCAGCAAGAGCTGGCCGAGACAGAGGTACAGGGAACGGCGGGCGGCGGGCTCGTCACCGCCCAGGTCAACGGCCAGGGTGAACTGGTGGATCTCAGCATCGCCCCGGAGGTGATCGACCCCGCCGATCCGGAGGAGACCGCCCAGACCGTCGCCGACCTGGTGCTGGCCGCGGTCCGCGACGCGTACCGGGCCGCGGGTGACCTGCAGCAGCAGAAGATGGGGCCGCTGGCCGGCGCGATCGGCGGCCTGGGCGGCGGGATGGGCCTGCCGGACGCCGAACCGGACCTGCCGGGCGCCGGGCCGGGGCTGCCGGGCCTGCCGGGGGCGGGACCGGGCTCCGGGCCGGCCGGCTGACCGAGATCCGAGGCTGACGTGTACGAAGGGATCGTCCAGGACCTGATCGACGAGCTTGGCCGGCTGCCGGGCGTGGGCCCGAAGAGCGCGCAGCGGATCGCCTTCTACCTGCTGGCGGCCGATCCGGAGGACGTGCGCCGGCTGGCCTCCACGCTGGTCGAGGTCACCGAGAAGGTGCGGTTCTGCCGGACCTGCGGCAACGTGGCCGAAGCGGAGGAGTGCCGGATCTGCCGGGATCCGCGCCGTGAGCTGTCGGTCATCTGCGTGGTCGAGGAGCCCAAGGACGTCGCCGCGGTGGAGAAGATGCGCGAGTACCGCGGTCGCTACCATGTGCTCGGCGGCGCGATCAGCCCGATCGAGGGAGTGGGTCCCGAGGACCTGAGGATCAAGGAGCTGATGGCACGGCTGGCCGACGGCACGGTGACCGAGCTCATCCTGGCCACCGACCCGAACCTCGAGGGAGAGGCGACCGCGACCTACCTGGCCAGGCTGGTCAAGCCCATGGGCATCCGGGTGACCAGGCCGGCCAGCGGCCTTCCGGTCGGCGGGGACCTGGAGTACGCGGACGAGATCACGCTGGGGCGCGCGTTCGAGGGACGGAGACTGCTGGATGTCTGACCGGGCGGACTCCTCAGCCGGGCAGGTCGACGGCTGGATGCCGCTGGCCGACCGGATAGCCGGGAACGTCCAGGACTTCCTGGACGGCATCGCGGCACTGGCCCGGGGCGAGGGTGGCGAGGAGACCGTGCCGCTGCTGCTGCTCGAGGTCTCACAGGTCCTGCTGGCCGGGGCCCAGCTGGGGGCGAGCAAGGACGTCATCCTGCCAGGGAACTGGGAACCCGAGGTGGGAGCCGACCCGGATCTGGACGAGCTGCGCGGCGGGCTCGCCCGCGGGCTGCGGCCCTGCGACGAGTACGCCGAGCTCTTCGATCCTTACGCGGACACCAAGGCGACGTCCTTCCGGCTGTCGGACGACCTGGCCGCGGTCGCCGCGGACCTGGTGCACGGGCTCAAGCACTACCAGGCGGGCCGCTCGCTCGAGGCGATCTGGTGGTGGCAGTACTCCTACTTCAACCACTGGGGAACGCACGGCGGCGCGGCCCTGCGCGCGCTGCACGCGGTCGTCGCGCACGCCCGGCTCGACGTGTCGGAGTAGCAGGACCCGGGGCGAAAATGGGCCGGGTGCCGCCGGGGCCCCTGGATACACTCAAGCGTCAGACCGCCGGCCGACCGGGAGGAGCAACGCCTCCGTGTCCGTTGTCATGCAGAAGTGGCGGAGCGGTACCCCCGTATCCCTCGTCGTGCAGAAGTACGGCGGGTCGTCGGTGGCCGACGCCGACGGCATCAAGCGGGTCGCGCAGCGCATCGTGGCGACCAGGAAGGCCGGCCACGACGTCGTCGTGGTGGTATCTGCGATGGGCGACACCACCGACGAGCTGACAGACCTGGCCAACCAGGTCAGCCCGCTGCCGCCCGGGCGCGAGCTTGACATGCTGCTCACCGCCGGCGAGCGCATTTCGATGGCCCTGCTGGCCATGGCCATCGCCAATCTCGGGCTGCGCGCGCGCTCGTTCACCGGCTCGCAGGCCGGCGTGATCACCGATTCGGTGCACGGACGGGCGCGGATCATCGACATCACCCCGGGCCGGATCGCGGGCGCGCTGGACGACGGCGCGATCCCGATCGTGGCCGGATTCCAGGGCGTCTCGCAGGACAGCAAGGACATCACCACGCTCGGCCGGGGCGGCTCCGACACCACCGCGGTGGCCCTGGCCGCGGCCCTCGGTGCTGGCTGCTGCGAGATATACACCGACGTGGACGGCGTGTTCACGGCCGATCCGCGGATCGTTCGCGGGGCGCAGCGCATCCCCCGGATCAGCTACGAGGAAATGCTGGAGATGGCCGCCTCCGGCGCCAAGATCCTGCACTTGCGGTGCGTGGAGTACGCCCGGCGGTACGGCATCCCGATTCACGTGCGGTCCTCGTTCGGCAACCGAGACGGCACCTGGGTCGTCAAAGCTGGTACCGGGGAGTCGGAGGGAGACGAGATGGAGCAGGCGATCATTTCCGGCGTGGCGCACGACCGGAGCGAGGCGAAGATAACCGTCGTCGGCGTGCCTGACAAGGTAGGCGAGGCGGCCCGGATCTTCCGCGCGATCGCGGAGGCCGGGATCAACATCGACATGATCGTGCAGAACGTCTCCGCCGCATCGACCGGGCGCACGGACATCTCCTTCACCCTGCCGGCCACCGACGGGCCCGCGGGCATCGCCGCGCTGCGCCGGCTGCAGCCGGAGGTCGGCTTCGAGTCGCTGCTCTACGACGACAAGATCGGCAAGGTCTCGCTGATCGGCGCGGGCATGCGCTCCCACCCGGGGGTGAGCGCGACGTTCTTCGGCGCGCTGGCCGCCGCGGGAGTGAACATCGGGATGATCTCCACCTCGGAGATCCGGATCTCGGTCGTGGTCGACGAGCATGACGTCGATATGGCCGTGGTGGCCACGCACAAGGCCTTCGACCTGGACAGCGGCGAGGTCGAGGCGGTCGTTTACGGCGGGAGCGGGCGGTGACCGGCGGCTCCGCCGCCGGGGCGCACCGGGCCGGCAAGCCGACGCTCGCCGTGGTGGGTGCTACCGGAGCGGTCGGGGCGGTGATGCTCGACCTGCTGTCCACCCGCACCGACGTATGGGGGGAGATCCGGCTGGTCGCCTCGCCCCGTTCGGCCGGGCGGCGGCTGCGGGTCCGCGGCCGGGAGGTCGAGGTGGTTGCGCTGGCGCCGGACGTCTTCGACGGCGTCGACCTGGCCATGTTCGACGTGCCCGACGAGGTGTCAGCGCACTGGGCACCGGTCGCGGCCCGCTGCGGCACGGTGGTCGTGGACAACTCCGGCGCGTTCCGGATGGACAGCGAGGTGCCGCTGGTGGTGCCCGAGGTCAATCCGAAGCAGGCCGCGAACCGGCCCAGGGGAATCATCGCGGTCCCGAACTGCACCACGCTCTCCCTGATCGTGGCGATGGCCGCGCTGCACCGCGCCTTCGGCCTGCGCGAGATGGTGGTCGCTTCCTACCAGGCGGCCTCGGGGGCGGGCCAGGCCGGCGTGGACACGCTCTACACCCAGCTGGACAAGGTCGCGGGCACCAGGACGCTCGGCCAGCGTGCTGGGGACCTGCGCTCGGTGGTCGGCGATCTCGGGCCGTTCCCCGCCCCGCTGGCGCTCAACGTCGTGCCGTGGGCGGGCTCGCTCCGGGACGAGGGCTGGTCGTCGGAGGAGCTCAAGATCCGGAACGAATCGCGCAAGATCCTCGGACTGCCGGACCTCAAGGTGTCTGCCACCTGTGTCCGGGTGCCGGTGGTGACCGGTCACTCCGCGGCCGTGCACGCGGAGTTCGACGGCGAGGTGAGCTGTCAGGAGGCGCGCCGGGTGCTGGGCGAGGCGCCGGGCGTGGTGCTCGCCGACGACCCGCAGCGCGGCGAGTTCCCGACCCCGGCCGACGTGGTGGGGACCGACCCGACCTGGGTCGGCCGGCTGCGCCGGTCGCTGGACAACCCGCAGGCGCTCGACCTGTTCGTCTGCGGCGACAACCTGCGCAAGGGCGCCGCGCTGAACGCCGCACAGGTGGCCGAGCTGGTGGTCGCGGGGCTTGGCTGACGAGTGCCCCGGTCACGGTCCCGGTCCGTCCATAGGCGCAGAATGCCCCGGCCTTGAATCAGCCTCGGGTAGGGTTGCGGTGGGTTTGTTTCCCTGTGACCTGCGTGATTCTCCGGCCAGCGCTGGTGTCAGCCCACCGGGATGCGCGCGGGGGTTGCCGGCGGCACGACCGACGGCAGCCGAGCCGCATGAGTACCGGATATCCGCCCTGTGCGGGTTAGCCGTCACCTTCCTGGAAGACCTTCATGCCGATAGCTAGGACAGCAGCGGGACGACTGGGTGCGGCCGCTCCCCGGGCGGCCCGCGGGACGGCCGCGGTCCTGCGCCGTCACTGGCTGCTGGCCCTGCTGCTGACCGCCGGACTGGTGCTGCGCATCCTCGCGCAGGTCGCCTACCGGCCCGCGCTGTTCTACATCGACTCGATCAAGTACATATTCGGCGCCTACCCCGGCGACGACCCGCCCGGTTACCTGCTCGTGCTGCGGCCGTTCCTGGCGGTGACGAACCTGAACGCGGTGGCCGCCGTGCAGCACCTGCTCGGGCTGGGCATGGCGGTGGCGCTGTACGTGCTGCTGCTGCGCCGGGCCGCGCCGCGGTGGCTGGCGGCGCTGGCTGCCGCCCCGGTGCTGCTGGACGGGTACCAGCTGCAGATTGAGCAGACCGTCATGCCGGACGTGCTGTTCGAGGCGCTGATGGTGGCCGGGCTTGTGGTCTTGCTGTGGCAGCCCAGGCCGCGGCTGTGGACGGTACTGGTGGCCGGGGTCCTGCTCGGCAGCACCGCGACGATGTGGGAGCCGGGCGAGATCCTCATCCTGCCCGCGGTGGTCTACGTGGCGATCGTGGCCCGCGGATGGCGGCGCACACTGCGCGATGCCGCGCTCGTCTGCGCCGCCTTCGCGCTGCCGATCCTGCTCGTCAGCTACCGCAACTACGTGGATATCCACCGCTTCTCGCTGGCCCCCAACGCGGCCAGCACCATCTACGGGCGGATGGCGGCCGCCGCCGACTGCCAGACGCTGCGGCTGCCGTCCTACGAGCAGCCGCTGTGCCCGTCGCGCCAGCTCGCGGCCAGGCTCGGCCCGGACGGCCTGGATCACTCCTCGGGCTCGCCGCTCAAGCACTACATCCCCCCTGCCGGGCTGGCGCAGCACGGCGTCGCCACCGATTTCAGCCGCCGGGTGCTGATCCAGCAGCCGCTGCGAGTGGCCGGGTCGATCCTGGCCGACTCGGCAAAGCTGTTTGAGGTGCACCGGGTGACCAGCCCCGGTGACACATGGATCGGCCGCTGGCAGTTCCAGACCCGCTTCCCCACCTATCCGCCGTACGTGCAGGTCGTCGGCGGACAGGTCGAGTTCTCCGAGCTGGACACGGGCGGCCTGCCGGTGCTGCTGGGCAGCGGGCAGCAGTTCGGCAGTAGCGGGCCGGTGGTGGTCAAGCCGCTGGCCACGTTCCTGCGCGACTACCAGCTGGGCGGCGGCTATACGCCAGGCCCGCTGTACCTCTTCTTGCTGCTGGCCGGGCTGGCCGGCTCGGCGTTCCTGCTGCGCCGGGCCAGGAACATGACGGTCGCGGACCGGGACGCCGCGCGGGCCTGCTGCTACCTGCTGGCCTCGGGAGTAGCGGTGCTCCTGCTCTCCGACACCTTCGAGTTCTCCTGGCGCTACCAGCTTCCCGCGCTGATGACCCTGCCGCCGGCCGGCGCGCTGGGGATCACGGTCATCATCGGCTACGTCCGCAGCGTGAGCGGGTCCAGGTCCGCGGAAGGCCGGCCGATCACGCCCTCCGGGACGGGGGCCGTGTCCGGGACGGGGGCCGTGTCCGGGACGGGGGCCGTGTCCGGGAAGGGCAGCGCCGATGGTCGCGACCCGGCGGCAAGGCCGGGGGACGCCGATGGTCGCGGCCTGGCGAGCCGCCCGGACGCCGCCGAGCCCGAACCGCAGGACAGCGGCCGCGCGTCGGCCGTCAACTCCTAGCGCCGGGGCGTAGTCGCTCAGCCGAGCGTGAACGGGTCCCGGGTGCCGCCGGTGAGCTCGACCCAGATCGCCTTGGTCTGCGTGTACTCGCGGACCGCCTCGCTGCCGTTCTCCCGGCCGATGCCGCTCAGGCCATATCCGCCGAACGGGACGTCCGGGCCGACCACCCGGTAGGCGTTAATCCATACCGTGCCGGCCTTCAGCGCGTGCGCGACCCGGTGGCCGCGGTGGATGTCCTTGGTCCACACCGCGCCGGCCAGCCCGTACGGGGTGCCGTTGGCCAGCTCGATCGCCTCTTCCTCGGTGTCGAAGGGGATCACGGCCAGCACCGGCCCGAACACTTCCTCGCAGGCCACCGTCATCTCCGGGCTGACGTCGGTCAGTACCGTGGGCCGCACGAAGTAGCCACCGAGCTCGGCGGCGGGTTCCCCGCCTGCGGCGACCGTGGCCCCCTGGGCCGGCGCGGAGGACAGGAACGACAGCACCTTGTCGTACTGCGGCTGGTTGGCCAGCGGGCCCATCTCGGTCTCGGCCGCGGCCGGGTCGCCGACCTTGATCGTCTGCGCCCGGGCAGTGATCTTTTCCACCAGCCGGTCGTGGACCCTGCGATCGACCAGCAGCCGGGACCCGGCCATGCAGGTCTGCCCGGTGGCGGCGAAGACGCCGGCCACGACCCCATTGCAGGCCGCGTCCAGGTCGGCGTCGTCGAACACCACGTGCGCGGACTTGCCGCCCAGCTCCAGCACGGTCCCGGTGATGTTGGCCGCGGCTGCCCTGGCCACCTCCGCCCCGACCCGGGTGGATCCGGTGAAAGCGATCTTGTCCACGCCGGGGTGCGCGGCCAGGGCCTTGCCCACCGCCGGGCCGAAGCCGGTGACGACGTTGAACACCCCGGCCGGAACACCCGCCTCCTCGACCCGCGCCGCGAGTTCGAGGGTGGAGACCGGGGTGTAGTCGCTGGGCTTGGCCACAACCGTGCAGCCGGCCGCCAGCGCGGGCGCGAGCTTCCAGCACAGCAGCAGCAGCGGCGAGTTCCACGGGACGATCGCCCCGACCACGCCGACCGGTTCGCGGCGGGTGTAGACGAGGAAGTTCGGCTTGCTGGTGGGGATGGTGGATCCCTCGAGCTTGTCGGCCAGGCCGGCGTAGTAGTAGAACCACTCGGGAATGACGGCCAGCTGGTCGCGCATCTCCCTCGTCAGCTTGCCGGTGTCGCGGGTTTCCAGCTCGGCGAGGTAGTCGGCGTCACGCGCGATCAGGTCACCGACCTTGCGCATCAGCTTGGCCCGGCCGAATCCGGTGATCTGGCTCCACGGTCCGGACAACGCCTCGCGGGCGGCGCGGACGGCCAGATCGACGTCGTCGGCGTCGGCGTCGGCCGCGGTGGCCCACGGCCGGCCGGTGAACGGGTTGACGGTCTCATACCGCCGCCCGGAGGCGGCCTGGGCCCGCTGGCCGCCGATGACCATCGGGAAGTGCGGAAGGCTGCTGGTGCCGGCTGGCCGGCCTGGCTGGGCGCTGTCATGTTCCTGCCGATCGCGCTAGTGCGGGCAATCTCGTGGCTCCGTTGTGTTTGTTGTACCTCAGCCGGTCGAGGCCGGGCCTATCTGCCCTCGGCGGCCAAGCCCAGCTCCGCGCGGATCGCCTCGGTTTGCTGGCCGAGCGCGGGGACGGCGCCCATCACCGCCTCGCGGCCCAGCACGTTCACCGGCGGCAGCAGTGCCCGGATCGGGCCGCCCGGCGTGTCCACCTCGCGCCACCTGCCCCTCGCGCGCAGCTGCGGATGGTCGGCGAACTCCGCGGGCGTGCGCAGCCGGGCATTCGCGATGCCCGCCTCGTCCAGCGCGGCGGCCAGCTCCGCTGCCGGAATGGCGGCCAGCGCCGCCTCGATGATCGGGGTGAGCTCGTCGTCGTGCGCCAGCCGGTCGGGATTGGTGGCGAACCTGTCGTCGGCCACCAGATCCGGCCGGCTGAGGACCTTCTCGCACAGGACGGCCCACTCCCGCTCGTTCTGCAGGCCGAGGAACACCTGGTCACCGCCGGCCGCGGCGTACGGGCCATAGGGGGAGATGGAGGCGTGCCGGGCTCCGGTCCGCCGGGCCGGCTGACCGCCGTAGACGCTGTAGTAGAACGTGCTGGCTCATCCACTCGCCCAGCGCGTCGAGCATAGCCACGTCGAGGCTGGTCCCCTCGCCGGTCCTCTCCCGCTCGTACAGGGCGGCCAGGATGCCCGAGTACGCGTACATCCCGGCGGCAATGTCCGCTACCGAGATCCCGGCCTTGGCCGGCTCCTCCGGCGTGCCGGTTACCGAGAGCAGGCCGGCCTCGCACTGCACGAGCAGGTCGTAGGCCTTCTTATGGCGGTACGGGCCGTCCGGGCCATACCCGGAGATGGCGCAGCTGATCAGCCGGGGGTAGCGCCGCCGCAGGTCTTCGGCGCCTAGCCCGAGGCGGCCGGCCGCGCCGGGCGCAAGGTTCTGCACGAAGACGTCGGCCCGCCCCAGCAGGGCGTCCAGCACCTCGCGGTCGCCGGGGTCCTTGACGTCGAGCTCGATGCTCTCCTTGCCCCGGTTCAGCCAGACGAAGTAGCTGGCCTGGCCGTGCACGGACCGGTCGTAGTGGCGGGCGAAGTCGCCGGCCCCGGCCCGTTCGACCTTGATAACCCGCGCGCCCAGGTCGGCGAGCTGGCGGGTGGCGAACGGCGCGGCCACCGCCTGCTCCAGCGCGACGACCGTGATGTCCTGCAGCACAGGCCGGGGGGTCACGGCGCCACCGAGTTCCGGCTGACGAGCTGGCGCGCGATCACGTTGCGCTGGATCTCGTTGGTGCCCTCGCCCACGATCATCAGCGGGGCGTCGCGGAAGTAGCGCTCCACGTCGAACTCGGTCGAGTAGCCGTAGCCACCGTGGATGCGCACCGCATCCAGGGCGATCTGCATGGCGGCCTCGGACGCGAACAGCTTGGCCATGCCGGCCTCCATGTCCGCCCGCTGCCCGGCGTCGAACCGCCGGGCCGCGTGCAGCACCAGCTGGCGGGCCGCGGTCAGCTTGGTCACCATGTCGGCCAGGTAGTTGCCGACCGACTGGTGCTGCCAGATTGGCTTGCCGAAGCTCTCCCGCTGCTGCGCGTACCGCAGCGCGTCCTCCAGGGCGGCCCGGCCCACCCCGACCGCGCGGGACGCCACCTGGATGCGGCCGATCTCCAGGCCGCGCATCATCTGCGCGAACCCCTGCCCCTCGCGCTCGCCGAGCAGCGCGGCGGCCGGGACCCGGAAGTCGTCGAAGCTGAGCTCGCAGCTCTCGATGCCCTTGTAGCCGAGCTTCGGCAGATCCCGCGACACGGTGAAGCCGGGGCCAGGCTCGGCCAGCAGGATGCTGATCCCGGCGTGCGGCGGCTCGGCGGCCGGGTCGGTCTTGCACAGCAGGGCGATCAGCCCGGAGGTGCGCGCGTTGCTGATCCATGTTTTCGCGCCGTTGATGCGGTAGGAATCTGCCGACCGGGCCGCGGTGGTCCGCAGCGCCTGGAGGTCCGAGCCGCCGCCCGGCTCGGTCAGCGCCATCGTGGCCCGGATCTCTCCGGTGGCCATCCGGGGCAGGTAACCGTCCTTCTGCTCCTGGGTGCCGTAGCTCTCGATGAGCTTGGCCACGACCGTGTGCCCGCCCATCGCCCCGGCCAGGCTCATCCAGCCGCGGGCCAGCTCCTCGGTCACCAGGGCATAGCAGGACGTGCTGACCTTGGTCTCACCCCAAGGCTCGGGGATCGCCAGGCCGAAGATGCCCAGCTGCTTCATCTGCTCGATGAGCTGGCCCGGGTAGGTGTTCGCGTGCTCGAGCTCCCGCGCCGCCGGCCGGACCTCACGGTCCACGAACTCACGGACCAGCCCGACGATCTCCCGCTCTTCGCGGTTCAGGTCGTCCATCTTCGTTTCTCGTCTCGGCTTATCATGCGTTCCGGCTCAAATCCCGCCCTGTTTGCCCGCTTTGCCGCACCGGACCGCATGATAAGTGCAAGTGATCACGCAGAACGCGCGCTGCGGTGTCCCAGGTCCAGGTGGCTGGGTCGGTGTCCACGGCGGCCACGCAGTCGGCGAGCTTGGCGCGCAGCTGATCCGGCGTCGGCGGCCGGGCCGGCGATCCCGGGGGGAATCGCTGGCTGATCCGCACGATCTCGCCGGTTTTCGTGTGCACGGCGGCTTCCAGCTCCCCGTCCAGCAGCCAGGACCCGCCCGGTTCGAGCTTGGTCTCCACCCGGCCGGCCAGCCGGATCGCATCCGGCCGCCGGACGGCTTCGTCGGTGAAGCTGGCGAACCCCGGGTACCCGTCCAGCAGCGCGGCCGCGGCCGCGTACTCCAGGCTGAACTTGGCCTGCAGGCCGGTGGCCGGCCGGTGATGGATCAGCGGCGTGACCGCCGCCTCGGGTGTCCGCAGCACGATGCGCGATACCTCGCTGGATTCCAGCCCGCGCGCCCGGGCCAGCTCAGCCAGGGCGCTGATCGGGCGCTGCAGCGCGTAGCAGCACGGGTAGAGCTTGACCGCCAGCCCGCCGGGGACCGCCTGGCCGCCGGTGGCTGCCTGGGCGCCGGCGACCGCACGCTCGCCGCCGAGCGCCTCGTCCTCCGTGATCGCCTGGCCGGCCAGGTCAGCGCGCCCTTCTCCGGGGTCAGCCCCGACCAGGGACAGCCACGCGTCCAGCGCCGACGGGTCGGCCTGCGCGCCCGCGGCCGCCAGTCTCGCCGCCCGGATCCCGGCGTCAACGGCGAAACCGACCTGAAGCGACTTGCCGTCCGTGCCGAAGGCTCGCTGGACCCCGCCCGCACCGGGAACGGCCAGCGCGATCGCGGTGGCGATCTGCCGCGTGGTCAGCCCCAGCGCGACCGCTGCCCCAGCCGCGCTCGCCGGGGCGCCGGCGGTGCACGTCGCGTGCCAGCCCGCCGAGTAGTGCGCCCAGCCCAGGGCCGTGCCCAGCCTGGCCATCACCCCGGCCGCCGCGAGATACGCCTTCGCGCCGCCGCCGGTGGCCAGCGCGGCCGGCACGCAGACCGCGCTGATGTGCGTCGTGGACTCCATATGCAGGTCATCGAAGTCGAGCACGTGCCCGGCGACGGCCCACCGGGCGCCTTCGGGGAGCTGCGAGGCCAGCGCGGTCACCGGATGATCACGGGCCGCGAGGGCGACCGCGACGGTGTCCAGCAGCGACCGGCGGGCCAGTTCGAGGTCGCCGCGGCTGGGCTGCAGGTCGTGCGCCCACTGCGCCAGCCGCTGGGCCAGCGGGGTGGCCGGCGCCGACTCGCCCGGGCGGTTCACGCGGAGCTTGCCTCTTCTTGCCGTGTGACGCGCACCTTGCCTCTCCCTGGCCGACCTAATCTAGGATATGTACGGCCATTTAGCATCAGCGCGTGCCCTCCCGTCAAGCGGATCGGCGTGCTGGCGCGAAGGGAGCGTAAGCCTGTGCCGGACCGGGTCAGGTCCGTCGCGTACCGCACGCTGGCGGACTCCATACGCGGTGAGATCCGCAGCGGCCGGTACGCCGACGGCCGCTCCCTCCCCACCGAGGAGCAGCTAGCGGCGCGCCACTCGGTGAGCAGGCAGACAGTCCGGCGGGCCATGCAGGATCTGGTATCGGAGGGGATCATCTACCGGGTCGCGGGCCGGGGCACCTACCCGGTGGCGGAGGAGGACCGGTACGTCCGCCAGTTCGACTCGGTGGAGGAGCTGATGGCCCTGTCGGTCAACACCGAGTGCGAGATCGTCTCGCCGCTGCAGCGCCGGATCGATGTCGGGAACGCCGGCCGGCTGCGGCTGCCCTCCGATGAGCTGTATGCGCTCGCGCTCATCCGGCTGCACGGCATCGTGCCGTTCTGCTACACGTCGGTGTTCCTGCCGCCGCGAATCGGGGAGCTGGTCAGCGACGTGCCCGATCTGACGGTCGCGGGCCGGCGCAGCCGGGTCACGGTCATCGGCCTGATCGATGCCCGGATGAGCGGGGCCATCATGGCAGCCGAGCAGAGCATCACCGCGGCCGGCGCGCCGTCGTTTGCTGCCACCCGGCTGCGCTGCGAGCCAGGGCAGCCCGTGCTCCGGATCGACCGGCAGTACTGCGACGAGGCGGGCCACCCGGTCGAGCTGGCGGTGAGCTTCTTCGACCCGGAGCACTATTCCTACCGGGTGCGGCTGCGGCGCAGCCCCTCGGCGCCCCCGGCGCCGGGCCGTTAACGCGAGGACCTAGCACTGCCAGGGCAGCACTAGGTCCTCGCGTTACCAGATGCGGGTGATCAGATCGGCCGGACCTGCTCGGCCTGCGGGCCCTTGGTGCCCTGGCCGGCGGTGTACTCGACCCGCTGGTTGTCCTGCAGGCTGCGGTAACCGTCCATCTCGATGGCCGAGTGGTGAACGAAGACGTCTGCGGTGCCGTCGTCGGGGGCGATGAACCCGAAGCCCTTGTCCGCGTTGAACCACTTCACTGTGCCCTGAGCCACGTGCTTTCTCCTACTGCAACGATCTTCGGGGTGCCACGGATGTGGCATCCCGGGCTGCGGCGACCGTCTGTCCCATGGCTCCGGGAAGCAAGACGCCCGCTGTCAGAACTTCGCAGGCGCCGATGACGAACAACGAACTTCGACTACAACCGGGCCCAATTTAACACCATGCCGCGCCCTGGCCTAGCTGCAACCGCGCCGGGACCGTGTGACGCCGCTCTCAGCGAGGGCCGGCCCGCCCGCGCTCAGCAAGGGCCGTTCCGCCCGCGCTGAGTTAATCCATTGACAGCAGCATCCGTCATATGTAAGTTCTACCTGACATGTGAAAGTCAACTGACATAGCTCACGACCAGGAGCCGACGCTGACCAGCGAGGAACGACTGCTTGCCGTGCTCACGGCGGTGGCGAATCCGCACCGGATGCGGGTCATCGCCGAGCTGGGCGGTGGCCGGGTGCACGTCAGCGAGCTAGCCCGCAGGCTCGGGATGTCCAGGCCGCTGCTCTACATGCACCTGGACAAGCTGGAGAAGGCGGGACTGGTGAATGGCCAGCTGGAGCTCTCGGAGGATGGCAAAGCGATGAAGTACTTCCAGCTCGCCCCGTTCGAGCTGCGCCTGACGGCAGAAACCATCATCCAGGCGCTGCAGGACGGCGACCATGAGGCCGGCCAGGCCGGCCAGGGACACGATGATCACACGGAAGAGAGCGACACATGACCGGCACGACCCTGGCGGCCGCCCACACGAACTACACCGCGGTCAGCATCACCCTCGGCATCCTGTTCATCATCGGCGCGGTGATCGCCGTGGTGGTGGCGTCCTACTTCCGGCTGCAGGGCCATCGCTCCGACGCGGTGGCGATGGCGAACTACCGCAAGCTGGCCGAGGAGGCGGTGGCGAACCAGGCCGAGCTGCGAGAGCAGATCGCCGGGCTCACCGAGCACGTGCGCGCGGTCGAGCAGCTGATGCGGGAGGTGGGCTGACCATGGCGCAAGACAGCCAGCCCGGCGGGAGCCTTTACGTTCCGGGCACAGGCACCGGCGTCCACGGCACCCCGGCGGGTCCGGGCGCCGGCGGCAACGGGGCCCGCCGCCGCGCCGCCGGCGATACCCGGCTGCGCCTGTATCGCAACCCGCTGAGGCAGCTGTTGTCGGCCAGCACCTGGCTCGCGGCCGGCTACCTGGCCGGTTACGTGTTCATCACCGGATGGCTGCTGTTCAGCGTGGCGCTCACCACGACCGTGGCGGCCGCCTGCCTCGCGATCACGCTGGCGGGCATCCCGCTGCTCGTCGCGGCGGCGGCGGTGCTGCGCGGGTGCGCCAACGTGGAGCGCGGCCGGCTGCGCCGGATGGTCCCCGAGCCGGTTCGCCGCAGCTATCAGCAGCCGGCCCGGCCAGGCCTGATGGCTGAGGTCAGAACCCGCTGGCACGACCGGGCCACCTGGCGGGACGTCGCCTACCTGATCGGGCTCTGGCTGCCGCTGTTCATTCTGGACACGATCGTGTTCAGCATCTGGCTGACGCTGCTGGCCGGGATCACCCTGCCCATCTGGTACTGGGCCCCGTTCCAGCACTACCCGCACGGCCTCACCGTGCACGGCGTGCAGTTCGGATACTTCCCGAACGGCCCCAGCGGGCCCGATCACTGGGGCGTGTACGTCAACACGCTGCCGAGGGCGCTGCTGGCCGCCGCGGTCTGCCTGGTGCTGTTCCTGCTCTTCAACTACGTCCTGGTTCTCACCGGGCGCGCGCACGTGCGCATCGCGCGGTCCCTGCTTCGCGCGCCCGCCGACCCGCTCGCCGAGGCCAAGGAGGTGCTTGCCCGCCCGGGTCCGCTGGGCCCTCTGACCAGACAGCCGGCTAACGGCAGGTAATAGACCTGGGCCCTCGCCCATGAGGGATCAGCTCATGGGCGAGGGCCACGAAACACGACCGCACATCACACCACCTGAGAGAGAAGGCCATGATGAGCCAGCCGCTGAGTCCAGTATTGCCTGAAACCGAACCGGATCGCGATGACCGTCGCGGGCGCCGCGCCCGCGCCCCGGTGATTGAACGCATAGCCGGATGGAGCGTCCGGCACCGTAAGACCGCCGTATTCGGCTGGCTCGCGCTGGTCGCCGTGGTCTTCGTGGCCGGGCAGGCGCTGGGTACCAAGAGCGTGCCCGGCTACGACGCCGGCCAGTCGGGCCAGGCCGAGCAGGTCCTGCACCGGCTGGGGGTCAGTTCCCCGGCCACCGAAGACGTGCTGATCCAGGCCCGCGGAGGGGGCCGCACGCTCACCGGCGACCCGGCCATGCGGCACGCGGTCAGCGAGGTGGCCGCCGGCCTGGCCCGGCTCCCGCACGCGGCCACCGGCATCCGGTCCCCGCTCGCCGCGGGCAGCCACGCCCTGGTCTCCGCGGACGGGCGCAGCGCCCTGGTCACCTTCCAGGTCCCGGGCCCGGTCGCCGACCAGGCCACGGCCGTGGCGCCCGCTCAGCGCGCGGTGGCCGCGGTGGCGGCCCGCCACCCGGAGTTGCGCATCGCCGAGGGCGGTGACGCGAGCTTCGGCCGGGCCATCAACTCCCTGCTGGGCCAGGGCTTCCGCAAGGCGGAGTTCACCTCGGTCCCGATCACCCTGGTGCTGTTGCTGCTCGTGTTCGGCGCTCTGGTGGCCGCGGGCATCCCGCTGCTGCTGGCCATCACCTCGGTGGTGACCGCGCTGTCATTGCTGACCCTGATCAGCCGGTGGCTGCCCGTCGGGTCCAGCACCTCGGAGGTGGTGCTGATCATCGGGATGGCGGTCGGTGTCGACTACTCGCTGTTCTACCTACGCCGCGAGCGCGAGGAGCGGGCCAAGGGTGCGGCACCCGGACAGGCCCTGCGCACCGCCGCGGCCACCTCGGGGCGGGCCATCGTGGTGTCCGGGCTGACCGTCATGATCGCCCTGGCCGGGCTGTTCCTGACCGGGTACGACGTGTTCAGCGGCATCGCGTTCGGCACGATCGCCGTGGTCGGCGTGGCCGTGCTCGGCTCGCTGACCGTGCTGCCGGCACTGCTGGCCTGGCTGGGCCCGCGAGCGGACCGAGGCCGGGTCCCGTTCCTTGGCCGCAGGCGGACCGCCGCCCGCCCGTCCCGCGTGTGGGCCGCGCTGGTCCGCCGCGTCGTGCGGCACCCGGTGCTGTGGGGCTCGGCGGCGGGGATCGCGCTGCTCGCGCTGGCCGCGCCCGCGCTCGGCATGCGGCTCGGCTCGCCCGCCATCGACCTGCCCGCCAGCTCGCCCGTCCTGCAGACTATGGACCGGATCCAGCACGCGTTCCCGCAGACGCCGTCGCCCGCCCAGGTGGTGGTGACCGGTCACGACCTCACCGGACCGGGGATGCGAGAGGCGATCGGAGCGCTGCGGGCCAGTGCGGCCTCGGCCGGCCCGGCCGGCCCGGTCCACGCGCCTGTCACCGCCCGCCCGGTGGCCGGCGGCCGCGCCCTGATCCTCGGCGTGCCGCTGGCCGGCAACGGGGGCGACTCCGTCTCCAACCACGCCCTCCTGACCCTGCGTAACAAGATCCTGCCCGCGACGCTGGGCCACGTCAGCGGCGTCCGCTACGCCGTGACCGGGAACACGGCGCAAAGTTACGACGACACCGCGTCGCTGCACTCCAGCACCCCGGTGGTGTTCGCCTTCGTGATCGTGCTGGCGTTCGTGCTGCTGCTCGTGGCGTTCCGTTCGGTCGCCATCCCGCTGGTCTCGATCGGGCTCAACCTGCTCTCGGTGGGCGCCGGCTACGGGCTGATCACGCTGATCTTCCAGGACGGCCGGCTGCAGGGGCTGCTCGGCTACACGTCATTCGGCGGCATCATCTCCTGGATCCCGCTGTTCATGTTCGTGCTGCTGTTCGGCCTGAGCATGGACTACCACGTGTTCATCCTCAGCCGGATCCGAGAGCTGCGGTCGCGGGGCGGGAGCACCCACGACGCGATCGTCGGCGGCATCTCCAGCAGCGCCGGCGTGGTCACCAGCGCGGCCGTCATCATGGTCGCGGTGTTCTCCATCCTGGCCACGCTGCCCATCGTCGACACCAAGACCCTCGGCGTGGGCCTGGCCGCCGCGGTGTTCATCGATGCCACCGTGGTACGCGGGATCCTGCTGCCGGCGCTCATGTCGCTGCTGGGCGAGCGGTGCTGGTACCTGCCGCGCTGGCTGTCGTGGCTGCCCGGCCGCGGGCCGGCCGGGCTGGAAGGACCGCGCGGGTAGGCGGCTGGCCGCGCGGGCGGAGCCGGCCACCGCGACCAGCGGTGGCCGGCGCCGTCGCCTGCCTCCGGTCCGCAGGGCGAGACGCCGCCCTAGTGGACCTGGCTGCCGATCAGGCTGCCCACGGCGAATGTCACCGCGACCGCGACGCCGCCCAGGGCGAGCTGACGCAGGCCCGAGCGCAGCAGTGGCCGGCCGGTCAGCCGGCCGACCGCCATCCCGCCGGCCAGCAGCGCCACCGCCGCGACGCCCAGCGCCGCCCCCAGAACCTGCAGGCCGGCGAGGTAGGGCAGCAGCGGTATCAGAGCCCCCACCGAGAACGCGGTCAGCGACGAGATGCCGGCCAGCACCGGGGAGGGCAGCTCGAACGGATCCACGCCGAGCTCTTCCCGGGTATGCACGCGCAACGCGGTATCGGGATCTCGTGATACCGCGGCGGCCATACGGTCCGCGGTCTCGCCGTCGGCGCCATAGCCGCGGAACGTCTCGGCCAGCTCTGCCTGCTCGGCCGCGGGGAACCGGGCGTGCATCCTGCGCTCGATGTTGACCTCCGCGTGCACCAGCTCGTTCTGGTTGGTGACCGAGACGTACTCCCCGGTACCCATCGAGCACGCACCGGCCACGAGCGCGGCCACGCCGGACAGCACCACGGTGTGCGCCGATGCCCCGCCCCCGCCGAGCCCCGCGATCAGCGACGCGTTGGTCACCAGCCCGTCCACCGCCCCGAACACGGTCGGCCTCAGCCAGCCGCCGGATACGTCACGGTGCCGGTGCGACCAGCCCGCCGCGAGCGCCGCCGCGCCCACCGCGTGAGTCGGCTCCCGCGTCTCCTCGTTCACTGTGCCTGATTATCCTCTCCGAACGCGCGCGGGCATGGCTCGCTGGGAGGATATCGCGGCCTGTGCTGGGCAACCGCCGGTCCGCAGCCGGACTGTCACGAACCGCCTTCCCGCGCTCCGGGCTCATGCCATACCTGCCGGCCGGGGCTCTTCGACCCCTCCGCCGCCTGCTCCCCCGGTGCTACCGCGCCCGGACCCGGGCAAACGCGCTGCCAGCCGCAGGCGCCGGGCGCCAGCGGGGCCGGCTCTGCCCTGGGCGAATCTGCTGCGGGCCAAGAAGCCGGCCCCGATCAGGCCGCTGGCCTGACAGTGGAAACACACCGCTGCGACCGCGGCCGTGACCGATGAGAAGGAGAACCGATGGCGCCGTTGATTACCGGCCGGGACCCGGCCCCGCCGCTGCGAGCCGCCGAGGGCGACACGCACGCGACGCAGTTCGATGATCACCTGGCCGCCCAGCTGCTCGATGAGCGGATCGTGCTGCTCGGCACCCAGGTTGACGAGGTCTCGGCGAACCGGATATGCGCGCAGCTGCTCCTGCTGTCGGCCAAGGATCCGCGGACCGACATCAGCCTGTACATCAACAGCCCGGGCGGGCTGGTGACGGCGGGGCTGGCGATCTACGACACGATGCGGCTGATCCCCAACGACGTCTCGACGCTCGCCATGGGCTTCGCCGCGAGCATGGGGCAGTTCCTGCTCACCGTGGGGGCGAAGGGGAAGCGCTGCTCGCTGCCGAACGCGCGGATCATGATGCACCAGCCGTCGGCCGGCATCGGCGGGACCACCGCCGACATCGCGATCCAGGCCGAGAACCACGAGTTCATGAAGAAGACCATCGAGCGGATCACCGCCGAGCACACCGGGCAGAGCGAGGAGACGATCTCCCGTGACGGCGACCGCGACCGGTGGTTCACGGCCGGGCAGGCGAAGGAGTACGGCATGGTCGATCGGGTCGTCGAGTCGCTCGACGACGTGCGCCCGGCCGGCTCGCAACGACGGATAGGACTCTGACATGGGCCAGTACACGATCCCGACCGTGGTCGAGCGCACCCCGCTTGGCGAGCGTGCCTACGACATCTACAGCCGGCTGCTGTCCGAGCGGATCATCTTCCTCGGCACCGAGATCGACGACGGCGTCGCCAACGTGGTGATCGCCCAGCTGCTCCACCTGGACTGGTCGATCCCGGACCGCGAGATCTCGATCTACATCAATTCGCCGGGTGGCACGTCCACCTCGCTGATGGCGATCTACGACACGATGACGTTCGTGGGCGCGCCGATCTCCACGTTCTGCGTGGGCCAGGCGGCCTCGACCGCGGCGGTGCTGCTGTCCGCGGGAGAGCCAGGACGGCGGTTCGTCCTCGCGCACGCCCGGGTGCTACTCGGTCAGCCGGCCGGCGGCGTTCAGCAGGGGATGGTCTCGGATCTCAGCCTCCAGGCCAAGGAAATGCTCCGGATCCGCTCCCAGGTCGAGGAGGTGCTATCCCGGCACACGCACCACGACGTCGCGACCCTGCGCGCGGACATGGACCGGGACAAGATCTTCACCGCGCGCGAGGCCGTGGAGTACGGGCTCGCCGACGAGGTCATCAGCCAGCGCCTCGCGGTTGCCTGACGTCCCGGGCGGGCCGCTGCGCGCAGCGGTACCCCCGCCGCGCCCGGTGGCGCATGCCGCCGTGCCGGTGGCGCACGCCGCGGCGGTCAGGCGGCGAGGCTCATCTGCGGCTGCGACGTCACCTGAACGGTGCAGCGGGTGCCCAGCGCTTCCGCCGACAGCAGGGTTTCGGCCGGCAGCACGGTTTCGGCCGGCGCAAAGGCCTCGGCCGGCGGCGCGGTCTCAACTGGAAGGACGGTTTCGGCCGGGGGCGCAGCATCGGCCGGCGGCACGGCGTCGTGGTCGTGACCTGCCGGGCCCGCTGGCCCGGAGCCGAGGTCGTGCCGCGGCGTGACCGGGGCGGGGGCTTTGGCCGGCCGGGGCCGGGCGAGGCGGGCGAGCTCACCCTGGGCCAGGCCGAGAAGATCGGCCAGGCTCAGGCCGAGCGCGCGGGCCGCCGCGGCGAGTACCTCGGACGAGGGCTCCTTGCGGCCGCGCTCGATCTCGGAGAGGTAAGGCATCGAGATCCGGGCGGTCTCGGCCACATCCTTGAGCGTGCGTTCCTGGGCAAGACGCTGGCGGCGCAGGACATCGCCGACGATGTGCCGCCACAGCGGCTCCCTGACCGAAGGCGACCGGGCCGGCCGCGTCCAGGGCGCCGGGGCCGCTGCGGGGGCCGGGCGCGGCGGAGCCTGCGCGGGGGACCGGTCCGGGCTGCGGGCCGGCACCGGCGCAACCGCCGCCGTAACGGGGCGCAGTGGGATGACGCGGGCTTGGTTCGGCGCGTGGCTGCTCACCGTTCCAGGGTAGGAGCGTCGTGCTCGGCAGGCGGGCGGCAACGTTCTGCCCTGGGCGAATTGCGCCTACCGCCGCAGCTGCTCTTAAAGCCCGGTGACTCAGCCGTCAAAGAGTCCGGTTTCCCGGTTCCCTGCCTATGCCATCGCGCGCACACTGGGATTACGCACGTGGCGGCGGGTCCGGGAGGGGGAAGCAGGCGGGGGAAGGAGGGCACGATCCTCGGCGCCGTCATGCCGCGATCAGTTCGCAAATTCGGAGGGGAAGCAATGAAACGCAGGTTCTCTTTGGCAACCGCAGCAGCAGCAGCCGCCACCGCGGCGGCGCTATGGGTGGCCGTGCCCGCGGGCGCGGCGACCGGTCACCAGGCCGTCTCCGGCACGGAGAATTTCCAGCTCATGACCACGTCTGCGACCTCGAACACGGCAAGCGTCATCGCCTCCGGCGTTTTCACCGCGGGCGGTGTCGATCACATGGGCAGCAAGGTTGACACGCTGGTGTTCTCGAACGGCTCGTTCAAGGTGGCGCACTCCCCGGGCACCGGAAAGCCCACGCTCAACCCGAAGACCTGCCTGTTCACCGCCACGATCCGCGGTACCGTCGCGCTGTCCGGCGGCACCGGGGCGTACAAGGGGATCAGCGGCAAGGGGACCTACCAGTTCAACCAGCTGGCCATCTTGGCCAAGGTCGGCGGCAAGTGCTCGATGAAGAAGCCGCCTGTCGCCTTCCAGGCACTCATCAAGGCCTCCGCGAAGGTGACCCTGTAACGCCTGGCCGGACCGGCCAGCGGCGGTCACCGCGGCCGAACCGGACCGCAGGCGCTCCCCGGATCTCCGGGGGGCGCCTGCGTCGTCCGGGCGCGAGTCCCTCGCCCGCCGGCAGCAGCCCAGTGGCCGCCGGGCCGTCCCCGGGGCCGTCCGCACAGGCACGGCCCGGCGGAGGAACACATGACCAGCCCGGTCAGCCGGTTGCGTTCTTGCAGGCCGCGGCGATCTTCTGTGTGTCCTTCGTCAGCTCGCTGACAAGCGAGCTGATGCTGCCCGGGTTCGACTGCACCGATGTCAGCGCCTTCTGCACCGAGCCGGCGAACTGGTTGACCGCCGAGCTGAGCGCGGGGTTGGCGCCGGAGGCCGCTTCTGCCTTCAGCTTGCTAAGGAAGGCGGTCACCTTGGGCGCGGCGGACGACGGGTGCAGCGCGAGGTTGCCGAGTGTGTTCGCCGCCTGTCCGAGCGTGGCCTCGACCTTGCGGCAGGCGGCCGCAGCCGCCGACGACGTGCTCGCCGCCGAATGCGACGGCGTCGGCGCAGCTGAATTTGGCGGCACCGAAGCGTGGCCAGAGCTGCTGCAGCCGGCTGCCAGCAGCATGAGCGCGGCGAGAGCGGGGATGACAACGAAGCCGCGCACCTTGAACCTGTGCATGCCACTCCTCCTTCGATTTCCCCGCGTGCAGCGCAGGCCGAGCCCTGAGGGCCGCGGCTCCCGCGCAAGACGCAATTGGTATCTGGGTGATGTCCCCGACTCTGCTGATCGAGAACCTGTCAGCGTGGTCGATCTGCCGCCCGCGAGCGGTCCGTCTTCCACCGTGATCAGCGTACTCCGGGTGGACGTGAGCCGGCGGCTGACATCGCGGCGCCCCGCAGGCAAGGTGCGGTGCACCCCGGGACGGGGTGAGAGACCGGGCCGTTGGCCAGGGTTAAGCTCGTTACGGCAGATCGGCGAAGTCGGCGCGCGGATGGTGTCCCGTTCTGCGCGCCAGAGTGGGATCAGTTCGGTGCACGGCAGCTCGCGAAGGGTCATCCCACAGTGACAACCGAAGGGAATGCACCCGAGCGGTCGGCGGTGTCGTCGGCTGATAACGCTCCGGGCCTGCCCGGGTCGCTCGGTACCAACGGCGGCCCGGCCGCGCCGCGACGGCACATCACGCGGGCGCAGGTTAAGCAGTTCATCCAGGCCATCAGGGACAGCGACCAGACGGTCGTGGATGACATGATCCTGCGGCTGAGCCGGTCCAGGCGGTGGCTAGCTCCGCTGGCCCTCGCCGTCGGTGCCTTCGCGATGCTCTTCGACGGAGTGAAGCTGCTGTTCACCAACTGGCGGCTTACCCTGGTCCAGGTGCTGCCCGCGATGTGGATCTGGGCCGCCATGTATGACCTGAAGGCTCACGTGCTCGGACGCAAGAAGATCGCCACGCCGCTTCACGTGCTGACCGGGCCGGCGGTCGTGATCCCCCTCGTGCTCGGCATCGCTGCGATCACCGCGGCGACGTTCTACCTGAACGCCGTGTTCGCGTTTGCGATTGTCCAGCCGGGCCGGCCAATGATCCGGCCCGCGTTCGCCCGGGCCCGTTCTCACCTGCCCATCATCGTGGGCTCGGGTGCGATCGTTGGCATACTTCTCGGCCTGTCAACGGTGGTCGTCGTCCGCTGGGGCGTGTTCTGGTTCGGGTTCTCCCTGAGCATCGTCGTCGGCATCATGATGCTCTGTTACGTCGCTGTGCCAGCCCGGCTCATCGGCATGAAGACCACCCATTCAAGGCGTGACAAGCTGACCGCAAGCGCGGTCGGCGGGGCCGTCGGAGCGATAATCTGCACTCCTCCCTATGCCCTGGGCCGGATCGGACTGATCCTGCTCGGGTCGCAGACGCTCTTCATCCTGGGCATCATCGTCTTCGCGGTCGGGCTGACGTTGCAGGCCGGTGCCACCGGGGCGGTCAAGACGATCAAGATGAGCGCCAAGCTTGTCTCCGGACACCGGCTGGACGGTCAGGGGCTGCCCGACGGTCAGGGGCTGGCTGACGGTCAGGGGCTGCCCGACGGTCGAGGGCTGCCCGACGATGCGGCCCGTCCCGGGGGGTAATGCCCGGCTGCTGCAGTCGCGGGCGGCTGCCCGCCGCCTGCGCAAGGCGTCACCGCAGGTCGCAAACGGTGGCTGTCTCACCTGACGCTTTATACCGAGTCCCGCTAATGCTCTACACCCTCGGGTCCTTGGCAGTGTCGGCTGATAGCCCGGCCCGGCGGTGGCTGTGTGAGAGTTGAGGGCATGGGCCCGGGCAGCGAATGGGAACGTCCGCAGGCTCGCGCCCGAAAGGGGCGCGGCTACGCTGCCGCCCAATGACCGCAGGATGACAGCTACCCCGGCCCGTTGAGGACTATCAGCCCCCCGCCTCCCGGCCACACCGCCGACCTGCTGTGTGATGCCATCCGGCAAGCTACCTCCGCCGTCCGCCCGGTCCTCGGCCACGACGCCGATCACCCGGACCATCGGGCCCTGCGGCTGGGGTTCGGCGCAGACCGAGCGTGCTGATCAGGGCACCGCGGTGGGCCAGGCCGGGCCGGCTCCGAGCCGTGACCAGCTGATAGGCATACAGCTAGCCGGCGTTCTTGACGTACAGGTAGATCGTGGGATGCCACGAGCTGCCGGAGTACCACTTGTGCCACCAGATCGTGGTGCCCGAATGCAGCGCACCGTAGGTTGTGTGGTGTTCGTTCGTCACGAACTCGACGTGGCCCGTGCCGAAGAATGCCAGCTCGCCTGCTCGAGGGTTGCCGGTGCGGCCGAACTTGCCGGAGGCCAGCATGTCCTGGGTGGTACGCGGCAGTGTGAAGCCGGCACGCTTGTAGGCCGCATACACCAGTCCGGAGCAGTCGTAGCCGTTCGGACCGGTACCGCCATAGAGGTAGGGCTTGCCCGCCTGGCTCTTAGCCCAGTCGAATGCGACCAGACGCGGGGGCTTCGTACTGGCATGAGCCAGCGGGGCAGACGACAGCGTGGCGCCGGCCATCATCCCGGCAGCCAACAGCACGGCCGCAATCCTGCCGCGGGCCACGGCCCGCCACCTGACGCGCGGGCGGGCTTGAAGAGGTGCGGCCGAATGCTGCGAAATCGTGAGTGCGGCGGCGGCCGAAGGGATCCTGTCAGCTGCCATACTTGGCGGTGTCATGGCTTGTTCCTCCGAGGTTCGTTGCCATGCGAAACGCCCCGGTCACGTGCGGCAACACGTGGCCGGGGCCACTTGATCTACGCGAGGACGGACGTGATCTCACCCTCCGTAGTCATTTTGGCCCTCCTGGGTGATCGTCAGGTCATACGGTGGCCCACCGTAACGCAAAATGGGAAATACCATGACGCAATCGGAAAATGGCGCCAGGGTTCGCCTTTGGTCAGGAACCGGGCGGCTTCCCGTCTTCACGGGCGGCAACGCTGCCTCATATCTGCGTGACTGCCCTGCGGATGCGTGAAAACGATCAGGCGGGCGCCCGGGCTGCGGCCGGTGCAGGATGGATCGATACCGGGCTCGTGTTCACCACCCGCACCGGAACGCCATTTGAGCCGGGGAACTTCAGCCGGCGGTTCGAGACGCGGTGCGCCGAGGCGGCTGTCCGCCTTTGATCGCCGGCTTGGATCACCGTCTGAGCGTCCAGTGCATGCTTCCTCGTTCGGCTCTCCCGGGCCCTGCCGTGGTCAGGATTTGTGGTCAAGGTCTGACCTTGACGGCCAGGAGTACGTCCTAGAACTGATCGGGCTTACCGTAAGGAGACACGATGACCACCGCAGTGATCGGCGCCACCGGCCGCGTCGGCAGCGAGATCGTCCGAGGCGTACTCGCGCGCCGCGATGCGGTAGCCGCGCTCGTGCGCGACCCCGGCAAAGCCCGCCGCGCCTTCGGCGAGCCCGGCGGGCTGCACATCCGTCCCACCCGACTGGACGACCCGCGCGACCTTGCCGACGCATTTGACGGGATCCGCACGGTGTTCATCGCGATGGGATCAACCGGGATCGAGGGCGTCCTGCAGCAGATCGCGATCAGTGCCGCCGCCGGAATCTCCTCGATCGAGCAGGTCACCCGCCTATCGGTGCTCAACACCTCGGCGGACTCACTGGGGATCAACCAGCGGGCCCACGACAGCATCGACCAGTTCGCCTCCTCGACCGCAGTGCCGTACTCGACGATCCGCCCCGCGATCTTCTCCGCGTCGCTGCTCGCCGCGGCGCGCGAGGTGCGCGCCTCGCGCACCTGGACCGGCCTGGCCGGCAGCGGCCGCATGGCCCTGATCGACCATCGCGACGCGGCCGAGGCCGGGCTGCGCGTGCTCACCGACCCGGCGCTATGGGGCGCGCACCACGACCTGACAGGACCAGTCCCCATGTCGTGGCCGGAGGCGCTCGAGCTGCTTTCGGCCGAACTCGGCGAGCCCGTCACCTTCCAGGTCGCGGCCGAACGGCAGTTCCTCGAGCGCCTCACCGGCGCCGGGGTGCCGGCGGGAACCGCTGAGCTGCTCATCACGCGCGAGTGGGCGATCCTCGCCGGAGAGAACGACTACACGACCAGCACCTTCCAGCAGATCACCGGCCGTCCCCCGCGCCCGGTAGCCGAGTTCCTTCACGAGCACCGTGCGGAATTCACCTGATGCCCGGGCCTCACACTGCCCGGGGTGGCCGGATTTGAGCCGGCGGCCTCTTCGTCCCGAACTAGCGGCGCTCCTGGACGTTTGGCCATCGTCCCAGCTAGCTGAGCGTGCTGGCGGTCGTCGCTGCTGGCGGCTGTGTGGGGAGGTTGCTGTATTGGGCCTGCCTCATCGGCTCGCGTGCCGGGTACGGTGCTCATCCGCCGACCGTCCGCTAATGAGTGTTAGCGGCGAGCTGGTAGCGGGTGCCGCTGCTGCCTTGGACCCAGCTGTCGGGCAGCGCGGCGGCGAGGGCGTGTTGTGCTCGCCAGCCGGTGCAGTGTCCGGGTACCAGTAGGTCGGGTGCCAGTTCGGTGAGCGCGTGGACCGTCGGGCCGATGCTTGGCGTAAAGAAGGCGCCGCCCAGGTGCAGGCCGCCGAGCAATGCGTGCAGCCGGGGGACGCCGGTCAGCCGCTGTGCGTAGCGGACGATGTTGACGGCGCCGGCGTGCCCGCAGCCGGTCACGATGACCAGTCCCTTGGCGCGCACGTTCACGACGAGGGCCTGGTCGTCGAGGATCAGCGGGTCGGGTTCCCACGTGCCTGTCCACTGCTGGTGTGCTGGGGGCATGCCGTGTTCGAAGTCGGTGGTGCGGTCGACCTCACCAGTGATCAGGATTGAGCCGTCGACGAGCAGGGACGGCTGGCGGCGCTCGATCACGCCGAAGCCCTCGCCGGTCAGTGCACGTTTGCTGAGTGTCGGCCAGTCGTCGGCCCCACCGCCAGGCAGGGCGAGGCGGCGGCGGGTCCACACCAGCGGGTGGACAACCATCGGCAAGGACCGGGTGCCGCGCCGCCTGGCGAGTCCGGCCAGGCCGCCGACGTGGTCCAAGTGGCCGTGGCTGAGCACTACGGCGTGCACGCCGGAGAGGTCGAGGCCGAGCCGGTCAGCGTTGGTGACCATCGCATCCGGGGACAGTCCGGTGTCGAACAGCACAGACGTCGTGGTGTCGCCGCGGCGGACGGTGACCAGCGCGGAGAAGCCGTGCTCGGCCATCAGCCCGACGTTGGTCAACCCCGGCTCGAACTGGGGTGCTTGGGCAGTTCCGGCTGCCAACGGCGCTCGGGTGATGGTGTTGTCGCCGGTGAGCAGGGCGTCGTAGACGTTGTCGACCAGCGTGGTGACGACGACGTCGTCCACAGGCTCCAGTGCGATCGGGTCGGCCGCGCTGCCCACGACTGGGTGCGGCATCGCGGCGCGGACGTCGCCGGCGGTGGCCGATTCCTTACACAAGGCTGCTACTCCTGGGTCGCCGGGTCGACGATCTCGATGAGCCCGGTGTTGACGTCGTAGACCAGGCCGGACACGCGCCGGCTCGGCGGCAGAGTATGCCGGGCGATGGCGGCGTCAACCCGTACCGCGGCATACGGGTCGTCGACCGCCTTGCTCCCCAGCTCGTCTGCCCGTATCTCGAAGAACGCGGCGAGCTGCTCGGGATAGTCCGCGAGGCGGATGATGCCGCAGTCGGTGTGGTGCAGGATCACCAGATGCCCGCTTCTCGGGGGCTGGCCCTGGCCAAGTCGGCCCAGCAGGGCCCATGAGCGCAGCGTCGCCGGGGTGATCCGGCCGCCGATGTTGCGCATCACGACACCGTCGCCGAGCTCGAGACCGAGCACATCACTCGGGTCGACCCGGGAGTCAACGCAGCCGAGCACCTGCAGGGTCTCGTTGGTCGGGAAGGGAAGGCCGGCGAATGTCCCCGTCGCGGCGAACGCCGCGTTGCGTCGAACCAGCTCGTCGGAAGAGATGATCATGTCTTCGGAGCATACTCGTCGCCGCACGTTCGAGCCTTCACCCCGGACGGCACCGAGATCTCCTACAAGGACTGGGGCTCGGGCCAGCCGATCGTCTTCAGTCACGGCTGGCGCTCTCGGCTGACGACCGGGATGCCCAGATGATGTTCTTCCTCGGGCGCGGCTACCGCGTAATCGCGCACGACCGGCGCGGGCACGGTCGGCCGGCGCAGGTGCCCGACGGCGCCGACTGCACGGCGAGGACAACCACGGGCTGTGTTGCCCTCGGAGTCCACAACGGCGACTCGTGCGCAGGACTCGCATGCGGGCTCGGATGCCAAGACGCTGCAGACGCTGAAGCGGCTCGGTAGGCAGCTCGATTCATAGGTGTTGCTGTACTTTGTTGCCATAGGCGCAAGAAAAAGGCCACGTCCCGGATGGGGGAGTGGCCTTTGACCTGGGTCGGGTGGCCGGATTTGAACCGGCGGCCTCTTCGTCCCGAACGAAGCCAGGCCGCACAGGTCAAGCCATCTGAGCTGCAGATTTATCTCTCAGCACCCCCAGCGCCCCCCGCAGAAACTCACGTCTTGACGCATCGCTGACGCACGCCGTCGCGCCCATCAGCCCATTACCAAACGGCCCTGCCGTGGCGTGTCGCGCCACAGCAGGGCCTTGACCATCCCCATCCGATTAGACCGGAAGGAATGACCCAGATGGAATCGTCCCAGACCCTCCAGGAACTGCGGCAGCAGTTCGGCGAGGCACATCAAGCGGCCACCGCGCTCGCCCAAGGGCCGTGGGCCCTCGCCACGGCTGAGTCCGTGCGGTCCCTACCCTGCCCCCTTTGCGGACAGCGGTCGGGAGGCCCGTGCACGATCACCGGTCCGGTCGGCGACCACCTGGCCCGCTGGCTTGCCGCCAAGCGTGCCGGGCTGATCACCCGCGAGCAGCTGGCGGCCGTGGTCGGCGCTCTCGATGTCATCGCGGCGCACGTGATCGTCCGGGACGAAAACTGCGGGCTGATTGACCCCGAGCGTTCTTCAGGCGGTGCGTCATGACCGGCCCGGAGCACTACCAGGAGGCCGAGACCCAGGCCGAGTCGGCGGCGCGCGCCATTGACGACCGGCTGTTCGAGGACGCCCGCCTGTCGCTGGGACTGGCCCAGGTGCACGCCACGCTCGCCCTGGCTGCGGTCAGCGGCGTGAACTCGGCGAATAAGGACGAGCGACAGGAATGGCAGCGGCTCGCAGGAGTGGAGCTATGAGCGGCCAGCTGACGCAGCAGCAGGCCGAGGTTCTCGGCCGCGCTCTGGCCTACCGGAAGGAACGCGCGAACGGCTACTGCGCGGCCTGCGAGCGCGAGTACGGCGGCCTGTGCTACGACCACGCCGGCGACGAGGAAGCCGCCGACGCGTACGAGGCCCTTGCCGCCGAGCTCATGCAAGAGGCCAGGCGGTGACCGGCGACCGGGCGATACGTGCCGCTTCCGCTGGGGTGGTGACCGCCGTGGCGGCATTCGCCGCGGTCGTCAGCTACTCGCACGTGTACGACCTGGGCCGCCTGCACGGCCAGTCCGGCACCGCTGCGCGGCTGCTGCCGCTGTCGGTGGACGGGCTGATCGTGGCCGCGTCGCTGGTGCTGGTGCACGAGGCGCGCAACGGACGGCCTGCGCCGGCGCTGGCGCGGTGGATGCTCGCGCTCGGCGTCGGCGCCACGATCGCCGGGAACGTGCTGTACGGCGTGTCCTTCGGGCCGCTGGGCGCGATCGTGTCGGCCTGGCCCGCGGTCGCGTTCATCGGCGCCGCCGAGATGGCCCTCGGCCTGGTCCGTGCCGCCCGGCGGACTAGCCGGGTGTACGGAAGTACTTCCGTACATGAGGCGCACCTGGCCGCATCCGGCAACGGGCACGCCGCACCCGAAGGCGGCGCCGAGGCGGCCCGGCTGTATGCCGTCGAACTGACGGACGGTGAGGTGCCGAGCGTGCGGCGTATCCGCCGCGAGATGCACGTCGGCCAGCCGCGAGCACAGGAGGTGCGGGCGTACCTGGCCGCACTCAAATCAGGTTCTGAATAGTCCCGGCCCCGGGCCGCCCGACAAGACGAAACCCGGGGCCAGCTCCAACAGGAGGTATCCAGCATGACTGCCGAACCGACCGAAGGCGACCCGAACGCCAAGGTTGTCCCGTTGCGCGCCGCCGAGGCGCCTACCGAGACCAGCCTCGGTGAGACTGAGCCGCCCGCCTACGCGGACACGACCGGCGCCGACGCGGGCGCCCGGCTGCCGATCCTGCCCGAGCCGTGGCGGCGGGAGAACATCCGCGGCACTCTCGCCCAGGCGGGCGGCCTGTACTGGCACCGCACCCGCTACCACGGGCTGCGCTCCCCCGTCTATCTCGCCCAGCTGGCGTTCTTCACCGCCCGCGGGGTGCACCGGATCACGCTTCGGCTGCTGACATGGTGGCACTGGACCGACGGCTGGCTGCTGGAGTCGATGGCCGTGGCCGCGGGCCGGGCCGGGCATCACGAGGCGATGCGCGCGCACACCGAGGGCAAGAAGACCCGCGGCAGCCGCGGCCGGATCGTCGGCACCTCCGCAGTCGCCGCAGCGGTGGCCGTGCTGGCGATGGCGCGCTGGGCGCCGTGGTGGGGCTGGGCGCTGGCCGGCCTGGCCGTGGTGATCCCGCTGGCCAGGGCGGGGAAGCCGCACGGCAAGCCGCTGATCAGGGCCGCCACCGTCGCGCCGCAGTACCAGCCGCCCACCCCCGAGGTCATCACCCGGGCGCTCGGCAGCCTCAACCTGGCCGGGATCAACCAGGCGCTGAAGGACGACGGGAAGATCAATTTCGTCTCCGACGTGCACCGCGACGGCCCCGGCTGGGGTGCCCAGCTGGACCTGCCCTACGGCGTCACCGCGACCCAGATCCTGGCCCGCCGCGAGCAGCTGGCCTCCGGGCTGCGTCGGCCGCTGTCGGCGACCTGGCCCGCCCCGGTGCCGCACGAGCACGCCGGGCGGCTCGAGCTGTGGGTCGGCTTCCACGACATCAGCAAGTCCAAGCCCGCCGCGTGGCCGCTGGCCAGGACCGGGCAGGCCGACATGTTCGCCTCGTTCCCGTTCGGCACCGACCCGCGCGGACGGCAGGTCGCCGGGCAGCTGTTCGAGCACAACTGGCTGATCGGCGCCGCGCCCGGCCAGGGCAAGACCAGCGCCGTCCGCGTGGTGACCTGCGCCGCCGCGCTCGACCCGCTCACCGAACTGTGGACGCACGAGCTGGCGGGCAAGGGCGACCTCGAGCCGCTCGCCCAGGTCTCGCACCGGTACTGCTCCGGCCTCGATGACGAGGCGATCGCGTACGCGGCCGAATCGATGCGGATGCTGCGGGCCGAGCTCGACACCCGGTCCCGCAAGCTCAAGGCCATCCCGAAGGAGTCGAGGCCGGACGGCAAGGTCACCCGGGCGATGGCAGGCAAGCGCTCGGCGCGGCTGTTCCCGCTGGTGGCCACGTTCGATGAGGTGCAGAACCTGTTCATGCACGAGAAGTACGGCAGCCAGGCCGCCGACGACGCCGCGTACGTGATCCGGCTCGGCCGCGCCTACGGGGTGATCCTGGTGCTGGCCACCCAGCGGCCGGACACCAACTCGCTGCCGACGACGGTCTCGGGGAACGTCAGCATCCGGTTCTGCCTGAAGGTGCCCGGCCAGGTCGAGAACGACATGATCCTCGGTACCTCGGCCTATAAGAACGGGTACAACGCCGCCGTGTTCCGGCCCAAGGTGGACGCCGGGCTGGGCTGGCTGCGCGCCGAGGGCGACCCGCAGGTGGTCCGCACCTATTACCTCGACCTGGAGGCGACCGGGCGGATCGCCGAGCGGGCCCGGGTGCTGCGCGGCCAGTCGGGCACGCTGACCGGGTACGCGCTCGGCGAGGACGACGACCGGGCCGCGCGCGACGTGCTCGCCGACTTGCTGGCCGTGTTCCGCGGCGATCCCGGGCTGCAGTGGGCCGAGGCAGCTGCCCGGCTGGCCCAGGCGTTCCCGGGCCGGTGGGACGGTGCGACGGCGGACGCGCTATCGGCCGAGGTGCGCGCCCGCGGCGTGCCCAGCGTGCCGGTCAAGACCGGCGGCGAGGTGGCCCGCGGCTGCCGCCGCGCCGATGCCGAGAAGGCCGCGGCTCGGTGAGGGGTAACGGCGGCGTTACCGCCCCTCACCAGCGCAAACGCCAGCCAGCCGTTACCGGTAACGGCAGCCCGGCCGCGCTGACCTGCGCGGTAACGGCAGCCACCGCAAACCACGCCGAGCACAACCAGGAGACCCCATGGGGCTGCGCCAGGCCCTCGGCTAGCCGCACGACTACCAGACCTGCGCCGACCCGGACTGCCCCCGGTTCGCCTGCAAGGTGTACCGCGAGGGCTACCAGGACGGCCACGGCGACGGCCTGGCCGAGGGCTACGTCGAGGGATACGTCGACGGCGCCAGGAGCGGGTGAGCCCCGGTGACCGGGCACCTCCTGCTCGCCGCCGCGGCGATCGCGCTATACGCCGGGCTGCGGCTGATGTTCCCCACAGCCCGATGCCCGCGCTGCCTCGGCAAGCGCGTTACCCGCCACCGCCGCCGCGCTGGCAAGTGCTGGCTGTGCCACGGCAACGGCCGGATTGTCTGGCCGGGCGCCACCGCCGTTCACAGGTTCTTCTGGTCGGTGCTCGGCCGCCGCCTGATGGACCGCCGCAAAGAACCCATCGGGAGGCGAACACGATGATGGCCTGGCTCGAGGCCACCGTGGCACTGCTCGTCGCCGCACTCGGGGCGGTGCGGTGGCTGGGATCGCACATGCGCCTGGTATGGCGGCACAGGCCGGGCCGACGGGCGGCCGTGATGGCAACGGCAACCGTGATCCGGCCGCTCCCAACTGCCCGGACACTCGCTATCGAGTCGCCACGGTCACAGCTAATGCCGCCTCCTGTCGGATTCCATGGCTCCGCCGGAAACGGTACGAATGCTCCGGCCCCTGACGGTGGTCGGCCACTTCCGCTTGACAGAGCCAGGTCTTGGCGCGATGCCGGAACCGGGGCAGTCGGCGGGCTTGCTCGGCCGACGACGATGCCGCCACAACGCCCCGTCTTCCTTGACCTTGATCCGCTTCGTGCAGATGGGACAGATCCCGGTTAGGGGCGGCTGCGGACCATACACGGACTTGCGACTCGTACCCATGCCCTTCGGTCAATCCGACGATGGCGATGACAGTTAGACGCGCGGCAAAGCCCCGAGGTTTGCGCGGCATAGCCCCAGGGTTGCGGGGACTCCGCGTACGGTGGCAGCAGACCGCCTACGTCTTGCTGTACTAAGTTCCGCTTATGAGCCCTCAGGTCGAGGCCGCGATCATCGCAGCCAGCGTCGGCGTCCTCACGCTGATCGCCACCGTGGCTACGCAATATTTAGGCCGCCGCGCAACCAGCAGGGACACCCAAAAAGCACTCGAAGAGCAGGGCAAACAGCTAGACAGGACGCTAGCCGAGCAGCGCGCCCGGACGCTGAACGAACGGTTCGCGACGGCAGCAACCCAGCTGGGCGGTGACAAGCCGCCGGCTGTCCGGCTGGCCGGGGTGTATGCCATGGCCGGCCTGGCCGATGACTGGGAGGAGAACCGGCAGACCTGCGTGGACGTGCTGTGCGCATATCTTCGCATGCCCTACGAGCCGGATCCGGGCGACCAGGCTCCCGGGCCGGAACGGCTTGCCTTCCGGGCCAGCCGCGAAGTCCGGCACACCGTCATCCGGGTCATCACCGCGCACCTGAAAAATGATGCGGCGCAATCGTGGCGGGGCCTCGACTTCGATTTCACGGGGGTCGTCTTTGACGGCGGGGATTTCACTGCCGCCCAATTCTCCGGCGGCACAGTTAGCTTCGACCGCGCCCATTTCTTCGGCGGCGAGGTCAGCTTCGCCAAATCCGCCTTCTCCGGCGGCACGGTCAGCTTCGCCGAGGCCCAGTTTTCCGGCGGCACGGCCGACTTCTACCGCGCCCAGTTCTCCGGCGGCACGGCCGACTTCTACCGCGCCCAGTTTTCCGGCGGCACGGTCAGCTTCTACCGCGCCCAGTTCTCCGGCGGGACAGTCGACTTCAGCGACGCCAAGTTCTCCGGCGGGACGGTCAATTTCGACCCCGCGGAGTTCTCCGGCAGCACGGTCAGGTTCTACCAGGCCAAGTTCACCGGCGGCGCAGTCAGCTTCGGCGGCGGCGGGTTCACTGGCGGCGCCCAGTTCTCCGGCGGCACGGTCAGCTTCGACCGCGCCCACTTCTCCGGCGGCACGGTCGGGTTCGACCGCGCCGAGTTCTCCGGCGGCGCAGTCAGCTTTGACCAAGCCAAGTTCACCGGCGGCACAGTCGGCTTCGGCGGCGAGTTCGCCGGCGGCAAGGTCGACTTCTACATCGCCGAGTTCGCCGGCGGCACGGCCGACTTCAACCGCGCCGAGTTCACTGGCGGCACGGTCGACTTCTACCGCGCCCAGTTCTCCGGCGGGACAGTCGACTTCAGCGACGCCAAGTTCTCCGGCGGCACGGTCAATTTCAGCCGCGCTGGCGAATGGTCATGCCCACCCAAGTTTTCCTTTCCCCAGACAGGCGCGCTGCCCCCAGGCGTGCTGCTCCCAAATAAGGAAGATCAATCCCAGGCCTAGATGAGTGATTCCTGATTCGGGCCGTGACGGCGTGTCGGGTTGATCATGACATGAGGGGAGGGCATCCATGATCGGTTGTGACGCCAGACCTGGATACCCTCCTGATCGCACTGTACGTGGAGATCGATGATCACGTGATCCCCTCCGTCCGGCCCGGCCGGGGGCAGCCGAAGCGGCTGTCCGATGCCGAGCTGGTGTGCCTGGCGGTGGCGCAGGTGCTGCTGGGCGCCCGGTCGGAACATCACTGGCTGCGGATGTGTTACGGGCGGCTCGGCCACCTGTTTCCCTACCTGCCCAAGCAGCCCGGCTATTACAAACGGCTCAAGGCCGCCGCGCCGCTGCTGGCCGCCGCGATCGATCACCTGGCCCGGCAGGCGCCGTCCTGGCACGACCAGGTGCGGCTGATCGACGCGACCCCGGTGCTGTGCGGTAGCTCGCGGGAAACCGTCAAGCGGTCCGAGCTGGCCGGGTGGGCCGGGTACGGCTACTGCGCGGCGCACTCGCGCTGGTACTGGGGGCTGAAGCTGTACCTGCTCACCGCCCCGGACGGGATGCCCGCCGCCTGGTGCCTGGCCAGCCCCGGCATCGGCGAACGCGAGGTCGCCGCCGGGCTGCTCGCGCACGCCGCCCGCGCCGGCGCGCTGCGGCCCGGGCTGACCCTGATCGGCGACAAGGGCTTCGCCGGGCGGCAGTTCGAGGAGCTGGTCACCCGCGGCTTCGGGCTGCGACTGGTCCGCCCCGACCGGCGCGACGAGGCACCCCGGCACGGGCCGATCGGCTGGAATCCGGCAGTGGATCGAATCGGTCAACGACACCCTCAAAGGCCAGCTCGACCTCGAACGCCACGGCGGCCGCACCACCGAAGGCCTCTACGCCCGCATCGCCCAGCGGCTGCTCGCCCTGGCCGCCGCCATCTGGCACAACTGGGCCACCGGCGCACCGGCCAGGCGGGGCCTGATCGCCAAGATAGGGACCACTGAACCTATTCAGGAATCACTCATCTAGGTGTGCCTGAACCTTGCCACGCCCCGTCCCGCCTAACCGCCAGGTTCCCTTCCGCTGCAAGGCGGTTACGAACACTCAGGCGAGCTGAGGCAATCGAACAGGTGAGCGATCACCGTCCCGGTGTCCCGGCCTGGGTCACCTTCGACTACACGCAACCCGCGTCCAGGGGCCTAGAGCCCAGGCGGGTCGAGCATCTCCAGTTCGGCATCACCTGGGACGTAACCGGGATCCTCGACCGCTGGCAGCATCCCGGACTCGCCGAGGAGACACTCGGGAAGCCGACCCTCATCAAATAGTGGCTGCTGAAAGTCTCCGGGCCACTGGCCGTGACGGCGAACGAGAGCTTGCTGGCGGGAAATGGCGGCCCGTGGCCTCCCGGACCCTGATAGCAGGCAGCAGCCTCCGGTAGGCTGGCCGCTTCGCAGGTTACGTCCCCTCCCCGCTCGCGGTGCCAGCCACCGGCCCAGGTCGTGCCGCGAATCAGCGATAGCACGGAGGGGGAACGCTATGATCCGCAGACTTCTGGCAGTCCTGGCCCTGGCGGCCGCGGTGCCCGGGATCCTGATCGCGATGGTTATCCCGGCATCGGCCGGGGTCCGCTACGGGGCTTCGCCGGCCCGGGCCACACCGCTGCCGGTGCTCTACAACCTCGGCGGAGGCAGCGGCTCAGTCTGGAACCTGGCTCAGCGCAGGCCGGTGGTCTTCTATCTGACCGCTGATGGCCTCGCGCTGCTGGGGGACAACGCGCACCACTTGAAGTGGACGAAGTGGACCGTGACCTCAGCCGCCGCGACCGGCGGTTATTACTTCCGGACTGGCCCGTGCTGTACGTACAATTCCGATCCAGTGGCGATCACCGCGAACCACGTCCGGCAGAATGCGACCACGAGCTGGTATGACCGGATGACCATCCGGTTCAGCAAGACCAGGTCCGTCACCATCCAGTACGAGCGGATCAACGGCGGTGGCTTCTGGAAGACGGTGGCCGGCCGGTTCCCGTAAAGACCTGCGCTCGCATACCGGGACCGATCCGGCGTGCGAGCCGCAGCGCCAAGCACGGCGAGCTGTACTAGGTTCCGCTTATGAACGCTACGGTCGTCGCGGCGATCATTGCGGGGGGCCTCACGCTGATCGGCACCGTGGCTACCCAGATTCTTGGCCGTCGGGCAACGAAAAGGGACCTCATAAAGCAGGGTGAGCAGCTGGACAGGACGCTCGCGGAGCAGCGCACCCGGACGCTGAACGAGCGGTTCGCCACGGCAGCGACCCAGCTGGGCGGTGACAAGCCGCCTGCTGTCCGGCTTGCCGGGGTGTACGCCATGGCGGGCCTGGCCGACGACTGGCCTGAGAACCGGCAGACCTGCGTTGACGTACTGTGCGCCCATCTGCGTATGCCCTATTACCCAGATCCGGGCCAGCGCGCTCCTGAGTCGGAGCGGCTTGCCTACCGGGCCAACCGCGAAGTCCGCCACACCGTGATCCGGGTCATCACCGCGCACCTCAGGGAGGGCGCGGCGGTGTCCTGGCAGGGCTTGAACTTCGACTTCACGGGCGTTGCCTTTGACGGCGGTGACTTCACCGACGCCAAGTTCTCCGGCGGCGAGGTCAGCTTCGACGGCGCCACGTTCTCCGGCGGCGAGGTCAACTTCCGCGGCGCCACGTTCTCCGGCGGCGAGGTCAACTTCCACGGCGCCACGTTCTCCGGCGGCAGGGTCAGCTTCGACGGCGCCACGTTCTCCGGCTGGATCGGTTTCCTCTTCGCCGAGTTCTCCGGCGGCAGGGTCAGCTTCGACGGCGCCACGTTCTCCGGCGGCGAGGTCAGCTTCGACGGCGCCACGTTCTCCGGCGGCGAGGTCAGATTCTTCCACGCTACATTCTCCGGCGGCGAGGTCAGCTTCACCCGCGCCACGTTCTCCGGCGCCAAAGTCTTCTTCACCGGCGCCAGGTTCTCCGGCGGCGACGTCGACTTCATTGGCGCCAAGTTCTGTAGCAGCATGGTGCGCTTCATGAACGCCACGTTCTCCGGCGGCGACGTCGACTTCAGCTACGCCGAGTTCTCCGGCGGCCTAACCAGCTTCTTCAACGCCACCTTCTCCGGCGGTCTAGTCGGCTTCATGAACGCCACGTTCTCCGGCGGCGAGGTCGGCTTCAGTCGCGCTGCCGACTGGTCGGTCCCACCCGAATTTCCCTGGACAGACGCGCCGCCCCCAGGCGTGAAACTCCCCAAGAAGGAAGATCAATCCCAGCCGTAGGCCTGCCTGATCCCGGCCCGCCCACCTGCGGTTACGAGCGCCCAGACGAGGTGAGACTATCGAATAGGTGAGCGATCGTCGCATCGGTGTCCTGGCCCGGGTCACCTTCGACCACCCGCCCTCCGGCCGGGGCCTGGAGCCCAGGCGGGTCGAGCACCTCCAGTTCGGCATCACCTGGGACGTGACCGCGATCCTCGACCGCTGGGCGCATCCGGGCCGCGCCGTGGAAGCGCCGGAGGGGAGTGGCCTCCGCATAGTGACCGCTGTTACAACTGCGGGCAGCTCGTCTGACGGCTCACTGGCGCTTCTCCCGCCAGCGCACCACCACCGTGCGGCGCACCCCGGTCTCGAGCATCATGTGCGTCCGCTTGCGGCCATCCATGTACGACAGCCGCCGCTGCCCGGATCGGCACCATCACGGCGTGGGCCATCTGCTCCAAGTAGCCCGCAAGCGGTAGCCCCGGTGCCGGCCCTACAGCACCACCCGGCCGCACCCCCGGCACCGGCACCGGGCCAACCCTGGCAAAACAGCCGGCGAAACCCCGGCAAAGGCTCACCCTGCGCACTGGCCAGACCTTGGCTGGCCCGACAGCAGGGCGCATCATGCTTAAGCGACGGCAGGGGGCCGCCGCACAGGGGAGGGAAATTCATGAAGGTTCGCACGTCCATCATCGCGGCTGGCGCGGCAGCTGTTCTCGGCACCACGGGAGCGCTCGCGCTCCCGGCAGTGGCCAGCGCGAACAGCGCTACCCACACGCTGAAGTTCATCTCGGTGCAGAAGAAGTCGGTCCAGTTCACCAAGACGGCAATTGGCCAGCAGGACACCGACGTCAACGCGGCCGGCAAGACCGTCGGGTTCGACATGCTCTACATCAGGTTCACGTCGGCGACCTCCGCGACCGTGAACATTACCGGAGACCTTAGCGGCGGGTTCCTTTACGGCACGGGCAGGGAGTCCAGTTCCGGGTTCAGCAACGGCAAGGTGACCGGCGGCACCGGTGCGTTCAAGGGAGCGACCGGAACGATCAAGACCAAGCAGATCAGCAGCACGAAGACGGCCGTCACGATCACCTACAGCGGCTAGCCAGCTCCGGCAGCCTAACGAAGGGGCGGGACGGTCTCCGCTGGGGGACCGTCCCGCCCTTGCCAGGCCGGGCCGGCCGGGCCGTCACCTCCGGCTACAGGGCCACCCGGCCGCAGCCACGGCACCTGGATCCGCGGCACAAGACAACCTGACGCCCGCCCGTGCGCCCGCGGCCGGCGCACGTGCCGGCCAAAGTAAGGCGCCGGCCACGGGGGGCAGCAGCCTACTCCGCAGCAGCCCCGCGCCACGGGCGAAGCCCAGGGGCCTGACGAAACGCGGCGGATGCATAGCGTGACTGGCTGAACGCGCGTAGCGTGGATTTACCCCCCCAGGCCCTCAGGCCGGGCTTCTCCCCAGTCGCCCGGCCTTAGAGGGCCGGTGCAGGGAACGGGGCGGCTGACCGACCCAAGCCGTCCCGTTCTCTTACCCGGCCGCAGCCAGGGCGCCGGATCATTGGCGGGACAGTCGCGGGCCAGGCTCCGTGTCATCGGGCAGAGGGAGCCTGGCCCGTCGTCGTATCGGCCGTCAGCCGGCGGCTGTTACCTGACCGTGAGCACCACGCTGCCCAGGAAGCTCGCCACCGCGCCCTTCGTCTTGGGCCGGCCCCGGAAGTTGCACTGTCCCTTCTTCGGCCCGGACGTGAACCTCGGCGCCGTGGCGCCGAAGGACACCTGCACCGCGCCAGGCCCCGAAGCGCCCGCGAACGCGCCCGTGCTCCTGCTGCCCACCACAGTCAGCCTGATATCGGTGCCGAACGAGGCCCGGCAGGTCTTTGTGTTGAGCGAGTGCATGTTCTGCGGCCTGCGGGTCACCATTATCGTGAGCTTCCCGGCCCCGGTCCGCAGCGTCTTGGTATCGCCCTTGTGCGGGCCCTTGCCGCCCAGGTTCACCCCCGACCGGGTGTTCACCACCCCCCGCAGCCGAAGCGGGATGACCGGCGCATTAACAAGCGCCGCCCGGCCATGCACCACGCCGAAGATGACCTCCGGGCCAGTGCGCGCCTTCCCGGTACTCGCGTGGCTGCTCGCCAGCGCGGGTGCCCCCGCCAGCGCCACCGACGCAACACCAGCCATGGCTACCGCAGCTAACTTCATCCTGAATTGCATGTGCCCTCCCCGACGATGCCGGTCTAGCGGGCTGCTCCCGCTGCTAATCTGACGCGACAGTCCCTTCGCAGGTTGACCTGCGACAGCGAGTACCCGGCCCAGGCCCGGACCAGCTCAGCGACCAGTATCACCGCCGCTTTCGGCAAGATCCCTAGAGCCTGTGCATCCCGCACCCGCGTCGGCGCAAGGCAGCCTGAGCAGCTACCCCTGCTGCTATCACCTGGGCAGGCCCGGCTGCCGCAAGATCAGCACCACGGCGAGGATCAGCAGCACAGAGCCGAACGTGATCAGGGCATAGCGGATGCTGTGCATCTTGAACGAGCTGCCGATGCCCACCAGGAACAGCACGGCGGCCAGGAAGACGGTGATCCGGACGTAGTCGTCGCCGACCAGCCCATCGTGGTTGCCCTGGTCGAACTTCGCGTCGGCCTGGTTGTCCAGCGCGCTGGCCCGGGCCTGGGCCGACTGCTTGTACTGCGGCATGTAGGTCGGGCCCGGCGGGGCATGCGGATTGTGCACCGGGTCGGTCGCCATCCACGCGTTGAAGGCGACCCGGAACGCCGGCCGGAACCGGCGCTCGGCAACCGCCTCCCTCTCCCGGTTGTTCAGGGTGAACGCGGTGAACCACGCGTTGAAAGTCGAGGAGTCGAAATTGCGCAGCGAGATAGCCTCGAGATCAGCCCGGGTAGCGAGGTTGCGCAGCGTCGAAGACTGGGCGATATCCACACGCGACGCGGTGCCCCACCGCGCCGCCGAGTAGCCCGCCCACGCGGCCGTGATCGTCACCAGCGACAGCAGCACCGCCTCGCAGATCTGCACGATCCGGGAATGCCGGTCACCGTCCTCTGGCCGGCTGCCGTCGCCGTCCAGCTGATGAGCCCGAAGCTCGCTGGCGTGCTCATGCAGCTTCTTGCCCGTCTCGATCGGGTCCAGCCCTTCAGGCATCGACACCCCCCAGCCCCGTCGCCAGCGCGGGTCTCATCATCAAGCCAGGACTACCGCTCGCCTGCTACACCAATTCTGGCATCCACGGCCCCCGGACGGCGAGACCACTACAGGACCGGGCGGCCACACTCCGGCACCGGCTCCCGCGGCACACCCCCCGCACGGCACGACGGGCACAACGTGACCGCGCGGCCACCCCCCTCTGACGGAGGCGCAGTCGGCAGCAGCTACTGAGAACAGCAGGCGCTCTCATCGCTCATCTGGCTCGGTCCCGCCCGCGGTGAAGACTGTGAGCTTCTTCCCCCAGTGGCGCTGCAGCTTGTGGATCGGATCCTGCTGCAGGGTGCGCGCCAGCCAGCTGCCCTCCTGGCAGCCGGTCATCAAGATGATTTCGTCGTAATCATGGCCGCGGGTCTCGGCGTCCACCGCCTGCACCAGGCCTTCGTCGCTGATCAGCCCGCTGGCCTGGCAGCCGATCGTCGTCAGGTGCCGCACGGTCAGGTTCATCCGGTGCTCGGCGGCGGCACTGACATCATGACCAGGCCTAGGCGCGGCCGGGAACTTCGCCGGGGCGAAGATGCCGCTGCTGGCACCACCAAGAACGAGCTCCAGCGAAGACAATTTCGTCTGGCCGGTGTCCACCAGGGACAGCACCACCACCTCACACGGCTCCTGTTCCTGCCGCTCGACCAGATAGTTGATCGGCTCCAGGCCGAGCTTTTCATCCAGGGCCAGCAGGTCCGCGTCCAGCACGAGCAGGTACCGCTGCATTTCCCACCACGTCCTCACAGCGCTGACGGCAATCCAGTCTCCAGCTACCCGTCAACGCCGTTCCGAAGCCCGCCGCGCCCAACGGCTTACTTGTGCAGCCACGAGTGCAGCTCATGAACGGGAAAGACTCCAGACAGGCCCCGCGGGCGCAACACTCCCACCTGGGATTACGACGGCAGCCGCGCCTACACCGCCGCCCGGCCGCAACCCCGGCACCTCGACCCGCGGCACACCCCGGCGCGGCACGACGGGCACAACACCACGCCGCAAGCCTGCGTAATGCCGAACCGGCCATCAGGCGGCGCAGCCAGGCCCTCGGCGCGACGCTGCCTCTCTGCCCGCGACACCGGCCCGCCGCAGACGTACACCCGCGGGGGAGGATGGGCTTATGACACCGAAGCGGGCCGGTCGCGGGCCTGGCACCCCGGCGGGCGGAAGGCGGGGAAGGAGACGACTGATGAACAGACGCTGGATTTGTACGGCGGCAGGCGCCTTACTGCTGGCAGGCGGCATAGGTGCCGCTGGCGCCCAGGCGGCCACCGGCCACGGCGCCGCTGGCGCCCAGCAGGCAGCGCAGATACGCGACGAGGGGCCGCTTCCGGAGACAACCGCGCTGCAGGTGGCGGCCCCCGGCCCGCCGCGGTTCGTGTACGGCAGCGACGGCCGCACGCATGTCAACTACGACCTGGTGATCACCAACACGTTCACGGCCGGGGCCACGCTCAGGTCGCTGACCGTGACCAGCGGCGGAACCACGCTGCTGAGGCTCACCGGCGGCGCGCTCGCCGAGCACACGCACGAGATCTTTCCCGGGCTGCCGTCGGCCCGCATCCCGGCGTCGGCGACACGGGTGACGCTGGTCAACGTCGTGCTGCCGCGCTCCGCCGGGCGGCACGCGCCACGGCAGCTGACCAACCGGATCGACTACACAATCCCGCCGAACGCGAAGCACCGGGCGGTGATCGGAAGCACGACCGTCCACGGTCCGGTGCTGCGGACCGTGCGCCGGCAGCCGGTGGTGATCGCCCCGCCGCTGCGCGGGAAATGGTGGATTGATCTCAACGGATGCTGCGCTGATACCACCGCACTGCATCGCAGCGTGGTGACGACCGCCAACGGGACGTACATCACCCCGGAGATGTTCGCCATCGACTGGGTCCAGGCGGTCCACGGCGCGCTTTTCCGCGGCAACGGAAAGCAGCTCAGCGACTGGTTCGGTTTCGGCAAGCCGATCTACGCGGTCGCGAACGGCGTCGTGGTCGAGACCATCAACAACCGCCCCGAGACCCCCCCGTTCACCGACCCCGCCGCCGTGCAGAAGCCCAAGGATTACGTCGGCAATGAGGTCGTAGAGAGGATCGGGCCGGGCCTGTACGCCGTCTACGATCACTTCCAAACTCATTCGGTCATGGTCCGCCGCGGTCAGCGCCTGCGCACCGGGCAGCCCATCGGAAAGGTGGGCAGCACCGGCAACAGCACGAGTCCGCACCTGCATTTCGGCATCCAGGCCGGCCCCGACGCTCTGACCGCCAACTCCGTGCCGTTCGAGATCGATCACTACACCGTGCGCGGCGTCAGCCCGGCCACAACGCTAGACCACATCATCCTCACCGGGCCGCCCCGCCGGGAACAGCGATCGTATCCGCTGTGCCCTTCGGCGGAGGCGTTCACCAGCCCACCGGGTGACTAACTGAGCGCCGGCACGCACCTGCCCGGCGCGACCGCGGGCGCCGCCAGGACCAGCCCGGGGTGTCCTGCGCGTTACAGCAGTTCCCCAGGCGCGGAAGCAAACGTTGCCGGTTACGGCAGGAGCGCGACCGGCTTACACGACTACCCTGCCGCAACCAGGACACCGCGACCCGCGCACCACCCCAGCCCGGCAGGACGGGCACAACACCACGCCATACGCCCGCATCCACCCGTACCGGCCGTCCGGAACCGGCGACACCGGGCACATCGCCTCGATCATCGAGGCCAGCGCGTACAAGCCCTCCGCCGACCGCTGGCGCTCCTTCCAAGTGAGCGGAGCATCGGCACCATAGATCTGCATAAAGCCCATTATGGCACATTAGCCATTCCTGTGCGCAATTCACGCGGCCTTAATAGCTGAAAAATGGGACTCGTAAGAGAGGGAAATAGCTCATGGCTCCAGGTGCGTCTTCCAGTCACCGGGCCATACTCGATCTTCCGAGTGACCAGACCGCGGCGGGAACACGGCAATGGTGCCACGGGCAGCTGACCTGCCGTCCCCCAAGCCTGCGAAGGCCGCCGCCGGGCCCGCCCTAGGTCGGGTCGTCTTCTAGCGCCCGGGTCAGATGGATGCGCTTCGCTGATGCGGGGAGTGGGCGGCGGGCCAGGGGTACCGGCTTTAGAGGTTTCTGGGCGTAGTTGAAGGCGTTGGTGAACGGGTAGGCCGCGCTGTCGTTCACCCCGAGCGGCGGCAGCCCGAGGGTGTGCTCGGCGTAGGCGAGGATCCCGGCGAATGTGGCCGCGGTGGTGTCCGTGAAGCCCGGCCGGGCGTACGGGCTGACGATGATCAGCGGCACCCGGGGACCCTGGGTGGTGCCGTCCGGGTTGAACGCCCGGCTGCACCTGGTCGTAGAAGCAGCCGCAGTCATCCCAGGTGATGAACACCGCGGTCGAGGACCAGTCCGGGCCATGCTCGACCGCGCTGACCAGCTGCCCGACCCAGTTGTCGCACGCGGTGATGCTTACTGCGTTGTGACAGCTGTCCCGGAAGTCCGGGCCGCCGGGGGTGACCACCGAGAAGCTGGGCAGCGTGCCGGCCGCCGCGGCGTCGGTGAACTGGGCGTCGGGGACCAGGTCGGTGCCCTGGTTGGTGTCCAGGCATTCGGCGAACGTCGGGCAGATCGACCAGATGTAGCCGCTTTGGCTGTGGCTGGCCCCGTACAGCTTCCATGTCAGGCCCGCGGCGTCGAGCCGGTCCATGATGGTCGGGATGGTTTTCACCGGCGTCTGCTCGAACGCCCCGCCGAACCGCAGCCCCCGCACCTTGGCGGGCACGCAGCTGGGCACCAGCTCGGCCCGGCCGCTCGGGGCGATCCACGGGGCCACCTTGTCGCTGTCACAGCCCCACCCCGACCCTGGCTGGACACCCTTCGCCGCCACCGGGTTGTCCCCATTGAAGTGATCAGCCGATGCCGCGACCACGTCCATGTGCCCGGCCCAGGAGGCCGAGTCTCCGGAAGAGAACGTGCGGTCGCTGATGGCGAAATCCTGCGCGAGCGCGGTGATGTTGGGCACCTGCGCGGGCTGGTACCCGCTGATGCACCGGTAGCCGGTCGCCGCGGCGCAGCTGCCGTCCGGGATGTCCTGCCAGCCGTCCATCTTCCCGCCGTCGATCGCTGCGGCCTGGGCCGCGACACTGTGCTGGACCTGCGGCACGGTATCAGGGTCGGTACCCGGCGTCACCACGGCGCCGTTCGACAGCCGCACCGTGGACGGCATGCCGCCGTCCGGGCAGCGGCCCGGGTGGCCGTCGCACCAGTACCCGAGCAGGTTGTCGAACGAATGGTTCTCCAGGTAGATCACTACCACGTGCCTGACCGGGGTCGCCTGCGCCCGCGTGGCACCGGGCGCGGCCAGGCCCCCGGCACACGCCAGCGCGCCCAGCGCCGTCCAGGCCCCGACCTTCCCCCTGCCAGAACCGCGGAATAAGCCCATGCTGTTCACTCCTTTCCGGTGGGGCCATGCGCCCGTCACCTGGCTGCGGCCCGGCCTGCGCGAACGGCCCGGCGTAGTGACGGCAGGTCATGCCTGATCCGGACCCATGGTTCCCGTCGGCCGCTGCGGCAAACCACCATGGCCGGATCGCCGCGTCGCCGAGGCAACCGCCCGGCACCGCCGGACCAAGGATCCCTGGATCTCATGCCTGCCGCCACAAGGCCATCAGCGCACACCGCGCCATTATCCGTGCGGCCAATTCACCGCAGGAAAACGCGCCTTATAGGGTGAAAGAATGCCTTTCATAAGAGAGCAGAGTACTCTCTGAGATGGCGCGTGCTCAATGTTGCTAGCAAAGTGGCTGGAAAGGCGTATCTGCAGGTCAGGACTGGTATGATGAGCGCCAGGAAATGTGCGGGACGTTTTGTTAACGCCATTGTTAATTGGGATGGTTCCGGGTATTCTTAGAAATGCATGGCCCCCGCGAGGCGACCACCTCCGGGGGCGTGGCACCAGGAGTTGGAGCTCCCGATGCAGGATTCATTCTCTCACGCCGGCGCGATGAGCGCCGAGGCTTGGCAGCACCTCGAGCAGCCGGCCCGCGAGGCCGGGCTGACCGACGCCGAGATGGTCGGGCTCGCGATCGGCTGCCCCTGGCATGGCAACTCGTGAATGGACTTCGACAGCGACAGCGTGTTCTGCCACCGCTGCGAGAGCGGGCAGTCATGACCGCGGCCCGGCGCCTGTGGCGCGTCACGGTCGCGCTGGCACAGTTCGCCCGCCGCCACGTACCGAAGAGGCTGCTGCCCGTGTTCGCGGCGTGCCTGCTCATCCCGGGGCCGCTTGACGAGCTGGCGGTGCTGGCCGTGGTCGCGTTCATCGTGCTGCGCGATGCGGGCAAGCGGGCCGAGCTCGCTGCCGTGGTCCGTACCGCATGGAACGCGTCATGACCGCGGCCGATACGCCCACGTGGCTGGACCTGGGGCCCGCCGAGTTTGATGCGCGGCAGCTGCCCAGCGGCTACCGGCGGCCCGATCCTGAGCAGCCGGCGCTTTTCTTCGCCGCGGTGCCACCGAGGCCGGCCAAGAGTCCGGCGCTGGCCGAGCAGCTGCCCGGGCAGGCTGACCTGTTCGGGAGCGAGTCATGACCGCGGTACTCGAGGATCTGCGCTCGCTCACCGAAGACGAGCTTGTCTCGCTGCTGACAGGCGAGGATGACGCCTCGCGCGCAGCGGCAGCCGCCGAGCTCAGGCGCCGCGAGCACGAGCACGACGCCCGGCAACGGCGCCAGCACGGCGAGACCGATCTGCGGGACATGGTGCATGCCCAGTACGAGGACGCCGTGCGCCAGTGCAACGGCAAGCTCATGAACGCCCACGGCCAGGCCAACGAATACCTGACCGACGAGGCGCTGTGGTACGGCCCGCGCTGGCTCATTGAGCCGTACATCAGCGAAGAGCTGCGGAACTACTGGCTGGACTATCCGCGCCGGACCATAAGCGACCTGCGGGCACAGGAAGCCGCCAGCCTGCGGGACGAGCGGGAAGCGGCAGCCGCGGAGACTGCCGCGCTGAAAGGAGCGAAGAGGGACATGGGAATCGGGCGCATGATCGTGCACGAGGCCGTGAGAAGCGCGCAGAACGCGCAGCGGCGCCCCGGCGGCATGACTCAGGAGCAGTACCAGCAGAATCCGGCCATACAGCGCGCCCGGGAGCGGATGCTGGCGCAGCGGGAGCAGCGCGAGGCCGCCGCGGCGCTGCGCGACATGGCCGCCGAGCACCCCGTGCGGCAGGCTCACCAGCAGGTAGCCGTACCGGGGCAGTCCGCGCCGGCCGCCGTGCACGGTACGGCCGTGACGTGCAAAGAACGGGAGCCTATCGACGGCGCGGCCGTGCGGCCGACACCTCGACGGTGCCGGGGGCCGGTGGCTGGACTTTGTGCCGACGGGACATGCGGGTCTCCGGACTCTATGCGGATGGCGGGCTCAGGCGGCCGGGGTCGGCTTCGGCCGGGCGCGCCTGGTATGCGACTCGATGTACGCATCGACTGAATCGCTGCGGACGCGGGTCTTACTGCGGCGAGACCCGGGCTGCGCGATGTCCACCGCCTCCAGCTGTCCTGCTGCGATCAGCCGGTAGACATGCATGTCGCTACAGCCCAGCCGGGCCGCTGTCGTCACGATCGGCAGCAGGCTGGGAGAAGAGCCACCCCCGCGGCCTCGTTGTGTCGTCACGTGTCATCTCCCTGCAGTTAAGCGCGTCCATCGACTAATCTTCGTCAGATCAGTATAGTGACCTCACAGAGTCTCAGAGTGCCACAATGCATTGCGGCGTGGCAACCCCGACGAGTACTGTGAGCCAGTGACACAATCCGACTGGCCTGCCCGGCTGACCCATGTCATCGCCGGAGAGGTTCGCCGGTACAGGAAGAAGCGCGGGATGAGTGCGCAGCAGCTAGCCGATCGGTGTGCGGAGCTAGGGATGCCGATCGCGCGATCAGTGCTCGCGAACCTTGAGAGCGGGCGCCGCGACTCGATCAGCGTGGCGGAGATCCTCGTCCTGGCCCGCGCGCTCAGGGTGCCGCCGGCACTGTTGATAGTGCCGCTGGGGAGAGAGGAAACCGCGGAAATTCTCCCTGGGCGGCAGGTCGCGACATGGCCCGCGTTCATGTGGCTCGGCGGCGACATCTGGTCAGGGGCCGCCAACGGCCAGACGACGCTCGCCCTGGGTACACCTGGCTGGGCAGAGATTGAGCTGTTCCGTGACCATGAATATGCACTCAACGAGTGGTCAAGTAATCTCCGCGACCTGAAGAATGCGGAGATATCGGCCCAGACTGCTGAAACGGAGAACATCAAGAACGCGATTGCACGCAGGGCGGATCATCTGACAGAGGCACTCCAAAACAACGAGAGACACATCCGCGTAGTCCGCGCCCGCATCCGGGAAGAGGGCCTGATCCCGCCGCCGCTGCCTCAGGCCCTGGCTCACCTTGAGGAGGCCTGACTGCGATGCCCTACATCCGCCGTCTCCCGTCCGGCAAGTGGCAGGCGACAGTGCGCGGCCCGGACGGCAAGCGGCACACTCGCACCGACCCGCTCAAGGGCGTCGTCAGGCAGTGGGCCGCGCAGCAGGAGGCACAACTCGCCCGCGGCGAGTTCCGCGACCCGCGGCTGGGCGACATCAAGGTTGCCGAATGGCATGCACGGGTTTCCCGGTCGCGTGGCATCGAGACGGTGACGAAGACCAAGAACGCATCGCTGTGGCGGACGCACTGCGAGCCGGAGTGGGCACGCTGGCCGATGGCCGCGGTGACCCGGCTGGAGGCTCAGGCGTGGGTTGACCGGCTGAAGTCCACTCGCCGGGCCCGGCATCAGGGGAAAGCTGTACAGCCCGGCGATGAGGGCGTGCCACTGCTCAGCCCAGCGACGATCCGCGATGTGGTCCACATCATGAGCCAGCTGTATACCGCGGCAATGAGAGAGCATCCGCCGCTCGTCCTGGTGAACCCGTTCGACCACCTGGAGCTGCCCCGGCCGGGACCGCGCCCGGTCGAGTTCCTCGAGCATGAGGAAGCCGAAACGCTGTACGCAACCGCCGAGTCACTATGCGGGCCGCGGTGGCGGACACTCGTTGAGCTGGGCACCGAGGTTGGCCTGCGGACGGGCGAGATCTACGGGCTGCGCGGGCACCGGGTGGACTGGCTGCGCGGCCGGATCCAGGTGATCGACGTGATGACCCGCTCAGGGCTGCGCGAGTGGCCGAAGTCCAAGCGCTCGCACCGGGTGGTACCGGTGCCGCCGCAGATCCTGGAAGGCATGTCGGCGCTGATGGCCGGGCGGCCGAGGGAGGCGCTGGTGTTCACCGCGCCCGAGGGCGGCCCGGTCACCGACGGGCATTTCCGCAACCGGGTCTGGTACCCGGCCGTGGAAGCCGCAGGGATCCGCCGCTTCCCGCCGCGGATCATGCGCCACACCGCAGCGTCGTGGCTGGTGCAGGACGGCGTGCCGCTGTACGACGTGCAGGCGCTGCTCGGTCACGAGGACTATGCGACAACGCAGCGGTACGCGCACCTCGCGCCGGACGCGCACGTGAAGATAATCAGTTCGTGGGCACGGCGTCGCGACGCACGTCTGACGCACGAACGGAAGGAGGCCCGTCCCTCATGACGAGAAACGAGCCTCTGACCTGGTCGGGGTGGCCGGATTTGAACCGGCGGCCTCTTCGTCCCGAACGAAGCGCGCTGCCAAGCTGCGCCACACCCCGCCAACCGCAGGGAAGTCTAGCCGATCCGCGGTAGCAGCGTGAGCAGCGTAGCTTCCGGCCGGCAGGAGAACCTGAGCGGTGCCCACGGCGAGGTGCCCAGCCCGGCCGAGACGTGCAGCCAGGCCGGCCCGGTGCCCGCCGGATGCCGGCTGCAGGCCGCGCGCCCGGCGCCGGTCGATGCCGCAGTTGGTCACGAGCGTCCCCAGTACCGGCAGGCATACCTGGCCGCCGTGAGTGTGCCCGGCCAGCAGCAGGTCGTAGCCGTCGTCGGCGAACCGGTCAAGCAGTCGCGGCTCCGGGGAATGCATGATGCCGAGCCGCAGGTCGGCCGCGGGATCGGCTCGCCCGGCGATCTTCGCGTACCGGTCGCGCTTGATGTGCGGGTCGTGCACCCCGGCAGCCTCGACGTCAAGCTCGCCCGCCTTGAGCCGGCCGCGCCGGTTGTTCAGGTCGAGCCAGCCTGCTGCCGTCATGCCCTCGCCGAGCTCCGCCCAGGGCAGGTCGGGGGCGTGCCGCCGGTGCTCGTTCGCGCTGGTCCGCCACAGGTAACGGGTGGGATTCTTGGGGACGGGCGAGAACAGGTCGTTCGAGCCGTACACGAACACGCCGGGCCGTTCCAACAGCGGGCCGAGCGCGTCGAGGAAGGGCTGGACGGCGCGCGGGTGAGCGATCGAATCCCCGGTGTTCACGACAAGATCGGGCTCGGTGGCGTCCAGCGACCTGATCCAGGACAGCAGCTGCGTCCGGCCCGGGGTCAGGTGCGCGTCCGAGATGTGCAGCACCCGTACCGGCTTCGCACCGGCGGGCAGCACCGGCACATCGAACCTGCGCAGCACGAACCAGTTACGCTCGATCACCGACGCGTAGCCAGCCGCGGCACCGCCCGCGGCGAGGAGCGCCAGCGCGGGAGCGAGATGTCGTGATCGCATTCACTCATGGTGCCATGCCCGCCGGGCCGCTTTGTCCCCGTGACCCCCGCCGCCCCGGCGCCTCGCCGGTTCGCCCGGCCGGGGGACGGGTCCGCTCGGGCGCGCGGCAGGATTGTGTCCATGCCTGAACTGAAGAAACGGCTCCGAGCCGACCTGACTGCGGCCATGAAGGCCCGCGACAACGTGCGCACGCGGACGCTTCGGATGGCGCTCACCTCGGTAACGAACGAGGAGGTCGCCGGCACCGCCGCGCGCGAGCTGACCGACGACGAGGTGGTGCGCGTGCTGACCAGGGAGGCGAAGAAGCGCAAGGACGCGGCGGAGGCGTTCGACGCCGCGGGCCGTGAGAACCAGGCCGCGGCCGAACGCGCCGAAGGCGAAGTCCTGGCCGCCTACCTGCCGGCGCAGCTGTCTGACGACGAGCTCGCGCAGATCGTGACGGCCGTGATCGACGAGACCGGTGCGTCCGGGATGTCGGCCATGGGTCAGGTGATGAAGGCGGCCACCGCCCGGGTGGCCGGCCGCGCTGAGGGCGGCCGGGTGGCCGCCGAGGTGCGCCGCAGGCTGAGCGCCGGCGGCTGAGCGCGATGAGGCCCGCTGGGGGGCCAGGTCACCGGCCCGTGGCGGACGGACCGGGCGGGAGATGAACCGAGGGCTCAGCCTGACGGCGGGCAGAACGGGAACCGTTTGGGGCAGTTGCCCTGATGACGACCGCCGCCACCACCATGGCCTGGCCCGCCGCCAGGGCCCGGCCCGCCACCGGAACCTGGACCCGGGGCGGGGTGGTGACCCGGCTTGGGCTTGGGCTTCGGGGCGCTCTGCCCGTTGCCCATGCGGAACAGCGGGCTCGTCGGCGGGACCGGCACGAATCCCACCGGCGGGCCGAGCGCGGCGTGCAGGAAGGTGTTCTGCCATGTCTGTCCGGGTGCGTTATCGCCGAACATGGAGCCGGGACAGTTGAGCGCGCCGACGGTCCGGTAGCAGGCGTTCGGATACCCGGACATGAGCACGGTGTGGGTGGGACTCCCCACCCACACGTAGCCCACCAGGCTGGGCGTGTACCCGGCGAACGCGGCCGAGGGCGGCGCGCTGTTGGCGCTGCCCGCGGTACCGGTCTTGGCCGCCGCCGGCCGCCCGATCCCCCGGTCGGCCGCGGTCGCGCCCGGCTGGGTGAGCACGCCCTGCAGGATGTAGTTGACGGCATCGGCGACGGTCGTCGACAGCACCCGGTGGCAGCCTGCGCTCGGCGCCGGGAGGTTCCGGCCGGCGGCCGTCACGATCTTGCTGATCGCGACCGGCTTGCAGTAGACACCGCGCGCGGCGACCGTGGCGTACGCGGCGGCCATCGACATCGGCGCTACGTTGGCCGAGCCCAGCGTGAACGACGGTATGTCGTCGGCCGGCGGCTGACCCCCGTAGTGCTTGAACAGTGAGCTACCGTTCCCCCAGGTCATGCCCAGGCGCGAGGCCGTCTTCACCACGTTGCACAGGCCGACCCTGCGCTCCAGCGCGGCGTAGAAGGTGTTCACCGACACCGTCGTCCCGGTGTAGAGGGTCTGCGGGCCGGCGTCACCCTTGCTCGCGTTGCTCACCTGCCAGGTGCCGGGCCCGGCCGGGCTTACCCCGGCCGGCTGGCCGTCGCAGTTGGTGTAGCCGCTGTCGGTGGCCGTGTTCGGGACCGTCAGGCTGAACCCGAAGGGTATGTTCTGCTCGAGCGCGGTGATCAGGGTGAACAGCTTCGAGGATGACCCCGTCTGGACGCCTACGCCGCCGTCATACGGAGTGGTGGCGGCGTAGTCGATGGTGGTCAGGCCGGAGCCGTTCCCGTACCCGCGGTCCTGGGCGATGGCGCGGATCCGGCCGGTTCCCGGCTGGACGACGGCCTCGGCATCGGCGAGATGGCCGGGGTTGAAGGCATGGCTGCGCGGCGGCAGCGTGTCGTTGACCGCGGTATTCGCCGCCCGCTGGTCGTGCGGGCTGAGCGTGGTGTAGATCTTCAGGCCGCCCTTGGCGAGCAGCTCGGCCCGGGCTGCGGGCGTCTTGCCGAGCTTGGTGTCCCGCAGCACGGACTGCACGGCGTAGTCGCAGAAGAAGGCCGCGGACCCGGCCGAGCTGCTCGAGCACCCGTTCTGCAGCGTCCTGGTGTGCAGGCCGAGGTGCTTCTTCTCGGCGGTGGCAGCGCTGGCCGCCGAAATCATGCCGACCTGATGCATCCGGGCCAGGACGGTGTTGCGGCGCTCGAGCGCGACCTTCGGGTGCAGGATCGGGTTGTACGCGGTGGGGTTCTCCACCAGGCCGGCCAGCAGGGCGGCCTGGGCCAGGGTGAGCTGCTTCGCGCCGATACCGAAGTAGGCCCTCGCGGCTATCTGCACGCCCACTGCCTGGTTGCCGAAGTAGGCGTCGTTCAGGTAGTCGGCCAGGATCTGGTTCCTGGACATCTTGTGCTCGACCGCGATCGCGAGCCGCAGCTCGTGGATCTTCCTGCTGAGCGTCTCCCTGGTGGCACCTTCCGCCTGCTGCGGGTTCTTCGCGGTCAGGATCAGCACGTTCTTCACATACTGCTGGGCGATCGTGGATCCGCCCTGCACCGGTTTGTGCTGCAGGTCGTTGAACAGCGCGCGTAGGGTGCCGCGGAAGTCGATCGCGCCGTGCTGGTAGTACCTGGAGTCCTCGATCGCGATGACGGCGTTGCGCATCACGGGCGCGATCTGGCCGTAACTGACCGGCTGCCGGTCGATCCCCTGTGCCTTGACCGACTGGACGTGGCCCGGCCCGTAATAGTACGAAGCGTCCACGCTGTAGATGTAGGCCAGCAGGTGGCCCTTGCTGTCCAGGATCTCCGACCGCTGCGGTACCTCGCCGAGGGCCTGCGTGGACATCGCCTCGAACTTGTTCGCGGCATTCCTGGCCACGATGCCTATCGTTCCGACCGCGGGCAGCGCCACCGCGGCAGCGAGCACGCCGCCGACCGCCGACAATGTGACCAGGCGGCCTACGGATCGTCCCTTGCGTAGATGATCTGTGCTCAGCACGCCCCCCAGGGTACGCGAGGCTCATCCCAGATCCGGGGTGAATCAGGCGCCGGGAGCCGGGTGGCCAGAGTAGTCCTGCGGCTCCGGGGGGTCCAGAACGCAGCACGGTGCCAGGGGTGGCCATCGTGAGAATCCAGATGGCTGGTACTGGAGATACTGGTGTGGCGTCGCGTTACCCAGAGTTCATCGATTGCAGTCACGAAGAGTAATCTATTTAGAGCCTAAGGTGACTATGCGTCCCGAAAAGGTATGGCCCAGACGGGCTATCTCGGAAATGGGCCCTATGAGGTCTGGCACAGCGGGCCGGACTTCCGTATGTTGGCCTATCACGGCCATGGCAGTGAGGCCCGACGGCCGCAGGTTCGGGCCGCCCATTGGTCAGGAACCGCAACTGAACGCCAGGCAGCGCGGGCTAACGGCGCAGGCCATGACGATTGAAGGAGTGGGGCCAGATGTGGATCACGGACTGGACTGTCCGCGCGGCGTGCAAGGGCACGGACCCTGACGAGCTTTTCGTGCAGGGCGCGGCACAGAACAGGGCCAAGCTGATCTGCCGGGGCTGCCCAGTGCGGACTGAGTGCCTTGCCGACGCCCTGGACAACAGGATCGAGTTCGGCGTGTGGGGCGGGATGACCGAGCGGGAGCGGCGCGCGCTGCTGCGCCGCCGCCCGGACGTCACGTCCTGGCGCGAGCTGCTCGAGGACGCACGCAACACCTACGAGCGCGACGCAGCCGAACTGGTGGCGAGCTAGGCCGCCTGGCCAACCGCGACCGCCCCGTTCACGAGCCCGCCGGCTGAGCGGCGGGCTCTTCCCCGGCCAGCGCCTTTCCCACCGCTCGCAGCCCGGCCAGGTCATGCACGTCCTCAGGGCGTGCGGGAATCTCGGCTACCGGCACCGACGGGTGCGCGGCGACGAAGCCGGCGGCCAGCCGGCCCTCCCGCGTCACCAGCTGCATCCGCTCGGCGTGCAGCCGCAGCGCCGCCTCGGCCAGCGGGTAGCGCGAAGCGCGCTGAGCCGGCCGGGCATCCGGGCCGTCGCTGCCGCGGCCGGACCGCCCGTTGCCGTTCTGCAGTGTTTCCGCGGCGGCCAGGCTGCGGGCCACGGACAGCCGGGCCGCCCTGGCCCGGTGCACCCGGTTGACCACCAGCCCGGCCAGCGGCATCCGGTCCCTGGACAGCCGCTCGACGAAATACGATGCCTCGCGCAGCGCGTCCGGCTCGGGCGCGGCCACGACCAGGAATGCGGTTCCTGGCGTCTGGAGCAGCCGGTAGGTGTCGTCCGCCCGCTCGCGGAACCCGCCGAACATCGTGTCCAGCGCGGTGACGAAGGTCTGCACGTCCCTGAGTACCTGCGCGCCGAGTACCTTGGTGAGCACGCCGGTGATCAGCGAGAACCCCGTGTTGAGCACCTTCAGGTAGGCTCGGCCGCCGACCTTGGCCGAGCCGGTCAGCGCCCGGATCATCTTGCCGTCCAGGAACCGGCCAAGGCGCTGCGGTGCGTCGAGGAAGTCAAGCGCGCTGCGGCTTGGCGGGGTGTCCACCACGATCAGGTCCCACTCGTCGGCCCGGCGCAACTGGCCCAGCTTCTCCATCGCCATGTATTCCTGCGTGCCCGCGAAACTGGACGACAGCGACTGGTAGAACGGGTTGGCGAGGATCTGGGCGGCGCGGTCCGGGTCGGAATGCGCTTCGACGATCTCGTCGAAGGTCCGCTTCATGTCGAGCATCATGGCGTGCAGGCTGCCGCCCGCCGCGGTGTCTGCTCCGCGTACCGGCCGGGGGGTGTTGTCCAGCGAGCTGAGGCCCATCGACTGGGCCAGCCTGCGGGCCGGATCCACGGTGAGTACCACGACGTGCCTGCCCCGTTCGGCGGCCCGCAGGCCGACCGCGGCGGCGACGGTGGTCTTGCCCACCCCGCCCGACCCGCAGCAGACGATGATCCGGGTCCGCGGGTCGTCGGCGAGCCGGTCGGTGTCCAGCCGGCGGTACTGGTCGGCGCGGCGGGAGCTCATCTCAGGCGGCCCCCTGCTCGCGTAGCTCCCCGGCCAGCCGGTACAGCCCGGCCAGGTCCATCCCGTCCGGGATCAGCGTCAGGTTGTACCGTGGCTGGCCCGCGGCGGCCAGGCGGCGCCGTTCGGACCGCTGCAGCTCCATCGCCCTTGCGTGCTCGGCCAGGTCGGCGGAGAGGTTGGCGGCCAGCGACCGGCTGTCGTCGATGCCCGCCGCCTTCAGCCCCATGGCCAGATCGTCCTCGTCCAGGGTGCCGTCTCTGGCCGCGGTCAGCTCGGCCTGGGTCAGCACGGCCGGGCGCATCATGTTGATCATGATTCCGCCGGCCTGAAACCCGGTGTGCTCCTGGTCATGCAGTTCCGCGACCCCGTCGAGCGTCTCCTGCACCGGCATCTCCTCCAGCACCGTGACGAAGTGCACGGCGGTCTGCGGCGAACGGATGACGTTCTCCACGGTGTCGGCGTGGCCGCGGATCGGCCCCACCCGGGCCAGGCCGGACACCTCGCCTGCCACGTTGAGGAACCGGCCGATCCGCCCGGTGGGCGGGGCGTCCATGACCATCGCGTCGTAGACGAGCCTGCGGCCCTTGCGCCGGCGCACCGCCTCGACTGCCTTTCCGATCAGCAGCACGTCACGCAGGCCGGGGGCGAGGGTAGTCACGAAGTCCACCACCCCCAGCTTGGTCAGCGCCTGGCCCGCGTGGCGCAGGTTGTAATACATGGCCAGGTATTCGAGCAGCGCCTGCTCGGGATCGGCCGCGAGCGCGAAGACGTCGCCGCCCTGGGCCTGCCCGTCGGCCAGGCCCACCGCGACCTTCCGCTCCCCGTAGGGAAGCGGCGGGCAGTCGAAGAGTTGTGCTATGCCCTGACGGCCTTCGACTTCCATGAGCAGCACGTTCCGGCCGTGCGAGGCGAGCGCGAGGGCCAGCGCCCCGGCGACCGTGGTCTTGCCGGTGCCGCCCTTGCCAGTGACGACGTGCAGCCGCACGCCGTCCCAGTCGGTGTCCCGAGCTCTCACGCCTATGGAGGCTATCTCCGCCCGCGCACCAGTTTCTCCTCCTCGTGCCGGCAGCTCCTCGTCCCGGCGGGGGCCCTGATGTCCGTCCGGACCCGCGCGGATTGCGATCCGGGGCCGACCACGCCGCGTGGCTAGCTCTTTACCGGATACTCACTACGCTGGAGTGCACGGGCCAGGCGCCTGTTGATACCGAGAAGAGGTGTTCGAGATGGTCGCCGCGCTTGTGATCATCATTGTGCTGATCGTGCTGGGCGGGGTGGTAACCGCGGCCCGGTCGGTCAAGATCGTGCAGCAGTTCGAGCAGGGCATCGTGTTCCGGTTCGGCCGGATCGAGGCCAAGCCGCGGGGCCCGGGGATCACCTTCATCCGGCCGGTCGGGGACCGGATGCAGAAGGTCAACATGCAGATCGTCGCGATGGCGGTGCCGGCCCAGGACGGCATCACCCGGGACAACGTGACGGTCCGGGTGGACGCGGTGGTGTACTTCCGGGTGGTGGACCCGATCAAGGCCGTGGTGAACGTGCAGAACTACCTGTTCGCCATCTCCCAGCAGGCGCAGACGTCGCTGCGGTCGATCATCGGCCAGTCCGAGATGGACCAGCTGCTGTCGGAGCGGGACGCGGTCAACCGGGAGCTGCGGCAGAACATCGACGAGCCGACCGAGGGGCCGTGGGGGATCCGGGTCGAGCGGGTGGAGATCAAGGACGTGTCGCTGCCGGAGAGCATGAAGCGGTCGATGTCGCGGCAGGCCGAGGCCGAGCGGGAACGGCGGGCGAGGATCATCACCGCCGACGGCGAGTTCCAGGCGTCCAAGCGGCTGGCCGCGGCGGCCAACGTGATGGCCCGCGACCCGGCCGCGCTGCAGCTGCGGCTGCTGCAGACCGTGGTCGAGGTCGCCGGGGAGAAGAACAGCACCCTGGTCATGCCCGTCCCCGTCGAACTGCTCAGGTTCTTCGAGAAGAACGCGCCGCCCGAGCAGTCGCAGGCACGCTCCCTGCCCGAAGACCTGGGCGATGCCGAGGTCGAGGCGGCGGAGGCGGCGATCGAGCACACGCCCGGGCCCGCCGCGCTGGAGTCCGAGAGCATCCCGCCGGTGCCCGAGGTCGAGCCGCCGCGCGTACCCGAGGTGGATGTCCCGTCGGCGCCTCAGGTGGGGGCGGCGGGCGCGGGAGCGGCCGGGGCGGAGACCGCGGACGGGGCCGCGTCGGCGGCCGACACCGACCCGGTGCCGCGGACAGCCGGCTGAGAGCCGGCGGTCAGGCAGGCCGCAGCCCGTCGGCCGCCGCGGCCGCCGGGCTGCGCGGGCCAGCCCCGCCCGCTAGGGTTTCGGCCATGCAGAAATGGGAGTACGCGACGGTGCCGCTGCTGGTGCACGCGACCAAGGAGATCCTGGACAACTGGGGAGACGACGGCTGGGAGCTCGTGTGCGTCGTGCCCGGTCCCAGCCAGGAGCAGCTGGTGGCCTACCTGAAGCGGCCGAAGGGGTGAGCACCCCGCAAGCCCGGCTGGCCGAGCTCGGTCTCGTCCTCCCGCCGGTGGCCGCGCCCCTCGCCGCCTACGTGCCGGCGGTGCGCACAGGGAGCTACGTGTACACCGCGGGCCAGCTCCCGCTGGCCGAGGGCAAGCTGCTGGCCACCGGCAAGGTAGGAGCCGAGATCAGCGCCGGCGAAGCGGCCGGGCTGGCTCGCATCTGCGCGCTGAACGGGCTGGCCGCGGTGGCTTCGGTAGCCGGCGGGCTGGCGGCCATCCGCCGCATCGTCAAGGTGACCGGCTTCGTGGCCAGCTCCCCCGGTTTTACCGGTCAACCCCAGGTCCTGAACGGTGCCAGCGAACTGTTGCTCGAAGTGCTGGGCGAGGCGGGCAGGCATGCCAGGAGCGCGGTGGGAGTGGCGGAGCTGCCGCTCGACGCGCCGGTGGAGGTCGAGCTGATCGCCGAGGTCGGCGACGGCTAGCCGTCGCCGGTGACCACGCGCCGGGCCGGCGGCCCGCCCTGCGATGATCGAGTACGGTTGCCGTCCCCGGGATGCCGGCCACGTGCCTTCGGCAGCCTCGGCGCCGGGCGCATCAAGGAGGGATTGTCATCGGCCGAGCACGCTTCAGGCTCCCTGCCGGCCTGACCATCAGGGCGCAGCAGGCCGCCGGCGCCCGGCACGAGGCGGCCGCCGTCCCGCGGGACTCCGCCACGGTGATGCTGCTGCGGCCCGCGGCGGATGATGCCGGCCTCGAGGTCTACATGCTCAGGCGCAAGCAGAGTATGCCGTTCGCGCCCGGTGCTTACGTCTTCCCAGGCGGCTCGGTCGACACCAGGGACGCCGACGCCGACGTGGCCTGGTCCGGCCCGGAGGTGACCGAGTGGGCGCGCTGGCTGGGCAGTACCCCCGCGCTGGCCAGCGGCCTGCTCTGCGCTGCGGTGCGGGAGACGTTCGAGGAGGCGGGCGTGCTGCTCGCGGGCGCGTCGCCCGACGACGCGACGGTGCCGCCGGCCGAAGATCTCGAGCCGGACCGGCTGGCCCTGCTGGACCGTTCGCTGTCGCTGGCCGGTCTGCTGGCGCGGCGCGGACTCGTGCTCAGGTCCGACCTGCTCAAGCCCTGGGCCAGGTGGATCACGCCGGAGCTGGAGAGCCGCCGCTACGACACCAGGTTCTTCGCGGCCGTGCTGCCCGAACGCCAGCGGACCAGGGAGATCCGCGACGAGGCCGATGAGTTCGCCTGGCTGCGGCCGCCGGACGTGCTCGCCGCCGCGAGCCGCGGCGAGGTCGCCCTGATGCCGCCGACCGCGGTGACCCTGGCCGAGCTGGCCGGCTGCGGCGACGTCGCGGCGGCCCTCGCCGCCCCGCGCGCGATTACCCCGCTGCAGCCCGAGATCACCCTGGAAGGCGGGCACGCGTGGCTGAACATGCCGGCCGGGCTGGAGTACCCGCTGTGACGGCGGACACGCCGTCCGGGTCCGGCCGGGCCGCGGCCGGCCCGCCGTCCGAGCCGATCGACGGCTCCGGCAGCCGGTGCGCGCGGTGCGTCCTGGCCCCGAATCCGTCGCCGATGACCTTGGACGGCACCAACACCTGGCTGGTGGCGGCGCCGGGTTCGCCGTCGGTCATCGTGGTTGACCCCGGGCCCGCCGACGCCGGCCACCTGCGACGGGTGTCCGCCCTGGCCACGCGGGACGGGCGCCGGGTCGAGCAGATCCTGCTCACGCACGGGCACGCCGACCACTCGGCCGGCTCCCGGCAGCTGGCGGAGCTGACCTCCGCCCCCGTCCGGGCCGCCGATCCCGCGCACCGGCTCGGGGAGGCGGGGCTTGCCCCGGGTGACGTGCTGACCGGGGCGGGCTGCGAGATCCGGGTGCTGGTCACCCCCGGGCATTCGGGCGACTCGGTATGTTTCCTCCTCCCCGCTGACGACGTCCTGCTGACCGGGGACACCGTGCTGGGCCGGGGCACCACGGTGATCGCCGGTGACGGGAACCTCGGCGACTACCTCGGCTCCCTGGACCGGCTGCGCGCGCTGGCCGATTCGGCCGGACTGACCGCGCTGCTGCCCGGGCACGGCCCGGTGCTGCACGATCCGGCCGGAACGCTGGACTACTACATCGGCCACCGCCGGGACCGGCTGGCTGAGGTGACCGAGGCGCTGGCGGCCGGCGACCGGACCACGGCCGAGATTGTGGCCCGGGTCTACCGCGATGTTGACCGGGGCCTGTGGAAGTTCGCCGAGTGGTCGGTCCGGGCGCAACTTGACTACCTGGACGAGCGCGGACAGCTGCCGCCAGGCGTTCGGCAATAACAGGGCCTGCGGTCAGGCGGCGAGAGCCGCGGATCTCAGCGTGCGCGCCTGCGCAGCCTGTCGGTGTCGAGCAGCACCACCGACCTGGCCGACAGGTGTATCCAGCCCCTGGTGACGAAGTCGGCCAGCGCCTTGTTGACGGTTTCCCTCGAGGCGCCCACGAGCTGGGCCAGCTCCTCCTGGGTGAGGTCATGATTCACGTGCAGCCCGTCGGCGTGCTGCTCGCCGAACCGGTCGGCCAGGTCGAGCAGCTGCTTCGCCACCCGGCCGGGCACGTCGGTGAAGACCAGGTCGGCCATCACGTCGTTGGCCCGGCGGAGCCGCTGCGCGAGCGCCCGCAGCAGGTGCAGCGCGACCTCCGGCCTGCCGGTCAGCCAGACAAGCAGCTTGTCGTGGGCCAGCGCGGCCAGTTGCGCGTCGGTGATCGCCGTGGCGCTGGCCGTCCGCGGCCGCGGGTCGAACAGCGACAGCTCGCCGAACATCTCGCCAGGGCCGACCACGCTGAGCAGGTTCTCCCGGCCGTCCGGCGCGGCCCGGGTGAGCTTGATCTTGCCGTCCAGCACCACGTACAGCCGGTCGCCCTCGTCGCCCTCGGCGAAAAGCCGCTCCCCCCGGCCGAGTTTGACATCGGTCATGCGCGACTGCAGCGCCGTCGCCCCGTCCTCGTCGAGCGCCTCGAACAGCGGCGCTCGGCTCAGCACGCTCTGGCGGTCATCCACCGGGTCCTCCCGGGACAGGGTCATTTTCACCCTAAGTGTCGCGCATCCACGGGGCCAGGCGCGAGCACCACGCGCCACGCCCGGCACTGACGGGCCCGCGTTGCGCGGGCCCGGTTCAGTGCATGGCCGCCAGTTCCGCGATCCGGACGATGACCAGGATCATCGCTACCGCCAGGTAGAGCCGCATGGCGGACATGCCCAGCTTGCGGCCCGTGGACATGACCGGCCTGTCCAGCAGCGTCAGCGGCGGCATCCGCCAGCCGCTGCGCCCGGCCCGGTCGATGGGCAGGCTGGCTGGCGACCCGGCCCGCAGCCGCCGGGCCACCGCGAGGCCGGCCACCAGCACCGAGGCGGCGGCGCAGCCGGCCAGGATGGCCACGATCTGCCCGGCGGTGATCGCCGGGAAGAGCACCGACGCGGTGAGCACGACCGACAGCGTCAGCAGGACGGCCACCACGACCGAGGTGAACAGGTTGGTCAGCCGCCCGTTGACCCAGGGTCCGAGTACCGCCCGGTCGTTGCAGAGCAGCAGCAGGAATACCGTGGCCGACGGCAGCAGCACCCCGGCCAGGACCTGCACGCCCTCGGTCATCAGGCCAAGCGGCGAGCCGGGGATCAGCACCACGGTGGCGGCCGCGCCGACAAGCCCGGCGTAGATCGCGTAGAAGCCCTTAGCCCCCTTCACCCCGCGGTGCAGCGAGTGCTTGAGCCCGAAGACGTCGCCGATGGCGTACGCGGTCGACAGCGACACCGCGAACGCGCCGATGACCGAGGCGTCCAGCAGGGCGATCGCGAACAGCACCCCGGCGACCCGCCCGCTGCTGGCCGCCAGGCCGTGCGCGAGCCCGGCCGCATCGGTGAACCGGCCGAAGCCGCCGGTGCCGGCGAAAGCGGCGGCGGTTGCGCCCATCAGCGCGGCGGCACCGATCAGCACGATCACGATGCCGATCCACAGGTCGGCCTTCTCGTACTTCATGAACCGGGGGGTGATCCGCTTGTCGATGACGTAGCTCTGCTGGAAGAACAGCTGCCAGGGGGCGATCGTGGTGCCGACGATCCCGATGATCAGCAGCATGACCGCGGACAGCTGCCCGGTACCTCCCGGCAGCTGCGGGATCGCGAAGCCCTGCGCCATCTGCGATGCGTGCGGGTGAGAGAAGAGGTAGACCGGGATCAGCAGCAGGCTGGCGCCGCAGAATGCCATCGCCATCCGCTCGAACCGGCGGAAGCTGCCGGTGAACGCGGAACCGATCACGACCGCCGCGGCCAGCGCCACCGCGCCGGCCTTCGGCAGCCCCAGGTAGCCGGCGGCCAGCGTGATGCCGATGAACTCGGTGATGATCGTCAGCGCGTTCAGCAGGAACAGGTCAATGACGCTGAAGGCGCCCCAGAACCTGCCGAACCGCTCCAGGATCAGCCGCGCGTGCCCGACGCCGGTGACCGAGCCGAGCCGCAGCACCATCTCCTGGTTCACGTAGAGCACTGGTACCAGCAGCAGCAAGGTCCACAGCAGGTGCGTGCCGTAGTTCTGGCCGGCCTGACCGTAGGTGGCGAACGCCCCCGCGTCGTTGTCGCCGACCATCACGATCAGCCCGGGACCGACGATCGCCAGCAGCGTCTTCACGGTGGCAGACAGGCCGCGGCGGGGGGCAGTGTCGTCCAGCCGGATGGTGCCAAGCGCGCCGCGGATGTCGCCGACGTGCTCGGAGTCGAGCACCGCGCCGCGGGTCTGCGTCGTGGTCATGGTGATACCTCCCTGTGCCCGGGGCGGGGCATCGCGGAGGCACGCGGCATCCGTCCGCGCTGCGCTCGGGCGCAGCCGGCCAGATCACACGGGAAGCAGAGCGCGCAGGGCGGGCGGTTACCGCGTGCCGGAAGACAACGAGGACATGCTGGAGGGGGGCCAATGATGGCCCGGACTACTATCCATGTCTCGCCTCCTCCGGCCGTGACACGCGAGGGTGCCTGGCTGTCGATGACGCGGTCGTGTCATCGGTTGGCACGCAGGAGGATTCCGGCCGCAGCCGGGACACCCCTACTCGTCAGAGCTTTGGCACGGCGCGACGTAGTGCCCGCGATCTCGCGGGCGCAGCCACTTCGGGTCACCCCTTAACCCGGGGAGACCTGTCCTGACCCTGGGCGTCTCTCGACGTCGTGGGATCAGTGGCCTGTGTTCGCGCCGACGCCTCACCGAACGAGGTGCCTAACGTGTCAACACGATATCTGCTGCGTATCTTCCGGGCAAAAGATCCCAGCCGTCAGCGACCGGATTGCGGTGTGATCCCGGCCTCATTCACCGGTGGCCCGGCGGTCGAGCTCCGCGACCAGCCGGGTCGGCGCGACCACCCGGTAGGCGCCAGGTTGACAAGCCAGATTATCTATTGTATCCAAGTCTTATGGTTATAGATAAAGGTGACGGCCCCGCAGGCGACGGGGCTGGTGCTTCGCCTGCGAGCGGCGGCATGTATTCCGACCAGCACCTGCGCGTCTCCGACGCCGAGCGCGAGGCGGTCTCCGGCCGGCTGGCCGAGCAGTTCGCCGCTGGCCGCCTGGACCAGGCCGAGTTCGATGACCGGGCCGGGCGGGCCATGAGCGCCAAAACCCGGGCCGACCTGCGCGGGCTGTTCGCCGGCCTGCCGGAGACAGGGGCTCCGGCACCGCCAGAGCTTCCGCGTGGTGGCGGCGGCACGCCGGGGGACGGGCCGCGCGGGCCGGGGTCGCCGATCGAGTTCCGGCTGGATGCGGCCTCGGGAGTGCCGACCTACCTGCAGCTGGTGCACCAGGTGGAGCACGCGCTGCGGCTGGGCTACCTCACGCTGGGCGATCAGCTGCCGAAGGTCCGGGACGTGGTGGCCTCGCTGGCGATCAACCCGAACACGGTGCTGAAGGCCTACAAGGAGTTGGAGACCAAGGGCCTGACGGCCAGGCCCGGCCAGGGCACGTTCATCCAGGCCACCCTGGGCCAGGTCGCGCTCCCGCAACTCGCCGGACTGCACAAGTCCCTGCTGGGCTGGCTGACCACCGCCGACGCGGCGGGGCTGGACCAGGACGGGATCGTGGCGCTGTTCACCAGCGCGCTGCGGGATTTCTATAAGCGCCGCGGCGGCCAGGCTGACCGCGGCGGCGCGGCGAGCGGCGAAACGGAGGGCGTCGCATGAGCATGAACGTCATCGAAACCAGCGGCCTGGGCAAGCGGTACGGCAGCACCTGGGCGCTGCGCGAGTGCTCCCTCGCGATCCCCGCCGGGCACGTGGCCGCGCTAATCGGCCCGAACGGCGCGGGCAAGACCACCCTGCTGAACCTGGCGGTCGGCCTGGCGGAACCAAGCGCGGGAGGCATCGCCATGCTCGGCGGCTGGCCCGCTGGGTCCCCGGCCGCGCTGGACGGCATCGCGTTCGTCGCCCAGGACACGCCGCTGTACAAGAACCTGTCTGCCGCCGACATGCTGCACCTGACCCGCAACCTGAACCGCCGCTTCGACCAGTCCTACGCGCAGGCCCGGCTGGCCGACCTCGGCATCCCGCCGAAGCGGAAGGCCGGCAAGCTGTCCGGCGGCCAGCAGGCCCAGCTCGCGCTGACCCTGGCGCTGGCCCGCCGGCCCGGCTGCTGCTGCTCGATGAGCCGATGGCGATGCTCGACCCGATCGCCCGGCACGACTTCATGGCCACCGTGCTGACGGCCGCGGCCGACGACGGCGTGTCGGTGGTGCTGTCCTCGCACGTGCTCGCCGAGCTCGAGCGGGTTGCCGACTACCTCATCCTGCTGTCGCGGGGCCGGGTCCAGGTAGCCGGCGAGGTCGACGGCTTGCTCGCCTCTCACCGCGTGCTGACCGGCCCGGCCGCCGAGGCCGACAGGTACGCCGAACGGCCGGTGGTGCACGTCCGCCGAGCCGCGGCGCAGGCCCACCTGCTGGTCCGGGCCACCGCGGAGGATCCGGTCCCGCCGGGCTGGGAGGCCCACCCGGTCGGCCTGGAAGAACTCGCCCTTGGCTACCTGCGCGAGCCCGGTGCCGCGGCGCTGCCCGGCCCGGCCCGCGGCCGGGCTCTGCCGCTTGAAACTGGCGCACCGTCGGAGGTGACGCAATGACCGCGCTGACCATTCCCGCCCGCCCGAAGCACGACGCCGGCCTGCGGCCGGTGCCGTGGCGGCGGATGGCCTGGGTCACCTGGCGCCAGCACCGTGCCGCGCTGGCCGGCGTGGCCGCGCTGCTGGCCGTGCTGGCGGTATACCTGTGGCTCACCGGCCTTCAGATACACCACGCTTACGCGACCGCCTGCCACCCGGCAAGCTCACTCGCCTGCGCCATAAACTTCACCGGCAGGTACGGCATTACCGGGATTATCATCAGCATCTTTCTGCAGGCGGCGCCGGCGCTGATCGGGGCGTTCGCCGGGGCGCCGGTGCTAGCCCGGGAGCTGGAGACCGGGACCTTCCGGTTCGCCTGGACGCAGGGCTTCGGCCGGTGGCGCTGGACGCTCGCCAAGCTGGTGCTGCTCGCAGTGGCAGTGGCCGCCGCAGCCGCGGCGTTCAGCGCGCTGTATTCCTGGTTCAGCCAGCCGTTCTTCGCCGCGGGCTACACGATCCCGTTCGCTACCCGCGTGTTCGACCTGGGCGAGGTCGCGTTCGCTGCCTGGACGCTGGCCGCCTTCGCGATCGGCGCCCTGGCCGGCATGCTCATCCGCCGGACCGTCCCCGCGATCGCCGCCACCCTGGCCGTCTACGCCGGGCTCGCCGCCGCGACCGCGCTATACCTGCGCCAGCACTACATGACACCGCTGCTCACCACCAAACTGAACCAGCCCGGTTCGGCGTGGCTCGTGAGCCACTGGTACACCAAGGGCGGCAAGTTCGCGTTCGGCGCCCACGGCTTCCAGCTAGTCCACGCCGTCTCGCAGTTCTGCCCGCCCAGGATTGGGGCCTCCGGACTCTCGCCCGCACAGTGCCTCACCCGGCACGGCTACACGGCGTGGACCAGCTATCAGCCGGGCAGCCGGTTCTGGCCCTTCCAGTGGATCGAAGGCGGCTGGCTGCTCGCGCTATCGGTACTGCTCATCGCCGCCACCATCTGGCTGGTCCGCCGCCGCGCCGCCTGAGCGGGCCAGGTCAGAAGCCGGTCTCGACGGCCAGCGTGCGGGCGGCCCTGATCTGCGCTTCGGCATCGGCCCGGCCGGCCCAGCTGGTGCCGCCCTTCACCCACTTGCCTGGCTCGAGCTCCTTGTACACCTCGAAGAAGTGCTGGACCTCCAGGCGATCGAACTCCGGGACCTGGTCGAGTTCGTGCAGCCAGTGCCACCGGGGGTCTGTGGCGGGCACGCACAGCACCTTGTCGTCCAGGCCTTTCTCGTCCCGCATCCGGAACATGCCGATCGCCCTGCACCTGATCAGGCAGCCGGGGAAGGTCGGCTCCTCCAGCATCACGAGCGCGTCGAGCGGATCACCATCGTCGCCCAGCGTGCCCTCGATGAACCCGTAGTCGTGCGGGTACCTGGTCGAGGTGAACAGCATCCGGTCCAGCCGGATCCGGCCGCTCTCGTGGTCCACCTCGTACTTGTTCCGCTGCCCCTTGGGAATCTCGATGGTCACATCGAAGTCCACGACGTCGCCCCCTCCGCACGCAGCAGGCCAGGCTCTCTCACGGCAGGCCGGGATCTACCCGACACCTTAACCGGCCGCCGCGCAAGCCGCCGCCCGGGCGCGCGCGGTCGCCGGCCGGCGTATACATGAGTCCATCGTTCTCGCGAGGGGGAAGGTCATGCCGCGAAGCCGCGCCCGGCTGAGGGCGGTGGCCGCGCTTGCCCTGCTGAACGTGCTGATCATCGCGGCCGGCAGCGTGCTGGCCTGGCAGCTTCCTGGCCGCCTCGCGCGGTGGAAGATTCCCGTGGTGGCCAGCCGTCCCCTTGTCCGGCCCGCCGCGCTGCTCGACGGATCGGGCGCCAGGCCTGGCCACCCGGGCCGCCCTGTCGGCCCGGCTGTCCGGCCTGCTCGCCACCGCGGCACTCGGCTCGCACGTGACGGCGGTCGTGGGGGATCCAGCCTCGGGCCAGGTGCTGTTCTCCCGGCTAGCCGGCTCGCCCGCCACGCCGGCGTCCACCGCGAAGCTGGCCACCGCGGTGGCGGCGCTCGACGTCCTGGGATCCGGCGCGCGGCTGCGCACCCGTGTCGTCGAGGACACCGCGGCCGGGCAGGCTGCGGGCCACGGGCCTGCCCGGATCATCCTGGTAGGCGGGGGCGACCCGACGCTGGCCGCGGGCCGCGCCGAGGGCAGCGGGTATCCACGGCCGGCCACGCTGGCCGCCCTGGCCGCGGCTACCGCCCGCGTGCTGGCCAGGCAGCACCGGACCGCGGTGCGAATCGGCTACGACACCTCGCTGTACAGCGGGCCGGCGATGGCCCCCGGCTGGTCCCCCAGCTACGTGACGACCGGCAACGTCACGCCGATCACCGCGCTCGAGGTCGACCAGGGCAGGCTGCTGCCGGACGGCAAGCCCCAGGACACCGACGACCCGGGAAATCTCCGGCCCCGCTCGCTCAACCCGGCCGCAGACGCCGCCGCCGCGTTCGCCGGCTTCCTGGCCAGGGACGGCATCCGGGTGGACGGCGCGGCGCGGCCGGCCGGGATGCCGCGGGCCGCCGCCCGGGTCGCCCAGGTCAGCTCACCGCCGCTGGCCGCGATCGTCGAGCAGATGCTCACCGAGAGCAACAACGTGATCGCCGAGAACCTGGCCCGGCAGGTCGCGCTGGCCAAGGGCGCGCCCGGCTCGTTCAGCGGGGCGGCCGCGACGGTAACCAGGGTGATCCGGGGGCTGGGGGCCGGCGCGGGAGTACACCTGGTGGACGGCAGCGGGCTGTCCCCCGACGACCGGATTCCGGCGGCCACGCTGTTCCGGCTGGTGAGCCTCGCCGCATCCGCCGGCCATCCCGGGCTGCGGGCCGTCATCACCGGCATGCCGGTGGCGGGCTTCTCCGGCACCCTGACCAGAGGGCAGAGCGTGTTCGGTGACCCCGCGGCGGCCGCCCGAGGCCTGCTCCGGGCCAAGACGGGCAACCTGAACACCGTGGTCAGCCTGGCCGGGCTGGTCGATGACCGCGATGGGTCCGTGCTGGCGTTCGCGTTCATGGCCGACCGGCTCCCGTCTGCCCGGGACCTGCGGCCCGCGGCCAGCACCGTGGACAGGCTCGCCGCCGCGCTGGCGGGCTGCGGCTGCCGGTAGCCCGCTCCCGGCCCGCTCCCGCGAGGCCTGCCGGCCGGCTCCCGGAGGACCCGGGCACCCCAAGCCGGACGCCGGGGACCGGCCAGCCCCGCGCGGGACGTACGGTAAGACCATGAGCAGCCCGCAGATGATCGACTGGGATGTGGCCATCGCCACCGGAGTGCGCTGGGTTCGTCCCGGGCCGCAGATCAGCATGACGGACGCCAGGCGCGCGGTCAGCGAACTGCGCGATCTCGCCGACGCAGTCAGGGAGCCGGTTCGCGAGCTGACCGGGCTGCATAGCACCGAGACGATCGGCCAGGTCGCCGTGGTGGACCGGCCCGGCTGGATCCGGGCCAACATAGACGGCTTCCGGGTCGTGCTCGACCCGCTGGTGTCCCGGCTGGCCGAGCGCGGTTCGGTGCCGGCGCCCGGCTCGGTCGTGACCGCGGTGGGATCCCGGATGACCGGCATGCAGGCCGGGTTGATCCTCGCCTACCTCGCCAGCCGGGTGCTGGGCCAGTACGAGCTGTTCCTGCCGCCGGATGACAACGCCGCGGGCGGCATCGCGCCGGCCGGCTGACCCTGGTCGCGCCCAACATCGTCATGGTTGAGCGCGAGCTCGGCGTCAATTCACACGACTTCAGGCGCTGGGTGTGCCTGCACGAGGAAACGCACCGCACCCAGTTCACCGCCGTGCCCTGGCTGCGCGGGTACGTGCAGGAGCAGATGACCGAGTTCCTGCTCGCCTCGGAGCTGGACCCGGGCGCGATCCTGCGGCGGATGCGGGCGGCGGCCGATGCCGTGGCAGGCGCGGTGCGCGGGGCCGACGACAGCGAGAGCCTGATCGAGGCGATCCAGACCCCCCAGCAGCGCGAGATCCTGGACCGGCTGACCTCCGTGATGACGCTGGTGGAGGGGCACGGCGACTACGTGATGGACGCGGTGGGTCCGCGCGTGGTGCCCTCAGTCGCCGAGATCAGGGAACGCTTCAACGCCCGGCGCGGTTCGGCCGGCCGGATGGAGCGGGCGATCAGGCGGATCCTGGGCATCGACCTCAAGATGAAGCAGTATGCGCAGGGCTCGCGGTTCGTCCGGACCGTGGTGGACGAAGCGGGGATGACCGCATTCAACAAGGTCTGGACCTCGCCGCAGACCCTGCCGACCAGGGAGGAGCTCAGCGCTCCGCGCACCTGGATTGAGCGGGTGGGCAACGGCGCCGCCGGACCTGGCGAGCTGTACGGCCGCGCCGCCGGGGAGAGCGGCTAAGCCCGGGAGTCAGGCCGCCACGATGGGGCCGCACCCGGCCGTGTCGCAGTTGCGCAGCGCCGTTCGGGAATGCCTGGCCGACCTCGAGCCCGGGGAGCTGGTGCTGGCCGCGTGCTCGGGCGGCGCCGACTCGCTGGCCCTGGCGGCCTCGCTGGCCTTCGTGGCACCGCGGCAGGGGCTGCGGGCCGGCGGCGTCACCGTGGATCACCGGCTGCAACCCGGGTCGGCCCGGCAGGCGGCGCGGGTCGCGGCCCAGCTGACCGGCCTCGGCCTGGAGCCGGTGCAGGTCGTCGCGGTCACGGTCGGGCGGCGCGGCGGCCCGGAGGCCGCGGCCAGGTCCGCCAGGTACCGGGCCCTTGATGAGCGCGGCCAGGCGGCGGGAGCAGCGGCCCTGCTGCTCGGCCACACCCTCGATGACCAGGCCGAGACCGTGCTGCTCGGCCTGGCCAGGGGATCCGGCAGCCGCTCGCTGGCCGGGATGCCCGGGCGCGCGGGAATGTACCGGCGGCCGTTCCTGGCCATCGGCCGGGACCAGACCAGGGCGGCGTGCGGGGCGCTCGGCCTCGAGGTCTGGGAGGACCCGCACAACGCCGACAGCGGCTACGCGAGGGCACGGGTGCGCCATCACGTCCTGCCCACCCTGGAGGCAGCGCTGGGGCCGGGCATCGCCGAGGCGCTCGCGCGCACCGCGGGCCAGCTCAGGGACGATGCCGACGCGCTCGACGAGCTGGCCCGCCAGCAGGCGCAGCGGCTGGCGGGACCGGACCCGGCGATGAGCGTCGATGCGCTGGCCGCGCTGCCCGCCGCGGTGCGCACCCGGGTGCTCAGGGCGGCGGCCATCACGGCCGGCTGCCCCCCGGGGGCGCTCACCGCGCGGCACGTGGCCCGGCTGGACGAGATGGTCACCAGCTGGCACGGGCAGCGCTGGACAGACCTGCCCGGCGGCGTACGGGGGCTGCGCCAGTGTGGGAAGCTGCGGTTCGTTGCCAGCGGCCGGCCCGCGGACGTGCCGTCCGGCACCCGGGACAGCGCCGGCACCCGGACAGCGCCGGCACCAGGACGGTACCGGCACCCAGGACCACACCGGCACCCAGGACGGCACCGGTACCCAGGACAGGAAGGGCGCGGATGGACGCGAGCGACATGGGACCCGACCTGAAGGAGATCCTGATCAGCCCGGAGCAGCTGCAGGCGCGCGTCGCCGAGCTCGCGGCGCGGATTGACGCCGATTACGCCGGCCGCGAACTGCTCCTGGTCGGAGTGCTCAAGGGCGCGATCATGGTGATGGCCGACCTGGCCCGCGTCATGCATTCGCAGGTCGAGATGGACTGGATGGCCGTATCGTCCTATGGCTCGGGAACGAAATCATCGGGCGTGGTGCGCATTCTCAAGGACCTCGACACCGACATCACCGATCGGCACGTTCTCGTCGTCGAGGACATCATTGATTCCGGGCTGACGCTGTCTTGGCTGGTGGGCAACCTGCGGTCGCGCGGTCCCGCTTCGGTGGAGGTATGCGTCATGCTGCGCAAGCCCGCCGCGGCGCAGATGGACGTGAACGTCAGGTACATCGGCTTCGACATCGCCGATGAGTTCGTCATTGGCTACGGGCTCGACTACGACGAACGATTCAGGAATCTTCCGTTCATCGGCACCCTCGCCCCGCATGTCTACGGAGGCACAGGGAACACATTCCGCGATGGGAAACGTTGACTTCGACAAGAGGCCGGACGGCAGGTGCAGGGCACCTCCCTTGGTGCCGGCCACCGCGAGCGCGGTGTACCGTCGAGTATCCCGCATCACAGCCGGAGCGAGAGGGAAGCCGGGCATGGCGCTGGGACGCGAAGTAGCCCCGCCGGAGGTCGGCGGGACCATGAGGCTAGTCGGGAGGGTCCGACCCTGGCCACCCGAGGCGACCGGGGTCGTTCATCGATGGATCTGAAGCGATATTTCCGCGGGCCGTTCCTGGCGGTTCTCGTAACGCTGGTCGTGGTGATCGCGGTCTTCGAATACGCCAGCGCCGGCGGCGGGTACAAGTCGGTCAACACCTCCCAGGTCGTCTCGACGATCAACCGGGGCGACGTGAAGACGGCCACGCTGATCGACAAGAACAACACGATCGAGATCACCACCAAGGGCGGCGAGAAGCTCCAGGCTGCCTGGGTGGGCGACCAGGGCCAGCGGTTGCAGCAGGAACTGCAGTCCCAGGTCAACAAGGGGACGCTGTCCAGCTACAACGTGCAGAATCCCAGCGGCACCACGCTGCTGGGCCTGATCGGCGGCTTCCTGCCCTGGGTGCTGATCATCCTGTTCTTCCTGTTCATCCTGAACCAGATGCAGGGTGGCGGCTCGCGGGTGATGAACTTCGGCAAGTCCAAGGCCAAGCTGATCACCAAGGACACTCCGAAGACCACGTTCGCCGATGTGGCCGGGGCCGATGAGCCCATCGAGGAACTCCAGGAGATCAAGGAGTTCCTGCAGAACCCGGCCAAGTTCCAGGCGATCGGCGCGAAGATACCCAAGGGCGTCCTGTTGTACGGGCCGCCCGGCACCGGCAAGACGCTGCTTGCCAGGGCCGTGGCCGGCGAGGCCGGGGTCCCGTTCTACTCCATCTCCGGATTCTGACTTCGTTGAGATGTTCGTCGGCGTCGGCGCCTCCCGGGTCCGCGACCTGTTCGAGCAGGCCAAGGCGAACGCGCCCGCCATCGTCTTCGTGGACGAGATCGACGCGGTCGGCCGCCACCGCGGCGCCGGCCTCGGCGGCGGCCACGACGAGCGCGAGCAGACGCTGAACCAGATGCTGGTCGAGCTTGACGGTTTCGACACCAAGGGCGGTGTCATCGTGATCGCCGCCACGAACCGCCCGGACATCCTGGACCCGGCGCTGCTGCGCCCCGGCCGGTTCGACCGCCAGATCATGGTGCCGCAGCCCGACCTGACCGGGCGCAAGGGCATCCTGCGGGTACATGCGCGCGGCAAGCCGTTCGCGCCCGACGTGGACCTTGACGCCATCGCACGACGCACCGCGGGCTACACCGGTGCCGATCTCGCCAACGTGATCAACGAGGGAGCCCTGCTCACCGCCAGGGACAACGGCAACCAGATCACGATGGCCTCGCTCGAGGAGGCCATCGACCGGGTGATGGCAGGACCGGAGCGCAAGAGTTCTCTGCTGTCCGAGCGGGAGCGCAAGCTCATCGCCTATCACGAGGGCGGTCACGCGCTCGTGGGGCACGCGCTGCCGAACGCGGACCCCGTACACAAGATCACGATCATCCCGCGCGGGCGGGCGCTCGGCTATACGGTGTCGGCGCCGTCCGAAGACAAGTTCCTCGTCACCCGCGGCGAGATGATGGACCAGCTGGCCATGCTCCTGGGCGGCCGGACGGCTGAAGAACTCGTCTTCCACGAGCCCACCACCGGTGCGGCGAACGATATCGAGAAGGCGTCCCAGATCGCCAGGGGAATGGTCACCGAGTACGGGATGAGCGAGCGGCTCGGCGCGCGCAAGTTCGGGAGCACGGACGGCGAGCCGTTCCTCGGCCGGGATATGGGGCACACCAGGGATTACTCCGAGGAGATCGCCTCCTCGATCGACGAGGAGGTGCGCAGGCTGATCGAGTCCGCGCACGACGAGGCCTGGGAGATCCTGGTCCAGTACCGCGATGTCCTGGACGAGCTGGTGCTCCAGCTGATGGAGAAGGAGACGCTGTCCAGGAAGGCCGTGCTCGAGGTCTTCGCGCCGGTGAAGAAGCGGGCCGTGCGCGGCACCTACACCGGGTACGGCAAGCGGGTCCCCTCCGACCGCCCGCCGGTGCTCACCCAGAAGGAGCTCGCGCTGACCGCCGCCAGCGACGCCAGCATGGACTCCGCCAAGGGCCTGGGCGCCGGCGCGAACGGTCAGTCGGCCCCGCCGGCCGGCCTTCCCGGCAGCGGCCAGGACGAGGTGCCGGGCAGCGAGGACGGGTGACGCCTGAGGACGGCTCCGCGGATACGCTCGCGGACCCGCCGCCGGATCCCTCCGGTCTCGCGCCCTCGGATCGGTCTAGCCACGGGCAGGGCGTGGATCTCGGCCGCATCGAGCGTGCGGTGCGCGAGATCCTGATCGCCATCGGCGAGAATCCTGACCGCGACGGGCTCACCGGCACTCCCGGCCGGGTGGCCCGGGCCTACGCCGAGCAGTTTTCCGGGATGCGGCAGCATCCGGAGGAAGTCCTCGGCACCGTATTCGACGCTGATCACGACGAGATGGTGCTGGTGCGGGACATCGAGGTATACAGCACCTGCGAGCACCATCTGACCCCGTTCATCGGCTCCGCCCACATCGGGTACATTCCGAACGACAAGGGTCAGATCACCGGCCTGTCCAAGCTGGCCAGGCTCATCGACATCTACGCCCGGCGTCCGCAGGTGCAGGAGCGCATGACCAGCCAGGTGGCCGATGCGCTGGTGAGCACCCTCGAGCCGCGCGGCGTCATCGTGGTGATCGAGGCCGAGCACCTGTGCATGACGATGCGCGGGGTGCGCAAGCCGGGAGCCAGGACGGTCACCTCCGCCGTGCGCGGCATCTTCCGCGATTCGCCCAGCACCAGGGCCGAGGCCATGAGCCTGTTGTCCGGCCGCCGTTGAACGCGGTTTCCGGAACCGGGAATTGGGGATTTCGCGGAGATATGCTGACCCCCCGATTGCCCGCCCGTCGCCGGTGATGAACCACAGTTGGTTACGGGTGGTTTGCCCTCGGGGGATGTTCGCGGCCAGTACGCTGAAGCCCGTGCTCCGGGGCATGACGGAACAACCGAGATGAGCGAACATAATCCGCCTGACGTCGGCGCCCGCCGCCCAGCCCTGACGCTGGACGGCGGCTTGCGCGCTGGCGAGTACCCGGCCGAGCCCGCCGGACCCGGTGGGCCGGCCCCTCCCCATCCCATCGACCGGCGGAATCAGCGCAGCAGAGTGCCCACGGTCGCCGGGCTATTCTGCATGCTCATCGGTCTGAGCGACATCATCTCGATCATCCTCCCCGCGTGGCACGAAAGACTCCGCCGGATGCACGCCGCGCTCGTGCCGGGCACGCTGCCGGCCCTCGCCAGCACGGCGATGGTCATCACCGGATTGCTGTTGCTGATGCTGTCGCACGGGCTGCGGCGCAGGAAGCGCCGGGCCTGGCAGGCGGTCGTGGTCCTGCTGACGCTCAACATAGTCATCCACCTGCTGCACGGGCTGGACCACATCGGGCTGGCCCTGCTGTCCTTGCTGACCCTGGCCGCCCTGATCCACTTCAGGGATCATTTCTACGCCCGGGGCGACCCCCGGACCAGATGGCGCGCCCTGCTGGTGTTCTGCGGGCTGGCTGTGGCGGACGTGGCCATCGGCCTGACCTATATCTTGCTGGCCCGCGGCCTGGTGCGGGACTACTCGTTCCCGCAGCGCCTGCAGCACGTCCTGTACGGGCTCACCGGGTTCTCCGGGCCGGTGCAGTTCGCCCCGGAGGCTCGCGGCGACCTGTTCAACCTGCTGACCACCGGGCTCGGCGTGTTCACCCTGGTCGTCACCGCGTACCTGTTCCTGCGCCCGGCCGAGCCGAAGGCCAGGCTGGGCGAGCGGGACGCCGCCAAGATCAGGGACCTGCTCGCCAGGTACGGCGATCGTGACTCGCTCGGGTACTTCGCCCTCCGCGACGACAAGAGCGTGGTCTGGTCGCCGACCGGCAAGTCTTGCATCTGCTACCGGGTGGTGTCCGGGGTCATGCTGGCCAGCGCCGACCCGATAGGGGACCCCGAGGCGTGGCCCGGCGCCATCCACGCGTTCCTTGACGAGGCCGCCAGCCACGCCTGGGTGCCGGCCGTCATGGGCTGCAGCGAGATCGGGGCCGAGATCTGGTGCCGGGAGGGGTGCCTGACCGCGCTGGAACTCGGCGACGAGGCGATCATCAGCGTCCCCGATTTCAGCCTGGCCGGCCGTTCGATGCGCAACGTGCGCCAGATGGTCTCGCGTGTCGGCCGGCACGGATACGTGGCACAGGTCCGGCGGCTGGCCGACATCCCCGCCGAGGAAATCAAGAGCATCATCCGTCAGGCCGACTCCTGGCGGGGCAGTCCCACCGAGCGCGGCTTCTCGATGGCGCTCGGCCGGGTCGGCGGCCCCGGCGACGAGGACTGCGTGGTGGCCACGGCCACCGAGGACGGCGTGCTGCGGGCCCTGCTGCACTTCGTTCCCTGGGGCAGCGACGGGCTGTCCCTGGACCTGATGCGCCGGGACCGGGCGTCTCAGCCCGGGCTCAACGATTTCCTCATCGTGGAGGCGGTCAAGACGGCCCCGTCCCTGGGGGTCAAGCGCCTGTCGCTGAACTTCGCCGTGTTCAGGGCCGCGCTCGAGCGAGGCGAGAAGATCGGCGCAGGCCCGGTGCTGCGCGCGTGGCGCTCACTGCTGATATTCGCCTCCCGCTGGTTCCAGATCGAGTCGCTCTACAAGTTCAACGCCAAGTTCTGCCCGCACTGGCAGCCGCGGTTCTTCGTCTTCCCCGGCCCCGTGAACACCCCGCGGATTGCCGTGGCCGCGCTCGAAGCCGAGGCATTCCTGGTCTGGCCGCGAGTTGAGCTGCGCCGGATGGCGCGCGAACTCGGCCTGGGCAAGCTACGGCAGCGGCTGCGGCGCCGGCCTGGCCGGCGACCGCCCGCCCCGCCACCCAGTCTCCACACGTGAGACAACGCCGGGCCCGGCCGGCTAACGCGAAGCGCCAGCACTGCTGGCACGCCGTTAATGCTCCGCGCTGGCTTCCTCGTCAGCCCGCAGCAGCCCGGACCGGCCCCGAGAGCTGCCCGCATAGGCTGGCCGGATGAGCAACGACCGGCTGCATCATGAGGCGGCCAGGTGGGAGGCCGGCCAGATGCAGCCTGGTCAGGTGCCGCCCGGCCAGGCGCAGTCCGGTCAGGTGCAGTCCGGTCAGGTGCAGTCCGGTGAGGCGCCCGGGCTGCCCGCCCCCGGCCGCTGCCTGGTCATCGGCGTACTGAACGTCACGCCCGACTCCTTCTCCGACGGCGGCACCTGGTTCGACCGTGACGCCGCGGTCCGGCACGGACTCGAGCTCGCCGCCCAGGGGGCCGACCTGGTGGACGTGGGCGGCGAGTCCACCCGCCCCGGTGCCCGGCGAGTGCCGGCCGATGAGGAACTGCGCCGGGTTCTGCCGGTGATCAGCGCTCTGGCCGCGGCGGGGGTACCGGTGAGCGTGGACACGATGCGGGCCGAGGTGGCCGGGGCGGCCCTGGCCGCCGGCGCGTGCCTGGTGAACGACGTGAGCGGCGGGCTCGCGGATCCGCAGATGCCGCGCCTGGTCGCACAGGCCGGCGTGGCCTACGTGGTCATGCACTGGCGCGGGCACAGCCGCGACATGGCGCAGCGCGCGGTGTACCGCGACGTTGTGGGCGAGGTCCGGGACGAACTGCGGCAGCGGGTGGACGCCATCGTCGCCGAGGGGGTGGACCCGTCCCGCATCATCCTCGATCCGGGCCTGGGCTTCGCCAAGAACCCGGCGCACAACTGGGCGCTGCTCACCCGGCTGAACGAGATCGCCGCGCTCGGTGGCGGCCGCAGCTTCCCGGTCCTGGTCGGGGCGTCACGAAAGAGCTTCCTGGGCAAGCTGCTGGCCCTCCCGAACGGCACTGCCCGGCCGTTCGCGGGCCGCGACACCGCGACGGCGGCGGTTACCGCGCTCGCCGCCGCGGCGGGCGCGTGGGGGGTGCGGGTGCACGAGGTGGCGGGCAACGCGGACGCGGTGCGCGTGGCGATGGCCTGGCGCGCCGCGTCACCGCCCGCGCCCGCTCGGTCCGCGCCCGCGCCCGCCCGGTCCGCGCCCGCTCGGTCCGTGCCAGCGCCTGTCCGGTCCGCGCCGCAGCCTGCCCCGTCCGCATCAGGCCCTGCCCGGCCCGCGCCGGAGCCCGTGCTCCGTCTGCGCCGGAGGCCGTCTCGTCCGCGCCGGAGGCCGCCCGGCCGGGGGAGCACGGATGAGCCTGGACCGTGTCAGCCTGCGCGGGCTGCGGGTGCGCGGCCGGCACGGTGTATACGAGCATGAGCGCCGCGACGGCCAGGACTTCGTGGTGGACGCGGTGCTCGGCCTCGACACCCGGGCCGCGGCGGCCGCAGATGACTTGTCCCGTACCGTCGACTACGGTGCCCTGGCCCAGCGGCTGACCGCCGTAGTGGCCGGCGAGCCCGTGCGGCTGATCGAGACGCTGGCCGACCGGCTGGCCACGGTATGCCTGGCCGAGCCCGCCGTCCAGCAAGTAGAGATCACCGTCCACAAACCGCAGGCACCACTGTCCCAGGCATTCGATGACGTGACCGTGACCATTCAGCGGAGGCGAGCATGACAGCAGCGGCGCAGGCGCCTCGGCCGCGCCATGCCGTGCTGGCGCTGGGGAGCAACCTGGGAGACCGGCGGCGCAACCTGCAGCGCGCGGTGGACGGCCTGCTCGACGGCCCCGGCCTCGACCTGCGCGCGATCTCGCCCGTCTACCAGACCCGCCCGGTCGGCGGCCCTGGCCAGCCGGACTACCTGAACGCCGTGATCGCGGTGCAGACCGCCCTGCCCGCGCGGGCGATCCTCGACCGCGCGCACGGCGTCGAGGACGCTCTGCAGCGCGTGCGCGAGGTGCGCTGGGGACCGCGCACCCTCGACGTGGACCTGATCGTCGTCGGGGACGAGATCAGCGACGATCCCGAGCTCACGCTGCCGCACCCGCGTGCCCACGAGCGCGCCTTCGTGCTCGCGCCCTGGCATGATGTCGAGCCGGGTGCCGAGATTCCCGGGCGCGGCCGGATCGCGGATCTGCTGGGCGCGATAGGCCTGGACGGAGTCCGGCGCACCGGCGGCAGCGAACTCCAGCCGCCGTCATGACGCCGACCCGAGCGCGCTGGCTGCTCGCCCTGGGCCTGGGCACCGCCGTGCTGACCTGGCTGATACTCAGGCAGGTCTATACCGACCTCGCCCCGCTGCCCTGGACGCCGGTGCCAACGCTGCTGCTGCTGGGCGTGGTGGAGGCCTGGGCCGGCCGGGGGCTGCGAGCCAGGCTGGCGGGCCGCGACCGGGCCGGGCAGAACGGGAACCGGTCGGCGGTGCGCACCAGGCCGCTGTCGCCGATCGCGATCGCGCGCACCGCGGCGCTGGCCAAGGCGAGTGCGCACGCGGGGGCGGTGGTCGCCGGCCTCGGCGCCGGATTCGCGGTCTACCTGGCGGGCTCGCTGAGCAAATCGGTTCCCCGGACCGACCTGTTCCCCGCGCTTGGCATGTTTGCCGGGGCTATGGTCCTGATCGCGGGCGCTCTCTACCTGGAGCGATCCTGCCGGGTGCCGAAAGACCCCGACGACGAGCGCGACCGGCTGCGGGTCGGCTGACGGCGGTCCGGCCGCCAGCCGGCTCCTGGGGCGCAGGTCACGATGGATGCGAGTCCAGGGCAGGCCCTTGGATATGCTGATCGCGGTCGTCCGGTACCGGGTGAGGACTGGAACGAGATGGATTCTGAACTGAACGCGAGCGAGGCCACGGCGCAGGCTCAGCGGCATCCTGTCCGGCTCAGGGTCGGCGTCATCGGGACCGGCCGGGTGGGGTCGGCGCTCGGTGCCGTGCTGGCCAGGGCCGGGCACACGGTGGTGGCGGCATCCGGCGTCTCGGAGGCCTCGGTCCGCCGCGCTCACAGCCGCCTGCCCGGCGTCCCGCTCCGCGAACCGCCCGAGGTCGCGGCGCGCGCCGAACTGGTCCTGCTGACGGTGCCCGACGACGCTCTGCCCGGGCTGGTCGCGGGCCTCGCGGCCACCGGCGCGGAACTCGCGGGCCGGCTGCTCGCGCACACCAGCGGCAGGTACGGCATCGGGGTGCTCGAGCCGGCCGTCGCCCGCGGGGCGCTTCCGCTGGCCCTGCACCCGGTGATGACGTTCACCGGCCGGCCGGATGACATCGACCGGCTGGAGGGAATCAGCTTCGGCGTGACCGCGCCTGACCAGCTGCAGCCGGTGGCCGAAGCGCTGGTGATCGAGATGGGCGGCGAGCCCGTCCTGATCCGCGAGGAGGACCGCGGGCTGTACCACGCCGCGCTGGCCAGCGCGGCGAATCATCTCGTCGGGCTGGTCGCCGAGTCCGCGGACCTGCTGCGGTCGGCCGGAGCGCTCGATCCCGCGCGGATGCTCGGCCCGCTGCTGTATGCCGCGCTCGATAACGCGCTGCGGCTCGGCGACGCCGGCCTGTCCGGCCCGGTCGCGCGGGGCGACGCCGACACGGTAGCCAGGCATATCGAGGTGCTCGGCCAGGGCTCGCCGCGAGCGCTTGGTGCCTACCTGGCGCTGGCCAGGCTGACGGCCGGACGCGCGCTCGACGCCGGCCTGCTCGCGTCCTCCGACGCACAGCGGCTGCTGGACGTGCTGGCCGCGCCGTCCGGGCTGGCCGGCCCCGGCGACAGCCGCGACCCCGGCAACGGCCTTAGGCCCGGCGAAGACAGCGACCCCGGCGAAGGCAGCGACCCCGGCGAAGGCCGCGACCTGGGCGAGCCACCCCGATGACCCCGCGGCTGGCCCGGACCAGGACCGACCTCGCCGCCGTGCGCGGCGGCCTGCCCGCTCCCGTGGTGGTGGTTCCCACGATGGGAGCGCTGCACGCCGGGCACCGGGCGCTCCTGCGGCGAGCCCGCGAGCTGGCCGGACGAGACGGGAGCGTGCTGGTCACCATCTTCGTCAACCCGCTGCAGTTCGGCCCCGCCGAGGATTTCGATCGCTACCCACGGCCGCTCGACGCCGACCTGGAGGTCTGCGCGGCGGAGGGCGTCGCGGCCGTCTTCGCCCCGGACCGGCGGGAGATGTACCCGCAGGCCACTCGGGTCACCGTCGACCCGGGCCCGGCCGGGCGGGTGCTCGAGGGCGAATTCCGGCCGGGCTTCTTCGGCGGCGTGCTCACCGTCGTGCTGAAGCTGTTCCAGCTCACTCGGCCGGACATCGCGGTGTTCGGCCGCAAGGACGCCCAGCAGCTGGCGCTCGTCCGGCAGATGGTGGCCGACCTGGACCTGGGCGTGCGGATCGAGGCCGTGGACACGGTGCGCGACGCCGACTGCCTGGCCACCGCGAGCAGGAACGCCTACCTGTCCGCCCAGGACCGGGCGGCCGCGCTCGCGATCCCGGCAGCGCTCGCGGCAGGCAGGGACGCCGCGGCCGGCGGGCCGGGATCGGTGCTGTCGGCGGCGCGCCGGGTACTCGGCCGGCCGGCCAGCGACGGGCAGGCACTGCAGGTGGATTACCTCAGCCTGGTGCATCCCGAGACGTTCGCCCCGGTCGGCGAACGGCACTCAGGCCCGGCAGTGCTGGCGGTCGCCGCCCGGGCCGGGACCACTCGCCTGATCGACAACGTCTCGCTCACCCTGCCCGGGGAAGGCTGAAGCCATGCTGCTCGCGATCGACGTCGGGAACACCAACACCGTCTTGGGGATCTTCGACGGCAGCGAGGTCGTCGAGGACTGGCGCATCGCCACCGTTCCGGACCGCACCGCGGACGAGATCGCCGTGGTCCTGCAGGGCCTGCTCGGCCAGAGCGCACTGGTCAAGGACGCGGACGTCAGCGGCATCGCGCTGTGCTCCACGGTGCCCTCCGTACTGCACGAGATGCGGGAGATGTGCCGCCGCTACTACGGCGACGTGCCCGCCCTGATCGTGGAGCCCGGGGTCAAGACGGGAGTGCCGGTCCGGGTGGACAACCCCAAGGAGGTGGGCAGCGACCGGATTATGAACGCGCTGGCGGCCGTCCACCTCTACGGCGGGCCGGCCATCGTGGTCGACTTCGGCACGTCCACGAACTTCGACGTGGTCAGCGCCAACGGGGAGTTCATCGGCGGTGCGCTCGCCCCCGGCATCGAGATCTCCGTTGACGCGCTGTCCCGGCGCGCGGCCCAGCTGCTCAAGGTGGAACTGGCCCGGCCGCACCGCGTGATCGGCCGCAACACGGTGGAATCGCTCCAGTCGGGGATCATGTACGGATTCGCGGGTCAGGTCGAGGGGATCGTGACCCGGATCACCCGCGAGCTCGCGCCGGACGACCCGGACTCGGTCACCGTCGTCGCCACCGGAGGGCTGGCGCCGCTGCTGCTCGACGAGGTAGGTGTCGTCGACGCCTACGAGCCGTGGCTCACCCTGATCGGGCTCCGGCTGGTGTACGAGCGCAACTCCGAAGATTCCTAACGGCTCCGGCCGGACCGTCCCGCACCGGTAAACCCCCGCACCGGTAAACCCCTGTGCCCGCGACCAGGTGCGGCCGGTAGCCTCAGCCTGGTGACCGAAGAAACGGACCTGCCCGAGCAGATGCGGGTGCGGCTGGGCAAGCGCGAGCGCATGCTCGCCGCGGGCGATGATCCCTACCCGCCCGGCTTCCCGCGGACCGCCACGATCGCCGAAGTGCGGCAGCGGTACGCGGATCTGGGCCCGGGCGAGGCCACCGGCGACCGGGTCGGGGTCGTGGGCCGGGTGATGCTGTCGCGCCCGAGCGGCAAGCTCAGCTTCGCCACGATCCGCGATGGCACCGGCGAGATCCAGGTCATGATCTCGCTGGACCGGTCCGGGCAGGCGGTGCTGGAAGAGTGGAAGCGCGATGTGGATCTGGGCGACCATGTCGGCGTCGAAGGCGAGGTCATCACGTCGCGCCGCGGCGAGCTTTCGGTGCTCGCCGACGGGTTCGTGATCACCGCCAAGAGCCTGCGCCCGCTGCCCGACAAGCACAAGGGCCTGAGCGACCCCGAGTCCCGGGTCCGGCAGCGGTACGTGGACCTGCTCGTCAACCCGCAGGCGCGGCAGATGGTGGAGCTGCGCAGCGCGGTGCTGCGCGCGCTGCGTGCGGGCCTGTACGCACGCGGGTTCGTGGAGGCCGAGACGCCCGTCCTGCAGCCCATACACGGCGGGGCCAACGCGCATCCGTTCGTCACCCACCACAACGCACAGAACCAGGACGTGTACCTGCGGATCGCGCTGGAGCTCTACCTCAAGCGGCTGGTCGTGGGGGGCATCGAGAAGGTCTTCGAGATCAGCAAGAACTTCCGCAACGAAGGCATGGACGCCACCCACTCGCCCGAGTTCACCATGCTCGAGGCCTACGAGGCATACGGCGACTACAACACGATCGGCGCCCTGACCAGGGAGCTGATCCAGCACGCGGCCCGTGAAGCGCTCGGCTCGACCCTCCTGCTCCGGCCCGACGGCGAGTACGACATCGGCGGGGCGTGGCCGTCCAAGACCGTGCACGGCGCGATATCCGAAGCGCTCGGCGAAGAGATCACGCCCGGCACGACCGGCCAGGATCTGCGCAAGCTGTGCGAAAGGGCCGGAGTGCCGGTCGAGCAGGACTGGAACTCCGGGCAGGTCGTGCTCGAGATGTACGAGCGCCTGGTCGAGGAACGGACGGTGGAGCCGACCTTCTACCGGGACTTCCCGGTCGAGGTGTCGCCGCTGACCCGGCAGCACCGCGGTGACCCGCGGCTGGCCGAGCGCTGGGATCTGGTGGCGTTCGGGACCGAGATCGGCACCGGCTATACCGAGCTGGTCGACCCCGTCGAGGAGCGGGCCAGGCTCACCGCGCAGTCGCTGCTCGCGGCCAGGGGCGACCCGGAGGCCATGCAGCTGGACGAGGACTTCCTGCGGGCGCTGGAATACGGCATGCCGCCGGCCGGCGGCACGGGCTTCGGGATCGACCGGGTGCTGATCATGTTCACCGGGGCCAGCGTCCGGGAAACGATCACGTTCCCGCTGGTCAAGCCGGAGTAGCCCGGTCTCGCCCGGGCGGGCAGGAGGGCCGGCCCCGGGATCAGGCGACGATGTGGACGTATCCCACGGCCGCGCTCCAGTAGACGCGCTGCACCATGACATCCTGCCCAGCGCTGGGCGCGTCGACCATCAGGCCGTCACCGATGTACATGCCCACGTGGCTGATGGTCGGGAAGAAGAACACCAGGTCGCCGGGCCGGAGCTGGCTCCGCGAAATGTGCTCGCCTTCCTGCCACTGGTCACCGGTGAAGTGGTCGAGGTGGACGCCTACCTGCGCATAGGCCCACATGACCAGGCCCGAGCAGTCGTAGGAGCTCGGGCCCGCCGCACCCCAGACGTACGGCTTTCCCCGCTGGCTGAGCGCCGCGCGCAGCGCCCGTTCGCCGAGCGTGTTACCGCCGGGGATCTTGATCAGGGGGAACGAGCCGGTCCGGTTGAAGACAGCCATCGCCTGCTGGAACGCCGCGCCGTTCAGCTTGTTCATCTTGGCGGTGATGGCCTTGGTCCTGCCCTGCATCTGGCTGACCAGGGCACTGACCACGCGTGCCTGCTGAGCGGCGGCCGCCCGCGCCCGGCGTGCGGTGTTCTCCGCCGCCGTCAGCGCGCTCACCTGGGCGCCCTTCTGCCGGTCGAGCTGCTGGATGATCGCGGCCCGCTGCACCACGATCTGCGGGTCGCTGCTGGCGATGAACTGCAGCGTGGGATCGACGCTGCCGGTCATGTAGCTCTCGGCGGCCAGATGCCCTACCTGGACCTGGCCCGCGCCGAGTGCGTCAGCGTCTCTGGCCGCTGTCGCGGCGGCGACGTGCTCGGCCTGGCGGGCCTGGGTCAGCTGGATCCGGAGCCCGTCATACTGCTCGCTGAGCGCGTTGATCTGATTCTGGAGCTGCTTCGCCCGGGCGATGAGGGACTTCAGGCTCGGCGGCGACGTCCGCTGCGCCGCGGTGCCAAGACCGCTCGGCAGAATCAGGCTGGCCGCGGCGAGCGCGGCCACCACGACGATGGTCCGGAACCAGGCCCGGCGGGACAGGAAGCCGGGATGGCGGGGGAATGACCCCGGCCCGGTGGGCCTGCCGCGACGCGAGCGCTTCACAGACTCTCCTGTCCTGGCCGCCTACCGGATGAGCTGAGGGCTCGGGCCTGCGCGGCCCGCCGCGTGCCGCACCCGGGCGGGCGGACACGGCACGAGGATTCACCCCGGGGAGGACGGCTCCCCGGCTCCGGGAGCGCTGGCCGCGCCCCGCGGACTCGGCGGGTCGGCGATACCCGCCCGGGGACCGGGCCGATGATCGCTTGTCAGCGATGGAGACTAATGGAGCCGGTGCGGACCGCGAGGCAAAACGGCCGAATCTTCCAGCGCCCCCGGCCGCTCCGGTGCCCATTTCGCCGCCCGTCATCCGGATCGTCCCGCTTGTCCGATCCCCCCGGTGCCTCGCTCTCCGCATCCCCGACAGCGTCAACGGCGGAATCACTGTTCACCGGTGAACAGCGAACCGCGCATCGACCGTCTGAGGCCTTGCCGGGCGAGCGGTGCGGCGCCCCGGCCCGCGAGCGGACCCGGCCGCTAAGGTGCGGGCAATGGACTACACGGTCAGGCGCGCGCGGACCGGGGACGTACGGGCCATCCGGCGGCTGATCGACGCCAACGTGGCTTCCGGCCGCCTGCTGGACAAGCCGACCGTCGCGCTCTATGAGGACATCCAGGAGTTCCTGGTCGCCGAGCAGGCGGGCGGGATGATCGCGGGCTGCGGCGCGCTGCACGTGATGTGGGAGGACCTGGCGGAGATCCGCACGCTGGCCGTGGACGACCTCAGCCGCGGGCACGGCGTCGGCCGGCGGCTGGTGGACGCGCTGGTTACCGCGGCCCGTGAACTTGGCGTGAGCCGGGTCTTCGTCCTCACGTTCGAGGTGGGCTTCTTCACCGCGCGGGGGTTCGGCGAAATCCAGGCCGCGCCCGTCTCCGCCGAGGTGTACGCGGAACTGCTGCGCTCCTACGACGAGGGGGTGGCCGAGTTCCTCGACCTGGACTCGGTCAAGCCGAACACGCTCGGCAACACCAGGATGCTCTTGCGCCTTTAGCCCGGCCGTGCCGCGGGCGCCCGCGCGGCGAAGCCGCTCGCCCGGCCCCTGCTGGTCACAGCAGCCGCAGCTGGCGGGCCGCCCGGGGACGGGCCGCGTGCGGCCCGTCGCGGGCCAGCAGCCCGGGATCGATCGCGGCCAGGAAGGGTGACGGCCCGGTCGGCCGGCTGGCGCCATACCGCGCCCGCGCGGCAGCGCAGCTCAGCAGCAGCCTGGAACGTGCCCGGGTCATGCCCACAAACAGCAGCCGTCGCTCCTCCGCCTCGCCGTCGGCCGTCCCGGGACCGGCGCCGGGCAGCCACAGCGGCAGCAGGCCGCGTTCGCAGCCCGCCAGGAAGACGACCTCGAACTCCAGGCCCTTCGCGGCGTGCAGGGTCAGCAGCGGCACCGCGTCGGCGCGCGGGTCGAGCGCGTCAGCCTCCGCGCCGACGGCGATCTCGGCCAGGAAGCGCGGCAGGTCGCAGTCACAGCGGTTGGCGAGCGGCCGCAGCACTTCGCCGGCGGCCCGGATGTCGGCCGCGGCCGCGGGCGGCGCGCTCCTCGCCAGCCGGCGGACCGCAGCCCGCATCCGGTCGCTGACGGTACGGGCGGCAGCTGCCGCCGGGTCGGCCGCCGGGGCCGGCCCGGCCTCGGTCATGCTCATTTCCCGCACGATCTCGGTCACCCCGGCCCGGCTCGTCAGCCGGTCATGCGAGCGTTTCTGGAACGGCAGCCCGGCCCGGGTGAGCGCCTGGGTAAGCGGTCCGGCCTGGCTGTCGGTCCGGTACAGCACCGCGATGTCGGCCAGGCCGAGCCCGCCGTGACCGTGTCCGTCTGCCCGGCCGCTGTCGAGGGAGTGGAACGAGGCGCCGCCGAGCAGCCGGTCGATCTCGGCCGCGACCCATTCCGCTTCCGCCCGCTCGTCCGGCGCCTCGTGCATGTTGATCGCCGCGCCGCGTCCGGCTGCTGTGGCGCGTTGGCTGGTCACTGTCGTGCGCTGGTCGGCTGCCGTCGTGCCCCGGCCGACTGTTGTGCTCCGGTCGGCTGCCGTTGTGCCCCGGTCGGACGTTGTGCCCCGGCCGGCCGTTGTGCTCCGGTCGGCCGCCGTCGCGCCCCGGCCGGTTCCGGCACGGCCGCGGGCGGACTCCGGCGGGCAGGCGGCAGCGCGCAGCCTCCGGCCCGGCACCAGCGTGCTCGGCGCGACTGCCTGCAGCGCGCCGGTCACGATCTCCGGGACCGACCGGTAGTTCGTGGTCAGCTCGACCTCGGCGGCGGCCGGGAAATCGGCCGCGAACCGCAGGAAGAAGCCCACGTCACAGCCGCGGAATCCGTAGATCGCCTGATCCGGATCCCCGATCACGGTCAGGTCGGCGCCCGCCGCCGGATCCGCGGTCAGGCAGCGCAGCAGCTCGTACTGCCGCTCGTCGATGTCCTGATATTCATCGACGCCAATGCTGGGCCAGCGCCGGCGCAGCGCCGAAGCCAGCCCCGGGTCCTGACCCAGCAGCGCGGCGGGCAGCTCCACCAGGCGGTCGAAGTCGACAAGGCCGCGCGCCGCCAGGGCGGCGGCGACCTCGGTCCGCGCGTCCGCGTCACCGGCCGCGCGCGCGAGCAGCCGCCGCCCGGCCGCGGCGGATCCGGCCAGCTCGGCGGCCACGGCGAGCGTCGCGGCCTCGTCGGCCACCCGGAAATCAGGGTCGAGCCCGGCGGCGGCATGGTTCTGCCTGAGGATTTGCAGGCCCAGGCCGTGAAAGGTGGTCACGGTGATCTCCCGGGACCGTAGCCCGGCCAGGGCCGCCAGTCGCTGACGCATCTCCTCGGCGGCGCGCCGGGTGAACGTGAGCGCCAGGCACTGGTCGGCCCGCACCCGCCGCTGCGAGATCTGGTACGCGATGCGGTGGGTGAGCGTCCGGGTCTTGCCGGTACCCGGTCCCGCCACGATCAGCACCGGCCCCGGCGCGGTCACGGCGGCGCGCTGCTGAGGGTCCAGCCCGTCGAGCAGCGTGCTCGCGGCCTGCGCCGCGCGGCCACGGCCAGTGCCGCGCGGGCCGAGGCCTGCCGCCGGGCCGCCGGTTTCCTGCGTAACTCGGTCTGCCGCCGGGCCGCCGGTTTCGTGCGTAACTCGGCCTGCCGCGGCGCTGGCGGCCTGGTCGCCGTTCTCGCCGGGCGTCCGGGCTCTTGCCCCGCCGGTGGCCGCGGTTACGGCGGAGCGGACCGGCGCCAGCCGTTCGGCTGCATCTTCGTTCCGCTGGCTCGATGCCGGCAGGTCGAAGAGCGTGCCTGTCGCCTGGAGCTCGTCCGGGTGCATCAGCCGGATAGTGCCGTATTCGCCGTCGAAGCCGGCCTCCCTGATCACCTCGCCGCGGCGCAGCCGGGCGACCGCCTCGCCGAGCAGGCCGCCGCCCGCCCTGGTGATCTCTTCGTAAGGAACGCCGGTCAGGATGTCGAGCTCGGGCCCGAGCGCGGCGACCAGCCTGCCCACCTCGGCGCTGACCCGCTTACTGTGCGACCCCACCGACATGATCTCCGCGATGATCTCCGGGAGCCTGAGCAGGTTCGTGCTGGCCGGCGCGCGGGCGGGCCGGTAACCGGCCGGGCGGTCGGCCAGCGTGGCCACCCGGTGCAGCACTCCCACCGTCAATGGCTTATCGCACTTCGGGCACAGCCCGCCGTGATCCCTGGTCTGTTCTGGCTCGAGCCGTACGCCGCATTTACGGTGCCCGTCCAGGTGATATTTGCCTTCTTCCGGATAGAACTCGAGCGTGCCGGCCAGGCCGTTGCCGGTTCGTAGCGCGTCGGCCATGGCAAAGTAATCCAGGCTGGTGCTAAACGTCGTCGCTTCCCGCCCGAGCATCGGCGGGGAGTGCGCGTCCGAGTTACTCACCAGGCGATAGGAGTCGAGCGCAGAGCACATCCAGTTCATCGGCGGATCCGATGACAACCCGGTCTCTGCGGCGAAAACGTGACCGGCGAGATCCGCATAGCACTCGGCGATGCTGTCGAATCCGGATCTTGATCCGAGCGCGGCGAACCAGGGCGTCCATACGTGCGCGGGCACGAGGTAACATCCGGCGCCGCCGTTCAGCGTGATCTCGAGCAGGTCCCGGGAGTCAAGACCGAGGATCGGCCGCCCGTCGGAAGCCAGGTTGCCGATCTTGGAAAGGGCCTTGGTAATGCGGTCCGCCGCCTCGAACTCCGGGGCGTAGAGCAGATGATGAACCTTTCTTGTCTGGTCCCCGCGGCGGTAGATGGTGGAGATCTCCACCGACAGCATGAAGCGGACCGGGCGCACGCAACTGCCCGGCGTTTCGCGTGTCAGTTGCTGTTCGAGATCCGGGCGCAGCCGCAGCAGTCCCGGCTCGGCTGGAACCAGGGACTCCCTGAGCTCTTCGGCCCACGCCGGATGGGTGAAGTCGCCGGTCCCGACGACGGTGATCCCCTTCCGGAGCGCCCACCAGGCCAGGTGCGGGATGTCGCAGTCCTTGCTGCACGCGCGCGAGTACCTGGAGTGAATGTGCAGATCTGCGTGGAACATGCCGCCATCGCTGAGTCGGGCTGCCGGGAAGGTGTCCCCGCAGCAGATCCTGCCACGCCGGGACCGATGCTGGTCACCTGGCCGTTCGGGCCGTGCGCCACAATGGGGTGAGCCGACGAGCAGGCGGGAAGGAGCGCCGCATGTTGCAGGATCTGGGCGTACTCACCCCGTCGCTGGTCGTGTGCGCCGCCTTCCTCGCCGGAGTGGTTGTCCTGCTTCGCCGTGAGATGGCGCCAAGGCGGCGCAACCGGGAAGGTGACGGGTCGTCAGAGGATATGTCCGCAGCCCGCGGGATTTCTGAACTCGAAGATGACACGACGACGGCTACATCTGACCGTGAAGAGACGGCTGATCCGCAGACAGGAAGCGGTTCGCGAGACTACCCTTGATAGGCAGCCTTCCCGGATTCACGCCGTGTATCCGGGAATCTGATTACGCAGAGTTACAACAATCTTCCGTACCGCTTGCCTCGCCTTGCAACGGCAACTCACACCTGATTCAGCACACCAGGAATTGTCAAAGACAACTGACCGGGTATATGTTTGCTGCCTAAATATTCTTACCTAGCGGAAGGGCTGGCCCCCATGGCACAGAAGGTGAAGGTGACGGTCGTCTGCGACCTTCCCCACGATGGGGAGGTTGAGGGTCAGGAGACAGTTCAGTTCTCCTTTGACGGCACTGCCTACGAGATCGATGTGTGCACCAAGCACGCCAAGGAACTACGCGATAAGGTTGGCCAGTACGCGGACCAGGCGCGCAGGGTGAATGCGGGCGGACGGCGCCGCCGGTCGCGTACCGGACCCGGCCGCGAGCGCAGCGGAGAAATCAGGGCGTGGGCGAAGCAGCGCGGATATCAGGTGAGCGAGCGCGGGCGCATTCCCGCCACGATCATTCAAGAGTACGAAGCCACTCACTAGAGCCTGCCACAGCGGACCGCTCTGGCGGAGCGGGACCGGGCGCAGCCCGCGGTAGTCATCGCGTCGCGACCGGCGCACGGTGACCTCATCCCGGTGCATCGGGCGGCCTGACGGCCCGCGGCTGCCGGATACGAAGTGCCCGGAGGGGGCTGCGCGGCCTGCTGCCGATCAGGCAGCGGGCCGTTCGCTTGCGGCGTACTCGGAACACCTGCACCCCCTCAGGAGGTTGGATGGGATGAAGGCCCGTTGCCGGGGAACGTCTTCTGTGTGCGAGGGTGCGCGGACGGGGTGGTCCCGGCGCCTGGCTAGCATGCGGAAAGGGACAAGGCCGGACCTCCCAGGCCTACACCGACCGCTCTGTGAGGAGCGCGAGATGTTCGAGAGATTTACCGACCGGGCCCGACGGGTTGTGGTTCTGGCTCAGGAAGAGGCCAGGATGCTCAACCACAACTACATCGGCACCGAGCACATCCTGCTCGGCCTGATCCATGAGGGCGAGGGCGTCGCGGCCAAGGCACTGGAGTCGCTGGGGATCAGCCTGGAGGCGGTGCGCCAGCAGGTCGAGGAGATCATCGGCCAGGGCCAGCAGGCCCCGTCCGGGCACATCCCGTTCACTCCGCGGGCCAAGAAGGTGCTCGAGCTCTCGCTCCGCGAGGCGCTGCAGCTCGGCCACAACTACATCGGCACCGAGCACATCCTGCTCGGCCTCATCCGCGAGGGTGAGGGCGTCGCGGCCCAGGTGCTGGTCAAGCTGGGCGCGGACCTGAGCCGGGTCCGCCAGCAGGTGATCCAGCTGCTGCACGGCTACCAGGGCAAGGAGCCTGCCGCGGCCGGCGCCGCCGTCTGAGTCCACTCCCGCCACTTCGCTGGTGCTCGACCAGTTCGGCCGCAACCTGACCGCGGCCGCGCGGGAGGGCAAGCTCGACCCCGTGATCGGGCGCGAGAAGGAAATCGAGCGGGTCATGCAGGTGCTGTCCCGGCGCACCAAGAACAACCCCGCCCTGGTCGGCGAGCCGGGGGTCGGCAAGACCGCCGTGGTGGAGGGGCTGGCCCAGAAGATCGTGAAGGGCGAGGTCCCGGAGACCCTCAAGGACAAGCAGCTGTACACCCTCGACCTCGGCGCGCTGGTCGCCGGGTCGCGCTACCGCGGTGACTTCGAGGAGCGGCTGAAGAAGGTGCTGAAGGAGATCCGCACCCGCGGGGACATCATCCTGTTCCTCGACGAGCTGCACACGCTGGTCGGCGCGGGCGCTGCCGAGGGTGCCATCGACGCTGCCTCGATCCTCAAGCCGATGCTGGCCCGGGGCGAGCTGCAGACCATCGGTGCCACCACGCTGGACGAGTACCGCAAGTACCTGGAGAAGGACGCCGCGCTGGAGCGGCGGTTCCAGCCCATCCAGGTGGCCGAGCCGACGATCTCGCACACCATCGAGATTCTCAAGGGCCTGCGGGACAGGTACGAGGCTCACCACCGGGTGTCCATCACCGACGCCGCGCTGGTCGCCGCAGCGCAGCTGGCCGACCGCTACATCAGCGACAGGTTCCTGCCGGACAAGGCCATCGACCTGATCGACGAGGCAGGCTCCCGGATGCGGATCCGCCGCATGACCGCACCGCCGGATCTCCGCGAGTACGACGAGAAGATCGCGCAGGTGAGCCGCGAGAAAGAGACGGCCATAGACTCCCAGGACTTCGAGAAGGCGGCCGCGCTGCGCGACCAGGAGAAGCAGCTGCTGGCGAGGAAGGACACCAGGGAGAAGGAGTGGAAGGCCGGCGACATGGACGTCGTCGCCGAGGTGAACGAGGAGCTGATCGCGGAGGTACTCGCCACCGCGACCGGCATCCCGGTGTTCAAGCTGACCGAGGAAGAGTCGCAGCGCCTGCTCCGGATGGAAGACGAGCTGCACAGGCGCGTCATCGGCCAGGACGACGCGATCAAGGCCCTGTCCCAGGCCATCAGGCGGACCAGGGCCGGCCTCAAGGACCCCAAGCGGCCCGGCGGGTCATTCATCTTCGCCGGCCCGTCCGGCGTCGGCAAGACCGAGCTGTCCAAGACGCTGGCGGAGTTCCTGTTCGGCGAGGAGGACTCGCTGATCCAGCTCGACATGAGCGAGTACATGGAGAAGCACACGGTGTCGCGGCTGTTCGGCTCCCCGCCGGGCTACGTCGGTTACGAGGAGGGCGGCCAGCTCACCGAGAAGGTGCGGCGTCGGCCGTTCTCGGTCGTCTTGTTCGACGAGATCGAGAAGGCCCACCAGGACATCTTCAACTCGCTGCTGCAGATTCTCGAGGACGGGCGCCTCACCGACGCTCAGGGCCGGACGGTGGACTTCAAGAACACCGTGATCATCATGACCACGAACCTCGGCACCCGCGACATCTCCAAGGGCGTCTCGGTGGGCTTCGCCCGCAGCGGGGACGTCCGCGGCTCGTACGACCGGATGAAGGCCAAGGTCCAGGACGAGCTGAAGCAGCACTTCCGCCCCGAGTTCCTCAACCGGGTGGATGACACGATCGTCTTCCACCAGCTCACCCAGGAAGAGATCGTCACCATCGTCGATCTGATGATCGCCAAGGTAGATGGGCGGCTCAAGGACCGCGACATGGGCATGGAGCTGCGGCCCGCGGCCAAGGCGCTGCTCGCGCAGCGGGGCTATGACCCGGTGCTCGGCGCCCGTCCGCTGCGCCGGACCATCCAGCGCGAAATCGAGGACAGCCTGTCGGAGAAGATCCTCTTCAATGAGGTGAAGGCCGGCCAGATTGTCATCGTGGACGTCGAGGGCACCGGGGAGGACGCCAAGTTCACGTTCAAGGGCGTACCCAAGCCCGAGTCCGTGCCGGATGCCCCGCCGCCGGAGATCGAGAGCCAGCCGGTCGGCCAGCGGAGCCGGATAAGCCCGCCGGCCAGCCGGTCGGAGTCCTCGACCCAGCCGGAATAGACGCGGTCGCAACGTACCTCGGCCGGGGACTGTCGGCTCATGCCGAACGTCCCCGGCCGAGGCACATTTCTCCCTGGCAACCTGGTCACATCTCCCTGGCAACCTGGTCACGGGATTGAGCGCTGCGCTCGGGTGAGACCGGTCAGGTGCCCGGGAGTGAGAACGTGCCGTCGGGCAGGGGGGCGATGAGGCCGTCGGCGACCAGGCCGTCCAGGGCACGGGCCCGCTGCGCAGGGTCGGACCAGGCGGCGGCCAGCTGGCCGCCGCTGACCGGTGCATCTTCCTGCCGCAGCACGGCCAGCAGGGCGCCGCGGCACTGGCGGTCGGTGCCGGCGTAGCTCTGTGCGCGCCGCCGCGCCGGCGACGGCGGCTGGCCGGCCAGCCGCCAGGCGCAGCCGGCCGCCACCGGGCACTGCGCGCAGTGCGGCCGGGCAGCCGTGCACACGAGCGCGCCGAGTTCCATCAGCGCTACCGACCAGCGGGCGGCCACGCCAGGGTCGGCGGGCAGCAGAGCCTCGGCCAGCCGCATCTCGGCGACCGAGGGCTGAGCCGGCGGGAACTGAGCCCCGGTGATGAGGCGGGCGAGTACGCGGCGGACGTTGGTGTCGAGGACCGCGTGCCGCTGGCCGAAGGCGAAGCTGCACACCGCGGCCGCGGTGTAACGGCCGATCCCCGGCAGGCCCAGCAGGTCCGCGTGACTGGCGGGCACCTCGCCGCCGTACCGCCGTGCCAGGGTGCAGGCGGCGGCGTGCAGCCAGAGCGCGCGCCGGGGATAGCCGAGCCGGCCCCACTGCCGGACCGCCTCTCCCGCCGGTGCCGCGGCCAGCGCGGCCGGCGTCGGCCAGCGCTCCAGCCAGGCCTGGTAGGCCGGCAGTACCCGGGCCACCGGCGTCTGCTGGAGCATGATCTCGCTGACCAGCACCGCCCACGGGGACGCGCCGGGCCGGCGCCACGGCAGATCCCGCCGGTGCGCGGCATACCAGGACAGGACGGCATCCTGCGGCAGGCTCGCCGCCACCCGCTGGCCCGTCTCCGGGCGCCGGCCGCGGCCGGCGGCCTGTCTCCGCCTGCCGGCCTGTCTCCGCCTGCCTGTACCCCATGACACAGCCGATCGTCGCATGTTCGGCATCTGGGCCCCCGGCCGGCGGGTCGGCAGGATTACCCGGCGCCGGCTCTGCATACTACGTTTCATGGATCCGATTACCTCCCGTAACCGGAACCGGTCAGCTAGTGCCGATGCCTACTGGCGCCGGAGGTTGTTCGCCCTTGCGGCCGGCCTCGCCGTGATCGGCGTGCTCGCGTGGGCGGTGGGCGGCACCGCCGGTGCCCACCCGACGGCTGCGACGACGCCACTGCACCACCACCATGTCCGGCCCCCGGCCCCGCCAGCCGCGAGCGCGACGCCGGCCCCGTCCGCGAGCGCGTCGCCCAGCCCGTCTCCCACCCCCCGGCCGTCGCCGCACGCGACCAGCGGGAAGCACGCGAGCCAGGCCGCAAAGCCGAAGCCCGGGCACACGCCCGCGGCGACGGCCGCCGGCGGAACGCAGTCACCCGGCAGCGGCTGCCAGCCCGCCGACGTGGTGCTTACCCTGACGGCCAGCAGCAACAGCTACGGCCGCGCGGCGCGGCCGCAGTTCGATCTCGACGTGGTCTCCACCGCCTCCCGGACCTGCACGTTCAACGTCGGCACCAGGCACCTGACCGTGCTCGTCGAGTCGGGCGGGGTCAGGGTCTGGAACTCGGCGGACTGCGCGGGCAAATCCGGCGCGTCGTCGGCCGCGAAGCTGAAGCGGGGCGTTCCGCTGCAACTGCAGGTGTCGTGGGACCGGCTGCTTTCCTCCCCCGGCTGCCGGATGCCGCGGACGGCGGCCAGGCCGGGGACCTACACGGTAACCGCGTCCGCCGGCCATCTGCGCAGCCACACCCTGGTCTTCGTGCTCCGCTGAGCCGCGGTCTCAGCCTGCCTGCCCCGGGCATTCGCCGAGGGCGACGGCGATCGCCGTGCTGACGTCCGCGACCTCCCTGATCTCCATCGGCTCGCCTGGCGTGTCCTGATCCGCTCTGTCCGGCGACGGCGGCAGCGCCCCCGACGCGGTCGGCACGATGGCGCGCCGGAAGCCGAGCCGCTGCGCCTCCGCCACCCGCCGGGTCAGGCCCGGCACCCTTCGTATCTCGCCGGCCAGCCCGACCTCGCCGATGGCCACCACGTCGGCCGGGACGCTCAGGTTGACGCTGGTGCTCGCGATGGCCAGCGCGACCGCCAGGTCGACGGAGGGCTCGGTGAGCCGGACCCCGCCGACCGTGGCCGCGTAGACCTCCTGCCCGCTCAGCTTCAGCCCGGTCCGCCGCTTCAGCACGGCGACGAGCATGCCCAGCCGGGCGGCGTCGAGGCCGGAGCTCACCCGGCGCGGGATCTCGGCCTGGGTGTACCCGACGAGCGCCTGAACCTCGGCCAGCAGGGCACGGCGGCCCTCGAGGGCCACGGTCACGCAGGTCCCCGGCACCGGCTCGCAGCGCTGCGACAGGAACAGGCGGCTGGGGTCCGGCAACCCGATCAGGCCGTACTCGCCGAGATCGAAGCAGCCGATCTCGTCGGTGGGGCCGTACCGGTTCTTGACCGCGCGCACCATCCGCAGCTGCGAATGCCGGTCCCCCTCGAAGTACAGCACCACGTCCACCAGGTGCTCGAGGGTCCGCGGCCCGGCTATCGCGCCGTCCTTGGTCACGTGCCCGACCAGCACCGTGGTCATCATGCGCTCCCTGGCCACCGCGGCCAGCGCGGAGGCGACCGCTCGCACCTGCGTGACCCCGCCCGGGGTGCCTTCCACGTCGAGGGCGGCGATGGTCTGCACCGAGTCCACGATCAGCAGCCTGGGCTCGACCGCCTCGACGTGCCCCAGCAGCGCGGGCAGGCCGGACTCGGCCGCCAGGAAGAGGCCGGCATGCACGGCGCCGATCCGGTCGGCGCGCAGCCGCACCTGGCCGGCCGACTCCTCGCCGGTCACGTACAGCACCCGGCCCGCCTGCGCGGCCTGCGCGCCCGCTTCCAGCAGCAGGGTTGACTTGCCAACGCCGGGCTCGCCGGCCAGCAGCAGGACCGCCCCGGGCACCAGGCCACCGCCGAGCACCCGGTCCAGCTCTCCGAGGCCGGTCGGGCGCGGCCATGGCCGTGGTCGCGTCCACCTGCCCGATAGGCACCGCGGGCGCGCTCACCGCACCGGCCACGACGCGGCGCGGGCCGGCCTGCGGCGCCGCCGCGGCACCGGCCTCCTGCACCGTCCCCCACGCCTGGCACTCCCCGCACCGCCCGGCCCACCTCGTCGTGCGCCAGCCGCACTCCGTGCACCGGAAGGCCCGGGCCGCGGCGGCGGCCGATGACTTCGCCATGACCGAACGGTAGCGAGCGGGTCGGACAGTCCATGCTGGCCAGGCGCGAGCCTGGTTGGCTCAGGACATGCCCGGCAGGCTCTAAGCTAGCCCCGGTAGGCCAGCACAGCTGTGATCAACAGGGAGACGTGGTGAGCGAGATCGCGGGGACGCCGCGCACCCGGGTGGCGCTGTCCACCGGCTCGGTCTACCCGGACAGCACGCCGGATGCGTTCGAGACCGCTGCCCGGCTCGGCTACGACGGCGTCGAGGTCATGGTCTATACCGACCCGGTGAGCCAGAACGTGGACGTGCTGCGCCGGCTGTCCGACTACCACCAGATACCCGTGCTCGCCGTGCACGCCCCCTCGCTGCTGGTCACCCAGCGTGTCTGGGGCCGGGATGCGTGGGGGAAGCTGCGCCGCTCGCAGGAGGTGGCTGAGCAGCTTGGCGCCGAGGTGGTCGTCTTGCACCCGCCGTTCCGCTGGCAGCGCGAGTACGCCCGCGACTTCGAGACCGGGCTGGCCAGCATGAGCGAGGAGACCGACGTGGTCTTCGCCGTCGAGAACATGTACCCGCTGCGGGCGCGGGCGACCGAGGTGGTCCCGTACGCGCGGCACTGGGATCCGGTCGGGCAGGACTACCCGCACGTCACGCTCGACCTGTCGCACACCGCGGCTTCCGGCTCCGACGCGCTGGCCATGGCCGCCGACCTCGGCGACCGGCTGGCGCACGTGCACCTCGCCGACGGCACGGGCACGGCCATACCTCCCGACGAGCACCTTGTCCCCGGCCGCGGCGGCCAGCCTTGCGCGGAGCTGCTCGAGCGGCTGCCGGCGGGCGGCTATCCGGGCATGGTCGTGCTGGAGGTGAACACCAGGCGCGCGCTGTCGAAGGCCGAACGGGAGGCGGATCTGGCCGAGTCCCTCGCGTTCGCGCGGCTGCACCTCACGCATCCAGCAGCAGCGTCACCGGACCGTCGTTGACCAGCGATACCTTCATGTCCGCGCCGAAGACCCCGGTTTGCACCCTGGCCCCCAGCTCGCGCAGCGCGGCCACAAACTCTTCGACCAGCGGCTCGGCCTCCGGGCCGGGCGCGGCCGCCAGCCAGGACGGGCGGCGTCCCTTGCTGGTGTCCGCGTACAGCGTAAACTGGCTGATCACGAGCAGCGGAGCCGCCACGTCCGCGGCCGACCGCTCGCCGGCCAGGATCCGAAGATGGTAGATCTTGCGCGCCAGGGCCGCCGCCGTCTGACGGGTGTCCGAATGCGTGACGCCCAGGAGCACGACCAGGCCGGGCGCGGGCAGCGACCCGGCGATCGCGCCATCGACGGTGACGCTCGCTTCGCTGACGCGCTGGACTACTGCTCGCACGAGAATGCATTCTGCCCCTGATGACACCCAACCCGCCCGCCGGATCCGGCACCACACTCATCACCGTCGCGCCCACGGGTGCCGAGGCGGACAAGAAACGGCACCCGGCGCTGCCGGTGACCCTGGACGAGCTGGTGAACACGGCCAGGGAATGCGAGGCGGCCGGGGCCTCGGTCATCCACGTGCACATCAGGGACGACCAGGCACGCCCCACCCTGGACCTGGCCAGGCTCAAGGACACCGTGCAGGCGCTGCGGCAGAACATCACGCATGATCGTTCAGCTGTCCACCGGAGGCGCGGTGACCGACGCCTTCGCCGACCGGCTGGCCGTCCTGGACGCGCAGCCGGACGGCTGCTCGCTCACCTGCGGCACGGTGAACTTCGGCGACGAGGTGTTCATGAACCCGTGGCCGTTCATCCGCGAGCTGTACGCGCGCACCAAGGAGCTGCGCGTAGTGCCCGAGTTCGAGCTGTTCGACCTCGGCCACGTCGCGACGCTGCACCGGCTGCTCGATGACCTGGGTGAACCGCACGGCGGGCACGTGCACTGCGATCTGGTCATGGGGGTGCCCGGCGGCATGCCCGGCGACGCGGCCACCCTGGTCAGCGCGGTCGAGGCGCTGCCAGCCGGATCCTCCTGGTCGGCCACCGGCATCGGGCGCAGCACGCTGCCGGTGATATTCGCGGCCCTGTCGGCCGGCGGGCACCTGCGGGTGGGCATGGAGGATACGACCAGCTACGCCAAGGGCCGCCCGGTCGCGGGCAACGCCGAGCTGGTGCAGCGCGCGGCCGCCCTGGCCGAGCTTTCCCAGCGTCCGCCGATGCGCACCTACCAGGCGCGCGCGTTCCTTGGAGTCGACGATCACAGCTGAGAACCCGATCCTGGCCGAGGTCGTCCGGTCGGGGTTCGCCGAGTCGGTGCACCGCGGCCGGGTCATCGGCCTCGGCGCCGACGGCGAGCCCGTGCTGGCGGCCGGCGCCGTGCGCGAGCCGATCTTCCCCCGGTCGTCTAGCAAGCCGCTGCAGGCCGCCGCGATGGTCCGGTGCGGCCTCGACCTGGACGGCAAGCTGCTCGCCCTCGCCGCGGCCAGCCATTCCGGTGAGGACTTCCACGTCGCCGGGGCATGCGAGATCCTGGCCGGGGCCGGGCTCACCGCCGATGCGCTGCAGTGCCCGCCCGGCCTGCCGATGGATGAGCAGAGCCTGCACGCCCTGATCCGCCGGGGCGCAAAGCCCGACCGAGTGCACATGAACTGCTCGGGCAAGCACGCGGCCATGCTGGCCACCTGCGTGGCGGCAGGCTGGCCTACCGCCAGCTACCGGGATCCGGCGCACCCGCTGCAGGCTGAGATCCGCCGCACCATCGAGCGGCTGTCCGGCGAGCCGGCCGCGGCGGTCGGGGTAGACGGCTGCGGCGCGCCGGTCTTCGCCATCTCCGTGACCGGGCTGGCCCGCGCCTTCCGCGCCATGGTCCTGTCTGAGCACGGATTCTCCCGAACGGACGGTGGCCGATGCCATGCGTGCCTACCCGGAGTGGACATCGGGGCGGACCCGGCCGGAGCGGGCGTTGATGGAGGCCGTACCAGGGCTGCTGCTGAAGTCGGGCGCGGAAGGCGTGCAGGCGTTCGCGCTGGCCGACGGGCGGGCCGGAGCCTTCAAGATCGATGACGGTGCGGTCAGGGCCGTGCCGCCGCTGACCGTGGCGCTGCTGCGCAGGCTCGGCGCGGCCGGCGAGCCGGCCGCTGGCGCGGCCGCCCTGGACCGGGTGGGGCTGGCCGAGGTCAAGGGCGGCGGCCAGCGGGTAGGCGAGATCCGCGTGCGGCTCGGCGGCCGCTGACGCCACGGCAGGCCCCGTAGCTGAGGTGCTTGCTCCGGATTTGCAGTTGCAAGCACTCCGGTGGGATACTGGGGCATGCGCACGGTGAACGTCAATGAGATCGGCGACTACATCAGGCAGCAGCGTGAGCAGGCCAAGATTCTCGCTTCGCCAGCTCGCCCAGGCCGCTGGCGTGTCGAACCCGTACCTGAGCCAGATCGAGCGCGGGCTGCGCCGCCCGAGTGCGGAGATACTGCAGCAGATCGCCAAGGGGCTGCGGATTTCCGCGGAGGCGCTGTACGTGCAGGCCGGCATCCTGGAGGACCGGCCCGCCGACACCGGCGTCCGCTCCGCGGTGCTCGCCGACCCTGGGCTGACCGAGCGGCAGAAGCAGATCCTGCTGGAGATCTACGAATCGTTCCGGATCGAGACCGCCGGCCCGCAGCCCTCGCTGGATGATGCGGACGAGCCGCCGGTGACCGTCGAGCCGCCGGTGACCGTCGAGCCGCCGGTGACCGTCGAGCCGCCGGTGACCGTCGATGCGGCGGGCGAGGCCGCGCCGCCAGGTGCCGGCGCGCCCGGCCGCGACGCAGGTTCCGCCGCATCCGGCAAGCGGATAGCCTGAGATTCGTGTTTAGCAACTGGAGTGCCTTCACTCCGCTGAATTACTTCTTCGAGGCGCTCGCCCTGGCCGCGTTCGTCGTCGAGGTCTGGGCGTTCATCGACGCCTGCACCCGGCCGTCCCACGCGTTCCTGGCGGCGGGCAAGCAGAACAAGCCACTGTGGCTCATCATCACCGGCGTGTCCGCGGTGATCGGCCTCGGCTACGCGGCCTACGTCCGGAACCTGTCGGTGATCCAGATCCTGCCCGTCGCCGCGTTCGTGGCCGCCGCCGTCTACCTGACCGACGTCCGGCCCAAGGTCAAGGAGATGGGCAAGAGCCGCAGCTCAAGCTCTGGCCCCTACGGGCCCTGGTAGTCACCGGGCGGGCGGCCCGGCCTGGCATGGAACCTGAGCTGGATCTCGGCGACCAGCTGCGCATGCGGGTGCTGGTCCGAGATGACGTAGCGTTGCTGCCTGAGGCCACGAGCGGTGAGTCGGCGCCGTCCTTGTGGGGCCCTCGCCCGGCCGGACCCTACTCGCTGCAGGACGCCCGGACAGCGCTCGCGGCCTGGGATCCCGCCGCCGGCGGCCAGTTCTGCGTGGGAATCTTGCGGGCTGGCCGGCTGATCGGCGCGGTGGGGCTGATGCCCGACCGCCCCGGGAGCATCGAGCTGGCCTACTGGGTGCGGCCCGAGCAGCGAGGCCGCGCAATCGCGTCCAGGGCCGTGCGGGCCGCGACGTCGTGGGCTCACCACCGCCTGGCGGTGCCGCGGATCTGGCTGGAGATCCGTCCCGGCAACGAGCCTTCGCTCGGGGTCGCCCGGCGGGCCGGATACCACTTTGAGCAGCGCCTCGCGCGGCACTGCCGCGACTGGCCGGGTGCGGGCCCCGAGCGCGATTCGCGGCACGACTGCCTCATCTGGGTGCACGAAAGCAGCGATCCGCGGCCCGGGCCCTAGTCCGCGATCCGGATCCTCAGCCTGCGGAACCCCTTGCCCTTGTTCTCGGTCTTCACCACCTCTATCCGGCCGACCTGGCCGGTGGCGGCCACGTGCGTACCGCCGTCCGCCTGCTGGTCCAGCCCGACGATGTCGATGATGCGGACCTCCTTGACCTCGGCCGGGACCAGGTTGGTGGCGGTGCGGATGATGTCAGGCAGGGCGAACGCTTCCTGCCGCGGCAGCACCCGGATGTCGATCCGCCGGTCGGCCGCGACCTCGGCGTTGCACGCCGACTCGACCGCGTCGCCGGAAGCCCTCAGGCACCTGCGGCAGGTTGAAGTCCATCCGCGCGGTCAGCGGTTCCATGTTCCCGCCGGTGACCAGCGCGCCGAAGTCCCTGAACACCACCCCGCAAAGTACGTGCAGCCCGGAGTGCGTACGCATCAGAGCGGTCCGGCGCTCGTCTTCGACCGCCCCGCGCACCGCCGTGCCGGGCGGCGGCAGCGGATCGCCCTCGGCCGGGATCAGGTAGAGGTCGTCGCCCTTGCGGGCGCCGACGATGCGGGTCTGCACCCCGCCCCACAGCAGCACGCCGTGGTCGGGCGGCTGCCCGCCGCCGCCCGGGTAGAAGGCCGAGGTGTCCAGCACGATCCCGTCGGGATCGGCGGCCAGGACCGCCGCATCCCATTCACGCAGCGTCTGGTCGTCAAGTTCGAGCCGGTGCGTTCGCCACTGAGTCTCGCTCACCGGCGCAGCCTACTGCGGCCTGCGGGATCGGCCGAACCCGTCAGAGCGGGATCACGAACAGCGCGGCGGGCACCAGGACGAGCAGCGCGGCGCTGCAGCAGACCGTGACCCACAACGGGCGGGACAGCGCGGGCTGGGGCTCGAGCAGCCGGGTCACCCGGGCCGTGACGTCGCCCTGGCGGACTGGCTGCACGGCGGCCAGCGCGCCGGACGGCGGAGCGGTCGCACCGCCACGCCGAACCTCATCAGCGCCGTGGCCAGTTCCCTGGCCGGCCGGGACCGGCGGGCGCGGTCGTCGGCCAGCATCTCGACCAGCAGCGCCACGGCATGCTGGGCCCGCGAACGCGACTGCGGCCCGGGGAAAGGCACTGCACAGCGCGGTGAACGGGAGGAGCACGAGATCGTGGCGCTCCCTGATGTGGGCCCGCTCGTGCGCGAGCACGGCCGCGAGCTCGGCCTGATCGAGCAGGTCCAGCGTGCCAGCGCTGATCACGATGCGGGACCGCAGCCCGGGCAGGCAGTACGCGGCGGCGGCCGGGTGGTCGAGCACGAGCGCGCCCGGCGCCTTCGGGTCGCCGCGGGCCAGCAGGGCGAGCAGCGCCCGGTGCCTGCGCCGGGTACGCAGCACCGCGGCGCACGCGGCGGCCAGTACCCAGCAGAGCAGGGCCAGCAGCGCAACCGCCAGCGTCAGGCAGGCCACCCGGAATGCCGTCAGGGCGGCCGGCTCCCCGGCCGGGACCGCCGGCTGCCTGACGGCGCCCGCCGCGAAGGCCAGCACGCCGCCGGCCACTCCGGCATGCGCCGGCCTGGCGGCCAGCGCGGCCAGCGCGCCGACCGCGGCCAGGCCCCAGCCCAGGCCGAGGGCCTGCCACAGCAAGATCGCGGCGGCCGGAGCCCGGCCCGGCCAGGCCGCGGAAGCGAGCAAGGTGGCCCCGCCGACCGCGGTCATCGCGACCGCGGTGAGCACGCACACCGTGACGAGCACCGAACTCAGCCCCCGGCGCGGTCTTCGAACGCCTCAAGGGCGCTGCGCAGCGCCCGCGCCTCAGAGTCGGTGACCGAACGGGCGAAGCTGGCCAGCGCGGCCTTCCTGTCCCCGGCCTGGTCCAGCGCGCTCAGCATCAGCTCGGTGACGTAGGCCTCCCGGTTCGCCGCAGGCTGGTACTGCCAGGCGCGGCCATCGCGATCGCGCACGGCGAATCCCTTCTTGGCCAGCCGGTCCAGCACGGTCATCACTGTCGTATGAGCCAGGCCCCTGTCGGCGAGCCGCTCGCTGACCTCGCGGACCGTGAGCGGGCTGGCGGTGTCCCAGAGCACATCCATGATTGCGCGTTCGAGTTCACCGAGTCGATTCACGTCGTTACTGTATCTTTGCTGTCCCGCCGCGGACAGGGCCCTGCCCCGCACCCTAGCGCCTGCGAGCCCGCGCGGCCGCAAGACGTGCAGGCAGGCCGTTGCGTCGCACCGATCGCGCCGCTGCAGGCTGCTAGCGGACGTGCGCCCGCTCCGGGACCTTGCCCGGGCCCTTGGCAGACGACCGCAGCAACTGCAGCGAGACGACGGGAAAAATGATGACGCTGAAAAGCCCTGCGGCGACGAGCGCGGCCGCGTTGGCCGGCCTGATGGCGTGCAACTGAAGCCCGATGGTGGTGGCGGCGACGATGAAGGGCAGCGACGTCGCCTGGAGCAGCCCCACGGCGGCGACATCGCGGATGCTGCCCAGGGCGGGCCGGTAGAGGACGGCGGGCAGTCCGCGCACGACCAGCAGTGCCAGCAGGAAGAGCGGTACCCGCAGCAAAGTGGAGACGCTCGAGAACAGCACCGACAGGTTGAACGTGAGCCCGCTGGTGACGAAGAAGACCGGGATGAGGAAGCCATAGCCGATGGCATCGAGTTTCGGGTGGAACAGCGGGTGCTTGTGTTCGGCATCCGCGTCGACCAGGCGAAGGATCGCCCCGGCGATGAATGCGCCGAGGATCGCCTCGAATCCGAGATGGGTGGCCACGGCGCCCAGACCGACCACGAGCAGCATCGACAGTCGTATCCGGATTTGGGCTGAGGTGTCGGCCAGCCTGTTAATCATCCTCGTGATCCACATCGAGCGCTCGATCCGGAGCGCTGCGATGACGACGAGGACAACCAGGACGCCAAGCAGCGACAGCAACAGCAGCTTGGGACCTATGGCGGTAGCGCGGCCCGAGAAGAAAAGGGAGAGCAGAAGGACGGGGCTGACCTCGCCGAGCGAGGCGCCCGCGATCGCGAACTGGCCGACGGGACGGTCGGCCAACCCCGCGTCCTCCAGGATGGGAACGATCAGGCCCAGCGACGTGGCGATGAGAATGATCCCGATGAGCAGCGGGCTTTCGACGACATCCGCCGCGTGCAGCACGATACCGATGATCAGGGCGAGCAGCGCGCTCAGGCAGAGCGCTAGTGCGGCCAGGCGGGCGCGAGGGCCCCGGAAGTGGCGGACGTCGATCTCCAGGCCAGCGAGGAAGAGCAGGAACGCCAGCCCGATCGTCGACACCAGCCGTACCGCCTGGTCAGGTTTGATCAGGTCCAGTACCGCTGGCCCGAGCACGATCCCGGCGACGATCTCCAGCACCGGCCCGGGGACAGGCACCCGCGGCACGGCTGCGAGAATCAGCGGCACCGCCGCCGCGATCGCAAGCACGGCGACCAGGCTGTCGAAGTTCATCGCAGCCGCCATCTGCTCACAGTCAGATGGCGGACCCGCACACAGCTGCCAGGCACGGTTGCGCGGCCCTGGACGGCTTGCCTGACGTCGGTCTCGCGGGCGCGCATCTCCACCTCCGCAGGCTTGAAACTGAGTGACACGGCGGCGGGCTCACGCGAATGCATGGCAGAGCAGCGGAAGCCCGAAGTTCCCCCCGGGCTCATCAGGCCCACCGCAACGGGTCAGAGCATCCGGGGGGAACTACGGCCTAGTAGCTGGCGCGGAGGAAAGCCCGGCCCTGGCGTCTAGGGGTTCGGCGGGCCGAGGAATGGGAACTCGGCCACCAGGTCGTCGTGCGGCTTGAGGCCGGCCGGGGGAATCTTGCCGTTGCTCAGCCAGGCGAACCGGATGCTGTAGACGTCGTCGGTGAGAACGCGGCCGTTGGGGTAGGCGGCGGGCTTGGTGCGGTCGTAGTGGAGGATGTCGGGCAGCACCATCAGGGCCGCCGTCCTGGCCTCCTCGGGGGAGTAGCCGCCGGCGTTTTCCAGGATCTTGGACCAGGGCCCCAGGTAGTTGGCCACGTCGTCGGCGGGCTGCCGGGAGTTGAAGAGGTTCTTCTCGCCGTCGGGGTTGATGAACGGGTTGATGGTAGGGTTCCCGCCGCGGTCCATCTGCACGAGTTCGCCGTCGCGGCGCAGGCTGATCGAGGCCCAGACTCCGATCGGGCCGTCGCCGAGCATGTCGTCGGGTACCTCCAGTGCTATGGAGTCGACGTTGTTGTCGGCGAAGTCGTCGTGCCCGGTCCACTTGAATCCGTGCAGGGCACCCTCGACGTCGGCGAAGAACGGGTCACTGCGCAGTCCGGCGGACAGCCGGATCCGGCCTGCCTGGACGGGCTGGACCGTGCCGTCGAAGCTGACCGGCAGGGAACTGGTGAGCTGTTCGCCGACTGGCCCGGGCTGCCTGGCCTGGCTGCCGGTGGCGTACCAGGCCGTCCCGGTTTGCACGCCGTTATCGAACGCGGAGAAGGTGAAGGTGAACGCGATGTCGGCATAGGCGTCGCCGTCGGTGTCGATATTGATCCGGTAGACCGCGTCGGGGTGGAACTCCGGGCCGGTCACCGGCGCGGGGATGGGGGGCGGGGCACTGGTCGGGTTCGAATCGAGGATCAGCACCGTCTTTCCGGGCTGGTGATGGTGCAGCACCCCGTGGTGATGCTCGCCCCCCGGTGCCTGGAAGACGAACAGGTCGGTCATGTCCAGGCGCCTGTCGTCGCCCGGGAACTTGAGGTTGTCGGCGCTGAAATGGTTAGACATGGTGACTCCTTTGGTGGTGGTTGCCTGGGGTGTTGCTGCGGCCGGGTTCAGGTGCGCAGGAAGTCGAGCAGGGCGGTGTTGACCTGGCTGGCGTGCGTCCAGGGGATGGCGTGCGGGCCGCCTTCGACGACGACGAGCTGCACGTCGCTGATCAGGCCGGGCAGGCGCTTGCCGGTCTTGTCCAGCGGCAGCACCTGGTCCGCGTCGCCCTGCAGGACCAGGACGGGGACGTCGATCTTGGGCAGGTCGTCGCGGAAGTCGGTGGTCCAGGTGCCGATGCAGGCCACCGCGGCGATGGCCGATGCGGTGACGGCGAGGTTCCAGCTGGCCTGCCAGGCCTGGTCGCTGATCAGGGTGCCGCGCAGGGTGTCGATGTTGTAGAAGTTGTCCAGGAATCCCTTCATCCAGGCCGGGGTGTCGGCCCGGGCTGCGTGGGCGAACCCGTCGAACAGGCTTCGCGGCACCCCGTCGGGGTTGTCGGGCGCCTGCAGCAGGTACGGCGGGATCGGGGAGACGAGCACGCCCTTGGCCACCCGCGCCGACCCGTAGCTGCTCAGGTAGCGGGTGACCTCGCCGGTGCCCATCGAGTGCCCGGCCAGCACGGCGTCGCGCAGGTCCAGGTGTTCAAGCAGGGTATTGAGGTCGGCGGCGAAGGTGTCGTAGTCATACCCGGATGCAGGCTGGCTGGACTTGCCGAACCCGCGCCGGTCGTAGGTGATGACCCGGTACCCGGCGTCCAGCAGCACCGGGACCTGCTTGTCCCAGGCGCGGCCGCTGAGCGGGTAGCCGTGGATCAGCACGACGGGCTGGCCGGCGCCGTGATCCTCGTAGTAGATCTCGATGTCGGCGTTGTTCTCCTGGCCGACGGTGACTGTGGGCATTGAGGTTCCTTCCGCTGGCGGGGCTGGCCGGCGCCTGCGGGGGCGAGGCGCCGGCCGTTGATCTGCGGGGTTGGGGTACTTGGCTCAGCGTCGCGCTCACCGGGCAGCGCGTCGCGCCCGTGGCAATCACTGGCCGGTGCCCTGGCCTGCGGTCCGGCCTGCGCCAGTACCCGCTCCGGCCACGCAGTGGGTGGCATGGGACGAGCTTGCGGCGGCGATCGCCACGGTCTGGCTGGCGCAGGCGCGATCATGCCGCCAGCCGCCGGCGGCAGGGGTCATGGCGCAGATCCCCCCTCTCAAACAGCAGCCGCGCGCCTGGTTCCGGGTTCGGTGCCCCTGGGTAGGCTCACGGGCGGGCGTTAGTGGTGTCTGGCTGGGAGGCTGTGTGAGCGTTCATGCCTGGCCGGGTGACCGTAGCGCGGCATTCCGGTGTCGCCTTGGCCGCAGCAGGCGGTGCCGTCGCGATGGTTGCTGTGTAGCGTCGGGCCGATGCCGGCACATTCTGGTATCAGAGGGCCCGCGGCGGGGCTGACGAACCGGGTCAGCGAACGCGGCGTACTTGATCGGTTCGTTGCCGGCGTGCAGGCCGGCGAGGGCCAGGCACTGGTGGTGCGCGGTGAGCCCGGCGTGGGCAAGACCGTGCTGCTTGACTACCTGGCGGGGCGGGCCTCGGGATGCCTGGTAGCGCGGGCGGCGGGAGTGCAGTCGGAAATGGAGCTGGCCTTCGCCGGGCTGCATCAGCTGTGCGCGCCGATGCTGGATCATGCGGAGTCTCTTCCGGTTCCGCAGCGTGAGGCGCTGCGGACCGCGTTCGGCCTCAGCGCAGGCCCGGTCCCTGACCGGTTCTTGGTGGGCCTGGCCGTGCTGGGCTTGATGTCCGAGACGGCGGGCGAACGTCCGCTGCTGTGCATGGTGGATGACCAGCAGTGGCTGGACCGCGCCTCAGCGCAGGCGCTGGGGTTCGCGGCCCGGCGGCTGGCGGCCGACCCGGTGGGCCTGGTGTTCGCGGCCGGGTTCCTGGCAAGGACGTGGCCGGGCTGCCAGAGCTCGTGGTGGAGGGCCTGGCCGAGGGCGATGCGGAGGAGCTGCTGGAGTCGGTGCTGACCGGGCCGCTGGACGCGCAGGTCCGGGACCGGATCATCGCCGACACGCACGGGAACCCGCTGGCGTTGCTGGAGCTGCCGAGAGGGCTGACGCCGGCGCAGCTGACGGGCGGGTTCGGGCCGGGCAGCGCGGTACCGCTGGACGGGCGGATCGAGGAGAGCTTCGGGCGGCAGCTGGAGGCGTTGCCAGCGCAGACCCGGCGGCTGGTGCAGCTGGCGGCGGCCGATCCGTCCGGCGATCCGGTGCTGGTGTGGCGGGCGGCCGGGCGGCTCGCGATCGGCGCCGGGGCGGCGGGGCCGGCGGCGGAGGCGGGGCTGGCAGAGTTCGGCGCGCGGGTGCGGTTCCGGCATCCGCTGGTGCGCTCGGCGGCCTACCGGTCGGCATCGGTCCAGACGAGGCAGGAGCTGCACGGCGCGCTGGCCGAGGTCACCGACCCGGCTGTCGATCCTGATCGGCGGGCCTGGCACCGCGGCCAGGCCGCGCCGGGCCCAGATGAGGACGTTGCTGCCGAACTTGAGCAGTCCGCAGGCCGGGCACAGCGCCGCGGTGGTCTCGCGGCGGCGGCCGCGTTCCTGGAGCGGTCCGCCGGGCTGACGCTCGACCCGGCGCGCCGGGCCCGGCGCGCCCTTGCCGCAGCGCAAGCCAAGCATCAGGCTGGCGCGCTTGACGCCGCGCTCGGCCTGCTGGCCATGGCCCAGGCCGGGCCGCTGGATGAACTGCAGCGTGCCCGCGGCGACCTGTTGCGCGCCCAGATCGCGTTCGCCTCCAGCCATGGCCGTGACGCGCCACCGCTCATGCTCAGCGTGGCCAGGCAGCTTGAGTCGCTGGACATCGGGCTGGCCCGCGAGACCTACCTGGAGGCGTTCACCGCCGCGCTGTTCGTCGGCCGCCTGTCACCGGCGGTCCTGGACGTGGCCACGGCCGCCCGCATGGCGCCCGCGCCACCAGACCCGGCGCGTCCCCCCGATCTGCTCCTGGACGGGCTGGCGCTGCTGGTCACGGAGGGCTACGCGGCCGGGACGCCCGCCCTGAGGCGGGCGCTGCTCGCCTTCCGCGACCAGGACACCTCGGCGCAGCAGGGGCTGAGCTGGCTGTGGCTCGCCGAGCGGGCGGCGATAGCGGTGTGGGACGACGAAACATGGCACATCCTGGCCAGCCGTCACGTCAAGCTCGCGCGTGACGCGGGGGCACTCAGTGAGCTCCCCCTCGCGGTCCGGTCCCGCATCCTCCTGCACGCGCACGCGGGCGAGCTGGAGCAGGGCGCGGCGCTGATCGCGGAGGCGCAGGCGGTCGCCGAGGTGACCGGGAGCCAGCTCGGGCCCTACGGTGCCCCGGGCATCGCCGCGTTGCGGGGCCATCAGGCCGAGGCCACCGAGCTCATCCGGGCCACCATGGACGGCGTGACCAGCCGTGGCGAGGGGAGGGGGGTGACCAGCCAGTACGCCGCCGCGTTGCTGTATAACGGCCTCGGCAACTACGACAAGGCCCTCGCCGCCGCCGGGCTGGTGTGCGAGTACGACGACATAGGCGTCCTGGGATGGTCGCTCACCGAGCTGATCGAGGCGGCCGTCCGCAGCGGCCAGCCCGCGCGCGCGTCCGAGGCTCTGCGGCGGCTTTCCGAGACGACCCGCGCCAGCGGCACCGACTGGGCGCTTGGCACCGAGGCGCGCTCGCGTGCCCTGCTGAGCGAGGGCGAGGCCGCGGAGAGCTGCTATCGCGAGGCGATCGAGCGGCTCGGCCGTACCCGCATGCTGCCGGCCGTAGCCCGCGCCCACCTCCTGTACGGCGAATGGCTGCGCCGCGAGAACCGGCGCCGGGACGCCCGCGTCGAGCTGCGGACCGCCCATGGCCTGTTCACCACGATGGGCCTCGATGCGTTCGCCGAGCGGACCCGGCGTGAGCTGCTGGCCACCGGCGACACGGTGCGCAAGCGAACGGTCGAGGCGGTCAGCGAGCTCACCGCCCAGGAGGCGCACATCGCGAGGCTCGCCGTCAACGGCCGCACCAACGTGGAGATCGGGACCCAGCTATTCCTCAGCACCCGGACGGTCGAATGGCATCTCGGCAAGGTGTACACCAAGCTCGGCGTCGGCTCACGCCGAGAGCTGCCGCGGGCCCTGGCCAGCCTCGGGCAGGCAGACCCGCGGGCCTAGCGCCGGCCAGCGGACGCCGGCCGGCCGGACGCCGGCCGGCTACGCCGGCTCGACAGTAGGCGCACCTGCTCGCGAGCGCGCCGGCCGCCAACCCTCCGCCGCGGGGCCCGGTAGCTGCTACGCGCGGACGGCGGCTGCCCCGACGTCGGACAGCGCCGCGCGGAGCTCCTTGCGGGAGCCGACCCCCAGCTTCCCGTATACCTTGCGCAGATGCCACTCCACGGTGCGGGGACTCAGGAACAGCTGGGTGGCGATCTCCGGGTTCGTCTGCCCGCCGCCGGCCAGGCGCGCGACCTGCGCCTCCTGCGGGGTCAGCTCGCCGAGCGTCGCGACGGTACGCTTGCGCACCGTCTCGCCGGTGGCCAGGAGCTCGCGGCGGGTGCGCTCGGCGAACGCCTCCATGCCCATCTCCGAGAGCATCTTGTACGCGATTCGCAGCTGCTCGCGGGCGTCGACGCGACGGTGCTCGCGCCGCAGCCATTCGCCGTACAGGAGGTGCGCGCGGGCCAGTGTCGCGCGGGTTTTGACGTGCGACAGCCGTTCGATCGCCTCCTGGTAGAGCCGATCGGCGGCTTCTCCCCCGGCAAGCATCGCCGCCGCGCGTGCGTAGGTCCCGAGCGCCCAGTCCGTGCCGGCGGCATGCGCAATCTCGGCGAGTCGGGCGAGCGGACCAGTCGCGCGCTCCGCCTGGCCGCCGCGCACGGCAGCCTCGATCAGCTCAGCCAGCAGCAAGATCGACGGTCCCAGCCCGCGCGCGGCCTCGGCGGCCCGCTCGGCCACGCCCAGTGCGTCCCCGTAGCGGCCGAGTCCGTTGTAGCGGATCGCGCTGCCCCAGTCATTGGCGGCGAGCCAGAGCCCCTCGCCGCGTCGCAGTACATCCTGCCGGCGCGCCTCGATGAGCGCCACCGCCTCGGCGTCCCGTCCGCACCAGTTCGCCAGCACGATCGAAGTGCGCAGTGTCACGTGGCTGCCGGTGGCCTCGACGACGGCGTCCGACTCGGCGGCCAGCGACATGGCCACCTCGATCCTGCCGGAGAACAGCTCGACGAGCACGCGGTCGGTGAGCGCGACCGGCAGCGCGGAGAACGCGCCGGCGCGGCGCGCGAGTTCGAGATGGCGCGCGGTGAGCTCGTTCCACGCCCCGTCATCGGCCAGCGCCCGCGCGATGCGGCAGGCCAGCCACAGCCAGCGCAGCTCGTCCTCCTCGGAGAGCGGCTCGTCACGGAACGCGCGCAGCGCGACCTTCAACGCCGGCGCACCCGCAACGTAGCCCTCGCGGGCGAGCAGGGCGAGCCCGTCCAGCAGCAGATCGGTGGCGCGCGTGGAGCGCTCCCAGCCGGCGGCGAGAACGGCCGCCGCGATCTCACCTACATCGCCCCCCCGCACCAGGCGGTCTGCTGAGAGCGCGGCCGCGAACGCCTCGAGGTAGGTCTCGCGGGCGAGCGTCGCATCCAGCGGCTCGAGCCGCCTGGCCGCCTCGAGCAGCAGGGGAGGAGCGTCGCGGCCCCGCGTCACCGCGAACGTGATCTGCGCGTACAGCAGCTGCGCACGGGCGCGCTCGCATTCGTCCAGCGGTCCCGCTTGCGCGATTGCCAGCAGCCGCAACGCCGCGTCCGGCGCGCCGGCCTGGTGCTTGCCCTGGGCGGCGAGGAGCGCACGCTGCGCCCGGCGCCTCGGATCGGGCGTCAGCTCGACGGCGCGCTCGTGAAATGCCGCCCCCGCCGCCAGGCCGCCGCGCGCCCGCGCTCGCCCGGCCGAGCGTTCCAGCTCGGCGGCGACGTCCTCGTCGAGCCCGGCCGCCGCCTGCGCGCAGTGCCAGGCCCGGCGATCAGGATCGACGTCCGCGTCGGTGGCGTCGGCGAGCGCCCGGTGGACGCGCTGGCGCTCCTCCGCCGTCGCCGCGCCGTACACCGCCGAACGCACCAGCGGATGACCGAAGCGCACCTGCGCGCCGAAATCGATCAGTCCCGCACCGGCCGCCGGCGCGGCGGCCGCCGGCGCGATGCCAAGTTCGGCGGCGGCCCGCCACACCAGCACCGGGTCCCCCGTCGGCTCGGCCGCCGCCAGGAGAAGCAAACACCGCGTCAAGGGCGGCAGCGGCGCCAGCCGTTCCCGGAAGCTCTGTTCAATCCGCCCCGGCACCGCCGGGCCGCCGGGTAGCCCGAATCCGCCCGCGAGCTCGGCTGGCGTCCGGCCGCGTGGCAGTTCAAGCAGTGCCAGCGGGTTGCCGCGCGTCTCGGCCACGATCCGATCACGCACCTGTTCATCCAGCGGACCGGTCACCACCGTCGCGAGCAGCGCCCGCGCCGCACGGTCGTCCAGCCCGCCCACGGCAAGTTCCGGCAGGCCCTCAAAGTGCGGTTCGCCGCCCGGCTCGCGCACGGCGAACACCAGCCCGACCGACTCCGCGCCCAGCCGGCGCGCGACGAAGGCCAGCGCCTGCGCGGAGGCCGCGTCGAGCCACTGCGCGTCGTCCACGACGCAGATCCGCGGCCGCTGCTCCGCGATGTCCGACAGCAGGCTGAGCACCGCCAGGCCGATGAGGAACCGATCCGGCGCGGCACCGTCCCGCAAACCGAACGCGGTACCGACCGCATCGCGCTGCGGGCCAGGAAGGCGTTCCAGGCGGTCCACGAACGGCGCGCACAGCTGCTGCAACCCCGCGTACGCGAGCTCCATTTCCGACTCGACGCCGGCCACCCTGGCAATGTCGCACCCGGACGCGTGCTGCACCAGATACTCCAGCAGCGCGCTCTTGCCGGCCCCGCCCTCCCCGCGCAACACCAGCGCCCGGCTCGGACCAGCGCGCACGCTGGCCACCAGGTGATCAAGCGTCGCGCGCTCGCGGTGCCGGCCAAGCAGCCGCCGCGCTGAGCTGGGAGCCGACATCGCCACCCACCGAGCCTAGGAACGCGGCGCACGTTGGGCAACCCTCGGCTTCCGTGGATCCCGGCCGCGGAACCGGGCACCCCCTGGCCTGCACCGGGGCCCTGAACGGGGCGCGACGGTCAGCCGCGCAGAGCCCGCTTGATGACAGCAGCAGTACGAAGACCCACTGAGGTCTTCCCTCCTGACACAAGGCGGCCATGACCGCCACCGAAGTACCCGACACCAGCCGCGACACGGCCGCCGGGAAAGCCGGCATGCACCTCGAGGTCGAGATCATCCCCCGTGTCCGGCCGCGGACCTGCCAGCGTGACCGATATGGCCGCCCGGCGGTCAACGACCGAGCAGTGGCCGTGGACGGGGACACTGGTGCGGTGCCCTATGACCGGACCATCTATCTCGGCTCTGCTGCCCACTATCGCTACGGCCGCCCCCCGTACTCACCAGAGCTCGAGGCCGTCCTGGCGCAGCAGACGGGTCTCGACGGGAACGGCCGGCTTCTGGACGTCGGCTGCGGCCCCGGCGTGCTAACCGTCCGCCTCGCTCACCTGTTCGCGCACGCAGTCGGTCTGGACCCCGATGCCGACATGCTCGCGGAGGGCAGTCGCGCAGCGCGGGAAAAGAGAGTCAGGAACATCCGGTGGGTCCGGGGCCTGGCCGAGGACCTGCCCGCGGTCGCGCCAGGGCCGTACCGGCTGGTGACCTTCGGCCAGTCCTTCCACTGGACTGACGAGCAGCGCGTGGCCGAGACCGGCTACGACATGCTGGAGCCCGGTGGTGCGCTGGCACTCATCGTGCACACGGTGACGGGGCGGCCCCGGCCAGCAGACCCCGGGGTGCCTGCGATCCCTCATGATGAGATCAAGGCGCTGGTGGAGAAATATCTCGGATCTACCCGGCGCGCCGGCCAGGGCACCGCCCCGCAGCGAACTCACCGCTTCGAGGATGTGCTGGCCCAGACCCGCTTCGGAGCTCCGCAGCAGTTCTTCGTCCCAGGCATCCGCAACCTGCTGCGCGACAGCGAGAGCGTCCTGTCCGGCTACCTTTCCCTGTCATCTTCGGCGCCGCACCTGTTCGGTGATCGTCTTGACGACTTTGCCGGGGAAGTGCGGGCGCTGCTCGCGAAGCGTTCTGCTGAGGGCCTTTTCTGGGACTGGCCGGGAGACACCGAGGTGATAATTGCCCGCAAGCCCGGCTGAGCAAGTGGAGATGGCATGGAGATCACGCTGGTCCTCGGGGACATCACCCTGCAGCGCGCGGACGCGATCGTCAACGCGGCGAACTCGTCACTGCTCGGCGGCGGCGGCGTGGACGGGGCGATCCACCGCCGCGGCGGCCCGGACATCCTGTCCGAGTGCCGCGCGCTGCGGGCGGGACAGTTCAGTGCGGGGCTGTCGACCGGGCAGGCGGTGGCGACCACGGCCGGCCGGCTGCCGGCCAGGTGGGTGATCCACACGGCCGGCCCCGTCTACTCGCCGGGCCAGGACCGGTCCCGGCTGCTGGCCTCGTGCTACCGCGAATCGCTGCGGGTGGCGGACGAGCTGGGAGCGCGCAGCGTCGCCTTCCCCGCCGTGTCGGCCGGCGTCTACGGCTGGCCGGCCGACGACGCCGCGCGGATCGCGGTGGCCACGATGCGCGGCACTTCCAGCCACGTCGCAGAGGCCAGGTTCGTCCTGTTCACCCCGGAACTACTCGGCGCCTTCCGGCAGGCGCTTGACGCCCGGGGACCGGGTGCCTCCTGACGGCCAGGGCACGGCGCCGCCGTCGCCGCGGGGCCCCGGCGCGCGGGCGTCACGACCATGAACGCCGGGATGCGAGACTGGCAGGGCAGGACGCTGAATTGCTGGAGGTCAATGGTGCCCGCCGCACAGACGCCGCGGCTTCGCCCGGTGCTCGACAGCTTCGTCGCGTACAAGCCGGGCCGTGTCACATCATCCCCGGACGGCAGGTCGTTCAGGCTGGCGTCCAACGAGTCCCCGTTCGGGCCGCTGCCGTCGGTGCTTGAGGTGATAGCGACGGCAGCCCGGGACGTCAACCGGTACCCGGACAACGGCGCGCAGGCCCTGATCGAGGCCATCAGCGCCCGGTTCGGGGTGCCACAGGCGCACATCGCGGTCGGCTGCGGCTCGGTCGGAGTGACCCAGCAGCTCCTCGGCGCGGCCGTAGAGCCCGGCGACCAGGTGCTGTACGCCTGGCGGTCGTTCGAGGCGTATCCCACCCTGGCCGACCTGTCGGGGGCCGGATCGGTGCGGGTACCGCTGCGGGACGAGACGCACGACCTGGCCGCGATGGCCGATGCGGTCACCGGGCGGACCAGGATCATCTTTATCTGCAACCCGAACAACCCCACCGGCACCGTCGTGCGGCGCGCTGAGCTCGAGGAGTTCCTCGACACCGTGCCGCCGGACTGCCTCGTGGTGCTGGACGAGGCCTACAGCGAGTACGTCCGCGATCCTGGCGTGCCGGACGGGCTCAGTCTTTATCGGGACCGGCCGAACCTCGCGGTGCTCCGCACGTTCTCCAAGGCTTACGGGCTGGCCGGCCTGCGGGTGGGATTCATGGTGGCGGCCGAGCCGGTCGCGGCGGCCGTGCGGATGACGATGCTGCCGTTCACGGTGAGCTGCGTCGCCCAGGCGGCGGCGATCGCGTCGCTGGCCGCCGAGCCCGAGCTGCTCGACCGGGTCAACGCGGTCGCCGGCGAGCGGTCGCGCGTCCGCGACGCGCTGCGCAGCGACGGCTGGACCGTGCCGCCCACCGAGGCCAACTTCGTCTGGCTGCGCCTCGGCCCGGACACCGCTCACTTCGCCGCGGAGTGCGCGGCGGCCGGCATCAGCATCCGGCCGTTCGGCGACGAGGGCGCCCGCATCTCGATCGGCGATCCCGAGGCGAACGAGGCCTTCCTGGCCGTGGCCAAGGCCTACCCGCGCCGTCACTAGAATCCGGGCCGCGTTCCGAACGGCGGCCGCCGGAGGCTGGGCTGCTGCCGGTCAGCCGAGGGATTCGGCGGTGATGTCGGCGCCGAGCGCGGTCAGCCGCGCGGCGATCGACGCGTGCCCGCGGTCGATCGGGTACGCAGGGGCCACCACGGTCTCGCCATCGGCGGCCAGGCCAGCCAGGATGAGCGCGATGCCGGTACGCAGGTCGTGCGCCACGACCTCGGCCCCCTTGAGCGTGCACGGGCCGTGCACGATGACGGCGTTGGAGTCCACCTCGACCTTGGCGCCCAGCTTGCTGAGCTCTCCGACCAGGGTGTAGCGGCCGTCGTAGATCGTCTCGCGAATGTAGCTCGTGCCGTCCGCCAGGCAGCTCAGGGCCATGATCGGCGACTGCAGGTCGGTGGCGAACCCCGGGTACGGGCTGGTGATCACGTTGATGGGGCGGAGCTTGTGCTCCAGCCGCACCTGCAGCACCGCGCCGTGCGTCGCGAACTCGACCCCCATCTGCTCCAGCTTCCAGCGAACCACGCCGAAGTGATCGAGGGACCCGCCCACCAGGCTCAGCTCGCCCCCGGTGATCGCCGCCGCCATCGCGAACACGCCGGCGTCGATCCGGTCCGGCATGACCGTGTGCTCGACGGCGGTGAGCTCGTCCACGCCGTCGACGGTGACGAATCCCGTGCCGCCGCCGTCGATCCTGGCGCCCATCTTGGTCAGGAATGCGATCACGTCGAGCACCTCGGGCTCGAGCGCGGTGTTGTCGATCACTGTCCGGCCCGGGGCCATCGAGGCCGCCATGATCAGGTTCTCGGTGCCGGTGTGCGACGGCGTGTCCAGGTACAGGTGGGCGCCCCGAAGCTGCCCGGCCTGGATGTGGATCACGCTCTCGCCCTCGGTCACGGTCGCGCCGAGCCGGGCGAAGCCCCGGTAGTGGAAGTCGAGGTTCCTGCTGCCCAGGTTGCACCCGCCGATGCCCTCGATGACCGCCTCGCCGAGCCGGTGCAGCAGGGCCGGCACGAACAGCACCGACCCGCGGAACCGGCGCGCGATCTCGGCCGGCAGCACCGGGCTGGTAAGCCGGGACGCGTCCACCACCAGGATGCGCTCGGCCTCGTGGAACTCCACCCGGGCTCCGACCGCCTGCGCCAGCTCGACCGCCCGCCGGACGTCCTCGATGACCGGCACGTTCCGCAGTACGGTCCGTCCCCTTGCCGCGAGCAGGGAGGCGGCGATCATCTTGAGCGCGGCGTTCTTCGCGCCCTGGACGAAGACCGTCCCGTCCAGCGGGTTCCCCCCTCGCACGCGGTAACGGATCGTCTCGGAGCCCATGGTCATCTGGTTGCAACTCCCGTCCGGGGTGATCAGCGGCCCGGCGCGCGGCCGGATGGAACTGTGCGCCCGGGGTCTCGCCGGGCGGCGGCCGCAGAGCGGGTCGCAGCCGCAGAACTCGGTCCAGTATTCCATCGCCGACCCGGTACGGCTGACAGCTCGGCCGATCCCGCGGAGGCGTCGCCGGGGGTCAGGTGAGGTGCTGCAGCCGTTCGAACACGCCCCCCAGACGTTCGGTATAGCGTTCCGGCCTGCACGCTTCATCCAGCCGCCGGTCGTCGATCTGCTGCCCGTCCGCGATCGCGTGCTCACGCAGAGTCGTGCGAAACGGGATGCCTGTGTCCCATGTCTCCATCGCCGCGCCCTGCACGAGCGCGTACGAATCTTCGCGAGTCATACCAGACCGGACAAGCTCGAGCAGCACCGCCGAGCTGTAGATCAGCCCTCCGGTGGCATCCAGGTTGGCGCGCATCCGCGCCGCGTCCACGGTGAGCCCCTCGACCAGCCCGGTGGTGAGCGCCAGCAGGTAGTCGGTGACGATAGCGGCGTCCGGCAGCGCCACCCGCTCCACACTGGAATGCGAGATATCCCGCTCGTGCCACAGCGGCATGCCCTCCATGACGGGGGTGACCTGGGCGCGGACCATCCGGGCCAGCCCGCAGATCCGCTCGGACCGGATCGGGTTCTTCTTGTGCGGCATCGCCGACGAGCCCTTCTGGCCCAGCCTGAACGGCTCGGCCAGCTCACGCAGCTCGGTCCGCTGCCCGTGCCTGACCTCGAGCGCGACCGCCTCGCAGACCGTGGCGGTGATCGCCAGCACGCTGGCCCACTCGGAGATCCCGTCGCGGAACACGACCTGGGTGGCCACCGGCGCCGGTTTCAGCCCCAGGGCGGGCATGACCTCGGCCTCGACAGCCGGATCGATGTTGGAGTAGGTGCCGACCACCCCGGACAGCTTGCCCACCGCGACCGCGTCACGGGCCCGCAGCAGCCGGTCCCGGCAGCGGGCCATCGCGAACGCGAAGTCGGCCACCCGGTGACCCCAGACGTCGGGCTCGGCGTGAATGCCGTGCGTCCGCCCGGCCCGCAGCGTGCCGCGGTGCGCGAGCGCGTGGTCGCGCAGCACCGCCACCAGCGTGCTGGCCTTGGCCAGCAGCAGGTCGGTCGCCTCGGCGAGCTGGATGGCCAGGGCCGTATCGAGCAGGTCCGACGAGGTCATGCCGAAGTGCACGTACGAGGCCGCCGCACGCGGTGAGGTGTTGTCGGCCCAGGCGGTGAGGAAGGCGATCACGTCGTGGTCGGTCACGGCCTCGGCCGCGGCGACGGCTTCGGCTGACGGCGGCGGTGCCTGCCGCACCGGCTCGACACAGTCCGCCGGCACGGTGCCCGCCCGGGCCTGGGCCTCCAGGACGAGCGTCTCCACCCGGCTCCACAGCTCGTACTTGTGCGCTTCGCTCCAGACGCGGCCCATCTCGGGCAGCGTGTACCGGCTGATCATGGGTCTGATTCTCCCGCACCCCGCCCGGGCCGCCGGCCGCCCGCCCGCAACACCGGCGATGGCACATCGACCTGGCCGGGAGCGGGCCGCCGCCCGCTCAGGGCGAGGCGGCCGCCGCCCGCTCGGCGATGTCGGTGCGGTACCAGCTACCGCGCATCGTTATGCCGGCCGCCCGCTGGTAGGCGGCCGCGCGGGCGGCCGCGACGTCGGATCCGGTTCCCACGACGTTGAGTACCCTGCCGCCGGCTGACACCAGGCCACTCCCGCCCCGGGCGGTGCCGGCGTGCAGCACGTAGCTCGCCCCGTCCCGTTCGGGAAAATCAGCGCCCTCGATCAGATCGCCGACTGCCGGGCGGCCTGGGTACCCCTCGGCCGCGATGACCACGGTCACCGCCGATCCGGGGCCCCAGCGCAGCGGGGCCGCCCCGGTCAGGGTGCCGGCCGCCGCGGCGTGCAGCAGCCCAGCCAGCGGGGTGGCGAGCCGGTCCAGCACGACTTGCGTCTCCGGGTCGCCGAAGCGGGCGTTGAACTCCACGACCCTGACGCCGTCGCCGGTCAGGCTGAGGCCGGCGTAGAGCAGGCCGCGGTAGGGGGTGCCGCGGCGCCGCAGCTCGTCGAGCGCGGGCTGGATGACCGTGTCCATGACCTGCCCGGTCAGGCCGCCGGGCAGCCACGGCAGCGGGGCGTAGGCGCCCATGCCGCCGGTGTTCGGCCCCTGATCGCCGTCGCGGGCGCGCTTGAAGTCCTGGGCCGGCAGCAGCGGCAGCGCAGTGCGGCCGTCGCACAGCGCGAACAGGGAAAGCTCCGGGCCGTCGAGGAACTCCTCGATGACCGCCGTGCGGCAGTTCCCGGCGTGCCTGGCGGCCGCCGCCGCGTCCGTGGTGACGAGGACCCCCTTGCCGCCGGCCAGCCCGTCGTCCTTCACCACGTAAGGCGGCCCGAACTCGCTGAGCGCGGCCGCCGCCTGGTCCGCGGTGACGCAGGTGCGGGCGGCCGCGGTGGGGATGCCCGCGGCCGCCATCACGTCCTTGGCGAACGACTTCGAGCCCTCGATCATGGCCGCGCCCGCGTCCGGGCCGAAGCAGGCGATGCCGCTTTCGCGGAGCGCGTCGGCGGCGCCCGCCACCAGTGGCGCCTCGGGACCGATGACGACCAGATCCGCGCTCAGCCTGGCGGCGAGCACGGTGATGTCCTCCGGGTCGGTCACCGCCACCGGGTGCAGCTCGGCCAGCCGCGCGATGCCCGGGTTGCCCGGGGCCGCGTGCAGGCTCGTGACCTCGGGATCGGCGGCCAGGGCCCGGGCCAGGGCGTGCTCGCGGCCCCCGGACCCGATGACGAGGACTCGCACGGCCGCGAGCCTACCCCGGCCGGTCAGGCCAGCGGGCGGAGCTGGAGCGTCTGGTCTCGGCGCGGGCCGACGCCGATCGCGGCGACCGGCGCGCCTGCCATGTCCTCCAGCGTCTTGACGTAAGCCTGCGCGTTGCGCGGCAGGTCGGCGAACTCGCCGGCGGTCGAGATGTCCTCGCGCCAGCCGTCCAGGTATTCATACACCGGCCTGGCGTGGTGGAACTCGGTCTGGGTCATCGGGATCTCGTCGTGCCTGGCGCCGTCGATCTCATAACCGACGCAGACCGGGACCTGGTCCAGGCCGGACAGCACGTCCAGCTTCGTGATGAAGTAATCGGTGACGCCGTTGACCCGGGTCGCGTACCGGGCGATCACGGCGTCGAACCACCCGGTGCGCCGCTCCCGGCCGGTGGTGACCCCGTACTCCGCGCCGGCCTCGCGCAGCCAGCGGCCCTGGGCGCCTGGCAGTTCGGTGGGGAACGGGCCCGCGCCGACCCGGGTGGTGTACGCCTTCAGTATGCCGATGACCTTGGTGATCCGGGTCGGGCCGATGGCGGAGCCCGCGCAGGCGCCGCCGGCCGTCGGCGACGAGGAGGTGACGAACGGGTACGTGCCGTGGTCCACGTCGAGCAGCGTGGCCTGAGCCCCTTCGAGCAGGATGGTCTTGCCCTGATCGAGTGCCTGATTGAGGATCAGGCCGGTATCGGCGGTGTAGGGCCGCAGCTGCTTGCCGTATGGCACGTACTCTTCGGCCACCGCGTCGGCATCGATGCCGCGGCGGTTGTAGACCTTGGTCAGCACCTGGTCCTTCTCGCGCAGCACGAGCTCGAGCTTCTGCCGCAGGATGCCGGGGTCGAACAGGTCCTGCACCCGGATGCCCACCCGGGCCACCTTGTCCGCGTAGGTCGGCCCGATCCCGCGTCCGGTGGTGCCGATCCTGGCCTGGCCCAGGTACCGCTCGGTGACCTTGTCCAGCGCCCGGTGGTGCGGCATGATCAGGTGCGCGTTCGCCGAGATCAGCAGCCGTTCGCAGGAGATCCCCCTGGCCTGCAGGCCGTCGATCTCCTCGAACAGCACCTTCGGGTCGATCACGACCCCGTTGCCGATGACCGGGGTGACCCGAGGGGAGAGCACTCCCGAGGGCAGCAGGTGCAGCGCGTAGCTCTCGTCGCCGATGACCACGGTATGCCCGGCGTTGTTGCCGCCCTGGTAGCGGACCACGTAGTCCACCTGGTCACCGAGCAGGTCGGTGGCCTTGCCCTTGCCTTCGTCACCCCACTGGGCGCCGACGAGCACGATGGCCGGCATCGGGCCACCCCTTCCTTGCGCTTGACGGGCCTGGCCTGGCCGGTTCCTCGCGCTTGACGGGCCGGGCCGGGACAGCTGACGGCACGCTAGCCCGTGCAGGCCATCACCCCCCCGCCGCGGCGCCCCGTACGCTCAGCTACGTGCGCGCGGCAGGGCCCAGCGCGTTCCGAGGTTACCCGAACCCGGCCCGGTTACACGGGCCGGCGCTGGGCTGGCGGCAGGGGCGGATCTGCGCCCGGTGGCACGGCGGCACTGCGCCCGGTGGCGCGGCGGAGCTGTGCCCGGTGGCGCGGGCGGCACTGCGCCCGGTGGCTGGCCGCGAGGCCCCGCACACGGCACGACCTGAGAGGACTGTAGGTGATCATCCGGAGCCGGGGCGAGAACGAGCTCGCCGAGTGCGTCGCGATCCTCGCCGAGGTCCACCGCCGCGACGGGTACCCGATGGCATGGCCGGACGATCCGGGCCGCTTCCTGGCCAAGCCCGACTTCCTCGGCGCGTGGGTGGCCGTCGTGGACGGTCGGCTGGCCGGGCACGTGGTGCTGGCGCCGCCCGGGACCACAGATGTGGCCGCCGCGCTGCTCGGCCGGGAAGCGGCCATGGTGAGCCCGGCTCTTCGTCGCCTCCGCGGCGCGCGGCCGCGGGGTCGGGGCCGCGCTGCTCGAGCACGCTGTGCGGGAGGCGCACCAGCGCGGCCTGCACCCCGTGCTCGACGTGCTTGCCGCCAACAGCGCCCCGATTGCCTTCTACGAGCGCATGGGCTGGCGGCTGCTCGGCACCGGCCAAGCGCAATGGGGACAGAACCGGGTGACGGTCCGCGGCTACGCGGGCCCCGGCCCAGTACCCTCCGCGACGCCTCCGCCCGGCGGCTCGCCTTCCGGGACTGCTGCGCCCGGCGGGTCGTCCTCCGTGACGCCCCCGCCCGGCGGGTCGCCTTCCGGGGCTGCTGCGCCCGGCGGGTTGCCCTCCGTGACGCCCCCGCCCGGCGGGTCGCCTTCCGGGGCTGCTGCGCCCGGCGGGTTGCCCTCCGTGACGCCCCCGCCCGGCGGTTTGCCTTCCGGGGTGCGTTCGCCTGCGGTCGATCCCTAGCTGCCGAGCTGCGCCGCGGCCTCGGCGCTGCTGTCGCGCAGGAAGTCGCGACAGCGCGAGGCCTCGTCGTCCTCCCCGATGGCCGCCGCCGCCAGGCTCAGTACGTGCAGCGACCGCAGGAAGCCGCGATTCGGTTCGTGCTCCCAGGGGATCGGTCCCTGCCCGTGCCACCCCGCACGGCGCAGCTGGTCAAGACCGCGGTGGTACCCGGTCCGGGCGTAGGCGTACGCCTGCACCGCCTCTCCCCTCTCGAACGCCCGCTCCGCCAGTGCCGCCCAGGGCGCCGAATGCTCGGGGAACCTGGCCGCCACCTCGGCCGGGTCCGTCCCATCCGCCAGCATCGCGTCGGCCTCGGGATTCTTGGGCAGGTACGTCGCCGGAAGCCCGGCCATCAGGTTCTCGTGGCTCATCCGCCCATCTTGCCCGCTCCCTCCACCCGCCGAGCACTCGCCCGCCCTCCGCCCTTCCTTCCTTCCTTGATCCCTTCCTTGATCAACTCGACTTATCATGCGCTAAGCAGCCGTAAATCGGGACAAATCGGGTCACGGATTGGTCGTAGTGCATGAAAGGTCGCAGTGCATGAAAAGTGGGCTGTTACGGGCCGGGTGGTCGTGGGGGCGTATTGACGTAGGGGGCTGGCACGCTCGGTTCGTGGCCAATAATGCGCGTAGCCGTTCTGCCCAGGGCTCGGGAGTCGCTACCCTGCAGCAGCTCGCATCTGCGGGTACCTCCCGCACTCGGGTCCGTCGCCTGGTCAAAGCGGGGCGGCTGCTCGCAGTCCGCAGAGGGGTCTACACGTCCGCGGAGCGGGCTGCCGCGAGCGCGGTGGACAAGAGGCGGGCGCATGCGCTTCAGGTTGCCGCGGTACTGGCTTCGTGCGATTTCCCGGCGGTAGCCAGCCATCGGTCGGCGGCGCTTATCCACGGACTTGACTTGATCGGGAGACACGATGCCGAAACGGTCACCGTCACCCGGTCGCCCCGCAGTCGCGGCAGTCGTTCCCTCCGCGGAGGGGTCAGCATCCACGCTGCCGAGCTTCCCGTTCGTCACCTGGTCGTCAGGGACGGGATCAGCCTTACCTCGGTGGCCAGGACCGTGGTAGATCTGGGCCAGGACCTGCACGTTCCGCGACGGCGTGGTCGTCGCAGACTCGGCGCTGCGGACCGGCCAGACAACGGTGCCGGAGATCGCCGCGGTCATCTCCGACTGCGCTTGCTGGCCTGACGTGCGGCGGGCGCGGGCCGTGGCCGCGTTCAGCGATCACCGAGCCGAATCGGCACTCGAGTCGATCGGGCGGGTTGTCTTTCGCGAGTACCGGCTGCCCGCTCCCGAGCTGCAGGTCTGGGTTGGCGGTGACCTCGGGATTGTGGGGAGGGCGGACTATTTCTGGCCGGGATACCGGACGATCGCCGAAGCTGACGGTGCCGTCAAGTACGCGGATCCGCGGCAGGCAATGCGCCAGCTGGACCGCGATGCGCGGCTGCGCGACGCGGGCTTCGAGGTGGTCCATTTCACCTGGCAGGAGATCACACTGACTCCGTGGCAAGTGACGGAGCGGATCAGGGCCGCCTTCGTCCGCGGCGCCGTCCGGGCGCGGAGCGAGCGCCAGCGCCCAGTCCGGTAGCCAGGCCACCGGAACGCGCGGTTCGGACGCTAGAACGCGCCCGGGGACGGGCCGCAGGAACGCGCCCGGACGGGCCGCAGGAACGCGCCGGGCCACGCAGGAGGAACGCGCCGGGCCAGGCCGCAGGAACGGGCCGCAGGAAAGCGCCAGGGATGGGACGCCGGAACGCACCCGGGCCGGGGCCAGCCGGGCCAGCTGGCCCCTGGGCGGCGAGGTCAGCTCAGCTGCTTTCCCGCGGACATCAGGTCCTCGCAGGCCAGCTTGACCCGGTCGGTCATCGATGCCTCAGCGGCCTTGCCCCAGGTTCGCGGGTCATAGTCCTTCTTGTTGCCGACGTCACCGTCTACCTTGAGCACGCCGTCGTAGTTCGTGAACATGTGACCGGCCACCGGCCGGGTGAACGCGTACTGCGTGTCGGTGTCCACGTTCATCTTGACCACGCCGTAGGAGATCGCCTCCCGGATCTCCTCGAGCGCCGAGCCCGAACCGCCGTGGAACACCAGGTCGAACGGCTTGACCTTGCCGTACTTGGCGCCTACCGCGCTCTGGATGTCGTTCAGCACCGATGGCCGCAGCTTCACGTGGCCCGGCTTGTAGACGCCGTGCACGTTGCCGAAGGTCGCGGCCAGGATGTAACGGCCGCGCTCGCCCAGCCCGAGCGCCTCGGCGGTCGCCAGGGCATCCTCCGGGGTGCTGTACAGCTTCTCGTTGATCTCGCCGACGACCCCGTCTTCCTCGCCGCCGACGACCCCGATCTCCATCTCCATGATGATGTGCGCCTTGGCGCACTCGGCCAGGAGTTCCTGGGCGATGCGCAGGTTTTCCTCGAGCGGTACCGCGGACCCGTCCCACATGTGCGACTGGAACAGCGGTTCCTCACCGAGCGCAACCCGCTGCTGAGACAGCGCGACAAGCGGGCGCATGTAGTCGTCCAGCTTGTCCTTCGGGCAGTGGTCGGTGTGCAGCGCGACGTGGACCGGGTACTTGGCAGCGACGACGTGCGCGAACTCGGCGAGCGCGACCGCGCCGGTCACCATGTCCTTGACGCCCTGCCCGGAGAGGTACTCGGCGCCTCCGGTGGATACCTGGACGATGCCGTCGCTCTGCGCCTCGGCGAAGCCACGCAGGGCGGCATTCAGCGTCTGGCTTGAGGTCACGTTGATCGACGGATAGGCGAATCCGTGCTCCTTGGCCCGGTCGAGCATGTGCGCGTAGACCTCTGGGGTCGCGATCGGCATGGCAGTCGCTCCCTGTCGTGGTGATGCGCCCAGTATTCCTGAGGCGCCCTGACCCTGAGGGGCTGCCATGCGAGACCCTGAGGGTTATCTGGCGAACCGGGCCTAAACCCAGCCCGGGCGCAGGCTAGCCCAGTCCCAGGTCGGACAGTTCGTAGGCGGCGCGGAAGGGCAGCCCGTGCTCGCGGACCCGCGGCCTGGCCCCCCGCTCGACGATCACCGCGACGCCGATCACCTCCGCGCCGGCCTCCCGCAGCGCTTGCACCGCGGTGAGCACGGAATTGCCCGTCGTCGAGGTGTCCTCGACGGCGAGCACGCGGCGCCCGGCCACGTCCGGTCCCTCGATCCGGCGCTGCAGGCCGTGCGCCTTGCCCGCCTTGCGCACCACGAACGCGTCCAGCGGCTGCTGGCGGGCGGCCGCCGCGTGCATCATCGCGGTGGCCACCGGGTCGGCGCCCAGCGTCAGCCCGCCGACGGCCTCGTACTCCAGGTCCGCGGTGATGTCGAGCATCACCCTGCCCGCGAGCGGAGCGATGCGCCCGGCAAGGAGCACACGCCGCAGGTCGATGTACCAGCTCGCTCGCTGCCCCGAGGACAGCACGAAGTCGCCGGACACGACCGCGTGCCTGCGTATTTCCCGCAGCAGCTCCTCGCGATCACTCACAGCATGCGAGCCTAGGCCAGTGGCCGAGCCCGGGCATCACGGGCGCCGTCTCCCAGGCCATCCAGGATCCGCTGCCGATCCGCGCCGAATTCACCGAACGGCTTACGCGGTGAGCCGACTTGAATACCCTGGAGTCGCCCGCGGGGCTGTGAACCGAACCCACGGGGCGGGCGGCTGGGCACTGGTGACGTCTCGCGTCGAGGAAGGGCGGTGTCGCGTGGACCGCTGCGCGCTGTTCGTGGACGCCGGGTACATGCTCGCCGACGGTGCGACGGCAGTGCACGGAACCAGCTCCCGGGATTCGGTTTCGTGGGATTACGCGGGGCTGCTCCGGTTTCTCGCGAGCCTGTCCGCCGACCGCACCGGCCAGCAGCTGTTGCGCTGCTACTGGTATGAGGCGACCGTGGACGGGCGCCGGACCCCCGAGCACGACACCTTGGCCGACCTGCCCGGACTCACGCTGCGGCTGGGCCGGATGCGGCCAGGCAAGCGCGAGGGCGTCGAGACGGAGATCCACCGCGACCTCACCACCCTGGCCAGGAACCGCGCTATTAGCGATGTGCTGCTGGTCAGCGCCGAGGAAGACCTCGCCCAGGTCATTGCGGACGTGCAGGATCTCGGGATCCGGGTGATGATCGCGCACATCTCGGTCGACGGCAACTGGACGGTCTCGCGCTCGCTGCGCCAGCAGTGCGACGATGTCGTGCAGATCGACGGCACGCAACTGCGGCCGTACGTGGAGCTGATGTCCGCCGCTCAGCCGGCCCTTTACGACGAGCCGTACCCGATCGGCGTCTACGGCGGCAAGCTGCCGACCAACGGGCACGCAGCGAGCGCAGCCGGAAGCGGCCACCCGGGGCCGTCGTCCGGCTTCACCGGGTCTCACCCGGCCCCGCCGGCGATCTACACGGCGCCGGTCGTGGCCGAGTATCAGCCCCCGGCGCGGCCGCCCGCGGGGCAGCCTCCCGCGCCGTCGCTGCCGCAGCCCGGGCCGGCCGCGGGGACCGGCTCGTCAGAGCCTGGTGGGCGCGGCATGCACCGCAGCCGCGCCGCGGGCAACTCGCCGCCGGCCCAGGCCCCGCAGCCACTCTCTGGTCCGTCGCCGCTCCCGGGTCCGCCGCCGGGATCGTCGCTGGCCCCGCCGCCTCGAATCTCCGCGCCCCAGGCCGGGCAATCCATGGCCGGGCAATCTCAGGCCGGGCAGCCTGGGTTGCCGCTGTACGGGGAGCCCGATCGCGGGTCCTTCCGGGATCCTGCCGCGTCTGCCGGGCCGGCCTTGCCCAGCCTCCCGGCCGCACCGCCCGCCCGGGATCTGCCCGCGGCGCAGCATGGCGCCCCGGGCAGTGCTCCGGTCCAGGCCCATCTCGGACGCGACCTGGACCCTCTCCCGCCAGCCCGCGGTTCCGGCGAGCCGGCTGCCGGGCCGCCCCCGGTGGCGCCGCCCCCGGCATCCGGCCGGCGCGCGGCCGGGCCGCGCCCCCCGTACGCGCCACCGGACTCGGACGCCTCGGCCGACCCGGCGGCAGGCCAAGGCGCTTCCGCTCAGCCCGGGCCATTCACCACCGCCCCGCCAAACCTGCCGGGCCGCCGCGACGGGTACGCGAACGGCCGGCACGCCGACGGGATGCAGGCAGACGGCCCGCCGGTCCCGCCCGGGTATCAGGCCGCACGCCCGGCGGCGACCAGCACGGACTACATGCCGCATCAAGGTTCCTATGACGCTCAGCTGCCAGTCCCCGGGCCGGCCGGGCAGCCACCCGCGGGCGGCCCGGTCGCGGACACCGTGACGACTGCTCACTCCGAGGGTTTCGAGTTCGGCAAGTCGGTGGCACGTGAGGCGCCGGCGCTCTGGCTGGAGGCGGTGGTGGCCAGGAAGCCGCGCATGCCGTCCGATCTCGAAGCCCGCCTGCTGCAGGGCTCGGCCCTGCCCATCGACGCCCTGCTGCACGAGGAGGTGCGGCACGCGCTGCGCCGTGGGTTCTGGGATGCGCTCGAACGTTCCCGCAGGTAGCAATCGTCCCGTGACTGCCGCCGGCGGCGGCCGCACAGGCCGGCTCGTGAGCCGGCATCAAGACCCGCGTAGAGGGGTACCTTCGCACCGTGGCCCAGCTGTCCGGCGATGAGTTCGACGCGATCGAGTTCAGCGCCGCTCGCACCGGAGATCACCGTAGCGCCGCGCTGCGGATGGCCCAGCTCGCCGCGACATCCGTCCAGACCGGCGACATGTCCAGCGCCGAGGCCCACCTGCGGGCCGGCGAGCAATGGCTGCTCGCCGACGACCCGGCGCAGGCCGCCGAGAACTTCCGGCAGGCGCTCGCGGACGGCGGCGGGACATTCGACGATGCCCGGGTCTCGCTAGCTCGCGCGCTCTTCCTGCTGGACCAGGTGGACGAGGCCAAACGGCTGATCAGTCAGCTGGAAGCAGACGGGCGACGCGACCCCAGGCAGTGTGACCTGGTCGCTGAGCTGCTTGTCGAGCAGTCAGACCTGATCGGCGCGCTGGACTGGGCCAACACGGGTGTCGAGCTCTGCCTGCCGGAGGATGCCGGAGCCGGCCAGCCCGCCCCCGGCGCCGGGACATCGCAGACCGCGCGCGGCGCCGACGAACCAGGGACGCTCATGCCCCGGCAGGTCCCGGCGACCGTAGACCGCAACGAGCTGCGGATGCTGCTGAGCCTGCGCTACCGGATCCGCAACGACATGGGCCTGCCCGAGGACGACTACGACAAGCTGCTCGACGACCTCTGATCGGACAAGCCCGGGCCGCGCCTTCGGCGCGGCCCGGCGCCCGCGTCCTGGGACGCCCCCCGGCGGTTACCCGACCTTCACCGCCGGGCGGACGACCAGCGCGTCGGCGGACCCGTCCAGATCCACCTCTACCCGGTCCCCGTCGGTGATCTCGCCCGCGAGCAGCGCCTTGGCCAGCTGGTCGCCGATGGCGGACTGCACCAGCCTGCGCAGCGGCCGCGCGCCGTACAGCGGGTCGAACCCGGTCATCGCCAGCCACTCCCGCGCGGCCTGCGTCACGCTGAGCGTCAGCCGGCGATCGGCCAGCCGCCGGGCCAGCCGGTCCACCTGCAGATCGACGATCCGGCTCAGATCGTCAGTGGTCAGCGCGTCGAAGATGATCACCTCGTCGAGCCGGTTGAGGAACTCGGGCTTGAACGTGGCCCGGACCATGGACATCACGCCGTCCCGCCTCGCCGCCTCGTCCAGGGCCTGGTCGGCGATGAACTGCGACCCCAGGTTGGAGGTGAGGATCAGGATCGTGTTGCGGAAGTCCACCGTCCGGCCCTGCCCGTCGGTGAGCCTGCCGTCGTCGAGGACCTGGAGCAGGATGTCGAAGACTTCCGCGTGCGCCTTCTCGACCTCGTCGAGCAGCACTACGCAGTACGGCCTGCGGCGGATGGCCTCGGTCAGCTGGCCGCCCTCCTCGTAGCCGACGTAGCCTGGCGGCGCGCCGACCAGCCTGGCCACCGAATGCTTCTCGCCGTACTCGCTCATGTCAATGCGGACCATGGCCCGCTCGTCGTCGAACAAGAACTCGGCCAGCGCCTTGGCCAGCTCGGTCTTGCCGACGCCGGTGGGCCCGAGGAACAGGAACGAGCCGTCCGGCCGGTCCGGATCGGCCACGCCCGCGCGCGCCCTGCGCACCGCGTCGGACACCGCACGCACGGCCCTGGCCTGGCCTACCAGCCGCTGGCCCAGCTCGTCCTCCATCCTCAGCAGTTTGCCGGTCTCGCCCTCGAGCAGGCGGCCGGCCGGGATGCCGGTCCACGAGGAGACGACGTCCGCGACGTCATCGGGACCGACCTCCTCCTTGACCATCGGCGCCTCGTCGCTGCTGACGGTGCCCGCGCCCGGCGCCGCCGCGGCCTCGGCCAGCTCCCGCTCCAGCGCCGGGATCTCCCCGTACATGAGCCTGGACGCCGCCTCGAAGTCTCCGTCTCGCTGGGCCCGTTCGGCCTGGGTCTTGAGGTCGTCAAGGCGCTTCTTCAGCTCGCCGACTTTGTTGAGCTCGGCCTTCTCCCGGTCCCAGCGGGCCACCAGGGCGGTCAGCTGCTCCTGCCGGTCGGCCAGATCGCGGCGCAGCCGCTCCAGCCGCTCCTTGCTGGCCGCGTCCTCTTCCCGCTCAAGCGCGAGCTCCTCCATCTTCATCCGGTCCACCGAGCGCTGCAGCTCGTCGATCTCGACCGGTCGTGAGTCGATCTCCATGCGCAGCCGCGACGCCGCCTCGTCGACCAGGTCGATCGCCTTGTCCGGCAGGAACCTGGCGGTGATGTAGCGGTCGGACAGGGCCGCCGCCGCCACCAGCGCGGCGTCGGAGATCTGCACCTCGTGGTGCGCCTCGTAGCGCCCCTTCAGCCCGCGCAAGATCGCGATCGTGTCGGTCACCGAAGGCTCGCCCACGAAGACCTGCTGGAACCGCCGCTCCAGGGCCGCATCCTTCTCGATCCGCTCGCGGTACTCGTCGAGCGTGGTCGCGCCCACCATCCGCAGCTCGCCCCGGGCCAGCATCGGCTTGAGCATGTTGCCCGCGTCCATGGCGCCCTCGGCCGCCCCGGCACCGACCACCGTGTGCAGCTCGTCGATGAACGTGATGATCTGGCCTTCGCTCTCCTTGATCTCGTTCAGCACCGCCTTGAGCCGCTCCTCGAACTCGCCGCGGTACTTCGCGCCGGCCACCATCGCGCCCAGATCCAGCGCTATCAGGCGCTTGCCGCGCAGCGACTCCGGCACGTCACCGGCGACCACGCGCTGAGCCAGCCCCTCGACCACGGCGGTCTTGCCCACGCCGGGCTCGCCGATGAGCACGGGGTTGTTCTTGGTCCGCCTGGACAGCACCTGGATAACGCGCCTGATCTCGGCGTCCCGGCCGATCACCGGGTCCAGGCCGCCGGACCTGGCCTGCTCGGTCAGGTCGATGCCGTACTTCTCCAGGGCCTGGTAGGTACCTTCCGGATCCTCCGACGTGACCCGCGCGTGCCCGCGTATCTTCTCGAACGCCTCGACCAGCGCCTCGGGGCCGGCGCCGCCTGCCTGAGCAGGCCAGCCACGTCACCGCCGCTGGTCGCGAGGCCGGCGAGCAGGTGCTCGGTAGAGACGAACTCGTCGCCCAGCTGCCGGGCCTGGTCGGCGGCGGTGTTGATCGATGCCAGCAGCGGCCGCGACGTCTCCGGGGCACTCGCCGTGGCGCCCGCCACCCGGGGCAGCCGGGCCAGCAGGTCCTGCGCGCCGCGCAGCACATCGGCCGGGTTCGCGCCGACCGCGCGCAGCAGCGGAGCCGCGGTGCCTCCGGCCTGCTCGATCAGGGTGGTGAGCAGGTGCGCCGGGCCGACCTGCGGGTGACCGTCGGCGGCCGCTCGCCGCACCGCTGCGGTCAGCGCCTCCTGGCTCTTGCGGGTGAGCTTCTCATCCATGTTTGGTTGTTGCTTCCTTCGTTACGTGCTAAGTCGTTTCGTCGTCATGCGGCGCAGGCGGCGCCCACGGGGTGATCTGCGTCTGCCGGACCGGGACGAGGTCGGCCCCCGTGACCCTGCTCCTGCGCAGCCCGGCCAGCCGGGCGGCGACCGCCCGGGTGGACTCGAGCTCGTCGCGCAGTCGCGCGATCTCTGCGTGCAGCTGGGCGGCAGCCTGGCGGACCCGCTCCAGTTCGCTGCCCAGCTCGAGGATCCGCTTGATCCCCGATAGGTTCACGCCCTCGTCCTGGGAGAGCCGCTGCACCTCGCGCAGGGCCAGGATGTCGCGCATCGAATAGCGGCGACCCCGGCCTGGGGACCGGCCCGGCGAGACCAGGCCGAGCCGGTCGTAGGCGCGCAGGGTCTGCGGGTGCAGCCCGGATAGCTCGGCGGCCACGGAGATGACGTACACGGGAGTGTCGTCGGACAGGCGGTCGAACGGGATCGTCATGTTATTGCTTCCTCACCCGGTAACTCGCCTGGCGCGTCCGCCGGCCGCATGCTCGCGGTCGCCGCGCCTGCCGCGCTCATCGGTCAGCCCCTGGCCCGCTGCAGCAGCTCGGCGCGGGGATCATCGCCGGCCGTGGCCTCGCGGAAGGACTCCAGCGCCTCGCGGGCCTTGTTGTTCAGCTTGGGCGGGACCACCACGTCCACGGTGACCAGCAGATCGCCGTTGAGCCCGTCTGAGCGGCGGCGGGCGCCCCGGCCCTTGACCCGGAACGTGCGCCCGTTCGGCGTACCCGGCGGAATCCGCACCGTGACCGGCATGCCCCGGTGCGACGGGACCTTGATCTCCGCGCCCAGTGCCGCCTCGGTGAACGTCACGGGCACGCTGACCGTGAGGTTGTCGCCGGACCGGCCGAACACCTTGTCCTGGGTGACGTGCACCTTGACGTACAGGTCACCAGCCGGACCGCCGCGCTCACCCGGCGCTCCCTTGCCCTTGAGCTTGATCCGCTGGCCGTCCGACACGCCGGCCGGAATGCGCGCCTGGATGGTCCGGGTGCTCATCGCGCGGCCGCTGCCCGAGCACACCGTGCAGGGGTCGTCGACCACCATGCCGCGTCCGCGGCACTCGCGGCACGGCTCAGACAGCGCGAATCCGCCCAGGTTCTTGCTGGCCTGGCCGGTACCGTCGCAGGTCGGGCAGACCCGGGGCATGGTGCCTGCCTTGGCGCCTGTCCCGTGGCAGGTCGCGCACGGGCCCTCGCCCGCCAGGCGCAGCGAGACGGTGGACCCGTCGATGGCGTCAGCGAACAAGAGCGTGGTCTCGGTCTCGACGTCGGCGCCGCGCCGCGGCCTGGCCTGCGTTCCGCCGCGGCCGAACACCCCGCCCAGCAGGTCGCCGAGCCGGCCGCCGGTCGTGTTGCTGCCGCCGCCGCCGAACAGGTCACCCAGGTCGAAGTTGTATCCGCCCGGGCTGCCCGGCGTGCCGGAGCCTGGCATCCGCAGGCCCCCGCCGCCGAACAGCGACCGCGCGTCGTCGTACTCCTTGCGCCTTTTCTCGTCCGCCAGGACGTTGTGCGCCTCGGAGATCTCCTTGAAGCGCTCCTCCGCCGAGGCGTTGCCCTTGTTCGCGTCCGGGTGGTACTTCCTCGCCAGCTTGCGGTAGGACTGCTTGATCTCATCGGCGGACGCGTTCTTGGAGACGCCAAGGGTCTTGTAGTAATCCTTCTCGAGGTAGTCCTTTGTGCTCACTGGTTCCTCATAGTCCCGGTCAGTTGCCGTGTCCGGCGGCTGACCCGCGCGGCTTGGTGCCACCGCGCGCTGCATCATCGTCTGGGAACTGTCCGGCGGCCGCGGCCGCCGCTTCATCGTTCTTCTCGCCGGAATCCCGGCCGGGCTCCGCGACAGCCACCCTGGCCGGGCGGAGGGTGCGGTCACCGACCTTGTATCCGGGCTGCAGGATCTGCACGCAGGTGGGCTCGCTCACCTGGTCCGAGTAGGAGTGCATCAGGGCCTCGTGGATCATCGGGTCGAACGGCTCGCCCTTCTCCCCGTAGCTCACCAGGCCGAGCTTGCCCGCCGCCGACTCCAGCGAGTCCGCTACGGACTTGAACCCGCCGGACAGCTCGCCGTGCTCCCTGGCCCGGCCGATGTCGTCCAGGATCGGGAGCAGCTCAGCCAGCACGTTGGCCAGCGCCTGCTCGCGGACCGCGATCCGGTCGCGTTCCACCCGCTTGCGGTAGTTGGCGTACTCAGCCTGGATCCGCTGTACGTCAGCCGTACGCTCGGCCAGCTGGGCCTGGGTAACGGCCATCTCGTTCCTTGTTTCGGTGTCTGCTGTTTCGGTGTCTGCTGCGGCCTGCGGGTCACCGGCTTCCGCCGGGGGGGCAGGCTGGCCGGCCTGGCCGGCCGCGTGCCTGCCCCGCCCGGGCGGACCACCGGGCGCGCCCCGATGCCCGGGGTCACCGGGCTGGTCAGGCTTCCTGACCTGCCCGGTTTCCGGGTCGATGCGCCTGCGGTCGCGGATCACCGGTCCCGCGTTGGGGTCCTCGGATGAGCTCATCAGGCGGCGCCGCCCTCCTCATCGGCGGGCCTGCCCTCATCGACGATCTCGGCATCGACGACTTCCTCGTCCTCGGCCTGCCCGGCCGTCGGCGCCTCGGTGCCCGCGTCGGGACCCGTGGCGTTCGCGGCCTGCGCCTGCGCGTAGATCGCGGAGCCCATCTTCTGGCTGACCTGGGCGGCCTTCTCGCTCGCCACGCGGATGGCTTCGGTGTCGGTGCCCTCCAGCGTCTTCTTCAGGTCGGCGATCGAGGACTCCACTTCCGACTTGATGTCGTCGGGCACCTTGTCGGAGTTCTCTCCGAGGAACTTCTCCGTCGTGTACGCGAGGGTCTCGGCCCGGTTGCGGACCTCGGCCTCCTCGCGCCGCTGGCGGTCCTCCTCCGCGTACTTCTCCGCGTCGGCCATCATCTTCTCGATGTCATCCTTCGGCAGCGCGGAGCCGCCGGAGATGGTGACCGACTGCTGCTTGCCGGTGCCGAGATCCTTGGCCGAGACGTTGACGATGCCGTTGGCGTCGATGTCGAACGTGACCTCGATCTGCGGGATGCCGCGCGGCGACGGGGCGATGCCCGCCAGCTCGAAGGTGCCGAGCTTCTTGTTGTACGCGGCGATCTCGCGCTCACCCTGGAAGACCTGGATCAGCACGGACGGCTGGTTGTCCTCCGCCGTGGTGAAGATCTCCGAGCGCTTGGTCGGGATCGTGGTGTTGCGCTCGATGAGCTTGGTGAAGATGCCGCCCTTGGTCTCGATGCCCAGCGACAGCGGGGTCACGTCGAGCAGCAGGACGTCCTTGACCTCGCCCTTGAGCACGCCGGCCTGCAGGCAGGCGCCCACCGCGACGACCTCGTCCGGGTTCACGCCCTTGTTCGGCTCCTTGCCGCCGGTCAGATCCTTGACCAGGTCCACGACGGCGGGCATCCGGGTGGAGCCGCCGACCAGCACGACATGGTGGATGTCGCCGACCTTGATGCTGGCGTCCTTGATCACCTGCTGGAACGGCGCCTTGCAGCGGTCGAGCAGGTCAGAGGTCATCTTCTGGAACTCGGCCCGGGTGAGCTTGGCGTCCAGGTGCAGCGGCCCGCTCTCGGAGTGAGTGATGTAGGGCAGGTTGATGGTGGTCTCGGCGGAGCTGGACAGCTCAACCTTGGCCTTCTCCGCGGACTCACGCAGCCGCTGCAGCGCCATCTTGTCCTTGGACAGGTCCACGCCGTAGCCGTTCTTGAAGTCCTTCACCAGCCAGTCGACGATCCGCTGGTCCCAGTCGTCCCCGCCGAGGTGGTTGTCGCCGCTGGTCGCCTTGACCTCGACCACGCCCTCGCCGACCTCGAGCAGCGAGACGTCGAAGGTGCCGCCGCCCAGGTCGAAGACCAGGATCGTGGCCTCAGTCTCCTTGTCCAGGTGATAGGCGAGCGCCGCGGCGGTGGGCTCGTTGATGATCCGCAGCACGTTCAGCCCGGCGATCTGGCCGGCCTCCTTGGTGGCCTGCCGCTGCGCGTCGTTGAAGTACGCGGGAGTCGTGATGACCGCGTCGGTGATCTTCTCGCCCAGGTACGCCTCGGCGTCCCTCTTGAGCTTCTGCAGAATGAACGCGCTGATCTGCTGGGCGGTGAATTTCTTGTCGTCGATGCGCACCGTCCAGTCGGTGCCCATCTGGCGCTTGACCGACCGGATCGTCCGGTCCACATTGGTGACGGCCTGCCGCTTGGCGACCTCACCGACGAGAACCTCGCCGTTCTTGGCGAACGCGACCACCGACGGTGTCGTCCGCGAGCCTTCCGCGTTGGCGATGACCGTAGGGTCCCCGCCCTCGAGGACGGCGACGACGGAGTTAGTCGTCCCCAGGTCAATTCCTACCGCACGTGCCATGTGTCGTCCCTTAGTGGTTGAGCGATGCTTAGTTGAGCGCTGTCGGCGCAAGGTTGCCATGACTAGTCTGTCAAGTCAAATGACTTGAGCCGAACGGACTCAACTTTGCTAACACCCGGCCTGCAGACAGCATTCCGGGGTTGCAGGCTGGTTCGGTGTTGATCTTCGTGACGACGGAAGAGGCGGCCTGATCTGCGGCCGCCTGCTCATTCCTGCCGCACCGCGCCGAGCCCGGTTGCGCGCTCCTGGCATCCAACTTACCCGCGGCGGGAGCAGGAGAGGCCGGCCGGCGGCGGGGTGCTTGTCCGCCGCGGGGTGCTTGCGGCGGGGTGTTTGCCCGCGGCGGGGTGTTTGCCCGCGGCGGGGTGCTTGCCCCAGGCGCAGGGCCCGAGGGGTTTAGCGCCAGGGGGCCGGGGCAGCTAACCGCGATCATTCCAAGTTATGAGGCGATCATCGTGTGGTGGATGGACGTCATCGTGGCGATCCTGCTGATCTCGGGGGTCTACGGCCTTCTGGTGCTCACCGGCTTCGAGAAGCGGGTGCTGACCCGCAAGACCAGCCGCACCGCCGAGAGCATGTATGACAACTATGCCGGTTCAGCTGGGAATCGGCGCAGCCGCGCCGGGCGGCAGCGTGACAGTTAACGCCCGCCGGCGCCGCCTTGTGCCTGGGCCCGGGAGCCTGGCCGCCGCCGCGTCCTTGCCCCCATGCGTGGCCACTTTGCCGGCCGGCTTGACCCGCTCTTGACGGACCCAGGGCGGGGGGACACAATGATCGCATCTGAGTTGGAATCGCTTCCAACAGGGTGGTGGATGCCCATGCGTGCTCCGGCCCAGCCCACGATGGCGGACGTCGCCATGGCCGCCGGGGTCGGGACGGGTACGGTTTCCCGGGTGCTCAACGAGGGCCCCAACGTCAGGGAATCCACCCGCCGGCGCGTCCTGGAAGTCATCGAGCGGCTGGGATACCGGCCGAGTCACCTGGCCGCGGCGCTGTCTCGCGGCACGTCTCGTACCGTGGCCATCCTGGTGCCCCACCTGACCAGGCCGTCGGCCGTGGCCCGGCTGGCAGGCGCGCTCGGGGTGCTGGACGAGCAGGGCTACGACACGATCGTGTGCAACGTCGATACGCCGGAGCAGCGCGATCACCATCTGTCCGCGCTGGCCGTCAGGCACCGGGCCGACGGCGTGATCATCGTGTCGATCCGCCTGGCCAAGGAGCGCATCGCCGCGTTCCGGCGCGGCTCGATCCCGGTCGTGACCGTGGACGCGGTCGCCCCCGGGGTGCCGCAGACGATCATCGATGACGTGGCCGGCGGACAGCTGGCCACCGCGCACCTGCTCAGTCTGGGCCACCGGCGGATCGGGTTCGTGGGCGACCTGGCCGGCCAAGGGATGGAGCAGGATCTGGGCTTCACGTCGTCCCGGTCCCGGCTGCAGGGCTACCGGCGGGAACTCGCCGCGGCCGGGATCGGCTTCGACCCCGAGCTGGTCCGGCTCGGACGGCACAGCGCGGCAGCGGCGGCTGACCTGGCCGGCCAGCTGATCCGCCGGCCGATCCGCCCACCGCCATCTTCGCCGCCTCCGACACCCAGGCGATGGGCGTGCTCAGCGCCGCGGAGCAGTGGGGCTTCCCGGTACCGGGCAGGCTGTCGGTGGTGGGCTTCGATGACACCGAGTCCACCGCGCTGCTCAACCTCAGCACCGTGCACCAGCCGCTCGAGCACAGCGGCGCCGAGGGCGCCCGGCGGCTGTGCGCGCTGTTGCGCGGGGCCACGGTCAGGCCGCTGCGCCAGCTGCTGCCGCTGCGCCTGGTGCAGCGGGGCAGCTCGGCCCGGCCGCCGCAGGCCAGGTCAGGCGGCAGCAGGCCGGATCTGCTTCCGGCAGGCGCAGGCCGCCGCGGGCACGAACGCGGCAGATACAGCCCGCGCGCGTGGCGGTGGGCAGCCGACGTGCTGTTTCCCCTGCCCGTCGCGTGCCGCGCGGAGGGAGTTGTTTAGTGGGCGGTCACCGCGAATTCATGGCCCGGACTTGTCACGGGCCGGCCGCAGTATCCCCGGTATCCCGGTTTCGCCGCCGCTGCGCCCGGGCATGCCGTGCCCAGCGTAGCTGCGTGATCACGCTCTGGAGGAACGATGAACAATGACCGACGGAGCAGGTACAGACGCCATGCCCGGCAGTGGCGGTCCCCGGCCTGGCGGCTGACCGCCGGGGTGGCCATTGCCGCGCTCGCCTCTGCCGCGCTCGCGGCCTGCGGTACCGCGGGCGCATCCACCGGCCCGGTGACGCTGAACTTCTACAACTTTCCTGACCCGTCGGGCGCGATCCAGCAGGCGGCGACGAACTGCAGCAAGCAAAGCAACGGGCGCTACAACATCATCTACAACAAGCTGCAGAACGCGGCCGACCAGCAGCGGCTGCAGATGGCCCGGCGGCTGGCCGCCCACGACCCCTCGATGGACATCCTCGGCCTCGACGTCACCTGGGAGCCGGAATTCGCCACGGCCGGCTGGATCCGGCCGTGGACCGGCCAGTTCAAGCAGGAGGCCATCGCGGGCACGCTTGTGGGGCCGCTGAGGACCGCGATCTGGCGCGGGCAGCTGGTCGCGGTCCCGTACAACAGCAACACCCAGCTGCTCTGGTACCGGTCCGACCTGGTGCCGCACCCGCCCACGACCTGGGCGCAGATGATCTCGGACGCCGAGGCGCTGGCCAGGCAGGGCAAGCCGCATCTGATCGAGATCCAGGGCGCCCAGTACGAGGGCGTCGTCGTCTGGTTCAACACGCTGGTGGCCAGCGCGGGCGGCAGCATCCTGACGCCGCTCTCAACGCGGGCTCAGCTCGGGCCGCCCGCGGTCAAGGCGCTGTCGATCATGAAGCAGCTGGCCTCCTCACCGGCGGCCGACCCGTCGCTCGGGGTGCAGATGGAGGACCAGAACCGGCTGGCGATGGAGGCCGGCACCGCGGCGTTCGAGCTGAACTATCCCTACGTCTATCCGTCGATGAAGGCCGACAACCCGAAGCTGTTCAAGGTGTTCAAGTGGGCGCCGTACCCGCGGGTGAACCCGGGCACGCCGGCCCGGGTGACGATCGGCGGCATCGACCTCGCGGTCAGCACCTACTCGCCGCACCCCCAGCTCGCCTTCGAGGCGGCGCTGTGCCTGCGCAACGCCGAGAACCAGCTGACCGCGGCGGTCAAGGGCGGGCTGCCGCCGACGCTGGCCAGCGTCTACAACAACCCGCAGATGCAGAGCGCCTACCCGTTCAGGAAGCTGATCCTGCAGCAGGTCAACAACGGGGCCGTCCGGCCCAAGACGCCGCTGTACCAGGTCGTGTCCGTAGCCATCTCGCACCAGGTCTCACCGCCGAGCTCGATCAACCCGGTGAGCACCGAGCAGAACATGAGGACGCAGATCAACAACGCCCTGACGGGGAAGGGGCTGACTCCGTGAGCGCGCCGGATAAGCGCAGAGAGGCGGACACATGACCACCACCACCCCCCCGGTTACCGCGCAGGAGCCGGCGGCCAGAGGCCGGCGCCGGGCCCGGCTGTCCGAAGGTGCCCGCGCGGAGCGCAGGCTGGGCTGGCTGCTGTGCGCGCCCGCGGTGATCGTGATGATCGCGGTGACCGCGTACCCGATCGGTTATGCCATCTACGTGTCGCTGGAGCGGTACATCCTGTCCGCTCCGCAGCTGACCAAGTTCGTCGGGTTCAGCAACTACGGGGCCATCCTCAGCTCGCCGTTCTGGTGGCACGCGCTGGTGGTGACCATCATCATCACGGTGGTGTCGGTGGCGATCGAGTTCGTGCTCGGCATGGCGCTGGCCCTGCTGATGTACCGGACGATCTGGGGGAAGGGCGGGATCCGCACCGCGATCCTGATCCCCTACGGCATCGTGACCGTGGCCGCGGCGTTCAGCTGGCTGTACGCCTGGACGCCGAGCACCGGGTACCTGTCCGCGGCGTTCGGCAATGCGGCCCCGCTGACCTCGACGTGGCAGGCGATCGGGGTCATCATCCTGGCCGAGATCTGGAAGACCACGGCGTTCATGGCTCTGCTGCTGATGGCCGGGCTGTCGCTGGTACCCGAGGATCTGCTCAAGGCGGCCAAGGTGGACGGGGCGACGGCCTGGCAGCGATTCACCCGGGTGATGCTGCCGCTGATGAAGCCCGCGATCTTGGTGGCGCTGCTGTTCCGGACGCTCGACGCGTTCCGGATCTTCGACAACATCTTCATCCTCACCTCGGGCAACAACGGCACCGGGTCGGTGTCGATACTCACCTATGACAACTTGTTCACCGGCCTGAACTTCGGCCTCGGCTCGGCGTTGTCGGTGCTGATCCTGATCTGCGTGGCGATCATCGCGATCGTGTTCATCAAGGGCTTCGGCACCGCCGCCCCGGGAACGGACCTACAGCGATGAGGGCTGACATGCGAGGAACGGAGGTGCGACGCTGATGGCAGCCACCGCGAGGCAGAAGGCCGGCTGGAGTGTCGCGAACATCGTCACGATCGTGCTCGTGCTGATCCCGCTGGTATGGATCATCTCGCTGTCCTTCAAGACGACAGCCTCGATCACCGACCCGACCTTTTTCCCCACGCACTGGACGTGGGCTAACTACTCCAGCATCCTGACCACATCCACCTTCTTGCGCCCGCTGCTCAATTCGATCGGTATCGGGCTGATCGCTACGGCCATCGCGGTCGTGCTCGCCTCGATGGCGGCCTATGCGGTGGCCCGGCTGAATTTCCCTGGAAAGGGCCTGCTGATCGGGGTGTCGCTGCTGATCGCGATGTTCCCGGCGATCGCGCTGGCCACCCCGCTGTTCAACATCGAGCGGGTCCTCGGCCTGTTCAATACCTGGCCCGGGCTGATCATCCCCTACGTGGCGACCGGCCTGCCGCTCGGCATCTACACGCTGTCCGCGTTCTTCCGCGAGATCCCCTGGGAGCTGGAGAAGGCGGCCAAGGTGGACGGGGCCACCCCGTTCCAGGCGTTCGTGCGGGTCATCGCGCCGCTGGCCGCGCCGGGCATGGTCACCACGGCCATCCTGGTCTTCCTGTTCTGCTGGAACGAGTTCCTGCTGGCGATCACGCTAACCGCGACGCTCGCCTCCCGCACCGCGCCGGCCGCGCTGTCCTTCTTCACTGGGACCTCGCAGTTCGCCGTGCCGACCGGATCGATCTCCGCGGCGGCGGTGGTCATCACCATTCCCATCATCATCTTCGTGCTGTTCTTCCAGCGCCGGATCGTCGCGGGGCTGACAGCCGGCGCGGTCAAGGGCTAGCGGACCGAAGGAGAGACCAGTGGCTGAGATCGTTCTCAAAGACATCACCAAGCGCTTCCCCGACGGTGCGCTGGCCGTCAACGACATCAACCTGGACATCGCGGACGGGGAGTTCGTCATCCTCGTCGGGCCATCCGGCTGCGGCAAGTCGACGACGCTCAACATGATCGCGGGCCTGGAGGACATCAGCTCCGGCGAACTACTTATCGGAGGCCAGGTCGTCAACCAGAAGTCGCCCAAGGACCGCGACATCGCGATGGTGTTCCAGAGCTACGCGCTGTATCCGCACATGACGGTCCGGCAGAACATGGGGTTCGCGCTCAAGCTGGCCAAGACCCCGCAGAACGTCATCGACGAGAAGGTCGAGGAGGCGGCGCGGATCCTGGATCTGACCCAGCACCTCGACCGCAAGCCCGCCAACCTGTCCGGCGGCCAGCGGCAGCGGGTCGCGATGGGCCGCGCCATCGTCCGCGACCCGGCCGTGTTCCTGATGGACGAGCCGCTGTCCAACCTGGACGCCAAGCTGCGGGTGCAGATGCGCACCGAGGTGTCGCGGATCCAGCGCAGGCTGGGCACCACCATGGTGTACGTGACGCACGACCAGACCGAGGCGATGACCCTCGGCGACCGGGTCGCGGTCATGCGCACCGGCACGATCCAGCAGGTGGCCTCCCCGCAGGAACTCTACGACCGGCCGGCCAACCTGTTCGTGGCCGGGTTCATCGGCTCGCCCGCGATGAACTTCATGTCCGGCACTCTGGAGGACGGCAAGCTGCGCACCGGTCTTGGCGACATCCCGCTGAGCGGGCGGCTGCGGCAGGAGCTGAGCGGTACGGGGCCGGCCGGGACGTGATCGCGGGCATCCGTCCCGAGGACTTCGAGGACGCGGCGCTGGTCCCCAGGGAAAACCGGGAGAACGGGATCACCTTCCCGGCCACCATCGACGTGGTGGAATCGCTGGGCTCGGAGAAGTACGTCTACTTCAGCAAGGAACTAGGGAGCGTGGAGACCGCCGAGCTGGCCGAGCTGGCCCGGGACTCCGGGCGCTCAGACACCGGTTCCTCCGCGGAGACCGTGGTCGCCCGGATCGACCCGGCGACCCGGATCACCGAGGGCCAGGACGCCGAGCTGTGGGTGGACGTGCGGTCCGTGCACGTATTCGACCCGGCCACCGGGAAGAACCTCACGCTGGAAGACTCCGGCTCGCCGGGCGCGCGGAGCGGATCGAGGGCGGGCGGTGCCGCCCCAGCGCAGGCTGGCACCGCCGCGGCCGGGACGGGCGCGGACTCGGCGGCGGGAACGGGCGCGGACTCGGGCGCCGGGACCGGCGCGGACTCGGCGGCCGGGACGGGCACGGACCCGGCCGCGGAGACGAGCGCGGACTCGGGCGCCGGGACGGGCGCGGACTCGGCGGCCGGAACAGGCACGGACTCGGCGGCGGGAACGGGCACGGACTCAGCGGCTACGCCACCGCGGTGACCGGAGCCGCCGCTGGAGTTGCTCAATGACTTCATCGGTCCACTCGTGGGTCCGGATCAGCCGGTAGCGCTCGCTGGCGACGGTCATGTAGGCCTCGGCGTCGGTATTCGAACCGATCAGGTCGGCATCGCGCAGCATGCGGACGACCGGGGTGAACTCCTCGGTGAACCAGCGGCGGGACACTTCGGCGCGGTCATAGAACTTGTGCTCGTGCTGCATGAGCCGGAATCCCCAGGCCTCCACGGCCTCGCCCAGTTCCGCGTACGACCACGGGTCAGACACCTTGATCTTGGCGTATGCCTGCGGCGAGAGCTTGACCCGGGAGCGGAACAGCAGCTCGTAGCTCTTGAACAGCAGGTCGCTGCGGTGCCGGATGCCGTCCGCGGGCACCGCGGTCAGCACCTGGGTCACGTAGGCGTCGATCGTCTTCTCGCCCGTGGCCAGCGCGATCGATACCCGGTGATGCCCGTCGGCCACAAAATACAGGTCGCCCACCTGGTATACGTCGATGGGCGGGATGGACTCGCCGCGGCGCTGGGCCAGCGCCAGCCGCTCCCACCGCTCCCGGACCCGGCTCGACGTGGGCCGGAACTGGCGGTCGAAGTCGCGCATCGAGTCCACCGAGCCCACAATGCGGGCGAGCGGGATGGTTCGCAGGCCCAGCCGCTGCTCGCCGACCCGGCCGAGCGCAGCGACGACGTCGTCGAACGGCAGGACGAGGTTGACGTCGTCCGGCTCGCGGCGCAGCCGCTGCCCGAGCCGGGCCAGCACCTGGCGCCGCCTGGCCCGCAGGAAGTCATCCTCCACGTCCGCGCGAGGAAACCCGGTCTCACCCCGCACGGCGCCACCCGACCTGCCCCGCCAGATTCGGCTGCATGCCCGGCTCGACGTCGAACAGGTGCCGGCCGGTCACGTTGCGCACGATCGTGCGGCCGAGCCGCCGATCGGCCGCCGCCGGGCCGCAGACCGCGACATGGCCGTGCAGCAGCAGGGCCGGCTGCAGCCGGGTCACGAGCGGGTGCAGGGAGGCGAAACCCCGATGCGGGGGGTCGTCGCCATCGCCGATCCCCCGTGGCGGCGCGTGCGTGAGCAGGATGTCGACCTGCTTCCCGTCCCGGCGCTTGTGCCAGGCCGCCCGGCGCGCCAGCGCCCGGGCCCGCCGTCCCTGCTGCCGGTCGGTGTACTGGTTGGGACCCGCGCTGTAGCGGCGGCAGCCGCCCAGCCCCGCCAGGCGCAGCCCCGCCGCGTTCGACGACCCTGCCGTCGGCGCAGGCGGCGCCGGCCGGCCAGGGCGGGCTGGCCGGCAGCCCGGCCCGCAGTATCAGCCCGCTGCGCGCGACCCGGTAGCCGGAGACATCGGGATCGTGATTACCAGGGACGAAGACGAGGGGCACATCCAGCGCGTTCATCAGGTAATCCAGGTAGTCGAAGGGCAGGTCGCCGCAGGCGAGGATCAGCTCGGCGTCGCGCGCGACGGCCGGGTCAGCATAGAGTTCCTCGCTGACCTCGTCCGACACAGCCAGTACGCGCACCATACCCCGATCGTAAGCGGAATCCGGAAGCCAGCGAGATACCCAGCACGAAGCACGTGGCGTACGGAGCGGTCGTTGCGGCTGGAGCGGAAGCCCGCCGGACGGCGCGGAGCATCGGCAGGGCTGTGGCGATGCACATGCTCCGTCCTGACCCCGGGCCGGGCGGACGCGCCGGTCAGCGGGTCGCCGGCTGCCGTACGTCGAGGCCGCGCTGCCGCAGCGCCGCCTCGGCCCGGTAGATCTCCGCCAGCGGAGCCCGCTCGCCGCCGGGCGGGGGGCTGACCTCAAGCCGCTCGCAGGCCACCGAGAGGACATCGACGTAGGCGCCGCGCAATGCCCTCAGCCGGAAATGCTTCGCCGGAATGTCGGACCTGGTCTCGGTCGCGTCGAGCTCGGCGCGCAGCCTGCGGAGCCTGGCGCCGAGCCGCTCGATCGGCTCGGCCTCGGGCGCGTGCTGGTGCCGCCGCACGCGCCAGCGCTCGGATGACCAGCGGGCACTGCGCAGCCCAACGATGATCGCGCCTCCTATTGCCGTCGGGAGCAAGAGGACGATCACCCATTCAACGACCGGGGTCACATCGTCTATTGTCGGTGCCGCTCAGTGCCCATAGCAAGGCGGGGCCAGGTTCGGTCCCACGCCGGACGCATCGGATCGGGAGGACCATGAACAGCAATGCCGGCCAGCGCCGCTGGTGGCACGGCGCGGTGCTCTATCAGCTGTACGTCCGGTCGTGGCTGGACACCGACGGCGACGGATTCGGCGATCTCGGTGGCGTCATCGACCGGCTCGATTACCTGTCCTGGCTGGGGGTCGACGGCGTCTGGCTGTCGCCGACGATGCCGTCACCGGACGACGACTGGGGCTATGACGTCAGCGACTACCTCGGCGTCCATCCTGACCTCGGCACCCTCGACGACATGGACCGGCTGATCGCCGAAGCCGGGCAGCGCGGCCTGCGGGTACTGCTTGACCTGGTGCCCAACCACACCAGCTCGGCTCATCCCTGGTTCGTGGACGCGGCGGGCAGTCGCGGCGCGGCGCACCGGGACTTCTACGTGTGGGCCGACCCGCCCCCCGGCGGCGGCCCGCCCAACAACTGGCTGGACGCCACCGGCGGCAGCGCCTGGGCGTGGCATGAGCCGACCCGGCAGTACTACCTGCACAATTTCCTGGCCAGCCAGCCCGACCTGAACTGGTGGGACCCGGCGGTGCACGAGGCCTTCGCCCAGATCCTCCGGTTCTGGCTGGACCGTGGGGTCGATGGATTCCGGATCGACGTCGCGCACGGCCTGTACAAGGACGCGAAGCTGCGCGACAACCCGCCGGAGACCGCCAGCGGCCCGCTGGCCAGCCGGTTCGGCCAGCGGGCCGTCTACAGCATGAACCGGCCGCAGACCCACGAGGTGTACCGGGACTGGCGGCGGATCGCGGCCAGCTATCCGGACGAGCGGCTGCTGCTCGGCGAGACCTGGGTGGCGGACCTGGACCGGCTGGCCAGCTATTACGGCCGCAACGACGAACTGCAGCTGGCGTTCAACTTCCCTTTCGTGTTCGCCGACTTCGCCGCGCCGGACCTGTCCGGCGTCGTGGCGCAGACCCTGGCCAGGCTCCCGGCCGGGGCGTGCCCGGTGTGGACCGCGTCGAACCACGACATCAGCAGGTTCGCGAGCCGCTGGTGCGGGGCGGACGAGCGGAAGATCCGGCTGGCCCTGCTCGTGCTGGCCACCCTGCCGGGCACCACGGTGCTCTACTACGGGGACGAGATCGGGATGACCGACGTGGATATCCCGCCCGACCAGCAGCGGGACGCGATGTCACGGGCCGGGAGTCACGGCTGGCGGGTCAACCGGGACCGCGCCCGAACCCCGATGCAATGGGATGGCACGGCCAGCGCGGGATTCGCGCCGGACGGGGTGATCCCCTGGTTGCCGGTGGGCGACAATGTCGCCGTCAGCGTGGCCGGCCAGCGCGATGATCCCGGCTCGGTGCTGCGCCTGTGCCGTGATCTGCTCGCGTTGCGCCGGGCCGACTCCGGCGGCAAGATCGCGGACTACCAGGCCCTGCCCGCGCCACCTGGACTGTGGGCCTACCGTGCCGGAGGGCTGACGGTGCTGGCCAACTTCTCCGGCCGCCCGCTCGCGCCGCCCGATACGGGGGGGACGGTCGTGCTGTCGTCGCAGGGACCGGTGCAGCGGGACGGCGCAGGCATCACGCTGGCCCCCTGGCAGGGCGTCGTCATCGGTACCGCGCGCCCGTAGAGATCACCGGGAGCGCCGGGCGTACGCTGGCGGATCAAGCATCGCCGCCGGCACCGCCTCAGGAGGTCGTAGTGGTTCTGCGGATTGTCATCGGCCTGGCCCTGACCGCGATCGCCGCGGTGCTGGCCGGCCGCCGCCTGTGGTGGCTGCAGCGGCTCGCGCGGAGCGGGCAGCCGGCGCCGGAGCGGATCGAGGCGGTTCGCAGGCACCCGGCCGAGGACGCCGAGACGCAGGTGACCGAGGTGTTCGGGCAGCGCAGGCTGCTGAAGTGGTCGGTGCCCGGGATCGCGCACTTCCTGGTGTTCTGGGGTTTCATCGTCTTGCTGCTGACGATCATCGAGGCGTACGGGGACCTGTTCAGCAAGACGTTCGCGATTCCCGGCATCGGGCACTGGGCGTGGGTCGGGTTCGTAGAGGATCTGTTCGCGGTGGGCGTGCTGGCCGGGATCATCACGTTCGCGGTGATCAGGCTGCGCGAGGACCCGAAGCGGGAGGGCCGCAAGTCGCGCTTCGACGGGTCGCACACCGGCGCGGCCTGGCTGGTCCTGCTGGGGATCTTCCTGGTGGTGGCCACCCTGCTGGTGTACCGCGGAGCGCAGATCAACGCCGGCGACTTCCCGTACCCGCACGGGGCGTTCGCCTCGCAGATCGTCGGCCACTGGCTCGCGCCGCTGGGGACCGGCGCGAACTCCGGCATCGAGACCGCCTTCGTGCTGGCCCAGCTGGCGGTGATCCTGGGCTTCGGCGTCTTCGTTACCTACTCCAAGCACCTGCACATCGCGATCGCGCCGCTGAACGTCCTGTTCGCCCGGCGGCGGCAGGGGGTGCCGGGCGGCCTGGGCGGGCTGCAGCCGATGCGATCGGGCGGCAAGGTGCTCGACTTCGAGGAGGCGGATCCAGACACCGACGTGTTCGGCCGCGGCAAGATCGAGGACTTCACCTGGAAGGGCTTCCTCGACATGGCCACCTGCACCGAGTGCGGCCGCTGCCAGTCGCAGTGCCCGGCCTGGGTCACCGGCAAGCCGCTGTCGCCCAAGATGGTCATGCTGGATCTGCGCGACCACGCGCTGGCCAAGGCGCCCTATATCCTGGCCGGCTCCGACGAGGAGCGGGAAAAGCTGCCGGACCACGTCAAGGCCGAGTCCGAGCGGCCGCTGGTCGGCGACGAGGCGGCGGGCGGCGTCATCGATCCCGACGTGCTCTGGTCCTGCACCAACTGCGGGGCCTGCGTCGAGGAGTGCCCGGTGGACATCGAGCACATCGACCACATCACTGACATGCGCCGCCACCAGGTGCTGATCGAGTCGGCGTTCCCCGTCGAGGCCGCGACGATGCTGAGGAACCTGGAGAACAGGGGCAACCCGTGGGGCCTGGCCGAGAGCAAGCGGACGGAGTGGATCACCGAGCTCGACTTCGAGGTCCCGGTGGCGGACGGCCCGGTCGGCGACGACGTCGAGTACCTGTTCTGGGTGGGCTGCGCGGGCGCGCTGGAGGACCGCGCGCGCAAGACGACCAAGGCCATCGCCCAGCTGCTGCATACCGCCGGGGTGAAGTTCGCCGTGCTCGGCCCGGCCGAGACGTGCACCGGTGACCCGGCCCGCCGGATGGGCAACGAGTTCGTCTACAGCATGCTCGCCCAGCAGAACATCGAGACGCTGAACGAGGCCAGGCCGCGCACGATCGTCGCCAGCTGTCCGCACTGCTTCAACACGATCGCCCACGAGTACCCGCAGCTCGGCGGGAATTACGAGGTGATCCACCACACTCAGCTGCTGGCCCGGCTGGTCGCCGACGGCCGCCTGAAGCCGGTCCACCCGGTCGAGGAGAAGATCACCTACCACGACCCGTGCTTCCTGGGCAGGCACAACCGGGTGTTCACCGCTCCCCGCGAGATCATGGAGCAGGTGCCGGGCGTGCGGGCGCAGGAGATGCACCGGTGCAAGGAACGGGGATTCTGCTGCGGTGCGGGCGGGGCCCGGATGTGGATGGAGGAGCGGATCGGCAAGCGGATCAACACCGAGCGCATCGACGAGGCGCTCGGTACCGACCCGGATGCCATCTCCACCGGCTGCCCGTACTGCCTGGTGATGCTGGGCGACGCGGTCGCGGCCAAGAAGAGCTCGGGCGAGGCGAAGGAGTCGCTCGAGGTGGTGGACGTGGCCCAGGTGCTGGCTCGCTCGGTACAGCTGCAAGCCGGGGCGCCGGCGGACGGGCCGCAGCCCGCGGCCGGGCAGCCGCCGGCGGACGGGGAGCACGTACCGGCGGGGCAGCCGCCGACGGACAGGGAGCGCGCACCGGCGGGGGAGCCGCCGTCCGGGTCGCCGCCGTCTGTCGGGCCGCCGGCCGGGAAGGAATAGCCGCGACCGCGAGGTCAGCGTTCGGGCTGCGGGGCGGGGAGCCGGGCCGGCAGCCAGACGCGCACTCGCGTGCCGTGGCCAGGAGCCGAGTCGATCGCGGCCTCCCCGCCGTGTGCCCTGGCTATGGCCTGGACGATTGACAGGCCGAGCCCGCTCCCGATCCGGTCGCCGTTCGGGCTCGCAGTGCCGTCCCGGCCGCCGGTCCCGGTGCCGCTGTCCTTCGACCCGCGATGGAACCGGTCGAACGCCTGCGCCGCGTGCTCGGCCGACATGCCCGGCCCCGAATCGGTGACCTCCAGCAGCACCCCCTGACCCGCCTCGGCCAGCCGGACGGCCACCGGCGTGCCCGGCGGGGTGTGCTCCCGCACGTTGCCGAGCAGGTTGGCGAGGACCTGCCGGATGCGCGGCTCGTCCACCACCGCCAGCAGGCGCGGCGGGGCCTCGGCGTAGACCGGCCGGGCGGGCTCCACCGCCCTGGCGTCGGCCACCGCGTCCCGCACCAGCATGGCGAGATCGGTCTCGATCAGGTCCAGGGACGACATGCGGTCCAGCCGGGCGAGCTCGAGCAGCTCGGCGACGAGCCTGCTCATCCGGTCCGACTCCTGCTCGATGCGGCGCATCGCGTCCGGCAGCCGGTCCGGCCCGAGGGCGCCCTGCCGGTACAGCTCGGCGTAGCCGCGGATGGTGGTCAGCGGGGTGCGGAGCTCGTGCGAGGCGTCGGCGGCGAACTGGCGCACCTTCTGCTCCGAGGCCAGCCGGGCATTGAACGCCTGCTGGATCCGGTCCAGCATCGTGTTGATGGCCGAGGTCAGCCTGCCTGTCTCGGCCCGGTCACCGGAGTCCGGCATCCGGGCGGCCAGGTCGCCTCGGGTGGTGATCTGGTCGGCGGTGGTGGCCATCCGGTCCAGCGGCGCCAGGCCGCGGCGGATGATCCAGGGCCCGAACAGCGCGAGCAGCCCGATGAGCACGGCGCCGGTGATGATCTCGGCGATGATGACCTGGCGCAGCGGTGCTTCCCGCTGGCTCAGCGGCCTGGCCACGACGACGATGGCCCGGCCCAGCGGGACCACGTGCTGATTGGCCTCGGCGGCCGGCCGGGCCAGGCGCCACACGGCGCGAAGCGACGGCCCGTCCGGGAGGTTGACGGTGAACGGGGTTCCCGGGGGCGCGGCAAGCCTGCGGGCGGGCAGGCCGGCCGTGACCCGCTGGTCCAGGTAGGCCGCGAGCTGGCTGGCCACCGGGGAGGAAGCGCTGATCGGGGCCGCGCGGCGGGCGCGGGTAGGAGTAGTACGCCACGTAGCTGTCGGTGGTTCCCAGCATCGTCACGATGGGGCGCCTGGCCGCGACCTGGAGCTGTGCGTCGAACACGTTGCCGATCCGCTTGCCGAACGCCAGCGCGGCGACCAGGCCGAGGACCAGGAGGAAAATCGTGCTGACAGCGAGCAGCGCGGTCAGCAGCCGGGCACGCAGCGACAATCGCGGGCGGCCGTTCATCCCGGCAGCCGGCTCAGGTCCCCGGCCGGGTGCCAGGCAGCCGCAGGCTGTAGCCCACGCCGCGCTGGGTGTGGATGATCGGCGGACCGAGCGGGTCGAGCTTGCGCCGCAGGTAGCTGATGTAGGTCTCCACGATCTGCGACTGGCCGGCGTAGTCCCAGCCCCACACGTTCTCCAGCAGCTGCTCCCTGGTCAGCACCCGTCCCTCGTGCCGCATCAGGAACGCGAGCAGCCGGAACTCCGTGGGTGACAGCTCGACCGGGCGGCCTGCCCGGTGCACCGTCCACCGCGACTCGTCCAGTTCCAGGTCGGCCGCCCGCAGCTTCTCGGTGTCGGAGGCACCCTCGCCGCCCGCTGCCCGGGAGGCCCGGCGCAGCACGGCGCGCACCCTGGCCACCAGCGACTCGACCGAGAACGGCTTCGTCACGTAGTCATCGCCGCCGAGCGCCAGCCCGGTGACGGTGTCCGACGAGGTGTCCCTGGCCGTCAGGAAGATGACCGGCACCTCGTTCCCGCCGGACCGGAGCCTGCGGCACACCTCGAACCCGTCCAGGTCCGGCAGCATCACGTCCAGCACGATCAGGTCCGGCCGGTCCGTCTCGGCCTGCCGCAGCGCGTCCTTGCCGGTGGCCGCGGTGGTCACGGCGCAGCCGTGGAACTGGAGGGCGACCTGAACCAGCTCACGGATGTTGGGCTCGTCGTCAACGACGAGCACCGAGGGAATCTGGTCGCTGTGACTCATGGCTTCCCGCCCATTGTCCCGTATGCCGCGAGCGCCGGCGTGCTCCCCGGGGGGATACGCCGGCGCTCGCCACCCTGCGGACCGGTAGCCCGCGAGTGGGATCAGGGCCCGCTGGCCCGCGTCCGCAGGGTCGCTAGCCGCGGTCAGGGCAGCTCACCCCGGCACCGCGGGCGAACTGGCCGGGGCCCGGGACGAGGAGCCTGGTGAGCTGAGGTTCGCCGCCCTGACGAGTACCAGCCTGGCCTGCTTGCTGCCGCCGGAGACTGCGCCGGCGACGAACACCCGCGCGCCGCCGGACAGGGCACCGGCCGGCGCGGTCGTGCCGCGCTCCCTGATGACCGCATTGCCCGCCAGATCCCAGGTCCATGTCGTCCCGTCGGCGGCGCGGACCACCAGGTGCCCGCCGCCGGCCGACTCGACCTTGCCCCGCTCGAACGCGAGCGTGACCGTCCCGGCCCGGCCGTGGTAGGCGACCTGGCCGTACATCCCCCTGACCAGGCGCAGCAGGTGCTCGCGGCGGCAGTGCCCGGCGCGGGCCCGGCTGCCTGCCGCTGAGCCGGGCGCCTCCTGACCGCAGCGCACGTTGCGGCCCGCGCCTGCCGCTGAGCCGAGCGCGTGGTTCAGCGCCACGGCATCGGGGGCATTCGCCGGGGCGGAGCCCCCCGCGAGCTTCAGGCCGGCCACCGCGCCGCCGGCGGCCAGCAGCGCCACGGCCGCGATCCCGCCCGTCCAGCGCAACAGGCCGCCGCGCCGGCCTCGTCGCGGTCGCGGACCGCCCGGCGGCTGTGGCCCCGGGGTCGCCGCTGGCTGCGGGCTCGAGGGGGGCGGCCAGGATCCGGGAGGGGACTCGTATCCGGGAGGAGGCGGCCCGTATCCGGAAGGGGGTTTGTATCCGGAGGGGGGTTCGTATCCGGGAGGCGGCGCCCCGTACTCGGAAGGGGGCCCGTACCCGGGAGGGGGCTCGTACCCGGGAGGGGGTCCGTACCCGGGTCCGGGAGGCGGTCCGTACCCGGGTGCCGGCCCGGGTCCGGCGGGCCAGCCAGGCGTGAACCTGAACGGCTGCGTGGACGACGGGTCCGGCGGCGGCTCGCCCGGCGGCTGGTTCGCGTGGTCCATGGCAGCGAGCCTGCCCGCACGGCCTGGGACATCCAGCGGCAGAGCCTGAGATTTTACTGGGAGAACTGGCCGGCTACATCCGCTCCGGCACCGGCACCCCGAGCAGGTCCAGGCCGGTGAGCAGGACGCGCAGGGTGAGCCCGGAAAGCGCCAGTCTTGAATCCCGAACGGCGGTGCTGCCGGCCTGCAGCACCGGGCACTTCTCGTAGAACGTGGTGAACGCGCTGGCCAGCTCGAACAGGTAAACGCAGAGCCGGTGCGGCTCGGTGGTCTCCGCCACCTGGCCGACGACGGCCCCGAAGCCAAGCAGCCGCAGCGCCAGGGCCCGTTCGGCCTCCTCGGTCACCTCGATCGGCGAGGTGATGGCGCCGTCGGCGTCCAGCCCGGCCCGGCGGAAGATCGAGCGGATCCGCGCGGTCGCGTACTGCAGGTACGGCCCGGTGTTGCCGCTCAGCGCGAGCATCCGGTCAAAGTCCAGGGCGTAGCTGCTGTCCCTGGCTACGGACAGGTCGGCGTACTTGAGCGCGCCGATGCCCACCGCCTCGGCTATCTGGTGCCGCTCGGCGGCGTCGGGATACCGGTCGGCGATCACCTGCTCCGCCCGCTCGACGGCCTCGTCCATCAGCGAGGCCAGCTTGACCTGCTCGCCGGCCCTGGTCCGCAGCCGCTGGCCGTCGGCGCCGGTCACCAGGCCGATCACCGCGTGCTCCGCGCTGATCTTGGCGGTCAGCCAGCCGGCCAGCCGCGCGGTGGCGAACACCATGGCCAGATGCAGACGCTGATCGGCCCCGACCACGTAGATCAACCGCTGCGCGCCCAGGTCGCAGATCCGGTACCTGATCGCGGCGATGTCCGTGGTGGCGTAGCCGTACCCGCCGTCGCTCTTGCGGAGGATCAGCGGCAACGGCTTCCCGTCCCGCCCGGTGAAGCCGGGCGGGAACACGCACAGCGCGCCGTCGCTGATCGTCGCGATCCCCTTCGACTCGAGCTCTTCGCACACCTCGGCCAGCATCGGGTTGTAGAAGCTCTCCGGATCCATGTCGGCATCGGTGGAGAGCGTGACGTTGAGCCGCTGGTACAGCCGGCGCAGGTACACCATCGACTCGCTGACCAGCATCCGCCAGATCCGCAGCGACTCCTCATCGCCGCCCTGCAGGCTGACCACGCGCCGTCGGGAGCGCTCGACGAACGCGGGATCGGCGTCGAACTCGGCCCGCGCGGCCTGGTAGAACGCGGTGAAGTCGCCGGTGCGCATCTGAGCGCGGGTCCTGTCCTCGCCGACGTCGAGCGCGTGCTCGATGAGCATGCCGAACTGGGTGCCCCAGTCGCCCAGGTGCGCCGCGCGGATCACGTCATGGCCGAGGTATTCCAGCACCCGGACGATCGCGTCACCCACCACCGTCGCCCTCAGGTGGCCGGCGTGCAATTCCTTGGCGACGTTGGGGCCGGAGTAGTCCACGACGATCTTCTGGGCCGGGTCGGCCATGCCGACGCCGAGCCGCTGGTCGCCGAGCAGGCCGGTCGCCTGCGCGGCGATCCAGTCATCGCGCAGCGTGAGGTTGATGAAGCCGGGGCCGCTCACCTCGGGCGGCAGGCACACATCGGCCACGTCCAGGTGGCCGGCGAGCTCGGTTGCCACCTCGCGCGGCGGCCGGCCCAGCCGCTTGCCGAGCGGCAGCGCCGCGTTGGACTGGTAGTCGGCGAACTGCGACGGCCTGATCACCGGATCGTCATCGGCGTGCTCGGGCCCGAAGGCCGCGGCCAGCGCATGGCGCACGCGCTGCGCGAGGACTTGCTGGGGATCGGCCATGCAGCAAGCCTACCGAGTAACACCCAGCGGCCTGCCGGGTGCGCGCACCCGGCGGCCCGCGTGGCCGGGCCCGATGGGAGCCTGGCGCAGGGCGACCGTGCCCCGCGTTGCCTGCTGCGCGCATCCGGCGAGCGGATGCCAGCTGCAAGAGACCGACTTACAGGCTGGGACCGCCTGGACGCGCCAGGCTCCACCAGGAGTATTACCGCCAGTGAGCGGGTTCATACACCCCGGCGGCAAATGGCGCGACGTTTTTGCGGAGTCTTTGCCTGATGGCCGCCCACAACCGAACGGGTGAGCGGCGCTTTTCCTGGCGTCAGGCGCACATCGGGAACTTCGCAGCCGGGCGGAAACCGGGCACTCAGCCAGGCTCCCGGTCCAAGTCCCTGGCATGACTGAGCGGCCTGCGCAGGAAGTGCCGTTCGGGACCCAGCCGCTCCTTGATCTTCTCGGTGATCTGGCGCTCTTCGAGGTCGGCGGCCAGCAGGCACGCCGATGTCACGCCGCGCGCCCGGCTGGCACCGTGCGCTATCACCACCGTCCCCGTCAGGCCGAGCAGGACCGCGCCGCCGTGGGTTTCGGAGTCGACGAGCTCGGCGAACTCGCGCAGCTTCCTGCGCTGCAGCAGGGCACCAAGCCGCGCGGCCGCGGACGCCGTCGCGATCTGGCGCAGCTGATCGACCGCGAACCTCTCCGCGCCCTCCAGCGTCTTCAGCGCGATATTCCCCGAGAACCCGTCGGCGACGGCGACGTCTACCTTGCCGGATAGCAGGTCGCCGCCCTCGATGTTGCCGATGAAGCCAATCGGCATCCCGCCGTGCGGCGGGTCCTCGGACAGCAGTTCGTGCGCGCGGCGAGCCAGCTTGTTGCCCTTGCCGGGCTCGGCCCCGATCGTCAGCAGGCCCACCCGGGGCTCGGCGACGTGATGCGAGATCTGCGCGTACGCCACCCCGAGCTGGGCGAACTGGACGAGCATCTCGGGCTTGGGATCGGCGATCGCGCCCGCGTCCAGCAGGATGGTCGGGGCAGGCCGGCTCGGCAGCACGACCGCGAGCGCGGGTCGCAGCACGCCGGGCAGCAGCCGCAGCCGCATCCGCGCGGTGGTCACGATGGCGCCCGTCGAGCCGGCCGATACCACCGCGGAGGCCTGCCCGCGCCTGACCAGCTGGCAGGGCACGGCGATGCTGGACCGTGGACGGCGCCAGCTGGCCAGCCCGCCCTCGTCCATTCCGGGGGAATCGTCGGCCGCGACGATGCGGATCTCGCCCGTCGCATGGTGGTCGGCGAGCATCGGCCGCAGCTGCCCGGGCCGCCCGGCCAGCACCACCTGGATCCCGTGCCGGCGAACGGCCTCGACCGCGCCCGCCACGATCTCGTCCGGGGCGTTGTCGCCGCCCATCGCGTCGACGGCCACCACCGGCCGGGCGCGGTCGGCGGTCGGCTGCTCGTCTGCCGGCGGCTGCTGCTCAGGATCCGCGGCCCGTGCCGGGTCGTCGCCGGCGGTCAGCCCGGCACCGTATCCGCGAGCGCCATGGCGTGCGGCCAGGGCGGGGGAACCGAATGGTCTACAGCGGCCGGCATGGCACTAAGCTTCCCACCTCCGGATCGCTTTGCCGGTCACCGGCGTGATCCCGCTGTATGAGACGTTGCCCGCGGCAGCCAGGTGCTGGCCGCGGGAACCTCGCTCTTTACCACCACGTTTCATTGGTGTGACCTCAACGCGAAGGTCACAAGCTGGCCCTTGCGGTACTACTGTGACGCAGGGGAAACCAGACGCAGCGGGGTGTCTTGGCAGCCGCATTGGCTGATTCGCGACCGCCTAGGTGAGAGGCGGGCGCGACCGACCGAGAGGAGTTGCGTGACTGGATTTCAGCAGCCAGGGCCGATCAGGCCCGTACGGCCTACGGACGGGCCCGCGGCGCAGGCGGCGGGCCGCCGCTTTCACGCGTACACCGCGAAGCACCTGGATGAGCTCACGGCACGAGCCGGGCTGTCCGCGGTGCAGCGCCTGGCGGTTCGCGCGGTCGCCACCGTGCTGCCGTTCAGGACCAATGCCTATGTCGTCGACCACCTCATCGACTGGCATGCGGCACCGGCCGATCCGATGTACCGGCTGGTCTTCCCGCAGGCCGACATGCTGCCCGAGGCCGACGTCAGCCGGATCGCCGTCCTGCTGGCGCGCGACGCGCCCGCGGCCGAAGTGCACGCGGCCGCGCACGAGGTTCGGATGCGGCTCAACCCGCACCCGGCCGGCCAGCTCGCGCTCAACACGCCGGCCCTGGACGATGAGCCGCTGCCCGGGCTGCAGCACAAGTACCCCGAGACCGTGCTGCTGTTCCCCAAGCAGGGCCAGACCTGCCATGCCTACTGCACCTACTGCTTCCGGTGGGCCCAGTTCGTAGACGAGCCCGACCTGAAGATGGCGATGGGCGACTCCAGCATGCTGGTCAGCTACCTGCTCGGGCACCCGGAGGTAACCGGGGTCCTGATCACCGGCGGGGATCCCATGATCATGGGCGCGCCGGTCCTGCGCCGGTACATCGAGCCGCTGCTCGACCCGCGGCTGGACAGCCTCGAATCGATCCGGATCGGGAGCAAGTCGCTCAGCTACTGGCCGCAGCGGTTCGTCACCGACCCGGACGCCGACGAGACGCTGCGCCTGTTCGAGGACGTGGTGGCGTCCGGCCGGTGCCTGGCCTTCATGGCGCATTTCTCGCATCCACGAGAACTCGAGTCCCCGCTCGTCGCCGAGGCGGTGCGCCGGATCCTGTCCACCGGGGCGGTCATCCGCACCCAGGCGCCGCTGATCCGGTCCATCAACGACGACCCCGCGATCTGGGCGAGCATGTGGCGCACCCAGATGCGGATGGGGATGATCCCCTACTACATGTTCGTGGAGCGCGACACCGGTCCCCAGGACTACTTCGCGGTGCCGCTGGCCCGCGGCTACGAGGTGTTCCGCGATGCCTACCGGAGCGTGTCCGGGCTGTGCCGGACGGTCCGCGGGCCGTCCATGTCGGCCACGCCCGGCAAGGTGTGCGTGGACGGGATCACCGAGGTGGCCGGGGAGAAGGTCTTCGTGCTGCACATGATCCAGGCGCGTGATCCCGACCTGGTGGGCAGGCCGTTCTTCGCCAGGTTCGATCCGGCCGCGACCTGGCTGACCGACCTGGAGCCCGCCTTCGCCCCCCGGTTCCCGTTCGAGCCCGGCCACGAGGAACTGCCGGGGCTGTGGACGCGGGGGCTGCTGGAACCGGCCAGCTGAGCCGATCGCCTGGTGCCCCGCCGTACCCGCCGGGCGCGCCAGGGACCGCCGGACGACGGTAGCCGGGACCAAACCGAACCCTGTTCGGTCCCGGCCGCCGGGGCCCCAGTATGCTCCCGCACATGGACATCAACGGAACCGCAGCGATCATCTCCGGGGCAGCCAGCGGCCTGGGCGAGGCCACCGCGCGTGAGCTGGCGGCCGCGGGTGCCCGGGTGGTCGTCGCCGACCTGAACGAGGAACGCGGCAAGGCGATAGCCAGTGACCTCGGCGGCCTGTTCGCCAGGACCGACGTCGCTGACGAGCAGTCGGTGCAGGCGGCCGTGGACGCGGCGGCCGGGCTGGGGGCGCCGCTGCGGGTGGCGGTGAGCTGCGCCGGCATCGGCTGGGCGGCGCGCACCGTGGCCCGCGACGGCACGCCGCACGACCTGGCCGCCTACCGCCGGGTCATCGACATCAACCTGATCGGCACGTTCAACCTGATGCGGATCGCCGCGGCACAGATGGCCCGCACCGAGCCCGTGGACGCGGACGGCCAGCGCGGAGTGATCATCAACACGGCATCGGTCGCGGGCATCGAGGGACAGACGGGGCAGGTCGCCTACTCCGCGTCCAAGGGCGGCATCATCGGGATGACCGTGCCCGCGGCCCGTGACCTCGCGGCCATCGGGGCGCGGGTCAACACCATCGCCCCCGGCATCATCGACACCCCCATCTACGGGGCCGGGGAAGCCAGCGAGGAGTTCAAGGCCAGGCTGATCATGCCGGTGGCGTTCCCCAAGCGGCTCGGCACCGCGGCCGAGTTCGCCCGCCTGGCGCGCTCGCTGATCGAGAACGACTACATGAACGCCGAGATCGTGCGCTTCGACGGCGGCATCAGGTTCCAGCCGAAATAGGCCGGTCCGGCGATCACGAAGCCTTCGCAGCCGTCATCACCGGTGCCCGGCCCTCGTGATCACGGACATGGGCGCGCGGGCGGCCGCACGGGATCCAGCTACAGAGCCGGGAGGACTGGCGTGGCGGACGAGGTTCTGATCGAGGTTGACGACGGCATCGCCGTCATCACCATCAACCGCCCGCAGGCGCGGAACGCGGTCAACGGCGCGGTCTCGGCGGGCATCGCCGCGGCCGTCGAGGACCTGGACGCGCGCCAGGACGTCCGCGTCCTCATCCTGACCGGCGCGGGCGGCACCTTCAGCGCGGGCATGGACCTGAAAGGCTTCCTGACCGGGGATAACCCGCTGGCCGGCGGGCGGGGATTCGGCGGCATCACCGAGCGGCCGCCCGTCAAGCCGGTGATAGCGGCGGTCGAGGGGTACGCGCTGGCCGGCGGCTTCGAGCTCGTGCTCGCGTGTGACCTGGTCGTCGCAGGCGACGAGGCTCAGTTCGGCCTGCCCGAGGTGACCCGCGGGCTGGCCGCCGGAGCTGGCGGCCTGCTCAGGCTGCGCGAGCGCATCCCCTACCACGCGGCCATGCAGATGGTGCTGACCGGCGAGCGCGTGCCGGCTGCCGACCTGCACCGGGCCGGCCTGATCAGCCAGGTGGTCCCGGCCGGGCAGGCGCTCGAGGCGGCCCGCGACCTGGCCGCCAGGGTGGCCGCCAACGCCCCGCTCGCGGTCGTGGCCTCCAAGCGGGTCGTGGCCGAATCGGCCGACTGGCCATCCGGCGAGGCGTTCGCCCGGCAGGGCGAGATCCTCGGCGCGGTATTCGGATCCGCGGACGCGATCGAGGGCGCCGCGGCGTTCGCCGAGAAGCGCCCGCCGGTCTGGCGCGGCGAGTAGCCGCCGCCCGGCCCGCAGTGGCCGGCCCCGGACTCGGCTGCTGCCGGCCCGGCGGGGTCAGGCCGGCGCCCGCCGGGTAGCAGGCCGGCGCTGGCCGGTCTCACGGCCGTCCTGACCTGGTGCTCAGTCGCAACCCGGTCGGGTAAGTCGCGCCTCGCCCGTAGGATCGGTGGGCAGATGATGCTGCGACAGGCCGAGGACTAAGGATGGGCGGAATCACCGGGTACCTGGCCCTGGGGCCAGGAGCCGAGCCCGACGAGGGGTGGGTGCGCGCCGCCGCAGGCTGCCTCGCGCACCGTGGCCCCGACGACGAGGGCTGCTACGTCGACCAGGACGTTGCCCTCGGCGCCCGGCGGCTGGCGGTCATCGACCCCTCGCCCGGCGGCCGCCAGCCGATGTGCTCCGCGGACGGCCGGTACTGGATGGTGTTCGACGGCGAGATCTACAACTACCTGGAGCTGGCCGGCGCGCTGCGGGCGCGCGGCGTCGCGCTGCGCACCGACTCCGACACCGAAGTGCTGCTCGAGACGTACGCCCTGCTGGGCAGGGACGTGGTCCGCAAGCTTCGCGGCATGTACGCGTTCGCCATCTGGGATACCTGGAAGCGCCAGCTGTTCTGCGCCCGGGATCCGTTCGGGATCAAGCCGTTCTACTACGCGACCGACGAACCCCGCCCTGCGGGCGGGCCGTCCCCGGCCGGGCCGTCCTTGGCCGGGGGCGATCCCGGCTCCGGCGGGTACCAGGCGTTCCGCTTCGCCTCCGAGCGCAAGGCGCTGGCCCGGCCTGGCGAGCTGACCGCGCTCGATCCGGACGCGTTCCGCCGGTACCTGGCGTTCCAGTACGTGCCCGCGCCGGCCACGATGACCCCGCCGGTGCGCGTGCTCCCGCCGGGTCACGCGCTGATCGTGCGCCCGGAGCGACCTCTCAGGATGTACCGCTACTGGCGGGCCCAGCTGCGCCCGGCGGCCGGCCCGTCGGTCGAGGCGCCGCCCATGATCCTGGACGTGCTGCGGGATTCCGTCGCCGTCCACCAGCGCAGCGATGCGCCGCTGGGCGCCTATCTGTCCGGCGGCATCGACTCCGCCGCCGTCTGCGCCCTGGCCGCGGTGAGCCGCCCCGGGCTGCTCACCTTCACCGCCGGGTTCGAGCGGCAGGGCTACAGCGAGATCGACCAGGCGCAGGAGACCGCGGCGGCGCTGGGCGTGAAGTCCGTCCCCTGCGTGATCAGCGCCGAGGAATTCTTCACCCAACTGCCGCGGATCATCTGGCACCTGGACGACCCGATGGCCGACGCGGCCGCCGTGCCGCTGTGGTTCGTCGCCAGGGAGGCGAGCAAATACGTCAAGGTCGTCTTGTCCGGCGAGGGCTCGGACGAGCTGTTCGGCGGTTACGCCGTCTATCATCAGCCCGGCGTGGTCCGGGCGGGCGCGCACCTGCCCGAATGGGGCAAGGCCCCGTTGCACCGGGCGGCCTCGATGCTCCCGGCAGGCGCCAAGGGCAAGGGCTTGCTCGGCCGGGCTGGCACCCCGCTGCGGCGCCGGTACATCGGGAACGCGCACGTGTTCGTCGATGATCAGGCCGACCTGGTGGCCGGGCCCTGGGGCGCGACCGCCTACGACGTGACCGATCCGGTCTACGAGCAGGCCGCCGAGGCCGGCCTGGACGACGTCTCGACCATGCAGCTGGTGGACATCAACACCTGGCTGCCGGGAGACATCCTGGTCAAGGCGGACCGGATGGCGATGGCCCACGGCCTGGAGCTGCGGGTCCCGTTCCTGGACCGGGAGGTGATGACCGTGGCCTCCAGGCTCTCCCGGGAGGAGAAGACGGCCGGCGGCACCACCAAGTTCGCGCTCCGCGAGGCCATGGGCGAGGTGCTCCCGCAGGCGGCGGCCGAGCGCGCGAAGCTCGGGTTCCCGGTGCCAGTGGGGGAGTGGCTGGCCGGGGAGTGGTTCGGCTACGCCGATCAGCTGCTGCGCACCGCGCAGACGCAGCGGTGGATCGACCGCGAGGCCGCGCTCAGCCTGCTGAGCCGCTACCGGGCGGGCGAGCCTGACGTGAGCTGGCGCCAGCTGTGGGTCCTGATCGTCTTCTCGCTGTGGCACCAGATCTACGTCGAGCGCGCGTACGACCCGGTGCGCCTGGGCTGGGAACTGGCCCCCCGCTAACCCATGGCCAGGCCGCGCCGGACGGCGGCGGCCGCGAGGCGGTCGCGCAGCCTGCCGCGGCCGTGGTGCAGCCGGGAAGCGACGGTGCCGACCGGGGTGCCCATGATCTCGGCAATCTCCCTGTAGGGGTAGCCCTCGACGTCCGCGAGATAGACCGCGAGCCTGAGCTCGTCCGGCAGGTCGTGCAGGGCACGCAGGATGTCGTAGTCAGGCAGCCGGCTCAGGGCCTGCACCTCCGCGGCATAGCGCGCGGCGGGCGGCGCGGTGCGGGGGGCGAACCTGATGCAACGGTCCCGTGCGTGATCCCTGACACTCATCGTCGCTCCAGCCTGGTTGGACGCTCCTAACCCATAGACGTTCCTGACCCCCGAAACCGACGACAAGAATTGGTCACGATTTCGCGACGTGTCGCGTCTGCCCGCCGCGGGGCGGCCGCCAAGATGGTCCCGTGACCGGGACACGCGCCGCGACCAGGAACAGAGCGGTGACGGCCGCCGGGGCCAGGATGGGCGCGGGGGATCTGGCCGGGGACGTGCCCGCCCTGGTCAGGGCGGCACTCGGCCTGGGCGCGGAGCGGGTCGCGGCCCTGTCCGCGGCCGAACGGGAGCTGGCCGCCGCCGCGGCCGCGGCGGGCAGCACGGGCTCTGTCTCTCCGCCGGCGGCGATCCGCGCCGCGATCGCCGCCGGCGGGGACCCGCTGGGTGACGCGCTCAGCGCGGCCAGGACCGCGGCCGAGCGCAGGCAGCTGGGCCAGACGCTCACCCCGGCGCCGGTCGTGGCGAGCATGATCGGATGGGCGGCCCGGCAGGCCGGCGACACCGGGCCGGCCCAGGTGGTGGACCCGGGCACCGGGTCGGCCCGGTTCCTGCTCGCGGCGGGCCGCCGGTGGCCGCGGGCCCGGCTCATCGGAGTCGAGACCGACCCGCTCGCCGCCCTCATCGCCCGGGCCAACCTGGCCGCGGCCGGCCTCGGCCCGCGGGCGGCGGTGATCCTGGGCGACTACCGGTCGGTCCGGATCCCCCGGGCCCACGGCCAGACCGTGTACCTCGGCAACCCGCCCTACGTACGCCATCACCAGATACCGGCGGGCTGGAAGCGCTGGCTCGCGGAGGCGGCGCGCGAACGTGGCCTGCGGGCCAGCGGGCTGGCGGGGCTGCACGTGCACTTCTTCCTGGCCACCGCGCGGCACGCGGTCCCCGGTGACCTGGGCGTATTCATCACGGCCGCCGAATGGCTCGACGTGAACTACGGCAGCCTGGTCCGCTCGCTGCTGCTCGGCGAGCTCGGCGGCCAGTCAGTGCACCTGCTCGAGCCTGCCGCCCAGCTTTTCCCTGACGCCATCGTTACGTCGGCCATCTCGTGCTTCCGGCCGGGCAGCAGGCCAGGGTCGATGCGGCTGAGGCTGACGGCCACCCCGGCCGGGCTGGGTGAGCTCGGCGGCGGCCGCCCGGTCTCCCGGGCCAGGCTCAGCGCGGCCGGGCGGTGGGGGCCGCTGGTCCGCGGCGCCGCCCCGGCCAGGGCATCCGGCCGGACGCCGGCCGGATACGTCGAGCTCGGCGAGATCTGCCGGGTGCACCGCGGCCAGGTCACCGGGGCCAACGCGGTCTGGGTGCGCGAACCCGGGCAGGCCGGCGGGCCGCCCCGCTTCCGATTCCCCGCGGTGACCAGGGCACGCGAGCTGTTCGGCGCGGGCGAGATGCTGGCGGAGGCGGCATTGCTCAGGGTCGTCATCGATCTTCCGGCCGAGCCAGACGAGCTGCCCGGCCCGGAGCGCGAGCTGGCCAGCGCGTTCATCGCCCGCGCAGCCAGGGCCGGGGCCGCGGAGTCCTACATCGCCAGGCACCGCCGCCCGTGGTGGCGGGTCGGGCTTGCCGAGCCCGCGCCGATCATCGCCAGCTACATGGCCCGCCGCCCGCCCGCCTTCGTGCGCAACGTGGCCGGCGTCCGGCACCTGAACATCGCGCACGGCCTCTATCCGCGCGAGCCGGTGCCCGGCGCCGTGCTCGACCGGCTGGCCGGGTACCTGCGGTCCTCGGTCGCGCTCGGCCAGGGACGCACCTACGCGGGCGGGCTGACCAAGTTCGAGCCGCGCGAGATGGAACGGCTTGCGGTGCCGTGGGAGCGCATCACCGGCGCGGTCAGATCCAGCTGCTGAACCACATCCGGGCCAGCCAGGAGCTGTACGGGATCACCTTGGCGGCCAGCACCGGGTACAGGTAGTAGAAGTTGAGCAGCACGCCCAGCAGGTACGCGCCGGTCAGCGCCGCGCCGATCGCGCGGCGGGCCGGGCTGCCGCGGGCCGGCCCGATCAGCAGGCCGAGGCACAGCGTGATCGAGATAACCAGGAACGGGTCGAAGACCACCGCGTAGAAGTAGAACTTGGTCCGGGACAGGAACAGGAACCACGGCAGCCAGCCGGCCGCCACCCCCACCAGCACGGCGCCGGCCCGCCAGTCCCGCTGGGTCAGCCACCAGGCCAGGCAGATGACCAGGGCCGCGATGGACACCCACCAGATCAAGGGGGTGCCGATGGCCAGGACTTCCTGCGAGCAGGACTTGACCTGGCAGCCGGCGTGGCCGAACTTGGGCGCCTCGTAGTAGAACGAGACCGGCCTGCTGATCACCAGCCACGACCAGGGCTGGGATTCGTACGGATGGTGGGTGGTCAGCGTGGAATCGAAGTGCAGCATCGCCCGGTTGTACTCGACCAGCGATACCAGGGCGGAGATCACCGGCGTGTGGATGCCGTGCTGCGCCGCCCAGTTCCTGTCGTAGCCGGTGCTGGTGAACAGCCAGCCGCTCCACGCGGCGATGTAGGCGATGGCGGGGACGGCGGCCAGCGAGGCGAGAACCCAGCGGCCGTCTCGCACCAGCCCGCCGAAGACGAAGCGCGGCAGGCCGGCGGCCCGCCGGGCGCCGACATCCCAGGCCACGGACATCGCGGCGAAGGCCGGGACGTACCAGATGCCGTTCCACTTCGACGCGCAGGCGAACCCGAGGCACACCCCGGCCAGCACCCGCCACCAGCGCACGCCGAGCCCTGGTCCCGCGTCGTCCCGCGGGCGCCGCTGCATCGTCTCGGCCAGCCGCTGCCTGGCCCGGTCACGGTCGACCACCAGGCAGCCGAACGCGGCCAGCACCCAGAACATCAAGAAGATGTCGAGCAGCGCCGTCCGGCTCATCACGAATTCCAGGCCATCCAGCGCCAGCAGCAGGCCCGCGACGCAGCCGAGCAGCGTGGACCGGGTCATCCGGCGGGCGATCCGCGCGGTCATCAGGATCGAAAGCGATCCCACCAGGCAGGCAGCGAACCGCCACCCGAACGGGGTGAGCCCGATAATCCACTCGCCCGCCGCGATCAAGATTTTCCCGAACGGCGGATGGGCGACGAACTCGCCCCCGGAGGTGAAGATGTGCGTGTTGCCGCGGGCTAGCAGGCCGTTGCGGTGACTGATGTAGTTGTGCTCGGTCCCGTACTTGAGGATCCCCAGGGCATCGGGTACGTAGTAGGTCTCGTCGAACACGATCGACGGCGGCACCGAGAGCCGGTTGAAGCGCAGGAACGCACCGAACGCGGTGACCAGCAGCGGGCCTATCCATCCCCAGGCCACGCTCCCCGGCATCGGCGGGCAGAGTCTGGCTGCGAGGGCGGACACGTACCCGCGCTTGTGCGTGGCCGCCGCCTCCGCCTGGGACGTCGTCATCAACCGCCATCGTATTGGTGCCGGGACGCAAGTGGTCGGTAAGGGGATCCTTCGCTGGCTGCGCGGCGCCGCTCAGCCGGCCGCCCTGACCGGCCGCTAACGTGAGTCTCGGCATGAACAACGACATCCCGGGAACCCTTACCATCGCTGCGGTCCCGATCGGCTGCCTGGACGACGCATCGCCGCGGCTGGCCGCGGCGCTCGGCCAGGCGCAGATCATCGCGGCCGAGGACACCCGGCGGCTGCTTAGGCTGGCTTCCCGCCTCGGCGTGCCGCTGACCGCCAGGGTCGTGTCGTACTGGGACGCCACCGAGCAGTCCAGGGCGGCGGAGCTGGCCGGTGAGCTCGCCGCGGGACGTGACGTGCTGCTGGTCACCGACGCGGGCATGCCCGGTGTCAGCGACCCGGGGTACCGCCTGGTGCAGGCGGCCGCGGCCGCAGGGGCGCGGGTGACGGCGTTGCCGGGGCCGTCCGCGGCGATCACGGCGCTGGCCGTATCCGGGCTGCCCAGCGACCGGTTCTGCTTCGAGGGGTTCTTGCCCCCGCGGGGCAGCAAGCGGGCCCGCAGGCTGGCCGAACTCGCCGCGCAGCCGCGGACGATGATCTTCTTCGAGTCCCCGCGCAGGCTGGCCGCGACCCTCGCCGGCCTGGCCGCCGCGCTGGGCGGAGGGCGCCGGGCGGTGGTCTGCCGCGAGCTGACCAAGACGCACGAGGAAATCCGCCGGGGAACGCTGGACGAGCTTGCCGGCTGGGCCGCTGACGGTATCCGCGGCGAGGTCACGATCGTGGTGGCCGGCGCGGCCAGGCAGGACGGCCAGGCCGGACCGGCGGACCTGGCCGGCGCGGCCAGCGAGGTGGCGGCCAGGATGGCGGCCGGCGCCTCGCACAAGGACGCCGCCGCGGCCGTCGCCGCCGAACTCGGGCTGAGCACGCGCAAGGTCTACAGGGCTTCATTGCCGGTGACGGCGGCCGAGGACACGGCTGGCGGCCGCCAGCCGGTCCGCCGCGGCCAATAGGCTTTGCCCATGTCGTCGTCAAGCCGCCACATCCTGACCGCCCCTGCCTGGCCCTACGCGAACGGCCCCCGCCACATCGGGCATGTGTCCGGGTTCGGGCTGCCCTGCGACATGTTCAGCAGGTACCAGCGAATGGCGGGCAACCGGGTGCTCATGGTCAGCGGCACCGACGAGCACGGGACTCCCATCCAGGTGCAGGCTGACGCGGAGGGCGTGACCGCCCGCGAGCTCGCCGACCGCTACAACCGGGTCATCGCCGAGGACCTGACCAGCCTGGGCATGTCCTACGACCTGTTCACCCGGACCACTACCCGCAACCACTACGCCACGGTCCAGGAGATCTTCACCGGGCTCTACCGGAACGGCTACATCTTCGCCCGGACCGCGCTGGGCGCGATCTCGCCGTCCACCGGCCGGACGCTGCCGGACCGGTACATCGAGGGAACCTGCCCCATCTGCGGGTACGAGAGCGCGCGCGGCGACCAGTGCGACAACTGCGGCAACCAGCTGGACCCGGTGGACCTGATCAACCCGCGGTCGCGGATCAACGGCGAGACGCCCGAGTTCGTCGAGACCGAGCATTTTTTCTTCGACCTGCCGGCCTTTACCGAGACGCTCGGGACCTGGCTGCAGTCCAAGAGCGGCCAGTGGCGGCCGAACGTGCTCAAGTTCTCGCTCAACCTGCTTGACGACCTCAAGCCGCGGGCGATCACCCGTGATCTGGACTGGGGTGTCCCAGTGCCGCTGGACGGCTGGCGGGACCGGCCCGACAAGCGGATCTACGTCTGGTTCGACGCGGTGGTCGGCTACCTGTCCGCCTCGATCGAATGGGCCCGGCGCTCCGGCGACCCGGACGCGTGGCGGGCCTGGTGGCAGGAGCCCGATTCGGAGTCCTACTACTTCATGGGCAAGGACAACATCGTCTTCCACGCCGAGATCTGGCCGGCCATGCTGTTCGGCTACAGCGGCCAGGGCGACAGGGGCGGAACGCCCGGCTCGCTCGGCGCGCTGAACCGGCCCACCGAGGTGGTGTCGAGCGAGTACCTGACGATGGAGGGGCGCAAGTTCTCCTCCTCCCGCAGCGTCGTCATCTACGTGCGGGACTTCCTCGACCGCTACGACGTCAACGCGCTGCGGTACTACATCGCCGTGGCCGGCCCAGAGAGCCAGGACACCGACTTCACCTGGACCGAGTTCATCAGGCGCAACAACGACGAGCTGGTCGCCAACTGGGGGAACCTGGTGAACCGGGCGGTCTCGTTCGCGGCCCGCAACGTCGGGTCCATCCCGCCGCCCGGCGTGCTGACAGAGCCGGACCTGGCCGTACTCGAGCGGTCCCGGCTGGCGTTCGGCCAGGTGGCCGAGCCGCTGTCGCGGTCGCGGTTCAAGGCCGCCATCACCGCCGCGATGCGCGCCACCGCCGAGGCCAACAAGTACCTGTCCGACCAGGCCCCCTGGAAGCTGCGCGAGACCGACCCGGAACGGATGCGCACGATCTGCCACGTGGCGCTGCAACTGGTAGACGACGCCAAGACCATGCTCAGCCCGTTCCTGCCCCGGTCGTCGCAGCGGGTCTACGAGATGCTCGGCGGCACCGGTGAGTGGTCCGGCATGCCGCACATCGAGGAGGTGGACGAGGACGGCAGCCCGTCTTACCCGGTCATCACCGGCGACTACGACGTCGCGGCCCGCTGGGAGCACAGGCCGATCCGGCCTGGTACGCCACTGCAGCCGCCCCGCCCGCTGTTCGCCAAGCTCGACCCGTCGGTGGCCGACGAGGAGCTGGCCCGGCTGGAAGAGGCGTAATGCAGATCCTGGGCGACTGCGGCGTCAGCCTCCGGGGAGCTGGACAGTGATCCTGAAAGGGGCGTAATGCAGATCCTGGGCGACTGCGGCATCAGCCACCGGGGAGCTGGACAGTGATCCTGGAGGGCGCATGACACCCGAGGACCGGGCCGCCGCCGCGCTGCCGGGCGAGGCGCTGGACAGTCACTGCCACCTGGACATCATGAAGGTCCCGGTCGAAGACGCGCTGGCCGACGCGCGCGCTGTGGGCATCCGCCGGGTGGTGACCATCGGCACCGACCTCGCCTCGTCGCGCTGGGCCGCGGAATGCGCGGCCGCCTACCCTGACGTCTACGCCGCGGTGGCCATCCACCCGAACGAGACCGAGGCGGCCGGGGCCGCGCAGGCCGGTCAGCCCGGTCCCGGGCAGGCCGGCCCAGTTCCCACGCAGGCCGCGCCGGGCGAGGCGGTGCGAGCCGAGGCGGTGCTAGCCGGGGCGGTGCAAGCCGAGGCGGTGCTAGCCGAGATTGCGGCGCTGGCGGCGCGGCCCGAGGTGCGGGCGGTCGGCGAGACGGGGCTCGATTACTACCGGGACTGGGCGGCGCCGCCGGTGCAGCGGGACTGGTTCCGAGAGCACATCCAGATCGCCAAGCAGACGGGCAAGGCGCTGGTGATCCACGACCGGGAGGCGCACGAGGACGTGCTGCGCATCCTGGCCGAGCAGGGCCCGCCAGACCGGGTGGTGTTCCACTGCTTTTCCGGTGACGAGCGGATGGCCAGGCAGTGCGCCGAGGCGGGCTACGTCATGAGCTTCGCCGGGAACCTCACGTTCGCCAGCGCCCAGCCGCTGCGCGACGCGGCGGCGGCGGCCCCAGCCGAGCTGCTCCTGGTGGAGACCGATGCCCCGTTCCTCACCCCGGTGCCGTACCGGGGCCAGCCCAACGCCCCGTGGTTTGCCGCTCTCACGCTGCGCGAGCTGGCCGAGGTCAAGGGGATGGACACCGCGGAGCTTTGCGGACTGGTCAGCAGGACCGCGGAGCGCGTCTTCGGCCCGTGGTAAGCGACCATGGCGATCAGCGGCTGCTCGGGCCCGCGGACGTCCGGGACATCGCGGCCAGGCTGGATCTCCGGCCGTCTAAGCGACTCGGCCAGAACTTCGTCATCGACCAGGGCACGTTGCGGCGGATCGTAAGACTGGCCGCGGTGCGCCCGGACGAGGACGTGCTTGAAGTCGGTCCCGGGCTCGGCTCGCTGACCCTCGCGCTGCTGCCCGCCGCGCGCCGGGTCCTGGCCGTCGAGGTGGACCCGGTGCTGGCCGCCGAGCTGCCGGCCACGGTGGCCTCGTTCGCCCCGGGCCTGGCCGGCCGGCTGGACGTCGTGACGGCGGACGCGGCTCAGGTCACCGGGCTGCCCGGCGACCCGGTCAGCGTGCTCGTCGCCAACCTGCCCTACAACGCGGCCGTGCCGGTGCTGCTGCACCTGCTCGACACGGTGCCCTCGCTCGGGCGGGGCGTGGTCATGGTCCAGGCTGAGGTCGCGGAGCGGATGACGGCGCCGCCGGGTAACCGTATCTACGGCGTGCCGACCGCGAAGCTGGCCTGGTACGCCCGGCTGCGCAGGGTCGGCCCGGTGCCCCGCAGCGTGTTCTGGCCGGTGCCGAGGGTGGACTCCACGCTGGTCGCCTTCACCCGGCACGAGCCGCCGGGACCCGAGGTCAGCAGGAGGGAGCTTTTCGAGGTGATCGATGCGGCCTTCGCGCAGCGCAGGAAGATGCTCCGTTCGGCCCTTGCATCGTGGGCTGGCTCGGTGCCCCGAGCCGAGCAGATCCTGCACGCAGCCGGGGTGGACCCGGCGGCCAGGGGAGAATCGCTCGGCGTCGCGGAGTTCGCCGGCATCGCGGCGGCGCGTACGATCATCAAATCGTGACCGCTGTGACCGTGCGGGTGCCCGCAAAAGTGAACCTCCAGCTGGCCGTGGGGCCGGTACGGCCGGATGGTTTCCATGAGCTCGTCACCGTGTTCCACGCGATATCGCTCTACGACGAGGTGACGGTCAGTGAAGCCGGCCGGCGCCTGGTCACGGTCACCGGAGAGGGCGCGGCCGCCGTTCCCGACGGGGACGACAATCTGGCGGTGCAGGCGGTGACCGCCCTGGCCAGGGCCGCGGGCCTGCCGCCTCGCCGGGTTCCCCGCGTCGTCTCCGAGTCATCCGGCTCCCCGGCGGCCGCCGCGGGGCCGGGTGTCGCGATCGAGATCAGGAAACGGATACCGGTGGCGGCTGGCCTGGCCGGCGGGAGCGCCGACGCGGCGGCGACGCTGGTCGCGTGCAATGAGCTGTGGCGGTCCGGGCTAAGCCAGCAGGAGCTGGCCGAGGTGGCCGCGGGGATCGGCAGCGACGTTGCGTTCGCGCTGGTCGGCGGGACATCGGTGGGCCAGGGACGAGGTGAGCGGCTGACCCCTGCGCTGGTGACCGGCCAGTACCACTGGGTGCTGGCCTTCGCGGCCGACGGCCTGTCCACCGCCGACGTCTACCGGGCGTGCGACCGGATCCGGGCCGCCCGTGACATCATCGCGGCACCGCCGCGGCTGAGCAACGAGCTCATGTCCGCGCTGCGCTCGGGCGATCTGGCCGAGGTCGGCCCGCTGCTCGGCAACGAGCTGCAGCCCGCGGCGCTATCACTGCGCCCCGAGCTGCGCCAGACCCTCGCGGTCGGCCGCGAGTACGGGGCACTGGGCGCCATCGTCTCAGGTTCCGGCCCGACCTGCGCGTTCCTGGTCGCCGACGCGCACCGGGCCGTGGATCTCGTGGTCGCGCTCACCGGCGCCGGGGTGTGCCGGTCGGCCGTCAGGGCGGTTGGCCCGGCCCAGGGCGCGGTCGTGGTCAGCCCCTCAGAGATGATGGACTGACCTCGTGCCCGCCAGTCCGGCCGGGCCATCCGGGTTAAGCGTCGAACGGCGCGAGCAGGGTCCGGAGCAGCCCGGCGAGCAGCTGCCGCTCGCCGCGATCCAGCCCGGCGAGCAGCGCTTCCTCTCGGTCGAGCAGGTCGGCGAGCGCGGCGTCCACCTGCGCGCGGCCTTCGGCGGTGAGGGTCACCAGCACGCCCCGCCTGTCCTGCGGATCGGGCTGCCTGCGGACCAGGCCGGCCGCGGCCAGCCGGTCGATCCTGTTGGTCATGGTGCCCGACGTCACCAGCGTCGCCCGCAGCAGCGCACCCGGGCTCAGCTGGTAAGGTGAGCCCTGCCGGCGAAGCGCGGAGAGCACGTCGAATTCCCAGGTCTCAAGCCCGTGCCCGGCGAACGCGGTCCTGCGAGCCCGGTCCAGGTGCCTGGCCAGCCGCGACACCCGGCTGAGAACCTGCAGCGGCTGGACGTCGAGGTCGGGACGCTCGGCTCGCCACGCGGCGACCAGGTCATCGACCTCGTCCCTCAGCTGCTCGGTCACGACCCTGAGCATATCTCTTGACGTCAAGAGGCTTGATCCGGTAGAACCCTGGCTAAGTATCTTGACATCAAGAGAGATGTGATCACATGTGGGACCCTGGCCAGTACCAGCGCTACGCCGACCACCGGGCACGGCCCTTCTTCGACCTGCTGGCCCGGGTGAACGCGGCGGACCCGAGGCTGGTGCTGGATCTCGGCTGCGGCCCGGGCGAGCTGACCGCCGCCTTGGCCGGGCGCTGGCCGGACGCCGACGTCGTCGGGGTCGACAGCTCCGCGGCCATGATCGAGTCCGCCCGTGGCGGCGCGCGGCGGGACGGGCGGATGTCGTTCGTCCTGGCTGACGTCAGAGACTGGGAGCCCGCGGGCCCGGCCGACGTGCTGGTCTCTAACGCCGTGCTGCAGTGGCTGCCGGACCAGCTCGGCGTGCTGGCCCGCTGGACCGGGCTCCTCGCCGACGGCGGCTGGATCGCTGTCCAGGTCCCTGGCAACAATGATCAGCCCGCTCATACGGTCCTGCGCGAGCTCGTCTCCTCGGCGCGATGGCAGCCGCTGCTCGACGGCGTGATGCTGAACCGGCAAGCCGCCGACCCGGCCGATTACCTCGACCTGCTTGCCGGGGCCGGCTTGCAGGCAGACGCCTGGGAGACCACCTACCTGCACGTGCTGACCGGGGACAACCCGGTCCTCGAGTGGTACAAGGGCACCGGGCTACGCCCGGTGATCGGCGCGCTCCCGGCCGGGCTGGCCGATGAGTTCCTGGCCGAGTACGGCGCGCGGATGCGCAGTGCCTACCCGCCGAGGTCTTACGGGACCGTGCTCCCTTTTCGCCGGGTGTTCGTGGTCGCCAGGCGCGCGTAGCGGCCGGGTCCTGGGGGCGCCGTCCTTAAGTCCCGGGCAGCGCCCGTCACGCTGGCCGAGATGCGCGGCTTGGGATCCAGGCGAGACAGCCCGTTCCAGGCCAGGTTGACCAGGTGCGCGGCCACCTCCTCCAGCTCGGGCTTCCGCGCGTCCAGCCACCACTGGCCGGTGACCGCCACCATGCCGACCAGCATCTGCGCGTACATCGGGGCCAGCTTCGGGTCATAGCCGCGCTCGCTGAACAAGTCGCCGAGGATGTACTCCACCTGGCTGGCGATGTCGCTGATCAGGCTGCCGAACGTGCCCGCCCCCGAGGCCGGGTGCGAGTCGCGGACCAGGATGCGGAAGCCGTCGGCGTTGTCCTCGATGTACCGCAGCAGCGCGATCGCGGCACCCTCGAACTTCTCCCTGGTGTGCTCGCCCGCCAGCACGCTGGTGGCCATCGTGAGCAGCCTGCCGACCTCGCGGTCAACCACGACGGCATAAAGCCCTTCCTTGCCGCCGAAGTGCTCGTAGACCACCGGCTTGGAGACGTCGGCCCGGGTCGCGATCTCCTCGATGGAAGTCCCCTCGTACCCGCGCTCGGCGAACAGGTGCCTGCCGACGTCGAGCAGCTGCTCCCTGCGTTCCTTGCCCGACATCCGGCGGCGGCTCGCCCTGGGTCCTGGCTCGGTCACCCACTGACCTTACGCCCAGCCGCCGGGAAATGCCGATCTCAGACGGGCCGTGGCGGCGGTCAGCCGGCGGCGCTGTCCGGTATCGCGGCCACAGCGTGCCTCGTCATCGAGCCCAGCGGCCTGCCGCCCTGGCCGGTCCGCTTGGCCGACAGCCTGTCCCCGTCCGGCCAGCGCACGTCGTAGACCCAGCCCAGCTTCTCGAAGATCCAGATCAGCCGGGCGCTGATGTCGATCTGCCCCTTGAGCACGCCGTGCCGCGCGCAGGTCGGGTCGGCATGGTGCAGGTTATGCCACGACTCGCCGAATGACGCGATGGCCAGCCAGGACACGTTCCTGGCCTTGTCCCGCACCGCGAACTCCTCCTTGCCGAACGTGTGGCAGATCGAATTGATCGACCAGGTGACGTGCTGCAGCAGCGCCACCCGCACCAGGCCGGCCCAGAAGAACGCGGTTACCGCGCCTGCCAGCGACATCGCCCAGAGCCCGCCGATCAGCGCCGGGAGGAACAGCGAGATGCCGGCGTACCCGACGAACCACCGCGAGATCCGGCGGATGCCGGAATCGGCGAGCAGGTCCGGGCAGAACTTCTGCTGTGACGTACGGTTCCCCTCGAATATCCAGCCTACGTGCGCGAAGGCCAGTCCCTTGGTGAGCGCCTTCCAGTCGTTGCCGAACCGCCACGGGGAGTGCGGGTCGCCCTCGCGGTCGCTGTACTTGTGATGCCGCCTGTGGTCGGCCACCCAGTTGAGGACGGGGCCCTCGAAGGCGAGGCTGCCGGCCGCCGCGAGCGACATCCGCAGCGGGCGCTTGGCCTTGAACGACGAGTGGGTGAAGTAGCGGTGGAAGCCCGCGCTGATGCCGAGCCCCGAGACCATGTAGAACACGAACGCCAGCAGGACGTCGTGCCAGCCCAGGCCCCAGCCCCAGGCGAACGGCACGGCGGCGAGCAGCGCCAGCAGCGGCAGGGCGACGAAGATGCCGACCAGGATCCGGTGGCCCGCGCCGCCTTGGGCGTCAATGTCGGGCCTGGCCTGCCGGAGGGTATCGGGGGCGATGCGGATATCGGGCGATGCGGCCATATCGTCATCGTCCTTCCTGCCGCTCGATGGTCCAGGCGCTCAGGCGACCCGCGGTCGAGCACGCGGGCGGTGGCTTGCGTACGCTTACGTAACCGTAACCTACGGGGGCGTAAGTTCCGCAAGGGCGAGGCGGAAGATTTCACCAAGCTGTCGCGATCCTCACACCCGGGGGTTCACCCGTTTCGTCTCACCATCCGAGACGACGCGCCTACCCCAGGACCGCCCGACTGTGCAGCGCCGAGCGGCAAGTGATCCAGGTAGGGTGATGAGGCAATGAACCTTCCCGGGTCGTCTAGCTCGGCAGGACAACCGGTTTTGGTCCGGTCAACAGAGGTTCAAATCCTCTCCCGGGAGCTCTAGTCGGGTTAATTAGTTACAAAGACCGTCAGGCTCACGCGGGACGCATGGCAGCGCGTGCCCAGCCCTCGATCTTCTGATACAGATCGGCGCCGCGCAGCACGTCGATACGGAGACACCCGTGGTAGTCCGCGCCAACGTTCTTGCGCACGGTCTTGGGATTGTGCCGTTTGAGGCTGGGCTTCCTGAACTGTGCGGGGCTCGCGGCCATCACCTCCAGCCAGAAACGCTCGGACGCGGAAACGTCCGCGTTCTCGTGGATCTGCAGCCGATAGGTCACCCTGTCCTGCCCGATGCCCGCATGGTCGAGAAACCGCAGAAAGAACCTGACCAGGCCAGGATCACTGTTGACGAAGGTGACACGCTCCGCACGCCGGTGTGGCTTTCTCTTGCAGCCTTCGCACCAGTAGGCGATGGCGCCGGCAATAAGGAACTCGCGGTCGCTGAGCGGGCCGATCTCGGCCGCCGCGGCGGCGATGGCCGCCTCCCGGGCCGCCTCGCGGACCGGGCGCTCAGCCGCCCAGTACCGGCGCACTCCCTCGGCGGAGCGCTTGCGGGATTCCCCGTAGCTCAGGTGCGGCGGCCGCGGCATGTCCCTGACCCACAGGGAGACCGAGCCCTTGGAGACTCCTAGGGCGTCCGCGATCTCCTCGTAGTCGAGGCCCTGCTCACGCAGTTCGCGGGCGTTCGCCCGCACCGCGTCCTTGGCGTTCGGCCGCCGCGTCCACTCCGGCGGCGGCTCGCCTTCCAGCGCCCAGCTGAGCGTGGTGTTGCTCATGCTGCCGAGCGACTCTTTGATCTGGCGGCGGGACTTGCCCGCCCGGCGCAGAGCGATGGCTTGCTCTTTGAGCTGGAGAAGCTCTTCGGCAGAACGCATGTTCTAACGCTAGGGGTCGGGTGTGACGAAACCGGGACCGCGATGTCCGCGCCTGCCCAGGGTCCGCGGCTGTCTGCGCGACTGTCCAACTCACTCGGCAACCGGGCGGTATCCTGCGAGAGTCGGGGACGTTAACACGGGTCCTATCCCCCCGGTTACGTGTGACCAGCCAGCCGAGGAGCCCGCAGGAGTGAGTGGAGTCCGCCCCGCAGCCGTGATCATCCTCGCCGCGGGCGAGGGCAGGCGGATGAAGTCCCGTACCCCGAAGGTGTTGCACACCATGTGCGGTCGCAGCATGCTGGGGCACGTGCTCGCGGTCGCCGGCGACCTGCACCCTGACCGCCTCATCGTGGTGGCGGGCCAGGGCCGGGACCAGGTGATCCCGCACGTCGCCGAGCACGCGCCGGATGCGCGCGTGGTCGTTCAGCCCCGGCAGGAGGGGACGGGCAACGCGGTCCGCACCGCGCTGGAATCGGTGGGCCAGATCAGCGGCGTGCTCGTGGTGACCTACGGCGATACGCCGCTGCTGCGCAGCCAGACGCTGGCGGACCTGATCGGCGTGCACCACGCGAACCAGAACGCGGTGACCGCGCTCACCGCGCGGGTGCCGGACCCGGCCGGATACGGCCGGATCGTTCTTGATGACCGGGGGGCGATCAGCGAGATCGTCGAGGAAGTGGACGCGACGCCGGAGCAGCGCGCGATCGACGAGATCAACTCCGGGGTGTACGCGTTCGACGGTGACCTGCTCGCCGACGCGGTCAAGCGAGTGGCCACCGACAACGCCAAGGGCGAGGAGTACCTCACCGACGTGGTGGCGATCCTGCGGGGCGACGGCCACCGCGCTGGCCTGCTGCGGGCCAGCGATCCCGCCGAGGTGGCGGGGGTGAACGACCGCGTGCAGCTGGCCCGGGCGCGCCGCGCCTATAACGACCGGGTGCTCAGCCGCTGGATGCTGGCCGGGGTGACGATCGTAGACCCCGCCACCACCTGGATCGACGCCGACGTCGCGCTGGCGGCAGACGTCGAGATCGGCCCGGGTACGCAACTGGAAGGGCGCACGGCCGTCGGGGCCGGAGCGCGGATTGGCCCCGGCTGCCTGCTGGCCGACACGACCGTGGCCAGGAACGCGACGGTGACGCACTCGGTCTGCGTGTCGGCCCGGATCGGCGCGGGCGCCGTCGTCGGTCCGTTCGCCCATCTAGGCCCCGGTTCCGAGGTACCGGGCAGCGAGGAGTGCAGAGCGGGTGAGTGACAACACCGGGGCGACCTACCGGGCGGGCGGCCCGCGGCAGCCAGCGGAGAAGAGGCTGCTGCTCTTCGGCGGCCGCGCCTATCCGGAGCTGGCCGACGAAATAGCGGGCTGCCTGGACATCCAGACCACGCCGACCATGATCTCCGACTTCGCCAACGGCGAGATCTTCGTCCGGTCGCTGGAGTCGGTCCGGGGATGCGATGCGTTCGTGCTGCAGAGCCACACGTCGCCGATCAACCAGTGGATCATGGAGCAGCTGATCATGGTCGACGCGCTCAAGCGGGCATCGGCCCGGCGCATCACCGTGGTCACGCCGTTCTTCGGGTACGCGCGGCAGGACAAGAAGAGCCGCGGGCGGGAGCCCATCTCGGCGCGCTTGATGGCGGATCTGTTCGCCACCGCCGGAGCCGACAGGCTGATGGCCGTCGACCTGCACACCGCCCAGATACAGGGATTCTTCGACGGTCCCGTCGATCACCTGTTCGCGCTCCCGATCCTCGCCGAGTACATCGAGGCCCGGCTCGATCTGAGGCAGGTCACCGTAGTCGCGCCGGACGCCGGCCGGGTCCGGGTCTGCGAGCGCTGGACGGACCGGCTCGGCTGTCCGCTGGCGATCATCCACAAGCGGCGCGATCCCGACGTGGCCAACCAGGTCAAGGTGCTCGAGGTCGTCGGCCAGGTACGGGGACGTACCTGCATCCTGGTCGACGACATGGTGGACACCGGGTCGACGATCGTGAACGCCGCGGAGGCGCTGTTCGAGCAGGGCGCGGATCAGGTCATCGTGACGGCCACCCACGGGGTGCTCTCTGGCAGCGCCACCGACAGCCTGAAGAACTCCAGGATCAGCGAGATCATCATCACCAACACGCTGCCGGTCCCCCAGGAGAAGCGGATCGACAAGCTCACCGTGCTGTCGATCGCGCCGCTCATCGCCCGGGCGATCAACGAGGTGTTCAGCGAGGGCTCGGTCACCAGCCTCTTCGACGGCCAGAGCTGACCTTCCCGCACCGGCGGAAGGAAAGTACGGCGTCCGGTCTGGGTCCATTACGCAACGGGTGCCCTCCTCGGCTAGACTGCGGACGCTACATGTGCGTCCATGGCTCGCCTTGACCACCTGAGTCGGCAGCCGGCCGCGATACCCGTTCTGCTAAGGAGTTCCCGCCGTGCCTGAGGTTCCTATCGCCGCGGAGCCGCGCACCGAGTTCGGCAAGGGCTTTGCCCGCCGCATCCGGGTCGCAGGCAAGGTGCCTGCGGTCCTCTATGGTCACGGCACCGACACCCGGCACCTGACGCTGCCCGGCCACGCCCTGATGATGGCGCTGAAGACGCAGAACGCTCTGATCCGGGTCGAAGGGCTGCCCGGCGGGAACGAGCTGGCGCTGCCGAAGGCGGTCCAGCGGAACCCGATCAGGGGCGACATCGAGCACGTCGACCTCATCATGGTCAGGCGGGGCGAGAAGGTGACGGTGGAGGTCGCGGTGCGGGTCACCGGCGAGGTGTTCCCCGGCGGCCTGCTCGACCAGCAGCTAGTGCAGGTTCAGGTGGACGCCGAGGCCACGAACATTCCGCAGGGGCTCGAGGTCAACGTCGAGGGCCTGGAGATCGGTGCGGCCGTACACGCCAGGGATCTCGACCTGCCCGACGGAGTGGTGCTGGTCGCCGACCCCGAAGTCCTCGTCCTGCACGTGATCGCCGCGCCGACGGCCGAGCAGATGGAGGCCGATCTCGGGCTTCCGGAGGCCGAGGAGGCTGCCGAAGTGCCGCCCGAGGCGCTGCTGCCCGAAGCCGGGGCTCCCGCCGAATCCGCTGGCGGCGACGAGCAGTCCGGCTGATCCGCCTAGGCCGGCGTGCAAGCCGCGAGGACAGCGGCGTGGCCGACGAGCGCTGGCTCATCATCGGGCTAGGCAACCCCGGCCCGGAATACGCGGGCAACCGGCACAATGCCGGGCGCATGGTGGCCGAATTGCTGGCCAGAAGGATGGGCTCGTCCTTTCGCCGGCACAGATCCCGCGCCGACATTGCGGAGGGAACGCTGGCCGGCGCGCCCGTGACCATTGGCATTGCCCGCTCCTACATGAATGTTTCCGGCGGGCCGGTGGCCGCACTGAGTGATTTCTACAAGATCCCGCCGAGCCGGATCGTCGTGATCCACGATGAGCTCGACGTGCCATTCGGCGAAATCCGGCTCAAGTTCGGCGGCGGGACGGGGGGACACAACGGACTGCGCTCGGTGAGTGCCGCGCTGGGCACCCGCGACTTCTTCAGGGTCCGGTTCGGGATCGGCCGGCCACCGGGCCGGATGGAACCGGCCCGCTTCGTGCTGCGCGACTTCACGGCCGCCGAGCGCAAGGAAGTCCCGCTGCTCATCGAGCGCGCCGCCGATGCCGCCGAAGCCCTGCTGCGGCAGGGGCTTGAGCCGGCTCAGAACACATTTCACGCGCCGGCCTGACCGACCGCCGCCAGGCAGCGACCTCGGCTGCCCGGCGCCGTTCCCCGGCCTGCCATTCGGCTACGATCTGCAACGGCTTGCTGCCACGCCGTAGAGGATCCGGAAGCGTTTGTCTGAATGACACAACGGAGCAGGGCCGGCGGTCGCCGGCTCGTGCCTATCCCGGGACTCTTGCGACATTTGTCCCGCGCATATTCCGGACAGAAGCACCCTCAGCCAGGCTGCGGTGACAGCCCGTGTCGCCGTTCTGTTTCCTATTATTATGGTCGGGTTACGGGTTTATGTGAAAACGCGAAACTCACTCGTTTTCAACCGTTCGCGACAACCCCTCGGTAGGGTTGTGCGTCAGACCCGTAGGAGCAGAACCGGGAGTCCGTGACTCACGCGGTGCGCAAGTGGCCCCTCCCGCTTGCTCGCTCCCTGATGGGATCACCGGCGGCCTGGGTCGGACAGAGGGGGTTAAGGGCAGTGCGAGAGCGCATGGCCGTGCGACCTGACGGTCGTATCGGCATCGCTGTAGGCGAGCGCGCGTCGCCGAGCGTAATCAGCTGGACCGGGCGGTATCTTCGCCAGGCCCTGGTGATTGATGGCGCCGTGGCGCTGGCGGCGGGGTTGCTTGCGCTCCGTAGCCGGCTGGACCACCACGGTCATGTGCCGGCCGCGTACGTTGCTCTTACGTTCGGCCTGCCGTTCGCCTGGATCGCCTGCGTGGCGCTGGCGCGGGGGTATGAGGCGAGGGTCATCGGGACCGGCGCGGACGAGTTCCGCCGGATCATCAACGCTGGCATCGCCCTGACCGGAGCGGTCGCGATCCTTTCCTACGCCACCACCGCCCGGGTGTCGCGCGGGTATGTTCTCGTCGCCATGCCGTGCGTGGTCGCCCTGGACCTGGTGGCCAGGTACTGGCTGCGCAAGCGACTGCACCGGCTGCGCGCCCAGGGCGGGTGCATGCGGCGGGCGGTCGCGGTCGGCCACCCGAAGGACGTGGAGGGCCTGATCAACGAGTTGCGCCGCGAGCCCTACCACGGCCTGTCCGTGGTGGCCGTGTGCCTGGCGGGCACGGGCGGGTCCGAAGAAAGCCTGCAGGGAATACCCGTGCACGGCGGCCTGGATAACGTGATGCCCGCGGTGCGCCAGTCGGACGCGGATACGGTCGCGGTGCTGGCCTGCCCGGAGATGAACGGGGTGGAACTGCGCAAGCTGGCCTGGGAGCTGGAGAAGACCGACACCGACCTGTGCCTGGCGCCGGCCCTGCTCGACGTGGCCGGCCCGCGGACCAGCATCCGCTCGGCAGCGGGGCTGCCGCTGCTGTACATGGATCATCCCGACCTGACCGGCATCCGGCAGGCGGTGAAGAGCCTGTTCGACCGGCTGGCTGCCTTTTCCGCGCTGCTGCTGCTGGCGCCGCTGTTCCTGGGGATTGCGGTCGCGATCAAGCTCGGTGACGGCGGGCCTGTGCTGTTCCGTCAGGTCCGGGTGGGCCGGAACGGGCGCCCGTTCCACGTGTACAAGTTCCGGACGATGGTCCAGAACGCCGAGCAGCAGAAGATGCGGCTGGAAGGGCTCAACGACGGCAACGGGGTGCTCTTCAAGATCAAGGACGATCCGCGGGTCACCAAGGCCGGCACCTGGCTGCGCCGGTTCTCACTCGACGAACTGCCTCAGCTGATCAATGTGCTGATCGGTCAGATGTCCCTGGTCGGACCGCGCCCGGCACTGCCGGAGGAGGCGGCCAGGTACGGCGACTATGTCCGGCGCAGGCTGGCCGTGCGACCGGGTATCACCGGGTTGTGGCAGGTCAGCGGCAGGTCGGACCTGCCGTGGGAAGAGGCGGTCCGGCTGGATCTGCGTTACGTGGAAAACTGGTCGTTCGCACTCGACCTGCAGATCCTCTGGAAGACCTGGTCCGCCGTGATCCGCGCCCATGGTGCCTACTGATACGGTTCGGAGCGGCGTCCGGAGGAACGGAGCACCCCGCTGATGACTGCCGACGATCATCGTCTCGCCCGCGATCTCGCCGCCCAGACGGGCCATCGCCTACTCGCCCTGCGGGCCGAGGGCGGCGACCCCGACAGCCTGCGCGCGGCCGGCGACCGGCTCGCTCACGAGTACCTGATGGCGGAGCTGACCCGGTTGCGCCCGGGTGACGCGGTGCTGTCCGAGGAGGGTCGGGACGATCAGGCCAGGCTGTCTGCCGAGCGCGCCTGGATCGTTGACCCGCTGGACGGAACCAGGGAGTTCGGCGAGGCCGGCCGCACCGACTGGGCGGTTCACGTGGCCCTGTGGGAGCAGGGCGGGCTGACGGCTGGCGCCGTGGGCCTGCCTGCCCGGCAGGAGACGCTGAGCACCGCGGAGCCGTCGGCCCCGCAGGCCGTCGGGCCGCAGCGCGCCGACGCAGACGGTGACGGCTTGCGCATCGTGATCAGCCGCAGCAGGCCGCCGGCCTTCATCGAGCGGGTGGCGGAGCTCACCGGGGCCGAACTCGTACCGCTCGGCTCGGCCGGTGCCAAGGTCGCCGCCGTGGTGCGCGGCGAGGTCGATGCGTACGTGCACGCCGGCGGGCAGTATGAGTGGGACTCGGCCGCCCCGGTGGCCGTGGCGCGTGCCTCGGGACTGCACGCATCACGCATCGACGGCAGTGAGCTGACGTACAATCAGGCACGGCCCTGGATGCCGGATCTACTGGTCTGCCGGCCTGAGCTCGCCGGGGTGCTGCTCGACGCGATCGGCTCGGCTAACCGGTAGGAATCCCGCTGTGTCTGGCACCGCCGGACATCGATGAGGCCGCGGCCCGCGGCCGTGACAGCCCGACGAGAAGATGCCGAGGATCCTTGTATGGTCACGATGCAGCCTGACTACCTGCTCTCCCAGCTCGACGTGCTGGAGGCCGAGTCCATCCACGTGATGCGCGAGGTCGCGGCCGAGTTCGAACGGCCGGTGCTGCTGTTCTCTGGCGGCAAGGACTCGATCGTCATGCTCGCCCTGGCCGAGCGTGCGTTCGCGCCTGCGCGGATCCCGTTTCCGGTCATGCACGTCGACACCGGTCACAACTTCCCTGAGGTCCTCGAGTTCAGGGACCGGCGGGTGGCCGAGGTCGGCGCGCGGCTGGTGGTCGCCTCCGTCCAGGAGTCCATCGACGCCGGCCGGGTGAGCGAGGAGACCGGCCGGTGGGCCAGCAGGAACCGGCTGCAGACGACCACCCTGCTCGACGCCATCACCGAGCACCGGTTCGACGCGGTGTTCGGCGGGGCCAGGCGTGACGAGGAGAAGGCACGGGCCAAGGAGCGGGTGTTCTCGTTCCGCGACGAATTCGGGCAGTGGGATCCGAAGAATCAGCGGCCGGAGCTGTGGAACCTCTACAACACCCGGATCCGCCGGGACGAGCACATCCGGGTGTTCCCGATCTCCAACTGGACCGAGCTCGACGTCTGGGCGTACATCGCCAGGGAGAACCTCGAGATACCCGCCATCTATTACGCGCACGCCCGCCGGGTCTTCGAGCGGGACGGCATCCTGCTCGCGGACGGTCCCTACGTCACCCAGGCCGATGACGAGCCGGTCTTCGAAGCCAGTGTCCGCTACCGCACGGTCGGCGACATGACCTGTACCGGGGCAGTCGAATCCACGGCGTCCACTGTGGCCGAGGTCATCGCCGAGATCTCGGTGACCAGGATCACAGAGCGCGGGCAGACCAGGGCCGATGACCGCACCAGCGAGGCGGCCATGGAAGACCGCAAGCGGGAAGGGTACTTCTGACCGACCCGGGGGCCGTCAGAACCGGGCCGCTCCCGGGACGCTGTCGGCCACGCACCCCGCAGAGCGGGCCGGCATGCATCTCCGGTCCCCGCTCCGCGGGCTTGCTCCGCAGATTCGCTCCGCAGGCCTGACGGCCGCGTGATCTGCCTGCTCCGCAGCCCTGACGGCCGCGTGACCTACCGGTAGGGAAGGAAGCAGATCCCGGCGTGGCCGCCGACGCCGCCGCACTTGTCAGTTCCCTGCCGGTTGCTGCTGGCGATCCACAGCCCCGCGCTGGTCAGTAGCATGTCATCCGCGTTGGCCCTTGACATGGTGTAGCGCGCCGAGCCTGACGAGTTGAGCACTACCTTTCCGCTACCCGGAGACAGGCCCTGCATGCCCTCGTCGGTTATGGCCCCTGGCCCCTTGTGGTTGCAGGCGTCCGGGTTCTGGGACCAGCGCGGGTGCCCGGCGACGTAGACGGCACCGCTGTCGGCGGCCACCGAGTACAGCGAGTCGCAGCCCATGTAGTTGATCCAGTTGTGGCTCACGGCCTTCTGGGCGGCGGGGAAGGACGCCGCGGCATCGCACAGGCCGGTCAGCGGGAATTGATGGTTCCAGTTGAGGGGCTTGATCCCGGTGTCGGCGACGTAGACGGCCGAGTCACTGGGCGACCAGGCCGCGGCGCGCACATAGAAGGATTCCTGGGACCTGCAGTGCTGGCTGAACTCGTCCGAGGTCCACCCGGTGACCTTGGCCTGCGAGCCGGCCAGGTTCAGCATGAATATCTGCTGCCTGGGCAAGCCGCCCACTGACGTGAAGTTCCCTTCGACCAGCAGCAGGTTCCCGCTGTGGCTGAGCTGCTGGTTGTAAATCTTGGCGGGCCCGGCGGGCACGCTGCCCGAGACGCGCAGCCTGAGGAAGCCGTCATCCTTGCCGGTGGTGGGGTCAAGGCTCGCGTAGTAGTTGCGGGCGTGGCCGTTCGTGCTGGTGAAATGGCCGCCGTCCAGCAGGTGACTGCGGTAGCCGAGCAGGGTGTCGACCTCGCCGTTGGCGTTGTGCCCGAAACCCTGAACCACGGCGCCGGTCGAGGTGCTGACTTCGGCGATGTTCTTCGCGGCGGTGGCGTGCACGGAGGTGAAGGACCCGCCCAGGTAGGCATCCCCGCAGCCGTGGCGGTTGGTGAACGCGATCGTGTTCACGGTGCCGTTCACGTCCACCTTCAGCCCGGACACCGCGTACGGCTTAGTCGCGCTGAAGCTGAACACGTTGTTCCGGAAGTAGGTCTTGCCGCCCTGCTTGACGTTCGTGAAGGTGCCGACCGCGTAGATCATGCCGCCGCACTTCGCCAGCTGGCGGACGTTCTCTTCCTTGCCCGTCTGGACCAGCTGAGGCGTTCCGGTGGCGGGCTTCGCCGATACCCCCCGGCTCGCCGTGGCCTGCCCGGCGAGCGCGGAGTACCCGAACCCGCCCGCGGCCGCCGCCAGCGTGATGCCGATCACGCCGACCCGGCCGGCCAGCCGCCGAGAACTGAGAAAGCGCATAGTTCCCTCCCTGCGGTATCCCCGGTGGTGCCTGCGCCGGGAGTTAACAGGTATCCGCGCTTCACGCCCGGCACCCGTCCTCGCCCCCGGCACTGCGCGCCCGTCCAGACTTATGTTCCTGCACAGGTTAGACGCCTCAACCCGGCGACGGTTGACATTGCCCAAACGGAGCCGATCCGTTACCGCGGCGCGGCCGGGCGCATCACGGTGCCGGTAAGATTTCCCGGGCGCTCGGCGTTGCGGCCCGGTCCCCGGCCGGGTTCGAGCCCGGCGCGCTGCTCTGACGAAGCACAGCGACAGAAACGAGCTAAGCACGTAAGGTAGTCCAAGGCCCCGCGTACCGCCTGGCGGGATGGGGCTGGTCGGGGGGTCCGTCGGCGCGACGAGGGTTTCCGCATCCCAGCATCGGTCGCAGCCGGGGCCTTCCGCAAGCGTTGCAGTCAGGAACTCCGCGACAATCGAGGATCCACGACAGATGGACATTTTGCGGTTCGCCACGGCTGGCTCTGTGGACGACGGCAAGAGCACGCTCATCGGCAGGCTGCTCTTCGACTCGAAGGCGATCTTCGAAGACCAGCTGGCGTCGGTCGAACGGACCAGCCGCGACCGGGGCGAGAACTACACCAATCTCGCCCTGCTGACCGACGGCCTGCGAGCCGAGCGCGAGCAGGGGATCACGATCGACGTCGCGTACCGCTATTTCGCCACGCCCAAGCGAAAGTTCATCATCGCGGACACACCCGGGCACACCCAGTACACGCGGAACATGGTGACCGGCGCGTCCACCGCCGACCTGGCCGTGGTTCTGGTGGATGCCCGCAACGGGCTCACCGAGCAGAGCAGGCGGCACGCCTTCCTGGCCACGCTGCTGCGGGTCCCGCACCTGGTGCTGGCCGTGAACAAGATGGATCTCGTCGATTACGACCAGGCGAGGTTCGAGCAGATCGCCAACGAGTTCAGCGCATTCGCCACCAAGCTCGAGGTCGGCGACCTCTCGTTCATCCCGATCTCGGCGCTGCACGGTGACAACGTGGTGGAGCGCTCGCCGAACATGCCGTGGCATGACGGGCCCTCCCTGCTGCATCACCTCGAGCACGTGCACATCGCATCCGACCGCAACTTGATCGATGTGCGGTTCCCGGTCCAGTACGTGATCCGCCCGCATCTGGCCACTGACCATGAGCTGCACGACTACCGGGGGTACGCGGGCCAGGTGGCCGGCGGCGTACTCAAGGTCGGCGACGAGGTCATGCACCTGCCGTCCGGGCTGACTACGACGGTCCAGCGCATCGACACCGCGGGGGGCCCGGTGGAGGAAGCGTTCCCTCCTATGTCAGTGACCCTGTGCCTGGCCGATGACGTGGACATCTCCCGCGGCGATCTCATCTGCCGGCCGCACAACCAGCCGGCCGTCTCGCAGGACATCGAGGCGATGGTGTGCTGGATGTCCGACGTGCGGCCGCTGACCAAGGGCAGCCGGCTGGTCGTCAAGCACACCACGCGTACGGTCAAGGCCATCGTGCGGGAACTGCAGTACCGGCTGGACGTGAACACCCTGCACCGGGACGAGCATGCGGACCGGCTGACGCTCAACGACGTCGGCCGGGCCACCCTGCGCACGACCATGCCCATCTTCCACGACCCCTACGGGCGCAACCGGCTGACCGGCGGCCTGATCCTGATCGACGAGGCGACCAACGCCACGGTCGGCGCGGGCATGATCACCGAACACTGATCCCAGGCTGCGGGAAGGCGCCCGAGCACATGACGTTCGATCGTTTGCACTGGCCAGCACCCGGATTTCCGGACTTGGCCCATATGGTTCACGATCCTGATCGCGCTGCCGTAGACTCGGCATGCCTTAACGGCGTGCATCAGAGACTGAATCCTGAATCCCAGGCCCAGCGCGCTCACCCGTCTATATACAGCGCGAAAGCGGCATGTCAATCGCAGCAGACTCGCCTGGAGGCGTCATGCGTTGTCCCGGTCATTGGCAATTGCGCAGCGCAGCAGGAGCGCTGGCCGGTGCGCTCGCGCTCGGCGCGTTCGCGGCCGCCGCGCCGACGATGGCCGCACAGGCCAGCACCGGCCCGGTATCCGCCACCCCGGCCAGCGGCACCCCGGAGCTGACGCCGACGGGTACCACCGAGCAGATCCGCCAGATCGTGCAGTGCGGTGACACGATGTTCGCGGTGGGTAAGTTCACCTCGATCAGCCAGGGCGGGTCTACCTTCGCGCGTAACAACGTGTTCAGCTTCAGCGCGACGGCGCCCTACAGCGTCAGCCCATGGAACCCCGACGTGAACGGCACGGTGAACACGATCGCGTTCGCCGGCGGCGACTGTTCCAACGCCTTCATCGGCGGCCAGTTCACCCAGGTCGGCGGTACGTCCGCCAAAAACCTCGCCGAGATCAGCGCTTCCACCGGCGCGGTGGACACAAGCTTCGGGCACAACGCCAACGGCCAGGTCGAGACCATGCTGGCCACCGGCAGCCACCTGCTGACCGGGGGGTACTTCACCTCGATCAACGGGACGGCGCGGAGCTACTACTCGAGCCTGAACGTGACCACCGGCAAGGACGACGGCTACCTCGCGCTGAACATCAGCGGCCATTACAGCTACCCGGGGGTGGTCTCCAACCCCAGCCGCATCTACAACCAGCAGCTGAGCCCGGCGGGCACCAGGGTGCTGGTCGAAGGCGACTTCACCCAGGTGGGCGGCCAGCCGCGGCAGCAGATCTTCATGATCCACCTGGGAGCCAGCAGCGCCGCGCTGACGAACTGGGACGCACCCTTCTTCAACCAGAACTGCTCCGTCAAGGAGCCGTTCTACCTGCAGGATGCGACCTGGGTCCCGGGAGTGAACACGATCTATGCCGTCAGCACCGGCCTGCACCTCGCCACCTGGAACCACATGTTCCCGCTGACCGGGCCGTGCGACGCGGTGACAGCCCTGCCGGCCAGCGACGGGTCGGTGACACCGGTGTGGCAGAACTTCACCGGCTGCGACTCGCTGTTCGCGGCCGCCGCCGACTCGACCACCGTCTACATCGGCGGGCACGAGCGCTGGGCGAATAACCCCAATGGCTGCAACCGGGCCGGGTCCGGCGCCGTCAAGTCCGAGGGGATGGGCGCGTTCTCGGTGGCCAGCAACTCGCTCCTGCTGAACAGCGGCAACACGGCGGGGCTGTACTCCAAGTCCCGCGGCCTCGGCGCCGATGACATGCTGCGGACCAGCGCCGGGCTGTGGATCGCCAGCGACAACCAGATGAACGTCGACAGGTGCCAGGGCGTCACCGGGCACGCCGGGCTTTGCTTCCTGCCCGGTTCCTGATCGGCCCCGGACTCCGGCGCCACGCCGCACCCCGGCCCGTGTCAACCGCGGGCCGGGGTGCGGCGTCTTAACCATGAACCCCGTGACGGCCCCCGGCGGCGGTCGTCCGATGCGCGGACGCTGAGGGTCCGGCGCAGGCTCCGGCCTGCGCCTGCTTGAGGCAGGAGTTTTCATGCGCATCTTCGGTGGCCGATTGCGAGCGGCGGCCGCGATGCTGGCTGGAGTGATCGCGGTCGGCATGACCGGGCTCGGCGTCCCGGCGGCGGCGGCCCAGCCCGCGCCGACCGGTCCGGTGTCTTCGACGCCCGCGCCCGGAACGCCGGAACTGGCCCCGACCGGCACTACCGAGCAGGTCCGGCAGATCGTGCAGTGCGGCGGGACCATGTTCGCGGTCGGCAAGTTCACCGCCATCAGGCAGAACAGCGTCACCTACCCGGTCAGCAACGTGATCAGCTTCAGCGCGGCGCCTCCGTACACGCTGACCGGGTGGGCTCCCGACGTCAACGGGACGGTCAATTCCATCGCGTTCGTCGGCGGTAACTGCGCGGACGCTTATCTCGGCGGCCAATTCACCTCGATCGGCGGTACCGCGGTACGGAACATCGCCGAGGTGGACACCACCACCGGCCAGGTGGTCCCGACCTTCGGGAGCACGGCCAACGCGCAGGTCGAGACCCTGCTCGGCTACAACAGCCACCTGATCGTGGGCGGCTACTTCACGTCGATCAACAACAGCAAGGCCGACCCCTACCTGGTCAGCGTCGCCCCTGCTACCGGCAAGGATGACGGCTTCATCCATCTCGGCATCTCCGGCCACTACGTTTATCCCGGGGTCGGCTCCAACACCACCCGGGTTTACAACCAGCAGCTCAGCCACAGCGGCACCCTCGATCTCGTCGAAGGCGACTTCACGTCGGCCGGCGGCCTGCCCAGACAGCAGATCTTCATGCTGGACCTGAGTGGTGCGACCGCCACGGTCACGGGGTGGAGCTCGCCGGAATTCGACGGCAGCCAAGGCAACCTGCCAGGCGGCTACCCCTACCAGTGCTGGACCAGCGAACCGTTCTACCTCCAGGCGGCGTCCTGGTCACCCGATGACTCGACCATCTACATAGCGACCACCGGCTTCCACCCGTGGAACGTGTCAGGCGGCACGTTCCCGCACACCGGGCTCTGCGACGCCGCCGCCGCGTTCCCATCGACCCAGACCGAGGTCACGCACGAGTGGGTCAATTACACCGGCTGCGATTCGCTTTTCTCCACCGCCGCTGACCAGAGCACGGCCTACTTCGGCGGTCATGAGCGGTGGTCGCAGAACCCGGATGGCTGTGACCACGCAGGCCCTGGCGCGATCAGCGCACCGGGCATGGAGGGGCTCTCGCCCGGCACCGGGAACCTCACCTTCAACCCGGGCCATGCGCGGGGGCTGGGAGCCGATGACATGCTGGTCACCGACTCCGGCCTGTGGATCGCCAGCGACAACCTGGGTAACGTGGACCAGTGCGGCCACAAGTTCGGGTTCGCCGGAATCTGCCTGCTTCCCTATTCGTGATGGTTCGTCATGGGCCAGGTGCCATTGCTGGTTTCACCGACGGCGTCCGTGGTTTGACGATACGATCGATGCTCGCGCGTAACCAGTGCCGGCGTGGCAGATCGCCGTACTGAGTCAATAACAACCCCAACCCCCAAGGGGAAGCCAGAGCAGATGGAGCGCGTACTCGTAACCGGCGGAGCTGGTTTCATCGGATCTCACCTGGTGGATTCGCTGCTGGACTCAGGCCAGGACGTCCTGGTCGTCGACAATTTCAGCCTCGGCAGGCGCGAGCATCTTGACCGCGCCAGCGCGAGTGGCAGGCTGACCGTCGTTGACGGGGACATCAGAAGCAAGGAGGATCTCCGGCCGGTGGCGGACTTCGCACCGGACACCGTGTTCCACATGGCGGCGTTGCACTTCATCCCGTATTGCAACGCTCATCCCGCCGAGGCGCTCGAAGTGAACGTCCTGGGCCTGGACACGGTCATCAGGTCCGTCCGTGGTGCGCCCGTGCAGACGTTCGTGTTCCCCTCCAGCGGCGCGATATACGGCTTCGGGGACAATCCGTGGCCAGAGTCCGCGCCGCCCCGGCCCGATGAGGTCTACGGCATCTCCAAGTGGATGGGCGAGCAGATGATGGCTCGCTTCCACGACGACCGGCCCGGTGCCCGGACGGTGATAGCGCGGCTGTTCAATGCGTATGGCCCGCGGGAGACCAACCCGCACGTGCTGCCTGACATCATGAAGCGCCTCCACCAGGGCAAACTCATAGAACTCGGCAACCTCTGGCCGAAGCGGGATCTCATCTACGTGACCGATACCGCCGCGGGACTCGTGGCGACAGCGGCAGGCTCCGCGGGCCTGGAGGTGTTCAACGTCGGTACCGGCAGCGGCACGGCCATCAAGGACGTCCTGCGTTCGATCGAGGCGATCAGGGGTGAACCGCTCACTGTCGAGCAGGTACCTGATCGCATGCGCGACGGGGACGGGCACCTCATCGCAGATCCGGGGAAATTGCTGGCCACAGGGTGGAAACCCGAATACGACCTGGAGGCAGGCCTGGGCAGCCTGCTGAAGTGGGAAGGACTGCTGTGAAGGCGGCAGAAGAACCGGCTGCCACGGCTGGCCGCGATATTGGCGAGCACGGAAAAGTCCCGCTCAACTCTGCGCTGGCAACGGAGCTCGGAGAGAAATACAGAGAGCAAAAGCGGGACTTTCTTGACATCGGGCTTTCCTGTCTCCGCGACAATGAATTCGTTGATGCCGTGCAGCAGGCGGTGCAGACCCGGTCACGGCTGACTGTTTCTTTCATCAATCCCGACTATGTGCTGCGCGGGCACAAAACAGCTGGGCTGGTCGAAAGGATGGGCCAGTTCGATATCATGCTCCCTGACGGATGGGGAATCGTTCTCGGAGGCCGCTGGCTTGGCCTGCCCGTTCCAGACAGGCAGGGGAATGACGACATCTGCCCCAAGATTTTTGCTCTCTCCGCCGAACGCGGATTCTCCAATTTCCTATTCGGCTGCGGCGAGGGCGTGCCGGAACGTGCCGCCGCGAACCTGACCGAGACGTTCCCCGGCCTGCCCATCGCAGGCACGCTGCACGGTTTCTGGGACGTGGCCCGGGGACATCCGGGGCGCTATGACAAAGCCGACGTTGACATGATGGTAGAGAAGATCAACGCGTCGGACGCCGACATCCTGCACGTCTCCATTCCGACGCCCATGCAGCAGACCTGGGTGACCGACGTGGCCGACCGGCTGAACGTTCCAGTGATCATCACCGGCGGTAGTTACCTCGATCACCTGGCGGAGCGTGTCTACTGGTACCCGGACTGGGCTAACCGGATGCGGCTCGGCTGGCTGTACCGGCTCTACCGTGAACCCCGCAGGCTATGGAAGCGCTACTCGCTGGATCTCATGGCCTACGGCGGCATGGTGCTGCGGGAGAAGCGGGACCGGGCCGCCTGATCAGCGGCGCCAGCTGGGCGGGTGGCCGAGCCAGCGGGCCAGCCGTTCGTCGTAGGGCTGGTAGTGCTCGTTGAGTGCGGCGCGGAGCGAGTCCGGCATGGGTGCGCGGGGCCTGGCGTTTTGCGGGGTGAAGGCGGGCTGGCCGCGGGAGGCCAGGCCGAGGAAGTCGAGTACCTGGCCGTAGGCGGGGCCGGGGGCGGTGAAGAAGTCGCCGCTGTCGATGACGTGGATCTGGTCCCGGCCGAAGATCTGCTCCAGGTGGTCAAGCTGATCGGCGTAATAGCCGCGGGTTCGGTAGGAATAGTGACGGTGGTTGTAGCTGCGGTAGCCGGGGTCGGCGGCTAGCCGCTCGGCTTCGCCGGCCAGCCGCTCGTCCTCGAGTTCCAGGGCCCGCTCGAACGGCTCGGTCTCCAGTCCGTGGCCCACGTGGTTGGCGTGCGCGGAGTAGGCGCGTTCCGCCGGGTCGCGGACCAGGACGATGAGCTTGACGCCGGGCAGGTCGCGGTGGATCCGCTGCGGCGCGAGCGGGTGGAACATGTAGTAGGGGCTGGCCTCGAAGGCGACCGGGGGCTGGCCGGACCGGCGGGCGGTGAGCCGGGCGCGCGCGGTCAGCGGGAAGTGCGACTGGTACCAGCCAAGCCCGCGGCCGTAGGCCATGTCGAAGAAGTGCAGCTCCTTCTTCGGCATGGCAGCGCTGAATACGGCCGGGTGCTGCCGCAGGATGTGGAACAGCGAGGTGGTGCCGCACCGCTCGGCGCCGACGATCAGGAAGCCAGGCAGCATCCGCGCCTGACGGGCAGGCTTACGGGCCGCCAGCAACCCCTGGTAGGCGGTCCGCCTGGCCCCCTGCTGCCAGCGGGCCCGGGTGGAGGGAGCCAGACCGCCCTGTGCCGACCACGCCTGACCGCCGCGCTCGGCCCTGGCCGTGTCCGCCGCTTCGGAGGTGTCTGGTGCTCGGAGGGGTGCTCCGGAGGTGTCCGGTGCTCCGGCCGGGCCCGGGGCCTTCGCTGCGTCCCGTGCGCCGGAGGCGTCCGGCGCCCCGGACTCGCCGCCCGCGAACCCGGTGTCGCGTTCCGAGGTGATCGCCTCGGCGGGGTCTGTGCGGTCCATGATTGATCTCCCTCTTCACCGGTCCGCTGCGGGTCGCAGGCACCGCGGGGCGGGCACGGGCTTTATGACGCCGAAATCAGCGGCACCAGCTTGGCTCCCGGCCGAGCCAGGCGGCTAGCCGCTCGTCGTGCGGGCGATAGTGCTCTTCGAGCTCAGCGCGGACCGCCGACGACATCGGCGGCCGGGACCGGCCGGCCTTAGTACTACGGCGCTTGAACGAGGGATAGCCGCGATGAGGCAGTCCGAGGAAGTCCAGGACCTGGTCATAGACGGGCTCGGGGGTGGCGAAGAAGTCGCCGCTGTCGATGACGTGGATCCGGTCGCGGCCGAACAGCCGCTCGATGCGCTCGAGCTGCTCCGCGTAGTGCCCGCGGGCCCGGTAGGAGAAGTGCCGGTAGCCGTGGCTGGAGTAGGCGGAGTCGGCGCCGCTCAGCCGTCTGCTCTCCGCCTGCAGCCGCGTGTCCTCAAGTTCGAGCGCTCGCTCGAACGACTCCGTCTCAAAGCCGCGGCCTACCCGCAGGCTGTGGGCGGAGTACGCTCGTTCGACCGGATCACGCAGCATCACGAGCAGCCGCACGTCAGGCAAGTCGCGCTGGATCCGCTCAGGGGCCAGCGGGTGGAACATGTAAGAAGGCGTCGCCTCGAAGGCGACGGGGGCTGCTCCGGCGCGGCTGGCGAGCAGCCGGGCCCGCGCGGTGAGCGGGAAGTGGCACTGATACCAGCCGAGGCCGTGCTCGTAGGCCAGATCGAAGTAGTGCAGCTCTTTCCTCGGCAGGATGGGGTTGAAGACGGCCGGATGCTGCCTGAGGACGTGGAACATGGTGGTCGTGCCGCACCGCTCGGCGCCCGCGATCAGGAATCCCGGCAGCATCCTGGCCCGGCGGGCCGGCTGCCCGGCGGTCACCAGCGCGCCATGCGCCGCCCGGCGGGCCAGCCGCTCCCAGGCCGGCTGACTGGGCCGGATGAAGTAGCCGTCGCCGGCCGAGCCCGGCCCGGCGGAGGGGGGTCCGGCCGCGCCTGGGTCATCGTCGCCGTGCGTGGCGGCCGCGCTGGCCGAATGGGCGCTGTCCACGGGTCATCTCCCTTCACCCGGACGAATCGACTGGCCGGGGCACCGGATCCTGAAGGCCGCTACGCCAGGTCACGGCGCATGAGCCGTGCTGCGCGCAGCAGGTGCTCGGGCTGCACGCCCGTCACGATGTGCGCCAGGGCTATGTACGGGTGCGGCGCCATCGGCCAGCTGGCGAGCGATCTCAGCGTATAGTGCAGGGCCGGCCCCCGGCGCCCGAGTGAGGATTGCGCGAAGGCAATCTGACCGAGCATCCGGGCACGTCCGCGGCGCGACACCGCGATGTCCGGGTGCTTGGCCATCAGGTACTCCAGTCCCGCGGCCACCTTCTCCGAGCCGCCCTGGTAGTAGGACGCGGCGTTCTTGCGGATATCCGCCAGCGGCTGCGTGACCAGGCCGAGCTGGCCCGCCTTCGCCAGGCGCAGTACCCAGTCGTAGTCTTCCGCGTAGCCGTAGGGGAGCTTCTCGTCGTACTCCCCTACCGTGACAAACGCGTCCCGCCGCATCACCAGCGTCGAGGAATGCAGTTCCTTCACCCGGTTGCGTAGCAGGAACTGATAGCTGATCCGCTCGGCCCGGCCCGGCCAGTCGAGGGTCTTGCTGTCGGGCAGCAGCAGCCGTATGCCCGATCCGACGGCGATCAGCTCTGGCTCGTCGAGCAGCCGCGATATCTGGAGGACCAGCTTCTCCGGATGCCACAGGTCATCGTCATCGCAGGTGGCGACATATTGGCCCCGTACGTGGCCGAGGCCGGCGTTGCGCGCGCCGGCCAGGCCCGGTGACCGCGTGTTGGCCACCGCCCGGACCTGGTGCTGCGCCGTGCCCAGGCCCGCCAGCGCCGGGTCGGGAGGCTCCTGATCGTGGACGACGATGCAGTCGATGTCACCCGGATAGGTCTGGGCCACCACCGTGGCGATCGTCTGGCGGACGAGCTCAGGACGTCCGCGCGTGGTGATGATCACCGACACGTCGGGCCAGTGCGAACGGGCGGCCGCGGCGGCCGCGTCCGGCGGATCGACGCTGGCCGTGACAGGCCCGGATTCCGGCGACCGGCGGTAGCGGAGCAGGAAGGGCAGGCCTACGGCGCTGACCGTGAGCCGGTCGCGCCGGGACATCTGCTCGCGCCACGCCTCGTCGCTGCGGAGAACGATTTCGCCGTTGTCGAATCGCGACGGGTTTCCGGACAGCCCGTGGCTCTTGCCGAGCGCCACCCGCCTGTCGCCGATGTGCGCCAGCTCCGACGGGCCGTGCGGCAGGCCGAGCTTGGCCAGCATGGTCTCGATAGTGGGCCGCGGCCGGCCCACGAGATCCTCGTACCGCACGCGGGTCACGCGCAGGCCGCTGAGCCGCAGCAGCTCGGCTTCGGCCTGGCAGGCAGACCACCGTGCCGCCGCGCCCGCGGGGGCCTTCTGCCACATGAAGTCGGCATCGTGGAGTGCGTGCGGGCGGGCCACTCGCTTCTTGCTGAGGGAGTTGGCGACCCCGCGCGGATCCCGGACCAGGTGGATGACGCGCACGTCGAGGCCGGCCCGGGCCAGGGCGAGCGCCTGCACCGGCCACTTGCTGGAATCCACGACGTACTCGGCGCTGGCCTCGGCGGCGATCGCCCGGTAGAGCTTGACGTGGTAGGCCCCGTAGGCGGTGAGGTCCGCACCGAAATCGCGGCCCGCCATCCGTCCCGCAACCAGTCGCGGCAGGCGGCGCTGGCGTGCCACATTGCTCTGCAGCTGGCCGACGCGGGACAAGAACGCGCTGTCCCACCCGCCGAAGGCCCGCTCTCCCACGGCCGCCCAGAACGGGCAGCTGGTGAAGGCCAGGCCGCAACCGCAACGCTCGCTGTCACGGGAACGGCGGAACAGGTCAATCAGCTCGCCCACGTTGACGAAGCCAGGCACCTCACCGAGTATCCGCTCCAGTACGGTGCTGCCGGAGCGCCCGGAGCCCGCGATGTAGACCACGGGCGGCCACGAGCCGGGGACCTGTCCTGCCCGGCCGGATGGCTCGGTCACTCCTGACCCCCTCTGGACGCTGGCATACCGCGTTCCCTGCCCTGAGATGTTATGACAGGAGTTGCAGTTGAGTCGGCGAGAATGGCTATCTTGCGGCCGGCTAGGCCGGTCTCGAAAGGCACGGCGGATATCCCGGGTGACCGGTCTGGCCGTGACCCGGGAACCGGGTTGTCAGGGGAGGTTCGCATCGGCCGGCCTGCTCAACGAGCTCCCGCGGCCCGGCCGCCCCGTCTCGGCGCCCGGTAACCGCGTATCTCCGACAGCCGCAGCACGCGGCGGAACCGCCATAGCCCGGCCGCCTGCACGATGGACCCGGCGATAACGGCCAGCACCAGGCCGATCACGTTGGTGCCCAGCGTGAAGCGGATCGCGAGCGGAATGACGCCGAAGCTGACCGCGGTCAGCGTGCAGGCGATGATCGTAGCGCGGCCGAACGGGTGCAGCCCCAATACCTTGCCCAGCTGGGCCAGCGGCATCACGTTGCTGACGACGATGGCCACGGCCCATCCGATCGCAGCACCGGTAATGCCGTACCTCGGGATCAGGACCAGATCCAGTCCGACGTTTATCCCTACCGTCAGCAATCCGTTGATCAGGCTCCAGCTGCTGCGACCCGACGTGATCAGCACCATGTCAACCTGGCCGCACATGGTGGCGATGATGGCCGCCAGTCCCAGGATGACCACCACCGTGCCGCCGGCGCTGTAGGAATGCCCGAAGATCATCAGCGCGACCGGCCCGTAGGCCACCGCCAGGAGGTACAGCGGGCACAGCAAGACCACGAGCCAGGCGGTAGTCGTCCGGTAGACGGTGTTGACCCCCCGGCGATCGCCGGTCGTGAACAGCTCGGTGAACCGCGTCTGGGACGCCTTGTTGATCGCCATGCCGCCCAGCTGCCCGAACACGAGGAACCGGGTCGCGGCGGTGTAGATGGCCGCCTCGGTCGGGCCGCGCAGGGCCGCGACCAGCACGATATCGATCTGCTGCAGGACGTTCTGGGCCACGTTCGCGATCGCGCGGGGGGTCGTGAACCTCCAGAATCCTCGCGCGTCGAACGTCGCCAGCTGCCTGCGCATTGCCCGGCTGCCCAGGCGCTGCCCGGTCCGCGACCCGTTCCGCGCCGGTACCGGGGTGGCCAGCGCCAGCAGCGCGGCGACCTCGGGCGGGACGTCAGGAATCGATACGGGGGGTTTCGCGCGCCTGCGGCTGATGCGGCGCCCCCACAGCCAGGCGATGATGGCCGCCGGCAGATACGGCAGCGCCCACAGCGGCGCCAGCAGCGCCGACGCCCCCACAGCTATCGCCACCAGGATCCCGATCAACCTGGCGATCGTGAGGCCGATCTGGCCGACCCAGGCCGAGGGGCGCATGTCGCCGTAACCGCGGCTGGCGCCCAGGTACGCGTTGAGCAGGCCGGCGAACGGCAGCATGATCGCGAGCCCGCGCAGCGCGACGGCCACGCTGCCGGGGGTTATCCCGGTGACGTCCGCATGGCCCCGCAGCACGAGATGCGCCAGCGGTTCCGCCAGCAGGATCAAGAACAGGGTGGCCAGGATGGATACCAGGACGACGGGCACGATCGCGATCCGCATCATGCGCGGAATCCGTTTTTCCTCGCCCATCGAGCGAAGCCGGGCGATGAAATACGTCAGGCCGATACTGGTTCCCATGCCGGCTACGGCATTCAGGATGATGAACGCCGACGTGGCGGTGAAGAACGCGCCCGCCTCGGCCTTACTGAATGACCTGGTTATCAGCACGGTGATGAGCGTGGTCGTGACTGCGGCGACCGCCGCCGAGAACAGGTTCAGCGAGCTGCCGCGCCCGACGCCTGCCATCTTGTCGCGCGCGCCGCCGGGGGGAGCACCGCCGGGGCCCGTGCTGCTCGTGGCCGACGCTGGGCGGCTGGCGGCGGCGCGCGCCGCGGACGGCTGGCCGCGCCGCCCGGAATCCGCCAGGCTGCTGCCTCGTCTTACCTCCGCGGCCCCCTGATCATCGGCCGCGGACCGCGGCTGCCACGTACGCCGCTGGTCAACCACTGTTGACGGGCGCTTCAGGCTGCTCAGCGACCAGCCAGCGACTAGTCGCCGGCTTCCGCAGCTGCGATGGGGTCATGGGGACAGTGCTCGCATGACGATACGCGGTTCGCTATCGGCCCGCAGCGCGGGCCAGCCGGCCTGAGCGGGCGCCGGATCAGCCGGGCCTGGTTGCTTTCGGAGTTCTCTGTCATTCTTCCACAGGATCGCCACGGCGAGCATGGTGAATCCGAGCGGCGGCCCGGCCGCGATGTAGACCGGCATGAAGACGAAACCGAGCAGCAGCACTAGCTCCCCGGCCATGCCGTACGGTGTCTTGTCGCGCCGATACCGCCACATAAGATAAACGAAGAACGCGCTGTACAGGATGGCGCCGGCAAAACCAGTGGTTACCAGCAATAGCTGCAGCTGGCCGTTGCCACCGATTTCTACGTTCCCGCATTTCTTGCAGTTGGCGCTCCGCCCCGTCGTGATGGATTGCGTGCCGCCTTGCATCTTCCTGGCGTCGCCGTAGCCGATCAGCGGGGAGGCGGCGGCGTCCTGCACCGCGACCAGCGACGCGGACGTCCGGATGTCATTGCTCTTGGGGTGGGCCAGTCTCTGGCTGATAAGGCTGCCCAGGGGGCTGGCGACCAGGATGATGGCGGCCAGGGCCAGCAGGCCGAGCAGCCCCCCGAGCAGCGCTATCTTCCCCTGGGTGGCGTAGCGGATCGCAAGGTAGACGACGGCCACGCCCAGCCCGACCCATAGTCCCCGGTCCAGCGAGAACGCCACCGGAATCAGGGCGATGCCCAGCACGATCCAGGTAAACCTGCGCTGCGCACGGGTGCCATAGATGAGCCAGGCCACGATCAGCCAGGGCAGCAGGATCGCCAGCGCGTTACCCCACATGTTGGTGAAGGGGAATGGCGCCTTCACCCGGCCCGTCGAGTAGCCGAGAGTGTTCATGACCTGTGACGAGCCGGGATTCAGCGATGTGGACAGAGCGGACTGAAGGCTGCTCGGCAGGACCTTCGCCAGCGGCGAGGTGAAGTGGAAATGCGGGGCGACGACGCCGAGGATGCCCCCGGCCACCGTGTAGAGCCCCACCAGGCCGAGCAGGCTGGCCAGCCGCCGCCGGGACAGCTCTTTCTCGGTCAGGTTGCCCGCGTACAGCAGGAAGAAGGTGACACCGCCGTAGCCGAGCGCCCGGGCTAGGTAGGCCAGGACCCGGTTACCGACCGAACTTTGAATCGTGCCCGGAGCCTGCATGCCGATCTCGGCGATGCCGGCCAGCATCACGATCAGGAAAAGCACCCAGATCCCGAACCCTGGTGGCAGTCGGATGCTGCGTCCGCCCTTGGCCCGGGCCCGGTACATCCGCCTGACTATCGGGATGGCCATCAGGGTGAAGATGTGGTTCTCGAGTCCCAGCGCCCACCAGATCGGCCAGCCGGCCAGCGTCACGATGATCGGCCACGCTGGTTCGCGCGCGAACCAGCTGAGGCGCGGCGGAGGTACCGGGGCGGCCTGGCCGGCACCCGCGGGTGCGCTACCCTCCAGCACGCTCGTCACTGTCTGCTCCTCGCTTCCGTCCCTGGGCCGGAACCGCCGCGGCTGCTCGTGCCCTCCGGGGCCTGCCCGCCTCTGCTATTTGGCCGTCGTGACTCGAGTGCCCGGTGGAGCCAGGATGACCCAGGTGGGGCCAGGCTGGAAAGCCATCGGGACGCCTTTACTGTCGAAATAGTTGAACACCTGACCCGGGTGCAGCCTGGACCATGTCCCGCTGGCGGCCGTGCCGCCGCTGTGACCGCCCGCGCTGCCGGACAGCACCTCCGTCCGGCCAGAGCCGGTCAGCTGGGCAACGGACACGACGACGCCGCGGTGGGCGTTCACGACATCCTGCTTGTAACTGACCGTCTGGATAATCACGTTCGCTACCCGTACCGGCGGTCCTCCGCTGGTCAGGCTCCACCGGTCCGCGTGCTGGCTGAAGGCCCATTCCTGAGTACCGAACCCGGGAATGGTCACCTGCGCAGAGCCGGGAGTCCAGACTCCGCTGGACGCGACCGTGCTGCCCGCGGCCCCGGTGCCCCGGTACGGGAGGATCGTCGGCGCGGGGACGCCACCGGAAACCCCGTGCAGGATGGTCTGCGCCGATGTCGTCAGCCCGGCCGCGGTTGTCGCGTACAGCGTCGGGTAGCGCCCGGAACCCGCATCGGTGATCTTGGTCTTGTCCAGGAGCTTGACGAAGTAGGGGGCCACGGCCCCGTCGTAGCCGACCACCGGGTGCAGGAACGGCAAGATCTCGCGGTCGGTGGGCTGGGTCTGGGTGATCGGCCCGGCCGTCGCCGACCTCGACTGGTACAGGGCGAGATAGCGAACCGGCGATGTGAAGTCCTGGTAGACCAGGTCGGCCGAGCCCAGCCCTTGCGGAGCGGAGCCGGAGACGAGCAGCGCCACAGCGGGCCGCGTCACGTCGGCCTTGCTAGCGGCCGGCAACCCGGTCAGCGGGGCGACCGGCCGGTCCGATCCGATGGCCCGCGCCGACGAGCTCGCGCTGGGACTGGCCGGCGAAGACGCCGCCGGCGACGATCCGCCTCCCGATGCGACCGGATCCGGCACGCCGCTGCACGCGGTGACGGCGAGCACAGCCGCGGCGGCCGCTCCGGCTGCCATCCGACCCGTCCACTGCGCGCTTGGCCTGCCGGGCATCCCTCAGCGCCCGGTAACGCTGTCGGCAGGATCACCGTGCGACTTGCCCGAGCGGCCGAGCTCACGGGCCGCGATGGGCGACAGGTGTGCCTGGCCGGCGTGCGGGCGGTCGGTAACGCTGCCGTCCGCGCTGCGGCCCTGGCCGACGCCGTCGGCCCGCGGCTGCGGCGCCGGCTGCGCGGGGCGGACGTTGGCATCGCGGCTGACCTGGGGCAGCACCACCGCGCCGAGCAGCGGGATGCGCATCGCGTTCAGCCGCCGGATGCACTCGCTGGCCTGGGGCCGCCGGGTGCGGTTGGTCTCGATCGTCAGCAGTGCCGCGTCGGCGAACCCGGCCAGGGTGAAGGTGTCGGCGCCGTCCGCGGTGGCCGGGGCCTCGATGATGACGTACCTGGCATCCCGGCGCAGCTGGGAAGTGAGTGACCTGGCGGTGTCGTACTGCAGGTACTCGACGAGCGAGACATCGTCACCGGGCGGGATGACCCACAGCCCGGGCGCGGCCGCGGGGCCGTGTGCGACCTCCCCCACGGTGGCCCGGCCCGCGACCACCTCGGCCAGCCCGCGGCGGCCGGCCAGGTCGAACAGGTCGGGGGCCACGCTGTCGCGGACGTCGGCGCAGACCAGGACGGCCTCGGAACGGGTCCGGGCCAGGGCGGCGGCGAGGTTCACCGCGACCACGCTGGTCGCCGGGCCGGGATCGGCCCCGGTCACCAGCACGATGTGGCTGCCCTCGCCGAGCGTCGTGGCGACGGTGTTCCCCAGCTCGGTGAAGATCTTCCCGGTCCGTGACCGGGGCGAGGCCAGCGTGATCTGCCGGAACGCATTGCGGGGCAGGGTGTCCAGCACCGGCACGCCGAGCAGCCGCTCGACGTCGCTGGGGGCGTGGATCCGCTTGTCGCGGCGATCCCAGATGAACGCGGCGATCAGGCCGAGCAGCAGCCCGGCGATGAGCCCGCTCGGCAGCACCAGGCTCTTGTTCGGGCTGGTCGGCTTGCTCGGCGCCGAGGCGGCGGTGATGATGGTCCCGCCTGAATTGTTCGCCAGGTCCTTCTGCACATTGGCGATCTGGTCGTTGAGCTGACTGACCTGCTGCGCGTCGGTCTTCTGGTTGCCCTGGTCGGTGATCCGGGTGGGTGAGTTCGACGGCAGCCCGGCGATCTGGGCGTTCAGGGTGGAGATGGTCTTGTTCAGCGAGTTCACGTTGCCCTGCAGCTTCTTCACCTGCGCGTTCAGCGAGGCGGTGGCGGTGGACGTGCGGTGCTGCAGGTAAGCCTCGGCGAAATTCTGTGCGCAGGTGGCCGCGCCGGCGGCTGTCGGGGCGCTGCAGGCGATGTCGAGTACCTGCGAGTTCGGCGGCACGCTGACGTTGACCTGCTTGCTGAGCTGGTAGGGGGTGAGCGGACTGTGCATCGCCTTCTGCGCTATCGCCGCCACCGTGCCCGAGGTGACTATCTGCGCCTCGGTATCCAGGTTCACCGTCCCCTGGGTCCGGCTGTTAGCCACCTGGTTGCTCGTATCGGCGCCGGTCGGCGCGACGTACACCTTCGCGGTCGAGGTGTAGGTCTTCGGCGCGATGAACACGTACACCACCGCGCCGAGCAGGCAGACGACCGTCACCACGAGTACGACCCACCAGCGACGGCGGAGCATACCGGTGTAGTCCGCCGAGTCAAACGAGTCCGGCCGCTGGCTGGAATTCATGCTCCGACGCTCCTCGTCCTATCACTGCCCGCCAAGGCGGCACAGCTCCGGTGCGCCACTCGTCACAGGCTTACTCTCCGTGTATGGTTGACGCTTGACACGCGCCGTCGGATGACACTCCACCCTCGCCGGTTTACCTTACGATAAGATGACAGGCGCACTGGCGCTGAATACGGCAAACGTGCCGCACCGCCATGCTACAGCGTCAGACGGTCATTCGGGCCCGGGTACCACCGGCTCCGCGGCCGCGGAGCCGCTGATAAGCGGCGAAGCTCCAGAACTCACAGCATCTGCCCAGCGAACGCTCGCCGTTTTCCCGGCCGGAACCAGGATGGCTCAACGCGGATATGTTTAATGTTGCTGTCATGAGCTTGCCAGTACGCACAGTGACCAGCCGCATGCGGGTGGCTCGACGCCACGCCCCCCGGGCCGGCCTCCTACGGACCGCCGCGGCCGCGGCCGGCCTAGCCATCCTGGCCGCCGCGTGCAGCGGGACGCCCTCGGCCACGCCGCAAGGTGCAGGCGGCAGCCCCAGCCCGGGCGTCGCCCCTACCGGCGGCACCGGCGTCGCGAGTTACGGTCTCGTCCAGCCGTCCGCGGAGTCAGCGGGTACCGGCAACCGGTCCGGCGTCACAGGCGGTGCCCTGTTCGGCGGGACCACGACCCTGGCCACCGAACAGGGCCAGATCGGCCGCAAGCTCGCCTTCGTCCGGGTTTACTACCGGCTGGGCGAGTCCTTCCCGACGCCCGTGGACAGACGGCTGATGGCGCACGGCAGCACGTTGCTGGTCAGCCTCGATACCGTGCCCGGCGGCGCCAGCTACGCCTCGATCGCGGCCGGGCAGCACGACGCCGCGATCAGCGCCTTCCTCAAGGCCGTGAACCAGGCCGCCGTCCAGTACCATCTCGGCGCGATCTATTTCTGCTTCGAGCACGAGGCGAACGCCCCGAAGCGGCACGCCGGGCTCGGTTCCCCCGGGCAGTTCATCCAGGCATGGGACCACGTTCACCAGCTGGCAGCGTCGGCGCCGCCTGAACTGGAACCAGGGCGGCCGGATTCACTGGGTCTTCATCCTGACGCACGAGGCGTTCGTGCCGCTGGACAACCGCCCGGCCTGGGCACGGCGGCTCGACTCTCCGACCGCCTACTTCCCCGGGAAGAACGTGGTCAACATCGTCGGCGTCGACGGCTACGACAGCTTTGGCTGCAAGGCGAACACGCAGGGTGTCGGAGCGGGCTCCCGCTGGAGCCACACCACCCCGGCGTCGGTATTTGACCCTGTCTTGGCTTTCGCACACGCAAATGGTGACTTGCCGGTATTCATTGCCGAGTGGGGAAGCACGCCGTTCCCGGCGACCAGGCAGTCGAAATTCATCCAGCAGATGGAAAAGTTCGTCGCGGGCAACCGGGAGATAGCTGCCGTCTCGTACTGGAATACCACCGGGCGGCACTGCACCTACAGCATCGACAAGTACCCGGGCTCGGTCTCGGCCATGGCGGCCATGGGCCGGTCCCCGGCACTGCAGGGACACACCCTGGCGCCGTCCTCCTGATCGCGGCCCGCCGGCCGCGGAGCGCAGCCCCCAGAGGCAGTGGCGATGATGCTGCCGGGACCCGGATACTGCCGCCCGGCGCGGACCGGGACTCGGCTACAGTTCGGGAAGGTGTTCAGCAAAGGGGATGTCGTGACTCGACGCGGCACGCTCGCGGTCGTGGTGCTGTCGCACAAGGCCCCGGCACAGGTGGCCCGGCTGGTGTCCAGGCTGCAGAGCGGGCGCGACACGGTGGTTGCCGTCCACCACGACCCGCGGGGGGAGCCGCTAGAGCTCCGGACGTCATCCTCGGTAGCGCTCGTGCCCGGTCCAGTGCCCTGCCCCTGGGGGCGGCCCGGCATCAACGTCGCGATCCGCAAGAGCCTGGAATGGCTGCGGTCCACCGTGCCGGAGCTCTCCTGGGTGCTCCTGATATCCGGGCAGGACTACCCGATACGCAGCATGCGTTCGATAGAGGACGAGCTGGCCGACGCGAACTGTGACGCTATCCTGCGCCACTACCGGGTGGACGGCGACCCGGCCGGGGACGTGCATCACTGGCAGGCGGTGACCCGGCAGCGGTACCTGTACCGGCGGCGCCTGCCCGGCTCGGCCCGGTCGGTGCGCCTGCCATGGCCGCGGCAGCACCCGTTTCACGACGGGATGCAGCTGTACGCGGGCGAGCAGTGGGCCAACTTGTCCGCCCGGGCGGTGGACAAGGTGCTTGACTCCCCGTTTAACGACTCGGTGCTGAAGTTTCTGCGCCGCGCGCCCAATGCAGACGAGGCCTGGCTGGTGACCGCGGTGCTCAACGGTGAGCCTGAGCTCATCGTGGTCAATGAAAGACGCCGGTACGTCCGGTGGCCGGGCGGGACCGCCCACCCGGCCGCGCTCGGGCCCGCGGACGTGCCGGCCCTCCGGGATAGCAGCGACTTCTTCGCCAGGAAGGTAGATCTGGCTGCCTGGCCGCAGGCATGCGACGTGCTCGACGCGCTGGCCGACAGCAGGACCTCCGACAGCAGGACCTGACCCGGCCCGGCCGGCTTGTACTGCTTTTCAGCGGCGCCAGCTGGGCGGGTGGCCGAGCCAGCGGGCCAGCCGTTCGTCGTAGGGCTGGTAGTGCTCGTTGAGTGCGGCGCGGAGCGAGTCCGGCATGGGTGCGCGGGGCCTGGCGTTTTGCGGGGTGAAGGCGGGCTGGCCGCGGGAGGCCAGGCCGAGGAAGTCGAGTACCTGGCCGTAGGCGGGGCCGGGGGCGGCGAAGAAGTCGCCGCTGTCGATGACGTGGATCTGGTCCCGGCCGAAGATCTGCTCCAGGTGATCAAGCTGGTCGGCGTAATGCCCGCGGGTGCGGTAGGTGAAATGGTCGTGCCGGAAGCTGTCGTAGCCCGGGTCGGCGGCCAGCCGCTCGTCCTCGCCGGCCAGCCGCTCGTCCTCGAGTTCCAGGGCCCGCTCGAACGGCTCAGTCTCGTAGCCGAATCCAATCTGGTGAGCGTGCGCGGAGTAGGCCCGTTCCACCGGGTCGCGGACCAGGGCGATCAGCCTGACTCCGGGCAGGTCGCGGTGGATCCGGCCGGGCGCCAGCGGGTGGAACATGTAGTTGGCGGTGGCCTCGAAGGCGACCGGGGGCTGGCCGGACCGGCGGGCGGTCAGCCGGGCGCGCGCGGTCAGCGGGAAGTGGCACTGGTACCAGCCGAGCCCGAAACGCTGGTACTTGTGGTCGAAGTAGTGCACTTCCTTCCTCGGCAGAGTGCTGCTGAACACCGCCGGATGCTGCCGCAGGATGTGGAACAGCGAGGTGGTGCCGCACCGCTCGGCGCCGACGATCAGGAAGCCCGGCAGCATCCGGGCCGGCCGGAGCGGCCGACCCGCTGTCACCAGGCCCCAGCGCGCGACTCGTCGCGCCATCCACGGCAGGCCGGTGTGAGCAGGCTGGGCAGATCGCCCCCGCGCGTCCCAGGCCGGCTGGCCGGGCTGGCCGCCGGCGCGGGCCGCTTCGGCTGTCTCCCTGGCCTGGCTCATGACGGCGTCACGCTGCCGCGGCCGTCCCCGGCGCGATCAACTCCCTGCACGGCGCTCCCCTCTCCCGGCCGGCGGCCGGTCACCGCCGCCCAGCGCGGCATCCGGCCCAGCAGCGCGGCCAGATGCTCATCGCGGGGGGCGTAGTACTCCTCGAGCATCCGGCGCGTGGCTGGGTTCATGGGCACGCTGGCATGTCCCTTGTACTGTCCGAAGCTCACGGGCTCAAAGGGGCGCAGGCCGAGGAAGGCGAGCAGGCGCTGGTACTGCTGCCCGGGCTGCTCGAAGAACGCCTCGCTGTCGATGACATGCACCTGGCCGCGGGGAAACAGACTGAAAACGCGCTCCAGTTGTTCCGCGTAGTGGCCGCGGTGCTTATAGGAGTGGTGGCGGTGCGCGATGCTCTCATAGCGCGGGTCGTCCCGCATCCGGTCGATCTCGCCCGCCAGCCGTTCATCTTCCAGTTCCAGCGCCTTCTCGAAGGCATCCACCGGCTCGTACCCTCGCGCGTGCTCGTGCTTGTACGCGGAGAACGCGCGCTCCACCGGGTCGCGGAGCATGACCACGAGCCTGGACCCTGGCAGGTCACGGCTCAGCCGGCTGACCGCGAAGGGGTGATAGAGGTAGTAGCCACTGGCCTCGAAAGCGACAGGCTCACCGTGCCCCGCCGCCGTGCGGCGCGCCGTGGCGGCGATGGCGAAATGGCCCAGGTACCAGTTTCTGCCGCGGTAGTAGTTCAGGTCGAAGTAGTTGACGCCCTTGCGGAACCGCGGCCGCATCACCTGGGGATGAGCCGCCAGCGCCCGGAACAGCGTTGTCGTGCCGCAGCGCTGGGCGCCGATGATGATGAAGCCTGGCTGCAGACGGAGGGGTGCCGTCAGCCCGGCACCTAGCCGGTAGGCTCGCCGGGTCGTCTGTCGCAGCAGCCCTGGCAGCGGTTCAGGCGCCGGCTTGATGTTCTCGGCCACGCGGTCCCGGTTTCATTCAGCGGCGCCAGCTGGGCGGGTGGCCGAGCCAGCGGGCCAGCCGTTCGTCGTAGGGCTGGTAGTGCTCGTTGAGTGCGGCGCGCAGCGAGTCCGGCATGGGTGCGCGGGGCCTGGCGTTTTGCGGGGTGAAGGCGGGCTGGCCGCGGGAGGCCAGGCCGAGGAAGTCGAGTACCTGGTCGTAGGCGGGGCCGGGGGCGGTGAAGAAGTCGCCGCTGTCGATGACGTGGATCTGGTCCCGGCCGAAGATCTGCTCCAGGTGCTCAAGCTGATCGGCGTAATGCCCGCGGGTGCGGTAGGAGTGCAGCCAGTGGCTGCGGCTGAAGTACGCAGGGTTCGCGGCCAGCCGCTCTGCCTCGCCCGCCAGCCGGGTGTCCTCCAGTTCCAGCGCCCGCTCGAACGGCTCCGTCTCGTGCCCGAGGCCGACCTGGTTGGCGTGCCCGGAGTAGGCGCGTTCCGCCGGGTCGCGGACCAGGACGATGATCTTGACGCCGGGCAGGTCGCGGTGGATCCGCTGCGGCGCGAGCGGGTGGAACATGTAGTAGGGGCTGGCCTCGAACGCGACCGGGGGCTGGGCGGCCCGGCGGGCGGTGAGCCGGGCGCGCGCGGTCAGCGGGAAGTGTGACTGGTACCAGCCAAGCCCGCGGCCGTAGGCCAGGTCGAAGTAGTGCACTTCCTTTTTCGGCAAGATGGCGCTGAACACGGCCGGGTGCTGCCTGAGCACGTGGAACAGCGAGGTGGTGCCGCACCGCTCGGCGCCGACGATCAGGAAGCCGGGCAGCATCCGCGCCCGCCGGCTGGGGCGTCCGGTGGTGACCACGGCCCAGTGCGCGGCGCGGCGGGCGAGTCTCTCCTGATCGGCGCATGCTGGCCAGGCGGGATAGGTATTGCCAGCGGGAACAGGGGGCCTGGTCGCGACGTCCTCGCCAGAACTCACGATGTCGTCTCCTCTAGGCATGGCCATACGGTCCCCGTCAAAGGGCCGAACGGGAGTAACTGTAGCGAACACTCATCAGCGGCGGGCGGTTTCGCTGGCCTGCCAGGCTAACCGGCGACAAGGAACCGCCGCCGCCCTGGCCGCTGATGCATCGCCTCGGGCAGCCCCCATCACAGCTGGGTCACCTTGTCTGTGATGGCCGGGATCAGCCAGGTTCCTGGCGCCCCCAGCGGCGCCCCGGCTTTGGCCTGCCGGTCAGCCAGGTAGCGGGTGGCGAGATCAACCAGGTAGAGAAGCGCGGTCACCTGTGCCTGCCGGGGAGCCACGCCGAACGGGGCCAGCTGGTGCGGAGCCCGGTCAATGCACTGCCGGGCCGCGGCCGCGGGGTCATGCTGTCCGGCGGTCACTTCGGACTGCAGCCGGTGGTGCAGTGCGTCGAATCCGAGCGGGGCGCCGCAGGTGAACCGCTCCCAATCCCACACCAGCAAGCCGCGGCTGGTGCTGGCCATGTTCCAGGGCGACCAGTCGCCGTGCCAGGAGCCGAAGGTAAGGACGCCGTGACCCGCCCGCGCCGCGAGCGCATCGAGCGCGTCGTGCAGGGCGGCCCGCTCGGCGCCCTCATCGGCATCGGTCAGCCGGGAATGCAGGTCCCGGAGGTACGCGCTGCCCAGCAGAGGCCCCCGCTGGACCCCGCCCACGTGGGCCAGCTCGGTCATCGCGGCCGTAAGCCGGGACGACGACAGCGGCCGGGGCGGCAGCCACGCCGGGAGCGGGCTCAGCACCAGGACATCCAGGCCCTGCCAGTTGTCGAAGTGCAGCACCTGGGGGGTGGTAATTTCGCTCAGCCCGGCCCGGCCCAGCCGGAGCAGCGAGTCGTGCTCGGCACGGACCAGCCGGCAGGTCAGGGGATTGACGCCAACCTTGGCGAACGCGGCCGTCTCGCCGTCTTCGGTCAGCAGCTGCAGCACGGGCTTGCGGTTCGCCCGCGCGGGCCCCAGGTACATGCTCAGCTGGAGATCCTGCGCCAGGACCTCCTTGAGGTAGCTCTCGATGGTGTTGGCTCCGGCGGGCGCCTGCACGTGCACCCTGCCGCGCAGCACGGCACCCAGACCGCCGGCCAGGCTCAGCGAGAGTGCCTTGACCCCGAGCCGGCCGGCGGACGACCTCGGCCTGGTGTGGTGGCGGATCGCGGCCGCCGCGCCATGCCGGTCGGCAGGAACGAGCAACGGCGGCCGGTGCACCCCGTGGATCAGCGCGAACTCGCTATCGGACGACGGTGCCGGACACCGGGCCAACCGCTGCCAGCCGTCCCTCAGGCCGGTCCGTCCCGGCTCGCCGGTCTCCATGGTGACCAAGGCGGGCGCCGGCCAGAGCAGCTCGCAAACCTCGCGCAGGCAAGACAGCCACTCGGGCGCGTTCAACTCGCGCCACCGCGTCGTTGTCCTCCGCGGGTGGCGCGAACTTGCTCCGGTGGAGACTACTCATCACCCACACCAGCCGTCATCGCCTCGCCAGCCTGATAACGGGTACGACGAAACTGCCCGAATGTCCGACGTTATACATCTTGCCTTAACAGACCGTTTGACCCACGCTACCTGCCCGACACGTTTCTTCTCCCAACGAAGACGTCTCAACCCCGGCGCCGGATTACACCCAACCCGCACAACCCCGCGCGATCGGCTGCCCTGGGCGCCGACCATCCCCGGCTGCCGCCAGACATCGGGAACCGCGCTGCCAGCGCGGCTCAGAGATACCCTAGCCGTGCTAGCAGAGTACCGATCTCGTGCTCGACATCGGCACGCTCGTGCTCGCCGAGATTCTTCTGCCACCTCCCCACCGAGCTGCGCCGGGCCCCCGCCAGGCCCTCCCGCAGCGCAGCATGTCCCGCCTGCGTGGCTCCCAGGAACCCTGCCAGCTGGCCGGCCGCACCGTCCGGATCGCTCACCAGGGACTCATACCGCACCTCGGTTGCGCGCTCGGCGGGAAGGGAAGCGAGCCCTTCCAGCGCGGCCTCAGTGAAACGCCGCCAGCACCAGGCCGAACGCACGATGTGCGGGGCCGCGGCGAATTCCTCGCGGCGGTCGTGCTCCACCCACCAGCGCGCCTGCGGCCCCCAGGGCTGACCGCCCCGGCCGCGCCGGCCGCTGCCCGCCGACTCGTCCGCGAGCCAGGGCTTCTCGGCGTGCGAGACCGCGACATCGCGGCCATCGCGAACGATGTGCACGAACTGGGCGCCGGGCAGCGCCCGGGCCAGGAACGGCACCACGAAACTGTTCTCCGGGTTCTTCTCCGCGAACCGGCGCCCGCCGTCGAGGGAGGCCAGCAGCAGCGCGGAATACGAGATCCGGAACACGGCGGCGCACCGGCGCTCGCTCCACGATCCGTCGTGCACGCACCGCGCCGCGGCCTTGGTCAGCCTGGGCTCCATGTGGTAGGAGATCTCAGGCATCCGGCCGATGCAGCTGCCGAGGAATGTCGTGCCTGACCGGGGCGCCCCGATGACAAACACGGGCCGGTGCAGCCGGGGATCCAGGGCGCGCGCCGTGAGCGGGTGGCGTAGCGCCGGATCGCGCCGTCGATCACGGATGTCGGAAACCAGGCCCCGGGCGCCGAGCCGCAGGATTTCCGCCCATGCCAGACCGGGCGACGAGCGGGGCAGGTCCCTGGTTTCGACCCGCTGGGCGGCTGGCATCGTGCGTGCCCTCATCTGTGGCGAACGGTTGGGACGAGCCGATCATAGCGGGGGATGCGACCCCGGGCCGGCTGGTTCAGGCCGGGGCCGGGCGCGGGCGGCAGCGCCCAGGTCGCCAGCCGCGCCGGGCCATCGCCCGGCGCGGCTGGCGGAAGGCCGCGGCTGACCCGGCCAGAGAGCCGGCCCGGGTCGGCGGGCGCTGGCTAGTCGTTGATCCGGCCCTCCAGGGCGGCCTGGTGCCCCATCGCTCCCAGCGCCGCGAGCGACATCGGGTTGTTGTTGACGCTGTAGGAGCAGTGAGCGCCCGCGCTGTCCCAGTACAGCGTCGCGTCGACGGAGGGATTGCTGGCGACGTAGGAGGGCATCTCGCGGATGAACTTCAGCTGCGCTGCCGGGTATTTCGCGCTGCCGGCCCATTCGGAGAGGAAAACCGGGAGCCCGCCATGGCTGCGGGCGAAGTTCAGCGTCGGGTCGAACACCGAGGCGGGGGTTACCTTGGCAAATCCGCTGGGGGTGGTGCCTGGCTTGCAGCCGGGGCTGTCGTAGCCGTCCGCGGCGACCACATCGACCTCGTTGTTCCCTGGCCAGTACAAGCTCGCCGAGCCCATTCTCTTGGCCCAGTTCGCCCGGTCCGACATCGGAACGTACGCCCTGTGCGTCATGATCAGGACCCAGTGCAGGTGCCCTCCCTGCTGCCAGTTCAGGTGGGCGGCCGCGGCCAGGCGGTGGACATGATCCCACGCGCTGACGAACTGCGCCGGAGTGCCGAGCCCGTGGTTATGCACCGAAATATTCGGCTCGTGCTGGTAGCTGATGTAGATCGCGCCGAGATGGTACTGGATCGCTGCCTGGTTGACCGCCTTGAGGAACGAGCGGATGTACCCATCCTCCCGCCCGGAGGCGACCGTGGCGAAATTGGGACCGTGGGCCATGCCGTCCAGGCTGACGAGCAGCGTCCTGTGGCCCGCCATGAACCGCCGGTCACCGGGGGTGGGGAAATGCTCGCCGAACGAGTAATACTCCCGGACTATCGCGAGCTTGCGGCCCAGTTTTCCCTCTTCCGAGACCAGCTGCGCGGTGCCGCCGAACAGGGCGCCGCCGTTGATGCCGGACCCGTTCCTGGCCATCAGGGCACCGCCGGGGCCCGGCTTGGCGGCCCGGTGCGTATGCCGGGGGGCCGCGTGGTGCGCCGGGGCGTGCCGGTGTCCACTGTCACTCTTGGCTGAGTGGACTGGGCGGGCGCTAGTACTCGCGTCGCGGTCGCTGAGGGAGGTGCCGCGTCCCAGCGACAGCCCGTTCGGCGACTGGCTTGCGCAGCCGGTGACCACCATGATCAGGCCTAGTACGGCCCCGAGCGCGGCCAGGAGGCCGCCCCCGGCCACGGCGCCGGGGCGCCTGATTTTCCGTATGCGGGGATCCATGCACCAGAACATAGACACTTTCGGGATGCATGGTACGGGTTTTGCCGGGAAACGGTGCACGCGTGTCGGGCGGCGTTGTACGCAAGGTGGACACTCGGTCACGATGGCCGCACAAGGATCGGGAAAACCCGCCGAAAGATACAGGTCCGGACAGGAATCGGACAAAACCGGTCATCGGCACATGCAAGGCTTAAACCTTATTAGGCGGACCGAGCGGGGATAACAGAAGCCGCTGATGTGCTGCCCGGCGGAGTCCGCTCACCTGGCCTAGAACGCCTGCATGACCTTCTGGATACCAGGCACCTTCGGGTCGTCGGGACCGGTAACAATGTCCTTGCCCTTTGAGCCCCAGTACACGCAGCCCAGTTGCAGGCGAGGTACCAGGCCGACCAGGTACTGGCAGTACTCGTTGAATATGCTCATCGTCATGAACTTGGCGCCGGTGACCGCGTAGCCGAACTCCGCGATACCGGTCCGGACGCCATGGCCGTTGGCTTGGTGCAGCAGGTGCTCCAGGCGCACCTGGTACCTGTAGGCCTCTCCGTAGTAATCAATCCAGTACCGGTCGGGGAGAGGGTTAGTGGGGAATCCAGGCTGTATCTTGGCATAGGCATTTTTGTTGCTGCTGGCGCAGACCAGGTAGCACAATGGCACGCCCGCGGCCTTCACCACCGGGGCATACCTGCTCCAGTAGTCCAGGTAATCCTGGGGGGTGGCGAACTTGTCACGGCAGTTCCACTCGTTGACCAGGGAAACCTGGTAGACGATGCCCTTACTGTTCAGCAGCTTCAGGAACGTGGCCAGCTTCGCCGTCTCGTCCGTAGTACGGGAGGGATAGACGCAGATGATGAACTGGCAGCCGATGCCGGCCAGGCCGGTGAGATGCACCGGCAGGGGGTCGGTGTAGAACTGGCCCTCGGTCATGTAAATCTTCTGGATGCTGGTGGCCAGCGGCATGCCGACATAGGAGTCGAAAATCTTGGCCCCGTGCACCCAGCGCTCGGTGCCGTACACGCGGGGCTGGACCGTCGCCCCGGTGATCCTGGCGCTGACGGCGCGTGCTGCTGACCGGGGTACGGCACCGGGCCAGCCGGCGGGCATCAGCACGGCACCCGCTGCGACAGCAGATGATCCCTGCAGGAACCGGCGCCGGGACAAAGCCTGGTCACGCATGTTACCTTCCCCTTTCCCCCGGTTATCTTGACACATTAGTGACCATGCAGCAGGCCAATCGTGACAATGGCTCGGTGCTCCTGCGTGCCTTCATCCAGGGTGCCCGGTGGCGGCTGCGGCATCCGCAGTGGCTGGGGCGTGTGCCAAGCTGGACGGATGGCCCGCGCGCAGCTGGACAAGCGTCCGACTGAGGTCTCGGCGATGTTCGACCTCGTCGCCGAGCGGTATGACCTGCTGAACGACATCTTGTCGATGGGCCAGGACCGCCGGTGGCGGCGCGCCGTCGCCGCCGCGGTAGCTGCCACGGAGGGCGAGCGGGTCCTCGACCTGGCCGCAGGCACCGGCACCGTGGCCCAGAGCCTGACCCACGCCGGGGCCGACTGCGTGGCCTGCGATTTCTCGCTCGGGATGCTGCAGGTGGGCGCGAACAGGCTCGGCGGCGACGCGGGCGCCCCGGCCGGCCGCCCGGGCCGCGGGAGGGTCAGATTCGCGGCCGGGGACGCCTTGGCGCTGCCGTTCCGCGCGGGCGCGTTCGATGCGGTCACGATCTCGTTCGGCCTACGCAATGTGGCCGACCCGGCTGCGGCCCTGGCCGAGATGCGGCGCGTTACCCGGCCCGGCGGCCGCCTGCTGATCTGCGAGTTCGGCCATCTCAGTGACCGCAGGCTGGACGCTGCATACGGGCGGTGCCTGGCGATCGGCCTGCCCGCGGTGGCGCGCAGGCTGTCACCGAACCCGGACGCGTACTCCTACCTCGCCGAGTCGATCGGCGCCTGGCCGGATAAGCAGCAGCTGGCTGCCATGATCCGCGCCGCGGGCTGGTCAGCCGTGCGCTGGCGGACCCTGTCCTTCGGCATCGTGGCGCTGCACCATGCCCGCAACGGCGCCGGGCGCTGAGTCCGGACCGAGCCGGGCCGAGGTCCGGGCGACGGCCCCGGCAAGGCGGACGACCCGGCGGCGACCCGGTGAGCGCAGCCGCCGCGGGGTACAAGGTCTAGACTGCGAACGAAAGCAACTTGTGAAGCGGTTCACAAGACAGTCAGGAAATACCGGTGACCGAGCAAACTCCCGCCCTGCCCGCGGGCAGCCCCCGCCGGCCGGGTCACACCTGCGCCGATGAGGCCGATGTCATCGTGGTCGGCGCCGGGCCCGCGGGCTCGACGACGGCCTGCTACCTGGCCAGGTCGGGCCTCGACGTGCTGCTGCTCGAGAAGAGCAGGTTCCCCAGGGAAAAGGTCTGCGGCGACGGGCTGACCCCCCGCGCGGTCAGGGCGCTGGTGGGCATGGGCATCCCGACCGACGAGCAAGACGGCTGGCTGCCGAACAAGGGCCTGCGGATCATCGGCGGCGGCGTCCGGCTCGAGCTGCCCTGGCCCGAGCTGGCCAGCTATCCGGGCTACGGGCTGATGCGCAGCAGGCTCGGGTTCGACGAGACGCTGGCCCGCACCGCGCAGAAATCGGGAGCCAGGCTGGTCGAGGGGATGAACGTGACCGGCCCGGTGCGCGACGACAGAACCGGGCGGATCACCGGCGTGATCGCGAGGCCGAGCCCGCCGGGCCTTGACGGCGAGGCGGAGCCGGGGACCGAGCGCACCTACCGGGCCCGCCTGGTCGTCGCCGCGGACGGCAACTCCTCCCGGCTGTCGGTGGCGATGGGGCTGCGCAAGCGCGAGGACAGGCCGCTCGGGGTCGCGGTCCGCACCTACTATGCGAGCCCCCGGCATGACGACGACTACCTGGAGTCGTGGCTCGAGCTCTGGGACGGCGACAAGCTGCTGCCCGGGTACGGGTGGATCTTCGGGGCCGGCGACGGCACCAGCAACGTGGGCCTCGGCCTGCTCAACACCAGCGCAGCCTTCAGGAACACCGACTACCGCGGGCTGCTGCAGCGATGGCTGGCCGGCCTGCCGCCCTCGTGGGGATTCACCGAGGAGAACCGCACCATGCCGGTGCGCGGCGCCGCCCTGCCGATGGGGTTCAACCGGACCCCGCACTACACTAATGGGCTGCTGCTCGCGGGTGACGCGGGCGGCATGGTGAACCCGTTCAACGGCGAGGGCATCGCCTACGCGATGGAGTCTGGCGAGATCGCCGCCCGGGTGGTCACGCAGGCGCTCTCCCGGCCGAGCTGGCCGGACACCGAGCGCGTGCTGTGCGGCTATCCGCAGGCGCTCAAAGATGCCTACGGCGGCTATTACACGCTCGGGCGCCTGTTCGTGCGGGCGATCGGCCGGCCTGAGCTGATGAAGTTCGCGACCAGGCACGGCATGCGCCTGGCCGACCGCGATGCGATTCGTGCTCAAGCTACTGGCCAACCTCACCGATCCCCGGGACGGGGACGCGGCCGACCGGCTGATCAACGCGATGTCTAGGCTGACCCCGGCGGCCTAGACGGACCCGAGGATGGAAAGGGGCAGTCGGCGATGAGTCTGTACGTGCCGATCCTGGTGCTCGCGGCGCTGGGCGCGTTCTTCGCGGTCTTCTCGGTCACGATGGGCGCGCTGGCCGGGCCCAAGCGCTGGAACCGGGCCAAGCTGTCGTCGTATGAATGCGGCATCGAGCCGACACCGCAGCCGCTGGGGGGCGGCAGGTTCCCGGTCAAGTACTACCTGACGGCGATGCTCTTCATCGTGTTCGATATCGAGATCGTCTTCTTGTATCCGTGGGCGGTCGCCTTCGACAAGCTCGGCATCTTCGGGCTGGTCGAGATGGTGCTGTTCGTCCTGACCGTCCTCGTCGCGTACGCCTACGTGTGGCGGCGCGGCGGCCTGGAATGGGATTAGCCGATGGGCATCGAGGAGAAGCTGCCGAGCGGGATCCTGCTCACCACGCTCGAGCAAGTTGTCGGGTACGCGCGCAAGTTCTCGGTCTGGCCGGCCACCTTCGGCCTGGCCTGCTGCGCTATCGAGCTGTTCCAGACCGGCGGCCCCCGGCACGACCTGGCCAGGTTCGGCATGGAGCGCGCGTCCGCCACGCCGAGGCAGGCCGACCTGATGATCGTGGCCGGCCGGGTCAGCCAGAAGATGGCCCCCGTGCTCCGGCAGATCTACGACCAGATGGGCGACCCCAAGTGGGTCATCTCGATGGGCGTCTGCGCCTCCAGCGGCGGCATGTTCAACAACTACGCGATCGTCCAGGGTGTTGATCACATCGTCCCGGTGGACATCTACCTGCCCGGCTGCCCGCCACGGCCGGAGATGCTGCTCGACGCCATACTCAAGCTGCACGACAAGATCCAGAACTCCAAGCTCGGCCCGGACAGGCAGAAGGAGATCACGCAGCTCGAGCAGGCCAGGCTGCGCAGGCTGCCGCTGGCCAGCGGGCCGGCCGCCTGGCCGCCCGGCACGGAGGTGTCGCGGTGACCGAGCACGATGACACCTCCCCCGGCAACCTGCCGGCCAGGGCCGGGGAAGAGCGGCTCGCCGAGCAGGTGGTGCGCACCGGCATGTTCGGCGCCGAGACCAGCGGTGACACCTCGGGCTATGGCGGGCTGCAGGTGCGGCTCCCGCCCGGGCTGTCCACTGCGCGGCCGTACGGCTCCTACTTCGACGAGCTGGCCGACGAGCTCGGCCGGGCGCTGGACCAGGCGGGACTGCGGTTCGGTGACGCGATCGAGCGGGTCGTCGCCGACCGCGGCGAGCTGACCTTCTACGTGCGGCGTGACCAGCTGCCGCAGGTCGCCCTGACCCTGCGTGATGACCCGCAGCTCGCCTTCGAGCTGTGCACCGGCGTCTCCGGCGTGCACTACCCGGACGAGCTCGGCCGCGAGCTGCATGCCGTCTACCACCTGGTCTCGATCACCCGTAACCGGCGACTGCGGCTGGAGGTGGTCGCGCCCGACGCCGACCCGCACGTGCCGTCGCTGGTTGACGTGTACCCCACCAACAACTGGCACGAGCGGGAGACCTGGGATTTCTTCGGCATCGTCTTCGACGGCCACCCCGCGCTGACCAGGATCGAGATGCCGGACGACTGGAAGGGCCACCCGCAGCGCAAGGATTACCCGCTGGGCGGCATCCCGGTGGAATACCGCGGGGCCACGATACCGCCGCCGGACGAGCGGAGGGCGTACGAATGACCAGCGAGGCCGAGGAGGGCCGGGTCTACACCGTCAGCGGGCAGGACTGGGACGAGATCGTCGCTGCCGCTGACGCGGGCGACACGCCGGGCAGCGAGCGCCTGGTCGTCAACATGGGCCCGCAGCATCCCTCGACGCACGGCGTGCTCAGGCTGATCCTCACCCTGGAGGGCGAGAGCGTCTCCGAAGTCCGCGCCGGGATCGGCTACCTGCATACCGGCATCGAGAAGAACATGGAGTTCCGCACCTGGACCCAGGGCGTCACTTTCATCACCCGGGCTGACTACCTGTCGCCGCTGTTCAACGAGGCGGCGTACTGCCTGGGCGTGGAGCGCCTGCTCGGCATCGAAGACCGTATCCCCGAACGGGCCAGCATCATCCGGGTGCTGATGATGGAACTCAACCGGATTTCCTCGCACCTCGCCGCGATCGGCACGTTCGGCCTCGAGCTGGGGGCCACCACGGTGGCCCTGAACTGCCTGCGCGAGCGCGAGTTCGACACTCGACCTGCTTGAGCTGATCACCGGGCTGCGGATGAACCATGCCTACTTCCGCCCCGGAGGGGTCGCGCAGGACCTGCCGCCCGGCGGTGTCAAGAAGGTGCGCGACTTCTGCGCGATGATGCCGGCCCGGCTGGTTGACCTGCGGCACCTGCTCGACGCGAACCCCGTCTACCTCGCCAGGACCAAGGGAGTCGCGTTCCTGGACCTGCAGGGATGCATGTCGCTCGGCGTGACCGGGCCGATCCTGCGGTCCGCCGGCCTGCCCTGGGACCTGCGCAAGAGCCAGCCGTACTGCGGCTACGAGAGCTACGACTTCGACGTGCCCACCGAGGACACCTGCGACGTCTACGGCCGGTACCTGGTCAGGATGGGCGAGATCGACGAATCGCTCAAGATCATGGAGCAGTGCCTGGACCGGCTGTCGGCAGGCCGGCCGGATGACGACCCGGTGATGATCCGCGACGCTAAGATCGGCTGGCCGGCCCGGCTTGCCCTGGGGCCCGACGGCCTCGGCCCGGCGCCCGACCACATCGCGCACATCATGGGCGAGTCCATGGAGGCCCTCATCCACCACTTCAAGCTGGTGACCGAGGGATTCCGGGTACCCGCGGGCCAGGTGTACGCGGCGGTCGAATCGCCGCGCGGCGAGCTCGGCTGCCACGTGGTCAGCACCGGCGGCACCCGGCCGTACCGCGCGCACGTGCGCGATCCCTCGTTCGCCCACCTGCAGGCGCTGGCGGCGATGTGCGAGGGCGGTATGGTCGCCGACGTGATCGCGGCGGTGGCCAGCATTGACCCGGTGATGGGAGGCGTGGACCGGTAATGCCGTTCAGCCAGCAGGCGCGTGCCCGACTGGAGGCCGACGCCGCCGAGATCATCGCCAGGTACCCGCGGTCGCGTTCGGCGCTGCTCCCGCTGCTGTACCTGGTGCAGGCGGAAGAGGGCTACGTCAGCACCGATGGCATAGCCTTCTGCGCCGACCGGCTCGGCCTCACCGAGGCCGAGGTGACCGGGGTCGCGAGCTTTTACACCATGTTCAAGCGGCGCCCGGTCGGCGACTACCACGTGGGCGTGTGCACGAACACGCTGTGCGCGGTGATGGGCGGCGACGCGATCTTCGCCGCGCTGACCGAGCACCTGGGCGTGGGCGACGACGAGCCGACACCGGACGGCAAGGTCACGGTTGAGCGGGTCGAGTGCAACGCGGCCTGCATCTACGCGCCGGTGATGATGGTCAACTGGGAGTTCTTCGACAACATGACCCCCGGCTCGGCCCGCGGGCTCGTTGACGACCTGCGGGCGGGCCACGAGGTCACGCCCACCCGCGGCCCCCGCCACCTGTGCACCTGGCGGGAGGCGTGCCGGATCCTGGCCGGCTTCCCGGATGGCCAGGCCACCGAGGGTCCCGCGGCCGGCCCGCCGGATCTGCTGGGGCTGAAGATCGCCAGGGAGCACGGCTGGGCCGCGCCGTCGCCCGGCGAGGGCCAGGATGCGAACCAGGGATCCGCCGAAGCGCCCGCCAAGGAGGCGTCGACGTGACCGACACCCTGACGCCGGTGCTGAGCGCGCACTGGGATGAGCCGGATTGCTTCACGCTGGAGGGCTACCGGCGGACGGGTGGTTACCGGGCGCTGGCCACGGCGCTGGGCATGCCGCCGGATGAGGTGATCGCCCAGGTCAAGGAGTCTGGGCTGCGGGGCCGCGGCGGGGCGGGGTTCCCGACCGGGCAGAAGTGGGCGTTCATTCCGCAAGGTGACGGGAAGCCGCACTACCTGACGCTGAACGCGGACGAGTCCGAGCCGGGCACCTGCAAGGACGTGCCGCTGATGATGGCGAGCCCGCACACGCTGATCGAGGGCATGATCATCACGTCGTACGCGATCCGGGGCGAGGTGGCGTTCATCTACGTCCGCGGCGAGGTGCTGCACGTGATCAGGCGGCTGCAGCACGCGGTGGCCGAGGCGCGGGAGGCCGGGTACCTGGGCCGGGACATCCTCGGCTCCGGCTTCAACCTGGACATCGTGGTGCACGCCGGGGCCGGCGCGTACATCTGCGGCGAGGAGACCGGGCTGCTCGAATCGCTGGAGGGCTACCGGGGCCAGCCCAGGCTCAAGCCGCCGTTCCCGGCTATCGAGGGCCTGTACGCCTGCCCGACCGTGGTCAACAACACGGAGACGATCGCGAGCGTGCCGTCGATCATGGCCAACGGCGCGAGCTGGTTCGCCGGGATGGGCACCGAGCGGTCCAAGGGTTTCGGCTTGTTCTCGGTCTCCGGGCACGTTGCGCACCCTGGCCAGTTCGAGGCGCCGCTGGGCATCACGATGCGCGAGCTGCTCGAGCTGGCGGGCGGCGTGCGGGCCGGGCACCGGCTCAAGTTCTGGACCCCCGGCGGCTCGTCCACTCCGATCTTCACCGAGGAGCACCTCGACGTGCCGCTGGACTACGAGGCGGTCGCCGCCGCCGGGTCCATGCTCGGCACGCGCGCGCTTGAGGTGTTCGACGAGACCACCTGCGCGGTCCGCGCCGCGCTGCGCTGGACGGAGTTCTACGAGCACGAGTCGTGCGGCAAGTGCACGCCGTGCCGGGAGGGCACGTACTGGATGCGGCAGCTGCTCGAAGACCTGGAAGCGGGCCGGGGCAGCGAGGACGACCTGGCCACGCTGCTGGACATCAACGACAACATGGTCGGCCGGGTGTTCTGCGCGCTCGGCGACACGGCCGGCACCCCGGCGGCCTCGACGATCAAGTACTTCAGGGACGACTACCTCGAGCACCACAAGCAGGGCGGCTGCCCGTTCGACCCGTCCGCCGCCAACCTGTTCGCGGCTTCGGAGGCACAGGCATGAGCCAGGACACGGCGGCGGCCGGCCCGGTGGACACCGTAATGGTCACGATCGACGGCTTCGAGATCAGCGTGCCCAAGGGAACCCTGATAATCCGCGCGGCCGAGCTGCTCGGCATCCAGATCCCGAGGTTCTGCGACCATCCGCTGATCGACCCGATCGGTGCCTGCCGACAGTGCCTGGTGGACATCGAGGGACAGCGCAAGCCGCTCGCCTCCTGCACCACCACCTGCACCGAGGGGATGGTCGTGCACACCCAGCTCACCTCCGAAGTCGCCGATAAGGCGCAGCAGGGGGTGATGGAGATGCTGCTCATAAACCACCCGCTCGACTGCCCGATGTGCGACAAGGGCGGCGAGTGCCCGCTGCAGAACCAGGCCATGACGAACGGCCGGGGGGAGACCAGGTTCACCGGCCGCAAGCGGACCTTCGCCAAGCCGGTGCCGCTGTCCACCGAGGTACTGCTCGACCGGGAGCGCTGCATCCAGTGCGCCCGCTGCACCCGGTTCGCCGATCAGATCGCCGGCGACCCGCTCATCGACCTGTTCGAGCGCGGCCCGCACGAGCAGGTGGCGATCGCCGAAGGCAAGCCCTTCAACTCGTACTACTCCGGCAACACCGTGCAGATCTGCCCGGTGGGCGCGCTCACCGGTGCCGCCTACCGGTTCCGGGCCCGGCCGTTCGACCTGGTGTCGTCGCCTAGCGTCTGCGAACACTGCGCGTCCGGCTGCAGGCAGCGCACCGACCACCGGCGCGGCGTGGTCACCAGGCGGCTGGCCGGCGATGACCCGCAGGTCAACGAGGAGTGGAACTGCGACAAGGGGCGGTGGGCTTTCACCTACGCGACCGAGCCCGACCGGCTGGCCGGCCCGCTGGTCCGCGGCGAGGACGGCGTGCTCGCCCCCGCGTCCTGGCCGGCCGCGCTGGCCGCCGCCGCCCGGGGCCTGGCCGCGGCCCGGGGCCGGGCCGGCGTGCTGACCGGAGGCAGGCTCACCCTCGAGGACGCGTACGGCTATGCCAAGTTCGCGCGGCTGGCGCTGGGCAGCAACGACATCGACATGCGGGCGCGGGCGCACTCGGCGGAGGAGGCGCAATTCCTGGCCGACTACGTGGCCGGCCGCGGCATCGAGGTCAGCTACCAGACCCTGCAGGACGCTCCCGCCGTGCTGCTGGCCGGGTTCGAGCCAGAAGACGAGTCGCCCATCGTCTTCCTCCGGCTGCGCAAGGCAGTGCTCAGCCGCGGCCTCAAGGTCTACTCGATCGCGGCGCTGGCCAGCCACGGCCTGGCCAAGCTGTCCGGCGAGCTCATCGCCTGCATTCCCGGGGCTGAGGCCGAGGTGCTCGGGCACCTGATCAGCGGGTCGAACCTGGATGAGGCGGGCGTCGCGGCGGCCAGCGCCCTGGCCGCGGACGCGGCCGGGCCCGCGGTGATCCTGGCCGGCGAGCGGCTGGCCGAGACGCCAGGCGCGCTGACCGCGGCGGCCCGGCTCGCCCAGGCCACCGGGGCCCGGCTTGCCTGGATCCCGAGGCGGGCGGGTGAGCGCGGCGCCATCGAGGCCGGCGCCATGCCCGGCCTGCTCCCGGTCGGCCGTCCGGTCACCGATCCGCAGGCCCGGGCAGAGGTCGCCAGGGCGTGGGCAGCGGGCCCGGACTCGCTGCCGCCGCAGCCCGGCCGTGACACCGCGCAGATGCTGGCCGGGGCCGCCGCCGGCGAGCTCGACGCGCTGGTGGTGGCGGGTGTGGACCCGGCCGACCTGCCGGACCCGGCGGCGGCGCTCGGTGCGCTCGATGCCGCCCCGTTCGTGGTCAGCCTGGAGCTGCGGACCAGCCCGGTCACAGACCGGGCCGATGTGGTCCTGCCGGTGGCGGCGGTGGCGGAAAAGGCCGGCACGTTCGTCAACTGGGAGGGCCGCGGCGGCTCGTTCGGGACCGCGCTAGCCGTCCCCGGCGTCCGGTCCGACTTCCAGGTCCTCGGCGCGATCGCCGACGAGATGGACGTGCATCTCGGGCTGCCCGACGTCGCCGCGGCCCGCCGTGAGCTGGCCGCGCTCGGCACCTGGCCGGCCCCGCGGCCCGCGGGACCGGCCAGCGCAGCCGCGGCCGGCACCGAGCCCGGGCCGCTCGCCGCGGGCGAGACGGTGCTGGCCACCTGGAGCGAGCTGCTCGACGCCGGCCGGATGCAGGACGGCGAGCCGTTCCTGGCCGGAACGGCGCGTCCGCCGCAGGCCTTGATGTCAGCGGCGACCGCGGCGCAGGCCGGCGCCGTCGATGGCGATAAGGTCACTGTGGCCACCGCGTCCGGCGCCGTCACCGTGCCCGTGCAGGTGACGGACATGCCGGACCAGGTGGTATGGCTGCCCGCGAACTCGGCCGGCTGCGCGGCCCGCCGCGAGCTCGGCGCCGGGCACGGCAGCCGGGTCACGATCCGGACAGCAGCATCAGGGAGTAGCGAATGAGCAGCCTGGCCTGGGTCGCTGGCCAGCTGGCCGCCGGGAGCCCCACGCCGGCCGGCCAGGGGATCCCGCCCGCGGACAATCCCACCCTGCTGGACTTCGGCCACGACCCCTGGTGGATGATCCTCCTCAAGGCCGGCTTCATCTTCCTCTTCCTGCTGCTCATGACGATCTTCATGATCTGGTTCGAGCGGCGGGTGATCGGCCGGATGCAGACCCGCCCCGGCCCGAACCGGGCGGGCCCGTTCGGCCTGCTGCAGCCGATCGCGGACGCGCTCAAGCTGCCGCTCAAGGAAGACATCATCCCGCTGGGCGTGGACAAGATCCTGTTCATCCTGGCCCCGATCATCGCCGCCGCCCCCGCCTTCGTCGCCTTCGCGATCATCCCGTTCGGGCCGATAGTCTCGATCTTCCATCACCGCACCCCGCTGCAGCTCGCCGACCTGCCGGTCGCGGTGCTGCTCGTGCTGGCGATGAGCTCGATCGGCGTGTACGGCATCGTGCTGGCCGGCTGGTCGTCAAGCTCGCCGTACTCGCTGCTCGGCGGGCTCCGGTCCTCCGCCCAGGTGATCAGCTACGAGATCGCGATGGCGCTGTCATTCGTCGCGGTGTTCCTGTACGCGGGTTCCCTGTCCACCACCGCGATCGTGAGCGCGCAGGCCACCGGCGGCACGTTCCACCTGTTCGGCGTGATCTGGCACTACCCGTCCTGGTTCGCGATCCTGCTCATTCCGTCCTTCGTGATCTACCTCATAACGATGGTCGGCGAGACGAACCGGCTGCCCTTCGACCTGCCCGAGGGCGAAGGCGAGATCGTCGGCGGCTTCCACACCGAGTATTCGTCGATGAAGTTCGCCATGTTCTACCTGGCCGAGTACATCAACATGACCACCGTGGCCGGGCTGGCCGTCACGCTGTTCCTCGGCGGCTGGCGGGCCCCGTGGCCGCTGTCGGTCTGGGCCGGCGCGAACAGCGGCTGGTGGCCGCTGCTCTGGTTCGTGATCAAGGTGCTCATCCTGCTGTTCTGCTTCGTCTGGCTGCGCGGCACGCTGCCCCGGATCCGCTACGACCAGCTCATGACGCTCGGCTGGAAGGTGCTCATTCCCGGCTCGCTGGTCTGGATCCTGATGATCGCCACCATCCGCGTCTGGCGGCGGCAGGGCGCCAGCACGGGCCTGTACATCATCGGCGGCCTCGTGCTGCTGCTGTTCCTCGGCCTCGTCTGGGTGTGGGAGACGGGCGCGGAGAAACGGCGCGCCCGGCTGCGGCCACCGGCGGAAGAGCCCGGCGGCCCGGCCGGCCCGGCCGCGGCCGGCCAGCCCGCGACGGGGCCCGGCTTCCCGGTTCCCCCGCTCGACCTGCCGCATTATCACGGCGTCGGGGTGGTCCCGGCCGGCCAGCCTGACGAGCCCCGCACCCTGCTCGACACGGGGATGACCAGCAACGGCAAGGAGGTCACCGGTGCCTGACTTCCTCAATCCCGTCAAGGGGTTCGGCGTCAGCTTCCACCAGATGTTCAAGAAGGTGGACACCGTCGAGTACCCCGAGCAGAAGGTACCCACCGCCCCCCGGTTCCACGGCCGCCACCAGCTGAACCGCTGGCCGGACGGGCTCGAGAAGTGCATCGGCTGCGAGCTGTGCGCGTGGGCCTGTCCCGCTGACGCCATCTACGTCGAGGGCGACGACAACACCGAGGCCGAGCGGTACTCGCCGGGTGAGCGGTACGGCAGCGTGTACCAGATCAACTACCTGCGCTGCATCCTGTGCGGGCTCTGCATCGAGGCCTGCCCGACCCGCGCCCTCACCATGACCAACGAGTACGAGCTGGCCGATGACAACCGGGAAAGCCTGATCTGGACCAAGGAGCAGCTGGTCGCCCCCCTGCAGCCCGGCATGGAGGCGCCGCCGCACCCGATGCGGCTCGGCGCCACCGAGCGGGACTACTACCTGCTCGGCCGGGCCAGCGGCCCGTCGGACAGGACACGGCCCGCGGAGCCCGCCGACGGCGGCGAAGCCCGCCAGTCGGGGGAGGGGCAGCCGATGGGGCCGCAGGGAGGCGTCACGTGACCGCGCTGGCGGCCAGTCTCGCGGCGCCAGGCCCAGGAGCCGCCGCGGAGACGCAGAATGTCTTCTTCTGGGTGCTCGCCGTCGTCTCCGTGACGGCCGGCATCGGCATGATCCTGGCCAGGCGCGCGGTGCACTGCGTGCTGCTGCTGGCCATCGTGATGCTCTGCCTCGCGGTGCTGTACGCGATGGCCGGGGCGCCGTTCCTCGCGTTCGTCCAGGTGATCGTCTATACCGGCGCGGTGCTGATGCTGTTCCTGTTCGTCTTGATGCTCGTCGGCGTGAGCTCGGCCGACGCCATCGTGGAGACGATCAGGGGACAGCGGGTGGCCGCCGGCGTGGCCGGGATCGCATTCCTCGTCCTGCTCGCCCTCGGCATCGGGCACGCAGCGATCGGCCCGGCCCGGCCGCTGACGACGAACTACAACGCGGGCAACCTGCAGGGCATCGCCTTCCTGATCTTCCACCGGTACGTCTTCCCGTTCGAGGTGACCAGCGCGCTGCTTATCACGGCGGCGCTGGGCGCGATGGTGCTCGCCCACCGCGAGCGAACCACGCCCAAGCCGACGCAGCGCGAGCTGTCCGTGCAGCGGGTCGCGAGCGGCCGCCCGGCCCCGCTGCCAGGCCCCGGCACCTACGCCCAGCACAATGCCGTGGACATGCCCGCCCTGCTGCCCGACGGCACGCCGTCCGACCTGTCCGTGAGCCCCGTCATCGCCCAGCGCGCCCTGGCCAAGCAGGAGGCCCCGCGTCCGCCGCGGGTCACCAGGCAGGAGCCCGAGCAGATCGAGGCCTCATCCCATGAGGAGGCACGCCCGTGAGCCCGTCGCACTATGTGGCGCTGGCCGTCGTCCTGTTCGTCATCGGCGGCGTGGGCGTCCTGGTCCGGCGCAACGCCATGGTCATCTTCATGTGCGTGGAGCTGATGCTGAACGCGTGCAACCTCGCGTTCGTCGGCTTCGCCCGGGCACAGGGCAACCTGGACGGCCAGGTCGTCGCGTTCTTCGTGATGGTCGTCGCGGCCGCCGAGGTGGTCGTGGGACTGGCGGTACTCATGTCGATCTTCCGAACCCGCAGGTCCGCGTCGGTGGACGACGCGAACCTGCTGAAGTACTAGGCAAGGGCGGCGGAGTCAGTGCTGACGACCCTGCCGGCGACCGGCGTACAGCACGCGGCGTGGCTGCTGCTGGCGTTCCCCGCGTTCGCCGCGACCGTGCTGCTGCTCGGCGGCCGCCGCGCCGACCGCTGGGGGCACCTGCTCGGGGTGGCGGCCCCGCTGGCGGCGTTCGGCTACGGCCTGGCCTGCTTTTTCGCGCTGCTCAGCTACCCGGTGGCCGAGCGCAGCCGCGACGTGCACATGTACTCCTGGATACCGGTGGGCCGGTTCCAGGTCAGCCTCGGGCTGCTGCTCGACCCGCTGTCGATGTGCTTCGTGCTGCTCATCACCGGGGTCGGGTCGCTCATCATCATCTACTCGGTGGGCTACATGGCCCACGATCGCGACCGGCGCCGGTTCTTCGGCTACATGAACCTGTTCATCACCGCGATGCTGCTGCTGGTGCTGGCCGACAACTACCTCGTCCTGTACGCCGGATGGGAGGGCGTCGGCCTCGCCTCGTACCTGCTCATCGGGTTCTGGCAGTTCAAGCCCAGCGCGGCGGTCGCGGCCAAGAAGGCGTTCATCGCCAACCGGGTGGGTGACGCCGGCTTCTCGCTAGCGGTCATGCTGATGTTCGCCACCTTCGGCACCGTCACGTTCTCCGGCGTGTTCTCCCGCGCGCACCTGGCCGGGCCCGGGGTGCTGGCCGCGCTCGGCCTGCTGATGCTGCTCGGCGCCTGCGGCAAGTCCGCGCAGGTGCCCCTGCAGTCCTGGCTGCTGGACGCGATGGAGGGCCCGACCCCGGTGTCGGCGCTGATCCATGCGGCGACGATGGTGACCGCCGGGGTATACCTGATCGTCAGGTCCAGCCCGATCTTCGACCTGTCCGATACCGCGCGGCTCGCGGTGACCGTGGTGGGCGCGGTCACCCTGCTGTTCGGCGGGATCATCGGCTCCGCCAAGGACGACATCAAGAAGGCGCTGGCCGGATCCACGATGAGCCAGATCGGCTACATGTTCCTCGCCGCGGGCCTCGGCCCGGCCGGCTACGGCTTCGCCATCGGGCTGCTGCTCGCGCACGGCTTCTTCAAGGCCGGCCTGTTCCTCGGCGCCGGGTCGATCATGCACGGCATGAACGACGAGGTGAACATGCGCCGCTTCGGCGGCCTGGCCCGGCTGATGCCGGTCACCTTCGTCACCTTCGGGCTCGGCTACCTGGCGATCATCGGCGTCCCGCCGTTCTCCGGCTTCTTCACCAAGGACCCCATCATCGACACCGCGTTCAGCAAGGGCGGGACCTCCGGCGCGCTCCTGGGCACGGCCGCGCTGATCGGCGCCGGCATCACCGCCTTCTACATGACCCGGGTGATGCTCATGACCTTCGCGGGCAAGCCCCGCTGGAAGGAGGCCGACAGCGAGTCCGGGCCCGGGCACGAGACGGCCCAGCATCCGCACGAGTCGCCGGCCGTGATGATCTGGCCGATGATCGTGCTGGCGATCGGCTCGGTCGGAGCGGGCGCGTTCCTCATCATCAACGAGCGGCTCATCGACTTCCTCGCCCCGGTCACCGGCGCGCCGCCCAAGCCACCCGGGATCTTCACCCCGGCCGGATGGGGCGCGCTCGGGCTGCTGGTCGTGGCCGTCGTTATCGCCTGGGCGATGTACGGCCGCCGGGAGGTCCCGGCGGCCGCCCCGGCGGGCCGGTTCCCCGTGGTCGCGGCGCGCAAGGACCTGTACGGCGACGCGTTCAACGAGTCCGTGCTGATGCGGCCGGGCCAGTGGCTGACCAGGCTGTCGGTGTACTTCGACAACCGCGGCGTGGACGGCCTGGTGAACACCGTCGCGGCCACCGTGGGCGGCACGTCGGGACGGATGCGCAAGCTGCAGACCGGCTTCGTCCGCTCCTACGCGCTCGCGATGTTCTTCGGCGCGGCCCTGCTCGTCGGCGCCCTGCTCCTGGTGAGGCTGTAGATCATGTCTAGTTTCCCCTGGCTGACCGTGACCGGCGCGATACCGCTGGCCGGCGCGGTGGCGATCTGCCTGGTCCCAGGGCGCAGGTCCGCGGCCGTGCCGCGGCCCGCCACCGCGGGCGAGCCTGCGACCGGCGCGGACCGGCCCGTGATCACGGCCGAGGACGAGGCGGCAGGCCGGGCGCAGGCTCAGCGGGACCTGCTGGTGAAGTGGCTAGCGCTCGGCTTCTCGCTGGCCACCCTGGTGCTCACGATCGTGATGGCGACGCAGTTCAACACCTCAGGCCCGGACCTCCAGTTCACCCAGACCTACTCGTGGATCCCGGCGTTCGGGGTGCACTACGCGGTCGGCGCGGACGGGATCGCGCTGGTGCTGATCGGCCTGACCGTGGCGCTGATGCCGGTGGTGGTGCTCGCGTCGTGGAACGACGCGGAGGGCGGGCACCGCAGCGTGAAGACCTACTTCGCGCTGATGCTGGTACTGGAGACGATGGTGATCGGCGTCTTCGCCGCCACCGACGTGTTCCTGTTCTACGTGTTCTTCGAGGCCATGCTGATCCCGATGTACTTCATGATCGGGAGCTACGGCGTCGGGCAGCGCCAGTACGCGGCGGTCAAGTTCCTGCTGTACAGCCTGCTCGGCGGGCTGCTGATGCTGGTCGCCGTGATCGCCCTGTACGTGTACTCGGCCCATTCCGGGGCGACAGGGCACACCGGAACGTTCCTGTTCAGCACGCTCGAGCACGTATCGTTCAGCCCCACCGTGCAGAAATGGCTGTTCCTCGGCTTCTTTGTCGCGTTCGCGATCAAGGCGCCGCTGTGGCCGTTCCACACCTGGCTGCCCGACGCGGCCACCGCGGCCCAGCCCGGCGCCGCTGTGCTGCTGGTCGGCGTGCTGGACAAGGTGGGGACGTTCGGCATGATCCGGTACTGCCTCGAACTGTTCCCCACCGCCGCGAAGTACTTCACGCCGCTGGTGCTGGCCCTCGCCGTGATCGGCATCCTGTACGGGGCCGTGGTCGCGATCGGCCAGGCCGACCTGAAGCGGCTGATCGCCTACACCTCGGTGTCGCACTTCGGCTTCATCGCGCTCGGCATCTTCGCGATGACCACCCAGGGCCAGTCCGGCGCCACGCTGTACATGGTCAACCACGGCTTCTCCACCGGGGCGCTGTTCCTCATCGCGGGCTTCATGATCGCGCGGCGGAAGTCGCAGCGGATCGCCGACTACGGCGGGGTGCAGTCGGTCGCGCCGGTGCTGGCGGGGCTGTTCCTCGTGGCCAGCCTGGCCGGCCTGTCGCTGCCCGGCCTGTCCACGTTCGTCAGCGAGTTCCTCGTCCTGGTCGGCACGTTCACCCGGTACAAGGTGGCCGCCTCGCTGGCCACCGCGGGCATCATCCTGGCCGCGATCTACCTGCTGTGGATGTACCAGCGGACGATGACCGGGCCGGTCCGGCCGCAGGTCGCGGACATGCCCGACCTGAAACCCCGGGAGCTGTGGGCGGTCGTGCCGGTGATCGCGCTGATCATCGCGATGGGCGTGTACCCCAAGCCCGTGCTGGACGTCATCAACCCGGCGGTGCGGCACACGATGGCGCAGATCCACGTCACCGACCCGGTGCCCCAGCATCCCGCGGTGGCGCAGAAGGGAGCGGCACCGTGAGCCTGGCTTCCGCGGTCCTCGCGGCCGGCCCGATCGGCGCGCCGCACATCGAGTACAGCCAGCTGTCCCCGATGCTGGTGGTGTTCGGCCTGGCCGTGGCGGGCGTGCTCGTCGAGGCGTTCGTGCCCCGGCCGGCCCGGCGGCCGGTCCACCTGGTGCTGACCCTCGGCGGCCTGGTCGCGGCTTTCATCCTCACCGTCCTGGTGGCCGCATCGACGAGCCTGTTCGGCGGGCACTCGCCCGGCAACATTGCCGCGGAGGGCGCGGTCGCGGTGGACCGCCCGACCCTGTTCATCCAGGGCACCATCCTCGTGCTGGCCTTTGTCAGCGTCCTGCTGATCGCCGAGTCCTCGCACGACGTGAGCCCGTTCGCCGCCCAGGCGGCCGCGGTGCCCGGCAGCCCGGAGGAACGAGAAGGGCTGCTGGCCGGCATCACGCACACCGAGGTCTACCCGCTGACCCTGTTCGCGGTGGGCGGCATGATGCTGTTCCCCGCCTCCAACGACCTGCTCACGATGTTCGTCGCGCTCGAGGTGCTGTCGCTGCCGCTGTACGTGCTGTGCGGCCTGGCGCGCCGCCGCCGCCTGCTCTCGCAGGAGGCGTCCGTGAAGTACTTCCTGCTTGGCGCGTTCTCCTCGGCGTTCTTCCTGTTCGGCATCGCCATGCTGTACGGCTATTCCGGCTCGGTGCGGCTGTCGGCCATCGCCGCGGCCGCCGCGTCGGACACCGGCAGCCAGACGCTGCTGCTGGCCGGGATGGCGCTGGTCGGCGTCGGCCTGCTGTTCAAGATCGGGGCGGTCCCGTTCCAGAGCTGGAAGCCGGACGTCTACCAGGGTGCCCCCACGCCGGTGACCGCGCTGATGGCCTCGTGCACCGTGGTGTCCGCGTTCGGCGCTCTGCTGCGCGTGTTCTACGTGGCCTTCGGCCACCTGACCTGGGACTGGCGTCCGGCCATGTGGGTGGTGGCCATCCTGACCATGGTGGTGGGCGCGGTCATCGCGGTCACCCAGACCGATGTAAAGCGGCTGCTGGCCTACTCCTCGATCGCGCACGCCGGGTTCATCCTCACCGGCGTCATCGCCACGTCCAGGGCGGGCCTGTCCAGCAGCCTGTTCTACCTGGCCGTGTACGGGTTTACCACGATCGGGGCGTTCGCGGTGGTGACGCTGGTCAGGGACCCGGCCGGTGAGGCCGCGCACCTGTCGCGGTGGGCCGGCCTCGGCAAGACGTCGCCGCTGGTGGCGGGGGTGTTCGCCTTCTTCCTGCTCGCCTTCGCCGGGATCCCGCTCACCAGCGGGTTTACCGGGAAGTTCGCGGTCTTCCAGGCCGCGGTGGCGGGCGGGGCCATCGCGCTGGTGATCGTGGGCGTGCTGAGCAGCGCGATCGCCGCCTTCTTCTACGTCCGCATCATCGTGCTCATGTTCTTCTCCGACCCGGCCCCCGACGCGCCTTCGGTGGTGACCCCCAGCCTGTTCACCTCGGCCGCGGTCGCGGTGGGCGCGGCGGCTACGCTGGTATTCGGTGTCGTGCCGCAGCCGCTGCTCAGCCTGGCCGGCCACGCGGCGGGGCAGCTGTTCGTCCGCTGAGCGGTAGCTGCACGTGTCGCTCCCGGGCCCGGGGGCATACCCCGAGGATGCCGCGCGATTGCCCGGGCTTCACAATGGTGCACAGGACGTTGCCACCTTGCCGGAGCCGACCGGGAGGTGAGCGCCCGGACGCGATCGTGACCGCGGCGCATGCCGACAACTGGGAGGAGGCGCAGTGGTCACCGCGGTCCCCCTTGAGCTATCCGATTCCTCTCTTGGCGCCGACGTCAACGAGGGCCTGGCCCGGGTCGAGCAGGACCTGCAGGACGTCGCGCGCACCGAGGACGCTCTGCTCACCGACGCGTCCCGGCACCTGATCGACGCGGGCGGCAAGCGATTCCGCGCCACCCTGGTGCTGCTCGCGGCGCAGTTCGGCAACCCGCACGACCCCCGGGTCGTCCCCGGCGCGGTGGCCATCGAGCTGACCCACCTGGCCACGCTCTACCACGATGACGTGATGGACGAGGCGGCGATCCGGCGCGGTCACGAGAGCGCGAACTCCCGGTGGAGCAACACCGTGGCGATCCTGACCGGCGACTTCCTGTTCGCGCGCGCCTCCCAGATCCTGGCCGGCCTGGGCCCGGAAGCGATCCGGATCCAGGCCGAGACCTTCGTCCGCCTGGTGACCGGCCAGGTGGCGGAGACGGTGGGTCCCGCGCCAGGCGAGGATCCGCTCGAGCACTACCTGAGGGTGGTGACGAACAAGACCGGTTCGCTGATCGCGACCTCCGGGCGGTTCGGCGCGATGCTGTCCGGTGCGCCGGACGAGGTGACCGCGAGGATCGCGCCCGCGTGCGAGGCGCTGGGCATCGCCTTTCAGCTGTCCGATGACATCATCGACGTAGCCAGCGATTCCGAGCAGCTGGGCAAGGCGCCGGGCACCGACCTGCGCGAGGGGGTGCAGACACTGCCCATGCTGCACGCGCTGCGTTCCGCCGACCCGTCCGACAACCGGCTGAACGAGCTGCTGCGGTCGGGCGAGCTCACCGACCCGCGGCTGCACGCCGAGGCGCTGGCGCTGCTGCGGGCCCATCCCGCGATGGAAAGAGCCCGGGCCGACCTGCGCCGCTGGGCGGACGTGGCCCGCCGGGACATCCTCATGCTGCCTGACGTGTCCGTCCGGGCGGCCTTCGAGGCGCTTTGCGACTTCGTGGTGCAGCGCACCGGCTGACGGCGCGCGGGGCACCTGGCCGGCGCGGGCCCGGTCAGCACTGACGGGGGCCCGGGATGCCGCCTGGCGGCTTGTTGTGCAGCATCCACACCGGATTCGACAGGCCGACGGTCTTGCCGCTGCCGTCCAGCACCGCGGTCCGGGCGAAGCATTCCTTGCTGGTGTCCACCTTCAGGGTCGCCTTGCCGCCGGCCAGGTCGCTTCGCGAGAACGTGGCGAGCACCTTCGTGTTCGGCGTCGGGTCATGGCCGCCCGCGTAGTCCACGTCACCCTTCAGCACGGCGACGGAGCCGCCGGACGGTATCCCGCTCGCCGATACCGTGAGCTTCCGCGAGGTAGCCGAAGACAGGCTGACCGACCCCATCGGGCACGAGCCGTCCACGTCCAGGTTCATGCTGGCGTCCGGGGCGCCGAACGCGGATAGCGACGCGCACCAGAGCTGACCCGCGGCCATCGCCGCCAGCAGATCCTTCCAGCCGGTGCTGGCGGCCCAGGCCGAGGTGATCCAGTTGTTCGTGATCCCGTGCCAGTTCGTCGCGAAGTGGTCGTCGCTGGTGCCGTTGCCGGTCAGGAAGACCGAGTTGCGCGACATGACATCCCACAGCCCGGCATGATGAGCAAGATCCGCCCCCCCGCGCCGCTCGTAGCCCACCTCGATCAGGTCGCAGCCAAGGACGTTGTCGGACAGCAGGAGGGCAGCCAGCTTCCGGAGCTGTGCGTCCTGCTGTGATTGCGGCAGAACCTTGTCGCTGAACCCGTACGGGTGGTTGTAGGCGATCAGCGCCCCGGACGCATGAGCCTGCGGGATGACGGTTTCCTGCACGTATTTGGTGTATCCGCGGGAGGTGACGCCCCGGTAGTTCGGTACCGACACGCTCCCGCCGTACCAGTTGACGTGCGGCAGGCGCCAGGACACCTCCAGGCCCTGGTGCTGGGTCACCGACGCATGGCTTCCGGCCAGCGCGGCCATCATCTCGGTCTGCTGGTCGAAGAACGCGTTACCGCTCACCGTACGGTCGAACTGCAGGTAGTCGAAGTAGCCGGAGACTGCGTCGCCGGTACTGGCCGCGTTCAGGGTGAGTTCCCAGAGCGCGAAGTCGCGGTGGTCGAGATCGGGCCACAGCGCGGCGATGTCGTCGCTGGGGGTAAAGCTGATGGTGGTCCAGTCGCCGGGGCTGGCCGGCTTCACCGGGATCCTGATGATGCCCTTGTTACCGTGCGCGGTCCTGTTGCCCTTCCCTGACCGCACGAATTGGTAGGACAGGCTGTACAGGCCCTTCGGCCGGCCGCCGGATGCCTCGTGGTAGGAGGTCCCGATCAGCAGTTCGAGGTAGCCCTTGGTCCAGCCCTGGTCCAGCAGTACGTCGATGCTCAGCGTCTGGCCGGTGAGGTTGTCCCGGTAATTCCAGCCGGACGGCTTGGAGTTCGCGTAGTAGCCGAACTTCGCCGTCTTGCCGTTGGCGGTCTGGGCGGCCAGGTGCATGCTCCCGCCCGAGACCGGGTCATGCGGGGATGACGGGCTGGTGACGATCCCGCCGCCGCTCGAGCCGGTCAGCCGTCCGCTCTCGAGCTGCGTCCAGGCCCAGACGCCACCTTGGTGCGAGCCGCCCTGCTCATGGGTGAGGCTGGTGAAGTGCACCGTATCGCGGTAATCGAGGCCGTCCATGCGGTGGTCATGGTCGGTCCACCACAGCACGTCGAGCGCGTTCCGCGTGGCCTGGTGGAGCTGCGCGTCCATGGATCCGGTCTGCTCGCTGAACGACGAGTGGATATGCATGGCCATGGAATACGCGGATGTCCCGTTCGCGGCGGCCGGGCGGGCCGCCGAACGCAGCGGCAGCCGCGAGGCTCGCTGGCCCAGCGCCGCCATGGCGGCCAGGGTGGCAGCTCCGCCGATGGCATGCCGCCTGGTCAGCCCCGTCGGTGTTCCCGCGGTGCCCGGGTGGTCATCGCACATTTCACACCCCAGTCTGGTTCCGGCGTATCCGGCACTTTCTGTCACTCTGCCCCGACGCCCCGTTTACGGTAACCGATGAGGCAACTGACGGCGGCTCCTTGAAGCAGCCTTTTACCGGCGGTGGCCGGTGACCGGGAGGCCGTCCGGCCGCCCGGCGACGGCTGTCGTCACGCGTTCGGCACCCTCAGCCGGGGTGGCTAGGACGACACCGGCAGTTCCTGGCAGGCGAGCTCGTCACGCAGTTCACGGCACGGGCCCTGTCAGGCAGTTCCTGGCACGGGGCCTCCTCAGGCAGTTCCTGGTACGGGCCTCGTCAGGCAGTTCCCGGCAGGCGGACTCGTCAGGCCGGCTCGCCGCCGCGGCCCGCCCCGGCCCGGAACCGCTCAACGCCGCCGGCCGCGCCACCTTGGCGCAGCGTGGACATGCCGTGCCGGAACTCGTTCGCCAGCGCCTCGTGTTCGCCGATTCCGAACGCCTCGAGCGCCGACATCCGGTCGCTGCGCAGGCACGCCTGCGGCAGCGCGGCGATCTGCGCCGCCAGTTCCTGCGCGGCGGAGCGCGCCTTCCCGCGCGGGACGACCCGGTTCACCAGGCCGGCCGCCAGGGCTTCGGCCGCGCCCACCGGCCGGCCGGTGAGGATCATGTCGAGCGACCGGCTGAGGCCGATCAGCCGGGGCAGCCGCACGGTCCCGCCATCGATCAGCGGGACGCCCCAGCGGCGGCAGAACACGCCGAGCACCGCGTCCTCGGCGGCCACCCGCAGGTCGCACCAGATCGCGAGCTCCAGCCCGCCGGCCACCGCGTACCCGTCGATCGCGGCGATCACTGGCTTGGCCAGCCGCATCCTGGTCGGTCCCATCGGAGCGTCGCCGTCCGGCTCGGTCCGGTTGCCCGACGCGCCGCCCACCGCCTTGAGGTCCGCCCCCGCACAGAACGTCCCCCCTTCCCCGCACAGCACCGCGACGCTCGCCCCGTCGTCGGCGTCGAACTCCCGGAAGGCCTCCGCCAGCGCCGCCGCCGTCGCCCCGTCCACCGCGTTCCTTACCTCCGGCCGGTCGATCACCACCGTGGTCACCCGCCCGTCCCGCTCCGCCCGTACCGTCAATGCAGCCTCCTCGTCGAGCTGGCCCCACTTATCATGCGCTGCGCGGCCGCAAACCGGGACAAACTAGGTCATGCAACGGTCGTACCGCATGAAATGTCGCCCGGGGCTACGGCAGACAGAGCGGGGGACGGGTGGGCGCGGGTTAGTGGATCTGCCAGGTGTCGCCGGAGGTGAGCAGGGCGGTGAGGTCGCCTGCGCCTTGCTTGGTCCGGGCGGTGTCGATCTGGCCGGCCATGAGCTCGTCGTAGCTGTCCCTGGGCACCTGGCGGAACACGCCGATCGGGACGTGCGAGAAGTCCCGGTTATCCAGCCGGGACAGCGCGAACGCGTAGGACGGATCGGCCGCGTGCGCGTCGTGCACGAGCACCGACGCCTCCCCGGCTTCGGCCACGTCCACCACTTCGAGCGCGCCGTGCGAGCCGAACCGCAGCCCGCGCGAGGAGTCGGGGCCGAACCGTACCGGCTCGCCGTGCTCGAGCCTGATCACCCGCTCTTCCCGGGAACCCGGCTCGGTGACCGGCGCGAACGCGTCGTCGTTGAAGATCGGGCAGTTCTGGTAGATCTCGATGAACGCCGCGCCCCGGTGGTCGGCGGCCGCCCGCAGCACGCTGGTCAGGTGCTTGCGGTCCGAGTCGATGGTCCGCGCCACGAAGCTCGCCTCCGCGCCCAGCGCCAGCGAGATCGGGTTGAACGGGGTGTCCAGCGAGCCGAACGGCGTCGACTTGGTGACCTTGCCCTGCTCCGAGGTGGGCGAGTACTGGCCCTTGGTCAGCCCGTAGATCCGGTTGTTGAACAGCATGATCTTGATGTTGACGTTCCGGCGCAGCGCGTGGATCAGGTGATTGCCGCCGATCGACAGGGCATCGCCGTCGCCGGTGATCACCCACACCGATAGGTCGCGCCGGGTCGTGGCAAGCCCGCTGGCGATGGCCGGCGCGCGGCCGTGGATGGAGTGCATCCCGTAGCTGTTCACGTAGTACGGCAGCCGCGACGAGCAGCCGATCCCCGAGATGACGACGACGTTCTCCCTGGGTACCCGCAGCTCGGGCAGGAAGGACTGGAACGCGGCCAGGATCGCGTAGTCACCGCAGCCCGGGCACCAGCGGACCTCCTGGTCGGACTTGAAGTCCTTGGCCTTCTGCGGCTCTTCGGCCACCGGGACCAGGGTCAGCGAGGCCGGCCGGTGGCCGTTGCTGCCACCCTGCTCAGACATGATCGATCACATCCTGGATCACGGAGGCGAGCTCGGCGGCCTGGAAGGGCAGGCCGCGCACCCTGTTGTAGGAGATCACGTCGGCCAGGTACTTCCCGCGCAGCAGCAGCGCCAGCTGGCCGAGGTTGATCTCCGGGACGAGGACCTTGTCGTAGCGGCGGAGCAGGTCGGCCAGGTTCGAGGGGAACGGGTTGAGGTGCCGCAGGTGCGCCTGGGCCACCGAGCCGCCGTCGCGGCGTACCTGGCGGACGGCTGCCCCGATACTCCCGAACGTGGACCCCCACCCGAGCACGAGAACCCGGGCCTTCCCGTCCGGGTCGTCTGCCTGCAGCGGCGGGATGCTGGCCGCGATCCCGTCTACCTTGGCCTGCCGCAGCCGGACCATCCGGTCGTGGTTGTCGGGATCGTACGAGATCTCCCCGGTGACGTCGGCCTTCTCGATGCCGCCGATCCGGTGTTCGAGCCCCGGGGTGCCCGGCACGGCCCACGGCCTGGCCAGGGTCGAAGGATCCCGCAGGAATGGCTGGAACTCCTCGTCGGCGGTTTCGCCAGGGCCGTTCGGCTGGGCAAAAGAGAATTCGCCCGCCAGATCGGGAAGCGTGGTCACGTCGGGAAGCCGCCACGGCTCGGACCCGTTGGCCAGGTAGCCGTCGGACAGCAAGAACACCGGCGTGCGGTATTTGACCGCGATCCTGGCCGCCTCGATCGCCATGGCGAAGCAATCGGACGGACTGGCCGGGGCCACGATGGGGACCGGCGATTCGCCGTTGCGGCCGAACATCGCCAGCAGCAGGTCGGCCTGCTCGGTCTTGGTGGGCATGCCGGTGGACGGCCCGGCCCGCTGGATGTCGCAGACGATCAGCGGCAGCTCAACCGACACGGCAAGGCCCACGGTCTCCGCCTTGAGTATCATCCCCGGACCCGAGGTCGCGGTGACGGCGAGCGAGCCGCCGAACGCCGCGCCGAGCGCCGCGCCCACCCCGGCGATCTCGTCCTCGGCCTGGAAGGTCCGCACCCCGAACCGCTTGTGCTTGGACAGCTCGTGCAGGATGTCGGAGGCCGGGGTGATCGGATACGAGCCGAGGAACAGCGGCAGCCCGGACAGCTGCGAGGCAGCGATCAGGCCGTAGGCGAGCGCGGTGTTACCGGTGATGTTCCGGTACGTGCCAGGCTGCAGCGCGGCCGGCTTGACCTCGTACCGGACCGAGAACGACTCGGTCGTCTCGCCGTAGTTCCAGCCGGCCTGGAAGGCGGCGATGTTGGCTTTCATGATCTCGGGCCTCGAGGCGAACTTGGCCTCGAGGAACTTCAGCGTGCCGTCGACCGGACGGTCGTAGAGCCAGGAGAGCAGGCCGAGCGCGAACATGTTCTTGGCCCGCTCGGCGTCCTTCCTGGTGATGTCGAACTCGTCCAGCGCCTTGACCGTCATCGAGGTCAGCGGAATGGCGTGCACCCGGTATTCGGTCAGCGAGCCGTCCTCGAGCGGATTGGCCTCATAACCCACCCGGGTCAGGTTCCGCTTGGTGAACTCGTCGGTGTTGACGACCAGGTCGCCGCCGCGGGGAAGGTCGGCCACGTTCGCCTTCAGCGCGGCCGGGTTCATGGCCACCAGCACGTCGGGCGAGTCGCCCGGGGTCAGGATGTCATGGTCGGCGAAGTGCAGCTGGAAGCTGGACACCCCCGGGAGGGTGCCGGCCGGCGCGCGGATCTCGGCGGGGAAGTTGGGCAGCGTAGACAGGTCGTTGCCGAAGGAGGCCGTCTCCTGGGTGAACCTGTCCCCGGTGAGCTGCATGCCGTCGCCAGAGTCCCCGGCGAAACGAATGATGACACGGTCAAGTTGCTGGACCTGTTTGGTCACAGTCGGAGGACCTCCTCCATGCGTCGCGTCCTGCGGATGGCGACGGCTCCCCATGGTGCCCTCTGCCGGGGGCGGGCATGAGTCAGGGTTACGTGCATATTACTTCGGCGGATACCCCGAGCAGCACACGGCTCGGCCTCTCTGCGGGGCTGTGATGGATCTCTCACCCTGAACCTGCCAGGTCTGGTGAGCTAGCGTCTGGTTTCGCACGATTTTATGACAGATCGTCCCGGACGTCTGGCTGTCTCTGTAACAGCACGCGAGCGTGTTGCCGGCGGTTCAGCTGCGGGCCGTTCGAGCTTGCGCCGCATTCGTCCGCGGATGGCGGCGTAGCGGGAACGCCGGCCGGGCCCGGGGCCGTTGAACTGGTGGATGAGGGGCGGTCAGCAGATCCGCCGCGCGGCATGGACTGAACGGGGGCGAGGGAGGGTGCCCTACGTGCGCGAGAACGTGCTGCGCACCGCCATCCTCCTGACGGTGCTCTCCAGCCTGATCCTGGCGGCCGGTGCCCTGGCAGGCGGGGACGACGGCCTGGTGGTCGCGCTGGTGCTGGCGGTGGTGATCTGCGGCATCGCGTACTTCTGGAGCGACCGGATCGCGCTGGCGGCGATGCGGTCGCGGCCGGTCAGCGAGTGGGAGTACCCGCAGCTGCACCGGCTGGTGCGCGAGCTGAGCACGACCGCGCGGACGCCCGTGCCCCGGCTGTACGTGTCCCCCGCGATTCAGCCGAACGCCTTCGCCACCGGGCGCAGCCGCCGCCGGGCGGCGATCTGCTGCACCGAGGGCATCCTGCAGATCCTGGACCCCGACGAGCTTGCGCGCGGTCCTCGGGCACGAGCTGTCGCATATCCAGAGCCAGGACATCCTGGTGTCTTCGGTGGCGGCCGGGATGGCGACTGCGATCACCTTCCTGGCTTGGTTCGCCTGGCTGCTGCCGTTCGGCCGCGGTGCCGGGCGGCTGTTCAAGCTCCTGTTCATGATGGTGCTCGGGCCGCTCGCCGCATTCCTCATCCACCTGTCGGTCACCCGGACCAGGGAGTATCAGGCCGACGCGGCCGGCGCGCAGCTGACCGGCGACCCGCTGGCACTGGCCCGGGCGCTGCGCAAGATCGAGCTGGGTACCGTGGCGCATCCGCTGAAGGCTAGCGGGCAGCTGACTGCCGCTGGTCACCTGATGATCGTCGGACCGTTCCGGACCTCGGGGCTAGGCCGGCTGTTCACCACCCATCCGTCGGTGGCCGAACGGGTCCGGCGGCTGGAGTCCCTGGCCGGCCTCCCGCGCTGAACGGGCGGCTCGGGCGCTGGACGGGGTGCTGCGCTGGCGCGGGGTTCACGCGCTGGGCGGGATGCTGCCGACGATGCGCCCGGACGCGCAGTGGCGGGCGAGGCGGGCGGGGCTGGTGATCGCTTGGCGCCAGCCGAGCCAAGGGCGCCGACGTCCGGGTGCTGCCTCGGCGCGGAGCCGTTCGGTTATCGGTAATTCACGAATTGCAGAGCGAAGTCGAAGTCCTTGCCCCTGAGCAGTGAGATGACAGACTGAAGATCGTCCTTCTTCTTGGACGAGACGCGCAGTTCCTCGCCCTGAATCTGGGCCCGGACGCCGCTCGGCCCCTCATCCCGGATGATCTTCGAGATCTTTTTGGTGTTCTCCTGCGACAGGCCCTCCTTGAGGCCGATCGCCAGCCGGTACTCCTTGCCGGAGAGCTTCGGGTCGTCGGAGTCGAGTACCTTCAGGGAGACCTTCCGCTTCACCAGCTTGTCCTTGAACACGTCGAGGACGGCCTTGGCCCGCTCCTCGCTGTTGGCCCGGATTTCCACGCCCTGCTCGCCGGACCAGGCGATGGAGGCGCCGACGCCGCGGAAGTCGAACCGCGTCCCGATCTCCTTAGCGGCCTGCTGCAGGGCGTTGTCGACCTCCTGGCGGTTGACCTTGCTCACGATGTCGAAAGATGAGTCCGCCAAAGCGGTACCTCCTGGAACTTTGCTGCGTAATAGCGAAATCCTAGTAGCCCGGGCCAGGTGCCACTGGCCGGCGCGCGGCTTGGCTCGCGACAGTCAGTCCGTGACGAGCGCCAGCCAGGTCAGCGGCCCGACGATTCCGCCCCCGGGTCAGGCCGAACTGCTATCGGACGGCCCGGACGGCGTTCTGCGTCTCCGGGCCGGAATCTCCCGTCGATCGGACGGGGCGAGCCAAGCGCCGCGCACGGCACCTGGACCCGTGCACCGTCCGGGCATCCGGCGTGTGGTGGGTGCCGATGTCCAGCGTTAAGGATGGGTTCGCTGTTTCTCGACACGGCCGTCTCGGCTATCCTGCACTGTGCCGTCTGATGCGACGGCCCCTGGCAGGTTGCCCGAGTGGCCAAAGGGAGCGGTCTGTAAAACCGTCGGCTAAGCCTACCCAGGTTCGAACCCTGGACCTGCCACCAGGAGAAACAGCCCCTGACCAGCAGCAACGCGGCCGGGCGTTGCTCTAGTGAGACGCCAGTTATTCGCCGCGGTTCCCGGGTGTTCGCGGCTGCTGGCGAAACCACGGCGAAACAGGTTCACTGTGTCTCCCCGTCGCGGAGCGCGTCATCGATGCGGGTGTTCCAGAGCTGGTCCTGCCCGTCGATGCACCCGGCGTAGACGCGCAGCAGTACTGCGACTCCGTGCCCGGCGCGCCTGGCGACCTCGGGGGCGGGCACGCCAGCGTTCAGGCTCAGGGTCACGCCGCTGTGCCGCAGGTCATACGACCGGACGACCAGGGGCGAGGCCACCTGGGCGGGGGTGAGCGCCCTGGCCCGGGCTTGTCGCCAGATGCGGCCGTAGCTGCTCTCGCTGAGCATCGCGCCCCGGGCGCCGCGGAACAGGCGATCATCGGGAGTAGTGCCGTGGTTCTTGATGTGCGAGCGTAGCAGCGCTACCAGCTCGGGCGGGATCGGCACCGGCCGGGTGGTCTTGCGCGCCCGGTGCTTGAGGTGCCGCTCATCGTGCGGTTTGCCGGAATCGGTCCACTCCGAGCTGGACCGCGGGGCGCTGCCGGTCAGCATCAGCAGGCCCCAGCCGGAATCCGGAAGGCTGACGCAGTCGGCCTGGCGCAAGGACACGGCTTCGCTCGGCCGCATGCTCGCGTAGTACAGGCAGCCGAAGAACGCGGTCAGCTCCGGCCGCAGCTGCTCGACGGCCGCCAGCAAGAGCCGGACCTGCCGGGGCCGGGCCACCACCCGGCGGTCTACCTCCTCGGCCACCTCGGGCGCCTTCCAGGTGATCTTGCCGAGCGGGTTGGCGGGCAGGATGTCCAGCTCCACCGCGTAGCCGAGCACGCCGTGGAAGACCGCCCGCTTGCGGGCGATCGTGGTGGCCGCAGCGGGGCGGCCGTCCATGGTCAGCGCGAGCGCATCCAGCCCGCGCCGGATCAGCTGCGACCGCCGGTCCTTCTCATCCAGCGCGGTCACCGGCAGCGAGTGCCTGCCCAGCCAGGACAACGCGGCGGCGTGCTCACCGCGCAGCTGCACGCCCTCCCGGTGCGTCTTGTGAAAGGCCCACCCGTACAGCACCTGGCGCAGCAGCGCGGCGTCGGGCATTCCGCGCGAGGTAGTCACCAAGACCGGTGTCACGGTGGCGAGCGAGTCAGCGATCGAGGTCCGCGTTTTGGCCGCCGCATGCGGCCACTTCAGGTCCACGTAACGGCAGGCCAGGTCGAACCACGTGACCGCCCGGTGCTCGCGAGAGAAAGACTCCGGCAGGCCGGTATCGGTATCGAAACCCTCGCCCGCCCGGGCCGCGCCGATCAGCTTGGAGCGGTAGCTGTCCGCCTGGGCTTCGTATTCGAACCACTTGGAGAACGACCTACCGGCTACGACCCAGCGCACGCCATGCACCCGCCTGCGCCCTGTCGCCTTGGCGATCCGGGCGAGTCTCCAGAACTGCACGTCATGCGAAAGGGACATGTCAGCTCGCCGATCGCATCTCCACCCGAGCCGCCAGCCAGGTATCGAGCGCGGAACGCCTGACCCGGAGCTGCCCATTGGGGTACTTGATGCACTCCGGGGCAATGCCGAGCACCCGCCAGGTGTCGAACGTGCTGCGGGCCACCTTCAGCTCGGCGAGCACCTCGGCCAGGGTCAGCAGCGCATCTGCATCAGTCGCATGCCGGGCCATCACGCTGCCTCCCCGGTTGCCGAAAGATTGGCGGCTGGGTCCTCGGCTTTTCGCCTGGCTTCCGTAAGGACAGCCTTCCACCGGTTCCGTTCGGCGACGACGTGCAGCAGCCGCTTGTCCGGAGGGAGGTAGTCGGGGTCGGACGGGGTGACCACGTGCCAGGTGTACCGGGCAGGGTCCGGCGGCTCCAGGCCGAGGGTCTGGATCAGCCAGGCCTTACGATCGCCGCGATGGTCTTTCAGGGTCTTGCCGGACCACTTGCGCGAAGTCAGCACGCGCCGCCCGGCATAGCCGACGTGCTCAGGCCGGTGCGCCTTGCCCTTGCACCGCCCGGGAACCAGGCCGGGCCCGGCGTTCTTGGGCTGAATACCGTAGCGGAGCCAGTTAGCGCACCGCGGCGAGCACGGCTCAAACCGCAGCGCCTCAGCGAGCCGATCCATGTGCGCTCGCTGATTGTCGGTGTCGGCCTGGAGGCAGTCAGCGACGTGCTTGGTCAGATACTTCGTCAGGTAGCGGATGCACCGAGCGGCGTCCTTCGACCCGGCCAGCACCCCCTCGGCGTGGAACTTCGCGCCAAACCGGGCCACGTGCAGCGGCATGTCCATGAGGCCGATAGCGTCGAGTGCCTGGTCCCAAGTGTGCAGGACTTCCCCGGTGACCGGGTCCAGGTAGGTGCGGGTGATCTCGTCCCAGACCGGGAGCTGGTCGCCGTCGTAGCGGGTCACGTCGGTGGAGGGCCACCAGACTTGGTGGTAGGTGGCGGCGAGGACCTCGCGCAGCAGGGGCCGGGGCACGGCTCCTCTGATGGCGATGTGGATGTGCGGGGCGAGCCGTTTCTGTGGTTCGACGGCGCCAAAGTACTGCACGTCGTAGCCGAGGACCCGGCGCAGGTTCTTGATGAACCGGTCGAAGAGGGCGGCGAAGTGCAGCGCGTCCCGGGCGGCCCGCTGGTAGTCATACGTGGCCGGATCGACGGGCGTGCCGTCATCGCGGACCTTGCCGTAGCTGTCACAGGTGAGGGTGAGGAACATGGACGGCCGGTACCGCTTGCCATCCGGGGCGGTGAATACCTGGCCGGTGGTGCGCGGCGCGATCTTACGTCGGGGCAGGTCGGGGACGTCCTGGCGGCGCCGGGTGGATCGCGACCGGCGTGCCGTCGTTCTCGGGTCGCTCTCGCCGGTGTTCCTGGTGGTGACGCTGCCGCGAATGCCCGCCTTGGTGATCTCGGTATCGAGGTCGCCGATCAGCTCGTCCAGCTCCGTCACGTCCTCGCCCTGGGCGTGGGCACGGTCGCGGCGGGCCTGCGCCTCGGCGCGCAAGATCAGCCAGTACTCCTGCCTCTCATCGGGTGCGGCCGGGCCGGGGTCGGGCTCGTCCTCGAGATGCCAGCCCTCCCGGCACTGCGATACCCGCAGCGACTTGGCCCGCTCCGCGCACGGCGGGCAGATGCTGGCCAGGGTCGCGCCGCACGGGATCATGATGGTCTCGGACTGGCCGGTGACGGTGTCGGTGCGGCGCAGCTGCACCGGGCGCAGGCAGCCGCCGCTGGCTTCGGCGATCTTCCGTATCGAGTCGCGGGCCAGCGGCATGGCCATCCGGTCCGCCCGGGTCGAGGTGTCCGTCATCCGGTCACCCCAGTTCCATGGTCGCCGGTCCAGGTGGATGACCAGCCGCACAGCGGGCAGTCCAGGGTGATCTGGGCTTGTCCCTCGTCGGTGGTCGTCAGCGCCTGGCCGCAGCACGGGCACGGATCATCGGTCCGCCAGGTCGTCATCTCCTTCACGTGGCAGCACCCGCCTCGATCGCAGCCAGTTCGCGGTCCGGCGCGGTCGCGGCGGTGCACTGACGAGCCATGGCCTGGATATGCTCGTCCGTCACCCAGGCGGCCCGGACCCTCACCGGGTCGGGGTCAGCCTCCAGCCGTACGAACGCCACCCCGGCGCCGGTCGCCGGATCGGAGGAGATGAGGTCGGCGGTTGCGCCTCTGTCTCTGGCGCCGTCGCCGAGGACCATGTCCACCTGTTCCGGCTCGTCCAGCCGCATCGCGATCCGGTCCGGGAACAGGTTCCGGATGCTCATGACCTCCTTGCGCGGGTCCTGCAGCGCGGCCACCACGCAGTAGCCCACGGCCCGGCCCTGCGTCGTCAGGGTCGCCAAGGCTGCCTTGACCCGCTCTCGGAGCTGGCGGTCGGGCTGGTAGGCAGTCAGAAACGCCACCTCGTCCACCACAATCGCCACGAACGGGACTCAATGGTCGGGGTGTGGTCGCGCTGCTTCCCAGCCAGCCGCGCGGCCCGGGCCCGCATGTCCCTGACTGCGCCCTCCAGCATGGTGACGATCGCATCGGGGTCGGCGGCGTACTGACCGTAGGTGTCGAAGATGTCCCGGCCGAAGGCCAGTTCCATCACCTTCGGATCAGCAGCCAGGACGCGGACCAGCCCGGCCTGCAGCAGGCCGAGCAGGGCGCGGATCAGGGACCATAGGATCGAGCCCTTCCCGGCGCCGGTGGCCCCGGCGATCAGTAGGTGAGTGCCGTGCAGCCGGACCAGCCACGCCGACCCGTCCTCCCGCCGCCCGATGACCAGGGCCTTGAGGTCGGCCTGCGCGGGGATGGCCAGCGCCGGGATGATCGCGGCGAGAGCGTCGCGGCGGACGAACTCCAGGATCAGGAACCCGGGCCGGGCCGAGCGGACCCGGCACAGCAGGGCGCCGAACCCGTTGGCGAGGTTCTCGGCTCTGGCGGCGAAGTCAGCGGGGGCCTGCCCGGAGACCAGCCGGACGGGCACCCGGTCGGTGTACCGGGTCGAGCTGACCCTGCCGAGCACCGGGACCAGCACCTGGCCTCGGTAGACCGGAACCAGATGGGCGATGGTCAGCACCGCTAGCCAGTGCCGCTGGTAATGCCAGCGGCGCCACTTCCCCCGCACCGGGGAGCCGATGAACCGGGAGAACGAAGCGGGCCAGCGCAGCCGCCAGCCGACAAGCACGACGCTATCGGCTCCGGTCAGGATGACCGGGCCAGGCCATCCCGCCTGGCTCCAGGCCAGCAGCTCGACGGCGAGCACCAGGTCCAGCACAGGATGCCGGGCCAGGAACTTGGCCAGCGCGAATAGCGCGCGGCAGAGCTGCACGATCGTGATCACCCAGTAGGGCGTGTGATAGACGGGGGACCGCCAGGCTGGCGGGGCGAACGGGTCGGGGTTGTCGAGCTGCGCGAGCTGCTGGCCGGAGTACGCGGACATCTTCACCCGGGCACCTCCTGCTGGTCACGCTGGCGGGCCAGCATCCCGACGTAATGCCAGGCGTCGGCGGCCACCAGGTGCGCCTCGGCAGTGTCCAGGTCGGCGGCGACCCGGGACAGCAGATCGGCCTTGCGCGCGAAGAACCGGATGCGCTCGGCCAGTGGCGTGTCCGGGGTGATGACACGCAGGTGATCGAGAAAGGCGCTGATCTCGGCCGGGGTGACCCGGGCGGGCTGATCGGTCATGATGGACGGGTTCCTTCCTGAATGCTCGGGCAGGGACGAAAGGGAAAGGGCCCCGGCCGGTGTTCGCCCACCGGCCGGGGCCACGCACATCACGCAGGCACCTGGTTTGCGGACAGGGCGGGTAGTCCGCGCCAGGCGCGCTCCACTTCGGCGGCGTACCGGGCCGTAGCGGCGGCCAGATCGCGGGCGAACCGGACGTGCCCTGCGTTCAGGTGCTCGGGCAGGGTGAAGGTGACCAGCAGGCCGGGCCGGGCCGCCCAGATGGTCAGCAGCGGGGTGCGTTCCCGGTAGGCCTCGAAGGCGACCCCGGACCGGCCGTCAACCGGCATCGTCACCGTGGTGACCCGGCGGGCGGGCATCAGGCGGCGTCCTTGCTCACGGGCCTGGTCGCCGCCTTGATGCCGGTCGCCCGCAGCGAGAACGCCATCCGCGCGTTGCACCGGCCCTGGCCTTGGCACCTTCCGGAGTCCACGTACGGGGTGACCTGAAGGCCTTCGAACTCGACCAGCTCGAAAGGGGTCCCGGTCGGCGGGGACGGGGGCCGGTCGGTCAGTATCTTGACCACCGTCTCCCGCGACCGGCCCTCCAGCTCGGGGTCCATGTCGGCCACCCGGCACTGGAAGACCCGCTTTCCGGTGATCTTGTCGATCGCCGGTGTGCGGACCCTGGTCCTCTCGTCGCAGTCTTGTGCCTCGGTGATCGAGTCCGGCATCAGGTGACACCCCTGCGGGAACACCTGGGCCATGCTCACCGGGAGCCGCGTTCCGTTCTTGAAGGCCATAGCCTCCACCTCCGATTGACTTGAAACGGCTGCGCACCTCACGCAACCTGATGTGCTAATACAGTTTAGTTGTCTTAGGTCAGTTGGCTCAAGCACTGTCGCAGGACAGCTAGTTACACTTGGCACGTGACGCAGCCGGAAATCGCGAGCAGGCAGCTCGCGAACGCCCTGAGAGCCGACATCGAGGCCGGGGTCTACCCGCCTGGCAGCAGAATCCCTTCCTACCGGCAGCTCCGGGCTACGCATCACGTGGCCGTGAACACGGCACAGGCCGCCATCCGGATACTTGCTGCCGAGGGACTTGTGCGGATACGCCCGGCGCAGGGCGCCTACGTCCGCGACCCGGTAGATGCCGCCAGCCCGCCCTTGCGCACCGAACTGGCCGACCTTCAGGTCCAGCTGCGGCGCAGCAGGAACGACCTGGCCGCTGCCGAAAAGACGGTAGCTGAGCTGCTGACCCGCCTTCCGGCCGAGGAACAGGCCCGATGACCCCGTGGCATCCAGCATTGCGGGCCTTCGCGCCAGTCGGCTCAATCCATCGCTACTCACACATTCAGGCTGGCCGCAGGATGAGCAAGAAGCCATGCACGCGCAATGCTG
>CAVOSX010000006.1:0-464029 GCA_963699015.1 uncultured Actinomycetes bacterium
AGCCGCTCTGTCCAGCTGAGCTACAGGCGCCCGGCCACCCATTGTGCGTAGCCAAGGTCACACGCAGGCCACGCTAAGGCGTGATGCCGGTTACGGTGACCAGGCCACGTTACCCATTCTCTCGGGGCATGGCAGGCAGGGCGCGCTGAGCCCGTTATGGCATTGCCGCGCTTGACCGGCTACTTCTTGAATGTGCCGCGAACGTTCTTCCCGGCGTCCTTGACCTGCTCGCCGGCTTGCTTGGCCGAGCCCGAGACGTGTTCGCGCTTACCCTCGGACTCCAGGTAAGGGTTACCGGTGGCCCTGCCCAGGTTCTGCTTACCGTGGGCCTAGCCCATCTGGAATCGGTTCTTCAGCTTGTCCATGAAACCCATGCTGGTCCCTCCTCGATGGCTATCCGCGGCCACTGCCGGCGAAATGGCGAGGCTTGCAGCAGCGCAGCCACGTTCGGCCGCGCCCCGACCGGCCGTCGAGCCAGGCCACCAGACCTGCGGAAACCGAACTGAAACCGATTTGCCCCCGGCCACGGCCGCCAGCAGACTGACGGAGTGCTTGTCACCATCTCCACCACCCTGGACCCAGCCACCGACCTGGGCTTCCTGCTGCACAAGCACCCCCAGAAGGTCCAGAGCTTCCCGGTCCTCGCTGGAACGGCACATGTCTTCTACCCCGAAGCCACGGCGCGGCGGTGCACGGCAGCGTTGCTGCTCGACGTGGATCCGATCACGCTCGTCCGGACCGCCCGGGGGCGCGCTGCCGAGTCCTTCACCCTGGGCCAGTACGTGAACGACCGGCCATACGCGGCGTCCAGCATGCTGGCGGTGGCGCTGTCCCGGGTGTTCAAGACGGCGATGGCCGGCCGGTGTGACGCCAGGCCCGAGCTGGCCGCCGCCCTGCTTCCGCTTGATCTGCACGTGCCCGCCCTGCCCTGTCGCGGCGGCCCGGCGCTGGCCGGGAAGGTGTTCGGCCCGCTGGGCTGGCAGGTGAGCGCGTCCCCGGTACCGCTGGACCCGCAGTTCCCCGGCTGGGGGGAGTCGCCCTACGTTCGACCTGCGGCTGGCGGGCCGCCTGCGGCTCGCCGAGGCGCTCAACCACCTGTACGTGCTGCTGCCCGTGCTCGACGACGCGAAGCACTACTGGGTGTCCACCGACGAGGTGGACAAGCTGGTCCGCGCGGGCCGCGGCTGGCTCGCCGGGCACCCGGAACGCGACCTGATCACCGGGCGCTACCTGGCCCACCAGGCCGGGATGCAGACTGCGGCCCTGGCCCGGCTGGCCGAGTTGGACGACTCGCCCGCTGAGGCGATCGACAATGCCGTCGACGAGCCGCAGGCCACAGAGAAGCCCGAGCGCGAGCACTCGCTGGCCGAGCTGCGGGCAACCGCGGTCCTCGACGTGCTCCGCGACGCCGGCGCCCGCTCGGTCGCGGACCTCGGCTGCGGCGACGGCCGGCTGCTCGTCCCGCTGCTGGCCGACGCCACCTTCACCCGCGTCATCGGCACCGACGTGTCGAGCCGCGCCCTGGAATTGGCCGCCCGTCGGCTGGCCCGGATGCCCGAGCGCCAGCGGGATCGCGCCGAGCTGTTCCAGTCGAGCCTGGTCTACCGGGATGAACGGCTGGCCGGGCTCGACGCCGCCGTGCTGATGGAGGTCATCGAGCACGTGGACCCGCCGCGGCTGATGGCTCTGGCCCGCGCCGTGTTCGGCTTCGCCGCCCCGGCCACCGTGGTGGTGACCACGCCCAACGCCGAGCACAATGCGCGTTACCCCGGCCTGGTCCCCGGGACGTTCCGGCACCGAGACCACCGGTTCGAATGGACCCGCGCGCAGTTTCGCGACTGGGCCGCCGCCGCGGCAGCGAAGTTCGGCTACACCGTATGGTTCCTGCCCGTCGGCCCGGAGGACGCAACGGCGGGTCCGCCGACCCAGATGGCAGTTTTCCGCCGAACGGACACAGGCCGGGGCGACCGGTGAGCGAGACGATCCCGCAGATAGCGATTCCGGAACTGTCCCTGGTCGCACTGGTCGGCGTGTCCGGATCCGGAAAGTCCACGTTCGCCGGCCGTCACTTCGTGCCCACCGAAGTCCTCTCCTCGGACTTTTGCCGCGGCCTGGTCGCCGACGACGAGACCGACCAGACCGCCACCGCGGACGCGTTCGACGTGCTGTACTACATCGCCGGAAAGCGGCTGGCGGCCTGGCTGACCGTGGTGGACGCGACGAACGTCCAGGCGGAGGCGCGCAAGCCGCTGGTCGAGACGGCCCGCGCGCATGACGTGCTGCCGGTCGCCATCGTGCTTGACCTGCCGGAGAAGGTGTGCGCGGAGCGTAACGCGCAGCGTGCGGAACGGCCGTTCGGCGAGCGGGTGCTGCGCCGTCAGCACGACCAGCTGCGGCGGTCGTTGCGCAGCCTGAAGCGCGAGGGGTTCCGGCACATCTGGGTGCTGAAGACACCCGGAGAGATCGACAGCGCGGTCATCACTCGGGTCCGGATGTACAACGACCTGCGCGACCGGACCGGGCCGTTCGACGTGATCGGTGACGTACACGGCTGCCTGGACGAGCTCAGCGACCTGCTCGGCCTGCTCGGCTACCGCTGCGACCACGACGCGGCCGGCCGTCTCACCGGGGCATCGCACCCGCAGGGACGTACCGCCGTCTTCCTGGGTGACCTGGTTGACCGCGGCCCGGACACGCCGGGGGTGCTCGGCCTGGCCATGACGATGACAGCGGCCGGGCAGGCACTCGCGGTGGCTGGCAACCATGAGGCCAAGCTGCTGCGCGCGCTGCGCGGCCGGGACGTCAAGGTCAGTCACGGGCTGGCCGAATCGCTCAGCCAGATCGAGGCCCGCGAGGCAGTGCAGCCGGGCTTGCGCGCCGCGGCCGAGCGCTTCCTCGATGGGCTGGTCAGTCACTACGTGCTGGACGGGGGCCGCCTGGTCGCGGCGCACGCCGGGTTGAAAGAGGCGTATCACGGCCGGGCGTCCGGCCGGGTCCGCACCTTCGCCCTGTACGGCGACACGACGGGGGAGACAGATGAGTTCGGCCTGCCCGTTCGGTATCCGTGGGCCGATGACTACCGGGGCCGGGCGATGGTGCTGTACGGGCACACGCCGCTGCCCGAGCCCGAATGGGTCAACAACACCATATGCCTCGACACCGGCTGCGTTTTCGGTGGCCGGCTGACAGCGCTGCGCTATCCGGAACGCGAGCTGGTCTCGGTCCCGGCCCGCCGTGCGTACTACGAGCCGGCCCGGCCGCTGGCCGCGCCGTCGGCAGGAACGTCGGCCGGGGCAGCCGGGATGCCGGCCGGGGCAGCCGGAACGCCGGCCGGGGCAGCCGGGACGTCGGCCGGGGCAGCCGGGGCGCCCCGGCGCGAGCCGGACGTGCTCGACATCGGCGACGTGCTGGGCAAGCGGATCGTGCACACCGGTGAGCGCGGCCGGATCACGGTCGCTGAACGCAACGCCGCCGCCGCGATCGAGGTGATGAGCCGGTTCGCCGTGGATCCGCGCTGGCTGGTGTACCTGCCGCCGACGATGAGCCCGGTCGCCGCCTCGGAGCGTACTGGGCTGCTCGAGCACCCGGCCGAGGCGTTCACCGCCTACCGCAGCGCCGGCGTCGACACGGTCATCTGTGAAGAGAAGCACATGGGTTCGCGCTGCGTGATCATGGTCTGCGCCGGTGAGCGGGACAGCGCCGACAGGTTCGGCGTTGACGACGGCAGCACCGGCGCCGTGTACACCAGGACCGGCCGCCCGTTCTTCGGTCCCGAGCTCACCGATCGCCTGCTCGCCCGGCTACGCGGCGCGCTCGTCAGCTCCGGCGTGTTCGACGAGCTGGCCTCCGGCTGGGTGCTTCTCGACGCCGAACTGCTGCCGTGGAGCGCCAAGGCCGAAGATCTCGTCCGCGATCAGTACGCGACGGTCGGCGCCGCCGCGCGCGCCGCGCTCCCGGCGGCGATCCAGGCGCTGGAGCAGGCGGCCGCCGGCGGCCGGGACGTGGGCGCCCTGCTGGACAGCGTGCGATCGCGCGAGGCGAACGCGCATGCCTTCACCGAGGCCTACCGCCGCTACTGCTGGCCGGTCAGCGGCCTGGACGGCATCAAGCTGGCCCCCTTCCAGGTGCTTGCGGCCGAGAAGGCGACCTTCCATGACCGGGATCACCGGTGGCACCTGCGGTTCGCCGACCGGCTGGCCGCCGCCGACCCGGAGCTGTTCGTGGCCACCAGGAACCTGATGGCCAGCACGAACGAGGCCGCCGACGAGCAGCAGGTCGCTGCGTGGTGGGAGGAGCTGACTGGCGCCGGCGCCGAGGGCATGGTGGTCAAGCCGCTGGCGAACTACGTGCGCGGCCCCCGCGGACTCGTCCAGCCGGGCCTCAAGGTGCGCGGCCGTGACTACCTGCGGATCATCTACGGGCCCGACTACACCGATGCGGCCAACCTGGACCGGCTGCGCGGCCGCGGCCTCGGCACCAAGAGATCGCTCGCCGCGCGCGAGTACGCACTTGGCCTGGAGGCGCTCGACCGGCTGGTTGGCGGAGAGCCGCTATGGCGGGTGCACGAGTGCGTCTTCGCCGTGCTGGCACTCGAGTCTGAGCCCGTCGACCCCCGGCTGTAATCGGACCCGGGACGGAGTGACCCATGCTCGCCGTGCTCCTCGCCCTGGCCTCAGCGGCAGGCTACGGTGGCTCGGACTTCGCCGCGGGCCTGGCGGCCCGCCGGGCCAGCGTCCTCATGGTCACCTTCGTGGCGACGATGTGCAGCCTGGTGCTGACCTTGGTAGTGCTGCCCTGGGGGGCGGGGCATACGCCGTCCGCCGCCGCGCTGGGCTGGGGCGTGGCCGCCGGTCTTGGCGGGATGTCCGGTGCACTCGCCCTGTATCTCGGCTTCCGCCACGCTGCGTTCAGCGTCGCCGGCCCGATCAGCGCGGTCAGCGCGGCGGGACTGTCGATCATCGTAGGCATTCTGCTCGGCGAGCGTCCTCCGGCGCTGTCGCTGGCCGGGATAGCGGTGGCCCTCCCGGCCATCGTTCTCGTATCGCTCACCGCGGCCCCGCCCGGACAGACCTCTGACCCCTCGGCGCCCGACTCTGCGGCGCCCGACTCCGCGCCGCCCGACCCAGCGACCCCTCACCCGGTGACCCCTCACCCGGTGACCCACAGGGCCGGGGAGGGTGTGGCCTGGGGCCTCGCCGCCGGTACCGGATTCGCCCTGCTGTTCATCGGGCTGAACCGCGCGGGCTCCGGCGCCGGCATCTGGCCGGTGTTCTCCGGACAGGTCGTCGAGGTTGTCGTGCTCGCCTGTCTGGTCGCCCTGACCAGGGGATTCCGGAATGTCGTGACCGGCGCCAGGTCGCCCGACACCGCGGTGCTGGCCGTGCTCACGGGAATTACCGGCGGTGCCGCCACCATCGCGTACTTCTTCGCCACCCAACGCGGATTCCTCGCCATCACGGCCGTCCTGACGTCGCTGTATCCGGCGATCACGATCGGGCTGGCCCGGGTGCTGGTGCACGAGCGGCTGTCGGCAGCACGGCTGGCCGGGCTGATCCTGGCGGGCGCGTCCGTCACGCTGATCGCGCTCGGCGGCTCGGCGTGACCACCGGCCGGCCGGCTCCGGGCGTGCCTCATCCGGGCGGAGTCGTGACTAGCCGGACCGCCACGCGATTGAGCCGCCGTTCGGCCACCGCACCCACCGGCCAGTCCCAGGCGAGGCTTATGAGTTCGTCGGCCTCGTACGCCGCGGTGGCGGGATCCCAGCCCTGCTGAGACAGGCTCGAACGGATCGCTTCGATGTAATCATCCCTGGTGAAGCCCTCGATCTCGCGGATCATGGCGGTCGTGGTCGCGCGGTGCGAGTTCAGTCCGGCGAACGCCCGGCCACAGCCGCACCCGCCATCGGGATCCGCGCGGTCGGCCGCGCAGACCATGCCGAAGTGCACGAGTTCCCCTTCGATGCACCAGTGGAAGTCATTGCTGCGCTGGCCCTGCGTACAGGAGGTCGCGGTGAGAATCTTCATGATCGGTTTCCTTGTCCGGTCGGCGGGGTGCCCCACGGCCGCAGAGCGGTTCCGCGGCCGGATCCGGGATAGCAGCCGCCACCGACAAATCCGGTCCCGCCGAGAACGCCGGGGTAGAACAAGAAGAGCGTTGCCTGTGTAGCCTCGTGCCGAGGCCAAGGTCAGCCCGAGGAGGTCACCATGCATCAGCCGCCCGTTCCGCATGTCGCCAGCACGGATCCGGAGCTCGCCCGGCTGATCGACGCCGAGGCGCAGCGGCAGTTCGAAAAGGTCCGGCTGATCCCGTCGGAAAACTACGTGTCGCTGGCCGTGCTCGAGGCGTCAGGGACGGTACTGACTAACAAGTACTCAGAGGGATATCCAGGCCGCCGCTACTACGAGGGCCAGCAGGTCATCGACGTGATCGAGACTCTGGCCACCGACCGGGCCAGGGCGCTGTTCGGCGTGCAGCACGCCAACGTGCAGCCGTACTCGGGTTCACCGGCGAACCTCGCCGTCTACCTGGCCCTGGCCGCGCCGGGGGACACGATCATGGGCATGGCGCTGCCGATGGGCGGCCATCTCACCCACGGCTGGTCGGTCTCGGTCACCGGCAAGTGGTTTCGCGCGGTGCAGTATGGCGTCCGGGCCGACACGGGCCGCGTGGACCTCGACGAGGTACGGGATCTGGCCCGTCGCGAGCGGCCCAAGCTAATCTTCTGCGGCGGGACGGCCATCCCGCGCACCATCGACTTCCCTGCCTTCGCCGAGATCGCCAACGAGGCGGGGGCGGTCCTGGTCGCTGACATCGCCCACATTGCCGGCCTGATCGCTGGCGGCGCGCACCCTTCGCCGGTCGGCTATGCCCCGGTCATCACCACGACTACGCACAAGACCCTGCGCGGCCCGCGCGGCGCGATGATCATGTCCGATGACGAGCATGCGAAGCCCCTGGACCGGGCGGTCTTCCCCGGGTTGCAGGGCGGCCCGCACAATCACACCACCGCGGCGATTGCCGTGGCCCTGCACGAGGCCGCGCAGCCGGAGTTCCGTGAGTACGCAGCGCAGGTGGTGCGCAACGCGAAGGCGCTGGCGGATTCCTTGTCCGAACGCGGCTACACCCTGGTGTCCGGGGGCACGGACAACCATCTCATCCTGGCCGACCTGACCAGCCAGGGCATCGGCGGCAAGCCGGCCGCCCAGGCGCTCGACCGGGCGGGTATCGAGCTCAACTACAACACGGTCCCGTTCGACAAGCGCAAGCCGTTCGACCCGTCCGGGATCAGGCTCGGCACCCCGGCGATCACCACCCGGGGACTGGATGAGACGCACATGCCGCAGATCGCGGCCTGGATGGACGAGGCGATTGCCGCCGCCGCGAAGGAAGACGAGACGACGATCGAGCGGATCGCGGGCGAGGTCCGCGAGTTGCTCGCCGGATTCCCGATGCCCGGCTGGGCCGCGATCTGATCGAGGTAACCGGGGTCGGCGCTGGCTGCGTCAGGACAGGCTGACCACCCCGCGCGCCGAGGTGCCTGGGTAACGTCTTACCGGCGCCACGGGGCTCGCCGTTATCGCCGCGTCAGCCCCTGCATGATCATCAGCTGCGAACGAATGAAATTGGCCGGCGTGTCGTTCGCCGTATCGCCGTACATATCCGATAAAGTGTTCGAAGAACTTGAAGGTCCGGCCCGGATGGAGGTGAAAATCGTGCCTGGCGTGGCACCGCGCCCGGAGACCCAGGAGGAGATCCTGCAGGCCGCGTTGGCAGGGCTGAGCGAGCACGACGTCCCGTCCGAGGATGACGCGTGGGTGATCACAGATTCGGACTGCGATCGCCCGGCGGAGCTGGCCGGGCTGGACGGCGCGGAGCTGGACGGGCTGCTGGCCGCGTCCGCTTCAGCCGACCCCTCCGAGGCCGGCCCTGGCGGGTTCGCTGAGGGCGGCGTGCTGGACGGGCTGGCGCCGGGGGTGGCGCTTGCCGGATTCGCCGAGGGCGCGCACGTCCGGCTGGCCGGACTGACCGACGACGAGCTCATCGGGGTCCTCCGGGCCTGGGCGCGGCAGGAGTCGTGGGCGCAGGCACGGAAGCTGGCCGCGGTTGCCGAGCTGGCCCGTCGCCGCCCTGCCGACCGCACACCGCCAGCGTCGCAGGGCGACTTCCCGGCGAGCCTGAGCGAGTTCACCGCCGACGAGGTCGCCCTCGCGCTGACCCTGACCCGCCGTTCGGCGGGGGCGCAGCTGGACCTGGCGCTGGCCCTTGCCGCCCGGCCGGCCATCGCGGCTGCGCTGGAGGCAGGTGACATCGACCTGCTCCGGGTTCGGGTCATCATCGACGGCATCACTGGCCTTTCGCCGGAGCATGCGGCCGCGGTGGAGGCCGCGGTGCTGCCGGACGCTCCCGGCATGACCAGCGGGCAGCTGCGGGCTGCGGTGGCCCGGGCGGTGCTGGCCGCGGACCCCGATGCTGCCCGCCGGCAGCGCGAAGAGGACCTGAAGGACGCCCGGGTCGAGTGCTGGACCGATCCAGCGGGGACCGCGAACCTGGCCGGCCGTAGCCTGCCCTGTGCCGAGACGCTGGCCGCCGATAAACGGCTGTGCCGGATCGCCGCGGCGTGGAAGAAGCAGATTGCCGCGGCCTGGAGGCAGGCCGATCCGCAGGGGGAGCCGTCGCGGCCCGCGGGAGGGATCGATCTACTGCGCGCCCGCGCCTACCTGGCTGTGCTGCTCGGCCAGTCCGTTGATTCCCCGCCCGCCGACCTTCTGCCCCCGCCCGGCCCCGGCGATCTGGTCCCGGGCAGCACCGCCGGCCCCGGTGCTCGCTCGATACCTGGCATCGGCCCAGGCGACAGCCGCCCCGGTCCCGATGACCGGGCTGGCCTGGCCGTGGTGCGCCCCGCACCCGGCGACGTGCTGCCGCCCCTGGCCGGGCAGGTGTTCTTGACCCTGCCGCTGGCCACCCTGCTCGGCCTGTCCGACGCCCCCGGCGAAGCGGCCGGCTACGGGCCGCTCGACCCCGACACCGGCCGCGCCCTGGCCCGCGCCGCTGCCGGCCATCCCGCCGCCGGCTGGCACCTGATCATCACCGACCCGCACGGCCGCGCTATCGGTTACGGCTATGCCCCACGCGCCAGGCCCGCCCGCGGCCATCCCGCCCCGGGCCACCCCGCCGACGGCTGGACCATCACCCTGACCACCGAACGCATCGCCTGCGGCCAATCGCCCTAACCCGTGCGACACACTAGCCGGGTGACCCGGCAATCAGTCACGTCCTGTGATCTTGGCGTTGGTTGTGTGAGCATGACGGTGTGACGGCCAAGAAGAGTCCGGTGATGCGCCGAACCGATGCGCCAGTGGACGGATTTCTGGCCGGCGTACCTCATGAAGGAAGACGCGAGGACGCGCGCCGACTCTGCGCCATGATGCAGGAGATCACCAGCGAGCGGCCGGCGATGTGGGGGACCAGCATTATCGGCTTCGGCACGTACCGCTACCGGTACGCCAGCGTCACGAGGGCGACGCGCCGCTGGCAGGTTTCTCGCCTCGCCGCCAGCACCTGGCGATCTACCTGGTCAGCGGGTTCGAGAACCGGTACCAGGCGGTGCTGGCGCGGCTGGGCCCGCACAACACGGGAAAGGGCTGCCTGTACCTCAGGCGCCTCGACGACGTAGACCATGACGCGCTTCGCGAGCTGATCGACCGTTCGGTCCGGGTACATAAGGGCATCGACCGAGCGTCCGCCTAGCCCAAGCATTCAGTCCGACGCCCGGACTTGCCGCAGGCGCAGGTAAGGCACGGTCGGCGTTTCCCGCTCAAGGCGTCCTCCCCGCGTCTCAGCATGGCTGGTACATCACTGCGTCAGGAATCGAGCGGCTGCCCGTAAGGCCCCCACCGCGACCGGAAGTACTCGATGATCTTGCTCGCCTGCTCGTGACTCACCTCGACGAGGTCATACACGTAGTCGCCGTGCTCCCACTCGACGATCGCCGGGGTAAATGCCCAGCTGAAGTCTTTTCGCAGAGCCTCATCAGAGGGTCCGTCTTCGTGCTTAAGCCGCCGCATCAGCCCATACGGGTTATCGATGGTTCTGTCACCACCGATGCTTGCGTAGTAGGTGATCTTGTGCGGCATCTAGAAACCCCTTCTCCTATAGGCTGGGATGCCAGTAGCCCCCGGGGGAACCGGAATCCAGGATGAGACTTCCCGTTGGAATGCCTTCAGCTCCTGAAGCTCTTTCTTGCTGGTTAGTGGGTTTCGCTCCCGCTCGTACGCCTGGTGGGTGACTTCTTGTTTGGCATGGTAGCTCTCCGGAGTATGGAACTGTAGCTCAAAGCGCTCACCGTCCGGCGTCATCCAGCGGGTATTGATGCCTTTATACTCCTGGCCTTCCCAGGAGTTCTTGCTTAGGTACATCTCATATCCGCACGCCTCCAGGTGGTCCTTAATATCCCAGTACCCAGCTGTATAATTCTCAGCTTGGATGCAAAATGTGTAACGAATAGTATCGGGGATGTCGCGGACCACTTCCTCAGGCGTCGCGTCTGGGTTATCCTGGATCGTCTCGGCGACCTTCTCTTTGAGCCGGTCCTCGCCTTTTAGCCTGAAGTCAAGACCCTCCAACCAGCCGCCATGGACGTTCTCCTGCTCGACATCGCGGACATGCCCGGTCGCGGACCGCTCGGCCTGCTGCACGTTACCGATCGCATCTCTGGTTCGCGCATGCACTTCCGCCTTCAGAAGCAGGTTGCTGTCGCTGCGCCATGATCCGGGCGGATCCTGTGACCGGTCGACGCTGGCGGTCGGCTGCTTATCTTTCGGCCATTTGCTCATGTGATCGGTCCACATGCGCAGGAACCGAGTGACCTGGGCCCAGTAGTGGTGCCGCGTCTCCGGCGGGGGAGGCCGGTCGTGGGCCGGCTTCTCGCCCGGCGGTTCCAGGTCGCGCAGGCTGGGCCGTGGCGGCCTGCGGCTGCCGTCGGCTAAGTACGGCGAGCTGGGGTGACCGGGCGGAAGCGCGTCCAGCACGCGCATGCGCCGCTCATCATCGGCCGGCAGCCGCCGGTCCGGCGGCTGCCGGTCCGGCTGCCTTCCGCCATCCGCCGGGGACACCTGATCGGGCTCGCCGGGGGCACGCGGCAGGTCGCGTGACCTGGCCAAGGCATGCCCCCTTACGCACCGCGTCGTTACTACGCCGACATCCTAGGGAACTGCGCGTACTCAGAGGAAGGTTGCGCCGGGATGCCACGGTGACCGGCTAACTGCTGGCTGCCATCATCACGACGGACGCCACCAGCAGCACCAGCCCGGTGATGGCGAGCGGCCACCCTGACCACCCGCGCCCGTGCTGCGCTCCGCGGGGCGCCGGGTTTGTCTGGACGGTGTGCATGTCACTCCTCGTCGGGGCTGCTGACTGATGTCTCCACGCTGCCGGGTCGCCGTCGCAGGGCCAAGGGCGCTGCCACCCGGATCCGGGCTGGGGTTATCCCCACCCGCACAGAGTGGATCGGCCCTCGGTTGATACAGGGCGGGATGAGTTCTCCCGCTTGATTACGCGTTCGACACTTGCTGACTACTAGATCACATGCTCGAATATGAATTCTATCAGCCGGCAGCTAGAGGGGCCAAAGTGACGAAAGATCTGCTTGCCCTCTCCGGATGGGGAAAGCGAGCAGGAACGTGAGCAGGGTGTACGGCGAACGCGTCGAGATCACGGCGCGGGACAATACGCCGCTCAGGTTCGTCTGGCGGGGGCGGCTGTACGGGGTGCTCGCGGTGCTCGAGCACTGGGTGATCAGCAGCCAGTGGTGGCAGCGCAACAACCCCGATGCCGGCGTGCCGCCCGAACGGGAATTCTGGCGGGTCGAGGCGTCGCCAGGCGGAAATATCCCGCCTGCGGTCTACGAACTCCGCCGCGACGCTGAGACGGGGGACTGGCTGCTCGTCCGGATCTGGGACTTAGCACCGAAGCGTCGCCGGCCAGCAGGACGAGCAGGACGAGCAGGACGAGCAGGGAGGTGAGGATGAGCGGGCCAGCGGAATTCGCCCATCTGCACGTCGCATCGTCGTACTCGATGCGGTACGGGACGGCCAGCCCGGCTGCGCTGGCCGCGCGCGCCAGGGAGCTGGGCATGCCGGCGCTCGCGCTTACCGACAGGGACGGGCTGTACGGGGCGGTCAAGCACGCCGCGGCGTGCGGCCGGGCGGGGATCTCCCCGATCCTCGGCGCCGATCTGGCGCTGCGGGCGGCGGCCGCCGGCCCGGACGCGCCGGGAACCCGGGACGCGCCTGGAACCCGGGACGCGCCTGGAACCCGGGGCTCCCGTTCCGCGCGCCGGAAGCCGCGGGCCCGTGCGGTCAACCCGGCCGCCGCGCCGCCACGACTGGCGAACGAGACCGCGTCCCGGGTGACGCTGCTCGTCCTCGGCGAGGGCGGCGGCCCGGGCGAATCGCCCGCCCCGGGCTGGGCATCGCTGTGCCGCCTGGTCAGCGCCGCGCATCAGTCAGGCGAGCGCGGCGTCCCCGGGGTCACCCCGGATCTGGTCGCCGATCACGCCGATGGCCTGGTCGCGCTGCTGGGCCGGCCAGCGACGTCGGGCGGGCGATCGCCGCCCGGCGGCCCGACCGCGCGGCGGCCGCCCTGGCCCGCTGGCGGGAACGGGCCGAGACCGTGATCGAGATCGTTGATCACCACGGTCCTGGCGACACCGGCAACGCGCGCCGGATGCTGCGGCTGGCCCGCGAGGCCGGCGTTCCCGCGGTGCTGACGAACGCGGTCCGTTACCTCGAGCCCGCCGACGCGCCGGTGGCGCAAGTGCTCGACGCGGCCCGCCAGCTCGTCCCGCTCGGCCGCCGGCACCTGGCCGGCCACAACGCGCAGGCCCACCTGAAGGACAGCGAGCAGATGGCCCGCGTCGCGGCGCGGATCTGCGGCCCGGGTTCCTGCCCGGGCGTCCGCTCCTCCGGGGGCCTGCGCTCCTGCCCCGGCCGCTGCGGCGACCCGGCCCACCAGCTGCTCGCCGACACCGCAGCGCTGGCCCGGCAGTGCTCTCTCAGCCAGGCAGGTGACCTGGGCATCGGCCGCCTGCACCTGCCCGAGACCGGCGGCGGGGACGCGCTCGCCCGGCTGCGGCAGCGATGCCAGGCCGGGCTGGCTCGTCGCGGCCTGGACGGCGATCACGATGCCGCGAAACGCCTCGACTACGAGCTCGGCATCATCGCCCAGGCCGGGCTCGCCTCCTACTTCCTCACCGTGGCCGACGTGGCCGCGCTCATCTCCGGCCGCGGCATCCGCTGCGCGATCCGCGGCTCCGGCGCGGGCTGCCTGGTCAATTACCTGATCGGCATCTCCGGCATCGACCCGCTCGAGCATGACCTGATCATGGAGCGGTTCCTGTCAAAGGGCAGGCAGGGCCTGCCGGACATCGACCTGGACGTCGAGTCCGCGCGGCGGATCGAGGCGTACCGGGCGATCATCGAGCGTTACGGCGAGGAGCGCTGCGGCTGCGTCTCGATGATGGAGACCTACCGCGCCCGCAGCGCGATCAGGGACGCCGCCGCCGCGCTCGGGTTGCCGCCGCACGAGATCGACGCGATCGCCAAGGCCTTCGGCCACATCCGGGCCCGCGGCATCCGCCGGGCGCTGGCCGACCTGCCCGAGCTGCGCGCCAGCAACCTCGCGATTCCCCAGCTGGCCAGCTTGTTCCGGATCGCCGAACGGCTCGACGGGCTGCCCCGGCACATCGCGATGCACCCGTGCGGGGTGGTGCTGTCCAGCGCCACCCTGCTGGACCGCGTCCCGGTCGAGCGGAGCGCCGACGGCCTGCCGTTGTGCCAGTTCGACATGGACGACGTCGAGGCCGCCGGGATGATCAAGCTGGACGTGCTCGGCGTCCGCATGCAGTCGGCCATGGCCTACACGCTCGCCGAGATCGAGCGGACCCGCGGCGAGCGGGTGGACATCGACGCGATCAGCCGGGAAGACAAGCCGACGTTCGAGATGATCCGCTCCGGCCGCACGATCGGCTGCTTCCAGATCGAGTCACCCGGCCAGCGCGAGCTGGTGACCAGGCTGGCGCCGCGCGGCATCGGCGACCTGATCGTGGACATATCGCTGTTCCGGCCCGGCCCGGTCAACTCCGACATGATCACCCCCTACCTGGACATCAAGCATCACCGGCGCCCGGCCTGCTACCCGCACGAGGATCTGGCCGGCCCGCTCGGCGAGACCGGGGGAGTGGTCATCTTCCACGAGCAGGTGCTGCGGGTCATCGACGCGATGACCGGCTGCGGTCTTTCCGAGGCCGAACGGCGGCGGCGCCAGCTCTCCGACGAATCCGCCAGGGACGACGTGCACACCTGGTTCTGCGGTGCTGCCAGGGCGCGCGGATATGACGACACGATCGTGGCGCGGGTGTGGGAGGTGCTGGAGGCGTTCGGCGCATTCGGCTTCTGCAAGGCGCACGCGGCGGCGTTCGCCATCCCGACCTACCAGTCGGCCTGGCTGAAGCAACACTACCCGGCCGCGTTCTACGCCGGGGTGCTCACCCACGATCCCGGCATGTACCCCAAGCGAGTGATCACGGGCGACGCCCGGCTGGCCGGGATCCGGCTGCTGCCGGCGGACGTGAACGCCTCCGCGGGCGACTGGCAGGCGGAACCCCCCGCGAGCCTGCGGGTCGGGCTGCGCGAGGTCAAGGGGATCAGCGATGCCGAGGTGGAGCGGATCATCACGGGGCGGCCGTACGCGTCGCTGCGGGACTTCTGGCAGCGGGCCCGGGTATCGCGCCCGGTCGCCGAGCGGCTGGTGCTGGTGGGAGCCCTCGATTCGCTGTATGCCGGCCCGGGACCGCGACCGACCCGGCGGGACCTGCTGGCCAGGGTCGGCGTGCTCGCCGGGCCCTCGCGCCCGGGCCGCGGGCGCCCGGTGCCCTCGCACGCCGCCCTGGCCATCAGCTCGGGCGGATCGACCGAGCGCGGCCCCGGTCAGCCGGCCCTCGGCACCGGCGGCGCCCCCGATGACGGCGGCGGCGGTCCCGATGACGGCGGAGGGGGCAGCGATGGCGAAGGGGGCAGCGACGGCGAAGGCCTGGCCCGGATCGTCCCGGCCGGCGAACTGCCGGAGCTTTCGGCCGCCGAGCGCGTCGAGGCCGAGCTCGAGATCCTCGGCATCGACGTCAGCAGGCACGTGATCAGCTTCTACCAGGAGATGCTCCGCGCCCTCGGCGTGGTGCGGGCCGCGCACCTGCACCGCTGCAGGTCCGGCACGTCGGTGCTGGTGGCCGGCGTGAAGACCTCGACGCAGACCCCGGCGGTCCGGTCCGGCCAGCGGGTCATCTTCGCCACCCTCGACGACGCCACCGGCCAGATGAACCTGGCGTTCTTCGAGTCGGCGCAAGAACGCTGCGCGGCCCGGTTGTTCGGCTCGTGGCTGCTGGTGGTGCGCGGCCGGGTCCGCAGGCCGGGCCGGCGGAAAGCACCAGCCCAGGACAGCCGGGCGGTGTCGGTCAACGCGACCGAATGCTGGGACCTGGCCGTTCTGGAGGAAATCCGTCTTTCTCGCGGTATCCGCGCGGTGCGCGCGGCGATGGCAGCAGGCGACGTCCCCGGACCGGGCATCGCGGCGGCCACCCCCGCCGCCTCCGGTGCCGCCCGGCTCGCCCGGTCCGCGAGCGGCGCGGTCGTCTACCCCACCGGCTTCACGCTGTCCGCGTACGCGGAGACCGGCTCGCCGGGCAGGGCGATGAAGGATCCGCCGCGCAAGCTCTGGCATGCAAGCCCGGGCAGCTCAGGCGGCTCGATCTCTGGCTAGCCCGGCCGGATTGCGGGCACCCGCGGTGGCCGGGACAATGCGTTTGCATGGCCAGTGTCGTGCGCGCCGGGTCGCGGATCGAATACGAGGTGACCGGAGACGGGCCGCCGCTGGTCCTGCTGCACGGGTTCTTCGGCGACCGCTCCACCTGGCACGCCGCCGGGCATGTTGGCGCGCTCTCGGATCGGTTCCGGCTGGTCCTCGTGGACCTGATCGGGCACGGTGGCAGCGACAAGCCGCCCGATCCGGTCCGGTACCGGATGGACGAACATGCCCGCGACGTCGTCGCGGTACTGGACAGCCTGGGCGTCGATCGCGCCGCCGTCTGGGGCGCGTCGATGGGTGGGCGCGCCGGCTTTCATCTGATGGCCCGGTTCCCGGACAGGGTCGCGGCGCTAGTAGCCGGGGGCGCCCACGCCTGCGCGGTGGAGACCGACCTGGCCGAACTCGAACGGGAGACCACGTTGCTGCGGGAGCGGGGCACGGCGCCGTTCGCCGACGCGATGGAGCCCGGCTGGATGCGCCGGGTGGCGCTCAGGGCCGACGGTCACGCACTGGCGGCCCAGGCGCTCAGCGACGCCGCGGAACAGGGCATGCCGCCGGAACTGGGCTCGGCGCCGGTCCCGGTGCTGCTGCTGGCCGGCGAGCAGGATCCCCGGCTGGGCCTGATCCAGGCCACCGGCGGCCGGCTGAGCCGGGCGGAGATCGCCGTGCTCCCTGGCTGCGGGCACTTCGACACGTTCGCCCGCGCGGACCTCACGGTGCCGCTGGCCCGGGAGTTCCTCGGGCGGCCGCGGCCATGACGGACCCGCCGGGCGAGTACCGGCTGTACCGGGACCTGGCTGGCTGGTGGCCGCTGATCTCGCCGGCCGAGGAGTACGTGGCGGAGGCGGCCTGGCTGACCGGGGTGCTCGGCTCGGCGCCGACCGCGGTGCGTCAGGTGCTGGACCTGGGCAGCGGCGGCGGGCACCTCGCGGTGTACCTGAAGGAACGGTTCACGCTGACGCTGGTCGACCGGTCGCAGCAGATGCTCGCGGTGTCCCGCGCGCTCAACCCCGAGTGCACCCACCGCCAGGGCGACATGCGGACAATCAGGCTCGGCCGCACCTTCGACGCGGTGCTGGTCCATGACGCGGTGGACTACATGACCAGCGAAGCCGACCTCCGGCAGACGATCGAGACGGCCTTCGCGCACTGCCGTCCCGGCGGCATCGCCCTGTTCGTCCCGGACCATGTCACGCAGACGTTCCGCGCGCATCGCGGTCAGGGCGGTGGCGGCGATGCGGCCGGACGCCAGGCCAGATTCCGCGAGCGGACGTGGGATCCTGATCCGGCCGACACCTGGGTGCAGGCGGAGTACGAGTTCGTCCTGCAGGAGGCGGACGGCACGGTCGAGGTGGTGCAGGAGGCGCACCGGCTGGGGATGTTCGGCCGCGACACCTGGCTCCGGCTGCTCGCCGGCGCCGGATTCGAGGCCGACGCGGAACTGGAGCCCGGGTCGGAACCCGGCGGGGACGGGCCGCACAACCTGTTCACCGGCCGCCGCCCGCCGCAGCCGCATCCCGGAGGCTAGCGCTTCGCGGCCTCGATGGCGGCCCGGGCCTGCTCCTCGTTGAGTACCCGGGCGATGCCGAGCGTGGTCCAGTCCGAGCTTTCCTCGAGTTCATCCCGCAGCATCGCGGCCTGGTACTCGATGGACATCGGCCCGATGGCCATGAGCGCGGACTGCGAGTTCTTCATGATCAGCATGTAGTTCACGCCGGTTCCCTCCCCGGGCACGGTCAGCCGTCCGACAGGCTACCCAGTGCCCAGGCGATCTGGCCCATGAGGCCCGGCAACCTGGCGTCTACTGTTAATTGCGGCGAAAGCAGTCGCGGCATAACAATGCCCGGGCAGCGAAGGAGACACCATGGCCGAGGATGCGGAGCAGGTGGCCGCGACATACTTCACCGCCTGGAAAGGAAGAGATTTCACGACGTTCCGGTCGGTGCTGGCCGACAACGTCGTCTTCGACGGCCCGCTCGGTCATGTAGAGGGCGGGGATGCCTGCGCCCAGGCCCTGCAGCGGATGTCGCAGATCGTGACCGACATCGTGGTCCAGAAGAGATTCGTTGACGGGCCAGACGTCCTGACCTGGTTCGATCTGCACACGAGCGTAGCGCCGCCGTGCCCGACGGCGAACTGGAGTCATGTCGAGAACGGGAAGATCACGCGGGTGCGGGTGGCGTTCGATCCGCGGCCGCTGGCCCCCTGACGGCCATGGACGGGCGCCGCACGCCACCGCGCCCGGCTCGACTCGAAAGCTCGCCTGGCAGGGCGGGTAAATGGCACATGCCGGCATAATTGCCGGGTGTGCAAATTAAACTGGCGCGTCTATATTCTGATTCGTGTCAGGCACTACGCAAGGGAGAACATGTCCAGATTAAGGACGACGCTCGGGGTCATCGCCGCGGCGGCGGCGGCGGTGGCCGGCATGACGACCACCGGCGCGAGCGCCATGGCGCAGGCGCCGCCCGGGCCGGCCGACACGATCCTGGCGGGCAGCAGCGTCCCGTTCACCGCGCACACCCCGGCCATCGGTGATGTCGCCGGGTCGCAGCGGCTCTCGGTCGAACTGTGGCTGAAGCCGAGCCTGGCGGCGGCCACCCGTTTCGCCGCCGCGGTGAGCACGCCCGGCAGCGCCATGTTCCACCGCTACGCCAGCCCGGCCGGTTACACGGCCCGGTTCGGCGCGACCCGCGGCACGGCCGGCCGGGTGCAGTCCTGGCTGCGCTCCGAGGGCTTCACCGCCGTGCATACCGATGCGCAGCGCACCTACGTGCGGGCCACCGCGGCCACGTCAAGGATCGATGCGGCGTTCGGCGTGCGGCTGCGACTGTACAAGTCGTCGGCCGGGGTCAACGCAGGCCGCTACCCGCTGCGCGCCAACGACGGCCCGCTCTCGGTTCCCTCCTCGCTGGCCGGCAGCATCCTCGGCGTGACCGGCCTGGACAACGCCGCGCCGCTGCTGCCGCTGGACCGGCCGGGCACCAGGGCGGCCGGAGCGATCTCCGCCAGGGCCGCGTCCGGGGGCACCCTGGCCTGCTCGCGGTACTACGGGCAGCACAAGGCCACCGGCCTGCCGGAACAGTTCGGCACCACGACGTTCCCGACCGATGTGTGCGGGTACAGCGCCCGCCAGCTGCGAGCGGGCTACCGGGCGAGCATGGCCAACTCCGGCCATGGGCAGACGATCGCCCTGGTGGAGCAGGGCCTGGCCAAGGACATGTTCCTGACTCTGAAGGACTACGCCGCGGCCAACGCCATGCCGGCCCCGTCCCCCTCCGGTACGCGGAGCTGTCGCTCGGCCAGAACTCCTGCGGGGATCCGTTCGCCATCGAGGAGCAGCTTGACGTCGAGTCCTCCTACGACATGGCACCGCAGGCCAGCCAGCTGGTGGTCGGCGGCGACAGCTGCAACAACGGCGACTTCGGCCTGCAGGCCCTGTTCAACGCGGACATAGCGATCCTCAACGGCGCCGGCGGCCACCCGCTGGCCACGATCGCCTCCAACTCGTGGGAAAACCCCGAAGGGGAGGGGCAGCCCGAGTCGCTTGTCAAGATCGAGCACGCCTTCCTGGCGAGGGCCGCCGCCGAGGGCGTCGGCATGTACTTCTCGTCCGGCGACGCCTCCGGGGTGCTGGCCCCCTCGGATGACCCGTTCGCGATCGCGGTCGGCGGCACCACGCTGGGGCTCGGCAAGACCGGCGACCGCCTGTTCGAGACCGGCTGGTCCACGGGGCAATCCCTGCTCTCGACGAACGGCCAGAGCTGGATCTTCACCGGTGAGCAGGGCGCCGCAGGCGGTGGTCCCAGCCTGGTGTGGCGGCAGCCGAGCTACCAGCAGGGCGTGGTCCCGGCCGCGCTGGCCACGGTCCAGGGCAACCGGCATGGCCTGGTCCGGTCCGTGCCCGACATCGGGGCCGACGCCGACCCGTTCACCGGGATGGCGGTGGGACTGCTCACCTTCAAGAAGGGCCAGCCGCCCACGTTCGTGCAGGAGGACATCGGAGGGACGAGCCTGGCCGCGCCGCTGGTGGCCGGGATCGTGACCGCGGCCCAGGCGGCCCAGCCGGCGGCGTTCGGGTTCCTCAACCCGGCGATCTACAAGCTGGCAGGGACGAAGACCTACTTCGACCCGCAGCCGCTGACCGCGAAGAGTCCCGCGCTGTTCCGTGGCACGGCCTGCGGCCCTGCCGACTGCGGGGAGGAACTCCTGACCACCTTCGACGACCAGAACCCGAAGATGCCCGGCTATACCGGACAGGTCACGCTGCCGGGTTACGACAACATGACGGGAGTCGGCTCGCCCGACGGGCCGAAGTTCATCGCCGGCCTGCGCGGCCTGGAGGGCTAGCAGGTTCTACCGGCGAAGGCCTGGCATCACCCGGTGATGCCAGGCCTTCGTCATGACCGGGGGCCCGCGCCCAGCTCGCGCGCGGTGCGGATCAGGCCCTCGTTGCCGATGGTCAGCTCGCCGTCCGGCTCATGCAGCGTGTCCTCCAGGCCGACCCGGGTGTCGAAGCCCCTGCGGACCGCGTCGGTGAGCACCACCCAGGTGGCTTCCCCGTCGCCGTGCTGCAGCCTGGGAGCTGTCATCCCTGCACTGTCCAGGACCGCGTGGATGTCCTCGACGAAGGCCACCGCCTCGGCGGGAGATATGGCCGTCGGCTGCACGCAGATCCGCAGCAGGCCGTCGCCGGGTCCCGACCTGGCCAGCAGCTCGGCGTCCGCCACGGTCTGCAGCCCGGCCTCGATGCCGATCCCCGCGTCGGCCAGCGCCTTCATGATCTCCGTCGCGCCCGGCTCGCACAGGCTGACGGTGGCGTAATCGGGGGCGCTCCAGGCCCGCACGAGGTCGAGCCTGCGCGGCAGATCGGGTTCGATCCAGGCCCCGGTCGTGACCCCGACCGGAACCCCGCAGGCTTCACGGACCTTGATGACGACCTCGTCCACGATCTGCGCGTCGAGCCGCTCGCGCCCCTCCGCGTCCCGCGGGTGCAGGTGGAACGCGCGGGCGCCCGCCCGGACGCAGGCGACCGCGTCCTCCGCCAGTTCCTCGGCCGACACCGGCACCGCGGGATGGTCGTCTGTGGCCAGGCGGCCGTTGAGTGCGGCTTGCAGCAGCATCCAGAGATGCTATTAGACGCGAGCGCGCCGCGGCCCCGTGGCGGGGCCGCGGCGCACCAGGACGTTCTTACTGGTGGGTGGCGTCGCTCGACGTGCTCCGCCAGTTGACCGTCGGCCGCATGGCCTCAAGCCGCACCCGGTGCACGTACTGCTTGGTGATCCCGAACAGCGACTCGATGAGCGTGTCGGACAGCAGGTGCGGCACCAGCCCGAGCTCGGGCAGCCCGGTGTGGGTGACCTTGTAGTAGTGCTCCTCGAGCTCGACCCGCGGGTTCTCGAGGTGCTCGATCGTGACCTCGTCCGGACTGCACTTGGCGACAGTCTGGGCGATCTCGTCGACCGACATCCACTCGGTGATCTGGTTGAACACGCGGAACTCGCCGCGCTCGGCCGGGTTCTCGCAGGCCAGCTCGATGCAGCGGACGGTGTCCCTGATGTCGAGCATGCCGCGGGTCTGGCCGCCCTTGCCGTACACGGTCAGCGGCTGTCCGAGCACGGCCTGGATGACGAACCTGTTCAGCACGGTGCCGAACACGGCGTCGTAGTCGAACCGGGTCGCCAGCCGCTCGTCCCTGGCGGTCTCCGGGGTCTGCTGGCCGTACACCACGCCCTGGTTGAGGTCGGTGGCGCGCAGCCCCCAGATCCGGCAGGCGAACTCGATGTTGTGGCTGTCATGCACCTTGGACAGGTGGTAGAAGGAGCCCGGCCGCTTCGGGTACAGGACCCGGTCCTTGCGGCCCTTGTGCTCGACCTCGAGCCAGCCTTCCTCGATGTCGATGTTGGGAGTGCCGTACTCGCCCATCGTGCCGAGCTTGACCAGGTGGATGTCCGGGTTCGTGTCCGCGATCGCGTACAGCACGTTGAGGTTGCCGACGACGTTGTTGGTCTGGGTGTAGACGGCGTGCTTCCGGTCGATCATCGAGTACGGCGCGGCCCGCTGCTCGCCGAAGTGGACGATGGCGTCGGGCTGGAACTCGCCGATCATCTGGTAGGTGAAGTCCGCGTCGCACAGGTCGCCGATATAGAGCCCGATGCGCTTTCCGCTCACCTCCCGCCATGCCGCTATCCGGGTCTGCAGAGGCTCGATCGGGACCAGGCTTTCGGCGCCGAGTTCGTAGTCGTACTGCCGGCGCGCGAAGTTGTCGGCCACGGCCACGTCATGACCGCGCTCGGAGAGATGCAGCGCAGTGGGCCATCCGAGGTACCCGTCCCCGCCCAGCACCAGGATCTTCATTCGTTAGCTCCTACCTTGTCCGTATCCGTGCGTCGCTTCCGCTTTTCGATGGGTTTATGTCTACCGCAGCCGGAGGCCCGCGGTCGGAATGTACAGTGCGCATCGGCTGCAAGCCACCGCTTGGCAGGGTAGCCTGCAAAAGTCGCGACACGGCTGATGCCGCATTCCGGCGTTCGGCGGTGCCCGTGCTGTATACCTGTCGGGTCAAGACTTGTCACATCCGAACACCGAGGACACACATGGCATCGGCAACCTCTCGGTATGAAGCCGCCCTGCGGCGCTGGGTTCCCGCTCCCGTCCGCCGCAGGTTCCGGGGTGAGACCGGACGGCGCTTCGCCCGGTTCGTGCTCGTGGCGGTGGCCGCCGTGCTGTCCAGCCAGATCGCGCTGGTGGTGTTCCTCGACATGGCGCACATGACCGCCGGCCTGTCCGGCGTGCTGGCCGCCATCGTGGGGGCGGCGGTGAGCTACGTGCTGAGCCGCTGGGCCTGGGAGCGCAAGGGCAGGCCGCATGTGCTCAAGGAGACCCTGCCGTTCTGGATCGTCTCGGTGGCGGCCTGGATCGTCCTCGGCCTGGCGACCAAGCTCGGCGTGCACTGGGCCGCCGCTGCCGGGCTGCCTCCCAGGAGCCTCCAGTGGCACCTGGTGGTGAACGGCACCTACTTCGCCGCGAACATCCTGACTTTCATCGTCAGGTTCCTGATATTCCACTACGTCCTCTTCGCCGACCGGGGCTCGTCCGGTGGCGTCGCGGGCGGCGCGGAGCCGACACCGCATTCGGCGGCCGAAGGGTTCGCCGAGACGCTGGAGGAATCTGACGGCGACGGTGACGGCGACTCGGCAGCGGCCAGCACGCGACGGTCGTCGGCCGCCGGCTGACCGCGGCGGCGCGAGCCGCCCAGGACGCGCTCCCGCCACCAGGTGCGGGCGATCACCGCGCCGAAGTGCAGCCCGTAGACCGCGTTATGGCCCTTCTTGCTCTCGCCGACCTTCCGCCTGTGGATGGTACCGGGCAGCTCGGCTACCCGGTAGCCGCGTGACATCACGCCGATGAGCAGTTCCGCGGCCTGGTACTGCTGCTGGTCGAGCCGGACCGCACCGGTCACCTCGGCGCGCATCGCCCGCAGGCCGAACGTGGTGTCGCTGATCTTCTGACCGGTCAGCGCGCTGATCGTGACAGCGAAGACACGCACCCCGAGGCGGCGGACCGGATCCCTGGTCTCCTCGCTGCCCAGCCGCCGCGAGCCGGTCACGAAGTCGGCCTCACCGGCCACCACCGGGGCGAGCAGGGCGTCGATCTCCGCCGGGTTGTACTGCCCGTCCGCGTCGGTGGTCACGATGTACCGCGCCCCGCCCTCGCGGGCGATCCGGTAGCCCAGTCGCAGTGCCGCGCCCTGCCCCCGGTTGACCGGAACGTCGCAGACGATCGCGCCGTGATCGCGCGCCTCGGCGACCGTGCCGTCGGTGCAGCCGTCCGCGACGACGACGGTTGCCGTGGCCAGCTCGCAGGCCGTGGTAGGCAGGGACGAGATGACCGGCCCGATGCCGCCTTCCTCGTTGTAGGCGGCGATCACGATCGCCACCGGCGGCAGCGGGCGTATCCGGTCGCCGTACTCGCGGCCGAAGATCTCCAGCGCCGCGTTGTCGGTAGCCAGATCATTACCGCGGCTGCGGTTGGAGCGATTGCCGCTCACTGGTCCGACCCCTCCTCTGTGCCAGCCTCTGTGCCAGCGAACTCGGGCCAGACCGTGGCCAGGCCTGACTTCAGGTCGTACGCCGGCGTGTAGCCGAGCCCTCGCGCCAGCGAGATGTCCAGCCGCACCGCCGGCATCTCGCCAGGCCCGACGGGGACGAGCTCGTAGGGCAGCGGCTCGCCGGTGACGATCCTGGCCGTCTCCACCATGTCCAGCACCGTGACCGCCTGGCCGGACCCGAGGATCACCGGCCCGGTGTGGCCGGCTCGCCAGGCGGCGAGAATGCCCGCAACGACGTCATCGACGTGTACAACGTCTCGGATCATGCTTCCGTCCCCGCGAACCTGGATGCCCTGTCCGTCGCGGGCCGCGCGCATCAGCCGGGGGATGAAACTGTCCTTCTCCTGCATGCCGGGGCCGTAGACGTTGGAGAAGCGCAGCGAGCAGGCGGTCATGCCGTAGACGCCCGCGTAGCAGCTCAGCATCATCTCCGCGGCCGCCTTGGTCGCGCCGTAGGGGCTGAGCGGGCGCAGCGGCGAGCGCTCGGTGATGGTCTCGGCACCGGCGTTGCCCACCACCGCGTTGGTCGAGGCGAGCACAAACGTCCCCACACCCGTCGTGCGGGCGAACTCGAGCAGGCTGGCGGTCGCCGCCACGTTGGTCTGGTAGGTGCCGGCCGGGTCGTCGATGGAGTCGACCACCGATGTGACGGCGGCCAGGTGGAAGATGGCATCCATGCCCGGCTGGACCGCGCGGGCCAGCACCGAGTCGTCGCGAATGTCGCCGGTCACCGCGCCGACGCCGTCACCGGGGAACGGACGCCGGTCAACCACCGTGACCTCGTGCCCGGCGGCCACCAGGGACCGGACCAGACGCCGCCCGATGAAACCGGCCCCCCCGGTCACCAACACCCGCGAACGCGGTTCAGCCCGCATGCGTGCTCCATTCGACGTGATTCTGGGTTCGACGTGATTCTGGCTGATTGGGTCCGTTTTTTCCTGCTGACCGAGCCAGCCAGGACCGTGAAGCATGGCTGCTCCCGCCCGGCGGGGCGGCCCTGAATGCGCCCGGTCAGTGTACCCGTAGGCGAACCGGCCGGAAGCTGTACGCGATATGTCATGCTGGTGTGTCGTCGGCATCAGCGGGAGGAACCCGGCGCGAACCCGGGACGAGGAGAGCGTGGATCCGGGACTCATCGAGGCGAATTCGTACCGGATCCTGCGCTCCCGGATCGACCTGAGCCCGCTGCCGCCGCTCACCCGGGCAGTGACCGAGCGGATGATCTACGTGAGCGCGGATTTCGACTACGCGGCGGACCTGGTATCGGACGAGCAGACGCTAGCCGCCGCGGTGACCGCCCTGGCGGCCGGCGCGGCGGTCGTCGCCGACGTCGCGATGGTAGCGGCCGCGATCACGGCCCGCCCGGCCATCTGCAAGATCGATGACCCGCTAACCAGGCGGCTGGCCCGGGTGACCGGCCTTGTCCCGGCCGCGGCCGCGGTCCGGCTCGCGCTCGCGGACGCCGGGCCTGGCGCGGTCTGGGTGGTCGGCGCCGCCTCCGCCGCGATCGGGGAGATCATCGCGCGGGGCGCCGAGCCCGCGCTCGTGATCGGGATGCCGGCCGGCTTCGTGGGCGCGGCCGAGGCCAAGCAGGCGCTGCGCGCCAGCGGCCTGCCGTCGCTGACCAACATGTCGGAGAAGGGCGGCGCCGAGGTAGCGGCCGCGGCTGCGGACGCGCTGCTGCATGCGGCGGCCGGCCAGGCCGGCCAGGGCCCCGCCCCGGCCGGGGTCGCCGACGAGGGCTGAACCGGGTCGCCTGAAGGAGAGCGCAGGTCGATGGACACCTCCAGCCAGCCGCCGTACCTGCTGGGGCTGCGCCTCGGCGGGCGGCGGGTGACCGTCATCGGCGGCGGCGCGGTCGCGGCCCGGCGGGTCCCCGCGCTGCTCGAGGCGGGCGCCCGGGTGCGCGTGGTCTCACCCAGCCTCGGCGCGTCCCTGCAGGATCTCGCCGACTCAGGGCGGATCGACTGGGAGCAGCGCGACTATGCGGCCGGCGACTGCGCGCAGGCCTGGCTGGTGTGCGCCTGTACCGATGACCACCTGGTCAACGCGGCCGTAGCAGAGGAATCCGAACGGACACGGGTCTGGTGTGTCCGGGCCGACGACGCGGCCGCCTCGTCGGCCTGGACGCCCGCGGCCGGCCAGGCGGGAGAGGTGCGGGTCGGCGTGCTGAGCGGCGACCCGCGCCGCAGCGCGGGGATCCGCGACGCGGTGCTGACCGGCCTGCGCTCGGGAACCCTCGGCGCGCGCCGCGGCCGCGGCCGGCGTCGCGGCGTGGCGCTCGTCGGCGGCGGGCCCGGTGATCCCGGGCTGATCACCGTGCGCGGCCGGCAGCTGCTCGGCGAGGCCGACGTCGTGCTGGCCGACCGGCTCGCCCCGCGGCCGCTGCTGGACGAGCTGCCCCCCGATGTCGAGATCATCGACGCGGCCAAGATCCCGTACGGCCGGGCGATGACGCAAGAGGAGATCAACGCCGCGCTCATCTCGAACGCCAGGGCCGGCCGGTTCGTGGTGCGGCTGAAGGGCGGGGATCCGTTCGTGTTCGGCCGGGGCGCCGAAGAGATGCTCGCCTGCCTGCGGGCCGGGCTGCCCGTCACCGTCGTACCGGGGGTGACCAGTGCGATAGCGGTGCCCGCCGCTGCCGGAGTGCCGGTCACCCATCGAGGCATGGCCCAGGAGTTCCACGTGGTTTCCGCGCACGTCCCGCCCGGCGACGAGAAATCCACGGTGGACTGGCCCGCGCTGGCAGCATCATCTGGCACTCTGGTCCTTCTCATGGCCACCGAAAGGCTCCAGCTCATCGCCGACGCACTCATCCGGCACGGACGCCCGCCCGGCACTCCCGCCGCGGTGGTGACCGACGGCACCCTGCCGACGCAGCGCACCGCGAGCGGGACGCTGCAAACGGTGGCCAGCCGGGCGGCGGCGGCCGGGATCCGGCCGCCGGCTGTCGTGGTCGTGGGGGAGGTAGTCGCGCTCGCTGCGCGGATAGCGGAGCTGAGCAGGGCCGTGGCGGCGACCGCGGCCCCGGGGCAGCGGCCGGGCGCCGCGGGAAAGGGCCAGGTAGAGACGTGAGCGAGCGGCCGGGCGCGGAGCCGCACGCGCGGGTGGACGCGCGGCAGCTCGAATCCGCCCTGCTCGCGCTGCGGCACCGGATCGTGGACGCGCCGCTGCTGCTGGAGGCCTCGGGGGTGGCCGAGGCCAGGGCGGAGCGCAAGAAGCTGCTGACCCAGATCGATGACTACCTGCTGCCCCGGGTCCGCCAGTCCGCCGCCCCGGTGCTCGTGGCTCTGGTCGGCTCCACCGGGGCGGGCAAGTCCACCCTGGTGAACAGCATCGTCGGGACCAAGATCAGCCAGACCGGCGTCCGCAGGCCCACTACCAACAGCCCGGTGCTCGCCTGCCACCCCGACGAGATCGACTGGTTCGCGGAGAACGTGTTCCTGCCCACGCTGCCCCGCGTGCGCCAGCAGGGCCTGGCCATGCCCGGCCGCGACGGCCTGCTCGTGCTGGCCGGCAGCGAGGGCATCCCCAGGGGAGTGGCGCTGCTCGACACGCCGGACATCGATTCGGTGATCGCGGCGCACCACGAGTTCGCGCATCAGTTCCTGGACGCTTCGGACCTGTGGCTGGTCATGACCACGGGGAGCAGGTACGCCGACGCCCCGGTTTGGGAGCTGCTGCGTTACGCGAAGGAGCGCGACGCGGCGCTGGGCATCGTGCTGTCCCGGGTGCCGCGACGGTCGGGGGCCGAGCTCATCAAGCACTTCACCGCCATGCTGGACAGGAACGGGCTGGGCGAGGTCGATCGCTTCGTGATCCCGGAGACGACCATTACCGAGGGCATGCTGCCGGCCGCGACGTACGGGCCGATCAGGGACTGGCTGACCGACGCGGCCGTGCGCGAGGACCGGCGGGTCGCCGTGCTCACCCAGACCATGTCCGGCGTGCTCCACACGTTCCGCACCCGGGTGCCCGAGCTTGCCTCGCACCTGGCCACCCAGCTGGCCGTCCGGGTCCAGCTGCGGCAGTCGATCGAGGGGTGCTACGCCCGCGCCGTCACCGAGATCGACGAGGCGGCGAGGAACGGCTCGCTGCTGCGCGGTGAGACGCTGACCCGCTGGCAGGACTTCGCAGGCTCTGGCGACCTGCTGCGCAACCTGCAGTCACGGCGCCGCGGTTCGCCGGCCCATCCGCGCAAGCGGCAGATCTCGGCCCGGACCGGGGCGCTCAAGGCGGCCGTGAGCTCCGGCCTCGAATCGCTGATCGTCTCTGTCGGCGACCGCGCCGCTGAAGAGGCCGTGGCCCGGTGGCGCGATCACCCCGCCGGGGCGGCCCTGCTGGAGCAGATGCCGGCCCTGACGCGGCTGCGCGCCACGCGGCAGCGGCCGGCGGTGCGCGAGAACCGCTCGCCGTTCGATGACGACGATTCCCCGTTCGCCGATCCGGCGGGCCGGTCGCCCTGGGCGGATGACGGCTGGACACCGGCCGGCCAGGAGGCGGCGAACGGCGCAGGCCCCCAGGGCTGCGGGGCCATCATGCTGGGCCGGTCGGCACCGGATCTGGCCCGGCGAGCGGCCCAGGCCATCAGCTCATGGGAAGATCACGTGGTGCGACTGGTGCAGGCCGAGAACGTGACGAAGAGATCCATCGCCCGGATGGTCAGCTTCGATGACGAATCGCTCGCCCTGGTCATGATCATCGGCCTGCTGGGTCACGGCGCCGGCGATGCGGTAGCAGCCGGGGGGACCAGCGCGGCCGCGCAGGACCTGCTGAGCTCGCTGCTCGGCCCCGGGCCGCTGCGAGAGATCGGGACGAAGGCACGCGCGGATCTGCTGTCGCGAGTCCGCCTGCTGTTCGGCGAGGAAATGCTCCGCTTTGCCGAGCTCATCGACGCCGGAGGGGTGCCCGATGAGGCCGCGGCGGTACAGCTCTACCAGGCGACGTACGCGCTTGAGGTCGTCAGGTGACCGAGTCCCTGGATGCCGCCGTCAGCCAGCAGGACCCGCCCGGTGCCGACGGCCGCACGGACCAGGGAAAACCAGGCGCGCCGAGCCTGCCCGGCAGGCTGAGCGCGCTGGCCAGGCTGGTCCAGATCGGCTCGGCGCGCGGCGGCCCCGACGGGTTCGACCCGGACCTGCTCGAGCAGGCAGCCGGCCTGCTCGCACGGGCGGGGGAGCGGCTGCGGCTGTCCGGCGCGCATACCGTGGTGACGCTCGCGGGCGGCACGGGGAGCGGGAAGTCCTCGCTGTTCAACGCGCTCGCGGGCGCGAACTTCTCCCCGGCGGGCGTGATCAGGCCGACAACCGGCGAGCCGCATGCCTGCGTGTGGGGCATGGCAGGGGCCGGGCCGCTGCTCGACTGGCTCGGGATCCAGCTGCGGTACCGCTACGCCAGGGCCAGCGCCCTGGGCCAGGGTGAGGAAGACCTGACCGGCCTGCTGCTGCTTGACCTGCCCGATCACGACTCGGTGACCGCGGGCGCATCGCACGAGGTGGACCGATTGGTCGGCCTCGCGGATCTGATGGTCTGGGTAGTCAACCCGCAGAAGTACGCGGACGCGGGCGTGCATAACCGCTACCTGGTCCGGTTCGGGGCGCACTCCGCGGTCACCACGGTCCTGCTCAACCAGTCCGACCTGCTGAGCCCCGAGCAGGGCGAGGAATGCCTGGCCGATCTGCGCAGGCTGCTGGACTCCGAGGGCCTGCACGACGCGCGCGTGCTGCCGACCTCCGCCGCCACCGGCGCCGGCCTCGGTGAGCTGAGGAAGGTGCTGACCGAGGCGGTGGCGGCGCGGCAGGCGGCCGGACAGCGCATCGGGGCCGACGCCGGCACCCTGGCCGGCCGGTTCGAGGCCTACGCCGACGACGGCGACGCGGTCGTGCCCGATGCCGCCGCGGCGGCCCTGACCGGCGCGTTCGGCCACGCCGCGGGGATAGCGGCGGCCGGCGACGCGCTGCAGCATGCCCGCGAGCTGCGCGCCGGGGAATACGTCGGCTGGCCGGTCGCGGCGCTGGCCGGGAAGTTGTCCGGCGGTGACCGGCTCGCGCGGACGGAGCTGGGAAGCATCGCAGGCCAGCTGCGCAGCCTGGCGGCAGGCACAGCGGACGCGCAGCCGGCCGAGATAGACAACGCGCTCACCGCCTTCGGCTCCGAGGTGGGCCAGCGGCTGCCGCTGCCGTGGTCCCGCATGGTCTACTCGGTGGCCAGGTCGGGAGCGGACGCGATCCCGGCCGCGCTCGGGTCGGCGATCGCCGCATCCCTGCCCGGCGGCGACGGCGCGCCTGCCTGGTGGCGGCTGGTCCGGGGCTGGCACTGGCTGCTCATCGCGGCGGCCGTGGCCGGCCTCGGGTGGCTGGGCGCGGTCCTCGCCTCTGATCGGCTGAGCCTGCTGCCCTGGGCCGCCGGGGTGATCGTGGCCGCGCTGCTGCTCGGCTGGCTCACCTCGTCCGCCAGCATGAGCACGGTCAAGCTGGCCGCCGAGCGGGAGCGGGCCCGGGCCGAGCAGGACATGCGATCCGGTGTCGCCGCGGTCGCGCGCGACCTCGTGCTCGCCCCGGTACGCCAGGAGCTGTCCGAGTACGACCGATTCCGCGATCGCGCTGAAGGCCGCCCGCGGCTGCGGCTGACGCGGGCGATCCGATCGCCTGCCGAGATCCAGGTGCGGGCCGAGCTCAACGCGGAGGTGCGGCGCAATCCCTGGTGGCGCTGAACGACGGGCCAGCGGGCCCTGACGTCGTGGCCGGCCCCCGTCCCGTAGTGATCAGCCGGGCGCGCGCTACCTCTTTCGCCGACGGCGTAACGTACCCCGGAAGCCCTCGCCTGCCGCAGCCGTTCGGACGTAATGTTGTAATTATCATTGCGACATGGAGGCGGAGATGGGATCGGATTCCCCCCTTGATGCCTACTCACAGGTAGTGGCGGGCGTCGCGGCTGAGCTCACGCCCAAGGTAGCGAGCCTGCGGGTGCCGAGGGCGGGCAGCGGCGGCGCGGGAGAAAGCCTCGGCTCGGCCGTCGTGTTCACCGGTGACGGGTTCCTGCTGACCAACGCGCATGTCGTCGGGCGGGCCCAGGGCGGGACCGCGCTGTTCGGCGACGGCACCAGCGCCCCGTTCCGCGTCGTGGGCACGGACCCGCTGTCCGACCTGGCCGTGCTGCGGGCCGCGGGTGATACGCCGCCGCCCGCTGAGCTGGGCGAGGCCGACCGGCTGGTGGTCGGGCAGCTGGTGGTCGCGGTGGGCAACCCGCTGGGGCTGGCCGGCTCAGTGACGGCAGGCGTGATCAGCGCGCTCGGCCGGTCGCTGCCGACCCGGGACAGCCAGGGCCGGGCGGCCCGCCTGGTCGAGGACGTGATCCAGACGGACGCGGCGCTCAACCCGGGAAACTCCGGCGGCGCGCTCGCCGACGCCAGCGCCCGGGTGGTCGGCATCAACACCGCGGTGGCCGGGATCGGGCTCGGCCTGGCCGTCCCGGTCAACTCGACCACCCGGCGGATCATCTCGTCGCTGATGGCCGACGGCCGGGTGCGGCGGGCCTACCTGGGCGTCGTCACCGTGCCGGCGCCGCTGCCCGCATGGCTGCGCGAGCGGACGGGCCGGGCGAACGGGCTGCGGGTGGCGCAGGTCATGCGGGGTGAGCCGGCCGACCGGGCGGGCCTGCGCGGCGGGGACCTGCTGCTGTCGGCCGCCGGGAGCCCGGTGGAGAAGGCGCAGGACCTGCAGCGGCTGATGTTCAGTGAAGCGATCGGGCGGCCGCTCGCGATCACCGTGATGCGCAACGGCGCGCTGGTGGACGTGATCGCCGAGCCGTCCGAGCTGGTCGCCGCCTGACCGGCGGGCGGACAGCTCTCTGGCCGTATCTAGCCGGCGGGCCGGTCGTCGCTGATCTGGCCGCCGGGCCGGCCGCTGCCGGACCGCGGCGCGCAATTGTGCACCCGCCGGCTTGTCCTGGGAACTGATTGTCCACAGCTGCGCCGGGTCGCGGCCGATATCCACAGATCGCGTACGAGGGTGACGGGCGCCCCGCCCGGCCGGCGACGGTAGCAGCACACAACGGCAATCGCCCAGGAGGATCACGATGATCAACGGCGCGACGGTAACCCTGGCGGGTTACGTGGCCACCGAGCCGCACTACAAGACCATCAACGACGAGACCCCGCACGTGACGATGCGGGTGGCCTGGACGTCCCGGGTCAGGGACCGGGAGACCGGCGAGTGGCGGGACGGCAAGACCTCGTTCGCGAACGTCAACTGCTGGCGCAAGCTCGCGAACAACGTGGTCTCCTCGCTCCGCAAGGGCCAGGCCATCGTGGTCATGGGGAGGCTGCAGGTGCGCGATTTCGACGACAGGGAAGGCAGGCGCCGCATCGCCGTGGACATCGAGGCGGATGCCATCGGGCACGACCTGTCCCGCGGGGTTGCCCACTTCCAGCGCACCTTCCGGGGCGCCGGCGAGGCAGCCGCCGACGGGCAGCCGGACGGCCTGGCCATGGGCGAGGCCATCCGGGCCGGGCTCACCGACGAGGACGTGCCCGGCCAGGACGTGCCCGGCCAGGACGTGCCCGGCCAGGACGCGCCGGACCTGGCACCGGCGGCGCCGCAGCCCGGCGACGGCGACGGCAGGACCTCCGATGACATGTTCAACGCGGATGCGATCGGCGCGCTCGCCGGGTCAGCGCAGGACGCGACCGCGGAGGCCGTGCCGTTCTGAGGCCGCTCCGGCCGCTGAAGTCTGCTCCCTGCCCCCGGCCCAGTTCCGCCCCTGGCCCAGTTCCCTGCCCCCGGCCAGGCTCCCTGCCGCTAGCCCGGCAGCTGGCCCGGCCAGGAGCCGCCGGTCGCTGGCCGGCTCCGGCGGCTCCTGGCCGGGCGGCGTGTGCCATCCAGCGGCCGCAGGGCCCTAGGCTTGATGGCATGCCGGAGTTCATCTTTCAGATGCGCGCCGTGCGCAAGGCGCACGGCGACAAGGTAATCCTGGACGAGGTCACGCTCGCCTTCCTGCCGGGCGCCAAGATCGGCGTCGTCGGCCCGAACGGCACGGGCAAGTCAACCCTGCTCAAGCTGATGGCCGGGGTGGAGCAGCCGTCCAACGGTGACGCGAGGCTGATGCCCGGGTTCACCGTCGGGCTGCTCGCGCAGGAGCCGGTTCTCAACGAGAACAAGACGGTCCTGGGCAACGTGGAGGAAGGCGTCGCGGAAACCAAGCGACTGCTGGATGGCTACAACGAGGTCGCCGAGAAGATGGCGACCGATTACTCCGACGAGTTGCTGGCCGAGATGGGAAGGCTGCAGGAGGAACTGGACCGCCGGGACGCCTGGGACATCGACAGCCAGCTCGAGCAGGCCATGGACGCGCTGCGCTGCCCGCCGCCCGACGCCGACGTCCGGCTGCTGTCCGGCGGCGAGCGCCGCCGGGTCGCGCTGTGCCGCCTGCTGCTTTCCCAGCCTGACCTGCTGCTGCTCGACGAGCCGACCAACCACCTGGACGCGGAGAGCGTGCAGTGGCTGGAGCAGCACCTGGAGAAGTACCCGGGCACCGTGGTCGCGGTGACGCACGACAGGTACTTCCTGGACAACGTGGCCCAGTGGATCCTCGAGCTCGACCGCGGTCATGCCTATCCCTATGAGGGCAACTACTCCACCTACCTGGAGACCAAGGCCGCGCGGCTCAAGGTCGAGGGGGGCAAGGACGCCAAGCAGCGCAAGCGCCTCGAGGACGAGCTCGAGTGGGTACGGTCGAGCCCGCGCGCTCGCCAGGCGAAGAGCCGGGCCCGGCTGCAGCGGTACGAGGAGATGGCCCAGGAGGCCGAGAGGAACCGCAAGCTGGACTTCGAGGAGATCCAGAATCCCGCCGGGGCCGCGGCTTGGCAGCACGGTGGTCGAGGCGGAGCACCTGTCGAAGGGCTTCGGCGACCGCGAGCTGTTCGAGGACGTGAGCTTCTCGCTGCCGCGCAACGGCATCGTGGGCGTGCTCGGCCCGAACGGCGTCGGCAAGACCACCCTGTTCAAGATGATCGCGGGGGAGGACACCCCCGACTCGGGCAAGATCCGGGTCGGCGAGACCGTCCGGATGTCCTATGTCGATCAGCTCCGGTCCGGCATCGACCCGGACAAGACGGTCTGGCAGGCGATCTCCGACGGCGAGACGACCATCAAGGTGGGCAACGTCGAGATTCCCAGCCGGGCGTACGTGGCCGCATTCGGCTTCAAGGGCTCGGACCAGCAGAAGCCGGCGGGCCTGATGTCCGGCGGAGAGCGCGGCCGGGTCAACCTGGCCCTCACCCTCAAGCAGGGCGGCAACCTGCTGCTGCTGGACGAGCCGGCCAACGACCTGGACGTGGAGACGCTGTCCTCGCTGGAGAACGCGCTATCGGAGTTCCCCGGCTGCGCGATGATCACCAGCCACGACCGCTGGTTCCTGGACAGGGTCGCCACCCACATCCTGGCTTGGGAAGGCGAAGCGAACTGGTTCTGGTTCGAGGGGAACTTCGAGGCCTACGAGAAGAACAAGATCGACCGTCTCGGGGCTGACGCGGCGCGGCCGCACCGGGTCACCTACCGCAGGCTCACCCGCGGCTAGCGGTCGGCCCTCGGTTAGCGGCAGGCCTGCGGGTTAGCGGCAGGCCTGCGGGTAGCGGCAGGCCTGCGGCCTAGCGGCAGGCCTGCGGGCTAGCGGCGGGCCTGCGGCGGCGGCTGGCTGGGCGAGTCGCCTGGCTCGCGAGCCGGGGTGAGGCCCAGGTCCGCGCGGCTGCCGGCCGGCTGCTGGTTGACCAGGCTGTGCGCGGCCATGACCAGGTAGTCCCAGAGCTGTGCGTCGAGCGCCTCGTCCAGGCCGAGATCGTCAAGCGCGGCGCGCATGTGCCGCAGCCAGGCGTCCCGCTCCGCTTCTCCGATGGCGAACCTGGCGTGCCTCATCCGCAGCCGGGGGTGCCCGCGCTGCTCGCTGTAGGTGCCAGGGCCGCCCCAGTACTGCATGAGAAAGAGCCGCAGATGCTCCTCGGCGGGCCCGAGATCCTTGCTGGGGTAGACCGGCCGCAGCACCGGGTCGTCCGCCACCCCCTGGTAGAACGCGTGCACCAGGCGGCGGAACGTCTCCTCGCCGCCCACTGCCTGGTAGAAGCTCATCTCGCTGGAGTCGCTCATAGCGATACCCAGGGTACGGGCGGCCGGCCGGTCATCAGGACGCCTTCGCGGCCCCCGCCGCGAGCGGGGCAGGCGTACCGGAGCCTGCCAGGGCCACGACCGTGGGGGCGGTGGTGATGCCCCGCGCGTCCAGCGCTCCCTTGATCTCTTCGCGCAGCGCCCGTTCCACCTCGTACTGGCGGGGCGGCGTGGTCATGGCGACGAGGCGCCAGGTGGCCTCGCTGCTGGACAGCGACTGGACGCCCCAGACCTTGGGCTCCTCGAGGATGACTCCCTCCCACTCCGGGCGCGTCCACATGTCCGACACCACCTGCGTCATGATCTCGCGCACCTCGGACATGTTCTGGTTGTAGGGGACGGGGATGTCGATTACCGCCCGGGCCCAGCCCTGGGACTGGTTGCCGACCTGCTGCAGTGACCCGTTCCTGATGTGCCACACCACCCCGTTCACGTCGCGTATCCGGGTGACGCGCAGGCCGACCGCCTCCACCGTTCCCGACGCGGTGCCGGCGGTGATGACGTCACCCACCCCGTACTGGTCTTCGAGCAGGATGGACACGCCGGCCAGGAAATCGCCGACGAGGCTCTGCGCCCCGAAGCCGAGCGCCACGCCGAGCACGCCCGCGCTGGCCAGCAGGGGAGCCAGGTTGATGCCCAGGTCGCCCAGGATGGTGATCCCGGCGATGCCGAAGATCAGGATGGTGGTGGCGTTGCGCAGGATCGACCCGAGCGCGTGCGAGCGCTGGCGCCTGCGCTCCCCGCTCCGCTCGGGCAGCAGCCCCCGGCTGGGACCCGCCTCGGGGCCCGGCCGGACATCCGCCGCCCCGGCCGTGATCCGGTTGATGGCCCGGTGCGTGATGGCCCGGACCGCGATCGCGAGCGTGAGCACGAAGGCGATCTTGAGTGCCACGTTGACCGGGCCGGCCAGGTAGACGCGCGTCACCTGGGCCGCGTGGGCGCTGTGCGATACGTCCCAGACCAGGCGGCAGATGATGCCTGGGTCACTGGATTTGCACGAGCCGGTGAGCGTGTCCTGCGTTCGCGACGCGAGTTCGGCGGCGAGCGCGTGGGCCATCATGGCAAGAACCTTTCCGGGTGCGTGCGCGGTACCTGGACCGGGCGGCAGGGCCTGGCTCAGCGCCTCACTGTGCCTGCCCGCACCCGAAACTAGGGCATCAGCGGGGCCCGGGGCGGCCTAGTTTGCCGTTTTGCGAGCGGCCGGGCGGTCAGCGCCCGAAGCCGGGGTGGCCGGTCTGGCAGGCCGCGAACGCGAGGGTGTCGGCGGCCAGCGATACCGAACGGCTGACGGCCCGGGCCCCGTGCCCGGCCGATACCTCGCGCCGCAGCAGGACCGGCCCGGGCGGGCGGTCCAGCTGCGCCCCGCCGGCGGCAGTGTCCGGATCACCGGGCCGGGCACCGGGCGCCGCGGCCGCCGCGTGCTGCAGTGCCGCGCACATCTTGCGGGCGTGCATCGGGTCCACCCGGGTGTCGCTGTCGAAGACGGTGAACAGCACGGCGGGGTAGCTGACTCCATCCCGGACATGGTGATAGGGCGAGTAGCCGAGCAGCCAGCCCAGCTGCTCGGGGTCGGCCGCCGTGCCGAACTCGTCGTTCCACGTCTCGCCCAGGCCGAACCGCTCGTACCGGACCATGTCGAGCAGCGGGGCGGAGCAGATCGCGGCCGCGTAGAGGTCAGGGCGCTGGGTGATGGCGGCGCCGACGAGCAGCCCTCCGTTGGAGCCGCCGGAGATGGCAAGCTGGCGCGTCGTGGTCCAGCCGCCGGTGATCAGCTTCTCGGCCGCCGCGTGGAAGTCGTCGAAGACGTGCTGCTTGCCCTCCCTCATGCCCGCCCGGTGCCAGGCCTCGCCCTCCTCGCCGCCGCCGCGCAGCGAGGCGATCGCGTACACGCCTCCCGCCTCCACCCAGGCGAGGATGGACGCGGTGTAGGCCGGGGTCAGGCTCACCCCGAACCCGCCGTACCCGTACAGGATGGCCGGCCTGGCCTGTCGCGCCGGGCCCGGGCCGGCCGCGCTCGCCCCGTCGGCCGCGCTTGCCCCGTCGGCCGCGCTTGCCCCGTCGGCCGCGCTTGCCCCGTCGGGCTCGCTGCCAGAGATGACCAGCATCCGCACCGCGGTGCCGTCCCTGGACTCGTATGTCACCTGCTCGGCGCGCACCGGGGGCACATCGACGCTGCCCGGCGCGCGGGCCCACAGCCGCACCTGGCCGGTGCGGCCGTCGTAGTGCTGGATGATCACGGGCGTGGTGTTGTCGGTATAGCCGAACCAGGCCTCGTGACCGCCCTCGGGCCGCTCGCTGATCCCGCCGATGCTGCCCAGGCCGGGCAGCGGCACCGTCCCTGTCTGCTCGCCGGTGCCCAGGTCGTGCACGGTGATCTCGCTGATCGCGTGGCGTGTCCACCCGGCCAGCAGGAGGGGCCTGGGCAGCTCGGCGCCGTCCAGGATCGCGTAGCCGCCCAGCACGGCATCCGCGCGCTCGCCGATGAGGTCCCGCCAGCCCGCCGGGCCCGGGTCGGCCGGGTCGGCGATCGCGAGCCTGCCGCGCGGCGCGCCCAGATCGGTGTGCACGTACAGCCGCCCGTCCCGGCCGGCCCGCAGCCCGGTCCTGGCGTCCACGCCCTCCTGCACCACCCGGAACTCGGGCGCGGCCTCATCGGATGCGGCCAGGTCGGCCAGCCACAGGTCGTTGCGCGGTGCGGTGCCGACCGAGGCCGATACCACCAGCCAGCGCCCGTCCCGGCTCACCGACGCGCCGTAGTAGCTGGTCTTCTCCCGGCCCTCGCCGAAGATCATGACGTCCTCGGCGGCGGGGGTGCCGACCCGGTGCAGGTAGACCCGGCGGTGGTACTGCTCCTCGCCGTCCGGCACCGCTTCGGGGGCCAGCCGCCGCACGTAGTAGCACGCCTTGCCGGCCGGTCCCCGGCTGCTGCTGGTGCCGGGCAGCCAGGCCACCACGGAGTAGCGGCAGCGATCGATGGGACCGTCCACGTCCTGCCCCGTGGCCACGTCCATGATCCGCAGCACGGACTCCTCGTCGCCGCCCTCCGACAGCTGGTAGGCCAGCAGCTGGCCCTCCTTGTCCGGCTGCCAGGCGTCCAGCGTGGTGATCCCGGACGGGTCGATGCCCATCGGGTCGATGAGGACGCGTTCCGCCGGCGGCGCGGCATCCTCGGGGGAGCCGGGACCGGATGTCAGCAGCACGGCGTGATCCTGATCGGGCGTGCGTCGCAGGAGGAACTGGCGGTTGCCGCGCCAGGCCGGCGGGCTGACCGAGCCCGCCGCCGTGAGCTCGGCGATCCGCGCCGCCAGTATGCCGCGATCCGGAAGCGACGCGGCGTACTCGGCGAACAGCGCATCCTGCGCCGCCTGCCAGGCGCGCGTCCCTGCCGAGCCGGCGTCCTCGAGCCAGCGGTACGGATCACGCACCACGTGACCGAAGATCTGCTCGGCGATATCGAGCCTAGGGGCGTCGGGGTAGTGCAATTCGGCCATGCCAGGCACCGTACCCATTCCGGCCGCGCCTGCGAGACTCGTCCTGGGTGTCGTTACCCGGACGGCGGCGGAAAGGCTGTCCGCCAGTACTTCGCGATGTCGATCCTGCGCATGAAGCTGACGCCGTCGCATTGCAGCGCGTAGTCGATGAAATCGCGGACCGCGGAGGCGCGCCCGGGCTGCCCGCTCCAGCGCGAGTGGATGCCGACGGACATCATCCTGCCGCCATGTCCGTGCCGGGCCTCATCCAGCAGGTAGTCGAGGCTGAGCCGCAGGTTCTCGTAGAAGTGCCCGGGCGAGGCGTAGCCGGGGAGCATCAGGTACCGGTTGTCGTTGTTCACCTTGGAGTAGGGCACCACGAGGAAGGGCTTGCCGAGCGAGGTCACGTAGTACGGGATCTCGTCGTTCCACGAGTCCGAGTCGTACCAGAACTCGCCGTCCTCGGCGAGCAGTTCCCTGGTGTGAACGGTCGGGAAGGAACGCACCATCCAGCCGCGGATGCGCTGGCCCGTCGTCTGCTGCAGCGATTCCACTGCCGAGCGGATCTCCTCGCGCTCGCCTTCGCGGGTCATGCCGGAACCGGCCGCGGTGTCCGGGCCGTACCAGCGATACCCGTGCCCGAGGATGTCGTGCTGGCGGGCCCGCAGCCAGTCGCACAGCGGCGGGTTACGCTCAAGCGCCCGGGCGCACGCGCTGAACGTCACGTCGATCTGGTAGCGGTCGATCAGGCGGCACAGCCGCCAGATCCCGACCCGGCTGCCGAACTCCATGTGGCCCTCGGTGCCGAGGTCCCGGATCTCGGGCCCGTACTGGAAGGAAGACTCGCCCCACGAGTCGTTGGCGCCGTCGGTACCCAGTTCGTACTCGGCCCCTTCTTCGTGGTTGACGACCAGGTTGATCGCCACGACGGAGCCGTCTGGCCAGCGGACGTCCGGAGGCTGCGGCCCGTAGCCGACGAAGTCGCGTTCGGGGCCGGGCAGCTGGCCGGCGGAGGTTGTGTTCATCGGGTGATCACGTCACTCGTTTCCGGTAGGGGCAGTGGGCACTGCCTGGGCTCCCGCCAGGCCAGGGCCGGTCGTCAGTAGGCCATCCAGCCGCCGTCCACCATCAGGTTGACGCCGCTGATGTACGTGGCGTCGTCGGAGGCCAGGAAGGAGACCGCCGCCGCGACATCGCGCGGGGCGCCAAGCCGGGGAAACGGCGTGCGGGACCGGACGTAGCCGGACGTGTCCTCGGACTGGCTCAGGTCGCCAGGCGTGCCGGTAACGATCTTTCCCGGGGCGACGGCGTTGCAGATGATCCCGTCGCCGGCGTGCTCGACCGCGATCTGCCTGGTCAGCTGAACGAGGCCGCCCTTGCTGACGGCATAGGCGAAATGGCCGGGCGCACCGACCATGCCGTGCTGCGAGGTGATGTTGACGATGCGGCCGCGGGCGTCGCCGCGCAGCGGCTGGGTCAGCATCTGCCGTATCGCCGCACGGCAGAGGATGAAGGGGCCGCGAAGGTTCACCGCGAGGATCGCGTCGAAATCGCTGTCCTGGGTCTGCGCCAGCGGCTTGGAGTACTCGCCGGCCAGCGCCGCGTTGTTGATCAGCACGTCGAGACTTCCGGTCCGCTCGCACGCGCGGGCCACCAGCTGCTCGCAGTCGTCGCGTCGCGACACGTCGGCAGCCAGGTACTCGCAGTCGCCGCCCTGGCGCCCGATCAGCCGGTCGGTCGGTTCGCCGCCGGTCAGCGGCTCGCGGCGGATATCGGCGAGCAGCACCCAGAATCCGTCCGCTGCCAGCCGCAGGGCAATCGCCCGCCCGATCCCGGACGATGATCCGGTGACAACGGCTGAGCGCGGCACCCCGCGAGTGTACCGGCCGCCTTATGCTCAGGTCATGGGTGTGGCATTCGTGGCGCACTGCCTGCTGAACCAGAACTCCAAAGTGGGCGAGGGCGCGCACTGCGCCGGGGTCTACTCGCCGGTCGTCGACGTGCTCCGCGCCAAGGGCTGGCGGATAGAGCAAATGCCCTGCCCGGAGCTCGCGTTCTCGGGGCTCAACCGGTTCTGGGGCGTGCGCGAGCAGTACGACACCGTGGCCTACCGCCGCCACTGCCGCCGGCTGGCCGGCGCGGTCGCGGACGTGATCGGCCTGCGCGCCGGGCAGGGCGAGGACATCGTCTTGATCGGCATCGAGGGAAGCCCGTCGATGGGGGTCCGCATCACCAGCTCGGATCCGGAGCGCGGCGGCCGCCCGCGATGGCCGGAAGGCACCGCCGAGCACACCGACGGCGAGGGCGTCTTCATCGAGGAGCTGCGCGGCGAACTCGAGCGGCGCGGCATCGGCTTCCCGCGCGTCGCCGGCGAGACGCATGCGCTCGCCGGCCACGACGAGACGGCCCAGCGGGCGGCGCTTGAAGACACCCTGGATCGCTGATGGAACGGGACGAGCGCTCCTACCGCATCGCCCTCACCGCCGACCGGTACGTGAATCCGCGGCCGGGCGGGCTGGACGGACTCGCCGTGCTGGCCGAGGCCGGCTGGGGGGTGATCCAGCTGCCCGCCGAGGACTATCCGGCGGCGGTCGCGGACCGGATCCTGGCCGAGGTGGCCGAGCAGGTGCAGGAGTTCGGCCGGCACGGATACGAGTTCGTGCTGGTCGGGCAGAATGACAGGCTCGCCGGGGCGCTGGCCGCGGTGGGCGCGGCCGTTCCCGACCAGGTGATCCCGGACACCGCCGCCGGGCTGCGCGCGTTCCTCGACGCCAGGCCGCTGCCTGCAGCCATACGGGACTGGGCCGCTAGAGACGGCCGGGGATGAGGTCCAGGCCAGTAGCGTCGGTCTCGACCCGCCAGAACGTCCCGGTCCGCTGCGACGCCTCGATGTCGGGGACCTGGGTGGCCGTGACATACAGCGCCGAGCCGTCGAACGCGCAGTTCGTTGCGTGCTCACCGAGGTGGATTTCGTCCAGCACCTGGCCGTCGGGCGACACCACGGTGACGCCGCCGGAGACCGTGGTTGCCACGAAGAGCCGGCCGTCGGCGGCGAAGGCCATGCCGTCGGGCACATGGTCGTCGGAGAGCTGGCAGAACGTGACCGGCTCGCCGTCGTCCAGGCGGCAGACGCGATGCGCCATCGATTCGGTCCAGTACAGCCGCTGCCGGGCGTCGAAGGCGATCCCGTTCGGATACACGTCCGGCAGTTCGAGCAGCATCTCGCCGGCGCCCGACGCGCCGACGGCGAAAAGCCGGCCCGGCGAGCGGACGTCAAACCGGAAGTCCTGCTCGGATCCCGATTCGGTGAAGTAGAGGCGGCCATCCGGCCCGAAAGCAAGATCGTTCGGTCCGTACAGCTGGTAGCCGGCCAGCTCAGAGAACAGCAGCTCCGCAACGCCATCGGCGCTGACCCGCTGGATCCCGGACAACGTGCTCGTGTCGCCGCTGCCCGGCACGTTCCCGCCCTGGGTCACGTAGACGGCCCCGTCTGTCCCCAGCACCGTCCCCCAGGGGGACCCGCCCGTGAGCGCGAACCTGGTGACCTGCCCGTCGTCGTAGCCGAGCAGTTCGCCGGTGTTCCCGTCGCACAGCATGATCCGTCCGCCGGGCATGATCGCTGGCCCTTCGGGGAAACCGAGGCCGGACGCGAGCAGGCTGCGTTCCACGGGAGCCCTTTCCTGGATCAGGTGAACGAGAAATGCTCGAAATCGAAGTCGGACAGCGGCTGGCCGACCCGGGCGGCCGAGTACCCGGTGATCTTAGTGCTGTAGGCGTCGAGCGCGTCGATGAACGCGGGGATGATGTAGCCGCCCTCGTTGAAGTCGATCATCTGCATCTCGTGCTCGATCTGCCGTCGCGTCGCCTCGCTGGCCGTGGCGTTCGCCTGCTTGTACAGGTCTATGTAGTGCGGCATGTTCCAGTGCGTCTCGTTGAACGGCGACGTCGGCAGCATCGACTGGGCCACCTGGGCCAGGTACGGCGAGTAGTTGTAAAAGTCCTGCGAGAACGTCCAGTGCAGGTAGTTGGGCCCGAAGAAGGTGGTCGGCTCGACCGTCTTCAGGTTGATCGTGACGCCCGCCGCCTTGGCCTGCTGCTGCAGCACCGTCGCCATCGAGACGGTGCCGGTGGCCACGGCGGAAGTGACGAGCTGAACCGTGAGGTGCTCCTGCCCTGCCTTCTTCAGCAGGGACTTCGCCTGCGCGATGTCGGCCACCCGGTGCAGGGACTGGTCGAAGTTCGGATCGTAGGGCGAGAAGACGTCCGAGGCGGCCACCCCGTTGCCGTCGAGCGCCGAGTCGATCAGCTGCGGCCGGTCGACCAGGAGCCGCATCGCCTGGCGGACGTTGACGTCATTGAACGGTGCCTGGTCCACGCGCATGGTGAACGGCGTGATCGCGCCGGTGTGCGAGACGATGGTGTGCACGCCGCTGTTGCTTTTCAGCTCGGCGATCTGCGGGCCCTCCAGCGCGCCGGCGCCGTGGATGACGCTGGTCACCAGCGCGTTCTGCAGGCTGGCGCTATCGCTGAAGTCGATGATCGTCAGCGTGTCGACGTAGGGGAGCCCGGATTTCCAGTAGCTGGGGTTCTTGGTGAACACGCTGCGCTGGCCGGGGGTGAAGCTCTGGTACTTGAATGGCCCGGTACCGTTCGGCTGCTTCGGGTTGAAGCCGGTCGGCACGACGTAGAGGTAGTACCAGTAGGCCAGCTGGTCAAGGAAGCTGCCGTAGGGACTGGTCATCGGCACCAGGACGGTGTGCTTGTCCATCGCCTTCAGGCCGTTCACGTCGATCGGGCCGAGCGGAGTCGAGCCGGTGAGCTTGTTCTTGACGATCCGGGTCAGCGTGAAGATGACGTCGTCGGCGGTCAGCGGCTTCCCGTCGTGGAAGGTGATGCCGGGGCGCAGCCGGATGACCCATTCCGACGTCGACCCGTGCGGGCTGATCTCTTCGGCCAGCACGAACTCCGTCTGCGCCGCGGTGTTCAGCTGCAGTAGCGGCTGGTACAGCGACTGGGCCCGGGCGGTGTCGAGATAGGTGAGCCCCTTGTGCGGGTCGAGGGTGTCCGAGCCCGAGCCTCCGGTGAGCCCTACCTTCAGGTTGCCGCCTCGCCGCTTCGATGCGCTGGCCGGCGAGCTGCTCCCGGCCGCCGGAGTTGAGGAGCCGCCGCACCCCGCCGCCAGGCCGCCGACGCCCGCCAGGGCTCCGGCCGCCGCCACCCCCTGCAGGAACTGGCGCCGTCCCAGCCTGATGCCTGCCTCGTCCGATCGGTCCACCGGATTGCCTCCTTCGGCACATCGCCTGGCCCGGCGGGCAGGATCACCGGCACGCTGCTCAGCTGGAACCGCAGACCGCCGTGCCGCTCCGGTCCCCCGGCCCGCTGGGAAACAGCGTGATCATAGTCTCGCATCGGCCGGCTCGATAAGCACGGTTCGGCCGCTATTGAGTGCCGCTTCGGCTGCGGCGGCCACCGCGAGAGTCCGGGCCGCGTCGGCGGGCGTGCAGAAGACGAGGAATCCGGGTCGCCGGCGCGGGCGGCGGCGACGAACCGGTCCACGGAACGCTCGAACGGCTGCGAGCGCGATGCCGCGGTGACCGTCACGCCGCCGCTGACCCCCGACAGCCGGAAGTCCGGGTCGAGATCAAGGCGGAGCGCGGCGCTGTCGGTAATCACCTCGGCCCAGTAGGAGCCGGGCAGCTCATCGCTCGTCCAGGCTACGACGATCGTTCCGACACCGCCCGTTGCGAAGTGGAGCACGATCGTCACCGCGTCGTCGATGTCGCCGCCGCGGCCCGGGGCAAGCGGAACCGTGCTCGCGGCGGCCTGGACCGCTGCCACCTCGCCGGCCAGAACGCGGGCCAGGTCGATGTGGTGGCTGCCCCGCTCCAGCAGATTCCCCCCGCCCGCCGCGCGGTCCAGAAACCACGAGCGGGACTGCGTCCCGCCTATGCTCTGCCCGACCAGGCAGCCCACCGTCCGTCCCGCCAGGGCCAGCCGCAGGTCATCGACCACATCGACCGCCCGCCATTGGTATCCCACCGCGCACACTGCCTGCGCCCTGGCGGCCGCGGCGACGATGCGGCCCGCGTCATCGGGAGACCGGGCGATGGGCTTTTCCAGGTAGAGGGCAAGGCCGCGCTCCAGGCAGGCGACGGCCGGCTCGGCATGGGCCCGCGGCGGCGTGCAGACCCAGACCGCGTCGAGTGACACGTGCTCCAGCATCTGCGGCCAGCCGGAGAACGCCGCGCCGCCGCAGCGCGCGGCCACCTCGCGGGCGCGGCTGAGGTCGGTGTCGCACACCGCGCTGACCACGACATCGTCCCGCCCGGCCAGCGTCTGCGCGTGGCGCTGGCCGATCCAGCCGGCACCGATGATCCCGGTCCGCAGCACCGGGCTCGCGGCTGTCCCCATGAGACCTCCCAACGCCGGCCCTGGCGGGCGGGGGCCGATGTGCCGGCCGGCTGCCGGGCGGGGGCCGATGGTGCCGGCCGGCTGCCGGGCGAGAATACCGCGAGCAGGCAATCCCCGGGCGAACGGGCTGGCGCCTGGTCACCCCCCATAGGCTGGCGGCCGGCACGAGAGTTCCTGGGCGGTGATGTGGTGCGGATCGGCGCGGATGCGGTCCCGGCCTCGGGCGGGCGGGGGGCCGGCGAAGCAGCCCTGGTCAGGCAGTGGGCGGCCGAGAACCCGCGTTCGGCGGCGCTGCACGCCAGGGCCCGGGGACTGCTGCCCGGCGGCGTCACCCACGACGTGCGCCTCGCCGATCCCTTCCCGCTGGCGGTCGCCTCGGCCGCCGGGCCGCGCAAGCGGGATCTCGGACGGTCACGAGCTGATCTGCTACGTCATGGGCCACGGTGCGCTGCTGTTCGGTCACGGCCATCCCGAGATCGTCGCCGCCGTCCGTGAGCAGGCCACCCGGTCGTTCCATCCCGGGGCGTGTCACGAGCTGGAAAGCGACTGGGCCGAGATGGTGACCCGGCTGGTCCCGTCGGCTGAGCACGTCAGGTTCACCTCGAGCGGGACGGAGGCGTCGCTGCTCGCGGTGCGGCTGGCGCGGGCCGCCACCGGCCGCGACAAGATCGTCAAGCTGGCCGGGCATTTCCACGGCTGGCACGATCAGGTCGCCACCGGCTCCGACCCGCCGTTCGACCAGCCGGACACGGCCGGGCTGCCGCACGGGCTGGCGAGCGCGGTGGCCGTCCTGCCCGCCGATACGGCCGCGCTCGCCCGGGCGCTCGGCGGCAGGGACGTCGCGGCGGTCATCCTCGAGCCATCGGGAGCGGCCTGGGGAACGGTGCCTTTTCCCGGCGGATTCCTGCCCGCGGTGCGCCGCCTCGCGGACTCCTCAGGCACCGTGCTCATCTTCGACGAGGTCGTGACGGGTTTCCGCTGGGCACCCGGGGGAGTGCAGGAGGTCGCGGAGGTCCGTCCCGACCTCACCGTGCTCGGCAAGATCCTGGCCGGCGGCATGCCGGGAGGCGCCGTATCCGGTCCGGCGGCGATCATGGACCGGATCGGCCGGGCCGGCCTCGACCCGCAAGGCGTCGCCCACCCGGGCACGCACAACGCGCACCCGCTGTCGGCCGCCGCCGGCGTCACGGCGCTCGGTCTCGCGGCGTCGGGGCAGGCGCAAGCCGAGACGGCCCGGCGGGCCGCCGCGCTGCGGGACGGGCTCAACTCGGTGTTCGCCCGATGCGGCGCCGCGGGCCGCGCCTACGGCGAAAGCTCGACGTTCCATCTGTTCTTCGGCAGCGACCGCGCCCCGGATCAGCTCGGGCCGGCCGCGCTGAAACTCGGGATTGCGGCTGCGCTGGCGCCGGCCCTGCACTGCGGCATGCTCACCGAGGGGGTTCACCTCTTCCACGGTTCCGGCTTCGTCAGCACCGAGCACGGCGATGCCGAGCTGGAGCAGACCGTGCGCGCGTTCGGCTCGGTGCTGCCACGGCTGCAGGCGGAAGGACTCGCGTGAGCGACCTGGCGATCCTCGGCGGGCGCGTGCTCGACCCGGGCCAGGGACTCGACGCGAGGACCGGCATCTGGATCAGCGATGGCATCGTCAGCACGGTCGGCCCGGCCGCAGCGGAAACCACGCGGGCCGCGGCGCAGGCAGGCCCGGCCGCGGCGCGGGCACCGGACCGGCAGGAGATCGACGCGACCGGCCTGATTGTCACGCCCGGAGTAGTTGACCTGCACACCCACCTGTACCCGGGCGTCTCGCACTACGGCATCGAACCCGACACGCACTGCCTCGGCCGGGGCGTGACGACCGCGGTCGATGCGGGGTCCTCGGGCGCCCAGACGTTCCCCGGCATGCGCCGCTATGTGATCGAAAAATCGCAGACGCGAGTCATGGCCTTCCTGAACATCGCCGTCCAGGGCATGATCACTAACCTCGTCGGCGAGCTCGAGGACCTGCGCTGGGCGTCCGGCGCTCAGGCGGTCGCCCGGGCCAGCGAGCACCCGGACCTGATCGTCGGGATCAAGGTCCGGCTGGGCTACCAGATGACGGGAAACGATCCCGCGCCCGCCTTCAGCCTGGCCATGGATGCGGCCGACGCGCTCGGCCTGCCCCTGATGGTGCACGTGATCGACATGCGCCCCGGGCTCAGCTGGCTGCTGCCGCAACTGCGTCGCGGCGACATCGTGACGCACTGCTTCCACGGCAACGAGGGCGGCATACTCGACGGCGGCGGCAGGCTGGCACCGGGAGTCATGCGGGCCCGCGAGCGCGGCGTCCTGTTCGATATCGGCCACGGCGCCGGCAGCTTCTCCTACCGGGTGGCGCGCGCGGCGATCAGCCAGGGGTTTGCCCCCGATACCATCTCCAGCGACCTGCACGCCCACAACGTCGGCGGGCCGGTCTATGACCAGGCCACCACGCTCTCGAAGCTGCTGCACGTGGGCATGGAGCTGCCCGACGTCATCCGCGCCACCACGTCCACGCCCGCGCGCGCTATCGGGCGCGAGCACAGCATCGGCGCGCTGGCGCCCACCAGGGCGGGCGACCTGTCGGTCTTCGAGCTGCGGTCAGGACGGTGGGCCCTGCCTGACGCGGCCGGAGCCATCGAGGTCGTCGAGCGCCTGCTCGTGCCGCGGATGACGGTCCTGGCCGGGCACGTCCGTGACCTTGATCCGCCGGCCGGCGAGGTGCTCGCGGGCGGCGACGGCGGCGCCGACGCGGCCGGCCGCGCTCCGCGATGATCATCGGCGCCGTCACCGGCGGCACCGTGGCCACCCCGCAGGGCCTGCGCCCGGCGAACGTCCTGATCAAGGACGAGAAGATCGCGGCGATCGCAGACCGACGGCATCGCGCCGGGAAGCTCATCGACGCGTCCGGCTGTTACGTCCTGCCCGGCGGCGTGGATCCGCACTGCCACCTGATGGCCGACGTCGGGGCGGCCACGGCGGCGGCCGCGGCCGGGCGGAACCACCACCGCGCTGTCGTTCACCAACCCCGGCGCCTCCGAAAGCGACCTGGACTGCCTGCTGCGCCGCCGGTCGGACCTTGCCGCGGGCGGCGCGGCCATCGACGTGGGCCTGCACGCGATGCTCTACCGCCCGGGGCGGGCCACGATGGCCGACCTGGCCGCGGCCCGGCGGGCCGGAGCCGCCGCGGTGAAGGTCTTCCTCGCCTACCCGGAGCTGGGCATCATGTGCTCGACCCGGCAGCTCTTCGAGCTCATGTCGGGCGCCCAGCGCCTCGGCATGATCGTTCAGGTGCACTGCGAGAACGGGCCGCTGATCGAGGCGCTCACGGCCAGCACCCTGGGCGCGGGCCGCCGCGGTCCCCGGGTCTTCGCCGACACCAGGCCTGCGCAGGTGGAGGAGGAGGCGGTCGCGCGTGCCCTGGCGACGGCATCGCTGACCGGAGCGGCCTGCTACCTCGTGCACCTGTCGTCCGCGGGCGCCATCGACCAGGTGCGGCTGGCCCGCGCGAAGGGCCAGGCCCGGATTTTCGCGGAGGTGTGCCTGCACCATCTCCTGCTGGACGAGCGGCGTTATGCCGGCCGGGACGCGCAGCGGTACCTGGTCGCCCCGCCGCTGCGGGCCCGCCGTCATGTCGCCGCGCTGTGGGAGGCGGTGGCCGACGGCACCGTCGATGCGGTCGGCTCCGACCACTGCCAGGTCCGCTCCGCCACGATCCCCGGGCTGTCGCCCTCGGGCGGTTCCTACCGCTACGGCCTGGCCGGCATCGGGCCCCGGCTGCTCCTGCTGCTATCGGCGGGGCTGGCCCGCGGGATCCCGCTGGCCCGTCTCGTCCACCTTGCCGCGCGCAACCCGGCCCGGATCTTCGGGCACTACCCGAAGAAGGGCGCCCTGGCGGCCGGCTCGGACGCCGACCTGGTCATCTATGACCCGGCGGGCCACGGCACGCTCGGCGCGAGCGACTTCGCCGACGGCACCGGCGACAGCGTCTACGCCGGCCTGCCGGTCCTCGGCCGGATCCGGGACGTGCTGCTGCGGGGGCGGCTGATTGTCTCGGGAGGACGGCTGGCCGACAGCAGCCGTGGCGGCTACCTGCCCGCATCTGCGCTGGAACTGGGACCTGTCCCGCGTTAACCTCACCCCGTGACCATGCTCCCGGGGGGCGCGCCATGTCAGTAGCCGCCGCGGCTGTCGGCACGGGTCCTTCGCGCCCGGCCGCTCACCCTGTCCGCACCCTGATCATCCGCCGGGCTGCGCTCGGCATCGTCACGCTGCTGCTGGTATCGGTGGTTGTTTTCCTGGCCACCGAAGTGCTGCCGGGCAACGCGGCGTTCGCGGTCCTCGGCCGGGGCGCGAACCCGGTGCGGCTGCATGCGCTGGAGCGGCAACTGCACCTCAACCGGGGGCTGCTCGACCAGTACTGGACGTGGCTGTCCGGGCTCTTCAGCGGCCGGCTCGGCGATTCGCTGGCGAACGGGCAGTCGGTATGGTCCCTGGTCGAGCCCAGGCTCGTCAACTCGGCCGTGCTCGTCTTCCTGGCCGGCGCGATCGGCACGGTCATCGGCGTGGTCCTCGGCGCCGTGGCCGCGCTGCGCAAGGACGGCTGGCTCGATCACCTCAGCTCGGTCACGGCCCTGGCGGTGACCTCACTGCCCGAGTTCGTCATCGCCATCACCCTGGTCATCGTGTTCGCCACGAACGTCTGGCACCTGCTGCCCGCGGTCTCTATCTTGCCGCCGGGCACATACGCGTGGAGCCAGCCGCGGCTGCTCATCCTGCCGGTCGCGACGCTGGTGATCGTGATCGTCCCCTACCTGTTCCGCATGATGCGCGGCGCGATGATCGAGGCCCTCGAATCCGACTACGTGGAGATGGCCAGGCTCAAGGGAGTGCCCGAGTGGCGGGTCGTGTTCGGGCACGCGCTGCCGAGCGCCATCGCGCCCACCATCCAGGTGATCGGCCTCAACTTTCTCTACCTCGCCGGGGGGGTCGTCGTGGTCGAGTACGTGTTCAACTACCCGGGCATCGGCCAGGGGCTTGTGTTCGCGGTCGGCAACCGGGATATTCCCGTGGTGCAGTTCATCGTGCTGGTACTCGCCGCGTTCTACGTGCTCATGAACATCCTGACCGACGTCATCGCCCTGCTCGCGTCCCCGCGCCGGCGGATCCCGAGGTAGCCATGACCGCCGCCGCCCACCTGCCGCCGACCGCACGGCCGGCGCCCGGACACGTCCGCCGTCACCAGTGGGTCGGCACGCTCCGGACGGTGGTCCGCACCCCGCGAGGCGCCATCGGGCTCGCGCTCGCCCTGTCAGTTGTCGTGCTGGCCGTCATCGGCCCGTCGGTCGCGCCGCACTCGCCCACCGCCTTGCTCACGGTCCCGTTCGCCAAGCCCTCCGGCCAGTTCCCGCTCGGCAGCGACTTCCTGGGCCGCGATGTGCTGTCCAGGGTCCTGGCCGGGGGATGGGTGCTGCTCGTGATGGCGGCGGCAGCTACCGCGCTCGGCATCATCGTCGGCGCCACCGCCGGGATCTCGGCCGCGTACCTGCGCGGATGGCCGGACGGCGTGATCATGAGGACCGTCGATGTGGTCCTCGCTTTCCCGCAGCTGGTCTTCGCCCTCCTGCTGGTCAGCGTGATCGGCCCCAAGCTCTGGCTGATCGTGCTCGCCGTGGGCCTGTCGCACGCGCCTCAGGTCGCCAGGGTCCTTCGGTCGGCGACGCTCGAGATCTCGGAGCGGGATTACGTCAAGGCGGTCGAACTGCAGGGAATGCGGCCGCCCAAGGTCATGCGCAAGGAGATCCTGCCTAACCTCATTTCCCCGCTCATGGTCGAGACCGGGCTGCGGCTGACCTACTCCATCGTGATCATGGCAGGACTTGCGTTCCTCGGCTTCGGGCAGCAGGCGCCGGCGGCGAACTGGGGATCGATGATCAACGAGAACCGGATCGGGCTCACCCTGAACCCGTGGGCGGTGATAGTCCCCGCCCTGCTCATCGCGCTGCTCACCATCGGCACGAACACCTTCACCGACGCGGTCGCCCGCGTGACGATCGGCGTGGACCGCCGGCCCGAGGAACTGGCCCTGCTCGACGACCTCGGCCTGCAGGAGGTGAAGTGACCAGCGATCCGCCGCCGCTCGCCGAGACGGCCGGCCAGCCGGCCGCGCGCTGCGACGCGGTCAGGCTCGAAGTGCAGGACCTCGCGATCCGGATCGGCGGCCAGTCCGGGCCCGACGTGGTCAGCGAGATCTCCTTCACGGTGCCGGCCGGGGAGGTGCTCGGACTGGTCGGCGAGTCGGGATCGGGCAAGACGACCGTCGCCCTGGCCCTGCTCGGGCATGCCCGCCGGGGCCTGTCGATCACCGGCGGCCAGGTGCGCCTCGACGGCCTCGACCTGCTCCGGCTCCGCCCGGGTGACCTGCGGGAGCTGCGCGGCGCCAGGGTCGCCTACGTGCCCCAGGACCCGTCGGCGGCGCTGAACCCCACCCGCCGCGTCGGGACGCAGCTGACCGAGGCCCTGCGGGTGCATCCCGGGACGACCGGCGACGTCGGCGGGCGGGTGCGGGAAGTGCTGGGCGAGGTCAACCTCGACGGCTCGGCTGCGATGCTGCGCCGCTACCCGCATCAGCTTTCCGGGGGCCAGCAGCAGCGCGTCGCCCTGGCCATGGCATTCTGCTGCCGGCCGTCGCTCATCGTGCTCGACGAGCCGACCACCGGCCTCGACGTGTCCACCCAGCGCCATGTGCTGGACACCGTACGCACCCTGTGCCGTTCGTACGGCGTCGCTGCGGTCTACGTCAGCCACGATCTTGCGGTGGTCGGCGGCCTGGTCTCTCAGGTGGCGGTCATGTACGCCGGCCGGATTGCCGAGATCGGCGCCACGAACAAGGTGTTCCCGTACCCGCTTCACCCCTATACCCGCGGCCTGCTCAGCGCGGTGCCGTCGGTCGACCGCGCCGAGGTGCTGGCCGGCATCGAGGGCCAGCCGCCCAGGCCCGGCCGCCGCGGCCGCGGTTGCACGTTCGCGTCGCGCTGCGGTTACGTCCTGGACGCCTGCCGGTCGCAGGCACCCGAGCCGGTACTCATCGACGGCCGCGCCGTGCGGTGCCTGCGGGTCGCTGACGTCCGGGCCGACGCCACGGCCCGGCGCGCGGCGGTGGTGGTGACCGGCCCGGCCGCCGGGGCGCCGGCATCGGGCCTGTCGCTGCAGGCCCTGTCGGCCGGCTACGGCGGCCCCGCCGCGCTCAGCGACGTCCACCTGGAGGTGCCGGCCGAGTCGTGCGTCGCGGTGGTCGGCGAGTCCGGCTCGGGCAAGACGACCCTCGCCCGCTGCATCGTGGGCCTGCACGCCAACTGGACCGGGAGCATGACGTTCCAGGGCCGCTCGCTGCCGCGCGGGGTGCAGCGGCGGTCCAGGGAACAGCTCAAGCGGATCCAGTACGTATTCCAGAACCCGTACACCTCGCTCAACCCGCGCAAGACGGTGAGCCAGATCGTGGCCCAGCCGCTCGAGCAGTTCTCCGGCTTGCCTTTCCGCGCCCGGGTCGAGCGGGCCACGCGGGTGCTCCAGGACGTGTCACTCGGCCCCGATTTCCTGTCCCGCTATCCCGACCAGCTGTCCGGCGGGGAACGGCAGCGGGTCGCGATCGCCCGCGCCCTCGTCGTCGAGCCGGAGCTGCTGGTCTGCGATGAAGTGACCTCCGCGCTCGACGTATCGGTGCAAGCCGTCATCGTGGAGCTGCTGCGGCGGCTGCAGCGGGAGCATCAGCTGGCGATGATCTTCATCACGCACAACCTCGCCCTCGTGCGCGGCATCGCCCAGTCGGTCATCGTGCTGCGCGAGGGCGCGGTGATCGAGTCGGGCCCCGTCGGGCAGGTCCTGGAGCACCCCAGGGATCCGTACACCATCCAGCTGCTGCGGGACGTGCCCAGGCTCGCCGTCGCCGGCGACCGGGGAGGCGATCAAGCGTGACGGCGAGCACGAACGGGCGCCCGCGACGTCGCGGCCGGGCCGGGTATCCGGCCAGGTACTCCGCGGCGGCCCTGCTGGGCCGCGGGCTGACGCATCGACCGTGGCCGCCAGCGTGGCGGTCACACCCGCTGAAGAGCAGCTATGACGTGGTGATCGTCGGCGGCGGGGTGCACGGCCTGGCCGCCGCGTACTACCTGGCGGCCAACCACGGGATCACCGACGTGGCGGTGCTGGACAAGGGGTACATGGGGTCGGGCGGCTCGGGCCGCAACACGGCGATCCTGCGATCGAACTACCTGACGCCCGAGGGAGTCCGGTTCTACGACCGGTCGGTGCAGCTGTACCAGCGCCTCGCGACCGACCTGGACTACAACGTGATGTTCTCGCAGCGCGGTCACCTCACCCTGGCGCACAATGACACGTCGCTGCGGACGATGCGGTGGCGCGCCGAGGTGAACAAGGCGGAGGGCGTCGATTCCGAGGTCATCGGGACCGATGAGATCAGGCGGCTGGCTCCGTTCCTCGACCTCACCCAGGAGGCCAGGTACCCGGTCCTCGGCGCGCTCTACCACCCGCCGGGAGGGATCATCCGCCACGACGCGGTCGTCTGGGGGTACGCCCGCGGCGCCTCCGCGCGCGGCGTCCACATCCACCAGGACACGGAGGTCACCGGTATCGACGTGGCCGACGGCCGGGTCCGCGCAGTCAGAACGACCCGGGGCGACATCGCCACCCGCATCGTGCTCAACGCCACCGCCGGATGGTCCACGCTGATCTCCGACATGGCAGGCGTCCGGCTGCCGGTCACGACGTTCCCGCTGCAGGCCGCCGTCACCGAGCCGGTGAAGCCGTTCCTGTCCACCGTCATCGTGTCCGGCACGCTGCACGTCTACGTCAGCCAGACCGACCGGGGCGAGCTCGTCTTCGGCGCCAGCGTCGACCCGTTCACGTCCTACTCGATGCGGGGCTCGCTGGAGTTCATCGAGGGCCTCGCCGCGAACGTGCTGGAGCTGATGCCGGCCCTGTCCAAGGTCCGGGTGCTGCGGCAGTGGGCGGGCCTGTGCGACATGACACCCGACTTCTCGCCGATCATGGGCACGACGCCGGTGGCGGGCTTCCTGGTGGACGTGGGCTGGGGCACCTACGGGTTCAAGGCCGGCCCGGTGTCCGGAGAGGCGATGGCCCAGTGCATCGCCTCACGGCCGTCCGCCCGAGATCATCGCCGCCTTCGGCCTGGACCGATTCGCCGCCGGCGCGCTCGTCGGCGAAAAGGGCGCGGCCGCCGTCGGCCACTAACCGAAAGGTCGGCGATGATCCTCCTGCCCTGTCCCTGGTGCGGGCCGCGCGACGGCTCCGAGTTCAGCCATCTCGGCCAGACGCCGCCCCGGCCCGACCCGCGCACGGCGACCCCGGCGCAGTGGCGCGGCTACCTGTACCTGCGGGACAACACCCGGGGCTGGGTCACCGAGACCTGGTACCACCGGATGGGCTGCCGGAAATTCATCACGGTGCAGCGGCATACCGAGACCAACGAGACGCGGCCGGCCCTCGCCGGGAGCGCTCCGGCGCGCCCCGGGCAGAGCGCCCGGTGAGCGCGCGGCCGGCTTCCCTGCGCCTGCCGCCGCAGCCCGGCGAGGTCATCGACCGCGGCCGGACAGTGGACTTTACCTGGAACGGGCGGCCGGTCCAGGGCTACGCGGGGGACACGATCGTGTCCGCGCTGGCCGCGGCCGGCGAGCGGACGTTCTCGCGGAGCATGAAGTATCACCGCCGCCGGGGCGTGCTGACCGCCTCCTTCCATGATCCCGGCTGCATGGTCCAGGTGGGCGACGAGCCGAACGTCCGCGGCGCGCACCGGCTGGTGTCCGGCGGCATGGCGGTCACTTCGCAGAACACCTGGCCCTCGCTGCGCTTCGACGTCAAGGCGGTGAACCGGTTCGGTGCCCCGTTCCTGACCGCCGGCTTCTACTACAAGACGTTCATGCGGCCGCGGTTTCTGTGGCCGGCCTACGAGAGCGTGCTGCGGAAGTTCGTCAACGGCGGGCGGGTTTCCCCGGACACCCCGCCTTCGCGGCCCGCCAAGCGTCACGCCCACCCCGACGTGCTCATCGCGGGCGGCGGGCCGGCCGGGATGGCCGCGGCGGTGGCCGCCGCGCGGGCGGGCGCGTCGGTCCTGCTGGCCGAGGAGGAGCACCAGCTCGGCGGGCACTTGCGCTGGGGCACGGACGCGGACCTGGCCACCCGCGCCGAACTGGCGGGCCAGGTGGCTGCCGAGCCCGGCATCGAGGTACTGACCGACGCGGTCGTGCTGGGCCGCTACGACGGCAACTGGATCGCTGTCCTGCAACGCGGCGGCGCCGCGGGCGGCGCCGAAGCCGAGCGCCTGGTCAAGGCGCGGGCCAAGACACTCGTGGCCGCCCCGGGGCTGATCGAGCGGCCGTACGTGTTTTCGGGCAATGACCTGCCCGGCGTGATGGTCTCCACGGCGGTCCGCCGGCTGATCAACCTGTACGCGGTCAAGCCGGGGGAGCGGGCGGTGGTGCTGACCGCCAACGCGGACGGGGACGCCGCCGTGGCCGACCTGAAACGGGCCGGCGTGGAGGTCGCCCGGGTGGAGGACGCCCGGCTCGGCGGCGACGTCATCGCCGCGAGCGGTCGCCGGGCCGTGCGCTCGGTTCAGCTCGCGGACGGCAGCCGGATCGGCTGCGACCTGCTGGTCACCGCGGTCGGCTGGACCGCGCCGACCGCGCTGCTCACCATGGCAGGGGACCGCCCGGTGTACAGCCCGAGAGCGGCACGCTTCTTTCCCGACGTCTCCGGGTTGCCGTCCGACGTCCTCGTGACCGGCGGCATCGCCGGGGACGGCACCCTGGACGAGCTGATCGGCCACGCGACGGCGGTGGGCACCGAGGCGGCCAGGCGGGCGGCCGGGATCGGCCGGGCGCGGCTGCTGGCCACGCCGACGCACGCAGGACCGGTACCGCCCGCGCCGGACGACCGGCCGGTCGCCCCCCCCGACCTGCCGGTGGCCGCTCATCCCGAGCTGTTCGCGGGCCGGACCAGCGGGTTCGTCGACTTCAGCGAGGACGTGTCGTTCAAGGACCTGCGGGCCGCGGTCGCGGAGGGGTACGACTCGGCCGAGCTGGCGAAGCGGTTCACCACCGCGACCATGGGGCCGGTCCAGGGCAAGCTGGAGACGGTCAACACGGTCGCGATCGTCGCTGCCGCCACCGGCAGGTCGATCGCCGCGACCGGGACCACGACCTGGCGGCCTCCTTACGCGCCGGTCACCCTCGGCGCCCTGGCCGGGCAGGCCTGCGAGCCGGTGCGGTACTCGCCGATGCAGCCCTGGCACGAGGCGCACGGCGCGGCCCCGCTGGTAGCCGGGGCCTGGATACGGCCCGATCACTACGGCGACCCGGCGGCGCGAGGCGCGGAATGTGCGCGAGCACGTCGGCATCATCGACGTCACCCCGATCGGGAAGCTCGACCTGCGCGGGCCGGACGTGGCCAGGCTGCTCAACCTGCTGTACGTCAACAAGTGGTCCAAGCTGGAGGTCGGCCGGGTCCGGTACGGCGTCATGTGCGCCGATGACGGGGTGGTGCTCGACGACGGCGTGACCGGCCGGCTCGGCGAGGACCACTACCTGATGAGCACCACGTCGTCCGGCGCGGCCACGGTCTGGGAGTGGGCGGAGAACTGGCTGCAGACCGAGCATCCGGACTGGCGGTGCACGTCACCCCGGTGACCACCGCCTACGCCAGCATCAACGTGGCCGGCCCGCAAGCGCGCCAGCTGATCGAGCGGGTCACGCAGGGGGTGGACCTCAGCAACGAGGCGTTCCCCTACATGCACGTGCGCACGGGCCGGATCGCCGGCGTCGAGGGCTGCGTGCTCTGGCGGATCGGCTTCACCGGCGAGCTGAGCTACGAACTGCACGTCCCGGCGGGATACGGCCTGCACGTCTGGGAGACGCTGCTGGACCAGGGCGCCGACCTCGGGGCGGCCGCGTTCGGCGTGGAGGCGCAGCGCATCCTGCGGCTGGAGAAGGGCCATCTCATCGTCGGCCAGGACACCGACGGGCTGACCCGGGGATTCAGCGCCGGCCTGGACTGGGCCATCAAGCTGGACAAGGACGATTTCGCTGGCAAGCCGGAACTGGCCTGGCAGGCCGCCGAGGGGGCCGCCCCGCAGCTGGTCGGACTGCAGCCCGTGGACGGCGCGGTGGTGCCCGACGAGGCCAGCCTCATCATGGAAGGCACCCGGATCGCGGGCCGGGTGACTTCCAGCCGGATGTCACCCACGCTGGGCCGTTCGGTATGCCTGGCGCTGGTGGACGCGCCGCTGGCCGTCACCGGTACCGAGGTGACCGTGCGGCTGCCCGGCGGCCGCCTGATCCGTGCCCAGGTCAGGCCGCAACTCGCGCACGTCGACCCGGACGGGGGGCGGCTGCGTGCCTGAGCGGGGGGGTCCTGGGGGGTCGTCCCCCCCGGCTGGCACCGAACCCATCGCCCGCAGCCCGATCCCGCCGCGGCCGCCGGTGGTCGTTACGGCCGGCTGGGAGGTGAGCGGGTACCGGGCCGGGGGGGACCTCACCCTGACGGACTGCACCCCGCTGGCCAAGGTCGTGATCCGGGCGCCCGCCGCGGGACACATGGCCGGCGAGCTGGCCGTGCCGTTCGGCCGGGCGGCCAGGCACCAGGCCGGCATTCTCGTCGCAGGCTCGGGACCGGGGGAGTGGCTGCTGATCGCCCCGCCCGGTCAGGCCGCGGATCTGGTTACCCGGTTCGGCGACACGGCCGGCCGGTTCCCGGACGAGACGGTCAGCGTCATCGACCTCACCCACGGCCGCGCCCTGATGCGGCTGACCGGTGCCCGCGCGGCCGAGGTGCTGGCCGCGGTGTGCGGCATCGACCTGTCCGACGCGGTAACGGCCGACGGTGCCGCGTTCCGCACGTCGGTGGCGGCGCTGGCCACCGACGTGATCCGCGACGACCTTGCCGGGGTGCGCTCCTACCTGCTGCACTGTGAACGTTCCTCCGGCCTGTACCTGTTTGACTCGGTGCTGTCGGCCGGGCGCGACCTCGGCTTGCAGATCGGCGGCTTCACCATCGCGGGAACCTGAAAGGCGGATGCCATGCTCCCCACCCACAGCCGGTACGTAATCGTCGGCGCGGGGATTCACGGGCTGTCCACGGCCTGGCACCTGGGCCGGGAACTGCGGGCCCGCGGGCTGGGGGGCGGCGAGGACATCCTGGTCCTCGACAAGAGCGGCCCGGGCGCAGGCGCATCGGGCATAGCGTGCGGGACGATCCGCAACAACTATTTCCAGCCCGCGATGCGCGAGCTGATGGCGCACTCGGTGTCGGTGTGGGAGGCGGACGCCGACGCGTTCTCCTACCATCCGGTGGGCTTCCTGCAGATTGCCCCGAAAGCGATGGCCGAGGACGTCGCGAAGATCTTCTCCGAGCAGCAGGCGATCGGGTACTCGTCCGTGCTGGTCGAAGGGGAACGCGACTGTCATCGGTACCTGCATGACATGTTCGCCGACTGGCAGGCGCCCGGCGCCACCGCCGTGCTGCATGAAAAGCAAGGCGGGTACGCGAACAACATCCGCGCGGTCCGCGGCCTGGCCGCCAAGGCCGAGGCGGAAGGCGTGCGGATCGCCGCAGGCGTCCGGGTCACCGGGCTGGACATGGCGGGCGGCGCGGTCGTCTCGGTCCAGACCGAGCAGGGGACGATCGGCTGCGAACAGCTCGTGGTCGCCGCCGGACCGTGGATCCGTGACCTGTGGTCCTGGCTGGATCTGCCCGATCAGGTCACGGTGGCCGGGCCGGGCGGCACCGCAGGCGCGGCCCGGCCGATGTGGACCTACTGGGCGCTGCAGGAGGGCACGCTGGCGGTCGAGCCGAACGAGTTCACCGACAACCGGGGGGCCATGCCGCCGGTCACGCACGTGGACTCGGACGCGCCGCTCTACGACGACGTCACCGGGAAGCTGATCACCGATGACCTGTGGGGCATCTACTACAAGCCCGACTTCCACTTCGGCGGGGTACAAGGCGGTACCTCCCCCTATGTCGTCGGCAAGTCAGCGCGGGCCATCGCCATCGACCCCTACGGCCCGGAAAGCCCCGAGTACACGGTGACCGACGACTTCGTCCGGATGTGGACGTCGGGGCTGGCCCACTGCCACCGGCGGTTCGAGGGAAAGCGGCCCCTCTACCGGCGCGAGGCCTCCGGCGGAATCGGCGCCTTCACCCCGGACAGTTTCCCGGTCTTCGACGTGTTCCGGCAGAACGCCTACGTGATCGCCGATTCCAATCACGGGTTCAAGATGATCGGTGTCGGGGCGCTGGTCGCCAGGGAACTGCTCGGCGAGCAGCAGGGCCTTCTCGCGCCGTTCAGGTTCGCCAGGTACAGCACCGGCGAGCTGCACCCGACGAGCCATTCGCCGTTCCCGTGGAGCTGACCTGACGGCCGCGCGCTGAGCCGGGCCGGCTCACGCTGCTACAGCTGGCCGGCGTAGTCCTGGTAGGCCCTGGTGATGAGCGGGTCCGAGCCGAGGAAAGAATGCTTGGTCATGTCGGGGGAGTAACGGGATGCCGGGGGCGCCTTGCCCACCGCCTCGGCCACGGCCCGGATGTGATGAGGTCCGGCGCCGCAGCACACGCCCAGGTAGCGAACGCCGAGCGCCAGCGCGCTGGCGGCGAACTCGGCAAGCTCCTGACGCGTGCAGGTGTAGGGGTCAAGCGCGGTGGGAAAGGCCTGCTCGCCGTTTCGCCCGGGGTCGCGCAGCGCCTGCATCGTCGGTTCCGCTTCGGTCGTCCGGTACGGCACGGGCAGAGCCGCGACCTCGCAGGACACCGCCGCGCGCACTCGCTCCAGCAACGGCAGCATGGTCCGCGGTCCCCGGATGCAGTTGAGTCCCACCACGGTAGCCCCCGCCTGCTCGGCCCGGCGGCAGGCATCCTCGGGGCTGACCTCATCGCGCATCGTGCCGTCCCGGTGCACCGCGAACGTCACCACGGCCGGCAGGCCAGCGGCCCGTATCGTGTCCAGCGCCAGCAGAGCCTCGCCCATCCAGCTGAACGTCTCCGCGATGACCAGGTCAGCCCCCGCCTCCGCGGCCCAGGCCACCTGCTCCTCGAACGCGGCCCGCACATCCGGCACGGCCGCGGTTCCCGGCTCATAGACGTTGGTGTTGCACACATTGCCGGCCAGCAACGTCCCGGTCTGCCTGGCCACCCGGCCCGCGATCGACAGGGCCTGCCGGTTCAGCGGTTCGAGGATGTCCTCCTTGCCGATAACCCGCATCTTCTGCCGATGGCCGTAGTAGGTGAAGGCCTCAACCACATCGGAGCCTGCGTGCACGAACTCGCGGTGCAGTCCTTCGACCACTTCGGGGTGGTCGAGCACGACCTCAGGGACGAATGCACCGGCCTGAAGGTACCCGCGCCGCTCACATTCGAACAGGTACCCCTCGGCGCAGACCACGGGGCCGCGGTCGAGCATCTCCGACAGTTCGGGCATGTGGTCCTCCCAGCTCGGCAGGTGCCCGGCAGCAGTCTTGCGGCCCGGACGCACCGGCTGGCATCTTACGCCGGAAGGCTCCGGGTACCGCTGCCGGCCGGACACATCACAGGTAGTCCTCGCGGCGCAGAACGCCGGTGACGGCATCGCCGTGCAGGAACCGCCTGACGTTTTCGGCGGCCTTGCGCGCGCCGGCCTGAAGCGCGCCGTCCACGGTGCCTGAATTGTGCGGAGAGCCGATCAGGTTGGGCAGGTCGAAGAAGGGGTATCCGGTGCTGAACCCCGAGTCCGGGCCAGGCTCGTGCCACCAGGTATCGATCCCGGCGCTGAACTGCGGCTGGTCCCGCAAGTGCTCGTAGAGGGCACGCTCGTCGATGACCGCCGCCCGGGCCACGTTCACCACGATTGCGGCCGGCTTCATCAAGGCCAGTTCACGCGCGCCGATCAGGCGACGGGTGGCCCGGGTCAGCGGCAAGGCGAGGACGAGCACATCCGCGGCGGCGAGGACCCGGTCCAGATCGGCCAGCGTGCCGGTGAACTCGGTCGGGTCACTGCTGCGGCCCGAGGTGTTCACCGCGTGGATTCTCGCCCCGAACGCCCGCATCAGCCTGGCCGTGGCGGCGCCGATGCCGCCGTAGCCGACGATCGCGCACACCGCGCCGTCCAGGGTGATCACCGGCTCCCACATGCCGAACTCGCCGCGGGCCAAGGCCGCATGCCGCTGGGGCAGCCGCCTGGCCAGGGCCAGTGCCATCGCCATCACGTGCTCGGCCATCGGCGCGGCATAGGCGCCGGCGTTGCAGGCCAGCATCAGCCGCTCAGGGATGGCGCGGAAGTCGAGGGCGTCGGCACCTGCCGACAGCAACTGCACAAACCGCAGCCGCGGACAGTCCTGCCATGCGCCAGCGGGCAGTTCCGTTCCGAAGTGCCAGCCGATGAGCACGTCCGCCTGGCGCAGGATCTCGCGACGCTCACCCTCGCGGTGCCTGTCGAGGAAGACCACGCTGGCCTCACCGTCAAGCACGTCGGCGTTGATCTGGGTGAATTCGCCGTCCGCCGGGTAGCTGACCGCCACCAGCCGTTCGCGGGCCATCGGTTCCCTTCCGTAGAACGCCCTATCTTGCCCAGCGTGCGCTGCGCGCGCAACGCGGACTATGTGGTGGCGGATCGCCGTCCCAGCCAGCACACTGGGTGCAGGGCGTACCCTGATCAGGCATGCCTGCGAGGACGGCGGGAGGTGTAAGACGGCGGTGCGGCGCGTACTGCTCCTCAACGTCACCTACGAGCCGCTCACCACGGTGGGCCTGCGCCGGGCCGTGTGCCTGGTGCTCTGCGAGAAGGCCGAGATCGTGCACGACGACCTGGACGGCACGATGCTCTGCTCGGCCTCGATCAGCCTGGCCACGCCGTCGGTGATCAGGCTCCGGCGTTACGTCCGGGTGCCGTACCGCAACCGGGTCCCGCTGACCCGGGCCGCGCTGATGCGCCGGGACAACTACCTGTGCGCCTACTGCGGCCACCGGGCCGAAACCGTCGACCACGTCGTGCCGCGCAGCAAGGGCGGCGGGCACACCTGGGAGAACTGCGTCGCCTCCTGCCGGACGTGCAATCATCGCAAGGCCGACCGGCTCATCGAGGAGCTGGGCTGGACGCTTCGCTGCGTGCCCGCGGTGCCCCGCGGCGTGCACTGGCGGCTGATCGGCGCGAGCCACGACGGCGACCCGCAGTGGGATGCCTACCTGGCTGAGCCCAGCGCGGCCTGACGGCAGCGGCCCGACCACGAGGCCGCCGCCGCGGCCCGTGTTACCGTCGCCTCACATCCGGCTGCACCAAGGGGGCCCGCAGTGGAACGTGACATTTTCACCGGCGAGCACCTGGCGTTCCGTGACCTGGTCCGTTCGTTCATCGCCAAACAGATCGCGCCGCACCACGAGCAGTGGGAACGAGACGGCATGGTCTCGCGGGACGTATGGCTCGCCGCCGGGCGGGCCGGCCTGCTCGGCATCGAGATCGACGAGAAATACGGCGGCGGCGGGATGCAGGACTACCGCTACTACCTGATCCTCGGCGAGGAACTGGCCCGTACCGGGATGCACGGCCCCGGGTTCGGCGTGCACAACGACATCATCGGGCCGTACCTGCAGCGGCTGTACACGCCAGAGCAGTGCGAGCGCTGGCTGCCCGGCTACTGCTCGGGTGAGATCATCACGGCGATAGCCATGACCGAGCCCGGAGCGGGCAGTGACCTGCAGGGGATCCGCACCACGGCCGTCCGGGACGGCGGCCACTACGTGCTGAGCGGGCAGAAGACGTTCATCTCCAACGGCCAGCTGTGCGACCTGGTCATCGTGGTGGCCAGGACCGACCCGGAGGCCGGGTACCGCGGCATCAGCCTGTTCGCGGTGGAGCGGGGGATGGACGGCTTCGAGCGGGGCCGCAACCTGGACAAGGTCGGCATGCACGCGCAGGACACCTCCGAGCTGTTCTTCAGCGACGTGCGGGTGCCGGCCGGCAACATGCTGGGTGAGGAGGGCGGGGGGTTCATAGCGCTGATGCAGAATCTGCCCCGTGAGCGGGTCGCCATCGGCACCGCGGCCCTGGCCGGGGCCGAGGGGGCGTTCGAGCAGACTCTGGAGTACTGCCAGCAGCGGCAGGCGTTCGGCCGGCCGATCGGCCGGTTTCAGCACAACCGGTTCGTGCTCGCCGAGATGGCGACCGAGCTCGCGGTGGCCCGCGCCTTCACCGACCGCTGCGTCACCGAGCACAACGCGGGCCGGCTCAGCACCGAAGAAGCGTCCATGCTCAAGTGGTGGAACACCGAGCTCTGCAACAAGGTCGTCGACCGGTGCGTCCAGCTGCACGGCGGCTACGGCTACATGCGCGAGTACCCGGTGGCCCGGGCGTACGCCGACGGCCGGGCGCAGACCATCTTCGGCGGCACCACCGAGATCATGAAGGAGATCATCGGCCGCGGCCTCGGCGTGTAGCCGCCAGATCGGTGTAACTGCATCTCGCATGAATTGCCGTATGCTGTCACATGTGCGGGCCGGGCAGCGGCCGCGGCCCAGGATGGAGCGGCACAGTGACCGATGAGGACGCGGGAACGTCAGGCCCCGGCGGCCTGGTCATCCCCGAGGGCGGGTTCTGGCCGGCGCCGGCGATCATCCAGCCGAACATCTACCCGATGGAGTGGCGGGTCGAGACGCAGAAGCTCGCCGACATCTACCAGAAGTCCAAGCGGGTGGCCTGGAACCCGGCCGACCTGCCCTGGGACGACCTGCGTGCCGGGGATTTCACCGCCGAGCAGCGGCTGGGCATCATGTACTGGTTCTCCGTGCTGGCCAACTTCGATGCCTCCGGGCCCGCGGTCTTCGCCAGGGCCACCATCCACGCGTTCGAGCAGCACGAGGAGGACCCGGTCCGCAAGTGCTTCTTCTCGATAACCAGGGACGAGATGAACCACGAGGAGTGCTGCCAGCGCACGATCGCCGCACTGTGGCCGGGCGGCCCGCTCGACTGGCAGCCGCGCACCGACCTGGAGAAGGCCGCGCACAACAACATCAGCTGGCTCTACCACAACGGCGGCCGCTACTGGAACGGCTACAACAAGGCGGTCGGCAAGTACTCGCTGGCCGTCCTGTTCACCAGCTTCATGATGGGCGAGATGGCGGCGTCCACGCTGTTCCGCGGGATGGCGTCGGCCGCCACGCACCCGGTGTTCGCCGGCATGTTCCAGCGGATCGGCCGGGATGAGTCGCGGCACCTGCAGATCTGCATGACGATCCTGGAGAACGAGTGGCCCGGGCTCACCGACGACACCAAGACCCTGATCACCCGTCAGCTGCGGGCCGGGTTCGTCTTCCTCTCGATGATCCTCTGGGAGCCGCCGCCCGGCTTCTGGGACATCCCGCCCTACTTCCTGCCCAACCACCGGGTGCTGATGAGCCACGCCCGCGAGGCCGGGCTCGGCGTGCTGAGCTACGCGGAGCAGGCGGAGAACTGGCGGGTCGCGATAGCACGGGTGCGCGCGATCGTGACCCGGTGGGGGATCGAGTTCCCGGCGATACCCGAGCTCGACATCGAGGGTGTCAGCGTGGCCGATGACATCGACCCCGAAGACATCATCCCGGTCTTTTGACCTGCGGCCAGCCAGCTCGCGCCGCGGCGTCCGGTACTTGCCCGGCCGGCTTATTCGGGCCGAATCAGCGCGCCGCGGGTATCGGGCCCAGGCGGACACCGGTAGCTTTCGTCTATGACCGAGATTCAGCCAGCCGCGGGAATTCCCGGCGCCGCGCCGGGACATGCGCCCTTCGGTCGCATGCTCACCGCGATGATCACGCCCATGACTTCGGACGGGGCGCTCGACGCCGACGGCGCCGCCCGCCTCGCCACCTACCTGGTCGACGACATGCGCAACGACGGCCTGGTGATCAGCGGCACCACCGGCGAGTCGCCGACCACGAGCAACGCGGAAAAGGACCGGCTGCTGCGCGCGGTCATCGAGGCGGTCGGGGACCGCGCCACGGTGCTGGCCGGGGTTGGCACGTACGACACCGCGCACAGCCGTGAACTGGCCCAGATGGCCGAGCGCGCCGGCGCGGACGGCCTGCTCGTCGTGACGCCGTACTACAACAAGCCCCCGCAGAACGGGCTGGTGGCCCACTTCCGCGCGGTTGCGGACGCCACCGGGCTGCCCGTGATGCTCTACGACATCCCGGGCCGGACCGGCACGGCGATCGCCGTCGAGAGCCTGCTCCAGCTCGCCGGGCACCCGCGCATCGTCGCGGTCAAGGACGCCAAGGGTGACTTCGGCGCGGGATCGCAGACGATGGCGGCCAGCGACCTGGTGTTCTATTCCGGCGACGACATGGTCAACCTGCCGTGGCTGTCGGTCGGCGCCGCCGGGTTCGTGAGCGTGGTCGGGCACGTGGCCGGCGACCGGCTGCACGAGATGATCGACGCGTACCTGGCCGGCGACGTGACCGCCGCGCTCGCCGTCCACCGCGAACTGCTGCCGGTGTACACCGGCATGTTCCGTACCCAGGGAGTGATCATGACGAAGGCCGCACTCGGGCTGCTCGGCCTGCCCGGCGGGCCGGTCAGGCTGCCGCTGGCCGACGCAACCGCGGCCCAGGTCGAGCAGTTGCGCACCGACCTGGCGGCCGGCGGCGTCAAACTCCCCGGGGGAGCGGCGTGAGCGCGGACGAGGCTGCCTGGTGAGTCACCCGCACCCGGAGCTCGGTACCCCGCGCCCGCTCGCGCCGCAGGGCCTGCGCATCATCGGCCTCGGCGGGCTCGGCGAGATCGGCCGAAACATGACGGTGTTCGAGCACGCCGGCCGGCTGCTGATCGTCGACTGCGGGGTGCTGTTCCCCGAGCCCGACCAGCCCGGCGTGGACCTGATCCTGCCGGACTTCGGCTACCTGGAAGGCCGGCTCGGCCAGGTCGAGGCGCTCGTGCTCACGCACGCGCACGAGGACCACATCGGCGGCGTTCCCTACCTGCTGCGGGAACGGGCGGACATCCCGCTGGTCGGCTCGAGGCTGACGCTGGGGCTGATCCGCAGCAAGCTGACCGAGCACCGGGTAACACCGGTCACCGTCGAGGTGAATGAGTCCACCCGGGAGTCGTTCGGTCCCTTTGACCTTGAATTTTTCGCGGTCAACCATTCGATACCCGACGCGCTGGCGGTGGCCATCCGCACCTCGGCCGGCCTGGTGCTGCACACCGGCGACTTCAAGATGGACCAGCTGCCGCTGGACGGCAGGCTCACCGACCTGGGCGGGTTCGCCCGGCTCGGCGGCGAGGGCGTGGACCTGCTGATGGCGGACTCGACCAACGCCGAGGTACCGGGGATCGTGACCGCGGAGCGCGATATCGCGCCGGTGCTCAGCGACGTGTTCGCCGCCGCGCGGCAGCGCGTCATCGTGGCCTGCTTCTCCAGCCACGTGCACCGGGTACAGCAGGTGCTCGACACGGCGCAGGCGCACGGGCGCAAGGTGGCGTTCGTCGGCCGCTCCATGGTGCGGACCATGGGCGTCGCCCGCGACCTGGGATACCTCCAGGTGCCCGGCGGCCTCGTGGTGGACCTCAAGGAGGCAGAGCAGCTGCCGCCGGGCCAGGTGGTGCTGGTATCCACCGGGTCGCAGGGCGAGCCGATGTCGGCGCTGTCCCGGATGGCCGGCCGCGACCACCCGATCCGGATCGCCGAGGGCGACACCGTGATCCTGGCCTCGTCGCTGATCCCGGGCAACGAGACGGCGGTGTACCGGGTGATCAACGGGCTGACCCGGCTGGGCGCGCGCGTGGTGCACAAGGGGAACGCGCTGGTGCACGTGTCCGGTCACGCCGCCGCCGGCGAGCTGCTCTACGTGCTCAACCTGACCCGGCCTGGCAACTTCATGCCGGTGCACGGCGAGTGGCGGCACATGCGCGCGCACGCGCGGCTCGCCTCGCTGACCGGGGTGCCGGACGGCAACATCGTCATCGCCGAGGACGGCGTCGTGGTCAACCTGGTGGACGGGCAGGCCGCCATCGCCGGGTCCGTCCCCTGCGGGTACGTGTACGTGGACGGGCTGTCGGTGGGCGAGGTGACCGAGGCCTCGCTGAAGGACCGGCGGATCCTGGGCGATGAGGGATTCGTGTCGGTGGTCATCGTGGTCAACTCGACCAGCGGCAAGCTGGTGGCCAGCCCCGAGATCCACGCCCGCGGCTCGGGCATCGACGACGCGGCGTTCGGCGAGGTGCGGCCGCGGATCGAGGAGGCGCTGGTCTTCGCCGCCAGCGAGGGGATCAACGACGCGCACCAGCTCAGCCAGCTGGTCCGGCGGGTGGTCGGCCGCTGGGTGAACGAGAACTACCGGCGCCGTCCCATGATCATCCCGGTGCTGGTCGAGGTCTAGCGCCGCGGCCAGGCCTCGGCCTGAATCGTCGCGTCCGCCCGGGTCAGGGCGCGGGCCGGAAGACCGACACCCGCACCGACACCGTGGCTGTCATCGGCCCGGGCAGGCTCCGCACCGCGGCGGCCAGGGCCTCCTGGTCGGTGTGCCAGGCGGCCGGTCCCATCTGGGCGGCGGCCAGCGCGTCGGCCGGGCTGAGCCGGACCGCGGCGCGGTACTCGCGCTGGCCCGCCGGCTCGAAGTACGGGCCCAGCTTCCCGGCCAGCCGCTCCTGCTTGCGCTCGTCGATGCCCAGCAGGCCGAGCGCCCCGGCCAGCTCGCGCAGGTGGTCGGCTGCCGGGGTGACGACCACCAGCCGCCCGGCCGGATTGAGTATCCGGCGCAGCTCGGCGCCGTTGCGCGGCGCGAAGACATCCAGCGCCAGCACGGCCGCGGCGGAGGCCACCGGCAGCCTGCGCCACACGTCGCAGGCCACCGCGCCGATCCGTTCATGCGCCCGGGCCGCCCGGCGCAGCGCGTACCTGGACCGGTCCAGCGCGATGCCGGCCCTGCCGGGAAGCTCGTCCAGCACCCGGGCCAGGTAGTAGCCGGTCCCGGCGCCGGATTCCAGCACGCAGCCGGCCCTGGCCCCGCCGGCCGCGGCGGCCATCGCCTCGGCCGCGGCGGCGGCCACGACAGCCGCCAGATCCGCGAAGTGCCCCGCGCCCAGGAAGTCGGCCCTGGCCTGGACCATGGCGGCGGTGTCCCCGCCCTCGCCGCCTGCCTTCTTGGGGAGCAGGCTGGCGTAGCCCTGGCGCGCGACGTTGAACGCGTGCCCGCGCGCGCAGTGCAGCGCGGAGCCGGTCCTGGCCAGCCCGGCGCCGCAGTAGGGGCAGGCCAGGTACGGGAGTACGTCATCGAGCACGAGAGATGACCTGGGCCGCGTCGCTAGCCTGCGGGGGGAGCCGGGTCGGCGGGCACCCCGGCCTCGCGCAGCCTGAACCGCTGCAGCTTGCCCGTCGTGGTCCGCGGCAGCGACGGCACGAAGGCAACGGCGCGCGGGTACTTGTACGGCGCGATCTGCTGCTTGACGAACTCCTGCAGCCGCGCCGCCGTCGCCTCGGTGCCCTCGACGCCGGCGCGCAGCACCACATAGGCCTTGACGATCTGGCCCCGGGTCTCGTCCGGCACGCCGACCACCCCGCACTCGGCCACGTCGGGGTGCAGCAGCAGGGCTTCCTCGATCTCCGGCCCCGCGATGTTGTACCCGGCCGAGATGATGATGTCGTCCACCCGGGCCTGGTACCAGAAGTAGCCATCGGCGTCGCGCAGGTAGCTGTCGCCGGTGAGATTCCAGCCGTCGCGGACGTAGCTGCGCTGCCGGTCGTCGGCGAGGTACCGGCAGCCGGTCGGCCCTTTGACCGCGAGCCTGCCGATGGTCCCGTCGGGCACCGGCTTCCCGTCGTCGTCCAGCACCGCGGCCTCATACCCGGGCACCGCCGTGCCCGTCGCGCCGGGCACGATATCGTCGCCGGCCGCCGAGATAAAGATGTGCAGCATCTCGGTGCTGCCGATCCCGTCGATGATCCGCACCCCGGTCGCCTCGTAGAACGCCTTCCAGGTGCTGGCCGGCAGGTGCTCGCCGGCCGAGACGGCCAGGCGCAGGCCGCGCAGCTGCTCCGCGCAGCCCGAGGCGATCATCGCGCGGTAGCCGGTGGGCGCGGTGCTGCAGGCCGTGACGCCGCGCCCGGCGATCTGGGCGGCCAGATCCTCCGGCGCCGCCTTCTCCAGCAGCAGGGTGGAGGCGCCGGCCCGCAGCGGGAACACCAGCAGCCCGCCGAGCCCGTAGGTGAACGCGAGCGGCGGCGTGCCGGTGAAGATGTCGTCGGGGGCGGGCCGCAGCACGCGCGCGGAGAATGTGTCGGCGACAGCGAGCACGTCGCGGTGGAAGTGCATGGTCGCCTTGGGCCTGCCGGTCGTCCCCGAGGTGAACGCGATCATGGCCACGTCGTCGGCGGCGGTCGCCACGGCGGCGAAGTCGCCGGGCTTGAGGCCGGCCAGGCTGGTCAGGTCATCAGGCTGGCCGCTGCCGTACGTCAGCACCGTCAGGCCGGGCAGGCCCGCGGTGAGATCCCAGGTGAAGCGGTGATCGCACAGGGCCAGGGCCGGCCTGGCGATCTCGCCGATGGTCGCGAGCTCGGTCGCCCGCAGCAGCGGCATGGTCGAGACCGTGACCGCGCCGGCTTTGACCACGCCCAGCCAGCAGGCCACCAGCCACGGGTTGTTCGGCCCGCGCAGCAGCACCCGGTTGCCCGGCACGATGCCGAAGTCCTCGGTCAGCACGCGCGCCACCTGGGCGGCCGCGGTCAGCAGCTCGCCGTAGGTCCAGTCGCCCGAAGGCGAAAGCACGCAGGGCCGGTCCGCGCCGTGCCGCTTGATCGTCGTGTCCAGCAGTTCCTCGGCGCAGTTGAGCCGGTCCGGGTAGCGCAGCCCGGGCAGCGAGAAGGTGAACTCCGGCCACTGCTGCGGCGGCGGGAGATTGTCCCGGCAGAACGTATCGGCGTGCGCGGACGGCGAGAGCTGCATGCCTGACCCTCCCTGCCCGCCTGCCACGACCGGGCCTACCGGCCACCGGCGGACCTGCCCCCAGTATTCCCCAGGCATAGCGCGACCGCCTGTCCACTCGCCTGCTCCCGGCGCGCCGCAGGTGACGGTAGGGTCCCGGTCATGGCTCTGGCTCGCTTCAAGGACCTGTGCATGGACGCTGCCGACACGGCCCGGCTCGGCGAGTTCTGGGCGGCGGCGCTGGGCCGGTCCTGGGAACTCGACGACGACGGCGACGGCCTGCTTCGCGGGCCGACCGGCCGGCACACGATCTGGATCAGCAAGGTGCCGGAGCCGAAGACGGTCAAGCACCGGGTGCACCTGGACATCTACGCGCGGCGCCTCGCCGATCTCGAGGCCCTCGGTTCCACTGTGCTGCGGCCCGAGGGCGACGACCGGAGGTGGACGGTGCTGGCCGATCCCGAGGGCGGCGAGTACTGCGCGTTCCTGCGCGACGACCTGCCCGCCGAGCGGCTGCACGCCCTGGTGGTGGACAGCGCCGACCCGGCCGCGCAGGCCGAGTGGTGGGGCGCTGTGTACGGCGCGTCCGTGGTGCACAACGCGCGCGGGTATTCCACGCTGGAGAACGTGCCCGGCATGCCCATCCTGGCCATGGACTTCGACTCGGTACCTGAGCCCAAGACCGCGAAGAACCGGATCCACTGGGACGTGACCGTCCCGGCTCTGCCGCCGCTGCTCGACGCGGGCGCTACTGTGCTGGCGCGGCCGAACGAGCAGGCCCGCTGGTACGTGCTGGCCGATCCCGAGGGCAACGAATTCTGCGCGTTCACCGAGGACGCCCGGTAGCCGCGCCCGTACGCGCCGGCTGAGCCGTGCCCGCCGGGATCAGGGCAGCACCGCAACCCCCTGCACTTCCACGAGCGCCTCGGCATCCCACAGCCTGCTGACGCCGACGGCCGCCATCGCCGGGTACTGCGGCCCGGCCAGCCGGCGCCAGGCCGCGCCGATCTCGCGCGCGTGCGCCCGGTAGTCGGCGAGATCGACGGCGTAGATGGTCAGGCTGGCCAGCTGCCCGGGCGCTCCGCCGGCCTCGCGCAGCGCGTGCAGCAGGTTGCCCAGCGCCCGCTCGAACTGCGCCGCTACCGTCTCGCCCTCGATCCGCCCGTCCGGCCCGGTAGCCGTCTGCCCGGCCAGGAACACGACCCGGCTGCCGGTGGCCACGACCGCGTGCGAGAACCCCGAAGCCCGCGCCAGCCCGGCCGGATTCACCCGCTCAACGCCCACGCCGCCCCCGCCCCCAACCCGGTCGCCCCGCGCCGGTCATGGTGAAGGTGCCCGCGCGGAATCCGGCGCCGGCGCGTTCGGGCGCCACCGCTGGTGCCTGGTCACCGGCTCGCCTTCCATGATCAGCTGCAATCGGGGGCGTGGGCCGTCGGTCCGGCCGGCCTGCGGGCGGCGGCTGCCCGCGGCCCACGGCTGCGGCCAGGTCACCGCGGGGCCGTTGTAACCCTGCTCGGCCGCCGCGTGCAGCGTCCAGTTCGGGTCATACAGGTGGGCGCGGCCGATCGCGCACAAATCGGCCCGGCCGGCCAGGACCAGCGAGTTCACGTCGTCGAACGAGGAGATGACGCCGACCGCGATGGTGGCGATGCCCGCCTGGTTGCGGATCGCGTCGGCGTACGGCGCCTGGTAGGAGCGGCCGAAGGCCGGCTGCTCATCGGGCGTCACCTGCCCGGTGGACACGTCGATGGCGTCCGCGCCCGCCGCGCCGAACGCGCGCGCGATCTGCACCGCGTCCGCCGCGGTGATGCCGCCCTCATACCAGTCGGTGGCCGAGATCCGCACGGTCATCGGCTTGCCGGCCGGCCACACCGCGCGCATCGCCGCGAACACCTCGAGCGGGAAGCGCAGCCGCCCGGCCAGTGACCCGCCGTACTCGTCGGACCGCTGGTTGGTGAGCGGCGAGATGAACGACGACAGCAGGTACCCGTGCGCGCAGTGCAACTCGACCAGGTCGAAGCCGCAGCGCTCCGCCGCCTCGGTGGCGGCCGCGAACTGCTCCCGGATCGACGCCAGGCCGGCCAGCGACAGCTCCGCGGGCACCTGGCTCACACCGGGCAGGTACGGCAGCGGCGAGGGCCCGCACACCGGCCAGTTGCCCGACTCCAGCGGCTGGTCGAGCCCCTCCCACATCAGCTTCGTCGATCCCTTGCGGCCCGAGTGCCCGAGCTGGAGCCCGATCCTGGCCGCCGAGGAGTCGTGCACGAACGACACGATCCGCCGCCAGGCCGCCTCCTGCCCGGCCGTGTACAGCCCGGCGCACCCCGGCGAGATTCTCCCCTCCGGGGACACGCACACCATCTCGGTCATGACCAGCCCCGCCCCGCCCAGCGCCTTGCCGCCCAGGTGCACCAGGTGGAAGTCCGACGGCAGGCCGTCGGCGGCCGAGTACATGTCCATGGCCGAGACCACGACCCGGTTGGCCAGCTCGAGGCCGCGCAGCCGCAGCGGCTGGAACATCGGCGGCCGCACGTCGCCGGGGGCCATGCCGCGCCGCTTCTCGTGGCCGGCGAACCAGGCATCCATCCGGGCCACGAACTCCGGGTCCCGCAGCTGCAGGTTCCCGTAGGTGACCCGGCGGCTGCGGGTGATGATGTTGAACGCGAACTGCTCGGGCTCCTGGTGCGCGTACTGGCCCAGGTTCTCGAACCACTCCAGGCTGGCCTGCGCCGCCCGCTGCACGGACGCGACCACCGGGCGGCGTTCGGCCTCGTAGGCGCTCAGCGCGTCGTCGAACCGACGGCTGCTCGTGCAGGCAGGCGGCCAGCGCCAGCGCATCCTCCATGGCCAGCTTGGTGCCGGAGCCGATGGAGAAGTGCGCCGTGTGCGCGGCGTCGCCGAGCAGGATCACGTTGTCGTGCCGCCAGCTCTGGCAGCGCAGCGTGCCGAAGCTGATCCACTTGGAGTTGTTGGCGTGCACCGCGTGGCCGCCCAGGATCGGCGCGAACATCTCCCGGATCCGCGCGATGGACGCATCGTCGGAGGCGCCGGGCGGCAGGGCCTGCGGGGCCAGCCGCCGAAACCGGCGGCCCGCCAGACCGAGTCGTGCATCTCGACGATGAACGTGCTGCCAGTGGCGTCGTAGGGATAGCCGTGGATCTGCATCACGCCGTGCGGCGTCTGCTCGATGTAGAACTTGAAAGCGTCGAAGACCAGGTCCGTGCCGAGCCACATGTACTTGCAGTGCCGGATCTCGGTATCGGGCCGGAACGCGTCGGCGAACTGCGCCCGGACCGCGGAGTTGGCCCCGTCGGCCGCGATCACCAGATCGTAGTCCGCGGCCAGCCGGGTCACGTCCGGCGCCTCGGTGCGGAAGTGCAGCCGCACGCCGAGGCCGGCACAGCGCTGCTGCAGGATCGCCAGCAGCCGGCGGCGGCTCATCGCGGCGAAGCCGTGCCCGCCGCTGGTGATCGTTTCACCCTTGAAATGCACGTCGATGTCGTCCCAGCGGGCGAACTCGCGCTCCATCGCCCGGTAGATGCCTGGGTCGGCGTGCTCGATGCCGCCCAGCGTCTCGTCGGAGAAGACGACGCCGAAGCCGAAGGTGTCATCGGGGGCGTTCCGCTCCCAGACGGTGATCTCATGACCGGGGCCAAGCTGGCGGGTGAGGGCGGCGAAGTACAGCCCGCCCGGGCCGCCGCCCACGACCGCGATCCGCACGGCGCCTCCCTGGGTCGCTGCCTGCCAGGGTAATCGGCGCTGCCCCCCGGTTTCGCCGAGGGCCGAGGCGACACGCGCGCCGAGTGCTTCGGCGGCGGCGAAATGCTCGCTAGCGTGGGCATCATGGCCACTCGTGCGCCCAAGGGCACGCAGACCGCCGGCCGCCCCCGGGGCGGCCGGGCCGAGCCCGCACCGCGCGGCCGGACTTCCAGAAAGAAGGGCAGCCGCAAGGCGCGCACCAGGAAGTCGGGCAAGAACCGCAGCGCGGGGCGCGGCGGCCGGCCGTCCAGCTCGCGCGGGCAGCGCCCGTCGCTGTCGGCCAACCCGCTGGTCATCCTGCTCGACTGGGCGGCGAGCGCCGTCGCCGGGGTGTGGATGCTGCTGGCGCACGGGGTCGGCGCCGTGGTCCGCGGGATCGGCCGCAGCGCCCGTGATCTGGATCCTGCGCACCGCAGGGACGGGATCGGGCTGGCCGCGATCGGCGCCGCCATCGTCGTGGCCGGCACCACCTGGTGGCACATGGACAACGCCGTCGGCCGGCTGATGACCGCGGTCGTGCGGGGCGGGTTCGGCGCGCTCGCCTGGATGGTCCCGCTGCTGCTGGCCCTGCTGGGCTGGCGGTTCTTGCGCCACCCCGACCGCAACATGGAGACCGGCCGGATGGTGATCGGCTGGCTGGCGCTGATCATCGGCGTGACCGGGCTGGTGCACATCGCCAACGGCACCCCGCGGCCGGCCGGCGGGGCGCTGGCGATGCGGGACGCGGGCGGCCTGATCGGGTTCGTCGCCTCGGCGCCGCTGGTGGCCGCGCTGACGCCGGCGGTGGCCGCGGTGCTGCTCGCGCTCGTCGCCGGGTTCGGCGTGCTGGTGATCACGGCGACGCCACTGCACACCGTCCCCGCGGTCCTGGCCCGGGCCCTCGGCCGCCGCACCGGCGCCGGCGGGACCACGGCAGCCGGGGACAAGACCGAGGATCCCGAACGGGCACGGGCCCGTCCCCTGGGTCGCGCCCGCCTCGGCCGCCGTCAGCAGGCCATTGAGGCCGGCGATCGTGAAAAGCCCTATGACTCGCCGCTGCTGGCCGAGCGCGGCGGCCGGGCCAAGCCGGGCCCCGCGGACGGCGCGGCGGGCCAGGGGGCACCGCTGGCCGGCACGGGCGGCGGCGTCGACGAGGGACTGCTGGAGGCGATCGGCTTCGGGCCGCGGACCGAGCCGGCCTCCGGCGGCCCCGGCGCCGAGACCGCCGCCGACGGCCACAACGGACTGCTGCGCAGGCCCGAGCAGCTCACGCTCGCCGGGGCCACCGACGCCAGCTACACGCTGCCGCCCGCGGCCCTGCTGCGGCCCGGGTCGGCGCCGAAGGCCCGGACCCGGGCCAACGACCTCATGATGCAGGCGCTGACCGGCGTGCTCGACCAGTTCGAGGTCGATGCCGAGGTCACCGGGTTCATGCGGGGGCCGACGGTCACCCGGTACGAGATCGAACTCGGCCAGGCGGTCAAGGTGGAGCGGGTCACCGCCCTGTCGCGGAACATCGCCTACGCGGTGAAGAGCGCGGACGTGCGGATCTTGTCGCCGATCCCCGGCAAGTCCGCGATCGGGGTGGAGATCCCCAACACCGACCGGGAGATCGTCAGCCTCGGCGACGTGCTCCGCTCCCCGGTCGCGGTGTCCGACCAGCACCCGATGGTGGTCGGCCTGGGCAAGGACGTCGAAGGCCACACCGTCGTGGCCAACCTCGCGAAGATGCCTCATATTTTGATTGCCGGGGCTACCGGATCCGGCAAAAGCACGTGCGTGAACGGGCTGATCACCTCGATCCTGCTGCGGGCCACGCCGGATGAGGTGCGGATGATCCTCATCGACCCGAAGCGGGTGGAGCTGGCGCACTACCAGGGCGTCCCGCACCTGATCACGCCGATCATCACCAGCCCGAAGAAGGCGGCGGAGGCGCTGAGCTGGGTGGTCGACGAGATGGAGCGGCGCTACGACGACCTGGCCGCCTCCGGGTTCCGGCACCTGGACGACTTCAACAAGGCGGTGCGGGCGGGCAAGCTCGCCTCGCCGCCAGGCAGCGAGCGGGAGTACCTGCCCTACCCGTACCTGCTGGTGATCGTGGACGAGCTGGCTGACCTGATGATGATCGCCCCGCGGGACGTGGAAGACGCGGTCGTCCGGATCACCCAGCTGGCCCGGGCGGCCGGGATCCACCTGGTACTGGCCACCCAGCGGCCGAGCGTGGACGTGGTGACCGGCCTGATCAAGGCCAACGTGCCGTCCAGGCTGGCGTTCGAGACCTCCAGCCTGGCCGACAGCCGGGTCATCCTGGACCAGCCCGGGGCGGAGAAGCTGGTCGGCCAGGGTGACTCGCTGTTCCTGCCGATGGGGGCCAGCAAGCCGCTCCGGCTGCAGAACGCGTTCGTCACCGAGAAGGAGATCCGCGAGGTCGTCGCGCACTGCACGAAGCAAGCCGAGCCCACCTACCGGGAAGACGTCACGCCGGCCGGGGGCAGGCAGCGGGAAATCGACGCGGAGATCGGGGATGACAGGGAACTGCTCGTGCAGGCGGCCGAGCTGATCATCACCACGCAGTTCGGCTCCACCTCGATGCTGCAGCGCAAGCTGAGGGTGGGGTTCGCCAAGGCGGGGCGGCTGATGGATCTGCTGGAGAGCCGCGGCATCGTCGGGCCCAGCGAGGGCTCCAAGGCCAGGGACGTGCTGATCAGGCCGGATGACATGGAAGAGGTGCTGCGGCCGCTGCGCGGCGAGTAGGGTCGGTGCCGACCCGCCCGCGGCCCGCGGACGGCAGGCGGCCCCCGCACACCGGCACAATGGTGCCGGCGGACGTCACAGTTCTCGCGGTGCCGTGTCCGCGTGTCTACACTTGGTAACTGTCCCCCCGCTCGGGACGCGCGGGCCCGGCGGCCGCCGGCGCCGCGCGGGACCGCACGTTCCGACCGAAGCAGTGGAGGCGCGGCGTGAGCATCGGTGACACGCTGGCGGAAGCGCGACGCCAGGCGGGTCTCACCGTTACGCAGGTCAGCCAGCAGACCCGCATCAGGGAGACGATCATCCGCGGCATCGAGCGCGGTGATTTCTCCGCCTGCGGCGGCGATTTCTACGCGCGCGGGCACATCAGGAGCATCGCGAGGGTAGTCGGCGTCGACCCGGATCCGCTCATCGCGGAGTATGACGCGGCCCACGGCGCGCCGCACTCGATCAGGGCCGCCGAGGTATTCGAGCCGTCCACCCCGATCAGGCTGAAAGAGCGGCGTCGGCTCAACTGGAGCGTGGCCATGGTGCTCGCCCTGGCCGTGATCGTCGGCTACGTGATCTATCACACGGTGTCCTCCAGCGCGGGCACCAATCATCCGGCCGCAGCACAACAGCATCAGCAGCCGCCGGCAGGCCACCAGCACGCGACGGCCCCGCCCAGTTCGCAGCCGCCCCCCTCGAGTCCCGCCACCGCCGCCGGCAAGCTCCTCGTCATCAAGCTGGTGGTGAAGGCCGAGCCGTGCTGGGTAGAGTTCACCCGCCCGAACGGCGCGTACCTGACGCAGGTCACCCTGCCACCCGGCGCCACAAAGACCTGGAAGTTCAAGCACGCGGTGAACATGCAGCTGGGCAACCCTGGCGCGGTCGTGCTCACCGTGAACGGGCAGCGGCGCGGATCTCCGGGCACCGTGGGCAACCCGATCACGCTGAGCTTCCATCCGGGCACGCAGTTCTCCGGCTGACCGGCCGTGGCCCCCCGCCGCGCGCGTGGCCGCGTGCCGATTCGGGGGGCACGTACCGTAGTCTTCCGGTGTGCCGGAGAACAAGGTGACACCCCCTGCCGCGGACCGGACTGTCCGCCTGGTGACCCTGGGCTGCGCGCGCAACGAGGTGGACTCCGAGGAGCTGGCCGCGCGGCTCGAGACGGCGGGCTGGGCGCTGACCGACCGGCCCGAGGCCGAGGTGGTCGTGGTCAACACCTGCGGCTTCATCCAGGCGGCCAAGCAGGAGTCCATCGACGAACTGCTGGATGCCGCGTCCTCGGGGGCCAAGGTCGTGGCCGCCGGGTGCCTGGCCGAGCGCTACGGCTCGCAGCTCGCCGAGGCGCTGCCCGAGGCGCAGGTCGTCAGCTTCGACGACTACCAGGACATCGCGGTCGAAGCTGGACGCGGTGGCCGCGGGAGAGCGCTGGCAGGCGCACACGCCGCGTGACCGCCGCCGGCTGCTGCCGATCGCCCCGGCCGACCGGTCAGGCGCCGGCCCGGCCCGCGGCCCGCACCCGGTGGCGGCCGGCTCGCCGCCGGGGCCGGTGCCCGCCGGGGCGCGGGCGGACAGCATCCCCGACCTGCCGCCCGGGCTGGCACCGGCGTCCGGGCCGCGGGTGCCGCGCCGGCGGCTGGACCGGGCGTGACCGCCCCGCTCAAGATCGCTTCTGGCTGCGACCGCAGGTGCAGCTTCTGCGCGATCCCCTCGTTCCGCGGCGCGTTCCTGTCCAGGCCGCCGGACGACCTGCTGGCCGAGGCCCGGTGGCTGGCCGGCCAGGGCGTCCGGGAGCTGATGCTGGTCAGCGAGAACTCCACCTCCTACGGCAAGGATCTGGGCAACCTGCGGTTGCTCGAGGAACTGCTGCCCGCGCTGGCCGCGGTGGACGGCATCGCCGTGGTCCGGGTCAGCTACCTGCAGCCGGCCGAACTGCGCCCCGGGCTGATCGACGTGCTCGCGTCCACCCCCGGGGTGGCGCCGTACTTCGACCTGTCGTTCCAGCACGCCAGCGGCTCGGTGCTGCGCGCGATGCGGCGGTTCGGCGACGCGGAGCGGTTCGGCGACCTGATCGACCGGATCAGGCAGGCCTGCCCGGCCGCCGGGATCAGGTCCAACTTCATCGTCGGATTCCCCGGCGAGACCGAGGCCGACCTGCAGACGCTGCAGGCATTCCTGGATGACGCCCGGCTGGATGCCATCGGCGTCTTCGGCTACTCCGACGAGGACGGCACGGAGGCCGCGTCGCTGCCCGGCCAGGTCGAGCCCGTCGAGATCGCCAGGCGGGTGGAAGAGGTCACCTCGCTGGCCGACGAGCTGATGGCGCAGCGCTCGGCAGACCGGGTGGGGGAGATGAGCGACGTGCTGCTCGAACGCCGCCTCGGCCCCGGCCGGTATGAGGGCCGGGCCGCGCATCAGGCGCCGGAAGTAGACGGGATCACGATCGTCCGGGGATGCGCCGACGGCCGTGCCGGAGACCTGGTGCGGGCCAAATTCGCTACGGCTGAGGGGGTAGACCTGGAGGCGGACGCCATCGAGACACTCCCCCCGGTGCCTCGTTGAGCGGTTCACCGGATATCCCGCACGACCCTGCGGCTCCCGGCCCCGCGGCCCCAGGGCCGCCCGTTCCCGTCCCCGCCCGTCCCCGCCACCGCGGTCTCAGGTCAGGCCGCCCCGCACCCGGGCATCGTCAACGTGGCCAACGAGCTGACGGTGCTGCGCCTGCTGATGGTCCCGTTCTTCGTCATCTTCCTGGCCATGGGCGGTACCGCAGGGCGGGTGGTTGCGTTCGTGCTGTTCATCGGGGCCTCGGCCACTGACCTGCTCGACGGCCGGCTGGCCCGGCAGCGTGGCCTGATCACCGACTTCGGCAAGATCGCGGATCCGGTGGCCGACAAGGCCCTGACCGGCTCGGCGCTCATCACCTTGTCCGCCCTGGGGGAACTGTCCTGGTGGGTGACGGGCGTGATCCTCGTCCGGGAGCTGAGCATCACCGTGCTGCGGTTCGTCGTCATCCGGCACAACGTGATCGCGGCGAGCCGGGGCGGCAAGCTCAAGACCCTGCTTCAGGTCATCGCGATCAGCCTGTACATCCTGCCCGTGTCCTTCGGCGTGGCCCGCCCGCTGATCATGGCGGCCGCCGTGGCGGTCACGCTGGTCACCGGGGTCGACTACGTGGCCAGCGCGTGGCGGAACAAACCGTGACCAGTGCGGCCGCAGAGCCGCTGGCGGAGCTGATCGTGACGCTGCTGACCGAGCGGGGACAGACGGTCGCGGTAGCCGAGTCGCTGACCGGCGGCCTGCTCGCCGCCTCGCTGGTCGAGGTCACCGGCGCGTCCGTCGTCTTCCGCGGTGGCATCGTGGCCTACGCCACCGACCTCAAGTCCGCGCTGCTGGATGTCCCCGCTGGCTTGCTCGAACGCTACGGGGCGGTGCACGCCGACGTGGCCAGCGCGATGGCCGAGGGGGTGCGCAGGCGGCTGGATGCCACGTTCGGGGTTGCGACCACGGGGGTCGCCGGGCCGGATCCGGCCGACGGGCAGCCGGTGGGCACCGTGCACATCGCGGCTTCCGGGCAGCTCAGCACGGTGCGACGGACGCTGTCCCTGGCTGGCGGCCGGCGCTCGATCCGGGATCAGACTGTCCTGCAGTCGCTGTTGCTGCTACAGAGCATGCTGGAGACAGCGGGGACATGACGTGTCAGGCCCGGGAAGAGTCGGAACGATTACAGCGTTACGTCAGAAGCGAACACGCGGCCATATCGTCTCGCGGACTGTCCGTGAGGCCAGGTACGGTGGAGTCATAGGCAGAACGGCCGCGGAAGGGAGTGCGACGATGGTCCTGCTTCGTCACTTGCTCGGTGACGTGCTGCGGCGCCTGCGCCTGCGGCAGGGTCGCACCCTCCGCGAGGTGTCCGCCTCTGCCCGGGTCTCGCTCGGCTACCTGTCCGAGGTCGAGCGCGGGCAGAAGGAGGCGTCCTCCGAGCTGCTGTCCGCGATCTGCACGGCGCTCGACACGCCGCTGTCCCATGTGCTTCGGGAAGTCTCCGATAACTTCGCCTTGGCTGAGCTGCAGAGCAACCCGGTGCTGAGCGGTCCCCGCGAGCCTGGGCTGCATCGCGACCGCGACCGGGCGGCCGCGCTGGACTCGCGGGTGGGCCCGGTCCTGGAGACAGCGCAGGACTCGGTTCTCGGCACCGTGCGGTTGCGCCCGTCCCGCCAGAATCTGCAGCACGGAGAGCCCACGCTGGTCAGTGCCGACCCGGCGTTCGACGGGCCGGCCCGCCGTCCCGGCGACGTCACCGACATGGTCCCGGTGTAGAGCCGACGAGCTCGCTTACGCCCAGGCCCTGGGGTCCCCGACCAGCTCATTGACCAGGTCCGGCAGCTCGCCGGAGATGATCTGGCCGAGCGTCACCTCTTCCAGGATCGCGCGCTCACTTGCCCGCAGGGCAATCCACACCCGCTGCAGCGGCTCAGCGGCGCCGATGTACCCGACGTTCTCCGGGCGCTCACCCCGCACGCCCAGCAGCTGGCCGTCGATGGCCCTGATGATGTCGGCGAGCGAGATCTCCTCCGCGGGACGGGCCAGCCAGAAGCCCCCGTCGGGCCCCCGCTGGCTGCGGACCAGGCCGGCCCGCCGCAGCTGGGTGAGGATGGTCTCGAGGAACTTGACCGGAATCTGCTGCGTCCGCGCGACCTGATCGGCCGTGACGTGGCCTTCACCGATGGAGGCGATCTCGATCGATGCGCGCAGGGCGTAGTCGGCACGGGCAGACAATCTCATGACCAGCATTATGCAGGCAGTCCGGCACTAACATGGCCAGCAGGCCGTCGATGTGCTCAACGGCGCAGCGGTATTACCGGCGCAGCGGGCCCGATCGTGCTGCTGATGACGCCGAGGCGATCCACCTCCAGCCGTACCCGGTCGCCCGGCCGCAGCCACGGGTAGGAGTCGTGCCCGTGCACCGCGGACAGCTCCAGGATGCACCCGGTCCCGACGGTCCCGCTGCCGATGACGTCGCCGCTGCGCAGGGTCGTGCCCCGTGACGCGTACGCGAGCAGCTCGCCGAATCGCCAGTAGATGGCCGAGAACCTCCCTCTGGAGTAGGGCCTGCCGTTCACCGAGGCGGTCATCTCCAGGTCATAGGCGTTCCCGGCCCGGCGGTCTTCGAGCTCGTCGGGTGTGACCAGGAAGGCGCTGAAGCTGGTGGCGCTGTCCTTGCCCTTCGCCGGGCCCAGGCGGCCCGCCATCTCCTGCGCCTGCAGGTCCCTGGCGCTCCAGTCGCACATGACCATGTAGCCGGCGATGTGCCGCTCCGCGACGCCCGGGTCAAGATCCGAGCCTGGCCGGCCCACCACGGCGGCGATCTCGAGTTCGTAGTCGAACCGGGCCGAGCCCGGCGTGACCGGGATGTCGTCGCACGGTCCGCGGGTCGCCGCCGGGTTGGTGAAATAGAACAGCGGAATCTCATACCAGACCGGGCTGACCTCGCGCCCGAGCGCCCGGGCGCTCGTCTTCACGTGCTCCTCGAACGCGTAGAAGTCCCGGATCGACGGCGGGTCCGGCACCGGCGCCAGGAACCGCACGCCGTCCTCCGCGACAACCTCCGCCGGGTCGTTCAGCGCTCGCCCGGCTGCCGCCGCCATCCGCTGCTCATCGTCCCCGAGCAAATCCACGAGCCTGCGCACACCGGACAGTCCGCGGATCGCCCCTTCGTGCAGCAGCCCCACGCGTTCGGCCGAGTCAGCAGGTGAGACGTACGTGCACCAGCGCATGCCGCTTACTATGCCCGAGCGTCCATAGGGGCGTGACGCCAGTACTCGGACGGCGGCCAGTCGGCAAGCCGAACGGCCGCCGTCCGAGCACCGCCGCCACGCTTATCGCGCAGCAGCCATGGCGCGACGGCGGTGGTCAGGAGCCGCCCGTTCGGCTCCGCCGACAGGGCGGCGGATGAGCGCCGCCGTCGCGGCCCCCTCAGCCAGACGTCAGCCCGAGAACCTCCGCGGCGGCCTGCGCGTTGGGCCGGGCGGCGCCGTACGTGGCCACGTAGCCGCCGCCGGGCGGCCGCCACACCGGCAGCCCCATCTCGACGACGATCACGTCGGGACGCGCGGCGAGCAGCGCGATGATGGCCGCGCGGGCGGCCGGGTGACGATGCGCGTCGCGGACCACGATCACCAGCGGGCGGCTGGCAGTCCTGGCCAGCACGTCGGCGACCGCGCCGGCCAGGCTGGCCTCGCCCTGGCTGGCATCCAGCCGCTGCACGTTGCCGTCGAGCCAGGGTCCGAGGCCCCAGGGCACGGTCCCTACGGCGATGTTTGGTCGCGAGCCGAACTCGACGACCAGCGGGCCGGCGGGCCGGGCGGCGAGGCCGCAGACCTGCAGGGCGCGGCGGGCCGCGGTCAGGCCGGCGCGGGCGCCGCCGAGGCCGGCCGCGGCGCGGCTGGCGGACAGCACGCGGGTGTGACGGCCCCGGGCCAGCCAGGAACGGAGGGCGGATACCCGGCAGGCCGCGTCTTCCAGCCGGGCGGCCGGGAGCCTGCCTTCGGCGGTGGCGGCGGCCAGCGCGGTCCGCACCGCCAGGTACATCTCCTCGTCCTGGTCACGGCCGAGGCAGAGCAGGTCGGCCCCCGCCGCGACCGCGCGCACGGCTGCCTCGGGCACGCCATGCGGGTCGCTGACCGCGCGCATCTCCAGGGCATCGGAGACGATCGCCCCGGTGAAGCCGAGCTCGCCGCGGAGCAGGCCGGTCAGCGCTGCGGCCGACCAGGTAGCGGGCAGGCCGCCGGTGAGCCCGGGGACGAGCAGGTGCCCGGGCATGACCGCCTGCACGCCCGCGGCGATGGCCGCCGCGAACGGCGGCAGGTCCCGCCGCCGCAGCTGGCCCAGGTCGCCGTCCACCGCGGCGATCAGGAGATGGCTGTCGTCCCTGGTGCTGCCGTGCCCGGGGAAGTGCTTGGCGCAGCTGGCGACGCCCGAGGACTGCAGGCCGGTCACCGCGGCCGCGACGTGCCTGGCGACCAGGCCGGTGTCCGCGCCGAAAGACCGGGTGCCGATGACCGGGTTGCCCGCGGCCGAGTTGACGTCCGCCGACGGCGCCAGGTTCGTGTTGATCCCCGCGACGGCGAGGTCGGAGCCGAGGGCGCGATACAGCTGCGCGGTGAGCTCGGTGTCATCGACGGCGCCCAGGGCCGCGCTGCCCGGATACGGGCTGCCGGTCCGGTGGGCCAGCCTGGTGACGTCCCCGCCCTCTTCGTCGATCGCGATGACCGGTTCATCCGCCGCGTTCCGTAGCTGCGACGTCAGCGCTGCCAGCTGGGCCGGATCGGAGACGTTCGGGCTAAACAACGTGACTCCGGCGAGCCCGCGGCCGAGCGCGGCGAGCAGCCAGCCGGGCACGGTGGCGCCGGGAAACGGCGGCACCAGGATCGCCTCGGCGAGACGGGCCAAAGACGGGTCGGACGCCGCCCTCCCGCTCACCCCTGCACCGATCCGGTGACCACGCCGCCCGCGATCCGCCGCTGCACGCTCAGGAAGAACAGCACGGCGGGATCATATCCAGGATCGAGACGGTCACGATCGGCCCGGCTCGCGCCGTTGCGGCCGGACTGGCCAGCCGGGTATCGTTCGGCGCCGCCGCGATCTGCGTAGTGCCGGATCCCCGGCTTGTAGTGCTCGCCGACAGCGCAGTCCCGCCCGGCCAGGCTGGCCGGGCGGGACTGTTCAGCTGCCGGTGCCTGCCGGCCGCGGATCAGGAAACGTGCCGGTTCAGCCGTGCGGCGGCGCCGATGACCGCATGGCAGGCGAGCGTCTGCGCCCGGGCCACCGGTCCGGGGATCGGCGTGCCGTGGAACGCGGCCGCCTCGAGTTCGCCCTTGACCCGCTCGGCGAGCCGGTCCCTGACGATGTCGAGCCCGCGCAGAGCCTTGTCCGTACTGCGGTAGACGCTGTCGCCGCGGCTCTTGCTCTTGATGGCCTTGGTCGCCGCCTGCAGCGTGTCGGTGCCGAACTCGCCCACGCTGGAGTTCAGCTGCTTGTAGCAGGCGCCGAGCACGGTCACGCGGCGCGGGCTGAGCGCACTGTTCGGGTGGGTCAGGATCTGGCTGATCACCCGCCCGTCGTGCTCGTAGTCATCATGCAGCCCGGTGAGATACATCATCGTCGGGCGGATGTCGGTCTCATCCACCCAGGGCCCCTTGGTGCGCGCCTGGGGCACCGTGACCTGACCGCTGTTCGGGCCCGCGGAATTGGGGCCCTGGCTGGCCGTAGACCCGTCCACGCCCAGATGGGCGACGCCGGGTCCGACGAAGCCCGCGTAGTTGGTATCGATCTCGGCCGCGTAATCGCCGTGATCCCAGGCGAACCCGGTGTTCTGCGTCACGCACGGCCCGCCGCAGGCGGTGGGACCGGTCGTCACGAAGTAGTCGGGCCTGGCGAACATCGCGAACGTCGGCGTGCGCCTCGGATCGGCGTTCACCATGTGCAAGATGGCCTCTTCGGCGGGATCTGCCAGGTAGTTCGCCACCAGCTGCCGGTGCGGCAGCGCGTACGGGTTGGTGGCCTTCAGCCCGCCCACGTCTCGTTCCAGGGTGCGGACCGCGGGAGCGTTAGGCCCTGGCTGGCCCGTCACGTAGAACTCCGGGGCCGTGTCCTCCTCCAGGCTGAAGGGGGTGGTGTTGTGCTTCTGGGTGGCGAGCAAGCCGTTGATGTTGGCGTCCAGCTCGCCGAAGGTGCCGGACGGGTAGGTGCACAGCACGTCCGGGGTGACCGTGTTGCCGGTCACCTTGGCGCCGTTGCAGCTGGCGGGGGTGGGCTGGACCGCCCGGCCGACGTTGGCGCCGGCCTGGTGGTCGCCCTCGTCGGAGCTGAAGACGAACAGCGTGTTCTTCGGCGTGATCCCGTCGGTGGCCAGGCGCTTGAAGAACATGCCCCACGCCCTGTTGTAGTACTTGGCCTGCTGGATGAAGCAGGAGGAGCCGCTGCCTAGGGCATCCGGCGCATGAGCGCAGGCCTTCAGGCCGGGGATGAACTCATTACCGTGCAGGTCGGCCATGTAGCCGTTCACGACGGGCACGCCCGCTTCCAGCATGTCGGACAGGTAGGCCAGCGTCTGCGACGCGTTGATGCTGCCGAAGCCGGGGAACCCCGGGTGGTCCTTCAGGAATGCGCCGTTGAGCTGGTTGCCGTTCAGGTTGACCAGGTTGCCCGCGGCATTGGTGACCTGGAAGCCATGGTGGGTGAGGTTCGGCGTCCCGGCCCCGAGTTGCGGCGCGACGTACCGGTGGCCGAACAGCGCCTGGAAGCCGGTGTAGCCGCCCGGCTCATCGGGCAGCACGTCCCGCACCGCGGTATGGGTCGGCTTGGTCTGGCCGAACTTGACCGCCTTGGCGGTGCGGCAGAACGCGGCCTGAGAACCCTTCGCGCAGTGCACCGCGACACCGTTGTAGTCCGCCACCTCAGGGTCCTTGAACGGGTCCGTGTCCGCCGCGAGCTGCTTGGCCTCGGGGGAGTTGGGGCCGAACACCTTCGGGATGTCCACCGAGGTGTTCTCGAGCTCCACGTTCGCGGTGGCCACGGCGCCGACGTCGCAGCCGGCCCGGGTGTACGGCACCCAGGGGGCCGGGGTGATCGTGTTGGGCTTCGGCTTGGGGAACGTGGTGGCCGGCGGGGTCGGCGAGTAGACCATGCTCGGGTTGGTGTCATGACCCGGGCTGGGCGTTTTCGCGGTGTTGAACACCGGGTCTGTCCAGTAGGCGAACGAGCCCGCGGGGTCGGTCGTGCCGTCGGTGTTGTAGGCCTGATAGTCGTTGGCGATCGGCATGCCGTGCCGGTCCCCGTAGAGCCCGGTCAGGGTGGTGAGGATGTCATCGCCCGTGTGCGCGATCAGCGGGGTGTGATTGTTCGAGAGCAGCGTCCCGTGGTTCTGGATGAAGTGCAGCAGGTTCGGCATCATCTGCAGGTCGGAGGGGACGTTTGGGTTGTCGCGGAAGTAGTGGATGTTATCGAACGTGAACTGGATGACATGCTTGATGCCGTGGCCGAGATGGCAGCCAGCCGTTGCCACCGTCTTCGCGGCTGTGGTGCTGGCGGCTGTGGTGCTGCCCGCCGCGGGCCTGGCCACTGCGCTGGCCGGCGCGGCCATGGCGGCCAGCGTCCCTCCGACCAGCGCGGCGCACCCCGCGAGGGCGGTCAGTCTCGGGTGCCTGAGCTCTATGCGGTGTTGTCTGCTCACAACCCCTCCTGCCTAATGTTGTCCCGCTGGGGGATCATCCCGGTTGTTGACGTTAGGGGTGTCAGCCAAACCTCTGGGAGACCTCCGGCAAACGGCAGAGGCTAACTGCGTGCCAGGGAACCGACCACCGCGCTGAGGACTACTTCGAGGGCGCGACGCTGCGCATGTTCGATTCGCGCCTGGTTGTAGCGGCCCGGCGCCTCACTAGGGCCCGCTCGGCGCGAGCATCGACCCGGCGTGCCGGGAGTTCGGGTCGAGCAGCACGCACGACGCGCTTCTGTTGCCCGACGACCACGCCTGCTGGTCCGGTGTGTAGTTCAGTGCGCTGATGCCGCCGCCGAGCGCGTGCTGCCGCAGCACGCTGCCCAGCATTGCGGTGCATCCGGCGCTGGCCTCCCGGTGTAGGGCAGCCGCGCCCGGCCAGGTCTGGCCGGGCAGCGCGAAGGTCCCGACCACCTGGCCGTTGTGCGGTTGCGAGCAGGACGAGAAGTGGACCTGCGTGGATACCTGGCCCGGCTGCAGGTTGTTGAAGCAGGCGCCGGCCTGGAGCCTGCCGAGGTTGCCGTAGTTGACCGCGTGCACGCCGAGCACGATGAACACGACGGTCAGGCCGGTCCATATGACGCCGAGCACGATTCCGGTGATGGCCATGGCCCGGCCTCGGCCGCCAGTCCTCCTGATCCACACGAGTGCGACGATGCCGAAGACGATGGCCAGGACCGGGCTGAGGAAACTGCTCAGCAGGCCCAGGATGCCCAGGACCAAGGCGGTGAGGGCAGACCCGATGCGCGGCGGCCTGGGCAGGTCCGGGGAGCCTGGTCCCGGGGAGGCTGGCTGGGGGAAGGCGGGTCCCGGCAGCGCCGGGGCAGGGGAGTAGTAGGGTGGCAGGCTGCCCGGCGCGCCAGAACCTCCGGGCTGGCCTGGGTAGCCAGGAGGGCCCGGGGGAGGATAGCCAGGCTGAGCGCGACCCGACTGTGGATACCCGGGCTGTGGATACCCGGGCTGCGGATACCCGGGTTGTGGCTGGCCGGGTTGCCAATAGCCGGGCTGCGGATAGCCGGTTTGCGGCTGGCCAGGGTGCGCATAGCCGGGCTGTGGCTGACCAGGCTGTGGATACCCGGGCTGCGGATAGCCGGGTTGTGGCTGGCCGGGTTGTGGTTGGCCGGGCTGCGTGTAACCGGGTGGCGGCTGGCCGGGCTGCGTGTAGCCGGGCGGTCCTGGCTGGGGACGACCGGCCGGGCCTGTCCCGGCCTGACCCGTCGGCCAGGGCTGATGCGCTGACCCTGGCTGATCCCCGGGCCTGACCTCATCCGCTGCTCTGGGCTGCCCAGCCGTGCCGGCATTGTCTGCCGACCCGGGCTGACCACCGGGCTCAGGCTGATCCTCGGGCCTGGGCTGACTGGCGAGCCCGGTCTCGCTGGCCGGCTTGGGCTTGCTGGCGGGCGTGGCCTCATCTGTCGGCCCGGCGCTGTCTGCAGGCCCGGCGTTATCCGTGGGCCCGGCGTTACGCCCAATCCCAGCCTCGTCCGCCGATCTGGCATTGTCTGCCAGCCCGGCTTCATCCTCGGGCCTGGACTGACCCGCTGGCCCGGCACTGTCTGCCGGCCTGGCTTCACCTTCAGACCCGGCCTGACCCGTCGGTCCGGCCTCACCCTCTGCCTCCGGCTGATCGCCGGTCCCGGCCTCACGCCCTAGCCCCGCCGGCTCGGGCGCCGGCGGGTGCTGCAACTGAGGCTGCGACGGGGGTGCTTCCTGCTGGTCGTCGCCGTGGTCAGCAGGCGGAGTCGTCATGACGTGCTCCTACGGAAGGTGGAAAGGCACACAACCGGGCATGATTGTCGATAAGCACCATAATCACGTCCGTCATCGCGGCGCAGGCCTGTGGCAGTTCTTGGCGCGGCGGGCTGTGGCCGGCGGACCGGTAGCCTGTGGATTGTGCGCCTCACCGTTTTCTGGAACCGCATGAACAGCCAGTTCGGCGAGAATTACGCGGCGAGCGTGGCCCAGGATTTTGTTCTGGACAGCCTTGGGGGACGTACCGTCAATCAGGCGCTGGCCGACGGCGAGGATGTGAAAACCGTCTGGCAGGCGGTCAGTGAGGCCTTTGACGTGCCGGAGAATCTCCGCTAGCCGGGTGATACCGGCTCATGGCCGGACCGTCGGCCCCCCGGCCAAGATTGCCCTGCGGGCCGGCGTGTCGGCTTCACGGTCGAACAGATGTTCGCCTAGGGTGTAGGCATGGGCATGACACCTTCCGGCCCGGCTGCCAGGCCGGATACACACCAGGCGAAACTGTCAGTGGCACCGCGTAGCGTCGGCGCCGACAGTCAGCGGCGGCCCGACCTGCAGGCGACCCTAACGGACCCGCCCACATGGCTGGCGTCGGAGGCAGCCCGCCCCGGTGCAGTCACTTCACCCCGACAGGGAGTCCAGATGGCAGGCGGCGACAGGACGAGCAGCGTCAAGAGCGGGGACAGGGAGAAGGCCCTGGAGACTGCGCTCGTCCAGATTGAGCGGCAGTTCGGCAAGGGATCGGTCATGCGGCTTGGTGACGAGGCCCGGGCACCCGTGGAGGTGATCCCGACCGGGTCGATCGCGCTCGATGTGGCCCTGGGCATCGGCGGCCTGCCGCGCGGCCGCGTCGTCGAGATATATGGACCTGAAGGGAGCGGAAAGGCGCTCGCGCTCGACACTCCCATTCCGACACCCAAGGGTTGGACCACCATGGGTGAGCTGTCGCCGGGCGAGGAAATATTCGCAGGCGATGGCTCGACGACCCGGGTGACTTTCACTACACCCGTAATGACCGGTCACGAGTGCTTCAGGGTCAAGTTCTCGGACGGTGCCGAGGTCGTTGCCGACGCGGATCATCAGTGGGTGACCACAACGTTGTGGGGTCGCACCGAACGATGGTCTCCGGCCGTGGTGACGACCCGGGATATCGCAGCGACGCTGCGAGCGCGGGATGGCCACGCCCTCAACCACGCCGTCGAGACCTGCGGCCCGCTGGAGTACCCGGCGCAGGAGCTTCCAATTGAGCCTTACACGCTCGGTGCGTGGCTAGGTGACGGAACCACGACTGCTTCCTCGATCACCAGCACGGACCCGGAAATCCTGGATGAGATCGGACGAGACGGATACACGGTCTACCTCAGTAACGTTCTGCAGCATGATCGTGCCCCCATATACCGGATGGCCGTACAGCCGGAGAAATCCTCGTGCCTGCTGGCAGATTCACGCTGCTCGGCTAGCGGAGATGTCATAGCGCGAGGCCTGTGCAGGAACCATTATGAAGTTGAGCGTCGCAATGGCCGAGTTAGTCAATGGCCCAGGCGCAGGCCGGTGTCTCTGCAGGCAAAACTCCGCGACATCGGTGTCCTGGGAAATAAGCACATCCCGGAGAGCTACCTGCACGGATCTGTTGCTCAGCGCCTCGCGTTGCTGCAAGGACTCATGGACACAGATGGAACCGTGAGTACCGGCGGGGCGGGCGAAGGTCGGGGATCGGGTTGCGTTATGTGCGAATTCTGCGTCGTTCATGAGCGGCTAGCGCGCGATGTCCATGAACTGCTGCTCGGCCTCGGCATCAAGGTTACGCTCCGGTCGGCTCCCGCGGTTCTCAACGGGCGCCAGACCGGTGTCAGGTACAGGCTGGGTTTCCAGACAGTTCTGCCAGTGTTCCGGCTGCCCCGGAAGGCTGCGAGGCTCGCTCCGCTCCGTACGCGCAGGGCAACGCTCAGGTATGTGACTGCCGTCGAGCCCGTGTCTTCCGTCCCCGTACAGTGCATCCAGGTGGACCACCCCAGCCATACGTATCTGGCCGGACGTGAGTGCATCCCGACGCACAACACCTCACTGGCTCTACACGCGATAGCGAATGCGCAGGCAGCGGGAGGGATCGCGGCATTTATCGATGCCGAGCACGCGCTCGATCCGGATTACGCGAAAAATCTCGGTGTTGATACCGATGCCATGCTCGTATCGCAGCCGGATACCGGAGAGCAGGCTCTTGAGATCACCGATATGCTCATCCGTTCCGGCGCGATCGACGTCGTCGTCATCGACTCCGTCGCCGCGCTTGTCCCGCGCGCGGAAATCGAGGGTGAGATGGGAGACAGCCACGTTGGCCTGCAGGCCAGGCTCATGTCTCAGGCCCTCAGGAAGCTGACCGGTGCGATAAGCCAGACGAAGACCACCGCGATCTTCATCAACCAGCTTCGGGAGAAGGTAGGTGTGATGTTCGGCTCTCCTGAGACCACCTCGGGGGGGCGGGCGCTGAAGTTCTACGCGTCGGTCCGGCTTGACGTGCGGCGGATCGAGACGCTCAAGGACGGCACCGAGGCGGTGGGTAACCGGATTCGCGTGAAGGTCGTGAAGAACAAGGTCTCCCCGCCTTTCCGCCAAGCTGAGATGGATCTGCTTTTCGGCCATGGGATCAGCCGCGAGGGTGGCCTCATCGACCTAGGTGTGGAGCAGGGAATCGTTCGGAAGTCCGGCGCTTGGTACACCTACGAAGGCGAGCAGCTGGGGCAGGGCAAGGAGAACGCGCGAACTTTCCTGCACGACAACCCCGACCTCGCCAACGGCATCGAGAAGAAGATCAAGGAGAAGCTAGGCGTGGGTCCCCGGCTTGACGCGGAAGCCGCTGTCTCCGGCGACACGACCGAGAACGGCGCCGGGCGGCCAGGCACCGAGAACGGCGCCGGGCGGCCAGGTGGCGACAAGTAGCAGAGCGCGTCGCCAGAGAACCGGCGATCGCGGCGAGAAGCAACAGGGAGACCCGGAGGCCGCGGCCCTGGAGGTGTGCCTGCGGCTGCTGACCGCGGCCCCGCGCACGCGAGCGCAGCTGGACCAGGCCCTGCGGCGTCGCGGCGTACCGCAGCACGCAGCCGATGCGGCCCTGGACCGGCTCGCCGGGGCGGGGCTGGTCGACGACGCGGCGTTCGCTCGGGCCTGGGTGGACACGCGTCATCGCGGCCGCGGCCTGGCCCGCCGGGCCCTCAGCGCCGAACTGCGGCAGCGCGGGGTGGACGAGGGCGACGTGCGTGCCGCCGTCGCGGACCTGGGGCCCGAGCAGGAAGCGGTGGCCGCGCGCCGCCTGGTCGAGGCCAAGCTCGCCGCCACTCGGGGCCGTCCGCTGGCCACGCGCATGCGCCGCCTTTCCGGGCTGCTAGCTCGTAAGGGATACCCGGCGGGGATGGCTTACCGGGTGATCCGCGAGGCACTGGAACAGGAGGGAATCGACCCGGCCAAGGCTGGACTGGAAATGGAGGGCGTGCTGGACGCCGACGCGGCAGCCGGGGAGCAGGATCTGGATGGCGAGCTGGGAGTTGATCCTGGCGACTGAGCGGTTGTGGATCATGAGGCGCGCTGACATCGCAGCAGGACACGATGAATGTCATGGCGGCCGCCAGCCTGGCCGAGGCGGGCGAAGGCGGGAGGGGCGGGTCGGCGACGGAGCATGTTCCGGTTCGCGACCAGAGGCGAGCTTTGCGAAGTAGTGGCGCTTTGCTTGCTCAAATCGTTATCTCCGCTTAACCTCTCGGCAGGCGAGGTGTTACTCCGCGCTACGCGGATGGATATAGATCCACACGGCCAGTTACTCCCGCCGGGGACGGCCAGGTCGGCCGGACCGGACCCGTACAGGGTCGGCAAGGCGGCGGGCCGGGCCTGCGGCAGCGCCGCCGGCCGGGCTTCGGAGTCTGGCAGTGGCTGCGCGCGCGCATGACCCCTCGCGCCAGGGCATACCTCTGGGTAGAGCACTGACGGCAGAGTGGCGGAGCAGGGAGGAGCGCGCGGTGAGCGGCACAGTCGCAGTTACGCTGTTCGGGATCCTCCTGGTCGCCATCCTGCTTGTGCTGGGCATCGTGCTGCGCTCGCTGAGCAGGGCCACCGGGCGGACGCCCGTGACCGGATCCGGAAGCCAGCCGTCGGCCGCCGAATCCTCTGGCCAGGCCGAGCGGCAGGGCATCGCCAGACAGGAGGCCGAGCAGATCCGTGCCCGGGCGGAATCTGACGCGGCCGGGATCCTGAGCAAGGCGGAGGCGGCCGCCGAGCAGGCGGAGCGAACCCGCCGCGCTGCCGAGGACGAAATCCGCTCGGTCAAGGACGAGATGGCCGGCCTGCGCACCGACCTGGAACGCCGCGAGACCCGGCTGGCCGAGCGTGAGCACCGGCTGGACGAGGAGCTCCGCAAGCTCGAGGACAGATCCGCCGCGCTCGACCAGCTGCGCGCCGACCTCGATCACGAGCGCAGCGACCTGGACCGGCTCGGCGAGGAGCGGCGCGAGGTGCTGGAGCGGGCCGCGGGGCTGACCGCCGAGCAGGCCAAGGGCGAGCTGATCTCCGGCATCGAGAGCCAGGCCAAGCGAGAGGCCGCCGTCACCGTCAGGGACATCGAGAGCAATGCGCGCAAGGACGGTGACAAGCGGGCGCGCAAGATCGTGACCCTGGCCATTCAGCGGATAGCCAGCGAGCAGACCAGCGAGTCGGTGGTCTCCGTGCTGCACCTGCCGGGTGATGAGATGAAGGGCAGGATCATCGGCCGGGAAGGACGCAACATCCGCGCCTTCGAATCGGTCACCGGAGTCAACCTGATCATCGATGACACGCCGGAGGCCGTCCTGCTGTCCTGCTTCGACCCGGTGCGGCGCGAGGTCGGCCGGCTCACCCTGGAGCGGCTCGTGCTCGACGGCCGGATCCACCCGCAGCGGATCGAGGAGGCGCACGAGCGGAGCAAGGCCGATGTCGAGCAGCTGTGCGTCCGGGCCGGGGAAGACGCCCTGACCGAGTTCGGCATCACCGACATGCACCCGGAGCTCATGGCGCTACTGGGCAGGCTCCGCTACCGCACCTCATACGGGCAGAACGTGCTCAAGCACCTGATCGAGTCGGCTCACCTCGCCGGCATCATGGCCAGCGAACTCGGGCTGGACCCGGCGCTGCTGCGGCGCGGCACCCTGCTGCACGACATCGGCAAGGCCCTGACCCATGAGGTGGAGGGCAGCCACGCGCTGATCGGCGCGGAGATCGCCCGCAGGTACGGCGAACTCGACGACGTCGTGCACGCAATCGAGGCGCACCACAACGAGGTCGAGGTGCGCACGGTCGAGGCGGTTCTCACCCAGGCCGCCGACGCGATCAGCGGCAGCAGGCCGGGGGCCCGCCGCGAATCCCTGGAGGCTTACGTCAAGCGGCTGGAACGGCTGGAGGAGATCGCCTCGGCCCACCAGGGCGTCGAGAAGGTCTTCGCCATGCAGGCCGGCCGGGAAATCAGGGTCATGGTCAAGCCGGACCAGGTGGATGACATCCACGCCCAGGTGATCGCGCATGATGTCGCCAAGCAGGTGGAAGAGGAACTGGCCTACCCGGGGCAGATCCGCATCACCGTGGTCAGGGAGTCGCGCGCCACCGAGTACGCCCGCTAGCTGTACTAGGGCGCTGCGGATTCCGCCGGTCCGGCCCGGTCCGCGTACGCTGGTGGGTTGACATGACAGCTTCTCGTACCTACCAGGTCCGCACCTACGGGTGTCAGATGAACGCGCACGACTCCGAGCGGCTTGCCGGGCTGCTCGAGGACGCCGGGTACCGGCGCGCGGCCGCGGACGCCGTCCCCGACGTCGTCGTGTTCAACACGTGCGCGGTGCGGGAGAACGCGGACAATCGCCTGTACGGCAACCTCGGCCAGCTGCTCCCGGTCAAGACGTCGAGCCCGGGCATGCAGATCGCGGTGGGCGGCTGCCTGGCGCAGAAGGACCGGGGCGAGATCCTGCGCCGCGCCCCGTGGGTAGACGTCGTGTTCGGCACGCACAACATCGGCTCGCTGCCCGCGCTGCTCGATCGCGCCCGGGTCCTCGACGAGGCGCAGGTCGAGATCGCCGAATCGCTCGAGCGGTTCCCGTCCACGCTGCCAACGCGCCGGGAGTCGGCGTACGCGGCGTGGGTGGCCATCTCGGTGGGCTGCAACAACACCTGCACGTTCTGCATCGTCCCGAGCCTGCGCGGGCGGGAGAAGGACCGGCGGCCCGGCGACGTGCTGGCCGAGATCGGCGCGCTCGTGGCCGGCGGCGTGCTCGAGGTCACCCTGCTGGGCCAGAACGTCAACTCCTACGGGGTCGAGTTTGGCGACCGGCAGGCATTCGGCAAGCTGCTGCGCAGCTGCGGCGGGATCGGCGGCCTGGAGCGGGTCCGGTTCACCTCGCCGCACCCGCGTGACTTCACCGACGATGTCATCGCGGCCATGGCGCAGACGCCCAACGTGATGCCGCAGCTGCACATGCCGCTGCAATCGGGGTCGAACGCGATGCTGCGGTCGATGCGACGGGCCTATCGCAGGGACTCCTACCTGGCCATCCTGGACCGCGTCCGGGCGTCGATCCCGGACGCCGCGATCACCACTGACATCATCGTGGGCTTCCCCGGCGAGACCGAGCGCGACTTCGCCGACACCCTCGACCTGGTCAGGCAGGCCCGGTTCGCGGGCGCGTTCACGTTCCAGTACTCGCAGCGCCCTGGCACCCCGGCGGCGGCCATGACCGGCCAGATCCCCGCCGAGGTAGTACGGGAGCGCTACCACCGGCTCGTCGCGCTGGTGGAGGAGATCACCCTGGCCGAGAACGAGCGGCTCGTCGGGCGTGAGGTGGAGGTGCTGGTGGCCGAGGGGGAGGGACGCAAGGACGGCGTGACCCACCGGATGTCCGGCCGGGCCAGGGACAACCGGCTGGTGCACTTCACGCCCGCGGGCACGTCGCCGCGGCCGGGCGACGTGGTCACGACCGTGGTGACCCGGGCCGCGCCGCACCACCTGATCGCCGACGGGCCGCGTGGCTCGGTCCGCAGGACCCGCGGCGGCGACGCGTGGCAGGCGCACCGGGACGCCGGCCAGGGCCGGGAGACCGGGGCCGCAGGCCGAGGCCAGGTCCTGCTCGGCATGCCCGCGCGACCCCGCGTCACGCAATCCGGCTGACGCCCATGACCCAGCCGGTGATCGCGGTCGTCGGCCCGACGGCGGCCGGCAAGTCCGGGCTGGGGATCGAGCTGGCGCGGGCGGCCGGCGGGGAGATCATCAACGCCGACTCGATGCAGCTGTACGCGGGCATGGACATCGGCACCGCCAAGCTGACCCCCGCGCAGCGCGGCGGCGTGCGGCACCACCTGCTGGACGTCTGGGACGTCAGGACGGCGGCGAACGTCGCCGAATACCAGCGGCTGGCCCGCGCGGCCATCGACGACATTGCGGCCAGGGGCCGGGTGCCGATCCTGGTCGGCGGCTCCGGCCTCTACCTGCGCGCCGCGCTGGACGACCTGAACTTCCCCGGCACCGACCAGGCGCTGCGGGGGGCGCTGGAAGACGAGCTGGTGCGGACCGGCCCTGGCCCCATGCACGAGCGGCTGGCCCGGCTCGATCCGGCCGCCGCCGCGGCGATCCTGCCCAGCAACGGGCGGCGGATCGTCCGGGCGCTGGAGGTGATCGAGCTGTCCGGGCGGTCCTTCAACGCCGCCCTGCCTGGCTACGAAGCCGTGTACCCGTCGGTCCAGGTCGGCCTGCGGGTGGACCGCGCCGAGCTGGACCGGCGGATCGCCGCCCGGGTGGACGCGATGTGGCGGGCAGGGTTCGTGGCGGAGGTCAGCGCCCTGGAGCGGCGCGGCCTGCGCGAGGGCCGGACGTCCAGCCGCGCCCTGGGCTACGCGCAGATGCTGCGGTTCCTGGCCGGGGAGTGGACCGAGGAGCAGGCCCGGCTGGAGACTACGCGCGCGACCAGGAGGTTCGCCCGCCGTCAGGAGTCGTGGTTCCGGCGCGATCCCCGGATCCGCTGGCTGGATACCGCAGACGGACCTGCCGCGAGCCGGCTGGAGTCGGCGATGGCTACGATCGGCGCATGCGGTTTGCCAAGGGTCACGGCACCGAGAACGACTTCGTCATCCTGCCCGACCCGGACGGTGCCATCGACCTGACGCCCGGCCTGGTCGCCCGGCTCTGCGACCGGCGCGCCGGGCTGGGCGCCGACGGGGTGTTGCGTGCCGTCCGGGTAAGCGGTGACGCGGCCGGCCCGGCGGCCGGGCCCGGCGGCGGTGCGCAGTGGTTCATGGACTACCGCAACGCGGACGGCAGCGTTGCGGAGATGTGCGGGAACGGCATCCGGGTGTTCGGCCGGTACCTGCTCGACCACGACCTGGCGGCCGGCCCGGAGTTCGCCGTGGCCACCCGCGGCGGGACCCGGCTGGTGCGTGCTGAGCCGGGTGGTGAGATCACCGTGGACATGGGCCCGCCGGAGGCGCTGGGCACCGGCCGCGCCACCCTGGCCGGCCAGCCGCTCGAGGGGCTGCGGCTGTCGCTGGGCAACCCGCACCTGGCCTGCCTGGTGGACTCGCCGCTGGCCGACTTCGACCTGTCGCAGCCGCCCGAGGTCGATGCGGGACAGTTCCCTGAAGGCGTCAACCTGGAGCTTGTCAGCGTCATCGGCAACGGGCACATCCTGATGCGCGTGTACGAGCGGGGCAGCGGCTCGACCAGATCCTGCGGGACCGGGGCCGTAGCCGCGGCGGTGGCCGCCGCGATGGCTGCCGCCGCCGAGGGGGGCGCGTCCGCCGGATCCGCGAGCGATGCCATGCCCGCCGGCGACGGCGCATCCGGGGTGCTCCCGGAGGGCAGCGCGCCAGCCGGCCCGGCTGCGTCCGCCGCCCGTCCCGCCGCGTCCGCCGCCGGTCCCGCCGCGTCCGCTGCCCGCTCCGCCGCGGCCAGCGCCGTCCCGCCCCCGGAGGGCGCGGTCCCGCCTCCGGCCGGCGCCGTCCCGCCGCCAGCCGGGGGGTGGGTCGTGGACGTGCCCGGGGGGCGCCTGCGCGTCATCTTCGACGGCCGGACCAGCTTCCTGTCCGGGCCCGCGGTGATCGTGGCCGAAGGGGAGCTTGACCAGGCCTGGCTGTCGGGAAGGCCGGCCACCCCGGATTAGTCCTCGCCCGCCGGGTAGGCCAGCCGCAGGCCCAGCGAGACCAGCGCCCAGCCGGCCCGCCGGCGGATCATCTGCCGGTGGCCCTGGTGCCCGCGCGCCTGCCGCGCCTGCGCCGCGTACGCGGCGTTCCCGGGGTGACCGCGACCTGCCGCCAGCGCGCGCAGGTCCGCCTGATGCTGCCTGACGGTCTTCTCTGACAAGTACGGGTGCACGGGATTCTCCTTTCCCGGGTACCGGCGAACGGTGGTTTTGCCGGGTACCGGCGAACGGTCGTCTCGGGATCAGCGGCCCGGGTCAGCCCGGGTGATCTTGATGTCGCCGCTGACGCTCTTGCAGCGCAGGGTCAGGCCGGTGCCGTCGCTGCCGTCCTGCTCATCGGCGTCGAGCTCGCTCCGGACCCGGCCGCTGAGTGACGAGAGGTCCAGGTAGATCCCGATGCCGGGCGCCACCCTCACGCTGACGTCGCCGGAGACGCTGCTCACGTCGGCCGTCCCGGTCGCGACGCTGTCGATCACCACGTCTCCGCTGGCCACCTGGGCCTGGACGGAGTGGGCGGCGTACCCGATGATCAGGTCTCCGCTGGCTGTCTTGGCCCTGACGTCGCCGCCGGCCCGCTGGATGACGGCATCGCCCGATGCCGTCTGAAGCACCGTCTCTCTGGTCACCTCTTGCAGCCGCACGTCGCCCGACGCCGTGCTGAGGTCGACGTCGCCCACCCGGTCGGCGGTCACGTCGCCGCTCGCGGTGTGCCCCTCCAGGGAGCCAATCTCGCCCGTGCACGACACGTCGGCCGAGGCGGTGCTGACCATGACCGCAGAGCCTTCGGGCAGCTCCACGGTGAGGTCGAGGGACGCGTCGCCGCGCAGGTGCACCCGGCGCCCAACCTCCACCGTCAGCGTCCCGCCGTCGAAGCCGACCTCGGCGTCGGCGATGAGCTTCTCGGCGGCCCTGGAGCCTGCGTGCTCCGGGAGCAGCGAGACGGTCACGGTCTGGGCGGACGTCGCCATCACTTTCACTCGTCCTGCGGGCAGTTGGATCTCGGCCTTGATCGGGCCGTCGGCGTTGAATTCCCAGGAAGTCACGGTGCTTCTCCTTCTGTCGGGCATGACGGAGCCCCGCGGGGCGTGGTCATGTTCTGGCTCGGGTGGTGTTGCCGGGGAACGGATAGGTCGTGGCGCGGGCCGCCGGGGCTCAGCTCCGGGCGAAGCCCGTGATGCGCTGCCCGGGGCCGCGCCGGGGCGAGCGGGGACTGGCCCCGGGTGGACTGTCGAGAGCCCGGCCCGCCGCGCGGACCAGCCAGGCGTTGAGCGACAGGCCGTCCTGGGCCGCCGCCGCCTCGGCGCGGGCCTTCAGCCCGTCCGGCAGCCGCAGCGTCACCCGCGACGTCCCGCTTTCCTCCTCGCCCTCGCCGCGATCCGGGCCGGCCTGCGGCAAAGGCAGCGGAGCCAGCTCCTCCGCGGCGCGCACCACGACGAACGTCGGGTTCCCCCCGGACAGCCGCAGCTCGATCGCGGTGTTGTCCAGCCGCGAGGTGATCTCCGCGGCCGCGCCAGACAGCACATCGAGCAAGGTCAGGCGGATGGACGAGTCGAGAGCCTCCGCGATCATCTGGCCGGCCCGCGCCACGTCCTCGCCCGCGACCCTGGTGACGGACGCGACCTCGCCTCTCAGCGTCTCGATGTACTCTGACAGCTCCATGACGTCATAGTGACACCATCCATGACGTCAGTCAAGTCACGGGATGCGTCACCTGACGTCAATAGTGACGGCACACGGAGGTCATGATGCGTCAGAGTGGGGTGTCACAGTCGACGCCAGCTACCGGCAGGGCCGCCGCCGGCGCCGGTGTCCTACCTGGTCAGCCTGCTCACCGGCAGCCCGCGGATCGAGGCGTCCAGCACCTGCGCGGTGTGCGCCACCGGCATCGACACCCCCTGCGCGGCCAGCGCCGTGGCGATCTGCAGCGAGCAGCCGGGATTGGCGCTGATGAGCAACCGGGCGCCCGTCGCCCTGACGGTGGCGGCCTTGCGCCGGCCAAGCTCGCTCGCGGCTTCGGGCTGCAGCAGGTTGTAGACGCCCGCCGAGCCGCAGCAGGTGCCGCCGTCTCCGGTTTCGGACAGCTCCAGGCCCGGGATGGCGCGCAGCAGCGCCCGCGGCTGGGCCTTGATGCCCTGCGCGTGGCCGAGGTGGCAGGCGTCGTGGTACACCGCGGACACCGGCAGCGGGTGCCGGGCGGCCGCCGGGGGACTGGCCAGCTCGGCCAGGAACTCGGCGAAGTCGCGCACCCGGCCGGCCAGCGCCGCGGCCCGCGCCGCCCAGGCCGGATCGCCCGCCAGCAGCTGGCCGTACTCCTTCATCGCCGAGCCGCAGCCCGCCGAGTTGACCACGATCGCGTCCACCCCCGCGGCCTCGAACGTGGCGATCGTGCGCCTGGCCAGCCGCAGCGCTTGTGACCTGCGGCCGGAATGCAGCGACAGCGCGCCACAGCACCCCTGCCCGTTCGGTATGACAACGTCGCATCCCTCGGCCGCGAGGACACGCGCCGTGGCTGTGTTGACCTGGGGGAAGAAGGCGCCCTGGACGCAGCCGGTGAGCATCCCCACCATGGCGCGGCGCGGCCCGCGCGCCGCTACCCGGCGCGGCAGCCGCGGCACCCGCCCGGCCGGCGGCGGCGCCAGCCGCAGCGCCGCGGCCAGCTCGGGGGACAGCCGGCCGGGCAGGCTGCTGCGCCTGACCACCTGGTCCAGCCCGGTCCGCTGCGCGGCCCGCAGCGGGCCGGTCAGCAGCCGCAGCCGCCGCGGGTACGGGAACACCGCGAAGATCGCGGCCCTGGTCGCGCGGTCGCGCAGCGTCCTGCGGTACTCGTCCTCGCCCTCGCCCGCGCCGGGTGGCGGCCCTGGCCGGTCGCGGGCGTCCTCGACCCAGCTGCGCGCGGACTCGATCAGCCGGTCGTAGCGCACCCCCGACGGGCAGGCGGGCACGCAGGCCATGCAGCCGAGGCAGCGGTCGAGGTGCTTGGCGGTGGACTCGTTCAGCCCGGCACCGTCCAGGACCTGTGTCATCAGGTGAATCCGGCCGCGCGGCGAGTCCATCTCCTCGCCCCACAGCTGATAGGTGGGACAGGCCGGCAGGCAGAAGCCGCAGTGCACGCAGTCCCCGGCCAGAGCGCTCAGCTCCTCGACCGGATCGCGGCGGCCGTCCGCCCCGGCGGCCGCGTCGGCGGGCGTCCCGGCCCGGCCGTGTGCGTCCATCAGATCCCTCCCGCGAACCGGCCAGGGGCCATCCGGTGGCCGGGATCGAACTGGTCCTTCACCGACCGCATCAGCGCGGCGCCCGGGACCGGCCCCCACACATCGACCGCGGTGCGGACCAGCGGCGAGGCGTTGAGCACCACCACGCTGCCGCGGGCCGGCGGGAAGCCCGCGGCCGGCGCCCGCCCCACGTCGGCCCGCAGCATGGCCACGAACCTCGCCACCGCGTCGGGCCCGGCCAGGCTGTCCACGGCCACGTAGAGCACGCCCGCGCCCGGCGAGCCGCCGACGGCCGGGTCCACCCCGGCGGCCGCGGCCACCGCGTCCAGGCCGTCCAGGACATCGCGCAGCGCGCCGGACCAGAACGCGATCCTTATCAGCGTGCTGTCGCTGGCCGCCGCGGCGCCGTGCCCCCACCAGCCCGGCGGCTCGTCAGCCGCCGCGGCGCCGCTTCCCAGCAGCTCGCGCATCCCGGACACGCGCTCCGGCACGCCAGCCGGGTTGCCCTCAAGCAGCACGCCCACCCGGACCGGTGCGCCGCAGGCAGGCCGGTCGATCTCCACCGCCGACGCCTGCAGCTGGGACTGCAGCGCGGCGGCCACCGCGGCTGCCGCCTCGGCCGTGCTGCCGCACTCGAGCGTGACGTAGGCCGTCGCGGCCGGGACCGGGTGCAGCCGGAACGTGGCCTCGACGATCAGGCCCAGGGTCCCGAACGACCCGGCGAACAGCTTGCCCAGGTCATAGCCGGCCACGTTCTTGACCACCTTGCCGCCGGAGCGGGCCAGCTGGCCGTCCGGGCGGATCACGGTGATGCCGATCACCAGGTCGCGCGGCGTGCCGTAGCGCAGTCGCCGCGGGCCGGCCATCCCGGTAGCCAGCACCCCACCGACCGTGCCGGCGTCACCGCCGGCCGGCACCGGCACGTCGAGCGACAGCTGCTGGCCGGCCTGGCCGAGCACCTCGGCCAGCCGCTCCATCCGGACCCCGGCCTGCAGCCGCGCGATCCAGTCACCGGAGGCGTGCTCCAGCACCCGGTCGAGCCTGCCGGTGTCGATCACCAGGTCGCAGCTGCGCGGCGGCAGCCCCCAGGACAGCCGGGATCCGGTGCCGCGCGGCACGACCGTGAGGCCGAGCCCGGCCGCGGCACGCATGGTCGCCGCGGCCTCGGCGGTGCTGGCCGGGACGGCGACCCAGGACGGCAGCACGCCCGCTATCGCGTCCGCCGGGCCGGCCCGGCGCAGGCCGGCGCACGCCGCGGCCAGCACGTCCTGCGCGCCGCCCGGTGCCGGCCCGGGGCGGCTGGCCGGACTGGCCTGGCCGCCGACGGCAGGCTGGCTGGTCACAGCAGGTCCGCCTGCCCGGAGGCGACCAGCGGATGCGGTTCGCGCGTGATGCCGGGCCGCTCGCCGCACAGCCGCGGGGTGGGGTAGATCTTGCCCGGGTTGCACAGCCCGCGCGGGTCGAACGCGCACCGCACCATCTGCATGGTGTCCAGGTCTACGGGGCTGAACATCCTCGGCATGTACTTCGACTTGTCCACGCCCACGCCGTGCTCCCCGGTGATCGACCCGCCGTGCTCGATGCAGAGGTCGAGGATCGCGCCGGATAGCTCCTCGGCGGCTTCGGGGTCGGTGCCGGAGTCGAGCAGTACCAGCGGGTGCAGGTTCCCGTCGCCGGCGTGGAACACGTTGGCCACCCGGATCCCGGTCTCGGCGGACAGCGCCGCGATCCGGTCCAGCACGTCCTGCAGCGCGGTGCGCGGCACCACGCCGTCCTGCACGATGTAGGCAGTGCTGATCCGGCCGACGGCGGCGAACGCGGACTTGCGGCCGGCCCAGATGACGGCCCGCTCGGCCGGGTCGGCCGCGGCCCGGATCTCGGTCGCCCCGGCCTGCTCGCAGAGGGCCCTGACCGCCGCGGTCTCGGCCTCGACGTCCGCCGCCGGGCCGTCCAGCTCGACGATCAGCACGGCGCCCGCGCCGACGGGATAGTTGCAGTGCACGGCGGCCTCGGCCGCCTCGACGGACAGCGCGTCCATCATCTCGATCGCGGCGGGCACGATGCCGGCCGCGATGATCGCGGAGACCGCGGCCCCTCCCTCACCGGTCGTGCCGAACCCGGCTAGCAGCGTGGTCACCGCGGCCGGGATCCTGGTCAGCCGGACGATGACCTTGGTGACGATGCCCATCGTGCCCTCGGACCCGGTGAACGCGCCCAGCAGGTCATAGCCGGGCGCGGCCCCGGTGCCGTCACCCAGCCAGACGATCTCGCCGGCCGGGGTCACCACCTCCAGGCCGGCCACGTGGTTCACCGTGAAGCCGTGCTTCAGGCAGTGCGCGCCGCCCGAATTCTCGGCCACGTTCCCGCCGACCGAGCAGATGACCTGGCTGGAGGGATCCGGGGCGTAGAAGTACCCGAAAGGCTCCGCGGCCTTGCTCACCGCCAGGTTGGTCACTCCCGGCTCGACGACGGCGCGGCGGCTGTGCGGATCCACCTCGATGATCTTGCGCATCCGGGACGTGACGATCAGCACGCCGTCTGCCGGCGCCAGCGCCCCCCCGGACAGGCCCGTGCCCGACCCGCGGGCGACGAACGGGACCCCGGCCGCGGCGCACGCCCGCACCACCCCGGCTACCTCCTCGGCCGTCTCCGGCAGCACCACCAGGCCAGGGATGCTGCGGTGGGAGGTGAGCCCGTCGCACTCGTAGGTCCGCAGCTCGGCCGGGTCGGTGATCACGTAGTCCGCGCCGCAAGCTTCGGTCACCGCCGGGATCAGCGTGTCGATCATCGCAACTCCTCCCACATCTCCTCCCGCATCGTGGCGGCGGTCCGGCCGGCCTGGCCGCCCGGGTGGCCGCCGTCGCGGCGAGCGCCGGTCACGGCATGCGCTCGTAGGCGGGCAAGGTGAGGAACTCGGAGTAGTCGTCGGCCAGCGCGACCTCCTTGAACAGCGCGACCGCGTCGCCGTAGCGGGCGGTCCTGAACTCCTCGCCGCCCTGCTCGCGCACCTTGGCCAGTTCCTCGTCGATGATCCGCGCCACCAGGTCCTGGGTGACCTTCTCGCCGGTGTCGTCCAGCGTGATGTCGTTGTGCAGCCACTGCCAGACCTGGGACCGGGCGATCTCCGCCGTGGCCGCGTCCTCCATCAGGTTGAAGATCGCGACCGCGCCGGACCCGTTCAGCCAGCTGGCCAGGTACTGCAGCCCCACGCTGACGTCGTTCCTGAGCCCGGCCTCGGTGATCTCACCCGGGGTCTTGGCCACCGAGAGGAGGTCCTCGGCGGTGACGTTCACCTCGTCGCGCAGCTTGTCCAGCTGGTTCGGCCGGTCGCCGAGCACGCCGTCGAACACCTCCCGGCACAGCGGCACAAGGTCCGGGTGAGCGACCCAGGAGCCGTCGAACCCGTCGCCCGACTCGCGGGTCTTGTCCTGGCGCACCTTCTCCATCGCGATCTTGTTGACCTCGGGGTCGCGCCTGCTCGGGATGAAGGCGGCCATGCCGCCGATCGCGTGCGCGCCCCGGCCGTGGCAGGTCTTGACCAGCAGCTCGGTGTAGGCCCGCATGAACGGGGCGGTCATCGCGACCGAATTGCGGTCGGGCAGCACGAAGTCCCGCCCGCGGCTCCGGAAGTTCTTGATCACGCTGAACAGGTAGTCCCAGCGGCCGGCGTTCAGGCCGGCCGAGTGCCCCCTGAGCTCGTAGAGGATCTCCTCCATCTGGAACGCGGCGGGGATGGTCTCGATGAGCACGGTCGCCCTGATCGTGCCGCGCGGGATGCCCAGCGCGTCCTGGGCGATGTTGAACGCGTCGTTCCACAGCCGCGCCTCGAGGTAGTGCTCGGTCTTGGCCAGGTAGAAGTACGGGCCCTGGCCCTTGTCCAGCTGCCTTCGGGCCGATGTGGTCATGTACAGCGCGAAGTCGGTGAGGCTGCCGGACGCGCGCTGGCCGTCGATGCTGATGTGCTTCTCGTCCAGGTGCCAGCCGCGCGGCCTGACCACGATCGTGGCCAGCTCCTCGTCCGGCCGCAGCTGGTACTGCTTGCCCTCGTCGCTGGTGAAGTCGATCGTCGCGGTCCAGCGCGTCCCTGAGGTTGAGCTGGCCGCCGATCATGTTGTCCCACAGCGGCGTGTTGGCGTCCTCGAAGTCGGCCAGCCAGACCTTGGCGCCGGAGTTGAGCGCGTTGATCGTCATCTTCCTGTCGGTCGGCCCGGTGATCTCCACCCGCCGGTCCACCAGTCCCGGGGCGGGCGCCGCGACCCGCCAGGACCGGTCGTCGCGGACGCTCCTGGTCTGCGCGAGGAAGTCGAGCGTCCCGCCCTCGGCCAGCGCGCGCTGCCGTTCGTGCCGGGCGTCCAGCAGCTCGGCCCGGCGCGGCGCCGAGCTCCCGGTGCAGGGCGGCGATCAGGCGGAGCGCCTCATCGGTCAGGATCTCCTCGTATCTCGGGCCCGCCCGGCCGGTGATCTGCACGCCATCGATGTCCGTCACGCTGTGCACCTCCCGAGTAGTGGCCTCCATCCTAGAAACCCGCGCCGCATCCCGTAAGCCGCGCCCGTCCGCTGTCCCGCCGCACCCCCAGCCGGGTGCCTGGCGCGGGTCCCGGGGCTCGGGTGCCGGCGCTGCCGGGCCAGCGCCTGATACCCCGGGCACATACCGCGCCGCCCGGTTGTTAATCAGGTGAGAGGACGTCAGGACCGTGGGACTATCGGGGCGAAGGCGCCGGGCGGTATCCGGCCTGGCGAGGTTCCCTGACTGGGAGGACGATGAGTTCACCATTGCGCATCCTGGCTGACGAGACAGCGGCCCCGCTGGTCACCCGGCCTGAGACGGGTGAGCTGGACCTTGAGGACCGGGCCGCGCTGCGCCGGGTAGCCGGGATGTCCACCGAGCTGCAGGACATCAGCGAGGTCGAGTACCGGGAGCTGCGCCTTGAGCGGGTTGTCCTCATCGGGGTGTGGACCGAGGGCACGCTGGCCAGCGCGGAGAACTCGCTGCGCGAGCTGTCCCGGCTTGCCGAGACCGCGGGGTCGCAGGTGCTTGACGGCCTCATCCAGCGTCGCGGCAGGCCGGATCCGGCCACCTACGTCGGTGCGGGCAAGGCGGCCGAGCTCGCGGAGATCGTGACCGAGGCGGGAGCCGACACCGTGATCTGCGACGGGGAGCTCAGCCCCAGCCAGCTACGCCGGCTGGAGGGCGTCGTGCGGGTGAAGGTGATCGACCGCACGGCCCTGATCCTGGACATCTTCGCCCAGCACGCCCGGAGCAAGGAAGGCAAGGCGCAGGTCGAGCTGGCCCAGCTGGAGTACCTGCTGCCCAGGCTCCGCGGCTGGGGCGAGTCCCTGTCCCGCCAGGCCGGCGGCCGGGTGGCGGCCGGCGGCGGCATCGGGACCCGTGGCCCCGGCGAGACGAAGATCGAGACCGACCGGCGGCGGATCCGGACCAGGACGGCCAAGCTGCGCCGGGAGCTGGCCGGCATGGCCACCGGGCGCGAGGTAAAGCGCGGCCGACGGCGGCGCCGTGAGGTGCCCTCGGTGGCGATCGCCGGCTACACGAACGCCGGCAAGTCCAGCCTGCTGAACCGGGTGACCGGATCGGGCGTCCTGGTGGCCGACTCGCTGTTCGCCACCCTGGACTCGGCCGTGCGCCGGGCCCGGACGCCCTCGGGCAGGCTGTTCACGCTGACCGACACGGTGGGCTTCGTCCGGCACCTGCCGCACCAGCTCGTCGAGGCGTTCCGGGCCACGCTCGAAGAGGTGGCGCAGGCCGACCTGATCCTGCACGTGGTGGACGGCTCGGACCCGGATCCGCTGGCCCAGCTGGCCGCCGTGCGCGAGGTGCTGAGGGAGATCGGCGCCGGCGATGTCGCGGAGCTCGTGGTGATCAACAAGTCGGACGCGGCCGACCCGATCGCGGTCCAGGCCGTGATGCAGCGCGAGCGCAACTGCGTGGTGGTCTCCGCCCAGACCGGCGCGGGCATCGGCGAGCTGCTCGCGGCGGTGGAAGGCGCCCTTCCCCGGCACGACACCCGGGTATGCACGGTGCTGCCCTACGAGCGCGGTGACCTGCTCGCGCGCGCCCACGAGGAGGGCGAGGTGATCGAGCTGCGATACGGCGCGGACGGCACCCTCGTCCAGGCCCGGGTGCCGATGTCGCTCGCGGCCGAGTTCGAGCGGGTGGGCCGGCGGGCCGCGGCCTGGGACGGTACCGATATTACGCAGAGTGACGGCGGCGGGGAATAAGCCGATACCGAACGGGCAGTGGCTGGAGCTGCTGCCCGGATTCATCGGTCTCTAATGACCTGGATCGGGGTGAATGTACGATTCCTTTCCGCAACACTTTTCGGATTCCGCCCGGACAGTTTTACCGCTATCGATTGCAGACGAGTCACCCAACGTCACGGCCGGTCGTGGCTGGTCAGGGCGCCGATCAGGCACTTTTAAGAATTGGGTCCCCATTTCGCGTATTCGGACTGTACACGCTGCGCGCGCTGGAATACCGTAGCTGGACCGATAGGGTGGCGCGCGCAACTGCCGAACGCCGCCATGTGCGCCGCGTGTACGATTCACTTCACTGGATGCCCCGCTGGTGTCCGTCGGCAGGCACGATCCACGGCAGGTGATCTCATGAGGCTCGGGACCTGCGGGGCCCGCCCCCACTCGCCAGGCATGGCACTGCGGTGACCGTACGCCTGCTTACGAACATCGGCCGGCTGTGGACCGGCTCCGAGATCATGAGCAACGCGGCCATCCTGACCCAGGACGAGCGGCTCACCTGGGTGGGGCCGGCCGCCGAGCTGCCGGAGCGCATTCCCGGCGTCATCGATGACATCGTCGACGTGGACCATGTGGAGAACCTGGGCGGCGGCCTGGTCACGCCCGGACTGATCGACGCGCACACGCATCCGGTCTACGCGGGCAACCGGTGGGCCGAGCTGTCGATGCGGTCGGGAGGCTCCTCGTCGACCGAGATCGCCGCGGCCGGCGGCGGCATCGCCTCGACGGTCACGGTGACCCGGGGGACCGACCCGTGGACGCTGTGCAACGGCGTGCGGGAAAGGCTCCGCGACTGGCTGCTGTCCGGGACCACCACGATCGAGGCGAAGACCGGCTATCACCTGACCCGTGACGGCGAACTGGCCGATGTCCGGCTGCTGCGCTCGCTGGAGAGCGAGGTGGCCGTCCCGCGGATCCACGTGACCTTCATGGCCGCGCATTCGGTGCCGCCGGAGTATTTCGGCCGCCGCCACGACTACGTGGACGCGGTGGGCTCGTGGTGTGCCGACGCCTCCGCGGCGGGTGCGGACAGCGTGGATGTGTACTGCGAGGAGGGCCGGTTCACCGAGCACGAGGCCCGCTGGATCCTCGGCGCCGGACGCGCGGCGGGCCTGCTGCCCCGGCTGCACGCCTGCGGCGATTCCCACACCGGCGCGGCCCGGCTGGCCGCCGAGCTCGGCTGCGCCTCGGCGGACATACTGCATGAGGCCGACTGTGACGACGTGGCCGCGCTGGCGCAGGCCGGCGTGGCGGCCGTGGTCTGCCCGGGTACGTCCATGCAGATGAGCCGGCGCCCGCCGGTGCGGGCCCTGCTGGACAAGGGAGTGGCGGTCGCGCTGGGCAGCGATCACACGCCCGGCGGGAACGGGATCACCTCCATGCCGCTGGTGATAGCGCTGGCCATCGCCGAGTTCGGGCTGAGCGTCACCGAGGCGCTGCGCGCGGCGACCACCGGCGGCGCGCACGCGCTGCGCGCTCCGGACCGGGGAGCGCTGGTCCGCGGCAGGTTCGCGGACATGGTGCTCTGGGACGCCGACCACGAGGGCGCGTTCGCCTGGTCCTACGGCCTCAGGCCACTGCGCGTCTGGCGCGGCGCCGAGCCTGTCGTCCCCTGACCCCGCGCCGTCGCAGGATCCGGTTCGGGTCCTGCCGGAGCGAGCGCTGTGTCCTGGCTGGACGGGCCCCGCATCCCTGGCAACTAGGCTGGCCCGGTGGACTCGTCATCTGCCCCCCGGCCCGGCCCGGCCGGCGTCTGCCTCGTCGTGGGGGAGGAGGAGCTGCTGGTCGAGCGTTCGGTCGCCAGCCTGGTGGCCGAGACCACGGCGCCCGAGACCACGGGGGCCGAGGCCACGGCGGCCGGGGCGGCACCGGCTGCCAGGGGTTCCGGCGCCGACGATGTGCGCGACGTAGCCGCCGCTAGCCTGGCCCCCGGCGCGCTCGCGTCCCTGCTTTCGCCTTCACTGTTCGGCGGGGTGCGGGCCGTGGTCATCCGCGGCATCCAGGACGCGGGCAAGGACGTCGCGGCCGAACTGGAGCGTTACGCGGCGTCTCCCGCGCCCGGCACGCTGGTGGTGCTCACCCACGCCGGAGGCGCCAAGGGCAGGCCGCTGCTGACCGCCCTGACCGGTACCGGCGCACAGGTGATCCGGTGCCGCCGGATCTCCAGGGCCGACGAGCGGATGGACTTCGTCCGGGCCGAGTTCGGGGGGCTGGGCAGGAAGGCCGACAAAGACAGCGTGCGGGCGCTGATCGACGCCGTGGGCACCGACCTCAGCGAGCTGGCCGCCGCGTGCGCCCAGCTGGCCGAGGACATCCCCGGCACCATCGACCGGGCGGCGGTGGCCAGGTACTACCGCGGCCGCGCGGAGGCGAGCGGGTTCAGCGTGGCGGACCGTGCGGTCGAGGGGCGCCTTGGCGACGCGCTGGAACAGCTCCGCTGGGCGCTGGCCACCGGAGTGGCGCCGGTCCTGATCAGCAGCGCGCTCGCGCAGGGGGTCCGTGCCCTGGGCAAGGTCGGGGCCGTGCCCCGCGGCAGGAGCAGCGAGGCGCTGGCGGGGGAGCTCGGCCTGCCGCCGTGGAAGATCGACCGGGTCCGGCGGCAGCTTAACGGCTGGTCCGCGGACGCGGTGGCCGACGCGCTGCAGGCGGTGGCCGAGGCCGACGCCCAGGTCAAGGGCGAGGGAGCCAGCGCGGGATACGCGCTCGAGCGAGCCGTCTGCACGATCGTGGCCTGCCGGAGCCGGGCCTGAACGCGGGCGGCGCGAACGCGGGTGCTGACCCTGGCCGGCCGCGGTCAGCTGCGGGTCAGCTCGACGTAGGTCTTGGCGATGGCCGACTTGCGGTTCGCGGCCTGGCTCTTGTGAATGACGCCCTTGCTCGCGGCCTTGTCCAGCTGCCGGCACGCCGCGCGCAGCGCCACTCCGGTCTGCTCCGTGTCGCCGGCCTCGGCGGCCTCGCGGAATTTCCTGATGGACGTCTTCAGCGAGGACTTGACCGCCTTGTTCCGGAGTCTCGCCTTCTCGTTCTGCTTGTTACGCTTGATCTGAGATTTAATGTTCGCCACGCGAAAGCCCTCGCTCGAGATTTCTTCGGGCCGGCCAAGCCGGCAACGACGTGCCCCGGAAGGGTACGCCTCCGACGCCCCAGGGCTGCGACTGTGAAGGATATCCGAGGTAGCGGCGCCGGCTCAAACCAGGCCCTCCGGGCGCGCGCTGCCGGGCGGCAGCGCAAGCCCAGGCCGCGCCGGCCGGCCCGCGCATGCGACCATGGCAGCCATGCCTGACCTTGCCCGTACCGATCCCGCGGTGATCCGCAATTTCTGCGTCATCGCGCACATCGATCACGGCAAGTCCACGCTCGCCGACCGGATGCTCCAGCTCACCGGGGTGGTCGGGGACCGGCAGATGCGCGCCCAGTACCTGGACCGGATGGACATCGAGCGCGAGCGCGGCATCACGATCAAGAGCCAGGCCGTCCGGCTGCCGTGGACGGCGGCCGACGGCACCCGGCACGTGCTCAACCTCATCGACACCCCCGGCCACGTGGACTTCTCCTACGAGGTGTCCAGGTCGCTGGCGGCCTGCGAGGGGGCGGTGCTGCTGGTCGACGCGGCGCAGGGGATCGAGGCGCAGACGCTGGCGAACCTCTACCTCGCGCTCGAGGGCGACCTGCAGATCATCCCGGTGCTGAACAAGATCGACCTGCCGGCCGCGCAGCCGGCCAAGTACGGCGAGGAGATCGCGCACATCATCGGCTGCCAGCCCTCCGACGTGCTCCGGGTCTCGGCCAAGACCGGGGAGGGCGTGCCCGAGCTGCTCAACGCGATCGTCACCCAGGTGCCGCCGCCGCGGGGCGACCCCGACGGGCCGGCCAGGGCGCTGATCTTCGACTCGGTCTACGACACCTACCGCGGAGTCGTTACTTACGTGCGGGTGGTGGACGGGCGGCTGTCTCGCCGGGAGAAGAGCCTGATGATGTCCACCGGCACGGCGCACGACACGCTCGAGGTCGGGGTGATCTCGCCCGAGCCGACGCCCACCGAGGGGCTGAGCGCCGGCGAGGTCGGCTACCTGATCACCGGGGTCAAGGACGTCAGGCAGGCGCGGGTCGGCGACACGGTGACCAGCGCGGCCAGCCCGGCGGCCAAGCCGCTGCCCGGCTACGCGACCCCGCGGCCGATGGTGTTCTCCGGCCTGTACCCGGTCGAGGGCGACGACTACCCCGACTTCCGTGACGCGCTGGACAAGCTGCGGCTGAACGACGCGGCGCTGGTCTACGAGCCGGAGACCTCGCTGGCGCTCGGCTTCGGGTTCCGCTGCGGGTTCCTCGGCCTGCTGCACATGGAGATCGTCAGGGAGCGACTGGAGCGCGAGTTCGACCTGTCGCTGATCTCGACCTCGCCGAACGTGGTCTACCGCGTGATCACCGAGGCCGGCCAGGAGATCACCGTGACCAACCCGAGCGAGTTTCCCAGCTCGGGGGATCCGGCCAGCCTGGTGTGAAGGTCGCGCACGTCTACGAGCCGGTGGTGCGGGCCACGGTGCTGGCGCCGAGTGCATACATCGGCACGATCATGGAGTTGTGCCAGGCAAGGCGCGGCGCGCTCATCGGCATGGACTACCTGTCGGCGGACCGGGTGGAGGTCCGCTACACGATGCCGCTGGCCGAGATCATCTTCGACTTCTTCGACCAGCTCAAGTCGCGCACCCGCGGCTACGCCTCGCTGGACTACGATCCGGCTGGCGAGCAGGAGGCCGACCTGGTCAAGGTGGACATCTTGCTGCAGGGCGAGCCGGTGGACGCGTTCAGCCAGATCGTGCACGCGGACGAGGCGCGCGAGTACGGCGTGTCGATGACGGCCAGGCTGCGGGAGCTGATCCCGCGCCAGCAGTTCGAGGTGCCCATCCAGGCCGCCGTCGGCTCGCGGATCATCGCCAGGGAGAACATCCGGGCGCTGCGCAAGGACGTGCTGGCCAAGTGCTACGGCGGTGACATCACCCGCAAGCGCAAGCTGCTGGAACGGCAGAAGGAAGGCAAGCGCCGGATGAAGACCATCGGCAGGGTCGAGGTACCCCAGGAGGCGTTCATCGCCGCGCTGTCCACCTCGGAGAAGCGCCGCTAGCGGGCTCCTGACGCCCGGGCTGATCGCCGGCGCCAGGAACGCGCTACGGGCCGTTTCCGCCAGGAACCGGCGGGCCACCCGGCGTGCCCGGGATCACACGGGTATCGATCACTCCATGACCCCCGGTGACGGCCATGGCCGCCACCCCGACCACGATCAGCACGAAGAACGCGATGCCCAGCCAGCCGAGCACCAGGCCCGCGGTCGCCATCCCGTCGCCCCGCTCCCCGTTCCTGCGGATCTGGCCGCGGGCGAAGTGGCCGAGGATCACCGCCGGGATCGCGGTGATCCCGAGCGTGAAAACCTCCATCAGGCCGCAGACCAGCGAGGCGACCGCGAGGCCGTTCGTGACCTCCGAGCCCGCCGGCTGCCGCGCGGCCTGCGACCCTGGAGCGAGCTGAACAGGCCCCGGCCACGGACGGTGGGCCGCGGGCAGGTCGGCGGCCAGCGCGGCCAGGTCGGCGTAGGTCCGCGCCGCGTAGGCCTGCCCCAGCCGCGTGTCCAGTTCGTCCTGGGTGAGCCGGCCTTCGACGTAGGCGCCCCGCAGCACGTCCGCGGTCCGCTCCCGGTCAACGTCGGCAACCCGCAGCCGCGCGTAATCGCCGCTGGTCACCCAGCGTCCAGAACCCGCTGGCATCCAGTAACCACGCCCTGCCGTCATCGGCGCCTCCCGGCTAGAGGGACAATTCAGCTTAACCCGGACCTGACGTCGCCTGCGCCCGGCGCCTCGGGGGACGGGCAAAGAATTCGACCGGCGCCGGCCAGGTGAGCGGGCGGAGCCAGACAGGAGGCACGGTGCCGGGGCTGCCCGCTGGCGGTGAGCCCGTGCCGGCCGACGGCGCGCTGCCGCCCGGCGCGGCCGCGAACATCGGCGCCCGTCCGTTCGGTATCTATGTTCACGTCCCGTTCTGCGCCACCCGCTGCGGCTACTGCGACTTCAACACCTACACCGCCGACGAGCCGGGCGGCGCCGGCCGCGATGCGTACGCCGGCCTGGCCATCGCCGAGATCCAGCTGGCCAGGCGCGTGCTCGGCGAGGCCGGGCTGCCGGTGCAGACCGTGTTCTTCGGCGGCGGCACGCCGACCCTGCTCGGGCCGGCCCCGCTGGCCGCCATCCTGCGCGCGGTCGACGGCGAGTTCGGGCTCGCGCCCGGCGCGGAGGTGACCACGGAGGCCAATCCGGAGTCGGTGGACGAGCGGTCGCTCGCTGAGCTGCGGCAGGCCGGCTTCACCCGGATCTCGTTCGGGATGCAGAGCGCGGTGCCGCACGTGCTGGCCACCCTGGACCGGGTGCACACGCCCGAGCGGGCGACGCGCTGCGCCGCCTGGGCAAGGGCGGCGGGGTTCGGGCAGGTCAGCCTCGATCTGATCTACGGCACACCGGGGGAATCCGACGAGGACTGGCGCCGCTCGGTCGAGGCCGCGGTGGCCGCCGGGCCTTCGCACATCTCCGCCTACTCGCTCATCGTCGAGGACGGCACCCGGCTCGCCGCGCAGATCCGGCGCGGGAAGCTGGCCGAGCCGGATGAGGACGCGATGGCCGACAGGTACCTGGCCGCCGACGCGATGCTGGCCGCGGCCGGGCTGGGCTGGTATGAGATCTCGAACTGGGCGGCCGGCCCGGCCGCCCGGTGCCGGCACAACATGCTCTACTGGACCGACGGGGACTGGTGGGGGATCGGGCCCGGGGCGCACAGCCACGTCGGCGGCACCCGGTGGTGGAACGTCCGGCATCCGCGCAGCTACGCCGCCAGGCTGGCGGCGGGGTCCAGCCCCGGGCAGGCCCGCGAGGTGCTCACCGAGCGCGAGCGCAGGACCGAGCAGATCATGCTGCTCACCCGGCTGTCGGCCGGCTGCCCGGCCGGCCTGCTGTCGGCCGCCGGGCAGGCCGCGGCACAGACCGCGATCGGCGACGGCCTGGCCGACGCGGCCGCGTGGACCGGCGGCCGGGTCGTGCTCACCGCACCCGGACGGCTGCTCGCTGACGCCGTCATCCGCGGCCTCACCGGGTGAGCTAGCCGGCGTCCGGACCGGTCACGAAGTCGATCAGGTGCTCGACGCTGCTCAGCAGGGCAGGCTCGAGATCGGTGAAGCTGCGCGCCGCGCGCCGGATTCGCTGCCAGGCCGCGGCGGTGTCCAGCGGCCAGCCGAGCGCGCGGACCACGCCCTGCTTCCACGGCACGCCCCTGGGCACCCGCGGCCAGGCGGCGATGCCGACCGCGGCGGGCTTGACCGCCTGCCAGATATCGACGAACGGATGCCCGGTGATGAGCACGTGATCAGAAGAGACCCCGGCCGCGATGCGGCTCTCCTTCGACCCCGTGATCAGGTGGTCGACGAGGATGCCGAGGCGGCGTCCCGGGCCGGGCCCGAACCGGGTCACGATCGGCGGCAGGTGATCGACCCCCGCCAGGTACTCGACCACCACGCCGACGTCACGCAGGTCGTCGCCCCAGAATCTGCTCGACCAGCTCCGCGTCGTGCCTGCCCTCGACGTAGATGCGGCTGGCGCGTGCCACCCGCGCGACCGCGGCCTGCGGCGGCGCCACCGAGCCCGAGGCGGTCCTGGCCGGGCGGGGCGGCGCGGCGGCCGCCGCCGGGCGCACCAGCGTGACCGGTTTTCCCTCGAGCAGGAACGCCGCCCGGTCCAGCGGGAAGATCCGCTGCCTGCCGCGGCGGTCCTCGAGCGTCACGCCCAGCTTCTCGCAGCCGACCACGGCCCCGCAGAACCCGCCGTCCGCGCTCTCCACGACCAGGCCGCGCTCGGCTTCGACCTGGGGCACGGCGGGGCGGCGGGGCTTGCGGCCGCCTTCGGCCAGGACATCGCGCCCGTAATCTCGGCGCATCACACCTCCAGCGGCGGGTAGATGTCTTTCAGGCTGTGCGCGCCGGCCCCGGGGCGGCCATAGAATTGGCACTCGGGTTGAACGAGTGCCAGGACCTCGGGAGGTGGACGCATGCTCGACGACCGCAAGCTTGCCGTGCTGCGCGCCATTATCGAGGATTACGTGTCCACCACCGAGCCAGTTGGGTCGAAGTCGCTGGTCGACCGGCACAACCTGGACGTGTCTCCGGCCACGATCCGCAACGACATGGCGGTGCTCGAGGAGCTTGGCTACATCACGCAGCCGCACACCAGCGCGGGCCGGATCCCGACCGACAAGGGATACCGGCTGTTCGTGGACCGGCTCTCCAGCGTGAAGCCGCTGTCCGGGGCGGAACGGCGCGCCATCGAGACGTTCCTCGCGGGTGCCTACGACCTCGACGATGTGGTCACGCGGACGGTGCGGCTGCTGGCCCAGCTGACCCGCCAGGTCGCCGTGGTCCAGTACCCCTCGCTGCGCAGCTCGTCCGTCCGGCACGTCGAGCTGGTGCCGCTGGCGCCAGGCAGGCTCCTGCTCGTCCTGATCACCGACACCGGACGGGTCGAGCAGCGCGGCGTGGAGCTGCCAGACAGCATCGACGAGGACTCGATCGCGCACCTGCGCGCGACGCTGAACGCCTGCCTGGACGGCCGGCCGCTGGCCGACGCGGCCACCATGGCCGTGGACCTGCCGCGCAGGCTGGACCCGGGCGACCGGCCGAACGCCGTCGCGGTGCTGTCCGTGCTGCTGGAGAGCCTGGCCGCGCGGCACGAGGAGAAGATCGTATTCGGCGGGGCGGCCAACCTGGCGGCCAGCGACTTCTCCAAGGGCCTGCAGGACGTCCTGGAGGCCCTTGAGGAGCAGGTGGTGCTGATGCGGCTGCTCGGCGAGTCTGGCGACTCGACCCTGCTGACCGTCAGGATCGGCACCGAGAACGCCGTCGAGGGGCTGCACAACGCCTCGGTCGTCTCCACCGGGTACGGTGCGGGTGACCAGGTTCTGGCCAAGCTCGCCGTGCTCGGCCCGACACGGATGGACTACCCGGGAACGATGGGAGCGGTGCGCGCAGTGGCACGCTACGTGGGTCAGATTCTGGCGGAGTCCTAGTGGCGGGGGACTACTACGGTGTGCTCGGTGTCCGCCGGGACGCGAGCACAGACGAGATCAAGAAGGCCTACCGGCGGCTGGCCCGTGAGCTGCACCCGGACGTCAATCCGGACCCGGTGACCCAGGACCGGTTCAAGGAGATCACCCAGGCCTACGAGGTGCTGTCCGATCCGGAGAAGCGCCAGATGTACGACCTGGGCGCGGACCCCTTCGCCGCGGCGGGCGGCCCGGGCGGCGCCGCCGGGTTCGGCGCGGGCAACTTCCCGTTCAGTGACATCATGGACGCCTTCTTCGGCACCGGGGCGAGTACCCGCGGGCCGCGGAGCCGGGCCCGCCGCGGTCGCAATGCCACCGTCCGGCTCGAGCTCGACCTGGCCGAGTGCGCGTTCGGCACCACCCGCGAGCTCGCGGTGGACACGGCGGTCGTGTGCCCGACCTGCTCGGGCGAGGGCAGCGCGCCCGGCACGCACCCGGAGACCTGCGACGTGTGCGGCGGGCGCGGTGAGATCAGCCAGGTGACGCGCTCGTTCCTCGGCCAGGTCATGACCTCGCGACCGTGCCCGCAGTGCGGCGGGCACGGCACGGTGATCCGCAGGCCCTGCCCGGAGTGCGACGGCGACGGCCGGGTCAGGACCCGCCGTACCCTCAAGGTCCGGATCCCGGCCGGGGTAGAAAGCGGCACGCACATCCAGCTGGCCGGGGAGGGCGAGGTGGGCCCCGGCGGCGGCCCGGCCGGGGATCTCTTCCTGGAGATCATCCAGCGCCCGCACGAGATCTTCGAGCGGCAGGGTGACGACTTGCACTGCACCGTGACCCTGCCGATGGCGGCCGCGGCGCTCGGCGCCACGCTGTCGGTGCAGAGCCTGGACGGCCCGCGGGACGTGGACGTCCGGCCCGGCACCCAGTCCGGGCAGGTCATCCCCCTGTACGGCCTGGGCACCGCGCACCTGAACGACTCCGGCCGCGGCGACCTGGTCATTCACGTGACGGTGGAGACGCCGACCAAGCTCGACACCGAGCAGGAGAACCTGCTCAGGGAGCTGGCCAAGCTGCGCGGCGAGGAAGCGCCCCGGGGACGGTTCGCCCCCGGGCAGCAGGGCTTCTTCTCCCGGCTGCGCGACGCGTTCAACGGCCGCTGATGGCCGTCGGGTAGGCCATGGCCGACCCCGCCGGCCGGCCGCCGGTGTTCATAGCCGATACCGCCAGCCTGCACCGGGACGTGGTGGTGCTGTCCGGCCAGGAGGGCCGGCACGCGTCCACCGTGCGCAGGCTGCGGCCGGGCGAGCGCGCGGATCTGACCGACGGCGACGGCATGATCGCCGAATGCGTGGTGGCGGCCGCCCGCCCCGGCCTGCTGGAACTGACCGTCCTGCACCGGCACCAGGAGCCGCCGCCGCAGCCGCGGATCTGCGTGGTGCAGGCCATTCCCAAGGGCGACCGCGGCGAGCAGGCCGTGGAGACGATGACCGAGGTGGGCGTGGACGTGATCGTGCCCTGGGCGGCCGAGCGGTGCATTGCCGTCTGGGAGCCGGCGGCCCGGTCGCAGCGCGCCCTGGCCCGCTGGCGGTCGACCGCCCGCGAGGCGGCCAAGCAGTCGCGCCGCGCTCGCATACCCGAGGTCACCGGGCCGGCCGAGACCGCGGATGTGCTCACCCGGGCCGCCACGGCCGCTGCCGCGATCGTCCTGGAACCCGGCGCAGGAACCGGGCTCGGCTCCGTGCCGCTGCCGGCCGCCGGGGAGATCATCGTGATCGTGGGCCCGGAGGGCGGGGTGAGCCCGGCGGAGTCGGCCGCATTCGCGGCTGCGGGCGCCGTGGCCGCGCGCTTGGGCCCGACGGTGCTGCGCGCGTCCAGCGCGGGCGCCGCCGCCGCCGCCGTGCTGCTCAGCCGCTGCGGCCGGTGGTGAGCGGGCCGCGGGGAAGGCGACCGCGGGACGCAGGTCAGCGACGAGTGCCGCTTGCTTCGGCTGGGGCGCCGTGGCTCGCGGGCGGCTCAGCCCGCCGGGTCCGGGGTCTCGGTCGCCGCCCCCGTGGATGCGGTGCTGTCGGCTGAGGACGTGCTCGAGTCCGGCGACGTGGGCGGCGTGGTCGGGGTAGTGGTGGTGGGCGGCGGCGAGGTCGGCACCGTGGTGGTGGGCGGCGGCGAGGTCGGCACCGTGGTGGTGGGCGGCGGCGAGGTCGGCACCGTGGTGGTGGGCGGCGGCGAGGTCGGCACCGTGGTGGTGACCGGCGGCGATGACAGTGAAGTAGCCCGGTTGGCCTTGGCCGGCGCGGTCGAGGAACGACACGTGGCAGGCGTTGTTACCCCTGCGTTTGTTCCTGATCCGGCCGTCTGGCTCACCGCCGGCCCCAACGAGGGCGGAACGTGGCTGGCGGCGGCTGTCGCGCCGGTGCCGTGAGCCCGGCACTGGGCGCCGGGCGGCGGCATGGTGGCCAGGAACGGCAGCCCGGCCACGATCCTGTCGGTGCCGCTGGTCAGCGGGGTCGCACCGGTTGACTGCGCGACGCCGCCGGGGACGGCTCCGCCAGGCCCGCCGTTCGGACCCTGGCCGGAGCTGCTGCCGAAGGCGCTGTCCAGCTGTGCCCCCACCGTCTCGCGCAGCCGGGGGATCGAGAGCGTGACCGCGATCACGAGGAGCAGGGCGGTCGCGGTGGCCAGCACCGGCCGCAGCCACAGGCTCGGCGTCCGCAGCCCGCGGTGCGCCTTGGCCGGCCAGCGCCGCGCCGAGGCGAGTACCAGGCCCACGCTCGAGTAGCCGCGGGTGGTGGCGGCGACCTCGCTGGCCGCCACCGTGCTCGCGCGGACCAGCTGGCGCGGCAGATGGGCTGCACAGGCCAGGAGCCAGCGCAGAGCGGGAGGCCGCCGGGCGGCCCGCTCCCTGATCAGGTTCAGGCCGTCACCGGCGGGAACGATGAGGTCACTCGCCGCGCACAGCGCGCGGCGAATCTCCTCCTCGAACTTCCGGTCCGGTTCCGTCATTTCTCCCGCTCCATAGTCCCTGGCCAGGACCCGTATTACCGCTCGCCCGCGGTGCGCCCGTCGCGTGCAACCACCCTAGACCTCCAGCTCCAGAACGGTCCGCAGCGACGACATGCCGCGCGCCGTGTGGCTCTTCACCGCGCCCCGGCTGATTCCCATCGTGGACGCGATCTGGGCTTCGGAAAGGTCACAGTAGTAGCGCAGCACGAGCGCCTCGCGCTGCCGGGGGGGCAGCCTGCGCAGCGCGGAGACCACCGCCGAGCGATCGAGCTCGGCCATCGCCCCGTGTTCGGCGCTCGGTGCCAGCGGCGGCGGCTTCGGGGCGTTCCTGTCCACCACCACCCGGTGCCGCAGCACCGACCGGGACTTGTTCACGACGGCCTGGCGCAGGTAGGACAGCGCCTTGTCGGTGTCGCGCAGCCGGCGCCACCGGGCGTGCATGGCCATAAACGAGTCCTGAACCACCTCTTCCGCCGTGGCCACATCCCGCACCAGCAGGGCGGCCAGCCGTACCAGGGGACGGTAGTGCATACCGTACAGAGCGGTGACCGCACGGTCCGCGTCCCACTCCGCTGGTATCGAGCCCAGAGCGGCTTCTGTCACCACAAGGGTCTCGATCACGTGCATTGGACGCGTAGATACCGCGTCTGGTTCACCGGCAGTCATGAAAATGTTCCCCGCCACGACCCCGTACCCGCGCTGGGCCCACATCCACTGCTGCCACCGTCCACCCCTGGAGAGCCCGCACCACTGCGCCTCGCCCCGACCTAGGCCCGGGCCCGCAGCCAGGTGATATGCACCTGGCTGCGGTGCGCTTACGCCTGGCGGGCGTATGCGGGTGCCGGAGCGGCGGGAACCACGCCAGGCAACAATAACCCGCTCTGAGCCGCACGTTAAGATCTCTTGTGTGGCCGACTGCGTTTTCTGCCAGATCGCCTCGGGGCTGATTCCAGCGACAAAGGTGATGGAGGGCAATCGCACGCTCGCCTTCCGTGACATCAACCCGCAGGCGCCCACCCATCTGCTGGTGATCACCAAGGAGCACTACCCCGGCCTGGCCGCGGTCGCGCAGGCCGGCGACGGGCTGCTCGACGAGCTGGCGGGCCTGGCGCACCAGGTGGCGGTGGCCGAGGGCATCGACGAGTCCGGGTACCGGGTGGTGTTCAACACCGGGCCGCAGGCCGGGCAGACCGTGGGCCACGTGCACGCCCACGTTCTCGGCGGCCGGGCGCTCGGCTGGCCGCCGGGCTGAACGCCGGAAGATAGCATGATGGCAGGTGGGTGCGTCCACGCGGGCGGTCCTGGCCCGGCAGGCGCGGCCAGGGCGCCGCGCCTGGCTGCCGGCCGCGAGAGATCGCCCCGGCGCGGATGACCCCGGACCTCCCGAAGGGGAGCAATTGACGGAAACTTCCTCGGATCACCACAGCAGCAGCGAGCCGCGGGCTGATGGCCGTTCTCAGGTCAAGATCGTGATTCCGGATGAGTACCCCATGGTGAGCCTGCTCGGCTCGGGCGATGAGCTCTTGCACGTGATCGAGCAGGCCTTCGGCGCTGACATCCACGTGCGCGGCAACGAGATCACGGTGACCGGCGAGCCGGCTGAGAACACTCTGGTCACCGCGCTGTTCGAGGAGCTCATTGCGCTGCTCGGCAGCGGCGCCGAGCTGTCCGCCGACCTGATCGAGCGCAGCCTCGGCATGCTGCGGCACAAGTCGGGGATCCGCCCGGCCGAGGTGCTGACGGTGGGCATCCTGTCCGCGCGCGGGCGCACCATCCGGCCCAAGACGCTCAACCAGAAGCGCTACGTGGACGCCATCGACAACAACACGATCGTGTTCGCGATCGGCCCGGCGGGCACCGGCAAGACCTACCTGGCCATGGCGAAGGCGGTGAAGGCACTGCAGGCCAAGGAGGTCAACCGGATCATCCTGACCCGGCCGGCCGTCGAGGCAGGGGAGCGGCTCGGCTTCCTGCCCGGCACCCTGTTCGAGAAGATCGATCCCTATCTGCGGCCGCTGTATGACGCGCTGCACGACATGATCGACCCCGACTCGATCCCCCGGCTCACCGCCGCCGGGAGCATCGAGATCGCCCCCCTGGCGTACATGCGCGGCCGCGCAATGCCCCTGGACACACCGGTGCTGACCCCGGACGGGTTCAGGCCCATCGGCTCGCTGGCCGTCGGTGACCTGGTCATCGGGTCGAACGGCGAGCCGACGCCGGTGATCGGCGTGTTCCCGCAGGGGAAGAAGGACATCTACCGGGTCACCGCGCAGGACGGTGCCTCGACGCTGTGCTCGGGTGACCACCTGTGGGCCGTGGCAACCCGTGACGACCGCCGCCGCGGCAAGCCGCTGCGGGTCCTCGCCACCCGGGAGATGATCGGGGACCTGCGGGCCAACCACTACCACCGGTACGAGCTTCCGCTGCACAGCGCACCCGTGTGCTTCCCGCACCGCGAGGTGCCGATGGACCCCTACGCACTGGGGCTGCTGCTCGGCGACGGCTGCCTGACCGGGACAACCACGCCGGCCTTCGCAACCGGCGACCCGGAACTCGCCCAGGCGTTGCAAAGGCTCCTACCCGGTACCAAGGCCCGGCCCAAGAAGGGGCCTGACTACGCGCTGAACCGGGTGACGTCGCCGGGAGAGGTCATGACGATCGAGAACCCAGTGACCGGGGTGGCGCGCCTGCTCGGGTTGGCCGGAGCCCGGTCGTCGAACCAAGTTCGTGCCTGAGCTCTACCTGTACAACTCGGAGAGTGTCCGGCTGGCCGTCCTGCAAGGCCTCCTCGACACCGACGGCGATCCGGTGGTCCAGCAGGGCCGGACCTGCCGCGTTCAGTACACCACCACCTCGCCGCGGCTGCGCGACGACGTGCTCTTCCTGGTCCGTTCGCTAGGCGGAGTTGCCTGTAACTCCGTCCGCCGAGCTCACGGGCGACTCCCTGGTTTCGCCAAGGGCCGTCCCATCTACAACCGGCACGACGCGTACATCATCGATATCCGGCTCCCGGCCGGGATCGAGCCGTTCCGGCTGACGAGGAAACGGGACAAGTACCACGAGCAGGGCGCCTGCGGGCGTCCGATGCGGTTCATCGAGAGCATTGAGCCGGCCGGCACCGCGGAAGCGGTATGCATCTCGGTGGCGGCGGCCGACTCGCTCTACACCACCGAGGACTTCCTGCTGACCCACAACACCCTGAACGATTCGTTCATCATCCTGGACGAGGCGCAGAACACCTCGGCCGAGCAGATGAAGATGTTCCTGACCCGGCTGGGCTTCGGCTCCAGGGTCGTGGTCACCGGCGACGTCACCCAGGTGGACCTCCCGCACGGCCAGCAGAGCGGGCTGCGCCAGGTCCAGGAGATCCTGGAAGGCCTCAGCGACATCCATTTCGCCCGGCTGACCAGCCACGACGTGGTCCGGCACCGGCTGGTCGGCGACATCGTCGATGCGTACGAGAGGTACGAGGACCGGCAGGACCGCCGCGACCAGCAGGACGGGCGCGGCCGGTCCCGCGGCAGCAGGGGCGGGCGCTGACCGGTGAGCGTGGACATCGCCAACGAGTCGGGGATCGACGTCGATGAGGCCGGGCTCGCGGCCATGGCCCGCTATGTACTCGGCGAGCTGCACATCCATCCGCTGGCCGAGCTCTCGGTGCTGCTCGTGGACGAGAAAGTCATGGCTGGCCTGCATGAACGCTGGATGGGCGAGCCGGGGCCCGCAGACGTGCTGGCGTTTCCCATGGACGAGCTGAGGCCCCCGGTCCCGCCGCAGCTCGGCGGATCCCGGGGTGACCGGGAGGGCCAGGACAGCGCTGAGCCCAGCCCGGCCCTGCTCGGCGACGTCGTGCTCTGCCCGCAGGTGGCGGCCGAGCAGGCACGGGAGGCGCAGCACAGCGTGGCGGACGAGCTAGAGCTGCTCTGCACGCACGGCCTGCTGCATCTGCTCGGTTATGACCACGCCGACGCCGGCGAGCGTGCCACCATGTTCAGCCTGCAAGAACAGCTGCTCGCTTCCTGGCGCGCGAGCAAGCAGCGGGGAACCGACGTCGAAGGGCGGAAAGGGCCTGGGTGACATCACCCATGGGATGGCTGGTCGCGGCGGCGATACTGCTGACATTCCTGGCCGGGCTGTGCGTGGCCGGCGAGGTGGCCCTGGCGCGTGCGGCCAGGATCGGAGCGCAGGAGCTGGCCAGGACCGGCCGCCGCCATCCTGCGCAGGCCGAGGCCGTGCTGGCCGAGGGGCCTCGCTACCTGAGCATGCTGCTGCTGCTGCGGATCACCGCGGAGGTCGCCGCGACCGTCCTGCTGACCGTGGCCCTGGTGCACTGGCTGGGCTCCGGCTGGCGGGCGTTCCTGATCGCCGCGGCCGTCATGATCGTGCTGGGGTACCTGGTGATCGGGGTCGTGCCCCGGGCTATCGGCCGCCGGTACACCGAGCCGGTGGCCCTGGCCGCGGCCGCGGTGCTGAAGCCGCTGTCCCGGCTGCTCGGCCCCCTGTCCTGGCTGGCGACGAGGGCGGGCAACATCATGCCCGGCGGCCGGGGGCGGGACAGCCAGCTCGGATCCGAGGCCGAGCTGAGGGGGCTGGTGGACCTCCTGGAGCGCCGCCGCGTCATCCAGCCGGGCGAGCGCAAGATGATCCACTCGGTCTTCGAGCTCGGTGACACGCTGGTGCGGGAGGTCATGGTCCCGCGCACCGACATAGTGTTCATCGAGCGGGACAAGACGCTGCGCCAGGCGCTCTCGCTGGCGTTGCGCAGCGGCTTCTCGCGGATACCGGTCGTGGGCGAGAACGAGGACGACGTGGTCGGGATCGCCTACCTCAAGGACATCGTGGCCCGTGGTCTCGAGCACCGCGACGGCGAGTCGGTCGAGAAGGTGGAGTCGATCATGCGGCCCGCCACCTACGTCCCGGACAGCAAGCCCATCGACGAGCTGCTCAGGGAGATGCAGCAGCGGCAGTCGCACGTGGCCATCGTGATCGACGAGTACGGCGGCACCGCCGGGCTGGCGACGATCGAGGACATCCTCGAGGAGATCGTCGGCGAGATCGCAGACGAGTACGACCAGGAGCAGCCTCCGGTGGAGTGGCTGAGCCCGGGCACCGCCCGGGTCACCTCCCGGCTGCCGGTGGACGACCTGGCCGGACTGTTCGGTGTCACCATCGACGCGGACGACGTGGAGACGGCCGGCGGGCTGCTGGCCCAGGCTCTCGGCCGGGTCCCGATCGCTGGATCCGTCGCCACCGTGGCCGGGCTGCGGCTGACCGCCGAAAACCTGGCCGGCCGGCGCAACCGGATCAGCACCGTCCTGGTGGAGCGGCTCGATCCGGCTCCGTCCCGGTCCGGGCCGCGCGGCGAAGACGCAGAAGACGAATCGTCCGAGCCGGCACCGGTGGCCGGATCGGCCAACGGGAAGCAGCCGGGCGAGACGGGCGGCACGGCCCAGGACACCCTCCGGGCCCCCGGGCCGCCCGGAGAGCGGGCCTGATCGCCGGCCCGTCGTGAGCCGATGCCGCCCACAGCCCGGCCGGGGCCGGGGGTAAGGTCTAAGAGCCTGTTTGAGCGCGGGTCCTCAGCCAGGCTTTCAGCCAGAGGAGGGGCGCGATGGCAGAAGCCACGCCGTTCGTGATCGGGGCCGATGTCAGCTGCAGCGACGGCCCGTGCGGGTCGCTCATCCGGGTGGTGGTCAACCCGGTCGCGCGTTCGGTCACCCATCTCGTGGTCGAGCCGCCCGAGCGGGTCGGACTGGGCCGGCTCGTTCCTCTCGAGCTTGTCGACGCGACCGGGACTGAGATCCGGCTCCGCTGCACCCAGGATGAGTTCGAGAAGCTCGACTCCGCCGAAGACACCCAGTTCGTGCCGGGAACCTACGGCTACGGGGCCTTCGGGCCCGAACAGGTGGTGTCCTGGCCCTACTACGGCCTCGGTGGCGTGGACGGCGTCACCGCTGACGCCCTGGCCGGGGGGATATCGCAGACGGTCACTTACGACACCGTCCCGCTGGGCGAGGTGGAGGTGCGCCGCGACGACCACGTGCACGCCACCGACGGCAACATCGGCCGGGTCCAGGGCCTGGTCATCGAACCCCGCAGCCACCACGTCACGCACGTGCTCCTGCAGGAGGGCCACCTGTGGGGCCGCAAGGAAGTGGCCATCCCCATCAGCGCGGTGACCGGAGTCGACGAGGACGGCATCAAGCTCGGCATCACCAAGCGGGACGTGCAGGACCTGCCGGCCGTGGACATCGATCACCCGGATCTCAGCGACTAGGCTCGCGGTGACCGAGGCGGCACCCCTCGACCCAGAGGATCTCAAGATCATCAGCCTGGCCCGGTCGGCCCGCGCCCGGGTGGCCGCGGCGGAGGGAGCGGCGGTCCGCGACGAGACCGGCCGGACCTACGCGGCCGCGGCGGTCGACCTGCCCTCGCTCCAGCTCACCGCGCTGCAGCTCGCGGTCGCGATGGCCGCCTCGAGCGGGGCGGCGAGCCTGGAGGCGGCCGCCCTGGTCAGCGAGGCGGCCGAGCTCGATCCCGCCGACCTGGCGGCGCTGCGCGACTTCAGTAACAAGATCACCGTGTTCCACGTCCGGCCCGACGGCGCGTTGCGCGCCGCCCTGCCGCTCTGAAAACGAGTCGCCGGCGACGCGGCGGGCCGCCAGGATGGGGTGGTGGCTGAACTGCAGACCGCCCACACCGCCGACCTCGATCCCGAAGTCCTCCGGGCAGGCCGGGCGCTCTTGTACGACGTTTTCGACGACATGACCGAGCAGGACTGGGAGCACTCCCTCGGCGGGATCCACGCCCTCGTCTGGGAGGGCCCCGAGCTGATCGGGCACGGGTCGGTGATCCAGCGGCGGCTGCTGCACCGCGGCCGGGCCTGGCGGGCCGGCTACGTGGAGGGCGTCGGGGTGCGCGCGGACCGGCGCGGCCGCGGGCACGGCACGGCGATGATGGCCGCGCTGGAGCGGGTCATCAGCCGCGCCTACGACCTGGGCGGACTCGGCGCGACCGACGAGGCCGCCGCCTTTTACTCCGCGCGCGGCTGGCAGCCGTGGCGGGGCCGCTGCTCGGCCCTGACCCCGGACGGCATCGTGCGCACCGAGGAGGAAGAAGGCGCGATCTTCGTGCTCCCGCTCACCGCGCCGCTGGACCTGTCCGGCGAGCTCACCTGCGACTGGCGGGACAGCGATGTCTGGTAACTATCACCCGGCTGCCGAAGCACGGCACAATCACGAAGGTGACCGCACCGCATAGCCCCGCCGAAGCCAGGTTCAGATCTGGGTTCGCCTGTTTCGTCGGCCGCCCGAATACCGGCAAGTCGACCCTGATGAACGCGCTGGTCGGCGCCAAGGTAGCCATCACCAGCAGCCGTCCGCAGACGACCAGGCGGGTGATCAGGGGGATCGTGCACCGTCCCGACGCGCAACTGGTCATCATGGACACGCCCGGGCTGCACAAGCCCCGCACCCTGCTCGGTGAGCGGCTGGACAGCCTGGCCAGGTCGGTGCTCACCGAGGTCGACGTGATCGGATTCTGCGTGTCCGCGCCGCAGCCGGTCGGAACCGGCGACGCCTACCTGGCCCGGGAACTGGCGGGCCTGCGCGACAAGCCGGTGGTCGCCATCGTCACGATGACCGACCAGGCCAGTCAGGAACAGGTCATGCAGCAGCTGGTCGCGGTGACCGAGCTGGGCGAATGGGCCGACGTGGTGCCGGTATCGGCCGTGACCGGGTTCGGCCTGGACGTGCTCGAGGAGGTACTCATCGGCAAGCTGCCCGCGGGCCGGCCGCTGTACCCGGACGGCGAGCTGACCGACGAGCCGGAGCAGGTGATGGTGGCCGAGCTCATCCGGGAGGCGGCGCTGGAAGGCGTGCGGCACGAGCTGCCGCATTCGATCGCGGTCGTGGTCGAGGAGATGGGCCCGCGGCCGGGCCGGGGCGATCTGACCGACGTGCACGCGTTCATGTACCTTGAGCGGCCAAGCCAGAAGCCGATCATGCTCGGGCCCGGCGGGGCGCGGCTGCAGGCGGTCGGCACCAGGGCCCGGCAGCGGATCGAGGCCCTGCTCGGCACGCGGGTCTACCTCGACCTGCACATAAAGATCGCCAAGGACTGGCAGCGCGACCCCAAGCAGCTGCGCCGGCTCGGCTTCTACGACTGATTCCCTGTCCCGTCCGCGGCGCCGCGCGCGGGACCCGGGCTGCCCGCCAGGCGGCGGGCGCGCCTCACCGGCGGGCGCCCGCCGCCTCGCCGGCGCGCGAGCCTGCCGCCACCGCGGCCTGCGCCACGTCGAGCTGCCAGTGCGGCCACAGGTCCAGCACCCCGAACCCGAGCGCCTCGTTGATGGCGATCATGTGCCGGTTGACGTCGGCGTTCCCGGTGATCACCCGTTCCAGGCCCGGCTCGGCCTGCGCGAGCAGTTCCATCATCGCCACCTTGACCAGCAGCCCCAGCCGGTGCCCGCGGTGCGCGCGAGCGACCGCGGTCAGGTGCTGATGGCCCCAGTGCGGCGCCAGCGGGTCCACGGCGAGCTGGGTCAGGCCGGCGAGCTCACCCGTCTTGTCGCACCTGGCGGCCACCGAGTAGTACCGCACCCCCAGCGCGGTGATCAGCCGCGCGCTGTCGCGGACCCGCTGGGTGTCCATCTGCTCCGGCTCGAATCCGGGGCTGTGCGGGGCGTCGTTCATGGCGTTGGCCACCGCCGCCACCCCGTCCAGATACTCCTCGGGCGGCGGTGCTCCCCGCCAGGACACCAGCGAGTAGCCGCCTGCCGCCGGCTCGGCCTGGCCGCGCAGCTCGGCCAGGCGCCCGGGCGGCATGTCCGCCAGGCGGAGGATCCGGCGTGCCTCGGTGACCCCGCGGCGCGCGCCCATCGCGGCGGCGAAGGCGGAGCCGGGCGAACCGTCCCGGGTCTCGGCGGACAGCACCGTGCGGCCGTGCTGGGCCGCGCGGGCCGCGCCGTGCCCCAGCAGCTTGCTGCCGAGGCCAGCTCGCCGCTGGCCGGGCGCGACCATGATGCTGAGCCACCCGATGTGCCGGTTCTCCCTGGCGGGCAGCTCAAGCAGGTACCCGCCCGCCCAGGTCCCCGGCCGGTCGCCGGCGACAAGCCAGGCCTCGCGCGGGTCCTGGTCCCAGCCCAGGCCGAGCCAGCCGGCGTACACCGGCAGCGACGCCAGCGGGCCGTCGGGGTCGTCCGCCGGCTTGCCCGCCACGTACAGCTCGTAGCAGGCCCGGATCTTGTCCTTGTCCGCTACCGGATCGAAACGTTCGATGTGCATTCGTCAAGCAAACCCGGACCCCGGCCGGAAAGCGACAGGTTTTCCGGGTCGTCCACCGGGTGACCCGCCGCGTACAGCTCGTGACAGGCAATGATCTTCTCGGTGTCGGCGACCGGATCGAAACGCTCGATGCGCATCGAACCAGCAAAACCCGGCCCAGCGGGCGATGGCAACGGCTTTGCGCCGCCGCTGCCGCGCCGGGCCCGCGATTTCCGGGCAAAGCTCCCTTCCCGGATACCGATCTGCGGAAGGATAAACGGCGGCACGCCGAGGACGCGGCCCTCGGTGGTGCCCGGCCCGGCGGCTGGCAGGCCGGGCCGGCGGGACCGCGGTCGGCCAACCAGGAGGAGAGCGGCGTTGCTGATCATCTGGGGAGCGCGGGTCTTCTACCGGACGATCGGCCGCGGCGTCTTCCACTGCAGACGGTGCGGCGGTGACCGGCGGTACCGGCTGCGCCGCGGGCGCCGGTTCTTCACGCTGTTCTTCATCCCCCTCATCCCGCTGAACAAGGCGGGCGAGCACGTCCAGTGCCTGTCCTGCCAGACGCGCTATCACACCGACGCGCTGGCGCTGCCCACCGCCGAGCAGATGCAGGCGGCGCTGCCGGCCGGGATGCAGGCGGCAGCCGCCGCCATGCTGCGCGCGGGTGACCCCGGCAGCCCGCCGTCACGGCGCCGGGCCATCGACGCGATCACCGGGGCGGGCGCGCGGCACTACGACGCCGCCGCGCTGGACCGGGATCTGGCCCAGCCGCCTGAGCAGATCACCCCCGCGCTCCGCCAGGTGGGCGCGCAGCTGGCGGTTCAGGCGAGGGAGTGGTTCCTGGCCGAGATCGTCCGCATCGGCACGGCGGACGGGCCGCTGAGCGACGCCGAGCGGCAGGCGGCCCAGGGCGTGGCCGCCGACCTGGACATGACCCAGGCCCAGACCTACGGCGTGATCTCGATGACCGAGCGCGCCGCCGCCAGCGACTGACAGCCCTCCCCGGGTGCCGATGCGGCGTTGCCGTGCCTGGATATCCGGGCGGAGCGGCCGTTCGGGCTGGTAGCCTGGCTGACGATGCTGCGCGGACTGCTTCTTCTTAGCGGCCGCGGCGGGGGCCGATAACGGCCGGCTCCCTCGCCGCGGAGTCTCAGCGTGTTCGCTGGCCGCGCCCGCCCCACCGAGGGAGCAGCATCACATGCAGATCCAGCAACAGCCCAGCGGCATGCCCTGCCACCGGTATGCGCCGTTCAAGCCCGTTGACCTGCCCGACCGGACCTGGCCGGGCCGGGCCGTCACGGCCGCGCCGCGGTGGCTGTCGACCGACCTGCGAGACGGCAACCAGGCGCTCATCGACCCGATGAGCCCGGCCCGCAAGCACCAGATGTTCGACCTGCTGGTGCGGCTGGGCTACAAGGAGATCGAGGTCGGCTTCCCGTCGGCCAGCCAGGCCGACTTCGACTTCGTCCGGGAGCTGGTGGAGGGCGACCGGATCCCCGGCGACGTGCAGATCTCCGTGCTCACCCAGGCCCGGGACGAGCTGATCGAGCGGACCGTCCAGTCGCTGGCCGGAGCGCGGCGCGCCACCGTGCACCTGTACAACGCGACCGCGCCGCTGTTCCGCCGGGTGGTGTTCGGGATCGACAGGGAGCAGTGCAAGGCGCTGGCAACCGACGGGACCCGATCGGTGATGAAGTACGCGGAGGCCTATCTGCCGGGTTGCGAGTTCGGCTACGAGTACTCACCGGAGATCTTCATGGACACCGAGCTGGACTTCGCGGCCGAGGTCTGCGAGTCGGTGATGGACGTCTGGCAGCCCGGGCCGGGCCGGGAGATCATCCTCAACCTGCCGTGCACGGTGGAGCGGTCCACGCCGAACGTCTACGCCGACCAGATCGAGTGGATGAGCCGCCGGCTGTCCCGCCGCGAGCACGTGTGCCTGTCCGTGCACACGCACAACGACCGGGGCACCGCGGTGGCCGACGCAGAGCTCGCGGCGCTGGCCGGCGCGGACCGGATCGAGGGCTGCCTGTTCGGCAACGGCGAGCGGACCGGCAACGTCTGCCTGGTCACGCTGGGCATGAACCTGTTCAGCCAGGGCATCGACCCGATGATCGACTTCTCCGATATTGACGAGATCCGGCGCACGGTCGAGTACTGCAACCAGATCCCGGTGCATCCGCGGCACCCGTACGCGGGCGAGCTGGTCTACACGGCGTTCTCCGGGTCGCACCAGGACGCGATCAAGAAGGGCTTCGATGCGTTCGAGGCCGAAGCCGCCGCGGCGGGCACCGATCCGGCCCGGCTGCGCTGGGCGGTGCCCTACCTGCCGATCGACCCGCAGGACGTGGGGCGCAGCTACGAGGCCGTGATCCGGGTGAACTCCCAGTCCGGCAAGGGCGGCGTGGCCTACATCATGAAGGCCGACCACCAGCTCGATCTGCCGCGGCGGATGCAGATCGAGTTCTCCCGGCTCATCCAGGCGCGCACCGACGCCGAAGGCGGCGAGGTGACCGCGGCCGCGATGTGGGACATCTTCCGGGCCGAGTACTTCGCCGCCGGCCCGCTGTCGCTGCTCGACCACTACACCTCCGCGGCGGTGGAGTCCAAGGACGCGCTCACTGTGGAAGTGCGGGTCGACGGCGAGGCGCACCAGCTCGAGGGGATCGGCAACGGGCCGATCTCCGCGTTCTGCGACGCGCTGGACTCGATCGGGGTCGAGGTCCGGGTGCTCGACTACGCCGAGCACGCGCTGTCGGAGGGCAGCGACGCCCAGGCCGCGGCGTACGTGGAGTGCTCGATCGGCGGGCGGACCCTGTGGGGGGTGGGCATGGACGGCAACACGATGACCGCGTCGATGCGCGCCGTGCTGTCCGCGGTGAACCGGGTCCGGCGAAACTGACCGCCGGGCCGGCGTGGCGCCGGCCGGGCCGTCCCCGCGGCGGCCCCGGTACGGCCGCGCCACGCCGGCCCGCCGCGTCGCGGCCGCGGCCGCGACGCGGGAGAATGGACGGGTGAGCCTGTACCGGGATGAGGGCATCGTGCTGCGCACCCAGGACCTCGGCGAGGCGGACCGGATCATCACCTTGCTGACCCGCCGGACCGGCCGGATCCGCGCGGTGGCCAAGGGCGTGCGCCGGACGAAGTCCCGGTTCGGCGCGCGACTTGAGCCGTTCACCCACGTCGACCTGCAGTTGTACGCCGATGCGCTCGCTGGACATCATCAAGCAGGCGGAGACGCTGCGCCCGTACGGCGAGCGGCTCGCCGGCGACTACCCGCGCTACACCGCCGGGGTCGCCATGCTGGAGACCGCCGAGCGGTTCACCCCCGAGGAGAAGGAGCCAACGCTGCGGCAGTTCCTGCTGCTCGTCGGCGGTCTGCGCACGCTGGGCGGCAGCGACCATGATCCCCGGCTGGTGCTCGACGCCTACCTGCTGCGCTCGCTGGCCGTGGCCGGATACGCGCCGTCCCTGCAGGAGTGCGCGCTGTGCGGGTCCCCGCAGGCGAGACCTCCGGCGAGCAGTCGCGCGCGTTCTCGGTGGCCGCCGGGGGGCCTGACCTGCCGGTCGTGCCGGCCGCCCGGCGCCGCGACGCCGGCCAGGCAAACGGTGGACCTGATGACCGCGCTGCTGCGCGGCGACTGGCCGCGCGCCGACGCCAGCGAGCTGCGGCACCAGGTGGAGTGCAGCGGCCTGGTGGCCGCCTACCTGCAGTGGCACCTGGAACATTCGATCCGGTCGTTGCGCCACGTGGAGCACGTGTGATGCGTCCTCACGGGCGTGTCCATGCCGGTGAACCCGGCCGGCCGCGGCGGCGTCAGGCCGCCTGACCCGCACCCCGAGGGCGCGCGGCCGCCGGACATTCCGGCCGAGCTCGTGCCCCGCCACGTCGCGCTGGTCATGGACGGGAACGGCCGCTGGGCCAAGCAGCGCGGCCTGCCGCGCACCGAGGGTCACAAGCGCGGCGAGGCGGCGCTGTTCGACGTGATCATGGGCGCGATCGAGCTCGGCATCCCGTACCTGTCGGCGTACGCGTTCTCCACCGAGAACTGGCGCCGCTCGCCGGACGAGGTGCGCTTCCTGATGGGCTTCAACCGGGACGTCATCCACCGGCGGCGCGACGAGTTCCACGAGATGGGGGTCAGGGTCCGGTGGGCGGGCCGGCACCGCAGGCTGTGGCGCAGCGTCATCCGCGAGCTTGAATATGCCGAACGGCTGACGGAAGACAACACCGTGCTCACGCTGCAGTTCTGCGTGAATTACGGTGGCCGGGCCGAGATCGCGGACGCCGCGGCGGCCATCGCGGCGGAGGTGGCGGCGGCAGGCTGCGCCCGGACCAGGTCAACGAGAAGATGTTCGGCCGCTACCTCGATGAGCCGGGAATTCCCGACGTTGACCTGTTCATCCGGTCGTCGGGAGAACAGCGGACATCGAATTTCCTGCTCTGGCAGTCCGCCTACGCCGAATTCGTATTCCTTGACACGCTGTTCCCCGATTTCGACCGGCGCGACCTGTGGCGGGCCTGCGAAATGTACGCAAGCCGGGACCGGCGCTACGGCGGCGCGGTGCCCAACCCGGTACCGCGATAACCGCCGGCCGCCAGGCGGGTTGTTTCGGGCCGGCAGGCCGGTGCTTCGCGCTCCCGGCGGCTGCGCTTAACCGTGCGGCCACGGCCTGCGGCCGCAGGTAGGCTGGACCGGCCGGGTTGCCCGCGCTCGCAGCCCTCCGACCGCCAGCCGGATGGAGACCTCGATGGCACGACGTACCGAACGCATCGACACGCTGGTCAGCCTCAGCAAGCGGCGGGGGTTCGTGTACCCGTCCAGCGAGATCTACGGCGGCCTGCGCGCATCCTGGGACTACGGCCCGCTCGGCGTCGAGATGAAGAACAACATCAAGCGCCAGTGGTGGCGGTCGATGGTGACCGAGCGCGAGGACGTCGTGGGCATCGACTCCTCGGTGATCCTGGCCCGGGAGGTCTGGGAGGCCAGCGGTCACGTCACCGAGTTCACCGATCCGCTGATCGAGTGCCTGTCCTGCCACAAGCGGTTCCGCGCCGATCACCTGGAAGAGGCCTACGAGCACAAGCACGGGCACGCCCCCGAGCACGGGCTGGCCGACGTCACTTGCCCGAACTGCGGCACCCGGGGCTCGTTCACCGAGCCGCGGATGTTCAGCGGCCTGCTGCGCACCTACCTGGGGGCCACCGAAGACGAGGCCGGGCTCGCCTACCTGCGGCCGGAAACGGCGCAGGGAATCTTCATCAACTACCGCAACGTGCTGCAGACCTCGCGCCGGAAGGTCCCGTTCGGCATCGGCCAGATAGGCAAGTCGTTCCGCAACGAGATCACCCCCGGCAACTTCATTTTCCGCACCCGCGAATTCGAGCAGATGGAGATGGAGTTCTTCGTCAAGCCGGGCACGGACGAGGAGTGGCACGACCGCTGGATCGACACCCGGTTCGGCTGGTACACCGACCTGGGGCTGCGCAAGGAGAACCTCAGGCAGTTCACCCACCCGGCGGACAAGCGGGCCCACTACGCCAAGCGCACCGTGGACATCGAGTACCGGTACGAGTTCCCCGGCTCCGAGTGGGGCGAGCTCGAAGGCATCTCCAACCGGTCCGACTACGACCTGAGCACGCACGCCAGGGCGTCCGGGGTGGACCTGTCCTACCTGGACCCGGACTCCGGCGAGCGGTACGTGCCCTACGTCATCGAGCCGGCGGCCGGCGTGGACCGGTGCATGCTGGCGCTGCTGCTCGACGCCTACGCCGAGGACGAGGCGCCGGATGCCAAGGGGAACCCGGAGAAGCGGACCGTGATGCGGCTCGATCAGCGGATCGCGCCGGTCAAGGCTGCAGTGCTGCCGCTGTCCCGCAACCCGGATCTCTCACCCAGGGCCCGTGACCTGGCGGCGGCCCTGCGCAAGCGGTGGAACACCGATTTCGACGACGCGAGCGCGATCGGCCGCCGGTACCGTCGCCAGGACGAGATCGGCACCCCGTACTGCGTCACCGTCGACTTCGACACGCTGAACGACCAGGCCGTGACCGTCAGGGCCCGCGACTCGATGCAGCAGGAGCGGGTGAGCATCGCGAACGTCGAGTCCTACCTGGCCGAGCGGCTGACCGGCTGCTGATCGCCGGTTCCGCGGCCGGGCCTGGTGCGTGCCCGGCGCGCGGCAACGGCCGCCAGGGCCGCGTCCCCGCGGGACACGGCCCTGTACGCCGCCAGCCGCTCAGATTTTTTCCGCGGTGCTGCGCACCGAGAGCGCGGCCAGCGCGACGAAGCCGGCCAGCCAGGCCAGGATGATGGCCATCTTGTCCAGCGGGAAGGTGCCCTGGCCGATGATGTCCGTGCCGATCCGGGTGACCTGGTAGGTCGGCAGCGCCTGGGCGAACTTGCCGAGCGCGCCGGTGAGCGGGAACCACAGGCCGCCGAGCAGCGACATCCCGAGGTACACGAACATGGCGATCGGCTGGGCCGCGTCGGGCATGAACCGGTAGCCGATGGCGATCGCGAGCGCGGCGAAGGCGAGCGAGCCCAGCCAGATCACCAGGCCGATGGCGATCCACTTCCAGGGCGCGAGCTGCACGCCGCCGTAGAACCGGCCAAGCGCGAGCACGATCACGATCGACGGCACCGAGGTGGCCAGGGATGCGACGATCTTGGCCACCACGTACCCGCCGGCCGGCAGCGAGGTGATCCGCAGCTGCCGGATCCAGCCGTCCTTGCGTTCTTGCGAGATCCGCTGGACGTTGCCGGACAGCGCGCCACTGAACGCGCCGATCGAGGCCATCGCGATCATGTGGAACGCCTTGAACCCGACCCCGTAGGCGGCCGCGTTCGAGCGCCCGAACGCGAGGTACAGCACGACCGGCAGCGCGATCGTGAAGATCAGGTAGCGCTTGTTCCGCAGCACCCGCAGCACCTCCAGGCGGGCCAGGGCCAGTGTGCCTGTCACCGGGCTGCCTCCTTCTCGCGCTCGCCGGCGCCGTTCCTGTCGTCCTGCGCGGTGATGGCAAGGAACGCCTGTTCCGGGCCCAGGCTGGACACCTCGATCTCGCGCGGCCGGTAGCCGGCGTCCAGCAGCGCCTTCGCATCAGATCCGGCCCATTCCGGGCCGGTGTGCAAATGTCACCATGCGCGCGGGTTCCTGCGGCAGTGTCGTACCTCCTCCGGCCGCGGTGACATCTGTCACGGGCCCCGCCGTGACCGGTGGCGAAAGGGCTGGCCTGCTAGCTGCCGCGGTCAAGCAGGGCGCCGAGGACCGCCTCGGTGCTGACCTCGGCCGCGGCCGAGGCCCGGGGCGAGCGGCGGAAGATCTCGGCCGCCGCTTCCTGGAACCCCGGCGGCAGCCCCGCCGCGGCCATGCTGCCGGCGATCTCCTCCATCTCGGCCACCCAGCGCCACCCCTTCCTGGCCGCGGAGCGCGCCGCGCGCCGGGTCCGGTCGGCCAGGTCGGGCTGGGACAGCGCCCACTCGGTCGCCAGCGCGTCCTGCACCCCTTCGGCGGTGGCCAGCGCCCGCGCGGCCAGCAGGAGGGCGGACGTGCCCTTGGTCCAGGCGGCGTACGCCATCTTGACCGCCGAGGCGCTGCCGATCCGGTCATCGACGATCCTGGCGTCAACCCTGGTGTCGGCGAACAGGTCCCGGATCTGGCCGGCCCGGGGACCGGACAGGTAGAGGCGGGTGCTGCCTGCCGCGACGGGCGGCAGGCCGATGATCCCGCCGTCCACGTAGCGGGCGCCGCCCGCCTCGACGATCGCGGCCACGGTGCGCGCGGAGTCCGGTGAGATCGCGTTGGCGTCGACGAACAGGCCGCGAAAACCGGTTTTCCCGGTGCCGCCGGCGGCGACGGACCCGGCCACCTCGACCGCCGCGTGCGGCGGGCATACCGAGACGATGACGTCGCACCGGCCGGCCAGCCCGGCGACGGTGCCGGCGTCGGACAGTCCCGCCTGCCGGGCGCGCGACGCGGTGGCAGGCCCGCGGCCGGCCGAGGCCCACCAGACCGGGTATCCGGCCTCGGTGAGGCAGCCGCCGACGGCAGAGCCCATCTCGCCCGGATGGAGCAATCCGATCACCAGGTCAGGCACGGGCGCCGCCTCCTTCGCCTTCGGTGTCCCCGCGACCATCGTGCCGTGCGCCCGCCCGGGCCACAGGCCCGGATGTCAAGCGGCGTAGCGCCGGGCCTGCGGCGGTGCCGGCGGCCGCACCCGGACGTACAGCCGGGCCCGCATCTGGTTGTGATGCCAGCTCAGCACCTGGCGGAAATCGGGACCGAGGCGCAATCGCGGGATCACCCACGACGGGGACTCTTCCACCACCCAGAGCCGGCGCACGCTCTGCAGCCGCCGCTCGATGACCGGCAGCGGCAGCGACGTGCCCACCAGGCGCCCGGCCTGCGCGGCGGTCTCGTCCAGCTGGATCACGCGCAGCCCGGCGAAGCCGTCCGGGTAGGTGATGTTCCAGGTCGGCACTCCGCCGCCGAAGCTGGGGTAGTAGACGGCGTCTCCCGGCCGCTCGTGCTGGGCGAGGAACTGGGCGGTGGCCCGGATGTAGCCGCCCGCCAGCGGCGTCCGCAGGAAGAACTGCGCGGGCAGACCCAGGATCATGACCAGGCCGAAAGCGGCCAGCCGCAGCGGCCGGCCGAGCGCGGCCAGGCCCGCTCCCACCAGCAGCGCCACCGCGGGCAGGCAGTACTCCAGATACATGAACTCATAGACCGGCTTGAACTCGGCCGCGATCAGCAGGACGGCGGGCGGTAGCAGCAGCCACGGCAGGGCCACCCAGGTGAGCGCGCGCTCCCCGCGTCGCGCCCGCGGCGCCATGGCTGCCACGGCGTGCACGGCCCGGACCGGCCGGCGCCACGCCGGCCGCCACCAGCCCGGCCGCAGGATCCGGTCCGGCCAGTCGGCCCAGACGGTGCCCAGCGCGATGAACCCGGCGAAGACCGGCGCCGAGGCCAGCGTGCCCGCCGCGAGGGAAGCCGCCAGCGCCGGCAGATCGTGACCGGCCGGCGGCGGCAGCCATCCGATGGCCCACCTCTCCCGCCAGCCGAGCCACAGCAGCGGCGCCAGCAGCACGCCTGCGGCGGCGTCGGCGGCCAGCCACCGGGTCCACAGCCCGGCGGCATCCACGTCCGGGATGGCGCCGCTACCCGCGGCCCCGGCCCCGCTGGCGCTGCCGGCTGCCCCGGCCCCGCCGGCGCTACCCGCGGCCCCGCCGGCGCCCGCGGCCACGGCGCCGCAGCGCCGTGCCCTGGCCTGGCCGGCCACCGGGATCAAGGCGACCGCGTGAGCGGGGATGATCAGCAGGCCGAACAGGTGCATGTAGCCGAGGAGCACCAGCGACACGGCGTAGGCGGCGAACCGCGCCGCCGTCGGGTTCTCTGCCGCTCGCAGCAGCAGGTAGGTGGCCAGCACGGCAATGGCGGTCTCGAGCGCGTACGGCCGCGCGTCATGCGCCTGGAGGGTGACCAGCGGCATGGCGGCGAACACCAGCCCGGCATACAGGGCGGCCCGCCGGGAGCGAAGACGCCGCGCGATGGCGGCAATCCCGAGGGCAGCCGCGGCCATGGCGATCGCGGAGGGCAGCCTGGTTTCGTATTCCCTGGTGCCGGCGAAATGGACGACCGGCCACAGCAGCAGGTAATAGAAGCCATGGACGGCGTCGACCCGGCTGAGCACCCGCAGCAGCTGGGGGATGGAGCGGTCGGTGGCCGACAGGGTGGCCGATTCGTCCCGCCAGTACGACGGCGCGGCGATTCCCCACAGCATCACGGCCAGGGTGACCGCCGGCGGTGTCACCAGCGTCCAGTCCGGCCACCGCCGCGCGCGCAGCGGCCACGTGCCGCGGGCCTGCGGGGCGGCGGGCGTGCGCGTGCCGGCACCCCGCCTGACCTCTGTCTCTTGCCCGTACGCCATAATTCCCTATGCTCCTGCGAGCGAATTACCCATGCATATAACGAGGCTGCCCCTGCCATTCCTGAGTCAAAAAAAGGGCATAGCAGAGCTAAGGTTCGGCCAACCAATCCAGAGGGTTCCGACCCGTCCTCGACGTCTACCTAAGAGACGCACCGAAGGTGCAAATAAGTGCGCGAGCCACCGATTTTTTGTGAGCAATTTGCTGCCGCATTGCCGCTGGCCGCCCGGGTCAGGCCGCACACTGATTCCCGCTGCGGGCAGCCTGGCCGGTAGAGTCCGGTCATCGGGGTCATCAGGCCGCGGTCAAACCCATGCTGACAGACGCCCGGGCCGCACCGCGCGGCGGCGTTGCGAGGAGAACGTGCAGTGGTCAAGTTCGTCTACGACTTCACCGAGGGCAATAGGGATCTGCGGGATCTGCTGGGCGGGAAGGGGGCAAACCTCGCCGAGATGACCAACCTCGGCCTGCCGGTGCCGCCCGGCTTCACGATCACGACCGAGGCCTGCCGTCACTACCTGGAGCAGGGCACGATGCCCGACGGCCTGGACGGCGAAGTCACGGCTCACCTGCACGCTCTGGAAGCGGCCATGGGCCGCAAGCTCGGTGACCCGGCGGATCCGCTGCTGGTCAGCGTCAGGTCCGGGGCGAAGTTCTCCATGCCGGGAATGATGGAAACCGTCCTGAACATCGGGTTGTCGGACGAGTCGGTGCACGGCCTGGCCAAGCAGGCCGACAACGAGCGGTTCGCCTGGGACTCCTACCGCCGCCTGATCCAGATGTTCGGCAAGACGGTGCTCGGCATCGACGGCGAGGCGTTCGAGCACGCCATCGAGACGGCCAAGCAGGCGAAGGGGACAAAGAACGACCTGGATCTCGACGCCGCGGACCTGAGCGAGCTGGTCGAGTCGTTCAAGGGCATCGTGCGCGAGCACTCCGGCCGGGACTTCCCGCAGGAGCCGCGCGAGCAGATGGACCTGGCCGTGGGCGCGGTGTTCGAGTCGTGGAACGCCGACCGGGCCATCCTGTACCGGCGGCAGGAGCGGATTCCCGCCGACCTCGGCACCGCGGTCAACGTGGTGGCGATGGTGTTCGGCAACCTGGGCATGGACTCCGGGACCGGCGTCGCCTTCACCCGCGACCCCGGCACCGGCCAGCAGGGCGTGTACGGCGACTACCTGCAGAACGCGCAGGGCGAGGACGTGGTGGCCGGCATCCGCAACACGGTCCCGCTGCAGGACCTCGAGCAGATCGACAAGGCGTCCTACGACCAGCTCATGGACATCATGCGGACGCTGGAGAACCACTACCGCGATCTGTGCGACATCGAGTTCACCATCGAGCGCGGCAAGCTGTGGATGCTGCAGACCCGGGTGGGCAAGCGGACCGCGGCCGCGGCGTTCCGGATCGCCACCCAGCTCGTCGCGCAAGGCTTGATCGATGACGACGAGGCTCTCACCCGGGTCACCGGGGCACAGCTCGCCCAGCTGATGTTCCCCCGGTTCGACGCCGGCGCAAGCACCACCAAGATCACCACCGGGATCAGCGCGTCGCCCGGGGCGGCTGTCGGCCAGGCCGTGTTCGACTCGGCCAGCGCGGTCGAGCGGGCCGGGCGCGGTGAGAAGGTCATCCTGGTCCGGCGGGAGACCAACCCCGATGACCTGCACGGCATGATCGCCTCGCAGGGCATCCTCACCAGCCGGGGCGGCAAGACGAGCCACGCCGCGGTGGTCGCCCGCGGCATGGGCAAGACCTGCGTGTGCGGCGCCGACGAGCTCGACGTGGACACCAAGGCCGGCCGGTTCACCGCGCCCGGCGGGGTCACCGTGACCGAGGGCGACGTGATCTCCATCGACGGGTCGAGCGGCGCGGTCTACCTGGGCGAGGTGCCCGTGGTGGCCTCCCAGGTCGTGCAGTACTTCGAGGGCAAGATCGACCCGGCCTCCGATCAGGCCGGCGAGCTGGTCCAGGCCGTGAACCAGATCATCGCGCACGCGGACGCGCGGCGCCGGCTGGGCGTGCGCGCGAACGCCGACACCGGCGAGGACTGCGCCCGGGCACGCCGGTTCGGGGCCGGCGGCGTCGGCCTGGTGCGCACCGAGCACATGTTCCTGGGGGACCGGCGGCAACTCGTCGAGCGGCTCATCCTGGCCGGCGACGACGCCGCCCGGCAGGCCGCACTCGACGCGCTCGAGCCGCTGCAGCGCGGCGACTTCGTGGAGATCCTGGCGGCGATGGACGGCCTGCCGGTCACCATCCGGCTGATCGACCCGCCGCTGCACGAGTTCCTGCCCGATCTCACCGAGCTGTCGGTCAAGGTGGCGCTGGCCGGCGAGGACGCGACCGACACCGACCGCAAGCTACTCGACGCGGTGCGCAGGCTGCACGAGCAGAACCCGATGCTCGGGCTGCGCGGTGTCCGGCTCGGCCTGGTCATCCCCGGCCTGTTCGCCATGCAGGTCCGGGCGATCGCGCAGGCCGCCGCCGACCGCGCCAAGGCGGGCGGTGACCCGCACCCCGAGATCATGATCCCGCTGGTCGGCGCCGTGCAGGAACTCGAGATCGCCCGCGAGGAGGCCGAGAGGGTACTCGCCCAGGTGGCCGAGGAGACCGGCACCGACGTGCCCGCGCTCATCGGCACGATGATCGAGGTGCCGAGGGCTGCGCTCACCGCAGGGGAGATCGCTCAGTACGCCGAGTTCTTCTCCTTCGGCACCAACGACCTGACCCAGATGGCCTGGGGCTTCTCCCGCGACGACGTGGAGGGGGCATTCTTCAGCCGCTACATCGACCTGGGCATCTTTGGTGTGTCTCCGTTCGAGACGATCGACGCCGACGGAGTCGGCCGGCTGGTCCTCATCGCGGTCGAGGAGGGCCGTGCGGCGCGGCCGGACCTCAAGATCGGCGTCTGCGGCGAGCACGGCGGTGACCCCGACTCGGTGCACTTCTTCCACCGGGCCGGGCTGGACTACGTGTCCTGCTCGCCGTTCCGTGTCCCGGTGGCCCGGCTGGAGGCCGGCCGGGCCGCGGTCCTGACGGCCGAGAACGGAAAGGGTAGCGACAGCAGGTGACGCAGGCCGTGTCCCTCCGGCCGCCGGGCAGGTGAGCACCGACTCCGGCTACGACGGCGCCGCGACCGAGCGCTGGGCGGCTGAGCCGCCCAGCAGCAGCGGCCGCGGCACCTTCGAGCGGGACCGGGCGCGCGTGCTGCACAGCTCCGCGCTGCGCCGGCTGGCGGCCAAGACGCAGGTGGTCTCGCCCGGCTCGGGGGACTTCCCGCGGACCAGGCTGACCCACTCGCTGGAATGCGCCCAGATCGGGCGGGAGCTCGGCGCCGCGCTCGGCTGTGATCCCGACCTGGCGGACGCGGCCTGCCTGGCACACGACCTTGGCCACCCCCCGTTCGGGCACAACGGTGAATCAGCGCTTGCCGTCCTGGCCGCGGGCTGCGGCGGGTTCGAGGGCAATGCGCAGAGCCTGCGCCTGCTCACCCGGCTGGAGACGAAGGTGCCAGGGGCCGGGCTGAACCTGGCCCGGGCCACCCTCGACGCCACTCTCAAGTACCCGTGGATCGCCGGGGACGGCCCGGCGGGCACGGCCAAGTACGGCGCGTATGCCGAGGACGGCAAGGTCTTCGGATGGATCCGCCGCGACGCCCCGCCCGGGCGGGTCTGCCTGGAGGGGCAGGTCATGGACTGGGCCGACGACGTGGCGTATTCGGTTCACGACCTGGAGGACGGGCTGCAGGCAGGCCTGATCACGATGGCCGGGCTCCGCGACCGGAGCCAGCGTGCGGCCGTGGCCGAGCTGACCATGACCAGCTACTGCGACCCGGGCTCGGTCACCGCCGGCGAGCTCGGCGAGGTGTTCGACCGGCTGCTGGAGCTGGACTGCTGGCCGGACGGGTTCGACGGCAGCCCGGGATCCATGGCCGCGCTGAAGAAGCTCACCAGCGACCTGATCGGCCGGTTCTGCCAGGCCGCGCAGGCGGCGACGCTTTCGGCTGCCGCGTCGGCCGGCCGCGAGGGGCTGACCAGGTACGCAGCGGATCTCGTGGTGCCGCGCGCGCAGCGGCTGGAGTGCGCCTTGCTCAAGGGGGTGACCGCGTGCTACGTGATGAGCCGGGCCGGGGTCGTGGCAGCGCAGGCCGCCGAGCGCGACCTCGTGGCCGAGCTGGCATCGGCGATCGAGACCGGCGCGCCCGGGACGCTGGACCCGGTGCTGCGGCCGGCCTGGAAGGTGGCAGGTTCTGCCCAGGCGCAGCGGCGCGTCGTGATAGACCAGGTTGCCTCGCTGACGGACACGTCCGCCAAGGCCTGGCACCGGCGGCTGTGCCGGTGACTGTGGAAGGGGGCCGCGATGCCCGCGGAGCCTAGCTACGTGATTGTGGGCGCCAGCCTGGCCGGCGCCAAGGCGGCGCAGACGCTGCGGGAGGACGGCTTCGGCGGCTCGATCCTGCTGGCCGGCGCAGAGCCGGAACGCCCCTACGAGCGGCCCCCGCTGTCCAAGGGCTACCTGCTCGGCCGCGACGACAGGTCCTCGGTCTACGTGCACGACGAGGGCTGGTACGCCGGGCACGACGTGGACCTGCGGCCCGGGGTGGCGGCCGCCCGGATCGACCGGTCCGCCCGCCAGGTGGAGTTCGCCGACGGCAGCCAGGCCGGCTACGACAAGCTGCTGATCACCACCGGCGCCTCGCCGCGCCGTCTGGGCGTGCCGGGCGGCGACCTGGACGGCGTGCTGTACCTGCGCACGGTGCAAGACTGCGAGCGGCTCGCGGCGGCCTTCGGCGGCGGCGGCACCGTGGTCATCGCCGGGGCGGGCTGGATCGGCCTGGAAGCCGCCGCGGCGGCCCGCGAGGCCGGCTGCGAGGTGACCGTGGCCGAGCCCGCACCGGGCGCGCTGCACCAGTCCCTGGGCCCCGAACTCGGCGGCATGTTCGCCGACCTGCACCGCGAGCACGGGGTGACGTTCCGGTTCGGCGAGGGCGTCACCGAGTTCCGCGGCGACGGCGGCCGGCTGACCGGGGTGATCACGTCGGCCGGCGCCGAGCTCGCGGCCGACGTCGCGCTCGTCGCGATCGGCGTCGTGCCCAACACCGGGCTGGCGGAGGCGGCCGGGCTCGAGGTCAGTAACGGCATCCTGGTGGACGCGGCGCTGCGCACTTCCGACCCGGACATCCACGCGGCCGGGGACGTGGCGAACGCGTTCAACCCGCTGCTCGGCCGGCGGGTGCGGGTGGAGCACTGGGCGAATGCGCTCGCCGGCGGCCCGGCCGCGGCCCGCTCCATGCTGGGCACGGAAGTCCGTCATGACCCGGTGCCTTACTTCTTCAGCGACCAGTACGACCTGGGCATGGAGGCCGCCGGCCTGCCCGAGCCTGGCCATTACGACCAGATCGTCTACCGGGGCGACGTCGATGCCCGGGAGTTCATCGCGTTCTGGCTGGCCCACGGGGCCGTGGTGGCCGGGATGAACGTCAACGTGTGGGACGTGAACGACGACATCCAGGCCCTCATCCGGGCCAGCGCCGCAGGAGCGCGCCCCGATCCTGTCCGCCTAGCCGACCCCGACACCCCCCTCCGCGAGCTCTAACTCCCCTCCTCCCTCCCACCGCCCCGGGTGATCATTTTCACTTATCATGCGCTGCGGGCAATTCCTGTCACCTTTTGTCCGGTTTGCGGCGCCGCAGTGCATGAAGAGTGCGCCGAGCCGTCACGGCGGGCCCTGGTCACGCAGGGCATTCCTGCATCAGGCTGAGACGTGCGGCGCCGCAGGCGCCGGGTAACGATGAATCGGCGCGGGGCCGGTTGGTTCAGGCCCGGCGCTAGCCAGGGAGGCGTCGGCATGGGTTCTGCCATCGAGGGCTCGGCCATCGACACGGTGCTGCAGGACGCGGTCGCGTCCGGCGCGGTCCCGCACGTGGCCGCGATCGCCGCCGACCGCGACGGCGTCATCTACCAGGGCGCGGCGGGGCCCCGAGCGGTCGGCGAGAGCGACCCGGTCACCGTGGACACCCTGTTCCGGATCATGTCGATGACCAAGATGCCGTGCACGGTCGCCGCGCTCCAGCAGGTGGAGCAAGGCAACCTCGACCTGGACGCCCCGGTGGCCGAGTACTGTCCGGAGTTCGCCGGAGTGCAGGTCATGACCGGCATCGAGGGCGACACCCCGGTGCTGCGGCGGCCGGCCAGCCAGGCCACGGTCAGGAACCTGATCACGCACACCAGCGGGCTCGGCTACTGGTTCTGGAGCGACCGGCTGGTGCGCTGGGAAAGCGCCACCGGCACGCCGAACGTGGTCGCCGGGTCCGCCGCGTGCCTGACCGCGCCGATGCTGGCCGACCCCGGCACGCAGTTCATCTACGGGATCAACATCGACTGGCTCGGCAAGGTGGTCGAGGCGGTCACCGGGACCGGCCTCGACGTCGCCATCAAGGAGGGGGTCACCGACCCGCTGGGGATGGACGAGACGACCTTCCTGATGACCGACCAGCAGCGGCCGAACAGCACGCCGGTGCACGTCAAGGCCGGGGACGGCACCTGGGCGGCGGTCGGCGAGGTGCTCAGCCAGCAGCCGGACTACTGGGCCGGCGGGCACGGGCTGTACGGGCCGCCGAGCGACTACATCAAGTTCGAGCGGGCGCTGCTGCGCGGCGGCGAGCTCGACGGCGCCCGCATCCTGCGCCAGTCGACGGTGGACGCCGCGTTCAGCAACCAGATCGGCGACCTGGACTTCCCCGCCGAGCTGCCCACCGCCGACCCCGGCTCCACCCATACCTTCCAGCCGGGCCCCGGCTTCAAGTGGGGCTACGGGCTGCTGCTCAACACCGCGGACATCCCCGGCATGCGGCGGGCCTGGTCCGGCGGCTGGGCCGGGCTGTGCAACACGCATTTCTGGGTGGACCGCAGCACCGGCATCTGCGCCTCCATTTACAGCAACTTCCTGCCTTTCGTCCCCCCGGAGGCGGTCGCGCTATACAACAACTTCGAGGCGGCGCTCTACGCCTCGCTGTAATGGTCAGGCCGGCGCCGGTCCGGGGCGCCGCAGCGTCAGCGACTGGAAGTGCTCGGCTTCCCGCCCGACAACATGGAAGTCGACGATGGTGAAGCACCGCCGGGCGAATTGCCGGATCTGCTCGTCGGTGCGCCAGGAGAAGAACCGCGGCGGGTGATAGATGACGTCGTCAACCGGGCCTTCCTGCGCCGGGTCGCGGCCGTAGACGCCGAGGAAGAACAAACCGCCCGGCCGCAGCACGGCCGCTATGGCCTCGAGGACCGCGGGCAGGTCGGCGTTCGGCACGTGCAGCAGGCAGTTCAGCGCGTAGACCGCGTCGAACGACCCGGCGGGGAAGTCCAGGTGCAGGAAGTCCATCACCCGGGCGTCGAGGCCCTTATCGCGGCAGCGGGCGACCATCTGCGGTGACAGGTCGGTGGCCACGACCTGCAGGCCATGCCCGGCAAAGAACGCGCTGTCCTGCCCGGTGCCCGCGCCCAGCTCCAGCAGGTGCCGGCAGCTCTCGTCCCGCAGCCGCCGCAGGAAGCCGGCCCGTTCGGTGACCTTCCACGGCGCCTTCTGCATCCGGTCACGGTGCTCGGCGACACCGTCATAGGCCGCGCGCAGGCTCTCCATCACATCCTGGTAGCGAGGGTTCATCCGCCCTCGCCCGCCTCGGTCCCGGTCCCGGTCTCGGTCCAGGTCCAGGTCCCGGTCCCGGTCCCTGGACCGGCGGCCGCGGGGCCGAAGATCGCCGCCAGGACGCGTTCGGTGTCGGAAAGACCAGGCAGCAGCGCGTGCGGGCGGGCCGCGGCGAGTTCGGCGGCCGTGAACCCGCCGCTGGCCACCGCGACCGCCCGGGCCCGGCTGGCGAGCGCGGCCTGCACGTCGAACGGCGTGTCCCCGACGACCACGGTCGCATCACCGCTGAAGTCCTCTTGGTAGGCCGCCGCCGCGGCCCGCCGGGCCAGCAGGACCAGCTCGGCCCGGTCCTCGTGCGCGTCGCCGTAGGCCCCGGCGTCCAGGTCAAGCTGGCCGGCCAGGCCCAGCGCGCCCAGCTTCACCTCGGCCAGCGGCCGGATGTTGCCAGTGAGCACCGACTGCACCACCAGGCCGCGGCCCGGCCGGGCGGCCGGCGCAGCCGGGACGGACAGCCGGGAAATCGCGGTCAGAGCCTCCGCGGCGCCGGGCAGCACGTGGCCGCTGGCCCTGACCCGCTCGCCGAACTGCGGCGCCTGAGCGGTGAGCCCGCGGATGAACGCGTCAACGTGACGGCCGGGCTCGGCGATCCCCGCACGGGTCAGCGTCTCCAGGATGATGGCCCGGTCGGTCCGCCCGGCCATCGGGGCCACCGCGGGCAGCTCGCGCCCGAACAGCTCCGCGAAGACCACGCCGTACAGGTGATGGCTGAGACCGCCGGCGTTGATCAGCGTGTGGTCGATGTCCCACAGGACGAGGTGCCCGCGCACCCGGTGACGGTACCAGCGACGGCAGGTCAGCCGTCTGGGCCACCGCCACCGTGGTCGTCATGCCCGCCGCCGCCCCGGCCGCCGTGCCTGTCTACCTCTCCGCCGCCGTTGTTCTCCACGGTGCTGGCAAACCTCGGATGGCCGCCTGAGCAGGTCACGGTGACGACATCCTCGGTCGTGCCGGACGTGAAGCTGACCGAAGCCGACGTGCCGGGGCCGGGGGAGGTGTGGTCGACGGCGAACCCCGTCCCCGGGCTCCAGTTCATCAGCGTGACCTGGCCGGCCGTGCAGGTGGCCCAGACCGTGCCGCCTGCGGAGCCCCCCTCGGATGGCGTGGCCAGGCGGGCCTGTGATGACGTGCGACCCGGCTTCGGCCTGGCGGACCGCGAACCCGACGGCGTGGCTGACGGCGGAGCCGATGGCGTAGCCGACGACGAGGCTGCCTCGGCCACGGCCAGCTGCGAGCTCACCGCCGCGGGGCTCAGCGCAGGCAGCCGGGGGCCGAGGATGCCGTGCACGAGGAAGTTGAGCGCCGCGGTAACGCCGACGGCGGCGAGCAGCGCGCCGGACAGCCACGCCACGGCGATCAGCACGGCACGTCTGCGCATCCCTCCACTGTGCCCCACCCGCAGTAGTGCCATGGTTAAGGCACCCTTAACGCAACCTTTACGATGACCCGCGCAAGGCCAAGCTGTTGCAAAGCTCAGATACCGTTTGGCCATGCCGAAGGTGCTGATCGTCGAGGACGATCCGACGATCCGCACGGCCGTGATCCGTGCGCTGACCGATCGGGGATACGCGGCCGCGACCGCGCACACCGCGATGAACGGCATCGAGCTCGTGGTCTCCGAGCGCCCGGATGTCGTCGTCCTCGACCTCGGGCTGCCGGACCTGGACGGGCACGAGGCACTGCGGATGATCCGGGCGGTGAGCAGCGTGCCGATCATCGTCGCCACCGCCCGCAGCGCGGAGTCCGACATCGTCAGGTCGCTGGACGCCGGCGCGGATGACTACGTGGTGAAGCCGTTCGGTGCGGCGCAGCTGGACGCGCGGATCCGCGCCGTGCTGCGCCGGGCGGCCGAGCCCGAGGAAGATGCCGTGCTCGAGGTAGGCGGGCTGCGGGTGGACCGGCGGTCCCGGCAGGCGTCCCTGGACGGCGCCGCCCTTGATCTGACCCCGCGGGAATTCGACCTGCTGCACTACCTCGCCGTGCGGGCCGGCCGCGTGGTCACCAAGCAGGAACTCCTGGTCGAGGTGTGGCAGCAGCCCTACGGGGGCGCCGACAAGAGCGTGGACGTGCACCTGTCCTGGCTGCGCCGCAAGCTGGGCGAAACCGCGCAGGAACCGCGCTACCTGCATACCGTCCGGCGGGTGGGTGTGCGGCTGGCGGCGCCGGCGGAGCCGGGCTAGTGCGAAGGCGCCTTGCCCTGCTGGTGTCGGCCACGATGGCGCTGGTGCTCTTCGCGTTCGTGATCCCGCTGGCGATCCTGGTCCGCGTCCTGGTGGCCGACCGGGCAGTATCCGGCGCGGTCAGCGAGGCCCAGCAGCTCGGCGCGGCGGTGGCCACCACGCAATCCCGGCAGGCCCTGAGGGACAGCATCCAGCAGACGACCAGGACGGCTGGCCATCCAGCCACGGTGTTCCTGCCTGACGAGACCACCCTCGGCGCGCCGGCCCCGCGGACCAGTGCCGTCCAGCTGTCCGCGCATGGCCAGAGCATCACCGTCGATCAGCCGGGTGGCCGTGAGGTCCTGGTCGCGGTGCAGGGGCGGCTGGGCGCGGCCGGCGGTCAGCTAGGCACCGCCGTCGTCCGGATCTTCGTCAGCAACGCCGAGCAGCACAAGGGGGTGGCCAGGGCCTGGACCATCCTGGCCATCTTCGGGCTGGTCCTGCTGGGGCTGGGGGTCGCGGTAGCGGACCGGCTGGTCGGCACCGTGACCAGGCCCATCGGCGAGCTGGCCCGGGTATCGCACCGGCTGGCCGCAGGCGAGCTTGACGCCAGGGCCAGCCTGGCAGGCCCGCCTGAGGTGCGCGAGGTGGCACAGGGCCTCAATCACCTCGCCGGGCAGGTCAGGGAGCTGATCTGGCAGGAGCGTGAGTCGGTCGCGGACTTGTCGCATCGGCTGCGAACCCCGCTCACCGCACTGCGCCTCGAGGCTGAGGCGGTGCCGGCCTCGGCCGACCCGGATGGCCGTCTCACCGCCCAGGTAGCCGCCATGGAGCGCGCTGTGACCGCGCTGATCGAGACCGCGCGCAGGCGCGGCAGCGCCGCGGGCAGCTGCGACGCGGCCGAGGTGATCAGCGAGCGGGCCGCGTTCTGGTCGGTGCTCGCGGAGGATCAGGGCCGCGGCATGCAGCTCGACCTGGCCCCGCCGCCGGTGCTCGTGGGCGTGGCCGCCCCCGACCTGGCGGCCTGCATGGACGTGCTGCTCGGCAACGTGTTCGCCCACACGCCGGAGGGCACCGGCTTCACGGTGCGGCTGACACGGCGCGCGGGAGGCGGCGGACGGGTGAGCGTCGAGGACACCGGCCCCGGCTTCTCCGACGACGACCCGGTCCGCCGTGGCGCCAGCGGAGGCGGCTCGACCGGTCTCGGGCTGGACATCGCCCGCAGCACCGCCGAGGCATCAGGCGGGTCGCTGACCATTCGCAATGCGGCCGGCGGCGGGCAGGTCATCGTGGACCTCGGCCCGCCGCAGCAGCCGGGCCAGGTCGCCGGAGAGGATCCGGCCCGCCGGACCCGCTGACCGCCTGGCGGCCTTAGCCCGTCGTTAGGGTTCGCACAGCACGACGCTATCCGGGCCGGGCGCATTCTCGGATCATCAGCACCGAGAAAGGAACCTGGCCATGCGAAAGACACTGACCATAGGCATCGGGGCCGGCGCGGCAGCAGCGGCCGTCGCCCTGTCGGCGGGCGCATCCCTGGCTGCGACCGCCGCCCCGGCGCGGCCCGCCGCCGGCTCGATCGCGTCGGTCACCGCGGTCAACAAGCACATCACCCGGGCCCAGGCGGCGAGGATCGCAACCGCCCTCGTCCCGCACAGCACGGTCCGCGAGATCCAGTCCGACGACCTGCACGACCGCGCGGTGTGGCAGGTCCAGCTTGCCACCCCGCACGGGCGCGTCGTGGTTGACGTGGACAAGAAGACCGGCAAGGCCACGATCGTGCGCCATGGCGGTGGTCACGGCGACCTCATCACGGCCGTCACCATCGCCGGCCATCGCGGCGACGCCCGCGATCATGACGCGGCCGACGACCGCGGGCAGGATGCCCGCGATCACGACGCCGGGCGTGACCACGGCGATCACCGCGGCGACCGGCACGACCGCGACCGGCACGACCATGACCGGGGCGACGACTCGGCCCGGCGGTGAGCTGATCAACCTCCCCCCAGGCAGCGCCGCCCGGAACCCCCGCTGGGCGGCGCTGCCGCTGTCTGCCCGGCCTCCCGTAACGGTGTCGCCGCCGCCGGGAGAGTGACGGCAGGAAGGACTAGACTCGCGGCGTCAGAATCGGGCAACGGGGGCACAGAGCGGAGGCGGGGGTGGCGGGCCGAATCCGCGACGAGGACATCGCCGCCGTGCGCGAGCGCTCGCCGATCGACGAGGTCGTGGGCGAGTACCTGCAGCTGCGCAGCGCCGGCGGCGGATCGCTCAAGGGCCTGTGCCCCTTCCACGATGAGAAGACCCCCTCGTTCAACGTCACGCCGAGCCGGGGACTTTTCTACTGCTTCAGCTGCGCCGAAGGCGGCGACGTCATCTCGTTCGTGCAGAAGGTCGAACAGCCTGTCGTTCGGCGAGGCGGTCGAGCGGCTCGCGGCACGGGCGAGCATCGACCTCCGCTACGAGCAGGGCGGCCAGGTGCCCGGCCAGGAGCAGAGCCAGCGCCGCAGGCTCATCGCCGCGCACCGGGCCGCGGCTGATTTTTATTCCGAACGGCTCCGGTCACCCGACGCCGCCGCCGGCCGGGACTTTCTCGCCTCGCGTGGTTTCGACCTTGACCAGGCGCAGACCTTTGGCGTCGGGTATGCACCGGATTCCTGGGAGGCGCTCACCGGCCACCTGCGCGGCCGCGGCTTCACCGATGCCGAGTTGCTGACCGGAGGGCTGGCCCGAGAGGGCAGGCGGGGGCCGGTCAACAGGTTCCGCGGCCGCCTGATCTGGCCGATCCGGGATCTGAACGGCGACGTGATCGCGTTCGGTGCGCGCAGGCTGGCCGAGCGCGACGACGGGCCCAAGTACCTGAACACCCCCGAGACGCCGCTGTTCCGCAAGAGCACCGTGCTGTACGGCGCGGACATGGCCAAGCGGGAGATCGCGCAGAGCCGCCGGGCGGTCATCGTGGAGGGCTACACCGACGTGATGGCCTGTCACCTGGCGGGCGTGCCGACCGCGGTCGCCACCTCGGGCACCTCCTTCGGCGATGGCCACATCAGGATCCTGCGGCGGCTGCTGATGGACGCCAGCGAGTTCCGCGGCGAAGTCATCTTCACCTTCGACGGCGACGCCGCGGGACAGCGCGCCGCGCTGCGCGCGTTCGGCATGGAGGACAGGTTCGTCACCCAGACCTTCGTGACCGTGCAGCCGGACGGGCTGGACCCGTGCGACCTGCGGCTGGCCCGCGGGGACGCGGCGGTGCGCGACCTCATCGCCCAGCGCGTCCCGCTGTTCGAGTTCGCGATCCGCAGCGAGGTGAACCGGTTCGACCTCGACACGATCGAAGGCCGGCTGGCCGCGCTGGACGCCGCGGCCCCCATCGTGGCGCGGATCAAGGACGAGGGCCTCAGGAAGCGGTACGCGATTAGCCTGGACCGCTGGCTCGGCCTCATGGACGAGCGCTTCGTGCTGGACCGGGTCCGCGCGCACGCCGGGCCGGACCGGGCCAGGATGTCGCGGCAGGCCCCGCAGGGCGGCCCGGAGACGGGCGGCCGCCGGAACGGCCCCGGCTCCCGCGGCGCGCCTGGCCCGGCTGCCGACGGGGGCACGCGCGGGAACGGCGGGGGACCGCCCGGCGGGCAGGCTGCGAGCGTTCAGGATGGCCGCGGCGCCGGCTACGATCCGCGCGACCCGGCGGTGCGGGTGGAACGCGAGGCGCTCAAGCTCGCCGTCCAGCGTCCCGGGCTGTGCGGCCCGGGATTCGCGGCGCTGAGCGCGGGCACGTTCACGGTGCCTGCCCACGCGGCGGTCTACCGGCTGATCTGCGAGCGAAGCGGGTGGGACGGCGAGAGCCAGCCCGCCACGTGGGCCGGTGCCGCGGGGGATGGCGCGGGCCGGGTCGGCATCGGCCGCAGCGGCCGGGAGTGGGCGGGGGAGCTGCGCGAGGCTGCGCCGGACGAGCAGTCCAGGATGCTGGTGACCCAGCTGGCCGTGGAGCCGCTGCGGACTCCTGGCGCGGACGGCGAGCCCGATGCCCGCTATGTGTCCTCGGTCCTGGCCAGGGTCGAGGAGCTGGCCGTCAGCCGGCTGATCTCGGGGGTGAAGTCGAGGCTGCAGCGGATGGACCCGGTAGCGGCGCAGGCCGACTACAACCGGCTGTTCGGGGATCTCATCGGGCTTGAGCAGCGGCGGAAGGTGCTCATGGAACGGGCGTCGGGAGCGCTGTAGGCCCGTCGGCACCGGCCGCCCGGCCGGTGCGTATCTGGCCCGGGGCCGGGACGGTACTAGCCCCGAGGTGACAAAATTGGGTCCCCCGTAACCGGACCGTGACAGTGCAGACTGGTCTGCGTGAGCCTTACGGTGCTGCCCAGCGGACCGCTTCCGGCTGATCAGGTGACCGGCCTCGTGGCCCTGGGAAAGGAGCGCGGCGGGGTCACCATGGCTGACATCGCGACCGCCGTCGACCGCTCTGACCTGCCACCCGACGCCGTTGACGGCGTACTCCGGCTGCTCGCGGACCAGGGGGTGGAGATCCTCGACACGCTAGATGAGGACGTCGAGGAGCTGCCCAGAGGCGACGACGCCGAGCTGGGGCGGCTGGCCTCACCCGGCGACCTGGTGCGCATCTACCTGCGCGAGATAGGCCGTGTTCCGCTGCTTACCGCCGAAGACGAGGTGGAGCTGGCCAAGTCGATCGAGGCCGGGCTGTTCGCCGAGGAAAAGCTGCGCACGGTCATCACGGGCTGCGGGATCGCCCCGGTGCGAGCCGACGAGCTGGCGCAGCTGGCGGCCGACGGCACGGCGGCCAAGCAGCGGCTGATCGAGGCGAACCTGCGGCTGGTGGTGTCGATCGCCAAGCGCTACATCGGGCGCGGGCTGATCTTCCTGGATCTGATCCAGGAGGGCAACTTGGGCCTGATCCGGGCGGTGGAGAAGTTCGACTACACCAAGGGCTACAAGTTCTCCACCTACGCCACCTGGTGGATCCGGCAGGCCATCACCCGCGCCATCGCCGACCAGGCGCGGACGATCCGGATCCCGGTGCACATGGTGGAGACCATCAACAAGCTGGCCCGCGTGCAGCGGCAGCTGCACCAGGACCTCGGCCGGGAGGCTACTGTCCGTGAGATCGCCGCCGAGATGGGCATCGCCGCGCAGCGAGTGGCCGAAATCCAGCGGATCGCGCAAGAGCCGGTCTCACTGCAAGCACCGATCGGCGAGGAAGATTCCGACCTCGGGGACTTCATCGAGGATGCCGACGCCGTAGTGCCGATGGAAGCCGCGGCGTTCATCATGCTGCAGGACCAGCTGGAGCAGATCCTGGACACGCTGGGCCACCGGGAGCAGGCCATCATCCAGCTGCGGTTCGGGCTGACCGACGGGCACCCCAGGACGCTCGAGGAGGTCGGCCGGGAATTCGGCGTGACCCGGGAGCGCATCCGGCAGATCGAGTCCAAGACCCTGGCCAAGCTGCGCCACCCGAGCCGCGCCCAGATGCTCCGCGAATACCTGGACTAGGTGCCCGCCGGCTCCGGCCGCCGGCGATGCGGCCGTCGCCCGCATCCGCAACGTGACGGGCCAGGCGTAGCCCCTGTCAACGCTGCCGGCCACTACCGCTGCCGATTCCGGAATGTCATTCGGGTAACGGCGGTATGCATTTTTATTGAGACCTGTTGGTTATGTCATTTCCCGTGCCCGGCGCTGAGCCGGATTTAAATCCGCGGCGCGTCACCGCGAAGAGCAGTTTAGCTGGCAGAGCACGCCGATCTACCGGCTCAGCGTGGCTGATCCCGGGCCAGCGCGAGCGTCAGCGATTCACCCGCGATGCGGCAAATGTTCGCGAATGTAACCATTGAGCAATGGGAAAGCAAAAGCTACGATGCGGGGGGCACGGTGGCCCCCAACGGCCACCTCGAACGAAAGGCAACTTCTATGCACCGACGCTTCACATCGTTCGCGGCGCACGTCCTCGTGGCGTGCTTGCCCGTGCTGAGCCTGGTCATGGCCGTCGGCGCGGGTACCGCCTCGGCGGCCCGCAGCCCGGTGAACGCCCGCGCGGCCGCCCTGGCCGCTCTGGCGCACCTCAAGATCGGCGAGCACGCCACCGATCACCCGCTCCCCGGGCAATCGGTGCGGGTCAAGGGCGCGAAGTTGAGCACGAACTGGGCCGGCTACGCCAACACGAAGACGTCGGGAAAGTACAGCAAGGTCACGGGCAGCTGGACAGAGCCCAAGGGAACCTGCGGGTCGAGCCAGTCGCTGGCGGTCTTCTGGACCGGGATCGACGGTTTCACCAGCGGCACGGTCGAGCAGGACGGCACCCTGATCGAGTGCAACGGCGGCACGCCCACCTACGTCTCGTGGTGGGAGATGTTCCCCAGCAACGACGTCCAGTTCGTGAGTACCGCGGTGCGACCGGGCGACCACATCACCTCCTCGGTGACCAGGAGCGGCACGAAGTACACGCTCAAGCTCACCGACTCCACTCACACGGCCGCCAGCTTCAGCACCACCCAGACTTGTGCCGCCGCCACGTGCGTCGACTCGAACGCCGAGTGGATCGCCGAGGCGCCGACCGGCTCCTCGGGCATCGAGCCGCTCACGAACTTCGGCAGCTGGACGCTGACGGGTGCCACCGTGCAGGCCGGCAGCAAGTCCGGGACGATCAAGACGTTCCCGGACCAGGAGATCACCATGGTCAACAACAGCGGCCGGGTGAAGGCGCAGCCCGGCGCGCTCAACTCCGCCGGCAATCAGTTCAAGGTCACCTGGAAGCGCAGCACCTGACAGCCGTCAACGGCGTGCCGCCGTCCCGGGGACCGGTCCCCGGGACGGCGGCACGTGCTTTACCGGACCATCGCCGGCATCGGCGGTTACCCGTCGCCCGGCCCGCCGGGCGACGGAACCGACGGCACGCCGTTGCCGGCTTCCGCCGCGGTCCCGGCCTGCCTGTCCCGCCGGCCCGGCAGCCGCTCGCTCGCCTTCCGGATCGCGGTGTCGGCGAACCCCGGCTTGCGCTGCTGCACCTTGTCGGCGACCTTGTTCGTGGCGGTCTTGGCCAGGCCGGTCGCCTGGGCCGCCGCTGCCCCGGCCGCCTGCTGCACGGCCGGATTGTCGGTGGCGCGCCGCGCGAGCGTTTTCATTTGCTCGTACCGCTCCCGGCCTGCCCGTGTGCCGAGGACGAAGCCCACGGCCAGGCCCGTGAAGAACATGACTCGGTACCGCATGTGGCACCTTCTCTCACCCGAGTGCTATTGCGAAGTGACTTCCCCTGTACCGCCGGCGCTACTCCTGATGACAGGGCAGCAAGCCCCCCACCCGTGCCGGTTGCGCGCGCGGGGGATCCGGCGGCATGCGCTAGGCTTGACCGCGATGCAGATCGCTGGGTTCCCGGCGAACCGCCCGTGATCTTGTGTCGGCTGATCCCGCGTAGCTCAATTCGGCAGAGCGTCCGGCTGTTAACCGGCAGGTTCCTGGTTCAAGTCCAGGCGCGGGAGCTGTGACCAGGACTTTTGTAGTACGTGCCCATGATCGCCCCACTCTTTCCCCACGGTTTCAATTCTCGTCTTAGCCCGCTGTCTGCGGGTCTTCTGGCTGTTCGCTGCCCGGTATACGGAGCATCGGCAACACCAGTACCAGTAACGGTACAGGCCGTGAGCAGGTTCGGGACGATCTTCGACACCCTTGGCAACGTGGCACGGACGACAGAGCAACTGCGTCTTCAGGGCTTCTTCGACGAGCTCGGCCCATGCGCGCGATAGGTCGGCACCACAGCGAAGCCTTTCGTGCTTGGGTCGATGTGGTCGAACTCCAGGCCTTCGGTGACACCGCAGCGAACACAGCAACCGCCGAGCAGTTCGATGAGTCGAGCGCGTCGAGACTGCCTGCGGGCCTTCATGTAGGCCCGCATGTACTCGGCGCGCTCCTCGGACATAGACCAGAAACGGTAGTGAGACAGCTGTTCGAGGTCACGCCAACACGCTGGGGTATGCGCGCAGCAGGCGAACGCGGGGCGTGACCGTCCGGCGCCAGGCCCCGCGCCAGCGGCGCGAGTCCGGGCCGGCCCGCCATCAGGGGCTGGAGTCCGCCGCGGAGCCGTTCGGGGGGGCAGGCAACGCATCAGCTCGCAACTCGCCTGCCATCCGTGACGCCGGGCACGGGTCCGGGCTATTTCCTCCTATATCTATCAAAATTATCGAGAATAGCTTAGGCTCGCCCTACACCTACCTGCTCGTGCCTGTCGCCGGGTGATCTCCCGACGCCCGGGGGGAGGCACCCGAAAGGGGAGTACACGTTGCGTACACCATCCTCTTCTCCTGCCACCGTCGTCCGGCATCCGCGCTGGCGCCGGCTGGCCCTGGCCGTCACGGTGGTCGTGGCCGGAGCGATCCCGTACTCGGTCGCCGCCGCCGGAACGGCCGGCGCAGCCGTCGGCACAACGCCGGCCGCGCCGCCGCCGGTCACGATCTTGACTCCGGGCGCGGACAATAACAACGGGGACATCTTCATCGCGCCGTTCGGCGATCAGCAACGTACGCCAACGGCCCGGAGATCATCGACAACCAGGGGCAGGTGATCTGGTTCCACCCGGTCCCCGCGGGGGAGGAGGCCGCCGACTTCCGCACCCAGACCTACGACGGCCGGCCGGTGCTGACCTGGTGGCAGGGCACCGGCCTGGGCGGCCTGTCCAGCGGCACCGACTACATCTACAACGACCATTACCAGCAGATCGCCACGGTCAACGCCGGGAACGGGTACAGCGCCGACGGGCACGAATTCCTCATCACGCCGTGGAACACGGCGCTGATCCTCGCCTACACCACGGCGACCGCCAACCTGACCTCGATCGGCGGCCCGGCCGACCAGACGGTCATCGACGGCATCGTCCAGGAGATCGACATCAGGACCGGCCGGGTGCTGTTCCAGTGGAACAGCGCCGACCACGTCCCCTACAGCGAGAGCGAGCAGCCGCTGCCCTCGTCGGCCAGCACGCCGTGGGACTGGTTCCACGTCAACGCCGTGCACCTGGTCCGCAGGGCAACCTGCTCATCGACGCGCGCGACACCTGGACCACCTACGACGTCAGCCGGCGCACCGGCAAGATCAACTGGGAACTCGGCGGCAAGGACAGCAGCTTCACCGTCCAGGCGGCGCCCGGCCAGAGCCTGGACAGCGCGAACGAGATCTTCGCCTGGCAGCACGACCCGGAGCAGGTCGGGCCCGACACGTTCACGTTCTTCGACAACGAGTCGTCCGGCACGCCGCTGCTGCCCTACAGCCGGGCGGTCACCGTGCGGCTGAACTACCGGGACCAAGACGGCCACGCTGGTCGCCTCGGACAACCAGCCGGAAGGCCTGTCGGCGGCCTCCCAGGGCAACGCGCAGACCACCCGCAACGGTGATCTGTTCGTCGGCTGGGGCGCGCTGCCCTACTTCTCGGAGTTCAGCCCGTCCGGGCAGCTCGTGTTCAACGCCGAGTTCCCGGCCGGGGTGAACACCTACCGCGCCTACCGGCTGCCCTGGCTCTCGGCACCGCACCGGAGGTGATCGCCTAGCAGGCGGGCACGGCCCGCAGTCCCCGGCGCTGCGGACTGCGGGCCGTGCCGTTGCGGCTATCGGGCCACGATCAGGAACCCGGGTCAGGGCCGGGTCAGGGTCCGGCGTCCGCTGGGGCGGCGTTCGGCGGAAGGCAGCGGATCAGCTCGCAGTGGCCCGCTATCTCGGTCTGGCCTGCCCCGTAGGGGACCAGGACCGTCATCCCGCGGCGGAGCGGGACATCGCTGCCGTACTCGCCGCGCAGCAGGCCGGACCCGGCGATCACGATCAAGATGGCGAACCTCGGATCGAGTACGACGGTCCCGGGTCCCGGCCGGATCCGCTCGGCGGCAAAGTACGGGTCGGCCGCGGGCGGGAAGACCGCCGCGACCGGGAGCCCTGCGATCGCGCGGTCCGGGCCGTGCAGCCTGGCGATCTGCGCCGGCTTCCAGGCGGACCGGTCAACGCAGCTCAGGGCCAGGTCGAAGCCGAGACCGAGATGGCCCTGCGCGCGGCCGTCGATGGGGAATGCATCCCACTCGAGCAATACGGACAGATCCGTCGGCTCCTGCAGCTCGACGACGAACACGCCCGCGCCGATCGCGTGCGGCAGGCCGGCGGGCACCAGTATCGCGTCGCCGGGACGCACAGCGACCCGGTTGAGCGCCCGCAGCATGGCCGGGTCCTGGCCTGCCACCCACCCGGCGAGCGTCTCGTCCGGCACGGCCTCGCTGAAGCCGAGGTGAACCTCGCTGCCGGGCGGCGCGTCGATGACGATCCAGGCCTCCGTTTTCCCCCACGGCGAGGCCAGGCGCCGGCGAGCGAACATGTCATCGGGATGGCAGTGCACGGGCAGCCGCTCGCCGGCGTCGAGCAGCTTGACCAGCAGCGCGGGACTGGAGCCGGGCCGCCGCACGTGCCCGGGGCCGAGGTAGGCCTGCGGATCGGCGCCGATCGCGTCGCGGAGCAGCCGGCCGTCGGGCAGCCGGGTCAGCCCGTCGGTCCGCGACCCCAATACCGTGGTCGCCGAGCCGACCCAGTCCTCCGGCCGGTGCCCGCTGTCCTGGCCGGACCGGGGGGGAGCGGCGTCCAGGCCGGCTCGCGGCCGTTCCCTGGGCCGCGCCGGAGCCGGGTGCTGACCGACGCCCGGCCCGGCTTCCGGCGGGGCGCCTGCGCGGAACGCGGCGATCTTCTGCCCGCCCCGGTAGAACCGCTGTGGCTGATTCGGTCCCAGGACGACAGGCCCGCGCTGGCTCACGTCCACCTCCTGGACTCCGGCGGCGGCTGCGGGATATGACAATGATGCCCAACGATGTACTGGTGACCGCGGCGCGATGTCAATGCGGGCCGGCCCGGCGGAGCGCCGCGCGTCCCGGCAGGTCGTCCGGCGGTCCTGGCGCTCGGGCACTCCCGGGACTTGACCAGGCTAACTAAGTTAGCCATACTGGCGATATCAGGCTAACGCCGTTAGCCTCCGGAGAGAAGGAAAGCGCCATGGCGGACCGGCACTACCGCAAGCCAGGATGGCTGACAAAGCACGTGTTCAACTGGATGGTCGCCCTCGCGACCAGGGCCGGAATCAGTGTCTGGGGCAGCCGCGTACTGGAGGTGCGCGGCCGCAAGACCGGGCTGGCCCGCACGACGCCCGTGAACCTGCTGTCGCTGGGGGATCGCCAGTATCTCGTCTCGCCGCGCGGTGAAAGCGAGTGGGTGCGCAACGTTCGCGCCGACGACGGCAAGCTCGATCTGCTGGTCGGCAGCAAGCGCCAGCACTACGTCGGCCGAGAGGTACCCGATGCGGACAAGGTCAACGTGCTGCGCGGTTACCTGCGGCGCTGGAAGGCGGAGGTGGGCGTGTTCTTCGACGGCGTCGGGCCGGACTCCACCGACGACCAGATCCGGGGCATCGCGCACAAGCATCCGGTCTTCCAGCTGGAGAAGGCGCCCTGACCGCCCGCCCGGCCGGTGCCGTCACCAGTAGCCGGCCCGAACCACGCCAGCCCCCCCGGCGCGCCGCAGAGATTATCGCGGCGGCCCGGGTACTGCTGGAGAGCGAGGGCCGGGATGCGCTCACCATGCGCCGTCTCGGCCAGGCGCTCGGCATCCGCGCTCCGTCCATCTACAAGCACCTTCCCGGCAAGCACGCGGTAGAGGTGGCGCTCATCGAGGCGGGGCTGGCCGAGATGGGGGAGGCCCTGCACCAGGCGGTGACCGATCAGCAGGCGGCGCCGGGAGCTGGAGCCGTGGCCGCGCTGCTGGCCGTCTACCGGGCCGAGGCGCTGGCCCGGCCCAACCTGTACCGGCTGGCCACCTCGGGGCAGCTGCCGCGCGGCGAGCTGACGCCGGGACTGGAGGACTGGGCCGGGCAGCCGTGGCTGCTGACGGCCGGCGATCCCTTCCTGGCCCAGGCGATGTGGTCGTTCGCGCACGGGATGGTCGTCCTAGAGCTCGATCATCGCTACCCGGACGGATCAGACCTCGACCTGACCTGGCGCTCGGGCGCCGATGCCTTTACCCTCGCGGCCGCCGGGCAGGCCCGCCAGGTCGCAGTGGCCGGCTCATCCGGCGGTGCGGAGGACACGTGATCACGGTGGCGGGCGAGGCGCTGATCGACCTCGTCGACGAGGGTGACGGACGGTACCGCGCCCACCCGGGGGGCAGCCCGGCGAACGTCGCCGTGGGGCTGGCCCGGCTGGGCGTGCGGTGCTCGCTGCTCGCCAGGGTCAGCACCGACGCCCTCGGCGGCCAGCTGGCCTCGCATCTGGCGGGCAACGGTGTCTGCATGCGCGACGTGGTGCGGGTGCCCGAGCCGACCACGCTGGCCCTCGCCAGCCTGGACGGGGCCGGGCAGGCGGCCTACTCCTTCTACGTCCAGGGCACCGCGGACTGGCAATGGCGCCGCGAGGAGCTGCCAGCCGCGCTCGCGCCCGATGTCACCGCGCTGCATGCCGGGTCGCTGGCCCTGGCGCTGGCCCCCGGCGCGCGGGCGGTGGAAGATCTGCTCGCCGCCGAGCGTGCTCGCGGCCGGGTCACGATCAGCATCGACCCGAACATCCGGCCGCCGCTCGCGGCCGGCCGAGCCGCCGAGGTGGCCCGGGTCGAACGCCAGATCCGGCTGGCGCACATCGTGAAAGCGAGCGAGGATGACACGAGCTGGCTGTATCCCGGCCTCGGTTGCGAGTCGGTCGCGCGAGCCTGGCAGCGGCTCGGGCCCGATCTCGTGGTGATCACGATGGGCGCGCGCGGTGCCTACGCCCTGGGCCCGGACGGCACCGAGGTGCTGCGGCCCGCCCGGCCGGTCGCGGTCGCGGATACCGTCGGGGCCGGAGACGCATTCTGCGCCGGGCTGCTCGACGCGCTGTGGCGGGCCGGCCTGCTCGGCGCGGCCGCGGCGCTGAGCCGCATCAGCGCCCGGCAGGTGGCCGAGGTGGCCGACTGGGCGGTGCTGGTCGCCGCGCTCGCCTGCGAGCGGCCAGGCGCTGACCCGCCGACCCGCGCGGAGGCCCTTCGGGCCCGCTAGGAGCCAGGCGGGCACACGCGATCGTGGCGCACGGCGGGGACAAACCCCGCGCGTGCGCCACGATCGCGGCAACAGCCGGCTATCAGGTCGCCAGCCCGCCGGCGTCTGCCTGCGCCGGACGGCCCTCGGCCGAACGGACCTCGGCCATCAGCTCCGCCCCGGCCTCGGCCACGGTCCCCGCGCCGGACTCGACCATCATCGGGCTCGGCACGCCCGCCAGGTCCTCGCGCCGCACCCGGATCATCACGATCGTGACGATCAAGGCCAGCACCGCGATCCCGGCCGAGACCAGGAACCCGCGGGAGAAGCCGACCGCCAGCGCGTGGTGGTAGATCGCGACAGGCACCGACGCGCCTGGCTTCGCGTGCACCACGTGCCCGGCCTTCGCCGCGGCGGCGGCCGCCGCCGTGACCTGGCTCTTGACGCTGCTGGCGACCGCGGTCCATGCCACCGTGCCGAGCACGGCGAGCCCGATCGCGCCGCCGACCTGCTGGCCGACGTTGGGCAGGCTCGCGGCCAGCCCGGCATCGCGCTCCCTGACCTTGGCCAGGGCGACCAGGGTCAGCGGCATGAACAGCATGCCCAGTCCAGCCCCGGTGAGCAGCTCCGGGCCGAGCAGACCGCCGAGGTACGTGCTGTGCTCGGTGATCCGGGACAGCCAGAACATGCCGCCCGCGCTGATCGCCGACCCGGCCAGCAGTATCGGCCGGGCGCCGATCCGGCTGACCAGCTGGGCGCTGAGGCCGGACGTCAGCATGATCACGGCCACCATGGGCAGGTAGGCCACGCCGGTCTTCAGCGCGCTGTAGCCCCAGACGGTCTGCTGGAAGAGGGTCAGGAAGAAGAACATCCCGAACATCGCGGTGCCGACGCACAACATGATCAGGTTGGCTCCGGACCGGTCCCGGTTGCGGAAGATCCGCAGCGGCATCAGCGCGTACCTGCTGCGCGCCTCGATGAGCAGGAACGCGGCCAGCAGCACCGCGGACGCGATCAGCGAGCCGAAGACCTTGGGGTCTGCCCAGTGTGAGTTCCCCTGGCCCGGGCTCGGGGCCGCGGTGGACAGGCCGTAGACCAGGGCGACGACGCCCAGGGTCCCGGTGACGGCGCCGGGCAGGTCGAACCGGCCGCGGAGCCGTTCCGACGTCCCCAGCACGCGCGGCGCCAGCAGCGCGACCACCACGGCGATGGGCACGTTGACGAAGAACACCCAGCGCCAGGACAGGTAGGTCGTGAGCACGCCGCCGAGGATCAGCCCGACGGCGGCGCCGCCGATGCTCATGGCCGCGTACACGCCCATGGCCCGGTTACGCGGCGGTCCCTCGGGGAACGTGGTGGTGACCAGGGACAGCGCGGCCGGCGCGACAATGGCGCCGCCGACGCCCTGGATTGCCCGGGCGGTCAGCAGCCAGGTCTGCGTGGTGGCGAACCCGCCGAACAGCGAGGCCGCGGCGAACAAGATGATGCCGACGATGAACATTCTGCGCCGGCCGAGGATGTCTCCGGCCCGGCCGCCGAGGAGCAGCAGCCCGCCGAAGGTCAGGGCGTAGGCGTTGACGACCCACTCCAGGCCGGAGCCGGAGAAGCCGAGCGCGCGCTGGATGTGCGGCAGCGCGACGTTGACGATCGTCGCGTCCAGTACCACCATCAGCTGTGCGGTGGCGATGACGGCCAGAGCCAGGCCGAGGCGACGCTGGACAGGCCCGCCCGCGGTCACTCCGGGCGGGCCTATGCGCCCGGACGCGGATTGTGCGGTGGACATGCGATCTCCTTGCTGAAGGACGTAGTTAACTGGCGCCCTGGCGGGGATGTTCTGCCGGGCACGGGACAAAGGTGAGCTGGGAGATGTAAAAGCGAGTGGGGGATGTGCGGTGGCCAACGGCTCCGCAGAGACGACCGCCGCCCGCTCCGCGGGAAACGGCCCTGCTCAGCGACCGCTAAGCATGGCCGAGGTCGGTTCTTGCTTCACCTCCCCAGCGCGGTGTTCACCGGTCGTCGCCGGCGGGGTGTCGTGTGCGCTATCAGCTGAGCCGGAGTCATTTCCTGCCTCGTCCCCGGCCTGGACGGTCGCGCTGTCTGGCCCGGTGCCGCGCGCGCTGGCCTGTGAGCGGCGCTCGCTCTCGGCCTTGATCATCTTGCGCAGCAGGACGAGCAGGGACTCGCGCTCGCCGGCGTCCAGCGCGTGATTCCACGGCATCTGGGCCAGGACCTCATGCTCGACCCGCTCGCGGAACTCCAGTCCCTTCGGGGTCAGCCTGAGGTGCTTGATGCGGCGGTCCTTGGCATCCGGCTCCCGCTGGGCGAGCCCGTGCGTGTCAAGCAGGTCCGCGATGGCGGTGACGAACGAGGGGTCGCAGTGGAATCGCTGCCCCAGTTCCTTCATCGTCATCGGCGACCCGAGCATGTGCACCGCCTTGACCGCGAACGCCGGCAGCGAGTAGCCCCGCGCCGCCGCCTCGAAGTTCCCGATGACCTGGCCGAAGAACTCGCTGAAGGCATCACCGATGTCGGCATCCAGCTGGTCGTGCTCTGGGCATCCGCACATGGGGCGCACCTCCTCTTGGTACCTCTGATCCAGTCAACGGTTGAGCTACTCAACGATATTCCGCCACGAGCCAGCCGTGCAAATAAATTATCTGGCTAGGTACCGACAGTCCCGGCCCGGCGACGCGCGGGCACGGACCGGGCGCCGCCCGGCGAGGAAGGCCGGCCGCCTGCTAGCCAGGCAGCGAGGCGGTGGCCGCCCGCGGCCCGAACTGTGCCCGGTACCCCTCGTAGAGTTCCTTCCACCGGTCGCCGCCGGGCGCGGCGGTGCCGCCGAGGCGCGCCTCGCAGGCCGTCGAGGCAGACATGCCAGCCAGCCCCGTCCCGGGCCGCCTTGCCATGGTCGGCGAGGGTATCGGTGAACACGAGCAGGCAGCCGTCGCCGTCCGGGGTGAGGGTCCAGCGCAGGATGTCTTCGCCCCAGCTGTAGGCGATCAGGCGGGGCGGGTCGATCTCCAGTACCTCGCCCTTGAAGTCCTCGATCAACTTCCCGTCAAGGACCGGCGGCTCGCCGCGGAAGACGAACCGGAGCCTGGACCCGGGCGCGAACGTGCCCTGCACGTCTTGCGGGAACCAGCCGGGCGAGCTCGGCGGGGTCGGTGATGGCCTTCCAGACCTTCTCCGGCGAGTGCGCCAGGCGCCGCTCGAACCGCAGCACGGGCAGGCCGTTCGCGGTCTCCAGGGTCGCGTTCACGATGCTGTCCCTTCTGCCTCGTCTGTCTCGTCGGGCATGGTGTCGAGGTGGCGCTCCAGGGCGTCCAGGCTGGCCGCCCACAGCCGGCGATATGGCTGCAGCCAGGTGTCGATCTCGGTCAGCGGCCCTGGGCGCAGCTCGTACCACCGGCGCTGTGCGTCCTGGCGGGCCCGCCACCAGCCCGGCCTCGCGCAGCACTCGCAGGTGCTTGGACGCGCCGGGCTGGCTGAGGCCGAGTCGCTCGGCCAGTTCCCCGACCGGCAGCGAGCGCTCCAGCAGGAGATCGAGGATGCGGCGCCGGGTGGGATCGGCGAGCACTTGAAATGAAGTTGCCACCTCTGGAATATAACCAGTCGGGCATATTCCACGCAAGGCATATACAGGCCGGGCCGGCCCGCGTGCGCCTGGACCCAACCGAACCGGGGGCCGCGCCGTCTTGATCCGGTGACAGGCTATCGGGGGACGGCACTGACGGGCTCGGTGACAGAGGTGAGGGCGACGGCAGGCAGGCGAGCGCTGGACAGGCGGGCGTTCCTGGGCCTCGCCGCGGCGGCGGCCGGGGCCGCCGGCCTCGCCGCCTGCGGCCACCAGCCAGGCCCGCATGCGGGCCTGGCTGCGTCGCCGTCCCGCACCCGCGGCGCGCCGACCAGCTTGGACTGGGCCGCGCTCGGCCGTGACCTGGATGGACCGCTCATCCGGCCGGGAGACCATGACTACGGCACCGCGCGGCTGTTGTTCGATCCACGGTTCGACCGCATCAGGCCGGCCGCGGTCGCCTACTGCCGGGTGCCAGCCGACGTCGCTGCCTGCCTGGCCTTCGCCCGCAGTCATGTCGTGCCGCTCGCGGCACGGTCGGGCGGCCACAGCTACGCGGGCTGGTCCGGTACGTCCGGCCTGATCGTGGACGTGTCCGAGATGGCGTCGGTCGAGCTGGACAGCGCCTCGGGACTGGCGCGGGTCGGGTCAGGCGCCTTGCTGATCGACGTGTACTCCAGGCTGGCCGCGGACAACGTCGCGGTACCGGGGGGTTCATGTCCCACCGTCGGGATCGCCGGACTGACGCTCGGCGGGGGCATCGGCGTGGTGTCCCGCGCCTTCGGCCTGACCTGCGACAACCTGGATTCGGCACAGATCGTGACAGCCGACGGCCGGGTCCGGGACTGCGACCAGGGCCGGGACAGCGACCTGTACTGGGCCTCACGCGGCGGCGGAGGCGGCAATTTCGGCGTCGCCACCTCGTTCACGTTCCGCACGCACATTGCCTCCGATGTCGTCTTGTTCTTCCTCAACTGGCCCTGGTCACAGGCGAGCCAGGTCATCGCCGGATGGCAGTCCTGGGCGCCGCGTGCGCCGGACCAGCTGTGGTCGAACCTGCACCTGTCGGCCGCCCCTGGCGGCGGGACGCCCACGATCCAGGTCGGCGGCGCCTACCTCGGACCTGTCGCGGCGGCGGAAAGCCAGCTTGAGCGGCTGTATGCCGTAGCTGGCTCCGATCCGTCCAGCCGCTACCTGCGGATGACGTCCTACCTCGACGCGATGCTGGTCGACGCCGGCTGCGCGGACATGAGCGTGGCCGAATGCCATCTGCCGTGGCAGGCGGCAGGCGGCAGGCTGACCCGCCAGCCGGAGCTGGCCAAGTCCGATTTCTTCACCAGGCCGCTCAGCGGCCCGGCGATCGGCACCCTGCTGACCGCCGTGCAGAGCCTGCGGTCGGTGCCCGCCGTGGCGGGCGGCGCCGGGGGAGTGGCCTTTGACGCCTGCGGCGGGGCTATCAACCGGGTCGGCGCGGGGCAGACCGCGTTCGTGCACCGGGACGCGCTGTTCCTCGCGCAGTACACCACCACGTGGGACACCGGGGCGCCGGCCGGGGCCGCGGGCCGCCTGCAGGACTGGCTGCGGGCCTGCTACGCATCGATGCGGCCGTACGCGAGCGGGCAGGCGTACCAGAACTACGTCGATCCCGACCTCGGCACCTGGCGGCAGGCCTACTACGGCGCGAACTACCCGCGGCTGACGCAGGTCAAGGCCGCCTACGATCCGGACCGCCTGTTCCGCTTCCCGCAGGCGATCGGCTGACCGGATCTCGTCCGGCCGATCAGGCGGGAATGAGGTAGGAGTCCAGATGTGAGTCGAGCGCGTCCAGGCCGTCCGGGCCGGCCGGGGCGCGGAATCCGATGTGACCGTCCGGGCGCACCAGGACCAGGCCCGGGCCGGACAGCCCGGCCCGCCCGGCGGCAGCGGTGGCCGGGCTCACGTCCATCAGTCCCTGCCAGCGGCGCCGTAGCCGCTCGATGCGCGCGTCCTCGGGCACGCCGAACAGCAGCAGGTGGTGCCCGGTGCCGGTCAGCGCGGCGCGGTCGGGATAGCGGTCGCCGGGGGCGGGGGTCGCGGGCGCCGCGCTGCCCGCGGGGTATTCACCGACGATCGGGCTGCCGGCGTAGGAAGTGTCGAGCATCGAACGCGACCGCAGCATGTCCGCCACCTGCTGCGGCGTGGGCGGGGCGGGAGCGACGCCGGTCCGCGCCGTCTCGACGGCGCGATAAGCCAGCTCGTGCAGGCGGTCGGAGACCTCAAGGACGTGCCGGTCGGCGGCGCGGCGCTCGGACGCGAAACTGGCCAGCAGGGCGGGGCGGGCCCGGCCGCGCAGCTCAAGCGCGAGCTTCCAGCCCAGGTTGTAGCCGTCGTGGATGCCCGAATTCAGGCCCTCGCCCCCGAACGGGCTGGACAGGTGCCCGGCATCGCCGAGCAGGAACAGCCGCCCGTCGGCCAGCTGGGGGACCAGCCTGCGGTGCATCCGGAACGGGGATGCCCAGGCAACCTCGTCCACCCGGATACCCTGCCTCACCCGCCGCCCGATAACCGCGGTGACGACGCCGGCCGGGTCGTCGCGCGCCAGCCGTTCGGCCTCGCCATCGTCAAGATCCCCCACGAACGTGAGCCAGCGTTCGCCGGGCAGCGGGATGAGCAGCACCCAGCCTTCCGGGCCGGCGATCAACGCATTACCGTCGCGCGGCACGCTGCACGTCACCGCCCCGCTGGCCACCAGTGACGTGCCCGGATAGGTCGAGCCGACCAGCGTCTCGGCCATGGATTCTCGCGTCACGCTGTGCGCGCCGCCGGCGCCGATGACCCAGCTCGCCTCGACGGACTCGGTTGTCCCGTCCGCTCGCTCCAGCCCGGCGAGCACGCTATCGTCCCGCTGCTTGACAGAGACCACCTCGACGCCGCGCTCCACGGTGCCGCCCAGCTCGGCCAGCCGGTCGGCGAGAATCTGCTCGGTGTGCCATTGCGGCAGGCTGCACTGGAATTCCCACCGGCAGCCGACGCCGGCGAATGCTATCTCGCCCACCTGGCTGAGGTCCGCGTCGAAGACGCGGGCGAATTTCAGGTGCTCCGACTCCGCGAGCATCCGGTCCACCACTCCTGCCGCGGCGAGGATCTCCAGCGTTCCCGGCTGCAGCGTGGTGGCGCGGGCCTGCATATGCGGGCCGGGCTCGCGCTCGATGACGCGGGCCCGCACGCCGCGGCGCGCGAGTTCTATCGCCGCGAACAGCCCGGACGGTCCCGCGCCGATCACCAGGACTTCGGTTCCAGCCGCCTCGCTCACTGCTATCAAGCCTCCCGCTGCCGACCGCCAGCCTACGAGCGTGCCGGCGCGGGCGCTACCGGCGCCGGCCGGGCGCCCTGACGCCGCTAGCCCGCGCTGGATTCGGCCCAGATGTTGATCCCGGAGTCCACGGCGTCGCGGTCGATGGCGGTGAGTTCCTCAGCGCTGAACGTGGTGCGGTCGGCGGCACCGAGATTCTCCTCGAGCTGGGTCACGCTGCTGGCGCCGATCAGTACCGACGTGACGCGCTCGTCGCGCAGCGCCCAGGACAGCGCCAGCTGGGCCAGCGACTGATCGCGGGCGCGCGCGATGCCGGCCAGGGCGCGCACATGCCTGAGCGTCTGGTCGCTGAGCTGATCAGCCGACAGCGAGGAGTCCCGGCTCGCCCGCGAGCCTTCCGGGACGCCGCTGGCGTACTTGCCGGTCAGCACGCCCTGGGCCAGCGGCGAGAACGCGATGCAGCCGATTCCCTCCCGGCCGAGCACGTCGAGCAATCCGCCTTCGATCCAGCGGTTCAGCATCGAGTAGGAGGGCTGGTGGATTGTCAGCGGCGTACCCAGGCGTTCGAGTATCCGGGCCGCCTCCTGTGTCCGTTCGGCAGAATATGAGGAAATGCCGGCGTAAAGCGCTTTTCCCGAACGGACCGCGGTATCCAGCGCGCCCATTGTCTCCTCGAGCGGGGTGTCCGGGTCGAACCGGTGGCTGTAGAAAATGTCCACGTAGTCCAGGCCCATCCGGCCCAGCGATTGGTCCAGGCTGGCCAGCAGGTACTTGCGCGAGCCGTGGTCGCCGTACGGGCCGGGCCACATGTCATAGCCGGCCTTGGTCGAGATGATGAGCTCGTCGCGATAGGGGCGCAGGTCCTCGCGGATCACGCGGCCGAAATTGATCTCGGCCGAGCCGTATGGCGAGCCGTGGTTCAGTCTTCCCAATGGGTCGTCTGACGTATTGAGCGTGCTTCCGCCGTAGTTATTGGCCAGGTCGAAGTGCGTGACGCCGAGGTCGAACGCGTGCAGCACGGTGGCCCGCTGGGTGTCAAACGGCCGGTCATTGCCGAAGTTCTGCCAGAGCCCGAGGGAGATTTCCGGCAGCTTGAGCCCGCTTCGCCCGCAGCGGCGGTAAGGCATCTGGTCATATCGGTCAGGCGCGGCGACGTAGGTCATGGCAGGAGTCTGCCACTACCACCCGCCGTGGCCGGCGACTTCCCTGGGGGTTCAGAGTCTTAGCTGATGGTCTCCGCTGGGTGCTCGCCACCGGCCCTGACAAGCCCTCCCGGGCATGCCCGGGAACGCGAGCGAGCGAAGCGCCTGCCTGACGTTCGCCCGCCGCGGCTGCGCAGACCCGGGGGCGCGCCAGCACGCGCATCCGCGGCTGGCAGGATAGGGCGGTCGGAGGACACTATCGTCACAACGCAATAGCCCGGCAAGCTCGTTTGCGGCCGTTGGCGGAGAGGACGCCTGATGTATGACGCGATAACGGCGGAGACCATTGGCTTCACCGGGCACGGCGAAGACGTGATCGAGGGTTATCTGGCCAGGCCGCTGGGCCCGGGTCCGTTCGGCAGCGTGGTGGTGATCCATCACATGCCGGGCTACGACGCGCCGACTAAGGAGATCGCCAGGAGGTTCGCGGCCAGCGGCTACGCCGCGCTGTGTCCGAACCTGTACACCAGGGAAGCGCCGGGGGCCAGCCCGGACGACGCCGCCGCGGCCGCGCGCGCCCGTGGCGGCGTCCCCGACGACCGGCTGGTCGGCGACGTCGGAGGGGCCGCCAGCTACCTGCGGATGATGCCGACCTCGAACGGCAAGGTCGGCGTGATCGGCTACTGCTCGGGCGGCCGCCAGGCCTTCCTCGCCGCCTGCAGCCTGCCGCTGGACGCGGCCGTCGACTGCTACGGCGCGTTCGTTGTTGGCACCCCGCCCGAGGGCATGCCGCTCAAGGTGGGACCCATTGTCCATCTGGCCAAGGACCTGTCCTGCCCGCTGCTCGGGCTGTTCGGCGCCGAGGACCAGCACCCGTCGCCGGAGCAGACCGCGGAACTGGAGAAGGAGCTCAAGGCGCAGGGCAAGACCTACGAGTTCCACACCTACGAGGGCGCCGGGCACGCGTTCTTCGCGGTGGACCGGCCGGCCTACCGCCCGGAGGCCGCGAACGACGGCTGGCAACGCATCGGGGATTGGTTCGGCCGCTACCTGGCCAGCTAGGGAGGTCCACGGTCATGTGCACGTATCTCACCGAGAAGATCGACGTCGCGGGGAGCGGCAAGGGAGCCGACGGGTGGTTCGGGCTGACCGAGGCCAGCGTCTACTTCGACCACCCGGTGCATGCCCCGGCCGAGCACACGCTCAACATCGATTTCCTGGCGCCGGGCCGCGGGCCGTCGGCGCGGGTCGCGGTGGAGCTCACCGTGGAATCCGCGCGGGCGCTGGCCCAGGCGATCGAGGCGACCCTGGCCGCCGCGCCACCCGGCCTGACCTGATGACCTGACTTGAGGACCGGCCCGTCCCGCGGGCACCAGGGCAGCCGGGCCGCGCGCCGTCGGCGCCGCGGCCGCCGGCGTCGGCCCGCCGACGGCCGCCGCCACTGTCAGACGTGCATGTCAGGATCGTGCACGGAGGCGGTGGTGATGAGATTGCAGATCGAGCGGGACGCGCTCGCCGAAGCCGTGGCCTGGGTGGCCCGCGCGCTCCCCGCGCGGCCGGTCGTGCCGCTGCTGTCCGGCATGCTGCTGGAGGCAGCCGAAGGGCTGACGCTGTCCTGCTTCGACTTTGACGTTTCCGCGCGGTTCGAGGCGAAGGCGGAGGTGACGGAGCCGGGTAGCGCGCTCGTGCCCGGGCGGCTGCTGGCCGAGATCACCCGCAGCCTGGCCGGGGGAACGGCCGAGTTCGAGTCGCAGCCTGACTCGATCGGGCTGTCCTGCGGCTCAGCCGAGTTCACGATGGTCAGGCTGGCGATGGAGGAGTATCCGGCGCTGCCGGAACTGCCACCGCCGGCCGGCACCGTGGACGGCGCCGACCTGGCGGCGGCCGTCAGCCAGGTCGTTTCGTCGGCCAGCCGGGACGACACCCTGCCCATGCTCACGGGGGTGTTCGCGGAGATCGACGGCGACACGATCACGCTGGTCGCCACCGACCGGTACCGGCTCGCCGTCCGGCGGCTGCCGTGGACTCCGGCCCGTCCGGACCTGCGGGCGAGCGCGCTGATACCGGCACGCGCGCTCGCCGAGGCCGCGCGGACGATGACGTCGGGCGGGCAGGTGGCGATCGCGCTGCGCGATCCCGACGACCAGGGCGCGGGCGTCGGCCCGGGCCCGCTGACCTCCGACGGGATGATCGGTTTCGAGGGGGCGGGACGCAGGCTGACCACCCGGCTGCTCGGCGGCGAGTTCCTCAAGTACTCTTCGAGGTTCCCCGCCGAGTTCGGGTCGCGGGCCGAGGTGGCATCGGGACCGCTCATCGAGGCGGTGCGGCGCGTTGCGCTGGTCGCCGAGCGCGGCAGCCCGGTGCGGCTCGCCTTCGGCGAGGACGAGGTCGTGATCGAAGCCGGCAGCCAGGGCCAGGCCCGGGCGGTCGAGCGGGTGCCCGCGGTCTTCGCCGGGGATGAGCGGGTCATCGCCTTCAGCCCGCACTACCTGCTGGACGGGCTGACCGCGGCCGCCACACCCTCGGCCTCGCCGGGCCCGGCGGGGACCGGCGGCTCCGCCGAGGGCGCGGGGACGGCGCCCGGCCGGGCCGCGAGCCCGGGCCGGATCCAGCTGGAGTTCACCAGCGCGGTGCGGCCCGCGGTGATCACTTCGGTGCCGGACGGGCCCGGCGACGAGAACGAGGCCGGCCCGGGGGCAGATCCGTCAGCCGGCGCGGAAGGACCAGATCCGTCAGCCGGCGCAGGCGGCGGGACGCCGGACTTTCGCTACCTGGTGGTCCCGCTGCGGATGCCCGGCAGCACCTGACCGGCCGCGACCGCGGCCACCGGGTGAACGAGCGCGCCTGCCGGCAAGCGCTGCCCACCAGGTCAAGGCAGCGCGGCTACCAGCGCCGCACGCCAGGTCAAATGAGCGCGGCTACCAGCGCCGGCCCCCGCGGCCCCCGCGGGCCGCCCCGCGCCGCCTGAGACCGAACAGCCAGCGAAGCGCGGCCACCGCCGCCAGCAGGATGGCGATGACCGACGGGCTGGAGCCGACGCCGAACGCGAAAGCGCTCAGCACGGCGAAGCAGATCCACAGCGCCAGCACCATCGGGATGAACCCGGCCGACGCACGCCCGCGCCCGTGCCCGTACCTGGCGGCGGAGCCGACCTGACCCGGGCCTCTCCAGTAGGGCCCGTTCCAGTCCTGGCGGCTCCAGCCCTGGCCTGCCTGGGCGTGCACGGCCCGCTGGATGCCATCGGAGGGCAGCACGCCACGGGGCGGCGTATAGGGGAGATCGGAGGTCACAGCGTTAAGGTCGGCGCGCGTCCTGGACGCGAAGGCCCGGTCCAGCCGCTCGTTCAGCTCGTCCAGGCTCAGCCTGCCCTGGGCATAGTGCTCGCGCAGCTGCGCGGCCACCGCATCCCGTTCGGCGTCACTGACGCGCACATTCCATTCCGGGGCCATCTGATCCTCCGTGCCCGACCGCCGGCGGATACCGGCACCAACCAAGATATATCTCGACCACCGGCACAGCAAGCGGCCCGGTCAACGCGAAGGGCGATGAACGTGCCGGGGCTGATCCGACAAGGCGAAGCGTTTGTATCGCTCTCACGATGCTAATGCTTCGCGCTAGCAAAAGAACTCCGCCCCGCTGGCAGGCCGGCGACCCGGAACGGGCGGGCCCGCGTGGCGGCCCGGGGTGGCAGTGCCCGGGTCCGCGCCCACGGCGGCACGAACCCGGCCCGGGTCCGGGTCCACGGCGGCACGGAACCGGCCCGGGTCCGGGTCCACGGCGGCACGGAACCGGCCCGGGTCCGGGTCCGCGGCTACGCCGATCCGGCGGAGCGCCTGGCCCTGGCTACGGTGCCGGCCAGCGGCACGGCGGCCAGGGCAGCCGCGGCGAACAGCAGCGCCAGCCAGCCGGAGGTGACCGCGATCGCGTGCGGCGACGAGGGCAGCCCCGGCTGCCCGGCCCGCGTGGCCAGGCTCAGGAAGAGGCTGCCGAACACGGCCACGCCGATGACTTGCCCGAGTTGCAAGGTCGTGGTGAGCAGGCCGCTCGCATCGGCTGCGTCGGCTAGCGGCACCCGCGCGAGCGAATGGGTGACCAGCGGGCTGTATCCCGCGCCGAGGGCCGCGCCGAGCACCAGCAGCACGACCGGCAGCCACGGGCCGCCATGCGTTCCCGAGCGAAGGTCAAGACCCAGGCAGACCTCGGCCGCTGCCGCCGCGCCGAGCCCGGCCGGGGCCAGCACGTGCTGCCACCGCTCCGGCAGCTTCCGCCAGTAAAATCCGCAGAGCCCGAACGCTGCCGCGGCCGGCGCGAAGGTCAGGCCGGCCCGCAGCGCGCTGTCACCCAGCCCGGACTGCAGGTGCAGCGACAGGCTGAACAGGAAGCCGCCGTAGGCGATCATCGTTATCGCGGTGGCGCCCAGCCCGGAGACGATCCCGGGCGAGCCGAGCACGTCGAGCTTCAGCAGCGGATCGCCGCCGCGCGCGGCCACCCGGCGCTCGACTCCGACGAAGGCAACTGCCAGCGCGAGGCCGGCCGCGATGCCCGCCGGTACCCACCACGGCCAGCCTTCCTCGTGCCCGAGGACAAGGGGGAGCACGATGAGAAACACCGCGGGGACGGCCACGGCCAGGCCGGCCAGGTCCAGCCGCCGGCCGGACCGGGACGGCGCCCGCGTGTCCGGCGGGACCACGCGCGGGACGAGCGCCAGAACGGCCAGCCCGACCGGCACGTTGACCAGGAAGACCGGACGCCACTGGGCGCCGAAGAGGTCCGCGCTGACGATCACGCCGCCCAGGACCTGGCCGGCCACGAACCCGCTGGCCAGCACGGCGGAGTAGCCGCTCAGCGCCCGGGCCCTGGCCGGCCCGGAAAACGACGCCTGGATCACGCTGATGATCTGCGGCACCATCGCGGCCGCGCCCGCCCCCTGCACGAACCGCGCCACGATCAGCACCTCGATCCCGGGAGCCAGGCCGCAGGCCAGCGAGCTGAGGGTGAACACGGCCACGCCGGCCAGGAACAGCCGCCGCCGGCCGTAGAGCTCGCCGAGCCGGGCGCCGGTGATCAGCAGCATCGCGTAGCTCACTGTGTAGCCGGCCACCACCAGTTGCAGGGCGGCCCCGGACGCGTGCAGGGTCCGGCCGATGGTCGGCATCGCGACGTTGACGATCGTGACATCGAGGAGCGCCATGAACTGGCCGCCGAGCAGGATGATCAGAATCAGCCAGCGGCCGCTCGCCAGCTGCTGCGCACCCTCGGCCGGGCGCGCGGAGACGTGCGGTGATGTGGTCATGTCACGACTATCGAGCCGCCCGCCGCCATGTGGTGAGAGCCTGTTGATGCTGGTGCTGTCAGTACCAGGCTGTCGGTCCGCCGCCGCCGGACCGAAATGTCCGAGCCCTTCCGTATGGTGGCTTTGCTGCTGCCATCCGGGAGAGGACGCGATGTCAGAGAGCATGGTGAAGGACGGGCCCGCGGCCGCTGCCATGGCCCCGGACGCGGCCCGGCCGCGCGCCGCGTCGGGTCGTCCGGCCCGCGCCGAGCTGAGCCGGTTCCTCAAGGCCAGGCGGGCGAAGGTACGCCCCGAGGAGGTCGGTCTTGCCCCCGGGCCGCGGCGCCGGACCCCCGGGCTGCGACGCGAGGAGGTCGCCCTGCTGGCCGGGGTCGGCATCACCTGGTACACCTGGCTGGAACAGGGCCGGCAGATCAACGCGAGCGCTCAGGTCCTCGACGCCGTCTCTCGCACCCTGCGGCTGGACGCGCCCGGGCGCTGGCACCTGTACCGGCTGGCCGGCGCGACGCCGCTGCGGTCGTGGGCCGGCTCGGCTCACATTCCCGACTCGGTCCGCGTGGTCGTCCGCTCGCTCGATCCACTGCCAGCGGTACTGGTCAACAGCGGTTTCGACGTCATCGAGCCGAACGACGCGCACGAGGACCTGTTCTGGGACTGGCACTCCATGCCGTGCGTGCACAAGAACCTGCTCTGGTGCTGCGTCACCGAGCCTGCCGCGCGGGACCAGTTCCTCGACTACGGCCGGGAGGTAGCGCACCTGGTGGCGCGGCTGCGGGCCGCCTACGGCAGGCACGTCGGGGAGCGGGAGTGGGAGGAGGACATCCGCCGGCTGTCCGACCTCAGTGCCGAGTTCGCCTCGCTCTGGGCCCGGCAGGAGGTTGCGGGCCCGCAGGAGCGGCTCCGCCGGTTCCGGCACCCGGCCGCCGGCGTACTCACGTTCACCAGCACCGAACTCGAGATCTCCGCGGTCCCGGAGCTGCGCATCATCGTCAACACCCCCAGGGACGAGGGCACCTGGGCCCGGCTGCCGCTCACCCGGCGCGGCCCGGACCAGCCGTCGCGGTCGCGCGCCTGCAGCTGACCAGCTGACCAGTCGCCCCCGCGATGGTGAGGACACGGCGCGCAGCCTGAGGGCCATGAACCGGTTGCGGCCGGACCGGCCGTCCGGAGTATCGCGGCACGGGCGGACAGTGTCAGACCCTGCTGGCAACGTGACCGGCAAGACACAGCTCGCCGAGCGGTCGCCGTCCCTGGCCGGCTCCGCCGAAGGAGCCCCGCGGGGGCCGGTCCGTGCCGGCCTACGCTGCGACGGGCGAGGAAGGACCAGGACCATGATCGGCCGCCTGCATCAGTGGTTATCGACTGCCCCGACCCGGCGGCCCTGGCCGCGTTCTACTCGCAGTTGCTCGGGCAGCCGGTGACCTACACCAGCGCCGACTGGGTTGTGGTCGCCGCGAACGACACGACGTCAGGGATCGCATTCCAGCTAGCCTCCGGCCATCGCCCGCCCACCTGGCCCGATCCCGCGGTCCCGCAGCAATTTCATCTCGACGTGATGGTCGATGATGTCGCGGCGGCGATCCCGAGGGTGATTGAGCTCGGAGCCCGGCCGCTGGGGGATGAGGTCTTCGCTGACCCAGCCGGTCATCCGTTCTGCGTGATACCCCGCCCCGCCTGGGCGCCGCCGGTCTCCAGCCCGAGGGGGGTAGCAGGGGCCAGGCCCGGGGCGTAACAGGGGGCCAGCCCGAGGGCGTAGCGGGCCCCCCAGCCCGCGGGCTGTAGCAGGGCCCAGCCCGCGGATGCAGGTTCAGGCCTGTTGCCTGCGCGGCGAGGAACCCGGGCCTGACGGGTGGCTGCCGCGCAGGATCAGGTGCGCCGGCCTGCCCAGCTTGAGGTACATCCGCACGTCGTCAAAGCGCTCGTCGCCGACCTCGATGACATCGGGGAGCCGGCCCCATTCCACGAAGCCGAGTTCCGCATAGAGCTCGATCGCGAGGTGGTTGTTGCCGCGCACGCCCAGGACCAGCGTCTCGATGCCCGCGGCGGCGGCGCTGGCGATAAGCGCCTGGGTCACGAGCCCGCCGAGCCGTGCGCCCCGGGCCCGGGGATCGACCATGATCTTCACCAGCTCGGCCAGGTGCCGGAAATAGGGGACCTGATCGCGGAGCCACGCGCCCATGGCGACCAGCCGGTCATCCCGCCATGCGGTACACAGCGCGCCGTCGCCCGCGGCGATGCTGGTGAACACGCCCGCCAGCCACTCGTCCGTCTCGGCCCGCGTCGGCGGGCTCATCCAGCCGATGGCCCCGCCGAGGCTGGTCACGGCCCCGATCAGGAGGTGCGACTGCAGCGCCAGCTCATCGGTCATGCTGGTAGGCCACGCGAGGCCGGATTCCGCTGTCACTGGTCCATCCTCTCTGCCGGCCTGGTACCCAGGAAGGGTGACAGGGCACGAGCGCGCGCATGAGCTGCTGGCGGCCCAGCAGGCGGACACGCTCGCGCGGCTCGGCGGGCTGGAGCGGGAGCTGGCCGGGATCATCGAGTCGTCCAGCGCGGCGAACACAGACGACGAGCACGACCCGGAGGGCGCGACGATCGCGTTCGAGCGGCAGCACGCCGCTGCCCTGGTCGGCCAGGCCAGGCAACAGCTGGCCGAGATCGACGCGGCCCTGCTCAGGCTGGCGGCGGGCAGCTACGGCCGGTGCGAGAAATGCGGGCAGCCGATCGGTGCCGAGCGCCTCGCCGCCCGGCCAGGCGCCGCTACCTGCATCGGCTGTGCCTCCCGGCGCTGAGCCGACGCCCGGGTCAGCGCGAGGGGCCCGGTCCTGCGCGCGGGTCGGCCACGGGCTGGGTCTGCTGCTCGCGTGCCGGGGCGACCGACGCCTCTTCCTCGCCCTTGGGGTACAGGAAATGGTAGAGGAGGGCCGACAGCGCCCCGCCCACCAGCGGCGCGACGATGAACAGCCACACCTGGCTGAGCGCCGTGCCGCCCACGAACAGCGCCGGGCCGAGGCTGCGGGCCGGGTTGACCGAGGTGCCGTCGATCGGGATCCCGGTGACGTTGACGACGCCGAGGGCCAGACCGATCACGAGCCCGGCAACGGCGGCGTTGCTCACCCGGCGGGTCACCGCCAGGATGACGAATACGAACACGAAGGTCAGGACGACCTCGGTGATGAAGGCCGCCCCCGCATTCGCGCCGATCATTGACGAGGTACCGAAGCCGTTCGCCCCCAGGCCGACGCTTTTCTTGTAGCCCGAGGCCAGGTTGAAGGTGCCGTACAGGACCGCGGCGCCCACTATGGCCCCGACGAACTGGGCGATCCAGTAGCCGATGGCGTCCGCGAGCGTGATCCTCCGCTCGACCAGGAAACCCATCGTGACCGCCGGGTTGACGTGGCAGCCGGAGATCGGCCCGAAGGCATAGACCAGAACGAGCAGGATGAGGCCGAAGGCGAGCCCGGTGGCCACGACCCCCGCGGAGACGCTCGACCCGGTGGTCTTGAACCCGAAGGCGAGGGTGGCCGTCCCCGCCCCGAAGAACACCAGTAATGCCGTCCCCACGGCCTCCGCGATCAACGGCCGAGTCTTCATGCGGCTCCACCCTCCCCGGCAAATTCAGAACCGAAGCTCGTATCCGGGGTAGTGTTCCATCTTCTGCGGCACGTGCCTAGCCCAACATGCCGTGACCGTGGCACGATGCCGGGGCTGGCCGCGGATTCTGAGGCCAGGGTCGCCGGTGCCGGCGCGCCGGCCTGCCGGGCTTGCGTCCAGCGGACGGGCTTGCGGCCAGCGGACGGGAGTCATGACGATGCACGCGGACGGGCGCATCGAGCAGGCCAGGCTGCTCTACGAGCGCGCCGTGTTCGGCGGCGATGCCGGCCTGCTGGCGACCGCTGACCGGGAACTGGACGCGGTCGAGGCCGGCGTGGCCCTGGCCCGCGGCCGGGTCGTGCACGCGCGATTCCTGCAGGAGCGCGACGCGGCACCGGACCAGGCCGGCGAGGACCCCGGCGAGCTGGCCTCGTTCGAGCGCGCGCTGCGGCTCTACCGGGCCCTGGGCGACGTGCGAGGCGAGGCCGAGTCGCTGTTCTGGGTCGGCTGCTTCCACCAGGTGGTCCGGCGCGACAACCAGGCCGCGGTTCCCCTGCTCGACCGGTCCTTCGAGCTCGCGTCGCGCGCGGGCGACAAGCCGACGATGGCTGAGGCGCTCCGGCACCTGGGCATCGCGGCGCACGCGGCCGGCCAGCTGGATACGGCACGGCAGCGGCTGGAGGAATCGACCCGGCTGCGCCGGGAGAGCGGGCCCAGGGCCGGCGTGGCCGCGAACCTGGTCGGGCTGGCCTACATCGCCGCCGGGCAGGACCGCCGGGATGACGCGCTGGCGCTGCTCGACGAGGCGGGCACGATCGCCGAAACCTCCGGCGCCGGGCGCATCCTGGACCAGGTGGCGCAGGCCCGCCGGGCCGTGACCGGCTAGCGCCGCGGCCGGGCCGGACCGGGGCCTACTCCAGCGTGAGGATCTCGTGGCCGGATTCGGTCACCAGGATCGTGTGCTCGAACTGCGCGGTCCGCCTTCTGTCTCTGGTCACCGCGGTCCAGCCGTCCGGCCAGACGTCGTAGCTGATGGTGCCCAGGGTGAGCATCGGCTCGATCGTGAACGTCATCCCCGGCTCCATCACGACGTCGGTGTCCGGATCGTCGAAGTGGGGCACGACCAGGCCGGAGTGGAATGTGGTCCCGATACCGTGCCCGGTGAAGTCGCGCACCACGCCGTAGCCGAACCGCCGCGCGTAGGACTCGATCACCCGGCCGATGGCGTTCAGCGGCCGGCCAGGCGCCACCACGGCGATGCCGCGCATCATCGCCTCGCGGGTGCGCTGCACGAGCAGCCGCGAGTCCTCATCCACGTTCCCGGCCAGGAACGTGGCGTTCGTGTCACCGTGCACGCCGCCGATGTAGGCGGTGATGTCCACGTTCACGATGTCCCCGTCGGCGATCACCGTGTCGTCCGGGATGCCGTGGCAGATGACCTCGTTCAGGGACGTGCACAGCGACTTCGGATAGCCGCGGTAGCCCAGCGTGCTCGGGTAGGCGCCGTGGGCCACCAGGAACTCGTGCCCGATCCCGTCCAGCTCGTCGGTGGTGATGCCCGGGACGACGTGCCGCCCCACCTCGGCCAGCGCGCGGGCCGCGAGCTCGCCGGCCACCCGCATCCGCTCGATCGTGCCGGCGTCCTTCACGTCGGGCTCGCCCAGCGTCGGCCGTTTCTTGCCGACATACTCGGGCCGCGGGATGTCCGGGGGGACCTGGCGCAGCGGGGAGAGCCGGCCGGGCTGGAGCATAGTCGTCATGGTCTGAAATTCTAATCGCCATGGACACACAGCAGCGCTGGTACTTTTGCACGCGGCACCAGACGGTCGAGCCCGAGGACGGGGTCTGCCCGGGCAAGGACCGGCTCGGGCCCTATGCCACCCGGGAGGAAGCCGAGCACGCGCTGGACACCGTGCACCGGCGCAACGAGGAGTGGGACGCGGCCGACGACGACTGACCCGCCCGGCCAGGCGTGAGCGCGGCGGCGGCCACGAGCCCGGCGGCGCCCGCGGGCCGGGCTCGTCCCGGAGTTCGCGCCGCCCGCCCGGTAAGGTATGGGCAGCGAGGAAGAGGTGGCGGTTGACCCGAGACCAGCCAGGCAACCCCGGACGGCCAGCCCCGCCCGCGCGCGCCAAGTCAGGGCTTCCGGCGGCCGCCGAGGCCCGGATGGCGGAGATCCGCGAGAGCGGCACCTGGGGCTCGGCATTGTCGGCCGATGAGTTCGCCGCGATCCGAGGTACCGGTTTCGAGCCCGTAGGCCAGGTGCTCGGCGCGGCCGTCTACAACATCGGCTACACCGGCGGCTTCGCCTGCCCGGGGTCCTGGGCGGGCTACGGGGGCTGGGCGACGCCGTACCGCAGCGTCACGCAGGTATCGGGCCAGGGCGGCTACGGCTCGTTCGGCGCGCTGGTGCAGACCATGTACGAGGCGCGCCGCGCCGCCATCGGCCGGATGACCGCCGAATGCGCCGAGCTGGGCGGGCACGGAGTCGTGGGCGTCTCGCTCACCATCGGCCCCTTCCCGGCCGGCGGCCTGGAGTTCAAGGCGATCGGCACCGCGGTCAGGGCGCCGGGCGCGGCGCCGCTGCGCGAACCGTTCACCTCGAACCTGTCCGGGCAGGACTTTTCCAAGCTGATCGTGACCGGCTGGGTGCCGGCCGGCCTGGTGCTCGGCATCTCCATCGGCGCCAGGCACGACGACTGGCTGACCACCGGGCAGACCCGGTGGGGCGTCGGCAACGGCGAGGTGACCGGCTACACCGAGCTGGTCAACGACGCCAGGCACGACGCGCGGGTCCAGCTGGAGAAGGACGTGCGCGCGCACGGCGCGGAAGCCGTGGTGATCGCCGACATGAAGATGCGGGTCCGCGAGCGCGAGTGCCCGTCTCAGCAGCATGGCCGGGACCACATCGCCGAGGTGACGATCATCGGGACGGCCATTGCCAGGTTCGCCCGCCGGGAGCGGCACGGGGTCGAGCCCAGCCTGCCGATACTCTCGCTTGATCCGCAGCGCCGGCAGGCCGCCCGGGTCCAGCTGGGGCCGACCCGCTGAACCGGGCAGGAGGGCAACGTGACCAGGGCAGCAGATGAAGCCGAGGGAGAGGCGATGACCGAGCAGCAGGGCACGGACCTCGGTACGGCCGATGCGCAGCACGCGCCGTCGGGGGTGCCGCAGGACGCGATGCGCCGCCTGGCCGAGCTGCAGCCCGGGCGGGCCGGCGCCATCTTCACCTCCGACCTGTCGGTGAACGAGTTCCTGCTCGTCCGCGAGGCCGGCTTCCGCCCGCTGGGGCTGGTCCTCGGCAGCTCGATCTACCACGTGGGCCTGCAGCTCGGCCGGTGGAGCAAGAACCAGGAGCTCGACGTCCTCTCCCAGGCCATGTACCACGCCCGCGAGCTGGCCATGAGCCGGATGGAGGCTGAGGCCGACGAGTTGCAGGCCGACGGCATCGTCGGCGTGCGGCTGGACGTGGAGATGAAGGAGTTCGGCAGCGACATCGCCGAATTCATCGCGGTCGGCACGGCGGTCAAGGCCGAGGAGGGGGCCGGCGGCGGCGGCGTGACCCAGTGGCGGAACAACAAGAACCAGCCGTTCACCTCAGACCTGTCCGGGCAGGACTTCTGGACCCTGATCCGGGCTGGCTACGCGCCGCTGGGCATGGTGATGGGCTCGTGCGTCTACCACGTGGCGCACCAGCGGCTGGGCGGCATGCTCGGCAACATCGGCAAGAACGTGGAGCTGGAGCAGTTCACCCAGGCGCTGTATGACGCCCGCGAGCTGGCCATGAGCCGGATGCAGGCCGAGGCCGAGGAGCTGCACGCCGAGGGCATCGTCGGGGTGCAGCTCCGCCAGCACAGCCACACCTGGGGCTCGCACACCACCGAGTTCTTCGCGATCGGTACCGCGGTGCGCCCGCTGCGCGCCGACCACATCATCGAGCGGCCGACGATGGTGCTCAGCCTCGACGCCTGACCGGGCGCTCCCACTGCGGCGACGGGCCGCTGACCGTGTCAAGCAGCCGCGCCAGCCTGCTGCGCAGCCCGCGAAGGCCTGGCCTGCCCTGGCTGGCCATGGCCGGGATCTCGCTCCGCGGCGGCCGCGCTGACCAGGTGCTGCGCCGCGTCGAAGGTGACCGGGCCGGCCGTCTCCCGGACGGTCAGCGCCTCGTGAGCCAGATCCTCAAGGTCCCGGTCGCCCTGGTCGAGGGCGAGGATCACGGCGCCGGCCCTGCGCGCGTCGCTGACCCGCTCGAGCAGCGGCACCGGCGCTGCCTGCGGGCTGACCACGAACAGCGCCTCGCCGCGGCGGGCCGCCTCCAGCCGTCGCAGGCCGACCCGCAGGTGCTCCGGGGCGTCGTCCGGCGGCGCCCAGCGGATCAGCGTCGGCGCGAGCTCGGGAAGCCCGGCGAACCGGCTCTCCTCGTCGAGATGGGCGGCGAGGTGCCAGGGTTCCTCGCCGGGCGTCCCGATCAGCAGCAGGCCGCCGGGCGTCCGGGCGCCCGCCCGCAGCGCCCGGGCGAACGCCCTGGTCCGCTCCAGCCACCCGGTGGGGGCGAGCAGCATGCGCAGCGCGGCCACCTGATCGGCATCCACTCGCCTATGGTGCCCTACCGGTCCCTCGCCCCGCACCTGCCAGGCGGATAACAGGCGGGCGACATCACCGCCTGTCGCGCCGGGCCTCAGCGGTAGGAGTACTCCGCGGCCGGGAACGCCCCCGAGGTCACGTCCTCGGCGTATGCGGTGGCTGCCGCGCGCAGCGTCCCGGCCAGATCCGCGTACCGCTTGACGAACTTGGGCACGCGCGGCGAGAGCCCGGCCATGTCCTGCCAGACCAGGACCTGGGCGTCGCAATCAGGACCGGCGCCGATCCCTATGGTCGGGATCGACAGCGAGTGCGTCACCCGGTAGGCGAGCGCGGCGGGCACGGCCTCCAGCACCACGCTGAACGCGCCCGCGGCCTGCAGCGCCTTCGCGTCATGCAGCAGCCGCTCGCCGTCCTCGCCGCGGCCCTGCACCCGGTAGCCGCCGAAGGCGTTGACCGACTGCGGAGTCAGGCCGAGATGGCCCATCACCGGTATCCCGGCCGCGACCAGCTCCTCGACCTGCCGCAGTACCCGCTCGCCGCCTTCGAGCTTGACGGCGTGCGCCCCCGACTCCTTGAGGAACCGGGTCGCGGCGCCGAGCGCGGCCTGCGGCGAGGCCTGGTAGGAGCCGAACGGCAGGTCCGCCACGATCATGGACCGGCTGGTGCCCCTGACCACCGCGGCGGTCAGCGGGATCAGGTCGTCCACGGTGACCGGGATGGTCGTGTCGTGCCCGTAGACGACCATCGCGGCGGAGTCGCCGACGAGCAGCACGGGAATGCCGGCCTCGTCGAAGACCCGGGCGGTCAGCGCGTCGTAGGCGGTGAGCATGGGCCATTTCTCGCCCCGGCCCTTGGCGGCGGCAATGTCCCGCACCGTGATCCGCCGGCCCGCTTTCCCGCCGTAGAGAGGCTCGGGCTGGGCGCTGGCTGCGGGCGTGCCGCCAGGAACAGAAGTCATGACGAAAACCTCCTCGCCTCGAGGCGCCCCGCTGGCGTCCCCGGACGACTCGATCATTGCACGGCGTGCGCGCCGGCGCGAGAGAACGGCCCGGCCGAAAAATCGGGTGACAAGAGGAATGCATATCGATACGGTACTGTTCCGTATCGATAGTGGTCATGGTCCGGAACGTGGCCGCGCCGTCTTACGTGCTTAACGTCACCGGCGGACCCCGATCTTCCCGGCGGGCGCCCGTCGCTTGATCCGAAGGGAACCATGGACAAGCAGATGATCTACCGAAGGCGCTGGGCCATCCTCAGCGTCCTGATCGTCGGACTGCTAGCCATCGTCATCGACAACACCGTCCTGAACGTCGCACTCAAGACCATCGCAGAGCCGCACGGCGGGCTCGGCGCCAGCCAGAGCCAGCTCGAATGGGCCATCAACTCCTACACCCTGGTCTTCGCCGGCCTGCTGTTCACCTTCGGCGTGATCGGCGACCGGGTCGGCCGCAAGCGGATGCTCATGATCGGCCTGGCGCTGTTCGGCATCGGGTCGCTCCTGTCCGCCTATTCACAGTCGCCTGACCAGCTCATCTTCGCCCGGGCGGCGATGGGCTTCGGCGGCGCCGCCGTGATGCCGCAGACCCTGTCCATCATCTCCAACGTGTTTGAGCCGAACGAGCGGCCGCGCGCCATCGGCCTGTGGGCCACCGCGGTGGGCCTCGGGGTGGCGGTCGGCCCGGTGCTCGGCGGGCTGCTGCTGGCCCACTTCTGGTGGGGCTCTGTCTTCCTGATCAACGTGCCGGTGACCGTGGCGGGCGCGATCGCCGTCGCGATCCTGGTGCCGGAGTCGAAGAACCCGGATCCAGGGAAGATCGACTACCTCGGCGTGCTGCTGTCCGTCGTCGGTCTCGTGCTCGTCGTCTACGGCATCGTCCAGGGCGGCGACACCGGGTCGTGGCTCGGCGCTGACGTGCTCGGCCCGCTGTTCGGCGGCCTGGCCGTGCTCGGCTTGTTCGGCTGGCACGAGAGCCGCATCTCGCATCCCTCGCTGGACGTGCGGCTGTTCGCCGATCACCGGCTGTCCGCCTCAGTCGGGGCGATCAGCCTGCTGTTCTTCGGCATGGGCGGCGTGTACTTCTTCACCACCTTCTACCTGCAGAACGTCCGCGGCTACAGCGCGCTTGACGCCGGCCTGCTGACGATTCCGTTCGCGGTCGGCCAGCTGCTGTTCGCGCCGCGCAGCGCCGCGCTCGTGCGGCGGTTCGGCGCCAAAGCCGTCGGCGCCGCCGGAATGCTGGGCATGGCCGTCGCGCTGGCCGGGTACGCGGTGCTCGGGACGTCCACGCCGATCTGGGTTCTCGCGGTGCTGTTCGCCGTCCAGGGCGCGGGCATCGGCGTGGCCATCCCCTCGGCCACCTCGGCCGTGATGGACGTGCTGCCTCGCGAGCGGGCCGGGGCCGGCTCGGCGCTGACCAACACCTCGCGCCAGCTCGGTGTCGCGCTCGGCGTCGCGGTGCTCGGCTCGATCCTGGCCCAGTCCTACCGGGACCACCTCAGTCCCGCCTTGTCCGCGCTGCCGGCGGCGGCGCGCGGCACCGCGGGCCAGTCGATCGCCGCGACCCAGGCCGTCGCGCAGCACCTGGGTGCCGCGGGCCGCGGCCTGATCGGGCAGGCCGACTCGGCGTTCACCGACGCCATGCACCTCACCACGGCGGTCGGCGCGCTGATCGCGCTGGCCGGGGCGCTCGTGGTGCTCAGGTGGATGCCGGGTTCGCGGCCGCCGGCGCCCGAGCCGGTGACGGCCGAGGCCGAGCGCAGCGAGGTGGCCGGGCAGCCGGCCGGCGTGGAAGGATAGGCGCCATGCGTCAGGCGGAGGTCCTGCCTGCCCTGGCCGGCGAGCCAGCGATCGCTCGCCGGCCCGGGCGCCCGCGCAGCGAGCGCGCCGAGCGGGCCATCCTGGAGGCCGCGCTGGAGCTGTTCGGCGAGTCCGGGGTGGCCGGCGTGGGCATCGAGGCCGTCGCGGCCCGGGCCGGCGTGGGCAAGGCCACGATCTACCGCCGCTGGCCGGGCAAGGAGGACCTGCTCCTCGACGCGCTCAGCCTGCTGAAGTCGCCGCTGCCAGAGCCGCACGGCCAGTCGGTGCACGAAGACCTGGTCGCGATGCTGCGGGTCATGTGCCAGGACGCGGCCGATCCCACCCGGATGCGGCGGTACGCGCTGCTGCTGGGCGAGGGAGAGAAGTACCCGAGGATCCTGCAGCGGTACAAGGAAACCGTGGTCGAGCCGCGCCGCGAGGTGATCAGGTCGGTGCTGCGCCGCGGGATCGCGTCGGCCGAGCTGCGGCCGGACGCGGACATAGAGGTCGCGGTGGCCATGCTCACCGGCGCGGTGATGTCGCAGGGCAAGCACTACCCGGAGCTGATCCCCGCGGACTACCCGGAGCGGGTCGCGGACCACGTGCTGCTCGGCCTGGCGCCGCGCTGAGCCGGTCACGCCGGCATCAGCCGATAGCAGCGGGAACTGCGCGCTCAGCGCTTGCGGCCGACCGCGGCGTAGGCGGGAATGCGCTGGCCGGGGCGGCCCGGCGCCCGCCACTCGGGCAGCGGTGCCACGCCCGGGTCTAGCAGATCAAGCCCCTCGAAGAACCGGGTGAACTCTGCCTTGCTGCGCCGGGTCTGTCGCACCGCTCCGAGCCGCTGGTTGTACCGGCGCGCGGACTCGGCGACCGCATCCACGTCGATGTCCGCGGCCGTGTCCGACAGGGCCAGGTAGCTGCCCGGCGGGACCGCGTCCATCAGCCGGGCCACGATTGCCCACGGGTCCTCCGCGTCCGGGATGTACTGCAAGATCATCAGGAGCATCACCGCGACCGGCTGGCTGAAGTCCAGCGTCTGCGCGGCCCCGCGCAGCACCGCGTCCGTGTCGCGCAGGTCGGTGTCGACGTAGGCGGTGGCTCCTTCCGGGGTGCTGGTCAGCAGCGCGCGGGCGTGCGCCAGCACGATCGGGTCATTGTCCACGTACACCACCCGGCACTGCGGCCTGACCTGCTGCGCCACCTCGTGGGTGTTGTCGGCCGTCGGCAGCCCGGTGCCGATGTCGAGGAACTGGCGGACCCCCGCCTCGCCGGCCAGGTACCGCACCGCCAGGCCCAGGAACGCCCGGTTCGCCCGGACCCCGGGTAGCACCTGGGGATTGGCCGCGATCACCTGCTCGGCCGCCTCCCGGTCGGCGGCGAAGTTGTCCTTCCCGCCCAGCCAGTAGTCATACACCCGGGCCGGGTGCGCCACGCTGGTATCGAAGGCCACTGCCTCGCCCTGACGGCTCGAGACCGTTGGCTTGAACCAGTTCCTGGCCATGTTGCGCCTTTCCCGCATGCCCGCCGATGGCTCGGCCGGGCACCGTGAGTGCCCGCAAGCACAGCGTAACCGCCTGCCCCCGCGGGCGCCCCGCCGATGCTGACCCCGGCGTCGCCCCTGCGGCGGCCGGGGGACGCCGGCTACGGCCGGCGCGCCGGGCCCGCCCGTGCCGTCAGACTTCGATCGCGGCCGCCAGGTCGATGTCGACGATCAGCACCAGCTTGCCGCGGGTGTGCCCCTGTTCGACCACGCGGTGCGCCTGCGCGGCGTCCTGCCAGAAGTAGCGGTCCTGCAGGGTGACCGACATGGATCCGTCGTCGAACCACGGGGCCAGCCGGATCAGGCGGCTGCCCCTGGCCGCACCGTTGTACTGCTGCCAGCGGACCCGCTCGCCGGCCGGCGGCTCGGCGTGCACCGGCGTGGCGATCAGGGCCCCGTCCCTGGCCGCCCGGGCGGCGCCGTCCAGGGTCGGCGCCGCGCAGGCCAGTACTCGTTCGGCCCCGCCGCCGGTGAGCTCACGGACCTGGTCCGGCCAGTCGGCCCTGGTGTGGTCGATGACGTTGGCCGCGCCGAGCCGGTGCACGAACTGATGATGCTGCGGGCTGGCCGTGGCGATGACCGACGCGCCCAGGATGCGGGCGATCTGCACCGCGAAATGACCTAGCCCGCCCGCGGCGGCGGTGATCAGCACGCGGTCGCCCGGCGCGATGGCCAGCATGTCGGTCAGTCCCTGCTCGGCCGTGAGCGCGTCGATCGGCGTCGCGGCGGCATCGATCAGGGACAGGCCCGCCGGGACGGGAGCCAGCTTTTCGCCCGGGCAGGTCACGTACTCGGCGTAGCAGCCGGTCAGGCCCGGATAGCCGTACACCGGCGCGCCGGGATCCAGGGCGAAATCGGCGCCGGTGTCGCCCTCGACATACCCGGCGAACTCCCCGCCGGGGATGTAAGGCAGCGAGCCCGTCCAGCCGCCGCGGCGCAGCGTAACGTCCCAGGGCCCCACGCCGGCCGCGATCACCCGGACCAGCACGTCGCCGGCTCGCGGCTCCGGCCGGGGCGCCTCGCCGGGCTGCAGTACCTCCGGGCCGCCGAACTCGCTGACCATGATTGCCTGCATCACCGCTCCGATCCCGGCCAGCTGGTACGGGGCACCCCTCGCGGGCGCGCCCGCGGTAAGGGCCCGCGCCGCCACGCTATCGCCGGCCGCCCCGATGCCGCGCCCGTATCGCCGGCTGGGCCTGCGGCATTCGCGCGGATGCGGCCGCATGGCCGGGTGGTTCCTGCTGCAATGGGCCTACTCGGCCGGCCCATGTCCTGGGCGCCGCCGCCCGTTCGTCGTACTGGTAGGAACACGGCCGCGAGGAGGCAAGCGATGAAATACATGATGTTCGTCTGCACCGACACCGAGCCCGACACTGACAAGTCCCCCGAGCCCGACATCGACGCGTGGGTGGCGGACAATGACACCGGCGGCCGGCGCCTGGACGGCAACGTGCTGGCACCGCCGTCGGCGGCCACGACCATCCGCGTCCGCGACGGCGAACTGCTGGTCAGCGACGGCCCGTTCGCGGAGACCAAGGAAGTGATCGTGGGCTACGACCTACTGGAATGCGCCGACCTGGACGAGGCGATCGAGGTGGCACGGGCACACCCGATGGCCCGGGAAGGACGGCTTGAGCTGCGCCCGTTCGCCGATCTGGACGACCAGCCAGGGTGAGCGATCCGGCCGGCGCGCAGCCGCGCCGTCGTTCGGCGGGGCCGGCCCGGATCGCCCGCCGCGAGCGGGTGTAACGTCCCGGCCACGCCCGGCGTTTCGCCTCAGATAGGTGTTTCCCCGGGCGGGGCCCGGCCTTCCCCCTAGGCCGGGCCCCGCGATATGCGGCGTCGGCCGCGGGCACGTCCGGCGCCACCGGGCTCGCGGCGAGGAGGTAGCTCGCTGACCATGCGGCCATACCGGCTCCAGCTGCCCGCCCGCTCCGGCACGGCCGCCCGCCTCCCGACATGAATGCAGACCGGGGCCAGGACAACCACGATGCCGAGCTTGCCCGGCTCAGGCAGCGGTATCCGCGGTGGCGGATCTGGCGCGGCCGTGCCACCGGCGACTACTGGGCCCTGCCGCCACGCGATCACCCTGCCTTCCGGGAGCTGATCAGCGCCGGCGACATCAGGGAACTCGCCCGTCGCCTGGCCCAGGCGGAGGGACGGCATAACCGGTGAAACGGGCGCCGGGGGCCAGCCGGACCGGTCCGCCAGCCACCGCGCGCCGGGCGGTGCCGCGCACGCGGCGCCTAGGCCGGGGTGCCGATGCCCATCCGGGCGGCCTCGCGGGCCGCGGCGGTGCGGGATGAGACGCCGGTCTTGGCCAGCACGGCGGAGACGTGGTGGTGCACGGTCCGCTCGGAGATGAACAGCCGCCGGGAGATCTCCCGGTCCGGCAGGCCCTCGGCCAGCAGCGCCAGCACCTGCTGCTCGCGGGCGGTCAGCCCGGCCGGGGCGGCCCGGGTGGCCGCGCGCGGCCCGCGCGGGATCGCCCGCATGCCGAGGTCTTTCATCCGCCGCCGGGCCGCGGCGGCGGCGGCGCGGGCGCCGAGGGCGTCGAAGGCGGCCAGCGCGTGGCGCAGCGCCGTCTCGTCGGCGCAGCCGAGCCGGGCCAGCGCGGCGTCGTAGGGCCGGCCGAGCCGCTGCCAGGCCGCGGCCGCGCCGGCCCGGTCGCCGGCCATCTCCCGCGCGTACGGCTCGGGCAGGCCGGCCGGCAGCTCCGCCGGCACCGCCGCCCCCAGCCGGAACAACCAGATGACCAGGGACCCGAGCCGCCACGAATCAGTCCGCCCGGCGGCCTGGTTGTAGGCCGCGCGGGCTTCCTGGGCGGCCGGACCAGGCTTGCCCGATAGCCAGTACAGTTCCGCGCGCAGCGCTCGTGCCTGCGCGGCCCATCCCCGATCGCGTATTCCCTCGGCCAGCGCAAGGCCCTTGTCCGCCAGCTCCCACGCACCGGGGTCGCCGCGGCGGCCGCGGATGCTGGCCAGGATGCGCAGCGGGTAGAGCTGGTTCGCGGGCGAGACGCCCGGGATAGCCAGCAGCTTGTCGCAGATATCTGCCGCCTCATCCCACCGGCCCAGCAGCAGCAGCGCGTCGGCCAGGCTGCCCCTGATGCAGCGGGTGAAGAACCTGAGCTCGCGCCGCTCGCAGAAAGCCATTCCCTCGGTGTAGTAGCGCTGCGCCTCCGCCAGTTTCTGCATGCTGACACTGCTGTCGACGAGGCAGGTGTACGCCGAACCGGCCTCCGCCTGCAGGCCCGCGTCCAGCGCGATCCGCAGCCCCTGCTCCATCAATGCCGTTCCGTCCAGGTCGCGGTCTACCTGGATCGCCCCCTGGCTGGTCAGAACGCGGCTCACGACTCCCGTCTGGCCCAGCCGCTCACCGAGGTCGCGCCCCTGCTTCAGGCCGGCGAAGGCCGCATCCGGCTGCGCCATGCCCCACCGGCTGATGGCGACGTTCACATACGCCCAGGCCAGCTCCGGGCCGGGCGGCAGCGCCTCGAGAATCCGGACCGCTTCCTCGGCGTCTTGCGCGGACTCTTCTCCCCGGCATAGCTGCCACTGCGTGCCGGAGAGCATGCTCAGGTCCTTGCCCACGGCCAGGTGGTCGCCGAGCTCGCGCCTGAGCGCGAGGGCGGCACGCAGTGCCTGTTCGGCTTCCGGCCACCGGTCGAGCAGCGAGCACTCGCCCGCGAGGGCCTCGTACAGCCCCGCCAGCACCGGCCGGTCATCCTCGTCGGCAAACCGGAGCGCCCGCTCGAACTGTGCCGCCGCCTCGCGGTGCGCCCCCAGCGCCGACGAGCGCCGCGCGGCGGCCGGGGCGTACCGCCGGACCGCCTGCTTGTCCCCGCCGCCCTCGGCGTGGTGCGCGAGCAGCGCCGGGTCGACATCCCCGGCTGCTTCGAGCGCGGCCAGCAGGCGTTCGTGCAGCTCGGCCTTGCGGTGCGGGGAGATGGCCTCTTCCGCCGCCATCCGGACCAGCTCATGCCGGAACCGCGCGCCGGTCCCATCGGCGACCAGGATCCCGCTGGCCAGGCACTCGTCGATCACCGAGGCCGGCCCGGGCAGGACCGACGCCAGCAGCGGCCGTCCGACCCGCGTCCCGATCACCGCCGCCACCTGCGCCGCCTCGCGGGCGGCCGGACTCAACCGGGCCATCCGCGCGCCGACCATGTCGCGCACGGTCGGCGGGACGCAGGGCCACCCGGCCTCGAGAACCTCGCACAGGTAGAACGGGTTGCCGCCGGTCACCCGGTACAGCTCGGCCGGATCCGCGTCTTCTCGTCCCGCCAGGGCCCGGACCGCCTGCTCCGACAGCGGCGGCAGGCCCATCCGCCGGGTGGCGCGCTGCGTGGCCAGGTCGCCCAGCACCATCCGCAGCGGATGGCCGTCGCCCAGCTCGTCGTCCCGGTAGGTGACCAGCAGCAGCGCCTTCATCCTGCTCAGCCGCCGCCCGAGAAAGCTCAGCAGGTCGATGCTGGCTTCGTCGGCCCAGTGCACGTCCTCGATGACCGCCACGGTCAGCGCCGCGGGCCCGTCAAGCTCGGCCAAGAACGCGGCGAACAGCTGATCCCGTGCAGCCCCCTGGCCGCAGAGCCGCGCCAGCTCGCCGCCGGCCTGCGCGGCGATGTCGAACAGCGGGCCGAGCGGCCGGGGGGTCAGCAGGCCGTCGCAGCCGCCCCACAGCCAGCGCGCTCCCTTGACCTGGGGCCGGAACGCCTCGACCAGCGCGGTCTTCCCGATCCCCGACTCCCCGCAGATCAGCACCAGCCGGCCGTCGCCCTGCCTGGCTTCGCCGGCGTACTCGGCCAGCGTCCGCAGGAACGACTCCCGCTCCAGTAGCCGCATCACACCCCCACGCCCCCTCGCGAGGATTGTGACCTCTTCCCGGGCAAGTTTCAAGGCCGTTTCAAGGCCAGGTCAGCGGCAGGCATTCGCGGCAGCCGCGCCTGCGCGGTGTCGAGCCGCCGGCGTCGGCTCCGACCTGAGGGCGGGAGGGCAAGAAATTCCTCGCGGGGTGCGAGGCGGCGCGACGCCGCGAGGTCAGGACTCGGAGCGGTCCAGGTCGATGAGCGCGATCCCGATCTCGGGGCGCAGCACCCTGCGCAGCTCCGCGGGAGACTCGGTCACGATGGCCTCCAGTGTCGGGAACACCCGTCCCTCCAGGAGGTGGCCTCCGCGGGTGCTGCCGTCCGAGAGCCCGAGCACGGCGTGCATGTGCAGGACGGGGCCGTCCTGGCCCTCGGCGACGTCGCCGACCAGCGAGAGCAGCTCGCACTGCTCGTCCACCGGGATGCGGCGGTAGTCCCTGGTCGCGGGGTCGAACCAGCCGACGGTGGCGCGCTCGAAGCCGCCGACGGCGGTGATCTGCGCGGCCTCCAGGTTCTCGGCCCGCGCGAACTGCGTCAGCGCGGCGACCGCCTCGTCACCCGGGTCGCACACCACGACATAGGTGACGGCATCTGCGTCCTCGACAACCTTCGACTTCATGGCCTGCTCCTTCGCGGTGGCTCACTGGCCTCAGGATCGCACTCCCGCCGCCGTTTCGCGCCCCGCGATGTCCCGCGCCCGCTGCGGCCGGGCTAGCCGATCTGCTCACGCCAGCGGTCGGTGATCGGCAGGCGGCGGTCGCGGCCGAAGTTCTTCTGCGTGATCTTGGGGCCCGGCGGGTACTGGCGCCGCTTGTACTCGGCCGCGTCCACCAGCCTGATCACCCGCTGTACCAGCTCCGGGTCGTGGCCGCCGGCGATCAGGGCCGCCGCCCCCATGTCCTTCTCGACGTAGTCGTCAAGCAGCGCGTCCAGCACCGCGTAGTCGGGCAGCGAGTCGGTGTCCAGCTGGCCGGGGGCCAGCTCGGCGCTGGGCGGCTTGGAGATCGAGTTCTCCGGGATCGGCGGGGTCTGGCCATCCTGCACGGCCTGCTCGTTCCGCCACCGGGCGAGATCCCAGACCAGCGTCTTGAGCACGTCCTTGATCGGCGCGAAACCGCCCGCCGAGTCGCCGTACAGGGTCGAGTAGCCGGTGGCTATCTCGCTCTTGTTCCCGGTGGTCAGCACCAGGTGACCCTCCTGGTTGGACAGCGCCATGAGGATCACGCCGCGGACCCGGGACTGCAGGTTCTCCGCGGCCAGGCCGGTCAGGCCGTCGAGCACGGAGTTGTAGGCGTCCACGATGGCGCGGACCGGCACCGTGCGCGCATGAAGGCCCTGGCGCTTGGCCAGGTCCTCGGCGTCGCTGACCGAGTGCCCTGAGGAGTACCGGCTCGGCATCAGCACCACGTGCACCCGGCCGGGACCGATCGCGTCCGCCGCGATCGTCGCGGTCAGCGCCGAGTCGATGCCGCCGGACAATCCCAGGATGACCGAGCCGAACCCGTTCTTGCGCACGTAGTCTGCCGTGCCGAGGACCAGCGCCGCGTAGACCTCGGCCAGGCCGCCTGGGGGGCCGTCCACGCATTTCGCGGCCCACCGGCCCGGCTGCTGCGTGACCGGGCCGGCCTGGAGCCGTTCGGTATCGCGGTTCTCGGCGGGCTTGAGCTCGAGCCGCCGGATGGTGATCACGGTGCCGTCGCCGGCGTCGACGGGGGTCTCGGCCGGCCGCTGAGCCGGGTCGGCGGCAGGCAGGTCCAGGTCGGTGACGAGCAGCTGCTCGCAGAACTGGGGAGCCTGCGCGAGCGTGTGGCCGGCCGCGTCCACCACCAGCGAGCCGCCGTCGAAGACCAGCTCGTCCTGGCCGCCGACCATGTTCGCGTAGGCCAGCGCGGCGCCGGCCTCGCGGGCCCGGCGGGCCGACAGCTGCTGCCTGACGTACAGCTTGCCGCGCTCGTAGGGCGACGCGTTCGGCACAGCGAGCAGGGCCGCCCCGGCGGCGCAGGCGACCTGCACCGGGCCGCCGTCTTGCCAGAGGTCTTCGCAGATGGCGATGGCCACGTCCACCTGGCCGCCGTCGGCCTGCATCCGGAACAAGGGCAGCCGGTCGCCGGGGACGAAGTAGCGGAACTCGTCGAACACGCCGTAGTTCGGCAGGTGGTGCTTGGCCGAGGTGACCTGGATCGCCCCGTCGTACAGCAGCGCCGCGGCGTCCAGCGGCGCGCCGGCCGGCAGGCCCACCCGCGGCGCCAGGCCGGCCCGCCGGTCGAGATAGCCGGTCACCACGGCGATCTGGCCGAGGCCCTCGGCCGCCAGCCGCTGCGCGGTGGCACCGGCCGTGGCGATCGACGCGTCCACGAAGGAGGCTCGCAGCGCGAGGTCCTCGACCGGGTAGCCGGTGATCATCATTTCCGGGAACACGACCAGGCGGGCCCCTGCCACCGCAGCGCGCCTGGTCCAGTCCGCGACCATGGCGGCGTTGCCGTCCAGGTCGCCGACGGTGGGGTTTACCTGGGCGAGCGCGATCCGCAGCGTGGGCACGGTTCCAGCGTATGCCGGGAGGCTCGCCGGCGGCGCGGCGCGTAACCTGCCGGAAACACCGGCCGGGCAGACTAGGGGCCCAGCTCAGCTAGCAGCGCGCCGGACGTCAAGGGTGATGGCCGTGGACAGGCAAGAGGAATTCGTACTCCGTACGCTCGATGAGCGTGACATCCGGTTCGTCCGGCTGTGGTTCACCGACGTGCTCGGCTACCTGAAATCGGTCGCGGTCGCGCCGGCCGAGCTGGAGGGGGCATTCGCGGAGGGGATCGGCTTCGACGGCTCGGCGATCGAGGGGTTCGCCCGGGTCTACGAGGCGGACATGATCGCCAAGCCGGATCCGGCGACCTTCCAGCTGCTGCCGTGGCGGGGCGAGTCGCCGGGGGTGGCCCGGATGTTCTGCGACATCCTGATGCCGGACAACTCGCCGTCCTACGCCGACCCCCGGTGGGTGCTCAAGCGCGCGCTCAGCCGGGCGTCCGACCTCGGGTTCACCTTCTACACTCACCCGGAGATCGAGTTCTTCCTGCTCAAGGAAAAGCCCGAGCCGGGGGTCAGGCCGCAGCCGATCGACTCCGGCGGCTACTTCGACCACACCCCGCACATCATCGCGCACGACTTCCGGCGCACCTCGATCTCGATGCTGGAGTCGATGGGCATCTCGGTGGAATACAGCCACCACGAGGGAGCGCCCGGCCAGCAGGAGATCGACCTGCGCTACGCGGACGCGCTCACCACGGCGGACAACGTCATGTCGTTCCGGCTGGTGATGAAGGAGGTCGCGATCGAGCAGGGCGTGCACGCCTCGTTCATGCCCAAGCCGTTCACCGACCACCCGGGCTCGGGCATGCACACGCACATGTCGCTGTTCGAGGGCGACCGGAACGTGTTCTACGAGCCGGGGGCGGAGTTCCAGCTGTCCAAGCTGGGCCGCTGTTTCATCGCCGGCCTGCTGCGGCACGCCGCCGAGATCACCGCGGTGTGCAACCAGTGGGTGAACTCCTACAAGCGGCTGTGGGGGGCGGCCGCGGCGACCGCGGGGGCGGGCGGCGAGGCGCCTGCCTACATCTGCTGGGGGCATAACAACCGCTCGGCGCTGGTCCGGGTGCCGATGTACAAGCCGCAGAAGGCCAACGCCACCCGGGTCGAGTTCCGCTCGCTGGACTCGGCGTGCAATCCCTACCTGGCCTACGCGCTGATCCTGGCGGCCGGCCTGAAGGGCATCGAGAACGACTACGAGCTGCCGCCGGGCGCCGAGGACGACGTGTGGGCGCTCACCCCGGCCGAGCGCCGGGCGCTCGGCATCGGGCCGCTGCCGCGGAGCCTGGACGAGGCCATCAACGCCATGGAGCACAGCGAGCTGGCCGCCGAGACGCTGGGCGAGCACGTCTTCGACTTCTTCCTGCGCAACAAGCGGGCCGAATGGCACGAGTACCAGCGCCAGGTCACCGAGTACGAGCTGGACCGCTACCTGCCGGTGCTGTAGAGCCCGCGCCGCGCCGCGCCCGGCGGCGTACCCCGGCGCCCGCCGAGCTAGGGTCGAGGCGACCCCCGTGACCCGGCGCGGGAATCCGCCATCAACCAGTGGGACGGCCCATGAACATATATGACTTCAGCGTCAAGACCGCCGACGGCGGCACCCAGGACCTGCGTGACTATGCCGGCCAGGTGCTGGTGATCGTCAACGTGGCCAGCCAGTGCGGCTTCACCCCGCAGTACGAGGGGCTGGAGGTCCTGTACCGCGACCGCAAGGACCTCGGCCTGCAGGTCCTCGGCTTCCCGTGCAACCAGTTCGGGGCCCAGGAGCCGGGCACCGATGCCGACATCCAGCAGTTCTGCAGCGCGACCTACGATGTCACCTTCCCGGTGTTCGGCAAGGTCGAGGTGAACGGCTCCGGCGCGGACCCGCTGTACGGCTACCTGCGCGCCCAGGCGCCCGGGGACTTCGGCCCTGGCGACGGCATGCTGTACGACCACGTGCGCAGCACCCGGCCCGAAGCGATCGGCACCGACGAGATCAAGTGGAACTTCACCAAGTTCCTCGTCGACCGCAGCGGGAAGGTCACCGGGCGCTACGAGCCCACTGTCACCCCCGAGGACCTGGGTCCCGACCTGGACGCCCTGCTCGCCACCTGAGCAGCCCGGCACTCCCGGCCTGGCTCGAGTCGGCACGAGCCGGCCAGCGGCCGGCGGACCGCGGAAGGACGCGGGCGGCAAAAGCGTTAGATCTTCAGGACCTTTCCGGCCATCCTGGCCGTGTCCTGAATGCCGCTGTGGAGACCGCAACCTTGACCCCCTCGCTCGCCGCGCTGCGAGAGCGCCTGCCCGCGCTGATGCCGCTTGATCAGCGCAAGCTCGGCAGCCGCATCGACCGCGCCGCGGCGCTGCGCGACGCCGCGGCCCGGCAGCGCGCGCTCGCCGGGGTCGAGACCGGGCTCGCGGCGGCGCTGGCCCGGGTGGAGGCGCGCAGCCAGTCCGTGCCCGCCATCACCTATCCCGCCGAGCTTCCGGTCAGCCAGCGCAAGGACGAGATCGCGGCGGCCATCCGCGACCACCAGGTAGTGATCGTCGCGGGCGAGACGGGCTCCGGCAAGACCACGCAGCTGCCCAAGATCTGCCTCGAACTGGGCCGTGGCATCGCCGGCCAGATCGGCCACACCCAGCCCCGGCGGATCGCCGCCCGCACCGTCGCGGACCGGATCGCCTCCGAGCTCGGCACCGAGCTCGGCGGGGTGGTCGGCTACAAGGTCCGGTTCGCCGGCACGTCCAGCGACGACACGCTGGTCAAGGTGATGACCGACGGGATCCTGCTGACCGAGCTGCAGCGCGACAGGGAACTGCTGCGATACGACACCCTCATCATCGACGAGGCGCACGAGCGCAGCCTGAACATCGACTTCATCCTCGGCTACCTGAAGCGGCTGCTGCCCAGCCGGCCCGACCTCAAGGTCATCATCACCTCCGCCACCATCGACCCCGAGCGGTTCAGCGCGCATTTTGCCGGAGGCGAATCGGGCGAGCACCGCGCCGGAGGCGAATCGGGCGAGCACCGCGCCGGAGCCGAATCAGACAAGTACCGCGGCGGTGCGCCGGTGATCGAGGTGTCCGGGCGCACCTACCCGGTCGAGGTGCGCTACCGGCCGCTCGCCGACCCGGACCATCCCGACCGCGAGCCCAGGGACCAGGTGCAGGGCATCAGCGACGCCGTGGCCGAGCTCACCGCCGAGGGCCCCGGCGACATCCTGGTCTTCCTGTCCGGCGAGCGGGAGATCAGGGACACCGCCGAGGCCCTGGCCGGCCGGGCGAACCTGGACGTGCTGCCGCTGTACGCCCGGCTGCCGGCCGCCGAGCAGCACCGGATCTTCGACCCGCACCAGGCCCGGCGCGTTGTACTGGCCACCAACATCGCGGAGACCTCGCTGACCGTCCCCGGCGTCAGGTACGTGATCGACGCGGGCACGGCCCGGATCTCCCGGTACGGTCAGCGGGCCAAGGTCCAGCGGCTGCCGATCGAGCGAATTTCGCAGGCCTCGGCCGACCAGCGCAAGGGCCGGTGCGGGCGGACCGCCGACGGCATCTGCATCCGGCTCTACAGCGAGGAGGACTTCGCCTCGCGCCCGCAATTCACCGACCCGGAGATCCTGCGGACCAGCCTGGCCGCGGTCATCTTGCAGATGGCGGCGCTGGGCCTGGGGGAGATTGGCGACTTCCCGTTCATCGACCCGCCGCAATCGCGCAACGTCACCGACGGCGTCCGGCTGCTCGAAGAACTCGGTGCGCTCACGCCGGGCCGGGGTCCGTCACGGCTCACCGATGTGGGGCGGAAGCTGGCCCGGCTTCCGCTGGACCCGCGGCTGGGCCGGATGATCCTGGAGGCCGGCCGGCAGGGCTGCGTCAGCGAGGTGCTGATCATCACGGCGGCGCTGTCCATCCAGGATCCCCGGGAGCGCCCCGCGGAGGCCCGCGAGGCGGCCGATGCCATGCACGCCCGGTTCGCCGAGCCGGGGTCCGACTTCCTCGCCCTGCTCAGCCTGTGGGACTACCTGCGGGACCGCCAGCGCGAGCTGTCCGGGTCCGCGTTCCGGCGGCTGTGCCGCCGCGAGTACTTGCACTACCTGCGGGTACGCGAATGGCAGGACGTACACGGCCAGCTCCGCCAGGCGGCCCGCGACATCGGCATCGCCGCCGGGCCGGGGCGGGCGGCGCCAGCGCCGGAGGAGGAGCAGCCCGGGCGGAGAAAGAAGAAGGCACCTAACGGGCACGGCCGCGACGCCGCGGCCGGGCGAACGCGGCGCGGCGAGGACAAGCCGGAGGGCCGCGTCCCCGCCGAGATCGCGGACCGGGTGCACATCTCGCTGCTGTCCGGCCTGCTGTCGCACATCGGCATGCAGGACACCCAGCGGCCGGAGGGAAAGCGCCGGGGCCCGGCCGAGTTCGCGGCCGCCCGGGGTGCGCGCTTCGCCCTTTTCCCCGACTCGTCGCTGGCCAGGAAGCCGCCGCAGTGGGTCATGGCGGCAGAACTGGTCGAGACCTCCCGGCTGTGGGCCAGGACCGCCGCCGCCATCAAGCCCGAGTGGGCCGAGTCGCTGGCCGCGCACCTGGTCAAGCGCGGTTACAGCGAACCGCGCTGGGACGCCAAGCGGGGGGCGGCGATGGCCACCGAGAAGGTCACCCTGTACGGGCTGCCGATCGTGGCGGCGCGGCCGGTCGGCTACGGCACCATCGACCCGGCGGCCGCCCGGGAGCTGTTCATCCAGCATGCCCTGGTGGAGGGGGACTGGCAGACCCATCACCGGTTCTTCCACCACAACCGGGAACTGCTGGACGAGGCCGCGGATCTGGAGCGCCGGGCGAGGCGGCGCGGCATCGTGGTCGATGACGCCGCCCTGTTCGACTTCTATGACCGCCGGATCCCCGGGGACGTGACGTCGGCGCGGCATTTCGACGCGTGGTGGAAGAAGGCCAGGGTCAGCGAGCCCGGGCTGCTCACCTTCTCCGCCGGGGACCTCGTCGGCCCCGCCGCCGGGGAAATCCGCCCCGTCGACTACCCCGATGCCTGGGCCGAGCTCCCGCTGTCGTACGAGTTCGCCCCCGGCGAGCCCGAAGACGGGGTGACCGCGGACGTCCCGCTGGCCCTGCTCAACCAGGTCAGCGGGGATGAGCTCGGCTGGCAGGTTCCCGGGCTGCGGGAGGAACTGGTGACCGAGCTGATCCGGTCGCTGCCCAAGCAGCTGCGCACCGCCTTCGTGCCCGTCCCCGACACCGCCCGCGCCGTGGTGGCCCGGCTGGGACCCGTGCACGGCGACCTGCTGGACGCGCTCGGCGCCGAGCTCGGCCGCATTGGCGGGGTGAAGATCCCGCGCGACGCGTGGGACCTGTCCCGGCTGCCCGCGCACCTGAGGATGACGTTCCGCGTGCTCGACGGCGACCGGGTGCTCGCCAGCGGTAAAGATCTGGGCGCCCTGCGGCGGCAACTGCGGCCCCGGCTCGACGCGGCGCTGTCCGATGCGGCCAGCGGGATCACCCGCACCGGGCTCACCGACTGGACGTTCGGCACCTTGCCCGGGGTTTTCCGGCACGGCCAGGTCCGTGCCTACCCGGCGCTGGCCGACGCCGGGAACACGGTGGACGTCCGGCTGTTCCCGACCGAAGCCGAGGCCGGCGACGCGATGCGCCGGGGCACCCGCCGGCTGCTGCTGCTCCAGGTGCCCTCGGGCGTCCGGTCTATCGCCGGCCGGCTGCCGCCGCAGGCAAAGCTCGCCCTGAGTTCGCCACCCGTACCCGAGCGCGAGTGCCCTGCTCGATGACTGCGCGGCCTGCGCGGCCGATGCGGTGATCGGCGAATCCGGCGGCCCGGCCTGGGACGCCGCGGGCTTCGCGCGGCTGGTGGATGCGGCGCGGTCCTCGCTGGCCGTCACCACGGCCGAGGTGGTCGAGGTCGTCGCGCGGGTCCTCGCGGAGGCGCACGAGGTCCGGATCAGGCTGGGACAGGCCGGCGGCCCGGCGGCGGCGCTCGACGACATCCGCGCCCAGTTCTCCGCGCTGGTCTACTGCGGGTTCATCGCCGAGACCGGGCTGGGCCGGCTGCCCGCCCTGGTCCGTTACCTCAAGGCCATCCTCCGCAGGCTGGACAAGATGCCCGAGTCAGCCGCGCGCGACGCGGAGCGGATGGCGGTCGTGCACCGGGTCACGGACGACTACGAGCAGGCCCTGGGCGAGCTTGGTCGAGCCGGCCCGGTCCGGCGCCGCCGCGGCCGCTGTCCGCTGGATGATCGAGGAGCTGCGGGTCAGCTTGTTCGCCCAGACGCTGGGCACCCCGGAGCCGGTGTCGGAGAAGCGGATCCGGGCCGCCCTGGACCGGCTGGCCGCCTGACCGGGCCAGGGCGCGTCCGGCGGGTGCCGCGTCTGGTCAGTGGTCTCGCCGGGCGGAGCGTCAGGCCGCGGCGGCGCGGTCCCTGAAGGTCCGCTGGTACTCGTGCGGGGTCACCTGGTGAATCCTGGCGAAGTGGGTGCGCAGCCGGTGCGCGGAGCCGAAGCCGCACCGGCTGGCGATCCGGTCGATGGTGTCGTCGGTGTTCTCCAGCAGGTCCTGCGCACGGCGGACGCGCTCGCGGCACAGCCACTGCAGCGGCGTGGTGCCGGTCGCCTGGCGGAACCGCCGGGCGTAGCTGCGCGGGCTCATCGCCGCCTGCCTGGCCAGGTCTTCGACCGTCAGCGGCAGCTCCAGGTGCGCCCTGGCCCAGTCCAGCGAGGCGCCGAGGCCCGGGGTCGCCGCAGGCAGCGGCTGCTCGATGTACTGCGCCTGGCCGCCCTCGCGGTGCGGGGGCACGACCAGGCGGCGGGCGAGCATGTTCGCGATCCGCGTTCCGTGGTCGCGCCGGACGATGTGCAGGCACAGGTCCAGCCCCGCGGCGGCCCCGGCGGAGGTGAGGATCTGCCCGTCGTCGATGTACAGCACGTTGGGTTCCACCCGGACCGCAGGCCAGCGCCGGGCGAGCTCGGCGCCGTGCATCCAGTGCGTGGCCGCCGGGCGCCCGTCGAGCAGGCCCGCGGCGGCCAGGGTGAAGGCGCCGGTACAGATCGACGCGATCCGCGCGCCGCGGTCATGCGCGGCCCGCAGGGCTGCAACCAGCGCGGCGGGCGGATCGCCCTGCCGGTCGGCGCAGGCCGGAACGATCACCGTGTCCGCCTGGCTGAGCTCCCGCAGCCCGGCAGGGCCGTCGAAGCGCAGCCCCTCGGCGGTGCGTACCGGCCCGTCCTGGACCGCGCATAGCTGCAGTTCGTACCACCAGGGCACGGGAAAGTCCTGGCGGCCTGGCTCGAAGACCTCGCACGGGATGGCCAGCTCGAACATCGGCATGCCAGCGGTGATGGGAATGGCGATCCGGTGCATGGCAGAAATCTACCCTAAGTTGTCGTTTCTGCCACTGGGCGCGACAATGCCGGGCGCCGAGAATGGGCACATGACCGACGACACCGCCGCCGGCGGGCGTGGCCGGGCGCTGAGCTGGATCGCGCTCGGGGTCGTCTACGTGGCCTGGGGATCGACCTACCTGGCCATCCGGGTGGGGGTGGGCCACGTGCCGCCGTTCCTGCTGGCCGGCGTCAGGTACGTGATCGCGGGCACGCTGCTGTATCCGATCGGGCTGCGGGCCGCTGCCCGCGGCCGCGACCCGGGCAGCGACAGCGCGAGACCGGGCGCGAAGGCATGGCTCGCGGGGCTGGTGATCGGCATCCTGTTGCTGTTCGCGGGGAACGGCGGCGTGACGTTCGCGGAGACCACGCTGCCCTCCGGGCTGGCCGCCGTCCTGGTGGCCACGGTGCCGTTGTGGATGATCGTGTTCGCCTGGCCGGTGCAGCATCAGCGGATCACCTGGCGGTCGGCGGCGGGGCTGCTGGCCGGGCTCGGCGGCGTGGCGATCCTGGTCGGCAGTGCCGCGTCCGGGCGCGTCTCCGGCGTGCTCATCGTGCTGGGCGCGGCCGCCGCCTGGGGATTCGGGTCGGTACTGGGTCACCGGCTGCCGCTGCCGCGCCAGGCGATGCTGGCCGCGGCCATCGAGATGCTGGCCGGCGGCGCGGTGCTGCTGGTGGTGGCGGCCGGCACCGGGGAGTTCGGCCGCGTCCGGTGGGCCTCGGTCCCGGCCTCGTCCTGGCTCGCGCTGGCCTACCTCGTCGGTCCCGGCTCGATCCTGGCCTTCACCGCCTACGGCTACGCCCTGTCCCGGCTGCCGCTGACCACCGTGTCCACGTATGCCTACGTCAACCCGGTGGTCGCGGTCCTGGCCGGGATCGTGATCCTGGGCGAGCGGTTCAGCTGGCGGGAAGGCCTGGGAGCCGTCCTGGTCGTGGCCTCGGTGGCCGTGATCCTCTACCGGCCCCGGGCAGGCGCGGGCTCGGCCCGGGCGCGGCGAGCGGCCCGGGACGGCGAGCATGCCGGCCGTCGCGGCAGCGAGCACGACCGCCTGCTCCGGCATCCGCGCGAGGTTGATCATGTCGCGGCGGATGGGGTGACGGCTGACGCCGCGCCTGCCGCGCGCCCGGCTGACCGCTAGTTCCTGGTCGCAGCGCCAGAGCCGCCCGCCGCCTGTGAAGGCGGCGGGCGGCTCCGGCATCCTGCGTATCGTCAGGGCAGCGGGACCTCGAAGACCCGCGTCCCCCAGTTGCGTTGCTGGTTGGTGGTCTGGCTGGACCTGGGCGGAATGTACTCGGTGGCCAGCCAGGCGGCGTGCGACGTGTCGCTCGGTACCGCGAAGGAGTAATCGCCCCAGCGGGTCGCCTTCTGGTCGTACGGTCCGGTCCCCGACGCGGCCACGATCGGCGGCCCGAAGTTGGCCGCCCCGGCCCTCAGGGTGGCGAAGGCGGCGCTCGGGAACCGGTTGCGACCGGTCAGGGTGAAGACGGCCGCCGCGTTCCCGGCCGCGTCCGGCTGCACCGACGGGTAGATCGCGTACTGGCCGCGGGAGGCGATGTAGCCCTGCCGGACGATCGACGCGCTGGCGATCCCGGCGGGACCGAGCCTCGGCCTGACCTGGAACCAGGCGCCGCCGGCCCGGACCGCGGTGTCGCCGGCTGGCCGTACCGCGGTCGTGAGCTCACCCCAGACCGTGCCGCCGGAGAACTGCGTCTCCTGCATCCGGTCATCGCCGGAGTCCAGCTTGCTCTTGCCTCCCTGCTGCACTGCCTTCGGCGGGTTGGCGTAGACCTCGGAGTTGATGACGGTGCTGGTCAGCGTGGGGATACCGCCCTTGCCCACCTGGCCGCGCCTGGTCATGGCCCAGACCCCGATCTGGTGGTTTCCCTGGCCGGTTGGGTCCATCGAGCTCAGGAAGTACTCGGCCTTCGGGTTCGCTGCGGTCAGAGCGGGCTGCGGCGCTATCGTCTGCTGGCCGGCGATCGTCAGGCCGCTGAAGCGGACGAAGTGCGTGAGCGGCTTGCCGGCGACCAGGTCTGCCTTGTCGATCGCCCACATCTGCGAGCCGAAGAACTGCGGCCCGTTGATCGAGAACTCGTCGGCGGTGACGTACACGTTGGTCTGGTCGATGCCGAGCCGCGGCTGGTCACCGAAGCACGGGCAGCCGTTTCCCCGGCCCTCGTCGGTCGTGTCGATCGAGTACTCGTTCCACAGCCCGAGCGGGCTGGGGCTGTGCCGGACGGCGATCAGCAGGGAACTCGCGGTGAACGTGTCGTTCAGGAACAGGATCGTTGCGAACCAGGTCTGGGTGGTGGGGTCGAACCAGCAGCGCGGATCGCTGGTGAACTCCTTGCCCCCCACGTTGAACAGGTCGTTGATGTTGAACGGCCCGCGCACCGACCTCCCGTTCGTGCGGTAGATGCGGTAGGCGGAGTTGACCGGCTCGAGCACGAACCCGTTGCCCTGGCACAGGCCCTGGTCCGGCGGCTCGAACTTCGCGTTGAAGTTGGTGAACTGGCTGTCCCTGCTGCCGACGCCGTTGAAATTGGCGATCGGGGAACTGGCGGCCGCGGCCGCGTCACCTGCCGTCCGGGTGCGGGGCACCGCCTCGGTGGCCGAGAACCGGCCCGATGGCAGCCTGCGGGCTCCCCTCGCGAACGCCCGGGCCGGCCCCGAGGTCGCGGGCCGCGGGCTCCTCGGCAGCAGCCGGGCTACCCCCCGCGTGCCGGCGTAGTGCATGACCGCGGAGCCCGCGCGGCCGCCGGCGGCAGACGCCTGGGCCACCGTCGGCACCACGCCCCCCGCTGCGATCAGTGCCAGCGCCGCCGCCACGGCACCGCCGGGGATTAACCGTCTGGTCTTCATCGATCTCCTCTTCCGGTAGAACGCGGGCCCTTGCCGCCCCTCAGCCGTGAACATATCGTGCCGAGGCAACGATCGACTTCGATCGCGGCGAGCCGCGCCGCCCGGCTTCACCGTGCGCCGGCGGCCAGGTGGTCAGCGGCACGGGCCGCGATGGCCATGATGGTCAGCGCGGGGTTGGCGCTGCCCTGGGTGGGCAGCACGCTGCCGTCGGTGATGAACAGGTTGGGCACCGCGAAGCTGCGGCAGTTCCGGTCCACGACGCCGTGCCGCTCGCCGGCGGCCATCCGGGCACCGCCGACCAGGTGGGCGTACCGCTTGATGGTGATCACCTCGTCCGCGCCCGCCGCGTGCAGGATCTCCTCCATGACGTGCTGGGCGGCCTTCACCAGCTGCTGGTCGTTGTCGCACTGGGAGTAGGAGAAGCGCGCCACGGGCAGGCCGTGCCGGTCTTTCTCGTCGGCCAGCGTGACCCGGTTGCCCGGCAGTGGCAGGAACTCGCACAGCGCGCCGAGGCAGCCCAGTGCACGTAGTCGCTCATGTACTCGCGCAGGGCCTCGCCCCAGTGCCCCTGCGCGGCGACGTGCTCGGCCCAGGTGATCGGCAGCGGCGAGACGCTCTGGATGGAGAAGCCGCGCTGGTAGGGCTTGGCCGGATCGGTCTCGTAGAACTGCTCGCTGCTGACCTCGGGCGGCGGGGCCTTGTAGATCCGGATCTCGGCGTCGAACCGGCCGGCGGTCTGCGGCGCACCCTGCACCATCAGGTAGCGCCCGACCTGGTCGAAGTCGTTGCACAGCCCATCCGGGAAGCGTTTGGACGCCGACAGCAGCAGCAGCCGGGGGGTTTCGATCGAGTAGCCGGCCACCGCGACCAACCGGGCCCGCTGGAAGCGGGGCACCCCGTCCCGGACGTAGTGCACGCCCACGGCCCGGCCGCTGTGCTCGTCCACCTCGATCCGGGTGACCATGGAGTTCGCGCGGATCTCGGCGCCGTGCGCGAGCGCGTCCGGGATGTGCGTGATCAGCGGCGAGGCCTTCGCGTTGACCTTGCAGCCCTGCAGGCAGAAGCCCCGGTAGATGCAGTGCGGCCGGTTGCCGAAGCGCCCGTTGCTGATCGCCACCGGCCCGACCTTCGCCGTGATGCCGGCCTCGCGGGCGCCGCGCAGGAAGACCTCCCCGTTGCCGCCGACCGGGTGCGGGCTGTGCGGGTACCGGTGCGGGTCCCCCCACGGCCAGTCCTCGCCGGCCACCGGCAGCTCGGCCTCGAGGTCGCGGTAGTAGGGCTTGAGGTCGGCGTAGCTGATCGGCCAGTCGGCGCCGACTCCGTCGTTGGTCCAGGTGCAGAAGTCGCTGGGATGGAAGCGCGGGGTGTAGCCGGCGTAGTGCACCATGGAGCCGCCGACGCCGCGGCCGGAGTTGTTCGAGCCCAGCGGCACCGGGTCGGCACCGTCGATCACCCGCGGCTCGGTCCAGTAGAGGTGGTGCGATCCGGCCTCGTCGCTGACCCAGTCCGCGTCGGGATCCCAGAACGGCCCGGCGTCCAGGCCGACGACGCGCCAGCCGCGCCGGGCCAGCCGCTGCATCAGGGTGCTGCCGCCAGCGCCGCAGCCCACGATGACCAGGTCCACCTCGTCGCTGTCGGCGAACCGGCGCATGTCGGCGCGCAGCTGGTGGTTGGTGCGGGTGCCGTCGTTCGGCAGCAGCCAGGCCGACTCGTTGCGGTCGCGCACGCCGGTCATCGGCGTCCTCCGCGCACGCGGATCGTCCGCCAGGCTGCGCGTCACGGACCTCGAACGGCTCCCGCGCGTCCAGGCCGAGGTTCTTGTAGCCGCGCGGGTAGGCCGGACCGGCGAAGCCGATCTCGTTCCACGCCTACGGATGGGAGTAGAACGCCGTGCAGGCGTACCGGGTCCACAGGCTCCACACGTGGGCCGCGTTCAGGCCGTGCCAGTCCCCGCTGCCAAGGTCCTGGACCGCCTGGATGACGGCGCGCTGGTCCTCGGGCGGGCACTGGGCGCAGCGCGACGGCGAACTTGGCCTGAGCGTCGGCGTCCAGGTACCGCAGGGTGTCCCGCCAGGCCTGCCCGTCCTCGGGCATGTCCGCGTACCGCCAGCCGTCGGTCTCCATCCCGGCCAGCCGGACGTCGATCATCGCGACCACCGGTACCTCGGGCCGGCCTCGTCCTGGCCGAGCAGCCGGTCGCACAGGGCAACCGCGGTCGCCTCCTCGGCCGGGGTGAAGAAGCCAAGCTCCTGCGGGGGCTGCAGCCGGGACAGCACGACGCCCGCGGTGACCGGGTCCCAGTGCCGGGCCTGCGCCGCGACGTCGAAGCCGGGGAACCGGCCGTCCCAGTCTCCCGGCAGGCGGGGGCGGCCCTGGGCTGCCCCCGGCTGGTCGCCGCTCACCGCTCGCGGCGCAGGATCGAGGCCAGCAGGCCCATGCCGCCGACCAGGTCACCAGCAGCGGGGCGAGCAGCGGCGGGCCCATTTCCATGTTGTACCGGGCGTTGGACCAGCCGCCTGGCTTCTGCGCGATGCCGCGGACGTGCAGGTAGGTGCCCTGCAGGCCGTTCAGCACGATGGCGGCCGAGGCGACCGGCAGCGCGGTCTTGGCCATCCGCCGGCTGAAGAAGCCGGCCACGCCCGCGGCGGCGCCGACCGGGCCGAGCGCCACCGGGAGCCACATCATCCGGTTGCCGAAGCTGGCGCTGTCGTGCTCGAGGAAGATCTCCGCCGCGGTGACCAGGGCACCGGCGGCGGTCAGCGCCGACAGGCTGCGCTCGAAGCGGCCGGTCTCGACGTTGGCGACCATCCGGTCGATGCCGTGCACCGGCTCGGGAGCGCCGGCCAAGTGGTACGCATTCCGCGCTCCTTCTTACGACTTCAGCTCGTCGATCTTGTCCTTGAACAGCGTGGTGCGCGATCGTCGCCTTGCGCGGCTGGCCGTGCAGGAACGCCTCGGCGAACTTCTTGGCCTGCTCGTACTCGACCTTGCCTGGCAGCGGCGGCTCGTCCGGGTTGACGTTCACGTCGACCAGCGCCGGGCCCGGAGTGGCTGAGCATCTGCTGGACCGCGCCGCGGACGTCGCCGGCCTTGCTCGACCTTGAGCCCGAGCGCGCCGCTGGCCTCGGCCAGCGCCGCGTAGTTGACGAACGGCTGCGGGAAGCGCACGCCGTGCTCGGGGTAGCCGAGCACCATCTGCTCCCACAGGATCTGGCCGAGCGAGTTGTTGTTGTTGATGACGATCTTGACCGGCAGCTTGTGCTGGATCGCCGTGATGAACTCGGCCATCAGCATGGCGAAGCCGCCGTCGCCGACGTAGCCGATGACCTGCCGCCCGGGGAAGGCGTGCTGGATGCCGATCGCGTAGGGCATGCCAGGCGCCATCGTGGCCAGGTTGCCCGACAGGTAGAACTCGCGGTCGCCGCGGATCATCCAGTGCCGCGCCGCCCAGGTCGCGATCGTGCCGCTGTCGCAGGTCAGGATGGCGTCGTCGGCGGCCAGCTCGCTCAGCACGGACATCAGGTACTGCGGCGCGATCGGGTCGCGCCCGGCGTCCTCCAGGGCGGCCATCTTGTCGCCGCCAGCTGCGCCATCTCCTTCTGGTACTTCTCCAGGAACTTCGTGTCCGAGCGCTGCTTCAGCAGCGGCAGCAGCGCGGCCAGGCCCTCCTTGGCGTCGCCGACCATCGGTACCTCGGTGGCGATCCGGGCGCCGGCCCTGGCCGGGTCGGCCTCGATCTGGACGACCCGCACCGTGCCCGGCTCCGGCAGGTGCTTGGTGTACGGGAAGTTGGTGCCCGACCATGAACAGGGTGTCGATCTCGTCCATCAGGTCCTCGGACGGCCTGGTGCCGAGCAGCCCGATGCCGCCGGTGGTGTAAGGGGAGTCGTCGGGGACGGCGGCCTTGCCGGACAGCGTCTTGACGATCGGCGCGGCCAGCGTCTCGGCCAGGGCCAGCAGTTCCTCCCTGGCGTGCAGCGCGCCCGCGCCGGCCAGGATGGCGATCTTCTTCCCGTCGTTCAGGCAGTCGGCCAGCCGCTGCAGGTCTTCCTCGCGCGGGCGGCCTGGCGCGGGCAGCCAGATCGCCGCGGTCCGCGGCGGGCTGGCCGGCGCCACGTGCTGCCACGGGTCGGCATCGGCGTCGGCCACCTGGATGTCGTTGGGCACGGTCAGGTGCGCGACCCCGCGGCGCGCGTAGGCGGTGCGGACTGGCCACGTCCAGCACGCCGGGGAGCTGGGCCGGGTTGTAGATCATCTGGTCGTACTCGGCGACGTCCATGTACAGCTTGTCCAGCGCGACTTCCTGCTGGTAGCCCGTGCCCAGCACCGAGGTCTCCTGCATGCCGGTGATGGCCAGCACCGGCACGTGGTCGAGCTTGGCGTCGTACAGGCCGTTCAGCAGGTGGATGCCGCCGGGCCCGGAGGTGGCCAGGCACACGCCGAGCCTGCCGGTCGCCTTCGCATAGCCGGTGGCCATGAAGGCGGCGGCCTCCTCGTGGTGGACGAGGACGAACCGGACCTTGTCCTGGTTCCGCCGCAGGCCCTCCATGATCCCGTTGATGCCGTCGCCGGGCAGCCCGAAGACGGTGTCGACCCCCCACTCGGCCAGCCGCTCGATCAGTGCCTCGGAAACCATCTGTCCCACAGCGCTTGACCTCCTCGTTAACGTTCATTGGCCTGGCCGTTAACGTTCACCCGGCCCGCCGCGTCCGGACGGCTCGGTGACTGCTGTCCGCCCTGGCGCAGGCCAAACATCACGGCCGCGTTTGAGCCGGCCCGGGACAGGTAGACGCCCTCGCATGACTCCTCCCGCCGCGATCTCCGGTGTCGATGCCGCCGTCTACGTCATCCCGACCGACGCTCCCGAGGCGGACGGCACGCTCGCCTGGGACGAGACGGTGCTGGTGCTGGTGACCGTGCAGGCCGGCGGCGAGGAGGGGACCGGGTGGAGCTATGCGGCCGCCGCGGCCGCGTCGGTGGTGACCGACGTGCTGGCCGGCCCGATCCGGGGCCGCAGCGCGCTCGACATCGCCGGCGCCAGCGAGGCGATGGCCCGGGCGGTACGCAACATCGGCCGCCCCGGCGTGGCGGCCACCGCGATATCCGCCGTCGACGTGGCGCTGTGGGATCTCAAGGCCCGCCTGCTCGGGCTGTCGGTCACCGACCTGCTGGGCCGGGCGCGCGAGCACGTCACTGTCTACGGCAGCGGCGGCTTCACCAGCTACGACGACCAGCAGACCCGGGACCAGCTGGCCGGCTGGCTGACCAGCGGCATAGGCCGGGTGAAGATTAAGATCGGGGAGGACTGGGGCGGCAACGAGAAGCGTGATCTCGAGCGGGTGGCGCTGGCCCGCGAGGTCATCGGACCGGACCGGGAGCTCTACGTCGACGCGAACGGCGGCTACACCGCCGGCCAGGCGGTGCGGGTCGGCCGGCGACTGGCCGATCACGGCGTGACCTGGTTCGAGGAACCGGTTTCCTCGCAGGATCTCGCCGGGCTGGCCGCGGTGCGCCGCCAGGTCACCATGGACGTGGCCGCCGGGGAGTACAGCTGGTCGCTGGCCGACTCGGCCGCGCTGATCGGCGCGGGCGCGGTGGACTGCCTGCAGCTGGACGTCACCCGCTGCGGCGGGATCACCGAGTTCGTGCGCGCTGCGGCGCTGGCCGCGGCGCACAACCTGCAGGTCTCCGCGCACTGCTGCCCGAGCCTGCACGCGCACGTGGGCGCCGCGGTGGCCAACCTGCGGCACGTCGAGTACTTCCACGACCACCAGCGAATCGAGCAGATGCTGTTCGACGGAGCGCCGAAGCCGGCCAGCGGGCAGCTGACGCCGGATCCCGCGTCCCCCGGGCTCGGGCTGCGGCTGCGCGCGGACGCCGAGCGGTTCCGGCGGCTGTGACCTGCCGGTCCGGTAAAAGACTTCCGGTGGCCGCGTGGACGGGCCCTCGCTGGGTAGCTGCCGCTCGTGATGGACTTCCCCCTGCACGCCCTGCGGGACTATGCACTGATTGCCGACGGCGAGCGCGGCGCCGTCATCGGGCCGCGCGGCGACATCGTGTGGATGTGCGCCCCCCGGTGGGACAGCGACGCGGTATTCAGCGCGCTGATCGGCGGCGAGGGGATCTACGCCGTCACCCCGGCCGCCGAGTTCGTGTGGGGCGGGTACTACGAAGACGGCAGCCTGGTCTGGCGCAGCCGCTGGATCACCCGGTCCGGCATCACCGAGTGCCAGGAGTCACTCGCCTACCCGGCCGCGCCCGACCGGCTGGTGGTGCTGCGCCGGGTCGTCGCCAGGGAAGGACCCGCCGACGTGGCGGTGCGGCTCGACCCGCGCGCCGGGTTTGGCCAGCACGGCCTGCGGTCGGTCAGCCGGGATGACCAGGGGCACTGGACCGGGCGGGTCGGCGAGCTGCACCTGCGCTGGTCCGGGGACGTCGCCGCGGCGAAGGTCAGCAGGGCAGGACGGCACTCCTGCCTGGAGTTGCTGCTGACGGTGCCGCCCGGCGAGCACCGCGACCTTGTCCTCGAGCTCGCCGCCGCGCCGCTGCGGGAGGAGCCGCCCGAGGCCGGCCGGCTCTGGCATGTCACCCGGGCCCAGTGGGCCGAGGTCGCGCCCGCGCTGGCCGAAACCCTGGCTCCCCGAGACGCCCGGCAGTCGCTGGTGGTGCTGCGCGGCATGACCAGCCGCGCGGGCGGGATGGTCGCGGCCGCGACCACCAGCCTGCCCGAGCGGGCCGAGCAGGGCCGCAACTACGACTACCGGTACGCGTGGATCCGGGACCAGGCCTACGCGGGCCAGGCGGCCGCCGCGGCCGGAGCCTGGCCGATCCTCGATGACGCGGTGCGCTTCGTCTGTGAGCGGCTGCACGCCGACGGGCCGGACCTGGTTCCCGCCTACGCGGTCGACGGCGGCCGCGTGCCCGGCCAGCGCCAGCTCGACCTGCCCGGCTACCCCGGCGGGTTCGACCTGGCCGGTAACCGGGTAAACCGGCAGTTCCAGCTTGACGGCCTGGGCGAGGCGCTGCTCCTGCTGGCCGCCGCGGCCCGCCATGACCGGCTGGACGCGGAGGGCTGGCGCGCCGCCGGGATCGCCGCCGACGCGGTAGCCAAGCGCTGGCAGGAGCCGGACGCGGGGATATGGGAGATCGATAACCAGGCCTGGACGCACAGCCGGCTGACCTGCGTGGCAGGCCTGCGTGCCGCGGCCCGCAGCTGCGACTCGCAGCCGCAGGCCACCGACTGGTCCGGGCTGGCGGACGCCATCATGGCGGGCACCGCGGCGGCCGCGGTCCATGAGTCCGGCCGCTGGCAGCGGTCGGCGGATGACCCGGCGGTCGACGCGGCGCTGCTGCTGCCGCCGATCCGCGGCGCGCTGCCGGCCGATGACCCGCGCAGCCGGGCGACGCTACGCGGCTACCTGGCCGAGCTCACCCAGGACGGCTACGCCTACCGGTTCCGGCACGACGCGGGGCCGCTGGGTGACGCCGAGGGCGCCTTCCTGCTCTGCGGGTTCATCGCGGCCCTGGCGCTGCACCAGCAGGGCGACGAAGTCGGTGCCGCCCGGTGGTTCGAGCGCACCAGGGCCGCGTGCGGTTCCCCCGGCCTGTACTCCGAGGAATACGACGTAACCGAACGGCAGCTGCGGGGCAACTTGCCGCAGGCCTTCGTGCACGCGCTCATGCTCGAGTGCGCCGTGCGGCTGGCCGCCCCCTGGCCGCAGCCATGACCAGACGCGACAACCAGGTCGAGGAGGAACACGGCTCATGACCGAGACAGTGGTGATCACCGGGGCCAGCGGCGGCATCGGGCGGGCGACGGCCCGGCTGTACGGCGAGCGGGGCGCCAGCGTGGGCCTGATCGCGCGCGGCGACTCCGGCCTGGCCGGGGCGGCCGATGACGTGGAGCAGGCGGGCGGGAAGGCGCTGGTGCTGCCGGCCGACGTGGCCGATTACGCCCAGGTGGAAGATGCGGCCCGCCAGGCCGAAGAACACCTCGGGCCGATCGACACCTGGATCAACGTCGCCTTCACCTCGGTGTTCGCGCCGTTCACCGAGATCACGCCGGAGGAATACCGCCGGGTCGCGGAGGTCAGTTACCTGGGCTTCGTGTACGGCACGATGGTCGCGCTGTCCCGGATGAGGCCCCGCGACCGGGGCACGATCGTGCAGGTCGGGTCCGCGCTCGGGTACCGGAGCATCCCGCTGCAGTCGGCCTACTGCGGGGCCAAGCACGCCGTCAACGGGTTCACTTCCTCGGTGCGCTGCGAGCTGCTGCATGATCACAGCGCGGTGCGGGTCACGGTCGTGCAGATGCCGGCGGTGAACACGCCGCAGTTCTCCTGGGTACGCTCCAAGCTGCCCCGCCACCCGCAGCCGGTGCCGCCCATCTACCAGCCCGAGATCGCGGCGCGCGGCGTGCTGTACGCCGCCGATCACCCGGGCCGCAGGGAGTACTGGGTGGGGGCCAGCACCGTCGCCACCATCGTGGCCAACAAGTTCGCGCCCGCCCTGCTGGACCGGTACCTGGCCAAGACCGGATACAACTCCCAGCAGACCGACCAGGGCGGACCGGACCGGGGTCCCGGCAACCTGCAGCGGCCGGCTGACGAGCGCTACGGGCAGGATCACGGCGCGCACGGGATCTTTGACAGCAGATCGCACCACCGCAGCGCGCAGCTGTGGGCGATCACCCACCCGCGGGTCACCGGTGCCCTAGCCGTCGCCGGGGTAGCGGCAGGCGCCGTGCTGGCCGGCCGGCGGGTGGCCCGGGGATGACGGGGACGGCGGACCGCCGGGCCGTGCCGGATCTGCTCGACGCGGTGCGTGCCTGCTACGGCGGGCTGCTGCTGGCCGCGCCGCGCCGGGCGATGGGCATGTGCGCGCCCGCCGAGGCCAGCCCCCGCGCCCTCGGCGTGGCCAGGGTGCTCGGCCTGCGCCATCTCCTGCAGGCGGCGCTGACCGCCGCGGTGCTGTCGGCAGGCGGACCCGCAGACGAGATCCCGCCGAGCACGGCGCTGCTGGCCGGATCCGCGGTCAACACCGCGCACGCGGCCTCGATGTTCGCGCTCGGGCTGGCTCACCGGCGGGTCCGCCGGGCCGCCCTCGCCGACGCCGTGCTGGCGGGCAGCCTGGCCGCGTTCGGGATCATGACCGCCCGGCAGCTGCGGCGTTAAGGCATGCCCGCCCGTCAGCGGATGGTGAACGCCAGGATGCCGCCCAGGCAGGCCAGGCCGATGACGATCCACGTGATGTAGTCGTTGATCACGCCGCTCTGGAACCGCCGGATCGGCTGCACCAGGCCGGTACCCGGCTCGAACCCCCGCCGCAACAGGGGCAGCCGACGCCAGTAGAGCGCGACGAAGGCGAGCACGAGGCCGCCCGCGGCCGAGCCGGCTCCGGTCAGCACGTCGGCCAGGGTGATGCCGGTGCTCTCGGGACCGGAGATGGCCGCGGGATGGGCGATGTGAGCCCCGGACAGGACGGTGCGGTTATAGGCCGCCTGGTCCTGGAACCGGACAGCTGCTCCCTGAACGTCCGGCCCGATGTGCGGCAGCAGCGTGATGACCACTGCGGCCACCGCCAGCAGCGCGGCGGGCACGATCATGGACAGCGGAGTGCGCCGCTTGCCCCGCTCGGTCTCGCTGGTCTCCTCCGATGCCTCCCGCGCCATCTGCGGATCCTCGGCGGGCGGATCGCCGAGCCCGTAGAAGACGCCGCCCGCCACCCGCAGCACGGCCCCGCCGACCAGCGCCGAGCTGATGACGAGCACGACGGTGATCCAGGTCATCCCGTGCGCGGCGCCGGAGTCCTCGATCCAGCCCTTGCCCAGGAAGGTGGCGAACGGAGGCAGGTCGGCCAGGCCGAGAGCGGCCAGCGTGAACACCACCCCGGTGGCCGGCAGCCTGCGGCCGCGCCCGTGCAGCCAGGACTCGTTGACCGAGCCCAGCCGGTGCAAGACGATGCCCACGCACATGAACAGCGCCGCCTTCAGCAGGCCGTGACCGACCACGTAGACCGCCACGCCGGCCAGCCCGAGCGGCGTGAGCAGGGCGAAGCCGGCCAGGAACATGCCGGCGTGGCTGATCGTGGAGAACGCCAGCAGCCGTTTCAGGTGCCGTTCGCGGAAGCAGAACAGCGCGCCCACCACGGCGGTCAGCAGGCCGAGGGCCACAAACGTATGCGTGATGACGTCCCGGTGCCCGAGGGCATCGCCGAACACCGACCAGTACACCCGGGCGATGCCGTAGAGCCCGAGTTCCACCATGACCCCGGAGAACAGCACGCAGACCGGCGTGGGGGCTACCGCGTGCGCGTCGGCGAGCCAGAAGTGGAAGGGCACGATCGAGCTCTTGATCAACAGGCCGGTGATGATCAAGAGGAACGCCACCACGACCAGGCCGTCCGGCCGGTGCCCGGCGATGGCCCGGCCGATCTGGGCCATGTTGAGGGCACCGGTGCGGCCGTAGATGACGGCGATCCCGGACAGCGACAGGTACGCGCCCACGCTGTTGGTGATGGCGAAGTTCAGCGCGCCCGCAATCGGCCCGCGTTCTTCCGGCCGGTAGGCGGTCAGCGCGTAGGCCGATACGCCCATCACCTCGAACCAGACGAACAGGTCGAAGATGTCCCCGGTGAGGCAGAAGCCGGTCATGCCTGCCAGGAAGGTCAGCATCAGCGCGTGATAGTAGGTGGAAATCTCCTCGAAATACCGCCAGGAGAAGACCATCGCCGCCGTGACCAGGAGCGCGGCCAGGCAGGCCAGGCCCGCGCTGAGCGGGCCGACCGCGAAGTCGATGCCGATCGCGATCCCGTGTGCAGGCTTGAAGCCGGCGAACCAGTAGACCTGGTCGCCGTGAAAGGTGCGGAACACCAGCGTGGCCAGCATGACCGCCACCGCGGCGCCGGTGATGATGGCGGCCGAGTCCAGGATGCGCCGCCTGGGGCGGAGCAGCCGGTTCAGCGCCGACAGTACCGCCGCGGCCAGCAGCGGCACGGCCACGGCCAGAGCGGGCAGCTGGTCGGTAACCGGCAGCTGACTCATTACCGGCAGCTGGTGCATGGTCGCCCTCAGCCCTTGAACTGGACGAGCTCTTGCGGGTCGAGCGTGCCGAACCGCTTGTGCGCCTGGATCGCGAAGGCCAGCAGCAGCGCGGTCACGGCCGCCTCGACCACCACGTCGGTCAGCGCGAGTGCCTGCACCACCGGGTCCACCGCCGGGGTGTGCCGCGGGATGTCGAAGAAGTACGGGGCCACCGCACCGGTCTTGTAGCCGACGCCCAGCAACAGCACGTAGGTCGAGGACTGGACGACGATCAGGCAGATGATCAGGTGCACGAGATGACGGCTGGTGACGAGGCCGTAGAGGCCGACGGCCAGGATCCAGGCCACCACGACGAACGGGAAGATCTGCATTACCGGCTCTCCTGCCGTATCAGGAGGGTCTGCTCCAGCATCTCGGCCACGATGATGACGAAGGCAGCGGCCACCTCAACGCCCACGAAGAAGCTGATCAGCGCGATGGTGCCGGACGAGCTCACGGCGCCTGCGGTGGAACCCAGCGGGAGAAAGTTCGTGAGGTAGGCCAGGCCCATAGCCGTCGCGCTGATGCCGATCGCGGCGAAGCCGCCCGCTCCCACCGCCTCGACGGCGTCGGTGATGTCTGCCGGGCTGAACCGCTCGAAGGTGAGGAACTGTCCGGCCAGGTAGATGAGGATGAACGCGGTGGCCAGCAGCACGCCGCCCTGGAAGCCGCCGGAGGGGCTGGTCTGGGCGTGTGAGGCCAGGTACCACCCCATAACCACGGTGGGACCGACCATCACCAGGCATGCCATGCGGACCGCGTCGGTTGTGGCGGGCACGCGGCGGTCCAGCGCCTCGTCGCGGGCCGGGCCCTCCCGCTCGCCCCGCAGCTGGCGGAGCACCAGGCTCACCCCGGTGGCGGCGATGAAGAGAATGAACTCCTCGCCCAGCGTGTCGAAGCCGCGGTACTCGAAGTTGACGGCTGACACCACGCCGGTGGCGTTGGTCTGGGGCACCGCGACCCGGTTGATGATGTTCCCGTACGGCCCGGGGTAGTTACCGAAGCCGGGCAGTCCCGTCAGGCCCCACAGGTAGAACGCGGCCAGGGCGGCCATCGCGGCCAGGAAGACCCAGCGGCGCTGACCCGGCGTCACTTCTCCCGCCTCCTGACCTTCGCCAGCGCCAGCAGCAGCAGGACCGGCAGCACCACCGTGCCCACGGTGAGCTCGGACAGGGTGACGTCGGGAGCCTGGAAGGCCAGGAACAAGATCGCGAGCAGCAGGCCGTAGCCGCTGAGCACGAGGACCTGGCGTACCGGCTCCCGGATGAGCACCACGGCGGTGGCGCCGGCTGCCACCAGGACCAGCAGCGTTATCTGCAGGGCGTCCATCAGGCCGGGCGGAACCGTGTACGGCGTGACCACGCCGGCGGCGTGCGCCGCGTTCACGACCGTTCCCCCCGGCCGGGGGGCGATCGCCAGTCCCCGGTCTGCCTGATGCGCGCCGCCCGGATCGTGGCGTGGGTCAGGAACGGGCCGGAGATCAGCAGGAACAGCAGCGCCAGCCAGGTCTCGGCCGTGTCCAGGGTCAGGCCCGATTGGACCAGGACCGCCACGCCTACCACGATCGGGGCCACCAGCCCGGCCGGGGTCAGATAGTGGATCTTCTGGTAGACGTCCCGCATGACGAGCAGGCCCACCGATGAGGCCAGCACGATCGCCACCGCCAGCGCGAGCAGAACGTTAACGGCAATGCCCCGGCCTGTCACAGCCATCGCTCCAGGAAACGGACGAAGACCAGCCCGCTGCCGAGAATCAGCATGGCGAGCAGCACGGGCAGCTCGAACTCGCCGGAGCGGCGGAATCCCTCGGCCAGCAGGACGAGCACGACGATGACGATGGAGCTGATGGCCTCGTAGGCCACCACGGCTTCCATGATCTTGCCCCGGACCATCACGATCCCGCACGGGATCACCGCGGCCAGCATGGCGATGGCCGCGATCACGAACGCGTTCACTCCGCTGCCTCCCCGCTGGTCACGACCAGCTGGTGAACGACCATGACGTCACGGTCGCGGTCGATGCCCAGCGCAAAGGTGTTAGGCGCGACGGACTGACCGCCGACCTGCAGCGCGCGGCGCGTCTTGCCCGCGGCGGTGTTGTCCCCGTACCGGACGTGCAGCTCGCGGAAGCCGCTGGGCGGTTCCTGCCCCCGGGCCAGCCGTCGCCAGAGGGCCGCGAAGACGATCACGGTGTCGCATGCCACCTGGCCGGGCAGCCTGAGGGCCGGGATCAGCCATCGGATCCGGATCCGGACCCGGGTGGCCGCCTGGTAGCCGGCCATCTCGGCCAGGCAGGCGCCCAGGGCGGCCGCTCCCGCTCCGGCCAGCAGCTCGTCCGGGGCGATCGAGTCGTCCAGGATGATCCACAGCGACATCAGCAGGACCCACCAGAGCAGCCACGCGGCGAGCCGGCGGGCAAAGCCGGCCGTACGTCGGCGGCGGAGCGGCTCGTTCGCGCCGCCGCTGCGGCCAGGCGCGGGAGGATCCGCCTGTCCGGCGTTCGCGTCCTTTTTCCCGGTCACGATCTGCGGTCCGCTGCTACCCGGCTGAGGCGAAGACCGAGATGAACGTGGCCGAGAAGGCCGGGAGGTCGGCCGGCTTGCGGCTCGTGACCAGGGTGTTCGGGCCGCTGGAGCACCAGGCCACCTCCTGGTCCACCCAGGTTCCCCCGGCGTTCCGGATATCGGTCTTCAGGCTGGGCCAGGAGGTGACGGTGCGGCCGTTGATCACGTCCGCCTCGATCAGGGTCCACGGCGCGTGGCAGATCGCGGCCACCGGCTTGCCTGCGTCGAAGAAGTCCCGCACGAACGCCACCGCCTGCGGGATCGTCCGCAGCTGGTCGGGGTTGGCCACCCCGCCGGGCAGGACGAGGCCTGCGTAGTCCTGCACGCGCGCCTCGCCGACCTGCACGTTGACCTGCTGCGTTTCGCCTTGGTCGAGATGTTCGAACAGCTGGACCTTGTCCTTCGCCGGGGAAACGAGCACCGGGCGGCCGCCTTCCTCGGTCACGGCCTGCCAGGGCTGCTGGACCTCGGACTGCTCGGCTCCCTCTGCCGCGACGAGGAAGGCCACCGTCGCGGACTTCAGTGCACTGCCCATCGTTTGCTCTCCTCTTCTGGTTGCGTCCCCGGGGGCCCGGCGGCGATGCTCGTGCGCCGGACCAGGCCCGCCGGTTCCGCTACCCGGGCTGCCGCGGCCAAACGTCCGGTGCCGGGCAGGACGCGGGCCGCCGGCCGGTAGAGTCGCCCTGTGGCAGACGACGACTGGCGTGTGACGGTCACTTTTGACGATGAGGCGCACGTCAGGCACGCGGTTCAGTCCATGCGCGACCACAAGGTGGAGCGCGACGTGCACCAGCGGCTCGGCGACCGCGTCGCGGTGTCCGCGGACGGTGCCAGCGTCTTCCTCTACGCCGGCACCGAGGATGCTGCCAGGGAGGCGGACCGGGTTGTCCGCGAGATCCTGGCCGAGCGGCAGCTGACCGCCGAGTTCAAGCTTGACCGCTGGCACCCGATCGAGCAGGAGTGGGAGGACGCGGGGGCGCCCTTGCCGCAGACCACCGCGCAGCGCGAGGCGGAGGATGAGCGCCGGGTAGCCGACGAGACCGAGGAGACCGAGGAGACCGGGCAGACCGGCTATGAAGTCCTCATCGAGGTCCCGTCACGCCACGAGGCGGTGGAACTGGCCGAGCGGCTTCAGTCCGAGGGGCACCCGGTGATCCGCCGCTGGCGGTACCTGGTGCTCGGAGCCAACAACGAGGACGATGCCCGCGACCTGGCCAAGTCGGTGCAGCAGGAGGTTCCGGCGACCGCGTCCGTGCGGGCCACGCCGGTCCCGTTCGCCCACTTCGACCGGGCCGCCGGCTGGAGGCGGATGTGACCGGCTGATGTCCGGCCGGCGGTGCCGGCCCTCGCTGGCCCGCAGGCGGCGTCCTGGCGATGGCGGCCCTGCTGGCCCTGGCGGGCGGCTGCAGTTCGGCCGTGCCCCCGGCCGCTCCCGCCGGGCACCCGGCGGCGCCCGCTCCCGCCGGGCACCCGGCGGCGGCCGCTCCCGCCGGGCACCCGGCGGCGGCCGTCGCCACCCCGCTGGCGCCCGCCCAGCGGGAATTGCTCGCTCGCTGGTACCTGGCCATCGCGACGCCCGCGAACCACCGGCTGGACCGCGAGGTGGATGGGTTCGCCGATCACCAGCGCAGCGATCTCGCCGCGGCCGAGGCGGACTTGCGCGCGGAGGCGGTCACCGAGCGCCGGTTCGACCGGCAGCTGGCCGCGATCCCGTTCCCGCACGGGATAACCGTCATGGCCCGCGCGACGATCCGGGCCAACCAGAGCCGGGCCGCGCTGACCGACCAGGAGGCACGGTCGGCCTCGCTCGCCACGCTGCACTCGTACGCCGCCCGGCACCGGGCCGCCGACGCCTCCGTCGAGTTCGGCGTCCGTCTCATCCGCCAGGCCCTCGGCCTGCCTCCGCCCTCGGAGAGCTAGCCCCGGGCGCACTCTTCATGCACTGAGGCGGTACAAACCGGGTGAAAGGCGACAAAATCGGCCGTACCGCATGATCAGTGAAATGATCATCATCTGCGATGGTGCGCGCGCTGGCGTCGGGGCGGTCAGGGGATGAGCAGGACCCGGCCGAACGCCTGCCTGCTCTCGATGTAGGCGTGCGCTTCGGCGGCCTGGTCGAGCGGGAACTGCCGGTCGATCACGACCCGGAGCTGGCCGGCCGCGACCTCGTCGAGCAGCCGGGCGATGACGCCGTGCGCCCGCCGGCCGACGATCAGCTCCGCGCCGAGGAAATACCCGGTGAGCGTCTGGTTGCTGGGGCGCATGCCGGAGATGTCCAGCAGCGAGGTGGTCTGCCTTCCGGCGTCCCCGAACGTCAGGCAGCGGCCGCGGTAGGCCAGGCACTGCAGGCTTTTCTGCAGGTTGGAACCGCCGATCGAGTCCACGATGACATCGGCGCCGTGGCCGCCAGTCAGGCGGCGCACGGCCGCGGCGAAGTCGGTCGAGGCGTAGTTGATCCCGTCATCGAGCCCGTACTCGCGCAATCGCCGCAGCCGCTCGTCGCTGGAGGCGGTGGCGAGCACCCGGGCTCCGGCCCTGCTGGCGAGCTGGATCGCGGCCAGGCCGACTCCGCTGGCCCCGGCGTGGATGAGCGCGACCTCGCCCGCCTGCAGCCTGCCGAACTCGAACAGGCAGTCATCGGCCGTGCCGAACGCCACCGGAACGCAGGCCGCCTCCTCGGTGGACAGCCGGTCGGGAATCAGCCAGCACATTGACTCATGCGTCGCTCGCAGCTCGGCGTGCGACCCGTCCGCCCCGACAGTCACCGCCCGGTCCCCGGCGGTGAACCCGGCCACGTTGATGCCGACGTCCAGCACGGTGCCGGCGCACTGGTAGCCGACGACGTGCGGTACGGCCGCCAGCTCTCCGCGCAGCCGGTGCAGGGTGTCCCCGCCCTCGATGCTCACCGCCTCAACGCGGATGAGCACATCGTCAGGGCCGATGACCGGGTCGGGTACCTCTTCGACCCGGAACACCTCGGGCCCGCCGGCCTGGTAATACACGGCTGCTTTCACCGCCGGTCTCCCTTCGCCTTCTGCATGGCTGGCCTCCCGCGGGCCCGGATCGGCGTGACCGGGCCTGTCCGCCTGCCGGCCATGCTGACCCGCCGGGTCGCGCTGACCCCGCGGCGCTAGTCCGCCGGAGTGAGGACGATCTTGCCGACCTTACCCCCCGCCCTGAAAAGGTCGTACGCCACGGCCGCCTCGTCAAGTGCGAAGGCGGCCGCGACCGGTACCCGGATCCGGCCCGCCGTCACCATGGGCAGCACCCGCTTCTCGAGCTGACGGGCGAGTACCGCCTTCTCCTCCAGCGGGCGGGCGCGCAGCATCGACGCGCTGATCCGGCCGCGCTTGATCATCAGTGCGCGCAGGTCGATCTCGGCGGTGGCGCCGACGCCCACCCCGATGACCACGATGCGACCGCGGGAGGCCAGGGAGGCGATGTTCTCGGCGAGGTTGGCCGCGCCCACGAGCTCGACGATCACGTCGAACGGCCCGTGCCCGGCGAAGCCGTCGGGCGCGATGACCTGGTCGGCGCCCAGCGCGGCGACCGCGTCGCGGCTGCCGGGGTTGCGGACGGTCGCGACCACCCGGGCGCCGGCGGCCGCGCCGAGCTGCACCGCCGCCGTGCCGACCCCTCCGGCGGCCCCGTGCACCAGGAGCGTCTCGCCGGCCTGCAGGCCCGCCTGGCCGAAGATCGCGTCGTGGGCAGTCATGAACACTTCGGGGAAGCCGCCGGCGCCCGGCCAGCTGAGCCCGTCGGGTACCGGCATGAGCTGGCTCTGGTGCACCACCGCCAGCTCCGCCTGCCCGGCGCCCGCGACGACCGCCATGACCCGGTCGCCGGGGCTGAAGCGGGTGGCGTTGCGGCCCACCTGGACGACGTCCCCGGCCAGCTCCAGGCCGGGGATGTCCTCGGGTATGCCGAGGCCAGGCGGCGGCGGGTAATACCCGAGTACCTGCATCTGGTCGGCGCTGTTGAGCCCGGCCGCGCGCACGCGGACCAGGACCTCGCCGGGACCCGGCGCCGGGTCAGGGTGCTCGGCGGTAACGATCTCGCCGTCGCGGATGGTGGCAGCACGCACGGTCCCACTCCGATCTCAAGCCCTCAGCACCGCCGCCGGCCCAGCAGGCAGCCGCGGGCCCTTGCTGAGGCGTCCGGGACTATGCAATCTATCCCGCGCCCGGCGGGCACACGCAGACGCAGCACATTCCCGGCTCGGGCCGCAGGTCGGCGCGCACGGTCTCGTTGCCAAGCCCGCGCAGCATGCCGTCGACGAACGCGGCGTTCAGGCCGCAGACCAGCTCTCGCTGGCGCTGGGCCAGCGCATGGAACGGGCAGTTGCGCAGCACGAGCCCGCCGCCGTCGGCGCGGGCCTCGTAGCCGAGCTGGTCGAGCAGGTCCTCGGCCACGGCCATCGTGCGCTCGGCGCCGGGGCGTCCCAGGTTCCGCCGCTCCCGCAGGCCGGCGCCGAGATGCCACCCCCGGTCCCTGGCCACCCGCCGGGACACGTCGGCGGGCTGACCGCCGCCCTGCTCCTGGCTCATCCGGGCCAGGCTGTCCGCCAGGATCTCGCCCGCGAGCTCATAACGCCGCTCGGGCAGCGACACCGAGAACTCCCGGTCCGATACCGAGTAGCGCTTGGGCGCCCGGCCGACCCGCCGGCGCACGCCCCTGGGCACCTCGTGGCCGGCCTGCAGCAGCCCACGGTCGACCAGCTTGTCGAGGTGGAAGGCGGCCAGCTTGACCGAGATCCGCACGGTCGCGGCGGCCTCCTCGCGAGTCACCGGCCGGTTCTGGCGGCGCACATAGCGGTACAGCGCCGAGCGCACCTCGTCGCCGAGCGCGGCGAGGGCCTGCAACTGCCGTTCCTGCTTCATCATCTGACGATATCGCTAACGTGTGTGTCCTATATGCAACATATTACCCACGTGAACGGGGCGTCTGTATCCAATTTCTGGATAACACCCCTTAGTATTAGCTATATTAACCAGGCTGGCCGACAACGCGCGGCGGCGCAAGGAAGGTGCCTCTCATGACCACACTTACCCCCGATCGGCTGGAGTCCTCGCCGAATCTGCCTCCGGCTGAGGAGCCGGGCAGGCCGGTGGACCTGGTACGGGCCGAACGAGCGGTGGCCGACCTGCTCGGCGCGTTCGGCGTCGATCTGAGCGGCGAGTCGCTGGCCGAGACGCCGGCCCGGGTGGCCAGGGCCTACGCCGAGATGCTCTCCCCGCAGCCGTTCGATCTCACTACGTTCCCCAATGACGAGGCCTACGACGAGCTGATCGTGATCAGGGACATTCCGTTCCACTCCCTGTGCGAGCACCACCTGCTGCCCTTCATCGGGGTCGCCCACATCGGCTACCTGCCCGGCTCTCGCATCCTGGGGCTGTCAAAGTTCGCCCGGGTGGTCGAGCACTTCGCCCGGCGGCTGCAGGTCCAGGAGCGGCTGACGTCCCAGATCGCGCAGTGGCTGAACCAGAACCTCGGCCCGCGCGGCGTGGGCGTGGTGCTCGAGGCCGAGCATCTGTGCATGTCCCTGCGGGGCGTGCGCGCCGGGGGGACCCGCACGGTCACGTCGGCCCTGCACGGCACGGTACGCCACGACGAGCGCACCCGGTCGGAGTTTCTGGCCCTGGTCGGCATCGGTGGCTGAGGCAGGCGGTCGCCACTGCCCGTTCGGTACCGGTCATCGTCACCCGGAGGGTCGCGACCAGGAGAAACCGTCGTGACCGAGAGGAGACTGTCATGACCGACGACCGCGGTTTCGTCATCATCGGGGCCAGCCTGGCCGGAGCCAAGGCGGCCCAGACCCTGCGGGAAGAGGGCTTCGACGGGCGGATCGTGCTCATCGGGGAGGAACCGGTGCGGCCCTACGAGCGCCCGGTGCTGTCCAAGGATTTCCTGCAGGGCAAGGCGGAGGCCGACGCGGCGTTCGTGCATGACCCTGGCTACTACGACCAGCAGGACATCGACCTGCGCCTGTCCACCCGGGTAAGCAGCCTTGAGCCGCAGCACCGCGAGGTCGTGCTCGCGTCGGGGGAACGGCTCGGTTACGACGCCGTGCTGCTGGCCACCGGAGCCGCGCCGCGCCGCCTTCCGGTCCCGGGAGCAGACCTCGCGGGCGTGCATTACCTCAGGAACCTGACCGACGCGGAGCGGCTGCGTTCCGCGATCACCGGGGGAGCCCGCGTGGTGGTGATCGGGGCGGGGTGGATCGGCTGCGAGGTGGCCGCCTCGGCCCGCCAGCTCGGCGCGGAGGTGGCGATGGTCGAGCTGGGCCGGCTGCCCCTGGAGCGGGTGCTCGGACCTGAGCTTGGCACCTTCTACCGGGACGTGCACGCCGATCACGGCGTGCAGCTGCACTTCGGCGCCGGGGTGGAGGCGCTGCGGGGCGGCGACCGGGTGGAGCAGGTCCTGCTGACCGACGGGACGGCTCTGGCCGCCGACGTGGTGGTGGCGGGCGTGGGCGTCACCCCGCGGGTCGAGCTCGCCGAGGCGGCGGGACTGGCGCTGGACAACGGGGTCATCACCGACGAGTACCTGGCCGCGAGCGCGGCCGGCGTGTTCGCCGCCGGCGACGTGGCCAGCGCCTGGCATCCCGTGTTCGGCCGCCGCATCCGCCTGGAGCACTGGTCCTCGGCGCTCAACCAGGGCCCGGTGGCGGCCAGGAACATGCTCGGCACCCGCACCCGCTACGACCGGATCCCGTATTTCTACGCCGACCAGTACGACGTCGGCATGGAGTACTCCGGGTACGCGCCGGACTGGGACCAGGTGGTCTTCCGCGGCGATCCAGGCAAGCGGGAGTTCATCGCCTTCTGGCTCAAGGACGGCCGGGTGGCGGCGGGCATGAACGTCAACGTGTGGGACGTGGCCGGCCCGATCGCGGCCCTCGTCGCCACCGGCGGCCAGGTTGACCTGGCCTGCCTGCTCGACCCGGACGTGGAGCTTGCCGCCCTGACCGGGGCCGCCTAGAGCTCGATCGCGTACCGGGCAACGGCGTCCTCATCCCAGGCCAGCCCGTTGCCCGGAACGTCGGGCGGGTACAGGTGGCCCGCGCGGATCTCGAACGGCCGGGCCAGGACCGGGTGCGCCCAGTCCTGCCACTCCAGCCACTGCCCGGTCGGCGTGGTCGGCAGCAGCTGGCTGGATACCTCCGGGTACAGGTGGGAGGACATCGGCATCCCGGTGGCCTCGGCGATGGCGGCGGCGCGCAGCCACCCGGTTACCCCGCCGATGCGCATCAGGTCTGGCATCACCAGGTCGCACGCCTGGGCCTGGATCGCGTCGAGCATGGCCCTGGGGCCGTAGAAGTTCTCCCCGAGCATGATCGGGGTCGCGACCTCACGGGCGAGCCTGGCGTGCCCGGCCAGGTCGTCGTAGCGCAGCGGCTCCTCGATCCACTCGATGCCCTCGGCGTCCAGCGCGCGGCACCGGGTGAGCGCCTCGCCGAGGGTCAGTCCCTGGTTGTAGTCCACGACCAGGGTGATCTGTTCGCCGACCGCGGCGCGGACGTTGCGCACGGCCGCCAGGTCGTCGGCGGCGCGGTCGCGGCCCACCCTGACCTTGAGCGCGGTGAACCCGCCTTCGGCGACCAGCGCCAGCGCCTCCTCGCCCGCGGCCTCGGGCGGGATGAGCCCGAGCCCGTTGCTGTTGTAGGCGGGCACCGGACCGGGCGTCCCGCCCAGCAGGCGGGCCAGCGGCAGCCCCGCCGCCTGGGCCAGCGCGTCCCACAGCGCCATGTCCAGCCCGGCCACGGCCGACACGGCCAGCCCCTGGTAGCCCGCTACCGCGAACCAGCCGCGGCTGGCCTCGAAGGCGCTGACCGGCGTCACCGGCTGGCCGCGCAGCCCGGCGCCGAGGTCGCGCAGCGCGGGCAGCAGGGCGCAGGCCGCCGTGCTCCGGTAGGGCGCCAGGTAGCTGCGGCCGGTGATGCCCTGCTCGGTTTCCAGGTCGACCAGCAGCAGCGGCCACTGCGCGAAGTACCCGATCCTGGTGCGCAGCGGCCGCCGGAACGGCACCATCACCGCCCGGACGGTCACCTCGCGCACGGTCAGCTGCGCACCCGCACCGGTCATCAGATCTCCTTCCGGGTGTCCCGCCGTCACCGCGGCGCTCAGCGCCGCGCGTTCACGAGCACGTCGACGCCGTCCAGGATGCGGGACAGGCCGAAAACAAACTCATCGGCCGGGTCATCGGCCCGGTCGAAGACGCCCGCGGCGAGCAGCTTGCTGATCGCCGGGTAGCGCTGCGGGTCGGTCAGCGAGGTGAGCAGCCAGCTGTAGTACGACATCCACTCGTCCGGCGTGGCCTGCGTCGCGGCGATGGCCGCGCCGATGTCCGCGCCCACCGTCGCCTCGGCCCTGACGTAGTTGCCGATCAGGAGCACCACCGAGGCCTTCGCGTCTTCGCCAAGATCGGTGCCGGCCAGGCATCTCAGCCCGTTCTCGAACCAGGCGACCTGGTTGGGGGTGACGGGCAGCCCGCTGATAGGGATGCGCAGCGCCCACTGGTTGCGGTACAGCGCCGTCCGGTATCCCCAGGCCCACCGCGACAGCCCCTCCCGCCAGCCCGTCCCGTCCTGCGCCGGGGGAGGGTCGCCCAGGGCGGTATCCGCCATGAGGTTGAGCAGTTCGTCCTTGGCCGACACGTACCGGTACAGGGACATGGTCGAGGCGCCGAGCTCGGCGGCGACCCGGCTCATGGACACGGCCCCGAGGCCTTCGGACTCGGCCACCCGAACCCCGGCATCGACGATCCGCGGCAGGCTCAGGCCCGGCTTGGGCCCCTTGTGCGGCCGGTCCCTGAGTCCCCAGGCTGCCTCGATGCTCGCCGGCAGCTCCCAGCGGGGGGCGGCGTCTGCCGCCGCGCTCGGGTCGTGGCGTTCGGTCATAGCTGCTGCTTTCCGCGGGTTGACAACCCATCCTAGGACTGCGTATCTTCTACGCACTAGAGTGTATTACATACGCAGAAAAGTATGTTGGGTACGCAGAAGATGTGGCGGGCCTGCGGCACGCCACCCCCGGAGGAGGCAGCGCGCATGACGATGACCACCGAGCTGGCCGTGCAGGCCGCCGGCCTGCACAAGTCCTACGGTCAGACCAAGGTGCTGACGGGCGTGGATCTGCGGGTGGCCCGGGGCAGCATCTTCGCCCTGCTCGGCCCGAACGGGGCCGGCAAGACGACCACCGTGCGCATCCTGTCCACCTTGCTGCGCGCCGACGCCGGACAGGCCAGCGTGGCCGGCTTCGACGTGCTGCGCGAACGGCGGCAGGTCCGGCGAAGCATCAGCCTCACCGGGCAGTTCGCCGCGGTGGACGAGCTGCAGACCGGACAGGAGAACCTCCGCATGATGGCCAGGCTGGCCGGGCTGTCGCGGCCGCAGGCCCGGCGCCGCGCCAGCGAGCTGCTCGGCCAGTTCGACCTGGGCGCCGCCGCGGGCCGCAAGGCGGCGACCTACTCCGGCGGCATGCGCCGGCGTCTCGACCTCGCCGCGGGGCTGGTCGTGCCCCCTGCGGTGATCTTCCTCGACGAGCCGACCACCGGCCTGGACCCGCGCAGCAGGCAGCAGATGTGGGCCGTCATCACCGGCCTGGCCGGGACCGGGGTGACGGTCTTCCTGACCACGCAGTACCTCGAGGAAGCCGACCAGCTCGCGGATCAGATCGCGGTGATGGACGGCGGCACCGTGGTCGCGCAGGGCACGCCGGCCCAGCTCAAGCAGCTGGTCGCCGGCGAGCGCCTGGATCTGGTGCTGCGTACCGGCGCGGCCTTCGGGCAGATGGCCCGCTACCTCGGCGACCGCGCGATACGGCGCGACCCGGCCGAGCTGATCATCGGGGTCGCCACCGACGGCAGCTCCGCGCAGGTCAGGGAGCTACTCGACGAGCTCGACCCGGACCGCGACACGGTGGCCAGGTTCACCGTGCACACGCCCACGCTGGACGAGGCGTTCCTCACCCTGACCGGCCGCCGCGCTACCCGTCCCGGCGCCGCCAGCCGTCCCCGCGCCGCTACCGGTCCCGGCGCCGGCGGCCCCCGCGTCCCGCCGCAGCCGAAGGAGACCGCACATGTCTGACCTCGCCTCTGGCCTCGCCGCCCCCCGCGCCGGCGCCCGGGCTCCGGGCAGCACCGATCTGCTGATCATGACCGCGCGCTGCTTGCGGCTGTCGCGACGCCGGATCGACGCGCTGCTCACCTCGCTGCTGCTGCCGGTCATGCTCATGGTGGTGTTCGTCTACCTGTTCGGCGGCGCGATCCGGACCGGTGACCAGCACTACATCACCTACGTCGTCCCCGGCGTCCTGCTGCTGTGCGCGGCGGTGGGCTCGGCGGGCACGGCGGTATCGGTCAGCCAGGACATGACCGGTGGCATCATCGACCGGTTCCGGTCGATGAACGTCGGCGGCGCTTCGGTGCTGTTCGGTCACGTGGCCTCGAACGTGGCGCGCAACGTCGTCTCCACCGTCCTGGTGTTCGCGGTCGCGTTGGGCATCGGGTTCCGCCCGCATGCCGGGCTTGCCGCCTGGCTCGCCGTGGCCGGCCTGCTGGTGCTGTTCGTGGCCGCCATCTCCTGGCTCTGCGCGGCCTGGGGCCTGATGGCCGGGTCGGCCGAGGCGGCAGGCGGCTGCATGTTCCTGCTGATGTTCGCGACGTACGCGAGCAGCGCGTTCGTCCCGATCGGCACCATGCCTCGCTGGATGCACGGGTTCGCGGCGCACCAGCCGGCCACCCCGGTCATCGAGACCTTGCGCGGGCTGCTGCTGGGCACGCCGGCCGGCGGCAGCTGGTGGCAGGCGGTGGCCTGGTGCGGCGGCATCATGGCCGTCTCCGCGACGGGCTGCGTGCTGCTGTTCCGGCGGCGCACCGCGTGAGCGGACGGCGGCCCGCGCCTGCGGCCGGGAGCCGCAGGCCGCCGTCCGCGCCGTCCTCCACTACCGTGCGAACGTGACCTATCCCGCGGACCGGGCGCGCCGGACGACGCTGGCGGGCCGGCTGGCCCGGCTGGGCTTCGCCGACGCCGCCCGCGCCGAGCGCATGGTCGGCGAGCTCAGGCTCGACGATCAGCTGATCGGTGCGCTGGGCGCCGCGGCCGATCCGGATCTGGCGCTGACCGGGCTGGCCCGGCTGCTGCCGACCGGCGACGGCGCCGCGCCCGGCCTGCGCTCGGCGCTGCGGGCCGGGCCGTCGTTCGCCCGCCGCGTGACCGCGGTCCTCGGCGCCAGCGCCGCGCTGGCCGAGCACCTGGCCCGCCACCCCGGCGACTGGCGCGTGCTGCACGGGCCGGCGCCCTGCGCCGGCCGGCGGCGGGGGAGCTGCGGGCGGCGCTGCTGCGGGCCGTCGGCGCGGCGCCCGGTGACGCCGAGCCGCACGCCGCCCCGGCGCCGGGCACCGACCCGGCCGTCCCGCTGTGCGCGGCCTACCGTCGCGCGCTGCTGCACCTGGCGGCCAGGGACCTCACCGGCGCGGTCACCGTGGACGAGACCGCGGCCGAGCTCGCCGACCTCGGCGCGGCCGCGCTGGAGGCGGCACTGGCCGTCGCCCGCTCGCAGCTGCCCGCAGGAGCGGCGCCGGCCCGGCTGGCCGTGATCGCGATGGGCAAGTGCGGCGGCCGGGAGCTCAACTATGCCAGCGACGTAGACGTGATCTTCGTCGCCGAGTCCGCTCCTGGCCAGCCCGAAGACGCCGCGCTGCGGACCGCGACCCGGCTGGCCGCCGCGACGATCCGGGTCTGCTCCCAGCCCACCAGCGAGGGCGTGATCTTCCCCGTCAACCCGAACCTGCGCCCCGAGGGTCGCAGCGGCCCGCTGGTACGGACGCTGGCCAGCCATCGCGCGTACTACGAGCGCTGGGCCAAGACCTGGGAGTTCCAGGCGCTGGTCAAGGCGCGCCCGGTGGCCGGCGACTCGGATCTCGGCCGCGGTTACGCCGAGGCCATCACCCCGCTGGTCTGGCAGGCCGCGCAGCGCGAGAACTTCGTCGAGGACGTGCAGGCCATGCGCCGCCGGGTGGAGCAGAGCCTGCCCGCCGCGCAGGCCGGCCGCGAGCTCAAGCTCGGTCCTGGCGGGCTGCGCGACATCGAGTTCACCGTGCAGCTGCTGCAGCTCGTGCACGGCCGCGCCGACGAGACGCTGCGCAGCCCGGCCACGCTGCCCGCCCTGGCCGCCCTGGCCGACGGCGGCTACGTCGGCCGCGACGATGCCGCCGCGCTCGCCGACGCCTACCGGTTCCTGCGCCGGGTGGAGCACCTGCTCCAGCTCTACCAGCTCCGCCGCACGCACTCGCTGCCGGACGACCCGCAGACGATCCGCAGGATCGGCAGGGCCATGCACCAGCCCGTTCTCCCGAACGGACCCGGGCCGGCCCAGGCGCGGCCGCCGGCCGATCCCGCGGCGGAATTCACCGCCCAGTGGCGGCGGCACGCGATCGAGGTAAGGCGGCTGCACGAGAAGCTCTTCTACCGCCCGCTGCTGCACGCGGCCGCGCGGCTGCCGGGTGAGGCGGCCCGCCTCGCGCCGGACGCGGCGCGGGCCCGGCTGGAGGCGCTCGGCTACACCGACCCGGCGGGGGCGCTGCGCCACATCGAGGCGCTGACCGCGGGGGTGTCGCGGCGGGCCGCCATCCAGCGCACGCTGCTGCCCGTGCTGCTGGACTGGTTCGCGGGCGCGGCCGAGCCGGACGCGGGACTGCTGGCCTTCCGCCAGGTCAGCGACGCGCTCGGGCAGAGCCCCTGGTACCTGCGGCTGCTCCGCGACGACACCAAGGTGGCCGAGCGGCTGGCCCGCATCCTGGCCTCAAGCCGGTACGCGGCCGGGCTGCTGCTGCGGGCCCCGGCGGCGGTCGCGATGCTGGCCGACGACGCCGAGCTGGCCGCAAGGCCGCAGGAGGCATTGCGGGCCGAGGCCGCCGCTGTGGTGCGAAGGCACGACGACGCCGAGGCCGCGGTGACCGCGGTACGCGCGATCCGGCGCCGCGAGCTGGTCCGCATCGCCGCGGCCGACCTGCTCGGGCTGGCCGGGCCGGCGCAGACCAGGCAGGCACTGACCAGCCTGGCCGCCGTCACCGTGGAGGCCGCCCTGGCCGCCGCGATCAGGAAGGTCGAGCTCGAGCTGCGCGCCCCGCTGCCGACCAGGATGTGCGTGGTGGCCATGGGCCGGTTCGGCGGCCACGAGAGCGGCTACGCCAGCGACGCCGACGTGATGTTCGTGCACGACCCGCGGCCGGCCGCGGGGGCGGGCCAGCGGGAGCCGGCGGAGCCCGGCGGCGCCCGAGAGGCCAGGCTGGCGGGGGAGGGCGGCCTGGCCGGGGGGCGTGGCCTGGCGGGGGAGGACGGCCTGGCGGGGGAGCGCGGCGCGGCGGGCGATGGTGGCGAGCCTCTGGAGCGCGGCGCGGGCGAGGCGGCGACCCGGGCCGCGCACGCGGTCGCCGAGGAACTGCGCAGGCTGCTCGCCCTGCCCGCCCCCGACCCGCCGCTGCTCATCGACCCCGGCCTGCGCCCCGAAGGGCGCCAGGGCCCGCTGGTGCGCACGCTCGCCTCCTACCGGGCGTACTACCGCCGCTGGTCAGCAGGCTGGGAGGCGCAGGCCCTGCTGCGCGCCGAGCCGGTGGCCGGCGACGCCGATGTCGGCGCCAGGTTCAGCGCGCTGGCGGACGAGTTCCGCTACCCGGCCGGCGGGATCGACCAGGCCGACGCTCACGCACATCAGGAGGCTGAAGGCGCGGATGGAGGCCGAGCGGATACCGCGCGGCACCGACCCGGCGCTGCACCTCAAGCTCGGCCCCGGCGGGCTGGCGGACGTGGAGTGGGTAGCCCAGCTGTTCCAGCTCCGGCACGCCTGCGCGACCCCGGCGCTGCGGACGACCCGCACCCTGGATGCGCTGAACGCCGCGGCGACGGCGGGCCTGCTGGCCGAGGCCGACCGGGACATGCTGGCCGCGGCGTGGCAGCTGGCCGCCCGGATCAGGGACAACCTGATGCTGGTCCGCGGCCGGGCCTCTGACGTGCTGCCCACCAGCCCCCCCGAGCTGTCCGCCGTCGCCCGGCTGACCGGGTACGGGCCTGGCGAATCGCGCGCGCTGGTTGACGACTACCGGCGGACCGCGCGACGGGCGCGTTCGGTCGCGGAACGGGTTTTCTACGGCTGACCGACGCCGGTCACAGCCGGCCGTAGGCGCGCAGCGTGTGCAGCGCTTCTACCGTGCGCGCGCCCCGCCACTCCTGCTCGGCGGCGGGCGACCAGGCCATCCAGTTGAACGTCCAGCCGCCGTCGTCACGCTGGGCGCGGGCCAGGTGGTCCAGGTGCTCGTCCAGCACGGCGCCGTCGAACAGGCTGCTGGCAAGGCCCGGCGACGGCGCGTAGTCGAGCGGCCCGTGCGCCTCGCCGGGCGCGTCCGGGTCCAGCGCGACCAGGCCCAGCTTGAACAGCAGCTCGCCGATGCTCTCCAGGGCGTGGCCGGCTCGCGCCCGGTCCGGGACATGATCGAGGAACCGGAGCACGCCACGCAGGTCATACGGGCCAGCCTCCGACAGCCCGTCGATCCGCGACCACATCACCCCGGTTGCCTGCTCCAGCCACGGATGCCGCACCCCGCGGGCATGCAGCGTCCCGGCGATGAGGCCGGTGGTGGCGAGCGAGACGGGCCTGCCCTGCTCGGGCACCCACCACGGCGCGCGCGGCCAGCCCTCGATCGAGGGATCTACGGAGACAGCGCCGCCTTCGGCAGGCGCGGTGGCCTGCAGCCAGTCACAGGCGGCCGCGGCCATCTCGCCGGACCAGGCGTCGGCCTCGTGCATGATGCGCAGCGCCTGGTCGACGGCGAGCGGCTGGCTGCCCGGAGCCCGGCCGTCGGGCTCCAGTGCCTGCCCGAATCCTCCGTCCGGGTTGCGGTAGGCGGCGACCGCGTCGCGGACCGGCTGGCCCTGGCCGTCGCGCATCAGCCGCTCGAACCTGCGCCGTTCGATGACCCGGCCGTGCGCGGCGATGAACCGTTCTGCAGCGTCAATATCGGGAATGCTCATGCCGCCCATCCCAGCACCCCCCCGGCTGCCCGTCTTGAACGAATCGGCCATCCCCACCCAACCCTCCCCACCCCTCCCTGGCCCGCCACCCCTCCCCGCCCCCGTCAGCCCATGATCATTTCAACTTTTCATGCGGTGCGACCAATTGATGTCCCGTTTTATCCTGGTATGTGGGTGCGCTGCGCATGATAAGTCGTCGGTAGGGGGTGCCAGACTGGAGCGGTGGAGCTGAGGCCGGGTTACCGGGAGTGGGCGCCGCCTGCTGCGCTGCGGCCGGCGGTGAGCTGCCTGTGGACGTCGGTGGTGCCTGCCGGCGGGCAGACGCTCGTCCTGCCCGACGGCTGCTCCGATCTGATCTGGCAGGCCGGCGCGGGGGCCCATGTCGCGGGCCCGGACACCGGGCCGGCCCCGGCGGTGCTGCCGTCCGGCACGGTCCTGGTCGGCGTGCGGTTCGGCCCGGGCGCCGGCGGGCCCGCCCTGGGGCTTCCGCTCACCGAGCTGCGTGACCGGCGGGTGGATCTGACCGACCTGCTTCCCGGGCTGGCCAGGCGGCTGCCGGGCGACCTGTCGCCGGGCGCGGCGCTCGGCCGGCTCATCGAGCTGACCGCCGGGCTGGTGTCCGAGGGACCGCCGGACGCGCTGGTCAGCCACGGCGCGCGGCTGCTGGCCGTCTCGCGCGAGCGCACCGACGAGCTGGCCCGCGATCTCGGGGTCAGCGACCGTCAGTTCCGCCGCCGCTGCCAGGACGCGGTCGGGTACGGGCCCAAGACACTGCACCGGGTGCTGCGATTCCGCCGCTTCGTCTCGAGCATCGACGCCGCGGACGGCGGTGTGGACCTGGCCCGGGTCGCGGCCGAGGCGGGCTATGCCGACCAGGCGCACCTGACCAGGGAGAGCGTCCGCCTGGCCGGGCTGCCGCCCGCCGCCCTGATCCGGGCTCGCCGGGCCTGACCGCGCTGCCTATCCGGGCTCGGCGATCATCGCGGTGCCGATCCGCCGGAAGCCGAGGCCGGCGTAGATCCGGGCCACCGCGCCGTCCGAAGCGGACAGGAATACCGTGCGGGTGCCGGCCATGGCCTGGACGGCGAGTTCCGCGGTCACCGCCGCGCCCAGCCCCTGCCTGCGCGCGCTCGGCAGCGTGCCTACCCCGGTGATCTCGGCGACGTCGCCCGCCGACTGGCAGCTTCCCGCGGCCAGCGGCCCATCGTCATCGAACGCGGCTGCCAGCACGGAGCGCCCGGCGGCCAGCGTTTCGCGCATCCGGGACAGGCTCGCCTGGCCTCTCTCGGCCGCCAGCTTGTCCCGTTCGGCCGTGCCCGCGAGGCCGACTGCGGTGCCCGGGTGCGCGAACGCCACGTCAGGGACCGCGACGACGTGAGCGAGGTCCGGCTCGTCCCAGCGGACCGTGCGGACGACCACGCCGCGCGGCAGCCTGGTCCGCCCTGGCGGGGTATGCAGGGTCATCAGCGGGTGGGCGGTCATCGTCAGGCCGGCCCCGGCGGCGACCGCGGTGAGGTCGGGCGCCGCCTGCTCGATCCACTCGAAGGACTCGGGGATGCCGAGCTCGCGCTGGCGGGCCCGCACCCGGCGCACGTCGGCTACGGTTATCGGGCCCCGCGGTCCCCACTTCGGCCTGGCGTAGTACGGCCACCCGGGCCCTTCGGTCACGAAGAGCACGAGCGGGCCATGCCGCTCGGCGCGGGCACGCTCCCTCGGAACCGTGTCGCAGAACCTGTCGATCCGGGCGATGACCGTCTCATCGGCCGCGGGCAAGCCTGCGCCCCCGAGCCCGTCTTCCCGGTCGGTCAAGCCTGTCCGCCTTCCGCTCGCGCCGTCACCACGGCGGCCCGCGCCGGCGGGCCGAGACATCGGCCGGCCGCGGGTCGAGGTCGATGATAATTCCCCCGCGGGCGACGGCGAGCTCACCGGGCGGCCGCTCGCGCGCTTGGCACGATCAAAGCCGGCTTCCGGCTCGTCGCCGATCACGGCGCGGCCCGGGCCCGCGGCCGGCCTGCACCCGGCCGCTGCGGATCATGCTCATCGGGACAGGGACGGCCGGAACCTGGCCGCTGGCCGTCCTGACTCCCTGGCGGTGCGCTTCGCGTCCGGCTATGGCTTGCACCTGGCGGTCGCCGGCCTGGCGGACGTAGATTGCAGCCGAGCGCGATCATTCCGGGCTGGCCGGAGCTAGCCCACAATGAGCTGACCGGGCGTCGATCCCGGCCAGCCGCGCAGGGGGTGTCATGAGGTGGACCAGGAGGACGACGGTCGTGGCCGCGTCGTCTGCGGTCGTCGCGGCCGCCGGCCTGGCCACAGGATTCCTCCTCGTATCCGGCCAGCCCCCGCGCCGCGCCCGCGCCGGCCGCGCCGGCGGCGCCGGCCACGCAGCCTGCGAGGCCGGTGCACAAGGCCGACGGCCCGTTGCGCTCGCCGCTGACCGGCGAGCGGGTGAAGAAGCTGCGCACCGTCCTGGCGGTGAAGATCGACAACATCGTGCTGGCCCGGCCGCAGACCGGGCTCACCCAGGCTGACCTGGTGTACGTGCTGCCCGTAGAGGGCGGCCTGAGCCGCTTCATGGCGGTCTTCTCCTCGCACCCGCCCCGCGTCATCGGCCCGGTGCGCAGCGCCAGGGAGGACGACCTGCAACTGCTGCGCCAGTTCGGCCGCCCGGCATTTGCCTATTCCGGCGCCCAGCCGCAGCTGCTCAAGGTGGTGGAACGGGCCAGGGTCGCCGGCCTCTACGCCGGCCTGGTGGGCGGGTACTTCCGCGACAACAGCCGCATTGCCCCGTACAACCTGTACGCACGGACCAAGCGGCTGCTGGCCGAGGCCAAGGGCGCGAGCAAGGCGCACGACATCGGGTTCCGGTTCGGTCATGCGCCCGCCGGCGGCCAGGCCAGGGCGTCGGCGTCGGTCTCCTATCCCGCTGCCTCGTTCCGCTTTACCTGGTCGCGGTCGAAGGGCCGCTGGCTGGTGTGGATGGACGGCAAGCGCGCGGCGAGCACCGAAGGGAGCCAGCTTTCGGCCGCCACCGTGGTCATCCAGCGCACGATCGTGAGCACGTCGCGGTTCCTCGAGTGGCCCGGCATCCGGCCGCCCTTCGCCCGCAGCATCGGGTCCGGCTCGGCCCTGGTGCTGCGGGACGGCCACGCTTATCACGCCCGCTGGTCGAGGCCGCACGGCCGCGACGGCACGACCTTCACCGCCGATTCCGGTCAGCCGATGACCTTCGCTCGCGGCCCGGTCTGGATCGTGCTCGCCCCCCGCTGATCGCCCGGCTGGCCGGCCAGCTACACCCTGGGTGGCAGGTGAGGTTCCACCCAGGGGCTGATGCGCCGTCGTTCCGGCGCCGCCACGATGGATGTGAGCGGGACCAGGACTCAGGCGGACAGGGGGTGCGGGATGGACGGCCGGGAGAGAATGCGAGCCTCGGACCATGATCGGCAGCAGGTTGTGGACCGGCTGCGTGAGGCCGTGCAGGATGGCCGCCTGCAACTGGACGAGTTCGATGACCGGATGGGGCTCGCCTACCAGGCGCTGACCTATGGCGATCTCGCGCCGCTGTGCGCCGATCTGCCGGCCGGCTCGAAGGCGAGGCAGCAGACGGCTCCGCCCGCCCCCGCGGTGCCGGTGCGCGGCTCGCGCCGGGGTGCCCTCGCCGGCCTGCCGACGACGCTCAAGGTGCTGTGGACGATCTGGCTGGCCGCCGTGTCGATCAACGTCGTGGTCTGGGTCCTGGTCAGCGCCACGACCGGCCACCTGCTGTATCCCTGGCCGCTTTGGGTCGCAGGTCCCTACGGGGCCGCGCTGTTCGCCGTCTCGGCCGGTGCCACGCAGATCCGGCGCAGTCGCCTGGGCGCCGTCCGGCGCCGGCCGGTGAAGGCCTGATCCAGCCGTCCCATTGGCCTAGTAACACAGGGCCCGATTGGCCCTGGATGACGAGCCATTCTCACCATAGCGTGGGCGCACAGCACCACACGGAGGATCCATGCGCCAGGCGACATCCGAACCTATCCGGCCTATCGACCCCGACCGCGTGCCGTGGATCCCGGCCGGGCCCGGCACGTGGTTCCGCCCGCTGCGCTTCACCGCCGGCGGCTGGTCTGAGCTGATACGGCTCGACCCGGGCAGCACCGTGACGACGCACCGCCACACCGGTGAGGTACATGCGATCAACCTCGCTGGTACCCGTGAGATCTTCGGCACCGGCGAGCGGGTAGGGCCCGGCAACTACGTGTACGAGCCCGCCGGCACCGTGGACGGATGGGGAGCGATCGGCGACGAGCCATGCGTGGTGCACATCAAGGTCGTCGGCAGCATCGAGTATCTCGGCCGGAACGGCCAGGTCATCGAGTCCGTCAACGCGGAAACCCGGCGCGCGCGGTACCTCGCCTGGTGCCGGGAGCACGGCGTGCGCCCGGCGGAGCAGATCCTGGGCTGACCCGCCGGAACCGGCGGACGTCCGCAGCGCGCGGCTAGCCTTGGACGGGTTTCGCGCCGATTGGACCCGGAAAGGACACCGCCCATGACTGAGCCTGTCCGCATGATGCGCGCTATGTGCGCGTCGAGCCCTGACCCGGGCAGCCTGACCAGCCAGAGCGTCCCGGTCCCGGATCCCCGGCCGGGTGAAGTGCTGGTTGAGGTCCGCGCCACCGCTATCACCGCCGGCGAGCTCGCCTGGCCGGAAAGCTGGCCCGCCATCCCCTGCCATGACCTGTCCGGGGTCGTGGCTGCGACCGGGCCCGGGGCCGCCAGCTGGCAGCCCGGCGACGAAGTTTACGGCCTGGTCGGTTTCGACCGCCCCGGGGCCGCCGCCGAGTACGTCACCGCGCCCGCCGCCGACCTGGCCGCCAAGCCGGCCCTCGTGGATCACCTCGCCGCCGCCGCGGTTCCGCTCGGCGCACTCACCGCCTGGCAGGCCCTGCATCAGCACGCGCTGCTGCAGCCGGGGCAGCACGTCCTGGTTCACGGCGGCGCCGGCGGCGTCGGCGCCTACGCCGTCCAGCTCGCGGCGGTGCACGGCGCCCGGGTGACCGCGACGGCGTCAGCGCGGGATCTCGCCTTCGTGGCCGCGCTCGGCGCCCGCGACGTCCTTGACTACTCCGGCCGGTTCGAAGACCAGGTAAGCGACGTGGACGTGGTGGTCGATCCGGTCGGCGGCACCACCACCGCCCGTTCCTGGCCGACGCTGCGCAGCGGCGGGATCCTGGTCGCGATCGCCGAGGAGCCCGACTCCGGCCACGGCGGCCGCGCCGACGTCCGCAGCGTGTACTTCGTGGTCAGCCCCGACGGCGGCCAGCTACGGGAACTGGCCAGCCTGATCGACAAACAGCAGCTGCGCCCGGCCGCCTCGGCGGTCTTCGACCTGGACGCCCTGCCCGAAGCCTTCCTCGCCCCGCGCGCAGGCCGCCCCCCGGGCAAGGTGATCATCAGGGTCGGCCGCTTCTGACCTGCCGCAACGTACCGCCGAGGATCGTTGGCTGTGATCGGGTCTGACCGGCGCTCTGCCGTCGCGGCAGGCTCCGAAGGGAAAGCTCGCCTGCGTGATCTATCGTTAGTGAAAGCTCCCGAAAGAGGACGACGCTGATGACGGTCCTGATCGGCCGCCGCGAATCGTTCAATGCCGCGCACCAGCTGTGCAACCCGGACCTGTCTGATGAGGAGAACCGGCGCCTGTTCGGGAAGTGCGTGAATCTGCACGGGCACAACTACGTGCTGGAGGTAGTCGTGGCCGGCGAGGTCGATCCGGCCACCGGCTACGTCTTCGACCTGAAATCATTGTCGGACATCATCGGCAGGCAGGTGATCCATGACGTGGATCACCGCAACCTGAATACCGACGTCCCATGGCTGAAGGGGCGCATCCCGACCGCCGAGAACCTGGCCAGGGCATGCTGGGAGCGGCTGCGCCCGGAACTTCCCGACGGGCTGCTGCGGTCGGTCCGGGTCTGGGAGACTGACAAGAACTGGGCTGAAGTCGGTGGCCAGTCCTGACGTCCCGGCTCGCGCGAGCCTGGAACCGTCGAAGGCCCGGCCAGCGGGGGACGTGGAACCATCGGAGGTTCCGGCCGCCGCGGGCCGGGAACTTCGCACCCGGTACACGGCCGCGGACTTGGGCGTGTTCACCCGCGACGAGGCGAGCCGATTTGTCCCGCGGGGAGATGGTGATCCGCAGAACGACTTGTTCCTGGCCTGGGAGCTGCTGTACCGGCTCGAACCGGAGCTCTATGACCGGCTGGCCAGCGCGGAGCGGCTGCATCCCGCAGTCGTGGGCTGGCTGCCGCGGAACGTGGACCGGATCGCCGAGGTCGGCGCGGGCTCGGGGCGGCTGACGATGGAGCTCGTCGAGCGGGGTCGGCGGGTGGTAGCGGTGGAGCCCGCGCTGCCGTTGCGCCAGATCCTGCGCCGCAAGCTCGCGGCGGCCGGCCACGCGGCCCGGGTCCCGGTTATCGGCGGGTTCTTCGACCAGCTGCCGCTGCCCGGCGGTTTCGCCGACCTGGTCGTCGCCTGCTCGGCCTTCACTCCCTCCTCGGCGCACGGCGGCGCGGCCGGCCTAGGCGAGATGGAGCGGGTATGCAGGCCGGGCGGGTGCGTGGTCATCGTCTGGCCGAACCACCTCGACTGGCTCGCCGCCCGCGGTTACCGGTACGTCAGCTTCCCCGGGCCGATGTGCGTCGTATTCGGTAGCTATCACGAGGCGGTGGAACTGGCCGAGATCTTCTTTCCCCGGGCGGCCGGCGAGGTCCGCAGACGCGGCCGCCGGCGGGTTCCGTTCGAGGTGCTGGGCATCAATCCGCCTCGCGACCTGGCCTTCAAGGTGCTGGCGGGATGAAGATCGCGATCATGGCGCCGCTGGTGACGGCCATCGGCGAGCCGCAGCGCGGCGGATCGCAGGCGTTCGTGTCCGATCTGGCTCGCGGCCTGGCCGGCCGGGGCCACGACCTGCACGTCTATGCCGCCTCCGGATCGAAGATCCCGGGGGTCGAAGTGATCGACACCGGTATCGATCCCCGGCCCCTGGCGGGCACGCTCTACCGGGCCTTCGGCCCGGCCACGGGCCCGGCGGGGGAGGCCGGCCCGGCGGCGGCAGCGGCCGAGTCCGCAGGGGCGGCAGCGGCTGCGGCGGCCGAGTCCGCTTTCGCCACCGCCTACCGGGCCATGCAGGCGGTGCGGTATGACGTGGTCCACAATCATGCCTTCGACGCGCCCGCGGTCCGGCTCGCGGCGGCGTTGCGGGCACCCGTGGTGCACACGCTCCATCTGCCTGCCGACCAGGCGGTGGCGGCGGCGCTTCGCGAGGTGGCCAGGCACGGCAGGCCGCCAGGTGTGGCCACCGTGTCGGATTTCCAGGCCAGGGGCTGGCGCCGGGTCGTCCCGGTCGATGCGATCTTGCCGCCGTACCCGCCCACCGGCGTCATCCCCTGGTCGCAGACGGCCGGGCAGGGGGCGCTGTTCGCCGGCCGGCTGAGCCCGGAGAAGGGCCCGGCCGAGGCCATCGACATTGCCCGCGCGGCCGGGATGCCGATCGATGTCTACGGCGATGTTTACGACCCGGAATACAGCAGGGAGCAGATCGATCCGCGGCGAAGCTGGCCGGGGGTGACCGTGCGCCAGGGCGTGCCCCGGGCCTCGCTGTGGCAGGCTATGGCCCGGGCGGCGGTGGTGCTGTTTCCCGCCCGCTGGGACGAGCCCTTCGGGATGGCCGCCGCCGAGGCGCAGGCGTGCGGGACTCCGGTTGTCGCGTTCCGGCGCGGCGGGCTCGGTGAGGTGATCATGGACGGTGTGACTGGCTTCCTGGTGCCGCCCGATGACGTCAGGGCCGCCGCCGAGGCGGTGTCCAAGGCGGCAGGGATTTCGCGCCTTGCCTGCCGCGAGCACGCCGCGGGCCGGCTTGACCTGGAACTGAGCCTGGACGCGCACGAGCGTCTCTACCGCCGCGTGGCCGGCGGGTGAGGCTGGTGCAGCGCCTGCCCGGGGGGACACCCCCCGCCTCCTCCGCCAGGTGGCTGGCGGGACGGCTGGCCGTGGTCACCGGGGCCAGCCGGGGGATCGGCGCGGCCACCGCCGTCGCGGTGGCCACGGCTGGCGCTCACGTCGTGCTGGCCGCCCGGGATCGAGAGGCCCTCGACCGCGTGGCGGGCCGGATCCAGGACGCGGGCGGCCAGGCCACGCCGGTGCCGACGGACGTGAGCGACGAGGCTGCGGTCCGGCGCCTGTTCGCGACGGTCACCCAGATGGGCCCGCTGGGCGCGCTGGTCTGCGCGGCCGGCGTTCTGACACCCGCGTTGTTCCCCGAAACGACGTCGGGCATGTGGGGCGATACGCTGGGAGTCAACCTTACCGGTACCTTCCTGTGCTGTCGCGCGGCCTTCACCGCCATGGCACCGGCCGGCGAGGGCCGGATCGTCAACATCGGGTCGCTGTCGGGCGTGTACGCCACCGAGAAGTTCCCGGGGCTGGCCGCCTACAACGTGTCCAAGTACGGAGTCATCGGCCTCACCGAGGCGATCGCGGTCGAGGGCAAGGAGCACGGCGTCAGCGCCGTCTGCCTGAGTCCGGGCGCCGTTGACACCGAGATGCTGCGCCGGGCCAATCCGGCGCTGCGCCCGGGCCTGACCCCGGACGATGTCGGGGAGCTGATCGTCGCGCTGCTAGACAGCCCGCTGGCCCTGGCCAGCGGGGCGAACATCCCGCTGTTCTCGAACGCCTGAGACGACGGTTCAGGGCCCGCTTATCGACCACAGGTCGGTGCGGTCGTCCGCGAGCGCGGCCGGAGCCGGCCGGGCTCGCACCGACACCAGGCGGGCGCAGGCCGCCATCTCGCCGTCGAGGTCCAGTTCGGGATCACCGCCGCGGTCCAGGCCGACCGCGGCCCGCACCACCCCGTCCACCAGGTAGAAGCCGATCAGCTTGGCCTCCTCCACGCTGCCGCGGACCACGAACTCGTCCCACTTGTCAACGTGGCCGACGTACTCGATCTTGTGCTCGTACTGATCGGACCAAAAGCTGTACAGGTAGTCGTAGGGGGCAGTGGAGCCGAGCATGGATTTGGCTGCGGCGGCGCCCTGCTTTTCCGCATTGTTGTAGTGCTCGACCCGGACCCGCCCGAACAGCGGGTGCAGATGGTTCGCCACGTCACCGGCCACGTACACGTCGGGCGCGCTGGCCCGGCAGAACTCGTCGGCCAGGATGCCGTTCTCCCGCGCGACCGCGACAGCCGGGAAATGAGGTTCTATGCCGACACCCGCCACGGCGAAATCGCACCCGATACGGCGACCCCCCGCCGTCACGGCCGCTTCCAGGCGTTCGGCCCCTTCGAAGCCGGCGACCTGGTCCCCGGGCAGCAGCTCGACGCCCTTCGCGCGGTGGATGGAGCCGATCAGCGCGCCGACCTGGCCGCCCAGGACCTTCCCCAGCGGAACCTGGCCGGGGAGGACCGCCGTTACGTGGACTCCGAGCTCGGTCAGCGAGGCTGCTACCTCGCAGCCGATGAATCCCATGCCCACCACGACCGCGCGCCGGCCCGGCGCCGCCTCCTGCTTGATCGCGTCGCACTCGGCCATCGTGCGCAGATAGTGAATCCCCTGCAGGCCGGCCCCGGGGATCGCGAGCCGCCGGTTGCGTCCTCCGGTGGCGATCAGGACCTTCTGGTAGCCGAGTTCCTCGCCCGAGTCGAGAGTGACCGCGTGCGCCGCGGGATCGACGGCCGCTACGGTGACTCCGCGGCGAAGCTCAATATCATGCTCGGCGTACCAGCCGGCCGGCCTGACGTACCAGTCGTCCAGCTTCTCCTCCGACCGCAGGTAGGTCTTCGACAGCGGCGGACGGCCAAAGGGGACGCCGGGTTCAGGGCTGATGAGCACGACAGGCCCGGGAAACCCCTCTTCCCGGAGCGTGACGGCGGCGTTTCCGCCCGCGAGCCCGCCGCCGATGATCACAATCGGATGTCCGCTCGAATCCTCAGCCACGCGGTACATTCTGCCCGAAGCCGCCACGGAAACAATCCGTTCCGGGCAGCCCAGCGAGGCCGGCAGGCGACAGGCAAAGCACGGCTCGATCTTCCCGGCAATAGCACCGGACAAACCCCTGCCCAAAGGCGTGAATTATGTACCAATGGCCACCGCCAGGAATGTAAACCGCTCACCCGGGCACACCGTCCCTTAACCGGACGCGACGGCTTTCCCGTCACGTCCGGTCATCCAGGGTGGGGATATCAAAGGAAGGAAAACTAGTGCCCATGAACCGGATCAGGAAGGGGCTGCTCGCGGTGACCGCAGCAGCCGGGGGGGCGGCGATCGTGACGGCGATGACTGCCGCACCAGGGGCGGGAGCGGCGACACACCCGCACGCCCGCCCGCAGGCGCTGCACGCGGGGGCTAACATCGCCACGGGGACCGCGCCGACGCCGTTCCAGGACGTCAACACCAGCGCCGCTGCGGGCTGGTGCAACGGCGCCGGCCAGCCGTGTGACGGCAGCGGCTTCGGCACCGTTCGACCTGGTGCCGTCGAAGTTCTCCGGCGGCGGGGCGGGCAACTACGCGCCCGCGACCGCGTCGGTCGGCGGTGCGCACATGGCCGTCAACTCGGGCACCACCGACGTGAACCAGGGCAACGGCTGCCCGAACCCGGGTGTCCCCGAGTCGTGCACCGGCCCCTACCGGCTGTTCGACTCCGGCTCCGACAGCCTGTACAAGCCGTTCACCGTCACCCACATGATCTACCTGTCCCCGGCGACCGCCGGGAACAACACCGTGATCGATGAGGACACCGCGCTCAACGACAGCGCGGGCAACTTCGGCATCGACAACGTCGTCGAGTTCTGCTCGACCGGCGGCGCGTTCACGATCACCTTCGCCCACAATTCGCCGGCCGGCTGCTCGGGCACGGCGTTGACCAGCACCGCCGGGTGGGTGCGGGTGGTGTGGAACTTCCAGACCGTCTCTGGTCTCGGTTTCCTGACCGAGAACGTGTGGCAGAGCCAGGGCGGCACCCTCACCAAGATCGCCACCACGGGCCCGCAGCCGATCGAGCTGGGCAGCTCCACCAGCGCCGACCCGGTGAGCCAGCTCGGCGGCCCCCTGTACTTCTGGGAGCCGACGCTGAACGTGGACGGCTTCCTGCCGGCGACCGACCTGGCGCTCCAGTCAGGCACTCACGCGCAGGGCATGGCCCCCTGACAAGGGCATATGACCGCGCCCGCCCCGGCGCCGCGGCGCCGGGGCGGGCGCGGTCTCGCCTGCCCGTTCGTCGTGGCGGGCGCGGAGGAGACAGCACCCGGGCGCCTGGGCGCTCACGGCACGTGTTCGACTGCCGGTGCCATCCGTAGCCGGACACTCTGGCTGACGGAATCCAGGTCAGATGCAACGGGATGGAACGGACGACGCTGAAGTGCTCGCGGCTGCACCATGAGCTTGCAGGCCGCGGGAGCTACATCTCAGCCTCGGCTTCAGGGTCAAGCTCGGCCTCGGCTCCTGCCTTTGCATCCAGCCTGGCCTCGGCTTCTGCCTCGGCATCAACCTTGGCAGCGGCCACTTCTTCTGACGTGTCACCGAGCGGGACCTCACTCATGTCATCAATGTATGGCACGTGCTCCGACGTCGGGCTGGCCCGGGGCGCACGATCCGCTGACCCCTCGATGCGAACTAGTCGCAGGTGCGTCAGCCGGGGAGGGTGCTCCTGAGCGCGATGATGCGCGCGGCCGAAGCCTGGAAGTCAGCTTGGTTGAGTGCCCCGTCGCGGTAGGCGGTGACCAGTGCAGCCATGGCGTCCGCGCCTTCACTGATTTGCTGCGAAGCGGCCAGGATCAGGTCGTCACCGGCGGCTGCGGCCTGAACGCTGCGGCTGCCGATCGATCCGAATGCGCCCAGGGCGCCCGCTTCGATGGCGTCGGTCTCGGTCACCCCGGTGAACCCAAGACCGGTCCGCAGCTCACCCTGCACCATCTTGGATGACAGGCCGGCCTCCTCGACCCGATGTTGGGATAGATCGCCCAATCCAGCATGACCAGCTTGACGTCGGCCGCGATGGCCAACCGGTACGGCTGCTCGTCCAGGGTCCGGATCCTGTCGAGGTGGTCCCACAGCGTTACGGGCTCGACGTCCGTATCCTGCGACGCGGTAGCACTGGCGAGACCGGGGAAGTGTTTCGCCGTGGCCGCGACCCCGGTAGCCTGCTGCGCCGCAATGAAATCGGCGCCCAGGGCCCCGGCCGTGCTCGGGTCCATGGAATATGACCGCTGAAACTGGTCATAGAAGTCACCCGCCTGGCGGTAGAAATCCACCACCGGCGCAGCATTCACGTTCATGCCCACACCGAGCAGGTTGTCGCCTGCGCCTGTGCCGGCCGCGCTCGCCTGGGCGGCCGGGTCGCTCGACGCGCCGATCTGCTTCTCTGACAGTACTGGCGCCCCAGGCAAGCGCCGGACGAGCCCGCCTTCCTGGTCGGTCTCCAGGATGAGCGGCTCGCGGACGGGATTAGCCGGGCAGGCGTTGGCCGCGTTCAGCTGGTTGATCACGCCGGCGATCTGCTTTTCACTCGATATGTTGGCGCCGAAGAAAATCACCCCGGCCACCTGACCCTTGCATATCCGGGTCAGCAATCCCGACGGCGGCGTCAGCCCGCCGTAGCTGTAGATCACGTGCTGACCGGCGAGCTGCCAGTCGTCGAGTGGTGGCAGCGTGGCAGCGCCCGCCCGCGTGCCGGTTCGCGCCGACGAGACGGCAGCTGTCGCGGCGGCAGCTGCCGTGGCGGCAGCAGGCTGGACCATGCCAGCCGCAGTGTCGGCGCGAGCTGTTGACATGCTGCCGGTTACGGCGCACACCGCCAGTGCGAGCACCGCGGCGGCCGCCACCCGGGCTTTGATGAGTACTGACACCGCGCGCCGGCGCAGGCAGGTGATGGACATCGGTTCGTACCTCCCTTGAGCTCACCCCGGGTGGACGGTATTTTCCCGCAGGGAACTCTCTACCGGTAAGACGCCTCAGGCCAGGCTCCGGATACAGCCGCCAGGCCCGAATATGGCGGGTCCGGGGTTTTCGCATGTTCGCGCCGGCCCGGCCGGCACTGGCGCCGCCGCAGCGAGAAGCGAGGCCGAGCGGATGCGGTGCGCCGCGTCGGCGATCCACGCCGACGGGGTCAGTCTCCGGTCCCGACCTCACCCGGTGGCCGCGCGGCTGGCTATACGCGGAACCTCTGGACAGGCACCTGGCTGACGTGTGTTTGTCCCCGTGTCCGTCATCTTGGCGTGCTGTCATACAAAGCATCCGCTGGGACGTCTAGGTACGTAGAGAGTGCCTTGGTCCGGCTTCTGGGTGAAGGTCATGTTCGCCCAGTCCGGCTCAGGGACCGGCTATCGCGGCTTGCCAGGCAGGCCGCTGGGGGGATCAACGCGATGCACCGAAGCATGCTCAGCATCAAGCGCGCCGTTTCCGCGACCGCGGTAGCGTTCGTGGTCGGCGCAGGGCTCGTGGCCATGACGTCGGCCGCCGCGGCCAGCCCGCAGGCCATGGCGGGTTCCAAGGCTGTAGCTACTACTACGGCCATGGCGATCAGCGGCGACTGGGAGGGCAGCTATTCCTGCTCGCAGGGCCTGACCGGCCTCGACCTCACGATTCAAAGTTCCGGCACCACGAATACGCTTAAAGCGACATTCACCTTCTATCCGCTGCCGAGCAATCCACGCTCCCCCGTCGGAGTTTATGAGATGACGGGAACATACCATTCGGCTTCCCAGATAGTGCTTAACCCCAGTCGCTGGATACATCAACCGCCGGGATTTGGAATGGTCGGCCTAGTCGGAGCCTTGTCTGGAAACAAGTTCAGCGGGCAGGTCGTCGGCTGCTCTACTTTCTCGGTGCAGAAGCAGACGGGCCACCCCGCCCGGTCGGTTGTTGACGGCACCTGGAAGGGTTCCTACCTCGGTTGTACGCAGGGCAAGACCGGGCTCACGCTGATCGTCAAGCCCTCGGGCCAGACTGGCAACCAGCTCGCCGCGAAGTTCGAGTTCCACGCGCTGCCGAGCAACCCCGGGGTTGCCTCGGGAAGCTTCACAATGAAGGGCTATCTCTTCCCCGGCGTCGTCGTCCTCTACGCGAGTAAATGGATTAAGCAGCCGGGCGGGTATATCTTGGTTGACCTTGCCGGGCCACTACCCAAAGTCGGAACGTTCGGCGGAGCGGTTTCCTTCTGCTCCACGTTTTCTCTCAAGAGAATCTGAGGCATCGGCAAGGGTCGCAGGGCGCCATAGGTGCGCCCGGCCCGTGCGAGGACGTTCACACTGCCCGGCCAAGCACCCATCCAGAAGTTCTGTGTGTGAACGTAGTGAGGGTTACCCGGCTAGTGCCACAACCGAGTCCTGAGACGTCCTGTGCCGCGGGTGCCGTTGATCGCTTCGAGGGCTGAGATCCTGGTTCGCGGGTGATCAAGAGCGCGAGGCTAGCCCTGACTGTCAGGGCCTGGCGTTACCGTCCTGCCATGACCGCGGACCATCTGGTCGGCCAGGACGTCATCTCTCGTCCCCGGGTGATCGTCTCAGTTACCGCGACCGCGGACGGGCGTGTCACGCTCAGCCGGATGGAGCGGTTGCTCGATGACGGCCCGAACCTGCGGTGGAAGGCCGCGTGGCCGCCGGATGCCGGCGACCTGCTGACGCGCCGGGCGGCCGCCATCGAACAGCGTCATCATCCCACCGTGGTGCTGGAGGGCAGCGGCACCTTCGTGGCCGACGACGCCGGCTCACTGCATCTTCCGGACACGAGCGTGCCGGCTGACGTGCTGCAGGCGGAGACAAGCCTGCTGGTCATAGCCGCCTGCAGCACGCCCTTGCCCTATCTCGCCCACCTGCGCCAGGAGCGGATTCCGTACCTCCTCGCCGGCGCCCGCCGGGTGGATCTGACGTCCGCGCTGGCGAAGATCCGGACGCAACTCGGCGCAGAGTGCCTCATATCGGAGGCCGGAGGCGGGCTCAACGGCGCTCTCCTGCGGGCCGGCCTGGTCGATGAACTCCACATCGTCACGGTCCCCGCACTGGTCGGCGGGCTCGGCACGCCATCGATCATGGATGGCCCGCCGCTGGAACCCGGCTCGCTCCCCGCACAGCTGCGGGTAAGAGACGTCCAGGTCGGCGCGCACGGCACCATCTGGGCGCACTACGAGGTCGTAACCAGGTGCTCCGGGCCCTGAAGTCCTGTCCCGCTGGCCTTCAGCAGCTCAAGCTGCACGGTCTTGAGGCAGGGCCCTGTGCCTACCTGCCCGGCGAGGGCGAGCAGTACATCACCGCCACCCGGCGCCACGCCATCTGTCCCCGCTTGGCCGGGTGCTGTATTTCTGCGCAGTCCGGCTCCTCTGACCAGATGGGTGTATCCGGCATCGGGGGGAGGTCAGGCTGATCAGGCACGGCAGGCCAGCCCGCAAGAAAGACCTAAAGGAAAATCACGAGGGGAAACAGGTACTATGCGACGTCTTATTTTCATCCTCGCGGGTGGGCTGCTCACCGCGGGAACCGTCCTTACCGGCGGCATAGCCAGCGCCGGCACCCATGCCTCCAGTGGCGTACCCAGCGCCGACAAGACTGGCGTCCACCACCAGGCCACGGCCACCTGCACGCCCGCGGGCAGCTTCTTCTTCGACGTCACCGCGCACGGCGTCAACTACTACCCGGGGACACCTAACAGCGCCTCTTCGGGGTCGACCGTGCGGCTGAAGCCGAGTCAAAACCGCACGACCTCGTGGGCCTTCTGCGTCAATGCGAGCGACCAGTGGCTCATCACTAACCAGGGGCTGGCCATGACCAGCAGGGCCACCAGCCCGGGCGCGAACGTGACCGTGGAGACGGCGGGCAATGGTGGCAATGGATTCACCAGCCAGCTCTGGAACCTCGCCGGCGTCTCGGGTAACTCGGATACGTTCCAGAATGTGAAGACCGGCCTGTTCCTGCGGGTGCGCAACAACGGTCCGATCATGGGCCAGCTCGTGACCACCGGCTCCACGGCCGCTGCCTGGACTTTCCCGTAGACAGCACGCTCTTTCGCTGGTAATCACAGAGCCCGCGAAAGGAGGCGAGGGGCCCGGAGGTGGTAGCCGGGGCCCCTCGCTGGCGAGCCGGCGTGGACTTCATGCGCGGCGGCCGGCTTCCCATGCGGACTGGGGCAGCGTGGAGGTTACACGTCGAAGTACAGCTCGAACTTTCACTGCGGTCAGCGTCGTCGCAGGCAAGAGACCTAATATGCCTCCTGACCTGCCGAAACATGCCGTTGAACATCGTTCGCACTCGTCGGCTCTGACCGGCCCTCTGCGGACGTCTTGCGGGCTTTTTGCGGGCTCTGCTGCGCTGTTTTCAGCAGGTAGGTGTGATCGCCGTCGAGCACCAGCTGGCCGTGCTGGCTATGGACGGTGGCCCGGGTCGTCACCTGACCGGCGTCGCCGTGCGGGGCCAGATCGATGAGCTCCAGTTGCGGGTAGAGCGTGTCGCCGGAGTGGACCTCGGCGAGGAACTTGCACGAGACGCTGGTGAAGGCGATGAAGACGTCGCCGATGTACTGCGGGAACAAGGTCGCGCCGGGCGCCGTGAACGCCAGCACCTGCAGGCCGTGAACGACCGGCGCGGTGTGGCCATGGCTGCGGGCGTATTCGACGTTGTAGTGGATCGGGTGGTTGTCGGCGGAGACCGCCTGGAACGCCGTGGCGTGGGCGTCGGTAAGGGTCCGGCTGGGTGCCCGAAAGATGTCCCCGACCTTGAGATCCTCGAACGTCTTAGGTTCGACGACTGTGAAGGTGGCCGGATCGAACCGGTCCGGGCCGGAGGCGGCTGGCTGGGTCATGGCAGGTGCTCCTTACGTGGACATGAAATGGAATAACCGGTGTTTGCGCTAGCGGGGGCTTCTGGTTCAGCGCTCGGGGCATCCGGCGGCCTAGCCGGCTGGCGTGGCGGCCTGGTGATCCGGCTGACGAGGCGGCGGCCCGGGATTTGCCCGCTTGCCTGAATCCTTCCCGTGGCGAATGAGACGGCGGATGGGCCTCCGAAGCCGCGTGCGTGGCTTCGCGGCGCGGTAGCCACCGGCAGGCCGGGCGATAGCCCTCGTTCATGAGCGACTGGGTAGCTGCCGTCGGCTGTAATGGTGTCTTCTCGCCCGTTGCCGTCCGCGCCGGCCACGGCGCCGGGGCCAGCCGGGAGCCGGACGTGCAGGGTCGTTCCGCGGCCGGGCGGACTGAGGACTGAGATCGTTCCGCCGAGCGCCTCGACCCGGTCTTTGAGGCCAGTGATGCCCGAACCGCGGCCGGGATCGGCGCCCCCGATGCCGTCGTCGCGGACCGAGAGGGCAAGGGCGCTGTCGTCGCCTCGTACCCGCAGGTCGATGACCGTTGCCTGCGCGTGCTTGGCGGCGTTGGCGAGCGCCTCGGACGCGATGTAATAGGCGGCCACCTCGACCTGCTGCCCCGGCGGCGAGCCCAGGTCAAGGTCGAGCTCGACCGGCACCGCAGAGCGCCGGGCCAGCGCCTTGAGCGCCGGGCCCAGCCCGGCCTCGGACAAGACGGCGGGATGAATGCCGTGCGCGATCTCCCGCAGCTCGTCCAGCGCGGTGAACAGCCCGTCGGCCAGCAGCGACAGCTCGCGCTGGATGTTGCCGTCGGGCCGGGGGGTCATCTTCTGGATCATCCGGGCCTTCAGCCCGAGGGCGACGAGGCGCTGCTGGATGCCGTCGTGCAGGTCACGCTCGAGCTGCCGCCGGGTCTCGTCGGCAGCGGCGACGATCCGGGCTCGCGACGCCGACAGCTCGGCGCGGCTCCGGGTGTTTGCGAGCGATGTGGCTGCCGCCCGGAGCGTGGCGGTGGCCTTTACCGCCAGGTCCTCGGGCAGGCCCGGCGGGATGACGATCCGCAGCCGAGGCCGTCCCAGGCCCGCGGCCTGCCGGGTGCGGCTCACCTCGTGATCGACCAGGGACAGAACGTTCCGGGACGCGTCCAGCAGCACGCCGCCCGCGGTGGTGAGCCGCAGCCCGTCGCGGCGGCGGTGCAGCAGCGGCGTGCCCACGATCTGTTCCAGGCGCCGGATCTGCTGGCTCAAGGTGGGCTGGGCGATGAAGATCCGCTCTGCGGCGTGGGTGAAGCTGCCCGCATCGGCGACCGCTACGAAGTAGCGCAAGTGCCGTAGTTCAAGGCCCTGCGGCGCCTGCGCGCCGGCCGCGGGCCGCGGTACTGGTTGTGTGTGCTTCATGTTGGTCACCTGCGTGGATGTGTAGTTTCTTCTCGTTCAGCCCCGGGGATCCGGGGCAGGGGGTGCGCGGCTATGCGCGCTGCGGCGGTCCGGGCCGGCTGGAGATCAGCGCCCGGTGTCGGCCGTGAGCAGTCCGACGGCCTGGTCGACTGGCGTGGCGGCCTGGTGATCCGGCTGACGAGGCGCTGGGCGTGGGGAGCGACCAGTACGGCTGTAGGTACCGCGACGAGCATGGCGACGGCGAAGGAGATGCCCCAGGCTGGCAGCACGCGAGGTGTGAATCCGAACCTGACAATCGTCTCAACCAGCGACACCGCCAGCGATATCACGACGGCCATGATCGCGGAGACCAGCAGCGGTGCATACCTGCGGTCAACACGGCGGGCCGAAGCCTTGGATTCTCCCGGATGGGCCTGGTGCACAAGTTCCGCTGCCTGCGGCTGGCGATGCCCGCGGATTTCCGTGGCCTTCTTCACTTGCCTGAATCCTTCTCGTGGCGAATAAGACGGCAGATTGCCGCTCCTTAACCAGTCCATGCGACAATCCCGCTGTGGTAAAGATGGCGATGCCTCTCCCGTCATCGCCGGGCGCTATATGAGCAGCTCATTGATCCCCGTGGCCTGAGAACGAGAGCCTGGTGCTGGAGGAGTCGGGGCCGGGCGGGGTATTCCTTCCCGGCATCGCGCTGGTGCTGACCGACCGGCGCCCCCACCCAGGAGGCATACCTTCCGTCCCCTGCCCAAAGAGGGCGTTCAAACTTCACACCATCGATGAGCTCTGGCGCGTCAAGGCCGCCATCTCGGCCTGGTCCATTGCGACCGTCGCCCGCCGGCGTCAGGGTTGCGCAGGCCCGATTGCATCAGTGACCGGCTGCTCAACCTGTACACTTATACATTGCAGGCGCACGCGGGGGACGCCCGCTTATGCCGAATTGAGGGGCATTGCATTCACGTATATTTATGCGTTGACCTGCATGTAGGTAACAATAGCCGCGATCGTTAATTGAGTCACCGGTTTATGTAAGGAGCGAGCCGACTCTGGGCGTAGGAGATTTCGTCAAGTTCACGGACAGCGATGGTGCAGATCGCTGGATTGTGTCTCGTCGCTGGCGCGGCTGGGCTGGCTGGATCTGTATCGCTTGGCCCGGTCATCTGGCCTGTGTGGGGCGACCTAGCGGCGGGCGCGGTCCATGAATGGGCGCATCGTTGTGCCGGTTTCGTCCTCGGGCGGGGGTCCTTCCGCCTCAGCTGATTACCGGCACGCCTGGCGGGGGGCTGGGGCGAAGCCCCGTTAGGCGGCCGTCAGAGAGGCTAGTTCGGCGGGCTCCGGGGGTGGCGGTGTGGTGAGGTTGTCCACGGTCTGGAAGAGCATCTGCTGCAGCGGGCGGGGCAGATCGCCGCTCCAGACCAGGGCTGCCGACGCGGTCAGCGGGTGATTGCGGAGGTTGACCTTGACCATGCCGGAGGTATCGGCCAGCCGGGAGCGCCGGATCGGCGTGGCCTGGCCGCCGGCGGCGGTGGCCGGGCCGGTCAGGACTGCGGCGGGCCGGTCCGCGGTGGCGGCGAAGGCGAGAGTCAGGGGCAGCGAGCGGTGGAACGGCGGGTCGGTGAATTCGAAGCGCGGACCGGCCGCCTGGACGGCTGTGGTCCATGCGTCGTAGGTTCCTGCGTGGGCGCGGCGCGGCCCGTGGATGACGTCCAGGCGGGCCAGTTCCTCGAGGCTGATGGTGCCGCGATGCGCTGCGGCATGGGTGGAAGGGATCCACAGGTCGGGCTCGAACTCCCCTAGGGTCATCGCCTCCAGCGGGTCGGGTACTGTGTCCGGGCTGGTCGTTAGCCAGCCCAGGCCGGCGTCGGCCCGGCGCGTGTGGATCAGCGAGAACTCGGTGTCGAGGGTGGTTTCCAGCCAGGCCACGTCCACGTCCGCGTCCGCGGCTGCCGCCCGGAGCGTGGCGGTGGCCTTTACCGCCAGGTCCTCGGGCAGGCCCGGCGGGATGACGATCCGCAGCCGAGGCCGTCCCAGGCCCGCGGCCTGCCGGGTGCGGCTCACCTCGTGATCGACCAGGGACAGAACGTTCCGGGACGCGTCCAGCAGCACGCCGCCCGCGGTGGTGAGCCGCAGCCCGTCGCGGCGGCGGTGCAGCAGCGGCGTGCCCACGATCTGTTCCAGGCGCCGGATCTGCTGGCTCAAGGTGGGCTGGGCGATGAAGATCCGCTCTGCGGCGTGGGTGAAGCTGCCCGCATCGGCGACCGCTACGAAGTAGCGCAAGTGCCGTAGTTCAAGGCCCTGCGGCGCCTGCGCGCCGGCCGCGGGCCGCGGTACTGGTTGTGTGTGCTTCATGTTGGTCACCTGCGTGGATGTGTAGTTTCTTCTCGTTCAGCCCCGGGGATCCGGGGCAGGGGGTGCGCGGCTATGCGCGCTGCGGCGGTCCGGCCGGCCGGCTGGAGATCAGCGCCCGGTGTCGGCCGCGAGCAGTCCGACGGCCTCGGCCAGGCCGCTGGCGCCGACCAGGCCGCGGTCATGCAGCGGCTGGGGGTCAATGCCGTAGGCGCGGATGGCGTCGGCGAAGTGCTCGATGTCTTTGCGCATCAGGCCCTGGATATGGGGGGCGATCTGGGGGGTCACGTCGCTGCCGAGGGCGCGCAGGATGGCGCTGCCGCCGCTGCTGGCGTCGATGACGTCGATGACCGCCTGCACGTTCATGCCCAGCCGGGATACCAGGCGGATGAGGTCGACCGCGTTGTCGAGGTTGGACATGGTCATGGCGTTGTTGAGGAGCTTGGTGGCCTGGCCGCTGCCCGAGGGCCCCATGTAGGCGGCGGTGCGGGAAAACGCGGCGAAGACGGGCTCGCACGTCTGGTACGCCGCGCGGTCGCCGCCGGCCATCGTGGTCAGGGTGCGGGCCCGGGCTCCGGCGCCGCCGCCGCTGACCGGGGCGTCGATGTAGGCGACCCTCTTCCCGGCCAGGTGCTCGGCAATCTCACGGTTCTCTGCCGGGTCGCCGGTGCCGTGGTTGACGACGATCAGGCCGGGGCGCAGGGCGTCTTCCACGCCCGGGGTCCCCAGGACCTCCCAGATGTCGCGGTCGTCGCGCAGGCACAGCTCCAGGATGTCAACGGCTGCGGCCAGGCTGGCGGGGGAGTCGTGAACGGTGTGCCGGGTTTGGGCGAGGACGTCCAGGTTCTGCGGGCGGCGAGCCCACGCGTGCAGCGCGAAGCCGCTGTCGCCGATGGCCTGGGCCATCGGCGCTCCCTGGTTGCCCAGGCCGATGAAGCCGACCGTCGTGCTGTGCTGGTTTGCGGTCATGATCTGGTTCTCCTTTCTGATTGGCGTGGCTAGTCATGAAGGCCGGCGCGGTTCATGCCGGCAGGAGGTCAAGTGCGGTGTCCCACAGCCGCCCGGCGTTCGCCTGGTCGGCGGCGTACCAGGCGACGCCGGTGTAGTCGGCGGGGCCCGGGTCCGCCGCGGCCAGCAGCGCGAACGCCTGGGCGTCCGGCGGCAGGCTGCGTACCTGGCGCAGGAAGTGCTCCTGGAGCCGCTGGCTCAGCGGAAGCGGTTCGGGCCGCGCCGCGTGGCCGGAGAGCTGGTCGGCCGTGTACTGAGTACCGAGTTCCACCAGCGCGAGCGGGTTATTGCGGGTATCGGCCAGGATGCGGTCAACGGCTTGCGCGTTGAGGGCTCCGCCAGCCACCGAGGTCAGCAGCTCACGCGCCTCGGCGTCGGGCAGGCCATCTACCGTGATCGTCGGAAGCTGCTCGAACACCTGCTGTGAGGCAGGTTCGCCGACGCCGGCGATGAAGCCGACGCGGTCCGCGCACAGGCGGCGGGCGAGGAAGCCGAGCACTTGCGCCGATTCGGGGTCGAGCCAGTGCGCGTCATCGATAATGCACAGCAGCGGCTGTTCTTCGGCCGCCTGCGAAAGCAGGGTGAGCGTCGCCAGGCCGACCAGGAATCGCTCCGGCGGCGCTCCGGCTTCCTGGCCGAACGCGACTCGCAGCGCCCCCCGCTGCGGAGACGGCAACTCGCCCAGCCGCGGCAGGAACGGGACCAGCAGCTGGTGCAGGCCACCGAACTTCATGCTGATCTCCGACTCGACACCGGCGATGCCGGAAGCCCGCAGATCCTGCGCGGCGGAGACTGCGTACTTGAGCAGCGTCAACTTCCTCACCCCGGGCCCGCCGCGCAGCACCAGCGCGCCGCTGAAGCCACTGCACACCGCGTCCAGGACCCGGTCGATCGCCATCCGTTCGGTCCGGCGGTCGAGTAGCACGAACTCCTCCCGCCACCGGTCATCCAGGTGCCGCGGCCCGGTCCAGTCAGTGAGGACCATCGATGCCCACCGCCTTCCGATCCCTTTCATCCTGGTGCCAGCTAGATGAGCCGACATCGTCTAGTTCTGCTGATTTCCGCCCTGGGCCGATCACGGTGCAGTGCGCCGTCGTCACGGCGGCTCAGCAGTCGGTGCGGCGGACCTCGAGCAGTTCGAGGCCCAGCGCTTCGAGCTGGGCCAGCAACCCGTACAGCGCCGCCTGGTCGGCCAGCGGTCCGGTGAGCACGGTCTCCGTTCCGTGCATCTGGGCACGCAGATCGGGGAAGGCGCCGAGCAGTATGCCGTCTAGCAGTCCGCGGATGCGGATCTCGTAGCAGACCGATTCCGACGTTTCGTCCATGACGTCAATGTCCGTTCCTAGTGGGTCGCCCCTGCCGGGAGCGGTACTTCATGGTTCCGCCCGGCTGGGTGAGCCCGGCATCGCGCGATTTTGATGATCCGCGACCGGCGGGATGCCTGCGGACCCATGCCCGGCGATGTATTGGTGACGAGCGGCCAATGGGCGAACGACGGAACGGCTTATGCTCGGCTCAGGGGATGACCATGAGCCCTGGCACTGACACGATCAGATCAGCTGCGGCCGTAGCCGCCACGGCGCTCCTGGACCGGCTGCCCGCCACGGCCAGCCCACCCGTGCCTGCGGCCGGGGGCGGGGCCCGTATCTCCTGCTCGAGGCGACCGCGCGACGAGCTCGGCGACCCCGCCGCCGAGCTCGCCATAGAGCGCACGCTGGACCTGGCCGGGCCTGACCTCCTCCTTTTCCCGTTCCTCACCCACCTGTCCCGGCGCTGCCCGAGCGCCACGTCCGGGACTGCGCCAAGCACACGGGCCTGGTCGCTGAGATCCTCAGCCTGCTTCCAGAGGGGCATCGATGGCCCGGGGGAATGGCATCGCCAGGTGCGCGGCGGGATCTCAGCGGGTCGTCCCCGCAGCTAACCGTGCCGTCCCCCCGGCTGGCCGAGCCGCTGAGCCAGGGCGAGGCTCGGGTGCTGCGTTATCTGCCGACCAACTTGTCCGCGCCGGAGATCGCCCGCGAGCTGTCCATGTCGGTGCACACGGTCCGCACGCACATTCGCCACGTGTGCGGCAGGCTGGGCGCGCACGGTCGCACGGAGGCCGCTGCGCGGGCCCGGCCCTCGGCCTGCTCGCACCGTCCCCCCAGATGTCCTGAGGTTCTGCGTGATCATCGTCCCTATCCTGTCGCTGGCCTGGGCATTCAGGCGGCCATTGCCACCAGATCGGCCTGACCAGGGCAGTCAGGGGTGACGGCGCGGCCATCCGGAAACAGTTCGCCTCCGTCGTCGAACACGATGACACGGTTGCACAGCAGACTCCAGCCCTGCCCGGGCTGATCGGCCACGATCTGTGCGGCCAGGTGATCCGGTGCCGTCCATTCCGGGCACCGAGGCTGGTGCTGACACATCTTCCCCTCCGCTGTAGAGCGGCTTGTTGATGGCCAAGTCTCGCGTCCGGCTGGGTGAGCCGTCCTCGCGCAATCGAGACGATTTCTGCCTGGGAGCCTCGGACCCGGCTGAGTGAGCCGTCGTCACCGATCGGGATGCCCGACTCGCATGGCCGCGAAAGTGACACCGGACGTGAATAGATAGCGGACTCGATTCGCCGGCTGACGTCGTGCGATGATCTGGCCGTGGACCGTGCCCCGGGACCGAATGACGTGGCCGGGCGCGCCGCCCGCCCCGGCCCGGGCGGAGTCGTGCCTCGTCCTGGGCTGTTCGAGCGGCTCGGGGCGTCGGCCCGGGTCACTGTGCTGTCGGCACCGCCCGGGAGCGGAAAAACGGTGCTAGTGCGGTCATGGATCGGCCAGCGGGGGCTGGCGGACCGCGCCGCGTGGGTTCCGGTGGGGCGCGGTGAGCAGGATCCGCAGCGGTTCTGGCTGTCGGTGGTCGGCGCGCTGCGCGGTACGTCGGCCGGGTCAGGGCTGGTGCGGGGCCTGACGGCGGCGCCGGACCTGGACGGCTGGGCGGTCGTGGAGCGGCTGCTGAAGGACCTGACCCCGCTGGCGGACCGGCTCTGGCTGGTGATCGACGATGTGCACGAGCTGCGCTCAGCCGAAGCGCTGGCCCAGCTCGAGTTGCTGGTGATGCGCGCCCCGCCGGAGCTGCGGTTCGTGCTTGCCACCCGGCATGACCTGCGGCTGGGGCTGCACCGGCTGCGGCTGGAGGGGGAGCTGACCGAGATCCGCACGGCCGATCTGCGGTTCACTCAGGCCGAGGCACGGGAAATGCTGGCGGCAGCCGGTGTGGCGCTGCCCGAGCCCGTGCTAGCGATGTTGCACGAGCGGGCCGAGGGCTGGGCGGCGGGGTTGCGACTGGCGGTGCTGTCACTGGCCGGGCATGAAGATCCGGAGCGGTTCGCGGCGGAGTTCTCCGGCAGCGAGCGCACGGTGGCCGACTACCTGCTGGCCGAGGTGATGGAGCGGCAGCCCGATGAGGTGCGGCGGCTGCTCCTGCGGACCTCGGTGCTGGAGCGAGTGTCCGGCCCGCTGGCCGATGCGCTGACCGGAGGCTCGGGGGGCGAACGGATGTTGGCGGAGCTGGAGGAGGCAAACGCGTTCGTGGTATCGCTGGACGCGGAGCGGTCCTGGTTCCGCTACCATCACCTGTTCGCCGACCTGCTGCAGCTGGCGTTGCGGCGCACCGCGCCGGACGAGATCACCGCGCTGCACGAGGCAGCTGCCGGGTGGTTCGCGGAGCACGGGTTCCCGGTGGAGGCGATCGGTCACGCGCAGGCGGCGCAGGACTGGGGGCTGGCCGCCCGGTTGCTCGCCGATAACTGGCCCGGCCTGCAGCTGGGCGGGCAGGCCGCCACCGTGCACGTAATCCTGGCCGGGTTCCCCGCCGAGGCCACAGCGGCGGACGCCGAACTGGCCACGGTGGCTGCGGCGGATGAGCTGGCGCAGGGGTCGCTGGAGGAGGCGGAGCACCTTCTTGGGTTAGCGGCGCGGCGATTCGAAGAGCCGGCGTCGGTTCCGGCCGGGCGACGCGGGCAGGCGCACCTGCTTCTCGGGGTGGTCCGGCTGCTGCTGGCCCGGCAGCGCGGGAATCTCCCGGCGGTCGCTGAGGAGGCGCGGCAGCTGCAGGCCCTGACTGAGGCCCCGGACGCGGTGCCGGCCGGCCTGGGCGAGGAGCTGCGCGCGCTGGCGCTGATAAACCTCGGTATCACCGAGTACTGGGGTGGCCGTCTCGCGGAGGCGGAACCGCACCTGGAACAGGGCATCACGCTGGCGCGGAAGATCGGTCGGCCGTACCTGGAGTTTCTCGGCCTGGCCCACCGCACGTCCATCGCCACCGTGCGGTCATCGCCCTACGCGCTGGCGGAAGAGCGCGCGAGGCAGACGATCGAACTGGCCCGGCGGCACGGCTGGACCGACGAGCCTGCCGTGGGCATCGCCTACATAACGCTCGCCGCCGGGCTGATCTGGCGACAGCAGCTTGACGAGGCGGCGGAGTGGGTGCGGCGCGCTGAGCGCACCCTCCGGGCGGAAGCCGACCCCATCCCGGCAGTCGCCATCCGCTATATCCGCGCGCTGCTGGAGCTGGCGGGCGGCCGCGACCAGGAGGTGCTGGCCACCTTCGAGGCTGCTCAGCGGCTGGCCAGGCTGCTTGACGCGCCGGACTGGCCGCTGATGCGGGCCCGCGCGTTGCGGCTGCACGCCCTGGTGCGGCTGGGCGAGCTTGGGCGGGCCGAGCAGGACATCGCGGAAATCGGCGAAGGCGCCAGCGGCGAGATACGGATGGCCCTGGCCGCGCTGCGGATCGCCCAGGATGACCCGCACGCGGCCACCGTCGCGCTCGCGCCGGTCCTGTCCGGCGCCGTGCCCGTCGCCCCGGCGACCTGGCTGTCGCTCGCCTGCCTGCTGGAGGCGATCGCCCGGGACGCACTCGGTCATCCGGCCGCTGCCCGGGACGCCATGCGGCGCGCGCTCGATGCGGCCACGCCCGATGGCGTGCTGGCGACCTTCCTTTTCCATCCCCCGGCCCGGGAGCTGTTCGATCGCTATGCCCCGGACCGGGGTGACCAGGCCGCCCTGGTGGCCGAGATCCGTAATCTGCTCCCCGCAGAACCACCCGAAGGACCACCCGCAGAACCAAAGCAAGGGGCGCCTGAGGGCTCGCCCCGGCCAGCAGACTCCTTCCGCCTGGTAGATCCGCTGAGCAAGACCGAGATCCGGGTGCTGGGTTACCTGCCGACCAACTTGTCCGCGCCGGAGATCGCCCGCGAGCTGTCCATGTCGGTGCACACGGTCCGGACGCATGTACGCCACCTCTTCGCCAAGCTCGGCGCGCACAGTCGCACCGAGGCGGTCGAGCGCGCCCGCGGCCTCGGCCTGCTCGCGCCATCCCCATCCCGCCGCGCGTCCTGAGGTTTACCGGACCACGGCAGCTTCGCCGGCACCGAGCGGATTACCACGATGCGGTCGTCGGCCGCGGTAACGCAAGCCAGCCCGGCGCCCAGTCGGCGGCTATGGCGCCATAGCCGACAGATGTTGGCCAGCACGCGCGGCCGTCACATCTCCTGGACATGACAAGCGCCTCGGACTTCCCAGATGACATGGTGCGCTTAAGGCAAAGCGAAAGGAATGCCTTTCATGTTCAAGTCAACGTCGACCTCTTGATCCTGCTCGGCATTCTCGCCGTCATCGTCGGGGTCATCGCTATCGCCTGGCCGGGCGTCACGATTCTCGCGCTGGTCATCCTGTTCGCGATCTACGCGTTCATGGCCGCCGGGCTGCAGGGCGCGAGGGCCTTCAGCAGCCGGCGCGCCGGACCGGTCGTCGGTCACCTGCTGCTCGGGCTGATTGACCTGGCGGCCGGGGTAGTCGCCCTGGTCTGGCCTGAGCCCACCGCGTTCGTCCTGGTCATTGTCGTGGCGGCCTGGGCGCTCGTCAGCGGCATCGCGGAGGTTTTCGCCGGGTTCGGCAGCGGGGAGACCGCAGGCACGCGCACGATGTTCATCGTCGCCGGGCTGGTGTCCGTCGCCTTCGGCGTCGTGTTCCTCCTGCTGGCGGTCGGAGCCGTCACCCAGATCCTGCTATTTAGGTTCAACGGCCGCCGGGTCGCGCTAGCTGGCCTGGGTCTGCTCCTGGCCGCGCTGGTCGTGATCGTCGCCGCCCTGTCCCAGGCCGCGATGGCCCTGTTCCTTGCGGGGACGATTGTGGGAGGGTGGCGGTGGGTGCCGTCTTCCTGGGCAGCCTGGCCACGGCCAACCGCCTGGCCCCGCCCGGGCGGCGCGGCCAGGCCATATCCAGCTTCTTCGTCGCGTGCTACGCCGGCCTGATCATCCCCGTGGTCGGCGTCGGGGTGGCCGCCGGGTTCATCGGGGACTTCCCGGCGGTGCTCGCGTTCTCGATCCTGCTCGCTGCCCTGTGCCTGTTCGCCCTGGCCAGCATCGCAGGACCCGCGCCCCGCGCAGGCCGCTGGTGACCCAATGACGGGCGGCCAGCGCGGCCTGCCGCAGCCCGCGAGCTACGAGTTCCGGGTCCGCGGCCACCTGGGCGCCACGATGCTGCGCGCGTTCCCCGCCCTGCGCGCTCAGACTCGGGGCCAGGACACGCTCTTGCGAGGTGCGGTCGCGGACCAGGCCGCGCTGCACGGCGTGCTGGCCCAGATCGAAGCGCTCAGGCTCGAGCTGCTCGAACTCCGCCGCTTGTCCCGCCATCCGAAGACCGGCCGAAGCACCCGGACGCGCGACCCCGGCTCACCCGGCCGGGCGCGCGGCTAACCGCCCCCGGGACGACGAAGAACTGGACACAGACGATGAGCGCACACGTGAAGCGAGGTATCCGGTGAACCACAACGCCGAGGGCCAGGCGACGCTGACCGGTCCGGGCCGCGCAGCGCGGGCCGCGGACGGCACCGGCACCGTCCAGCCGCACCATCGCGAACAGCACCGCAAGGTCAACTGGCTGCGTGACGTGATCCTGGGCGGCCAGGACGGCCTGGTCAACATCCTCGGCGTCATCGCCGGCGGCGGCTCGACCGCGGTCTTGCTGGCCGCGGGGTTCGCGGCCGCCATCACCGAATCGATCTCGATGGGCGCGGTCGGGTACACCTCAGCGATCTCCGAGCGCGACTACTACCAGGGCGAGAAAGCCCGGGAGGCGGCCGAGATCGACGCGACCCCCGGACGCCGAGCGGCAGGAGATCCGCGACATCTACGCCGCCAAGGGCTTCGCCGGGGACCTGCTCGACCGCGTCGTGGACACCATCACCGCCCACCGCGAGACCTGGCTGGCCACCATGATGGACGAGGAACTGCACCTGCAGCCGGTGCAAACCCCCGCCATCATGCGCAGCTCGGTCGTGATCACCATCGCCACCCTCATCGGACACCTGATCCCGCTGCTGCCCTTCGCCTGGCTGCCCCGCACAACCGCCCTGATCACCGCGATCGGGCTCAGCGCCGGAGTGCTGTTCGGCGTCGGCATCTACTCATCGCTGACCCTGGCCGGGGACTGGCGCAAGAACGGGCTGAAGATGGTCGCCATCGGGCTCGGCGCCGCCGCGGTCGGCTTCCTGATCGGCCGCCTGTTCCACACCACCGGGGCATGAGCCGCAGATCCCTGCATCTCCCCAGCAACTTGCCCCCGGCTGCAGGCGGCGCAGAGACGCCATAAAGCTCGCTATGCACGGCCACGATGGCTAAGCCTGCTCCGGAAGAACCGCCCATCAGGCGGTCCGTGGCGGTCTATGCTGCGCCCGCTCGGTGACCTGGCGAGGCGGCCTGGTGTGCTGACGAACGTTTCCGGCCGTCCGCCCGGCCGGTTCTCGTCAGCCAGGCGAAACGGTCACGGCGTGCCCGGGTTATCGCGCGGCGCCAGCGTCCGCCCGTTCTTGCGTTCCAGGCCCGCGGCCAGGCGCGACACAATCCCGCTGCCGGTAATCCCGCTGCCGGTAATCCCGCTGCCGGGCCCGCGGGTGGTACGAGCGAAACCGGACCGCGACCCGCTCATGCACCCGACCCAGCTCGCCCCCAACCAGATCCGCCAGCATGCACTCAATGATCCCGCGCGGATCCTGTCAGTGCCGGTGAAGTATTAAGCCTCAGCTGAGCCTCAGAGCTAAGCCTCAGCCTGTGTCGGCCAACTTGTCGGCAACCTTCCGGTTTGCTTCGATCGCAGTTCAAGCGTCGGCTGCCACTCTCAGATCCATGGCATCGACGAAAAGAGCTCAGCAAATGTTTTCCCGCAAACTCACCAGGTCCATTGTTGTCGGCGCCGCGGCCATCGCCGTCGCGGGCGGTTCCTACGGAATCGTCAGCGCAACCTCCAGCAACAGCCCAGCCATTGCCAGCAGCGGCTCTACCGGCGGTCCCGGATTCGGCGGCGGATCCAACGCCCGGTCCGGGCAGGCCGCCGGGGGAGCATCCGGCACCGTCGCCAGCCTGTCCCCGCCGAATTTCACAATGACGACATCAGCGGGTCAGGAGGTGACCGTCGGCGAGGCGTCCTCCACGACGTACCAGAAGGGGACGAGCCCGACCTCGGCGAGTGCCATTACAACAGGCGAACGGGTCCTCGTACTCGGGACGACCAGCGGAACGACCATCACGGCCACGCAGGTCATCGTGCAACCGGCAGGCGGCGGACCTGCGACTTCCCCGGCGGCAAAGGTGATCCCCTTCCAGCGCGGAGCACCGACCACGTCAAAGCAGGTCGGTCAGATCCCGGCAAGCTACAGCCAGGGGTCGGGAACGATCGTCAGCGGAACGGCAGCGAATAAGGCGACGGAAGCTGCGCTGGCCACCTACCCGGGGGGCATCGTCGACCGTGTGGTGAAGCTGAGCAACGGCGAGTACGAAGTCCATAACATTGGCGTCAACTGGCCGCACCACGTCTTCGTCAACCAGGACTTCAAGGTCGTGGGAGCCGGGTAACCGCCGCGGTAGAGCCACCCTCTGACCATCATTTCCTGAACCGCTAGCGCGGCGGCCAAGGCCGCTGCGGCACTATTTCGCCTCGCTGCTCATCGCCTCAGGCTCCGATGTGAAGACCGTTCAGGCGCGGGTGCGGCACGCCTCGGCGAAGACCACGCTCGATTGCTACGGGCACTTGTGGCCGGACCGTGACGAGTCCACGAGGGCCGCCGTCGATGCGGTACTGGCGGCCAGGTTCAAGATCATGCGGGCTCTATGCGGGCACAGAACAGTTCGCGTTGATATCCGGGCAGGTCAGCAGCGGTCCGCAGGCTACACGTCGAAGTACAGCTCGAACTCGTGCGGGTGCGGGCGCTGCCGGAGCGGGTCGAGCTCGTTAGACCGCTTGTAGTCGAGCCAGGTCCCGATCAGGTCCGCGGTGAACACGCCGCCGTCCAGCAGGTAGTCGTGGTCGGCCTCAAGCGTGTCGAGCACCTTCTCCAGTGATCCGGGCACCTGGGGGATCGCTTCGGCCTCGTCCGGCGGCAGCTCGTAGAGGTCCTTGTCCACCGGTTCGGGCGGCTCGATCTTGTTCTTCACCCCGTCGAGGCCGGCCATCATCATGGCCGAGAAGGCCAGGTAGGGGTTGCAGGATGGATCCGGAACCCGGAACTCGATCCGCTTGGCCTTGGGGCTGGCGCCGGTGATCGGGATCCGGACGCAGGCCGACCTGTTGCGCTGCGAGTACACCAGGTTGACCGGGGCCTCGAAGCCGGGCACCAGGCGGTGGTAGGAGTTCGCCGTGGGGTTGGTGAAGGCCAGCAGCGAAGGCGCGTGCCGCAGTAGGCCGCCGATGTAATAGCGTCCTATGTCCGACAAGCCCGCGTAGCCGACCTCGTCGTAGAACAGCGGCGCGTCGTCTTTCCACAGGCTCTGGTGGCAGTGCATGCCGCTGCCGTTGTCGCCGAAGATCGGCTTGGGCATGAAGGTCACGGTCTTGCCGTGCGCCCGGGCCACGTTCTTGATCAGGTACTTGTAGAGCATCATGTTGTCGGCCATCCCCAGCAGCGGGCCGAACCGCATGTTGATCTCCGCCTGGCCCGCCGTGCCGACCTCGTGGTGCTGCATCTCCACGCCGATGCCGGCGTCGATGAGTGCGCGTACCATTGCCGACCGCAGATCGGCGTAGTGGTCCATCGGCGGCACCGGGAAGTACCCGCCCTTGTATCGCGGCTTGTAGGCGAGGTTTCCGCCGGCCTCCTCACGGCCGGTGTTCCAGGCGCCTTCCTCGGAGTCGATGTAGTAGTAGCCGGCGTTCGGGCCGGTCTCGAAGCGCGCCGAGCCGAAGATGTAGAACTCGGCCTCCGGGCCGAAGTACGCGGTGTCGGCGATCCCCGTGCCGCGCAGGAACTCCTGGGCCTTGCGGGCGATATTGCGGGGGTCCCTGGTGTACGGCTCGCCGGTCAGCGGGTCGTGCACGAAGAACGTCAGGTTCAGCGTCTTGTGCGTGCGGAAGGGGTCGAGCACCGCGGTGGCCGGATCGGGCAGCAGCAGCATGTCCGACTCGTGGATCTGCTGGAACCCCCGGATCGATGAGCCGTCGAACATCAGCCCGTCGGTGAAGACTCTCGCGTCGAAGGACTCGGTGGGCACGGTGAAGTGCTGCATCGTTCCCGGCAGGTCGCAGAACCGGACGTCAACGAACTGGACGCTTTCGTCGGCGATGAACTTCAGAACCTCGTCTGCGCTGCCGAACATGGACCCCTCCCCGGGAACACCGCTCGAACTCGTGGGACTGCGCCTTGGACGCTAGGCGGTGACAGTTTCCGCGCCGTGTCCCGGGTGTTTCGCTCGTGTTACGCGGGAGGTACGCGGCCGCGTCGGCGCGGGCGATGCCGGCGCCCGGGGGAGGACCGGATACCGTGGGCACGTGGCCGAACAAAGGCGGGCCGGCGACTGGCTGACCGGCGTGCTGACCTCGAAGAGTGCCTCGCGTTACCCGGGCGAGCAGCTCGGGTTGCCCGAGCAGGGGGCCGGATCGGTCGCCCGAACCGGCAGGCGGCTGGCGGCACTGTGCATCGACTGGCTGCTGTGCACTCTCATCGCGGTCGGCACGCTGCACTCGCAATACTGGACCATCGTGATCTTCGCGGCCGAGGTTTACCTGCTCACCGCGGTGTCCGGGTTCACGGTGGGCAAGCGCATCGTGGGTATCCGGGTGGCCCGGCTGGATGGCAAGCCGGTCGGCTTCCTCTGGGCCCTGGTCAGGACCCTGCTACTGCTTACCGTGGTCGCGCCCCTGGTGAACGACGGTGACCTGCGCGGCCTGCATGACCGGGCCGCGAACACCGTGGTCATCAGGATCTGACCGGCGCGGCCGCTTGCGTCGCGGCTGCGCAGGCCGCTGACCGGCGCGACAGGAAGGTCAGCGCGTCCTGGGCCGGGGCATCTTCGGCGGGCGGCTGGACCGCGGTACCGGGCCCTTCGGCGCCTGCAGGGACGGCGGCAGCGCCTTGAGCCGGTAGTTCAGGTCGGACAGCGCGCTGGACCTCAGGTTGCGCGGCAGCTTCATCACCCGGCGCTGCAGACGGCTGATCGGGACCTGGCCCTCTCCGTCTCCCACCTGGATGTCGTAAATCGGGATGTCATAGGCGACCCGCGCGATCCGCTTCTTCTCCGCGGCCAGCAGGCCCGGCAGCCTGGACGGCGAGCCTTCGCCGACCAGCACGACGCCGGGTCGGCCTACCGCGCGGTGGACCACGTCCATGTTCCGGTTGGCCGCGATGGCCGGCGTGACCGTCCAGTTCCCGCGCATCGTCTGCAGCACGGCCGCCGCCGCTCCCGGCTGTCCCTCGATGGCCGAGTACTGCGCGGCCTGCGCGAACCGGCCGAAGAGGATCATCGCGGCCAGCAGCCCCAGCAGCACGCCGAGCGGGATCAGGAAGAACTGGTTAGCGACGACCCCGACCACGATGAGGATGGCCATCGTCCCCAGGCCGGCCAGCGCCACCAGCGGCAGGGCTCGCGGATTGGACTTGCGGACCAGGTCGGCCGCCATGCGGAGCTGCTGGATCCGGCCGGGCTTGCCGCCGTCGGCAGCCGGGCCGGCGGCAGCCGCTGAGTCAGGGGACTTTCTTGCCATGCACGCAGGATATATGCGGGGGGCCGTCCTCCGGGGAAGCACGGTATGCGGGGAGTCCGTGGAGTCGTCCCCCGGACAAGCACGGCATGCGGGGAGTCCGCGGGGCCGCCCCTCGGGGAAGCACAGTATGCGGAGGGCCGTCCGGGCTAGCCCGCACGACCCGGCTGACGGGAGGCGATCGCCTCCCGGTACAGGCGGCCGGCCCGGTAGGACGAGCGCACCAGCGGCCCCGACATCACCCCGGCGAACCCCAGGCCGAGGGCGGCGTCGCGCAGCTCGACGAACTCCTCCGGGTGCACCCAGCGCTCGACCGGGTGATGCCGCGGCGAGGGCCGCAGGTACTGCGTGATGGTCAGCAGCTCGCAGCCGGCCTCGCGCAGGTCGGCCATGGCCGCGGGGATCTCGTCCCGCTGCTCGCCCAGGCCGAGTATGAGGTTGGACTTGGTGACCAGGCCCGCCTGCCTGGCCAGCCGGAGAACATCGAGGGATCGCCGGTAGCGGAAGCCCGGCCGGATCCGGCGGAAGATCCGCGGCACGGTCTCGATGTTGTGCGCGAGCACCTCTGGCCTCGCGTCGAACACCCGCGCCAGCCGTTCGGAATCGGCATTGAAGTCCGGGATCAGCAGCTCGACCCCGCAGCCCGGGACGGCCTGGTGAATCTCGGTGCAGGTCTGTGCGTACAGCCAGGCTCCGCCGTCGTCCAGGTCGTCCCTGGCCACGCCGGTCACGGTCGCGTACGCCAGGCCCATGGCCGCCACCGACTCGGCGACCCGGCGCGGTTCGCCGGTATCGAGCGCGGCCGGCTTGCCGGTGTCGATCTGGCAGAAGTCGCACCGCCGGGTGCACTGGTCGCCGCCGATGAGGAACGTCGCCTCGCGATCTTCCCAGCACTCGAAGATGTTCGGGCACCCGGCCGACTCGCAGACCGTGTGCAACTGCTCGCGGCTGACGAGATCCTTGAGCGCTGCATACTGCGGCCCGGTGCGCAGCCGCGTCTTGATCCACGGGGGCTTGCGCTCGATCGGGGTCTGGCTGTTGCGGGCCTCCAGCCGGAGCATCCGCCGTCCTTCTGGCGCGAGTACCACAGTCTCAGGGTACGTTCCCCGCACCGATGGCCAGACGCGCCCGCCGGTCGCGTCCGGTACAGCCCGCGCCGGGCGCGGGCCGCCGGGCCCGGTTCGGGCCTACGGTGTCGACCGCTCAGCGCTGCTATACGGGGCGTGCAGGCGCGATTACTATCGGAGGGTCTGCGGGCCCCCGGCGTTGCTGATCGCGGCCGGCCTGGCTCGGAAGGGGGGCCTTCATGCGCTCAGCCAGGCCGGGGACCGGTCACCGTTCGCTCCGCTGGATCGCGCCGGCGCGCGGCCTCAGCGCGGGCGCGGCGTTAGCGCTGGCGCTCGCCGTGCTTCCTGCCGGCACGGGGCCTGCGGCGGCCAGCCCCGGCCGGCCCGCAACGGCGGCAGATTCCGCCACTTCCGCCAGCGCGCAGCAGAACGACACCACCGCCTCGGAGAACGATCTGCGCACCGGGTGGGACCGTCACGAGCCGGGCCTGAGGCCGGCGACGGTGGCCAGCTCGCAGTTCGGCCAGGTGTTCTCGACCGCGGTCAACGGACAGGTGTATGCGCAGCCGCTGGTAATCGGCTCCACCGTGATCGTGGCCACCGAAAACGACTGGGTATACGGGCTGAACGCCAGCACCGGCGCGATCAAGTGGTCGATCTCGCTGGGAGCGCCCTGGCCGATCAATGACTGCTCGGACCTGACGCCTAACATCGGGATCACCTCGGCCCCGGTGTATGACCCTTCGACCGGCTCGGTCTACGTGATGGCCCTGCTCAAGGCGAAATCCCTCTCCTGGCACCTGTTCGGGATCAACGTCCAGACCGGCGTGGTCACGCTGAACCGCGGCATCTTCGGTCATCCGTCCAACGATTCCAGCCTCACCTTCCACGCAAGGGACGAAGGACAGCGTGCGGGCCTGCTGCTGCTGAACGGGTGGGTTTACGCGTCGTTCGCCTCGCACTGCGACGTCTCGCCGTGGACCGGGTTCGTGTCCGGCGTGAACGTGGCCGGCCAAAGGAAGAGCACGCTGTGGACCGACGAGTCAGGCGTGACCTACGACGAGGCCGGCATCTGGCAGGGCGGCGGCGGGCTGATGTCGGACGGTTCCCGGCGGATCTTCGCCACCTCAGGCAACGGCATCTCCCCCGCGCCGGGACCCGGGGATGCGCCGCCCGGTCAGCTCGCCGAATCGGTGATCCAGCTGGCGCAGCAGGCCAACGGCACGCTGACCGCGCAGGATTTCTTCAGCCCGGCAAACGCCCCCACCCTCGACAACGGCGATCTCGACTTCGGCTCCGGCGGGCCGGTCGGCTTCCCCGTGGGAACCACCACTGACCCGGACATCCTGGCCCAGGCCGGCAAGACGGGCAATATCTTCCTGCTGGACCGGAACGACCTCGGCGGCCGCGAACAGGGCGCCGGCGGTACGGACGGCGACCTGTTCCAGAGCCAGTCCTACGGCGGGCTGTGGGGCCACCCGGCTGTGTTCGAGCAGAGCACCTCGCCGCTGCCGCCCAGTTCCTCCGGGCTGTCCGACTACATGTACTACCTGGGCAGGAACGACTATCTGCGGGCTTTCCAGCTCGGCACCGACAGCACCGGACTGCCCACGCTGACCGACGCGGCCGACAGCACCTTCACGCTGGGCTACACCTCCGGCTCGCCGGTGGTCACCTCCGACGGCACCGACCCGTCCTCCGCCGTGGTGTGGGTTGTGGATAGCTCGGGCATGAGCGGAACCGGTGCCTCTCTGCTGGCCTTCGACGCCGTGCCGCAGCCGGCCTCGGGCGGGGGGCTGCAGCTGCATGAACTCGCCGAGGAGCCGATCGGGACGGCCAGCCAGTTCACTATCCCGGCGACCAGCAACGGCATGGTCTACGTGGGCACCAGGGACGGCAATGTGCTCGGCTTCGGGGCCAGCGGGGGAACGGCGCTGCGCCGGGGTCCGGCAGCCGACTTCGGGCGAACCGCCGTCGGGTCGGCCGCCACCCGGACCGTGACCGCGACCGCGGCGCGGACCGTCACGGTGACCGGGATCAGCGCCTCCTCGGTCGCTGCTTCCGACCCGTTCACGGTCGGCCGGGTGACCGAGACCTCCCCGGGGACCACCAGGCACGTGCGAGTCACCTTCCCAGTCACCCTGCACCGCGGCGACACGCTGCACGTGCCGGCGCGGTTCGCTCCCGCGGCTCCCGGCGGCACCAGCGGGACGATATCGTTCGCCGCCGCGGGCCAGGACAGGCCGGCCAGCGTCCCGCTGATCGCCGACGGCACCCGGGCCGGGCTGTACGCTACCGTCTCCCGACTGGCGTTGCGACTATCGCTGAACGACGGCACCGAGGTCGGCCCGGTGCCGGTCGGCCAACCGGTGTATGCGGTGACCACGGTCGTCAATGGCGGCACCACTGCGCAGCGGATCACCCGGGTCACTGCACCGGGTACGCCGTTCGCGGTGCGGGCGCTGCCCCGGCCGGGCACCGTGCTGCGGCCTGGCCAGTCGGTCACCGTGCAGGTCGGCTACACGCCACGGCTGGTGGTGTCGTCGAAGACTGCGCTGGCCATCGCCGGGAGCAGCGGCACGATCGCCCGGATCTCGCTGTCCGGGGTCGCCCAGCCGGCGCGCAGCAAGTTCACCGCGCCGCCGCGGATCGGCTTCGGCGACGTGCGGGTCGGGCACACCACTACCCGGTTCATCCACATCGTCAACGCCGGCAACGAGACGGCCACCGTGACCGGTACCAGGCTGACCGGACCGTTCCGGGCCCCGTATCGGGTCGAAGACGGGCTGCCGGTCAACGGCGGCTATGACCTGAAGATCCCGGTCACCTTCACCCCGGCAAGGGGCGGGCGCGTCGCCGGCAGCTTCCGGCTCAGCTGGAAGGACCAGGCCGGCACCCACGCCCTTACCGTGCCCATCACCGCCACCGGGGTGGGGTAGGGGCCTGCGGCTCATCCGGCTGCGGGGCGCGGCTAGCCCGCCAGCACGGGCGCGGTGGCCGGCGCGCGCCGCCGCCAGTGCCGGGCGCCGAGGGCGTCGGCCAGGGCGCGCTCGGCGGAGGAAAGAACCGCGGCCACGGTGACCTGCCGCCCGGTCTCGGCGGACAGCGAGGTCACCCCGGCATCCCTGATGCCGCAGGGAACGATCCTGTCGAACCAGGAAAGGTCGCAGTCGCAGTTGAGGGCGAAGCCGTGCATCGTGACGCCGCGGGATACCCGGGCGCCGATGGCCGCGACCTTGCGGTCGGCCCCGGCGGCATCGCAGGCCGCTGGCCCCGGCGGCAGGGCCGCGCCGCCGCGCACCCAGGCTCCGCTGCGGCCCTCCACCCGGCACGCGGTCACCCCGGCGTCGGCGCAGATGCGGATCAGGGCCTGCTCGATCGAGCGGACGTAGCCGAGCACGTCGATCGGCTCGGCCAGCTTGACGATGGGGTAGCCGACAAGCTGGCCGGGGCCATGCCAGGTGATCTTGCCGCCGCGGTCCACGTCGATGACCGGGGCGCCGGGGTCGCCGGCCGGACGGTCGGCCGGGTCGGTCCGCTTGCCCGCCGTGTACACCGGCGGATGCTCGAGGAGCAGGCAGGTATCGGGGATCTCGCCGGCCACCCGCTGCTCGTGCAGCCGCCGCTGGAGTTCCCACCCCTCCAGGTAGGGCACGGCCGCCGCGCCGAAGCCGGCATGGGCGAAAACTAGTTCCCCGGTCACATCTGTCAGCATATCGGTGGATGACGCGGTACCAGATACAGCCGGACGGGGCTCCGCACGGCGAGAACCTCGGTCTGCGGCCGCCTGATTCTTGATGGGCCAGGCGGGGAAGAACGATATTCGGTTGGAGCGTTCAGGCTATTGCGGTGTGATGGCCTCAGCAGGTGCCTGGGGTGACCGCGGGCGAAGGAGGAACCGGGTGCTCGACGAGGCCGAGCTGCGGCTGATGAGCCCGGAGCAGCGCGCCCGCATTGCGCGCACCCTCGCGGCCCTCGACGCGCCGCGTCCTTTCGATGACCCGAAGGCTAGAAAGCGCCGCAAGCTGGCGCTGACCCTTGCGATCGGCTGCTGCATCTTCCTCGCCGGCTGGATCGGCGTTCTCGCGGTGACGTTGCCGAGCAGGTACAGCGCCGGCGGCTGGCGCGGGGCCTGGGTCGGCTTCGACGTCGCGCTGCTCCTGGCGTTCGCCTCGGTCGCGTGGACTGCGTGGCGCGGCAAGCAGTTGCTGATCGTGTGCCTGATCGTCACCGCCACGCTGCTGTGCTGCGACGCCTGGTTTGACCTGACGCTCGACTGGGGCACCGGCGGCTTCTACTTCAGCTTGCTCTCGGCGGTCGTCGCCGAGCTGCCGCTGGCCATCCTCATGGCCCTGGGGGCGCGGCGGCTGCTGCGGCTGACCATAGCGACCGAGATGGCTCTGGAGGGAGCGACCGGACCGGTTCCGCCGCTGTGGCAGGTGGCCCTCCTCGGCCCGGGACTCGGCGCGAAAGACGGCGCTGCCCGGGACGGCAGCGGTGCCGCCCAGGCCGACGCCGCCGCCCCGCCCGGCAGCGCCGCCGCCCAGCCCGACAGCGACCCAGGCCCCGGCGACGAGGGATCCGGCGGTATGGCCGGGCGCGGCCGGGCCGCTGCTGCCGCCGGCGACCGGGAGCCGGCGGCCTAGCCCGGTCTGGTCCAGCCTGGCGTGAGCGTCCTCAGCCGAAGTCGGGGTTGTTCTGCTGCACGATCCAGCCGTTCCCGTCCGGGTCATCGAAAGTCTTCCACCGGCCCCATGGCGCTTCCTGGATCGCCTCCTCGTGGAACGTCACGCCGCGCGCGGCCAGCTCGGCGAGCGTCTCTTCCAGCTCGTCGCAGCCGAGCACGGCGCCCCGCAGAGATCCGGCCGGCATGGTGTCGAACCAGGTGACGAGCGTGATGCTGGTCCTGCTGCCGGGCGGCTGCAGCATGACCCAGCGCATGCCCTCCCCGAACGTGCTGTCCATCACGACCGTGAAGCCGAGCTGGCCGGCGTAGAACCGCTTGGGCCCGGTCCTGGTCGCTGACCGGGACGGAGACGACTTCCAGGTTGTTCAGTGCCATGACGTGCTCCTCACTTCGTGGGGGTCTGCCGCCCACGGCGGAAGACGCTCAGGTACGCGCGCCAGCCCTCGGCGACCTGTAGGCGGGAGGCGGGCGCGGGAGGCCGGGAAGCAGGGCAGGGAATGAGAGGCCGGGAAGCGGGGCGGCCGGTGGTTAATCCAGGACAGAGGCCAGGGCGGAGGACAGGTCGGGGTGCTGGAACACGTACTCGGCGTCGAGCAGGCGGCGGGGGAGTACCCGGGCACTGGCCAGCAGCTCGCCTGACATCTCGCCGAGGGCCAGCTCCAGCGCCGGTGTCGGCACGTGCAGCACCGAGCCTGGCAGGCGAAGGCCGGGGACAGGCAGGCGGAGCACGGTCGGCTCGCCGAGTGCGGCGTTCAGCGTCGCGGTGAACTCGGAGTTCGTCACCGGATGGGGTGCGGTGAGGTTCACCGGGCCCGCGAGGTCCGGCCGGTCGAGCAGGAACCGTACCGCCCCGACCTCGTCGGCGAGAGAGATCCAGCTCATGTACTGGCGGCCGGACCCAAGCGGTATGCCGAACCCGAGCTTGAAGATGGGCACTAGTCTGCCCAGGGTGCCGCCGTCCGAGGCGAGTACGAGGCCCGAGCGCAGGTGCGCGGTCCTGATCCCCGCGGCCCGCGCCGGGTCAGCCGCCTGTTCCCAGTCCCTGACCAGATCGGCCAGGAATCCCGTGCCGGGCGGTGCGGACTCGTCTGTCTCGTGCCCGCCGGTGTCTCCGTACCAGCCGATGGCCGAGCCGCACAGCAGCGTCGCCGGCGGCTTGTCCAGCCCGGCCAGCCCGGTGGCCAGCGCCCTGGTACCGCGAACCCGGCTGTTCCTGATCTCCGCCTTGCGTGCGGCCGTCCAGCGCCGGTCTGCGATCCCGGGGCCGGCGAGGTGGACGACGGCCGCGACGTCGGTGAAAGCGTGCGGGTCGAGCCCGCCGTCGACCGAATCGGGATTCCAGCCCGACACGGCGTCATCCCCGGCTGCGGACCGCCCGGCATCGGCCCCGGTGCCTGCGCCGGGCCCCGTGCCTGCGCCGGGCTCCGGCCGCGCCGGGCGGCGGGCCAGCCGGAGCACCTGATGCCCATCGCCGCGCAGGCTGGCCGCGACCGCGGTGCCGATCAGGCCGGACGAGCCCGTGATCGCGACTTTCATTCCGAATCGCCTCCCCGATGCGGCCCGGCCGTACCGGGCGCCCGGCACAGCCAGGTAACAGCTCGACGGATGCTGGCGCGCCCGGCTACAAGCCCGGCGGATACCCGCTCGCCTGGACTAGAGACCGAGCTCGGCCTCGAACGCGCCTTCCTCCAGGCGATTCTTCACCGTGGCGAGGAACCGGGCAGCGTCCGCCCCGTCGATCAGCCGGTGGTCGTAGGTCAGGGCGAGGTAGACGACCGAGCGCACGGCGATGACCTCGCCGAGCATCGGATCCTCGACGACGACCGGCCGCTTGACCACCGTGCCGGTGCCCAGGATGGCCACCTGCGGCTGGTTGATGATCGGCGTGTCGAACAGCGCGCCCCTGCTGCCCGTGTTGGTCAGCGTGAAGGTTCCGCCGGCCAGCTCATCCGGGCTCACCTGGCCGTCCCGGGTCCGCTGCGCGAGGTCGGCGATCTTGCGGGCCAGGCCGCCGATGTTGAGATCGCCCGCGTTGCGGATCACCGGGACGAGCAGCCCGCGCTCGGTGTCCACCGCGACGCCCAGGTGCTCCGCATCGTGGTAGGTGACCTGGGAGGTCTGCGTGTCGAGCACCGCGTTGAGCTTCGGGTGGACCTTGAGCGCCTCGAGCGCGGCCAGCGCGAAGAACGGCAGGAAGCTCAGCCGCACGCCCTCGCGCGCTTCGAACTCGGCCTTAGCCCGCTGTCGCAGCCGCGCGATCGCGGTCACGTCCGCCTCAACCACGGTGGTGAGCTGCGCCGAAGTCTGCAGCGACTCCACCATCCGCTGGGCGATGACCTGGCGAAGCCGCGACAGGTGCTCGGTGGTGCCACGCAGGCTGGAAGGCACGACATCCGGCCGCCCGACGGCCGCAGCGGGCCGAGCGGCAGGAACGCCAGGGGCGGCTGGAACGCCAGGGGCGGCGGGCGCGGGCGGCGGCACCTGTTGCGCCTGGGCGGTCCCGGCGTCGCGGCGGGCCCGGCCGGCGTCGAGCACGTCCTGCTTGCGGATCCGGCCGCCGACGCCGGTGCCGGACACCTGGGTCAGGTTGACGCCGTGCTCCGCGGCCAGCTTGCGCACCAGCGGGGTGACGTAGGGCCCCTCGGGGCCGGGCGAGAACGACGGCGCCATGGTTTCCGCCGCCTGACCGTCGGCCACGGGGGCCGCCGGAGCCGGCGGCGGCGCGGCGGGGCCGGCCGGCGGCGGGGCAGCCGCGGCCGCCTCCTGGTACGGCGCGGGCTGAGGCGGAGGCGGCTGGTACGGCGCGGACACCGGCGGTCCCTGGAACGGGGAGGCCGGCGGCGCGCTCGGCGGCGGCTCCTGAGCCTGCGGTTGCGGAGCCGGCGCCGGGGGCGCCGGGGCTTCCTGAGCCGCGGCAGACGGAGCCGCAGCAGACGGAGCCGGAGCAGGAGGTGCCGGAGGCGGCGGTGCCGGCGCCGGCGGCGCGGCGGCCTGCGCCGGGGCGGCGGGCTCCTGGGCAGCAGAAGCCGGAATCGACCCGCCCGGGCCACCCGGAGCCGGACCGTCCGCAGCACCCGGGCCGAGGTCAGGACCGCCAGCGGCCGGCCCAGCCTGGGCCGGACCCGCTGCGGCCTGTCCGGCCCCCTCGTCCTCGTCGATCAGGGCAAGCTGGGCGCCGACCGCGACCGTCTCGTCCTCGGCCACCGTGATACCGCGCAGGATGCCAGCGGCGGGAGACGGAATCTCCGTGTCGACCTTGTCGGTGGAGATCTCGAGCAGGGGCTCGTCCCTCTCCACCCGCTCGCCCTCCTTCTTGAGCCAGCGCGTGACGGTGCCTTCAGTGACGCTCTCGCCGAGCTGGGGCATGGATACCGAGACGGACATGGACTTTCCCGACTCCTCTGCTGTCGGCGCTTACTGCGTCTTGGGTTGCGGTGCCTTAGGTTTGCCTGGTCATAGCTGCGCGGCGCTCACGAGTGGAAGTGCAGCGGCTTGCCCGCCAGCGCGAGATGCGCCTCACCGATCATCTCCGACTGGGTCGGGTGGGGGTGGATCAGCTGTGCCACGTCGGCCGGCACCGCCTCCCAGTTGTAGATCAGCTGGCCCTCGGCGATCAGCTCGCCCACCCGGGCGCCGACCAGGTGGATGCCGAGCACCGGACCGGGCTGGCTGCTGCCGTCGGCGGGGGCGGTGGCGATGACCTTGGCCGCGCCCTGGGTCTGCAGGATCACGCTTTTGCCGTTCCCGCCGACCGGGTAGTTCAGCTCCACGGTCTCGATCCCGCGCTCGGCCGCGACAGCCGACGTGATGCCGACCGAGGCCACCTCCGGGTGGCTGTAGGTGATCCGGGGCACCCCGTCGTAGTCGATGGGCGTGACGTTCAGCCCGCCGACCTGCTCGGCAACCAGGATCCCCTCGGCGAAACCGGCGTGGGCAAGCTGCGGGCCGGGGATGAGGTCGCCGACCGCGGAGATCGTCGGCACGCCGGTGCGACAGTACCCGTCCACTACGACGAACCCGCGCTCGGTGGTCACGCCTGCTTCCTCGTAGCCGAGGCCGGCCGAGACCGGCGCACGGCCCACCGCGACCAGCAGCAGCTCGGCATCCAGCGTCTTGCCGCCCTCCAGCGACACGGTGACGCCGCCGCCGGTGTCCTTGACGCCCTCGAACTTCGCGCCGGGCTCGAACCCGATCCCGCGCCTCCTGAAGGACCGCTCCAGCTGCCGCGAGCTGGACTCTTCCTCGGTCGGCAGCAGGTGCGGCAGCATCTCGACGATCGTGACCTCGGCGCCGAAGGACCGCCAGACGCTGGCGAACTCCACCCCGATGACCCCGCCGCCGAGGATGACCGCCGAGCCCGGCATCCGGTCCAGGGTCAGCGCCTGGTCGCTGCTGATCACCCGGCTGCCGTCGATCTCCAGCCCGGGCAGGCTGCGCGGCTGCGACCCCGTGGCCAGCACGATGTGCCTGCCCTCGTAGATGTCGTCTCCGACGGCGACCCTGGTGGGGGAGACCAGGCGGCCGTCGCCGATGATGGTCTCGATCTTCCGGCTGGCGATCGTGGACTGCAGGCCCTTCCAGAGCCGCTCCACGACTCCGTTCTTGTAGGCGTGCAGCCCCTCCATGTTCACGCCGTCGTAACTGACCATGATGCCGAAGGTCGCGCTTTCCCTGGCCTGGTCGGCAAGCTCGGCCGCATGCAGGAGTGCCTTGGTCGGGATGCAGCCCCGGTGCAGGCAGGTGCCGCCGACCTTGTCCCTCTCGATGAGCGCCACGCGCATGCCGAGCTCGGCCGCTCGCAGCGCGCAGGCGTAGCCCCCGCTGCCGCCGCCGAGCACCACGATGTCGTAGGGCCTGCTCGCTTCCGCCACCGAATGCTCCTTGTCGTTATCCGCCGCCGGGCTACAGCAGCCCGTCTGCCACGTCTGCCGCGATCTGGACCAGGGTCCGCACGGCGGTCCCGGTCCCGCCCTTGGGGGTATACCCGAAGGCCTTCTCCTCGTTGAAGGCAGGCCCGGCGATGTCCAGGTGCGCCCAGCGGGTCCCCGCGGGCACGAACTCGCGCAGGAACAGGCCGCCGACGAGCATCCCGCCGCTGCGGTCCGGGGTCACGTTGGCCAGGTCGGCCACATCGGAGTCGAGCCCGTCGCGAAGTTCCTCGGGCAGCGGCATCGGCCAGAACGGCTCGCCGGCGCGGCGCGACGCCGCCATGATGCCGTCCCGGACCGCGTCGTCGTTGGCCATGACGCCCGAGATGCGCCGGCCGAGGGCGACCGACTGCGCCCCGGTCAGCGTGGCCACGTCCACCACCAGGTCCGGCGAGTCGGCGCCGGACCGTGCGATGGCGTCGGCCAGGACCAGCCGTCCCTCCGCGTCGGTGTTCAGCACCTCCACCGTCTTGCCGCCGTAGATGGTGATGATGTCGGCCGGCCGCTGCGCGGCGCCGCCCGGCATGTTCTCCGCGGCGGCCAGGTACCCGACCACGTTGACGGCCGGCGCCAGGTCGGCGATGACCTGCATCGCGCCGAGCACGGCGGCGGCCCCGGCCATGTCCGACTTCATGTGCTCCATCGACTTGGCCGGCTTCAGCGACAGCCCGCCGGAGTCGAAGGTGATGCCCTTGCCCGCGAACACCACGGTCTTGGTCGCGCCGGGGTGACGGTAGCTGAGCCTGATCAGGCGCGGCGTGTGCACCGAGCCCTGCCCGACCGCCAGGATGCCGCCGAATCCGCCCTCGGCCAGCGCCTTCTCGTCCAGCACCTCGACATCGAGACCGCGCTCAGCGGCGACCCGTTCCGCCTCGCCGGCCAGCGTAGCCGGAAACAGATCCGAGGGCCCGGTGTTGACCAGGTCGCGCACCAGCGTCACCGCATCGGCGACCGACTGGGCCCGGCGCCCGGCGGCACCCGCCGGCGCGCCGTCGCCGGCCAGCGTCAGCTCGACCGAAGGCGGCGCGGGCACGGTCGTGCGGTACCGCGAGAACGCGTACCCGCCCAGCAGGCCGCCGAGCGCGACCGCCTCGGCCTCCGCGTCGTCCCTGGAGGGCAGTGCCATGGCGATCCGGTAAACGGCTCCGTCCTTGCCAGGCTGAAGATCATCATTCCGAACGGGCTTCGCTGGCTGCTGCACCGCGGCGCGGACCGCCGCACCCGCAGCGCGTCGCAGCGCCTCAGAGCTGAACTCGGGGCCCCGATCTGAGTTGGCGTCATCGGCCGCGGCCCGGCCCAGGCCCACGGCTATGATTACCGGGGCGAGCGGGCGCCCGTCATCTGACGCCGCGGCCAGCAGCGGGCCGGTGGCGATCTTCGTGGTCTGCTCGGCCTTGCCGGTGGCGCCGAGCGCGGCGGCCGCCGCGAGCAAGGTGCCGCCGGTAGCTTCGTCGACGGGCTCGGCGCCGGGGGCCAGTTCGGGGCCTTGGGTTCCCTGCAGGAGGCCGACAATGATCGCGTCGGGCTGGGCGTTACCGGGGGATGCATTGCTGGTCAGAAGTCGTGTGGTCACTCATCAGATGCTAGTGCCTACGCGAACCGGGTAATGCCCGTACGGTCCGGGCCGGGTGCCCGGACCGTACGGCATGCCGGTCAGCGGTTGAGCTTGATCGTCGCGAAATCGGGATGGCTGAAGTTGAACATGGTCATCAGGTTGCCGATGGCCGGCCGGTTCTTCGGCACGTACACGTTAGGCGTCGGGTTCGGCAGGTTGTCCGTGCTGTAGGAGGTCAGCGGGCTCAGTCCCCAGTTGGCCTCGATGAACTTGAGGATCGACACGTGGTCGGTGTACGTGTGATCGACGTAGTCCCGCCGGGCGTACGGCGAGACCACGATCATCGGGATCCGGGGCCCGTCACCGAAGAAGCTGACCGGCTGGATGTAGCCCGAGTCGTAGTAGCCGCCGCCTTCGTCCATGGTCACGAAGATCGCGGTGGACTTCCACAGCTTCGCGTTGTTCTGGATCGCGGTGATCGCTCGCGCGGCGAAGGACTCGAACGCAGCCATCGTGGAGTACCCCGGGTGGCCGTCGTCATTGCCCGGCTTCAGGAAGGACACCGCGGGCAGCGTGCCCTTCGCCGCATCGGCGATGAACTGGTCACTGTCATGCTGGGTGTCCGCGCGCAGCGTCGGGTTGGTCATGATCGACGCCGAGTACTGCATCGGGTCGCAGATCCCGCAGTAGTCCGGCGTGGGGTTGCCATGGTTGTAGCCCTGGCCGAAGTATCCCCAGCTGATGTTGCGGGCCGCCAGCTTGTTGCCGATCGTCACGTAGTCCGTCTTCTGCGGCGGCACGGTGTACGGCGCGGTCTGCAGCTTGCCGTTGGCCTGGTAGCCGGGGTTGTAGTTGTTCAGCAGGTAGTAGCGGCCGGGCTTGCAGTTCGCCAGTGGCTTGTACGGCAGCGTCTTGAAGTAGCTGTCGATAGCGTCGACACCCGGCTGCTTCGGATCCGCGCACTCGGAGTAGCTGCCGCCCTTGTTCGTCGGCTTGCCCGACGAGGTGAAACCGCCGTACCCGTCCTGGCTGTAGTTGTTGTTGGTGCCCGGCTTGGGGTTGGGGTTCTCGATCTGGCCAGGCGGCGGCGGGACTGGCTTGCCCGTCTTGTTCTGGTACGAGGCCGCGTACCCGGTGCCGAGCGCGATGTGGTTGGCGCCGGTGCCGCCCTGCACGGCCTGGTGGTAGTTGTCGCTGATCGCGTAGTGCTTGGCCAGGTTGCGCAGGATCGGGGCGTCGCCCTGGGCCATGTTGTAGAAGCCCATCGACAGGCCGCCCTGGAAGATCTTCGCGGCCGGGACGGTACCGTTGTCGTCGCCCGCGGTGTTGGCTACCCAGTTGAACAGCCGGCCCTGGTACGCGGTGCTCTGCTGCCACATCTGGTAGAAGCGGTGCAGCGGGTCGCCGACGTAGGCGCCGTAGAACTCGCACTGGCCGAACTTGGAGTACTCGAGGTGGCTGTCGAAGTAGGGCACGTACTTGGTGATCTGGAACGGGCCCGCAGGCAGTCCCTGCGGGAACCTCTTGTCCGGCTTGTTCCCCTGCTGCCCGTCGCAGGCCGGCGACACGTACGTGGTGTTAGGCCGGGGCAGTACCCGGTAGTGACCGGTGATCTTCGGTGTCAGCGTGTAGGCCTTGCGGCTCGATGCCGTCAGCTGCACCGCCTGGCCGTAGTTCGGACCCGGGTCGCCGTTCCTGGTGATGATGCCCTTGGACAGCAGGTTCCAGATGTGCTGGCCCTTGGGCGGCTGGTAAGCCGCGAAGACGTTGTCGAAGGTGTGGTTCTCGCCGATGATCACCACGACGTGCTTGATCGGCGTGGTGGTCGCCGGGGGGCCGCTACCGTGAGTGGCGGCCGTGGCACCGCCTGCGGTCAGCGCCGTCACGGCGGCGACGACCGACATGGCCAGGCCTCCCAGGGTGATGGTACGGCTGGGACCGGTCAGTTTCCGTCTCATCCACGGGCTCCTTTCGCTGGTGTCACGCGGGCAGGTGACCAGCGCGGCAGGTGTTGCCCGGAGCATTCCCGATGTGCAATGTCGGAGGGCGGCACAGGGGGTAAACATCTAGTGACAGTTGCGCCAAGCGCCGACACCATTGCCGTGTAACTGTCGTCAGAGTCAATTGATAACGACGGTTAGAATAACCGGGGCGGTCGGCCGCCGGGAATCGGCGGCGCCGCTGGGCCTGATCTGACCAGGCGTGAGGAGGCGGGCATGGGCGGCGGCTCTGGTGCCCTTTTCGTTGCAGTCTTCCTGGCCTGCGCGGTGGAGGCCGTCGAGGCGACCACGATCGTGCTGGCCGCGGGCACGGCCAGGGACTGGAGATCGGCCACGACCGGGATGGTCGCGGCGATCGTGGTGCTGGGCGTCGTGGTGGCCGCGCTCGGCCCGGCGGTGTCCGCGCTGCCGCTGCGGGAGCTGCGGCTGGTGGTGGGGGCGCTGCTGCTGATCTTCGGCCTGCAGTGGCTGCGGAAGGCGATCCTGCGCGCGGGCGGGTATAAGGCGCTGCACGACGAGGACGCGATCTACCGGGCGCAGCTGGCCGCGGCGGCCTCGGCGCCGCGGCGGCGGTTCGGGTCGGTGCCCGACTGGTACGGGTTCACGCTGTCCTTCAAGGGAGTGCTGCTGGAAGGGCTCGAGGTGGTGTTCATCGCCCTGACGTTCGGCGGCAACGCGCACAACATCCCGCTGGCGGCCGTGGCGGCCGGCTGCGCGGTGCTGGTGGTGGCTGTTGCGGGCGTGGCGGTGCGCGCGCCGCTGGCCCGGGTGCCGGAGAACCTGCTGAAGTTCGTCGTCGGGATCATGCTCACCGCGTTCGGCACGTTCTGGGGCGCCGAGGGCGCGGGCGCACACTGGCCGGGGTCGGATGCGGCACTGCTGGTCCTGGTGCCGGCCATCGCGCTGTTCGCGGTCGGGCTGGTCGCGGTGCTGCGCCGCCACGGCCGGCCCGGGCGGCACCCGGGCGCGAGGGCGCGCCCGCCGCGGAGGCGAGCTGACATGGCCGCCCGGGTGCGGGCCTTCCTCGCGTTCGTGTACGACTTCGTGATCGGCGACGACTGGCGGATCGCGGCCGGGGTGGTGGCCGGCCTGGCCGTGACCTACGCGGTCAGCCAGACCAGCGTCCCCTCCTGGTGGGTGATGCCGGCTCTGCTGGTCATCCTGCTGCCCGCCAGCCTCTGGCGCGCCACCCGCCGCCGCTGACGGATCTCCACCGGCCCGCTTTCCACCGGCCCGCTCCCACCGCCCGCCCGCTCATGATCATCTTCAACTTTTCATGCACCACGACCGATTTGTGTCCCACTTTGTCCCGGTATGCGAGTCGCTAGCGCATGATAAGTCGGAGCCCTGGCGGGGTGAGGGTGCGGGGGTGCGGGGGTGAGGGGTTAGCGGCTTTCGGCTTCTTCGGCGTAGACGCGGGCGGCGTAGTCCTCCAGGGAGCTCTCGCACCTGAGCAGGGCCTGCTCGGCTGCGTTCCGTCCTGCGGCGCCGAACACGTCGCGGTCGCGGATCCGGGCCAGCCAGTTGCGCAGCTTCACCAGGTCGACCTCGTTCTCCTCCAGTTCGGCGTAGGTGAAGTGGTGCGCGTCGTACTCCTTCTGCAGCTGCGCGAGGAAGTCCTCGCAGCGGTCCACGACCTCCTCGTACTCGTCGTCCCTGGCCGCCTGGAACGCGGCGCGCACCTCTGGCTCGCCCGCGAGCACGCGGCAAGACAGCAGTGCCGCCGTGCCGGACATCTCGATGATCTCCCGCCGGAGCTTGCGCAGCGCCCGCTCGGCGCCGCTGCTGGCCGGCAGCGCCGCCGCCGAGCTCTGCAGGTAGATCGCGCCCAGGCTCTTGATCCTGCGCCATACGGCGGCGCGCAGCCGGGTCGGCTCCGGCGGTACCCGGTAGACGAGCAACAGCCAGTTCTCTGCGTCCGCCTGCTCATCACCTGTCACCCGGCCATTGTTTCAGAGCCCCGCAGGCTCTCGGCGCTGCGAGAATGACGCGCATGCTGCGTACTTCGCTCACCGACCTGCTGGCCATCGATGTCCCGGTCGTCGGCGCGCCGATGGCCGGCGTGTCCGGCGGCAGGCTCGCCGCGGCCGTGACCGCCGGCGGCGGCCTCGGCATGATCGGGGCCGGCAGCTCCACCCCGCCGGAGTGGATCGCTGCCGAGGCCGGGCGGGCACGCGAGGCCGGCGCCCGGTTCGGCGTCGGCCTGATGGCGTGGGCGCTGCCCGGCCTGCCCGGCCAGCTCGAGGCGACGCTGCAGGCCCGCCCGGCCCTGGTCTCGGTCAGCTTCGGCGACCTCGCGCCCTGGGTCCCCCCGCTGCGGGCGGCCGGGATCATCGTGGCCACGCAGGTCGGCCGGGTCGACGAGGCGCGGGCGGCCGCCGACCAGGGGGCGGACCTGATCGTGGCCCGCGGCGCCGAGGGCGGCGGTCACGGCCTCGACGAGGTCGCCACCCTGCCGCTGCTGGAAGGCGTGCTCGACGCGGTCAGCCAGCCGGTGCTCGCGGCCGGCGGGATCGGCACCCCGCGCGGGCTGGCCGCCGTGCTCGCCGCGGGAGCGGCCGGAGCGTGGATCGGCACCGCGCTGCTGGCCTGCCCCGAAGCGCTGACCGACGCGCAGGCACGGGCGCGGATCCTCGCCGCGGGGGAGACCGGCACCGTCTACACCCGGGTCTTCGACGTCGCACTGCGGATCGGCTGGCCGCCCGAGTACGGCGGCCGGGCGCTGGCCAACGAGTTCAGCAGGCGCTGGACCGGACGCGAAGACGAGCTCGCCGCCGCCGGCGGCGCCAGGGAGGAACTGTCCGCCGCGCGCAAACGAGGCGACTATGACATCGCCTACCAATACGCCGGGCAGGGCGTCGGCCTGGTCCGCGAGGAACGCCCGGCCGCCGAGGTGGTCGCCGGGCTCGCGGCCGGCGCCGAGCAGCTGCTGCGCAGCCGGGGATGACCATGGCTGACTGCCGGTTCGACGCCATACTCGCCGGGGACGCCCCGGCCTGGTTCGTCCTGGACGAACCCGAAGTGGTTGGCTTCCTGGACGTCCGGCCGCTGTTCAAGGGGCACGTGCTGGTGCTGCCCCGGGCGCACTTCGAGACGCTCGCCGACCTGCCGCCCGGCCTGATCGAGCCGCTGTTCGGCTGGGTACAGCGGATCAGCGCGGCGATGCCGGCCGCCTACGGCGCCCAGGGCAGCTTCGTGGCGATCAACAACACGGTGAGCCAGAGCGTCCCGCACCTGCACGTACACGTGGTGCCACGGACCAAGGGCGACGGGCTGCGCGGCTTCTTCTGGCCGCGCGGCCGGTACGCCGACGACGACGAGGCAGAGCAGTACGCCCGGCGGATGCGCGACACACTGGCCGGAGTCAGCGAAGCGCGCTGACTCCGGCCAGCGCGAGGGGGTGAACCAGTCCGCCGAGCGGTGCAGGATGGACAGATGAGGGAAACCCGAGCCACGGCCGACGGCCTGCGGGCCGCCATCGACCGCAGCGGCTATTACCCGGACCTTGTCACCGACGCGGTGGCGTCGGCGCTCGGCACCGAGCCCATCGTCTCCTACGTGGTCCATCACGACGCGATGTTCGATACCGGCCTGGAGGTGCGCAGGCATATCACGGTGCTGGTGCTCACGCCCACCCGCCTGATCCACTCGCACACCGACGAGCATCCCGCGCAAGAGCCCGACGGCCGCCCGCAGGCCGAGACGAGCACCGAGGCGATCAACTTCTCCCGGATCTCGTCGGTGGTGCTGACCCGGATGGTGCCCGACCCCGCCTCGTACGTGGCCGGGGTGACGATGCCCACCGAGGTGCTGCTCACCATCGGCTGGAACGTGGTCTCGCACGTCGAGCTCGAGCCCGCCCACTGCGGGGACGAAAACTGCGAGGCCGATCACGGGTACACCGGCACGATCACGGCCGACGATCTTGCCCTGCGGGTCAGCGAGGCCGCCGACGGCGAGGAAGGCGTCCGCGCGGTGCTGGCTTTCTCCCGCGCGCTCGCCGCGGCCACCGTCGGGCCGTGAGACTGCCGGGGGCCATGATGCCCCGGGGGTCACGTTGCCGGCCAGACCGGCCGGTGACACGATGGGCGGGCACACCGGCGCCCGGCACTGCCCCGACGGCGAAGGACTGCCCCTGCATGACCGATGAGCCCAGAACCACGCTAACGCTGCCCTCATACGGAGAGGGGACGCTGGCGGACCTGGCGTCGTCCCTGCTGGCATCCCTCGGGATCACCGGCGAGCCCAATCCGCTCGGCCTGCCCGAGACCGCCCGGGTCTGCCTGCTGATCGTGGACGGCCTCGGCTGGGAGCTGCTGCGAGATCATCCGGCGGCCGCGCCGTTCCTGTCCGAGCTGGCGCTGCGCGGCGGGCCGCTCGCCGCGGGATTCCCGTCCACCACGGTGACCAGCCTCGCCTCGCTGGGTACCGGGCGCCCGCCGGGCGTGCACGGCATGCTCGGCTATCAGGTCGCCGTGCCGGGCACCGGCCGGATACTCAACGGGCTGCGCTGGGACAGCCGGGTGGACCCGGTGACCTGGCAGCCGGAGCCGACCATCTACGAGCGGGCCGCGGCCGCCGGGATCGGCGCCTTCCAGGTGGCCGCCGGCGCCTACCAGAAGTCGGGGCTGACCCAGGCGGTATGGCGCGGCGCCGACTACCGGCGGGCCGACAGCCCTGGCGCGCTGGCGGCCCAGGCCGGGGCCGCGCTGCGGGAGACCGAAAGCGCGCTGGTCACCGTCTACCTCGGTGACCTGGACGCCACCGGGCACGCGTTCGGCTGCGGCTCCGACGCCTGGTACTACCAGCTCGGGCACGTGGACAAGCTGGCCGAGCAGCTCGCCTCGGTACTGCCGTCCGGCGCGCAGCTTTACGTCACGGCCGACCACGGCATGCTGGACATCTCCCCAGACCGCCGGGTGGACGTGGACGCGCTCGCGGACCTGCGCAAGGGCGTGGCGCTGCTCGGCGGCGAGCCCCGCGCGCGGCACGTCTACGCCGAGCCCGGCGCGGCAGGCGACGTGCTCGCGGCGTGGCGGGACGTGCTCGGCGAGCGGGCCTGGGTGCTGTCCAGGGACGAGGCGATCAACGGCGGCTGGTTCGGACCGGTCGAGCCCCGCGTGACCGGCCGGATCGGCGACGTGGTGGCCGCCGCGGCCGGCGGCACCGGCATCGTCGCGACGCAGGCCGAGCCGCGCGAGTCGGCCCTGGTCGGCATGCACGGCTCGCTCACCAGCGCCGAGCAGCTGGTGCCGCTGCTCGTGCACGGCAGCCCGTGAGCGGGCCGAGCCTGTGAGCCCAGGCTCCGCCGATCCGGGCACCATGAATCCGCTGGTCAGCGTGGCGGATCTGGCCCGGGAGCTGGCCGCGCCGCGGCCCCCGGTGCTGCTGGACGTCCGCTGGCGGCTCGGCGGGCCGCCGGGCATCGACAGCTACCGCGCCGGTCACCTGCCATCCGCGGTGTTCGCGGACCTGGACCGGGACCTGTCCGGCCCGCCCGGGCCTGGCGGCCGGCACCCGCTGCCATCGGCCGCCGATTTCCAGGCGGTGATGCGGCGGGCCGGCGTGAGCGACGGCCGGCCCGTGGTGGCCTACGACGACGCGGATGCGGCCGCGGCCGCCCGGGCCTGGTGGCTGCTGCGCTACTTCGGCCACCGCAACGTCCGGGTGCTGGACGGCGGGTTCCGCGCCTGGCAGGCAGCCGGCCAGCCGCTGACCACGGCCGGACCCGCAGCCGAGCCGGGGGATTTCACGGCCCGGCCTGGCCATATGCCGCTGCTCGACGCGGCCAGCGCATCGGCCACGGCCCGTTGGGGAGTGCTGCTGGACGCCAGGGCCGCAGAACGGTACCGGGGCGAGACCGAGCCCGTTGACCCGGTCGCCGGTCACATCCCGGGGGCGGTGAGCGCGCCGGCCGCGGGCAACGTATCCGGCGACGGCAGCTTCCTCGCCCCGGCCGAGCTGCGGCAGCGGTTCGCCGCGCTGGGCGCGGCGGCGGGCGTGCCGGTCGCCGCGTACTGCGGTTCCGGGGTAACCGCGGCGGCCGAAGTGCTCGCGCTGGAGATCGCCGGCATCCCGGCTGCGCTCTACGCCGGATCCTGGTCCGGCTGGGTGGCCGATCCGGCCCGGCCGGTCGCCACCGGGCCCGGCGCCGGCTGAGCCGCGGCGGCAATCAGGTAGCGCGGGCGGCGATCAAGCGGCCGAGGCCACCCGGTCGGCTACCTCCTGGCGCAGCGCCCCGGCGGGCACTCCGGCTGCCTTCAGCACTCGCAGGGCCGCGTTGTCGCGTTGCTCGATGACCCCGAGCAGCAGGTGGCCGGTCGAGATCTCGCGGTCCCCCGACCTGACTGCGGCGCGCAGCGCGAGCTGCAGCGCCTTTTTGGCGCGCGGGGTGAACGGGAGAGGGCCGCCCGCGCAAGGCCGGCCCCGCTGGTGCCTGCCGCGGTCGAGCGCGCCGCGGCCGAAGCTTGCTTCCGTGACACGGCGCACGACGTCAAGATCGATGCCGAGGGACGCGAGCGCGCCGGCGTCCAGCCCGGCGTCCGCGGGGCCGACGACGCCGATCACACCCTCTCGCAGCGCGGCGGTGTCGAGCCCGAAAGCCGCCAGCGCGCCCGCCGCTGGCGTACCGCGCCCGCCAGACAGCGCCAGCAGCAGGTGCTCGCAGCCGATGTACCCGTGATGCAGCAGGTGCGCCTGCTCCCGGGCCTGCGCGACCGTCTCCCTGGCCTGGGCGCTGAACCGCTCGAACATGCTGGTCTCCTCAACGGCCCCGGATGCGGCGGGCGTGCTTCTTGTGCGCGGCCTGCCTGCTCACGCCGAGCTGCGCCGCGATCTTCTGCCAGGGCCAGCCCTGCCGGCGGGCGTTGTCGACCTGCAGCGCTTCCAGCCGCTCAGCCAAATCGCGCAGCGCCCGGATGGCTCGCAGTCCCGCGGCGGGATCGCGGCCGCTCGCCGCCTCCGCCAACTGCACCCCTTCGTCCATGGTGTCAATCTATGTTGACGTCATGATGCTGTCAACTCAGGATGACGCCGGGGCTTGCTCCGGGTAGCGGTGCCGGCCGGCCGCGGCGGCGAAGGCAGGCGCAGGTCAGAAGACGCGGGTGCCGGGCGGGACCGGCCGGTCCGGCGCGACCAGGGCCACCTGCTGCGCGCCGCCGGCCGGGACACCGAGCACCAGGACCTGCGAGGAGAAGCCGGCGATGCGCCGGGGCGGGAAGTTGACCACGGCGAGCACGAGCCTGCCGGCCAGGTCCCCGGCCTGGTAGAAGGCGGTGAGCTGGGCACTGGACGTGCGCGTGCCGAGCTCGCCGAAGTCGATCCACAGCTTGTAAGCCGGGTTGCGGGCCTGCGGGAATTCCTCGGCGCGCACGATCGCGCCGACCCTGATGTCGGCGCGAAAGAATTCCTCGGGCGTGATCGGGTCCTGGGCCATGGCGCCATCCTGCTCCGCGGCCGCCGCGAGGTGCACGCGGCCGGGCCGGCTCGCGGCCAGGCTCTACGCTGAGCATCATGGCGTCCCGGGTGCCGTTCAGCGGCGAGCTGGTCGCCGCGCTCGGCCCGCCGGCGAAGGCCAGGCGGCTGGACAGCAGCCCGCGGTCCCGGGTCTGGCGGGCCGAGCTGCGCGATGGCCGCCAGGTCATCGTCAAGCAGATCGCCGACGAGGGCGGGACCGGGGCGGACGGGGACGCTCGCTACGCGCGAGAGGTCGCCGCGCTGAGGCTGGCCGCGCGGGCCACCCGCCCTGCCGTCGCCCCCGCGCTGCTCGCCGCCGACCCGCGCTCGCGCGTCATGGTGCTGGAATACCTGGCCGGGACCGGGCCGACCGAGGACTGGATGCCGGAATTCGCCGTGGCCCTGGCCCGGCTGCACGCGCTCACCGGCCCGGCCGACGCCGGCGCGCTGCCCGCGTGGTCCGGGCCAACCGCCGCCGACGCTGAATCGTTCCTCGCCTTCGCCCGGGCGCTTGACGTTCGCGTCCCGCCCGGGCTGCCGGACGAACTGACCGGCCTGATCGGCCGCCTCGACCCCGCCCCGCACTACGCGCTGCTGCACGGGGATCCGTGCCCCGGCAACGACCTGCGCACCGCCGCGGGCGTCCGCTTCGTCGACTTCGAGCAGGCGTCACTGGGCAACGGCCTGGTCGAGCTGGCCTACTTCCGCATCGGCTTCCCGACCTGCTGGTGCGCCCTGTCGGCGGCCGGCGCGCCGCTCGAGGAGGCCGAGCGCAGCTACCGGGCGAGCTGGCGGAACCTGACCGGCACGGACGTTCCCGGCGACCTCGCCGACGCCTGCGCCGGCTGGCTGATCCGCGGCGACGCGCTGGTCGAGCGTGCGCACCGCGAGTCCGCCGACCACCTGGCGCGGGTACCCGGCGAGGATTTCGCGTGGGGCTACATCACCGCCAGGGAACGCCTCCTGCACCGGCTGGTCGTGGTGGCCGGCCTGACCCGCGGCCACGACCGGCTGCACGCGCTCGGTCAGCTCAGCACGGCCTTGGCCGCGCGGCTGCGGGCCCGCTGGCCGGCGCTGCGGCCGCTGCCGGCGTACACCGCCCGGCCCTGGTACCAGACCTCCTCGCGGACCGACGGCCAAGCTCTACGCTGAGCATCATGCCGCTTCGGGTGCCGACTGGCCATGAGCAACCTGCGGGCCGGCGCTGGCGCGCGGTCGGCCGGGCGCCGGCGCTGGCCGGCGTCCTCGCCGCCGCCGTGGGCGTGCTCGCGGCCGGGTGCGCGGGCCCGGCCGGCGGTCATGCCGCGGCGGCGCACGCGAGCGCGAGCACGCCGGCCGCGCCGGTACCGGGGGGCCCGTCCCCGTCGGCCACCCCTACGCCCAGGGCCGACGCTTCGCCGAGCGTGATCGCGGTGCCGCCGCCGCCCGCCGGCCTGCACCAGACCAGGGCGTTCCCGAGTGCGCACACCCGCGCCTTCCGCGCCGAGATGGCAGATCTGTGGGCAGCGGTGGTGACCGGCCGGGCCGGGCTCGCCCGCCAGGCGTTCTTCCCGCTGTCGGCCTATCAGCAGGTCAAAGCCATCTCCGACCCGGCCGCCGACTGGCATACCCGGCTGTGGGCGGACTTCAGGCTCGACGTCGGTGCGGCCCGCCGCCTGGTGGGCCGCGGCACCAGCCTGGTCCGGGTGATCGTGCCCTCGGCGGAGGCCGCCTGGATCGATCCCGGCGTGTGCTTCAACTCGGTGGGCTACTGGCACGTCGGCGGCGCGCGGCTGGTCTACCGAAAGCACGGGCGGCTCCGCTCGATCGGCATCGCGTCGCTGATCTCCTGGCGCGGCCGGTGGTACGTCGTCCATTTCGGCGCCGTCCTGCGCAACGGCGGCTACGGGATCGTGGACCAGCCCGCGGCCGGACCCGGCGTTCCGGGACCGGTCGGCGGCTGCTGACCTGCCCTGGCCGGGACGGCGGGCTGCCCGGCGCGGCGGCAGGCCGGTGCGCCGGGGCCGCGGACGGCTTAACGTGGGGGCATGGATGACTCGCTGGCCGGCCGCGAGTACGCCGGCCACCTCAGCGACGCCGACCTGGCCCTGCTGGCCTCGGTCTGTGGCCCGGCTGCGCGCGGCTGCCGGCCGGACAGCGCCGCGGCCCAGGCCTCGTCGCTGCGCGCCGATCCGGCGGCGCTGCTGCGGATGCTGGAACATCCCGGCCTGTTCCGGGCGGTGCTAGGCCCGGACCAGGCCGACCGCGGATGGGCGGTTCCGGCATCTCCCTTTCTGGTGTTCGCGGTGCTGGTGCAGCGGGCCGCCGCCGAGCTGGGCTCGATGGACTACGTGCCGGAACGCACCGGGCCGCGTCAGCGGGTGCCGCTGTTCGACGCGCCCGCGCTGCGGGAGTTCCTGGGAGCCCCGGCCCGGCGGCTGTTCCTCGCCGAACTGCTGGCCTCGTTCACCCGGGTGGCCAGCGGCAGGTACCGGGTCACGGCCGGCGGGCGGACGCGGACGCGCCGGTTCAGCGAACTCGACCCGGTCCGGCTGGCCGGGTTGCTGGAGGAAGTGCACGCCGCCGAGCGGCCAGGCGTATACCGCAGGCTCGGCGACGTGACGCTGTTCCTGACCGGGGTGTTCCCTGGCTACACGGCCGACCGCGCGCTCGGGCCGGTGGACGCTGCCCGGCTGCTGCGCGCGGCCGGGCTGCCCGCCGCCGGGCAAGACCGGCTGGCCGGCCCGCCGGGCATCGAGCTGTGGGAGTACCTCGGCGCCCGCTGGTACCGAGCCGCCCGTGACCTGGCCCCGGTCAGCACGGCGCGGATCACGGTGGTCGGCGACGTGGCCGACCGGTTCCGGCAGGCGCGGCGGGTGCTCAACCACCTCGCCGACCAGTACCTGCTCGCTCCCGGCAACCCCTGGTTCGCCCAGCCCGCATGAGGCAGTGCCCGAGGCCTACCGGCGCGGTCCCGGGCCCGGCGGCACGGTGGTGAGCACCTGGGTCACGTAGGCGTCGATCTCCTGCTGGCCGGTGGTAGCGGCGATCGACACCCGGTGATGGCCATCGGTCACGAAATGCAGGCCGCCGACCCGGAAGACCTCGATTGGCGGGATCGGCTCACCGCGCCGCCTGGCCAGCGCCAGCCGTTCCCACCGGTAGCGCACCCGGTTGGAGGTGGGCCGGAACCGGCGGTCGAAGTCGTGCCGCGAATCGACGGTGCCGATGATCGTGTCCACCGGTATCGTCTGCAGCCCCAGCTGCCGCTCGCCGCGCCACCCGAGCGGGCAGACGACCTCGTCGAGCGGCACGATGCGGCCGCCGTCACCGTGCCCGCCGCGCAGGCGGCGCGCCAGCGCGGCCAGCACCTGGCGCCTCCTGGCCCGCAGGAAGTCGTTCTCTGCGTCTGCCTGCGGGAACCCGGTATCTAGCATGGGCCTGCCTTTGCTGCTGTCGGTTCGCCCCCGGGCCGGCGGCCCGGGGTGGCGGTAATCGCGGTCAGCGCAAGGGTTGCGGGTCACCGCCAGAGAGCCAGGCGGGCTGACACCGCGGCAGCAGGGTGAAAGATCCTGACCAGACGCGGGCCGCGCCGGCCAGCGGCGTCGCTGTCAAATTCGAGCTTGCGCCGCCGGAGCCGGACGACGTCCTCCTCGATCTCCACTCCGTGGCCCGGATAAGCGATATTCCTCATGGCACTGTCCTCCTGGCCTCGACGTGCGGCCGTGACTTCGATCTGCACTCTCGAGACTCGCGGTAAGCAGCCGCCCGGCGCATCGGGCGGATGCCGTATCTGCCGGCGTCCGCGCGGCGGCGGCCCGGCTAAGCAGCCTTAGCGGCCATAGCCGGTAGGCTCCGGTGGTGGCCAGCGAACAGCCCGGGGCCGCGGCGCTGCTGGTGCGCTGCCTGGAGCGGGAGGGCGTCACCGTCGTGTTCGGCCTGCCGGGCGAGGAGAATATCCGCTTCACCGATGCGCTGGCCCGTTCGCCGATCCGGTACCTACTGGTGCGGCACGAGCAGGCCGCATCATTCATGGCCGAGATCTACGGGCGGCTGACCGGGCGCGCCGGGGTGTGCTCGGCCACGCTCGGCCCCGGTGCCATCAACCTGCTGCTCGGGGTGGCCGACGCGACCACCAACAGCTCGCCGGTGGTGGCGCTGTCCGCGCAGGTCGGCCTGAACCGGATCTACAAGGAGTCGCACCAGAGCGTCGACCTGGTGTCGATGTTCTCGCCGGTGACCAAGTGGGCGGACCTGATCCTCACCCCGGACGCGGTGCCGGAGATGGTCCGCAAGGCTTTCAAGCTGGCCCAGACCGAAAGGCCCGGCGCGGCGTACCTGGCCGTGCCGGAGGATATCGAGGCCATGCCCGCACCGGAAGGGCTGGCCCCGCTCAGCGTGAACGTCCCGCGCCCGGACGAGCCGTCACGCTCGCAGATCGAGCGGGCCGCGGCGGTGCTGGCCGGCGCGCGGCGGCCGATCGTGCTGGCCGGCCACGGCGCCGCCCGGGCAGGCGCGCAGAGCTCCCTGGTGCGCTTTTCGGAGGACCTCGGCCTGCTGGTGGCCACCACCTTCCACGGGAAGGGCGTGTTCCCCGATGACCACCCGAACGCCCTCGGGGCGGTGGGTTTCATGCGGCATGACTACGTCAACTTCGGCTTCGACGAAGCAGACGTCATCATCAGCGTCGGTTACGAGCTGCAGGAGTTCGACCCGGCCCGGATCAACCCCGGCGGGGACAAGCAGATCCTGCACCTGAGCCGGTTCCCGGCCGAGGTCGATGCCAGCTACGACGTCGAGGTCGGCGTGCAGGCCGACATCGGCCGGACGCTGGACGCCCTGGCGGCTGCCACCGCCCGCCGGTGGGAGCCGGGGGAGACGGGGGAGAAGATCCGCGCGCTGCTGGCCGACGAGCTGGCCCGCGGCGCCGCCGATGACAGTTTCCCGGTCAAGCCGTCGCGAGTGGTGTCCGATACGCGGGCCGCGCTGGGACGCTCCGACATCGTCCTGGCCGACACCGGGGCCGTGAAGATGTGGATGGCCCGGCTGTACCCGACCTACGAGCCCAACACCTGCCTGACCTCCAACGGGCTGTCCACCATGTCCTTCGCCCTGCCCGGCGGCATAGGCGCCAAGCTGGCCGCGCCCGGCCGCCGGGTGCTGGCCGCGGTGGGTGACGGCGCTTTCCTCATGCACTCCCAGGAGATCGAGACCGCCTTGCGCGAGCGCATCCCGCTGGTCGTGCTGATCTGGCAGGACGACGCGTACGGGCTGATCAAGTGGAAGATGGACCTGGAACTCGGCCACGACGTGGCGACCGGGTTCGGCAACCCGGATTTCGTCGCCTATGCGGAGAGCTTCGGTGCCCGCGGCTACCAGGTGAGCTCGGCCGGCGACCTGCTGCCCGTGCTCACCGAGGCCCTGGCCCTCGACACCGTGTCGGTGATCGCCTGCCCGGTCGATTACTCCGAGAACCTCCGGCTCACCGACACGCTCGGCGAGCTGACCGGGCCGTTCTGACCGGCCAGGCCAGCGGCGGTCCGCCGGGTCCGCAGCGGCACGGGCTACAGCTGTCCGACGTCGGTCACGCGCAGCACGGCCGCGCCAGCCTCATCCGAGGCCGCCAGGTTGACCCGCGCGCTGATGCCCCAGTCGTGGTCTGCGGCCGGGTCGTCGAGGATCTGGCGCACCGACCAGTGGCCGCCGGGCCGGCGGTCACCATTCTCCTCGATGATCAGCATGCTGGGACCCCGTGCGTCGGCCCCGGTGCCGATCTCGTCATGCTCGGCAAAGTACGGCTCGAGGGCTCCGGCCCAGGCACCGGCGTCCCAGCCCGCCCCGGCATCCAGCTCGCCAAGCTCGTCGTAACGGCGCAGGGCCGCGAGCTCGACCCGGCGGAATAGCGCGTTGCGCACCAGCACCCGGAACGCCCGCGGGTTGGCCGTCACCGGCGGCGGCCCCTCGTCCGGCCGGGTGGCAGGCACCTCGTCGGCGCCCGCGCGCAGCCGCTCCCACTCGTCGATCAGGCTGGAGTCGACCTGGCGGACCAGCTCGCCCAGCCACTCGATCAGGTCACCCAGCTCCTCGGTCCTGGCCTCTTCGGGGACCGTCTGCCGCAGTGCCTTGTAGGCGTCGGCCAGGTACCGCAGCACCAGTCCCTCGCTGCGGGACAGGCCGTAGAAGCCGATGTACTCGGTGAAGGTCAGTGCCCGCTCGTACATGTCCCGCGCGACCGACTTGGGCGCCAGCTCATGGTCGGCGACCCAGGGATGACCCCGCCGGTAGATGTCGTAGGCGCCGTCGAGCAGGTCGGCCAGCGGCATCGGGTAGGTGACCTCATCGAGCAGCTCCATCCGCTCCTCGTACTCGATGCCGTCCGCCTTCATCTGCGCCACCGCCTCGCCGCGGGCCCGGAACAGCTGCGCCGCCAGCGCCTCCCGCGGGTTGTCGAGGGTGGCCTCGATCACCGAGAGCACGTCCAGCGCGTATCCCGGCGCCTGACGGTCCAGCAGCTCGATCGCTGCCAGCGCGAATGGCGACAGCGGCTGGTTCAGCGCAAAGTCTGCCTGCAGGTCCACGGTCAGCCGCCAGCTCCGGCCCAGCTCGTCGGGCTCGTCCAGCCGCTCCACCACGCCGCCGGCCAGCAGCGCGCGGTAGATGGCGAAGGCCCGCCGGATGTGCCGCCGCTGCGCGGCCGGGTCCTCGTGGCTGGCGGTGAGCAGGTGGCGCATCGACGTGAACGCATCGCCCGGACGGCCGATCACGTTCAGCAGCATCGCGTGGCTGACCGCGAAGCTGGACTGGAGCGGCTCGGGCTCCGCGGCCACCAGCCGTTCGAAGGTAGGCGGGCCCCACGAGACGAAGCCGTCCGATGGCTTCTTGCGCACCACCTTGCGCCGCTTCTTCGGGTCGTCGCCGGCCTTGGCCAGCGCCCGCTCGTTCTCCACTACGTGCTCGGGGGCCTGCACCACTACCGAGCCCGTCGTGTCGTAGCCGGCCCGGCCCGCCCGCCCGGAGATCTGGTGGAATTCCCGGGCCTGCAGCAGCCGTGACCTGGTCCCGTCGTACTTGGAAAGCCCGGTGAGCAGCACGGTGCGGATCGGCACGTTGATGCCGACGCCGAGCGTGTCGGTGCCGCAGATGACCTTCAACAGGCCGGCCTGGGTCAGCGTCTCGACCAGCCGCCGGTACCGGGGCAGCATCCCGGCGTGGTGCACGCCGATGCCGTGCCGGACCAGCCGGGACAGCGTCTTGCCGAAACCGGCGGTGAACCGGAAGTTGCCGATCATCTCGGCGATGGCGTCCTTTTCCGCCCGGGTGCAGACGTTGATGCTCATCAGCGCCTGCGCCTGCTCCACCGCGGCCGCCCGGGTGAAGTGCACGACGTAGACCGGCGACTGCTTGGTGTCGAGCAGCTCGCGCACGGTCTCGTGCAGCGGGGTGAGCACGTAGGAGTAGGTCAGCGGCACCGGCCGCTCCGCCGAGCGGACGACCGCGGTGGCCCGCCCGGTGCGCCGGGACAGGTCCTGCTCGAACCGGCTGACGTCACCGAGCGTGGCTGACATCACGACGAACTGCACCTGGGACAGCTCGATCAGCGGCACCTGCCAGGCCCAGCCGCGGTGCGGATCGGCGTAGAAGTGGAACTCGTCCATCACCACCTGGCCGACGTCGGCCCGCTCCCCGTCGCGCAGCGCGATGTTGGCCAGGATCTCCGCGGTACAGCAGATGACCGGGGCGGCGGCGTTCACGCTGGCGTCGCCGGTCATCATGCCGACCCGGTCCGGCCCGAATATCTCGCATAGGGCGAAGAACTTCTCCGACACCAGCGCCTTGATCGGCGCGGTGTAGAAGCTCCGGACGCCCTGCGCCAGGGCGGCGAAGTGCGCGCCGGCGGCGACCAGGCTCTTGCCCGACCCGGTCGGGCTGCTCAGGATCACATTGGCCCCGGACACGATCTCGATCAGGGCCTCCTCCTGGTGCGGGTACAGGCTGAGGCCCTGCTGCTCGGCCCAGCCAGCGAAGGCGTCGAAGACCGAGTCGGGGTCGGCAGCAGCAGGAAGCTGAGCGATGAGGGGCATAATGCTTCCATCGTGCCTGTTCCGCCGGGGTGGTCGCGACAGAACGTGAGGTATGCGACAGATGTGCGACTTAGATCTGTGACACTTCTGCGTGGCGGGCAACGGGTCCGGCCGGGTGCGGGGGGAGCATCGTCATGACGACCGGCGGGGGCGGTGCCGGCGATTCGCGCCAGGGCGTGCTGCTCAACCGGTTCTACCGGCAGGTCACCAGGCGGCACGGGGCCCGGCTCGGCCCGGGGCACGACATCGCGGCAGGCGGCCACCGGCTCAGCGGCCGGCCAGCCGGCCGCGCCCTGAGGCCGGCCGAGATCCTGGAGGGGCCGCGGGGAAAGCACGTCAGTGTCTCCGGACCCCGGGCCCGCCGCGATGCGGACCGCGCCGTGGCGGCGCTGTACGGCGAGCACTATGCCACTCTCGTCCGGCTCGCGTCGCTGCTGGTCGATGACGCGGTGACCGCGGAGGAGATCGTGCAGGACTCGTTCGTCGCCCTGCACGCTTCGCGGCGCAGGCTACGAGACGGCGACGGCGCGCTGCTCTGGCTGCGGCGCTCGGTGCTCCATCGCTCCCGCTCGGCAACCCGCCGCCGTGCTGCTGCGGAACCGAAGACACGGGGCCGGGCGGCCGGCGGGCCGGCCGGGCCGCGGCGGGCCTCAGCCGCGCCAGGCGGGCCGGCCGTCATCTCTGCGTTGCGCGGGCTGCCAGCCCGGCAGCGGGAAGCAGTGGTGATGCGCTACTACGCAGGCCTGCCCGAGGCGCGCGTAGCCGAGGTGATGGGGATCAGCAGGCGCGCGGCCAGGCAGCACACCGAGCGGGCTATGGTCGCCCTGCGCATGCTGCTGGACGCCGCCGATGCTCCCGCCCTGTTAGATGCGGCCCGCTAGGGCCGCGGTCAGCAGCGCGCCCCGCGGTCACCCGCCGTCCGGGCATGGCTCAGCGGTTGCCGCATAGATGATCACGGACTGGTTCTGGAACACCTCGTGATACCTGCGCCCGTTGGCGCGGAAGGCGTCGAGATCGAATTCCTGGGTGGCCTTCCGGTAGATCAGGACGTACCGCACGTCTTCGTCCGCGATCGCCTTGGCCGCCGCGCAGCTGCCGGGATGCGCGAGAACTTCCTGCGACTCGATGAGCGGCTTGCGGCCCGCGACCGGCAGAGAGCGCGCACGTGCGCCCACCCGCCGGCCGTAGTACATGAGACCGGGGTAGTCGCCGATGGCGAGCGTGGCCCGCTCGGTAATCCCCTGGTTCAGGACCGTGGACACGATGGTCCCGCCGGAGTTGTGCCGGTCAAGCCAGTTCCCGGCCGCTGCGACGGACGGGCTCAGCAGCGGCGCCGGGTATGCCTCGTCGCGCACTCCCCGGACTATCTGCACGCCGCCGGCCAAGACGGCCAGGACGGCCGCGGCCAGCGAGGCGGCGGCGGCCGGCGTGAGCTTGGCCCGTTGCCAGGTCACCCACAGCGAGCCGAGAATCACGCCGAGACCGAGCCCTCCCACGACCGACAGCGCGGCGCCGAGATCGCGCTCGAATCGCTGCGGGAAACCGTCCGCGGCCGTCCGGCTGCCGGCGTACATCACCAGGCACCACAGCAGGATCGTCACCCCGGCCAGTACCTGAGCCGGCCGGCGCGCGTGGCGCAGGCTCAGGGCGAGCAAGGCCGCGCCGAACACGCCGAGCCAGACGACTGGCAACGACAGCTCGGTAAGCAGGTGCCCCGCGGGCGGGGCCGGCTGGCTGCCCAGCACCATGGACACGGCCTCTGACGAGGCCGCATGGCGGACGACCGGCCAGCCGACACCGTAGGTGAGCCAGGCGTAGCAGGTGGACAAGACCAGCGTCGCCGCGAGCGCGACCAGTACCATCCGCGCATCCGCGCGACGCCGCAGGTAAAGCAGGTACGGCAGCGATACGGTCGCGGCCAGGACCAGGATGATCGCCTCGTACAAGGTGGCCACGGAGTGATACAAGACCGGGGCCGCGCCGAGGACGGCCGCCATCGCCGCCGAGCGCAGCGACGGCGACTGATACAGCGCGAGCAGCGCGGCGATGCCCATCGGGATCAGGAAGTAGGCGCTGACCAGGTCGGGGTACCGGCCATCGGCAAACCCCTGGTAGGCGCCGTTGAGCACCAGGCCCGACAACGCGGCCGCTGCGAGCCCGTACCCCGGGCCCCATAGCCTGGTGGTCACCGCGTACGCGGCCATCACGGTAAGCAGCAGCAGGGCTGGCGCGAGGACGGCGAACAGCGTCAGCGGGGCCAGGCCGGACAGCCGGGAGATGACCGCGCTGCTCGACGGGAAGCCCGGCGGGTAGATCAGGTAGGTCGGGTACGAGCCGTGCGCCAGCATCTGCTCGGTCATCACGGCGTGGGAGAAATGGTCGAGCCCGCGTATCGACGGCCAGTCGAACCGGATCACTGGCGCGTAGGCGCGGACCGCGGTCAGCGCGAGCACGATCCCCAGTGCTGCCGTGTGCAGCACGGCCGGCAGCCGCGCGTCGCGGCCGATGGCCGCGCGGGCCGCCGCGGAATCCCCGGCCGGCCGGCGCGGGGCCGCCGGCCTGGCGGTCCGCCGGGCCCGGGGCGGTGCCGGCCGGGCCCGGGGCGGTGGCCCGGGCCGGCGCGGCGGCATTCACCGGGACCGGCGCGGCGGCGGGGATGGCCGTGCTCGCGGCCAGCACCGCGGCCAGGACCAGCAAGGCCAGGATCGGCAGTATCAGCCAGCCGGGCCTGGGGGCACTGCGCACTCCCAAGACGAGAGCGGCCAGGCAGGCCACGGCTACCAGGACGAGAGCCCGCGTGTCCCTGATGGCCGGCGGCTTCGTGAAGATCGGCCCGGCCTGCCGGTCGCCGCGCCCCTCATGACAACGGCCGCGAGCCCCGAGCCGAGGACGATAACCACCGACGCGACGGCTATCCACAACGTGATTCCGGAGTGCGTGATCCGGGCCAGCAGCAGCGCCACTACCGGCACTGTCGCCAGCGACAGTGCGCTGGAATACGCGAGCCGCTCGGCAAGACCGCGGGCGGGCCGCAGGAATATGACCCAGAAATACCCCGGCAGTACTATCGCGACGACCGCCGCGCAGAAAGCGCGGGTGAGGTCAACAAACATGGGCACCGCCAATACCAGTGCCTGCTATTAATATCCGTAGCACGATACTCGTTCTCTGCCCGATTCGGCCGGATTCCTTGCGGACTCTAGCAGCACCCGTGTCGTCGGCTGCCGGGTCGCGACCCGCCGTCGGTAACTTGTCAGGCCCGGGCCCGCTGACGCCGACCAGCCGCGTGCAGGGCAGCGCCTCATGCAGCACGAAGAGCGGGCGATGCGGGTCCTGCCGGCAGCCGCGCTCCACCCGGGCCACGGTGTTTGACCAGGACGGCGCGACCGCCCGCGTGTCGGCGTACCGGAAGTCGCTCACCCACACGGTGCCGAGCACGGCGACCAGCAGCGCCGCGGCCGTGGCGTGGGCGACGCGCTCGAACCGGATGCCGCCGCGGCGCAGGTAGGCGCTCACCGCCACGATCAGCGCGGAGTCGATGAGCATGATCGGGGTCTGCGCGTACCGGGAACCCCGCGTGTACAGCGCGGTCCGTGATATCGCGATGTTGGCCACGGTCCCGTGCACGAAAACAGGGACCAGGGTGAGGATGAGGCTGAACAGCAGCGCGGCCAGCACGAACGCCCGGGCCGCAGGCCCGGCCCGCAGGCACGCCCACACCGCCACGGCCGCCACCACGGCCGCCGCGATCAGGGTGGCGGCGGTCAACCCGACCCCGGCCCACAACCGGGCGGCCAGGTGATGCCCGGCCACCGCCGGCAGGATCACCAGGTGGCCGTAGAAGGCCAGGGCGCGGTCCAGGTTCGTCGCCTGCACGTGCCGGGACAACGTGAGGACCGCGGGCAGTTGCAGGGCACCGCCGGCTATCAGGCCGATGGTGGCGGGCTGCTCGCGAATCCGCGGCAGCGCGATCACCCGCGCCACAGCCAGCGGCAGGTACAGCGCGGCCAGCGCGTTCGACGACGCCGCGGCGAAGCAGACGACGGCCGCGGTCACCGCGCCAGCCGGCGAGCGCGGCCGCCACACCAGCGCCCAGAACGCCGCGAACAGCAGGTACCAGGACGAGTTCACCCCGGTGTTGGCGATCGAGGCCAGCGAGGTCGGCAGCAGGATCACGCTGGCGCCGAGCAGGACCCGCAGCGCCGGCTCCCGCACGTGGCCGGAGCAGGCGTAGCAGACGAACACGGCGCAGCAGGACGCGACCACCGCCCCGGTGACCGCGAAGCCGACCGCCGCGTCACGGAACGGCAGCTTGGCGACGGCCTCGCCGATCAGCCGGGGGACAAGCTCCTCATAGCCATCGTAGGCCCGGAAAAGGTTGCCCCAGGGATGTGCTAGCGCCTGCGGAAGGAAGATCCTGCGATCCTCGGCGACCACCGAGCCCTGCGCGGGGCGGCCTTGCTGCCGGGCCAGCAGCAGCCACGCGCCGCCCGCTATCGTGGCCAGGCTGGCCAGCGCGATCCAGAACGTGGCGGAGCGGGATCGCCGGACCGTCGGAGCCTGCGGAAAGAGCAGCAGGAGGATACGGCCGACCCCGCCGAGCAGCGGGGCACGAGCTTCGCCGTCGCCAGCCCCGCCCGCGGCCTGCTCCGACCCGGCGTTGACGGCCTGGCCTCCCTCGCCCACCGGCTTCGCTCCGATCCGTGCTAACCGGGCCCGGCGCTGCCACCCTGGCCGGCAGCCCCAGGCGCTGCCGGCCGTGCCGGTGGCTGCCCCCGATCCGCTCGTCCTGGCCCAGCGGTCGCGTGAGACGGCCGGGAGGCGCTTATTTTACAAGCGACAACCGGCGGGTGCCGTGAGTTGCCCTATCCGGACCGGGCTAGCGGTAACGGAAACCGTCGAGGAAGCGGCGGAACACGCCGCCTCGCGGGCAAGCGGCGCAGCGGGCGCGGCGGCCGCGCGCTGGCGGGCGATGGGCCGGTCGTAGTCGGTCCTGGCGATGGCGTTGACCACCTGCTGCTCGTCGAAGTATTCAGACTCCTCGATCTGCGGCACGTAGCCGACGAGCATCCCGTCCCGCATCACCTGGGCTTCAAGGCCGGCGGTTCCGTCGGTGTCCCACTCGGCCTCACGGCCGTCGTGCAGCGACACCCGAACGCCGTACCGGCCCACGCCGGCCCGGGCCAGGTGGCCGTCGATACCCCGGTCGCGCAGCGCATCGACCACGCGCCGGGCCCTGAACTCGTCCATCACCCAAAAATAATGCTGGCGGCGGCGTGCTCGCCGCCACCCGCGCGCACCGGGTACCGGCGGCGTTGAGTTTCGGCGCTTCTGCGGGTCTGTACCAGTAGGCGGGATGACCCGCTGCTCTCCGCACCCGCCCCCAGGGAAGGAAACGATGACTACAGAACTTATGCCGCCGGTGCACAGGTGGCGCGCGTTCGCGGTGCTGGCCGTGGCGTACTTCATGACGATCGTCGATCTCACGATCGTGAACGTCTCGCTGCCGACGATCGGCCGCGCACTGCACTTCTCCGAATCGAACCTGCAGTGGGTGGTGACCGCCTACGGGATCACCTTCGGCGGCTTCCTGCTGCTCGGCGGCCGCGCCGCGGATCTGCTCGGCCGGCGGCGGATCTTCATGCTGGGCCTGGCCATCTTCACGGCCGCGTCGCTGGGCTGCGGGCTGGCCAGAAACGACGGCCTGCTGATCGCGCTGCGCGGACTGCAGGGCTTCGGCGCGGCGGTGGTGTTGCCGGCCGCGCTGTCGATCGTGATGAACATGTTCGCCGAGGGCGCCGAGCGCAACAAGGCGCTCGGCCTGTGGGGCGCCATCGCAGCGTCCGGGGCGACGTTCGGCCTGATCACTGGCGGACTGCTGACCCGGTACGCCGGATGGGAGTACATCTTCTTCCTCAACGTGCCGGTCGGGGCCGCGGGGCTGCTGCTCGCCCCGCGCGTGGTCCCCGAAAGCCGGCTCGCCAGCCGCCCGCCGCCGCTTCGATCCGCTCGGCGCCGTCACCGTGACCGGGGGGCTGCTGCTGCTGGTCTACGCGATCTCGAAGGCACCGCAGGCCGGCTGGGGGTCAGCACGCACGGTCGCGCTGCTAACGGTCTCGGCTGCGCTGCTGCTGGCTTTCGTGCTGACTGAGGCACGCACCGCGGCGCCGCTGATGCCGCTGCGGATCTTCCGGCTGCGCATGGTGGCCGTGGCGAACGCCGTGGGGCTCCTGCTCGGCGGCAGCTTCTTCGCCTTCATCTTCATCGGCACCCTCTACATGCAGCAGGTGCTGCACTACTCGGCCCTGCAAGCCGGCCTCGCCTGGCTCGCCGCCTCGGTTATTTCCGTCGCGCTCGCCGGAGCCTCGCAGAAGCTCGTCACCCGCATCTCGGCCGGGCCGGTGATGGCGCTGGGCATGGCAATGATCGGCGGCGGCATCCTGTGGGCGACCCAGGTGCCGGTGCACGGGCAGTTCTGGGGCGCCCTGGCGGGGCCGTTCCTCGTCGTCGGGGCCGGCACCGCCTTTGCCTTCGTCCCGGTGTCGATCGGCGGCCTGGCCGGGGTGGCCGAGCATGAGGCCGGGCTCGCCTCGGGGCTGATCAACACCTCACAGCAGCTCGGCGGGGCGATCGGCGTCGCCATCGCATCGACGGTTGCCGCCACCCGCCTGGGCACCCTGCTCGACGAGGGCAAGCCCGCGAGCGTCGCACTGACGGGCGGCTTCCACTGGGCCCTGTGGGTCTGCGGAGCGATAGCCCTGGCTGCCCTCCCGGTGACAGCCACCCTCCGCCGCCGCACGAAAGCCCCCGCAGGCCTCGACGGCGCCGTCCCGGCGCTTGAGACAGCCGAAACCACGAACCGGGTCTAGCAGACAGCGACCCTGGTCAGGGCCGCCAGGCCGGCGCGTCCAGCCACACGACCAGCGGGCGAAGGAAGGGGACTGGTCATCATGGTGATACCGGTAAGGAAAGGCGGATGACGCGACGCTCAGCGGGCAGGTTCACGCTCACGTCCGCCGGTGGCTGCCTGCAGCGAGCGTGAGGAGCCCGTACATCACCGGTACGCCAATCAGCGGCCGGGTGGCGCTGATCACCGGGGCCAGCGGCGGGATCGGGCGGGCATTTCTGGCGGGATCTTGCCGGCGGTCATGTCTGCGAGCTTATGCTCACGCAGCAAGACCGCGCGGCCGGGACGGTCGGTAACCAGGGCGTCGACGCCGGGGGTCGCCATCCATCGGGCGAGCTCCCGGTCGGCGCTGACGGTCCAGACCATCGTCTTGATCCCCTGACGCTGGCATTGAGTCAGTACCTCGGCGCGGGCCAGCCGGCGGTGGATGGCGGCCCAGCCGGCGAGGCCCGCGGCGGCCAGTTCGGCTCGCGACAACGCCGCGCGCAGCGGCGCTACGGAGCGCCTGACCGCCCGGGCCAGGCCGCCTCCGATGGAGAGCCCGGCCGGCACGGCAGGGAACTGGCGTTTCACCGACGCCAGCACGGCGGGGTCACCGGTCGTCACGATCATCCCGGCCGGCCCGAGCAGGTCAAGCCCGAGCCGCAGCACCGCAGCCGCGCACCCGGCGTCCTTGAGGTCGATGTGGGCCGCCGCCCGCCCGGCCAGCAGCCGCATCACCTCCGGTACCCGCGGCACCTCGCGACCGGTCAGCTCGCACAGCTGGGAGTAGCTGACAGACGTGAGGGGACGGCCCGGCCCCGCGCGCGCCTCGTGCAGCGCCACCAGGACGCCGTCCCCCGTCCGGCGGACATCGAACTCCACGTAGTCCGCGCCGGCCGCCGCCGCGTTCAGGTACGCCTGGTAGGTTCCGCCGCTGCCATCCTCGCCGCCGCGGTGGGCCGAAATAGCCGGAACCCGGCCCGGGATGCTGGCCATGCCGCGGGCGCCGTTATCAGGGCCCTGGCTGGTCGGCGGGGAAGCGGGGTGCCGGATCGCTGAGCAGGCTCATCTGGCTGACCATGGCCCGCAGGCCGTCGGTGCCGAGATGGCGGAGCACGAGCTCGCGCAGCCCGGCGCAGTAGATCACGAGCGCCCGCTCTACTGCCGCGCGGCCGGCCGGGGTGAGCACGGCGTTGGTCACGCGCCGGTCGCATCGCGAGGGCTGCCGCAGGATGAACCCGGCCTGCTGCAGCCGGTCGGCCACCTTGGTGAAGCCGCCGCTGGAGAACGCGAGCTCGCGGGCCAGCGTGCTCAGCGGGGCTGCCGGGTCGGCACTGCGCCGCAGCCGGGCGAGGACGAAGAAGTCCGGCGGGGCCAGCCCGGTCTCCTGCTCGACGTGATCGGCCAGCGTCCGGTTCACGTGCGTGAAGCCATGGGCGATGCCCGTCCACGCGTCGAGCAGCTCCTCAGATGAGCAGCGCTGATCGAGGTCGCTCAACGCCGGGGCAGGCGCCGGCGGGGCGGGGGCTGGGGCTGGGGTGGTCATCGGGACAACTATAGGGCGAGGCGGGCACAGAAATAAGTTTGTCCGCTAATTGTTTGCTAACTAGTCTCTTTCTGGAGAGGTTATATCTGCCCGGACGGGCAGGCGGCGCCAGGCCGTCGGCCAGTGGCCCCCTGCGGGCGATGCCGCACCACCTGGCTCCGGCTCAGCGCCCCGACCGGAGGTGGCCAGGAATGCTTTCCGCCAGGAGCATCTTCGAGGAAATCGTCGGCAAGGACGAGGCGTTCCGGCTGTCTTGGGCGGACGAGGACAAGCACGGCCGCATCGTCACCGCCCCGATGCTCAAGCGCGGCCGGGCGTAGCGGGCCGGCCGGAACGGTGGTACCCGGGGCATGCACGCGGGCCCGGCCGCAGGCAGCGCGGACGAGAACGGGCCCGGCGTCCGCGCCCGGCCGCAATCGCCGGATCAGCCTGGCCTGGCCGCGGCTGCCCGCCGCGGCCGAGGTGGCCATCGTGGTGGCCGGCTACGTCGGCTACGCCCTGGTGCGGCTGGCCGTGCGGGCCGGCCGCCACGCCGCGTTCGCGCATGCGGCCGGGCTGTGGCGGCTGGAGTGCTGGCTGCACCTGGACGCCGAGCCGTCGCTCAACCACCTCACGGCGGCTCACCCGGCGCTCGCCCTGACAGCCGGCTACTACTACGGGCTGCTGCACTTCATCGTCACGCCGCTGGTGCTGGCCTGGCTGTGGCTGCGCCGGCCGGCCGTGTTCGGGCGGCTGCGCTCGGCGCTGGTGCTGGCCACCACCGGGGCGAACCTGGTGTTCTGGACCTGGCCCGTCGCGCCGCCCCGGTTCTCCGTGCCGGGCATGACCGATGTCCTCGTCCGCTACCACATCCTCGGCGCGGCCAGCCCGCACGGCCCGTCCAGCCTGGTCAACCTGTACGCCGCCATGCCCAGCCTGCATGTGGCCTGGGCCGCCTGGTGCGCCGCCGCCGTCGTCACCGCCACCCGCACCCGATGGCGGCACCTGGCCTGGCTCTACCCCGCGGCCACCACCCTCGTCGTGCTGGCTTCCGCCAACCACTTCCTGCTCGACGCCGTCGCCGGCCTGGCGATCACCACCCTCGGCCTGCTCGCCACCCGCGCTCACCGGCCGCCGGATACTGCCGAGCCCAGCCGCGCGCCTGACGGCTCCGTTCCGGCACCGTCCGGGCAGGAATCCCGGTCACTGGCCGCGCGTTGACCTGAATGTTAAGGGGGTTATGACTTTGCTGAAGCTCAAGAACCGGGACGCATCCGCCGGCCCGGCGCCGGCCCCGCCGTTCGAGGGCCGCGGCCCGGAGGGGGCCGAGCGCGCGACCTTCGCAGCGGGATGTTTCTGGGGTGTCGAGGCGGCCTTCCGCCAGGTCGACGGGGTGCTGGCGACCTCTGTCGGCTATACCGGCGGGCATGTGCCCGATCCCAGCTACGAGCGGGTCTGCCGGGGCCGTACCGGCCACGCCGAGGCGGTCGAGGTGTGGTTCGACCCGGCCCAGGTCAGTTACCGGCAGCTGCTGGAGGTGTTCTGGCGGATCCACAATCCGACCAGCCGCAACCGCCAGGGCTTCGATTTCGGCAGCCAGTACCGCTCGGCGATCTTCTACCATGACGCCGCCCAGCAGGAGGCCGCGATCGCATCACGCGACGCCGAGCAGCGATCGCGGCGGCGGCAGATCGTCACGCAGATCACTGCGGCGTCTGCGTTCTACCAGGCTGAGGAATACCACCAGTGCTACATGGAGAAGCACGGCCGGACCAGCCGCGCGGCCACCATCCAGTAACCGGCCCCCCGGGCGCCATCACGGCCCACAGCGGAACCGCCAGCCTTGTTCGAGCCGCCGGCCAGGCGGCGCGGCCGCGGTCGGCGCGGGGCTCGGCGACCGGCTAGAGCGAGGGGAGCCCGAGCGTTTCGGGATGGGCCCGGCGGTAGTGCTCGGTCAGAACCTCGCTGATCGTGCCCGGCCGGTAGGCGACGGTGCGATCGCAGATCTGGCAGCGGGTAACCGGCAGGTGGGTGACGGTCACCGGGAAGCGGGGGGAACGTGACTTGTTCATCACTTCTATGATGCCAGGTCTGCGGGGGTGCCCTGGCCCTGCGCCATCGGCACTTTTCGCGGCATGACCGCGCATTCCCGGCGCTCCATGGCCCGCAGCATCACCCAGGCGGCCTAAGGCTCAGCCGGGCCGGGTCGTGGCGGCCGGCCGCGCCGTGCCCGCCTCGGCCGGCTGGCCGCAGGCTTCGCATACGACCGTGGCTACCAGGCGGTGGCCGCACGCGTGCTCGAGCACCATGGGCGGCCCGTCGTCGCCGGCACGATGCTCATCTCCCCACCGCATCAGGGTCAGGATCACCGGGTAGAGTTCGCGGCCGGCCTCCGTCAGCCGGTACTCATGCCTCGCCGGGTGCACGCTGTACTGCCGTCGCTCCAGGATCCCGGCACCGGTCAGCGAGCGCAGCCGGGCCGCCAGCGTATCCCGCGGCGCCCCTGTCCGGCGGACCATCTCATCGAAGCGGTGGTTGCCCAGGAACACCTCGCGGATCGCGAGCAGTGCCCACTTCTCTCCGACTATCTCCAGCGTCCGCGCGACTGAGCACTCGCGTGGCCGGGTTGCTGCGGCGGTCATGCCACCAACATACCTCCTCAGTCTGGAAACTGGACGGACCAGAGTCGGCGCTGTATGTTGAGTCCAGATTTCGGACTGACTGAAGGGTGATCATGAGCATCCGCGCCGCCGAAACCAGCGCCAGGGGCGGACACGCGCCGGATCCGGCCCGCCCGGGCCAGTCCGGCGGGGACCTACTGACCACCCGGCAGGTGACCGCGATCGTCGGGGTCCTGGGGCTGGCAGTCTTCATGTCCAGCCTGGACCTGTTCATCGTGAACCTGGCGTTCCCGTACATCGGCCGCGAATACCACGGCACCGGCCTCGGCTCGCTGTCCTGGGTGCTGAACGCGTACACGATCGTGTTCGCGGCCGTGCTGGTGCCGGCCGGCCGGTGGGCGGACCGGGTCGGCCGCCGCCGGATCTTCCTCGCCGGCCTGGTCGGCTTCAGCCTCGGCTCGGCGCTGTGCGGCCTGGCCTCCGGCGTGCCCGAGCTGATCGCCGCCCGGATCATCCAGGCCGCAGGGGCGGGCCTGATGGTGCCCGCCTCACTCTCGCTGCTGCTGGCCAGTGTCCCGGCATCCGGACGGGCCAGGGCGATCGGCACCTGGTCGGCACTCGGCGCGCTGGGCGCCGCGCTCGGCCCGGTCATCGGCGGCAGCCTGGTCCAGGTCAGCTGGCGCTGGGTGTTCTGGATCAACATCCCGGTCGGCCTGCTCGCCGTGCTGCTGACCACGCGGATCGTGCCGGAGAGCAAGGACCGGCACGCCCGCGGCCGCCCCGACCTGGCCGGCGCCGCGCTGCTCGCCTTCGCCGTCGGCCTGGTCGCGTTCGCCCTGGTGAAGGCGCCCGAGTGGGGATGGGGCTCGGCCCGGTTCCTCGAGGCGCTGGCCGCGTCGGTGGCGTGCGCGGCCATCATGATCTGGCGTTCGCGGCGGCATCACTCGCCGGTCATCGAGCTCGGCCTGCTCCGGTCGCGCACCTTCGCCGGCGCGTTCGCCGCATCGATCCTGTATTACGCGGCATTCGGCGCGTTCGTGCTGAACTCGGTCGAGTTCCTCACCGGCGCCTGGCACTACTCGGCGATCCGGGCGGGCCTGGCCATCGGCCCAGGCCCGCTGATGGTCCTGCCCTTCGCCCGGGCAGTCGCCCCCCGCCTGGCCACGCGGATCGGCGGCCCCGGCCGGGTCGCCGTGATCGGCTGCCTGGTCAACGCAGGCGCGATGGCCTTGTGGCTGATCCAGATCCAGGCACAGCCGGCGTACCTGACGCATCTGCTGCCGGCCCAGCTGCTGGGCGGCGCCGGGGTGGGCCTGACGATCCCGTCGCTGCTCGGCGTGGGCAGCCTCTCGCTCACCCCGGACCGGTTCGGTACCGGGAGCGGGATCCTTAACATGGCTCGCCAGGTCGGCACGGTGCTGGGCGTCGCGGGCCTGGTCGCCATCCTGGCCCACGCTGGCCCCGATCCGATCATCACCTTCCGGCACGCGGTCGCGCTCGTCACCGGGTTCTTCGCCGCCGCTGGCCTGGTCGCCGCGATCCTGCTGACCGGTAAGGCCGGCTCTCCAGCGCCCGCCGCCGCGGCGGCCGCGACCCCCGCGCAGGACAGCCGATGACCGCGCCCGGGCAGAAGTGATCCAGGACTTCGGAATCCACCGCCTCCGGGAGTGACTTCTGAGCTGCGGCAGCGATGCCGGGCGGTCCGGCCGGCGGGGCATCCGGATGATCTGCTGATCTCCCTGACCACGGCCGGCCCGGCCAGGTCCGGCCACGCGATCGTTACTCCGGTGCGTACTGCCTGGCCTGCCTGCTTCCGATGGAGGCGCCCCAGGCCCGGGCCTCCTCGTATGCCGCGTCGCCGGTCCGGGCGCGCAGCGCGGCCAGGACGGCATCGTCGTGCGGTGCGCGCGGCACGTAGGCGTGCAGCCAGCCGCTGCCGCTGGCTTCCAGCTGCGAGCGCGCGGCGAAGAGCAGGCGCACGGCGCGGTAGGGGTCGTCCTGCTGGGCGGCGACGGCCGCCAGGGCCTCAAGGTAGTAGGCGGTGCTTGTTTCGTCTCCGGCCCTGGCCGCGATGGCCGGCCCCTCCTTCAGGTGTCCTGCCGCGGCGGCCAGGTCGCCCTGCGCCTGCCTGCTGAGTGCCAGGTCGTAGAGCGAGACCAGGACAGGGATCCCGTCTTGCGCACGGCGGGCCACGGCCAGGCCATCGGAGAACAGCCGCGCCGCGGCATCGTTGTCTGCCTGGCTGAGCCGGACCTGGCCGAGGAAGTTATCCGCCAAGGCGACGGTCAGCAGCAGCTGCAGGCGGTCGTATCCGGTGAGGTCCTCCTCGCGCAACTCCTGCGTCAGGGCCTGGCCCTCGTCGAGGAGTTTGCTCGCGCCGGCGTAATCGAGGCGGGTTGCCGCGACGTGGCCGAGCACCGCCAGGACGGTCGCACGCCCTTCCCGACGACCAGCTCTTCGACGGCGGCGGTCTCCTGGTCGCGGCCCAGCAGCGGCGTTGGCGGCACCGGGACAGCCCCGGCCAGCGGCCCCTCGTCCGCGGCGCCCTCGCCGGGCCGGAACATCTCGAACCGCTCGCTCAGCAGCACCGCCAGGTCGTTCTCGACCAGCTGCCGCAGCTCGGCAGGCTCAGTGAAGTGCTGGTAGAAGACTTCTCCCTCGTCCCTGATCCGGGCCAGCATCTGCGCCAGCCGCGGATCGCGCTCCGGCGCCGGCGACTTGACGTAGATGAGCCGGGGCAGCCCGGCCGACAACCGGAACTCGTCCGCCAGCCCGGACACCTGCTCGCCCGGCGCGACTCAGCCGTAGCTTTGCCGGTAGATGCCGGCGAAGACCTGGCTCTTCCTGCAGCGTGGAACTCACGAAGACCCGCACCCGCTGGTCGGGCGTGCGGATCTTATCCGTCTCGGCCATCGCCCATAGCTTAGGCCGGACAGGTCAGCAGCAGCTGGCGGAATTGCCGCCGTGCTCAGGGATCACGGCAGGGCGGCGCATGGGCGGCGGGCCTTCCTCGTCTTGCTCGTTCACCGACGGCACGTTGATGACCACGTTGTTCGCGGTCGAGGAGATCGCCGTGGCGCCCGAGGCGATCAGGACCGGCTTCTTGATAGTGCGGGTGTGCCCGTTGCCGGCCTGCCCGACATGGCTGACGCCCCACGCGTAGACGTTCCCGGCGGTCGACACCGCATACGCGGTGGCCGACCCGGTCGCCAGGCTGCGGTAGGCGACGCCGGCCGGAGCGCGGAACCGCAACGGGACGGGCGCCGCGGTGGTCGAGCCGTTCCCGAGCTGGGAGGCGTGGTTATCGCCCCACGAGTACAGCGCGCCGTTCGACAGCTTCACCAGCGTCTGCCCGTTGTCCCACAGCGACCCGCCCAGCGCGGCCTGCGCCACCGGGTGCGCCAGCTTGACCTTGACCGGGACATCCGACAAGCGCAGCGTGTGCCCGTTGCCGAGCTGGCCGGCACCGTCATAGCCCCAGTCGAAGTAGGTTCCGTCGGACATGAGCGCTCCGGAGTTCGCGAATGAGGCCACCAGCTGGGTGACGGCGGACCCGTCCAGCCCGGCCACCGGGACCGGCCGGGTGGTGCTGCGGGTGCTGCCGATGCCCAGGTCGCCCGTCAAGTTACGGCCGCACGCGAAGACCATGCCCCGCGAGTCATACAGCGCGTGGTTGCTCGCCCCGGCCAGCGCCGTAACCCGGGAGAACGGGAGCCGCACCGGAGTCATGAAGGCCTTCTTGCTGCCCAGGCAGAGCTCGCCGCCGCCGTTGTGGCCCCAGCCCCAGGCGTGCCCGCCGGCATCGACGGCCAGGCCGGTGTCGTAGGGCATGACGTCGGTGGGGAGGAACGCGATCCGCACCCCGGCCGGGAAGCGGACCTGCACTGCCTTGCGGAACGAGTTCGCGGCGGCGCCGTTGCCCAGCTGGCCCTGCGTGCCCAGGCCCCAGGCGTAGAGGCGGCCATCGGTAAGCAGCGCGTACTCGGTGGAGTTGGAGCTGGCCACCTGAGCGACCCTGCCGGGCACGGTCACCGGGACCGGCGAGGTCTGCACGTCGAAGTTGCCCTTCTTACCGCCGAAGAACGACCCCCAGTGCAGGACCGTGCCGCCCACCGCCTGCTCGGCGGCGTTCGCGGCGCGCCCCGGATGAGATGACGCCGAGCAGGCGGCCATGACCATGGCCGCGGCCACCGCGCCTGTGACGGCCGCGACCGGCCGCGCTGCCCGCGCCGCGATCCGCGATGAATTCCTCATGTCCCCCGTCGTTTGATCGATGGCGTTTGGTGACTTTGACGCGGGCCGATCCTATTGCGCCGCCTAGCCAGTGATCACACGTGCCTGAAAGGGGAGCATGAGCGGGCAAGCGCATACTGGATGCGCCGTAGGCCGGCATGCGGGATGTGCTGACGATGAGTTTCGCGCGCCAGTGCGGTCGGTACGTGCGGCAGATGACGCGCGCGATCAGATGCATGGAGGCGATCATGAACGACGCTCCGAAGACCGTGGGCTTGCCCGCGGTGGTGGACCGGGCCACCTGGCAGGCGGAGCTGAACCGCCTGCTGGTCCGGGAGAAGGCGCACACCAGGGAGGGCGACGCGATCGCGGCGGCCCGGCGGCGGCTGCCTATGGCAGAGGTGGACGCCACAATCCCGCTGACGGGGGAGCACGGGCCAGTGCCGCTGCTTGAGGTGTTCGAAGGACGCCGTCAGCTGATCGCCTACTACTTCATGTGGCACGCGGGCAAGCCCGCCGAGGACCAGTGCGAGGGCTGCACGTTCTTCAATGGCCAGGTCCGCGAGCTGTCCTACCTGCACTCGCGGGACGTCACGTACGCCACCTTCTGCCAGGGCCCGTATGCGGAGAGCGCCGCCTACCGCGACTTCATGGGCTGGGACATGCCGTGGTACTCGGCCACGGATAGCGCCGACGAGCTGCTGGCCGGCCGCTGGTTCGGCATGCAGGTGTGCTACCTGCGCGATGGCGACCGGGTGTTCGAGACCTACTGGAGCAGCGGCCGCGCCGCTGAAGCGCTCGCTCCCAGCTACGGGCTGCTCGACATGACGATTTACGGCCGGCAGGAGACCTGGGAAGACTCCCCGTCAGGCTGGCCGCAGCCGTGGGGCAACACCGGCGAGCAGTTCCGCACCGACGGCCGGCCCACCGCGCAGTGGGCGCGACTGGCCGCCGGACACTCCGACGACCGGGTGGCAGCTACCCGAGACTGACGTCCGGGTCGGCTGCGCTGGTCAAACCTGCGGCGACTGCCCTGTCGAGGGTCCAGCCCCGTCCCTCGCCCAGCCCGCGGTCGAAGGCCGCAGGGTCACCGTCGGCGCGGGCGACGGCCAGCCTGCCAGGCAGGTCATAGGGCACGATGACGCGGAGCAGGGGTGGGCCGGCGGGAGCAGGCCCTGGGCAGCGCCGAGCAGCTGGCCAGCGCGGCGTGGCTGGCCGCCGCCGGCGGCGACCTCCCCCAGCCCGGCGAGCGCCAGCGCCATGCCCGGGCGGCCGCGCAGCTGCTGCCAGGCGCGCAGCGCCTCTGTAAGCAGCACGCCGGCCACCGGCGATGCCGCCAGCGCCTCCTCGAGGCCAGAGTTCAGCAACAGCAGGGCCAGATCCCACAGGTCGTTGCCCCGGCGCAGCAGCGGCAGGCCCTCGTCGAACCTGGCCCGTGCCTGGGCGTGCTCGCCGCGCAGCGCGGCGAGCACGCCAAGGCTTCCGAGCACCACCCCGCGGGCCGTGTCGTCCTCGGCGGCCTCGAGGTCGCGCAGACTCGCTTCTAGGTGCACGCCCGCCGCGGCGAGGTCGCCCTGGACAAGGGCGGCGCTGCCCAGGTAATAGCGCAGGTAGGCATCGAAGTGCTGCCCGTACGTCACCGTGACCTGGCTCCACACGGCGCGCGCCTCTTCGAGCAGCGCCTGCGCCTCCGCCAGCCGTTCCTGGCCAGTGCGCACCCGCGCCAGCAAGGCGAGCCCGTAGCTCAGCCAGCGGTCGTCACCGGCCGCACGGAACGTCTGCACGGCCGATTCCTCGGCCGCCGCGGCCTGCCCGAGGTCGCCGAGCCCCCACATCTGCAGCGCTGACCCGTGGAGCACCTTGGCCCACGCCAGGCTGTCACCGGCCTCGCCCGGCCGGGCCAGGAGCTCGGCGTACCAGGACTGGGCCTCCTGAAGCTGGCCCGACATGAGCCAGAACCACCCCAGCGCGCCCGCCAGGGCGACGCCCACCGCGAGTTCCCCTTCACCGCTCACGCTCCAGGCCAGGGCGGCGCGCACATTGTCCTGATCGTGCTCGATCCGCGCCGTCCAGGTGCGCTGCTCGGCGGTCCCGAGCAGTATCGGCTCGGCGCGGCTGGCAAGGTCGCGGAAGAACCCGGCGTGGCGGCGGCGCGTCTGGGCCGCCTCTCCGCTCGCCTCCAGCCGCTCGATCGCGAACTCGCGAATCGTCTCCAGCATGCGGTAACGCGGGGTGGTCTCTTCCAGCGGCTGGACGACCACCACGCTATGGCCGACTAGCGTGCTGATGGCCTCGAGCGGGTCAAGGTCGTCCGGGCCGCCGGCAATGAGCGCTTCTACCGCTTCCAGGGTGAATCCGGTGAACACTCCGAGCTGGCGGAACAGCCGTTGCTCGGCCGCCCCGAGCATGTCGTAGCTCCAGGCGATCGCCGCCCGCATCGTCTGCTGCCGTTCCGGCAGGTCCCGGGGGCCGCGCGTGAGCAACGGCAGCCGGCGCTCCAGCCGCGCCAGCAGGGCTTCGGGCGACAGGACGGTCAGGCGGGCGGCCGCGAGCTGGAGCGCCAGCGGCAGCCCGTCCAGGCGGTGGCAGATCCCGGCCACGGCGGCCGCATTGGTTTCGGTCAGCCTGAAGTCAGACCGGGCGTCGCGCGCGCAGGTGAGGAAGAAAGCGACCGCCGGAACGGCAGCGAGGATGCTCAGGTCAGCGAGGGCACTGGCCGGCGGCAACGGAAGCGGCGCGACGGCCACGACTGTCTCGCGCCGCAGGCGCAGCGGCTCACGACTGGTGGTCAGCACTTTCAGCCCGGGCGCATGCTGCAGAGCCTGCTCGGCGAGCGGTGCCGCCGCGACCAGCCGCTCGACGTTGTCAACGAGCAGGAGCAGCTGCCGGGGACCGAAGAAGGCGAGCAGGCTCTCGTCGAGCCTCTGGCCTGGCAGAACCGGGAGACGAAGCTGCTGGGCTACCGTCTCGAGGATCAGGGAGGTGTCGGTCAGCGTCTCGAGCGAGATGAACGCGGCGCCGTCCGCGAACTGGCCGGCGACGGCGTGCGCGGCCGCGACGGCCAGGGAGGTCTTGCCGACGCCACCCGGCCCAGTCAGCGTGACCAGGCCGGTCTCAGCCTGCCGCAGCAGCCCGGTGATCACCTGCAGCTCGTCGGCCCGGTTGACCAGCGGCCAGCGCGGCGCGGGAAGCGGCGCGGCGGCGGCGCCGCGGGCGGGCCGAGAAAACGCTCCGTCAGCAGGAGTGCCAGGTCATCGGCGACCAGGGAAGCCAGCTCATCGGCGTCCTTGAAGGGCCGATAGGACACCACGACCTCGGCGTGGATTGCCTCGAGAAAGTTCGTTAGCCGCGGCTCACGCCGCGTTGCCTCCTTCGCGTAAATCAGCCGCGGCTTGTCCGCCGACAGGCGGTACTCGTCTTCCAAGCCGGAGATCTGCATGCCGGGAGCAACCCACCCGTAGGACTCGGCATAGATCCCGACGAAAACGTCGCTCTGCTTCAGGTAGGCGCGGTACAGATCTCGCGGAGCGTAGGGTCTGGCCCCGAGTTCGAACAGCACGGGCGTCAGCCGCAGCTGCGTGATGGCGGCGGTCACCGCCCGACGCTCGGCGGCTAGTTCCCTCAGCGTCGAGCTAACGAACACGCGGACCCGTTGATCGGGCGTTGGGATCACAATGCCGCTGCTCGCGACCGCGCCGCATCCCCGCCTCGCGTCTGACCGGGCCGAGGGCGTCGCTCCATCCCCCAAGGGTAACGAAACCCGGCGGCCCAGCCACTGGTCACGGCGCCGAGCGCGGCAGCTGGCGGGCCGTCGATGAGTTAGCCTGCCGGGCAGGGTCTGTGCCTGCAACCTCAGGCCGTGAGCATGATCAGTGAGGAGACCCATGACCGCCGCCGCCGCGTTCTACGGGCCAGATGCGTCAGGACGTTACCTGCATTCGGGCTGACCCGGATCGACTGCGAGGGGATGCGAGATGAGACGTGCGGTTAGAGCAGTGCTGACCGCGGTGACGGTCGGCGCGGGCATGGTGCCCGCGGCCGCCGCGACGAATGCGTTCGCGGCCAGCGCGGCGACCGCGCCGCCCCGGTATCAGCGGGTGATAAGCGCGCCGATCCCGATACCGCCTGGGATGTTCGACTCGGGCGGTCAGGTGACATGCCCGGCTGGCACGGTGCCGTGGGGCGGGGGAGTCGGCTTTACCGGCGGCACCGCCAGCACCGGTGAGAACATCAACACCTCCGCGCCTCTCGGCAACGGGTGGAGGGGGCGGTTCAACAACAGCAGCATCCGGGCCAATGACCACTTCCGGATCGATGCGATCTGCGCCAGGCAGCCGGCGGGCTACACGACCACGTTCAGGACGGCGGACAACCCCGCGGGCTCTCAGTCCGCTGCGATCGCCGTGTGCCCCGCCGGCACGCGGCTGCTGAGCGGTGGCACGCTTTCCACCGGCGACACGGTCGATGTGGAACTGCTGAGCGCCTGGCCGCTGGGCAGGGAGCGGTTCAAGAGCGTCATGTGGAACGGCTCAGCTGCCGACCAGCAGGTCACCACCTTCGCGGTGTGCGGCCATCAGCCGGCCGGTTACACCATCACATCAGCAGCCGGCAGCGATACCGGTGGACCCGACACGCTGGTCGCCGGCGCGCAGTGCCCTGCGGGGACGTCAATACTGGGCGGAGGCGTCCATGTCACCGGCCCGCGGCCGGCCGTCACCTTGGGGGCATCGCTCGACGACCAGGCCACCCAGTGGCTCTCTGAGGTGCTCAACGACGCTCCGCAACCAGTGACCGAGACCACCTATGCGATCTGCGCCGCCTGACGCCGCTGCGCCACTGAGACCGGCGCGGCCAGCTGTCACCGGGAAACACGGACCTCATGCCAGAGCCCGCCGTTCAGGTTGAGGTTGTTGCCCCTGGCCTGGCCGGGGGCCGAATCGCCGATGTAGGTGTACAGCGGATGCCCGTTGTAGGTGAGCTGGTCAGAGCCGTCGGTTCGGTTGATCGTGCCCACCCGGCCCGGAACGCCGGGGCTGGCCGGTGCGGTGCCGGTCAGCGGCGGCCAGTACGCTGCGCAGCTTCCGTAGCACTTGGATGCGGCCGGGGTGTCGGGGGCGAAGGAGTAGAGGGTGAAGCCCTTCGCGTTGGTCAGCACGGTGGTCCCGCCGATCGTCGCGGTCTTCAGGCCCGTGCCGGTGCCCGACCCCGTGGCGGCGGGCGCGGGTGCCGGAGAGCTAGCCCCGGCGAGCACCAGCCCGAACAGCACCAGCGCCACGACCGCCAGGCCCGCGGCGGCCATTGCGGCCGCCCTGGCGGCCGCTGGCGGGATCCGGGCGGGGAATCTGGCCGGGGGCGCTGCCGCGCGGTCCGCTGCGGCATCCGCCGGGGCGGGAACAAGCGCTAGCGCGGCCAGTGCCACGAACGCGGCCACCTCCACCAGGCCGGCGGCGATGCCGGCGCCGGTGCGGACCTCCTTGAACCCGAACAGCCCGATCCAGACCGTCAGCAGGTAGCCGCCGAGGGTGGCGAGGGCGAAGCCGGCCCCCGCCGCGGCCGCCAGCCGGGTGGCTGGCACCACGGCCGTTAGCCGGGGCGGGATGGCGAGCACCGCCAGCCCGAGGCCGAAGGCCACGATCACCTGGAGCAAGAACAGCCACCCGATAGTCGGGATCGTCCGGTAGCCGGTCAGGTACAAGTCGAGATGGATCGCCGCGGTGGCGATCAGCAGTCCCGAACCCGCCAGCCGCAGGACGACTATGGGCCAGCCGGACGCCGGCCGCCCGGCGTGCTCCTGCCCGGGCTGCCCTGCGCCCTTTACCGATCCCGGCCTGGTCATGCCTTGCCGCTGCGTCATCTGTCAGTCCTCCGTGTCGGTTCGTGTGGCTGCTTAGTATCCGGAGCCTCCGCCGCTGGATGAGGCGGCGGCCGGCGCTGCGGCGCCGGAGACGGTGATTTCGTGCCATAGGCCGCCGAATGCGTTGATGCCGTTGCCGTTGGCCTGGCCGGGGGACTTGTCGCCGGCGAAGGTGTACAGCGGGTGTCCGTGGAAGGTGAGCTGGGCGGAGCCGTCGGAGCGCTTGATGGTGCCGAACGTGCCGTTGGCCGCCGATGCGGTGGCCGGCTTGACCGGCGGCCAGTTCTGCGCGCATGCGCCGTTGCACTTCGACGTGGTGGAGGTGTCGGGGGCGAACGAGTACAGCGTGAATCCCCTGGCGCTGGCCAGCACCGTCGCGCTGCCGATCTTGGCGGTCTTCAGGCCGGCCGCGGCGGCCGCGTGCGCGCTGCTGGCAGCGCCGGCCGCGGGGGAGGCGGCGGAGGGGGTGCCGGACGAGCCGCAGGCCGTCACGACCGCCGCGGCTGCCGCGGCGGCGGGCAGGGCCAGCAGCATCCGCAGGCGGCGGTTAGGTGCTTTGCCCGGGGCAGGTGAGCTGATCATTGTTTCTCCTTCGCGGCCTGGATGTGGCCGGGTGCCCGCGCCCGATGACGCTGAGGGGCCCGTGCATCCGACGATGCCGCGTGCGCGGCCTGCCCGCATCAGCGCGAGCCCCCAGGCCGGCACCCCAGCCAGCCCGAACCGGGGACTGCCTGCTACCCCCCAGGCCAGCCCGCCGCAGGAACCGGCACCAGGCCCTCTGTCCCGGGGGAAGCGGCTGGCTTTCGGCACGGCTACCCGCGCGACCTGCGGGCGGCACCGGCCCGTGCGGCGGCCAGCCGGCCGCGCAGTCGCGCGCGATCGGCGGCGACGAGGCCACCCCAGATACCGTGCTTGCCGACGTCCCAGTGCCGCAGCGACAACTCCAGGCACTGGCTCCGTACCAGGCAGCCCGCGCAGACAGCGATCGCAGCGGCCGCCTCCCGGCGCGCCCGGCCCGGTTCAATAGTGAGCGGGAACCACTCATCGGGCTCCAGGCCGCTGTCAGCACACCGGGCGTACCTGGCGACCCGGGCCGCCAGCGCCTGATCGGCCAGCCGGCCAGCCGCCAGCGGCGCGATCTGATCCGGCGAGATCACCGCCGCCGGCGGACGGCTGGACACATCATCCGATGTCATCGCCTCAGAGGCTGCGTGTGCGGACATCACGTTTCCTTCATCGGTCAGCTTGGGCACGGGGGTCGCCGGGCGGCAGGCGCTGACGGCGCCCAGGCCGGCATTCACAGTGGCGGGGTGGCGCGCGCGTAACGCGGCAGCCAGAGGGTCCGGTAGAGCAGGCGGGCGGGTGCGGGCAGCTGGTTCCGTACCCGGCGGCAGACGTCGGGACCGGCGCCGGCGAGGGCCCACGGGATCGTGACCGCGGCGCGCCGGGCGCCGGTCCCGCGGACGACGCTGGCGATCAGGCGTAGTTCGCCCCGGGTCATGATCTGGCTGATCAGAGGCAGCGCGTCGGCTTCCTCATGGGCGAGGTGACTGGTCAGCCTGGTCTGCAGCCTGGTCAGCAGCTGGCGGAGCCGCCGGGGGTCGGCGTCCATGGCGAACGCGTCATCGGTCAGGGCCTGCAGCGGGCCGATCAGCCGGTGCTCGTCCTCCATGGCATCCAGCAGGGCCAGGCCATACGGGTCAGCGGCCAGCCGGGCGCGCGCCGGCCGCCAGACGACCGCGTCCTCGGCGGTCAGGTGGAAGCGCAGGTGGTCGTGGAATATGCTCCAGCGGGCCTGGGCCGCCGTGCGGCTGGCCTTGGTGTGGATCAGCTGGTCAAGGTCGCGTCGCAGCGCGTCGTGGATCGCTGTCACCAGCGCCCAGTCGGACCGGCTGGTGCGCGCAATGGTGTCCGGTGAGGCCATGGATCGTTCTCCTTGCTGGCCCGCGGTCAGAGCGGCAGCGTGTACTTGAGTATGAAATTCAGCGCCACGGCAAAGACGAGATACATAAGCCAGAATGCCGTGCCGAGACGGAAGAAACCCAGCACGCGCTCCGCCAGGGCGCCGAGCTTCGGCAGGTCAGGCTTGAGACTCGCGAAGAAGTTGACGGCGTACACGCAGGCTAGGCCGATGAACACGCCGCCTACCGGGGCATCGCCGACCTTGAAGAAGATGATGATCCCGAGGATTGAGATGAGCAGGAAGGCGATGGTCATTCCCACGTTGACACGCGGGTCGGTGCCGCGCAGCCGGTTCCAGCCGAGCGCGAACCAGTGCACGCCATAGGAGGTGAACGCGAGCGCCGCCATATAAAGTGCGGGCGTTTTGAACGTATCGAACAGGGTCAGGCCGAGAAACAGGTAGACACCGGCAATGAACTGCATGAAACCGGGCATCCAGATGCCCCACATGCCGGTGGCGAAGTTGACCCGGTCGTCGCGGGCTGGATAGCCGAAAAGCTCCTGCGTGCCATAGATAAGATAGCCAGTCCCGAGACCCATGAAACCGACGGCAAGGGGCGGGAAGGGCGATTGGGGGAGGCTGATCAGTGACGGGATGGTAGACACAGACATTAACTACCTCCATTGCCGCGTTGCGGTTCGTGCTCGTTCCCGCCAGCCGTCGTGGTGATTGCGGTTCGTGTGGCTGGTTAGTATCCGGAGCCTCCGCCGCTGGATGAGGCGGCGGCCGGCGCTGCGGCGCCGGAGACGGTGATTTCGTGCCATAGGCCGCCGAATGCGTTGATGCCGTTGCCGTTGGCCTGGCCGGGGGACTTGTCGCCGGCGAAGGTGTACAGCGGGTGTCCGTGGAAGGTGAGCTGGGCGGAGCCGTCGGAGCGCTTGATGGTGCCGAACGTGCCGTTGGCCGCCGATGCGGTGGCCGGCTTGACCGGCGGCCAGTTCTGCGCGCATGCGCCGTTGCACTTCGACGTGGTGGAGGTGTCGGGGGCGAACGAGTACAGCGTGAATCCCCTGGCGCTGGCCAGCACCGTCGCGCTGCCGATCTTGGCGGTCTTCAGGCCGGCCGCGGCGGCCGCGTGCGCGCTGCTGGCAGCGCCGGCCGCGGGGGAGGCGGCGGAGGGGGTGCCGGACGAGCCGCAGGCCGTCACGACCGCCGCGGCTGCCGCGGCGGCGGGCAGGGCCAGCAGCATCCGCAGGCGGCGGTTAGGTGCTTTGCCCGGGGCAGGTGAGCTGATCATTGTTTCTCCTTCGCGGCCTGGATGTGGCCGGGTGCCCGCGCCCGATGACGCTGAGGGGCCCGTGCATCCGACGATGCCGCGTGCGCGGCCTGCCCGCATCAGCGCGAGCCCCCAGGCCGGCACCCCAGCCAGCCCGAACCGGGGACTGCCTGCTACCCCCCAGGCCAGCCCGCCGCAGGAACCGGCACCAGGCCATCCGGGTTGCCGGGAATGGGCTCAGCGGGCCTTGAGGAATGTGATCACGGCGAGGACGCGGCGGTGGTCTTCGTCAGCTTCCTGCACGTTCAGCTTGATGAGGATGCTGCTGATGTGCTTCTCCACAGTGCCCCCGGTGACGAAGAGCCGCCGGGCGATGCCGGCGTTGGAGCGCCCTTCGGCCATCAGCGCGAGCACCTCGCGTTCTCGCGCGGAAAGTGCGGCAAGCGGGTCCTTACGCCGGCGCGCGGTCACCAGTTCCCGAACCAGCGCAGGGTCCACGACCGAGCCGCCCCTGGCGACCCGCTGCACCGCGTCCAGGAACTCTTCCACATCGGCGACGCGGCTCTTGAGCAGGTAGCCGATGCCATCTCCGCCGGCCAGCAGCTCCATCGCGTGCTGGACCTCGGCATAAGCGGATAGCACCAGGATGGCGGTATCAGGCAGTTCCTGGCGGATCACCCGGGCCGCCTCCAGCCCCTCCGTCGTGTGGGTGGGCGGCATCCGGATGTCGGCCACGACCAGGTCGGGCACGGTCTCCCGGGCCAGCGCAACCAGCCGGGTGCCGTCGCCCGCCTGCCCCACCACCTCATAACCGGAGCGGTCGAGCAGACTGGCCAGGCCCTCACGCAGCAGCACATCGTCCTCGGCCAGCACCACCCGCGGCGCGGTCATAACAGGGCCCGCCCCGTCCCTTCGGGGTCGCGCTGGCCGGGCCTGCCGCTGCTCATCATGCTTTGCATTATCGACCAGCCGTGGGGGGGATGGCGGGCACATCGGGAGGCGGGCGCTGCGCCGCGCAGGCTCGCCGTGTCCAGTCAGTGCCTCCGCGACGGCAACCGCCCCCGCCCCCCGCCATTGCGGGTCAGGACCTCGGGTGACAGTCTCGACTCATGGCAGGGCTCGCTGGGCCCAGCCGGACTGCACCGAGCCGACTAAGTAGGACTAAGTAGGTAGTCAGGGTGACCTCGTGGTCGTACTGGCGGCGCGGGCGGTTCTGGATGGAGATCGTCCTGGCCGTTGTCGTGGGCGTCGCCGCGTTCGCTGTCGCGGCTGTTGTGAGCACGGCCGCGAGGTCTCACCTGCCTGGCGTCCTCTTTGGCCTGCTCCTCCTGCTGGCCGTGCTGGCCGTCGCCCGCTTCGCCGGGATCTTGTACACGCTCCCGATAGGGGTCGTGACCATCCTGGCGTTCGACTGGTATTTCCTGCCGCCGCTGCGCCAGCTCAATGCGGCGACCGTGCTCGTGCTCGGCTTGTTCCTGGGAATGTCGGTCATTGTCGGCGCGGTGGCGACTCAGGCTGGCCGCCGCGCGGCCAGGTCCGAACAGGCGCGGGGCGTACTGGCCGACGAGCAGGCGGCGCTGCGGCGGGTTGCGACCCTGGTCGCCAGGCAGTCCTCGCCTGCGGAGGTCTTCGCGGCCGTGACCGAGGAGGCCGCGAGGCTCCTTGACCTCGATAATGCCAACCTGATCGCCTACGAGCGGGACCTGACGGCGACGGTGGTCGGAGCCGGCAACCTGCGAGGGTGGTCGGCGCCGGTCGGCACGCGGGTACCGCTGGAGGGGAACAACATCATCGGCCGGGTGTTCCGCACCGAGCGGCCGGCCCGCATCGACGACTACGGCGGCGACGCCGCAGGCCCAGCCGCCGAGTACTCCCGCTCCATGGGGGTTCGCGCGGCGGCCGGGAGCCCTGTTCTGGTCGGGGGACGGCTCTGGGGGGTCCTGGCCGTCAGCTCCTCCCGGCCACTGCCCGCGGACACCGAGATCCGCATCACAGCGTTCACCGAGCTTGTCGCGACGGCGATCGCGAACACCGAGGCGCGCCGGGAGCTGGAGCAGGTCGCCGCCGAGCACGCGGCGCTCGGCCGCGTCGCGACGCTGGTGGCCGAGGCCGTTCCGCCGGGCGAGGTGTTCACCGCGGTCGCCGTCGAGGTAGCCGGGCTGTTCGGCGTTCCGATGGTCGGGCTGTTCCGCTACGAGCGGGAAGGCGATGCCACGGTGATCGCCGGGGCGGGCAAGTTCTCGGCCAATATCGGCCGGCGCTGGCCCTGCCCGCCCGGCGACCCGGGCCTGGTCGCCTCGGTACAGCGGTCCGGCCAGCCGCTCAGAATCGATGACTACACGCGGATCACCAGCGCCGTTTCCGGGCCAGTGGGGGAGGCCGGCATCGGCATGGGGGCCGGCGTTCCGGTCATCGTGGGCGGTCATGTCTGGGGCGCGGTGGTGGTGGCGGCCGGCTACGAACGCCCGCCGTTGCCCGCCGATACGCTGGACCGGCTGGCCGTCTTCACCGAGCTCGTGGCCACGGCGATCGCCAATAGTGATGCACGGACCGAGATCGAGCGGCTGGCGCAGGAACAGGCGGCGCTGCGGCGGGTGGCCACCCTGGTCGCCAGGGGCGCGGACACGGGGGAGGTCTTCGCCGCCGTTGCCCGCGAGGTTTCGCAGGTGATGCGCCTGCCCATTGCCGCTGTTCAGCGTTATGAGGACGACGAGACGACAGCGGTGATCGCGGCCTGGAGCGACCGGGCGCATCCGTTCCATCCGGGTACCCGCTGGCCGTTCCCCAGCTCAGGGCTGGCCGCGCGGGTGCGGCAGACGGGCCGCGCGGGCCGGATCGAGGACTATTCACGACGGCCCGGCGCCTTCGCCGCCAAGGCGCGCGAGCTCGGGCTGCAAAGCACCGCCGCCGCGCCGATCACCGTCGACGGCGCCGTCTGGGGATTGGTGACGATCGCGTCCACCGATGGGCCCCTCCCCGACCGCACAGAGGACCGTCTCGCCGAGTTCACCGAGCTGCTGGGAACCGCCATCGCGAACACCCAGAGCCGCACCGAGCTGTCCGCTTCGCGCGCCCGGATCGTCGCCGCCGCGGACGAAACGCGGCGGCGCCTCGAGCGTGACTTGCACGACGGTATTCAGCAGCGCCTCGTCTCGCTCGCGCTGAAGGCCGGCACCATCGCGATGACACCGCCGGCGGACAAGATCCAGGGCGACCTGTCGCTGCTGGCTGACGGGCTCGGCAGCGCCCTGGACGAACTGCGGGAGGTCTCGCACGGCATCCACCCGGCCATCTTGTCTGAGGCCGGGCTCGGCCCAGCTCTCGAGGCACTCGCCCGGCGCTCCTCGGTGCCTGTCGAACTCGACCTGAATCTCGGCCCGCGGCTTGGCGGGCACGTCGAGGCGGCCGGCTATTACATCGCGTCGGAGGCGATCACCAACGTCGCCAAGCACGCACGGGCCACGGTCATCATCATGCGCGCAGCCAGCTGTGACGGCGCCCTCACGCTCTCGGTCAGCGACGATGGCATAGGCGGCGCCGACCCCGGCCGCGGCTCAGGCATCATCGGCCTCAAAGACCGGGTCGAGGCCCTCGGCGGAACGATCTCGGTCTTGAGCCAGCCCGGCCGCGGAACAGCACTGCACGTCCAGCTTCCGGCCGATCCGATGGCCGCGCCCACGCGGCCAGGCGACACCCCGTAGCCGCCGGCGGCCGGGCGGGACGGCCAGTCTCAGCGGGCGGCAGCGCCGGGCGGGCTGCCTGGCCCGCAGCCATCGAGGATCCGGCGAATCGCACCCGCCGACAGCTCTTGTTTCGGCAGGAACCCGGCCGCCGGGCTTTCGGCGACAGGACCCGCGAAATCGGCCGCCGAGTATGTCGAGACCAGGATCACGGCCGGCCCGCCATCGCGATGGTGTGCGGCCAGACTCCGGGCAAGCTCAAACCCGCTCTCATCCCCGAGCACGACGTCCACCAGCACAACCTCCGGCCGGAGCTGCTCTGCTCGTCTCAGCGCCTCAGCCGAGTTGGCGGCAACGCCGACGACATGCAGGCCTTCCCGTTCCAGGCGATCGCGGGCGGCCTCCAGAAACAACCAGTTGTCGTCCACGATCAGGACACCGAGTGCTGCCATCTGAACAGCGTTCCATCCTGGACTGCGCCGCGCATTGGGGCTAGCACGAATCGGAAGAGTCGTGCCCTGATGGCCGTGCTAGCGATCGTCTGCGCTCGCTGGCGCGGAGTCCAGGCCGTCTGCCCAGGAGGCGATGGCGGTGACCTCCGCCTGCCGCGGGAACACCTTGCCCAGCAGGATCTGGTGGACGTCGGGATCGGCGTCCAGGCAGCCGTCCGACAGGACGGTGAGCTGGTAGTCCAGGTCGGCGGCCTGGCGCAGGGTGGACAGCACCACTCCGCTGGTGGCGATGCCCGCCAGCACCAGGTGGCTGGTCCCGCGGGCGCGCAGGAGCACCTCAAGATCACTGCCGGCAAACGCGGATACCCGGCGCTTGGTCACCGTTACCTCACCGGGGGCTGGCGCGATGACGGCCGGGATCTGCATGCCGGGATCGCCGTCGGTGAACCGGCCGGTCCCGGCGATGGCAGAAAAGGTCTTGTTGCGCTCGCTGACCTCCGGGTAACCGGGCCGGAACGCGATGGTCACATAGGTGACGGGGATACCGGCGCCGCGGGCAGCGGCGATCGCCGTGGCCAGCCGGTCCAGGTAGCCGCCATCGCGGGCGAAACGCTGCACGATTCCCTGCTGCACATCCATGATCAGCAGCGCCGTCGGCGTCATGCTGGCCTCTCCTCGCTGTCAGGGCCTGCCATCGCGGGCCGAGCTTGATCGTGAGGCTAGCCTGCTGCGTGCTGGTGGCGACCGCGCTCTCACGGAGCCGGCTGGCTGAACGGCACGGTCACGGTAATGGTGTCGGGGAACCAGTGAGCTCCGCCCCGGTGCTGGGGCGCCCCGCATGCAGTCTGCAGGTACCTCATCGGCGAGCCGAAGCCGTGGAGCGTGTCGGCGGCCGGGAATCCGTAGCTGTCCTTTATGACATACGAGAGCGTTCCGGCGTACCGCCGGTTCTCGCGGCTGCCGCTTCCGGTTACCGTCAAGCCCTGCGTACCGCGAAATCCCCAGTACAGGTCGCTGTTCTTGGATTCGAATGCCACCGTCGGCAGCTGCGCGCCGGAGAGCCGAACGCGGGTCTTGCCATCCTTCAGCTGGCTGAGGATCGCTTCCTGGACTTCGTTATTCACCGCTCGGAAAGCGCTGCTGGACAGCGCCTTCTTTGAGATCGGCGACCCGGCCGGGTAATCGACTTTCGTGCCCTTCCCTTTGAGGAAGTGCGTCAGCAGATTGGCCGACGCGGGGAAGCCGGCCAGAGCGAACCCCAGGGCCACTTTCCTGCCCAGGGCCCTGTCGACTGCGAATGTAACGCTGTCGCACGCTGCCTGCGGCGTTTGCGCGTGCGTGTCCTGGCTTCCGCTGGGCAGCACCGGGCGGACCCCCGCGACGGTGAAGGCAAACGCCGCGCCGGCCGAGGGAGCCGCGGTGGCCGGGCGAGACCCGGAGGCCGGGCCAGACCCGGCGGCCGGCGACACCGCAGAGCATCCCGGCAGCGCTGCGAGCATGCACAGCAAGGCGGCGGAGATGATTCGCTCCGTCGTCAGCATCTGGCGGAGGCGTCGCATAACTCGAGCATCCTACGGTCGCCCGCGCGCGCCCCGGCGCGCTTGGCGCCCGCGGCGATGCTCAGATGCGAGGCATCGAAAGGCTGCGGTTGCTGCGCGAGACCCTGTGCTGGCAATCTTTCGGTTGTGACCGGCCGCCTCCGTGTCCCCCTGTCGTGTACTGCTCAGCAACCGCGCCGACGACCGGCAGATCGGGTAGCGCCTTGCGAACCCCGTACGGGTGGAAATTGGTGTAGTAGCTGATCGGGAACGTGTTCGCCGCGGCGAGAGTGACACCCGGGTTATCCGCCGGGGTCGTCGGCCGCTGAAGGAATCCGTCCATCCTGCCGAAGTTGTGCTGGACGAGCCAGCCCTCCCAGCTGTGATCCGGGTCGCTGTACCCGCAGCCCTGGAAGTCCGGGGCGAGCGGGTAGTTCGGGTACCTGTTGCCGTCGACCGCGGACACGAACGTAAGGTCGTGCCGGCCGTCGGCACCGGGCACCCAGCCCAGGAAGTGGTCGAACGAGCGGTTCTCCATCATCAGCATGACGACGTGGCGGATGCCCTGCGAACCGTGGGCACGAGTCGCGCTCGAGGCGTTGGCGATGGCCTGGCTGAGCAGGTCGGTGCCGGCGATGGCGAGGCCGGTCGAAGCGGCTGAGATCTGCAGGAATATTTGCGGCGAGAGAGCATCTCGCGATGCTAGGCCTGGAGGGCAAACCGGAGTTCTCCGGCAGCCCGCCAACTGCTGAAATCCCGGAAAAATCTGCTGGCACCGCGGCATCTGACCTGGGGCGCAGCCCGCGGCGTCTTCGTCAGGATCGGGGCTGGCCAGCCGCGCTGAGGCCCCCTACGCCGCCCCGCCGGGCCTGGCCGGTAGCAGCATCCTGCCATCGGCCGGGTCGGCCCTGGCCGCGCAGTCAGGCCGGAACTGCAGCATCCTGCGATGCGGTCGCCCGCCTGGCCGGGGATGCTCCTAGGTGACAGCACCTTCGCAGCCCGGCGAGGAGACGATGGGGGTCTGGCGATGCTGGTTGACTGCCCGGCATTCCTGAGCGAGGACGGCGCCGTCCGGTGCGGGCTTCCTGCCGAGGTGCAGGCGCGGTACCCGGCCGCTTCGACCGCCGGGCCGCTGGAAAGCGCCAAGATCAGGTGCCCTCGTGGCCACTGGTTCAACGGCCCCGTCGAATCCCTGAGCATCCCGCAGTCGCAGCCAAACCTGGCCGTCAGGCCGCCCACCAGGGACGCAAGTCCGGTAGGCCACGTGCGCGGCGGCTGGCCGGCGCCCCGAAGGAGGGCCACATGAGCCCGCGCGATCAGGCCGTTCCCCCGCAGGACTCCTCTGACGCCCACGCGCCGTTCCTGGCGACGGAGGAGTGGACCACCGGCTAGGCCAGCCCGTTCACCGGCCCGCCATACGGCACTGTCGAGGTGCACGCCCGTCGCGGTCAGGCGGGTACCAGCAGGTCCGTCAGCGTGAACCGCCCGGGCTCGCGGCTGGGCAGGCTCGGCTGCCAGTCCGGGTCCACCGATCGTACTGACCGAATACTGGCCGGGCGGCGGCGATCTTGCGAGCGTCGGAAGGGCCGCCGTTCGCGGCGTCGCTGAGCCCGCCGGCCCCGCCGATGACCCGCAGCATCTTCGGCTCGATCGCCAGCGGCGGCAACTCGGGGAACAGGCGCATGTATCGGCCGCCCGCCATGAATGCGTCGCCGGCCCGCGCGGACGCCAGGCAGTGGTCGCGTACCTGCTTCATTGCGCAGCCTCCCTCGTCACTCGAGCCCGGCCCAGGGATCAAGTATGCGGGGAGACAGGCAAGCCGGGCCCTGGGAGGGACAGGCTTCGCACCGCCTGACATTCGGGCGGGCCGTGTCGTCGTCTTGATGAGAAGAGCACCCCATCGGTGAATATCCACGCGAAAGGGGACTGGCGATGAAAGCCGTCCGTACCCACGAACCAGCCGGCATCAGCGGGCTTGGCTATGAAGAGGTGCCCGATGCCAAGCCCATGTTCTGCGAAGTGCTGGTCAAGGTCGCCGCGTGCGGCATCACGCACAACGAGCTGGACTGGCCCATCTGGACCTGCCGGGCAGGTCATCAGCGGACCTCGATCATCCCTGGCCACGAGGTGTCCGGAGTGGTCGCCGCGCTGGGATTCGGGACCGCCGGAGTCGACGTCGGCGACGAGGTGTTCGGGCTGACCGACCAGCTCCGTGACGGGGCGGCCGCCGAGTACGTCGCGGTCGAAGCCCGCAACGTGGCCCCGAAGCCGCGGACCATCGACCACGTCCACGCCGCCGCGGTGCCGCGGGCCGGCCTGACGGCCTGGCAGGCCCTGTTCGACCACGGAGAGCTGGCCAAGGGGCAGATCGTGGTCATCCACGGCGCGAGCGGCGCGGTCGGATCGATGGCGGTCCAGCTTGCCCGCTGGGCCGGCGCAGAGGTCATCGGGACCGGGCGCGGCCACTCCCGGCCGCTGGCGACGGAGCTGGGCGCCGACCGCTTCATTGCGCTGGACGCCGACGGCCTCGAAGAGGCATCCGGGCAGGCCGACCTGGTATTCGACACGATCGGCGGCGACGTGCTGGCCCGGTCGCCCGCGCTGCTCAAGCCGGGGGGGACGCTGGTGTCGGTGAAGGCGGCCGCGCCGCCGCCCGCCGCCCGCCGCGACATCAGGACGGTCATCTTCATCCAGGAGTCCAGCCGCGCTCAGCTGACCGAGCTCGCCCGCCTGGTGGACCAGGGGGACCTGCGCCCCCAGGTCGGCGCGGTGTACCCGCTCGCGCAGGCAGTCGAGGCGTACACCGCGAAGGCCGCCGGCGGCATCCCCGGCAGGGTCGTCCTCCAGCCCTGACCCAGGTCCCCGACGACCAGAGAACCCCATCACCTACGGCGGGCGGGATCTCACGCCATTCCGGTCAGGTCCGCTTCGTGCGACACTGAGCCGTGGCGGGTTCTCGCGCGCGGGCACGTGGCAGCCGGTGGCTGAAGCTGATAGTCGCTGGTGTCGCGGGCGTGGCAGCGGTCTCGGCTACCGGGGTCGTCGCGACGCCGGCGCCTGCCTCAGCGAGCGAGCTGTCGTGCTCGTCGACCGCGTCGATATCCTACGGTGCCGGGGCGCTGACCGGTAAGATCACCAACCCGGCCAAGGCGGCGTGCTTCACGTTCGCGGTGGTGAGCGGCGATCACGTCCGGTTCAACGTCCGCGCGCCGTCGGGCAGCATCTCCCCCTTCACGGACGTGTTCGCCGCCGGGGGGACGAGCAAGTGCGCCACACCCGGCGACATCGAGTGCACCGCCGACAGCACCGGGACATGGACGGTTCAGATCTCCTCCAGCACTACCGAGTCGTTCCACATCTTCGCCCAGCGGCTGAACGGGCCGGCCGGCTGCCGCTCGGTCTCTTTCGGCCGGGTTCCGCTCATCGGCCACATCGCGGCCGCCGCGGACGGGGCCTGTTTCACGTTCTCGGGGACGGCCGGCGATGTCGTCTTGGGCCACGACCAGAACCTGGCCAGCTCCGGCGCGCCGTCGATGGAGCTCGTTACGAGCGACGGCTCGCAGGTCTGCTTCGTGGAGACCGGCTTCTTCACCTGCACGCTCACCCAGACGGGCGCCCAGGCTGTGCTGGTCTACTATTCGGCGACGCAAACGGGCAAGTTCAGCATGTACATGCAGCAGATGACCAAGCCGTCGGGGTGCTCAGCGCTCACGTTCGCCGCGGCGCCGCTCACCAAGAAGATCGCATCGGCCGGGGCGGTTGACTGCTTCACCTACTCCGGGCCGACGGGCGCGCTGGCCACCGTGGACCCGGTGGTCGTCTCGGGGAAGCTCGCGCCGGAGACCGACATCTTCAGCCCGGCCGGGGTGTCGACGTGTGCCACGCCGGGCGAGCTGCACGACTGCGCGATCAGCTCGCCCGGAAGGTGGACGACGCTCATCTGGGACAATTCCGGCACTGGCACGGGCACCGGGACCTTTACGATCTCGGCGGCCGACCTCGATATCACCCCCGTATCGGGCCCGGCGGGCACCGCGGTCACCGTTTCCAGCGGAGGCTTCAAGAGCGGCGAGACCGTCAAGGTGAGCTACCAGACAGGGCTCGCCAGCCCCGCGACTGTGGCCATCTGCCACGGCACCGCCTCCGCGGCCGGGACCGTGAGCTGCTCGGGCAGCATCCCGGCGTCGAAGGCCGGCCCGGCCGGGCGTCACGTCGTCCAGGCGGCGGGCTCTACCACAGGCCGCATGACGAGCGGGACTTTCACGCGCACCTGACCCGGGATCAAGACCCTGCGCCAGGCGAAATCAAGAGCACGAAAGGCCCGAGGCTAGGCGTACTGTGCCTCGCCGTTGCCGAAAGACCAGTTCTCCTTTTTCACCTCGACGAGACAGATGAGGGCGTCTTCGCGGCGCAGCCCGATCCGCTCGTGCAAGCCGTCGGCGACGGCCCGGTAGAAGTCCTGCTTGGCTGCCACCGTCCGCCCCTCGTTGAGGGTCACCTCGATGAGTACGGCGTCGGCGGTCCGGTGGATCCCGAGGTAGTCAGGGTCGACGACGAGATTGCCGGGAGCGTGTTCGGAAATGACCATGAAGCGGTCATCTTCTGGTGCCTTCAGCGCGCTGGTCAAAGCGCCGTAGACGACGTCGCTGATGGCCGTGCGGTAGTCGGCCGGCTTGCCTGCGGCCAGGTCGATGCGGACAAGTGGCATGACGTCTGCCTTTCCGGTGCGTTTTCTCCCCTGGATCGCCAGGCTGGGAGTCGTCAGTCCGCGAGCGCGTACGCCACGGCACGCTGGTGTCCCATGGCGGCGCCCCGGGCCCAGGCCTGCTGGAACGCTTCGTCGCCCAGCTGGCTGCGCAACCCGGGCACGGCGTCATGGTCGGCTGCGGCTGCTGCCACGTAGGCCAGCAGCCAGCCGGTGCCTTTCGCCTGCAGCATGGCGTCGGCCGCGGCGAGCAGGCGGACGGCGCGCTCGAGGTCTTCCCGCTGCCTGGCCAGCGCGGCCAGCCGCTGCAGGTAGTAGCCGGCGCTTGACTCGTCGCCGGCGTCGCTGGCGACCGACAGCCCCCTCCCGCAGCAGCCCCGCCGCGCCGGCCAGGTCTTGCCGCGCCTGGCTGCTGAGCGCGAGGTCATAGAGCGAGATCAGGAGGGGAAACCGGTCGGGAACGCGGCGGGCCGCCGCCACGCCCCGGCTGAACAATTGGGCCGCGGCGTCGATGTCACCCTGGCTGAACGGGATCTGGCCGAGGAAGTTGTACACCAGCGAGATGGACACGTTGTTGCCGAGTTCCTGATGCAAGGCCAGACTCTCCGCCACCAGCTCGGTGGCCTTCCCGTATTCGCGGCGCAGCGTCTCCAGGTGGCCCAGCGAACCGGCGCTGATCGCGATGCCCAGCTTGTCCCCGAGCCGGCGGCACAGCGCCAGGGCCTGCTCGAACAGCACCTGGGCCCGCTCCCGGTCGCCGCTGGCGATGAGCATGAGGCCGAGCCCGTTCTGCGCGTAGCTGAGCTGGCCCGGCGGCAGCTTCCCGGCGTTGGTGACGATTGCCTCCCCGTAGCCGGCAAATTCCTCCGCGTGGCCGCGGAACCACCAGAACCGCCAGGTCACCGCGCCGAGCCGATGCGCCAGGGCGGCCTGATCCTGATCCAGGAACCAGGACATCGCGGCACCGAGGTTGTCATGCTCGACTTCCAGCCGGTCCAGCCAGGCCACCTGGCCGGGACCTTCCAGCCCGGCCCGGGCGGACTCGCCGAAGGCCAGGAAATGGGCAGCATGCCGGTCATGCGCTTCCTTCCACTGGCCGCGCTCATGCAGCCGTTCCGCGGCGTAATCGCGGATGGTCCCCAGCAGCGAGAAGCGGACCTGCCCGGCGCGGTCGGCCTGGCGGACCAGGCTGGCGTCCACCAGGGAGCTCAGCGTGTCGAGGATCTCTGCGGCCTGGTCCTGGCTCGCCGGCGCGGACCCGTCAGCGCCGCCGACGGCCTCCGCGGCCTCCAGGTCAAAGGTGCCGGGAAATACGGCCAGGCGCGAGAACAGCGCCCGTTCGGCCGGTGACAGCAGCTCGAAGCTCCAGTCCAGGGTGTTTCTCAGTGTCCGCTGCCGCTCGGGCAGGTCGCGAGCGCCTCCGGTCAGCAGGCTCATCCGGTCATCGAGCCGGGCGAGCAGCGCCCGCGGCGGCAGCAGCCGGACCCGGACAGCGGCTAGCTCGATGGCCAGCGGAAGGCCGTCCAGCCGGCGGCAGATCTCCGCCACGGCCTCGGCGTTCTCGCTGGTTAGCTCGAAGCCGGGGGCCGTCGCGTGCGCGCGCTCCACAAACAGCCGCACCGAGGCATAGCGCAGCAGGTCGGCGACCTGGGCGCCGTCGGCGGCGCCGGCTGGCGGCGCCGGCAGCGGCGGCACGGGCAGCTCGTGCTCTCCCCTGAGCCGCAGCACGGTCCGGCTGGTCACCAGAACCACCAGGCCCGCGGCCGCGGCCAGGAGGTCGGCCACCAGCGGCGCCGCCGCGGTCACCTCCTCGAAGTTGTCCAGCAGCAGGACCAGCCGGCGGGGACGCAGGTACGCCTTGACGTCGGCGATCAGCGGACCGCCCGAGGTCCTCAGCCCCAGCCCGGCGGCGATGGCCGCCGCCACCAGGTCGGCCCGGCGAACCGGGGCGAGCTCGATGAACCGCACCCCATCGGCGAAGCTCGGGCCGAGTCGGCCGGCGACCTCCAGCGCGAGTCGGCTCTTGCCTACTCCTCCCGGCCCGGTAAAGGTGACCGTGCGCACGCCCTCCCGGAGCACCAGGGCACCAGCGGCCTCCGCCTCCTGCTCCCGGTCCACCAGCGGCGTTATCGCGGCCGGCAGGACCGTCGCCGGCGCCTGCTGCGCCGCGCCGTCGCCGGCTTGTGCCATCTCGAAGCGCTCGCTCAGCAACACGGCCAGGTCGTTCTGGACCATGCTCTGCAGCTGATCCCGGTCTGAGAACTGCTGGTAAGAGAGATCACCGTCGTTTTGGATCCGGTCGAGCATCTCTGTCAGCCGTGGCTCTCTGTCCGGCGCCGGGGACTTGACGTAGATAAGCCGCGGCAGCCCCGCTGACAGCAGGTACTCATCTTCTAGCGGGGACATCCGTTCCCCCGGCGCAACCCGGCCGTAGCCCTGCCAGTAGATGCCCACAAAGATCTGGCTCTGGGCAAGGTAAGCCCGGTACACGTTCCGCGGCGGGTGCGGCCGCGCGCCCAGCTCGGCCATCACCGGCACCAGCCGCAGGCCGGCGATCGCATCCCGTACCGCCTGGCGCTCGGCAGCCATCTCCTCCAGGGGTGAGCTCACGAACACCCGCACCCGCTGATCGGGCGTGCGGATGAGACCGGTCTCAGCCATCACTCCCCAGTCCAGGTCAGCTAGCCCAAGTCTAGGTCCACGGCCCGGAAATCGCGGGGCGGGAAAAGATTACCGGTCCGCGGGCAATACAGCGGGGACCGGGCGCCGAATACCGATGTGAAAGCTCAGCCGGCCGGTTTCGCTGTGATCGGGCAGGCCATCCGATCACGAATCCGGCCCGGCGGTCACGGTCGGCCGTACCGCATGGACCCAACCCCTCAATGCAGGAGAAGACATGCGTTCTTTAAGCCCAAGAAGGCAGGGCGTGGCCCTGGTCACCCTCGCAGCGGCGGCCGTGGCGGTGGCCGCCGCGGTCCCGGCGGCGGCCGCCGCGGCCCAGGCGTCCCCGGTAGTGGGGCACGTCTACGTCAATGACAACACCGCGGGAACCAACACGATCGGAGCGTTCGACCGGCACGCCGACGGGACGTTGACCCCCGAGGCCGGCTCTCCCTTCACCGCCGGCGGCGCCGGCACCGGCGCCGGGCTCTCCTCCCAGGGCGCGCTCCAGATGTCCGCCAACGGCCGCTTCCTGATCGCCGTCGACGCCGCCAGTAATCAGGTCTCGGTGCTGCGGGTCAAGCCCAGCGGCGCACTGCGCCTGGTGCCCGGGGGCGTCGTGTCGTCCGGCGGCGCGCTGCCGGTCAGCGTCGCGGTCGCGGGTGGCCTGGTCTACGTGGCCAACGCGGGCGCCGGCGGCAGCAACTACACCGGCTTCCGGCTGGGCAGCGGCGGCCGCCTGACCCCGATCGCCGGCTCGACCGTGGCGCTGCCCGACGAAGCCCAGCCGGGCGACGTGCTGTTCAACGGCACCGGCAGCAAGCTCATCGGCACCCGCGTCGGAACCTCCCAGATCGACAGCTTCACCGTCGGTCCCCGGGGACGCCTGACCGCCGCCCCCGGATCGCCGTTCCTGGCTCAGGGGCTCGGCCCGTTCGGCAGCGAGTTCCGCCCCACCAACCCCCGCCAGCTGTTCGTGTCCAACGCGCACAACACCGGGACTGGCACCATTTCGGCCTTCCGCGACCGCGCGGACGGGAGCCTGTCGCCGATCGGGGCTTCCCCGTTCGCCGACCTGCAGACCGCTCCGTGCTGGGTCGAGATCACCCATAACGGCCAGTTCCTGTTCACCGTCAACACCGGCGCCGGCAGCATCTCCCGGTTCTCGATCGGCGCCGGCGGCAGGCTGAGGCTGCTCGGCAGCACCCCGGTCCGCGGCACCGGTCTCGGCGCGGTGGACGCCAGGCTCAGCCCCGGCGGCCGCTACCTGTACATGGATGAGAGCGCGACCGGCGCCGTGGCCTCGTTCGCGGTCCATGGCGGCAGCCTCACCGAACTGGCCAGCTCGCCTACCTCACTGCCGGCCGGCGCTGCCGCCGCAGGCATCGTCGTCAGCTGACCCGATCCCGCCACGCCGGAGCCGGGGGGACGTCAGCCCGGCTCCGGCCAGCGCGGGCAAGGCCGCCGCAGCCCCGGCTGAGATGCTCCGGGCCGTCACGCAACGAGGCGGCAGACGGCGTCGATGACGGCGCGGCGGCGGTCGCGGCGGCTTACCTTGCTGGCCGCGGCGGCGAACTCCGGGTTCATGGTGCCCCAGGACACCGCCGTGGCCTGGATCAGGGTAAGCAGCTGAGCAGGGGTGAAGTGCCGGCTCAGGCGGTCGCCGGCCTGCGCGCCGGCGAGGGTCTTCAGCCGGGTCTTGTTGGCCTGGATGACGGCCGTGAGTGCGGCGCCATCAGGCCGTTCCAGCCGGTACCAGGTGGAAAGACGCTGCGCCTGCGGGTGGTCAGCGAAGTAGTCGAACATGCGCCCGGCATAGCCGGGCAGGTCGGCAGCATCGAAGCGGACCGCGTCCATCGTGTCCTTGACCGAGACGCTGTATACCGCGTCGAACAGGTCGTCCTTGTTGCCGAAGTAGGCGTAGATGCGTTCCTTGCTCGCCTGGGCCTGGCTGGCGACGCGGTCCATGCGCGCGCCAGCGATGCCGTACCGGGCGAACTCACCGGTGGCCGCTTCCATAATCCGGCGCCTGGTGTCGTCTGCGTTTCGTGCCACAGCGTCATGCTACCAACCAACTAGTAGGTTGCTAAGTTTCCCCGGCCGTGTCATGCTGGACGTTACCAACCAACTAGTAGGTTGGTGAGGAGGCTGACCGTGGCACCCCTTACCTGGCTCATCACCGGCAGCTCCCGCGGCCTGGGCCGCGCCCTGGCGACTGCTGCGCTGGACGCCGGGGACAATGTCACCGCGACCGCTCGCCGCCCCGAGCAGGTCAAGGACCTGGCCGAGCGTTATGGCAGCCGGGTGATCACCGCTGGGCTCGACGTGACGGACGCGCTTGCGGCCGAGGCCGCCGTCGCCACGACCATCGCGGCATTCGGCTCGCTGGACGTCGTCGTGAACAACGCGGGCTACGCCCACTCGGCCGCCATCGAAGACATGCCACCCGGCGACTTCCGGGCCCAGATCGAGACGAACCTGTTCGGCGTCGTCAACGTCACCCGCGCCGCGCTGCCGGTCCTGCACGCCCAGCGTTCGGGGCATTTCCTGCAGTTCTCCTCCGTCGGCGGACGGGTCGGCGGCAGCCCGGGCATGGGCGCCTACCAGACGGCCAAGTTCGCGGTCGAGGGCTTCAGCGAGGTGCTGAACGCCGAGGTCAGTCCGCTCGGTATCAAGGTCACCATCGTCGAGCCCGGCCCATTCCGCACCGACTGGGCGGGCTCCTCGATGACGGTGTACCCGGTCAGCCCGGACTATGAGCAGACGGTCGGCCGGATGAACGCCTTCCGCGAGCAGACCAGCCGCACCTGGCCCGGCGACCCCGTCCGCGCGGCCCGGATCCTGATTGACGTCGTCAACCACCCCGACCCGCCGCTGCGCCTGCTGCTGGGCGCCGCCGCTGTCGAGTCCGCCGCGAAGTCCTCGATCGCGCGGGCCGCCGAGACCGCCGCGTGGGCCGATGTCAGCCGCTCGGCCGACTTCCCCGCGGGTCATTCCCCGAGCCGCCAGTACCCGTAACGGCTTTCGCGGGGAGCCGAGGCAGCGGCGGCCGACCTCCCGCCGTCCGGACGGCCGGCGGCCCGGCCACCCCGGCCCCGCAACCCGGGGCCCCGCAACCCGGGCCCGGCAACCCGGGCCCGGCAACCCGGGCCCGGCCACCCCGGCCACCCCGGCCCGGCAACCCGGGCCTGCCGTCGTCTGCGCGCACGCCGGTAACCGGGCCCGTCGTGCCAGGCCGGCGCAACGGTTAGGCTGTGCCTTCGGGACAGTGACTGCGCACGTGGTCCTGGCAGCCGCCGCTCAGGGGTGCGCCGACGTTAGGGGGGTTGCCTGGTGAGCGTCCCCGAGACGGAACCGGCCCAGGGCACGGAACGCGCGGCGGCCGCGGCGCCATCCGGGCCCGAGAAGGCGGGCGGGTGGAATGATCCGCGGCTGCCCTGGCTCGGTAAGCCGCGGACGGCCGACATCCTCTGCTGGGTGGGCATCGTGCTCAGCGGCGTGTACTTCTGGGCGTTGCTGCCGTTGCGGGTGTCGCTGGTCGGCACCCACCCGATCGTCGCCGTACTGCTCAACGGCAGCACCGAGTCGATCATCTCGGCCGCCGCGTTCGCCAGGGCCGGCGACGGCACGCTGGCCCTGGTGCTGCTCGCCGCGATTCCCGGGCTGATCAAGTTCGACGCCCTGTACTGGTGGGCGGGGCGGCTGTGGGGCGAGCGGTTCATCATGACCATGCCGGGCAGCCGGCGCGTGGCCAGGCACATGGATCGCGTGCAGCGGTACGGCCGCAAGTTCACCTGGCCGGCCGTGGTGATCAGCTCCTTCCTGCCCATTCCTAGGGCAATCATTTGCGTGCTAGCCGGCTGGGCCGGGATGAGGCTCGTCACGTTCCTCATCCTGGACATGATCGGAGCCTTGCTGTGGGCCGGCCTGCTCGCCGGGCTGGGGTACGCGCTAGGTCACCACGCGGTCGTCGCGGCCAAGGTCATCTCCCACTACAGCTGGTGGGTCACGGTCGCAATCGTGGCGCTGACCGTGCTGTTTGCCCTGCGCTCCCAGCGCCGGCTGAAGGCGGCCGCGGCGGCCCCCGCCGACCAGGACGCTGGATGACCCCGGTGCGGCAAGCGCGCTAGGCCGACTTGTCGATGAGCTCGCTGGTGACCCAGCGGGCGGCGTTCTCGGGATATGTGGCGGGCAAGCCCAGGACGATGTGCCGGAAGCCCGCGCCGATGGCTTCCGCGATCGCGTCCCGGGTGCTGCCGGGGTGGTCATAGGAGACCGGCAGGACGATGGATCGGGTGATCGAGGCGGGGTCGCGGCCGATCTCGGCGCAGAAACGGTCCAGCACAGCGCCTCGACGGACAGCGTCATCGATGTCGCCGCCGGGAAAGTTCCACAGGTCGGCATGCTCGGCGACCACGCGCAGCGTCGCAGTCGAGCGCCCGCCGATCAGTACCGGCGGATGAGGCCGCTGGGCGGGCTTGGGGTTGCAGAACGCTCCGGCGAGGCGGAGGTAGGTGCCGTCGAAGTCGAATGGTTCAGCCTCGGTCCACAACCGCCGGATCACCGTGCACGCTTCGGCGAGGCTCCCCACCGCGTAGGCGGAGTCGCGGAAAGGCAGGCCGTATGCCTCGTACTCGCGGCGGGCCGCCGGATGGCCTGGTCGAGAGCCCGCGCCGATGCCGAATTCGAGCCGCCCGCCGGAGACGACGTTGACGGTCGCAGCGATCTTGGCCAGCATCGCGGGCGGCCGGAACCGGTTGCTGGTCACGAGCAGCCCGAGGCGCAGTCGTCCGGTCTGCGCGGCGAGCGCTGACAGCAGCGTCCAGCCTTCGAAGGTCGGCCCGTTCGGGTCTGCGCCGATCGGCATGAGGTGATCGAACAGCCACGCATGCTCGATCTGCGGGATCGTGTCCGCCTCTCGCCAGACCCGCAGAACGTCCTGATAGCTGACCTGCGACGGGGCCGTCATGATCCCGAAACGCGGTCCGGTCGTGTGCGACATGGGAGCCGTCGGTCCTTTTCACCGGGGTGCCCGCCGGGCCAGCGCGCATGGCTCGCCTCCCGGTCTGGCATGATGGCAAACGGAACATTGCTCCGTTCAACATACGGAACGCTGCTCCGTTTCGCAAGCTGGCGACGAGGGGCGGGACATTGTCTGGCATCGATGCGCGGGCAGGGCGGGCGTCCCCGCGCAAACGGGCCGACGCCCGACGCAACGAACGGACCCTGCTCGACGCCGCCGCCGCCGTGTTCGTCACCTCCGGCGTGCAGGCGCCGGTGCGTGACATCGCGGCCAAGGCCGGAGTCGGGATGGGCACGATCTACCGCCACTTCCCGACCCGGGCCGATCTCGTCATCGCCGTCTACCGCCACCAGGTTGACGCCTGCGCCGAAGCCGGGCCGGCCCTGCTGGCGAGCAGCAGCACGCCGCACGCCGCGCTCACGCAATGGGTCGGCCTCTTCGTCGACTTCCTGGTCACCAAGCACGGACTCGCCGCGGCGCTGCAGTCCGGCAATGCCCGCTTCGAGACCCTGCACGCCTACTTTCTCGACCGCCTCGTGCCCGTGTGCGCACACCTGCTCGACGCCGCGGCGGACGCCGGCGAGATTCGCCCTGACGTGCAGGCCTACGGACTGCTGCGCGGCATCGGCAACCTGTGCGCCGGCGCCGGCGGCGACTCGCGCTATGACGCGCGCCGGATGGTCGGGCTGCTCATCGCCGGGCTGGTTCAACCGGGCCCGGCCAGGCAATGACCGGCGAGTCGCGTTCGGGCCGCGCGGCGGCGACAGCGCCGGACGGCTGCGGTGACCACCTGGTTGCGTCCCGGCTACCGGCAGGCAAGACTCGCAGCCATGGCTTCCAGCAGCGACCGCAACCCCGAGGATGAGTACGCCGACGACGAGTACGCGGACCACGACGCCGAAGACCGCGACCAGCCCTCGGTGCCGAGCGAGATTCCCGACGACGAGCCCGTAGACGACGTGCTCGAACAGCGTCAGGAGGTTCCGTACCGCGACGACGACCAGTGAGGGCGGGCCGGCGCTGCAGCCGGCCGGGCCGGGCGTCAGCTCCCGGTGCTCCCGGTCAGCTCCGGCGGTGCCGCTGAGCCACCCGGGCCGATCTGGGCCTTCAGCGCGGCAAGTTCCCTGTCCACCTCGGCGGCCGACCCGGCTTCGTCGAGCTCCTTCTGGATGTCGTCGGTGTCTCCGCCGACGTCTTCGAGCACTCCGGATTGGAGCAGCTCGTTCGACGGCGCCGGCGCGGGCCTGCATCGTGGCGATCTTGTCCTGGGCACGCTGGAGCGCCTCGCCCGAGTCACCGACGTCCCGGGAAATCCCCGCGGCGCTCTCGTCCACCGCAGTCTCCGCTTTCGCGGCGGTGTACTGGGCTTTCAGCACTTCCTTTTGGGTACGGAAGTCGTTCACCCGCTTCTGCAGCGCGTCGAGGGTGTGCTCAAGCTTTTGCTCCTGCTCGGTGAGCTGCTCATGCTGGGGCTCCATCGCATCGATCTGGCCCTGGGCAGCAGCCTTGCGGGACAGGGCCTCCCTCGCCAGATCCTCCCTGCCCTGCGACAGCGCCGCCGCGGCCTGTTCCTGGAGGTGATCCACCGAATGCTGGAGCTGCTGTTCCTGCAGCTCGATCCGCTTGCGCGAGGCCGCGATCTCCACCAGCCCCCGGCGGACCTGGGTGATCTGATCGAGCATCTGCTCGTAGGAAAGGTCGAGCATCTCGTCGGGCTGCTCGGCGGCGTCGAGCGCCTTGTTGGCCTTGGCCTGCACTATCTCGTGGGCTCGCTGGAAAAGGCTCATCTCGGGCTGCTCCTCGTCATCGTGGACGGACCGCGCCGATTCCGCTGCCGAATCCGGGTCGATCGCGGCACTCGTACCGGCACCGATACCCCAGAGGCTACCGCCGGGAGGCCGCCCGCTTATGCGTGGTGCCGGCGGGCGTTGCCGCGCCCGATCGCTGGCAGGTTTTCAGGGGGCGGGCATCGTGGCCATGATCGTCTGGCCGTGCGTGCTGCCGGAGATCGTGGCCGTTGAGTGCGATGTGTAGTCGAGGTAGTGCAGGCGGATGGCAGCCGAAGTGCCGCCCGGCGCGCTCACCGTCAGCCATGCGCGCATGCGCCCGGTCACCTGGTCCCAGCTCGCGTGGCCGCTCACGGTGGTGTCGGCGGTCCATTTCACCGCTCGCAAGCTGATCGTGGTCGAGTCGGCGGGGCCCGCATAGGAGTACGTACCGCCGCGCAGGCCCCAGCCCTCGCGGCCGTTGCCGTAATACCAGCGCCATTCCGCATCGCCGACGGCAGCCGCGCCGACGGCCGCGAGCCGGCGCCCGAGCCGCCCGGCGCGGTTGCCTGCTGCCGCTGCGGCAGGCGACATGTCCGACAGCCGGCGCGGGAAGCTGCCCACGGTGCGGATCTCGGGGGTCCGCTTCGCGCACGACGCATCGAGGGTGCGCAGCGTGGCGGGCGCGGCGACGAACGACCGGACGAGGCCCTGAGCGCAGCCGAAGGTGTCATCGAGCGCGTTGATGTGAGTGTCGTTGTGGATCAGGATCCACCGCGCCGACGGGCCCATCTCGCGTGCCGTCCGCCTGCCCTCCGCGGGTGTGGTCAGCGAGTCCAAGTCGCCGGACAGCACCAGCACGGGCAGCCTCTTCGGCGCGAACGGCGGCGACGTGGTGACCGGCGGGTCCCGGTACCGGGGCGCGGGCCAGTCCAGGCAGGCGTCGAACTCCTCGGCCGGCTCGGTCACCCACTGCCGCACCGTGAAAGGCGCGAAAAGCCGCATCGGCAGCGCCGAAACCGCCGCGTCATATGCCGCCTTCCGCCGTCTGAGGCTGGCCCGGTAACTGAACGGCTGCGGGTAGTCCAGGCACGTGGTCGCCTGGTAGGAGCCGTCGTTGAACTGGTCGGCGGGGCCGGAGCTGCCGGTGTAGATGTCGGTGGCCGCCAGCCGGAGCAGTGGCCCGGCATCATGGCCGTAGAGCAGTGCCCGGGCCGCGGGATCGAGTTCGCGGTAGACGATGCTGTCCGCGCCCGCGTTGTTGACAAGCTCGACCAGCTGCCCGACGCCAACCCGCTCGGTGACTTCGGTCCCGTAGGCGTTTTTGGTCCGGCCGGTCACCGGGCGGGCGCGCAGGTACCGGGCCAGCGCGACGATGCGCGCCCAGGACGAGCCCGGTGCCGCGGCATGGCAGGCGACGCTGCGCAAGCAGGCGATCCGGAACGAGCGCCGCGCGGCCGCGATGGTGCTCGGGTACCACGGGTCGCGCTGGGTCACCGGGTAGGCGGCGTCCAGCGTGACCGAGCGCAGCATCGCGGCGTAGCGGGCTGTGAAGACCTGGCTGAAGAACGTGCCGTAGGAGTCGCCGTACAGGTCAACCTGGCCGACCTCCAGCCTGCGCAGCAGCAGCGCCACGTCCCTGGCGGCGTCCGCCGTCGTGTACAGATCGCTCGCCTGTACGTAACCGCCGCCGGTGAGCCTGCGGGTGTGATTGAGCTGCCTGCCGCACTTGCCCGTGTCGATGACGTAGGCCGCCGTGCCGTCGGCCAGCTTCCAGTCCTGCAGCGGCCCGCACGTGAACGGGGAGGAGTTCCCGGTGCCGCGCAGATTGACCAGCAGCAGGTTCCGCCTGCCTAGCAGCGGGCGGAACAGGGTCCGGTACTCACCCGCATAGTCGGTGGTGGCGTAGCCGGGACCGCCCTGTACGGCGAGGATCGTCCCGGTCGCCTTAGCCCCGGTAGCGGGATACCACTGGAAGCCCAGCCTGATCGTGCCCGCCGCGGCCGGATCCCGGCCCACGTACTGGTAGGGCACGCTGATCGTGGTGCACCAGGCCAGCCGGGATGAGGCACACGGGGGAATGGTCACCGACCCCACCCGGATCGGATGGCGCCCGGCCGGCGCCGCGGCAGCGAGCCGGGCCGCAGTCCCGGACCGGGCACTGGCACCTGGCGGGGCAGCGCTACCGGCGAAAGCCTCCCCGGTGACTGCCATCGACAGGGCAACTGCGGCCGCGACCGTGATCAACCGCGTCCAGACTGAACACCGCGATACCGGCATGGCGCCTCATCGTCGGGCCCGGCCCGCCGGTTGTCAAGACCGGTGTCGCCTGCCGCAACCGTGCGCTCACGCGCTGACGGACTCCGCCGTCGATTTCACATTGGCGAGGGTGGTGCGAATACCGGCAAGGTTGTGCTCGCCGCGGTCGCGCACGCCCATGACGAGATCGCCCAGCGGGGCGGCCGCCGCCGGTCGCCGGTCAGTCCATCGCTCCGTCACCAGGCAGCCTCCCTCCGCACCTTCGAGCGTGTAGCTCCACTCCGAGACGGTCAGTCCCAGGGCCTTTACCGTGAACGCGAACAAATGACCAGGATCGGCCGCGGTGACCGTGCACACCGTGCTCCAGCGAAGCACGCCCTTGCGGTTACGACCGACAAACCGCGCGCCGGCCGCTGGCCCCGCCGCCTGCCCGAGCCAGCGCCCGCCGCAGTTCTCCGGGCTCCACTCACCCATCCGGGTGATGTCCGTCAGCATCGAGTACACGGCGAGCGGATCGGCAGCTATGGTCGCGCTGTCCTGGACGTGAGTCACGCTCATGATCCTCATGCCCAGCGGGGGCCAGCGCAAGCGAGGTGACCATCCGGTGTTACGCCGGTGCCCGGATCACGGTCACCGGCCCGCAGCCGGAGCGGTCAGCGGCTCGAGCAGCCCGGCGACGGCCTCCTGGCCGTGCTGGCGGGCGCTGTCCAGCGGCGTCGCGCCCCATTCGCTCCTGATGTTCGGGTCGGCGCCCAGCCCCAGCAGCAGCCGCGCCAGCTCGACATTGCCCGTCTGCGCCGCCCCGTGCAGCGGGGTGAACCATTGCTGCTCGAGCGGGATGTCGAGGCGGCCGCGGGCGTTCACGTCGAAGCCGAGCTCAGCCAGCAGCGCGATCGCGTCGAGCTTGCAGCCCGCTGCCGCCCAGGCCATCAGGCCGGGCCGCCGCTCGCGCGCCTGGGGGGCGAAGGCCCGCAGCCGCGTCGCGGTGTCCTGATCTGCGGCCAGGACGGCAGCGATCAGCGAGTTGACCTCGTCGAGCGCCGGCGCGGCGGCGCCGCGGCTGACCAGCCACCCGGCGAGCTCCGGGTACCCGCTCAGCTTCGCCAGCTCGGCCGGGGTGAGCCCGTCGGAGTTCCGCAGCGCTGTCGGCCGTCCGCCCGGTGCCGCGTACGGCGTGCGGAAGTCAACGCCGTGCTCGGCCAGCAGCCGGACCCGGTCGCGCATGTCGTGCACGATCGCCCACCACAGCTGCCCGCGCAGCATCTCGCGCGGCGAGTTGGCCCTGCCGCCGAACCGCATCGCCCACGGCCCGCCATCCCCCCGGCCGAGACCATGCTCGAACAGCAGTACCAGGTGCCGGTCGTCGCGGCCGAACTGGCGGTCATACAGCAACTGCCCGTCGTTCGCGTCGGCGCCCGCGGTCAGCAGCAGCTCGGCGAGCGCGAACGCGTGCGGGTGCTCGTCCTCGTCGTGGCTGCCCAGCGCGCAGGTCGCCGCCGTGTACGGCGGGTACAGGCCGTGCCACAGGTAGCCGGCGTTCGGGTCGCCGCCGTGCTCCAGCAGCACGCGGGCCGTGCCGAGCGTGGCTTCCTCGCTGATCCCCGGGTCGTGCCGGGCGCTCGCGAGGTACAGCAGCGGCTCCCACCCGTACGGGCCGCCCTCGCGGCTGGCCAGCGCCGGGTCGGCCGCGACCTGCGCCCGGACCGACGCCTCGTCCCCGGCGGCGGCCGCGACATGGATGCTGGAGCGGGTCAGCTCCGGGTGGGCAGCCAGCACCCGGGCCGCTCGTTCCCAGCGGGAGGGCTCGTCGTCGCCGCCGAAGCGCAGGCAGGCGAACGCGAGGAACTCATCGGCCGCTCCGGAGGTCTGGTCAACCTCGTCGGGGGACCGGCGGTACCGCTCGATCATCTCCAGGTGCTGCTTCAGCCGCGCCCAGGACGCGAACCCGTTGTGCCGGGCGACCACGAGCTGCGCGCCGGTCAGCGTGACCGCGTGCGCGCCCTTCGGGTGATACTCGGCGACCAGATCCAGGGCTCCGGGCACGCCCGCGCGGGCCAGGTCCCGCACGTCCTTGGCCTGCTTGCGGAGCTGCTCCAGGCTGGCGTCGTCGGGCAGAGATACGGATGGCATGTTGCCAACCCCCTTTCACCGCCTGCGGTCCGCATCGTCAGGCCGAAAGGAGGCTGATCAGCCAGTACCGTTCGTGACGAACCTGCTCGGGTGGGCTCGGCCCTGTCCGCGGACCCGGCGGCGCCCCGCGCGCCGACCCCGACATTACGCCCCGGTGGTGTGTCGCGTGAAGGGAGCATGATGGGCAGCAGCCTGACCGGCGAGATCACCAGCCGGTGTTACGCCGATGTCCGGATCAGGCGCTGCCGGACAGGGCCGCTGTCTGGCTGGAGGCCGGGCAGAAGAGGTTGCCGGAGGAAGTGAAGCGGTTGGACATCACCAGGGCTCCGGTCCATGAGCTGGCAGTCCAGGTCCTGTTGTCGGCATGCGCCCCCCTGACCTTGATATGGAAGCTCATGGTGTCCTGCAGGGGGAAGGAGCTGGCACCCGATCCGCAGGGAAAAAGGCGGACTCTGGTCTTTCCCGTGTACAAGGCGCCCATGCGGTCCAGTTTTGCGGTGAAGGGATGGCCGCTAATACTTCCCGAGAGCATTTCGGCACAAGAACCGGTTGCGCACTTCGGCCTTGTCTTCCACGATTCGGTCCACCGTCTCGCGCCAACGAGGCCACCGCGCCTGGCGAGGCTGAGCTGGACGGTCCATGGCCCCTCCAGCCGGGCCGCTGACAGGGGCGGTGTGGCAGTTCTCAGCACAAGGACAGGGGACAGGGCTGAACGCTTGCCACCGCGAACCGCCGCCACCTGGTACTGGTACGCCGTCGCCGGGGCCAGCCCCGCCTGCCGGTAAGTAGTGACCGTGCCGCGGACCGAGCCGATCATCGTGCCTTCACGCAGGATTGCGTAGCTGTCAGGCGCCGGGCCGGTCGCAGGGCGCGACCAGCGGAAAGCAACAGACTCGGTGGTAGCGGCGCTCGCCGTGAGCCCGGTCGGCCGCAGAAGCGGGGGACTAGTCCACGGCGCCCAGATAACAAGGCCGATAGCCAGGCCGGCCACTGCCGCGACCGCGATCACAGGCACGGCCCGCCGCCGCCATCGTCGGCGGCGCTTTCCGGCAGGTACAGCGGGGGCACTCACTGGCCAGGCATCGAATTCATGGTCATCGCCGGGCTCATCGCTGGCGCCGGGTTCATGGGCGGTGCGGGGTTCATCGCTGGCGCCGGGCTCATGGGGGGTGCCGGGTTCATGACTGGCGCTGGGGCGGGCGGGGCCATGACCATGGCCCGGTGGTAATGACGCCGGTGATCGCCGCGGGCCGCGTGCTTCCCGGCCACCGGCGCCTGCACCGGGGTGGCTGTACGGGTCGCCACCGGCGCCGCCGATGCCGGTTTGTGAGCCGCAGCCGAGGCGTGGTGCGCGCTGGCAGCGCCGCACCCCGCGGCGAGCGCGGTGAGCAGGGCGAGCCCACCCACCAGCGGGGCACGTGTTGACCGCATGGAGCTGCCCTTTCGCCTTTGCCGGAATCCTGCTGACACAGCGTCCGGATGCTGCTACTAGTGACACGGCCAGGAGGTGGGTGCGGTTCGATCTGACGTCGCAGTGACCCCCCGCGGCTCCGCAGGCCTGCGCATGGCCTGACACGCGCGGGTTAGGTGATCTTGGTAACGGATGCGGCACGATTGACGGAACTATCATAGATATGTAATATCCATGATTATGAGGCTGCCGGAGGGAGTGGAGTGGGCACTGCACTGCTCCTGGCTGCTGGCGCTGGCCCGCAAGGATGACGCGCTGCCGGCCCGGCGGCTTGCCGAGTTCTATGGATTGCCCGAGGCCTATCTGGCCAAGCTGCTCAAGGCGCTGGTGCGAGCGGGGGTGCTCACTGCCGCCAGCGGCCCGCGCGGCGGGTTCCGGCTCGCCCGCCCGCCGGAGGAGATCACCGTCGCCGACGTCGTCGAGGCGGTGGAGGGGCGGGGCGCGCTGTTCCATTGCATGGAGATCCGCCAGCGCGGGCCGGTTCCGCTCACCGGGGCCGCCAGCCGCAAGCCCTGCGGCATCGCCCAGGTCATGCACCGGGCCGAACGCGCCTGGCGGCAGGAGCTCGCCGCCACGACCATCGCTGACCTGGTCGAGACGTCAGGCATCGGGGCCGTTACGCGGGTGAACACGTGGCTGGCGATGCTTCCCGGGGCATCGGGACCGCGCTCGCCGGCCACGGTGCCGGCGGCGCGCGAGACAGGCAGGAAAGCATGAAACTCGAGCACAGGATCCGGGAGGCCGAGACCAGGCTGTTCGCGCGCAGTGGCCTGCAGCCCGAGGAGTCGTTCCTCGACCTCGCCTCGGCAAGGGTGCGGCTGCGGGTGCTCAGCGTCGGAGCAGGACCGCCGCTGGTGATGCTGCACGGGGTGAGCCTCGCCGCTGCCGTGTGGGCACCCTGGCTCGCCGACCTCGCCGGGTACCGGGCCCTCCTGGTCGAGCTGCCCGGCCATGGCCTGTCCGGGCCAGTGGCCTACCGGCCCGGCGCCGTGCGCGACCACACGCTGCGCCTGATGGACGACCTCTTCGACGCGCTCGACCTGGCCACTGCCCCGGTCGTTGGTCACTCACTGGGCGGGATGTTCGCGCTCTGGCACGCGGCCGCCCGGCCGGGGCGGATCGCCTCGCTGGTCGCCATCGGCGACCCCGCGGTCGCGCTGCCCGGCGCTACCGTCCGGATGCCGTTGTCGCTGCTGACCGTCCCTGTGCTCGGCGAAGCCGTGCTGCGCACCCCCGCGCCCCGGCCGGTGTACCGCGGGCTGCTCGGCCAGGGCCTCAGCCCTGCCGCCGCCGCGGCCGCGCCTGATGACCTGCTCGACGTGCTGCGTCTCGCGGGCCGCCGCAACGGCAACGCCAAGACCGTCGCCTCGCTCATGCATGCGATCGATGGCTTCCGGCGGCCCCGGCCGGACAGCGTCATGACCGACGGCGAGCTCGGCCAGATCACCGTGCCCACCATGTTTTGCTGGGGAACCGAGCGACCCGTTCCTCACTCCCGCGCAAGGCCCGTCCCGCCATCGCCAAGATCAACGGCGCGGTGCTTCATGAGGTCCCGGGCGGGCACGGCCCCTGGCTGGAGGATCCCGCTGGCTGCGCCAAGCTCGCGACCGGCCACTTCACCGCGACCGGATTCGCGCCCGCCCGCTCACCCGCGTGACCCTGCCGCTGAAGGTCGGCTAGGGATTGGCGCCAGATTGAGCGGTCTGGGAGGCCAGGTACCCGGTGAGGTTGTCGAGCATCTCGGCGACGCCTTCGTTGCGTAGTGCGGGCGCCCGCGGCCCGTCGATGCCGTCGAGGTAGGCACCCTGCTCGGTGACCGTCAGGGCGGTGCCGTCGCCGTTTTCGGCGAACTCGATCGTGGCCACCGACACCGAGATCCGTGCGTCGCCGGCGTACATCTCGTAGGCGTAGATGATCCGCTGGTCCGGCACGATTTCGTAGTAGCGGGCGTCGTAGCGGTAGGTGGTGGAGTCCATCGTGAACCCGAAGCGTTCCCGCCCGCCTGCCCGGAAGTCGAACTCGGCGATGCCGGCCTCGCCATCGGCGGGTTCGAGGCCGCCGGTGTCGCCCCAGATGTTCTTGGCTTCGGCCGAGGCGAACGCGGCGAACACCCGCGACGGTGCTGCCGGGTAGGTGCGCTCGATCGTGAAGGTGTCGTGGATGACAGAACGCGCAGTCACCTGTTCTCCTTTGGTGAATCGTTGGCCTGGGTGCGCGGGCCAGCCGTGCGGCGCCTGACGGGGGTGGTGTCGGCCGGCCCGCGGCGCCGGACAGGTAGTTGCCGAGCCGGTCCAGGCGCCGCTCCCACAGCGTGCGCCGTTCGGCGATCCAGGACTCGGCCGAGCGCAAGGTGGCCGGGTTGATGGCGCAGGTCCTTGTCCGGCCGCTCTTGTGCGACCGGACGAGGCCGCTGGCCTCCAGCACCTGCACGTGCTGCAGGACGGCGGCCAGCGACATGGCCAGCGGCCTGCCGAGTTCGCTGACCGACGCCGGGCCTGCGCTGAGCCGTTCCACCATGACCCGCCGGCCGGGGTCGGCCAGGGCGCGGAACACCCGGTCAAGGTCCGCCGCTTGGTCAAGCATGCATTTGAGTATTGCGCCAGGCATCGATAGTCAAGCGATTGCTTCAGTATTGGCCTATCCAGCCGCACTACAGCGCCTCCAGGATGGTGTCGGGCAGCTCACGGGTGTGCGGTTCAGTGACCGCGCCGGGTCGCCGCCGGGAGATGAGGCAAACGCCTCATGAACCCTGCGCCCTTCCGCTCCTATCGTCGGACTCACCAGCAGCGGGTCAACCTGGAGGAGATGGGCCAGATGCCGAAGGTATCCAGGCAAAGCGCCGGGAATGTCGCCGACATGGGCGCGGCGGAGGACCGGGGCGATGAGCTCGATGGCTACGCCGTCAGCTTCGTGACCATCCGGCAGGACGCGGACCTGGCGCCGATGCTCAGGGGCCTGCCAGACGACAAGTGTCAGTGCCCGCACTGGGGTTATGTCTTCTCTGGCACGCTGACCTGGCGCTACGCCGACCATGAAGAGGTGTGTGAAGCGGGCGATGCGTACTACGTCCCGCCGGGCCATACCCCCTCGGCCACGATGGGCAGCGAGTTCCTCCAGATCAGCCCGGCCGCGGAGCTGCGGGCAGTAGAAGCGGCGATCAAGAAGAACATGCAGGCGATGCAGGGCGCCTGAGCGGGGGCCTTGCCGTCAGGGGCCGGACTCGAAAGCGCCCATCAGGCCGTGCTGCGTGGCGAACAGCGTCGCCGCGGCACGGCTGGAAACGCCGAGCTTGGCGTAGATGTGCTCGACGTGATTGGCCGCGGTCTTCGGCGATACCACCAGCTGCCGGCCGATCTCCTTGGTCGAGTTGCCGCGGGCGAGCAAGCCGAGCACCTCTACCTCACGCGCGGTGAGCCCGCCAGGCTGCAGGTGCTTGGCCGGCGCGCGGTGGCCTGCGGCCGTGAGCACGGCGTCCACTGCCGTGCCATCCAGCCGGCCCGCGATGACCTCGGCCCGCAGGCCGCCGCTGGCCCGGCCGGGATCCAGCGGGGCACGGTGCGGACGCGGCTCGGTCATGGCGTGATAGGCGTCGGCCGCGGCCAGCAGCCGGTCGGACGCCGTGAGCCCGGCCGCCGTCAGGCCACGCGGGTAGCCGGAGCCGTCCAGCCGCTCGTGGTGCCGCGCGGCGATCTCCCGGCTGGGGCCGAGAACGCTGACGCGGGCCAGCATGCGATCGGTCAGGTACGGGTGCAGCCGGACGCGCTCGGACTCGGCATGGGTGAGGGATCCTGGCTTGTCCCAGATCGCGTTGGAGACCCCGAGCCGGCCGAGGTCGTGGATCAGCCCCGCGCGCCGCAGCGTGCTGACGGCATCCGCTGGCTGGCCCGAGACCCGCGCCGCCTCGCCGGCCAGGTTGGCTACCCCCCGCGAGTGACCTGCCAGGTACGGGCTCTTCAGGTCGACCAGATCGGCCATTGCCTCCAGGACACCGTCCAGGTCGGCGCCGGCGACGCGGCGCGAGAGCGGGGGCTCGGTGTCCAGGATGGCGTCCCAGTCGGAGGCCTGGTCGAGGCCGTCCAGCAGGTCGGCTGCGTGCTCGCAGAACAGGTCCACCGCCGCGGGGTCGAATTGCGTCCCGCGATGCCTGCGCGCGACCGCCACGGCGGCCGCCGTGTCCTTGCGCCGGCTGAAGATCTCGACCGGGCTGGCCAGCTGCGCCAGCCGGGCGGGCAGGCAGAATCTGGTGACCTCGCAGGTGGTGGGGATAGCCTTTGCCGTCCCATTGCTCGTAGGCCTGCTGGATGGCGACGCTGACGGCGTCGTCGAGGCCGATTTCCCTGGCGAACTGTGACCCGAGCGTGGAGTGCGTGGTCATGAACGCGGCCACCTGCTTCATCCCCACCACGGGGAATGCCGCCAGCCGTCTGGCGCGCGCGACGCCGCTTCCGTGCGAACTCACCCGCCGCAAGATGAACGAGATCGTCCGCGGCGTGCTCATCTCGAGCATCTCGAACCCGTCGCCTTTGAGGCTGATGTCGTCGCCGAACCACTGCGCCTGCTCGGCTGCGTCTGCGTGGCAGTAGACATTCATCATCAGGCCGAGGTAATAGGTAGCCTCCAGCTCGCGGTCGCTGGCCCCGGCGAGTTCCCCGAGCCGCAGTGCTATCACGGTCTGCCGCATGCAGTGCGCCATCGGCTGCCCGAGCCCCAGGTCGGCGGCATAGGACAGCGTCGCTACGAGTTCGGCGATCCTGACACCGCTGCCTGCCTGCGGCCGAGCAATCATAACCGGAGTCTACGGTCGGCCAGGTGAAGCCGGCTGTCTTCTGCGTCCGGCCCCGGCAGCATGAACAAGACCCCACGGAGAGGCATTCGCGCAGGGCGCTAGGCCGTGATCCTGTGATTGCGGCGGCGAGCGGAGTGCTGACAGGCCCGCCTCCAAACCCGTTGCCTTGTCGTTCTCCTCATCCGGCATCTCGGATTTGGCTTTCCCAGTGGTCGTAGTAAGGGCGGATGCCGAAGAGCTTCGCCAGCGCCCACAGGGGCGGGAGCATGAGATTCTGGGTCCAGATGGGCGGGGAGGTGACCCGGCTTTCCTGGCGGAAGTGCCAGAAGGTGGCGCCGAGCTGGAGCGGGTTTTTCGGCGCGCCCCGCGGCGTGGTCTTGCCGTCGGTGACCAGGCCGGCGAGGGCCTCGTGCCATTCCTTGGTGTGCAGTGCCGGGCGGAGTTCGACGATGCCTTCGATCTCGCCCGGTCCGGGGTTTCCCTCAGAGTGCCTGACACCCGCGGGCACGGTGATCGTCTCGCCCGCTCGGGCTACGCGCCGCTCGCCGCTCAGGGTGAAGTGGGCTTCGCCCGCCACGATGGTGAACCGCTCTTCCTGGTGGGGATGGATGTGCTCGGTGATCACGCCGCCGGGCACGCTGCGCCATTTGAACCGGACCAGCTGCCCGTTGTTATCGGTGCCGATGGCGGTGTACTCGACCCACTCGCCGGTGGCGGGATTGAAGAAGGGCCGGAAGCCGGCCGTGGGACTGCCTGCCCGGGGCATGATCATCGGGTCTTCGCGCTGAGCCGGGCCGGGCGGGGCGGGCGAGCAGGCCGGATGTTCGCGAGGTCGTGGAAGCCGGCCGCGGCGGTGCCCAGGAGCAGCACGCCGGCGGCGATGCCCGTGGTGATGGCGAGTGCGGAGCCCGACAGCGTGGCGATGAGAATAACCGGCCCGGCGGTCAGCACCCAGCCGACGACGCGGTAGCGGGGGATATCGACCAGGTGGTCGAGGTAGAGCAGCAGCGGCCCGATCGTGATGACGATGGACGGCAGCACCCAGTCGGAGCGCCCGGCGGCGATGACGATCACGGGCAGGATGAGGGCGGCGGCCAGTTCGAGGATGGTGGCGATGGTCACCGACCGCTCGATCCGCCTGGCCTCCGTCCCGGCCGGCCGGGACGCCGTGCCGGCCGTAACCCGGATGGCGTAGCTGAACACGCCGATCACGGCGACGCCGGACACCGCGAGCAGCACATCTCCGGCGCGGCCGCCGATGGCCAGGCTCGCGCGGACCAGCCAGAAGGCGGCGAAAGCGGCCTGGATGAACCCGCCGATGCGGCGCACCCGCCTCGACCATGCCGCGGTCGGACCATGGGCGTTGATCGCCGCAGGCTCGGCTGCCACGGTGATCAGCGGAGTTGTCATGACTTTTACCGTCTCCCGTTTGGGTGGCGTGCCGTTGGCCGTCTGCGGTTGGGCGGTCATGACGTGCCCGGCCGGGTCCGGTACCAGGCGACGGTCGCGGCAATGGCGTCGGCCAGCGGAGTGCTAGCAGCTCCGAAGGCGGACTGGTATTTGCTGGTGTCCAGGACGAACGGCTGGTCGAACTCGTAGGTCATCTCGGCCAGTTCCCGCATCATCGGGTTGACCAGCCCGAAGGCCCGCAGGGCCAGCTTGGGCACCGGCCGGATGCCGACCGGGTGCCCGGCCTCGCTGGCGACCAGGTCGAGCAGCGCCCGGGTGGTAACGGTCTGCGGGCCGGGCAGGTGCCACACGTGGCCGGCCGCGCGGGCGTCGGTGCCGAGGATGGCCAGGCCCGCGGCGATGTCGGGAACGTAGCTGTAGGTGTGCGGCAGGCCGGGGTTGCCGATGAAGTCGGCCCGTCGGCCGGCCAGGGCATTGCCGAAGACCCGCTCGCCCAGCACCGACCCTTGCGTGACGCCAGGGCCGAAGAAGTCCGACGCCCGCCCTATCGCCAGCCGGACCCGGCCGGCCTCGGCGGCGGCCAGCAACTCGGCGGTCATCGCCGCCCGGGTCCGGCCCTTGACGGTCGTCGCGGCCAGGGGCAGATCCTCGGTCATCGGCATGCCTGCGGCCGGGCCGTAGCCGTACAGGTTCTCCAGCACCACCAGCAGCGCACCGGTGCGTTCGGCAGCTGCCAGCACGCCCCGCTGCAGCGGCGGGAAAAGCTCCGGCCACTGCGTATACGGGGCATTGACGCACTGGTACACCACCGAGGCCCCCTTGGCCGCGTCGGCGGCCGCCTCGGGGTCAGTGACATCCGCGGCCCGCCAGTCGACCCCTCCGGCCAGCGCGGGCGGCCGGTGCCGGGACACCGCCCGGACCGCCATACCCAGCCCGGCCAGGTGAGCGGCAAGGGCACTTCCGACCTGTCCGGTCCCGAACACCACATGCAGCCGGGCCTCACCCATGACCAAGTCCTCTCGCTGGCCCTCAAGCAACCCGGCAGTCAGCGACAGCCCAGCCTCGACGGCTGTCATTGACGCTACGTTAGTTCCATCAAACTAGTAATACATTTCTGGAAACTTTAGGCAATTATGACTCGGCCGGAGCGGGGCCGCCTCGCCAGCTACGCCGGGCCCTCGTTCGCATCGCCGACGGCCCTGACACCTGACCTCGGCGCTTCTGCTCAAAATCCCACCGCAAAACCGAAACTAGTAATAAATTGCTAGAAAGATTCTGGTAACCTGCAGGCGTGACCAACTGGGGCTTCCTGACCACCCACGCCCGGGTGCTGCTGTGCATCGCGCATGACCCGGGAGTACGGCTGCGCGACATCGCGGCCAGGCTGGGCATCACCGAGCGCAGCGCCTACGGCATCGTCACCGACCTGGCCGAGGCCGGCTATGTGGTAAAGCAGAAAGAAGGGCGCCGTAACCGCTACCAGATCCAGGCGCACCTGCCGATGCCCGACCCCGCCGGCCGGGAACGCACCATCGGTGAAGTCCTGGCCCTGCTCGCGGGCCAAGACCAGCCCGGCACGGGGCAGTCCCTTCCGAGCTGAACCGGCAGCGGCCCTGCCCGGCCGCTGACCACTGCGCAGCTATGCACCAGGAATTTCCGGCGGCTGGCTCGGGACGGCGTGCCGGCGTAGTACCAGCCCCGCGCTAGGGGCGTCGCCGGCCGGTACCGCCGGTGAGGTGGCCAGCGCATTGCCCGACCCGTCCGTGGCCTGGGCCGCTACCAGGGGTGCCACCGTTTGCACGGTGATCTTGGTCTCGAACCCGGTCTTGCGCTGGGGCTGGCCCACCGGGGCCAGGGACGAGGGGCTGGACCCGGCCAGGATCTGCCACGACGCCACCTGGGTGTCGCCGTTCCAGCTCACATAGACCGTCACCGCGTTCCCCGCGCCCTTGCGTGCGGCCACCGCGGGCGGGTAGTCCGGGATACCCGTCCAGGGTGCGCGGAAGGCCCGGTAGGTACGCCCCGAAAAGCTCATGTCGAAGTTGGGCTCGCTGGCAGCGTTGAACTCAGTGATCTCTTTCCGGCCGCCCCAGCTGACCAGGGCATCCCCGTGAGGGAGGGTCTGGTTACTGCCCCAGAGCGCGGCGTGCAGCGGAGGATTGTGGCTGAGGTCGCGGGTGATGGTGGCGGTGTGGGTTTTGGTATTGAGGCTCAGTGTCAGCGCCCGGGAAGCGTGGTTGGGGCAGGTGGAGGGGCCATTGCCGCCGTCGTCGAAGAGCGTGATCACGTCCGCCTGCGGCTGGCGCGCGTGGTGCTGGTAGCAGAACCACTGCTGCCCTGAGGGTGCCAGGGTGAAGCTGGAGTGCTTCCCGCCGAGCTCCCACATGACCGCCCCGGTGGCGCGGTTGACCTTGTACACGGCCGAGACCCTGCGGCCCGAGATCAGCAGGTTCCCGTCCGAGGTCAGCGCGATGGAGTTGCCGTGGAAGTAGTCGAAGGGAGCCCCGCTGGCGGGCACGCGGTAGTCGGAGTCGGTGACCGGCACGTGATCCAGGGAGTTCCAGGAGAAGAGCACGTTGCCGGTGCTCACGTCGATCTCCTGGACCACGTAATCCCAGACGACCTGGTCGGCCGTCCCCCCGTAGGCCGTCAGGTTCATCGTCACCGGCACGTAGCAGCCGATGAGCGCCGTGTCCTGGGGGGTGATGGTGAGCTCGTGCTGGTTGGCCTGGTCGCCGTTGCCACCCTGGATGTAGGCCACGATCTGGTAGTGCTGGTTCATCAGGACGTACTCGCCGTTGCCGGCAGCCCCGCCGGCGCCCTGGAAGAAGGCCAGCATGGGCTGCCCTTCGTAGGTCACGGGCTCCAGGTTGTCCACATCGTGGGTGTCCACCGGGTCATACCAGATGATGTTGCCCCGGTTGTCGAAGATGGCGGCCCCGTCGCCCCGCCCCCCCGTGCCCAAAGGCGTGACGAACAGGTAGCCGGAGGCTGTCCCGGTCGCGGCTAGGTTGACGCAGGCTCCCGGCGGGGTCAGGCTCGGCTCGCTGCGGAACGAGGGCAGTACTGGCCTGCAGGTGGCGGCCGCCTGAGGTGAGCCGGGGGAGGAGGCCGGCCCGGACCGGGTGGCTGGGGCGCGGACCGTGGCCCTTGTCCCAGCGGCACTGTCCGGCGGCAGGATCTCGGAGGCGTGCGGCGCGATGCGGGCCACGGTGAAGGAGAAACTGTCCCCTGCCGCGCCGCTGATCGCCACCGCGGTGCGCACGATGACCCGCTCCCCGGGGAGGAAGGCGGCCCGGGGCTTCCAGATGGTGTACCCGTCCGGGTCGGCCACCAGGCTGCCGGGATGAGCGCCGCTGCGGGAACCGGCGACGCGTACCGTGCCCAGCGCCGCTGGGGTAATGCCCCGGAAGCTGATCGTGGTCTGGGGCGTGGCGAACCGGTCTCCCGGTGAGGGCGAGACAGCGACCGTCTTGGCCTGCGAGGTTGCAGCTCGCGGCAATCCGTTGGCTAATGCCGTGGGCGAGGCCAGCCCCGCCACCACGACCACTGCCGCAGCCGCAGCCGGTGCCCCAGCATGAGTCACTCGCACAGCAGGACCCTCTCCCAGCCGCACGTTAAGAACGCACTGTAACCCGTCAAGGACGCACTGTACGCCCGGTCGCTCTCGACAGGAAGCCTCGTAATCACGGAGCCGGACCCGGCCACGGCGCCGGCGGAATGCCGCGGCAGAACGGCTGGTTGGCCCGGCATGAGCGTCTTCAGCGAAAAAGAGCGTGACTACCTAGCCGGGCAGCGCCTGGGGCGGATTGCAACCGTCGGGCTGGACGGGCAGCCGCACGTGGTCCCGACGTCGTTCCGCTACAACCCCGAGCAGGACGCGATCGACGTGGGCGGGTTGCGGATGAGCCAGACCAAGAAGCTGCGCGATGTGCAGCGCACCGGCCTGGCGAGCATCGTGATCGACGATGTGCTCCCGCCGTGGCAGCCACGCATGATCGAGATCCGGGGAACCGCGGCCGTGCTGCCGGAAGGCGGCAAAGCCCTGAACGAGCGGTTCGAGGACACCATCGTCCGCATCAAGCCCGCGCGCGTCATCTCGTTCGGGATCGACTCCGGCGAATCGGTTAACGCGCGGTCGGTCAGCGCGACCTAGGTGAGCATGGCCCCGCGGTCGCGCCGGGCGCGCGTCGGGGATGTCCACGACCTGGCCGCGAGCATGCCTCACGTCACGGTCCTCCACGGCCCGCAGGGCAATCCGGTTTACCAGGTGGGCGGCCGGTCCTTTGTGTTCTTCCGCACCGCCCGGCCCGACGCCGCCGATCCGCGCACCGGCCAGCGTTACGCCGACGTGATCATGTTCTGGGTGCCGTCGGAGTCCGACAAGCATGCCCTGGCCCAAGACGAGAATTCGCCCTTCTTCACCACGCCGCACTTCGACGGCCACCCGTCGGTACTGGTGCGGGCCAGCCGGGTCAGCGAGCTCACGCTGCAGGAGCTGACCGAGATAGTGCAGGACGCCTGGCTCGCCCGCGCCTCGCCTGCCCGGGCGGCGGCCTGGCTCAGCGCACGCCGCGGCGGATGACACGGCGGCCTGCCCAGGCGAGGGCCGGAAATCAGTTCGCCGCTGCTCGCCTCGTCCGGTACGGTCGCGGGGGTGTTCTCGCTGCGGGGCCCATGAGATCCGCGTGCGGCCATCCCGGCAGGTCCCACCCTGAGAGTAGGTTTCGTTAATGGCATGCCGTATCAGTGAGCTCGTGCTCGGTTGCCGCGACCCTGAGGTGCTGGCGCGGTTCTGGTGCGAGGTCCTGGACTTCGTAGTGCTCGATCGCGAGGAGGACTGCATCGAGATCGGGCCGCGCGAAGGGTTCGGCGGCCCGCAGCCGACGATCATCCTCAGTCGCAGGGACGAGCCGGAGAAGGGGAAGTCCCGGCTGCACATCGACGTCAACGCCACCGACCGCGATCAGGACGCCGAACTCGAACGCCTTCTGAAGCTCGGGGCACGCCCGGCCGACATCGGTCAGACCGGCGAGGAGCAATGGCACGTCCTCGCCGACCCCGAAGGCAATGAGTTCTGCCTGCTCAAGGCCCGCCTCAACCCACTCTGACGTCTCTTGTCGGTAACGAGGACCGCGACCGGCCCGCGCGCCGGACCCCGGGGCTGGCCCTAGCCTGCCACCATCCGGATCCGGCTGTTGCCCCGGTCGGCGATCAGCAGGTTCCCGGCGTGCACCGCCACGCCCGCCGGGCCGTTGAGCTCGGCCTTGGTGGCCGGGCCGCCGTCACCGGAGAACCCGCCCGCGCCGGTGCCGTGGGGGCCGGCGCTGGCGACGGTATAGATGTCCCCGGCGGTCATCGGCTGCCCGTAGAAGGTACCGGTGCGTTCGGCCACCACCCGGACCCGGTTGTTGAGAGTATCGGAGATCAGCACGTTGCCGGTGGCGTCCATCGCCAGGCCCGCCGGGCGGAAGAGCCCGGCCTTGGTGGCCGGCCCGCGGTCGCCGGACAACCCCACGGTGCCATCGCCAGCGATGGTGTAGATGTCCCCGGCGGTCATCGCCTTGCCGTAGAAGGTGCCGGCGCGTTCGGCCACCACCCGGACCCGGTCATTGTCGGAGTCGGAGATCAGCACGTTGCCGGTGGCGTCCATCGCCACGCCCGCCGGGCTGTCGAGTTTGGCTTTGGTGGCCGGGCCGCCGTCACCGGAGAACCCGACGGCGCGGGTGCCGGCGATCGTGTAGATGTCGCCAGCGGTCATCGCCCGGCCGTAGAACGTGCCCGACGAGGCGGCGACAACCTGGACACAGTCGCCGAAGGTATCGGCGATCAGCAGGTTCCCGGCGGCGTCCGCCGCCACGCCCTGCGGATTGAAGACCTTGGCACCGGTGGCCGGGCCGCCGCTGCCGCAGCGCCCCTCGACGCCATCGCCGGCGACGGTGTAGATGTGCCCGGCGGTCATCGGCTGCCCGTAGAAGGTGCCGGTGGTTTCGGCCACCATCCGGACCCGGTCGTTGCCGGCATCGGCGATCAGCAGGTTCCCGCCGTGGTCCACCGCCACGCCCGCCAGGCGGGAGAACTCGGCGCTGGTCGCCGGGCCGCCGTCACCCGAGAATCCTGGCGTGCCATCGCCGGCGACGGTGTAGACGTGCCCGGCGGTCATCGGGCGCCCGTAGAAGGTGCCGGTGCTTCCCGCCGTCACCCGGACCCGGTTGTCGCCGGCGTCGGCGATCAGCAGGTTCCCGCCGTGGTCCACCGCCACGCCCGCTGTGCCGGAGAACTCGGCGCTGGTGGCCGGCCCGCCGTCACCGGAGAACGCGGCATTGCCATTGCCGGCGATGGTGTAGATGTGCCCGGCGGTCATCGGCTGCCCGTAGAAGGTGCCGGTGGTTTCGGCCACCATCCGGACCCGGTTGTTGTCGGAGTCGGCGATCAGCAGGTTGCCGGCGGCGTCCACCCCCGCGCCTCGCGGGAAGAAGAGCTCGGCGCTGGTGGCCGGGCTGCCGTCGCCGGCGAATCCTTCGGTGCCGTCGCCGGCGACGGTGTAGATGTGCCCGGCGGTCATCGGCTGCCCGTAGAAGGTGCCGGTGGTTTCGGCCACGACCCGGATCCGCTGGTTCGCGAAGTCGGGGATCAGCAGGTTCCCGGTGTGGTCCACCGCCACCGCACCGGGCTCTGCGAGCTCGGCACTGGTGGCCGGGCCGCCGTCGCCGGCGAACCCCTCGGTGCCGTCGCCGGCGACGGTATAGATGTCCCCCGCGGTCATCGGCTGCCCGTAGAAGGTGCCCGTGGTTTCGGCCACGACCCGGATCCGCTGGTTGAAGGAATCGCCGATCAGCACGTTGCCAGCGTCGTCCACAGCCACGCCCGTGGGCTGGTTGAGCTCTGCCTTCGTGGCCGGGCCGCCGTCACCGGCGAACCCCTCGGTGCCATTGCCCGCGATCGAGTAGATGTGCCCGGCGGTCATCGGCCGCCCGTAGAACGTGCCCGAGGATGCGGCCACCACCCGGATCCGCTGGTTGCCGATGTCGGCGATCAGAATGTTCCCGGCGGCGTCCACCGCCACTCCAGCGGGCCCGTTGAGCTTGGCCTCGGCCGCCGGGCCGCCGTCACCGGAGAATCCCAGCCTGCCATCGCCGGCGATCGTGTAGATGTGCCCGGCGGTCATCGGCTGCCCGTAGAAGGTGCCGGTGCTTTTCGCCACCGCCCGGACCCGCTGGTGGCTCGCGTCGGCGATCAGCAGGTTCCCGGCGTGGTCCGCGGTCACGCCGCAGGTGCCCACGCTTGCCCGGGTCGCCTTGCCGCCATCGCCGAGCGGGCCGGTAGCGCCGGTCCCCACGGGGGTCCTCAGCCCGCCGGCCGCCGGGTCCACCTCCCGCACGGTCCCGCCGCTTGCGACGTACAGGCGCCCGCCGGTGAACAACACGCCGCACGGATTGTCCAGGGCAACACTGGTGGCCCTGGCCGGGCCGCCGACGCCCCCCGCCGCCGTCGAGATCACCCCTGCCGCCGTGCCGGTGCGCGGAACCGCGACATCATCTGAGTGGGCCGCCGCGGCCGCCGGGCCGCCCCCGGCCAGCGCCGCTGATACCAGCGCCGCTGACACCAGCGCCGCCGCGCCCCGCCTCAGCCCGCCAGTCCCGGTAAACCGCCCAGTCTGCATCAGACATGCCTCCCTGCCTCGTGGAGGCAGCGCGGGCCGCACCGACCGCAGGACGAAAGCCTCATCCACATGACGCGCGGGCACCAGTGCCGGATGACACCGTCCGGGACTAAACCCACGGCGCAGGCAACAGGCGGCGGGGCAAGCTGCGGCTCGCGCGCGACAATGGGCCCATGGCAGAACGACTGGAAGTGCAGCGGGCTGTGGCCGCCTCACCGGGCGAGATCTTCGCCGTGCTCAGCGATCCCCGGGGGCACGTGGCTATCGACAGCTCCGGGATGTTAATGGAAGCCAGCGGGGACGTTGTCGCCAAGGTGGGAGATACCTTCGTCGTGCACATGGACCGGGAAGCGCTCAACGACTATCCCCTCGGTCGTTACGATGTCACGGTCGAAATCGTCGCGTTTGAGCCAGACCGGGAGATCGCCTGGACCGTCCGCGGCCAGCTGAACCTTGGCCACGTGTACGGCTACCGGCTGGAGCCAATCGACGAGGGCACACTCGCCACGTCCTACTACGACTGGTCGGCGGCCGAGCAGAGCTGGAAGGACGCCGCCATCTTCCCGGTGATCCCGGAAAGCGCGCTGCGGGCCACGCTTGGCATCCTGGCCCGTACCGTGGCGCCCGGCAAGCCCCGCCCCGCGGTCTCAGCCGGATGAGCCACCGGCTCCGGTCATGTCACCTTGAAGCTGGTCGCGCTGGTCGCGGTGCCGCCCGGCGTGGTCACCTTGATCTTGCCGGTGGTGGCGCCCGCGGGCACCTTGACGACGATCTGGGCGGGAATGGCCGAGGTGATGGTGGCCGCGGTGCCGTTGAAGGTGACCTTGGTGGCGCCGGCCAGGTGCATCCCGGTGATCGTCACGGAGGTGCCGACCTTGCCCGACGCCGGGCTGAACTTGGTGATCGCCGGCGCTGGCGTGCTCGCGGACAGCACCAGGGCCTGAACCGGCACCGAGAAGCTGGCGTCGTAGCTGCCCGCGGCCTGGCAGGTGCCGGCGTTCGGGCAGGACACGCTGGTCAGGAGGTCCTCGACCGGGCTCGGGTCCGGGGTGGCGGGCGCGTTCCACGACAGGCCGTTCCAGGATTCGGTGAGGACGGTGTCGCCCGGGCCACCCTGCTGGCCGACCGCGACACAGTTGGAGACGCTGAAGCAGGACACGCTGAGCAGTTCGTTGAAGCCCTTGCGCGGGTTGAGGCTATCGACCACCTTCCAGGTGGCCCCGTTCCAGGTCTCGGCGAGGGTGTGCGTCGTGCCCCCCACGCCCTGGTGGCCGACGGCAAGGCAGCTACTGGCGCTGGGGCAGGACAGCCCCTCCAGGATGTCGAAGGCACCGCTCGGGTTGGGGCTGGAAGCCTGCTTCCAGGTGCTGCCGTTTCCCGCCTCGACCAGCGTGCGCATGCCCGAGGGAGTGTCCAGTGAGCCCGCCGCGGTGCACTTCGCCGTGCTGACGCAGGAGACGCCGCTCAGCGAGTTGAAGTCGCCGCTCGGATCCGGCGTGGTCAGCGCCGTCCAGGTGCTGCCGTTCCACGACTCGGCCAGTGTCTCGGTCACGCTGCCGGAGGCGTCGTGGCCCACCGCCACGCAGTGGGTGGCGCTGACGCAGGACACGCCGGTGAGGGTGTTGTTCGTGCTGCTCGGGTTGGCGGGGGCCGAGACCGTCCAGGTGCCGCCGTTCCACTGCACGGCCAGGGCGTCGGTGACCCCGCCGTTCTGGTAGGTGCCGACGGCCATGCAGTGCGAGGCGCTGGAGCACGACACCGCGCTGAGCTGGTCGCTGGAGCTGGCGTCAGGGCTGGTCACCAGGGTCCAGGCGGTCCCGTTCCAGGACTCGATCAGGGTCTGGAAGCCGCCCGTGGTCGCGTACGAGCCGACCGCGAAGCAGGCGGTCACGCCGGGGCAGGCGATCCCGTTGAGCACGTTGGCCGTGTCGCCCTGGTTGAGGCTGGGCGACAGCGACCAGGCGGTGCCGTTCCAGGACAGGGCCACGGTCTGAATGGCAGGCCCGGTCCCCGCCTCGCCGGCCGCCATGCAACTGGACGCGCCGGCGCACGACACGCCGGACAGCGTGTTCGCCTGCCCTGAATCCGGGGTGGGCCTGACCGTCCAGGCCGTCCCGTTGTACGAAGCGGCCAGGCTCTGCTCACCCGCGTCGCCGACCGCGGCGCAATGGGCCGCACTGGCGCAAGACACCCCCAAGAACTCGTTGACGGAGGGGTCGGGGTCGGGGCTGGTGACCACCTTCCAGGTGCTGCCGTTCCACGACTCGGCCAGGGTCTTGGTCTCGGAGCCGGTGAAGTCGTCGCCGACCGCGACGCACGCGGTCGCGGTGGCGCAGGACACCCCGTTCAGCTCGTTGTCGTGGGTGCTCGGGTTGGGGCTGGTGATCACCTTCCAGGTGCTGCCGTTCCAGGACTCCACCAGGGTCAGCGGGACCGAGCCGAAGTACCGGCCGGCCGCGGTGCAGTGGCTGGCGCTGACGCAGGACACCCCGTTCAGGAAGCTGCCCGAGCCCTTGGCCGGGCTGGTCACGACAGACCAGGCGGCGCCGTTCCAGTGTTCGGCCAGGGTCACGTCGGTGCCGTTGTCCTCGAAACCGACCGCCATGCAGGAGCCGGCACTGACGCAGGACACCCCGTCGAGGTTGTTCACCGAACTGCTCGGGCTGGGGCTTGATGCCATGGACCAGGTGGAGCCGTTCCAGGTTTCGATCAGCGTCAGCGCCGCGTTGCTGGCGTCGAAGTAGTCGCCGGCCGCCACACAGAACGTCGCACTGACGCAGGACACGCTTCGCAGCACGTTCGTCGTGTTGCTCGGCTGCACCGGGGTGGTCAGCGACCAGGCGGTGCCGTTCCAGTGCTCGGCCATAGCCAGATCCTGGCTGCCGTCCAGGTAGGTACCCACGGCCATGCAGTCAGACGCGGAGACGCAGGAGACGGCGGAGAACTGGTTGTCGCTATCCCCATGGTCGGGCGCCGGGGTGACCGACCACTGCGAGGGCGCGGCCAGCGCCTGCCCGGCTGGGAGCGCGACGGTGAGCAGCACCGCGACGAACACGCTCCCGCCCAGGGCGATCCAGCGCCTTAACCTGATCCTGCTCCGGGCCATGCTGACCACCGTCCGATCGCGTGCTGACGGCCGGAAGCGCCCGGCGGCGCTGAACCCCGGCAAATTACCCGTTTAACTAGCCTTTGCCCCGCTATTGAGAATAACGGCTGGCGGCCGGCCAGACGAGAGGCAGAAACACGTCGTTCACCACCCCAGCGGCTGCGTGAACTGCCGGCAGCGCGAGCGGGGGAGGGGCGCGGCAGATCCGGGCGAGGCTGGCTCCCGGGTGCCTAGTCGTGACTGGCTGGAAGGGCCAGGACCAGCACGTCCAGCACGGGCGAGCCGGGATCGGATCCACGGGTTCGTCCGATCCTGGTCCAGCCCCACGTCCGGAAAGCCCGCTGCGCCACGGTGGCCCCCGACGGGACGGTCACCGTCGCTCGTTCCTCGGGCCGGCCGCTGAGGATGAGGTCATGCAGGGATCCGGCGATGCCCTGCCTGCGCCACGACGCGCGTACCAGCAGGTCCATCAGGGCGAAGGTACGGCCTGGATGCTCAGCGGTGACCTCGGCCGGCAGCGCGGTGGTCAGTCCCTTCCACCAGGAAGTCGATGACCGCAGCGGCATGCCGGCCGCGAAACCGACCAGGTAGTCACCGTGGCGGGCCTCAGCCAGGACGAAGCCCTGCTGGCGACGCCACACTCGCAGCCGCCCGGCGAACACCGCCTCATGATCGGCCGCACCGTTATTCTCGCGGTGGACAACCTGCAGCTCGTCCTCATGCGCAGCGGCCTGCCTGCCGTCGAGCCTGTGAAGCGTGATGCCAGACCCGGCCACGACCACCTTCTCCGCTGAGCACTGCGCCCTTGCCACACCAAGACTGCCAGGTGGTCCGCGGCCGGGTCTCGAACTGCGGCCGCGGGCCTTGCTAGCGTCGCGGTGTGACGGTCGAGCGGGTCATCCCGCCGCAGCAGGCGGGCGAGGAGATGGCCGGCCTGTGGGCGGCCGGGCCGGTGCTGGATCCGGAGCCGGCCTTCGAGGAGGCGGGAACCGCTGACGTGACAGCGGCATTCACTGCCTGGCGGGCCGAGTGCGAGCACGCCAGGGAACTGACGGCGGCAGCGGCGTCGCTGGATGTCGCCGGCATGCGCGGCGGGGCACGGTTCTCGCTGCGCTGGGTCATGGTTCACATGATCGAGGAGTACGCCCGCCACAACGGCCATGCTGACCTGCTGCGGGAGCGCATTGACGGTTCGACCGGAGCGTGAGTGCCCGCCGGCAAACTCTACGCGGCGGGATAACTGCGGACCCGGTCACGGCCGCCCGGTCACTGCCGGCCCGGTTACCCGCCCCTCGCCCGTACTCACCCCAGCGCCCCGAGCAGTTCGGCACGGGACGGGCCCGGCGCGATGAACGCCTCGCGGCCCTCGGCGGCCGCCGAGACGCGGCCGGCGAACCCGGGCCGGGTGAACACCTCCTCAGGCAGCGCCTGCATCATGATGATCTCCATCATGGCCCGGAAGACGTCGGCGTCGTAGAGCATCGCCTTTCCGAATGCCTGCTGGAACAGAGCCGCCGGGCCGGTGGGCTGCGGTGCGGGCCTGCCCTCGATCGCCGCGTCCATCTGGACCTTGCGGGCCCGGTCGAACTCCACCGTGGCCTGGTACCACGGGATCACCCGGGTCTGCGTCATCCGGTCGTGTTCGACTGCGAGCGTGAGCGGGTCATCCAGGTGTTTCCCGATGACCTCGACGGTCCCCGCGGCGTGCATGAATCCCATGGTCATTCCCCGGCCCAGCGACGGGTTCGTGCAGCATGCCGAGTCGCCGACGGTGACCAGGCCCGTCACTACCGGCGTGCCGTTCACCACGAGCCCCCGCCGCCGGTCCACGATGCCGCTCATCGCGGCGACGTCGGTGAGCGGTTCGCCGTCGAGGAGGTGCGCGTGGAACGGGCACGCGGCGATCAGGGCCGTCCACTTCTCGGGCTGCCGCAGTTCCTTGAGTGCCTGGTCGCGGGAGGAGATGTAGACGGTCACTGACCACGTTCCCGCGTCGCCGGGCAGCGTCAACAGCGAGAAGGAGTCGAACGGCGTCAGCAGGCCGGTGATGAACTGAGGTTGCTCCCCGGACGCCGAGCGGAAGTAGCGGGTGTAGTAGGTGAAGCCCGAGTCCTCAGCCTCCTCTGCCGGCGCCGGGGCTCCCAGCGCCGCTAGCCAGCCGGGCAGCCCCGATCGTCGGCCCATCGCGTCGATGACCAGGTCAGCGGCGAGTTCGTCGCCGCTGGAGGTGCGCACGCCGGTCACGTGGGGGACGCCGGCCGCGGCCGCCGGGCCGGTCACCAGCTCGGTAACCGACACCCCCCGGCGGATATCGGCACGCTCGGCTGCGGTGGCCGCCACCGCGTACTCGATCACCGGCCGCCGGCCCGTGACCGTGGTGAACCGGTCGTCTCCCTCGCGCGGCGCGCGGTCGGTGATGAACGGGGGCAGGAGTGAAAGCGCGTCGAACGGCGTGCCGCCCGCCTGCAGCAGGGCCTGCGCCGTCTCGGGCAACGTCTCGCCGAGCAGGTGGTATCCGGCCGCGTGCAGGAAGTGCGGCTGCCGGAACTGGGCCACCCCGTGCCGCTGCCACGCCTGCCACGCCTGCTGTGGCGAGCCAGGCATCGCCGCGTCGTCGCGTTCGAAGACCGTGACGTCATGTCCGGCCCTCGCGAGCATCAGCGCCGCCGAAAGGCCCACGACCCCGCCGCCGATAACCACGATCTTAGGCATCCGGCCAATCCCCTCAGAATTGAACAGCACTGCTACGGCGCCGGCGCGGCACGCCGGATCCTGTAGCTCCCCGTGACCAGGCTCGCTGCACTGGCCTTACTGCAGATACTTTCACCCGGCAGGCAGCCGGCACCAGCGAGAACGAGCCTCAACGCATATGAGGAACCCGTGGCGGCCGTCAACCAGGCCGACCGCTGCCGGCGGCTAGCCGGCCAGGGCTTCCGCGAGCGCGGTCCAGGACTGGCGCGGGATGCCCTGCTCGCCCAGCGGCTGCAGGCAGACGTGGTCGGCGCCGGCGTCGAGGTGCTCATGGACGAACTCGGCGATCTGCCCGGCGCTGCCCTGAGGGATGATCGCGTCGACCAGCCGGTCGGAGCCCCCGCCGGCGAAGTCGGCCTCGGTGAAGCCGAAGCCGAGCAGGTTCTGCGTGTAGTTGCGCAGGCCCAGGTACATCTGGGCGTACTGGCGGGCGACGGCCTTGGCGTGCACCGGGTCGATGCTGACCACGCACGCCACCTCGGGGGCGACCAGCTTGCCGGGGCCGAGCCGCTGGCGGGCCAGCCGGGTGTGCTCGACGGGCACGAAGTACGGGTGCGTGCCCGCGGTGCGCTCGCCCGCGAGGTCGAGCATCTTCGGGCCGAGCGCGGCCAGGCAGCGCTCGCCGGCCGGCGGCGGGGACGGCGAGGCGTCAAGGCCGTCGAGGAACGCGCGCATGGTCGCCAGCGGCCGGCGGTAGTCGCTGGTCGCCTCGGGGTGGCCGATGCCGATGCCGAGCATGAACCGGCCGGGGAAGTCCGCGCGCAGCGTCGCATCGGCGGCCGCCGTCTGGCCGGGGTCGTTACCCCAGACGTTGAGGATGCCGGTCGCCGCGACGAGCGTCGATGTCGCGTCCAGGATCGGGCGGATGTCGGCAACGCGGGGGGAGCCGCCCACCCACCACGTGCCGTACCCGAGCTGCTCGGCGAGCCTGGCCGCCTCCCCGGCGCGCTGGATGCCGAACGGACGGTAGCTGGTCCAGATGCCGACCTTCCCGATGTTCATGGCCACAGTCTGACAGCCCGGATCGCCCCGCGGGCTGGCCAGTGCAGGCTCTCCGCCGGCTTGAGCGCAGGATGGGCAGCGCGCGGCGAGGCCGGGCGCGCGAGTGCGGCAGGTGATTGGATGGCACCAGGGCGGGCATGGGAGTTCGGATGTCGTTGACCTTGCTGGACTGGCGCCGCAGGATCGCCCGGCTGTATGCGGAGGTCCGCGCTGAGCCGGATCCCGTGGCCGCGCACGATCACTGGCGCAGCACTCGTGATGACCTGCTGCGCTCGCATCCGGACTCGCCCGTCCCGCGGCCGGGACGCGCCGGCTACCCGGGCGCGCCGGTCGCCGCCTATGACCCGCTGCTGCGTTTCGAGGTCGAGGTCGTCACCGATCTGGAGGCCAGGCAGATGAAGGTCGCCACCGGCACCGACGGCATCGTCGTGTTCGACCGCCTTGGATTTGCGCATCTGCCCGGCCTCGGCAGCCTGGACGTGTGGTGGCTCGCGTGCTACGGCGGTGGCGTCTTCGTGCCGGTCAAGGATGCCAGCGCGGGGTCGGCGACCTACGGCGGGGGCCGGTACCTGATCGATACGGCCAAGGGCGCGGATCTGGGCGGCGACGAGAGCCGGCTGGTCCTCGACTTCAACTTCGCCTACAACCCTTCGTGCGCCTACGATCCGGCCTGGGCCTGCCCGCTGGCCCCCGCGGGCAACACGCTGGCGCGGCCGCTGCTGGCGGGCGAGTTCATGCCACCGCCCGCGGCCGGACAGGCGAACCCGCCGCAGGCAACCGGGTAGGGCTCTGCGTCCCCGGCCGGTGACGGGTGAACCCGCCGGCGGCCCCCCGGCGGCCCCGATCCACGGCACCCGGTCGCCGGGGCTACCCCGGTTCAGAACTTCTCGATGGCAGGGATGACGCGTTCGGCCATCAGGTCCAGCGGACGCAGCGTGCCGACCCGGGCCAGGGTGCCGTGCGCCACCTCGAAGCCCAGCTCGGACAGTTCCTGCAGGTGCTCGATCGTCTGCTGCACCCGTTCGCCGTCCTCGCCGAGATCGAACCGGACCTGCACGGTCTTCTCGATCGTGTCGTAGTCGCGGCCCTCGTCGGCGCAGTGCTGGCGCAGCACGTCGAGCTTGTGCGCCAGGTCCGGAGTATCGAACAGGTTGCACGCGTCGGCGTAGCGGGCCACCAGCAACAGCGTCTTGCGCTCGCCGCCCCCGCCGATGAGGATCGGTGGGTGCGGCCGGCTCAGTGCCTGCGGTGAGTTCAGCGTGCGGCTCAGGTGGTAGTGCTTGCCCTCGAACGGGCCGTCGTCGTCGCTCCACATCTGCGCGCAGATGCGCAATGCCTCTTCCAGCCGTTCGAAGCGCTCGGCGAGCGGCGGGAAGAGCAAGCCAAGCCCGCGGGCCTCTTCCTCGTTCCAGGCCGCCCCGATGCCCAGCATGGCGCGCCCACCCGACAGCACGTCCAGCGTGGTAACTTCCTTCGCCAGCAGCCCGGGGTCCCGGTAGACCACCGCGGTCACGACCGTGAGCAGCTTGACCCGCTCGGTCAGGCCGGCCAGAAAGCCCAGCGCCGTGTAGGCCTCGAGCATCTCGTGCTCGGGCGGCCCGAGGTGTCCGATCTGCCAGACGTGGTCCATCACGCTGAGCCGGTCTACCCCCGCGTCGTCGGCGCGCCGCGCCACCTCGCCCAACCGCGCCCGCAGTGCAGGCGGGCCGCCCTCCCAGGTGAAATCCGCGACGTGCAAGCCCACCTTCATCCGCGTACTCCCTTCGGCACCATCCGGAATGACCCTCCGGATCAGTATCCCAGGTGTGCAGGCACTGCGGACCGGGACTTGCTGGCACCGGTCCTGGCCATGGCCGGCGTTCAGCCGATCATCAGGCAGTTCGCCGGATTGCCGCCGCGGCGCAGGCAGGTACCGAGAGGATGCGTATGCGCCCGGCCGCGCAACCGTGCCGGCTGCGCGGACGTGAGGTGAGGCGGCGATGTTGTTGCTATCGAAGCTGGTCGGTGGGGTGCTGGCAGTCGGCTGCCTGGCCGCGGCTCCCTCCGGAGCGGCGGGCTCGCCCAAGGCGCCGCAGGTGTCATCGCCGGCGATACACAAGGGGGTCGGTGCATGGGCCTTTGACGGGGTGGACAAGGCGCTGGCCAGATCCGGGGCAGCCTGGTATTACACCTGGGCGGCTGGTCACCAGGGCATTGCGAGCCCGCCTGGCGTGCACTTCGTCCCCATGATCTGGGGCGCGGGCAGCGTGACCTCCGCAACATTGCGCCAGGTCCGCCGCGAAGGTCCTGACCTGCTGGGCTTCAACGAACCCGACAACGCCGGCCAGTCGGACATGACCGTGTCCCAGGCGCTGCGGCTGTGGCCGCGGCTGATGGCTACCGGGCTGCGGCTTGGCAGCCCGGCCGTGGCTGCCGGCGCCGCCACCCCGGGCGGCTGGCTGGACCGCTTCATGCGCGGCATCCGGGCCCGCCACTACCGGGTCGGCTTCATCACCGTGCACTGGTACGGCGCCGATTTCGCCACCCGCCCGGCCGTCCAGCAGTTGCGCGGATACCTGCAGGCGATTCATGCCCGCTACCGGCTGCCGATCTGGCTGACCGAGTTCGCGCTGATGAGGTTCGGGCCCACCACGAGCTTCCCGTCCGCACGGCAGCAAGCGGCCTTCCTCACCGCCGCCACCTCGATGCTGGGATGGCTGCCCTTCGTGCACCGTTACGCCTGGTTCGCCCTCCCGGCCACGCCCGGAGACGGAACCGCTGGGCTGTTCCGGCCCGGTGCCATCGCCACCCGTGCAGGCCGCGCCTTCGAGGCGGCCGGCAGCCGCTAGCCACCAGGGCCAGCGCCCCGGCCTGCCCGGCCTGCTCGTCCTGCTGGCCTTGGGCGGCTGGCATCGGGGTTGTCTGACAAGGGGTCCTTTGTGGAGCTTTTACCATGTCTTGGGGTTGACGTGGTACCAGGCGTCCTAGAAGCTGGTGTCGCGCGGGGATCAGCCTCACGTCTGGCTGGGGGGCAGTCATGGGCAGGCATCACGGCGGGGAGCACGGCACGATGCTCCCGATACGACTTCTTCGGGCGATCACGAGCTCCTGGATAGCTGTGGCATTGGCGGCGGCCGGAGTCTTAGCCTCCGCCGGCACCGCGGCTGCGTCGAGCCCGGGCCGGGTAGATGCTGCGCGCGCGCCATCGGCGTCGCCGGCAGCGGCCAATGGCCGGATCGCGTTTTCCCAGTGGGATCTGCTTCCCGGCGGGAACCTGTCGGGTCATTCCAACGTGTTCACGATCAACCCTGGCGGCTCCGGCCGGCGGCAGCTCACCCACGTGGGTGCGGCCAAGGCGGCCGGCGCGCCGGACTGGTCTGCGGGCAGCGCCAAGATCGCGTATGAGAGCAATCAGAGCGGTGATTACCGGATCTGGGTGATGAACGCCGACGGGTCCGGCCAGCGGCGGCTGACCGCCGATCCCGGCTTCGCCGACCTGGAGCCCGCCTGGTCGCCCGACGGCAAGCGCATTCTGTTCAGCCGGTGCGACGATCACCTCGGCTTCATCACATTCTGCGATCTCGAGGTGGTGAATGCTGCGGGCGGCGGCATGCGGCAGCTGGCCAGCGGGCACTGGACCTATGTCCGCGGCGAGTACTCCCCGGACGGGCGGCGCATCGTCGTCGGGGCGGACCGGGGTGGCTTGCTGAGCGCGCTGTGGGTGATGCGCGCTGACGGGTCGGGTCTGCACCGGATCACCAGGCCGTCGCTGCAGGCGTTCTGGCCGGGCTGGTCTCCCGACGGCCGCCGCATCGTGTTCACCGACAACTGCTGCCAGTTCGGCAGCAACATCTGGACGGTGCGCCCTGACGGCCACGGGCTGAGGAAGCTCACCCACTTCGGCCCCGCGCCGCTGCAAGGCGCATTCGCCAGCTACTCGCCCGACGGTCGGCGGATCGTCCTGCAATACAACGGGAAATGCCCGGCCCGCGGGATCTGCCCGTACTTCTACGTCATGAACGCCGACGGCTCCGGCCTGCGCGCGGTGCACACCGGCGTGGCCAACACGTTCCTCACCGACTGGGGTCCGGCCGCCTAGCGGCGCGCCCTCGGGCCCGATGGCCAGGCCGCCGAAAGCAAGGAGAACGGACATGACACGAGCAGCAGCTGCGCTCCGGACGCTCGCGGTGGCCGCCTCGCTGGCGGCGGCATGCCTGACGATCGGGGCCGCACCTGCCGTGGCCGCCAGCCCGCCGGCAACCGGCAGGATCGCCTTCGACGACTTCGTAACCGGCCAGATCTACGCGGTGAACCCCGACGGCACCGCGCTGGCCCAGCTCACCCACGAGCCCAAGAAGTTCACGGCGCAGTGGCCGGCCTGGTCACCCAATGGGTCCCGCATCCTGTTCGTCCGGCTCAACCCGTCGAATGGCATGGGCCGCATCTGGATCATGAACGCCAACGGAACCGGCCAGCGGCGGCTCGCTTCCGACGCGCCGGGCTATCGTGACTACCAGCCTAGCTACGCCCCCGACAGCAAGCACATCGTGTTCAGCCGCTGCGCGCCCGATGAGGGCCTGTGCGCAATCTGGATCATGCGTTCCGACGGAACCCACCGGCGCCTCGTGGTCCCGTCCATCGAGGCCCCGAACGAGACCGGCAATTTCGACCCCAAGGTATCGCCCGATGGCCGCCGCATTACCTTCACCCGGTTCGGGTTCAAGGGAATCATCTCGCAGGTCTGGGTGGTCCGCATCGACGGTACGCATGCGCACCCGGTGACCGCGCCGCGGCTGGAGGCGTCCGGCCCGAGCTGGGCACCCGATAGCAAGCACATCGCGTTCGTCAGCAACTCCGGCCGGCCGCAAGCCAGCCTCTTTGTCATGAGAGCCAGCGGTACCGCGGTCACCAGGCTCGTCACGACGAAATGGCCGACCAACAACTTCGGACCCGCCTACGCGCCTGGCGGCGGCCAGATCGCGTTCTCGAGCGACCGGCGGCATCCCGACCTGTGCTGCGAGGATCTCTTCCTGATGCGCGCAGACGGCTCCCGGCAGCACCTGGTACGCACCGGCCTTCAAGGCGTCGTCGACGTCGCCTGGGGCACCGCGCGCTGATCCTGAACACAGTCACCGGCGCGGCGGGCGGCGCTTGCCCGGGCGCGATGAGCCCGCGCCGTGGCCGCGGGTGGCGGCCGCGGTGATCGTGGTCGCCGTCCGCACCAGGCTGCCCACCGCGTCGTCGGGGGACAGACGGCACAGGTCGGTCAGCGAGAACAACGCCTCCGGGCTGATGACCGCGGCGAGATCGTGCTTGAGCTGGGCCAGCCGCTCCGGCGGCAGCGCCAGCGTGCCGGCGATCGGGTCGAGCGCCTGGTCGATGAGGCCGAACCGTATGCCGGGACGGTGGGCGGCGAGCTCAGGCCGGGTGATGGTCGCGGAGATCATCGCCCGTACCGCTCCCTGGTAGCTGAGCACCCGGCGCAGGAAGAACCCGGCGGCGAACGCGACGCGTTCGACCGGGTCCGCCGAGGGGGCGATCGGCTCGAGAGCCTCGGCGGGGTTCGGCCACATCCCTTCCAGGGCCGCGCTCAGCAGCGAGGTGAGATCCGGGAAGTACCGGTAGGCGGTCGGCTCGGAGACCAGGGCCGCGCGCGCGACGGCGGGCATCGTCACCGGACCGCCGGAGAGGATGACCTCGCGGCAGGCCTCGATGATCGCCGTCCGGGTGCGCCGCTTCTGATTGACCCGGCCCGTCTGCTCGTCCACCGCCCTCATCACGCACCACCGTCATCCTGCATGCCTGGCTCCATCATGAGAGCTAACTTGCATGACTCTACCAAACCGCCTATCTTCGTGAAAGCGAACTCTCACAAACGGAGGAGCCATGACAGAGATCTCGGTGGTCCCGGCCGCTGGCGGTGAGGCCATCCAGCTGGGCCCGGTGCAGATGCGGATCCTCGAAGACGGCCGCACGACCGGCCACCGGCTCGGCGTCGGCGAGATCACCCTCGCGGCGCACGCCGACGGGCCGCCGCAGCACAGGCACGCCCGGCATGACGAAGGTTTCTACGTCGTGTCCGGCACCGCGCGGTTCACCGTGGCGGACACGAGCTACGACGCGCCGGCCGGGACGTTCGTCATGATCCCGCCGGGCGCCCCGCACACATTCGCCAACCCGGCCGACGAACCAGCGGTCCTGCTGAACACGTTCACCCCCGACCTGTACGTGCAGTACTTCCGGGACCTGCGCGACATGATCGCCGCCGGCCAGCCCATGACGCCGGGCAACGTCACCGCGGCGATGAGCCGGTACGCCACCGTCCCCGCCGACGATTTCGCCGAGGAGACCCCATGACCGCAAAAACCACCTGCACCGTGACGCTGCCCGATGCCGGCCCTGTCAACGTCGCCGTCAGCGAGTACGGCGACGGGCAGCCGTTCCTGCTCCTGCACGGGGGCGGCGGCCCCGACACCGTGACGGGGTTCGGCGAGTTGTTCGCCAAGGCCCACGGCGTCCGGGTCATCGTTCCCACCCATCCCGGCTTCGGCGGCACCGCCCGGCCCGGTGCCCTGACGAGCATCCCGGACCTGGCCGCGCTGTACGTCGCGCTGACCGGCCAGCTCGGGCTTGAGGGCGTGACGGTGATCGGGAGCTCGATGGGCGGGTGGATCGCCGCAGAGATGGCCCTGCTCGCCTCGCCGCGGGTCAGTGCCGTCATCCTCGTGGACGCGGTCGGCATCGAGGTCCCCGGCCACCCGATCGCGGACTTCTTCTCCCTCACCATGGACCAGGTCTTCACGCTCAGCTTCCACGACCCCGAGCCGTTCCGCATCGACCCCGCCACCCTGCCGCCAGCCGCGCAGGCCATCGCCGCCGGCAACCGCGCCGCCCTGGCCGCCTACGCCGGGGCGGCGATGAGCGATCCCACCCTGGCCGGACGGCTCGCCGGCCTCGAGCTGCCCACCTTGGTGCTGTGGGGGGACAGCGACCAGATCGTCGATCCCGGCTACGGCCGCGCTTACGCCGCCGCCATCCCGATGGCCCGCTTCCAGCTCCTCAAAGACACCGGCCACCTGCCGTCGCTCGAAACCCCCGACCAGCTCATGCACGCGATCTGGGACCGCGCCGGCACCGGCTTCTCCGGCCAGCGTGACCTCGGAGTCAGCTAGAGGAAGGCCCGTCCATGCCGGCCACCGCGGTAACCCGCCGCTGCCGCCTGATCGAGATCGGTGCGACCATCGCATGAACGGCACGCGGAAGCCGTTATTTCTCCGAGAGCGGGGTAGCTGAAGATAGTGACTTGTGGGGGTGCCCGTGACTGGTAGCGATGCCGGGATCATCTCGTGAACCCGGTCGCCCCCGCGCGGAAGATGATGGCGGCGCTGGATAGCTGGCAGCGGCGGGTCCGGTGGGCTGGCGTGCCTTACGCGGTGGTGAAAAAGTTCGGCGACGACAACGCCAACCTGCTGGTCGTGGCGCTGGCCTGGTACGGGTTCACCGCGATCTTCCCGCTGCTGCTTGTCGTGGTTACCGTGTTCGGGTTTATCGGCGCGCAGTCCATCGGCACCGGGATCATTCGCACGCTGCACGAGTTCCCGGTGATCGGCTCCAGCTTCAACCCGGCCAGCCACCACGCGCTGCACGGCAGCGGGCTCGGCTTGATTATCGGCCTGATCGGCCTGCTGTACGGCGCGCAGGGCGTGACCCAGACCGCGCAGCAGGCGATGGCCGCGGTGTGGAACATCCCCCAGACCCGGCGCACCGGGTTCCTGCCCCGCCTTGGCCGCAGCCTGGCCGGCCTGTTCACCATCGGCGCCGCGTTCGTCATCAACGCCTTCGTCACCGCCTATGCCACCGGCGGCACTTCAAGCTACGCCATCCGGATACCGGTGCTGGCCGGGCTGCTGGTGATCAATGCCGGGCTGTATTTCGCCGGCTTCACCGTGCTGACCGCGAAGGTGGTCGGCCCGCGCGGCTTGCTGCCGGGGGCGATCCTCGCCGCGGTCGGGTTCACCGCGCTGATCACCGTCGGCACCGGGCTGCTGACCCACCAGCTTAAAAATGCCTCGGCCACCTACGGGGCATTCGGCACCGTCATCGGCATCGTGGCCTTCCTGCTGCTGCTGGCCAAGCTCACCATGTACGCCGCGGAACTGAACCCGGTGCTGGCTCGCTCGCTCTACCCGCGGGCCCTGCCGCTGGGCGGCGAACCCACCGCCGCCGACCGGCAGGTGCTGACCGACCTCGTCCATGCCGAACAGCGCCGCGACGACCAGGCGATCGGAGTCGGTTTCGGCGACCAGGCCCCGGCCCAGGCCGCATCCGATGCCACCCGGCGCGCCGACCGCCCGCAGTAACGCGGCGCAGCTGGGGCCGGGACGCTCAGCGCGCGCTCCAGCCGCCGTCGATGAGCACGGTTTCGCCGGTGATCAAAGACGCAGCCGGGGAAGCCAGGAACACCACCACCCCGGCCACCTCGGGTGGCTCACCGATCCGGTGCAGGGCGGCGATCCGCTCGATCACGTCGGCGTGGAACTGCGGGTCCGACAGCGCGGCCTGCGTGCCCGGTGTCCGGATGAAGGTGGGAGCTACCGCGTTCACCGTGATCCCGTGCTGGCCCCACTCCACGGCCAGGCACCGGGTCAGGTGCGCGATGGCCGCCTTGGTCATGCAGTACACCGATTCGCCGGGCAGCGCCACCGTGCCGGCCTGCGATCCGACATTGACGATCCGCCCGTATCCCTGCCCGATCATCAGCCGGCCGGCGGCCTGACAGGCGAAGAACGTGCCTTTGAGGTTGACGGCCAGGGTGGCGTCGAAATCCTCTTCCCGTACGTCCTCAGCCCGGTTTTCGGGGGCGATTCCCGCGTTGTTGACCAGGATGTCCAGCCGCCCGAACCGGGCAGCGGCAGCCTGCACCGCCGGCCCGATCTCGCCCATCAGGGACATGTCCATCTGCAGCGGCAGCGCCCGCCGCCCGAGCCCCTCGATCTCGGCGGCCAGCCCCCCGTCGGCGCCCTGATCACGCAGCCCGAGTGCGACATCCGCGCCCGCCTCGGCCAGTGCCAGCGCGATCGCCCGGCCCAGGCCGCGGGCCGCCCCGGTCACCAGCGCCACCCGGCCCGATACGTCGAAGCTCGGCAGTACGGTCATCGATAGTCCCTCCGTGCGGCACCGAAATTCAAGGTCAGCCCTAGCGCTCCGCCGGCCTTGGCGAGATGCTTCCAGCATGCCCACGCTGACGGGCGGGCCATAGCGCGGCGCTCAACGCACGAATATGACAATGCCCGTCCGCGTGACCGCGGACGGGGAGGCGCAATGGTAAGCGCTCACGAAGCAGACGGCCAGACGCCCGCGGCGCCGCAGCAACCGCGGATGCCGCAGCAGGCCACCAGGCGCAAGTTCTGGGGCTGGGGACTGGAGGGCGAGGGGCTCACGGCGAGCGAGATCGAGCAGCTCGGGAGCACCTTTGGCGGGCGCTGGGGGATCGATGCCGGGCGCATCCTGGAGCCGCCACGGGTAGACGAGCTGGATCTGCGCGCGCCGCGGCTGGCGCCGCCCGCGTCGCTTGCGGCGGCATTCAGCACCGAACCCTACGAGCGGGCGGCCCACACGTACGGCAAGTCGTTCCGCGACCTGGTGCGCGCGTTCCGCCGTGATTACGCGCACGCGCCGGATCTGGTGGCGTTCCCGCGCAGCGAGAGCGAGCTGATGTCGGTGCTGGAGTGGTGCAGCGGCGCGGGCGGCGCGGCGATCCCGTTCGGCGGCGGCTCCAGCGTGGTCGGCGGCGTCGAGCCCGATGTGGGGCAGGGCTACCAGGGCACGGTCAGCGTCGACCTTCACCACCTCCAGGGGGTGCTGGAGATCGACCCGGCCTCGCGCGCGGCCCGGATCGCGGGCGGCACGCTGGGCCCCTCGCTGGAGGCGCAGCTGAAACCGCATGACCTGACCTTGCGCCACTTCCCGCAGTCGTTCGAGTGGTCGACGCTGGGCGGGTGGATAGCCACGCGGTCAGGCGGCCATTTCGCGACCCTGCACACTCATGTCGATGAGTTCGTCGAGGCCGTCCGGGTGGTGACGCCACGTGGCGTGCTCCAGACCAGGCGGCTGCCGGGCTCTGGTGCGGGCCCCTCGGCAGAGCGGCTGTTTTGCGGCTCGGAGGGCACGCTGGGTGTGATCACCGAGGCGTGGATGCGCCTTCAGCAGCGGCCACGGTTCCGGGCCGGCGCATCGGTGTACTTCGCCGGCTTCGCCGATGCCGTGGATGCGGCCCGGGAGGTGGCACAGTCCGGGCTTCATCCGGCCAACTGCCGCCTGCTTGGCCATGAGGAGGCGCTGTTGTCGGAAAGTGGTGACGGGTCGCACGCGATTCTCGTGCTCGGCTTTGAGTCCGCTGATCACGAACTCGGGCCATGGCTGGCGCGGGCGCTGGAGATCTGCGCCAGCCACCGCGGCGAGGTGCGGGAGGAAGCGAGGGACCCGGCAGCGACCTGGCGCGCGGCGTTCTTGCGCGGCCCGCACCTGCGCGATGCGTTCGTCCGGCTCGGCCTGGTGACCGAGACGTTCGAGACGGCGGTCACCTGGGACCGCTTCGGGGAGTTTCACGCGGGGGTGCTGGCCGCCGTGCGGCAGGCCGTGGACCAGGCGTGCGGCGGTGGCGTGATCTCGTGCCGCTTCGCGTACGTGTATCCCGACGGACCCGCCCCGTATTACTCGGTGTACGCGCCGGGCCGCCCGGGGCAGGAACTCGAGCAGTGGGATGAGATCAAGCTCGCGGCGTCGGAGGCGATCCTTGCGCTCGGTGGCACCATCACCCACCACCACGCGGTCGGGCGCGACCACCGTCGCTGGTACCTGCGCGAAGTGCCGCCGCTGTTCACCGGCGCGCTTCGCGGCGCGAAGGCTGAGCTGGACCCCGCCGGGATCATGAACCCGGGTGTCCTGTTGCCCCCGACCGGAGCGACGGGCTACGACCACGATGGAGGCAGGCGATGAGCGGCGTTTTCGCTGCGGTTCCCGGTGCGCCCGCGGGCGAGGCGGCACCGGCCAAGGTATTCCGCTCGGAGTTGAACCCGGTGGACTTCTTGCACCGGGCGGCCTACCTGTACCCGGACAAGGTCGCGGTCTCCGGCGGCGGACGGCGGTACTCCTACCGGCAGCTCGCGGAGCGCTCCTGGCGGCTGGCCAACGCGCTGAGGTCGGCGGGGCTCGGCAAGGGGGACAGGGTCGCCACGCTGCTGTTCAACTCGGCGCCGATGCTGGAGGCCCATTTCGGCGTGCCGGCCGCGGGCGGGATCCTGGTCGCGGTCAACAACCGGCTGGCCAGCGCCGAGGTCGGCTACATCCTCCAGCACAGCGGCGCCCGCTACCTGCTGCTCGATGCCGGCCTGGAGGCGCTGGCCGCGCCGCTGGAACTGGCCGGCGTAACCGTGATCCGCTGCGCGGGCACCGGCGGCCCCGGCGATCCCTACGAGGATCTGCTGGCCGGTGCGTCACCGGAGCGGCCGCCGAGCTGGCTGGAGCACGAGGAGGAGACGATCTCGATCAACTACACCTCCGGCACCACCGGCCGGCCCAAGGGGGTGCAGTACACCTACCGGGGCGCGTACCTGAACGCGCTGGGCGAGGTGATCCACGCCGGCTTGTCCGCTGAGTCGGTGTACCTGTGGACGCTGCCGATGTTCCACTGCAACGGCTGGTGCTTCCCCTGGGCTGTCACCGCGGTCGCGGCGCGCCATGTGACCATGCGCGCGGTGGACCCCGAGCTCGCCTGGGAACTGATCGACTCTGAGGGCGTGACCCACTACAACGGCGCGCCGACGGTCCAGCTGATGATCCTCAACCATCCCCGGGCGCACCGCCTGGAGCGGCCGGTGACCGCGATGGTGGCCGCCGCCCCGCCTTCGCCGACGCTGTTCGCCCGCATGAGCGAGCTGAACTTCCGGGTCGTGCACGTGTACGGCCTGACCGAGACCTACGGCCCGATCACCATCTGCCCCGAGCAAGAGGCGTGGCGCGAGCTGCCGCTCGAACGGCGCGCCAGGTACCTCTCCCGCCAGGGGCAGGCCTACCTCTCATCCGACCTGGTCCGCGTCGTCGATGCGGACATGACCGATGTCCCCCGGGACGGGCAGGCGATGGGCGAGGTGATCATGCGCGGCAACAACGTCATGAGCGGCTACTACAACGACCAGGCTGGCACCGCACAGGCGTTCGCCGGCGGCTGGTTCCATTCCGGGGATCTGGCCGTGTGGCATCCCGACGGCAACATCGAGCTGCGCGACCGCGGCAAGGACGTCATCATTTCCGGCGGCGAGAACATCTCCAGCATCGAGGTCGAGCAGACAATCGCCGCCCACCCCGCTGTCCTCGAATGCGCGGTCATCGGGGTCCCCGACCCGCATTGGGGAGAGCGGCCCAAGGCATTCGTCACCCTGACCGGCGCCGCCACCGCGCAGGAGATCATCGCGTTCTGCCGCGAGCGCCTGGCCCATTACAAGTGCCCCGACGCGATCGAGTTCGGGCCGCTGCCCAAGACCTCCACCGGCAAGATCCAGAAGTTCGTGCTGCGCGACCGCGAATGGGCAGGCCACGACAAGCGGATCGGCGCTACCTAGCGCCCGAAACCTCCGCCGAGACGGTTATCCCCAGCAAGCTGACAACGCCATGGGCAACCAGTGGCTCTTCGAGAGCCATGCTTGCGCACTCCCTTCCCACCCCGCGATCCGCCGCCTGCGCCACCCGGTGACACTAGAGAAGAGGCATGACGTGGCGGACAGATACAAGACAGCCCGGTATGCGGTGATCGGCGCGGGGGTGCTTGGCGTGTGCGTGGCCGCCCGGCTGGCCGAGGCGGGCGCCGCGGTGACGCTGCTGGAGCAGGCCCGGCCCGGGCACGCTGCGACCCGGTCGAGCTTTGCGTGGCTGAACGCCAACCAGAAGATGCCACGCGGCTACCACGACCTCAATCAGGCCGGGATGCTGGCGTGGGCCGCGCTGTCGGCCAGCCTGGGAGGCGCGGCGTGGTACAGGCCGGCCGGGAACATCGACTGGGCGGAACGTGCGCCAGGGCGGGCGGAGCTGGCCGCGCGCGTGCGCAGGCTCACCGGGTGGGGGTACCCGGCGCGGCTGGTTGACCTCGCCGAGGCGGCGGTACTGGAGCCGTCGCTGCGGCTGCCCCCGTCGGCCCGCGAGATGGAGGTCGGGTGGTTTCCCGGCGAGGGTTACCTGCTCACCGGGCCGCTGGTCAGCCAGCTGGCGGGGCGGGCGGTTCAGCACGGGGCCACGCTGCTGACCGGTGAGCGCGGACGCGTGACCGGACTTGACGTCGCCCGCGGCACGGTGCGGGGGGTGCGCACCGCAGTCGGCCAGCTCATGCCGGCCGATGCGGTGGTGTGCTGCGCCGGGCGCTGGGTTCCCCAGCTGGCCGCGCTGGCCGCCGCGGCCATCCCGGTGCCGCTTACCGGGTGGGCGGAGCCGGGAGCAACAGCACCAGGGCTGGTCGTGCAGGCCGGGCCGGTGACGCCCCCCGGCCCGGCCCGGGTCGTGCACGCACCGCAGGTGTATCTGCGGCCCCACCCGGGCGGGCTGGTCCACCTCGAAGCGCCCGACGCGGCAGTGGATCTGCACACTCCCGAGGCGGACCTGCGGAACTGGGCCGAAGAACTGCTCCGCCGGGCACGCCAGGTGGTCCGCGGGCTGGGCCACGCCAGCGTCACCGGCTACCGGGTGTGCGTGCGCCCCATGCCCGCCGACGGCCACCCCATCGTGGGGTGGCTCCCCGGCGCCACTGGCCTGTACGTCGCGGTGACGCACAGCGGCGTGACCCTCGCCGCGCACCTGGCCCAGCTGATCACCGCCGAACTGCTCAGCGGCGCACCCGCCGCCGAACTCGCGCCCTACCGCCCCGGCCGGTTCGCCGCCACCACGCCGCCGCCAGCACCGGCTTGACCCGGCCACGGCCGGCCAGCGCGAGCGGCCCCGTACCAGGAGCATTTGCCCGCTGGCACCGGATCAGCGTTCGCGATCAGGTTCCCTGAGGCCACGGGCTGGCCGCCAGGACTGCCAGATGCAGCGACACGAGCGTTTCCTCAAGCTCGGGAAGACAGTCAGTCCAGCCGGCGCGGACCATGGATCGCACCAGTTCGACCGTGGCGCCGGCGAGGGCGAGGTATGCCTCGGAAGGAACCGACGGCCATAGCGGATGATGCTCTCGCGCACGCTGGTGCCATTTCTGGTTCAGATCAGCGAACAGTCCGGTACCGGCGTCGAGCCGGTCTACCGCGCGCGGGCCCGCCGTCGGCATGTGGATATAGAAGACCCTTGCGAACGCCGGCTCGGCGGCGAGAAACGCGAGGTACGCCCGGCACGCGACCCGGAGTGCCTCCTCATCGCAGGCCTCGGCGGGCAGCGCACGCGTCGCGGACACCACCTGGGCGATCATGAGGTCCCGACCTTCGGCGGTCGCGGCCAGGAAGCAGTCCTCCTTGTCCGCGAAGTGAGCATAGAAGGCCGCCCGGGACACCCTGGCCCGCCGCACGATGTCGGCGACAGTGACGGCCAGATAGCCGGACTCCGAAACCGCGGCGATCACCGACCGCAGCAGCCGTTCGCGCTGCGACGCGCGCACGGCCGGCAGCGGCAGGCGGCTCCTGCCGCGTGGGAGACCGGGCTTTCCCTCGTGCGTCCTGGCGAGCGTCCCCCCTTGCCCGGTGTCGGTCACGCGCATACAGTAACTGACGTATCCCTAAAGTACCGATCCGTACTTATGGTGAAGGCCTCAGTTGGTGTACGTAAGCATTCGCGAGAGCACCTGCCAGGACGCCTCGTGGCTCGCGTGATCGGCATACCGGCAGAGCTGAGCGGGCTGGCGGCCGAGTTCCCTGGCTACGACTTCGCTGTGCAGCAGACACGGGACGGCAACGCCATCGTCGCCAGGCGCCGCAGGGGCTGTGCAAGCCCGGGCTTGTACGCCGTTGTCACCGACGACCCGGACGAGATGCGCCGCGCGCTCCTTGAGCATGAGCGAACCAGCCACCAGGGGGACAGCCGGCGTCAGCCGTGAAGGGAGATTTGCATGTCCAGGACCTGGCCCGGATGGCAGGCACGCACCCGGCTAGCGGTAGCCGGGCTCACCCTCGGTGCCCTCGTCGCGGCCGCGCCCGCTGTGAGCGCGAGCACCAGCGGCGGGCAGGCGGCCGCCAGTGCCCGCGGGCCGGTCGTGGGCACCGCGAATGGGGCAGTTCGTGGCCTGGCGAAGGGGGCGGTCGATGAATTTCTCGGCATCCCGTATGCCGCACCACCGGTCGGCGCGCTGCGCTGGCGGCCGCCGCAACCCGCCGCCAGCTGGCATGGCGTCCGCGGCGCGACCCAGTTCGCGCCGCACTGCCCGCAGCTGGCGGGGCCTTTCGGCCAGGCCAGCACGTCGGAGGACTGCCTGTTCCTGAACGTCTTTACGCCGAGCCAGCAGAAGCCTCGTTCAGCCCACCCCGTCATGGTGTGGATCCACGGTGGCGCGCTGGTGAGCGGCGAAAGCGATGACTACTTCCCCGCCAAGCTGGTGGCAGACGGCGTCACCGTGGTCACCATCAACTACCGGCTCGGTGCGCTCGGCTTCCTGGCGCACCCGGCGCTGGCCGACACGAACGGCCAGTCGGGCGACTACGGCCTCATGGACCAGCAGGCGGCCCTGCGCTGGGTCCAGCGCAACATCGCCGGCTTCGGCGGCAATCCGCACAACGTCACCATCTTCGGTGAGTCCGCGGGCGGCCTGTCCGTGCTGTCACAGGTTGCATCGCCGCAGGCCAGGGGATTGTTCCAGCGGGCGATCGCCGAGAGCGGGTCCTACAACCTCACGCAGGCATCGCTCTCGAGCGCCGAGGCAGCCGGCCAGGCATTCGCGACCAGCGCGGGATGCGCCAGTCAGACCGCGGCCTGCCTGCGGAGCCTGCCAGTCTCGACCATCCTGGCCGACCAGGATGCGGCCGGCGACACGCCGAACATCAACAGCGAGGTGCTGCCGCAGACGCTGAAGACCGCGTTCGCCACCGGCAACTTCAACCGCGTCCCGATCATCAACGGCACGAACCGCGATGAGTGGCGGCTGTTCGTCGCGCTCAGCGAACTGGCAGGCAGCCCAGTCACGGCCTCGAACTACCAGAGCATGATCTCCTCCACGCTCGGTGTTCCCGCGGCAGTAGCGGCGCTGATCGCGGCCAAGTACCCGCTGACCGCTTTCGCCAGCCCATCCATCGCGCTCGGCGCGGTCGGCACCGACGCCATTTTCGCCTGCCCCGCGCTGAGCATCGATCAGTCCGTCTCGCGCTTCGTGCCGACCTTCGGCTACGAGTTCAACGACGAGAACGCGCCGGAGCTCTTCCTTCCCCCGGTCAGCTTCCCCTACGGCGCGGCGCACGCATCGGAGATCCAGTACCTGATGGACCTGCCAACGGCCGCTTTCCCAGGGACGCTCTCGGCACCGCAGCAGCAGCTAGCGACGATCATGAAGGGGTACTGGACGAACTTTGCCAAGCGCGGATTTCCCTCCTCGCCCGGCGTCCCGTCCTGGCCGCTCTTCAAGAACCTCACCCACAAGATTCAGTCGCTGGCGCCGCCCGCGCCGAAGACCGAGACTGACTTCGCGAACACGCACAACTGCGCGTTCTGGACCGCCTTGGAAGCCGGCTAGCCGCAAGCACCTCAGCTCGCTGGGCGCTGACGGTCATGAGCGTCGACGGGGAGTGCAGTTGGCGACTGCAGTGCGGCCAGGAATAGGCACCCGCATCGTGTGGGGTCAGCCTCTGCCGCATGATGCTGAAGGAAGAGGCGGCTATGGCAACCGAATTGGTGCTCCTTGGGACGGCCGGCGCGCCCATGCCCGTCGCCGGTCGCGGGGGGATCTCGTCAGCGCTCGTCGTCGGCGGCCGGGTCTTCGTCATCGACTGCGGTCGCGGGTCACCGTCCGCCTTCGCCGAGGCGGGCCTCGGCTTCCCTCGCCTGGAAGCCGTGTTCCTCACCCACCTGCATGCCGACCACGTCGGTGACCTTCCCGGGATGCTGCTCTACCCGTGGGGCGTCCGCGAGGGCGACAACGGCCCGCTTCCCCCGATCCGCGTCTACGGGCCGTCGAGACCCGAGGTAGTGCCGGCAGGCGATGCCACTTTCCGTCGTGAGACGACGATCTGCCCAGACCTGCCGGCCCCCGGCACCGCGGATCTGGTCCAGAACATCCTCGCCGGCTATGCCTACCACCTGAACGTCATGCCGCTGGATGCCCGCATGCCGGACGCGGGCCAGCTCGTCCGGGCCATCGACGTCGTCCCGGCGCGAACCGAGCGCGGCATCCAGGCTCCCGTCGTCGTCTTCGACGACGCAGTTGTCCGGGTCACCGCCGTCGCGGTGACGCACGGCCGGGCGGTTCCGGCTCTGGCGTACCGCTTCGACACTGCAGACGGCTCCGTGGTGTTCTCGGGCGACACCACGGTGAACGACGATCTGATCGCGCTGGCCCATGGCGCCGACATTCTCGTCCACCAGGTTGCCGACCTCGGCTACCTCGGGCGGCACGGCTTCACAGGCGCCGCCCTGGAGCGGATGGCAGCGCTGCACACCGATGTCAGCGAGGTCGGGGGCGTTGCCGAACGAGCACGGGTCCGCGAGCTCATCCTCAGCCATTACCTTCCAGCCGAACCGGACGCGATCACCGATGCGGACTGGACGCAGCGCGCCGGAAAGGGCTTCAGCGGGACCACCACCGCAGGCCGCGACGGCCTGCGCAGAACGCTCCCCGGCGCTATCTCATGATCACCTTGGGGTCGCGTGGCGCATCCGGTCACCGCCCGTGGCGTACCTCCCGGGCGGACGCAGCACCGTGAGCTAGAGCGCGGCCTCGGCGAGGCGGTCTACCTGGCTGACATCTGCGGAGACGGGGAAGCAGATGACGTCATCAGTGCCGGCATCCTCGAAGCCTGCGAGGTACTGCCTGACCGTAGCCGCGTCCTTCGCCGCGCCCGCCACGACCTGCTGGGCGTAGTCGCCGAGGAAGGCGTAGTAGTCGCCGAGCGAATCGCTGGCCATCTTCTCGGCGTCCTGGCCGAGCGCGAAGTAGAACAGCGCCATCGTCCTCGGCCTGCCCGCGCGGCCGGCGGCACTCCACGCCGCGGTCAGCCCGTCCAGGGCTTGGCTGACCATGGCCGGAGTGCCGCCTCCCATCGTCCAGCCGTCGGCGTACTTGGCCGCTCGCTGGTAGGCGGCCTCGGAACTGCCGCCGATCAGCAGTCCTGGCCGCCCGTCCGGCCTGGGGGCTGGCCCGATGCCGCCCTCTCCGCGCCACACCGCCGTCATCTCATCGAGCTGCTGTTCGAAGATGCGCCCGCGCCGGCTGAAGTCGACGCCGCTGGCCTCGAAGTCGTCTTTGCGCCCCCCGGGAGCCAGGCCCAGCGTGAGGCGCCCGCCCGACAGCGAGTCCAGCGTGGCGGCCTGCTTGGCCAGCAGCGCCGTGTTCGACCGGAGCGGGGCAATCAGGACGTCGGTCACCAGCTCGACCCGCTCGGTCACCGCCGCCGCGGCGGCAAGAACGATCAGCGACTCGTAATTCGGATAGACGAGCCTGTCAAGGGTCCCAACGCTGGCGAAGCCGGCCCGCTCGGCGCGCTGCGCCCACTCCACTATCCCGGCCCGGCCGACACCGCGCACCGCGTTCGGCAGCCCGATTCCCACCTTCATCGCGTTTCCTTCCTCGCCCTGCAGATGATCTCCCGCCATCCCGGACTGTCGCCAACCTCGGGCACGGCCGCCGGCTTCGCGTGCCGCCACGCAAAACGCAGGGCGCAGCCGCCCGCTAAGGCCGCTTGGACCGGCGCAGGCCAAGCTGGCATGGGCACGCCGGTCTCGCGGAATGGCGGCAGCGTCTCTAGGTGGTCACCGTCTGCGGGAATGCGACCGGGCTCCGGTTGCCGCTCTGGTCTATGGCCCGCAGGCCGAACTGGACGTTGTCCTTGGAGACGTTGAGCGTGGCCGTGGTGACATTGCCGACGCTCATCGCTGTTGTCCAGTCTGGCGTGGTGGTCTCCCGCATCACCACCTCGTAGCCGGCGAGGTTGGACTCGGGGTTGGCGTTCCAGGTAAGGCTGGTGAGGTTGGTGCCGGCGAAGCCGGCCGGCGGGCTGACGTGGATCTGCACGTTTTTGGGCGTGCCCGGCGAACTGGCCAGTGCCCACAGCGCGGCCGCGTTCACCCTGGCCACCCGGGCCACGTAGTTGAAGTCCACGAACTGGATCAGGTCACCGAACTGCACGCCGTTGACCACCTGCACGTTCTGGTGCTCGTGGTCGAAGTTCTCCCGCGGCTCGGTGAACCTGGCCGCCGGGTATCCCTGGCCCTGGAAGGACACGTGGTCGCTGCCCCGCAGGTACCGGTCGCGGCGCCAGATGATCCGGACGTTCATGCCGGTCAGCTGGAACGGCGCCACCTCCTGCACGTACCGGCCGAGCTGCCGTGACAGGCCGTCGTTCTCGCCGCCGACCGATTGCATGAGCGAGATCTCGCTGGACGTCACGTTGGTCGGGATGCCCTCGAGGAACAGCCGCACGGTGGACGGGTCGGGCCTGGTGCCGTCGAATGCCTGGCTGGCCCCGACGATGTCGTTGCTGAACATGCCCTGGACGTCGTTGCCTGCCGCGGCCATCTGCGCCGCCATGAAGGTCGAACCGTACAGGCCCTCCTCCTCCCCGGACACGGCCGCGAACACGAGCGTGCCGGGGAACTGGCGGCCGGCGAACAGCCGGGCCAGTTCGAGTACGACGGCGACGCCGGAGGCATCGTCGTCGGCGCCGGGTGCGTCACTGGTGGAGTCCAGGATGTCGGTGCACCGGGAGTCCAGGTGCCCGGTGATCACGTAGAACCGCTCCGGGGACGCAGTGCCCTGCAGCGTCGCGATCACGTTGGTGATCTGGGTTGACACCGGGATGTTGGTCGCCGCCGGCTGGGTGAACGACTGCTGCTGCACGGTCATCCGGCCCGACGACGTCGCGGCGATGGCCTGCATCTGCTGCACTACCCAGTTCGTGGCCGCGCCGATGCCGCGGTTCGGGTCGGTCTGGCTGGACAGGGTGTGCCTGGTGCCGAACCCGGCCAGCGTCTGGATGGTGGCCTGGATGCGCTGGGGGTCGATGGCCCGAAGCAGGGTCACCAGGTCGGGAGAGGGCCTTGGCGAGGGAAGGCGGGAGCCGGCGTGCGCTGTGGCGGCACTGGCCGGCGTGGCCTGGGACACGATGGGCGCGGCGACCGCGGTGACGGCCGAGGCGGAAAGGAACGCGCGTCGGCTGGTCCCTTTGGGGGCAGAAACACGTTTGTTCTCCATGCCCTGAATTAACGACGAATTCAAGCCGAAGTCAAGAGACCGGAAATAGGAAATATCTGCCCGTCTGTCCAGCTCAGGGCACGGACCAGCGATGTCGCCACTCGCCGGCTATCAGGCGATCGTTAGACACTAAGAATGACTGACATTGCGCTCTCGGCACATATCTCGACAAATCAGCTGAGATCGTGCAGATCGGCTGATATCGCGCGTCACGTCCCTCTATCACGGGACCATGACAAGTACCGGCGCCAGCTCCGCCACCTGGGCATCACCCCGCGCACCGCCCGCCGCGCAGACCGCGGCGTAAAGGTAAAGTGTGCGTCATGTCCGTCCTCATGGATCGCGCATGAACAAGCCGCGCATCTTCCTCGGGTCGTCGGGCAAGCAGGCCAAACTGCTCCAGGCAATCACGCGCGGGCTCGAGGACGTCGCCGACGTCGAGCCCTGGACGACCACGTTCAACCCGGGGCGGTCTACCCTCGACCGGCTCGTCGAGCTCTCCCAGGAGGTCGATTTCGCCGCGTTCGTGTTCGCCCAGGACGACTGGACCACGACGGATGCGTCCCAGTCCGGCCAGGGGTCGCCGCGCGACAACGTTGTGTTCGAGGCTGGGCTGTTCGGCGGTGCGCTCGGCATCCGGCGCACGTTCATCATCCACGCGAACGGTTCGAAGCTGCCCACCGACCTGCTTGGGCTGACCTCCGTCCGCTATGACCCGGCCACCCGCCCGGCAGAGGTTCGCGCGATCAACCAGAAGCTGCGCAAGGCGATCGAGACCGAGGGACATCGCGGCCCGGTCGAGGGGCTGTGGTGGCAGCTCTCGCTTACCGTGCGGACAGAGACCGAACCGTCGGCGGTGAGCCTCCTGCGGATCTCGCGGGACCGCGACGGCGCCCTGAACGTGACCGGCCGGAGCTGGCAGGAAGACGGCACCCTGTCGGCCCGCTACTGGAGCGAGGCCACGAAGGAGCGCAAGGATCCGGCCAGCATCTTCTACTTCTGGAAGGGCGAGCGCCCTCGGCACCCTGATGCCCCGCAGCTCGAGGGCACCGGCGAGATCCGGGTGGAGACCGCCGGCCGCGCCACCGGGTACTGGACGACTCGGTCAGATCGCGACCCCGGGCTGAACGCCCGGACCTCCGGCATCTACCTTCGAGCCGACCCCTCAGACCTCCAGGTACTGGACGGCGGAAGCGAGGAGGAGCGGGCCCAGCTCATCGCGCAGCGCCTCCGGGAGTGGAAGTCGGCCGCGAACGCATTCTGAGCACCGGCCGGGAGTTCACGTGACGCAGCACCCAGGGGGTAAGCCCAGCCCGAAGGTTGCGCCTACCGCTGCCTCCCAAGCGGCACCGTCTCAGACCACCATCACCGTGATGTCGTTCAACATTCACCACGGGCAAGGCACCGATGGTGTCCTGGACCTCGAACGGATTGCCCGCGTGATCAGGACCAGCGGCGCCGACATCGCCGGCCTGCAGGAAGTGGATCGTAACTTCGCCGAGCGCAGCAACTGGGCCGACCAGGCCGCCGAGCTGGCTGAGCTGCTTCATTGGCACGTCGCGTACGGCGCTAATATCGACCTCAATCCGCCTGCGCCAGGCAGACCGCGTATCCAGTTCGGCAATGCCGTCCTTTCGCGTTACCCGATCACTCGCCGGGAGAACACACACCTGTTCCGGTCCCCCGGCGAAGAGCAGCGCGGCCTTCTGCACGTGGAGGTTGACGTGCCTGGCTTCCCGTTGCACGTTTACGTGACGCATCTGGACGCGTTTTCGGAGAATGACCGGGTTCAGCAGGCACAGCAGGTCGTAGAGCTGGTGTGGGAGAATTGTCCCGCCGTGCTGCTCGGCGACTTCAATGCACGCCCGGAGGCGCCAGAGATTGGCGGGCTCAGGGCGGCGTTGACGGACACCTGGACAGCAGCCGCTGGCGGCGGTCCGCATACCGCTGACGCACCGGCGGTACGCATCGACTACATCTTCACCAGTCAGCGGCTGAGAGCCGCGTGGACGAGTTTCAGCACCGACGAGCCCGCCGCATCAGACCACGTGCCCGTCGTAAGCCGGCTGGTTGCGTAGCAGGTCACGTTGTGCCCTGCCGGGGTGCCTTCGCCCTGGGTACTGATCGCCGGGGACTGAATCGAAAATCGGGCCTAAATGCTTTCTGGCGGCGCGGCGGCGGGCGAGCGCGGCTGATGACCTTCGCTACCGGGAGCCGCTGGCCCGGGCTGCGGGGGAGTGGATGTCAGCCCGTGGTCCTCAAGGGTTTGCTGGACGCGCCGGGCGGCCGGCGCGCCAACGCGCTGGTAGATCGTGAGTGCCTGCAGCAGGTGTGCGGTCGCCTGGCCGGGGTTGCCCTCCCGGAGGTGGGTGCTGGCGATTCCTTCCAGGGCGCGTGCTTCCTCGGGGGCGGCGCTGATGTCGCGGGCGATGGCAAGCGCCCGGGTGTGCTGATCGCGGGCCTGGCCGGGGGCCGAGGTGCGGAGCGAGAGCTCGCCGAGGCGGTTCAGCGCTTCGGCCTGGCCGAGCAGGTTGCCGAGGTCGTCGAACAGCGCCAGGGCCTGCTGGTGGTTATTGGCGGCGGCTGCGTAGTCGCCGGTGTCTTGCTGCAGGAGGCCGAGGTCGTTGCAGGCGTAGGCCTGGCCGAGCAGGTTGCCGAGGTCATCGAACAGCGCCAGGGCCCGCTGCTGGCTGGCGGCGGCGGCCGGGTAGTCCCCGGTCAGCTGCTGCACGACACCAAGATCGTTGAGGACCTGAGCCTGGCCGGGCAGGTTGCCGAGGTCGCGGAACAGCGCCAGGGCCTGCTGCTGGCTGGCGGCCGCGGCCGGGTAGTCCCCGGTCAGCTGCTGCACGAGGCCAAGGTGGTTCAGGGCGGCTGCCTCGCCATGTCGATCGCTGGCGCCGCGCGCGAGCGCCAGGGCCTGCTGCTGGCTGGCGGCGGCAGCCGGGTAGTCCCCGGTCAGCACGTGCACAAAGCCCAGCTGGTTGAGGGCATGCGCCTCGCCGGGCCGGTCACCGAGGTCGCGGAACAGCGCCAGTGCCCGGGTCAGGCTGGCAGCAGCGGCAGGGTATTCCCCTCGCAGCTGCTGCACGCCGCCCAGTTCGGCCAGCGCCTCGGCCTCGCCGGCCCGGTCGCCGGCCTGACGCGCGGCCGCCAGGGCGCCGTGCTGGATCGCGGCGGACTGATCCCAGTGCCCGCGGACGGCCAGGAAGCTACTTATCGCGGCGGGTATCGCGATGGCATGCCGGTAGCACCCGCGGGTGGCCGCGTAGTCCGCGGCGGCGTGCAGGTTCGCCCGCTCGGCTTCCAGCCAGGCGGCCGCTTGCGCGAGGGTGGACAGGTCCGGGGCCTGCGCCCCCCGGCTGCCCGGCGGTCGGCGGTCGGCGCCGACCCGGCGGGGGAAGTGCCGCCCGGCGGCCACGGCGGTGTGCAGGTAGTAATCGAGCAGCCGCCCGGCCGCGGCGTCCGATTCCGCGGGATTGCCTGCGGCGGCGAGGGCGCGCGCGTGCTCGCGGAGCAGGTCATGCAGCTGGTAGCGGCCGGGCGCGGGCTCCGCGAGCAGGTGCTGGTCATAGAGCTCATCGAGGTCGCGCCGTGCGGTGTCCGGACTGGTGGCGTCGAGCGCGGCGGCGGCACAGGCGTCGAAGTCGGGACCGGGAATCAGTCCGAGGTAGCGGAACAGGCGCTGCTGCTGCGACGTGAGGTCCTGGTAGGACAGGTCAAGCGCGGCGCCGACCGATACGTTCTCCGCGTGCATCAAGGCCAGCCGGTCCCTGGCCTGGGCGAGTTCGGTTACCATGCCCGCCGCTGTCCAGGCGGGGTGATGGCGCAGCTGGCTGGCGAGCATCCCGATCGCCAATGGCAAGTACCCGCACAACCGCGTGACCTCGCGCACCGCAACGTCCCCGGCGCTCATCCCTGGCCGCGCAGCCAGCCGGACGAGCAGTGCTGCCGCCTCGCCCGGGGAAAGGGTGTCCAGGGTGAGCACCTCGGCGTCCAGAGCGGCCAGCCTGCGCCGGCTGGTGACCAGCACCAGGCTGCCCCCGGTACCCGGCAGCACCGGCCGGATCTGGTCATGACCTGCCGCGTCGTCCAGCACCAGCAAGATCTTCTTGCCCGCCACGTGATCCCGCCACCGAGCGGCCCGGGCCTCCAGCCCGAGCGGGATCTGCGCCGCGGGCACCCCGATGATCAGCAGCAAGCTGGCCAGCGCATGAGCCGGGTCCACCGGCCGCTGACCCTGGGTGTGGGCGTGCAGCGGCAGGAAGAATTGGCCATCGGGGAAAGCCTCCGCCAGCCGGTGTGCCGCGTGCACCGCGAGGGTGGTCTTCCCTATCCCGGCCATCCCGTCGATCGCGTGAATGCCCACGACTCCGGCCTTGGCGGCTGAGGCGTCAATCGCCTCCATCAACCGTGCGAGCTCGGCCCGGCGGCCGGTGAAGCTGGCGACATCCCGCGGCAGCCCGCGGGTCGCCGCCGCCGCGAACGTCCCCGCGGCCGCCCCCTTCCGCGCCGCCGCCACGTCGGCGGCTGGGCCTCGGCCGCGGGCCGCGGCCACGAACGACTCGGCGACCTCGCCGGACAGGCCAAGCGCCCCAGCCAGCAACACCGCGGTGTCCTTACGGGCGGTCCGGTTGATGCCCCGCTCCAGGTCGCTGACCGAGCGCGGGCTCAGGCCCGCTGCGTCTGCCAGCTCCTCCTGCGTCAGCCGGGCTTCAGCACGCAACTGCCGCAGCAAATCGGCGAACGTCAGTGCAAGCTCCTCCTCCACCACCACCGCCGTACCGCCCCTACGCCCTGCCGCGGGCGGCCAGCACCGGCCGGACAAGGCCTGCACCAACAGTACGCAGACCCACCCCTGCCGTCATGTGCCGCCAGCACAAGCGACTCAACCCGTACTCCCGGTACCCGGCTACCGAACTCCCTGCGGGCCGCCGCGGCTGGTGCGGGTTATCCTGGACTTGGGCCAACAGCGCGCCCGGTCAGCCGACTATGACTGCTGGAGACGCTATGACTGCTGCGCGCCCAGACCTCGCGCGCATAACGTCCGGCAACGACCAGGCAGACCCCGCAGGGGAGCTGCCGGGTGGCGATCGCCGGCCTGCCCGGCTGAGCGCAGGCCCGCTGGACGGCACCGCGCCCGGGCCAGGCGCTGCGGCAACCGGGCCGCGCTCGCGGGCAGGATCAGCCTGATGGCCGGGCCGAGGATGGGTCAGCTGGGCAGGCTCGCCGGCGTTCCCCGCGCTGGGCCCATCCAGGAGCATCTGCGACGGCTGGCGAGCCCAGCGGCATTCCCGCTGCGGGCTGAGGGCCTGGCTCCCTGGTGGGCGGTTTTCTCCGCCGGCCTGGCGCCAGTACTGCTCATCGGAGCCTGGCTTGCCTCCGATGCGGTCCAGCCAGCTTCCTACAGCCCGATCCGGCAGACCATCAGCGTGCTGGCGGGGGAGGCAGGAACCGACCGGTGGATCATGACAGGGACCCTGTTCGTGGTGGGCGGCTGCTACCTCGTGACCGCGGCCGGCCTGGCCGGCGTCCGGGCGCCTGCCCGCACCCTGCTTGCCGTCTCGGGCCTGGCCACCATCGGCATCGCCGCATCGCCGGAACCTGCGAGCGGCCCGACTCCGCAGCACCTCGCCTGGACCGTCCTCAGCGCGGTCACCATCGCGGCCTGGCCTGCCCTCGCCGCCAGGCGCCTGCCGCCGCGACCTCTGGTCCTGAGCGGCTACGGCTCAGCCGCCGTGACCGTGGTCTCCGTTGCCCTGCTGGGCTGGCTCTTCATCGAAGCTCAAGGCGGCGGGGATCTGGGCCTGGCTGAACGGCTGACCACATCGGCCCAGGCTTGCTGGCCGTTCGTCGTCGTCCTCGCGCTGCGGCGCGGCACGTCCGGGCTCGGCGGCAAGAACCGGCAGGCGGGCGGCTAGCTGCTGCCCCCGGCGCGCGGCCCGGCCTGGCCGGCAGCCCGCGACGGTGCGGGCTGTGTTCTCTGGTAACGGCACTGGGTCCCCAAGTAGACTGACCGCGAGCGTCTGCTCAAGCAGCCTGAACGAGTTCCCGATCAGGTCTAGACCCCACGCCGGTCTCGAGATCGCCTCGCTGCATTTCCCTCCCAGGACGAGGCGGAATGATGACTGCGGCTACGGCAAGATCCAGATATGACGGCACCGGGGCCTTCCCGGAAGCGGAACCTGCCGTGCAGGCCCCACGGCAGCGGGGCGTGCAGGTCGCGGTGACCGCGCTGCTCGTAGCCGGCCCCTTCGTGGGGCTGGTCGTTGCCTTGTGGATGCTGTGGGGCCGCGGCGTCGGGCTGGCCGACGTGGGGCTGGCGGTGTTCTTTTACCTGCTGACCGGGTTCGGGGTGACCGTGGGTTTTCACCGCTGCCTGACGCACCGGAGCTTCACTGCCCGGCCGGCGTTGCGGGTCGCACTCGCGATCGCAGGGTCGATGAGCTTCGAGGGCGATGTCATCGCCTGGACCGCCACCCATCGGCGTCACCATGCCTTCACCGACCGTCCCGGCGACCCGCACTCGCCCTACCGGTTCGGGACCGGGCCGGCCGGCCAGTTGCGCGGCCTCATGCATTCCCACGTCGGATGGCTGTTCGGCGGCGACAGTGAGCCGACATCGCATGAGCGCTACGCGCCCGACCTGCTGGCTGACCGTTCGATGCAGCGGGTGTCGAGTGCCTTTCCCGTGTTGTGCGTCGCCTCGCTGGCGATCCCGTGCGCCATCGGCTGGGCGATCGGCGCAGGCAGCGCCCGTGCCGCACTGCTGGCCCTGCTCTGGGCCGGGCTCGTCCGCATCTTCTTGCTGCAGCATGTCACCTGGAGCGTGAACTCGCTGTGCCACCTGTTCGGCAACCGGCCCTTCTCCACGCGCCGGCACGACCGGGCTACCAACCTGTGGCCGCTCGCCGTGCTCTCACTGGGTGAGAGCTGGCACAACACGCACCACTCGGATCCGGCTTGCGCACGACACGGAGTCGATCGCGGTCAGATTGACCTGTCGGCCGGGTTGATCCGGCTGTTCGAGCGCGCGGGCTGGGCCAGCGGGGTGCGGTGGCCACGTCCTGCCCGGCTCGAGCAGCGCAGGCGCCGGCCCGTAGACGCCGCCGGCCAGGTCCCCGTCCTGGCCCCGGTGCTCACGCCGGCGCAAGACGGTGCCGCGAGAGTGCCGCTGGCCTGACTCGCCGCCGGCCACGCTAGGGCTTCAGGACGATCTTGCCGAGGGCGTGCCCCTGCTCGAGTTCGCGGTAGGCGTCCTGGACACTGGCGAGCGGGTAGACCGCGGCGATGGGGATCTCGAGCTGGCCGTTGTCTATCAGCCCGGCGAGCTCGGCCAGCACGTCGGCGCTCGCGCCGGCCGCGCTCCCCTCGGTCTTGACTCCGTACTTCTGGCCAGCGTCGAAGTCCGCAATCGTGTCAATGCGCTCGGGCCGGACACCAAGCTCCAGTGCAAGCTCGACGTAGCCGCCGCCGATCGTGTCGAGGAACGCGTCCACCCGGCCCCCGGACGCGGCCCGGACGCGGTCGGCCACGCCGTCACCGTAAGTGACCGGGATCGCGCCGTGACTGGACAGCCACTGATGGTGCGTCTCGCTGGCCAGGCCGATCACCGTGGCCCCGGCGTTCCGGGCAAGCTGCACGGCGATCGAGCCGACGCCGCCTGCGGCGCCGGCCACCACGACGGTGTCGCCCGGCCGGAGTGAGATCGCGCGGACCATCGCGTAGGCCGTGACTCCCGCCACGAACAGGGAGCCGGCCGCCTCCCACGAGACGCCGGCCGGCTTGGGCACGAGGTGGGCGGCATCGACCACGACGAACGCGGCCTGGCTGGCCCGGTTATCCGTCCACCCGAGCACCTCGTCACCGACCGCGAACCCGGTGACGCCGTCGCCCAGCTCATCCACGATGCCGGCCAGGTCGCTGCCCTGCCCCGACGGGAACGTGGCCGGCCACCTCTGGGCCATCAGCCCCATGCGGATCTTGGCCTCGCCCGGGTTGATCCCTGCTGCCTGCACCCCGACCAGGACCTGACCCGCGCCGGGCACCGGACGGTCGACCTCCACGACGTGCAGAACGTCTATCCCGCCGTACTGGTCGAACCTGACGGCCTGAGGCATGTGCGGACCCCTCTCAACGCGCGGCAATGCGTGGCGATCACCGAAACCCTAGGCGCCCGGACTCATGCCCGGCTAGGGCGAGACCATGCAGGCCCCCCCCGGCGGTGGCTTCGGCCAGGCCGCTTCCGCCGTCCAGGTCGTGACTTCGCACCGAGTGCAGCACGAATGGGCGATGGATCGCACGCCGAGGCGGGGCGGATACTGAGATACCGCTTCTTCGGCACCGTGGCCATGACGGGGCCCGGCGCCCGGGGGGCCGCCGTGCGTCCGGGTGCGGCGGGCGACGATTTTGCGCCGGGCGCCGGGTCTATACGTAGAGAGCCAGCGTGTCGCTGGCATTCGCGGGCGAGCGTGGGGTAGCCGATGACGGTCAGCGAGGATTTCGTAAGTAGCACCGACCGGTTCCGGGGCGAGTTGCTGGCGCACTGTTACCGGATGCTGGGCTCGGCCGAGGATGCCGAGGATCTGGTGCAGGAGACCTACCTGCGGGCGTGGCGGTCCTACGACCGGTTCGAGGGCCGCTCGTCGGTGCGGACCTGGCTGTACCGGATCGCGACCAACGCGTGCCTGACCGCGATCGAGCGCAGACCCCGCCGGCCGCTGCCGTCCGGGCTCGGCAGCCCGGCGCAGGATCCGGAGGCGCCGGTGGTGGCCGGGCTGGAAGTGCCGTGGCTGCAGCCGTTTCCCGGCGCGCTGCTGACTGCCGAGCGCGAGGATCCGGCCGCGGTGGCCGTGTCGCGGGCAGGTATCCGGCTGGCCTTCGTCGCCGCGCTGCAGCACCTGTCGGCCCGGCAGCGCGCGGTGCTGATCTTGCGGGACGTGCTGGACTGGCCGGCCGCTGACGTGGCCGGCCTGCTGGGCACGACGACGACCGCGGTCAACAGCGGTCTGCGGCGGGCCCGGGCCCAGCTCGCTCGCGCGCTGCCCGCCGAAGATGAGCTTGCCGAGCCCGCCGAGCCGGACCGGCGGGCGCTGCTGGAGCGGTTCGCCGCGGCCATCGAGAACGCCGACGCCAGCGCTCTGGCCGGGCTGCTGGCCGAGGATGTCGCGCTGGAGATGCCCCCGATACTGACCTGGTTCGCCGGCCGCCGGGCCGTGGCGCGCTTCATCGCGGCGCAGCTTCTCACCGAGCCCGGAGGCCTCCGGCTGGTGGCGGTCACGGCCAACGGGCAGCCGGCGTTCGCGGTCTACCAGCGCGAACCAGGCGGGGGATATCACGCCCATGCCGTCCTGGTGCTCACGGTCACCAAGGCGGGGGTCGGGCGGATCGTCAGCTTCCAGGACCCGGGCCTGTTCGGGTCGTTCGGCCTGCCACCGGACTGCCGTGCCGCCAGGCTGGTGCCAGCGCAGGACTAGGCGGTCGCCGCGGGCCGCCGGCGCTAGGCGAGGCCGATCTGCTGCCTCTGCACAGCGGCGTCGTAGAAGGCGGAGATGACGATGAGCTGATCGCCCTCCCACTTGGTGGTCTGGCCGAACTCGACGTCGAACGCCTTTCCGGTCGGGGCGATCACGGTGCCGTCGGGCAGGGTCATCTCCCCGGTGAAGGTCCCGGTCGAGCGGGTGACCACGGTGATCCAGTCGCCGCTTCCGAACTGGATCGGGTACGGGTCGCTGTACACGTGCATGTCGGGGAAGCGAGCGCAAGGAGGCCCGCACTCGCCAGGCCATCGCCGACGCAGCGGCGCGGCTGTTCGCCGAGCGCGGCTATGAGCAGGTCGCGGTCAGCGACGTGGCGCGCGAGGCCGAGGTCTCCGAACAGACCGTCTACAACTACTTCCAGACCAAGGAGCAGCTGGTCACCGACCGCGATCAGCTGGTCCAGGACGAGCTGGGCCGGCTGATCCGCGCCCGCGCACCAGGAACCACCCCGGCCGCAGCCATCCGCGAGTTCGTGCTCGGCACCGTGGAGGGGATCCGCCGCATTCCCGCCGGGCAGTGGCGCGGCGAGCTCGGCTTCCTGGCCGCGATCAGCCCGACCGTCCGCCGGCTCTCGCTGGACATGTCAGACCGTCAGGCCAGCGCCCTCGCCACCGCCATCACCGAGACCGACGCAGTCGCGCCCGAGATCGCAAGGCTGCGGGGAATCGCACTGGCCGGCGTGTTCCAGATCATCATCACCGAGGCCGGGCGTCGCACTCGCCAGGGCCAAAGCCAAGACCAGATTGCCGACGAGCTGCGGCCAGCCATCGAAGCGGTCCTCGACGACCTCGACCGCTGGCTTGCCCCGGCGACGAAATGAGCGGCTGCCACAGCCACAGCCGGTGCTGGTGGTCTCGGCGAGCCGGGTTACCGCAGTAGCTCCAGGAATCGCCTGGGAAGCGGCGGGATGATGCGGTCGCCCGCGGGCTGCCCGGCGGTGGCGCGGGCCGGTGAGATGATGGCCGCCTGCAAGCGGCGGACGACGTCAAGGTGATCGCCGGTCCAGATCATCCGGACCGCGGTGGCGCTGGCTCTGCCGTCGTCGCCGAGCAGGTCGCGGCGTACGGCCTGGACAAGGCGGCTGTCGGCCGCCTTGTCGTGAGCGAGCGGCCGGGGTACCTCACCGCCGGTGATCACTAGGGTCGCGAGAGTGTCGTACCAGCCCGTGACGCGTTCGGTCGTGCCCAGAATCTCATGGCGCGCAGCGGCCACGTCGCCGCCCGCTTGGTCGTCGTCGCCTCGCCAGAGATCCAGTACCGCGTCAGCCTCCAGGCGCAGCCCGATGACCCCGGTGACCAGCCCGGCCACATCGGCAAGCGAGAACCGTTTCGCACCGCGCTCAGACAGGTACGTGCGGAATGCGTCATCGAGCCGGCGCGATGCCGCGGCGGCCCGGGCAGCGTCGTCGGCCACAGCGGGGAGTACGGGCGTGCCCGGGTGGTCGCGTGACATCCCGAACCGCACCGTGCTGGCGAGGTAGCGCACGGCATCGGCGTACGCCTCCGCCAGTGCCCGGCGGAGCGCGGGCCCCGCGCCCCGCGGCCAGAACAGGACACCCACGACCAGGCTCACGCCAATCCCGATGGCAATGTCTTCGATCCGCACCAGGCCGATGCGCCATCCGGTCGGCCGGATGATGTTGAACAAGATCACCAGTGTGAGCGTGAACGCCGCCTGCCCAGCAGCGAAGGAGATGACCGCTGGAGCGACCCCGGCGAGAAATACCGCCGGCGGCAGCAGGAACCACAGCAGCGTGGTGTTCGTGCCGATCCCCACGAGCAGGGCCGCGCCGACGATGAAGCCCGCCACCGTGCCGAGCATGGCGCGAACGGCGTCCTGCCCGGTGTTCAGCGCATTCGAGCGCAGCACCGACAGCGCGCCGAGGACCACCCAGAACGAGTGCTGCACCCCGGTCAGTCTCGCGGCGAGCACCGCCAGCCCCAGCCCGGCGGCACCACGCAGGCTGTTGTGCAACCAGACCGAGTCCGGCTCGAGGTAGGACGTGATCCGTTCCCGCGCCGCGGACAGCGTCCCCGGCACACCCTCGGGCTGGCGGCCAAGCCACCGCTCTCGCCAGCTCCGTCGCTCGGCGGCCGCGGTCAGCTCGACGTTGCTCGCGATGAGCGAGACCGCGTAGCTCAGCTCCTCCGCACGGAAGGCAGGGTCAAGCGAGGTGATGAACTCGCTGACCGGCCCCCCGCCCACGGCCGGGTCGGTCGCCGACGGCGCAGGCTCGGCCGGCGGCCCGCCCGCGGCCGGGCCACTCGCCGGCCGCAGGGACCGGACCGGCAGGTCGGCCGTCGCGACCTCCTGCATTTTCGCGTGCGCAGCGGCCAGCTCGGTGAGCGCGACGTCGAGCTCGTCGCTGCTCCCGCCCCTGGCGTCGAGGAGATCCGCGGCACGTTCGAGAACCGCGGCCGCGGCCTCCTTGACCCTCAGCGCCTCGCGGTTGACACCGTCGCGGTGCAGCCCAGGCTGAATGACAATGCTGTTCAGCCAGTTCAGCTCGTCTACCAGGCGCACGGTCGTCCTGGCAGGGGTGCTCAGCCCGGTTGGCCGGTAGGGCGTCGCCAGGAAGGCTCTGCGCAGCGCCTCGACTGCCTGGTCTGCCTGCGCAGCCGCGTGATCGCCATCCGCCGCAAATTGCTCGTCCATGCCGCTGAGCAGGTACGCGATGCCCGCACGCAGCCGGGCGGCCAGCGCCCGGCAGGCGCCGGCGGCGGCGCCGCGCAGCCGGTCGCGCGCTGGCGCGGGCCACAGCAGCGCCGTCGCAACCAGCGCGACGCCCCCGGCCATCGCCCAGCCGGCCAGCCGGTCGGGCACGGCCGATGCCGGAGCGGCCAGCGAAACCGGCAAGATGAAAGCCAGCAGCAGCGCCGTGGTCGCCCCGGCCAGGACCGAGCTGACCACGCCGGCAAAGATCACGCCGAACCCCACCACCGCCATCGCAACGGCCGCGACCCACGCGGTCTGCGAGGCCAGCGTGGCAACGCAGACGAAGATCCCGCCGGTCACGGCGAGCGCTGCCAGCGCCTGGAGCCGTTCGGCCACCGGGCCGCCGAAGTCGACAAGGAGCAGCATCGCGAAAGACCCGAACGCCGCGAACGTAGCCAACTGCGGGTTGCCGATTACCTTGTCGCCCAAGGCGAACATCGCCGGCATGATGATCGCTGCCCGGGTGGCGCGGCGCAGTGCGGTGAAGTCGCGATCGCGCTGGCCGAGCCACCGCAAGGGGTGGAAGTGTGCCAGCCGCATATCCGGCATGTGCGAGAGTCCGCCCTCCGCGTCTAGGCATACCATCCTTGGCCACCAGCACGTCCTTAGCAACAGCGGGGGACCGGGGAGGGCCAGCTGCCGGCGGCGGCGCGGCAGAGGCTGGTGTGTTAGTACTGGTTGATGGCGCGCGAGCAGGGCGACGAGGCACCGGCGCCGCCGGCGGGACGTGGTGTCACCCGCAGGCCTTTTGACTTGTTCGGGTCGGTACCCCTGCTGCGCGATCCAGGCGCGTCGGAGAGTCTTACGACGGTTCTTGTCGCTTTCGGCGCGAACGTGCTGATCGCGGTGGCCAAGTCCGCCGCCGCCGTGCTGACTGGGTCGGCGTCGCTGGTGGCCGAGGCGGCACATTCGTGGGCTGATTCCGGCAACGAGATCTTCCTGCTGATCGCCAACCGGCGGTCCCACCGCCCGCCTGACGCCGCGCACCCGTTCGGCCATGGCCGGGAGGCGTACGTGTGGTCGCTGTTCGCCGCGCTCGGGCTGTTTGTGGCCGGCGCCGCGGTGTCGGTCACGCACGGCATCCAGGAGCTCATTCACCCCGAGCCGGCCAGCCACTTCGCCGTGGGGTACGCCGTGCTGGGAGTGTCGTTCGTCCTGGAGGGAACCTCCTTCCTGCAGTCGGTCCGCCAGGCCAAACCCGAAGCCGAGTCCGTGCAGCGGGACCTGATCGAGCACGTGCTGGCCACCTCCGACCCCACTTTGCGGGCGGTGTTCGCCGAGGACTCCGCCGCCCTGATCGGCCTGGTGATCGCGGCGGCCGGCCTGGCCGGTCACCAGGTGACCGGCTCGGCCGTTCCCGACGCGGCCGGGTCGATCCTGGTCGGCCTGCTGCTGGCTGTCGTCGCGGTGGTGCTGATCAACCGCAACCGATGGTTCCTGGTCGGCCAGGAGGCCGACCCCCGGGTGCGTAAGGCCGCTATCCAGGCCCTGCTGGATACCCCCGAGGTCGCCCGGGTGACCTATCTGCGGCTGGAGATCGTCGGGCCGCGGATGATCTTTGTGACCGGCGACGTCGATCTCACCGGCGATGACACCGAATCACACCTGGCCGTCCGGCTGCGCGCGCTGGAGGCGAAGATCAGCGCATCGCCGGCGGTTGCCGGCGCGGTGCTGAGCCTGTCCGCCCCCGACGAGCCGACCCTCACGGCCTAGGCCGTTCCGGGCGTGCTCCCGCCCCTGGCCGCCATTGCGAGGAGTACCAGGCCCGCGACGAACGCGACGATCCCGCCGAGAAGCAGGATGTCCCCGATCTTGTGGATGTTGAATCCGGAAGTATGCACTGAGACAGCGAACCTCAGAATGGCTCCAACGATCCCCAGCACGATCCCGAGAGACAGCAGGCCGATGCCTGAGCTCCTGCTCATGAGTCACCGCCATTCATGCCGCCGGGTTCTGTCACCAGTACAGCGCTCCCGGTACTGCGGGGCAAGCAGCCCCCGACTACCGAGCTATCGATGACCGCTATGGCCGGCCTGTGGCGCCCGACGTTATGATGCCGCTTGGGCATGTCTCTCGCGCCAGACGTTCCGCATGACGGGCACTGCAGGCAGGCCGTTGCTCATTGATGGCAGCACTGTATGTCCGCGGCGGTGCCGTAACCGAAGATGAGGCAACGATGGCGAAAGCAGTCGGAATCGACCTGGGTACCACCAATTCGGTCATCGCGGTGAGCGAGGGGGGCAAGCCGGCGGTGATTGCGAATGCGGAGGGGGCGCGGACCACCCCGTCGGTGGTGGCCTTTACCCCGCAAGGCGAGCGCCTGGTCGGCCAGCTGGCCCGCCGTCAGGCGATCCTGAACCCGAAGGGCACGATCTACTCGGCCAAGCGCTTCATCGGCCGGCGTTTCGATGAGGTCGAGAGCGAGCTGAACGCCGTGTCGTTCGACGTGGTGCCCGGTCCGAACGGAGAGGCCCGATTCGAGATCCGCGGCAAGCAGTACGCGCCGGAAGAGATCTCGGCCCTCGTGCTGCGCAAGCTCGCCGAGGACGCGTCGAAGTTCCTAGGCGAGAAGGTCACCGAAGCCGTCATCACGGTCCCCGCGTACTTCAATGACGCACAGCGGCAGGCGACCAGGGACGCGGGCCGCATCGCCGGGCTCGAGGTGCTGCGCATCATCAACGAACCGACCGCAGCCGCGCTGGCCTACGGTCTTGACAAGAAGAGCAACGAGACCGTGCTGGTCTTCGACCTGGGCGGCGGGACCTTCGACGTCAGCATCCTCGACATCGGCGAGGGTGTGGTCGAAGTGCGGGCCACCGCCGGTGACACCCACCTGGGCGGGGATGACTTCGACCGCCGCATCGTCGATTACCTGGCCGATGACTTCCAGCGGGAAAACGGAATCGACCTGCGCAACGACCCGCAGGCCCTGCAGCGGCTGTTCGAGGCGGCAGAGAAGGCCAAGGTCGAGCTGTCGTCGGTGACGCAGACCACCATCAGCCTGCCGTTCATCACCGCGGACGCCTCCGGGCCCAAGCACCTCAACACCACGCTGATGCGCTCGACGTTCGACCAGATCACCGCCGACCTGGTCGAGCGCACCAGAGGGCCGGTCCAGCAGGCGCTGGCGGACGCGAAGCTGACCGCCAACGACCTCGACGAGGTAATCCTGGTCGGCGGGGCCACCCGGATGCCGTCGGTGCAGACCACGGTCCGCAGGCTGACCGGCGGCAAGGACCCCAACATGACGGTCAACCCGGACGAGGTCGTCGCCCTGGGTGCCGCGGTTCAGGCCGCCGTGATCAAGGGCGAGGTCAAGGACGTCCTGCTGCTGGACGTGACTCCGCTGTCGCTCGGCGTCGAGACGCTTGGCGGGATCATGACCAAGGTCATCGAACGCAACACCACGATCCCCGCCAGGCGCGCCGAGACGTTCAGCACCGCCGAGGACAACCAGTCAGCGGTCAACGTGGTGGTGCTGCAGGGCGAACGCGAGCGCGCCGCTGACAACCGGGTCCTCGGCCGGTTCCGGCTCGAGAACATCCGGCCCGCTCCCCGGCAGGTTCCGCAGGTCAACGTCACCTTCGACATCGACGCGAACGGGATCCTGAACGCCTCGGCGAAGGACAAGGACACCGGCGCCGAGCAGCGGATCACGATCAGCGAGAGCTCCAACCTGGACAAGGCCGAAGTCAACCGGATGATCTCCGATGCCGAGCGGCACCGCGACGAGGACCGGCAGCTGCGCGAGCTGACCGATGCGCGCAACGCGCTGGATGCCGCCGCGTACCAGGTGGAGCGGCAGCTCGCGGACCTCGGCGATTCGGTGCCCGTGCACGAGAAGGCACGGGCGGACACGCTGGTGGCTGACGCGCGGCGGGCCCTGCAGGACAACGCGCCCATGGACCGGCTGCGCGACCTCGCCGCCGAGCTCCAGCAGGTCTATCACGGCCTCGGCGCCACCACCTCCGCCCCGCAGGACCAGCCCAGCGGCCCGCGCGGTGATGACGATGACGTGATCGACGCCGAGTTCACCCCCAATGAGTGACATGACCGGCGGGCGGCAGCCCGGGGGAGGCGGCAGCGAGCCGCCTCAGGTCCAGCAGGACCCCGGTTCCGAAACCGGCGCAGGCGGCCCAGGCGATATCGCCGCCGTGGCCGACCTGGAGGCCCGGCTCGCCGAGGCCGAGGACCAGAAGCTGCGCGCCTTGGCTGACCTTGACAATCTGCGCAAGCGGTGCGCCGGTCAGGCCGAACGCGCCGAGGCTAACGCCCGCACCGAGGTCGCCACGCAATGGCTGCCGGTTGTCGACAACCTCGAGCGCGCGCTCGAGCACGCGGCGGCCGACCCGCGCGCGATCGTCGAGGGAATCCAGGCCGTGCGGCAGCAGGCACTGGGCGTGCTGGCCAGCCTCGGCTTCCCGCGCCGGGACGACACCGGCGCGACGTTCGATCCGGCCCGGCACGAGGCGGTCGCGGCTACCTACGATCCCCGCGTCCCTCCCGGCACCGTCGTGCAGGTCGTGCGGCCGGGCTACGGCGAACCAGACCGCCAGCTACGGCCCGCGCAGGTCGTAGTGGCGAAGGCGGACTGATGCCGGGCGGACCGGGGGCTGGTCGCCGTGACTTCTACGAGACGCTGGGCGTGCCCAGGACCGCGACCCAGGACGAGATCCAGCGGGCCTACCGCACGCTGGCCCGCCAGCACCATCCCGACGTCAACAAGGATCCCGGAGCCGAGGACCGGTTCAAGGAAATCTCCGAGGCGCACGACGTGCTGTCCGATCCGCAGACCCGGCGCCGTTACGACGCCTTCGGCCCGGACTTCCGGCAGGTGCCCGAGGACGTGGATCCGGAGGCATTCCGGCGCAGCCGCGCCGGCGCGGGAACCGCGGGGGCCGGCCAGGCCCGGGGCGCGGGGGGCGCGGGCGGGTTCGGCGCAGGCCTGGGCGACGACCTGGGCGGCATCGACATAGAGGACCTCCTCGGCGGGATCTTCGGAGGCCGGGCCGGCCGGGGCTTCGGCCCGATCCCGGGCGCCGACCAGGAAACCGAACTCGAGCTGACCGTGGAGGAGGCGTTCCAGGGCGGCCACCGGTCGGTCACCCTGGAGGGCCCCGACGGCCGGCGCACGCTTGACGTCAGGATCCCGGCCGGCGTGACCAACGGGCAGCGCATCCGGCTGGCCGGCCAGGGCGGCCGCGGCAGCGACGGCGCCCCCAACGGTGATCTTTATTTCGTGGCGCGGATCGCCCCGCACCCCCGGTACCGCGTGAACGGACGCGATCTGTACGTCAACCTGCCGCTGGCGCCGTGGGAAGCCGCGCTCGGCACATCGGCGGGCGTGCAGACCCCGCGCGGTGAGATGAAGGTCAAGGTGCCGCCGGGTACCTCGACCGGCAAGCGGCTCCGGCTCCGGCACCACGGGCTGCCTCACCCGCGGGGCGGCGCCGGGCACCTGTACGCCGAGGTCAGGATCGTGGTGCCGGCCAAGCTCACCGATGAGGAGCGCCGGCTCTTCGAGCAGCTGGCCGCGGCCTCCACCTTCGACCCGAGGAGGCAGTAGTGGGCTACGCGCTGGTCGTGGTCCGGTCGGCGAGCCTCAACCTGGAGGCGTTCGCGCGGGCCACGGGCACGCACCCGGACCTGGTCCGCAGGCTCGTCGCCCTGGGCATCCTCGACGCCGACCGCGACGCCGCCGGCGAGCTGTGGTTCGCCCCCGGCCAGGTGCCGGTCGTGGGCCGGGTCCAGCGGCTCCGCGCAGGATTCGGGCTCAACTACGCGGCCGTCGGGCTGGTCAACGACCTGCTGGACCGGATCGTGGTACTCGAAGCGGCCCTGCGGGAGGCCCGCCGGCCGGGAAGGTGAACATGGACCCCAGCCACCTGACGCAAAAGTCGCAGGAAGCACTGCACGACGCGCAGACCAAGGCGCTCCGCTTCGGGCACACCGAAGTGGACGGCGAGCACCTGCTGCTGGGCCTGCTCGACCAGCAGGACGGCATCGTCCCCCGGCTGCTGGCCCAGGCCGGCGCAGATCCGGATCAGCTGCGGACGGCGCTCGAGGCCGAGCTCGCCAGGCGGCCCAGGGTCACCGGCCCGGGCGTCGACCCGGGGCAGATCCACGTCACGCAGCGGCTGGCCCGCCTGCTCGACTCGGCCAACCAGGAGGCGGACAGGCTCAAGGACGAGTATGTCTCCGTAGAGCACCTGGTCATGGCGCTGCTCGACGAGGGCTCGGCGACCGCTGCCGGACGGCTGCTGCAGCAGCAGGGGCTGACCAGGGACGGCTTCCTGGAGGCGCTGACCAAGATCCGGGGGAACCAGCGGGTGAGGTCCGCGATGCCCGAGACCGCCTACGAGGCACTGGACAAGTACGGCACAGACCTGGTGGCCGACGCCGCGGCGGGCCGGCTCGATCCGGTTATCGGGCGTGACGCCGAGATCCGGCGGGTGATCCAGATCCTGTCCCGCAAGACCAAGAACAACCCGGTCCTGGTCGGCGATCCGGGAGTGGGCAAGACCGCGATCGTTGAGGGCCTGGCCCAGCGGATCAACCGCGGCGACGTGCCCGAGGGGCTGCGGGACAGGACCATCTTCAGCCTCGACCTGGCCGCGCTGGTCGCGGGGGCCAAGTACCGCGGCGAGTTCGAGGAACGGCTCAAGGCGGTCCTGGCCGAGGTCAAGGCCGCGCAGGGACGCATCCTGCTGTTCGTGGACGAGCTGCACACCGTGGTCGGGGCCGGGGCGGCCGAGGGCGCGATGGACGCGGGCAACATGCTCAAGCCCATGCTGGCCCGCGGTGAGCTGCACCTGATCGGCGCGACGACGCTAGATGAGTACCGCCAGCGGATCGAGAAGGACGCGGCGCTGGAGCGCCGGTTCCAGCCGGTGCTGGTGGACGAGCCGTCGGTGGAGGATGCGATCTCGATCCTGCGCGGCCTGCGAGAGCGGCTGGAGGTGTTCCACGGCGTGAAGATCGCCGACAGCGCGCTGGTCGCCGCAGTCACGCTGAGCCACCGGTACATCTCCGACCGGTTCTTGCCAGACAAGGCGATCGACCTGGTCGACGAGGCCTGCGCGATGCTCCGCACCGAGATCGACTCGATGCCGGCCGAGCTCGACGAGCTCACCCGGCGGGTGATGCGGCTGGAGATCGAGGAAGCCGCCCTGGCCAAGGAGACCGACCTGGCGAGCAAGACGCGGCTGGAGGAGCTCGGCAAGGAACTGGCCGACCTGCGGGCCGAAGCCGACGCGCTGCGGGCCCAGTGGGAAGCCGAGCGCCGGGCGCTGCGCAAGGTCCAGGAGCAGCGCGAGGAGCTGGAACAGCTGCGGCAGGAAGCCGAGCAGGCCGAGCGTGACTACAACCTCGACCGGGCCGCGGAGCTGCGGCTGGGCCTGATCCCGGACCTCGAGCGGCGCGTCCAGGCCGAAGAGGAGCAACTCGCCGTCCGGCAGGGCGGTCGGCGGCTGCTGCGGGAGGTCGTCACCAACGACGAGATCGCCGGGATCGTCGCACGCTGGACCGGCATCCCGGTGGCCAGGCTGCAAGAAGGCGAGCGGGACAAGCTGCTGCAGCTGGACAACGTCCTGCACGAACGGGTGATCGGCCAGGACGAGGCCGTGCAGCTGGTCTCCGACGCGATCATCCGGGCCCGGTCGGGTATCAAGGATCCGCGCCGACCGATCGGGTCCTTCATCTTCCTCGGCCCCACCGGGGTCGGCAAGACCGAGCTGGCCAAGTCGCTGGCGGCGGCGCTGTTCGACACCGAAGACAACATGGTCCGGATCGACATGAGCGAGTACCAGGAGCGGCACACGGTCAGCCGCCTGCTCGGCGCGCCGCCCGGGTACGTCGGCTATGAGGAGGGCGGGCAGCTGACCGAGGCGGTCCGGCGCAAGCCGTACTCGGTGGTGCTGTTCGACGAGATCGAGAAGGCGCACCCCGATGTGTTCAACACGCTGCTGCAGGTCCTGGACGACGGCAGGCTCACCGACGCGCAGGGCCGCACCGCGGACTTCCGCAATACGGTGATCATCATGACCTCGAACATCGGCTCGGAGTACCTGCTGGACGGGGTGACCTCGGAAGGGGAGATCAAGCCGGACGCGCGTGAGCGCGTCATGGCCTCGCTGCGTTCCGGGTTCCGGCCCGAGTTCTTGAATCGCCTGGACGAGATCGTGCTGTTCAAGCCGCTGACCCTGCCGGAGATCGAGCGCATCGTCGACCTGATGTTCAACGATCTGCGGGCCAGGCTCGCCGACCGGCAGATGACCCTCGAGCCCAGCGAGGAGGCCCGCAGGTACATCGCGCAGCAGGGCTTCGACCCGGTCTACGGCGCCCGGCCGCTGCGCCGCTTCATCAGCCGCGAGGTCGAGACCCGGATCGGACGTGCCCTGGTGGCCGGCGATGTCCGCGACGGCGCCGTCATCCGCGTCGGCCTAGCGGACGGCGAGATCATCGTGACGTATGACAATCCGCCCTGAGTTCAGGCGGGCCTGTCCCGTCGTGGCCGACCCGCAGGCGCCTGCTCAGGTCCGGGCACATTGACAAGCATAGAGAAACAATATAGTTTAACAATATGAAGTCGGAGACGATCCGCGCCCGCTCGGAGCAGATCGATTACGTCTCGAACGAGCTGCTCCCGCGGGCGGCGCTGCTTACCCGGCTGCTCGTCAGGCAGCTCGGCGGAGAGCTCTCGCGAACCGAAATCGGCCTGCTGAAGACCCTCGGCGCCGGCTCGCGGCGGATCACCGAGCTCGCTGAGGTCGAGGGCTTGGCACAGCCAACGATCACGATCCTGATCAAGCAGCTCGAAGAGAAAGGACTGGTGACGCGGACACGCCAGTCCGGCGACGGACGCGTCGTCCTCGTCACCTTGACCCAGAGCGGGAACATCGCGCTCGAGGACTACCGCGGAAAGCTCCGCGCCGTTCTCGGCAGGTACCTTGCCGAGATCGCAGACGAGCAAGTCGAGGCGCTCGCCACCGCCACCGAGACGCTCGCGCAGCTCGTCAACGTCCTGCAGCAACGACCTGCGCGATGAGCCACAGGAGGCCGGGATGCATCGGGCAACGATGACGAACCCCACCTTTGCGGTCGGTGGCGACATCGAGGTTCGCCGCCTCGGGTTCGGGGCCATGCGAATCACCGGTCCGGGCACCTGGGGCCAGCTCCGCGACCGAGCCGCCGCGCGAGCGCTGCTGCGCCGGGCCGTCGATCTGGGCGTCCAGCTCATCGACACGGCTGACGCCTACGGCCCCGGCGTTTCAGAGGAGCTCATCGCCGAAGCTCTCTTTCCCTACGACGACCTGCTCATCGCTACCAAAGGCGGCTACGAACGCACCGGCCCCAGCGGCGAGTCAGCCACGGGAGAGCTGATCGGCTGGACGCCCAACGGGCACCCCGGCCACCTTCGCTCGGCGTGCGAGGCATCCCTGCGCCGACTTCGGCTCGATCGCATCGATCTCTACCAGCTGCATACCCCCGACCCGTCCGTCCCCTACGCAGAGTCGATCGGCGCACTCAACGCGCTGCGAAGCGAGGGAAAGATCCGGCACATCGGCGTCTGCAACGTCACACCCGAACAGCTCGCCGTCGCCCGAACGATTACCGACATCGCAACCGTGCAGAACCGCTTCGATCTCACCAACGGCAACTGGCACAACATGCTCACCGAGTGCGAGCTGCACGGGATCGGATTCATCCCCTACCGCCCGCTGCGCGCCTGGCCCGACCCGACACGCCAGCAGTTCCTCACGGCAGCCGCCTCCCGGCACAGCGCAACCACCGGCCAGATCGCTCTCGCCTGGCTGCTCGCCGTCTCTGCTGTCACACTGCCCATCCCCGGCACCGCATCACCCGCGCACCTCGAAGACAACCTCGCAGCGGCCGCGCTCCAACTCGGACAAGACGAGATACACGCGATCACCGCGGCGGCAGGTGGCGCGCAGGAACTGGCCGTGAACCAGTAGCTTTGACTCACGGTCCCGGGAGATCACGAACAGTCCCGGAGATCACGACGCCAGCGTTAAGAGGCCCGGAATAGGCTGCTGTCCGTGACAACCCGGACTGCCCGCCGGCTCTGCTCGGCGGCCGACGAGGCGTTGACCGAGGCCGCGTTCCGCACGGGGGAGTTCACCGAGGCGGAGCGGCTGTTCAGCCAAGCACGGGCGCTGGCCCAGCAGGAGGGCGACCGGGAGGCTGAGGCCCTCGCCGTCGGCGGCCTGGGCATGACATATCACTACCGCAACATCGCCAGGCTGGTCGGCGGCCACGCACCAGCCGATACCGATGTGGAGGCTGAAGAGGATCTGATGCGCCGTGCCCTGGCCATCTGGCAGGACATCGGCGACCCGGCGGGCACCGCGCGGGCGCTGTTCGGCATGGGCCTGGTGTTCCAGGTGCTGCGCGGCGACTGGGCCGCCGCGATGCCATACTTCTGGCAGTCGTTTGGCCTGGCCGAGACCGTGGAGGAGAGCGGCGACCTGTACGGACGCTCGGAGATCCACCGCCACCTGGGCTTTTACTACCTTGCTGAGGACGTCCGCCCGCATGAGGCAGTGCGGCAATTGGGGTATTCGCTCGCCCTGCGCGAGAAGCTGGGCGATCCGCGGCGGATCCCGAGCGCTCTGGTAGCGCTCGGCGAAGCCGAGATGGCCGCGGGGAACCCTCAGCGGGCCGTCGAACTCCTGCGCCGCGCGCTGACGCTGGCCCGCCAGGCTGACCTGCAACCCTGGCGGATTCAGGACGCCGAGCAGAGTCTGCACATGGCCGAGGCAGCCGTGTCCGCGGCGAGCTAGGGCATCGTCTGCCGCGGCGAGTGCCCGCCCGCCGAGGTCACCGCAGCGAGGCAGGAGCCGGTCGCCGCGACCACGGAAGGGCTGGAGCATGGCTGACCTGATCTTGGCCGGCGCGGACGTCATCACGTTGGATCCGCGGCGCCCGGCAGCCTCCGCCGTGGCCATCACCGGGGGCCGGATCACGGCGGTCGGCGACCGGCACGACGTCCGGCACTGGCGGGGTGCCAGGGCCGAGGTCATCGACCTGGGCGGCGCGACGCTGACCCCCGGGCTCACCGACTCGCACATGCATCCCGCGCTGGGCCTAAGCCTGACCGCCGGCCTGGACCTGTCCGTCTGCGCCAACCTTGACTCGGTCCGGGCCGCGCTCGCGGCGGCCGCCGCGGCGGCCGGGCGGGATCAGTGGATACTCGGCTGGGGCCTGGATCCCAACGTGTTCGGCGCCACCCCCATCGGGTTCGCCGCGATCGAAGACGTGCTGGGCGGCCTGCCCGCCTGCCTCAACCTGTTCGACGGGCACTCGGCGCTGGCCAGCCGGCAGGCGCTGCGGCGGGCCGGGATCGAGGGCCCGCGCCAGTTCGCCTCCCGCTCGGTCATCGTCTGCGACGAGCACGGCCAGCCCACCGGGCACCTGCTCGAAGAGGGCGCGATCAGGCTGGTCGGATCGGTCATCCCGGCCGAGCCCTTCGCCAGCCGCCGCGACCGGCTCGCCGCGCTGCTGCACGACATGGCCGCCGCCGGCCTGACCGGCGGTCACGTCATGGATCTCGACGCCGACGCCATCGAGCTGTACGCCGCCCTGGATCACGACGGCCAGTTGCCGCTGCGGCTCCGGCTGGCACCATGGCGCCGGCCCGAAGACGACGCCGCCACCGCGGCAGAACTGCTCGCTCTGCAAGGGCGGTCCGGCCGGCTCTGGAGTGTCGCCGCGGTCAAGCTGTTCATCGACGGCACCATCGACGGCGGCACGGCCTGGCTGCACGACCCGGACTGCCACGGCCAGTCCACCGCACCGTACTGGAAAGACCCCCGCGACTACACCGAGGCGGTCCGCGTCCTGGCCCAGGCCGGAGTGCAAACCGCCACCCACGCGATCGGCGACGCCGCCGTCGGGCACGTCCTGGACACCCTCGCCGAGGTCGTGCCCGCCGCAAGCGCCGTCCGGCACCGGATCGAGCACATCGAAACGCTGCCCGCAGACCAGGTCCCGCGTTTCGCCGAGCTCGGCGTCATCGCCTCCATGCAGCCCAGCCACGCCGCCCGCTACACCCGCGCCGACCACAGCGACAACTGGTCACGCCGCCTCGGCGAACAGCGGGCCAACCGAGCCTGGCGCTGCCGCGACCTGCTCGACGCCGGCGCCATCCTCACCCTGGGCTCAGACTGGCCGATCGCGCCATTCGACCCCCGAGGCATCATCGCCGAAGCGCAACTGCGCCGCCCCGCCGACCGCCCCGACCTCGGCCCCGTCCGCCCCGGCCAGGCGCTGACCGCGCGCCAGGCCCTGCACGGCTACACCACCGCCCCGGCCCTGGCCGCCTCCGCCGAACACGACACCGGGCGGATCGCCCCCGGCTACCGCGCCGACCTCACCGCCTTCGCCGCCAGCCCGCTCAAAACACCAGCAGCCGAGCTGCCCGACGTGCCCATCACCCTCACCACCGTCAACGGGATCATCCGCCACCAAACCAGATAACATCCGCACACGCGGCCTGGAACGTGGCAGATCGATGTCGTGCTCGACCTCACGGTCAGCGGCAAGGAGTTTGCCCAGACCGTGTACGGCAGCCTCGCAGATCCGTAACCGGAGCTGTCGTGCACCGCCGGGCAGCCGCGCGGAGGAGGCACTTTGTTCTTGCCGGTCACCTCAGCGGGCTAGGAGTCGCCTGGATGAGCCACGTGTGACCGTTCCAGCGCTCGGCGAGCGTGCGCTGGCCGGTCGGGCCGACGGCGTACCCGATTGCCGTGCACCGGTCGGCGGCCGGGCACGACACTCCGGCAAGGGCCGTGTGGGCCGCCCCGAGTGGCGTGGGCACGTCCTGCAGCGTCCATGTCTGCGCATGCAGACGCTCGGCGAACCCGCTGAACCCCGGGTCGCCGACCGCGATGCATGCGCTGGCCGACCAGCACGACACGGCACTGAGCGGCAAGAGCCCGGTGATCTGCTGGCTCGCCCAGCGCGTGCCGTTCCAGCGCAGGGCCAGCGGATCGGTGTTCGGGTCCCAGCCGACCGCGGTGCATGCGCTGGCGGCGGTGCAGGACACGCCGGCGAGCTCGCTGTCCTCGTTGTCCATGGCGCTGGCTGCTCCCGGGGTCGGCTGGACGGCCCATTTCCTGGCGCTCCAGCGCAGCGCCAGCGGCGCAGCGCCCGGGCCCTCGTCGTCTTGGCCCGCGTAGTCGCCCACTGCGGTGCACACCGAGGCCGACGAGCAAGAGACCCCGCTCAGCGAGCTGCCGGGGTTTCCGATCTGGGGCGTTGGCTGGATGGCCCATCGGCGGCCGTTCCAGTGCTCGGCCAGCGGGCTCACCGCCCCGGTCGCCGGGTAAGAGTTCGCCGCGCCGACCGCGGTGCACGAGTGCGCGGCGGGGCACGACACTCCGGCCAGCGGGATGCCCTCGTTCCCCGCGCTCGGCACGGGCTGCAGGGTCCAGTTCTGCCCGTTCCAGCGCTCGGCCAGCGGGCCGCTGCCGGTGCCGGGAACGAAGTCGAAGCCCACGGCGGTGCAGGCCCTCGCCGAGGAGCAGGACACGCCGGTCAGGCCGCCGCTGGTGGCCCCCGCTGGCAGGGCCGCATGCAGCACCGTCCAGCTGCGGCCGTTCCACCGCTCGACCAGCAACAACTGCCTGGTGATGTCGGCGATCCCGACGGCGACGCACATCCGGCGTGCCGGGCAGGAGACGGCCAGGAATTGATCCGCCGGCTCAGTCGCGGTGGCGGCGCGCGCCCCGGGCGGGGCTCCGGCCAGGGACGAGGCGGGTTCGGCCATCGCAGGCGACGGCAGCAGCGCCAGGCCGGCCGCCGCGCACAGGCCCATGGCAGCCGCCAGAGGCCGGGTAGGCCGGCCGCCGGCGCGAGCTGGCCGCCCCGGCAGCTCCCCCGTACGGGCCGCGTCAGCCCGCCTGAACAGAGACTTCGCAGTGGTCTTCATTGCCCCGCCCCTCTCGGTTGAGAACGCGGCGGCGCCTGATCTGCCGCCGAGGCCGGGCGGGGCGATGGCGGCCCTGTCGCTTAGACGCCTGAGAGCGCGCACCGGTTGACGTGACCCGTCGCGCCTGCCTCACCCGCGCGCCGGTTGACGTGACTTCATCGCGCCTGCCTCACCCGCGCGCTCCGCGACGCCGGCCTTGAAGTCTGAGGCACTTGTGTATTGCCGTCGAGTCCAGGCGACGGAGGCCTCGGCGGGATGACGGAGCAGGGCGTCCCGAGCGGGACATGATGCGGACGCCTATCGCCCTGAAAGTGGCGATTGGTGCTGCGAAGGCCGTGACGGGGGTAGGGTTAGTGTTCCGAAGCCGGGGCCGGTAGGCTCACGGTCGGTGCGGCGTGGTCGCGTCGTAGCATCACGGATAAGGGAATTGAACTGATGGCAACAGGCACAGTGAAGTGGTTCAACGCGGACAAGGGCTTCGGCTTCATCGCCCCCGATGACGGGACGGCGGACGTGTTCGTCCACTTCTCCGCGATCGCGAGCTCGGGCTACAGGTCGCTGGACGAGAACCAGAAGGTCGAATTCGAAACGACTCAGGGACAAAAGGGACCGCAGGCGGAGAACGTCCGTCCTGTCTGACGTCTGACGTTCCGCTTTCTCCCACAACGGGCCGGCCAGGCAACCGGTAAATCTGTCGGCTGCATTGGCATGCGTTAAATCCGAAGAGTCGCACGTCGGTAATACGCGGGCACGTAACGGTCATCACGGCACTGCTGGCCAGGGCTCCGTCCCGGTAGGGGCGGGGCCGTGGCTGGCGTGTTCTCGCGGTGATTGCGGCTAGGGCTTACCGGTCGTCAGCGGTCGAGCTGGCGTACCAGCGCTGCGCGGTGCGGTGGAACAGCATGGCCCGCTCATCGGCGGAGAAGCCGGAGAAGATCGCGTCGTAGGCGGCATACAGCCGTCCGAACCCCGACCTGAGTTTTTCGATCGGCATGTCCGAGCCGAGCATGCACCGCTGCGGGCCGAACGTCCCGGCCGCCTCGAGCAGCCACGGGCGTATCTGGGCTACCGTCCAGTCGCCGAAGATGGTGCCGATGGCGTCGATCCGGGTAGCCACGTTGGCGGCGGCGGCCAGATCGGCCAGGCGGTCGATGTGCCCGGCCAGGCCACCGTGGTCAGGTCCTGGCGCGGGCCAGCCGAAGTGGTCGATGACGATCTTCAAGTCGGGAAACTGCGTGGCCAGCCGGGTTACGGCAGCTAGCTGGTCGGTGGTCGCCTCGACCGTGGCGACCAGGCCGCTGCCGGCGAGCAGCGCCAGGTTGTCGCGGACTTGCCGATTGGCGAGAAGATCACCGCCGCCGGCTGGTCCGGCCAGTTCCGGCACCAGGCGGATCCGGATGCTGCGGATGAACGGCCGCTGAAGGCAGCCTTCGACCAGGCCGGCGAAGGACGCTGACATCGGGTCGCCCAGGGAAACCATGGCAACGACCGGTGGCACCTGGTGTTGCTGCGCGCTGACCCAGTCGGCCGCGGCCAGCGGGTCGGCGGCCCCTGCGTCGGACCAGATGACGCCGCGCACGTCATGGCCCTGCGTTTCCCGCCGGTAGTCAGGCACGGTGTACGTATCGGGCAGGCTGTCGTAATCGCCGAGCATGTCCCGGACCAGGGTGCGATCCGACAGCCAGAACACCGGGTTGTCACGCTGATCCCACAGGTGCACGTTGCAGTCGACGATCGGGCCGATGTCTGGCCGGGTCTGCTGAGCCACCGCAAGAACGTATCCCAGCAAGGTTCCGCATGCCACCGGCGTTAATGGGTTGCGGGTGAAGGGACGCGCCGAATAAAACTGGTGGCCGGAGCTATGAGGGAGGAGGGCTGAGCATGTACGCCGAACACGCTGCGCTCGTGTCCTCCCGGGGTAACCAGCTGAGCTGATCCCGGAGCGGGCAGGGCGCCTCGAACGGGAGAACGCCTTGATTGTTCATCAGCACGACCTGGCCCTGCGCCCGATCACCGGGCCCGATGAGCTGGATCTGTTCAACAGGTTGCCGTACGTCCTCAACGATGAGCTAGCCGACGACTTGGCGGCCGGCCGCCGCCGCCCGCAATGGCTGTGGCTCGCGCTGCGCGGCGATCGCGTGGTGGCCCGGGCCGGATGGTGGTCGCGGGCGGGGGACCAGCACCCGCTGCTGATGGACATCTTCGATATCGACGGCGATCCCGACGATGGCGTGCGGTTGCTGAAGACCGCACTGCCCGCGGTGGTGCCCGCCGGCGCGACGCCCCCGGAGTACGGGCGGTTCCTTCCCGCGGACTGGCGCGACCACCAGCACACCCGGCAGGTGGTCGGCGACCGGATGGGGGCACTGGAACGTGTCGGAGCAAAGCTGTTCGTCGAACGGCTGCGGCTGGAATGGCGACCCGGTACGCCCGTTGCCGGACTCAGCGGGCGACTCACCTTCCGGCCGGTACGCAACCCGGGCGAGCTCATCGAGCTCATGACGCTCGTGCTGGACGGCACTCTGGACGCGCACAGTCGCGACGACCTCACCCGCATGACCCCCAGCCAGGCCGCGCAGCAGCAGTACCGTAACGAACTCGAGCGCTACGCCAGCCCGCACGAGTGGTGGCGGATCGCAACGCTGCCAGACGGAGAACCGGTCGGGTTCGTGATCCCCGCGCACAACGGTTACAACCCAATCATCGCGTACCTCGCGGTAGTGCCGGCGCATCGCGGCCATGGCTATATTCACGACGTGCTTGCCGCGGGCACGAGCCTGCTCGCAGCGCAGGACGTACCGCGGATCCGGGCCGCCACCGACGTCGGCAATGCACCCATGGCGGCGGCCTTCGCCCAGGCCGGCTACGTCATCTTCGAGCGCCAGATCGACATGACCTGGCGATGATCACGCAGCACCGGACCTGACCGGCCGCATCACTCGATCGGGCCATATGTTCCGCCCTGCCGAGCGGGCTTCCAGCGGGGACGCTACCGGTGTGCCGATAGCCCGGGCGGGAGTTGCGCGCGCGTGGCGGCTTAATCGGCGCGCCGGGCGCGTAGCGCCCCGGCCATCCTGGTCAGCGAGACCCGGGAATTGACGCCGAGCTTGTCGAAGATGTGGCGCAGGTGGGTGTTCACGGTGTGCGGCGACAGGAACAACGTCTCCGCGATCTCCCTGTTGGTTCTGCCTTCCGAAGCGAGCTGGGCGACGGCCGCTTCCGCGCTGGTCAGAGCTTCCCAGCCGGTGGCAGGACGCTCCGAGATGACGATCCGCCGCCGTACACCCAATTGCCTCAGCCGGCCACGGACCCGCGCCGCGTCCCATCTGGCGCCGGCCTGCACGTCGATCGCAAGGGCCCGGTCGAGCGAGGCGATCGCGTCATCGGTGGCGCCATCACGGGCCTGCAAGCGGCCGAGGTCCTCAAGCGCCGACGCCGTCGCCAGCGGGCGCGGCCCGGCCGCGAAAAGCGATGCCGCGGTCTGCAGGTCGCGGGCCGAGGCCTGCCACAACCCCCTGGCGTGCGCCACTGCTGCCTTGAAGGAGACGACGCCGGGGTTGAGCTCGCAGCGATGCTCTGCCTGCCCGATGGTGTGCTCGGCGAGCTCTTCGTCGTCGGCGGCGACCGCGATCCGCATCAACTGGGGATCGTCAGCTATCTCGAAGGGAAACAGGGGGAACAGCTTCAGGCGATTGTCATGACCGCGAGCGCAGAGCCAGTCGTGTGCCTCGTCGGCTTTGCCCAGGGACATTGCGTGCAGCGCCAGATACCAGGCCGCGTGGGACTGGACACTCGGGGCACTCGTTCGCAGCACGATCCTGGCGATCTCGGCCATCTCTGCCGCACCGCGCTCGTCGCCGGCGTGCAGCCTCAGCTTGCCCAGGGCAACCACCGACGGAGCCTCCAGCACGCTCACAACCAAGTGCGCTTCGTCACGGCTGAACCGTCCCTCAAGTGCGACAGCCGCCTCGCCGAGCTGACCCATCTGGAGCAGCTGACGCCCTCGCGAGGTCTCGAACACGCGCAGTGCCCAGTTCTGCCGGTCTCGCTGAGCGGCCGCAACACCCTCGTCTATCGCGCGCAGGGCCTCCTCGTAGCGGTCCACGGCCGCCAGCAGCCACGACCGGAAGTTATGCGCGAGCCGGGCGCGCGTATCGTCGCGGCCGCCGAATCCGCGGCGCTCGGCCGTCCGGAGAATCTCAAGGCCGCGGCCGAAGCCGTACATCTGGTAGTGCACGGCCGATTCGGGCAGCTCGAAGGCGAACCAGCACTCGTGATTGCGGCTGGAGTACACGGCCTCTCGCGCTCTGCCCTCGATGGCGAGCGCCTCATCGGTACGCCCGGCGACCACCAGGTTGTGAAACACCGACGCCCACAGCGAGGCCCTCAGATCGGCCGTCAGATCGGGCAGCGCCAGTGCCGCGCGGGCGTTGTCGGCACGCAGGTCAGGGGAGAGGTCGAACATGCTCGCGACGCTGAACCGGACCCGTGCCTCTTCTTCGGCAGGGAGAACCTGCCGGAGCGCGGTATCAGCGAAACGCCTGCCCTCCTCTCCGAGGCCGGCGGCGAACAAGGAGATGGCTCGTCTGGCAACCAGAGGTCCCCGCAGCGGATGCCGAGCGGGTGCCAGCTCCAGGGCCCGGCCTGCCAGGTCGGCGGCGGTTCCGGGGTCCGTCGTCCCGAGGGCGTCAGCGGCTTGGAGCAAGGTGGCGATGGCGGTTTCGTCGCCGGGCTCGGCGCTGTCCGCGAGCTGCTGCGCTACCTCGACGGGGAGCGCGCCCCGGGCCAGGAGCACGTCGGCCGCCTGGCGGTCGAGCGCCCGGCGAACCGGGACGGGGGAGCTCGCCCGCACCGCTTCGCGGATCAGGTCGTGTCCGAATGCCAGCCGGTCGTCGCTGTCGATGAAGATGTCAGCCTGGACAAGTTCCTTGGTCGGATCCAGCAGGTCTGCGACCGGCATCTGAGTCATCTGGGCCAGGTCATACAGGGAGAACCGCCTGCCCAGCGCCGAGGCGAGCGTCGCCAGGCGGTCCGCGGTCGGCGACATGCGCAACAGCCGCCCGCGCATGTCGTCACTGACGCGCCGCGGCAGGCGGTCTTCGAGAAGCTTCGCCTTGCCGCCCTGGACCGTGACGATGCGCTCGTCTAGGAGACCGCGGAAGAACTCGATGAGCAGGAACGGGTTTCCCTGGACCCGCCCGGCCTTGCGCAAAAGCTTCTCGTCCGGGTCCGCGCCCAGCACGTCCGTGGCGATCTCCGCAACCGCCGCACGGCTCAGCGGGCCGAGGTGGATCATCTCGGCGCCCGCGTCCTTCAGCTCGTCCCTGGCGCTTTGCACTTCGGGAAGGCCCTGGTCCGGGCGGAACGTCATCACCCAGCCGACAGGCAGGGAGGCGAGCCGCTGCGGAAGCTGCCGCAGCGCCACGGCGCAGCCGGCTCCGCCCCAGTGCAGGTCATCCAGGCAGATAAGCAGCGGGTCGCGCAGTGCCGCCTCTTCGATCAAAGCCTGGATGTCCTGGAGCAGCCAGAACCTCTGCTCCGGGGACGCGTGCAGGTCGCTGATGGCCTCACGCGCGACAAGAGGCTCATCGCCGTCGAAAAGAGCATCGAAAAGCGCGTCGAGCTCCACCACCTGGCGGCTCAGCTCCATCACTCCGCGTCCGACCCGGAAGGAACGCTCGGCAGCCATCGACGCGCACGCATCCAGGAGCCGGGTCTTGCCGGACCCAGCCCTCCCCTCGACGATGATGACCGAGCCGACCCCAGACCGGACCTCGTCGAGGCGGGCGCCGATGGCGGCGAGCTCCTCGCCGCGGCCGCGCAGCGGAGGTCCCCGAGTACCTCCTACCATCGGGACCTCACGTCGGGAGTGTACGTCCGGCCTGCTCGGGCATGCAGGCCACGAGGCCACCGCGGCGGGCTGGACTGGATCGACGCCAGGCGCTGCTAAGAAATGGCTCGTTCGAGCGATGCCTCGGTGATCTGCCGAGCGAACAATCTCCGCTAAGCGATGAACGCGGATCCGGTGACATCCGCACCGGCACGTCTAAGGGAGAGGGTCCATGTCGCAGACCAAGCCAAGCATCGTATTCGCCCACGGGCTATGGGCCGACGGCTCGTGCTTCAGCAAGGTGATCCCTGCGCTTCAGGCGGAGGGATACCAAGTGGCCTCCTCACAGCACAGCCTGGACACGCCCGAAGGCGACGTCGCCACACTCCTCGCCACCCTCGGGAGGGTCGGCGGCCCGGCCATCCTCGTCGGCCACTCATACGGCGGAAGCGTCATCACCGCCGCGGGAACCGACGACCGCGTCGCCGGGCTCGTCTACATCGCCGCCCTCGCCCCAGACGAGACCGAGACATCCCAAAGCCAGCAGGACCAATTCCCTGTCACCGACGTCTTCTCCCACATCGAAGTCGCCGACGGGCGCATCTGGCTGCTCCCGTCAGGCACCGCCCACTTCTGCGGAGACCTGTCCGAGCAGGAACAAAAGCTGGTCTGGGCAACCCAAGTGACGCCGGCCCCGGACCTGTTCGCCCGCAACGCGCCAGGCACCGCGTGGAAGTCGAAGCCGAGCTGGTACATCGTGGCCAACAACGACCACACCGTCAACCCCGACCTGGAGCGATTCGCCGCCAAGCGCATGGACGCGACCACCTACGACATCGACAGCAGCCACGTCCCCATGCTGTCGCACCCCGACTTCGTCCTCGACGTCATCCGGGCCGCCGCAACCGGAGTTTGAACAGTCACCGCATTCTGAGCCTCCGCTGGCCAGCCGGGCGAGCCCGGGAAAGAGGGGAAACCGATGGCATCCGAGCAGGTGCTCGACGTGGTGGTGCGCCGCCATGTCTTCGACAGTGAACGGCCGTTCCAGGCCGTCTTGGACGGCATCTTCGGCGGCATCACCCGGCCCGACATCGGGCCCCTGCTGAGCGAGCTTGCGGTTAGCACGTCATACGAGCAGTTCAGCTCGCTTGTCCGGCAGGCGCAGGGGAGCGCCGGCCTGATGCTGTTCCTCCAGCTCGACCTCGACACCGCGCTGACCATCGACCCGCAGGCCAAAGGCCGCGCCGGGCGCCGCCTGGTCCGCCTGATCGCCGGAAACCCGGTCACCATGGGGCAGATGACCCGGCACGTGCCCGGCGCAGGCTCCTACGCACCGGTCACCATCCTGCTCGAGCAGACCCCCGGCGGAACCCAGGTCGCCTACGACAGCGTCGCCAGCGCGCTTGCTCCGTACCACGATGCGGCCGCGTCACAGGTCGCGCGGCGGCTCGACGGCGAGGTGCTCGGGCTGCTGCGTCAGGTGACCGGGGTGCCCGAATCCGCGGGAACCTGAGCCTCCGGGCGCCACAGCCACGATCCGCCGAAGGAGCAACGCCATGCCCATGATCGACGTCTACGCGACGGCCGGGACATTCGCCGACCGCCACCGGCTCGCCACCGACCTCGCGGCCGCTGTCATGACCATCGAGCAGGTGCCGGACATCCCCATGTTCCGGCAAAACACCGCCGCCTTCATCCACGACCTCCCGCCTGGGAGCCTCGCCAACGTCAACGGCGAGAGCAACTACGTGCGGATCCAGGTCCTCACCAACGCGGGCGCGCTCGACCGCGGCAAGCAGCTCGCCGTGGTCGAGCGGCTGACCGCGATCGCCGCCGACGCCGCCGGCGACCCCGGGCTAGCCGGCCGGACCTGGGTACTGCTGACCGAGGCCCCCGACGGCGGCTGGGGCCTGGCCGGCCACGCGAACACCAACGAGGAACTAGTGGCCGCCGCCCGGGCCCAGATAGCGAGCCTGCAGGCCGGCCAGCCCCCCGGCTCGTGACGAGCACGGGCCGCCTGCCGGCGGCCGGCCCGCCGTTCTGCGCTCCGGCCACGGGTGGTGGTGTAGATCTGCGCTATGGAATCTGCCGCCACGACGTCCGCTTCACCGGTACCTGCGCTCGAGCGCGAGCCCGCGGCGTTGCGGGCGCGCCGCCTGGCTGCCGCGCGCAGGCGGGCCACCGGTCTCCTGCTGGGGGTGACGGCGCTGTTCCTGGGCGTGACCGCGGCCGGCGCGCACGGGACGTTCCTCGGCTACGTGCAGGCCGGCGCCGAGGCCTCGATGGTCGGAGGCGTGGCCGACTGGTTCGCGGTGACGGCCCTGTTCCGCCGTCCGCTGGGCCTGCCGATACCGCACACGGCGCTGCTCGTCGAGCGCAAGGACCAGTTCGCCGTCACTCTCGGCCAGTTCGTGCAGGAGAACTTCCTCAACGCCGACGTTCTCGCCGAGCGGATCCGTGCCGCCCGCCTCGTTCCGCGCCTGTCCGGCTGGCTGGCTGACCGGGCCAACGCTGCCCGCTTCGCCGGCCATGCCGCGGACCTGCTGGTCACGGTGGCAGAGGCGGTCCGCGACGAGGATGTCCAGCGCGTGCTGACCGCCGAGCTGACCCGGGCGGTCAATACGGTCGAGGTGGCGCCGCTGGCCGGGCGGGTGCTGCGAGCCGTCATCGCCGGAGGCCAGCACGCCGATCTGTTCGACGCGGCGGTGTCCGCCGCCGACCGCTACCTCGCCGACCATTACCTGGAGATTCGCGAGCTGTTCGAGGCCGAGTCGCCCGGCTGGGTGCCCGATACGGTATACCGGCGGGTATTCGACCGCCTGTTCACCCGGCTGCGCCACCGGCTGGTGGCCATGGCCGCCGATCCCGACGACGAGGCCCGGCATCAGTTCGAGGAGTGGATCGCCGGGCTCCCCGACCGCCTCGAGACATCCCCGGAGCTGCGCGAGCGCGGCGAGCGCCTCAAGCGCGAGCTTCTGGGCAGCGCCGGGCTCCGGGACTGGTCCTCGTCGCTGTGGCAGAAGGCCAAGGAGGCACTGCGCGCGCAGGCGGCCGACCCGGAATCCGAGCTGCGCGCCCGGCTGGGCGATGCGCTGACGGCGGCAGGCCGGCGCCTCGGGTCAGACCGCCGCCTGCAGGAGGGCCTCGAGCGGATGGTGGAGTCGGGAGCCAGGGCACTCGCCGATCAGTTCCACGACGAGCTTGCCGGCCTTGTCACGGGAACTATCGAACGGTGGGACGCTACCGAGACGTCGAGCCAGCTGGAACTGCTGCTCGGCCGCGATCTGCAGTTCATCCGGATCAACGGCACGGTGGTGGGGGCTGGGGTCGGGCTGGCCTTGCACGCCATTGCCATGGCACTGGCCTGACAGCGGCAGCTTGCCTAGGCGCACTTCTGCCCGTCCGGCGGGGAAGTCATAAGGCCAGCACGGAGTTGACGTAGGAAACTTCCTGCAGCCAGAGAGGAACGGCACATGAAGGCCACCATCGACGGCACGGTCGTTGCCGATGCTCCGGACTCCGACCTGATCTCTATCGAGGGCAACTACTACTTCCCGCCCGCCTCGCTCAGCGCCGGCGTGATCAGCGACAGCCCGACGCCGTACACCTGCCCGTGGAAGGGCGTTGCCCAGTACCACGACATCACGGTCGCCGGCTCGGCCCACCACGACGCGGCGTGGAGCTACCCCGACCCGTACCCGGACTCCTTCGACCGGGTCGGCAAGGACTACTCCGGCTATGTCGCCTTTGACAAGCAGCAGGTCACGGTCGCCGGCTAAGCCCGCATAGGGCAAGCCCAGCCAGATCTTCGCGGCTGCGGCGTCTTCCGGCCAGAGAAAGCCGGGCTGGTAGTCTCCGGCTGTGAGTGAAAGTTCCCCCGCGGCTGAGGGCTGGTATCGCGATCCCTACGGGGTTCACCAGGACCGCTGGTTCTCCGCTGGCACCCCCACGTCCCTCGTGCGCGATCAGGGCGCCGAAGGGCATGATGACCCTCCTGGCTACCCGCCTCCCGGGCCGCCCGCCGAGATCCCGGAAACCGACCGGTTCCCGGGGGACGACTTCCGCCGCGCCGACGAGGCGGAAGCCAGTACGGGGCACGATGGCCGGCCGGAATCGTTCGATGAAGCGTTCGACGCCGGGATATCGGGTTTCTCCGGCAACGAGAACGGATAATCAAGAACGTTCCGCAGCCGACGCCGACGCGGGTCTCCGCGGCCTGTTATCAGGCCGCGGACGGCCGCGTTTCGGTCCAGTCGACCATCAGCCGGCGCTCGGCGAACAGCCACTGGCCGTCCTGCTTGACCAGCTCGTCGAGATAGCGGATGGACGCGACCATCATCGTGCGCTGTCCGTCCGCGCCGACCGTCAGGTGGTGGGCCAGGCAGTAGGTCTCGCCGGCCGCCCGGTCCCCGTCCAGGGAGATGGTGCTCTGCCCGTTGAAGTGCGTGGTGGCGGCGTAGGTGTTGAGGTTGTCGAACACCGGGGCTAGCGATTCGCGTCCATGCAGTTGCTGAGCAGGTTCCGCGGCTGTCGCGTCCATGAACACGAGGAAGCGGGTATCGGCGGTGAACAGGGCCATCTGACCCGTGGCGTCGCGCCGGTCCGCGCAGTGGGCGTAAGCGTCGATCAGCTCGCGGATAGCCAGCCGGTCGGCGGCTTGCTGAGGTGAGATCGTGGCGTGGGGTGCCATGGTGAGTCCCTTCACTGGCGCTTAGGTGGGAGCGGCGACTGGGCCGCTGGTTCCCGGGTCACGCGCCGACGCCGTCCAGGTCGCGCAGTGCCTGGTTATCGAGCGTCATGTGCTCGGCGGCGAGGTTGTCTCGCAGGTGCGCGAGGGAGGCGGTGCCCGGGATCAGCAGCACGTCGGGGGCCAGCTGCAGCAGCCATTGCAAGGCGACCTGCGCCGGGGTGATCCCGAGCCGGTCAGCCGTCCGTATGACCACCGGGCTGGTGAGCACGGGGTTGGCCGCGCCGCGCGGCCAGCCCAGCGGACAGAACGGCACGAACGCGATCCCGCGGCTGAGGCACTCCTGAAGCACCGGGGTGTCGCTGCGGTCGGCGAGGTGGAACAGGTTCTGCACGCAGACGATGCTGGTGCCTTGCGCGGCGTGCCGTAGCTGGCCGAGGCCGACGTTGCTCAGGCCGATGCCGGCGATGAGGCCGTCGTCGCGGGCGGCCACCATGGCGGCCAGCTGGTCATCGAAGCGTGCGCCGACGCGGCCGGGGCCGGGCAGCCGCAGGTTGACCGCCGCGAGCTGACCGGCCTGCAGGCTGCGGAGGTTGTCTTCGATGTCCTGGCGCAACCGGCGCGGCTCGCCGCCCGGGATGACCGCGCTGGCGTCGTCCCCACCGACCGCGACCTTGCTCACGATCGCCAGCCCGCCCGGATAGGGGGACAGCGCTTCGCGGATCAGGTCGTTGACGACGCCAGAGCCGTAATACTGGGCCGTGTCGATGTGATCGACTCCGGCCGCGACCGCAGCCCGGAGCACGCCGACGGCCGATGCCCGGTCCACCGGCCTGCCCGCGGCGAACGGGGGACCGCCCAGTTGCATCGCACCGTAGCCCGACCGCCTGACCTGCCATCGGCCTAGCGGGAATGCCGACATCGCAACGGCCGCCCGGCCAGAGCCGGCACGACGGTCGTCCCCCTCAGCGTCGGCGTCGTTCACGGTTGGCTCCACGAGACTCCTCCTCCTGAGCAGGCACCGGCGTGGCGCGGTTCTCGGCCGGCCGTTTCGCCGAGCCCGCCCACGGCCCAGGGTCGCTGCCGGGCAGGTGAGAGGTCATCACCAGATCGTGGTGATCTCCGCGAACAAGCGGCTGCCGTCCGGGCAGCTCGCCGGGCGCGGGGTACCGGTTCAGACGGTGGTGGCGATGCCGCCGTCGACGGGGATGACGGCGCCGGTGACGTAGGCGCCTGCTCGTGAGGCTAGGTAGACCGCGACGCCGGCCATGTCGTCGGGGCGGCCGATCCGCTTCAGCGGGGCGGCGTCGGCGATCGCCTCGCCGAACGCGTTGAGCGTCGCGGCCATCATCTTGGACTCAAACGGTCCGGGGGCGACGGCGTTGACAGTGATATGCCGCGGGCCGAGCTCGCGGGCGAGCACCCGGGTCAGGTGGTGCAGCCCGGCCTTGCTGGCCGAGTAGGCATAGGTCGGGAACGGCGGTACCCGGAGCCCGTCTATGCTGCCGATGTTGATGACCCGCGCCGGGTCCTCATATGTCCCGGCGGCTTCCAGCAGCGGCAGGAAAGCCCGGGTGAGGAAGAACGGCGCCTTCAGGTTGAGGTCGGTGACTTTGTCCCAGGCAGCGGCGGGGAACTCCTCGAGCGGCGCGCCCCAGGTGGCGCCGGCGTTGTTGACCAGTACGTCCAGGGCCTGTTCGCGCTGGCCAATCTCACCGGCCAGCCGCAGGCATTCCGGCTCGGCCGACAGGTCGGCAGGGACGGCGACGACCGTGCCGTAGGGGGTGAGTTCCCGCACGGCGGCGGCGCAGGCAACGGCCTTGCGCGAGCTGACGTAAACCCGGGCACCGGCCTCCAGCAACCCACGGGCGACCATGAGCCCGATGCCGCGGCTACCCCCGGTGACGACGGCTGTCTTCCCGGACAGGTCGAACAGATCCATGATCTCTCCCATGCAGAACCAAGCAGGGCCAGCGGCGCCGCTGGCCGGAAGCGTATGCCACCGTGGCGATCAGCGCTCGCGGCGCCCGGCGGCTAGGAACCTGCCGACAGCACCCGGCGCGGGTGGCTGCCGTCAACGTACCCCACGAACGGCGGGTAGATGTTGTAGCCCAGCAGTTCCTGCAGCCGTTCCGGCAGCTCACGGACGATTTCACGGGGCACGGCCAGGCAGTGGTTCTCCTGGGGCCGTAGCCAGCCGGCCGCGTACTCCAAGATCACGCCGAGTCGCGGCCGGGCAGTCTGGTTCGCGCCGCCTCCGTGCCAGAGGCTGCCCAGGTAGAACAGGGCCGATCCGGGGGACATCACGGCCGTCTGCACCGGATCGTCCGGGCCTGGCTGCCGGCCAGGCTCCCACTGGTGGCTGCCGGGGATGAACCTGGTGGCGCCGTTCTCCGCGGTGAACTCATCCAGCGGCCACATGGTGTTGACCACCAGCGGCGGATGCGGCTCGGGCACCGGGTAGATGGCATCGTCGCGGTGCAGCATCTGCGCCTTCTCGCCAGGCCCGATACCGATGCCGACGGGGGCGCTGAGCTGGTACTGGCCGAGTACCTCGTCGAGGACGCTGAGCAGCAGCGGGTCGGTGGCGAGCGCGTCGAACGCGCGGGTCTTGGCGAACAGGGCATAAATCCGCTGCGTGTTAAACCCCTCGAAGAAGTTCCGCCCGGTCCGGGTGGTTCGCAGCACCCGGTCCAGGTCAGCGCGGGCGGCTTGCGCTCCGGGCGGCGTCAGCATGCCGGTCACGACCACGTAGCCGTCGTCCATCAGCCGCCGGGCCACGTCCTGCCCGGCCGAGGTGGCGGACATCGTTGCCATCATCAGCCTGAGATTAAGCGGCCTGGCACCTGCCGTCTAGCGGCGCGTAGAGGCCGGCAGCCCCTTGCGTGCACTGCGCCAGGTGCTTGCGGGCGTCGCCGGGATGCGTCCTGCTGTCTGCGGCTGAGGCTATCCTGAGCTGCCCGGAGGGTTGTGGTTCGTCCGGTGGGACCGGCCGAAGGTCTCATACGAGAACAGGCCGCCAGGTGCCGACCACTGCTGGCCGGGCGGGAGCTGCGCGTACCGGAGTTCCTCCGCCTGCGGAAGACCAGTCACCGGGTCGATGACGAGGATCTGCTGGACGGTGCATGAGGTGAACAGCACCCGGTAGGAGCTGGCGTCGTCGTTGAGGGGGATCCCGTTGCCGCAGTTCGCGTACTTTCCGGTGTAGGCGACCGCGACCCCTTGTTTCCCTGAGACGTCCTTGACCGTGCCCAGGCTCTCTATCCCGGGCATGGCGGCGAGCATCCGATACAGCGCGGACCGTACCGCCGGCGTGACCGGCATCTGCAGGACCGGCGGCACGGCCTGGAGAAGATAGGCACTCTGGCTGACTCGCGAATAATGCGATGATCCCTTCAAGAGCAGTTCCTTCAGCTTGGCCCGGTCGGCTGGCAGGGCGAGCAGCTGCCGCAGCGACAGGGCCTTGTCGCCTACCTGGAACGGCTGGGAACCGTAGCTGACCGACCCGGGGGTCAGCTTGCCGGGGGCGGCGCTGAGCGGCCGCAACAGGGCGTCGAAGGAGTCCCCGTACGGATCGGTCAGGGAGGTGTCCTGACCGATCTCCTTCCACACCGCGGGCGAGCCGTCGCGGCGCCACGCCGCCTGATTGCCGGGGGAAGCCGGCCGCACCCACAGCGCCTGGGATAGGCGCGGGCTCCCGTCGCGCGGCGATCGCGCCGCCCAGGACTGGATGCCGACCTCCTCAAGCATCAGGTAGGGGTCGTCGGCCGGGCCGACCTTGAGGAAGTTCCCTACGGTGCCGGATGTCACCCAGTACCGGCCGGTCACGGGCTGCGCGGCCCGGGCCACCGTCCGGGCAGCCGTCAGCAAGATCTCCCGGCCACCAGGCCCGGACGCGTGAACCGGCGACGGTGCCTGGACCGCGGCGACGCCACCAGGCCCGGACGCAGGAACCGGCGACGGTGCCTGGACCGCGGCGACCGCTGCGACCGCGGCCGCAGCAGCGACCACCGTGACCGCCAGCCCGGCCCGCAGCAGCAGCGCCCGGCGAGATGGGCGCCAGCCGCCGGCCAGCGGGCGACGCAGGCGCCATGCCGTCCGGCTGCCTTGCTCGCCGAGCGGCAGCCGGGCCTTCGCAGCAGCGGCAACGCCAGGTCCTGGCGCCGGCTGCTCGCCGAAGTACTCCCGCACCAGTTCCAGTTCATCCATCACGGTCGATCCTCCTGATCCAGCGCAGGCGCGATGCCAGTTACCTTGCGGAGCTTCGCGCGCGCCCGGCTGAGCCTGGACGCGACAGTGCCGTAAGGGATGCCGAGCGCGGCGGCCACGTCGGTGTTGCTGAGATCACCGAGCGCGACGAGCAGCAGCACTTCGCGTTCGCCGCGGGACAGATCGGCGAGCGCCCTGGCCAGCGGGCCGCGCAACGACCCGGCTGCCACTCGCTCCACGACGCGATCAGCGTGCCCCTCGTCCGGTGCGGACAGGCCGCTGCGTGCCATCGCCCGGTAGGCCCGCAGCTCCCGGCGCCGGTACGCGCTCAGATGGTTGGTCACGATCCCGTACAGCCACGCCTTCACGGTGCCCCGGCCGGGGTCGAACCGGCGGCGTGCCCAGAACGCGGTCAGGAACGTCTCAGCCGCGACGTCGTCAGCGGCCTCCCGGCCGGCCCGCTTCGCGGCGTATCCGTGGATCTCGGCGAAATGCCGGTCGAAGATCGCGCCGAACCGGGCGGGGTCGCGCAGCGACAGCTCGACGTCGCGCGCGTCATCGCGTGGCGAGCTGGCCGCGTCTGCGTGAGTGCCGGGACGCGTGCTGGTCATGAGAGCCGGTCAGTCATGTCGGCTTCCTTCGGCGTAACGAGCAGTTATCTCTGCTTGTCCGAATGGCCGCAACCCTTTCCCGCCGCAACATGCTGAACTCGATGCCCGCCCAAGAGCGATCTGGCCAGGCACGCGGCAACATTGAACCTTCTCATCATCTGCTGCCGGGGCCCTGATGCTTTTCCACCGTGCCGCGCCGGCAAGATCACTGGCGTGCGGCCCCGGGCACCCTGGCCGTAAGGTGAGGTTGCATGACCGCTGATCTCGATCACCTCGCTATCGGCACCGGGGCGCTGGCCGGCGGCTGGGATCTGTTCAGCGGCGTCCTCGGCGGAACCTGGGCTTGCGGCGGCGACGCTGCCGGGTTCTGGTGGGGCCAGGTGGAGTTCGCCGCGGGCCCGAACGTCGAGCTGCTGACACCCACCGCAGGCCCCGAAGGGGTCTTCCTGGCCCGGTTCCTGGCCGCCCGTGGCGCAGGCCCGCACCATCTCTGCTTCCTGGTCACCGACATCGCGGAGACGCTGGCCAAGATCCGGGCGTCCGGCATCCAGCCCGTCGGAGTGAACCTGGCCAGCCCGGACTGGAAGGAGGCCTTCCTGCACCCGCGCGACGCTCACGGCATTGTGATCCAGGTCGCTCAGCAGGGGGGCCCGCCGCCGTCCGCACCGCCCGCAGAGCTGCCCGAGCCGGGCCCGGCGGCCCGCTTCGACCTGATCGAGCAGCACGTCAGTGACCTGGACGGCGCGGTGCGCCTGTTCCGGGACATCCTGGATGGCCGGCCCGACGCGGCCGGCCCGGGACCGCCGAGCTGACCTGGCCCGGCAGCAAGCGGATCCGGCTGGTGCGCCAGGACGGCCTGCCGTACGGCGGTGCGGTACATCACCTCCGCTTCACCCGCGCGTCCCGCGCGTTCACCGCCGGGGAGTGCCAGCGCACCGGCCTGCTGGCCAGCCGCCTCGGCCTGAGAGTGGAACTGGCCAGCTAGGCCCCGGCAGGGCAAGGTCAGGCGGGCCGGTAGGTTTCGACAGTGGCAGCGGACGGGCGTGGCGCGCAGGCGGACCGGCAGCGGCAGGTCATCAGCGCCGGCGTCATCGGCGGCGTGGCCGGGGCCGCTCTGGCCGGTCATCGGGGCGCGCGGGCTGCCGGCGTGGGTGCGGTGGCCGGGGCGGGAGCGCTGGCGGCCTGCGAGGCGGTGGCCCGGGCCCGGCAGCGTCCCGGTGAGATCCCGCCGTTGTGGGCACGGATCGCGACCAGTGCCGCGCTGGTTGCTCCGCTCGGGTGGATGGCCGGCCGCTTGACCGGCGCCGGGCCCGTCGCGGTGGGGGCGGCGACCGGCACTCTCGGCGGCCTATTCGGGATCCGCCCGCAGAAGGTGCTCGCCGGGCCGTTGTTCGGGGCGGCGGTGGGCCGGGGGCTCGCAGCGCGCGGGCGCCCGGTGCCTGCGTCGGTGACCGCTGCCGTCACCATGGCGGCTTACCGGGTGGCGTCGGCGCTGGTTTTCCGGGACGCGCAGGTGAGCCTGCTCGCCGAACAGGTCCGGGCCGAGGATCTGCCGTTCGTCGTGCCTCGGGAATCCCGCTCGCGGTACGTCGGCACCGGCTACCTCCGCGAGCTGGCCGGAGTACTCGGCGGCCGTTATGTCGCCGACGCACCCGACGTCGGCATCGTCGCCGCAGTGGACGAGCTGGCCGGCCCGGACCTGGACCCCGCGGGCATCGACCCGCAGGTCCGTGAGTTCTACGAACACACCACCCGGTTCACCCTCGACATCGTTCCGCAGTGGCGGCTGTGGGTGCGTCCCGGCTACCTGCTGTACCGGACCGTGGTCGCACGGCCCCTGGGCCAGGCGAACGTGCCCATGAACCAGCGTGAGACACAACGAGGCATCCGCAGCCGGATCGATACGATCTCTTCCGATGACGCCGGTACCGTGGCGATCCGGTGCTGGATCCGGTCCTTCGCCGATACCGACGAGCCGATCTACGTCGGCATCTACACGACCTACCGGCACGACGGCCGCGGGTACGTGAGCGTCGGCTTCCCGCTCCCGCGGGCCAGCTTCACCGCCACACTGCTGCCGCGCAACCGCCCCGGCGGTGGCGTGGTCCTGAGCAGCCGCAGCGACCTCGACCAGCCCGGCCACTACCTCGCCCATAGCGACCCGGCCTCCAGGCAGCTCACGGTGCTGGCGGTCCACGGCTTCGCCGAGCAACTCGACGTCTACGTCCAGGACGGCCAATTGCGGGCCGAGCATGCCTTTTCCGTCTTCGGACTGCCTTTCCTCGTCCTCCGCTACCGGATACATCGCAGACCCGGAAGCCCTGCGGCATGACGGATCCCGGCGGCCGTCAAGGCGGCCGCCCTGTCGGCCAGAGGCGGCTGCGGTGGGGACCGCTCGCGCTAGGCCAGAACCAGGGATGCCGGCGAGTGCCCGAACGTGCTGGACCCCGCGCACCAGCCGGCGTCGTCGTGGCACACCGGCAGCACAGGAGAGGAGACGGGCAGGTTCAGCCGCATGGACCCCGAATCGTGAGGTGTGGCAGCGGGAACGACAGCAGGGCGGCCGTCGGGATCACCGCGATGGCGCCGCTTGCCCAGGACTTCTTCTATCCGATCGACCCGGGCCGGCCGCTCGATGCGAACCACGGTCTGCCGCTCCGCCCGCCACAGCACTCCTTCGCCAGCCCACTCGAAGACCAGCACCCGTCCGGACAGTGCAACTGTCAGCGCCGCGAAGCCGCGACCGACGGGCAGCCCCGGCAATCCCCGGCTCGAGAGGGCGTGGAAGCCGCACGTGCACCCCGGATCGGGGGCGTCGTGGGCGCCTCGGGCGCCCCGAAACCGGCACTTGGCCCTTGCGTCAGCCGGATAGCCGGAACCGCCCGTCAGCGGAACGAACAGATCGCCCGCTTGCCGGGCCAGCTTATGGGCCCACACCACCCACAGCCCGCTCACGGTCGTGGTCAGATGCTCCTCGAGTTCTCCGGGCAGGTCAGGCCGGACGGCGGTACCGGCTATGAAGTCCGCTACCAGGCGATCTCCGCTGCACATGGCGACCTCTTCTCTCCAGTAGCTAACCCGAGGGTAACCCTTGACCGAAGACTCCCGGACGTCATCATGGATCACGGCAGCTGGCCGGAGGGACATCATGCGGACGTTGTGGCGGGACGAGGACGGCGGGTGGCGGACTACGCTGCGCGGTCGGCAGGTGCTAGCCGATCCGCGGATCAACAAGGGAACGGCGTTCGGTGACAGCGAGCGCCGCGAGCTTGGCCTGACCGGGCTGATCCCCGCCGCCCACTTCACCCTGGACGACCAGGTCGCACGGGTTTACGCGCAGTATCAAAACCAGCCCGATGACCTGGCCCGTAACGTCACCCTGAACGCGCTGCACGACCGCAACGAGGTCCTGTTTTACCGGCTGCTGACCGGCCACCTGAGTGAGATGCTGCCGGTCGTCTACACGCCAACGGTCGGGCAGGCGATCGAGCACTACAGCCGCGAGTACCGGCGTCCGCGCGGGATCTACCTGTCCGTGGACCGCCCGGAGCTGATAGAGGCCTCGCTGCTGGCCGCCGATCTCGGGCCGCACGAGGTTGACCTGATCGTGGCGACGGACGCGGGCGCAATTTTGGGCATCGGGGACTGGGGGGTCGGGGGCATCCACATCGCGGTCGGCAAGCTCGCCGTCTACACCGCGGCGGGCGGGATCGATCCTGCCCGCACGATCCCGGTCATGCTGGACGTGGGGACCGACCGGCAGAGCCTGCTCGATGACCCGCTGTATATCGGCAACCGTCATCCCCGGGTGCCCGCGGCCGAGTACGACGCCTTTCTCGACGAGTTCGTCCGTGCGGTCGGCAAGCTGTTCCCGCTGGCCTTGCTGCACTGGGAGGATATGGGCATAGCGAATGCCAGGCGGCTGCTCGAGCGGTACCGGGGCGAGCGGCTGACTTTCAATGACGACATCCAGGGCACGGGCGCGGTCAACCTGGCCGCCGTGCTCGCCGCGACCAGGGCGACCGGGGTGCCGCTGCCCGGCCACCGGATCGTGATCTTCGGAATGGGGACGGCAGGGGCAGGCATCGCCGCCCAGCTAACCGCGGCCATGGTGGCCGAGGGAGTGCCGGAGGCGGAGGCCAGGCGGCGGTTCTGGGCGGTCGACCGTCAGGGTCTGCTGACCCGGGACATGACAGCGCTCAGTGAGCTGCAACGCCGGTACGCCCGCGACCCGGCAGAGGTAGCGGGCTGGCGCCGCGGCGGCTGCCCGGGGGAGCACCCGGGTCAAGGAGGCCAGGGCGGGGCGGACGGCATCGATCTGGCCGAGGTGGTCGCCCGGGTGCACCCCACGGTCCTGATCGGGACCTCGACGAGGGCAGGAGCCTTCACCGAGGCGGTCGTCCGCGACATGGCGGCCAGCGCCGGGCGGCCGGTGATCCTGCCGATGTCCAACCCGACCGCTTTGTCCGAGGCGGCCCCGGCCGACCTCATCAAGTGGACCGGTGGCCGGGCGCTGGTCGCCACCGGGAGCCCGTTTGGTGCCGTGCAGCACGGCGGCATCCGATATGAGATCGGCCAGGCCAACAACGCCCTGATCTTCCCTGGCCTGGGCCTCGGCGTGATCGCCGCCCGGTCGCGGCGGGTGACCGACGGGATGCTGCTGGCGGCCGCCCGCGCGGTCGCGGACCTGGCAGACATCTCGGCCCCGGGCGCTCCGCTGCTGCCGCGAGTGGCCGACCTGCGGGAAACCTCGGTCGCGGTGGCCGCCGCAGTCGCCAGGGCCGCCGAGGCCGAAGGCGTGGCATCGGCCGCATTGGACGCCGACCTCGGCGGCCAGGTGCGGGCGCTGATGTGGGAGCCCCGCTACCGCCCGGTCCGGCCAGCCTGAGGCCCGGAATCAGGGTGGCGGCCGGGGGCGGTGTCATCGCGCGGGTGACGCCACTCCGCACTGCTCTTGTCAGGCCTCCCGACGTTCACGACCTGGACGCGCAGGTCGCCAGCCTCGCGGAGTACCTGGTCCGTCACCGTGGACCCAGTCAGCAGGCGCGACCAGTGCGAGCGGCGGCGCGAGCCGATCACGAGCTGACAGGCGCCCGCTTCGTGTGCGGCCCGGATCAGACCGGAAGCAGGGTCGCCGGCCCTGACCACGCGCAACGACCCGCCCAGTTCGCCGAGCAGTCGGCGGTCCTCCTCCAGCCGCGCCCTCGGCGGCCGGTCAAGATTGTCGATCGCCGTGACGTGCACCGCCTGGAGCCTGGCGTCGGAGAGCCCGGCGAGATGGGCGGCGTAACGGATGAGCCATTCGTCGGCGGGTGACCCCTCCAGGCCGACAACGATGACCGAGGCCTGCACCGGCCCGCTGATGCCGCGGGCGGCGGCGAACGCCGCGACCGGATCGGGAACCGAGTCATCGAGCCAGAACTGCGCAAGTTCCCGCAGGGCGGCCAGATTCGCGAAGCGGAAATAGCTGGACAGTGCCTCATCCACCCGGTCTTTGGGGAAGACGAGGCCTTGGGCCAGCCGGTGCCGCAGCGCCGACGGGGCGAGGTCGACCAGCGTGATCTCGCCGGTCCGCACGAAGGCGTCCGGCACCGGCTCGGCCGGGCGCACACCGGTGATCTGGGAGACGACCAGGCGCAGCGATTCGATATTGGCGACGTTGAGGGTCGTGTAGATGTCGATGCCGTTCGCCAGCAGTTCGTCGCCGCCCAGCTCAACCGCCGGCCCCGCAAACGCCTCGCCTGGCGAACTCCCGCGGAGGCGCTCGACCGGCTACTGTGCGACCCACACGAACAACCCGGTGTTGCGTTGACCGGTTGAATCCGCCCGGCCCTCACGCACTTCTTCCGTACCGACAACCTGATCGCCCTGCGGGAGCTGGCGCTGCGATGGGTTGCCGACGAGTCGGATGAAGAACTCCTCGAGCACCTCCGGCGGCACCAGTCTCAGGTGCTGTGGGAGACCAGCGAGCGCATCATGGCCGCAGTCACCGCCGAACCGGGGGCTGACGTGCTGCTGCGGCGCGCGGCGCGCATCGCCTCCAGGGTCAAGGGGGAACTCGACGTCGTCCACGTCATCGTCGGCGACACCAGCCTGGCTGGGGACGGCCGGTCGATCGACGGGCTGCGACAGCTGGCAGCCGACCTCGGCGCCCGCCGGCACGAGATACAAGACGACGATCCGGCCCGGGGCATAGTCAGCTTCGCACGCGAGCATGAGATTACCCAGATCATGATCGGGTCCATCCAGCGCAGCTGGTGCACATCGCCGACGGCGGGCCGATCGTCCGGCGGGTTTTCCATGAAGCCGATGCGCTCGGCATCGACGTCCACCTCATCGCCCGCCACGAGCAGCCTCCCGTCCAGGCGCTTGAGCCGAGCGCTGCCAGGGAGTCCTGACCTCGCGCTCGCCGGGAACATCTGCCGGCCGGCTGTGGTTGCAATCACTTGTTAAGATTGCTCGAACTGCAAAGTTATAACTCATGCAAAAATTTAGTGATCACGCGATGATGCTTTCAGACAGGGTTCCCTCAGCCGGGCCGCGCGCATCGCTGCGCGAGCGGAAGAAGCTGGCCACCCGCCGGTCACTGCGCCGGGTGGCGCTTGACCTGGTCGCCGAGCGTGGTTTCACGCATGTCACCGTGGACGACATCGCTGAGGCGGCGGACGTGTCGACGCGCACGTTCTTCAACTACTTCCCGTCCAAGGAAGCCGCGCTGTTCGGCGCGGACCCGGGCCGGGTCAACGCGCTGCGCGAGCGCGTCGCGCATCACGCCCCCGGCGAGCCGGTCCTGGATGTGCTGCGCCTGGTTATGGTCAGCGACGCCCAGCAGGTCGCCGACGAGCTGAGTGAGCTCGGCGGCGGCCCGGGGGGCTGGCTGCGCCGGATGAAGGAGGCCCGCGCTGACCCGCAGCTGCGCGCGGCCCAGGCCTCGCAGATGGCGATGACCGAGCGGGCCGTCACTGAAGGGCTCGCCGAGCGACTGGGCACCGATCCGGAACAAGATCCCTATCCGGGGCTGCTGGCCGCAACGGCAGCCGGCGTATTCCGCGCCAGCATGACGTTCTGGGCCAGCTCGGGCGGCATCGTGCCGGTCAGCCAGCTCATCGACCTGGGATTCCGGGCGCTCGCCGCCGGGCTGCCTGAGGACTGCGCTTTGCGTCACGTCGGTGCTGGCCCGGGAGGGCCACCCCGCAAGACCCCGCCGCCACATGTGGCGGACAGGAAGGACAACCACTGATGGCCTCAGCCACTCCTGTGCCTGGCAACGGCTCCCAGCCGGCCAGCGCGGACGTCGCCGGCGACGGCGCGCTGCCCGGGCTCAGCCACCGCCGCATTCTCCTGATCATCGGCGCGCTGATGCTGGGCATGCTGCTCGCGGCGCTGGACCAGACGATCGTATCCACGGCGCTGCCGACCATCGTCGGTGACCTGAAGGGCGGCTCGCACATCGCCTGGGTCATCACCGCCTACCTGCTGGCCATGACGGTGTCCACGCCGCTGTGGGGCAAGCTGGGTGACCAGTACGGGCGGAAGATCTTCTTCCAGGCCGCGATCGTGATCTTCGTGGCCGGCTCGATTCTGGCCGGGATCAGCACGTCGATGTTCGAGCTCATCGCGTTCCGGGCGGTGCAGGGGCTGGGCAGCGGCGGCCTGATGGTCGGCGCCCAGGCCATCGTCGGCGACATCGTCTCGCCCCGCGAACGTGGCCGGTACGTGGGCCTGTTCGGCGCGGTCTTCGGCTTCGCCAGCGTGATCGGGCCGCTGCTCGGCGGGATCTTCGTGGATAACCTGACCTGGCGCTGGATCTTCTACATCAACGTGCCGATCGGCGTGCTGGCGCTGGTCGTGGTCGCCAGCCAGGTCCCGGGCCATCTGCGCCGGGTGCACCACGTGATCGACTACCTCGGCACGATCGTGCTGTCGCTGGCCGTCACCGCGCTGATCCTGCTGACCAGCCTGGGCGGCACCACCTACCCGTGGCGGTCGGCACCCATCTACATCCTGGGCGTGGCCGGCGTGCTGCTGATCGGCGTGTTCGTGCTGGTCGAGCGGCGGGCCGCCGAGCCGGTGCTGCCGCTGCACCTGTTCAAGCTGCGCACGTTCTCGGTGACCAGCATCGTCGGTTTCATCGTCGGCTTCGCGATGTTCGGCGCGATCACCTACCTGCCCGCGTTCTTCCAGGTGGTCCGCGGCATCTCGCCGACCATCTCCGGGTTGTACCTGCTGCCGCTGATGGCCGGGCTGCTGGTGGTCTCGATCGCGTCCGGGCGGATCATCTCGAAGACCGGCAAGTACCGGTTGTTCCCGATCGCCGGGACCGCGCTGATCACCCTCGGCTTGTACCTGCTGTCGCTGATGGGAGTGGCCTCGTCCACCCTGCAGGACGCGGTTTACATGCTGGTGCTGGGAATGGGCATCGGCGGTGTCATGCAGGTGCTGGTCATCATCGTGCAGAACAGCGTGCCGCACAGCGAACTGGGGGTCGCGACCTCCGGTGCCACCTTCTTCCGCTCGATCGGCGGGTCGTTCGGCACCGCGATCTTCGGCGCGATCTTTGCCAACGTACTGGTCGGCAACCTGACCAAGCACCTGCACGGGATCACCCTCCCGCACGGTTTCAGCAGCGCGGATGCCACCCCGGCGCTGCTGTCCCACCTGCCTGCCGCGGTGCACGCGGGCTTTGTGGCCGGCTATGCCGAGTCAATCCAGACGGTGTTCCTCGTCGCGGTGCCGATCGCCGCGCTCGCCTTCCTGGCCACCTGGCTGATCCCGCAGGTGGAGCTCCAGCAGTGGGACGGGGCCGAACCCGGAGCATCCCAGCCGGAGACGGCGGCGGCGGGCGCCGCCGTGGCGCCGCGGGCACTGACCGGCGGGATGGAGGCTAGCCAGGCCGCGCCGCTGCCGCCGGTGATCCACGAGGCGCTCGATCCGCAGGACGCCAGCAGCGAAGTCAGGCCCGTCACCGACTGGCCCGGGCCGACGCCCGAACCCGGGACCCAGTGATGGATCATCTACTGATCTCGGGGGCCGGGTGGCTTCCGCGGCGGGGGGCGTTCTAGGGAGACGCGTCGAGCGTGCGGAAAATAGATAGGGATCCCGGCGGGAAGATCTGCGTGACGTAGACGGTGCGGGTGCGCGGGTTGAGGGCAAGGCCGAGCGGTTGTGACCCGACCGGCTGCTCGCGCCCGGCCTTGCCGCAGCCGCTGGTGACGGAGGCGTCGCAGCGTGATCCGTTCAGGATGGTCACGGCGGCGCTGGAGAGATCGCTGATGTAGACGGTGCCGGTGCGGGCGTCTACCACGGCCAGCAGCGGTGACCGGCCGGTGGCCATGGTGCGGAAGGGCCCGCTGCAGCCCGCCGTCATGGTGCCGTTGCACGTCGCGCTGTTGATGACGGACACCGTGCCGGGTGAGTCACCGCCGGCGTTGTTGGTGACGTAGACGGTGTGGGCGCGGTCGTTCACGGCGACCCCGAAGGCCCCGGACCCGGCCTTGGCGGTGGCGGCCAGGTGCCCGCAGCCGGAGTGGTCGGTGCCGTTGCAGGTGGCGCCGTTGATCACCGAGACCGTGTCGGTGCTGGAGTTCGGGCCGTAGACGGTGTCGGTCGCGGCGCTGATTGCCAGCACGAAGGTGCCCTGCGCGACCTTGACCACGGCCGGTGTCTGTCCGCAGCCGGAGGTGTCGGTGGCGTTGCAGGCCGCGGCGTTCACCACCGCGACGCGGTTGCCGGTGCTGCCGTAGGACACGTACATGGTCTGGGTAGCGGTGTTGACGACCGGCGGGTCCGGGAACCGGCCGATCTTGACGGTCGGCGGCTGAGCTGCGCAACTGGTGGTGTTCTCGGCGTTACAGGTGGCGGTGTTGATCACCGCGACCGTGTCGGACAACGGGTTCGAGGCGTACAGCGTGTGGGTGGCGTGATCGATCGATCCGACGTTGGCCTGTGAACTGGTCATCGGGATCTCCGCGACCGGGGCGCACCCGGCTAGCTGCCGGGCGTGGCAGGTGGCGCCGTTGATCACGTCGATCCGCGGCTGGCTGAGATTCCCGGCGTAGATGGTATTCGTGGCCGGGTCGACCGACATCAGGTACTCGTGCTGGGGCACGTCCGGCGCCAGGCGGCGGCAGCCTCGCTGGTCCGTGGCGTTGCAGGCCGCGCCGCTGAGAACAGAGACCGTGTTGCCGGCAAGGTTGGCGACATAGACGGTGTCGGTCGCCGCGTCCGCCAGGACGAACGCCGCCTGGGCGCCGGTCGCCAGCGTCGGCGCGGCCGGAGCGCAGCTCGTATGGTGGCGGGCGTTGCAGGCCGCGGTGCTCAGCGCCGACAGGGTGTCATCGCCGGTGTTGACGGCGTACACGGTGCGGGTGCGCGGATTGCTGGCACCTGGCCCGGGTCCCGCGCCTACCGTGGCGGTGGGCTGGGGTCGGTGACAGCTGGCGTGCCTGGTCGCGTTGCAGGTGGCCGCGTTGATCAGCGAAGCCGTGTTCGAGGGCACCCCGTCTGAGCCGGTGTTCCACGCATACACCGTGCCGGCCGCGATGGTGACGCCGAACGGGGTGTTTGCGACGGTCGCGGCCGGCGCGGCCGCGCGGCAGCCGGCCTGGAGGGTCGCGTTACAGGTCGCCGTGTTGATCAGCGAGACGGTCGTACCGCCGCTGCCGATGTTCCCGCTCGATCCGCCTGGGCCATCGTCGGGTACGTACAGCGTGCGCGTGGCCTGGTCAACAGCGGAGATGTTCGGCCCCTGGCCGACCCGGGCCACGGCGGGACGCCGGGCGCAGCCACCGGTCCGGCGGGCGTTGCATCTCCTGGTGTTGATCATCGAGACGGTGCCGGAGTAGTTATTCGACACGTAGAGGGTGCGCGCCGCGCGGTCCAGTGCTGCGCCGATCGGGAACCGCCCGACCTGGACTGTCGCCACCGCGTGGCAGTCGGACGCGTTACCGGCGTTGCAGCGCGCGCCATTGATCACCTGGACGGTGTCACCGGCGCCGGTGGTGCCCCCGAACAGGGCGTAGATCGTGTCAGTGGACGGATCCACGGCCACGAACTGGAAGCCGGGACGGCCTGGTATTGACGCGACCACCTTGCAGCCGCTGCGGACCAGCCGGTTGCAGCGCGCGGTACTCACCAGGGAGATCGTGCGGCCGAAGGTCACCACGTAGAGCGTCTTGTCGCTGGGATTGCTGGCCAGCGCTATCGGCCCGCCGGGCACGGCGAAGGCGTTCGGGGCCCTCGCGGCAGGCTGCTGGGGCATGCTCAGGCGGGCGCCGGCAATCCGCGCCCGGGCCATGCCAGGGGGCGTGAGCCCGCTGGCCCTTGGCCCCGGCATTACGGAAGCCGATCCGGACGCCGCCGCCACGGTCCGGGTCGCCGCCGCAGCGGCCGGGACCGTGGCGGCAAGGCAGACTGCCACGCAGCCAGCCGCCGCAAGCGCAACCACCCGGGGACCTGGCAGCCCCCGAGAGAGCCGGGACCAGAGCTTCGCGGCGTTGCGAATCAGCATTCGGCGCGACGCGCCGGCAACGCCGCCGATTACCGATATGCGACTGCGCATGGTGGACCCCCAGGGCCTTCGGACGCCATTACCGGGAGTCCTAATCGCGAGGCCTCACAGAACGCTCACATGGCTGGTGGGAGCACCGCCCGCCAGCACTGTCCGCCGGTGCCCGGGCGTGCTTGACTGTGCTCGGGAGTGGGGGAGTGATTGACTATCGCCTTCTCGGGCCTTTCGAAGTCGCGGTCAACGGGCATGCCGCCGATGTAGGCGGCCCGAAGCAGCGGGCCTTGCTGGCGATCCTTCTGCTGCACGCGAACCAGCCGGTTCATCGTGATGTGCTCATTGACCAGCTATGGGCCCATCCCCCTGCAGGCGCCGAACACGCCGTAGAGGTGTATATCTGGCGGCTGCGTAAGGCGCTGGAATCGGCAGCGGGCAGTCAGGGCGTGCTGACGCGGCCGGGCGGCTACCTCCTTCCGGCCACGGAGGAGCAGGTTGATGTGGTGCGGTTCGAGCGCCTGGCAGAAGCTGGCCGGCGCGCGCTGGCGGTGGCGGATCCTGGTCGTGCCGCAGCTGATCTTGGCGAGGCGCTGGCACTGTGGCGTGGGCCGCCGCTCGCCGATTTCAGGTCTGAGCCGTTCGCGCAGGCCGAGATCGCCCGGCTGGAGGAACTGCGGGCAGGGGTAGTTGAAGATCGGATCGAGGCGGATCTCGCGCTCAGCCGTCACGCCGATGTTGTCGGCGAGCTCGAGGCGCTGATTGCCGTGCGGCCGCTGCGCGAGCGGCTGCATCAGCAACTGATGGTCGCCCTGTACCGGTGCGGGCGGCAGGCGGAGGCGTTGGGGGCCTACCAGGCGGCGCGCCGGATGCTGGTCGAGGAGCTCGGGCTGGAACCGGGCCCGGCGCTGCAGCGGCTTGAGCAGGCGGTCTTGCAGCAGGATGCCTCGCTCGATCTGCCCGGTAAGGCTGCAGCGGTTCAGGTGCCTGCCGCCGGACAAGGGACAGCGCGGCCATCGGGCCGTAGCGCGGGTCGCAGCAGAACACTGCTGGCCGCGGCCGCGGCCTTGGCGGTAACGATCGCCTTGCTCGTGACAGCATCGGCGCGCGGGTCCGCCCATCTCGCCGCGGGGCCGGACACTGTCGGCGTGATCGACGTCGGACAATCTGACCTCAGCGCTGTCGTCACCGGAGTCGGACGGCCAGCCGGAGTCGGTTACGGAGCGGGAGCGATCTGGGTCACCGACAGCGCAGACGATCTTCTGGTCCGGGTCGACTCGGCCGGGCAGGTCACCGACCGCATCCCCGTCGGCCGCGGGCCGGCTGGCGTGGCGATCGGCGATGGCGAGGTATGGGTGGCCAACGAGCTCGACGGCACTGTTTCTGAGATCAATGCTGGCGCCAGAACCCAGGTCGCCATGATCCGGGTCGGGATCGGCCCCGACGTGATCGCGTTCGGGTACGGGTCGGTCTGGGTCGCCAACGAGACCAGCGGCTCGCTGTCCAGGATCGACGCGGCGACCGGCGAGGTAGTCGCGACCGTTCGTCTCAGCGGTTCCCCGGCCGGCGTCGCGGTCGGCGCGGGAGCGGTCTGGGTGACCAGCCAGGAAACAGGCGAGTTGCTGCGTGTCGATCCAGGTGACGACCGGGTGTCCCGGACTTTCGCGATCGGCCAGGGCCCGGATGGGGTGGCCGTCGGCGCGGGCAGCGTCTGGGTCGCCGGCACCGGCGGCACCGGCGGCACACTCGCGCGCTTGGATCCGCGGACCGGGAAGGTGCGAACGACCAAGGTGGGCGGCGCGCCCGCAGGCGTCGCGTACTCCGGCGGCGCCGTCTGGGTCGCGAACAGCATGAGCGGTGCCGTGTCCAGGATCGATCCAGCAACTGGCGCGACGCGGTTCGTCCATCTCGGTAACGAGCCGACGGATCTCGCCGCCGCCGGCAACCGCGTCTGGGCAACGGTGCTCCCTTCCCTCGCGAGCCACCACGGCGGCACGCTCACGGTCATCGCTCAGCTGCCACCGGACGAGGGGGCCCGGCCGCCGACGGACCCCGCGGTCGCGTATTACACGTGGGCATGGCAGATGCTGAGCATGACCAACGACGGGCTCGTCGGCTATCGGCGGGTCGGCGGCCTGGCCGGCGACCAGCTCGTCCCCGACCTCGCGACAGATCTGCCTGTGCCCGCCGACGGCGGCAGGACTTACACGTTCCGGCTCCGCGCGGGCATCAGGTACTCAACAGGGACGCTGGTCAGGCCAGAGGACTTCCGCCGCGCCATCGAGCGGGTTTTCATGATCGACAAGCAGGCGAACTCGTCCATTCCGGCCGTCTACGCCGGGATCGTCGGCGCCGCCCGGTGCGAGCGAAGTCGCGGCTCGTGCAACCTCGCCCGCGGGATCGTCGCCGATGACGCCGCCGATACGGTCGCCTTTCATCTCACCGCGCCCGATCCCGAGTTCCTCTACAAGCTGGCGTTCTCCTGGGCGTACGCAGTTCCAGCCGGCACGCCAGACCGCCAGATCAGCGCCGCGCAGCTGCCTGCCACCGGCCCGTATGTGACAAAGTCCCTGGTGCCAGGGCGCACCTGGGTCCTGGTGCGGAACCCGCGGTTCCGCCAGTGGTCGCAGCAGGCGCAGCCCGGCGGCTACCCGGACCGGATCGTCCTGCGACTTGACGTGGGGCCCGGCCAGGCAGTCGCCGACGTCGAGCACGACCGCGCCGATGTGCTGCTTTCCCCGCCGCCCGATCGCGTTGGCCAGCTTGCCGCGCACGACACCAGCCAATTGCACAGCGGTCCGCTTGGGGCGACTATAGCGCTCGCGCTGAATACGCGCATTCCACCTTTCGACAAGCTTGCCGCGCGGATGGCCGTGAACTACGCCGTCGACAGGAACACGGTGATCACGCTTAACGGCGGGCCGCTCGCAGTGCAGGCGACCTGCCAGATCCTGCCGCCGGCCATGCCTGGTTACCACCCGTACTGCCCGTACACGATCCTGCCGGACAAAGGCGGCGCCTGGACGGCGCCTAATCTCGCGCTGGCGGGGCGGCTCGTTCGGGCTTCGGGAACCCGCGGCGACAAGGTGACGGTGCTGTACGGCAGCGAAGGTACCTCCTTCCCCTCCGCTGATACCGGGCGCTACGTCGTGTCGGTCCTCGATCAGGTCGGGTACCGGGCCTCGCTGCGGACGGTCGGCCCGGAAACATACTTCGGTGTACTTGGCGATTCCCGCGACAGCGTGCAGGCAGGGTTCTTCAGCTGGTACCAGGACTATCCGGCACCATCGGACTTCATCGACCCGCTGCTCACTTGCGGCTCCTTTGTTCCGCACAGTCCAGACAACATCAACGTCGCGGAGTTCTGCGATCCGCGGATCGACGCCCGGGCTCAGCAAGCGCTGGCGCTCGAGCGACGTGATCCAGGCCTGGCCGCAGGTCGCTGGGCCGCCATTGACCGCACGCTCGTGAACAAGGCCCCGTGGGTCCCGCTCTACAACCCCCGCTACCTGGCCCTCCTGTCCGCACACGTGGGCAACTATCAGTTCCACCCGTACTGGAACCTACTTATCGACCAGCTCTGGGTCCGTTAGCTGCACACAGGGCGAATCGCGGCGATGACCGGCGGCCCGTCCCCGATGATCAGTCGCGATCAAACCACGGGCAGATGCTGGGCCGTTCCTATGATTGCCGCGGCGGACCCATGGACGCCCGGGCAGTCGGCTCAGGCTGGAGGGGGCGACGGGAGTCGCTGAGGAGACGGCGCAGTTGCTGGCGCCCTTTGAGCCCGAACTTGGCGTAGATGTTGCCCAGGTGGTACTCGACGGCCTTGGGCGTGATGAACAGCTCGGCGGCTATCTCGGCGTTGGTCATCCCCCGCTCGATCAGGTGGGCGACCTCGGTCTCGCGGTCGGTCATCTCCAGGACCGAGCGCCGCCGGGCGTGTTCGCGGCGCAGCCCGCAGGCAGCGAGTTCCTCTTCGGTCCAGGCGATGAACGGCGCGGCGCGCAGGGCCGTATACAACTCCCCGGCCCGCCGCAGCCGATCGGCTGCGGCCTTCCTGTTACCCGTACGCCGCAGCAGCCGGCCGTGGGCCAGCAGCAGCCGTGCGGTGTAAACGGGGCTTTCGGTGCTCGCGGTGTCCTCGCCGTGCTGGTAGATCCGGCCGGCCCGTCCGGGATGGCCCGCCTGCTCGGCCAGCCATCCGTCCAGCCAGGCCAAGACCGGGGCCAGGTAGCTGGCCTGGCTGCCCTGAGCGCGCAGCTGGTCCAGCACGCCGGCCGCCAGCCCAGCCTGGCCCGAGCCGGCCAGGCCCTCGACCAGCAGCGGCCGCCACAGCGCCGCGTACATGCGGCTGCGCCCGTCCAGGGCCGCATCGTCGCGCCAGGGACCAAGCGCGGCGGCCATGCCCAGGTAGTCGCCGGCCGCCTGGCACACCAGGGCCCGGGCCATCGCCGCGTACAGTCGCTCCTGGCCGTAGTCCAGGCTGGCCGCGGCCTCCTCGGCCAGCCTGGCGTGCCGCTCGGCCTCCCCGGTCAGGCCCCGTCCGGCTGGCACGCAGCCGGCGGCCAGGTGCAGCAGTGGCAGCTCGTAGCGGCGAGTGTGGATCGCGGCGGCCGAGAACCCCTGCTCGGCGGTGAGCAGCACGTCGTCCCACGCGCCGGCCAGGTACTGAGCCAGGGCCAGGTAGAAGTAAGCGCGTAGGCCCAGCGTGAGGGTGGCTCCCTGGCGGGCCATCTTCAGGCTCGCGGCCAGATCGCTGACCGCCGGGCCCAGGTCGCCGGCCAGCAGCCGGAATACCCCACGGAAAGACAACCGGTCCACATCGACCAGCTCGACGCGCGCCGGGTCAGCATCCAGCTGCCCCAGCTCGTCCAGCGCTTCGCGCGGCCCGGCCCTGTGGCAGGCGCCGATCGCTACCAGGGTGCGGGTCTGGCTGGCGGCCGCCGGGTCCAGGCACCCCGTGCCCAGCGCCCACCTGCCGAACGTCATCACCTTCTCCCCCTCGCCCAGAAGGGTGTAGGTGCCGGCAAGACGGTTGGCGATCAGGGCGGCCAGCGAGCGGCTGCCCGGGTCGGCCCGCGCCTGCCCCAGCGCCTCGCTGAACCGCAACTCCGCCTCGGCGAGCCGTCCCGAGGAGAACGCCATCGTCCCCAGCACGCAGCTGCGCAGGGGAGACGGCGACGTCGCTTCGACCGCTTCCGCCAGGGCCAGGCCCCGGGCCTCCTCGGCCAGCATCAGGTGCAGTGCCGCAGTCAGCAGCCGCCGTTCCCGGCCGGCCCGGCCGGGGGAAATGCCGGAAGCCCACTGCAGGTGAGTGGCGGCCAGCGCCAGGCGGCCGCTGGCCGCCTCACCGCTCGCCAGCTGCTCCAGCTGAGCGGCCAGGCCCTCGTCGGGACGATCCAAGGACGCCACCCGGTGGGTCCACCCACTTGCCTCATCGACGATCGTGACCGCCCGGGCGTGCAGCTCTCGTCGCCTGCTGGCGGTCATGCCAACATAGATGGCGTCGCGCTGTAGCGCATGGCGGATCATCACGGGGCGGGTCGGCTCGTCCAGCGACATGTCCGCCAGCCCCGCCCGCACGGCAGGCTCGACCGCCGCGGTTGGCTCCTGCACGCCCGCCGCCTCGCCCAGCAAGGCCAACGGCACCCGCCCGTTCACGGTGGCCAGCATTTCCAGCAGGGACCTGGTCGGCGCGGGCAGCGTGGCAAGCTGATCCCCGATGGCCGCCGCCAGTGACGCCGGGACAGCGGCCGTCTCCCGGCCGAGCCGCTCCAGGCCGTCCTGATCGCTGAGCACCGTCCGCAGGTACAGCGTGTGACCGGCGGTGCGGTCATGCAGCCGGCGGATGGCGTCTGACCCTAACGGTCCGGCTCCCAGCGCGGCAGCCAGCGGCGCCACGTCACTGACGCTCAGCCCGGGAAGAACGATGTGCCGCTGCTGCGCCACGCTCAGCAGCATCCGGCGGGTGGGCGCGTCCAGCTGATCGCGGCCGCCGCGAACGATGAGGACGACCGCGACCGCGTCTACCGAAAGCCGACGGAACGCGAACGAGAGCGCTTCTACCGAGCGGCGGTCGGCCCACTGCATATCGTCGATCACCAGCGCCACCGGTCCGGCCGCCTGCAGCTCGCCGACGAACCCCAGCAACTGGACCCCGACACCGAACGGCGAGGACCTCACCACGTCGCCCGCAAGCAGCGGGTACCGGGCCAGCACCCGGCGATCGACGCCCCGTACCAGCTGCCCGATCAGCCCGTACTCGAGATCGGCCTCGCCCGGGTCGGCCCGGGCCCACAGAGCGATCAGTCCATCCGAGGATGCCAGAGAGCGTCTGGCCAGCGCCGTCTTGCCGACACCCGACTCGCCCTCGATCGTGACCAGCCAGGGCTCGCCTTGCCGCGCCCGGGCCAGCGCGTCCGCCAGCCGGGCCAGCTCGGCCTTCCGCCCGACGAAGACGTCCCGCTCCGGCCCTCCTGCCGGGAGAAAGGTCACGCTCCAGTGTAAAAGCGTCGCCAGCACCTCACCACGCGGAGTCGCCCGGAGCCGCCCGGAGCCGCGAAAGCCCTGGCGCCGCTCGCAGACTAGGGAAATTCCCTAGGGACAGTCACCGCCGGCTGGACCATCATCCAGACATGAGCAGCCCCGCAGGCACCGGTCGCCGGTGACGTCATCGCAGCGGGTTCCGGGCAGGCCGGAGGGGAAGACATGCCACGCAGGTCGTCAGGGAAAGCGCGCAAGCGGGCCGCGAGGACCGGGTCGCCGTGGGCCGCAGGGGCGTCCGCGGCCGGGCGCGGCTGGCGTCGGGGCATCCTCCGGGCCCTGACCGCCGTGGTGGCGCTGGGCTTGCTCGGGTCGGGGGCGGCGGGCACGACGGCGGCCAGCGCCGGCACCACGACAGCGGTGGGGGCGGGATGCACGCGGATGGTGACCGGTGTGCACCACGGTGCCCTGGCGGCCGGCTTTGGCGTGCTGTGCCTTGACCGCGCCACCCAGTTCGGGCCGGTGCGCGTGTGGCCGGGGGCGAGCCTGAAGGTCACCGCCTCGGTGATCTCTGGCGCGGTGACCACGATCCGGGCCCGCTCGGTGCGGATCTGCGGGTCCACGATCATCGGCCCGCTGCGGGCCAGCGTGACAGCGGGCCCGGTGACGGCCGGCGCGGGCGGGGCGTCCTGCCGGGGCGACATCGGCCACGGCCGGGTGGTGATCAGCGGGTCGGCCAGGCGGGTGCAGGTGACCGGGCTGCGCCAGCAGGGCCCGGTCACGCTGTCCGGCAACGCCGCCGCGGTGACGCTGTCCGGCGCCTCGGTCGCCGGGACGGTCACCGTGCGCGGCAACCGGGGCCACGGCCAGCTGGTGATCTCGGCGAACGCGGTTTCCGGGTCACTCGTGTGTGCGGCCAACCAGCCCGCACCGGGCGACCGGCACCGGCCCAACACAGTGTCCGGGACGGCGAGCGGCCAGTGCCGCACCCTGGTGCCGACCCCGCCGCGGCGGCGAGCCCTGCCACCACTGCCCCAGGACGAGTCCAGCACGCTGCCGAACCTGAACTACGGCCAGGCAGTCGGCGACTTCACCGGCACCGGGCACGACCAGCTCGCCTACGCCCAGGACAGCCAGCTGAAGATAGCCGACGTCAGCAAATTCGGCGGAGCGGTGCACAGCGCGATCCCGACCGACCTGATGGCGACCCCCAACGACGGGCTCGACACCAATACGCCCCTGGGGCCCAGCCACGTCTCGGTCTGGGAAAATGACTGCATCATTTCGTCCTATTGCGGCCAGCTCCGGAACAACGGCGCCACCTACGGCCTGACGTCGGTGAAGGTGGCCGCGAGCGCCTCCGATATCTACATGGCCGGCGCCACGTGGGACGGCTCAGACCCGGCGGATTCCTATCAGTTGCACCTGTACAAGCTGTCCCACGACGGCTCCTGTGCCATCGCCTCGTGCGCCGAGAAGAAGGTGAGCCTGCCAAGCATCTTCAACGGCCCCAGCGGGCCCAGCCGCCTGATCGTGGTGACATCGCTGGCGACGGGGGTGGTCGGCGGGCGGACGCTGATCGCGGTAGGGCTGTCGGACAGGGCATCGGCGTTGCCGCCGGCGCCACCGACCTCGCCGGCAGGCAGCCGCAGCGATCAGGCCGCAGCGGCTATGAGCAGCAGGCCGAGCCGTCAGCCGCTCCCGGCGACCGCCAGGTTCGCCAGGCCGCCGTTGAGCCGCTCCATTCGCGGCCGCGATCAGCAGCCGTCGTTGAGCCGCTTCCCGTTGAGCTGCCCGTTGAGCTGCCCGGTGAGCCGCGGCCGCAGAGGTTCCAACTCCGCCAACACCAGGAGTTGGACAACCTTCGGCCATGCCTGTTCTATTTCGACGGCGCCGGGCCAGACAACTTCCGTCCGGATCCGGTCTGGATCTGCATGTCGTACGCAGAAGCCAGCGATTTCCGGCAGCGCCTCGGTGACTGACCCCGCGATCGAGCCATCACGAGCGACCGATCGGGCCACCATTACCTCTCCGCCAACTCAGCCGATCGACGAGAACATCGCAGTCGGTGTCAAGCGATCCAGGGGACCAACACCAACCTGGGCGCGCGAGGCTCACCAGCCACCACGGACCTGGCTTCCGACGTGCTTGGTCCACCGTGAACTGGGGAAGCGGGGTAGCGACGATCCAGGTGACTTCAATGGTTCCGGCGCGCCTTCGGGTAGTGAGGACTTCACGCTGACTCTGAATTCCAATGTCGGCCTCACGGTAAACGGGCCGTCAAATGCGTTGATTGATCCGTCCGACGCCGCTGGTGACTAAGGGTCGCTACCTCACCAGGACATCGCGCGATACTACTGGAGGAATGACATGTCACAATCAAGATCCAGCGTGCCGGCCTGCCAGAAAGGGAACCAAGGTGCCTGGGGAGGTGTTCCGCTCGGAGTTCAACCGGTCGATTTCTTGTCCCGGGCGGTCTACATCTATCCGGACAAGACCGCGGTGGCCTGCGGGCAGCGGCGGTATTCCTACCGGCAGCTCGCGAGCGGTCGTGGCGGCTGGCTAACGCGCTGCGGTCGGCGGGGCTGCGCAAGGGGGATCGGGTGGCGGCGCTGCTGCTCAATTCGGCGGCGATGCTGGAGGCGCATTTCGGCGTGCCGCGGCGGGGGGTGCCGGTCGCGGTCAACAACCGCCTGTTCTGCGCGGAGATCGGCTACATCCTCGGCCACAGCGGCGCGAGCTACCTGCTGCTCGACAGCGAACTGGAGCCGCTGACCAAGCCGCTGGAGCTGGCCGGGGTGACGGTGATCCGCTGCGGCGGCGCAGAGGACCTCTACGAGGATCTGCTGGCCGGTGCGTCACCGGAGCAGGCAGGCAAGCTGGCTGGAGCACGAGGAGGAGACGATCTCGATTAGCTACACGTCAGGCACCACTGGCAGGCCGAAGGGCGTGCTGTACACGTACCGGGGCGCGTACCTGAACGCGCTAGGCGTGGTGATCGACTTCGGCTTGTCAGCTGAGTCGGTGCACCTGTGGGTGCTGCCGCTGTTCCACTGCAACGGCTGGTGCTTCCCCTGGGCGCTTGCCTCGGTGCGGCGCCGCGAGCGTATGCCTAGCGCACAGCGGACCCGAGCTCAGTCGTGGGAGGCTGAACGACGGGAGGCGTCACTCACTACTGCGGCGCTCCGACGGTACAGCTGATGATCCTCAACCACGCGCGCGCGCGCCGCTGCCGAGGCGGGTACGCGATGGCGGCCGGCGCGCGGCGCCGTCGCCTACGCTGATCGCCCGGATGGCCGAGCTCAACATGCAGCTGCGTCCATATCTACGGGCTGACCGAGACCTATGGCCCCTTCACCGCGAACGTCCCGCCACCTGATTTTGCTCGACGACGCCGGCACCCGTGACCGGGCCCACCGTACGGCGCGCCAGGGATCGGACGTGACCGGCGGCCAGGTACGCGTGGTGCACCCGGACATGACCGACGTCGCCGCCGATGGGCTGACGCTCGGTGAGGTCGTGATGCGCGGCAACGCAGTGATGGCGGCTACTTTCGCGACCCAGCCGCCACCGAGAAGGCCTTCCGCGGCGGCTGTTCCACAGCGGCGATCTCGCGGCCTGGCATCCGGACGGGAGCATCGAACTGCGCGACCGCAGCAAGGACATCATCATCTCCGGCGGGGAGAACATCTCCAGCATCGAAGTCGAGCAGGCCATCGCCGCCCACCCCGCCGTGCTCGAATGCGCCGTCATCGCGATCCCACACCCGTATTGGGGAGAACGGCCCAAGGCCTTCGTCACGCTCAACGAGGGCGCCGCCGCCACACCGGAGCAGATCATCGACTTCTGCCGCCAGCGCCTGGCCCGCTACAAATGCCCCGACACCATCGAACTCGGACCCCTGCCCAAGACCTCCACCGGCAAAATCCAGAAATTCGTCCTGCGCGACCGCGAGCTAGCAGCGCACGACAACCAGAACGGCACGACATAGCACCCGATCCAGCGTCGAGAGCCGAGCGCGCAATGCCCCCTCCGGCGTCGTCCCGGGCCAGAGAGGATCGGCCGTCAGCCCGGCTACACCGCTTCGACTGTCTTACCGGGCCAGCCGGAACGGCGGGTACCGGTCGGTGACGAGGGTGAAGGCGTAGGCGATCACCCGGACGTTCCAGCGGATGACTCCCTCGACGAAGTCGAACATGCCCCGCGGGTAACCGGCCGGTGAACACGATGACGAACCACGCCACGATCACGACAACGAACGCGGCGATGTCGAGGAAGAACAGCACCACGTAGTGCGGGATCGCCAGTAGCCACTTCACCAGCGGCAGCCACCGGTTTAGGTCACGGGCGGCGTCCGGGTAGCGGTAGTCCAGGTGAACCGACTGGTGATCGTCGGTGGAGGGATACCGGTCGTCCATCAGCGCGAGGTAGACGCCGACCCGGTTGGTGAACCGCTGCAGCTCGAGGTTCCAGTCGAACCACCACCGGGGGTATTTCCGCCGGAACAAGATCATGAGCAGCGGGCCGAAGAACAGCAGGCCGCCCGCGCCGGCGGCCACCGCCATGGTGCCTCTCGGAGACGACCATTGCCAGGTCCCTCCGGACACCGCGCCGAGCACGATCGCGATCGGGATCACCCAGAAGATGCGCAAAGCCGTGCTCAGCCGGTCGAGCGGCCGGTCGGGGTAATCGACGGAGAATTGAACCGGGTATTCCATCACGCACCTCTCTTTCGGGTCGCCGCGTCAGCGGTCAGCGCCCGGCTGGCCCGTCTCAGGTCAGCCGGGCGGATCCTGGCCGCCGCGGCGCAGGCTGTGTTAGCCGGCGGGGGGCGGGAACGGCGGGAGGTTCTGGCCGCATACGGTTCCCTTCGGCGGCAGGGCGCCGGTGCGGAAGTAGGCGGTCATGTGGTTGCTGGCGCAGGTGCTCGGGTTGAGGAGTGCGGTGTGGCCGTAGCCGTGGACGACCAGCAGCCGGGCGTTGCCGAGCTGGCGGGTCATGGCGATGGCGTCCCGGAGCGGGAGGAACGGGTCGGTGGTGTTGCCGATCACCAGGATGGGGCTGGTGCGGGCGTTCCACGGGCCGCTGTAGGTGTCCTGCCCATGTACCGGCCAGGTGGCGCAGGGCTCGTCAAAGGTCCACAGATACGGCAGGGCGGTCACGCCGCTGCGGCGCAGCAGCAGGCGCTGCAGGCCGGGGTAGGCACTGGCGGGGGGGCTCGGCGCCTCGTTGCACTGGACCGCGTAATCCTGCTCGGCGCCTCCGTAGCGCATGTCGGCGGCCGCCGCGGCGGCCGGCGGCGTGCCCGGCCGGGCGCCCGCCGTGCCGCTGCCCGCCGTCCAGAGTTGCTGGAGCCCCTGGGCAACCCCGGACCAGCCGGGGGCGCTGTTGCCAGGTACGGGCGTGCTGAACGGCTGCACGAAGGAGAGCTCGAAGCTGACGGTGGTGACAACCTCGGCGTAGGTGAAGGCTGTGCCGCCCAGGCTGATGGGTGCCTTCCTGAGGCGGGCCAGCAGCGCATCCCACTTGGCCCTGGTCGCGGCGGGGGTGCCGGCCGAGAACGCGCAGGCCTGGGTGCTGCGCTGCCCGCAGATCCGCAGGAACGCGCCAAGCGCCTTTGCGGCCGCTTTGTCGCTGTGCATGCGCAGGTAGGTGCTCAGCCGGGGGTTCGGCAGGCCGCCGTTGGTCCATGCCTCGGGCGGGACGTTCCCGTCCAGCACCATCCGGCCGACCCGGCGCGGGAACAGGTTGGCGTAGGTGGCGCCCAGGAACGTGCCGTAGGAGATGCCGAGGTAATTCAGCTTGGGCTGGCCGAGGTCCTGGCGCAGCAGGTTCAGGTCGCGGGCGGAGTCGGCGGTCGAGACGTGCCGGAGCAGCGCGCCGTTCCGCGCGGCGCAGATCTTGCCGAACGCACGCCACCGGCGTATGTAGCCGCGCTGCTGGCCCCGGCCGACGGGGAAGAAGGAGAACTTGCCGAGGAACGCGGTTTCCGCGGCCTGACTCGGGAAGCACTGGACCGCCGTGCTCGCGCCGGACCCTCGCGGGTCCCAGCTCACGATGTCGTACTCACGCAGCAGCTTCTTCGGCCAGAACCCGATAAACGCCGGGAGCTGTACGGTGCCGGCCCCGCCGGGCCCGCCCGGGTTGAAGAAGATCACGCCGCGGCTGGCCGGCCCGGTGGCCGGATGCTCCACTACCGCCAGCCTGATCTTCGGCCCGGACAGATCCCGGTAGTCCAGCGGGGCCGCGACAGTCGCACACGAGAACCCGCCCACCATGGCGCCCGCGCTGCCCGCGGGACACCGGTGCCAGGCGATCGCTGGCACCGGGCCCGAGGTACCCGCGGCACCCGCCGGGCCGGCCCCGAGTGCTGGAACAAGCCCGAACACCAGGGCCGCGACGGCGGCGGCACCCATCAGCCCGGGCCGGCGTCGTGTGCCGCGCATGATCCCCTCCGGATCGCATACAGTGCAATCATCGTCACTGTAAGGGCGCCGCAGTAGGCGGTCAATGAGCGGCGGCCAGAGGCCATCTGATCGGAACACAGAAAGGGTAAAGAAAGGATAAAGAAAGGGCAAGGTTCAGCGCATCAAGGAAGACCCGATGGCGCCGGATCGGCCGCAGCCTAGCCTGGCTGCCTGCGGTGCCGGGTCATGGCGCCAGCCTGAACGGCGGGTACCGGTCCGTGACCAGGGTGAGCGCGTAGCCGACGACGCGGTTGTGCCAGCGGAAAACGCCTTCGACGAAGCTGAACATGCCGCGCGGATAGCGGCCGGTGAACAAGATGGCGAACCAGGCCGCGATCACGACGAAGAACGCCGCGATGTCCAGGAAGAACAGCACGATGTAGTGCGGAATGGCGAGCAGCCATTTGACCAGTGGCAGCCACCGGTTGAGGTCAGTGGCAGCGTCCGGATAGGGGTAGTCCAGCCGGACCCACTGGTGGTCATCGGTGGACGGGTAGTTGTCGTTCACCAAGACCAGGTAGGTCCACACCCGGTTGATGAAGCGCTGCAGTTCCAGGTTCCAGTCGAACCACCACCGGGGGTACTTCTGCCTGAACAAGATCATCAGCAGCGGGCCGAGGAACAGCAGTCCGCCCGCGCCCGCGCCCCCGTAGGCCATGCTGGAATGGCCTCCCGCCCACTCCCAGGTCGCGCCGGAGACGGTGCCGAGCACGATCCAGATCGGGATGATCACGAAAATACGGAAGAACGAGGTAAGCCGGTTGAGCGGCCGGTCCGGGTACTCGACGGCGAACTGAACAGGATACTGAACTGGATACGGACCCTGATCCGTGGTCATAATGCCCTCCTTGTGGCCAGTTCCGCATGCATACCCGTTGCCGGGCATCCTCAATGATCAGCTCATCCGGTTCGGCAGCGCCTGCATGCGGACGTCGCAGGGCTGTGAGTTACCGCCCGGACACTAGCTGTTTCGCCGCGTGACCAATCAGGACGCGCCGTCCACAACTCCTGACCATTCCTCCCTTGGTGGCGAGATAGTGTTCTCCAACAAGCTGCTGCAGGGCGGAAACCAGGCTGGGCACGGGGGCGCGGTGTGCACGACCGTGTCCCTGCAGCGCCACGAGGCGCGGTGCGTCGCCACGCACTCGTTCCCCGGCAGGCAGATCACCGCGCAGGCGCTGATCATCCTGGGCAGCAGCGCGCCGTACGCGGCGGCGATCACTGGAGGCTCCGGCAAGTACCAGGGCGCGGATGGTGAAGTAGTCGTCCGCCCAGTCTCGGGAACGAGGGGAATACTGACCTTCCACCTGCAAGACTGATAAACCCTTCACCCGCAAGGATAGGGGCCGGAGCGTATCCCCGGCCTCCTACCCGCGGCGGCGTACGCCAGTGCCGCCTTAGGGGAAGGATGGGGAGGATGACATGGCGGGAGCGGCGCGGACCCCTAGCGCGTGGGAGCGGTATGCCTGGGCGGCGGGCATCCTTTACGTCATAGCGCTGGTGGCGGTGTCCGTGGTCGAGCTGCTCGGCGGCGGCTTGAGCCAGAACGCCTCGGCGGCGAAGATCGCGAACACGCTTTACGACCACCGAGCGCGGCTGTTGGTGGTCACATACCTATCCGTCGTCTATGCCGCCATGTTTCTGATCTACCTGGCCAAGCTGCACGACCTGCTGCGCCGGGACACAGATCGGCCGCGGTTCCTTGGCTCCCTGGTGCTAACTGGCGGAGCGCTCTTTATTGTCCTGCATGCCGTCAGCGACATCGGTATCTTCGGCTTGCTCGGCGCGAAGCTCGCGTCGTTCGGGTTCCACCACGATCAGGGCGTGTCCTACGCGCTGTACCTGGTGACCTATGGCCTGGACAGCGTCGGGGACGTGTTCGGCAGCCTCTTTGCCTTCGCGGCAGGCGTGCTCGTGATCGGCAGCGGCGTCCTGCCGCGCTGGCTCGGGTGGGTTTCGATCCTCGCCGGGATCCTGTTCTTCCTCCAGGGCTTCGGCCTCGGAGGCGTCATCGCCTCGTTCGGGCTAGTTCTCGACCTCATCGGGTTCGTGCTGTTCCTGATCTTCGTCCTGGTGAGCAGTGTCATCTTGCTGAACCGCGAAAACACGCCCCCCCACACCGCGAGCGGAATCGAGTAGACCACCACATCTTCACGGCCCGTTGCCGTTGATGCAGCGACCATGACGGGCCGGACCACGACGCGCTGACAGCAAGCGCGTCAGCAGCTGACCACCAACCTGACCACAACACGCCCCGACAACCTGCCATCCGGCCTTACCTCGCAAATCGGGCCTCGCCAGGTCAGCCACGGCATGCCACAACCTGCCCGCAATTTGCAAGCAGGGGTTCGGACGGACTCAGGCGGTACCGACACTGATTGAGCCTGCCGCTTGGCCGGGCCACGGATGGGCCACGAGCCACGAACTTCCGCGGCACCAGCGATCACTTACGAGTACTTGGCTACGGCGGCGGCACTCCGAAGAACAACCCCGCAATAGTGCCGTTGGGGTTGAAGGAGATGGTGACCACGCCCGGCTTATGGGCCATCGTGACGGGTACTCGTTCGACGTCGATTTGGCCCTTTCGGGCAAGCACCGGCGCACCGTGGCTTCGATATGTGCCCAGTATCTGCTGGTAGCCGGTCCATGTCTTCTGCAGGAGGGGCGGTGTCAGGACGGCTTTCACCTTTGGGTCGAACATGCCTTCCACTGCGGTGAAGTTCCGAGCCGCCAGGTCAGTCACAACCTGGTCTGCCTGGGAAGCAAACGGGCCTGGAGATGTTGCCGAGCTGCCCGCGACGCCGCTGCTGGTGCTGCTGCAGGCCGGCAAGAAGCACACGACGGCCAGCGATCCCAGTATTGGCGCCCAGCGCTTCATGGCCTCTCCTCTTATCACTTCGGGGAGGCATCCGCTAGATCTGGTATCAACGGCGCTCGAAATTTTGACCCGGCGGCGGTTGAAAATTGACCCCCTGCATATTGGCTGGCCTTCAGTCTTCGCTGGCAGTGGCCGCTGGGATGTGGCCTAGGTCACGGTCTTTGAGTCGCCGGCACCGATAGGTCACGTGCCAGACAGCCGGGATATCCGGCGGATTCTCACCTGCGGATACGGATTCCGGCGCACTGGCTGGACGCATGGCATTGATCTACGGATCAGAAAGCTGGGGGGTTCGAGTCCCTTCGAGCGCGCCAACGTAGCCACAGGTCAAGGTTCAAGCTCGGGGGCGCTGGCTGCTTGGCCGGGCCTTTCAACGCCTGGGCTGGAGGCGGTACGGGCGTTGACGATGGCGATTCCCGGTGCGACTGCCGCGGTAACGGCGGCCAGCCGCTCGTGGGCTAGCCGCCAGCCGGTGATCTTGCGGGTCGCGCCCGCCGCGACGCCCGGGACCGGGCAGCCGGGAGCCTGCTCGTTGCCCTCCGTTAGGGCCGGGGCACCCGCCCGGCGCTGGATGCCGATGCACTGGACCTGTGCGTATCCGCCCCGGTCGCGCGGGTAGGCGCGGTAGAGGACGATCTGTTCGACATCTGCCCAGGGCACGAACACCGCCGAGCTACGGCCGGGCGTCAGCTTGCCCGGCACCGCGCCCAGTGTGATACCGGCGTGGTCAGCCCGGAAGGCGATCATCCGGCGGGCGGCACCGAATACGCCCCCGCCCTGCAAGGCGACGACGGCGAGGAGAACGGCGGTCAAGGTGAAGATCACCGGCGTGTGCCACAGCAAACCCAGGCCGACCGATAGCAGGCCAGCGGCCAGGCTCAAGGCGGCGCTGCCGGTCAACCGGTAGCGTTCCTCATAGCAGCCCAGATCTGGCAGCACTCTTTGATGTTCCACCCGGCGGGCGCCAGCCGCCAGTATCCCCCACCGCCATCGGCTGGCGGGGAGCCAAGTCGGGAGCCATCCGGGTGAACGACCTCCGACGCCAGGCGGACGGGTATGAACAGGCGGCTGGCCATCACCCCAGCCCACGAACCGGTCCGGACAACGCTGAACACCGGACAGGTATCTACGGATCAGAAGGCTGGGGGTTCGAGTCCCTTCGAGCGCGCCCAGGTCGACGGCCACTTCCGATCTTGCAGTGGCCGTCACTGTTGTCAATTCTGCCGCCGGTCGGCATCGCCTGCCGGGCTTCGTGGTTGCTGTTAGGGGCCTGAAATTTGTGACGGCGGCCGCGACCGCGCCGCCCTGGCCGACTTGAAGAACGCGCTAGAGGCTGGGCGCCAGAGCATCCACACCGCGCCGAGGCCGGACAGCCAGGTCAGCACGTCGAAGAACACCGGCGCGACGCCAGCTTTGCCGAAGTGCTCCAGGTCCGACAGGACCTCTAGCGTCGCCAGGACGAACAGCACCGTGGACAGGATGCGCGCCCAGTTCTTGCCCCGGCTGGTCGCCCACGCCATCCACATCCACAGGGCGATCAGGGCCAGGCCGACGAGGACTACCAGCGTGATGGTGAGCGGAGTCGGGGTCAGGTGGTGCCCGAGCACCTTACCGTGAGGTGTCGCCGATGAAGGGCAGCCCGGCGATCAGGAACACCACGGCAGAGCAGACGGCCCCCCCGTACATGAACCTGGCTGCGGCCCGCACCGGCGCGGGAGCAGGAGGCCGCAGCGGGCCGGCCGGCTGGCCGGTGGCGGGGGAGGGCTGGCCCGTGGTGACCTGTGCTACGGCTGTGGCGTACGTGGCCGGATCGGTGGTGATCGCGGCGACCAGCCGGGCGCGGGCCGCGTCCAGCTCGCCAGGCGCGGGCAGCGGAGTCTCCTGCGCCAGCTCCCGGAGCAGCTCCATTTCATTCATTGGTCCCGAGTTCTCAGTCATTGGTGGTGAGCTCCTCATACGTGGCCCCCGCTTCGGTACCGGCCAGGACCTGGCGCACCTTGCCGCGCGCCCGGTGCAGCCTGGACTGCACCGTCCCGACCGGAATGTCCAGCGCCCGCGACACCTCGGCATAGGTCAGCTGCTCCCAGGCGATGAGCAGCAGCACATCCCGGTCACCGGCGCTCAGTGTGGCCAGCGCCCCCTCCAGCAGCGGGCGCGTCGCCCGGGCGGTGACATCGGCAGCCACCCGGTCGGCGTGCCCGGGAACCTCAGGCTCGGCCGCGGCCGCCTGGCTGATCCGGTACTGGCGGGCCTCGTCCCGGCGATGCTGGCCGGCCAGGTTGGTGGCGATCCCGTACAGCCAGGGCCGGGCATCGGCGTGGCCGAGGTCATACCGGTCTCGCTTGGCGAAAGCGGCCAGGAACGTCTCGGCGACCAGGTCATCGGCGGCCTGGCGGCCAGCACGCCGGGCCAGGTAGCGGTGAATGTGCGGGGCGTGCTGGTCAAACAGGACCGCGAACCGCTCCGGGTCCCGCCAGGAACTCTCAATGACCGCAGCATCATCGGCGGCGGCCGATCCCCGGCGCCGCCTCATCCGCGACCCTGACTCATGTCCATGCCCTCCGGGTGCTCGGCAGGCTACTCCGTCACCCGGAACCGGCGCCCTGCGGCTGGAAGAAGACGCTGGAGGCCGGGCGCCACAGCAGCCACACCGCGGCCAGGCCGGTCAGCCACAGCAGCACCGGGACGATCAGGCCGAGCACCGTCGAGCCGACCACGGAGTGGATCACCAAATGCACGTGGCCCCCAACGGCAAAATGAGCGAGATAGCCGCCTGGATACCATGGGCTGGCGCTGATCAGCTCCAGCGTCACCAGGCCGAACAGCACCGTGGACAGGATCCGCGCCCAGTTCCTGCCCTGGCCGCTCGCCCGCGCCATCCACAGCCACAGGACCATCACGACCAAGCCGAAGACCATCGCCAGCGTGATGAGCATGTTCACATCGTTTACCTGGGCCGCGGTGAGGCCCGGGGTCGCCTTGCCGAGCGTTGCCTTGACGGCCGGGATGAGGGCCAGCGAAACGATCAGGGTAATGGCGCTGACGGCAGCGCCCGCGTACATGAGCTTGACCGCGGTCAGCACCGGCGCGGGAGCAGCAGGCCGCGGCGGCCCGGCCGGCTGGCCGCTGGACGGGTAGAGCTGGTCCATGATGACCTCTTCCTGGAAGGGAAGCCTGCCGGGAGCAGGAGGCTACAACTGTTATCCGCAATCGGCGCCCAACCTGTTCACGGCCGTCGTTCAGCACAGCGCCCCCAGCTGCGTTCAGCACAGCGCCCCCAGCTGCGCGGTCAAGGCTCTTGCGGCAGGTCAGCGGCATCAATAAGGGAAGCGGTCAGTGGCAGCCAACGCGGGAGCCACCCGGGCGAACGACTTCCCGCGCCAGGCGGACGAGTGCGGACAAGCGGCTGGCGTTCATGCCAGGTGGCCCTGACCTGCGGATACGGATTCCGGCGCTCTCGCGGTATCCGCGTTCCGGCGAACGCAAGATCCTTCCCGTGACCCGGCGCCTGAGCGAGCCATGCCTGCCGGTGCGCACCGATCCGCCCACGACACGGACGCCGAGGGCGGGGCCAGCGCTGCACGCGAGAGGATGCGGGAGTTCATGAACCGCTCGGGCGGCCGTGGCGTCACCGTGACGATGCTCGTGAACGTGCTTGCCGTCGTGGACCGGAGCACGGTCAGGCGCTGGCTTGCTGAAGACATCAAGCGCGGAGCGGCAGAACGCGTCACGCCCAGCTTTTACCGCTTGCGCCAGCGCAGTGACAGAGGCAGTCAGCATCGCAGGCGGCGGGGCCGGTTAGCACATCCGGAGCACCTCGAAGCAGCCTGGGGCGGGATGTCCGAGCCCAGGCGGTGGCGGCATACACGGAGCTTGGGCTGTCCTTTCCCGCCGCAAGCTGGCGGCGGGCGCAAATATCCGCGATCGCCGGTGGCGCGCTGGATGTGCTGCGGGAAGAAGCTCACGCCGGACAGTGACTGACCACAAACCTGACCACAACAAGCCCCGACAGCCTGCCACTTGGTGCTACCTCGCAAGTCCGGCTTTGCCAGGTCAGCCACGGCATGCCACAACCTGCCCGCATTTTGCAACCAGGAGGTCAGGGATTCAGATCCCGATAGTTCCACTAGGAAAACGCGCCCACCATGACGATCGCAGGAACGTGCGGGCCGCCTGACCGTTGAGCGCTCCGCCGTTGACATTCTCCGGTATGTCCGCGACGATCGCGGCAGGTACCGGGGAGGGGGGCCTGTCATGGCGGCAGCACGGAGGCTTGGCAGGATCCGGCTTACGCGGTGGATCCTTATTCCCTTAGCGGCAGCGGTGGGCGTCAGCGGACTAGCCGGGCCCGCCGGGGCCAGCAGCCGCCAGGCAACTGGTGGCACGCTCGCGAACGTCGTGTCGGTGGCTACTGGCAGCAACGGGACCGACTGTGCCCTGCTGTTGACGGGCAGGGTGGATTGCTGGGGGTACGGCGGCGACGGCGAGCTGGGCAACGGGACGACCACCGATTCCGACGTGCCGGTCGCGGTCACGGGCCTGACCGGCGTCAAGGCGGTCGCCGGTGATAACGACGGCGAGAGCTTCTGCGCGCTGCTGTCCACCGGGCACGTGAAGTGCTGGGGGTATAACAGCAACGGGCAGCTGGGCAACGGGACCACCACGACGTTCACCGTGCCGGTGTCGGTGAAGAACCTCAGCACCGCCACCGCGGTCGCCGGGGGCAGTTACGGTTTCTGCGCGCTGCTGTCCACTCACCACGTGGACTGCTGGGGGTACGGCAGCGACGGCGAGCTCGGCAACGGGAACTTCAACGACTCCGACGTCCCGGTCGCGGTCCGCACGATCGACAACGCGGCCACGCTGATCGGCGGCCACTACAGCTTCTGCGCGCTGCTGTCCACCAGCCACGTGGACTGCTGGGGGTACGGCGGCGACGGCGAGCTGGGCAACGGGAACTTCAACGGCTCCGACGTCCCAGTCGCGGTCCGCACGATCAGCAACGCCACGGCGGTGGCTACCGGCAGCAACGGGACCGACTGCGCCCTGCTGTTCGACGGGCAGGGTGGATTGCTGGGGGTACGGCGGCGACGGCGAGCTGGGCAACGGGACGACCACCGATTCCGACGTGCCGGTCGCGGTCACGGGCCTGACCGGCGTCAAGGCGGTCGCCGGTGATAACGACGGCGAGAGCTTCTGCGCGCTGCTGTCCACCGGGCACGTGAAGTGCTGGGGGTATAACAGCAACGGGCAGCTGGGCAACGGGACCACCACGACGTTCACCGTGCCGGTGTCGGTGAAGAACCTCAGCACCGCCACCGCGGTCGCCGGGGGCAGTTACGGTTTCTGCGCGCTGCTGTCCACTCACCACGTGGACTGCTGGGGGTACGGCAGCGACGGCGAGCTCGGCAACGGGAACTTCAACGACTCCGACGTCCCGGTCGCGGTCCGCACGATCGACAACGCGGCCACGCTGATCGGCGGCCACTACAGCTTCTGCGCGCTGCTGTCCACCAGCCACGTGGACTGCTGGGGGTACGGCGGCGACGGCGAGCTAGGCAACGGGAACTTCAACGGCTCCGACGTCCCGGTCGCGGTCCGCGCTGCGGGCTGACCTACCCAGCAGATCAGTGTCTTGACCAGAAACGGGCGCGGGCTCGCGAAAAGGCGCTGCCGGTACCCGGCAGAGCGGACCGAGTGTCCAGAGGCACCCGACATCTACCCCTCATGCCTAATATGAGCTCAAACTGGGTGCGATACCCGCGTTTGCACAGGTCACAGCCTTAACGCCGGGGGGCGGTAAAGCCGCCCCCCAAGCCCGGCTCATCCAGGGGACCGCAGCAGCAAGTGGATCAACGTGCAGCATCGAAGTGCAGCAACCGCACCGCACCTGACCGACCACGTCCAACCTCTACCACCTCCACCAAGAGCGAAAAGACCTTCAGCGACCGCGCCGCCACAAGCTACGGATCAGATGGTCGCGGGCAGCTCCGTGAGGCAAGGTGAGCCCGGTGCAGCAACGCGTGCAGCAACCAGAACGCCTGCCAACGTCCGAGCGCGCCGAGCTTCGTCTCCCGATCATCGGCAACGACCACCCCCGACCGTCGGTAAGCGGCCGGCCATCGTCGCGCTCTCTACCGCGAGCGTCAGGCCGACGCAAGTGGATGGGCCCTGGCCTGCTCGTAGAGCGGCTCAGGTGCGAGGTCGATACTACCGGGCCATGCCACAGTTCCCGCCTCCAGATCGACTGCCGCCTGGGCGAAGTATGCCGGGTCGTTCAGGGGCTCTAGCACCCCAGTCCAGCGCTCGGCCGAGAGGTTGACATCCCCGACCGTGCCGTCGTTGAACAGCAACCGCAGCGCCCGGTCACCGACCACTGCGGCGCCCGCCACGACCGGGAGGTAGTTCTCGTCCATGTTCCCGATCTTAAAGTTAGGATCGAACTGTGACATTCGAGCGGATCACCACCGACCCAGAGGTCATGGGCGGCCTTCCCTGCATCAGGGGCTTGCGCATGCCCGTCGCCACGGTGGTCGCGATGGTCGCAGACGGTATGACGACCGATGAGATCCTCGCCGAGCACCCAGACCTGACGCCGGAAGACATCCACGAAGCGCTGCTGTATGCCGCCGAGGCTGTGCGGGAACGTGAGCTGCCGCTCCGGCACACGGCATGAGGTTTCTTATAGACAACAACCTGTCACCGCTGCTTGCCGAAAGGCTCAAGGCGGCTGGGCATGACGTGGTGCACGTCAGGGACATCGGCCTGCAAGCTTCCACGGACAGCGTCGTCCTTGAGCGGGCGCGGGCTGAGGATCGGGTGCTGATCTCGGCCGACACGGACTTCGGCAGCCTGCTCGCCCGCTCGCACGCTCCGAATCCTTCGGTTGTGCTGATCCGGCGGCTCATCGGTCGCCGCGCGGCGGACCAGTTTGAGATCATCCAGGCGAATCTTCCCCCGGTTGCTGATGATCTTGCCGCTGGCGCCGTCGTGGTTATCGGTGATTACCGGGTTCGCGTCCGCCGTCTTCCGCTGCCTGGTTGAGACTTCTACGCCGCCGGTCCGGGCGCGGCATCGAGCTTGATCATGCCCAATACGTGCCCAAATGGGCGCGACCATGATCGCGTCAACGCGCATCTGCCCAGGTCAGGCGCCCTGACGAGAACTGCTGGCGTTCTGGACTCATAATCCGCCGGTCCTGGGTTCGAGTCCCAGCCGCCCCACCATCGAAAACCCGAGGTGACCTGCGAGAACGCCTGGCTACAAGATCTTTATTTCGCAAGGATATGCGGCTGCGTGCGGCTCAAGGCTGTCATCTGCGGCTCTCTGTGCTCAATACGTGCCCAAGTCCA
>CAVOSX010000007.1:0-102414 GCA_963699015.1 uncultured Actinomycetes bacterium
GATCTTGGTAAGTCAAGGCTCCTTGACGCTTGAGCGTCAAGGCATAGGTGAGGTTCGTGCACACCACGTGCAACAGCGCCCGGCCAACAGCGGGCAGCAACGGGCAACCACGGTCACTTGAGATGCCCAGGACGAGGACTCAGGATTCGCGGTTTCCCTGGTCAGAGCTACTTCTACGCTGGTCAGAGTGGTGGTCAGGGCAGGATCGAACTGCCGACCTTCCGCTTTTCAGGCTGGCAGACTCGACGTGTCGGGGGCATCGCGCCTATCCGATTCCGGCGAAGCACAGCGATAGAACGTCCTCCAGTCTGGGGCGCGTCAAGGTGCCGGTCTAACGGCGCTTCGCGTAGCGGAACCTCGGCTAACTGAGCCGCGACAGGGTCGATCTCGCCCGCTGGGCAGACGACCCCGACACGCTCGTCGTGCCCTGATGCGGTGACGGGTCTCTACCGGCTCGACCGTTCCTGGCCTGCTCGCATCACGTCGAGACGTTCAGGGTGGCGGTGCCGGTCGAGGTGTTGTCGTCCAGGGTCAGCCGGACCGCGCAGGTGCCGGTAGGTCAGGGCGTCCGGGCCGACTCCCACCGTGTGGCAGCTGTAGGTGCTGTCTACCGTGGTCCCGTTGGGGGCCAGCAGCGTCAGGGTGGCGCAGTCTTCGCCGTCGCTGGTGACCAGTTTGGTGACGGCCTCGGTGACACGCTGTTCGCTCTTGCCGGTGAAGGTGTGTTCTCGACCTCTTGGCCGACCCGTTTGACGTTCATCGACGCCGGCGGCCCGTTGACCGTGACAGTGCCAGCGACCTGGTGCTTCGAGACCCACAGCGTCGCGGTCCCGGTCGCGGTGTTGTCGTCCAGGGTCAGCCGGACGGTGTAGGTGCCGGTGGGTCAGGGCGTCCGGGCCGACTCCCACCGTGTGGCAGCTGTAGGTGCTGTCTACCGTGGTCCCGTTGGGGGCCAGCAGCGTCAGGGTGGCGCAGTCTTCGCCGTCGCTCGTGATCAGGTTGGTACCGCCTCGGTGACACGCTGTTCGCCTTGCCGGTGAAGGTGCGTTCGACCTCTTGCCCGACTCGTTTGACGTTCATCGACGCCGGCGGCCTATTGACCATGACCGGGCCCTGCGGCGGTCTTCGACACCCACAGCGTCGCGGTCCCGGTGGCGGTGTTGTCGTCCAGGGTCAGCCGGACGGTGTAGGTGCCGGTGACGGTCAGCGCGTCCGGGCCGACTCCCACCGCGTGGCAGCTGTAGGTGCTGTCTACCGTGGTCCCGTTGGGGGCCAGCAGCGTCAGGGTGGCGCAGTCGTCGCCGTCGCTGGTGATCAGGTTGGTACCGCCTCGGTGACACGCTGTCCGCCTTGCCGGCGAAGGTGCACTTGGCCGAGGCGCCCGGCCTCGACACCTTCATCGTCACCGGCGGCCCGTTGACCGTGACGGAGCAGCGGGTGGCCCGAACACCCCCCGGTGCCGCTGAAGCCAACGCCGAACTCGGTGACAACGCGATCAAGCTGGTCACGGTTGCGACAGCGACGAGCAAGGCCAGTGTTCTCGGGGCGCCTCGGCTCAGTCTCCAATTCGAGACACGGTAATCCCGGGACCGCTGGCCGATTCGGATGATCGACACGATAACCCCCCCTTACTGCTACCGTGGCGGATACTACACCGCTGTAGCAGCCGGGCGGTAGCGGGCGGCCTACCGTCAATGCCGGGACCGAGCGGAGCCTGGTCGTGCTCCGCCGGGCGAGATGCCAGCAGACCCGCGACCAGGGCCGGTAACTTCGCGTGAGACCTCACGAGCAGGTCCTAGATCTGGCGTTATTCCTCGCTCCCGGATCTCCGAAGCGTTACGTCTCTTCCGGGTAGCTAAACAGCGGCCTTGCGGATTCTGACCGGACAAGACTGATTAATACAGGTCAACGATGCGCACCAGCGAGCGTCATCTGGCCACGTCGGTAGGCATTTGCCCAGGTCGGCAGGGATCGCGATTCAGTCTACGGATCAGCAGGCTGGGTTGCCGAATCTATCCGTAGTCGATCAAGGCGGCGCCGCTGTGCGGCACCGGGTCCGGGGCTCCCCGCGCCGGGCTCAGAATGACTAAAGTACCCCTCACTCTCCTAATCAGAGTGACTAAAATTCCCTCACGCCAGTGACTACGAGACAGTCTTTCTCGCGGTCAAGTGTCCTTGTCGCAGCCGCCGTGTCAGGAGCTCCTAGCGGCGCCGCTGCGCGGTCGGCTCTGCTGACTCTGGACACAATGAGCCTTTTTCATCCTGATCTTGGAGTGGCCCGGCATGTGTGCCGATCACGGGCGGCGTGTCGGCTTGGGACATAGCGGAGCCCCTGGTAGATGAAGCGATCGACCAAGATCCGCATCTGCCACCAAGGGGCTCCGATGCTTTTCTACCCTGCCGCGCTGCCGTTGTCGTCCCAGACCCTCGCCTACACCACCGGGATCATCCGCGCCACCGCAGGCAGATCGGGTCGCCCTGGCGCAAGCTCGCCCCGGCCGGCAGGCCCTGCTGGTGCTGGCCTACCTGCGCAAGGGCGAGACATTCGCCGAACTGGCCGCCGGGTTCGGCATCGGCACGGCGACCGTCTGGCGGTACGTCAGCGAGACCGTGGCCCTGCTGGCGGTCTGCATCGAGGGCACCCGCAGCTACGGGATCGGGCTGGCGCGGGCGCTGGCCGCCGCCGGCCTGCTGGTGATCGAGTCCGGGCGGCCCAGCCGCAAGCAACGCCGCGGGAAGGGCAAGTCCGACCCGGTCGATGCGCACCTGGCGGTGCTCGCCGCGCTGCGCCTGGACGCGGGCCGGCTGCCGGTGCCGCGGGCCGACGGCGACCGGGAGGCGCTGCGCATCCTGCTGGTCGCACGGCAGGAGATCAGGGTGGCCCGCACCGCGCCAGGCCGGCCGGCTGCGTGCCCTGCTGCTGGCCGGCGATGATGCCGGCCGCCGGGCCGCCCGCAAGGCCCTGACGCAGAGCGCTCTTGCCGCGCTGGCCGGGCGTGACCTGGCCGCCGGCGCTCGCCGCGACCAGGCTGTGCGGCACGCCGGGATCCGCCGCCTGGCGGTCGCGCCTCGACCAGGCCCGGTGGCAGCTCAAGGACAACCAGGCCCAGCTGCTGGCCATCGTCGAGGACATCGCCCCCGGCCTGACCAGCCGGTACGGCGTCGGACCGGTCACGCCGCCCAGGCCATCGCGAGCTTCTCCCGCCCCGGCCGGTGCCGCAGCGAAGCCGCGTTCGCCGCCCTCGGCGGCACCAGCCCGATCCCGGCCAGCAGCGGCAGAACCATCCGGCACCGGCACGGCCGCGGCGGCGACCGGTCCCTCAACCGCGCCATCCACGCCATCGCGGTCACCCGGATGCGCAGCTGTTCCCGCACCCGCGCTTATGTCGCCCGGCGCACCGCGGAAGGAAAGACCACCCGCGAAATCCGCCGCTGCCTGAAGCGGTACATCGCCCGCGAGCTCTACCGCCAGCTCAACGGTCGATGAAACCGCTCATGAGCCCTTGACAAACATAGAAGCGTCAGAAGGCTCGGGGTCGAATCCCTCCGAGCGCGCCCATGAATTCCCCGGTCAGGGACTTGACACCTTGCGTGCTGCTGTCTTGCTGGTCGTGTTTGGACTGGTTTTGGCCTTACTAGCTTCGTCGGCGGCGGTGTCGAGCCGATCGGCGTAGCGGTCCATGTCGCCTGGGTAGAGGTGGCCGTACAGGTCCAACGTCGTGGTGATGCTGGCGTGTCCCATGATCCCCTGGAGCATCTTCGGCGGGTATCCGGCTTGGATCATGAGTGCAGCTGCGGTGTGTCTCAGATCGTGCACGCGGAGCCGGTCACTGACGCCTGCCGGGCTGCGAGCGGGCCGAAATCCGCTGCGACTCCAGTTCGGCAGCCGGAGGGCGCTGCCGCTGGGGGTGGTAAAGACAAGATATTCGGCCTTCTTGCGCGCGATGAGAGCAGAAAGCTCGCCGGCGAGGAAACGCGGGATCGGGACCGTCCGTGACTGATGAGATTTCGGACTGCCGAGCACGAGACGGCCACCGACATCGGCATAAGCGCGCCGGACATCGATGCGGCGGCGGTCGAGATCGATATCGCAGACCCGCAACACCGTGGCCTCGCCCCAGCGCAGGCCGGTGTAGGCCAGCAAGAGGATCAGCAACCGCCAGCGCGAACATGTACCTGGAGGCGGGGGGGATCCCGGGAGCTGCACTGGCACCAGACCGCGGAGTGGGCGATCATGACGGAGGGCAAGTGCCGGGTCACGACGCTCAGCCGGGACGGGATGCCGAGCGTCGAGGACGTGTTCCGGGAGGACCTGTGGTTCTTCCCGGCCGGGCTGCCGCACTCGCTGCAGGGGATGGGCCCGGACGGCGCGGAGTTCGTGATCGCGTTCGATGACGGCCGCCAGTCGGAGAGCAACACGATGCTGCTGACCGACTGGTTCGCGCACACGCCGCCCGACGTGCTGGCGAAGAACTTCGGGGTGGCCCGGGAGACCTTCGACGACATCCCGCTGCACAACTTGTGGATCTTCCCCGGCGAGGAGCCGGGGGATTCTGGAGGCCGACCAGGTCGCGGCCGGCGTGCAGTGGGGCGGGACGGAGCCGGTGATCTTCCGGATGGGGCAGCTGACGCCGGTGTATGAGAACAGCGGCGGCAGCGTCCGGGTCGCCGACAGCACGAACTTCCCGGCGTCCAAGACCGTCGCGGCGGGCCTGGTCAAGGTGGAGCCGGGCTCGATGCGGGAGCTGCACTGGCACCCGAACGCGGACGAGTGGCAGTACTACATGCAAGGGTCGGCCCGGATGACGGTGTTCAACACCGGCCCGCACGCCAACACCACCGACTTCAAGGCCGGCGACGTCGGCCTGGTCCGGCGGAACTGCGGGCACTACGTCGAGAACACCGGCGACGACACCCTGATCATGATCGAGACGTTCCGCAGCGACCGCTACGAAGAGGTCTCGCTGGCCAACTGGCTCGCCCGCCTGCCGCCCAAGCTCGTCTCCGCGCACCTGAACATCCCCGCCGACACCCTCGCCAGGTTCCCCCGCGGCGCACAGGGAATCGTCGCCACTGCCATAACCACCCGCGCAGGCGCCGGCACCACACCCCGCCCACGTTCCCCCTCGCCGCGGGAGGAGGACGATGAGAACCGACAACGTCGGGACCGACAGCACGGTCGGGTTCGCGGTCACGTCGGCCGTGCCGAATCCGTGCCAGAACAGCCGGGAACGGTGGTCACCAGCGTCACCCGCGGGCTGCCGGGACGGCCTCAGAAGGTGGTCGGCTGAGGAAGCCGGGCTACGCTGCCAGTACGTCTGCTCGTGGGGAGGTGCCGAAGATGGCGGAGCCGGGAAACGAGACGGCAGCCGGGGCGGGCGGCCAGGGTCGCCTCCGGGCGTCGCGCGCCGACCGCGATCAGGTGATTGACGTGCTCAAGACCGCCTTCGTGCAAGGACGGCTGGACCGGGACGAGTTCGACCTGCGGGTCGGCCGGGCGCTGGCGTCGCGGACCTACGCGGACCTGGCCGTCCTCACCACCGACATCCCTGCCCGGCTGGCAAGGCCCCGGCCTCCGAAGCCGGCCCGGGAATCGGTCAGCAAGAAAGCCGTCGTGGCGACGGCCTCAGCGACCGCCGCGTTCATCGGCGTGCTGCCGGTAATGATGCTGACGCCGCCCTATCCGCCCTTTGTGCTACCGGTCGCCGTGGTCTGGTTCGTCTTGGCCATGGCCGTGCCGACGGGCTGGCTTGTGCTGTTGCACGACTGGCTTGGCAAGCGCGCTGGCAGGCGGCCTGGACATGGGCTGCCACCGGGCGCAGGCGGTACGGCATCCCGGCGCCCGGCGGCGGCCGACCCGGCCAGGCAGCTCCCGCAAAGCGGTCACGATCTGCGGCACACCGCTAAAGCCAGGCAAAGCCGCCTTCCCCGCCCGCAGCTGCCCTGTACGCGGCCCCCGCGTGGCGGGAACCCCCTTGGGCGCCCGAACGCGCTCGGCTGCTCCAGCCACTGACCTGAGAGTGGTCGGCGTTGTCAGCTGGCGACAATTGTCAGCTCGCGACAAAGGTCATGACGTAGAGTCCGAGCCCGGCAAAGACCACCGCGCAGACCAGTGCCGTCAGCAACAACGCCGCCCGCAGGCTAGCGTGTCGGCCAATTGCGGCCAGGCCCTCGCGACCCGTCTGGCTGGCGACGTGGTTGCAGCGGGCCTGGAAGGTCGGCAGGTGATACCAGTGCGTCGGCGTCCGGCTCGCGACGTGCCGCTGGGCGAACCACAGTTGCACTTCGTCGAAGACCCTGCGCAGCGGTCGGCGACCGAAGAAGAAAGACGCGGCGAGACCCATCAGCTTCTTGTCCCAGTTCGAGGTGTCGATCGCCTGGATCCGCTGCCACCATGGCGCGTTCGGGCCCAGCGCGCTGACCGTGTTGTGCAGGATCGCGACGTCACGGCGGATGATCGCGTCGAGCAGATACGTCGCGGCGAAACCGGGGACGCCGTAGAGCGGCGCCCACAGGAGGAGCGCGCAGGGGATCTGCCAGAAACGCAGGGGCCTCTTGCTCTTCCGGTTCGGGATGCGCAGGGCGTCCTCGATCCGGTTGACCCGGTTCATGGGCTTGTCCCGGTACTTGACCCGGCTCCTCCTGAAAGAATTCCACAGCAGCTGCTGGGCGATAGCACCGCCGTAAAAGCCTTCGGCCACGTCCCGGATGCAATGGCGCAGGTTAGCATCCGATATGAATGAATGCCACCATGCGGTCACGTGCGCGTTCCACTCGAAGACAGCGTAGTAAAGCCCGGTAATTACCAACGCGCCCACGTGCCCCAGAACGAGGACCGCGACCAGGGAGATGAAGGCGAGGCGTAGCCACCTGATCGGATGCCTGAACGGGCTGACTAGCGGCTCCGGCCGTGCCGGGCGGCTCTTCGCTCTGCTTTTCGTTGGTGCCGGATGGCTCATTGCTTCCGGGGCTTGCCGCACGTTACTAACCTTCGGTCACTCGATGCCGTCTTCCGGGCCGCGGGCTGCGAGCAGCCAGCCGACCGTCACCCGTTCAGAGCCAGCGGAGCAGCGTTTGATACCCGGACTTTCGCGATCCGTGCCGGTCCCGGACGGGACGCTGTTCGCGGCCGTCCCGGTCGGGATAGGTTCTCGTGGTGGCGACCAGCGCGGCAGATTGGCTGACGGCGGTAGGCACAGTGGGGGCTGTCGTGGTGGCGCTGGGCACGCCCGCCGTCGCCTGGATGATCCGTCGCGCGCGCAGGCCCGTTCTCACGATCGAGCTGTCGGATTCGGAGCCGAACCTCCGGCCAGTCCTGGAAGCCTCGTCGGACGTCATCAGCTTCTACTGGCTGCGCTTCAGCGTGGCGAACTCCGGTCCGAGCGCGGCGCAGGCGGCGCGCGCACAGCTTCGGCGTTACTGGGTGCGGCCGGTGGCGGATCCGGGTGACGAGCAGCCCTGGGTGGAATGTGTCATCGACCCTCAGCCCCTGGCCTGGATCAGCCGACCGTACCGGGTGGATCCGCATCGCCGCGAGGCGGTGCCCATTCCGGGCGGTTCACGCGACGCGGCTACCTTCGCATCGTTCACGGTCGTGGACGCGACGATGACGCTGAGGTTCCTCGATGCAGACTACGTTCCGCCGTCGCCGCCGACTTCACGCCTGGTCGAGTACAGATTCGAGGTGAGCGTCACCGCCGATAATGCCGACCCCGTCATGGCGCACCTGTGGTGCGAGCGTGAACGCGAGCACGGGCTGCTGACCGGCGCCGGCCAGGGCCGCGAGCCCCCGTCGCCCGCGCAGACACGGCGGTTCGTCCCGCGGCTCGGGAATCCGCCGCCGCCCGGTGAGGCAGACAGCCAGACCGATGACGCCTAGTCCGACAGCCACGGCAGCATCCGGCAGACTCGCTCAGCCGCCCAGACTCCACGCGGCACACGGTACTTTCCTGCGCCGCCTGACCTTAGCCTTGGCCTGCGCCATCCGGCAGGCGCCCATACCCCTCGTTCATGGATCACGCAGAGAGGCAGGCACATGAGCGCGCAGCTGAGTCCCGAAGAGGCCGTACGCAAGTTCTTCGACTGCTACACCCGCGGCCGTCCGGAGGATTTCGACGAGTGTGTCGCGCCTGACTACCTCGACTACGGTCATGAGCCGCCCGGGATCGGGCCCGCAGGAGCGCGCAACGACTACGAGAACGCGGTCAAGCGGTTCGACGGGCTCATCACCTACACGATCGACGCGCTGGTCGCCGACGGTGACATGGTGGCGGCCGTCTGGACCGGCGCGGTGCCCAGCGGTGAAACGTTTCATGGACTGAGCCTCTACCGGGTCACCGGCGGCCTGCTCCGGTCGACGCGGCGAGCGCTGATCGGCGACCTACCTGTGTAGACCACGCGCCGGGCTGCTAGCCTTCGCCGTCATCGCCGGTCGGCGACGCGAGGGCGAAGGCCGCTCGCCGCTTTCAGGTCATCGCGCCGAGCGGCGTTAGGAGGCCGGACGACGGCGCAGGCCTACCACGGCCAGGGCCAAGCCCACAATCGCGATCACCGGGCCGATCACCGCCCAGATGGTGACACCGGACATGGTGCTTCCGCCGATCACCCCAGCGCCCTGCAGCGCGAAGATGACTCCCGCCAACAGGAGAACCAGTCCCACGCCAACGAGCAGGGCGCTCTTCATGATCGCTGCCTCTTTACCGGCCCGCTGGAGCAGGCCCTCCATGCCATCATCCCTGGAACGGCGCGGCGGCTGGCAAAGTTCAAAGTGGAGCGGCTTGGTTAGCCCGTTTCGTTCTGTGGCGCCCCCGAGCACAGGCGTATGACGGGTTCCATGCCCGGCGACGTGACGTACCCCGGCTGAATCAGCCGGTTGCGGCATCCGGCTCTACCGGGGCAAGCACCGCGGCTACGGTGGAAAGCGCGCCGTCCAGGTCGTCGATGTCCATCAGTGCACTGGCATACTCAGCCGGCGCTTCGCTGAAGCTCCCACGCTGCCTCGAGAGCATCCTCAATAGCACCCGCGTCGCCGTCGGCGAGATCAGCGACAACCATCATGTGCTTGATGTACCGGGTCGGGACGCTGAAGGTCCGGGGAAACTGGCGCAATATCAAGTCGCGGTAATCGAAATCAGCCCGGATCACCAGATGCGCGTCATCAAGTTGGCGTGCGACCAGCCTGCCGCGGTATCGCCACTCAGCCAGCCCCTCCGGCGCGGTGCGGCGCACGCCTGCCAGGGACTCGGCCAGCTGAGCTATGTCGTCGATGTGCACGAGCGCGGGCTTCCCTCGTTTCCCCTGATCACGGTCACCGGCTCAGGGATACTTTGGCACATGCATGCTTCGACGCAGCAAGGTCTTGTTCGCTCGCCGTTGCGGTGCGGCATCGTGCTACGGGTTCAGGAAGCTACCTGCGAGATTTTCGGAGCGGGGCAACTCAGGTCCGTCGGGTACGCGAAGCAGTTCCCGTCGCCGCGGACGGAAAGGGTGTCACCCGGCCACCTGGTAGCCGTCGCGACCGCGCCAGACGGCTCCGAGGTGGTGATCTGGCGGTGGTATGACGCTGTCGTGCTCGGCGAAGAGACCGGCCTGATCCGGCTGTGGGAACCCGCGCACGGCGAAGTCGTTGCCCAGCGCCGCCGCGCGCAGCAGCAACCACCGCCCGGAACGCGGGCCTACCTGTCCGCCGGTCTCCCAGGGGCAGACTGGTGGGTCGCTGGCGCCGTCGCGGCCAGGGCGGAGGATGCCGACGTCGAGCTGGACGAGGTCGAGCGTTTCTGCGACGAACACGATCTCTGGAAAGATCTGGTTTGAGATTCGGATCACGGCCGTCACCCTAGTCAGGGGGTTCCCGATCACCTGGTGTCGTTGAAGAGCCTGGTTATTACGGGGGTTGCCGTGGCGGGGCACGAGGGGAGTACGCACGCGTGGCCATGTGGTCCATGACCCTGGCCAATCGATAATCCTGGTCGCGTCGGGCCGGGCCCGTTATGCGTCGGCGGCTGCATCTGCTGGATGTCGCTGGCCTGTGCTATTTCCTGGCTCTGGGCGCCATACTGATCATCATTCACCCTGGGCACCTTGACTTCTGGTCCCGCTACGCTCAGGCAGGTTCCCACACCGCGCTCACGCTGATCGTATTCGGCTCAATCCTCATCGGCCATCCATTCACCGAGTCCTACGCACGCGAAAGGACACCAGCCGCGCTCTGGGATACTCCCGAATTCCACGCGATCAACCGGCGCATTTCAGCGGTGTGGGGACTGGCGTTTCTGGCCGGGACCATCTCCCTGATAGCCGCCGGCAGCACCGGCGATCGCCAGGTCCTGCTCCGGATCATCATTCCCTTCGGCGCCCTGTTTCTTGCTTACCAGTACACGCAGAAGCAGGCCGCGCAAGCCGGGAACCACGGCCCGGCCGCCACCGAGCCCGTGCCCGGCGGACACCCCGGCCAGAACGTGGGTAGCGGGCAAGCAGCCGCAACGCCGCCCACCGGCGAAGTATCCCAGGAAGAATAAAAACGACACGTCCTTGGGCAACCGCCCGGACGTCTCACCAGGGACCACGACGCGGGCGAGCCCGGCGACGCGCACGGACGAACGGCGCCGCCGCTGCGGCGTTAGGGTCCTGAGCCGGTCCAGTCAGTGCTTCACGGTGTGCTGACGGGTCCGGTCCAGAACTTGATGCCCCACTCGGCTGAGATTTCCTGAAGCTGGCCGGGACCAGGCGGCGGTGTCGCCGGGGCGGCGCCGGGGCTGGTGACGAGGATTCCGGCTTGGGCGAAATACCCGGTCATCGCGCCGGGCTGGCCCACGACCTGGAACCGGGCCGGAGCTGAGGACAGGTTCAGGGTGCCGTGAACCACCCCGGGGGCGACCCAGGCGCTGTCCCCGGGGCCGAGTACCGCGGTGGCCACTACTGCCCCGTCCCGTTCCTCGCACAGGGTGAGTTCGCCCTCCCGGACCAGGAACCACTCGCCGAAGCCATGGCTGTGCGGCGGCGGACCGCCGCCAGGCTGGGCGAGCACTTCGATCACATCCAGGAGCCCGCCGGTCATCGCCCGGTCGAGTTCGATGGTCACATGATTGCCTCCAGCCACGGCGTAGATTTTGCGGCCGGCCGGGGAAACCGGCGTCACCGGCATACCGCTCATCGCATCGCCTCCGTCGGCAGCTGATCGCTTCGCGCTGGCTGATCGCCCGCAGCCGCTGCTGATCCGCTCGCTAGGCTTGGTCACACGATCTTGACCGTCTCCAGCGTGGAGGGTCCATGCGCCCGTTCTTCAAGGACGAGAGCTTCAACTTCCAGACTGAGGTCGCGCTGGGCGCAACGTATCATCAGGCCGCCGACGTGGGGGAAGTCCTGTCTACGGTCGAGCGGATCCGCAACGGCCACGCGCAGTCCTGGGTCGATCAGTGGAGCGGCACCGCGGAGCGGCTGGCGGGCGAGGCCGCCGCCGGCGCAGACGCCGGGCAGTCGCGTTCGGCTGCCCGGCAGTTCCTCCGGGTGTCGATGTACTACTCGCTAGCAAGCTCTGCGGCGGACGGGACAGGAGACAGTACGCTGTTCGCCGGGCTGTGGGAAAAGCACCGCGCGGCGTGGGACCGCTTCGTCGATCTTGGCGACCTTCAGGCCGAGCGCATCGAGATCCCCTACGAGGGCACGACGCTGCCCGGCTACTTCTTCCGCTCCGGCCCGGTGGGCGAGCCGAGGCGGACGCTCATCTATAACAACGGGAGCGACGGCCCGGTGACCGGCGCCTGGGTCCAGGGCATCGCCGACGCGCTGGACCGGGGCTGGAACGCGGTGGCCTTCGACGGCCCGGGCCAGAACGCCGCGCTGATCCGCCAGCACCTGACGTTCCGGCCGGACTGGGAGAAGGTCATCACCCCGGTCGTGGACCACCTGCTGACGCGTCCCGATGTTGACGCAGGCAAGATCGCGCTGCTCGGGGTGAGCCAGGGTGGCTACTGGGTGACCAGATCGGTGGCCTTTGAGCACCGCATCGCGGCCGCTGTCGTGGATCCCGGTGTCATCGATGTGTCCACGGTGATGTTCGGGCAGATCCCGCACTTCATGGTGAAGCTTGTCGACGCGGGCGAGCAGGAGAAGTTCGACCGGGACATGGATCTGGCGCTGCGGCTGTCCGCGGCGACGCGGTTGACGATGGCGTTCCGGATGCGCCCGTACGGCACCACGTCACCGTATGAGTTTTACACCGCGGCCCGCGCATACGCGCTGACCGACGAGGTGATCGGGCGGATCACCTGCCCGGTACTGGTCACCGATCCCGACCACGAGCAGTTCTGGCCCGGGCAATCGCGCCAGCTGTATGACAAGGTGCCCGCCGCGAAGACGCTGATCCGCTTCACCGAGGAAGAGGGCGCGGACTCGCACTGCGAGCCGGTCGGCAACGGCATCCGCGGCGAGCGCATCTTCGACTGGCTTGACCAGCACATTCCCGCCTGAACCCCGTCGGCTCGGCTGCGCCGGAACCGGCCAGGACCAGCGCCGACTCGCACGCTTGCCGGTGGCGTGCGAGGCGAAGACTGGGGTGGCTACGCCCGCGGAGATCGAAGGCCGCGGCTTTCGGCGATGCCGAGGGCGGTGGCGCTCGTCGGCATTTCGCCTGTTTCCCCGGTCAGTGCTTCCAGGCTCTGCCCCTTGGGTTCGGGCAGCATGGTGATGGTCACGACGGCACCTGCGAGGGCGATGAAGCCGACAATGGCGCTGGTGTCGCTCAGCCCGATCCGGGGCAGGAGGCTGGTCAGCGCGTAGGTGCCGATGAAAGCGCCGATCTTCCCCGCGGCGGCGGCGATGCCGTGGCTGGTGGTGCGGACCCGGACCGGGAAGATCTCGGCAGGGTAGACGAACGTTGTGGTGTTGGGCCCGAACTCGCTGAAGAAGTAGGTCGCGCCGAACAAGATGAGGAACGGGCCGACGGTGGTGGTGGCGCCGGGGATAAGCCACAGCCCGAAGAAGGCCGCGGCGATCAGAACGAACCCTGCGGTCTGGATGAACCGCCGCCCGATCCGGTCGATCGTCCAGGCGGCCAGGAAATAGCCGGGCAGCGCCGCGACGGCGAAGATGGCCAGCGTGTAGGCGGTCTGGCCGATCAGCGAGGCATGCGGAGCCACGAGGCTCACGATCAGCGGGCTGGAGATGGTGTTGCCGTAGTAGACGAAGTCGAACAGCAGCCAGGCCAGGGAAGCGCCGATCAGCCAGCGCAGCAGCTGGCTGTCGGCCAGCACTGCGCGGATCCCGGTCGCCTTGCCCTCACGCCGCGCTTTCTCGTCGGCTTTCTCGGCCTCGATCTTGGCCAGCCGGAACCGGGGGGTCTCGTTGATCTGGCGGCGCAGCCAGAACACGGCCAGGGCCGGGATCGCGCCGAAGCCAAGCAGCAGCCGCCACACCAGGTTCTCCGACATCCCGGTGGCCAGCAGCCCGATGGCCAGCAGCGGCCCGAACACCAGGCCGGCGCCTTGCATGGCGAACACCAGCGAGACCATCTGGCCGCGGTTCTGCTTGTTCGCGTATTCGCTCATGATGGTGGCGCTGACCGGGTAGTCGCCGCCGATGCCGAACCCGAGTATGGCCCGGAAGCCGATCAGCCACCAGATGCCGGGCGAGAACGCCGACGCGATCGCGCCCACCGCCAGCACCAGGACCTCGTAGCCGTAAATCTTCTTCCGCCCGAGCCGGTCGGCGATGCGGCCGAAAAAGATGGCTCCGACGGCGGCGGTGAGCAGGGCCAGCGAGGACAGCAGCGACTTCTGGGAGCTCGTGATGTTCCACTGCGTGACCAGGATCGAGGCTACGACCCCGATCACGAACAGGTCATAGGCGTCGGTGAAAAATCCCATCCCGGAGGTGACGAGGATTTTCCAGTGCTCACGGGAGGTCGGCGCTTCATCGAGCTGCGCCAGCAGCTCCCGGCTGACCTGCTCGTCGCCGCCCGGAGCGACGGCTGCGCGGACAGTGGGAGGTGAAGACACGGGGGCTCTTTCCGATAGCCAGACGGCAGCGGTCCCTGCCACCGTCCGGCCTCCACTGCCCGTGCTCTGCGCCGGTAAAAACGAACCACGGTGAACTCTGGGTAAACGAGCATTGGCCCGGTCCGCCGGGTCGGCGGCTTACTGGATTAGGACGGTCAGCTTCGGGTAGCGGCCAAAGCGCAAAGCACTGGATGGCATACTTGCCGGCGGGTAAAGCGCGCTTCGAAGCCAGGCCTCCTGCCCGTCCAAGCAGTTCAGCATTTATTTCCGCGAGCCGTTACTGAACTGCTCTATGTTGCGATCCGGAGCTTTACGGCCTTCAGCAAAGGCACCGGACGCGGCCGCCGCCGCTGCCGGCGTGGTCATCGCCGGGAATCAGCACCGGGTGCCGGATGGATACGATGCATAGATGACCAGCAGGCTCTCCGCGACGCAGCATCTGCGCGACCTGGCCCGGCTGCGCCGGGTCAGGGACCGGATCGACCGGGAGTACGCGCAGCCGCTGGACGTCGAGGCGCTGGCCCGCGGCGCGCACATGTCGGCAGGCCATCTCAGCCGCGAGTTCCGGCTGGCCTACGGCGAGTCACCCTACAGCTACCTGATGACGCGGCGGATCGAGCGCGCGATGGCGCTGCTGCGCCGTGGCGACCTAAGCGTCACCGAGGTCTGCTTCGCGGTCGGCTGCTCGTCGCTGGGCACCTTCAGCAGCCGGTTCGCCGAGCTGGTCGGGATGCCGCCCAGCGCCTACCGGCGCCGCGCGGCGGGCGCGACGGCGGGGATGCCGTCGTGCGTGGCCAAGCAGGTGACCAGACCGGTCAGGAATCGAGAAGCGTCCCCGGGTTCGCTGCCGTCATACTCCTGACCAGACACAAATCGACAGCCAGGGCGATCGGGCCGCTGATTTCCGGGCTTCCAGTACTGGCTGAGGGCCCCGGCAATCCCGCCGGGCCGATCTGAACCCACGACTCCAGGAGTGACCATGACCGGCTCCACCGAGGGAATCAAGACCGTGCTGCATCCGGTGTCCGACCTGGCGGCAGCCAAGGCGGTATATACGGCCCTGCTCGGCGTCCCGCCGCAGAGCGACTCGTCCTACTACGTCGGCTTCGAGGCCGCGGGCCAGCAGATCGGGCTGGTGCCTGGCGGTGCGCAGCAGGGCATGACCTCGCCAGTGGCCTACTGGCACGTGCCGGACATCGAGGCGAAGCTGGCCGAGGTGACCGCCGCCGGCGCCACCGTGAAGGAGCCCCCGCGCGACGTCGGCGGCGGCCGGCTGGTGGCCACCTTCACCGACCCCGACGGCAATGTCCTCGGGCTGCTGCAGGACCGCTGATGGGGACACGATGAGCACGGCAGCGAAGACGGGCACGCAGCCGCCTGCGCCGCGCGCTGCCGACAGCCACGATCTGATCCGCGTGCACGGCGCGCGCGAGAACAACCTCAAGGACGTCAGCGTCGAGATCCCGAAGCGCCGGCTGACGGTATTCACCGGCGTCTCCGGCTCGGGCAAGAGCTCGCTGGTGTTCGACACGATCGCCGCGGAGTCGCAGCGCCTGATCAACGAGACTTACAGCGCCTTCGTGCAGGGTTTCATGCCGGCGCTGGCGCGGCCCGAAGTCAACGTGCTCGACGGGCTGACCACCGCGATCATCGTCGACCAGCAGCGGATAGGTGCCGACCCCCGCTCCACGGTCGGCACGGCCACCGATGCCAACGCGATGCTGCGCATCCTCTTCAGCCGGCTCGGGCAGCCGCACATCGGCTCGCCCAACGCGTTCTCCTTCAACGTCCCCTCGGTGCGGGCGAGCGGCGCGATCACGGTCGAGCGCGGTGCCGCCAAGACCGTGAGGGCCACGTTCTCCCGCACCGGCGGCATGTGCCTGCGCTGCGAAGGCCGGGGCACGGTCTCCGATATCGACCTCACCCAGATGTTCGACGAGTCCAAGTCGCTCGCCGAGGGAGCCATCACCGTCCCTGGCTACACGGGGGGCGGCTGGAACTCCCGGCTCTACAGCGCGTCCGGCTTCTTCGACCCGGACAAGCCGATCCGGAAATTCACCAAGACCGAACGGCACGACTTCCTCTACCGCGAGCCGACCAGGATGAAGATCGCGGGTATCAACATGACCTATGAGGGGCTGATCCCGCGGGTCCAGAGGTCGATCCTGTCCAAGGACAAGGAGGCGATGCAGCCGCACGTCCGGGCGTTCGTAGCGCGCGCGGTCGCCTTCACCGCGTGCCCGGAGTGCGGCGGCACCCGGCTCAGCGAGGGTGCCCGTTCCTCGCGGATCAAGGGAATCAACATCGCCGAGGCGTGCGCGATGCAGATCAGCGACCTGGCCGGATGGGTCCGCGACCTCGACGAGCCGTCGGTCACGCCGCTGCTCAGCACGCTCAACGAGACCCTCGACTCGTTCGCGGAGATCGGGCTCGGCTACCTGTCGCTCGACCGGCCGACAGGCACGCTGTCGGGCGGCGAGGGCCAGCGCATCAAGATGATCCGCCAGCTCGGCTCCTCGCTCACCGATGTCACCTACGTCTTCGACGAGCCGACGGTCGGGCTGCACCCGCATGACATCCACCGGATGAACGGCCTGCTGCTGCGGTTGCGGGACAAGGGCAACACGGTGCTCGTCGTGGAGCACAAGCCGGAGACGATCGCGATCGCCGACCACGTCATCGACCTCGGGCCCGGCGCCGGGACGTCCGGCGGGGAGGTGGCGTTCGAGGGGACCGTGCAGGGGCTGCGGGCCAGTGACACGCCAACCGGGCGGCACCTGGGCGACCGGGCATCCCTGAAGTCATCGGTGCGCGCCCCGGCGGGGGTGCTGGAGGTGCGCGGCGCCAGCACCCACAACCTGCAGGGCGTCAACGTCAACATCCCGCTCGGCGTGCTGGTCGTCGTCACCGGGGTGGCGGGCTCGGGCAAGAGCTCGCTGATCCACGGCTCGGTGTCCGGGCGCGACGGGGTGGTGTCCGTCGACCAGACCCCGATCCGCGGCTCGCGGCGTAGCAACCCGGCGACCTACACCGGGCTGCTCGACCCGATCCGCAAGGCGTTCGCGAAGGCCAACGGCGTGAAGGCGGCCCTGTTCAGCGCCAACTCCGAGGGCGCCTGCCCGCACTGCAGCGGCGCCGGAGTCATCTACACCGACCTGGCGATGATGGCCGGCGTCGTCACCACCTGCGAGGAGTGCGAGGGGAAACGGTTCCAGGCCTCGGTGCTGGACTACCACCTCGGCGGCCGCGACATCAGCGAGGTGCTCGCGATGCCGGTGACCGAGGCCGGGGAGTTCTTCGCCGCCGGCCAGGCGCGCACGCCGGCCGCGCACGCCATTCTCGGCCGGCTCGCCGACGTCGGGCTCGGCTATCTCAGCCTCGGCCAGCCGCTCACGACGCTGTCCGGCGGCGAGCGGCAGCGACTCAAGCTGGCCACCCACCTGGCCGAGAAGGGCAGCCTCTACGTCCTCGACGAGCCGACCACCGGCCTGCACCTCGCCGACGTCGAGCAGCTGCTCGGCCTGCTCGGCGGGCTCGTGGACTCCGGCAAGTCGGTCATCGTCATCGCGCATCACCAGGCGGTCATGGCGCACGCGGACTGGATCATCGACCTCGGCCCCGGCGCCGGCCACGACGGCGGTCGGATCGTCTTCGAGGGCACGCCCGCCGACCTCGTCGTCGCCCGCTGCACCCTCACCGGCGAGTATCTCGCGGCCTACGCCGGCGACTGACCGAGGCCCCAGACCCTGGCTGGCCCGGTCGGGACAGCTGCCTAGCCGACGTTGACCGCCAGGTCCTGATAGGCGGGCATGAGCTCGTCCCACCGCGCGTCTGCGTCGCAGCGCTCACGCCCGGCGAGGTAGGCGGCGAGATCTTCGACATGGACCTGGATCCCGGCCCCGTAGGCGGCGAGCTGGTCCAGGCGCATGCCCCGTTCCTCCCAGACCAGGATGGCCTGGTCACCACCGGAAGCCAGGCTGACCTCGATGACCTGCTCGTCCGGCTGGCCCGGGTGCTTGGTCAGCAGCAGCAGCCGCCGCGGGGGCTCGCACGCTTGCACCCGCCCGGTGCCTTCCCATCCGCTGGCAAAAAAGCGTGCGCGGAACTCACCGCCGAGGCGGAGGTCGCCCTCGACCTCGCCCATCCAGCGGGCCAGACGGCCGGGATCGGTCAGTGCCGACCACAGGTCGCCGGGATCGGTGTCGAAGCGGTCCTGCACGCACGCCACGCCCTTGCCGTCTGCTGATCGCAGGCTGCCCAGGATGCGGGCGCCCGGATGTGCGCTGCCGGTCATCTGGTGCTCCTTCGTTCGCGTTTCCCCAGGCGTCAGATGGCAAGGAACCTTTTGCCGTGGCCAGGCCAGCGCCGCCGAGACGATCTCAGGATTTCAGGAAGGTCAGCAGGTCGGCGTTGATGGTCGGCGCTTCGGTGGTGGGCATGCCGTGCGGGAAGCCGCTGTATGTCTTCAGCGTCCCGTTCCTGAGAAGCTTGGCCGACAACGGCCCGGAGTCGGCATACGGAACGACCTGATCGTCATCGCCGTGCATCACCAGCGTGGGCACGGTGATCTTCTTCAGGTCCTCGGTGAAGTCGGTCTGCGAGAAGGCGACAATGCCGTCGTAGTGCGGCTTCGCGCCGCCCATCATGCCCTGGCGCCACCAGTTGTCGATGATTGCCTCCGATGGTTTCGCGCCGGGCCGGTTGTAGCCATAAAATGGTCCCGCCGCGAAGTCGCGGTAGAACCGCGAGCGATTGGTCGCTACCTGTTCCTGGAGTCCATCGAACACTTCTTTAGGAAGGCCGCCCGGATTAGCATCGGTCTTCACCATCAGCGGCGGCACGGAGCTTATCAGTACAGCCTTCGCCACCCGGCTTTCGCCGTGCCGGGCCAGATAGCGCGCCACCTCGCCACCGCCGGTCGAATGGCCGATGTGAACCGCATTCTGCAGATCGAGGTGCGCCGTCACCGCGGCAAGGTCGTCGGCATAGTGGTCCATGTCATGGCCGTCGCTGGTCTGGGTCGATCGTCCATGACCGCGCCGGTCATGCGCGATGACGCGATAGCCGCGCAGCAGGAAGAACATCATCTGCGTGTCCCAGTCGTCGGCCGACAGCGGCCAGCCGTGGCTGAACACGATGGGCTGACCGCTGCCCCAGTCCTTGTAGAAGATCTCCGTGCCATCCGTGGTAGTGATCGTGCCCACGTGGTGCTCCCCTCTTGGTCCTTTGGGGTGACACTGGCGAAGGAACGGCTCAGCGGGACAAGCCACTGCCGCGTCCCTGTGGATGCCCCCTCAAGTCCGTTGGCCTGTGATCGCGACCGAGCGCTCCCGCGCTCGTACCGCCAACCCTAACAACCACCCGTTCCCCGCCGTCCTGCGCGAACACCGAGCCCGACCAGCAGCCACCACACACCGTGCGCCGCGCTGGTGAACGCCGTCCCGCCGCGGGTCAGGGCCGGTCCCACGATCGTTCCGGAGATCGCGACGCCGAGAGCGGTGCCGGCCTGCCGGCCGGCGGAAGCCAGCGACGCGGCCACCCCGGCCATCGAGGCGGGCATCCCGGAGACCGCCGTATTGGTGATCGGCGGGTTAACGGTGCCAAGGAAGATGCCGAACAGCAGGTAGACCGCGAGCACGGCAGGCAGCGCGGTGGCCGGCCCGATCCAGAGTGACGCGCCTCCCGCTACGGCCAGCGCGGCCCCCGCGACGACCAGCGGCAGCCGCGGACCGCGGCTGCCGACCAGCCGTCCCGCGGCCGGGGAGAGCAGCACGACGAGCCCGCCGACCGGGAGCAGGCACAGCCCGGCCGTCAGCGCCGCCAGGCCGCGCACGTCCTGCAGGTACAGGGTGGCCACGAACAGGAACGCGCCGAACCCGCACAAGGCCCACAGCGCCATCAGGATCGCCGCGCTGAATGGCACGCTGCGAAATAGCCGCAGCTCCAGCAGCGGACCAGCGCGGTGCGGCTCGTAGCCAAGGATGCCCACGGCGCCGAGCACGGCGACGCTCAGCAGGCTGAGGATAACCGGCGAGGTCCAGCCCAGCCCGCTGGACTCGATGATCGCGCAGATCACGCTGCCCAGCACCAGCACGACCAGGACCTGGCCCACCGGGTCAAAGCGACGCGCGCGGGCGGCGCGGGACTCGGGCACGAACAGCGCGGTGCACACGATCGCGACGGCCACGATCGGCAGGTTGACCCAGAAGACAGAGCGCCAGCCCATGCCGTTGACCAGGGCGCCGCCGAGGATCGGGCCCAGCGCCAGCGAGAGACCGGACACCGAGCCGAACACGCCGATGGCCCTGGCCCGCTCGGCCCGGTCGGGGAACGTGTTGACGACGATCGACAGGGCCACCGGGTTGAGCATCGTGCCCCCGGCGGCCTGCAGCGCGCGCGCCGCGATCAGCCAGCCGGTGCCCGGCGCCAGCCCGCACAGCAGCGAGCCCAGGCCGAAGGCGGCCAGGCCGGCCTGGAAGATGCGCCGCCGGCCGACCCGGTCGGCGGTGGACCCGGCCAGCACCAGGAAGCTGGCCAGCACCAGGGCGTACGCGTCAACCGTCCACTGCAGGCCGGCCACCGAGGCATGCAGGTCGCGACGCATCGCCGGCAGCGCGACGTTGACGATGGAGATGTCCATCACCACGATGACGATGCTGGCGCAGCAGACCGCGAGCACCAGGAACCGGCGGCGCCGGCTGGGTCCGGGCACCCCTGTCGCGGCGTCCGGCAAGGTTGAGGCCCTCATGGCCGCGACGCTACGATTTAGAGCGTGCTCGAAGTCAAATCGAAATCCCCGCCCGCCCGCTCCCGGAGGCAGGCCTGAGCATCGCAGAGGCCGCCCGCCGAACCGGAGTCAGCGTGCACACGCTGCGCTACTACGAGCGGGCCGGCCTGGTCGTCGCCCCCGTCGACCGCACCCACGGCGGCCGGCGACGCTACCACCAGGAAGACCTGAAATGGATTGGCATCTGCACCAGGCTGCGGGCTACCGGCATGCCCATCAAGGCCATCCGGCGCTATGCCCAGCTTGTATCCGCCGGGCCCGGGAACGAGCAGGAACGGCTCGCGCTCCTGGAGGCCCACCGCGCCGACGTGACCGCCAAGCTCGCGCAGACGCGCGAACACCTCAAGCTCATCGACCACAAGATCGACGTTTACCGGGGCCGGGTGGCCGCCGGCGACGCCGACCAGCTCTGGGCGCCGCACCGCTCAGCGGGCGCCCCGCGTGCCTGATGACCACGACCGGGTGTGGGCCGGATCCATGCCGCAGGCCTACGACCGGTGGCTCGCACCCGCGGTGTTCCGGCCGTTTGCCGTCAACCTCGCCCGGCGGGCGGCGGCATTCGCCCCCCGCCGCCTGCTGGAGATCGCCGCCGGTACCGGTGTGCTGACTCGCGAGCTGGTCGAGGCCGTCCCGGCGGCCCGGGTGACGGCCACGGACCTGAACGCGGCGATGGTCGAGTTCGGGTCCGGCCAGGTGCCGGGCGCGGCGTGGCGGCAGGCCGACGCGCTCCGGCTGCCCTTCGATGACCAGGAGTTCGACCTCATTGTCTGCCAGTTCGGGGTCATGTTCTTCCCGGACCGGCCCGCTGCCTTCGGCGAGATGCGGCGGGTGCTGGCGCCGGCGGGCAGGCTGCTGTTCAGCACCTGGGGCGCCGTCGAGACGCACGGCTTCGCGGCGGCCCTGGTGGCCGGGCTCGGCCGCGTGTTTCCCGACGATCCTCCGGCGTTCGTGGTCGCCGTACCGCACGGCTACAGCGACCTTGACCAGGTCGCCGCCGACCTCGCCGCGGGCGGGCTGGAACGCGTGTCCGCCACCGCGGTCACGCTCGAGGGACGAGCCGCCTCGGCCGCTGACGTCGCCGCCGGGTTCTGCACCGGGACGCCGCTGCGCGCCGCGATCGAGGCCCGCGGGGACCTGGCGGCGTGCGCCGCGCTCGTCGCCGGCCAGATGACAGCACGCCTGGGCTCCGGTCCCGTGACCGCGACGATGACCGGGTACGTCATCGAGGCCCGGCCTGGCGGGCCGGCCTCGGCGGCTCCGGCGCCGGCCAGGGCCCCTGGCGCTCGGGCCCGCTCGTGACAGGATGTCGCCGTGGGCACTGACACACCGGCCACGCCGCTCCCCGCGCTGCCGCACTGGGAGCAGGCGCCCGCCGAGCTGCCCGCAGCGATCAGGCAGCTCAAGGCCGCGCTGCGAGCACGCATCGCCGCCTCGGGTCGCACCCTCGATGAGGTCTTCGCCGTTGTCGAGCGGCAGGTCAGGGCCGAGGCCGATGAGATCACCGCTGCGCGTGACCGTGCCGAGACCATCTGGCCGGTCATCAGCTACGCCGACATCGAAGCCGGGACGGTCCCGGCCGCGGTGCAGCCCCGGCTGCGCCGGCGCGGCTGCCTGGTCGTGCGCGGGCACTTCGACCGGGAACAGGCCCTGGGCTGGGACCGTGACATTGTCGATTACGTCGAGACCAACAGGTTCTTCGAGAACTACCGCGGCCCCGGCGATGACTTCTTCGGCACCGTCGGCTCCAAGCCCGAGATCTACCCGGTCTACTGGTCGCCGGCCCAGATGCAGGCTCGGCAGAGCGACCGGATGGCGCGCGTGCAGGAGTTCCTCAACCGGCAGTGGACATACGAGTCCGGCGGCGTGCAGTGGTTCGATCCGGGGCGGGATTCGCTGTACCCGGATCGCATCCGCCGCCGGCCGCCTGGGGCCGACTCCCGCGGTCTTGGCCCGCACCTCGACCCGGGCGCGCTGGACCTGTGGATGACCGAGGCTTACCAGACGGCGTTCCGGCACCTGTTCGACGGCACCGTCGAACAATACGATCCCTGGGACGCCGCCTACCGCACCACCGGGCCGCAGTACCCCGGCACCACGATGTGCTCGGCTTTCCGCACCTTCCAGGGCTGGGTCGCGCTGTCCGACATGCCGCACGACCAGGGCGTCCTGCACACCGTCCCGATCCCGGGGGCGATGGCCTATCTCATGCTGCGCCCGCTGCTGGCCGACGTGCCCGGAGACGACATGTGCGGGGTCACCCTCAACAGGGTGTTCCCGGTCAGCGAGAGGTGGCATGCCCCGCTGCTGCCTGCCCTCAGCGGCATCCCTGACGTGCGGGCCGGCGATTCGGTCTGGTGGCACTGCGACGTGATCCACAGCGTCGCGCCGGTCACGGACCAGCAGGGCTGGGGCAACGTCATGTACATCCCCGCCGCCCCCTGGTGCCCGCGCAACCAGCAGTACGCCGCCGCCGTACGGGAAGCATTCGTCACCGGGTCCAGCCCTGACGACTTCCCGGCCGAGCACTACGAGCGCGCCTGGGCCGGCCGCTTCGCGGTCGAAGACCTCAACGAGACAGGAAGGCGCGGGCTCGGCATGGACCTGCGGGACGAGCCGTCGGCGGCCGGGTCGGCGGCGCCGCGGTCCGGCGAGAACCGGACCGGCTGAAGCAGCGGACGAGCGCGTCCCGCGTCTGTGGTTCATGGAACCCAACCTGCGGGGCCCAGGCGCGACGTTCGCCGTGGCCGGCACGCCGGAGCGGGGGTGCCCCGGGCGCGCCCTCCGGCAGCCGGCCGTGCCCCGGGCACCTCCAGCAGCCGGCCTCAGCGCGTCGCTGGCCGGCGCCGCCTGCGGGGCGCGGGGCCCGGGGCCGCCAGGGTCGGGGCCAGCGGCAGCCGGGAGGGAGGCTTGACCTCTTCCAGCCGGAGGTAGGTCACCAGCCGCTGGCCGCCCCGGGTGGCCAGGCCGGCCAGTACCTGCTGGAGCTCGGTGACATCGCGGGCCACGACGGACATCACGTAGTCGGTTTCGCCGGCCACGTTGTCCGCCGTGATGATCTGCGGCACCGCGCGGATGTGGTCTTCGAAGCGGTGGCTGGAGCGCAGGTCGTGACGTGCGAGCGACGCTGTCACGTACACCTGCAGCGGAAACCCGGCCGCGGCCGGGTCCAGCTGGGCGGCGATGACGCGGATGACACCCGACTCCTTCAGCCGGCGGACCCGGTGCAACGTCGCGGCCGGGGACAGCCCGACGAGGCGGGCCAGCTCGACGTTCGTGCCGTCCGCATCGGCCTGCAGTGCGGTGAGCAGCCTTACGTCAACTTCGTCAAGTTCGACAGCCATATCACGACATCTTATTTAGCCGCGGTGCACAACGGACAAATTATGCCCGTGCAATCACCGACTATGGCTGCATGAGCACCGACCGCCGCCGCGCCCTCGCGGCCCTCACCGCAGCCGGGCTGCTGTGGGGCACGACCGTGCCGCTGTCCAAGGTGGCGCTGGGCTGGCTGCCGCCGGGCTGGCTCACGCTGGTGCGCTTCGGCCTGGCCGCCGCGATCCTGCTCGTGGTGGCCCGCCGGCAGCTGCGGGCCGCCTGGACCCTGCCGGTGCTGGCCTCCGGCGCGGCCGGGTACGGCGGGGCGGTCCTGGTGCAGAACGCCGGCATCGACCGGACCAGCGTCAGCCACGCGGCCCTGCTGATCGGCGCCACGCCGGTTCTGGTTGCTGTCATCGCGGCGCTGTGGCGCCATGCCGTGGCGCGCCCGGTGGCCTGGGCAGGCTTCGCGGTGTCGCTGGCCGGCGTCGGTCTGGTCACCGGCGGCGGGGGCGGCGGCGCGACGGTCGGCGGCGATGGCCTGGTACTCGCGTCGCTGCTGCTGTCGGCGGTGTTCACGGTGGCTCAAGACCAGCTGCTGCGCGGCCGCGACCCGGTCGCCGTGACCGCGGTGCAGTTCCTCGGGGCGGCCCTCGCCGTACTGCCGTTCTCGGTGATCGCGGAGGGCATGCCCGCCGCTCCCGGCGGTCCTGGCCCGGTCCTGGCCGTCGCCGGGCTGGTGGCCGGCGGCACGCTGCTGCCCTTCACCTTGTTCGCCTTCGCGCAGAGCCGGGTGGCCGCCGAGGTGGCCGGGGCTTTCTTCAACATCGAGCCGCTGGTCGGCGCCGTGGCAGGCATCGTCGTCTTCGGCAACCCGGTCGGCCCGGCGCAGGTCATCGGCGGCGCGGCCATCCTCGCGGGCATCGCCCTGAGCAGCCTCCCGCTGATCGGCGCCGGCCGGCCGCCGGCGCAGCGGCGCCAGCGGCGTGAGGACACCCGCCAGCAGCTACCCGGGACGCGCTCGTGGCCGGCAGCTGATGTCGCACGTCACGCCCCCCGCGCCCGCCGCGCGGCGCTGACCCGGTACCGATCCCGGCACCAGCCGGGTGCGCGCCGCCGGTCCGCATCGCCTCGCTATCGTCCCGCCGCGCGCCGGCCGCGACAGCGCGGGCGGATCGGCCGGCGCGCGGATCCAGCCGGGGGGCGGGCCGCCCCGGCTGGGCGCGGCAGCCGTGGCTCTGGCTAGTTGTCCAGCCCGAGGGTGAACGTCGGCTTGGGCGTAGTCTGCGGCAGCTTGTGCTCATCGGCGAGCCGCCGGACCGCGGTGCCCGTGGCCAGGAACTCGGTCGCGTGCTCACCCCAGACGTGGTTCTGCACGTCCACGGTCACACCCACGATGCCGGACGAGCGCGCGTCGGCGGCCTCGGCCTGCATCCGGCCCAGCGCCCGCTCGCGGGCCTCGTAGACGCCTTGGGTGAACTGCGCCATCTCCTGGTTCTGGTACGCCTGGCGCAACGACTGCATCATGCCCCGGTGCGCAATGTGGTAGACGCAGGTGCCGAGCACGAACGCGACCGGCACCGCCCCGGCCGCCAGCAGCCGGAAGAAGTCCTGGGCGGACAGGTCCGAGGTGAACGCGCCCCCGTCAGGCGCACGGTGCGCGCCCTGGCCGGCCAGGGCGCGGACGGCGGTCCCGGTCGCCACGAACTCCAGGCAGGACTGGCCCCAGGCGTACATCTGCATCCGCAACTGCACGCCCACGATGCCGTCAGCGCCTAGGTGGTCGGCCTCGGCGCGCATCCTGACCATGGCCAGCTCCCTGGCGTTGTACATGGCCTGGGTGAGTACCTGCAGTTCCTGGTTCTGGCCCCAGCGGCTGATCTGCAGGCCGACGTGGTAGATCGAGGAGCCGACGACGAAGCCAAGCGGCTCGAAGCCGGCTTCGCCGAGCAGCACGTACTCCGAGACCGTCAGGTCAGAGGTGAAGACGCCGGAAGGATCGGCCCCGGCCGTCTGCGCCAGCCGGCTGTCGGCCGCCTGCGGCTCCCAGACGGTCCCTTCCTGGTTTTGCGGGCCTGGGAAGAGCGGCATCGTTACCTCCGGGATGAAGCAGGGTCGTCGCGGACAAGGTGCGCGGGCCGGTCCCGGTTGCCAGATCAACGGGACGATGCGTGGCAGCGGTACCTGTCGCCAGCTTTTATCCGCTCAGCCGGCCGGTGTCAATGCCCGGATCGCAGCCGGAGCGGGCACCGCCCTCCCGGGGTGGCTGGCGGGCCCTGACTTGTCGGTACCCGGTGGTTGACTGTGCCGGGTACGGATTGCCCGGCGAGAGGCGAGGGAGTGCCGTGTCCGACCTGAAAGCGGAGTTGCACCGCAAGCTCCAGGCCAGCCGGGCCGCGCTGCTGTCCAGGCTCGACGGCCTGAGCGAGTATGACCGTCGCCGGCCCATGACGCCGACGGGCACGAACCTGCTCGGCCTGGTGAAGCACCTGGCCGGGCTCGAGTACGGCTACCTGGGCGAATCGTTCAACTGCCCGGCCCGGGAGACCCTGTCATGGGTCAACGACGGCTCGATCTGGCAGGGCGCGGACATGTGGGCCAGGCCCGATGAGTCCAGCGAGTACATCATCGGCCTGTACCAGCGCGCCTGCGCGCACGCCGACCGCGTGATAACCGCGCTCGACCTGGACGCGCCGGGGTCGGTGGCGCACTGGCCTGCCGGCCGGCGCGACACGACCCTGGGTGTCCTGCTCATCCGGATGGTCGCCGAGACGGCCCAGCACGCCGGCCACGCAGACATCGCCAGGGAGCTCATCGACGGGAAGGGCGGCGCGGATCAGGACGACATCGACGGGCCGGGCTGGCGGGACTACCTGGCCCAGGTTCGCGGCGCGGCCGACGCGTTTGCCCCCGGCTCAGCGACGGGGCCGCGCCGCTGAGCGCTGCCCGGGGCCCCGGCGGCGCCGTCATGGGCGTCCGCGGTCATAGCGCCTGCTGCCGCTCCAGGTACTTCAGCGCGGCCCATCCCGCGGGCACGGGAAGCCAGAAGGTCAGCAGCCGGAACAGCAGCACCGCGCTGACGGCCACCGTGCCCGCCACCCCGGCGGCGCGGAGCCCGGCGGTAAGCGCCGCTTCCACCGCCCCGATCCCGCCCGGCGTCGGCACAATGGACCCGAGCGCGCTGCCGGTCAGGTAGACCACGGCCACGCTCGCGAACGGCGCCGAGCCGCCCAGGGCGCGGACGCACACGTCGAGGCAGGTGATGTAGGCCAGGGTCAGCAGCAGCGCTCCGCCGACGCCCTCGGCGAGCTTGCGCGGCTGCTGCGCCACCTCGAGCAGCCGCGGGACCACCTGCCCGAACGTCGGGGCGAGCCGGGCCCGCAGCAGCCGCCGCCCGGCCGGGATCGCCAGCACGACCAGCGCGATGGCGACGAGCCCGGCCAGCACGAAGTAGACCCACGTCGGCGGGCGGATCGAATGGCCCTCGGAGGTTCCCGCGAGCGCGGCGAACACGATCAGCAGCAGGATGTGCAGGACGAACGCCACGACCTGGGATACGGCCACGCTGGCCGCCGCCACGGCGGCCGGCACCTTGCGCCGCTGCAGGTAGCGAATGTTGATCGCGACGCCGCCTACGGCCGCGGGCGTGACCAGGGTGACGAACGACCCCGCCAGCTGTGCCAGCATCGTGCGCACGAAGCTCAGCCGCGCGGCTACGAACCCGGACAGCGACAGCGCCGCGCCGACATAGGTCAGCGCGGACAGGGCCAGCGCCGCGATCGTCCAGCGCCAGTCCGCCGATCGCAGCGTGTTTCCCAGGCTGACCCGGGCCAGCTCGCCGGCCAGCAGGTACGTGGCCACCACGGTGGCGAGCAGGGTGAACAGCGTGCGCGGCCGGATCCGTTCCAGCCGCACCGGGGCAGGCTCGTCCCCCGGGGCCGCGTCCAGCAGGCGCTTGCGCAGCGCGGTCAGCACGTCCTTGCGGTGCCGGACGGCGGCCCTGGTGGACGGGTACAGCACGATGGGCTGCAGCAGCGGCACCACGGCGAGCATTTCGTCCGGGCCGGTCTTTTCCAGCGCCAGGTCCGCGCTGCGGTCCGGCCCCACCTGCAGCGCCAGCTCGGTGATCAGCTGGGCGAGGTCGAGGCGAAGCTGCAGATCTCCCGCGGCGACGTCGCCGTTGCCGGGGTCGAGCAGCATGACCTGGCCGCCGCCGGTGAGCAGGATGCGATCGGAGGTCAGCGCCCGGTGGGTGACGCGGTGCGCGTGCAGCCGGAGCACCGTGTCCCAGACGCGGCCAAGCTCGGCATCGGCCGGCCCGGGATCCTGCTCGGCCAGCGACCTGCCCTCGTGATGCTCGAAGGCGAGCGCGAAGGCCTCGGGGCCGACCCGGACCAGGGCCTGCAGCCGGGGGGTGCGCACCCCGGCCTCCTCGGCCGCGTAGCACAACAGCGCCCGGCGCTCCACGGTCCGGTCCAGCGAAATCGGCGCGCGGTGCGACACCTGGCCTTCCAGCCGCGCCGAACGGTACAGCCGGTAGATCGCGCCGGCCGCCTCCTGGTCCCTGTCGTACACGCAGACGTCGAGCCGGTCACCGCGGCGCGCCGTCGCCGCGTACCGGCGGGACTCATGACCCACGACCGGGACCCGGCGTATCTCCAGCAGCTGGCATCCGGCGCCGCCCAGGGCCGCCGCGATCTTGTCCGCCGCCGGGCGCTGCGACATGGTGCCCGCGGCGTACCGCACGCCGACCCCGATCGCCCGGCCGACGAGCAGCGCGATGAGCAGCGCGAGCACGGTCGTCTGCAGCGCCGCCAGGTTCACCACCGCGTACAGGCCGAGGGTCAGCCACACGGCCGCACGCCAGCGTTCCTGCCCGTTCAGGCCGATCATGGTGGTGTACGCGGCCAGGCCGGCCAGGTACCCGTCGAGCGGCGGGGCACGGCTGGTGCCAGACCCGGACACGGCGAGCGCCTGGTACAGCAGCGAGGATGTGTGGTGGCTGAGCAGGGCATTAGCCACCGCCACCGCCACGACCGCGAGAACGGCCGTGCCCGCGGCCTCGGCCAGCCGTCGCGGCTGGCGCCGGACGAGCTCGCGGACGGCCAGGGCGACCGGCAGCAGCAACAGCGCGAACAGCGCCACCGGCCGCGCGGCCGTCAGCAGCGCGTGCGGCAGCCGCCTGCTCGCCCCCACGACGTCGGTCTCGATACCGGTGGTCGCGGCCCCGGCCGCGACGCCGATCGCGGCCAGCAGGACGATCTCGATGCAGCTCACCAGGCAGCGCATCAGATCTATCGGCTTGCGGATCCGGCGGGCAAGATGATCCTCGACCAGGAGCGGCTGCGGTCCCGCGGCCGTGGCCGTGATCGGGCGCGCGGGCTTGCCCGGCGGCGGGCTCGGCCGAGGCGACGTCACGTCACGATCGTTTCACCTGGCCAGGCTGCAGCATAGACGCCCGGCCGTAACGTCATGGCTGGTTCGCGGCGGGCCGGGGCGGTCCGGCCGGGGCCATGGCCGCCGTCCCGCGCCCTGCGGCCGGGTGCGGGACGGCGGGCGGTCGCGGTGCTGCGCCGGAGCGGAGCTGCCGCGCTGACCGTCAGCTGCGGCAGTACCTGAGCGCGGCCAGCGGCGCGAACACCACGACCAGGCCAAGCGACCACAGCAGCGAGCCTGTGACCAGGTAGCCGGTCGAGTGGCCGATCAGCGCCTCGGCCGCCGGGCCCTGGGTCAGCGCCCGGACCGCGTTGACCATGTAGGTGATGGGCTGGTGGCTGGCGAACCCCTGCAGCCAGCCGGGCATCGAGCGCACCGGGACGTAGGCGCTGGAGATGAACGTGAAAGGAAAGACCAGCAGCGCCATCCCTTGCGCGGCCTGGGGCGTCCCGGCGATGAGGCCGAGCAGGATGAACAGCCACTCAAAGGCGAACCCGAAGACCACGCACAGCCCTAGGGCGGCAAGTGCCTCCGCGACCGAGCCGTGGATGCGGAACCCGACGGCAAATCCGATCGCGGCGGTCACGATCAGCCCCCAGCTGTTCCATGCGGTGTCGGCCAGCGCGCGTCCGGTCAGGAAGGACGCACGCGGGACGGGCAGCGAGCGCACCCGGTCCACGAATCCCTGGTCGAGATCCTCGGCTACCACGGTGGCCGCGCCCATCCCGGAGAACAGAACGCCGGTGGTGATGAACCCGGGCACCAGGAAGTCCACGTACGAGATGCCGCCCTCGACCTGGATGGCGCCGCCGAAGACGTAGCGGAAGATCAGCAGGAACATCGCGCCCTGGATCGTCCCGAGGACGATCATCTGCGGGGTGCGCAGGTAGCGCAGGATCGCGCGCCTGGCGATCTGCAGGGTGCTGGTGCCGATCGAGGTCGTCCTGGTGATCGGCGCGGTCACGACAGCCATGAGAGTTCTCCTTGTCGGGGTGGTCAGTGGTCGCAGGCAGCGGTCTCGAGCGCGGCCCCGGCGCCCGGGCGCCCGGTGAGCGTGAGGAACACCTCATCGAGCCTGGGCTGGCGCAAGGCGACGTCCTCGACGTCTACCCCGGCGTCCTCGACCGCCCGCAGCGCGTTCATCAGCACCGGCCCGCCGCGGTCGGCGCTGACGCTCACCTGGCGGGTCACGTCGTCGATGCGGACATCGCCGTGGTCGAGCCGCCGCAGCGCCTGGGCGACCCGGGCCACGTCATCGTCGTGCCGGACGTGCACCTCGATCACCTTGCCGCCGATCCGGCGCTTCAGCTCGGCGGGCGTGCCGGCGGCCACCACCCGGCCGTGGTCGATGATCACTATGTGACTGGCCAGGTTGTCGGCCTCGTCGAGGTACTGCGTGGTGAGCAGGACGTCCGTGCCCTGCCTCACGAGCGTCCTGATCGCGTCCCATAGCTCGATCCGGCTGCGCGGATCCAGCCCGGTCGTCGGCTCGTCGAGCAGCAGCAGTTTCGGCGCGCCGACCAGGCTCGCGCCGAGGTCGAGCCTGCGCCGCATGCCGCCCGAGTAGGTGCGGACCAGGCGGTCGCCCGCGTCGGCAAGGCCCAGCGAGTCCAGCACCGATGACGCGTTCGCCTTCGCGTCCCTGCGCTGCTGCCCGAACAGCCTGGCGACCAGCTCCAGGTTCTCCCGGCCGGTCATGGCCGGCTCGATGGCCGCGAACTGCCCGGCGAGGCCGATGGACCGCCGCACGGCCGGCGCCTCCCGGCGAGCGTCGTGACCGCCCACTCGCAGCTCCCCGCTGTCGGGTTGCAGCAGGGTGGCCACCGCCCTGATGAAGGTTGTCTTGCCCGCGCCGTTCGGCCCGAGCATGGCGACCACCTGCCCGGACTCAGCGGTCAGGTCGAGCCCGTCCAGGGCCTGCGTCTTGCCAAAGCGCTTGGTCAGCCCCTTGGCCTCGATGATGAGCGCCATCTGGCACCTTCCCTGGTGGAACGTTGTTCGATCAAATCGAACGTCATACTGGCATGAGCTATGACGCGTTGTCAAACAATATTCGAGTCTCGAACCATGTTCAGGACGTGGTACAGTGGCCGACATGGCACAGGGCACCGGAACGCGCTGGTCGGATGCTTCGGGCGTCCCGGAGCCGCCGTGGCGCAGCGCGCCGAGATCGGCCGGGCGAGCGCCGCTGACGCGGGAGGCCATCATCGATGCGGCCTTGCGGGTCATCGACGCCGACGGCATGGACGGCCTGTCGATGCGCCGGGTGGGCGAGGAGCTCGGTACCGGGGCCGCGTCGCTCTACTGGCACGTGCGGAACAAGGAGCAGCTGCTCCAGCTGGTTTTCGAGCGCGTGGTCGAGGAGATACAGCTGCCCGAGCCGGATCCGGCGCGCTGGCGGGAGCAGCTCAGCGATCTGGCCGGCCAGATGCGGGCCATCATGACCAGCCACCGGGACGTGGCGCGGCTGTCGCTGGGGCGCATTCCCTCGGGGCCCGCGCTGGCGGTCGTCACCGAGTGGCTGTTCACGCTGCTCAAGCCCGTCGGCATCCCGGACAAGGTGATCGCCTACCTCGGCGACCTGTTCGCCCTGTACGTGGGGGCGTTCGCGTTCGAGGAGAGCCTCGGTACCGCGTCCTTCACCGGCGGTGACCTATCGCCCGAGCAGTTCTTCACGATGCTCAGGGACTACGTGATGTCGCTGCCCCCTGAGCTGTTCCCGCACACCCAGCGGGTCGTGGACGTGATGCTCGGCGGCGGCCCCGACGAGAGGTTCGCGTTCGGAGTCGATCTCATGCTCCGCGGCCTGGCCACGTACGCGAGCCAGCCGCAAGGCTAGGACGCCGCCGCTGCCGCGCGACTGGCCGTCGCGGGCGTGCCTTACTGGCGGAGCAGGAAGCCGCGGATGAAGGCGGCCTGCCCCACGTGCTGGAGGTCGTCGGAGATCACGCTCACCAGCCGCACCCCCAGCGTCACCGGGGGGTCCCATGACTCGTCCACCACCCGGGGAAGATCGGCATCGGTCAGCGCCGCGACGTAACGGATCGTGTGCTCGAAGACCGCGTCGTGATACCCGGTCAGCAGCTCCGCGTCCGCCTGGACCGCGGCAACTTCCCTGGGGTCGTGGCCGTAGCCGGTGGCCCCAGGCGCGAACGGCAGCGCGAACCGGCCGGCCCAGCCCTGCGACGTCCACGCCTGCTCCCGGTGCGCGACCCCGCAGACGTGGTCATCCTGGATCCGGGTCAGGTGCCAGATCAGCCAGGCGATCGAGTTCGCCTCGGGGTCCACCCGGTAGGCCAGCTGCTGGCGCGACAGGCCGTCCACCGCGAGATGGACTTCCTCCCGGATCCGGCCGAACGCGTCGGTGAGCAGGTCAGCGCTTGTCATGGGCAACTCCCTCGGGGCCGGGCCGCGCGGCCGCCCGGCCTAGTCCGTAACCGCCTGGTATACCAGCTGGCGCAGCTGGGACCGGATGCGGTGCGCGCTCGTGGGCAGCAGCTGGGTGTAGAAGCATACGGTCAGCTGCTCGGCGGGGTCGATCCAGAATGCCGTATTCGCCGCGCCTCCCCACGCGAATTCGCCCTCGGAGCAGACGATCTTGCCCGCGGCCGGATCCAGCACGACAGCGAAGCCAAGGCCGAAGCCCACCCCGTGCGCGGGGGACTCGGCGAACAGCGGGCGGCCGAAGGTCTCCAGATCGGCGCCACCGGGCAGGTGGTTACGGGTCATGTAGGCCACCGTGCGCGGGCCGAGCAGCCGCACGCCGTTCAGTTCCCCGGCCGGGCTGTCCGGGCGGGGCAGCAGCGTCTGGGTGAAGCGGTGGTAGTCGGCGGCGCTGGACACCAGGCCGCCGCCGCCGCTGAGGAACGACGGTCGGCGCTGTCCCAGCGCGCCGAGCGCGTCGTTGCGGACCGCCTTGTTGCCCGGGCCCGCCACATACATCGCGGCCAGCCGGGGGATGTCCTCCGAAGCGACCTGGAAGGCGGTATCGGCCATGCCCAGCGGGCGCAGGATGCGGTCGGCGAAGAACCGGTCCAGGCTCTGCCCCGAGGCGACCTCGACCACCCGGCCGAGCACGTCGGTCGCCACCGAGTAGTTCCACTCGGTACCCGGCTGGAACAGCAGCGGCATGGCCGCCCAGGCATCGCAGGCGCCCGCGAGGTCGAGCCCGCGCGGCGCGGCCCACTCGAAGCCGGCGTTGCGGTAGATGGCGTCCACCGCATCGCAGCGGTGGAAGCCGTAGGTCAGCCCGGCCGTGTGCGTCAGCAGGTGCCAGATCCGCACCGGCTCGGTGGCGGGCACGGTCACCGGCTTCAGGTCGGATCCGCCTGCGTACACGCGCGCGCCGGCGAACGAGGGGATGAACGCGCTGACCGGGTCGGTCAGCTCGAAGGCGCCCTCCTCATACAGCATCATCGCCGCGACCGAGGTGACCGGCTTGGTCATCGAGTAGATCCGCCACAGCGTCCCGGTCTCGACCGGCAGGCCCGCCTCGACGTCCCGCATGCCGTAGCGGGACACGTGCACGAGGCGGCCGCGCCGGCTGACGGTCAGCAGCCAGCCGGGCAGCCGCCCGTCGTCCACGTACCTGGCGAAGTGCCGGTCAATCCTGGCCAGCCGTTCCTTGTCCAGTCCGGCCTCGGCCGGATCGGCCTGCGGGGCCAGCTCGGCCATCGTTGTCCTCCAGATCGTCGCGGGTCGCGGGAAACCTCGGGGCAGCGCCGTTAAGAATCAAGAAGATCCCCGGCTATCCGAACGAGCAGGGCGAGCTTGTCGCGCTGGGCCCGCGGCGTGATCGGGTTGCCGCCCGCCGACGTGGCGAAGCCGCATTGCGGGCTGACGGCCAGCCGCTCGGCCCCGGCCAGCGCGCTGGCCTGGCGGAGCCTGGCCGCGATGTCGCCGGCCCGCTCGAGCGCGGACGTCTTCGTCGTCACCAGGCCGAGCACGATGACCTTGTCGTCGGGCACCAGGCGGAGCGCGCCGAAGCTGCCCGACCGCTCGTCGTCGTACTCGAGCAGCAGCCGGTCGGCGCGGCACCGGCCGAACACCGGGGCCGCGATCGGATCGTAGTCGCCGGCCACCAGCCAGCGGCCGAGCTGGTTGCCGCGGCACAGGTGGAAGCCGAACGTGGCCGGCCGCCGGCCTCGATCACGGCGTTGTCGAGGTCGATCCCGTAGGACAGCCAGCGGTCCGCCGGCCAGCCCCGCGCCTCGTAGAAGGCACGCCAGGCCGGGTCGAGCAGCAGCGGGTAGTGCGGGGCGTCCAGCTGGATGTAGGTACATCCCAGGCGGACGAGCTCGCGGACCTCGTCCTGCAGCACCTGCACCACGTCGGCCATGAAGGCATCCAGGCTCGGATAGGCGCCCGCCGACAGGTCCGGCGACCAGAGGTTGGCGAACAGCGTCGGGCTCGGCAGCGTCACCTTGGCCTGCCGGCTGGTACAGCCGCGCACGAAGGTGAACTCCTCGGCCGCCAGGTTCCGCCGCTTGCGGAGCGGCGCCACCACCGCCAGGTCATCGGGGCGGGCGGTCGACGCGTCGCCTACCTCGGCCGAGTGCCAGTCGCCCCACAGCCAGGCGTCCAGGCTGACCCCGGCGAACCCGTCGCAGGCGGCGGCCAGTTCGGCCTGGAAGGAGTCTCTTCGCTGCTCACCGTCGTTGACGACGGGCAGGCCGATCTCCTCCTGCAGGGCGATGACCTCGCGGACCGCGCGGTCTTCGGCGGCCTTGAACTCGGCCGGGGTGACCTCGCCCCTGGCCCTGGCGGCTCGTGCCTGCTGCAGGAACGGCGGGCGCAGCAGGCTGCCGACGTGCTCAACGCGGGCGGTGACGGGCATGAGGTCAGCCTGCCATCAGCGCAGCCGCATGAGGCTGGGCGCCGGGGACCCCGCTGCCCGCAGATCCGCCCCGATCTGCTCGACCGTGCGCAGCAGCACCGGCAGCAGGGTGCGCCGCGCCTCGGCCGGGCTGGTCCGGGCGGCGTGCGTGGCGATGTTGGCCGCGGCCGTGACCCGGCCCGAGCGGTCGCGGATCGGTGCCGCGAGCGAGCGCAGGCCGACCTCGAGTTCCTGGTCCACCAGCGCCCAGCCCTGCTCGCGGACCCGGTCGAGCTCGGCGCGCAGCGCGCCGGGGTCGGTGACGGTGCGCGCGGTGATCGGGTGCATGCTGACCCGCTCGAGGTACGCGTCCAGCTCGGCCGCGGTCAGGCCGGCCAGCAGCACCCGGCCCATCGACGTCGGGTAGGCGGGGAAGCGGGTGCCGATGCTGATCGTCACGCGCATGATGCGCGAGGTCGGCACGCGGGCCACGTACACGATGTCGGTGTCGTCCAGCACGGTGACCGAGGCGGATTCCTGCACCTCGGCGACCATGCGCTCCAGGTGCGGCTCGGCGATCTGCGGCAGCGACAGGCTGGACAGGTAGGCATAGCCCAGTTCGAGCACGCGGGGGGTGAGCGCGAACATCCGGCCGTCGGTGCGCACATAGCCCAGCTCGGCCAGCGTCAGCAGGAACCGGCGCGCGGCGGCCCGGGCCAGGCCGGTGATGCCGGCCACCTCGCTGAGCGTGAGCTGCTGATGATCCTCGTCGAAGGCCTTGATCACGGCCAGCCCGCGCGCCATCGACTGGACGAACTCGGGTCCTCGCTCCCCGGCCGGCTCAGCCACGGTGCATCAGGCCCCCTCCAAGACCACGGCCAGGCCCTGGCCGACGCCGATGCAGATGGCCGCCAGGCCCCACCCGCCGCCGCGGCCATGCAGCTCACGGGCGAGCGTGCCGAGAATCCGGGCGCCGGAGCAGCCGAGCGGGTGGCCAAGCGCGATCGCGCCGCCGTTGACGTTCACGATATCCGGGTCCAGGTCGGGCCACTCCGCCAGGCAGGCCAGCGACTGGGCGGCGAACGCCTCGTTCAGCTCGACCGCGGCCAGGTCCGCCCAGCCGATGCCGGCCCGTTTCAGCGCCGTCCGGGCCGCCTCTACCGGCCCGATCCCGAACAGCTGCGGCTCCACCGCGCTCACGCCGCGCGCGGCGATCCGGGCCAGCGGTTCCCGCCCGGCCCTGGCGGCGGCGCGCTCGCTGGCCAGCAGCAGCGCGGCCGCCCCGTCGCTCAGCTGTGATGAGTTGCCGGCCGTGACGGTTCCGCCGGCCCGGAACGCGGGCTTGAGCCCGGCCAGCTTCCCGGCGGTCGTATCCGGCCTGATGCCCTCGTCCGATTCCAGCCCGGCCAGGGCTACCACCTCGTCGGCAAACCGGCCCGCCTCCCAGGCCCGGGCCGCCCGCAGGTGGCTGCGCACCGCGAACGCGTCCTGCTCGGCGCGCGAGATCGCGTACCGATCCGCGAGGATCTCGGCGCCCTCGCCGAGGGCGACCGTCCACTCGGCGGGCATCGCGGGATTGACCATCCGCCAGCCCAGCGTGGTGGAATACGCGGTCTCGTGGCCGCGCGGGAACGCCCGCTCGGGCTTGGGCAGCACCCAGGGCGCGCGGGTCATCGATTCCACGCCGCCAGCGATGATCACGTCCGCGTCGCCGGCCAGCACCGCCCGGTCGGCCGCGATCGCGGCCTCCAGGCCGGACCCGCACAGCCGGTTGATGGTCGCGCCCGGCACGGTGGCGGGCATCCCGGCCAGCAGGCTCGCCATCCTGGCCACGTTCCTGTTGTCCTCGCCTGCGCCGTTGGCGTCGCCGAAGTAGACGTCGTCGATCCGGGCCGGATCCAGGCCGGGACTGCGGCCGAGCAGGGCAGAGATCGCGCTGGCGGCCATGTCGTCCGGCCTGACCGCGGCCAGCGCCCCGCCGTGCTTGCCGAGGGGGGTGCGCACGGCATCCACGATGAGGGTCACGCCCGCCTCCCCGCCGTCTCGAGCACGTTACGGTCCATCCAGGCCAGGAACGTGTCACGGTCCCGGCTGACAGCATCCCACCGCACATACGCGTCGTTGTCACGCTCGTAGTAGCCGAGCGCGTAGGACGGGCGGGAGCCGCCAGGCACCGCCGATACGCAGGTGATCACCCAGGACGGCAGCACCACCGCGCCCGGCCTGCGGTCGAGTTCGGGGACGACCTCCTCCACCGTGACCAGGGACCTGCGGGCCGCGAGCACGGCCTCCTTCTGGATTCCGGTGATGCCCCACATCTGCACGTTGCCGCCGGCGTCGGCGCGCTGCGCGTGCACGATGGCGACATCGGGGTTGAGCGCGGGGACCGCGGTCAGCTGCTCGCCGGTGAACGGGCACACGATCGGCTTGATGTTCGGGGTGACCGAGGGCAGGTCGGTACCCCGGTAGCCGCGGAGCACGGCGAACGGCAGGCCGGACGCCCCGGCCTGGTACCGGTTGGCCATGCCGGCGTGGCTGTGCTCCTCGATCTCCAGCGGCGCCGGCCAGCCGCGCTGCACGGCATCGCGGAACCTGTGCAGCGAACCCACGCCCGGGTTGCCGCCCCAGGAAAAGACCAGCCGCCTGGCGCAGCCCATGCCGATCATCTGGTCGTAGATCAGGTCGGGGGTCATCCTGATCAGCGTGAGATCGCGGCGCCGCTGCCTGATGATCTCGTGACCGGCACCGAACGGGATCAGGTGAGTGAACCCCTCGAGCGCGACGCTGGTCCCGTCGCGGACCAGTTCCGCGACCGCCCTGCTCAGCGGGACGATCTCAGCCATCCGCGCTCCCTGCCTGCGCTCCCTGCCTGCCTGGCCCGGCTTGTTCGCATCGTGTCCAGCGGTTCTGATAGCGAACATAGGGGTGCGGCGGGCCGACGGTCAACTGCCGTGCTACCAGCGAAAGTGAACGAACACCCGGCCGAAGTTCTTCGAGTCCTTCTCCACCCGGTGGTACAGCGCCTTGATCTCCTTCTGGTCAAGGAACCGCAGTACCCGCTTCTTCAGCTGACCCGAGCCCTTGCCCGGGATGATCTCCACCAGCGGCGCCTTCTTCCGCACCGCCTCGTCGATGATCGACCGCAGGGCGCGCTCGATCTCGTCACCGCGGTTGTAGACGTCGTGCAGGTCCAGCTTGAGTTTCATGGCGCTGCCTTCGCCCGGCGGGTCCGGGTTCCACCGGCCACGCTACGCTGCCCTTCGACGCAAGCCGCTCAGGGAGGCCGGGATGCTCTACGGCAGGGAACACGTCACGCGCTACGTCGAGACCGACGGAAGCGAGGGCCACGACTGGAACGGCGTCCAGACCCTCATCCTGACCACGACCGGGCGCAAGTCCGGCCGCCGGCATGCCACGCCGCTGATCTACGGCGAGCACGGCGACGACTACCTGGTGGTCGCGTCCAAGGGCGGTGCCGATGACCCGCCCGCCTGGTACCTCAACCTGCAGGCCGATCCGGAGGTGGAGGTTCAGGTGCGGGCGGACAAGTTCACCGCGCGGGCCCGCACCGCCACGGCGGACGAGAAGCCGGCCCTGTGGCGGCAGATGGCCGCGATCTGGCCGGATTATGACAACTACCAGCGCAAGACCGAGCGGAGCATCCCGGTCGTGATCCTGGAGCGGCAGCCCGGCTAGCCGCCGCCGGCCGCCGGCCCCTGGCCGCCGGCCCTGCGTCCGACGGCTCTGCGTCCGACGGCTTGTCGCGCGCCGGCCCGGCGTCCAGCCGGGTGGCGATCTCGGCGGCCATGTCGGCGGCCGGCTGGTTAGCGTCCACCACCAGCACCTGCTCGTCAGGACCTGGCGGTTCCAGGTCGCGGAACTGGCTGTCCAGCAGCTTCGCCGGGAAGAAGTGCCCGTGCCGGCGGGCCAGCCGGGCAACGGCGACCTCGCGGCTGATCTGCAGGAACACCATCCGCGCCTCCGGCCGGCCGTCGAGCAGGGCGGCCCGGTACCTGCGATGCAGCGCAGAGCAGGCGAGGACCGCGGTCTTCCCGGCGGAGATCCGCTGGTCCATCCAGGCTTCGATGATGTGCAGCCAGGGCCAGCGGTCCGCATCGGTGAGCGGCACGCCGGCGTGCATTTTGGCCACGTTCGCCGCCGGATGCAGCAGGTCCCCGTCCTCGAACTCGCAACCCAGGCGCTCGGCCACCAGCCTGCCGACCGTCGTCTTGCCCGAGCCGGCGATGCCGGCCACGATGATGATCACCGCGGCACCGCCCGCCACAGGCCGAGCGTCTCGCGGGCGGCGATGGCCGCGCCGCGGGCCCCGGCCATGTCCAGGTCCGGCACCACGGCGAAGGACGAGGCCCGCTGCTGCTCCTCGCGCAGGTCGGTGTGCTCGCGCACCCTGGTCAGGAACCAGTCACGGAAAGCGGGCGACGTCTCCACCACGCCGCCGCCGAGGAAGTAGGTGTGCGGGTCGGTGAAGTTGGCCGCGATCGACAGCAGCCGCCCGATCGCCATCGCCTGCTGCCCGAAGATCTCCAGGGCCATCGGGTCACCAGCCTCGCCCAGCGCGCGGACCAGCTTGGCAGCCACGGCGGGCTCCCGCTCGCCGAGCTCGTGCCCGGGGAAGCGCGTCAGCCAGTAGGGCAGCAGGTTCTTCGTGATCCCGGCCAGCGAGGCGAAGCTCTCGGCGTCGCCCGGCAGCCCGCAGTTGCAGACCGGAACCGGCTGCCCGGCAGCGAGCATTCCTTCGGTGGGGATCCGGACGTGGCCGAGCTCGCCGGCCATCCCGGCCGCGCCGCGCACTACCTGGCCGGACTCGATCACCCCGCCGCCGAGCCCGGTGCCGACGATCACCGACACCGAGGAGCGGGAGGCCGCATCAGGGCCCAGCTGCATGTAATGCGCGTACAGGGCGGCGGCGTTCGCGTCGTTGTTGTAGATGACCGGCAGCCCGAGCCGATCCTCGAGTGCACCGCGGATGTCGAACGCGCGCCAGGCCGGGTGCAGGAAGTTCACCGCCCCGCGGGCCGAGATGACGCCGTTCGCGGTGGCCGGCCCCGGGGTGTCCAGCCCGACGGCCAGTACCGACGCAGCGGGCGTGCCGGTCATCTCGAGCACGCCCGCGAACGCCTCGGCCAGAGCGGGGATCGCTTTCTCCGGACCCTCCTGGACCAGGCTGTGAGTTTCCAGCATGCGGTCAACCAGGAACCGGCCGTCGCTGTCGAGCACGGTCGCGTTGTTCGTCGTACCGCCGTTGTCGAGGCCGACTACGACCCCGTGGCCCTGATCCGGCATCCCGCGCCTCCTCGCTGGGGCGAGCGTACAGTGTCCGCGAGAACGGTCAGCGAGGCCGGCCGGGTGTCTGGTGCGGGCTGGCGATCTGGCCGGCCCGCCCGTCGTGCGGGCCTCGTCCGGGCCAGCCGTGCCCGTCTCCCGGCGGCCCGCCGTGTGCGTGCCCGGGGGGCCAGCCGTGCCTGTGCCCGGTGGGCCAGCGATGCCCGTGCCTGGAGGGCCAGCCGTGCCTGTGCCCGGTGGGCCAGTGGTGCCCGTGCCCGGGGGGCCAGTGGTGCCCGTGCCCGGTGGGCCAGCCGTGCGTGTGCCCCGGCGGCCCTTCCCCCCGCCGCCCCGGCCGGCCGGGGAATCCTCGCCGATGGCGGTGGCCCGGCCCCGGCGGCGAAGCTAGCGGAGGGGCCGGGGTGGTCTGCCTGGCCGCCACCGGGACGGCGGTGGGCCTGGCCGGCCCGGGGCCGCGCCGCGGCCGGGGAAGCGCCGTTTCCGGCCCTGATGCCGGTGCCGCCGACGCCGTCCGCGGCGCGGCCGGCCGGGTCTGCCCGGCGGCGTGCCGCACCGCGGACGGTCCGCCATGCGCCGTCAGGTCGATGGCGGCAATCGTGCCGCCGATGATGATCGCCGGCACGACGATCAGGGCCGTCGCTCCGGTGCGGAAGCTGACCTCCTCAAGCCAGCCGTACACGGCCGTGCGTATCGCCGCGGGCCGGCGATGGCTGGCTTGATGACGCGGAGCAACCACAAACGGGACGATACCGATCTTTCGTTACCCGGTTGGGTACTGTCGGCTGTTTCTGCCGCCGGTGTGGCGGGCGCCCGGCTCGCGGGGCGGCGACCCGGCCGGGAACGATGGACGGCATGACGCAGACACCGCCCTCGCCCGCCGTGACGCTGAGCGGCGGAATGGCCATGCCCCTGGTCGGCTTCGGCACCTGGCAGCTTCGCGGCCGGCAGTGCTACGAGGCCGTCCGCTTCGCTCTGGAAACGGGATACCGGCAGATCGACACCGCGACCATGTACGGCAACGAAGCGGAGGTGGGACGGGCGCTCGCCGGCAGCGGCATCGACCGGCGGGACGTGTTCATCACCACGAAACTGCCGTCCGGCGGGGCCGGCCGGGAGCGCGCCACGATCACCGCGAGCCTGCGCGCCCTCGGCACCGACCATGTTGACCTCTGGCTCGTGCACTGGCCGCCTGGCGGCCAGGCGCGTCCCGGGGTATGGCGGGAACTGCTGGCCGCCAGGGACCGCGGGCAGGCCGGCGCGGTCGGCGTGAGCAATTACAGCATCCGCCAGATCGATGAGCTGATCGGCGCGACGGGGCAGGCTCCGGCGGTCAACCAGATCCCGTGGAGCCCGTCCCGCTACGACCCTCGCGTGCTGGCAGACAGCAGGGAGCGCAACGTCGTAGTGGAGGGGTACAGCCCGCTCAAGGGGACCAACCTGCGCGATCGCACGCTGGCCGAGATCGCGTCACGGCACCGGGTGACGACCGCCCGGGTTGTCCTGCGCTGGCACGTGGAGCACGGCATACCGGTGATCCCGAAGTCGGCCGGCCGCGGGCGGATCGCGGCTAACTTCGACCTGTTCTCGTTCGCGCTCAGCCGCGAAGAGGTCGCGAGGATCGACGGCCTGTCGCGTCGCTGACGGCGGCCGCACCGACGCTGGCCGTACCGACGCCGGCCGCCAGCGGCCGACGGGGCGTCCGGCCGGGGCGGTCGGCGGCGTCCCGGTCCCTCAGGCAGGATGACATTCCAGTACCCCCGGAAAGAGGGTGACATGGAGTATCCGCGGCTGGGCTCGTCCGGGCTCGGGGTGTCCCGGATCGGGCTGGGCATGATGAGCTACGGGGATCCTGCCGTGCAGCAGTGGGCCCTGGACGAGGAGCGGGCCGAGCCGATCGTCCGCCGTGCGGTCGAGGCCGGGGTGACCCTGTTCGATACCGCCGACATGTACTCCGACGGCGCCAGCGAACAGATCACCGGCAGGCTGCTGGCCCGGCTCTTTACCCGCCGTGACGACTACGTGCTGGCGACCAAGGTGTACTACCCCACCGGGCCCGGGCCGAATGACCAGGGGCTATCCCGCAAGCACGTGCTGGCCGCGATTGACGCCTCGCTGACCAGGCTCGGTACCGACTACGTCGATCTCTACCAGATCCACCGCTGGGACGGCGGGACCCCGGCCGGGGAGACCATGGCCGCGCTGCAGGACGTGGTGCGGGCCGGCAAGGCGCGGTATATCGGGGCCTCGGCCATGCCAGCCTGGCGGTTCGCCCAGGCGCAGCACACCGCCCAGGCCGCCGGCTGGACCGGGTTCGTGTCCATGCAGAACCGGTACAACCTGGTCAACCGGGAGGAGGAGCGGGAGATGATCCCGCTCTGCCTCGACCGGGGCATCGGCGTCCTGCCGTACAGCCCGCTGGCCCGCGGCCTGCTGGCCGGGACCCGGGAGCGGAGCGGCGCGCGGCACACTACGCGCGCCCGGGGCGACAGCGAGCACCGCCCGGCCGACTTCGACGTGGCCGACGCGGTCCGCGCGATCGCCGCCGAGCGCGGCCTGCCGCCGGCCCGGGTCGCCCTGGCCTGGCTGCTCGGCAGGCCGGGGGTGACCGCGCCGCTCATCGGGGCCACCAGGCTGCCTCATCTGGACGACGCGCTGGCCGCGCTGGAGGTCCGGCTGACCGGCGAAGAGACGGCCAGGCTCGAGGCGCCCTACCAGCCCCGGCTGGTCACCAGCTACTCCTGAGCGGGCCTGTCGCCGCGGGCTGTCCCGCCTGGGCCGGCCCGCTCAGCGCCGGCCCGTCCAGCGCCGGCCCGTCCAGAGCCGGCCCGTCCAGAGCCGGCCCGCCAGAGGCGGCCCGCCAGAGGCGGCCCGCGCCAAGGCGGCCCGTTCAGAGGCGGCCCGCCTCCATGATCCGGCGCAGGAAGCGCTGAGTGCGCTCGTCCCGCGGCCGAGTGAACAGCTCGGCCGGCGGCGCGTCCTCGACGATCACGCCGTCCTCCAGGAAGCACACCCGGTCGGCGATGTCGCGGGCGAAGCCCATCTCGTGCGTGGCGATCAGCATCGTCATGCCGCCGGCGGCCAGCTCGCGGATGACATCGAGCACCTCGGCGACGAGCTCGGGGTCCAGCGCGCTGGTCACCTCGTCCAGCAGCAGGATCTGCGGGCGCATGGCCAGCGCCCGCACGATCGCGACCCGCTGCTGCTGGCCGCCGGACAGCCGGTCCGGGAAGTCGGACCCCTTGTCGGCCAGGCCGAACCGGCGCAGTAGCTCCGTGGCCTCTTGCTCGGCAGCCGGGCGCGAGGTGCCCAGCACCTTCACCGGGGCGAGGGTCACGTTCCGCAGCACGGTCATGTGCGGGAACAGGTTGAAGGCCTGGAAGACGATCCCGACGTGCCTGCGCACGGCGTTCTCGTCGACGCCTGCCGCGGTGATCTCCTGGCCCAGCAGCCAGATGTGCCCCGCGTTGATGGACTCGAGCAGGTTGACGCAGCGCAGCAGGGTGGACTTGCCCGACCCCGAAGCGCCGATGAGGCAGATCACCTCGTGCGCGTCCAGCGACAGGTCCACGTCCTTGAGCACCTGGTTGGCGCCGAACGACTTGCGCAGCCCCTCGATCCGGACGGCCTGCGACGGCTCGGTCACGAGACGGCTCCGGCGAGCCTTCGCCGTCTGTCCCGGGCGATCAGGTGGTCGGTGAACCGCGCCAGTGGGATGGTGAGCAGCAGGAACAGGATGGCGGCCACCGTGTAGCTGGAGTAGTTGAACACGGTGTCGCTGTAGATCTCGGCGGCCTTGTTCGCCTCGATGGCGCCCAGGATGCCGACCAGCGCGGTGTCCTTCTGCAGGCTGATGAAGTCGTTCAGCAGCGGGGGGATGATCGTCCGGACCGCCTGCGGCAGGATCACGTACCGCAGCGCCGTCCACCGCGACAGGCCGAGTGACCGCGCCGCGGCGACCTGGCTCTGGTGCACGGAGTTGAGGCCGGCCCGGTAGACCTCGGAGACGTAGGCGGAGTAGGACAGCACCAGCGCGGCGACCCCGTAGACGGCGGCCGACTGGCCGGACACGAACGCCAGGCTGAGCGCGGGCACCCCGAATCCCAGCGCCAGGATGACCAGGATGAGCGGTATCCCGCGGAACACGTCCACGTACACCGTGCTGATCACGCGCAGCGGGAACATGACCGGCCCGGTGGACTGGCGGATCACGGCGATGACCAGCGCGAGCACGAGGATCAGCACTTCCGCGATGAGGAACATCCGGATGTTCAGCCAGAGCGCCTCGCCGACCGAGTAGTAGCCCTGCTTCGGATTGCCGATCAGCGACTGCCACATGTCGTGCGGGTTGAAGAACGTATGCCGGACCTCCTTGCTGCCCGGGGCGGCCAGGAACACCGCGGCGAGCGCCGCGAGCACCACGATCGTGCTGACGGTGGACAGCACGACTGCCCGCCGCGTGCTCATCCGCTTGCGCGGGCCGAGCCCGGCCCATGCTCCGTCTCCGCGTCCGCTGCTCAGCAGCCGCGGGCCGCGGCCTTCGTCGAGCGTCAGGGCTGGATCACCGGGACCTTGAGGTAAAGCTGCAGGTACCGCTGCTGCAGCTGGTGCAGGGTTCCGTTCTGCCGCAGCGCGGTGAGCGCCTTGTTCGACGCAGGCCGCCAGCGGGTTGCCCTTGCGGAACAGCAGCCCGTAGTGCTCTCCGGTGCTGGGGAACTGGGCCACCATGACGGAGCCGGGGATCTCCGAGGAGGAGATGAACTGGGCGGTCGGCGTGTCGGTCACCAGAGCGGCGATCTGCTTGGTCTGCAGCGCCTGCTTCACGTCGTTCAGCGTTTCGTACACCTTGGGCGTCGCGGTCGGCTGGATCTTGCTGTTGATGAAGGCCAGGCTGGTCGTGCCGACCTGATCGCCGAAGACGTAGCCCTTGAGGTCGGCCGGCAAATGGTGCGCGACGATCGGGCTGCTCTTCAGTGCCACCAGTGCCTGCTGCACGTCGTAGTAGCTGGTGGAGAACGTGACCGCGGTCGCCCGCTGCGGCGTGACCGAGACCTCGTTGACGTCAAAGTCGAACTTCTTCGGGCCGGGCGCGTACGAGCTGTTGAACGGCTCGTAAGCCCAGTGCACCTGCGAGCGCTGGAAGCCCATCTTGGCCGCGACCGCGTACGCGACGGCGCTCTCGTAGCCCTTATCGCTGGCCGGGTTGTTGTTCTCGAACCAGGGCGGGTAGGCGGGCTTGTCCGTCGCGACGGTCAGCACGCCCTTCTGGAACAGGTCTTTCTGGATGGACGCGTGGGAGCAGGCGTTGGTCGTACCGGTGGCGGCGGTACTGCCGCCGCCCGAGGCACTTCCGCAGCCCGCCAGCCCGGCCGCCGTCGCAGCCGCGAGCACCGCGGCAAGTACAGACAGTCGCATAGTTCAGCCGCCTCACCGACGGGGGCGGGCGCGGGCACGCGCCCCGGGATCCCCTGGCAGGTCAGCCTACTGGCCGCCGCCGGCCAGCCAAACCGCTGTGCGGCGCAGTCACTCTGGACACGGTCGATGTGACATTGCGTGACTGAGAACGCAAGCAATGTCCCATCGACTGGGACGGGCCTGCCCGGGACCGGCCTGGCCGGAGCCGGGACCGGCCTGGCCGGGGCCCGGGACAGCGTCGGCTGCCCGGGCCCCGGGAGAGTGCGGTCGCTCAGCGTCGGCTCACGGGTTCGTGTAGACGTCCGGGCCGAACGACTTGACCTGAGGCATGGCCGCGTCGCCCAGGTGACTGAGGCCGAACACGTCCTCCACGCTGCGCAGCGAGGAGTAGTGGTTGTAGTCCACCGTGCTCACCGTGCCCGCCTTGATGAACGGGGAAAGCAGCAGCGCGCCCACCCGGCCGCCGCCCGGGCCCGGCATGCCGGGATTGGCGGTGTTGGGGTGTGACGCCGTGCGGCCGAGCGTCTCGCCGCAGCAGGCGGCGCTGTTGCTGCCCTCGTCAAAGGTGACGATGATCAGGCCGTTCTGCTTGTAGGCGGGCGAGTTCAGGATCTGCGGGATCCAGATCTGCAGGAACGCGTCGATCTCGGTCAGGCCGCCGGGGTCGCCGGTCACGCACGGCGCGTCGTGCCCGTCGAAGCACAGGTTCGGCGAGATCCACGAGAACGCCGGCGTGGTCTTGACCGACGCCAGGTCGTGCAGCAGCGGCTGGAACGAGAGCACGTGCTGGTCACAGAAGGACCGGTCGGCGATCACGGACTCGAAGTACATGAAGCCTTCGTGCCGGGTCGCATACTGATCGGCCGGGACCGCGCCCTCGGTGTCGTCGTTGGTGCCGATGGCCGCGTGCCCGCAGGCAGGCCCCTGCTTCGTCATCGTCGTGTGGTCCCGGCTCGCCACGTTGCCCATGTCCTGCAGGTAGGCCTTCCAGCTGAGCTTGGCCTGGCTGAGCTGGTTGCCCAGCGTGGGGATCGATGCCGGGTACACGCAGCCATTGCCTACGAGCTGGTCGAAGGGCGGGCGGATGTGATTAGTGGGCTCGAACCTGGTCCACTTCCCGCAGTCGTTCTGGGTCGCCGGGTCCGGTGCCTGGCCGGAGATCTGGGCGATGTAGTTGTCCAGGCTGTCGTGGCCGACGGCGAAGTAGTTCTTCAGCAGCGCGCCCATGCGGGGCAGCGTTCTGGCGAGGTACGGGTCGGCCGACGGGTCACCGAAGGACTGGGAGAGCCCCTCGTTCTCCAGGTCGATGTACCAGACGTGCTTGATCGGGGGCGGACGGAAGTGGGCTTGAGTGCTGCCGGCCGCGCTGGCTGCGCCGACCAGGCCGAGTGTGAGCGGGATGGCCGCGCTGGCGGCGGCGATGCGCCACCCGGGCCGCTTGAGTAGAGCTTTCATGGGCACCAGGCTCACAGCCGTGGTTGAACACCCCGTGGCCAGTGCGTGTCCGGCGTGGCGCCCGGGGAAGAATGATCCGGTTGGCGAGCCGGGGCGCGGGGCCGGCCGGGCGCCAGGGAGGATGGGGCAGATGGAGGCCGAGCAGGCGGACGTCGTCGTGATCGGCATGGGCCCCGGCGGCGAGTATCTCGCCGGGCGGCTGGCCGAGGCCGGGCTTTCCGTGGTCGGCGTCGAGAACAGGCTGGTCGGCGGGGAGTGCCCGTACTGGGGGTGCGTTCCGTCCAAGATGATGATCCGGGCCGCGAACCTGCTGGCCGAGGGCCGCCGGATCCCGGGCATGGCCGGCTCGGCCGAGGTAGCGCCGGACTGGGCGCCGGTCGCCCAGCGGATCAGGAAGGAAGCCACCGACTCCTGGGACGACACGGTGGCCGTGGACCGGTTCACGGCCAAGGGGGGCAGGTTCGCGCGCGGCAGCGGACGGATCACCGCCCCGGGCGAGATCACCGTGACCGGTCCCGACGGCGCTCCGCCGCGCGTGTTCCGCGCCGGGCGGGGGATCGTGATCAACACCGGCACCGAGCCGGACATCCCGCCCATCGACGGGCTGGCCGGCACCCCCTACTGGACCAACCGCGAGGCGATCGAGACCGAGCAGGTCCCGCGGTCGCTGATCGTGCTCGGCGGCGGCGCCATCGGTGCCGAGCTCAGCCAGGTCTTCGCCCGCTTCGGAGCCGCGGTCACGGTGATCGAGGCGACCCCCCGGCTGCTGCCGCTGGATGAGCCGGAGTCCAGCGAGCTGATCGAGAAGATCTTCACCGCCGAGGGAATCGCCGTCCGCACCGGCGTCCAGACCCGGCGGGTCAGCTTCGACGGCACCCGCTTCACCGTCGAAGCCGGCGATCAGAGCATCACCGCCGACCGGCTGCTGGTCGCCACCGGGCGGCGCACCCGCCTGGCCGCGCTCGGCATCGGGGCGGTCGGCCTGAACGAGAGCGAGCGGACGATCAGCGTCGACGAGAGGATGCGCGCAGCCGACCAGGTCTGGGCCATCGGCGACATCACCGGCAAGGGCGCCTTCACCCACATGTCCATGTACCAGGCCGACATTGCCGTCCGCGACATTCTCGCCGAGCCCGGGCCGCCGGCCGACTATCGCGCGGTACCGCGTGTCACCTTCACCGACCCGGAAATCGGCTGCGTCGGGCTCACCGAATACAAGGCTCGCATGCAGGGCCTGTGGGTGCGCAGCGGCATCACCCAGGTGCCCACCTCGGCCCGTGGCTGGATCCACAAGGCCGGGAACGGCGGCTTCATCAAGGTCGTGGAAGATACCGAACGGGGCATCCTGATCGGCGCCACGTCTGCTGGACCGGTGGGCGGTGAGGTGCTGAGCGCTCTGGTGGTCGCGATCCACGGCGAAGTCCCGGTCTCCCGGCTGCAGAGCATGATCTACGCCTACCCGACTTTCCACCGCGCGATCGAGGACGCGCTGCGCGATCTCGCCGCAGGCTAGCGTCTTGGCGCGGAGCGTTCATCGCGTGATAGCAGTGCCGGTGCTTCGCGCTGGCGAGGAAGCGCCCTGGCTGCAGCTAATCGCCGGCCGCAGCGACCAGGTCCAGGATCTGCTGGCCGTACTTCGCGAGCTTCGCCTCGCCGACACCGCTCACCGCGGCGAGCTCGGCCACGGTGGCAGGGGCCTCAGCCGCGATCTGGCGCAGCGTCGCGTCATGGAAGATCACGTACGCGGGCACCCCCTGCTCCCTGGCGGCGGCTGCGCGCCAGCTGCGCAGCTCCCCGAACAATGCGGCGGCGGCCGCGGGCAGCTCGGCCGGCGTGCCGTCGCCGGCAGCCGCCGCCCGGCCGCTGCTCCGGGGCGGCCTGGCGGCCCGGGCCGGGCGCTCGGGCTCGCGTCGCAGCGGCACCGTACGCTGCTTGCCGAGCACCTCGCGGCTGGCCTCGGTGAGCACGAGCGCGCCGTAGTCGGGCTCGACGGCGAGCAGTCCCTGCGCGAGCAGCTGGCGCACCACCCCGCGCCACTCACCCTCGCGCAGCTCGGCGCCGACGCCGAACACGGTCAGCGAGTCGTGACCGAACTGGCCGACCCGGGGCGTGTCCTTGCCGAGCAGGATGTCGATCACGTGACCGGCACCGAACTTCTGCCCGCGCTCGCGGCGCAGCCGGTACACCGCCGACAGCAGCTTCTGCGCGGCGATCGTGCCGTCCCAGGTCTGCGGCGGAGACAGGCACGTATCGCAGTTGCCGCAGGCCGCCGCCTGCTCCCCGAAGTAGCCGAGCATCTGCGTCCGGCGGCAGCCGGCCGTCTCGCACAGCGCCAGCATGGCGTCGAGGTGGACGGCCTGCCTGCGCCGGTGCGCGGCATCGCCCTCGGAGGTGTCGATCAGCTTGCGCTGTTGCACCACGTCGGCCAGGCCGTAGGCCAGCCACGCGGTGGATGGCAGGCCGTCCCGGCCGGCCCGGCCGGTTTCCTGGTAGTAGCCCTCCACCGACCTGGGCAGATCCAGGTGCGCGACGAAGCGCACGTCCGGCTTGTCGATGCCCATCCCGAACGCGATCGTGGCCACCATGACCAGGCCGTCCTCGCGCAGGAAGCGCGACTGGTTCGCGGCCCGGGTCCGCGCGTCCATGCCCGCGTGATACGGCAGGGCCGCGATCCCGTTATCGGTCAGGAACTCGGCGGTCTTCTCCGTCGATGACCGGGTCAGGCAGTAGATGATGCCGGCCTCGCCTGGGTGCTCGGTACGCAGCAACTCGAGCAGCTGCCGCTTCGGCTCGTTCTTCGGCACGATCCGGTAGGCGATGTTGGGACGGTCGAAGCTCGCCACGAACTGGCGTGCGCGGCCCAGATTCAGCCGGGACGTTATCTCCGCGCGCGTCGCCTCGGTGGCGGTCGCGGTCAGCGCGATCCGGGGTACCGCCGGCCAGCGTTCGTGCAGCGCGGACAGCTCCAGGTAGTCGGGCCGGAAATCGTGTCCCCACTGCGCCACGCAGTGCGCCTCGTCGATGGCGAACAGCGCGATCGTGCCCTGGTCGAGCAGCCGCACCGCGGACTCGGCCCGCAGCCGCTCCGGAGCCAGGTACAGCAGGTCAAGGTCACCGGCCAGGAACGCGGTCTCCACCCGGCGCCGCTCGTAGCCGTCCTGGGTCGAGTTGAGGAACCCGGCGCGCACGCCGAGCGTGTTCAGGGCGCCCACCTGGTCCTGCATCAAGGCGATGAGCGGCGAGACGACCACGCCGGTGCCGTGGCGCACCAGCGCCGGGATCTGGTAGCACAGCGACTTGCCGCCGCCGGTCGGCATGAGCACGAGCGCGTCCCCGCCCGCGATGAGGTGTTCGATGATCTCCTGCTGGCGGCCCCGGAACGAGTCGTAGCCGAAGACCCGGTGCAGGACCTGCAGAGCCTGGCTCGGTGCTGCGGTGATACCGGGGGAGGCCACCCGGCGATTCTACGAGCGGGCGATGACTTTCCGGCCTGCCGCCGGTCCTCATTGCCGACCGCACAGCAGAACGAAGGAGCCAGCCACCATGTACGCACTGGAGGAAGCGGCCAGGCAGCGCCGGGACAGCATGCTTGCGGAGGCGCAGCAGCGCGGCCGCAGCACGCGGGTCCGCGCCCTGAACCGCGCGCGCCGCCGGGCGGCTCGGGCCGAGCGGCTGATGAGCCGGGCCCGGGTCGAGGCCGGGCGGCTCGGCTGTGAACTACGGACGCGAGCCTGATGCGTCGCGCCCGCCGTGAGCGGGCCGCGGGCGGTGCCGAGCAGCGGGTGCGCTCGCCGGACGGGACCATGATCGCCTTCGAGCGGGCCGGCCAGGGTCCGGCGCTGGTCCTGGTGACCGGGGCGCTGACCGACCGGACCGTGACCGGGCCCGTCGCGGCGGCGCTCGCCCCGCGCTTTACCGTGTACGCGTACGACCGCCGGGGCCGGGGTTCCAGCGGCGACACCGGCCCCTACGCAGCCGACCGCGAGGTCGAGGATCTCGGCGCGGTCATCGGCGTAGCCGGCGGGTCGGCGCTCGTGTTCGGGCACTCCTCCGGGGCCGTGCTGGCCCTGGAGGCAGCGGCGCGGGGGCTGCCCATCACCAGGCTGGCCGCCTACGAGCCGCCCTACCTGACCGATTCCGGCCGCCGGCGACCGCCCGACGATCTCGCCGGCCGGCTGGCGGCCCTGGTCGCCTCGGGCGAGCGGGCCGAGACGATCAGGCTGTTCTGGGCGGAGGGCCCCGGGTTCGACGCCAGGACGATCGCCCTGATGGAGGCGTCACCGATGTGGCCGGGCTTGCTGGCCCTCGCGCATACGCTGCCCTACGACGCCGCCTTGTGCGGGCCCGGCATGCGGCTGCCAGCCGACCGGATGGCGGCGATCCGGATTCCGGTGCTGCTGCTGGACGGCGGGCTGAGCCCTGACTGGGCTCACCGCACGATGAAGGCGCTGGCCGGCGCGATCCGCGGTTCCCGTCACGTCACGCTGGACGGCCAGGGGCACGGCGCCGCCGACGACGTCCTGGTGCCGGTACTCGCGGAGTTCTTTGAGCATCGCGGGCGGTGGTGAGTTCCGGCGCGGCCGGGCGTCGGCTCACTCGCCAGGCAGCGCTACCGCCGACGCGGTGACGCCCATAAAGCTTGCCCCGCTCGAGGTCAGCTAGCTGACCTCCCCTGCCCGGCCGTGTGCGCCCCGGAGGACACGGACGTAGCAGGCCACAGGGCGGGCGTCACCCGTCGGCAGCAGCGCTGCGCCACGCGCGGTCAAGCTCCGCACAGAGCTCGAGCCAGCCGTAGAAGGCATGAGCTGCACCGGAGCTGTCCAGCAGCCGACCCTTGATCGGCTCTCCTGGCTCAAGCTCCAGCACCACACGCTCAGGTTGTGTTGCCCACACGTTGATGAGCCTGGCCGGCCCGCGATGTGTTTCGCCTCAGGAACCGCACCTGAACTTTGCTACATTCGGCCAGGTGAGCGGGGCCTGGTCTGGCCCGGATGCGGGCGGACTGATCGAGCGTGACCGCGAATTGGGTCAGCTCGATGATGGCCTGCGCGCTGCCGCCGCCGGCCAGGGACGCGTGCTGATCGTCAGCGGACCGCCGGGCATCGGCAAGACCGCCCTGCTCGACGCGGCACAGCGAACCGCCAGGCAGACGGGTTTCGTGATCCTGACCGCCCGCGGCGGCGAGCTTGAGAGCCACTTCCCCTACGGCGTCGCGCGGCAGCTGTTCGAGTCCGCGCTGCGGCACGCGCCCGGCGCGGACCGCTCCGAACTGCTGGCCGGCGCGGCCGCGCTCGCCGCCCCGGTGGTGGCCGGCGAGTCCGGCCCGCCGGTAACCGGCCCGCCGGTACCCGGGGCGCCTGTACCCGGGGCGCCGGAATTCGGCCCGCTGCACGGCCTGCACTGGCTGACGGTGAACATGTCGGCCAGGTCGCCGCTGCTTATCGCGGTGGACGACGCCCACTGGGCCGATGCGCACTCACTGCGGTTCCTGCTCTACCTGGCCCGTCGCCTGGACGGCCTGCCCGTCATGCTGCTGATATCGACCCGCTCGGGCGAGCAGGGCGCAGATCCTGAGGTCTGGACGCAGCTGGCCACCCAGCCATTCGTGCGCGTCGTCAGGCCCGGGGCGCTGAGCGAGCAGGCGGTGGCGATGATGCTGGAGGCCGGCCTGCGGCAGCCTCCAGCCGGCAGCTTCACCGCAGCATCCCTGGCCGCGACGGGGGGAACGCCGTTCCTGGTGCACGAGCTGATCTCGGCGCTGGCCGCCGACCAGGTCAGGCCGGACGCCGAGTCCGCCGCACGCGTGCAGCGGGTGGGGCCGCGCACCGTCGCGACCACCACCCTGGTCCGGCTGGCCAGGCTGCCCAAGGGCTCGGTGGCGCTGGCGCAGGCCGCCGCGGTCCTGGCCGGGGAGGCTCGGCTGTACCGCGCGGCCCGGCTGGCCCGGCTGCCGGAAGACGAGGCGCTGCCCGCGCTGGACGGGCTCGTCGGCGCGCACGTGCTGCAGGAGGGTACCGAGGAGCTTCGCTTCGTGCACCCGATCGTCCGGGCCGCGATCTATGACGAGCTCCCGCCGGGCGAACGGTCACGACTGCACCGCGAGGCCGCCAGGCTGCTCGCCGCCGAGGGCGCTGAGATCGACGCCATTGCCGCGCAGCTGCTGGCCAGCGAGCCGGCCGGCTCACCCGAGGTGATCGAGCAGCTGCGCCAGGCTGCGGCCTGGGCACTGTCCCGCGGTGCGCCCGAGGACGCTGTCGCCTATCTCACCCGCGCGCTGCGCGAGGGATCGGGGCGCGAGCTGCGGGCGAGGCTGTGCTTCGAGCTGGGCATGGCGGAGCAGCATGCCGGCAAGCCGGCCATGATCGGGCACTTCCGGGACGCCCAGCGCCTGTCCGCCGACCGGGTGCTGCGCAACACCGCAGCGCTCGAGCTGGCCAGCGTGCTCGCGCTGACCGGTCAGTGGGAGGAGCCGATCGCGGTAACCGAGGCCGCCCTGGCCGACCTCGGCGACGGCGCTCCTGAGCTGGCCCTGCGGCTGGAGCGGGTGCGCGCCGCCACCGCGGCCTACGACCCGCGCCTGGTGGACAGCTTCGACAAGCGGCTGCCTGAGCTGCACGAGATGGTCCGCACCGGCGGCCCGGCGGCCCGCCTTCTCGCCTTGCTGCTGGCGGCCATCGCGGCCGCTCGCGGCAGCCCCGGCGGCGAGGTTGTCGAGCTGGTCAGGCAGGGCTGGGACGAAGGCCGCCTGGAGGCTTCAGGGACAGACGTCCTGATGCTGAGCCAGGGACTCGCCGCCCTGGTCCAGGCCGGGGAGTTGCGGTACGCGGCCGATCTGGACGCGCAGCTGCTGGACCGCGCGCAGTCCAGCGGCTCGCTGATCGCGTTCCTGACCGCCATCGGCCACCGAGGCTGGATCGAGGCACGGCACGGCCGGCTGGCCGCCGCCGAGGGAGAGTTCCGCGCCGCGCTCGAGCCCGCCCGCGAGCACCAGCTCACCTTCGTGCTCCCCTCGCTGCTGTGGTTCGCCACCGAGGTGACGGTCGAGCGCCCCGAGGCCGCCGACCTGGCCGCCGTCGCGGAGAGCGTGCCGCTCGGCCCGATGGCGGAGGTGGCCAGCGGCGCGCTGCTGATGGACGCGCGGGGCCGGACGCGGCACGCCACCGGGAATACCGCGGGGGGGATAGCCGACCTGCGCCAGGCAGGCGAGATCTTCCGGGTGCTGCATTTCCGCAATCCGAACGCGTTCAGCTGGCGCTCGGCGCTGGCGCTCATGCTCGGTGCCGATGACCATGACGAGGCACTCCGCCTGGTCAGGGAGGAGCTCGAGGATGCGCGCCACGTCGGCCTGCCGCGCGGCATCGGGACGGCGCTGCGGGCGCTCGGCCTGATCGAGGGGGGTGAGCCGGGCCGGGAGCACCTCCGCCAGGCCGAAGCGGTGCTGCGCCATGGCCCGGCCCGGCTGGAACACGCCCGCGCGCTGGTCAACCTCGGCGCCGCGATGCGGCGGGGCGCAGAGCGGGCCGCCTCCCGGGAGCCACTGCGGGCCGGGCTGGACCTGGCGCTGTCGGCGGGGGCCACCCGGCTGGCCGGGCGGGCCAGGGCCGAGCTGGCGGCAGCCGGAGCGCGTCCCCGCCGTCTGCACCTGACCGGCCGCGACGCGCTGACGCCCAGCGAGCTGCGGGTCGCGGTGCTCGCCGGGGACGGGCGCACGAACAACGAGGTCGCTCAGGCCCTGTTCATCACCCCGAAGACCGTCGAACACGCACCTCACGAACGCCTACGCCAAGCTCGGCATCTCCTCACGGCGCGACCTGGCCGCCGCGCTCGGCATGAGCAAGACCGCTGGCTGACCTGCCGGGCTGACCGCCGAGGTGACCGTGCCGCCGGCGGGATACCGGACCGGGCCGTCTTGAACCGCGAATATTTCACCTCACCTGTCCCTCAGGTGCCTTGGGCGTAGGGTGGACGCGTGCTGGACAGCGAGATCGTCGCCGCGGTCGTAGCCGGTGACCCCGACGGGCTCGCCGCTGCATACGACCGGTACGCCGCGCCGCTGTACGCCTTCTGCCAGTCGCTGCTCAACGAGCAGGCCGACGCCACCGACGCGGTGCAGGACACGTTCATCATCGCCAGCGCCAAGCTGGGCGGGCTGCGGGATCCGGACCTGCTCAAGCCATGGTTGTTCGCCGTGGCCCGCAACGAGTGTCATCGTCGGCTGCGAGCACGGCCCGGCGCCGCCATCGGCGCCGAAACGGGCGAGGTGACCGACGACACCATCGACTTCGGCGTCGACCTGGAGCGCGCCGAGCTGACCGAAGTGGTGGGCGCGGCGATGGCCGCGCTGCCCCTGGGCAAGCGCGAGGTCATCGAGCTGAGCCTGCGCCAGGACTTCGACAGCGAAGATCTTGCCTGCACGCTCGGCATCTCGGACGGACAGGCGCAGGCGCTCGCCTCCCGCGCCCGAAAGCAGTTCGAGAATCTGGCCGCGGCGCTGCTCGTCGCCCGCACGGGGGCCGGCTGCACTGCGACGAGCTGGACGACCTGCTCGACGGCCGGGATGCCAGCCTGACCGCTGCCACGTGCCAGGAGATCGTCTGGCATGTTCAGCGCTGCCGCCGCTGCTCCCGGCGCACGCGCCGCGACCTTCAGCCCGCGATGCTGCTGAGCGTGCTGCCGGCGACCGAGATCGCGCGGGGGCTACGACAGCAGGTACTCAGCCTGGTGGCGTCCCGCGGCCCCGATGTCGTCGCCTACCGGGCTGACGTGGTGCGGGCGGCCGCGCCCTTCGACGAGGCTTCCGGGTTCCCCATGCCGGCCGACCGGCCACAGCGCGAGCACAGGCGCCGCCCCGCCGCGCTGGCCCTCGGGGCGACAGCCGTGGTCGCCGCGGTCTGCGCGGTCGTGCTCGAGCTCGGCCTGCATCAGCCGCACCGGCAACCGCAGCTGGCCTCGGCGCCGGCCGGCGGCCCGCCGGTGTCGTCCCCGCAGGCGCAGGGGGCGTCGTCGTCCAGTCAGGCGCGCGGACAGCGCACCCCGACACCGGCCGTGCCCGGGTCGCTGGCCGCGGCCACTCCGGGCGTCACGCCCAGCATCACGCCCGGCATCACCCCCGCCGCGTCGGGGTCGCTGCCGGCGGTGCCGCCCGGGACCACCCGGCCGCACGGCTCGCGGCCGCCGTCCACGCCTGCCTCGACGCCCCCCTCGCGCCCGCCGTCAACGCCACCGACCACGCCGGCCACGCAGCCCCCCGGCACGCTGTCCGAATCGCCGGCCAGCGTGGCGCTCGGCCAGGTGCCGGGAGGCGGGGCCGCATCCGGGTCGTTCACGCTCATCGCGAGCGGCTCCGCGATGAGCTACAGCATCTCGGTTCCGGCGGCGTACGCGGGAGCGCTGGCCGTGTCACCGTCCAGCGGGCTGCTGACATCGGGCTCGAGCGTCACGATCTCGGTGATATGGAACTCGAGCGCGGCCCTGTCCACCAGCCTCACCGTCGATCCGGGCGGTCAGGCGGTGTCCGTCTCCTACCAGCCGTCTGCCGCGAGCCCGGGCCCGTCCGCCTCGGCGGGGCAGGATCTCCTGCACCGGGCGTAAACCCTGGACCAGCCGTTGGCACCGCATTCGGATGCTAGCGGCATGCCCGGCCAGGTCCGGGGGATAGTTGATGCAGTGCGAGCCTGCAAGCGCCGGTTGCCGCCAGTGGCTTCGGCGAGCGTCCGCCACGTCGGCGCTGCTCGCCGGCCGGAGGGGACATGAGCTACTGCACAGCCTGCGGACAGCCGCGCGGCGGGCCCGCCCCCTTCTGCACCACGTGCGGCGCACCGCTTGCCGCGCCACCGCAGCGCGGTTCCGAGCCCGGGGGACCGGGCGCCGCTCCGGGGACCGACGATTTCTTTAACAGCCTGTTCCGGCCGGATCCGCCTTCCGCCGAGCCGGATCAGACCCGCCAGATCCCGGTTCTTCCCGGCTCGGGCCCGGACCAGATCGAGTCCCGCCCGCCACGGCGACGGCAGGGCGCGGCCAGCCGGCGGATCGTCATGGCCGTGGGCGTCCTGATCTTGCTGGCCGCGGCGGGCACGGGAGCCTGGCTGGTCTTCCGCCATCCGCACACATCCGGGCCAGCCGGCGCCGCGGGCGGGACGCCTGCCGGGGAAGCTTCCCGGTCACCATCTACGGCGACGGCCACCCCCGCCTCCTCGCCGGGAGCCAGCGCCGGCGGCGGCCTGGTCGCCACGGCCCCTGGCATCTCCCGGCAGGCACCGGAGCCGCGGGTCCTTGCCTACCTCAACGGCTATTTCACCGCGATCAACCGGCACAGCTACCGGCGGTTCGCCGTGCTGCTAGGACCGCAGATGAGGCAGATCCTGCCCGCTCCGGCGTTCTACGCCGGCTACCGGACCACGACCGACTCGGATGCCACGCTGACCCGCCTGTCCGCGGCGGGAGGCGGGCAGGTCCGGGCCGGCGTGGCTTTCACCAGCCGCCAGGCGGCCGGCGACAGCCCGTCGCACAGCGGGTGCACGCGCTGGAGGGTCGTCCTGGTGCTGGCAGCGCAGCACGGCAAGCTGGTGCTCGAACCGCCGCCGCCTGGCTATCACGCCTCCTACCAGGCCTGTTAGCGCCAGCGGTCAGGTCGGCTTCTCCTCGTGGCCGCCGAAACCCTTGCGCATGGCCGACAGCGCCTTGTCGGCGAAGTCGTCAAGCCCGCGGGAGGCAAACCGGGAGTACAGGGCGCTGCTCAGCACCGGCGCGGGGACCCCTTCCTCGATCGCGGCTATCGACGTCCACCGGCCCTCGCCGGAGTCGGACACCCGCCCGGTGAACTCGGTCAGGTCAGGCGACCGGTGCAGGGCCTCGGCGGTCAGGTCCAGCAGCCAGGACGCGATGACGCTGCCGCGGCGCCACACCTCGGCCACGTCCGCGGTGTCGATGTCGTAGCGGTAGAACTCCGGGTGCTCCATCGGAGCGGTCTCGGCGTCGCCCGCCTCGACCTTCCTGCCGATGTCCGCGTTGCGCAGGATGTTGAGCCCCTCGGCGTAGGCCGCCATCATCCCGTATTCGATGCCGTTGTGGATCATCTTCACGAAGTGCCCGGCCCCGTTCGGCCCGCAGTGGAAGTAGCCCTGCTCGGCCGGCTGCGGCGCGCCGGTCCGGCCCGGGGTCCGGGGCGCGGCGTCCACGCCGGGGGCAAGGGAGGCGAAGATGGGATCGAGGTGCTCGACGATGCTGGTGTCGCCGCCGAGCATCAGGCAAAACCCCCGGTTCAGGCCGTAGACGCCGCCGCTGGTCCCGCAGTCGACCAGGTGGATGCCGCGGCCTGCCAGATCCGCGGCCCGGGCGATGTCATCCCGGTAGTAGGAGTTGCCACCGTCGATGATCATGTCTCCGGTTTCCATCAGGTCGCCGAGCGCCTTGATCGTCTGGCCGGTGATCTCTCCCGCGGGGACCATCACCCACGCCGCCCGCGGCACCGAGAGCTTGCTGACGAAGTCGGCGAGCGAGCTCGAGCCGATGGCTCCCTCCTTCTCCATCCCCTGCACGACCGCGGCAGTCCGGTCGTAGACCACGCAGCTGTGACCGTCCCGCATCAGGCGGCGGACCAGGTTCGACCCCATCCGCCCGAGCCCGACCATGCCGAGCTGCATCGGCTTGCTTGTCGCCATCGTGGTGTCTCCTCCGCTCGCGGCCTGCGACCCCCGGGGTGATCAGTCGCGTTACCCAAGACCTTGATACATCACCCGAACGCGGGGCGCCGCAGCGGCTCGACATCGCGGGACGGGAATTTGCGGTCCGGATCCGGCCGTCGCGGGCTCGCACCGGCCGGGCGGCCGATTTCCAGACATCTGGGAGCCGGGCGCGATCTCTTGACCCGCGCGCTCGGCGGTTCGCATCGTTGAGCGCGTACCGGCCTGCAGGGCGGCCGGCAGTCTTCGAGGATGGTGAACGATGACGGTGTGCGATGACTGACCCCCGGGGCGCGGCGCGGCGGCCCGCCCGGGCCCCGATGCCCCGGCGCAGCCGCCGCCGGTGGGCGATGGCAGCCGGCGTCGCCGCATGCTGGGCGCTGCTGCTCATTGTGACCGGATCCCTGGTCGCGGGGACCGCGCTGCTGATGGTGCTCGCCGCCCTCGGCGCAGGATGCGTGCTGGGCCTGCGGTCCATGGGGGTCAACGGGGACCACCCGTGGGTGCAGCAGCTGGCCGCCCGGCCGTGGCGGGACGGGCAGGATGTGCTGCGCCTGGGCCTGCGTCACCTGGCTGACGTGTTCGTGATAGCCCCGTCCGGGACGCTGGTCGCGCCGAATTCCGTACAGCTTCTGCTGAACCCGGGTGACTTCGGCTCGCTCTGCGAGCTCATGGACCTCACCCTGATCAACTCCAGCGCCACGGAGGTGTACGAGGAGCAGGTCGCGGCGCGCGGGGCCCGCTGGGCCGGACCGGGCCCCGTCGAGGTGAGCGTGACCGGCGACTTGTCGGTGCCGCCCGGCCGCTACAGCCTGCGGCAGGGTCGGCTACCGCAACCCGGCCTGCGCCCGGTACAGCTCGAGCCGGCCGGCGGCTTCGGTCACGCCCGCGACGGGCACACCCGCGACGGGCACGTCCGCGACGGGCACGCCGGTGACGGGCACGCCGGTGACGAGCACGCCGGCGACGGGCACGCCGGTGACGGGCACGCCGGCGACCGGTACATCCATGCCGAGGCCAGGCCGGCCGGCACCGCCACCGGCCTGCCGACCGTCACCGAGTCGGTCGGCCCCGTCGTTCCGCAGCTCAGGCTCGTCACCGGGGACAGCGTGGTGCAGACTCGCGTGTCCGGCGCCCGGGCCGGGCGGGGGACGGTAGATCTCGTGCTCCCGCAGCTGCCCACGGTATCCAGGGAGCATGCCAGGTTCACGTTCACCGGCGGCCAGTGGTGGGTCGCCAACCTGGGCCGCAACGGGCTGACCTTGAACGGCGTCCCGCTGGTCGCGGGGCAAGCGCTCCGGGACGGCGATTCGATCCGGTGGGGCATCAGGCCGGACGCGCTGTTGTCTCGGGTCGAGATCGGCTGACAGCACGGCGATCGAGTGCGCCGGGCGCATATCCTCGACAGTCGGGTCCCGCCGCGGGGCCGCGTCGCGGATTCGCGCCAGGGAGTGGCGATGAGCCAGCTCTTTATCTGGTCATCGAGGCCGGGTATGTGGGTGAGCTGCGCACCCGATGAGATCACCTGGCTGGACCGGAGCCTGCTGTCCGGCAACCAGGACCTCACCCTGCACCGGTCCCCCCGCTGCGCCGGCCTGCGCTACGTGCACCGCCGGTGGGAACTGTTCAGCCGCGACAGCACCTACCGGGTGTACCTGGCGCGGCACGCTCCGGACCTGCCCCTGGACCACCGGGCGGTGCAGAAGGCGGCCCGGTACGTGCTGCCGGTGGCGCCGGTGCAGCATTACGAGACGCTGCCGATCGTCCTCGAGGACGGGGCGTGGCTGATCAGCGTCAGCAGCTGGGTGCTGCGGCTGCGGCTCGAGGTCCCGGCGCAGCGCGCCGCCGAGCCTGCCGTCCCCCGCGGCGACGAGCAGCCCGCCACCCAGGACGCGAAGGTCAGGGCGAACGGCGCCCCGGGCCGGCCGGGCAGCCGGTCCAGGCAGGAAGCGGTGGCGCACGTCCGCGCGTACTTCGAACGCAACGGCACCGCGCGGATGGCGCTGGCCTACTACTACCAGGAGTACATCCTCGGTCTGGCCGCGCCGCAGCCGGTGCCGATGACTGACGTGGCCATCGCCCTGGATCTGAGCGGCGAAGGCGCGATCTCCGACTACAAGAAGATGCTGCAGGGATTCATCTGGGCGGAGCGGGGGCACCCGCGCCAGCTGGCCGAGTTCCTGCTCGCCAATGGCCTGCTGACCCCCGTGGATCTCGGCCAGGCCCAGCGGGCTGCGGTGGCCAATGAGCGCAGCGGCAAGAGCGAGATGGCCAGGCAGCGGCTGCAGTACCGGATGAAGAAGAAGGCCAGGCGGGGCGAGCCGGCCGGGTGACGGCCCGGGGATCGGCCGCGGTGCGGGGATCGGCCGCGGTGCGGGGTACGGCCGCGGTGCGGGCGGTTCCCGCGCCCGCGGCCGCCGGCCGGGTTCGGGTGCCCAGCGCGGCGGCGACCGCGACGATCGCCGTGGCGGCGAGTGCCCAGCCGCACCAGGCCATCATCGCGGCCACGGCGAGCGCGGCGGGGATCGCAGCCATCCGGGCCGGCCCGGTCAGGACGCGCGCCGCGGATACGGTGCAGCCCAGGTACACGCAGAGAAACATGGTCGTCGGGAGTGCGACCATCCCCGCCGTGCTGACGATGTGCAGGGCATAGAGCCCGATCAGGGTCAGGCCGGCCGCGGCGATCAGCAGCAGGAGCGGCCGGGAGGACCGGCCCGCCCGGCGTCCCGCGGTCAGCCGCGTGATCATCTGCCCCGCGCCGGTGAGGTACGCGTTGGTGGCGCCCAGGGTGAGCACGACCGCGGCCACCGCGGCGGCGGCGCGCCCGGCCGGGCCAACGGCCAGCTGGAGCAGCGCCGCCAGCGGGACGTCGGTGCCGGCGCCCCGGCCGAGGCTGCTGACCGTGGCCACGGCCAGGCCCAGGTAGAGCAGGGCGGTCGTGCCGAACGCGATGCCGGTGACCCGGGGCAGCTGCCGGGCCGGGTCGCGGAACCGGGTGGTCAGCGGGGCCACGGCCTCCCAGCCTACGAAGGAGAGCATCAGGGTGGCGGCGGTCCGGCCGACCGCGGGCCAGCCGTGGGGGGCGAACGGCGTCCAGTTGGCCGCGCGGGCGGCGGTCGCGGACCCGGCCACGGCGATCACCACCACCACGATCAGCAGGGCGATGAGCACCAGCTGGGCCAGCGTGGTGGCCCGGACCCCGCCGAGGGCCAGGCCGAGCACGGCGAGCAGCAGCGCGGCCGCCACGGCCGCGCGCATCAGCTGGCCGCCGCCGGCCAGCTCGGTGACGTAGCTCGCGCCGATCAGGCAGACGATCGGGGCGCCGCAGACCACGCCGGCCAGGAAGCACCAGCCGGCCACCGCGCCCGCCCGGCGGCCCAGGCCCGCCGCCGTGTAGCCGGCGACGCCGCCCGCCGAGGGCAGCGCGCGGCCGAGCGCGGTGAACACCGCCGCGAGCATCGCCGATAGTCCGATCAGCGCGGCCCAGGCCAGCACCGATGCCGGCCCGGCCTGCGCCGCGGCCAGCCCGGGCAACAGCAGCAGGCCGGGGCCGAGCAGCGCCCCGATGTAGAGCGCGGCGCCCCGGCAGACCGACAGCGGCGGCGGCGGGGCGGGGATAGCTGCGGATGTCCCGGTCATGCCTGCAGCATGACCGAAAACGCCTCGCACGCGATATCAAATGTTGCTTGTAAATGCGGCTTTGACGCAACATTGTGCGACGACCACGGCGGTAGGCTGGCCCTTATGCCACCCGAGCGTGTGGATCGCGTGGATCGTGCCATCGTAACCCGGCTTCAGGCCGACGGCCGGATCGCCAACGTGGACCTGGCCGACGCCGTCTCGCTGTCCCCGTCGGCGTGCCTGCGCCGGGTCAAGGCGCTGGAAGGCAGCGGCCTGATCAGTGGGTACCGGGCCGAGGTGGACCGGGCCAGGGCCGGGCTCGGCCTGACCGCGTTCATCGGCCTGCGCGTCCAGGGACACTCGCGGCAGACATCCCGCCAGATCGAGCAGGCACTGACCGCGATACCGGCCGTGGTCGCCTGCTACGTGATCTCCGGGTCGGACGACTTCATGGTCGAGGTGGCCACCTCGGACCTGGCCGGCTACGAGCAGGTGCTGCTGGACCGGATCCTGGCCATCCCCTCGGTGATCGAGGCGCACAGCACGTTCGCCATCCGCACCGTGCTGAGCCGCGGCCCCGTGCCGCTTGACCACTGGCGCTAACCTGTTGTCGAATCTGGTCGGCGTTGGCTCGTCCCGCTCCCGGCCCGGGCTAGAATCTCTACAAACTTGTAGAACTCGCGGTGCCAACGCGTCCCCCGGGATGCTGCGCGAAGGGCAGTCATGGAGAGCTTTCTCATCAACGCCGGCTACGGCGCGCTGATCCTGCTCGCCTTCCTCGAGGGCTGCTGCGTGCCCATTCCCTCGGAGATCACGTTTGGTTTCGCCGGCGTGCTGGCCTCCCAGGGTCACCTCAACCTGGCACTAGTCATCATCCTCGGCTCGCTGGCCGAGCTGGCCGGGTCCTACGTCTCCTACGGGGTGGGCCGGGTGGCCGAACGGCCGGTGGTGGAGCGGTTCGGCCGGTACCTGCTCATCACCAAGGCGGACATCGACCGCGCCGAACGGTTCTTGACCGGCCGCGGCGGCTGGGCGATCGCGGTGGCCAGGGTGCTGCCGCTGGTGCGCTCGTTCGCCTCGCTGGTAGCGGGATTCGCCCAGGTGCCCGCGTTGCGCTTCGGGGTGCTGAGCGCGATCGGCACCGTGGTCTACGCCACCGTCGTGGCGAGCATCGGCTACGGCGTCGGAACGGCCTGGCACCGCGTCGCGCACGACCTGGCGGTGGCCGGCTACGTGATCCTCGCCATCGCCGTGGTGGCGATCGCGGCCTTCATCTTCTACCGGGTCCGCGAGCTGCGCCGCGAATCACGGGAAGAGGAGCCGGAGCGGCGTCCGGCCGGGCACCGCGCCCCCCGCGGCTGACCCGCCGGTCACCGGCGCGCCCGCAGGGCCTGATCACGGGCACCACGCTCCGGCATCCCCTGCCAGGCAGGGATCAGGAGACCGGCCTGGCGGATCAGGAGACGCCGGCGGCCTGGGCGAACTCGATCAGGCCATGCAGGCCGCTGGCGGCGTCCAGGGCCGAAAGCCCGGACACTGCGACCAGCGCGACCGCAACCGCCGCCAGCAGCAGCCGGGGCCGCGGCGGCGGCTGCAGCAGCGCGGCCACCCGGCGCGGCACTGCTCCCGCGCCGCGCATCCCGGCTCCCGCGCCGCGCATCCCGGCTCCCGCGCCGCGCATCCCGGCGGCGCCGCCCGCCGCGCCGAGCGCTCCCGCCGGGGCGGCCCGCGCGGCCGGGGCCGCCCGCGCGGCCAGTGCCGCCGTGGCGATGGCGCGGGCGGCCAGCGTCCGGTCTCCAGCCGCGGTCGCGGCCTGCTCGTCGGCCCACCGTTCCACGCTGTAGCCGACGGCGTCGGCCAGCGGGCGCAGCAGCGGGTTGGCCGCCGAGGCAAGCCGCGCCGCCGCGGTGAACAGGTAGTGGTACCCCGAGGCGTGCGCCCGCTCGTGGGCCAGCAGCACCTGGCGCTCGGCCGCGGTGAGGGCGTGCATCATCCCGGTGGTGATCACGATCCGGCCGGGCCACCCAGGCGCCGTGTAGGCGTCGGCCGCGTCGTCGCTGACCACGACGACCTGCCCGGCACCTGGCAGCCAGCGGGCCTGCCGGTGCGCGGCGACCAGCGCGGCCGTGCGCCGCCAGGCCGCGTGCACGGCGGCGGCCGCAGCGGCGGCCAGCAGCGCGCCGGCGGCCAGCCCCAGCGGCAGCGACGAGGGGTCATCGCGGCTTACCGCGTGCAATGACAGGTCGCCGGCCGCCGCGACCAGCGGGATGCGGAGCGTTGCGGCCAGGGCGAGAAATCCCAGCGCGGCACCGCTGGCCGCGGCCAGGACCACCGCGCTGCCGGTCAGCAGCCAGGTCGCGGTGCGCGGCGGCAGCCACTCGGCCAGGCGGCGGGCCGATACCGCGGCGAGCAGCGGTAGGACCAGAGGCAGCCAGACCGCGAGCTTCATTGCCGCCTCCCGCTCAGCCGTCGGCGTCCGGGAGTTCGCCGAGCATCCGGCGCAGCAGCCGCTCGTCGGCGGGCGACAGGCCGGACACGAACCTGGCCAGCACCGCCTCGCGGTCATCCTCGGCCTCGAGCACGCCCTGCATCCGCCGGGCCGCCAGTCCCGGCTCGTCGGCCACCGGGGCGTAGGCGTAGGCCCGTCCTGACCGGACGCGGGTGAGTACCCCCTTGGCGTGCAGCCGCGACAGGATCGTCACCACCGTGGTGTAGGCGAGCCGGCCGCCCAGCCGGTCCCGTACCTGCCCGGGTGTCAGCGCTGTATCCGCCGCCTGCAGCACCGCGAGCGCGGCGGCCTCCAGCTCGCCGGCTCCGCGGCGCGAGCCCGCCGCGCTCACGGACCGATCCGTCTCGTCGTGCCTCACGCTCTTCCGCTCCTGCGCTCACCGGCAACCCGCGCGCCTGTTCGTCTACGCGAGTGTAGATACCAGCACCGTACCGGAAGCCGGGCCGTAACCGTCCGCCGTCCGCCGTCCGCCGGGGCCGTGACGGCCGCTCGGGGCGAGCAGGCTCACCGCGCCAGCGCCACCACATCTTCCAGGGCCGCCCGGAGATCCTCGGTGAGGCCGCCCGGGTCGGTGATCGCGGCGGCGTCGGCGTTGATCCCAATGCAGCATTCCTCGTTGTGCGAGATCAGGGTGATCATGGCCGCGCAGCCGGGCAGCGGCCCGAACGGGTACATGCGGGTGATCCGCGATCCCGCGATGTACACCGGGTAGGGAACTCCGGGCACATTGGACACCTGCACGTCGTTGGCGCTGGTGAGCTGGCCGGAGATCGCGGCGATGACAGGCGGGGGCAGCCAGCTCAGTGCCGGGGCGAGCGCGGCCGATACCGTGTCGGTCGCGGCGGCGCTGGCCGCCCTGGCGGTGAGCACGAACTCCCGCACGGCGGCGATCTGGGCGGCCGGGTCCGTCTCGGTCATGTCCGCGGCGAACCGGGCGCCGGTGAAGCGGTTGCCGCCCTGCGGGTCGTCCTGGGTGCGCAGGCTGATCGGGAACCCCACGGTGAGCCTGTCCGCCGGGTCGCCGTGCCGTTCGTGATAGCGGCGGAACCCGCCGATCACGCCGGCCAGCAGCCCGTCATTGAGCGAGCCGCCGCCCGCTTTCGCTCCGGCCTTGAGTTCGGCCAGCGGCACGTCAAGCACCTCGAAGTGCCAGCCGCCGCCGCGGGGGGCCAGCAGCGCGGAGCCGCGCGGGCCGGGGGCGGCCGTGCGCCCCAGCCAGCGCACCGTCTCGACCGCTTGTCCCGCCGCCTGTTCGGCGCTCTGCCAGGGCCGCCGCAGCGCGCCGAGCGTCTCGATGCCCTGGCGCAGCGCAACGGTCGGCGCGGACCGGGCGTACCCGGCCATCTGCCCGGTGAACAGGCCGATCCGGGATGCCTGCGCCGGCGCGGCCGCCAGCGGCTCGGGCCGCCGCGGGTCGTGCTCGGGCGTGCGGCTGTGCAGCCGGGTGATGAGCTGCACCGCGCCGAGCCCGTCGGTCACGCTGTGATGGCTCTTGACCAGGTACCCGGCCCGGCCGCCGGCCAGGCCCTCGACCAGCAGCGCTTCCCACAGCGGGCGGTCCCTGTCGAACGGGGCGGCGGCGAAGTCCTGCACCACGTCCAGGAGCTGGCGCAACGAGCCTGGGGCGGGCAGGCTGACCCGGTGGACATGCCGGGAGAGGTCGAACTGGCCGACGTTGACCCAGGTCGGGGCGCCCAGCCCGAACAGCGGCTCGACCACGCGCTCGCGCATCCGCGGCACCATGCGCGAGGCCCACTCGTGCGCAGCGAGCAGCCGGTCCCAGCCGGGAACGGGGTCGAGCAGCTCAAGCAGGCTGACGTTCGCCCGCAGCCTGCTGTCGGCCTCCTCGGCCCGCCACATCGCCGTCTCCAGCGGGTTCATCTGCGGCGAGGTGCCCCAGTCGAGCGGGGCCGCCGGGGGCGGCCCCGGCAGGTGGGGCTCGGTGACCTGGACCGGCCCGGACCCGCGGCTTGGCCAGTCGGCAAGCGTGGCCAGATACTGCCGGTGGACCTCGTGTACGTGCTTGTCCAGGTCCGCTGGCGTCCAGCCGAGGGTCGGGATCGGCGGCAGGACCGCGATCTGGACGCTGCCGGCCCGGATCGTGGACGCGTTCCGCCACATCAGCTCGCCGGAGTTGCGGATGACGATGGGCACGATCGGCACGCCCGCCTGCATCGCGACGTGGAACGCGCCCTTCTTGAACGCCCCCAGGGCCGGCGTCGCCGACCGGGTGCCCTCCGGCGCGATCACCAGCGAGATCCCGCTGCGCAGCTTGCGGACGGCCGGCTCCAGGGCCTCGCGCGCCTGCTCGGTGTTGCCGCGGTCCACGAACGCCACGTCGGCGAGCCGGAACACCAGCCCGAACCCGGGCGTGCTTGCCAGTTCCTTCTTGGCCACGCCGGTGAACCCGCCGCGCAGCAGCTTGGCCAGGATGAGCACGTCAAGCTGGCTCTGGTGGTTGAACAGGAACACGGCAGGCCGGGCGGCCAGGTACTCGGCCCCGGTGACGTCCAGCCGCACCCCGGCCAGCACGCTGCCCAGCTCGCCGGCCAGGGTAATGCCGAGGTCGACGGCCTCCCGCCGGGACCCGGTCGGTGCCCCCAGCGCCAGGCCGGCGGCGAAGCCGCCGAACAGGCCGGTCAGGCCGGCCGCGGTGCGGGCGATGTCCGCCGCCCCTGGCCGCCCGCGGGAGCGGAACCGCGTCACGGGCCACCCGGAGTGCCGCGCCGCCGCGGCCAGCCCGCGGCCGGGGTTGATCGCCCTGGCCCGGCCGACGGTCCGCAGGAACGGCACATCCTCGTCCCCGTTGGAGTAGGCGTAGCTCTCCGGCAGTTCGATGTCGTGGCCGGCCGCGAACGCGCGGACCGCCTCGGCCTTGCCCGCCCGCCACAGCAGCCGTCCTCCTGGCCGGCCGGTGCAGATCCCGTTCACGATCTCCACCGGCGAGACGATGATGTGCTCGACGCCCATGGCCCTGGCGGCGGGCTCAACCTGGAACCTGGTGGCGGACGAGGCGAGTACCACGGTGTGCCCGGCCCGCTGGTGCGCCTCGACCAGCCGCCACGCCTCGGGGTACATCGCGCCGGCGATGCCCTGCACCCACAGCCGCTCGCCCAGCTCGGTGAGCTCGTCCTCGCTGCGCCCGGCCCAGACCCGCATGCCCAGCTCGGTGAACTGCTCGAAGTCCTGCTCGCTGGTCACCCCGCGCAGGCCGGTGAGCAGCATCCGCCCGAGGTCGGCCGGCGCGACCTGAAGTGACCGCAGGTGGTGGCGGGCGAACGCGGTCAGCGAGTACCCGTCGATCACCGTCCCGTCGAAGTCGAAGAACGCGCCCACCCGCGCGCCCCTCAGGCCGGCCTCGACGTCGCCGGCCAGCTGCTCCTCCGACCACAGCCCGCCGCTCCGCTGGCTAGGGTTCGACACCGGCCACCTCCCGCCGCGACGCCGCGTCTATCTCGTCGATCGTGATCACCCGCGCGACGACATCGCGCAGCCGCGCGGCGAATGCCCGCCTGCGGCGGGCCAGTTCCGCGCCCCCCTGGCAGGTCAGATCCAGGTTGCCGGCCAGCCTCAGCGCGCCGGAGAACAGCTCGCGGGACAGCGACTCCGGTCCGTGCAGCCGGCCCTGCAGCAGCATCTGCCGCCCGACGCCGCTGCATTCGGCGAGGAACTCCTTCTCCTGCACCGGGGAACCCGGGTCGCACGCGCCGAGCCGTTCGGCCACCACGAGCTGCGCGTCCAGGAACGACCGCAGCACGCGGTGCGCCATCAGCAGTCGCGAGCGCTCCAGCACCGCGCGCCCGTCGACCGTCTCGTAATCCGGGTCCAGCCGGGTGAGCTCGGCCGAGAGCTGCGCCCGGTAGGCCTGCTTGTCCGGGAAGAAGAACTCGAACTTCAGCTGGTCCCGCAGCCGCATCGCCTCGTCCCAGCGGTCGGCGGGCGGGCTGAGCAGCACCAGTTCCGCGACCGCGCGGTCGACGAAGTGGTGGATCGCGCTGTTGCGGTAGAACGCGGCCACCAGGTGCTGGCCCTGCTCGATCGCGTACACCGGTTCCTCGCCGCCGTCGTAGATCGTCACGACATGCTGGCGGGCGAGCGCGCCCAGCGCGCAGCGCACGCCGTCCGGGGTGCGCAGCGCCTCGTCGGCGTACGGCAGCCCCCGCTCGGCCAGGTAGCTGCGCAGCGGCTCCAGCACCTGCCGCACCTGGCCCAGGGTCAGGGCGCGGTCGCGCACCCCCAGTAGCGCAAGCGTGACCATCGCCGTCGCGGTGGCCGGGGTCACCTGGTTGATCCGCACGGCCACCTCGAACGCCACCTTCTGCAGCCTCAGCCGCCACGCGTCCCGGCCGTCCTGGCCGTCGCCGCGGGCCATAGCCTCGCGCAGCGAGAGCGGCTCTGCGAACCGCACCTGCGCGGTCCCGATCCGGCTCAGCTGTCCCCTCGCGTAGGACGCCAGCCAGGACAGCCCTTCGGCCTTCTTCGCCCCGCCGCCCTGCTCGGCAGCCATGGCCGAGGCCTCGGCGAGCTGGTCGTAGGTGATCGACACCGGGACCAGGCAGGCGTCCTGCGCGTAACCGCGCTCGATGGCCTCGGTCAGGTAGGTCAGCAGGCCGAAGCGCGGCGGGCGCAGCTTGCCGGTCCGCGAGCGGCCGCCCTCTAGGTACCACTCCAGGTTGAACCGCTTGGCCAGCAGGTAGCCGAGGTAGGCCCGCAACGCGAACTTGTAGATCTCGTCCGCGCCGAAGCTGCGCCGGATGAAGATGATGCCGGCCCGCTTGGCCAGCGGGCCGACCGGCCAGAAGCTAAGGTTGTCCCCGCTGAGCACGTGGTTGCGCGGGAAGTCGTTGCCTGCCAGCACGTCGGCCAGCAGCAGCGAGTCGGCGTACGAGCGGTGACTGGGCAGGAACACCAGCGCGTGACGGCGATTCAGCTCGCGCAGCCGGTCCAGTCCGGCGGTGTCGGCCTGGACCTCCCAGGCGCGGGCGTGCAGCGGGCGCAGCGCGGCCGACAGCAGGTCCGAAGCGAGCGGGCTCACGGAGGCGACCAGGCTTTCCAGGTCGGCCCTGGCCCGTTCCGCCACTTCCGGCTCGGCGAGGTTCAGCCGGGCGGCGATTCCGGGTACCTCGGCGCGGAATTGCGGACTGTCCTGGATCGCCTCGACAACGTGCCTGGGCACCTTGTAGCGGTATCCGCGCAGCGGCCGTTCGGCGCGCTCCAGCGCGAGCCTGGCCTGCCGCGCCACGAACTGCGCAAACGAGCCTGTGCCGCCCCAGCGCGCGCGCAGCGCGGCCACGGTGGCGGGCTCGGCGAGCACCACCCGGGCCCGGCCGGGCTCGCAGCGGGCAATGCGGGCCTGCTGGAAGGACGGCGGCCGCCGGGGGCTGGCCAGCGACAGGGCACCCGGCCAGCGCCCCTGGCCCGCGGCGCCGCGCTCGCGCGGGAGCCAGGCCACGCGAGCGGCGGTGACCACCGTGTCCGGCGGGGTCTCGGCCAGCGACAGGGCCAGCCGCGGGCCGTCCAGCGGCATGACCACCGACGGCCCCAGCCCTGCGCCCCGCAGCCACCGGGTGACCAGCGCGCGCTCGGTCTCGCTCGCCGTCTCGGCCAGCACGATGAGCGGTGCCTGGTCAGGAGGGCCGCCGACCGGGTCCTGCGCTGCCCGCCGCCCGTCCATCCCGGCTCCTTCCGTCCAGGATCACCATCCTCGCCCATTCCGGGGCCGCGGTCACCTGGCGTTGCCCGCCGGACGGAGACGAACCCCGTCCCCGGTCCGGCCGGTCCGGCCAGCGCGGGCAGGCGTCAGCGGCCACCGGTGGCGAACTCGGCGCGGACTCCGAGCAGCCGCACCGGCCGCCGGCCGGTGAACTTGTCCAGGGCGGCCAGCGCAGCCTGCCTCAGCGGGGCGGCCGCCACGGTGGGCACGGCTAGCGGGTGCCCGTGGGTCTGGGTGACGAACGGCGCGTAGCGGACCTTCACCACCACCCGGACGGCCGGCCGGCGCTCGCTCGCCAGCTCGCCCGCGACCAGATCGGCGAGCCGCGCGACCTCCGCGCGCACCTGAGTCCAGTCCGCGATGTTGCGCTGGAACGTGATCTCCTTGCCGTGCGAGCGCGGCTGGTACGGCGTCTGGTCCACCTCGCGCTCGCCGTGACCGCGCGCCAGCAGTACCAGCCAGGGCCCGGTGACCGGGCCGAACTGCCGGGCGAGCGATTGCGGGTCGGCGGCTGCGAGGTCGGCGACGGTGCGGATGCCGAGTTCGGCGAGCCGCTTGGCGGTCTTCGGGCCGATGCCCCACAGCGCATCCGGCGGCCGCGCACCCAGCACCTCGGACCAGTTCTCGTAGGTGAGCCGGAAGATGCCCGCGGGCTTGCCGAAGCCGGTGGCCAGCTTGGCCTGCAGCTTGTTCTGGCCGATGCCGACCGTGCAATCCAGCCTGGTGGCGTCGCGAACCCGCCGCTGCAGCTCGCGGGCGAAACTCTCTGGGTCGTCGTGGTCGGTGCCCAGGAAGGCCTCGTCCCAGCCCATCACCTCCAGCGCGGCCCCCGATTCGCGCAGCGCCGCCATCACCCGCGCGGAAACCGCCTCATAGGCCTGCTTGTCCACGGGCAGGAACACCGCCTGCGGGCACCGCCGCGCCGCCGTGCGCAGCGGCAGGCCGGAATGCACGCCGTGTGCGCGCGCCTCGTACGAGGCGGTGCTGACCACGCCCCGCTTCGCCGGGTCTCCGTCACCTCCGACCACGACCGGGCGGCCGGCCAGCTCGGGGCGGCGCAGCACCTCGACCGCGGCGATGAACTGGTCGAGGTCAACGTGCAGCACCCAGGAAGCCACGCTCCAGTCATACCCGCTGATCAGCGTCGATGTCGGGTACCTCGGCCCGGGATACCGGACGGCCCTCGGCGCGGGCCAGCGACGCGAAGGCCGCGGCGTCACCGGGCGCGGCCCCGCCCTGGTCGTTGTTGAAGTAGACGAACACGTCCGCCGGGCCTGGCCAGGCGGCGCCGATCCGCCGCACCCAGCCGCGCAGCGCCTGCCGGCCGTACCGGGGCCACGGTCGTGCTCGGCCTTCATGCAGGCGCAGGTAGCCCCAGTCGGCGGTGCGCCACAGCGCGGTGACCGGGCGGCCGCGCCGGTCCGCCCAGCACAGTGCGGCGTTGCGGCGGGTCAGTAGCTGGCGGATGTCGTCGGCCCACCACGACTCGTGCCGGAACTCCACCGCGACGCGGACGCCGGGGAAGCGGGAGAACTCGCCCAGGCAGTCATCGAGCGCGCGTGCGTCGGCGGGCAGATTCGGCGGCAGCTGCAGCAGCACCGGGCCGAGCCGGTCACCGAGCCCCGCGGCCGCGCGCATCAGGCGCTGCACCGGCTCGGCAGGATCGCGCAGCCGCCTGATGTGGGTCAGGTACCGGCTCGCCTTGACCGCCATCACGAAGCCCTCGGGCGTCCGGGCCCGCCACCCGGCGAACGTGTCCGGGCCGGGCAGCCGGTAGAAGGCGCCGTTGTTCTCGACCGTGCCGTAGCACCCGGCGTAGTACTCCAGCCAGCGGCTCTGCGCCAGGCCTGGCGGATACAGGACGCCGCGCCAGTCGCGGTACTGCCAGCCTGAGGTGCCCACATAGATACCCATCGCCGGTTGCTGATTCCCGTCCTGGCCGGCCTCAATCCCGGACGCCGGACCTGTGCCGGCGGCAGCTTGCGGTCCGCGCGCGGCCGGGACACACTGACCACATCCGGGAGGAGGGCGGCATTGGCGGGCAGGCAGCTTCCCCGGTGGTCGCAGCTGCGGCCGCTGCTGCGGACCGAACGGCTGCCGGCTGATCCCACCGAGCGGCGGCTGTCCCGCGCGCACACCATTGCCGACTTGCGTGCGATCGCCGTGCGCCGGCTCCCGCGCGCGGTGTTCGACTACGCCGACGGCGCCGCCGAGCAGGAGATCAGCCTGCGCCGGGCGCGCCGCAGCTTCGCCCGGGTGCAGTTCCATCCCGCGATGCTGCGGGACGTGGGCACCACCGACACCGGCAGCACGGTGCTCGGTCACCGCTGGCCGCTGCCGTTCGGGCTGGCGCCGACCGGTTTCACCCGGCTGCTCCACCATGAGGGCGAACGGGCGGCGGCGCGGGCCGCGCAGCGGGCGGGCCTCACGTTCGCGCTGTCCACGATGGGCACCACCTCGATCGAGCAGGTGGTCGTTGAGGCGCCGGACGCCCGCAAGTGGTTCCAGCTCTACGTGTGGCGGGACCGCGACGCCGCCAAGGATCTGGTCGGGCGGGCCCGCGCGGCAGGCTACGAGGCGCTGATGCTGACCGTGGATACGCCGGTCGCGGGCGCGCGGATGCGGGACGTCCGCAACGGGCTGACGATCCCGCCCGCGCTCACGCCGGCCACCGTGCTCGACGCGGCGCGCTGCCCCGGATGGTGGTTCAACCTGCTCAGCACCGAGCCGCTGACGTTCGCGAACATGAGCGGGTGGCACGGCACCGTGGCCGAGCTCGTGAACGAGATGTTCGACCCGTCGGTGACGTTCGCCGACATCGAGTGGCTGCGCGCGGCCTGGCCGGGCCCGCTGCTGATCAAGGGCGTCCAGACCGTGGCCGACGCCCGCGCCGCCGTGGACCACGGCGCGGACGGGATCGTGGTGTCCACGCACGGGGGACGGCAGCTGGACCGGGCGGCCGCCCCGCTGGAGGTGCTGCCCGCGATCGCCGACGCGGTGGGTGACCGGGCCGAGATCCTGCTCGACACCGGGATCATGCACGGCGGTGACGTGGTCGCCGCGCTCGCCCTGGGCGCGCGGGGCTGCCTGGTGGGCCGGGCGTTCCTGTATGGGCTGATGGCCGGCGGCGAGCGGGGGGTGCAGCGGGCGATCGACATCCTCGCCGCGGAGATCACCCGTACGCTACGGCTGCTGGGCGTGGCCAGCGTCGCGGAGCTGAACCGGTCGCACGTGTCGCTGCGCTGAGCACCAGCCCAGCCGGAGCCGAGCCGGAGAGGAAGGCCGCGATGGAGGTTGTCGAGTTCCGCCCCGAGCCTGAGCAGTACGCGTTCACGTTCGGCGGCGTCGGGCCGGTCCGCAAGGTGACGCCGGGAACGCTGCTGCGGCTGTGGACCGAAGACGCGTTCTGCGGCAACATCCGGCGTACCACGGACCTGCCAAGCGCGGCGCTGACCATGCCGTTCGTCAACCCGCAGACCGGCCCGTTCTACGTCGAGGGCGCCGAAGCCGGCGACACGCTGGCCCTGCACTTCCTGGATCTCAGCCCGGCACGCGGCTGGGGCGCGTCCTGCACGATCCCGTTCTTCGGGGGGCTGACCAGCACCGACCGCACCGCCACGCTGCAGGAGCCGCTACCGGAGCGGACCTGGATCTACGAGGTGGACAGCGACCGGCGGACGGTCGCGTTCCAGGCGCACGCCGGCGGGCTGCGGCTTGAGCTGCCGATGGCCCCCATGCTCGGCACCGTCGGGGTGGCTCCCGCCGCCGGCGAGGTGCGCTCCTCGCTGGTGCCCGACACCTTCGGCGGGAACATGGACAGCCCGGAAATGCGGGCCGGCGCGACCTGCTACCTGGGAGTCAACGTGGAAGGCGCGCTGTTCTCGGTGGGCGACGGGCACTACCGGCAGGGCGAGGGCGAGGCGTGCGGCACCGCGGTGGAAGGCGCCATGGACGTCACGCTGATCGTGGATCTGATCAAGGGCGGCGGGCAGGCCTGGCCGCGGATCGAGAACGACAACTACCTCGCGGTGGTGGGATCGGGCCGTCCGCTCGAGGATGCCTGGCGCGCCAGCCAGGTCAACATGGTGGCGTGGCTCAGCGAGCTGTACGGGCTGGACACGCTGGACGCCTACCAGCTGCTGTCGCAGATCAGCGAGGCCCCGCTGGCCAACGTCGTGGACGCCAACTACAGCGCGGTCACGAAGGTACCCAAGGCCCTGCTCCCCCCGGCGGACGCTTACCGCGGCATGCACCGGCAGCTGCGCGAGGCCGCCGCGGCGCACGGCCGGTAAGACGGGAGGCGGCAGGTGGATCTGGGCTTGCAGGGGCTGCGTGCCCTGGTGACCGGCGGCACCCGCGGCATCGGGCGGGCCATCGTGGAGACGTTCCTGGCCGAGGGGGCGGCGGTCGGGTTCTGCGCGCGCACCGCCGCCGACGTCAGCGCCGCCGCCGAGGCGCTCACCGAGCGCGGCGGCACGGTGATCGGGCACGCCACCAGCGTCGCGGACGAGGAGGGCATGCGGCGCTGGGTCACCGAGAGCGCGGACCAGCTCGGCGGCCTGGACATCGTGGTGGCCAATGTCAGCGCCCTCGCGATCCCGGACCAGGCGGAGAACTGGCAGGCGAGCTTCAACGTGGACATGATGGGCACGGTCGGCCTGGTGAACGCCGCGCTGCCGTACCTGAAGCGCAGCGCGGCGGCTTCGATCGTGAGCATCGGCAGCGTGTCCGGCCGGGAGATCGACTTCGCCGCCGGGCCGTACGGCACGTTCAAAGCGGCGATCATCCACTACACCCAGGGGCTGGCCTTCCAGCTTGCCGCGGAGGGCATCCGGGCCAACAGCCTGTCCCCGGGCAACACCTACTTCGACGGCGGCGTGTGGCAGAGCATCGAGCAGAACAATCCTGACCTGTTCGCCTCGGCGCTGGCGCTGAACCCCACCGGGCGGATGGCCAGGCCCGAGGAGATCGCCCGCGCGGCGGTGTTCCTGGCCAGCCCGGCCGCAAGCTTCATCACCGGGGCTAACCTGCTCGTCGAACGGGGCGCTGACCCGCGGCGTGCAGTTCTGACCCGGCCTGCGGTCGGTGAGCGCTTCGCGTTAACGGCGAAGCTCAGCGCAGTGTCGCCACCCGCCCCAGGTCGCCGGATGCCCAGCAGGAGCCGTCCGGAGTGCAGCTGACCGTGTCGAACTGGCCGGTGTCAAAGGTGTGCCAGGTCAGGCCGCCGTTGTAGGAGACGTCCGAGCCGGTCAGCCCCACCGCGATGACCGTGGCCAGCGTGTGCGGGACCCAGCTGACGCCGGAGCGGTACCCGGCCGGGCCTGACGGCGGGGAGAACCACGGCCGCCCGAAATAGGACAGCGCCGCCACGTTGGCCGACGCGGTCGGCACGTTGAAGTCGCCGCCGACCGCGACCCCGGCCAGCGGGGTGCGGAACGCGAGCCCGAACACGCCGGCCGTCGGGCCGGCCACGATCGGGGTAGTGCTGGCGTGCCAGGTGCGGCCGCCATCACGGGACTGGAACACCCGGGCCGCCGCGGCGGCCCCGCTGCCGAACCAGGCGTCGTGCCCGGACGTGGTGAGGCACTCGCCACTCGCCGCGAACCCGGCCTCGCCGGGCAGCGCCGGCGGCATCCCGGCGTTAGGCAGGACGGTCCAGCTCCGGCCGCCGTTCCTGGTGGCCAGGATGCGGAACTTGCCGTTCACCGGGTCGCTCAGCACCAGGCCGCGGCGGGGGTTGAAAAAGGCCATGCAGTCAAAGAACGCCTGCCGGCTGGTGTTCTGGTAGGCCAGGCTCCAGGTGCGGCCGCCGTCGGCGGTGAAGTACAGCCTGGAGGCGGCGCCGGTGCCCGCGGCCATGGCCACGGCCCGGGTGGCGCTGAACGCGGAGATGTCGCGGAACTGCAGCGCCGACGCCCCGGGCGGCGATGCGTTGATCCAGGTCCGGCCGCCGTCAACCGTGCGCAGCACGGTCCCGTCGTAGCCGCCGAGCCAGGCCACGTTCCGGCTGACCGCGGCCAGCCCGCGGAAATGCACCTGGGTACCGGTGTCCAGCAGCTTCCAGGACAGCCGGCCGGGGAAGCGGCCGACGGCTGGCGCCGGGTTGCTGGCGGCATGCGCCCGGTGGACGGTGGCGCGCGCCGGGTTGCTGGCGGCGGCGGCCGCGGGAATCACGGCGGCCGACAGGCCAGCAGCGGCGGCGCAGACCGCGGCCGCCCGCGCGAAACGAGCAAGATCACGAGGCAGTGTCATGGTTGGACGCTAGCGCATATCGTGGGTGTCATGAACGGGCCCGTTCTGTAAAGTCGGGGCAAAGGATTAGAAAAGGCCCGGCATGGTCGGACATCTCGCAAACCGGGGCCTGGCTGCTGGCCGGATCGGACCAGCATCGGGATCTGTGTGGGGCTGCGACCACGGGCCCGGAGCACCTGGGGGCACGGCGTGACAGACGATCGACTTCCCAGCGGCCAGGACGCGGCACCGACAGGCCGGGATCAGTCCCGCGCCAACGACGGCAACGGCGGCGATGAGCGGGCTGCCATCGTCGTCGCCAGCCATGACGCGGACATACGCGGCACGCTCAGCCGCGAGTTGTCGAGCCGGTACGCCGCGGACTATCAGATCGTCGTCTGCGACGACCCGGACCACCTGGACGCTCAGGTGCGGAACCTGGTGCGCGGCGGCACGCCGGTGGCCCTGGTCGTCGGCGGGCTCGGCACCGAGGATCCGGACGGCCTCGACGTCCAGGCCGGGATCCGTGCCATCGACCCGACGGCGTTGCGGGTGGCCGCGGTCCGGTGGGGTGCATGGGAAACCGCGCGGCCGATCTTTGATGCGGTCACCCTGGGCAAGATCGACCACTGGATGTATCGCCCTAAGGAGCGTCCTGACGAGGACTTCCATAGCTCGGTCACGAACTTCCTGAGCGAGTGGAGCCAGTTGCGCGGCGGCGGGTTCGAGGCGGTACAGATGATCGGCGAGCGCTGGTCGCCGCGGTCCCAGGAACTGCGCGACATGTTCTCCCGCAACGGAATACCGATCGGCTTCTACGACGCCGATTCCGACCGCGGCCGGCAGTTGCTGCGCGAGCAGGGCCTGGAATCGGCGGACCTGCCGGTCATGGTGCTGCGCTTCGCGGCGGATCAGCCCACGCTGGCCAACCCGTCGAATCTGGAGCTCGCCGAGGCTTTTGGCCTGATGACGCCCATACCCGAGGGCGAGGTGTTCGACGTCGCGGTGGTGGGAGCGGGCCCGGCCGGGCTGGCGGCCGCTGTCTATGCCTCCTCCGAGGGGCTGCGGACGGTGGTCATCGAGCGGGAGGCCATCGGCGGCCAGGCGGCGACCAGCTCGATGATCCGCAACTACCCGGGATTCGCGCAGGGCATCAGCGGGGCCCGGCTCGCGTTCGCGGCCTACCAGCAGGCCTGGGTCTTCGGCACCACGTTCCTGTTCCTGCGGCAGGTCGACGAGTTGCACGGCGAACAGGGCCATTACCGGCTGCGGCTCTCGGACGGGAGCACCCTCACAGCGCGCTCGGTGGTCCTCGCGAGCGGCGTCAGCTACCGCCGGCTCGGCGTCCCGGCGCTGGAAAAGCTGCTCGGCCGGGGCCTGTTCTATGGTGCGGGGGTCAGCGAGGCGGCGGCGATGCGCGGCCGGCGGGTGTACGTGGTGGGGGGCGGTAACTCGGCCGGGCAGGCCGCGATGCACCTGTCCCGGTGGGCCGAACAGGTGTCGATCCTGATTCGTGGCCAGTCGCTGGCCAACAGCATGTCTGACTACCTCATCCGCGAGATAGACGCGACGCCGAACGTCGACGTCCGGTACCGCGTGCAGGTGGCCGACGGCACCGGCACGGATCATCTCGAGGAGCTGACGCTCGAGGACACCAAGACCGGGGCCAGGCACACGGTCCCGGCCGACGCCGTGTTCGTCCTGATCGGCTCCGAACCGAGGAACGAGTACCTGGACGAGGGTGTCGCCCGCGACGAATGGGGCTTCGTGCGGACCGGACCTGACCTGCTCGACGACGCGGGCCGCGGGGACGTCAGCTGGGGCCTGGACCGCCCGCCGCTGCCGAACGAGACGAGCCTGCCTGGCGTGTTCGCGGCTGGTGACGTCCGCCGCGGATCGGTCAAGCGGGTCGCATCCGCGGTGGGCGAGGGAGCGGTCACCGTCCAGTACCTGCACCGCACGGTCGAAGCCGCGGCCGGCGCGCGGCACCCGCGGAGCCGGTAGCGGTGGCCGCCGACGACAGGCTCAGGGCCGGATCCGGGAAGCGGCCGGACGTCCGCGGCCCGGACGGGCCGCCGGCAGATCCGGCCGCGGTGGCCTACCGGCCGCTCGTGCCGGCCATGCGCGTGCTGCTGTACGTGGCGGCGGTGCTGGTGCTGCTTGCCGGGTTTCAGCTGTTCGTGTTCACCGACCGAACGGCCACGTTCTTCGCCTGGACGATCGCCCCCCCGCTGGCGGCCGCGTTCCTGGGCGCTGCCTACTGGGCCAGCATGGCGATCGAGGCCCTCGCCGCCCGGCAGGCGCTATGGGCCAACGCGCGCATCGCGGTGCCCACCGTGCTGGTGTTCACCGTGCTCACGCTCGCTGCCACCTTGAACCACCTGGACAAGTTCCACCTGGGGAGCCAGTTCGAGGCCCGGACGCGCATCGTCACCTGGGCCTGGATCGCGGTCTATGCGCTGGTTCCCGTGCTGATGCTGATCATCCTGGTCGTGCAGGCGCGCACGCCCGGGTCGGACCCGCCCCGGGTGGCCGTCCTGCCGGGCTGGCTGTGCTGGCTACTGGGTGCCCAGGCGGTCGGCCTGTTCGGTCTCGGCGTGGCACTGTTCGCGGTCCCGGACCAGGCCGCCCCGCTGTGGCCGTGGCCGCTGACCACGCTGGTCGCCCAGGCGACCGGGGCCTGGCTGATCAGCCTGGGCGTGGCCGCGGCGCATGCGGTGCTGGAACGATCCGCCCGCCGGCTGCGCCCGGCGGCAGTTGGCTACATCCTGCTCGTCGTGCTGCAGTGCATAGCGCTCGCGCGCTATCCGCACCAGTTCGCGTGGGGATCCGCCTCCGGGATCGTCTACCTGATCGTCCTGGGCACGATGCTGCTGACCGGCACGGCCGGGCTGGTCAAGGGGCTGCCGCGTCCCTCACCCGACCGGACGTAGGCAGCCGCAGCACCGGTCTTCGGTCAGACCGAACGCAAGACGGCGACCACCTTGCCACGGATCTCGGCCTGGTCGCCCAGGATCGGCGTATAGGCCGGGTTCTGCGGCATCAGCCAGCGGTGCCCGTCGGCCAGCTTGAGGGTCTTGACCGTGCCTTCCACCTCAATCCCGTCGATCAGCGCAGCCACAACCTCGCCGTTCTCGGCCTCGGCCTGCTCCCGGATCACCACCCAGTCACCGTTGACGATCCCCACCCCGATCATCGAGTCTCCGACGACCCTGAGCGCGAACAGCGCACCCGCACCGACCATCTCCCTGGGCAGCGGGAGGCGGTCCTCGCGCGGTTCCGCGGGGGAAATCGGCTCGCCCGCCGCGACCTGCCCCGCGACCGGCACCCAGACCACCGTGTCCCGTCCGGGGCCGGCTGACGTGTCGCCGGCCTCGGGCCCGGGGGCCGGCCGCGGCGCAGCATCGGATTGCGCCAGGAAAGACGCCTCGCCGGGCAGCCGGACCTGCACCGTCCGCACGCCCCCGGAGTCGCGGCGCAGGAACCCCGCGGCCTCCAAGATCGCGTACTGATAGCCGAGCCCGCCCGCGCTCTTGCGCCCCAGCGCCTTCGCCACCTCGCGCATGGATGGCGGGCGGCCGTCATGATCACGAGTAAGGTTCCGGACGGCCAGCAGGATCGCGGTCTGTTTCCGGGTTAGCCCGGTGTCGGACTGGCCGCGTGGCTCCGCCGTGTCTGCCATTGGGCCTCCGCGTGGAATCGTGACCAGCGTGCGCCGCATCGAACTCATCCCCGAGGTCAGGCCCGGCCATTCCTGCCGCTCCCGGTGATGTCCGTTATGGCGGAGCATTGGCATTGCTATGGCGACGCAAACGCTCCGCGCTGCCGGGAAGCCCCAGCCTCAGCACGAATGGTACGGGAGGTACCTATCGGTCATGACGGCCGAGGCGTCCGGCGCGTGCTTGATCAGCTTGTGCGCCTGCATCCAGCTCCCGAAGCTCCGCCACGCGCGCAGGTTCATGCAGCCGGTCTTCATGCCATCGTCCTGCCCCGCCAGCTTCAGCGTCATGGGGACGCTCACCTGCAGGAATGATGGCTTGTACTGGCTGACGGTTTGCATGATCGCGGTAGTCGCGCCCGGGTTTTTGATCGCCGCGCGGGTTCCGGCGGCAAATCCGGCCACGAACCGCCGGACCGCGCTGGCATAACCGGGATCGGACGCCAGCCTGCGGGCGTTCGCGACGAGCACGAGCTCGTCGTAGCCAGGCACCCCGAGCGTGTTCGCCGGGAAGTCGGCGGCACGCTTGCCCATCTCCTGGCTGATCTGGATGGCCTCGACGTTGCGGTACCCGCCGATGATCGCGTTGACCTTCCCGGACAGGATCGACGGCACCAGGTTGTAGCCGACCGATTGATGCGGCACCTGCGCGGCGGACAGGTGGCACGTGTGCAGCAGGGTGTCGTAGAAGGCGTAGTCGCTCGGGACGCCGGTGAACCCCACCGAATGCCCGCGGATCTGGCACAGGCTCGTGACCGGGATCTTCGGCGAGACGATGAGGCCGTTGAGCGGGACCGGGATGACCGCGGCCACAGCGACCACCGGCAAGCCCTCTTGCTGGGCGTAGAACATCTCAGGCTCGTAGGAGACGGCCAGGTCGGCACGGTTCAGCCCGACCAGCTTGAGCGGGTCGGCGGCGCTCGACGGGACCCGGAAGGTCACTGTCAGGTTCTGCCGGGAGAAGTACCCCTTGTCCTGCGCGTAGTAGAGGCCGGCGTGATCGGGGTTCGGTACCCAGTCGAGTTCGACGTTGAGCGACGCGGGGCGTGCGGCATCCGGCGAGCCGCCGCCCGCCCCCCGGGCGGAAGTCGCCGCGTTGCTGCCGCACGCGCTGGCCAGGACGGCCAGAACCGAACCCGCGGCCAGCGCCCGCCGGCCGGATACGTGAAGCCGGTTCATCGGGGCCTCAATCCTTCCTTCCTGCCCGGACGGCACGGGCACCGCCCGGCTCCGCCCGCGGCCGCGGGCAGCTCACCGGTATCCCCTGGGCGCCCAGGGCACGAAGATCCGCTCCAGCAGCGACACCGCGCCGAAGAGCACCAGGGCGATGGCGGTCAGGCACACGATGGCGGCGAAGATCCTGGCGGTGAGCAGGTTCGGCGTGGCCGCCAGCATCACGTAACCCAGGCCCTGATTCGATCCCGACCACTCGCCGAACACCGCGCCGATCGAGGCGAAGGTGGCCGCGATCCGCATCCCCGAGAAGATCGAGGGCAGCGCCGCGGGAAATTCGATCCGGCGCAGAATCGCCCAGCGTGAGGCGTCGAGGGTGCGCATCATCGTGATCAGCTCGTCGTCGACCGACCGCAGCCCGTCGATCCCGTTGACCACGATCGGGAAGAAGCAGATCAGCGCGACGATGACCAGCTTGGGCAGGATGCCGTAACCGAGCAAGATCACGAGAATCGGCGCCAGGACGATGATCGGAACCGTCTGCGAGCCGATGAGCAGCGGGTAGACGGCCCGCCGCACGACGGGGAACAGGTGCAATCCGACGGCCAGGCCGACGCCCGCCGCCGCGGCGATCACGAACCCCAGCACGATCTCGCGAAGCGTGACGAGCAGCGCGGGCTCCAGCACCGGCCAGTCCGTCTTCATGTCCACGGCGATCTCGGAGGGCGCGGGGAGCAGGTACTCGGGAACGTGCGCCAGGCGCACGATCAGCTCCCACAGGCCTAGCCCGGCCAGGATGAGCAGGACAGGAGGTCCATAACGGGCGAAGCGGGAGCCTGCCCGCTGGGATCCGGCTGGTTCCGGGCGGGCTGGCCCCGGTACCTCTGCTCTTTCGCCGGCCGCTGGCCGCATCACGTCGCTCATGCCCCGAGGGCCTCCAGCGCCTGCTCCTTCAGCGTCACGAACTCCCGGCTGGTCACGATCTCCCGCCTGGATCCGTTGCCGCGATGATCGGCATCGAGAACCGCAACCACCTGCCCGGGCCGCTGCGACAGCACGACTACCCGCCGGCTCAGCAACAGGGCCTCCTCGACATCGTGGGTGACCAGGAGCACGGTGCGCGGGACCGCGTCCATGGCTTGCAGCAGCCACTCCTGCATCTGGGCGCGCGTGATCGAGTCGAGCGCGCCGAACGGCTCGTCGAGCAGCAGAACATCCTTGTCGGCCATCAGGGTGCGAAGGAAGCTCACCCGCTGGCGCATGCCGCCAGACAGTTCCCCGGGCCTGGCGTTCTCGAAGCTGGCCAGGCCGAAGCGCTCGAAGAGCGGGCGGGTACGGGTGCGCGCCTCCGCCCGTGACAGTCCCTGGTTCTGCAGGGCGATCGCGGCATTGTCCAGCGCTGTTCGCCACGGCAGCAGCAGGTCACGCTGGGGCATGAGCGCGCACCGCGCCAGCCGCTGCCGCGCCGAGGCGGCATCCTCGACCCGGGCCAGTCCGGTGTCCGGGTCCAGCAGGCCGGCGACGATCTTGAGGATGGTCGTCTTGCCCCCTCCGCTGGGCCCGACGATCCCGACCCGCGAGTGCCGGGAGACCGACAGGTTGACGCCCGCCAGGACAGCGACCTGGCCGAAGGACTTGGTCACGTCCCGGAGTTCGATAGCGAGGGCATCTGCCGCGCCCGCCACGGCTACCTCATCTCCCTACGCCGGCATTACCCGGTCAGGTTCGGACGGTCGGTGGCGCGCGCCGTGCGGCCAGCCACCCTCTCAGCCCGGTACGCCCGAGCTCCCGTGCGCTTGCTCCTCGATCCTACCCAGCACGATGATCTGGTAATCCACGGCCGGTCATCCGCCGCCGGGGCGACCGCGCCCAGGCGGCCCTCGGTGCGGGACAGCGTTGCCGATTCGCGGTACACCGGACGGCTCGCTCGGGCGTCAAACCGGTAGGCCTCCCCGCAGTAAGGAAGCAGCCCACGCCATGATCACCCTTCTTGCCGCCATCACCGCCGCGGTCGCCGCAGGCGCGTGGCTCAGGTGGGCCGTCGTCCCCGTCAAGATCGCGTATACGGCAGGACGGCAGGTCGAGCGGCAGTGCGCCCGGCTGCGGGCCGGCACGGCGGGGCATCTCCTCCCGCCCGGGGACGGCCGCTGACCCTTCGTGGCGGCGCCAGGTTTGCTGGCGGATGCTGTGAGCATCGTCGAAGCCAGCGCCGCGTACCTCGCCGCGTGCGGGCCGCCTCCGGGAGCCGCCGCCCGGGATGCCCGCGCTGCTGACCTGCCGGCCGGGATCAACCCGTATATTCACCGGACTCGGCGGTGAAACTATTGAGCATAAGATAACAGGAGGGACATTCCGCGCAAATGGGAACTATGCCCTCGCCAACTTGATTTGGCGCTGACTCGCTGCGTAGCCTGACGGCGGACAGAAGCATATCTTCAAGTTCGGCAGCTGTACCATATGATCGTCGTAGCGACAAGATCTGCTGAAGTCCGGCCGGGCCGCCCAAGCCTCGCCGGGACCAGGCTGGCTTCGGGGCGTTCTTATACGTGGAATGCTCGCGCGATGGTGCTGCGATGACCCCTTACCTTCCAGGCCGGGCCAGCGGCCCGGTCTGGACATCGGGTGAACCCGGGCCCGCGCCAGGCGGGAGGAAGAATGCCGGCCGGCCGAAAGCCACGCCCACCGTGACCGGATTGGTCACAGTAATGTCCGGACGAGCGGCGACCGCCTGTACGATCCGTTTCCAGTCATTGTAGCAATAGCGCTCGTTGTCGTTGGTCCAGTGCAGCTGCGGATTGCGTGACCTGCAGTCCCACCGCGTCGTATTATGCAAGTACGCTGGATTGGTTCCCTTGACCAGGACGTATGACTGGAATGTGAGCCACTGGCCCGGCCCGAGTGCCTTGATACTAGCGATGACCTTGCTCGGCACCACGTAGTGCGGGAGTTTCCCGGTGGGGGAGCCGGGGGTGACGTTGTGGCACGGCTGGCCCCGCACGTGGCACGACCCGCCGTTGAGCGAGATGGTGTGCTGCCAGTAAGGCGGGGTCTTTCCGGCCGATGCCGGAGTAATCCCGTCGTCGCCGTACAGCCGGCCCCAGTCGAAGCACGTAGCCGCGTCTTTGGCCTGCACCGTCGTCGGCACCTGGCCCGCTCCGGGGTAGGCAATGATCCCGTGCCCTCCAGGCAGACCGTGCAGGTCAATGCTCTGGGCTGAGCCGCAGGTCTCGGCGTATGCCTGCGCCGGCGAGAGATGGTTCAGTTTCCTGACCGGATAGGTCGCGGTAGCCGACCCGAACGACCAGCCATAGTTATGCGCGAGCTTCGTCGCATCGGCCCATGAGGTGCTCAGCGAGTCGCCGTAGTGGACGCACAGAGGGTCCGTCTGCTTCATGTTGCCGGTTTCCAGCGTGCCCGTGGCCGACATTCCCAGCGACTGGAGGTACGGTGCGACTGTCGTGTCGATCTGTGCGATTCCGCTGTTCTCAGGCGTGCAATTGTCAGCCGCGGTCATTTCCGTGCGTGAGAAAAGCATTGTCACATATGGCCCGGGGATCGCCCGATTCTTCGGCGCAGTCAGGCCTGCGGATGCGGCCATGCTGGTCAGGCGCATCGTGTGGCCGGGCGAGGTGCTGCCGGTCACGCTGCCCGCCGCCCAGCTTCCCGAGATTGGACTAGCACCCAAGCTGAGCGCCAATACGAGAATGGCGATAATGCGCGTGCTGGCTAGTCGGTGCATTATCTCTCCGTGGAGTCAGCAGCTGACAGTGATCACCGACCCGGGCTCGGCCGAGTGGGCTTAATCCTTTCCTGCCTACGGTAGCCCAGCCTACAGAGTTCTGGCCAGAAAATGTCAACTGGCTGAGTCGGCGGCGGGCTGATCACACGCCACCGGCGTAACGTTGCGCACCGGCGCGACCCGTGTTTCCGCCTGCAGCGGAGCGATCAACGGGGAGTCCGGGCTATCACGCGCCCACCGGCCCGGATTTCCCGGCCCGCGCCGCAAACCGCTCACCTTGGCCTGGGCACGTGCCGGGGAATGCCCCGCCGTCAGCCGCGCCGATCCCCGGCCCGGCCGGTCCCTGCGATAACTCCGAGGCAGGCACGACGGCCGGCCCTTCGGCATGATTCCAGAGAAAACCGACAATCTGGCCACTCCGGGAGGACGAATGTCCGTGCCCAAGATCGTGGAGCAAGACCAGCGGCCGAAGCGGCAAAGGTTCCTGGGTCCGCGGGTTCCGCCGAGTCTGTTCGCCATCGCCTTGGGCATCGCCGAGCTCGCGCAGGCGTGGCATGCGGCCGTGCCGCTGCTCGGGACTCCGCAGGCGATCCCCGACGGGCTCAGCATCCTGGACGCCGCCCTCTGGCTGGTCCTGGTCGGCGCGTACCTGGCCCAGGGTCCTCGGATCGTGCTGGCTGACCTCCGTGATCCCGTTCTGTCGCCGTTCGTTTCGGCTTCCGCCCTCGCAGCGATGCTCCTGGCCGCCACGCTGGCCAAAAACGCCTTTGCGGCCGGGCGCGTACTGGTGATCGTGTTCCTGGCCATCACGATAGGCATGGGGGGCTGGCTGACAGGCCAGTGGATGACCGGGAGGATCGAGCCGGATTCGGTGCACGCGGGCTACTTGCTGCCTACTGCCGCAGGCGGACTGATCGGCGCGGTCGCCGCTGCCCAGGTCCACCTGCACGCGCTGGCCGAGGCATCGTTCGGGATCGGGGTCATCTCCTGGGTCCTGCTCGGCGCGACGATCTTGAACCGGCTGTTCTCCCGGCCCCCGCTACCCTCCGCGCTGGTCCCGACGATGGCGATCGAACTCGGTATACCCGCGGTCGCGGGGTCGGCGTATTTCGCCGTGGCGGGCCAGAGCGTGAGCTTGATGGCCTCCGTGCTCGGCGGGTACGTGGTTCTCATGGCTGTGGCCCAGGTCCGGCTGATCCCGGTCTACTGCAGGCTTTCGTTCGCTCCCGGAGTGTGGTCCTTCACCTTCTCCTACGCCGCGGCCGCCGCTTATGCGCTCGTCTGGCTCATGATCAAGAAGCCGCCCGCCGCCACCGGCTATGCGATCGCGGTCATCGCCCTGCTTACCGTCTTTGTCTCGTGGATCGCCTTCCGCACGGTGGTCCTCGCCGTCCGCGGACAGCTCTTTCCCGCCTGGCCACCGTTCACCAGGCAGTAGATGCGGCTTCCCTGTCGTGAGTCCATGAGGCTGGCGCTTACTTCGCTGTCTGCTGTGCCTTGCTATGCCGACAGGCCCTGCTCGCCGGCCTGGCCTGAGCTGGCACGCGGCTTCAGCGCCATTCAGGCGATCGCGACGACGGCGGCCGTCACGGCAGCTGGCAGGACCGGTGCATACCGGTGCGCGTGCCTGAGCATCCAGTCGCCGAGGAAGGCGCCGGCGGCCACGGCGGCCACGGTCGCGGTCAGCCGCCGCGCCGAGTGCGCGGTGAGCGCCCAGGTGGCAAGGCCGCTTGCCAGGTCGAGGTAGGCGGCGGTGAAGGCGGTGGTGGAAATGCCTGGCACGCGCAGCGCGCGGATGGCGTTCGCTTGCAGGCCCATCGCGAACGCGCTCAGGGCCATCAGGATGTAGGCGAGGCTGGCAGGTGAGGCGGCCGTGACCCAGACAGCCAGGAAGCCGGCCTGCAGGACCAGCGCGAGCGACACCCGGCGCGGCCAGGCCTGCAAGACATTGTTGTCTGCTGTCTCCTGATCGCCGTCGAATGCTCTGAGTATGGGTATCGCCAGCGCGGCGCCTGCCGCGAACGCGGCGAGGGAGATGACGACCGTGACCGGGTTCGGGCCGGCGGGCTCGTGGGTGCCAGCGGCACCGATGCCGAGCAGCACGAGGTTTCCGGTCTGGGCTGCGGTGAAGACCTTGCCGAAGGTCAGGAAGCAGATCGTCTCGTAGATTCCGGTGGCGAACGACAGCCCGACAAGCAGCCAGTCGCGAACTGCCAGGTCCGCCTGCGTCGGGTGCGCGGCGGCTCGGTCCGCAGCCTTGTCGTGCATGGTTCCTCCTGCATCTGTGCGCGGGGTGGCCGGCACCGGGCTTCGTCGGCTACTCCTCTCCGTTGGGGGCGTTCTTGCGGCTGCCTCCGCCGGGCCAGCCGCCGATGGCGACCGCGGCGAGGCAGGCGGCCGCGCCGAGGCCGAGGGCATACCGCGGGCCGGCCAGGTCGGACAGCGCGCCGATGACTGGTGAGCCGATGGGGGTGCTGCCGACCAGGGCCATCGACCACAAGGCAGTGACCCGACCGCGGTACTCAGGATCGGAGGCGAGCTGGATAGTGGCGTTGCCCGTGGTCAGGAAGATGACGCTGGCCACGCCGACCAGCACGCACGCGGTGATCGCGGTCGCCAGCGTGGGAGCCGCCGCCACGAGGCCGACGGCGATCGCGTAGCCGATCGCGGCCTTGATCAGCCGGGCCACTCCCGTGCGGGCCGATCGGGCCGCGTACAGGCCGCCCGCGACCGCCCCGGCGCCCAGCGCACCTATCAGCCAGCTGTAGGTGGTGCTCGTGCCGTGGAACGTGGTCTCGGCCAGCAGCGGCAGGCTGACCTCGAACTCGAACGTGAACGTGCCGACCAGCGCCATCATCATCAGCGGGCGGATGATCGCGGGCACGCCGGCGGCGTAGCGCAGGCCCGCGCGCAGCTGCCCGCGGCCGCGCGGCACCGGCGGGACCGGGTGCAGGCGCCGGGTGTCGAGGCTGAGCAGCGAGACGATGACGAAGCCGAAGCTGGCGGCGTTGACCACGAAGCACCAGCCGATGCCGACCGTGCTGACCAGGACCGCCGCGATGGCCGGCCCGATGACCCTGGCGACGTTCACCGTCGTGCTGTTCAGCGTCACCGCGTTGCGGACCAGGTCGTGGCCGACCACCTCCTGGACGAACGCCTGCCGCGCCGGGTTGTCTACCGCGCTGAAGATGCCGAACAGCACCGCGAGGACGACCACCTGCCACAGCCGGATGTCCCCGGCCAGCACGGCCGCGCCGAGCGCGGCCGAGACCAGGCCGAGGCCTGCCTGCGTGCCCAGCAGCACGCGCCGTTTGGAGTAGCGGTTGACCAGCAGTCCCGCGTACGGCGACAGCAGCAGGATCGGCGCGTACCTGGCCGCTGTGGTCAGCCCTAGCGCGACGCCGGAGTGCGTCAGCTGCAGCACGAGCAGGGCCTGCGCGACCGTCTCTACCCAGGTGCCGATCAGGCTCAGCGACTGCCCGGACACATACCGGCGGAAGTTCGGCACCGCCAGGGCGGCGAACGTTGCCGGATGCGCCGGGGGCACCGCGGGCCGGGAGGCGGTCATGTCCGTATTGCGTCTTCCGTTCCGATCAGCTTGCCCATGCCGGTCACCAGTGGCCTGCCCGCGTGCCGGGTGACTCAGCCGCGGAAACCACGGTCCGTTCGGTAAGAGATTCGTCGTACTCCGACGGATGGTGTGGCACCGTCTTCGTGCCGGGCTGCGCCTAGCCTCGCGTCCGGCCTGGTGAGCCGGCACCACATAACCGGATGATTTCCGCGGGCTTCATGCGGCTACCGCGACCGGCGCGGCTGGTGGGTCACCGTCGAGTTAGGGACGCTGACGGAGGCATGGTCGCTCCAGCCGGGCGGAGCTAAGGTGGCGGCTACATCCTCCAGGAAGGAGCGGCGTCATGCGGAGACGACTGTTTACGCGGGCCACGGTGGCAGGCTTCACCGGTTTACTGTGTGCGGCAGGCATCGCGGGTACTGCCGGAATTGCCGGTGCCGCTACTGGCGCGCCGGCCAGCAGCAGCGTCGGCGTCGCGCTACCTGGCGGTCCGATGGTCGCGGCGCATGCGCCGGGTAACCCGTCGCGGCCCGCGACCAGCGTTAACTGGTCGGGCTATGCGGCGGCTGCGGCGAAGAAGAAGTTCAATTACGTCCACACCCGGTTCGTGCAGCCGAAGGTCACCTGTACCGGGGCCCCGGCCCACTTCACGTCGAACTGGTCCGGCCTGGACGGCTTCTCTACTCCGACGGTGGAACAGGACGGCACATTCGCGACTTGCGGCGGCCCAGCGCACATGACTCCGCGGTACGTGGCCTGGTATGAGATGTTCCCGGCCGATTCGGTGAATGTCTTCCAGGTCAAGCCCGGTGACCTGATCGACTCGTCGGTCAGGTTCGCGGCCGGCAAGTTCACCCTCACCATCGCCGATCTCACCAGTGGCAAGAAGGTCACCAAGCGGGCCGCCTGCTCGCAGTGCCAGCGGGCATCGGCCGAGTGGATCGTCGAACGGCCCGCGTTGTGCAAGCACAACGGGCCCCATCCGTCCGGCTGCTTTATCGTCCCGCTGGCCGACTTCCACACCACCACGATGCGCCAGGACTGGGCGCAGGTCCAAGGTGGCCCGGTCAAGGGGGTCGGGGGGTTCGCGAATGACCGGATCGTCATGGTCAACCCGCTGAAGTCCGGCAGGTCCGTCCCGCTCGATGGTGTCAGTCCGCTGAGCGGCCCCCGTTTCACCGCGACCTGGAAGCGGGCGGGGACCTTTGTGCCGATCACGCTCGGCTGACCGCACACGCGGATATAGCTGACGATCCTCGGGGTGTGCCCGGGCGGTAGTCTGCCCGGGCACACCCAGCCAGTCCGATCCGTGCCGTCATCTGCAGGCCGCGGCGACCCTTACCAGGCGGTGGCTGCTGAAGGTGCCCGGGGATGGGGCTGCGAAGGTGCCCGCAAATATCAGGCTAGTATCACGGTCTCGGAGTGATCTTCATTCCAAAGCTCTGACCTGGGAAGATATGGTGTCCGAGGGGGGACTTGAACCCCCATGCCCTAAACGGGCACTAGCACCTCAAGCTAGCGCGTCTGCCTATTCCGCCACCCGGACATAGGCCGGCCTTGGCGGTATCTGCCGGCCGCCTCACGATAGCAAAACTAGCCGATCCGCGCAGGTCCGCTGCCCGCGCAGCGGCCGGGTCCGGCGCCTCGGACCGTGCCTGGCCGGGCGGCCCGGCCTGGCGGTCCCGGCTCGTGCGACGATGGCCAGATGACCGGAGAAGACCGACCCGCCGCCGCGCCCGGCTTCCCGACCGCCGAGGACGAGGTCGCCCAGATCTGCTCCCATCTCATCCGCATCGACACGACCAACCGGGAGATAATTCCGGGCCCGGCGAGCGCCAGGCCGCCGAGTACGTGGCCACGCTCCTGGCCGACGCCGGCATCGAGCCGACCGTGCTCGAATCGAGCCCCAAGCGGACCAGCGTGGTCGCCCGCATCCCCGGCGAGGACAGCGGGCGGCCGGCGCTGCTCCTGCACGGCCACCTCGACGTCGTGCCGGCCGACGCCGCGGACTGGCAGCGGCACCCCTTCTCCGGCGAACTGCACGACGGCTGCATATGGGGCCGCGGCGCGGTGGACATGAAGGACATGGACGCGATGATCCTCGCCGTGATCTTGCAGCGGATGCGCGAGGGGCGGCGGCCGCCGCGCGACGTGGTGCTGGCCTTCCTCGCCGACGAGGAGGCCGGCGGCCGGTACGGCGCGCGCTGGCTGGTCGACAACCACCCCGGCCTGTTCGAGGGATGCACCGAGGCGGTCAGCGAGGTCGGCGGGTTCAGCGTCACGCTCGGCGGCCAGCGACTCTACGTGGTGCAGACGGCGGAAAAGGGCATCGCCTGGCTGCGGCTGACCGCGCGCGGGAGGGCCGGCCACGGCTCGATGCTGAACCAGGACAACGCGGTCACCGAGCTGGCTGAGACCGTGGCCCGGCTCGGCCGTCACGAGTGGCCAGAACGCCTCATCCCCTCGACCCGCGCATTCCTCGAGGCCGCCTGCTCGGCCCTCGGCATCGATTTTGTCCCGAACGACCTGCGGCAGTCCATCAGCAAGCTGGGGCCTATCGCCCGGGTGGTCGGAGCCACGCTGCGGACCACGATCAATCCGACCGTGCTGAAAGCGGGCTACAAGGTCAACGTGGTACCCCAGACGGCCAGCGCCGAGGTCGACTGCCGTTTCCTGCCAGGGGGCGAAGCGGAATTCCTGGCCGAGGTCGACCGGCTGCTCGGGCCGCACGTCGAGCGTGAGTTCATCCAGCACGACATCGGGGTGGAGACCACGTTCGACGGCGATCTGTGCGCGGCGATGGTCGGCGCCCTGCAAGCCGAAGAGCCCGGGGCCAGGGCCGTCCCCTACTGCCTGTCCGGCGGCACCGACGCCAAGTCGTTCAGCAGGCTGGGCATGAGGTGCTTCGGATTCGCCCCGCTCAGGCTCCCGGCGGATCTCGATTTCAGCGCGATGTTCCACGGCATCGACGAGCGCGTCCCGGTGGACGCGCTGACGTTCGGCGTGCGCGTTCTGGATAAATTCCTCGATCTTTGCTAGCGTCCGGGGCCGAGGTCACGCGGGATCAGGGCGACCCGATCGGGCAGCACGGTACGGACCGCGCGAATGATCGGACGCCGCAGCGTTGCCTTCCTGCTGCCGTCGGGGTTCAGCAGGAGTCTGGCCAGCTCCCAGCGCCCGTACTCGGCATGGTCGGTCAGTATCTGCCTCGCGGCATCGCGGGTGGTCCCGCGGGGCAGGTAAATCACGAGGTATGAGAACTCGGCCATCGGTACATTGTGCGCGATGCCGCCACGGTCTGGCCCCGGTGTCCCGGCCTGCCGTGCCCCGGGCCGGGAACATCGGTGCCGGGTCAGCGAGTTAGGGACATGACGGAGAAGAACGGCATTTGCGCCGTGGGTGGTAGCGTCGCGGACGCGGCGTAGGGCTAACGCCACCAGATGTGAGGTAGAACAGCGTGCCAGCTAAGACTTCAGGAGCGGCCGCCAGGCCAGAGGGTGAGAGCACCCGGCTCGTGATCGTCGAGTCGCCGGCCAAGGCGCGCACCATCGCGGGCTATCTCGGCCCGGGATACGTGGTCGAATCGAGCATCGGCCACATCAGGGACATGCCTGACAAGGCGGCCGAGATTCCGGCCAAGTACCGGTCGGAGCCCTGGGCCCGGCTCGGCGTCAACATCGACGCCGGGTTCGAGCCGCTCTATGTCGTGCATTCGGGCAAGAAGCAGCAGGTGGCCAAGCTCAAGCAGCTGCTCAAGGGCGCCGACGAACTGCTGCTGGCCACCGACGAGGACCGCGAGGGCGAGGCGATCGCCTGGCACCTGCTCAAGGAGCTGAACCCCAAGGTTCCCGCGCACCGCATGGTCTTCCACGAGATCACCCCGGAAGCGATCGCGCAGGCCGTCGCCAACCCCAGGGAAATGGACAACGGGCTCGTTGACGCCTATCAGACACGGCGGGTGCTCGACCGGCTGTACGGGTATGAGGTCTCGCCCGTGCTCTGGAAGAAGGTCATGCCCCGGCTGTCGGCCGGCCGCGTCCAGTCGGTCGCAGTACGGCTGGTCGTGGACCGGGAGCGGGAGCGGATCGCCTTCCGCCCCGCCAGATACTGGGATCTAGAGGCCGAGTTCGCCCAGGCCGGCAAGGAAGCGGCCGGGCAGGACGACGGCCCGGGCTCGTTCACCGCCACCCTGGTCTCGGTAGACGGGCGCCGGGTCGCGCAAGGCCGTGACTTCACCCCGTCCGGCGAGCTGAAGGGCGCCCCCACGGCGAGCCTGCTGCACCTGGACGGGGAGCAGGCGGCGGCGCTGGCCGACCGCCTGGGCAGCGCGGACTTCGCGGTCAGCTCGGTGGAGCGCAAGCCGTACCGCAGGTCCCCGTACGCGCCGTTCCGGACCACCACGCTGCAGCAGGAGGCGTCGCGCAAGCTCGGCTTCTCCGCGAAGTACACGATGTCGGTCGCGCAGCGGCTGTACGAGAACGGCTACATCACCTATATGCGGACCGACTCGGTCATCTTGTCGCAGACCGCGCTGACCGCGGCCCGCAACCAGGCGCGCGAGCTGTACGGCGATGCTTACGTACCGGAAAAGCCGCGCACCTACGCCAGCAAGGTGAAGAACGCCCAGGAGGCGCACGAGGCGATCCGGCCGGCCGGAGACCGCTTCCGCGCCCCGGCTGAGGTCCGCCGCGCCGGGCTGTCCGGCGATGAGTTCCGCCTCTACGAGCTGGTCTGGAAGCGCACCGTCGCGTCCCAGATGAACGACGCCACGGGGGAGTCGGTGTCGGTGCGGGTGGCCGGCCTTTCGTCGGCCGGCGAGCGCGCGGAGTTCGGCGCGTCCGGCAAGGTCATCGGGTTCTACGGGTTCCTCAAGGCTTACGTGGAAGACGCGGACGACCCCGATACCGAGCGGGACGACCGCGAGCGCAGGCTGCCCCCGGTGGCCGAGGGCGACCCGCTGGCGGCGCTGCGGCTGGCCGCCAGCGGCCACGAGACCCGCCCGCCCGCCAGGTACACCGAGGCCACCCTGGTCAGGGAGCTGGAGGAGCGGGAGATCGGGCGTCCGTCCACCTACGCCTCCATCCTCGGCACGATCCTGGACCGCGGCTACGTGTTCAAGAAGGGCACCGCCCTGGTCCCGTCCTTCCTCGCGTTCGCCGTGACCAGTCTCCTTGAGCAGCACTTCGGGCACCTGGTCGACTACGAGTTCACCGCCCGGATGGAGGCCGCGCTCGACGAGATCGCGCGGGGCGAGGCCGGCCGGGTGCCGTGGCTGCGCCGGTTCTACTTCGGCTCGGACGGCGAGGAAGGGCTGAAGGAGCTGGTCAGCGACCTGACCGACATCGACGCGCGCGAGGTCAGCTCGTTCCCGCTGGCCGGCAGCGACATCGTGGTCCGGGTAGGCCGGTACGGCCCCTACCTGGAGCGCGGCGACCAGCGGGTGAACATCCCCGAGGGCACCGCGCCGGATGAGCTGACCGCCGAGCGCGCCGCCGAGCTGTTCGACCAGCCGAGCGGGGACCGCGAGCTCGGCACCGACCCCGATACCGGCCACCAGATCGTGGCCCGGGCCGGCCGGTTCGGGCCCTACGTGACCGAACAGCCGGGGTCCGAGGCCGGCAACGGCGCTGGCGGCACCGGGTCGGCGAAGCCGCGTTCGGCATCGCTGCTCAAGTCCATGACCCTGGAGACGGTCACGCTGAAGGACGCGCTGAAGCTGCTCTCGCTGCCCAGGCTGATCGGCGAGCTGGACGGCGAGCCGGTCACGGCGCAGAACGGCCGGTACGGCCCGTACGTCAAGAAGGGCACCGACAGCCGCTCGCTGGAGCGCGAGGAGCAGCTGTTCGACATGACCCTGGCCGAGGCGAAGGAGCTATTTGCCCAGCCCAAGCCCCGCGGTCGCAGGACGAGCGCGGCGGCGGCCCCGCCGCTGCGCGAGCTCGGCGCGGACCCCGCGTCCGGCAAGCCCATGGTGATCAAGGAGGGGCGCTGGGGGCCGTATGTGACCGACGGCGAGACCAACGCGTCGCTGCGCAAGGGCGACGCGGTAGAGTCGGTCACCCCGCAGCGCGGGGCGGAGCTGCTGGCCGAGCGGCGCCTGACCGCCTCGTCGGCGCCGCCCAAGCGAGCCCGCCGGGCCTCCGGTTCGGCGGGGAAGTCAAAGTCCCGGTCAAGGCCTAGCAAGGGTGCCTGACGGGCGGGGACAGATACGCTGTCGCCGTGAATAACCGATCCCGGCCAGGAAGCGGACGCGGGGGCGTTCTGTCCATCCGCCCCTTCCGCCGGCTGTGGATCGCGCTGTCACTGTCCAGCCTGGGTGACTGGCTGAGCATTGTCGCGCTGACGGTGCTGGCCGCCACGCTCGCCGGGAAGCGCGGGCACACCAGCGTGATCGGGGCGACCGCGGCGCAGAACGCTGCGGTCAGCGGCGTCTGGATCGCGACGCTGCTGCCCGCGCTGCTGCTCGGCCCGGTGGCCGGGGCGATCGCCGACCGGCTGAACCGCCGGATGACGATGATCACCGGTGATGTCATCCGGGGCGTCCTGTTCCTGTCGATTCCCATTTTTCCGAACCTGACCTGGATCTACATTGCCAAGTTCCTGGCCGGGTGCGCGTCGCTGTTCTGGAATCCGGCTACCGCTGCCACGATTCCCAACCTGGTGCCCAAGGACAAGCTGGAACAGGCCAACCAGCTCAGCCTGCTCACCACCTACGGGACCGCGCCCATCGCCGCCGGGCTTTTCTCGGTACTAGCCCTGATCAGTGTGCCGCTCAGTCATGCGCTGCCCGCCCTCAACCCGAACAAGGTAAACCTGGCGCTCTACATCAACGCCGCCACGTACGGGGTCTCCGCGCTCACCGTGTTCTTCCTGCGTGAGATACGCAATCCGCGCGCAAGCGAACGCATCTCCCAGCCGTCGGTAGCCAAGTCGATCTGGGAGGGCTGGCGGTTCCTCCAGCAGACACCGGTGCTCCGCGCGCTGGCGCTGGGGATGGTCGGCGCGTTCGCGGCGGCAGGCGTGGTCGTCGGGCTCGGCTACGTCTACATTACCGACACGCTGCACGGTGGCAGCGCCGGCTGGGGCCTGGTCTTCTCGGCCATGTTCGTCGGGCTGGCACTGGGCATGCTGGTCGGCACCCGGCTGCGGGACTTCAGTCTCAGGAGGCTGTTCGGCCTGTCCATTGCCGTCGCCGCGGTGCCGCTTGCGCTCATCGCCCTGGTGCCCAACCTTGCCCTGGTCACGTTGTTCGTGGTCCTGCTCGGGGCGCTGGCCGGCATCGCGTATGCCACCGGGAACACGATCGTCGGCCTGGAGGTGGACGACGAACTCCGGGGCCGGGCGTTCGCGTTCTTCCAGTCGACCATCCAGGTGATCCTGTTCCTGGTGATCGCCGTCTCGGGCGTAGTCGCCTCCGGGTTCACCAAGCTCATCTCGGACATCACCGGCTCGGGCAACGTGCAGATCGGCCAGATCGTGTACCACTCCGCCGGGCAGAACGTGGTGCTCCTGCTGGCCGCGACGGTGGCCGCCGCCTGCGGCGTGTCCGCGTACCAGAAAATGGATGACCGCAAGGGCGTTCCGCTCCGGCAGGACCTCATACGGGCGATCCGTGGCGAGCCGATGTTCTCCGTGGCGGAGCCGTCCCCGGCCGGCCGCGCGCCGCCCGCGGCCGGCGCAGCGCCGGCCCGGCGCGGGCTGCTGCTCGCGCTGGAGGGTGGCGAGGGCGCGGGCAAGACCACCCAGGCGACACTGCTGTCCATCTGGCTGCGCGACCAGGGCTATGACGTGGTGACGACGCAGGAGCCCGGGGGCACCAAGGTGGGCATGCGAATGCGGGCGATGCTGCTCGACACCGCGCACGCGGGGCTGGACCCGCGGGCGGAGACCCTGATGTACGCGGCGGACCGGGCCGAGCACGTCAGGTCGGTCATCAGGCCTGGGCTGGACCGCGGCGCCATCGTCGTCACCGACCGTTACGTGGATTCCTCGCTGGCCTACCAGGGAGCCGGCCGCTGCCTGCCGCTCGGCGAGGTGACCAGGATCAACCGGTGGGCGACCGGCGGCCTGACTCCGGACCTGACCATCCTGCTCGACCTGCCACCGGCTGCGGGACTGCACCGGCGGGCCAGATCCGCCGACCGGCTGGAGGCCGAGCCCGCGGAGTTCCACAGCCGGGTCCGGGCCGGCTTCCGCCAGCTCGCCGACGCCGAACCCGGCCGCTACCTGGTGCTCGACGCGACCCAGCCGTCCGATGTGATCAGCCGCGAGATCCAGCACCGGGTCCGCGAGCTGCTGCCGGACCCGGTGCCGCCGTCGGCGGAGGCGGTGACCAGCACGTTCCCCGCCATCACCGAGCCGGCCCGGGCCAGCGCGAGCCAGGGGGCTGAGCGGCCGGCCGGAAACCGCGAGGCGGGACGGGTGGCCGGGGACGGTGGTGCGGGACGGGCGGTCGCGGATCGTGATGCGGGACGGGCGGCTGGTGGTCGCGATGCGGGACGGGCGGCTGCGAATCCTGATGCGGGACGGGCGGCCGCGGATCTCGATGCGGGACGGGCGGCTGCGGATCCTGATGCGGGATCGGGCGCGGGAGAGCGCGGGCGGGATGGTGCGGCTGCGGACGGTGCGGCTGCGGATGGTGGGGCTGCGGATGGTGGGGCTGCGGATGGTGCGGCTGCGGACGGCAAGCCCGGGCGGGTGGGCGGCGGTCAGAAACCGGGGCGGAGGAGTGCAGGCTAGGGGATGAGTGCGCGCTAACAGGACGGGGCGCGCGGCCGAGCCCGCTAACATCGCGACCCGGCCCGGCTCAGATCCCGGCCCGGCTCGCCAAGATCGACGTGCGATTACCTCCCTGCCAGCGGAGGCGATGCGCCATCGACCACGCTGAGGAGGAGGGACAGGGATGCCGGTGGACGCCAGCGGTGATGGCGCCGGCGGCCAGGCGGAGGCCGGCCTGCAGGCGGCCGCCGCCGGCCAGACGAGGGCCGGTGACGACGCGTTCGCCGAGCTGACCGGGCAGCGGGCGGTCGTCGCCGAGCTACGGCAGGCGGCTGCCGCGGCCGACGACGTGCTCACCGGCCGGGCCGGCCGGCGCGCGGGCGGTATCGCGCACGCCTGGCTGCTCACCGGACCGCCAGGATCAGGCCGCAGCGTAGCCGCCCGGGCTTTCGCCGCCGCGCTGCTCTGCCCGGCGCGGGGCTGCGGGTCATGCCCGAGCTGCCGCCAGGTGCGCGCAGGTACCCACCCCGACCTCATGCTGGTCCGCCCGGACGGGCTGTCCTACGGGGTGAAGCAGACCAGGGACCTGGTGCTGCACGCCGCGACCGCGCCGGCCGCCGGCCGCTGGCACGTCGTGCTGTTCGAGGACGCCGACCGGGCCACGGAGGCGGCTGCAAATGCCCTGCTCAAGGCCATCGAGGAGCCGGCGCCGCGGACGGTGTGGCTGCTTTGCGCGCCGTCGGCCGAGGACCTGCCCGCCACCATCCGGTCCCGGTGCAGGCTGGTCGTGCTGCGGACGCCGTCGTCGGCCGAGGTGGCCGACGTGCTGGTCCGGCGGGACGGGGTCGAGCCGCAGCGGGCCCTGGCGGCGGCTAGGGCGGCGCAGGGGCACATCGGCCGCGCGCACCGGCTGGCCACAGATGCCGACGCGGCCAGGCGCCGCGATGAGGTGCTGCGCATCCCGCTGGCTGTCACCGGCCTGGGCCCGGCACTCGCCGCTGCCGCGTCCCTGGTCAGCGCGGCCGAGGAAGAGGCCAGGGCGGTCACCGAGGAGCGAGATCAGCCGGAGCGCGACGCGCTGCGCCAGGCGTTCGGCGAGGGTTCCACCGGGAAGGGGGTCGCGAAGGCGGTCCGCGGTGCCGCGGGTGCGCTGCGCGAACTCGAGGACCGGCAGAAGTCGCGCGCCACCAGGGCGAAGCGGGACACCCTGGAGGTCGCCCTGCTGGACCTGGCCTGGTTCTACCGCGACGTGCTGGCGATGCAGCTCGGCGCGCAGGTGGAGCTGGGCAACGCCGGCCGCGAGGCGGACCTGCGCAAGCTGGCGGAAGCGACCACGCCGGAGTCCACGGTGCGCAGGATCGAAGCCATCATGGCCTGCCGGGAGCGGATGGCGCTCAACGTGGCCCCGCTGCTCGCCGTCGAGGAAATGACCCTGGCCCTCCTGCTCCCCTAGCCCCTCACTCCCAACCCTCGCGCCCCGCCAACCCTCCCGGGTTCCATGATCATCTCGACTTATCATGCGGCGTGGACGCTCTATGACCGGATTTGTCCGGGTTTGCGACGCAGCGGCGCATGATAAGTCGTCGGTGATCATGAATCGGGCGCCGTCGCGCTCCCGCAGGGGCGCGGATCGTGGTGAGCGGCTTACCCTGGGGGCGTGGGCATGATGATGGCGGTGAGCTTCGAGCGGTACGGCCGGCTGTACTACCTCGACCCCGGGCCGTACTCGCCGTCGATCGGCGACAAGGTGCTGGTACCCACCGACTCCGGCCCCGAGGTAGCCGAGTGCATGTGGGCCCCGCAGTGGGTCTCCGAGGATATAGGCGGGCTGCCGGTGTGCGCCGGGCTCGCGAGCCAGGCCGACCTGTCCAGGAACGAGACGAACCGGCGCAAGCGGGCGGAGGCCAAGGTCGCCGCGAAGCGACTGGTCCGCGAGCACGGGCTGCCGATGAAGGTCACCGCCGTCGACTACCTCGACCCGCGCGACGGGCCGTCCTCCGGCCCCACCGTGGTCGTCATCTACTTCAGCGCGCCGCACCGGGTGGACTTCCGCGCACTCGTCCGGGACCTGGCCGGGAGGCTGCGCGCACGGGTGGAGCTGCGCCAGATCGGCCCGCGCGACGAAGCACGCCTGCAGGGCGGGATCGGGCCGTGCGGCCGTGACCTGTGCTGTGCCACGTTCCTGAAGGACTTCGAGCCCGTGTCCGTTCGGATGGCGAAAGACCAGGACCTTCCCGTCAACCCGCTGCGGATCGCGGGCGCGTGCGGGCGGCTGATGTGCTGCCTGAAGTACGAGCATCCGCTGTACCAGGAGTTCCACGAGCAGGCGCCAAAGATCGGCGAGCAGGTCGAGTCGCCGGAAGGGCCCGGCACGGTCATCGGGCACAACGTGCCTTCCGACACGGTGGTGATGAAGCTCACCGCGGACGGCCGCAGGTGCGCCTGCTCGCGGGCCAGCGTCTGCGGGTCACGGCAGGCCTACGAGGCCAAGTACCAGGCACCGGAAGAAGCGGCAGGTACCGGGGGCGGGGGCGGATCGGACGGGATCTCTGGGTGAGGAACGGCCTCCTGCGCCGCCTGGCGCTGGCCTGCGGCGTTGCCGTTCTCGCCGGGTGCTCGGCGGTCCCGGCCGCGGGGCATCAGGTTGCCCGGCAGTCCACGCCGGCCGCTCGCGCGGCCGCCACGCTGGCCGGCTACTACGCGCAGAAGCTGCACTGGACGCCGTGCGATAACGGCTTCCAGTGCGCCCGGCTGCTCGTCCCTTTCGACTACAGCAGGCCGGCCTGGAAGCGGTTCTCGCTGCCGGTGATCAAGCTGCCCGCCGCCGATCCCGGCCACCGGATCGGCTCTCTGGTCGTCAACCCCGGCGGTCCCGGCGAATCCGGCGTCCAGTACGCGCAGGACGCCCGCAGCGCGCTGGCCCCCGCCGTGCTCGACCGGTTCGATGTGATCGGCTTCGACCCGCGCGGGGTCGGCGGCAGTGAGCCGGCCGTGCACTGCATGAGCGGCCCGCAGCTCGACAAGTACTTCGATACCGATGACACGCCGGACACGCCCGCGCAGCTGGCTCGCGTGGTATCGGAGAGCAGGCTGTTCGCGCGCGAGTGCGGCGAGCACGCGGGCTCGCTGCTGCCCTACGTCGGCACCCGCAGCGCGGCCCGTGACCTGGACGTGCTGCGCGCCGCGCTCGGCGACCGCAGGCTCACCTACCTGGGCAAGTCCTACGGGACCTACCTGGGCGCCTGGTACGCGCAGCTGTTCCCGCGGCACGTGCGCGCCCTGGTGCTCGACGGGGCGCTCGACCCCGACGCCACCTCGACCGACATCAACGTCACGCAAGGCGAGGGGTTCGAGGTCGCGCTCCGGTCGTTCACCGCGAACTGCATGCGGCTCGCGGGATGCCCGCTCGGCCGGGGCAGCGACGTCAGCGCGGGCATCGCCAGGCTGCAGGGCCTGCTGAACCGCGCTACCCGCACCCCGCTGGCCAACGGCCTGGGCGACGGCCGCCCGGCGAACGGTTCGCTGCTGCTGGAGGGCGTGGTGGCGGCGCTGTACACCAAGGCATACTGGCCGGTGCTGACCAGGGCACTGAAGAATGCGTTCGGCGGGGACGGCACCCTGCTCATCGAGCTGGGGGATTCCCTGCTGCAGCGCAAATCCAACGGCAGCTACACCAACCTGGCCGACGCGAACATGGCGATCAACTGCCTGGACCGGCCCTGGCCGCGCGCGCTGACGGAATGGCACTCGATCGCTTCGCAGGCCGCGAAGGCGGCGCCGCAGTTCGGCGCGTCGATCGTCTGGGGCAGCCTGGCCTGCGCCTACTGGCCGGTAAAGTCGGCTCCGCTGCCGAAGATCACCGCGACGGGCGCCCCGCCCATCCTGGTAGTGGGAACCACGCGGGATCCGGCGACCCCGTACCGGTGGGCGCAGGCGCTGGCCCGGGAGCTGAAGTCCGGGGTGCTGCTCGGCTGGAACGGCGACGGCCACACCGCCTACCGGATGGGAAGCACCTGCGTGGACACGATCGTGAACAGCTACCTGATCCGCGGGGCGGTGCCGCGCAGCGGGACCGTATGCCCGTAGCGCCCCGGCACGCCCGGACACCGCGGCGGGGCGTCATCGGCGGTAAACTCGTGGCCGCTGCCCTGCGGGCGGCGTGCCGCCTTAGCTCAGACGGTCAGAGCGACGCACTCGTAATGCGTAGGTCATCGGTTCGATT
>CAVOSX010000008.1:0-1188502 GCA_963699015.1 uncultured Actinomycetes bacterium
CCCCGGACTGCAGGCCAGCCAAAGCCACGACATCCGCCTTGTCGGCCTCGACCAGCTCTACACGGACTAATTCAGCGTCCTTGGGCAGCCGGGAACACCGCGTCCGGGTACCGGCGAGAGCTGACCCCCGGGCACGCTGGGGCCGCCCGCCGGGATCCGGTTACCCGGGAGCCGTTCCAGGGGCCCGGTGATTGCCAATGATTCAGCTTGACACCCACGCGCGCCTGCCCGCTATTGTGCCCACATGACCTTCCCCCAATCCGGGGAAAATTCCCGCGGTTGCGTGTTGCGAGTCCCCCCTCGGACACCAACCATTTGCCTATATTGTCCGGCTGCGGTGCTGCCGCGGCGCGGACAATTTGCTTGTCCGGGTAGTAGGTGAGGCGCAGGCCGAGCTGCCGGTAGGCCTCGGCGGCCGTCTCAGAGTCGGCGCCGCGCAGGGTGGCGGCCAGGTCGCTGACCTGGCTGATCAGGTCAGCGATCTGCTGGCGGGTCATCCGGCTCCGGGTGGTGGCCCGGCGCAACTCGGCTTCGGCCGCCAGGCGCTGGGCCTTGGCGTCGCTGATCCAGGTGCTGATTTCCTCTAGGTCGCCACCGGCATCGATCGCAGCCTTGTACCGGGCCATCTTCCGGCCAGCGTCGGCGACTTTCGCCCGGGCGGTCTCGACGGCCACGCGTCCGCACGGCCATGGCCGCGCAAGCCCAGCTCGAACGCCGCTTCCCCGGCGGCCAGCCGCCTACGGATACCGGCTGACCGACGCGGGCCCGCGTCCCAACCGGCCAAAGGCCGCGGACGGCCGACGGCTGCATGCCCTGGCCCTTGACGACCCGGCCGCCATCGTGGTCGCGCGGATCTTCGGCCAGTTCATCGCCGGGGATGGGCTGTTCGCTATGGCCGAGAGCCTGACCCGTGACGCGACCGGAGCCGGGGTGCTGAACGTCATCGACGTGCCCCGGGCCGAGAAGCATCCGGGCTCCGCGGTGGTGATGAAGTCCATCCCGGCTGGCTGCCAGACCAACCGCGTGGTGTTCTCTCCCGACGGGCAGGACCTGTGGGTCGCATCCCTTGTCCGTCAGCGGACGACCCAGGCCGGTAGCTGGATCTACTCCGAGCAGATCGCGCATCCCCCGGTCATCAGCTCTGACGACGTTGGTCAGGCCCAGGACGTCCTCGCCGCGCGGGGCCGTAGACCATGCCAGCACAAGCCGCACGCCACTCCCCGCTCCTACGCCTTCGGCGGTGCGGTGTTCTGCGGTTCCGCTCTCCTTTGGAGACGCCGCCGAGCACGGACATGATCAGGTCGTGGGCCTCGTTGTCCGGGTCGGTAGGGCCGCCGACTACGAGCAGCCACAGCGGCAGGCCGCAGTGGGCGAAGACCGGGACGGTGTTGCCGTACTAGCTCCTGATATCCCTGCGGGACGCCCGTTCCGGGCGTGAAAATGGGGGTGGCTGCCCGCTGACGCCGGTCGCTCTATGGTCGCTGGAGGCCGTCTACTTAGCCGGGCGCTGGGAGCCGCGCTCACGGGCGCTTCAGTGTTGCCTTGAGCACGCGGATTAGATTCTGCAGTTCCCCTTGCGGCTCCTGCGGGCAGCCGCCTGCTGTTCATCCCCGACAGGAGGGAGGTGCCGGGTGCTGCAGGAGACGCAGGACCGTGAGGAGATCATCGAGCGGGTCGCGGCGCTGGATATCGGCAAGGCCGAGCTGGTGTGCTGCGTGCGGGTGCCCGATGAGGGCCGGCCGGGCCGGCGGCTGCAGGAGGTGCAGACCTACTCCACGATGACCCGGTCGCTGCTGGGGATGGCCGATCGGCTGGCCAGCCTGGGGGTGACCCGGGTGGTGATGGAAGCCACGTCGCGACTACTGGAAACCGGTGTTCTACGTGCTGGAGGCGCACGGGTTCGAGACCTGGCTGGTCAACGCCCGGGACGTCAAGCACCTGCCGGGCCGGCCGAAGACCGACAAGCTGGACGCGGTCTGGCTGTGCAAGGTCGCCGAGCGGCAGATGATCCGGCCCGAGCTTCGTGCCGCCGCCGCAGATCCGCCGGCTGCGGGATGTGACCCGGTACCGCATCGACCTGGTGCGCGGCGCGGACCGCGGAGAAGAACCGGGCCGAGAAGCTGCTGGAAGACGCCCGGATCAAGCTGTCGGTGGTGGCCAGCGACATTTTCGGGGTCTCCGGCCGGGCCATGATGGCCGCGCTGATCGCCGGGGAGCGCAACCCCAAGGTGCTGGCGCAGCTGGCCCGGCACCCGGATGCGGACCGCAAGATCCCGGCGCTGGAGGAGGCGTTCACCGGGCACTTCACCGACCACCACGCGTTCCTGCTCGGCAAGATGCTCGCCCGCGTCGACGCGATCGACGCCGACATCGCCGAGCTGGACGCCCGGATCGAGGAGATGATCGCCCCTTTCGCGGCAGGCGGCGGCCACGGCTGGATGAGATCCCCGGCATCGGCCCGGTCGCCGCCGCGGTCATCATCGCCGAGATCGGCATCGACATGACCCGGTTCCCCACCGCCGGGCACCTGGCGTCCTGGGCGAAGCTCGCCCCCGGGGTGAAGGAGTCCGCCGGGAAGAAGAAAGGCAAGGGCTCCACCGGCCACGGCAACCCCTACCTCGCCCGGGTCCTCGGCGAGGCCGCCGTCGGCGCCGCCAAGACCGACACCTTCCTCGGCGAACGCTACCGGCGGATCGCCCGCCGCCGCGGCGCCAAGAAAGCCATCGTCGCCGTCGGCCGCTCCATCCTGGTCATCGTCTGGCACCTGCTCTCCGACCCCGACGCCCGCTACACCGACCTCGGCCAGCGACTTCTACGCCACCCGCATCGACCCCGAACGCCGCAAGCGCGCCCACATCCGCCAGCTCGAAGCCCTCGGCTACAAAGTCACCCTCGAACCCGCCGCCTGACCAGCCGCCAACCACACCCGGCTCCGCTGCGCTCCGCCGGGCGCTGCCGCACGCCCGGTAACTCACCGATTTTCGGATTAGTCCTGGTATCCCCTGCGGGGACGTCGCGCGGGCGTGAAAATGGGGCTGGGTTGCCCGCTGACGCCGGTGCTCTCCTTGGGACTGTGAGCCCGCGGATTAGTCTGGCGCCGGGGTCTTGACCTGATGGGTCGCGCACTGTTGCCACGAGCACGCCGGTCAGATTTTCGGTTCCCGACCGAGGCCCCCGGGCATCCCTTCAGCCCTGTGCTGGTGTGAGGAGATGGTCGCGGTGATGAGGAAGCCGCAGGAGATCGAGGACGAGGAGCACGAGCAGATCCTGGAGCGGGTCGCTGCGATCGATGTGGCGAAGGCGTCGGGGATGGTGTGCACGCGGGTGCCGCACCCGGCCCGGCCGGGCAAGCGGCGCACCCGGGTGTGGCAGGTGGACGCGACCACGAACGCGATCCTGGAGCTGGCCGATCACCTGGCCGCGGAGGGGATCGAGAAGGTCACGGTGGAGTCGACTTCGGACTACTGGCGGATCTGGTTCTACCTGCTCGAGGCGGCCGGGCTGGACGTGCAGCTGGTGCAACGCCCGGGACGTGAAGCAGGTGCCGGGCCGGCCGAAGACCGACAAGCTGGATGCGGTCTGGCTGGCGAAGCTGACCGAGCGGGGCATGCTGCGGCCCGTCGTTCGTCCCGCCGGCGGAGATCCGCCAGCTGCGGGATTACACCCGGCTGCGCACCGACCTGACCCGCGAGCGCACCCGGCACTGGTCCGCGGCTGGAGAAGCTGCTCGAAGACGCGCTGATCAAGGTCTCGGCGGTGGCCAGCAAGCTGGACACGCATGTCGGTCCGCGACATGCTCGAGGCGCTGATCGCCGGGGAGCGCGACCCGCAGGTGCTGGCCGAGCTGGCCCGCGGCCGGATGCGGGCCAAGCACGCCGCGCTGGTCGAGGCGCTGACCGGGCGGTTCGACGACCATCACGCCGAGCTGGCCCGGATGCTGCTCGACCAGATCGACGCCCTGACCGCCCAGATCGACAAGCTCACCACCCGGATCGAGGAGCTGATCGCCGCGATCCCCGCCGCCCAGGGCGTCGACGCCGACGGCACCACCGGCCCGGGCGCCGGGCGCGGCCCGGGCGCCCCGGCGCTGCCCGCCGTCGACCGCCTCGACGAGATCACCGGCATCGGCCGCGACGCCGCCCAGGTCGATCATCGCCGAGATCGGCCTGGACATGAGCCGGTTCCCCACCCCCGGCCACCTGGTGTCCTGGGCGAAGCTCTGCCCGCGCACCATCCAGTCCGGGCGCCAAGAACCGCGCCGGCAAGACCGGCAAGGGCAACCCCTACCTCAAGGGCGTCCTCGGCGAGGCCGCCGCCGCGGCCGCCAAGACCGACACCTTCCTCGGCGAACGCTACCGGCGCCTCGTCCAGACGCCGCGGCAAGCTCAAAGCCCTCGTCGCCGTCGCCCGCTCCATCCTGGTCATCGTCTGGCACCTGCTCGCCGACCCCGCCGCCCGCTACCACGACCTCGGCGCCGACTACTACGCCAGCCGCATCGACAAGAACCGCAAGACCCGCAACCACGTCCGCCAGCTCGAAGCCCTCGGCTACACCGTCACCCTCGCCCCCGCCGCCTGACCAGCCACTTCACCCGGCTCCGCTGCGCTCCGCCGGGCGCTGCCGCGCGCCCGGTTGATGATTTTCCGGTTAGCTGGTCATCGGTACTTGATCAGGGCAGCGGTTCAGCCCAGGACGGACCGGACTCGACTCGGCTTCCCTCGCACGGTTTGTGACGGTGGCCTGGCATACCATGCCAGCGATCCCAGGATGCTAGGGAGAGCGATGGAGGGTATCGCCCCGATCTTGCACGTAGCCAACGCGCGAGCAAGCGTTGACTGGTACGCACAACTCGGGTTCGAAGTCGAAGCGGAGCACGCCTTCGGGCCGGACTGGCCGCTGTATGTGCGGCTGCGGCGCGGCCCGGCGCAGTTGCACCTGTCCGAGCACCGCCTCGACGGCGGCCCAGTCACCCATGTGTACCTCTACATCGATGACGTCGACAGCATCATCCCTGCTGGGGCCGTCGCCGAGGATTGCCCGTGGGGGATGCGCGAGGCAAGGCTGACCGACCCGGACGGAAACGAAGTGCGGGTCGGATCGCCGCTTCGGAAGCCGGAACCGGCACCCCAAGCCTGATCGGCCAAACCGGTAGCAACTGGCCCAAAAGAGATCTTCTAAGCCACAGGATTCCCTGCAGGACGCCCGTTCGGGCGGGAAATGGGGGTGGCAGCGGTCGCGGGGTTGGACTACTGGGCCGGGGGAGTGGGCGGCTTCAAAGCTCTACCGGCGTGGCCATGGGGCCCCGGTGGCCTTGGCGGCTACCCTCCAGCTATGAGTACCTCGCCGCTGTCATCCGACGACATCAGCGCTGCCGCCGAGGTCCACGCTGAGCTGGGTCCGGAGTACCGCGAGGGGGTGGTGGAGTCGTTCCTTGCGAAAATCGACAGCGAAATAGGGGCGCGTATCGATGCGCGGCTAGCAACCACGCCCTCCAAGCGCGACACTGATCCCGTTACGGCGGCGAGGCGACGCGGTGTGGCAACAGGCCTGGTGAGCGGCTTGGCAGTGGGCACCATCGTGGTCGGCGTGCCGCTCAGCTGGTTCGCCGTGGACATCGGCGGCAGCGCCAAGCTGTGGCACATCTGGGCGGTGATCGCCATCCTCTACCTGGCTGGCATCGCCGCGGTCATGGTCGGGAACAAGCGCAGGCAGCAATCGGCAGGAAAACCAGACTGATGTGCTGACAGCAACGATGACAGCAACAGCAACAGCCGACGCCTATCACTGACATCCGTGAGCACCCTGCCACGCTCGGACGGGTTGGGCGCTCAGGCGCGGCGCAACGCTGTGGTCCTCGCCGGGCAGCTCGACATGTGTGGTGGTTCGCGGTGGGTTCATGAGACGGCACACAGGATTGTGACGTAACCACGGCGGAACAGAAGCAGTGATCCAGCCCGGCAAGAAGCGTCTCGACGCGGGCCAAGACCTATACAAGCCCCACGCAGCCGTCTCACTGATGTAAAACCGTCGGCTATGCAGTAGAAGACAGGGCGGAACCCGCCCAGTCTCGACTCTCGGCTTGGGCGGCGTGCTCGGTGCGCAGGATGCCCATCATGATGAAGTCTTTCCAGCCGTCAGGATAGAGTTCGGCTTCCCGGCGGACCCCTTCCTGGCGGAAGCCGCAGGCCAGGTAGCAGTTGATGGCACGGCTGTTGCTGGCCAACGCCTGCAACTCGACGCGGTGCACGCCCAGCACATCAAACGCCCAGGCCAGCACCAGCCGGGTAACCTCGCGGCCCAATCCCCGGCCGCGCAGGGCGGCGACGAACAAGCCCACCGTGTATTCCGCGCAGTGCTGCTCGGGGTTCACTTCCAGACCGGCGCTGCCGACGCAGTGGCCGTCGTATTCGACCTTCCAGGTGTAGGTGCGGGGATTCGGCGGGGAGCTGGCGGCGGTCAGATACTCCCGGGTGTGGTAGCGGCGGCCGTCCCACTCCCGCCGCCACGACGAGCCGTAGCCGTCTTCTTCCTCGGGGTCGATGGGATGGCGCAGCCGGTCATCAACATCGGAGTCCCGCGGGCCACGCAAGATGACCCGCTCGCCGTGCAACGTCGGCAGCGGCGATAGCGTCAGCGAGTCCAGCATGAGCCAGACTCTACGCACTGCCCGGCAAGGCCCACCCGGGCGTTACCAGTCAGGCCTCGTGCACGGGACCGACTTGGCCGCTGTCAGGCCTGAAGAGCGGATGGTCGCACGGCAGTGACGCCGCTAGTTCGGGACGAAGGGGCTCGTGTCGTGGCTCACATTAGGCTGGGCTTCATGGCCGAACCGACGTATACCGTGAAGGCTCTCGATGAGTCGAACGTGGGCCGCGTTCGCCACGCTGGTAGAGCGCAACAACGGCATCTTCGGTGGCTGCTGGTGCATGGGCTTCCATGACGACGATTCCCGAACGGACCCAGGCCACAACCGTTCTGCCAAGGAGCGCCGGGTGCGGGAAGGCCGGGCGCATGCCGCCCTCGTATACGACGGGGACGACTGCGTGGGCTGGTGCCAATTCGGCACCCCCGGCGAGGTGCCGCGGATCAAGAGCCGCGCCGCGTACGAAAAGGGTCGGACGACCTCGCCGGACTGGCGGATCGCGTGCTGCTACGTCGGTAAGGGGCACCGGCGTCAGGGCGTTGCCACGGCGGCGCTCGCCGGTGCGCTCGATCTCATCGCGGGTCTGGGCGGCGGGACCGTCGAGGGATACCCGGAGGGCGCCGACGCGGTGCCTGCCGGATTCCTGTTCAACGGTGCCTTGTCGACCTATGAGAAGCTCGGGTTCATTCGTGGCCGCAAGATCGGCAAGCACCGCTGGGTCGTGACCAGGGTCGTCGAGCCGAGGTCATAGGAAACGCGGGTCAACGGTCCAGTTCCGGCACCGTAGCGCAGTGAACCGGCAACATGATTGGCGTGCACGGCCTGCACCCGGCCCGGTGGTCGCTGGACGGTGACGGCAACGTGGGCAGCCAATGCCAGCCTTGGGCAGCCACGGACAGCCAGACCCTGCAGCGTGCTCGGGCTGAGCTGGGCATCCGCTCCACCTGAAAAGCGGAAGGTCGACAGTTCGATCCTGCCCCTGACCACCACACTTCTACCGCCCCTGAGCTGGGCAAACACGTGTGACCGGCCCTCGTGGTCCGGGCCCGTAAGTGACCGGCAGGCTCCCCTCTTGGCTCCTGTGAACCGCACCTAATCGCGCGCGGATCGCACGCGAGGTCACCAGCGACCTGCTCCAGCTCTCCGGCCTACGGCCGCATTCCCGTCGCGCCGTCCGGCCGATGCGCGCGTCCAGTGCCGCAGCTGCAAAAGCTGGACGGCCGACCTCGACAGCGACCTTCCCCGGCAAGGGCTCGGCGCCTAATAAGAGGACGAGCGAGGAGCTGCCGTCAGGCATACCGCTACTAGCGGTATACCTGACGGATGAGGGAAACCAGAAGCCAGGAGCAGACATGCCTATGACCCCGCAGCCGCACGAAGTCAAGCGCGTCCCAGTCGGTAGCGAACGGCCTGCCAGAGTTCACGTGATCTGGCACAACCGCAAGTTCGTGGGATACACCGTCAGGCTGGAAGCGGGCCAGGACAAGTGGGCAGCGCTCTCTCCTTACGGGGCATTGGTCGGCGAAACTAACACGCACATCGAAGCGCTATCCCTACTCGCCCCTGATGCCGAGATCGCACCAAAGAAGACCAGCGTCTACCTGGACGGCGCGACCGCCGCTGCCGTCCGCAGGAGTGGACAGCCCCTGGCGGAGCTGATCCGAAAGGGCCTGGCCGCATCCCCACCGCTGAGTGACGATCCCAGCGGTCGTAAGGGTGCACCGGCGTGACTCTGGGCCGTGTCCGGCCCGCGCGGCCCGAGTTCGCCGCCCTGCTGCCCGTTTACGAGCGAGTCCTTGGCCCGGAGCACCCGGAAACATTGACTGCCCGCGGCCACGTTGCCTTCTGGACGGGGCAGGCGGGGGATCCGGCCGCGGCCCGGGACCAGTTCGCCGTCCTACTGCCCATCCGCGAGCAGATGTCCGGCCCGGAGCACCCAGACACCCTGTACATCCGGCAGGAACTGGCGCGCTGGACCGGACAAGTGGGCGGCATAAACTAAATTCCCCGTGCGCCGCTGCTGACGTCGCGCCCTGGGCGCGCGTTGTGGTAAGCGACACGGACGCGGTCGAGCCCGAGTAGACCCGCCACACGACCTGCGGTTACGTCAGGCAAGACAAGTTCTGACTGCAGGCTGCCCCAGACGGGTCATGATCAAAGTGCCCCCGCTTTCGGGAACCCCCTGTGCGTGCTTGCGCAACCCGTTCAGCAGGTCCATCATGTTGTCCACTGCCATCGCGTCCTTTGGTCGAAACTTGAATGATGCGGTGATCAACTCGGGCGGGGGGCTCAGTCCGTCAGCTCATTTGTTCGCATGTCCGTGGACGCGGCTGCCGTCGTGGATCAGTCGGTCGATTGGCATTAAGTTCTGGCTAACGTTCGCCAGCGAGAAGGGGGATCAGATGACCGGAGTGGGGAAGGTCGCGGCTCGAATGGGGCGAAAGGCCCTGATGTCGTTGTCGGCAGTGGTCTTGGCTGCCGGTACCGGCGCGCTGTTGTCGGTAGGCACTGCAGCGGCAGCCGCATCGCCAACGCACGCGCGCAGCATACTCACCGTGGCCACTACAGGCTCCGATAGGGGCAACTGCCGGTCGAGCTCGTGCAGGACGCTCGGTCACGCCCTCACCCAGGCCAGCCCGAACGACACCATCGTCATCTTCCCGGGCATCTATCGCGAGTCTGGCAACGCCAACGTCGTCAAGCCGCGGCTTACCGGGCTCAGGATCAGATCCGTCCGGTCGGCCCGCACGGTGATTAACGCCACTGGCAACGCCAACGGCATCCTCATTCAGGCGAACGGGGTGTCGGTCACCGGGCTCACCGTGAAGAACGCCAACCTGGAGGGCATTTTGGCCGAGCCTCCGCTGAGCTCTTGGCCCAAGGGACCAGCCTCGCCTCCGGCCGGTATCTCGCACGTGACGATCGCTGGCAATGTCGTCGTCCACAACGACCAGGCCTACAACACGAGCCTTCCGCCCGACGCGGCCTGCCCCAGCTCGCTCACCGACGCCGACGACTGCGGCGAGGCCATCCACCTCCTCGGGGTCAGCTGGTCAAAGGTGATCGGTAACAACGTGTCGCACAACGTGGGGGGCATCCTCGTGAGCGATGGCGGCTTCGGGATCTCGGTCGGCCCCGCCGCGCACAACCTGATCGCCTTCAACCACTCCTTCGACAATGCGTTCGACTGCGGGATCACCCTGCCAGGCCACGACCCCCGCGCGGTGGCCACGAAGGGCCCGAACGCCGGCAAGCCTCAGCCCAACCTGGCCGGGGTGTATGACAACCTCGTCCTCCACAATGTCTCGAACCGTAACGGCGCCGCCGGGCTGCTCGACGCTACGCCCTACCCAGGGGCCGGCTCATACGACAATCTCTTTGCCGGCAACACCGCGCGCGGCAACGGGAACGGTGGCTTCGTCCTTCATAGCCATGCGCCTCTGCAAGACGTCAGCGGCATTGTCGTGGCCGGGAACCGGATCGGGCAGAACAACCTGGCCGGTGACCCTGATACCGGCGTGATGACCACCACAGGGGTCATGCTGCTCTCGGTCGCGGTGCCGACGTCGATTGTGGTCGCGGGCAACACGATCTCCAACAATGTTAATGGGGTCGCATTCAACAGCAACGTCACCCATGTCGGTCACAACCGCTTCGCAAACGTGACCCACCGCTATTTCCGCTACACCCCACCCGCCCCATAAAGAACCACCGTCTCCAAGCCAGGACCTGGGCCTAGGGGGCCGGGTAGGCGATTTCAAGCCCACTCGGCCCCCCGGCAGTTCTCGCTCACAGATGATCAGTTGCGTCCATCGTGGCGCGCCTCACATCATTAGAACCGCGATTTACTGTCCTTATGGTGTGCCTTGGGAGGAAGCGGCCGGATCCGGCGCCCGGGCCAGCAGTTCCAGGGCATCGGGGGCAGCCAGCTCCGGGAAGGCGTCCAGCGCGGCCGGAAAGTACTCCCGCAACGTGGAACGCAACCGCAAGACGCTGCGGTTACGCTCCCAGATCAGCCGCAGGTGCGCCCGGGCCAGCACCTTGATCCCCTCCGCGGCCGCGCTATCCCCGGCGACCGGGCGATGCCGGGCAGCATCGGTGCGGACCAGGTCAGCCAGCAGCCACGCATCCCCCGCATCGCTCTTAGCGCCCGAAGCCGGATGCCGCTCCCGGTACCGGGCCACCGACCTCGGATTGATCGCATAAACCCGGTAACCGGCCGCCACCAGCGCGGTCACCCACGGGCCCCGGTCGGTCTCGATCCCGATCACCACCCGCCCCGGGTCATCACCCTCCGGCAGGCGCCCGGCGACCAGCTCATGCAACCGCGTGATCCCGCTCACGCCCTCATCCAGCCGGGCTCTGGCCAGCCTCCGCCCCGCCTCATCGACCAGGGCCACATCATCATGATCTTCTGACCAGTCGTCCCCGACATACAGCACCGGGCATCACCTCCGCCACCAGCAAGTCTCCAGCCAGCCCGCGGGACCAGCCGCGCCCTAACGGATCAGTGCTCACGCCTGCCAGCGGGCACGACATCCCATCAGCGGTCCGCGGACCCGCCTCCCAGCCGGGGCGCCATCTTGACGAAGGCCTCAGCACCGGGCCTTGGCGCTCTCCCGAGTGCTCAGCGGCTGGTGGCTGCACCATCCAGTCTCGCCCAAAGGCAAACCCGGACTCCCCCATTAGGGCGCCTTCGGCGTCGCACACGATCGCCTCGCGACCCCGGACCCGGCGACCACTGCCCAGGTATTCCGCGGCTGCGACGAAAACGGGGGAGAGCAGGCCGACCCAGGGCACTCGGGCCATCCGGGCGCCCTGCCGCACGTGGGCCTCGGCCGTGTGGCCGTCCAGGTCCATCGTCATCGCGGCGGCGGGCGTGCCGAAGGAGGCAGGACCGAGGCGATGGGCTTGCGCGGCGCCTGGTTGCCTGGCGGAGGGCCTAGGGGAAGGGGGGCTTGTCGGCGGCGCAGACGGTGCCGCGCGGTGGGGTGACCAGATGCACCAGATAGCGGATTCGCCATTTGAGGACGCAGCTGCTGGGGTCATTGACGGTCAGGTGGCCAAAGCCGTTCTCGGTCAGCAGCACGGCGTTGCCGAGCCGCCGCTCGGCGACCAGGGCGTTGGCGTAGCCGGTGGCCGGGTCGTGCCGGTTGCTGAGCAGCAGGATCGGGGTCTTGGTCTTGGCGTTCCACGGGCCGGCGTAGCGCTCGGTGGCGTGCCCCGGCCAGTTCGCCGCGCACGGGGCCCACAGCGTCCAGCCCTGGAACGGTGCCCACAGCCTGCCCACGTGCGTGGCGTGCCCGATGACGCGCGGCCAGGCGCTGACCGGCTTCCTGGCAGGACCGTCCAGACACGAAATCGCCGATGACCCGGTGGACTTGGCGAACCCGGCAGGCGATCGCATCAGACGCGCCGCCGTCTCCAGGGCCGACGCGTCGCCGTTCGCCGCGGCGTTGAGATCCTTGGCGTACCGGGGCCAGTCGACCGGGAGCCGCAGCGGCGTGAACGTGCTGAGCAGCAGGTCGGAGTAGTCCAGCACGCCGGGAGGCTTCGCGTGCGGCGCGGGGATCGGCGCCCGCCGCGCCCGCGCGAACAGGCGCGCGACGCGCTGGGCGACGGTCTCGGAGTGACCGGCGAGCGCGCAACCGGACGGGCCGGCCCGCTGGCACTGGCCCACGAACTGGTGGAAGAAGACCCCGTCGGCGAACCTGACGTCGTTGGTGAGCCTGCTCTCGGCGCTGGCGGTGTCTTTGACCGGGTCAACGAGGCCGTCGAGCAGCATCGCCCGCACCCGGCCGGGGAACATGTTCTCATACGTCTGGCCGATCATCGTCCCGTAGGACAGGCCGACGTAGGTGAGCTTGCGGTCCCCGACGAGCTGGCGCAGCCGGTTGAGGTCACGGGCGGTGTCCGCGGTGGAGATGTTGTCCAGCAGCTGCCCGCTCACCCGGCCGCACCGGGGCGCCAGCGCGGCCGCCTTGCGCGCGTAGGCCCGCGACGCGGCCGGCGTCACCGGGATCTGCACCCCATGCCAGAACCGGTCCCGGCTCGCCTTGCTGGTGAAGCAGCGCACCGGGTCGCTGGCGTTGGTGCCCCGCGGGTCCCAGCCCACCACGTTGAACCGGCCGCGGCCCCAGGCACTGAGCTCTGGACCGCCATCCCGCACGAGCTCGACGCCGCTTTCGCCCGGTCCGCCGGGGTTGACGAACATCGAGCCGATCCGGTGCTTCTGGTCGCTGCCCAGGTAGCGCATCACCGCGAGCTTGATCTGCGGGCCGGCTGGCCGGTGCCAGTTCAGCGGCACCGCAACCCTGGCGCACTGGAACCGCCTGCCCATGCCCTTGCAGCGCTTCCAGGCGATCCCGGCCTGCCCGGCCGCGGGTCCGGCGGCACCGGCGGGCGAACCCGCAACCCCCCGGACGCGGCTGCCGACCGCGGGAGTGGTGGCGCTAGCGGGCGAGGCTAACGGCAGCGACGCAGCCGCCGCCGCGCAGATCGCGATGAGAGTAAGCGGAACCTTGCGCATCCTGGCCCCCGAACCTTGGGATGCCCTCCGCTCCCGAGCATTGACCTGTCCTTGACCAGAAGTCAACCAATCCATGATAAATATCCACAAATCCTGATCATCAGGGCATCGAATACACAGACGTAACCCCGGTACCCGATCGATCGCGGGCCGCGGCCGCGGAAGCGACTGGCGACTACGCCACCGCGGGAAACGGGTGCACGGCTCCGTCGAACGGCGCGACGGCCACCGCCTGGCTGCCCGTAGCGGGCCGCATCCATGGCGGCCAGGGCCAAGACGGCCAGCAGCGCCGCGCCCTCATGCGCTTGCCGATGTGCGTGCCGCGCCCGCACCCGAAGGCCTGACCAGCCTCGGCACCCGAGCCGCACCATCACAAGCGCGGGCCCGATCAGGTGGTCTGCCACGGACTCTCACAGTCACTCGCGGACAGCCCGGCACGTATTCAGACCCGGGTTAATGCAGGTGAAGCCGATCAGCGAGCATCCCTGACACGGAAGAGGTCACTAAGGCCGTCGTCCGTGCCACATCCGTGCCAGAACGACCGGGAAACCCCGGGCATCAGCGGTCACTTAGGGGGAATCGGATTATCGTCTGAGCTGGGCAGACGCAGGTAACGCTGCCGCCCGAAACGACCTGCTAAGCAGCGGGTCGCGGGTCCGAATTCCGCCAGCGCGCCAGAGTGGAAAGCCCAGGTCAGGGCCTTACCAGGTACCTGCGAGCAGGAACCCTTGCTCTCCACGCTCGCCATCCGCGATTCTTGGGTCTTGACCCGAGGGGCAAACATGGCTGAGGTAGTGCTCTTCCACCACGCACAGGGGCTGACCCCGGGCGTCAGCGCGTTCGCCGACGAGCTGCGCCGTGCCGGGCATGCCGTGCACGCACCCGACCTGTTCGAGGGGCGCACCTTCGACACTGTGGAGGAGGGGGTAAGCCATGCCGAGGAGCTCGGCTTCGGCGAGGTGATCGAGCGCGGCGTCCGGGCGGCCGGGCGGCTGCCCGCCGGGCTGGTGTATGCCGGATTCTCGCTCGGTGTGCTCCCGGCCCAGAAGCTGGCGCAGACGCGGCCGGGAGCGCGAGGGGCACTGCTTTTCCACTCTTGCGTTCCGGTGTCGGAGTTCAGCTCCGCGTGGCCCGGCGGGGTGCCCGTGCAGGTGCATGCGATGAACGCCGACCCGTTCTTCGTCGGCGAAGACAGTGACGCCGCCCGTGCGCTAGTTGACCAGGCCAAGGACGCAGAGCTGTTCCTCTATCCCGGCGGGCAGCACCTCTTCGCCGACAGCTCACTGCCGTCGTATGACCCGGATGCCGCCGCACTGCTCACCCAGCGGGTGCTCGACTTCCTCAGCGGGCGGTAAGCGGAGCGTACGGTGCGAGCGGGACGCTGCCCTGGCCAGCCAGTGATTATTTCCGATGACGGCGGCCGCGGCCGCCGCGACGTGCTCGATGGCCTGGGCCGCGAGCCGATCCGGCCGCATCGCCACCCCATTCCCTACCGCGGGCCGTTCTCGGCGGGCGCGGCCTGCCGCTGCTGGATGCCGCTGAGCAAGGCTTGCGCTCCCGCCGCGAACAGCCGGTCAAACCGGGTCTCTCCTGTCATCCGCCGCGCCGGCTCGGGAAGAAAGGCCACGATCGCAGTTATAGCCGGACACCCGCGCGCCGGAGCTGCCAGCCGCCCGGTACCACCGCTGAACGCTTCGACTGTACCCCCCGATCTGGACCATGCCAGTAAGAAGCCGCGGGCGGCGAGCAGCAATTCGAGCAGCAGCAACGCCGCCGTACCGCCTCGGACGGCATCACATCTAACGAGCGGCATCAGTGCTGCTAGACCGAGAACTCGGACGCGTTCGGAAGTCTCGACCGTGGCCGAGCCTGTCTCTTGATCCGCGGGTTCGGTCAGCAGGCGAATCTCGCTTCCGTGCGCTCGGTGCCTGTGGCACAGTCTTGACTGTGCCGTTGGGCAATCTGCCGGACTGGTTGCCGACGTGGTGTCTGGACCATCTGGGTGGCGCACCCGACCACGTGCTGTTCCAGCTGCAGCAGGTCTCGATGGTTGTCGGTCTCCGGCTGGCTGGCGGTACGGACGTGGTGGTCAAGGCGCGCGCCGATGAGGGCCGGGCCGTGTCGTGCGTCGCGGCGCAGGCCCGGCTGGCCGAGCGCGGGTTTCCGTGCGCCCGGCCGCTCACGCCGGTGGTCGGCGTCGGTTCGCTGGCTGTGCACGCCGAGGAGTTCCGGCCCGGCGGCGAGGTGTTGCACGGGGACTCGCCGGACATAGCCGCGCGCTACGCGGAGGTGTTCGCCCGGCTGATGGCCGAACTGGCTGACGTGACCGTCGCGCCGCCGCTGCCGAATCCGCCCTGGGTGCGCTGGGACCACACCGATTCCGGGGTGTGGCCGGCGATTGAGTGCCTCGATAACCGGGACCAGAGCGTCGTGCCCGGGTACGTCGTTGAGGCGGCGGAGCGGGCTCGGCGGCGGATACTGGCCGCCGGGCTGCCGTGCATGCTGGGCCATGCCGACTTCGAGGCGCAGAACCTCCGGTGGCACGGCCGGGAGGTGTGGGCGGTGCACGACTGGGACAGCCTGGCGTGGCAGCCGGAGGCGGCGCTGGCGGGAGCGGCGAGTGGGGCGTTCGCCAGTGCCGGGCCGCCCACGCTGGCGGCGATCGAAAGCTCCAAGGCGTTCCTGGCGGCTTACCAGGACACTCGCGGGCGCTTGTTCACGGCCGTGGAGCAGGAGATCGCGTGGGCGGCCAGCTTGTGGATGGCCGCGTACAACGCCCGCGAGGAGGCACTGCACGGCGATACCCCGGTGGGCGGCGATGCGCTCCGCGCACAAGCAGCCGAACGCCTCCGCCGGGCTAATGCCTAGCAGCAGCATGCGAGTTCGGGACGAAGAGGCTCGTGCCCGCAGCGTGCCCGAACAGGTGGTCTGCCGCGGACTTTCACGCTCACTCGCGGACAGCCCGGCACACGTTCAGACCTGATTTATGCAGGCGAAGCCCATGGGTGAGCATCCCAGATAAGGAACCGGTCAGCTCACAGGTGCCAGCCGAGACAGCGAAGTACAGCAGCGGCCCGGCTGGAGGGTCAGGCGGTGAATGCTGTCATCCGGATCGAGACGAGCAGGCCGGTCAGCTCGACGCCGAGCTTGGCGACGTAGCGGGCCGGTGGCTCGGACGGAAACCACCGCGCGTATTCCTCATTCAGGCCCGCGAAGTCGGCTGGGTTGGTGAGCAGCACCCCGACTTCGGTGACGTCTTCCAGGCTGGCGTCCCCGGCCTGGAGGATGGCCTCGCAGTTCGCCAGTGCCTGCCGCGTCTGATCTTGGATGGTATCTCCGGCCAGGCTGCCGGTGCCCGGGTCGATGCCGACGATGCCTGAGACGAGCACGTGCGGTCCAGCCTTGACTCCCTGGCTGTAGAGCGGCGAACTCGGCGCGTTCGCGGTCACGATGATCTGCCGTGGCATGACGGCCTCCCTGGCTCCATCCGGATCCGTGCACAACTGCCGCTGCTCTCGGCGCAAGAGTGATCTTAAACCTGGCAGTCGTGCCCGTCGCGGTAACTGGCGACTATTCAAGAGCAGCCCAGATTAATGTTGACCCGGACAGAAGCAGGTCAACGGGTCACCGCCACAATCTTTGCAAATGGCCCAGCTACGAGTCGTCCGGCAGTAGGGCCTCGCAACTGATCTCGACCAGGGCGGGCGGGTCGATGAGTTCCGTAACGCCGACCGCGGTCCACGCCGGATAGGGTTCCGCCAGGAACTCGGCCGCAATCTCGAGCAGGGCGTCAGCCTGCGCCTGCAGACCGACGTGGTAGGAGTTCAAGGCCACCACATCGGCCCAGCTCGCACCGGCCTCGTGAAGCGTTGCCTCCATGTTGCGGAATGTCTGGCGTAGTTGAGTTTTGACGTCGTCACTGTACGTACCGTCTGGGGTGTCTCCGGTGTGGCCCGTGAGCAGCAGCCGGTTGCCCGCCTTTCGCGCTGCCGGTATGTGTGTCACCTGAAAGAAGGCGGCGAAAGGCGGGGAGACGACGATGGTAAGTCGCGGGTCGCTGGTGTTCTCCTGCACAAGTTGCCTCCACCATCGCTCGGCATCGGGACCCCATGAGCATCATCTCCGTCGGGGAGCTGATGGCGCGTGATGACGCCGGATCCATTCCGTGCCTGACACGTGCCTGTGACGGGGTTATCCCGACGTTAGAGGCCACCACGCGGTCTGGTCACGCTTGGCCATCCATCCCCCCTGATCGCGGCTGACAGCAACGGTGACAGCAACAGCAGCGACCAACGGCTACCAGCAGCGACCGGCGACAGCGCATAACGCTCGCACGATCTGTGCCAACTGGGGGATATGTCCGGCCTGAAAAGCGGAAGGTCGGCAGTTCGATCCTGCCCCTGACCACCACTCTGACCAGGGCAAACGCTGACTCGATCATCCCTGCTGCCTCGGCGTGCTAACGGATTTGCTAACAGTAGCCCCTTGACGGCCTGAGCGAAGACATCCCCGACGCCGAGCGCGTGGCTCAACGTGCTCGGCTCTGATGACGCCCTCATCCGGCTCGCGCTGCCCACGTGGTTCGCGGACGGCATCGGCCGTGGGTCTGGTCGAAGTCCGTCCGCATCAGCGGAATCCTTTGAGAGCGATGTCTGCGGCGCAGGAGAGACGCGGCGGTTGATCTCGCGCGCACCGAGTCGAACGGCTCGCCAAGGTGCCTGCAGTGAGAAGCAGCGCGAACGCGAGCCAGCCCAGTCGACCCCACCCGACCAGCACGGCCGTAACGAGGGCAGGCCCGACGGCTTGCTGCACAGCCATGGACATCTTGAAAACGCTGATGTAGGGCGCGCTCAGTCGCGTTGGTGCGAGCTGCACGGAGAGGAACCATTCTCCGGCCGAGGCGACAAGTTCCGCGCTCGTCAGTGCGCTGATGGCGAAGACCAGCAGCACGGTCGCCACGATGGTCGGCGCTCCTGCAGCCAGAGCGAACGCGCCACACGCGACGACGAAGGACACGGCGGCAGTGCGGTAGCCGCGGGCGATTCCGCCGCGCGCGGCCATGCTCCTGGTGGTCCGCACCTGGAAGAGCACCACGAGGATCGTGTTGAGCGCGAAGAGGAGGCCTGTCAGCGAGAGCGGTGCCCGGGTGCGCGTGACAATCCACAACGGCATCGCAACGAGCAGGAGGCTGTCGTTCAGCGCCATGATCACGTTCAGCAGCGCAAGACGCATGAACGGGCGATCTCGTATGACCTCTGTGTAGCCGTGTTCGTCGCCTTCCGCGCGCTCTGGCGGCAGGACCGCTGGCAGCCGGAGAACGAGCAAGCTGGCCAGAGCATACGAGCCGGCGTTCGCCGCGAGCAGCACCACAAACGGGGTCTTACCGTGTACTAGCAGTGCGAGGGCTGCGAGCAGACCACCGAGGCCGTAGCCGAGGTTGCGGAGCGAGGACTGCCGCGCGAGCGCGTCTACTTGTCTGGGGCGCGGCGTAACGCCGAGCGTCAGCACGGTCTTGGCGGGCCGATCCATGCGGCTGGCGAACTGGATCACGATCGCGACGCCGAGGAATGAGGCGAACGAGCCGACGGCGATATACGCGAGGAACCCGCAAGCGCTCGCCGCGAAGCATCCGAGCACGACCTTCCGCGCGTCGAACCGGCCGAGCAATGCTCCCGACAACGGCGACGCCGCGATCGCAACGACGCCTGCGATCGTCAGGCCGAGCCCGGCACGCGCCGGTGAGAGCCCGACGATCCGCGTGAGGTAGATCACCGAAAGCGGCAGGAACAAGCCCGTCCCGAGTGCGTCGGCGAAGCTCGCTGCCAGCAGCTTGCGCTGTGAGGAGTCACCAGTAGCGTTCGCGAGCCGTGTCGTCAGCGGGGCCATGGCTGGCAATGTACACCGGTTAAACTGGTGTCTGCAACACCCTTTATACTAGTGCTGCGATGAGTGACTTCCGGCTCGGTCTCGGGCATGTGACGCTGGACTTCCTCGCGACACTCGGCCGGCGCGCCGGGAGCCCGATCGAACGGCTTGACGTTCCGGCCGACCTCTCCCGCTGGATCGCCGAGGCGGGGATTGCGGCCGCGCCACGGACGAACCCTGAGTTGCTGAACGATGCGCGCGAGTTGCGGGAAGCAATCCGCCGCGTGCTCGGGTGCGCCCGCGAGGGCCGGCGCCCGGCCGCATCCGATCTCAGGCTCGTGAACAAGTGGGCGCGCAGCCCGGTCGCCGCGCCCCAGATCGAACGCGACTTCACATGTGTGTCGGTCGGGCCTGACAAGGTCACCGGCGCGCTTGCCCACATCGCGCGAGAGAGCGTCGAGTTGGTGACGGGCCCCGATCTCGCCCGCATCCGCGCTTGCGCCGGCTGCGCGCTGCTCTTCGTCGACCGCTCACGACCAGGCACGCGCCGCTGGTGCTCGATGGAGCGCTGCGGCAACCGCAACAAGACGGCGCATTATCGCCAGAAGAGACGTCCCTAGGCGTATTCAGGAAGCCGGGACCGAGCCACTCGTTGATCATGACTTGGCCCGGACCAGACACAATGCCAGTTGCCGGTCATACGGTTCGCCGGGCGTTGCCGCTCTCTGCGCGGCCAATTAGGCTGGCAAGCAAGAGGAACTCGAGACAGATCGTCGCCACACCGAGCTGACGCCCAAATTCCGAGTCAGCTGTGAGTCGTGGAACCAAGGTTCGGACAGATCTAAGTTGTGTATTCTGCCGTCGTTATAAGGGTCGTAAGTGCCGTGACATTTGCGCCGCGTAGCGGTCGAAGAGCCTTGACGGCGAGGCGACGCGCCCTGACCGCCATCATGCGTCCCGGCGGTCCAGCAGCGTCCAGGCGATGGCGTACACGATGGCGACGAACAGGCACATCACGCCGAAGCCGGGCCAGGGCTGGAGGCTGTGGGCGGCGGGGTGGACGCTGGTGAGCTGGCTCCCGGCCTGGGTCGGCCAGAACTCGGTAACCGGGTTCCGCCACGAGCCCGGCAGCGCCTGGGCGATCCCGGGCAGGACGAACAGGACGGCCACCATGGCGGCGATGGCGGCGGCCGGGTGCCGGAGCAAAGTCCCCACGGCGACGCCGAGCACCGCCAGGGCGGTCAGGTACAGCCCCGCTCCCGCCACCGCCCGGGCTACCCCGGGATCGCCGAGCGCCGCGTGGGGGGCATGGCCGGCGATAAGGGCCTGGCCCACGAAGAACGCCGTGAAGCTGGTGACCTCGCCCACGACGAAGGTAACCACGGCGAAGACCAGCGACTTGGCTGCCAGTACCCGGCCTCGCTTCGGGACGGCGATCAGGCTGGTGCGGATCATCCCGGACGAGTACTCGGAGCTGATGCAGAGCACCCCGAGCACGGCGATGGCCAGCGAGGCGATGGCCACCCCATCCAGGCTGACCTCGGCCGGGTCCCAGCTCAGCTTGCCGGAGACGCTGAGCTTGGCGTAGCTGTAGGCGGTGGCCGCGCTGATGACGGCCCCCAGGCCGATGCCGACCACGACGGTCACGGTCAGCGCCCAGAAAGTCGATCGCACCGAACGGAGCTTGGTCCACTCCGAGCGCAGCACGTCGCCGAAGGTGGATGCGCGGAAGGCCGCCGGGTGGTCCGGTCCGGTGCGGGCGATCGTGGCGCCGGTCATCGGGTCCCCCCGGCCGCCTGGTACTCCACGATGTCTCGGGTCAGTTCCATGAACGCCTCCTCCAGCGAAGCCCGGACGGGGATGAGCTCGAACAGGACGATGCAATTGGCGGCGGCCAGCCTTCCCACCTCGGCGCTGTCCATCCCGGTGATCTCAATGACGTCGGGGTCGGTCCCGGCGTCCGTGCCGGCCACGGGAGCGGCCGCCGCCCGGGAGATGCTCCCGGCCCGGACGGTGGCACCGGCCTCGCGGCAGCGGGCGGCCAGCTCGGCCGCCTGGAGGCTGCGGACGTGTACCGACTGCCGGGAACTGGACCGCACGAACTCGTCCGCGCTGGTATCGGCGATCAGCCGGCCCTTGCCGATCACCAGCAGGTGGTCGGCGGTCAGGGCCATCTCGCTCATCAGGTGGCTGGAGACCAGCACGGTGCGGCCCTCGGCGGCCAGCGCCCGCAGGAGGGTCCGGACCCAGTGGATGCCGTCGGGGTCGAGGCCGTTCACCGGTTCGTCGAAGATGAGCACGGCCGGGTCCCCGAGGAGCGCCGAGGCGATGCCGAGCCGCTGCCCCATGCCCAGAGAGAAGCCCTTCGCCCGGCGCCTGGCCACGCCCTCGAGACCGACGATGCGGAGCACCTCGTCCACCCGGCTGCGGGGGATGCCGTTACTCCGGGCCAGGCATAGCAGGTGGTCGCAGGCCCGGCGGCCACCGTGCAGCGCCTTGGCGTCGAGGAGGGCGCCCACCTCCCGCATGGGTGCCGGCAGGTCTCGGTAGCTGCGCCCGCCCACGGTTACCGAGCCCTGCGTCGGCGCGTCGAGGCCCAGGATCATCCGCATGGTGGTGGTCTTCCCGGCGCCGTTCGGGCCGAGGAAACCGGTGACCATGCCGGGGCGGATGGAGAAAGAGAGGTCGTTGACGGCCATGGTGGAGCCGTAGCGCTTGACCAGGCCGTGAGCTTCGATCATCGCTTTATGCGAACGGGACGGTGAGGTCGCAGCGGGGTCGCTCGTCTCGGTAACGGGTCCGCATGCCTCTGGCCTTCATGCGGCGCCGGCCCGGTTGCGCAGCGGGAAGGCGAGGTCGCTGCCGCCGCGCCTGCTGGCGTCGGTCACTGGCGCGGTGGTAGTCAGGAGGGTAACGCGCATGCCCAGGTCACTGGGCTGCCGCTGCTGCTCGGCCATCCAGGCCAAGGCCGAGTCGCCGGCGGCCTGCCACTGCGCCGGCGGCGGGTCCTGGTCCAGGTGAACGTAAGCCTCCTGGTGCGCAGGCTCGGTGCGCAGGGTGAGTCCGGGGAAACTGGCGGCGAGCTGGCCGGCCAGGTCCTGCGGCACCGGCCAGCAGAACTCCACCGGACCGTCGCTGTCCTGGTTCACCTCCCCGTAGTAGATCAGGAACGCGGCCCCGGCGACGCCGTCGATCCGCGGCGGCACCGGCTGGGCCTTGAGCATGCCGATGACTTCCTTGCCCATGGCCCAGACTTCCTGCTCAGTGCTGGCATGCCGCAGCAGGCACAGCAGGCTGCGGGCGGGGATATCGCGGACGGCGACCTCGTACATGACGTTCCTCTTTCCAGTCAGGCGGTCAACGAGGTAGCCGGCCAGGTCCCGGCGGGCAGCATGATCGGCTTCAGCCCCTGACCAGTAAGCGCCGACCTGCTGCGCCGCGGCTTCCGGCGGCAGGCCCAGGATCACCCTGATCTGCGCGAGCGGCACTCCGATGTGGCGCAGCGACGCGACCAGCCGGGCGTTGTCCAGCTGACCGGCGGCATACCAGCGGTAACCAGAGTCCGGATCAACCCGGGCGGGCGGCAGCAGTCCCAGCTCGCCATACAGGCGCAGCGCCTTGGGCGATAGGCGGGACAGCCTGCCGAACTCACCGATGCTCATCAGGTCCACGGACGGCTCCCTCGTGCCGGGCCGACGCCCGGCTCCCCAGACTGTGCGGCTTCCCCCAGGGTCAAGGTCAAATTAACGGCCTGCCGCCCTGCCGGTCAGCCAGGCCGAGCTGCGGCACTGGCAGCGCAGCACCTCGTGCAGGCCCGCTAACAGCGACTACAGCAGCTACATCTCAGGCTGCTGCTGTAGTACTAGCCGATGGCTCCGGTATCGCCGGCTCTTGGCGGGCCGGCTGGGCGGGTGGGTTCAGGCGATGCTTCCGTTAGCGCGTACTCAACGGCGCGGCTGCCTCCAAGGGACTGGCCCCGTGTCCAGGCCTGCTCGAATGCCGCATCTCCCATGCGGGAGCGTAGCGCGGCCAGGAGATCATCGTTGTGGGCGGCGCGGGGCACGAGTGCGTGCAGCCAGCCACTGCCCTTGGCTTGCAGGAGCGCGGCTGCGGCGGCGAGCAGATGCACGGCGCGCTCGAGGTTGTCCTGCAGCCTGGCGACCGCGGCGAGCGCCTCGAGGTAGTAGGCGACGCTTGGTTCGTCCCTGGCCTCGGCCGACTGCGACACCCCTTCCCGCAGGCGTTCCGCCGCGTCGGTCAGATCGCCCTGTGCCTGGCTGCTGAGCGCCAGGTCGTAGAGCGAGACGAGGATGGTGAACCGGTCCTGCGCGCTGCGGGCCGCGTTCAGAGCCTCGGTGAACAGCTGCGCTGCGCGGTCGTGATCTCCCTGGCTGAGCCAGATCTGGCCGAGGAAGTTGCACACGAGCGCCACGTCCAGCAGGTGCTGCAGACGCTCGGGTCCCGCGAGCCGGTCGCTGCCGGCCTCCCGCAGCGGGACGAGCGTCTGTTCGAGCAACTCGCTGGCCCGAGCGTCCTCGTGCTGCAATGCCAGGAGGTGACCCAGCATGGCTGCCGTCGTGGCTGCGCCCAGCATGTCCCCGGCCTGGCGGTACAGCGGCAGGCTCTGCTCCAGGAGCGGCTGTGCTGTGGCCTGGCCCCCGGACGCGAAGAGGCCGAAGCCGGTACCGCTCAGCGCCAGGGCACGCTGCCGCGGCGGCAGATGTTCGCTCTTGGTCAGGATGTCCACGTAGGAGGCGAGTTCCTCGGCGTGGCCGCGCAGCCACCAGAACCTCCATGTCGCCCAGGACAGCTGTATCGCCAGCTCGAGCTGGTCCTGTTCCACCAGCCAGGACATCGCGGCGCCGAGGTTGCCGTGCTCGGTCTCGAGCCGGTCCAGCCACGCCAGCTGTCCGGGACCTTGCAGCTCGGCTGGAGCCGGCTTGGCGAGCGCCAGGAAGTAGGCTGCGTGCCGGTCGTGCGCCTGCCGCCAGTCAGCGCCGTCGCGCAGGCGCTCCAGCGCGTACTCCCGGATGGTCTCCAGCAGCCCGAAACGCGGCTCGCCGTCGCGCACCTGCGGCTGCACCAGGCTGCTGTCCACCAGCGAGCCCAGTGTGTCCATGATGTGCCCGGCCCGGCCCGGGTCCGCCGGCCCGGCGGCGCCGACGGCCTCCGCGGCGGGCAGGTCAAAGGTTCCTGCAAACACCCCTAGGCGGGCCAGCAGCGCCTGCTCGCCGCCAGACAGCAGGTCGAAGCTCCAGTCCAGGGTGCTGCGCAGTGTCTGCTGCCGCGCGGGCAGGTCGCGCGCTCCGCCCGTCAGCAGCCCCATCCTGTCGTCGAGCCGGGCCAGCAGGGCCTGCGGTGGCAGCAGCCTGACCCTGGCCGCGGCCAGCTCGATGGCCAGCGGCAGCCCGTCCAGTCGCCGGCAGATCTCGGCGACCGCCCCGGCGTTCCCGCTGGTCAGCTCAAAACCCGCGGACGCGGCTTGCGCCCGCTCCACGAACAGGCGCACCGACGCGCATCGCTGCACCTCCGCGGCATCCCCGCCAGCCCCGATCGGCGGCACCGGCAGCGGCGGCACCGAGAACTCGTGCTCACCGCTGAGCCGCAACACCGTCCGGCTGGTTACCAGCGCCACCACGCCCGGAGCGGCGCCCAGCAGCTCAGCAACCACCGGAGCCGCCCCCATCACCTGCTCGAAGTTGTCCAGCACCAGCACCAGCCGCCGGGCGCGCAGGTACGACTTCAGGTCGGTGATCAGCGCGCCGCCCGAGGTGCTCAGCCCCAGCGCGGCGGCGATCGCCGCCGTCACCAGCTCGGCCGCCCGGACCGAGCCGAGCTCAACGAACCGCACCCCGTCCTCGAAGTCCGCACCCGCCCGCTGCGCGACCTCCACCGCGAGCCTGCTCTTCCCGACCCCGCCCGGGCCGGTAAGGGTGACCAGGCGCACGCCCTCGGCACGCACCAGGTCGCCCACCGCCGCGGCGTCATCGTCGCGGCCCACAAGCGGCGTCGTCGGCACCGGCACCGCCCCTGCCAGCGACGCCCCGTCCGCGGCGCCGTCCCGCGCCGGCGCCCTCTCGAACCGCTCGCTCAGCAGCACGGCCAGGTCGTTCTCGACCAGGCGCCGCAGCTCGGCGGCAGCGGAGAAGTACTGATAGGACACGTCACCGGCATCCCTGATCCGGGTCAGCATCTCCGCCAGCCGCGACTCACGCTCCGCCGCCGGCGACTTCACATAGATGAGCTTGGGCAGCCCCGCCGCCAGCAGGTACTCATCCTCCAGCCCGGATACCTGCTCCCCGGGCGCGACCCAGCCGTAGCTCTGCCAGTACACGCCCACGAACACCTGGCTCTGCGCCAGGTAGGAGCGGTATACCTGCCGCGGCGGATGCGGCCGGGCGCCCAGCTCGAACATCACAGGCACCAGGCGCAGACGGGTCACCGCGTCCCGCACTGCCTGCCGCTCAGCGGCCAGTTCCTGCAGCGTGGAACTCACAAAGACCCGCAACCGCTGGTCGGGCGTGCGGATCACATCCGTCTCGGCCATCACTCCACAGCCTAGGCAGGCGCAGCGGTCGGCAACAGATCCGGCCAGCCGGCGTCAGGGCCCTTACCCGGCGCGCCTCTTGGCCGGGCCAGATCCCCTCTGAGCGTGGCGCACCTGGTACGCGAGCCGGTCCGCCTGACGCTAACGACCAGGCCGGTGATCTTCAGCAGGCAGCCTGCGGACCGGCTTGGCTGCGGGCATCTCAGGTCGAGACGAAGGCAGGGCAACTCAGCGTCGGCATCTAAGCTGGAAACAGGGCCGAGACGATGACGCGAGAGGATGCTTTGGTGGACGGAACGCTCACTATCAGTGATCTGGAACGACTGCGCAAGGATTTCTCGGCCAGCCCGGTCTACCGGCTCGCCCAGAATGCCGTGACCCGGGTGACCGTCGACGACGTCGCCATCAACCGGGAGATCGTCAGCAGCATCGACCACTCCGTGTCGACGACGCTGGACGACTGGAAGGTCACGAACCAGGAGCAGAGCGGCCGCTGCTGGCTGTTTGCCGGGCTGAACCTTCTGCGCGTCGGCGTGATGCGCAACAGCAGGCTCAAAGAGTTCGAATTCTCGCAGAACTACGCGATGTTCTGGGACAAGCTCGAGCGTGCCAATTACTTCCTCGAGGCGATTATCGAGACCGCAAACCGCGACCTCGACGACCGCACGGTTGCCTATCTGCTGGAGTCGGCGGCCAATGACGGCGGCCAGTGGAACATGTTCGCCGCTCTGGTCGCCAAGCACGGCCTGGTCCCCAAGGGCTACATGCCGGAAACGCAGAGCTCGTCGGATACGGCCCGGATGAACTCGATCCTGCGCTATCAGCTTCGCCGGGGCGCGCGGACCGTGCGCGCAGCTGCGGCCGAGGGTCTTGAGGCCGCCCGCGCGGCCAAGGCTGAGATCATCCAAGTCGTCTACCGGATCCTGTGCATCCATCTGGGTACGCCGCCGGACTGCTTCGACTGGCAGTGGACGGACAGTGACAAGAAGTTCCACCGGGAGGGCGTTCTCACCCCGCAGGAGTTCGCCGCCAAGCACGTGGACCTGCCGGTCAGCGAGTACGTCTGCCTGGTCAACGACCCCCGGCCGTCCAGCCCGATCGGCCGGACCTTCACCGTCGAGTACCTCGGCAACGTTACCGGCGGCCCGCCGGTCATCTATCTCAACGTCGGCATGCAGGTCATCAAAGACGTCGCCGCGGCCACGATCCAGGGCGGCGAGCCGGTCTGGTTCGGCTGCGACGTCGGCCAGATGATGAGCAACGATTACGCGTTCTGGGACGCCGGGCTCTACGACCTGCCATCTGTCTACGACACCGCGTTCGACCTGGATAAGGCCGCCCGCCTCGCCTACCACGAAAGCGAGATGACGCACGCGATGCTCTTCACCGGGGTCGATGTGCTGGACGGGGCGACCCGGCGCTGGCGGGTGGAGAACAGCTGGGGCTCCGACCGTGGCAAGGACGGTTTCTACACGATGAACGACTCCTGGTTCAGCCAGTACGTCTTCGAGATCGCCGCCCGTAAGAGCGCGCTTCCCGCCGACCTGCAGAGCGCTCTGGATGCCGAGCCGATCGTGCTGCCGGCCTGGGACCCGATGGGCGCCCTGGCCCGGTAGTCGGCGCCACCAGACGACCAGCCGGACGCCGTCCTGGCCGGCCATCAATTGATTCTTCGGGCGGTCGGCATCCTGCACGGATGCCTCAAGACGCGAACCACCTACGACGAGTCAACCGCCCGGCGGCGCTGGGCGCCAGGGGCACGGCGCCGCTGTGGATCGCGCGTGAGTGGCTCAGCCTTCGGGGTCGATGCCGTGCCAGGCGGGCACCTTGACCGTCCGCTGGCCGGGCGTGCCGCCGAGGATCACCTTGCGTAGTGAGACGTCGTTGCGGGTGTTCGACTCGTGCAGGACGTGCAGCGGGTTGGCGGTGATCTCGATGTAGTAGGTGCCGTTCGGCACCCTGGTGATGTCGAACGCCTGGCCCGCGATGGACTGCAGGTAGGTGTCTCCCCAGCCGACCGGCATCATTTCCTGCACCCACAGGGCGGTCGGCGATCCGCACTGGCCGGCGAGGCCGAGCACCGGCGGCTGCCACACGGCATGCGGCGCGAGCAGGTTCACCGGGTCGCTCGGCGCGATGCAGAAGCCGACCTTGTGGCTGCGCACCGCCAGGTTCTTCGCGGAGTCGAGCAGCGTGTACCGGGCGAACTGCTCAAAGTGCCAGTGGTCGTGCCCGTGCTTGGAGTCGAATCCCATCGTTCCGGCGCGGGCCCGGCCGATGACGTGCCCGTTCCGCCAGAAGTACTGGTAGGCCTTCATGACCGGCGAGCCGTTCGAGCGGAAGCCCTCGACGTCCAGCGGTGAGTTGCCGCCCACCCACACGGTCGCGCCGAAGGTCAGCAGGTCCAGCCCGGACCGGTGGTCGTGCCGCGTGCCGATGCCCCACGACGGCAGCGGCGCCAGGTCCGGCAGCTCGGCCGCGGGCGGCCTCGCCAGGGACGGGACCCGGGGCAGCGGGGCAAGCCCCCGGGTATGCGCGGAGGCGGTCGCCGGCGCGGCCGCGGCGCAGCACCGCCGTGCCTTCACGACGGTGAGGTTGACGGTGGCGGTGGCGTCGGCGGCGGTGACGTGCAGCAGGCGCACGTACTGCGGGGCGATGGCCGCGGTCACCGTGTAGGCCCCGGGGGCGAGCCGCACGGTCGGCGGAGGATAGGTGGCCGAGAAGCCGGCCGGATCGGCCGCCCAGCCCCTCGGCAGGCCCATGACCAGGCTCTTCGGGAACGGGTCGTTCGCGCACCCGGCCGGGTACGGGTTCGTCCGCGCGCTGCCCAGTACCGCCCGCTGCGGGTTGCCATTGAGGCAGAACACCGGCCGGAACGATGCCACCACTTTCCCGGCGGTATCGGTCACCGACAGGCGCAGGAAGTCCCGCAGCCCGTTGAAGCCGTCCAGCAAGCTGCCGGGCAGCGCCCTGGTCGTGGTGCCGCCGCCCGGGCGGTAGATGACCTGGGTCAGCGTGACCGGCTTGGTGTAGCTGGCCCGCCGCACGTCAAGCTGAAGCGCGGACCCGAGCGAGGCCGCGTAGACGCCCGGGTCCAGGTCGACCCGGCCCCGGAAGCTCGTCAGCGTGATGCTGTTCTGGGCCGCGATCAGCTTCACCACCGGCCCTTGCCCGGCTGCCTGCGTCCCGGCCAGCGCAGGGCCCGCCAGCATGGCCGCCGCCACCGCCGAAGCCAGGCCGGCCGCTGCGGCGCGCCGCAGCCCTCGTCCTGATCTGTTCATGACCTCTCCTCCCGGGCGCAGCTGGCCAGAATCCGGCCTGCGGGTCACCGCGCCGGTCCGGCAGCGGCGGCTCTGCTTCTGGTCAGGCAAATCCGGCCGCTATCCGGCAGCCGTGTACCAGGACACGTGTCGGAATCCCGCCGGGATCGCGACCAGCGCCTTCGCCTTGTTAGCACGGGTCGGCGGCAGCCACTGGATGTCGGTCACGCCCCTGCCATACGTGCTGGCCGCGGGTCCGCCGAACGTCTCATCCGAGCCATACAGCCGCACCGGGAGGTAGGTCTTGGAGTTCACGTAGAGCGTCCACCAGACCCGGGTGTTCTTCTCGCGGACAGCCCGGGCCTCACCCTTCCCCAGCGGGACCGTTCTGGGCTTCCCAGTGATCTTCGTGAGCTCCACGCCGCCGATCCTGACATGCCCGGTCACGGTGGCGGCCCCGCAGGCAAGCGTGGTCTGGATGAAGGCCGGCCACTCACCCGGCGTGGGCGGCGGCCCGCTCATTTCCTCCGCACCCGTGGCCGAGCATGCGCTCGCCGGCTGCCCACGGGGACCCGGCACCACGCTCCACTCGCGGTTGTAGTACGTGACGTAGACGGGGGTGAGCTTGCTGCCGATGCGGGCAGTGCCCTGGGCCAGGTAGCGCTCGGATCCGCCCTGGTGGGTGCAATCTCCGCTCGGCAGGGCATGCTGGCAGCCTTTCCCGGTGAACTCCTCGAACCGGTTCGCGGCGCCGTAACCCCAGACGACACTCGGCCCCCAGTCGCTGCTGGTCGTACGCGCGCGCATGACCAGATGCTGGCCGCGGCCGGCGACCGCGAGCTGAACCTGCTTCAACACGTACGCGGCCGTCCGCGCCTGCACCGCCGGTGCGGGAGCCGCCTGCGGGCCTCCCGTCGCTGTGATCACGGCAACCGCGGTGACCGCAGCGCACGCCGTGCCCGCCGCCGCGGCACGAATCACCCGGCGCCGGCTCCGGGCCCGGGCGGCCCGGGCAGCCAGCCCGCGCGGGGCCTCGACCCCTTCGGTGAAACGCTCCATGCCGCTGCGCAGCAGATCCTCGACATCCAGGTTCATGATCTGTCCTTCCCGCTTCCGACGGCCCAGTCCGGTAGCTGCGCCCCGGCGCCGGGCCGGGAGTCGGCAAGTTCGCGGAGCCGTCGCAGCCCGCGGGACGCCGCGGACTTGACCGCATTCTCCGAGCAGCCGAGAAGGGCGGCCGTCTCAGCGCCGCTCAGCTGCTCCCAGTAACGCAGCACCAGCACCGCCCGCTGTTGCGGCGGGAGCTGGAGCAGCAAACGCATCAGCGCGTCCCGCAGGTCTACCTCAGCCGTGGCATCAGCCGGCGCGCATGCCTGCGAACGGAGCAGCAGCAGCTTCCGCCGCCATCTGGCCTGCCGCCGGAACCGGTCGGTGGCCAGGTTGTAAAGCGTGCGGCGCAGGTAGCCCTCAGGGTCGCCGTCAACATGGCGCCACTGCCGCAGCAGCCGCTCAAGCGCGGACTGCAGCAGATCCTCGGCCGCCTCAGTGCTCCCCGTGAGCAAGACAGCCGTGCGCATCAGGCCCTGCCCCCGGCGGGCGAGGAACAGTTCCAGGCTCTCCGCTCGCTGATCATGCGCCATGACGGATGCCCCTCCTTCGCTAACCAAGTACGAAGAAGAGGTACTCAAAGTTACTCGGCTTCCAGCGCGGCTCAAGGCGGGCAGAGCCGGTCCCGCAGGCGCTTTCCGGTTCCGAAGCCGCCCGCGCTGCTGCTCCTCGCCGGACCAGGCCGTCTTTCCCAGGCGTTCGACCGCGGGCGCGGCATAAGCGCACACTTTGCCGCCGTGACCGATGTCGGGTTCGCGTGCCGCTTCCGCATCCGATTCGGCGCTCGGCGCAAGCGCCGTGCCCCTAAATGACGCGCTGCTTGATCGTTACCGAAGCGCATGAAATGGCTAATCCCACCATTGTTCTCGTCCACGGCGCGTTCGCTGACGCATCCGGCTTTCGCGGCCTGCATGACGAGCTCCTCGGCGAAGACGTGACGGTCGTCGCTCCGCCGAACCCGCTGCACGGCCTCAGCGGCGGCGACGGTGCGTACATCAAGGCCGCGGTTGACGAGATCGGCGGGCTGGTCCTGCTGGCCGGTCATTCCTACGGCGGTTCGGTCATCACGGCGGCCGGCACGGCTGACAACGTCGTCGGTCTCGTCTACATCTCCGGTTTCCCCCCGGACGAGGGTGAGAACCTGACCGACCTCCAGTCCAGGTTCCCTGCGCCGGGGATCATCCCCTACATCGTGGAGCACCAGTTGCCCGCAGGCGGCAAGGAGTTCACGCTCGCCCCTGAGGGCTTTCACGCGTCATTCTGCGCCGACATCCCGGCCGATGACGCCGCGTTCTACGCGATCTCCCAGCGCCCCCTCGCCGGTGTTGCGCTTACCGAGGCCGCGCCGACCCCGGCGTGGCGCAGCCGTCCGGCCTGGGCGGTGCTCGGGACCGCCGACAAGTGTATTGACCCCGGCGTGCACCGCTTCAGCTACCAGCGTATGGGCGCGACGGTGACCGAGATCGAAGGGGCTTCGCACGTTGTCATGATCTCCCACCCCAGGGAAGTAGCGGAGGTCGTCATGACCGCAGTGCGCACCTGCGCCGCGCAGTCGGCCTGACCTGAGGACCGTCAAGCCATCGTCCGGACACTCCCGCCGCGCGGGAGCTGCGAGTCGCAACAGTCACGGTGATCCGACAGGTGATATGCGACGCATCTGCGGCAGGTGATGTGCGACGGACCCTAGAGTTCTGGTCTTTCGTTTTCGGGCCTGATACCGGTTGGCTCGCGCCCGGCCGGGTGGGCCGGGGCCCGGCGGTGGATGATCGAGAGGTCTTCCTCGCCGAGGGCTTCCTCTTCCTCGGTGCCGGGGACCGCTGGCCGGAAGAGCTGCTGGGCGATCAGGGTCGGCACGAAGGCCGACAGGATGACAACGGTGACCAGCTCGGTGTACTGGGTCTTGTCGATGAGGTGGTGGGTCAGCCCGAACAGCGCGGCGATGGAGCCGAAGGTGAGCCCGGTGGCCATCAGCAGCGTGGTGTAGGCCCGTTCGCGCCGGGGCAGCCGGAAGGCGGCGGCGACCGGCCACACGCCAGTCAGCTTGGCGGCCAGCTTGACCAGCAGCAGCACCGCGATCACCCCGGCGCCGGTGATCAGCGCGGGGGCGGAGATGAGGGTTCCGGCGCGCAGGAAGAAGAACGGGGTGAGGATGGCGAAGGCGATGGAGCGGAGCCGGTCCATCAGCACCCGGTCGTGCAGGAACACCCCGGCTACCACCAGCCCGGCAATATAAGCGGGCAGCACGGCCTCGCTGCCCGCCTGGGTGGCCAGCACGCCCAGCCCGAACAGGACGACCAGGAGCAGCTTGATCTCCGGTTCGGAGACCCGGTGGCCGGCATGCTTGATCGCCAGCCGGAGCAGCCGGGGTAGCAGCGCCACGGTAACCGCGCTGACCGCGGCGAAGACGAGCAGCAGCCAGCCGTAAGTGGCGAACAGGCCGCCGAGGGCCAGCACGGTGGCCAGGTCGGTGACGAAGCAGGCGGCCAGGATGAGCTTGCCCAGGTCGTGCCGGTTCAGGCCGGTCTCGACCATCACCGCGTACACCACCGCGACCGAGGTGGTGCTCAGCGCGATGCCGCCGATCTCGGCGGCGTGCAGATGCCACCCCAGGACCAGCCCGCAGAACCCGAACGCGGCCAGGAACGGCAGCGCGAACGAGGCGAACCCGATGGACAGGCTTGCCTTCCAGTGCCCCCGCAGCGACACCGGGTCGATCTCCGCTCCGGCCAGGAACGTCAGCACCAGCGAGCCCGCGCTGGCCAGGAACGTGACCACATCGGTCTGGGTGACGTGCTCCCGGATGCCGGGGATGTTCCCGGCCAGCGCGCCGACCACGATCTCGACCAGCGCAGCGGGCACGGCGATCCGGATGCTTACCACCGAGGCGAGCAGGGCCATGCCCAGCCAGATAGCCGCCACGTAATAGATATTCACTGCCGCTCCCGCCAGGTACGTCCTGGCAGCAGCCAGCGGGTCGGCGCCTGCCAGGAGGGTGGACTCCTGGTAGAAGCCATCAGCCACCGCGGCGGTTCGGGCCACGGGCCCGCCGGAGCTTCATCCGGCCGAGCCGCATACTAGCGGGCCGCATATCCTCAACCGCCAGCGGGAGGCGTCATACATCAAACGGAAAGAGGGGACATCCCCCCGGCGCTCTGGTGTGAAGCCCGGGACCGAGCATGCCACCCAGTGGGCGGCGGCTACCCTGCAATGGCCGTTCCGTATCGACCAATACGTCTCAGTTGTACCGTCTCCCTTAACGCCTCTTGGTGAAGAAACAGGCCGCAGGTCGAGTAGCGTCCGAGATGCCGCGCACGGATGCGACCGTCCCGGTGTGTACTCAGCGGGCCTGGCTGGTTTCCGGTGCGGGGATCTCGAAGGCGCTGAGGATGCCGCAGACCGTCTGTTCTGCATCTGGGCAGGCCTGGCCGTGACCGGCATCAGGATTGCCTGCCTCACCGGCCTTCCCGGCCGGTCTACCGTCTAATCATGTCCGCGTCCAAAGCAAGTGAGCGCTGAGCGCACCGGCGTGATGAGCTTGACGGTGTGAGCGTGCGCATACCCAGGTGGCGGGTCCATGCAACCACGGCCCTCGCGGTCGCCGGAGTTGCGCTTACGGGGCTTGCCGCCGCCGGGTGCTCCCATCAACCTGCGGCTTCGCGGGCTTCGGTGCAATCGTGCATCCAGTTCGGTAGCGACGCCATCAGGCATCACGTCACGGTTACCGTCCTCCCACCCGCATGCCAGGGGCTGACGCGAGCCCAGGTCAACTTCGCGGTCGCCGGTGCGCTGCACTCGGCGGCTTCCGGTGCGCAGGGAAAGGCCCGCCAGCGCGCGCGCATAGCGGAGGCGAGCCAGTTCCTCCAGGACCTGGTCACCGCCGTGCCCGAGCAGCGCCACGAGCTCCAGGTGTCTGCCCCTGCAGGCCGCCAGGCCAGCCGGACGGCGCTGGGCCTGATTGCTCTCTGCACATGGCTGATCACCGTCGGCCTTGGCTTGAGGATGATGGCCCGATGGATCGCCCGCGGCCGCCAGCGCCGCGCTGCAGCTGGCCAATCCTCGCGCCCGCCGGCATGGAACCTTACGCATTTCACGCTGGCCACCGCAGGCCTGCTGACCTGGATCGCCTACCTGGCCACTGACGTGACCGGCGTGGCGTGGGCTGCCTGCGCGCTCCTGCTGCCCGTGGCCGGCCTGGGAATGACGCTGGTCTTTCTCGCACCCTCCACAAGCCCGGCCCAGAGCGTGACTGCCGTTCAGGCAGCCCTTGGCGGAACGCCAGGTGCTCCACTGCGTGGTGATCAACCGCGCGTCCGGCGTCCGCCCGTTTTGGCCGTGAGTGCGCATATCGTCTTCGCTGCCGCAACCATCCTGTTTGCGTTCCTGACCGCCGTTGGCACCGGCTGAAGCATCACCTCCCGAACTGCCGGTCGCAATGGTGGTGGCGGTCTGGACTCCGCCGAAGCTGCCGCGGAGGGTGCGCAGCGAGGCATCCCCCGCGGCGTCGCCATCGCGGGTTGCCCGCGGTTGCCTGGCGAAGGTGGCCAGCAGGATCAGGGCGCGGAACCTGCGATCGTAATCGCAGTCCGCTTGCCCGCGGCCGGCCATCTTCCATAGAGCCGCCCGGGGTCCGCGCGCGTCCGGTAACCCTCGGGCGCTCTTCGCATTACGCCATAACAGGCAACCCGGAGACGGTAGCCACCGGACGGGAGCTTGCGGACATTGCCGACAGGGGGACGGCCCACCCGAACGGCCAGGTCGAATACCTGAGCCACGGTGAGCACGCGGCGTTCAGCCGCCGCTCTTCACCGGCACGCCGCTGTCGCGGCTGTCACGCAGCGGCTGACGGCCGCCCTGGCCGTAACGCCCGACAACGAGCCTTTGCAGCAGATGAGATGACGAGCCTGATAGGGCGGTGTTTCCTGGATCATGGCCGAGGGCCCCGCAAGCGGCCAGGTTTGCCACTGAAGACGTTCACCCACAGTGCGGCCGGGAATTATGCGCCCTCGCATGCGTTAACATGAACGGTACCCAAGAACCGAGCCGGTCGTCCGACGACGACTTTTCCCTGTGCCGTGGTCACCAGCCCACCCACCGGCGGCTCCGGGTCCGTGTGAGACGCTTGTCGAGGCCCGCTGCGTTGATCCTTGGAGATCCGCAGGTCAGCCCGGCATTCGAAGCACCAGGCCCTGTGCCCGGGACGTTCTCGCCCCGGCTGCGGGACTGTGCGGCATGCTGCCGTGGCCACCGTGCCCCGGCATTCCAGAGGAGAAGTCTGTGGCTCGACCAGGCCAGCGCCAGACGGGTGCTCGGCGTACCGCACCGCGGAAGCAGCGACGCGTCCAGCACCGCAGTGACGTTGTCTCGGTGCTCACCCGAACTGTCCGTGAGGTCGAGGCGGCTGCGCGGCGCGGCCGCGTGACGCCCTCCGTGCGTACGAAGTTCCAGGCCGCCGCCCTGCTGCTGCGGGACGAGCGCGCCCGCGTCCGGGCGTCGGCCGGAAGCGACAATCATCGTGCCGAGCAGCTCAAGAGCCTGGACGGTATCGCGACCATCCTCGCGACGACCGCCGTCCAGGACGCTGGGCTACTGGCGCTGCTCGCCGAGGACTCCGGCGTCTCCGACGAGGCCAGGTCGCTCAAGCGCGAAATGCTGCGGGACCTCGGCATCGCGCCCGGGCCCGAAGAGATCGCGTCGGCGGAGACCGCCACAGCTTCCGCCGGCTCGGAGCGGCGGGTCGTGCCGCAGTCGGTGATCTCCCGGCGACTGGCGAACCCCTTTCTCGTCCCCGACTTCTCGGCCGTTCCGCAGCCCACCTCCCGTCCGCGCCGTCTGGCCGGCTGGGAGTTGCTCGGCCCGCTGCTGAGTTCCTTCGAGCGTGCCGGTGAGGGAACCCCGGCGTGCATGGCGCTCCCGGCGCCGACGCCGCGGTTCACCCCGGCCGGCCTGGAGTTGATGCCGCACCAGGGGCAGGTGGTCGCCGCGGCCGCTGCCGGTCACCGGACGTTCCTGCTCGCTGATGAGCCGGGTCTGGGCAAGACGGCCGAGGCGCTGCTCGCCGCGGAAGCAGCGAACGCCTACCCGCTGCTCGTCGTCGTGCCGAACGTCGTGAAGACCAACTGGGCCCGTGAAGCGGCCCGCTGGACTCCCCGCCGCCCGGTCACCGTGGTGCGGGGCGACGGCGAGGCTGTCGACGGCTTCGCCGATATCGTCGTGCTCAACTACGAGGTTCTCGACCGTCACATGGGCTGGCTCAGCGACTTCGGCTTCCGCGGCATGGTCGTGGACGAGGCGCACTTCATCAAGAACAAGACCTCGCAGCGCTCGCAGCATGTCCTCGCGCTCTCCGACCGCATCCGGTCCCGTACGGCGCGGCCCCTGCTGATGGCGCTGACCGGCACCCCGCTGATCAACGACATCGAGGATTTCCGGGCGATCTGGCAGTTCCTCGGCTGGATCGACGACAGCAAGCCCCTCGACAAGCTAATGGACGCGCTTGAGGACACCGGCCTGACGCCCGCCGACCGGGGCTTCTACGCCGCGGCGCGCCAGTGCGTGATCGACCTCGGCATCGTGCGCCGCCGCAAGCTCGACGTGGCCGCCGACATCCCCGCCCGCCGTATCGCCGACCTCCCCGTTGAGCTGGACGAACGGGCCGGCCGGTCGATCCGGGCGGCAGAACGGGGCCTCGCCCGCCGGATGGTGGCGCGGTACGAGACCGCGCTCGCGAACCGATCCTCCGACGCCAGCGTCGAGGGCATCGACCGCGACCTCGTCCGCCGGGTGGCCCGGTCTGAGCTGAAGGACGCGACGACCGCGCAGTCCGGCGACAACGTGTTCACCATGATGCGACACATCGGCCAGGCGAAAGCCGAACTGGCCGCGGACTACGCGACTCAGCTGGCCCGCAGCGCCGGCAAGGTCGTCTTCTTCGCCAAGCACATCGACGTGATGGACGCCGCCGAAGAGACTTTCGCCCGGCAGGGGGTCCGCTTCTCGTCGATCCGTGGCGGCCAGACGCCCACGGCGCGGCAGGCGAACGTCGACGCCTTCGTGAACGACCCGGACGTCACGGTCGCGGTGTGCTCGCTGACCGCGGCTGGCGTGGGCCTGAATCTGCAGGTCGCGTCGAACATCGTGCTGGCCGAGCTGTCCTGGACCGACGCGGAGCAGACCCAGGCCATCGACCGCAGCCACCGCATCGGGCAGGCCGAACCGGTCACCGCGTGGCGCATCATCGCCGCGCAGACCATCGACGCCCGGATCGCCGGGCTGATCGACGGCAAGGCGGGGCTTGCCGCCCGGGCGCTGGACGGGGCGGACGAGGAGGCCTCCTCGCCGGCCGACATGCAGCTCGAGGCGCTGGTCGCATTGCTGACGGATGCGCTGCAGGCGTCTTCGGACATGGCGACGCCCCGGGTTCCTGACCGTCAGGGTTCCCACGCGAGCCTGTAGCCGAGGACCAAGGCTTACCAATTGCGCATGCTGGTTCCTCCGCGGCGGGGTGCTGCCGGGTTGGTGCCGACGCTCTTGGCCGGGAATCCTGGTGGCGAGTTGAGACGGCGGCTCAGGGCCGGGGTTGGCCTTTTGCGGCGTCTGAGAGAATGTCCCCGCCTGCCCCGGTCGAGCGGGGCGATCCAGGTAGCCAGCCGTCGTGGGCTGCGCCGGCCGCAGTCTGCGAGCTTCGATTGGCGAGGAGGTTGCCATGCGCGCTGTCACCGTCAGTGAATACGGAGGGACCCCGGAGGTGGGGGAGATACCTACGCCGGAACCGGGAGCGGGGCAGGTCCTGCTGCGGATGCGGGCCGCCGGCATGAACCCGATGGATGGCACGCTGGCCTCGGGGGCCTGGCGGCCGATGCCGGCGACATTCCCGATGGTGCTCGGCGCCGATGGCGCGGGCGTGGTCGAACGGGCCGGCGAGGGGGCGAGGAGATTTTCCCGCGGCGACGAGCTGTTCGGCCAGTTGCTGATCGCCCCGCTCGGATCGGCAGGAACTTACGCGGAGTACGTCGCGGTGACTGAGGATGCGCCGCTGGCGCGGGTGCCGGAGGGCCTTGACCCGGTGGTGGCGGCGTCGCTGCCGACGGCCGGCGGCGCCGGGCTCGCCCTGGTGGCGTCGCTTGAGCCGCTGGCCGGCAAGACCGCGCTGATCGTTGGCGCGGGTGGCGGTGTGGGCTCTTTCGCCACCCAGTTCGCCGTCAACGCCGGCGCGCGCGTGATCGCAAATGTGCGGGCGGCCGCCGCCGGGCGGATGCGTGGTTACGGCGCCGCGGAAACCGTCGACCACACCGGGGTGTCGCTGCCGGGCGCGCTGCGCCGGGCACACCCGGACGGCATCGACGTCCTCATCGATCTGGTCAGCGACGCGGACGGCTTCGCCGCGCTTGCCGCGCTGGTCCGGCCGGGCGGCGCCGCCGTCACGACGAAATACGTCGCCGATCCCGGCGCACTCGCCGCCGCCGGGGTCACCGGGACCAACTTCAACTTCGCGCAGTACGTGTCGGGCGAGCTCCTCGGACAGGTCGCCGGGGACGTCGCCGGCGGGCGCATCGCCGCGCCGCCGATCACCCGCATCACCCTGGACCAAGCGCTCGCTGCCTTGAACCCGGCGCAGGCCGGCCACGCCGATGGCAAGACCGTCATCGCGTTGTGAGCCAGCCGAGACGGCCAGAGCGCCACACACGCTGATGCCAGCGGCGAAGGAGGACAGCGGAGCAGCCGGGAAACGTGCAGTTGGCAGGTAATGAGGGCGGCGGGGCTGGCTCGGTGCGGCTCGCTTCGGCCGCCGGCCGCTGGGTGCTGGCGGTGGCGGTGCTGGGCGAGGCGATGGTGCTGCTGGAGGCGACCGTCGTCAACGTGGCGTTGCCGTCGATCGGCCGTGATCTGCGCGCCGGCGTCGCGGGGCTGCAGTGGACGCTGGACGGTTACGTGCTCACGCTCGCGGCGCTTGTCCTGGCAGCCGGTTCGCTCAGCGACATCTATGGTCGGCGGCGCGTGTTCACCCTGGGGACGGCGGTCTTCGTGGCCGCCTCCGCACTATGCGCGGCTGCCCCGACGATCCAGCTGCTTGTTGCCGCCCGGTTCGTTCAAGGGGTTGGCGGGGCTCTGCTCACTCCTGGGAGCCTCGCCATCATCGGCGCGGTCTTTCATCCCGATGACCGCCTCCGGGCGATCGGCGCGTGGGCGGGCCTGACCGCGGTCGCCGCCGCGATCGGTCCTCCTGTCGGCGGCTACCTGACTGACGCGGTGTCATGGCGCGCGGTTTTCCTGGTCAACCTGCCGCTGGGGGCGTTCGTCATCATCGCCGCGGTTCTCCGGGTGCCAGAAACCCGCGATCCCACGCGTACTCGTGGCCTGGATCTGCGCGGTGCCGCGCTCGCCATGCTGGCCATCGCCGGCGCGTGCTTCGCGCTGATCCAGGCCTCCGGGGGCCTGACCCCTGCGGTGATTACCGCCGCGGCGGTCAGCCTGGCCGCCGCCGGCGCCTTTGCCGCCGTTGAGCCGCGCAGCGGCCACCCGATGCTTCCGCTGGAGTTGTTCCGCTCCCGACAGTTCGCCACCGCCACCGTGCTCGCGCTGGTGGCCTATGCGGCGCTCGGCGGCGTGATCTTCCTGTTCGTGGCGTTCCTGCAGATCACACTCGGCTACACGGCACTTCAAGCGGGGGCCGCCACGCTGCCGGTCACCGTGCTGATGCTGATCCTGTCCCGGCCATCAGGAGCGATCGCTCAGCGCATCGGGCCCCGGATCCCGCTGGTGATCGGGGCCGTCCTGACCGGCGCAGGACTGCTGCTGATGGCACAGATTCACGTCGGCGACCGGTACCTCACCGGCGTGCTGCCCTCGCTGGTCGTATTCGGGGTCGGGCTCGCCGCGCTGGTTACTCCTATCACCGCTGTGGTGCTGGCCAGCGTCGGTCCACGGCACTCCGGGATCGCTTCCGCCGTCAACAACGCCGCCTCGCGCCTCGGCCAGATGATCGCGGTTGCGGCACTCCCCCTCGCCGCGGGGCTTTCCGGCGCCGCCTTCGAAAACCCGGCCAGAATGGCAGCCGGCTTCCCGGTCGCAATGACCATTGCCGCCGTAACCTCGCTCGCGGCTGCATTGCTCGCCTGGACCACCATCAGCGATAACGCGCTCAGCCGGCCCGGTGCCGACACCGAACAAGTAGCGAAGGATCTCCCGCCGTCTCTGCAGCGACACTGCGCGGTGGCCGGGACCCCGCTCGCCGCGTCTGCCGACCCGCAGCCCAGTTCCCGCCCGCCGGCGGCCAAGGGGTCGTGACCCTCTGGCAGCAGAACGCATCTTGCGCCGGGTGCGCCGTTGCTGGCCGGGAGGAGTGCGCCACCCGCATCATCGGGGCATCTCCTGACACCCCACGCAGGGGTCACCAAGGGATCGGCGCCGAGGCCGCGCGCGGCTGCTGTCGGCGACTCGACCACGCTATGTCACTGGGCGTCATCCGGCCGGCCCTGTTATGGGCAGCAACGACAGCAACGGCGCCGCACGGTGACTTCCCTCTATGATCTGCGTGGAACCCTGACTGAGCGATGACTGTTACCGGCTTGGAGCGTCTTAGCAGGCAACGGATCACGAGGAGGTTGGACCGATGGCAGGTACTCCCGCGGTACCGGACATGCGCTTGGAGCTTGTCCCGGTTCCGGTGTCAGACGTTGACAGGGCGAAGGCGTTCTACGAGCAGGCTGGCTTCGGGAATCTGCACGACACCCAGGTCACGGAAACGATGCGGGTGGTTCAGCTCACGCCGCCAGGGTCTAGCTGCGCCATTGTCTTCGGCACGGGGATGGGCCCGATAACCGACATGATCCCAGGCTCGGTCAAAGGCCTCCATCTCGTCGTGGCGGACATGGCTGCGACCCGGGCCGCTCTGACGGAGCGTGGGATCGAACTGAGCGACGTCGAGGACATGGGCGGTGTCCTCTACTCATATCTCAGTGACCCCGACGGCAACATGTGGGCGCTTCAGCAGTGGCCAGCCGGTTACCAGGCATAGCAGGAACCGGCCGAACCGAAGCACGGCTCGGGGAGTGCCGCGCCGAACGCGTGAGCCGATGCGGCAAGCTGCCCAAGCTGAAGCCCGGATGGATGGTTCTTTCGTAGGTAGAGGCCATGACCTTAACGAGGTCGCCGTCTGTCTGCAAAACCGTCGGCTCCACCGCCGGGAGTTGCCCGACATCCCCTGCCCTCCCCGGAGATGGGATCAGAACGAAGGTCATCTTCTCGGCCCGGCAGGCAGAACCCTGCCGGTGGAACCCCTAGGGTTACCCGGGCGGGATCTGACGCTGTCCCGTTCCCCGGATCGGAAGGAATGCAGACCCGTGAGTCTTTACCAGATGTTCGACGCGGCTGACCCGCCGTCGTCCCCCTACCCCGGGTGCCAGGCGGTCGCCGGGTACATCGGCGGCAACACCCCGCACGTATGGACGGCCGCCGAGTGGCAGCGGTTCGGCCACCTCAGACAGTTCCCCATCTGGACCGGCTATGCCGAAGCCAACCCCGCGCACCATGGCCAGCAAGCGGTTGCGGCGATGCGCGCGCGCGGCTGGGCGGCTGGGCGGCCGGACCGGCGGGCAGTGATCGTTGATGAGGAAACCGAGGTCAACGCGGCGTGGATCGACGCATTCGCCGCCGTGGTATGGGCCGCCGGCTACCAGACGTTCATCTACGGGTCGCTCGCCACGGTCCTAGACAACCCGCCGAAGGAGGGCTACCTGATCGCGGACTGGAATGACGTCCCGACGGTGCCGCCGTATGCACACGTGATCGGCCATCAGTACAAGCCGGATGTCCCGTGGGACGGAACGCAAGTGGACCTATCAGTGATCTCTGAAGAGATGCTCGTCCACGGCGGCCAGGGCCCGCGAAAATAACGGCTCGCAGGCCCGCCTGAAAGCGGAAGGTCGGCTCTGGCCTTGGCGAGGCCCCGCCCGGCGCGCCCGCGCCATCGCAGGTGCAGCAGGCCGTTATCCCGATATGGTCAATCGGCCTGGCGCGGTGCTGGCTGCGCAGGCCCGTCCCCTTCGCGGCCGATTATCACGCCCGCCTGCAGGACCAGGGTCATCTCCACGTCCAGGTGTCCGTGAACACGTCGGGGAAGGCGTCACCGCCGAACAGCACCGCGGTGCCGGTGGCCGTGTCATAAGCCATCGCTGCCACCCACCGGGCGTGCAGGCTGGCCGCCGGGTGCTGCCGGGTCCAGCTATCCGGAGGCCGACCGTGACGGCTTCATGACGGAACGGCTGATGCTCCTCGCCACCCCGCCACGGCCGATCACGATTCGCCTTCACGGCTTGTGAGCTTCAGCTGGCCGGCGGCTTTCCCGGTGATGATGACGGCCCTGGCGGCGCAGGCCTGTCCTGTTCCAGGATGCGCCGCTTAGCGGCCGCATAGGCAGCGTCAGAAAGCACGCCCTGATTGTGCAGCTGTGCGAGCTGGTGCAAGTGTGATACCCACGACGTCTTGTCATCCGCGGCCGGGGGCGCAGGGGCGGCTGGTCTGACCGGCGTGGCTGACCTGGCGGGCGCGGGAGCGCCGGGCTGGGCCGGAGTCAAGACCTGCTGGCCTGCGGGGTTTAGCCCGAGCTGACGCCAGAACCGCTCGACCTGCGCCATGTACTGGGCCTGGGAGAGCCGGCCTGCACGCAGCGACGCGGTCGCGCTGGACATCGAACGTACGTGACGCAGTTGGACGTCGTTGACCTGAAGGCCCCGGCTGCACACGGGACAGACCAGGTAGTCGTCCGTCCCGTAGGGCACGACGGGTACGAAGTACAGGCGCACCGACTTCTTCGACCGGACGTGGTGCAGGAATACCTGGTTATGGCAGTTCGGGCACACGTACGGCGCCACCTCGCCCTGATCCTCAGGACTGCCCGCCCCGAAACCGAAAATCACCACCATGTGGCAAGTGAACCGAAGCATCTAGCGCCTCGGTTCACCCCTAACAGGTGATAGCGGGGCGACGTGCCCGTCGATGTGCGGGCGTAAGGCGCGGCCAGCGCGGCAGCCCGGCCCGCGGTCCACCTGGCGGCGTGGCACGAGCCCGTATGGCCGAGCGCTGCACGAACGGTGCGCGAACGGCGCAGTTCGTACGTTCGGCTGTACACCGGATTGCAAACGACGGATCTGTGGGAGACGAGATGACCGCATCAGCCTGCATAACCGCCGCCCGAGATGCAGAGCCGGCTGCCGCCGTGCGCGGTGTGACCGCAGAGGCGCAGGCGGTCCTCGTCATCGTCGGCCGTGAGCCCGGCGCCCGGGAGAGCATCCGCCGGGAACTGTGCAAGCGGTATCGCGCAGACTATCAGATCGTGGTCTGCGACCGGCCCGCAGAGCTGGCCCCCTGGATGCGGGACCTGCTGGCCGCAGGCCTGCCGGTTGCGCTGGTCATTGGCGAGGTCGGTGCGCAGGACCCGGATGGCATCGAGGTGCTTGCCGGGATCCGCAGCATCGACCCGACCGCGCTTCGGGTGGCCACGGTTGGCTGGGGTGACTGGGCATCGGTGCGGTCGGTCTTCGACGCGGTCACCGTGGGCAAGATCGACCACTGGGTGACGCGTCCGGTGCAGAGCCCGGCTGAGGAGTTCCACCGCTCGATCACCGAGTTTCTAGGGGAGTGGAGCAGCCAGCGCGGCGGCGGCTTCGAGGCGGTGCGGGTGATTGGCGAGCGATGGTCCGCACGGTCTCAAGAGCTGCGTGACCTCTTCTCCCGGCACCGGGTCCCGGCCGGGTTCTACGACGCCGCCTCCGGGCAGGGCCGGCAGATGCTGCACGAACTCGGCCTGGAGTCAACGGAACTACCGGTTGTCGCGCTCCGGTTCGGGGCTGAGCGGCCGGCGCTGGTCAACCCCTCCAACCTGGAGATCGCGGACGCCTTCGGCGTTATGACGCCGATCTCGCCCGGGGAGGTCTTCGATGTGGCAGTGGTCGGCGCAGGGCCGGCGGGGCTCGCCGCCGCGGTCTACGCGTCGTCAGAAGGCCTGCGGACCGTGGTTATCGAGCATGAGGCCATCGGCGGGCAGGCGGGGACCAGCTCGATGATCCGCAACTACCCTGGCTTCTCCCAGGGCATCAGCGGTGCCAGGCTGGCGCAGGAGACCTGGCGGCAGGCATGGACCCTGGGCACCACATTCCGGTACATGCGGCAGGTCGAGGGCCTGTCGAGCGAGGATGGCCGCTACCGGCTGCGGCTTTCCGACGGCAGCGTTCTCAGCTCACGCACCGTGGTCATCGCGACCGGCGCCGCCTACCGGCGGTTCGGTATCGCGAGCCTGGAGGCGCTGCAGGGCCGGGGGGTCTTCTACGGCTCTGCGGTGAGTGAGGCCCCGGCCATGCGCGGACGGAACGTATTCGTCGCCGGAGGCGGCAACTCCGCCGGGCAGACCGCGCTGCACATGGCCAAGTGGGCCGCCCGGGTGACGGTCCTGGTGCGCGGCCAATCGCTGGCCGAAAGCATGTCCGACTACCTGATCCGCGAGATCGATGCCACGCCGAACGTGGATATCTGCCATCGCTTTCAGGTGGCCGGCGGCTCCGGCACCAGCCATCTGGAATCGCTGGTACTCCAAGACGCCGTCTCCGGGGCCCGCCGAAGTGTCCCGGCTGACGCCTTGTTTATCCTCATCGGCTCGCAGCCGCGGACCGAGTGGCTCGGCGCGGGCGTCACCCGCGACCAGCAGGGGTTCATCCTCACCGGATCGGACCTGCTGAGCGACGCCAGCGCTGGCTGGCCCCTCGACCGTCCGCCGCTGCCGCTAGAAACGAGCCTGCCCGGAGTGTTCGCGGCCGGTGACGTGCGCCAGGGCTCGATCAAACGTGTCGCGTCCGCGGTGGGCGAGGGCGCGATCACCATTCCCCTGGTGCACCGCTACCTGGAAACCATGACGGCCGCGGGTGATACCGCGGGCCGCATAGCCGGGCACTGATGCGGCGGCCGACGCGCAGAATCTGACGAAAGCCCGGTACGCGCTGTCGAAGAACCCCAGGACGACCCTGAGCGGTCCTGCCGGGAGTTCTTCAGCCTCCCCAGATGGGTGAATTCGCTCTACCAGCGGTGGTCACGACGGCGGCCCGCTGGATCGCTCTCGCCTGGTGTAGGGCGGGCGGTCGAGGATCTGGAGGAGCGTGCTGCGCAGCTGGCGGACCGAGGGCTCGCCCAGGCGGCCGGTGATCTCAGCTTCGAGTTCGCCCAGTGCGGACAGGGCAGCATGCACGACGGCCCATCCCTTGTCGGTGAATTCGATGATCTTGGCGCGCCGGTCTGCCGGGTCGGTCGTGCGCTGGAGGTACCCGCGGCGCTCGATCTCCGCGACGAGCTCGGCCATCGCCTGCTTGGTCATGTTGGCGCGCGCGGCCAATTCGGTCAGGCGGATCCCGGAGGCGGGGATATGCGGCATCACGTTGTTCCACGAATCGCGGTGGCCGGTGATGCCCGCCTCGAGCAGCTTGTCGTTCAGGTCAGTGGCCATCTGCCGGGTAGCCAGGCCGAGGAGCCGCGCCCGCACCGCAGCCGTAACAAGGGAAGGAGTACCTGATGGACGCTTCACAGGTGCAGGAGTTGTTTCGCCGCGCAGTGACCAGCGATGACGCCGCCGCGATGCGGGAGGGCCTGGAACGGATGCTCGGGCCGGCGAGTACGGCGGCCTGTCCCCGGAACGGGAGTACGAGTTGCGATGCCCCGACGTCGTGATGGACATGCCGCAGTCGCGCGAGCGGATCCGCGGACGCGACCCGCTGCGCACGATGCAGGAGGCGTTCCCCGCGCCTGCGCCAGCCATCACCCTGCGCAAGGTCACCGGTTCCCGCCATGTCTGGGTCGCCGAGGCCGACGTCGACTACCGCGGCGACCAGACCCAGGCGGTCGTCATCTTCGAACTGGACGACCAAGGGCTGATCGCCAAGGAGACCCGCTACTACCCCCAGCAGTTCGAAGCCCCAGCCTGGCGCGCCGAACTGGCGGAGGCGATGGACTGAAGCCCGCCGTGCACCGCTGACCAGTCCTCGCACCTGTGGCACACGGAGGGCGGCCTGATCGCCTACTCCTGGCGCGCGAAGATCTGCAGGAAGAACAGGAAGACGTTCAGGATGTCGAGGAAGATCGACGCGGCCAGCAACGGCGCCGAGCGGACGTCGCGGGACGTCCGTATCCGCTGGAAGTCGAACATGGTGTAGCCGGCGAAGATGACCAGGCCGAGCACGGAGTAGATCAGCGCTCCGCCGGGGATGTTGACGAAGATCAGCACGATGCCGAACGCGATCAGGGCCAGCAGCGCCCAGAAGCTGGCCCGGGCGACCGGGGCGAGGTCACGCCGGGTGGCGTAGCCGACCGCCCCGAACCCGGCGATGAACAGCGCGGTGGCCCCGCCTGCCTGCCACAGCGCCTGCGGGTCCATGCTGCCGTAGTAGGCGACCGTCGGGGCCACGGCCAGCCCGATCAGCAGGCCGAACGCGCCCAGCAGCCCGACCGTCAGCTGCTGCGACCTGCGGGCCGCGAACTGCATGCCGATCAGGCAGGCGAATGCGGCGATGAACGCCACGATGCCAATGCCGCCGGTCAGGTTGCGACCCAGGTAGGCGCCGAGCGCGAACAGGCCCGCCGTGGCCGCGACGTACCCCATCGTCTGCGCGAACAGGGTATGGACCTGGTCGCGGGTCGGCGCTCCCTGTCTCTGGTAGGTGAGTGACTCGCTCATGACACGATGCTCTTTCCGCCAGTTAACTGGCTGGTCACCTGCGGGTATCGGTGGAACAGGTCGATCGCGCGCAGCCGGCCGGGCCGCAGACGGCCGACCACACAGGCCTCTTGCGCGTGTAGCCGGCCCAGCTTTCGACCATCGTCATGCACGCCCTTCTGCGCGTTCGCGGCCGGGTGCGGTGGGCCGTCCCCGGATCCGGGCCCGGCCAGGATTCTCGCACCTGCCCGGCCCCAGTCCCAGTCCCCGTCCCAGTCCCAGTCCCAGTCCCATGGTCGTGGATCCGGTGGTCACCGCCAAGCCCGGCCTCGTTGAAGTAGATGAGGCTGTGGCAGGCCTTCTTCATCCGCGGTCGCCAGCATTAAATACAGAAATATTTTTCGAGAAACTTGACTCAGGCGTTGATGTGTGGTCGGCTGGAGAGGGTTGCTCCGGACCTCGGTAGCTAGCGCCGCTGAGTTTCACGGAACGCTGCACGAGCCCGGTGTTTTGTCCGCAGGGCGGCCTGCCAATGGATCCCGGCTTTCTGCATACCGCAGCGCAACACAATCAGGCGAATGCGGGGTCTACGGCGGTGCGCCCGCCGGCGGGACGATTCGGCGCGCGATCCCGTTACACCTGGCCGATCGGACCAAAGTTACGGTGAACTGGAGGAGACAGAAGTGGAAACACAGCCAACATCGCTGTACGAGCGACTCGGCGGCATCTACAACGTCGCCACCGTCGTCAACGATTTCATCGACCGGATCATGGTTGATGACAGGCTGAACGCGAATCCCCGCGTCAACGAGGCGCACCACCGAGTGCTGCCGCCCGGGTTCAAGTACCTGGTGACGGAACAGGTCGGCGAGGCGACCGGGGGACCGCAGCGGTACACGGGCCGCTCAATGGAAGACTCCCATCGGGATCTGCTGATCACCGCAGACGAATGGCAGGCCTTCATCGACGATTTCAACGAGACGCTCGACAAGTTTGGGGTACCGCAGCAGGAACGGGCGGAGCTGCTCGCAATAATCGAGAGCACCAGAGACGACATTGTCGTCGGACCGCCGTCCTGAGCCAGGCGCAACCCCCATGGCGGAGCATGCCGTGAAACGGTCCGGCTCCCCATAGATCAGTGGCTGCGCAGCCACTGCCCGCCGAATCGATCGCATGGGTGCTGATGGGGTTAGAACCGCGATAGCGCCGCGTGCAGGCGGGGCAGCGCGCTACCGGCGGGGAGGTCGAGCAGGCTGGCCGCCTGCGCGGCGCTGTAGCCGCGGTAGTAGACCAGCAGGATCAGCTTCCGCGAGGACGCGTCGAGATGTTCCAGCCCGGCTGGCAGCGAGACTGCTGACAGCGGTGCCAGTTCCTCGGCGGCGGTAGCGGCGTGGGGAACCGCCGTGCCGCGGTGCGCCCGCAGGTACCCGATGGCGTGGCAGCGGGCCACGTTTAGCACCCAGGCAGTTGCGCTGCCGCAGACGGGATCGTAGCGGACGGCGCTGTGCCACAGCTGCTGGTACGCCGCGGCGGTAATGTCCTCGGCCACCGCGGTGTCGCCCAGCATGAGGCTCACCAGGCCAAGCACCTGCGCCGCCATGCGCTGGTACAGCGCCATGAACGCGACCTGGTCGCCGTGTCCGACTCGAGCTAGCAGGTCGGCGGTGGCGGTATCACCGGGCGGCTGTGCTGGCGGCGGCGCGGGGGTGCTGCCGGCTGGCGGTGCGCTCGCCATCGCCACCCCCAGCGGAAGAGATACCACCAGGGTCTGGGGCGGCAGAAACTCATAGTTACGCTATGCCACCGCAGCAGCCCGGGCAACGGGTCGCCGCGCGCCGCAAGTACCTGAGCCAGAATCGCCCAGACGGATCCGGGCTGGATCGACCCCGCATGAACCTGGGCGGGTATGCAGTCGTGGTCACAGTGAGCGATCTGTAAACAGGGTGCTGGCAGCGGCCGAGGCGGTTTGCATGACACCACCGGATTCCTATGACAAGCCTGCCGCCTGGCGGCTGGCGTGGATAGGACTGCTGGCCGCGGGGGTCGCCGTCGCGCTTTACGTGGCGGGCAGGCTGCATCAGCCGGATTACAGCCAGGTCATGTTCGGCGTGGACGCGTTCGCCCTGAAGTCCGAGCTGTCAACCATTGCATTGGGCCTGGCCGCGCTCCAGGTGCTGCTCGCGCTTTGGCTATACCGCAAGCTGCCGGTGGTGGGGGCGCCGCCGCGCCGGGTGCCGCTGGCGCACCGCGTGATTGGCTTCGGCCTGTTCGCGCTCACCGTGCCGATCGCCGTGCACTGCCTGGTCGCCTACGGCGTGCAACTCACGAGCCTGAGGGTCGCGATCCACTCGATCGCTGGTTGTTTCTTCTACGGCGCGTTCGCCGCGAAGGTACTCCTTGTGCGCAGCCGGCGGCTGCCGCGATGGGTCCTGCCTGTAGCCGGCGGAACGCTGGCCGCGGTCCTCGGCGTGCTCTGGTACACCTCGGCGCTCTGGTATTACAACGGCGAGCAACTGCCCCATATCTAGATCGGACCTTAACCGCGACCTCGGGTCCTGCCAGGCCGCACTCGGCATTCTGCCAGGTCAGCACCTAAGTATCAGCCGGGGCGGGGGTGTTCCGGATGACGATGAGGGTAATGATCTTGCCGTCCCTGACCGTGAAGTAGTTGGTCAGGATCAGGTCGCCGGGAGGCAGGTTCGTCTTGTCGTACTCGCCGTCGTACTTGGCGCGGACGATGGTGTCGCCGTAGTGGTCAATGACCTCGGTAACCTGCAGGGTGATCTTGTCGCCGACAATCTCCCTGGTGACCCAGCGGCGGATGGCCTCGATCCCCCAGAACTCCCGGCGGGCGTCGTTGACCAGGGCATCAGCGGCGAAGGTCGCCATGATGGCGTCCTCGTCGAAGGCATTGACGGCGGCGACGTGCTCGGCCAGCACGGAGTCGAGGGCAAGCGTGTCGGTCATGGCTGTGCTCCTTCGCGGGTAGCTGCTGTGAATCTCGGTCACCGGCCGGTGACAGGCTCCACGCTGGCCGCTCCCGTCGCGGGAGGGTCAACCCCCAGATCAGCATTTGACCCTCCCGCCAGGGGAGGGTTCACAATGGCCTGATGGCCGCAGTGCTCACCGTCGGTGACTTCTCCCGGATCACCCACCTGAGTGTCAAGACCCTGCGCCACTACCACCAGGTCGGACTGCTCGAACCTGCGCAGGTGAACCCCGACACCGGCTACCGGTACTACTCCGACCAGCAGATCCCGGCCGCGCAGGTCATCCGGCGGCTGCGGGACCTGGAGATGCCGGTGGCCGACGTCAAGGCCGTGCTCACCGCTCCTGACGCGGCGTCACGGAGCGCTCTGATCGCCGCCCACCTTGACCGGCTGGAAACCGGGCTAGCCCGTACCCGCGCAGCGGTCGATTCGCTGCGCAACCTGCTCCAGCCACCCGACATGGCCCCTGCGATCGAGCACCGCAGCGTCCCGGCAACCCCCGCCGCCGCCATCCGGCAGGTCGTTGACCGCGACGATGTCCTGCCCTGGTGGGAAGGCGCCCTCGGCGAGCTGCACGCCAGCCACCGCGCCCAGCACCTGAAGGCCACCGGCCCGAGCGGCGGGCTCTACGCGAGCGAGCTATTCCAGCACGACCGCGGCGAGGCCACCGTGTTCATCCCCGTCCACGGGCCAGTGCGTGCCATCGGACGTGTCGCGCCCGTCGTGATCCCCCCGGCAGAACTGGCCATCATCAGCCACTCCGGCAGCCTCGCCGACGTAGACCTCACCTACGGCAAGCTCGGCTCGTACGCCACTGCCCACGAGATCAGCGTCGATGGGCCGTTGCGCGAGTACTATCTGCGCGGCACCATCGACACACCCGACCCGGCAGGCTGGACAACCGAGATCGGCTGGCCCATCTTCCGCGCCGACGGCAAACGTGACACGTCAGCGTGACCACCAGCGACACCATCGGCCAGGCGATCGTGACGGGTGGGATTGATACCCGCGGCTAATCGCCGACCGCAGCGACCGCAGCGAGGATGGCGGCGATCGCAGCCTCAGGATGGGACACCATCGAAACGTGCGATGCCGCGACTTCGCTGATCGTCGAGCCCGCCCGCTCCGCCATGCTGCGCTGCGTGGCGGGCGGTATGACGCGGTCCTCGGTTCCGACCACGGCCCAACTCGGTATGGTCTTCCAGGCCGCGGTCTGCGTCGGCGCGGTGTTCGCACTGAGCGTGATCGGGCGCTGGCTCGCGACAATCAGCCACCGGTCCGCCTCCGGGAGGTCTTGCGCGAAGGCATCGTGGACGGTGGATGGCTTGAGAAACGCCTCGGCGTCCCCTTCCGGAGCTCCGGGGTAACCGGCGATATCCAGAACGGCGCTGGGGTCAGGAACATCGAGCGCGGAGCCCGACCCGCCAAGGATCTGGAAGACGGTCTCACCCACGTCGGGAATGAACGCGTCGACGTACACGAGCGCCTTGACGTCACCACCTGCTGTACCGGCGTTCGTGATCACGACGCCCCCGTAGGAATGGCCGACCAGGACGACAGGACCGGTCGTGCGCTGCGCCAGAAACGACGCGACGTACGCGGCGTCTCCCGCCACCCCGTGCAGGAGGTTGGGCGGCGTGAGGACGGTGAAACCCTGACCCTGGAGCTCGGTCGATACAGCGTTCCAGCTTGCCCCGTCTGCCCATGCTCCGTGGACAAGAACGATCGTCGGCCTCGGCATGTCGCTTCCTCTGAGATTCTGCTGGCTGCCAGCTCACGAGGAGCATATAACCGCCGCCCGTCATCCACGCTGGCCAGCGCCGCCTGCCACCTCGACAGGGGACAGCACGTCGGCGTCAATGGCTGCCGGTCATGACCGGACGGGCGGGCAGCAGGCGAAGGGGTGTCACCGGGACCCAGCGGGGGGAAGCCGGGTCCCGGTGACCGGTCCTTATAGCTGGGTGGTGACGGCCTTGACCTCGGTGTAGTTGTTCAGTACTTCGTGGCCCATCTCGCGGCCCCAGCCGGACTGCTTGTAGCCGCCGAACGGCAGGGCGGCGTCGAATACGTTGTAGCAGTTGATCCAGACCGTGCCGGCCCGGAGCTTTTTGGCCAGGGCGTGTGCCTTGGAGATGTCCCTGGTCCAGATCCCGGCGCCGAGGCCGTAGTCGCTGTCGTTGGCGACGGCGGCGATCTCGTCCAGGTCGGTGAACGGCGAGGCGACCAGGACGGGACCGAAGATTTCCTCGCGGACGACCTTCATGTCCGGGGTGGTGTTGGTCAGCACGGTGGGCTCCACGAAGTAGCCGCGGTCGCCGAACCGGCCGCCGCCTGCCAGGGCGGTGGCGCCGTCGGACTTGCCGGACTCCAGGTAGCCGGTCACCCGGCGGAACTGCTCGTCGGAGACCAGCGGGCCCATCTGCGTCCCTGGCTCCATCCCGGCGCCCATCTTGATCGACTTGGCGATCTCGGCGACGCCGTCGACGACTTCGTCGAACCGGCTTTGCTGGACGAACAGGCGGGAGCCCGCGACGCAGCACTGGCCGTGGTTGAAGAAGATCGCGTTCGCGGCGCCCTCGACCGCGGCCGGGTCGGCGTCGTCGAACACGATGTTGGGGCTCTTGCCGCCCAGTTCCAGGGTCAGCTTCTTCAGGTTCGTGGCCCCCGCGGCAGCGACGATCAGCTTGCCGACCTCGGTGGAGCCGGTGAACGCGACCTTGTCCACGTCCTCGTGCATGGCCAGCGCCGCGCCCGCGGTCTCGCCGAAGCCGGTGACCACGTTCACCACGCCGTCCGGCATGCCGGCCTCGGCGATGAGCCCGGCGAGGCGCAGCGCGGTCAGCGGGGTCTGCTCGGCCGGCTTGAGGATCACGGTGTTGCCGGTGGCCAGCGCCGGGCCGAGTTTCCAGGCGGCCATCAGCAGCGGGAAGTTCCACGGGATGATCTGGCCGACCACGCCGACCGGCTCGCGCAGGGTGTAGGAGTGGAAGCTGGCGCCGGGCATGTAGGGCACCGAGATGCTGATCGTGTTGCCCTCGATCTTGGTGGCCCAGCCGGCCATGTAGTGGAACAGGTCGGCGGCCAGCGGCACGTCGGCCGCCTGCGCGACCGCGAACGGCTTGCCGTTGTCCAGCGACTCCAGCTGGGCGAGCTCGTCGGCGTGCTCCAGGATCAGGTCGCCGATCCGCCAGATGACCCGCCCCCGCTCGGACGGGGTCATCCGGCTCCACGGGCCGTCCTCGAACGCCCGCCGGGCCGCCCGCACCGCCCGGTTGATGTCCTCGGCGTCTCCCTCCGCGACCCGGGCCAGGGTCTCGCCGGTCGCCGGGTCCGGCGTCTCGAACGCCTTCCCCGACGCCGCGTCGGCCCACTGCCCGCCGATGAACAGCTGCCGCGGCGCGCCGATGAAGTCTTCGACCTTCCGGTCCAGGGTCACGGTCATCAAAGCTCACTCCCTTGGTTGCGGTGCTGGCCTAGCCGTTCCTCGGCGGCAGCCAGCGATCACCGCGCGGGCAGCAGCCCCGCTGGCCTTTACTTCCAGTAGTACCAATGAGACTACGAAGAGCAGGCTGGCACAAGAGGCGGCCGGGAAGGGCCCGGGCCCGGGAGCGCTCGGGCCCGGCTGGCTCCGGTGCGCGTGATGTCGTCGCGCAGCCCGGCGCCGTAGCGGGCGTGGCCCGGCGCCGGACCAGCAGGACCGGCCCCGGCGGATACGCCGCCGGGCCGGTCGCCGCGATTGGCGGATCAGGCCGCCCCGCGGCTAGTTGTTGGCCGAGACGGGCGTCTTCACCAGGTGGAACACGTTGCTCCGCAGGCCGCTTGCCGTAACCGGCTTGCTGAGCCAGACGCCGATCGCGTTCTGGACGATGAGATTGCGCGCGATCGTGACGCTGACCGGCGTGCCGCCGGAGAACACGAGCACTCCGGCCCCACTGCGGCGCTCCAGGCTTGCCTGAATTGGCCCTCTGTTAGCGCAGCGGTTTGAACGCGGCCCGGATCTCGGTCGTGAACAGCTCGGGCTCTTCCCAGGCGGCGAAGTGGCCGCCCCTGGCGGCCTCGTGGAAGTAGGCGAGCGTGGGGTAGCCCAGCTCGACCCAGCTGCGCGGGGCGCGGAAGATCTCGCCGGGGAACGTGGTGAAGCCGACCGGGACCGAGACCGGCGGCGGGGCCTGCCCGGCCGCAAGGGCCTGGGCTCGTCCGCCCTCCCAGTACGACCGGGCCGCCGAGGTCCCGGTTCCGGTCAGCCAGTACGCCGTGATGTTGTCGAGGATGTGGTCCCGGGTCAGACCCCCGGACGGCTGGCCGTCGACAAAGGCGCGAGAGATCTTGTAATAGGCGTCGGTGTCGTGGTCGAGCATCCAGGCCGCCAGCGCGACGGGTGAATCCAGCAGCGCGTAGCCGATCGTCTGCGGCCGCGTGGCCTGCTCGAGGAAGTAGCCGAAGCCGGTCGCCCTGAATGTCTTGGTCTGCTCGAGCGCCGCGCGTTCCTGCTCGGTTTCGGCCGGCATGGCGCCGCCGCCCAGCGCCGTCACGAGCAAGTTCATGTGGATGCCCGCCAGCCCCGCGGGGCCCTGGCGGCCCATCGCGTCGGTGACGGCGGCGCCCTGGTCGCCGCCCTGGGCGACGTAGCGGGTGTAGCCGAGCCGGCGCATCAGCTCCGCCCACGCCTGCGCGACGCGGCCGGAATCCCAGCCGAGTTCGGTGGGCTCGGCGGAGAAGCCGTACCCGGGGATGGACGGCAGGACGAGGTGGAACGCGTCCTCGGCGGAGCCGCCGTGCGCGGTCGGGTCGGTCAGCGGCCCGACGGTCTCGAGCAGCTCGATGACCGAGCCGGGCCAGCCGTGCGTCATGATCAGCGGCAGCGCGTTCTCGTGCCGCGACCTCACGTGGATGAAGTGGATGTCCACCCCGTCAATCCCGGTCTTGAACTGCGGCAGCGCGTTCAGCCTCGCCTCGCACGCGCGCCAGTCATAATCGGCCGCCCAGTAGCGGGCGAGCTCCTGGATCGTCGCCAGCTGCACGCCCTGCGACCGGTCGTCGACCAGTTCCCGGGAAGACAAGCGCGTCGCGGCGATGCGCCGCCGAAGGTCGGCGACCGCCTCGTCGGGTATCTCGACCCGGAACGGACGGATTTCAGTTTCGCCGGGCATGAGTATGCGCCTCCCTGTTCGGTTGACAACGACGGACGGCCGGATCGCATGGGCTGAGTGCTCACCCGGCCAGTCTGAGGAGCGGCTTGCCTTTTCCATGACATAGGTGGCGGGTGCCCCCGCGTTACCGCCGCCGGTGATCACTGGCGCGCCGTGGCCGTCCCGTCACGGTTCGCGACCAAGGACGCGGTGATTTCCCCTGTCTTTACCTTTCCTTTACCCAGAGTTGGTGGTGGAGTGCACATGTGGCCGCGTCTCGGCAGAGGTACGTGACCTGAGTGTGCTGGTCACCGCGGGCCATGGGTGAGACGATGGGGCTATGAGCGGCGATGGCGACAACGCGGTGGGGCAGTTCGTCGCTGCCTGGCGGGCCGCCGCGGGCGTCGTGACCGAATGGGCGGAGCAGGCATCCGCGGTGACCATCGAGGCGCTCCGCAAGCTTGCCAGCGACCCGGCTATCCGCGCGGTGCTGGAGAACTGGCGCATCGCGGTCGTGTGGGCCTGGCGCGACTGCGAATGCTCGTGTGCCCAGTCGCACCCAGACGACACCGGGGTCTGTGACCACCATGCGGTGATCACGCGCCGGCTTGCCAGCGACCTGGATGGTGATGTGGACGTGCCGCTGTGTGCGCCGTGCGCAGTGGCGCAAGGTGTCGCGGAACTCGCCGGGTGACCTGACTTTGCCGATCGGTGTCATTTCACGGCCGCTGATACCTCGCCCAGCGCCCAAGGCCCGGGCAACCTGTACGGCGGCCTGAAACCCGCACCCGCTGCGACAGGGCCATCGCCGGACCGAAGCCACAGCAGAATTCTCTCTGCCGCCCGGCCGCCGAGCCTCGCGGATCCTGGGCTGGCGCCCACTCGCGGGATTCGGCACGCCGGAGAAGGCGGACCAGAAGAGGATTCTGGCGGCTATTGGCGAACCCTCGGCTTGACCGGGTAGAAGAGAAATATCATGGTCTTCGCCCGCGCCCTCAGCGCCCCCGACGGACACGGCATGTTCGCAGCCGGGCAAGCCCGTGGTCCGATCGCTCGTAGCGACGTATGGTGTCCCTGCTTGTGACATCGAGGAGATTGAATGGCACTGGAGCGGCGGTCGCTGCAAGACCTCATCCGAGGCCGCCAGCAGAGCGGATTCGTCGCCCGTCGGGGGCGAGTGATCCAGTATCGGGAAAATCTTGCGTACCGGGTCGATGACGAAAGACGTAAATTCCTGTTCAATATTCATGGCGATGCGGGGGTAGGGAAGACTTATCTGACCCAGCGGTTTCAGGAGGCTGCCGGGGGCAGCGGCGCGTTGACTGCCTACGTCGATGAGACTAGTGATGATGTCATTGCGGTCATGAATGCTGTTGCTGAGCAGCTCAGACGTGCGGGTGTCTCGATGAGCGGCTACCAGAATCGTGCGGATTATTACCGTGAACGTCGGCGCGAGCTGGAGTCTGATCCCAGCGCGCCAGCCGGGCTGGCGACTTTCCTGACGAAGACCGCAGTAACGACCGAGCTTCATCCAGCTCAGCTCGTGCCCATTGGTGACAGCGTGCTGGCGCCTGTGGATCCCATGGCGGCAACCGAGCAGATTGACCGGGCGCGGATATACACGATCCGAAAGGTTAGAAGTAGCGCTGATATGCGCCTCCTGCTCTCTCCGGTCGATGAGTTAACTAGAGTTTTCGTCGCAGACTTGAATCGCATAGCGCCGGGTCGGCTTATCACCCTGTTCTTCGACAGCTTCGACAGGACCTCATCGTTCCTGGGACGCTGGCTGCTCGATCTTTACGTCGGCCTGTATGGTGGACTGCCCGCCAATTTGACCACGACTATCACGGGACGGCACTCGCTCGATCCAAATTTTTGGGATAACTATCTGCCGGTCATCGAAGACATTCCGTTGGAACGGTTCAGCGAAGCTGAAGCGCGCCAATTTCTCGCGAGCAAGAACATTACCGATGAGCCGACGATCGGTGTCATCCTTACCTTGTCGGAGCGGCTTCCGGTATGGCTTGCAACGCTCGCCGATGCCCGACCGGAGGAGACCGTCAATATTGGTGATCCGGCGGGCAATGCCGCCGAGCGGTTCCTCAGATGGGAGAACGATCCGGATCGTCGCGCCGTTGCTGCCGCCGCTGCCCTGCCCAGAAGGCTCAGCCAAGGCATGCTGAGTGCACTGCCGGGTCCAGGCAACAGGCTCGGGCTGTTCGACTGGCTGTGCGCCCGCCCGTTCGTCGCCCAGCAAGCTGATTCGTGGGTATATCACGAAGTCGTGCGAGCCGCGATGCTGAGGCTACAACGGAATCAATCCCCCCGGGACTGGCGAGACAATCATATCGCTCTGGCGGCGGCGAATGCCCGGTTGGCCGCCGGAACGGCTGGGGATAGCGACGGCGGGTGGTCAGATCCACGGTGGGTAGCCTACACGCGAGAGCAGGCATACCACCTGCTGTGCGCCGACCCGCGCGGCAACCGGCCGCGGGCGCTGGCCTTGGCGGTCAAAGCCGCGGAAGCTGATCCCGCGCACGCACGTCAGTGCGGAGAAATTCTCACTGACGCTGGCCGCGACGCCGATCAAGCGGATCTCTGGGAATGGGGCCAGCGCCTCCTTGATGGCATCCAGGGGACGGACCTAACCGGATATTTTTCCTGTCTCATCTCCTACGCCGATCTCGAACCGGTTATCCTGCGTGTTGCGCTCGAAGAACGGGCTGCGCAGCACGCACGAGCTGGTCGGTACGAGGACGCGGTCGCAGATTACGACCGGATCATTGACCTGGATCCCGGAATCCTTCTAGCCTTCAGGGCCCGGAGCCGGGCCTATGCTCTCATGCGCCGGTACAGGGAGGCGCTGGCCGATTTCAACCGCGTCATCGAACTCAGCCCGGACAATTCCTGGACCATCAGCGACCGCGGCATCATCTTTCGGCTCATGGGCCGGTACCCGGAGGCGCTGGCCGATTTCAACCGTGCGATCGAGCTCGACCCGTACAATGCCTGGGCGATCGGCGGCCGCGGCCAGGTTCGCCAGGAAATGCGTCAGTACTCGGAGGCGCTCACCGATTTCAGCCGCGCGATCGAGCTCGACCCGTACAATGCCTGGGCGATCGGCGGCCGCGGCCAGACCTACCAGCTCATGCGCTGGTACGAGGAGGCCCTGGCTGATTACAACCGCGCGATCGAGCTCGACCCGAACTGGGCTTCGGCCATCGGCGACCGCGGCCACACCTACCGGCTCATGGGCCGGTACGCCGACGCGCTGGCCGATTTCAACCGCGCGATCGAGCTCGACCCGGACAATGCCGGAACGATCGACGGCCGCGGCATCATCTTCCGGCTCACTGGCCGTTATGCGGAGGCGCTGGCCGATTTCAACCGCGCGGTCGAGCTCGACCCTGGCTACTCGGGAGCTATCGGCGGCCGCGGTCAGACCCACTGGCTGATGGGCCGGGCCTGGGAGGCGCTGGCCGATTTCAATCGCGCGATAGAGCTCGACCCGCTGTACGCCTGGGCGATCGGCAGCCGCGGGCAACTCCACCAGGCCGAGGGCAGGTACCAGGAGGCGCTGGCCGATTTCAACCGCGCGGTCGAGCTCAACCCGTCCAATGCCCTGGCCATCGGCCGCCGCGGACAGCTCTACCAGGCGGCGACCCAGTACGAGAGGGCGCTCGCCGACTTCGACCGCGCCATCGAGCTCGACCCCGGCTACGCCGGGGCGATCGGCAGCCGCGGCGAGGTCTACCGGGCGGAGGGCAGGTACCAGGAGGCGCTGGCCGATTTCGACCGGGCGATCGAGCTCGACCCGGACAACGCCGCAATGATCGGCGGCCGCGGGCAGGTCTACCAGCTGACGGGCCGGCACGAGGAGGCGCTGGCTGATTTCGGCCGCGCGATCGAGCTGGACCCGGACAGTCCCGCGGCGATCGGCAGCCGCGGCATCACCTACGGGCTCATGGGCCGGTACGCCGACGCGCTGGCCGATTTCGGCCGCGCGATCGAACTCAACCCGAACCTGGCCGGGGCGTTCGGCAGCCGCGGCATCATCTTCCGGCTCATGGGCCGGTACGCCGACGCGCTCGCCGATTTCAGCCGCGCGATCGAGCTGAACCCCCATGATGCCGGGGCGATCCGCAGCCGCGGCCAGACCTACCGGCTGATGGGCCAGGCCTGGGAGGCGCTGGGCGACTTCAACCGCGCGATCGAGCTCAATCCCGACGATGCCGTGGCGATCGGCAGCCGCGGCCAGATCCACCAGGCGGAGGGCCGGTACCAGGACGCGCTGGCCGATTTCGACCGGGCGATCGAGCTCAACCCGAACCTGGCCGGGGCGATCAGCGGTCGCGGCATCATCTTCCGGCTCATGGGACGGTTCGACGAGGCGCTGGCCGATTTCAACCGGGCGATCGAGCTCAGCCCGGACGAGGCCCGGGCCCTCGGCAACCGGGGCGAGCCCTCGGGGGCCAGGGGGCGTCCCGAGCCGCCTCGCGGGCGGGGGAACGGCGCGGATCCAGGCACGACTCCGTAGTGGCCGCAGGCTCTTCCCGGAGCCGCGGTTGCCCGCCAGGCGATCGGTACCGTGCCTTCCGGCCGGCCGCCTGGGGGCTCGAGCTGACGGTCGCCGTCAGCCGGCCTGGGCAGCTATGCGCGCCCGTGGCGTGCGAACCGTCCGGCCCCCGCGATCCCGCTGTCGGCGGCAGCGATGGCTCGATCGGCGAGGATGTCGCGTAGTTCGCCGGTGATGTCGTCCGGGTAGCGGTCAAGGATCGCGGCCAGATCGCGCTGCTGGGCCGCGGTCGCGTACACCGCGAGCTCGCGCTCTAGCTCCGAGCGCCGCTTGCTGCCGGTGCCGGGGCTGACCGGGATGAGCGGCGCGGAAAACAGAAGCAGGAGCCCGGGCAGGAGGATCATGGCCCACATGCCGCTGCGCAGCAGCAGCCCCGCCGCCGTGAGCACCGACCCGGCCACCAGGGGCCGCCAGCGCGGGCGCACGGCCCGGGCCAGGCGCATCAGGCCGATCGCCGTGAGCAGCGCACCAGTACGGATCCCCCTGCGAAGCCGCCTGGCACGGTGGGGCCGCGCGAGCCTCGGCGTGCCGTCCGTGCGGGCCGGACCGGCGAATGGGCTCCACACCACCTGGTCCTGGCGATGCGCTCGCGATCTCATCGCAGCCTCCCGCGCCCTGGCTCCGCGCTGCGTGTACTCAATGCTATGCTTCCGCGCTCTTCGGGGAGGGTGACCGCCTGGCCAGGCTGCACTGACCTCCCGATCTGAAGGCCGGGTCCAGGACGGCCTTCCCGGGCCGGCGGCTACGCCAGAGGCAACCGGGCCTATCCGCCGCCGAGCTGGACGGCCTTGACGATCAAGAGCAGGACAGAGATGAGGAGGTAACCGCGGAGCACGATCATGGCGAGCTTGGTTTCCGGTGACCAGATCACGGGCTTGAGGAGGGCCAGCGGCGGCATTCGCCAGGTGCTGCGTTCCTCGCGCGGAACCCGGGCCGGGCGCTGGGCCGGGCCGCGGCGAACCTGGGCGATTCGCAGCCATCCCCCCGCGATCAGCACGCCGGCCGCCAGTCCGATCGCGAGCCAGAGGGCAACCGTCCCGGCATGCAGGTGCGTGAAGACCGTCGTGATGACGAGAACTCCGGAAAGGACCAGCAACGCGCCCAGGATGAGGCCGGCCACCGCGTTGAGCCAGCGCGGGTTCACCCACGGGCCGAGCACCTCGGGGTCATTGCATAGCAGGAGCAGGAAGACCGTGGCGCTGGGCAGCAGCACGCCCGCGAGCGCCTGGACGCTCGTGGTGATCAGCCCGAGCGGAGCGCCCGGAATGAGCACGATCGCGGCAGCCACCACGACCAGGGCAGCGTAGCTGGCATAGAACTGCTTGGCATCGCGGAAGCTGCGGTGCAGCGAGTGCTTGATCCCGAACACGTCGCCGAAGGCGTAGCTGGTGGACAGCGTCACCGCAGCGGCGCCGATGATGCTGGCATCGAGCAGGACTATGGAGTACAGGGCGCCGAGGATGGCGCTGTGCTGCTGGAGCGCCTGCGCCACCCCGAGGGCATCGGTGAAGTGCCCAGCCAGCGACGTGCCCCGGACCGCGTAGTCGGCGATCACTATCAGTGCACCCGCCCCGATGATGACAACGAACGAACCCAGGACGGTGTCGGCTCGCTCATAGGGCATGAAGCGGGGGGTGATCCGCTTGTCGATCACGTTGGATTGCTGGAAGAACAGCTGCCATGGCGCGACGGTGGTGCCGACGATCGCGATGATCAGGAGGATCGCGTCGGAGCTGACCCCGCCTTGGACTCCGGGCACGAACAGGTGGTACAGGCTCGCGGAGTAGGAGGGGTGGGACAAGAACGCCAGCGGGATCAGCACCAGGCTGGTGATGATGAAGAAGAACATCGCCCGCTCCCAGCGCCGGAAGCTGCCGCTGGCGGTGATGGCCACCAAGACGACGGCAGCGATCGGGACCGCGATGTACTTGCTCACCCCGAAATAGGTCAGCGCGAGTGAAACCCCGATGAACTCAGTGACGATGGTCAGGAAGTTGAGCACGAACAGGTCACCGACGCTGAACCAGCCCCAGAACCGGCCGAACCGCTCGTTGATGAGCCGGGCGTGCCCGACCCCGGTGACCGCCCCCAGCCGTACGACCATCTCCTGGTTGACGATCAGTACCGGCACCAGCAGCAGCAGGACCCATAGCAGGCTGTACCCGTAGTTCTGGCCCGCCTGGGAGTAGGTGGAGACACCGCCCGCGTCGTTGTCGCCGACCATCACGATGAGGCCGGGGCCGACGATGGCCAGGAAGGTGACCAGCCGCCGTCGCCAGGTGCTGCTGTACTCGTCGCCGACCCGGATCCGCCCGAGCGCGCCCTCGATGTCTCCCAGGTGCGCCTCGTCGAGGACCGCACTGGGGCGGGTCAGCGCCGCCTGCTGTTCGCCAGGCCGCGATTCCCGGCGAGCCCGGGCCGGCGCTGGATTCCGCTGCTGCTGCTGGGGCTGCTGCTTGGGCTTGGGCGGGGCTGGGGCTGGGGCTGCGGTTGTTGTTGTCCCTGCTGCTGCTGCTGCTGCGGCTGAGACCCCGGCCGCGGCCCGGGGCGCCGCGGGGGCTCTGCCGGCGGTCCGCGCTCAGGGCTCGGCGCCGGCTCGGAACTCTGCCGCGCTGGGGGTTTTTCGCTGCCGGGGCGGGTCATCAGCCGTTTCCGGCGTGGGCGTCGGGTGGTTGCGCGGCCTCGCGCCGGCGCCAGTCCTCCGGCAGCGTTGTCTCGAGCACGTCGTCCACGGTGATGATGCCGATCATGTGGCGGTGCTCGTCCACGACAGGGATCGTGATCAGGTTGTAGTCGCTCATCAAAACCGCGACATCTACCACGTCGGTATCTGCGCCGACCCGGACCGGGTCCGCGTCGGACACCTCACCGAGCCTGGCGGCCGGGTCGGCCTGGAGAAGGCTGACGAGCTTGGCGACTGCCTGCAACCGGCCTTCTTCGTCAACCGCGTGGACGCTGGTGAGCGCTTCCGGCTGGAGCGTGTCCGACCGCCTGACCGCGTCCAGGGCTTCGGTGACCGGGACATCTGCCGGCAGCGCCAGGTAATCGACGCCCATCAGGCCGCCCGCGCTCGTGGGGTTGAACCCCATCAGGGTCAGTACCTTGGTGCGCTGGCCCGCAGGCATCAGGTCGAGCACGGGCTGGCGGCGATGCTGGGGAAGCTCGGCGACCGCGTCGGCGGCGTCGTCGGCACGCATCCTGCTGAGAACCTGCGCGATCTCGCTGTCGGTCCGGGCTCCCAGCAGCCGGGTCGCGCGATCCTCGTCCAGCTCTTCGAACACGTCCGCTTCCAGCTCTGGATCGGCGTGCACCTGACCGAGTATTTCTGTCTCCTCCGCCTTAGACGCTTCCTCCAGCAGGTCAGCGATCTGGGCTGGCTTGAGTCTTCGGATGCGGGCGAACGGCCCGCGCAGCACGGCACTGGGGCTGTGCCCGATCAGCGGCTCGAACCGGTCCCATTCACGGAACGCGTGCTGCTGCGGCTCACGGGCACCCCGCCCGAACAGGCGCCGCCGCGGGCGATGTGTGTCCACGCCGGTCAGTACCCATTCCCCGTCCCGCCGTTCCAGCTCGACATCGACCGCCTTGGTCAGCCGCCCAGCCTCGACGTCGATAAGGCGGTGGCCCAGCAGGTCAGCGCGCAGCAGGACCTCGCCCGGGCGCCGCTCGAACTGACGCAGGTCAAGGCGGGCACTGGCGAGCTGAAGCACATCGCCATCGAAGGAGCTGACCTGCTCCATGGGCACGAATACCTGCCGTCCTCCGACACTGGCCACCCCGCCTATCACCAGCGGCAGCTCAGAGCCGCGCAACCGGACGACCACGTCGGAAATCCGCCCCAGCGGCTCACCGTCCCGGCTCGTGACCGGGCGTTTGATCAACTCCGATAGGTGCAGCGTGCGCGCCTCGTCGGCGTGCGGCGCCGGGGCGGACGGTGCGGTCGTCATCAGCAAGCATCTCCCCTCGGCCGGCAGGCCCGGGTGCACCAGGCTTCCGGACAGGCTGGGGCAGTGCACGGCGGCCGGCGCGCGCACGTCCGGCCGGCTGGCCAGATGGTCCGGCTAACCACCCTCAATACCCTCCATCACACCGGTGAACAGAACATGCCCACCGTGGCAAGTACAAGTAATGCTCCCCCCGTGGGACCGCGCGATCCAAGCCGGGCCGCGTACCTGAGACATCGACGGGCACGGACAGGCGGCTACGTCGCCGCCGCGAGCAGTTCTGCGAGATGCGACGCTGATCTGCCGGGGAGGTGCGAGGACTCGTATCCGGCGCGCCGCTCACGCCAGCCGGCCGGCCAATGCGAGTAAGAAATGACGTGATCAGCCTCACAGATAATTCGCTGATCATGGACTAGTGTGGGCCGCCATGTCTGGGAGGGGGAACCAATGCGCATATTCGGTCAGCGACGCGCGGCCGCCGGTCCACGTGATCCGCGGTCCGGGCTGGTCAGGACGATACGCAAAGAGGGACGGCGGCCGCGCCGCGCAGCAGCCGTGCTCGCTGTCTCCAGCGCGGTGGCACTGTTAACGGTGAGCACAGGCAGTGCTACTGGATTCGCGGCGTCATCGCCGTCGCCGGTCATAGCGGCGCGTGCCATCCCGGCTCCCGAACACGCGCCGAACCCACGCGATATCACGGCCGTGACCGCATCGACCTGCGCCACCGCGGCCTACAAGGCCGGGTTCCCCATGGATAGCCTCACCCATACAGAGCACGGGAATTACCGCACCATAGTGGTCGCGGTGGCGATCGGAATGGCCGAGTCCGGATGCAATCCCGGCGCGCAGAACGGCTCAGGTAGCTGCGCCTCACGCGGGGTGTGGCAGATCGAGCAGTGCTTCTGGCCTCGCGTTACCGAAAGCTGCCTGGAAAAAGCGCAGTGCAATGGCGACGCGGCATGGGCATACGTCTACCGTGACGGCAACACCTTCTGCTGGTGGCAGACGTACGACACCAGCTGCGGCCAGGGCTACAACGACGCCTGGGTGAACTACATTTCGATCGCGCAGACAGCGGTGGCGAACCTGAAAATCACGCTCGGCAATACCGGGACTGGCCGATGCCTGGCGGCCGATGCCAGCAACGCGGTCAACGGCGGCGCCGTCTGGCAGTATCGCTGCAGCTCCGCAGGCATCTACAAGGAGTGGTACGTGCGGCAGGCCTCATCCGACCTCAACCCGGTGCTGCGGAACGCCGGCACCGGCTTGTGCCTGGACGCGCAAGGAGGCCAGGCGCAAAATCACGGCAAGATCATTCAGTGGCGCTGCAACAGGACCAGCGACCCGCACCAGCGGTGGGGAGTCGCAGGCAATGTCAGGGTAAGCAGCAACGATGACGCCCGGCTCAATCTGCGAAACAGCCCGAACGGGAACGGCACCTGCCTGGCCGCGGACGCGAGCGAAGCGCGAAACCGCGGGGTGATCTGGCAATGGACCTGCAGCGGCTACAGCACCAACCGGTACCTCGAGTGGAACTAACCGGGCCCGGCAGCCGCCCGCGAGGCGGGCTGGTATAGGCCGGTCCCGGCTGGCACCGGCCAGCAGGCAATACGACAGCGGTGGCGTATCTCTCGCCGGCGTTCCTGGAACGACCGTCTAGGCCGGCCGCGCCAGTGCCATTGCGCGTTTCTGCGCGCGAAATGCGTCGTTGCCCAGTACGATTGCCCTGCTCTTGCTCACCTTTACCGAGACTGTGGCTGTGAGGCACTAGTGCGCCAGCTGGGTCAGGTGCCAGCGCGAGATGCGCAAGGCCCGGTTCCGTTCGGCCGGGAGAACAGGGCCTGGGGCGCCCGCGCTGCCCGGGTATGCCTGCACATCGGGGAGCCGAAGACCGGAACGTCGTTCCTGCAGGGTTGCCTGTGGAGCAACCCCGCCTGGTTAGCAGCCCAGGGCGTCGTGCTGCCGGGCTACAACCATCAAGATCATAATCGTGCGAGCCGGGACGTGCGTGAGGCTCCGCGGGCACCCTCCGATCCGGCCGATCCGTGGGCCGGCGAGTGGGACGTGCTGACCGGCCAGGCGCTGCAGGCCCGCGGCACCGCCGTTATCTCGGACGAAATATTGGCGGCGTGCAACCCAAGGCAGGCTGATTGCGCGCTGCGATCGCTGGCTTCCGCCGAGGTGCACATCGTCCTCACCGTGCGTGACTTCGCGAGCCTGCTGCCCGCTGAATGGCAGGAGAGCGTCAAGTGCCGCGGTACCGTCCCCTGGGAAGTGTGGCTCGATAGCGTCATCGACGCCGCGCCGGCCGCCGACCGCCGCAGGCGATCGTGGTTCTGGACGGTCCATGACACGCTGGCCACCCTCGACATGTGGTCCCGGAACATCCCGCCTGACCACGTGCACGTGATCACCGTCCCGCCGCACGGCCCGGCTGACTTGCTCTGGGTACGATTCGCGTCTGTTCTCGGGATCGACCCGGGCGGCATCGACCTCACCGAAGCGCGCGTCAATCCCTCGCTCGGAGTGCCGGAAGCAGAGTTCCTGCGCCGGTTCAATGAGGCGCTGCCGAAGGACGTGCCCTCCTGGTTTTACACCAGGGACATCAAGCGCATCCTCGCGCTCGACCTCCTGCCGTCCCGCCCGCGCCAGGTTCGGCTGGGGCTCCCCCCGCACCAGCAGGCGTGGGCCAGGGAACAAGCGCAAATCCTCGCGGCGGGCCTGCGCGACGCCAAGTACGACATCGTCGGCGATCTTGACGAACTCCTCCCGGAGCCTGCCACCGGGCGCTATGTCGGACCGGCCGACCAGCCACCCGAGCAGCTGGCGGATGCCGCCGTGCAAGCCGCGGCGGCGCTGATGCATCGCCTGTACCTCGAGAAGAGCCGCCCGGTCAGGCGGTGGCAGAGCACGGGCGGGCCGCGGCAGGCGATCAGCCAGCTGAAGTGGGTAATGCTGAACGGGCCCTGGACGAGGCGGGTGCTCCGTGACGCCAGTCGCCTCGCGACGGTGCGGCGGCTGCGGGTCGTCATCTGGCGCGTACTCGTCCGGCCGGCGCGTCACCGTCCTTAACCGTGGTGAAGAAGACGCCCGGGGGTCTCGGCCGCGGCGAAGCAAGAGCCAGGTTCGCATGAGCGGGTAAGCGCCGGGCTAGGTCACCGGCGGTAGCCATACTTCACCCAGGTGGGGTGAGGCGCGTTCGGCACGGTTGCAGAAGACTGAACGCAAGCGGGGACGAGCCCGGCGGCCGATCGGGTCCGGGAGGTCAGGTTGAACGCGATGGGGCCGGGGGGAGACCGTGTCTGACGGCGGTGACGCGCCGGCGGGCATGACCGGGGATCCGGTCGCCGGTCCGCACGAGCAGTCTGAGCAGGAGCGTCCGCCCGCCAAGGACGGCGAGCAGCCACCCCCGCAGGCGGGTCAGCGCCGGCGGCGGCTGGGCTGGCGGGGACCGGTGGCGACGGTGCTGATCGTGGTCGGCTGCATCCTGGCGCCGATCTCGGTCGTGGCGGTGTGGACCGCCAACCAGGTCTCCGACACCAGCCGGTACATCGCCAACATCGAGCCGCTGATCCACGAGCCGGCCGTGCAGAACGCGCTCACCGACAAGGTCAGCACGGCGATCACCAGCCACCTCAACGTGACCGGGGTGACCGGGCAAGCCGCCACGCTCCTGCAGGACAAGGGCCTGGCCCGGCTGGGTGGCCTGCTGAAGTCGTTCGGCCCGTCGATCACCAGCGCGGTGGACGGGTACATCCACAGCACGGTGCACAAGATCGTGACCGGGCCGCGGTTCGCCCGCGCCTGGACCCAGGTCAACACCGTCGCGCACCAGACCCTGGTCAACGCCCTGTCCGGGCAGGGAACCACGGTGAAGGTGGTCAACGACCAGGTGACGATCGACCTGGCCCCGTTCATCGAGATCGTCAAGCAGAACCTGGCCTCGCGCGGGTTCACCCTGGTGGAAAAGCTGCCGCCGATCCACCCGCAGCTGGCGTTGTTCTCGGCCAAGGATCTGACCAAGGCGCAGACGCTGTACCGGCTGATCAACGACCTGAAGATCGTGCTGCCGATCCTGTCCCTGGTGCTGATCGCCTTGGGGGTGTATATCGCCCGCCGGCACCGCCGGGCGCTGATCGGCGCCGGGCTGGGGTTCGCCGCCTCGATGCTGGTGCTGGGCGCCGCGCTGCTGATTGCCCGGACCATCTACCTGAACTCGGTGCCGGCCGCCGTGCTGCCCGCCGACGCGGCCTCGGTCATCTTCGACACGTTCGTCCGGTTCATCAAGACCGCGCTGCGCACGCTGCTGGTGGTCGGCCTGGTCGTGGCGGCCGCGGCGTTCCTGGCCGGGCCGTCGGCGACCTCAGTCAAGACCCGGGGCGCGTTCAGTTCGGGCTTCGCGTGGATCCGCGGGCGGGGCGAGCGGCGGGGCGTGTCCACCGGGCCGGTGGGGGACTGGACCTACGCGCACCGGCAGGCGCTGCGGATCGGCGCGGTGGGCCTGTTCGCGCTGATCTTCGTGTTCTGGGGGCATCCCACAGCGGCAGTGGTGATCCTGCTGGTGGTGCTGCTGCTGGTCGTCCTCGCCGTGATCGAGCTGATCGGCAGGCCTCCCGCCGCGCCGGCCCCCGCAGAACCGTCCGGCCAGCCGTGACGGCGCCACGCGACGCCGGATCCGACCCCTCGCTTCTGGCCGCTATGCCCTGACTAGGGCGCCGGCGTCACTTGTCGCTGTGATGCCTGCGCTGGGCGGCCTTCATCTCACGCTGGATCCGCGCTTTGTCCCAGGCCACGACCCGCGCGACGGTGCGGGTCTGGCTCTCCTTCCCGAGCGTGGCCAGCGCCCGCACGCCGACGACAACGACGATCACGGTGGCCACGAACCGGCGGCTGGCCAGGAAACGGGTCAGCGTGGCCAGCTGAACGCCCAGCACGATCATGCCGCGCTGGCGGCCCTCCAGCCCCTCCAGCCGCGCCAGCCAGGCCGGCTCGCTCGCATCGCTCGCCGCCACCGCTCGCGAAGCCGGCCGGGAAGCCTGTCCTGATCCAGTCTCAGTCGTCATCTCAACCCCGCTATCCACGCTGGCGGCCATCCTACGGCCACAGGTCACGCGGGGGCCCTACCCGGCCCCAGGCGCCCGGCACCGGGCTCGGCTAAGGCTGGCGAGGAAGTCCGTTCCGCAGCGCGGTGCATCAGCAGCGCGGTAGCAGTCCTGATGCTCTGCGTTAAGCGGCGAGGGGTCTAGCCGAGGATGTTGACTGCCCTGGCGATGACCAGGGCCGCCAGGAGCAGCGAGACCGCCGACTGCGCCAGCATGAGCATCTTGGCCCAGCGGGACAGCGGCATCACGTCCGTCGGGCTGAACGCGGTGGCGTTGGTGAACGACAGGTAGAAGTAGTCGCCGAACATCGGCTCCCACGACGGCGGGGCCAGCTCCGGGCTCGTCATCTGGGGGAACTGGAAGTCCGGGTAGGGGTGGCGGGCAAGCGCCCGCGCGACCGGGCCGCCCCGGTCGAATTCCCAGTACCACAGTCCGAAGGCGATCACGTTGGTGAGCCAGATGGCGCCGCCGGTGACGAGCAGCGTGGTGGGGTTGCTGGTGCCGCTGTGCTTTTGCACGATCTCCCAGATGAGCCTGCCCGCGGACCAGGCGTTGGCCAGGCTGATCAGCGCAATGAGCGTCAGGCTGGCGTAGCGCAAAATCATCGACTGCCGGTTGATCCGGCGCGGGTTGGCGATGACCAGCCCGAGCGCCAGCAGCCCCTCGAGAGCCGGGAGCAGCCAGGTGGGGCGCACCAGGGCCAGCCGGCCCGACACGGGCAGCTGCAGCGCGATCGCGGCGGCCACGGCCAGGCTCACCTGCCAGCGGGCCTCACCCTCGGTGACCCGGCGCCAGGCGGGAACGGCTCCCTTGCCCACCTCCCCGGGGAGGCCGCGCAGCTCACCGGGCACCGCCCGCTCCAGCCTGATCAGGCGTTCCCAGATCGCGTCGAGGCCGCGCCCGGTCTCGGGGTGCTTGACATCGGCGGGCTTTCCCGGCTGGCCTGGTCCCTCAGTGCTACCCATGACAGCCAGTGTGGCGCGCCCGGCCGGGTAACGGGGACGGGGACGCCCGGAGCACGGCCGGCCGCCGCGGGCGATACCGTCGAGGGGTGGACCGGTTGCTGGGTGACTGCACGCTGGACGGGCTGCGCCGCCGCCGCAGCTGGAAGTGGACCGAATACCCGCCCGACGTGCTCCCCGCCTGGGTGGCCGAGATGGACTTCGACCTGGCCGAGCCGATCAAGGACGCGGTCCGGGAGGCGATCACCGCGGGCGACTGCGGTTATCCGCACCCGCTCGGCTTCGGTGAGGTGTACGCCGCGTTCGCCGCCCAGCGGTTCGGCTGGGCGCCCGACCCGCGGCACGTGTACGCCGTTCCCGACGTGATGACCGGGATCGCCGAGATGCTGCAGGAGGCGACTCCGCATGGTTCCGGCGTGGTCATCAACCCGCCGGTCTACCCGCCGTTCTTTTTCCGGCTCCGGCAGGCGGGCCGGGAGGTGGTCGAGGTGCCGTTGGCCCGCGACCCCGGCGACCGCTATCAGCTCGACCCGGAAGCGCTGGACGCCGCACTGGCCCGCGACGACGTGGCCGCCTACCTGCTGTGCAGCCCGCACAACCCGACCGGCCGGGTGTGGTCGCGCGACGACCTGGGCGCGGTGGCGGACATCTGTGCCAGGCGTGGCGCGGTCCTGATCGTGGACGAGATCCACGCACCGCTGGCGCTGCCGGGCGCGCAGCACATCCCGTTCCTCGCGATGGATCTGGACGGCGGCCTGGCCCAGCGCACCTTCACCTTCACCTCGGCCTCCAAGGGCTGGAACATTCCTGGGCTGAAGTGCGGGCTTGCCGTGGTGGGCGGTGATCAGGCGGCCGCGGCGCTGGAGCGGCGCTGGGAGGCCCTGCTCCCCAGCCACCTGGGCGTGCTGGCCACCGAGGCGGCCTTCGCCGACTGCGTGCCCTGGCTGGACGCGGTCTGCGGCCAGCTCGACGAGAACCGGGTGCTGCTGGCGAAGCTGCTGGCCCGGTACCTGCCCGCGGTGGGCTACCTGCCGCCGCAGGCGAGCTTCCTGGCATGGCTGGACTGCAGGCCGCTGGCCGCCGCGACTGCGGACGCTACGGCTGGTGCCGCCGGCGAGGCCGCCGCCGCGGCGTCGCCGGCGGGCGTGGCGGACGCCGCGGATCCGGCGGCGGGCTTCCTGGCCCGGGCCAGGGTCGCGGTCACCTCGGGCGCGGGCTTCGGCGAGCAGGGCCGGGGGTTCGTCCGGCTGAACATGGGCACGTCGCCGGACCTGCTGCAGGAGATCGTGCGCCGGATGGGCTCCGCGGTCGCCGCATGATCCCCACCACCGGCCGCGGATGAGTAGCGTCGGACTATGCGACTCGGTGTGCTGGACGTCGGCTCCAACACGGTGCACTTCCTGGTGGTGGATGCGCACCGGGGAGCCAGGCCGCTGCCGGCCTACTCGCACAAGGCCGAGCTCAGGCTGGCCGACCACCTCGAGAATGACAACCGGCTGACGTCGAGCGGCGAGGAGCAGTTGCGGCAGTTCGTCAGCGAGGCGCTGCGGATCGCCGAGGACAAGGGGGTGGAAGACCTGCTCCCGTTCGCCACGTCCGCGCTCCGTGACGCGGCCAACGGGGAGGAAGTCCTCGCGCGGATCAGGGCCGACGTCAAGGTCAACATCCGGGTGCTCACCGGGCAGGACGAATCGGGGCTGACGTTCCTCGCTGCCCGGCGCTGGTTCGGCTGGTCGTCGGGGCGGCTTCTGGTAGTGGACATCGGCGGCGGCTCGCTGGAGATCGCGTCCGGCATCGACGAGGAGCCTGATGTGGCGATCTCGCTGCCGCTGGGGGCCTGGCTGACCCGCGGCTGGCTCACCGGCGACCCTCCTTCCGCGGACCAGGTGCGCCAGATGCGCAGGCACGTGCGAGCCGAGATCGCGCGAACCGCGGGAGAAGTCCTGCGCAACGGGCGGCCGGACCAGTCGGTGGCGACGTCGAAGACATTCCGGCAGCTGGCCAGGATCGCCGGGGCGGCGCCGTCAGGTGAGGGGTCCTATGTCCGGCGGAACCTGCGGCACGCAGAGCTGACTCCGTGGGCGTCCCGGCTGGCTGAGATGAACGCCGCGCAGCGGGCGCACCTTCCTGGCGTCTCCGCGACCCGCGCCCCGCAGTTGCTGGCGGGCGCGATCGTCGCCGACGCGGCCATGGACCTGTTCGAATTGGAAGAACTCGAACTGTGCCCGTGGGCGCTGCGAGAGGGCGTCATCCTGCAGCGCCTGGACGGCATGGCGGGGCGGCGGGACATCACGGACGGCCAGGACCGCCCGTACGGCTTGCCCGGCACAGCCGGGTGGGACGGGCCGGACGGCCGCCACAGTGCGGCCAGCAGGGGCTGAACGATCGTCCAGCGCGGCCAGCCGGGACTGAATGACCGCCACGGCGCAGCCGACCGGGACTGAACGACCGCCACGGCGCAGCCGGCCGGGCTGAACGACCGCCGTGTTACGGCGTGATCACCCGTACGTCACCTGACGAGGGCTTGGAATCCCCGGCGTTGCGCTTGGTCTCTCCGGGGGCCCCCGGGCCCGGCTTGTCCTGCGGTGATGAGCGGTCGTCATCCGCTGACCCGGCTGCGGTCCCGGCCTGGCCGCGCGGTGCGGCGTGCCGTGCCCGCTGCTGCTCGGTGGCCGGTCCGCCGCCCGGTCCGGTCCCGGCCGGCCGGTCGGCGCCCCCCGGGCTCGCCGGACCTGCCGGGCTGGTGCGGCCCGGGGTTGGAGCGCCAGCCGGGCCTGCCGGGCTCGGAGCGCGAGCCGGGCTCGAAGGGCTAGCCGGACCTGCCGGGCTCGAAGGGCCACCCGGACCTGCCGGGCTCGCCGGGATGACGCGGCCCGGGCTCGGGGCGGCCCCCGGGCTCACCGGCCGCGTGGGGCTCGCCGGGCTCGCCGGCCGGGCCGACCCTGGGCCTGCGGGCGGTGCGCCGGAGGGCGAGCTGCCCGGGGAAGGAGAACCCGCGGCGGGGCTGCTCCCGGACGGGGCGGCTGCGGGCTGCCCGGCTGGAGCCGCTGGCGCGGCCTTCGGCGCCGGGGACGAACCGGCTGCGGGCTTCGCGGGGGCGCCCTTCGGGCCGAGCGTGCTGGCGACCGTCTTGTCGACCTCCTCGTCCATAGTGCCCTTCGCGGCATCGTGAGCGACCAGGTCGGTGACCACGTCACGGATTTCGATCAGCCGGCGCATCGCCTCGGCGTGCCGGTTCTTCAGCAGGTCAAGCCGTCGCTCGGCGCCATCGTGGATGGCGCTTGCCCGTGCGGTGGCCTCGTCGAGCATCTGCTTGGCCTGCGCCTTCGCCGCGGCGATCGTGTTGTCGGCGCTCTTGCGGGACTCCACGGCCATCCGCTCGGCCTCGGCCCGCGCGGCGGTCCGGCTCTTCTCCGCGTCCGAGCGCGACGAGGCGATGGTGCGCTCAGCCTGCTCCTGCGCGGCGGTCAGCATGCGCTCGGACTGCTCCTTGGCCTCGGCCCTGAGATGGTCCGACGCCTTCTGCGCGTCCCCGCGCAACTTGGTGATCTCGTCGGTCGCGCGGCTCTTTTGTGCCGCGGCCTCGTCATCGGCCAGCTTGAGTATCTGGCGCATCCGCTCGCTGAGTTCCTCATGCGGCTTGCCGCCCGAGGCGGACTGGCGGGCGGTGGACAACTCAAGCCGCAGCCGCTCGACGTCATCGAGCGCGTGGGACAGGCGTTCCTCAAGATCTCGCGCGTGATTGCGAGAGCGGGCCACGAACTCATCCACCTGGCGTCGGCTGTAGCCGCGCATCTGCATTTCGAACTGGTCGTCCTGCGCCAGGCCCGGGACTATATCTGCGTGTTCGCTCATCTCGTCGGTCGCCTCAGGTGTCGTCGTCTGTGTAGGAAGGCGCATCAACGCTGGGGTCTTGCGCCAAGACTCTTGTCCTGAACCACCGTAGGCGCAACCGGAACGACTGAGTATCCCCGTTCCGCCGGCAAAAATCCTGCAGTTGCCCAGACGTGACCCAGCCGAGTGCGGGTAGAACCACGGCAGAACCATCCGAGCGTAGTCCGAGAATGACTCCGATGGGTCATGCGGCACGCGGCGGACGCCGCATAACCTGTTGGCCTGATCCCTGCCGGGCCGGCGGCCCGCCGGGTCACTCGGGGGAGGAGGTGGCGCGATGGCCGAGCAAGTCGATCTTCGTGTCCACGACCGGGTGGCGCTGGACGAGATCGAGCTCTACTCAGAAGTGCTGAGCGCGGTGGCCGCCAGCGACCGGCCGCTGACGGCCGAAGAGCTTGACCACGTGCTGGGCGTCGATCGCGTCCGGGCGGCGCGGCCGTCACGGGTGGCGGAACATGACGTCGGTGTCCCGGTGCGTGAAGCCCAGCGACTCATACAGCCTGATCGCGGGCACATTCGCCTCGTCCACGTAGAGCATGACCCGGGGCAGGCCCCGGGATCGTAGGTACCTCAGCCCGGTGAGGGTGAGCGCCCGGCCGAGCCCGCCGCCGCGCTCGCCTGGATCGACTCCGACCACGTAGACCTCGCCGATTGTCTCGTGCCCGTGGCCCGGGCTCTCCCCGCTGCCGCCGTGGATCTTGGTCCAGTGAAAGCCGGCCAGCCGCCCGTCCCGCTCAGCCAGGAAGAAGCCGTCTGGATCGAACCACGGCTCCCGCTCGCGCAGATCCAGGTCCTCCCGGGTCCACGCGCCCTGCTCGGGATGCCGGGCGAACGCCCGCCGGTTGAGCCGCACCCACGCATCCTCGTCCTGGCCGACCACGAAGGTCCGGACCGTCACCCCTTCGGGGTAGCGGGGCTCGGCCACCGGTTCGGCCAGTGGCCGGTCCATCTGCCACAGCGCCCGGACCCGCTCGAACCCCGCAGCCTCGGCCAGCCGGCCCGCGGCCGGGGGGTCGCCGTGTGCCCACAGCCGCAGCGGATGCCCGTCCGCCTCGGCCAGCAGCGCCCCCACCAGCGTCCGGCCCTGCCCCCGGCCGCGATAGGCCGGGTGGATGACCAGCTCGCCGCTCGGCCCCTCGACCGGGTCGGTGGGATCCAGGTGCGCGTAGCCGGTGAGCTGACCGGACGTGGTGAGCAGCACGTTGCGGGCCCGCGGGTCGCCGCCGTAGCGCAGGTGCAGCCGCACGTGCTCCGACAGCGGGCTTACCCCGTCGGCCTCCGTGGCCGCCTCTACCAGGCGCATGACCCCGGCTGCCTGGTCCGCCTTCAGCTGCCCGGTGACGGTGGTGCCGGTGGTCTCATCGGTCGGCCCGTGCAGCGCCCGTCTCCCTCAACTCCGTCTCCGGCTCGGCGTCCAGAGCCTTCCGTGGGACGAAACGGTATCCCACGTTGCGCACCGTACCGATCAGTGCGTCGTGTTCGGGGCCGAGCTTGGCCCGGAGCCTGCGGATATGCACGTCCACCGTCCTGGTGCCGCCGAAGTAGTCGTAGCCCCAGACCTCTTGCAGCAGATGGGCGCGGGTGAACACGCGCCCCGGGTGCTGGGCCAGGAACTTGAGCAGCTCGAACTCCTTGAAGGTCAGGTCGAGCGGGCGGGAGCGCAGCCGTGCCGAGTAGGTGGCCTCGTCGATGGCCAGGTCGCCGGACCGGATCTCGTCCGGCACCTCGTCGGCGCGGCCGGCCCGGCGGCCGGTCATCAGCCGCAGCCTGGCCTCTACCTCAGCGGGCCCCGCGGTGTTCAGGACCACGTCGTCGGCGCCCCACTCGGCGGACAAGGCCGCGAGCCCGCCCTCGGTCACGATGACGAGCAGCGGCGCGTCAAGCCCGGTCGTGCGCAGCAGGCGGCACAGGCTCCTGGCGTGCGCCAGTTCCTGCCGCGCGTCGACCAGCACCGCGTCGGCCGGCGGAGCGTCGATCAGCGCGCTGGCCTCGGCGGCTGCGACCCTGACCGAGTGCAGCAACAGCCCAAGGGCGGGCACGATCTCGGCCGACGGTTCCAGGGCGTTCGTGAGCAGGAGCAGCTCGCTCAACGGCCGTCACCTCCGCCCCGGCGCACAAAGACCCGGGGGCAGCGCCGCCCGGATCCCGTCGCAAGCGAGGATAGCCGACATGACCAACGTGACAGTCCGCTACTGGGCCGCGGCGAAGCAGGCCGCCGGCGTCGCGGAGGAGACCCTCGACGCGGACACGCTGGCCGGGGCGATCGCCGCCGCGCTGGCCCGCCGCGGGCAGGACCCGCGGCTGCGCGCAGTGCTCGACCGCGCGTCGTTCCTCGTGGACGGGTCGGCCGTGGGCCGCGGTGGCGCCGAGGAGGTCGTGCTGCCCGAGGCGGCGGTGATCGAGGTGCTGCCGCCGTTCGCAGGCGGATGACGGCCAGCACCGGTACCGGTGCCGGTGCGTGGGCAGCAGGCTGCCGGCGGGATAGCCAGGGCCGGCCGGACCAGCGCCGGGAAGCGCCTACAGTTGGGTCTCGATGCGCAAGCTCCTGATCGTGATCCCGCTGCTCATCGTGGTGCTGATCGTCATCGACCGGGCCAGCGTCCTGCTCGCCGAACGGGAGATCGGCACCAAGGTGCAAAGCGCGTACGACCTGCCCGCCAGGCCGGGCGTCAGCGTGCACGGCTTCCCGTTCCTCACCCAGGTCGCGTCCGGGCACTATCAGGAGATCGACGTCTCGATCAAGGCCGCGAAGGCGGACGGGGTCCAGGTCCGTGATATCCACGCCAAGTTCACCGGGGTGAACGCCCCGGTGAGCCTGCTGTTCGGCCAGGATTCGGGGCGCGTGACGGCCAGCCAGGCAACGGGAACCGCCCTCATCCCGTACTCGCAGGTCCAGCGGCGGCTGCCGGACGGCATCACGCTGGGCGCCGATGGCAGCAGCCTGCGGGTGACCGGCAAGACGCCCATCGGCACCATCGAGGGCACCGCCAGGCTCGGCGTGACCAAGTCCGGCATCAGCGTCAGTCCCGAGCACATCACGGTCGGCGGCATCAGCGCCGGAGCGCTCGCCAGCAAGTTCACCTTCGTGATCCCCGCGGGCGTGCTGCCGCTGCACCTGTCCATCACCGCCGTGCATCCAGGGCGCGACGGACTGGTGGTCGCGGCCGCCGGGCATGACGTGGCGTTTGCCCGCGCGTAGGCGTGATATGAACCCATCGCGCGCCGGACACGTTCCATGGATGTGACCGGTCGGGGCCAGGCTGCTCGCAAGGGGCATGTCGCGGACGAGGAAGTCGTGCGCGCGCTGCACGCCGAGCATGCCGGGGCCCTGCTCCGGTACGCGATGTATCTGACTTCAGGAGATAGGCAGCGAGCTGAAGACGTGGTCCAGGAAGTACTGCTCCGTGCCTGGCAGCACCCCGAGGCGGTGGCTGGCCAGCCGGCCAGGCCGTGGCTGTTCACCGTGGCGAGGAACCTGGTGATTGACGGCCAGCGGGCCCGGCGGGCCCGGCCGCAGGAGGTGGGCGAGGGCGCTCTCGGCCTGCGTCCGGCCGCCGATGACGTGGACCGCGCGCTCGAGTCGTGGGCGGTCGCCGACGCGCTGGCCGCGCTGCGGCCCGATCACCGCCGGGTGCTCTTCGAGACCTACTACAAAGGCAGCTCGGTAGCCGAGGCTGCCGCGGAGCTCGGCATCCCCGCCGGCACGGTGAAATCGCGCACGTTCTACGCGCTCAAGGCGCTCAAGCTGGCCCTCGAGGAAAGAGGGCTGGCGCCGTGACCGGCATGACCGACTGCCAGCATGTGCGCCAGTTGCTCGGCGTCTACGTGGTCGGGGCCATCGATCCCGCGGAGCGCTTCGTCGTCAACAACCACCTGGCCGTCTGCCCCGACTGCCGGGAAGAGCTGGCCGGGCTCGCCGGGCTGCCCGCGCTGCTGGGCCGGGTGCCCTTGGAGGAAGCCGACCACATCGCCCGATTTGATTCCGAACGGGCTGTGGCCAGCGAAGATCGAGACGCGGAGCCCCCGGAGGCTGAAGTCCTCACCCCGCTGCTCGCCGCGGTGGCGCACCGTCGCCGGGTCAGCAGGTGGCGGAACCTGGTCTCGGTGGCGGCGGTGGCCATCATCGCGGCGGGCGCGGCCGTCGGGGGGATACGGCTCGCGAACCCGCCGTCCGCCGGTTCGCCGGCTCTGCACTGGGAGAACGTCCAGAGCACGAATGCGCTCACGCACATGGACGTCAGGTACGCCGGCATGGCAGGCGGCATACGACTCGACGTGAGGGTCTCCGGCATCCCGGTGGGCACGACCTGCCAGCTGTGGGTCATCGGCGAGGACGGGCAGCGGTTTGCCGCGGGCAGCTGGACGGTGACCGACGAGTGGAATGCCAGCCCGTACCCCACCGTGTCCGCGGCTCCGGTCCACGACGTGCGCAGCTTCCAGATCGTCTCCGGCGGCAGGACGATCGCCCAGGCACGGGCCAGCTGACCGGGAAGCCGGTTCGGCCGTGCACCGGGCCGCCCCGGGAATGCATCGCGCCCGGCTCGTGCTGTAGCCGAGCGTGGTCACCCGCGTGCTGGTCTGCGTTGCCGTGCTGATTGCGGCGAGTGCGTTCGGGATGATCTGGAAAACCCGGAGCGGCCGGCTGCGCCCCGGCGCCGCACTGGCCGCTGACGGTCGCGGGCCTGACCCCGTGGGCGGGCAGAAGCCCGGTGCCGGCCCGGTGCTTACCGGGCCGGAGCTGGGTCACCCGCTCGGCGGGCGCGCGACCCTGGTCCAGTTCTCCACCGCGTTCTGCGCCCCGTGCCGGGCGACCAGAGTGCTGCTGGCCGACGTGGCCGGCCTGGTGGACGGGGTGGCGCACGTCGAGATCGACGCGGAGAGCCGGCTCGACCTGGTCCGGCGGCTGGACATCCGCCGGACGCCCACGGTGCTCGTGCTCGGCGCGGACGGGCGCATCACGCGGCGCGCCAGCGGCCAGCCGCGCAAGGCGGACGTGCTGGCCGCGCTGGGCGAGGCCATACCCTCGGGCGAGGTGAGCTGAGTGCCGCCGGCGGCCCGCAGGGCTATGAAAGTGACAGCTCAGCGGGGCGCACATAGCATCGGGTACGTGGCTTCCGGGCGCAGGCAGGTGCTGACCAGGCGGCGCGCCGTGGACTTGTGCCGCGTGGCCGCGGCCCTCTGATATTTCCCACTTTACCGGTCGGCTTGTACTTTAATTGAGATCCGTCCCGGCTGCCCTGGCCAGGCAAAGGAGCACAGCAGATGGGCATTGATCCGAGAGGCGCGCGGTTCGGTGCCGTCGTCTCCACGATCGTCCTCGCCCTGGTGCTGGTGACCGGCAGCGGGTGGCTGCTGGCCGCCCAGACCCTGGTCTTCGCGGTGGGCGCAGCGCTCGGCCTGCGCCGCGCCCCGTACGGCATGATCTTCCGCAAGCTGGTCAGGCCCAGGCTCGGCCCGCCGGCGGAACTGGAGGCCGAGCCGCCGCCGCGGTTCGCCCAGGGCGTGGGCGCGGTCTTCGGCGTGATCGGCGTGATCGGATACGGGACGGGCCTCACCGTCCTGGGCATGGCGGCGACCGCGGCCGCGCTCGCCGCGGCCTTCCTCAACGCGGCCTTCGGGCTCTGCCTAGGCTGCGAGATGTACCTGGTGATCCAACGAATCCGGACAGGCGGCCGCGAGGGCGCTGTCCACCGGACCTGACAAGGAGGTTCAGGCATGAGCCGTTCCGACGTTCTCGTGGACGCGGCCTGGGTGGAGTCGCATCAAGGCGATCCCCGTGTCGTGCTCGTCGAGGTGGACGAGGACACCTCGGCCTACGACAAGGGCCACATCCGCAACGCGATCAAGCTCGACTGGAAGAACGACCTGCAGGATCACGTCCGCCGTGACTTCGTGGACAAGGCGGGCTTCGAGGCGCTGCTGTCCGAGCGGGGCATCGGCAACGATGACACGGTCGTGCTCTACGGCGGGAACAACAACTGGTTCGCCGCCTACGCGTACTGGTACTTCAAGATCTACGGGCACCGCGACGTGAGGCTGCTCGACGGCGGGCGGAAGAAGTGGGAACTCGAATCCCGTGAGCTCGTCACCGAGGTCCCGCAGCGGGCCGCCACCCACTACACGGCGTCCGACCCGGACACCGCCATCCGCGCGCTGCGCGACGAGGTCGTGGCGTCGATCGGCACCAGGAACCTGGTCGACGTGCGTTCACCCGACGAGTTCAGCGGCAAGCTGCTCGCCCCGGCGCACCTGCCGCAGGAGTCGGCGCAGCGCCCCGGGCACATCCCGTCCGCGCGCAACATCCCCTGGTCGAAGGCGGCCAGCGAGGACGGCACGTTCCGCTCCGACGACGAGCTCCGCGAGCTCTACAGCGGGGCCGGGGTCGACCTCGCCAAGGACACCATCGCCTACTGCCGGATCGGCGAGCGCTCCGCGCACACCTGGTTCGTGCTGCACGAGCTGCTCGGTCAGCCCAACGTCAAGAACTACGACGGGTCGTGGACCGAGTACGGGTCCCTGGTCGCCGTCCCGATCGAGCTCGGGGCGTCCTCGTGACCGCAAGCGACGGATGCGGCGCTCCGGCCGGCGGTGTCAGCGCCCCCGCGGACGTGGGTGACCAGGCCGTGGTGCAGGGGCGCGTCCTGCACGAGGGGGCCCCGGTGGCCACCGGCTACGCGCGGCTGCTCGATTCCGGCGGCGACTTCGTCGCCGAGGTGCCGCTCGGCGCGGACGGCGGATTCCGGTTCTTCGCCGCGCCAGGTACCTGGACGGTTCGCGTGCTCGCCCCTGGCGGCCTCAGCGGGGACCGCTCGGTGACCGCCGACACGGGCCGTCTGACCGCGGTGGAGGTCGCGCTCTGAGTACTCGCTGAGTTCCCGAGACGACGGCGCCGGCCCGGTCCGGCGCCGTCGTTTGTCTTCGCGTCATCTACTCTTCGCCTTCTGCTACCGCTGCGGTTCAGCCGCGCGACACCTGCAATGCCTAGGAAGGAGATGGCCGCCGGGATCTCCGACCAGCCTCCAGCACCACGGTGACGACCTGAGCGAGGACATGGTGTCGATTGCAGCTGATGCGGCAGGCTCGGCGCCGGCCGGACACCTGGTCATCACCACGGGCCGGGTCATCGTCGCGACCTCCCGGCGCTATCCGGAATGAGGGGCGACCCGGGGGACGAGGATGGCCGGGCGGCCGCGCAGGCAGCGACCGGTGGCGCCGAGGGCGAGCCGGCCGAGGACCGGTCGGCAGCCCAGGTCCTCGCGGACCGGGTGGCCGCGGCCCTGATCCACCACGAGCCAGGCTGGCGGCTGCCCCGGCGCAGCTCGCTCGCGCGCCGCTACGGCGTGAGCCCGGCCGAGATGGAGATCGCGATCGAGGAGCTGTCGGCGCGGCACCTGCTGCGCCGGCTGCCCGACGGCCAGGTGTACCGGGCCAGCCCGGCCGACTACCTGATCGGGCTCGATGGGGTGCCGGAGCTGCGGGCTTCGATCGACCCGATGGGCATGCAGATCGACTGCGCGTCAAGGCACGTGTCGTGGCGGCGAGTGCCTGAGGACATCGGCGGGGCCCTCGGGCTTTCGCCCGGCGACCCGGTGTGCGTCGTCCGCTGCCTGTGGACGTCCGGGGGAGCCCCGGCGGCCTACTCGGCCAGCTACCTGTCCGAGGAGTATTCATTCCTCGCCGAGGACGCGCCATCCCTGGCCGACGTGCTGAGAACGTCGCAGCTCAGGCCCAAGCCCGGGACCGCTCCGCACCCCCAGGATGCCAGCGGCGCGGCGATGCCGGTACCGCGCCCGGCCGGGCTGTACCTCGAACTGCAGCCGCCTGCCCCGTCGGTGGCGCGGAGCCTGCGGCTGGCGGCGGGCGAGCCCGCCGTGAACGTGACGGTCAGGTTCGATGATGCGTCCGCCGGCCTTCCGCTGGCGCTGACCACCGCGGTACTGCGGCCTGAGCTGTTCCGGGTCGTGATCGAGTCTCCGGACGGCCCGCGTGTCGCCGTCACGACCGCGGAGGATGGCGTCTGGCCCCGGGCCGCCGGGCAGACCTGACGGTTCCGGCGCTCCTGCCCGAGCCCGTTCCGCGTTCCGGGACCGGGAGCTGCCACGCCCATCTGGACACAGACCGCAGCGGGCTGGAAACCTTGAGTGCCTATGCGAGCCGATACCGTGACCGGCGCCGAGCGCATGCCACGCCCCGGCCGATATCTCATCCCCGGGGACGTGCCGCGCCGCGGTGAGCTCATCGCCGTCTGCGCGCTGCTGGCTGTCGTCGCGCACCTGCTCTTCGCGCAGCTGGCACTGATCCTGGCCGTCGTCTTCGTGATCATCACCCGGCTGAGCCGATGGCGGCCGGTGTGGCTGGCGGTTCCGGCGGCCATCGGCCTGGTCTGGGTGCTGGCCATCGGGCCGGCTCAGGCCGCCGCGGGCTTCGGCCAGGGGCCGGCGCAGGTCGCCGCCTACCTGGGCGGGGTCGGCCAGCATCCCGGCCGGCTCGGGCACCTGGGCGCGGCCTACGCCGGAATCGGCCACTGGCTGCCGCGGCAGTTTCCGCTGGCGCTGATCCTGGCGGCGGCCGAAGCCGCCATCGCGGCCTGGCTCAGCTGGCTGCACACCGACGAATGGAAGCTCCCCGGCTACCGTCCCGGCCTGATTACCTGGTGCCGTCGCGCGTACCTGACCCGCTTCATCGCGTCGGGCGGCGTGGTCACCAGGGACGGCGCGTGCCTCGGGCTGGATGCCGGCACCGGCTGGCAGGCGGCGGTGTCCTGGACCGAGGCGGCCGGCGGCGTGCTGTGCGCAGGCTCGCCGGGCTCGGGCACCACGACCACGAGCTTCCAGATCGTGCACGCGGCCATCCGCCGCCGCAAGCCGGTGATCGCCGTCGACCTGGACGGCAGCAGGAAGCTGGCCGAGTCGTTCGGCGCGCTGTGCGAGGCCACAGGCACGCCGCTGTACCAGTTCCCTGGCGAAGCTTCCCGTTACTACGACCCGCTCCGCGCCGGCGAGCCGTCCAGGCGGACCGCGCTCGTCATGGGCATGGTTGACTGGGCAGGCACGTCCGATCAGTACCGGCGCAGCTGCGCGGCCTATCTGACCGACCTGTTCGCGGTGGCCGACGCTGCCCCCGGCGATCCGCGCACTGCCACCCTCGACGAGGTTGTCCACCTGCTCAGCCCGGCCGCACTGCGGGCCCGGGTGGAGCACGTGCCGGGCTACCACCCCCGGCGGCAGGCTCTCGGCGAGCGGGTGAAGGTGTCGGCTGGGCTGCTGGAGAGCGACCCGGGCACCGCCGCCGCCCTGGCCGGGCAGCTCAGCGTGCTGCGCGCGTCACCGTTCGGCCGGTGGCTCGCCGCCGCGCCGGGCCCGCGGGTGGATCTGGGCCGGGTGGTGCGGGAGCGGGCGGTCGCGCTGTTCTCGGTTGACGCCGCGGCTCACGGCCGGGCCGCGACCATGCTGGCCAGCCTCGTCGCGCACGACGTGCTGGCGGTCTGCGCCGAGCTGCGCCGGATCGGCGTGCCAGGCGACGGGCTGGTGTGGTTCGACCAGTGCGGCGCCCTGAGCCCGGCCGCGCTGAGCGACCTGATCTCACGGGGCGAGGCGGCTGGGCTGCCCGCCCTGCTGACCGCCACGGCCGACGCCCGGGTGCAGGCGCTCGCCGACCAGGTCAACGTGCTCGTGCTGCACCGGCTGACCGACCCCGCCGTGGCCGAGCGGTTCGCCGGCCTGTCCGGCGAGAAGTTCGCCCCGGCCGGCGACGATGACTTCGCCGCCGCGGCCGGGCCCCCGGTGCGCCCGAAGGCAATCGCCGGGGTCGGCGCGACGACATCGCCGGCGGCCGTGGGCGCAGCCGGGCCGGCGGACACGGCCGGGCAGCTGAGCCAGCTCGGCCCGTACGGGCTGATCCGCAAGCCGGTAGTGGCGGCGCGGTCGCTGGGCAGGCTCGGAAACGGGGAGCATGTGCTGATCGCCGGTGGGCCCCGGCGCCGGCTGGTTACGCTGGGACTGACCGTTCCGGCCCGGATCGTGCGACACCCCGCCAGGCTGCTGAGCGCGCGGCGGGCCGCCAGCAGCGGCGTGGATCCGGTCGCGGCAGGCAAGCACAAGGGTGCGGGGCCCGGGCAGAAGGGCAGGGCCACGTGACGGCGCCGACCGCCAGAGGCGAGCGCGGCGGTGACCGCGAGCCCCGGCGGCCGCCTGATCTTCAGCCGCCACCCGAATTCCGCCGGCTGCAGCGATCGCGGGCCACCGGCCGGATGCGGCCGGACCGGATCTACCTCGGCTGGCAGCATGCACTGCTGCACCCTGATCCCGGGCCCCAGCCCAGGCGGCCCACGCCCCCGGAGCCGGAGCAGCTCAACCCCGGCTGGCTGGCCGCGCAGCGCCGCGAGGAGAACCTGCTCGACCGGCCGCTGAAGCTGGCCGCCGGGGCCGCGGTCCTGCTGGCCGGCCTGCTGATCGCGGTCTGGACGGCCGGCTGGCTGAACGCGGCGATCGCCTGGCTGGCCGCGGTCGCCTGCCTGGCCGGCGCGGGCCTGGCGGTGCAGCGCATCTGGCAGGGTGAGCAGTCCCTGCGGTCATCCGTCGAGGATGAGGGCCAGCGGATCGCCACGATCCGGGCCGAGCAGGAAAGCCGTCTGTTCGCCTGGCAGGAGGAGCACGCCCGCAGGTTCACCGACTGGCAGGAGCGGCGCGACGCCTTCGAGCGGCAGCCGCAGTGGTACGCGGTCTCGCTGCCCGCGGCGGTGGACCGGGTTGACCTGGCGGGCGGCACGCTGTCCGGCTGGTCCGCGATGTTCACCGTGGTCGGGGCGTCCCGGCTCACGGCGGGCGGCGAGCTGACCGTGGTCGACGTGTCCGAGGGCGCGGTGGCCAAAGACCTGCTCGCGGTGGCCGAGCGATCCGGCATCGCCCCGCTGGTCTGGGTGCTGCCCGCGGATTTGCCGAGGCTCGACCTGAGTGCCGACCTGTCCCGCGAGGCCCTGGCCGACGTGCTCTCCCTAGTGGTCAGCGTGAGCGAGGACGAAGGCGCCGGCGACGTCGCGCAGGACAACGCGATCCTGGAGCGCCTGATCGACGTGTTCGGGCCGAACGTGACGATCGCCCAGGTCACCGCCGGACTCCGCGCGCTCGGCCAGATCGGCGACCCCCGCGACGACCTCCGGCTCGGACTGCTCAGTGCCGATCAGCTGGAACGCATCACCGGCATGTTCGGCCGGGGCGCGGCCGACCGGGTGGTGATCGGCCGGGCCTGGGCGATGGAATCGCGGCTGCGGAAACTGGACAGGGCCGGGCTCGCGCCCGCCTCGCTCGCGCCGAGCAGGCTGCGGGTGATCTGCACCGACCGGCGGGCCGGGGTGTTCGGCAACCAGGTGCTCGGCACCTACGCGGTGACCGCGCTGACCCATGTGCTGCGCCAGGCTCCGGCTGGCCGGCCGTGGCAGCACACGCTGATGCTGGCAGGCGCGGAAAAGCTGCGCGGCGAGGTGATCGACCGGCTGTGCGAGGCCTGCGAGACCACCCGCACCGGCCTGCTGCTCGCCTACCGCTCGATCCCGCCGCAGGTCAAGGAGCGGCTGGGCCGCGGGAACGCGGCGCTGGCCTTCATGCGCCTCGGCAACGCCGATGATGCCAGGACGGCCAGCGAGCAGATCGGCACCGAGCACCGGTTCGTGCTCAGCCAGCTCACCGACACCGTGGGCACGTCGGTGACCGACACCGTCGGCGACTCCTACACCAGCACGGTCGGGACCGCCGATTCGGTGTCCGCCTCCGCCACGACGAGCCAGACATCGGGCCGCAGCCGGGGTCGCAGCCGCAGCCACGAGTCCATCGCGGCGCCGTTCGGTCGCGAAACCTCGTCGCGGAGCGGGGACCAGAGCTATTCCAGCGGTACCAGCGACTCCGAGTCGATCACGGAAGGGATCAACCTGAGCACGGCGTGGGGAGTCAGCACCTCCCGCGCGGCCGGCACCAGCGACTCGCTGGCGCGGACCACGCAGCGGTCCAGGGAGTTCCTGGTCGAGCAGCACGAGCTGCAGCAGCTGCCGCCCAGCGCGGTCATCATCTCCTCGGCGTCCCGCCGCGGCAGGCAGGTCGTCATGGCCGACGCGAACCCCGCCATCATCGGGCTGCCGGGCGCCACCCTGCTCAGCCTGGACGAGGCGAGGAACGGCGCGGACGCGCCGCCGACCCGGCGGCCGCCAGCCGCGCCTTCCCGGCCGGCCCCGCCCGGCGGCCCCGCGCGCGTGCCGGTGAGCTGGCGGTCCGGCGGCGCGCAGCCGCCGCCAAACCTCGGCCCGCCGCCGGAGCGGCTGGACTGGCGCAAGCGGCGCGGCTGAGCCTCCGCTGGGCCGCTACCAGGCCGGTCCCGGGCGTTACTTGGCGATACCGGTGGCGCCGCCCCCGGCGGCCTGGTATGCACGCTGCGTGAGCGGTCAGGGCAATCTCATGGGCCCGTGGCACCGGATCCTGGCCATCACGGCCCCGGCCGGCGCCGACTCGCCCGAGTCCGACTTCGTGGCCGTACTGCCCGCGGTGCTCAGTGCGGCCGGGCGCGGCCGGGCGTTTGCCGTCGGCTGGCTCTCGCGCGGCGCCGGGGCCCCGCTCGAACTGATCACCAACGCCGGGGCGCTGCCCGGCGCCGGCCCGGAGCCTGGGTCCGGCGAGTCGCCGGGCCTGCTGTTCCCCGGCGGCGCGCGTGGCGTCCTCATCGGCGACGACTGGCTAGCCGAGCTGGACCGGATGGTCTGGACGTGCTGCCCCGGCCGGCAGGCACCGGCGCTGGCCGAAGCCGGCCAGCCGGACCGCCGCGACCAGGACCGGCGGCCGACCCTGTTCGAATCGACGCTCGTGACGCTCATGGGCCGGCGGTTCGGCTGGCTGGTCATCGCCGAGCCCACCGGGCTGATCGAGGCCGAGATCGCCGAATTGCGCACGCAGCTCAACGTGCTGCGCCGGTACGACGAGGAACGTTCCAGGTTCGACGTCGACCGCGCCCAGCGCAGGATGGCCGAACTCGACACGTTCCGCGAAGCCGGGCTGTGGAGCGTGCGCGTGCTGGCCGGCGCGGCCACGGCGGAGGAACTGCGGCTGATCGCTCCGGTACTGGCCGGGTCGGTGGACCTGAGCAGGCACCCCTACCGGCTGCGCGGCGGCCTGGAGCCGTACCGCCTGGCCGGGGCCCTCACGGTCACGATGCAGGACGCGACCGACGGCGCGGCCACACCGTTCCCCGCTACGGCCGGCCCGCTGGCCGCGCTGGCCGGGCTGCCCCGCCGCGAGATTCCCGGGCTGCGGCTGCTCGATCCCGGCTATTTCGACGTCACCAGCGAGACCGAAGGCCCGGGCCGCCCCGGGCCCGCCTCGCCGCTGATCGAGGTGGGCGCGATCCTCGACTCCCAGGACCGGCCGGCGGGCGCTTTCCGGGTGCCGCTGGCCACGCTGAACCGGCACGCGTTCGTCACCGGGGCGACCGGAGCGGGAAAGTCCCAGACCGTCCGGCACATCCTGGAGCAGTGCGGCCGGGCGGGCCTGCCGTGGCTGGCCATCGAGCCGGCCAAGTCCGAGTACGCCGCCATGGCGGGGCGGCTGGCGGGGATCACCGAGGTCACGGTGATCAACCCGACCGATCCGCGGGCGGTGCCGCTGTCGGTGAACCCGCTCGCGCCTGAGCCCGGCTACCCGGTGCAGGCTCATATCGACATGGTGCGTGCTCTCTTCCACGCGGCCTTCGGCGCCGACGAGCCGTTCCCGCAGATCATGTCGCAGGCGCTGCAGCGGGTCTACGAGGAAGCCGGCTGGGACGTGGTCACCGGCCGGGGTGTTCCCGGCGCGCCGGCCGAGCCTGCGATTCCCACCCTGACCCAGTTGCAGCGAGCGGCGCTCGAGGTGATCGACGACGTCGGCTACGGCCCGGACCTGCAGGCGGACGTGCGCGGCTTCGTCAACGTCAGGCTGCGCTCGCTGCGCGTCGGGGCGGCTGGCCGGTTCTTCGAGGGCGGCCATCCGGCCGACATCGGCGAGCTGCTGCGGCGCAGCGTGGTGCTGGCCATCGAGGACGTCGCCAACGACGAGGACAAGGCGTTCTTGATGGGCACGCTGATCATCAGGCTGGTCGAGCACCTGCGGCTGCGGGCCCGCCGGGAGCGGCCGGGCGGGCTGCGGCACGTCATCGTCATCGAGGAGGCGCACCGGCTGCTGCGCAACCGCGGCGAGGAGCGGGCCGGCGCGCACGCGGTCGAGTTGTTCGCCGGGATGCTCGCCGAGATCCGCGCCTACGGCGAGGGCGTGGTGGTGGCCGAGCAGATTCCCGCCAAGCTCGTTCCCGACGTGGTGAAGAACACTGCGCTGAAGATCGTGCACCGGCTGCCGGCGGCCGACGACAGGCAGGTCGTGGGCGCGGCCATGAACCTGGACGACGAGCAGTCGCGGCAGGTGGTTTCGCTGCAGCCGGGGGTGGCCGCGGTGTTCGCCGACGGGATGGACCGGCCGCTGCGGATCCGGGTGCCGGCGGGCGAGGCCAGGGAGCGCGCCGCGGGCAGCAGCCCGGTGCCGCCGCTGTGCGGCCGGCGCAGTGCCGCCTGCGGCCCGGCCTGCGCGGCGGGGCGGGCCTGCACCCTGGCCGAGCTGCGCCGCGCCGAGCTGCTGGCCGCCGCGGCCGACCAGGCCTGGCTGCGGGTCTGGACGGAGACACTGGTGCTGGCGTTCTTGACCGACCGCGGGCTGCCCGCGGCTGCCGGCCGCCCTGCGCCGCCGGTGGTCCGGGCTGGATGCCAGGCTGCGCGAGTGCGCGCTCGCCGCGCTGATCGACAGGTCGGTCGGCGCCCGGGCGGCCAGCGTGCGCGGCAGCTACGACCCCGGGACCGGCTGGCGGCGAGCGCCTCGTCGGCGGCGCGGCACGTGCTGGCGGGGCAAACGCGGCCCGGCACCAGGGCCGGCCCGGGCTGGGTGGCCGGACCGCTGCGGTGGCTGCACGAGGTCGAGCGCATCTGCCCGCTCGGCGGCCCGCGGCCCGATCCCTGCGACCCGGCGCCGCCGCTCGGACTTCGATCTGGCCGGCGGGATGGCCTGGCCGTGCCATCCGGGCCGGCCAGCGGATGCGCGAGCTGCGGCGGCACCCGCTGGCCATGGAGCTCGAGCCCAACCGGCGGGTGGCCTGGAACCTGCTGTTCGGCGACGATGATCAGCGCGGCTTCCTGACCGACCTGGCGGCGGTGATGGTGGGCCGGGAACCGGGCCTGCAGCTGGCCGAGGCCGCGGCGGAGATGGGTGTCTCCGGCTGGCTTGAGGTGGTGCTTTCCTGGCCGCGCAGGTTTGTCAGCGACGGGGCCGGCGAGGCGTTCGCGCTGACATCCGGCGAGCCTGGCCGCCGCCGCCCGATAGCATCGGCGGCGATGAGCAAACTACCGCTGCGCGCTCGCCTGGCCGCCGCGATCGGCGGGGCCGCCGGGCAGGTGTCCCGCGCAGCCGGCCGGGGCGACGGATCGGTGATCGGCGGGGTCATCGCGCTCCGGCTCGAGCCCGGCCTGCTCGCGCATGCTTGCCGCGGGCAGGCAGGTCGTCCTGGTGACCGGCACGAACGGCAAGACCACCACGACCCGGCTGATCACCGCCGCGCTCGAGTCCGGTGGCCAGCAGGTCGCGTCGAATGCGTTCGGCGCCAACATGGAAGCGGGGCTGGCGACGGCGCTCGGCCAGGCGCGGGACGCGCCGTTCGCCGTGCTGGAGGTGGACGAGAAGTACCTCCCGCCGGTGCTGGCCGCCACCGCGGCCCGGGTCGTGGTTCTGCTCAACCTCAGCCGCGACCAGATGGACAGGGCGGCGGAGATCTCGGCTGGTCGCTCGGCGGTGGCGGGACGCGCTGGCCGATGCGCCCGACTGCCGGGTGGTCGCCAACGCCGATGACCCGCTCATCGCCTGGGCGGCCGCGGCGGCCAAGCAGGTGACGTGGGTGGCCGCCGGGCAGCGCTGGCGGGAGGATTCCTGGTGCTGCCCGGAATGCGGCTCGCACCTGGTGCGGGGCGAGTCCGACTGGCGGTGCGGCGAGTGCGGATTCGCCAAGCCCGCGGCCAGCTGGGTGCTGGACGGCACGGCGGTGGTGGACCCCGCGGGCGCCCGGCACGAGCTCGGTCTCGCCCTGCCAGGCCGGGCCAACCGGGCGAACGCGGTGGTGGCGCTTGCCGTCGCCGAGACCTTCGGCATCGACGCCGAGCGCGCCCTGCCCAGGCTGCGCACGGTGGCCTCGGTGGCCGGCCGGTACACGACCGTGCCGCGCCGCGGGCGGAACGTCCGGCTGCTGCTGGCGAAGAACCCGGCCGGCTGGCTGGAGGCGTTCGACGTGCTCAAGCCCGCGCCGGTGCCGGTGCTGCTCGCGGTGAACGCGCAGGGGCCCGACGGCCGGGATACCTCGTGGCTCTGGGATGTGGACTACCGGCTGCTGCGCGGGCGGCCGGTGTTCGCGGCCGGAGAGCGCAGGCTCGATCTCGCGGTCAGGCTGGAAGCCGACGAGGTGGGATTTCAGGTCGTGCAGCGGGTCGATGACGCGGTGGACCAGGTCGAGGCCGGCGGCGATCTGGACGTGATCGCCAACTACACGGCGTTCCAGCAGATCCGGGCCGCCTTCGGCCGGGCCACATGAGCACGGCGGAGGCGGCGAGCGGGCCGCAGGACGCGAGCACGCCGGCTGAGCGCGGGCGCGGGACGCGGGCGCGGAACGCGGGCGCCGGGAACGCGGGCGCGGCGCGAGCAGCCTGCGCCTGGTCTGGGTCTACCCCGACCTGCTCAGCACGTACGGGGATCGCGGCAACCTGCTGGTCCTCGAGCGGCGGGCCCGGCTGCGCGGGATCGAGACCGAGTCCGTCCGGGTGCACGCGGACCAGCCGGTGCCCCGTCAGGGCGATATCTACCTGATCGGGGGCGGTGAGGACCTGCCGCAGATTCTCGCCGCCGGCCGGCTGCGAGCCGATGGCGGCCTGGCCGCGGCGGCCGGCCTCGGCGCGGTCGTCTTCGCCGTGTGCGCCGGCTATCAGCTGATCGGCACGGAGTTCGCGGGCGAGGAGGGCCAGCCGGTGCCCGGCCTGGAGATCGCCGACCTGCGCAGCGGGCGCGGCGACCGCAGGGCGGTGGGCGAGGTACTGGCCGACGTCGATCCCGCGCTCGGCCTGCCCCGGCTGACCGGGTTCGAGAACCACCAGGGAGTGACCAGGCTGGGCCCGGGTGCCCGGCCGCTGGCCCGGGTCGCGGCCGGGATAGGCAACGGCGACGGCACCGAGGGTGCCTACGCCGGCCGGGTGCTCGGGACCTACCTGCACGGCCCGGCCCTGGTGCGCAACCCGGCCCTGGCCGACCTGCTGCTCGGCTGGGCCGCAGGCCCGCTGCCGGAACTGCCCGGCCGCCGACGAGGAATGGGGACGGCGGCTTCGCGACGAGCGGCTGGCGGCGGTGCCGGCCCGCTGACCGCTCTGCCCGCTGAGGTTTCCGGGCACCGGCTGACGCTCAGAACACGCTGACGGCTCAGTACACGAGGGCCTGAACGCCATCCGCGGTGACCTCGGCCACGAACGTGGGCGCTCCCGCGATGCGGATGCCGGTCAGCACGTCGCCGGGCGTGATGTCCCTGCGGGCCGCGCACTGGGTACACAAGGTCACGGTCCCGGCGGCCAGCACCGCGGCCAGCAGGTCCGCCAGCGGCGGCGCGTGCGGCAGCGTGAAGTCCTCCGCCCGGCCGGGCAGGGCAAACCACGCGGATTCACCGGTCAGCCAGAGCGAGGTGCTGATTCCGCTGGCGACCGCGGTGGCGGCGACCGTGAACGCCTGGTTGCAGCGTTCGGGGTCATCCTTGCCCGCGGTGACCTTGACGACCAGGGAGCGCGATGCCATCCCTGGACACTAACGGACACGCTGCGGTCAGGATCAACCGGAACCGGCCGGGAACCGTGCTACGGATCGGCGCGGATCTGCCCGTCTTCAGCGTCCGGCTGGGGCCGCGATCCCGCGAGGTAGACCACCCGGCGGCTGATGTTGACGGCGTGGTCGCCAAGTCGCTCGTAGAAGCGCGCCACCAGCGTCATCTCCATCGTCACCGGTACCGTCATCCGCCCTGCGGCCAGCTCGGCGATCAGGCTGGCGTACAGCTCGTCCATCTCGTTATCGCGTTCGTCCAGCTTGACCGCGACGGTCTGGTCGCGCTGGTACCAGGAGTCCACCGCCTGGCGCCACATGCTCGATGCGAGGTTCCCCATCTGCTCGATGAGGCCCTGGCAGCGCGGCGAGAGGTCCTCGCTGAGAATGTGGTTGGCCCGGCCGGCGATCGACATGACCAGGTCGTGGGAACGCTCGAGCTCGGGCACGATGCGCAGCACGGAGAGCAGGAAGCGCAGGTCGGACGCGACCGGTGCCTGCAGCAGGATCTCCCGGTTGGCCATTTCCTCGATCTCCGGGTAGAGGGAGTCGATGGCCTGCTCGCGTTCGGCCAGGGTCTTGATCACTTCGTTGTTGCCGCTCAGCAGGGCATGGGTCGCCCCGGGCAGGTCCTCGGCGACCATGGCGAACAATTCGATGACCTTGGCTTCGATAGCCTCCAGCTCGCGCTCGAATTCCTGCCGGTGCTCGACCATAAGCTGAGCCTACTGAGCGGATCTTCGGTACTCCACCCGGTGCGCCGAGAGTTCACGAGCTGATCGCGGCAGGTTACGGCCCGGCCGAAAGCTCGCCGGCCTGCTGCCACCGCAGCCGTCACGCTGATGACACCCTGGATTCACTTCATGTTTCAGTATTTTTCACTGTCCGTAACCCACGGCTTAACGCGCGGGTTCGGGTGGCAGGACAGACTCGTTTGCGTGGGATGGTCGGCTTTTTGACACGCTGGCTGGCGCCGGGGGAGTTCTGTATTCATCGCAACCTAGAAATGGTGAGGTATCTGACATGCAACGTCCGCGCGTCCAGCGCTTCGCGGCGACGGGGGTCGCCCTCGTCGCGATAACCTCGTTCACCGCCGCCTGCTCGTCGAGCGGCAACAGCGGATCGGGTGGCAGCAGCAGCTCGGGGCCCTCGGGCACGCTCAACGCCAGCGGCTCGACATTCCAGCTGACCTTCCAGCAGCAGGCGATCCAGAATTTCAAGTCGATCCAGCCCAACCTGACGGTCAACTACGGCGGCGGCGGCTCCGGCAAGGGGCGCACCGACCTCGCCTCGGGGGTCGTGAACTTCGCGGGCTCGGACTCGCCGATCCCCTCCGACGAGACAGCGAGCTTCAAGGGCAAGACGGTGCTGTACTTCCCCGTCATCATGGGCCCGATCACGATGTCTTACAACCTGTCAGGGGTCAAGAACCTGAAGCTGACACCGGCGGTCATCTCGGACATCTTCCAGGCCAAGATCAAGACCTGGAACGACCCGGCGATCAAGGCGATCAACCCCGGCGTCAGCCTGCCCAGCACCCCGATCAGCCTGGCCGTCCGCTCGGACTCCTCAGGCACGACGGCGAACTTCACCTTGTTCCTGCAGCAGGCCGTGGGCAGCGCCTGGAAGCTCGGCAGCTCCTCGACCATCAACTGGCCGTCCGGCGCGCACGCCGGCAACGGCAACGGCGGCGTGGCGCAGATCGTCAAGTCCACCCCCGGGGCCATCGGGTACGTGGACTACGCCGACGCCAAGGCCTCCGGGCTGAGCTTCGCCTCGGTCAAGAACAAGGACGGGAGCTACGTCGCGCCCTCGTCGGCCTCGGCGTCCGCGGCCGGGACGACCGTGACCGTCGCGCCGAACCTCACCTTCGCCGCCGTCTGGCAGTCAGGCGCGACCGCCTACCCGATCACCTACCAGTCGTGGGACCTGGTCTACCAGAAGCAGTCGAGCGCCAGCACCGCCAAGAACCTCAAGGCGTACATCGGCTACCTGCTCGGTGACGGCCAGAAGCTGCTCCCCGCGCTGGGTTACGCGCCGCTGCCCGTCCAACATCGACCAGAAGGCCAAGGCGCAGCTGAGCAAGATCGGCTCGTAGTGAGCACGGTTACCGAAGCGGATCAGGCCGCCCCGGGCAGCGCCCCGGCCGGCGGCCTGACCGCGCGCCGGGGCCTGGGTGACCGCGGCTTCCAGTGGCTAGCGCTCGGGTCCGGCCTGCTGGTGCTGGTCATCCTGGTCCTGATCGCCGTCACGACCACCCAGCAGGCCTCGTCCTGGTTCAGCAGCCAGGGCTGGGGCATCTTCGGGACCGTCTGGAATCCGGCGGCTGGCAAGTTCGGCGCGACGCCGTTCATCTACGGCACGGCCATCACCGCCGCCATCGCGCTCGTGATGTCCGTCCCGGTCAGCATCGGCATCGCCCTGCTGCTGACCGAGGTCGTGCCGTACCGCATGGCGCGGCCGATCGTGTACGTGGTGGACCTGCTGGCCGTGGTCCCGTCCGTGGTCTGGGGGCTGTGGGGCATCCTGGTGTTCGCGCCCTGGATCCAGCACATCTACGCGGACATCGCCTCGGGCGTCAACGGGATCCCGGTGCTCGGCTCGCTGTTCGGGCCGCCCACGAGCGGGGCCTCGTTCTTCACCGCCGGCATCATCCTGGCCTTCATGATCACGCCGATCGTGACCTCGCTGTCGCGCGAGGTCATCGCGACGGTGCCGGCGATCGACCGGGAGGGCGCGTACGCGCTGGGCGCCACCCGGTGGGAGATGATCCGCGGTGTCGTGCGGCCGCACAGCCAGGGCGGCGTGGTCGGGGCGGTGCTGCTGGGGCTGGGCCGGGCGATGGGTGAGACGATCGCGGCGGCGCTGGTGATCGGGTCGTCGCCCACGATCACCTCCCACCTGTTCGCGACCGGCTACAGCATGCCCGCGGTCATCGCGAACCAGTTCGGCGAGGCCACCGGCGTGCAGCGGGCCGGGCTGATGGGACTCGGCGTGCTGCTGTTCGTGTTCACGATCATCATCAACGTCATCGCCCGCGCGGTCGTCGACCGGTCCGCGCGGCGGATGCGGGGTGCCTGATGACTGTCGCCACCGAGCCGCGCAACGCCGACCTGCGGGAGCCGGCGGGCTGGCGGCGCACCAAGAACCGCATCGCCACCGTCGGCGATGGTGATCTCGTTCGTGGTCGTGATCATCCCGCTGGGGTTCGTCCTGTACACGGTGATCGCCAAGGGCGCCTCGGTGATCAGCTGGTCGTTCCTGACCAGCTCGATCCCGGTCAACGTGGCCCCGGCGGGCGAAGGAGGCATCGGGCCGGCGGTGCTCGGCACGATCGAGATCACCGCGCTCGCATCGGTCATCGCCGTGCCGCTCGGCGTGCTCGGGGCCATCTACCTCAACGAATACGGCGGCAAGAACTGGCTGGCCCGGCTCATCGGGTTCATGGCCGACGTGATGACGGGCGTTCCGTCGATCGTGATGGGCCTGTTCATCTTCTCGATCTGGGTGCTGCACTTCGGATTCTCGGGCCTCGCCGGCGCGTTCGCCCTGGCCGCCCTGATGCTGCCGATCGTGATCCGCTCCACCGACGAGATGCTCAAGCTGGTGCCGGACTCGCTGCGCGAGGGCAGCTACGCCCTCGGGGCCAGCAAGGCCCACGTGACGCTGACCGTGGTGCTGCCGGCCGCGGCCGGCGGCATCGTCAGCGGCGCGCTGCTGGCCGTCGCCAGGGCCGCGGGCGAGACGGCGCCGCTGCTGTTCACCATCCTCACGGTCACCGAGGTCAACGCGAACGTGTTCAGCGGGCCCAACACCTCGCTGCCCTCGCAGATCTTCTCGAACGCGTCGTCGCCCTACACGGGTGCCCAGGCCCGGGGCTGGGGCGCGGCGCTCACGCTCATCGCGATCGCGTTCATCCTCATGATCGCAGCCCGCCTCGTCACCGCCCGGTTTGCCCGATACCATCGCTAGGAACGCCATGGAACAGCCAGAGCAGAACGTTGCCGCCCGCACCGAGATGCCCAAGCCGGCGGCCCTGCAGGACAGGGGACGGCGGGACTCGGCCGCGCCGTCGGGCCAGGTCATCTTCGATGTCCGGAACGTCTCGATCTGGTACAGCTCCTTCAAGGCCGTGACCGACGTCACGATGAACATCCATGAAAACGAGATCACCGCGATCATCGGCTCGTCCGGGAGCGGCAAGTCCACGGTGCTGCGGTCGTTCAACCGGATGAACGATCTCGTGCCGGGCGCCCGGCTGGAAGGCGAGATGTCCTACCGCGGCGAACAGCTGTACGCCAGGGATGTCTCGCCGATCGCCGTGCGCAGGCGCATCGGCATGGTGTTCCAGAAGCCCAACCCGTTCCCCAAGTCGATCTACGACAACGTGGCCTACGGGCCGCGCATCAACGGCGAGCACAACAAGGGCAGGCTGGACGAGATCGTGGAGAACTCGCTGCGCAAGGCGGCGCTGTGGGATGAGGTCAGGAACCGCCTGAAAACATCCGGCCTGAGCCTGTCCGGCGGGCAGGCGCAGCGGCTGTGCATCGCCCGCACGATCGCCGTCGAGCCGGACGTCGTGCTCATGGACGAGCCCGCCTCGGCGCTCGACCCGATCGCCACCGGCGCGGTCGAGGACCTGATGAAGGAGCTCAAGCAGCAGTACACGATCATCGTGGTCACGCACAACATGCAGCAGGCCACGCGGGTCAGCGACCGCACCGCGTTCTTCTACGTGCTCACCGACACCAAGAGCGACACCCGCACCGGAGTGCTCGTGGAATACGGCCCGACCCAGCAGATCTTCGAGGACCCGCACGACGACCGCACCAAGGACTACGTCACCGGCCGGATGGGCTGAGCCGCCGCCCGCGTGGCGGGCCGGCAGCCCGGCGGCGTACTGCCTAGACTGCGGCTATGCACGGCATGCTGAGCCTGGCGGTCCTGGCGGCCGCGTTCGCCGGCCTCGCGGGGTGGATCGGCTACCTGCTGGTTCGCCTGTACCGGGCCTGCCCCGCTGACCGCGTGACGGCGGGGCCGCCCTCGGGCGAGCCAGCCGGCCCGCCCGAGGGCGGCGGCTCAGCCGAAGACCGCGCCGCCGCCCCCGCACCGGTTGCCTGATCCGGATGAGCCAGCAGCCGCCAGACGCCGAGCCGCCCCCCGCGCCCGGCCAGGTCCCCGAGTCAGGGCCGCAGTTCGAGATCGAGTTCATCCGCCCGGCCGATGCTGCGTCCCCGCCTGCCCCGCAGCCGCACCCCGACCTGGCCCCGCTGAGCTTCCTGCTGGGCCGCTGGCAGGGCGCCGGGGTCGGCGGCTACCCGACCATCGACAGCTACCGGTACGGCGAGGAACTGTCGTTCAGCCATAACGGCAAGCCGTACCTGATCTACTCCAGCCGGACCTGGCTGCTGGACGAGGAAGGCAATCCGGTCCGGCCGTCGCATCTGGAGACGGGGTACTGGCGGCCGCAGCCGGAGGGCGGGGTGGAGGTGCTGGTGGTACATCCGACCGGGATCGCCGAGATCTACCTGGGCCGGGTCACCGGTACCCGGGTCGAGATGAGCACGGACGTGGTGATCCGTACCGAGACCGCCAAGGAAGTCACCGCAGGGCACCGGCTCTACGGCCTGGTGGGGGACGACCTGGCTTATGCGTACGACATGGCGGCGGTCGGCCAGGGCCTGCAGCCGCACCTGTCGGCCCAGCTCAAGCGGGTCTCCGCCGGCTGAGGGCAGCCCGTGCGAAGCAGCGCAGGGCCGGGCAGGCGCGACCGAGAACAGCCAGCGCAGATAAAGACCCCCGGGCGCCTCCCGCAGACAGGCACCGCTGATGGTGCCATACGCGGGGGCCGACTGGACTAGGCCGGCCAGCCCGGGGGTTCGGTGTCTGCCGAGAATTCGCCGGCTGCCGCCTGAGGCAGCAGGCCTTCCCTCCAGGACGTCACGACGGACGCCCCACCAGGAAAGCCGGCCGGTGAAACACGCGTCACTGCACGACAGCGACCCGTGCATCGGCGGGACGGCAGCTAACGGACAGCCACCTCACGTGTCCAACATCTATGCATACTCTTGGACCACCTCCTTTCCCGCGTAGCCCGAACGCTACTTCGGCCACAGCGACCTGGCAAGAGCATTTCCCGGCGACCCGCGACCCGCGCCCGCCACCCGGGCTGCTTCCGGTCCCGCTGCGCGCCGGCCCCGTTACTACACTCTGGTTATGGCGCAGGCGTGGGATGATCAGCTGCGGGCCCGCGGTTACCGGGTCACCCCGCAGCGGCAGCTGGTGCTCGAGGCGGTGACCGCGCTCGAGCATGCCACGCCCGAGGAAATCTGCACCCGGGTCCAGCAGACGGCGCGGGGCGTGAACATCTCGACCGTCTACCGGACGCTCGAACTGCTCGAGCAGCTCAGCCTGGTCACCCACAGCCACTTGGGGCACGGTGCACCCCGCTATCATCTGGCCGCGGAAGCCGAGCACGTGCACCTGGTCTGCCGTGAGTGCGGCCGCATCGAGCAGGTCGGCCCCGGGTCGGTGGCCCCCCTGGTGGCGTCGCTCGAGGCCGAGCACGATTTCGAGACCGACGTCCGGCACCTGACCGTATTCGGCCGCTGCGCAGCCTGCCGCAGGGCGCAGGCGCCAGCCCCGGAGGCTGCCGGATTACCGAGCGCCTGACGGCTGCCGGATCACCCGGCGCCGGAAGATAGCCTTGGCACCATGGAAAGCCCGCTGCTCCGGCTGCCCGGCGCTGTCCCTGCCGAAGGACCTGACGCCGGCGTCGCGGCCCACTACGGCGACCCGCTCGGTGAGCAGCGCGCGCTCGCGCAGGCGGCCGGCCTGGTGGACCGGTCGCACCGCGGCATCGTCCGCGTCACCGGCCCGGACCGGCTGTCCTGGCTGAACAGCCTCACCACACAGCAGCTCGGGCAGCTTCCGCCGGGCTCCGTCGTCCAGGCGCTGATCCTGAGCCCGAACGGACACGTCGAGCACCACCTGACGCTGACCGACGACGGCGAGGCGGTATGGGCTCACGTCGAGCCGGGCACCGCGGCGGAGCTGGTCAAGTTCCTCGAGTCGATGCGGTTCATGCTGCGCGTGGAGCCGGCCGACGTCAGCGGCGAGTATGCGCTGCTCACGCTGATGGGCCCGGACGCACCGCAGGTCCCCCCGGTGACGGCGGCACTGCCGGGCGAGCTGGGCACCGACCTCATCGTGCCCCGCGACCAGGTGGCCGCGCTGGCCGCCGGGCTTCGGCAGGCCGGAGCGCGAATGGCCGGCATGTGGGCGTATGAGGCGCTGCGGATCGCGGCCCATCAGCCGCGCCTCGGCCTGGACACCGATCACCGGACGATCCCGCACGAGGCCGGCTGGATCGACACCGCGGTGCACCTGGACAAGGGCTGCTACCGGGGGCAGGAAACCGTGGCCCGGGTGCACAACCTGGGGCACCCGCCGCGGCGGCTGGTCCTGCTGCAGCTCGACGGCAGCAGCGACCGGCTCCCCCGGCACGGCGACCCGGTGGAGCTCGACGGGGCCACGGTCGGGTTCGTCGGGTCCGCTGCCCGGCACTACGAGCTCGGGCCGATCGCGCTGGCGATGGTGAAGCGGACCGTGCCTGCCGGCCGGCAGCTGCTGGCCGGCGGCGTGGACGCCGCCCAGGAGATCATCGTCGCCCCGGACGCGGGCGCCAACGTCAAGGTCACGCTGCGGCGCGCTGCGAACCGCCAGCGCCCGGGCGCGGACACCCTGCGGCGTCCCGGGTAGCCTGCTGCAGACGGTCGGCCACGCGACGGCCGGTCCTCGTGAACAGGGAGGTCGCTGGCTGTGCTGCGCCGCTTGATGCTGGCCGTCTCGGCCAGCGACCGGATCCGGGAGATCGTGACCACCGCCCCCTACGCCAGGGACGTGGTGGCCAGGTTCGTCGCCGGTCCCGGGCAAGACGACGCACTCCAGGTGACCCGGCGGCTGGTCCAAAACGGCTTGCTGGTCACCCTCGACCATCTGGGCGAGCACACCACCGACCCGGAGCAGGCCGCGGTCGCGGCCGACGAGTACATCTCTCTGCTCGGGCAGCTGGCGGAGGCCGGGCAGGCCCGCCGTGGCGCGGCCGAGGTCTCGGTCAAGCCGACCGCGGTCGGGCTCGGCCTGAATGAGCACGGCGAGAAGACCGCGGCCGAGAACATCGCGCGGATCTGCGCCGCGGCGCGCGCCGCCGGCACCACCGTGACCCTCGACATGGAGGAGCACGAGATGGTGGAAGCGGTGCTGCGCATGCACCGCGAGCTGCGCGAGGAGTTCGGCGATCTCGGCTGCGTGATCCAGTCCTACCTGCGGCGCAGCGAGGCGGACTGCGCGGCGCTGGCCGCCGCCGGGGCCCGGGTCAGGCTGTGCAAGGGCGCCTATGACGCACCAGGGCAGGTGGCTTTCACCGACCGGCGCGACGTCAACCGTTCCTACGTCCGGTGCCTGCGCCGGCTGCTGGCAGGGTCCGGCTATCCCATGCTCGCCACCCACGACCCGCGGCTGATCGAGATCGCCGGGGCGCAGGCCATCCTGGCCGGCCGGTCCGTCGACAGCTTCGAGTACCAGATGCTGTACGGGATAAGGCCCGCCGAGCAGCGGCGGCTGGCCGCCTCGGGCGCGCGGGTGCGGGTCTATGTCCCCTACGGCAGTGACTGGTACAGCTATCTCACCCGCCGCCTGGCCGAACGGCCGGCCAACCTCGCCTTCTTCCTGCGGTCGCTGGCCACGACGAGGTAACCGTGCCGCGACAAGACGGCCCGACCATCGCCATCCTGGGCGCGGGCAAGATGGGTGAGGCGCTCATTTCCGGGCTGCTGCGCGCGGGCAGGCCCGCCACCGGGATCCTCGCGGTGACCCGGCGGCCCCAGCGCGGCGCCGAGCTGCGCGAGCGCTACGGCGTCGAGGTGGCCGGGGCGGCCGCCGCGGCCAAGGTCGCGGGCACGCTGGTGATCACGGTCAAGCCACAGGACATGGCCGCGCTGCTGGGCGAGATCGCGCCGAGCGTGCCGGCCGGCCGGCTGGTCATCTCGGTGGCGGCCGGCATCACCACGTCCTTCATCGAGGCCAGGCTGCCCGGCGACATGCCGGTGGTCCGCGTCATGTCCAACACGCCGGTGCTGGTGGACGAGGCGATGAGCGTGATCTCGGCCGGGTCGCACGCCACCGACGAGCACCTGCGGTTCACCGAGGATCTGCTCCGTCCGGTCGGCCGGGTGATCCGTATCCCCGAGTCGCAGCAAGACGCCGCCACGGCGCTGTCCGGAAGCGGCCCGGCGTACGTGTACTACCTGGTCGAGGCCATGGTGGACGCAGGGATCCTGCTGGGCATGCCCCGGCAGACGGCGCTGGACATGGTGACCCAGGCGGTGTACGGGGCGGCGACGATGCTGCGCGACTCGGGCGAGCACCCGGTGATCTTGCGCGAGGCCGTCACCTCGCCCGGCGGCACGACGATCTCCGCGGTGCGCGAGCTCGAGCGGCACCGGGTGCGCGCCGCGTTCCTGGCCGCCATCGAGGCGGCCCGCGACCGCGGCCGCGAGCTCGGCCGTGAATAGGGTGACGGGCAGCCTCCCGGACGGCGGTGAATGACGTGACGTGCACTCTCGGCGTGTCATGGGATGACGGGCTTATCCGGTACGACTTCGGCCCCGGGCATCCGCTCGCGCCGGTACGGGTCGAGCTGACGATGGCCCTGGCGCGTTCGTTCGGGATCTTCGACCATCCCTCCGTCACGGTGACCGCGCCGCCGCCCGCGACGGACGGCGAGCTGGAACTGGTGCACGACCCCGGCTACATCGACGCGGTGCGGCGGGCCGGGCAGACCGGCCGGGCCGACGTGGCACACGGTCTCGGCACTCCCGATGACCCGGTGTTCGCCGGGATGCACGAAGCGTCCGCGCTGGTCGCGGGGGCCACCCTGGCCGCCGCGCGGACGGTGTGGACGGGACGGGCCGAGCACGCGGCGAACGTGGCCGGTGGCCTGCACCACGCGATGCGGGCCAGCGCGAGCGGGTTCTGCGTGTACAACGACCCGGCCATCGCGATCAGCTGGCTGCTCGCCGAGGGCGCGCGGCGGGTGGCTTACGTCGATCTCGACGTGCACCACGGCGACGGCGTGCAGGCGGCCTTCTACGACGACCCCCGGGTGCTGACGATCAGCATGCACGAGCACCCGGCCACGCTGTTCCCTGGGACCGGGCTGCCGTCCGAGACGGGCCGGGGCGACGCGGCGGGCACGGCGGTGAACGTCGCGCTGCCCGCAGGGACCGGTGACGCCGGATGGCTGCGTGCGCTGGACGCGGTGGTGCCGCCGCTGATCCGCGCGTTCCGGCCGGACGTGCTGGTCAGCCAGCACGGCTGTGACAGCCACCGGCTGGACCCGCTGGCTCACCTCGAGCTCAGCCTCGACGCGCAGCACAGCGCGCAGACGGTGCTGCACGAGCTGGCGCACGAGGCGGCGGGCGGCCGCTGGCTGCTCACCGGGGGCGGCGGGTACGAGCTTGTCAGGGTCGTCCCGCGGTGCTGGACGCATCTGCTGGCCGAGGCGGCGGGCACGCCCATCGACCCGCAGTCGCAGACACCGCCCGGGTGGCAGGAGTACGTGCGCGACCGGACCGGCAGGCAGCCGCCAGAGAGCATGACCGACGGCAGCGCCGCCGAATTCGCGTCCTACGAGTCAGGCTTTGACCCCGCCGATCCCGTTGACCGGTCCATCAGGGCAACGCGGATGGCCGTTTTCCCTGCGCACGGCCTGAATCCCTGACCATATTCCGTTCCCGGCGGTACCCGGAATCGCCTGCCGGACGCTGCGCCGGGCGCGGATGCCGGGAAAACAGGCGCGCGCCGGGGTTGCCCTTTTCCACACGCGACTTACGCTGGAGGCGTGCGTGACTGGTGCGCCGGACATATGGACAGGCGGCACACTTAGCTCCGCGCGCACGGAAGAGGACAACCGATGGCTGCAGAGCAAACTCCCCTGAACGAGGTCAGGTTCCTCACCGTGGCTGAGGTAGCCACGATCATGCGGGTGTCCAAGATGACGGTCTACCGCCTGGTTCACTCCGGAGAGCTCGAGGCGATCCGGGTGGGACGCTCCTTCCGGGTGCCGGAAGAGGCTGTGAACCAGTACCTCAAGGATGCCTTCGTAGCCTCGAGCTGACCTGATCTGGAGGGACACGGACGGCCGCGGAGGCGGCCGGACGCCGCCGTCCTGGGCTGGTGGCATGCGACAGGGCCGGCGGGCGGTAGGCTTTAGCGCGCGAGTGCCCTGCCCCTGGCGACGGCGGCGGGCGTGCGTGCCCGTTTCCCGTTCTGTCGAGTGAGGCCGAAGGTGGTGCCGTGGGCTCCGTAATCAAGAAGCGCCGCAAGAGGATGGCTAAGAAGAAGCATCGCAAGCTGCTCAAGAAGACTCGCATCCAGCGCAGAAACAAGAAGTAGCGGCGGCACCGATCGAGCCGGACGTGGCAGCCGCCAGATGCAGGGCCTGGGCGGATGACTGAGCCGCGGGCCGATGAGCCCTGCTCGCTGCAGGATTGGCTATCCGCGATCGGCGGCTTCGCGCAGCGGCGGATGGCCGGCGGCGATCAGGGCGATCAGACCGATGAATTCGGGTTCGACCCCGAGCTCACCACGTCGGTGCTCATGCCCATGGTCCGCTGGCTCTACCAGAACTGGTTCCGGGTCAGGATTCGCGGGCTGGAGAACGTGCCTGACACGGGCCCGGCGCTGGTCATCGCCAACCATGGCGGGGTGCTTCCGCTCGACATGATCATGGTGCAGGTGGGCATTCATTACGAGCATCCCCGGCACCGGAACCTGCGGCTGCTCGGCGCAGACCTGGTCTACGAAGTGCCGTTGCTCGCCCAGCTCGCGCGCAGGAGCGGCCACACCCTGGCCTCGCCGGAGCAGGCTCACAAGCTGCTGACGGCCGGCCAGCTCGTCGGGGTATGCCCGGAGGGATTCAAGGGGACCGGCAAGCCCTTCAGCGAGCGCTACCAGCTACGCAGGTTCGGCCGGGGCGGATTCGCGGTCTCGGCGATCCGGGCGGGCGTCCCCATCATTCCGTGCGCGATCGTGGGCGCCGAAGAGATATACCCGATGATCGGCAATGCCCGGTGGCTGGCTAAGCTGCTCGGCCTGCCTTACTTCCCGGTAACCCCGCTGTTCCCCTGGTTCGGGGCGCTCGGCATGATCCCGCTGCCGTCCGACTGGATCATCGCGTTCGGCGAGCCGGTGCCGACCGGCCACTACGGGCCGGCGGCCGCCGACGACCCGGTGGCGGTGTCCGAGCTGGCCGACCGGGTTCGGGGCATCGTCCAGCAGATGGTGGACGAGCTCGTCGCCGAGCGGGGCCCTGCGTTCAGCTAGCGGACGGGACGCTGCTGGTATGCCGGCCAGGCTCCCTCGCTCCGCCTTGCCAGGCTCCCGGACGCCGCTCGCGACGGCCGTGAGTTTCAGGCAGGCTCTCACGGCCCGGGGTCGGCCCGGCGCCGTCGCAGCGCCACCCCGGCCGCTACGCCGCCCGCCACCGCGCCGGCCGCGCCGGCCGCGGGCAGGGCGATCATGGCCGCCCGGCGCCCGGTGCGGAAATCGTGCACCGGCCAGCCGCGGCGCCGGGCCTCGGCGCGCAGGTCGCCGTCCGGGTTGACCGCGTGCGGGTGGCCGACCAGGAGCAGCATCGGCAGGTCGTTGACGGAGTCGCTGTAGGCGGAGCAGCGGGCGAGGTCGAGCCCCTCCCGGTCGGCCAGCGCCGCGATGGCGGCCGGCTTGGCCGGGCCGTGCAGCAAGCCGCCGACCAGCCGCCCGGTGTACACGCCGTCGACCGACTCCGCCACGGTGCCGAGGGCCCCGGTCAGGCCGAGCCTGCGGGCCAGGATCTCGGCCAGCTCCATGGGAGTCGCGGTCACCAGCCAGACTCGCTGGCCGGCGTCGAGGTGGCGCTGGGCCAGCTCCCTGGTGCCCTCCCAGATGCGGTCGGCCATCGTCTCGTCGTAGATTTCCTCGCACAGCGCGACGATGTCGCTGACCCGGTGCCCGGCCACGAACGCGAGCGCGCTCTGCCGCGCGTTTTCCATGTGCCCCGCGTGCTCGGCACCGCGAACCCGCAGGAAGAGCTGGGCCCAGGTCATCCTGGCCAGGTCCACCGAGGTGAACATCTTGCGCGCCGCCAGCCCGCGGGCGAAGTGGTAGATCGAAGCGCCGCGCATGATCGTGTTGTCAACATCGAAGAACGCGCCTGCCGCGAGGTCCGGAGCGGGCGACGCGCGGCCGACGATGGCAGCGGCGGCGGCCGCGCGGGCGGCGGGCATCCCGTCAGGCAGGCGCTCTGGCTGCCGCCTCATGGGCCAAAGCCTAGCCGGTCCGGGGCCTGTGATCGGCTCTTAGTCACCGCATCGGGCCACGGCCCGGCCAAGGTTTCGGATGCCCCGTTTCCCAATGCCAGCCTTGTCGTGCACCATTGGTAGTGATGTCCGCCTCTGTTGTGGTCGCGTTCGCATGCGCGGTTGTCGCGGCTGCCGGCACTGGGGTGCTGGTCGGCCGCTGTATTCGCATGCCGCGGCTGGACCTCATCGCGTGGGCGTGCGTGCTGGCCGCGCTCGCTGTCGCGCTCGTGGCGCTGGCACTCGGCGCGGACCGCGGCTACGGGTCCGCGACGTTCCGCGCGGTGCAGTTCGGTTCCCAGCTCATCGCGCCGCTGTGGCTGGCGTGGGGGCTGACCGAGCTGGTGGCCAAGAGCGTGCCGGTCAGGTTCGCCTCGAAGCTTGTCACGATGGCGCTGACCGTCGTGACCGGCGTCGTCCTGGTGACCGACCCGCTCAGCCCCACGCTGTTCAGCAAGGCCTGGCCGCTCGCGTCGAAGCACTACCAGATCATCCCGAGGTCGCTGCTCAGCCTGGTCGCGGCCGTGACCCTGATCGTCGTCGTGATCGCGCTGGCCACGTCGCTGCTGCGGTTGCGCGCCGACCCGGCCTGGCGCCGCCCGGTCATCGCCGTCACCGCGGCGTCCATCGCCGCCGTATTGATCCTCGGCCTGCGGCTCTCGCTGCCCGCAAACGGCGGCTACCTGGCGCTGACCGCGGCCTGCGTGGCGCTCACCTGGTTCGCCGGGGTCTGGGCGGCCAGGATCGACCTGGCGGTCCTGCACGGGGAGATCCCGCGCGCCAGGACCGACCGCAGCAGCCGCGCGGAGCGCGCGGCGTTGAGCAGGCCGGCCGAGGATGAGGCATTCAGTGCCAGCTACCCGCCAGGCGCGCAGAACGGAAGCCGCGAGCGGTACGAGCATGATGACTGGTACCGGCCGGTCGGCGGGCTCCGGGCGAACGGCGGATTCCCGCCAGGCCAGGGGCAGCCGCCCGGCGGGACGTACCCGCCGGCCGAGGCGTACCCGCCGGGCATGGGGTACCCGCCCAACGGGGAGAACGCGGTGAACGGCGCAGAAGGGACAGGCGGGCTTTCCGGCGCCGACCGGACCGGGATCTGGCAGCCGAGGACGCTCGGCGGTCCAGCGCTGGCCGCGCCCGACCTGGCCGCGCCCGACCTGGCCGCCACCGGGGCGGCCGCCACCGGGGCGGCCGCAGCGGCCGCAGCCGCGGCGGCGGCAACCGGCCCCGAGCCGGCTGTCGAACGCGGCGGCGGACCCCGAGGCCACCCAGCGGCTCTACGGCCTCATCGCCATCTACACGCTGGCCGAGGGAACCACCGCTGACTTCGATGCGCTGGCCGAGCGGGTCGTCGCGGAGGTGCGCGCCAGCGAGCCCGACGCCTTGGTCTACGCGGTGCACTCGGTACCCAACGCGGAGATGCAGCGGATCTTCTACGAGGTCTACCGCGACCGGATGGCGTACGAGGACCACAAGCGGCAGCCGCACATCCAGCGGTTCGAGGCGGACTCCAGCCCGTACGTGCTGGCGACCAACGTGATCGAGCTCGGCATGCAGCAGGCGAAGCTGTCGGCGCTGCCCGGGCTGTCGCAGCTGTTCGGCTCCGCTCCGGGAGCCTGACGCGGACATGACATCCGCCGCCGGGCACCGCGTCACCCTGCTGGGCAAGCCCGGCTGTCACCTGTGCGATGAGGCCAGGGAGGTCATCGCGCGGGTCGCCGCGGAACTCGCCATCCCATGGGAGGAGCGGGACATCACCCGGTCCGGGGATGACCTGCGCGAGTACGGGGACATGATCCCGGTGACGCTCATCGACGGCGTCCAGCACGACTTCTGGCGGGTCAGCGAGCAGCGGTTGCGGGCCGCGCTCCGCGGCTGACCGCCGCGGCTCCGGTGCGGCTTTGTGCAAACATTCACAAGGGCGTAACGTGAATCGTAAAGCGGCGGGCCGCCTCGGCCGCGCAGCCCGGCGGGAGCCCGTCGCCGCGTCGATCCCCAGGAGCGCCGGCGTATGAGCCACCGCGGCGTGTCTGCCAACGGCAGCCACGGTATTCCGGAAGCAACCATCGCCCGGCTGCCTGTGTACCTGCGCGCGCTCTACGCGCTGGCCGAAAGCGGCACCGCCACGGTGTCCAGCGAGGAACTCGCCGTGGCGGCCGGCGTCAACTCGGCGAAGCTCCGCAAGGACCTGTCCCATCTCGGCTCGTACGGCACCCGCGGCGTGGGGTACGACGTGGACTACCTCGTATACCAGGTGTCCCGCGAGCTGGGCCTCACCCAGGACTGGCCCGTGATCATCATCGGCGCGGGCAACCTGGGGCGGGCGCTGGCCAACTACGGCGGCTTCGCCTCCCGCGGCTTCCGTATCGCCGCGCTGCTGGACTCCGACCCGGCCGTGGTCGGCACGGTAATCGCCGGGCTCGCCGTCCAGCATTCGGACACGATGGAGGTGGTGGTGCGCAGGCACCGGGTGTCGATCGGCGTGATCGCCACCCCTGCCGGGTCAGCCCAGTGCTCCTGTGACCGGCTGGTGGCGGCCGGCGTCACCAGCATCCTGAACTTCGCGCCCGTGGTGCTCAACGTCCCCGACGAGGTTGACGTGCGTAAGGTCGACCTGTCCATCGAGTTGCAGATCCTCGCCTTCCACGCCCAGCGGAAGGCGTTGACGGGACGGCCAGATGTCCAGGCGGTGAGTTCGTGACCCTGCTCGTGGTAGGCCTCAGTCACAAGAGCGCGCCGGTCGGGACGCTGGAGCGCGCCGCGCTCGGCGGCGACGACCTCGACAAGCTGCGCCGTGACGTGTTCGGGGCCGAGCATGTGGCCGGCACCTTCATCGTGTCCACCTGCAACCGGGTGGAAATCTACGCCGAGGTGGACAAGTTCCACGGCGCCCTCAGCGCTATCAGCGACCTGCTGGCCCGGCATTCCGGCATCGCGCTGACCGACCTCACCCCGCACCTGTACGTGCACTACGAGGACCGTGCCGTGCAGCACCTCCTCGACGTCACCTGCGGGCTCGACTCGATGGTGGTCGGCGAGAGCCAGATCCTGGGCCAGGTCCGGCAGGCGCTCGGCGTCGCGCGCGCACAGCAGACGCTGGGCCGCGAGCTCGCCGGGCTCGGCGCGCTGGCGCTGCATACCGGGAAGCGGGCGCACGCCGAGACCGGGATCGACCGGGTCGGCGCGAACCTGGTCAGCGTGGGCATAGGGCTCGCGGCCGCCCGGCTGCCCGGCGACAGGCGGCCCGCCGGGGATCGCCCCCTTGGCGGCCGCCGCGTGCTCGTGGTGGGTGCCGGGTCGATGAGCGCGCTCGCCGCCAGCACCGCGTTCCGGATGGGCGCCGCGGCCATCGTCGTGGCTAACCGCACCCTGGATAAGGCCGAACGGCTGGCGGCCGCGCTGGGCGGCACGCCGGCCGCCCTCGCCGAGATCCCCGGACAGATGCGAGCGGCCGACCTGGTGATCTCCTGCACCGGCGCGGCCGAAGTCGTGATCACCAAGGCAGCGCTGGCCGGGGTCGTGGCGCTCCGCGGCGGCGCGCCGCTGGTAGTGCTGGATCTGGCCCTGCCCCGGGACGTCGAGCCCGGCGCGGCCGCACTGGCCGGGATCAGCCTGATCGACCTGGACGCGATCGGCGCGGCGGCGGGGGCCGGCCCGGCCGGTGCCACCAGCGAGGACCTGGCCGCGGTCCGGGCCATCGTGGCCGAGGAATTCGCCGCCCGGGTTTCGGCGGCGAGGGCCGCCAGCGTCACCCCCACGGTGATCGCGCTGCGGGCGAAGGCCGCCCAGGTCGTGGACGCGGAGCTGGCGCGGCTGACCGGGCGGCTCAGCGGGCTCGACGATCACGCGCTCGGCGAGATCGGCCATACCGTCCGCCGGGTGGTGGACAAGCTGCTGCACGCGCCTACCGTCCGGATGAAGGAACTGGCGTCCGGGCCGGGCGGCGATGGATACGCCACGGCGCTGCGGGTCCTTTTCGACCTCGACCCCAAGGCGGTCGAGGCGGTCACCCGCGCCGACGTCGATGTGGAACGGGAGGCGCCGGAGTGAGCACGGCTCCGCTGCGGCTCGGCACCCGCCGCAGCCAGATGGCCCTTGTGCAGGCCGGGAAGGTGGCCCGCCTGATCACCGAGCGGACCGGACGCGCGGTCGAGCTGGTCCAGGTGACTACCTTCGGCGACGTCAGCCGCGCCCAGCTGGCCCAGATCGGCGGCACCGGGGTATTCGTCAGCGGGCTGCGTGAGCGGCTGCTGGCCGGCGAGGTCGACGTCGCCGTGCACTCGCTGAAGGACCTGCCGACCGCGGCTCCCGGCGGCATCGTGCTCGCGGCGGTGCCCGCCAGGGACGACCCCAGAGATGCCCTCGTCACTGCCGACGGGGTCAAGCTCGCCGACCTCCCGGCCGGGGCGCGGATCGGGACCGGATCACCGCGCCGGGCCGCGCAGCTCCGGCTGCTGCGTCCCGACGCCGTCCCTGTCCCGGTCCGGGGCAACGCCGATACCCGGCTGTCCAAGGTCGGCTCCGGCCACCTCGACGCCGTGGTCCTTGGCTACGCGGGGCTGGCCCGGATCGGCCGCCTGGACGCGGTCGCCGAGGTCTTCGAGCCGGACGAAATGCTGCCTGCGCCCGGGCAGGGCGCGCTCGCCGTGGAGTGCGCGGCCGAGCTGGCCGAGCTGGCCGCGCTGCTCGCGGCAGCCGACGATCCGCCCAGCCGCGCGGCGGTCGGCGCCGAGCGCAGCGTGCTGGCCGCCTTGCAGGGCGGCTGCAGTGCCCCGGTGGGAGCGTACGCGACGCATACGCCCGCGACAGACACGGTGCACCTGCAGGCCGGCGTCTTCGACCCCGGCGGGGCCGGCGCGGTGCGGGCCGCCGGCAGCGGCGCGGCCGCGGACGCGGCCGCGCTGGGCCGCCGGGTGGCCACCGAACTCCTGCGCCGCGGCGCAGCACAATATGTCAGCGTGCCATCGGCACGCCCGAGCGACGGGGGAGATCCTCAGTGAACCCCACACCAGCCAGCAAGCCGGCCAGCCACGCGCGCGGGGGGTGGGTGGCGTTCGTCGGAGCCGGGCCCGGCGACGAGAGCCTGCTGACGATGCGCGCCACCGACCTGCTCGGCCAGGCAGACCTGGTAGTGGCCAGGCCGGAGGTGGCCGAGCGAGTGCGCCACCTGCTGGCGCCGGAGACCGAGCTGGCCGATGCCTCCGAGCTCGACACCAACCCGAAGCTGATCCTGTCCGCGGCCCGCGCGGGCAAGCTGGTGGTACGGCTCTACCGCGGAGACGCGCTGGCGTTCTCCGGAGCCGCCGAGGAGGCAGCGGCCTGTGCCAGGGCCGGGATCCGCTTCGAGATCGTGCCGGGCCTGCCGGTCGCTACCGCGGTGCCGGCCTACGCGGGCATCCCGCTGACCACCGAGACCCGGGCCGACGTGCGGATCATTCACGCCGCCGAGCTGAGCCGGGCGCCGGCCGGCCCGGGGACCCTGGTGATCCTCGGCGCCGAGTCGGGACCGGCCGACATCGGCAAGATGCTGATCGCGGCGGGCTGGCCGCAGGACACGCCGTTCGCCGTGACCTGGAACGGGACCACCACCGCCCAGCAGACGGTGGTGACCACGCTCGCCACGGTGGCGGCCGACCTCAAGGCGGCCGGGATCAGCATGCTGACCGCCCACGGCCCGGCGGTGGCCGTGGCCGGGGAGGCGGTGGCCGCGCGCGACGGGCTGTCCTGGTTCGAGACCAAGCCGCTGTTCGGCTGGCGGGTGCTGGTGCCGCGCACCAAGGAGCAGGCGGCTGACGTCTCGCTGCGGCTGCGGGCCTACGGCGCGGTGCCCGAGGAGGTCCCGACGATAGCGGTCGAGCCGCCGCGGACTCCGCAGCAGATGGACCGCGCGGTCAAGGGCCTGGTCACCGGACGGTACCAGTGGATCGCGTTTACCTCGGTGAACGCGGTCCGCGCGATCAGGGAGAAGTTCGAGGAGTACGGGCTCGACGCGCGGGCCTTCGCCGGGGTCAAGGTGGCCGCGGTGGGCGCGCAAACCGCGGCCGCGCTCCGCGCCTTCGGAATCATGCCTGAGCTGGTGCCGGACGGCGAGCAGTCCGGCGAGGGCCTGGCGGCGGCCTGGCCGCCCTACGACGACGTCCTCGACCCGATCAACCGGGTGCTGCTGCCGCGGGCGGACATCGCCACCGAGACCCTGGTCGCGCGGCTGACCGAGCTGGGCTGGGAAGCCGAGGACGTGACCGCATACCGGACGGTGCGGGCCTCGCCGCCGCCCGCCCCGATCCGGGAAGCCATCAAGACCGGTGGTTTCGACGCGGTCCTGTTCACCTCCTCGTCCACGGTGCGGAACCTGATCGGGATCGCGGGCAAGCCGCACGCGCTGACCGTGATCGCCGCGATCGGGCCGCAGACCGCCAAGACCGCGGCCGAGTTCGGCCTGCGGGTCAACGTCCAGGCCGACACGCCATCGGCCACCACGCTGGTGGACGCCCTGGCCGAGCACGGCGCCGGCCTGCGCAAGGCCGCCATCGAGGCGGGGGAGCCGGTGCGCAGGCCGAGCGAGCGCAGGCGCGGTGCCCGGCGGCGGCGCACCTAGTAGTCACCGGATGGGGTGAGGCGACCAGATGAATGCCCGGTTCCCGGCAACCAGGCCGCGCAGGCTGCGGCGCGGCGAGGCGCTGCGCCGGCTGGTCGCGCAGACGTCGGTGCAGCCCGGCCGCCTGGTGCTGCCGCTCTTCGTCAAGGAGGGCATCACCGAGCCGCAACCGGTGGCCTCGATGCCGGGCGTCGTCCAGCACACCAGGGACAGCGCGCGCAAGGCGGCGGTGGACGCGGTACAGCAGGGCGTGGGCGGCCTGATCCTGTTCGGCATCCCGGCGGCCAAGGACGCCCGCGGCTCGGCCGCGGACGACCCGGCCGGCATCATCCAGCTGGCACTGCGTGACCTGACCGCCGAGGTGGGCGACGAGACCGTGCTGATCGCCGACCTCTGCCTGTGTGAGTACACCGATCACGGTCACTGCGGCGTGCTGGCCGACGACCGCGACGTGGACAACGACTCCACCCTGGACCGGTACGCGGCGATAGCGTGCGCCCAGGCGGCGGCCGGGGCGCACGTGGTCGCCCCGAGCGGGATGATGGACGGCCAGGTGGGGGCGATCAGGTCCGCCCTCGACCAGGCCGGGTACCCCGGCGTCGCGATCTGCTCGTACTCGGCCAAGTACGCCTCGGCCTTCTACGGGCCGTTCCGTGACGCCGCCGAGGGCGCCCCCCAGTTCGGCGACAGGGCCGGCTACCAGCAGGATGCACGCCGGACCACAGAAGCGCTGCGCGAGGCCGAGCTGGATCTGGACGAGGGGGCCGATATCGTCATGATCAAGCCCGCCCTCGCCTACCTGGACATCATCCGCCGGGTCGCCGACGCGGTTCCGGTGCCGGTCGCGGCGTACCAGGTGAGCGGAGAGTACGCGATGGTCGAGGCCGCCGCGGCCCGTGGCTGGCTGGACCGCGATCGCGCGATCATGGAAACCCTCACCGCGATCAGCCGGGCCGGCGCGGACATCATCGTGACCTACTGGGCGGCCGAGGTGGCGCGGCGGCTACGTTGCGGCGGCTAAGTTAGGGCAGGGCCGGACTGGGAGCGGAGCCGATGGTCGATGTCATGCTGCGCCGGGCGCGCCGCAGGGAGCGCGCGGCGCGCGAGCAGATGGCCTCGGCCGCCCAGATGTACACCGGGCTGGGCTGGCCGGTGTGCCGGGGCGCGCACCTGCCGCGCGAGGCGTCCGGCGCCGGCGGCAGCGGGCGGGCGTGCTCGTGTGACCGGATCGGCTGTCCCGCGCCCGGCGCCCATCCCGTCAGCCCGGCCTGGCAGCTGCAGGCGACCGCGGATCCCGCCGTGGCCGGCCGCTGGTGGTCGGCGACCCCGGAGTCCAGCGTGATCCTGGTGACCGGGCGGGTATTCGACGTGCTCGACGTCCCGGCCGACGCGGGCCTGCAGGCGCTCGGCCAGATGGAGCGGGCCGGGACGACGCCCGGCCCGGTGGCCATCAGCACCGGCGAGCGTGCGCTGTTCTTCGTGGCCACCCGGGGCGCGGCCGCGGCGGCGGACGAGTGGTGGTCCTGTCATCTCGACTGCGTCCCCGACGACATGACCGAGACGGCGGGCCTGCGCTGGCACTGCCGCGACAGCTACGTGCTCGCGCCGCCGTCCAGGTACGGCACCGACGTGGCCGCCCGCTGGATCCGCGGGCCCGCCGGGCGGCCGCTGCCGGACGCCGTGCCGCTGCTGGAGTATCTCGCCGACGCATCCGGGGAGGGGGCACCATGACCGGCGGGGATCTTTCCGCGCAGCTGATGCGCAGGGCCACCGCGATCCTGCCGGGCGGCGTGAACTCCCCGGTGCGCGCGTTTGGCGCTGTCGGCGGCACGCCGCCGTTCATCGCGTCCGGTTCCGGGCCATACCTGAGGGACGTGGACGGCCGCGAGTACGTGGACTTGGTCGGCTCGTGGGGACCGATGATCCTCGGTCACGCGCATCCCGGGGTCACCGCCGCGGTGTGCGACGCGGCCGCCAGGGGCACGTCGTTCGGCGCCGTCACCCCGGGCGAAGTGGAACTGGCCACCGAGCTCGTCGCACGCGCCCCGGTGCAGAAGATCCGGCTGGTCAACTCCGGCACCGAGGCCACGATGACGGCGCTGCGGCTGGCCCGGGCCTTCACCGGGCGATCTCTGGTAGTGAAGTTCAGCGGCTGCTACCACGGCCACGCGGACGCGCTGCTCGCCGCGGCCGGGTCGGGGGTGGCCACGTTCGGCCTGCCAGACTCACCCGGGATCCCCGCCGCGATCACGGCCAGCACCCTGGTGCTGCCGTACAACGACGCCGAAGTGGTGCGCCAGGCCTTCGCCGAGCACGGCACGCAGATCGCCTGCGTGATCACCGAAGCCTGCCCGGCGAACATGGGAGTGGTGCCGCCGCTGGCCGGGTTCAACGAGCTGCTCGCCGGGCTGTGCCGTGAGCACGGCGCGCTGCTGATCATGGACGAGGTGCTCACCGGGTTCCGGGTCACCTCGTCGGGCTGGTACGGCCGCGAGGGCGTGGCCGGCGACCTCATGACGTTCGGCAAGGTCATGGGCGGCGGCCTGCCCGCCGCCGCGTTCGGCGGCCGCGCCGAGATCATGGACATGCTCGCCCCGGCCGGCCCGGTGTACCAGGCAGGCACGCTGGCCGGGAATCCGCTGGCCACCGCGGCCGGCCTGGCAACCCTGCGAGCCTGCACGCCCGAGGCCTACGCCCGGGTGGACGAGGCCGCCGCGGCCGTGGCCAAGCTCACCGCCGACGCGCTGTCGGCCTGCGGGGTCGCGTTCCGGCTGCAGTCCGGCGGCAACCTGTTCTCGGTGTTCCTCGGCCGGGATCTGCCGGTGCGCGACTTCGACGAGGCGCGGGGCCAGTCGCAGCCCGCCTACGCGGCGTTCTTCCATGCGATGCTGTCCGCCGGGGTATACCTGCCGCCGTCGGGCTACGAGGCCTGGTTCCTGTCCGCAGCGCACGACGACGCCGCGCTGGCCCGCATCGCCGCCGCCCTCCCCGCTGCCGCCCAGGCCGCCGGCGCAGCGCTCGGCTGACCCGCGCGTGCCGGGCTCCAGGCGGCTGCCACGCCCGGCCAGACCCGCCGCACGTCCCCGGGGCTGAGCCCCGGCCACCGTGCCTCGGCCGATCCGCCGTGCCCCTCGGCTGCGAGTTCACCGCATTGTCCCGGCATAGGGGACAGCACCAGGCAGAAATCATGTTGCCGCCCTCGCGGCGGCAGACTGACCTGATGAGCCAGATGAGAACGCGGAGTATTGGCGCTGCCCTGGCGCGGCTCACGCTCCGTGTTGCCGGAGCAGGCCGAACCAGGACGAGGTCAGGTTGCCGGACCGGCCCTGGACGCATTCCGGCTGGGCTGGCCCGCGCACTTCGGCCACCGCCGAGCCGCCGTCCCAGGACACCTGCGCCCCGCCGGATGCCCGCTGCCCGCACCATGAGGCCCAGGACACGCGGGCGGCGGCGCGCTCGCCGGGCGACAGGATCACGTATCCGGGGGTTCGCATCTCCAGGCTGATCACCGTCTCCACCGGGAGCGGCGTCCCGTCCGGCTGCAACGGCCGCACCTGCGGTTTGCCCGCGAGCCGGCAGGCCAGGCCGCTGACGTTCTCGGCGATCACCTGGCCGCGCAGGCCAGCACCGTCACGCTCCCAGCTCACCGTGACCGCGAGGTCGTCCGGCCCGCACGGCGGTACAGCGTCGTCGCTGACCGGAGCGGGCATCGGCTGTCTCCGTACTGGCGGGTGGCGGCTTGACCGCGATCATACGGCCGATCTCAGCGGGCCGCCGAGGCGGGATCCGACTGTACTTCGGGACGCTCGGGCACCGGGCCGGCGCGGGTCAGCCTGCGACGGATCGCCTGGGCCGCGCGCTGGATCAGCAGGGCCACGGCCAGCAGGATCGCGGCGGCCACCCCGTCCAGCCAGAAATGGTTGGCCGTGACCACGACGGCCAGCGTGGTCAGCACGGGATAGCCCAGCGCCAGCCAGCGCCAGCGGCTGCGCGACACGCGCACGACCACGACGGCCACCAGCAGCGCCCAGCCGACGTGCACCGACGGCATCGCCGACAGCTGGTCGGCCTGGAACCCCGCGACGCTCCCGTACACCGACTGCCCGTAGGCGACCGCGGTGTCGACCATGTGGTCGGCAGGCAGCATCCGCGGCGGCGCGACCGGGATCAGCTGGACGAGCAGCGAGAGCCCGGTAAAGAGCACGACCGTGGTCCGCACCCGCAGGTAGCTGGCCCGGTACCGGAAGAACAGCCAGACCAGGCAGCCGATGAGCACCGCGAAGTGCAGCCCCGCGTAGTAGAGGTTGAAGGCCTGGATGAACAGCGGATGCGGCAGGAACGCGCGCTGTACGACGGCTTCGCTGGGCATGTGCAGCACCCGCTCGGCGTGCCACAGCCACCGCGCCCGGGCGAGGGCGCCGTCCGGGCCGAGCACCGGGTGGCTGCCGGCCAGCTGCCAGAGCGCGAACAGCGCGAGAACTGTCCCCACTTCCTGCGCGAAGGCGGCGAGCGCGGTCAGCCGCGGCACGGGAAGGCGCCGGGCTCCGGGCGACCGGATCGCCGCCCGCAGCGCGACCGCGGTGCCGGCCAGGCAGGCTGACGCGACCGCCGCCGCCTGCCAGGTCAGCTCGAACCGCACCATATCTCTGAAACTATGCATGATTGCCGGGAACTTGCGACAGCATTACCGGCGCCCGGCCACGCGGTTACCGCGGCCTGGCCGCGCCGCGGGCCTACCGCGCCTGCCGGTCCGGCGGGGCCGTCGCTCAGCCGATCGCCACCGAGATGATGCCCGCCACGATGGCGGCCGCAGCGACCAGGCGGCGGGCCGCGCTGCCCTCGCCGAGCAGCCGCCTGCCGAGCAGCACTCCGAACAGGACGCTCACCTCGCGGCACGGCGCGGCCACGCTGATCGCGGTGAACCGCAGCGCCGTCAGCACCAGGATGTAGGCGAGCGGGGACAGAACGGCCGCGCCGAGTACCTGCGGCCGGTACGAGTGCCAGACCGTGGCCAGCCGCGCCCTGTCCCGCAGCGCGATCGGAGCCACGGCCAGCGCCACGCCCAGGGTCGCGGCCCAGTCCTCGAGTACCGGGGGGACCTGCAGGGTGGCGACCGCGTACTTGTCCCACACCGTGTACGCCGCGATGGTCAGCCCGGTGAGCAGGGCGAACGTGATTCCCATCAGGGCCGGTGGCGGGGGCGCGGCGATGCCCGTACGGGCGCGGCCGGGCAGGCCGATCAGGATCACGCCCGCGATGACGAGCAGGATACCGGCCGTGCTCAGCGGGCCCGGGCGCTCGCCGAGCAGCACTATGCCGGCCGTGGCGGCCAGCAGGGCCCCGGAGCCGCGGCCGATCGGGTACACGACGGACAGGTCGCCGAGCCGGTAGCCGTTCTGCAGCAGCAGCGCGTACCCGATGTGGATGATCGCCGTCCCCGCCATGAACACGGCCGGCAGCCCGGCCAGCCGGGGATGGCTGACCACCAGCACGATGACGGCCACCGGCGCGTACAGCACGGCGCCCGCGGTGAAGAACAGCCAGACGAAGCACACGGCGCCGCCCGCGGCGGCCTGCTTGCTGAACAGGTTCCAGCTGGCGTGCGCTACGGCGGCGGTGAGAATCAGCACGATCGCGGTCAGGCTCACGGAGCGGCTCCTGCTGGGTCAGCGCCCTGGACGGCCGGTCAAGGCAAGACCGTCAAGGGCATACCGAACAGAGCCCTCGAGGTTTCTCTCCCGTGAGGTGTTGGCCGCCGTCGCAGTCATCGCGCCGATGACCTCGCCAGCGGTTCCTGGCGCCGCTCGGTCCAGGCCGCACTGCCCTGATTGTGGTCGCCGGGGCGGGCAGCACGCGGAACCCTAGGCGCAACCGCATGCTGCCCTCAGCCTACCGGTCGTCCGCGGCACCGGCCCGGCACCGCCGGTAGGCTTGGGCCCGCCATGACCCAGAGCACCACTGTCCATCTGCTGCGCCACGGCGAGGTGCGCAATCCCGACGGCGTGATCTACGGCAGGCTGCCCGGGTTCCACCTGTCCGAGGACGGCCGGATGATGGCCAAGGCGGCGGCGGACTTCCTGGCCGGCCGGGACATCACCGCGGTGTTCTCCTCGCCGCTGGAACGGGCCCGCGAGACCGCCGAGCCGCTGGCCGCCCAGCTTGGCGTCGAGGTGGACGTCGATGACCGGCTGATCGAGCCGTGGAACCACTTCGAGGGGCTCACCTTCGGCGTGGGTGAAGGCTCGCTGCGCCGGCCGGAGCACTGGCGCTACTTGCGCAACCCGTTCCTGCCGTCCTGGGGGGAGCCGTACCGGCAGGTCGCGGGCCGGCTGCTGGCCGCCATGGCCGACGCCAGGAATGCGGCCCGCGGGCACGAAGCGGTCTGTGTCAGCCATCAGCTGCCGATCTGGGTGACCCGGCGCCACCTCGAGGGACGCAGGCTCTGGCACAATCCAGCCCACCGCCAGTGCGCGCTGGGCAGCGTGACCAGCGTCAGCTACCAGGGCGATCAGGTAATCGGGGTGAGCTACGCCGAACCTGCCGGACCCGGCGGTGACCAGGTCGCCGGGGCTTAGCGAGTGCTTGATACATCGAGATGGCCGGCCGGCCGGGCAGATGGTGACTTAGCTGTCCCATCACGCGGTCATGCTGGCGGCCGGGCGTGCCCTGAGGGCTCAGCCTGAGCCGTCGGCCGTGAGGGCAGTATTGTCTGGATACCCATCCTGGCGATCAGCCGCTGGAGGATGACGAGCGTGACGACGACGCCGGCCGCCGGGAGCAGGATGCCGAGCAGCACGTACAGCCAGACCTTGTTCAGGTCCATGGTGATGACGCCGAAGTTCATCCCGAAGTAGCCGGTAATGAACGTCAACGGCAAGAAGATCGCGCTGATTACGGTGAGAATGTTGATGAACTGCCCCTGCCGGCTAGAGGTGTTCGCTGCAACCTGTCCGAGGGCATCCTGGCTCTCGTCCCTGTAGTCCCTTGCCGCGTCCCTGATCTGGGCGGCCCGTCTGCGGTGAAGGTTGAAGCCCGATTCGTCGGCGGCGTTCATGCCCGGCAGCTGGCGGGCGCTCTCGAAGTGATGAAGATCGCCGACGTACCACCCGAGGGCCTGGACAGCCTCGGACAGCTCGCGGCGGATCCTGATGAGTTCACCGTCCACACCGGGCGGCGAGCCGCCGAGCAGCGAAAGCTGGATCTGGTCGAGCTTGCTGTCGAGTTGCACCAGGTCCGGCTCGAAGCTGCCGATGAGCTGGTCGAGGATGAAAAACAGCAGCGACGGGCCGCCGGCCTTCACCTCGTGCGGCAAGTCATCCCAGCCGCGTTGTACTCCTGCCAGGGCCCGGCAGGGCTCGGAGTGCGTGGTCAGCAAGAATCGCCCGGTGAACATGACCTGGATGCCGAGGATGTCGCCTGCGTCCCGGCCCCAGCTACTGCTGGGGACCAGGGCGCGGATGGAGTCTCCGGCTACGTCGAATGACGGGCGCTGACTGACCGCCGTCAAGGCCTGCAGGGCCGCGTCATTCATGCCGAGGCTCTCGCCGAAGGCCCGCAGCCTACGGTCGCCTGGATTCTCCAGGTCGAGCCACACGAAGGCTCCTGCCGCAAGCCTGCGCTCGGCATCTTGCGGCTGGGCAGGGTCGATGAGGCCGTTCACATCGGCGAGCCGGGCTGCGGCCTGCGAAACCGGCTGGCCTGTCCCGGCCGAGGTCGTCACTGGCATGGCTAACTCTCCTAACCACTTGATCCGGCTGAGACTCCGTCGCGCGCAATGAACCCATTTATCAAACAGTTGGTTAGGCCGTGTCTGACCCGGTGACCGACCCGGAGTCGGGGCCGTCACGGCGATGCGGCACAATGGGGCGGGTTACTACCGCCTGTAGGAGACCGGTCAGATGAGTGTGCCCTGGTGACCGGGCTGCACACACCGGACACCACCCAGCCCACCGAGGGTCCGCCCGCGCGGCCTTCGCGGGCCAGACCCGTCCGCCCGCAACTGGGCGCGGGAGGCTGGCTGCGCTGGGGCTGGCGCCAGCTGACCTCGATGCGCACGGCGCTGATCCTGCTCTTCCTGCTCGCCCTGGGCAGCGTGCCCGGGTCGCTGCTGCCGCAGCAGGGGCTCAACCCGTCGGCGGTCCAGCAGTACTACCTGTCCCATCCAGCGCTCGCGCCCTGGCTGAACCGGCTCGGGCTGTTCAACGTCTTCGCCGCCCCCTGGTTTGCCGCCATCTACCTGCTGCTGTTCGTCTCGCTGGCCGGCTGCGTGGTGCCGCGCACGATCCGGCTGGCCCGGTCGGCCCGCGCGCTGCCGCCGCCGGCGCCGCGCAACCTGGCCCGGCTACCGAGTTCGGCGCGGCTGGAGACGACGCTGTCGCCGCCACAGGCGCTCGCCGCCGCGACGGCCATGCTGTCGGCCCACCGGTTCCGGCTGCGCGCCGCCGACGACTGGGTTTCCGCGGAGAAGGGGTACCGGCGCGAGGCCGGCAACCTGCTCTTCCACCTGGCGCTGCTCGGAGTGCTGGTATCCATCGGACTCGGTGGCCTGTTCGGCTACAAGGCGAACCGGCTGCTGGTCGCGGGAAACACGTTCGCCGACACGGTTACCAACCTCGATGTCTATCACCCGGGCCGGCTGGTGTCACCGGCCGACCTGGCCCCGTTCACCATGACGCTGAACCGGTTCAGTGCCAGTTACATCACCTCGGGGGCCGACCGTGACCAGCCTGCCGCGTTCCACGCGCAGATCCACTACGCCAGCAGGCCCGGCGCCCCGGCGCGCGGCTATGACCTGCAGGTCAATCACCCGCTGGTGGTGGACGGGGTCCGGGTCTTCCTGATCGGCCATGGGTACGCGCCGGTGTTCCGGGTCACCGACGGGGTCGGCCGCGTGGTCTTCAACCAGCCGGTGCCGTTCGTCGCCGTCGATACCGGCACCTACACGTCCGAAGGCGTGATCAAGGTGCCCGACGCCAGGCCGCAGCAGCTCGGCTTCATCGGCGTGTTCCTGCCCACCGCGGTGGATCAGGGCGGCCGCCTCGAGTCGGCCTTCCCGGGCGCGCTCAACCCGATGGTCAGCCTGGTCTCCTACGCGGGCAACCTCGGCCTGGGCTCGGGTGTACCGCAGTCGGTGTACCAGCTGGACACCGCGGGAATGCAGCGGCTGGCCGTCAGCCCGCGGCCGCTGCAGCCCGGGCAGTCGATCAAGCTGCCGGGCGGCCACGGCACGCTCACCTTCACCGGTTACCGGCAGTGGATCAGCCTGGCCATCACCTACGATCCCGGCCAGCTTCCGGCGCTGCTGTGCGCGCTGGCCGCGCTGGCCGGCCTGTTGCTGTCGTTCTTCGTCCGGCGCCGCCGGGTATTCGTCCGGGCCCGCGCCGCCGGCGACGGAGAGACCGTGGTCCAGCTCGGCGGCCTGGCCCGCTCGGACGTGGGCGACGGCTTCGAGACGGAGTTCGCCGAGCTGACCAAGCAGCTCGGATCCTCCCTCGCCGAGCAATCGCCCGTCACCCAGCGTTCGCCAGGGACCGGGCATTCATCCGTCACCCAGCAAGAGGGGGAGTGAGGCTCATGCCCGCCAACATGGGGCTGGCCCACCTCAGCAACGCCTTCCTGATCGTTGCCCTGCTGTGCTACTCGCTCGCGGTGCTCGCCTTCGCCGGCGACTTCGCCTTCGGCCGGCGTCGCGGCGCCGCGGCGGGGCGGCAGGCCCGGGCCCGGGTGCCCGAACTGGTCGGCGTGGGCGCGGCGGACGGCAGCGCCCCGGGTGACGCGGCGCCGGCCGGGCCGGCCGCGGCCGGCTCGGCGTCCCGGCCAGAGCCAGCGGCCGGTCGCTGGGTACGGGCCGCGCTGGCGGCTACCACGGTGGGCCTGGCCGCCCATGTGCTCGGCGTGATCACTCGCGGCCTGGCGGTGCACCGGATCCCGTGGGGCGACATGTACGAGTTCGTCACCGCGCTCACCTGCGTGGCGGTGATCTTCTTCCTCGGCCTGATGATCCGGTACAAGGCCTACTACCTGGGCCTGTTCGTGATGGGCGCGGTGGTCATCGCCCTGGGGCTCGCCCAGACCGTCATCTACACCACGGCGGGCCCGCTGGTGCCCGCGCTGCAGTCTTACTGGCTGTCCATCCACGTGACCGCGATGACCGTCGCGACCGGGACATACTTCGTGGCGGCCGTGCTCGGGGTGGTGTACCTGTTCGCGGCCCGGCATGCCCGGCTGGTGGCGGCCGGCGGGGCGGGCGCGTCAGCGGGGATCATGCGCAGGCTGCCGGCGCCCGAGGTGCTCGACCGGCTCACCTACCGGACCGTGATGTTCGCCTTCCCGATCTGGACGTTCGGCATCATCGCCGGAGCGATCTGGGCCGATCAAGCCTGGGGCCGGTACTGGGGATGGGACCCCACCGAGACTTGGGCGTTCATCACCTGGGTGGTGTACGCCTGCTTCCTGCACGCCCGGGCCACGGCCGGATGGCGGGGCAAGAAGGCTCAGATCGTCCAGCTAGTCGGGTTCGGCTGCCTGATATTCAACCTGGTCGGAGTCAGCCTGTTCGTCACCGGCCTGCACTCGTACGCCGGCCTGAACTAGAGATCGGCGCTAGGCTTCGTTCCCGGCTTCCCTGATGTCCCTGATCACCTGGTCGAGGTAGAGCAGGAATTCCGGATCATCATCGGGCCCGGCGGGCCGCAGGCCCTGCGGCTGCTCCCCAGCCTCACCGGCTACCTCGTCCGGCCAGGACTCGGCGGTCCAGTCCTGAAGTGCCCGCCCAGCCGGGTGCCGGCGCAGCGCCGCATCGGCGTCCGGTCCAACCGGGCCCTGCGGCTGCCCGTAGAACCAGGAAGTGTCAGCTGCGAGCCTCGTCCGGCAGCGGCCGCCGGCGGCAAGCGGACGGCCGAACCACAGCCACGCCACGGCACCGGGGACGAAAAGCAGCCCGGCGATGGCCAGCCATGCTCCCTTGCGCAGGTGACGACAGTCCGTCGCCGGGGTGAGCAGGAGGTCGATCAGGCCGTACACCCACAAGCCCGCCGTCAGTAAGACCAGCAGAGCGCCGAGCAGCAGCATAGGGGGCAGCCTAGCCGCTGAGCAGACGGCCCAAGGGAGAAATAAGGGCAGTCGCCCGCCGGCCGCACGGCCGGATGCTGCCCGTCGCAACCGGTCACCGGGGGTGACGATATCGGAGATCCGGCATAGCCTGGCGCCCAGGCGTTCGACGGCAGGGGGTCCGGGACATGTGGGACTGGTTGCTCAGCCGCTTCCGGCGGCGCGGGCGGTCATCCTCCACGCGGACCGGGCGGACGCGATCATGGCTGTCCGGGGTACTGGCGCCGGGTTCCGGCGCGCACGGGGGGACGGCGGTCGTCGCACCGCCGGAGCAGAGCCACCCCCCTGACGGAGGCTCGCCGCCCTGGGGCGAGGGCGGCGGCCGGCACCGCAGGGCGGTCCCGCCAGCCCAGCCAGCCGGCCGCGGGTCAGCGGGTCACACCCCGCCCGCCGGCAGGGTCTCCGGCGGACCTGTCTCAGCGGGACCTGTCTCAGCGGGACCGGTCTCTGGCGGCCGGGTGTCTGGGGGGTCGGTCCCCGGCGGGTACGCGCCGGCAGCGGCCGGGTACGCAGACCCGGGGCCGCCGGGTACGCAAGCTCCCTGGCCGCCGATTACGCAAGCCCCGGGGCCGCCGGGTACGCAAGCCTCCGGGGCGCCGGGTACGCAAGCCCCGGGGCCGCCGGGTACGCAAGCCTCCGGGCCGCCGGGTACGCAAGCCCCGGGGCCGCGGGGTACGCAAGCCTCCGGGCCGCCGGATGTCGCGGGCCCGCGGCCGCCCGGCGGTACATCCGGGCCCGCTCAGCCAGGCTCAGCTCACGCCGGGTCAGAGCGGAGTTCCGCGGTCGGCGGCGCCCGCGCCCGCGTCCGGCGCAGGCAGGCCGGGCCCGGGGCAAACGGCTCACCGCAACCCGGAGGAGGCGGGGTAGCAAGCCAGGGCGCGGGCGGCCGCCCTGCGGCAGGCAGGCACGGCCAGTCGTCGTCCGGCCGGCGGTCTTCTGGCCAGCGTCCGGCCCCGGCCGGGCGGACCCGGGGCGCCGGCCAGGACCGGAGCAAGGCGGCGGCGGCCGCGCCCTGGTACGAGCTGGCCGGGGGGTGGCAGCGGGCGGACGGCAGCACGCACTGCGGGAGCCTGGAGCCGCTGGTGCGAAGGCAGTGGGAGACCGCGGAAACGGCACCCGCCGCAGCCCTGCGCGCGGTCGAACGTCTGGCCGGGCTGCCGCAGCGGATCAAGGACCTGCTGGCAGCCGCCGTAGACGCCATCTACATCGGCCCGGGCGGCGTACCCGACCTCGATGACATGAGCCGGCTGCGGGGTGTCGCGCTCCCGTCCGGCCGGGCGACCTGGGACGCCTGCGCGGGCGCCTACGGCGACAGGAAGATAGTGGTCGGGACGCGCCCGTCGCCGTCGCCCGACGTGATGTGCCACGAGGTCGGGCACGCGGTTGACGACTCCGATGCGCCGCCCGGCAGATGGCAATCGGACTCGGCGGAGTTCAGGATGCTCTACGATCAGTGCCTCCCGAGCCTGATCAGCCACTTCCACCGGCAGCAGGGCGTGCTGGGAAGACGGGAGTTCTTCGCCGACGCGTTTGCCGCGATCGCATCCGGGCAGCGGCCAGCGCTCGTGGACATGCTCGGCGGCAGGACTAGGGTAGCCCTGAATGTCATGCTTTTCTTCAACCGGCGCTACGGCATCTAAGGTGATCGTCGATGTTCGTCATTAGGCTCCCGAACGGGAACCTCATGGTTCCCGAGTCGGCGGTCGGCGAGGGCGGCCGGATCATCGGGGATGCGTACGTGGAGATCGGCCCCGATGACGCGGATTACGAGCGGCTGGCCAAGGACGCACTGACCGAGGAAGAAGCGCAGATCCGCCGCCAGCGCTGGCAGCAGGAAGACGAGGCGCTGCAGCGCGAGTTCCTCGCCTACCGCGCGCAGCGCGAGAATGCGTGGCCGGGCGACAATTCCTGGTCAGACCGTGCCCCGCACGATGGTCAGGATCCGGCCTGAACCGGCCTGCCCTTGTCGCGGCCTGACCTCGGCTCTGCGGCCCGCCGGCCGCCGGCGTGCCGCCGCTCCTCGGGCGGCGGCACGTCAGAACCTACCGGCTTGCTTCCACGTCCCCGCGCAGCAGGGCGTGGACCTCTGACTCACGGAACCGCCGGTGTCCCCCCGGAGTCCGGATGCTGCTGATCCGGCCGGAGGCCGCCCACCGGGTCACCGTCTTGGGATCAACCCGGAAGAGGGTAGCGACCTCCCCAGGAGTGAGCAGGCGCTCACTGTTGTCGTCCACAATCATCGCCTCTCTGCCCGTGCAGGTTGTCCCTAAGTGTGCCGACAAATAGGTGTTTACATCCTGAGTTCCGAAAAATTGCCGTCTCATCATCGCTGCCCCGTAGGGTGGGCAGGTGACAGGCCTGGTATCGGCCGCGGACATCGCGGCCGCCGCGGACCGGATCGCGGGCGTCGCCGTCCGCACTCCGCTGCTGCCCTTCCCCGGCCAGCGGTTCTTGATCAAGGCCGAGTCACTGCAGCCGACCGGCTCGTTCAAGATCCGTGGTGCGTACGCGGCGATCAGCGCGCTGGACGAGCAGGCCCGCCGGCGGGGCGTGATAACCCATTCGAGCGGTAACCACGCGGGCGCGGTGAGCTACGCCGCCGCCCGGCTCGCGGTGCCCGCGGTCGTCGTCATCCCTGCTAACGCCCCGCAGGTCAAGCTCGCCGCCGTGCGCGCGAGCGGAGCCGAGATCGTGACCGTGGCCCCCAGCCTGAGCGCCCGGGTCGCGGCCACCGAGGAACTGGTCGCCCGGCACGGCTACACGCTGATCCCGCCCTTCGACCACCCCGGTGTCATCGCCGGGCAGGGCACCGTCGGACGCGAGATCGCGGACCAGTGCCCGGCGGCCGACCTCGTTGTCGTCCCGGTCAGCGGCGGCGGGCTGATCGCCGGGATCGCCGCCGCGATCAAGGCGGTTCGCCCGCAGGCCAGGATCGTCGGGGTCGAGCCCGAGCTGGCCGCAGACGCGCGCGAATCGCTCCGGGCCGGCCGCCGGATCGCGTGGGACCCGCAGCAGACGCAGCGCACGATCGCCGACGCGCTGCGCGTCGAGCAGATCGGCGAGCTCACCTTCGAGCACATCCGCCGCTACGTCGACGAGATCGTGACGGTGACCGAGGAGGAGATCAGGATCGCGGTGCGCAGGCTCGCCTGCGAGGCTCGCCTGGTCAGCGAGCCCGGGGGGGCCGTCGCAGTGGCCGCCTGCCTGCTGCGAGCGGGAGAGCTTCCGGCGGCCGCCGCGCCCGTCGCCGTCCTGTCCGGCGGTAACATCGAGCCCGCACTGCTCGCCGCTATCCTGGGCGACGCCGTGGCCGAGCCCGCCGCCTGAAAGCCCGCGGCGCGGGCGTCGTAAGCTGGGATGGCCATGCCACCTGCACTTGCCTACTCGCTCGCGAGACTCGGCCTGTTCCTCGCCGTTCTGCTGCTCCTCTACCTGATCGGCGCCCGCGGTCTGCTGCTGTTTGCGCTGGCGTTGCTGGTCAGCGGGATCATCAGCTTCGTGGTCTTGTCCCGGCAGCGGGATGCGATGTCGTCGTCGCTGTCGGCCCGGTTCCGGGGCATACGCGCCCGGGCCGGACAGTTCGGCGACCGGCTCGACGAGGGGGCCAAGGCCGAGGACGAGGACTGACCTCCCCGGCTGCCCGCGCCATCCCTCGCGGTCGCCTGGGCTCAGCTGTCCCGGCGCGCCGCCAGCCAGCCGCCGGCGGTAAGCAGGTCCAGCACAACCGTGACCGCCTCCCGGCGTGAGGTGGCCGATGTGTCGAGGACCAGGTCGGCGTCGGCCGGCTCCTCGTACGGGTCCGAAACCCCGGTCAGGCCGTCGATGAGGCCCGCGCGCGCCTTGGCGTACAGCCCCTTCCTGTCCCGCGCGGCGCAGACATCCAGCGGCGTGGCCACGTAGACGAGCAGGAAGTCACCGCCGGCCTGGGCGACCATCTCGCGGACCCGCGCCCGGGCCTGGGCATACGGAGCGATGGGCGCGCAGATGGCGACGCCGCCATGGCGCGCGATCTCGGCCGCGACGAAGCCGATGCGCGCGATGTTGAGGTCGCGGTCGGCTCGGGAGAATGTCAGCCCGGCCGACAGCAGCCTGCGGACCAGGTCCCCGTCGAGCAGCGAGACCGTGCGGTCGCCTCGTTCGGCCAGCTCGTCGCGCAGGTCGCGGGCGATGGTGGACTTGCCCGACCCGGACAGCCCTGTCATGAACACCACCACCCCCCGCTCGTGCCGCGGCCGCCTGGCGCGGCGCAGCTCGCGCGCCACGGCCTCCGGAGTGTGCCAGGACGGCAGCGGATCGCCGTGGTCCAGCAGGCTGGCCAGCTCCTCATCGCTGAGGTCGCCGCGTTCGGCCCCGGTCTCGATCAGCGCCAGCGGCCGCCAAACCTCGGCGGCGGGGTCATAAGCCCAGTCGCCGGCGGAGACAACCGGCAACGCGACCCCCGGCACCTCGAACTGCCCGGCCTTGCCCCCGGCTTCCGGTACCACGTCGCTGAACAGATGCGTGGCCCCGTAGGACCGGGCCACCACGGAGGCGAGCTCGAACTCGGTGTCACGGCCGCGGCGCGGAGCCAGCGGCACGGGGACCACCAGGGTGCCTGAGGGCAGCAGCTGCCGCGCCGCCAGGACCGCGCGAACCAGCGATTCTCCGGTCACCACCAGGTCCGCCGGCCCGGCGATGAGTGGCAGCAGCAGCAGCCTGGCTCTCATCTGGCCGGCCAGGTGCCGCAGCTGGCCGATCTGGCGTCCGTGCAGCGGAGTCCGGGTGGCGTAGGCAAGCACCGGCCCGTCTGCCAGCTCGGCCCGGATATCGGCGGGCCCGCGGCGCAGTTGCCGGAACGGCCCGTGCTCGGCTTCGCGCAGCGCGGACACCGGGCCGGCCAGCCGGATCAGCCCCCCTTCCGGCCGGCCATCGACGGCTCCGGCGGTCGCAGGGGCGACGAGCCGGGTCCGTTCGGTAATCCGGATCATGGCCAGCGGCGCCCCCTCCGGATCCTGCAGGATCAGCCGGTCGGCGTCCTCGGGCAGGGCCTGCGCGGGCACGTCCAGCGTGATGGGAGCCGGCCACGGCGTCCCGTCTGCCAGCGTGCCCCGCTCAGCCAGGGCGGCCACGTCCGCTGATCCCATGAAACCGGTCAGCGGGGCCAGCGCGCCAGACAGCAGCAGCTCCAGATCGCCGAGGGACCGCTCGTCCGGCGCCCAGGCGGGCAAGCCTGCCGTATCCGCCTGCGCGCTGGCGGATGCCTCTGCGGTCACTTCTACCTCCCCCGGCGCCGCGTCACCGCGGCGTTGGTGCACGGCGTCAGCCACCAGGTACCCGATGCCACTGTCAGAACCATACGCAGGCCACGGGGCGTGCGGACAGTCATCGCGCTGATACTAGCCCTCGCCCCGGGCGAGCCGCTGCGGCTCCGGATCCAGGGACGGGTCAGAGCACCCGGGCGAACCTGTTCACCGGCTTCCTGATGACGTAGAGCAGGTCATCGTGATCATCGGGATGCCGGCCCCGCGACATCGCCGCGATCAGGCGGCAGCCCAGCGGCGCGCCCCAGGCCAGGCGGGCCGGCCGTCGCGGCCGGTCGTGCACCGCCTGCCGCTCGCCGATCACCAGGCCGCGGGCGAGGGCATAGCTGTACACGCCTTCCACCGACAGCAGCGGCTCGTATACCGCGGGTAACGGGCCCGCCTGCTCCGGGCGCAGCCAGTGCCAGATCGCCCGCCGCGCGGTCTGCGGCAGCATCCGGTCGAGCAGCCCGGCCGCGCATTCGCGGTCCCTGAATCGCAGCAGCAGCATGCCGCCGGGCTTGAGCGCTGCTACCAGCCGGTCGAGCACCAGTTCCGCATGCTGGATCCGGTCAAGCAGGTGAGCGCAGTACACCACGCCGACGTCACGGGACGGCAGCGGAATCGTCCGCAGATCACCGAAGGCGATCGCCCCCTGGCTCGCGTCGGCTGCCCGGGCCGCCGGCCCGCTCTCCGGACGGTCCTGATCGATGCTGCGGACGCTGACGTCCACGCCGCGAGCCCGGAGCTTGTCCAGCTCAAGCTCGTCGGCGGGACCGGTGCAGCCGGCCTGCAGCAGCTTGATCGGCTCGCCCTCGTGCTGACGCGCGTAGTTGTCAATTGACCGGGCGAACAGGTCGGTCACGGTCCCATGCAGGTGCGCCGCCCTGGTGCGGGTCCCGGCGACGGACGTCCAGCCCGTCGGCTGGGTGCCCAGCGAGCCGCCTTCGGCCGCGAATCCGTCCGCGGAACCGCCCACTGAAGTCATGGAACTTTAGCGTAGTCGGCCGAATGTGCGTTGCGCCGGCAACTTTTCCGGATGCATGATCGTGTACTTCCCTGCCGGGGTGCATGGCCAGCCTGCCGGCAGCGGCGGGGATGGACGTCGCGCAGGTCGGGCCGGCCGGGTTCCGGTTGGACCTATCATGGATTGAGTGCCCCGCACTGTGCCGGCCGCTGGCCACGCGGGGCGGGGCAGGCGTTACCTTCACCGCTCGTCTTCTCGGGTTCCGGCGCTAGCGGGCCGGGGCACCCTTCTGACGACGCGGGCGCTTCATGCTGCCTACCAGAGGAATTATGAGCCTCGCCGGACTTCTCAGCGTTATAGCCGATGACCCGCAGCTACGGGCTGCCCTTGACCTGGCCGGTGCCGGGGCGATCGCGCCCGGTGGCCCGCGCGCAGACGCCGGCCTCGCCGGCCCGGGCCCCGGCGGCGACCTGGCCGGCCTGGCCGAGCGCGGCCCCGGCGGCGGGGACCTGGTCGGGCCGGCCGAGCTCCGCCCGTTCCTGGCCGCCGTCCTGGCCGCCCGGGCCGGCCGGTTCGTGCTGGCCGTGACGGCCACCGCCCGGGAGGCCGATGATCTTACGGCTGCGCTCGGCTCGCTCCTGCCGGCCCAGTCGGTGGCGTGCTTCCCGGCCTGGGAGACGCTCCCGCACGAACGGCTATCACCGCGCTCGGACACCGTCGGACAGCGGCTGGCCGTGCTGCGCAGGCTGGCTCACCCGGACCCTTCGGAATCGATGGCCGGCCCGCTGTCGGTCGTGGTCACGCCGGTCCGCGGCCTGCTGCAGCCCGTCGTCGCCGGGCTCGGCGACCTTGAGCCGGTACGCCTGGCCCCAGGTCAGGCCGCCGACCAGGATGAGGTCCTGGCCAGGCTGATCGACATCGGCTACGCGCGGGTTGACCTGGTGGAGAAGCGCGGCGACCTCGCAGTGCGCGGCGGGATCCTGGACGTGTTCCCGCCGACCGAAGAGCACCCGCTGAGAGTCGAGTTCTTCGGTGACACCGTGGAGGAGATCCGCTACTTCAAGGTCGCCGACCAGCGCAGTCTCGGTCCCGCCGACGTGCTGTGGGCGGCGCCCTGCCGTGAGCTGCTGCTCAGCCCCGCCGTCCGGGAGCGGGCCAAGGAACTGGCCGCCGACCATCCCGGCCTGTCCGACGTGCTCGGCAAGCTGGCCGACGGGATCGCCGTCGAGGGGATGGAGGCGTTCGCCCCGGTGCTGGCCGAGCGGATGGAACTGCTGCTTGACCATGTACCGGCCGGCGGCTGCGTGCTGGCCTGCGACCCGGAGCGGATCAGGACCAGGGCAGGCGAGCTGGTCAGGACCAGCGAGGAGTTCCTGGAGGCGTCCTGGGTGAGTGCGGCCGCGGGCGCCCAGGCCCCGATCGACCTGGGCGAGTCCGCGTTCCGGCCGATAACCGAGGTGCGCGCCGCGGCCAACGGGCTCGGACTGCCGTGGTGGACGATCACGCCGTTCGGCGCAGGGGACGCCGCGGACGCCGGGCAGCCCGTGCAAGCGACGCCGGAGGGGACCGAGCCGGGACCATGGGGAGTGGAGCCTGAGCAGGCGCAGCCGGAGCCTGCCGAGCCCGGGAACGGTGATGGCCGGCGGCAGGTCTTCGTCACGGGGGCCAGCCCGGCGGAGGTCTACCGCGGCGACACCACCCGGGTATTCGCGGACGTCGGCCGCTGGCTGGCCGACGGATGGCGGGTCGTCCTGGTCACCGAAGGGCACGGCCCGGCGCAGCGGCTGACCGAGTTGCTGCGCGGCGAGGGTTTCGGTGCCCGCCTCGCCGACCTGGATGATCCGCCCGAGCCCGGCGTCCCTTACGTGTCCACCGGCCTGATCGGCCACGGCTTCACCTGGCCGGAGGCCATGCTCGCGGTGCTGACCGAGGGCGACCTGGCCGGCCAGCGGGTCGGCGCGAGGGAGACGGCGCGGATGCCGAGCAGGCGCCGCGGCGGTATCGACCCGCTTGAGTTGCAGCCGGGCGACTACGTGGTGCACGAGCAGCACGGGGTCGGCCGGTACCTGGAGATGACCAGCCGGACCGTGGCCGGCGCCACGCGCGAGTACCTGGTCATCGAGTACGCGCCGAGCAAGCGCGGCCAGCCGCCGGACCGGCTCTACGTCCCCACCGACCAGCTTGACGAGGTGACCAAGTACTCAGGCGGCGAGGCGCCGAGCCTGCACCGGCTGGGCGGAGCGGACTGGGCCAAGACCAAGGGCCGGGCGCGCAAGGCGGTCCGGCAGATCGCCGCCGAGCTGATCAGGCTGTACTCGGCCAGGACCGCGTCGCCCGGGCACGCGTTCGGTCCCGACACCCCCTGGCAGCGCGAGCTGGAGGACGCCTTTCCCTATGTCGAGACGCCCGACCAGCTCGCGGCCATCGACGAGGTCAAGCAGGACATGGAACAGCCCGTGCCGATGGACCGGCTGATCTGCGGCGACGTTGGCAACGGCAAAACCGAGATCGCGGTCAGGGCGGCCTTCAAGGCCGTCCAGGATGGCATGCAGGTCGCCGTGCTCGTGCCGACTACGCTGCTGGTCCAGCAGCACGGCGTGACGTTCGGCGAGCGGTACGCGCCTTTCCCTGTCCAGGTCAGGTCGCTGTCCAGGTTCCAGAGCAATGCGGAAGCCGCGGAAACCCTGCGCGGCCTGGCCGACGGGACCGTCGACGTGGTCATCGGCACCCACCGGCTGCTGTCGCCGGAGACCCAGTTCAAGCGGCTCGGCCTGCTGATCATCGACGAGGAGCAGAAGTTCGGCGTCGAGCACAAGGAGTACCTGAAGCGGCTTCGCACCGAGGTGGACGTGCTGTCCATGTCGGCCACGCCGATCCCGCGCACGCTGGAGATGGGCGTGGCCGGGATCAGGGAGATGTCCACGATCCTCACTCCGCCCGAGGAACGCCATCCCGTGCTCACGTTCGTCGGCGCCTACGACGAGAAGCAGATCGCCGCGGCCATCCGCCGCGAGCTGCTCCGCGACGGCCAGGTCTTCTTCGTGCACAACCGGGTGGCGTCGATCGGCAAGGTCGGCGCCCGGGTGGCGCAGCTCGTGCCGGAGGCGCGCGTCGCGGTCGCGCACGGCCAGATGAACGAGCACACGCTCGAGAAGATCATGGTCGACTTCTGGGAGAAGAACTACGACGTCCTGGTGGCTACCACGATCGTCGAGTCGGGGCTTGATATCCCGAACGCGAACACGCTCGTCGTGGACCGGGCTGACGCCTACGGACTGTCGCAGCTGCACCAGCTCCGCGGCCGGGTGGGGCGGTCCAGGGAGCGGGCCTATGCGTACTTCCTCTTCCCGCCCGAACGGGCACTGACCGAGACCGCGCACGAACGGCTGGCCACGGTCGCCCAGCACACCGAGATCGGCGCCGGGCTGCACGTAGCCATGAAGGATCTGGAAATTCGCGGCGCGGGCAACCTGCTCGGCGGCGAGCAGTCCGGCCACATCGCGGGCGTCGGTTTCGACCTGTATGTCCGGATGATCGGCGAGGCGGTCAGCGAGCTGAGGGGCACCGGCCAGCCCGCCCGCCAGGAGGTCCGGGTCGAGCTCCCGGTCAACGCTCACATCCCGCACGAGTACGTGCCGGGCGAGCGGCTCAGGCTGGAGGCCTACACCCGGATCGCGGCGATCGAGTCGGACGACGATGCGACGGCGGTGCGCGACGAATTGACCGACCGGTACGGCCCGCTGCCGGTCCCGGTGCTGAACCTGCTGGAAGTGGCGCGGCTGCGCGAGCGGGCCCGCCGCGCCGGACTTACCGACATCACCCTGCAGGGCTCGCACGTACGGTTCGCCCCGGTGCAGCTGCCCGAATCGCGCGAGGTCAGGGTGCACAGGCTGTACCCCAAGACCGTGCTCAAGCCGACGGTGCGTACCATGCTCGTACCGACGCCGAAAGTGGCGGTTGGCGGGTCTGCGGCGTCAGGGCGCCAGGCGCCCGCGGTGTCGCTGGGTGCACAGCCGCTGCGTGACCAGGAGCTGCTGACCTGGTGCTGCGAGCTCGTCGAGACGATATTCGGCGGGCTGCAGCCGTCGGCGGCCGAAGAGTGAGAAGGGACCGCGTCGTGCTCCGCATTTCGATCAGGAAGCGTCGTTCGGCCAGGCTGGCCGTCGTCGCATTCGGCGGGTGCATCGCGCTGGCGGCCTGCGGGCCGGTCCAGCTGGGTTCCGCGGCTATCGTCGGCGGCGACCGGATCACCTCCTCGACCCTGGCCACCGAAGTCTCCAACCTGAACCACGGCTACCACGCGAACAAGGTGCGGCTCGCCTTCCCGGCGTCGCAGATGCCGCAGGTGGTGCTGGCCTGGCTGCTGAGGTTCCGGATCCGTGAGGAGCTCGCCAAGCGCGAGGGCATCACCGTCAGCCAGGGTGACATCCAGCAGGCGATCAATGAGATCGCGTCCCAGGGGAAGACGTCGGGAGCGACCAGCCTGACCGATCTGGCCGTGCAGAACGGCCTGCCGCCGAACCTCATCAGCTCTGACCTCGGCCGGTACCAGGCGATCGGGAACGCGTTCGTCAACCGGCTCGACGGCGGCGCGACACCGAGCTCATCGACGGCGCAGCAGGCGCTCAACCAGGCGTTCGATCACGCGCAGTGCACAGCGGCCAAGAACCTGAAAATCAAGGTCAACCCGCAGTTCGGCCGGTTCGACTATGGTCAGCTGAGCGTCGTGGCGCCGGCCAACACGCTGTCCGCTCCCGAGCCAGGCGCGTCCCCGTCACCAACGGGCTCGCCGTCCGCCAAGCCGCAGTTCACCCCGCCCTGCTAGTGGACCTCTCGCACCGGCCGTCACCGGCCTCCCGCGTGACTCGCCTCGTGGTGCTGGCGACCAGTGCCCGGGTGGCGCCCGGGCTGCTGAGCGCGCGAGCCTGGGACGCGCTGCGCGGCGCCAGCCGGGTCCTGACCGGCCGGCCGGATCATCCGCAGCTGCCTGCCCTGGCCGAGGCCGGGATCGGCTGCCGGGTCCTCGCGGAAGGCGATCCTGGCTTGCTGGCCACACTGCTCAGCCAGGAGGCGTCGGCCGCCGCCCCGGGCAGCGTGGTCTGGCTGGCCGCCCCGGACGGCTGGCTGGCTGCCCCCGGTGACGGGTCGGCTAGCGCGGCCGGCCGGCGGGCCGCCCCCGGCGATCAGCAGGCTGGCCCCGGCGGCCGGCCCGGCCTCATCGAGGGGCACCAGGGCGTGGGGACGCTACTAGCCGCCCTCGGCGCGCTGCCCGGCGGCGGGCCCGAGATCGAGCTGCTGCCCGGCTCATACGACCTGCCCGGCGCCCGGCTGCTCGACCTGGTGGCCATCATGGACACGCTCCGCGTGAACTGTCCCTGGGACGCCAAGCAGACCCATGAGACGCTGGCGCCGCACCTGATCGAGGAATCGTACGAGGCGCTGGAGGCGCTCGAAGACGGCGATCAGGCCGCGCTCCGCGAAGAACTCGGTGACGTCCTGCTGCAGGTGGCGTTCCACGCCAGGGTGGCGGCCGAGCGCACCGACGGCACCGGCTACACCATCGACGACGTCGCCGACGGGATCGTGGCCAAACTCGTGCGCCGGCACCCGCACGTGTTCGGCACGGTCGAGGTCTCCGGTGCCGACGAGGTCAAGCAGAATTGGGATGCCATCAAGGCCGCCGAACGGACGTCCGCGGACGGCGCGCCTGGGTCAGCCATGGACGGCGTGCCCTTCGGCCAGCCCGCGCTGGCCTTGGCCGCCCAGCTGCAGCGCCGAGCGGAGCGGGCCGGCGTCCCCGCCGAGCTGATCGCCGCGCCGTCCGTACCGGGCGACGCTGCGGCTTCCGGGCCGGGTGATGCAACGGCTTCCGCGCCGGGTGATGAGGCGGCTTCCGCACGGGGGGATGAGGCGGCTTCCGCAGGGGATGATCAGGTGGCAGCCCTGGGGGAGCAGCTGTTCCTGCTCGTAGAGGGGGCCCGGGCGGTTGGCCTGGACCCCGAACTCGAGCTGCGCGCCGCCTCCCGCCGCTACCGCGACCGCGTCCATGCCTGGGAGCAGTCCCGGCTTTCCCGGTGACTACCCACCCGTTTAGCGCTCCCCCCTTAACCGTTGGCCGCTCGCACACTCACGCGACCCGCGTCAAAGTGGCATACCAGCGCCGCCCCTCATCGTCGATCTCATCCAACCGCCAGCTCTGACCGGAGAACTCTAGAGTTTCGCCGACGTCAGTTTCGAACGTTTGCGCGTTCGGTGTGCCAGTCCCACATCGATACGAGATCCACGCTCTCGGCTTCGTACCGTGGTCGCCGAAAAGTGGTAGCGGCCGCCAAAGCTGAGCCCATCCCGATCGAACACCCTCCCTGCCGACCGAAACTTGCGCGCCGATGCCCATTCTGAGCTCCTCACGTCAGCGTCGTGTACCAAGGCCGAATGTTGCCGAACGAACTCGTCGGTCTCCATCGGCTCAGGGTGCTCTGTTCCATGGATTCCTGAAGCACGATCTTTCCCTTCTCCACGCCAGTCACCTCGTATACATGCTCGGGTTCCAGGTTGTGCGGAAGTGCTTCACGGTCGTATGACTGACTCCGAGAGCTGACCAGTACAGGTTTGCCGTCTCTCAAGTTGAGTGCGGATGATCCGGTTGATCCGCCACTCCTCGGGACCGGCCGGGAACTGACGGACCACCGACTCCTGGCCGGTCAGTTGGGTGAGTATCTCTGCTCGTTCCCAGGGTGTTGTGCCCTGGTGCAATCGTACGTAGCCCTGTAGGAGCAGGTCCGGAACGGGAATTCTCCACCTTGTCGGCCTGGTCTTGAGCGCATAGCGAAGCCCAGCCGTCGAGCCAGGCCACTCGTCGTTCGGTAGTCCAGGTCTGGTCCACCCCCGCGAAGGCCTTTTCCACGACAGGCGCACCAGGCGGTCCCGCCTCGAGCCTTAGCGCATGCCGGAGTAGCAGGATCTTCGTCGTAGACCGGCATTTCCGGGGTGATGGTCAGAGTCGATGCTTGCGCCCGGTGGGGGCAGCACCGCAATCGGTCCGCCGCGCTTCGCTGAGCGACACCCTGTATGTTCCATCTGGCTCTGGGCGCACCCGGCCGATGATGTCGCCGGGGCGGTGTGCAGCGACCGAACCAAGCGCAGCGATAAGACCGCAATCTCCGGCCCAGCCCTGCGCGGCCTGCTCGCGACTGGGTGGACCGTTGAAAGCACGGAATGCGCGTGCCATCCGGCCGGGTAAGCGGGATCTCCATAGCGATCTGGTGAGTATCGGTTTCGAACGGGTCGTTGATAGCTGGGCGATCGACGTGAGCACGGAGGGTGTCGCCGCGGTCGATGTCGCGGCGTGGAATCGCGGCGGGGGTGCGCTCGTCGTGGTGCAGTTCGCTGGACGGGACGGCGCCAGACCGGGGTGAGAGCCTGCCGGTGTCGTCGGGCAGGTATCCGGGCGGCTTGGGTATCCCGCGCTTGAATTCCGCGTCCGCGTCGTAGCGGTCCGCGCCGCGCCGGTCCGCATCGTGCCGGTCCGCGTCGTGCCGGTCCGGGTCGTGCCGGTCCGGGTCGTGCCGGTCCGGGTCGTGCCGGCCCGGATCGCGCCTGTCCGCTTCGTAATGGTGCGCGTCGTCGCGTGCCGGGCCAGTGCCGGCCGCGGGCCGGTCTGCCTGGCGCGAGTCGGCCGGGTGCGGCTCGCGGTCATCCGGCGGCCGGCCTGTGCCGGGCCCGGCCGGCGTGTCAGCGAGGTGCCGGTGCCGCAACTCCATGTAGCCATCTCAGCACGCAGCCGCCCGGTTCGTACCGTGGTCGCGACGCAATGGCGCCGGGCGGCGAAGGCTGGCCTGCACCCGGCGTGGCCGCTCATCAGCCCCGCTAACACTGCATTAGGCTCCAGTACTGACGAAACCGTAGTACTGACGAAACCGTCCCGCGGGCCAGGCCGACCATATCCATCAGGAGTCTCCCGAATGGCTTCCATCGAAGCGATCCATGCCAGGCAGATCCTGGATTCGCGTGGTAACCCGACCGTCGAGGTCGAGGTCGCGCTGGACGATGGCACCGCGGGACGCGCAGGGGTCCCGAGCGGGGCCTCCACCGGGGCGTTCGAGGCGGTGGAGCGCAGGGACGGCGGCACCGAGTACGGCGGCAAGGGCGTACAGCAGGCCGTGCAGGCCGTGATCGACGAAATCCAGCCGGAACTGCTCGGCTACGACGCCGATGACCAGCGGCTCGTCAACCAGGCGATGATCGACCTGGACCGGACGCCGGACAAGTCGCGGCTGGGTGCCAACGCCATCGTGGGCGTGAGCATGGCCGTGGCGCGGGCCGCGGCCGAGTCGGCGGCCCTGCCGCTGTTCCGTTACCTGGGCGGCCCGAACGCGCACCTGCTCCCGGTGCCGATGATGAACATCCTCAACGGCGGCGCGCACGCCGATAACAGCGTGGACGTCCAGGAGTTCATGATCCTTCCGATCGGAGCGAGCACGTTCGCCGAGGCGCTGCGCTGGGGGGCGGAGACCTACCACGCGCTGAAGTCCGTGCTCAAGCAGCACGGCCTGAGCACGGGCGTCGGCGACGAGGGTGGCTTTGCCCCCGACCTCAAGCACAACCGCGCCGCGCTCGACCTGATCGTCGAAGCGATCGGCAACGCAGGTTTCACCCCCGGCCAGGATGTCGCGCTCGGCATCGACGCGGCGGCCACGGAGTTCTACCGCGACGGCGCCTACACCTTCGAGGGCGGCAGCCGGACCACGGCCGAGATGACCCGGATCTACGCCGAGTGGCTCGATGCCTACCCGCTGGTCTCCGTCGAGGACCCGCTGGCCGAGGAAGACTGGGATGGCTGGCGGGAACTGACCGCCGAGATCGGCGGCCGGGTGCAGGTGGTCGGCGACGACATCTTCGTGACAAATCCCGAACGGCTCCGGCGCGGAGTCAGTGAGCATGTGGCGAACGCGCTCCTGGTGAAGGTGAACCAGATCGGCACCCTGACCGAGACGTTCCAGGCCGCGTCCCTGGCCCTGCGCAGCGGATACAGCTGCGTGATCAGCCACAGGTCCGGCGAGACCGAGGACACCACGATCGCGGATCTCGCCGTCGCGCTGAACTGCGGCCAGATCAAGACCGGCGCGCCCTGCCGGTCCGAGCGAGTGGCCAAGTACAACCAGCTGCTGCGGATCGAGGAGCTGCTCGACGACGCGGCCGCGTACGCGGGTGCGAGTGCGTTTCCCCGGTTCACGGCGGCCGGGACCTGATGGGCACGTCCGCTGAGGGCACATCGCGGCCGCGGCTCACCAGCCGGGCCGCGGTGCTCGCGGCGGTGATCTGCGCGATCATGCTGACTCTCGCTTACCCGGTGCGCGAGTACATCGGCCAGCACAGGCAGATCGGCCAGCTCGGCGCGCAGCAGCACTCGCTGTATGTCCAGCTGAGCAGGCTGCGCGCGGAGCAGCAGCGGCTGAACGACCCGGCCTACATCGAGCAGCGGGCGCGCGATGAGCTGCATATGTGCATGCCCAGTCAGACCTGCTACGTGATCATCAACGGGAAGCCCGCAGTCGGCCTCAGCCCGCCGCGCGCGGCCGCGCCCAGCACCTGGTACGGCCGGCTCTGGCAATCGGTGCGTCAGGCGGACCAGAAGACGTCACGATGACCGGTACCGGACCGTTCGCCATCAGCCCGGCGGACGCGGCGGCGGTAGCCGCCCAGCTCGGGCGGCCTCCGCGCGGCCAGTTCTCGGTCGCGCACCGGTGCCGGTGCGGCCTGCCGGACGTGGTACGGACCGCCCCCCGGCTGCCCGACGGAACGCCGTTCCCCACCCTGTACTACCTCACCTGCCCGAGAGCATCCGCCGCGGCGGGCCGGCTTGAGGCGAGCGGGATGATGGCGGCGATGACGGCCAGGCTGGCTACCGACGAGAACCTGCGCGGCGCCTACCAGGCCGCCCATCTCGACTACCTGGCCCGGCGCGGCGAGGCAGCCCGGGCCTGCGGGGTGCGTCCGCTGCCCGCCGGCACCCAGAGCGCAGGCGGGATGCCGGCCCGGGTCAAGTGCCTGCACGCCCTGATGGCCCACGAGCTGGCCGTGGCCGGCGCGAACCCGCTGGGCCGGGAAGCGGCCGATTCCGCCGGGGACTGGTGGGGGGGCGGCCCGTGCGTGCCGCGGCCACCGCGCGCGGGCGACGCATGACGTCACGGGTGGCCGCTATCGACTGCGGAACGAACTCGATCCGGCTGCTCGTCGCCGACGTGGACCTGGTCCGCCGCACCCTCACCGATGTCGACCGGCGGCTGGAGATCGTCCGGCTGGGGCAAGGCGTCGACAAGACCGGGCGGCTGGCCCCCGAAGCGCTGGCGCGCACGCTCGGCGCCCTCCGTAAGTACGCAGACATCATCCGGGCCAGCCGGGTGGATGACGTGCGCATGGTCGCGACCAGCGCCACCAGGGATGCCACCAACGCCGCCGAGTTCACCCGCGGCGTGGTCGCTGTTCTCGGCGTCGAACCCGAGGTACTCACCGGCGATGAGGAGGCGCGCCTTTCATTCGCGGGCGCGACCGCCGAGTTCGGCGCGATGGCCCAGCCCCCGGATCCGCCCTATCTCGTGCTGGACATCGGCGGCGGCTCGACCGAGTTCGTGCTAGGTGGCGATGGCGGTCCGGCGCGAACCGATGAGGTGGCCGCCATCTCACTGAACATCGGGTGCGTGCGGATGACCGAGCGGCACCTGCACTCCGATCCGCCGGACCGGGAACAGATCGCGGCCGCGATCGCGGACATCGATGCCGCACTGGAAGAAGCGGACGCGAAGATCGGCGTAGCACAGGGCAGATCCCTGGTGGGCCTGGCTGGCTCGGTCACCACGGTGGCCGCCATAGCGCTCGATCTGCCCGGCTATGACCCCGCGCGCATCCATCACGCCCGGATCCCCGCGGCCCAGGTGCGATCGGTGACCCGCCGGCTGCTCGCCCAGACCCGGGCGGAGCGATCGGCGATCCCTGCCATGCACCCGGGACGGGTCAACGTCATCGGCGGCGGCGCGCTGGTGCTCGACCGGGTCATGCAGCGGTTCGGCTTCGCCGAGGTCGTGGTCAGCGAGCACGACATCCTGGACGGCATCGCCTGGTCGATGCGGCCGCCCCGTTGAGACCCGCCGGGCCGGCCGGGAGCCCGGTCGAGCCGGGGACGGGCTGGCCGGGTGACCCGGCCACGCCGCAGACGCCTGTGGCGCGCAGCGCCCGCGAGGTCCGGGAGCTGGCCGCCACGGCAGGCACGCTCGACGAGCTGGTCGCACGGCAGTCCGTGTGCCGCGCCTGCCCGCGGCTGGTCAGCTGGCGCGAGCAGGTAGCCACGGCCAAGCGCCGGTCGTTCCAGGCCGAACGCTACTGGGGGCGCCCGGTCCCCGGATGGGGGGACGCGCAGCCGGGCGTCGTCATCGTCGGCCTCGCGCCCGCGGCGCACGGGGGAAACAGGACGGGGCGGGTCTTCACCGGCGACCGCAGCGGAGATGTGCTGTTCGCGTCGCTGTACCGGTGCGGCCTGGCCGCGCAGGCGGACAGCGTGGCGGCGGGGGACGGGCAGCGGCTGATCGGCGCGCGCATGCTCGCGGCAGTGCGCTGCGCCCCGCCGGCCAACAAGCCGACCCCGGCCGAGCGGGACATTTGCGCGCCGTGGCTGGAAGCCGAGCTGGTCGAGGTGCTGCCGTCGCTGCGGGTCATCGTCTGCCTGGGCGGTTTCGCCTGGCAGGCCGTCTGGGCGCCGCTGGCCGCGGTCGGCTTCGCCCTGCCGCGGCCGCGCCCGGCCTTCGGCCATGGCGCTGAGGTCGTCCTCGAGCGGCCGGCCGGCTCCCTCGGCGGCCGCGACCGGCCGGCGGGCCCGCCGCCGGGCGACCGCGAGCAGCCCGCCGGCGCGCCAGGCGGCCGTGCGCAAGTGGCCGGGCCGCCCGGTGACCGCGGGCAGTCCCCCGGCCCGGCGCCGGGCAACTCGGCTTCCTCAAGCGATTCGCGGGAATCGTGTGACTCGCGGGACTCGATGTTGCTTATCGGCTGTTATCACCCCAGCCAGCAGAATACGTTTACCGGCCGGGTGACGCCCGACATGCTTGACTCCGTGTTCAACCGGGCCCGTCAGCAAGCCGGAAGATAACGAATACGTCACGGCGGCGGCGCTTGCCGCTACCGTGTGCTTACTTCTCCCAGGATTTCGGCTACACTCCGCATTCATTGGCCAGAAAAAGTAAATCGAGAATATGCGGCAGGCCAAAATTGTCGTACACTACCGGTGCAATCGAAGTAGTCCCGACGCGCATGGGTACGGTCACGGCGGCCCCCGTAGCCCAAGGGCAGAGGCTGACCCCCTAAAAGGGTCCGAGTGTCGGTTCGATTCCGACCGGGGGCACCAGGCTTACATCAGAGTTTTCGCAGGTCGCTTGCCTGCGCTCGTCTCTTCCGGCGTCCGTTCACGGTTTCTGGCCTATGTTCAGGGCCCGGCTGGGCGCAGCGCCCAATTGGGGAAAAGTAATAACTAGCGGCGACACGCCGTTACTTGATAATCACGATGCCGCGGGCCCGGGCGCAGCACCTTCCGGCGCGGTCCCCGGCCGCCGTAGATCGTGCCTGCCCGGCTGCACCGAATAAAGGCATGACACGGCAGCACAACAATTACCGGAGACGCTTATGCGACATTCTCCGCAAAAGGGTCAGCCTTGGGCTAACTCAGTGCGGCAATGAATCCGGCAGCGACTCGACCGCGATCATCCCGCCGATGCCGGCTGCCGGGATATGTCATGGGCGGGGATTTGGATGCGGTAAGCCCCCCGGACCGGCCCGTGGCAGGGGGTCGCCCCCCCGGATCGCGACGGCGACCGCGGTCCACCGCCCGATGACCACGCTGGTAGTCATGGCCGCTCTGCCTCCCCTCACGGCGTTCGGCACCCACCCGAACGCTCAACCCCGGTGGCGTTCAGCACCCGCTGGAACGCCGCCCCTCGTATCGTCGGCCAAGTAGCGCTCCGTGTCCAGCGTGATCAGGCAAGTCTGGCGCGAGATTCTCGCGCCAGACAGGGTGGTCACGCCAGGACTTCCGGCCAGCGGGCGCTGCTATCCGCCGGCTCCCCGGCAGCGGAGCCAGACCCCGGGCCCGCACCGGCTTTCCCCGCTACCCGCTAACATCCGGGCCTGCCCGGTCGATCGAGACCCTGACGATGACCCGCCGCTCGCGCTCCATGGCGGCGCGGTAGTCCGGCCAGTCGGGGTGCTCTCCTGCCGTCCGGCGGTAGTAGTCGATCAGCAGTTCCATCGCATCAGGCAGCGAGATGACCTCGGCGGCCCCCTCGACCTGCACCCACGGGCCGAAGAAGCCGTCGCTGACCACGCACAGCGAGGCGTACGGGTATCGCCGGACGTTCTTGGTCTTGATGGCGGCTTCCCGGGTGCTGATGATCACCCGTCCCGCTTCGTCCACGGCGCACAGCACCGGCGAGAGCTGAGGCTGCCCGTCAGAGCGCCGCGTCGCGAGTACCGCGCGGTGCTGGGCAGCGATGAACTGTCTGGCCTCGTCAGGCTTCATGACCCGGTCAAGCGTTCAGCCTGGTGCGGCGGCGCACCTCATACTCGTGCACGATCGCGCTGGCATAGCCGTGCGAGAGGCCATGCTCGTCGGCCAGCCACTGCGCACGCTCCTCGCAGCGAAGGAACGCGGGGCCGGACTCGAGGCTTCTGAACCACTCAGGGAGGTCGCGTCCCGTAACATCCGGGATGCGGGCGATCAGGTTCTTGTGCAGCTCCGGAGAGTGGTTCAGGGACAATTGGCACCTCACAGGATGGACTCCTCTTGGTGCGAGACTGCCTTACGCCCGGCTGCCTGACAACCCCCGTGCGAGACCTTTCCTAATTACCCGTTACCAGCAAGTGACCAGCCGCTGGCTCAGCTGAGCCGCTCAAAGATCATCGCCATGCCCTGGCCGCCGCCGACGCACATCGTCTCCAGGCCCAGCGCCTTGTCGTGGAACCGCAGGCTGTTCAGCAGCGTCGTGGTGATCCGCGCCCCGGTCATCCCGAACGGGTGGCCGACGGCGATCGCCCCGCCGTTGACGTTCAGCTTGTCCAGGTCGATGCCGAGATCGGTGTAGGACGGGATGACCTGGGCGGCGAACGCCTCGTTGATCTCGACCAGGTCGATGTCGCTCATCGTCATCCCGGCCCGGGCGAGCGCCTGCCTGGACGCCTCCACCGGCCCGAGGCCCATGATCTCCGGTGACAGCGCCGAGACCCCGGAGGCGACGATGCGCGCCAGCGGGGTGAGGCCGAGCTCGGCGGCCCGGCGGTCGCTCATCACCACCACCGCGGCGGCCCCGTCGTTCAGCGGGCAGCAGTTGCCCGCGGTGACGGTCCCGTCCGGCCGGAAGGCCGGCTTCAGCTGGGACACCTTCTCCAGCGTGGTGCCAGGGCGCGGGCCGTCGTCGGCGCTGACCACGGTCCCGTCCGGCAGCGTCACCGGGGTGATCTCGCGCTGCCAGAATCCGTTGGCCAGTGCCTTCTCCGCCAGGTTCTGGGATCGCACGCCGAACTCGTCCTGCTGCCGCCGGGTGATGCCGCGCAGCTGGGCCACGTTCTCGGCGGTCTCGCCCATCGCGATGTAGACGTCGGGGATCGCGTCGTCATCGCGCGGGTCGTGCCAGGCGTCGCCGCCCCCGGCGGCCTGGTCCTGGGTCCTGGCCTCGGCCTCGGCGAATACCGGGTTGTGCGTGTCCGGCCAGCTGTCGCTGCTCCCGTTGACCAGCCTGCTCACGCACTCCACGCCTGCGGAGATGAACGCATCGCCCTCGCCGGCCTTGATCGCGTGGAAGGCCATCCTGGTGGTCTGCAGCGACGACGAGCAGTACCGGTTGACGGTGGTGCCCGGCAGCTTGTCGTAGCCGAGCATGACGGCGACCACGCGGGCCATGTTGAAGCCCTGCTCGCCGCCGGGCAGCCCGCAGCCGAGCATGAGGTCGTTGATCTCGCCGGGATCGAGCTGCTCCACCTGGGCCAGCGCCGCCGAGACGATCTGGGCGGTCAGGTCATCCGGGCGGATGCTGGTCATGGACCCCTTGAACGCGCGGCCGATCGGCGAGCGCGCGGTGGCGACGATCACTGCCTCGGACATGGCGCCTCCCTGCTTCGTTACCTGACAGTAGCTTATTCAGCGCGCCCGGCCCCGCCCGCATTCCCGGCCGCCAACCTGGCCAGCACGCTAGCCCGGGTGGGATAGCGTCGTGCCACCAGGGACACGTACAGGTGGTTGGAGCATGCAGATACACGATTCGCTGATCGAGCTGGTCGGGAACACCCCGCTCGTCAGGCTGCGCAAGGTCACCAGCGAGCTGGCCGCGGGCGGCAGCGCGCCGGCGGTCCTGGCCAAGGTGGAGTACTTCAACCCCGGCGGGTCGGTCAAGGACCGGATCGCGCTGCGCATGGTGCGGGCGGCCGAGGCCTCAGGCGCGCTGCGGCCGGGCGGGACGATCGTCGAGCCGACCTCCGGCAACACCGGCGTCGGCCTGGCCATCGTGGCCGCCGAGAAGGGATACCGCTGCGTCTTCGTCTGCCCGGACAAGGTGGGACAGGACAAGCTCAGCGTGCTGCGCGCGTACGGCGCGGAGGTCGTGGTCTGCCCCTCCGTCGTGTCACCCGACCACCCCGACTCCTATTACTCCGTCTCGGACCGGCTGGCCCGCGAGATCCCGGGGGCCTGGAAGCCGGACCAGTACGCCAACCCGGAGAACCCCGCCTCGCACTATCACTCCACGGGCCCGGAGATCTGGGCCCAGACCGACGGCCTTCTCACGCACTTCGTGGCGGGTATCGGTACCGGCGGGACGATCACCGGCGCCGGCCGCTACCTGAAGGAGGTCTCCGGCGGCCGGGTCACGGTGATCGGCGCTGACCCGGAAGGATCGGTGTACTCGGGCGGCTCCGGGCGGCCCTACCTGATCGAGGGGGTGGGCGAGGACATCTGGCCCGCCACCTTCGATCCGGACGTATGCGACGAGGTCATCGCGGTCACCGATGCCGAGTCGTTCCTCATGACCCGCAGGCTGGCGCGGGAGGAGGCGCTGCTGACCGGCGGCTCCTGCGGGCTCGCCGTGGTCGCCGCGCTGCGCGTCGCGGCACGCTGCGGTCCCGATGACATGATCGTGACCCTGCTGCCCGACGGTGGCCGGGGCTACCTGGGGAAGATCTTCAACGACGAGTGGATGGCCGACTACGGCTTCCTGGCCACGTCGTCGGCCGAGCCGATCGCGGCTGACGTGCTGGCGGCCAAGGAACGCGGTCTCCCGCAGTTCGTGCACACCCACCCGGCCGAGACCGTGGCCACCGCGATCGAGATCCTGCGCGAGTACGAGGTGTCGCAGATCCCGGTCATCAAAGAAGAGCCCCCGGTGATGGTGGCCGAGGTGGTCGGCTCGATCGTCGAGCGCGACCTGCTCGAGGCGCTGATCGCCGGCCGGGCCCGGCCGCAGGACCCGGTGAGTTCCCTGATGTCGCCGCCGCTGCCGATGGTCGGCTCGGGCGAGCCGGTGAGCACGATCGTGGCCGCGCTGGAGAAGGGCGGCGCGACCGTGGTGCTGATGGACGGCAAACCAGTCGGAATGATCACCCGCCAGGACATGCTCGCGTTCCTTTCCGACCAAGACGCCCGAACGGCTCCGCGCTGAGGTCATCGGGGGAAGGCTGAAGCGGCACGGGGCGCCCGCGGGCGCGACCGAGCGGATCACAGAGAGGCGGCGAACATGACGCATCCAGACGGCTTCGAGACGCTGGCGATTCACGCGGGCCAGGAACCTGACCCGCTGACCGGCGCGGTGGTGCCGCCGATCTACCAGGTATCCACCTACAAGCAGGACGGCGTGGGCGGCCTGCGCAGCGGGGGTTACGAGTACTCGCGGACCGCGAACCCGACCCGGACCGCGCTGGAGGAATGCCTGGCCGCCCTGGAGGGCGGGGCGGGGGCGCTGGCCTTCGCTTCCGGCATGGCCGCCGAGGACTGCCTGCTCCGCACCGTCTGCTCGCCGGGCGATCACGTCCTGATCCCGGACGACGCGTACGGCGGCACGTTCCGGCTGTTTTCCCGGGTGTACGAGCAGTGGGGCGTGAGCCATGCGCCGGTGCCGATCAGCGACCAGGCCGCGGTCCGCGAAGCCCTGGCCGCAAGGCCCGCCAAGGTCATCTGGGTGGAGACGCCCACCAATCCGCTGCTCGGCATCGCGGACATCTCCGCGCTGGCCGGCCTGGCCCGCGAGGCCGGCGCGCTGCTCGTGGTGGACAACACGTTTGCCTCCCCCTACCTGCAGCGCCCGATCACGCTCGGCGCCGACGTCGTGGTGCACTCGACGACCAAGTACCTGGGCGGGCACTCCGACGTGGTGGGCGGCGCGCTGGTCGTGACCGACGCCGGGCTCGGCGAGCGGCTGGCCTTCCAGCAGAACGCCACCGGGGCGATCGCAGGCTCGTTCGACGCGTGGCTCACGCTGCGCGGGATCAGGACGCTCGCGGTGCGGATGGACCGGCACGGCGCGAACGCCGCCCGCGTCGCGGAGATGCTGGCCGCGCACCCGGCAGTCAGCCAGGTCCTGTACCCGGGGCTGGCGTCGCATCCCGGTCACGAGCTGGCGGCGAAGCAGATGCGCGGGTTCGGCGGGATGGTGTCGTTCCGGGTGCGGGCCGGGGCCCGGGAGGCGGCCGCGGTGTGCGCGCGAACCAGGCTGTTCACGCTGGCCGAGTCGCTCGGCGGAGTGGAATCGCTGATCGAGCTGCCCGGCCGGATGACGCACGCCTCCGCGGCCGGGTCCGCCCTCGAGGTGCCCGGGGACCTGGTCAGGCTTTCGGTCGGCATCGAGAACGCCGACGATCTCATCGGGGACCTGCGCCAGGCCCTGGGCTAGGCCACAAGGAGGTCCCTTCCGGGTGCCCGCCGGCGGGCACCCGGAAGGGGATGGGTACGGCCCCGGGCCGCGGCCGGGCTAGCTGCGGTCCCTGGGCTTCCAGACGAATGCGAAGACCCCGGCGAGCAGGACGACTACGCCGATCGCGAGCGCGACTGCCCCGCGCAGGGTCCGGTGCGAATATGCCCGCCCGTGGTTGTGCCCGTTGTATTTGATCTGCCCGAGGACGCTAGGCAGCGAGTGCGCAGGCTCGGTGAGGTAGAGGATGCGCCGCGATGATCCCCAGGATTCCGATGACCACGAGGACGACGGCGAGGATTACCCGTCCCGGCGACCGTTCGACCCGTCCATCCACGTCTTGCGCTTCGTCCACATAACTCACGTATCCTCCCTGGATTCCGCTGCGCGCCGTCCCATCGGCAGTCGGTCCGGCCGGGCGGCCGTAGCCGCCTGCCGCACGGTACTACGGGACGCTGCGGTAGGTGACGATGCGACAGAAAACGAACTGAACTTATCGCCGGCTTTGCCGACGGGTGCGCAAGAAGTCCTGCACGACGTACTCACCGAGGCGCTCTGGGATCGCCTGCAGCAGCCGCCCGCCGTTGCGGCGGGCGACATCCTCGACGAAGGCCGTGAGCCGCTCGTCCTCGGCCAGCATGAAAATGTTCAGGGCCGCTCCGCGCCTTGTCATCTTATCCACTTCGGCCAGGGTGAGCTCCAGAGTCTCCCGCGACGGCGGCCAGTCGAACCAGGACCGCCCGTCCCGCTGCAGGTGAGCCGTGGGCTCGCCGTCGGTCACGACGATGACGACCGGCTCGTGCTCGGGGTGCTTGTCGAGGAAACGCCCGGCCAGCACGAGCGCGTGATGCAGGTTGGTGCCCTGCACCATGTCCCAGCCGAGCCCGGCCAGGTCGGTCTCGCGCAGCTCGCGGGCGTAGTTGGAGAAGCCGATGACCTGGATGGCGTCCTGCGGGAACCTGCTGCGCACCAGGGCGTGCAGGGCCAGCGCCGTCTGCTTGGCCGCCGCCCAGGTGCCGCGCAGCGCCATCGAGTACGACAGGTCGACGAGCAGGCACACGGCGGCCGCGGTCCGGCGCTCGGTCTCGGCGACCATGAAGTCATCTGGCGACAGCCGCACCCGGGTCGCGCCGGCCGCCGGCCGGGCACCGCGCAGCAGCGCGCTGCGGACCGTCGCCGCCGCCTCGATGGCCAGTTCGTCACCGAACTGCCAGGGCCGGGTGCTTCCGGTCGGGTCCCCGGCCTGCCCGGCGTCGTGCTGCTCGTGCTCGCCCGGGCCACCGTCGCCGAGCTGTGCGAACACCCGCCGCAGCGCGGTCTCGCCCAGCCTGCGCACGGCCTTCGGGGTCAGCTCGAGCGAGCCGCCCTCGTGCCGCAGGTACCCCTGCCGCTCTAGTTCGCGCTCGATCTGCCTGCAGCGCCGACATGTCGTCCACGGCCTGGCGGCCGAGCGCGCGCCGGACGGCTTCCTCGTCGATGTCGTCCAGCCGCGCGCCCGGGTAGTCCTGCCGCAGCGCGGACTCGAGCTCGGCCAGGTCGGCCAGCTCGGCCAGCGCGCTGGTCGCGTCGCCGAGGCCGAGCGGCTCATCGCCCGTCATCGGGTTCTCGCCGCCCTGGCCATGGCGTCCAGGTCCGGACGCCGGGCGCGCAGCGCGTCGGCCAGCCGGGCCATCTCGGCGGCCAGGCCGGCGTCGTCGAGCGCCTGGGACATGAGGCCGGCCAGCTCGCCGCGCTGCTCGTCGCTGAGCGACTCCAGCAGCCGCTGCGCCGCGGCGATCCTGCGGACCAGCGAATCGACCAGCTGTTCGAGGTCGCGGGGATGATCGGGGAAGAGGTCCCCGTACTCCTCCATGAAGCGGTCGAAGTCGGCCTGGGTGTGGTCACCGCGGGCGTCCGCCTCGAGCATCGCGTTCAGCGCGGCCATCATGTCCTTCACCCGCTGCATCGCGCCGGAGTCCGGGCCGTCCTGCAGGGCCTGCTTCATGCCGCGGAACTGGCTGTCGAGCACCTCGCGGCGGAGCAGGTCCTTGAGCTTCTCGAACGTCTGCCTTGCCGGCCCGGGACCGCCACTGGTAGTCGGCCAGCCGCCTGATCGCCTGCGCGGTGTCGGACGGCAGCGTCGTCGAGCTCGGCCTCCCGCATCCGCGCGTCGTCGCCCGGGTCGGGGAACAGCTCGGCGCGCTCCTGGCCGATAGCGGTATCGAGCAGCGCCCGGGCCTGGTCGAGTATGCCGTCCAGGCGGCCGCGGTCGCGGATCTCGCGCTGCCGCTCGCGGACCTGCTTGAGCAGGTCGTCCAGGCCGCGGCCGCGCTGGCCGCGGTCGCCGGCCAGGCCACGGCGCAGCAGGTCCCGCAGCGCGGTGGACGGCGACTGCCCGCCCAGCACGTCCTCGCCGAGCTGGTCGAGGGCGCCCCGCACGTCATAGGGCGGCGCGAGCGGGTCGGGCCCGCCGCCGTACTCGGAATAGGAGTAGGAGCCGGACATCACTCGTCCCCGGCCAGGCCGCACCGAGCGGCGGCCGGCTGGCCAGCCGGTCCGGCCTGGCTACGTTCGGTACGTGGTCGATCCATCGGCGGAATCCTTGGATAGACGGCGCATCAGGTACAGGCCTTCGAGGGTGAACTCAAGCGCGGCCGCGGCCTGGCCGGGCGACTCCGCGCCGGCCGCGCCCAGCCGTTCCATGATCTTCGCCAGCCCGGCGACCTCACCGATGCGGCGCAGCAGGTCCGGGGCGGGCACCAGGTCGCCGGACTCGACCGCGCCGCCGTCATCGAACTTGGCCAGCAGCGCGGACAGGTCGATGCTGCCGAGCATGCTGCGGAAGGTCTCGGCGATCGCGCGGCGCAGCAGGTGGTCGAGCACCTCCTGCTCCCGGCCCTCCTCGCTGACCTCGAATTCCACCTTGCCGCGCAGCGTGCCGACGATGGCGGGCAGGTCGCAGACCCTGGCCACCGGCTGGTCCTCGCCGGTCAGCGCGGCACGCCGCACGGCCGAGGCGGCCGCGCTCTCCGCGGCCGCGATCGCGAACCTGGCCGAGACGCCGGAGCGCGCGTCCACCGCGGGCGAGGCCCGGACCAGGCGGGTGAACCTGGCGATGACGTCGACCAGGTGCGCGGGCAGGATCGTCGCGGGGTCGGCGCCGTCCCAGGAGATCAGCGACTCCTGCCGGATCAGCGCCAGCTCGTCGCCGAGGGTCGTCGGGTAGTGGGTGCGGATCTCCGCGCCGAACCGGTCCTTGAGCGGGGTGATGATGCGGCCCCGGTTGGTGTAGTCCTCGGGGTTGGCGCTGGCCACGAGGACCAGGTCGAGCGGCAGCCGCAGCGCGTAGCCGCGCACCCCGATGTCGCGCTCCTCGAGCACGTTGAGCAGGGCCACCTGGATCCGCTCGGCAAGATCGGGCAGCTCGTTCAGGCTGAACACGCCGCGGTTGGTCCGCGGCACCAGGCCGAAGTGGATGGTCTCCGGGTCGCCCAGCGTCCGGCCCTCGGCCACCTTCACCGGGTCGATGTCGCCGATCAGGTCGCCGACGCTGGTGTCCGGCGTGGCCAGCTTCTCGCCGTAGCGCTCGCTCACGTGCCGCCAGGAGACCGGCAGCTCGTCGCCCAGCTCGGCGGCCAGGCGGCGGCACCGGGCGCAGACCGGCGCGTACGGGTGGTCGTTGATCTCGCATCCGGCGACCGCCGGGCTCCACTCGTCGAGCAGCCCGGTGATCGTCCTGATCAGGCGGGTCTTGCCCTGCCCGCGCTCGCCGAGCAGGATCACGTCGTGCCCGGCCAGCAGGGCGCGCTCGAGGTGCGGAAGCACGGTCTGGTCGAAGCCGATGATGCCGGGGAACCGGTTCTCGCCCGCGCGCATCCGGGCGAGCAGGTTCTGCCTGATTTCCTCTTTGACGGTCCGGTAGGCGTGGCCGCTGGCGCGGAGCTCACCGACGGTCGAGGCGGCCGGAGGGGGGGCGTGGCCTGCGGCTGCGGAGGCGGCTGGGTGAGAGTTGCTGAGTGGCTGCACCATTCGACACTATGTCGCCCCCGGACAGGTTCGCACCGGGGGAGGCCGCCGGGGCCGCCGGCCGCCAGGGGGCGAGCCCGGCGCAGCGGTGCGACACTGCTGGCATGACGTCCTTCCCGGTCCGGCCCGAGGACGTGGCCGCCGCGCGTGAACTGCTGCGCGGCATCATCTCCGAGACGCCCATGCTGCACTCCCGCGTGCTGTCCGAACGGCTCGGCGGCCCCGTCTACTTGAAGTGCGAGAACCTGCAGCGCACCGGGTCATTCAAGGCCCGCGGCGGTTACGTGCGGATGGCCCGGCTGCCCGAGGCCGACCGGGTCCGCGGCGTGGTGGCGGCCAGCGCGGGCAACCACGCCCAGGGCGTGGCGTTCGCCGCCGTCGCCGTTCGGCGTCAAGGCCACGGTGTTCATGCCCGAGGGAGCGCCGCTGCCGAAGATCGAGGCCACCAAGGGCTACGGCGCGGATGTCATCCTGACGGCGCGAGCGTCGAGGACGCCATGGCCGCGGCGATCGCCCAGGCGCAGGAGCGGGGCAGCGTATACATTCACCCGTTCGACCATCCGGACGTGATCGCCGGCCAGGGCACGGTCGGCCTGGAGATCCTCGAGCAGTGCCCGGACGTGCGCACGATCGTGATCCCGGTCGGCGGCGGCGGGCTGGCCTCGGGCATCGCGATCGCGGCCAAGGGACACGATCCCGGCATCCGCATCGTCGGCGTGCAGGCGGCGGCGGCGGCGCCGCTGCCGCCCTCGATCGCGGCCGGGCACCCGGTGCGGATCGAGGTCTCGCCCACCATGGCCGACGGCATCTGCGTCAACCACGTCGGCGAGCTCACCTTCCCGATCCTGTCCGAGCTGGCCGAGCGCATCCTGACCGTCTCCGAGGACGGGCTGTCCCGGGCGCTGCTGCTCTGCCTGGAGCGGGCCAAGCAGCTGGTCGAGCCGGCCGGCGCGGCCGGCGGTGGCGGCGATTGCTCGAGCACCCGCATGCCTTCGAGCCGCCGGTGGTCGCCGTGCTGTCCGGCGGGAACATCGACCCGCTGCTGCTGGCCAAGGTGCTGCGGCACGGGCTCAGCGCGGCCGGCCGGTACCTGAGCTTCCGGTGCAGGCTGCCCGACCGGCCGGGTGCGCTGGCGACGCTGCTGCGGCGAGCTGGCCGGCCTTGGGGCCAACGTCCTGGGCGTCGTGCACGAGCGGGTCGCGCCGCAGCTGCACGTGGACGAGGCCGAGGTGCTGCTGCAGGTGGAGACCCGCGGCCCGGGTCACTGCGAGGAAGTGATCACCCAGCTCAGGCGGGCGGGCTACACGCTGATCTTCGGCTGACCGCGGTCACCAGGGGCGAGCCAGGCGGCACCGGGCGCGGCTCCTGGGCGCTGATCTTGACCACGATCGTGCGCGCGGCCTTGTCGTGCAGGCACTGACGGCGCCGGTCCCAGGTCAGCCACAGCCCGTTGAGTAGCGCGAACAGGGTGCCGACCAGCGGGACCACCGGGATCAGCGCGTACATGGCGGCCCGCCCGGCCGCCGTCCCGCCGCTGATCTTCGACCGGTCATCGCGCCGAGACCACCCGGGTGCCCAGCGCCCGCTTGCCGAGCGTCTGGCCCCACAGGCCGTGCTGGATGGAATCGTAGAAGAACGAGAGCCCGGCGATGATGCACGCGAAGACCAGCCACGCGCCGAGCAGCCTTCCGTCGGCCTTGCCGATCGCCGTCTGCGCTCCGGGTGCGTTCGAGATCCGGGTACCGATCGATGATCCGCTGGTACTGGCTGAAGGAGCGCGAGAGCACGGCCACCGCGATCGGCGTGGCCAGGATCGTCGAGCACCAGGATGTCGATCAGCCTGCCCAGCAGGCGCCGCCACCATTCGGCCAGGTCCGGCTCCGGCGCCGGCGCGAGCCCGGCCGGGCATGACGGGTAGACGGCCCGTACGGGGGGCCGTATGCCGTGGCGCCCTGCTGCGGCGTGCCGTAGTGCGGCGAGGTGCCATACGGCGGCGTCGCCGTGCTGCGGCTGGCCGCCATAGGGCGGGCGTACTGGGGCGCGCCGCTCTGCGGCGGCGCCGTACGGCGGCGGCGCGCCGTGCGGCGGCTGTGCCGCCGTAGGGCGGGGCGTACTGGCGCGCGCCGTTCCGGGGCCGGCGCGCCGTTCGGCGGCGGCGCGCCGTGGCAGGGCTGCGCGGCATCCGGCGGCGGCCCGGGTGCGCGCCGGCCCGGCTGCGCCTGGTACGCGCTGGGTGACGGCTCGGGCGGGAAATGCCAGGAATCGGGCGGCGGCACCGCGGCCGGCGATCCGGCGTCCTGGTCATCAGGTGACCGGTCGCCTGCGGGCTCGCCGCCCGGGTTCTCTGCGGGCTGGGTCATGCGCTCATGATGCTCCTCCGCCACGGCCGCACCACTCGTGCCGATACCGCGCGCCTTCGGCCAACCTCGCGCACGCTGTCCTCAGGTTGGACACTTTGTACAGCGGTGGCCGGTCTGCGGCCGGAACGGGAGCACGCCAGTGACTGATCGTCTAGACGCACAGCTCGTCGAGCTTCTCCGCGACGAGCCCAGGGTCGGCGTGCTCGAGGCGTCCCGGCGGCTGGGCGTGGCCCGCGGAACGGTTCAGGCGCGGCTGGACCGGATGCAGGCACGCGGGGTGATCACCGGGTTCGGCCCGGATATCGACCCGGCCGCCCTCGGTTACGGCGTCACCGCGCTTCGTGACGCTGGAGATCCGCCAGGCCGGCGGGCACGATCCGGTGGCGCACGGGCTGGCCGCGATTCCCGAGGTGCTGGAGGTGCACACGATCACCGGCACGGGCGACATGCTGTGCCGGGTGGTCGCGAGGACGAACGCGGACCTGCAGCGGGTGATCGACGCGATCGTGGACGTGGCCGGGGTGGTCCGGGCGTCCACGGTGATCGCGCTCGCCACTCCGCTTCGCTACCGGGTGCTGCCGTTGGTGCACGCGGCCGCGGCCAGCCCGGCCCGGCCCGGCTAGCATGGCGAGCTCGCCTGGCTCGGGAAGGAAGTCCCGCTGAGCGACCGGACGTAGCCGGCGGAGCAGCCAGCGCCCGAACTGCGCTGCCGAGCGCGGCCGCCCGGGTCACATCCCGGCGTACGGCACCGCGTCCAGGATCTCGACCGTGGCGCTGCGGCCGTTCGGCAGGGTATAGGTCGCCTTCTCGCCGACCTTCTTGCCGTAGATCGCGCTGCCCAGCGGCGAGCGGGGAGAGTACACGTCGATCGGCGCGCCGCTCTCCTCGCGGGAGGCAAGCAGGAAGGTGACCTCGTCGTCATCGCGCTCGAACCGCACGGTGACCGTCATCCCCGGCCCGACCACGCCCTCGGTGCGCGGCGGCTCGCCCACCCGGGCGCTGGCCAGGATGTGCTGCAGCTGGTTGATCCTCGCCTCGATCTTGCCCTGCTCCTCCTTGGCGGCGTGGTAGCCGCCGTTCTCGCGCAGGTCGCCTTCTTCCCGGGCGAACTCGATCTTCTCGGCGATTTCGACGCGACCCCGCCCGGAGAGATGGTCAAGCTCGGACTTCAACCGGTCGTAGGCCTCCTGAGTGAGCCAGGTAAGGCTGTCGTCGCGCGTCTCGGTCACGGGCACTCCTCGAAAGTGGTGCGGGCATCTGAGGTCCTGACGCCCGCCGGGTCTCAGTGGCGAGCCCTCGGGGTAATCCTCTGAGGTTAACAAGGTCCCCTCAGTGCGTTGCCCTCGTCAATGCCCGCGGGGATAGAGCATTATGCGTGCGCCCCGCGACCGGGTCAAGGTCATCGCGGCGGCCGCCCCGGCGGAATTACGTCGCGTGGCCGGGGCGTTCTGAAGAAGAATGACGATCTGTCGAGGCACCGACGGGCGTTCATGAACCTGTGAGGAGACCTGGCTTGCCTTCACCTACCGATATGACCGGCGCGCAGCTGACCACCGAGTGCGTACAGGCTGGCGACGCCACCGGGCCGCTGCGGCTGATGGCCGTGCACGCGCACCCGGACGACGAGTCGAGCAAGGGCGGCGCCACGATGGCCCGCTACGTCCGCGAGGGGGCTGAGGTCCTGGTCTGCACGCTGACCGGCGGCGAGCGCGGCGACATCCTGAACCCGGCGATGGACCGGCCGGAGATCCGCGCCGACCTGCCCGAGGTCCGGACACGGGAGATGGCGCGGGCGCGCGGCATCCTCGGCGTGCAGCAGCGGTTCCTCGGCTTCACCGACTCCGGGCTGCCCGAGGGAGACCCGCTGCCGCCGCTGCCCGAGGGCTGCTTCGCCCTGGTGCCGGCGGCCGAGGCGGCCGAGCGGCTGGTCCGCGAGGTCCGCGCGTTCCGCCCGCACGTCATGCTCACCTACGACGAGCGGGGCGGCTACCCGCACCCGGACCACATCCAGTGCCACAACGTCAGCGTCGAGGCGTTCGAGGCCGCCGCGGATCCCGACCGCTATCCCGGCGCGGGCGAGCCGTGGCAGCCGCTGAAGCTGTATTACTTCGCCAGCTTCCACCGCGCGCGGTACCAGGCGCTGCACGAGGAACTGCTGCGGCGCGGGCTCGAGTCGCCGTACGCCGACTGGTTCAAGTCCTGGGATGAGCGGGCCGAGGACCGCGAGGAACTGGAGATCACCACCCGGGTACGCTGCGGCGACTACTTCGCGATCCGCGACCAGGCGCTGAAGGCGCACGCGACGCAGGTCGACCCGGACGGCGCCTGGTTCGCCTGCCCGCTGGAGGTGCAGCAGGCGGTCTGGCCCACCGAGGACTACCATCTGGCTAGGTCGCTCGTTGACACCGAGCTGCCCGAAGACGACTTGTTCGCAGGGATACAGGAGAAGGTTTGCCTTTGACAGCGCTGGCCAGCTCGTCGGCGGCCAGCCAGGTCGAGCCCGGCGTCCTCGGTTTCCTCATCGTGGCGGGGATCGGGGTAGTGCTGGTTCTTCCTGCTGCGCTCGATGAACAAGCAGCTGCGCAAGGTGGGCGCGGACCGCAAGTACTTCGCGCAGCAGCCGGATCTGCCCGAACGCCCGGGTGCCGAACCTGCGGCCAGCCAGGACCGCGGGACCGGCGACGCCCACCCGTCCTGACCGCGAGCAGCCCGAGGTTCCCGCCGTCGTCCGCGTCGGCCTGGAAATCGGCGCGAAGTGGGTCTTCGCGTCCGCGCTGGACTGGCCGGGCTGGTGCCGGCGCGGCCGGGGCGAGCACGCCGCCCTCGACGCGCTGCTCGACTACGCCGGCCGGTACGCCGCCGTCGCCGGGCCGGGGTTCGCGCCCGGGGACCTCCAGGTGGCCGGGCAGGTCACCGGCAACGCGACCACGGACTTCGGCGCGCCCGACGTGCCGGGCCCGTGGGACGCCGAGCCGCTCGGGCCGGCCGAGGCCGACCGCCTCACCGCGCTGCTCGAGGCCGGATGGGAGTACCTGGACTCGGTCGTCGCGGACGCACCTGCCGCGCTGCGCAAGGGGCCCCGCGGCGGCGGCCGCGACCGCGACGCGATCGCGGACCACGTCCGCGAGGCCGAACGGTCGTTCAGCGGCAAGTGCGGCGCCCGGGTGCCGCCACGCACGCCCTGGAACCAGCAGCGCCAGACGCTGGCCGCGGCGCTGCGGGCCGGCGCTCCCGGCGGGACCTGGCCGGCCAGGTACGCACTGCGCCGCTACGCCTGGCACGTGCTCGACCACGCCTGGGAGATAGCGGACCGGCGCACCTAACCGGTCACGTCGTGGTCGCCGGCCTGCCGCGTCATGATCACAGCCACTTATCATGCGCTGTGGCCGAATGGTGTCCGGTTTCATCCCGGTTTGTCCAACCAGTGCGCATGATAAGTGCGCTGGGCTGTCTCACGATACGAGATGCGGGCAGCGGGCGGGCGCGGTGTGTCTGGCGGCGCGGCGCGGCGGGCGGTCTGGCAGGCTGGGAGCCTGGGGCTGTTACCGGGAGTCGTGTGCGCATGCTAATCATTCATGGGCTGTGGGCCTATGGGGCGGCCTATCTGTGGGCCGAGGATTCCGCGCTGCCCGCGACGGCGCCGCCGCGCCCGGGACGGCCGTCCCGCGCCCCCAGGCCGCATCCGTTCGCCCTCCAGGCGCCGGACCTGGTGCGGGCGCTCACCGAGCTGCCCGAACCGGCTGTCAGCCTGGCCGGGCAGGCAGCCGACGACGAGCTGACGCTGTGGCTGCCATCCGGTCCAGCAGGGCCGTCCGCCTCGCCTGAGCTGGCCCGGCCGCCCGGGCCGGGCGGACCAGAGAGCGGGCAGCCGGGCCGACCAGAGAACGGGCGAGCCGGGCCGACTGGGGACGGGCCGGGCGGGCGGTCGCCGGGTGTCGCTGGCTGCCTGGCGGGTCCCCGCGCTGGCTTTCGAGCCCGCCGTCGCGGGGGGCCTGCTCGCCGTGCTCGGCGAGCAGGGCGCGTTCTGCGGTGAGGTGATGATCGGCGGCAGCGCACGCTACCTGGCCGCGGTGGCGCGACTGGCCGCTGACCTGGCGGCCCGCGGCCGGGTGCTGCCCGCGCTGCGTTCCGAGGACGGCGGGCATGCGGCGCGGTGGCGCCCGGTGCTGTCCGGTGCCGACGCCGAACGCGCTCGTGAGCTCGCCGCGGGCATGCCCGCCATGTGCCGCGCGACCGAGTCCGGCGGACAGTCATCGGCCGTGATCCTGACCGGCGCGCTGGAGGCGCTCACCGACGCCGCCGCCAGGGTCCGGCTGGCCGGGCAGCCGCTGCTGCCGTCCAGGAACGGGCGCCGGCCCGCCCGCATTCCGGTGGCCGAGCGGTGGATCGCGGCGCTCACCACGGCAAAGGCCCAGGTCGAAGTCGATACGGCCGAAGACGAGCGGGAAGCGGCCGAGCTGGCCGGCCAGCTCGACGCCTGGCACCGCGCCGCTCAGCTCCCGGCGGGGCCGGTGCGCACCTGCTTCCGGCTGGTCGAGCCGGAGCCGGCAGAAGACAGGACAGAGCAGGGCGCCGTCCCAAGCGTCGCCGAGCCGGTCCCGCCGGGTGCTGACGGGCCAGGGCCGCCCGGCGCCAGCGACCCAGGGCCCCCGGGCTCTAGCGCGCCAGTCCCGCCAGGAGCTGCCCGGCCGCGGCCGTCGGGCGGCGCCGGGGACGGCGGTGGCGACGGCGGGGCTGGGTCGCCGGACGAGGACTGGCGGGTGGAGTTCGCGCTGCAGTCCACCGATGACCCGAGCCTGATGATGCTGGCCGCCGACGTCTGGGCCGGCGCATCCACGGCGGGCCTGGCCGCCGGGATTCAGCACCCGGAGGAGGAACTTCTGGCCGGGCTTGGCCGGGCCGCCAGGCTCTTCCCCGAACTCGACCGGGCGCTGCGCGCCGCCGCCCCGGCCGAGGTGAGGATGGACACCGAGGGCGCGTTCGGCTTCCTCCGGCAGGCGGCGCCGCTGCTGTCCGGTGCCGGGTTCGGCGTGCTGCTGCCGGACTGGGCGCGCAAGTCCCGCCTCGGCCTCAAGCTCACCACCAGGTCAAGGCAGACGCCGGGCGGATCGGTGACCGACCCGAAGTTCGGCTTGGGCGACCTGGTCGAATTCCGCTACGACCTGGCCATCGGCGATCAGGAGCTGGACCCCGAGGAACTGGACGAGCTGGCCAGGCTCAAGATCCCGCTGGTCCGGCTGCGCGGCCAGTGGGTGGAACTCGACGAGCGGCACCTCCGCGCGGCGCTGCGCTTCCTGGAGCGCAGCCGGTCCGGCACGATGCGCGCCTCGGAAGCCCTGCAGGCCGGCCTGCACGGGCCCGGCGACCTCCCGCTGGTCGAGGTGGACGCGGACGGCTGGCTGGGCGACCTGCTCTCCGGCCAGGCCGACCGCCGCCTCGAACCGGTCAAGACGCCGGCCGGCTTCGACGGCGAGCTCCGCCCCTACCAGCAGCGAGGGGTTGCGTGGCTATCCTTCCTCGGCCGTCTCGGCCTCGGCTGCGTTCTCGCGGACGACATGGGCCTCGGCAAGACCGCCGAGACGTTGTGCCTGGTCACGAGCGAGGTGGAATCCGGATCCACGGCACCGGACAAGGCCGCTCGGCTGGCGCCCACGCTGGTGGTGTGCCCGATGTCGGTGGTGGGCAACTGGGAGCGGGAGGCGGCCAGGTTCACGCCGGCGCTGACGGTGCACGTGCACCACGGCAGCGACCGGCTCCGCGGGGACGACCTGGCCGGCGCGCTGGTCGGGGCTGACCTGGTGATCACCAGCTACGGCATCGCGACCAGGGACCAGGCGGAGCTCGCCCGGGTGCCGTGGGCGCGGGTGGTGTGCGACGAGGCGCAGAACATCAAGAACCACGCGACCCGGCAGGCGCAGGCGGTCCGCGGCCTGCCGGCCGGGTCCAGGATCGCGCTGACCGGCACCCCGGTGGAAAACCGGCTCAGCGACCTGTGGTCGATCATGGAGTTCACCAACCCCGGCCTGCTCGGGCCCGCGGAGCGGTTCCGGCAGCGGTACGCGATCCCGATCGAGCGCGCCGCCGATGACGAGGCGACAGCCCGGCTGCGGCGGATCACCGGGCCGTTCATCCTGCGCCGGCTCAAGACCGACAAGTCGATCATCTCCGACCTGCCGGACAAGCTCGAGATGAAGGTCTGGTGCAACCTCACCGCCGAGCAGGCCTCGCTGTACCAGGCGACGGTGACCGACATGCTGGCCAGGATCGAGGCGGCCGGGGAGGGCATCGAGCGCCGCGGCCTGGTGCTGGCGACCATGGCCAGGCTCAAGCAGGTCTGCAACCACCCGGCGCACCTGCTCGGCGACGGCTCCCGGCTGCCCGGCCGGTCCGGCAAGCTGGCCCGGCTTGAGGAGATCTGCGACGAGGTCATCGCCGAGGGCGACAAGGCACTCTGCTTCACCCAGTACGCGGAGTTCGGCGCGATGCTCCAGCCGCACCTGGCCGCGCGGCTGGGCTGCCCGGTGCTGTACCTGCACGGCGGCACGCCGAAGAAGCAGCGCGACGCCATGGTGGCGGGATTCCAGGAGATGGCCGAGCCCGCGCTGTTCCTGCTGTCGCTCAAGGCCGGAGGCACCGGGCTGAACCTGACCGCCGCCAGCCATGTCATCCACGTGGACCGGTGGTGGAATCCCGCGGTGGAAGACCAGGCCACCGACCGGGCGTTCCGCATCGGCCAGCGCCGGGACGTCCAGGTGCGCAAGTTCGTCTGCGTCGGCACTCTGGAAGAGCGGATCGACGCCATGATCGAGGAGAAGAAGGCCCTGGCCGAACGGATCGTGGGAACGGGGGAGGCTTGGCTGACCGAGCTTTCGGTAGCCGAGTTGCGCAAGCTGATCGAGCTGTCCCCAGAGGCGGTGTCCGATTGACATCCTCCCCCGCCTGGATGCGAGAGATTCCAACTTCACGCTGAGAGGAGCGCGAGTTGAGGTTCGCGGTTCGCCCGCCCGCCCAGCGGCAAGCGTCCCCGCGCGGTCACGGCGTGCCCCGCCGCGATGTTACGTGCCGCGTTCACGTCGGCGTTGCAGGCATGTCCGCAGGCGGTGCACCGGAAGACGGCTTGGCTCTCACGCGACCTCGGGTCCACCTGCCCGCAGGCCGAGCAGCGCTGCAAGGTGAACGTGGGATTGATCCTTTCGACTCTGCCGGGTGCTTTCTCCTCGAGGCGGCGGACCAGCAGCCCCCACCCGGACGCCAGGATCTCGCGGTTGAGGCCGGCCTTGGCGCGGACGTTGCGGCCCGGCTCGGCCATGGTTCCGCTGGCCGAGCGGGTCATGCTAACGATCTTGAGGTCTTCGACCCGGATCACGTCGAACCTGCGCGCCAGATCCGTGCTGGCCTTCTCGGCCCAGTCCTTGCGGACGTCACTATCGGAGGCTTTCAGCCGGGCGATGGCCAGCTTCACCCGCGCGCGGCGGTTCGATCCCCGCTGGGCACGGGCCAGCCTGCGCTGAAGGTGACGGAGCCTGCGCTGCCGGGCCCGGCTCAGCCGGGGAACGCGCAGCAGCTCCCCGGTGGACAACGCCGCGGCGACGGCCACCCCCCGGTCAACGCCCACGACCTCGCCAGTATTCGGCGCTGGGACCGGGTTCGGGACAGCGGCGAAGGCGACATGCCAGCGGCCGACGCGATCCCGACCGATCCGGTAGGACTTCGCCGCCGGGACGGCGCGGGACCAGCGGAACCGGACCCAGCCGGCCTTCGGCACCCAGACCTGGCCGGTCTTCCGGCTCAGCCGCCGGACCTGCCGGGGTTTCACGGCGACCACTCGGAATCCCTCATCGCGCCCGGCCTTGCGCCAGGTGGGCTTGCGGTGCGTGCCGTGGAAGAAGTTCGCCATCGCCTGGGCGAAGTCGCGCAGTGCCTGCTGCTGCACCATCTGCGACCCGGCGCGCAGCCACTGGCTGTCGCGCCGCGCCGCAGTGAGTTGCCGGCACTGCGCCAGGTAGCCGGGTGCGCTAGTGCGGCCAGGACACCAGTGCGAGTGCTGCTCGACGGCCAGGTTCCACACGAACCGAGCGTGTCCGCAATGGTCCCGCAGGATGGCCTCCTGGCCTGGGGAAGGCGCCAGGCGGTAGCGGGACATACGAAAACCCTAGCGAACACCATCGATACTTCGGGGGAAGGTGAAGCGGCGTTTCTTGCCGGCCTCAAAGCCGGAGTCTCCACGCCGCGGTATGAATGAGCGGATGGACGGGTCCCTGGCCGGAGCGGTCGCGGCCGCGCCGGGTCGAGGGCGGGGTGCGGGCGCGCAGCAAGCGCGGCGCGATCGGCGAGCAGTGGTGGTCGCGGCGGTTCATCGGGGTGCTCGAGTCGCTGGGCATGAGCGGCCGGCTCGCCCGCGGGCGCAACTACGCCCGCGCCGGGCAGGTGCTCGGATTCGAGCTGACCACCGGCTACGTGACCGCGCAGGTGCAGGGATCGCGGCCCAGGCCGTACCGGGTCCGCATCCAGGTGCTGCCGCTCACCGCCAGGCAGTGGGAGCTGGCCGAGCAGGCCCTGGCCGCGCAGGCGTTGTTCCGTGCCAAGCTGCTGGCCGGCGAGATGCCGCACGAGATCGAGGACGTGTTCGCCGACTGCGGCACGCCGCTGTTCCCGCGGTCAGCGCGGGACCTGGAGATGTCGTGTTCCTGCCCGGACTGGGAAGTGCCGTGCAAGCACCTGGCTGCGGTCTGCTACGTCCTCGCCGAGACGTTCGACGACGACCCGTTCGCCATGCTGGCCTGGCGCGGGCGGGGCCGGGAGGACCTGCTCGCCTCGCTGCGCCGGATCACCACCGGCCAGCCCGAGCCGCCGGGCCCGGTGATCGACGTGACCGACCGGCCGCTGGCCGAGTGCCTGGACGACTTCTGGTCGCCGGAACTGAGCCCGGCCCGGCTGCGGGCCATGCCTGCCGCGGCGGTGACCGCTCCGGACCTGCTGCTCCGCTCGTTCGAGCCGCCCGCACTAGCAGTCCGCCTCCGGGACCTGGCTGACGTACTTACCCCCGCCTACCACCGCCTCGCGGAACAGGAGCCGCCTGCGCCGGCCCCTGGTTCATGAGCGGGCATTCGCCGCCGGGGCGGCGGGCTGCGGCGGGTAGGTCAGGCCGAGCTCGGTGGCCATCTCGGCGAGCGTGTAGTCGAACATGGGCGCGGGATCGTCGAGGGCGAACCTCAAGTGGTCGAACACCTCCAGGGTCACCGCCCCGTAAAGCTTGGTCCAGCAACGCAGGAAGGTGAGCATGGCCCCCACGGGCAGCACGGTCTCCGACAGCCCGACCCCGATCCTGTCACGGTAGAGCTCCAGTTGTTCCCGCAGGCCTGGGTCGATCTCCTGCCTCGCGAGTACCGGGAACCGATTGCGCTGCCACAGCTCGAAGAACAACGTGAAGAACGTGCCGCCGAACTTGCGCCCGCACTCGTCGATGATCTCGTCGCGCTCGTCCACGCCGGGCAGCGGCGTCCCGAACAGCAGGCTGTACTCCTCCTTGTGACCAAGGGCCCAGCGGCGGAACTCGTGGCACGCCGCGGTCATCTTGGCCGTCAGCTCGGGGATCTGCCCTTCACCCTCGGCGGCCGCCCCCGCGGCCTTAATCGCCGCCTGCAGGTCGTCGGCCAGCTCGCTGAAGATATCGGCGATCACGTGCTTGATGAGCTCCTCGCGGCTGCCGAAGTAACGGTAGAGCGCGGGGGCGGTCATCCCCATCTCGCCGGCGATCGCCCGCAGCGTCGCCGCGTCCTGGCCCTGCCGGATGAGGAGCCTGCGCGCCGTGTCCTTGATCTCCTGTACGGTCGCGGCCCGCACCCGGTCCCGGCGGCTTGGCGCTTGAACCACGAATGCCTCCCTGACACGGCCGGATCTCAGCTTCTCCTCAGCAGGGCCGACGTAAGTTAATCGACTTGACGGACGTAAACGCCGTATGCAAAGTTTACAGCGTTTGCTGTAAACAGTGTTAACGAACATGAAACTAGATACAGGCTAGCCCGTGGGGGCACGGATGTTCGAGATCTGGGGGCGCGCGGTCTACCGGCGGCGTGTGCTCGCGCTGGTGATCGGCCTGATCGCATTGGCCGGTGCCGCCGTCTGGGGTGCCGGCGTATTCGGCTCGCTGCAGTCCTCGGGCGGCTTCACCCCGCCGAACAGCGAGAGCCAGCAGGCCAGCAACCTAGCGGCGCGGGCGTTGGGAAGAAATGACGCCGACGTGGTGGTGCTGTACCGCAGTCGCACCATGACCGTGTCCGACCCGGCCTACCGGGCAGCGGTGACGCGGACCCTGGCGGCGCTGCCGCGGGGCCGGGTGACGGCAGCCAGCACGTACTGGTCCGCCGGCTCGGCCGGGTTCGTCAGCGCGAACCGGCATGAGACCTACGCGGTGCTGCAACTGGCCGGGTCGAGCGACGGGGCCAGGACCGCGAGCTACGACGCGATCAAGGGTGACCTGGCCGCGCCCGGGCTGCAGACCCTGGTCGGCGGAAACATCCCGACCGGGGAATCGATCAACACCCAGGTCAAGGCCGATATCGGCCGGGCCGAGGCGTTCTCCCTGCCGGTGCTGCTGATCTTGCTGCTCGTGATCTTCGGCAGCCTGACCTCCGCGCTGCTGCCGCTGGCGATCGGGGGTACCGCGATCCTCGGCTCGTTCGCCGTCCTGCGACTGCTGGCCCTGGGTACCGCGGTGTCCACGTACTCGGTCAACATCACCACGATCCTGGGCCTGGGACTGGGCATCGACTACGGGCTGTTCATGGTGGGCCGGTTCCGCGAGGAGCTGCGTCGGCAGCCGACGGTCGAGGCCGCGGTCGCGCGGACCGTCGCTACCGCGGGCCGGACGGTCGCGGTCTCCGGGATCACGGTCGCGGTGGCCCTGTCCAGCCTCACGCTGTTTCCCGAGGTGTTCTTGCGGTCGATGGGGTATGGCGGCGTCGCGACGGTCCTGGTGGACATGCTCGCCGCGCTTACCCTGCTGCCCGCCCTGCTCGCGCTCCTCGGGCCCCGGGTCAACGCGCTGCGAGTGCGCCGCCTGGCCCGTGTGCCTGCCGGTCACGACCACGGCGGTGCCTGGCGCCGGATCGCGGGCAGCGTCATGCGCAGGCCGGTGCTGTACGTCGTGGCCATCGTGGCCGCGCTGCTGGCGCTCGGCACCCCGTTCCTGTCCGTCAAGTGGGGCGGCACGGACTCACGCGTGCTGGCGGCCAGCTCCCAGCCGCACCAGGTCACCGACGCGCTGAACCGGGATTTCCCGGCCAATGCGACCAGCCCGATCGAGGCGGTGGTCCGGCTGCCCGCTCCGGTGTCCGCGCCCGCCCGGCACGCGGCCCTGGCCGCCTATATTCACCGGCTCGACCACGTGGCCGGGGTGACGGCCGCGCAGGTCACCGGGGCGCGGGGCAGCGTGGCCCGGGTTGACCTGCGGTACGCGCCGCAGGCCTACTCGACGCAGGCGCGCGGGATCGTGCAGCGGGTCCGGGCGGTTCCCGGGCAGGCCGGGGCCACCGTGCTCGTGGGCGGCGTCACCGCGGGCCTGGTGGACGAGCTGGCCAGCCTGGGCCAGACGCTGCCGTGGATGGCCCTGATGGTCGGCCTGGCCACGTTCGTGCTGCTGTTCCTGGCGTTCGGCTCGGTGGTCCTGCCGGTCAAGGCGATCGTGATGAACGCGCTCTCGCTGACCGCCGCGTTCGGCGCCATCGTCTGGATCTTCCAGGACGGGCACCTGTCCGGCCTGCTGAACTTCACCCCGACGGGCACCATCGACCCGAGCATGCCGATCCTGATGCTGGCCATCATCTTCGGGCTGTCCATGGACTACGAGGTGTTCCTGCTGTCCCGGATCCGGGAGCGGTACGACATCTCCGGTGACAACACGAGGGCAGTAGCCGACGGCCTGCAGCGGACCGGCGGGATCATCACCTCCGCGGCGCTGCTGCTGATCGTCGTGGTGGCGGCGTTCTCCGCGTCCGGCATCATCTTCATCAAGCTGCTCGGCGTCGGGATGGTCATCGCCCTGCTCGTGGACGCGTCGGTGGTGCGGGTGCTGCTGGTGCCGGCGACCATGCGGCTGCTCGGCCGGGCCAACTGGTGGGCCCCGCCGCCGCTGCGCCGCCTGTACGCGCGGTACGGCCTGCGGGAGGAGGGCGATCAGCGGCAGCCGCGCCCCGTGCTGAGCCGGTGACTAGCCGACGATGTTCACCAGGCGGCCGGGTACCACGATCACCTTCTCCGGCGCCCGGCCGGCCAGGTGGGACCGGACGTAGCCGGTGTCCAGCGCGGCCCGCTCCATCTCTGCCTCGGTGGCGCCGGACGGCACCGTCAGGCGCCCGCGCAGCTTGCCGTTGACCTGGCAGGCGATCTCGACGGTCTGGGTGGTCAGCAGGCTCTCGTCCGCGACCGGCCACGCGACGTCCCACACCCGCTCGCCGGTCAGCTGGTAGTACACCTCGGCCGCGAGGTGCGGCGCGAACGGCTGCAGCAGCGACGCCAGGGTGGCCACGGCCTCGGCGGCCACCGCGGCGCTGGTGCCCTGGTGCATCGCCCGGGCGCACTCGTTGAGCAGCTTCATCAGCGCGGCGATCGCGGTGTTGAAGGCGAAGCCGTCGTTGATGTCGGCGCTGACCTGGCTGATGGCGACCGCGCAGGCGCGCCACAGGGCGAGGTCGTGCTCCCGGCCGGGCTCGGCCCCCGGTGCGCCGGCCAGAGCGTCCTTGATCTCGGCCGTCAGCCGCCACAGCCGCCGCAGGAACCGGTGCACCCCCTCGATGCCCTGGTCCGACCACTCGGCGTCCTGTCGCGGGGGGCCGATGAACAGGATGTAACAGCGCGCGACGTCGGCGCCGTAAGCCTCGATAATGGCCCGGGGCGAGACGCTGTTGCCCTTGGACTTGGATACCTTCGCGCCGCCCCTGGTGATCATTCCCTGCCCGAAGAAGCTGGTGAACGGCTCCTGCACCGGGAGGTGGCCCAGGTCGGCCAGCGCCTTGACCAGGAACCTGCTGTACAGCAGGTGCAGGATGGCATGCTCGACGCCGCCGATGTACTGGTCGGCGGGCATCCAGGCGGCCATGGCGTCCGAGCTCCACGGCGCGGTGTCGTTGTGCGGGTCGCAGTAGCGCAGGTAGTACCAGGACGAATCGACGAACGTGTCCATCGTGTCGGTCTCGCGGCGGCCCGGACCGCCGCAGCCGGGACACGGGGCGGCTACCCACGTCTCGGCCGCGGCCAGCGGGGATCTGCCTCTCGGCTGGTAGTCGTCCAGGTCGGGCAGCCGGACGGGCAGCTGGTCCTGCGGAACCGGGACCGCCCCGCATGAATCGCAGTAGATGATCGGGATGGGACAGCCCCAGTAACGCTGCCTGGACACCAGCCAGTCGCGCAGCCGGTAGCTGACGGCCGGCTCGCCGAAGCCGTGCTCGGACAGCCAATCGGTGACCGCGCTCTTGGCGCCCGGGACATCCAGGCCGGTCAGGCGCAGGCCGGAGAGCTCGTCGGCGCTGTTGATGACCGCTCCCTCGCCCGCGTACGCCTGGCCCTGCCAGTCCTGCGGCGGCTGCACCGTTCGTATGACCGGCAGTCCGAAGGCCGTGGCGAACTCCCAGTCCCGGTCGTCCTGGCCAGGCACCGCCATGATCGCCCCGGTGCCGTAGCCGGGCAGCACGGAGTCAGAGATGAACACCCCGATCGGCTGGCCGCTTGCCGGGTTGACCGCGCAGCTCCCGGTGAATACCCCGGTCGTGGCGTGCGGGTCTGACTGCCGTTCCCGCTCCGGCCGGGCGGCGGTCTTCGCCAGGTAGGCGGCCACCGCGTCGGCGGGGGACCGGTGCCCGCCGGTCCAGCGCGGGTCGGTGCCGGCCGGCCACGTTTCGGCGGTCAGCGCGTCCACCAGCGGATGCTCCGGCGCCAGCACCAGGTACGTGGCGCCGAACAGGGTGTCGGGGCGGGTGGTGAATACCCTGAGCACGGCCTCTTCGGTGGCGAAGTCGATGTAGGCACCCTCGGAGCGGCCGATCCAGTTCCGCTGCATGGTCGTGACATGGCCGGGCCATTGCAGCGCGTCGAGCCCGTCCAGCAGCCGGTCGGCATACGCGGTGATCCGGAAGAACCACTGCTCCATCTGGCGCGTCTGCACCTGGGCGCCGCATCGCTCGCAGCAGTCGTCGACCACCTGCTCGTTGGCCAGGACTGTCTCGTCGTCCGGGCACCAGTTGACCGCCGCGTTCCCTCGGTAGGCCAGGCCGGCGGCATACAGCTGCAGGAAGATCCACTGCGTCCAGCGGTAGTAGGCGGGATCGTGCGAGCTGATCTCCCGGCTCCAGTCGATCGACAGGCCCCAGCGCTTGAACTGCGCGCGGAACGACGCTATCGACTCGTCGGTGGTCGCCTGGGGATGCCTGCCGGTCCGGATCGCATGGTTTTCTGCGGGCAGGCCGAACGCGTCATAGCCCATCGGGTGCAGGACGTAACGGCCCTGGCGCCGCCAGTAGTGCGCCACGGCGTCGCCCACGGTGTAGTTCTTGAGGTGGCCGACGTGCGGCTCGCCGCTGGTGTACGGCAGTTGCTCGAGGACGTAGGCGCGGTCCCGGCCGGAAGCGTCGTTGCTGACCTCCCAGGTGCGCTCGGCCTCCCATACGCGCTGCCATCGCGCCTCGATCTTGTGCGGGTCGAAATCGTCGAACATGGGGAAACTAACTGCGCTGGGTCCTTCGCCGCTCATCGTCCTCACCTTCTGTGCGCCGGCCGGGCATGAAAAAACCCCTCGCCCGGAGGGGTTGCCGCACTGCCGCCGTGACTGGCGTCAGCGCGGCTCGGCAAGGAGGAGCTGAAACCCGTGCATGATCCCACCGTACCGGCACGCCTGCCCCGCTGCCGGTCGATTAATCATGCAGGGTCATCGGCCTGCGCCCGCGGAAACGGGAGGAACGGTGAAAGAATCGGGCCCGAGGAGAGGCGATGGATGAGGGCAGTGAAGTGCGAGAGGTGCCTGCGGCCGACGTGCCCGAGCAGGCTTACATCCTCGACGTCCGGGAAGACGACGAGTGGCACGCCGGTCACGCGCCTGGCGCGCTGCACATCGCGCTCGGCGAGCTCGGCGAGCTACACGGCCAGATCCCGCGCGACCGCGATATCTATGTCATATGCAGGTCCGGGGTACGATCCGCGCACGCGGCCCGGGCGCTGAGCGCGGCCGGCTGGCGAGCGCTCAACGTCGCCGATGGCATGCACGGCTGGGAGTCCGCCGGGCGCGCGATGACCAGCGAATCGGGCTCGCCGTTCGTGGCGTGATCCCGGGGGTCGCCACAGCCGCGCCGCGATCGGCCCGGCAGGCGTCAGTGGACTGGCCGTTCGACGCTGTTGCGGATCTCGAGCATCAGGTGGTGAGCGTCCTTGCGCTTTTCCGGGCCGGCGCCCAGGCTGATCGGAATCACGACCACGACGCCGACGGTGGTGCCGGTGGACCACTGGCACACCGTGTTGATGCCATCCGTGCCGCACTCGGCCGTGCCGCCGTGCGGGCCGGGAGTCGCCCTGGTGACCGTGAGGCCGGCCCCGGTCCTGAGCACGACCCGGACGTTGAACGTGCCGTTGAAGCCGATGAACCCTACGGCGTGCCGTTGGCTCAGCCGGTAGAGCCCGCTGACGGTTGACTTCAGGCTGCCGTAATGGGGGAGGCTGGTCAGGTCGGACTTGAACTTCGCGATCAGGGCGTTGAAGCCCAGTTGGTCAGTGGGGCTGGTATCCGGGCTCATGCCCACGAGGGTTTGCGGCGCGGTCACCGTCCACTTCTGCGACTTGTTGAGCAGGTAGACGCTGATGCCAGCGATCACGACCGCGAGGACCATGAATCCGGCGATGATTCCCAGCCAGATCCGCCATCGCCTCCGGGGCGGGGAAACCGGATGCGCACGGCCCGGTCCAGGCGGCCCGTAACCGTCCCCGGGCTGTGCCGCATACCCGGGTTGAGCTGCGTCGCCGGGCTGCGATCCGTGGCCGGGCGCTGCTACCCGGCCGGGATCGGCGTCCGGTCCGGCGGCGGCCTGGTGACCGGGGGCGGCATCCGGGCTGCGTTCGGCTCCGTCATCAGGCGCCGTGACGTGACCAGCCTCGGCGGCCGGGTCCCGGCCGGTATCGGGGTGCATCCCGGAGCCAGCGTGGTCCCCGTTACCCAGGCCGGGATGCATGTCAGGTCCGGGGTCAACGGATGCCGCGCCGGGGTCCTCTGCCGGAGGAGTCGATCTGCTCATCCTTAACCGCGCTCCGTACGGAACTCTCGCCGGCGGGGTCCTTGGCGATGTCTTTTCTTTTGGCCGGGATGCGCGTTCGGCCGTCGCGGCGGACGAATCGCACTGTGAGCGTAGCTGACCACCTTCAGGATATGCCTCACCCCCGCGCCGTGGTTTCCTGGTCAGCTTGACGCCGGTCGTGGTTCCGCTGACATCGACGCCTGCTTAGTCCGCCGGGCTGTCGCCACGCGCTCCGCCGTACCACGCAGACAACCCGCGGCCACGCTCGGCAGGCTTTGCCCGCCCACCATTACTTTCAACCACTGCCGACTGCTGGAAATTGTCATTTGCGGCCAGCGGATACGGCAATCCCGCAATTGCGTCCGGTCACGTCAGGCGGAACCCCGCGGTCCGTCGTGCCGCAGACCGCGAGCGGGTGTCTATGCTCGATGCGGTGCGAGTGAACTCGCTGGGCTTCCGGACCGACCTGATGCTGCGGCTCCTTGAGGGCGGCAAGCTCACCGACCACGGCGACTACCTCACCTTGCGCAGCCCGCAGAATCCCACGTTCTGGTGGGGCAACTTCTTGCTCATGCCCGAACGGGCGCTGCGCGACGAGGCGGACAGGTGGATATCGCGATTCACCCAGGCCTTCCCCGGCGCGAGGCACGTGGCCATCGGCGTGGACGGCACCGGCGGATGCACCGCCGAGCCGGCGAGCTACCTCGAGGCCGGCTTCCGGCTCGAGTGCAGCGCGGTCATGACAGCCACCGCCGTGCGGGAGCCACCGCACCGTAACGACGCCGCGCAATACCGGCCGCTCGAGACCGAGGATGACTGGCAGCAGGCGGTCGAGCTGCGGATAGCGTGCGCGGATGAGCCGGCCAGCTCGCGCGAGTTCAGCGAGCGCAGGGTCGCCGACCAGCGTAGCCTCGCCGAGGCCGGCCACGGGTCATGGTTCGGCGCGTTCCAGCATGGCCAGCTGGCCGCTCAGCTCGGACTGTTTTCGGACGGCGGCCCGATCGCCCGCTATCAGAACGTCGAGACGCACCCGTCTGCACGGCGGCAAGGCCTGGCCGGAACGCTGGTTTACCGTGCCGGACGATACGGGCTCGACACCCTCGGCGCCCGCGCCCTGGTCATGGTCGCGGATCCGGGGTACTCCGCGATCCGGATATACCGTTCGGTCGGGTTCACCGACCGGGAGACCCAGGTCGAGCTGCAGCGCGAATCGGCCCGGGCCTAGGTACGAAGGAACGTAAGCTTCTGCCCCGCCTGGCGGCCCGGGGGTCGTGATGCCGGCCCGGTCCTCGGAGCCGGCTAGCCCGGAACCGCTGCGCGGGAGTGCTCAAGATCCTGCGTGATCTCGGCCGCCTCACCCGCTGCGCGCTCCGCCTCAGCCTCGCGCCCGAGCGCGCCAAGCGCTGCGGCCAGCCCGCTCAGGGCGCGGGCGAGCTCGCGACGGTAGCCGGGGCTGACGGCGGCGAGCTCACGGTAGAGGGCGACCGCTTCCTGGCCGGCCGGCACGGCATCGGCCGCGCGCCCTAGCCCGCAGTACCGGATGGCGAGGTTGACCAGGGAACGGGCCAGGTCGGGGCGGTGACGATCGGGATTGCTGCGGGCGAGCTCGCGCCGGAGCGTGACGGCTTCTTCAGAGGGCGGCAGGGCCTCGGCCGGACGATCCAGTCCGCCATACCTGATGGCGAGGTTGGCCAGGCACCGAGCCAGATCCGGCTGGTAGCGGCTGGGATCGGTTCCAGCGAGGTCACGGTAGATCGTCACGGCCTCCCCCACGGGGCCCACTGCGGCAGCGGGCCGGCCCAGCTCGGACAACGTAACCCCGAGATTAACCAGTGAGGTGGCGAGATCGGGACGGTACCGGGCCGCGTCGGTGGCAACGAGTTCCCGGCGGATGCTCACCGCCTCCTGCTCGGCCTTCAGCGCGTCATTGGTCCGCCCCAGCTCGGAAAACCAGATGCCCAGACTGACCAGGCAAGTCGCCAGCTCGGCCCGGAAACTAGCCGGGTCAGCTTCCTCGAGTTCGCGGCAGATGGCGAGGGCCTCCCGGCCGGCCTCCAGGGCCTCACCGGGGCGGCCAAGCTCAGCCAGCCGCAGGCCTAGGTTGGTCAGTGCCGTCGCGAGGTCGGCGCGGTACCTGCCGGGGTGGGTCTCGGCTAGCTCGCGGTAGGCAGCGACCGCTTCCAGGTATCCGGGCACGGGGTCTTCCGGGCGCGGTGGCTCGGGGGGGACGGTAGCTGGGCTGGCGGGCGTGGCGGGCTTGGCGGCGGATGCACGGCCGCGGCCGGCGGTTTCCTGGTCGGCGGCCCGCGGCCCCGCCTTGCGCGCCGGGGTGGCGGGCTTGGCCGGCGCGCTGGCGGCGCTGTCCGCTGAGCCTTGCGGGGCGGGGCGGGAGCGGCGGCGATCGGCCCGGGAGGCCGCGCGCCGTGGCTTGGCCGCTTTGCGGGCCGACGGCTGCCTGGTGCCATCGCCATCAGGCTCACCCGGGCGGCCGGGCTTGGCGGGTTCGGCGGCCGGGGTAGTGGGACTGGCAGCGGACGCGCGGTGCGTGGTGGTTGCCCGGTCCTCGGGCCGGGCCGGGGCAGAAGGCGCGGCAGCCGGGACGGCGACATGCTCGGCGACCGGAGTGGCTGGTACAGGGGCCGCAGTGCTGGGTTCGGCGGGCGCGGCGGCCGGAGCGGCGGCGGCCGGGGCGGCAGGGGCCGGGGCGGCGGGTTTGGCGGGCGCCGGGGCCGGGGCGGCCCGAGTGGCGGGTTCGGCGACGGGGGTGGCGGGTGCGGTGGCCCGACTAGCGGGCTCGGCGGCTGGGGTGGCGGAGCCCGCGGCGGTCTCGACGGCCGGGCCCGCCCGTGAGCCGCCCGGATCGCGGCGGGCGCGTGCTGGGCTGGCCCACGAGATCGGGCGCTGAGGGGTGGCGACCTGCGGCGCGGGCGGCCGTCCCGCGTCGTGTCCCAGCTCGGATAGCAGGCGCGTCGCCCGGGCGTCCCATTCAGCTACCGTCTCCGGCTTCGTATCGGCAGGCAAGGACTCCCGTACCCGCGCGGTCGCGGCGTGGTGAGTCCGGGCCAAGACCGTGCTCGGGTAGGGCAGGTTACGAGCGATATCGGTCAGGACCTCAGGAGGGGCGGAGGTGTCGTCGAGGGCATCAGCCAGCAGGCCCCCGAGGTCACCCCTGACTTGCTGGGCGACACGACCCGCCGGTACGCCCAGGCCGGCCAGGTCATCGCGCAGGGCCGCAGCGATGAGGGGTCCTGCGCCGCCGCTATGCGCCCACGCCCGAGCCAGCACCGCAAGCGCGTGCTCGGCGCGCTCAGCCGACAGCCCGCGCAGACAGGAGCGGGCAAGGGCAGGATCGTCGGACAGCTGCCCAACCACATAGGTTTCAGCCACCATCTCCGGCTGAAGTTCGCCTAGTCGCCGGTCACTGCCCGCCGGATACAACTCCCCCAGCCATTGCGCCCAGCGCAGTCTTTCCTTAGCCGGACGGTCGCCCAGGTCAGGAACCCGCGCCACGATGTCGGCTGCTTCCTCTACGCTCCCCGCACCGAGCAGCGAGGAGGCAGCGAGCACCTGCTTGACAAGCGTGGCTCCCGCAGGCAGCCCGGCCGCCGAAGCAGAACGTAGCCAGTACCTAGCCTCATGCTCGAGCAGCTCGTCCAGCGCGTCGTCACTAATGACCACCCGCAGGGTGGCCACCGGGTAGGTATAGAACCGCAGCAGTGCGACCAGCGTTGCCGCGTGCACCACAAGCAGCGGCACCCGCCGATCCGCTGGCGCGACCGTCACCTGTCGCGGCCCGGCTGCCGAGAGCGCGCGAGCGAAGTGCGGCAACGCCGCCTTGGCCAGGTCTGCATCCGACGCATCCTCGCTGACGCCGATCGTCAGCTGCAGCGGTTCCGTCTCAGTCAACAGTCGCGACACCGCCGGCTCGGATGCGCTGACCAGCCGATCCCACCATTCGCCCAGCACCCGGGCTATCAGGAGTACCCGCACAGGTCCCGGATCCTCCGGCAGAGCGCGCAGCAGCTCATGAAGCCCTGGGCGCGTCTCCGCACGGTCTACCACCAGCAGCAGCGGGCCCGCGGTAGCGGCGCGCGCGGCACGGATGGCGTCTGCTTCCTCGCCGACTTGCACCAGCCGCCACTCACCCCCGTCAGCGCGGTGCTCCGCGGCTGTCTGCAGCGCCAGCCTGGTCTTGCCTACGCCTGCCTCACCGCAGACGATGCGCACTGCCTGCGCTGGCTCAGAGGCACGCCATGCCCGCTAGCTCGCCCAGCTCGGCAACCCGCCCTGTGAACGGCACCGTCCCGCGATCCGGGCATAGCAACGCGGCGAGCCCCGGTCCCGCATCCCGGTTTGCCCGCCCGCGAACCTCAGGAGAGGCCACGCTCGCGGCGTTTTCCCGTGCTTGGTTCACCGTCCGCCTATCGCGCCCCCGCAGAGGATTTCTCCCCACCCTTCCACTCATACCCGCTCGCATCCGTGTGTGCTACCCCGGAAGGCCAAGACCGAACAGAATCTTCCCAGCCCGCCGATGGCACGGCAGGCAAGAATGCAAGTCAGATGGAAGTGACAGGGGCGCGGCCTGACTTCATTCAGGCCCCGACTTAGGTCAGCGAGAACTCAGGCCGGCCAGTGGCAGCTGGTGATGCTGCCCCCGGTGATGGTGATGGTCGCGGCGGGCGTGACCGCGTCCCGCCACACCGTGTACGTCCCCGCGCGCACCGCCGGGTAGACGGCGGCATGCCTGACGGTGGCTCCGACCCGGCGCTCGCGCACGCGGGAATGTGTGCGCGGCCCAGCCGCGGTGCCGTTCGGGCTGATCTCGATCTCGACCCCGTTGAGCTCGGCCGGCGCGTGCAGGATCAGCGCTCCGGTGTCGGCCCCGATGTCGAGCAGCACGGTGCCGATGCCCGACGGGGCCGGAATGGTCTCGGTCATGACGGTAGGCCTCCGGAAGGTACGGGATCGGCCGGGCGCGGAAGGCAGGCCCCGGGCACGCCCGGGCAGGACCGCCGCCGGCGCCCGGCCGGACCAGGGTCAGGACGGATTGAAGAACCCGTCGTAGGCCACCCCGAGGTAGGGGAACTTGTTCAGGAACGGCGCCTTGACATCGGCCGGGGTGAGGCCGTCGGTGATCACGCTCGCCGCCCCGTCCGGCGTGAAGGTCTTGTTGACCAGGGGATAGGTCAGGCCGGCGATGGCCCGCAGCTCGATGGTCACGACGTCGTCGAACACGCGCCGGCCATTCGGGTAGCCGGCCAGGTCGCCGCCAAGCACGCCGAGGATATTCGGCTTGGACGAGGGCGTGATGGACGTGTTGAGCCGCAGCATGTCGGCCAGCACCGTGCCGGTGAAGTTCGTGAAACCAGGAACGATCCCGGACGGGATCCCGGTCAGCAGGATGGCTTCCAGGTCAGCGCGGGACTTGCCCGATTTCACCAGCGCGGCCAGGTTCGGGAACACCCCCGGGTACAGGCCGGGAAGCAGTCCTGCCAGCTCCGGATGGGCGACGTAGGTGGCGAATTTCTTGTCATCGGCGGGCGGCAGCGCATTCCACCGGTCTTTCTTGCCCATCGGGACGATGACCTCGTTGAACAGCGGATTGCCCAGCCGCGACACCTGGACGAACGGCCCGACGTCCACCATTTTGGCGTCGGGCTCACGCATGCACACGCGCTGGCGGCTGGCGGTCGTCCACACGCCGATGACGGGATGGCTACCGGACCGGACGAGCTCGGAGGTGGGTACCTGGAGCGCGATCGAGTGCACGTTCAGCTCGTTCGTGCCGTTGACGCCGGGCGCCGGCTTGGTGAACACGTTCATGCCGTACTGGTTGTGCAGTTGCTGGAACGGCCGCAGGTTGGCCAGGTCGAAGATCGAGCCCAGGTCAACGTAGAAGCCCTCGGCCCGCTGGCCGGCGAAGACCTTCACGCCGCCGGGCAGCTTGTGTATCGCCGCCGCGGCGAGATCCTTGTAGTTCGGAGTAGACAGCGGCCCGATGTTGCACGGCGGGCAGAGCAGCCCGTGGCCCAGTACCTTCTTTCCACGGTCGTTCCTGATCTGGGTGACCGTGTAGGTCTGGCGGCGGTTCCAGTTGGCGCTGTCCAGCGAGGTGATGGGGCCGGTGTTGTACAGGAACGTGTCCTCGTCCCGTACCTTCGTCTCGAAAGTGAACCGGTAGGTGATGTCCGGCTGGCCGTCGCCGTCGTTGTCGATGTTGATGTCGTACTGGACCCGCGGGCCGAACTCGTAGAAGTTCGGGCCGCCGGGCGGTTCCTCCAGCGGGATGTAGTTGGCGATCAGCGTGACAGTGTCCGGCTTGTCCGGGCTGACGAACGCGTAAAGGTCGGTGCTGTCGGCCACCGGATCCTTGGAGATCTCGGGTGCCTCACGATGCGATGACATCTATAACCTCACAGGCTTGACGTGAACAGGCTCGGCGGGCGGGGACGGTCACCGGATCATCCGCCGCAGCCTGGCGGCCAGATCCGGGTCCTGCACCTGGGTGTGGCTGGTTCCGCGGTACACGTCCAGCTCCCCGATGCGGTCGCCGCGCACGTGCACCACGACGTGATCGCCGGTCTCCGGCGCGCTCGCCGCCGGCGCGGTCGCCGTGGTCGCCGCGGGCCGGCGCAGCCGCGGCCGCGGCCGGCGCTGCTGCCGCCAGGCCACCGAAGGCCCCCGCGGCCAGACCCGCCGCGCCAACTCCGGCGGCACCCAGCAGCGAGCGCCGTGTCACGTGTGAATGGCCCGGGCTTCCCGGGGCTTCCGGGCGCTCGGAGCGACCCGTCGATTGATCGTTACCAGGCATGGCTGTCCTTTCCCTGGCGGGGAGTCCGCCGATTGCTGGGGCGCGAGGCACGGCACACCCTGCGGCGGGTTCGGTAGCCCGTGCCGGAGGGGACAGCTGGCGGCCTGACGTCGCCGCGCGCGTGCAGAGATCGGCATCCGGTGTGCCCGGCCGTCCTGGCCAGGCATCGGGGCCTGCGCGTGCCTAACACGTGCCCTATTCGCTTCGCGGCCAGGATCGGTTCGGGCCGAACCGGAGATTTCGCTGATTAATTTCCGAACGGCTCCGGCCGGACTCGTTCCCGGCGGCTAGTGCACCGCCTGCCCGGGCGGTCGCAGCCGCAGGCCGTTCAGGCCGCCGTTGACGGCCAGCGACATGCCGGTCGTCGCTCCCGCGGACGGGCTGGCCAGGTAGGCGATCGCCGCCGCCACCTCGCCCGCGGACACCATCCGGCCGATCGGCTGGCGGGCCTCGAGCGCGGCCCGCTCAGCGGCGGGGTCCGGCGACTGGCCCAGCAGCCTGGCGATCCACGGAGTGTCGGCCGTACCCGGATTCACGCAGGTCACGCGGATATTCTCTCGGGCATGGTCGGCCGCCATGGCCAGGGTGAGCGAGTAGACCGCGCCCTTGCTGGCCGAATACAGCGCCCGCTGCGGCATGCCGACGGTGGCCGTGACGGAGCACGTATTCACGATCGCCGCCTGGCCGCGGGCGGCAGCGGCCCGGCGCAGCCAGGGCAGCGCGGCCCGCGTGCTGCGGACCATGCCGAGCACGTTGACGTCGAGCACGTGCCGCCACTCGTCGTCGTCGTTGTCCTCGACCGAGCCGATGGCGCCGATGCCGGCGTTGTTGACCAGGATGTCGATGCCGCCGAGGGCGGCCGCCGCCTGGCTGACCGCGGTGCGCACCGCTTCGTCGTCGGTCACGTCGGCGATCACCTGGTGCGGCGCGGAGCGCGCCGGCCCGGCCCGGACGGGTGTCTGGCCGGCGGCGTCAGCCGGCCCGCCTGGCACGGCATCCGGGCCCGCCATGGCCTGCCGGTCGAGCGTCGCCACCCGTGCGCCGCGCGCGGCGAGCAGCCGCGCGGTGGCCAGGCCGATGCCCGAAGCGCCCCCGGTCACCACGGCGGCAAGGCCGGCGAACTCGCCCTCGCGGGCCGGGGCCTGCCCTGCTGGCTGCGGTGACGTCATGCGAATCCTCCGGGGCCTCGCCGCGGCCGTGGACCAGGCCGTCGAACTATGCTGCTTCCGTCAGCCACGATGATGGCACCGCAGACAGATAGATCCGATGTAGGGCTGTAGAAGAGCGCATGCGAATCGCCTTGTTCGTCACCTGCCTCGCCGACACGCTCTACCCGGAGACGGGCAAGTCGGTGGTGCGCGTCCTTGAACGGCTCGGTCACGAAGTGGCCTTCCCGATGCAGCAGACCTGCTGCGGGCAGCTGTTCCTCAACACCGGGTACCGGGATCAGACCCTGCCGCTGGTGCGCGGGTTCGCCGCGGCTTTCGGCGAGTTCGATGCGATCGTCACCCCGTCGGCCTCTTGCGCGGCGATGGTGCATGAATACCATCCGCGTCTAGCTGCCGAGTCGGGGGACCCCGGCCTGGCGCGCGCGGTGGACGACCTCGTTCCCCGCGTCCACGAGATGTCCGTCCTGCTCGCCGACGTGCTCGGGGTGACCGACGTCGGTGCGAGCTTCCCGTTCCGTGTCACCTATCACCCGAGCTGCCACTCACTGCGCTTGCTGCGGATCGGCGATGCACCACTTCGGCTGCTGCGGGCGGTGCGCGGGCTCGACCTGGCCCAGCTCCCCGGTGCGGATGTGTGCTGCGGCTTCGGCGGCACGTTCTCGGTGAAGAACCCGGATGTGTCCGCGGCCATGTGCGCGGACAAGTGCGCCGCGGTGATCAGCACCGGGGCGCAGGTGCTGTGCGCGGCCGACAGCTCATGCCTGATGCACATCGGCGGCGGGCTGCAGCGGCAGCGCGCGGCGGTGACCACCATGCACCTGGCCGAGATCCTGGCCAGCACGGCTGGCCCGGCGAGCGCGGCGGGCGCCGGATGAGCATGCCCACCTACGTCGGCATGCCGTCCTTCCCGCAAGCGGCGGCGGACGCGCTCGCCGACCCTCAGCTGCGCGGCAACCTCTCCCGTGCCACCGGCACCATCAGAACTAAGCGCGCCGCCGCCGTGGCCGAGCTGCCCGACTGGGCCGAGCTGCGCGCCGCGGGCAAGGCGATCAAGGACCACACCCTGGCCCACCTCGACCGCTACCTGCTGCAACTGGAGCGGAACGTCACCGCGGCCGGCGGTCACGTGCACTGGGCCGGCGATGCGGCGGAAGCGAATGCCCTGGTCGCCTCGCTGACCCGGGCAGCCGGCGCGGACCGGGTGGTGAAGGTGAAGTCGATGGCCACCCAGGAGACCGGGCTGAACGAGGCGCTCGCCGCCGACGGCATCACGGCCATCGAGACCGACCTGGCCGAGCTGATCGTTCAGCTCGGCCAGGACAAGCCCAGCCACATCCTGGTGCCCGCCATCCACCGCAACCGGGCCGAGATCCAGGAGATCTTCCGCCTCCGCATGCAGGACGCACCTGCGGGCCTGACCGACGACCCGGCCGAGCTCGCGGCCGCGGCGCGCGGTCACCTGCGCCGTGCCTTCCTGTCCGCCACCGTCGGCGTCTCGGGGGCTAACTTCGCGATAGCGGAAACCGGCTCGCTCGTCGTACTTGAGTCCGAGGGCAACGGCCGGATGTGCCTGACGCTGCCGCGGACGCTGATCTCCGTGGTGGGCATCGAGAAGCTGCTGCCTGCCTGGCGGGATCTGGAAGTGTTCCTCGCCCTGCTGCCCCGGTCGTCCACCGCGGAGCGGATGAATCCGTACACCTCCAGCTGGACCGGGGTGACGCCCGGCGACGGCCCGCGCGAGTTCCACCTGGTGCTGCTGGACAACGGGCGCACGACGGCGCTCGCCGACCAGATCGGCCGTCAGGCGCTGCGCTGCATCCGCTGCTCGGCCTGCCTCAACGTCTGCCCGGTCTACGAGCGGGTCGGCGGCCATGCTTACGGCTCGCCCTACCCGGGCCCGATCGGCGCGATCCTCACTCCCCAGCTGCGCGGAATGTCCTCGCCGGCCGACCGGGCGCTGCCGTACGCGTCGTCGCTGTGCGGCGCGTGCTATGAGGTCTGCCCGGTCGCGATCAACATTCCCGAGGCGCTCGTGCACCTGCGCGCCCAGGCGGTGGACGCGCGCCCGCAGGCTCCTTTCGATCCCGAACGGCTGGTGTTCGGCGCCGCCGCATGGACGCTGCGGGATCCGCGCCGGCTGGCCTTCGCGCAGCGGACCGCAGCGGCCAGCCGGAGGCTGCTGAATGCGGCCGGGGGCGCGGCCTGGACCAGACGGCTACCGTTGCTGGGCGGCTGGACCCGGACCCGGGAGGCACCGGTCGTGCCGCCGGAATCGTTCCGCTCCTGGTGGGCCCGCCGCCCCGCCCCGCCGTCCGCCGTGGAGACGCCAGGCCGTGCCCCCACCCCGCCGTCCATAGACGCCGCCCCGCCGTCCGTAGACGTCGCGCCGCCCTCGGACGCCGTCGCGCCGCGCCGCGACCCTGCGCCACCGCACCGCGCTGGCCGACCCGGTGCCCGCGGAGACAGAGACGGATACGGGTTCGCAGACCAGTGACAGGCCAGGGGCGCCGTCGCCGGAAGCGAGCGCGTCCAGGGATCGCGTCCTGGGCCGGATCCGGGCCGCCACCGGCGTCGCGACGAGCGACAGCCGGGATGTGGCCGCCCAGTATGCCGCCCTGCCGCGCGGGTACCTGCGCGCCCACCACGATCCGGCCACACACGACATCGCTGCCCTCTTCGCCGAGCGCGCCGCCGAGTACCGCGCCGTGGTCGAGCAGGTGTCCGAGGCAGCGCTGCCCGGCGCGATCGCTCGGGTGCTCGCCATCCCCGCGCCGACCTCGCGCCATGGCCGTTTCGTCGCACCGGCCGGCCTGCCGCCGGACTGGCTCGCGCATCTCGCCGACGCCGCGCCGGCCGTCGTGCTCGCTTCCGACGACCCGCCGCTGTCGGCGGCCGAGCTGGATTCCTGCGCCGGTGTCGTCACCGGCTGCGCGGTGGCGATCGCCGAGACCGGCACGATCGTGCTCGACCACGGGCCCGGCCAGGGCCGGCGCGCCTCACCCTGGTGCCCGACTTCCACCTGGTGATCGTCCGGCACGACCAGATCGCCCCCGACCTGCCCGACGCCCTGGCCCTGCTGGACCCGGCGCGCCCGCAGACCCTGATCGCCGGGCCTTCGGCCACCAGCGACATCGAGCTCATCCGCGTGGAAGGCGTGCACGGCCCCCGCACCCTGCACATCCTCATAACCGTCGGGCGCGGGGTGCGTGACGACCAGCATTTCCCGTCGGCCTGTCGGCGGAGCCGAACGGCCGGAGCGAAACGCTACCCGCCACGCTTGACTGACCGCAGTTATCCGATCATGTCCGGCACCAGCCCTCGTATGTGCTGATCACGCGGTAAGGCAGCTGAACGCCCAGCTTGACCAGCGTGACGGGCGGTATTCCGCGGCCGTCGTTCGGCCTTGCCGACAGGCGGGCGAGGAAGGCCGCCCGTCACGGGAAGCGAGGCCGCTCTGCAGCCACGCTGGCGGTCCCGTGCAACCTCAGCGCGGAGCCGTTCGGGATCAAGAGCCAGCGCAGTCCGGGCAGACGCCGAACAGTTCCACCGTGTGGTCCACCTCGGCGAAGCCGGCCTCGTTCGCCACCTGCTCGGCCCACCGCTCGACCGCGCGTCCTTCCACCTCCACGCTGCGCCCGCACACGCGGCAGGTCAGGTGATGATGATGGGCGTTGCTGCGGCACCGCCGGTAAAGCGTCTCGCCGCCGGGATCGCGGATGGTGTCTACCCGCCCGTCCTCGCTGAGCACCTGAAGATGCCGGTAGACGGTGGTCAGGCCGATCGACTCTCCGTGGCGGCGCAGCTCGGCGTGGATCTGCTGAGCGCTGCAGAAGCCGGACAGGCTGTCCAGCGCCGCGGACAGCGCCTCTGCCTGACGGGTGCCGCGGACTCGCGTCCCCCCCGATCGGGACCTGGCTGGCAGGGACGCGGTCACAGTTCGCAGGTTAGCAGGCAATAGCTGGTACCCCGCTTTCTCGTTCTGCGGCTGCCGCGCTGACCGCCCGTGTCCGGCGCCAGGCGGCCCAGCCACGTCCGGCGGCGTAGCAGACCGCGCCCATGATCCCGACGAAGAAGCCGACCGGCCAGTTCGACGCGTAGGAAGCGGCGATCGCGGTCCACACGACGGCGACGGCGATCACGACCGAGAGTGCCAGGGCCAGGTACGGGACGCTGGTGAACGACCGCGCCGCCGCGGGCGGGCCGATCATCAGGCTGAAGATCAGCAGCGCGCCGACCACGGGCAGCGCCATGCTTGTGGCCAGGGCGATGACCGCCAGGAAGCACATCTCGATCCGGTAGCTGCGCACCCCGCGCGCCTCGCCGAGCTCCGGCATCACCGAGGCGAGCATGAGCGGGCGGAACATGACCAGGATGGCCAGGATGCACACGGCCCCGAGCGCCGCCACCGGGGCCACTTCGCTCACGCTGATGCCGAGCACCTCGCCGAACAGCAGCGAGTAGATCTCCGCCGAGTACTCCTGGCTGAAGCTCAGGAACAGGGCGCCGAGCCCCAGCATCAGCACGAGGGTCAGCGCCGTCGCCACGTCGTGCCGGGAGCGGCGTCCGAGCCAGCCGATCCCGAGCGCGCCGGCCAGGGAGAACACGGTGAGCCCGGCCAGCGTGCTGACCCCGATCAAGCTGGCCCCCGCGGCGCCGGCGAACGCGCCGGTCGGCAGCGCGTCAGCGACGAAGGCGGAGCCGCGGAGGACGACGAAAAACCCAACGACGCCGGCCACGACCGCCACGATCGTCGCCACCGTCCAGGTGTTCTGCATGAAGCCGGAGAACACGTCAGTCCCGCCCGCCTGCCGGGTCCCGCCTCCGGCCGGGGCCGATCAACTGCACGGCCAGGTAGCAGCCGAAGATCAGCGTGACCACGAAGAAGCTCACCGGCCAGCCGTGTCTGGCCGGGGGCCAGGAGAAGCTGTCGTAGGCCAGGACGATGCCCAGCCACGTCGTGACCAGGCCGATGAGGACGGCCCAGGCCATCGCCCGCCCCGGCCTGCTGGTCAGCCGGAGCGCGGTGGCCGCCGGCCCGATCAGCAGGGCGGTGCTCAGGATCGCGCCGATAGTCAGCGCGGACAGCGATACCGCGACCGCGATCGCGACCAGGCACGCCGCCCCGGCCGCCCGCACCGGTATGCCGCGAGCGAAGGCCAGGTCGGTGCTGACCGAGCTGAGCAGCAGCGGGCGGTACAGCACGGCGGCGATGCCGAGGGCGGCGAGGCTGAGCGCCACGACGACCGGGATGACCGACGGGCTGATGATGAACATCGATCCGAACAAGATGGTGACCGTGGCGCCGGTGGTGCTGGTATGGGTCGTGTCCCAGTACAGGAAGAGGGCGGCCAGGCCCAGCGCGGCGCCGCGCACGATCCCGGTGGCCAGATCCCGGCCGCGCGGCCGCCGGATCCCGATCATGTCCATGATCCCGGCGGCCAGCACGCTGGTGCCGGCGAATCCCCAGATCGGGCTGATCCCGAGGAGGAAGGAACCCGAGCCGCCGGTGACGCTGATGTCCGCGAATGCGTGCCCGGCGTAGGACTGACCGCGCATCACGGTGAAGACACCGAGGATGCCGGACACGACCGCGGTCACGCTGCCGACGGCCACCGCCACGTGTACCGGCGCGCTGCCGAAGAATCCGGGGGCGAAGACGGAGCCGAGGATGCCGGTCACGGTCTACCAGGCCCCGGCGGCCGGGCCGGCGTCGTCGCCGACCTGCGCGTGCGGCTGCTCGGCCCGGCCCGCCACCACCAGGATGCGATCGTGTACCTGAATCACGTCAACGTGGTGGCCGTAGAGCTCGCTGAGCACCTCGGTCCGCACCACCTCGTCGGGCGTGCCGCTCGCGGCCCGGCCCGCGGCCAGGTAAACGACCCGGTCCAGCACGGGCAGCAGCGGGTTCATCTCGTGCGCGGACAGCAGCACGGCGATCTGCTGCTCCTTGGCGATGCGGGCGAGCAGGGTAACGACCTCCTGCTCGCTGCGGATGTCCAGGTTCGCGAGCGGCTCGTCCAGCAGCAGCAGCTGAGGCCCGCTGATCAGGGCGTGCGCGATCAGTACCCGCTGCTGCTCCCCGCCGGACAGGTTGCCCACCCTGGCGTCGGCGAACTTCTCCGCGCCGACCGCCCGCAGCATCTCATCGACCCGTTCCCGCCGGCTTCGTGAAGGCAGCGGGATGCCGTAGCGCTGCCCGTCTATGCCCAGCCCCACCAGGTCGCGGGCCCGCAGCGGCATGTCCGGATCGAGCAGTATCTTCTGCGGGACGTAGCCCAGCGCCCCGCGCCTGCCCCGGGACCGGCCGCCGACCCGCACCTCGCCCGCCGTGGGCGCGGTCAGCCCGAGGATGACCCGCAGCAGGGTGGTCTTGCCGGCGCCGTTCGAGCCGATGAGGCCGGCGAACTGGCCGCGGCGCAGGCTGAACCGCACGTCGTGCAGGATCTCCCGGCCGGACAGCCGCACGCTGACCCCGTCGACCGCGAGCACCGTGTCGCTGATCGTGTCCGGCTGGGCCCGAGTTTCCGGCTGACGCTGGGTCATCGTCCCAGTTTCTGGGTCGAGATCTTGTCGGCGACGGCCTTCTGCAGGGCCCGGGTCTCGGCGAGCATCCACGACTGGTAGGTGTAGCCCGGCGTCGGCATGGTCTCGTACACCCCTACCACCGGGATGCCGTTGCGATGTGCCGCCTCCAGGAACGACTGGGTCAGCGAGTCGGTCACCTGCTGGTTATAGAGGAAGACCTTCACCTTGTGCCCGGTGAACAGGCTGTTCTGCAGCGAGATGTCCTGCGGCGCCGGATCCACCCCGTTCATGACGTCCGCCTGGAAGCGGAACGGGGTGAGGATCCTGGCCCCCGCGGCTTGCAGCAGGTAGTCGCCGACCGGCTCGGTGACGGCCACCGGCGTGCCGGGGTAAGCGGCCTTGAACCGCGCGAGGGCCTGGTACCAGGGCTGCAGCGAACGGTCGAAGGCGCGCAGATTGGCCCGGAAGTACGCCGCGTGCGCCGGCTGCAGCGCGGCCAGGTCCGTGGCCACCGCCCTGGCCACGGCCGGCATCGTCTTCGGGTCGTACCAGAGGTGCGGGTTGGGTGTCGAGTCGGGCAGGCGGCGAAGCGCCTGCACGTCGATCACCTTGCGGCCCGAACTCGGCGCGGCCGACTCGATCTTGTTCATGTAGCTGTCGTAGCCGAGGCCGTTCTGCACGATCAGCTGGGCGGTGCTGACCACCTGGGCCACGCTGGGGCTGGCCTCGAAGCTATGCGGATCGGTGTTGGGGTTGCTCTCGATCGCGGTGACGTGGACGTACTTGCCGCCGATCTGGCCGATCACGTTCGCGTACTCGTTCTCGGCACCGACCGCGGTGATGGTGCCGCCCTGATTACTCGCAACGGCCGACGAGCATGCCGCGCTCGCCAGCACCGCGGTGGCGCTCAGCGCCGCGGCCGCGGCCCGGGCCCGAAGTGTCATGGTCTGGCTTCCGAGGGGGAGTCCGACAGTTGATGAAAACGATAACCATTATGGTTATCATCGTCAAGTTGGCTCCGTCGTCCGTGGTCGCCGCGCCGGGCGCCCCGGACCGGTACCTGAACGCTTCCCTGGCGCAAGCTGTGAAGATTCTCTGACCCCGTCCCGCCGGGTGTATTCGGGTCGGGGCAGGCTTTACCATGGTCAGCGGATGGCCGTCCGGCAGGCTATGAGCTACCTTGCCCGCTGGCCCGGCCACGTGGCACGCAGTTGCGGGCCGGACGGCGTGAGCAACCCCACCAGTGAGGAAGCCAGGCAGGCAGGCCATGGGCAAGGCAAGCAGGACCAAGAGGAACGGGTCGGCCCGCGAGAGGATAGCGGCCCAGCGCGCGGCCGCCCGGCGTACCGAGATCCGCAACCGGGTCTTCCTGGCGTCCGGCGCGGTGGTCGTCGTGATCGCCATCGTGTTGGCCTTCGTGCTGGTGAAGGCCAACAGTAAGTCCAAGGCGGACTCCGAGCCTGCCTCAGGGACCACGCTGAGCGCCGGCGTCATCCACGACGTCACCTCGGTTCCGGCCAGCACGCTGAACGCGGTGGGGGCCGGGACGACGTACCCCCACCCGATCACCCGGCTCTCCGGCCCGCACCTGACCAGTGCCGGCAAGCCGGAGATCCTCTACGTCGGCGCCGAGTACTGTCCCTACTGCGCGACCGAACGCTGGGCGATGGCGGTCGCGCTCAGCCGGTTCGGCACGTTCACCGGGCTGCACGGTATCCACTCGTCCTCGTCCGACGTGTATCCCAACACGCCCACCCTGACGTTCTACAAGTCGCACTACTCGAGTCCGTACATCAACTTCACGCCGGTGGAGGAGACGACCGTACAGAAGGCGCCGCTGCAGAAGCCGACCGCAGCGCAGAACCAGCTCGTCGCGAAGTACGACGCGCCGCCCTACGTCAGCCAGTCAAGCAGCGGAGCGATCCCGTTCGTGGACTTCGGCAACCAGTACCTGATCAGCGGGGCTAGCTACAACCCGCAGATCCTGCAAGGCAAGACCTGGAGCCAGGTGGCGGCTGCGCTGCACGACCCGTCGAGTGACATCGCCAAGGGCGCCGACGGGGCCGCCAACTTGATCACCGCCACGATCTGCAAGATGACCAACAACCAGCCGGCGAGCGCGTGTACCCCCGCGATCAAGGCCCTGGAGGCGACGGTGGGATGAGCAGCTCGAAGCAGGCCCGCCCCAGCGACCGTTCCGGTCGCGGCCCGCGCACCACCACGACCAAGAGCCCCGGCCCGGCGGCCGTCAAGAACGGCGGGGCGAAGAAGAACGGCGCCAGGCCCACCCAGGCCCAGACCAGGAAGGCCAGGGACCGGGCGCGGACCAGGGAGCTCGCCGAGCAGCGGGCCAGTGCCGCGCCGACCACGATCGGACCGCCGCGCTGGCTGCAGCTCACCACGTTCGTCCTCTCGATCGCCGGCCTCGGCGTGTCGGTCTACATGACCATCGAGCACTTCACCGGCAACACGACGCTGGCCTGCTCGTCGAACAGCGTGATCAACTGCGGGGCGGTCACCACGAGCCCCGAGTCCATGGTGTTCGGGGTGTTCCCGGTGGCGGTGCTCGGCCTGGCCTTCTTCGTGGCCATGGTCGCCCTCACCTCGCCGTGGGCATGGCGGTCACCCCGGCAGGAGATCGCCCTGGTCCGGCTCGGGTCGGTCATCGTCGGAGTCGGGTTCATCCTCTACCTCATCTACGTGGAGCTGTTCCAGGTCGGCTTCATCTGCCTGGAGTGCACCAGCGTGCACGTCATCACGTTCCTGCTGTTCGCGCTCATCGCGATGTCGGCTGCGGTCTGGGGACTCGTTCCCCGGGACGTCAACGTCAGGCAGCTGCAGGCGGCCTGACCCGCAGACCGGCGCCGGCCCGGCTGGACTGCGCCGGACCGTCCGCGCGAGGCGCTCCTGTTCCCGGGTGCTATCCGGTGTTGCGGCCAGGCCCGGGAGGCTCCGCCGCGTTGATCCGGGCCAGGTACGCGTTATACGCGGCTAGGTGCTCGTCGTCGTCAATGGTGGCCTCCGCGCGCGGCGGCCCGCCCGCAGCGGTGCTCGCGGTCGCGCGCTCCGGGCCGGATCCGGTCAGCCCGGCGAAGCTCGCCCGGCGCGCGGATTCCAGCCATCCGTGGCCGCTGACCGAGATCTGGCCATCCCGGCTCCAGGCCAGGAACACCACCATCATCAGCGCGAACATAATCCCGTCGCCGCCGACCCACATCACCGCGCCCGCCGAGTGCAGGTCGCTGAGCGCGCTGGGCGCCCAGGCAAGCCGCGGGCCCATGCCGGCCATCGGCGTGGTCGAGTAGCCGAGCGCCAGTCCGGTGAACGTGTCCACCGGCATGGCGAGGAACAGCACGAACAGCCGCACCGGGTAGGAGATCCGCCATCGGACCGGCTCCCGGCCCAGCAGCGGCAGGAAGAACAGGTAGCCGACCACCAGGTAGAGGGCATGCTCGGCGGCATGCAGGGCCGGGTTGGTCATGACCAGGCTCATCAGCCTGGTCAGGTGCGTCCCGATGATCGTCACCGCATAGGCGATGACGCCGACCGGCGGCCAGGTCAGCCACGTGACTACCCGCGAGCGCACCGCGCGCTTGGCCCAGGTGTGCAGCGGGTTGCGGCTGGCGTGCAGCAGCAGCGTCACCGGCTGCCCCGTGACCAGCATGGCCGGCGCCACCATGATCAGCATCAGGTGCTGGATCATGTGATCCCAGACCAGCACGTCGTCGTAGGCGCCGATGCCGCTCTCGGTGGCCAGCACCACGACCGCCAGCCCGCCGAGGAACATCCCGGTCCGCCACCACGGCCACGGCCGGGCCGGATGCCGCTGCCGCACCCGCCAGGCGCCCTCCAGGTACAGCACGGCCAGCGCGACGGTGAGCACCGTCACCACCGGCGCGAACTCCCAGCGGCCGAGTACCTGCTGCCAGCCGAACGGAGGGAGTGTCTGATCTCCCACGCCGCGAGACTACCTGCCCGTCCGCTCGCCGGCTCGCCGCGGCCCCGCCCTAGCGCCCGGGTCCCGGTACACGGCGAGGGGGCGCGGCGTAGCCTGTGTGGTGCGCCCCGCCGCCGTGGTGCGGGACGCTGCGCATGGCCGGCCCTCCGCACCGGAACTCGTTCACGCTCGCCGGACCGGACAGCGCGTCGTGACGGTGCTGCCGGGCCGCCGATCAGGGATCGCCATGCCTGGGATGACATCTGGTATCGGCACGCGGTAACACGCTGATCGCCGAGGCCTTCAGGTCGGCGCTGCGGTCTCAGCTGTTCATCGTGGCCGCGATCTTCGCGCTGCTCTGGCTGGCCAGGCTCATCGCGGCCAGCTCGTGGCCGATGCTCGGCCAGGCATCGACCGGGCGTCCGGCTGCCGGCGGGAGGACCTGCGAGGCGAGGAGCGGACCGCAGCCGAGCCCGAGCCGCCCGGACGGCGGCTGCTCAGGATCGGCTTCGGCCTCCTGTGGATCTTCGACGGGATCCTGCAGGCGCAGCCCGCGATGCCAGTCGGCCTGCCCGCGCAGGTCATCGAGCCCTCAGCGACGAGTTCGCCCGCCTGGGTCCGGCACCTGGTCAACTGGGGCGGCACCTCGTGGACGTACCACCCGGTCCAGATCGCGGCGGCGACGGTCTGGATCCAGGTCGGGATCGGCCTGTGGCTGCTCGTTCGCCCGGCAGGGTCCGTGGGCCAGGTTCGGCGCGCTGGCCAGCGTCGGCTGGGGACTGATCGTCTGGGTATTCGGCGAGTCCTTCGGCGGGATCTTCGCCCCGGGCCTGACCTGGCTGTTCGGCGCGCCCGGCGCGGCACTGTTCTACTGCGCCGCCGGAGCCCTGCTGGCCCTGCCGGAGCGCGCGTGGCGCACGCCCAGGCTGGGCAGGCTCATCCTGGCCGGGACGGGCGTGTTCTTCGCCGGCATGGCGCGTGCTGCAGGCCTGGCCGGGACGCGGGTTCTGGCAGGGCACGCTACGCGGGCAGCCTGGCACCCTCACCGGGATGATCCGGGACATGAGCCAGACCCCGCAGCCGCACTTCCTGGCCCGGATCGTCGCGGCGTTCGCGGACTTCGTCGCCGCGCACGGCTTCGCGGTCAACCTGTTCACGGTCATCGCGCTGGCCGCGATCGGCGCGGCCTTCCTCAGCGGGCGGCCTCGGCTGGCTCGCCTCGGGGCAGGCGCCGCGCTCGTGCTCTGCCTGGCGGACTGGGTGCTGATCGAGGACCTCGGCTTCCTCGGCGGGCTGGGCACCGACCCGAACAGCATGATCCCGATGGCGCTGCTGTTCGTCTCCGGCTATCTCGTCATGGCAGGCCCCCGCGTCGGCCGCGAGGTCAGGCCAGCCGGGGAAGCTGCGGCGGCACCGGGGCCCTCGGCTCTTGCCGAGGCGCCGACGTACCCCGTCCCTGCTCCGGCGGCCCGCGCGGCTACCGCGGACCCGCCGGCCGCGGTAGCCACCCACGGCACCCCGGGCCCTTCGGACCGGAAGCCGAGCCGCCTGGCAGCCCTGCTGCAGTCGGCCACGCGCTCGCTCGCGACGGCCCGCGCGGGGTCCATCGCGGCCGCGGGCGCGTTCGGCGTTGTGCTGGTCGGCGTGCTGCCCTCGGCCGCGGCCACCGCCAACCCGAACGCGTCCCCCATCATCGCTCAGGCCCTGGACGGTTCGGTTCGACTCGGTCAGCTACCCCGCCGCCGGCTTCGCCCTGACCAATCAGCGCGGCGGGCCGGTGAGCCTGGCCGGACTGCGTGGCAAGGTGGTGCTGCTCACCTTCCTCGATCCCGTATGCACGTCTGACTGCCCGCTGATCGGCCGCGAGTTCGCGGCCGCCGCGCGGCTGCTCACCGCGGACTCCGGCCAGGTCCAGCTGGCCGCGATCGTGCTCAGCCCGACCTACCGCAGCCTGGCGGCCATGCAGGCTTTCGACCGCCAGGAGGGACTCAGCCGGCTGCCCGACTGGCAGTACCTGACCGGGACGCTACCGCAGCTCAGGAGGGTCTGGCGCGACTACGGGGTGACCGCGCAGACGTCGCCCGCCGGGGCGATGACGCTGCACAACGACGTCGCCTACGTGATCGGCCGCGACGGCCGCATCCGCCAGGAGATCAACATGGATCCTGGACCCGGGACGACCGCCTCGCGGTCGTCGTTCGCGGTGGAACTGGCCAATGCCGCCCGGCAGGCGCTGGGAACGTGATGGGCAGGCGCACCGCGCTGACCGTCGCGGCCACTGTGATGGCCATGACCGCCGCGGCCTGCGGCACCGTGACCAGCCGGGGCAGCCCCGGTACGGCGCCCCTGCCACCGCCCGGCCTGGCCACCTCCCTGGCGACCACCGGAGGCACGTGGGCCGTGGCCGTGCTCGGCGGCCCGGCCGCCCAGCACGACAACTTCTGGCAGCTCTTCGTGCGCCCGGCGAGGTCGGCGGCGTGGCGGCTGGTCACCCCGCCGGGCGTGGCCAGCAACGGCGGCCTCGTGCTGGCCGGGGGGGCCGGGCGGTCGGTTATCGCGGGCTTTCGGCCCAGCCAGGACCTGGGGTTCTCGCCGCTGGCCAGCAGCGGCGACAACGGCACCAGCTGGCGGCCCGCCGTGCTGGACGGCGGTCTGGCCGACGTCCCGGACGCCCTGGCCGCGGCCCCCGGCAGCGGCCGTCTGCTCGCCCTGCTCGCCAACGGGAAGATCGCGCAGGCCGGACCGCGGCGCGGCGGCATGGTCGCCGCTGACCAGCGTGCACGCGCTGGCCGCGACCCCGGCGGGCCGCCGGTGCGCTCCGGCCACCGCGGCCGCGGTCGCCTTCTCGCCGTCCGGCGACCCGCTGCTCGCCGCGACCTGCTCGCGCCCGGGCGTGGCCGGCATCTTCTCCTACGCCGCCGGGACCTGGCACCCAGCCGGGCCGGCACTGCCCGCGTCCGAGGCCAGCCGGCGGGTGCAGGCGCTGCGGCTGACCCGTACCGCGGCCGGCGAGGAGGCGCTGCTGGCCGCCGGGTCCGGCCGGTCGGCCGAGCTGCTGGCCGGGTGGAGCCGCGACGGCACGCGCTGGGCTCTGTCCGGCCCGCTCAGGCTGGGCGCGACCGCGGTGCGGGCGTCCGGCTTCGGCGCCGCCGGGACGGCCTGGGTGCTGCTCGCGGACGGGCAGGCGGCCACGATCGCCGCCCGCGGTGCCGCCTGGCACCAGCTGCCGCGGCCGCCGCCCGCAGCCGCCGCTCTCGCGTTCGGCCCGGCGGGGAGCGTCGATGCGCTCGCGGCCGCCGGCAGCCGGCTGCACCGTGTGGCGGCTGGCCCGGGATTCCGCGGCCTGGCATCAGGTCCAGGTCCTGCACGTACCCGTCGCGTACGGCTCGACCGGCTGACCGCCATGAGCTATCTCACCGGTCACTGGTCATACGACCCGTTCCTGATCGTCGCGCTGTTCCTGGCCGGATGGCACGAGATCGGCCTGCGGCGGCTGGCCCGCCGGTCCCGGCCGGACCGGACCAGGCAGCGGCGGCTGCGCTCGATCTGGTTCTACGCCGGCCTCGCCGTCCTGCTCATCGCGGTCGAGTCGCCGATCGACTACTGGGCGGACGACTACTTCTTCGTGCACATGATCCAGCACCTGCTGCTCATGTTCGCCGCCCCGACCCTGGTCGTCGCCGGGCGCACCCTGGCAGCCGATGCTCGACGCGCTGCCCGGCAGGCTCGGCCGCAGCGCGACCAGGTCGGTGATGCGTCGGCGGCTGGTCCCGCCCGCTGCGCGCGGCCGGGCCGGGTCGCTGCTCGCGCCGTGGACCGGCGTTGTCGCCTTCAACCTGGTGATGATCGGCTGGCACATCCCGGCCCTGTTCGACCTGGCCGAGAACAACCAGGCCGTGCACATCTGGCTGATGCACGGCAGCTTCTTCGTGGCCGGCGTGCTGTTCTGGCTGCAGATCATCCCGTCGCCCGCCGCTGCGCCCGCGCCTGACGCCGGCCGGCCAGGCGGTCGCGCTGATCGGGACGAACGTGGTCATGTGGGTCGCTGGCGATCTCGCTGAGCTTCTTCACGCAGACGGCTCTGGTACCCGGTGTACGACCACATCGCGGGCGTGACCCTCCCGCCGCTGGCCGACCAGCAGATCGGAGCGGCGATCCTGTGGGTCTGCGGTGACTTCTGGGCCGTGCCCGCGCTCATCGTGGTGGTCCGCCGCCTGATGGCCCAGGAAGGCGGCGTCAGCGCGGCCGTCGACCGGATTCTCGACCGGCGACGCGGCCGAGCCGGCTGGGCGTCGCGCCGCCGCACCCGCCGCGGTGTCGCCCGAACCGGCCGTGCGCCGCGAGCCTGAGTGATGCTGGTCGGCCCGGCGGCCTTGCGAGATCTGATCGTAGCTTGCCCTTTAAGTGCGCCACGAGCGCGGAAGCTGAGGTTGCTGTGTAGGAGACTTCGCTGGATGCCGTGCTGTCAAGTCAACGGCGATCAGCCAGGGGTGGCTGCTGTGGCTGAGTGTGTTCGCCCCAGGCCGCATGCACGATGCCACCGCGGTGTGCGACGAAACCATTGAAGACCTGCTGCGGGCCCATCCCGGTGTCAGCGCTGAGGTTGGTACGGGCCATCAGGCCTGGCCCGTACCTTCCCCGTCCAGGCCAGCGCCCCGCCGGAGAAACCCGGCACGGACCCCTCATCCGAAGGAACCGCCAGCTGGGAACAGTAACGGCACCAGCAATTGTAGGCGGCTCGCCGCCGAGATCGGAACATGCGGTACGTCAGTGCCGCATCTGGTAACGTCCGCCCGTATCGTTGCCGCCTGGGGGCAATCCGGGGAGAAATGCGGGGGCGGAAATGAACAGATCAGCACGGATCATCCTGGTGGCCGTCGTAGCCGCGTCCGCCATTACTGCCGTGGGCGTCTTCGTCCTGATGGCTAGGCATTCCGCACCCGCACGCCCGACCAGCACGTCGGCTGCGTCGCAGCCGAGCCGGACCACGAGCCCGTCCCCTGGCCGGTCGGCGGCTGCGGCGGCGTGCGTGACCTCGGCGCACAGCGGCGGCTGCGGCCCATACCGCTACCGGGCGATCAGCAACAGCAACGGCTACACCACGTACGTTGCGAACAACATGTGGGGGTGCGGCAGCGGTGACTGCGGCACCCAGACCATCACCGCCTACCAGCCCGGCCACTGGTCGGCGACATCCACCCAGGCCAATGGCAACACCGCTGTGCTGACTTACCCCAACGCACAGCAGGTGTTCACCAAGACCACCGACACTGCCCCGGCTATCTCCGCGTTCGATTCGATAACCTCTGATTTCACCGAGACGATGAACCCTCAGACCGGCACCGATGCCGAAGCCGCCTATGACCTATGGCTCAGCAACCCCTCCGGACCGAACGAGGTCATGATCTGGGTGGACAACGTGGGCAGGGGCAGCGGCGGAGCCCAGCAGATCGGCACTGCGACGATCGGTGGGCAGGCGTTCACCGTCTACCGGTACGGTGGCGGGGAGATCATCTTCAGCCTGGATCACAACGAACAGTCCGGCACGGTCGATGTCCTCGCGACGCTGAAATGGCTCCAGGATCACAGGCTGGTCAGCCTTAAGGCGGGACTCAGCCAGGTTGACTTCGGGTTCAGATCTGCTCCACGGGCGGCAGGCCAGAGAAGTTTGCCGTCTCCCGATACGCTCTGACCAGCAGGTGCGGACCGGCAGGCGGCTGTTTCGGCTGATCCGTAGTCCCGCACAGTGCGCGACGCCGATCACCCATGGCGCTTGTTGCGCTCGCCGCCGCAGGTTGTCCTGTCAGCTACGCCGCAGCCATGGGTCTAGGTCGCGTAGTCGGGGGGGTGCGATTCCCCGGGCTGCCCAACCTCAGGTCCGAAGGTATTCCACATCAGTGGTTGCCTTGTCGGGAGGAATCTACCAGTACGAACAGTGTCAACCACTCGGCCAGGCTGGACGTCTTCTCACTGTGCGCGCAGGACCCTACCCGTTCTCTGCGCGCAATTTCACAACGCAGTGATGGCTCGGCGAATTTTTTGGGAACGGACTGGGGGGAGCGGGCGTGACTGGGCTTGTCGTTAGTACACATCGGCGGAGGAAGAGTCTACAGGGGGTCAAACCTGCCGGACCACCAGCCGCCGCGCGCACAAGCGGCCATCGTCGGGGGGCGTTGGCCGATTTCGACCGCGCCGTCGCGCCGATACCGGAACAAGTGGTGACCGACCTTGAATGTGCCGTTGCCGCTGTACCGGAACAAGCGGCCGATCTGGGCCGTGTGGTCACTCCGGCACCGGAACGAGAGGTCGCCAAATTCGATGCCACGCTCATGGTGCGACGCGCGGCTCGTGGGGACCAGCGGGCGTGGGAGCGGCTGGTCGACCAGTACGCCCGGCTCATCTGGGCCATGACCCGGGACTTCAAGCTGTCCGAGAGTGACGCCGCCGACGTCTCGCAGGCGACGTGGCTGCGCCTGCTCGAGCATATCGACCGGCTGGACCATCCGGATCGCGTCGGCTCCTGGCTGGCGGCCACCGCGCGGAATGAGTGCCTGCGCAGCCTGGCGGCACGCAAGAGGGTGATCCCGGTTCAGGACGACGTCACGCTCAAGGGCGATGTGACGCAGCGCGCCGGAGATTGACGAGCGGCTACTAGCCGACGAGCGCGCCGCAGACGTTCGCGAGGCGGTTTCCCACCTCCCCTGGCGTTGGCAGCAGCTTCTTGAGATGCTCATGGCCGATCCGCCGGCTACGTATGCCGAGATATCCGACAAGCTCGGGCTTCCGGTGGGCAGCATCGGCCCGACCCGCGGGCGGTGCCTGGAGATGCTGCGCGGGCTGCTGCAGGCCTCCTGAGCCGTCCTGACCCACGGCGTCCTGCCCGGTCAGGCATCGACCGGGCAGCGGCCGAGCGTCTCGACGTCCACCCAGCGGCCGCCGGCGGCCTCGACTTCGGGAAAGCCGCTCGGACCTCAGGCAGCAGATCGGCCAGGAACAGCAGCACGGAATCTGGCCGGCGCGCGGCGAGCTGAGCCGGGATGAACGACAGGGATGTTCGTCCCTGGCATCCGCAGGCCCTGCTTGGCCGGGAGGCGTCTGCCACGGCGGGCAGCAGCGTGCGATCCACGTTCGGCCCGGCGCAACAGCGCAACCGCGCGTGACGCGGCACCGTATCCGAGTACGGTCTCGGCCGGCGGACCGCTCGGCGACCAGCCAGTCGTGCAGGCCTTTGACATGAGCCCGCGCGCTGACCTGCAGGCCAAGGACCACGGCGGGGTCGACGGACGCCGGCCCGGGCATCTTAGCGCGAGCAGCGCCCGCACCGCTCCGTCCGGCCGGGTGCACGCGAATCGGCGTCCCGGCTGGCCGCCAGCAGCACCGTGCCGCCGTAGAGCTCGAAGTGCCACGCCATGCGCGGGCTGAAGCCCTGCGCAGCCAGCATGGCGGCCAGAGCGGTTGTCGAGTAGTAGGCGTAGTGCCCGTGCCGGAGCGCGTTCCACTGTCCGCAGCGGACGATGGTCTCCAGCGAGTGGTACTGCAACAGCAGCACCCCGCCCGGGGCCACCCGGGCCAGCCCGCTCGGCGAGCGCGGCCGACTGGTCGGCCGCGTGCATCAGGCCGAAGCAGTCGAGTACCACGTCGGCCGGCTCGCCGTCGTGTACCGGCGTGAGCCCGCGGTCAGCCAGCAACCCCAGCCATGAGCCGCCATGCGGGCTGCCGTACTCGGCGACCCGGGCGCCCGGCCGGCAGCAGACCCGCTGCGGCCACCCGCTGCACCGCATCGGCCGCCTGTGCGACGAGCGCGGCCGGCTCGGCGCCCCTCGGCTCCTCGGGCACCGTTGGCGTCGGCCGCCAGCTGGGCCAGGCCGCACGAGGAGCACAGCCACATCTGCAACGGGTACACCGGGTCGGGGCCGGGGTCATCGCACCGCGGGAAGTAGTCGCAGGCCGGCTGCTCGCCAAGGTCAAGCACCAGATGGCCTGTCTGCCCACGGCATGCCCGGCAGGCAAGCTCGCCCATCCATGCCTCCCATCGGCCTGCGTGCGGAAACGGAGTCGGTGATATCACGGCCTGGGCGGGGAACCGCCGGGAAGATTCGCTCCGCGCAGACCCGTGTGCATAGGAACGCCGAGCGAGCGATCGTGATACACCGAACGTCCGTGTGGCTCACAGCACCGGGCGATCTCAGCTGGCTAGCGTTCGGATCGTCGCGCGCTTGCAACGAGTTCGCCAACCGTCGAGATAGCGGCCAAGAAAGTCAAACCGGTCAGCTGGATCACCAGTCAGCTGGATCTACTGGATCTCAACGTCATCCCGGACGTATCAGGGCAGGGCTGTCGCGGGTCCTGTAGTGCGGGTGGCCGCCTGGCCGCCTGATGCACGCATGCCCGCGAAGTTCTGAGCGGCACCGTCGGAAGCCTGGGGGGTCATGTCGTCGCAGCCCACGTGCCGCCTGTGCGGCGCGGAGCTTACCCGTACGTTCGTCGACCTGGGGATGTCTCCGCTGTGCGAGAGCTACGTCGCCGGCCGAACGGCTCGACGAGCCGAGGTCTTCTATCCGCTGCACGTGCGCCTGTGCGACCTCCTGCCTGCTGGTGCAGCTTCCCGCCTACGTGTCCGGGTGAGGACATCTTCTCCGACTACGCGTACTTCTCGTCCTACTCCGACTCGTGGGTGGCGCACGCGAAGCGGTACGCGGAGGCGATGATCGACCGGCTCGGTCTCACTCCCGGACAGCCTGGTCACCGAGGTGGCCAGCAACGACGGCTACCTGCTGCAGCACTTCCTGGCCCGGGGAATCCCGGTGCTCGGCGTCGAGCCGGCGGCGAACGTGGCCGAGGCCGCCCGCGCCCGGGGCATCCCGACGGTGGTCGAGTTCCTGGCGGCCCGAGACCGGCCGCGAGATCGCCGACCAGCACGGGCAGGCCGACCTGGTCGCCGCGAACAACGTCTTCGCCCACGTCCCCGACATCCGCGGCTTCGCGGCTGGCCTGCGCGCGCTGGTCAAGGACACGGGCCTGGTGACGTTGGAGTTCCCGCACCTGCTGCGCCTGATCGAGCGGCGACAGTACGACACGATCTACCACGAGCATTTCTCGTACCTCTCCCTGCTGACCTCCTCGCGCGCGCTGGCCACGGCCGGGTTGCGCGTCGTTGACGTCGAGGAGCTCGGCACGCATGGTGGTTCGCTCCGCGTCTACGCCCGGCCCGAGGAGAGCGCTGGCGAGCCGACCGCGCGCGTGAAGGCAGTGCTCGACGAGGAGGAGTCGGCCGGACTGCACACGGCTGCCGGCCATGAGGGCTTCGCCGGCGAGGTGCTGCAGATCAAGAGCGACCTGCTCGGCTTCCTGCTGACCGCGGCGGCCGAGGGCCGGTCGGTCGCCGGCTACGGCGCCCCGGGCAAGGGGAACACGCTGCTCAACCACTGCGGCATCCGCTCGGACCTCTCTGCAGTACACCGTCGACCGCAGCCCGGTGAAGCAGGGAAAGTTCCTGCCGGGCACGCATATCCCGATCTACGCGCCCGAGCGCCTGGCCGAGACCCAGCCCGACTACATCCTCGTCCTGCCCTGGAACCTCAGGGATGAGATCACGTCGCAACTTGACTACGTCCGGTCGTGGGGAGGCCGACTGGTCTTCCCGATCCCCGCGCTCGAAGTCGTCTGAATTGGGGGGTCAATCATGAAGGTCGTCCTGTTCTGCGGTGGCCTCGGGATGCGGATGCGCGATGGCGTCACCACCGGCCCCAAGCCGATGGCGATGGTGGGGGAGCGCCCGCTGCTCTGGCACGTGATGCGCTACTACGCCCATTTCGGGCACACCGATTTCGTCCTCTGCCTCGGCTACGGCGCCTCGGCCGTCAAGGACTTCTTCCTGAACTACGACGAGACCCGGTCCAACGACTTCGTTCTGGAGAACGGCGCCCGCGAGGTCAAGCTGTTCAGCACGGACATCTCCGACTGGCGGATCACCTTCGTCGACACGGGCCTGAATTCTCCGATCGGCGAGCGGCTGCGCCGGGTCCGTCGCTTCGTCGATGGCGAGCCGATGTTCATGGCTAACTACGCGGACGTCCTCACGAATGCTCCGCTGCCCGACATGATCGAGCGGTTCGAGGCCAGTACCGCGGTGGCGTGCCTGCTCGCGGTGCCGCCGCAGTCCTCGCACCACGTCGTGGACATCGGCGATGACGGGTTCATCACCCAGGTAACTCCCATGCGGGATCTTCGTCAGTGGGAGAACGGCGGCTACTTCCTGCTCCGGCCAGAGATCTTCGATCACCTCAACGAGGGCGAAGATCTCGTCGAGGACGTGCTCGTGCGGCTGGTTCCGCAAGGACGCGTCCTCGCCTACCCGTACAAGGGCTATTGGTCGCCGGCCGACACCGTGAAGGAACGCGCGCAACTGGACGAGATGTACCACCGGGGGAACTGCCCCTGGATGGTCTGGGACCCGGAACGGTCGGGCCGGATCGCGTCCGATGCCCATCGTCGGATCGCCGCGGTGATCTGCCAGTGCTGCCGCTGCACCTGCAGGCGCCCCCGGGCAGGCCGCTGTCGGTGCTCGCCATCGGCGCGCACCCGGACGACATCGAGATCGGCGCCGGCGGGACGCTGCTCAGCCTGGCCGAGAGCCAGCCGGGACTGCGGGCCCGCTACGTCGTCCTGACCGGAACGGCGGAACGTCAGCTCGAGGCGCGCCGGCGCGGCAGCGGAGCCTTCCTGCCGGGGGCGGACCTCACCGTCGACCTGCACGATCTGCCCGAGGGACGGCTGCCCGCGGTCTGGGATCAGGTGAAGGAGATCCTCGAGCAGGTGGCGCGATCGTGCGCGCCCGACCTCATCATCGCGCCGTCGCCCGACGACGCGCATCAGGATCACCGGACGATCGGCGAGATCGTGCCCACCGTCTTCCGCGACCAGCTCTACCTCGCGTACGAGATCCCGAAATGGGACGGCGACCTGGGCCGCCCGTCGATGTACGTTCCGCTGTCGCCCGAGACGGCCCGGCGCAAGGTCGAGTTGCTGCACAAGTGCTTCCCGTCCCAGCGCGGCCGCGACTGGTGGGACGACGAGGTCTTCCTGGGACTGGCCCGGCTGCGCGGCATGGAATGCCGGGCACACGTACGCCGAGGCGTTCGGCTGCACGAAGTCCCTGATCCTGCTGCCCGGAACGGCGCCAGGCCCGGGTACCGAAGTACCCGAATAGTCCGAGAGAGTGCATGTGATGGACGAGCAAACTGTCCAGCGATTCTGGCAGGATCACGCGTGCGGGGATGCCCAGGTCGGCGGCCTTCGCAAACGGTTCCACGACGACTACGACAAGTTCTTCAACGACTACGATCGCTTCCGTTATCAGAACGAGCGTCACTTGCCGGCCTGCATCGATGCCCTGAACGTGGCCGGAAAGCGGGTGCTCGAGATCGGATTGGGCGAGGGCTCTGAGTCGGAACGCCTGATACGCCGCGGGGCTCATTGGTCCGGGGTCGACCTGACTGCTGAGTCCGTAGCGAGAGTCCGTACCCGGCTGATGCTGAGGGGACTCCCCTACGAGGAACTGCGGCAGGGCAGCGTACTCGATTTGCCTTTCGCCGACAGCAGCTTTGACATGGTCTTCAGCCATGGCGTCCTGCATCACGTTCCGGACATCAAGAGGGCCCAGCGGGAAATTCACCGGGTGCTGCGTCCCGGCGGGGAGCTCGTCATCATGATGTACGCCCGCTGGTCACTGAACTACCTGATGTCCATTGGCCTGATCCGCCGCGCTGCCCTGCTCGCGGCGTTCCCGCTTGCCCAGGCTGGGATCCTCAAGCCCGGTCCGCGTTCGTGATCGCGCCATCTGGACAACGCCAAGAAAACGGGGCTGTTCCGCTACCTGCGCCTAGACGAGTTCATCCATCACAACACCGACGGGCCGGCCAACCCGTACGCCCTGGTGTACGACCGTGGGCGGGTCGAGCAGGACTTCCCGTCCTTCCGGGTTACGCACACCTACAAGCGCTTCATGCACGCTCCCCCCTTCCCGGTACATCAGCTACCCGGCGAGACGCTCATGGGCTGGCATCTGTGGATCCACCTAGAGCCACTGGGGTTGTAGCAGAGTCCGCGGACTGCGGATCCGCGGACTCTGCTTCGCGGCGGTCAGCGAGCAGCATGATTCCGGTGCTGGATCACAAGATCACCCGGCGTGTCATGGCGCCCAGCCACCCGATCCGTCCGGCAGCATCGCGTCGTCATCACCGGCCCACACCCAAAACTGCGAAAAGCCGATATCTCTGGTTACGTATAGTTTGAGATAGCTTACGTTCTGTGCCACAATCTGCGCGAGAGTGTCTCAATGCGTCGCGATCCTGCGCGGGATTCCCATCTCGCAAGGCATTCATGTATCAGGACCGCCCGTTTGGCGCTCAAATACACGTAGCCTTCCTGTGCGAGAGAGCCATGCGGCGAATCAGTTCGGGACGTGAGAGGACAGGGTAGCCGATCAGGACTACTCTGGGCAACTGACTGGTGACTAGCTGTCTGGTCCACATGGAGGCTTCGTGCTCCAATGTCTGCAGGGTGAAAGAAGGGGAGGAATCATGCGCGTGGCTATCAACCTTTTAACAGAGCATCCTGAGTACCCATCGGGTGCTCATTGGTGCTGGACCCGCGTGATCCCCGAGATGGCTAAACGGCTTGAATACGGCGAGGAACTGCACCTACTCGTTAGCCCGAAGTCACGCCATCTTCATGAGGGCTACGGACCGAACGTCTTCCACATCACCTATCCATGGTCGAACGAGCAGCGCATACTGCGCACGCTATCTGAGCATTTCTACACGCCCGTGCGCCTGCCGCTCAGCCATATCGATGTCTTCGTTACCTTGATAGCGCCCCTCGTGAAGCTCCCACGATCGCAAGTCATTCATATGAAGACGATGCACGCATTCACTGCCCCGGACTCACTCACTCCGTTGGCTCGCGCTTACCGCCGGATGAACTATTCCCGCTCCGCGCGAGCCGCAGATGCGATCATCATAAATTCCGAGAGTTTGCGCTCCGAGGTCGAGCATTATCTGGAGGTTGATAGTAGCAAGCTCAAGCTGATCTACGAGGCGGTTGACCATGACCTCTTCAAGCCGGGTAATGTGGACGCGGCTCGCGCTCTAGTCGCATCGCATGGAATCACGAAACCGTTCGTGTTGTTCGTGTCCTCGCTCTGGCAGTACAAGAACTGTGACGGACTGCTGAGGGCGTGGGCGTTGGCCCGTAGTGAACTCGGGGATCGCCAGTTGGCGATCGTCGGCCGCGGACGTGACGAGAAGTATGTTGCTCAGCTGCACTCGCTCGCGGCCGAACTCGGTATCTCGGGAGATACCGTCTTTATTGGTGGAATTCCGCTCGAGGAGACCGTCCGATTCTACCAAGCTGCTGACGCGTTGGTGTATCCGTCTTTCAACGAGACCTTTGGGCTTCCAATCCTTGAGGCCATGGCCTGCGGCTGCCCGGTCGTGACTTCGGACACCAGCGCGATGCCTGAAACCGCGGGGGGAGCCGCCATCTTGTGCGATCCCAAGGATCCAGCGTCTATCGCCCATGCCATCATCGACGCAGTGGGGTCAGGTAGAGATCGTTTGCGCGACAAGGGACTTAGCCGCGCCGGCCAGTTCACGTGGGGAGGAGTGGCCGCGTCTACGCTCGACGTGTATCGCGAGGTCGCCGAGCGTCGGCGCCATCGACAGAAATGAGCGGATGGGATGATCCATCCGGCAATGGGCCCGCGTCTGATGCGGTCGAGGCACTGCTGGTTGACGTGAATACGCCAGCCGCCACACCATCGCCCCCTACCGGGACGCAGACAGTTCCTACTCACCTTCGCCCGGGCATCAGGTCGGCAACCTTCCTCCCGCCTCGATGTCGCTGACCTAGACGCGTCGCTGATCGGCGCGTCCTTGAACCAGCTGGAACCGGGCGCGGAGGCATTCCAGCTCATCATCCCGACCCGCTTTAACTTGAAGTAGCCCGAACAACCACCTGCCCAGACTGGCAACCCCACCCAGGACCGCAATCCCCTACCCAGCTGGCCGTAACTTCGGCTTAGCGGCCAGAATCAGGAGCACCCCGTGCTGACTACGTGAGTCTCCAAGTACTCTTCCGAGAGCTGGTGGAGCAATGCTTGAAACCTGTGGATCCGCCGGGAAGGGCGTGAGCGCGAAGGAGGGTGTACCTTCCCGGGTGGCCGAGTCGTAGAGGTCTCAAGCAATGGCCGGCGCTGGAACGCCGGGCCGGGAAGGTACACCCATGCTCACAATAGTGCCTGATGTGGCTGGCGCGCTGCTGGCTGATGGGCAGCCGTCGTCGCTGATCGACCAGATCGTGCGGGACGGCGCCCGGCAGATGCTGGCCGCGGCGCTGCAGGCCGAGGTGGCCGCCTACATCGACCAGTTCGCCGGACTGCGCGAGGAGAATGGCCGGCGGATGGTGGTGCGCAACGGCACTGCCGAGCCGCGGACGGTGCTGACCAGCGCCGGGGCGGTGGAGGTGACCGCGCCGCGGGTGAACGACAAGCGCACCGACCCGGCCACGGGCGAGCGGAAGCGGTTCAGCTCGGCGATACTGCCGCCGTGGGCGCGCAAGAGCCCGCAGGTCAGCGAGGTGCTGCCGCTGCTATACCTGCACGGTCTGTCGTCGGGGGACTTCGTGCCCGCTCTCGGGCAGTTCCTCGGCTCGCATGCCGGGCTGTCCGCCTCGACAGTGACCAGGCTGACCGAGACGTGGAGCGCCGAGGCCGCGGCGTTCATGGCCCGGGACCTGTCCGCGGTCGACTATGTCTACCTGTGGGCGGACGGGATCCACCTGGGCATCCGGCTCGGCGAGGGCAAGCTGTGCCTGCTGGTGATGATCGGGGTGCGCGCCGACGGGCGCAAGGAGCTGGTGGCGCTGGCTGACGGCTACCGCGAGTCTGCCGAGTCGTGGGCCGACCTGCTGCGCGATTGCGCCCGCCGGGGAATGCGCGCCCCGATGCTGGCCATCGGCGACGGGGCACTGGGATTCTGGACGGCGGTCAGTGAGGTATTCCCGCAGGCCAGGACACAGCGCTGCTGGTTCCACAAGATCGCCAACGTGCTCGGGGCGCTGCCGAGGTCGGCGCACCCGGCCGCGAAGAGGGCCCTGGCCGAGATCTGGAACGCCGAGGACAAAGACCACGCCCGCCAGGCCGTCAGGGCCTTCGCCGCCGCCTACGCGGCGAAGTTCCCCAAGGCCGTCGCCAAGATCACCGAGGATGAGGAGGAACTGCTGGCGTTCTATGACTACCCGGCCGAGCACTGGGTGCATCTGCGCACCACCAATCCGATCGAGTCGACGTTCGCCACGGTCAGGCTGCGGACGAAGGTCACCAAGGGCCACGGGTCCAGGGCCGCCGCCCTCGCGATGGCCTTCAAGCTGATCGAGTCCGCCCAGCGCCGCTGGCGCATGGTCAACGCACCCCATCTGGTCGCGCTCGTCCGCGCCGGGGCGACCTTCGTCAACGGCAAGCTCGTCGAACGACCCCAGGACGAGGCCGCCGGGGCGGACCAGCCGGAAGCCGCCTGAAAGACCTTGATCCACAGGTATTGACAATTACTCAGCTGGTGCTTGCGCTGCCTGCCCGGATTATGGCCTATCGAGAAGAAGTCATTCAGACGGTCATGGCTTAGGACGCACCTCGCTGCTCAGGGTGCGGTCAGGGGAAGCTGGCCATCAGGAGGCCGGAACCGGGCGTCACGGGCGTGACCCCTTCTTTGATGAGCACCATAAGGCCGAAGGCCTGGCCGGTGTCGCCCCAAACCGCCTGGATGGACCCGGGGCCGCAGTTGTAGTTGTAGGAGATGCCGTTGGCGTCGCCATCGATCTCGTAGGCGAACCCGGATTGCGAGCCGGCTATGGAGTTTCCCCGGTTGGTCGCATACCCGTAGTACACTTCGCCGCTGCTGCTGGCGTTAAGCGACGCCCAGTCTGCTGTGCCCGTGTTGTCGATGGCACCCCAGGTGTCAAGCTGCCAGCCGGCGGCGGGCACCGCGAACTCCTGGAACCGAGAGTGCTCGGAGGTGGGCGAGCCGTTGAAGGTCAGGGTGCACGTCGCGGCGCCGGGACTCGTTACCGTGCCCTCGAAAATGACGCCGGCCCAGTTGTTTGCCGTGCCCTGGACGACGGTGCCGATCTGGGTCCACGTTCCCACGCCGCCGCCGCTGATGCCGGTACACCACACCGTTGACGGGCTGGACAGTATTACTGCGAGCACGAGGTCGCCGGCGTCGGCGAAATTCAGGGCGGTATTGCCGGTGGCGGGCTCGATGAACTGCCAGCCGCCCACAGGAGAGAACAGGCTGAGCGCGGAGACACTGCGGACCAGGACCGCGAGGCCGAAGATGTTTTCGCTGTCCCCGGTTGTGGGTGCCTGCGCGGATGACGTGCAGTTCGGGTTGTAGAGCCAATTGTTGCCGTGTGCGTCCTGGCCGTAGGTGTAGCCAGTAGTTGATCCGTTGGTACCGTTGAACTGGTCGATCGCGTACCCGAAGTACAGTTCCCCGGCTCCGGCGGGGGTCAGTGACGGGAAGCTGGCAGTGCCGCCTCCGGTGTCCACTACGCCCTGCACGTCGAACGTCCACGCCCCGGCGCTGCTGGAGAACTCGTGCCCGGCGCCCCGGATCGTCGGTGCCGTCCCGTTCAGTGACAGCGTGGCCGTGGCCGAGCCCGTGGCGGTCACCTTTCCGGCGAACATCACCGCGCTGAACGAGCCTGCTGCGGGTGTCACATCGCCGCCCGCATATACAGGGCCGATCTGCTGCCAAGTGCAGCCGCCGCCGCTGATGCCGGTGCAATACACGGACTGGCTGAAGGTAATAACTTCCATGAGGATGAGGTTACCCACGCTCTGCGGGCTGACCGTGAACGTCGTCCCCGAGCACAGGATGATGCTGCCGACAGACGAGAACGGCATGTCAGAACCCCACAGTTGAGCCCATGAACAGCGCCTTGCCCTTGGCATTGACCCACTTGAACGCCATGAGGTCAGAGGCTCCCGCCGCAGTGCTCAGCGTGGGCGCAGACCCCGAGCCGAAGCTGTACGCGCTCCCCCACGTCACCGTGTGCGGGCCGCCGCTCGCAGGCTGGGTGAGTACGAACGCGATCACCTGCCCGTCCGCCGGGTTAGCGGGGTTGCCGATCGCCCGGTTTCCGCCCAAAGTGACCCGGAAGTCGTTCCCCTGGGAGGCGTCCACGGTGATCGTGGCGGCGTCGGTCAGGTTCACGACCGTGGGGGCGATGGCGGTGAAGACGAAGTTGGCGGGCACTAGTCCTCCTCGAGGTGAAGGCTTGTGGATGCGAGATGGTGGGCCATGCTAAGGCGCTTCTAGCGATGGCTCACTTGGTCGGATCACGTGCTTGATGACGTGCGCCGCGAACTGCAGGCCGTCGCGGTCGGCTTCGGCGGCGAGCGGGTTGCGCTCTGGCACAAGCAGCGGACCCGGAGGCGGCTGGGGCTTCCCGTGAGTGGCAACTCGGCTGCCGAGGGGGAAGCGCCGCCAGGTGCGCCAGGCACCCGGTGTCTCGTCGAGCAGCCACAGCTCGCTCGCGCGGGTGACGATCGGCAGGACGCGCTCCAGGTCGGCAGGGTCGGCAGGCGGGTCGTCGCCGAAGGCGACGGTCACGTGCGGGATCACCGAATCGTAGACACCGCCGTAGGGCTGGCACGACGGCCAGCGGCGTTGGATCGCCTCGGTGATGGCGACGAATGGCGCGGCCGGTTCGGGCGCCAGGTAGTGCACACCGGGGAACGTGTCGAGATGGGTGAGCGCGAAGTCGAACGGGCCGATGCCCGCAGCCAGCTCTGCTAGCCACTGCTCTTCGGCCTGCCGGACCGAACGTGCGGGCAGGAACGGGTACATGACCGTGACGTGCAGCGGTACGCCGCCGAAGTCGACCCCGGGACTGCCGAGCCAGGCTCCGACCGTCGGCTCGGCGTCGAGCACGGGCACGATTAGGTCGGTTCCCGGCCGAAGCCGCGTCACCGCGCGACCCACGACTGCGCTGGCGGTAGCGCGGAATCGCTGCGGTCGGCCAGGGCGGGAACCGGTGCCTGTCATGCCGTCATCCGTTCTGGGAGGTCGAGGTATGCACGCAGCAACGCGACGTCGTGGGTATCCGTCTCGCGTGCGGGTAGCCAGTGTGCAGCAGGAGCTGCAGTTCGGCGGAAAGGCATGGTACCGGTCGGCCATCGATGCTGCCTTCGATAAACGGTTGCCTGACTCCCCCGACGTCGGCGCTATGCACAGCAAACGGCGGCTCGTGCAGCGGCACCGGCAGAACCTCCACCTTTTGCCCCGAGTGGTGACGCCACGTATGACACCACGGTATTGGTATGTCAAGGGTGTGGTCCGTGCGGACAAATCGGAATCCTTCACGGGCGAGGACCTGAGTCACCTGCTGGTAGGACGGGCCGTCGTCACCGATCACCAGGTCGACGTCGCAATGCCGACGAGTCTGTCGGCCGAGGAGAGCGTCGACGCCCCACCCACCGGCCACCCACACCCGGACCTCCGCGGCGGCGAGCAGGTCAAGAACCGCGAGCACTCGCCAGGCGGGAGTGTAGATGATGCGGTCCTTGATTCGCTGCACGAGAGGAAGGCGAACCAGCCACCCGAGCGAGGATCCCTCGATGAGTGGATACACAATCCGGCCTGCCCGCACGGTCAGCCGACGCGGCCAGCGGCCACACCGCTTTTCTCCCAACCCGGTCCTCCCGCATCCAATGACGGTTTCTTTCACGCGGAAAGTGGCGGACTTTCCGCGTGCCTGGTCCGCCCTAGAGCGGTGCCAGGGGCGCTCTAGATGTACGGCCGCCCACTGTCGCGTTGACCACCTCGGACGTGATGGCAGGCGGCGGGATGGGGGCCAGTTCGCGTGCCTGCAGCATGCCCCCATGGGCGGCCCGCCCGGCCGCCCATGCCGCCAGGTGGCGGTAGCACTCGCGCCGGTCCGCTGACGAGAGCGGCGCGCGCCGGATCGCTGCGACGTAGCCCCAGAGGTACTCGCCGTACAGACGGACGAGAGGGTGCCGGAGCCTGTCCGTCCGGTGCGGGTCCATGTTGGCGCACCAGTTCCGCACCGTCGGGTTGGCATGCAATGCCCGGTCGGGGTGATCACGCCGGAAGTATAGCCAGTCGCGGATCTGATGGAAGGGGCCGTGCAGGGCGCTCTCAACCGTAAGTATCGAGTCCGCATGGTAAAAGCTGCCGAGCGGGGCAATCCGGCGCAGTACCTCTCCGCGGATGACACCCGACCCCGCTTCTGCCCGGATAAGGCCGTAGTCATTGCCGCCGGTCCCGAAGAGTAGGCTCTGGAAGCGTTCAGGCGCACTGAGGGAGTCCGTCGCCAGCGGGTATTCCATTGCCTGCATGACATCGCCCGTGCCGTCGATCGCCGCTACCCACGAGTGGGCAAGCACGACACGCGGGTGTTCATCCAGTGCAGTGACGCAGGATTTCACAAAGTTACGGGCCCACAGGTCGTCGTGGTAAGCCTCCATAAACAACTCCCCCTTGGCCTCGGCCACGAAGTTGCGGTTCGACGCAGGACCTAGGTTGCGCGGCTGGCGGATGTAGCGGACCCGGGAGTCTTGCTTCTCGTAGCGACGGCAGATATCGGCGGTGCCGTCGGTTGACGCGTTGTCCGAGATGATGATCTCAAAATTCTCGTAGCTCTGGCCGAGCAGGGATTCGAGGGCCTCTTTGAGGTAGTTCTCGCCGTTGTAGACTGGAAGCCCGACGCTCAGCCGGGGACGGCACTCATCGCCCGCTGAGCGCGCGGGTCGGCGCGTGCAGGATGGCTGCGTTTGCGGCTCCGCTGCGACGGCGCTCACTCACGGCGATGACCCTCATCGCTAGCTCCTCAAAGGTTAGAAGGCGAGAAGAAGAACGGGCGGCCATACAACCGTCCACAACATACGATCCGCGGCGGCATGATCCTGATACACCCTGAGGCGGCCTCTTGCATCACCTGGCCCGCCGCGGTTGCCCCAGGGGCGCCCGCAGTATCACGGCCGGCGGCCCGGCGCTCATGTAATAAGGGTTTCATGCTCGAGTTCACACGGTGCTACCTAGTCAGGGGATGCGATGAAGAGTGCGGCTGATGATGGGCAAGCCGGTCGCCTTTCCCGGCGTGATGATCATACTCAGCGAGCGGCCGTATGGTAGATGAGCTCGAGGTTCCTGCAACGATTCTGCGTGGCGGCGTGGCGATGCCGATGGTGGGGTTCGGCACCTGGCAGCTTCACGGCCTGGCAGGCGCTACGAGGGCGTCCGCTGCGCGCTCGATGCTGGGTACCGCCATATCGATACCGCATCGGTATACAAGAACGAGGCTGAGGTCGGTCGCGCGGTGCGGGACAGCGGCCTGGACCGTCGCGATGTGTTCCTCACCACGAAGCTGCCCGCCGGGGCTAATATCCGCGATCGTGCGACGATCGGCGATAGCCTGCGGGCGCTCGGCACCGCGTACGTAGACCTCTTGCTCATACACTGGCCGCCGGACGGCACGGCGTCCCCGGCAACGTGGGAGGATTCGTGCTGGGCACAAGAAACAACGGCCTGGCCCGGGCGGTCGGTCGGGGTGAGCAACTATAGCCCGGGCCAGATCGACGAGCTGGCCCGGGCGACAGGTGAGGCGCCCGCCGTCGACCAGGTCCCGTGGTCTCCGCTGCGGCATGATCCGGCGCTGCTGGCCGCGCTGCGAGAGCGGACGGTGGCCGTCGAGGGCTACAGCCCCCTCAAGGACACCGACCTGCGCGCCCCCGGGCTGGCCAAGATTGCGGCGCGGCACGGTATGACACCGGCACAGGTGGTGCTGCGCTGGCATCTCGAGCACGGGATCACGGTCATCCCGAAGTCAGCCCACCGGGCCCGGATCGAGTCCAACTTCGCGCTCTGCGGCTTCTCGCTCACGGCGGATGAGATCACCCGGCTGGACGGCCTGGCGACCCGCTGAGAGCCGTGGGCAGCGGCGTATCGCATACCAGACCCGCGTCAGCGGCTTTCGGGCCAGGACCCGCCCCTATCCGGGCAGTTATGCGGACACCGCGGCGGAGGAGCCAGCCTCCGGTCCCGGTTTCCCCTGGCTTTCAGTTGTCGGCGTTTGTTTCTCGGGTCTTCCTGCGCCCGCTGGGGATTCCGCCTCCCTCATGGCTGGCCTACCGGCAGAAATGATCTGGCCGCACCCCATCGGGTTTCACGTTCCGCATGGTCGAGACACGGCCGGGTGGGCGCCTCCTGAACTCCAGGACAGTGGTGCGCTCCCGGCCGATGGCTCTCGGTCGGCACCCGCCGCCTTCCAGAGGCAGGACCCTGTTCCATTCGCTCCACGCGACTTCGTGTCGCACCCACCTCTGGTGGCAGAGGGCAGCGAGCTGTCCGCGGGGGCGCGCCTTGTGATGTAGTGGCGCATCAGGCAACGTTCGCCCGGTCGATGCGGCGATGGATCGATGCCGCCGGGAAATGATCCGGTGACGGGTGGTTCAGGGCGCGCCAGATTGGATCACCTGGAATCGCAGGTTTCGGGCTTGGTAGCCCAGCAAGTGCTGGAAGTACTGATTGCCAGGCGATTCTCGGAGGGCGGAGCCGGCGAGCAGGTACTTGACCCCGGAGCAGCCAAGGTCGAGGGCGAGGAAGGTGTGCAATTGATACCGCGCCCAGGACGCGCCCGGCTGCCGGTCGGGGCGGCTGCCCAGGGCGAATAGCGCCGCGAACTGCCCGAACAGGGCGGCTCCGGCGAAGGCCAGCGCCGTCCCGCGGGTGTCCCGGGCCACGTAGTAGGCCACCTGCTGCCGTGGCCCGGGCCTGTCCTGCTCCCGGCCCGGCTTTTCGTCCCGGGCCCGCATTACGGCGCTCACCGCCTCGAGCCACGTCTCGTAGGTGACCTGGGAAGAGGTCACCCCGACGGCGCGGGCGTGCCGAAGGTTGGTGCGCAGGGCCTGCCTGGAACGGCCGACCAGGTAGTGCTCCTCGGCGGTGGGCAGGTCGAGGACGGCCCAGGCCAGCCTGCGCCGCGGGCCGAACCAGTGCCCGAACCACCAGGCGTCCGCGTCGGCCCGCCGGATCCGGAGGTCGGTCACGGGCAGCCGCCATACGGCGGGGAGGACCCGGAGCGTAGCCGGGTGCCGCGCCACGCTCCCGATTATGGCCGAGACCGGGGGGGAGTTGGGTAAGCGCCGGGCCAGGTCGCTGGCGGCGCGGAACTCCCAGCTGCCATAGCGGAGCTCTCGCCGCGGGACCAGCGTCTGATCGACGCAGCCGAAACCCCGCCACCCCGGATCGGTCCGTCCCGGCTTCCGGCTGGATGCTGGCTGTCTCGCTGCGGGTGGCACAGGCGACCGCTCCCCTCTGCTGCTCTCGACCCCAGCAATATACCGGCTCTTGATTGCCCGCCCGTTGACCTCCCCCTGACTCCACCGAGTACCGCAGCTCCTCATGTCGGCACGGCGGCGGCGCTCCAGCAGCTCACTGTCCGGGAAGTAGCTGCCGTGGCGCAGCTTCGGGATCGCCAGGCTGATGCTGCCTGCCCGGGTATCCCACTCCCGCCGCCGGTAGCCGTTGCGGATCGTGCCTTCTTCGCCGCTGCGCTCGCCATAGGCGGCGCCGCAGACCGCGTCCGCCTCGGCGCCCATCAGCGCCTGAACGAACGTGCTGACCATCGCGCGGAGCAGATCCGGGCTCGCCTGCGCGAGCTGCTCTTCCAGCCAGCCCGATACGTCGATACTGGGTCCTGCGGCCATCGCGTGGCTCCTTCTCATCGAGGTCTTTGGCCGGAACTCAATGAGGATCACGCGGTGGCCGTCTCACATCACGACGCCACGCTCACCAGCGGAACATCAAACACCACATCAGCGGACGCAACCCTCGGCGGATGAAAATTCCTGCCGGGTGGCGTATCAGGCAAGCGGCACGAATGCTCTATGTAGATGAGTGACAACGATGGCGGACCGTCCTACGCGGCGGACGGCCGAGTCCCGGATGAGGCTTCCCTGCCCCTGGTAATCGCGACCATCCTCCGGGAGGAAGGTAGCACGGGCGTTCAGACGCACGTCCGGCAGCTACGCCGGTATCTTGAGGAATGCGGTGCAGCCAGCACGCTCGTCACACCGTTCTCGTGGGGTCGGACTGCTCACCTACCCCGTTTTCGGCTTCCGCTCTCGCACTGGAGCGATGCAGCCGATCCGCGAGCGTTGCCTGGTATCGGCACTGGCATGAAGTGTTCCTGCGCAACGCGCTGCGCCGATCGCCTCGCCGAAGCCGGTGACTGCGTCGTCTACGCCCAGGATCCGCTGGCCGCCCGGGCGGCCTTGCGCGCGCGGCGAGGGCCGCACCAGCGCGTGGTTATGGCGGTTCACTTCCGGATCTCCCAGGCCGACGAATGGGCCGACAAGAAGCAGATCAGCCGCGACGGTAGCGTGTTCCGAGCGATCCGGCAGGTCGAGCGAGAGGTAATCCCGCAGGTCAGACGGCCTCGTATACGTGTCCAGGTGGGCGCAGGACGCGCTTGCTGAGCTGGCTGCCAGAGGCCGCGGCGGTCCCCTCATGCCGTCATCGGCAACTTCGTGGCGCCGCTGCCCGAGCCCGACCAGGAGCCGCTCGGGGACCTGGTCACCGTCGGCAATCTTGATCTTGTCAAGAACCACCGTTTCCTGCTGGAGGTTCTGGCTCAGGCCAAGCGGGCCGGACAGATCCCTCACCCTGGATGTGTTCGGCGAGGGACCGTGCCGAAGAGACCTCCTGCAGCAGGCCAGCTCCCTGGGCCTGGATGATCAGGTCCGTTTCCGCGGCTTCCGACCGCGACGTGCGCGACTTCCTGCCCGGCTACCGGGCCTACGTCCACGCTTCGTACTCCGAATCGCTACCGCTGGCGATCATCGAGGCGATGGCCGCTGGCCTTCCCATCGTGGCCGGTAATACCGGAGGCATCTCCGAGCTCTGCGACGACGGCGTCGAGGCCCGGTTCTGGCCCCTCGACGACCCGGCCCAGGCGGCGGCCACGCTGATCGAGCCTGCTCGACTGCGAGCCGGCGCGATTGAAGGCAGCCAGCGCCGCGAGCGAGCGATTCCGCCGTGACTTCGACGCGGACGTCATTGCTCCCCGGCTGCTGTCGTTCCTGCTTGGGATAACCCCCCGGGCCTGCGCGGGCGCTTCCCTCTGGGTCTCAGGCGCTAAACACCTTTAATGCCTTGGTTAGAGGGCTGATGATCAGACTGTGGATCTAACCGTGTTTCCGGACGGATCACGCCGGACTTGACTGCCCGGCAGGAAGTGCCGTGATGACCGCGACACTAATTTAGATGCCGTGGCCGCGGACAGGAGCTGACAGTTGAGCGGAAGGCGGCCGAGGAGCTGGTGGCCCCGGGCCGGGAGCACGGCCTGTCGCTGACAGGCCCGGGCGATCTGCTCAAGCAGCTGACCTAAACGGTGCTGGAGACGGCTCTGAACTAGGAGATGACCGAGCATCTGGGTCATGAGAAGGACGGGTCGGCGGCCTATGAGACCGGGAATGTGCGCAACGGGGACCAGGCCGAAGACGGTGCTGACCAAGGGCACCGGTCGGCGGCCTGCATCAGCAGCTGCGCGCCGAGCCGGGCCGCCTCGTCCAAGATCTCCGGCAGCGGCCGGTCCTGGGCGAACAACTCATCGATGTGGTGCCGGGTACGGTCGGAAGGCGACACTCGGACAGGCACGGGTGGGTCCTTCCTTCGACGACTTGCTGGTCTTGAAGAGACTTACGCCCGCCGTTCATTTACATCCGATCTTGGACGTCGCCTTGGTTGGCGGTCTGCGGCATGATCGGGGCTGTATCACCCGTCCTTGCGTCACGATCTGCGACGGACGAGCTGCGGAGGTTGGTGGTCCTGCGGTTTACGCGGGGCAGGGCGGCAGGCCTGCGGTGGCGGGCCGGCTTGCGCAATGCTTGCCGCAAGTGGATCCAGAACACCATCGCGCCGAGCCATGATGCGGCTGCGGAGTACCACATCGCGCCGACCGTGCCTGCGGTTATGGCTCCCGTGAGGGCAAATGCGATAGCGAGCGCTGAGCCGAAGAGCATGGCGCGCAGACTGTGGCGCGCAGCAGCCAGAGCGTGCAAACCTATGCCCGCGCCGGTAGCGGCGCACATGCCCATGACCCAAAGCGTCGTTGGCAGCACCAGCGGATATGTTGGCCGCCATATGCTGCCTAGCATCAGGTGCCCGAGTCCCCGGGGCAATGCCACCAGCAGCACCACTCCCCACGCGAGAGCCAGCAGGGCCAATCCACTACTGACGGCTACACAGAAAAGGGGCAGGTGCCGCGGTGACCGGCGCTGGAGACCGACAGCCTCAGGCAGCATGAACAGGCCCATCCCCAAGAAGATGATCCTAAACGGTCCCATAAGCGTGCTGGCAGCCTGGATATAGCCGACAGCGGCGAGGCCCAGAATGAAATTGAAGCCGTAGGTGCGACCCTGGCTGGCGGCGTTACTCGCGATGCCCTCCGCAAGATAGCGTGTTCCAAGATCGCGATGGCGCGACACCCATCCCCACGCGCCCGCCACGTTGGGCACAACTCGGGCCTGCAGCGGACCGATGGCGGCCCCGACAGCGGCAGCCGCGCCCCACGCGAAGACGAACCAGAACACGTTCGCGTGGCCGCTTATCTGGAGGAGCACCAGCGAGGGAACCAGCACCACCGCCCATACCGTGTCGTTGAGGAATGCTCGGCCTCCGCGCCCGAGCGCGAAGAACGAAAATCGCCAGCTGTCCTGCAGAATCAATCCCGGCAGCGTCAGTCCGAGTGCGAGGAATGCCAGCCTGGTCGTGCCGCTCAGCAGCGCGGCTGCCGCGAGCACGCAGCCTCCGGCGGCCAGACCCACGACTGCGGCAGTCCCCGTGCAGCTGGCGACAGCGCGCCGCCAGGTCGGGAGATCCGTGCCGCTAAATCTGACCAACAACGGGTCGGTGGAAAGGCCCCGCGACGCGTTAAGGACGAACGAGTAAGTCACGTAGGCGAGGCTGAAGGCACCAAACTGCACGGCCCCCAGCGTTCGGGCGACGTAAATGCTAACGGCGAAGTTGGTCAGGCTGGACATTGCCTGATCTGCGACGCCCCAGCCAATCCGGCGGCCCGCCTGCCGCGCCAGTCGCCGGGGTACCGCTGGCAGTCGCCTCCTGACCATTACCGCTCGTCCACGGTGAAGCGCGTCTAATAGCATTTACCACTGCCAGGTCAAGAGCTTGGCCGGGTGGGGGCGACTGCCATCAACCAGTCTCATACGCGATTCCGGCGTCCGGCATCTGGAGATGCTCGCGCGTTTGTTGACGGAGCATCGGGTCGAGCATGCCTGCGGACAGCAGCTCGCGGATCCGGCGCAGCCGGACGAACCGGGACGAGGTGAAGTCGTCGTAGGTCAGGCCGTGCCCGGCGTAGGCGCGGACAAGCTCATCGACTCCGTCCCGCACGCTCCACTGCAGCTTGAGATTCCGGAAGGTTTCGTCCAGCTTGGCGAAGTCGACCCGGTAGTTGCGCAGGTCCGGCCCGGCGCCGTCAGCGAATGACACCCTTGATCCGGGCACCGCGTCGCGGACCATATTGGCGACGTCGCGGACCTGCACGTTATCCTCGGCGCGGCCGACATTGAATGGTTGGTCGTGCACCAGCTCGCGGGGGGCCTCTAGCGTCGGCTAGGAACACCCGGCAGATGTCCTCCACGTGTACCAGCGGCCGCCATGGCGATCCGTCGCTTTCCAGCCGCACCTGCTCGGTGGTCACCGCTGCCGCAGTGAGGTTGTTCACCACGATGTCCAGCCGCAGCCGAGGCGAGGCGCCGTAGGCAGTGGCGTTGCGCAAGTAGACAGGACTGAACCCGTCGCTGGCCAGCAGCGACAACTCACGCTCGGCTGCTACCTTGGCCTCGCCGTACGGGGTGACCGGGAACAGCTCGGCGTCCTCAGCCACCGCGGCGGAGCCCGCCGCGCCGTACAGGCTGCACGAGGACGCGAACAGGAACCGCTCGGCCCCAGCCTGCCGGGCCGCCCGGGCCAGCGCCAGCGTCCCGTCCAGGTTCACCGAGTAGGTCGCTGCCGGGTTCAAGTCACCCAGCGGGTCATTCGACAGCGCCGCCAGGCACACCACCGCGTCATACCCCGCCAGCTGCGCGACCTGGACATCCCGCGTATCCCGTGGAGGCCGCCCGCCCAGATCCTCCGGGCCCTGGCCCAGGTCACACCCCTCATACAAGCCCAGATCCAGCCCGTCCACCCAGTGCCCGGCGGCGCGAAGAAACGGCACCAGAACCGCTCCGATATAGCCACGATCACCCGCTACCAGCACCCTCATCCCAAGCCCCAGACCTTAGATCGGGCCGAACCGGGTGGCCAGACCCCCGACCTTACAGGATCCATGACGGTCCGCCCGTGATACAGCCCCTGTGTAATCTCTTCATGACAGGCGTAGCCTGATCTTGCGCCCAAAGGCCGCGAGCGTGCTTGCCCTCTTGGTCGATGGCCCAGTTCTCTTCCTCGGGACGACCAAGCGTCTGCGGGTGCGGACAGCATGATTTCTCATGGCGGCCCGCCGTCCACGGCGGAGGGCATGAGCAGTGATGCGGCCAGGGTCAGCTCGAGGAGGTACGGCGAGGCATCCGTAAAACCGACCTCGGTGACCGACGCCATTATGCAGTACGCCACTAGGAAAAGGGCGAGCGCGCGCTGTACGCCGCGTGGATGAAAGTATGCCCTTACGAGCAGGAATAGCAATATCGTCGCGCAGACGGCCACCCCGAAGAGTCCCTGGTCGTTATAGGAGGCAAGCCAGTTGCTGTCGATCGAAAGGCCATTGAACGACTTGTTCGACAGGCCGAAGCCGAAAAGCACCTCGAACCTAGTACGTGGCAGGGTGACCAGGGCAGACCACACCGTAGTCCGGCCTGTGAGGTCGGTCAGCTGCTGAGTGCCTTCGCCGCGCGCCAGCCAGTTTGTGATGAAGCCGGACAGCGTGATGACTCCGATCCCCACCACGACGCACGCGATTGCGAACAGCTTGCGCGCACGCGCCTTGGCCACGATCAGGCTCAGGCCGGCAACCAGGAGGCCGACTATCAAGCCAGCCAGGGCGGTCCTCGTATGCGTGAGGATCAGCATAGGTACCGCTACCGCGACGACGAGCAGGGTGACCCGGCCGCGAAGGTGGCCGCATAGCCAGAGCACGACTACCAACCCGGTCGTAATCGCCGCGTAGTGCCCGACTTCCGTTGCCGGGATTGGCCAGAGTGCACCGTTCAACCGGTGGTTGGGGAAAGCGTGCCCGGGGGAAACCAGGAAGCCGAGCAATACCGAGCCGAGCACTGCCGAAAGCACTGCCAGGTGGCAGCGGACCAGCAACAGGTCGCGCCTGCCCCACCAAGGCGTCAGCAGCCAGAGCGTGGCAACAAAGCCCGCGAGCCGGAAGCTCCGGTACACGGTCCCGAGGTGCTGGGCGTATAGGCTCGTGATGAACGCCTCGAAGACGAGCAGGGTCACCAGGCAGAGGAAGACGTTCGGGCGCAGGATGTGGCGGCGGTTCAGGGCCAGCGCCACGAGGAACGCCGCGACCAGTGCCCCTTGCGTGATTCCCTTGCCGACCACCGACGGGATGTGCACGAAGGAGATTCCGGGGTAGAAGGTTAGCGCGTTGAGGAACAGCAGGCTCCATAGGATGAGAACCTTGCGCCGTGTCGAGCGTTCGCGGTCCTGCGCAGCTTCGACCGGCCGAGTGGCTCGCCGGAGGCGAAGTGTAACGGCCGACGAACTCATCGGCTTATCAACCCAGATCCGGTCCGACGGAAACTGACGGGCCCGACGGATCCGTCACGCCGATGCTCTCATCGGTCTTGTCCGCCCCCACGAGCACTGCCGAAATCAGATTCACTTCGGCGAGTCTGGTCATCTCACCGACGGCATGCACCCGAGTAGCTGACGATCTTCCTGCCGTCACCACAGCGACGGCGCCGCGCGCCCATCCCGGGAGGTGGTCGGCACCGACCGAAGGATCAAGGCAAGACAGTGTGAACAGCAGGTCTGCCGAGGCACAAGCGTCGGCCAGCGGCGCGGCGGCCTGAGCCCTGCGCTGTCGGGGACTGAGCGGGCCTACTGGGGCCACGTCGTCAGGATCGGTGACCGCCACAACGAGGTGCGTATCGTGTGCCCGCACCCGTTGTACACCGGGGTCGGTGACTCCCAGCAGCCGCGCGGCAGGAGAACCGTTGCACAAGTCGGCTAGGACCACCTGAAAGCCCCGTTGTGCGCAAGAGAGGGCCAGTGACGCCAGGCAGACGGCGGGAACTTGCACGTCGTCGACCGGGACAAGGGCGAGGCTTGCAAGCCCACCCCAGCTGGGCGGCACTTCGCGTTCCAGGTGTGCGACGATCCGTCGGATGTTAGTGCTCTGCGCGGCTTCCAACCCCCCTCGGCTGGAACGCGCGCGACCCAGTCGTATCTTGCCGACGCTGAGTTTGACACGCGCACCCAGCGCACGTGCGATGTCGTCACGTCGGCGTAGCTTATCCGACACAAGCGCTCGGACCGAGATTATGAGCAAGCCGATCGCCAGACCAGCAATAAGACCGCCGCCTGCGTAGAGCAGTAGGTACCTCTTAGAGTGCTCTGGAAGTGGCACGGCCGGGTCGAGCACCTGGCTGCCCTTCACGAGGGTAGCGGTGCTTATCCGCATAGTCGCTTGGTTAGCCGGAACCGACAATTTGAGCTGGGTCAGCGCGGCGCTCTCCCGGTCGCGTTCGGTCAGCAGGTGGCCGAGCCTGGCGCTCTGTGCGGACGAGCGAGGTTGCGCTGTCAGCTGGCTAATCGACTTGTTGAGTGAGTCGAGCTGTTGCTGTGCTTGTGTGACCTCCTGCTGAAGCGAGGCGTTGATGCTTTGTCCCTGCGCGTCGAGCAGGTTTTTCTGGAACGTAAGGAATGCCGTCGCCACGGCATTGGCTTCTTTCACCGCAGCGTCACTTGACGTTGCCTTAACAGTGATGGAAAGTACCCGGTCGGTGACCGGAGTGGCTGAGTAGTCCGCCGTGAAGCTGGCAGCGCTCTGCTGCAGTCCCAGTTTTCGGAGCGCATCACCGGCTACCGTGCGGCTCACCACGAAGGCTGCGTCATCCTGTACCGCTTCGCCAGGAGGCCCCGGAAGATTGCTCGCGAGCAGGATGGCGGTCGAGGCCTGGTACGCGGGGGGAAACGCCTTGTATGCACCAAAGCCAATGAGCAGTCCGGCCACCGCGGTAGCACACCAGAGGCGTCTGCCGCGCCTCAGCGCCGCCCGAATGTATCCCACGCTGGTGACACCGGTAGCGAGGTCGGCCAACCGATCCTCATCTGCCCCGAATTCGTCGAGGGGCCAAATCTGTCCGGCCAGTTCGTCAGTTCGACTGGGAGATAGTGCAGTCTGGTCTCCGTCGTTCACCGTGTGGTCTCCATCGCTATCCCTGTCAGTCGCGTCGGCATTCTCCGTCGGGCCAAGCGCGTCAGCTGCGGAACACGGCCAGTCGTGTGGTCGGCCGGGTCCGGATCCGCGACGAGGATTCCGTCAATCTGGCGGCCGTCGGCAGCAGCGCTGACCGCGACGCCGACCAGTTGCGCAGCGGTCGCTGCTCCTGCCGAGACCCCGAGGACTGTGGCGCTGGCGCGCATCGTGTCGGCAACGCTCGGGGCCCGGCCGTCGACGACGCCGACGATGACGATCAGTCTGGCCTCGGATTGCCGGGCCATGTCGTCCTCGTGGTCGGCGACCACGAGTCGCAACTGCCCCGATCGCTTTGATGACCGGGGCGGCGTCTGCGCACGCAGCGCGCAACGCCGCCGTAGCGTTGGCGTCCTGCTGGGGGCCGATAACCAAGGATGTGGGGATCCCCAGAGAGGCCGCGAAGACCGCCAGCTGAGGGCCGAGGGCGAGCGCAGCGCGGTCGGAAGACAGCGAGAGGACGGCGATAGACAATCCATGGCCGTTGCTCCCGTTAGACGAAATGGCGTCGGATTGCCCCAGATAGCTCAGGGCAGTGCGCAGTTGCCAGGCATGCACGACACTTGGCTCGTAGTCCTCGAAGCAGCATGGTCCAGCGGACGGCGTCGGATGGGTGGCCGACAGGAATCGACGCCAGGACGGGAACGCCGAGAGCATTCGCTATCTGGTCTCGTTCGCGCAGCCGACGGTCGCCGCGGCTGAGCGCTAGCGCGCCGATGGCTCCGATTAGACCGCCGATCAGAGCGCCCAGCCCGCCGGTAACGAGCAGGTGAACGGGTAGCGATGTTCCGCTAGCGTTCCCCGCCCGCTGCAAGAGCCGCGCCTGCACCTGAACCACTCGGCCAGCGCATTTTGCGTTGCTGACACAACTGAGGTAGCTATCGGCAACAGCGTTCGCGACACCCTCTGCCTGCGGCGGCGGTCTTACCCTGGGCACTGATCGAGATAATATTTGGAGTTTGGGCTCTTGACCTGAACCCGGCTGCTCAGCTCCTGCTCGGATATAGCAGGTTTAATGCTCGGCAGGGCGCGAGACAGTACCGGGTAGCTGCTCGCGATCACGACCTGAGTCGGCACCTGCCGGATTTCGAAGGGCGCTAGCACAACGAGCGCGCTACTGGTCAGCATCGGCGGTCTGAGCACAGCGTAAGCGACACCTACGAGCAGGCCTAGAGCAGCGAGAATACCGACGACGATCTTGTGTCGCCGTACAACCTGCATGGACCTTCTCAGGTCCAGCGCCTGCTCGCTCATCTGGCCTCCGCGTGGCTCCCCAGTACCTCCCCCAGCGAATCAGGTACGCGATCCATCATACGGCTGAGAGGGTAAAGGAATGGTCTACAGTTGTTCCGCGCGTCGCGGAATTCCAGTCGTGTACGGAAATGCGTATCCGGCGAGGAGCGTCCGCGACCGAGGAGCGTCGACGGCGGGAACGCGGTGCCCGAGACCGCCAGAGTACCAGCCGAGTGATCGGGTCCGGTCTCTCCGCGGTGCAGGCTCCACGTCAGCTCGCGCGGCAGTTCCAGCCGCGCCGCCGCCGGGACTGGCCGCGTCCGGCCAGCTCAGCACCGCGCTGGTCCCGTCGAGTTCCGCCTGGACGTCGGGGCCGAGGTGGAAGGCCAGGCGCACGTCGTGACCGCCGCCGTCGATCTCGTCGGTGATGTCAAGAGCGCGCGCCGATCGCGGTCCAGCCGGACCCGGCGCCGGTGCCGGGCCGGCGGGTCGAGCGCCAGGTAACCGTCGTGCTCCGCGGTCCATTCGGCTGCCTGGCCGGCGTCCCGGACTTCGATCTCCCGCGCGTTCGCGTGCCGCAGCCACAGGAAGGGACCGCCGTCTGCCGGACTGGCTCTGCCCGCCGAGCTCGACGGTATTGTGCGCGATCGTCGAGCGGAAGTACGAGCGCCACTCGGGTTCGCCGTGGTAGCAGTAGGTGCCAGGATCGGCGAGGATCTCGACCCCGCCGTAGCGGACCTCCACCGACAAGGCGTCGGCATGGGCGTGCGCGGCGATGCTGAGGAAGCCGTGCGGGCCGCCGTCGCAGCGGCACCAGATCTCGGGCACATGCTGCTCGCTGGTGCGCAGCAGGGTGATACCCGCGTCGGCGAACCGCGAAGGGCGCTTCACGGGCCTGCCAGGAATCATCCGCGGGCCGGCCGTCATGGCGCCGATGATCGTGCTGGCCGCGTCCGCCTCCGTAGGCGGCCACCAGTCGAGCCGGCCGAAGAGCACCTCGCCGAGAGCCAGCAGGAACGGCCAGCGGTTGGCCGCCGGCGCGTCAAGCAGCAGCCCGCGGCCCTCGTCTCCGTCGCCCTGGCGGGGCGGGCGCATGCGTTCGTCCAGGAGTGCCGCGCCGCTGTCGACCATTGCGCACAGGCGCTGCCAGGTGGCTGCGCTCACCGGCCGGCCGCTGCCCTCGGCTTCCATGGCCGCGAGCAGTCCGAGCTCGGCGACGAAGCACTGGTAGTCCGAGGCGAGCTCACGGCCGATGCCCGAAGGGAAGGTATTGCGGGCCAGCTCGCTCTCGAGCAGGCGGGCGGACTTCTGCCGCCAGCGACCGCTCTCGGCGAACCATGGGAAGGCGCAACAGGCCACGAGCTGCCCGGCGGCTTCGGCGATGACGTGGTTGTTGGCCGACGAGCCGCGGCTCCTGAACGCGGCGAGGTACTGCTGGTGCCAGCGGATCTGCTGGACCGCGAGCTCATTGCGCTCGAACAAGTCGGCCGCGCCCGGCCAGTCCGCGAGCAGGCGCCGGATCCAGGTCAGGCTGATCAGGCGGATGCCGATTTCGATCCCGCTCGTCCAGTGCACGCCGGAAAGGAAAGGGTTCTCCCGCCACCACGAGCGCAGCTGCTCGTCCACCCGCAGGGCGTAGGCCTCATCACCGGTGAGGAACCACGCCGTGGCCAGAACGGTCAGGTGCTGCAGCCGAGAGATTTCCCAGACCTGCTTGATGTTGCCGGTCTGCTCCTGCGAGCGGTGATTGATCCGGAAGGCGTAGCGATCGGAAGGAGCCCGGCGGCCGGTCACCGGGTCTGCGAACCAGTCGGGCAGCTTCAGGTCGGTCCTGGTGACGCCCAGCACTTCCCATTCACCGCGCAGCAGCCGGTCCGCGGCCTCCACGACCGCCGCCCTGGCTACTGCAGGCACTCGTGCGCCAACATCCGGCGGGAGGACCTGGGCGAACCGGCGCTCAGCCGCCGCTCGCGACACGGCCGGCGGCCGAGCCGCCACGGCCAGCTCGTCGCGGCTCACCTGCCGTCGTGACCAGGCGATACGGAGAGCCTGGTCACGGGCACGCCACGTCACCTCGGCAGGTGACATCTGGCTGGCCCTCCGTACGTACCAGCCGAGACGCGATGTCGTATCGAACGTTGTCACACCTTCTCCGGGTAACCGCTGGCCAGGCTCCTCGTCAGCGCGATCGTCGCCCCGGTGGTGGCCACCAGGGACTCGAACGAGATCGGCATGGCAGCACCGGTCCGGCTGGCCTCGATGAACTGCTCGAGTTCGAGCCGCTGGCCCTTGTCCTGGCCGCCGCGGGACCGCATGCTTTCGTGCCGCCGCCCGGCCCAGACCATGGCCCGCTGGAAGTTGTCCAGCCGGGCGTTCCGGCCGCCTCCCGCGGAGTCGAGCGTCTCCTTCGGATAGCGGACGTTGCCGGCCGTGACGTAGCCGATGGTGCCCACCGAGCCATTCCGGAACCGCACGGTGGCCTGCAGGTCGCCGGGTTCCGGGCCGGGGACCGCGTACACCTCCTCGGGCAGGCTGCCCGCCCACCAGCCGAGCGTGTCGATGAAGTGGCCGCCCTCGCCGGCGAAGCGCGACCCTTCCAGCTCCTCGTTGAGGTACCAGCTGTCGGCCGCCAGTCGTCCCGCGTTCACCAGGTACCGGGTGGCCGACCCGCCCGCTGGCTGGCCGAACCGTGACCTCAGTTTCACGAGCAGCGGCGCGAAGCGCCGGTTGAATCCCACCATGAGCCGGTCGTTGCCCGTCTTCGTGACGACATCGACGATCCGCTGAAGCTCTTCGCTGGTCAGCGCCAGCGGCTTCTCGACGAACACGGCCTTCCCGGTCTCCAGGGCACGGCACACCAGGTCGGCATGGGTGCTGTGCCGGGTCACGACGAAGATCGCGTCCAGCGACGTGTCCTCAAGCACCGCGTTCGCCGTGGTCGAGGCGGTTGTGAAGCCGAAACGCCGCTGCGCGTTCACCGCCGACAGGGATCTGGTGGTGGCCACGTGGGCCAGCCGGACCGACGTGAGCCCGGTCAGGTGGGGCAGCAGCATCGATGACGCGTAGTTGCCGGCCCCGATGAATCCGATCGCCAGCTGCTGCGTGCTCGCGACCCGCGGCGCAGCCGTGCGGCCGCCAGCTATCAGCTGGCTGGCCGCGGCGGGCTCGCTGTCGGGCGCGGGCGCCGGGTACTTGAGCAGCACCCCTATAGCGTCCAGCGAGCCGGAGGCCAGCTCGCCGTAGACGGAGCTGGCTTGCTCTACCGGGAAGACGCCGGATACGAGCGACTCGACGTCGATTTCCTTGCGCGCGATGAGGTCAAGGAAGCACTCGAGGTTGCGGCGCTCGGTCCATCGCACGTAGCCGGCCGGATAGTCGATGCCGTCAAGCTCGTAACGGTCGTCGTAGCGCCCCGGTCCGTAGGACCGGGAGAAGCGGACGTCGAGTTCCTTGTCGTAGTAGGCGTTCCAGGGTAGATCTAGGCGGGTCTTGCCGATGTCCACGACGCGGGCGCGGTCCCGGGCCAGCCGCGCTGCGGCCTCGACCGGGCCGTTGGATGAGCCGCCGGCGGCCAGCAGCAGGTGGTCGGCGCCGCGCCCGTCCGTCATCTCGGCGAGTGCCTGCTCGACCGCTTCCAGGCCGGCGTCGGTGGGCGCTGCGCACAGGTGCGCGCCGGCCTGCTCGGCCTGCCGGCAGCGGGCCTCGACCACGTCCAGGCCAACGACGCGGACCCCGGAGGCGATCAGGAGACGGACCACCAGCTGGCCGACCAGGCCGAGACCGATGACGCAGGCGGTGTCACCGAGCTGGGCTTCGGCACGCCGTACGCCGTGCATGGCGATCGCCCCGACGGTGGAGAAGGCGGCGTGCTCGGGTGAGACGCCCCTGGGCACCGCGGCGCACAGGTTCACCGGAACCCAGTTGTACTCCGCATGCAGCGCGTACTCGTTGCCGGCGGCCGCGACGAGCTGGCCGATCCGGAACTCCTCGGCGCCGCGTCCCACCTCGGTGACGACACCGCAGAGCGAGTAACCCAGCGGAGTGTAGGAGTCGAGCCGGTTCATGACCTTCTTATAGGTGGCCACCGCGCCTTGCTGGGAGACCGCGTCGAGAACCTTGCGCACCTGGTCCGGTCGCGCCCGCGCCTTGCCGACCATCGACATCTTGGCCTCGCTCACCTTCATCATCTCCGTGCCGGTGGAGATGAGCGAGAACAGGGATTGCACCAGGACCCCGCCGGGACGGCACACCGGCGCGGGCACGTCGAGGACGGTGAGCTCCCCGGACTTGTAGTTCTGGGCTATCTGCTTCATTACGTCCTTGGGTCGGCTGCGCGGCGGGCCGGCGCAGCGGGCGTATTCGTTCTCACGCCGCCACGCCCATCGCCTGGGCGTGCCGGTACCACAGCTCCATCGTCAGCAGTTGCCATATCTGCCTGGAACGGTCCTCCCGGCCTGCCTGCTCGTCCTGAATGAGGCGCTGCACGGCGTCCCTGCGGATCATCCCGGACTGCACGATCTCGCCGCCGACGAGCACATCGTTGATGAGCTCTCGCAGGTCATTGCGCACCCAGGCGCGGATGGGCGCGCTGAAGGAGGCCTTCGGCCGGTGCACGATCTCGTGTGGCAGCCAGCTCTCGGCCACCTGCTTGAGCGCCACCTTGCCCTGCCGCCGCCGGATCTTCGCGCTGCCTTCGATGGAGAAGGCCGCGCGTGCGACCACCGGGTCAACGAAGGGGACCCGGACCTCAACCGAGGCTGCCATGCTGGCCCGGTCGGTATAGCCGAGGTTCAGTCCCGGCATGAACAGGCGGGTGTCAGCCAGGCACATCCGGTTGACTTCGTCCCGGAGCGAGTTGTCGTTGTAGACGGCCGCGTGCTCCCCGACAACCTGACCGACGTAGCCCGCGAGGTCCGGGCTGACCAGCGCGGCCAGTTCGTCCGGGTCGTACAGGGTGTAGCTGCGGCGGAATCGGGGTTCCTCGGGCAGGTCGGCGAAGGTCAGGAAGCGCTTGGCCCACCGCGCGTAGCGCAGCCCGCGGCCCGCCGCGCTCACCGGGAACCGGTCGACGGCGGCGCGCGCGCCGGCCCGGCCGACGGCCGGGCAGCCGGTGGTACTTCCCGGCCAGGACGCAGGCCAGATGCTTGCGGTACCCGCCGAACAGCTCGTCGGCGCCCATCCCGGAAAGGATCACCTTTACGCCGCGCTCGCGGGCAGCCTCGCACATGAGCAACGTGTTGATCGCGGCCGCGTCGCCGATCGGCTCGTCGAGCACGTCGACCATCCGGGGCAGCAGGTTGACGATGTCGGGCGAGATCTCGATCTCGTGCAGGTCGATGCCGAAGCGGGCGGCCACCTTCCTGGCGTAGATCGCATCGTCGGGCATGGCCTCGAGCCGCTGGTCCTCGGGGCGGAACGTGATCGTGTAGGCATCGACCTCGCCCGCGGCCTGGTGTGCGAGGACCGTGATGATGCTGGAATCCAGGCCCCCGCTGAGGAAGCTCGACACCGGGACGTCGGCCACCAGGTGCGCGGCGACCGACTCCTCGATCACCGGGCCGAGGTCGGCCGAGGGCCCCGCCTCGGCCTCGAGCGCCACGTCCGCGATGCGCCAGTAGTGCTGCACCGAGATGCTGCCGTCGGGACGGATCCGCGCCCAGGAGCCGCCCGGCAGCTTCTGCACGCCGGCGATGGCGCAGCGCTCCTCGGGCACCCAGTAGTAGAGCATCGATGCCATCAGGGCGCCGGGCTCGATCCGCAGCTCCGAGCCCACCGCGGCGAGCATGGCCTTGAGCTCGGAAGCGAAGATCACCCCCTGGCCCCGGGTCAGGTAGTACAGCGGCTTGATGCCGAACGGATCACGGGCCAGGGTGAGCTCGCCGGTGCGCTCGTCCAGCAGCGCGAACGCGAACATGCCGCGAAACCTGCGCAGCGCCTCGGGTCCCCATGCTCGCCACGCCTCGAGCACGACCTCGGTGTCCGAGCTCGTGCCGAAACGCGCGCCCCGGGTCATCAGCTCGGAGCGCAGTTCCCTGTAGTTGTACAGCTCGCCGTTGTAGATCAACGTCAGGCCGTGCTTGCTGAGCGGCTGGTTGGCCGCGGTACTGAGGTCGATGATCGACAGTCGCCTGTGGCCCAGCTGCACAGCCACGCGGTCGTCCTCGTGACTCCAGGTCCCGGCAGCATCGGGCCCGCGATGGGCGATTCGGTCGGTCATGATATCGACGAGCTTCTGCCCGTCGGCCTGCTGGTAGCACCCCGCGATCCCGCACACCTCAGCCTCCGGTCTGTTCGAGCGGCTCGCTCTCATGGGCGGCTTGATGCGGCTGGCCGTTGGGGATGGCATGGCCCGAGCTGCCGTTAGCGTCGGCCCGGTGCGGCTGGCCATTACGGACGGCTCCGGACGGCTGGCCGTTCGGGGCGAGCCGTCCGGGCTGGGCGTCGGGGATGGCTCGGCGCGCCTGGCCGTTGCGCAGAGTCCGGCGCCCTTGGCTGTTACCGAGCACCCGACGGTAGACACCGAGGTAAGCGCGTTCCTGATAGCTCCATGCCAGCTCCCGCTCGACCCGCTCGCGTCCCAGCGTGCCCAGCTTCAAGCGCGCGCGGCTCGTCGTCCATCAGCTCCACGATGGCCTTGGCATACTCGCGCACGTCATTGGGCTGGACATAGACCCCGGCCTCACCGGAAGAGATCCGCGTCTCGCGCAGATCGAACGCGACCACGGGCAGCTCGAAGGCCATGTACTCCATGGTCTTGTTCATCGTGGACAGGTCGTTCAGCGGATTGAGCGGGTCAGGTGACAGTCCCGCGTCCGCGGTGGACAGGATGCGCGTGACCAGCTCGTCCGGCGCCCTGCCGGTGAACTCTACGTGGCCTGCCAGGCCCAGCTCGTCGCGCAGCGCGACCAGGTCGTCGTAGCAGTCCCCGGAGCCGATCAGCGTGAACGCGATGTCGTCGCGGCCGAGCTCGTGCACGACCACATCGGCGGCGCGGACGACGTTGTCCACGCCGTCCTGTGGGCCCATGACGCCGATGTACGCGGCGAGGAACCGGCGCCCCCGGCGCAGCTCGGGGTAGGCCGGGCCGCGCCGCAGCCGCTCCGGATCCGGTCCGGTGCGCACGACGGTGACGTCAGCGGGCAACTTGCCATTCCGGGTGAGCGCGAGATGCCGGTAGGAGTCGTTGGTTGAGATCACATGGTCCGCAGTCCGGTGCGTCCGGCGCTCCAGGGCGCGCAGCACCCGGTAGGGCAGCCTCGGACCATGCGGGAAGCGAGACTCGTAAAGCTCGGGACACAGGTCGTGATGGTCGAACACGAACCGGGTCCGGTCGACGGCGCGCAGGGCCAGGGCGATCGGCCAGAAGATGTCCGGTGGGTTGCAGGCCTGCATCACGTCGAACCGGCCGGACCGCCTGGCCCGCATGGTCAGCCGGGCCGTGGCGAGGAATGAATAGGCATACTCGGCGAGGTAGCCGAACTTACTGCCGCCGGGCGCATAACCCCGGTACTTGTGCAGCTCTACGCCGTCCACGACCTCATATGGGGGGTCACCATCGTCCTTGGGGCACACGACCGTGACCTGATGGCCCTCGGCGGCGAGCGCCTGACACTCGAGCCATACCCGCCGGTCGAAGGGCACCGCGAGGTTCTGGACGATGATGAGGATGCGGCTCATCGTCCCAGCCCTTCGCAGCCCGGGCGCACCGTGTCGCGGATGATGACGCCGAAATGGGCGGGCGGCGACGAGGGCATCGCCCGCATCGCAGCCACGCCAGAGGCAAGACCGTTCGCTGCACCGTTCATCGCTTCACCTGACCGAGCCCGGCTGGTGTGTCCCCCCACACCAGAAGTTCCGCGCTCATAGGAACAGCAAGTGGATAGCCCTGATACGACGAAGGCCCTAAAGTTGGGCACTCCGGTAAGGCTCGGCGAAGCTTGTACCTGCGCAGGCCTGTACCTGCAGTCGCGACGAGGGCGCAACTAGTGACTCCGAGCCGGCGGCGCCGAGGGGGAAGGGATGACTGGTGGACGTTTGTCATGTCCCGCGCATTGCGGGGGCGCTCCTGTTCAAGCCAACGCCGTACCTGGACGAGCGCGGGTTCTTCTGCCGTACTTTCGACGCCGAGGTCGTGCGGGCCGCGGGGATCGATCCTTGCGCGTTTGTCCAGCACAGCCTCTCTCGTTCGAAACGCGGTGTCATCCGTGGCCTGCACGTGCGGCGCGGGAAGGGAGAGGCGAAGCTCGTACGGTGCTCATACGGCGCGGTCTTCGACGTGGTCGTGGACCTCCGGCCCACGTCGCCGACGTTCCGCAACTGGGAAAGCTTCGATTTGCGCGACGACGAGCAGGTCTCGCTTTACGTGCCTGCCGGCTGTGCGCACGGATTCCAGGCCATCACCGAGATCGCGGATGTCTCCTATCGCATCGACCGTGCGCACGACCCTGATGAGGACGTGTCGATCGCGTTCGACGACCCCGAACTGGCTATCCCCTGGCCGCTTCCGGTAACCGCCATGTCGCAGCGAGACCGGCACGCGCCGCCACCTTGCCGTCGCGATCAAGTCGATGGCCGGCGTCGGCGCGGCAGAAAGCAATCCTGACGTACCTTGAGGCAGTGAACCGGCTGAAGGATTCCACCAGCCCGTACCTGCTGCAGCACGCCGATAACCCGGTGGACTGGTGGCCGTGGTCCGACGAGGCATTCGAGCAGGCCCGGCGGCGCGACGTCCCGGTGCTGCTCTCCGTGGGGTACTCCGCGTGCCACTGGTGTCACGTGATGGCGCACGAGTCGTTCGAGGACCCGGCGACCGCCGCGCTGATGAACGAGCACCTGGTCGCGATCAAGGTGGACCGGGAGGAGCGCCCGGACGTGGACGCGGTGTACATGACCGCGACCCAGGCGATGACCGGCCAGGGCGGCTGGCCGATGACGGTGTTCATGACCGCGGAGCGCGAGCCGTTCTACTGCGGCACCTACTTCCCGCGCGGGCAGTTCCAGCAGCTGATCCGCGGCGTGGTCAAGGTATGGGACGAGGATCGCGGCAGCGTTACCGGCCAGGCGAAGAAGATCTCGGCTGCCTTGTCCGAACGTGCCTCGGCGGGTGCCCGCGCCCTGCGAGAAGCCGGCGAGGCGGGGATCGGGGACCCGGGCCCGGACGCGCTGCGGACGCAGCTGGCCGCAACCTGCGACCAGGCGGTGACCGGCCTGGCGGACCAGTACGACGCCGTGCGCGGGGGATTCGGCGGCGCGCCCAAGTTTCCCCCCTCCATGGTGCTGGAATTCCTGCTCCGGCATCAGGCAGGCCGGGGCACCCGCGCCGACGCCCTGCCGATGGCCGAGCAGACCATGGAGGCGATGGCCCGCGGCGGCATGTACGACCAGCTCGGCGGGGGGTTCGCCCGTTATTCGGTAGACGCGGCCTGGGTGGTGCCGCACTTCGAGAAGATGCTTTACGACAACGCCCTGCTGGCCCGGGTGTACGCGCACCTGTGGCGGCTGACCTCCTCGCCGCTGGCCCGCCGGGTCGCCGAGCAGACCTGCGACTGGATGGTCAGGGAGCTGCGCACTGCCTGAGGGTGGCATGGCATCCGCGCTCGACGCCGACAGCGAGGGCGAGGAAGGGAAGTTCTACGTCTGGACCCCCGGGCAGCTGACCGAGGCTCTCGGCCCGCAGGACGGCGAATTCGCCGCGGCGACGTTCGGGGTGACCGCGGTCGGCACGTTCGAGCACGGCCGGTCCGTACTCCAGCTTCGCGCCGAGCCGTCAGACGCTGACCGGTTCGCCCGGGTCCGCGCCGCGCTGTTCGCGGCCAGGGAGCAGCGGGTCCGGCCGGGCCGCGACGACAAGGTGGTCGCGGCCTGGAACGGGCTCGCGATCGCCGCGCTGGCCGAGACCGGCCTGCTGCTCGGCCGCCCGGACCTGATCACGGCCGCGGCCGGTGCCGCCGAGTTGCTGGCCCAGGTGCACATTCAGCCCGCCCAGGCCCCGTCCCCGGGCGGCGTGCCCGCACCAGCCGCCGGTGACACCCCGACCCCAGCCTCCCGCGCCGCTGCCTCGTCGGGCAGCGGGCCTGCGGACACGCCGGCCGGCGATGGCGTCAGGCTGGCGCGGACGTCCAGGGACGGCGTGGCCGGGCCGAGCGCCGGGCTGCTCGAGGACTACGCCTGCGTCGCCGAGGGCTTCCTGGTCCTGTCCGGCGTGACCGGCCAGGCCCGCTGGCTGGATCTGGCCGGGCGGCTGCTCGGCACCGCGCTCGCCCGGTTCGGCGACGGCGAAGGCGGCTTCTTCGACACCGCGGACGACGGCGAGCCGCTGCTGTACCGGCCCGCCGATCCGGGCGACAACGCCACCCCGTCGGGCACCTTCGCCGCGGCGGGCGCGCTGCTCAGCTATTCGGCCCTGACCGGGTCCTGGCCGCACCGGGAGGCCGCCGTCGCCGCGCTCGGGCCGCTGACCGCGATCGCCGCCCGCTACCCCCAGGCGGCCGGATCCGGGCTCTCGGTGGCCGAGGCCCTGCTTTCCGGCCCGGCTGAAATCGCGGTCGTCGGTCCGCCGGGTGACCCGCGGACCGCCGGATTGCACGCGGCGGCCCTGCGCGCGGCGCCGCCAGGCGCCGTGCTCGCGGTGGGCGACGCAGCCACCGGCAGCCCGGTCCCGCTGCTAGCCGGCCGCGGACTGGTGGACGGGGCGCCGGCCGCCTACGTTTGCCGGAATTTCACCTGCCGTGCACCGGTCACCGACCCGGCGGAACTCGTGGCCGAGTTGACTGGAACCGGATAGGTCCTCGCACCGTCGTATAGACGCCCGGCATGTTTTCCGGCATCGTGGGCATGCCTAAGTAACTCGCGAGTAACGATGTCCCCGCCGAAAGGGGTGCTGTGCGCTACCGGACACGGGTTCTCCTGCCCGGCCTCGCGGCATTTCTTGCTGGTCTCGCGACGCTGGCCGTCGGCCCGTCCTCGGCAACCCGGCACGATCCGGTTGTGCCCTCCCGCGCCGCCGGCCCGGCCCGTGCGGCCGCGCCTGCCCGGTCGGCCGCCTCCGGGCTGCCCGGAGCCGTGGTCAGCCGCGGCCCGGCGCCTGAGCTTGGCGTCCGCCGTTCGGAAGTATTCTCCGTGCCCGTCGCGCAGCTGACTTCCCGCCGGGTAGCCGGCGTGGCACCGCTGGGCAAGCTTCGTACCGCGGACCTGTTCGTGGTGGCGCCCGCCGCGCTGCCGCGCCGCGCGCTGGCCAGGATCGGGCGGCTGCCCGGGGTCACGGCGGCGCAGTCGCTGGACGCGGCCCGGGTCCGGGTGGACGGGAAGCTCGCCGCGGTACTCGGCGTGAACCCGTCGCAGTTCCGCTCCTTCGCGGCGCGGCCGACCGCCTCATCGAACCGGCTGTGGCAGAGCGTGGCGAGCGGCGGCATCGCGGTCTCGTACACGATGGGCCGCCTGGACAAGCTCCCGCTGGGCGGCAAGGTCCACGTGGCCGGGGTGCGCCAGCAGCAGCTACGGGTCGGCGGGTTCGGCACAGTCGGAGTCACCGGCGTCAACGCGGTGGTCTCGAAGTCCGCGGCGCGCTCCCTCGGCTTCCCGGCCGGCAACGCGATCGTGGTCAGCGCGCCGCACGCCAGGCTCAGCAAGCTGGCGCACCGGATCAGCGGCGTACTGCCGCGGAGCGCGGTGGTCGAGCCGCTGGTGTCGCAGCCGAACGCCTCGGGCGCGGCCGGCCTGGCCGGGGTGACCCGGGCGACCCGGTCGGCCGAGGTGACCAGGCCCGCCCGCCGGCCGGCGCGAGCGGACCGGTCCCGCGCTCGATCGGCGGTTACCCGACGCTCAGCACGACCCAGCTCAGGGCGATGCTCAGGGCCGCGCTGAGCCGGCGCGGCAGGCCGTACGTCTGGGGCGGCAGCGGGCCGAAGGTGTTCGACTGCTCCGGTCTCGTGCAGTGGTCGTTCGCGCAGGCAGGCGTGGTCATGCCGCGCGTCGCGGCGGACCAGGCGCTGACCGGGCCCGCGATTCCGCTGCGCCAGGCGGCCCCGGGTGACCTGCTCTTCTACCACACCGACCCGACCGACCCCAGGTACATCTCGCACGTGGCCATCTACCTCGGGCACGGGCTGATGGAGCAGGCTCCCGAGCCCGGCATGAACGTCGAGGTCGTGCCGCTGGCACTCGGCGCAGGCTTCGCCGGCGTGGTCCGGGTCAACCCGCGGATCGCCGCTGCAGTGGCGGGCTCGACCGGCTGACCGGCTTCTCACAGGGCGTCCGGGACACGCACTCGGCCTGGCGACTGTCGGCATGGCCGAAGGTCGCCCGGCCGAGCACCTGCCCCGGACGTGACGAGTAGCCGCCCGATGGATGTCGATGATCTTGGCACCTGCCTGCTTTCGGAGGCTGAATGCTTGACGGGCCGGCGAGTCATCGTAATTATCATTACATGACCATGGGCCAGGGGAATAAGGCGCCGGGGCGGGACTCCGAGGCCGAGGAGAACCTGCGCAGGTGGCTCACCGGGCGGGTGCCGGATGACTGGTTCAGGGGTGAGGCCGATATCACCCTGGACCGTGAGGAGATCACGGTGGTCGGGCCGCTGGCAGACCCGCAGACGCGGGCGGAGGCCACCGAGGTGGAGCGGAGCGAGGCCGTCGACGGGCGGATCCGCAGGTTCCGGGAGGACACCAGGGACCAGCGGATCCGGATTGCCAGGGAGGCCGAGCACAAGTTCGGCCGCAAGATGTCCTGGGGCGTGTCCTGCGGGGGGCGCACGGTGGTGTTCACCACCCTCTCCGTGCCCGTGATGACCAGGCTCCGCCAGCCCGAGCGGCTGGTGCTCGACACCCTGGTGGACGCCGGCGTGGCCCGCAGCAGGAGCGAGGCCCTGGCCTGGTGCGTCAAGCTGGTGGGCGAGCACGAGGACTCGTGGCTGGCCGACCTCCGCGAGGCGCTGCGGCACGTACGGCAGGTGCGGTCCGAAGGGCCGGCCGCCAGGGAAGTTTAGCGATCTCGGGGTGGTTCAGCGGGCGTTGGCCTCGTACCGGTCGACGATCTCCTTGGCCAGGGCTAGCGATGAGGTCGCTGCCGGGGACGGGGCGTTCCTGACGTGCGTGGCCCCGGGAGTCTGGGAGATCGCGAAGTCGTCCAGCAACTGCCCGTCGCGACCCACCGCCTGGGCCCGCACGCCGCTGGCCGTGCCCGGGTCGGTCTTCACGGACTCGATCACGGGGACGTACTGCGCGCAGGCCCGGACGAATGCCTTGCGGCTGGCGGCCATGTGCAGCTCGCCCAGCCCGGTACGCCAGAACTTGCTGGCGACGATCCAGGTCCCTGGCCAGCTCAGCGTGCTGAGCAGGTCCAGCGGTCGCAGCGTGCGCAGGCGATAGGCGTCGCGGGCCCCCACCAGCATGGCGGTCGGGCCCAGCATGACGTGGCCGTCGATGTGCCGGGTTACGTGAACCCCGAGGAACGGCAGCTCCGGATCGGGCACCGGGTAGACCATGCCGCGGACAACGGGCGGCCCGCCGGCGGCCAGCCGCAGATAGGCCCCGCGGAAGGGAACGATGCGCGGATCGGGCGAAGCGCCGGCCGATACCGCGAGCCGGTCCGACCACAGCCCGGCGCACAACACCGACCAGGCCGCGTGGTAGGCCCCCCCGGCGTGGGCCAGGACGGTCTGCCCGTGCTCACGACGTACCGCGGTGATCGTGCGGCCGAGCGCGAACACCGCGCCCATGCCGCGCAGCTCGCGTTCCATCGCCCGGGCCACCGCCCCGAAGTCGACGATCCCGGTGCCTGGTGAGTGCAGCCCGGCCAGGCCCTGGCACTCGGGCTCGATGCCGGCGATCTCGCCTGCCCCCACCCGGCGCAAGCCCGGCACCTCGTTGGCGCGACCTCGCGCTTCCAGTTCGGCCAGCCGCGGCAGCTCATCTTCGCGCACGGCCACGATCAGCTTCCCGCAGCGCTCGTAGGCGATCGCGTTTGCATCGCAGAACTCGTACATCAGCCGGGCGCCCTGCACGCAGAGCCTGGCCTTCAGCGAGCCTGGCTTGTAGTAGACACCGCTGTGAATCACGCCGGAATTGTGGCCAGTCTGGTGATGCCCGACGCTGACCTCCCGGTCGATGACGATCAGCCGGGCCCCCGGGCGACGGCGCGCGAACTCGCGCGCCACGGCCAGCCCGACGATGCCAGCGCCGACCACGGCCAGGTCATAGCGACCGGAATCCGCGCTATCGTCCCTGGCCGGCATCGAAGAATTCCCCGTCACAGGCCAGCACCATAGCCGAAGCCGCGCAGATGCGGTCCGGCCCTGATCAGGCGGAGGCTTCGCCATCCCATGTCAACTGAGGCTCAGGCATCGGGGCTGGCGGCCGGGCTACTCAACTTTGGCTGTTCTGCCCACGGCGCTCCGACCAGGGCCGCTACCGTCAGGCGGGTCACTGACCCCCGCACAGTGAGGAGTTCCCATGCGACGGGCGCTCGTAGCCCTACTGGCCGCCGTGGCCGTCCTGGCCGCCGCTGCCCCCGCCTTCGCGGCGATCCCTGCCCACGTGAAGTGGAAATCGTCGGCTCCGCTCGCGGCCTGGAACAATGCCGGGTTCATCGTCTACAACAACGAGTGGAACCACTCCGCCGGGCCACAGACCATCTGGGCAGACTCCTACCGGCACTGGGGCGTGGAATCCACCCAGCAGGCAGGCAACACCGCGGTGGAGACCTATCCGTGCGTGCAGAAGAACTACGGCAACCCCCCGGTGTCGTCGATCCGGTTGCTCCGCAACGGCTTCACCGAGTCGATGCCGGCCAACGCCAAGGGGCTGGACGCCGAGGCCGCCGACGACGTGTGGCTGGACAACTACAGCACCGAGGTCATGATCTGGGTGGACAACCATGGCCAGAGGCCATCCGGGAACGTCATCGGTCACGCCACGATCTTCGGCCAGCACTTTGCGGTCTGGCATGGCGGTACCGACTACACGTTCGCACTGGACCACAACGAGACCACCGGGATGACGCACATCCAGGCTTCCCTCAAGTGGCTGATCAGGCACGGCTTTATCAAGGCCAGCGCCACGCTCACCCAGGTGAACTTCGGGTGGGAGATCGCCTCGACAAACGGCGTGCCCAAGGACTTCAGCGTGACCAAGTACTGGCTGCACACCGGGCGGTCCTAGCGCACGTCAAGAGGCGGCGTGCGGCCGCGGCCGCACGGGCACGATCTGTGACATATGTCACACATTACGAAGATCCCGACCCCATCCTGCGGTCTAACCGCCCGCGCTTTCCGCCTGGCGCCGGGATAAGCAATTGGTCTAAACCAAACGCGCGTTTCCCTGGCAGTTGGCCCTCCGGCCGGTAATAAACACCGGCTGCGAGTGCGTCATACCCCTTCCGCGCTCGTTCTCCGCGGTCCACCGGGCGCTGACGCACCCGACTGACCTGGGATAATTGATACCGCGATGTCGGGGTACACTCCCGGAATCCCCCGATGACGAAAGCCGGCCGCATCGCGTCCGGCGCCGGCGGGTGGCGCGCCCACGAGGGAGGAGCAGTAGTGGCGTACGAGGTGAAGGCGGCGACGACCGAGTGGAATCCGCCAGCCGAGCGGCTGCGTGAGCTGACGGAGCTGATGCCGAACAGCCAGAAGACCGAGTTCGGCAACGTGGTGGTGAAGGCACGCGTGGACTCGCGCAGCACGCGTTCCACCTTCATCGTTGACGACTCCACCAATACCGACAAGCAGACGATCAACCGCGCGGAGTATGACCGCATCGCGGCGATGCAGGACGCTTACATCGCCGGCACTCACATGGTTGTCGTCGATGGCTATATCGGATCGGATCCCGCGTTCCGCACCCGGGCCCGGCTGATCATTGAGACGGCCAACGCGAATATTGCCGGAATGCAGCAGCAGCTTTACTACCCGGCGGAGGACGGCTACGACCCCGCCGGGTGGCAGCCGGACACCACCGTGATCTACACGCCCAACCTCGCCGCGCCCGGCTACCCCGACGACCGCCTCATCGCGGTCGACCTGAACGCCAACATCACCCGCGTGCTCAACTCGGACTACTTCGGCGAGTCCAAGAAGGGCGGGCTGCGGATGTGGAACAACATCGTCTACGGCCGCGGCGGGCTCGCGCTGCACGCCGGCTGCAAGGTCATCCCGGTGGGCGGGCAGAACAGGACCGTCCTCATCGTCGGCCTGTCCGGGACCGGGAAGACGACGACGACCTTCACCACCCAGCTCGGCAGCAAGCCGGCCCAGGACGACTTCATCGCGCTCATGCCGGAGGGCCGGGTCTACACCACCGAGAACGGCTGTTTCGCCAAGACCTTCGGCCTGAACCCCGAGTTCGAGCCGATCATCTACAACGCCACCACCAAGCCGGACGCCTACCTGGAGAACGTCTCCGTTGACGCGGACGGGAAGGTGGACTTCTTCGACACCTCGTACACCAAGAACGGCCGCACCACCTGGCCGTTCGCCTATGTCAACCCGTGGCCGCCGAACGAGGTCGGGGCGGCCGAGTTCCTGCTCATCCTGAACCGGAACGAGAACATCGTGCCCGGCGTGGCCCGGCTGGACCGGACCCAGGCGGTGGCCTATTTCATGCTCGGTGAGACCACCGGGACCTCGGCGGGCGGCAAGGACGAGGAGGGCAAGTTCCTGCGGGTGCCGGGCACCAACCCGTTCTTCCCCCGCGACATGGCCGACATGGGCAATCGCATGCTCGAACTGCTGGACAGCCGCGAGCTCGAGGTCTTCGTGCTCAACACCGGCCGGATCGGCGGCGGCGACGACCACGAGGGCTCGAAGAAGGTCAAGATCCCGCACTCGTCGGCGCTGGTCCAGGGCATCGTGGAAGGCACCATCGAGTGGACCACCGATCCCGACTTCGGCTATGAGATAGCGAGCTCGGTGCCGGGCATCGACGACCTGGAGATCCTGCAGCCGCGCCGCCTGTACGAGCGGCAGGGCAGGATGGACGAGTACAACGACATGGTCAGCCGGCTCAAGCGGGAGCGCCGGGAGTACCTGACCTCGTTCGCCGGGCTCGACGACGCGGTCGTGAAGTCGATCGGCTGAGTCGTCGGCTGAGTCGGTCGGCCGAGTCGGTCGGCCGAACGGCTGCGGGCCGGCAGTGACGCGGCGTTGCGGTTAGGAAAAGTTTTACCCCTGTTGTCTGGCTGATGCCCGGAGTGGTTCAACCGAACTGGTTCAATTGTGTATACGGTGCTGGTAGGCCACGGGGGATGTGGCGCTGGCCGGAGCACCGCCAGTCGGTCTGAGCGGAAATACGACTAGCGGGCAAGCGGTGGAAGGGCGACGGATGAGAATTCGAGACCTCGTTTACCGGCTCTACGCCCGCAGGCTCGAAGCATCGCTGTCACCAGAGGCCATACCCCGCCATGTCGGGGTGATGTGCGACGGCAACCGGCGGTGGGCCCGCTCGGCGGGCCTGACCGACGTCAGCGGCGGCCACCAGGCGGGGGCGGACAAGATATTCGAGCTGCTCGGCTGGTGCCGCGAGGTGGGCGTCGAGGTGGCGACGCTGTGGCTGCTGTCCACCGACAACCTCATGCGCTCCGCCGACGAGCTTGGCCCGCTGCTGCGCATCATCGAGGACACCGTCCGCGAGCTGGTCGAGCAGGGCTGGCACGTGCACCCGGTCGGAGCGCTCGACCTGCTGCCCAGCGAGACCAGCCGGGTACTCAAGGACGCCGCGGAGGCCACGGCCGATTGCCCTGGCCTGCTGGTCAACGTCGCGGTCTGCTACGGCGGCCGCCGGGAGATCGCGGACGCTGTGCGCTCGCTGCTGCAGGACCACGCCACCCGGGGCACCACGATCGAGGAACTGGTCGAACTGCTGGACGTCGAGCAGATAGCCCGGCATCTCTACACGGCAGGCCAGCCTGATCCGGACCTGGTGATCCGCACCTCGGGCGAGCAGCGCCTTGGCGGGTTTCTGCTCTGGCAGAGCGTGCACTCGGAATTTTACTTTTGCGATGCCTACTGGCCCGCTTTCCGTAAGGTCGATTTCCTCCGCGCGCTGCGCTCATATGCTGCCCGTCACCGGCGATTCGGATCCTGATCCCGGCTTGGCCGTGTCCGGCTGTACCGGTACTTCTAACGCCGCCCGATCGCGGGTACCTTCGAGGTAACGGGCGGCAAGTCGCCGCCCCCCGGGAAAGGCCCTGTGATCCTCGAGCTTCGCGTCACGGCACGCAGGCGAGATGAACGGAGGGCCGGCGTGCGGCCCTCTGCGGGCTGCCCGGTCCGGCCGACACGTCTGTGTCCCAGCGGTCGCCAGCACTGGCGACCAGAGGAGAGCGTGTGCCTAATCCCTCGGGTCAGCGTCGGCGCACCCGCGCCGGTCACCATACCTACGTCCTCGACACCAGCGTCCTGCTCGCCGATCCGGCTGCCATCACCCGGTTCGACGAGCACCAAATCGTGCTCCCGATCGTGGTCATCACCGAACTGGAGGCCAAGCGCAACCACCCTGAGCTCGGTTTCTTCGCCCGCCAGGCACTGCGGTACCTGGACGAGCTGCGCATCAGGCACGGCAGGCTGGACACCGACCTGCCGGTCGGCGACCAGGGCGGTACGATCCGGGTCGAGCTGAACCACGCCGACCCGCAGGTCCTGCCCGCGGGGTTCCGGCTTGGTGACAACGACACGCGAATCCTGTCGGTTGCACGCAGCCTGGCCGCCGAGGGCGATGACGTGGTGCTGGTCAGCAAGGATTTGCCGCTGCGGGTTAAGGCCGCGTCCATCGGGCTGCCCGCGCAGGAATACCGGGCCGAGCTCCCGGCCGAGTCGGGCTGGACCGGCATGCACGAGATCAGCGTGAGCCCGGACCAGATCAAGGAGCTGTACGACACCGGCAGGCTGAACTGCGACGAGGCCGCCGACCTGCCCTGTCACACCGGGCTGGTGCTGACCGGCGTGGGTGGCAGCGCGCTCGGCCGGGTGCTGCCCGACAAGTCGGTGCGGCTGGTGCGGGGGGACCGGGAGGCGTTCGGCGTGCACGGCCGGAGCGCCGAACAGCGCGTTGCCCTGGACCTGCTGCTCGACCCCGACGTGGGCATCGTCTCCCTCGGCGGCCGGGCCGGCACTGGTAAGTCGGCGCTCGCGCTGTGCGCGGGCCTGGAGGCCGTGATGGAGCGCCGCCAGCATCGCAAGATGCTGGTGTTCCGGCCGCTGTACGCGGTCGGCGGCCAGGAGCTCGGCTACCTGCCAGGCTCCGAGGCGGACAAGATGAACCCCTGGGCTCAGGCCGTCTACGACACTCTCTCGGCGGTCACCACCCAGGATGTCATCGACGAGGTGGTGCACCGCGACCTGCTCGAGGTGCTGCCGCTGACCTACATCCGCGGACGTTCGCTACACGACGCGTTCGTGATCGTCGACGAGGCGCAATCGCTGGAGCGCGGCGTGCTGCTCACCGTGCTGTCCAGGATCGGGTCCGGCTCCCGGGTGGTGCTCACCCACGACATCGCGCAGCGCGACAACCTCCGGGTCGGCCGGCACGACGGCGTGGTGGCGGTGATCGAAAAGCTCAAGGGCCACCCGCTGTTCGCGCACGTGACGCTGGTCCGCTCCGAGCGGTCGCCGATCGCGGCACTGGTCACCGAGATGCTGGAGGACTCCGGCCTCTGACCCGGCCGTCGCGGGCAGCGCGCCGTATGCTGGCCGCGTAAATGCGCGCGCATCAGACCCGTGAGCCAGGAGACTACCGAGCATGGACTTCGACCTGCCCGCGCTGCTGGCGCAGCGCGCCGGAGAGGGTTACGAGCTGCAGGACCGGTACCTCAAGCCGCACCTGTCCCGGATGCTGCACGTGATCGGGTTCGACAAGGTCTACGAGCGGGCCGAGGGTGCCTACCTGTACGACCGGGACGGCAACCGGTACACCGACTTCCTGACCGGCTTCGGCGTGTTCGGGATGGGGCGCAACCACCCCGTCATCCGCAAGGCCCTGCACGACCTGCTGGACAGCGAGATCGCTGACCTGGTCCAGTTCGACTGCGCGCTCCTGCCCGGCCTGCTCGCCGAGCGGTTGCTCGCCAAGGCCCCTGGCCTGGACCGGGCGTACTTCTGCAACAGCGGCACCGAGGCGGTCGAGAGCGCGCTGAAGTTCGCCAGGTACGCCACCGGCAAGCCCAGGATCCTCTACTGCGACCACGCCTTCCACGGCCTGACCCTCGGCTCGCTGTCGGTCAACGGCTCGGCCGAGTTCCGCCGCGGCTTCGACCCGCTGCTGCCGGACGGGTGCATCCCGCTGGGCGACCTCGACGCGCTCGCTCGCGAGCTGCGCCGGGGCGACGTGGCCGCCCTGCTCGTCGAGCCGATCCAGGGCAAGGGGGTGCACGTCTCGCCGCCCGGCTTCCTGCCGGCCGCGGCGGACCTGCTGCATGCCCACGGCGCCGTGCTGATCTGCGACGAGATCCAGACCGGGCTCGGCCGGACCGGGCGGTTCTTCGCCTACCAGCACGAGGACGTGCAGCCGGACATCGTCACGGTGGCCAAGGCCCTGTCCGGCGGATACATCCCGGTCGGCGCCACGCTGGCCAAGGACTGGATCTTCGCCAAGGTCTACTCCTCGATGGACCGGATGTTCGTGCACGACTCGACGTTTGGTCACAACGCGGCGGCGATGACCGCCGGGCTGGCCTCGCTCGCGGTCATCGACGACGAGCATCTGGTCGAGAACGCCGAGCGGGCCGGCGAGGCGCTGATGGCCGCGCTGGCCGAGATGGCCGGGGCGTACGAGATGATCGGCGAGGTCCGCGGCCGCGGCCTGATGATCGGCCTGGAGTTCTGCAAGCCCAGGTCGCTGAAGCTGCGCACCGGCTGGAACATGCTGCAGGCGGCCAGGCACGGGCTGTTCGCGCAGATGATCGTGGTCTTCCTGTTCCAGCGGCACCGCATTCTCACCCAGGTGGCGGCCGACCACGACGAGGTGATCAAGCTGCTGCCCACGCTGACCATCGGCGAACCGGAGGTCAAGACGTTCTGCGACGCGTTCGCCGACGTCATGGACGACGCCAGCCGCGGCAGCGGGCTGATGTGGGACTTCGGCCGTACCCTGATCAAGCAGGCGGTCACGCGGTCCTAGCGGCCGCCATCAGAGCCTCCGCGATCTCGATATCGGCCGGGCCAGTGACCGTGACGCTCCGCTCGCTGCCCGGCACCAGCCGGACCGGGACTTCCGGCAGGTACTTGAGCACGATGCCGCAGTGATCGGCGGCCACGAAGTCCGGGTCGGCCCGCGCGAGTTCGTAACCGCGGCGGATGACCTCCAGCCGGAATCCCTGCGGGGTCTGCCCGGCGTCGCAGCCGGTCTCGTGGCGGCCGTTCGGTAATGAGATCCTCGTCGACCTGCACCATGGTGTCCGAGACGGGGACCGCGGCGCAGACTGCCGGGTAGGTTTCCAGCGCCGCGATGCAGTCCCCGATGACCCGCGGGCCGATCAGCGGCCGGGCCGCGTCGTGCAGGAGCAGGTTGCAGTCTGCCTCGCCCAGGGTCCTGATCGCCTGCCAGGCGGACTCGGCCCAGGTCGCGCCGCCCTCGATCACCCGGGCCGCCTTGCGGTAACCCGCGGCGGCGAGCAGCTGCCCGGTCCGCGCGGCCAGCGGCGGCGGTGTCACCACCAGGATCTCGTCGAACGAGGGGGGAGGCCTCGAACGCCGCCACGGAATGCTCGATGACGGGCCGGCCGGCCAGCGGGGCGAACAGCGTGGCACCGGCAGGCCCAGCGGCGGGCGCGGCGAGCACCGCGGCCACCGTGCGCACGGCGCCTGCCGCCGGATCAGGCATCGGCAGCCGCCAGCTTCGCGGCCACGACGACGTCGTGCGGATAGGTGATCTTCATGTTGCGGTCGTCGCCGGGAATGCACCGCACCCGGATGCCGGAATACCGGGTCACGCAGGCCGCGGTGTCGGTGCCCGCGAACCCGTCGGCGGCCGCCTGCTCGTAGGCGGCCAGCAGCGGGGCGGCCGCGAATCCCTGCGGCGTCTGCATGGCCATCATCGTGCCCAGGTCGGCCTCGGCCACGATGCCGTCCTCACCGGCCAGCGTCAGGCTGTCCCTGGCCACGCCGGGCACCGCGCCGCCGCCCTGCCTGGCCGCCGCGAGCACCGCCGCGGCCAGCTCCGGCGTGACCAGCGGCCGCGCGGCGTCGTGCATCAGCACCACGTCGATCTTTCCGGCGGTGATCCGCGGTCCGAGCCGGCGCAGCGCCATCAGCTCGGATTCCTGGCGCACCGCACCGCCGTGCACGACCTCCACGCCGCAGCCGGCGCACTCGGTGGCCAGCACCTGCCTGGCCAGTTCGCCGTCCTGCGGCCGGACCACCAGCACCAGCACGCCGATCCCAGGCACCTGGGCCAGGGCCCGCAGCGACCAGGCGACCACGCTCCGGCCGCCGAGCGGCAGGTACACCTTGTTCCGGTCGCCCCCCACCCGGATGCCCGAGCCGCTGGCCAGCACTACGGCCGCCGCGGTCGCTGCGGTTCCCGCGGTCCCCGCCGCGGCCCGGGGCTGGGCATTACCTTCGCGCACCGCCGCATGGTAGCCCAGTCTCCCGGCGGCCCGCCGGTACGCTGGCCGGAGCAGTTAGGACGCCGTAAGCCGGGGGTGAGGCCGGCGGCTCACCTGGTAGGAGGCCACCATGACCGTGGCGCTGCTGCTTGCGGCTGCGCCCGACCGGCTGTCCGCCATGACCCGGCCGTACCGTCAGCCCGGGGACCGGGTGGCCGGCGACTCGGCGGTGATCGACGGCGTGGGCGGTCGGCTGGCGGACGCCGGGGTGCGGCGGGTCGAGGTGGCGATGTGCGCCGATGCGGCGGACGGGCTGCGGGCGGTTGCCGCCACCGCGCGCCGGGCGGCCGAGCCGGTCCTGGTCTGCACCGCGGCCCGGGTGCTGGCGACCCCGCAGGCCGCGCTGGCCGCGCTGCTCGCCGGGACCTGCTCTGCGGCCGTCACTACCAGCGGGACGCTGCTCGTCGCGCGGCAGGACCTGCCCGCCGCCGCCGCGGCGGCAGAAGCGCTGGCCGACCCGGTCGCCGCCGGGGACGGCCCGCAGGGCCGCCGCCCAGGGCATCACCTGTCCGTCCGCCGCCTCAACCGCAAGATGCGAGTGAGCGCTGAGCTCAACGATGCCGTCCAGTCCCTCATCGACAGCGTCGCCGCCAGCGGCGTCAAGCTGACCGCGCTGAACGTCAAGGACGCCGCGAGCACCGGCCGCGCGGCCGGCCGGCCGCCGGCCGGTCCGTTCGCCGCCCGCGCCAGGACCAGGAGGACGGGCTGGTGGCCGCGCTGGCTGTGGCACCGCTGGCCGGCCGGATCGCCCGCTCGGCCGCGGGCCGCGGGCTGACGCCGAATGCGCTCACTCTCGCCGCGCTCGCTCTCACCGGGTGCGCGGCAGCCTGGTTCGCGGCCGGCAGCAGGTCCGCGCTGATCGCCGGCTCGGTGCTGCTGTGCGCAGCGCTTCCGGTTCGCCAGGCATCTGCCCTGCTGCCCGCGAGCGGGCTGGCCGCGGCCGCGTTCGGCGGCTGGCTGGCCGCGATGTCCGCCGCGGCCGGCGAGTACGCGGTCTATGCGGGGCTGGCCCTCGGCTGGTCATCGGCCCGGCCGCAGCAGGCCTGGGAGCTCGCGATCGCGGCGATGATCTTGCTGGCGGTGCGGCAGACGGCCGACGCCTGCTACGCGTCGGCCGCGGCGTCCCGGCACGAGATGCGCGGCCCCGGCTACCCGTTGCTGCGGCTGGCCGGGCAGAGCATCGCGCTGCCTGCTGCCGAGCGAACCTTGCTGATTGCTGTCACCGCATCCGTCTGGGGTCCGCGGATGGCACTGATCGTGCTCGTGGGCTGGGGGGTTGTCGCCCTGGGTTATTCGGTGGCCGAACGGGCCGTGGCCGGCCGGGTGCCCGCTGCGGTCCGTGATGCGGGGGATGGCGGCCGCACCGCGCGAAGCGGGGCACGATGACGACGGCTGGCGATGCTTTCGGCCGCCCCCGGGCCGGGCGCCCGGCCGGTGACGGCCGGGCCGCGGGCGACATCGTGGCGTGCCGCGATGACGGCCCGCTGGCGCGCCAGATCGGCCGGGTGGTGCAGGGCCAGCTGCCCCCGCTACTGCCGGCCGTGGCCGGCGTCACGGTCACCGCCGTGCTGGCCGCGCTGGGCCTGCGCAGCCTGCCGGGCGTGCTGTTGCTCACCCCCGCGGTGGCCATGCTGCTGGCCGCGCTCGGTGCCGACCACCCGCACGACGGGCGGGGCGACTGGCTGGTCCCGGCGCTGCTGCAGGCGGGTCAGTACGTCTACCTGGCCGCGCTGGCGTTCGCGCTCCGGGTGCCCGCCCCGGCCACGTTCGCGCTGATCGCCGTTATCGCGCTGCACCACATGGATCTGCTGCACCGGCACCGGTACGGGGTGTCTCCCGGGCCCAAGGTGGCGGTGGCCGGCCTGGGCTGGGAGGGGCGGATGCTGGTGGCCGGGGTCGGCGGGATGCTGGGCATCGAGACGGTCTTCTACATCGCGCTGGCGGGTTACCTGGGCCTGCTTTTCGGCTGGGACAGCCTGACCAGCTGGCTGGCCGTCAGGGACGGCGAGTCCCCCCGCTGACCTGGCGGTGGAGGCCGCACGCGTCCGCCGGACGGTCGCGCTCAGGCCGCTCTCAACGTAGGCTAGCTAGGATTTATACCGTGGAAGGGCCAGCATGTCTGTGCTCACGGTGAGACGCAGGGCATCCGGGAGCCGAAAGCCCGGCCTGGGTCCGGGGTGGCGGTCGCTCACGACCATCCCGCGTCCGTGGGTGGCCGCCGCCTTCGGCGCGTGCGCCCTGTTCGCCGGCGCGGTCGCCCTGTTCACCTCCAACGACCTGCACCGGCTCTGGGGATCGGCCGCCGCGGCCGGGTACCTGCTGGCGGCCATTGCGGTACTCGCCTGGCGGCGGCGGGGGGTGGACCTGGCCCTGGGGCTGAGCTTGTGCGGCGCGCTGCTGGTGCCGCTCGGCTGGCTGGCTACCCAGGGCAAGCAGCAGCCCGAGGTCAGCGTGATCACCCGGTCTGCCCAGCTGCTGGTGAACCACGGCGCGCCGTACCTGAGCACCGCCGCGCTGGCCGCGACCCACAACCCGAACTCCTATGATCCGTACCTGCCGGTCATGACGCTGTTCGGGCTGCCGCGGGCGCTGGCAGGCTCGGGGGTGCTGACCGACCCGCGGATCTGGTTCGGCCTGGTCTTCCTGGCCGTCTTCGGGGTAGCGCTGGCGGCGGCGGGAGCACGGGATTGGATCCGGTGGACGGTGCTCGTTGCGGCCAGCCCGGTGATCGCCTTCGAGCTCGCCGTCGGCGGTACGGACATCCCCGTGCTGGCGCTGATGTGCCTGGGCCTGGCCTTGCTATGGGGAACGTCACGGTACCAGCCGCGCCCGGTTCTTGCCGGGCTCGTGCTGGGCATTGACGCCGCCATGAAGGCCACCGCCTGGCCGGCGCTCATCATCGCCATCGTGCTGCTCGCGGCGCGGGATGGCCGGCGGCCCGCCGCCGTCTTCACGGCCACCGCGGCGGTCGCCTGCGCGGTGCTGGTGGGCCCGGTCGCCGCCATATGGCCCGGCTCCCTGGCGGCCAACACGATCTCGTTCCCGCTGGGGCTGACGAAGATCAAGTCGATGGCGGCCAGCCCGCTGCCCGGGCATCTGCTGGAGCAGACCGGACACACCGGTCACCTGATAGCCGTGGGGCTGCTCGTGCTGGCCGGCCTCGGCGTCCTGGCGTGGCTGGTGCTGGCGCCGCCGAAAGATGTGCCGTCGGCTACCTGGCGGCTCATCATCGGCCTGACGCTGATGTTCACGCTGGCCCCGGCGACCAGATTCGGGTACTACATCTACCCTGCGGGCCTGCTGACCTGGCTGCTCGTGGCCCTGGCCGGCCGGCGCGAGGTCCGGCCCGAGGCCGTTCCGGCCCCGGCTGCGACGGACAGTTCCTAGAATCCGGTGGCGCCCGGCCGGTCGTGATACCGGGCCGGTCCTGTTACCCGGCCGGTCCTGTACCCGGCCGGTCCTGATACCACGCCGGTCCTGATACCACGCCGCCGGGCCGCGGTCAGGTGCCCTTGTTCGGGTTGTCCGGGCCGGTGAAGGCCCCGGAGTCGCTGCAGATGTTCGTGCCGCCGTTGATCCCGCCGTACGACGACTTGCTCAGGTGCCCGGCTGAGTTTGACCCCGAGCCCGATCCTGGCGACGTCGACGAACCCGGCGAGGGGGAACCGCTCGCCGCCGGGGAACCGGTGAGCCCGGTGAAAGCGGATCCGATGATCAGGTCGATGGTGCCCGGCGCGAGACCCGGTACCTGCTGCACCTGCACCGAGTTGAGCTGGGCCTTGAGCGTGTTAGCCATGGGCCGTTCGGTCGCTGCGGAGTACTCGATGATGCTGTCGGTGTAGGCGGAGTTGGTGGCGTTGGTGGTGCCGACGACGTGGAAGCCCTTGCTGGTCAGGTCGCTGGCCGCCTGGCCGGCCGCGCCCTGGATGCCGTTGCCGTTGAGCACCTCGACCTGGACCTTGCTGGGGCTGACGGTATCCACCGTGGTGGCGGGGGGCGTGGCGTTCTTCTTCGACTTGGGTATCGAGGTGTCGTGCTCGATCGCGTTGAACAAATGGTCCGCCGCCGGCTGCGACCACACCACGCGGTTGGCGTTGGTTGGATCCTGGCCGTTGGGCACGGTGATGAACCGCACCGACCTGCTGTTCAGCGAGCGCAGGTTCTCGGCAAGCGAGACCATGTCGCTCAGCGAGAGCCCCTGGTCCACGGTCAGGGCCTTGGCCGCGTCCCGTAGCACCGAGTACATCCGGGGGTAGTTGGTGAGCAGGCCGCCCTTCTTCACTTCCTGCATGAGCCCGGCCATCAGGTACTGCTGGCGCGCGATCCGCTGTATGTCGGAGCCCTCGCCGACGTACCGCTCGCGCCAGAAGGCCAGCGCCTCGAATCCCTTGACGTGGTGCTCGCCCGCGCTCAGGTTGAGTCCGGACTTCGGATCGTGGAGGGACTTGGGCAGGCAGACGTTGACCCCGCCGATGTCGTTGATGACGTTGATGAATCCGGAGAAGGTGAGCCCCACGTAGTGGTCGATCCGGATTCCGGTTTCCTGCTCGACCGTCTTCCACAGGCACAGCGGGCCGCCGAGGGCGAAGGTGGCGTTGAGCATCTCGTCCTGGCCCGGTTGGGCCGGCTGGCCTTGGTAGTGGTGCTTAGTGTCGGCCTTGCAGGCCAGGATCGGGACTTCGCTGTCGCGGGGCAGGCTCACCACCACGGCGCCCTGGTGATGCGGCCTGATGTGCACGATCAGCATGGTGTCCGAGCGCTGGCCCTGGACGTACTTGCCGAATTTCTGGTTGTTGCCGGCCCGGCTGTCCGACCCGACGAGCAGGATGTTCTCCGAGGCGTCATAGGCGGGCGGGCGGTGGCTGCCGAGACCGGCGGTGCTGAACGTCTCGATGCTGTGCAGGGTGTTCAGGTAGGCCGCGTAGGCGACGAGTGAGGTGCCGGTCACCAAGACGGTGGTGATGACGGCGATCCAGCCGACGATCCGACGGCGACGCGAGCCGTGCCCGCGCCGTCCGCGCGGCTCATGCCCGCCTGTATCGTCGTCGTCGTCTTCTTGGCTGTAGCGGCTCATTGCTCTCCAGCGCCTCGCTAGCTGCATCCAGGCTCGCAAGCTCGGTGGGCTGCGTGCACGTTATCGTATGCGGCCTCGGCAGGATCGGGATTTGGTGCGAAGCCAACAACGGCCGGACCATACCGGGACCCCGGTCCGGCATCTCCTACCCACGTCGTATGACGATCACAACCCCTCCGCGGTTCCCCTTAGGGTGGGTACGTGCGTCGTGGACTCCGCCGATCGCGCCAGCCAGCAGGCTCACGACCTCCGGAGGAGGAGCCCGGCGGGCTGGCCGGTACGCGTTCGCAGGGGGAGGCGGGCCGGCCGGCCGCAGCAGCCGGAGATGGTCCCCCGCAGGCAGCGCCCGGCGAGCCGGAGGCGGTGACAGGCGAGCCATGGGCTACGGCGGAGGGCGAATCGTGGGATGGGGCGACCGGGCCGGTGACGGCTTCGGGCCAGCCTGCGGCAACTGACGAAGCGGCCGAGAACGCCGGGGCGGCTGAGCCCGCCGGGGCGGCTGAGGCCGCCGGGGCGGCTGAGGCCGCCGGGAGCGGCTGAGGCCGCCGGGGCTGAGGCCGCCGGGGCTGAGCCTGCCGGGGCTGAGGCCGCCGGGACAGGAGAAGCCGGATCGGCACCGGACGCCGCCGGGCCGGGTGGCGCGGACAGGCCCGCCCGGGTGGCCTCGCGGCTGGGCCGTTCGCTCGCTCCGGCCGTTACCCGGATGACCCGCCGCCCTCGGGAGATCACTCGTCGCTCAACGGCGGCGATACGCCGCGCTGCCGCCCCGCTGGCAGCCACCGGCCGGGAGTTCACCCGCCTCACCCTGCTGCCCCCGCTGCTGGTCATCGCATGGCTCCTGCCCGCCATACCGCTGCTGCTTACCGGGAGCTTCGCGGTTGCCCCCATGCTCGTGATCTCTATCCCGCTGGCGCTGGTTCTAATCATCGTCGCCCTGCGGCGCGTCCCGGCCTGCTGGCCGGCCACTGCCCAGGCCCGGGCCGGCCTGGGTGACCGCGCGTCGTGGTGGTCGGTGCTCGGCACCGTTGCGGTAGCCGGAGGATTCGCCGCGTGGCAGATCGTGGAGAAGTCGCAGCCGCTCGTCGTGGCCAGCGATCAAGGTACATCGCTGCAGTTCGGCTACTGGATCGCGCAGCACGGCTCGGCCTCCATCCCGGTATCGGCAGCGGCATTCGGCGGCGCGCACCCAGGGCTCAGCTTCGCCAGCGTCGGTTTCGCCCAGCACGGCGCGTCGCTGTCCCCGCAGTTCCTGGCCGGGCTGCCGACGGTGCTCGCGGCCGCCTTCTGGGCAGGCGGGATTCACGCCGCGCTGCTGGTGCCTCCGGTGCTCGGCGCCCTGGCGGTGATCACGTTCGCGGGGCTGGCCGGTCGGCTATGCGGGCCGCGGTGGGCGCCCGCGGCCGCGGTCGTGCTGGCCGTGGCCCTTCCCGAGCAGTACACGAGCCGCGCGCCCTTCGGCGAGCCGCTGCTCCAGATCCTGCTCTTCGGCGGACTGTGCCTGCTCATCGACTCGCTGGGCGCTCCTGCCATGGTGTCCGGTCGCGGTGCGCGATGGTGGCGGACCGGCCCGAGCCCGGGCATCGTGCTCGCAGCGCTCGGCGGGTTGTCCCTGGGCTTGACGGCCGTGGTCCAGGTGGGCGGGCTGACCGACGTGCTGCCGGCCATCGTGGTCATCGGGATCCTGTACGCGTCCGGGAAGCCGCAGTGGCTGCCGTTCGGCATCGGGCTGGTCGTAGGGGCCGGGTACGGGCTGGCCGACGGCTATCTGCTGGCGCGGCCCTATCTCGACGGGCTGGCGTCCTGGATGCGCACGTTCGGGATCATCGCCGCCGGGGTGACGGTACTGACCGTGGCCGTCGTGCTGCTGGCGCGGACGGGATGGGTGCGCCGCGCGGCGAAAAGCGTGCCGGCCGAGCGCCTGCTTCGCTGGCTACCGGAAGCGGCGGGGGCGGTGGTCGTCCTGGCCGCGATCGGCTTCGCCATCCGGCCATACGTGCAGACCGTGCGCGCCGACTCCGGCCGGTCGGTGATCGCGTATGTCGGCTACCTGCAGCGGGCCGCGGGCCTGCCGCTCGACCCTAGGCGGCTGTACGCGGAGGACACGCTGTACTGGGTGATCTGGTACATCGGCCTGCCGGCCGTGCTGCTCGGCGTGTTCGGGATCGCGATTCTCACCCGTCGGCTGCTACGTGCGCTCCTGACCTGGAATGACCCGTACAGCGCCGCCCGGATCTGGGCGCTGCCGCTGCTGATGATCGGCTGGGTGACCGTCAGCGTCCTGTGGCGGCCGGGGACCGTCCCCGACCAGCCCTGGGCCAGCCGCCGGCTGGTGCCCGTCGTGCTGCCGGGCCTGATCCTGGCCGCGGTGTGGGCGGCTGCCTGGCTGACCGGCCGGGCCGGCGTGCGTGGCGCAGGGAAGATCGCGTCGTCCGCGGTGGCGGTATTGTGCGTGGTCGCCCTGCTGCTGCCCACCGCCCTGACCACCTTCGGCGTCGGCGTCGCGCCCACTGGAGGGACTGAGCCGAGGTCAGCGGCGGGCGGCCTGGCCTTCCAGCGGACGGGTCAGGGCGAGATCACCGCGGTGAACCATCTGTGCACCGCGATCGGGCCCGGCGCGTCGGTGGTGATCGTGGATCCGCGGGTCGCCAACGGCTTCACTCAGCTCATCCGAGGCGGTTGCGATACCCCCGTGGCGCGGATTGACCGGGCCACCCCGCTGTCCCTGGGCCAGGTGCTGGTCGGGATCCGGCAGGCCGGACGGCGTCCCGTGCTCCTCGGCTCAGACCGGGCCGAGGTGGCACCGTTCGGGGTGTCACGTGAGGTAGTCAACCTGGCCACGAAGCAGGACGCGCACGAGCTGACCAGGCCGCCGACCGCCACCTGGCCGATCCGGTACACGGTCTGGATGGCGGAGCCTTAGCTAGGCTGGCGTTCGCGAGTACCGTGCTGCCGCGAGTAGCCGGCGGCAGACGCCATGTTAGGGTCCGAGTAGTTCAGCAATGCTGCTGACCTGGGGGGATGTAATGAAGTTCATCGTCGTCGTCAGCTTTCCGCTGGAGCCGTTCAACACCCTATGTCCGTTAGGCACGGCCAGGAGAAGATCGGCGATCGGCACTTCGCTGTCGAGCCCGAGCTTGTCTACTTCATCGACAACGGCGTAGGGCGACGCGCCGAGATGGTCGCCCCGGACAGCGCAGGCCAGGCTCCGCGCCTGATCGAGTTGTTTGATGCTCCGCTTCTGCGCGCGCTCGGCACCGGCCGCCTGCATCGCCCTCCCGCGAACAATCGGAGTGAACGATGATCCTGAAGGCTCGTCATTGGAATGGCGCAAAGTCGATGAGGAAGAATCAAATGAAGGCGCAGGTTCCTCAGATCACTCACTACGTGGTGCTCGGCATTGCCTTCATCCTCGCCGCGGCCACCCTCAGCATTGCGCCGCCCTCTCGCGCGGCCACTTCGGCGGCCTTCAACGTCGCCACCGGGACGTCGTCGCCGGACTGGACGACGTACATGCAGGGCAACGATCGCTCCGGTTTCGCCACCGGTGAAAGCGGGTTCAATCCGACATCGGTCAAGAATCTGCACCTGGCGTGGCGGGCCTCTGATACCGCGCCGAACCATGGCGTGTTCTCGCAACCGGTCGTGTCGAACGGACTGGTCTACTGGGGATCGTTCGACGGCAGCGAACGCGCGACGCACTACCGCCGGGAAGCTGGTGTGGCAGACGAACCTGGGAACTACGAGCCCGCCGGCCTGCACCGACCCCTCGGAAGCCGGCGTCGCGAGCACTCCGACGGTCACGACTGACGTTCCGGTTGGGACCGCGACGTCAGTCCTGTACGTCGGCGGCGGCAATTCGAAGGTGTACGCGCTGAACGCGGCCACCGGCGCGGTGCTGTGGTCTCACTCGGTCGGGGGGAACCCGAATACGTTCGTGTGGTCGTCGCCGGCCGTGTTCGGCAACAGCGTCTACATCGGCGTCGCCTCCTTCGGGACCTGCCCGGCTGGTCCAGGGTCGACTCCTGCAGCTCAACCGGGTCACCGGTGCGCTGCAGCACACGTTCAACGTTGTTCCCAACGGCTGCATCGGCGGTGGCGTGTGGGGCTCGCCGACGATCGATGCAGCCGCGGGCACCATCTACTTCGACCACGGGCAACCCCGCCGGTCCAGGCGTCCGGAGAACCCCTGCGGCAGCAGCGAACACTGGCCCCGGCGAGTGATCGAGGTGCGCGCTTCTGACCTGAGCCTGGTGGGCTCGTGGACGATGCCCGCGGCGCAGCAGGGATGCTGCGGCGACGGCGACTCGGGCGCGACGCCGACGTTGTTCAACGGCGTCATCGGCGGGCAGTCGCAGCCTCTGGTCGGGTCGATCAATAAGAACGGCATCTTTTACGCGTTCGAGCGGGACGCGCTGTCGTCCGGACCGGTGTGGAGCGCCCGCATCGCGACAGGCGGCGACAATCCAACGACTGGAAATCCGGCGACGTTGCGCCCGCGGCGTTGGACGGCACGACGCTGTACGTCGGCGGTGATACCAAGAAGAACTGCTCGGGTTCCGTGAGTGCCTTGAATCCGTCCACCGGTGCCTTCATCTGGCGGCACTGCTTCGCGGAGGGCCCGGTGCTGGGCGCGGTGACCGTCGACTTCCGGCGGCGTCGTCATCGGTGGGGGAAGGCAACGACATCGCGGTCCTGTCAGCGGCGACCGGAGCGTCACTGTTCACCTTCACCGGCACAGGCCCGTTCTGGGGTCCTTCCTCCGTCGCCGGCAGCGCGCTGTATGAGGGCGACATGTCAGGCAACCTCTACGCGCTGACGACGAACTAGGAGACCGCTGAACAAGGGTGGTTAGGGCGGGGGAGAGCCGGTAATGACCGTGTGCGGTAGCGAGCATGGCCGTGGTGGGCGAGGAGCGTGGTCGCTCTTCTCGGTTAAGGCCAGCCTGGCAGTTGGCGGGCTGGCTGCAAGGTGTGCGGTGCCTGCTGGAGCTCAGGCAAGCTGCTCGCCGGCGATGATCCCGGTCTCCGGGCCGTCGGCCACGTGGACGCGGTAGCCGTCGCAGCGGCTCTGCGGCGACTTGCGGGCGTGCCGGGTCTCAGGGTCCACGACGGAGATCACCCGGTCCGCGGCGACCTTGCGGGCGATCCGCCATCGCTCGTCAGTCCCGTTGCTGCCCTCCGCAGGCTCGACATCCGGCCCGGAGATCAGCGCCAGCAACGCTGGCGGTCGCGGGGCCGGTCTTGGTGTCGGTGAAGGTGACCCAGCCTGACGCCGCCGTGATGGTACCGCCGGGCTGGATAGTCCAGGTAGTCGCGGCCAGCGCCGCCGGGACTCCTGGGGCTGCCACGAGGACCGCCTCACCGCTAGCAGCCAGGATGCGCGCGTACCGGTTCCTCATTACCGTCAACCTTCCGGGCTTGCCATCGGGGCCTGGGCACCAGAAGCAACGTCAGCTTGTCCCCAGCGCGGCAGCAGGCCAAGGAGCGCGGGGGCGACACCAGCGGGCGAACGTTGCCTGTCGCGGCGCCAGGTCGGGAACGGCGGCTGCCGGGGGAAGCGGGGAGCCGGTGCGTAGGCTGCGTGGTGTGCGATTTCGCGACTTCAGGCTCGAACGGTATTTCGCCGAGTGGGAGTTCAGCGCGAAGATCCTGCTCGGCAGCAGCGACCCCGAGTCGATGCGCCTGTCCGAGTTGCTCGCGCTGGCGGACGAGGACGGCCGCCGCCGCTGGGAGGAACTGTGGCTCGGTTACACCGAGTCGACCGGGCTGCCTGCGCTGCGCGAGGCGATTGCGGGCCAGTTCGCGGACTCCGAGCCTGCCGATGTCCTGGTCTTCAGCGCCCCGGAGGAGGCGATCTTCCACGTCGCCGCTGCCGTGCTGGAGCCCGGTGACCACATGGTGGGCATCACCCCGGCCTACCAGTCGTCGTATGAGATCCCGCGCTCGGTGGGGGCGCAGATCACGCTCGTGCCGCTGCGCGAGGACCGGGGCTGGGCCCTGGACACCGACGAGCTCGCGGCCGCCCTGACCGCGCGCACCAAATTGATCTACATCAACTTCCCGCACAACCCGACGGGCGCCGTGCTGAGCGCCGCCGGGCAGCGGCGTGTAGTCGAGCTGGCCGACTCGTGCGGTGCCTACCTGTTCAGCGACGAGGTGTACCGGGGGCTCGAGCTTGATCCCGCGGACCGGCTGGCAGCCGCAGCTGACCTGCATCCGCAGGCCATCAGCCTAGGAGGCCTGTCCAAGGCCTATGGTCTGCCGGGGGTGCGGCTGGGCTGGACGGTGTGCCGCGACGCCGGCCTGAACCGGCGGATGCAGGCGGCCAAGGACTTCACCACGATCTGCGCCTCGGCGCCGAGCGAGGTGCTCGCCCTGATCGCGGTCCGCGCCGCCGATCGTCTCATCGGCCGGGCGCTGGACGGCATTACGCGCAATCTCCGTCTGGTCGATGAGTTCGTGCGCCAGCGGGCAGACGCGGTGCGCTGGGTGCGCCCGCGGGGCGGCAGTGTCGGCTTCCCCGAGTTGCTGGTCAACATGCCGGTTGCCGCGTTCTGCGAGCGGCTGGTCAGGCAGCACGGCGTCCTGCTGGTCCCAGGGGAGATGTTCGAGGTAGAGACCAATCACTTCAGGATCGGGCTGGGCCGGGCCAGTCTGCCGGCCGGGCTTGCGACGCTGGCAGACTTCGTGGACCAGCTCGACGCGGGGACGGGTCGAGGTGTGGTGCCCTGACGTGCGGCCATGCGAATCGAGTGCGGTGGCGGAACAGGTCCGGCAGCGCGCCGGAGCCCGGGTGGGCTGATTTGCCGCCGACGCCGCGACGAACTAGAGTGACTACGCACTCGACGCGGGGTGGAGCAGTTCGGTAGCTCGCTGGGCTCATAACCCAGAGGTCGCAGGTTCAAATCCTGCCCCCGCTACCAGGTAAGTAGCACGTCAGAGGCCCGGAGGATGGTTCCCCGGGCCTCTTTCGCGCCCGCGAACAGGGCGGTTGTAAAACGGATTTGTAAACGGGCCGGTCGTCACGCCGCCTCTCCCTCATCTCCGGAGCAGATCTGCTCCGTAGTGTCCACGGAGACGAGCAGCCGCCGACGATCAGTTCGGCGAGCACGCTGGCGACCTGGCGATCCGCCTCCAGGTCGGTGTGCACGTATTGCCCTCATGTGAATGCCACATCGGCGTCGCCGATCCGTGCACTGAGTGCCTTCCAGTCGATCTTCGCGGTGAGCCCACTTCCAGGACACGAAGTCTTCCCACGCACGGTGGAGCATCCTGCGCGCGTTGAGAACTGTCTTCGGCTCCCGGCCAGCCGACGGGAATTGCGGGGTACGGCCAGCCCGGTAGCGGCGCAGCGCTGGCCGCGCAGCCTGCGGGAGTAGCGCAAGCTTAGGTTTGGGGAGTTGCGGAGGGAGCGATAGTGGTGTACCAGTAGCCACTCGCGAGATTCCCCGCCGCCGGCAGCAGGAACCACGCTGACAATCGGTACATTTTGCGCCGCTCCTGGTCAGTTCCCGCCTGATGACCGAGCGAGAGCAGAACGAGGCCGATGCCGAGCTGGAAGCCGCCAGCGGCAGCACGCGTGACTCCACAGACGCGGAGGTGGCGGTACTCCCATGGCGAGATGAAGCGCTGCAAGCCCGGTCGCGGGGGAGAGAGCCACCACTCGCGCAGGCCTTTCGCAGCGGCGTTGTCGTTGGGTGCGTTCATCGGGATGCCTTCCCTATCTGCTAGACCTGGCCAGTTTCCCAGCCAGCAGCCACAGGTTCGCTCGTCCGCCAGATCCGCGGCAGGGGTCGGTCTACCCCTTTTGCGGCGCTGCCATGGGCACGATGAAATCATCCACACCGCCGCACGCCGGACGGAAAGGAGCAGCCAAGGTCCCTCAGACCGAGTTAGCCGGTGGCAGATGCCTGGCCTTCACCAGGCGCGGGATTATCAGCCCTCTGCGGGAGCCGTCTTCTCGGCGTATCAGTGTCCCGGTCACGGTCGCCGCATCAGGGGCGCCTTCGGCTTCGCACACGATCGCTTCGCCACCCCGGACTCGGTGACCGTTCCCCAGGGATCCGGCGCCTGCGATGCTGACGGCGAAACTAGTGCCGCAACTGCCTGCGTTCGCCTCGCCATCGCCAGCGAACATGCGTCGTTGACACGGGCTTGAGACGCTTATGTACTGCACACCATGACGGACACAGCAGAATCCCCAGTCACTATGATCCCCGTCACCGGCGCGTTCGAGCTGCCCGGCATGAGGGTGGAACGGAATCTCGGCATCACGTTCGGCCTGGTCGTGCGGTCCATGGGCTTCAGCAAGGCCGTCACCGGCGGGATATCATCGCTGCGCCAGGGTGAGGTCTCGCAGTTCACGGTGGTCCTTGAGGACGCCCGCAGGCATGCGATCGACCGGATGATCGAGAATGCGAGGCTGCTGGGCGCCAACGCGGTGATCGCGATGCGTTTCGACTCCTCAGAGATCGGCAAGGCTCGCGCTGAGGTCGTCGCCTACGGCACCGCGGTGGTTGCCGCCCCGTCAGCGTAGCGATGCCCGCGCATGACCCGCAGCCGGGCGATTCGGGACCGGGTGCCTCGCGGCCAGTTGGCGGCCTCCGTCGAAGCCCGGCTCAAACACGAGGCGTCCCACTGTCCACGCCATGCCCATCGTTACCCGAACGGACGGCCAATCGCGGAGCGTAGCGGTCAATCAGAGACGCGTGAATCGACGCCCGGACCTGCAATCAGCCGCGGTCGCGCTCGAAGAACCGCGGGTACGGTAGCTACCGATCAGAAGGTCGCGCGGGCGGTGTAGTTCCTGGCGCTGCGGCCGAAGCAAGCACGACCGGTACCATTCCGGTCCTGGTGTAACGCCACCGCACGACCTGAATCTCAGTGACGAGCACGTCGGCCACCTTCAGGTCGCGGCGCGCCGCGACCCAGTCGATCAGGTCCTGCGCGCTGCGGACCGGGCCGGTGAAATAGGCCAGGTTGACGTACCAGATATCGGGCCGATGCCGGTACCGCCCGTCGGCACCCAGCGCTACGCCGAACGCGTCAGCAAGATCGTCGGCCGCCGTGCCCGCCGGGCTGGCGCAAGCCATCACCGACAGCGGCGTCAAGGTCAGGCCGGTCACAGTGAACCGTACCGGGCCGATGCCGCGAACCGCCGTCCGCAAAGCCGCCGCGTACCGGGCCACCCGCGGGTCAGCAGCCGCCACCTGCGTCCGGTAGGGCTCCAGCACGCGAAGAGTCAGGTGCGAGCGGGACGCTGCCCCGGCCAGCCAGTGATTATCTCCGATGACGGCGGCCGCGGCCGCCGCGACGTGCTCGATGGCCTGGGCCGCGAGCCGATCCGGCCGCATCGCCACCCCCATTCCCCACCGCGGGCCGTTCTCGGCAGGCGCGGCCTGCCGCTGCTGGATGCCGCTGAGCAAGGCTTGCGCTCCCGCCGCGAACAGCCGGTCAAACCGGGTCTCCCCTGTCATCCGCCGCGCTGGCTCGGGAAGAGGCTCGGGTAGCAAGGCCACGATCGCAGTTATAGCCGAACACCCGCGCGCCGGAGCTGCCAGCCGCCCGGTACCACCGCTGAATGCTTCGGCTGTACCCCCGATCTGGACCATGCCAGTAAGAAGCCGCAGGCGATGAGCAGCAGTTCGAGCAGCAGCAACGCCGCCGTACCACCTCGGACGGCATCACATGGAACGAGCGGCGTCAGTGCTGCCAGACCGAGAACTCGGACGCATTCGTATGGTCTCGACCGTGATCGGATCTGTCTCTTAATTCGCGGGTCTCGCGCAGCACCACCGTCGACGGGCCCGCTACACCTTGGTCGAGTCCCGGGACGGCACCCGCTGGTCGGTGGTCCCCAGCCCCCGAGTCAACCGGGCGTGGCAGTCGGTAGGCATCGGCGAGGTACTGGCGGTAGGCGAGCTGGTGCTTGGCTGCGCCGGACGTGATTCCGTTACCCGTCGCATGATGCGATGGGCTTAGCCGTCTTGCCCTCGCTCGCGTGGCAGGCGGTATTGCGCGGCGTCAGCGTCGGGTTCAATGCGCAGGCCGTCCAGGTCGCGGATGACGTCGAGGAGGCGTTCGTCTGCGTAGCGTTCGAGGTAGATGGTGACGTCCCAGGCGTCGGCGTTGGCGTCGATGATGATACGGCGGATGTTGTCGGGCTGCTCTTCGATGACGCCGGCGTCGTGCAGCGCCTGGGCGAGCTGACTGGGCAGGATGCGTGCGCGGCGTGCATGGGTCATGTAGTCAGCCTGCCCGCGCCAAAGGCTCTGAAAGCCACCCATAGCGGGCAGCCGTCGGCCGACGCGATCGCGGCGACCCGCACCGCGGGCAGGCCGGCGGTAATACTTCGCGGCGGCTGAGGTCTACGGTGGCTGGCGAGTGCGGGCCAGCTTGTGCTCCGCGGCTGGAATCTGGCACTCGATGGTCCTCCGACGGCTGGGGCCCGGCACGACTGCCGGGCGGAACCGGGTCTGATCTTGCGGCCGCGCAGATCAGGATGTGATCACGATGGACTGACCGACCGGGGTCGCGGCCATGGCGGCGTTCGCGGCACGGCCTGGCCAACGCTGTACGGCCTGGCCAATGCGGACGGGTTCTGAGCACTGTCAACCTCTGGGCAGGGAGGCAGACCCGCTGGGCTTCGGGGGCGGGCTCCGGGGTGACTCTCCATGATCATGCGCGCTACAAGGCCGTTCTAGCCCGGACGTACGGGACCGTCACGCCGATCTCGAACCGAACCGCATGGACATCTGAAGTAAACTCGAGGACACTCCACTCCGAGTCACCACGGGCCCGCCCGGAGGTACGAACGAGGACCAGGGCCTGCGACTCGCAGTGACTCGCGTGATCGTACCCAGCTCATGCGGTCGGCGGCGGGCGGTACCGCAGGAGAAGAGATCATGACCGCGATCAGGGCAGTGAGCATTGCGCCTCGTCAGAGTGCTTCACAACAAAATGGCCTGCCCCAGCTTGTGCCTTATGTGTACAGGCAGCAGGCGCGCCGCAATAGCTATGCCGCGCGCATAGCCCGGCGGAATGTCCAAGGAGCGGGCCAGCCACCTGCCGCTTTGCCCCGGCCGAGGGTCACTGGGCCGCAGGCTCCGACAGGAACTACCGCGCAGGTTAACCTCGTCGACTCAGCCGGCGGCTGGGCCGAGATTCTCACGGTTGCTCACGGCGCGCTTCACCGTGCTGACCTGGAACGGCGTCGGTCCTAGCGGGCGCGGGATCCCCTCCTCGGCACAGCCTGCATTGACGGCGGCCTGGACCACCGGGAGCAACCACGGGGCCGTCCACCGGTGACGCCCGTCCCGGGTTCTCAATTCCACCCACGCTCCAAGGCAGCGCCTTGCGGCGCCGCTGGCCCGGCGGTAGGCACGTCGGCCACGCGCCGCACGTGACACGACTAAGGTTGGCTCACGTGGCGGGCAAGGGTCCTGCTTCCGCCGTCTTCCTTAGCTCCCCACCGCCCAGCTCGCAGTCGCCGTGTCCACGGCGGCGCTCCGAGTCGTCACTGCGTGATGGCTTCGCCAGCCCGGACCCGCGTCCGCTCACCGGAATTGCCGACTGCGACTAAGACGCGGAAATCAGGCGCCGGAGCTTGGCCGTGACCATGACGCGGCTATCACGGTAGCGAGCATGAAGGGAGGCCGACGAATGACACGACTACCAGAATCTGGTGCACGTCGTTACGGCAAGGTTTTTGATGAGATCGCGACCGAATACGACCGCCGCCGTCCGGCTTATCCTGACGAGCTCATCGACCAGGCCTGTCAGGTCGCGGGGATCGGGCGCGGTGATCATGTTCTTGAGGTCGGGTGTGGAAGCGGCCAGCTGACGCGCGGCCTTGTCGCTCGGGGCCTGCACGTGACAGCACTCGAACCAGGCAAGAACCTGATAGCCCTGGCCAGGCAGAACCTGGAAGGTCCTGGGGAGGTTGAATTTACGAACGCTCAGTTTGAGGATGCATCGCTTCCCCGCGGGAAGTTTCAGGCCGTGTTCTCTGCGTCCGCGTTTCACTGGATTGACCCTAAGGTCAGCTGGCAGCAGGCCGCCGACGTACTTGTTCCGGGTGGAACGCTCGCCCTGGTGCAATACTGCGGACTTGACGAGCCGCGTAGCAGGCGAGATCAGGAAGCAGCACTCGCTGCCGTGAGAAAAGTCGCCCCGCACATCGCCGCTCATTGGCCGAACTACAGGGATCTCGACGCAACGCTCGCTGGGATGGAGCAACGCCGCGGAAACGTCTCAGAGGTATGGGCTTGGCTCGGTAGCTACGACATAGGGCAAGATTATGCCGGCCGCTTGTTCGGTGATGTTCAGATGGCAGTCATGCCAAAGCTCATAGAGCAGACTCCGGACGAACTCAATGCTCTCGTTAGCACGATGTCATTTTACGCTCGTCTTTCACCGGGCCAGCGTAACGCCCTCGAGCGTGAACACGAGGCCATTTATGAACGACTCGGGCGGCCGATTCGCGTCGGCATTGTTGCAGTTCTCGTCACGGCACGGCGCAGTACCGAGCGAGATGATAACCACGCGTCGCCTCAGGATACGCCGCCACCCCTAAGAAAAGTCTTTTGAGGGTTGGCCAGGGTTTTTCTCCCAGAAGGCTTCACAGTTCTCGGCATCGAGGTCAACGGTCCAGATCCGGTCCGCTTGCCCGTCCGGGCGAAGACGGAGGGTATATACCGCGAGGTTGTCGAACCGGTCGCCACCGGGCGCTGTTCCGGTCTCACGGATCAGGCAGATGGCCATGCGGTCATCGGCGTAGACGCAATGGCCGTCCTGGTTAAAGGTATCGCCGAAGAACCCCGCGAACTCCATGAGCATGAGCGCCATGTCGTCCTTGCCGCGGGCGCGGTGCCAGGGCCCGGCGCCAGGGCCGTTTTCTATCAGGATGTCGTCGGCGTAGAAGTCGAAAGCGGGTGCGTAGTCGCCTTTCCGGACCGCATCGAGCACGGACTGGGTGCGATCGAAGTTCGGGTGATTGGCCATTTTGCGCCTCCACAGTCTCCTTGTACTAGCTAATGATCTGAACGAGCCGACCCGCGATGCAGGCTCATGTCGTCAGTTGCGGAGGGGCTAGGAGCAGCCATTGCGCTAAGCGTGCACTAGCAATCAAGGCCGCCCCTCCCAGCCCCCGGCAGAGCGTGACCCGAATCCCGCAAAGCGATTCACTACACGTAGTCATCCCCCGGCCCTTGCGAAAGCAAGGGCTCATGGAGATCTCAACGGACTGTGGCCGAGCTCACGTGGAGACCGGATGGAGATCGCGTGGAGATTCGCCACCGCGGCGCCCGGTTCTCCGGTTGCCCAACGTGAGCATGGTGGGACCGATGCCCCGATGTCTGTGGTCAAGGCACCCAATGCGGCGGTCCGGGTACCCGGGTGCCGCCCAGGTAGGCGAACCAGTGCCGGATAAGGTAGCCGTCTCCCTGAGGCTCGAAGCTGACCGAGTAGAACCCGTGACGCGCGCCATTCAGCGACCCGGGTGCCAGCGTCCAGGCCAGCATCCCGATTCCCAGGCGCTTCAGGTAGTGCATGTACCGGACCATGAGAGGCCGCGCGACCTGGTCGTTGACCGCCGGGCCGCCCCAGTAGTAGCTGCCGACGTAGTTGGCGAACTCCCCGTCCATCACCGGGATGCCCCGGGCGGCGAGGTAGCCGAACGCGGCATTCCAGGTTGACGGGTTAATCGGGGCGTCCCATCCCCACGGGGAGCCTGCGTGGTGGAAGTCGTAGACGATGTTGCTGCCCTTGAGCAGCGGCACGTCTTCCAGGGTGCTGCCCCAGCGGATGCCCTCCACCCAAAGCTGGTTGTAGGCGCCGTAGCGGCGGATGTAGTTCACCAGCGGCTGGAAGTCGTCGTACCACTGCTGCCATGAGCAGCGCCTCGGCTCGTTGAACAGGTCGAAGATGACGCGTGGCTTGCTGCCGTAGTAGTACATCATGTGCCGCCAGAACGCGAACGTGGCCATGGTGGGCAGCGGCTCGTTCTGCGCGTAGCCGGTGGACAACTCGGTCTGGTCGCTGATGACCACGACCAGGTGCTGCGCTAGCGCGTACTGCACCAGTTCACGCACATCGTGCATGTAATAGGTGTGGAAGACGTTGCCGTTGACGCCGACCAGCCGGTCCTGCATGACCTGCAACCCGACCGTGTTGCCGTACCAGTAGTGCTTGATGGCGTATATCTGGCGTTCCATCCGCTCGATGAGCGCGGGGGACATGACGTAGCTTTGCAGCCCGGACAGCACGACGCCGCGCGGCGCGCCGTGTGGCCACCGGTAGGGGTGCACCGACGCGATGGCGGGCTGGGCGCTGCCGAGCTGGCCAACTTCGTAGACGCCACCTGTCGCCACGGCGGCAGCGAGGGCCGCGACGAGCAGCGGGCGGCCGAAACGGGGCTTGCGAGGCCGACGCCGGGGGTGCCGCAGGTAACGGCCGCACCTGGGGCAGGCGCGGCCCGATCCTCTGGCGCGCGCTGCGGCGGACGGAGCGCCTGGGTTCCCTGGCTGCTTAACTCGGGTCATTACGCATGGCCTTGTGAGCTTCATGTGCGTAAGACGCGATGGCCGTGACTGAGGTCACGGCAGGCGCCATGGGTGATTTCATCCCCGTTTCCTCCCCGGCCGGCGCGGGCGGGCTCATCACTGACCAGGCGAAATCGTACGTCCGGCAACACTGACGCGTGGCCAATCGCGCGGGTTGCTTCCGTGACAACGCAACATATTGCCGCTGGACTGCATCTACTGGGTGAAGGCACTCTCGCGCGGAGGTCCGGTGAACTTCGAAGAATTCGCGGCCGACCGGCTGCCGGCTGTGCTGAACTTCGCCGCCGTGCTGACCGGTGACCGCGGCCTGGCCGAGGACGTGGTGCAGGAGGTACTGATCAGGGCGAACGCGCGATGGCAGGTGATCGGGAGCCTGCACCGGCCTGAGGCCTACGTCCGCAAGATGATCGTCAACGAGTACCTGGCCTGGCGGCGCCGGTCGTGGCGCTTGGTGCTGTCCGGCACGAGCTCCGACATCGCGGGCGTGCCCGCACCCGATCCTGCCGCCGGATATGCCGAACGCGAGGCGATGCTGGCCGAGCTGACCAGGCTGCCCCGGCGGCAGCGCGCGGTGGTGGTGCTGCGCTACTACGAGGGCCTTTCCGATCAGGAGATCGCCGACGTCCTGGGCTGCAAGCCGGGCACCGTACGGGGTCACGCTTCCCGGGCGCTGGCTGCGCTCCGGGTCGAGCTAACCAGGGCGCCGGCGCGCGGACCGGTTGCGATCAAGGAGGAGTTCTGATGCGAACCGGATCTGAAGGATCCAGCCGCACGGAAAACGACCTGCGGGCGGCGCTGCCGCTGCTCGAGCGTCATGCGCCGAGCGCGGATGCGGTGCTTCGCGCGGTGCGCGAGCGTGACGGCCGGCGCGCACCGGGCCTGGTTCGCCGTGATGATGCTGTGCCGCGGCGCTGGCCGGGGTGGCTGGCCCCGGTGGCCGCCGCGGCCGCCGTGGTTGGCGTGATCATCGCGTCGCTGGCCATCTCCGGCGTGCTCCTGCACCGCCCGGCCAGCACCGGCCCGGCGGACTCCTCGGGTGTGCTGGCCAAAGTGCCCCCGTACTTCGTCGCCATTGGCGAGAACGCCGGGCGTGCGGTGGTCGGCGCGACCGCCGGCGGAGGCGTGCGAGGGACCATCGCGCCCCCCAGGCCGTACACGGCGTTCAGGTGGGTGGCAGCCGCCGGTGACGGCCGGACGTTCGTTCTTGCCGCCGGGGTCCGGCCCAAGCAGGGCACATCCGCACTGGACTGGGGGCCGGTCAGGTTTTACCGGCTGATCCTGGACCGGTCCGGTCATCCGGGCCGCCTGGCCGCCCTGCCCATCCCCCCGGAAAAGGCGACCATCACGGGCCTGGCGCTGTCCCCTGATGGCGCCAAGCTCGCCGTATCCCTTCTGCCCGCCCACGGCAAGACCGGCTCCGCCATTCAGGTCTTCTCGGTCGCGACCGGGGCCCGCCGGGAGTGGGTGTGGCCTGGCCCTGGAATGATCGGCGAGATCGCCATCGATGCGGGCGGCAGCGGCTCAAACTCGTGGCAGGCGGATAACCGGACGCTGATGTTCGAGGTGACCACCCGCGCCGGAAACGGGAACACACCCGGGCAGCTCCGCCTGCTCGACACCGCCGCCGCCGGCGGCAGGCTGCTGGCATCGAGCGCGCGGATCCCCATTCCGAGCAACGAGGTCGGCTGGCAACACAGCAACGCCGCGCACCGCATCATCGGGATTCCGCTCATCACCGGCGACGGCACCAAAGTCGTCGCCCCGTTCTTCCACCTGTCCGCCCCGCCGCGGGTATTCGGTTTCACGATCACCGAGTTCTCGGTGCGAACCGGGAAGCCCGTACAGGTCCTGTACCAGCGGCGGACCGGCACCGAGGCCGCCTCCACCAGCGTGTGGTGGGTGAACACCTCCGGTACCGCGATGATCGTCGGCCGGGGATCGGTAGTCGGCGTCCAGACCCCGACCACGTTCACCCCGCTGCCCCCCAGCACCCAGCGCCTGTTCATCCAGCGCCGATCGGGCTTCCTCCTCCGGGTGCCGGCCTGGTAGGCGCGAAACGCCCAGCCGGCCGGCCAGCCGGCCCGTCGCAGCGTGAAGCTCTCGAGCTGTGCTGGCGGCCGAACGCGCGGTCGTGGAGCCGGGCGGGTGGTCGTCACGACGATGAGCTTCTGCGACGGCGCGCCGGTGCGATCGCGATCACGCCGGACGGGAAGACCCTCTACGCCGCCGCAGAGCACAAGGTCATCCCGATCAGCACTGCCACCAACACACCAGGCAAGCCCATCCCCGTCTCGATCCGAGTCGGTTTGCCGGGCGGCGTGGTCACGCCCTGACCTGCGCGGCAGCACGACCATGATCCCGGCGATCCCGAGCAGCCACCGCGGCGGCATCCGGGCGGGCGTAGGCGCCCAAGCGGGCACCGGCAGCCGGTACCGAACCGAGACGACCTGCCGAGCGCAGCCGGGTTAGGCTTTTCGTGTTGTTGCGCTGGCAAGGAGATGCTGCTGATGGCAGGGCCGTGGCACCCGATGAGAGCGGGCATGGCTGGCCGCGGTCATCTGCGTGCATCCGACGCCGAGCGCGAGCAGGTGATCGACGCGCTCAAGAGCGCGTTCGTGTACGGCCTGCTGGGCAAGGACGATCTGTGCCTGCGCGCGGGCCAGGCGCTCTCGGCACGGACGTACACGGAGCTGGCCGCCTTGACCGCCGACATCCCCGTTGGCCTGATCGCACCCCCGCCGCCGGCGATTCCCGGACGTTCCCGCAGGACGGTGAGCAAGAAGGTCATCGTGTGGGCCGCATGCCTCCTTATCCTGGGACCGGCCGTGGGGGCCGCTTTCCTCACCTTCTACGGCGGGTTCGTGGTCATGTTCGTGCTCGCGTTCATCGGGGCGACGGCGACCGCCAGCCCGCCTCGTGAGGGCGCCTGAACCGGCGCGCGCCTCAGCGACGACCACAGCGACCCAGCTGCGCACGTGCCGAAGGCGTCACCACACAGAGCCGTGCCGCCAGTCACAGGCAAGATCGCCCGACACGTCAACCGGTACCGACACCGGCAGAACGTAGATGGCGCCATCCTTATCCGCGGTGCGGCGGATCCCGTCCGGGGTGAGCGCGGACGAGGGTCCGCGCCACAGCTGCCACCCGCGCGAGGCGTAAAGGCGGCCGCCCTCGATGCTGGCGCCGAGCGCGCCGAGCTGATATGCCGATCGCACGATTCGTTCCAGCACCGACATCATCGCTGCGCCGTGGCCGCGCCGCCGCCGGTCATCGCGCACCACGACGCCCTCGATGTATCCGGTGCGCAGCGCCCGGCCGCCGTGCAGCATGCGCCGCTGAACGACGCTGGCGTGGCCCACCAGAGCGCCATCGTCAACGACGAGCGCATGCACGCCGCCCAGCACGTTCTCGAAGGTGTCATCCGAGACGCCGCCGAAGGCCGCGTCCATCAAGACGCGGATGGCAGACCTCGTCCCGCAGTCAAGATCGGCGGTGTGGGCGGTTCGCAGCTCGATCACGTGCGAGCCGGGCAGCTCTCGTGTACCCACGTCCCGCTGACGCGCCTGCGAGCGTCCTGCCCGGGCGCTATGCGCTGTTCGCAGCGCCCGCAACCCTGGCCGACCGGACGCGCCGCGTTACCGTCCACGGCCGTAGCCGCCGCCTGCTCCAGGCCGAGCCCCACCGGGCGAGAGCTTGTCACGGGAACGCCGACCCCGCCAGGGCAGAAATGCTCGAGATGTGCCGCGCGTACCCGCTCGTCGATCTGCGTCTGGTCCTCCCAGCGCCCCAAGTCAGTCCACCTCCGCTAAGGCCCCGTCGCGAGGCAGGAAGGACGCGCGGGCATGGATCAGAACGGCGAGCTCAGCCCAGCTTAGCGCCCGCAGGGCGGCGGCCCCCAGTGCGCATTGACCGCTTGACTCTTCCGCTGCGTCAGCTGGTTGACTGACCGTGATGTACGGGATAGGCACCGTGGCCCGGCTGGCGCAGGTGTCGGTGCGCACGTTGCGGCACTACGACGAACTCGGCCTGCTCAAGCCGGCCCACGTGGATCCGCTGACCGGTTACCGGCACTACACGCCAGACCAGGTGCTGCGCCTGCACCGCATCCTAGTGCTTCGCGACCTCGGCGTGCCGTTGTCCGAGGTCGGGCAGCTGATCGCGAGCGACGTCAGCGTCGAACAGCTCCGCGCAATCCTGCGCTTGCGCCGCAGCGAGGCCCGCGCCCAGCTGGCCGCACAGACCGAACAGCTCCGGCGGGTGGAGATCAGGCTCGCGCAACTCAAGGAGAGAACGATGATGGCCTGCGAGGTGATCGTCAAGCGACTCGCCCCGGTGCGGGTGGTCGCGCTGACCGAGGATCTGACGGGCGTGGACCAGATCGGTGCCGCGTGCGGCCGCATGTACCCCCGGCTGCACGCGGCCCTGGCGCAGCACCGGCTGCGATTCGAAGGCTTGTCCCTCGCCCTGTACGAGGACACCGGCGACGAGCGCCGGCCGCTTCGGGTCACGACCGCGCTGCCGGTGCCGGGCGGGGTGAGCATCGAGGGCGGCGGACTGGTCACGATCGAGTTGCCCGCCGTGCCGCGCGCGGCGACGACCGTGGTGCGCGGCGCGCCGGACCAGTTCGCCGACGCGTTCGGCGCGCTTCACGAGTGGATTGACCGCAACGGCGACCGGGCGACGTCGTTCGATCGGGAGCTGTACATCGACTGTGATGGCGCACCCGAGACGTGGGTGACCGAGCTTCAGGCAATACTGCAGCCGGAGCCCTCGGCCGGCTAACGCGTCGCCGCCCAGCGCAGGGTGAACCGTTCCAGCCGGTAGTTGAACGCGTTCACGGTCGGCTGGATGAAGTTATCCCTGATCGTCCGCGCGGCCTGGGCTTCGGCCGTGCTGATCAGTGGCCGGGTGATCTGCGGGTCATGCCGCGACCGGTAGAACGCGATCTGCTGGGCCTGCGCATACAGCACCGAGTCCGGGAACTGAGGCCGCAGCAGGACCCCGCAGCCGAGCCCGGGATATGTCCAGCTGTGCTGGGTGGCCACCGGTGCCGAAGGGACGTTGTCGATGGTGATGTCGTGCGCCGACGTCGGGAGTTGCGGCGGCGGGAGGACCATCGTGATCGCCACCCGGCCGGGCACGCGCTGGCGCGGGCGGCTGAGCACCTGCAACTGGTAGTGCCGGCCGGCCGGCTTCCACCAGGCCGGTCCCGGGTTGAGGTCGACCGTCGCCGACGCGTGGCCCACGGCATGGAAGGTGCCGGCGTACCAGCACGGCAGCGGCCCCATGTCCTTGGACACCTTGCGCGTGAACAGGAAATTGAAGTTGGCCTGGCCGAGCGCGGGCCTCGAGATGCCCTCGATCCTCTGCAGCACCCACGGGCCTAGATCGGTGTTTGTCGTGGTGCCGGCGGTGATGGCCTGCCAGGGCCAGCCGAACCTGATGCTCGGCAGATGGATATTGAAGCCGAGGAAATGCAGGGCAGCGGACAGCGCCATGAGGATCACTGACGCGATCGCTCGGCGGAATATGAGCCCCGCGACAACTACGACCGCACCGCCCTTGATCCACAGCGGAATGCGCCGGCGGCGCGGGCGCGCGGGATCGCCGTACCAGTACTCCTGGTCCCGCCGCCGGGGCGAACGGCCGGCCCCGGCTCGTGCGGATGCCCGGCGCGCTGGCCTGTTCATCGTGGCCAGCCCCAGCAGGCAGAGCCACAGACGAACCACGCGGCCCACCTTCCTCCGTCCACGGTCGCGGGCATTTAGGCCGTGGCCGGATAATTCAGGCCCAACATGACCGGAACGGCCCCGAACGGCATGCGGAATCGCCCGCCAGGCTTATCCGGTGCATTGCGCTCGTCTATCTTCGGCCAGCGCATGGTGAGGTGCTGAGCGGTCAGGCCCGCCACGGAATACGGGAATTCCATCGCCGACGTGTGGTGCGCCTTCAGCAGCGCTCCCCACCGGAAGGCCGCGAAAGCACTGGCGAGGTCCCGCACTGAGAGGTGTCCGCGACCGGTCAGGTCAATCCCGTACACGGCCCGGGCCAGCAGGATCAGATCGTGAGCACACTGCTCGAGCCCGGCTGACTTCGTTCGGTACACAGTTCCGTCGCTATTGACCGCGCCCAGCTTTTCCCCGTGTACGGGCGAAACGCGAGGCTGGGCCTGGCATTGCATCCAGTCGCAGGCAGCCACGAGCTGCCAGCCGATGCCCGCGTTGCCGGCGATGTCCCGGTACAGCGGCTCGGCCTGGGTCAGCGGTCCCCTCGCGATGTTCGTGAAATCGTTCCTGACCGACCCAGGAAGTTGGCTCTGATACCTGCCGGTCACCAGCGCCGTCGTATGTGCGGTGATCACCCGCGCGTGATGCCGGGCCGGGCCGGACATCCGCTGGGCCGACCGGACCTGAGTCACCGGCGCCCTGGTCGCCGTAGACCGGTCCGGACTGAACCGCACGCCGTGACCCTGTGTGGCGCCGTGCGAGCGGGCAGACCCCGAGGCGGCCGCGGAGCTAGGCCCCGTAGGCTGCGGTACCCCCGGGATGTCCGGAATCTGCGGCGTCCCCCGCTGCGCGGCGGCGCTTCCTGGCGCCGTCGCTCCGGATGCCATCGGCGGTGTGCCGGCCGGCGTCCGGGAGGTCCTCGGCGCCGTTCCGGTGCGGCTCGTACCGGTGGGTGCCGCAGTGGCCGGGACCGGGGAACCTGGCGCGCGCGGGGTCGCGACGGGTGCGGCCGGCGCGCTGGATGCGGGCGCCGGCGGGGTCGGTGCCGTGGGCGTTGGCTGCGGCGAAATCCCCGCCTGCGGGGTTCGCGCGGGCGAGCTGGGCGCCTGCGCGCGCGCAGTCGAGCGCTGCGGCCGCTGCGCGGCCGGTGCTGGCGCCCCGGGGATGTCGGCGGTCGGCATCGACGCGGGCGGAGCGGTGCTTCGCGGCGTTCCCGCCGGCCTCGAAGCGTGCGGTGGCACCGCGTGCGCGGCGCTGTCGTAGCGGTAGAGGTCGTACCGGTGCATCAGGCCGATTAGCTTGGCCCCGTACCCGGGATCGGTCGCGTACACCCCGGTCAGGGACGACGCGAATGCGTTCGGATCATGGATCAGCGTCATCGACTGGCGGTACGGGCCGCCTGTGGCGAGCAGCCTGCCATGATCCTCGACGCTCTGGGCCATGCTGTGATACACGCGGAACGACGCGTTCTGCGAGACGGCCTGCCCGTTGACGAACTCCTGGGTGGGCTGCATGTCGCTGCCTGCCGGGCCGCTGCCCTTGATGCCGAACAGGTTGTGGTCTTTGAATGCGAGGAGACTTTGCCCCCAGCCGGACTCATCGATGGCCTGGGCGATCGTGACCGCGGCCGGGACCCCGTATTTGCGCTGGCTGGCCATGGCACCCTCGGCTACCGCCTTGATAAAGGCCTGCTGTGCATGCGAGGCGGGAATCGGCGGCGTCGCGGATGGCGGCTGGTGGCGCCGGTAGTGCGGGCTACGGGAGGCGGAGCCGCCGCCGGACGGACGGTGCGCGCTGGTCAGCAGTCCGGGGATCGATGCCGCGCCGCGCTTGGCCGCCTGCAGCGTCGCGACCAGGCCTGAGCCTGCTGTACCCGGCACGTCAGGCGCGTCGGCCTCGTCCAGCGTGGCCTGACGCGCCGCGCTCGCGCGGCCGTGGATGTGTTCACTGACAGGGTGGTGCTGCCGGTGATCTGATGCCCTCGAAGCGCCGGAGCTCGCGCCGTGTTCGGCCGTGGCCGGGACACCTGCGCCTTGCAGCTCGCTGGCGACGGCGTGCCCCGCGGGCGCCGCCGCTGGTACCCCGGGGATCGACGCCTGCCCGGCAGCGAGGTGATGGTGGTGCCCCTGCCTGGCGGCGGTGGTCACCTGCTCGTGGCTGCGCGCCGCGTTGCTGGCGCTAGCCGCGAGCCCGCCGTTGTTGACGAACCCCACCACGCCCTGAGCGCCCAGCGGACCCGGGTACTGATGAGCATTGACCGAGAAATTCGGGAGCGAATCGCCACCGATCGTGTGCAGTATCCCGCCGGAGTCGCCGGTGACTACCTCGACATGGCCATCGAAGAGTACCCAGTCGCCAGGCAGCGGCTGGTAGCCGTCCCCGAGCGGATGCCAGCGATCGTGCGCATGTGCGTCCTGGAGGAGCGAGGTGACGCCGAGGGACGCAGGATTCGGGTCTACGCGTGCGTCCACCCAAGAGTGCATCGGCCATGGGTATGAGGTCCCTCCGGTGACCCAGCTTTGCTGGCCGACTACCTCGGCGCCCAATTCCAGGGTCAGGCTCGCGAATGCGGCGCACGAGGGACCGTGGTCTGCGCCGTTGATGCTGTCACGCTGCCAGATCAGCGCTTCCATCTCACCGGGAGGCTTGCTCTGTGCCATCCGCAGGTAGTAGTGGGCCACGTTGACGATGGCCGAGCGCAGCGGTGCCTCATCGGCCGCCGGGGGCTGGGCAGCCTGCTGGTGGGCCAGCAGGCGGATGTGCGCGCTGGCGGGCGACGCAAGATCAGCTGCCGTGCTTCCCGGGATCAGCGAAAAACCAGTCATCGCTCCGCCAGTGCCGAGGCTGACCAGCGCTGTCATCTGCTGCCAGCGAGGCTTGCTGGCGGGTTGCATCGGTTCACCTCATTTCTCGTTCTGACCGGGGAAGCGGTGTGATGGACGTGGACTACGCTTGCGGTCCGGTAGTCGCCAGGCGCTTGAGAATGGCCTGGACGCGCGGGTCGCCCGGGTTCTTGGCGTTCTGGAACAACACGGCCGCATCCTGAGCCGCTGCCGGAGCGGCTCCGACGACCCACTTCCGGTAGACGTCGCTGACCAGGGCGGCCTGACCGGCCGGCGTCTCGATCGCCTTGGCGCAAAGCGGGGGATACCCCTGACGCGCGGTCAGCGCCGCCGACCCGGTGTACCGCTGGCAATTGGCCGGGTCGCTCTCCAGCCCGGGCTGCACGTCAGGCTGTCCGTTCGCCCTGGTCAAGGTGGCGCCGCCGATGATGTTGTTGATGGCCCGCGCGGCGACCTGCAGGCTATCGACGGGAGTCGTCGGGTCGTAGGGATGATGCAGGTTCAGCGTCCAGGCCACCGCTCCCCCCTGAGAGGGAGTGATCGGTTCCAGGCCCACCCGGCCGGTCTTGGCGCTGGCGAATTGCGGATTGTTGTCGCTGGTCAGCAGCGCGAGTACCCAGAGAATCTGCCGCGTGTGCTCCCCGCAGGCGAAATTGAGCTGACTCGGCTCAGCTTTCACGTCGGGGTTCTGGCAGGCCTCGGTGAGCTCGTTCTGCACGGTTGTCACGCTGGCCGGCCAGGAGGCTCCACCGCGGGACAGTGCTATCGCCGCGAGCACGACAAGCGCGGCCACCGCAGCGCTGACGGCCGCCATTTTCCTGCGGCGCCACGAACCGCGGCGCTTGGCGCTGGACCGGCCGTAGTCAAGGAGCCGCCGAGTGCGTTCATCAGGGTAGTGAACCGGACCGCCTGAATGCGTGGCCCCCGCCGACCCGGCGAGCTCCTGTTCGAGTGAGATCCGCGCGTCGGAGAGCCGGCGCTCAAGCTCAGCCGTCTTGTCCTCTAGGTCAGCGAGGCGCTCGCTCCTGACCTTTCCGTTGTATTCAGCGTGCGCTTTCATCCTTGCCTCTGACCCGTGTTGGCTCCGTGGACTATCCGACGGGTGGTTGCGCCGCACGCCGGGTCCCCGGGATGCTCGCTACGGCGCGGCGACCACGGCGTTAGCAGCCGTCCTGTCGCGTCGCGGCGGCAGGACTGGCGATGCAGGCCGCCGGCCTGGGAGGTGACGTGAAGCATGGACGCAATTAGAACATACGTGCGATCCGAAGTGAAGACCCAACCCCGGCAAGGGTACATTCGTTCGAACAGGCGGCGCCCCGGGGGGCCGTGGCCAACCGCACCACCCGCAACCGCACCAAATGTGCGCGACTTTCCGCCCCGTCCGTGCCGCAACCGGAGGCTCACGGGCGCATACTGGTAGTGATGAAGCCAGCCCGCGCCCCGCAGAGGCGCCCTCTGCCAGGAAGCCCCTTCAATACCCCTGCCGTCGTCCGCCCGGTCAAGACCTTCGCGCTCAGCGATCAGGTCACCCATGACCGGTACGGCCTGGGCCGTGTGATCGAGGTGGACGATGCCGCCGTGCTCGTCGACTTCGGTGACCGCACCGAGCGAATCTTCGAGCCGTACCCGAAGCTCACCAGGCTCTGACGGTTCGGCGGCTCGCCCCGGTCGGCCCGGGGCGTCCAGCCGCGTCTTGCGCTCTGTCGCGACGGAGCGCAAGATCGGCGGCGCACCCCAGGGGCATGTCCGTCGAGCCGTGACGCAGGCCGAGCCTGATCTTCTCAGCTGGCTGCTGGAGGCGTGGTACCCGCGTGCTGCCGGGCCGAGCGTCGCCGGCGCACTCACGCGGTGCGGCCGCGTGGCGTATCCGGACTGACTGCAGACCCGATAGCAGGGAGAAGCAGCGTGGCCGATGACTGGGCCAGACCGGTGGTGCACTGGGAGATCGTGAGCCGCGACCCGCAGCGCCAGGCCGCCTTCTACCGCGAGCTGTTCAACTGGCAGGTAGGCGAGGGTCCGGTGATACAGATCCCGGCCGGGCTGGGAGGGCCCGAGCCGGGTCCGGGCGGGCACATCCGGCGCGGCGACCAGCCCGCCGTCGTCCTCTACGTGCAGGTCCGGGACCTGCGCGCCTCGCTGGCTCGCGCGCAGGAACTCGGCGCCGGGCTCGTAGCTGAGCCCTTCGACGTCCCGGGCGGCCCCACTCTGGCCGCCGTGCAGGACCCGGAGGGCAACCCGCTGATGCTCGTGCAGCAGTGAGACGGCCTAGTCCAGCGGCCAGAAGCGCTCGCTGGTAACCGACGAGCCGTCCACTAGCGCCATGAAGGCGCCCACTACCGGGTCGCCGTCCCACCGGGCGGCGCAGGCGTCGGCGTCGGAGGCCGAGCGCCACAAGTCGATGACGATCCAGCTTCCGTCCCCTCCTCGCGCGGTCGTCCTCCTGAGCAGGCCGGGCTGCTGGTAGGCAAACTCCTGTTGCAGCCTGCGGTCGGCGGCGATGAGGTCCGCCTCGTCGCCCCCGGGCCCAAGCCGGAATCTCATGATCTCGATCACGCGTGCGAGCCTAGTTCCCGGCGCACGCCGGGCGTCCCGACTGAGCCGGCTCTGGCCGGCCAGGCCGCGCTGTGCCGCGGGTTGCGAGGATGGGAGCTGCCGGATACCAGTGGCTGCGCTGCGCGTCCCACGCGAGCTGCCGGATACCAATGGCTGCGCTGCGCGTACCACGCGAGCTGCTGATCTGCGGTCTTGCCGGCCTGCGAGCACTTAGCCCCCTTCGCGGGGATATGGTGGTGCCCTCCAGGCTCAGCTGGTAGGAGAGGCGGCGCCCCGTGGTTCGGGACACGGCACCGATCGGCCGGGTGGGGGTACTGACGCTCGGAACGAGAGGACCGGGCGGTCCCGGGGAAGTGCTCGTCCGGGTCCGCGGCGGTACGGAAACGTATATTGCCTGGTCCGAACGGCCGTTGGCCAAGGACGCGACTGTCCTGGTCATCGACTCCCGCGGTGCCCGGGCGGTCGACGTGATCGAATGGCTCGGCGCACCGGACACCGGTACGGACGACCTGGGGTAGTCAGCCAGAGGCGCGCCAGCCGGCCTGGTACCGGCAGCAGCGGGGGGATGAGCACGCTAAGGAGATAGTGAGATGTTCGGATACCGAGTCCCCGCGGCCGACCAGGCCATGCTGATTTCCGGCGGCAGGCGCGCCAGGAGCGGGGTGCCGTTCCGCGTCGTGGTCGGCCACGGCGCCTTCGTGAACCCGTTGCTGCGCCGGGTCGGCATGCTGTCGCTGGCCATGCGCGAGGCCGAAGTCCAGGAGACCTGTGTCACCGGGCAGGGCATCTCGGTGAACGTCCGCGCGATCATCGCGTTCAAGGTCGGGAACGACGACGAGAGCATCGTCAACGCGGGTCAGCGGTTCCTGTCCGACCAGGATCAGATGGCCGTCCTGACCGGGCGAATCTTCTCCGGTCACCTGCGGTCGATCGTCGGCTCGATGACCGTCGAGGAGATCGTCACCGAGCGGCAGAAGCTGGCCACCGAGGTGCTCGACGGCTCGAAGGGCGAGATGGCCAAGATCGGTCTCACCGTCGACTCGCTGCAGATCCAGTCCATCGACGACATGGGCACCGGCTACATCGACGCGATGGCTGCCCCGCACGTGTCGGCCATCCAGCGTCAGGCCAAGGTCGCCCAGGCGCAGGCCGACCAGGCCTCGGCCGAGGCCCAGCAGGCATCGCAGCGCAAGCAGGCCGAGTTCGCCCGGCAGACCGCCGTCGTACAGGCCCAGTACAAGGCCGAGGTGGACACGGCCCAGGCCGAGGCGTCTCAGGCCGGCCCGCTCGCGCAGGCGCACGCGCAGCAGGAAGTGCTCACGATGCAAACCAAGCTGGCCGAGCGCAACGCCGCGCTGCGACAGCAGCAGCTGGTGGCCGAGGTTGTCAAGCCCGCCGAAGCAGAAGCCGAGAAGGTGCGTACCCTGGCCCAGGCCGACGCGGAGCGGACGAGGATCCTGGCCGAGGCGGCGGCCTCGCATAACCGCGTCGCGCTCGACCGGACGCTGATCGATCAGCTGCCGCAGATCGTCAAGGAGGCCGCTGCCGGCCTGGCCGGAGCCAACATCAGCGTGCTGAACGGCGCCGATGGCCTGAGCGAGATCGCCGCGGGGCTGGTCGGTCAGGGGATGGCCATCCTGGACTCGGTGAAGGGAAGCCTGGGCACGGCGGACAAGCTTCCCGCGCCTGGCTTGCCGGTCGGCACGCTGCGCCAGGACGAGGCCGCGGTCGAGCGGTCATCGGCCGCACGGCCGGTTGAGGCGCCGCGCCGGGGTGAGGCCGCCGGCTGACGCTGGCAATATCCTGGCCGCAACCATGCAGCGGGTATGAACACTGCTCGTGATCGCTGTCACGCCCAGGGAGCGGCAGCGAGATCACCCAACCGGAAGGAACAGCGGGGATGACAGCCAAGGTGCAGGGCGTGGTGGCGGCGGCCAAGGGCGCGCCGGTGGAACTGACCACGGTGCTGGTACCTGACCCGGGGCCCGGCGAGGCGCTCGTCCGGATCCAGGCGTGCGGAGTCTGCCACACCGACCTGCACTATCGCGAGGGCGGCATCGGCGATGACTTTCCCTACCTGCTCGGGCACGAGGCCGCGGGCGTAGTGGAAGCCGTGGGCGATGACGTGAATGACGTGGCGCCCGGTGACTTCGTGATCCTCAACTGGCGCGCGGTGTGCGGCGAGTGCCGCGCGTGCGCGCGGGGCAAGCCGTGGTACTGCTTCGCCACCCGCAACGCCAGCCAGAAGATGACGCTGGCGGATGGCACCCCGCTGTCGCCGGCCCTCGGGATTGGCGCGTTCGTGGAGAAGACACTGGTGGCGGCCGGGCAGTGCACCAAGGTGAATCCGGCGATCCGGCCCGAGGTGGCCGGGTTGCTGGGCTGCGGCGTGATGGCCGGGCTCGGTGCCGCGCTCAACACCGGCGGGGTCGGCAGGGGCGACTCGGTCGCGGTCATCGGGTGCGGCGGCGTGGGCGGCGGCGCGCTGCTCGGCGCGGCGCTGGCCGGCGCGCGGACGATCATCGCCGTGGACGTGGATGACCGCAAGCTCGACTGGGCCCGGGAGTTCGGCGCGACGCACGTGATCAATTCTGGGCAAGCCGACCCGGTGGCGAGCATCCGCGAGCTGACCGGAGGGTTCGGGGCCGATGTGGTGATCGAGGCGATTGGCCGGCCAGAGACGTACGAGCAGGCGTTCTACGCCCGCGATCTGGCCGGGACCGTCGTGCTCGTCGGCGTGCCCACCCCCGAGATGCGGCTGGACATGCCGCTGCTCGACTTCTTCGGCCGCGGCGGTGCACTCAAGTCGTCGTGGTACGGCGACTGCCTTCCCAGCCGGGATTTCCCCATGCTCGTGGATCTGCACCTGCAGGGTCGGCTGCCGCTGGAGAAGTTCGTGTCCGAGACCATCGGGGTGGGCCAGGTGGAAGAGGCATTCGCCAAGATGGGCCGGGGCGAGGTGCTGCGCTCGGTCGTGACGTTCTGATCCTCTTCGCGGGCCGCCGCGATGTCGGCTGCGGGCCGCGGTCAGCCGGTCACGGGTGGATCGTCTTGTGCTCGTTCAGCATCGCGACGTACTTCGCGATGCGCCCGGCCCGGGTCTGCGCGCGCTTCGCGTCCTGAATCCGGTACAGGATCGCGTACCGGTTCACGGCGCTCAGCGTGGCGAAGAACTCCTTCGCCACCGGGTTGAGGTCGAGGGCACGCGCCAGGTCTGGCGGCACGGCGATGGTGGCCTGCCCGTCGTAGGCGGCGTCCCAGCGGCCGTCGGCGCGGGCCGCATCGACCTCGCGCTGCCCGGCGGGCTGCATCCCGCCCTCGGCGACCAGCCGTTCCGCCTTCTCGCGGTTGATCTTCGACCAGCGGCTGCGCGGCTTGCGCGGTGTGAAGCGCTGCAGCCAGTACTCGTCGTCGAGCGCGCCCTTCTGCCCGTCGATCCAGCCGTAGCACAGCGCGCCGTCGACCGCCTCGGCGTAGCTGACGGTCGGGGTTGCCGCACCCTTCTTCGCGATCTTGAGCCACAGTCCGGACGAGGTCCGGTGGTGCTCTGCCAGCCAGTCCCGCCATGACCGCAGGGAGCCGAAGGCGAGCACCGGGAGGTCGTCGGGAGGCACCTGCCCAGTCAATCACGCAGGCGCCGCGCTGCCCCGCCTTACTCAGTACGCCCGGCCGAAGATGAGCCGCTTCCCGTAGGCGGACGGCAGATTACACCGAACGCACAGGCCTTGCTCTGGCGGGCCTTCGGCGGGTATGCAGCGCGGGGTGGCCGAGGTCTCGGCCTTGATCTCGTCCTCGCACGCGGGCAGACCGCAATGGAACGCCAGCGCCCAGCCGGTCTTCACCGCCTCGACGAATTCCTCCCACGTGTCCACCGTACGGGTGTGCGCATCGCGGAACTCTGTCGCCCGCTGCAACAGCATGGCCTGGAACGCGGCCAGCTCGTACTCCAGCCGGGCGGGCGCGGAGTCGAGCGAGACCGCGGTCTTGCCCTGGCCGAGCCGGGTCGACATCAGCGCGGAGCCGTCGGCCAGATCACGGGGGCCGAGTTCCAGCCGGATCGGGACACCGCGCAGTTCCCAGTCGTTGAACTTGAAGCCAGGGGACAGGTGCGGCCGGTTGTCCACATGCGTTCTGATGCCTGCGCGGCGGAGCCGTTCGGCCAGATCGAGGGCCGGCTGAAGTACCTGCTCGGCTTGATCGCCGCGGCCGATAGGGACGATCACCACCTGGTAGGGAGCGAGCAGCGGCGGCAGCACCAGGCCCTTGTCGTCACCATGCGTCATGATCACAGCGCCCAGCATCCGGGTGGTCATGCCCCAGGACGTGGTGTGGCAGTACTCAAGCTCCCCGCTCTCCGCGGTGTACTGGATGCCGAACGCCCTGGCGAAGTTGGTCCCCAGGTAGTGCGAGGTACCCGCCTGCAGCGCCCGGCCGTCGCGCATCATGCCCTCGACGGTGAACGTCTGCCGGGCGCCGGGGAACCGCTCGCCCGGCGTCTTCTCGCCGGCCACCACCGGCATCGCGGCGACCTGCCTGCACACGTCGGTGTACAGGTCGAGCGCGAGGATGGTCTCGCTCATCGCGTCGGCTTCATCGACGTGCGCGGTGTGGCCCTCCTGCCAGAGGAACTCGGTCGTGCGCAGCAGCATCCGCGGCCGCAGCTCCCAGCGCACGATATTGGCCCACTGGTTGAGCAGCATCGGCAGGTCGCGGTGCGAGGTGATCCACTTGGACATCATCTCGCCGATGACGGTCTCGGACGTGGGCCGCACGACCAGCGGCTCGTCCAGCTCCTTGCCGCCCGCGTGGGTGACCACCGCGAGCTCGGGGGCGAAGCCCTCGACGTGCTCGGCCTCGCGCTGCAGGTAGCTTTCCGGGATCAGCAGCGGGAAGTAGGCGTTGACGTGACCGGTCTCCTTGATCCGCCGGTCCATGTCAGCCTGCAGCAACTCCCAGATCCGGTAACCGTAGGGGCGGATCACCATCGTGCCCCGGACCGGCCCCCGGTCGACGAGTTCGGCCTTGAAGACGATTTCGTTGTACCAGGCGGAGAAGTCCTCGCTCTGCGGGGTCACTCCGCGTTCATCGCGCGCCACATGCTGAGGGTACGGTATCGGGCCGGCCGGCATCCCGTGGTTTGTGCCGCCGCGGCGCCGTCCCGCGCCGCCCGGCAGAGCCGGGTCGCCTCGCCGGACCCGGCGAGTAACCGGGACGGGAGGGTCAGCGGACCCAGGGCGGAGCCAGCCTGGAACCGTCGGGCAGTACCGCCTCCAGCCCGACGCTAGTGGTTACCCAGGCCGAGGCAGGCTCGTCGCCGGGGTTGTCGACCCGCACGCTGGAGTCGGGCGGGACGACGATGGCATCGCCGGCCCGGCAGGCCACGCCGGCCGCGTCTGGCCCGTTCCCCAGCGTCACGAACAGCGTGCCGCAGAGCACGAACAGGATCTCCTCACGGCTGACTGCGTGCGCGGTGCCGTCGCGGCCGGCCGGGACGTCCAGCCGCCAGGCGCACAGTTCCGCGCTGCCGCGTGCGGGTGCCGCGTACGAGGTGAAGCGGGAGCCGTGCATGTCGTGGGCGACGGCATCGGCGGCGTGAATGACCGGCATGGCGCACCTCCGCGATGGATAGGCAAGTAGATTGCCTTTATTGTCAAGTGACTTGCGCAACTTGTCAAGGCAATTGACAAATTGGCAGACTGGCCCCATGCGCGATGACGATGCCCTCGCCTTGTCCGCCCTGGTTCTCGCGGCGGGGAACGCCCTGGTGGACGGGATCCAAGCCGGGGTGGTGGCGCGCGGCTACCGCGACGTGCGCCCGGCGCATGGCTTCGCCTTCGCCCGGCTGGCCCCGGACGGAGCGACGGTCAGCGAGCTCGCCGCGCACCTGGGCGTCACCCGCCAGGCCGCGGCACAGCTGGTGGATGAGATGGTGGCGAAGGGCTACGTCGAGCGGCGGCGCCATCCAGACGATGGCCGGGCGCAGCTCATCACGCTCACCGAACGCGGCTGGGCTTGCACCCGCGCGGCCGAGGCGGCGGCCGCCGAGACCGTCGGGGCCTGGGCCGCCATCCTGGGCGAGGAGCAGCTGCGCGCGACCCGCCACGCCCTGGCGGAAATCGCCCCGGCCGGGCGCCTTCGGCCTACCTGGTGACGCCGGCGCACGCCGCGGTACCGGCCCCCGCCCAGGGGTGAGGTCGCGCGGCCCGGGCCGGCCAACCGGGACGCATGCTCCTGACCAGGTGGCGGCCCCCTTGCGGTTGCCGCATGATGTAGTGACCCCGAGGCCCGTCTGCACCACGCCACCCATGAGAGTGACCCGTCCCCATGAGCAGCGCACGGCCGCCTGACCAGCAGCGCCGGGGAGCGCACGCCCGGCACGGCGGCTCGCGCGACCGCACGGACGCCGGTGACCAGCCGGGAGCCGGCGTATCCGGTCGCGACGAGTCCGGCTACCCCGAATCCGGCCGCCGGGGGCCCCGGCACGCCGGACCCCGGCTCGACGATCCCTGGTACCAGGAGCCCGGCGTTCGCGACATCGGGTACAGGCAGCCCGGGTATCAGGATCGGGATTATCGGGAGCTGGGGTATCCGCGGCCCGGGCGCCCGCGGCCCGAGGATCAGGGCGCCGGGTCCAGGGCCGCGGCGGTCGGGGAGACTCGGTTCGGGGCACCCGGTCACCCGGAGCCTGGCTACCCGGGACCTGGGTACACGCGACCTGGCGACGCGGGGCCTGGGTATGCGGGGCCTGGGTATGCGGGGCCTGGCCGCGCGGGATCACGATCTGCGGGGCCTGGCTACGCGGCACCCGGGTACGCGGGACCCGGCGCCGGCGATCCTAGCGGCGGCGATCTGGGCTATGGCGGCCCCGGTGACGATGACCCCCAATACCGCGACCCCGGCTACGGCAGGCGCGGGCGCGGCAAGCATGGCCGTCACGCGCCGCGGACTGGCGGAGACGGCTCTGGCCCGCCCGCGGATGGCGGGCCGCGGCGTGGCGGCACCGATCGCCGCAGGTCCCCGCGTGACGAGCCACCGCAAGGCGGGCCGGGCCACGAGTGGGTCGGCTACGGCCGCGGAGCCGTCGGGACTCCCGCGGACCTCGACCCGGCGGCCCCCCAGCCGGGCCTGGTTAGTCCCGGTCCCGGACGTCCCGCTCCGGGCCGTCCCGCCTCTGGCCATCCCGGGACCGACCATCTCGGGACCGACCATCTCGGGACCGAGTATCCCGGGACCGAGTATCCCGGGACCGACCATCCCAGCCCTGACACTTCCGGCCTGGCCCGCCCCCGCGCCGGTCAGCGCGCGCCGGTTCATCCCGACCAGCGCGCGCCAGTTCAAGCACCCTCCGGCCGGCGCGGTGACCGCAACGACTATGGCCTTCCTGACCGCGACCGCCGCCGCGCCGCCAGGACCATGCGGTCGGCCAGGCAACCGAGACGCGCTCAGCCCGCCGGAGCGGGCTCGCACCAGTGCGCCCACCAGGACCGGACGGCCGCCGGGCAACGGCCCAGGCCCGGTCAGTGCCGAGGCGCGGTGGCCGGCGCGGACGGAGAACGCTGATCTGGCTGGGCGCAGGACTGGTTGTGGTCGCCACGGCGGTCGCGGTCGTCGCGATTCTCAGGTCGGGGCCAGGTGGTCCCGCGCACACTCTGACCACGCCCGCGCGGCTGGGCGCCTATCTGCGTCGGCCCCAGCTGGCTCGCCGGATGGACGTGGCCCAGCTGGAGAGGAACATCATCGCGAACAGCTCAGGTCAGGCCCGTCATGTCGTGTCGGCCGTGTACGAGAAGGGCTCGACGGTTCCTGGCGGGCCGGCGCCGCAGGTCATCCTCTTCATCGGCGGGAAGCTCACAGGTGTCTCTGCCGTCGCTTCGATCAAGACCTTCGGCCAGCACTTCCGCGACACCGAGCAGACGAGCCCGGGGCGGCTCGGCGGCCGGGCGGCCTGTGTGCCCGCGCAATCGGGCACAGGCGATGCCGCGGTCTGCGCCTGGTTCGACTACGACACGTTCGGCGAGCTCGTCTCGCCCAACATGACCGCCTCCGCGCTGGCCGGCGAGCTGCGTATGATCAGGCCGAGCATCGAGCGGGTGAGCGGGTAGCCCGTCGCGTCACGGCTGCCGCGAGCACGCGCCTCGCGAGGCCGCCGCGCGCCGGGCGCGTGCCGCCGCAGACGGTGCCTGTGCTTACTGCTTGCGCTGCGCCCGGGGCTTGCGCAGCGACACCCGGGCGACGGCGATGATGACGCCAAGGGCGAGTACGACCAGCCCGGCCACCTGGCTGCCGACCTGCCCTGTGTTGAGTGGCAGGACGTCGGCCACCGACGTCGGGTGATACGGTGCGTGCTTCGTGGTGGCCGCGGGGGAGCCGCCGCCTGGGATCGGGGGGGTGGCTACCGGCGAAGGACTGATCGTCGGGAACAGGTTGCTGGGATCCGCGCCAGACCCGGTGCCGGTCAGGCCGGTCAGCGGCGCCACGCCGCCAGTCGAGGTGTCACCGGAGCCGAGGCCCAGGCTGCTGCCGAGGCCGGAGCCGAGGTTCGTCCCGACCCCAGAATCCTGGTTGGACCCCGAGCCACCCGAATGGTGGCCTGAATTACTGTTCCCGTTGCCATTCCCGTGGCTGTGCCCGTGGCTGTGCCCCGAGTGATTTGAGGAGGTCGGCTTCTTCGAAGGCGGAGGTGATTTGGGCGGCGGGGCGACGACATTGACCGAAGCGATCCCGGAAACCGAGCCTTGCGTGGTTGCCCCGCTCGCCACTCCGGTCACCCGCACGTTCAGCGTGACCGAATCGCCCGACGATGCGCTGCTCGGCACGGCATCCTGGGCCTGCATCTCGGTCGTCTGATCGGCCCGCATTCCCCCCAGCGCGCAGGTCGACGTGCCGTCTCCCGCACCGCAAACGGTGAAGGCAGGCGCGGGGAAACTGCTCGGGGTGGCCGAGATCTGGACGGTCACGTCGGTGGCGGCTCCGCCTGTCGGCTGCACGTCGATGGTGTAACCGGCTGACTGCCCTGGCTTTACCGTGCTCGTCACCGCCGTCACGCTCACGCACAGTTGCGTGGCCGCCGGAGACGCGGACTTCGCGGAGCCGGACCTGGATCCGGATCCGGACATGGCTGCGCCGCCGGGGCTGAGGGTGGGCGTGGGGCCGGGCGGCGGTGAACTCGGCGCCGTCGGCAGCGCCTCACAAATGCTGCCTGCTTGCAGGGACCCGGAGTGGACCGCGGCCAGAGCCGCGGCGGCCGTGCCGACGCCCAGCACCGCCAGGCCGGCGAATGCGGCCAGGAAAGTAGGCCCAGCCCGGTTCCTACGTCGAAGAACGCCAGGCTGGGATTCGTCCCGAAGGGTCAGTTCACGTCTCAGCATCATGGGCTAGGTTACGGGCTGTTCGCGCTCACCTCTACCCCTGGGTCACATCGGTAACCAGGTTACTGCCCGCTGGCGTGTTCCATAACGGGATGACATGCGCGGATCGGCGTCCCGGCCGGGACAGCCATCTCGTGGGCTCGGGGAGGGAAAAATGGACCCGGAAGCGGTACTGACCAGGCCCGCGCCCCCACCGGACGTGACGCTGCGTTACGGCCCGGAAAACGAGCACGTGGCCGATTTGCGTCTGCCGCGGCCCGGGGCCGCCTCCGCGGTGAACGGGCCGGCACCGCTCGTGCTGTTCCTGCACGGCGGATTCTGGCGTGCGCGGTACGACCGCGTCCACACCTGGCCGCTGGCCGCCGCGCTGGCATCGGCTGGGTTCGCCGTCTGCACGCCGGAGTTCCGCCGCGTCGGCCAGCCGGGCGGCGGGTGGCCGGGAACCTTCGACGACGTTGCCGCGGCTGTGGACGCCCTGCCGGATCTGGCCTCCGAGGCCGCCGGGCCCGGGGGCTTGGCGCCGAAGCCGCTTGTGCTCGCCGGCCACTCGGCCGGCGGTCACCTCGCGTTGTGGGCCGCGGCCAGGCACCGCCTTCCACATGACTCCCCGTGGCGCGCGCCGTCACCCGGCCCCTATGGCGGCGTGGTCGGTCTCGCCGCGGTCAGCGACCTGGCCGGCTGTCACGCTGCCGGGCTGGGCGGCGGCGCGGCTGACGCCCTCATCGGCGGCGGTCCAGGCCGCTACGCCGATCGGTACGCGCTCGCCGATCCCGCTGGCCTGCTGCCGCTCGGCGTCCGCGTGCGACTGGTGCACGGCTCCCGGGACGAGATCGTGCCGTGCTCGATGAGCCGAGAGTACGCCGAGCGCGCGGTCGGCCAGGGGGACGACGTGACCGTCAACGAGCTCGCTGAATGCGGGCACTACGAGCTCATCGACCCGGTGACCGCCGCCTGGCCGGCCGTGCTGGCGGCGCTCCGGGCGACTGCGACGCAACCGAGGTAGGGATTTCAGCGGCCGGGGCCTGCGTGTATGCTCAGCTGCCTCGCCCCCTTAGCTCAGTCGGCAGAGCGTCTCCATGGTAAGGAGAAGGTCTACGGTTCGATTCCGTAAGGGGGCTCCAGGTCAGGCGGGTTTTTCGTCTACCTATCCGAGGACCTCTTCCGGTTCAGGGAGAAGGTCCGGCGTTCAACTCGTAAGCAAATCCCAAGTCAGAGCCGGTGTGCCGTTGCCTGGCAGATGCGGGACAGTTCCAGTCGGGCGGAAAGATGCCGACCAGGGCCTCTCTGACCGGCCTCTTTTGCCCTCGCTTGTGAATGGCGTCCAGTGCCGTTAGGGGGCAAACCGACGGGCAAGATCGTTAAGCGCGGGGCCAGAGGTGTCGTGGTCGTGTGCGGCCGGCAGCCCTTGGTCTCGCTTGGGTAACTCAGCCCGATGGCCACGAGTCTGCCTGGCCTCGGCGGAGGCGGACCGAGCCGTACATCGCCGAGGTGGAGGGCGAACTCCGTCCGTCTGCGGCCAGGACGCCCTCAATGACCGTCTACCTCGGGCCGCACGCTTCAGCCGGCCTGTCATGTCGTTGACGCGTACGCCCGCGTTCAGCGTCGGCCCGAGCGATAGCACGCAGCGCTCGCCGACGAGCAGGGCTGGCTACTGTTTTGCATCGTGATCTGCAGCCCAAGGCCGAGGGAACTGCCGCTCTCCGCTAGCTATCAGCAGGCGCTGGCAGCCTTGCGGGGGTGGTCAGCCGCGGGCAGGTCCTGCCTGGTGTCCAGCGCGAACGCCAGGCACTGCCGCCGGACCGGGCAGCCGGCGCAGGTCACCTTTGCCCGCATGACCTGGTCAGGGGAAAGACCCGACGCAGAGACCGGGAAGAACAGTTCAGGGTCAGCCGGCCGGCATGCGGCCAGCAGCCGCCAGTCCGAGCCTGGGATAGTGATCATCATCTGGTCGCTCGGCGGCCTGGGAGAGGTCGCCATCTGCGGGCGTGATCGCTAGGCAGGTGTACTGCCGACGCGCAGGAACCTGTCGTAGACAGCGACAGCCACCGCACCCCCGGCCACCGGCGCCACTAGGTACGCCCACCAGTCGGAGAACTGGCCCGCCAGGGTCATCGGCCCGATCGGCGCACGGGTATGTCGAGCACCTGCTCGGATGCCACCGGTTCCTCTTGCGATCTTGCTCTTTCTGGGCCCTGGCCGCCCGGTCGGCGAGCAGGGCCCAGAAAGGGTGCTGGCTCAGATGGCTGCTGCGGCGGTACGGATGACGTCGAGAACGTTGTCGGGCTGGGACAGCATGGGGCAGTGGCTGCTGTCGAACTCGTAGGTGGTGGCGCCCATGCGCTTGGCGGCGGCCCGCTCGAGGTCGGGGTGGACGGCCTGGTCATTTTTGCCCACGATGTACCAGCTCGGCTTCGTTCGCCACGCGACGCCGGGGACGTTGCTGCTAAACAACTCGACGGACGGGGGCCAGGCGGTCGCCCAGACGACCTTCTGCTCTTCCTCGGGCAGGTCGCCGCAGAAGCAGGCGGCGCCACCGGGCAGCATCCACACCCGCCCGTCGGCGACCTCGATCTGGCCGAACGCCGGCGTCTTGGGAAACTTGTCCTGCTCGACCTGGGATGTCTCGGTCTCGTCCGGGCCCAGGGCGTTGATGTAGACCAGCCCGGCCACGCGGTCGTCAGTGCCCGCGGCGGTGATGACGGCGCCGCCGTAGGAATGGCCGATCAGCAGGATCCGGCTGTGGACCCGGTTGAAGGTGCGGATCGTCGCGGCGACGTCGGCCACGTTCGTGTCCAGGCCGTACTGTGCGCAGATCACCTCGTATCCCTCCGCCTGAAGCGGCGGGAGCAGCTTGTTGAAGCACGACCCGTCGGCCCAGATCCCGTGACAGAACACGATGCTTGGCTTGGTTGGCGTGGACATGGCTTCCTCCTGAACTGTGTTGGCGATGGCTCCATTCGGGGGAGCCGCACAGACACCAGCCTGGCCGGACGGGCAACAGCAATCCCTCACACATTCAGGTGAGCCGAGACAGTCGTCGATCGGCGGCTCGGGTCCTGACCCGTTCGAGGTGAGCCCCTACGTCAAGAGGACGGTGTCTTCGCCGAACGAGTCAGCGGCCTGGACCGGGGCACACCCTGATCACCGTGGCCGGCATGAATGACGGGGCTGGCGCTCGCTTGCCAGCGCCCAGCGCAGCGACCGGGTCTCCCTCGAACGGGCCGTCATCACGCCCGCCAGCACGACGAAGGACTGACGGACTGACGGACTGACGCTTGCGGCACGCTGGCCGCAGGCCTCGTGTCTTCGGCTGAGAGAGGGGCGGTCCTGTCAGACCGGACCTGCGCCGGCACTTTCCATCGGGATTCCGGCAGCGGTCGCGCCGATCCGGCGGGCGTCAGGTGGCCGTGATGAACCTGTCGATGGCCGCGGCGACCTCGCCGGGTTGCTCCTCGGCAACCCAGTGTCCGCTGTCGGCGATGATGCTCGTTTCCACGCGGTGAGCGCCGACTTCGCCCAGGCCTGCCGCCACTTCGGGCAGCACGGTGGCGTGACAGTACTCGGCGAACGCCAGCTGGATCGGGGAGTCCACGGTGCCAGTACGGCGCTCGTTGCGGGCAATGTCGAGCGGGATCGCCCGGAACAGGGCAAAGCCCGCGGCCAGCCGCTGCGGCCCTTGGTATCCTTGCGCGTAAATGGCCACGTCGGCGTCGCTGATCGCGTCCGGGCACGCGGCGAACCGGTCGATGTGATTGCGGAAGTAGCGATGCTCCCGCCCGGTGACCAGCAGTTCCGCCAGACCGGTGTCGCCGGATATGGTCTGGTGGAATCCGATGTGCCAGAACGCCGGTGAGGTGAACAGGTCCTCGCAACCACCGACTCCTGCGATCGGGGTATCCAGCAACATCACACCGCGAACCTGCGCAGGGTAGCGGCGCAGATAGGCGTAGGCGACTTGGGCCCCCATGCCATGGCCCACCACCAGTGGGTTCTGGACTCGGAGCTGGCTGAGGCTGGCGTGCAGGTCCCCGCTGATCGACCACTTATCAAATCGGTCGATCGCTGGCTCTGAGGAGCCGATGCCGGGCAGGTCGTAGGCAAGCGTGTGGCAGTCCGGGGTGAGCAGTGGCATCACGTGCCGCCACGCGTACGAGGTCTGCGGCCACCCGTGCAGCAGGACCAGCGGGATCGCCCCGCTGCCATGCTCGACCACGCCCAGCCGCCGGCCTGCCGCCTCCCGGCGGTCGGCATCCTGTCGCTCGGCGCCACTCCAGCCGTGATCGCTGACCACGTTGCTGACTCTAGCCAGGCCGCCGCACCGAGCGCGCTCACCCATTCAGGTGAGAACATTGAAGTCCGCGCAGGCAGCGGACAATCGAGCAGGCTCACGGCAACGCGTTCCTGTTCGTCGAGTTCTCATGGCCTCGGGGAAGAGTGCATCGTCGTGGCGGAGTCCGACCGGCCACGCTTGTCGAAGCGGGCATTCTGGCTGAGTCCGGCGAACGGCTGGCCTTCCGGCATGACCTGATCCGCGACGCGGAACAGGCCAATACTCCCGCGGGGGCATGCGCACTGGACCGCCACGGGCGCCAAGGTGCTGCTCGCCCGCCTGCGGAGCCCTGTCCCTCGAGATTGCGATGCAGTTGCCGGCAGCGCGAATCCCGCGACGGCAAGATCAACCTGGAGATCGCCAAGAACCTGTTCGTATCACCGCACGCCGTAAGCACCACTCTCGCCTGGGACCCGAGTCTGGGAGTCAAGTCTCGGGTCGAGCTGGCCAGCGTGGCCTCCGAACGCCGATTGGACATCGCCCGAACGGGCGATGCATGGCGCCGCGGTCCCTGTCACGCTGGCCAGCAGATATGCCGTTTCTGAGGTGGTGCCGTGCGGTCAGGACCATTGCGAGGTCGTAGCGAGCCGATGGCCAGTGCGCTGTCGGCGCTACGTAGTGCGAGCCAGCACGGAACCAGTTCCAGCGTATTGATCTCCGGGCCGCCCGGGATCGGCAAGACCGCGCTCCTCGCGGAACTCTGTGAGCACGCGACCCGCATGAAGATCCGGGTCGGCCGCAGCAAGTGCGAGCCGATCGAGCAGGTCTGGCCTGGGGCCCCGGTGATCGCGGCGCTGCGAGCGGGGCCGGACCCGCTGACCACGGCGGAACAGTACGAGCCGATCGCTGGAGTGATCAGCGAACCGCTGCTGCTCGCCGACCGCATCGCGTGCCGCCTGGAAGACCTCGCCGCCGTGCATCCGCTGCTGGTTGCGATCGATGATCTCCAGTGGGCCGACCGGGTTAGCCGGTTCCTCCTGCGCAGCCTGCTGCTGCGACTGGCCGGCCTGCCCGTGGTGTGGATGTTCGCCAGCCGCGATGACCCCGTCGGGATCGATCTGGCCGGCCCCGACATCGTCCGCTGCGAGCACCTTCACTTGGCGCCGCTGACAACCCCCGACCTGGCGGCGATGGCCCGGGACCAGCTCGGGCGGGTTCCAGACGAGCGGACCCGCCGCTACCTGGATGCCACCGGCGGCAACCCCTTCCTGGCCACTCAGGTCATCGACAGCCTGGCGCGCTCGGCCGCAAGCGGGGAGCCCGGCACCGCTGCCGGTGAGTTCACCACGGCAATGGCGCGCCAACTCGGCGGTCTCCCCGGTTCGGCACGCGAGCTAGTGGAGCTGGTCGCGGCCGCCGGACGGCCGTTGCGGGTACGTGACGCGTTCGCGCTGATGCCCAGCCTGTGCAGCTGTGACGGTCAGGATGGTCTCGCCGGTGCCGTCGGGTCTGGGGTGATCACTGTGTCCGCGGATGCCCTGGCCTTCCGCCACGACCTGGTCCGGGAGACGGTCTACGCCCTCCTGGCTAGCCATCGTGCCCGTCAGCTGCACGCCCGCCTGGCTGAGTACCACTTGAGCGTGCTCGGTGAGCCGCTGGTCGCCGCCTTCCACGCCCGGGCGGCGGCGGTGCCCGGCGACCTGGCCAGCGCCCTGATCCTGGTCTCCGCGGCGGAGACCCTGGCCCGCACGAGTGCCGAGGACGCAGGGGAACTCGCCACGGTTGCCTTCGGCACGGTGCTCCCTGCTCAGCCGGAGTGGCTGGACCTGAGCCGCCGCTGCCTGTCGGTGTTGTGCTGGGCTCAGCACGCCGCCCAGGCGATCACCGTCGCCGATCAGATCCTGGCCCGCGTCGACGACGCTAACCTGGCTGCACAGGTCGAGACCGAAGCCGCCCGGGCCCTGTGGCTGAGCGGACAGGTCCACGACCTGGCTTCCAGGATCGAGAAGACCCTGTGCAGCAGCGACCTGGACGCGCTGGTCACGGTCCGGCTGCGCGCGGCGTACGCGCTGGCACGGACCCGGTCGCTACCCGGCGGGTCGGCGGCCAGGGAAGCGGCGGGCGCGGTGGAGCAGGCCCGCGACAGTGGCGACCGGGAGGGGCTCACCCTGGCGGTGCAGGCGGCCGGTGAGGCAGCCCGCAACCAAGGGCGCCACCTGGTGGCGTTGCAGCATTTCCGTGAGCTGCGCAGTCTCACCGGCGCGCCGTACCTGGCCGAGGAGATCACCGCGCTGCAGTTCGTGGACCGCTACGACCACGCCCAGGTCCTGCTCGATCAAGCTCACGCCAGCTGCGCCGCCACTACCGAGGCTTTGCTGCCGGGTGCCGCCTGCGCGCAGATGTGGCAGGACTTCAATCTCGGGCGCCTCGACGACGCGGACGCCCGCGCTCGCACGCTGATCGAGCTGGCCCGCCAGCTCGGCACCAGCCTGCACCTTCTCGATGCGATCACGGTCCGGACGGCGGTCGCGCTGTTGTGCGGCGAGACTGAGATCGCCGCAGCCCAGCTGCGGCTTGCGGACACGCTCACCGACGCCGACGAGGCCATCCGTAACCCGGGCATCACCGTGATGCGCGGCTGGCTCGCCGCCAGCCGCGGCGATCTGGCCGCAGCACGGGACACGCTGCGACCGGTCCTGCAAGGTGCAGAACAGGGCCGCAGCTACTGGCCGCTGTGGCCGTGCTGGAATGGGCTGTTCTTCCAGGTCGGTACCGCCACCGGCGATAACACCTTCACCGCCTCCTGCCTGGATGTCGCCGAAGCGAACGCGGCTCACAATCCCGGCGTGGCCAGCTTCGAGGGCGTCGCCCTCAACCTGCGCGGGCTGGGCAAACAGGACCTGGACGTCCTGGCCGAGGCGGTGCAGGTCCTCGACCGCAGCCCGCGGCCGGTCCTGCGTGCGGTCGGCGCCGAGTCGTATGGACGCGCTCTGCTCGCCGCCGGCCGCCGCTCCGACGCGCTTGCGCAACTCGACCGGGCCTGGGACGAGTACCACCACATGGGAGCCTGGGCCTTCCGCAGCGACGTGCAGCGCGCTATGCGCCAGGCCGGCGCGCGCCGCACCAAATGGTCTACCGCAACCGCCGCGCCGGCAACCGGATGGGCTTCCCTCACCGACGCTGAGCGGCGCGTCGCCAACCTCATCAGCGAGGGACACGCCAACAAGTCCGCCGCATCCGCCCTGGGCGTCTCCATTAACACCGTGGGCACTCACCTCCGCGCCGTGTTCGCGAAACTCGGCGTGCAATCCCGCGTGCAACTGGCTAACTACCTGGCGAGTTACGCCAGCGAGGTCCCTGTCAACTCGGTACGACGGCTGAATTTATCGCCGCGACCCTGCGAACCCATCATCACCCATGCTCGGCGTGCGGATCCCCCGGCGATTGGAGCGATCGGCCCGCGACAAGCCTCGTGAGGTGCACACGGGAATTGACGCCGAGCTTTTCGAAGACGTGGCGAAGATGAGAGTGGACGGTGTGCGGGGAGACGAAGAGCTTGTCGGCGATCTCCCGGTTGGTGCATCCATGCGCGGCAAGATTGGCGACCACGGACTCGGCTTCGGTCAGTGCCTCCCATCCGGTGTTCGGCCGGTCGATTTTGGCGGGACGCCGTCGCACGCCGAGACGGCGTAGCCGGCCCCGAACGCGTGCACCATCCCAGCTCGCCCCGACGCGTGCCGAAATCGCCAGCGCCTTGTCGAGCGCGGCGATTGCCGGCGCGTTGTCGCCGCGTTGCGCCAGCACCCGGCCGAGGTCTTCGAGCGCGGAAGCATGGGCAAGAGGGCGAGGTCCGCCCCGATAGAGCGAAACTGCGCGCTCGAGATCCTGCACGGAGTCGCTCCAGACGCCTCGGGCGTGCGCCGCTGCTGCAGCGCACGAAGGGACATCTGGGTTGAGGCTCGCGCGTCGTTCAGCGACCGAGATCCCGTGTTCTGCGAGTTCCTCGTCACCGACCGCTGCGGCGATGCGCACGCGTTCGGCGTCGTATGCGACCTCATGCGGGAAGAGCGGGAACATCGAGAGCCGCTCCTCATATCCGTAGGAGCACAGCCATTCGTGCGCCTGCATCGGGTTACCCTGGGACAGCGCGAGGAGCGCGAGATACCACATCGCATGATGCCGGACGCAGGGCGCCCTCGCCTGCAACATGATCTTCGCGATCTCGGCAGCCTCCAGCGCGCCGACCCCGTCTCCAGTGTGGATCTTGAGTGTGCCGAGCGCGACGACCGAAGGCGCATGGAGGGCTCCGGCGATGAGATGGGCTTCCTCAGTACTAAACCGGCCTTCGAGCGCGAGCGCCGCCTCGGCGAAGTTCCCCATCTGCAGCATCTGCCGGCCACGTGTGGTCTCGAAGACGCGCAGCGCCCAGTTCTGCCGGTCACGCTGGGCGGCGATCACCCCGGCGTCGATAGCCTGAAGCGCGTCCTCGTACCGATCGGTTGCTGCGAGAATCCATGATCGGAGCATGTGCGCGAGACGAGCCCGCGCGTCGCCTTGGCCACCAAGCTGACGGCGTTCTGCAGTCAAGAGAACCTCGAGCGAGCGCCGAAAGTCGAGCAGCTGGTACGCCAGTCCCGACTCCGGGACCTCAAACGCGAACCGGCACACCTCGCTCGTGCTCGCGTACGCAGCCTCGCGGGCACTCGCCTCGACGTCGAGCGCCTCCTCCTTCCGTCCCGCCACGCTCAGGCTGTGGTACAGCGCAGCCCAGAGTTCGGCGCGCAGATCCGTGGGCAAAGCCGGAAGAGCGAGACCAGCGCGGGCGTTTTCCGACCGGACCTCGGGAGAGAGGTCGAACATGCTGGCGAGGCTGGCACGTACCCTCGCCTCTTCCTCCGCAGACATCGCCTGCCGGAGCGCAGAATCAGCGAACCGCTTTCCCTCCTCCGCGAGGCCAGCTGCGAAAAGTGACACGACCCGCTGGGCGACCAGCGGACCCCGGAGAGGGTGACGGAGTGGGGTCAGGTCGAGCGCGTTCGCGGCTAGCTCAGCTGCCGCGGCGGGATCGGAAGCACCGAGGATCTGAGCTGCCTTGAGCGCCGTCTCAATCGCGACGACATCGCCCGGTTCTGCGCTTTCAACGAGCTGGGTAGCTACCTCTACCGGGAGCGCACCGCGTGCCAGCAGCACGTCCGCGGCCTGCCGGTCAACGGCACGCCGGACCGGCGACAGCAAACTGCCGCGAACGGCCTCCCGGATGATGTCGTGCCGGAACGCCAACTGACCGCCGTCGTCAGCGAAAATATCGGCCTGAACAAGCTCGTTGACCGGGTCGATCAGCTCCGTAAGCGACATACCGGTCAGCGCAGCCAGGTCGTGAACGGTAAACCTGCGTCCGAGGCCCGACGCGAACGTCGCAGCGCGTTCTGATGCCGGCGACATGCGCGCAAGCCGCCCGCGCATGCTGTCACTCACGCGATGGGGCAGTCGGTCCTCGGCGAGAGTCGCGCGGCCTGAATCGAGCGAAACGAGGAGATCGTCCTGGAGTCCGCGGAAGAACTCGACAAGCAGGAACGGATTTCCCTGGACCCGGTCCGCCTTCTGGAGTAGTTCGTCATCCGCCTCCACGCCGAGCACGTCGGCCGCGACCTGCGCGACCGCTTCGCGCTTGAGCGGCGCCAACCGAATAAGCTCCGCTCCGGACTCGATAAGCGCGGCCTTCGCCTGCTGCATCTGATGCAGGCCCTGGCCGGGCCGAAATGCCATCACCCACGCGACAGGAAGCGGCGAGAGGCGCAAAGGGAGCTGTCGCATTGCGACCGAGAGACTGGTCTCGCCCCAGTGCAGGTCATCAAGACAGATAAGCACGGGATTCTTGAGCGCGGCCGCCTCAATGAGGGACTGCACGTCCTGGAGGAGCCAGAACAAGAACTCCGGAGAAGCGTGAACGTCATTGAGCGCGCGCCTGTCAGCGAGCGGTGAATCCCCTTCAAACAACGCGTCGAAGAGGGCACCCAGCTCGATTACCCGCCCTGGCTCGGCCGCTCCTCGCCCGACCCGAAACGAGAGCTCCCCAGCCAGCGATACGCACTCGTCGAGCAACCTCGTCTTGCCGAGCCCGGCGCTTCCCTCCACCACGACCACGCAACCGGTACCGGCCCGGACTTGGACCAGCCGCCGACGTATGATCGCGAGCTCCTGCTCACGTCCGCGGAGAGGAGGACGGAACGGAGCGTCCATCCTTCAAAGGGTACTCGGGGGATCGATCGGACCTCTGAACGCCATAGCTCGACGCTGGCGGAGTAGCCCGACCGAACACTTAACACCGCAACGGCTATGGCTCCGCGGGCCCGGGTTCCAGCCTGCGCTCGTGGACGATCAAGTCAGAGGTTGTCTGCACGCGAGGCGTCACATGGCCGGGATCTCTGCCCAGAAGGTAATAACCGCACGGCCGAGGAGATGACCGCTGAGGTTGATGCTGAAGCCGGGCCAGGCTGGAGTCGAGCCGGCCTGCCGCGCGGCCGAGTCAGCCCAGACCCATCTTGGCGTCGAAGGTCTCCAGGTTCTCCCGCTCTCCGGCGGTCAGGTTCATCGGGAACGGCGGGCTGACCACGCCGCCGTCGGCGGGATCGGGCATCGGCACCCAGCCGGCCGGGGGGTCGCGGCGTCCCGGCGTCATCGCCAAGACCAGGCCCGACTGCACGGCGCCGAGGGCAAGCACGCCGAATGCGAGGATCCGCCAATCTTCAGCGCGGGACGAATGCCCGATGCGGCCCGGGGGGATTCGCCGCTAGGTCCGGACGGCGGGCGAGCGGAGCGGCCATGATGGATTGTCCTTTCCGTTAGCAGGCGGTTGCGGCCGCCCGCGGTCACGGTGGGCGAGCCTTCCCGGCAAACCGCGTGCTGACTGGCCTTGGCCGGGCAGGCTGGCTGCCGTTCTTTAGTGCGAGTATCGGCCCGGGCAGCATGAGCCAGCACCGTCAATATTGACGGTCATCCTCGAGACGCTGCAGTGGTCCCTGATGGTGCAGCAGAGCCTCGAAGATCATCTGACGGTCGTTCTCAACGCAGACGGGTGCGCCATCACGGTCGGCGGCGGCGAACTCCTGGTACTGCAGTCCCGGCAGGCCGCAGCGCTGCACTTTCGCGGGAAGTGCAGTCAGGTTGCTGATACCCCGCCGTCACGGCCCAGGCACAGACTCAGAACGTGCGGATGGCTGGCGCTGACCGGGCCGCCGGGGCATTCTGCCGCTTCGCCGCATGCGCCGCAACGGGCGCGCTCACCATGCCAGGAAGGGGAGATTTTCATGAACATCACCGCAATCACGCCGGTACACCGGCTGCGCCTTATCGTCATAGCCGCGGTCGCGGCCATAGCCGGACTGGTCATCCCGGTCAGCCAGTTCGCCTCGGCCCGTACGGGCAGCCCGGCCGGCGCGGGTGGCGGGCCCAAGCCCACCATCGTGCTGGAGCACGGGGCGTGGGCTAACAGCAGCAGCTGGAACGGAGTCATCCGCCGCCTGCAGGCTGACGGGTACACCGTGGATGCGCCGCCGAACCCGCTCCAGGGGCTGGCATACGACCCGGCCTACCTGGCTGACTTCCTGCACAGCATCTCCGGCCCGATCGTCTTGGTCGGGCACTCCTACGGCGGGGCGGTCATCACCAACTCCGCTACCGGCGACGACCAGGTCAAGGCCCTCGTCTACGTGGACGCCTTCGCACCCGCACAGGGCGAGACCCTCGCGCAGCTCCTCGCCGGCCACCCCGGGTCGTGCGTTACGCCGGCGAACCTTAAGGTCGTCCCACTCCCCGGTGCTCCCGCGGGCGCCGGCGACGCCTACATCAAGCAGAGCGTGTTCGCGTCCTGCATGGCCAACGGCCTGCCCGCGAGCCAGGCGGGGGTTGCCGCCGCCACGCAGAGTCCGCTGGCCACGATCGCGCTGACCCAGAAGTCCGGGTGCCGGCTTGGAAGACGATCCCGTCCTGGGCAGTGGTAGGCACCGCTGACCATGCCATTCCGCCGGCGTTGCAGCTATTCATGGCCCACCGGGCGCACGCCCGCATCACCGAGGTCCGCGCACCGCACCTGTCGATGATCTCCAACCCTGGCGTGGTAACGAACGTCATCCTGCGGGCCGTTCATGCCACCTCCTAACGTGCAGCATTGGCGCACGTGCCGGCTGTGAGGCCGCCAGAGGGTGCCCGCGCCGCGAGCACCCTCTGGCTGAGGCACGCGGTCATAAGGGCAGCAGGAGAATCAGCAGCGTGACCTTGAGGACATCGGTGCGCTGGTCACCGGCGCCAGGTCAGTCCGTCCGGGGTGCGGGTCAATGCCATCGGTGCCGGGGCGGTGCCGGAGCCGCGCCGGATCCCGCCGCCATCCCTTACGGCTGGGCCTCCACCCGAGCCGCCCGAACCCGTGCGAGCTCCCCGCGCAGCCGGCGCGCACTCGTGAAAGGTAATACCGACCATGATGAATAACTCGCTGTTCGCAGTCGCCATTGACTGCGCCGACGCCGCTGCCCTGGCCCGGTTCTGGGCCGGTGTGCTCGGGCGGCAGGTTGCGCCAGCGTCCACTTCCGGGCACGCTGTGCTGCTCGCCGGCGGCGGGGACACCAGCGAGCCATGCCTCGTATTCAACAAGGTGCCGGAAGTGAAGATCGTCAAGAACCGTCTCCACCTCGACCTCATCAGCGACACCTTCGACCGTGAGAGTCAGCGCCTGCTGAGCCTGGGCGCTCGCAGGCTCAGCGACCACCAGGCAGGCAAGTCTCGCTGGACCACCTTCGCCGACATCGAAGGCAACGAGTTCGACCTGATCGCCGGATAGCCGGCAGGCCACCACCCGCCGCCGCGCTGCCCCCATGGTCAGGCCGCGGTCACGCTGACTAGCCTGGAGACGGCGTAGACGAACGCACTGGCCGAGGTAAAGGACAGGCGCATGCCGGGCCCTGCCGGACTCCCGTCGCAGCCAGCTCGCATCATTGGCCGGGAAGCGGCACTGGCGCGGCTGCGCGGGCTCGTGGAGCCGGTCCCGCATGCCAGCCAGGTCCTGCTCGTCACCGGTGAGGCGGGCATGGGCAAGACCGTGCTGCTTGCCGACGCCGCCGGACGGGCCCGGTCGGCGGGCATGCGGGTCCTGTCTGTCACCGGCCGGGAATCGGAGTCGAAACTCGCGTTCGCCGGGCTGCATCAGCTCCTGCGGCCGGTGCTGTCCGGTGCCGCCGACCTTCCAGGCCGGCAGGCACAGGCCCTGCTCGGGGCGCTCGGCCTTGCCGCGGACCCCGTTGCTCCTGACCCGCTCCTCGTCTCGGTCGCCGTTCTCACCCTGCTGTCGGACGTTTCGGAACGTTCGCCTGTCCTCGTGGTCGCCGACGACGCCCAGTGGCTGGACCGCAGCTCGGTTGACGCCCTGGCCTTCGCCGGCAGCCGCCTGGACGCCGAGCGGGTCGTGCTGCTTGTCGGCGCCCGGGGGCCGGCCCCGCCCGCCGGCCTCGACCGGGGATTCCCGGAACTGCATCTGGAGCCGCTGTCTGCCGCAGACGCCGGCCGGCTGCTGGACGGGCAGCCTCGGCCGCCTCGGGGGCGGGCCCGGGCGCAGGTGCTCGCTCAGGCAGAAGGTAATCCCATGGCGCTGATCGAGCTGGCCAAGGTGGTCGCCGACGATCCCGCTGCCAGCCGCCGCTGGGCCGCCGAGCCGCTGCCCCCGACTGACCGGCTCAGTGCCGTCATCACCGCCAGGTACGCCGCTCTGCCCGAGCAGGCGCAGGCTGCCCTGCTGCTGGCCGCTGTGGCCGACGGCCCGGACCTGGCCGCGGCCGCCAGCCAGGGTGCCGGCCCGGATGCGCGGGCGCTGGCGCCGGCCGAGCAGCTCGGGCCTGGTCAAGGTAGACCGGACTGGGTTGCAGTTCTCCCATCCCCTCGTCCGCTCCGCCATCTACCACTCCGCGCCCTTCGCGCAACGGGCCGCGGCGCACCGCCAGCTCGCCGAAGGGCTGCACGACCAGCCAGACCGGCGAGCCTGGCACCTGGCCGCCGCCGCGCTGAGTCCGGACGAGCACGTGGCTTCACTGCTGGAGGCCACGGCTGACCAGGCGCAACGCCGCGGCGGCGCGGCCGCCGCGGCGCTGGCCATGGAACGCGCGGCCGAACTCAGTCCCGACCCCGAGGATCAGGCGCGCAGGCTGGTCGCCGCCGCTGCGGCCGCCGTTCCCACCGGTCAGGCAGACTGGGTCCACGATCTCGCCGGCCGCGCCCTGGAGGTCACGGCGGACCCGGAACTGCGGATGACCGCCCGCCATGCCGCCGGATGGGCGCTGGCATGGTCGGGCCGCCGCACCGCCGCGCTGTCAGCGCTCATCTCTATCGTCGAAGAGACAGCGCGGGACCGGCCGGACATCGCCTGGGATGCGCTCGGGAGCGCAGCCACCGTCGCCTACCAGTCCGGGATGCCCGCCAGCCGCGAGGCCGTCAGCCGCGTCCTCGGCCTGCTGGAACGGCAGGGTCCGCCGCCCCCCGGCCGGGCCCCGGGCATTGATGTCAGCGTGCTGAGACTCTGGATACGCGCCAGCGCCGACCCGATCGGCAGCAGAGACCAGCTCCTCCCGTACCTGCGCGAGATCGCCGGCTCGCCCGTGGAAGAGCCCTCGTTGTGGCGGGTAGCTTCCGCCGCGTGGCTCCTGGACGAGTCCGGTGTGGCGATCACCTTGCTGGAAGAAGCCATGCAGCGGCTCCGGGCTCCCGGCGTGCGGGGTACCAGCGGCGGGAGCCTGACCGTGCTCGGGTGGGCATATATCGACACGGGGCGCTGGGACGAGGCGCTGGAGGTAGCCGCCGAGGCCGCCGGCCTGGCCGAGGCGAACCAGATGGACATCGTTGCCGCGTCCGCGGACGTGATCACCGCCACCGTCCTCGCCATGCGCGCCGAGTCCGGCGCGGCACGCAGGCATGCGGCCAGGGCGCTCGCCGCCGTCGATCCCGCGGAATGCGGGCTGGTAGCCGCCCGCGCCCGGCGTGCCCTCGGCGTGGCCGCTCTCGCCGACGGCAGCTACCTCCCAGCGTTCACCCAGCTCCGCGGGCTGTTCAGCGACGATGGCACGCCGCTGCACAATTACGCCTCCTACCTTGGGATGGCAGATCTCGCCGCCGCCGCGGTCCGCGCCGGCCGGCGGATGGAAGGACGCGACGTCATCGAGCACGCACTCAGCCGCCTCAACGGAATGGCCTCTCCGCGGCTCGAGCAGCTCATCGCCCGGGCCTGCGGCGTCCTCGCCGACCCAGCCAAGGCAGGAGCCTATTTCGGCGAGGGGCTCGCCGATCCCGCCGGGGACCAGTGGCCATTCGAGCGGGCACAGCTTCGCCTCGACCACGGCGAATGGCTGCGGCGCCGCCGCCGGATCAACGACGCCAAGCCGGTCCTGACCGAGGCCCTGGCAACCTTCCGGCGGCTCGGCGCCCGGTCCTGGGCGCAGCGGGCAGGAGCAGAGCTCAGAGCGTGCGGGGTGGCTGGCGCCGACGAGCCCGCCGAACCCGATGCCCTAGGGGAGCTGACCCCGCAGCAGCGCCAGATCGTCCGTTTGGCCAGCGACGGCCTGACCAACCGGCAGATCGCCGACCGGCTCTTCCTCTCCCCGCGCACGGTCAGCTCGCACCTGTACCGGACCTATCCCAAGCTCGGGGTAGCCGGCCGAAACCAGCTACGCGACGTGATCGCCCGCGCCAGCACGCCCACGCCGGCACACCGCAACGCCGGAAGCGAGGCTCTTCCCTAGCTCGTTCCGACTCGCGGCAGGTATCCGCAAGGTGCAGTCATGTTTCGGATACCCCGCCTCGGTCTCGCTTCGCAGGATGGCAGTAAGACCCGACCGCGAAGGGACCACAGAGATGAATACTCGACCGAACATCGTGCTTGTTCACGGCGCATGGGCCGACGGCTCCAGCTGGAGCGGCGTCATCGAGCGCCTGCAGGCCGACGGTTACCACGTCACCGCACCCCAGTTCCCGCTGACCACGCTGGCCGATGACGTCGCCCGGCTACGCCAGGTACTGGACCTCCAGGACGGCCCCACCATCGTCGCCGGGCACTCCTACGGCGGCCAGGTCATGACCGCCCTGGGCCCTGACGCGCCGAACGTCACCGGCCTGGTCTACATCGCGGCGTTCGGCCTTGACCAGGGCGAATCGCTCGGCGCGCTGCTGTCTCAGGGACCGGTGACCCCCGCTCTGGCGCACCTGTTCACCGACAAGCAGGGCTTCAGCTGGCTATCTGAAGACGACTTCGTCAACCACTTCGCCGCCGACGTCGCCCCGGTCAAGGCAAAGGTGATGTACGCCGTGCAGCAAGCCCTGGCCACATCCGCCTTCGGCGACGTGATGGGCGTGCCTGCCTGGAAGACACTGCCGTCCTGGTACCTGGTCGCCGCCGACGACCAGGCGCTGCCGCCCGATGCCGAGCGCATGTTCGCCAGCCGCATGGGCGCCACCACCGTCGAAATCCCTTCCAGCCATGTGGCGATGGTCTCCCATCCCGGTGAGGTGGCACAGCTCATCAAGGCGGCGGCCGAGGCCGTGCCGGCTGCGAGCTAGGAGTACGCAATGCTCAGTGAGACAGCGCTGACCTATCAGGTCTACGTGGCGCCGATCATCGCGATGGCAGGCAAGGACGTCCCGCCTGGCCAGAGCCGCTCGACCTGGAGCCCGATATCGGCCACCCTTATCTGCGGCCGGCATGACGCCGTGTTGGTCGATCCCCTCATGACGGTCGAGCAGGGCATGGCTGTGGCTGACTGGGTGTCGACCACGGGAAAGAACCTCACCACGGTGTACGTGACGCACGGGCACGGTGACCACTGGCTCGGGCTCGGCGCGGTCCGCGAGCGCTTCCCCGGCGTACGCGCTGTCGCAACGCCGGCAGTCGTCGAGGGCATGCGCAAATCGTCCGCGCCCGAGGTACTCCAGACATTCTGGCAACCCAGGTTCCCTGGGCAGATCCCTGATGACAACCCCGTCGCCGATCCGCTGGACGGGCCGTCCTTCGAGCTAGAAGGCCATCAGCTGGTCGCCGTCAACGTCGGGCACACCGACACCGACGACACCACGGTCCTGCACGTACCGGACATAGGTCTGGTCGTCGCCGGCGACGCGGCATACAACGACGTGCACCAGTACCTGGCGGAATCAGGGTCCCAGGGCCGCCGGGACTGGCTTGCGGCCCTCGACATCGTCGAGGCTCTCGATCCGAGTGCCGTCGTAGCCGGCCACAAACGCTACGGCAACGACGACAACCCGCGCATCATCGATGAAACCCGCCAGTACATCAGCGACTTCGACCGGATCGACAAGGAAACCACCACGGCGGAGGAACTCTACTGGCAGATGCTGGCGATTCACCCGCACCGGGTTAACCCCGGCGCACTGTGGCTCTCGGCCCAGTCGCTCAAGGCCTGAACGGGCCACGGTGCCGGAGGTTGCCCGCAGCCGCGCCGGCAGCGAGACTACGGCTGTGGCCTGGCTGCCGGCAGATTTCGTTCACCCCACCTGGGTCTTGGTGCGTGACGGCTATCACCTGCGGCCGATTGCGGCCGCCGATGCTGATCTCGATTACCCGGCCGTGATGGGCTCCCGTCAGCGGCTGTGGTCGATCTTCGGGCAGGCGTGGGGCTGGCCGCCCGCTTCGATGACCTACCAGCAAGACCTTGATGACCTGGCCCGACACGAGGCCGAGGCCGCAGCTCACCTGGCCTTCAATTACGCACTGCTCGACGACGCGGAAACCGCCCTACTCGGCTGCGTCTACATTGACCCGCCGGAAAAGCAAGGCGCCGACGCGGAGATCTCCTGGTGGGTGGTGGACGACCAGGTCGGCACCGGCCTCGACCGTGCCCTGGACGCCATGGTGCCGCGATGGATCGCTGCCGCATGGCCCTTCGCCCAGCCGCGGTACCTCGGCCGCGACCTGTCGTGGGCAGACTGGCTGGCCTTGCCCGGCCTTGACCCCCCAGCCGCTCCGGCGCCCGCCACCTGACCCGCGAGGAACAACCCGCAAGACTTAAGACCCCGGTGCCAGCTAGTTACCGGCGGGGACCTGGCGGACGCCGAGCTGCTGGAAGAACAGCAGGCTGTCGGCGTTGGCCCAGTATTCGGCGAGCTTGCCGCCGGCGATCCGCAGGGTGTCGGTACCTTTTCTGTGACGCTGAGATCGCCGTTCCACAGGTCTTTCCACGGCTCGGCGAGCGCGGCGTTGGCTTCATTGGACATGCGAGTCTCCCTCCAGAATCTGCCCCGGCGGGCCGGTCGCCACGGGTGGCGTGGCCCGCCCCGGGCCAGTCCCCATGCGGGAGCGTTACCGGGCGCAGGTGCGCAGCGAGGTCAAGCGGGCAGCGCTGCGCCAGCTAGCGGAGTCCGGGCCTGCGGGACTGTCGGTTTCGGCGATCGGCAAACAACTGGGGGTCTCCGGGCCTGCGCTGTACCGCTACTTCGCCAGCCGCGATGACTTGCTAACCGAGCTGGTGATCGACGCCTACAACGATCTGGCCGGCGCGCTCGCCGACGCGATCGGCCGGGTGCCCAGCTCACAGGCGCAAGCGCAGCTCGAACCGCTCGCGCGTTCCTGCCGGGCCTGGGCTTTGGCCCAGCCGCACCGCTACCGGCTGCTGTTCGGGGGGCCGCTGCCCGGCTACGACGCCCACGCGCAACGGCTCGTCGAGGCGGCGCAACAGGCGATGAACGTCCTGGCCGGCATCTTGCCCGGCCTCGGCATGCTCGCTCCAGGTCCGCCCGGGCAGCCGCTCGCATCGCAGCTGTCCACGTGGGCCCGTGCGCACGGCCCCGGCATTGACCCAGTCACCGCCCTGCAAGCCGTCCTCATCTGGAGCCGACTGCACGGCTTTGTGAGCCTCGAAATCGCAGGAAACTTCGCCTCCATGGGCCTCGACCCCGGCGAGCTGTTCGACATTCAGCTTGCCTCGCTCACGAAGTGAGGTGATCTTTCGCTTGCCGGCGGCCCGGATCTGGCAGGAGTCTGTCCCGCCGCTGGCCGCGCCGGCGCAGTTCCGGCCGAGTCAAGCTTGGTCAAAATTTCCAGAAGCTCATTACTGGTTTCTACGGACCCAACGTAGCGTCAGTGATGGCCGTCGAGGCCGTGCCCGACATGAGCGTGATGACGGTGACAGGCATACGGGAGAACCGGCACGCCCAGGGAGAAGGAGAAAGCGTCATGAGTCTCACCGACGATGCGCTGAGCGCGAATGCCACCATCGCCAACGACTACGATCCCGGCCGCGGGGGACCGCCGGCGCCCAAGATCGCGATCGTCACCTGTGCGGATCCCCGGCTGACCAGCATCGAGCAGATGCTGGGTCTTGCCGCTGCCGATGTGGACATGATCAGGAACTTCGGCACCGTGATCGATGACGACGCGGTCCGGTCGCTTGTCCTGTCGACCAGGTTGCTGGGCACCCGGGAGATAATGATCATCAATCACACCGACTGCGGGATGCTCAGGTTCACCGACAGCGATCTGGAGGACCGGCTCCGCAAGGACACAGGCCAGGCGCCAATAGCGCCGGCCAGGTTCTACAGCTTCACCGACCCCGAGGCGAACACCAGGGAGCAGATCCAGAAGGCCAGGTCACATCCGTGGATCTCCCAAGACGTCCCGGTCAGGGGGTTCGTTTTTGACGTCAGCACGGGGCGGCTGAGCGAAGTGTTCCCGGACGGAGCGGCCGTCACTGGCGGGTAAAGGGCGTCGCAACGCCTGCAGCCTGGCCCGGCCGCCGAAGCTCCCTCCACGCCGTGTGTGACAGGCAGCGCATGCCAAAGGAGATGCCGACATGCCGAGCCAGGCAATGCAAGACTTGATCGCCGCCTTGCGGGACCGGCAGAAGGCCAGTGCCAGCCAGGCCCTGCCGACGATGGAAGAGCGCCGCGCCGCCTTCGCCCCCGCGGGCCGCCTTCATCCGGTGCCTGACGACGTGCTGGTAAGCGAGGTGACCGCTGGCGGGGTGCCAGCCCACTGGCTTGCCGCCCCGGGAGCAGACGCCGGCCGGGTGCTCCTGTTCCTGCACGGCGGAGGTTACGAGTTCGGGTCGCTTCGCAGCGATGGCGAGCTGGCCGCCCGGCTGGGACGGGCCAGCGGGATGCGGGTGCTGTTCCCTGAATATCGCCTGGCCCCCGAGCATCCCTTCCCCGCCGCCATCGACGACGTCCTGGCCGCATGGCGCTGGCTCCGCACCGGCCAGGGCCTGAGCGCAAGATCCATAGCGGTGGCCGGCGACTCGGCCGGCGGAGGGCTCACCGTCGCCCTGCTCGTGGCCGCGCACGACGCCGGGGAGGCCTTGCCCGCCGCCGCCGTACTGATGTCCCCGACGGTGGATCTGACCAGCTCGGGGGCCTCGATGACCGAGCGCGCCGATCAGGATCCGATCTCCACCCCCGCCATGCTTCGCCAGTTCGCCTCCGACTACCTGGCCGGGGCTGATCCTCGGACGCCTCTGGCGTCGCCGCTGTTCGCCTCCCTATCCGGGCTCCCGCCGCTGCTTGTGCAGGCAGGCACGGCCGACCTGCTGCTCAGCGATGCCGAACGCCTGGCCACGGCAGCAGCCGAAGCCGGCGTCTACGTCACCCTGGAGATCCGCGAGGGCCTGCCGCACGTCTACCAGCTCATGCTCGGCACCCCCGAGGCAGCCGAGGCCACCGGGCAGATCGGGAAGTTCCTGCGGGCCCAGGTTCGCTTACCCGGACGGCTCATCGGGGCAGATCCTCAGGACTGTCGCGGTGAGCCAGACGAGTGGCAGCGGTCTACCGCCGGATGCTGACGGCTTCAAGGAGGCCTACGCAGTCAGCCCCAGCGAACTGCGCAACGCCCGATCATCGGTCCGCAGCCGATGCGCCGCCTGCATAGCGCCCGCCAATAGCGGGAGAGGCACCATCTTCTTTGCCCCAGCGGCATTGTGGCATGGACTGGCCAAGGAGCGGCAATCCGCCGTCTCGTTCGCCGCGGGAAGGACTCGGGCCAATGGGCAAGAGGATGGCGTGCCAGTCATGGACCGGACACCGGCGCGGCCGGTAACGGGCGGCGAGTTCCGGTGAGCCGCGGGCAGCTGCGCGTCTACCTGGGCTACGCGCCGGGGATCGGCACGACGTGCGCCCTGCTGGGTGAGGGTCACCGGCGCGCGCGCGATGGGGCCGACGTGGTGGTGGCGTGCGCCCAGACGCACGGCCGGCCGGGTCCGTCCGCGCTGCTGGCAGGCCTGGAGATCGTTTCCCCGGCGAGGGTGCCGCGCCGGGGCACGGTGGCCGGGGAGATGGACCTCGGCGCGGTGCTGGCCCGCAGGCCCGAGATCGCCCTGGTGGACGACCTGGTCCACGACCGTGAGCCCGGCTCAGCTCACCGGGCGCGCTGGCAGGATGTCGAGGACCTCCTGACGGCGGGGATCGATGTGATCTCGGCGGTCGGCATCGGCCAGCTGGATTCGATGGCCGACGCGGTGCAAAAGATCACCGGGGTCCCGCAGCGGGAGACCGTGCCGGATCCGGTTGTCCACGCTGCGGGCGAGGTCCAGCTCGTTGACGTCGCGCCGGAGGAGCTGCAGGACCGGATGGCGCGCGGCCACATCTACCCGCCGCGCCGGGCGCAGGCCGCGCTGGCGGGCTGGTTCCGGATCGGGAACCTGTCCGCGCTGCGCGAGCTTTCCCTGTTGTGGCTGGCCGCCAAGCTGGCCAGCGACCCGCAGCGGTACCGCCCCGGCCGGCGGGTTCCCGGCAGCGGGTGTGCCAGGGAGCGAGTGCTCGTGGCGCTCGACGGCGGCCCGGAGGGCCAGACGCTGATCCGCCGGGCGGCCCGGATCGCCGCCCGGTCCGAGGCCGACCTGATGGCCGTGCACGTCGCCCGGCCGGGCGGCCGGGCCGCCACTGGCCGTGCCACGCCGGCCGTCCAGCGGCAGCTCGTCCAGCAGGCCGGCGGTACCTACCACCAGGTGACCGGGGACGACATTCCCGCGGCGCTGCTGGCCTTCGCCCACGCAGCCGACGCCACCCAGCTGGTCCTCGGCGCGGCCCGCCGCACCCGGCTGGCCGCGCTCCGGCCGGCCACCAGCGTCCGGTCACGGGTGATCCGCCGCGGCGGCGGGATCGACGTACACATCATCACCTGCGCACCCAATCCCGACGGCGTCCCGGCTGCGGTGCGTGAACCCGACCAGGAAAGGAGAACGGCAATGACAGAACAGAACGCGCCCCGGCCGGGGCACGCGCGACTGGCAGCGCGAAGGGGGCGCCAGCAGGCAGCCCCCGGCATGAGCAGGCATCTTCGGTTGATTGGCTGGCTGGGGTCGGCCACCGTCGTAGCCGCGGTCCTGGTGGTCGCGGCGTGCGGAAACTCGTCGGGCTCGGGCAGTTCGGCCAGCGCGTCGCCAAGCGCCGGGTCCGGCGCGGCCTCGCCGGCCAGCACGCTGAAGACCACAACGATCAGCGGCGCCACCGTGCTGACCAACGCGAAAGGCTTTACGCTCTACTCTTTTGCCCCGGACACCAAGACCGCGTCGAAGTGCAACGGCGCCTGCGCGCAGATTCGGCCTCCGGTGCAGGGCCCCGCCACGGCCGGGCACGGGGTCACCGGAAAGCTCGGCACGATCACCCGCTCCGACGGAGCAACCCAGGCCACCTACAACGGGCATCCGCTCTACACCTACGCCGCGGACACCGCCCCCGGCCAGGCCAAGGGCAATCGCATCAACCAATCAGGCGGCGTCTGGCACGAGGTGACCGCGTCCGGCCCGGTCGCGGCCGCCGCGTCCTCCGGCGGCGGCGGTGCACTGTAAACAACGGCGAAACCGGCACATGACCGGCAAAGGAGGTACCCGCGATGAGTGCGAGAGAACCATGGACCAGACGCCGGCAGCAGCGCGGAGAGCTGGGAGAATCGGTCGCCAGCGGAGCTCTGGGCTCCGCCGGACTGATGAATGCGGGGCAACGCTGCGACCGCTGCGGCGCTCAGGCTTACGTCCGGGCCATCCTGCCCAGCTACCGGGAGCTGCTGTTCTGCGCGCACCACTACCGCCAGCACGCGCCCGTGCTGGCCGAGGTCGCCGCGGAAATCCGGGACGAGACGGAACGGCTCGCGCAAGGTGAATGGCTCGCGTCGCCAGGCTGAGGCGACGCCATAGTCTGCCTGCGAATGACACGAGGTGATGGCCATGAGGGGTTCCGCCCGCCGAGCGGGCCGCCCGCTGCCGCGCCTGCGGAGGCTGGTCCTCAGCCGGAACGAACTGCGCCGGCCCTCTGACCGGATCGAGGCGGCCATCATCATGTCCCTCGCAGCGGCCTTCCTCACCGCTTGTGCCGCGCGTTCCTAGACCGGCACCGTCTCGCCAGGTGGGACTCGGCCTGGGCCGTCGTCGGCCCGCAATGGACGAGCCGGCTGTGAACCGGGCCATACCCTGCCCGCCGTCGGGCCTCGTCGCCACCACTACCCTGGCCGTACTGCGCCTAGCACGGTGAGCCCGTCAGAGGCTGGCTGGGGGACGTAATGTGGTGATCGCGCAGCGGCGGGCGGATCAAAGGAGCGGTCGTTGGTGACCACAACCCCTTACATCGCGCGGTGTGATGCCGGCAGGCCCCGGAGGTGCCCGTGATGAATGACGTGAAAAGCCGCGCGAGTCGCAAGGTTGCGGTGCTGGGCCCGATCCCGCGCGACCAGATCGTGACCCATGCCGGCGAGCGTTTCCACAAGTACGGGTGCGTCATGTATACGGCAGTTGCCCTCTCGTCACTGCTGGATGCCGGCGACACGGTCGTCCCGATTTCCCATGTCCGTCAGCAGGATGAGGGCCCGATCAAGCAGATCCTGGGGTCGTTCCGGAATATCGACACCTCCGGTATAACGTCGTCGGCCGACCGGGGAGACGTGGTCGACCTGCGTTATGTTCGACCAGAATCGTCGCGTCGAGCGGCAGACGAGCTTCATGAACCCGGTCCTGCCGGCCGACATCGACAAGGTGCTCGATGCCGACATGTTTGTCTGCGTCCCGATCACGGACTATGAGGTGGGGCAGCCAACGCTGCGGTACATCAAGGAGCACAGCCAGGCAGCCGTGGTGCTGGATGCGCACGGCCCGGCGACGACGCTGACCCGCAGCGGCGAGCGCCATCCACGGGTCTGGGCTGACCAGGACGTGTGGCTTCCGTACGTTGACATGCTGAAGATGAACCTCGATGAAGCGAGCTCGACGTGGCTTGGTGAGTCAGCGGAGCTGACCCCTGATCCGCCGAGACTGAGCGATGAACAGCTGCGCGACCTGGGGCAGCACTGCCTGGACCGCGGCGTCGGGGCGGTATGCGTCACCCTCGACGAGCGTGGCTGCGTAGTCTTCTACCCGGACGGCTCCGGCGGGGTCGCCGAGGAGTTCGTCGATCGCATCGAAGTCAAGCACGTGGTGGACACGACCGGTGCCGGCGACTCGTTCGCCGGCGGACTGGGCTACGGCTACCTCGCGTACCGGGATTACGTCGTGGCCTGCCAGTACGGGAATGCGATGGGCGCTCAGCGTTGTACCGGCACGGATCTGGACGTCTACCTGTCCCGGGAGGGAACGGAACGGCAGATCCTCGCGGCGTACGGCCCTCGATCGCAGTAGGAGGTGTCGTGGACGGTTTCCTGCTCGGCTATGACGGCTTCGACCCCCGGAACGAGGGGCTGCGGGAGGCGCTGACCTCTACCGGCAACGGCTACCTGTGCACACGCGGGTCCGCGGAGTGGGAAGAAGCCGACGGCGTGCACTATCCGGGCACGTATGCGCACGGCGGCTACAACCGCGAGACGACGATCCTGGGCGGCCAGCCGGTACGCAACGAGGACCTGGTCAACCTGCCGAACTGGCTGGTCCTCCAGTTGCGTATCGAAGGCGAGGACGTGATCAGGCTCGCCGGTCTCGAACTCGTCAGCTACCGCCACGAGCTCGACATCCGGAACGCGACTCTCGTCCGCCACGTTCGTTTTCGCGACACCAGCGGCAGGCTGACGACGCTGACAAGCCGCCGGTTCGTCAGCATGGCCGACGCTCATCACGCCGCGATCGAGTGGACCCTCGTCCCGGAGAACTGGTCGGGCCGGGTCGAGGTGATCTCGGCACTGGACAGCCGGGTGAGCAACGGCGGCGTGGCACGGTACCGGCAGCTCGAAGGCCGCCATCTGAACCCTGTCTCGCCGCGGACTCTCGGGCCCGAGGTCATCGCGCTGAAGGCCGAAACCCGGCAGTCGAATCTGTACATCAGCCAGGCGACCCGCACCCGGGTGTTCGACGGCGACCAGCAGCTTGCGGTGAGCCGGACGCTGTACCAGGTGGAGGACTACATCCAGCAGGTCCTGGCCTTCGACGTACGCCAGGGTGAGGCCACGCGGGTCGAGAAGATGGTGGCGTTCTACACGTCCCGCGATCCGGCAGTCAGCGACACGCTGGTCAGGGCGGCCACGTCCGCGGCCCGGCACGACGAATTCGCCGCCTCGCTGCGGCGCCACGATGCGGCATGGGGCGAACTGTGGCAGGTCTGCGACGTGCGCGCGGCCGCAACCGATCAGGTGCAACTGCTGATCCGGCTGCACATCGCGCACCTCCTTCAGGTCTGCTCCCGTCACACCGCCGACCTCGACGCCGGGCTGCCCGCCCGCGGGCTCAACGGCGAGGCTTACCGCGGGCATGTGTTCTGGGACGAGATCTATGCGTTCCCGTTCTTCAACTTCCGCTTGCCCGAGGTCACGCGCGGGCTGCTGATGTATCGCTACCGCCGGATAGGGGAGGCGCGGGCGGCGGCCCGGGAGGCAGGATTCCGGGGCGCGATGTTCCCCTGGCAGAGCGGCAGCGAGGGCACCGAGGAAACCCAGCGCGTGCACCTCAACCCGCTGTCGGGCCGCTGGGAGCCTGATCTCAGCCATAACCAGCGGCACGTCAACGCCGCCATTTTCTACAACATCTGGAACTACTTCCAGGCCACCAACGACCTGGAGTTCCTCGACAGCTACGGCGCGGAAATGATGCTCGAGATCGCGCGCTTCTGGGCATCGATCGCTCAATTCAACCCCGAGCGCGAGCGCTATGAAATCCGCGGCGTGATGGGCCCCGACGAGTTCCACGAGAAGTACCCGGGCGCGTCGCAGGGCGGGCTGCGTAATAACGCCTACACCAACGTCATGGTGGCGTGGCTGTTCGACATCGTGGGGAAGCTGCCGTCGCTGCTCCCGGCGAGCAGCACGGAAGGGCTGCGTGCACGGCTAGGCATCCGTGACGACGAGTTGGCGCTATGGCAGGACATGAGCCGCCGGATGTTTGTTCCCTTCCACGGCGACGGAATCATCAGCCAGTTCGAGGGCTATGCCGACCTGGAAGAACTCGACTGGGACGCCTACCGCGCGAAGTACGAGAACATCCAGCGGCTCGACCGGATCCTGCGTGCGGAAGGTGACGACCCGAACCGGTACAAGATCACCAAGCAGGCCGACACGGTGATGCTCTTCTTCCTCTTCCCGGGCGAGGAGCTGCGCGAGATCTTCGGGCGGCTGGGGTACGGCTACCATACCGACACGGCCGCGCGGAACGTCGCGTACTACGACCGGCGGACCTCGCACGGCTCGACGCTGAGCTTTGTCACCCACGCGGGGGTGCTCGCCGCCCTCGACCCGGAGAGTTCGTGGGACCGGTTCCTCGTCGCGCTCCGCAGCGATATCGACGACATCCAGGGCGGTACGACCAAAGAAGGGATCCACCTGGGGGTCATGGCCGGGACACTCGACGTCCTGCAGCGGTATTACGCGGGCACCCAGATCCGCGACGGCGTCCTGTACTTCGACCCCCGGCTGCCGAGCGAGCTCGGCGGTCTGTCCTTCCCTATGGAGTTCCGCGAGACCCCGATCCTGGTCACGCTCGGCGGCGGCCGGCTGACGCTGGCCGTTCATACCGAGGGTGTGAGCAACCCGATACGGGCCGGCATCCCCGGCGACGTCCGCGAGCTGTGCCCGGGAGACCAGGCCGTGTTCGAGCTCACCCGGGCGTGACGGCCGCCGGGCCGCCCGCTGATAAGACTTCGCTGTCACGCAATTGGCCATCAAGCGCGGCAAGGCCGTGCACGTCAGGTAATTGCCGGTTCTTTGCCCGGGAGTTGCGGCCGTGACGAGACGCTCAGAGCTTCTCTCATAGGACACGCCAATACCATCACAGGCAGCATCACCTTTACCATCGCGGGATTGCCGGGTGGACTGGTCAATAACAGTCACCGTATCCGCAGGAAAGGAAGAACAAGTGACCAAGACCACGGACATCCGCACTGCTGTCGAGGCAGAACTCAGCTTCGACCCACTCATCGACGCGTCGGACATCTCCGTCAAGAACTTGAACGGGGAGGTAGCGCTCAACGGCACGGTACCGAGCTACCCGCAGTACCTGGAGGCGGCTGCCGCGGCGCAGCGAGTCGCTGGCGTGACCGACGTGCACAATCACCTTGAGGTGGTACTGCCGCCTGAGGACTACCGGGACGACACGATGCTGACCACCGCGGCGAACAACGCCCTCACGCTGAACATCACGGTGCCGGACGGGATCGAAGCCACCGCTCGCGACGGCAACCTGACGCTGACCGGCGCGGTGAGCTACGGCTCCCAGCGCGACGCCGCGGAACTGGCCGTCGGCGGGCTCACCGGGGTCCGCAACATCAAGGACGACATCGAGATCGACTACGACGCGGACCCGGTCAACGTCACCTTCCTGGTCCAGGACGCCCTCGACCGGAACGCGCTGATCCCCGACGACAGCGACGTGGTCGTGGAGACCAACGGCAGCACGGTGACGCTGTCTGGCCACGTCACCACCTGGGCCGAGCACGACGCGGCGGTGGGTGCCGCCTGGATGGCCAGCGGCGTCTACGAGGTCCACGACAACCTCGACATTACCGGCTGACGCCCAGCCAGCCCTTACCGCGAGGGCTTGCCGGCCCGGTCCCCGGGACGCCGGGACCGGGCCAGTGTCGCGGTCGGCCCATACCGACCGCCCGTCTGCACCTGGTGCCGGCCTGACCTGGCGCCCGTTCGTGCACCGCACTGCTCACGATCTGTCCGGGGCTGCAAGGATGGCAGGCATGGAAGCCACACAGCTGGAGAAGGTCCGCTCGGGCAGCGGATTCTTCGCTGCGCTCGACCAGAGCGGCGGCAGCACCCCCAAAGCGCTGGCCGAGTACGGCATCGACGAGAGCCAGTACTCCTCCGAGGAGGAGATGTTCGATCTTGTCCACGTGATGCGGACACGGGTGATCACCGACCCGGCGTTCGACGGCTCGCGCATCCTGGCGGCGATCTTGTTCGAGCAGACCATGGAGCGGGACATGCAGGGCGTCCCGACGGCGCGCTACCTGTGGACCGACAAGCAGGTCGTCCCGTTCCTCAAGGTGGACAAGGGGCTCGCCGCCGAGCAGAACGGCGTGCAGCTGATGAAGCCGATCGACACGCTCGACGAATTGCTCGAGCGGGCGAACCGGCACCGGATGTTCGGCACGAAGATGCGGTCAGTGATCAACGACGCCGACAAGGACGGGGTGACCGCGATCGCCGATCAGCAGTTCGAGTACGCCGCGCGGATCTCAGCCGCCGGGCTCGTCCCGATCCTGGAGCCCGAGGTCAGCATCGCCAGCCCGCGCAAGGATGAAGCGGAGACCCTGCTCCGGGACGCACTGCAGGCGCGCCTCGAGGCGCTGCCCGATGACGCCGCGGTCATGTTGAAACTGACCATCCCGACCAAGCCGGGCCGCTACGCCGGCCTCGCCGCCGACCCGCGGGTCCTGCGGGTACTCGCCCTGTCCGGCGGCTACAGCCGCGACGAGGCGTGCGCGTTGCTGGCCAGGGAACCGAGCATGATCGCGAGTTTCTCCCGGGCGCTGCTCGAGGGCCTGTCCAGCCAGCAGACCGACGAGCAGTTCCACACGCGGCTGGACGCCTCGATCAGGCAGATCTACGAGGCCTCCGTGAACAAGGTGCCGGCCGGCGGCTGAACGGTTTGCTTCCGGCCGGAGGGTCGCTCACTGCGCCCGGCCGGCGCACTGCCGCGCTCAAGGCCTGCCGCGGTAGCGGCCGAGCAAGCGGCGCCGCCAGGATTACAAGCGGTGGCAGCGGGAGGCTCTGATGGAGCTGTGGCAGCTGGATCTCACCAAGTCGGTGTTCCTGGCCGATGGCACCGGGGGATCCTGTGCTCTCGTGGAAGCTGTCGTAACAGCGGCCCAGGCGGGCAGGGTGGAGGCGATGAGTAACCGCAACCCCCATCGTCTACCTGCTATATGAGTTTTAACGCGCGGCCGGAGGAGGCCGCCGGGACAAGGGAGTCTGTGGGATGACGCGGTACCTGATCTCGTTCGGCGCCCACGCGATGGACCACATCCCCCACGAGGACATGCCGGCCGTGGCCAAGGCCGCGCACGCAGTGGTCCAGGAGGCCGTGAACGCTGGCGCGCTTGTGTGCGCCGGCGGACTGGAAGACCAGCGGGCGAGCATCGTGGCCACCGACGGGGCGGTCACCGACGGCCCGTACCCGGAGGCCATCGGCGGACTCACGGTCGTCAAGGTGCCCTCACGCGAGGAGGCGCTGGAGTGGGCCGCCAAGATCGCCGTCGCCTGCCGCTGTGCGCAAGAGGTCCGGGAGTTCGGGCCCGACCCCGAACTCGACGAGATGCTCCGCCAGGCAGATAGGTGACGTCAACCTGCCCGGTCTGAAGGGCCAGGCTCCGCAGCTTCCAGAACGGGGCTGGCCATATCCAGATCCGCGAGCCGGCGTCAGGCATTCGTCAGCGGCGATCAAAAAAGAGGGGAATATGCACTCCCCTCCATTTTCAATATATAGCGCACCGGGGGGCTTGCGGCAAGACCCGGGTCATGCCGCATAATCGCTGGCCGGGGCCGGATCCCGCGGAAATGGGAGTCGCGAAGTGCGTGTGTTGTCATCGGCGTATGGCGCGCGGGGACGTCGAACCGCTGCCGGGCCTGGAGGGCGCGTGAATCACGCGAGACCGTCGGGCCGCGAACACCCAGAACGCGACAGCCTGCCAGCCCCGGCCACCTGAACCGGCGACGGCCACGAGGGCACGCCGGGCGAAGTGCCGCCTTTCATTGGCCGCCAGGTTCGTCGCGCCGGTCCATGCGCCGTGCCAGCCGCAACGGCTGCCCGTGATCTCAGATCGGAGCTGATGACGTGAATTCCTTGACTACCAGCGCGTTTGACCTTCCCGATCGCCTCACCGCCAAGGCCGACCCGGCGCTGATCGGCGGCGACGAACGGCACTTCACAGCCATCGCGGAGAGCCTGGAGCAGTCGATCGCCGACCTGTCCGGCCGCCTCGACGCCATGCGCCAGGCGCCCGGCGGCACGGGCCAGGCGGCGCTGGACCGGGACCTGGAGGTGCACCGGCTCACCACCCGGCTGCGCGTCCTGCGTCGCTTCGGCCTGGACCTGTGCCTCGGGCGCATCGTCGGCGCGGACAATCCCGAGCCGGTGTACATCGGGCGGCTTGGCCTTGCCGACAACGCGGGTCGCCGGCTGCTGGTCGAACTGGCGCTCCCCCGCGGCGGAACCGTTCTTCGGTGCGACCCACGCCGACCCGATGGGCCTGGCCAGCCGCCGGAGGTACCGCTGGACCCGCGGCCGGGTCAGCGACTACTGGGACGAGGTGTTCACCGCGGACGGGCTTGACGGGCACGCCGCGCTCGACGACCAGTCCGCCTTCATCGCCAGCCTGGGCGGCAGCCGGTCGGCCCGGATGCGAGACGTGCTCGGCACGATCGCGGCCGACCAAGACGCCATCATCCGTGCGGGATCCCGCGGCGCTCTGGTCGTCAACGGCGGTCCAGGAACGGGCAAGACCGTCGTCGCCCTGCACCGCTCCGCCTACCTCCTGTACTCCGACCCTCGCCTCGGTCACCGCCGCGGCGGCGTGCTGTTCGTCGGTCCGCATCAGCCCTACCTGGCCTACGTCGCCGACGTCCTGCCCAGCCTCGGAGAGGAGGGCGTACAGACCAGTACCCTGCGGGACCTCGTCGCCGAGGGAGCCACGGCAGCGACCGAGAGCGACCCGGAGGTGGCACGCCTGAAGTCGTCCGCGGATCTGGTGAAGGCGATCGAGCCGGCCGTCAGGTTCTACGAGAACCCGCCCGCCAAACCGATGACGGTCAAGACCCACTGGTCCGACATCTGGCTGAGCGCCGACGACTGGGCCGAGGCGTTCGAAGCGCCAGACCCCGGTACTGCGCACAACGAGGCGCGCGACCAGATCTGGGAGGAGCTGGTCACGATCCTGACCGACAAGCACGACGGCAACGTTCCGGCTGACCTGCTCCGCACGTCGCTGCGGCAGGACAGGGAACTGCGCGCGGCCCTCAACCGCGCGTGGCCGCTGATCGACCCTGCTGACCTGGTCGCAGACCTGTGGTCGGTACCCGCTTACCTCCGTATGTGCGCCCCCTGGCTCGCCCCCGGTGACGCTGCGAAGCTGCAGCGCGAGGACGCTCAGGCCTGGACAGTGTCCGATCTGCCGTTCCTGGACGCGGCCCGGCGGCGGCTCGGCGACCCGCAGGCATCACGACGTAAGCGCAAGCATGATGCCGCGGTCGCCGCCGAACGCGAGCAGATGGCCCGGGTCGTCGACAACCTGATCGAGGCCGCGGACGACGAATACGGCGTAGGCCTGGTGACAATGCTGCGCGGCGAGGACTTCCAGGACGCCCTCCTCGATGAGGCCGCACTGCCCGGTACCGATCCGGACCGGCTGGCCGGCCCGTTCGCGCACATCGTCGTGGACGAGGCGCAGGAGCTGACCGACGCGCAGTGGCAGATGCTGCTGAGCCGCTGCCCGTCCCGGAGCTTCACCATCGTCGGGGACCGTGCCCAGGCCAGGCACGGGTTCACCGAGTCGTGGCGGGAACGGCTCGAGCGGATCGGGCTCGACCGGATCAACCTGGCCTCCCTGAGCATCAACTACCGCACGCCGCAAGAGGTCATGGCGGAAGCCGAGCCGGTCATCCGGGCCGTGCTCCCCGACGCCAACGTGCCGACCTCCATCCGCCGCGGCGGCGTCCCCGTCGTGCACGGATCTGCTGCGGATCTGGGCTCGATCCTCGATACCTGGCTCGCCGCGCATGCCGAGGGGATCGCCTGCGTCATCGGCGGTCCCACGTTCCGGGCGACGTCCCGCGTCCGGTCGCTGACCCCGGAGCTGTCCAAGGGGCTCGAGTTCGACCTGGTCGTCCTCGTCGCCCCCGACGCGTTCGGCGAGGACATCGAAGGAGCGGTCAACCGCTACGTCGCGATGACCCGGGCGACCCAGCAACTGGTCATCCTCACGAACTTCTGACGCCGGCCGGTGGGATAGTGAACTGGTGAGCCCTCAGATCGCAACGAATACCGTGGTCACAAGAGATGACTTGCTCGACTTCGTCCGGCCTCGTCATCATGCCATCATCATCACCGCACGTTCCGATGGCAGCCCGCAGGCGTCGCCGGTGACGTGCGGCGTGGATGAGGCCGGACGCATCGTCGTGGCTACCTACCCTTCCCGCGCGAAGACCCGCAATGCCCGCAGGGACCCCCGGGTCAGCGTCGTCGTCCTGTCCGACGATTTCGGCGGTCCCTGGGTGCAGATTGACGGCGACGCCGAGGTCGTGGACGTGCCAGAAGCGGTGGAGCCGCTGGTCTCGTACTACCGGGCGATCGCAGGCGAACACGCCGACTGGGCCGAGTACCGGGCGGCCATGGTGCGGCAGGGCAAATCGCTGCTGAGCGTCACGCCCCGCCGCTGGGGCCCGGTTGCCACCGGCGGCTTCCCGCCCGAGCTGGCCTGACTGCCCGGCCACCACCGGCGGCTTCCCGCCCGAGCTGGCCTGACCGCCCGGCCGCTGAAGCCCAGCGTGCCCGCGGCCGATCCTGGATCCACGCCGCCAGCAGGACGCGGCAGGCTCATGCCGAGCGGTGTTCGCGCGCGTAGGCGTCGAGCCGTCTGAGTTCGTCCGCGTAGATGGAGCGCATCACCCGCGGCGCGAACATGCGCTCGAACAGTCCGCCGATTCCTCCCGCGCCGTCCCAGGAAGTGGAGATCTGCACCAGCGACCCGTTGTCGCGCGGACGGACTGTGGTGGTCGTGACCAGGCTTGACCCGGTATCGGACTCGGTGAGGACCCGGCCAGGTTCGGGTTCGGCGACCTTCATCTGGTACTCGCGGGTGCGACCGCCCGCCGTCACCTTGAAGCGCGTCACGGTGCCAGCGCCGAAGCCGCCGGACTCGACCCGGAAGTCCGAAAACGCCGGGGGCAGGAAGTGCGGGTGGTGCTCGCGCATGTCCGCGACGTAGCGGTAGACCGTATCTGCGGGCGCATCCACCGCGCCCTCAGCAACGACAACAATCCGTGCCATGCAGCCTGTCTATCATCGCGAGCCAGGTGCACCCACAGGCCCCGCCCTGACCGTCATCGCCACCTGGGCACGCCGCACGGCAATTCGCCTCCTCCCGGGCGGCAACCTGGCGGCCTAGCGGCGACCCAGGGCGCGGACGAACGCGGTTCCGTTCGGCGTCCCGACGCCGGTCACGTCGTCGTACCCGGGACGGGTGAAGATCGTCGTCGGTATCCCTGCGGTCCGCAGCCGCCAGAACTTGCCCTCGGCGTTGTTCAGGCTGTTCACGTAGTCGGTGCGAACCTCGGCGATGCGGTGGCCCAGCGGGCGCACGTCGTGCACCGCGCGGGTGCCGAGCAGCTGGTACAGCGCGGGGTTGACGAAGCCGTGCGCGAAGCCCGCGGCGCCGTCGGCGACGGCCATGACCCCGGCCATGAGCGGCGAGGCCAGGCTGGTGCCGCCGATCCGGTACTCGCCGTAGTGGGTGCCGTTCGGGAACACCTGGGTCTCGCCGACCAGCATGCCGGTGTTCGGGTCGGCGGGCATCGCGACATCGGGTACGGCCCGGTGCGGCCTGGCGGAGAAGAACTTCGAGATCGACCCCGGCACCCGGCCCTTCTGGTAGAACGGCTGCCCGAACAGCTTGCTGGTCCCGCCGCCTGCGCCGGAGTTGTAGGTCCCGGGTGGCTTGGGAGCCCAGGCGCCCTTGGTGAGGGTCGAGTAGGAGTTGCTCCACCCGGTCTCCCACAGGTACTGGCCGCGGGCGCCGATCCCGACGCTGGTCCCGCCGACGCCGGTGACCCAGGGATCGCTGGCCGGGAAGTCGACCGCCCTGTGCCCGACCGAGATCGTGTCGTCGCCGTCGTCGCCGGAAGAGAAGTAGTTGCCGATCCCGGTCAGCGCGGCCTCGAGGGCGAACTCGTTGACGAACTTCACGTAGCCCTGCGACAGCGCCTGGCCCTCGGTGCCCTCTCCGTTGGTCACCGTCCAGGAGTTGGTGATGATCTGCGCCAGATGGTGGTCGATCGAGTTGGCCCAGGCCCTGGGAAGCCCGTGCAGGCAGTTAGACCCGGCGACGAACACGATCTTCGCGCCCGGGGCCATCCCGTGCACCGCCTCGACGTCGAGGGTTTCCTCGCCGTACCAGCCCTGCGGCCCGCACAGCTTGATGTGGTTGAAGGAGGCAGGCAGCACCTGGCGGAACTGACCCGGCCGCAGCGTCGGCAGGCCGTGCCGGCGGGAATAGGTGTTGACGTCCTTGACGATGGTGGGCGAGGCGTAGGCGTCGGTGATCTCCACGGTGACGCCGCGGCCGTTGAGGCCCACGTTCTCCAGGTGCTTCAGACCGTACGCCGAGCGGTACTGCGTAGGCAGGTACCCGCAGACCGTGTACGGCTGGTGCCGCCCGTAAGCGGGGGGCTTGCTCGTCGCGATCTTCTGGCCGTAATAGGCCGAGCATGGCTGGACGCCGAACCGGGCCGCGGGCGGCGGCCCGGGCAGCGCCGCGGAGGCCGGCTGGACGAGCGCCATCCCGTCGTCCAGGTCGGTCACGCCGGCGACGATGCCCTTGAGGCCGGCCGGCACGGTCAGCTCGGTGGCATTCGCGCGCAAGATCTTGCCGTGGTAGGCGTACATCCGCAGCGTCGTGCCGAACGCCCGGTCGGCCGCGGCCACCGTCCCGCGCACCGCCACATACAGCCGGCTCGCCGCGACGCTGCTGACGCTGAGTCCTTCGCTGCGCAGCCAGGCGGAGACCGCCCCGACCTCGCCGGACGTGGGCGAGTACGCGCGGCGGAAGGCGGCGTCGCTGAGCCAGTGGGCATAAAGCGGGCTGCCCGGAGTGGTCCGGGCCCGGGCGTCGGCGGATGCCGCGGCTGCGTGGCGCATCCCGAGCAGCACCTCGAAGTCGACCGCGCTGGCCGGACGTGCGGCGCCGACCAGCCGGCCGGCCCGGACAAAGCCGGGTACCGAGCCCGCCAGGGCAACCCGGCCGCCCCCGACCGCGCCGGTGCGCGTCACCGACGCCAGCGCCGCTGGCGCCAGCGCCAGGGCCGTGGCAAGGACCGTACCGGCAGCAAGTGCGCGTGCCGCGCGCCCGCGGCGATCAGCTCGCATCTGCATTCACCCTCCTGGCCCGAATGCGGCGTAGCGGTCGAACCGTGGCTTGGACCGGTTCTGCACGGCACCCTAGCCGCGTGAAAGCCCGCTGCCTAGGCCCTAGCTGACCGAGTCATGGCGCATCCGTGGCCAAAAATTGACTCACGGGATACTCGCCCGGAATTCGGGGTGAGGCCGTCCGCGCCAGGACGCGAACGGCACCACGTTCCGCGTCCATGGCGGCGGCCTGGTGATCTCGCGTATGGTCAACGAGTTCGGCATCGGCAAGAAGGTAGCCGCCGTGATCGAGGAAGCCTTCGGAGGGGGATCGTGATGGCCGTTATCGTTGTCACCCGGCTCCGGCTCAGGGACCCGGCGCTGCTGGATGAGTTCTTCACCGACGCCGTCGCCGCCATCGAGCAGGCGCAGAAGTCGGACGGCAACCTCGGCACGGACGCGCTCGCCGACGCGAACAACGCCTGGTGGAGCGTCAGCGTCTGGCAAGATCGCGACCAGATGCGGGCCTTCGTCGAGGCTCAGCCGCACCTGGGCATCAGCGAACGGCTAGATCATTACTGTGATGAGGCCACCTTCGCGGACTGGGAACAGGACGGCCGGGCCCTGCCGGACTGGCAGACCAACTGGCGCCATCTCACCGCCGACGGGAAAGTCGCCGAGCTCACTCACGCATCGGCGGCAAATCAGACTCGCGATTTTCCCCCGCCAGTCGAGCCACCTGCTGGCGTCTCCTGAGGCAGGCGGCGCGGGCTGATGGCAGGCGCATGAGCGGATCGGGGGGCGATCGCTGGCTGCTGCTGCACGGCACGCCGCTGACCCCAGGCGTCTGGGATGAGGTAGCTGCCTGCCTGAGCCCGTTCGGCGCGGTGGACTGCCCGGCGGTCACCCCGGCCGGCGATGCCCCCGATGTCCCCGATGCGCAGCGCACACTGGCGGCCGCGCTGGCCGCACAGCTACCGCAGTCGGCCGGGCGGCTGCATGTCGTCGGGCATTCGTTCGGCGGGCAGGTAGCGCTGGACTTCGCGCTGCTTGTGCCGCAGCGGGTGGCGTCCCTGACCCTGCTGTGCAGCCGTGATACGCCGTTCCCGGCCTTTGCCGCTGCCGCGGCCCGGCTGCGGGGCGATGCCCCGGTCAACGCCGACGCCGTGCTCGGCCGGTGGTTCACGCCGCCCGAACTTGACCAGAATGGCCCGGTCGTCCGGTATGCACGGGGCTGCGTCCGGCAGGCGGACCGGCGCTCGTGGGCGGCCGCGCTGGATGCCATCGCCCGGTATGACCGGGCCGGCCGCACCGCTTCGATCCGGGTGCCGGCCACCCTGATCGCGGCCGGGCTCGATCAGGTCTCGTCCCCCGCGGCGATGTCAGCGATGGCCAGCCGGCTGCCCGGCGCGACCCTGCGGGTACTGCCGGGCGCGGCGCACATGACCCCGTTCACCGATCCCGCCGCGTTGAGCCGGCTTTTCCTCCGCGCCGCGCAGTGATCGTCCGGACGGCGCGCAATCCCCGGCTCCAGCGGTCTGCGCCGCCCGGGATGTGATCACTGATACGAGATCATCACCGGCTCCGGTGCCCTGGCCATCGTGTCCCGCGGGCTCAGCATGGGGTGGTCCTTGGCGTAGAAGTCCTTCCACCCGAAGAAGACCCCCTGCGGGGCGGCCTTGGTGACCGCGTCCCAGGTCCGCTGCTTGTCTCGGGGGGTGCCCTGCCCGTCCATGTGGACGACGATCGCCAGATCGCCATGCCGGGTGTCAAGCCGGGCTTCGTCGCCGATCATCGACAGCCGGAACTGGTGCAGCACGAGAAGCTTCTGCGGCAGGTGGTGCCGCGCGGTGAGGCCGGCCAGCCACCGGCTGACGTCGTTGACCTCGCCGGCGCTCACGCTGCCGATCTGCTGAAGGGGCCGCTGCTGCGGTTGCAGCTTCCATTCCGGATCGAGAGCCAGGCCGACATCGGGCGACGCCAGCAGGGACTTGTATCGCTTGGCCTGGGTAAGCAGGCTGTCCCGGCCGGCCTGCAGGTCCAGGACGACGTACATCCCCGCCGCTGTCGCCCGCCTTACCCAGGGGCGCAGCAGGGACAGGGGCGACTGGTAGGAGTAGCTTCCGTCTGGCCCGGGGTGGGCCTCGGCGACGCTGGCAATGATCTCGAAGGCAGGGACCACGGGTACGGTGCTCAGCGGCCGGTACAGCTTGGCCGCCTTCTTGGCCCGCGCGAGGCTCGCCCCCAGATCCTGGTGGCCCAGGGCCCCGAGCGCAGGATCACCGGGGTGGCCGTAGAGGGCAACCAGTCGGTGCCCGGGGAACAGGATCTGGCCGCCGCCGGGCAGTTGTACCCCGGTCACGGCCACGCCGAGCCGGTAAGCCAGCCGGCTCACCGGCCCGAATCCAGCCCCGACGGCGAGCACCCGCCGCGGCCTGGCGGCCGACAGGGCGGTGATGGCCGCCGGATCGGCCCTGGGGTCATACCCGTGCACCGTGATCACCTGCGCGCCTGCCGCATGCGCGGTGGTGATCGCGGCTATGGTTGCCGCGCTTGAGTCACCCTGCCGGACGAGAAGCACCACATGACGCAGGGGCGCAGCTGCCCTGGTCGCGGGGAGCCCGGCCTGGGCGGTGACCACGTGGACGCCGGGAAGCCGCGCGGCCAGCGCGTTCTCGGCCACACCGTCCGCGAGGACAGCGCGAGGGCTGAGCGCGCGGATCCCGGCTCGCAGCGCGGCCTGAGCGGCTGCGTCAGGACGCGGCGAAGCTAGCAGCAGCGGCGCGTGGGCCCGGGCCGCCCGGCCGGCGGCGGCCGCCAGGCCGGCGTCGTGGCTCGCGCCCGCGACAACCACCACCGGCGCGGAGGCGAACAACGTGCGCGCGACGGCGGCGGCGACCACATCGGGCGCGCCGGTCAGCACGGACGTGGCCGGTAACGGCAGGTGAGTCCGGGCCGCTACCGGGTCGTGAGTCCGCGGTGGCCGGGCCCCAGGACCCGCGCAGGACGTGATGCCGAGAACAACAGCCGAAAATGCCAGCGCCGCCGCCGACGCGCGCGGCATCCAAGGGCGAGCCCCACCGGGCCGCTGATGCCGCGCGCACCATCCGCTCCGCACGATTTCAACCCATTCGTCTCGCACTTGAGAGGGACCGACTCCGGGAACGCTACGCCGTCACGCCCGGCCATAAGGGGCGCCACGCTCAATGCCCTCGGATTTACCCTCACGAGAGCTATCGCCCTTTTAATGCGCGCTTGAGAATATTGTCAGGGCGGTGCGTTCCGCACCGCGCGAAGTTGCGCGTGAGGTGGGTATTGTCGCTGAGCGTGGCGCCTAAGCCGGGCGACGGCCGCGGGGGCCGGGACCCTGCCCCTTCGGCCGGATTCCTGTCGCTGCCCTCGCGACGGCCGACACCGCTCGGCGCGGTAACGAGGCGGATGCTGCTGGCGGTCGGGCTGCTGGCGGTGTCGGCTGTGATCGTCTACCTGGGCCGTTCCGGCTACCGGGATGCCGCGCATCCGGGGCGGCCACTGTCGGTCCTGGCCAGCGTGTATTACGCGACCGTCACGCTGTCGACCACCGGCTACGGCGACATCGTTCCGGTCAGCGACACCGCACGGCTGGTCAACACGGTACTGATCACCCCGATCCGGGTGATCTTCCTGATCGTGCTGGTCGGCACCACCCTGGAGGTGCTGACCGAACGGACCCGGATGAACTGGCGTATCGCCAGGTGGAGGACGAAAGTGACTGGTCAGGTCGTCGTCGTCGGATACGGCTCGAAGGGCCGTGCCGTGATCAGGACGCTGAACGAATGCGGAGTGCAGAACCAGGCCATCGTCGTCATCGACACCCTGGCCGATGCGGTCGCCGAAGCGAACGCGGCCGGGCTGGCCGCGGTGGCCGGTGACGGGACCCGCGGCGAAGTCCTGCGGCAGGCGCAGATCGGCACCGCCCGCCAGGTCGTCATCGCCGTGAACCGGGACGACACCGCCGTGCTCATCGCGCTCACCGCCCGCAAGCTGAACCCCTCCGCGACGATCGCGGCCGCGGTCAGAGAGGACGAGAACCGGGACCTCCTGCTCGAGAGCGGTGCCGACCACGTCGTCATGTCCTCCGACGCAGCCGGGCAGATGCTCGCCATCTCCACCGTTCGGCCGGCCGCGGCGAAGGTGATCGCCGACCTGCTTGGTCATGGCCGCAGCCTGGATCTGTTTGAGCGACCCGCGGACGAGACCGAGATGGGCGATTCGGCCGGGGCAGCGGCGGGGGCGGTCATCGCCGTGCTGCGCGGCGGCGAGGTGCTGGCGTCCGACGACCCGAGGGCGGCACGGCTTGAGCCGGGTGATCAGCTGATCTTGGTAGCTTCCCGCGCCCGGCCCGCGAGCCCGCCGCAAGCCGGCGTAGCTCCGGCACCGGCAGGCCAGGATCGCCGCCGGTGGCTGCGCGCGGGCCGGGGTCGCACCGCGGGTCCCTAGTCGGCCGGGGCTGCGCCGAGTTCGTCCGCGACGTCGGCTTCGTGCGCGATGCTGGCCTCCCCGGCCGCCCGGGCCGCCCCCACCACCCCGCCGTCGCCGGCCAGGCCGAGCCCGGCCCCGCCGGCCCCGGCCGCTGCCGGGCCTGGTTCGGCCATGGCCGCCCGCCCCCGCCGGGCCAGCGCGACGGCGATCGACGGATAGACGAGCACGGACAGCACGCCGGCGCCGACCAGGGCCGCCGCGTTGGCCGGGATCATGACCCCGTCGCTCAGGCCGATCTCGGCCAGCGCGATCAGCAGCGGCATGGTGGTCGCCGTGATGAACGTCATCTCGATTCGCTGCCGCCGCGGCAGCGTGTGCCGGTAGACCACCAGTGATGGCAGGCCGCGCACCACGAGCAGCAGCGCGAAAAAGATGAGCAGCCGCAGCGGATTCTCGGCGATCGACTTGATATCGAGGGTCATGCCGGAAGACACGAAGAAGACCGGGATGAAGACGCCATAACCCACCGCGTCGAGCTTTTCCTCCAGCGGGCTGACGTCAACGCCCATCCGCCGGGTCCAGCTGCGCAGCACCATCCCCGCCAGCATCGCGCCCAGCACCACGTCGAGCCCGAACTGCGCCGCGGCCACCAGCAGAACCAGAAGCAGCACGATGGCCCAGCGCAAGGTGGTCTGCGCGGTCGCCCGCCGGCCCTGACGGACGATCGCCTCCAGCGTGGAAGCGCTGAGGATCCGGGGCAGGAACGTGAGCAGGACCGCCACGACTCCGACGGCCAGGATCGAGGCGACCGCGATGAACTCCTTGCGGTGGGTGAGAAACAGCGCGATTGCCACGATCGGGAACAGTTCCCCGACCGCACCCGCGGCCAGGACGTACGGGCCGAAGCGGCCCGACAGCATGTCGTTGTCGTGCAGGATGGGCAGCAGCGTGCCCAGCGCCGTTGTCGTCAGGGCGAGCCCGACCGGCACGAAGTCGCGCACGTAACCGATCGAGACGAGCGCGGCCACCGCGCCCACCGAGAGAGCGGCGCTGATCAGCCAGCCGCCGATGGCGAGCTTGCCCGCGTGCTCGCGCAGCAGCAGCGGATCGAGCTCGTACCCGGCGAGCAGGAACAGGAATCCCAGCCCGACGTTGGCGATCAGCCTGACGCTGGGCGTGTACTCCAGGCCCAGCACATGCGGGCCGATCAGGATGCCAGCCAGGATCAGGATGACCACCTGGGGGATGCGCGGCCCGGGAAGCGCGGCGACGATCATCGGCGCCAGCGCGGCCACCAGCGCCACCGCCAGCAGCGTTTCGAGGCCTTTCGTGTCCATCCCCGCAAATCTCCTCAGCCCAGTCCTACCGTCCCCGAATCAAAAAGGACAGGGCTGCTGCGGCAGATTTCACCCGGCCGCCCGCCGATCAGAAGGAGAAGGCGAAGTTGTGCCCTTCTGGCTCCAGGGCGATGAGCAGCGACACGGCTTCGATCAGGGCGAGGTGAGTAAATGCCTGGGGGAAGTTCCCGAGGTGCTGGCTCGTGGTGGTGTCGATTTCCTCCGCGTAGAGCAGCAGCGGCCCGGCGAACGACAGCAGCTTCTGGCACAGGGTGTAGGCGCGCTTGGTCTCGCCGATCATGGCGAGCGCTGTCACCAGCCAGAAAGAGCAGATGGTAAAGGTGCCCTCCTCGCCTTCGAACCCGGTGTCGGTTCCCTCGACCCGGTAGCGGAGCACCAGGTCGTCCTTGGTCAGTTCGTCCGCGATGGCCAGCACGGTCGCTTTGACCCGGTCGTCGTCGGGAGGCAGGAAGCCCATGACCGGGATGAGCAGCAGCGACGCGTCGAGCTCATCGGTCTCGTAGTGCTGCCGGAACACGCCGCGGCTGGAGATCCCCTTATCCAGGACCTCGGCCTTGATCTCATCCGCGCCCGCCTGCCAGCGCTCGGCGCGCTCGTCATCGCCGCGCGCACGGGCCAGATCCGCTCCTCGATCCGCCGCCACCCAGCACATCACCTTGGACGCGGTGAAGTGCTTCGGGTCGCCGCGGACCTCCCAGATTCCCTGGTCAGGATCACGCCAGCAGTCGAGCGCGGCGTCGACGAAGGCGGCCAGGCCCTCCCAGACGGGCATCACGATCTGGTCAGCCCCCCGGCGGAACTGGTAATCCAGGGCGTCCAGGATCATCCCCCACACGTCGTGCTGGTGCTGATCCCAGGCCCCGTTGCCGACCCGGACCGGATGCGCCCCCCGGTAACCGGACAGGTGGTCGAGGGTCCGTTCGGTCAGATCTCGTTCGCCGCCGATTCCGTACATGATCTGGAGCTCAAACGGCCGGTTGAGATCACCGCCGCTGACGGCGTCGATGATGAAGGCAAAGTACTCGACCGCTTCCCAGTCGAAACCGAGGCGGTACAGCGACCGGAGCATGAAGGCCGAGTCCCTGATCCAGGTATACCGGTAATCCCAGTTGCGCGCTCCGCCTGGCGTTTCCGGCAGCGAGGTGGTGGCGGCGGCCATGATGGCACCGGTGGGGCCGTAGCTGAGCCCTTTCAGCGTGAGGGCGCTGCGGTCGAGGTAGATTTTCCACGGATGGTCGGGGATCTTCGCCGTGCTCAGCCAGGTGCGCCAGAAGTCGATGGTGCGATCCAGCGCTCCGAATGCGTCGTCCTGGGTAGCCGGAATGCCGGATTCTCCCCAGGAAAGGGTGACGAAGGCCGATTCACCCGCCGCGATCGTGGTGCGGCCGTAGCACCGGGCACCCAGTACGCCGAGCGGGATGGTGCCGGTAATGCTGAGTTCCAGGCTCCCTTTATGCGTGCTGGCGCGCATGGAGTCATACCCGTCGCCTTGGTAGGTCCATGTGCCGCCGGCCGTGCCGTAATCGAAGACCGGGGCGCAGTTCACCATCACCTCGACCCGGCCGCTGGTGCAGGTCGCCAGCCGGAGCAGAACTCCGGTGGCCCCGGAATCGGTCGGGGCCCGATGGTAGTCAGTGCGTCGCTGCCCGCGCGCGGTGGGGCCCATGACCAGGAGGTCGTAAACCGTCAGCCATCCGGTCGGGGTCTGCCAGGTCGTCTCCAGCACCATTGTCCCCGGCACGTACCGGCGATTCTGCGGCACCTGGGCATTGGCGGGGCCGAACCTGAAGGCGCCGGCGGCGCGATCCAGCAGCGCGCCGAAAACGCTCGGCGAGTCGGGGCGCGGCAGGCACAGCCACTCGACCGCGCCGTCGGGCGCGACCAGGCAGCTCTGTTCGCAGTTGGACAAGAATGCGTAGTCGCCAATGGGCGGGAACGTGCTCACGGACATGACCCCCGTAGACAAGGCGCGTCCCGGCTGCTGCGATCGAGCGACCGCGCCGGGCTGATGGTCGTCTCCCATCGCGTGGTACCCCTATCCGATATGTGTCGAAACGCCCCGTCCAGTGACCAATGGGTTTTTGCCGATCCGTTATATGTTCTCGTTGTTATCGCACCAAGGCCAGGTCCGGCACGGATGCGGACACTGCTGCCGAGCGCCGTTTCCTTGACGGCCACCTTCCGTTCATGGCCAGTGCATGCGAACTGCTCTAGTCCATCCGGCCGAGGATCTCCCGCACTAGGTCCATCGGGGTGTCGGGGTGCAGGAACGCAAACCGGGCCACGGTCTCGCCCTCCCAGGCCGACGGCGGCATGAACGCCACCTGGTCGTGCAGGAGCCGGTCGGCCCACCGCGCGTACTGCCCGTGGTCCCAGCCGCGGCGCCGGAACAGCACCACCCCGAGCTCGGGCTCGCGGATCAGCTCCAGGTTGTCCCGGGACCGGATCTCCGCGGCGGTCTCGCGGGCCAGCCCGATCGCAGCCTCGATCGCCTCGCTGTAGGCGTCGACCCCGTACACCGCCAGCGAGAACCACAAAGGCAGGCCCCGGGCCCGCCTGGTCAGGTGGTAGGCATAGTCGGTCGGGTTCCACCCGCCCGGCGTGTCGTGGATGACGTCGAGGTAGGAGGCGTCCTGCCGGTGCACCGACCGGGCCAGCGCCGGGTCGCGGTACAGCAGAGCCGCGCAGTCGAACGGCGCGAACAGCCATTTGTGCGGGTCCACGATGAACGAGTCCGCGTGCTCGATGCCCTCGTACCTGTGCCGGATGCTCGGCGCGAACAGGCCGGCCCCGCCGTAGGCGCCGTCCACGTGGAACCACAGGCCACGCTCGCGCGCGACCCTGGCCACGCCGGCCAGGTCGTCGATGATCCCGGCGTTGGTGGTACCCGATGTCGCCACGACGGCGGCGAGCGACCCGGGGTCGCTATCGGCGGTGATCGCGGCCCCGAGCGCGTCGCCGGTCACGCGGTGATCGCCGGTGCGCACGACGAGCGGGTCCATCTCCAGGATCCGCAGCGTGTTGATGATCGAGGAATGCGCGTCCTCGCCGACCGCCACCCGCCAGCGGCGCCCGGCTGCGGCCGGGCCGGCCCGGCGCTTGGCCGTCTCGCGCGCGACCACCAGGGCCGACAGGTTCGCGGCCGAGCCCCCCGAGACGAAGCACCCGCCTGCCGCCTGCGGCATTGCGGCCCGGTCGGCGATCAGCCGCAGCACGAGGTTCTCGGCGTGGATCGCGCCGGCCGCCTCCAGCCAGGAGATGCCCTGGATCGACGCGCACGAGACGAGCATGTCGAACAGCAGCGCGGCCTTCGTCGGCGCGGCCGGGATGAAGCCGAGAAAGCGCGGGCTGTCCGCTGAGATCACCGCGGGTGCCACGACGGACGCGTACACGCCGAGAACCTGGTCGGGGTTGTGCGGCCCGGGGCCCAGCAGCCCGTTCAGCGCCAGGTCAAGCTCGGCCGGGTCACCGGAGCCCTCGTCCAGCGGAACCGGATTCAGCCGCAGCCGGTTCTCCGCGTACGCGAGCACCGACCGGATCATCGACTCGGTCGTGGAATCCACACTGTGCATGGGCGCAACGTAGAGTCTGCGGCGCGCCGCGGCAAGGACCCGGGCTAGCGGGCCGGGGCCCGCCGGCCCGGACCGCACTGCCGCGAGCCCGGCCGGGCTCGCGGCCCCGCGCGGCTCAGTCCAGTGCCGACATCACGTGCTTGATCCGGGTGTAGTCCTCGAACCCGTACAGCGACAGGTCCTTGCCGTAGCCGGAGTGCTTGAAGCCGCCGTGCGGCATCTCGGCCACGATCGGGATGTGCGTGTTGATCCACACGCAGCCGAAGTCCAGCCGCCTGGCCATCCGCATGGCCCGGCCGTGGTCGGACGTCCAGACCGAGGAGGCCAGCCCGTATTCGGTGCCGTTCGCCCAGCGCACGGCCTCGTCCTCGTCGCTGAACTGCTGCACGCTGATGACCGGCCCGAACACCTCGCCCTGGATGATCTCGTCATCTTGCTGCAGCCCGTCCACCACGCTGGCCTCGAAGAAGTAGCCGCGGTCACCGGTCTGCCTGCCGCCGGCCAGCACCCGGGCGTGATCGGGCAGCCGGTCGATGAACCCGGAGACCCGCTCCAGCTGGCTGGCGTTGTTCAGCGGGCCGAAGTCGGCGCCGGGCACGTCCGGCCCGGCGACCGTCTGGCTCTTGGCCTGCTCGGTCAGCGCGGCCACGAAGTCGTGGTGCACGCCGGGCGCGGCCAGCACCCGGGTGGCCGCGGTGCAGTCCTGGCCGGCGTTGAAGTACCCGGCGATCGCGATCGCCTCCGCCGCCTTCGCCACGTCCGCGTCGTCGAACACCACGACCGGGGCCTTGCCGCCCAGCTCCAGGTGCACCCGCTTCAGGTCATCGGCGGCCGCCGCGGCCACCTCCCGGCCCGCGCGCACGCTGCCGGTGATCGACACCATCTGCGGCACCGGATGCGAGACCAGCGCCCGGCCGGTGTCCCGGTCGCCGCAGACCACGTTGAACACGCCAGGCGGCAGGAACTCGCTCATCAGCTCGGCCAGCAGCAGCGTGCTGACCGGGGTGGTGTCGGACGGCTTGAGCACCATCGTGTTGCCCGCCGCCAGCGCCGGCGCCCACTTCCACACCGCCATCATCATCGGGTAGTTCCACGGCGTCACCGCGGCGCAGACCCCGACCGGCTCACGCCGGACGAACGAGGTGAAGCCGGACATGTACTCCCCGGCCGCCCTGCCCTCCAGCATCCGCGCCGCGCCGGCGAAGAACCGGATCTGGTCCACCATCGGCGGGATCTCCTCCGACCTGGTCACCCCGATCGGCTTGCCAGTGTTGCGGGCCTCGGCGGCCACGAACTCGTCCGCGCGCGCCTCGATCGCTGTCGGCGATCCGCAGCAGCGCCAGGCTCCGCTCCGACGGGGTGGCATCCCGCCAGCCCTCGAAGGCCGCGGCGGCCGAGGACACGGCGGCGTCCACCTCCACCTCGCGGGACAGCGGCGCGGTGGCGAAAACCTCCCCGGTGGCCGGGTTGATCAGCTCTGCGCGCTTATCGAACGAGGTGTCCGTCCACTGCCCGCCGATGAAGTTGCGCAACTCGTCCACGACGAGGCCTCCGTTCTGGATTCGATTGCAAGACTCCATCTTCTCGGCCAGGCCCGCGTGACGCCAGCGGCGCAGATGGCCCGGCGACGCAGAATCGGCCAGGATTGGAGCCGGGATGCGGCCGAATGGCCCGCGGGAACGGAGCAGCGTCATGACTAGCTCGCCGAGGCCGGCCGGTACCTCCGCCGGCGCTGGCCCGGCGCATCCGCTGGATCCGCTGACGGCCGGGGAGATCCGGCAGGCGGCCGCGATCGTGCGCCGCGACCGAGGGGTCGGTGCCGGCTGGCGGTTCGCGTCGATCGAGCTCAGGGAACCGGGCAAGGACGCGCTGCCGGCCCTCGAGGCGGGCGAACTGAGCCGCCGCGAGGCGGTCGCGGTGTGCTGGGACCGGGCCGATGGCCGGGCCTACCGGGCGGTGGTGTCCCTGACCGCGGACGGGGTTACCGCGTGGGAGTACCTGCCGGGCCAGCACCCGAACATGACGCTGGACGAGTGGCACGAGTGCGACGAGATGCTGCGCGCCCATCCCGCGCTGGCGCAGGCCCTGGCCCGGCGCGGGATCACCGACCTGTCCCTGGTGCTGACCGACGTGTGGGCCTACGGCGCCGCGCTCGTGCCCGAGCGCTACCGGGGCCTGCGCCTGGGCTGGTCGGACGTCTGGCGCCGGGACAGCGATCGGGGCAACCCGTACGCCCATCACGTCAGCGGGCTGCATCCGGTCGTTGACCTGAACCGCATGACGCTGCTGGAGATCGAGGACAGCCTGGACGAGGGCGGGCTGCATGACGAGCCCGATGTGCGGGGCGAGTACCTGCCCGGGCTCACCGGCCTGCCGCCGCGCGAGGTAATGCCGCTGCAGGTAGTGCAGCCGGACGGCCCCGGCTTCACCCTGGACGGCCGCCTGCTGTGCTGGCAGGACTGGCAGCTCCGGCTGGGGTTCAGCCACCGCGAAGGCCTGGTGCTGCACCAGGTGGGATACCGTGACGCCGGGCGGCTGCGGCCGGTCGCGCACCGGCTATCGTTCGCCGAGATGTACGTCCCGTACCGGGACCCAACCCCCGATCACTACCGCCGGACCGCGTTCGACATCGGCGAGTGGGGACTCGGCTTCATGACCACCTCGCTGGAGCGGGGCTGCGACTGCCTGGGCGAGATCACCTACCTGGACGCGGTGGTGCACGACTCCCGCGGCGAGCCCCGCACGATCGCGCGCGCGATCTGCATCCACGAGGAGGACAGCGGGGTGCTGTGGAAGCACGTAGACGAAGCGGCCGGCCCGCAGGTCCGGCGGGCCCGCCGCCTGGTGGTCTCCTTCCACGTCACCGTGGCCAACTACGAGTACCTGGTGTACTGGCGGTTCTACCAGGACGGGAACATCGAGTGCGAGGTGCGGGCCACCGGGATCATGGTCACCTCGCTACTTCCTAACGGGCACGGCCGGCCCAGGTACGGAACGCTGGTCGATCGGCGCACGTATGCGCCGTTCCACCAGCACTTCATCATCGCGCGGCTCGACCTCGACGTGGACGGGCCGGACAACACGGTCTATGCGAGCGAGTCGGTGACGCCAGGCCCCGGCGAAGACGACCCGTACGGCCTGGGCCTGGTGCTCAGGGACACCCCGCTGCGCACCGAGGCGGAGGGAAAGCAGGACTACGACTGGAGCGCGCAGCGCGGCTGGAAGGTGGTCAACGACAGCGTCCGCAACGACCTGGGCACCCCGGTGGGATACAAGCTGGTGCCTTCCGGCGCGTTCCCTCCGCTGCTGGACCGGTCCTCCCCGGCCTTCCGGCGGGCCGAGGCGATCGGGCACACGCTGTGGGTGACGCCGTACCGGCAGGACGAGCGCTGGCCCTGCGGCGACTTCCCGAACCTCAGCGAGCAGGACACCGGACTGCCTGCCTGGACCGCGCGGAACCGGTCGATCGAGAACACCGACATCGTGCTGTGGTACGTGTTCGGCATCCACCACATCACGCGGCCGGAGGACTGGCCGGTGATGCCCGCCGACGTCGTCTCGTTCTGGCTCAAGCCCTTCGGCTTCTTCGCGCGCAACCCGGCGCTTGACGTGCCGCCCAGCCACGGGTAGCGGGCTCGTAACGGCCGCTGGCGGGGGTGCACAGGCACCCCCGCCAGCAGCGGATCAGAACCTAACGGATCAGAACTTGGACATGGCGCGGATGAAGGTCTTGCCGACGCTTCCGACCCCGGTGAGGCCGTCGAAACCGCGACCGGCGGTCAGGGGCACGTTGCGCGTCGCGCAGTTGCCGGTGGCGTCGCAGTAGGTCTCCGGCCCCGCGTAGTTGATCGACCGGGCGCTCACGAGGAACCCGTCCGAGCCGTTGATCGTGTTCGTGAAGTTGACGCGGACCACAGCCGCCGAATTCGGCTTCGCTGGCGGCCGGATGTCCCTGAACGCCGACGGGGTCCTCGTCGAGGCCTTGTAGAGGGCCGGGTTGAGGAAACCGAGCGGCGCGCCCGCGGCCTGGTCGGTATCGGCGATCACGCCGGCCAGCAGCGGCGAGGCAAGGCTCGTGCCGCCCTCCTTGAACTGGTCGTACCGGACGCCCGAGGGGAACGTCTGGGTGAGGCCGATCAGCATCCCGCTCTGCGCATCCGCGTCCATCGAGATGTCCGGCTCGACCCGCAGCGGGACCGGCCCGAACAGCGACTCGTTGCTCCCCGCAATGCCATGCGGACAGGGGGACACTAGCGACGAGCTACGTATGAAGGCAAGGCTCGCCATTCCCTGAACGCCCCCGTGTTTATTGTCAGCGATATGAGTTTGAACGCTCTTTGCCGCCCTCTGTACCACTCCCGGGCTGTGCGGCAGATCCCGCCCGTCATGCCCATCGTCTGCGTCAAGTGGCACCGCTGGCCGCCGCACCGATGTGCGCTTCGCCGTGCAGCGGGGTGAACGGCGAAGCGCACATCGACGCGGCTGACCAGGCAGGCCGGGCTGCCCGGAGTCCGGCCGGCGGAGTTGCCAGCCGGGCCGCGTCCGCGGATCTGACTCCGGGGGTCAGCAGCCGTCGTACGGCGCCCAGTTCGACTCGCCGCCCTGGGCGAGCGCGTTGGCGAACACCTGGTTCTGCTCGGCGACACTGGCGTGACCGAAGTCAGCGGCGTTGCCGCCGTATGCGGCCCAGGTTGACTCCGCGAACTGGTACAGGCCGTAGTGGCCGCTGGAGTTCATCACCTGGGGATTGCCACCGGATTCGCGGGCCACGACGCACGCGCCGAAGGCGCCGCCCGGATAGCTGCCGCTCCAGGTCGCGGTGCTGGCGGCCGGGGCCGGCTGGGTGTCCGGCTGCGCGGCCGGGCTCGCATGCCGCGGCGTGTAGTGCGCGGCGGTATGCGCCGGCGCCGGCGCCAGCTGCTTGGGTGCGGCGGGTATGTGCGCGGGTTCCCTGGGGACGCGCAGTTGCTGCCCGGCGGTGATGACGTTCGCCCAGCGGATATGAGCGTGGTTGCGCCAGTACAGCGCCGGCCATGCGGACGAGTTGTGATACAGGCGCCCGGCGATCGACGACAGCGTGTCGCCCGGCCGCACGGTGTACCAGTTCGGGAGGCCGGATCCGGACTTGTGCGCCGTGGCGTGCTTGGCCGCCGCCAGCAGCTGGGCGGGCGTCGGGCCCCGCTGGTAAGCCTGCGGGACCGTGGCGTGATGCGCGGTCGGCGATGGCATCACGCTGGCCGCGGCGGGTGCTTGCGGAGACAGGCAGACGGCCGCGGCCACGCCAGCCAGCGTGGGTGCGGCGGCAACTGCCGTTGCTTGCGGAAGCCGGATACGAGGGGGTTTGCTGTGGCGGCCCAATGGGGTCCTCTCCGAGCAGGACGCGCTCCCCGGGAAGCTGATCTGCCGGGGCCGGCCAGCTTCAGAGCGCCTGACTTCGAGGGAGCCTAACGAGGGCAATTGCCGCTCATGAGGTAAATCCGGCAAAGCAATTCAAACCCGCCGCGGGCTGCTAAACTCCGCTCCCACGGCCTCAGGCTGGGAGTCGTCCCTGCCCGCCGATATGCCTCCTGACCAGCGCAAACGTCCCGGCGTCGACACGGCCTGTACCGGCCTGGTGACCGCTCCACGCCGGTGCGCGTTTCGACCCGATAAGGGCGCACCCGGCCCGCGTTGCGACCAGCGTCCTGAGTGGTTTGTACCGGGGGGTCACGTTCCGGTGAATAGTGGCGGGCGCTTTTGCACGAAGGCCGCGACGCCCTCGGCGAAATCGCTGGAGGCTGCCAGCTCCTGCTGTATCCGGGCCTCGAACTCGAGTTGCTGACCCATCTGCCGGTAGAGCCAGTTGTTGAGCTGCCGCTTGATCCCGGCGTACGAGCCGGTGGGGCCTTGAGCCAGCCGGGAGGCCAGGGCCTCGGCCCGGCCCGCGAGCTCGGCGTCCGGCCAGACCTGGTTGATCAAGCCCCAGTCGAGCGCCTGGCCGGCCCCGATCCGCTCGCCGAGCATGGCCATCTCGGCCGCCCGGGCGAAGCCCACCCGGGATGGCGCGAGCACCGACAATCCGCCGTCCGGGACCAGGCCGATGTTGACGAACGCGAGCAGGAAGTACGCCGACTCGGCCGCGATGACCAGGTCGCAGGCGAGGGCGAGCGACAGGCCGATCCCGGCCGCCGCGCCGTGAACCCCGGCCACGACCGGCTTGGGCATCTCCCGGATCCCCGTGATGATCGGGTGATAGCGCCCGGTCAGCACGCTGTAGAGGTCGGGATGGCCGTCCGGTGTCTGCTGCGTGCCTTCCCTCAGGTCGGCGCCGCTGGAGAAAGCCCGGCCGGCGCCGGTGATCAGCACCGCGCGGACATCTGAGTCCCGGCCGAGGCCGGTCACCGCGTCCAGCAGGTCGAATCCCAGCTGGGCGTTCCACGCGTTCATCCGCTCGGGCCGGTTCAGCTCGAGCTTCGCGGCGCCGCCGGCGCGGTAGACGTTGATGGTCTCGTACTGGCGAGACAGCTCGTAATCGGTCACGACAGTCACCCTAACGGCGCGGCTCTTCCGCCATTTCGCGTACCGGAAGCGGGCGACAGCGCTCGCCGGCCGGCCAGACAGCATCCCCGTGCACCGCGTTCTCCGGCGCGGCCGGCACGCCATCTCCCGGCCTGGCTCATGTTTGAGATCACGACGCCCGGGGAGCCGTGGGGCGAAACGGATCACGGGAGGTCCCATGTCAACCGGAGGTTTGGTGGCCATCATCATCGTGGTCGTCATCGTTGTCGCGGCGATCGTGGTCGCGGCGATGGCGGCAGCGCGCCGGCGCAGGCTGCAGCAGCGATTCGGCCCCGAGTACGACCGCGTGGTCGGTGAGCGCGGCAGCCAGCTCAAGGCCGAATCCGAGCTCGCCGGCCGGGAACGGCGGATCCGGGGCCTGGACATCCGCCCGCTGAGCGACACCGCGCGCGCCAACTACACGGCCAGCTGGCGGGCCATTCAAGAGCAGTTCGTTGACCAGCCGGAGAACTCGGTCGTCAAGGCTCAGGCCCTGGTCACCACCGTCATGAGGGACCGGGGCTATCCCGTCGAGGGTCATGATCAGATGCTGGCCGACCTGTCCGTGCAGCACGCCAGCACGCTGGAGCAATACCGCCTGGCGCACACCATCAGCCAGAGCGCGGCCAGCGGGCAAGCCTCCACCGAGGACCTGCGCCAGGCCATGATCAAGTACCGGGCGCTGTTCGGCGACCTGCTCGGCGGTGCGGTTGCCGCGGACGGCAGCGCGGTTGACCCGGACGCCAGCGTGGTTGCCCAGGACGGCAACGCGGTTGCCCAGGACGGCAACGCGGTTGCCCAGGACGGCAACGCGGTTGCCCAGGACGGCAACGCGGTTGACCCGGACGACGGCGCCGTTGCCCAGGACGGCAGCGTGGTTGCGCCGGACGGCAGCGCGGTTGCCCCGGACGGCGGTGCCGCGGACGGTGACCTGGCCGGCCAGCCAGCCGAGGCGCGCGAGGCTGCCGCGATGAACGAAGGCCCCGCCGGGGCGGATCCAGCGGCGTCAGGCTCTACGGCGGCCGGGGTCCCGGCCGGCGACGTGGGCCGTGAGCCCGCCCCGCGGACAAGGAGGTAGCGAAATGCGCTCACCCGACGAGATGCGCTCACCGGCCGGCGGTCCGTCAGCGGCTGACGTCCCGGACGACGACGACTTCGTGCTGGCCCGCGAGGATGCTATGGTCCGCGAACCGGGTCCGCCCCAGCCGGCGTCAGGCAGCGAACCGGGCAGCATGCCACCGCGGGCGGCCAGCGAAGCGGCCGTTGCGTCCCCGGTGGCGGCCGGGGCATCGCGGACCGCGCCGCGGGTGCCGGGTGATGACCGGCGATGGCGCGAGATCCAGGCCATGTTCGTGGACGACCCCCGCGACTCGCTGCAGCAGGCGGCCGACCTGATCAACACCGCGATCGAGGAGTCCCTGACCGCGATCCGCCGCCGGCAGGCGGTTCTGGCATCGTCCTGGCAGGAGCGCAGCGCGGACACCGAGGCGCTGCGGATCGCGCTCAAGGACTACCGCGCGCTGTGGACCGTCGTGCGGGACATGCCCACGGCGGGTGCGAACGGGGGCGCCGAGGGCGACCCTGGCGTCGGCGGCAGCAGCTTCGGCGGCGGCCCCAGCGTCGGCGTCGGCCCGGACGATTCAGGTCGCGGAAACACGCCGGCCTGAGGGCCATCACGACAGCCCGATATCGTCGCCGCGCGTTCCCTGGAGGGGAGAACCGGATGGGGGCCCAGGCCGCGTGAAGCAGCCCCGGTACGCGAGGACGCGCGCGCCCGGCCCGGAAGGGCAGGCGCCTGGCGGCGACGGCGGCCGTGCGGGCTCACTGCGCACCGAAGACCGCGGGCCCGAGGCGGCCGAGATCCAGACCCAGGAACAGGTCCGGACCCAGCAGGAAGGAGACCGGGCCGGCCAGGAGCACCGGGCCCGGCGGACAGACCGGGCCCAGGAGGCAGTCCGTGCCGCGTCCGGGGACCGGGTCCAGGAGGCCGTCGAGGAGGCGGCGGCCGTGGCCGAGGAAACGGGAGGCCTGGGCACACCAGGGCGGCCGATCAACCGGCGCTCCCCGTTCATGATCGGGATGACCGCGGCGTTCGGCGTCGCGGTCACGTACGGCCTGGTCGAGGTGTTCGTCCGGGCGAGAGCCGTGCTCATCCTCATCGGGCTGGCGCTGTTCATCGCCGTCGGCCTGGACCCGGTGGTCGGCTGGCTGGTCCGCCGCCGGATGCCGCGGTGGGCGGCCGTGGTCGGCGTCGTGGCCTGCAGCCTCGGGGTGATCGCGGCCTTCCTCGCGGCGGCGATACCACCGCTGAGCAGCGAGGTCAGCGCGCTCGCTCACCAGATCCCGCACTACATGCACGACCTGCAGAACCGCAATTCGCAGCTCGGCAAGCTCAACGCCAGGTTCCACGTCCAGCAGGCCCTGACCAGGCTCCTGACCAGCCGGGGCAGTTCCCTGGTGGGCGGGGTGCTGGGCGCGGGGGCGCTGGTGCTCGGCACGGCCTCCGCCATCCTCACCGTGCTGGTGCTGAGCATCTACTTCCTGGCCGGGCTGCCCCGGATCAAGCTATTCGCCTACCAGCTCGTGCCGCACTCGCGCCGGCCCCGGGTGATCCTGATCGGCGACGAGATCCAGGCCAAGGTGGGCGGCTACGTACTGGGAAACTTCATCACCTCGGTGATCGCCGGCGTGGGCACCTTCTTCTGGCTGCTCGCGTTCGGCGTCCCCTACCCGATCCTGCTGGCCATGTTCGTCGCGCTGCTGGATCTGATCCCGGTGATCGGGTCAACGATCGGCGGCGCCGTGGTCACCCTGGTCGCGCTCACCGTGTCGCTGCCGGTGGCCATCGCCACGCTGGCGTTCTACATCGGCTACCGGCTGGCCGAGGACTATCTCATCGTGCCCAGGATCATGGGGCGCACGGTCCAGGTGCCGGCCATCGTCAGCCTGGTCGCGGTCCTGATCGGCGGCGTGCTGCTGGGGATCATCGGCGCGCTGGTCGCGATCCCGGTGGCCGCGGCCATCCAGTTGCTGCTCCGCGAGATCACCATCCGCCGGCTCGACCGCAGCTGAGCCGGTCCGGCCGCTGCCCGTTCGGCATGCTGGCCGCTGACGCGCACGCCTGCTAGACGGCGCGTGGCGCCGGCATCGCCGGCGCCACGTTCGTTTTCGCGGGGGGACCGAGTCCCGCACCCGCGTGTCGCTTAGCCCTGCCGGGCGTTCCAGCGGGGGTGGGCACGGTTGATCACGAAGACCTTCCCGCGCCGCCGCACCACTACCGACCCCGGCCTGCGCTTCAGCGACCTGACCGAGTTGCGCACCTTCATGGCTGACTCCTTCTGGCCCGAAAGCTTGAAGCTTGACGACCTATTGAACACGATTTCCATTATCATTATTCCGCGGCCGGTCCCGGGCGACGAGTCCTCACCTGGCCGCCGGCTGGAGCGCCAGGTCGGGCAGCACGGCGTGCACACCCCACACTCCGTTGGCCACCTGGGTGACCCGCAGATCCACCGCCGGGCTGGCCAGGGCCAGGGCGGCAGGACGGCTGAGGCGGTAGCGGCACTGCATCCAGGTGAGCATGGCGTCCAGGGCGTCGCCCATGGCCACGTCGAGGTCTTCGCTGAAGCCGAAGGTGATCCTCCCGGCGGGGGTGACGGCGTGGATTCCCGGCACCGGCGGGTCGGTGAGCAGGTCGAGGATCACCTCGGCCGTCATCGGGCACTCGATCGCCGTCCCGCTGACCTCGCCGTCGCCCTGCGCGGCGTGGCCGTCACCCAGGCACAACAGCGCATCGGGCACGGTGACGGGGAGATAGAGGGTCAACCCGGCCACCAGTTCGCGGCAGTCAATGTTGCCGCCGCCCTCGGCCCGAGGCGGCCTGGTCGAGTGCTCGCCGGACTCGGCCGGCGGCATCCCCACCACCCCCAGAAACGGCGCCACCGTGACCGCGTAGCCACCGTCGCAGGTGGCCACGCCGCGGTCCGCGTCAATATCCCAGAGCAGCCAGGCAGGCGGACCGCCGGCGACGCCGAGCCGGCGGGTCAGGCGGTCGTCGCGCACGGCCGCGACAGTCCAGCCCCAGTCGCCGGGCCGCAGCGAGACGAACCGCACCGAGAGCACCATCCCGGGGCGGGCCCCGGCCACCGCGATGGGCCCGGTCAGGCAGTGCCCCCGCTGCCCGCTGAGCATCGTCGGCTGGGGGTCGCCGGGGTATCGCTGGCGGGCCAGGTAGCCGGACGCGTCGAGCGAGCCCGCAACCACCGTGTCACCGGGCGCGACGACCAGGACCGGCGGCCGTTCGCGGCTGAACACGTCGGTGACCGCGCCGGCCGCCGGGGCGACCGCATGCCGGGTCACGAGGCACTCGGGCGGCGCCAGGGCCGCCGCCGGCCGGATTCCCCCGCGTCCAGGCGGCCATCACCCGCCGCCCGCAGCCCCCCGGCGACCATGTCCCTGTCCTCGTGCCAGGCACGCAGCGCGCCCCGGCGCTGGACCTCGTTCCCGTGCCCCGGCCCCGATGCCTCATCCGCCATGGGCAAACTGTACGGCCGGTTCAGCGGATCAGCAGGGCCATGGCGGCGTACTGGCACCCGGCCGCCGCGCACACGTAGGCGTGAAAGACCTCGTGGTAGCCGAATACCGACGGGTAGGGGTCGGGCCGCCGGCGGCGGTAGCAGATTGCCCCGGCGGTGTACAGCACTCCGCCGGTCACCACCAGCAGTCCCGGGATGACGCCGGCGTGGATCCACACGCCCGGCACCCCCAGGCCGGCCATCCAGCCCAGCCCGACGAACGTCCCGCCGACGATGAGCTCGGGCGCGTTCATCCATGCCATGTGGACTGCGGCCGCCGTGATGGCCAGCGTCCACACCACGATCAGGAAGGTCAGTCCCACCGGCCCGGGCCAGGCAATCAGGAACGCGGGAGTTGCCGTGCCCGCGATCAGGAAGAAGATCATCATGTGATCCAGGCGCTGCAGCCGCTGCCGCCAGGCGGTCGTCCAGTTACCGCGGTGATACAGCGCGCTGGCCCCGAACAGGGCGCTCACGCTTGTCGCGTATATGGCCCCGGCGGTGATCCGGGCGCCCCCGTGCGTGCGGGCCAGCAGGATGACCCCGAGCACCAGCGACGCCCCGAACCACAGCAGGTGCAGCCAGCCGCGCAGCACGGGCTTGGTGTAGTAGATGCCGCGGCGGGTGTCGAAGAAGGGACCTGCTCCGGGCGGGCTCGGCATGTCTGCGTCTGGCGGGGGACCAGCGAGCGCCACGGTCAGCGTTCGGCGACGTGGCAGCCGTAGGTCACGTCGGGGGGTGGTAGGTCCTGGCGCAAGGGATCGACTCCTTCAGATGCCGCTGAGTGCCCTGGACACTACCCGAGAATCCTCAGGACTCTGACCCCGGCGCAGGATCATCTACCCTGCGGGGCGTGCGGTCATCGGTCCGGCGCGGGGCTTCGCGCCGCGACCGGACCCCGGCCGCATCCCGGCCCCGGACCTTGAGCCTCAGACCTGACAGGAGCGCGGCATGGACGAATCGGTGATGCGCCGCAAGGTAGCCGAAGCCCGGGTGGCCCGGGTGGGCACTCTTGACCAGCGCGGGAGCGTCCATCTCGTCCCTGTCGTGTACGTGCTGGACGGCGACACGTGGTACTCGCCGAGCGACGCGGGCCCGCGCCCGGTCAAGCGGCTGCGCAACGTCCTGGCCGACCCCTGGGCCGCCATCCTCATCGACGACTACGACGAGGTCTGGTCGCGCGTGTGGTGGGTGCGGCTGCGCGGGCGGGGTCGCATGATCGAGGCCGCTGCCGAGGGGGAGCGCGCGCGCCGGCTGCTCGGCGCGAAGTACCCGCAGTTCGCCGAGGCTCCCGCGACTTCGCTCGCCGGGCCGGTCATGGCCGTCGATATCCGGGAATGGGCCGGATGGGCCTACTCCTGACGATCGCGTCCGCGGCCGGACGGTCCGGATGGCCTGCCGGCCGCGCGCCCCGCCGGTCAGAGCGGACGCTCGAACGTGACCAGGTCGCGGCCCGGGCCGTCGTAGTCCGGCACCGGCCCGGTGACCGCGAATCCCATCGATCGGTGAAAGGCGATGGAGCCGGCGTTCGCCGGGGCGGTCACCGCGCTGACCACGCGCCGCCCGTCGGCCCGCGCCAGGGCGAAGAACTCCTCGTACAGCCGCCGGCCCAGCCCGGCCTGACGCGACTGCGGGGCCACGCCGGCGAAGTGAATGTAGGCGCGCCGCGGCTGCGCCGGGGACAGGATGCCGATCAGGAACGCCACCGGGCCTTCGGGCCCGTCGACAACCAGGCTGCTGCCGTGGAAATGATCGAGGAACAGCCTGGGCAGGGCGGCCAGCACCGGCCGGCCCCACCACTGGTTGACGACAGCCGCGATCGCGTCGTAGTCGTCCGGCCGCGCCCGGCGCGACCGCAGCCGCCCCGCGTCAGGCCCGGCTGCTCCCGCCGCTCCCGTCGCACCGGTGTCCGCCATCTCCCTGAGTCTGGCACGCCCGGTGAGCGCGGCCCGCGCGAGATACGGTGCCGTCAAGACCATGAGGAGCAGGAATGGACCTTGAGGCATACGAGCTCGTCATGCTGCGCAGGCCCGCGGACGCGACGCCCTACGACGACGCGACCCTGGAACGGATCCAGCGCGAGCACCTCGCCTACCACGCCGAGCTGCGCGCGGCCGGCCAGGTCGTCACGAACGGCCCGCTCACCGATCAGCCCGACGAGTCGCTGCGCGGACTGTCGTTCTACCGGACCGGCTCGCTGGACGAGGCCCGGCGGCTCGCCGAGGCGGACCCGGCGGTGAAGGCGGGCCGGCTGGCCGTCGAACGTCATGACCTGGTACTGCCCGGCCGGCACCATGCGCCACCCCGGCCGGCCCGTATCGTCGCTGTAGCGCGCCGGGAGGCTAATTCCGGGCCGCCCGGCCACCGCCCGGGTACCATGGTCACCATGACGACCGCGTCGATCCGGCTGTGGTGGACCGCCTGAGCAGGCGGCCCTTCGGCGTCATATCCCCTGACCACCTGGCCGCCCCGGCGCGGCGGCCGGCTGGCACGAGCAAGCTGCGCACGGGGCACGCCCCGACCATCGGAGGCCGGCATGGCCCGCAGCCTTTCCCTCGTCGTGCCGAGCGGCAGCCTGACCCTCGGCAACCTGCTCGGCGCCATCCAGCAATGGGTCTGCGACCAGCGCGGCGGCGACACTCTGTACGGCCTCGCCGACATGCACGCGCTCACCACGCCGCACGATCCCGCGGCGGTCCGGGCGGCCACGCTCGAGCAGGCCGCGCTGCTGCTCGCGGCGGGCCTGGATCCGGCCCGCTGCACGCTGTTCGTGCAGAGCCACGTGCCGGCGCACGCCGAGCTGCTCTGGCTGCTCGAGGCGACCGCTTACGACGGCGAGCTGCGCCGCATGATCCAGTACAAGGAGAAGTCGGCGCGCCATCGGACGGTGCGCGCGGCGCTGCTGACCTACCCGGTCTTGATGGCCGCCGACGTCCTGCTGTACGACGTTGCCACCGTGCCGGTGGGCGACGATCAGCGGCAGCACCTGGAGCTCGCCAGGGAGCTGGCGCTGCGCTTCAACCGGGCCTACGGCCAGACGTTCACGGTGCCGCGCACGGTCACCCCGGCGGTGGGGGCGCGGGTGATGGACCTGCAGGAGCCGTCGGCGAAGATGAGCAAGTCGGCGCCGCCGCGGGCGGCCGGGGTCATCAGGTTGCTCGATCCGCCGGACGTGGTGCGGCGCAAGATCGCCCGGGCGGTCACCGACAGCGGCCAGCGGCTGGAGCCTGGCGCCGCGCACGGGCCGGGCGTGGCCAACCTGGTGACGATCCTCGCCGCGTGCACGGGCCAGACGATGGAGCAGGCCGCGGCTCGCGCCGGTTCCTACCGGGAGCTCAAGCAGGCCTGCGCGGAGGCGGTCACCGCGCGGCTGGCCCCGCTGCAGGCCAGGTACGCCGCGCTGACTGAGGACCCGCAGACCGTGACGCGGGCGCTGCGGGACGGCGCCGAGCGCGCCCGGTCGATGGCCGACGGCACGCTGGCCCGGGCAAAAAGCGCGATCGGCCTGCTGGAGCCCTAGGCGCGGCGCGGGCCGGCTCAGCCGTCCCCGGGCACGGCCATCTCGCCGAGCTTGGACCAGTCGTCCTGCGGGACCTCGAAGTTGACGATCTTCGGCGTCTCGGCCAGGTGCGGCGGCAGCCATTGCCGCGCCTTCTTGAAGTGCTCCGACTGGACGTGGGCAGCGCCGGCCGCGCCGTCGCGAAACGCCTCGACCAGGACGTACTCCTGCGGGTCCTGGACGCTCCTGGACCAGTCGAACCACAGGCAGCCCGGCTCGTCGAGGCATGCCTGAGTGAACTCGGCGGTGATCTGCGGCCAGTTGTCGGCGTACTGCGGCTTCACCTTGAACTTGGCGGTGATGAAGATCATCAGCTCCCCTATCCGGTCACACGTGCCACTATCCTTCCGCAGGCCGCGCCAGCGGTGTCAGATCCGGCCGGCCCTGGTGCTGTCTCAACTGGCGACAGGGTCGGCGCACGGGGTCGCAGGTGGCAGCATGGAGGGGTGACCCAGTCGCCGGACCGCGCCACGGGCAGAGCCCAGGCCCGCCGCCCGGACGCGGCGGCGCAGGGGCCGGCCCACGGCCTCGTCGCCGCAGCGCGCGAGATGCACGCCTGGCCGTTCGGAGTGCTGGTCAATCTCGTCGCCGGCGGGGATGTGGTGATCCTCAGCGGCGCCGGGCTGTCCACCGAATCCGGCATCCCGGACTACCGCGGCCCGAGCGGCCTGGCCCGGCGGGCCGAGCCGATGACCTACCAGGCGTTCGTGGCCACGGCAGCGGCCCGCCAGCGGTACTGGGCGCGCAGCCACCTCGGCTGGCGGCACGTGGCCGGCGCCCGGCCGAACGCCGGGCACCGGGCCGTCGCCGAGCTCGAGCGGGCCGGGCTGCTGGCCGGGACCATCACCCAGAACGTCGACGGACTGCACCAGGCGGCGGGCGCGCAGCTGGTGATCGAGCTACACGGCAGCCTCAGCCGCGTACTGTGCCTCGGCTGCGGCGAGCGGACCCCGCGGCCGCGGCTGGACCAGCGGCTGCGCGCGGCGAACTCCGGCTGGGCGGCGCGGGCGGCCGAGATCACCCCGGACGGCGACGCGCTGCTGGCCGACGAGGACCTGGCCGGGTTCCGCGTGGTCAACTGCGAGAGCTGCGGCGGCGTGCTCAAGCCCGATGTGGTGTTCTTCGGCGAGAACGTGCCACGGGCGCGGGTGGATGAGTCCTACCGGCTGGTCGAGCGGGCCGGCGCGCTGGTCGTGCTCGGCTCCTCGCTGACCGTGATGTCCGGCTACCGGTTCGTCCGCCACGCGTCGAAGCTGGCCATCCCGGTGGTGATCGTCAATCAGGGCCGGACCCGCGGCGACCCGCACGCGGTGGCGGCCATCGACGCACCGCTCGGCGCGACGCTCAGCGCGCTCATCGCCAGGGTGCGGCCCGAGGCGGCGGGTGTCGTAGCGGCGGTGTCGTAACGGGGTAGGGATAGCAGCGGGTTAGAACCGCGCAGACGAGGGAGTCCCGATGAACTTGCGGCTTTTGGTCGTGGTGGCGTTCGTGGCCGTGGCGTGCGTGGCCGTCCTCGCCAGCAAGGACGACATCGACCGCTACCTCAGGATGCGCCGGATGTGACGGCTCGGTCCTGGCCGGATCTAGGCGGCCGGCGCCAGGCACGCCGAGAGGGCGGCTACCGGGGTAGCCGCCCCCTGCGGACAGCGGTGCTGCGATCTGGCGGCGCGCGTCGGCCTGCGTAACTCGCCCGGCCCCGGCGCGGCGGGCCCAGCCGCCGCCCCCCGCGGTTTGCGCGGGCTGCGCTCATTCCTGCTTACTTCTTGGTGGTCGGCCGGCGGCCGCTCCTGGCGGACGCGGAGTGCTGGGCCTTCGTCGCGGTACGCTCGGCCTCGGCGGCGATGTCCTCGGCCTTCGCGGCGGCGTCCTCGGCCCTCTTGGCGGCGGTGCGCTCGGTCTTCATGACGAAGCGCTCGGCCTGCTTCGGCGCGTTGCTGAGGGTATCGGTCAGCGGCTCGGCGTAGGCCAGCAGGCTCTTGGTGAAGTCGCGCTGCCTGGCGAGCAGCTGCACGCCGAATTCATACGAGCGGTCCACCAGCTCATCGAGCGTGGGGATCGTGGACTTGATGTCGATGTTCGAGACGAGCTTCTGCATGCCGTCCGACCACGTGCGCACGGTGGAGTTCATCGTCTCCTGGCCATAGCGAACGGCGTCGGCGATCCGCTCCTGCGGGCTGATCATGTGTTGACTCCTCCTGAGTTCATTTCCTGGTATGCAAACTAAAGTACGCAACAAGTGCTAGCTCTGTCAAGCGAAGTGCTAGCTGCAGCAAGCACCCAAGCGGATCCGGTGCCCGTGCAGTCGCGGCCGCCCCGCGCGCCGGAACCACGGTCGGGCCCTGGTGGGCCGAAGCCGCCCGCTCGGCGCGGGTCGCCGGAGCCGCCCTCTCAGCCCGAGCCGCGGAAGCTGCGGTACACGTTCAGCAGCGCCTCACGCTGTCTCGCGGTGAGTTTCTGGTCCGCCGCGATGGCCGCCTCGGTGTCTGGCAGCCCGGCGTCAGGCCTGGCCGGCTGGCCAGTGCCCGCGTGGTCCGCTTTCCCGGCGGCGCTCGCCTCGCCGGCATTGTCGCTGGCCGACAGGAAGTTGGCCCGCCTGAGCAATTCCTCCGGCGAGAGGCTGAGCGCCTGCGCGATCGACCGCAGCACGCGCAGCGAAGGCTGGTGCAGCCCCCGTTCGATCTGGCTCAGGTAGGCGTTGGAGACGCTGGTGAGCGCGGCCATCTCACGCAGCGACATGTCCGCCAGCCGCCGCTGCACGCGGATGAACGCGCCGAGCGCATTCGCCTGCGTCTGCCCCGCCTCCCCCTCGCCGTCCCCCTCACCCCCGCTTGACATACCTATCACTGTAGTCCAGCCCGCCCAGCCAGCACCCGCGGACATGATCACTGGCACTTTTCATGCACAGCGGCTGGCCGATGCCCGGTTTTGTCCCGGTATGCGCCGCCATACCGCATGAAAAGTGGAGACGATCATGGAAATGGGGCGGGCAGAGGGCGGGCGAGCGGGGGGGGAGAGCGGAGGGGAGCGGGGCGGGGGCGGTTAGGGGGCGGGGGAGGTGGCGGCTAGGTGGTGGTGGCCCTGGGAGCCGGTGATGACGGCGGGCTGGCGTTGCGATCCGAACGGCTGCCAGCGGGCGGTGAGGCGCACCAGCGGCGCGCGGGCCAGGCGCACCACGAGCCTGGCGACGGCCCGCCCGGTCCGCCGGTCGAACGTGGCCGTGCCGTCGATCGTCGCGTTGCTCACCCAGCGGACGCCGCGCAGCCGGACGCCCAGCGTGCCGCGGCCGGGAACAAACGTCACTGCCCCGCCGCGCAGGCCCAGGTCATGGTCGCCATCCAGCAACGGGAAGCGGCTCAGCTCATCGGCCACGCTGGCCACGCCGGTGGCGGCGGCTTGCCGGGCCGCCCGCCCGGCGGTGTTACCGCGGGTCGCGGTGGCCGGCACGGCCTGCCCGAGCAGCCGGGGATAGGTCCCGACGGTGTGCACCGGGGTAACCCGGGCTGCGCACGAGGTGTTCTCGCTGTGCAGGCGGCCCGGCCGCAGCACGAAGCGCCGGAAGATGGATGCGGGGCAGGCGTCGTTCTGGTCCTGCAAGGTGACGTGGGTCAGGTTGGCCACCGTGACGAGCCGGGCCGACGGCCCCACCTGGCGGGCCACCAGGGTGGCCCCGTCCAGTTTCGGGGTCAGCGAGTCGAGCGTGCCGGACAGGATGAGCACCGGCAGGCGGCGCACCAGCGGCGGACGCCGGGTGATCGGCCGGACCAGGCGGGTCGGGGTCGGCCAGTCCAGGCAGGCGTTGTAGGCCTCGGTGTACTGGTCCAGGCTGGTCCACTGGCGGACGCTGAACGGGGCGAACGTTCGCGGCGGCTCACGCCGCAGCGCCCTGCGGTACTGCTGCGCCCGGCTGGCCGGCGGCGCGGTCCGGCTGAACAGCTGCACGTAGTCCGTGCAGGCCACGGCGAAGTACAGGCCGTCGCTGAACCCCGGCAGCGGCTCGTTGGTGTTGTCGAAGCCGAGCGAGAGGGCCGCGATCCGCAGCAGCGGCGCGGGGTCGCCGCGCCGCAGCAGCGCGCGCCCGGCGGCGTCCAGGTCCCGGTAGACGGCCGGGTCGAAGCCCGCGTTGTTTACCAGGTTCACCAGGGTCAGGGCGGTCACGGTGAGGTGGGTCCTGACGCCGGCCGCTGACGTCGTGTAGCCGGTCACCGGAGACCGGCCCAGCCGCCGCGCGAGCACCCCGATACGTGCCCAGGACCGGCCGGGCGCGGCCCGCGCGCAGGCCAGGGAGAGCCGGCAGGCCGCGTTGAAGGCGCGCCGGGCTGTGACGACCGTGGTGGTGTACCACGGGTCGAGGCCGAGCACCTGGTAGGTCGAGTCGAGCGTCACCGAACGCAGCAGGCCCGGATACCGGGACGCGAACACCTGGGAGAACCAGCTGCCGTAAGAGTCGCCGTACAAGTTGACCCGGCCCAGCTTCAGGCGCCGCAGCACGGTTGCGACGTCCCGGGCCGAGTATGCCGTGTTGAACAGGTCTGACGCGTGCACCCAGCCGCCGCCCCGGTACCGCCAGGTGTGGTTGAGCTGGCGCCCGCACGCCGCGACCAGCCGGTTGAACTTCGCGCCGTGCTGCTTGGCGCCGGCCTGCTCGAGCCCGGGGCAGTTCACCGGCGTGGAGTTACCGGTGCCGCGCAGGTTGATCAGCAGCAGGTTGCGGGTGCGCAGCAGCGGACCCGCCATCGCGATGTACAGGCCCTCGGAGCCCACCGAGGCGAAACCCGGGCCGCCCTCCACGGCGAGGATCGTTCCGGCCGCGTGCCGGGTCCGGGTGGCAGGCAGCCAGCGGAAGCCGATCTTGATATCGGGGCTGGCCGGCGAGGAGTAGTCCAGCGGTACCGCGATCTGGCCGCAGTACGACAGCCGCTTCTGGTGGCACCGGGGAAGGCCGACGTCCCCCAGCCTGACCGACGCGGCGGCGTTCGGGGGCCGGCGCACCGCGCCGGCGGCGGCGGGCACGGTAGCGGGCCAGCCTGCCATGAAGACGGCGAACCCGGCCAGCGCGGCGACCCGCCGCGGCCGGCCCAGGGCGCTGCTCCTGATCCTGGACGTCACGCCGAAGATCGTAGGTTGCCGCGAGGCCGGCCTGCAATGCCCCGCGATGACCGATGAGTTCACGGCCGCGGTCAGGTACGTACTGGTGAGCGTTCCAGATCGATTCGCGACCGGGAGGTCACGTGCGTACCAGCAGTAAGAAAACCTCCTCCACTGCGGCGCAGCGGTGGGTGCTCCTCCTCACCTCGGTGGCGTCGTTCATGGTCGGCCTGGACATCCTGGTCGTGACGACCGCGCTGCCCGTCATCAAGCAGGATCTCGGCGCTTCCATCGGCGAGCTGGAGTGGATCGTCAACGCCTACGCGCTGAGCTTCGCCGTGCTGCTGATGACCGCGGCGGCCCTCGGCGACAGGTTCGGCCGGCGGCGGCTGTTCATCGCCGGGATCGCGCTGTTCACCCTGGCGTCAGCGGCATCCGCGCTCGCCCCCGGCATCGGCTGGCTGATCGCCGCGCGGGCCGTGCAGGGCGCGGGCTCGGCCATGCTCATGCCGCACGCCCTGGCGCTGCTGTCCGCCGCCTACCCGCCGCAGCGGCGGGCCCGGGCGCTTGGAGTGTTCAGCGGCGTGGTCGGCCTGTCCATCCTGGGCGGCCCGATCGTCGGCGGGGCGGTCGTCCAGGGACTCACATGGCAGTGGATCTTCTGGCTCAACGTGCCGATCGGGCTGCTGCTCATTCCGCTCGTCGCAGCCAGGATCGACGAGAGCTTCGGGCCGAGGGCCAGGCTGGACGCAGCTGGCGTGCTGCTGGTGACCGGCGCGGCGCTCGGCCTGGTGTGGGGCCTGGTCCGCGGCAACGCGGCCGGCTGGGGGAGTGCCGAGGTGATCGTGCCGCTGGCCGCCGGGGCCGTCCTTGCCTGCGGGTTCGTGGCCTGGGAACTGCGGACCGGGCAGCCGATGCTGCCGATGCGGTTCTTCCGCTCCCGCGCGTTCTCCGCGGGCAACGCGGCCAGCTTCCTGATGTTCGGGTCGGTGTTCGGTACGGTGTTCTTCTTCGCGCAGTTCCTCCAGATCGCCCACGGCTACGGGCCGCTCGGCGCCGGGCTGCGGCTGGCCCCCTGGACCGCCACCTTGTCTCTGGTCGCGCCCGTCGCAGGCTCCCTGGTTAACCGGATAGGCGAGCGGCCGCTGGTGGCCGGCGGGCTGACGCTGCAGGCGGCCGGCTTCGGCTGGATTGCGCTGATCGCCAGGCCCGGTCTCAGTTACCCCGCCTTGATCGCGCCGATGCTGCTGGCCGGGATCGGCGTCTCGATGGCCATGCCCGCCGCGCAGAACGCCGTCATGGGCGCGGTGCCGCCCGCCGCGATCGGCCAGGCATCGGGCACCTTCAACATGCTGCGTCAGCTCGGCGGGGCGTTCGGGATCGCGATCCTGGCCGCGGTGTTCAGCGCGGCGGGCAGCTACGCCTCCCCGCACGCGTTCAGCACCGGGTTCACCCGGGCGGTCGGCGTCGCGGCGCTGCTGTCGCTGGGGGCCGCAGCGGCCGGGATGTTCCTTCCCGGCCGCCGCGGATCAGCCGCCGCCATGCCGCCTGGCGCAAGCCAGCGGGCCGAGGCGGCCCGGCCGCGGGAGCTGCAGGCGGCGGGCCAGGACGAAGCGGCATGATCCGGCAACCTGCGGTGGCCAGGCCTGGCCGGCTCCGGCTGCGAGATCGACGGTCCAGGCTCGGGCGGCAGCAGCAGGGACCGCCGCCCGGCCGGCCGGCGTATGGTGGCGGCGATGCCGAGTAGCCCAGACTTCGCGCAGGTGGCCGATCCGTTCCGCCGGGAGCTGCTGGCGCACTGCTACCGGATGCTCGGCTCGGTGCACGAGGCCGAGGACCTGGTGCAGGAGACCTACCTGCGGGCCTGGCGCGCCTATCCGGGGTTCGACGGCGAGCGGGCATCGCTGCGCACCTGGCTGTACCGGATCGCCACCAACGCGTGCCTGACCGCGCTGAAGAGCCGCGGCAAGCGGCCGCTGCCGTCCGGGCTCGGCGGTCCGGCCGATGACCCGCGGCAGCCGCTGCAGCGGCTGCCCGAAGTGCCCTGGCTGGAGCCGCTGCCCGACGCGATGGTGGATCCCGCGCCGGGCGACCCGGCGGCGATCGTCGCGTCCCGGGCCGGCGTCAGGCTCGCCTTCATCGCCGCCCTGCAGTACCTGCCCGCCCGGCAGCGCGCGGTGCTGATCCTGCGCGACGTTCTGGCCTGGCGGGCGGCCGAGGTGGCCGACCTGCTGGGCACCACGACCGCCGCGGTCAACAGCGCGCTGCAGCGCGCGCACGCGCAGCTCGCTGAAGTGGCGCCGGCCGAGGACGAGGTCGCCGAGCCTGATGAAGCCGGCCGGCGCCAGCTGCTCGACCGGTACATGGCCGCGTTCACGAACGGTGACATCAGCCGCCTCGGGCAGCTGCTGGCCGACGACGTGGTCCTGGACATGCCGCCGTACCTGACGTGGTTCCGCGGCTGGGACGCGGTGACCGGCTTCCTGACCGGCAAGATCCCGCCCGTGCAGCGGGCTCGCCTCCTGGTGCGCACCAGCGCCAACGGCCAGCCGGCCCTCGCGTCCTACCGGCCCTGCGCCGACGGGCTTTTCCACGGGCATTCGGTTCACGTGCTCACCATGAGCGCTGCGCGCATCGAGCGGATCACGGCCTTCCTGGACCCAGGCCTGCTCGCCGCGTTCGGCCTGCCGCGGACCCTGCCCGGTGATCCGCCCGCGGCGGGCGCCGATACCCCAGCGCAGGACATCGCGCCGTGAGCGGGAGCGAGGGCCGGGCGCGAGGACGGGCGGGCCCGGCTGCCTCAGGTCACTGCCGCGGCCCGTGCTGCCACACGCCCAGCACGTTGCCCGCCGGGTCGGCGAAGGTCGCCACCCACAGGTCACCCTCGGGGTAGGGAGGCCGGACGACCTCGCCGCCGTGCTCGTTGACCTGCCACAGGGTGTCGTCCACCCGGTCCACGTAGATGTAGGGCAGCACGCCCGCTTCCCCGGCGACCGGGAGGTCGGTCCGCCAGTGCCCGATGACGTGCCCGGTGCCGTCCTCGAAGCTGGGTGACGCGGGATTGCCGCTCACCTTCCAGCCGAACACCGCCTGGTAGAACGACGCGGACTGCTGGACATCCCGGGCCGGGATGCGGACGTAGGAGATCCCGCCAGGACGGAAAATCCGCGGCGCCTCGGCGCCTGCCGGTGCGGCCTCGTTCGGCGGAGTTGTCACGCTGTCACCCTTTCGGCGCCTGCGGCCGGTGCCTTCCCGGGGTCACTGTAATGGCGCGCGGCAGCTCCGGACAGCCGCGGTGCCGGTGCCGGGGAGGGAATAATAGAAGATCGTCAAGACGGGCCCGCGGCGGCCGGCTGGCCGGCGCGCAGGCTCGCGATAGGGGGCGGCCGGTGAGCCTCGAGGAATACCGGCGCAAGCGCAACGCGGCACGCACGCCAGAGCCGATGCCGCCCGACCGCGCCGGCCCGGCTCCCTCCGGCCCGGTTCCCGCCGGCCCGGCCCCCTCCGGCCCGGCCCCCTCCGGGGGCGGCGTCTTCGTCGTACAGGAGCATCACGCCCGCGGGCTGCACTGGGATTTCCGCCTGGAACGCGACGGGGTGCTGGTCTCCTGGGCGGTGCCGAAAGGCGTGCCTGACGACCCGGCCCGCGATCACTTCGCCCGCCGCACCGAGGATCACCCGCTGGCCTACGCCGGGTTCAGCGGGGTCATCCCCCGGGGCGAGTACGGCGCCGGAACCGTGAGCATCTGGGACCGCGGCCGCTATGAGCTGGTGAAGTGGACGCCGGGCGAGGTCAAGGTGGTGCTGCACGGACGCCACCTGTCCGGCGGCTACGCCCTCTACCGCACCCGCGACGACGACTGGATGATCCACCGCGAACGGGTCGCGCTTCCGGAATGGGTGCCCCCGATGCTGGCCACGAGCTCGAAGGTGCTGCCCGACGACGAGGGCTGGGCGCATGAGATGAAGTGGGACGGGGTGCGCGCCTCCGCCTACCTCAGCGGCGGCCGGCTCCTCCGGCTCGTCTCGCGCTCAGGCCAGGACGTGACGGTCGCCTATCCGGAGCTGCGCGGGCTCGGGCCCGCGGCAGGCCCGCGGCAGCTTGTGCTGGACGGCGAGATCGTGGCGTTCGCCAGCGGCCGGCCGAGCTTCGAGGCGCTGCAGCCGCGCATACACGTGACCTCAGCCGCCGAGGCGGCGCAGATGGCCCGCCGGACCCCGGTCGTCTACGTGGCGTTCGACCTGCTGTACCTCGACTGGCGGCCCACGCTCGACCTGCCGTACCGGCAGCGGCGTGCGCTGCTCGACGACCTGGCGCTGGCCGGCCCGTCGTGGCAGACCCCGCCCGCGTTCACCGGCGCGCCGGGCGCGGACATGCTCGCCGCGGCGGCCGCGCAGGGGCTGGAGGGCGTGGTGGCCAAGCGGCTGGACGCCCGGTACCGGCCAGGCGCACGGTCGGCCGACTGGCGCAAGGTCAAGCCCGAGTTCAGCCAGGAGGCCGTGGTCGGCGGGATCAGCGCGGGCAAGGGCCGCCGGGCCGGGCAGATCGGCTCCCTGCTGGTCGGGGTGCAGTCGGCGGACGGCCTGTCCTACGCCGGCCGCGTCGGCACCGGGTTCAACGAGCAGTCGCTGCGGCTGCTCGACCAGCGGCTGTCCCCGCTGCGCAGGCCGGCCAGCCCGTTCGCCACGCCGGTCCCGCCCGAACACGCGCGGGGGGTGCTGTGGGTGGAGCCGCGGCTGGTGATCGAGGTGGCCTTCGCCGGGTGGACGCAGGCAGGCCGGATGCGCGCCCCGTCCTACCGCGGCCTGCGCGCGGACAAGGACCCGGCGGAGGTGATCAGGGAGCAGTGAGCCCTGGTAGCCGGGACCGCGTGCGGCCAGCACCCGGCGCAGCCGGGAAGATGGGGCCATGCGCCTTCCCGTGAACCCGCCCGTCGCGCCGATGCTGGCCAAGGCGGTGGACCAGATTCCCGACGGCCCCTACAGCTTCGAGCCCAAGTGGGACGGCTTCCGGTCGATCATCTTCAGGGACTCCGGCGAGGTCGAGATCGGCAGCCGGAACGAGCGGCCGATGACCCGGTATTTCCCTGAAGTCGTCGCCGCAGTACTGGCCAACCTGCCCGAGCGCTGCGTGATCGACGGCGAGATCGTGGTGCCGGATGCCGAGGGCAGGCGGCTGGATTTCGATGCGCTGCTGCAGCGGATCCACCCGGCGGCCAGCCGGGTCGACCTGCTGGCCGCGCAGACCCCGGCGCACTTCATCGCCTTCGACCTGCTCGCGCTGGCAGACGCCGACCTCACCGAGCGGCCGTTCGCGCAGCGCCGGGCCGCGCTCGAAGACGCACTCGCCGCGGCGCGGTCCCCGGTCCACCTGACCCCGGTGACCACCGACCGTGACCAGGCCAGGAGCTGGTTCAGCCAGTTCGAGGGGCCGGCCTCGACGGGCTGGTGGCCAAGCCGCTGGACGTGACCTACCAGCCGGACAAGCGCGTGATGCTCAAGGTCAAGCACGAGCGCACCGCGGACTGCGTGCTGGCCGGCTACCGGCTGCACAAGAGCGGCGGCGACACGATCGGCTCGCTGCTGCTCGGCCTGTACACCGAGGCCGGCGACCTGGCCAGCGTCGGCGTCGTGGGGGCATTCCCGATGGCGCGCAGGCGCGAGCTCTTCACCGAGCTGCAGCCCCTGGTCACCACGTTCGACAGCCACCCGTGGAACTGGGCCAGGCAGGAGGCGGGCACGCGGACCCCGCGCGCGGCGGCGGCCAGCCGGTGGAACGCCGCCAAGGACCTGTCCTTCGTCCCGCTGTCGCCCGAGCGCGTCGTGGAGGTCCGGTACGACCACATGGAGGGCCCGCGGTTCCGGCACACCACCCAGTTCGTCCGCTGGCGCCCGGACCGCGAGCCCCGGTCATGCACCTACGCCCAGCTCGAGGAGCCGGTCAGCTTCAACCTCACCGAAATCCTCGGCCCGGACCCGCAGTAATGACCAGCCCGGACCCGCAGTAATGACCCGGCCCGGACCCGCAGTAATGACCCGGCCCGGCGGGCGCATGATCATGCGCCCGCCGGGCCGGCGTGACCGGGCGGTGTGCCGTTGCCGCTAGGACTTGCCCAGGTCGGTGATGAAGTGCGGCCCCGGAGAGCCGAGCCCGGTCATGCTGTCGTAGCCCTTGGCCGTGCTCAGCGTGTTGTCCCGCGTCGCACAGTTGCCGGCCCCGTCGCAGAAGGTGATCGGACCCTCGTAGGTCAGCTGACGGAATGAGGTAATGGAGCCCTTTCCGCCCGTTTCGAATATGGCGTGGTCCACCCGGAGCTGGGCTTGCTTCCCGCCGGGCAGGACGTCGCTTATCCCGCCGGGACTACGGACGAGACGGTAGATCGTCGGGTTGATGAACCCGACGTCCGAACCGCCAGAGGCCCGCTGCAGACCGTCCACGTTAGCGATCACGCCGGCCAGCAGCGGCGAGGCGAGACTGGTCCCGCCGAACCGGGGCTGCGAGTACCGCACCGTCCCGTTCGGGAAGGTCTGGCGCAGGCCTATGAGGAACCCGGTCGACGGGTCGGCGTCCAGCGAGATGTCGGGAATAACCCGCATCGGAGCCGCCGAACCGATGGCGAACTCGTTGCGCGACGCGAGCGAGGCGGGCACGACGGGTGCCTGGTACCACGGCTGGGCGTAGTTGTAGCTGGTGTACCCTCCGCTGCCGCCGTCATAGCTCACCGGCAGCCAGGTGTTCAGCGCCGACTTCGTGCAGCCGGGCAGCGTGCCCACCGCGTTGGCCGTGCACTTGAACGAGCGGCCGGTGGCCCAGCCGACCTGGCCGATCACCTTGCCGCTCCGGCCGATCTGGAGCGACGTCCCGCCCACGGCGGTCACGAACGGGCTGGACGCCGGGAAGCTGGGCGCGGAGATGCCCGTCAGGTCGAAGTTGTCCCCGTCGTCACCGGTGGAGAACGAGACGGTCATGCCGATCGACCCGGCCATCAGGAACAGGTTGTCGTTCGCCGTCCGCTCTGCCCGGTCGATCAGGACGTCTCCGGAGGGCGAGCCGAACGAGTTGGTGAGCACGTCGGCAAGCCTGTTGTCGACAACCCTCTGGTCGGCCTTGAACAGGTCGCTGTTGAAGCAGCTCCTGGCGCCGACGTAGACGATGTGGGCATGCCGGGCCACCGAGTGAACCGACTGCACGTCGATCGCCTGCTCAGTCAGCCAGCCAGAAGCGCCGCAGACAGCCTGATGGGTGAAGGGGGCAGCCAGCACCTGGCTGAGGTGCGCGTTGGCGAACGGGTTGCCCGGGTCGTTCATCCTGAAGTACCGGGTCGAGTCGCTGGCGATGGTCGCCGAGCCGTAGGCGTTGACGATGGCCACGGTCGCGCCCTGCCCGGTGGCCGAGCCGACGTTGTACGCCGAGCGGAACTGGCCTGGCTTGTAGCCGCACACGTTGTAGGGCACCTTGTTCGGGTAGCCGTGGCCGAACGACGGCTTGACCGTCGCGATCTTCTGGTTGTAGAAGCTGCCACACGGCGGAGACGCGAGGAACGCCGCCGGCGGGGGCGGGAAGTTGATCTTGCTCGACGCCTGGCTTGCCGCGCTTGCCGCGCTGCTGGCCGCGGTCGCCGCGACGGCCGGCCTGGCGATGCTCTGGTTGACCCCCATGGCACCGACGACGCTGCCGGCGATCGAGGCCGGGACCGACATCGCGCGCGTGGCCAGGCGCACGGTGTGCCCGGCCACCTTGAAGTACCCGAGACTAGTACCGAACGCCTTCTCTACCTGGGCGGCAGTGCCCGACGCGGAGATGGTCATGCGGTCCTTCGACACGCCGCTGACCGCGAAGCCCTGGCTGCGAAGCCACGCGCGAGCGGTGCTGACCGTCTTGGCCGAGGGCGAGAACCGCGACTCCCACTGGGTCGTGGTGAGGTAGTGCCGGTAGCTTGCGCTGCCCGGGGTGCTGACCGCGCGGAGCAGCGCCACGGCTGCGGCCCTGTCACGGAGGTTGAGCACCAGGTTGAAGTCCACCCGGGCGGACTTGGACACGGCGCCGGCCGGATGCTGGCGCGCCTGGGCCGAGAGCACGCTCCCCGCCAGGATCGTCCGGCCAGACGTGGCGGCGCCTGCCGCCGACGTTCCCATGACCCCGCTGACCGTGCCGAGGCACAGCACGCCGGCCGCGCCTGGCCGCCGTTATTAAGATTCTGCGTCTTTTACGCATCGTTGCGCCTCCTGAGGAGCGATGGCGGAAATGCCTTTAGCGACACTAATGACCTGCGTGCCTTCCCGCAATGGCCTGCGGGCCGGCTATCCCCCGGCCTATTGCTGGCTTTTGCGATATCCGCCCGCAGGTAAGGCCGGGGCCAGCGGCGGCCCGTCACGTAAAGTGACGCCATGGCCGGCGAAAAGATGATCTTGCAAATCGGAGGGCGCACGGTCAGCGTCAGCAACCCGAACAAGATCTTCTTTCCCGAGACCGGGCACACCAAGCTCGATCTCATCCACTACTACGTGTCGGTTGCTGACGGCGCGCTCCGCGGGGTGGCGGGCCTGCCCATGGTGCTGAAGCGCTTCGTGCACGGCGCCGACGGCGAGGCGTTTTTCCAGAAGCGGGCGCCGGCCAGCCGCCCGGCGTGGATCGAGACGGTCGAGCTGCGCTTTCCGTCCGGCCGGACCGCCGAGGAGGTCGTGCCCCGCGACGCGGCCGCGCTGACCTGGGCGGCCAACCTCGGCTGCATCGACCTCAACCCGCACCCGGTCCGCGCCAGCGACCTTGATCACCCTGACGAGCTGCGGGTGGATCTCGACCCGGTACCGGGGGTGGGGTGGCAGCAGATCGTGGACGTGGCCATGGTCGCCAGGGAAGCGCTGCAGAGCTTCGGCCTGGCCGGCTGGCCCAAAACCTCGGGCTCACGCGGATTCCACGTCTACGCCCGGATAGAGCCGCGCTGGTCGTTCGCCGACGTCCGCCGGGCCGCCGTCGCGCTGGCCAGGGAGATCGAGCGCCGGGCACCTGGCAAGGCGACGAGCAAATGGTGGAAAGAGGAACGCCGCGGCGTCTTCGTCGACTACAACCAGAACGCGAAGGACCGGACCGTCGCGTCCGCCTACTCGGTGCGGCCGCTGCCCGACGCGCGGGTGTCCACCCCGCTGAGCTGGGCAGAGGTGCCCGGCTGCGACCCGGCCTCGTTCACCATCGACACGGTTCCCGCGAGGTTTGCTCAGGTGGGCGACCCGTGGGCCGGCATGGACGCCGCCGCGGGCTCCCTGCAGCCGCTGCTCGAGCGCGCTGCCAGCGACGAGGCGGCCGGGGTGCCCGATGCGCCCTGGCCGCCGCATTTCGTGCGGCAGGCGGGCGAGGAGCCGCGGGTCCAGCCGTCCAAGCGCCGCGGCGGCCGCGCGCCGGGCCCGGACGTCCCGCCGCCCGCGCCTGGCAAGTCCGCCGGGCCGGCCGGCCGCCGCCGCTCGTCCATGCCGTTGATCGAGATCGCCCGCGCGGCCACGAAGGCGGCAGCGATGGAGGGGCTGGAACGGTGGAAGGCGCGGCACGCGCAGGTGTGGCCGCACCTGGCGCCGGAGGACGTGCTAGTCGACTCCATGCGCGGCCGCAATTACACCTGGACCCGGATCCGGATCAACCTGCAGCACGTGCCCCTGGCCGAGCGGCCGGCGCAGGAGGAACTTGAGGTGGACTACGACCCGTGGGCGCCCGGCGGCCGGTAGCCCTGCCGTGGCCACGGCCGTGACCGCGGCCGGTCCGGGTATTTTTCCGAACGGGCAGGCGCGGATCTTCCCGGACGGCGCGGCCCGCCCGGTGCCGATCAGAGGGGGGCGAGCTAGCCGTGGGCGGCGTCAGCCCGTAAGAATGATTCATGAGCAAGCAACCGATGCCTCCGCCGCCCGGCGACCGGCCCACTCCGACGGCCCCGCCGCCTCCTCCGGCGTGGCGTCACTGGCTATGGCCTATCGCGATCGGGCTGGTCCTGGTGGCGTGGATCTTCCTTCCGGCCATACACACCAGGGGGCAGGTGACCCTGACCTATTCGCAGTTCCTGTCCGACGTGAACGCGCACAAGGTCAAGACGGTCACGATCGCCTCGAGCAGCACGAGCAACGCCGCGGCCACCGGCACCCTCACCAACGGCAGCGACTACACCACCGTGATCCCGGTCCAGCTGGCCGGCCCCACCCTGACCAGCAAGCTGCAGGCCGCGGGGGTGCAGATTACCGCGGCCGAGCCGAGCTCGTCGTTCGGCTCGGTGCTGGTTTCCTGGCTGATCCTGCTTGCGATCTTCGTGTTGCCGCTGCTCCTGTGGCGGCGGCTGTCGCGCGGCGCGGCGGGCGGCGCGGGGGCGCTGGGAGGCGTGCTCAACGTGGGCAGGTCGCGGGCGAAGGTGTTCGACGCCGAGCGGCCGACGACCAAGTTCAGCGACGTCGCCGGGTACGAGGGCGCCAAGGCGGAGATCAGCGAGGTAGTGGACTTCCTGCGCCACCCCGAGCGCTACCGGCGGGCTGGGGCGATGGCGCCGCGCGGCGTGCTGATGGTCGGGCCGCCCGGCACCGGCAAGACGCTGCTGGCCCGCGCCGTGGCCGGGGAGGCGGAGGTGCCGTTCTTCTCGGTCACCGGCTCGAGCTTCGTTGAGCTGTTCGTCGGGGTGGGCGCGGCCCGGGTCAGGGATCTGTTCGCCGAGGCGCGCAAGCGGGCGCCCGCCATCATCTTCGTGGACGAGATCGACGCGATCGGCCAGCGCCGCGGCGGCGCGGGCGCGGTGGCCAACGACGAGCGCGAGCAGACGCTCAACCAGCTGCTCTCGGAGATGGACGGGTTCGATGTCATGCAGGGCATCGTGGTCCTGGGAGCGACCAACCGGCCGGAGATCCTGGACCCGGCGCTGCTGCGTCCCGGCCGGTTCGACCGGCAGGTCACGATCCCGCTGCCGAACCTGGCCGAGCGGGCCGCCATCCTCGTGGTGCACTGCCGGGACAAGCAGCTCGGCCCGGACGTCAACCTGCAGGTGGTGGCGCGCGGCACGCCCGGCTTCTCCGGCGCCGACCTGGCCAACCTGGCCAACGAGGCGGCGATCAACGCCGTCCGCGGCGGCCGCGACGTGCTGACCGCCGAGGACTTCAGCGCGGCCAGGGACCGGATCCTGCTCGGCCGCCGGGAAGGCTCCAACGTGCTGCTGCCCGAGGAGAAGCAGGCTGTCGCGGTGCACGAGGCCGGTCACGCGCTGGTCGCCGCCCTGTCCGAGCACGCCGACCCGGTGGAAAAGGTCACGATCCTGCCCGCCGGGCAGGCGCTCGGGGTGACCGAGCAGCTGCCGCTGGTCGAGCGCCACCTCTATGGCGAGGACTATCTCACCGACTCGCTCCGGGTCCGGCTCGGCGGCCGGGCCGCCGAGCTGGTCGAGTTCGGCCAGGGCTCCACCGGAGCCGCCAACGACTTGGCCGGGGCTACCGACCTGGCCACGAAGATGGTCCGCGAGTTCGGGCTGTCACCCAAGATCGGCCCGGTCGGCTACCCCGAGGGCGGCTCGGTGTTCCTCGGCTCCAGCGGTCCTGGGGTGTCCAGCCGGCCGTTCGCCGAGGCCACCCAGGCCACGATCGACTCTGAGGTCTCCCGGCTGCTGCGTGAGGCCGAGGAGCAAGCCGCCAGCCTGATCAGCGGTCACCGGCCCGAGCTCGACCGGCTCGTCAAGCTGCTGGTGGACAAGGAAACCGTGAACGGCGCGGCCGTCTACCGGCTGATCGGCAAGCCCGTGCCCGAACGTCGCACGGACGGGCAGGTGATAGCCCCGGACCGCGCCGCGGACTCGGTCGAGGAGATGCGCCCCCCGGCCCCGGCCCCGGCCCCGGCCGGCGGCCAGGGTGCAGGCCACAGAACGGACCGGAGCCAGCCGCCACCACGAGGCTAGCGCCGGCCGTGGCTGCGGCAGCCCGGCCCAGCCGCGGCAGCCCGGCCGGCCGCCGCTGAACGGGCGCCGCTGGCTGAACGGCGCCGGCCGCAGCAGCCCGGCCCGGCCGCCGCTGAACGGGCGCCGCTGGCTGAACGGCACGGCCGCGGCAGCCCGGCCCGGCCGCCGCTGAACGGGCGCCGCCCGCGGCCGCCAGCGCGGTCGCCGGTGGTGCGGATAGCAGGCGGCGACGGCGGCGCGCCAGACGGCATGCCCGGCATCGCTACTCCCGGTCATACCGCCTCCGCGATCGTGCGGGTCAGCAGGATGGCCGCGCAGAACGACCGGTAGACCGACAGCAGGTCGTCGCCGGTTATCACGAGTTCCCTGGGGCCCCGCCCGCTCGACGCCGCGGACCCAGGTGGCGGCCTCGGCGATGTCCGTGGTGCGGACCGAGATCTCCAGGGCGGCGACCGGCCCGAGCGGCGGCGGCGCGGCCTGGCCGGGCCGTGGCCACGGCCTTCTCGGCCACCTCCCGGATCAGCGCGCATGCCCGCCGGGGCGCAGGCTGTGCGCCGCCAGCCTGCTCACCGGCTCCTTCACCACCGCCGTGTGGATGCCGGGCAGCAGGCAGGCGGCCTCCTCGCAGGCGCACCGGTCGCCGGTCACGAGCACCACGGGCACCTGGTGGTGCGCGGCCACCAGCGCGTTGATGCCGGCCTCCCCGGTGACCGTGCCGTTGAGCCTGACCTCGGCCACCGCGCGGGGGTTGTAGGTGCGCGGCAGCCCCGCCGCGGCGCCGACCGAGCCGTGGCAGGAGACGAAGAGCGCCGCGCCGAAACTGCCGTCCAGCCCTTGCATCATGTACAGCGGCTTGTGACGGCCCGAGATGTAGGAGGCCTGGCCGGCCAGCGCCTGGGGCGGCAGGTTGAGCATCTGCGAGTGCGAGTCATTGACCACGATCTCGGTGGCCCCGCCGGCCACGGCGCCCTCGATGGCCGCGTTGACCTCGCCCAGCAGCAACTGCCGCCCCGCCACCGCCTGCGGCCCGTCGCCGGCGCACTGCTCCCAGTCCACGACGCCCGCGGTGCCCTCCATGTCGCTTGACAGGAAGATCTTCATGTTGCCTCCTTGGCCGCGGCGCGATCGTGTCTCATCCTCTCGCGCCGGCCGCTGTGCCGCCCGGTCCGCGCACTGGCCTCGCCTTTAACCCGGCTCCGATCTGACGTAACGTGGCGCCGCACGCGACCTACCGGGTGGCGGCGACGGAAGGGGACGGGCAGGTGCCTGGAAGCGTGGTCCACGGGACGCTCGATCTCGCCGGGCTCGACGTGCCGGTGGTGGAGATCACCGGCGCGCACGACGGCCCCGCTCTCACGGTGATCGCCGGGGTACACGGCTGCGAGTACGCGCCGATGGCCGCGGTGCGCCGCTGGGCCGGGGAGCTGGAGCCGGCCAGCCTGCGCGGCCGGGTGCGGGCCGTTCCGGTGCTGAACCTGCCAGCGTTCTGGGCCAGGAGCCCGTTCGTCGTGCCCGAGGACGGCAAGAACCTCAACCGCTGCTTCCCGGGCAACCCGGCAGGGACGTTCACCGAGCGGCTGGCGCACGCGGCGTTTACCCAGCTCATCGAAGGCTCGGACGCGGTGGTCGACGCGCACGCCGGCGACCTGGTCGAGGCTCTGGAGCCGTTCGCGCTCTATCACGCAGGCTCGGCCCAGGCCCGGGCGCGCGAGCTGGCCAACGCCTACGGGCTCCGCTACGTAGCCCGCCATCAGCGCAAGCCCAGCCAGGGCCTGACCGGCATGACCAGCGCGGCGGCCGCGGCCATCGGCGTGCCAGCCATCATCGCCGAGGCAGGCGGCGGCGGGCAGGTGGACAGCGCGTCGGTGGAACTGCACGTGCGCGGCCTGTACCGGGTGCTGGACATGCTGGGCATGTCGCGCGGCGGAGCGCACTGGGAGGACGACAGGGCGCCGGGCTACCTGCGCGATTTCGAGTGGCTGTACTGCCGCCGGGCGGGCTGGTGGGAGCCGCGGGCCTGCCCCGGCGACGCGGTCCGGGAGGGTCAGCTGCTCGGCACCGTGACCAGCATCGACGGCGCGACGGTGCAGGAGGAGATCCACGCCCCTGTCGACGGCGTGGTGCTCTTCTTGACCAGCTCGCCGGCCGTGTCCGACGGCGGCCTGCTGCTCGGGCTGGGCTCCGCGTGACCAGGGTCGCGGTGGCCGTTCGGGAACAAATCCCTTGATCTTCGGCTTGTGTTCGTAGATCGTGGCCTGCGAGGTCCGCGAGGTACCTGAGCGCGCGAACCCGGCGGATCCCGGTAGGCTAGGTCAGGCCCCGCGAACCCCGCCCGCCGCCGGCGTGCTGGCGGACGCGGGGGAGTCAGGCGGCGGAGTAGCTCAGTCAGGCAGAGCAAGCGGCTCATAATCGCTGTGTCGCCGGTTCAAGTCCGGCCTCCGCTACGAAGCGCTGTTCGCTGGCCTGCGGCCAGCTTCACCGCTTCGCGTATTGACCCGGGGGGCGACCCCCGGAACCCCCCGAAACCGGGGGCTACGCCCCCGGACCCCCGGATGGTGCGCCCCCGGACCCGGGGGCGACCGATTGAGGAAGAGAGAAAGGGCACTCCTACCGTGGCCGCTACTGACGTCAGGCCCAAGATCACCCTGGCATGCCAGGAGTGCAAGCACCGCAACTACATCACCCGCAAGAACCGGCGGAACGACCCGGACCGGATGGAACTGCGCAAGTACTGCCCCAACTGCCGCTGCCACCGGCCGCACCGCGAGACCCGCTAGGGCTCGCCCGGCGATGGCGGTCAACAAGGACTACATCGGGCGTACGTTCCCGCCGGGGGAGCCGTACGAGGTCAGCCGGGTCAAGATCGCCGAGTTCGCGGACGCGATCGGCGACCCGAACCCGCTGTACCGTGACCGCGAGGCCGCCCGGGCGGCCGGGTACCCGGACGTGATCGCGCCGCCGACGTTCGCGATCGTGATCAGCATGGCCAGCAGCGGGCGGGCCGTGGCGGACCCGGGCCTCGGGCTCGACTACGCCATGGTCGTGCACGGGGAGCAGCGGTTCGAATACAGCCGGCCGATCGGCGCCGGCGACCTGCTGACCGCGACCTCCACGATCTCCGATATCAGGGAAGCCGGGAGCCTGACCATGCTCAACACGAGGACGGACATTCAGACGGTGACCGGCGACCCCGTCTGCACCGCGTACTCGACGCTTGTCGAGCGCGGCTAGCGCGGACTACGGCGGAATCGGGAGGCGGCGTGAAGCGAAGCTACGCGGACGTGGCAGAGGGTACTGAGATCGCCGCGGTCAGCTATCCGGCCACCCGGCTGAGCCTGATCAAGTACGCGGGCGCGTCCGGCGACTTCAACGTGATCCACTGGAACGAGCGGATCGCCCGCTCGGTCGGCCTGCCCAACGTCATCGCGCACGGCATGTTCACGATGGCGCAAGCCGGGCGGTTCGTGACCGACTGGGTCGGTGAGTTCGGGACCGTGCTGGAGTTCAGCGTCAGGTTCACCGCTCCCGTGGTGGTGCCCGACGACGACCAGGGCGCGGCCATCGAGGTCAGCGGCAAGGTCGAGGAGAAGCTCGACGACAGCCGGGTGGCGCTCGCGATCACCGCCACGTCGGCGGGCGCTAAGGTCCTCGGCCGGGCCCGCGCCGTGGTCCGGCTGCTGCCCTGACCGTGGCCCGGCTGCCCTGACCATGGCCTGGCTACCCCGGCGGTGGCGCGCCGGCCCGGCGATTCCCCGCGGTGCGGTCCCGGTGCCGCTGTCCTTGCCGCGCGGTCCTTGTCTCGCGTAGCCGCCCGCGCCGGACTTGCTATCGTCTAGGCCCTAGGTGAGCTCCGTCACCCTGGCCCGCCGGAGGCAGTCATGGATCGCCAGGTCAAGTACGTACTTCAAGAATCCGATCTGCCCAGGCAGTGGTACAACATCGTGCCGGACCTGCCTGCGCCGCCTCCGCCGCCGCTGCACCCGGGGACCGGCCAGCCAGTCGGCCCCGACGACCTGGCGCCGCTGTTCCCGGCGGCGCTGATCGCGCAGGAGGTGTCTGGCGACTCCCGCATCGACATCCCCGACGATGTCGTCAACGTGTACCGGCTGTGGCGGCCCACGCCCCTGCTGCGCGCCCGGCGGCTGGAACGCGACCTCGGCACGCCCGCGCGGATCTACTACAAGTACGAGGGCGGCAGCCCGGCAGGCTCGCACAAGCCCAACACCGCGGTGCCGCAGGCCTACTACAACGCCGCGGAGGGCGTGCGCCGGCTGACCACCGAGACTGGGGCGGGCCAGTGGGGCAGCGCGCTGTCGTTCGCCTGCGCTGTCTACGGCCTGGACCTCGACGTGTGGATGGTGCGCGCCTCCTACGACCAGAAGCCGTACCGCAAGATGCTGATGGAGGCCTACGGGGCGACCGTGTACCCCAGCCCGTCGCCGGAGACGTCGTCGGGCCGGGCGGTCCTGGCCGATCACCCGGACTCCCCGGGCAGCCTGGGCATCGCGATCAGCGAGGCGGTGGAGCAGGCCGCGGGCGACGACGCGGCGCGCTACTCGCTCGGCAGCGTGCTCAACCACGTGCTGATGCACCAGACCGTCATCGGCGAGGAGGCGCTGAAGCAGCTCGCGCTGGCCGGCGACGTGCCCGACCTGATCGTCGGCTGCACCGGCGGCGGGTCCAACTTCGCCGGGCTCTCGTTCCCGTTCCTGCGGGAGAAGATGGCAGGCCGGATGAACCCGGTCATCAGGGCGGTCGAGCCAGCCGCGTGTCCGTCGTTCACCCGGGGGGTATACGCCTACGACTTCGGCGACACGGCCGGCCTCACCCCGCTGCTCAAGATGCACACGCTCGGCCATGACTTCGTGCCGGACCCGATCCACGCCGGCGGGCTCCGTTATCACGGCATGTCCCCGCTGCTGTCGCACATCTACGAGCTGGGCCTGATCGAGGCGGTGGCCAAGCCGCAGTCCGAGTGCTTTGCCGCGGGCCTGCGGTTCGCCCGGGCCGAGGGCATCCTGCCCGCGCCCGAGCCCACGCACGCGCTGGCCGCCACCATCGAGGAGGCGCTGCGCTGCAAGGAGACCGGCGAGGAGAAGGTCATCCTGACCGCGTTGTGCGGTCACGGCCTGCTGGACCTGCCCGCCTACGCGAGCTACCGGGCGGGCCAGGTGAAGGACTTCGAGCTGCCGGAGCAGGCGCTGGCCGAGGCGCTCAGCGGGCTGCCCGCCGCGGTCGGCTAGCCGGGGGGCGGCGACCCGCCGGAACGGTCCCGGGGCGCGGCGACCAGGTAGGCGGCTACCGCGGCGGCCAGCCCGCCCAGCGCGAGCCAGGGCGAGGAGCCGGGCACCGCGGCCAGGGCGGCCAGCACGATCCCGGTCGCGGCCACCGCACCCAGCACCGCCGGCAGCCGCAGCCGCAACCAGGCCCTGGTGGTACCGCCGGCCAGGCCGGCCGGGCGGCCGAGCAGCAGCAGGAATCCGAGCAGCAGTAGCCCCTCGCCCGCCATCGCGACAGTGTCCAGCCGCGACGCCGCGCACTCGATGATGACGGCGACCGCGACTACCGTGCCGGCCGCCGCCCGCGCGGGGATCCACGCCCGCGCGCGGATGGCCGCCGCCACTCGCCGTCCCGCCGCCGCGCCCCGCTGCGGCCAGCCGATGATGAGCGCGCACACCAGGCCGATCACGGCGACCGGGTACGCCGCCCGCGGGTCGGCGGCCACCGGGACCGCCACGAGTGCCACGCCGGCCAGCGCGGTGACCGCCCGCATCATCGCCGGGCCGCCATGGCCGGCACCCGCCTGACCGGAGCCATGACCGCGTCGAGTTCCTCGCCGGCGGGCCAGGAGATCACCGGGATCCCGGCGCTTTCCAGGCCGAAGCGCTGCGTGTCCCTGTCGAGCCGCCAGATCCGCAGCGCGAGGTCTGACATCCGCGACTTGGCCAGGCCCGGGGGTTCGGCGCGGAGCACGTCCACCACCACCACCGGGAACCCGCGCTGGCGCAGGTCGGTGATCGCGCCGAGTGAGCGCTGGTCGAGCAGCGGGGAGAACAGCACCACCAGCGCGCCCGCCGGCAGCGCTGTGCGCGGGATGCGGTCCAGGTTGGGCGTGACGTCGCTATGGAAGCGGACGCCCAGGACCATCTCGGCGATCCGGTAGAACTGCCGCTCGCCGGGGGCGGGCCCGAGCCAGCGAAGCATCCCGCCGAGCGTGACGACCCCGGCCCGGTCACCGGTCCGCAGGTAGGCGGCGACGAGCCCGGCGGCGCCGCGTACGGCGGTGTCCAGCGTGGTATCACCCGGCGGCCCGATCTCGGAAAACGCGTCGATCATGACGACCAGGTCGGCGGCCCGCTGCGCGGTCCGCTGGTTGACGTGCAGCTCGCCGCGGCGGCTGGTGACCGTCCAGTTGACGTCCCTGAGCCGGTCGCCGGGCAGGTACGCGCGGACAGCGCCGAACTCGATTCCCTCGCCCACTGCCCGGCCGGTGTGCTCGCCGATGCGGCGCAGCAGCTCGGGCGGTACCAGCCGGGGCCTGACCGCAGGCGGCCGGGGGAACACGTCGATCGGCCCGGCCCATGCCTGCACCGCCGTCGACCAGATCCCGCCCCGGCCGCGGCAGGTGACGCGCACCGGCCCGATGCTGCGCCGCCCCCACACCGCGGGCCGCACCGTCCAGCTCGCCTGGGCCGTGCGGCAGTCCAGGGTCACCTGCGCGGCCGGGCCCGTCACCAGGCTGAGCTCGGCGGGCAGCTCGAGCAGGAAGGAGATCGCTTCCATCTGGCCGGCCACCGTGGCGGTCACTGTCAGCTCGATCTCCTCCTGCTCGAAGCAGCGGCTCGCCGAAGCCGTCGCGCTGATGTCCACGTCGTCCGGCCGGCGCCCGTGCGGGGCTGCGACGAGAGCGGCCAGCAGCGGAGCGGCGAGCAACAGCAACCCGGCGTGCCCGGTGATCAGCGCGGCCGCCAAGGCCAGCAGCGCGATCGTGGCCAGCCGCCGGGTCCCCCGTGAGGGATACCAGCTGACCTGGCGCCTCACGGGGCGAGCTCGCTGGCCGTGGGCTGGGCTCGCGGAACCGGCAGCTGCCTCATCAGCTCGGTCACGATGTCCTCCCCGGTGACCTGCCGCACCCACATCTCCGGGCGCAGGACGAGCCGGTGCGCCAGTGCTGCTACCGCGACCGCCTTGACGTCCTCGGGCGCCACGAACTCGCGGCCGGCCAGCACCGCGTGCCCCCGGGCCAGCTGGATGATGGCGAACGTCCCGCGCGGGCTGGCGCCCACCATGACCTGCGGGTGCTTACGGGTGGCCGCGACCAGATCCACCACGTAGCCGAGCAGGTCCGGATCGATGTGCACCCCCTCGAGCGATTCCCGCATGGCCAGCAGCCCGGCGACGTCGGTCACCTGGCGCGGCTGCGGCTGTGCCGAACCGCGGGCCAGCCGGCGCCGTACCATCTCGGCCTCGCCGTCGCGATCCAGATAGCCCAGCCTGACCCGCGCGGTGAACCGGTCCAGCTGCGCCTCCGGCAGCGGGTAGGTGCCCTCATACTCGATCGGGTTGTCGGTGGCCAGCACGATGAACGGCGCGGCCAGCACGTGGGTGGTGCCATCGACGCTGACCTGACCCTCCGCCATCGCTTCCAGCAGCGCCGCCTGGGTCTTCGGCGGAGTGCGGTTGATCTCGTCGGCCAGCAGCAGGTTGGTGAACACCGGGCCGGGCCGGAACGCGAACTCTCCCCGGCGCGGGTCGAGGACCGGCGCCCCGGTCAGATCGGCGGGCAGCATGTCCGGGGTGAACTGGACCCGGGTGAACTGCAGCCCGAGCGCGCCGGCGAACGTCCGGGCCAGCAGCGTCTTGCCGAGCCCGGGCAGATCCTCGATCAGGATGTGCCCGGCGGCCAGGATGCCGAGCAGGACCATCGTGACCGGGTCCCGCTTGCCCACGATGACCTGTTCCACCTCGGCCAGAATCCGCGCGCACTGTTGCGCGGTGTCGTGGGCCCGGCCGTTGCCCCCGCCGGTCACAGTTCCTCCAGCCTGGTCACGATCCGGTCGACGGTAGCCATGCTCACTCCGGGGGCGCGGCTGTCGTTCGAGGCCGGCCGGGATGTGTCCAGCAGCGGCCACAGCTCCGCGCCGAGCAGCTCCCTGGCCCGCTCTGGCTGGGCGGCGGCATCGAGCCCGTACCGCTGGGCGAGCCGCGCGTCCAGCAGCCCGGCCAGCCGCGGCCGGAGGCCGTGGTCATAGTGCCGCGGCGACGCGACCGCCCAGGACAGGTCGGAGGTGATCTTCCGGTAGGCGGGGAAATCGGCCTGGCTGCTCTCCCCGGGGCGGTGGTCCTTCCCGGCGGCGCTGGGCGGGGGCTCGTCACCCCGCGGCACCGCGGCCCGCGCGAAGAGGATCGCCACCAGCGCGAGCACGGTGCCGGCCAGCACGAACCCGGCCGGCCCCGCCGCCAGGTAACCGTCGGCCAGCAGGACGGCTGCCACCAGGGCCAAGGCGGTCAGCACGACGGGGCGGTCCAGCAGTGGGGCCCGGGTCGGCGCGCCTGACCATTCGGCATCGCCCGCCGAGCCAGTCACCGTGATCGGGGCGTCCCGCTCGTGGTCGGGGCGTCTCCGCCTGTGGTCGGGGGCGTCTCCGCCCGTGGCCTGGGTCGGCGCGCCGGGCGGTTCTGCCGTGGCTGCGGCCCTTGTGTCCGGCAGCGGCGTTTCCCGCTGGCCCCCGTCGCTCACCCCGCGCCGCCCAGGTCGGCGCGCAGCCGGGTCAGCGCGCCCTGCGCGGCGGTACGCTCGCCCTCGGCCATGTCCCTGTGGCCGTAACGCGCCTGCCGGAACAGCCCGGTCAGCTCGCCCGCGGCCGCCGAGCGGATCAGCCCCCCGGACGCCGCGCGGGCCAGCACCTCGTCGGGGGTGTCCGACGCGGCCGGCACCGCTCCCGCGCCGGCCAGGCTTCCTTCCATGGCCGCGTAGCAGGCGATGATCGCGGCCCGCGGATCGGCCTGGTCCCGCAGGGCCGCGGTGCCGGCCGACAGCGCGTCCTGCAGCGAATGCTTGCTGTCTGGCTCGGCGCGCGAGTCGTCTGGCCAGTCGTGAGCCCGGCGCTGCCTGCGCACCCACAGGGCCGCGATGATCAGCGCTGCCGCGGCGAATGCCATCCCGGCGAACAGGGCCCAGCCGCTCGACGTGTCACTGCCCAGGGCCGGCCGGCGTGGCCCAGGGCCGGGAGCAGCACGGGCCTGGCCAGCCGCCGCCCCCGCTGGTACAACGCCCTGATGATCAGCACGATCGGGCCGCCGATCACGGCCAGCGCCAGCAGGGCCGCGATCATCCGGGCCCACCACGGCATCGGCGTGGCTGGGGACTGGTTGTTGCGCTTGCGCTTACGGCGGTAGCGGGCCAGCAGCACGAACAGCACGATGCCGGCCACCAGGCTGGCCCCGGTCACTGCACCGGTGATGTCAGCGAAAGCCTGCCCGGTGGCTCCGGCCACCACGCCGCTGGCGGTGGTTGGCAGGGCGGCCCGGGCCTGCAGCCCGATCGCGGCGATCGCGCACAGGGCAGCGATGATGGCGACCCGGCGGATCTGGGTCAGTCCCTGCGGCATGCTGCCTCCCGCGCCGGCCGGGACCGTCAGCGGCCGGTCCCGGCTCGCTGGCGGACCCTTTACCTGCTCATCGATTGTGCCATTCCCGGCCGCTGAGCCGGCGAGCCCGCAGACACTGATGCCCGGACGTCACGCTCTCGTGATCGACGCGTGCCGAACGCCCCATCTCGCGTGAGACCCGATCGTGCCGACTTATCATGCGCAAGCGGGTCACATACCCCGACAAAATGGGTCACGAATTGGTCGTGGTGCATGAAAAGTGAAAATGATCATGATCAGGCGCTCTCCTCGTGCGTGATCGAGCCGATGACCAGCGCGGACGCGGGTGCGGTGCTGGGCATTTACCAGACCGGGCTGGATACCGGGCAGGCTAGCTTCGAAACCCGGGCGCCGGACTGGGCGGCCTTCGACGCGGCCAGGCTCGCGGGTCACCGCTACGTGGCCCGTGACCGGAGCACCGGGGAGGTGCTCGGCTGGGTTGCGGTGTCTGCCGTCTCCAGCCGGTGCGTGTATGCGGGCGTGGTCGAGCACTCCGTCTACGTCGGGCCGGACGCCCGCGGACGGGGCGTCGGGACGGCATTGCTCCGCGCGCTGATCCGCTCCACCGAACGGGCCGGCATCTGGACCATCGAGTCCGGGATCTTCCCGGAGAACGGCGCCAGCCTGCGGCTGCACCGGAGCGCGGGATTCCGCGTGGTCGGTACGCGCGAGCGGCTCGGCCGGCATCACGGCCGGTGGCGTGACGTCATCCTGCTGGAGCGGCGCAGCCCGGCCGTGGGCGCGGGGACATGACGTCGGCCGGCCCGGCGGCTGCGCCCGTCGAGACGCCGAGGCTCCTGCTCGAGCCGCTGGCGGTTCGGCACGCCGCGCAGATGGTGCAGGTGCTGTCCGCGCCGCAGCTGTACCGCTTCACCGGCGGCAGCCCGCCTACGCTCCGCGAGCTCACCGAGCGCTACCAGCGGCAGGCCGCCGGGCCGGCCAGGCGCGATGAGGGCTGGCTCAACTGGGTTATCCGGCAGCGGGAGGATCAGCAGCTGGCCGGCACCGTGCAGGCCACGATCACCAGCGAGCCGGCCGGCCTGCGGGCCGCCATCGCCTGGGTGGTCGGTACCCCCTGGCAGGGGCGTGGCTACGCCACCGAATCCGCTCAGGCTCTCATCGGCTGGCTGCGCGAGCACCAGGTCATGACCATCGTCGCGGCTATCCACCCGGATCATGCCGCCTCCGCTGCCGTCGCCCGCCGGGCCGGGATGACCCCGACCGCTGAGCGCGCCGACGGGGAGATCATCTGGCGGCTGGCCGGCTGGACCCGCCCGCAAGCACCGACAGTTCCGCCGATGTTGGCGGTGGCGACCCGCGCCGGCGGCTCCGCGGTGCCGAGCGGAGCCCGCCACCGCTGCCGGACGGTCACGGCGGATCAGGCCGGCGAGACCGTGACCAGGCTGCCGTGGGTCAGGAGACCGTGACCAGGCTGCCGTAGGTCATGTAGTGATAGGCCGTGGCCGACTGCGCCAGCGGCAGCTCGACGCAGCCCAGGCTCTGCGGGAACCCGAATGACGCGCGCGGGAAGAAGTGCAGCGCATCGCCGCCGTTGAAGTAGGCGACGTTCTGCACCGGGTCGGCGTAGTGGCTGCCGTCCGGGTTGGTGCCTTTCATGACCTGGAAGGGCAGCCGCAAGTACACCGGGTAGGTACCGTCGGCGGTCGGCGCTACCGGGATCCCGGTGTTGGCGAGCGTGTGCAGGACCACGTGCCCGTCATGCCAGACGGTGAGCGTCTCCGGGCTGGCCTTGCTGGCCAGCGCGTAGCTGTACCCGTTCGGGTTGTTGTGGCCCTTGGCCTCCGCGCGCAGCAGATCCCGCCAGACGGCAGTCCCGGCCACGCCGTCCATAGGCAGCCCTTCCACCGACTGGAAAGCCCTGATCGCGCCGACTTCGACGAGGTTCGCCGCGCCCGGCGTCCACATGCCCTTCAGCGAGCGCGGGTAGTGGCCGTGCCACTTGAACTTGCCGTGCGGCGCGTGGTAGGCGGCGCTGAGCTGGGCTGCCCGGTCACCGGCGGCGGGGTCGGTCCCGCTCGGTTTCCAGGTCAGCGGCAGGTAGCCGAGCTGGGCGAGGAGTTCCTGCAGCCGCAGGGTGGAATACGGCTTGGTGTGGAACCGGTCGGTGACCTGCGCGCCGAGCAGACCGCCCGCGGCCGAGCGCACGCCGGCCTGCCCCGACGGGATCCGCACCGTGATGGTGGAATCCGGCCTGAACGCGGTGGCCGGGGTGAACACCATCGTGCCGCCCTTGGCCGCCGTCCAGGTGCCCTGCACGTCAGGTGTAATGCGCGGCTTCGGGGAACCGGCGGCCAGCGGGGCGGAGAACGTAATCGTCACCGGCTGCGAGCCGTCTACCCGGTGCGTGGCGTCGGCGGGAGTGACCGAGACGACGCGCAGCGGCGGGGCGGGCTTGGCCGGCTGGGCATGGTGCCGGCTGACGGCCGCCGATGCCGGCGAGGAGCCCCCATGCCCGGAAGCGAGCAGCCAGGTGAGCCCGCCCGCGATGATCATCACCGCGACGAGGGCCAAGGCCCCGCCGGCCAGCACGGTCCGCCGCGAACGCGGCGCGGTGGTCCCCGCAGCCTGCTCGCGATTCTTTCGCGCACCGAACAAGATTCCGCTCCCTTTGCTCAACCTGCCGTGCGAGGGTCTGCCTGTCCATATGGAGCGCCGGGGCCATGAAACGTATGAGTCGCGCGGCGCAGTTGTTTACCGGTTCTACACTCATGTGACGCGCGACAGGCCCGGGAGGTTCGGGCTTTGCCCGCCCTTTTTCCTGGGCCGTTGCAGGCTCGTCGGCCCCCTATTCTGGCGGGTCCGCGCGGCCCGCGGGACCTTTCTTGCCGCAACTTCACCGAACTGCGTCCTAAGGGTTGCGATTACGCGGCCTCTGCGTTGCCCCAGATCGCCGTCTGCAGCGGGGCGGACCCGTGTGCCCGCGGCAGGGTGGCCGGGTTGACGAACTTGCTCCCGCCGGGGCCGGCCTGCACCGCCTCGTGCAGCGCGCTGCCGGCCACAAGCTGCTTCCAGGACAGGAACCACTGAGTCCAGCCGTTAGCCCAGGTGCCGCCGCGCGGGCTGCCGGTGATCGTCACCGGATCCCCGGGCACCGCCATCTTGTAGTACACCTTGGCCGCGGCCGGAGGCATGTTGACGCAGCCGTGGCTGACGTTGGTGAACCCCTGCTCGCCGACCGACCAGAACGCGTCGTGCAGATAGTCGCCGGACCAGGTGAACCGCACCGACCAGGGCACCTCGATGTTGTACCCGGGGCCGACCATGTCCACCGGGTTCCCCTTGTCAATGGTCAGGTAGGTCCCGTTCGGCGTGTTGTCCCCCGGCCTGCCGGTGCTGATCGGCCAGCGGTGGATCAGGTGCCCGTTCCGGTACACGTGCATGTGGTGGGTCGCGGTACTGGCCGTCACGATCAGCGACCGGCCGATGGTGAAGGACTGGGTCAGGGTGTGATCCCCGTACACGCCCGGCGTGGCCTGCACCCCGTTCAGGTGCCCGGTGAAGCTGACCTTGGTGTGCGCGGGCCAGTAGGTGCGAGGCCGGAAGGACAGGCAGGTCGGCGCGGTGCCGCACCGGGCATCCCAGTACCACGCGCCCACGACCGGCTTGGATGTGGTGATCTGCAGCGAGTGCTCGATGCCGGCCCGGAACCGCTTCGCGACCGGGCGGTCGAACTGCAGCAGGATCGGCATGCCGACGCCGTAGGTCTGGTGGTATCCCTCCAGGATCGTGGTCCGGAACGTCTGCGCGGGCGTCAGCGTGCGGAACGAGCTGGTAGCGGTCACCTTCTGGCCGGCGCCGTTGGTGGCGGTGGCGGCCACCGTGTAGTGCTGGGAGACGTTCAGCGCCCACTTGCTGTGCCACACCGTGCCGCCATGGGACAGCACGCCGGCGACCGGGTCGCCGTGCGCGGTGACGGTGACGTGCCCGATCTTGCCGTTCCCGGCCCTGACCGTGATGCCCCTGTCCGGGGCGGCGTTCCTGGTGCCATTGTCCGGGCTGATGGACAACTCGGCGGCGGATGCGGCGGATGCGGCGGGCGCGGCCTGCTGATGTTTGCTCGCGGCGGCGGCCGGCTTGCCGCTGCTTGAGCAGGCGGCGGCGGTGATCAGCACCAGTGCGGCCGCAGCGGCCGGGACGGCCAGCCGCGTGCGCGTTCCGGTGAACCTGCCGTACCGCCCGCGGGCGCGGCCGTTGCTGCTCCGCACGTCGGACCTCCTCAGATCCACCCTGATACCCCCTCGGCCGCCCGGCGACTCACGAGGAAGCGGTGTCATCGTGCTTCGGTGCCGCCATCACGTCGCTCCTGGGTGAGTCCGCCGAAGGGGAAACGGATGAGTTGCGCTGATGGTTGCCCCGCCAGAATATCCGTAGCGGATTATCCCGGTAATCCGACCGGATTAGGGCTATTACGGCGGTCACCAGCGCGATGCCCACAGCGGTCCACGGCACGTAGTCTCCGAGCCGGTCGTAGGGAGTCCGGGCGGCGGCCGAGGGCAGGCCGAGCCGGACCACGTCGATGCCCTCGCGGCCGGCCCCGTACCAGGACAGCAGCCTCCCCCGGTCGTCAAAGGCCGCGGAATCGCCGGTCAGCGCGGCCTGGACGACCGGCCGCCCGGTCTCCGCGGCGCGCAGCGCGCCCAGGGATGCGTGCTGGGCCAGGGCCCAGGTGCCCTGGAAGGTGGAGTCCGACGTCTGGTAGATGATCACCTGCGCGCCGCGGTCCGTGTCCACCCTGGCCATGTCGGGGAATGCGGATTCGAAGCAGATCAGCACCCCGACGGTGAGCGGGCTCCCGTCGGGCAGGCGCGCGACCAGGTTGTGCGCACCGCTGCCGGGGACCATGTTCACCGCCGCAGCCTTGCTGATCTTGGTCAGCCAGGACAGCTGCTGGCGGAACGGGATGTACTCGCCGAACGGGACCAGCCGGGTCTTGGCGTATTCTCCGACGATCCCGTCCTGGCTGACCAGCACGGCCACCTTGGATTTCTGGCCGGCATGGATCGAGTCCTGGTTCACCAGGATGTCCGCGTGACTGGCCGCCGACAGGGCCTTGATCTGATGCAGCAGCGCGGGGTCGTAGTGCAGGTTATGCGCGATGCTGCTCTCTCCCCACACGATCAGGCCCGGGCGGCCCCGGCGCGGGCTGCCGGACCGGGCAGCCGCCAGGGTGAGCCGCTGGCTGGCGTTAGCCCTGATCGCCGGGTCCGGCTGGATGCCGGGCTGCACCAGGGCGATCGTCACCTGCCTGGCCACCGGGGTGGCCGGGGTCAGCGCGAACGCCACCGGCCCCGCCGCGGCGACGATCGCGATCGCCACCGCGCCCAGGACCCGGGGGCCGGCCGAGCCGGAGACCAGCGCGATGACGATGGCGGTGTTCACGGCCACGATCGCGAAACTGACCAGCCACACCCCGCCGACGGCAGCCAGCGCCAGCACCGCGGGATGCTGCCACTGGCTCGCGCCCAGCACCGCCCACGGGCCGCCGAGTGCCTGCCAGGACCTGATCCACTCGATGACCAGCCAGTAACTCGGCAGTACGACCAGCGCGGCCAGGGCGCGCCGCACGCTGACCGGCCGGCGCAGCAGCGTCCAGGCCGCGACGGCCACACCGGTCCACAGCACGCCCGCCGCGATGGCGATCAGCAGCAGCCCTGGCCCGAGCTCAGGGGCCAGCCAGTAGAGGCTGGCCATCAGGAACCCGGCGCCGAACCACCAGCCCCGCACCGCCGCTTCCCTGACGCTCGGCGCGGCGCGCATCAGCAGCAGCCCGGGAACCAGGCCAAACCAGGCCAGGATCTCCAAATTGGCGTCGGGAAAGGCGAGCGCCGGCAGCGCTCCGGCGAGAAGCGCCAGATACCGAACGGGCTTCGCCAGGCCCCGGAGTATCGCCACAAGTAGATTGTCCGCTACCGCGAGCGTTCCGGCGAGCCGGGCAGCCCCGGCGCGGCCGTGGTGACCGGCATTGCTCACGCGCCCGCCCACTTTCTAGCCCATGGCAGCCGGCCCCCCGGTGGCCGATGGCACATCGCGGGCGCTATTGCGCCGGCGATCGCGCATCGATCTTGGCGATCCGGGCCGCGCGCTGGCCTGCCCGCCGTCCGGCGATGGCCCCGGCCGCCGCGATGATCAGCGCGATGATGGTCAGCGCCGTGATCACGTACTCAGGCCATCCGCCCAGCCGTTCGGCCAGGGTCCGGCCGGTCAGCAGCGGAACGCGCGCCTCCAGCACGGCCCGCTGCCAGGTACCGCTGTGCGCGATCAGGCTGCCGTCGGGCGCGACGATCGCGCTGACGCCGGTGGTGGAGGCAACCACCACGCTCCGGTCGAACTGCACCGCCCGGACCCGGGCCATGGCGAGCTGCTGAAGTGACTCGCCGGTCTGGCCGTCCACCTCGAACGTCGCGTCGTTGGTCTGCACGCTCAGCAGGTTCGCCCCGGCCGTTACCTCGGACCGGACCAGGCCGTCGAAGCCGACCTCGTAGCAGATCACGTCGCCAAGCCGGATCCGGCCGACCCGGAACACCACCGCCCGGTGGCCCGGGGTGAGGTTGACCGGCTGCAGCGAGGTCAGCGAGGTGATGTGCGAGATCAGCCCCCGGAACGGTATGACCTCGCCGAACGGCACGAGCTGCCGCTTGACGTAGACGGTGGTCGGGCCCCGGCGTGGTGTCCACAGCTGGCCGGCATTGCGGACCGGGTTCCGCAGGATCTCGCCGACCAGGATCGGCCGCCCGACAGCCCGGACCGCGGCCGCGATTTCCTGGTAGATCTCCGGGTACTCGAACGGGTCCAGATTGGTAGAGTTCTCCGGCCAGACCACGACGTCGGGCGCGGCCCGGGTACCGGCCCTGACCTGGGCGGCGAGCTGCTCGGTGGCCGCCGCGTGGTTCTGCGTGATCTGGGTGTCGTTGAACAGCGCAGGCAGGTTCCTTGCGTGCGGTACATCGCCCTGCACGGCGGCCACGGTCGCGTTCGCGGTGCTCGACGTGGTGACCGGCAGGGCCGCGCCGACCAGCGCCACCCCGGCGGCGCAGCCGAAGCAGACGGCGGGCAGGACCCTGCGCTCGACGATCAGCCAGGCCAGGCACGCGCCGGCCAGCGCGATCAGGAAGGTCAGCAGCGGCGGCCCGCCGACTGACACCCAGCGAACGGCGGGCGCCTGCGCCTGGCTCATGGCCAGCCTGCCCCAGGGGAAGCCGCCCCAGGGCCACCGGTCGCGGAGGGCTTCGGCCGCGACCCACCAGCCGGCCACCGCGACCGGCCAGCCGGGCAGCCGCAGCAGCAGTCGCTGGCCGATCGTGAGCACCGCGAAGATGAGCGCTTCGCTGACCGCGAGGGCTACCCACGCGTACCAGGCCAGGTTCACCACCCAGGACAGCAGGGGCACGAAGAAGGCCAGGCCGAAGACGACGCCGACCGCGAACGATCCGCGAAGCCTCTGCTGCCGCAGCGCAACCACCAGGAGCGCGGGCCCCGCCACGGCCAGCGGCCAGATCCCGTAAGGCGGAAAGGCAGCCGTCAGCGCCAGGCCGCCGGCCAGGCCGATCAGCAGCGCCCAGCGCAGCCGCAGGCCGCCTGATGACCCCGGGCCGATGATCCCGTTTCCGGCGCGGCCCGCCGCGCCACGCGCGGCCGCGCCGCCGTCCGGCCCGCCAGCCAGCGTGTCCCGCCGACTGCCATCGGCATCGCCTGCGCCCGGCGTCCCGCCGTCCAGGGCGGCGGCGTCGCCGCCGGGCGCGCGCCTGAGCCGCACCGGGCCGCGGGCTGGCGGCTGCTGCTGCGATTCCCTGCGCATGTCACGTCGAGCTTAGCTGCGCTCTCGCCCTGGGCGCGTTCGGGAAATTGCCGCCGGATATTCGCAGGCGGCGGCGGGCCGGAATACGAGACGATCGGGGGTGTTGGCGCAGAAGTGGCCGGGCCGGGCAGAGGAGAGGTGTCGTGAGTCGGCGGGGCTGGATCCTGTTCGCCGCGATGAGCGTGATCTGGGGGATTCCCTACCTGCTCATCAAGGTGGCCGACGAGGGTGTCTCGGTCCCCGTGCTCGTATTCGCGCGAACGTCGGTCGCCGCGGTCCTGCTGCTCCCGCTCGCCCTGCGACGCCGGCAGATCCGGGTCCTGCTGCCGTACTGGCGGTGGCTGGCAGTGTTCGCGCTCGTCGAGATCGTCGCCCCGTGGCTGCTGCTGTCGAACGCGGAACGGCACCTGTCCAGCTCTACGACCGGCTTGCTGGTCGCCGTCGTCCCGATCATCGGCGTGCTGCTCGCGCGCCTGACCGGTGACGCCGAGCGGCTCACCGTGGTCCGGTTGTCGGGCCTGCTCATCGGCCTGGGCGGCGTGGCCCTGCTGGCCGGGCATATCGCCGGCGGGGGCGTCTGGCCGGTCGTCGAGGTGCTGCTGGTCGCCACCGGCTACGCGACCGGCCCGCTGATCGCCAGCCGGAAGCTGGGCGATCTGCCCGGACTCGGCTTGACCGCGGTCTGCCTGGCCTTCACCGCCGTGGTCATCGCGCCCGCCGCCGTCCTGACCTTGCCGCATGCGGTTCCGCCAGCGCGCGTGCTCGCCTCGCTGGCCGCGCTTGCGGTGATCTGCACGGCGCTGGCTTTCGTGCTGTTCTTCAAGCTCATCGCCGAGGTCGGCCCGGCCAGGGCCACGGTGATCACCTACGTGAACCCGGCGGTTGCGGTCGCGCTCGGCGTCGCTGTGCTGGGTGAGCCGCTGACCCCCGCGATCGTCCTGTCGTTCGCCCTGATCCTGTCCGGCTCGGTGCTGGCCACCCGCGCCGGGCACCGGGCCGCGCCCGGGAGCAAGCCGGCCGGCGCTGCGGACGAGACGGCCGGCGCCCCGGAGGCTATAGCGGCAGTGCCTCCAGGCGAGCCAGCCCGGCATCCATAAGATCGACGACGTCGGCCTCCGGGTCTTCCATGCCCATGACCATCGCTGACAGCCCGACGCCGACGACCGCCCCGGCCATGGTGCGGATGGCCACATCACCCGGGTCGCGTCCCAGCCGCTTGGCCATCAGCTCCGCGGCCAGCCGCACCGACCGCAGGTACTCGTCCAGGGCACGGGCCCGCAGTTCCGGGACCGACATGGTCAGCCGGGTCAGCTCGTGCCATTGCTCGATCTCCCAGGCTGGTGCCTCGGCAAAGGTCTCGCGCATCGCGGCGCGCAGCGCCGCGACCGGGTGCATGTCGGTCGGCAGGGCCTCGAACTTCGCGATCGCGATGGGATCGAAGTCGTCCTGCAGGACGACATCTTCCTTGGTGGGGAAGTACCGGAAGAACGTGCTCTGCGAGACTTCTGCGGCCTCCGCGATCTGCTCGACCGTGGTCTCCGTGTAGCCCTGCTCGCGGAACAGCCGGAGCGCGTGCTGCCGGATGGCAGCACGCGTCCTTGCTTTCTTCCGCTCCCGCAGCCCGCCCGGTATGGCGGGATCGGTGCCGGGCACCTCGCTCACCCTCCCAATTCTGCCCGCTGTGCGAGATCGACGGGGCTGGCCACGCCGGGCGCCGGCGCCGCCCCACTTGCGCCGCCCGCCCTCCTGGGCAGGAAGGCCAGCGCCAGTACCGCGCTGACCAGCGCGACCCCCGCGCACACCCACAGCATGATGTCCAGGCCGTGCACGTACGCGTCCCGCACTACGGCGAGCACGGACGCCGAGCCGAGGGCGTGCGCCACCTGCACGCCGGCCCCGACGCTGCCGCGGACGGCGCTGGCCGCGGCGGCGGGCAGCCCGGCCAGGTGCAGCTGGCTCCGGTACGCATCGTTGATCACCGTGCCCAGCACGGCCACCCCGATCGTGGCCCCGACCTGTCGCATCGCGGTGATGAGCGCGGTGCCGGACCCGCTCCGTTCGGCGGAAAGGGCGCCGATGGCCGCATTCATCGCCGCCGGCATCGCGATCCCGAGCCCGAGACCCGTGATCGTGAACCAGGCGACCGTGAACCCGGTGCTGCTGCCCGTGTGGGTGAAGGTGCCGAACGCAAGCCCGACCGCCATCACCAGGTATCCGACCGTGACGAGGGCCTTGATGCTGACCGGGGGCGGGATCCTGGAGCCGTCGGGACCCGTGCGAGGGCTCTGCAGGCGGCTGCTGCTGATCATGCCGATCACCATCCCGCCGATCATCGGCAGCAGGCGCAGGCCGCTGCCCAGCGCGTCGAGTCCCCGGACGTCCTGGAAGTACAGCGGCATCGCGAACAGGATGCCGAACAGCGCGAACGAGATCAGCGTGGTCAGGATCGTGCCCCAGGTGAAGCCGGCCGAGGAGAACAGCGACAGGTCGACAAGCGGCTGGCCGCGGCGGCTGGCGACGCGGCGCTCCCAGGCGACGAACACGGCCAGCAGCACGACCCCGGCCGCGATCGTGGCCATGCTGGTGGCGTCGCCCCAGCCCTTCTGACCGGCCGTGATGAAGCCGTAGGTCAGCGCGGTCAGGCCGAGCCCGGCGAGCAAGACGCCGGTGTAATCCATCCGCGGTCGCTGCCGGCTGCGCGACTCGGGCATCAGGAACGTCACCGCGATCAGGGCGAGCACGACGACCGGCACGTTGATCAGGAAAACCGAGCCCCACCAGAAGTTGTCCAGCAGCCAGCCGCCCAGCAGCGGCCCGACCGGGAAGCTGAGGAACGTGGCCGATGCCATGATCGCTATCGCCTTCGGCCGCTCGTCCGCGGTGAACAGCACCGGAAGTATCGCCAGCGAGAGCGGCAGGATCGCCGCAGCGCCGAGCCCGAGCACCGCGCGGGCCGCGATCAGCTCGCCAGCCGACGTCGCGTACGCGCACGCGGCCGAGCTGATGCCGAACAGCACCAACGCGACCAGCAGCACCTTCTTGCGGCCGAGCCGGTCACCCAGCAGGCCGGCAGGCAGCACCGCGGCGGCGAGCACGAGGCTGTACGCGTCGGAGAACCACTGCAGGTCGCTGGTCGAAGCGTGCAGGTCGCGGGCCAGCGTGGGCAGCGCCAGGCTCAGCACGGTCAGGTCAAGGCCAACCACGACCACGCTCGCGGCGATGGCGATGAGAGCCCACCAGCGGCGGGAGTCAGAGCCTGACACGACAGTCACATCCTTTCGGCGGCAGCACGCTTTTGATGGTAGCCGTCAAAAGATGGTTCATGTCAAGTCGTTTGTCGTGACGCCGTCCGGAGCGCGGCAGGCCGGCCCTCGGGAGCCGCAAGCCGGCCCTCGGGAAGGGTGGCACGCCAAGGGGCCGGGGCCTCGGGAGGGGTGGCACGCCAAGTGGCCGGCCCTCGGGAGGGGTGGCACGCCGAAGGGCCGGCCCCCGGGAGGGGTGGCACGCCGAAGGGCCGGGCCAGCCTGGTGAGGCTCGCCCGGCCCTTCGGTTGCGGCGCCGGAGGGCGACGGCGCCGTCAGGCGGCGACGCGCTCCTGGGCCGGGCCCGCGGAGGGAGCCCCGGTGACCACCAGCCGGTGCACCACGCTCTCCGTGCTGGCCTCATGCGCGGCGAGGTCGGCCAGGGCGACGACGCCCAGGGCGATCGCGTCCGCGAACACCAGCCACATAAGCAGGCTGCCGGAAAATGCGAGGGCGGCGATGAGCGACCAGAGGCCGACCAGGGCCACCAGGCCGTGGCCGAGCTTGCGCCCGGTGCTGCGGCCTAGCACCGCGCTGGTTGCGGCGATCACGGTCAGGCCGGTGAAGACGCCGAAGCCGATCCAGCCGGCCATCGAGGCGGAGAACGCCAGCGCGGCGGCGACCAGGAACGCGGCACCCACGATGAACAGGTTGTCGAGCGTGAACCTCGGGCTGAGCCCCATAACGAGCACCTCCTTGACGCTCACCGTCAGCGGGAGCGTCAGCTCTCCCTGCTTCCGGCGGGTCGGGGCAGGCACCCGGACCGGCCAGGTGTCTTCGGCGGCTCGTCGGGCCTCCCACCCCTTGTGGGCGGCCGTCTGGTGTAACCGCGACGTGCCGCGCGGCATACCCGTCACCGGGTGTCTGCTAGATCACACCGGGCCATGCGGTCAGGGCGGAGGCAGCAATTCCATCCCGGGTCGTTGTATCGGGCCTGGATGAACCGTCAGTGCGGAGTGTGATAGGAAGGATGCCTAGCGTGAATATTACCGGCAAGTAGGTGTTCTCTCCGAGGTTCCGATGCCTGGCGCAGGTGACCCGATCACGAGCAGCTGGGACGCCATACAGCCTGCTCTGACCCCGACGACCCCGCGGGTCATCGCCGAAGTAATTCGCGGCCTCATCCACCGTGGTGAGCTCACCCCCGCCGACCGGCTCCCGCCCGAACGTGCGCTTGCCTATCGGCTAGGCGTCGCGCGGGTCTCGCTGCGTGAGGCACTGGCCCAGCTGCAGCAGGAGGGGTACCTGATGGCCCGTCGCGGTGCGCACGGCGGAACGTTCGTCACCGGGCTGGCGGAGCCGCGCCGTCGCTGGCTGCGCCGGATGCGGGAGAACTTCGCCGATCTCGAGGACATCATCGACTACCGGATCGCGATCGAGGCCCACGCGGCCAGGCTCGCGGCCAGGCGCCGGGGCCAGGCCGACCTGCCGGCCATCGAGGAGGCCGTCCGGTGGCGGCCCGGGGCGGCCGGCGTCGCGTCGTTCCGCGCCGCCGACAGTGCCTTCCACCGTGCGATCGCCGCCGCCGCGCGCAGCCCGCGGCTGGAAGCGGCGATCGACGAGGCCCGGGGGCTGCTGTTCCTGCCGGCCGATGCCCTGGCCCAACCTGCGGGGACCGGCCAGTCGTTCGGCGCTCACACCCAGATCGCCGCGGCCGTTCGGGACGGCGACGGGGACCGGGCAGCCGCGGCGATGCGGGCGCACATTGAATCCACCCGCGACTGGCTGCGGCATGCACTGACCGCGAGCCCTACCCCCGCACGGCCCGCTAGCCACGTGCTCCCCTCGCGCCCTCATCCATGATCGTTGTCACTGTGCCTGCGCCCGGACCAGCGGGGCAAACTACCACGGATTTGGCCGAAACACCTGCCAGGACAACGTGATCATCCGGGTGGCTAGCGGGCGCCGCGCACCTCGAGATGATCGAGGAGGGACTGGGTGGCGGCGGCGATCGTTTCCACCGCCTGGCCGAACGCCTCCGCGTTATGCGCGGCCGGCGCCCGGAACCCGCTGACCTTCCTGACGTACTGCAGCGCCGCGGCCCGCACGTCGGCGTCGGTCACGTGCTCGGCATACGGCTCGCGCAAGGTCTTGATGCTGCGACACATGACAATGACTGTACGAAACAACCGCCCCGCCCGCCGCCACCCGGGGGAGGTGATCTTTACCGCCACGGCTTGAGCAGTGGCAGCTCGCCGCCCGTGACCGACAGCGACTCGGCGACGGGACCAGGCCGGCCGACCAGCCACGCGGCAATTGCCCAGGACGGCGCGGCCACGGCAACGCTCCGGCTGGCACCGGCGCCGCCGTCAGCCCTGGCTGCGGCGCCCGCGCTCCAGCGCTCGCCGGTGTCGGTGGCGCGCACTTGCAGCGCCAGGCCGTCCGGCAGCCGTTCGGGCAGGTCGCCGGCGGCAGAGAGAATGCCGGCCACGAACGAATCCGGCCATCCGTCCGGCCGGAACCGGCCCCCGAGATCGACGTGATGGATCTCCACCTCCCCCAGCCGCATCATCGGCGTGTCGCTGAGCGGCAGCGTGCCGACCCGGTGGTGCAGCATCTCGCGGTCCCAGTCTGACGGGCGCATGGCGGACCAGGCGTCGCTCAGCGCGGCCGCTGACGAGATGACGTCGGCCACCAGTTCGGTCACCGGTCGGCCCGCGCCCGCCTCGATGTCCTGGTCGCGCGCCTGCGCGCTGTCGTACATGGGCACGGCCTCGCCGCGGCGGGCACCCTCGGCACCGCGGCGCAGGCCGTCGGCGTTGCGCGCGATGTGCGTCAGCACGTGCCCGACAGTCCAGCCCGGGCATAGCGACGGGCGCGCCGCAGCGTCCTCGGTCAAGCCGTCGATCCCGGCAAGCAGCCGTCCGGTGGCCTCGTTGACCTGCTCGATCTGCCCGGCGATATCGGCCGGGCTGGGGTCACCGGGCACGTCCGCGCCCTGCCGCCAGCACACCGTGGTTGATCATGCCACGATGCTACGTCGGCCGGGTGTCCGCGCCGCCCCGGGTCCCGCCGCGGACAAGACCCACACCGCGACCTCGGCCCCGCCGGCCGGTCGCCGGGCCCGCCACCCCCTGACGGCGCCAGCAGCCGGACGGGCCGCCGTGGTCGTCTAGGCCGCGGCGCGATCGGCAACCGGCCGCCGCCGCCGCGCCGGATCCGTCAGCGCCGGCGGGCGCCAGGCACCGTCCGCCCGGTACAGGTCAGATCCGGGCGGCACGATCTCGTCGATCCTGTCCAGGGTCTTGTCCTCCAGGGTGACCGCGGCGCCGTTGAGCAGATCCTCCAGCTGCCGCATGGTCCGCGGCCCGGTGATCACCGAGGTGACGGCGGGATGGGCCAGCGGGAAGGCCACGGCCAGCTGGGGCAGCGAGCAGCCGATGTCCTCCGCGAGGCCTGCGAGCTGCTCGACGGCATCGAACTTGGCGGTGTTGTCCGGAAGCGACGGGTCGAACCGGTGTGGCGTGAGCGCGGCCCGCCCGGCCGACAGGTCAACCGAAAGGCCCTTGCGGTACCTGCCGGACAAGAAGCCCGAGGCCAGCGGGCTCCAGGTCAGCACGCCCATCCCGTACCGCTGGCACACCGGGAGCACGGACGTCTCGACCCCCCGGGCCAGCAGCGAGTACGGCGGCTGCTCGGTGCGCAGCCGGGGCAGCGCGCGGCGCTCGGCCACCCAGTGCGCCTCGACGACCTGCTCGGCCGGGAAGGTCGAGCAGCCGAAGGCGCGGATCTTCCCCTGCCGTACCAGGTCGCCCAGCACCGAGAGGGTCTCCTCGATGTCGGTTGACTCATCGGGGCGGTGGATCTGGTACAGGTCGATCCAGTCCGTCTGCAGCCGCTTCAGGCTCTCCTCGACCTCGGTGAGAATCCAGCGCCGCGAGTTGCCGCTCCGGTTGCGGCCCTCGCCCATCGGGAAGTGCACCTTGGTGGCGAGTACGACGCCGTCGCGCCGGCCCCGCAGCGCCCGGCCGACGATTTCCTCCGACTCGCCCGCGGAGTACATGTCCGCCGTGTCGACGAAGTTGATGCCCCGATCCAGGGCGGCGTGGATGATGCGGACGCATTCGTCGTGGTCGGGGTTGCCGACCGCGCCGAACATCATGGCCCCGAGGCAGTGCACGCTGACCTCGATTCCGGTCCCGCCGAGAGTGCGATAGCGCATAGTCATGCGCCGAACCCTAGAATCTAGAGTCAACTCTAGGTCAACCTGATAACCCGGACCGCGGCGCCGCTGCGCCGGCGCCTGCTCTCCCGCGGCGGGTAGCGTCCGGCCCGCCACTCACCAAGATCGACATGCGGTCTGCCGTTCACCGGTGAACGGCAGACCCCGCATCGAGTCCGTGCGGCGGGGCGGGGCGTGCGGCGAGGTGGGGCGGGCGCGGGGTGCGCGGGCGGGCTAGGCGGGGTGGGCGCGGACGAACTCGGCGATCACGGTGCCCAGCCGCTGGCCCGCGTCTTCCTGGAGGAAATGGCCGGCGCCTTCGATCACCGGATGCTCGATGCCGGCCGCGCCGGGGATCATCTTCTTCAGGATGGGCGCCATTGCCCCGGTGATCGGGTCCCGGTCGCTGAACGCGACAAGGAACGGTTTGTCCCACGCGGTCAGCCGCTGCCAGGCCGCCCGGTTAGCCGCGGTGGCCGGGTCGTCGGGCGAGGTCGGCACCAGGCCGGGCATGGCCCGCGGCGCGGCCATGAAGTCCGGGCCGGGGAACGGCGCCTCGTACCCGGCGAGCACCGCATCCGGCAGCGTGGTCTGGCAGCCGGCCTGCACCAGCCGGGCCACGTCCAGGGTCGGGGCGGTGCGTACCACCTCGCGGAACCGCAGCCAGACCTCGGGCATCGGCTGGTCGCCGGTGGGCAGCCCGGTGTTGGCCGCCACCACCCGGGCGAACCGGTCCGGGTGCTCGGCCACCAGCCGCAGCCCGATCAGCCCGCCCCAGTCCTGCCCGACCAGGGTCAGCCCGCGCAGGTCCAGCGCGTCGAAGGCGAACGACCGGACCCACTCCACGTGCCGCGCGTAGCTGTGGTCCCCGACCTCGGCCGGCTTGTCCGACCGGCCGAACCCGATCAGGTCCGCGGCGATCGCGCGCAGTCCCGCGTCGGCCAGCACCGGCATCACATGGCGGTAGAGGAACGACCAGCTCGGCTCGCCGTGCAGCAGCAGGACCGGCTCACCGTCGGACGGCCCGGCCTCGACGTAAGCTATCCGCGCCCCGCCGGCGTCCGCATAGCGCGGCGGGTAGCCGAAGTCAGGCAGGCCGGCGAAGCGATCCTCCGGGGTACGCACGATTCGCATCCGGTCATGGTGTCACGGCCCGGCCGGTCCCCGCGACGGCCTGGCCGGTCCCCGCGACGGCCTGGCCGGTCCCCGCGACGGCCTGGCCGGTCCCCGCGACGGCCTGGCCGGTCCCCGCGACGGCCTGGCCGTAGCCGCCACCGCCCGGGGTCTCCAGCACCAGCACGTCTCCCTCGGCCACCTCGACGCAGTCACAGCCGCGCAACCGGGTGATCCGGCCGCCGGGGTGCTCCACCCACTGGCGGCCGAGCTCGCCTGGCTGCCCGCCCGCCATCCCGTAGGGCGGGACCCGCCGGTGGCTGCTCAGCGTGCTCACCGTCATCGGCGCGAGGAAGCGAAGCCGGCGCCGGCCGCCGTCGCCGCCGCGCCAGCGGCCCGCGCCGCCGCTGCCGGGCCGGATGGCGTAGGACTCCACCCGGACCGGGTAGCGCCACTCCAGCACTTCCGGGTCGGTCAGCCGGGAGTTGGTCATGTGCGTCTGCACCACGGACGTGCCGTCGAACCCGTGCCCGGCCCCGGATCCGCTCGCCACCGTCTCGTAGTACTGGTACCGGTCGCTGCCGAACGTGACGTTGTTCATCGTCCCCGACCCCTCGGCCATGATGGCGAGCGCGGCATACAGCGCGCCGGTGACGGCCTGGGACGTCTCCACATTCCCCGCCGCGACGGCCGCGGGGTACCCGGGTGACAGCAAGGTGCCCGGCGGGATGATCACGGTGACCGGCTTGAGGCAGCCCGAGTTCAGCGGGATCTCGTCGTCCACCAGGGTGCGCAGCACGTAAAGCACCGCCGCCATGGCGACGGACGAGGGGGCGTTGAAGTTGCCGGGCAGCTGCGCCGAGGTGCCGGTGAAGTCGATCTGGGCGGTCCGGCTGCGCTGGTCCACCCGCACCGCGACCCGGATCACCGCGCCGCTGTCCAGCTCGTAGCGGTACTCACCGCCGTGCAGCCTCGCGATGACCCGGCGCACCGCTTCCTCCGCGTTGTCCTGCACGTGGCCCATGTACGCGGTCACCACGTCCAGGCCGAAGTGGCTCACCAGCTGGCGCAGTTCCGCTGCCCCCTTCTCGTTCGCCGCGACCTGCGCGCGCAGGTCCGCGAGGTTGGCCGCCGGGTTGCGGGAGGGGTACTCGGCCGAGCTCAGCAGGCGGCCGGTTTCCGCCTCGCGCAGCACGCCGCCCTCGACCAGCCGCCAGTTGTCGATGAGCACGCCCTCTTCCTCGATCCGGCTGCTGAACGCGGGCATGGAGCCGGGCGTGATCCCGCCGATCTCGGCGTGGTGGCCGCGCGCGGCGACGAAGAACAAGATCTCGCCCGCCTGGCTGCCGGCGCCGAAGACCGGGGTCACCACGGTGATGTCGGGCAGGTGAGTGCCGCCGTGGTAGGGATCGTTCAGGATGAAGACGTCACCGGGCCTGATGGCTCCCGGGTTGCGGCGGATGACCATCGCGATGGCATCGCCCATCGACCCCAGGTGCACCGGCATGTGCGGCGCGTTGGCGATGAGCTGGCCGGCCGCATCGAAAACGGCACAGGAGAAGTCCAGCCGCTCCTTGATGTTGACCGAGTGCGCGGTGCTCTGCAGCCGGACGCCCATCTGCTCGGCGATGGACATGAACAGGTTGTTGAAGATCTCCAGCAGCACGGGATCGGCGACGGTCGCGACCGCGCGGCGGTCCCGGCGGCCCGCCACCCTGGTCAGCAGCAGGTCCCCCGCGCTGGTCAGCTCGGCCTGCCAGCCCGGCTCGACCACGGTGGTGGCGAAATCCTCCGTGATGATGGCGGGCCCGGCCGCCGCGATGCCCGGGCGCAGCTCACCGCGCGGCAGCAGGTCCACGTCGGCCCAGGCGCCGTCGGTGAACATCGGCACCCGGGTCACGGCAGGCCGGCCCGCCCTGGCCGGGCCGGCCCGCCCGAGGGGCCCGGCGCCCGGCGCTTCGGCGGCCGCGGTCAGTTCCACCGACACCGCCTCGAGCACGATCGGCTTGTCCGGCATCAGGAACGAGTAATGCTGCCGGTATGCGGCCTCGAACGCGCTCACCAGGCCCGCCTTGCCGGTCAGCGGAACGCTCAGCGCGGTGTCGGTGCCCGCGTACCGCAGCTGGGCCCGGCGCACCGACCGGGTACCGGAGCCGGTGATCCCGTCGGCGGCCAGCTCGTCGCGCGCCTCGGCCTCGAGTCGTTTCACGAGGGCAGCCGCGTCGGCCAGGGCGTCATCGGACAGCTCGGCCTCGACCGCCGACTCGCGCATCACGGCGACGTCGGCGAGTCCCATCCCGTACGCGGACAGCACGCCGGCGAGCGGGTGGATGAGCGCCGTGGTCATGCCCAGCGCGTCGGCGACCGCGCAGGCATGCTGGCCGCCCGCGCCGCCGAACGTGGCGAGCGCGTACCTGGTGACGTCGTAGCCGCGCTGGATCGAGATTTTCTTGATGGCGTTCGCCATGTTCGCCACCGCGATCTCCAGGAAGCCGGCCGCCACCTCCGCGCCGCTGCGCGGCTGCCCGCTCGCCGCGGTGATCTGCCTGGCGAGCTCCGCGAAGCCCCGGGCCGTGGCGGCGGCGTCCAGCGGCTCATCCCCGCGCGGGCCGAACACCCGCGGGAAGTAATCCGGCTGGATCCGGCCGAGCATCAGGTTGGCGTCGGTCACGGTGAGCGGCCCGCCGGACCGGTAGCAGGCGGGTCCGGGGCTGGCGCCTGCCGAGTCCGGCCCGACACGGTAGCGGCTGCCGTCAAAGTGCAGGACCGACCCGCCGCCGGCGGCGACAGTATGGATGCTCAGCATCGGCGCCCGCATCCGCACGCCGGCGACCTCGGTCTCGTACCGCCGTTCGAACTCCCCGGCGAAGTGCGACACGTCGGTGGACGTGCCGCCCATGTCGAACCCGATGACCTGACCGAATCCGGCCGCGGCGCTGCTGCGGGCCATGCCGACGATGCCGCCGGCCGGCCCGGACAGGATCGAGTCCTTGCCCCGGAACCGGCGCGCGTCCGCCAGCCCGCCGTTGGACTGCATGAACAGCACGCGCACCCCGGGCAGCTCGGCGGTCACCCGGTCGACGTAGCGGGCCAGGATGGGCGACAGGTAGGCGTCCGCCACCGTGGTGTCGCCGCGGGACACCAGCTTCATCAGCGGGCTCGTCGCGTGTGACTCGGACACCTGGGCAAAGCCGATGTCCCTGGCGATATCGCCGATCCTGGCCTCGTGCGCCGGGTACCGGTACCCGTGCAGGCACAGCACGGCCGCGGCGCGGAAGCCGTCGGCGTAAGCGGCGCGCAGGCCGGCGGCCACCGCGTCCTGGTCCAGCGGCACGATCACCTCGCCCTGGGCGCTGACCCGCTCGGTCGCCTCGATCACCCGGGCGTACAGCACCTCCGGGAGGACGATCTTGCGGTCGAAGATGCGCGGCCGGTTCTGGTACCCGATCCGCAGCGCGTCGGCGAAGCCGCGGGTGACGACCAGCACCGTGGGCTCACCGCGGCGTTCCAGCAGCGCGTTGGTGGCCACCGTGGTACCCAGCCGGACCGAGGCGATCTGGTCCCCCGGGATCGGCTGCCCGGGGCGGACGCCGAGCACCTCGCGGATCCCGGCCAGCACCGCGTCCTGGTAGGCCCCGGGGTTCTCCGAGAGCAGCTTGCGGACGGCCAGGGTGCCGTCCGGACGCCGGGCCACGACATCGGTGAAGGTACCGCCCCGGTCGATCCAGAACTCCCAGCGCCTGGCCATCACCTCGCATACTAGGCAACCGCGCCGCGGCCATGGTCGGTGTCCGGTGCCACGTCGCCGCTCGCGGCGGTCTGCCCGGACGCCTGGGCTTCGTCGCGCCCGGACGGGCGTTGCCCGGGCCGGGGGAGCGTTCTGGTTTCGGGGGCGAGCATCCCGAAGAGCGCGGCCACGCCGAGCACGGCAGCGCCGAGTCCGAAGGCCGAGGCGTAGGAGGCCGCGTCGACGAGGTAGCCCGCCGCCACGGGTCCGGTCACGGAGCCCGCGTCGCCGGCCATCTGGTGCGACGCGACCAGCGTCCCGCCCTGCCCGGCCAGGATGTCCCCGATCATCGCCGCGGGCGCCACGTCAAGCAGTCCCGAACCGAGGCCCCATACAGCGAGCGCGGCGAGGTACCCGGCCAGGCCGGGCAGGAACACCAGCATCAGCATGCCGCCGGCCGTCGCCCCGCAACCGGTGACGATGACCGTCCGCCGGCCGAGCGCATCGGCGGCCCGCCCGGCGGGCAAGACCGCCGCCGCGTTCAGTGCGGCGAAGGCGAGGAAGCCGATGCCGGTCCAGACGGCGGACCGGTGCAGGACATCGCGGACGAACAACGGCACGATGGCGCTGCGCACGCCCATGGCAGCGAAGCCGTCCGCAAAGGTCGCCGCCGCCGCTGCGCGGTATGCGCGGCTGCGCAGCGCGCGAGCCAGCGCGGCGAGCGGCCGGCTCGCTGGCGCGTCTGTGAGCCGACCGCGAGGCACGCGCGGCAGGGCCGCGATGGCGATGGCCCCCGGAACGATGAGCAGGCCGCCGTAGATGATGAAGGGTGCCCGCGGCGACCAGGCCGCGATCAGGCCACCCAGCGCCGGGCCGCTGATCCCACCTAGCAGGAATCCGCCTGACATCAGCCCCCCTGACAGCCGCCGCACTCAGCATCGCGTGACGGGGGAAGATGGCTCTGACAATCGCTTCCCCGATCGGGAATCACCGCCGCGATACGGACCGCGCCTCGCCGTCACTCCGCATCGCCGATAACTGCGCCCGCCCGTCAGCCGCGTGGTTGCCGGTGTCGGGGCGCAGCGGGCGCCTCGCCCAGGACGGGATCCGGTCATTCTCGGATTGCACGTGGCGGCGCAGGTCGCGGCGGACGTCGTGGCCGAGACGGCGTGTCTCCCTGCGGTTGAGCATCGCCCCGGCGATGGCGCCGGTGAACAGCGGGCCGAGTGAGAACGCGCTCCTGGAGACGCGCGCCGCGAGCCGCCACCGCAGCCGCCGCGCAAGCGGGGATCCCGCTGCCAGCAACAACCCGCCGGGAACCATGGCCACGCCGCGGCGATGGGACCACGCCGCCACGTAGGCGCTCATCCGTTCTCTCGTGTTGCCGGGGGCGGGCACCCCGTACGCCTCGTGCAGCTCGGCCACCAGCTTGATTTCGATCCCGACCAGGGCCAGCGTTTCCGTGACCACCTCGGCGGGAAAGGCGGGCAGCACCGGCAGTGCCGCCCACGCCCCGACCGCCCCGCCGACCGTGGCCGACGCTCGTGAAGCGCCCTCGATCAATGCGTCGGCGATCTGGTCGGGCTGACGCCCGGGAAACTGCGCCTGCAGCGCGGCCTGGTTCCGTACCCGCAGCCGCGGGGCCATGGCCACCACCTGCGCGGCCAGCCAGCCTGTCCGCCCGCGCACGCCGCGCCGGGCGGTCCGCATCCCGCGCCCGGTCGCTCGCATGCCGCGCCCGGCCGTCCGCGCCGTCGCCTGCAGCGCGGCCGCCAGGCGGCGCTGCTCCCGCGGCGTCTGCGGCGCCTCGGTGACTTCGGTGACCAGGCGCGCCGCCTGCTCAGGGACGGCGTCTGCCGCCGCAGCCGGCGATCCGCCTGGCTCACTGTCAGAATCGGCCATGACCATCACCTACCCCGCCTCATCGTCCATCATCGCGCTGCGCCCGCGCCCCGCCGTCCCTACGGGCCCGCAGCCGGCCACAGCCTAGGGCACCGGGGACTGCGCCGGACCGGACGGCGAGCAGGATCGAGCCGGAGTCGGCATGGCACCGTTAGGAAGATCTCGTCGCAAGGAAGAGCGCTACCGAGAGGCCGGACGTGAAGGCATCCCGAAGAGCCTGGCTGCGGGGTCTGCCCGTGCTGCGGGGTCTGCCCGTGCTGCGCGGTCTGCTCCCCGTGCGCAGGTCCATGGTCGGGGGGGACGTCACGGCCGGGCTCACGCTGGCCGCCCTGGGCATACCCGAGGTGATCGGGTACGCCAGGATCGCCGGGATGCCGGTCGAGACCGGGCTGTACACGCTGCTCCTGCCGATGGCCGCCTTCGCCGTGCTGGGCGCTTCGCGCCATCTGGTGGTCGGCGCCGACTCTGCGACCGCGGCCATACTGGCTGCCGCGCTCACCGGGCTGGCCGCCGCGGGCTCGCCGCAGTACGTGCGGCTTGCCGGGCTCGCGGCCCTGCTGGCCGGCGGGCTGCTGCTGCTGGCCCGGGTGGCCAGGCTCGGCTTCCTCGCGAACTTCCTGTCCCGCACGGTCCTGGTCGGTTTCCTCACCGGCGTAGGCATCCAGGTGGCCGTCAGCCAGCTGCCTGACATGTTCGGGGTCACTGTGACCGGCGCGGGTACCGGCCCGGGCGCCGTGATCAGGTTCATCCGGCTGCTGATCGCGCTGCCCAGGACCCAGCCGTGGGACGTGGCCATATCGGCCGGGGTCATCGCGGTCATGCTCGCCGCACGGCTGGTCAACCGGCACATCCCGGGGGCGCTGATCGCGCTCGCCGGAGCCATCATCCTCAGCCACCTGGCTGATCTGGCTTCCCGCGGCGTGGCCACGGTCGGGCCGGTGCCGCACGCGCTGCCGCACTTCGGCGTGCCCGCCCTCGGCATGCACGACGCCGAGGTACTGCTGGGCACCGCCCTGTCCATTTTCGTGGTGATCCTCGCGCAGAGCGCTGCGACGGCGCGCGCGTACGCAGTGAAGTACCGGGAAGCCCTGGACGAGAACACCGACCTGGTCGGCCTGGGAGCAGCCAATGTCGCCGCGGCGTTCTCCGGGACCTTCGTGGTCAACGGCAGCCCCACCAAGACAGAGATCGTGGACAGCGCGGGCGGGCGCAGCCAGCTGGCTCAGCTGGTGACCAGCGCGGTGGTGCTGCTCACCGCGCTGCTGCTCACCGGGGTGCTGACCGACCTGCCTATCGCGGCGCTGGCGGCGGTGGTCTTCCTGATCGGCGTCGGCCTCGTCGACGTGGCCGGGATGCGGCGCCTGCTGGCCGTCCGGCCCACCGGGTTTGCCGTGGCCCTGGTGACCGCGGTCGCGGTGGTGGTGCTCGGCGTACGGAACGGCATCATCCTGGCCATCGCGGTCTCGATCATCGATCACCTGCGGCACACCTACCACCCGCTGAACAGCGTGCTGGTGAAATCGGCCACGGGGCACTGGGAAGCCGTGCCGGTCACCGCGAGCGCGCGAACCGAGCCCGGGCTGGTCGTCTACCGGTTTGGCACCAGCCTGTACTACGCGAACGCCTCCCGGCTGCTGACCGACGTCGTCGCCCTGGCCGGCGTCCCGGGCCCGGAGGCCCCGGGAGAGCCGCTCCGCTGGCTGGTGCTCGACGGCGTCGCGATCGGCGACGTGGACTACACCGCGGGCCTGGCCCTCGGCCAGGTCATCGAGGAACTGCACGATAAGCACGTCTTCATCGCGATCAGCGGCCTGCTCGACCCGGTGCGCCGGCAGCTCGACCGGTACGGCATCCGCGGGAAGGACGGACCCGACGCCTATTACCAGACGGCCGGCGAGGCTCTGAATGCCTACCACGCTGCCGCGCCGAAGTGACCATGTTCACCCGACTGGCACCCGTCGCGAATCCGCCGTCTAGGGACACTGCAGCGCTGGCTCACAGGCAGCCGGCGCTCGCGTCGGCCAGCATCCCGATGTCGAAGCGGGGGAGCAGCACGGCGAGGAACTGGCCCATGTCGGCGGCGATGTCGGCCGTCGGCAGGCCGGCCGACATCACGCTGCCCGATTCCGCGACGATGGTGCCGAGCCGCCTGTTGGCCGCGCTGCTCAGCGCCCGGCCGCAGAAGCCGATCGCCGACCTGACCGTCGGGTCGAGGTTGTCCCACCAGCTCAAGACAGCACGGATCGCAGCCAGCGCCAGTTCCTCGCCCCCGTTGAACGCACTCAGGCCTTCGTTGCGGAGGAACTGGGCGACTGCGGCATCCGCGCCGTCAACACACCTGGTGAAGTCATCCCACTCAGACACGGGGCGGGCGCCGGCGGACGCATGAGTCGTGCAGTGCCACCTGGTAGCTCTCCTGCGCTTCGGCGAGCACCGTGCTGAGCGGCTGACGGGCGGCCGCGGCGAGCGCAAGGAACGGGCCGCCCGGCAGCCCGATGCCGCTGCCGGTGTCGTCGGTGGCGCAGGTGAGATCGATGCCGTCGGCGACCACCGCGTCCAGGCTGTCCCTGCTCACCTGGTCGAGCGCGCCGACAAGCGCCTGGAGGTCGTCCAGGTGACCGCCGACGCGGTCCCGGTCCGCGAACGCGGCAGCGTCCGCCGCCAGGCCCGCCCTCGTACTCAGGTCGCGGGCGAACGCGTCGCCGAACGAGATCATGTTCCCCTCCCTTCGCATTCCCGCGCTGACCAGCAGACAGTAGGCTGCCACCGGTGCAAGCGCGGTGCGCCCCGTGTGAAGACGGGATGGAGGCGGCAAGCCGGAGGCCCCGGCGTCAGCGCGTGCCGCCGCGGTAGCGCAGCCCGTCCATGAGCAGGTCGAGCAGCCGGCTTGCCTGATCGCGCTGCGCGGGCTCGCCCGCGGCGAGGGATATGCCGCTCAGGCTGGCCAGAACGTCTCCCGGCTGGATGTCGGCCCGCAGCGCGCCCGCCGCCGCGCCGGCCTGGAGCAGTGACGTGATCGCGGTGATGAGCCGGTCCCGGCTCTGCGCGTACGGAGTCCCGCCGGATGCGATGACCGCGCGCAGCGCGTCGGCCATCCCCCGTTTGGTGCTCATGTACTCGATGTAGCGGTCCATCCAGGCCCGGGTCGCCTCGTCCGGCGGCATGCCCTGCAGCAGATCAGGCACGGCGTCGCACAACCTGGCCAGCTCGCTGCGGTAGGCCGCCTCGATGAGCGCCTCACGGGTGGGAAAGTGCCGGTAGAGAGTGCCGATGCCGACGCCCGCGTCCTTGGCGATCGCGTCCAGCGTGACCTCGGGCCCGTCCTGCGAGAACGCGCGGACGGCGGCGCTGAGCAGCCGGTCCCGATTACGCTGCGCGTCGGCGCGCAGCGCCCTGCCGACGGCCTCCGGCACGGTTCTCCTCTCCCCAGATTTGCTAACCGGAGGGTGCTCCGTTTAGAGTGAGGCCAGTAATGGAGGCTCCTCCGTTTCTGATCATATCGGCTCGGGTCTCCGATCGCATCGCCAGGCAAGGACGGGACACCATGACCGCCAGCTCCGAACGAATCAGCACGCCATTTAACGCCGAGTCCACCGCGGCCGAGGTCGTGGCCGGGATCGACCTGGCCGGCCACCGGGTCATCGTCACCGGCGGGGCCTCCGGGATCGGCATCGAGACCGCCAGGGCGCTGGCCGGCGCGGGCGCCGAGGTCACCCTCGCGGTACGCAACCTGGCGGCGGGCGAGCGCACCGCCGCGGACATCACCGCGACCACCGGTAACCAGCACGTCCTGGTCGCGCCGCTCGACCTCGCCGACCAGGCGTCGGTCGGGTCGTTCGCGGCCGGATGGGAGGGCCCGCTGCACATCCTGGTCAACAACGCCGGGCTGATGGCATCGCCGCTGATGCGCACCCCGGAGGGCTGGGAGATGCAGTTCGCCACCAACCACCTCGGCCACTTCGCGCTCGCCACGGGGCTGCGCCGGGCCCTGGCCGAGGCCGGCCGGGCGCGCGTCGTATCGGTCAGCTCAATCGGGCACCTGAACTCTCCTGTCGTCTTCGACGACATCCATTTCCGGGCGCGCGAGTACGACCCGTGGGCCGCCTACGGGCAGTCCAAGACGGCCAACGTGCTGTTCGGGGTGGAGGCCACCAAGCGCTGGGCCAGCGATGGCATCACCGTCAACGCGCTGATGCCCGGCGCGATCCACACCAACCTGCAGCGCTACATCAGCGAAGAGGAGCTCGCCCGGATGCGCAGCCGGCTGGGCGGCACCGACCCGATCTGGAAGACGCCCGAGCAGGGTGCGGCCACGTCCGTGCTGGTCGCGACTTCGCCGCTGCTGGACGGCGTCGGCGGGCGGTACTTCGAGGACTGCAACGAGGCGGAGCCGCACCAGCCGGGGACCCGGCGCGGCGTCGCGGACTACGCGCTGGATCCCGAGGCCGCGGCGCTGCTCTGGCAGGTTTCGGTGGACGCGCTGAGCTCCTGACCGGCTGCCCGGCGGGCGGCCTTTCCTGCCGCCGCGCGGCCCTGTCGCCGCGGCAGCCAGAATCGGCTTGATTGGCACGCCGGGGTGACCCCATCCTGGACCGCATGGCGGCACCGGGCACCGGGCAGTTCATCATCCGGCCGGCCGTGGCCGCCGACATGCAAGCCGTGCGGGCGGTGGTGACCAGGGCGGGGCTGAGCTCTGGCCAGCCCGCAGCGCTGGAGTACTGCCGGACCGGCCCCGGCGGCCGTCTGGTCGTGGCGTGCCAGCACGACCGGGTCACCGGAGTCTCCTACGCCGTGTCGTTCGGGGCGACCGGATGGATCGGCAACGTGGCGGTCAACCCGGACGCCAGGGGCCGGGGACTCGGCACGGCCGTCAGCCAGGCGGCCATGGACTGGCTGCGGCGGGCCGGGGTGACGACCATGCTGCTGACCGCCACCGAGATGGGAAGGCCCATCTACCAGCGGCTGGGTTTTGCCGGCGACGGGGTGTGCTACGGCATCTGGATCCGCGGCCAGCAGCCCCTCCCGGCGGCCAGCGGCGAGGCAGGGACCGGTCCCGGCGGCATCGCCGATGCGCTCCGGCAGGATGCGGAGGCCACCGGCGAGGACCGCGGTGCCTTCCTCGGCCCCCTCGCCGCCCGGGTCCGGGCGCCGGCGGCCCGCCCGGGCACCGGTTACCGGATCGCGCTGCCTTGGGGCCGGGGCCCGGTGGTCGCGGCCGAGCCGGATGCGGCCAGGGCGCTGGTGACCGACATGCTCCGGGCGGACCGCGATCAGTTGCTGTCCTTTCCCGATAGCAACACCGGAGCCGCCGAGCTGGCGGCCGCTCTCGGTTTCCGCCGCACCAGGCAGTGCACGCGGATGCGGCTGGGCCCGCCGGTCCGCGGGTTCCGTCCGGAGCGGATCTTCAACGTGTTCAGCCTCGCCGTCGGCTAGCGCCGTCGGCTGACGCGGTCGCCCGCAGCCGGCGCAGCATCCGCGCATCCTGGAAGCCGGCCGCCCGGGCAGCGGCCTGGACCGTAGCGCCGTGCCCGATCAGGTGCTCCGCACGCTCGGTTCGCAGCTGCTGCTGGTAGCGCAGCGGCGTCATGCCGGTCACCTGGGCGAACAGCCGGGTCAGGGTCCGCTGGCTCACGCCGGACGCGGCGGCGAGATCGCCCAGCGGCAGGCGTTCGGTAAATCTCGAGTCGATCAGGTCCTGGACACGGTGGACGGTGTCGCTGAGATGCGAGCGGTGCCGCAGCATCGCGCTGGCCTGCGGTTCGTCGCCGTTGCGGCGGGCGTAGACCACCATCTCGCGGGCGATCCGGGCGGCCGCGCCCGGTCCGTGCCTGGTGGCGATGAGGTGCAGTGCGAGGTCGATGCCGCTGGCGATGCCCGCCGAGGTCGCCACCCGGTCATCTACCACGTACAGCACGTCGCGGACGACCGTGGCCTTCGGGTAGCGCCGGGCCAGCTCCTCCTGCACGGCGTGATGGGTGGTGCAGCGCCTGCCGTCCAGCAGGCCGGCCCGGCCGAGCGCGTCGGTGCCCGCGCACACGCTGGCGATCATCCCGCCGCCGGCGTGGTGCCCGGACAGCCTGCGCAGGCTGCCTGGGCCCAGCGGTCCGGTGTGCGCGAGCTCGGCTGCCCGCCAGCCAGGCACTACGATCAGGTCTTCCCGCTCCAGCGGCGGCCATCGCGTCCCGGCGCGGACCACGATGCCCTGCGCGGTCGCGACCTCCGGCTGCTCGGCCAGGTAGTGCAGCTCGTAGCCGTACCCGGCATCGGCGGCGGTGGAGAACGCCTGCGCAGGCCCGGCGAGGTCCAGCAGGTGCAGCCCAGGGACAAGCAGGAAGACCACCTTGGTCACGATCTGGTCAGCCCCCGGCGCCGACCGCGGCTCCGGCAAGCTCGGCCACAGCGGCGATGGTCGCGAACCGGCCTGCCAGCGCGTACTCGGTGCGGGTGATGATGTCATCGACCTGGAGCGTCCGGGGGTCGGCGAGGATTTCCCCGACCGAACGGCCGGGCGGCGCAGCACGGTGCTCGATCGGCGAGGTCGCGGTGGCGTCGGTGACGAACGTGACGCCGTAGCCGAGGTCTGAGGCGACCCGGGCGGTCGTCTCGCAGCACTGCTCGGTCCTGATACCGCAGATGATCACGTCCCTGATCCCGTGAGTCGTGAGGTGCTGCTGGAGGTTGGTCGTGGTGAAGGCGTTGTGTGAGGTCTTCGTGATCACCGGCTCACCCGGCTCGGGGACCAGCCCGTCCATCAGCCGGACGTACCCGCTGGCCGGGTCGAAGACGGTGCCGGTGCCGGGCTCGGCGTGCAGCACCCAGACGACGAGGTGGGCGTGGGCCCGGGCCGCTGCCACGAGCCTGGCTACCTGGCCGGCGACGCCGGGATTGGAGGTCGCCGCCCATTGCGGCTGCTGGCGAAAGGACTCCTGAACGTCGATGACGATCAGCGCGGTGGTGGTCATGGCTCCATGCTGGCCCGCCGCCGGCCCGTTCCGTAAGACATGATCGTGTCCGGATGCGGACGGATCTGGTCAGGAAAAGTGGGTCTGGGGGCGGTCCAGCAATCGTCCGTCCAGGATGATGTCGACCTTCTCGTTGTAGAACGCGATCAGCCCGCTGATGGGCAGCAGCTGCCTGGTGGGGAAGTCGTAGGCCCAGGCGAGATCGGGGTACTGCCTGCCGCCGGCGCGAACCGACCAGTAACCGCTGGTCGTGCCCTTGTAGGGACACGCGGTGACGGTGTCGCTGGGCACCAGGTGGGTGAAATCGACATCGGTCCGGTTGACGTAGTACCTGGTGGGCAGGCCGGTCTCGAAGACCAGGACCGGCGACGCCGAGTTGGCCAGGACCGCGCCGCCAAGCTCGACCCGGAGCGTCCGGGCCGAGCGCAGCGCGTCCACCCGGACATAGGGGCTGCGGGGATGGACGAACACCTGCTCGTCCTCCTCGTACCAGGCGTCCAGCGCTTCCCACTCGAACCGGACCGTGCCGGCCAGCCCGTCCACCGGCGACTCGTCGAGCACCCGGGCCGCGTGCGCCCGCTCGACATCGCCGACCCGCAGGGCGTGCAGGTGCTGCAGGCCGCGGCGGCTCTGCTTGGCCTGGCCCTCCGCGACCAGCAGATCCCGCCGTACGTCGGCGAGCGGGATGTAGTACTGCGGATAGTGCGGCCACTCCCACACGTACCGCGCCCGGGTGGTGTCGAGCACGGTCTGGTCCGCCAACACCGCCCGCACCCGGCGCGGGACCGGCTGCACGTGGTTGACCGGCGTGATCATCGCGGGATAGTCGCTCACTGGCCAGCTCCCTGAACGTCGTGCGATGGCCCTGCCGGCCGACACTACCCGCGCCTGGCTTCGCGGCGGGGAGCGAGGCGCCGCCCGGGGGAGCCGCCGGCGATCTTCGCGCCCTGCTGCCGTGGGCTGGCGTACGGTCAACCTGCACGCCGAGCGGCTGGGAGGCTCACATGGACCGCACCATCCGCACCCCGGACGGCCGCACGCTGGCGGTCGAGATCGACGGGGATCGGCCGGCCTGCCGGTCCTCGTGCACGCGGGCACGCCCAACTCGCGTCACCTGTACGGCCCGAACATCCGCGACGCCAGGGACCGCGGCCTGCGGCTGGTCGGCTATGACCGGCCCGGCTATGGCGGCTCGACGTCGCATCCCGGCCGCACCGTGGCCGACTGCGCGACCGACGTCCGGGCCATCTGCGCCGCGCTGGACATCGACCGGCTGGCCATGTGGGGCATCTCGGGCGGCGGCCCGCACGTTCTGGCTTGCGCGGCGCTGCTGCCGGACCTGGTGGTCGCCGCGGCCTCACTCGCCGGCGAGGCCCCGTACGGCGCCGAGGGCCTGGACTGGTTCGACGGCATGGGCCAGCTCAACGTGGACGACATCCGGCTGTTTTTCGCCGATGAGGCCGCGGCCCGGGCCCAGCTGGACAAGGAGCGCGAACAGGCGCTGGCCGCGTCGCCGGACGAGATGACGGCGGGGCTCGAATCGCTCCTCTCGCCGGCCGACAAGGCGGTCCTGCACGGCGGGCTGGCCGAGTTCCTCGCGTACACCTTCCAGGCCGGGCTGAAGCCGGGCGGCGAGGGCTGGTGGGAAGACAATTGCCTGCTGCGGCCCTGGGGATTCGAGCTGGCCGGCATCGCGGTTCCCGTGCTGCTGATGCACGGGCGGCAGGACAACTTCGTACCGTTCGGGCACGGCCAGTGGCTGGCCGGGCACATCCCCGGGGTCGAGGCCCGGCTGCTCGACCACGACGGCCACCTCACGCTGATCGAGCACCGCATCCCGGAGGTGCACGCCTGGCTGGCCGGGCACCTGTAGCGAGCGTCAACGCGAAGCGTCCGTAGCGCTGTAGCAGCATCAGCGCTTCGCGTTGCCGGCCGGGCCGGCCGGGTCGGCCGGGCGGGGCTCTCAGCCTCGCGGGCGCGTCGCGAACCAGGCAAGCGCGACCGCGATCACGTACCCGATCGCGGCCACGATCAGCGGCTTCTGCAAGGTCAGAGCGGGACCGCCGTTGCCGCCGCCGGCCAGCAGCGCACCGAGCAGCGCCACGCCCAGGGCTCCGCCGGCCTGCCTGGCGGTATTCAGTACCCCGCTCGCCACGCCGGCGTGCTCGCGTCCGGCGGACCCGACGACCACCGCGGTCATGGCCGGCATGGCCAGCGAGCACAGGCCGAGGATCACCGTCCCGGCCACCAGGAGGCCCAGCGACGTGGACGCCCCCATCAGGCTGAGCAGGGCCGCCCCCACCGCCGCCAGGGCCAGCCCGGCGACCATCGGCGGCCGCGGCCCGGAGCGGGCCGTCAGCCAGCCGCTGGCCGTGGACCCGATCCCCACGGCCACGCTCATCGGCAAGATGAGCAGCCCGGTGGCGATCGCGGACTCGTGCCGTGACTGCTGCAGGTACAGCGAGATGCAGATCAGAGTGCCGTACAGGCAGAGGTTGAACAGCACGCCGACGCCGGTGGCCGCGCTGAACGGCCTCGCCCGGAACAGTCGCAGCGGCAGCATCGGGTCCGCCCGGCGCCGTTCGGCGAAGACGAAGAGAACGCCGGCGATGATCCCGGCGGCGATGAGCGCGCCGGTAAGGGGAGCCAGCCATCCTCGCTGGCCGGCCTCGATGAAGCCGCCGGTGAGGCCGGTCAGCGCCACGACACCGAGCAACAGCCCGGGGATGTCGGCGCGCCGGGAGCTGTCGCGCGGCGACTCGGCCACGTACCTGGCAACCAGCCAGCCGGTCAGGATGCAGAACGGGATGTTGACCAGGAAGATCGACCGCCAGCCGACGGCGGCGATCAGCCCGCCGCCCGCTACCGGGCCGAGCGCGACGCCGATCGAGCCCATGCCGCCCCAGACCCCGAGCGCGCGGGCCCGCGGCCCGGCGTCGTGGAACTGGTGCACGATCAGCGCGAGCGAGCAGGGCAGCAGCGCAGACGCGCCCAGACCCTGCACGGTGCGCGCGGCGATCAGCACGCCGAGGCCCGGGGCGGCGGCGCAGCCCGCCGATCCGGCCGCGAAGGCGACCAGGCCGGCCATGAACACCCGCTTCGCGCCGAGACGGTCCGCGGCCGATCCCGCAGTGAGCATGACCGCGGCCAGGGCCAGCGTGTAGGCGTCGATGACCCACTGCAGCCCGGCGACGGTACCGCCGATGTCGCGCTGGATCGTGGGCAGCGCCACGTTCACGATCGTGACGTCAAGCTGGATGACGAAGAATCCGAGGCAGACCGCCACCAGGGCCAGCTTCGCGGCCCTGTCCGGTCCCGTTGTTCCGGCTGCCCCGGGGCGACGTTGAGTGCGAGCCGTCGTGGCCGGCACGGATATCCCTCCTTCGCTGTATGGCCTGGTGCCGGTTCGCTGTATGGCCTGGTGCCGGTTCGCTGTCTGGCCTGGTGCCGGTCGAGCAAGGCCCGTCGTCTACCCTCTCGACCATCCGGTACACGCTTCGGCGGCGCGGCCGCCCGGCCAGCCCGCGAGCATGGTCCCGGTTCCGCGCTCACGCTACTGCGGGGGGCCGACAGTCCCGCGGGGCCACTTAGCCTGGCGTGATGCCGAGAGCGACGGATTCCCCCGAGCACTGGCGCGAGGTCCGCCGCCTGCTGCACACCCGGCGCCATGATCTCGGGACCGAGGCGGCACGGCTGTATCCCTCGGTGCCCCGGGTGGCCGGCACGTCGCTGCTGTGCCGGCCGGAGTGGATCCCGGCGGAGCCGCTGGCCCTGGAGCAGATCGGCCTGGCCTGGACGGACACCGCGCCACCCGGCGTGGATCCCGGCGGCGCGGCGTCGGCGCAGCTGCGCCCCCGGCGGCAGTCAGGCCGCCGGTACGCGAGCTACGCCGCGGCGCTGGCCGACATCGAACGGCCCCGGCTGCTGGAGAACCGGCCCAGCTACCGGCTGCTGTCGGCCTCCCTGACCGGTCCCGCGCCGGGCCTGGAACTGAGCGGCGGCCGCTACTTCGACGCGGTCAACACGGGCGAGGCGGTGGCGCACGAGCTGGCCCAGGCCCTGCTGTCCGGATGCCCATCGATTTCTGCCGAACGGCTGCCGCTGCGGGCCTGCCTGGGCGATCCATGCGACCTGTGGCGGCGGCGCGCGCTGGTCGCTGTCAGCGCGCTGACGCTGCGGGTCCCCGCCGCCGGGCCGCCCACGTTCCTGCTGCACTGGCGCGACCCGGCCAGCGTCACGCACGCCGGCGGCCTGTACCAGGTGATGCCGGCGGGGGTGTTCCAGCCGGCCGGGGCGTCGGTCGCGGCGCGGCGGCGGGACTTCGATCTGTGGCGGTGCATGGCCCGGGAGTTCAGCGAGGAGTTCCTCGGCACCCCGGAGCATTACGGCACCGGGCCGCCGGACTACGCGCGCTGGCCGCTGTTCGCCCGGCTGGACGCCGCCCGCGAGGCCGGCCGGCTCGCCGTGTGGTGTTTCGGGGTTGGCACCGATCCGCTCACGCTGGCGACCGATGTCCTGGTCGCGGCGGTGTTCGGCGGGGATGCGTTCGACGCCCTGTTCGGCGGGCTGGTCACGGCCAACGACGAAGGGCAGGTGGTGAGCTGGCCGGGCCTGACCGGCGTCCCGTTCACCGCCGACGTGGTGCGCCGCTTCGCCGGGGGGTCCGAGCCGATGCAGCCGGCCGGCGCGGCCGTGCTGGAACTGGCCTGGCGGCACCGGGCGCGGCTGCTCGGCTGACGGCTGACGGCTGACGGCTGACGGCCGACGGCTGGCGGCTCCGCGCCGCCGCCGGGCCAGCGGGCGTCAGCCGGCGTTGCGCAGCTCCCCGGCGCTGGCCTGCGGGCTGCGGTGGCGCCCCTTGCCGAACACCTGGCGTTCGAGCTCGGCGTTGATCTCGCCGCCCAGCATGATCGCGATTCCGGTCAGGTAGAACCAGAACATCAGGATGACGACCCCGGCGAGCGCGCCGTAGGTCTTGCTGTACGAGCCGAACTTGGCCACGTAGAAGGAGAATCCCACCGAGGCGGCCAGGAAGATGACGGTTCCCACGAGGCCGCCGACGCTGATCCACTGCCAGCGCGGGGCCCGGCGGTTGGGCCCGAAGAAGTAGTAGACAGAAAACAGCACCGAGATCACGATGATGGTCACGAGCCAGCGGACCACCGTCCACAACGCGATGAAGGCGGTGTGGTTGAGGGACAGGTGCCCCTCGATCCCGTGCCCGATCGAGGAGCCGAACACGATCAGCGCGGCGCCGATCCCGCCAAGGACCACGGTGGCCAGCATGAGCACGAGGGCCATCGCCCGGGCGCCGGCGAACTTCCGGTCCTCGGGCACGTCGTAGGCGATGTTCAGGCCGGATTGCAGCGCGACCATGCCGCCGATCGCGCTCCACAGCGCGATCACGACGCTGATGACAAGGACGGCCACCGATGAGGACTTCGACTGGCGGGTGGCGGAGTGGACCGCGTCGGTGAAGACTTGGGCCGCGCCCGGCGGCAGCGCCGTGTTCAGGCCGCTGACCAGGCGGTTGAGCGTGCCCGACCCGATGCGGATCAGGGTGATCACGCCGAGCGCGGCGATCAGTGCGGGAAACAGGGCCAGGAACCAGTGGTAGGCCAGGCTGCCCGCGGTCATCGAGCACCGGTCGAGCTTGAACTTCTTGAGTATGCGCTTGAGGGTGTCGCGCCGGCCCAGCTTGCTGATCTCCGGCAGAGAGTCCGGTGCTGCGGAGTGTGCAGCCTGCCGCGGGATGGCCCCGGTTCGCGGACGGGCTGCGTCGTGGTTCCGCTCCGTCATCTCTAGCCCCCTCGCTCTCCGCATGGCCTACCCAGGCCAACGCGGGCGAACCACCAGCCCACGGGGGCTCAGAGCGTGCCGAGCGTCTCCGCGGCCAGGCAGGCGGTGGGGCACGGCCAGTGCTCGTGGCAGCAGGTGCACATGCCGTGGTCGCGGAGGTGGCGGTTGAGCTCGCGCTGGGCAATGGCCAGGAGCTGCACCAGCTCCGGGGTGACGAATTCCGCCGGGGTGACGGCGTCACTCCAGCTCATCGGACCCTCCCTCAGGGCAGCCATGCCTCGCGCTCCTTCTATGGTGCCAACGTCTGTAACAAACCGGAGGTTCGAAGCGCCGGGAAAATACCGCCGAAACGTTCATGTCACCGCCGGGTGAGGGCGGCCGTTGGCCATTGATCACCCCGCCGTCCGCTCACCTCGGCACGCTCGAACGCCGGTCCGGTCGCGTCAACGCGTCACCTGCAGCACGATCGCCTGGCCGCCGGGGCCCCGGCGAACCCGGGCGAGTGCGCGCTCGGCTTCGTCCAGCCGGTACGCCGCTCCGACCGTGACCCGGATCGTCCCGGCGGCGAGCAGCTCGCCGAGCCGCGTCAGCCGCGCCCCGTCGGGCGCGACGTGTACCTGGCGGACCTCGATTCCACGTTCGGCGGCAGGCGGATCGGAGGTGATCGTCACGAGCCGCCCGCCGTCGCTGACCGCGATGATCGCATCCGCCGCGCTGGCCGGAGCGGCGTTCACGGCCAGGTCGGCGCCGCGGCCCGCCGTCAGCCGCCGCACCTGGCCGGGCCAGTCCGGCGCCCGGCGGTCGATGACGTGCGCCGCCCCGGCGGCGCTGACCCGAGCCGAGGCGCCGGTTCCCGCGGTGGCTATCACCTCGGCCCCCCGGCTCGCGGCCAGCTGCACGAGCAGCATGCCGGTGACGCCGCTGGCCCCGTGGACCAGCAGCAGGGTCGCGCCTGGTTCGGCGCCAAGCCCGTCGCGCAGCGCCTGGTCCGCGGTGAGACCAGGCACGGGCAGGGCTGCCGCCACGTCAAACGGCACCGTGTCGGGGATGGCCGCGACGTCGGCGGCTGCGGCCACGAACCATTCGGCCCATGCCCCCTGGCCGCGCAGCGGCAGCGAGTGTGTCATCACCCGGTCACCGACCGCAACGCCGCCCAGGGCAACGCCGCCCGTCGAGCCGCCGCCCGTCGTGCCGCCGTCCGCCGCGCCGCCGGTGCGGGCGATCACCCCCGCCGCCTCGACGCCGAGCGCCATCGGCGGCTGCCGCCCGAGGTCCCAGCCGCCGGCGCGGGCGATGTCGTCCCAGTTGCCCAGGCCGCAGCAGCACACTTCGACCAGCACTTCGTCGGGCTTCAGGTCGCCGGGATCCGGCAGGTCAAGGGGCTCGACCTGAGCGGAGTATTCGCGTATCCCCGCTGCTCGCATGCCGTCTCCCTGATGGTCGCCGTTACCAGGCCGCCGAACCCATTGTCCGCCGCCGCGCCCGTGCGCGGCAGCGCGCGCCAGCCATGTGACGGTCAGCCAGCCGGGCAGCGGCCCGGCCCGCGAGGCAGGATGGAACCGAGCGACACGCGCATCACGCCGGAAACGGAGCCCGACCGTGCCCGGCGGGGAAGACAATCCTGGTGACCAGTTAACCGGCGGCCGTGAGGCGGAGGGCGATACATGGGCACGGTGGACAACGAGGCACTCACGGCCGGCTCGCCCGCGCCGGCCGGGCTGGCCTACAAGAGCGCCCGGGGCCGCTGGGTGCTGCTGGCCACCGTGCTCGGCTCCTCCCTGGCCTCGATCGACGCCACCGTCGTGGGCATCGCGCTGCCGGCTATCGGGCACGACTTCGGCAGCACCCTGACCACGCTGCAGTGGGTCGTCACCGCGTACACGCTCACGCTGGCCGGCCTGCTGCTGTTCGCCGGGGCGCTGGGCGACAAGTACGGGCGCAAGCGGTTCTTCGTCATCGGCGTGATCTGGTTCGCGGTGGCCTCGGCGCTGTGCGGCATCGCCCCGAACTCGCCGTTCCTGATCGGGGCCAGGGCGGTGCAGGGTATCGGCGCCGCCCTGCTGACCCCGGGCAGCCTGGCCATCATCGAGGCCTCGTTCCAGCCCGAAGACCGCGGTAAGGCGATCGGCGCCTGGTCCGGCTTCGCCGGCGTCGGCACGGCCGTCGGCCCGTTCCTGGGCGGCTGGCTGATCCAGGCGGTCTCCTGGCGGCTGATCTTCTTCATCAACCTGCCGCTCGCGGTCCTGGTCGTCGCGGTGGCGCTGCGGCACGTGCCCGAAAGCCGCGACCCGGCGACGACAGGGAAGCTCGACGTGACCGGCGGCGCGCTGGTCACCCTGGGTCTGGTCGGCCTCACCTACGGGCTGATCGAGGGCCCGGCGAAGGGCTGGACCCATGCCGGGCCGCTCGCCGCGCTGCTCGCCGGCGTGGTGCTGCTGGCCGCGTTCGTCGCCTGGGAACGTCGCGCTCCCGACCCGATGCTGCGGCTCAGCCTGTTTAGATCGAGCCAGTTCACCGCGGCCAACATCCTGACCTTCATCGTGTACGGCGCGCTCGGCGGGGCCCTGTTCCTGCTGCCGATCCAGCTCATCCAGGTAGCCGGGTACACCCCCCTGCAGGCCGGCATCTCGCTGCTCCCGATCACCGTGATCATGCTCCTGCTGTCGGCCCGTTCCGGCGCGCTGGCCGGGCGGATCGGCCCCCGGCTGCAGATGAGCGTGGGGCCTGTCGTCATCGGCATCGGCCTGGTCCTGTTCGTCCGGATCGGCCTATCCGGGAACTACCTCACCGAGGTGCTGCCCGCGCTGGTGATCTTCGGCCTGGGCCTGGCCACCAACGTCGCGCCGCTCACCTCCACCGTGCTGGCCGCCGCCCCGGCCGAGCAGGCAGGGATGGCCTCCGCGGTCAACAACGACGTCGCAAGCGCGGCCGGCCTGATCGCGGTGGCCGTGCTCCCGGCCGCGGCCGGCCTCGGCGGCGACGCCTACCTGCACAAGGAAGTGTTCTCGTCCGGCTTCCACACCGCCTCGCTGATCTCGGCCGGCCTGTGCTTCGCCGCCGGCGTGCTGGCCGTCTTTACGATCCGCAATCCCCGTGAGGTGGTGCCCGAGGACGTCCCGGCGGAGGGCAAGACCGTCCTGCATTGCGGCCTGGACTCCCCGCCCAGTCGGGTGGCCGAGTGACGTTCGGGATCTTCATCCCGAACGGCTGCCGGCGCGACTCGCGGCGGCAGCTGCGAGCGACGGTGGGCAGGCGTGGTCACCGCCGGGCTGGCGGAACTGCCGGCCCGGCTCAGCTCAGCGCGAGGCCCACGGTGAGCAGGCCCGTCGCCGCGACGGAGGCGGCGCAGCGCACGTGATTCCAGGCGGTCCAGGCTTGCGTGTAGCGAGCCCAGCCGCCGGCCGCGGCCGGGCCGTGCGGATCCACCGCGGCCAGCGCGTCGTTCGGCGGGACGTTGGCGGCGATAGTCACGACGATGGCGCCGATGACGTACAGCGCGCAGCCGGCCATGACCCACCGCGCGCCGGGCGCATGCCATCCGAGTCCCGCCCAGGCTCGACCTGCTGGTCATCTCCGTGCTGCGGGCGTGGTTTGCCCGCCCCGCTGCCGATGTCCCCGGCTGGTACGGGGCCTACGGCGACCCGGTGGTCGGCCGGGCGCTTGGCCTGCTGCATCACAACCCAGCCCATCCCTGGACCGTGGCCGGGCTGGCCCGCGAGTGCGGCGCGTCGCGCGCCACCCTCGCGCGCCGGTTCAACGATCTCGTCGGCGAGCCGCCGATGGCCTTCCTCACCAACTGGCGGATCATGCTGGCCGCGGACCTGCTGCGCGAACCCGGTGCCTCGATCGGCTCGGTAGCCCGCCGGGTGGCTACCGCAGCCCGTTCGCCCTCAGCGCTGCCTTCAAGCGGGTGCGGGGCATCAGCCCGCAGCAGCACCGGGGCGGCCCCGAGGCCTGGGGACCTCCCCGGCCAGGCGGCCATCCCCGCGCCTTCGTTGAGTGCGCGTCCGCCTCAAGCTGACCGACACCGGCCTGCGCTCGGCGAGGACGCGGCATCACTGCCTGACGAGCTGGTACCAGGAGGGGCTGGCGTTACGCATGGGCCCGCTCAGCGGCACCTCGCTGGCGGGGCGGCTGTAGCTGAGATCCCATTGAGGGAAGAGCGCGGGTACCCGGGCGGGGTCGATGCCCCGCGGGGCCGGGCCGCGGCGACCGGGTGCAAACGCGAACATCAGCAAGGTAGCGCCGGGCTTGGCCGCATCGGTGATCGTGGCCACGGCGCGCCGCTGCGATTCGTCCGCCAGCCCGTGCAGGCAGCCGACATCCAGCAGCAGCGTGTACCCAGAGCCGAGACCGGCAGGGCCGCGACTGGCGATGTTGGCGTGCAGGAAGCGAATGTTCGCGCCGGCCTGGGCTGCGTTACGCCGGGCCGCATCGAGCGCGCGGCCGACGAAGTCCACGCCGGTCACCCTCCAGCTGTGCCGCGCGCAGTAGATCGAGTAGTGACCAGTGCCGCAGCCGATGTCGAGCATGTCGCCGGGCGGCAGGGCCTGCGACCCCTCGATCAGGTCGGCGAGCGGCGCGGGTGGCTCCTGGTGCTCCCAGGGGGTTACGCCCACGCGGTACATGATCTGGTAGCCGAGGCTCATGTCGCGTCCCTTTAATTAGAGTAAACCTCTATCTGATTTACTGATACTCTATCGGAATGACCGCGCCAGTCAAGAGGCGATACGACGCCACCCGCCGCCGGGCGCAGGCCCGCCAGAACCAGCAGCGAGCGATAGACGCCGCGGCGCGGCTGTTCGCCGAGCGCGGGTACGCCGCAACCTCGCTGACCGAAGTCGCCGCCGAGGCCGAGATGGCGGTGCAGACCCTGTACGTTGCGTTCGCCACCAAGGCCAACCTGCTCAAGCACGCGATCGACGTGAGCCTCGCCGGGGATCATCTGCCCGTGCGGATGTCCGACCGTGACTTCGTGCGGCAGATGAGGGCTGAGACTGACCCCCGTCGTGAGCTGGCCATCTATGCTGCCCACGTCCGCGAAGTTGCCCAGCGCGCGGGCGGCCTCCTGCTCGCTGCCTGGAGTGCAGCCGGCAGCGATCCCGCCGTCAGGGAGCTCACCGCCGAGCTGGACGCCCAGCGGCTGCGCGGCATGACGGCCGCCGCCAGCGACATCGCGGCAAAGGCCACCCGGGCCGGCTGCCTGGCCGGCGGCATCACTGAAGAAGACATCCGCGACGCCCTGTGGGCATTTAACTCTCCGCAGGTCTATGGCCTGTTACTGCATGACCTCAGCTGGAGTCCGGATCGCTTCGAGGCATGGCTAGTCCGGTCCTGGAGTCGGCTCCTACTCGACCCGCCGTAATCCGCCGCTGGCCGCCGAGCGGCCGGCTGACGACCGCTAGCCCGGTCGGCTGTCAGTGGCGGCCGGTACCGTCGCAACCATGCCGGTATTCGCGCTGTCCATGGTGCACGGCCCGGGCTGGGACGATACGCGCCCGATCCGGGAGCAGCATGCCTGGGATCAGCACGCGGCGTTCATGGACGGGCTCGTCGATGACGGGTTCATCATCCTCGGCGGCCCGCTCGGCGACGGCGCACGGACCCTGCACGTCGTGCAGGCCCCCGGCGAACAGGAGATCAGGACGCGCATGGCCGGGGATCCCTGGGCGTCTATGGACCTGCTCCGGATCGGCTCGATCGAGTCATGGCAGCTCTGGCTCGATGGCAGGCCGAGCAGACCGCCGCGCTGACGAGAGGGAAGAGCGCAACCCGGCAGGGAACCGGCCCGGCGCTGAGGTGCCCGCCGCTGCGAGGGGTCAGCCTGTGAACGGCTCCAGGATGTGGCTGAAGTCCCAGGTGTTCTGCGTGATGCCCGAGCAGGTGTTGCTGTCGACGGTGCCGGGGCAGCCGCCGTTGTCACGCTGGATCGCCCAGATCGACAGGAAGTTCATGTTGTTGGACTGGGCGAAGTTGAGCATCGTCGTCGCGTCGGGCTCGTAGGTGACCTCGGTCTTCTTCCGCAGGTCGTCGATGCCGGGCAGCATCGTCATGCCTTCCATGTTCCAGATCTGCGCCGAGGTCAGGCTCGGGAAGATGGATCTGCAGCTGGGTGTGGGTGTTGGTGGCCGCGTTTTCCGCCGCCGTGCCCATCTCCACCACGCCTTCTTTGGCGATGTAGTAGTCGAAGACCATGATGTTGACCGAGGTCACGGTGGCGCCGTTGGCCACGGCGTTCTGCAGCACTGCCTCGCCGTTCGGGTCGAGCCCGTACTGCTCGACCGGGATCGTGTACTGGATCTGCAGCGGGATGCCGTTCGCCGCGGCCCACTGCTCGGTCAGGGCGATCGCCTGGTTGCGGCGGGTGATCCCGGCGGTGTTGTTCAGCGAGCTGGACTCGACGTCCATGTCCAGCCTGGTGACCCCGAGCGTGGTGATCACCTGCTCGTAGTCGGCCGCGATCGACTGCACGTTCGTGCAGGAGTCGGCGATCTCGGTGCCGCCGTGGTCGGCGCTGTACCCGCCGAAGGACGGGATCACGTCACCGCCGGCGGCGCGCAGTGATGCGATGTCCGACGCGTAGTAGTTCAGCGGCTGGGACGAGTTGCCGTTCCAGTCCACGCTGCACGAGTTCTTCCCGGCGGACTGGAGGAAGGCCAGCGTGAAGTACTTGGCGCCGGACTGCCTGGGCGGTGGCGGTGATGCTCGCCGTGTTGGGAGCGAGGTAGGTCTCGTAGTACGGGGCGTAGACGTGCGCCGGCAGCGGCGTGTAGGTCTGCGCGGCCGCGGGGCCAGCCGCGATCACCCCGGACGTGGCGGCGGTCAGTGCGGCGACGGTGACTATGCGTGGCCAACGGGCCGTTCGTTCCAGGTAACGGTGTCGCATGAGGATGGGTCCGTTCGGTAGGAAATGGCGGGGGGCGGGGCGCGGCTACGGAACCGGGGCCGCGATGTCGATCTTGGGCACGTTCCACCCGGATACGCTGATCACCGGCGTCGCGCCCTGCAGGTCGGCTGAGCTGTAGCTGGCGGTCAGGGTCTGCGACTCGCCGGGGAACAGCGTGATGTCGTTGTCCTGCCAGAGCGAGGACTGAAGCTCGTTGTCGCCCGATAGCTCCTGGCCGCCGGCCGTGCCGCGGCGGACATCGGTCCGCAGCAGGAAAGCGACGGTCGACGACGAGGTGTTGGTGATCGTGACCGTGGTGGCCAGGTCCGCTCCGTCCGGGCCGGGCTGCTGGGCCGTGGCCGCGGTGGCCGAGATGGACGACTGCGGCAGCGTCTGCAGCGCTTGCAGGTTGGCGTACTGAGACAGCGTTCCCTGCGGCTGGCCCAGCGTCTTGGACCAGTTGACCGCGTCCGGCTGGGTGGACAGCCAGTAGACGTTGCGGTCGACCACGCTCCCGTTCTGCTTCAGCACCAACTCGACGAAGTAGACCTGCACCGGGTTACCGGACGGCACCTTCGGGGTCAGCACGTTGCTGCGCACCTGCTGGCCGGTCAGGCTGATGTTGCTGGCCGTCTGGTCGTCGAGCACGGTCCCGGCCAGGTTGTACACCTTGGACTCGAGCGAGAGCCCGGTCTGCGTGGTGTTGCTGAGGTTGTCCAGCGTGACCGTGCCGTTGTCCAGGGTGTAGATGGCGTGCAGACTCCGGTTCGCCTCCTGCGCGCCGAAGTAGGACCCGGCCTGGTCGCCGTCGTTGTTGTACAGGTTCCACAGCAGGCTCGGCCAGCCCTTGTTCATCTGCCAGTAGATCGTGCCGGTGGCGGGCAGCGGCGTGTTGTTCGCGTGGGCGATGAATGCCTCGAACTGCGCCCTGGTGTCCTCGTAGTCTTGTGCCTGCGCCTCCTCGACATACTGGGCCAGGCTCGACCACATGCCGTACCTGCTGCTCAGCGCGGTGTCGAAGTGGCACAGCGTGCCGAACGAGTAGCCGGTCTTGCAGCGCGGCTCGTAGTTGAGGTGGTACTGGTTGAACTTGGTGTTCTGCCACAGGTTCGACAGGTCCCCGGCCGACATGAACCTGTTCAGCGAGTCGAGCGTGGGCACGGTGTCGCCGGCGCTCTCCTCGCTGTCGTAGCCCCAGGCTCCGCCCGCGTTGGTCACGGTCGTGTCGGTGCCGAGATGCGTGGTGTCGTACCAGTAGTTCGGCGGCACCCAGTCGTACGGGCCCTCTTTCTCCCCGGAGGCGCCAAGCTGCGCGCTTGACTTGTACTCGGCCGAGGAGATCAGCGGGGTCTGCGGGTAGAAGTCCGCCTGGGTGAACCCGGTGATCGATACCGACTCCTGCTGGGTCGTCGGCTGGTTGTCGCTCCACTGGAAGCTGAACACGCTCGGGTGGTTGCGCAGGTTCTGGCCGATGGTCAGCGCCGAGTTCTGCAGCACGTTCAGCTGTGCCTGGGTCAGGCTGCCGCTGGCCTGCCAGGCGTCGCAGCACTGGAACCCGCCGTTGACCAGGATGCCGGCCGCGTCCATCTGCTGGAACCAGTCGTTCGGCATGATGTGGCCCTCGAGCCTGATCGTGTTCACGCCCATGTTCTTCATCAGCGCGATCTGCCTGGCCGTATCGGCCGCCGAGTAGTGCAGGAACAAGTTCGGATCGTAGCCGCCTCCGCGGATCACGATCGGCACCCCGTTGATCTTGAAAGCCCGGGCCCCGCTCGGCTCGATCGCGTTCGATCCGGTCAGGTACGACGTCACGGTCCTGATGCCGAAGGTCTCGCCGGTGGAGTTGTACTGGGTGCTGCCCTGCGCAACCGTCACGCCCAGGGTGTACAGCGGCTGCGCGCCGAGCTGATACGGCCACCAGATCTGCGGGCTGGTGATCGTCAGGGCCGGGAAGCTGCTCGGCGTGAACGACACGGTCTGGGTCGTGCTCGCGGGAACGGTGACGTTCTGGCTCACGGTGATCGGCGCGCCGTTGTTCGGCGGGCGTGATGGTCGCGGTCACCGTCGCGGTCTGGGCGGTCGAGGTGTTGTTGGTGACGTCGGTCTTGGCAGTCAGCGCCGCACTGGACAGGTCGGCGGCGTCGTTCTGGTTGACATGCGAGTTGCCGACGGCCAGCGCCCCGTCAGCCTGGAGCTGAACCGGGAACTCGATGCCGGTGTTGTTGTCCGGCGGGATCTGGGTCCAGTCCACGTTGTCGAGGGTGAACATGCTGGTCGGGTCGTTGGGGTTGATCTCGATGGCCAGCGAGTTGGTCCCCGACCGGATCAGCCCGGTGATGTTGAAGCTGAACCGGGTGTAGGCGCCGGTGACCGTGGACGAGGTGGCCACCTCGGTCCCGTTCACCCAGACGTTGGCCGAGCCGATGACCCCGTTGACGACCAGCGTGGCGACCTGGCCCGACGTCAGATTCGGGGTGAAGTCCGTGCGCCACCACCAGGGCACGCTGAACTGGCTGACCGTGTCAGGGCCGACCTTGGTCATGGACCCGTAGCACAACTGCAAGTTGTTCGAGAAGAAGATGCTGTTCGGGCTGCTGGTGTTCTGGTTCACCGGCTGCAGCGCGGTGTCGCCCGGGCACCGGCCGTTCTGGGCCAGGGCTTCCAGCTCGGTGCCCGGCGCGCCCGCGTCGTCGTTCGTGACCGGGAGCCAGGTGCTGGTGCTGAAGCCGGGGGTGGAGATCTGCGCGCCGCTCTGGGTGGCGACGGAGCTGCTCTGAACCTCCCAGCCGGCGGATCCCAGGTTCGTGATGTCGCTGGCCCCGGTGTCGGCGGGCGAGCTGAGGTTGACGCCGGCCACGGCCTCCGGCGCGGCGCGGTGAGCGGCCCCCGCCGGGCTGCGGGCCGCGGAGGGAGTCGACAGCGGCGCGGCCTGCACGCTAGAGGCCAGCCAGAACAGCGCGATGGCCAGGAAAACGATCACACCAGGGACCACGGCGGTGCGCGAGCGGGCCTGGCGAGTACGGAGGGCGTGGGACCGGCGGCTCATGACGCGTCTCATCGCTGGCAACTCCAGTCTCGCGGCCGTTGGCCGCGAACGGCGTTCCCCCTGACTAATCGCTCAGTCAATTGGTTCGTATACTTTCCGAACCAACTTGTCAAGGGTCAGCGTCCAGACCCCGCTTGGGCCATCGGGCTCCGTCCCGCCGCCCGGCGCCGGCCGCGGTTACCCGGTCCGGAGCACCGTATGCTGCCGCTTCCGGGGCAATCTCCGATGCCGGGCAGCGGGACCTTGTCGGGACTTATCCTGGTTTGCAGTGGATTTGGCGGGAAATTGTTAACCACAGGTCTGGTGGTTCGACGGGAGCGGCGATCATGAAAGGGAGAGGCCGCGATATTCTCATCGGGGTGGTGATCGGCGTGGTTCTCATACTCCTCGTGACCCATCACCACGGCCAGACCTCGTCGTCGTCACATCCGCAGGACTCGGCTCACTCCTCGCAGCACGATTCCAAGTCAAAGTCGGCCGGTCATCAGCACAAGCAGGCCGCCTCGGCGCAGGCCTCGCCCACCGCGCACGCGTCCCCTTCGCCGCACCCGGCCACGGGCGGGCACGCGTCGTCTGCGGCGCATTCATCGCCCAGCGCCCAGCCGTCTTCTTCCGCGCAGCACAGCGGGCAGGCCACGGATACCGGATCCAAGTCATCCGGCGTGAGCGACGGGCTGATCGCGATCGCTTCTCTGATCGCCATTGCGGCAGCGCTATCGACAGTGGCACTGACCGTACGCGGGAGGCGGGCCGGCAAATGATTTGCCGTCGTTCCAGGGGAAAAGGCTGATGGATATCCTGCTGGCCGTAGCGGTGATGGTGGTCGCCGTGGCCAGCTGGTTCATCTCCGGCACCTTGCGGACCCAGATCCGGCATAACGCAACGGAGCTTGAGCAGGCGAAAAAGCAGCTCGCCGAGCAGGTCGACCAGGTCGAGCAGACCGGGAGACAACTGGCGGAACGCGAGCGTGACCAGGCGAGCCAGGCCGACTTCTACGAGATGGTGCAGCAGCAGATCAGCCAGGCGGCCGAGCACCTCGCCCGGCACGACGACGAGATGCGCCAGGACCAGGGACGCGCGGCTGAGCATGAGATGGCGACGGCCCAGCTGGGCGCCGCCCTGCGGCGTGAAGCCCGGCAGCGCGAGAAGGACATTGCGCGCCTGGAACAGGCCCTGCACGGCAAGATGACCAGCCAGCTCAGCACGGGCCTTCAGCAAGAGGCCAGGCAGCGGCGCCAGGAAATCCAGCAGCTTCAGCAGGCTCTTCGCGATCTCGGCCGGCGGGCCGGGCAGGCGGGCCCGGCGATCGCGCAGGCGGAACCAGCGATCGCGCAGCCTGGCCTGGCGGTCACGCAGGCGGCCCCGGCGATCACGCAGGCGGCCCCGGCGATCGCGCAGGCGGGCCCGGCGATCGCGCAGGCCGGGGCTCAGGGCGAGGATTCCGCGGCCGGGCCGGACGGTCTTCGCCGGCAGGCCGAGCAGCAGCTCGCCAGTATCGCCGGCGTGCTGTCCGACATCGACCAGCACCTGAACGCCATCCGGCAGTACGTCCGGGCGCAGCTCGATCGCGAGGTGGCGACGACCAGGGGCAGCAAGGGGCATCGTGTCCTGGTCGGCGGGATATGTGCGGAGCAGCATGCCGCGGCGGGCACCTTGCCGCTGCTGTATGAGTCTTTCCTCTCCGAATTGCCGGTGGACATGCTGTTCCACGACTCGGAGCACCAATCCAGGGACCGGTTTTACCTGCTGTGGAGTTCACGGAACGGGCAGTCGCCGGAGTATCGCCTGGAAATGCTGCTTCGCGGCTGCGCGCGCGACGGCGGAAAGCCGGATCCGGGCCTGAACGAGCTCCGCGGCCTGCTGCTCGCCCTGCACCACGCCGGGCCCGGGACGCTGCAGGTCGGGCCGCTGGTCGTCATCCGCACCGACCGCGAGCTGGTGGGCACCGTGCTGGCCGCGACCGAGGCCAGCCTCCTTGACGGCCGTGCCGCCTTGCCCGCGCCCGAGGAGTGCCGGGTGCTGCTGCAGAACGTGGGCCGGGACCGGCTCGCGGATCTGGGCGCGTGGGCCGACAGCCACTCCTGATCCCGTGAACCGGGGGAGAACCCGCCGCCGGCCTGGGCCCTAGGACCGGCGCCGCAGCCGACCCGGGGTGCTCGCCAGGCCGGTTTCGCCGGCCACGTCGTCGCCGCTCGCCGGGCCGCCGCGCCGTCTTCCGGGCCGCCGGTTGACCGGGTCGAGCGCGTAGTACAGCGCGAGCGCGGCCTGCAAGGCGAGGAATGCGTACGCGTTCAGGAAGGCGACACCGACCGCGAGCGCGTACAGCACCACGCCGATGGTGAACAACAGCGTGGCCAGCGCCCGCTCCTCCTCCGGGAACGAGGCACGCAGCAGCCGCCGGCGGTGTGAGGCGTAAAGCCAGAGCGCTGCCCAGGCGCAGGCGTTTACCGCCATCGTCACCGCGTAGAAGACGGCCGCGGTCCGAGTGCTTTCCCCCAGCGCCAGCGCCTTGCCCAGCACCCCGGTCGGGTAGGGCAGGAACGTGATCGTCAGCAGCAGCAGCAGGTTCAGGTAGAACAGCCCGCGATCGATCCGCTCAAAGTTGCTGAACAGCGAGTGGTGGTTCAGCCACATGATCCCGATCACAGCGAAGCTGACCACGTAGGCCGCGAGCGATGGCCACCGGCTGACGAGCTCGTGGGTGAGGTCCTTGTAATTGTCCGGCTGGGCGATGGTCAAGACCAGCAGGGTGATCGCGATCGCGAACACCCCGTCGCTGAACGCCTCGACCCGTGACTTGTTCATCGTCGTCAACCTAGCTCGCCCGCGCCCGGTTCCTGATCCTCCGGTACTCCGCCCTCGGCGTAATTTATCCGCTTTGGCGCGCCGAATCCCGCAGGTTAACGTCGGGCTACATGCCCGGGCCGCGAGCCTGTCCGCAGGATCTGCTCGCCGCCGCGGCCCAGGTGACCAACGATGGTGCCTGGCGGCACTATCGCCCGGGTCGCCGGGGCAGGATGCGAGAGCGAGGGGTAACGATGAACGCGGTCACCGACGGATGGCAGCCGGGCAGGCTCGCGCAACTGATCGCGACCAGGGGCGGTCGCGCGGCGCCGGAGGCCCCGTTCGTGATCGAGCACCGGGAAGCCCTGATCTACATGCTGTGCCAGGCCGCCGAGCTGGAGCACGGCATCATGTGCCAGTACCTGTTCGCGGCGTTCTCGATGAAGCAGGCCGAAGACGAGGGCCTGACCACGGACGAGCTGGCCGCGGTCACCCGCTGGCGCAAGCAGATCTCGCACGTGGCCACCCAGGAGATGCTGCACCTGGCGCTGGTGCAGAACCTGCTGTCGGCCATCGGCTCGGCCCCGCACATGACCAGGCCGAACCTGCCGCACCCGGCCGGCCACTACCCGGCGGGTGTGCAGCTGGCCCTGCTGCCGTTCGGCGAGAGGGCGCTACGCCACTTCATGTTCCTCGAGCGCCCGGAGGGCATGGACATCAGCGACGCCGCGGGGCTCGCCGCGGTCGGCCGGGCGATGCCGCACAAGAACGAGCGCGACATCGTCCCTACCGGGCAGGACTTCGCGACCGTCGGCCACCTGTACCGGTCGATCGAGGCGGGCTTCGCCCACCTTGCGGGCAAGTACGGCGAGCGCTGGCTGTTCGTCGGGCCGCCGCGGGCCCAGGCCACCGAGCAGCATTTCACCTGGCCGGAACTGGTTGCCGTGACCGACCTGGCCAGTGCGCAGCGCGCCATCGACACGATCCTGGAGCAGGGTGAGGGCCCGCGCGGCCAATGGCGAGACGCCCACTTCGGGCAGTTCGTCGAGATCCTCGACGAGTACGAGCAGATGTCGGCGGACAACCCGGCTTTCACGCCGGCCCGGCCGGTGATCGCCGTCAACGTGCGCCCCTGCCCGCCCCCGATCGAGGTGCCGCTCATCACCGACCGGCTGACAGCCCGGGTCACCGACCTGTTCAACGTGGGCTACGAGATCCTGCTGCAGATCTTCGAGCGGTTCTTCGCGCACACCGAGGAGACCGACGCCCAGCTCAAGGTGCTGGCCGACGCCACGGTCACGCTGATGCTGGGTGTGATCAAGCCGCTCGGCGACCTGATCACCACCATGCCCGCCGGACCGGAATACGACGGCGAGACGGCCGGCCCCAGCTTCGAGCTGTTCTACGAGGACGACTACCTGATGCCGCACCGCGAGGCTGCCTGGGCGCTGCTGGCCGAGCGGCTGGACGAGGCAGCCTGGCTCTGCACGGAGATCGAGTCCGCGGCGGGCACCCGGATCGCCGGCCGGCTCGCGCCGGTGGTCGATGCGCTGAACGGGATCGCCGCCAGCCTCGCCGCGCACCTGCCCGCCGATCACCCGCAGGCCCGGCAGGCCGCTGTAGCGGCCCGGACCGTCAAGCCCGGAGAACTCCGCGCCGCCGCGGCCCGCGCGGACGAGCTGGCCGCCGCCGTCGGCGGAGCGCCCGGCGACCTGGCCGCCCTGTTCCGGACGGCGTACTCGGCCGTAATGGCGGCCGGCTCCCGGCCGCCCCTTGGCGATTTCGTGCCCCGGCTGGCCGACAGCGTGCTGCGCCCGCTGTCCGATGTCCTACGCCGCGTTCCGGACGGCACCGAGCCGGCCGCCGGCGATGAGCCCGCCTCCACTGCGGGCCAGGCTCAGGCGGCGCCGCCCGGCGCGGACGCGTCAGCCGGCGACCTGGTCTGGCAGGCGGCGCAATCGGCCACCCGGCTGCGTACGTCGCTGGGCCTGGCCGGGGACTGCCCGCCCGGGCTGGCCGAGGCGACCGCGGCGCTGCAGGCCCTGGCCTGCGACCTGGTCGCCGGGTCGCAGGCACGGCAGCGGAAGGCGCGGCTGCGGGATCTCCAGGACCGCCTCCCGGCCACGGTACAGACGGCACGGAACGGCCCCTACCTGGTGACGAACGTCCCGCACGTGCTCACCCACCTGGGCGAGGAGCTGCAGGCCCCGCCGCAGCTCGCACTGTGCCGGTGCGGCGGCTCGGCCCGCAAGCCGTCCTGCGACGGCAGTTGCGCCAGCAACGGGTTCAGCGACGCCAAGGACCCGAACCGGGTGCCGGACCGGCGCGACACCTACCCAGGACAGCACGTCACGATCTTCGACAACCGGGGCCTGTGCCAGCATTCGGGCTTCTGCACCGACCGGGTGGCTGGCGTCTTCCGGGCCGGCCAGGAGCCGTTCATCGCGCCCAGCGGCGGCCGGATGGACGAGATCATCATGGCCGTGCGCGACTGCCCGTCCGGGGCGCTCAGCTTCGGCTTCGGCGACACCGAGGACCGCGCCGAGACGGACTGGGATAACGCCAGGGAACCCGCCGTCGAGATCACCAGGGACGGGCCGTACCGGATCACCGGCGGCATCGAGCTCATCGACGCCGACGGTAAGCCGATGCCCCGCAACGCCGGCGCGTCGCTCGAGCACTACGCGCTCTGCCGGTGCGGGCACTCGCAGAACAAGCCCTACTGCAGCGGCATGCACTGGTACGTCGGCTTCCGCGACCCGCAGCCCAGCGCGGAGCCGACGCTGTTCGAGTGGGCCGGCGGCCGGGGCGCGCTGACCCGGATGAACCGGCTGCTGTATGAGAAGCACGTGGCCGCCGACCCCGAGGTCGCGGCCGCGTTCGCGAGCATGCCGCCCGGCTACCCCGAGTACGAGGCGGCCAGGATGAGCGAGATCTTCGGCGGCCCGCCCCGCGATGGCCACGACGGTGGCGGCCCGGACGGCGGCGACAGCCGGGCGTTCACCGCTGAGCTGACCGAGGATCAGCGAGCCCGGTGGGTCGCGATGGCCGGCCAGGCCGCTACCGAGGCCGGCCTGCCCGCCGATCCGCCTTTCCGCGCCGCGCTCGCCGCCTACCTCGAGTGGGATTCCCGCCAGGCCCAGGTACGGCCGCAGGACAGCACGGCGGAGCACGCCGGGCCCGGCCCGCAGGCCGCGAGCCGCCAGGTCCCGCGCTGGGACTGGACCGCCGCCGGCCCGCCCGACGTCGCGGCGGCCAGCGCCGACAGCGGCCAGGACGGCCAGCCCGCGCAGGTGCCGCTGCCCGGGCCCGGCGAGGCGGTGAGCTTCGGCGCTCACATCCGCCCGCTGTTCCGCGAGCGGGACCGGCAGTCGATGTCGTTCGCGTTCGACCTGGGGTCGGTCGATGACGTGCGGGCTCACTCGGCCGGGATCCTCCAGCGGCTCCGCGACGGCTCGATGCCCTGCGACGGCGCCTGGCCTGAGGACCGGGTCGCCGTTTTCCAGCGCTGGACCGAGTCCGGCCAGCAGGACTAGGGCTGTTCCGTCAGCGCGGGGCGTTTGCGTCGCTTGGCAGTGTCAATGCCCGCCTTAACGGAGGGAGGCCGGCCAGGCGGGCCGGGCCGGACACCGGCGGGGCGGGACGCGACGAGGGGACCGCCCGGGGGCGGTCCCCTCGCCAGGCGCCGGTGTCACCGGCGCCCGAGGCCATCACCTGCAGGGGCTATCCCTGCGGGCACGGGTTGGGAATGATGTTGCGGAAATCGTTCAAGAGCTCTGCGGTATGACCGCCCTTCTGCGTGTAGGACTGCTGGAGCAGCGTGCCGTACTGGCCGTTCTGCCCGAAGTTGCTGATTTCTCTCGGGATGTCGTTACCGAACTGCCAGTAGCAGCCCAGCGCGGTCTTGATCCTGGTCGTTGAGTAGAAGGGATAGAACACGGCCGGCAGGCCCGAATCGGTCTGCGGGATCAGCGTGCAGCCCACGCCGGTAACCGTGTTACAGGTGGATTCGATCGCCGGCAAGTCGGCTTCGAATCCGATTTGTGAATACTGTTTCGCGTAGAACGGGCCTGTCGCGGGACTGGAGAGGCGGAACGGCGTCGGGTGAAGCCTGGTGTTGCCGTTTGGCCACAGCCGCTGGTACGAGGCGCCGTCGAACCCGGTGTTGGTGAAGGTACAGCCGCTCACCTTGAACACCAGCGCCTCCTTGCCCGGGAAGCAGAAGAGGTCGTCGCCGTCCGCTGGCTGCTTGTTGACGCCCCGCCCCTCGCTGTTGCCCTTCGGGCAGACGGTGGGGTTGCCGTTGGGCAAGAGGCCGAACGGGGTGGCCGGAATCTTCTTCGGGCCGCTGCAGAACTGGAAGTGCCCGATCTCGGTGTCGAACGCGACGTTGTACGAGCCCGCGGCCCACGTGACACGGGTCTTCGTGGACGACGTGCTGTACATGGGGTGGAAGTTATACGGAATGGCGGTGCAGGACGTCCCGTTGGGGTCGTACTTAATCTGCGCGAACCCGTTCGCCTTGCTGGCCGTCATGAACCCGCTCTGCCCCGTGCTGTGGTCATTGATCGTGACCTTCAGGCCGTTCGGGGTATCGGTGAAGGCCACCCTCAGGTGGTCGCCCGGATTCATGAACAGGTCCCTGCGGGGGCTGGGCGTGAAGGTGCCGGCGGTGGTCGCGTCCACCGGGTTGGCCGGACCGGTCGACTTGCCGTTCTTGGTGATGAAGGCGAAGTTGACGTACTCCTCGCCCACCTTGTTCAAGCAGGCCGTGTTGTTCGCCTTGCCGGTCACCGGGTTGAGCGACAGGCTGTCGATGTTCATCGCGGCGCACCAGTGGGTTGGGTCACACGAGCTGGCGCCCACGGCTTTCTGCCAGGTCGGCCACGGGATCCAGCCGGGCGGGTAGAACTGCATCTCCATGAAGGCCTGGCCCACGTGCTTGGGGGAGAACGTGGGATCGAGGATGTTCTTGTCGCTGTCCGGCGGGCAGGTCTTCACCTGCAGCGGGTACGACTGCGTGTCGCACATGGCCATGCCGAACCAGTCAGCCCCGCTGAGCTCGAAGGAGTAGGACTTGTTCACCTTGTTGGGGTTGCTCGCCGAGGGGTCCTTGGGCAGCACCACGTTATAGCTCATGTGGTTGCCCGAGCCGGGCACGTTCGAGTTGAACAGCACCGAGGGCTCGTCGTGGCCGACGTAGTGGCCGAACACATTGTCGGAGTTCGCCACCTCGGTGCACATGGCGCTCGATTGCGCGCAGTTGATGTGCGCGTGCTGACTCATCGACGTTTGGTGGCGTGCCTGCGTGGTCGCGCCGGCCTGCGAAACGGCGCCGCTGGCCACGACGGGCGTGATGGCCATTGCTCCCGCTACCGCCACCATCGTTAATGTCCTGAACGGTCTCATGCCCCAACTCCTTGTGTGGATGAAGCCGCGGCGGGCTGGCCTCCGCCAAGCCCGCGCACCCATGTGCCCGGGTGTGGGCACGGTGCCAGGATGACACCGTGCGCGGAGCCCGTCCATACCGCGCGGGCAAAGGAGTTGCGCGTCGTTCAGCGGGGGCGATGCGCGGGGAATGACACGACCTGCTGGAAGGTCGGCCGGTTTTGCCAGGGGATGTCTGGCTGGCCGACAATTCCCAGGGTCTGGAAGCCGATAGCGTCGTACTGCGGCATCGTCAGCCCGGCCGCCGCGGTATTCGCGTCCGCCGTCCACAAAGGTACGTTGACGGATCCATTATTGGCCTTCACCAAAGCCTGGTAGGTGGCTTTCAGCGCGGCGTCCAGCGCCGGGCCGCAGTGCCGCAGGCCACCCTGGCCGCACAGCCTGGACGTCACGGCGGGGCTGAAGGGCCGGGCGACCCGCTGGCCCATCATCTGATCCAGGGCCTTGACGGCATAGCCCTCCCAGCCTCCGTCGTAGGCGCTGCCTAGGTGGGCGCCGCCGTTGAATGGCTCGTTGACGAACCCCATCGGGAAGACCTTGTACCCGCCCGAGGTCGCGCCGCCCGCCGCGAACACCGGGTCGAAGATGGCCCGGATGACGGCAGGCATGAGCTGGTCGTTGATGGCTACGGCGGCGGCCTGCTCGTACTGCGCATCGCCTGGCGCGGAGAGGATCCGGTGCGCCCCGGTGGAGTACCAGACCCTCAGCGCGGCCAGCATCTGGCGAACGCCGGGCGGTTCGTGCCGCCCGCGGATCGCGGCGAGCAGCGCCGGGCCGATCGTGACGCCGTCCAGGTCCTGGGTGGCCGCGGTCTCCATCGCCTTGACCAGGTCCGCCCGGGTGACCTTCCCGTCGTGCAGCGCGAACTGATGCCGGATCTGGTCGGTGAGCAGTTGCACCCGGTACACCGGCCCGTAGCCGTACTCGCTGTCGGACGCGGAGAAGCCGGGGGCCGGCTTGTTGTTCCAGCTGTCGAAGAATCCCTGCGGCGGGTCGATCTCGTGCACGTGCTTCGAGGCGGGCAGGAATCCCCGCCACTCGGATCCTCCGGTGCCCCAGGTCGGCAGGTTGGGATCCACGTCCGGGGCCCGCACCGGGTCACGCCCGCTGACGTAGTAGGCGATGTCCCGGTTATCGACGTAGAACCAGTTGAACGTGTAGTCGACCTCGCTGGCCCCGGCCATCCACGACTTGGCGTTGTGGGTAAGCGCCGGCTGCCCCCAGTGCAGGAAGCCGATCACGGAGTCCACGTCGTGGTTGTAGGTGGACCGCTGGTCGACCACCGCCACGGGCTTGCCGTGCCGGGCCGTGGTCCAGCCCTGGACCACGCCATGCACGGTCAGGTGGATCTCGTGGGAGGGTCCGTTGCCGTCCGGGAACTGCTCGTTGACCATGGGGATGCACTTGCCGCGGAACAGGTAGAAGGTTCCCGTAGGCGAGACCGGGCCGCCGCGCGGGTTGCAGATCAGCTCCAGGCGCTGGTCGGTCAAGTCGCTTCCCGCGGAGGTGGCCGACCACGCGTAGTCGACGCCGCGGCCCAGCTCGATGAAGCCGGTGCCGGGGAAGGACGCACCCTCGGCGTCGTAGCTGGGGGAGTGCAGGTCCTCCTGCATGAGGATCCCGGGGGCAAAGTACGACACCTGGGGGCCGAAGACCGCGATCGGGTGCCCGTCGGCCGAGTGGCCCGCGCCGACGACCAGCGCGTTGCTCATCTGGGACGGGAACCGCAGCAGGGCCTCGATGTCCGACAGCCCCAGCCTGCCGGCCGCGGTCCCCGCCGTGCAGCCGTGCGTGGTGTCGGCGGGGCCGCCCTTGAGCGGGGCGCCGGGGTGGTCGGGAATGGCGATGGTCGCCGGGTTGACGTGCCGCGGGATCTCGTAGCGGAACGACTTGTCCACCACGGTCGTCGGGGCGGCCGGGTCGTTCTGCTCCTTGAACTGGGTGAAGGCGGCCGCTCCCGTCGGCCGGCCGAGCTGGCCCTGCAGGTACCGCAGCAGCGCCGCGTTGCGGACCTCCCCGCCGCCTCCGTCGCCGAAGATGCCGCCGATGAGGGCGGCCACCGCGACGACGTCCGCCTGGGTCCATGGCCGGGGCGCGCCCAGCAGCGCGTACTCGACGGGCATGAGCGAGGAATTGGCTTTGGCCTGGGCGATGTACGCGTTGATGCCCCGCACGTAGCTGCGGATCATCGCCAGCGCGAGCCTGCCCTGCGCCCCGTACTCCCTCGGCAGGCTGTCGACCTGGGCGTTTGCCTGCGCGGTCGTGTAGGGGGCCAGCAGCAGTTCGTCGTGGTCCATCTGCTCGTCGGCGCACGAAGGCCCGAGCAGCGAGGTGAGTGTCCCCGACCCGTAGTGCCGCAGCACGTCCATGAGGAACAGCCGGTCCTGCGCCTGCGCGTACCCGGCGCCGAACGCCAGCGCCGCGTTCGTCGCTCCGTAGATGTGCGGGATGTCGTGGGGGCCCCGGTAGATCACGACCGGCACCGCGGGCGAGGGATGCTCAGTGCTGATGACCTGGCCAGGCCGCACGCCGAACGACTCGTCGAGGTAGTACTGGCTGAGCGCGGAATTGGTCAGTGACCGGTAGCCGAACTCCAGGTTCTCGTAGGGCGCGAGCTGGTCCTGGCTGTCCGGCGGCCGCACGCCGGTCTTCTCGAACCGCTTGAACTGGGCCAGGTTGACCAGCCCGTTCTCCCCGGCGGGCAGGATATCCATGGCCTGGCCAGCGGCGAAGTCATCGGCCCGGTAGGTGGGCTGCGGGGAGTACCCGCCGGCGCCGGGCGCCGCCAGCGCCGGCGGGGCAGTGAGGCTCAAGGCGATCGCAACGGCGGTCGTGACCGGCCACCACAGGCGTCCCAGTGCGCGCATGGCTCGCATCGTAACGGGCGGCCGGCGGAAGATCGAGGGGTGCCTGGGGCCGGGTCAGGTCTTTTCTCCCGCACGGCGCGGCCGCGGCCGCGGGGTACCGGCGGCCGGGCGCGGGATATCGTGTCTGGCTGAAGGACGGTCGGAGAGGGGTCGGGAATGGGCGTGGCCGAGATTATCTCCAGGCGGCTGGCCGCGGGCGAGCTGCTGGTCATCGACGGCGGCACCGGCACACAGCTGCAGGCCGAAGGCGTGCCGATGGACGACATCGCCTGGAGCGCGCGCGCCAACCTGGAGCAGCCCGACGTGGTGCAGCGCGTCCATGAGGACTACATCCGGGCCGGCGCCGAGGTGATCATCGCGAATACCTTCGCGGCCAGCCGGGCGGCGCTGGAGCCCGCGGGGCTCGGCGGCCGCGTCGCCGAGGCCAACCGCGCCGCGGTCGGCGCGGCGCAGCGGGCTCGCGAGGCTGCGGCCGACGGCCCGGTGGCGGTGGCCGGCTCGATGTCGTCGTTCTCCCCGATAGACATGGACGCCGCTGCCCTGGGCCGGCCGCTGTCAAGGCCGTCCGCCGAGGATCCCCGCCTGCCCAGCCTTGCCGACTTCCGCGAGCAGGCGGGGCTGCTGGCCGAGGCAGGCGTTGATCTCATCGCGCTGGAGATGATCGACGGACGGGAGTACGGCCGTGCTGCCGTGTCGGCGGCCGTCGAGACCGGGCTGCCGGTCTGGCTCGGCATCAGCCCGGTCCGGCTGCCGGACGGTACCCTCGGCACCCTGCCCGAGCTGGGTGACGGGGAGAGCTTCGAGGAACTGCTGAGCGCGCTGGCCGAGCCCGGCGCTGGCCGCGGTCACCGTGATGCACGCCGAGCCCGGCTTGACCCTGGACGCGATCGAGATCATCCGGCGTCATTTCGCCGGGCCCATCGGGGTCTACGCCGAGACGGGCGACTGGCAGCCGCCCAATTGGGTCTTCGGCGGCCTGACCGCCGACGAGTACCTTGGCCAGGCGCTCACCTGGGCGGACGGGGGAGCGCAGCTCATCGGCGGATGCTGCGGCGTCGGGCCCGGGCACATCCGGGCGCTTGCCGACGGGCTGGCCCGGCGGGGCCGTCAGGACGGCCAGGCCTCCCCAGCCGCAGCCGACGGGTAGCCGCAGGTCAGGTCGTTAGCGTGGCGGAGACGGCCGTCATTTCGGGCGGCCGGCGGGCCAGCCGACACCCCAGGCCGGCTCCTACGACCGACCCGGGGCGCGGTGACCTCAGGGCTGGATGCGGAGGATCCTGCCACCTCCGGGACCGAAGCCGAAGCCCCTGGTCGAGACGTAGAACGCCCCGTCAGGCCCCACCGTCATGCCGGTCGGGAAGGTCAGGTGGGAGACCACCGGCACGAGACCGTGGGCCGTGACCCGCACGATCCGCCCGGTCCCCGGGGTCGGGGTGGTCGCGGCCGTGCTCATCTCCAGCGCGTACAGGCTGCCGCGGCGGAAGGCGAGCCCGAGGACCTTATCCAGCCCGCTCGCGCGGACCTTGAGCGTCCGGTTGCGAGTGAGCCGGAACACGTGCTCGTCGCCCGCCGGATGGCCGGGATCGAACACGCCCAGGTTGGCGATGTAGGTGGAGCCGTGGTGGTGGGTGAGCGCGGTGGGCACGATGTGTCCCTGGCTCGCCGAGATGTCGATCACGCGGCTGATCGCGCCGTGCCGGGTGACCCGGTCGAGCTCGCCGTGGTTGGAGTCCATCGGGTACAGGGCCTTGCCAATGGAGATCATGCTGTACCAGGTGCCGTCCGGGTCGAAGTCCTCCGGGTCGGGCTTGGCGACCGGATGCTTCTTCTGGAAGGCGCTCAGGTTCGCGATCAGCTTCCACGTGCCGTACCGGCCGACCTTGATGACGCCGTTGGGGACGCCGGGCACGCCGTGAGAGCAGCCGGCCCCGGACAGCAGCGCGTACATCTGCCGGCCGATGAAGGCCACGCTTGAGACGCCGCTGACCAGGCTCCCGAGGGCCTTGCTGGTCTGGCTGGACGGCAGCGCGTCCACCACCGTCGAGACCACGCCGGCCCGGCTGATCCGCGAGATGCGCCCGCCGAGCGCCCGGCTGTGGGTACTTCCGGTATACGGCGCGGCCGCGCCGTTTGCCTGCGGGCACTTGCCGACCGTCGAGTGGGAGCCACCGAGGCCGCCCTCGGCCACGTACAGGGCTCCGTCAGGGCCGAACGTCAGCCCGCGCGGATTGTTCAGGCCGGTCGCGAAGACCGATACCGCCGGGTGGTGCGCCTGGTGCTGTGCGTGCGCGGAGCCGATGCCCGCCTTGGCGCTCGCCGTGACATCGCTTCCCGCAACCCCGAGGAAACCGACGAGCGCGACCACGAGTGGTGTCGCTAAGAACCTTCTCACCCCTGCCCCCCTACACGAAGACCATGACTTGTGCCGGGGGTGTTCTGGACACTACACCGGGACCTCGACATGTGCAATGCTTCGTTCTTCTTTGGGCAAAGAAAATTCAAAGTAGCCCTGGTCAACGGCGTGCCGCCTGGGCGGCGGCTTGACACCGCTACCGCCTGCGCCCTCCGCACCAGGATCGAACAGGCGCAGCCGGTGCGCGGCGGCGGCCGCTTCGCCGCGGCTGCTCACCCTGAGCTTGGCCAGGATGTTCGACACGTGCACGCTGCCGGTCTTGGCGGACATCGCCACCCGGGCAGTGGCGGGTCAGGAGGTCAAGGTCCGTAGTCGCTGGGCGGGCGCAGGGCGCGCAGCGACTCCCCGAAGGACCGCAGCAAGTCGTGCACCCGCGCGGCCTGCCCTGCGGTGCCGCGGCCGGGGGTGCGTTCGGTGTTCATCGCCGAGCGCACGGACTGCAAGGAGCCCAGCACGTCCTCCACGTTCGCCCGCTCCGTCTCGCCCGGCGCGCTCTCCCGCAGCTCGTACAGGATCTGGTCCAGGTCGTCCGCGCGGCGCTGGATGTCGGCCCAGCGGGCGCTGGCTTCTCCACGGTCCGCCGGGCCCCGCAGCTCGGCCATGCTCATCGCGTCGTACAGCGCCGAGCCTCTCGCGCGGGCGTCGGCCGCCTTCGAGCGCCAGTTGGTGGCCACCGCCGAGCGGCGGCCGGAGCGGCGGGCGATCAGTACGATCAAACCGATGATGACTAGGGCACCCAGCGCGATCCACAGCCACAGCAGCGAGCTGGCCGACGTGCCCGATGCCGGGGACGTCGAGGGCGCGGCCGAGTGCGCGCTCGGCGAAGCCGGAGCGGTCACGGTCGCTGTGGTCGGCGGCTCCGTCACGGTCGTAGGGGCCTGCGTGGGCGGCGATATCGTCCTGGTCGGCGAGAGCGTGGGCGGCGAGACGGTCACGCTGTGGCCGGGCGTCAGGCTGGACGCGGCGGCCTTGATGTGGTTGATGGCGCTGGCGCACCCCGTGCTCAGGCATACCGCGGCGAGGATCGCCGCTACCAGGACCAGCCTGTTCGTGCGCCGGTTCATCGCGGTCCCTTCGTGATACGCCTGAGCAATCCTTGGCAAGCGCGCACCGGTGGCATCGCGGCCGGCGCAGGTTTCAGCCTGCCGCCGGCGCGCCGGCCTTTCCTCACCCTCAGCAGGTGAGTTGCGGATTCACCCCGCCGCAGCCCCGGGGTGCGCTGACCGCCACCTCGGGTCGCGGCGCGGCTGGGGCTCATCATGATCCTCCTCAAGGACCTGGTCCTGATCCACCTGCGCTAGCGTGCGAGGATGGCCGGACCTGCCGCCTGCGCCGAAGGGACCTGGGATGAGCCGCGTGGTGGTCATCGGGGCTACCGGGCACATCGGCAGCTACCTGGTGCCGCGGCTGGTCCGCGGCGGGCACGAAGTGGTCGCGCTGAGCCGCGGCAGCCGCGATCCGTACCACGCGAGCCCGCAGTGGGATGCGGTCACCCGGGTCACGGTCGACCGCGAGGCGCAGGACGCCGAGGGAACATTCGGCGCCTGGATCGCGGCCCTGCGGCCCGATGCGGTGATCGACCTGATCTGCTTCACCGCGAACTCGGCGCGCCAGCTTGCGGATGCGCTGCGGCCGGCGCGGCCGCTGCTGGTGCACTGCGGGACGATATGGGTGCACGGTCCGGCGCTGCGGGTGCCGGTCACCGAGGACGAGCCGCGGACCGGCTACGGCGAATACGGCACCGCGAAGGCGGAGATCGAGGCGCTGCTGCAGCGCGAGACGCGGTCTGGCGGCGTCCCGTCGGTCGTGCTGCACCCCGGTCATATCAGCGGGCCTGGCTGGCCAGTCATCACGCCGGCAGGCAACCTGGATGCTGCCGTCTGGACCAGCCTGGCCACCGGGCGCCCGCTCGCGCTGCCCGATCACGGCCTGGGCGTGCTGCATCACGTGCACGCAGACGACGTGGCACAGGCCTTCGCGAGGGCGCTGTCCCGGCCTGCCGCGATCGGGGCCAGCTTCCACGTCGCTTCCGAGCAGGCGATGACGCTGCGCGGCCTGGCGGCCGGGGTCGCGCAGTGGTTCGGCCGCGAGCCAGTGCTGGACTTCGTCGACTGGGCGGAATTCGAGCGCCGGGCCGGCGCCGAGCACGCCGAGGCCACCCGCCAGCACACATTCCGCAGCATCACCGCCAGCACGGCCCGGGCCCGGCAGGCGCTGGGCTACGCGCCCCGGTACAGCTCACTGGACGCCGTGCGCGAGGCGCTGGCCTGGCTGGTCGCCAACGGCCAGGCCGACGTCGGCGGCCAGCCGTTCCCGTCCCGCTGACGGGTACCACCCAGCTTGTTACTCGACCCGGTCCAGGGCGGGCTCCGGATGCTCGCCCAGGTACTCCACCCAGGCCCGCTTGACGCACGGGTAGTGCGTGGACGCCTCGACCAGGTCCAGGAAGTTGATGACGTTCGTATCGAATCGCTGCTGCAACTGCTCGTCGGCGAGCCGGCCCTCGGCGGTGAAGGCCCGGTGCGCCTGGGCCAGCGAGAACATGTCCGGATACACCCGCGCGCCGAGGTGCTCGAGCGGTACGCGGAGCGCCCACAGTCCGCGGTTGCCGCCCGCCATCGACGGCGACGCCGACATCAGCAGCCCGTGCCGCTCGTTGAACGGCTGCGGCTGGAACCGCGACGCCCAGTCGATGGCGTTCTTCAGCACGCCGGGCATCGATGCGTTGTACTCCGGCGCGGCCACCACGAACCCCTGGCACCCCTCCAGCCGCCGCCGGAACTCCTCAGCCCCGGCCGGGAAGCCCTCCTCATGCTGGACGTCCTGGTCGTAGGACGGCGCGTCGAAGTCGCGCATGGACGCGACGTTGACCTGCCCGCCGTTGGCGGAGATGCACGCCGCCGCCAGCTCGGCCAGCTGGGAGTTGAGCGAGCCGCGGCGCAGTGACGCCGAGAAGACCAGGAACCTGACCGGCTCCCTGGGCCGGCTGCCGAACATCTGGTCTTGGTTCATCTGCCCTGCCTCGTTCGCACGGAATGGGTGATCGCACGCCACGCGCCGCGGTTGCGGAATCCGGCCGGGTCCCGCGGCGACCGCGAGCGCCGCGTAGCCGCAGAATACGGGGAAGCAGGCCCGCGGTCTGAACGAGTGCACCGCCCCGTCGCATTCTCCCTGATCACACCGGGCGGAGCGGTCAGCCTCCTGGTGCTGCGGGCGGCCGCGGGCGGACGCTGGGGGCCGCTGACGGCGGGCAACGTGGCGGCGACCCGCCGGTCATGCCGCGTCCGCGCTGAGCCATTCGGTCCACTGGCCGGACGGGTGGGCCCGGGCCAGCAGCCTGCCGGATTCGGTGCCGTGGTCGAAGATGCGGGCGCCGAGCACGGCGAAGACGCCGTGCCGCTGATAGTCGCGGACCAGCCATTCCGGCAGCGCCAGGCCCTGCACGCTGTCACGCCCCGAGGGCCCGAGCGGGACCAGCGGGTCGAGCGACAGCCAGGTCAGCCGCCGGCCGCGGCCGGCCTCCGCCATGATGCTGGCCAGCCGCGCGCGCCGCCGCGGCGGCAGGAACACCGCCAGGTAGGCATCGGTCACGATGACCTCGCGGCCCGGCGGAAAGCTGTCCAGCAGGCCGGGCAGCGCGTCTACCGCATCACCGGGAACGACCCTGACCGGGTGCAGCCTGGCCGTCTCGACGGCCGCGTCCAGCCGGGCCAGCGCGGACGCTTCGGGCGGCGCGCACGCCTGCAGCCAGGCCCTGGCCGCGCGGTCCTGCAGGTTGACCGGGTTGACCTCGATCCCGGCCCGTTCGGTGATGGGCGGGAGCCCGGGCCGCGGCGGCAGGTGAGGTCCGAGTACCTCGCAGCGCAAGGTCAGCGCCGCGGCCCGCGGCCCGGATCGGTGCGTTCCGATCAGGTACCGGTACCGGTCAAGCTGCAGCCCGAGCCCGGCCCCCGTGCCCAGGTCGGCCAGCGCGACCGGAGCCCCTGGCGAGGCGGTGGCCGCGATGCCCAGCGCGAGCTGAGCGCACCGGGCCACCTCGTTCATCTGGTAGCGGCGCTTCGCGCAGATGCCCTCGATGTCGTCAAGCCGAGCCGACACGAACGACCGGGCCGCGGGGAAGAAGCCGGCGTCGAACTGCGGCTGCGCCGCCCCGGGCTCCGGGAAGTAGCCCGCCAGCGGCACCGGCCGGTCCCGGCGTACCAGGAGCGAGATCGCCGCGCTGGCCAGCAGCGCGGGCAGGCGATCCGCCGGCAGCACCGCCAGCCGCCGTAGCAGATCCTCGTGCGCTGCGATCACCTGGAACAATGCCGCGGTCAGCTGCCAGGACTCCGGCGCATCCGGCGCTGCCCAGCCGGCCGCCACCTGCTGCGCCTGGGCGCGGATCTCCTCCACCGTGGGCATGCCCTCACCCCCGCAGCCCGCGGCCATCGGCAACTCGCCCGCCAGCCCGTAGCACGGCACACAACGCTACCGCCCGCCGCGAAGCCGGTGCCCGCCGAGACCAGATCGAGTACCGCCGCCGAGGCGAGGGCCGGGCCGGCGCGATGCGCCGGCGCGGCCCTCATGGTTGTCTCCTTCCGTCAACCGCCGGCAGAAGGGCCGGGGCCGGAGTACTGAACCTGCTTCGCGGCCGGGTGCTGGTCGCGGGCCGCGAAGTACCCGGCGCCCTCGATGTTGATCCGGGGCAGGATCCGGCCGAGCCAGCCCGGCATGTACCAGTTCCACTTGCCCAGGCGGGCCATCCGGGCCGGCACGAGCAGGCAGCGGACGACGGTGGCGTCGAGGATCACGGCGACGGCCAGGCCGATGCCGAACTGCTTGACGGTCGGGTCGCCGTTGAGTACGAAGCTGCCGAACACGAACACCATGATCGTCGCCGCAGCGGTGATCACGCGCCCGCTGGTGACCAGCCCGGACACGACCGAGCGCCTGGGATCCTCGCCGGCGTCGGTGTGCTCCTTGATCTGGCTGACCAGGAACACCTCGTAGTCCATGGACAGCCCGAACAGGACCGCGAACATGAACAGCGGCACGTAGGAGACGATCGGCACGGGGCCATCCAGGCCGATCAGGCTGTGCAGCCACCCCCACTGGAAGATCGCGGTCAGCACGCCGTAGGCGGCGCCGATCGACAGCAGGTTCATCACGGCGGCCTGCGCCGGGATCACGACCGTGCGGAAGGCGAGCATCAGCAGCAGGAAGCTGAGCGCGATCACGACCAGGATCTGGAGCAGCAACTTGCTGGAGATCTCCGAGGCGAGATCCACATTGCTCGCGGTGGTGCCGCCCACGTAGGCGTGCATGTCCGAGCCCTTCTCCGCCGCCGGGATCACGCTCGAGCGCAGCGTGCCGACGAGGTCCGCCGTGGCCTGCTCGGCCGGGCCGGTCTTGGCGACCGCGTTGAAGAAGGCGGTGGTCCCGGCCTTGTCGATCTGCACCGGGGTGACCGCCACGACGCCTGCGGTCTGGGAAACATCCTTCTCCAGCGTCTGCAGCCGCGGGTCGCTGGCGCGCGGGTCGCTGCCCGAGGAACCGGAGGAGCCGGCCGAACTGCCCGAGCCGCTGGAAGAGGCTTGCGCGGGCGAGCCGAGTTTGACCGCGACCAGCAGCGGCCCGTTCACCCCCGCGCCGAAGTTGTCCGTGATCAGGTCGTAGGCCCGGCGGGCGGTGGTCGAGGTGGGCAGGGCGGCGACGTCCTTCTGTCCCAGGGTCAGCGACAGCAGCGGGATCGCCAGCGGGATCAAGATGGCCAGGGCTACCAGCGTCGCGATCACCGGGTGCCGGGCGACCCCCCCGGCCCACCGCGCCCACGCGCCGCCCTGCTTCGGGTGAGCCGCGGGATGACGGCCGCGGACCCGCAGCGCGTTGATCTTCGGGCCGGTGATCGCGAGCATCGCGGGCAGCAGGGTCAGCGCCGCGAGGACCGCGAAGATGACCGCGATCGCGGCCATCAGGCCCATCGTGGTCACCAGCGGGATGCCGGCCACCGCGAGCGAGACCAGCGCGATCGTCACCGTCCCGCCGGCGAAAGTCACCGCGCCCCCGGAGGTCGCGACCGCCCGGGCGATCGACTCATGCAACTCCAGGCCGTCTTTCATGCCGCGGAAGTGCCGGGTCACGATGAACAGCGCGTAGTCGATGCCGACGCCGAGCCCGATCATCGTGGCCAGCGTCGGTGCCACCGTGGACACCGTCGTGACGTGGCTGAACATCAGGATGAGCGACAGCGCCGAGGCCAGCCCGAGGATCGCGGTCAGGATCGGCAGCAGCATCGCCACCACCGTCCCGAACGTGAACGTGAGGATCACCGCCGCCGCGATGATCCCGATCAGCTCGCTGGACTCGGTGGCCGGCTTGGACACCTTCTGGCCGAGCTGGCCGCCCGTCTCCACCTGGATCCCGGCCGCCTGCGCAGGCGTGGCCGCCGCGTCGATGATGGCCTGGGCGTCGTCGACGGACAGTGCCCCGGGGTCGACCGACAGCGTCACCGACAGGTACCCGGTCTTCTGGTCCTTGCTCAGCGCCGACGCGCCCGCCGAGGTGAGAGGGTTGACCACCGAGGCCACGTGCGGCGCCTTGGCCACGTCGGCCGCAGCCTGGTTGACCGCGCTGGCGTCCTTCGAGTCGGTCAGCTTCCCGCTCGCGACGTGCAGCACGATCGGGCTCGACCCATTGGCCTGGTCAGGAAAGGACCTGCTGAGCGTGTCGGTGGCTTGCTGGCTGTTGGTTCCCGGCAAGGTCGAGTTGTCGTTGGTGTTGTCGCCGAGCTGGTGGGACACCCCGACCAGCGCGACCGTCACCAAAATCCAGGCGGCCAGGACCGCGAAACGATGCCGGACGCTGAACCGCGCCAGCCGGTAGAGCACACCTGTCATGACCGGGCTTCCTTCTCTTCGTCAGCGGTGCCACCGCCGCGACACGGGCTTTAGGCCAACGTGCCGGTCAGCGGTAACCGGTCACAAGAGGGGGATCCCGCGTGTTTTCCCTACGCTTTTGCGCCGCGGCGGCGCGGCACGCTTTCCCGAACGGCCGCGGTGCAGCGCCGGCGCGACCGGCGCGGCCCGCCGCGGGCTCTACTCGGCGATGGCCGCCGCGAGCTGGAAGCGGGACCGAATCCCGAGCTTCTGGTAAGCGCTGCTGAGGTGGCGCTCCACGGTTTTCTCGGTCACGAACAGCGCCTGCGCGACCTCGCGGTTGGTCTGCCCCTGGGCAGCCTGGCGGCATACCCGCCACTCCGCCGCCGTTAGCGCGCTCGGCCCGGTCAGCTCGATCCGGGCCCGGCGACCCGGGCCCGCGTGCAGCCCGGCCATCGCGCTTTCGGCCAGCGCGACAGCACCGCACTGGCCGGCCAGGCTGATCGCCCTGCGCTGGGCGTCCCGGCCCTCCGTTCGCATGCCGGAGCGGCTCAGCTCCGCGCCGAGGTCGGCGAGCGCGTGCGCCAGCTCGAGCCGGGCGGAACTGCCCTCCAGGACCGCGACCGCCTCACGGAGCAGCGCCAGCCCTTCGTCCCCGCCGATGGCCGGGGCAGCGGTGCGCAGCGACATTCCCAGCGCCCGCGGCGTGCCGACCCGCCGGGCAGCCGTCAGCTGCTCGCGCGCGAGCCTGGCGGCCAGCTGTTTGTCGCCCAGCGCGGCCACCGCCGGGGCCGCGTGCGCCTTCCAGTCGGTGGGCCAGTGCAGCCCCCGCGCCTCCCGCCGCTGGCCGCACCACAGCAGGTCCGCGACACCTTCTTCGAGGCGGCCCTCGGCGATCCGCAGCCGCCCGCGGGCGGTCAGGAAGTCGTTGACGTGGGCGCGGTTGGCCGTCCCGAGCGCCTCGCCGGTGCGGGCCAGGTCGGCCGCAGCATCCAGCTCTCCGCGCTCGATGTGCGCGGTCATCGCCACCGCGACGAGCAGCAGCCCGATGAAATGCGACTTCTCCACCAGCAGCAGCCCGGTATCGGCCTCGACCTGCGCGTCGTGCAGCGAGCCCTGCGCGAGCGCGACCGCGGCGCGCTGCGCGTGCAGGATGCCCTGCCTGGTCGCATGGCCCTCCTGGCGGGCATCCTCCAGCGCGGCGTCCAGCAGCCGGGTGGCCAGCTCGTGCCGCTCGCCGAGCCGCAGCGCCAGCAGCGCCAGCAGCGCGGCGTTGGACTGCGCGCTGGGCGGCAGGCCAGTCGCGAGCGCCTGCTGCACTTCTTCCATCGCGGCCGCGGCAGGCTCTCCCCGCAACAGCTGCTCATAGGCGCTGTGGATTTTCGCTACCGCCTCAAAACCAGGGTGGCCCCTGGCCTGGTCGCGGAAGCGCTGCAGTTGCGCGGGGAGGCCGCCGCGCAGTTGCGAGAAAACCGTCGTGACCCCCAGCAGCTCGGAGCCGAGCTCCAGTGAGCGCTCGGGGTCGGCCGGCCGGAGCTCGGCGGCCAGCGAGGCCAGCGCGTCCGCCGCGGCCCGGGCCGAACGGCTGCCCGACACGATCGCGCACCGCCCCAGCCAGGACGCCGCGACGGCCCGGGTGGTCAGCGTCGCGCCTGAAGCCAGCGCAGCGAGCAGGTGCTCCTCGGCCGCCTCGAACTGCATCGTGGCGACCTCGTACCGGCCCAGCTCGGCCAGGATCTCCGCCCGCTCCTGCCCGGCAGGGAACTCGGCGAGCGCCCGCCGCAGGTACGTCACGGCCGCCCGCGGGGCGCCGCGGTGCACCGCGTCGGCGGCGGCCGACCGCAGCGTGTCCACCCGGCGCTGGTCCCCCGCCGGGGCGGTCAGCAGCAGGTGCGCGGTAACCCGTTCAGCCGAAGCGCCCTCCCTGGCCAGCGCCGCCGCCGCCGCGGCGTGCCGCGCCTGCCGCTCGCCGGGCGCGAGGTCCTCGTACAGCGCCGCGCGCACGATCGGGTGCACGAACCCCAGGCGCTCGGCGGCGATGAATATATCCGCCCGGACGAGATCGTCGGCCGCCTCCCGGGCCGCGTCCTCGCTCAGGTCCGAGACGCGTCCGGCGAGCCGCAGCTCGCTGTCGTCTCCGAGCACGGCGACCGCTCGCGCCAGCTCGGTCGCCGCCGGGCCGAGCGCGGCCAGCCGGTGCAAGACGAAACGGCTCACCGCCGCCGGGCCCACCACCTGCACTTCGCTCGCGGCCGCCGCCGTCGGCGCCACCCCTGCGGCGTCGAGAGCTCGCAGCAGCTCACGCAGGAACAGCGGGTTACCGCCGGTAGCCGTGTGGCACGCGCGGCAGAACTCCTCGGCTGCCTGCGCGCCCAGCCGCTCCCGCGCCAGCGCCACCGCGGCAGGCTGGCTCAGCGGCCGCGGGTACAGCGCCACCCCAGACGGACGCGAGGCCAGCTGCGCCCACAGCGACCCGGCCTCGTCCGCCGCGGGGTCCGGCGGACGCCCGGTGAGCAGCATCACGACAGGAAGCCCCTCGATACGCTGCGCCAGGTAAGCCAGGAACCGCAGCGATTCCCGGTCGGCCCACTGGCAGTCGTCGACCAGGACGAGCACGGGCGCCTGGTCGGCGACGTTCACCACCAGCCAGTACAGGCTGTGCAGCGCCTCGAAGCCGACGTCGGCCCCCAGCGACCGTCGCTCGTCGGGCTCGAACAACCGCGCCGCCGGCCCGGCTCCGCCCGCGAAAAGAACGTCACGGTCAGAGTCCGCGCTGACCACAGGCTCCAGCAACTGGCGCACGACGCCGAACGCGAACGGCTGCTCAAGCTCGGAGCCCCTGGCCTCGAGCAGCACCATCCCGGTCCGCCCGGCCGCCGCGCGGGCCTCGCGCACCAGCTCGGTCTTGCCCACGCCGGCCGGCCCCTGGACCAGGAGCAGCGTCCCGTCCCCGGCGCAGGCGCGGTCCAGTCCCGCGGCCAGCGCCTCCAGCTCACGCTCGCGCTCAAGCAGGGCTTTCCCCCCGATCAACTGCACAAACCCGACGATACACGGCAGGTCGGCGGCCACGCCGCCGCAAAACCCGGGGGGAAACCCTCGGGGATCCTCCCTTGTGGCCGCGATATCGGCGCCGGAATCATGGCCGGGTGAAGAGCGTTGCCGAGCTCAACAAGCTCAAGGTCAGGCTGTTCGTCGAGGCCGTACTCAACGAAGGGCGGCTGGAGCTGATCGACGAGCTGGTGGCCGCCGACTACATAGGCCACATCCCGTGCGCCGCGGCGGCGGTGAGCGGGCCCGAGGGTGTGCGGCAGCTCGTCTCAAGCCGCCGCCGCGCCCATCCCAGCTTGTACATCAAGATCGAGGACCAGATCGCCGAAGACGACCTGGTCGTGACGCGATGGCAGGCCACGACCACGGCGCGGGGCGGGCTAGCTGCTGACGCTCGCATCGGGGGCATCCCGTGCTGCGCGGGAATCTCGATCACCCGGCTGCTGGCCGGCAAGCAGGTCGATTCGCGCACCGAATGCAGGGGCTGGCCTCCGGCCAGCCCCGCGAGGCCAGCCGGCAGCGGTAGGGCCGGGCCCGGGCCCGCCGGATCGCCGGCCCCCTGGCGGGCTAGCGGGGCGTCACGGCGGGGACCCGGCCCAAGATGACTCCGAAGTGGTCGCGGTAGGCGGCCAGCAGGGCATCGTCGGCGGCCAGGTGCTGTTCTGTGCGCGAGCGGCCGCTGGTCCGGATCAGCGTGCGGCCGCTAAGCGAGATCCTGCCGTCTTCGGTGAGCCGTGAGCAGATCGTGCTCAGGGTGAAATGGGAGTCCGGTGAGGTCTGCTGCCACCAGCAGGTCGGGACGAAGTCTGCCAGGCGGCGCTCCCGGCGCTCGATCCGGTACTGCGGCTGCCCGTCCCTGGCCACGTCCACATCGCCGGCTTCGGCATCGGCCAGCGCGAACCGGCCGGCCGGATCGTCTTGCTGCGGCCCGACGGCAAAGCGCAGCGGGTAGGTGCTGTGGCTGCCGAAGCCCACGTCGGCCAGCCACAGGGCGCCACCGGGCAGGCGCACCACGAGGGCAAGATGGTCGAAAGGCGGCCCCAGCCGCCCATCGCCGTGAACCCGCGCGCCGACCCGCACCACACCGGCGCCGAGGGCCTCAAGCAAGAGCGCGAAGGCGCCGTTGAGCTCGTAGCAGAACCCGCCCCGCCGCCTCGTGACGATCTTGCTGACCAGGTCGCCCTCCGCCAGGGAGATGGGCTCGTCCAGGTGGATGCTGAGATTCTCGAACGGCACGGTCATCAGGTGGGCCCGGTGCAGGGCGCGCAGCGTGGTTTCGTCGAGGACCGCGGGACGCTGCGCCCCGATGCGGTCCAGGTAGGCGGTCACGGCCGGTTCGTCTAGCACCCGTTCACCCCCAGCCAAGCCAGCTCATGACCTGCTGCGCCACGATCGCGACCGGGCGGTCGTTGGCCAGCACCACGTCCTCAATCCCGGCGCCCCCGCCGGCCGCTATCTGCCGGGCCGCTTCCCGCAGCTCCTCCCGCCGTTCGGTGGTCACGTCGGCCGCCAGGCGCTGTTCGATGTCGGGAAGCGGCAGCGACAGGCGGGCGACCCGCAGCGGCACGGCGACCGCCTCCCGGATGCCGCGCAGCGCGTCGCGATCCGGGACGAAGTAGGCCAGCACGAAAACGCTGATCCCCGCCTCGCGGTAGTTCGGTACCACCGCCGCCAGGTTGCGCATCATCAGGCCGAACCCGGCCGAGCCGTCGTCGCGGTAGTTCACGCCCCAGCCGAGGAAATCAAGATCCAGCAGAGCGTACGGCTGACGGCGGTGCTCCAGAAGGCAGGCGATCTCCGCGGCCACCGAGCTCTTCCCCGAGCCGTAGACCCCGGTGATCAGGACACCCTCAGCGCCGAGCACCGCCATCGGGCAAGCATACGGAACCCGGCACGCGGTGCATCTCATCCCGGATGCCCCAGGCTCAGTAGGCGGGACAATGGCCTGAGCGCCCGGTCCGGGCGGGCGGGACTGGACGTGGCCGTTCGGCCGCCACCTCCGGCTGGCATCGCCTTGCCCGGGAGCGGGCACACCTGCGGCACGGGAGATTTCATGAGACAGAGCTTCAGCCTGGGCCGGATCGCCGGCATCCGGATCGGCGTGAACTGGAGCGTGCTGCTCATCGTGGCGCTGCTGGCTTACGGGCTGGCGGCGGGGGAGTTTCCCGCCGCTGCCCCGCGGCATCCGGTCGCGGAGTACGCCGTCGCCGGCGTGCTGACCGCCGTCGCTTACATAGCATCGCTGCTCGCGCACGAGCTGGCCCATTCGCTGGTGGCGCGGCGTAACGGGCTCGAGGTGCAGGACATCACGCTGTGGCTGCTGGGCGGGGTGTCGAGGCTGCAAGGCGAGGTCAAGGACCCGGGGGCGGAGGTCCGGGTCGCGGGGGTCGGGCCGCTGGTGAGCCTGATCCTGGGCGGGGCATTCTTGCTCGTGGCCTGGCTGGTGCACGCGGCCGGGGTGCAGGGAGTGCTGGTGGCCGCCCTGGCCTGGCTCGGCGGTATCAACATCATCCTCGCGGTGTTCAACGTGATCCCGGCCGCGCCTTTGGATGGCGGCCGGCTGCTGCGGGCGGTTCTGTGGCGGATCACCGGGGACCCGCTCAGGGCATCGGAGTGGTCCGCCCGGGCCGGGCAGGTGTTCGGGTGGGCCCTGGTCGTGCTGGCGGCGTATCTCGTGCTGGTGCGACGCGAGTACAACTGGGTGTGGTTCGCCCTGGTCGGCTGGTTCCTGATCAGCGCGGCCACCGCGGAAAACCAGCAGGCGGTGCTGCAGTCCCAGCTGCGCACGGTGGCCGTGCGGCAGATCATGACCCCCAATCCGGTGACCGTGCCGGCGGCGTCCACGGTCGCCGAGTTCTTCGATGACTATCTGCCCCGGTACCGGCACTCCGCCTTCCCGGTGGTGGCCGATGGCCAGACGGTGGGCCTGGTGACCGTGCACCGGGCCAGCCAGGTACCCGCCGCCGAGCGGGGCCGGACCACGGTGCGCGATGTCGCCTGCCCGCTGTCGGATGTCGCCAGCGCCACCCCGGACGAGCCGGCCGCCGACGTGCTGCCCCGCCTGCACGCGTGCTCGGACAACCGGGCGCTGGTATTCGCCGACGGCCACCTGGCCGGGATCGTGTCTCCTGCTGACGTGAGCCACGCGCTGGAACGGCTGAGCCGCGACCGGGGCCCGTCCGGGCCGGCCAGGCGCTGACCACCCGGCGGGGCAGCACGGCGCCGGCTCGCCGGGCACGGGCGGCAATGCCACGCCCCGGTGCGGGACGGATAACCGCATCCGGCCTGCTTCTTGCGGGCCGGGCTGGGGTAGCTTCTGGACGTGGAAGTGGAGATCGAGTTCAGGGCAGGCGTCCCGCTCGGCCGCCAGCTTGAGGACGTGCTGCGGGTGGCGATCCGTTCCGGCCGGCTGGGACCAGGGTCGGTGCTGCCGCCGAGCCGGGATCTGGCCGACGAACTCGGCGTGTCGCGCGGTGTGGTGGTCAACAGCTACTCCCAGCTGGCCGCCGAGGGGTACCTGTCGGCGAAACGCGGATCGGCCACCCGCGTCGCCGAGGTGCCGACGTCGCAGATTCCGCCCCGGCGGCAGGTGAGCCCGCGGCCGCTGTTCCGGTACGACCTGAGGCCCGGGCAGGCTGACTTCCACGCCTTCCCGCGCGCACGCTGGAAGGCCATGCTGGTACGCGCGCTCCGCGACCTGCCCGACGTCCGGCTGACCTATGCCGACCATCGCGGCGTCCCCGAGCTCAGGAATGCCGTGGCCGACTACCTGGCCCGGATGCGCGGGGTAGCCGTGGAGCCCGAGCACGTCGTGATCTGCTGCGCGACGTCCCAGGCGCTGACCGTGCTCTGGCACGTTCTGCGCAACCGCGGCGCACGCCGCGTCGCGATCGAGGATCCCGGCTGGCGCTGGCAGCAGCTCACGGTCGAGCATGCCAGGCCTGGAGGCGGTCCCGGTGCGGGTGGACGCCGACGGCCTGGTCGTCGCGGATCTCGCCGCCGCCGATGTCGACGCGGTGGTGATGACGCCGGCCCACCACTATCCGACCGGGGTCGTCATGACGGCAGAGCGCCGCTCCGCCCTGATCGCCTGGGCGCGCAAGCGCCAGGCGCTGATCGTCGAGGACGACTATGACGTCGAGTACCGGTTCGGCCGGCAGCCGATGGCCTCCCTGCAGGGCCTGGCGCCCGACCTGGTCGCGTTTGTGGGGACGGCGAGCAAGACTCTTGCCCCCGCGCTGCGCCTGGCCTGGGTCGTTCCTCCTTCGCACTTGATCGATGACGTGGAGAACGTGCTGCTGGTCACCGGGGTGACACCGCCGACGCTCGACCAGGTCGCCATGGCCTCGTTCATCGAAGATGCCGCGCTCGAGCGTCATCTTCGATCGATGCGCAGGCACTACCGCGCGAAGCGGGACGTTCTGATCGGCGCGCTGCACGAGCACCTTCCCGACGTGCGCGTCAGCGGCATCGCCGGCGGCCTGCACCTGCTCGCCTGGCTTCCCGACGGCGCCGATGAGCGTGCGACGGCGACGCGGGCCCGGCAGTCCGGCGTCGGCGTGCATGAGCTGCACCGCCACTGCACCACGTACGCGCCGTCCCCTCCGGCGCTCCTCCTCGGCTTCGCTCTGCCGAGTGAGTCCGACCTCACCGCGGCGGTCAGGCTGCTTGCCGGCGCGATCTGCTGACCGGATCCGCGCCGTTGCTCACCAAATCGGCCGATTTAATTGCTAGATCGGATCGACTCGTCCTAGGGCTCTTCGGTTGCGCAGACTTTGATACTTGTCCTGAGTTTTGCAGGCGCGTAGCCTCGTGAGCGGGGGCCCAATTCTTCCTGAGCTCAGATCTCAGACTCCAGCAATCGGGGGCGTCGTATGAGCAACAAAACGAGTTCGGAGGCGAGCATCACCGTCGAACTTCCGCAGCGAGCTAGAAATTTCTGCGGCCGCTCAGCGGATATAAGCAGATTGCGGGCCGTCTATGACGATAACATGGCGCGCAGGCGGAGTAACTCGGCCACGAACGGCCAGCTGGACGGCCCGTTAATCCTGCCGATTCACGGAAAGCCTGGGGTTGGAAAGTCTGCACTTGCCCGAGAATTTGCACACCAACTCCTTGGTGAATTCCGTGACAAGCCGCTGTACGTAGATCTGCACAATGCAGTGGATGCGAGGAGGCTACGAGAAATACTCGCGGCTTTTCTCCAAGCTCTAGGAGATAATCCGCCTCCAACCCTGAAACTTCCCGCCCTCCGACAGAGATTTCAGGACATAAGTGCTGGTCGTCATTTGCTAATTCTCATAGATTCAGCAGGAGATGCTGCGGAGGTTGAGTGCCTTCTCCCTGGTGGAACGCAGTGCGTTGTGATCGTTGTAAGCAGACGAAGCTTGGCTCCTCGGCTTGCCGATGAATCGCACTATCTGGGAGCTCTAAGCACCGACGACTCCTGGCTTATGCTCACAGCGGCGTCGGGTACAGACGCCTTCGAGGAGACAGAGTACACTGCTGAAATATTGGAATTGTGTGGGCGCCTTCCGGCGGCACTAAAATCGATTGGCGAGCAGGTCTCGCAGAGCGGTGTTGACTTTAGATGGATGGCCGGGCACCTTCGACCGGATGAGTCGCGACTGGAGCGCATAGGGGGCCTTATCTGTGAATCTATCTCTGCGGAATACGAACACCTAGCGAATACGGAACGCCGCGCGTTTCGCTTTCTGTCATTGATAAAGGCTCCGACCTTCGTGCCTTGGGTGTTGTGCCCATTGATTAACGTTGGAACGCACGAGGCCGACAATCTAGCGGCCCGGCTAGAACGTGCTCAGCTTCTGGAGGTTGTCGGTCCTGACAGCGAGCCGGAGCGAGAGGCGACGTTTGGCATCACCCGCTATCGTTTTCATCCCCTGTTCAAGATTTATGCAGATAAATGCTTGCGGCTTGAAGACTCTCAAAATGAAATAGATGAGGCTCAAGAGCGTCTAGACGAGGCATGTCTTGAGATATGCGCTCGAGTGCTTGCTCGGCTGGAGCCAGACCTCGCGCCGGTAGTTGAAGGGGCTGGAGAACCGAAATGGGTACCGATAACTTCGGATTGGCCTCAACGCATAGTGTTCCGCCAGGGAGACTGGCTACAAGCGGACTACAAGCACGTGGTAAGAGCGGTAATGGAAGCGCATCGACGCGGCCTTGGAGAGATATGCTGGCGACTTGGCGCATATCTGGGTGACTCATTGCCCGACAGAATCGAGGAAGATGACGTACTCAATGCCTTCGAATTGGCATTGGACGCAGCGCAGACGCTGTCCAACGACGCAGGCACAATCCGGGTAATTCTAGCTCAGACTAGGGTGCTGATAGCTCTAGAGCTATATGATGAAGCATTCCGAGCGCTGGAGCTAGCAGAGGCTAGATGTGGCGATCTGAGAGCTTCCGGGCAAGGCTCCTACGCTGACGGCCTGCAGGCCGGTACTCATCGTATGCGGGCGGAAGCCTGGATGCAGCTAGGGGATTACACCAATAGTTATAGGGAAGCGAAAGAGGCACTTCGCCTGGCAGAACTGGCTAGAGATGACCTTGAGGTTGATCGCTCTAGGACTCTGCAGCTCGAACTTGCCCCGGTGATGGGTGCTCCAATGGAGACGCAGGATACATTGCACGGCGATTTGGGCGGCGATCTCTGGGAAGCAGCGCTGTTCTACCGAGACCACCTGCGAGCATCGGAAGTGGCCCGCAGGAGGCGAGATTCACATGAGGCGGAGAATCAGCTTAGGTGTGCGCTGAGGGAGAACTATGGGGACGTGCGCAGGGCAGCAAGTGTGCGTTATCGACTTGCCAGACTGTTCCTCGATCAATGTTATCTGGAATCTGACGATGCACAACGGGCTAAGCTGTCCGTTCAGGCAGTAGGCTTCGCAGCGGGAGCATTGAATAGCTTTCTGGAGATGCACAATGCCCTGGGTAGCATACGAGCTAGATGCATCCTGTCCCGGTCACTATGCGTCGCTGAACGATTTGATGGCGCCCAGCATCAGCTCAATCTGGCGGAGCGAGAACTGAGCCGTGACGACGCCCAACCCGACCAGTTCCTGAAGCCCCTGCGGGCGCGGTTCCTTCGCGCCCTGGGAGACTACCACTTTGGGCGCGGCTCCTATCCGGAAGCCCGCTCTAAGCTAAATCAGGCACTGACATACTTTGACGAGCTTTCCGATTACTGGTCATCTGTCGGTACTCTGAGACGTCTTGGTACGGTGCATCTTGAAAATGGCAATTATTGTGCTTCCAATGCTGCCTTTTGGCAGCTCGCGACCATATTCCACGAGGAACGTGACAACTTTGGCTTCAACCTGATCCTGGAAGACCTGGCAACTACAGCTCAGAAAATGCATCACCACGCGACCGCCCTGGAACTTCGCGCATGCGCTGACGATAGTGGTGGCCGGCAGTTCTCATCCCGTACAGCCTTGGCGCTTATGCGAAACGCTTTTACTAGTGGGACACACCAGGCCTGTCGCATCAATCGGACTACCGCCGAAGGTCAATGAGTCGATTAAATATTACGATCTCAGCAGGTTCTGTCTTGTGACAAAGATGTCGTAAAGCTTCCCGCCAATGGCGGATGCTTGAAGAGGAAATGTATCCATCTCTAGCACGTTCAAGCGAGCAGACTTGGGTGAGCGTATGGACGGTCGGAGAGGTGGGCATGGATGTGCGCCGATGCAGAGTTGGCGCCAGGCCGCATGTTGATTATCATCGCGGCTTTACCTGACTCCGATCACGGCGGCGCGCCTGTCCCTGGTTGCAGGATTGTGACCTGCGCTTTTGCTCAGCGGGGTGTGCATTAACCCGGTCGCCCCTAGGCCGTGGCGGTGCCGTATGTGCGGACGGTCAAGACGGCGTCGGGGCGACGGCGGTGCAGATCGTGTGCTCCTCAAGCCGCAGGGCACGGGATATCGAGCACATCGGGTCCGCGCACGGCGAGTCCGAGGCCGAGCTGCTCAGGGCGCCTGCGCGGCAGCGGATTGCCGCCGGCCAGGGAGAGCTGGACCCCGGATTGGACGACAGGCAGGCCGCGGGCGGCTCGCTGGAGATCACCTCCTCGCGGGCGGGCACCTGCGGGCCGCGCTGTGCCGGGCGTATGAGGTGTGCGGGTTTAACAGGGCGGCAGAGGGCGACGTGGCATTCCGGCAGCTGGTGCTGGTGCGGATCATCGAGTCGGCCAGCCTGCGGGATCTGGGGGAACCGGGATCGTCAGAGTCCGCGACCACACCATCCCCGAACCCCGCCCGGCGACCTACGCGACTCCCTCAAGCAGATCCACCGCCGGAAAGCTGCGCACTTCGATCAGAGTCGGGTCTCAAGTGCCGCGGTACCCAACGCGGAAGCCTGTACTGTGATCTTTGCGCGGCGAGGACATGCCCAGACACCGGGGGAGACGGTCACCCTGCCGGTGCGGGAGTGCCACGGGCCTCCCGCCTCGCTCGCCGTGGCGAGTGCGGCCAGTAGCTCGGGCTGCTGGCGATAGTCCGGGTTTCGCCCGCGGGCCTGCCCCGCCTTCAGGACGTACGCGGTGGTCGGAACCCGTAGATCAGCAATTTGTAGAATCCCAGGCGGTACAAGGAAGCCAGGAAGAGGCCAAATTCGCTCTCCGCGTCGCTCGCTAGCCGACGGCCTAGGCGGTGCGGGTCGTCGGCGGCGTACTTGCTCATCCCGCTTGTGGCAGGATGAGACTCGAGCTCGGTCCAGAGCCTGCTTGGGCCAGTTCCCAGGTCTATCAGCCGCACTATCTTGGTCTTGTGGGCGATCGATTTCCGCCAGCGGTCCAGTTCTTCCAGCGCTCGTTCATCTTTCACCCGGCCTGCCACCTGGTTGTAGTAGTACTGCGCTGCGTCCGGTAGATGTGGCAGTGGCTTCAATGCCGCTCCGAGCCTGGTATCGCACCAATCCTTCATGTCGTCGCCCATCCCGTCATCGAGGCGGCGAACAGGAAACGTGAGGCCAGCGGTCAGTTGCCTGGGCCATAGGCTGCCTCGTTGGCGCTTGCGTTGGGCGGCCACCTCCCCCAGCCACAGTCCGCTTGGCAGGACAAGGCCGACATAAACCGCGCGGAGGTGATGGCCCACCGCGACGGCGGCGACACCCAGGCCAGTGGAGATGATGACCGTGATCACTATGACGGCAATCGCCGACGACCTGGCTTTAGGCCCGAATGGACGTCCAAGCCGCCGGCAGCGCAGCCGCAAGAAGCCATATGCCGAAGCTGCAGATACGACGACCGTTACGAGGAGGCCTGGCACCCAGCTTGGCATAGCCCAACCCCTCCCCTTGCGCTCGCGCGGCGGTCGGCTTCCTTGGGGGGATATGGTTGCAGGTCATGCGCGATCTATCTAGCGCAATCAGTCCATACGAGGCAATCGGGAGGCCCGCCCGTGCGGCCGCCTCCGGACATTACTCTGCAGGGACCCTTGCAGGCCAGAATCCGGATGCTCCGCACGGAAGTTGCGCATGGCGTCCGGATCACCTTCTGTGGAGTTGAAACGCTAATGATCTTGCTCGAGTTGGTAGGAAGCAGGACCGCCGGGCTTGCCGCCGCACCGTCTTCTCGTCCCGTCTTGCCATGATAACGTTTAGGTAACGATCAGGGGCCTACGTGAGTACATCGTGGCCCGCACGGTACTAGGTTTAGCCATGGCTATAGGTTTAGATATGGCTAAGCAAGGAACCACCGAGGAAGCGACCGACTGGAGCAGTGCATGGGCCTACGACCAGGAGTCTCGTCGAGCCGGCAGGCGCTCGAGGCCCGTATCGACGAAGAACTGTCCCGTCTGGTCACAGAGTTCACGAACGAGATCAACTGGCACATGCGTGAACAGGATGTTACCCGCGCCGAGGTTGCCAGCCGCATGGGCGTCTCCCCGGGCCGGGTCAGCCAGATACTGTCCGGAGGCGAGAACCTTACGCTACGGACCCTGGCTAGCGTGACGACAGCGCTCGACACACGCTGCGAGATGACGCTCCACCCCACAGAGGGTGCCGCAGACGGTGACGGCAATCAGCATGCGGGGCAAGTCGATCAGCCTGCTGAAGAGGAAGAAGAAGACCGTCCACTTTGGCGAGTGGGCCGTCTGAGGCAATCCATAGCCACCCGGGGCTCGAAGGTGACTCGGTAGCAGAGCCACGCCTGCAAGGCCAGTGCCTGGCCTCACCTGATCCCTCACGGAGCGGGGCCAACCGGTCAGCGCAACGCTTCGGCGAGTCGAAAGTATTCTCGGTGAGCTGAGGAGCTTCGCCGATGCAGCGACATCTCGCGGCAGAGCAGCGGCAGCTGGCATTGCAGCTGAAGGCGCGAGGGCTTTCATTACGGGAGATCGGCCCGCAGGCGGCTGCTCGCATCAGGGCGCCGCGCTGGCGGTGCGGTATGCCTCGCGGCGGCCGGTCCGCCGCGATGGTGGGGTGTGGGTGCCCGGGGCTGCGGCGGCTGAAACTGGCCGCGATGCGCCGGCTCGCCCCCGAGCTGCTTATCACCGCTAGGACTCAGCGGTGGGCACCGGAAGAACTGCTGCGCACCCTGGTCGAGGCCGAGATCGCCGCACGCGAGGCATCCAATGCCCGCACCAGGCTCAAGGCTGCCGCGTTCCCGCTGACCAAGACCCTGGAGGAATTCGACCGCGGCGCATCCTCCATCCCCCGCGCCCACGCTGGACTACCTCGCCGCGCTGGAATGGATCGGTGCCCGCGAGAACGTCTGCCTGGGAGGCCCGCCGGGGCTGGTAAGAGCCACCTGCTCGTCGCCCGCGGCGGCGTCGCAGGTCGGGCACGGCTCGCGCCGGGCGAAGATCCGGACGGTTGCGGCCCCGCGCGCGGCTCAAATTGCTACTCGCCTGGGAAATGCATCACGAACCGCGGGCCGAGGTCGTGCAGTCCCGCGTCGATCTCGGCCTGCCAGTGGGCTCGCACCTGCGGTCCCCATGCTGACTGGGGGAACTCAACGAACCCGTGCCTTTTGTACCACGGGCCGTTCCATGGAACGTCCCGGAACGTGATCAGCGTCAGTCCCGGTCCGGACCTGCGCGCAACTTCCGATAGCAGCAGGTTTCCGGCACCTCTCCGGGCCTGATCTGCCTGCACAGAGATCTGTTCAAGGTGAGGATGCCCATCAAGGTTGATGACCGCGGCGAAGGCGATTGGCGGGTCACCGGCCACCACGATTTCCGCGCCCTGGGCAATCGCCACCTCGACCGTTGCGGGACCAGCCGGGAAAACGATCCCGCGCTCAGCGAACATCGGTTCGCCCGACAGCTCAATAGCCGGAAGCCCTGCGAGATCCACCGACGTCGCATCCCGCACTATGAGAGACATCCGCAAAGCCTACGGTGCGGGCGGGTCTGGATGACATCCTGGTTGAGCGTGTGCCCGCGCCGTTCACGACGGTGACAGCCCTCGTTCCGCGATCGCCCCGACATCACCAGCCTCGCGCGCGGCGGGCGGGCCTGAGCGCATCGCGTGCATGTCCCCGGGCACTAAGGCATCGAGAACAGTTGCGCTATGTCCGGGACGTCACCAACGGCAAGGGCGCGGCTCCAGCGTCGCTGCACCGCGGGCCGCCCTGGCTACGATGCTAGACGGATCGAGGCGGATAAGCCGACTGACATGGGAGAGCGGATGATCAGAGTGGTAACCGGGCACGATGAGAAAGGCGACCCGGTGATCATCCAGCAGGGTGCGCCGCCGACCGTCATTCATGCTGGCAGATATGTGACGACGGAGTTGTGGGTCACGGATGCGACACCACCTCGCCCAGCCGGCGGCGCGGATCTTTCGACGCGTGAGTGGGCCCTCGAGCCACCGGCGCGCGGAACGTGCTTTCGCATCGTTGAGATCGCTCCTGTCAGCCAGCACGAAGACGAGCCGCAGACCGGCCAGGACGACTTCCAGGGAGCACACCAGACTCAGACCCTCGACTATGTCACGGTGCTGCGTGGGGAGGTGACGCTCGTTGTGGGTGGCTCCAAGGTGACACTCCGGCAAGGCGACTCGGTCGTGCAGCAGCCGGGTGTGGCCCACGACTGGCAGAATCTCTCCTCAGGGCCGGCCACGCTCGTCGGCGTGCTTCTCAGCGCCCAGTAGGTCGTCGTGACCGTGCGCCGGTGGCTCCCCTTCGACGGGGTCGTGACTCCGTGTGCGGAACTGGTCGGAAGCGCACCTGGCTCCACAGTCAGCCTGCTCACCGATGCGCGCGGCTGGCAGTATTCGGTCCTGGTGACCGTCCGCTAGCTGGCACCGAGGCCGAGCAGCAGGCCATCCTCTGCTACCGCAGGTGAGCTGGTAATGAACATCGGGACGCCGACTGCCGGGGCGTAGATGGTCTGTAGGACCTCCCCGCCATCCAGAGTGCTGACCGTGCCGAGGACCTGCCCCTCGGCCACTTGCTCACCCGTCCGGACCGCAGGCTCCCACCAGCCCGCCTTGTCGCAGCGCAGCCAGATGAAGCGGCTCAGGTACGTCGGCGGCTCGCCGTCGGCCGCGGCCGGACGGTCCGTCATTCCGAGCGTAGCGAGGACCCGGTCGAGCCCGCGGGCGTGCGCCGCGACAGCCTCCTCCTGCACCAGCCCGCACTCTCCGGACTCGGCCGTGATCGCCGGGATGCCGATGGCGGCTGCAGCCGAGCTGGTGGTGCCGCCGACCGCGCGGTCGGGGCCCGGCTCTTGCCGGATGACATACGGCAGGCCATAGGCCGTGGCGATCTCGCTGGCCTTGGCCTCGGCCGGCCCGGTCTCGTACAGCGTGAACGGCTCCAGCGCCTCGACCATGTCGCCGCAGTGCGCGTCGATCAGCGCATCGGAGCCGGTGATCAGCTGCTGGAACGTCGCATACGCGAGCCGGTCGGCGAGCGTTCCCGAGGCATCGCCCGGGAAGCACCGGTTGAGGTTCTTGCCGTCATCCGGAACGACGAACGGGGTGCGGGCCCGGAATGACGGCAGATTCAGCACCGGCACGGCGCGAACCCGGCCCCGCAGTTCCCTCGACTCCAGGCTGCGTGTCCACCTGCGCACTCCTGCCATCGATGCGTACTCGCAGCCGTGCACCCCCGATATCACAGTAAGTAGGGGGCCGTCTGCGCTGCCGGTGATCTCGACCATGGGAACGTCGAGGCCTGCGAGGTCGAGCATGCGGCGGATCACTGTGGATGGCATGGATAAGGTCCTCTGCTGTGGCTAGGTGCGAATCAGGTGCTCCGCAGCGGCGGCGATGCGGAGAAGGGCAGGGTCCTGGCCGCGGCGGCCGGCCAGTTGCAGTCCGACGGGCAGGCCCGAGGCGGCCACCGGGAGCGACACGGCCGGGTGGCCTGTGAGGTTGTAAGGCCCGGTGAACAGACCCTCCGCGTTGTCGTCACCAACCCCGAACGGCGGGTCCTGCTCGGGAGCCTGGTAGCCGACGGTCGGCCCGGCCAGGACGTCAACGCCGTCGAGGCTCGCTTCGACTGCGGCTGTGAGTTCCGCCCGCCGTTCCAGCGCGCGGGCGTACCTGGCGTCGTCGACCGACCCGCCGAACTTGAGCAGCCCGCGGGTGCCCTCGGCGTACCGGGTCTGGTCCAGGTCCTTGTGCACCAGGTATGCCTCCCTGGCCACGATCATGGCGAGCACCTCGGCCCAGGCCTGGAGGTCGTCCAGCCACGGTGCGGTCAGCTCCCGTAGCTGCCAGCCGGCAGCGGTCAGGGCAGACAGCGCCGCGCTGACCGCATCGCGAACCTCAGGGGTCACCGAAGGGTCGGTCAGCTGGGCAGCCAGGACGCCGACCGAAAAAGCGGGGGCGGCGGACGAGGGGTTGACCAGGGCGGCCGGGACGGCCGGCTTCGCGCTGGCCGCTGGCACAGTCAGGGCGAATGGACCGGCCGCGACAGCCTGGCCGGCCGGGGCAGCCTGGCCAGCGAGAGCAACCGGTCCGGCTAGGACAGCCAGAAGGTCCGCGGCGCCGCCCACGGTGGCGGTCAGCGTGCCTGCGTGGTCGCAGGTCGGCGACAGCGGGAACACCCCGCCCAGCGGCAGTAGCCCGTAGGTCGGCTTGACGCCTACCACCCCGCAGTAGGCCGCCGGGATCCGGATGGACCCCCCGGTGTCCGAGCCGATGGCCAGGTCGCACACGCCCGCGGCGACCAGGGCCGCCGATCCGCCCGAGGACCCTCCGGAGGTACGGGACGGGTCGAGCGGGTTGCGGGTGCCGCCGATCTGCGGGTGCGCAAAGCCGGCCGCGTACTCTAGGCACTGGGTGATCGCGAACACCTCGGCCCCGGCGTCCCGCAGCCGGCGTACGATTTCCGCGTCCTGGGCAGCAGGCTCGGGGGAGCTCGCCGGGCTGCCGCAGCGAGTCGGCACGCCGGACACGGCGACGATGTCCTTGACTGCCACCGCCCGCCCGGCCAGCGGCCCTCCCGCCGCGCGCTCCGGAGCCCCGATAACAGCCGCGACGCTGTTGAGCGGTCGGCCATGACGCTCCAGCCGTTCGTGAGCGGCGAGCAGGTCCAGGTTCGCTCGCGAGCAGGTGCGCCTGCCCTCCTCGATGGCTGTGATCAGCCCAGACACCCTGCGTATCAGGGTCCCGTCCATGCTGCCGAGGATCGCGTGGGCCTCGGTCGGGCGGTGTCGCACCGCTAGGTCCCGATAAATCCCCGAATAGGCCTTGGCCGAGCCCCGGTTGAAGGTGACCAGCCGCCCGAGCGAGCCGTCCAGGTCCTCGGGGTCGAACCCGTCGAAGGCCATGGGGGTGACCGGGGCCTGGGCCAGCACCTCCCGGGCCAGCCCGAGCAGCAGCGGCGCGTACGCGGGGTGCTCGAGGACGTCCGCGATCGGCAAGTCGCTGACCGCGGTGGCGATGAGCATCGCCCCGTAGGCCTGCTTGGACCAGAGGTAGCCCAGTATGTTCCCGGCCACCTCGGCGTCCGCCATGTCGGCGGCCAGGGACCTGACCCGCTCGGAGATGGTGCCGTCAACCTCCCCGATGAGGAACGTCGCCCGGTTCCCGCGCCGCACGACCCCGGGCTCGAGCACATCGGCGCCGAAGTTGACCAGCGCCTCGACCACCCGCTCCGGGCCGACAGCAGCGGCGAGCGGACTAGCGTTCAGGCCGTTCTGCAGCGAGACCACGAACGCGCCTTCGCTCAGGCGCCCAGTCAAGAGCGCTGCCGCGGCCGCGGTGTGCTGCGCCTTGACCGCGACCAGGACCGGCCCATCCAGCTGCGGTGGCAGGTCGCCGGGCGCCACCGCAGGCACGCCTACCGTGAAGTCCTCCACCGGCCCCTCGATCCGCAGGCCGCGTTCGTTAATCGCCGCGACCACGACCGGATCTGCGTCACAGGCCAGTACCTCGCGGCCGTCACGGGCCAGGCCGGCGGCAACCGTGCCGCCGATCGCACCGCAGCCGATCACCACGTACCGCACGGCGCGCAACATTACAACACGGTAAACCCCTGGTCCAGTTGCGCCGCTCCTATTTACAATCGCTCGTTTTGCCCGCCACATTAGCAAGAACAAAGGTTTGTCTCCCCGCCCGCGCTGCTTGACGGCAGCACCCGACCAGGACCGTTCTGCCCGCTCCGACGGCAGCTGAGGCGCTGCCTGCGCGGCCACAAACGGCCGACCCCGACCGGCTCCGATCGCCCCGGTCACCCGGACAGCACAGGGAGGTCCCGTGATACACCGAAGTACTGCAGTGAAGGCCCTGACAGGTGTGGCCGCATTGCTGGTTGTGGCTGCCTGCGGGTCGAGCGGGAGCTCGTCCTCCAGTTCGTCGGGCTCCAGCCGGCGCCCCGGCCCGCGGTGGCAATCTCACCTTCGCCGCCGTCCAGGATGCGCAGTCCATGAACAACACCACCGTGTTCGACAACAACTCGATCTGGATCTTCGAGCAGATCTTCCAGCCGCTCTACACGGTGACCAACAACGGCAAGGGCGTCATGCCGTGGCTGGCCACGAGCTACACGGTCTCATCGGACAAGAAGACGTACACGTTCCAGCTGCGCAAGGGCGTCAAGTTCTCCAACGGCCAGCCGATGACCTCGGCGGACGTCAAGTTCTCCATCGACCAGAACCGGAAGGCCACGCAGGGCTGGGCCTACCTGGACACGGCCATCGCCTCGGTCGACGCCCCATCTCCCGAGACCGTGGTCATCCACCTGAAGTACCCGTGGGCGCCGCTGCTCGCCGACCTGTCGATCTTCGCCAACGGGATCGTGCCCAAGAATTACGACGGCCAGACGGAGAACCAGTTCTACCAGCACCCCATCGGCACCGGGCCGTTCAAGTGGGACTACTGGCACAAGGGCTCGGCGCTCAAGCTGGTGCGCAACCCGTTCTACTGGCAGCAGGGCAAGCCGTACCTGAACAGCGTCACCTGGACCGACGTGCCCAACGACAACACCCGGGAGCTGCAGCTCAAGGGCGGACAGGCCCAGATCGACCAGACCCCCGCCTGGTCCACGGTGGCCAGCCTGAAGTCCACGCCGAACGTCAACATGTTCCTGTTCCCGTCCACGCAGACCAACTACCTGGCCTTCAACCAGACCGTGAAGCCGTTCCAGGACGTGCATGTGCGCCGGGCCATCTCGCTGGCCATCAACCGGCAGGCCCTGATCAAGGCGGTGCTGTTCGGCAACGGGAAGCCGGCGAACTCGCTGTTCCCGCCGCAGGTGCCCTACTACCAGAAGAGCACGCCGGGCCTGCAGTACAACCTGGCGCAGGCTAAGCAGGAGATGGCCAAGTCCAGCGTGCCGCACGGGTTCAGCACCACCGTCCTCATCCCGTCCGGCAACTCCGACTACCTGACGATTTCCACGATCTTGCAGTCTGAGCTCAAGCCGCTGGGCATCCAGGTCAAGATCCAGCAGCTGGACCCGAACACGGCCAACACCAACTTCCAGAGCCTCAAGTACGACATGTCGCTCACGTTGTGGACGATGGACATCCCGGATCCGGACGAGCTGGCCACGTTCGCGGTCGACCCGAAGTCCGGGGCCAAGTCATTCTTCACCACCTACAACAACCCGACGGTCGTGCAGGCCACGCACCAGGCCGAGAGGACGAGCGACCCCGCTACCCGCCAGTCCCTCTACAACGTGGTGCAGGCGGATTCGGCCAGGGATGCGTTCATGGCCTTCCTGTACTACTCGCCGTACCCGTACGCCACCACGAGCAACGTGCACGGCTTCTTCGTGACGCCGCTCGGCAACATGCACATGGAGGACGTCTGGCTCAGCAAGTGACAGGTTCCCGCAAGCACCCCGATGCGAGGTGGTGACGGCCCGTGGGCCGGATGAAGTTCGTATTCCGGAGGCTGCTGATGCTCATACCGGTGGCCTTCGGGGTGACGCTGATCGTTTTCTTCATGATCCACCTGATCCCGGGCGATCCGGCGCGGACCATCCTCGGTATCCACGCCACGCCCAAGGCCATCGCCATCTTGCACCGGGACTGGGGCCTGAACCGGCCGCTGCTCAGCCAGTACCTGCTGTTCCTGGACCGGATCCTGCACGGCAACCTCGGGCCCAGCCTGTACTACGGGGTGCCGGCAACCACCGTGATCCTGCAGCGGTTGCCGGCCACCCTGTGGCTGATCGTCTATGCGACGGTGCTCGCGGTGCTGATCAGCGTGCCGCTGGCGATGATCGCGGCCAGCCGCAAGGACGGCGTCCGCGACCACGTGGTCCGGGTGGTGCCGCTGTTCGGGCTGGGCATGCCTTCGTTCTGGCTCGGCATCCTGCTGATCTACCTGTTCGCCATCGAGCTCAAGCTGTTTCCGGTCAGCGGGTACGGATCCGGGTTCTTCGGCCACCTGCACGCGATGTTCCTGCCGGCCCTGACCGTGGCCATCGCGCTGGCGCCGGTGGTCATCCGCAGCCTGCGGGCCAGCATGCTCAACGTGCTCGGGGCCGAGTACATCACCACCGCCCGGTCCAAGGGCGTGCCGAGCAGCCGGCTGTTCACGAGGCACGTGCTGCGCAACGCGGTGATCCCCGCGGTCACCGTGCTGGGCATCAACATCGGCTTCCTCATCGGCGGGACGGTGATCATCGAGAATGTCTTCGCGATCCCCGGCATCGGCCAGCTCATGCTGAACTCGATCTTCGAGCGGGACTTCCCGGTGGTACAGGGGGTCACGCTCGTGTTCGCGGTCATGGTGGTCCTGCTCAACTTGTTCGCGGACATCGCCTACGCGATGCTCGACCCGAGAGTGCGGTTCGAGCGGTGAGCGCGCTCTCCTTCCCCGAGCACCCGGAAACGTTCCTGGTTCCGGCGGAGCGGGCACAGCCGCGCGCCAGGCGCCGGTGGTACCGCCAGCCCGCGCTGATGAGCGGGATCGTGATCATGGGCATCATCGTGATCCTGGCCGCTGCGGCGCCGCTGATCACGTCCTACAACCCGAACGCGCAGAACCTCAACCAGACGCTGCAGGGGCCGAGTGCCCAGCACCTGCTCGGCACCGACCAGCTCGGCCGGGACGTCTGGACCCGGCTGCTCTACGGCCTCCGGCTGGACCTGTCGATCGCGTGCCTCGCCGTGCTGTTCCCGTTCACGCTCGGCGTGATCCTGGGCTGCATCGCCGGCTACTTCGGCGGCTGGGTCGACAACGTCATCATGCGGATAGTCGACGTGGTGGTCGCGTTCCCGTTCTACGTGCTGCTCATCGCCCTGGTGTTCGTGCTCGGCCCGGGCCTGCGGAGCATCGTCATCGCCATCACGCTCGTGGGCTGGGTCTCTTACGCGCGGATCATCCGCGGCGAGATCCTGGTGGCCAAACGGCAGGACTATGTGACCGCGGCCCGGTCTGGCGGCCTGTCCAGCGTGCGCATCATGGGCCGCCACGTGCTGCCCAACGTGATCACGCAGGCGATCATCTACTCGATGTCCGACATCGTGCAGGACATGCTGGCCATCGTGACGCTCGGCTACTTCGGCCTGGGCGTGCCGCCGCCGACCGCGGACCTGGGCTCGATGATCAACGACGGGCAGAACTTCATCACCACGCACTGGCAGCTCGCCACGTTCCCCGGCCTCGTCGTGGTGGCCGTGGGCCTGGGGCTGTCGCTGATCGGCGACGGGCTCGCCGACCTGATCCGGCCGGGTCAGACATGACCGGGGCCGACGTGACGGTGCCGGGAACCGAGGGCCCGGCCGGGCCGGCCCGGGGCCGGTGCTCGAGGTCCGCGACCTGCACGTGCAGATCACCAGCCGCTCCGGGGTGGTCCGCGCGGTGGATGGGATATCCCTCGAGGTGCGCCGGGGTGAGGCGCTCGGCCTGGTCGGGGAGTCCGGGTCCGGCAAGAGCATGACGCTGCGCGCCTGCCTGGGCGTGCTGCCCGCGGAGGCCAGGGTCACCTCCGGGCAGATCCTGCTCGACGGCGTGGACGTGGTCCCGATGGGCAACCGGGATCTCAACCGGATCCGCGGCCCAAAGATCGCGATGATCTTCCAGGAGCCGATGAGCGCGCTCAACCCGGTCATGCGGGTCGGACCCCAGATCGCCGAGGGACCGCAGGTGCACCTTGGCTACAGCCATGCCAAGGCCCGGGAGCGGGCGATCGACCTGATGCGCCGGGTCGGGATCCCGGACCCAGAGCGGCGGTTCCGCTCCTACCCGCACGAGTTCTCCGGCGGCATGCGGCAGCGGGTGATGATCGCGATCGCGCTGTCCTGTGACCCGGAGATCATCCTCTGCGACGAGCCGACCACCGCCCTCGACGTAACGATCCAGGACCAGATCCTGCGGCTGCTGGCCCGGCTGTGCCAGGAATCGGGCGCGAGCCTGGTGTTCGTCACGCACGACCTGCCCGTGGTGGCCCAGATCTGCCGGAACGTGGCGGTCATGTACGGCGCCCAGATCGTGGAGATCGGCGACGTGCGCGACGTGCTGCTCGGCCCGCTCCATCCCTACACGCTCGGGCTGGTCCGGTCGGCACCGGACTTCGAGTACGTCCGCGAGTCGCTGGTGCCCATCCCCGGGTCCCCGCCGAGCCTGATCACCCCGCCCGCCGGATGCCGGTTCCACCCGCGGTGCTCATTCGCCGAGGAGGACTGCAAGGTGACGCCCACGCCGCTGCGGCCGCTGCCGGGCGGCCGGGCCACCGCCTGCCTGCACTACGAGCGCTGCCTGGAGGCAGTCGCGGCCGACAAGGCCGGCCAGTGACCGCCGCGCCCGCCAACCCGTCCGTGCCGTCCGGGACGATCGCCCCGGAGGAGCCCCTGCTCGCGGCGCGCGGGGTCTCGGTGACGTTTCCGGTCGGGTCACAACTGACGGCCCGCATCCGGCAGGAGGAGAACCTGCTGCGTGCCGTGGACGGGGTTGACCTCGAGATCGGGCGCGGCGAAGCGCTGGCCCTCGTCGGCGAGTCCGGGTCCGGCAAGTCCACGCTCGCCCTGACCCTCGCCGGGCTGCAGCCGCCCAACGGCGGCGAGATCCTCTACGGCGGCCGCAAGCTGCCCGCCCGGCGCTCCCGCGCGGACCAGCGCCGCATCCAGATGGTCTTCCAGGACCCTTACTCGTCGCTGAACCCTCGGCTGACCGTGGGCGGAGTCTTGCGCGAACTGGTGCGGGTGCATCATGTCGTGCCCCGCGGCGAGGCGGACAGCTACAGCCAGACGCTGCTGACGCTCGTCGGGCTGGGCCAGGAGGCGATGGCCGCCCATCCGCGCCAGTTCTCCGGCGGCCAGCGGCAGCGGGTCGCCATCGCCCGGGCGCTGGTGCTGCGGCCCGAGGTCCTCATCGCCGACGAGCCGGTCTCCGCGCTTGACGTCAGCGTCCAGGCCACGATCTTGAACCTGCTCCGGGACCTGCGCGCTGAGCTCGGCCTCTCGCTGCTCCTGATATCGCACAACCTGGCGGTTGTCCGGCATCTTTGCAGCCGCGTCGCGGTCATGTACCTGGGCCGCATCGTCGAGGTCGCGCCCACCGAGCAACTGTTCAGCTCGCCGCAGCATCCCTACACCCGGAGCCTGCTCGCGGCGATCCCCAAGCTGCGCCAGGGCATGGGAGAAGGCGCCCCGGCCGTGCGCGGTGACCCGCCAAGCCCGCTGCGGATCCCGTCAGGCTGCCGGTTCCGCACCCGGTGCCCGATCGCGCAGGAACTCTGCGAGCGCGAGGACCCGGCCCTGAAGGTCGGCGCCCCAGGCCATCAGGTGGCGTGCCACTTCGCGTTCGCCCAGGTCAGCACCGCTAGCAATCGAGATCAGGAGGACCAGCCATAACGCCCGTAATGATCGCAAGCGAACGCGGTGAGGTCGGCCTGCCCACCGGCGTCAGCCTGCTTGGCGCCGGGGGCACCGCCATGGACGCGGTCGAAATGGCCATCCGGGTGGTGGAAGCCAACGAGGCCGACCACTACGTCGGGGTCGGCGGGCTGCCGAACCTGCTCGGCGTGGTGGAACTCGACGCCTCGATCATGGACGGGGCAACCCGCCGCGCCGGAGCGGTGGCCGCCGTCACCGGGTTCCCGCACCCGATCTCGATCGCCCGCGCCGTGGCCGACCGGCTGCCACAGCACGTGCTGCTGGTCGGGGCGGGCGCGGAACGCTTCGCCGACGAGGCCAGCATCGAGCGCGGCCCGACGCTGACCGACGAGGCCCGGCGGCTATGGCGGGACGGCCTGGATCCGGCGGCGCTGGAGGACGTCAATCAGGTCCGCGGCCCAGGCGAGACGGCCTACCGGCGCGAGGCGCTTAAGCGGATCGCGGCCATGTCGCCGCCCGACGGGCCGTGGGGCACGGTCAACGTGCTGGCCCTGGACGCGGCGGGCAACCTCGCGGTCGGCGTGAGCACCAGCGGCTACCCCTGGAAGTACCCGGGCCGGGTCGGCGACTCGGCGGTCATCGGGGCCGGGAACTACTGCGATAACCGGGTCGGCGGCGCCGCCTGCACCGGCCGCGGCGAGCTGGCTATCCGCGCCACCACCGCGCGGTCGGTGCTGCTCGCGCTGGCCGAATGCGGTGACCCAGGGCAGGCGTGCGCCACGGCCCTGGCCGAGACGGCGGACCTGCCCGACGATTTCCGGTCTGGTTTGCAGGCCCTGTGCCTGACCCCGGACGGCCGCCACGGCGGGGCCTCCACCCGGGGTGACGCCACCTACAGCGTGATGACCGCCGAGGACGAGAGCTTCCGGACCGAGCAGAGGAGGCAGATATGAAGGTCTTCCTGTCCACCGACATGGAGGGGACCGCGGGGGTGGTCGACTGGGAGCAGTGCATCGGGGACGGCCCGCAGGCCGCCGCGGGGCGCCAGTTGCTGCTCGGCGAGGTCAACGCCGCGATCGAGGGGGCAGTGGCCGGCGGCGCGACCGACATCGTGGTCAATGACTCGCACGCGACCATGCGTAACTTCCCGCCCGGGGAACTGGCCGGCGAGGCGTCCTACATCTCGGGCAGCCACAAGCCGCTCTACATGATGCAGGGCCTGGACGGCAGCTTCGACGCCGTGCTGTTCATCTCCTATCACGGTTCCGTCGGCGCGCCCGCCGGGCTATCGCACACCTACAACCCGCGGGCGGTCATGGAGGCCAGGCTGGATGGCGTCGTGACCGGAGAGGCGGGGATCAACGCGCTGGTCGCCACGCACTACGGCGTGCCGGTCGTGCTGGTGACCGGGGACCGGATCGCGTGCGAGGAGACCGCCGCGCTGATCCCCGGCGTGCATTCGGCCGTGGTCAAGGAGTCGGTCAGCCGCCTGGCCGCGCATAGCCTGCACCCGTCCCGCGCCTGCGCACTGATCCGCCAGACCGCGGAGAAGGCGGTGGCAGGCGCGGCGACCGCCGAGGCCCCGCCCCTGGGGTCGGCCACGCTCGAGGTCTCGGTCCGCACCTCCGACATCGCCGAGGCGGCCAGCTGGGTCCGCGGCGTGGACCGGACTGGCCACCGCGAGCTGCTCATCCGCGGTCATGATCCGTTGGAAACGTACCGTGCCTTCTGCGCCGCGGTCCTGCTGACCCGGACTGTGGCGGAGACGGTATGACCCAGGCTGCGACCCGGGTGGCGGTCGTCACGGGGGCGGCGGGCGGGATCGGCGGCGCCGTGTGCCGCCGCCTGGCCGCGGACGGCTTCGCCGTCGCCTGCCTCGACCTCCGTGAGCAGGACGCGGCCGGGCTGGCGCGGGAACTGCCGCTGGCCCGCGGCTACAGCGTCGACGTGCGCGATTCGGCGGCGGTGTGCCAGGCCGCCGACCGGATCCGCGGCGATCTGGGCGAGCCCTGGCTGCTGGTGAACGCGGCCGGCGTGTTCAGCATCCAGCACCTCACCGATCTCGACGAGGCCGAATGGGACTGCATCCTGGACACCAACCTCAAGGGCCCGTTCCTGACCTGCCGAGAGTTCCTGCCTGCGATGATCGCGGCGCACGACGGCTGCATCGTCAACATCGCCTCGACCGCCGGGGTCCGCGGCGGCCGGCGGCGCGCGGCCTACTGCGCCTCCAAGGGCGGGCTGGTGATCCTCACCCGCAGCCTGGCGATCGACCACGGCCGCGACGGCGTCCGTGTGAACTGCCTGTGTCCTGGGCTGATAGACACCGAAATGGCCGACTGGATTCGTCACGATGAGGAGGCCCTGACCCGGTGGGCATCCAGCATTCCGGCGGGCCGGATGGGTACTCCAGAGGAGATTGCCGACGGCGTCGCCTTCCTGGCCTCGGACGGCGCAGGCTACCTGCATGGCGCGGTCCTCATGGTCGACGGCGGCACCACCGCTTGAGCAGGCAGTCCCGTGGGACCGCCTAAGCTCCCGAAGGGCGGCCAGCGCCGCGCCTCCCGGCTCGTCGACATCGCAGAGGCCGTGGGGGTGCACGTGTCAACCGTGTCCCGGGTGCTGAACGGCGACCCGGCCCAGTCGATCCGCCCCGAGATCTACGAGCAGATCCTCACCACGGCGCGGCAGCAGGGATACCGGCCGAACGCGCTCGCCCGGGCGCTCAAGCGCCGCCGCATCGGGGCTTTCGCGTTCGTGGTCCCGCTGCTGCGCAACCCGATCTGGTCCAACCTCCAGCGGGGCGCGCTGCAGCGGGCGCGCGAACGTGGCTACGTTGTCATGATCATGGAGGAGCCCACCGAGGACCCCAGGCCCCCCGGCGACTACCGCTACCTGGTCGAGGAGAGCCGCGCCGACGGCCTGCTGCTGGCCACCCAGCTGCGGATACCTGAGCATGCCAAGGGAGTGACCGCGGTCCCGCACGTCTACGTCAACCGCCGCGGGCCCGACCGCGGCAACGACGTGGTGATGGACGAGCCAGGCGCGGTCCGGCTGTTCCTGGACTGCGCGGTCGGCCTGGCCCACCGCCGCCTTGCGCTCATCGACGGACCGTCCGAGGTAGACACCGTGCACCGCCGGGTCGCGGCCGCCCGGCGGATCTGCGCGGTAGAAGGGCTCAGCCTCACCGTCCGGCACGCCGCGCCGAGCGAGGACGGCGGGTATGACGCCACCGCGCGGCTGCTGCGCCGCGGCCCGCAGCCTACCGCTCTCGGCGTGGGCAGCCTCAACCAGCTGTTCGGGGTCATGGCGGCGCTGCGCGAGGCCGGCGTTCGCGTGCCCGGCGACATGTCCGTGGTGAGTTTCGATGAAGACGAGTGCCTGGCCTTCCTCGAAGTCCCGGTCACGAGCGTCAGCATGCCGCTGGCCGAGCTGGGCGCGGCTTCTGTGGATGCGCTGATCAACCGCATCGAGGGCGAGGCCGCAGGCGACGTAATGGTCCGCGGGCCGATGAGCCTGCGGCAGCGCGGGTCGATAGCGCCTCCCCCGGCTACCAGGCGCCGCCAGTGACCGGCCCCGCCTTGCTCCTGGCCTGGTCAAGCGGCTAGCCCGGACTCCTCCATCACCGCCTGCAGGTCGCAGGGGGCGGCCATCTACTAGCTCGGGCCTTCAGCCCACCGCGCAACGTGAGCCAACTCAGGACTTGATCGCAGCTGGCGGGTTATGTCCGTCTGATGGTCATATGCGCCACGTCCCGTTGTGATCTTGCTCGGGCGGACGAGCGGCTCTGGGCGCCCGTGGGCGGGTCCCTGTGCCAAATACGTGCCAAATTTTGCCCGCTCCCGCTCTTGATCATCTACTGATCTCTGGGGGGCTGGGTAGCTTCCTCGATCCGGCGCTTGGCTTCGCTTCCGTCGGTCGGAGATTCACGTGGTGTGGACCGCCCCAGAACCTCCAGATGCCTCCGAGACAGCCAGCCTCACGTTCCTGGCCTAGCTGCCACCAAAAGCGAATCCTCGGCAAGCCCCGGGAGCGATGCCTGGGGGTGGTCGCCGAGAACAGCATCCTGTCAGCGGGGCCAAGCGTCCAGTTCGACCAGTTTATACGTTTCGCCAGCGAGGCGGGAGGCTCGCCCAGTCACCCGCCGAGTCGCTGACCGTTCGGCCTGCCGCCCGATCGGCTGGCGGCGATGCATACCGCGCCGGGCAGGCTCTCGGGCCTGCGCGCCCTTGGTCCTGCGCGCCCCCGGGCCTGCGCGCCCCCGGGCCTGCGCGCCGGCTACCTGGCGATGACGACGGCCAGTGGGTACCGGCCCACCGCGATCCTGGCGGTCACCCGCCGGGTGCGGGTGTTGACCAGCGTGACCCGGCCCGCGTAGGCGCCGACAACGACCGCCGTGTTGCTCGCCGGCGCGAGCGCGATGGCCAGCGGGTAGGTGTAGGTCCCTACCGGGATCGGCGGGGCCGCCCGGCCGGTCCGGGTACTGACCGGTGTCAGCGTGCCGGAGATCGTGTTGACCACGTAGGCCGTCGTCCCGCGGCGAGGGATGGCGATTGCCGCCGGCGAATACCCGACCGGGATAGCCGGTTCCGCGTGCCCGGTCCCGGTGGCGACCGGGGTGAGGGTGTCTGAGTCGCCGCCGACCGCGTAGACCGTTTTCCCGCCGGGCGCCGCGGCGATGGCGTCCGGCGCCTGGCCGACCGGGATCGCGCGGCCAGGGTGCCCGGTGGCGATGTCTATCGGGTTGACGGTGTTCGAGCCGTAGCAGGCGACATATGCGGTGCTGCCGTGCGAGCCGATCGTGATCGCGAACGGATAGCTGCCTACCGGTATCGGCGCCGCGGGCCGGCCGGTGCCGGTGTCGATCGGCGTCACCGCCGCACTGCCCCAGTCGAGCGCGTAGGCGGTCCGCCCGTCGCGGGTGATGGCGATGGCGCGGGGGTCGCGGCCTACCTGGATCGGGCGGCCGGCCCTGCCGGTGGTCGTGTTGATGGGGGTGACGGTGCCCGAGCCCGAGTTGGCCACGTAGGCGGTCCGCCCGTCGGGGGTGATGGCGATGGCGCGGGGGTCGCGGCCTACCTGGATCGGGCGAGCAGGCCCTGCCGGTGGTCGTGTTGATGGGGGTGACGGTGCCCGAGCCCGAGTTGGCCACGTAGGCGGTCCGCCCGCCGGGGGTGATGGCGATCGCCCGGGGATCCTTCCCGACCCTGATCGGCGCGCCCGCCTGCTTGCTCGCCAGGTCAACCGGCGTCACCGTCGCCGAGTGGTAGTTGATGACGAACGCGGTGGGGTGATGCGCGTAGGCCGGCAACCGCCCGGTGCCGTCAGCCGGCCTGCGGGCGGCGGGCTCCGCGCGGCCGGGCCCGCCCTTGGCCGGGGCCGATGGCTGGGCGAGCAATGGCCGGGCGGGCAATGACCGGGCCGGCCCGGGAGCCGTGGGCCGGGCGGGCGCGGCGCGCTCTTGCCCGCGGCCGAACACGTCGTTCACCGGCTGGGCGTAGCGGTCGTTGCGGGTCAGGGTGCCAACGCCGAGCGCCGCCTCGATCGTGCGCAGCAGGCTGTAATGGGTGTAGCGAACATGCGACACGTAACCCTGCCGGATACCCGCAGAGCCAAGGATCAGGGTGGGCACGCGCTGGGCGGGATGTTCGTGGTCGTAGGCGTCTTCGTCGAAGGTGATGACGGCCAGCGACCGCTGGGTCCGCCAGGCCGGCGAGCGCATGACGGCGCCGAGCTCGGCGGCCAGGAAATTGTCGCCCGCGCGGATCCCGCACCCCTCCATGTCCGTGCAGTCGTTGGCGCCCAGCCAGGCGAAATCCGGCGTCCTGGCCGCGGTGGTCAGGTCGGCTGGCAGCGACTCCAGCGGGGCCAGGTGGGCTGAGCAGTACGCGGGGCGGTCGCGGACGTCGGAGAAGTAGGTCATCGGCAGGTCATCGTCCCAGTAAAAGCCGTGCACCGTGTCGTCGCATGGCCCGTTAGCGCTTTGCAGGTATTCCTTCCAGCTGCCGTGCGCGGCATCGATGAGGTCGCCGATGTTGCGGGCGGCGATGGTGTACCGGGGGTTGGCCTCCAGCGGGTCAGTGGGAGGCGCCCCGAACGTGCTTCCGCCCGCCATGGCGAGGTAGTTCCCGTCGCTGGGATGCTCCTCGGCGAACATGTTCGCGAGCAGGCTGCCCCGGTGCAGCAGCCCGTTGAAGTAGGGAGCCTGCCTGGTGTTGCCGATGATCGAATCGAAGTCCTGGTTCTCGAAATAGAACAAGAACACATGCTGGTAGCGGGGTACGTGCGTGGCTGGCGGCAGCAGCCGGGGCGCGGGGCTGACCGCCGCCGAAACGCTGAACCGCAGGCCATCGGCGACAGCCTGGTCATAGCCCCGGTAGGGGGAGGACGGGCCGTCGAAATTCGTCAGCGATGTCGCCAGTACCAGGGTGACCCGCGCGCTGACCGCCTGCCTCGGGACAAGCCCGGCGGCCGTCCGGGCGGCCAGCCCGCGCCCGCCCGCCACCTTGCCCACCGGGCCGATCGTGTGCCGCGCCAGCACCCGGCCCGCCGCGGACACGAATGCCACCGTCACCGACGCCCGGCTCTGCCCGTTGCCGCCCAGCCAGCCCGACAAGGCGTACCGTACCGGCGGGGCCGCCGGCTGGTCACCGGCCCGGCGCAGCCGGATCAGCTGGCGTAGCCGCGCGCTGCCCCCGGTGCCGCCGGCGAACAGGCGTCCGCCGCGCACCAGCGGCCACCGTCCGGTGGCCTGCGGGAAGCGCAGGGTGCCGTACCGTACCACCGTCGGCAGGCCGCTGGCCACTGCCCACCCGGGGATGGTGACGCTGTCCCAGCCTCGCGCGGACGCCGCGCCCGCTTCCGCCCCCGCATTCAGCAGCAGGTTGCGGCCCGGCCGGGCCGCCGGACGCCGCGCGGCGGCGGCCGTCCCGGCACCGGGGGCCCGTGCCGTAGCCAGGGTCGAGCCCGCCCAGGCCGGAGCGGCCGGGCCCACCGCGGCCCCGGGTACCACCGCGGCCCCGGACACCAGCACCGCAACCGAGGCAGCCACAGCACGCCCGCGCAGCCCAGCCATCACCGCAACCTCCCAGGACGGTGCCCACGATGACCCTGGCCCAGCGCCATCCGTGAACTGCCTGATTGTTCAGTCAACGGTAGCAGTCAGGTGCGCCACCGCCCAGAGGGCGCAGATCGCGGCAAGACCGTCGCCGCCCCGCGGATCCGGCCGTCCCGAACGGCTGGAGGATCCCCCCATGGATAGGCCCTACCTGCCCGCAGTTCTCCGGGCCAGGACACCTGGGCGATGTTCCCGGCGCTCAGCCGGCCCGGCGGCGACGATGCAGAATTCATCCGCGGGCCACCGGCGCGCAAGATCGTGGTGACTATGAAGATGCACCGAGGTCCGGACGAGATGACCCGCGGTGCAGCGTCGCGGCGCGCGCGAGCAGCCCGGTGCGCTGCGGTCCGCCGCGCGAGCCGCGTGTGCCCGGGCAAGCCGTCATACCCCGGGGGAGGCCCGGCTCGCGGGCCAGGGCCGAGGCCAGGGCTCGCTACGGGCGCGACCGGCAGCCTGGAGCACGACCGTGGAGGTGAGCAGACACGGACCACGGTGGTATGAGATGCCCGCGACACGGCTCGCGATATCACACCAGCCGCAGGACGCCTGTTCGCCTTCTCGCCCCGCCGAAGGGAGGACCGATGGAGCCGCTCACCACCGGCCACGATGCCATCGAGCATGACGAATCGCCGGTGCACAACTGGCGCGTGTCGCAGCTCAGGCGATTCGGCATCTCCGGGCCGCTGGCCGAAATCTACGCCGACCGCATCGACTGGCATGAGATCGCCCGGCTGGTGCGGCGCGGCTGTCCGCCGCAGCTGGCCCTTCGCATCGTCGTGTGACGCCGGGCGCGTGGACCCGGCGCGATGATCACCCCTGTGAACTGGCGTGACGATGCCGCCTGCCACAACGCCGATCCGGAACTGTTCTTCCCGGCCGGTACGACCGGGCCTGCCCTGCGCCAGATCCTGGAGGCGAAACGGCTCTGCCGAACCTGCCCGGTGCGAATCCCGTGCCTGGCCTGGGCGCTGGACCACAGCGTCACCGATGGCATATGGGGAGGAACCACCGACGACGAGCGGCGCGCCATCAGGCACAAAACCAGAAAGATGAGAATTACCCGGGAAGATGACGATGGCAAAAGTTATCACCGAGCAGAGCACGGAGAACATGGAATACGTGCGCAACCTGCTCAGGCAAAGTCAACCCGCATTCTCCGCGGCGCTGGAATTGGCCGCGGGCCTGATGGCAGTGGAGCTGAGTTCAACCGAGGTGGCGGCCGACACCAGCGCTTCGCAGGCCTTATGGCCGCTAATCCCGCGCCGCCACGGGCGGCCGGGAACGCGGCCCGCGCCATCGCCAGCCGTGCCTCCGGCGGCTTCGCCGGTGACTTCGCCACCGCGGACGGCGAAAGGGTCGTGATAGCGGTGCTCGGCCAGCGGCAGTTCACCGATCTCGCCAAGACAACCAGGCTCGCCGGCATGTTCGCGTTCCTGGAGCGGCTGCTTCACGCGGACTTCTCGGACTGCGGCGACCTGTACACCCACCGGGACACTATCGCCGCGCTGCTCGCAGCGTGGTTCGCCCGGCGCACCGCGGCGGATCTGGCAGCCGCGTTCGGCGGAACCTCGGAGCCGTGGGCGCGCCTCGATCCCCGGGCAGTGATGAGCGACAGCACGGAATAGCTCACCGGGCCGGCCGGTACCGCGACCTCGATCCGCTGATTGTCGCGAGCCAGGCCGGCGCGCCGTCGTCACGGTATCTGGTCGCAGTCCAGCCACGGTCGCTTCCGCTCGCGGCCCGGTCGCGATCGCGTTCTGCCCGGTCAGGCTCGTGGCTTGTCCACGTCGAGCGGGACGGACTCGGCGCTGATCGCCGCGAGAGAGGTCAATTCCGGGGACGTGATCCCGTTCAGGGTCCAGTCGGTCAGCACCCGCAGCCGGTTCCCGGACATGGCGGACAGGTGGTAGCCCCGGGTGATGGCGTTGGCGGTCGGCCCGGACAGCGGGATGTGCAGCGGATTGGCGGCGCCAGCCAGCCCGCCGAGGTCTACCAGGAAGCCCAGGTCGCGGTGCTTGTACGGCCGCGCGGTGCCTTTGCCCAGGGAGGCAGCGACGTTCCTGGCCACCAGCTTGCCCTGCCGCTCGGCGTGCTGGGCGGTCATGCCGCAGATCTGGCCGGGGCGGGTCAGGTCGGGTACCGCCGCGCAGTCCCCGCACGCGTAGATGTTCTCAGCGCCGGGCACGGCCATGAACTCGTCGACCTCCAGCCGCCCCCGGTTGGTGGCCAGGTCCACGCCGTCCACCAGCGGGTCGGCGCGGACCCCCACGCACCAGATCAGCGACCGGGTGATGACCTTGTCCCCGGTGGTCAGCTGCACGGAGCCGTCGAGGGCCTGGGCGATCGACTCGCCGGTCAGCACCTGGACACCGCGCCGTCGCAGTACCCGCTCAGCGGTCTTGGACAGCCGCGGATCCAGTTCGGCCAGCACTCGTGGAGCGAGGTCCAGCAGCATCCACCGGATCTCCTGCCCGGCCAGGCCGGGCAGCGTCCTGGCCAGCCGGGCGGTCAGCAGCTGGCCGTGCGCCGTGACTTCGGTGCCGGTGTATCCCGCGCCGACTACCACGAAGGTGCAGCGCGCCCGGCGCTCCTCGGGGTCGGCGGCCACGGCGGCCAGCTCGAGCTGGCGGATGATGTGGTCGCGCAGGTACAAGGCCTCGGTGATGGTCCGGAACCCGTGCGCGTAGTCGGTGATACCCGGGATCGGCAGCAGCTTGTTCACGCTGCCCGCGGTCAGGATGAGCCGGTCGTAGCCGACCTGGCCGGATGCGCCCTCCGGGCCGGCCCAGCTGACCGTCTTGCGCCGGGGATCGACGTGATTCACCGTGCCGAGCACGAACCGGGTCTTGCGCAGCCGGGCTGGCCAGTGAGACACAGATGTGCGCCGACTCCACCAGCCGGCCGGTCACCTGCGGCATCAACGGCAGGTATAGGAAGTAGTCGGTCGAGTTGATCACCACGATCTCGGTCGTGGCACCGATCAGCCGGGACAGTTCGCGCGCGGCGTTAAAGCCGGCGAAACCCGCCCCGACGATCACCACGCGGGGTTTCTGGCGCGACTCTGCCATATCTGGCTCCACTGCGATTTGGTCCTGGCATCCACCGTAGATCGCGAGGTGGCCTGGTCGCACCCATAGCCGGCCCGGTCAGGCGGGCACGACGTAGGGGAAGTCGCTGCCCCGCAGGTGCCCGGCCACCGATGGCCTGAGCCCGGAGGGCACGGGCATGTTCGCGACGAGGGACAGCATCGCCTCGGGGGCGTTGTCGGCCAGGGTCCGGCCGTTGAAGCCGGCGAACCCGTAGGTGGCGGGCGTCCCCACCACGTAGGGCAGGACATCGGGGAACAGCTCCCTGGCCACGCTCTGGCCGTAGCCGTGCGGGTTCGCCGAGGTCCCGGTGGCCGCGACGACCGCGGCGACCTGGTCGCCGATGTAGGCTCCGCTGCCGTCGAAGTCCTCGGCAGGGTGGCGGGTGTTGGCCGGGTCGGTGAAGTCGGTGTCGTCGGGCCAGAAGATCGGCCACATCATGGGGTGCCCGGCGCGGTTGATCTGCCGCCAGCCACCCGCGTCAGTGGCCAGTTTCGTGGTGCACCACGTGCCGGTGCTGGCCCCGGGCCGCAGCTGCGGATGCTGGTGGGAGACGTCCAGGACGATGGAGTCAACATGGGTATTGGCGAAGCTGTTCTTCGCGTTGTCCGGCTGCCATCCCGACAGGTCCACCGCGGAGCCGTTCTTTATCGCCCCGTTGATGATCGCCAGCAGCGACAGGTCGATGTAGAAGGCATCGGCGATGCGCCCGGCCCAGATCCTGATGCCACCGCTGCTGGCCGCCTCGCCGGTCACTGTTTCCAGCACGAGGGCGCCTTCGGCGGCATCCTCACGGGCCTGGCCGCCGGTCAGGGTGTGCAGCCGCAGGGCCTGCCGCCCGTCAGCGTCGGCGCCGCCGAAGGCCACCCGGAAGGTCAGGTCTTCGTAGTCGGCCCCGTCGAAGTGCACCTTGAGCTCATAGCGCGCCTCCGGATGGAAACCGGGCTCAGAATGCTGGCCGTTGACGTTCGAGTTGACGTCCATGACGAACACCGTGCTGGCGTCGCCGGGGAAGACGTACAGGTCGTCGATGAGAAGCTGCCCGTTCTGGGCCGCCAGCGGGGTATCCAGGTGATGCGACATGCCAAGCCCCCGATCAGAAGGTCTGCGCCGGAATCGGGCGCCACCGGGCAAGTCCCGGCGCCCGTCCCGCCGCGCCCGACCCGGCCCAGCAGCGGACGCTTAAGATCAATTACAACACGCCCGCCCTGCCCTGGCCATGGCCCCGTCGCGCAGATCCGCAGGCTGCGGCGAGGCACAACCGCCGGCCAGGGAGTTCACGGGTGCGAGCAGCCGTCCGGGGGAGGATCGTTACGACGGCATTACCTGACGAGCCACCGGCCCCCCGGCCGGTGCCGGTACGACCTTCAGGAGGAGCAGATGCCCGCTGGTGAAGGTGCAGGGCAGACGGGCAGCGGCGACACCGCCGTCCGCCCGTTTCAGGTCGGTTTCCCAGACGCGGAGCTCGCCGAGCTGCGCAGACGCGTCAACGCGACCAGGTGGCCCGAGCGCGAGACCGTTACCGACGACTCGCAGGGCGTGCGGCTCGCGATGATGCAGGATCTCGCGCGCTACTGGGGGACGGACTACGACTGGCGCACGTGTGAGGCGAAACTGAACACCCTGCCGCACTTCATGACGGAGATCGACGGGCTGGACATTCATTTCATCCACGTCCGCTCCCGGTACGAGGACGCGCTGCCGCTGATCGTCACGCACGGGTGGCCCGGCTCGGTCATCGAGCAGCTGAAGATCATCGAGCCGCTCACCAATCCCAGCGCGCACGGCGCGACCGCGCAGGACGCGTTCCACCTGGTGATTCCCTCGCTTCCTGGGTACGGGTTCTCCGCCAAGCCGACCAGCACCGGCTGGGATCCCGTCCGCACCGCCCGCGCCTGGGTCGTGCTGATGAAGCGCCTCGGATACGACAGGTTCGTGGCGCAGGGCGGCGATTGGGGCGCGGCGGTCACGCAGACGATGGGCATCCAGGCAGCGCCGGAGCTGCTCGGCATTCACTCCAACATGCCTGGTACCGCTCCAGCCGCCATCAACCAGGCGGTCCAGCGCGGCGACCCGCCGCCGTCAGAATCTCACCGACGAGGAGCGACGCGCGTACGAGCAGCTGAGCAACTTCTACGCCAAGCACGTGGCCTACGCGCAGATCCTGTCGACGCGCCCGCAGACGATGTACGGGCTGGCGGACTCGCCCGCCGGCCTCGCGGCGTTCATACTCGACCACGGCGACGGTACCGGCCAGCCCGGGCTGGTCGAACAGGCCCTGCAGGGGCACCTGGATAGCGCCCTGACCCGAGACGACCTCCTCGACAACATCACGCTCTACTGGCTGACGAACACCGGGATTTCCTCGGCCCGTCTGTACTGGGAGAACAAGGCGGATTTCTTCGACGCCAAGGACATCACGATTCCGTTTGCGATGAGCATTTTTCCTGACGAGCTCTATCAGGCCCCCCGGAGCTGGGCAGAACGCGCCTATCCCCGCAACCTCATCTACTACAACAAGCTCGACCGGGGCGGCCACTTCGCCGCCTGGGAACAGCCGCAGCTCTTCTCAGCAGAGATGCGCGCCAGCTTCAGGTCGCTGCGCAAGTAGCAATTCAGGAGCCCGGTGCGCGGTCCTGACAGCCGCAGCTCCCCGGGCTTATAGCCGCAGCTTCCTGAACTTCCCGGTCCGCCTCACGCCACCCCTTCCTTGAAACCCTGCCGCCACGACGGATAGCGAAGCTCCCAGCCGAGCTCCCGCCTGGCCTTGGCGTTGTAAAAGCCACGCCCCTCGGTCATCATCACCACCGCCACCTCCCCGGCCAGCAGCCGGGCCAGCCAGGCGGGAATCCGCATCGGCCGCTTGGCCCCCGCGCACTCCGCCAGGTAAGGCAGCCACTCATTCGCCGGAGCCGGATCGTCGTCAACGATGTTGAACACACCCCGGGCCTGCTGCTCCACAGCCAGCACGGTGGCGCTCGCCGCGTCGTCCAGATGCACCCACGAGGCGTAACCAGCGCCGCTTCCGACCAGCGGGAATTGCCGCTTGCGCACGAGCTCGACCTGGTCATCTGTGGCGCCGGGCCCGTAGAATCCGCCGTACCGCATGACCGCGCCGCCAGCCTTGCCGACCACGTCCTCGACGTGCCGGAGCGCCAGCATCGACGTGTTCGCGACCGTTCCCTCGAGCAGGTCCAGCGGGTCTTCCTCGGTCTTCACCCATCCGCCCTGGCGGATTCCGTTCCAGTTGGCATAGCCCTGCGCGACGAAATGGGGCACTCCGGTCGCCTCGGCCGCGGCCAGCAGATGATCCGTCCCCTCGGTGCGCAGCCGGATGGTGGGGCTGGCCCACCGGTCAAAGTGCTTCAGGTCGGGCTTACCGGCGTGCGTGAGGCTGAGCCCGGTCATCTGGTGCACGATCGCGTCCGGCTGGGCCTTGGCCACCGCCTCGCCGACCGACACCGCATCCAGACCGTCCATCACCACGCCGTCGGCGCCCAGTCCCGCCAGCAAATCCAGCTTGGCCGCGCTCGTCGTCGTCGCCGTCACCTGGTGACCCCGCGCGACCAGCTGCGGCACGAACCGCTGCCCCAGGACCCCGGCCCCGCCTGCCACGAACACCCGCATGACCCTCACCCTCCTGATTCCAGAACCTGTCCTTGCTAGCCAAGACGAGACAGCCCGGCCTTTTGTGAGGCCGACGGCAGGAACCCGGCAGAGACTGCCGGTGGGTGCACCGAACTATGAACGCCAGGCGGCAAGACGCAGCAGCTGCGCGGCCGGGTACCGGCCGCCGGCCCGGCGCAGTCGGCCAGATCTGCGACGGTGATCTGAGAGACGGGCCGCTGCGGCGAGGTCAACGATCGACCGGGTAAGGGCACGGTCCGCGCGGCACTCTTCCACGGCGGCTGTTTTTATACAAGTGTCAAATAGTTCCGGAGGGCTCGCCTGCCGGGCGGCGTCACGCAAGGAGCCGAGCGGGATGCGGGATGAACCAGGCCGGCTGCGCCGTTTGCTGTGGCAGCCGCCACGTCCTCATGGCGAGCAGCCGCGCGAGCGCGTGGTCGGCCCGCTCGAACTCTTCTATGACCTGGCCGTGGTGGTCCTGGTCGCCCAGGCCGCCCGGCACCTGGCCGGGCACCTGACCGGGCGCGGACTCGGCGAGTTCGCCGTGGTGTTCACGTTGGTGTGGATCGCCTGGGCCAACGGCACCCTGCACTACGAGCTGCACGGCCGCGACGACGCCCGCGGCCGCAGCACGTTCTTGCTGCAGATCCTGGTGCTGGTCGCGATGGCCGCCTTCATTCCCGAGGCAGGCGGCGCCCGCGGAGCGGCGTTCGCCGTCGCCGCGGCGGTGCTGTTCGCGGTGCTGGCCGTGCTGTGGCTGCTGGCCGCACGCGGTGACCGCCCCGAATACCGGCAATCGAGCCGCCTGTTCGTCACCGGGACGGCTGGCTGCGCCACGGCGCTGGCCGGCACCGCCTTCCTGCCGGCCGGCGCCCGCATCCCGGCCTGGGGGCTGCTCGACGCCGCCTACCTAGCCGGATTCGCAGCCGTGATTCTCACCGCCACCCCGGGAGTCGCGCTGATCGTCACCGACTCGCTCATCGAACGGTTCGGGACGCTCACCATCATCGTGCTCGGTGAGACCCTCACCGGCGTCGTCGCCGGATTGGCCCGCGAGCCGGTCAGCGGGCTCACCCTTGCCGTCGGGCTGGTCGCCGTCGTGGTCGGCTTCGGCGCCTGGTGGACTTACTTCGACTTCGCCGGGAGCCGCCACCCCCGGCCGGAGCCGCGGGCCAGCCTGCAGTGGATGCTCAGTCATCTGCCGCTCACGGCCGCCATTGCCGCGATGGGCGCCGCGATGGTCAGCCTTGTCGACCACGCGCATGACGGCCGCACCCCCGCCGCCGCGGCGTGGCTACTGTGCGGGGGCACCGCCGTCGTGCTGGGCGCGACGATGCTGGTAGCCGCGAGCCTGCAAGACTGGAACCGCGACCGCGGCCTGTACCGGCCGCTCGCCGGCACGTGCGCCGCAGTGGCGGCGGCGTGTCTCGGCGTCGGCGTCGCACGGCCAGCGCCGCTGTTCCTCAGCCTCGCACTCGTGGTCCTGCTGAGCATCCCGTGGGGGTTCGCCGTCGCGCACCGCCTCGCCAGGGGAACCGAACCGCCGAACTGACGCTCACCAGCGCGTGAGCGTCAGCCGCCAGTCCCGGCGTGGCCCTGAGCGTGGCGGGCGGGGCGGCGGCCGTCGGGGACAACGGGCGCGCGACCGAGGGCGCCGTCCGGTGCCTGGCCGTTGGCGCCATCCGGGGCAAGCCGGCCGGGGTTTGCCCCGGAGCGGATCTCCAGCCTGCCCGCGCGCATGAGACCGGTCGTGCGGGCCCGGCGCGCAACCGAGGTGTCGTGAGTGACGATCACCAGGGTGAGCCCGTATTCGTGCCATAGCCGGGCGAGCAGGGTCATGATCTCGTCCCTGGTGCCCTCGTCGAGGTTGCCGGTCGGCTCGTCGGCGAGCAGCACGCGGGGGCGCTTGACCAGGGCCCTGGCGATGGCCACCCGCTGTTGCTGCCCGCCGGACAGCTCGGACGGCAGGTGCCGGGCCCGGTCGGCCAGCCCGACCTCGGCCAGCGCCTGCCCGGCCCGCCCGCTGCGCTCGTCCGCGCTCACCCGGAGCGGGACCAGGGCGGTTTCCACGTTCTCCTGCGCGGACAGCGTGGGGATGAGGTTGAAGGTCTGGAAGATGAACCCGATCGAGGCCGCGCGCACCTTGGTGAGCCGGCGTTCGCGCAGCGCGGCGAGGTTGCGGCCGTCCAGGTCGACGGTGCCGGAGGTGGGCCGGTCCAGGCCGCCCAGGATCTGCAGCAGCGTGCTCTTGCCGTGTCCGGTCGGCCCCTGGATGGCGAGCCAGTCACCATCCTCGATGACCAGGTCCACGCCCCGCAGCGCGTGCACGGTGCCGCGGCCTTTCTGATAATCCTTGGTGACGCCCGCGAGCTTGTACATGAGTGTCCTTTCCCGGATCGCTGGTCTGTTGTTTCGGGCCGGCCCGCGTCATTCCACCCGGGACAGCGCGTCGGCGGGGCGCAGCCGGGCGGCCCGCCAGCCGCCGAACGAGCCCGCGATGAGCCCGCCGGCGATCGCGAGCAGCACGGCCAGGGTCACCGCGCCGAGCGTGACCGGAGCGGTCAGGTGCACCGAGACCGTGTGCGCCGCGGCGGCGGCGGGGCGCGCGAAGCCTCCCGGGCCGGCGCCGGGACCCGCGTTCGCGGCGGGGCTCGTCGTCGCGGTCAGCGGCGGGGCCGCCGCCTGCACGATGGCCGCGCCGATGTAGCCGATGGCCACCCCGGCCGCCCCGCCGATGATCCCGATGACCAGCGCCTCGCCCATGACCTGGCGGATGATCCGCCGGCTGGTCCAGCCGAGAGCCTTGAGCGTGCCGAACTCGCGGACCCGGCGCGATACCGCGGACACCGTGAGGATGCTCGCGAGCCCGAACGCGGCGGCGAGCACGGCGATGGCGAGCCACTTGCCCAGGTTGCTGGCCAGCGTGGCGGCGCTGGACAGCGATCCGCTCACCTGGCTGGCCAGGTCACTGGACGTGGTGACGGTCGCGTTCGGCAGCGCGCGGGAGATCTCGCCAGCGACCGCGCTGATGTCGGCGGCGCTGGCCGCGGACACGTAGATGGTGTTCACCTCGCCGGTCATGCCGGCCAGGGACTGGGCGCGGGCCAGCGGGATGTACACGTCAGCGTCGGTGACCCCCTGCGCGGCCCTGACGATGCCGACGACGGTGAAGTTCTTGCCGGCCACCTTGATCGTGGAACCGGCCTTGAGGCTTCCGGCCTTGGCGTAGTTGGCATCGACCACGGCCACGTTCTGGTTCGCCTCGGCGCTGGTGATGGCGTGACCGGAGGTGATCGTGCCGGAGGCCAGCGGGCCCAGCGAATCGGCGACCGGATCCACTCCGGTGACGGAGAACGAGCTGGCGCCCAGCGCCCCCGATGACGACCTGCCGCGACCGCCGCCGGGCACGCCGCCGCTGCCCGGGGTGAATGTCCCGGACAGCTTCAGGTCGTTCAGCACCAGGGCGCCGGCCGCCGCGGTCACGTCTTTCTGGCCGGCCACCGCGGCGACCGCCGACGACTTCAGCGTGCCCAGGCCGCCGCCCACCAGGATGCTGTGGCTGACGCTCGTGCTGCTGCCGCCCGGCGGGCCGCCCCGGAATCGGAACCGCGGGCCGCCGCCGGAGCCGGCCGTCGGCGACTTCGTGACGGTGATGTCGGTTCCCACCCCGTAGAGCGATTTGAGCACGGTGCCCTGGCCGGCGGAGACGCCGCTGGCGGCGGCCGTCACAGTGATCACCAGGCCGACGCCCAGGGCCAGGCCGAGCGCGATGAAGACCGACTGGCGCATCCTCCGGCGCAGCTCGCGCAGCAAGTACGTGACGAACATCTGCATTTCCCTCTCGGTAAGGTCTGTCGGCCGGCCAGGCCGGCCGCCGAAGTGCCCGCCGCACGCGTGGATGGCCTGGCGGAAGGCTGTCGCGGCCGATCCGGTCGCCCGCCCGGCGGGCCTGTTGCATCGCTAGGAGCAGTCAAGGCGGCCGGGCTTGTGATCTGGTTGCGGCTGGCTACGAGGCTGCTGTCCGTCAGCCCCGGTCGTCGCCGGGCTGACAGCCCGCAGCGGCGCCGGCGGCCGGTTCCTGCCCGGCGGCCGCCAGCGGCAGGCGGACGCGGAAGACCGTGCCCTGCCCCGGCTCGGTGTCGACGGTGATCTGGCCGCCGTGTGCGGCGGTCAGCGAAGCCGCGATGGCCAGGCCGAGCCCGGTGCCGCCGCGGGCGCGGGTCCGCGCGTCGTCGGTGCGGTAGAACCGCTCGAACACGCGGGAAGCCTGTTCCCGCGTCATGCCAGGACCGCGGTCGGCGACGGTGAGCTGCCCGCTGCCCGGCACGCCGGTCACGGTCACCAGCACGGGGGATCCGGCCGGGGTGTGCTGGATGGCGTTGCCGATCAGGTTGTCGATGACCTGCCGGATCCGCTCCTCGTCGGCGCAGGCGATGACCGGTTCGCGCGCCCGCAGCGTGATGGGCCGGCCGGGGCCGGCGGCGCGGCCCCGCGCCACGGCCTCGGCCGCCAGGCTGGCCAGGTCGACCGGGCGCAGGTCCAGCGGACGGCCCGCGTCGAACCTGGCCAGCAGCAAGAGCTCCTCGACCAGCCGGCCCATCCGGTCGCCCTCGCGTGCGATCAAGGTCATCAGCCGCAGCAGTTCGTCCCTGCTGGCCGCCTCGCCCTGCTGCAGGCCGTACTCGGCCAGCCCGCGGACCGACGTCAGCGGGGTACGCAGTTCGTGGCTGGCATCGGCCACGAACCGCCGCATCCGCTGCTCCGAGCGCAGCGCGCGTGCCTCGCCGTCCGAGCGGGCCAGGTATGCGGCCTCGATCGTGGCCAGCATCGTGTCCAGTGTCCGGGCCAGCCGCCCTACTTCGGTGTTCCCCCGCGGGTGATCGATCCGCCGGGTGAGGTCACCGCCGGCGATCGCCGCCGCTGTCGCCTCGATCTGCTCCAGCGGGGCCAGGCTCGCCCGCACCAGCGGCAGGCCGATGCCAGCCAGCAGGGCCACGGCGACGGCTCCGGCCAGCGCGTCGGCTATCTCCAGCCGGTTGACCGTGCTGTTCAGGTCGTCAAGACGGTACGCGATGACCGCGAGGCTCCCGCCGGGAAGCCGCTGCAGGAGTACCCGCCAGGAATGCCCGGGCGCGCCGGCGGCCGGGGCCGTGAACGGGGTTCCTCGCGTACTGAGCTGCGCGGCGGACAGCCGCGGGCCGTCGGCCGCCTGCAGCGACCCGCGTACCACCCGGGTCGAACCGCCTGCGCCGATCACCTCGACGAGGAACTGCGTGGGCAGTGCGGGCGGCCGGCCGCCGGGCGGCGCCGGCCGGTGCTGCCGGCCGAGGACATGGCTCGTGACCGTGGCGAAGTCGCGAAGCTGGGCGTCGGACCTGCCGAGCAGGTAGGTGCGCAGCAGCGTGCTGCCCAGGATGCCGGTGACCAGGCAGGTCAGTGCGACCAGGAGCGCCGCGGCGGCCATCACCCTGGTGCGCAGCGACGTCCCCCGCAGCGCGGCCCGCAGCCGTCCCTTCACGTCATCCTCACCCCGGCGTTCTCACGGCGGCGGGATCCGCAGCACGTAGCCGAACCCGCGGACGGTGTGAATCAGCCGGGGCTCGGCCTGGTCAACCTTGCGCCGCAGGTAGCTGATGCACGGCTCGACCACGCTGCCGTCACCGGCCGGGTTGTACTCCCAGACGTGATCGAGGATCTGGTCCTTGCTGACCACCCGGCCCGCGTTCACCATCAGGAACCGCAGCAACCGGAACTCCGTCGGCGTCAGCTCGATCATGGTGCCGTCCCGCCTGACCTGGTGCGCGTCTTCGTCCAGTTCCAGGCCGGCCACGCGCAGCCGCGAACGCGGCGCCGCCTGCCGGGTGCGCCTGAGCACCGCCCGGACACGGCCCAGCACCTCATCCAGGCTGAACGGCTTGGTGACATAGTCGTCCGCGCCAGCGTGGAAGCCGCTGACCCGGTCCGCTACCGCGTCGCGGGCAGTCAGGAAGATCACCGGGACGTCCGGGCCGGCCGACCTGATCCGGCCCGCCACCTCGAACCCGTCGCCGTCCGGCAGCATCACGTCCAGCAGGACCAGGTCCGGCGGCGACGACGCGACGGCGCGCACCGCCTCGGCGCCGCTGGCCGCGGTCACCACCTCGAATCCCGCGAAGCGCAGCGACCCGGACAGCAGTTCCAGGATCATCGCCTCGTCGTCGACCACCAGCAGTCGCGCCGGATCCTGGCCTTTCCTGGTCGCAGGGCTGCTCATGGCCCCACGATGCCGAGAAGACCTTGCGGTTCGCCGAAAGATGGCTCGAAGCCCGCTGAGACGTCCGGTGTGCTTACGGGCTTGGCCTGGGGCAGGGTCAGCCGCCGGGTCGCGTGCTGCTGGTTGTGCGCGATGGCGGCGCCGGGCGCGCGCGGGCGGTGGCTGGCGCCACCGGGTCCAGGACGAATCCCCCGTACCCGCGGTCGGCGACCTCCTCGCACTCCCGCCGGTAGCGTCCGCACCCCCCCACGTAGGGCATGAGCACCTTCGGCTTGCCCGGGATGTTGGCGCCGACGTACCACGACGTCGCCCGCGGGTAAAGCGTCGCCTCGGCGAGCTCGCGGACGTGGCACCCCCACGCATCCTCTGCCGCGGCCGACGCCTCGATCCGGTCCAGCCCCCGGCTCTCGAGATACCCCAGGCAGTCGGTGATCCAGTCGACGTGCTGCTCGATTGATACGACCATGTTGCTGAGGACCGACGGGCTACCGGGACCTGTGATCATGAACAGGTTCGGAAACCCCGCCACGCACAGCCCGAGGTACGTGCGCGGCCCCGCGGACCACTTCGCCGCCAGGGAGCGGCCGTCCCGGCCGCGGATGTCGATATCGAGCAGTGCTCCGGTGATCGCGTCGAACCCGGTGGCGAAGACGATGGCGTCCAGCCCGTACTCGCCGGCGCGCGTCAGCAGACCTCGCGGGGTCACCGCCACGATCGGCGACTCGCGCACGTCGACCAGCTCGACGTGGTCATGGTTGTAGGTCTCGAAGTACCCGATGTCCACGCAGGTGCGCTTGGTGCCGATGTGATGCGACGGGCACAGCGCCTGCGCTACCGCGGGGTCGCGAACGGCTTCACGGATCTTCTCGCGTGCGAACTCCTGAGCGGTGAAGTTTGCCTGTTCGTCGGTGAAGAAGTCGGTGAATGCGTAGGACAGCGCGTTGATGCCGCCCCGTCGCCATCCTTCCTCGTACATCCGCCGGCGCTGCCGCGGCGTGACCGCGAGCGCCGACCGCTCAGGCGGGGCAGCCGGCACGCCGGCGTCCGACTGCTGTGCGGCCCGTCGCCGCTCGCGATACCCCCGGACTACCCCGCGCAGTTCCCCGGGCGGCAGCAGCCGATTCCGCGCCGGCATCGAGTAGTTAGGCGTTCGCTGGAAGACATGCACCCGGTCCGCCTGCCCGGCGATCTGGGGGAGTGCCTGGATCGCCGTCGATCCGGTCCCGACGAGACCTACCCGCTTGCCCCCGAAGTTGACGCCGCCGGCCGGCCACTGCGCGGTGTGGTACCACTCAACCCCGGAGCTCTCCAGCCCGGCGAAGTCCGGACGCTTGAGCAAGGAAAGGTTGCCCACGGCCAGCACGCAGTGGCGGGCTGATACTCCTTCGCCGCCGTCGGTAGACACCAGCCAGCGGCTCCCTGACTCGTCGTAGCGCAGGGACGTGACGCGGGTGCTGCACCGGATGTCCCGGCGCAGATCGAAGCGGTCCGCGACGTGGTGCAGATAGCGGAGTATCTCGGGCTGGGTGGCATACCGCTCCGTCCATGTCCACCCGGCGAGGAGTTCATCGGAGAAGGAGTAGCAGTAGTCGACGCTCTCGATGTCACAGCGGGCACCGGGGTACCGGTTCCAGAACCAGGTGCCTCCGACGTCGGCGCCCTGCTCGAATACGCGCGCGCGCAAACCCAGCCCGCGCAGGCGGTGGAGCATGTACAGACCTGCGAACCCCGCGCCTACCACTGCCACGTCGATATCCGGCGCGGGGCTCGGTCGTGCCAGCTGAGGAGTCATCGCCCTACTCGACTGTCGCATTCGCCCGGCTAGGCTAGCCGATGCGATCCCGGATTCTGACGGCCGCAGTCAATGGCACAATACTCGGACCAAAGGTCCAGGGGAGGTTGGCTGTGGCGGGCAACAAGGGAGTCGAGTTTGGGTGCGTGGTAGCAGCCGCAGGAGCTCCCGGGGCCAGCGATCATGAGCTCTACGAGGGGATGGGGACCGATTGCGAGCTCTTCTCCGAGCTCGGCTTCGGCACGATCTGGGTGCTTGAGCATCACTTCAGCGACTACTTCCCGGCCCCGGACCCGGCCGTGCAGATCGGTTACCTGGCCGGCCGTTTCCCGGAGCTGGGATTCGGCACCTGCGTCATAGTCACTCCGTGGCACGATCCGCTGCGGCTGGCCGGGCAGATCGCGATGCTGACGCAGCTAACCGACCGCCCGCTTCATCTTGGCCTGGGTCGCGGCACGGCGAAGTTCGAATACGACGCCTTCGGTCTCGCCATGGGGGAGGCGCGGGACCGCTTCCAGGAGACGTGGGAGATCCTCCGGCTAGGGATGACCGGCGAGCCTTTCACCTACAAGGGGACCTACCTGTCCGTGCCGGAGAAGATCCGCATCCGGCCCGAGCCCCGCACCGGCAGCCTGCATTTCTACGGTGCCATCGGGAGCCCGGACAGCGCGGCGATCATGGCGGGGCTCGGCCTGCCGCCCATCTGCAACACCATCGGCAATCTGGACCGGCAGGCAGAGACGCTGCGCACCTGGGCAAGCGCGGCGGCAGCCCACGGGATGGACCCGTCGGATACGACCTTCCCCATCATGATCGACTGCATCGTGGCCGACACCGACGAGGAGGCGGTCCAGGAGGCCTGCCTGTACAAGCCCCGGTACATGCAGGCGCAGATCGACCACTATGCCCCGCACGCCACCGACTGGGCCGACACTCCCGGCTACCAGGCATGGCAGCGGATTTTCGCCGGGATGGAACAGCGGACCCGGCCGGAGAACATCGTGCCCTGGTGCGAGTGGCAGCTCATCGGGTCACCGGAAACGGTGCAGCGCAAGCTGCAGGATTATCTCGACATCGGCTTCAATCACATCATCCTGCATTTCTCGACGCCAGGCATCCCGGCCGAGGTCAGGCACAAGTGGGCGACCCGGTTCGCCTCCGACGTCGCCCCGCACTTCAGACGGCCGCTCGCGGACCAGGCCGCCGCCGGCGGGCCGGCCGGGTGACCGGCAGCGGACGTCTTGCCGGGCGGGTAGCGCTCATCACCGGTGCGGCGTCGGGGATCGGCCGGGCGACGGCGCAGCGCTTCCTGGCCGAAGGTGCCCGGGTTGCGGCCGCGGACGCCAACGGCGACGGGCTCGCGGCCGAATTCGGCGGCTGCGAGGGGTCGATCGCGGTGACCGGAGACGTCGCACAGCCGCCTGATGCGGCCCGGATGGCCGCCGCCGCCGTCGAGGCGTTCGGGGGCATCGACATCCTCGTGAACTGCGCGGGCATCGCCAGGTACACGACCTTCCTGGAGCTGCCGCTGGAGGAGTGGCAGGTTGTCCAGGACGTCAACTCCACCGGCACCTTCCTGATGGCCCAGGCCGTCGCGCGGCACATGGTGACCAGTCACCCGGAAGGCAGGACCCGGGCGATCGTCAACATTGCCTCGGTTGAGGCGCATGTCGTGCTGGCCAGCGAGGGGCATCCGCAGGTGCATTACAACGCGTCGAAGGGCGCCGTGCACATGATCACCCGGGCGCTGGCAGTGGAGCTTGCCCCGCACGGGATCCGGGTGAACTCCATCTGCCCGGGCGTGACCGAGACGCCGCTGGCCTCGTTCGCCTTGTCCAACGCGGAGAAGCGGGCCAGCATCGAGAAGGTCGTGCCGCTCGGCCGGGTGGGGCAGCCCGGGGAGATCGCGGCCGCGGCCCTCTTCCTGGCCTCCGAGGACGCCAGTTACGTCACTGGTGAGGCGCTTGTGGTCGACGGCGGGTTCATGGTGCAGTAGTCCGGAGAGCCGGTCGATCGGGCGCAGCGCAGAAGGAGGACGCCGATGGCGCAGCAGATCCGTGTCGGCGATGTCAGCTTCTCGGTTGAGGACGCGGGAGCCGGGACGCCGGTCGTCTTCGTCCACGGCTGGAGCATGAGCGGGCGGTTCTTCCAGCGCCAGCTGGACCAGCTCACCGGAACGCACCGCGTGATCGTTCCTGACCTGCGCGGGCACGGCCGGTCAGAAAAGACCACGCGGGGCCACACCGTGCCGCAGTACGCCGCCGATCTGCAGGCGATCCTGACCCGGCTTTCGGTCCGGCGGCCGGTGCTGGCGGGCTGGTCGATGGGCGCGATGGTCGCTTACGAGTACCTCCGCGCCGCGGCGCCTGGCAGCGTCGCGGGACTGGTGATCGTGGATCAGCCGCCGTCGGACTTCGCGTGGCAGGGCTATGAGTTCGGGGTCTTCACGCTGGACGCCCTGCGCGAGATGAACGAGCAGCTGCAACTCGACCAGGCGGCGCTGGTCAGCGAGTTCACCGAGCTGATGTTGCACGAGCCGGACGAGCCGACCCTGGCCTGGATGAGAGCGGAGATCCTGCGGGTCCCGCCGGTCATCGCGAGCACCATCCTGCTCGACCAGACGCTCCGGGACTATCGCGATTTCCTGCCGCAGATCGGCGTGCCGACTCTCGTCCTTTTCGGTGAAGACGACAAGCTCACCAGCCCGAAGGCGGGCCGGTACATCGCCGACCGGATCCCCGGCGCCCGGCTGCAGACATTCGCCGGGTCCAGCCACTGCCCGTTCTGGGAAGAAAGCGAAGCCTTCAACGCCGCCGTCGCAGCGTTTGCCGCCGAGGTGTCCGGCTGACCGGCCCCGGCGCGGTCAGACCCACTCGAAGTAGCTGCTCAGCTCCCAGTCGGTCACCTGGTCCGCCGGCGCCTCCGGGTGCTGCTTGCGCCAGTCGTCGAATGCCTGCGCCTCGTCGAGCTTCATCGTGGTGAAGTGCTCGATGAATTCGGTCCCGAGCAGGTCCTTGGCCACCGCGGAGGAGCGCAACGCGGCCGCGCTGTCCTCGAGCGTGCGCGGCAGCAACGGGTACCCGCCGGCCGCGATCGGATCGCTCACCGTCGGCGGCGGCGGCTGCCACGCCTCGCGGATGCCGCGCGCCGCTCCGTAGATGATCGCGGCCAGGATCAGGTACGGGCTGGTGTCGGGGCCGGGTGCCCGGTGCTCGAAGCGCGTGTACCTGGCCGGGTCCCGGCCGTGCACCACCCGGATCGCCGCCGCGTGGTTATCCAGGCCCCAGGAGGCATCTTCCGGGGCCCAGGAAAGCCGGTCCATGCGACGGAACGAGTTGACCCAGGGCCGGAAGAGCAGATGGAAGTCCGGCATCGTACCCAGGATGCCCGCCGCGGCCTGCCCGGCCAGCTCGGACAGGCCGCCACGGCTTTCGTCCCAGAAGGCATTGCGGCCGTCGCGCTCGAGGGAGATGTTGACGTGGCAGCCGTTCTTCGCATCGACGGTCTCGGTGTACAGGGCGGCCATCCAGGTGCTGACCAGCCCGTGCTCCGCCGCCAGTTCCCGCAGGTAGGTTTTTGCCCGGACCGCCTGGTCTGCCGCTTCGAGCGGCTCGGCCGGGGCGCAGGTGAACTCATACTGACCGCGCCCGTACTCGGAGTGGAACGCCTCGACGGGGATGCCGACCGATTCCATCCGGGTCAGGAACTCGGTAGCCAGCGGGATGAACGACGGAACGTTGGTCAGCGTGTAACAGTGCAGGTTGCGGCCCAGCGCCTTGAGCTCCCGGTACCGCCCGCTCCGCAGTAGCTCATCGTCGCCTTCGAAGACATAGAACTCCCACTCCAGGGCGGTCTTCGCCGTGTAGCCGAGCTGCGCGAGATCGGCCACCGCGCGGCGCAGGACTTCCCGTCCGTCCATGACGCAGGGTGTCCCGTCGTCCATGACCCAGTCGCAGAGCACGGCCGCGGTCTCGGGCCGCCAGGGCAGCCGGACAACGGTGTCCAGGTCGGGAACCGCGGAGAACTTCGGGAAGCCGTTATCGAAGCTGCTCCACGGCGAGAGCGTGATCTCATCCCCGCTGCGAAACGACATGGCCAGCGTGCTCACGCTGGTCCCGGTCGGCCCGAGCCCCTTCTGCAGCCCGGCTATCTTGCCGCGGACGGTTCCGTTGATGTCCGGCATCTCCATCTGGATGACCCGGATGCCCTGCTCGCGGAGCCGCTCGCCGACCAGGCGGGATTGCGCCTGGCGTCGCTCGTGCTCGTCATCTGCGGGCATCGCCTCATCTGCGGGCATCGCCGGAACCTCTCCTCGCAGTTCGGCCGCGGTGCATCGGACCAGGCCGCAGGCACTCAGGCGGACGGGGTCTCGGCCAGCTGAGGCTCGTCGGACTCGATGAACACCTTCCCGGTGTCCCGGATCCGGTCCGGGTGGCGGATCGAGAAGTAGATCAGCAGGACGATCCCGAGGGCGTACCAGGCGGCGATGACGATGCCCGCCAGGTCGAGCGGGTACGTCAGCTTGCTGATGAACTTGAACACCGGGATGCCAAGACCGGTGAAGAACGCGGGCACGAACAAGGCGATGCCGAGTATCGGGAAAAGCAGGTGCTTGAGCAGGTTGAATTCGTCCCGGCGCTCCCGCCAGAAGAAGGAGATGCAGGCAATGTTCACCGCGATGTAAATGGGCAGGATAGCGCCGGTGATGATGGTGCCGATAAGCGCGAATGCGACCGTCGGCGTGTACTGCTCGCCCAGCCACAAGGTCAGGACCAGGCCGACGCCGAAGGTGGCCATAACGGCCACGTAAGGCGACTTGAACCTGGACTGTGTCCGGCCGAACGCCTTCGGGAGCACCCGGATGCGGCCCATCGCCCACAGGCACCGGGAGGCGGCGCAGCCGCCGCCGTTCGAGCATGCCGCGCTGGAGTTCAGGAACGCGATGAACAGGAATACCCAGCCGACGCCCCAGACCATCGTGGCCATGAGATTCCACGGGTTCCCGCCGCCCGCGGTGAAGAAGCCGGAGAACCGGCGCGGCCCGAAGTACACCGTCGCCGCGTACGTAGTGAGCACGTAGAAAAGGCCGACGATCAGGCAGGACCACACCACCGCTCGGCTCACGTTGCGCTTGGGGTTTCTCGTCTCCTCGGCCAGCGGGGCCGCGGCGTCGAAGCCGATGAACGCCAGCACCCCGTAGACCGATCCGGCGACGATGCCGGACAGCCCGTGGAACCCGGGGACGGTCGCGAAGTGCCCGGTGAACACGCTGAACGTGTTGCGGGACCCCGCGCTTACGATCAGCGTGAGCGACAGCGCGATCATCACCAGGATCTCGAAGCTGCCCAGGATGATCCCGAAACGCGTGCTCACCTGGATGCCGAAGTAGTTCACGGAGCCGACCAGCACGACGCAGAACACCGACCCGATGGGCCACCACACGTTGTAATTCAAGCCGAAGTGAGCCGCCAGGGTGCTGCCGAGGATGCTGCCGAAAAGGACGGTCACCAGCGGGACCACGAGCGGGTAGGCAAGATCGAACCCCCAGCCGGCCAGGAAGCCGAGCTTGCTGCCCAGGCCGCGGGCGATATAGGTATACATGCCGCCGGCGGTCGGCAGGTGCTTGGCCATCTGCCCGATGGACAGCGCGGTGAACAGGCAGCCCGCCAGGGCGATGACGACCCCGGCGGACAGCGCCCCGCCCGCGAACAGCGCGCCGACCGTGATGGAGAAGGCCGCTCCCGCGGCCGGCGCCATCGTGGTGACTGACGTGAAGATGACATCAGGCAGCCCGACGGCATCGCGGCGGAGCTCATCAGCCGGGCGGGTGATCGGTTCGGCAGTCATTCCCAGTCGCCCCTTACGGTGACGCGGCCCGCGCTCAAGACGTGGCCCAGCCGCCCGCGTTGCGACTTGGTCCCGCCGTTAATGCTGCACTAGGTCCACTTTACGGACCTTTGGGCCGTGAGCATAGAGATCGCGATCAGCAGGTGTCAAGGTCATGCGGGTCGCTGGCGGCTGCGCGGCGGTTAGTCCTGCGCAGGGGCGGCGGCCGCGATCCGCATCAGGTCGGTGCGGGTGAGTTCGATGTGGGCGGCCACGTGACGCTCGGCCGCATCGGGGTCGCCGCTCTCGATTGCGGCCAGGATCTGCCCGTGATGGAGTTGTGCGGTCCTGAAGACGTTTTCGGCGACCTTGTCGACGGTCATCCACAGGAATGCGCGCGCGTCCTCGATCGAGCGCTCCATCCAATCATTTCGCGCGGCCGCGGCAATGCCCTGATGGAACGCGGAATCGGCCGCCCGGAACCGCCGGGTTTCGCGGCTCGCGGCCATCGTCTGGAATGCGGCCCGCAGCCTGACCAGATCGTCATCCGTGCGGCGCAAGGCGGCCAGCCGGGCGGCGCTGCCCTCTACCGCCAGCCGGAAGTCGATGACCTGCTCGATCTCCGGGAGCTTCGCGCGGATGACTTCGGCCAGCCGGTCCTCGGTTTGGGCCCGGTCCAGCACGATGATGCCGCCGCTGGCGCCGCGCCTGGTTTCCACGTATCCCTCGCCCTCCAGGACCCTGATGGCCTCGCGGACGCTGGCGCGGGATACGCCGAGTTGCTTCGACAGTTCCCGCTCGGGCGGGAACTTGTCACCCGGAACGAACGAGCCACTGTGAATGGCACGCCGCAGCTTGTCGACGACCAGGCCATAGACCGGAACGTGCGCAACCCGTTCGATGGTCACCGGGGCCGGGCTTGATGCCGCTCCACTCATGGTCCGATGTTCTCACAGCCCGCCGGCCGCTTGCTCACAGCCCGATCACCGCAAGATCGCGCCCGCCTGGCCGGGCCGTCAGGCCAGGCCGTCCCGGGGCCTTTACCGGCATGGTCGAATGGACTAAGGTTCAGGCCAAAGTTGTGCTCCCAGGGCCGGGGTAAGTCTGGAGGTACGGTTGACCGCTGTTGCGCTCGTCACCGGCGGTGCCGGCGGCATCGGGCGGGCGATCTGCGAGCGGCTGGCGGCCTCGGGCCTGATCGTGGCGGCCGGCGATGTCAACGTCACTGCGTGGCCGCACCTTGACGGCGTGGCGGCCGGGAGCATCGTGGACTTCCCGCTTGACGTCACCGAGGAGGCGAGCGTCGGGCGGTGCGTGGCCGCCGCAGCCGCGCTCGGGTCACTGACCGGCCTGGTCAACTGCGCGGGCGTGCTCCGCGAGGCGCGAACCGACGAGATGCCCGAGGCCGAGGCCGCTGCCATATGGGCGGTCAACGTGATGGGCGGCAGCCGGGTCACCCGGGCCGCGGTACCGCACATGGCCGATGACGCCGCCGTCGTGTACATCGGCAGCATCGCCGGAGCGGTGGGAAGGTTCGCCGGGACGGCCATGTACTCGGCGTCCAAGGCGGCGCTTGGCGGCCTGACCAGAGTCGGCGCCTGCGAGCTCGCCTCACGCGGAATCCGGGTCAACGCAGTCGCGCCGGGCTTCATCGACGTTCCGATGGCCCCGGCCTGGGCGCGCATGTCCGGCGGCGAGGCCGTGCTGACGGCTCAGGTGCCGCTCGGACGCCTCGGCCGCACCGGCGAGGTCGCGGAGGTGGTGGAGTTCCTGCTCTCGCCCAGGTCGTCGTTCATCACGGGCGCGGTGATTCCGGTGGACGGCGGGACGGCGGCATGGTGACCGCGGCGCGGCGCGACCAGGCCAATCTGGCCGCACTGAAGCGGATGTGCGAGGCCGAGCCGGTGCTGGTGGACGTGGCATCGGCCAGGGACGTGGTGCCCGGCATGACCGACAGGACCATCCTGACCTCGGGACCTGCGGTGCCGTTCTCGCGGTACACCGGCGGCCAGCGGGCCGCGCTGGTCTATTCCGCGCTGTACGAGGGCCTGGCCGACAGCCCGGCCGACGCCGAGCGGCGGATGGATGCCGGCGACATTGTCATCGGCGCCTGCCACGACCACGGCTGCGTGGGCTCGGTGGCGGGCGTGTTTACCGCGTCGATGCCGGTGTTCGTGGTGCGCGACGACGTGCACGGCGTTACCGGCTTCTGCAACTTCTACGAGGGGGAGTCGCGGGAGCGGCTGAACTACGGCTCGTACGACGACGGCGTGCGCCGCCAGCTGCGCCATATCGAGCGAGTGATCGCGCCGACGATCGGCGCTGCGGTGGAGCACGCGGGCGGGATACCGCTCAAGCCGATCATGCGCCGCGCGGTCCACATGGGCGATGAGCTGCACAGCCGGAACACCGCGGCGACACTGCTGTTCAGCCGGGAACTGTTCCCGCACCTGCTCGAAGCGGGGGCCGGCCGCCGGGCCGAGGTGCTGCAGACGCTCAGCTACCTGTCGGCGAGCGACTATTTCTTCCTGCGCCTGTCGATGGCGAGCGGAAAGGCGGTTGCCGATGCCGCGCGCGGCATCGAAGCCAGCAGCGTGGTCACGGCGATGAGCATCACCTGCCGGGGGGTATCGATCAGGGTCAGCGGGCTGGGGGACGAGTGGTTCGACGGGCCGTTCCCTGACGTGTCGGCGAAACTGTTCGACGGGTTCACCCTGGCGGACATCGAATGGATCGGCGGCGAGAGCCTGATAAACGAAACGGTGGGACTCGGCGGCTTCGCCCAGGCGGCTGCGTTCCCGCTGCAGAACTACCAGGGCGGCTCACCCGAGGCCATGATCGAGATGAACCTCGCCATGTACGACATCACGGTGGGGGAGAACACCGACTACAAGATCCCGTATCTCCGGTACCGGGGCACGCCGACGGGAATCGACGTACTGAAGGTGGCCGAATCCGGCATCACCCCGGTGCTTGATGCCGGCCTGGCCGGCCGCGGTGGCGGTCAGATCGGCGCCGGGATCGTGCGCGCTCCGCTCGAGTGCTTCCGGGCCGCGGCCCGCGCCTACGCCGCCCGCTACGGCCCGGTCGGGTAAGCCGGCCAGGGAGCCAGCCGCACGGATCGGGGTGCGGGCAACCGCCGCGGCGGATGACGGTCTTGACCTTATGCTCCAATGGTCCGACAATCGAACCATGTCGGATCAAGGCCAGCTCGATGTGCTGCTATCAGCCCTGGAGGCGGCCCGCCGGCCGTCCAGCATGTCCCTGCCGCGGCCGGCCGGGCTGCGCAACTTCACGGAGCTAGCCGGCTGGCTGTCAGGCCCGGGCAGTGGCCCGGCCGGCCAGGACCGCACGATCGCCGGCCCGTCCGGCCCGCTGCCCATCCGGATCTACGGCCCTGATCGCCTCTCGTCGTCCGCCGCCGGGCCTGGCGCGGCTGCCGTCATGTTCTTCCACGGCGGGGGATGGGTCCTCGGCGGGCTGGATTCGCACGACGCGCTCTGCCGTGAGCTGGCCAGACAGGCGGGCATGGTAGTGGTGGCCGTGGACTACCGGCTTGCGCCTGAGCATCCCTATCCAGCCGGCCTGGACGACTGCACGGCGGCCACCCGCTGGGTAGCCAGCCACGCGGCTGAACTAGGCGCAGGCGGTTCCGGCCTGGCGCTGGTGGGTGAGAGCGCGGGGGCATCGCTGGCCGCCGGCGTGGCCGTGCGGGCCAGGGACCAAGGCGATTTCGCCGTGACATTCCAGGCGCTGGCCTATCCGGCCCTCGACCCGGCCATGGATACCGCGTCGTACGCCGCGAACGGCGATGACCCGTTCCTGTCCCGCACCGAGATGAAGTCCTACTGGTCGCTCTACCTGGGTGACACGGTGCCCGACAGCCTCGCCGCGCCGGCCCTGGCCCGGGACCTGGCCGGGCTGCCGCCCGCGTACGTGCTGGTCGCCGGGCGCGACGTGCTGCACGACGAGGGCATCGCCTATGCCAGCCGGCTTGCCGCGGCCGGCGTGCCCGTGCAACTGCGGGACCGGGAGGAGATGGTGCACGGCTTCCTCCTCTACACCGCGTGGCTGGACGCGGCCCGCGACGGCATAGCGGAGCTGGCCGCGGTGCTGCGCGCAGAGCTCGGTTCGGCAGGCAGCACATGACCCAGTGCGCGATGGGCGTCACCGAGGCGGGGTTCCGGTCGGTCATGGCCAGGTTCGCGACCGGCGTGACCGTGATCACCAGCGTCGGATCCGGCGGCCCGGCCGGCATGACAGCCAATGCGGTGGCCTCCCTGTCGCTCGAGCCGGTACTGGTGATGGTCGGCTTCGAGTTGCAGTCGCGCACCCTTGCGGTGGTCAGGCAGTCCGGAGTATTCGCCGTAAATGTGCTGGCCAGCGATCAGGAAGAGATCAGCCGGCTCTTCGCGGGCAAGCAGTCCGAAGCGGAGAAGTTCGCCGACTGCGGGTACGGCGAGTGGCTGGGCGTGCCGGTGATCGACGGAGCCCTGGCCTGGCTGTGCTGCCAGGTGGACGCCGTGTATCCGGGCGGCGATCATGTCATCGTCGTCGGCAACGTCGTGGAGATGGGCGGCAGCGGCGGTGAACCGCTGCTTTTCTACGGCGGCGACTACAGAAGGCTCGACGGCCCCGGTGGCCCCGGTGGCGCCCGGCAGCCCCGGGCGGCCGCGGAGCGCCGGCCAGCGTACGCAGCAGGAACGGATCGTCGGGTGAGGCCGGTCGTCGGGGTTACCGGCTGGCCGGCCACGGTTGCCGGGGGGTTCATTGACGTACCAGTCCAGGCCGTCCCTGAGGGTTACCTGGAGATGCTCGGCGCCGCCGGCCTGGCAGCGTTGCTGATCCCGGTCAGCGGGCCAGCGGACTCCGCAGCCGGCCTGCTGGACAGGGTCGATGGCTTGCTGCTCACCGGCGGCGGCGACGTGGCCCCGGAGCAGTATGCCGCGCGGCAGCGTGCGCAGACGTCGGGAATCAACGCCCGGCGCGATGCGGTGGAAATCGAGCTGGTCCGCCTGGCCTGCCGGCGCGGGCTGCCGATCCTGGCTGTCTGCCGAGGAATCCAGTTGCTGAACGTGGCGCTCGGAGGCACTCTTGTCCAGGACCTGCCTACCGCGGATCCGCCCCGGCAGGGACACATGGCCCTGCAAAGCTGGAACGGGGCCGCGCACCAGGTTCTGGTTGAGCCTGGCACGCTGCTGCGCCGGCTGCTCGGTCCCGAGGCGTCCGTTAACTCCCTGCACCACCAGGCCGTCGAAACCGTGGCGCCGGGCCTGCGCGTCGCCGCCCGTGCACCCGACGGGGTGATCGAGGCGGTGGAGGATAGCGGGACACGCTTCGTGGTCGGTCTTCAATGGCACCCCGAGATGCTCGGATCCGATCACGCCAGCTTCGCGGTATTCCGGCAGTTCGCCGCGGCCATCACGGAGGCCGTCGGCTCCGCGGTCCGGTGACCGCCGCGCTGCCCCTTCGTCGCCAGCTTCCTGCCGGACGGACCCCGATGGCAGGACGGACGGCCAGGCCCCCGCCGTGGATTGCTTGTCAGACCTTTCACCCCTTGGCCGGTGCGCGATACGCTCGGCCCGCGCACGATCGGAGGACGGCGATGGCGGCTGGCGAACGCGCCGTGCTTGACCCGCAGGACCTGGACCAGATGCTCCGGGACGGGGAAGTGGACACGGTGCTGTGCGCCGTGCCTGACCTGTGGGGGCGCCTGGTCGGCAAGAGAGTCACCGCCCGGACGTTCCGCCGTGTCCTCGACGACGGCTGCGGGCTGAACGCGTCGCTTTACCTCTTCACCGTGGACATGGAGATGGAACCGCTGCCCGGCTTCGCGCTGAGCGACTGGGACCGCGGCTTCCAGGACTTCGCGATGGTGCCCGACCTGTCCACGCTGCGCGTCGTGCCGTGGCTGGACCGGACCGCGCTCGTCCTCTGCGATGCCGTCATCGAGCGCACCGGGGAACCGGTCGAGGTAGCCCCGCGCCAGATCCTGAAACGACAGATCCGGCGGGCGGCCGAGCGGGGGCTCAGCGTGAAATGCGCGTCCGAGCTCGAGATCTTCTTCTTCGCTGATAAGTACCGGGACGCCTGGGCGGGCCGGTACAGCGGACTGCATCCGCTGTCTGATTACCGTGCGGATTACCACCTGCTGCAGACCACGAAGGACGAGTGGCTGATCCGGCGGATCCGGCTCGAGATGGAGGCAGCGGGAGTACCTGTCGAGTTCTCCAAGGGCGAGTGGGGGCTCGGCCAGCACGAGATCAACCTGGAGTACGCCGGCGCACTCGAGATGGCCGACCGGCACGTCATCTACAAGAACGGAGTCAAGGAGATCGCGGCCCTGGCCGGGCTGTCGGCGACATTCATGGCGAAGTGGTCGGCGGACGAGGTCGGGTCGTCCTTCCATATTCACTCCAGCCTGTGGGACGAAGCCGGCTCGTCGCCGCTCGGCTTCGACCCCCGCGCTCCGCTGCACGCTGCCGAGCAGTTCCGGCACTACATCGGCGGCCTCATGGGATCGGCCCGCGAGCTGGCGTATATGTTCGCTCCTTACGTCAACTCCTACCGGCGCTTCAGGGCCGACTCGTTCGCCCCGACCACGATCACCTGGGGCGAGGACAACCGCACCTGCGCGTTCCGCCTGCTGGGGGAACGCGCCAGCTTCCGGATAGAGGACCGCATCCCCGGCGCGGACGCCAACCCCTACCTGGCGTTCGCCGCGACCATCGCCGGCGGCCTGGCCGGTATCGAGCAGAAGTCCGAGCCGCCGCCGCTGACAACGCGGAACGCCTACCTCGACCGGACCGCGCAGCACCTGCCGGCCTCGCTGGAGGAGGCGGTCAAGGAGTACGAGGCGAGCGAGCTGGCACGATCGGCACTCGGCCCCGTGGTGCACGCGCACCTGGCCCTGCTCGGCCGGCACGAGACCGCCGCGTTCCGCGCGCGCAATGACAGTACGGCGACAGAGGCCGCCGGCCCGACGGCCAGCCCGGCCACCGACGACCTTGCCGAAGTAACCGAGTGGGAACTGCGGCGCTATTTCGAGCGCGGCTGATAGCGCCGCGCTGGAGCAGGCGGATGACGCCTTTGAAATGGGAGGAGCACAGGCGGCCAATGAGCGACTATCTGGACTATTCCGGCCGGGAGGACGTGCTGAGCGGGGGCGCGCGGAGGATCCCGGTGAACACGCCAGCCGGCGAGTATCAGGTGTGGGTGAAGCGGGTCGGGAACAATCCCCGCCTCAGAGTGCTGCTGCTGCACGGTGGACCGGGGATGACCCACGAGTACCTGGAGGCCTGCGACAGTTACCTGCCGGCCGCGGGAATCGAGTACTACTACTACGACCAGCTTGGCTCAGGTTTCAGTGATCAGCCCGACCAGCCATCGTTGTGGGAACTCGACCGCTTTGTGGACGAGGTGGAACAGGTCCGCCGTGCGCTCCGCCTGGACCGGGACAATTTCGTACTGTTCGGTCACTCGTGGGGCGGCATCCTTGCCATCGAGTATGCCCTGCGGTACCAGCAGCACCTGCGCGGGCTCGTTATCTCCTGCATGATGTCCAGCGTTCCCGCCTACAACGCCTACGCCGAGCAAGTGCTGATGCCGGCCATGGACCAGGCGGCACTGGCCGAGATCAAATCACTCGAGGCGAGCGGCGAGACCGACAGCCCGAGGTACATGGAACTGCTGAACGAGCAGCATTACATCCATCACGTGCTGCGCATGCCGGTCGAGGACTGGCCCGATCCGGTGCAGCGCGGACTCAACCACGTCAACCCGGCAATCTATGTATCGATGCAAGGTCCCAGCGAACTCGGCATCAGCGCCGATGCCAAACTCGCCCGATGGGAGCGAACCGGCGACCTCGCGTCGATCGAGGTGCCGACGCTGGTTATCGGCGGCCGGCACGACACCATGGACCCGGCTTACATGGAGATGATGGCCGGGCGCCTGCCGCGCGGGCGTTACCTTTACTGCCCGAATGGAAGCCATCTGGCCATGTACGACGACCAGAAGGTCTATTTCGCCGGTCTCACCGACTTCCTGCACGACATCGCGGGCGAGTGACTGCTCCGCAAGCGCCCCAGGGCGATTATCAGGCCACGCACCAAGAGGCCCCGTCTGCCGGATCGCGATGTCGCTCCAGAACGCCGCCGGGAAGGTTCCGGGGGTCCCGCCCTGGGCTCCGGTTACGCAGCGCCCGCGAGACCCTGAGTCGAGATCGGAGCGCATGGTGAAGGCAGTACGTTTCAGCCGGTTCGGGGGCCCGGAGGTCCTCGAGATCGTGGATCTCCCCGATCCGCATCCGGGTCCCGGCCAGGTCCGGGTTGCGGTGCGCGCGGCCGGCGTCAACCCGAGCGACTGGAAGAAGCGCAAGGGCCTGATGGATGGGGAGCTCCCGCAGACCATGGGCCACGAGGCGGCGGGCGTGGTGGACGAGCTCGGCGAGGGCGTTGCGGACGTGGCCATCGGTGATCGCGTGTTCGGCTTGTCCGCCGAGGGCGCGGCCCAGGCCGAGCTGGCGGTGCTGTCCTACTACGCGCCGGTCCCGCCGTCGCTTGACTTCCCCGGCGCTGCCGCTCTGCCGGCCGCCATCGAAACGGCCACGCGCGCGCTCGACCAGCTCGGCGTCGGGGGCGGCAGCATGCTGCTCATCAACGGCGCCTCCGGAAGCGTCGGCAGCGCCGCGGTTCAGCTCGCCGTTCTGCGCAGCGCGCGCGTGATCGGCACCGCCAGTCCGGCAAACCATGAGTACCTTCGCTTGCTGCGGGCAGAGCCCGTCGGCTACGGCGAAGGCCTCGTCGAGAGGGTTCGCGCGCTCGCGCCCGACGGCGTCGACGCGGCGCTTGACGTCGCGGGGAGCGGCGTCCTGCCCGAGCTGATCGAGCTCGCGGGCGGCCCGGAGCACGTCGTGACGATCGCCGATTTCGGTGGCGCGCAGGAGCACGGGGTGACGTTCAGCAGCGGGGACGCCGGCCGTGCGGTCCACGCGCTCGCCGAGATCGGCGAGCCGATCGAGTCCGGGCGCTTCTCGCTCCCGGTCGCGCGGACCTTCCCGCTCGCCGAGGTGGCGGAGGCGCACCGCGTCAGCGAGGACGGTCACGTGCGTGGGAAGCTCGTGCTGGTGACCGGCTCTCCTGTGTGCGGGTCCAGCTGATGCAGGCGGACGGGTGGTGCTGCTGGTCCCCGCGACCGCGGTCGCGGTGACCACCGCCATGCTCGCGCTCCTGTTAGGGAGATACTGCGCTGCCGAGGGAGTCGGCGCCCGCGAATTTCGGGGCTCCCTTCTCGTAGAAGACGTCGAGCTCTTGGATGGTGAAGCCTGCCGTCGTCAGCAGGTCGATGACGGGCCGGGTGAAGTGGCATCCGCCGGCTATCCGCTGCTCCAGCGGGTCGAGGCGCCTTTGCCAGCGGCGGACCCGCTCATCGGGGGCCAGCCCGTGCTCGAGGAAGTGCAGGGTCCCCCCGGGCTTGAGGACCCGCCGCACCTCGGCGAGGGCGGCGGTGACGTCGGGGATCGTGCACAGCGTCCACGTGGACAGGGCAGCGTCATAGCTGTCGTCGGCGAAGGGCAGTGACTGGCCGTCCAGCCCGGACCGCTGCACCGGGACGGCCGTCGCGCTGAGGCGCTTGGCAGCCAGCTTCCAGCCGACGTCAGAAGGCTCGACCGCGGCAACCCGGGTGACGGCCGCCGGGTAGAAGGGGACGTTGAGTCCCGAACCGAAGCCGATCTCGACCACGTCCCCGGCGAGATCTCCGCAGACCCGGCGCCGCAGCGGCTCGGCCGTCTTGGTGCCGCACGCGGCGTTGAGGATCCGCGGGAGGACTCGCTCGCCGTAAAATCCCATGGCTGCCTCCTCACCTGCCACGATATTCGCTCGTTCGTTCCTCCTGGTTGGCGGACTCGCCGAGCGCCTTGAAGCGAGCCTGGCAGCCAGCGCAGGCTCCTGCCTGGGTGAAGAGCTCGCGCCCGGACCGTGCCGTGGCCCTGGGTGCTCAGTCAGAACCGGTCGTCAACGCCAATTTCCAGTGGCGGGCCGGCCGCGGGATTGGCAGGATCGGGGGCATGACCTCCGAACCGCACCGGCGGGCGATCGGCTCACTGCGGGCCGTGGCGCTGGACGCCCCGGACATCGACCTGCTGGCCACGTTCTACGAGCAGCTCGCCGGCTGGCGACGCGTCCCCGGCGACGATGACGACGATTGGATCACGATCGACTCCGGTGACGGCTGGCGGATCGGCCTGCAGCAGGCCACCGACCACGTGCCGCCGCACTGGCCGGACCAGGACCGTCCGCAGCAGGCTCATCTCGACTTCCGGGTACCGGACATCGATGCGGCGGCCGAACGCGCCCAGCAGATCGGCGCCAGCCTGCTGCGCCGCAACGAACGGTGGCACACGCTGTCCGACCCGGCCGGCCACCCGTTCGACCTGTGCGTCAACCCGGACGATCCGCGGACCACCCTGATGGGCGTCATGCTCGACTGCCCCGACGCGAAGGCGCTGAGCCACTTCTACGCGGAGCTGCTCGGCAAGCCGGTGACGTACGAGTCTGAAGGGACGGCCATGATCGGCGAGGACGGCGCGCAGCCGGTGATGTTCCAGCAGGTGGAGCAGTACACCGCGCCGCGCTGGCCGGATCCGGCGTACCCGCAGCAGATCCACCTCGATGTGACCGTCCAGGACGTGGACGCGGCGGAACGGGCCGCCCTCGGCATCGGTGCCACCCGGCTGGACGGCGCCGGCCCGAACTGGCGCGTCTACGCCGATCCGGCCGGCAAGCCATTCTGCCTGGTGTGGACGGCCTGATCACGGAGCCAGGCAGCCAGCTATCGCCGGAGGACCAGGCTTCATGCCAGCGTGACAACGCGTTACAACTACATCCAGGGCGTGTAAAAGATCAACTGAATCCGCCTCAGTTGGTTTCAGGTTCAGGGAGGCTGGCTGGGAGGTCGAAGTCGCGGAAGGCGTCCGGGGTGAGAAAGGCGGTGATCTCCTGGATCTGCGCGCCGCGCAAGGTGAGCACGTCGACGGCGCGCGGCATGAAGGTCTGCGTCTTGTCGTGCCAGGCGTAGACGGCGAAGGCGAGCTGCCCGTTCGCGCGAGCGGGGATGAGGCGCCAGCGCGTCGTCCCCGCCAGCGGACCGCCGCCGAGGAAGATGGCGATCTGTTCGCGGCCGCGGTACCAGGCTGGCATGGGCGGCATGGCCAGCTTCGCGTCGTCGGCCAGCATGGCAACGACCGCGTCGACGTCGTTGCGCTCCCAGGCTGTGACGTAGCGCTGCACGATCTGTCTCAGCGCATCGTCGCTCAGTGAGCGGAGCGTCGCCTGCTGGCTTTGTTCCGGCAATCGCTGGTCTGCTGCCTTGCGGGCGCGCTGCAGGGCGCTGTCGATCGAGACGGGCGTCGTTTCGAGAGCCGTCGCGCTTTCGCGGGCCGAGAAGCCGAGTACGTCGCGGAGTATCAGCACGGCGCGCTGTTGTGCGGGCAGGTGCTGGAGTGCCGCGATGAAGGCAAGCTCGACGCCCTCGCGCTGCTCATAACGGGCCTCCGGGCTGGCCGTACCGCTGGCGAGCTCGAGCCGCTCATCCGGGTACGGTTCGAGCCACGCCGCCTCGGTCACTGGCTCGGCGGGGCGGTCGTGAGAGTCGGCGGCGGGCCCGTAGTCGACCGGAAGCACTCGCCTGGGCCGCCGCTCGATCGCCCTGAGGCAGGCGTTCGTCGCGATCTTGTAGAGCCATGAGCGGACCGAGCTTCGGCCCTCGAACCGAGGCAGCCCGCGCCAGGCGCGCAGCAGCGTCTCCTGCAGCGCATCTTCTGCGTCCATGTTCGAGCCGAGCATCCGGTAGCAGTGGGCGTGCAGCTGGCCGCGGTAGTGTCCGGCGAGTCGGCCGAATGCATCGTCGTCGCCCCGCTGGGCGGCCTCGAGCAGCTCGCGCTCGCTCGCGGCCAGCGTCGTGTCAGCCGCTTTCTTCCCGCGTTCAGGCCCGGCCGTCATCGTTTTGCCTGCCAGATAGCGAGCTCGCCGCACTGTGGGGCCGGCATGACACTGCGCCATCCGGCTGGCCACCCGCGCCGGGCCAGCAGCACCGAGGCGCCGAGCTGGCGAGCTCCGGGTGAGCAACGGACCTGGGACTGGACATATGTATGGTCACCTTACTTGTGATCCGCGCTCCGGCCGGAATCCATTGCCGCCGCAGCAGAATCGGTGAGCGAGATCCCCGGCCGCGATGGTGTCCCCAGACCGTCCGGGCTAGCCGCTCAGTGTCCCTCACGGACCGCCGCTGCCACACAGCCGCCGCGCAAGCCCGAGCAGGGTGAAGCCTGCGCCAGGCGCAGCTTTGGCCGCGAGCGATGGATTGCGGCCTTTCGCCGGATCACCACATCCGGAAGCGGCGCCGAGGCTCGCCGGGCGCTACCGACGAGTTCGATACCGACTTCGGCGTGGACGAATGGCACGGCACGAACGCATTCATCCGCGGCGATTGGAACTACTGGGTGTCCGCAGTCCGCAGACGGTCCGTGTCTATTAGGAGGATGTAATGACAATCGCAGATAAGACAGTTCTGGTGACCGGGGCCAATCGCGGCATCGGGCAGGCGCTAGTCGAGGAAGCCTTGAGGCGAGGCGCGCAGCGGGTGTATGCCGGCACGCGGCAGCCACTGGCCCACCCGGACGGGCGCGTTACGCCACTGACCCTGGACGTGACCAGTGCGGCGCAGACGCAGGCAGCTGCCGGGAGCGTCGGGTGCCTCGATGTCCTCATCAATAACGCCGGCCTGGCGCTCTACGATGACCTCAGCGATCGTGCCGCGCTCGAACAGCACCTCGCCGTCAACCTCTACGGCACCTACAGCGTCACCCAGGCATTCCTGCCGTTGCTGACCCGTTCCCACGGAGCCATCATCAACGTCCTGTCGGACGCGGCCTTTGCCGCCTTGCCGATCATTCCGGCTTACTCGATCTCCAAGGCGGCCGCGTTCTCCCTGACACAATCGCTGCGCGCTCTTCTGGCCGGACGGGGCGTACGGGTTCACGCTGTCATACCCGGTCCCGTGGATACCGACATGTCGCGGGACCTCGACGCGCCGAAGGCATCTCCGGAGTCCGTCGCGCGAGCCATCTTCGACGCAGTGGAGAAAGGGGAGGAAGACATCTTCCCCGATCCCGTGTCACAGGCCCTGGCCGAGAGCTGGCGCAGCAGCGCGGCCAAGGCGCTCGAACGCCAGAATGCTGCGCTGGTAGCAGCAGAGCCCGTCAAGGCATAGGCAAAGGGAGCGACACGGCGCAACTTTCGGCACGGCGTCACGACGAGCGGCGTGACAGCCGCCACGGCGGCCGCGCTGACGGCGGCACTCGTGCTCGCCGCCACATCCTGGGTGGTCGCGGTCTAGCAGATGAACGGGATGGACATGGGCGTGGCGACCCCGCTCGGTTCGTTCTTCGAGCGCCGGGCTGATGCTGATGCTGGTCGGGCTGGGGGCGACGAACGCCGCCCTCGGGTCAGCGGCGGCGGCCTTGACCGTCCGCCCTTAGCCGTTAGCGCCCACACCGGGGCGCAGGTGGGCCTGAGCGCACCACACACCGTCTTCGCCCTGTTCGACGGCGTACGAGACGCGCACAGTTAGCCAGGCTAAAGAACTCCGGGTGCCCTGCATTCCTCTGGTCTGCGGAATCTGGTGGAGCTGAGGGGATTCGCACCCTGACCCCCTCGATGCGAAGGAGCCCCGGGCGGTCGCCCGGCGTGGCCAGGCATCGCGCGGGGCACTGGCCTGCAGCGTCGGTGGCTGGGACGTCGCCTGGCTCGCCCTATGCCTGCCGTGGCTGGCTCCCGACTTGGCTCCCAAGAACTCGTTAGCAGTCCTAATGTTCGAGCGGTCAAACGGCTGCGGCCGGTGCAGCAGGGAGCACGGCAGGCCGTCAGCCCGACCCGCGGCCGTGTCGAGCCAGTGCTCGCGATTGGCCGCGATGGTCCCCGCGACCTAGTCGAGCAGTTCGCCTGGGGCGTGGGCGTGCTTCGGCGCCCGCAACCCTGCGGCCCAGCCGGCTTCGTGTGCCCCGCTCGTCAACACGGCGTCGCTTGCCATCAGGTTGGTACTCCTTCTAGGGGTCGCGATCTTCAACGGCCGCCGGTCACGGTCGGGTGCTGGCGGTAGTCGGTCGCTCGGAAGCACCCATGGATGTGGTCGTTGACCACGCCGACGTTCTGCATGAAGGCGTACACACTCGTGGGTCCCACGAAGCGGTACCCCTGAGACTTCAGCTGCTTGGCGAACGCGTCGGCCTGCGGTGTTGACGTGGGAAGGTCCGCGACAGACCGCGGTGCACTCTTGGGGGTGATCTCATAGGACTTGGCGAGCGCGACAAGGCTCGGTGACGCGGACCTCATCGCACGCGCGTTGTCTATGGTGGCCTGGATCTTGCCACGGTTACGGATGACCGACGGGTCCTGCAGCAGCCGGTCAACGTCCCGGCTGGTCATCGCCGCGACCTTGGCGGTGTCGAAGCCGTAGAAGGCCCCGTAGAACGCGTCCCGCTTTCCGAACACGATCGACCAGCTGAGCCCAACCTCGAACACGCCCAGGGTCAGCGCCTCGAACATCGCCGACTCGTCGTAGGTGCGCTTACCCCAGACCTCATCGTGGTAGCGGCCGAGCGTGCTATCGGTAGCTCCGGCCCAGGGACACCGGGGCTTCCCGTCGTAACCAATGATCACTTCGCTGTCCATCTGCCCTCCAAGGCGAACTCGGAATCGAATTGGATAGCGCCACGAAGCCTCTCTTGAAGCACCACCACAGGAGCACCTGAGCGGGGTCCGTTCGACGCTGGCGCGCTGATAGTCACTCCGCCATTCCGCCGCCGGTCCGGTGCTCGAACAGGTCTATGTCTTCGAAGCGCCACTTCCCGTCACAGGGCATGGTGCCGGCCGTAGGACCGCAAGAATGGTTGAGGCACGGCCTCGGCGTCCTGGTAAGACCAAGGTCGAACCGGCGGGCTAGCCGGCTATGACGCGCCGATACCCCTCGCTGACCCAGCCGGCGACCAGCCGGCCGTACTCCGTCGCTGCTTGCTCCCATGCGAAGTGGCCGGCGTCGAGAGGGTGAATCTCGCTGTTAGGCAGAAGCTGGTCGAGATACTGGTTGTTCGACCACGGCACGAGCTCGTCGTTTCGGCCCGCCACGATCTGGGTCGGGGTCGTGATCGTCGGCAGCAGGTCTCGGAGCACCTGGTTCTGTTCGGGGTAGTGCCGTACGAACCGGGCCGACTCCGCAAACCGGCCGAGGTCATATGCGCTCACATAGTCCTCGTGGACCTCGGGCTCAGTGTCGCTCGGTGCGACCGGCTGGACCGCGTAGCCGATGTTGGTTCTGGCGTCGAGCCCGCGAACGTCATCGAGGCTGGGGGCCTCGATGATGTCTTTGAGTGCACCGCCGGCCTCGATCGGGTAGCGGACAGCGCCACCACCGATGGTCAAGCTCGTGACGCGTTCTGGCGCCTTGGCCGCGAGGAAGAGCGCTGCCGTTGTGCCAACGTCAGGACCGACGATATGTGGAGCGCCTAGTCCCCATTGGTCGATCAGACCGGCCAGGAACGCTCCGGAGCTCGCGGGAGCGATGAGCTCAGGCGGCTGATCGGAGTGGCCGAATCCCGGCATGTCGATGGCGACAACCCTCCCGAGCGATGTGATGCGGTCCCAGATGCGACGGAAGGCCCACAGGCTTTCCGGCCACGGCGCCAGCATCAGCACGGTCGTGTCAGAGTCCGCTTTGGTATCTGCATACCTCACGCGGACTCCGTCAAAGACGCGGAAGTACGTGCACATCTGCGACTCGGTTCCTGCACTCATCAGGGGTTCCTCCTTCACTCCTTACAGACAGGTCTGTCTGGCAGATTAACAGACCTGTCTGTTTAGTCAAGGCTCTATGCGCGGCAGTGGGCCACCGATACCGGACGGTTTGCGATCAGAATCCGCGCGGTCTGAGCGCGTTGCTCGCCGCGCCCGGTCCTGACCGCACTCGCGTCGGCGCTCCAAGATCGCGGATCAATTCCTTCAGACAGACCTGTCTGTTAAAATTTGGGATATGAGCACCCACGCTATCGACAACAGGTCGGCCCGAGACCGGCTGCTCGATGCGGCCAGCGAGCTGTTCTACGAACACGGGGTCCACACTGTCGGCATCGACACGATCATCGAGCGGGCTGCCGTCGCCAAGGCCACCCTCTACAGCGCGTTCGGCAGCAAGGAGGAGCTCGTGCATGCCTATCTCGAGGTGCGTCACGCGTCGCGCCGGGCGACGGTGCTCGCCGAGATGGCGTTGCACGATGATCCGAGACGGAAGCTGCTCGCGCTGTTCGATGTGCTCGTTACCACGGTGAAGCGGCCGGGGTTCCGCGGCTGTGCCTTCGCTAACGCCTCCGCCGAGTCGGGGCCTGACAGCGCGGCTGCCGAAGTGACGCGCAAGGCCCGCGCGTGGTTGCTCGGGGTGATGGCCGAGCAGGCGACGGCGCTGGGTGTGGCCGAGTCGGCCGGGCTGGCGCGACAGCTCACCTTGCTGTACGACGGAGCCCTCGTCCAATCGCGTCTCGACCGTGGCCCTGCCGCCGCCATCGCGGCCAAGGCGGCCGCCCAAGTACTCATCGATGCGGCCTCTCCGGCCGGGCGGAAGCCGCGGGCGCGACCGGCCCGCGCGGCGCACAGCGCCCGTAACTAGTCGGACTGGAATCTGACGGTTCCCTGACGGACGCGACGGCCAGCCAGAATCGCTCGTACGCACCCGTCAGCCAGCGCCTGGCTTGGCTGGAGTCCCGGGGTGCCGCGGTCACCCCTGGATGTGCAGCATCCCCGCTCGCGCAGCGCCCGGTAACGACTTGGTCGAGTCCGGGCTCAGCGCGTTGCAGTCTGCCGGGCACATGTCGATGTGTCGCGCCGCCCCGCTCGACCGTGCGGGCCGTTCGTGCGCTAATCGGTGCAGACGCCGACCGTGGCGTTGTGAACCGTTCCGGTCATCATGCGGGCGCGATCGGATGCGAGCAGGACCGCACCGTGGGCCGTGTCTTCGGTGTGCGGGGACACCTTCAACATCGTGCCTTCGTCGAGGGAGGCAAGTACTTGCTCTCTGGTGAGGTTCGTCATCTTGCCGATGGTGTCGGCGGTGTCCTGGATTGTCCGCGTGTCGGGGTTTGCGGCAGTCCGCAGGCAAACTACCCGTATCCCGGTGCCGGTGAGTTCCAGTGCCATGGCCCGCATCAGGTTCTCGATGCCCCCGAAGGCGGCGCCGATCCCTGAAGCACCTGGGATATGGGGCCGTGCCGGGCTGCCGGTGAGGAAGATGATGACGCCGGAACCCTGCGGGACCATGCGCCGCGCCGCGCCGCGGGCGGTGATGAACTGGGAGGTCAAAACGGTCTGGGCAACCGTAAATTCCGCCACGGGCAAGTCGACTGCGGGCTTGCCGTTGCCGTATTCGGTGATGCGGGGCCCGGTCGCGTTGAACTCGATGTCGATTCCCCCGGCCTGCTTAACGACCCGGTCGAGGTACTCGTCAACGGCGATGTCGTCGAGGGCGTCGATGACCGTGTAGCTGGCCCGGCCGCCAGACTCAGTGATCTGCCGGGTGACAGCAGCGAGAGCGCCCTCGGTCCGGCCGGCAAGGAAAACCTCGGCGCCTTCGGCGCCGAACTTGCGGGCCACAGCCGCTCCAATGGAGCCGCCGGCGCCAAACACAACGGCGCGCTTGTCGTTCAAGATGGGTGAGTCGTTCATCGTTTCCTCCATACGTTTGACTAGATGAGGTGCCGGTGATGGAGACGGGAGCTGCCCGGCGAACTGGGCGGCGGGCGGGCGCCCAGTTTTCATCCGGGCCGACGTCTACACAGGCGTACCCCTGCCGGCAGAGCTGGAGGACAAGGGCGATGGGAGTGTGACGTGGCGGCTATGGAACTGCTCGCCCGGGCGCAGGCGGGGGACGGAGAGGCTTTTGGCCAGCTCGTCGATCCCTACCGGCGCGAGCTGCAGGTGCACTGCTACCGGATTCTCGGCTCGGCGCAAGACGCCGAGGACGCGTTGCAAGACACCTTGCTGTCGGCCTGGCAGGGCCTGGCCGGGTTCGAGGGACGCGCTTCGGTCCGGACCTGGCTGTACCACGTCGCCACCAGCCGCTGCCTGGACGCGCTGCGGTCGGCCAGCCGACGCCCGCTGATGAGCGCGCCTCCGCCCGGGCTGGACCCGCCCGAGGCCACCCGGCTGGGCGAGGTGCTTTGGCTCGAGCCTTACCCCGACGTCCTGCTCGAGGGGCTCCCCGACAGCGCACCCGGACCCGACGCCCGGTTTGAGACCCTGGAATCCGTCTCGCTTGCCTTCATCACCGCCCTGCAGCTGCTGCCGCCCCGTCAGCGCGCCGTCCTCATCCTCCGCGACATCCTCGGATTCCACGCCAGCGAAACAGCCCAGATCCTCGACACCACCCAAGAGTCGGTGACCAGCGCCCTCAAGCGGGCCCGCGCCAGCCTGCAGCGACGGCAGCCGCCGACAGGGGAGCGGGAACCGCCCCCGCCGCCTAACTCCGCCGCGGAGCAGGAACTGGTTGAGCGGCTCACCAGGGCCTTCGAAACCGCCGACGTGGACGGCATCGTCGCCCTGCTCACCGACGACGCCTGGCTGACCATGCCGCCGCTTCCACTGCAGTACCAGGGACACGAACTGGCAGCCCGGTTCCTCGCAGCTACAGCATTCCGGCCAGGCTGGACCTCCCGGCTCATTGCGACCAGGGCCAACGGCCAGCCCGCGTTCGGCTTCTATGTCCGGGACCCGCAGGCCGGGGTCTCTCATGCGATCGGGCTGCTAGTCCTCACCCTTTCGGGCAGCCGGATCTGCGCCATGACCCGCTTCGATAACACCGTCTTGCCCCGATTCGGACTCCCGCGAACCCTGCCCGAGTGAGCACGCATCACCCCGGACTCGCGAGCACGAGCACTGCGGACGCCGCAGACCTGCCCATGACCGACGCCAGAGCCTCGAGCGCCGTTGCGCGCGTACAGAAAGTTCGTTCTACGCGCGGCGGTCCGCCGACAGCCCCACCGTCGCAGACGCGCAGATCGGCGGATCCGGATCGTGAAGCCTTAACCAGCGTTAACCGCGGAGCGTGACGCAGCAGGGATCTCAACGCAGCAACGGCGTCCAGCGGTGAGTTTGCCGCAGCCGGCGGCCGCAGGATGGCCAGCTGCACGGGTTCTCGGCCCTGCTCGGTCAATGATGCCCGCTGAGCACGGCGGCAACGAGCTCGCGGCGGCTGCGGATCCCGAACTTGTTGAATGCTGCAGTCAGGTGTTCCTGAACGGTATTGGCCGATATGTGCAATTCCCCGACAATCTGGCGGGTGGAGTGTCCCCTGACGACCAGGGCGACGACACGGGATTGCGCGGTGGTCAGGCCATAGGCGTTCAACAGCAGGAGGCTGATTTGCGCCGCGGGAGTGGGTTCAATCACGACGCCGATCTGCGGCGCGGGCGGGCCGCACAGGCGGGAGGCGTGCAATGACAGCCACCGTCCGGCGCGGCTGCGAAGCCGGACCGTGGCAGGCGGCTGCCCGGTAGCGGGACCATCTTCAAGCCGGACCAGCCTGGCAGCGGCGGAGTAAACGGGCATGGGCAGCTCGCTGGTGCTCGGCCAGTCGGCTTCGTCGATTTCTGCCAGCCACCGCTCGGCCTCTTGACTCATCGACACGACGGCCAGGTTCGCATCGAGGACGATCATGCCGGGAACGGCGGCTTCACCGCCGATCGGTGTGACCGGCCCGATGGTTACGGCACGGCGCAGCCCCTCGGCCACGTGCGGGGAGATGCGCCGGATCAGACCGATCTCCCTGGCGTCGAAGCCGTGCGAGGCGTCCTCTCGGTGCAGGCACAGTACGCCCCAGCACCCGTTCTTGGTGACAAGAGCAGCGCGCAGCTCATCGCCGAGCCCAAGGGGGCCCATGATCTCGCGGTAGCGGGCACTGGCGGGCCGCTGACCGCGGGTGGCCCGGTCAAGCGAGGCGACCGGGTCGGCGGACTCCGCTAGCGCGGCGAACTTATTGACGTCATCACGCCCGAATTCGTTGTCCAGGAATAGTGGCGTTGCAGCGCCAAGCGGCTCGTCAGCGACTGCCGAGGTGAACAGCAAGGTCATCGGGTCAACAGTCGCGAAGAACGCGGCGTCCACCGGCAGTATCCGGCGCAGCCGGCGCAGTACCTCCTCGCGCATCCCGGCGGCGTCCAGTCCGGCATAACACCGGCCGATCAGGGCGGTGGCCTGATGTTCCATGAACGCCTCCGGCATAACACGACGATACGCTGCAACGGCGCGGTTCCGGATCGCTGCACCAGGCACCTCGCCTGAGGACGCGTTCACCTGGGCGCCGGTTCAGGCGATGCCCGGGTGGACGGCGGCCAGTTGCGCGGTCAGGGCAGGTTCACCAGCCCGAGCTGGTGCAGCAGGCCGAGTTCGTCGAGGCGCCCCCAGCGCTCCACGATGCGGCCGTCGCGGACGCGCCAGATATTGATCCCGGGAAGGGCGACGGTATGGCCGGAAGGTGGGACGCCGAAAATTTCGCCCTGCTGCGTGCCGCTGGCGGTGAAATGCTCGACCACCAGGTCGCCCTCGCCGACCAGGATGTCCATCTCGCTGTGCCAGTCTGGGAAGGCGGCACGGAACATGGCTCCGGCCGCGCGCATGCCCTCCCGATCGGCCGTGACACCTATCGGTGGGTCATGGTTGACGAACTTCTCGGCGAGGTACTCATCGACGGCGCCGAGGTCACCCTTGGTGAACAGGGCATCGATGAACTCGGTAACGGTGTTCTTGTTCTGCTCAATAGCATCCATAGCCGCAGTCTGCGGCGTGCGGAGGACGGCGAGTACCCCAGCAACTTGGGGTCTTTCAGCAGTACCAGAGGCAGCAGGATGCGCAGGCCCGCCTCATTGACCTTGCAGGCTCAGCGTCCGCCGAGGCGCCAGCCACGGGTCAAGGCGCCAGCATCAGGGGGCGCCAGGATTCCCCGCCGCCACAGAACACCTCTTCCGTGCCTGGCATCGACACGGTCGCGATCACCAGCAAAGCGCGCCGAACACTTCCTCCACGATTGTCGGGCGAGGGGTTGGCTGGTTGGGTTATTCACAGGGTTGTCCTCTGGTGATCCACAGCGACTCCCGCGCAGGCTGGCTGCGTCCTGCCGCTGGTCCCGGTCTTGGCTCTGCGCCGAACTGACCGCTGATCGCGTGTCTTGCCGCCGAACCGCCGGGCCGGGACTGGCGGGAGGGCGCGAGCACCGCCGGCTGGGGACGTTCGTGACCAGGTAGGAGCCTGACCTTCGGTGTCCCGGAAGTGTTTTGTCCGCGCGCCCCCGGCCCGGCGGTGTCGTTCCCTTCCCCGCTGCCAGGTACTGGCGAGAAGTAGAAGGAGAGGTCATGCCCAGGATCACAGAACAGGCCGGCCCCGTCACCGGGGGCGTGGACACTCACGCCGATGTGCACGTGGCTGCGGTGGTGGATCAGGTGGGCCGGGTGCTGGGCACCCAGGCCTTCCCGGCCACGGCGGCCGGGTACCGGGCTGTGCTGGCGTGGATGAAGTTGCACGGCGAGCTGGCCAGGGCCGGGGTGGAGGGTACCGGCAGTTACGGCGCCGGGCTGGCCCGCTGCCTGGCCTCTTGCGGCGTGGAGGTGGTCGAGGTGATCCGGCCGAACCGGCAGGCCCGCCGCCGGCGCGGCAAGTCCGACACCGCCGATGCGGTGGCGGCCGCGGTGGCCGCCCTCAGCGGCGAGGCGTCCGGGTTGCCCAAGAGCCGTGACGGGGCCGCTGAGTCGATCCGGGCGCTGCGGGTGGCCCGGGCCGGCGCGGTCAAGGCCCGCACCCAGGCCGGCAACCAGCTGCGTGACCTGATCGTCACCGCACCCGAGCAGGTACGCCGGCAGCTGGCCGGGCTGCCCTGCCAGCGACAGGTAGAACTGGCGGGCCGGTTCCGCCCCGGCGACCCGGCCTGCCCGGCCCAGGGCACCAGGGCGGCGATGGCTTCGGTGGCCCGCCGCCACCAGCAGCTGGCCGCAGAGATCACCCAGCTGGATGCCGCGCTCGAGGAGCTCCTCGCCCGCGCCGCCCCCGAAGGGCTGCTGGCCAAGCAGGGCGTGGCCACCCAGGTCGCCGCCACGCTGCTGGCCACGGCCGGCGACAACCCCGGCCGGGTCCGCAAGGAGGCCAGCTTCGCCGCGCTATGCGGCGCCAGCCCGGTGGATGCCTCCTCCGGCAAGCAGCTCCGCCACCGGCTCAACCGCGGCGGCGACCGGCAGGCCAACTCCGCGCTGTGGACGATCGCCATGACCCGCCTGGCCCACGATCCGCGCACCAGGGCCTACGCGGCCCGGCGCACCGCCGAGGGCAAGACCAAGAAAGAGATCATCCGCTGCCTCAAGCGCTACATCGCCCGCGAGATCTACAAGACCCTATGCCGGCCCCAACGACCAGAAAGTGCGTCCATGCCGCGAACTCAACAAGATCTTTCAGCCCCGTCTTGACGTAGGAGCTTCGGCGGGTACGCGCGCTCTCCCTGAGCTGCCTGCCACCCAGGGTGATGCGGCGATCCGGGTGCCTGCGGATTGCCCCGGGCGGCGTCTTCCCGGCCGGCCCAAGAGTCGCCCGGCCTGGGAAGCGGTATCAAGGATCATGGCCTGCGTCTGGATATGCCTGCCAGGAGGCGTGCCGGACCGCAGGACGCGGTCCACGCCCGCCGGATCCTGCTCGGCGGGCTGGCCCGGGATGCCCGCATCGTTGACCTTGCGAGCGAGCTGGCGCCGTTGCATCTTCGCGGCGATACCTTCCCGGGCGAGGTCTTCCTTGACCTGGGCGCCGGCGCGCTCGGCTGGCGTAGGGCCAGCCTGGTCAACCTGGTGGCCTCGGCGGGACACGGGAGTGGTTCCTTCCGGAGTGCTCGTTTCGTGGCCGCGAGAAGCATAAGCTGCGGTTCGCTGTCCTGCGGCAGCGGCGGTTCGCGGGAAGCCCAGCCTGACCTGCCCGATGTGGTTGCCTGGTGGCAGGCTGACGACTTCTGGCGGTATGCGTTGTTCGCGGCGGTTCCCGACACCCGCGCGGCCGCCGATCGAGTCGGCGTGCCCGCGCGACGGGTATGCCGGGAACTGGCCCAGCGCGATGGCCGCTGCCCGCCCGATGCGACCGGTTCTTGGCAGGAGCGGTCGCGCCCTCTGCTGGGAGCGGCAGACAGCCCGGAACGGCATGCAACTCAGGCCTGCGGCGGCCGAAAGTTCGGCGATTGGCTCCCCATTGTTATCCAAGCTAACTAGCTGCGAGTACGTTACGGGGCTCTGACCTGTCTTGGCTCACGATCAAGGATTCTCAGCTGCCCCATTGCCCTGAGCTGCAGGTTCTTGGGTCCCAGTGAGCAAACATACGCACTAAGCAGGGCCGTAGAGTGGCCCGGTGCCGGAGGCGCGGACGGTGAAGCCGGGCCGGCGGCGAAGCCGTGCCGGTCGTATGCTCGTCGCGCTGTGGTGCACGGGATATCGAATACCTGGAGTTCCGCCCGCGACGACGCCGACAGGAGACGCTGAAAGCCGCGCGGAATCCCCTGAGCTCAACGGCTCGCCGTGCTCGTCTTGCGCGAGCTGGCCGCTGAGTACGACCAGCTGTCACGTGCTGCAGGACGGCCGTCAGCCCTCTCCTTCGTCATGCGCCCGGGCGCCGCACGGCATCTGGCCACCGGCCACCATCATCGGCGGCGGGCGGGGGCATCACGCGAATTCATAGCCGGCCGACTCCGTTAGCTCGTTCGCGAGGTGATGCGCGGATGATCCCGCCAGGCAGGCATCGTGGCCATGTAGTCGAGCGTCTGGCGCTCGATATCCTCGCGCGGCGTGCCCGGGTGGCGGCGCGCCTGCCAGGCGGTCATCCGCTCGAAACGCTGGTCGAATGACTGCAGCTGGCCGCTCTCGTCGGTGCAGTGGATGCAGTACCGGCCGGATTCGATCGGCATGCCGCGGCTGCAGCAGGTGTGGGTCGTGGTCACGACGGGTTCCCCTCGCTATGCCCGGCGGCAGCCGGGGATGGAGTTTCGGATTGAACGAGCGAACGGAGCGCACCCAGCAGCGCGGCCACCTGTTCCGGAGGCATCCGCCCCAGCGCGCCGGCGAGCAGCTCTTCGCTGAGCACTTCGCGCTGGCGGCGGAGGGTGGTCTGCCCGGCCAGGGTTAGCCAGACCAGCGTCCGGCGCCGGTCGGCCGGGTCGCTTTCCCGCTCCAGCAGCCCCTGGCGCTCCAGGTGACTGACGATCTCACTCACCACCGACTGCGCCCGGCGCAGGTGCGCCGCCGCCTCGCCGATCGTGAGCGGCCCCGCCAGCGCCAGGTGTTCCAGCACAGCTAGCGAGGCGTTAGCCAGCTAACCGCGCGGCGCGTCCCGCCGGTGGAAGGTCAGGTACACGGCCCGGAAGAGTTGCTCAAACTCCCTGGCTGGCTCGGTGTCGCCGCTCACCAGGCCAGACTCCCCAACCTGCGATCCATCGTCTATCCCGATGCATCCCAGGCCGGCGAGCACATCTTCTTCTTCTTCTTCTTCTTCATCATCATCATCATCATCATCATCGCCGCCGCCGACCCCTGCCCCACGACCTCCATGGAGGCCTCGACAGCATCCACCGCGATACGGGTGCGCACTAATTGAGCCAACTCGGGTCTGACCTGGAGAAACCGGTGGAGCTGAGGGATTCGAACCCCTGACCCCCTCGATGCGCACGCTCGGCGGCGAGGTCGCTGGAGCTGGTCAGCGATCGGTCGCAGTCGGGCGAAGTCGCTCGCAGCCGATGGCGTTGCTGTACTTGGGTGTTGTACGGTTTCCGGCCAGATCAGTGATGTGAAGCCGTGGCAGCTCATTCCGAGGAATGCATTCTCTACGTGGCGGCGAGGCCTGGGAACGCGCGTATGACCGCCGCGGTGCGGCTGGGAACCCCGAGCCTTTGGTAGACATTTCCGAGGTGGATGCGCACGGTTCCTTCCGCCACGCCGAGCTGGCGGGCGATCTGCGCGTTCGTATGCCCGGTGGCGACCAGGCGCAGCAGCTCCCACTGCCGGGGAGTGAGCCGGGGAACGGGGTGACGTCGCCGCTCGGCCTCCAGGTACGCCTGGTGCAGGTGCGGCCGCAACAGCGTGAGCAGTGCTCGGTCACGCTCGGAGAAATCCCCGCCCGACCCGCGGAGGAAGAACAACCGCATGGTCCGGCCAGGCCCAGGGACCGGCCCAGGAGCTGCGGGCATGGTGAGCATCAGAGCATGTTCGAACCCGAGCGGCCGGTTGAGGCCGCAGCGGGTGCCGATGGAATGCCATTGCCGGGCCGAGTAGAAGTCCGCGATCTTGACGATGCTACGCAGGTCGCCGGTCCGGTCGGGGTAACTGCACGGCTGGCAGTGCCAGTAATGCTCCCACTGCACCGGCGCCTCGGCCGCAAGCACGGCCCCGCATTCCGCCATGACTTGCCCCGACCACGTTTCCAGCCGTCCACTGTCGAAGCCCGTGAACGCGATGACGTCGCAGCGGATCTGGCCCATCAGATCGGCCAGCAGGGACGGCGATAATCCCTCCTTGGCCGGCACGTCGGGCCGGTCCACGCTGACGATGCCTGCCAGGGCGCGCAGGTCCCGTTCGCTGACCCGCACAGGAGCAGTCATCACGCGCTCCTTCCCTGGCTCATTTCACGCTACTCCCGTCTGCGCCGTTGGCATATGCAGAACGTCATATGGCGCCGCCGTCGCGGCCCTGCGCACACTGGCAACTGCCTGGATAGGTCGCGTCTGGCGGTTAGATGGCTCGGAGTGCGCCGCGACGGCAGTGGCGCCGTGCGAACGGAGCGGTCGGATGCCGACGCTACCGATCGATGGCGACACTTTGTGCGGAGTCAGCTGGTCGATAAGTGGAGGGCTTCGGGAATGACTGGGCTATGGTTTCGGGACCGGCAGGGAGCTGGCGCGCGACAGGTCGGGACCAGGTTCTGGGTGTGGCTGGCGCTTGCCATAGTCAGCATGGTGCTGCTGGTCGGCACTGTGGCCTGGCCCGACTGGATCGAGATTGTCTTCCGCGTTGATCCCGATCACGGCAGCGGCTGGCTGGAGTGGGCCATCGTCGCTGCGGCGTTCGCCCTGACAGTGACGTTCTCGGTGACCGCCTGCCGTGCGTGGCGGAGTGTCTCACGGCCCGCTGCTGTCGGTGCTGGCGGTTCCTGAGCAGTTCTGAGGTGATGTCATGTCCAGTCCATCTGGTGAGCCGCCGCCGAAGGAAATCCTGGTAGCTCGTTCTATATCGGGGTCTCATCCGGGGCAGCTCCCGGTTCAGCCTGAGCCGGATTATTCGGGGATTTGGGTGGCCAATGACGGGGGATGGTATTTTCTCTGGCAACTCGATACCGACCTGTGGTGGGTGGGTGTGAGCGCGGGCCAGCTATGTCCGGGGCTGGAGTATTGCAATGTGTATCATGCTTCGGTCACCGGGCCGAATATTACCGGTGACTGGTCGGATGTGCCGCGGGGAGCCACGTCCAACGGTGGTAGCCTGGCGCTCGCCCTCCGTGATGACAACGTGCTCTATAAGGTGAGCGATACAGGTGGCTTCGGTCCAGCATCGTGGCAGCGGTCTGGCAGTTCACCATGGCCGGTCATTTCTCTTGTTGATGCGTTTCAGCACACACTCAAGAATGTTGTCGGTAATGCGGACACTAGCGACAAGCAAAGCTTGTATGACAATCTCCTGCCGCTGAAGGCCCCGGTCACAGTCTTTGCTTCGATCGCAAACGACCACCTGCACCTCCCTGGTAAACCTGTGAGCGTGAACTATCCCAACTCTGACTCCTCCGAGCAGGACTTCTCCTACCACAATTTTATATGCGCCCATGATCCTGAGGTTGGTGGTGGGTGGCTACATAATCAGGATGATGACGGCGATGCCACCTTTATGATGCAAGCTGCTGTTGACCAGATAGCCCAGAGGCAGCCCTTTTTCTTCGATGGTGTACCGGGGGAAGACAAAGATACAATTGAGTCTAGGTTGACCGGGGCAGATGTTGGTGGTTTCGAAGGTGAGATGCTCATGTTCGGGCGCGCGGCAGATTGCAATGATGATGGTGCGGAAACGTCGCCGGCATTGTTCCCTGGGTGGGCTGAGCGGGCGGATGGCTCCGTTCTGTTCAACGGCAAGCCGATCAGTATCACCGACTTCGTTGCTGAGATTGTGGATGGGGATCTAGTCCGCGTGACCGGCGCGCTGGTATTTGACCACGGTCATGGTGACGATCCTGAGGACAATCCACAAAAACTGGAGATCCATCCGGTTTATTCCGTTGACAAAATGACGGCGACGTTGTCCCGCTTGTCCGGCGGGTGGGCCGACGATGTCGGCAACACCTATTACCTTCGTCATAATCCGGCTGACAATACAGTCTGGTACGTAGCGCTAAGCCCCCCGGGTAGCACCGCCTTCGCGCAGGTGTTCCGGGGAACCTTCTACCCTCCTCCTGCGAGCAAACTTCCTGCGATGCGAGAAGCCGTGTCCGAAGATTCTGCGGCGCCTGCGGGCAACCGCGAGTTCCCCGTGACACCTCAGAATGTTTTGTCGGGCAATGTAGTCGCGATCGACCTGGGCTGGGGTACCGCACCTCCGTTCGGGGAAAGCGGAACACGGATTGGGGATACCGGCCCAGTGACCTTCGAATTCAGCAGCGCAGAACTTGTTACGGCAAGCGGGGGTCCTCAGGGGCAGAACTGGAACATTATCGAACTCTCCATGGGAGACTTCAGGCTAATAAAGCTGTATGACGCATAGTGCTCAATGAGACGAATTGCACCATGCTCACCTATGACCTGCGTGATCGCCTGAAAGCCACGGATTAAGAGCTGGAGCGGGACGAGTTCACCGGGGTTCATGCACGTTCGTGCCAGGGCGCCGACAGCCAGGACCAGGAGCGCTCCCCCGCGGGCCCGGCGGGAAGCTCGATGGCTAGCGTTGCTGTACGGAAGCCAGAAAGAACCGATCCGGCGTTCGAAACCGGCCCTTGACGTGGAGCTGAGTGGATTCGAACCTCTGACCCCCTCGATGCGAACTCTTGGCAGCGTGGTCGTTCGGGGTCGATAGGGCAGGTCACTGGTTGGCGGCAGTCGGCCGGAGGCATTCCCGATCGCTCGCGTTGCTGTACTTCTCTGCTGTACTGCGTTTGGCTTCGTCGCTGTGCGGCACTGTCCAACGCCGCGGATTAAGAGCTTGAGCGGGTGAGTTCATCGGGTTCATGCGCGTTCACACCGCAGCTCAGATCGCATGTGCGTACTCTGGGGAACCGCGCCGGACGGCGGTGAACTGCAACCTGGATTGCAACGCCAGGCTTCAGCTACGGATTATGGGTGATCCTCTCGATGCGAAATACCGGCCTGTGGTTGGTGAAGGTCGCTGATGGTGATCCGGCGGTCGGCTGGAATCAATCATGTGCCCTCGGTGCTGTGTTGCTCCTGCCGATTCATACTGCACAAAGAACACCGCCAACGCTTCGCATTAAGGAAGGCCAATGGTCAGTCAGGCAGAAGCGCCCCCTAACGAATGGCTACTGTCGTGCTAGGGCATCTGCTGATAGGTATCGAACAGGTCGTCATTTACTATGTAGGCGAGCCCGTTGCTGTTCAGCTGCAGGGTGTGGGTGAGCCGCTTCGATGTATACGACCAGCCCAGGGGCAGGTTCAGCAGGCCGGCCAGCCGGGACAAATCCCGGTAATGAAGCTTCTTGTCCACGATCTGCGAGTAGGACTGCATCACGTAGACGTGGCCGTCCGGGTCCGTCAGCTCGAAGATCGGCTTCCCTGCGTCGTACGTCCAGATGGTGTCCCGCTTTACCTGATTGACAACATAGGGCTGCTCTCCGACGGTCGGCTGCCCGGCTTGCGTCGTCAGCGTCCCGTCCAGCCCCATCTCGATACCGCCGAAGGTGAACGTCTTACCGGTGCTGGTCGCCGATCCGGTCGACTGGATCTGGTCGAGTACCCAGTGCCTGGGCCCGTTCAGCTGGGCTTTCTGAGACCCGAACTCCTGGTCGACCTTGGCTTCGGTCAGCTTGTTCCATTTGCCCGGCGGGCAATGATTGAAGCCCAGGGTGTTGTAAATGTAGCTTGTTACGGTCGATCCATCCTGCACCGAGGGAATGACCTCGCAATAGCGGTCGTTGCGCAGCCCCTGCTTCGCCGACGATGTGGACTGGGGGCTCGCGAAGGCTGAACCAGCGGTAGAGACCAGCGTAGCCGTGGCGAGAAAGACGGCAGTCATGATTCCTATACAGCGAGTATGCGTTTTCATTGTTATCCCTTTCTGAGTGGTTCCCGATGAGGTCGCCCTGGGACAGCCGACCAGCACGACTGCCATCAGCAGCCGGACGGCGAGGACCGCGAAACGATGCCGGACGCTGGACCGCGCCAGCTTGTAGAGCACACCTGTGATGACCGGTCTTCCCCTCTCTCTCCCAGCGGCCACCGCCGCCACACGGGCCTTACGCCAACGTGCCGGGCGGCCGTGACCAGCCACAAGAGGGGGATCCCGAGGGTTTCCCCTACGGTTTTCCAGGAACGGGTCACTTCTAGGGCCCGGCCGTCGTGCTGAGTCTGGTGCCGCGAGGTCTGGTGCCGCGAGACGACGGACGAGTTCAAGACTCCGGTCCCGTGCGCGCTAGTAGTCCTAACCTGCGCCATTGTGGAATGGCAGGGACCGGCCGGGCCTATCGTCCTAAGAGTTCACTGTCAATTTAGCTTGTGGTCGCATATCCTGAAGCCGCTACGGTACTGCGCTGCCCCATCTACCAGCTTTGGGCGATCGAGCCCGGTGCCCTGTCGTTCTCCACCGAGTCTGGCTCCAGTGGGCAGGCGGCCAGCTCCACCACCGCGAACCAAGACCCGGGCTCTACAGCTGTTCTCCCGCTGTCAGATAACTGCCTGACAGCGCTCAGGTTGCGCGCCGAACGGCAGGCTGCTGAACAAGAGCCGCGCTACAGGCGCATGGCAGGACCCAGAATTCGTATTCACCAGCATCAACGGCACGCCTATGATCCGCGCAACTTTGCCCGGCAGTTCGCTGTTCGGTGCCGGAAAGCAGGAATCCGGCGTATCAGGGTCCACGACACGCGGCGTACGTGCGGGTCGCTCCTGATCGCGCTCGATGTGCACCTCTGGGTGGCGATGCAGATTCTCCGGCATAGCCAGATCACCATGACAATGGAGATCTCTAGCGAGGTGCCGACAGCCAAGACCAAGAACGCTCTCAAGCGGCTGGGCGGGCGGCTCGATGGCTAGGGTTGCTGTACTTTCGTGCTGTACCGAGACTGAAAAAAGAGCCGGTCCAACATTCGAAACCGGTCCTTTACCTGGGTGGAGCTGAGAGGATTCGAACCCCTGACCCCCTCGATGCGAACTCTCGGCAGCAAGGTCGTTCACGGTCATTGAGGCAAGTCAGCGGGTCGCTAGAGGTCCTTCGGAGCCGCTGGCGGTCCAGCACGTTGCTGTACTCCGCTGCTGTACGTTCCAAGTCCGACTGGTGAGGTGGCCCGGCCTCAGCTTCCGCTCTCAGGCCGGGCATATGCCAAGTTGGTGCGGATCCTGCGAGCGTGGTGCGCCGTCACCGCTCGCGGCTGCTGGCTGGTGGTCGCTGCTGTTGCTGTCGAGCACCACAGCAGTGCAAATCCCGCTCGCTAACGCAGTTCCCCAGCCACGTCTACACGCCGGTTTGGGCGGTCAGCCGCCCCGAGTTGACGGCCTCGGTGAAGGCTCGGTAGTCGCGTTCGTTCTGGTCGGCGTAGGCGGCGGAGAACTCGGCGATAGCCCGGTCGAACATGTCGCCCTGGCCGAGGTAGGACGCGATCGCGATCCGGTCGCCCCACCGGGCGTGCGCCCGAGCCAGCGTCGCCCCGCAAAACCGCGCGTATTGCGCGGCGCCAGGCATGGGCAGCTGTTCCACGTCCGCGCTGCCCTTCCAGTCGTGGAACTGGCGCACGTAGTAATCCCGGGTCACCCCGTCCAGGCCCTTGATCCGCTGCCAGCCCAGGAAGATGTCGGTCGCCGCTTGCATCAGTCGCTGGCCCATCACCACACGCTGCCCGTGATGCGGGAACGTGCTGGCACCCGCATACGGTTCCAGCACCGAGGCCTGCGCCTCCTTGACTTGCAGGAACAACGGGTCGTCTTCGTCGCGGCCGGTGAACAGCAGGATGTAGCAGCGGGTGCCGACGCTGCCCACGCCCACCACCTTGCGCGCCGCGTGGACGTAGCCGAACTCCTCCAGCGGATGACCCTGGTGGCCCAGCGTCCGCCGGTAGGAGGCGAGCAGCTTCTTGATCAGCGGCGCCGGATCCTCCCACTCGGTCCCGGGCACGATCAGGTCCTCGATCGGGGTGATCAGCGGCGGGTCAGCCACGATGCGCAGCTCACCATCGACCTCGGCCGCCCGCCTGGCCAGCACCCGGGTGCTGTCACGGGTGTAGGCCTTGGCCACATGCTTTTCCGCCCGCCGCGCCGACTTCTTGTCCAGCCGCTTGAGGCGGACCTGCTGGCGGACCATCTTCAGCAAAACGTCGGCGTCCAGCTGGTCATACCACGCGCCCAGCGTCGGCATGCCGGCCGCCCGGCGCATCCGCTCCCGGTACTCCCGCACCCCGGCGGTGACGATCGCTTGCCGGTTATCGGGGGAAAAGCCGCGGAAGCGGCCCAGGATCTCGAAGCTGGCCGCCATCCGCTTGACGTCCCACTCCCACGGGCCGGGCAGCGTCTCGTCGAAATCGTTGATGTCGAAGATCAGCTGCCGCTCCGGGGTGCCGAACACCCCGAAGTTCGACAGGTGCGCATCCCCGCACAGCTGCACGGTGATCCCCGACACCGGGGTGGCCGCCAGGTCGGCCGACATGATCGCCGCCGCCCCCCGATAGAAGGTGAACGGCGAGACCAGCATCCGCCCATACCGGATCGGCACCAGCTCCGGCACCCGGGTCGCCGCCTGCTCCTCCAGCAGCGCCACCGGATCCGGCCGACCCGTCGCCGCCTCCCATCGGCCTTGCACCGACCTCGGTGCCTCCCGGCGGGCCGCCCGGCCCCTGGCCACCCGCTGGTCAACCGTCAGATGCGCACGCCGCCACGACGACGCAAACGGCACCCCCTGCGCGCCATCATCGTCGGCCACCCCGGTTCTGGTGGGCCATGCGGTCATGGCCATACTCCCTCCAGCCATATCGTCTCCCCGGTGGGCCGTGACCTCTGCAAGGCCCGCCGCATGAACCGTTCGCTGGCAGTTTCCGCTCCCGCAATCTTGCTTACACCAGCGCAAGCCCGCCCGCCAGGGCAGCCGGTGCCAGCTCGACATCATTCAGCCGGGCGGGCACGGCTGCCTCTGCCGGTAGCTATCCCCGCCAGGCCTGGCGCACGTGCGCCTCGCTCCTGGTCGCCCTCGACGTGCAACCCGGGTCGCCATGCAGATCCTTCGGCACAGCCGGATCGCCATGACGATGGAGGTCTATAGCCAGGTGCCGACAGCCAAGACCAGGAGCACTCTCAAGCAGCTCGGCAGGAAACGTGATGACTAGCGTTGCTGCACTTCGTGCTGTACGGCGACCGAAAGGGCGGTTCGGTGTTGAGCCAAGCCATTGACCTGGGGAAACGTGGAGCTGAGGGGATTCGAACCCCTGACCCCCTCGATGCGAACGAGGTGCGCTACCGGACTGCGCTACAGCCCCAGACGAACGCCAGTCAGCGTAGCAAACAATGGAGCTCACCCGCGCCGAGCCACCGGGCGCCCGGCGTCGGCCAGCCAGGCTAATCACCCACGGCGCGCCGCTCACTTTCCGCGTACTGGTCGTAGAGCTCGTCCCGTACTCGCTGGGAGATGTCGATGATCCGCGCCGTCTGCGCCTGTTCGCGCCGCGCCTGTTCGCGCTGCCTGGCCGCAGCTGCCTCCTGGGCCTCCCGGGCCCCCTGGGCCTCGCGGGCCTCCTGCAGGCGCTGCTGCTCGACGCGCTGCTCGGCGTGAGCGCGGATGAGCGCGCGCTCGGCATCGGCATGCCTGATTTCGCGCAGCAACAGCATGTAGCCGCCCAGCATGGCGACCGGCGGTACGGCCACCCACCATGCGGCCAGACCGGTCACAGCGATACCGGTCGCGGCCACCGCGAGCACGATGAGCATCATCAGCATCCGGCGCCGCGCGGACAGCATGCGCTGGCGCGTCCGCGGATCGGCCGGATCGGGTCCGGCTGACTCTCCCGGCTCATATCCGGACCGCTCGACCTCGTCCGCCCGACCCGCCTCGACCTCGTCCGAAAACCTAGCCGGGCGTGCGCCGGCGATCCGGCCTCTGCCAGCGGCGCGGCCTGTGTCAGCGGCGCGGCCTGTGTCAGCGGCGCGGCCCGCGTCAGGGGCCTGGCGTCGGCCGGCGTCCCGGCCTGTGTCAGCCGTCCGGCCTGTGTCAGCCGTCCGGCCTGTGTCAGCCGTCCGGCCTGTGTCAGCCGTCCGGCCGGTGTCAGCAATCCGGCTCGCGCCGGCATCGGAGTCGGTGTTGGCCTCAGGCATGTGGACCTCCGCCCCGCCGGCGACGGCGCCGTCGGTAACCTCGACAGGTTTTTCGTCCGTGAGCTCGTCCGGCGATTCCGCGGCCTCCGGCGACTCAGCGACCTCCGGCGACTCCGGCTGGGACGACTTCGCCGCCTTGGGCCGTGACGAGTCCCGCTTGAGCCACCGGGGGACGAGCACGCCCGCCCAGATGGCGATGATCGCCAGATAGAGGAACGCGCTGCTCACCCGTCATCCCTCTCGCCGCGCCCGCGCAGCACCGGCCCGCGGACAGCGCAACCAGCGCTTCCGGGCCGGATGCATGTGACGAGGATGGACGGCCCCACGTCACGCACGGTAAGGCCGTTGATCGCCGTTGACGAGCATCCGGCCCGGTGTGTCGTGAGATAGGGCCCGGAGCCTGTCCGGGCCCCGGACCTCAGCCGGTGCTCGAACGCTCCGCGGCCAGCGCGCTTCGCCATCGCGGCAACAGTCCGCCCGGGACATCTTCCACCGACAGCGCGTAGCAGAGATGATCACGCCACGCCCCGTCTATGTGCAGATGGCGACGCCGTATCCCCTCCTCGCGGAACCCGAGCTTCTCTACCACCCGTCGGCTGGCGTGGTTCTCCGGCCGGATGCTGGCCTCGACCCGGTGCAGCCCGACGACAAAGAAGCAGTGGTCAACGGCCATCGCGAGCGCGGTCGGGGTGACCCCGTGGCCGGCCCAGTCCTCGCCGACCCAGTAGCCCACCTGCGCGGTCCGCGCCGACCCCCAGATGATGCTGCCCACGGTGAGCTGCCCGACGAAACGTCCGTTGTAGGTGATCACCCACGGCAGCGCCTGGCCGCGCCGCGCCTCGCGCCGCATGGCACGGGCCATCGCGACGTAGGGTCCCAGGCCCGAGCGGTACAGCGGCGTCTCCGGGTTGGTCGGCTCCCAGGGCCGCAGCCAGGCAGCGTTCCGCACCCGCATGTCCCGCCAGGCGCGCGCGTCCCGCGCGCGAACCGGCCGCAAGCCGACCGAGGCACCGACCAGTCCAGGCTCGATCAGTGTGGCCGGCCACCCGCGCATTCGTGCCACGGTTCAATCTTCTCCCGGTTCAGGCGCGTGACGCCACGCACTTACCATACGATTCTGCGACACATCCCTGATCGGGACCACATCGGCCGCGGGCGCCGGCCCGCTGGCGCCCGCTTCCGCGCCGCGTGACCTGCTTTGACCGCTTCACCGCCCCGGTCGGGGACGTGCTCGGAGCGGACCTGGTCGTCACGGGACTTCACCAGCAACGTGATCGCCGCCGTGCACCTGGTCGATGGCGTGCCCGAGCACGGGTGACAGGACAGTCATGCCGTCCCTCACCCCGCCTGTGGAGCCGGGCAGGTTGACGATGAGCGTTCGCCCGGCCAGCCCGGCGAGGCCGCGCGACAAGATCGCCGCGGGCACCCCGGCGGCGGCCCCGGCCGCGCGCACCGCCTCGGCGATCCCCGGTACCTCCCGGTCGACCACCCGCCGGGTCATCTCCGGCGTCAGGTCCCCCGGGGTGAGCCCGGTTCCGCCGGTGGTCACCACGAGGTCATAGCCGGCCGCGACCGCTTCCCTCAGTGCCGCCTCCACCGGCTCGCCGTCCGGGACCACCACCGGTCCGTCAACGGACTCGATTCCGGCCGACCGGAGCAACTCCACCAGCACCGGCCCGGAGCGATCCTCGTACACCCCGGCCGCGGCCCGGTTGGAGGCGGTGACGGCCAGCGCCCTCACCGCGCCCGTCCCAGGTCCCGGCCTCCGGCCAGCGCCCTCATTGCGGCCGCCGCCACGGGCCCGACCTGCCGCCGGACTTCTCCTCCACCCGGACGCCGCTGATCACCGCGGCCGGGTCCACCGCCTTGATCATGTCGATCAGCGCGAGCGCCGCCACGCTCACCGCGGTCAGCGCCTCCATCTCCACCCCGGTCCGGTCCGCGGTCCGCACCACGGCCGAGATGTCCACCCCGTCATCGGCCACGGTCAGCTCGACTGCCACCGAGTGCAAGCCGATCGGATGACATAGCGGGATGAGCTCGGGCGTGCGCTTCGCCCCCTGAATCCCGGCGATCCTGGCCACCGCGAGCGCGTCGCCCTTCGGTACCTCGCCCGCCCGCAGGGCGGCTACCGCATCAGCCGACAGCAGTACCCGCCCCGAGGCCCGCGCCGCCCGTACGGTGACGTCCTTCTGCGACACATCGACCATCCGGGCCCGGCCGGCCTCGTCCAGGTGGCTGAGCTGACCGCGCGGGTGGCTCACGGCAGGCTCATCACGTCGGCCTCGTCGCCCTCGGCCATGGCAGTGACCTGCTCGGGGACGATGACGAGCGCGTTCGCCCGGCCCAGCGTGGCGAGCTGGTGCGATCCCTGATGACCCAGCGGGGCCACCGTTTCCCCGGCGGCGTCCAGCACGCCGCGCAGGTAGGCACGGCGGCCGGCCGGCGCCTTCAGCGGCCCGGACAGCACGGCCCGTCGTACCGGCAGCCTTAGCTCGCTGGTGACCAGCATCGCCTCCAGCGCGGCCCGCACGAACACCTGGAACGACACGTAGGCGCTGACCGGGTTGCCCGGCAGCGTGATGATCGGCGTCGCGTCCGGGCCGACCACGCCGAATCCCTGCGGCATCCCCGGCTGCATGGCCACCTTCCTGAAGGTCACCGTGCCCAGCCCCTGGAGCACGTCCTTGACCACGTCGTTCGGGCCGCCCATGCTCACCCCGCCGCTGGTGACCAGCAGGTCGGCCCGCGGCAGCTGGCCCTCGATGGTCTCGAGCAGCTGCCGCGGCTCGTCCGGGGCGACCGGCGACCGGTAGGCCAGGCAGCCGGCCTGCCGCGCGGCGGCGGCCAGCATGAAGCTGTTGGACTCCCAGATCTTCCCCGGCGTGAGCGGCGAGCCCGGCTCGGCCAGCTCGTTCCCGGTCGAGATCACCACCACCCGGGGCCGCGGGCGCACCACCGCCGCGCCTCCGCCGGCCGCCGCGACCAGGCCGAGCTGGGCCGGCCCGAGCACCGTCCCCGCGGGCAGCAGCACCTCGCCCGCCCGCGCGTCGTCACCGGCCCGGCGGACCGCGTGGCCGGCTTGCGCGGCCTGGCGGATCGCCACCTTCGTGTCGCCGTCGTCGGTCCACTCCACCGGGATCACCGCATCGGCGCCCGCGGGCAGCTGAGCCCCGGTCATGACCCGAACGGACGCACCGGGGGCTAGCAGGTAAGCGCCGGTGTCGCCGGCCGTGACCTGGCCGGTGACCGGAAGCGTGACGGGAGACCGTTCGGTGGCGGCTGCCACGTCACCGGCCCGGACCGCATAGCCGTCCATCGCCGAGTTGTCGAAGGACGGCAGCGGGTAGCCGGCCGTGACGTCGGCCGCGAGCACGCAGCCCTCCGCCTCGGCCAGCGCGAGCTCGACCGCCGCCAGCGGGCGGATCATGCCGGCCACGTCGGCCAGGTGTTCGTCCACCGGCACCAGCCCGGCCGGATCGTGCCCGTGGGCCCGGGCCGCCCCCCCGTGCTGGTGCGCAGACGTCATCGCAAGTCGTCCAGGTACTTGCGCAGCCAGGGCACGAACTCCTGGGCCAGGTCGGGCCGCTCGCAGCCGAACTGCACCATCGTGCGCAGGTAGTCGAGCTTGTTGCCGGTGTCGTAGCGGCGGCCGCGGAACAGCACCCCGTACACCCCGCCGCCGGCGCCGGGATCGCAACTGATCAGGGTCTTGAGCGCGTCGGTGAGCTGGATCTCCCCGCCGCGCCCTGGCGGGGTCTGGCGCAGCACGTCGAACACGGCCGGGTCGCAGACGTAGCGGCCGATGATGATCCACCGGCTCGGCGCCTCGCCAGGGACCGGCTTCTCGACAAGGTCGGTGACGGTGACCACGTCTTCGTCCCCGGTCTTGCTGATCGCGGCGCAGCCGTACTGAGACACCTGCTCGGGATCGACCTCCATCAGCGCGACCACGCTGCCGCCGTATTGCTGGCGCACTTCGATCATGCGGGTGAGCAGCCGGTCCCTCGCGTCGATGAGGTCGTCACCGAGCAGCACGGCGAACGGCTGCGAACCCACGTGCTGGGCCGCGCAGAGCACGGCGTGCCCGAGACCGCGCGGATCGCCCTGGCGCACGTAGTGCATGTGGGCCAGCTCGCTGGACTCGCGCACCTGGGCCAGCCGGTCCATGTCGTCCTTGGCCGCGAGCGCTTCCTCCAGCTCGTAGGCGCGGTCGAAGTGGTCCTCGATGGACCGCTTGCCACGGCCGATGATGAGCAGCACGTCATCCAGCCCGGCGGACGCCGCCTCCTCGACCACGTACTGAATGGCGGGCTTGTCCACTACAGGGAGCATTTCCTTGGGTGTCGCCTTAGTCGCCGGCAGGAACCGGGTGCCCAGCCCGGCGGCGGGAATGACTGCCTTGGTCACGGCAGCGAAATCGGCCATGCCGCCACCCTAGCCTTCGCGAATCTGCGGCACGCCCACACCGGCGTAAGCTGCGGTCACCGTCAGCGTTTCGCCGGCGGGCCGCTCCCGGGGTTGCCGACGGCACAGTGCCGGCCCTGGCGGGCCGTTAGCCGTACATCGATCTTGGTGAAACCTGGCCCAGGGGCAGCCGAGGAGGGTGTCATCGGGGATCCGACGCGGGCCGGGACGGCGCTGCAGGAGGCCAAGACGGCGCTGCGTCGCAGCATACGGGCGGCGAGGGACGGCCTGACCGGCGAGCAGCGATCCGAGGCGGGCCGGCTGCTCCGCGACGCCGTGCTCTGCCTCCCCGAGGCGCAGATGGCCGGGACGGTGGCCGCCTACTTCTCCGTCGGTACCGAGCCGTCCACCCGCGGCCTGGTCTATGCGCTGTGGAAACGCGGAACCTACGTGCTTCTTCCGCTGCTCCGTTCGGACGGGCATCTTGACTGGGCGTCCTACGAGGGCCCGGAGTCGATGACCCCGGCCGGCTACGGCCTGCTTGAGCCCGCGTCGGCGGCCCGCCATTCGATCGCGAGCGCGGATCTGGTGATCGTGCCCGCGCTGGCCGCCGACCGCCGGGGGAATAGGCTCGGCCGCGGCCGTGGTTATTACGATCGCGCGCTCGCGCAGGTCGGCCCGCTGATCCCCACGATCGCGCTGCTCTACGACGGCGAGTTGCTCGACCGCGTGCCCGCCGGACCGCTCGATCACCCGGTCCGGATGGCCGCCCGGCCGGGCACTGGGCTAACCAGGCTGATCCCGCCGTAGGCTAGGATTTAGCAGTCCAACGGCGTGAGTGCTAGCGCGCGAAGGCCAGAAGGAGGGCCCGTGCCGACGTACCAGTACGCCTGCACCACATGCGGTGAGCAGGTCGAGGCGGTGCAGCGGTTCGACGACGATCCGCTGACCGTGTGCACGGCCTGCGGCGGAAGCCTGCGCAAGGTCTTCTCCCCGGTGGGCATCGTGTTCAAGGGCTCCGGCTTTTACCGCACCGACAGCCGCAAGGCGGCCGCCAAGGCCGAGGACTCCGGCGCTAAGGCGGCCAAGTCCGGCGACTCGTCCGGCTCGGGCGAGGGATCCTCAGAGGCAAAGAAGGACAAGAAGGACTCCGCGTCGTCCGACGGCAAGAAGTCCGCGCAGGCGAAGGCGTCCCAGCCCGCCGCGGCCAAATCCGGCTCCTAGGTGACGCCTGACGTCCCGGACGTCGGCCTGGTCGGCGTCATCGGGGGATCCGGCTTCTACGAGTTCTTCTCCGCGGCCGACGAGGTCACCGTGCAGACCCCGTTCGGCACGCCGAGCGACCCGGTCCTGTTGGGCGAGGTGGCAGGACGCCAGGTCGCGTTCTTGCCCCGGCACGGCCGCGACCACAGGTTCCCGCCGCACCGCATCCCCTACCGGGCGAACATGTGGGCGCTGCGGTCGCTGGGCGTACGGCAGGTGATCGCGCCGAGCGCGGTGGGCTCGCTGACCGCCTCCTACGGTCTCGGCACGCTGGTGGTCCCCGATCAGCTCGTGGACCGCACCTCCGGGCGCGAGCAGACGTTCTTCGACTCCGGCGGCGCGGTGCACGTGGCTTTCGCCGATCCGTACTGCCCGGTCGGCCGGGCGCACGCGGTGGCGGCCGCCCGCGTGTCCGGCTGGGAGCCGGTGCCGTCCGGCACGCTCGTGGTCGTGGAGGGCCCGAGGTTCTCCACCAGGGCGGAGTCACAGTGGTACGCGGCCCAGGGCTGGACCCTGGTCGGCATGACCGGTCACCCGGAGGCCGTGCTGGCCCGCGAGCTGGCCCTGTGTTATACCCCGCTGGCGCTGGTCACCGACACCGACGCGGGCGCGGTGGAGGGCGAGGGCGTTACCCAGGCCGAGGTACTCGAAGTGTTCGGGGCCAACGTGATCCGGCTGCGCCGGCTGGTCGAGAAGATCATCGAGGGCCTGCCGGCCGGGCGTGACTGCCCTTGCCCCGATGCCCTGGACGGGGTCAAGCTTCCTTTCCAGCTACCTGGCTAGCGCATTGCCCGGTGTTGAACAAACCTTCCTTTACGTATTGCGGTCCCCTGGATACCAGTCGTATAACGGGTAACGGTCGGTGAGATGACTGTTCCAGGAGGTAAGGCATGAGACGTACGCTCATCATCGGCGTATCCGCAGCCTTTGCGGCCGCATCGTTAACAGCGGCGGCCGTGGCCACGAGCCACGGAGCGTCGCCGGCTTCCGCCGAGGTGAAGTCCAAGCTCCCTTCGAACGCGACGACGAAGATCGCCGGGCTGTGGCACTTCTGCGGCAGCAACGGGATCACCTGCACCGAGCCGGCGACCACCTGGGAGGAGCTCGCCGGCTACGACAAGGCCGTGAGGGCCGGCGCGCGCATCCTGCCCTACATCGGTCACGACGAGCCGGCCACGCTGTTCTACTCGAACCGGCCGGGCGCGGGCAACAACGTCAGCTACAACCTGACGCTGCCCAAGGATCCGCCCACCCGGCCCAAGCAGGACGGCAGCGGCGGGACGTTCGGCTTCCAGCTGCACCCGACGTTCTGGCTCGGCATGGTGATGTGCGACCCCAACGGCTCGCCCAACGTGGGCGGGATACCCGGCCATCCGGCCGTGCCGTGCAAGCCGGACAGCGATTCCAACATCTTCGCAAGCCAGAACCCGCACAGCCCGAAGTACTTCGGGCTCGGCCCGGGCCAGGCGTATGAGGAGATGCAGTTCTACCCGCCGGGCTGGGTGCCCTGGCCGCAGGGCAACGGCTGCACCGCCAAGCAGTGGTGCGCCGCGCTGAACATCGACACGTTCCAGAACAACGAGAACACCGGCGCGCTCAACAACACCGCCTGCCTGAACTCCGTCGGCCCGGAGCCGGTGAACTTCGCGTTCGTCACCAAGAACGGGAAGGCGACGGCGCCTGGCGGCCCGCTCAGCCCCGAGCACTTCGTCCCTAACCTCAGGCGCGATTTCCTGATGAACTCGGGCGATAACATCACCACGCGCCTGTTCGACACCCCGAACGGGCTGAAGGTGACGATCGTCGACCACACCACTGACACCTCGGGCTCGATGACGGCCAGCAAGACCAACGGGTTCGCCACGGTCAACTGGGCCCCGAAAGCGAAGAAGTGCACGACCACTCCGCTCAACTACCACGCGGAGTTCAGCACCTCGACGCCACGGACCCGCAACGTCAACGCCGCACATACCTACAATGTCGCGTTCTCCGACGAGATCGGGCACTTCGAGTACTGCGCCAAGGTCGGCACCGACCCGCTCAGCACCTGCCTCAAGCCGCTCGGCTCCGACACCAACAACGGCGACACGGCAGGCCCCGATCCGCTCGGCGATGACGACTTCTGCCTGCCCGCTAAGGCCTCACTCGATGTGAAGATCGGCGGATGCCTCGACATCGACGGCGATTTCGACGGCGTGCCGTACACGTTCAGCTGGCCAGGCTCGATCAGCAACCCGACCGCTGACCGGCTGCTGCACCCGACGTCGTTCCTGTTCAGCAGCCCGACCACCGGGAGGAAGAACTTCTCCTCGATGGCGTTCGAGTCGGACATCTCGCGGAACGAGTCGTCTGACACGGCCTTCCGGGTGGACACCACGTGCCAGCGCCACCTGCTCAACCCGAGCGATCCCACTCCGGGTGTGGGCTGCGTCAACCCGCCACCCAACTCCAACTTCTATCCCTTCTACAGCACGCGCGACACGTCCAGTGGCTGCATGTGGCAGGAAGGCGGGCCCTACATCCCAGGTACAACAAACAAGTTCGGCGGGAGCGCGCAGGCAGAGTACGGCCCGCTCCGGGTGATCAGCTACCCGACGGCCCCGTTCGGCACGATCACCAAGCGGCTGAACGACTTCCGGAGCGCTACCATGGCCAACCCCTGTCCCGCGGGCTGACCCGCATCCATACCGAGTTCAGCTAGCAGTCGATCACCGGGGTCCTGCGCCGGCTGCGGCGCAGGACCCCGGTCCTGTCCAATAAGAGAACCCTTAATCTGAGATCGCCTGGACTCGCGCCAGCGGCTACATTCGGAGATGTCGAACCTCAGTGCTGGAAGGTGCCAGACCATGACCCGCTCGCCGGATGAGACCGCTGACGCCCTCGACGTGCTCAGGGAAGTGTGGAGCGCCCAGGGCCAGACCAGGGCGGACATCGACGAGCACGGCGGCCACGGAAAGGCCTGCAAGCGGATGGCCGGCGTCGGCTTCGACGGCATACCCGGCGACGACGAGGACCTGCGCGCCGCGTGGCGGGACAGGCTGCAGCGCGAGGGCAAGCTGAACCCGGCGGGCGGCAGCGTCAGGGATCTCGTGGCCGGGCCGGCCGATCCTGCCTGAGGCCGGGGGGCCGACGGCGAGGAGAGCGCTGGATGGATGATCCGCAGACCGTCGGCGGGCTGACCGAGATCTTGCACCGGGGCGGCTACCTGGCCGACCGCGGGCTGGCCACGGCGCTGCTCATCGCGCTGTCCCTGCAGCGCCCGATCCTGCTCGAGGGCGAGGTCGGGGTGGGCAAGACCGAGGTTGCCAAGGTGCTGGCTTCGGTGCTCGGCCGTAAGCTGATCCGGCTGCAGTGCTACGAGGGCATCGACACCAATCAGGCGCTCTACGAGTGGGACTACGCGCGGCAGATGCTGTACATCCGGGCGCTGTCCGAGCGGCAGGTCTCCGGCGAGGACGCCGTCGATCAGGTCTTCGGCCCCGCGTTCCTGCTGGAGCGGCCGCTGCTGGAGGCGGTCCGCGGCGGCGCGTCGGCCGTGCTGCTCATCGACGAGGTGGACCGCGCCGACGACGAGTTCGAGGCGTTCCTGCTCGAGGTGCTGTCCGACTTCCAGATCAGCATCCCGGAGATCGGCACGGTCAAGGCGGACAGCCCGCCGCTGGTCGTGCTCACTTCCAACCGCACTCGCGAGCTGCACGACGCGCTGAAGCGGCGCTGCCTGTATCACTGGATCGGGTACCCGACCGCCGAGCGCGAGCTGGAGATCGTGCGGCTGCGCGAGCCCGGCGTGCCGGCGGCGCTGGCCGCGAAGGTGGTTGCGGCTGTGCACCGGCTGCGCGAGCTCGACCTGGTCAAGCCGCCCGGGGTGGCCGAGACGATCGACTGGGCCCGAACCCTCGACTTCCTTGGCGAGCAGGTGCTCGACCCGCGGAACGCGGCGGACACCCTCGGGGCGGTGGTCAAGGAACGCGACGACCTCGACCTGGTCAGGGAAAACCTGGAGGAGATCACCTCCGGTGCCTGACCGCGCCGCGTTCACCGCCGTGCTGGTGAACTTCGTCCGCGAGCTGCGGACCGCGGGGGTGGCCGCCGGCACCGGGGACGCGGCGGCTTACTGCGCCGCGATGGCCGCGCTGGACCCGACCGACCTGGTGGATCTGTACTGGGGCGGGCGCACCACGCTGGTCAGCAGGCGGGAGAGCATCGGCGTCTACGACGAGGTGTTCCGCCGGTACTTCCTGGCCGACGCGAGCCTGGCCGCCGAGCTGCTGACCCTCAAGGCCCGGCTGAGCACCGACGACGCCGTGCTCACCATCCCGCTGACCGACCCGGCGGGGGAGGGGAGCGAGGAGGAGGAGGCCGTACTCGGCTGGATGGCGTCTGACGCGGAGGCGCTCAAGCGCAAGTCGTTCGCGGCCTGCACCGCCGAGGAACTGGCCGCGCTGCGGAGGATCATGGCCAGGATCCGGCTGACCCCGCCGCGCCGGCGCACCAGGCGCACCGCGCCGGCCCGGACCGGCCGGACGCCTGACCTGCGCCGGACGCTGCGTGAGTCCATGCGCATGCACGGCGAGCCGGCTGAGCTGCTGTGGCGGCAGCGCCGGGTACGGCTGCGGCCGCTGATCTTCATTCTGGACATCTCCGGCTCGATGGCCGACTACTCGCGGAACCTGCTGCAGTTTGCCTACTCGGCGAAGCGCGCGGCGGGGAAGGTCGAGGTGTTCTGCTTCGGTACCCGGCTGACCCGGGTAACCAGGGCGCTGGACACGCGGAATCCGGATCTCGCCCTGCAGCGGGCGGCCGGCGAGGTATTCGACTGGGAGGGCGGGACCAGGATCGGCGAGTCGCTGGACGCGTTCGTCCGGTCCTGGGGGCGGCGCGGGCTGTGCCGCGGCGGGGTGGTGGTGATCTGCTCGGACGGTCTGGACCGGGGCGATCCCGACGTGCTGGCCACCGCGATGGAGCGGCTGCGGCGACAGTGCCACACGCTGCTGTGGATGAACCCGCACAAGGGCGAGGACCGTGAGTTCCGGCCGAGCACACTGGGCATGATGGTGGCGGCACCGCACATCGACCTGCTGCTGTCCGGACATGACTTGCGCAGCCTGGAAGAACTCGCCGCCGTGCTGCCCGGGCTGAGCTGAGGAGGACCTAGCAGATGATCAGGCTCGGGTCGCTGGCCGGGTACCCGTTCGAGGGCCCGCGCCTGCTCGGCGGCTGGACCCCGCCGGCCCGGCCCGGGGTCTACGCGATCGTCTACAAACCCGAGCCGGACACCAGGGCCGAGCGATACGCGGTCATCTACGTGGGCCATTCCGGTGACCTGTCGCAGGAGCGGTTCCCGTTCCAGCACCCCCGCGCGCACTGCTGGGTGCGGCGGGCCGGATCGAAGTGGAAGGTGTACGTCTGCACCTACGAGGTGCCGGGCGGCGGTCGCGGGCACCGGGAGCAGATCGCCCGCGAGCTCACCGCGATCTACCGGCCGCGGTGCAACGCCGAGCAGTTCGACCATGCCTGGAAGGACGAGTGGATCGGCGGCTACTCGGCCCCGACCACCGGCCCGCTCGCCGAGCGCGGCCCGGACCCGCGCGGCGCGGGCGCGCGGGACAGTCCGTAGCGAATCCGGCTCCGGTCAGGCTTCGAGCGCCGCGCGTACCAGGTCACGGAACTCGTCGTCGGGGATGGCGGCCGCGTCTTCGGGCCGCAGCTGGATGGTGCCCTTGCCGGTCTTGAGCGCGGGATAGCGGGCGGTGAAGCCGGCGTCGCGGTCCTGCCCCCAGCCGTAGATCGATACGCCGTGCTTCCACGCCCCCACGAACAGGCGCCGCCGGCCGGCCTGGTAAGCGGGGATGCCGTACGACAAGATCACCTCGGCATCGGGACGCACGCCGAGTATCAGCCGGTGCAGCCGGTCGAACAGCGGCCGGTACCCGGAGTCGATGCCGTCGATGTAGGCCTGCACGGCCTCGTCCATCCGTCCGCTGCCAGCCCGCGCGCGCTCGCCGCGGCCAGCGCTTTCTGTCATGGCCGCCTCCTGTGGTCAATGCTCCCGGTACCCTTGCTGACCGCTGCGCCGACGATAAGTCACCGCATCCTGGTGCGCGAGCCTGTTCGGCCGATGTTCGCCACCCGGCCCGGCCGGGCGTGTCACCCTGATTGCGGATAGCCACCGCGAACCGGGACAGGTTACTGCGATGTTCGGAGCACTGCTGATAGCCGGACTCGTGTCCGCGCCCCTGGGCACGATCGGCCTGCTCACGCGGGCCAGACGGCCAGACCGCACGGTGGGAGCCTGGCCTTCCACCCGCCGGTTCGCGCTCGCGATCGCGGGCACGCTGGTGCTGGCCGCAATCGTCGCGGGAGTGCTCAAGCTGCTGTCGGAATCGGAGAGCAACATCATCGCCGGCGCCGCCGGGATCACCGTCGGCAGCCTGGTCTGGCTCCCGGTGACCAGGCGGTGGACCGCCCGCGCGCACCTGTGCTGGGCCGCGTCCATCTTCCTGTTCGTGATCTACCTGGCGTTCGTGCTGGACTGGATATTCACCAGCCACCTGGGCGTGGCGAGCACCGCCGGCGGCCTGCTGCTGTGGCTCTGCCAGCTGTTCGCGGCCCTGCTGGCCTGCGCCTACCTGTGGGAAATCTGCGATGCCCTCGGCTCGCAGCGGTGGGGCAGGCGGGTGACCGCCACCACGACGTTCCCGGCTATCGATGCCGAGCTTCCCTTCGTCAGCTTGCACGTGCCGGCGCATAACGAGCCGCCGGACATGGTGATCGACACGCTGCGCGCGCTGGTGCGGCTGGATTACCCGCGGTATGAGGTCATCCTGATCGATGACAACACCGATGACGAGCGGCTGTGGCGGCCAGTGGAGCGGTGGTGCGCGCGGCACGGGGTGAAGTTCGCGCACCTGCAGGACTGGCCGGGGTACAAGTCGGGGGCGCTGAACTACGCGCTGCGCGAGATGACCGATCCGCGCGCCGAGGTGATCGGGGTGGTGGACTCCGATTATCAGCTGGCGCGCGGGTTCTTGCGCCGCTGCGCGCCGATGTTCGCCGACAGCTGGGTGGGGTTCATCCAGGCCCCGCAGGATTACCGGGACTGGCGGCACGCGCGGTATTACCGGCGGCTGTATTACTCCTACCAGTATTTCTTCTCGGTCTCCCAGCCGTCGCGCAACGAACGGGACGGGGCGATCTTCGCCGGCACGATGGGGCTGATCCGCCGGGTGGCGCTGGATCAGCTGGGCGGCTGGGACGAGTGGTGCATTACCGAGGATGCGGAGCTGTCGCTGCGGCTGCTGCGGGCGGGCTGGCACGGCCTGCACGTCGACCAGTCGTGGGGCAAGGGGGTGATGCCGCTGACGTTCGAGGCGCTGAAGGGGCAGCGGTACCGGTGGTGCTTCGGCGGCATCCAGGTCCTGCGAATGCACTGGCGCTCGCTGCTGCCCGGCCGGGCCACCAAGGAGAACCGGCTGACCACGGGCCAGCGCTGGGCCTACCTGTCCGGCGCCGTCCAGTGGTACGGCGACCTTCTCAGCCTGGTGTTCCTGGTGTTCCTGCTGGCCGGGGCGGCCAACCTCGCCACCGGGGGCAGCGCGCTGTTCATCAAGCTCAGCGCGTTCCTGGTGGCCACGATCCCGGTGCTGGTGGCGCTGGGGCTGATCCGGGCGGTGGCGCTGCTGCGCCGGGGGACCGGCGCGACCTGGCGGGACGCGCTCGGCGCCTTCTTCATCTGGCAGTCCACCTCCGTGGTGGTGGCGCGGGCGTCGGTACTGGCGCTGTTCGCCCGCAAGGCGGCCTTCCTGCGCACCCCGAAGACCAGCGAGAAGGGCCCGTGGTGGGAACCGCTGCGGGCTAACTGGGCAGAGACCTCTTTGGCCCTGCTGGGCGTGGCGGGCATAGCCGGGGCCCTGACCAGGTACAACGAGCTGGCCGGGCAGCTGCTGGCCGGCCTGCTCTTCTTCCCGACGATCGGCCTGGCCGCCGCGCCGTTCAACAGCTGGGCCGCACAGCGAGCGGCGCTGCCGCCGGATCTGGTCGAGCGGCGCACTTCCGAGTGGAAGCGGACCGATCGCCGGGGGTTCGCGCGCAGCGCGGCGACGGTCGGCGGCCTGGTCACCGTGCTGGGTGTGATCGCCGCGGCGATGGCCCTGCTGCTGGCGCCGAGCCCGCACCGGGTGCAGTCACCGCCGCTGGTCGCCCCGGCCCAGAGCCACGCTTCCTCGTCCCCCGCGCCGGCCCCGTCGCGGTCATCCCCGCCGACCACGGCGCCGTCGACCCCGCCGACGACGCCGGCCTCCTCCCCGCCGGCCAGCACGCCGTCCACCCCGCCGTCCACACCGCCGTCGACTCCGCCGGCCTCGACCCCGCCGGCCACACCGAGTTCGTCCCCGCCCGCCTCGCCGAGCGCCGCCCCGTGAGCAAGTGCGGGCCGGCGTGGCACGACCGCGGCCGCGGAACCGTCATCGCGCCCCGGCGTGCGCGATGACCTGTGCCAGCTGCCCCAGGTCCCGGTCGGAAGTGACGTAGTAAGACAGGCCGTACCGGCTGCGGCGGTCGTGCAGGTCCTGCCAGATCTGCCCGGCGGACCCGATGAACACCGAGGGCATCGCCCACACCTGCTCGCAGCCGATGCCCTGCCAGCCGCGCTGGCCGATCAGATCCTCGGTGTCGCGCCGCCGCCGGCCGGTAACCCGGAAGGTGGCGAAGGTGCTGATCTCCAGCCGCCCGAGCCGCTGTCCCGCGGCGTCCCGCAGCACCGCGAGCTTGGCTTCCAGCGCGGCCGGGGCGCGGTCGGCGGGGTCGTCGCTGTCCTCGTCCGCCCGGATCGGCGCGGGCAGTATCCCGGCGATGTCCGCGTGCCGCCCGGCGAGCGCGAGCATCTTCGGCCCGCCGCCGCCGATCATCAGCGGCGGCCGCGGGCGCTGCACCGCCGCGACCGGCAGGGCCAGCGAGTCGATGTCGTAGTGCGCGCCGCGGAAGGTCACCGTCTGGCCCGCCAGCAGGCCGGTGATGACGCCGATAGCTTCTTCCAGCCGCGCGATCCTGGTCCCCGCCGGGTCAAACGCCACGCCCATCTGCTGGTACTCGCCGCGCAGCCAGCCGGCCCCCAGGCCGAGCTCGAGCCGGCCGCCTGACAGCCAGTCGATCGTGGCGGCCTCGTGCGCGACCAGCGCCGGGTGCCGGTAGTCGTTGCTGAGCACCATGGTCCCCACCCGCAGCCGGGTGCTGTGGGCCGCCACTGCCGACGCCGTCGCCAGCGGCGCGAGCTGCGGCCCGAACGGCCCCGCGGACATGTGGTCCCGGATCAGCAGCGTGTCGACGCCCGAGTCCTCGGCCCGGCGGACGTGATCGAGCCACCCGTCCCGGCCCGGGATGACCTCGTTCACCACTCCGAACCGCACCCGCCGCGCTGTCGCCGTCATGAACTCATCCTGGCCTCAGCCCGCGGCCGGCGCTGGCCAGACCGCGACGTCGCTTTCCCGGTCAGGTCGAGCGGGTCAGGAAGGCCACGTCGACCGCCCACTTCGCCGGGTCGGGCTCTTCGGCGGGGTTGGTGAGATAGTGCTCGGCCCGGCCGCGCCAGGCGCTGCCGCGGTCGGTCTCCCAGCTGTCGAACTGCACTCCCTGCTGTTCGGCCCAGGCCTGCAGCGCCGCGTTGCTGGCCACCAGGCCGTCGTACGGCCCGACGTGCCGCAGCACCACGTACCGGCCACCGGGCAGGACGCCGGCCCGGACCCGGCCGTCGCGGACCGCGTCGCCCGCCGCCTCGTCCGTCACCTCGGCCGGGACGCCCGGCTCGATCTCCATCTCGCCCGCCATGTCGATCACGTGGTAGCGGATGAACGGCGGGCCGGCCGGCGCGATCGCGTGCTCGGCCAGCCACCCGAACAGTTCGGGGAAGGCTTGGTCCACGGCGGCCGAGACGCCGTCCATGGGGATGCGCACCCGGATTCCGGCGTAAGGCTGGGCGGGACGCTGCTGAATCTGCGGTTCCTGGCTCATCGGGGCGGCCTCCATTCTTCTCGCCATCACAGCATGGACCGCCGACAGTCGGCAGGCCGAGTGGGCGTCCCGCGGCCCGCCGGCAATCACAGGGTCGTCTGCAAGCGGGCACGGCGGGGGACCGGTCAGGGGATCAGGACCGCCCGGCGGTGCGGTGGCCGCCCGCACCGGGACCAGCCCTCGGCGGCCCGGGCCAGCGGCAGCGTCTCCCGGTCCGCGGACAGGCGGCCAGTCGCCGCGTGCCCGAGGAGCTCGCTCAGCGCAGCCGCCTTCTGCTGGTGGCTGAGCGCGTTGTTGGTGTAGCCGAGAACCGACAGCGTGCTGCCCCGCAACGCGGCCGATCCGAGCGCAGCCTGCGGCCCCGCCGATGATCCGAGGTTGACCAGCCGGCCGCCGGGGGCCAGCACCCGCAGGGCGGCCTCGGCGGGCCGGCCCCAGACCGGGTCCAGTACCACGTTGACCGGCCCGGCCGCGGCCGCGGCCAGGCGGTCGGCGATCACGTCCACGTCGTCCCCGCTGAGGTCGGCCACCGCGTCCGCGCCCAGCGCGGCCGCCCTGGCCCGGCCGTGCGCATCCCGGCAGGCGGCGGTGACCCGGCCGGCTCCCAGCAGGCCCGCCCCCTGCACGCCCACCTGCCCGACCGTGCCGCTGGCGCCGAGCACGAGCACGCGCTCGCCCAGCCGCAGGCCGGCCCGCCAGGTCAGCGCCATCCAGGCCGCGATCGCGGACAGGCCGAGCGCCGCGGTCTCCACGTCGCTGACCCCGTCCGGCAGCGACAGCACCGACGACTCATCGGTCACGCACAGCTCCGCCAGCGCGCCGTCGCCGGGACGCATCCCGGCGTCGCAGCTGAACCACACCCGTTGCCCGGGCGGCAGGGCGTCAGATTCCTCGATGATCCCGACGCCCTGGACGCCCGGCGCGTAAGGCAGCGACGGTGCGCCGAAGTAGGAGGTCCCGGAGGCACACAGCACGTCCAGCGGGTTCACCGGGGCGGCCGTCACCCGGATCAGGACCTGGCCGGGGCCGCGGGCCGGCACCGGATGCGGCCGGTACTGCGGCGGCTGACCGTGACGGACGACGACCGCCGCCCGCATCATCGCGCGGGATCCTGCCTTACCGGACGCCTGGTCCGGCCGGGTAGTCACGCCGGCCGCTTCGAGCCCGGGTCGCCGCTGTCCTCCCATTGGGCGGCGTCCGAGTAGGTGTAAGGGTTGCTGAGCGTCTGGGTCTCCGGGATCTCCGGGTGCATGCCCTCGGCCCAGGCCTCGGGCCCGAGCTGGCCCATCAGGTAATCGACCGTCTGCTGCGAGATCTGCCTGGCCCGGGCCAGGTCCGTGCCCACCAGGCGGTGGTCGTACTTCACCACCCGGCCGTTGACGAGCACGGTGTGCACGTCCCCGCGCTGCGCCTGGAAGGCCACGTGGCCGTAGGGGTTGAGCAGCGGCGTCATCACCGGCGACGCGTCGTTCTTGATCAGCACCACGTCGGCCTTCTTGCCCGGCTCCAGGGTGCCGGTCACCGAATCCAGGCCGATCGCCCGCGCCCCGCCGCGGGTCGCCCAGTCGACGACTTCCTCGGCCCGCAGCCGGCAGTGGGTCACCGTCTCCTGCCTGCCGTGCGCTTCCAGGTGCTCGCGGGAACGGTCGGCGCCCAGCGTGCTCCGCATGGCCGAGAACAGGTCACCGCTCCACCAGACGCTGGTGTCCTGGGAAAGCGAAACCGGGATGCCGTGATCGCGCAGCCGCCAGGTCGGCGGGTAGCCCTGGCCAGCGCTCTGCTCACTCTCGGTGGCGACCGACGCGGACCCCCCGGTGGCCGCGATCCGGTGATAGGAGTCCTGGCTCAGCGAGGCGGCGTGCACGTAGACCGTCGTGGGAGTCATGAACCCGTTCTCGTGCATGAGCCGGATGCTGTCGTCCTTGGTCACCTGCCACACCCCGGCGTGGGTGGTGACCGGCAGCCCGAGGTCGCGCGCGACCTCGAACGCGGCGCGCTCGGGGAACCCCGGGTCACCGGTCACGTCGAACGCCATGTGCAGGCCGAGCATGTCGTCGCCGCTGGTGAAGCGCCGGCTGGCGAAGGCGCGGAACTCCGGCGTGGCCGACCACTCCCACGGCCCCTGCTGGATGTTGCCGTAGGCCAGCACGAACCGCCCTGGCACCTCGGTCAGCGCGTCCACGGCGGCGTCCGCGTGGTCGGTCGTCTGCAGGCCGTGCGACCAGTCCACGGTGGTGGTCACGCCGGCCTCGATGGACTCGATGGCCGACAGCAGATTGCCGGCGTAGATGTCCTGCGGCCGGAAGACCTTGCCCCAGTTGAGGTAGTACCAGACGAAGTACTGGGTCAGCGTCCAGTCGGCGCCGTAGCCGCGCATGGCCGTCTGCCACATGTGCCGGTGCGTGTCGATCATGCCCGGCATGACGATGCCGCCGCTCGCGTCGATCTCGGCGGTGCCCGTCGGCACCTCGAGCGCCGGACCCACCGCCGCGATGCGCTCCCCGTCGATCAGGACGTCGGCGCCGTTGAGCACGTGATGACCGTCGTCCATGGTCAGCACGGTGGCGTTCCGGAACACCAGCGGCCGTCCCGGGGTCAGCTCGGCGGCGACCGGGCCCGCGGCGTGCTCGTCGCGGCCGGGACTGGATGCGGTTGTCATGGGAACCTCCAGGTTGCGAGGGCCAGCGAATACGCTAACAACGGACATGTGTCCGCACAACGGTCACGGGTAGTCTGACCGGAAGCGTGGCCGGTACACCGGCCCGCTGTCAAGACACCGGGAGGACGGCATGGCACGCCGCGACGCCAGCCCGGATTTCATCGAGGCGCTCGCCCGCGGCCTGGACGTGATACGCGCCTTCCAGCCCCGCCAGCCGGTCATGACCCTGGCCGCCGTGGCCAGTGCCACCGACCTCGCCCGGCCCACCGCCCGCCGCATCCTGCTCACCCTGGAACAGCTCGGCTACGTGCGGCCGGCCGAGCGCGGCTTCGAGCTGACCCCCCGGGTGCTCGAGCTCGGCATGTCCTACGTGCTGTCCAGGAACTTGTGGGAGGTGGCGCGGCCGCACCTGGAGGGGCTGGTGGCGCGGACGCACGAGTCCTCCTCGATCGCCCAGCTCGACGGCTCCGACATCGTCTATGTGGCCAGGGTCGCGGTGCCCAAGATCATCGCGCTGGCGGTGACCATCGGCACCCGGTTCCCGGCCATGCCGACCTCGCTCGGCAAGGTACTGCTGGCCGCGCTGCCGCCCGATGAGGCCGAGCGGGTGCTTGCCGAGCCGAGCAGATCGCCGATCACCGCCCCCTGGCAGCCAGGGCCGGCCGAGCGGGCGGCCGAGCTGCGCCGGGTGCGCGCCCGCGGCTGGTCGCTGACCGACGAGCAGCTTGCCCCCGGCATCCGCTCGGTGGCGGCCCCGCTGCGCGACGGCGACGGGCGGGTGATCGCCGCGATGAACGTCACCGTGCACGCGGCCGAGACTCCGGTGGAGATCCTCACCGGCGAGTACCTGCCCTGGCTGCTGCAGACCGCCGGGGCCATCAGCGCCGACTGGGCGGCGTGCCAGAGCGCCCCGCAGCTCGCGGTGGGGCTGGCCGCGAAGCAACGGACAACTGTCCAGCCAGCGGACAACAGAACCGGCGAAAGGATGCGCAGCCACACATGAGCCAGCCCGCAACTGCCAGCCCCGGCGGCCGGCCAGGACCGCTGTCCGGACTCCTTGTCGCCGACTTCTCCCGGGTCCTGGCCGGCCCCTACTGCACGATGCTGCTGGCCGACCTCGGTGCGGACGTGATCAAGGTAGAGAGCCCGGCCGGCGACGACACCCGCGGCTGGGTGCCCCCCGCCACCCCGGACGGGAGGTCCACCTACTACCTGGCCGTCAACCGGAACAAGCGCTCGGTCGCGCTCGACCTGCGCGACCCCGGCGACCTGGCCAGGGCCGGCGAGCTCGCCCGCCGCGCCGACGTCTTCGTGCACAACTTCAAGCCAGGCGGCCTGGCCCGGTTCGGCCTGGACTACGAGTCGGTCAGCGCGCTCAACCCGCGCATCGTGTACGCGTCGATCAGCGGGTTCGGCGCGGGCGGCGGGAAGGACCTGCCCGGCTATGACCTCATGGTGCAGGCGATGTCCGGGCTGATGAGCCTCACCGGCGCCCCGGACGGGCCGCCCTACCGGTCGGGCATCTCGATATTCGACGTCATCGCCGGGCTGCACGCCACCATCGGCATCCTGGCGGCGCTCAACCACCGCGCCGCCACCGGCCAGGGGCAGCACGTCGAGGCGGCCCTGCTGGCCTCGGCGCTGTCCGGCATGGTGAACCAGACCAGCGCCTACGTGGCGGGCGGGACGGTGCCGTTCCGGATGGGCAACTCGCACCCCAGCGTGTTCCCGTACGAGCCGCTGCCCACCGGAGACGGGGACCTGATCGTGACCGTGGGCAACGACACCCAGTTCCGCAAGCTGTGCGAGCTGCTGGGCGCGCCGCACCTGGCCGACGACCCGCGGTTCGCCAGCAACGCCGGGCGGACCGCGCACCGGGACGAGCTGCGCCCGCTGCTCGTCGAGCGCCTGGCCGCCCGCCCGGCCACAGAGTGGTTCGGTGCCCTGATCAAGGCCGGGGTACCGTGCGGCCCGATCAACACCGTGGACCAGGGCGTCGCGTTCGCCGAGCAGATCGGCCTGGAACCGGTGGTCATCTCCGGCCACGGTGACGCCGGGGTCGCGACCGTCCGGCACCCGCTCACGTTCTCCGTCACCCCGCCGCGCTACGACCTGCCGCCGCCCCAGCTCGACGAGCACGGCGACCAGATCCGGGGCTGGCTCGCCAGCGACCCGGATCAGGAAGAGGCGTCATGACCGAGCCGCGGTTCCGCACGTCGCTGGGCACCTCCGACGCGGACACGATCACCCTGCTGGGCCAGGATCTCGCCGCCGACCTGATGGGCCAGGTCGGCTTCGGCGAGCTGGCCCTCTGGCTAGTCACCCAGCAACGGCCCGCACCTGCCCAGGTCCGGGTGTTCGAGGCCGTGCTGGTCGCGCTGGCCGACCACGGTTTCACCCCGACCGCGATCGCGGCCAGGCTCACCTACCTGAGCGCGCCCGACTCGGTACAGGGGGCGCTGGCGGCCGGCCTGCTCGGCGGCGGCTCGAGGTTCCTCGGCGTCACCGAGGACACCGGCCGGTTTCTCGCGTCGGCCCTGGCCGAGGCCGGCGCCGGCGATCACCCGCCCGGCGACGACGCGGCCTGGGACGCCATCGCGCTCGCCGCCGTGCAGCGGGCCAGGGACGCGGGGCGCTTCGTCCCCGGCCTGGGCCACCCGGTGCACAAGGTCACCGACCCGCGTACCCCCAGGCTGTTCGCCATCGCAGCGGAGGAGGGCCTGTTCGGCCCGCACCTGCGCCTGTTCGAGGCGATCGGCCGGGTTCACCCGCAGGTGCTCGGGCGCACGCTGCCGCTCAACGGGGCCGGCGCCTGCGGGGCGGCTCTGGCCGACCTCGGCCTGCCGGCCAGCCTGCTGCGCGGGTTCGCGCTGCTGGCACGCACCGCCGGGCTGCTCGGGCAGCTAGCCGAAGAGCAGCGCCGTTCGGTAGGCATGGACATCTACCTCACCGTGGACCGCAACGCCGAATACCAGCCCCCCGAGCCCGCCTGAATGCGGCCCCGCCGCCCCGGTCAGCACAGTCAGGAGCCGCCATGGCCACCATCGCCGCGGTCATCGCATCTACCCATCACCCGTTCTACTACCGGGCGAGTACCTCGGCCGGCCAGGACCGGCCGCCGTTCGCCGACGAGTGGGTGGCCAAGATCGAGGCGTTCCGGCAGACCCTCACCCGGGCCCGGCCCGACGTGCTGGTGATGGTGGGCAGCGATCACTTCCACCAGCTGTGGCTGGACAACATGCCGCAGTTCCTGATCGGCAAGGCGCCGTTCTACGACGCGAACTTCTACAACGAGGAGCGGGAGTTCGGGCTGCCCCGGATGCTGCTGGCCGGCCACGAGGAACTGTCCGGGCACCTGCTCCGCCGCGGTCTGGACGCGGGCTTCGACCTGGCGTTCAGCAACGAGCTGCGAATCGATCACAGCATCACGTGCCCGATCATCACGCTGCGGCCCGAGGCTGACCTGCCGATCGTTCCCGTCTACACCAACATCTTCGCGCCGCCGCTGCCGCAGCCCGGCCGGTTCGTCCAGCTCGGCCAGGCCATCCGGCGGCTGGTCGAGGAGTGGCCCAGCGACCAGCGGGTGGCGATCATCGGCACCGGGCACCTGTCGCTGGAGCTGGGCGGGCCCCGGCAGTTCGGGCCGCACGGGCCCGATCCCGAGTTCGACCGCAAGGCGGTGGACTGGATCGCGTCGGCCGACCTGAAATCCGCGCTGGCCGAGGTGAGCCTGGACAGCCTCTGGCTGCCGGGCAACGCCACCCACGGCTTCATGGACTTCCTGCTGATGATGGGCGTCGCGGGGGAGAACGTGGCGGCCGACTACGCCGACTCGCTCGATCTGTTCCACACCATGGAGGCCTACTTCACCTGGTACCCGAACGGGGTGGGCACCTGATGGGCAAGTACTTGATCAACAAGTTCCTCTACACCGTCGACCGCAACCCGAATCTGGTCGAGCGCTACCGCGAGGACCCGTCAGGGACCGTTGCCTGGTGGGAGGCCGAGCAGGCCAACCTGATCCTCAACTGCCATCAGGGCGAGCGCAGCACCTGGATGGTGTTCACCGAGCCCGAGCGCGCGGCGCTGGCTGGTCACGACTACGTGGCGCTGTTCGAACTCGGCGCCCATCCGTTCCTGACCCTGACCCTGTTCATCGCGCTGTTCGAGCGCGACTACGCCGAGCCCTTGGCCTTCCAGCGCGAGTACGCCGCCCGCCTAGCCCACCACCACCTCCCCTACCCCGACATCACCACCTAGCCCCGCCCCTCAGGGACCATGATCGTCTCCACTTATCATGCACTACGACCACGAAATCGGTACAAAACGGGCGCATTTTCGGTCGTACTGCATGCCATGTGGCTGTGGCCGGGCGCGCCTTTCGCCGGGAGCTAGCCGGGCGGGAAGCCGACGGAGTCGAGCAGGCGGGACCGGCGGGTGCCGGAGGCCGGCCGGGCTACCGGGGCCACCTCGGGCTCGGGCTCGCGGGGGGTGACGCCGGCCACGATGCCCTCGGCCATCCCGTACAGCAGCGGCAGCGCGCCGGCCACCACGCCGCCGGTCTCGTTGATGTGCTCGACCCCCGGGCCGATCAGCTTGGCGTGGTCCACGATGGTCCCGACGATCTCGGCACACTCTTCGAGGTTGCCGGCGATCCGGGTGAGCAGCGAGCCGACCCAGAACAGGTAGACCGCGAGCCCGGCGATCAGCAGCACGATGTCGATCACCGTCAGGACGACCAGCAGCGTCATGACTTCACCTTTCCGAGCACCCGGCCGAGGAACAGGTGGTGCTTGAGCCCTTCGGCGAGCACCGCCTCCACCCCGTCGGCGACCTGCGGGATGAGCGCGGTGTCGGCGGTGTTCGCCGCCGCGGCCTTGAGCGTCTCCCGCACGTCGACGACGCGGCGGTCGATGGTCTTCACCAGGGAGACAAGCAGCGTGAGCAGCGCCGCGACGGCCAGCACCACGACGAAGCCGACGATGATCGCCCACCACCAGAGGGTTTTCTCCGTCGAGGTCAGGGCGAGGGTGTGCATGCTAGCCTCCCAGCCTGGCGCGGCCCCGTGCCAGGCCGCCGATGATGATCGTGGCGTGCTCGATCGTGGTGCGCAGCGCCGCCAGCGGCGCCGTGTTGTGCACCGCCTGGGTCAGCGAATCGTTGATCTTCGGCGCCTCGTTGCCGATCGACCGGGCCAGCAGCAGGATCGGCACCACCAGCGCCACCACGACCAGCACCACGACGATGCCGATGATCCAGCCCAGCCACCAGCCGAAGTAGCTGGGGTGAGCCCCGGCGGCCAGGACGAGCGCGTGTGCGTGTCCGGTCATCGGATTCCTCCTTCGCAGCGCACGCTCAGACCGTTTCGCAGAAGTCGCGGACGGGCTTGAGGTTGGCGTTCACCGAGGTGAGCCGCTCGGGCACCGTGCTGGTCTGCTCGGCGACGACCGCCACTCCGCCGCTCGTGGCGACGAGCGTGTTGCGGATGTGCCTGAGGTGGAAGATGACCCGGAGCAGGCCCACCGCGGTGATCGCGATGATGAGCGCGGCGACGATCAGGGTCATCCAGGCAGCTGCTGGCATGGCCGTTGTCCTTTCTGCCGAGAGGCTCAGCCGAGAAGGCGGGCTACAGAGCCCGCGTACCGGACCGCGCCGACCTTGACTTCCTCGATGGTCTTGTCCGTCGTGGCCAGCGCCTCGGGCAGGCCGTCGAGCTCCCCGATCAGCGCCACGCCGCCGGCCAGGACGTTGTCGCTGGCCGCCCGGATCCGCTCCAGCGCGGCGAGCACCCGGTTCAGCAGCCAGATCACGACGGGAAGCACGACGACCAGCAGGATGACGTTGCCGATCCACCACAGCACCATGGCTTGCTCTCCTCAGCTCGCGGGGGCCCGGTAGGGAAGGAAGAACCTGCGGAACACCCGGCTCAGCGCCATCACCGCCGCGCGCAGCCCCAGCGCGAGGCCGCTCGCGGAACTGGCCGCCGGCTGGCTGGCCTGCTCCGGTGACTCGCCCCGGTTGGCGGCGTCGATCCGGTGCTGCAGGTTGCGGGCGAAGTCCCGCATCAGCACCGACGAGACGTCGCTGATCATGCCGCGGCCGTACTGCGCGGCGGCGCCGGACAGCTGGAGGTCCTGGTCCACCGCGACCTTGGTGCCGCGTCCGGCGCGGGCCAGCGTCGCGGTGACGACCATGCTGGCCTGGCCGCGGCCCCTGGCCTCGCTGCCGCTCGCGTCAACCGCGATCCGGTGCGCGGTCTCGTCGCGCTCGGTGATCTGCGCCGTGCCGCCGAACGACAACCGGACCGGCCCCATCCGGATCGCGACGCGCCCGGTGTACTTGTCGTCGCCGAGATCCTCGGTCAGCTCGGTCCCCGGCAGGCACGTGGCTACCTGCGGGATGTCGCCGAAGAACGCCCACACCTTCTCGACCGGCGCCGCTACCTCGAACTCGTTCTTGATCAGCATCGCGACTCTTTCCTCGCGTGGGCCGCGGGATCCGTCTCGAACTCCCGGCGGCAGCGGGCGGAGCAGAAGTAGTAGGTCTCGCCGTCGTGGGTCAGCGGGCGGCCGGATGAGCCGGCGCTCACGGTCATCCCGCAGACCGGGTCCACCGCCTCGGCCGCGGACTCGTCCGGCTCCCTGGCGGCCGGCGGCTGCGCGGGGGCCAGCTCCCCCGAAGTCCGTAGCTGGACGAGTTCGGCCAGGATCGCCACCGCGATCTCCTGGTGCGTGGTCCGGCCGAGGTCCAGGCCGGCCGGAACCCGTACCCGGTCGAGCTGCTCGCGGTCAAGTCCCCGTTCGGCCAGGTATCCGAGGACCGCGGCGCCGCGGCGGCGCGACCCGACCAGCCCCAGGTAGGCGGGGCGGGCCTGCACCGCCTGCTCGAGTGCCTCCTCGTCCCCGTGTCCCTGGGTGGCCACCACCACCATCGACCGCTCGTCCGCGTCGGCCGAGGTGAACTTCTCGCCTGCCACCAGCGTCGTGCGCCAGCCGAGCGCGCTGGCCATGCTGTCCAGCGCCTGGGCCATGGGCGAGCGGCCCACGATCACCAGCCGCGGCGCGGGCACCACCGGCTCGACGTACACCTCGAGCGCTCCCTCGCTCTGGCAGGAGATGGGTACCACCCTCATCCCGTCCGGCACCGCCCCGCCGAACTGCCCGGGCTCGCCGAGCAGCAGCAGCCGCGGGACGCCGCTGCTGATCACCTCGCGCGCCTCGCGCATGACGGCGGGCTCGGCGCAGGCGCCGCCGATCCAGCCGTGCAATTCACCGGCGGCGGTGATGATGGCGCGGGATCCCTGCTGGCTCGACGAAGGACCCTGCCGCCAGACCACCGTGGCCAGCGCGAACGGTTCCCCGGCCCGGGTGAGCTCGCTGGCTTGCTCCAGGACGTTCAGGTCCGGCATCGGCGGCTCCGCCTCAGTCATCGCGGTCCGCTAACCGTCCGAGCGCACTGGTGGCGCCCCCGATACGTCTCGGCGGTAGGTGATCGCTTCCCACACCCTGTCCGGCAGCAGCGGCATGTCGACGTTGCGTACCCCGGTGTCGGAGATCGCGTCCATCACCGCGTTGACGAATGCCGCGGGGCCGCCCACGGCCGCGCATTCCCCGACGCCCTTGGCGCCGATCGGGTGGTGCGGGCACGGCGTCATGACCTCGCTGTGCAGCTCGTATCCGGGCGTCTCCCAGGCGGTCGGCAGCAGGTAGTCCATGTAGTTCGCGCCCACGCAGTTGCCCTCGGCGTCGAACGTGATGAACTGCATGTTCGACATCGCGTAGGCCTCGGTCAGCCCGCCCATGATCTGGCCCTCGACGATCATCGGGTTGATCCGCACCCCGCAGTCGTCCACCGCGACCATGTTCGTCACGTCCCACACCCCGGTCGCCGGGTCCACCTCGACCGTGACGATGTAGCAGGCGAACGGCCAGGTCAGGTTCGGCGGGTCGTAGAACGACTGGTTCTGCAGACCCGGCTCCATGCCGTCCGGCATGTTGCTGTAGGCGGCCATCGCGCATTCCTGGATGGTCACCCCGCGGTCCGGCGCGCTGCGCACGTAGAACCGGCCGAGCTCCCACTCGACGTCCTCCTCCGACACCTCCAGCAGGTGCGCGGCCAGCCGGCGCGCCTTGGCCCGGATTTGCGCGCGGCCATGGCAACCGCGGCCCCGGCGACCGGGGTGCTGCGCGAGGCGTAGGTGCCCATTCCGAACGGCGCGGTGTCGGTGTCGCCCTCCTCGACGACGACGTCGTCGGCGGGCAGGCCGAGCTCGTGGCTGACGATCTGCGCCCACGTCGTCTCGTGCCCCTGGCCCTGGCCCCTCGCGCCGGTCCGGACGATCGCCTTGCCGGTCATGTGCACCCGGATCTCGGCCGAGTCGAACATCTTGATGCCGAGGATGTCGTACTCGCGGCTGTTCCCGGCGCCGAGCGGCTCGGTCATCGTGGAGATGCCGATGCCGAGCAGCCTGCCCCGGGCCCTGGCCTCCTCCTGCTTGCGCAGGAAGTCCTGGTAGCCCACCGCCTTGAGCCCCACGTCCAGGCACGCGGCGTACTGGCCGGAGTCGGTCAGGAAGCCGAACGGCGTGCGGTGCGGGAAGTCGTCGTCGGCGACGAAGTTGATCCGGCGGAACTCGGCCTGGTCCATGCCCAGGTCGCGCGCCGCGGCCTGCACCATCCGTTCCTGGAAGAACATCGCCTCGGTGACCCGGAACGAGCACCGGTAAGCCACGCCGCCTGGCGCCTTGTTGGTGTAGACGCCCCGGGCGAGCAGGTGGGCGACCGGGATGTCGTAGCAGGCGAACGCCGAGTGCAGCAGCCCGATCTTGAACTTGCTCGGCTGCGCGTCGGAGAAGAACGCGCCGTGGTCGGAGTCGGTGCGCATCCGCACGGCCAGGATCTTGCCGTCCGCGCGCAGCGCCATCTCGCCGTCCAGGTAGATGTCCCGGGCAAAGCCGGTGGAGATCAGGTTGCCGGTCTTGTCCTCGATCCACTTGACCGGGCGCTCGAGCAGGATGGAGGCCAGGATCGAGCATACGTAGCCGGGGTAGACCGGCACCTTGTTGCCGAACCCGCCGCCGATGTCCGGCGAGACGATCCTGATCATGTGCTCTGGCAGCTCGGCCACCAGTGCGACCGCGGCCCGGATGATGTGCGGCGCCTGCGTGGTCATGTACACGGTGAGCTTCTCGGTGGCCCGGTTGAAATCGGCCACCGACCCGCAGCACTCGATCGGGGAGGGGTGCGAGCGGGGGTAGTGCAGCTGCAGCCGGGACACCACGTCCGCCTCGGCGAACGCGCGCTCGGTGCCCTCGGCGTCGCCGACCTCCCAGCGGAAGATCACGTTGTCGGCCTGGTTCTCCTTGTCGTCCCTGATCACCGGGGCCTCGTCGGCCAGCGCCTGGGCGGGGTTCACGATCGCCGGCAGCGGCTCGTACTCGATGTCGATCGCCTCGCACGCGTCCTTGGCGATGTACGGGTCGTCGGCTATCACGCAGGCCACTTCCTGGCCCTGGAAACGCACCTTGTCGGTGGCCAGCACGGCCTGCGTGTCGTAGGACAGCGTCGGCATCCAGGCCAGGTTGCGGGTGGCCATCATCTCCCCGGTCATCACCAGGTGCACGCCGGGGATCTGCCAGGCCCGGCTGGTGTCGATCGACTTGATCCGCGCGTGCGCCAGCGGGCTGCGCAGGATCTCCATGTGCAGCATGCCGGGCAGCACGATGTCGTCGACGTAGTTGCCCCGGCCCCGGATGAACCGGTTGTCCTCGACCCGCTTGCGGCTCGACCCGAGCCCGCCGATCTTGATCTCGTCCAGTGCCTGCGACACGTCAGGACTCCCCTCTGAGCTTGTCGGCGGCCCACAGCACCGATTTGACGATGTTCTGGTAGCCGGTGCACCGGCAGAGGTTGCCGGACAGCGCCCAGCGGACCTCTTCCTCGGTCGGGTCCGGGTTGCGGTCGAGCAGGGCCTTGGCCGCCAGCATCATGCCCGGCGTGCAGAACCCGCACTGCAGCCCGTGCTCCTGCTTGAAGCCCTCCTGCAGCGGGTGCAGTTCGCTCGCCGTGGCCATGCCCTCGACGGTAGTGATCTCGTGCCCGTCGGCCTGCACGGCCAGCATCGTGCAGGATTTCACCGGCGTGCCGTTGACCAGCACGGTGCAGGCGCCGCAGTTCGTGGTGTCGCAGCCCATGTGCGTGCCGGTCAGGCCGAGCCCGCGGCGGATCAGGTGCGACAGCAGCAGCCGCGGCTCGACTTCGGCGACCGTGCGCGCGCCGTTGACCGAGATCGTGATCCGGCGCATCGGGACCTGTTCGGAGTCCTGGGCTTCCTCGCGGATGATCGTCATGTCAGGCTGCCCTTTCCGCCGTCTGTCCGCGCCGCCCTGGGCTCGGCAGGTGTTCCGGTAGTCGTCATGTCAGGCGACTGCGCTTTCGGCTGCCGCGTTGACCCGGCCGAGCAGGCGCGTCACGAATGTGCGCACCATGTGCCGCTTGTACTCGGCGCTGCCGCGGTGGTCGGTCCGCGGCCGCGCCGCCTCGGCCGCGAGCTGCGCGGCCAGCTCGATCTTTTGCGCGGTGAGCGGCTCCCCGACCAGCGCCTCGGCCGCGGACGTGACGCCGATGGTCGAGCCGCCCACGCCGGTCAGCGCGATCCCGGCCCTGGTCACCGTGTCGCCGGAGGTCTCCACGGCCACCGCGACCCCGACCGTGGCGAAGTCGCCGATCCGGCGCTCGAGCTTGAGGTAGCCGCCCGCCGGGGTCCCGCGCGGCGCCGGGACGAACGCCTCCACCGCGATCTCGTCCGGCTCCAGCACGTTCTCGAACGGGCCGGTGACGAAGTCCGCCACCGGGATCGTGCGGGTGCCGCCCGGTCCCTGCGCCACCACCGAGCCGCCGAGCGCCAGCATCACCGACGCCCAGTCGCCCTGCGGGTCGGCGTGGCAGAGCGAGCCGACCAGCGTGCCGCGGTTGCGCACGATCGGGTCGGCAACCAGCGGCGCGACCGCGGCCATGGTGGGCTGGCTGGCCCTGAGCAGTTCGGAGTGCTCCAGGTCGGCGTGCCGGCACAGCGCCCCGACCCGGATCGTGCCGTCCGGGTCCCGCCGGTGGTAGTCCAGGCCGGGGAGGTTGTTGATGTCCACTACCAGCTCGGGCGACGCGAACCGCAGCTTCATCAGCGGCACCAGGCTCTGGCCGCCGGCCAGCACCTTGGCTTCGTCCCCGCCGTCGTGCAGCAGGCCGATCGCCTCGTCGAGCGAGCGCGGTGCCTCGTAGCGGAAGCGGGACGGGTACATGCAATCCTCCAGTGTCCGGGCCGGCGTGCCGATCCTGGTCAGGACCGCTCGGGCCGGCCGGGCGGCCGATCCTGGCCTGCCTGGCGGCCGTTCGGAGGAATCGGGGGTGACGGGATCGGTGTCGGCCACGGCCACCGGGAGCGAATCCTCCTCCGGATCCGGCCGCGGCTGCTGGTGCGGTGGCCACGGCCCGGGGACGGGCTGCCCGGCGATCTTGAGATAGTCGATCAGTTCGGGCCAGGCCCAGACGGTCGGGCTCTTCCCGGTCTTGGGTGCGTGCTCGATCAGCTCGTACAGGCGGGGGTTATCCCGGCTGTGACCGTCAGACTCGATCCGCATGAGCCGCGCTCCTGTGGCTAGGCAGGCTGGCGGCGCCGTCGGCGACGGCGCTTCATCACATGATTCACCCGCCGGCCACGACGGGGCAATCCGCGAATAACCTCTTGCTTAACTCGGCAGCCCACGGCCCAATAAGATACGGGCGCTATCGCTGTGACCTGCGCGGAGAGCAGAACGGTCCAGCACGGGCAGGCGGCGGGGCAGCCCGCCCGGCGGCCGGGCACCGGCGGCGTGCGATGTAATGGCGGTCATGACGGACAAGGTGCAGGCCCGGCTCGGCACCGTCCAGCAGACGTTGTTCATCCCGCTGGCCGGCCGTGCCGCGGAGACCCGCAAGGAAAGGCCGGTGCTCCGGGATCCGAAGGCCGTCGAGATCGTCGAGTCGGTCGACTTCGACACGGCCAAGTACGGCCGGGACTGGGGCGGCGCGGTGACCGTGCTGCGCACGGCGATCTTCGACTGGTGGGTCCGGGCGTTCCTGGCCGAGCACCCGGCCGGGACCGTGGTCGAGATCGGCACCGGGCTGAACACCCGGTTCGACCGGGTCGACAACGGCCAGGTGCACTGGATCGACCTGGATTTGCCGGACACGACCGAGCTGCGCCGTAAGTTCTTCGCCGACTCCGGCCGCCGCCGGATGGTCGCCGCCTCGGTACTGGACGATGACTGGCTGCCCGCCGTCACGGCAGCTCCGGGGCCGTACTTCTTCGCGGCCGAGGGCGTGTTCGTTTACCTGGCCCGGGCGCCGGAGGCGATCGCCAGGCTGGCGGAGCGGTTCGGCGGAGCGTTCCTCGCCATCGACACCTACAGCCATCGGATGCTGGAGCGACAGCACCAGATGGCGGCTAAGAAGAACATGGCCGCGCGGTGGGCGTGGGCGTGCGACGACCCGCGCTCGCTGGAGTCGCTCGGCCTCGACGTGGTGCAGGAGGCCGCGGTCACCAGGCCGCCCGCCGGGCTCCGCGCGCAGCTGCCGGGTCAGTACCGGTACCTGCTGCCGCTGGCCCGCCGGATCGTGGGCGACGTGGCCGCGGTGACCTTGCTGCGCGCCCGCGGCCGGGCCTAGCCGCGGTTGGCCAGCCGCCAGACCAGCCGCAGGCCGGACCAGTCGTCGTCGATCGCGGCCACCTTGACGTCCACCACGCCGAGCGGCAGGGCCTGCTCCCGGATCATGTTCTCGGTGATGTCGCTGTGGTGGCCGCCCGCCCGGCGCGGCCAGGCGACCCACAGCGCGCCGCCGGGATAGATCCGCTTGACCAGGCCGGGCAGCCGGGCGGGCAGCTCGCGCGCGGCGCCGAAGAAGCTGATCACGACGTCCGCGGGCTCGGCCGAGTCCGGGTAGCCGAGGCCGGCCGGCGGATCGGTGAGCCGCCACCGCGGCGGCACGTGGTCCAGGGCGACCTGCTGGCCCGGCTTGAGCCCGAGCTTGCGGGCCTGCGGGGTGCCCGAGTATCCGGCGGCCATCTGTCCAGTCTGCCCGGTCCGGGGTAAGAAGGCGCTATGAGTCGGCTATCGGAGATCGCGGCGGGGGTGCTGGTCGGGACCAGCGAGCTCTACATGACCATCACGACCGTCGTCGCCGGGTCCGGCGGCCTCTGCCTGGTCATCGATCCGGCGATCACGCCGGCCGACCTGGCCGTGCTATCGGCCGAGCTGGCCGCCCGGGGGCTGCGGCCCGCCGCGGGCTGGTTGACCCACCCGCACTGGGATCACGTGCTGTGGTCCCGGGAGCTCGGCGACGTGCCGAGGTTCGCCGCGCCGCGGGCGGCGGCGGCCGCGGCGGCCCGGCGGCCGGACCTGATCGACTCGACCCAGCGGTCGGCCCCCGGCCACGACCTGGAGCTGCTCGGCCGGCTGACCTCACTGGAGCCCGGCGCCGACCGTATTCCATGGGACGGCCCGCAGGCCCGGGTGGTCGAGCACGACGGGCACGCGCCGGGACACGGCGCGGTGTTCCTGCCCGAGACCGGCGTCCTGGTCGCCGGCGACATGTGCTCCGATATCGAGATACCGCTGCTCGACCGGGACACCCCCGATCCGGTCGGCGACTACCGGGCGGGCCTGGAGCGGCTGGCCGCGCTGACCGGGGTCCGGCAGGTGGTGCCCGGCCATGGGCACGTGGGTGACGCCGCGGAGCTCGGTCGCCGGATCGCCGCGGACCGCCGCTACCTGGATGTTCTGGAGCGCGGTGCGCCGTTCGGGGATCCGCGGCTGACGCAGGACTGGCTGCGCGCCGAGCATGAGCGCCAGCTGGAGCAGGCCGGGGACGGGGGACTGTAGTTCGGGGGCCCGGGCGACACGGTAGTTCCGGGGCCCGGGCGACACCGTAGCCGGGGCCGGAGCGCGTCGCGGCGGTCAGCGGTTCGGCCGCGCCCCGTGCAGCCGGGCGATGTAGCGGTCGGCGGAGCGCCGGATCGCACCCGGGCCGTCCTTGACGACGACGCGCCCCCACCACCCGCCGTAAATGCGGTCGAACCGGAACTGCCCGACCCGCAGGGCGATGCTGCGGACGGTGGCCTCGTCCAGCGGGATGAGGTTGGGGTAGCTCCACATGAAGCTGACCCAGTCCCGATCCGGCACCACGGTGATGGTGTCGCCGGTCAGCAGCGCGCCGCGGCCGTCCGATCCGGCCGGCCAGTGCAGCACCGCGGCACCGTCGAAGTGCCCGCCGATGCGCGCCAGGGTGGTGCCGCGGACGGGCTCGGCCTCCTCGTCGAACAGCTCGATCCGAGGTGACGGGCGCTGGATCCACTCCCGGTCGGCACGCGGGATGAGGATGCGGGCGTCGAACGCGTCGGCGATCTCGACGCACGCGCCGTAGAAGTGCGGGTGCGACATGCAGATGGTGTCGATGCCGCCGGCGTCGTGGATAAGCTGCCGGGCGGGCTCGTCAAGCAGGGAGATGCAATCCCACAGCACGTTGCCCTCCGGGGTGCGGACCAGCAGCGCCCGCTGGCCGATCCCGAACGCCGGCTCGACGCCCACGCCGGTCAGGCCGGGTTCCTCCTTGCGGAGCACGACCGCGTGGTCGCGGCCCAGTTCGGCCATGGTGGTCCAGCGCTGGCCGCCCCAGCCGACATACTGTCGCTCGTCCTCGCAGATGGGGCAGGCGGCCGGCGGCTGGCCGGTGTCGGGATACTGCATGCCGCAGGTGGCACAGATCCAGGCTGGCATCAGGCGATCTCCTTTCCGCGGTCCGCTCCCGCCGGGGCGCCCGGCCGGACCGCTACCAGGGCAGCGGGCGGCCGTCCCGGAGGAACCCGTCGGCCGGCCCCGCCGTCAGGAAGGGTGACTGCCCACATTACGGAGGCGGCGCCTTTGGCTACGGGGCGGCCGCTGCCACGGCGGCAAACTCCAGACCGAACCGTTCGGCGTCCCGGCAGTCGCCGTGGTGTGCCGTCTGCGCGCTTCTGCGCAGGTAAGCTAGGGGCCCGCCCAGCCCCGATAGCTCAGTGGATAGAGCGGCTGCCTCCTAAGCAGTAGGCCGCAGGTTCGAATCCTGCTCGGGGCGCAATCAGAAATCCCAGCTCAGACTGCGATTTGTCGCAACTGCTGGCTTCCCTCGATGAGCCTCTTACGAGTTTCGTGCCACACTCGCGCCGCGCGGCGAGCGACCCTGGCGCTTCCGGTTACTCTCTGCAAGCTCCTGCCGGGCCAGCGCGTCCAGGTTGCTGGCGACCTTGCGCTGGCGTTCTTCGCTGCCATGCAGATAGATCAGCGCCGCCCGGGTGCTCGCATGGCCCATCCGGTCCATCAGTTCACGCAAGCTTGCCCCGGCCGCGGCCGACAGGATGTTACCAGCGTGGCGAAGGTCGTGAACATGAACGCCCGTCATGCCGAGAGCATCCGCGGCCGGGCGCCAAACGCGCTGGCGGAAATGGCTGTGCCGGATTGGCTTTCCCCTGGTGCTCGTGAAGACCAGGGCAGCAGCCGCTGGATTGGTGAACTGGTCCAGGTGCCAGCGAAGCCCTGCCGCGATAGTTGCCGGAAGATAGACGGTCCGCTTCCCGGCCGCTGACTTCGGCGCCGAGAATGCGAACCCGCCGCCGCGCGCCTTGGCCAGCTGCCTCTCAAATGCGCCCCGCGCCCGATCCGACATCGATATCGCTGCGCCGTAGCGCAGTCACTTCGCCCCACCGCAGACTGCCGAAGGCGGCGAGCAGGATCAGGCCGGGTCCGAGTCACGGACTCGACGGGATCAATTACCGGGGACCCACCAGACGGTCACTCCCATACGCCCGCGAACCGACCTTCTCAATAGCGCGGGTCGCACCTCCGAGTCACTATGGGGATGCGGGCGGAGTCTTGCCGGATGGCCGCGTCGGCTGCCCTGGGCCGGGTTGCGGTGAGGGTGGCGAGTTCGGTTTCGGCCTGGGTGCGGTCGTGGTGGAGCTGGCGAAGCGGTTGTGGATGCGGGCGCGCATGGCCCTGTCGCGCCGCAGGCCAGGACGCTCAGCCGCGGTCGTGGAGGGTCACCTGGTAGCCGTCGGGGTCGGCGAACGTGAAAGTGCGGCCGAACGGCCCGTCGACGGGCGCTGAGACGATCGTCGTGCCGGCGGCGGCGAGGGCGTCGTGGATGTCCTGCGCGTCGGGGGCGTGCAGCCACAGCGCCATCCCGTGGCCCGGCTGCGCGATCGCGTCCAGGCCGGTGCCCGCGACGACGTCGCGGACGGCGAACGCGATCGGCTTGGTGTCGAACACGACGGCGTGCGGCGGTCCTGCGGCGGAGCGCTTCAGCCCCAGGTACCGCTCGTAGAAAGCGGCGGAACGCTCCAGGTCGCGCACCTGCAGCGAAATGAAGTCGGGTCCGGTAACGGCCACGATCCTTACCTCCTCAGGGTATGTCAGTCTTCTGACACACCCAATGTATGTCAGAATACTGACATGAGTCAAGGCGAGCCCGGAATCGAGCTGGACACATCGCTCGGGTACATGGTCAAGGCGGCCGCGAGCGCCCTGCACTCCGCCCTGGAGGCCGTGCTGAGGCCGCTGGGCATGACGATCACCCACTACGCCTGCCTGGAGCTGCTTGCCCAGCGACCGGGCCTGTCCAACTCCGAGCTCGCCCGCGGCGCCTTCGTCACCCGGCAGTCGATGAACGTGCTCCTGCAGGCCCTCGAACGCCAGGGACTCGTCGCCCGCCCGGCACAGGCACCCGTCGGCAGGGCCCTGCCGACCGAGCTGACCGCCCGCGGGCGCCGCCAGCTCAACGTGGCCAGCGCCGCGGTTCGCCGCGTCGAGCAAGACATGCTGGCCAATCTGGATGCCAGCGAACAAGATCAGATGCGGCACCTGCTCACCGCGTGCATCGCCTCACTGACCGAAGCACCCGCACCGGCGAAGTGAATCCTCCGGACCGGCCGCCTGGACCAGGGCACCTGGCGCAGGCAGCAACGGCCCGGTGACGCGCCGTTCGCGCGTCAGTGATGAGCGCATAGCTGTATGGGGTGGACGAGGCTCGGACTCCGGAGCCGCGTTCGCTCAGGCGGAAAGCAGCAACGCCGATGTACTGCACCGGACGGCGCATAATCGAGAAATGACCCGGGAACACCGATATCTCGCCTGGCCGAACCTGGCCGCTGCACTGCATTGGGTTCTCGATCACGTTCGGAACTGGCGCAGGCGGTCGCCGCCGCCCGCGGGCGTTCGTGAGCCCCGCCGCCCGAAGCCCAGCCTTCCTGCAGCTGCGGTCGCACTCAAAGAACCGCCGGTACGCACCGCCCGCTGGATCAGGCTGGTCAGCCGCCGCGGTGACAATCAGGCATAGATCTCTCCCCGCCAGATCGTTGATGCAGGGAGCCAATCTGGGAGCCACCCGGGCGAACGACTTCCCCGCCGGGCGGACGAGCGCGGACAAGCGGCTGGCGATCATCCCCCGGCAGTTGCCGCGGCGGGCCAACCGATCGCGTCGAAGACTGCTACCGGGTCGAGGTAGTCCCGCCAGTGCGCGATCTTGCGATCGGTGATCGACAGCACCGAGATGTAGCGGTTGCGGTAGGCATTTCCAGTTGGGACGGCGCGGCCCTGTGAGGCGTATTCGAGAACGACAACGCCGGTGGCCTGGTCGTGGTGGACGGCCAGGTCATAACAGCGATCGAGGAAGAATGTGGCGCCATACGGGCGATACAGCTCGGCTACGGCCTGGCGCCCATCGACGCGGCGCGGATAGCCGGGGACCGTGATGACGTACTCGAACACGACGTCCTCGGCCAGCAAGTCGAAGAACCGCTCACCGTCCGCTAGCCCGGCCACGCCTTCCTCGATGATCCGGAAGAACGGGTCCAGCGCCCGGAAGTCCTCGAGGTTGCTAACCGCCGTCATCGGGCCGCGTCCACGGCCCAGGCCGCGGCCGTGCGCTGCGCGAACTCAGCGAAACTTGCCGGCGCCGCGCCTGTCGCCTTCTTCACGTCACTGCTGGGTCGCGAGCCGCGACCGGACGCGATGGTTTCGGTCAGCACGCTTAGAACCGCCCCGTAGTCGGCTGGTACCCCTCCCGCTACCGCGGCGGCGACCCATTCGCCGCGGTCAATGTCGGTGTAGTCAACCGCCTGGCCGCTGACGTCGCTGATGATCTTGGCTGCCTCGGCGATCGTGAGCGCCTCGGGTCCGGTGAGTGCGTACTGGGCGCCTGCGTGAGCCTGCGGGTCTGCCAGTGTCGCGCTCGCGACTGCGGCGATGTCCTCCGCGTCGACGAAGGCCTCTGCGCCATCACCAGCAGGAACCACGATGGCGCCGCCGATTGGCTTGAGGAAGGTCTCGCTGAAGTTCTGCATGAACCACGCCGGCCGCAGGATCGCGTGGGTGAGGCGCGGCCGGCCAAGCAGGTCGAGTTCGACCCGGCGCATGGCCGTCTCAGGCGGCGCCGAGTCGATGCCGTAGGCGCTGAGATAGGTGACATGTCTGGCACCGGCCGCCTCAGCCTGGTCGAGGAACACCGACACCTGGCCAGCGAAGTCCGTCCGCATGACCGGTCCGAGGAGATAGACCCGCTTGACGCCATCGAGCGCGGGAGCGTAGGTCCCGGGGTCGTCCCAATCGAAATGTGCCCCGGCACCAGAGCGGGCCGCAGTGCGAACAGGCAGGCCACGCGAGAGCAGCCTGTTCGCGACGCGTGAGCCGGTCTTGCCGGTAGCACCGAGTACGAGCGTAAGAGAAGCTGAGGTCAGCATGACTCCATCTTGTGACCTGCGATTCGAGCTAATCAATGCGCCATACGCTCATCTCATTACGAGATACGCTCACGTCGTGGACATACTGCAGGATCACCTCGCCAGGGCCCGCGCATCGGGCGGCGTCTTCGCCCGGTCGGTAGCGCTGCCCCCGTGGGGACTGCGCCTGCCCGGGACGATCCAGTTGGCTCTGCATACCGTCGTCCAGGGCCGCGCATGGCTATGGCTCGAAGATCCGAGAGCTGCGCTGGAGCTTGCGCCGGGTGACCTGGCCCTCGTGCCGGGGGGTCCGGACCACCACATCGCGGACCAGCCGGATGCGGTCTGCATGTCACCCGAGCGCTTCCGTGAGCAGCATGCCGATGACGCGCACATCGACCATCAAGGAGCGACAGTATTCCTGTGCGGCGCCTACCGATTCTCCGGTGACGTTGGTCGCGGCCTGATCCGGACCCTGCCGCCGGCCCTGCTGCTGCGAGCTCCCGCCCACGACCCACTGCACGACGTCATCGCGCTGCTCTCACGAGAGCTGAGCGGCCCGGCCCCAGGGCATCAAACCGTTCTCGACCGCCTGCTCGATGTCCTGCTGGTGCTGGCATTGCGCGCCTGCCTAGAGCAGAGCCCGACGGCCCCTCGCTGGTATCAGGCCGCTAGTGACCCCCGGCTAAGCCCCGCCCTGCATGCGATTCACGCCGAAGCAGGCCACCCCTGGACCGTGCCCGAACTAGCGTCCCTGAGCGGGCTGTCCCGCCCGGCCTTCGCCCGGAACTTCGAACGATCACTCGGCCAAGCGCCGATGCAGTACCTAACAGACTGGCGGATGACCCTCGCCCGCGACTACCTGCGGACAGGCGAGCTGACCCTCGCCCAGATCGCCAACCGGACCGGCTACGTTTCGCCGAACGCCTTCGCCGCAGCGTTCCGCCGGCACCACGGACAGCCCCCGGGCCGGTGGCAGCGAGGCGAGCTGGCCAGGCTGCCTGAGCCCATTCATGGCGGGTGAGGCCAGGCGATCCAGGTCGGCGGCTGCCCCACCCAAGCCGGATGACGGTCGCCGTAATCGAGCATATGGAACTCTTTGAACCCGATAGAGATCGCATACGCCGCCTCTTCGGCCGCGAGGTAGTCGCGCAAGGGGTATCCAGGGCCACGTTTGCCCCGGTCATGCTGCGATCGTCGTTATGGCCGCCGCAGTAGCGTCGATGTCCGGCCAGCGCGTAGACATCGGCCGCCCGCCCGGCGCCGATCAGCGGTCGGCGCCCTGCGGTGGGCGGTGCCGGGCCGGACGAGCGAACATTCGTATCCTCACCGTTGCTGGCCCATCCCGCGGGCTGACCGCTTCGGCGGCGCGGCAGTGGTGCTGCCATCAGCTACTAACAGGGATAGTAAATGTGGGATGTTCAGGGATCCCGTTCCGGCAGGTGGTTCGGGCAGCCGACGGCAGGCAGCGCCCACGGCCGCTCCGCCCGGAGCTCCGCGACCTGCTCTGAGGGCCGCAAGTTCGAATCCGGCTCGGGTGCTCGGGCGCAGCGCCGTGAAAACGGTACCGCCGGGCACCAACGGTTTGTGAGTAAGGGCCGGCTGCCGGAGCGGGAACCGGGAGGGCTCTCTCAGCAAGAACAGGTGTCAGGCGACACCCCGAGCAGCTGGGCACCGCATCTCCACGCGGCCGCCACCCGAGCCGCATGCCGCTCACACCGGGCCGCCGTTGACTGACTCCCTGGCCTACCACCGGCGGGAGCACGCCATGACCACAGACCCGATCGGCGCAATCCGCAACCGCACCGGCATGGCCGCCGGGCCTATGCCGGGGCAGGCCATGGGGATCCCCGCCGTCTCAACGTCAAGGGCTGGCTGCTGTGGATCGCCGGCTTCGTCAGCTTCCCGATTGCTGGGATCGCGGCCCAGGCTGCCGCTGGCCGGATCAATGATGCCGCCTCGGCGCTGGCCGGGGGTCTGGTCGCGGGCGCGGTCATCGGCGCCGGCCAGTGGCTGGCCGCCCGCCGCCTGCTCGGCGACCCGCTGGCCTGGATCGCTGCAACTGCGGCAGGCATGGGCATTGGCCTGCTCGGCGGTGCGTGGGCGGTCGGCTACGGCACAAGCGTCGGCGAGCTGGCCGTGATGGGTGCCATCACCGGGGTCCCGCTCGGCGCCGCCCAAGCGTTCCTGCTCCGCAGCCGGGTGGCCAGCTCCTGGATGTGGGCGGCGGCCATGCCGCTGCTGTGGGCGCTGGGGTGGACGGTCACCGCCGCCGCCGGGGTTGGCGTTGACAGCCAGTACGCGGTCTTCGGTGCCTTCGGCGCGATTACCTTCATGGCACTGTCGGGGGTTTTGCTGGACCGGCTGCGCGCCTTCACCCCAGCCGCATCATCGCCACAGCACCGCCCGCCCACCGCGACCGCCTAGCTGCCGCCCCCACAACAGCAGGTCGCCGAGCATGGCTAGCCGAGTTAACGACCGGGTGGTGGCCAGACCCGCCAGAAGATCAGACCAGCGGTCTCGTGCATGCGGAACGGCTCGTCGGCGCGACAGGATTGCTGTTCAGCCGGCACGGACGGCCAGCGCGCTGACCCGGGCCGGCGCACAAATAACGACACCGTGCTCTTGCTGCCTAGGTTGAGATGGGAACTGATCGTCGATGCAGCCTGACACCAGGTACGCGAGGAGCGGGAATGTCCGTGTCGCCTATCAGGTCACGGGTGAGGGTCCGGTCGATCTGATTCTGGCGCCGGGTACTGCCTCTCATCTTGATCTGGACTGGGAGTGGCCAGAGAAGGCGAGCTTCCTGGAGCGGCTCGGCTCTTTCTGCCGGCTGATCCGTTTCGACAAGCGTGGAACGGGTCTCTCCGATCGTCCAACCGACGCCGCGACGCTCGAAGAGCGGATGGATGACATCAGGGCCGTGATGGATGCAGCCAGAAGCGACCGGGCAGTCATATTCGGGTACTCCGAAGGGGCCAACCTGGCTGCCCTTTTCGCCGCAACGTACCCCCTGCGGACACGCGGTCTGTTGCTGTGGGGCGCTCAGGCCCGCTGGATCAGGGATGGCGACTATCCGTGGGGGCCAACCCGGGAGGAAGCCGACCAAGAGATCGCTTATCTCGCCGAGAACGGTGTCACCGTTGAGTACTTGACCGGGTCCGGGGCTGGCATTCCGAAGGATTTGACGCACGTCAGGTTCTTCATGCGTTATCTGCAGGCATCGGCCAGCCCGTCGGCCTTGGCGGCCCTCGAACGCATGCTCTGCCTGATCGATATGCGCGACATCCTGCCAAGCGTTCGCGTCCCCGTGGTGGTGATGAACCGGACCGGAGATCCGGTCGCCAACGTCGAGGCGGCCCGCGACTTTGCTGCCCGCATCCCGGGTGCCCGGTTCGTCGAGCTCGCGGGGGACACTCACCCGTTCTTCACCGGGCCAGCCACCGGGGAGATCCTCGCCGAAATCGAGGCCTTCGTCACCGGAGTGCGGCCTTCCCCTGCAGCAGACCGCGTACTGGCCACCGTGTTGTTCACCGACATCGTCAGTTCCACCCAGAAGCTCGAGGCAATCGGCGACCAGCGCTGGCGGCAGCTTCTCGACAGCCACCACGTCCGGGTTCGCCAGCTCCTGGAGCATTACGCCGGAACCGAGATCGACACCACTGGCGACGGCTTCTTCGCCACCTTCGACGGGCCGACACGGGCGATTCGCTGCGCCTGCGCCATCGGCGATGCGATCCGGGAGATCGGGCTGGAGATCCGTGCTGGCCTGCATACCGGCGAGGTCGAATGCCGAGGGGCCACGGCCACCGGCATCGCGGTGCATGTCGGCGCAAGGGTTGCCGCCCTCGCCCGGCCGGGTGAAGTGCTCGTGACTTCTACCGTCAAGCAGCTCGTGCCGGGATCTGGGATCAACTTCGCCGACCGGGGAGCGCACACTCTCAAAGGCGTCGCTGACCAGTGGCAACTGTTTGCCGTAGTGTCCTGACAATGCCCACGCGGATAAGCGAACCCGTAAGGTTGACCGCCTTTTAGAGGGATCCACAGACGACCCGATTCGCTGGCACGTTCTAGTTCCCGGGCCGGGCTGTCAGGCGCGGCCACTGCCACACGCAGATCGTTCTGTTATGGACGGTCGTCACCAGCCGGACCATCCTCGCTCTTCGCGTCCAGATCGAACACCTCTTTGTTTGGATGTCAAGGGGAGAGCGCGGGCATGGCGGGCGGCGTCCGCGCGGCAACAGTTTTCGGCTGCTAGCGTGCGCACTTTCCCGCTGCGGGGATTATCGGTTCGCGGGATCGCAGCAGCGCGGGAAAGCCGCTGATCCTCGGGCGACCCGGCGAGCCTGCACCGGGGACGCGAGCCCGGGATCGCCGCGGCGCGGGCTGCGGGTCGGCGGCCGGCGCGCATGATGCACGAAGATCATGCCACCGGCGGGCTGAGTCCATGGAGGGCCCGGCGCGGTTCGCTGCTGCGTTCTATCATTCGAACATTAGCGGAGCTAATGAATTCTCGGGGGGTCAGTTGGGGAGCCAACGGCGGCAGGCATCGGGCCACGCCGGGCCACATCCAGCCGCTATCGGTGCAGCTAGACAGCCCGCCAGGCCACACTAGGCACCGTCTGGCGACGGCTCGAAGGTGCCTCCTAAGCAGTAGGCCGCAGGTTCGAATCCTGCTCGGGCGCCAGTGTGATGTCTCGGGACACCGTTGACAGGTGTCTCGGGACATTGTTCTCTTTTCCGGGCTGGGGCTGCGCCGCGAGGGCCCGCGAGGAACCCGGCCTGGACGTCGAGCCGGTCGCGCTCACCGGCGCCTACAAGGACATGACCCGGGGATCATCGCCCTCGTCTTCCGCTGCAAGATCACCGGGGGGAGCTGGCTCTCACCGACGAGACCGCCGCTTACCGGTGGGCCGGCGAGTAAGCGATCTGGGAGTTGGCCGCCGAGGCCTACGCCATCCGTGTCCTGGACGCGCTCCGGGCTGACGCTCCCCCCGCAGTCAGCCACCACGACGGCAGTAGGCTCCTCTAGCCGCACAGACCACAAACCTGGCAGTTACCCCCAGGTCCAGGTGCCGTCAAGGAAGTGGCGGGGGGTGGCGCCACCGAACAGTGTCGCGGTCCTGGTGGCCGCGTCATAGGCCATCGCCGCACCATTCCGGGGGCCCGGGTGGGACGCGGGAGCCTGCTGTATCCATGTGGAGCCGTCCCAGGTCCAGGTGCCGTCAAGGAAGCGGCGGGAGGTCGCGCCACCGAACAGCACCACGGTGCTGGTCGCCGCGTCGTAGGCGACCGCCGCGTCGTGCCGGGGGCCCGGGTGGGACGCGGGAGCCTGCTGTGTCCACGTGGAGCCGTCCCAGGTCCAGGTATCGCCAAGGAAGCGGCCGAAGCCGCCGCCGCCGAGCAGCACCACGGTACCGGTCGCCGCGTCATAGGCCATCGCCGCGCCCCACCGCGCGGGCGGGCTGGCCGCCGGAGCCTGCCGGGTCCAGGTGGAGCCGTCCCAGGTCCAGGTGTCACCGAGGAAATCCCCGGGTTCGGAACCGCCGAACAGCACCACGGTGCCGGTCGCCGCGTCATAGGCCATTGCCGCGCTGGCCCGGGCACGCGGATGGGCCGCGGGAGCCTGCTGCGTCCAGTTCGTGCCGTCCCAGGTCCAGGTGTCGCCAAAGACGCGGCTGCCCTGGCCGCCGAACAGCACCACGGTGCCGGTCGCCGCGTCATAGACCATCGACGCGCCCGACCGGGCGGGCGGGCTGACCGCCGGGTGCTGCTTCGTCCAGGTTGAGCCATCCCAGGTCCAGGTGTCACCGAGATGATGTTGCGCGGGGGCACGCCCGGTCAAGCCGCCGAACAGCACCAGGGTGCCAGTGGCCGCGTCATAAGCCATCGCGGCGCCGATCCGGGCCGGCGGGTGGGACACGGGCGCCTGCTTCGCCCACGTAGCCGTAGCAGAACCCGCCTGCCCGGCAGGCGTCACGGCACCCCCAGTGGCCGCAGGCCCGACTGCCCCCTTGCTGACCGCGCCCGCTGCCGGGGCAGCGCATGCCATTGCGGCTATCGCCGAAGTCATGATCATCAACGTCCGCCGCATGGCCATTCCTCCATCCGCCTGGCAATGGCCGCCTGTAAGCGCTCTTGGTCCTGCTGCCGGAGTTGACCTTTGGACGGTAAAACCTTACGCCTCCTTGGTAATGGCTCCAACCCATGAGGTGACCGATCCGAGCGGTCACCACGAAGCAACAGGTCGCCCGGGCTACCTAACCGGTCGGCGACCGCGGCCGCCGACCACGCCTCAATTTCCTAGACCACCGTGTCCTCTAAAATTGACGGACATCGTTTGACAGGTGGGGTCTCTGAGCACTAGGAGACCCATGTGAACGAACGACAACTGGACAGGAACGCCGCGCGGAACCTGGCATGCGCGGTGCGTGCCCGTTCGAGGGGATGATCAGCGGTCGCTCACGGTCACTCAAGGGGCGTTGGCACTGCACCTGACCAGCGTCTTGGCTGGTCACCCAGGTGCTGGATAGAACCTTCCCAAGCTGATAGTTCGGGCGCCCGTTCCGGGTGTCCATTGCGCGAGAAGACCCGGGTTCAACCCCGCTATGATCCCGAAGCGGCCCCTGGCGTGATGAAGGAGAAGTGGTACTTCTCGGCCACGCCAGCCATGGCAATTAGCTCCGCTCGGTCCAGCGGTAGACCGACGACGCCGCGGCGTCCGGGCTTACCGATCTCGGGGAACATGGCCTCCATCCCGGCGGGGGAGTACATGAACAACATCTTGGCCGGGCCCTCACCCACGTTACGGTAGCTGTGCGCGACATCCCGGGGTACGTATATGGCGGTGCCTGGGTCCGCGTCATATGTCTCGGCGCCGACGTTGAACACCATGTGCCCATCGAGCAGGAAGAACGTCTCTTCCTCGCGGTGGTGGGCATGGGGTGGCGGCCCGGCCTCGGGCAGGACGAGCGCCTCCAGCAAAGTGAATGCCCCGCCGGTCTGCGCTCCGGACAGCAGGGTCGTGTAGGTGTCGCCGACGAGGAAGACGGACTCGCCGCCGTCCGCCGGGACATGCACGGGATTCTGGCCGGGTGCGCTCACGGCCCCCTCCTCAGTGAGCTAACGGTCCTTTCAAAATACGCGTCCGGCGCTGTTCATCACATCCCGCTGCTGCGTCGTCGTGTGCCGCCGGTGCGGGCCGCCACGGGCCGGTGCGCGCAAGAGCGACGCGATCGATGCCATCCGCGCCGCCCGCGAGGCCCTGAGCACCGAGCATCTCATCAGCCCTCGCCGGCAGGGGAAACGCGAGGCCTGCTGGTGCTGACGAGCACCCGGTCCAGCGCGGTCACCGCCCGCACCCAGGCAGCTAACCACCCCAAGGCGCTGATCGTCTCCGCGCCCGAGACCCTCCCGCGGAGTTGCGCGGCAAGACCAGCGACGCCCAGATCAGCTATTGCTCGAACCCGAGGTCCCGGCCGTCGCAGAGCATCGAGCACCGCATGACCGTGACCGTTGGGTCCGCCGCTATCGTTGGGTCGGCCGCGCACGAGGTGCGCTGCTGTTGCGGGCTTACCCGGTGGGTTACAAGATGTGGGCATGACAGGCGAGGTTTCCCCGGGCACTGGCGCTGATTCGGGCGCCCGGCCGGAGCTGCGGGCCTCGCATGAAGATCGCGATCGCGCCCTGGATATCCTGCGCGTGGCGGCCGGTGACGGCCGGCTGACCGCAGCCGAGCTCGACGAGCGGGCAGAGGCAGCGCTGACGGCCCGCACCAGGGGCGAACTGGCCGCGCTCACCGCCGACCTGCCGGACGTGCCCGGCCAGGCTGGCACGGTCGCGGCGCAGGCCAAAGACGTTGTCCGGCTCGACTACCAGGGCGGGAACGCCACGCGCCGCGGTCAGTGGGTGGTCCCCGCACGGATGGAGATCCGGGCCGTCGGCGGGACGGTGAAGCTCGACTTCACGAACGCGGTGATCACCCAGTCCGCACTTCAGATCCAGGCATATGTGCGTGGCGGCGGACTTGTCCTGGTGACCAAGCCCGGCATCGAGGTGGACGCCGACGGGATAACTGTGCGTGGCGGAACGGTCAAAATCCGCCCGCGGAATGGCTGGAAAGAGCCGGTACGCCTCACAGTGGAGATCTCGGGCGAGAACCACGGCGGCCGCGTCACCGCCCGTCCACCGCGGCGGCCGTTCCGGCGGTGGCTGCTGGGTAAACCAGGACCACACGCCAGGTCATTCCGCAATTGACGCCCTAGGCATGTCCGTCTTCCCGGCCGGTCGCGCAGGCGCTGCAGCCGCGCAGATTACCTCTTATGCACAGCCACGAACGTACGGAACCAGCCCCGACAGCCGCGCCGAATGGCGGCTCGGCGCGTGATCTGCCACCGGCAGCTCGACTACGCCCTGCGATCGCGCCAGGCGCGACGTCATTGGCTCCGCGAACGTCCGCCACAGCATTCGTGGCCGTTGAATCCAAGATCCGCGCTTCTCACAGTTGGATCCTTACGGCAAGGGCTCGGCAGTCCCGGACGTACCTCATGGCGGCAATTGAGTACGTCGCAGCGACTGGCTAGGCCGGAGCGTCGTGAGCGGAGTGGGGGTGCCCTGGCCAATAGGGCCACTCCTCGAACCGGGTGCAGCGGCCGTCACGGGCGAGCTGGATGACCCACAGATCCCGGTACTCCTGGTGGGGCGGATCTCCGTAGCAGACCTCGGCCCGGACTACCGCTGTCGGGCCCTCGACAGCGAGGATCTCGGTGCCCAGACCGAAGACCTCATCCGGGCCTTCTCTTTCGTCCTGCCACATCCGCTTGATCGCGTCCACGCCAGTAAGGGGCTTTTCGTAAGGAGATTGCAGATAAGTGGCGTCATCGGTGAACAGGTCCGCGAGACCCTCAGTGCCAGGCGCCCGCCAGGCGGCCTCATAGCCTGCCAGCCATCGGCTCACTGCTGAGCGGTCGGTCACCTGTCCATGGTGCCGCACATCGGCCAGCTCACGGTACTGACCACCGGCGGCAACCTGCACATTTACGAACTCATGCCCGGCTGCCTTGGCATAGTCAACGATGGCGATACGGCCGTGTTCAGCATCACCTACACCGTGAGCCCGAAGCAGGCCATCACCAGCCCGTGAGCAGCCACGAGGCCTGTCACGACATGATCTAAAACAATCTCCTAAGCAGTAGGCCGCAGGTTCGGATCCTGTTCGGGGCGTCAGCCAGAAATCCCAGCTCAGACTGCGATTTGGCCGCAGCTGATGGCTTCTCTGGGCGGACCTGTCATGAGCTTCGTGCCACTCGTGCCACGCGGCGACCGGCCTGGGCGTTTCTGGCGGCCCTTCCCAAGCTCTTGCTGGGCCACGCGTCGAGGTTGCTGGCGATCTTGCGCGGGCGTTCGTCGCTGGCCAACCTTCGAGGCTGGCACTCGATGCGGCGACGGCCCGGGCCTGCGAGGAGGCCCGGGCCGTGCCGTTGTTGCCGGTACTAGCCGCTCGAGCTAGCTCCCGACCTTGTAGGCGTAGGAGAAATCGTGGAAGTCGGAGAACAAGTGGAACCCGATGTCGGGCTCAGTGGCTCCGAAGTCCGTCGAGTCGATGACGCTGAGGGTGCCCTTCACCGCGGTACCCGCAGTCGCCGTGGGCGACAGCGTCGCCTTCAGCGTCCCGGTGGCTCCGGGCGCCAGTTTTTCCGGCGTGGCGGTATTGCCGCCACTGATGTCGTTGCCCGACGGTTGCAGTTCGAAGAACCCGACGTGGTTCGTCGTGTTCGTGACCTTCACCGTGACCGGGACGCTGGAGCCGGAGTCGACGATCGTCGAGTTCGACGTCGGGAGACCGGTCTCGGTGACGGGTTTGAGCTGGTTGTACCCGAGGTTCCCGGTGACGGTCTGGGAGAACTCCGTCCCGGCGGTCGTAGCGCCCTGCATCACGTCGATCTCCCACAGGCCTGGCTGGGGATCGGGGGCGATGAGCGAGGCCTTTCCGGTCGGGTTGCCGGACGTCGGCGTGGCGTCGACGGCCGTGACCGGGAAGTTAAACCTCGCGGGGCCAGTAGACGCGAGGTCGCCCGGCGAGAACAGGTAGTAGTACACCGGGTCGTCGGCGGCGTGGTCCGGCGCCTTGAACGACACGTCGAGATCCCTCTTTCCCCGGGGCACGTTCACGTAGAACGTCTTGATCTGCCCGGCACCGCGAGATACCGAGCTGGTCAGCGTGGCGCCGAACGAGCCGCCAGCCGAAGGGATGAGAGTACGCCGGGCGATCGCCACCGAGCTCTCGAGCCCGCCCGGCCCGGTGAACTGCACCGACTCGGGGGCATCGCCCGGAGCCCGGGGGAGGGCGATGCTGAGCGGCACGCTCGCCGAGCTGCGAGCCGGGATGGTGACGGGCGTCGACGCCGGGCTTGTCGTGAAGTTCTGGCCACTGGCCTGGAAGGTCACGGTTCCGCGGTAGGGCCCTGGGATGTCCGGCGGACTCTGCGCGTGGCCACGGCCGTTGGCCCACAGGACCTGAGCCGTCCAGGTTCCGGCCATCGGATGCTCGACCGTGCTGTGCTGGATGTCAGGGCTGCAGCCTCCGCCGGGACAAGGGACGAAGTTGGAGGCGCCGTAGTCGTACGACGACTGGGCCAGCCTCCCGGCCGGGTCGGTCAAGATGAACGACAGGATGTTGGCATTGTTGTTGGTCGGGTCCGGCCAGCGCATGTCGGCATCGAGCACGCTGACACCCCTCGGCACCGTGAATTTGATCGGTGCCGCCGCGGTCGCCCCCTGGGCGGGAATCGGGGCGCTCGGCGACGGGGCGCTGACGTTCTCGGTGACGGGCTTGCCGAAGGCCGTCTCGCTGCCAAGCGCCCGGTAGGCGCCGCTGACCCTTTCAGTGTTGGAGGAGGCGTTGTACAGCGTGACCGATGTGTGGACCGTCGAGCCGCCCGGGCCCTGTACGTCGAGCTGGCTGGGGTTGTCCACCAGTTCGGGAGCGCTGGAATGCGCCTGCGACGTGCCGGGCATCTGGCGGGCCGCCTCCACGGCCGCCTGTATGTTCAGCAGGCCGGCGCCCTGCTGGTCTGACTCAGCGCCGATGTCGGTTGCCGTGCTGGTGAGGATCTGCTTCACCTGGGCTGGCGTGGGGGTGGCCCGGCCGTGGGTGTCACGGTAGGCCTGGATCACGTCGGCGGCGGCGCCGGAGATGAAGGGGGCCGACTCGCTGGTGCCGCCGAAGGCCTCAGTCGGAAGTGCCGGCTGCGGCTGCTGGTGGATGCCGGCCACAGCGAGCGCCAGGTAGCCGGGGGCGGCCAGGTCCACCACGGCGCCGTTGGCAGCGGTGCCGCCCGACGACAAGGTCGTCATGTTGTCGTCCAGCCAGCCCTTCGTGTAGCCGTCGGCCTGGGCGAGGAGCCTGAGGTCGTTCGTGCCGGCGGCGTCGATGATGGCCGGGTTGGCGGCGGGCTCCTCGACCGTGCCGGACGAGCCGCTGTCGCCTGCGCTCTCGACTACGACAACGCCCGCTTGCACCATGGCGACGTTCGTCGGCTCGATCAGGTCGTCGTTGGCACCCGGCAGGGCGCCGAAGCCGTAGGACTCCGACACGACGTTGACGCCCTCGTTCACCGCCTGCTGCAGCCCCGCGATGACCAGCGACTCGCGAGCCACGGTCTGACCCTGCGCGTTGGTGTCGTTGAATTGACCGGTGCTGAGAAGAGAGGCACCGGTGGCGTCACCCACGATCCGGAAGCTGCACTTCGCGGGGACGTTGGAGAAGGGCAGCTGAGACGCGTAGGTGTAGGTGACCGTGCCCTGGGCGGCCATGGTGGAGACGTCTCCGTTGAACTCGTCGTTGAAGACGTTCTCGTTCGGGTTCGGCGCATCGATGATCACGTGCTGCCCGTTGCGCCGGATCATGTTGATGTTCCCGGCTAGCGAGTTGGCGTCGACGTTCCCGATGATGACGCCCCGGCCGGTCGCGATCGCGGACGCTTGGGTTGCGTGGATGCTCGTGAGGGCCTCGGGCTCAACCAGCGGTTTCCCGGCAGATGTATTGCACAGCTGCTGCCCGTCGGCCGCCGTTGCCCGGATGGCCGGCTTGCGCACCCGGGAGGGGGCTACCGTCTTCGTGCTCGACTTGGCGTCGCCGATGGTGATGGTTCCGTCGGGGACGACCGCCTTGACGCCCCGGGTGTGGCTGAGTGCCCGTGCCTCGGCCGCCGGCATTGTCGCCGCGACAGCGTTGAGGAGTGAAAGGTTCGTAATATGCGCGGCCCCGACCTGCTTCAGCTGGGCCACGAGCGGAGCTTGCATGGACGCGGCAGTTGCTTCCCGGGCGCGCCGGTGGGCCCGGTTCGCTGGGAGGCTGGTGAGCTGGTCGTCGAACACGACCACCATGCGCTCTCGCTTGCCGGCCGCGCGGGCTTTGACCTGGCTCGCGCTCAACTGAGAAAAGCTGGGGCCCGACTTAGAAAGGCTGGGCCTGGCCACACTGGCTTGGGCGGTAGAAGCGGCTGCCCAGCCGGCGCTGGTCGTCACCGTGACGCCGAGCGCGGCCGCGCTGAGCAGCGAAGCAGCCTTACGGGGGGTTAAGGACATTCTGCTGCCTCCAGATTCCGGGATCAGCGGCAAAGTATCCCAACCCCCCGAGCCGCCGCCAGATGATCCGCAGAACTCTGTCGTGCCCGTTACATATCCGATGGGGTAAGGCCGGAACCGGCAGGGCCAATATCAAGTTTGTCGATAGGAAAGATTGACTTTGGCGTGGGCGGGTGCCAGGCTGTCGGCATGACGGACCATGAGGCGACCCGCCGGTTCTGCATCGACCAGCTTGGGACCGCCGCCACGGTCTGTCGCTGACGGCCGGAGGTAGTCAGCAGTCATGCGCCGTGGCCGGGGAGAACAAGCCGCCTCACCCGTGGACATCTACGACTGGTCGGCGACGCCGTTCGTGGTCGGCTTCGCGGGCGCGCCGAACCTGGTCCACGGCTCCGGTCGGCCGGGTGACCCGATCTTCGCTGAACTGTCGAACGAGGAACTCGACGGCATCGAGGCGGGAGATCACGTCTATGCGCGCCTGCGCGACGCACAAGTGTTTCCCGGCGCGGGGGATGCTCCAGCCGGTCCGTGCGAGGACAGCCTTGGCCCCGTCGCGGCGCGGTCGTGATGGCTGCAATTCCCGACGTCGCATCACGGAGCACGCCCTACGACCTGCCCCTGCGCGTCTCCGCCAGGACGGACTATGCGGTCAGGGCGCTCACTGAGCTGGCAGCATCGGCCGGCGAGCCGATCACGGCGCAGCGCATCTCCCTCGCCCAGGCGATTCCGCTGAAGTTCCTGCTGAACATCCTGGCTGACCTCCGGCGGGCAGGACTGGTGCGAAGCCACCGCGGGCGGGCCCCGGGTTACGTGCTTACCCGCCCCCCGACCGGTGTCACCCTGGCCGACGTTATTCACGTCATCGAGGGCGACCTGTCGAGAGTGCACAATGTCACCCCGGAAGACATCTCCTATCCGGGGGCCGCGAAGCCGCTGCGCGACGTATGGCTGGCCGTGCGCTCGTCTCTGTCTGCAGTGCTTGGATCGGTAACGCTTGCCGACGTGGCCGGGGGGACGCTGCCCGAATCGGTACAGGCTCTCGCCGCGCGGGCGCTGCCGGGGGCGCCGGACCGACGTGCGGTCAGTCCGTGCCCATGATCAGTCGCGCGGCTAGGAGCATGCGGTTGGAGCCGCGTACCGGTCAGCCGAAGCGGCCGCGGACGTAGTCCGCGGTGCGCGGGTCTTGCGGGGCCTCGAACATCTGCCCTGTCTGGCCCGACTCCACGATGTGTCCGGGGGTTCCCTCGGCGGCGAGGAAGAACGCGCACTCCTGGGACACCCGCTGCGCCTGCTGCATGTTGTGCGTGACGATCACGATCGTCACCTGGTTCTGAATCTCGGCGATGGTTTCCTCGATGCGCCGGGTGGATGTCGGATCCAGCGCCGAGCAGGGCTCGTCCATCAGCAGCACGTCCGGCGAGATGGCCAGCGACCGGGCGATGCAGAGCCGCTGCTGCTGGCCGCCGGACAGCGCGCCGCCGGGCGTGCGGAGCCTGTGCTGCACCTCGCCCCACAGGCCGGCCCGGCGCAGGCTGGTCTCCACCACCTGGTCCCTGCTGGGGGCCTTGATTCCGGCCAGCTTCAGCCCGCTGGCCACGTTGTCGTAGATGGACATGGCCGGGAAGGGGTTCGGCTTCTGGAACACCATCCCGATCCGCCGTCTGATGTCGGAGGCCCGCTTGCGCCCGCCGTAGATGTCCTCGCCGTCCAGCAGCACCTCCCCGCCGAGAGCCGCGGCCGGCACCATCTCGTGCATCCGGTTGAGTATCCGCAGGAACGTGGACTTGCCGCAGCCGGAGGGCCCGATCAGGGCCGTGACCCGGCCCGGCTGCATGGTCAGCGACACCCGCTCGAGCACCTTGTGGCTGCCGAACCAGGCCGACACGTTCCGGGCCTCCAGTCCGAGCAGCGGACCGGACCCGAGATGGGGCGCCGAAGGGCTGACGTAGTCGATCACCGATGTCTGTGGGCCGGCCGGGGCGCCGCCGGCCGCCCGGCCGGCCTGGCACCGTCCTGGCTGGGGGTACTCACCGGCTCGCTCCCGCTCGTGCTGTCTGTCATCGGGTTCCCTCTGCCGTCAGTACAGGTTCGGCAGCGACGCTGCCAGGCTGTGGTACAGGGCCCAGAGCACCGCCAGCGCCAGCGGCGCGATACCGACCCATGCGACCCGGGGCGACCAGCGGGTCGCGGCGATGGCGGCACCCGCGACGACCAGGGCAAGCACGAACTCCCACCCGATGGTGAAGACCATCGCGCTGCCGTCGCCGGCCAGCGGGAATTCCGGCCGGGTGATCTCGTGCCCGACACCGGGACTGGGGTGAGCACGGGTGATCAGCCGGGCATCGACCTCGATGTAGTGGCTTGGTATGAACGGCGAAGAGGCCGTAAGCAGGATCAGCCGGTTCGGCACCGGATCCTCGACCGTCTGCCCGCTGCCGGCCGTGGCTGCCACCGTGTAGGTGGATTCTCCCTGGCCGGTGACGACCCGGATGACGTCGCCTGGCCGTAGCCGCGCGAGGCCCGCGAACGGGCCGCCGAACGTCGCCCGGCGCCCGAAGATCTCCGAGACGCCGGCCTGGCCGGGCAGTGGCGTATCGCGCAAGTGCCCAGGGCCCAAGGTGAGATTCTCCGGGCTGGTTCCTTCCACCACCACCATGTTCCGCACGCCGATGCTGGGAATGTCGAGAACTGCCATCGGCGATCCGGGGGCGGCCGGCCCGAGCGGCGCAACTTGAGCCGCCAGTTCCCCGCGCAGCCGTGCGTACTCCAGAACCTGGGATCTCGACTCCTGCACGCCGGACAGAACGTACAGGTACCCGGCGAAACCGAGCACGATGCCGGCGAGGAGGATCAAGGCCATGCTGATGCTGCGCATCACCGGACGTCGTCGGGCGGTCGGTGCCGACGGCGCCTGCCCGGCTGTCCCGGTCCCGGCCGGCCCGTCGGCCATCAGCACCCGGGCGCCCGAAGACCCGGCAGCCACCTCGGGCCCGCCTCCCGCTGCGGCCTCCTCGGCCACTTCGGTCTCAGCCATGCGGCTGCCCACGGCGGCGGCGCAGCCATGCCAGCAGCGCCGGGGGGAGAGCGATCACGATCAGCAGGCCGACCGCGCTGAAGACGGCGAGCGCTGACTGGCTGGGGCCGTTGGCGGCCAGGCTGACCGGCACCCCCGTCACCGAGTCGGCGGCCGTCCCGGCGGCTGTTCCGGCGGCCGCCGCGGTGGCGCCCGGTCCCGTGCCCGCTCTCGCCGTGCCTGAGCTGTTGCTCGCGCCGGACGGCCCGGTGGAGGCGCCGTGGCCGGCGGTGCCCTTGCCGCCGCCACCACCGCCACTCCCCGTGGCGACGGCCTTGCCGTGCCGCACCACGCAATTCAGCGGCGCGCCGAGCTTGTCGCACGGCGACGGGAACGGAGCGTTCTTGAGCAGGACGTTCTGCCCGTCGTGCATGGTCGGGTTGTGGCAGCGGTTCAGCGATGACTGGGACGGGATCGAGACGTGGCCGGGGATATGCCCGTTCTGCAGGAGCCCGCCCAGCACGAGGTTCTCTGGCAGCGGTGAGTAGCCGAGCTGGGCCATCTGCTGCTGCCCGCCGCACAGCATGAAGTTGATGTAGGTGCTGAGGGTCCTGCCCTTCTGGGTGCTGAAGTTGGTGGGTAGCTGGGTGCCGCTGCGCGGCACGATCAGGTAGCTGTAGCTGGACAGCGGGTAGCTGCGAGGGTCTTTGAAGCTGTAGACCGGGTCAAGGTTCTGCTGGAGGAAGTCCGGGCTGTGCGAGTCCTTGTTGATGACCGCCTTGGTCAGTGCCACGGCCACGTTCGAGGCGGACGGCAGCACGAAGTAGCCGCCCGGGTTGAGCACCTTGACCACGGGGTAGTGCGAGTTGAGCGCGTAGGCGTACTCGTCGTAGCCGATGGAGCCGTTGCCGTAGCTGGAGGTTATGAAGGTGACGACGTTATTGGAACCGTTCTCCGCTTTCGCGTTCCCGAACTGCGGGTAGAACTCGGTCTGCCCGCACGGAGGCTTGATTCCCGGGTGGACCTGGTCGCAGAACGCGTTCCACTGACTCGGGTACAGATGCGACATCCAGCGGGTGAAGAAGTACGTGGCGCCTGATCCGTCTGAGCGGATGACCGGGGTGATCGGCAGGCTCGGCAGCCGGGCGCCGTAGTCGTGGGTGATCGCCGGGTCGTCCCAGTTGGTGATCTTGCCGGTGAAGATCTTCATGATCGTCAGAGGGGATAGCCGCAGGTTCGTGATCAGCTTGCCCGCTACGCTGATGTGATAGATGAGGGCGGTACCGCCGGCGGTGTCGGGGACGTAGGAGTAGCCCTGCGAGGGGTGCTCGGCCCCGGTACCGCCGAGCTGGTCCTGGCCGTCGCGGAACGGAGGATCCGAGCCGGCGAAGTCGTCCTGGTTCGCCATGTAGTCGGCCCGGCCCGCGGCCGACCCGTCCGGGTTGTAGTTGACCACGATCCCGGATGAGCGGACATCTTGCGCCCACTGGTCGATCGCTACCGACGCCCAGGAAGAGCCGGACCCGCTGATGGACACGTAATTGCCTGCCTGCGCTGGTGCCGCCGCAGCGACCAGCCCGGCCACGGCGAGCGCCGAGGCGGCGGTGATCCTGGCCGCGCCGCTCAGGCCGAGCCTCAGCCGTGCTGCGTGCTGGGCCCGGGCCCGTCCGCGCGCGGCGGTCACCAGCCTGCGCCTCATGGTCATCATCTCTTCCTACGCAGTCGTCGGAGCCGGGTGGCGACGGGAGTCTCGGCCGACCCCATGCTCGTGATCGTGCCGCCGAGAGCCGCAAGCCCGCCCAGGATCAGTAGGGTCGGCAGCGCGAAGCGAGTGAGCGCCGACGTGGGTGGATGCGCGTCCGCGACGAGCCTGGCCGGCGTGCCGGATGCTGATCCGCTGGGCCCGGGCTGCGACGCTGACCGGCCGTGCGCCGACTGGGCAGCACCACCAGCAGCAGAAGAAGAAGTCGAAGAAGAGGGAGCGTTCGCGCCGCCGCCAGGGCTCGAGGGCGGTCCCGCGGGATTGCCGGAGTGACCTGCGGGCTGGTTCCCGGTCTGGTTCGCGACTTCGAGGGCCGCCTTGCGGGTCTGCGCCCGCAGATTGCCCGGGAGCGGGAGGTAGCCCGCGGGCAGCTGGCCCGGGCCGACGCCGGGGGTCTGGCCGGTGCCAGCGGCGAAGTCCAGGAAGCGGGCGATCGCGGCCGCCTTGGTGTGGGAGACCCCGCTGATCGGCACCATCGCGTAGATGACCATGGTCAGTGGGTAGGCGGCCGGGTTGCCGCCGTGCAGGTTCATCTGCAGGGTGCCGCTGCCGGCGGGAGTCATGCTCGCCAGCGCCGCTGCCATGGCCGCGTTCGTCGGCTGGACGTACCGGCCGGCCGCGTTCGGGATCGCCGCGACCGGGAAGCGGAAAGCTGCCGCGCTCGCCTGGTCGAGGACGGCGATGAGCGCGCGCTCGCCGGGGATCTGGATCGGGTCCTTAGGGAAGTTGCCGTCCTGGTCCTTCTCCCAGCTGGTGCCGGGGTCCCAGTTCTCGGCCTGGTAGCTGTCGGCCAGGCTCAGCGGGAACACGGGACTGTACTTGTGGGCGATGACCGGGTAGGGGTCCATCGCGGTGAAGGAGTCCAGCGGGTACTTCAGGCCTTTGTAGTAGCTGTTGACCCGCATCCCCCAGGGGTCGGGCGTGCCCTGCTGGAACTTGCTGGCGTCCGCGCTGGCGGCGATCCAGCGGGTCACGGTCCAGGTCATGTCGCTGTGGCCGGACTGGACCGTGGGCACCTGGAACGCCGCCCCGAAGCCCGTCACCGGCTGCACGTCCGGGTTGAGCTTCTTGAACTCGGGGTCAGCGAACAACGTGATCGGGTTGCTGCCGGACACGCCCTTGTCGCACCCGATCCCCTTGGGGGGTGGCGGAGCCGTGCATCCGGTCCCCTCGTTCTGGAAGTTGTACGACTGGGTGAGCAGCTTGTCCACCAGACGCTGATCGAGCATGAGGCTGGTGACCGGCTTGCCGGTGCCGGGATTGTCGATCCAGTACGCGATCGAGACGGCCGATACGGCAACGGGTGCATACACGAACTGATGTCTTCCGCTCGCGCTGATCCCATCGGCGCTGGCCGGCCGGGTGGTGAGCGCCACATCCGCCAGGCCGCCCGCAGTCTCGCTGACGGCCAGCGGCTCGGGGACGGTGGAGTTGTAGCCGATCGTGAGCCCGTGCGACCCGGAGCAGAGCCTGGCCAGCCACTGGGCCATGGCCCGGGCCATCATCGGTGACCCGGCGATGCTGAACTGCGCATTCTTCAGCGGGCAGGCGGCCGGAGTCGGCGCGAACTTCAGCGGGATCACGATCCGCGTCAGCCACGAACACTGCCCGTGCGAGGTGCTGAACGCCAGCTGGCCGATGGCTGAGCCGCCGATGTCGGCGCTGTGGTCGGCGCACTTCGGCGGGGCGACGAACACGTTGCCGCCCTGCGCGGGCATCACCAGCAGCGAGCACGGATGATTCTGGTCGCAGCCGAGGAACTGGTTCTCCAGCGAGGTGAGGATCTGGATGTCGAGCTCGCCGGTGCCATTCGCGGCGGTCGTCGCGTAGGCCGTGTTCATCGGGCCGTCGGGTCCGGACGCGCCCTGCACGCCGCCGTTGTTGGCCCCGTAGCATTCGTTCAGGCTGGCCGGGTTCGTGCTGCGGCATTCGGTCACCATCACCGGGTAGTTGGTGGCGGCCGCGTCGTACAAGGGCGTGCTGCTCGGGGTGAACCCGGTCCATGACACGTGCACCATCTGGTTCACCAGGTTGCTGGTCTGGTTCACTGTCACGGTGCTCGGATTGGCGAACGGCTTTCCGTGCGCCGGATCCCACATGTGCGGGCCCTGGACGGTCACAGCCGGGGTTTGGCTGGCGGCTGAAGCGGGCGAGCGCGTCGCCGCCGAGGCGAGCAGCACCCCCGCGGCCAGCGATGCCGCACCGCTGAACGCCACTGCCTGCCGGGCCCGCCGGCGCCACGGATGCAGCGAGCGAGTCATCCCGCCTCCCGGCCGGTAGCTGCCGAACCGGCGTCGCGTCCGGCTGCCCGGATGGCCGTTCATGTCCGTGCCGCCTGCCGTGCCAGCCGGCGCTGCTGTCGCCGGGTCAGTTCTCCGGGCGCGGTACCACCGAGCGCCCGGGCCAGGGCGAACAGCACGACGACCACGACCACCAGGGTGAACCCCGCCCCGAAGGCGCGGGCGACGACGGCCTGGTTGACCGCTTCAACGTGCGCGTACTCCCAGACGAACAGGGGCAGGCTCATCTGCGGGCCGTGCAGGGGGCTGAGGTTGATCTCCTTGGTTACGCCGGATACCACCAGGACCGGCGCGGTCTCCCCGATGCCCCGGGCCATCGCGAGAACCACGGCCGTGGCGAGGCCGGACCGGGCGGTCGGCAGGACCACGTTCAGGACCGTCCGCCAGTGCCTGGCGCCGAGCGCGTAAGACCCCTCGCGCAGCGTTCCGGGAACCAGCAGGAGGATCAGCTCGGAAGCCCGGGCCACGATGGGCATCATGGTGACCGCTAGCGCCAGCGCCGCCGCCAGCCCGCTCTTCTGCAGGCCGAGGGTGAGGATGGCCAGCGCGTAGACGAACAAGCCCGCGATCACGTCGGGCAGGGCGGTCATCGCCTCCACGATGGTCCGGATGGGGCGCGCGTCCGGGCCGCCGACCTCGGCCAGGAATACGGCCGCGAGCAGGCCCAGCGGCACCGCGAACAGCGTGCCGAGGGTGATCTGCTCCAGCGTGCCGGCGATCGCGTGCAGGACGCCGCCCGACGAGAGCGGGCTGAGCGGGCCGGCGAAGGCCATCGACTGGGTGAAAAAGCTGAGGTGCCGGACGGCGGAGGCCCCTTTGGCCAGCACGAACAGGACCAGGCCGAGGACGGCGGCGCAGGTGAGCACGCCGGCGGTCGTGAACGCGACCACCGCGACCTTGTCGGTGGCCTCCCGGCGCCCCCACTGCTGCGCACGCCATCCACGCATACAGCAGCAGGAATACGACATACCACGAGAGCCAGAAGCCGGCCACCCCGCTGAGTGCCAGCATCTGCTCGTAGAGCAGCCAGACCAGTCCGAGCGCGCCCAGCGCGGCAGTGGCCACGGTCGCGGCGCCGGCCTGCGTGACCCGGCTGATCCGCACGCGCCGTTCGGCCCCCTGGGGGCGGGTACTGGCCGGGGCGGATGCCTGGCTCTCCTGGGTCACCATGGCGTCAGTCCGCGGTCGTGGTCACGCCGGAGCGCGACCGCTGGATGATGATCGCGGCGATCGCGTTGACCGTCAGTGTCATCACGAACAGCACCAGGCCGCCGGCCATGAGCGCGGATATCTCCTTGGGGCCGGCCTCGAAAATGCGGTTCGCGATCATGGTGGTTACCGAGTTGCCGCCGCTCTCCAGGACATGGAATTTGAATGTGAAGATGGGGGTCAGGACGAAGGCCATCACGATCGTCTCCCCGAGCGCGCGGCCGAGGCCGAGCATGCTCGCCCCGATCATCCCCGACTTGCCGTAGGGCAGCACGACCGTGCGGATCATCCCCCAGCGGGTCGAGCCGAGCGCGTAGGCGGCTTCCCGCTCACCCCGGGGTGCCTGCGAGAACACCTGCCGCGACAGCGAGGCGATGATCGGGATCACCAGCAGCGACACCGCCGCGGCGGCGATGAAGGTGGCGTTGGCGTATTGCGCCGGATAGTTGGCCAGCGTGAACCGGAACAGCGGGATGAACGCCAGGTGGTGGCTCAGCCAGCCGTCGAAGCCCAGGATGCGGGGCATCACGAAGAACACCGCAAACAAGGCGACGATGATGCTGGGCATCGCCGCCATGAGGTCGATTACCGTGACGAGCCAGCGGCGCAGCGCGGCCGGGGCGTACTCGGAGATGAACAACGCGGTCGCCAGCCCGACCGGGACCGCGATGATCAGCGCGATCAGCGCGGCGAGCACGCCAAGCGGCAAGATCGCGGCGATGCCGAACTGGTTGGTGCTGATGAACCACTGCGACGTGGTGAAGAAGCCGAACCCGACCGCGCGGAAGGCGGGGAGCGAGCGCAGGACGAGGAAGACCAGGATCAGCCCGGTGATGGCGAAGACCGCATACCCTCCCCCGCGCAAGATGCCATGGAAGATCCTGTCGCTAGCCGGCACCCGGGAGGCGACCGCGCGGGGAAGGTCCTCGTCGGCGGGCGGCAGCGCGGGACGTTCGGCTGCAACGGCCATGGTTCGTGTCCTTCATCGGGGCGACGTCGGTATTACCTTGTTTACAGGTCGAAAAGGTCCAGATCAAGAGTAGTAAGACGACGCAGCCAGGCGCGGCGGCGGGGCCGCGCCTGGCGCGTCATGCTGGGCGCCGGATCAGAAGCCGATCCCGCACAGCGGGGAGGTCAGGAAGCCGTAGTGCTTGATATCGGTGGTAGCGGTCTTGTTGCTGCAGGCCCAGCCCTTGACCTTGGCGGTGGCGGCAGCGAAGAACGGCTCCAGGTTCGAGGGGATGTTGTCCGGGGTCGAGCCGGAGAAGCGCACCACGTCATAGATCGTGTTGAAGAACGTGGCGCTGAACGACGGGTTGATCGTGACGTTGGGCGCGGTCCCGGTCGTTGGCTTGGTGCCGTTGACCGAGTTCAGGTTGAGCGTGCCGTGCTCGTCGCAGCCGAACAGGTCCTGGCCCTTCGCCGGCTTGCACTCCACGCCGCTGACCGGGGCGCAGGAGGATTTCAGGCACTTGGCGGAGTGATAGCGCTGGGCGATGTACTTGGCAATCGAGTAGGGAACGATCGCGTCCGGGTCCTTGAGCAGAGGGTTGACCCCCTGGTTCTGCTGCACCGTGCTGTTGACGCACGAGCCTGGGGTAGTGACGCCGATGATGGTCAGGAAGGAGGTGCGCAGGCCGGACCCCGTCTGCGGCAGGAAGGCATGGATCGGGGCGTTCTTGCCGCCGACCTGGTTCCAGTTGGTGTCAACGCAGTTGTAAATGCTGGCCAGCTGCGCCGTGGTGAGGGTGCCGGGGGCGTTCGTGGTCGACTGGGCGGCGTAGGTGATGGCGTCCTTCGCCAGCGCCACGAACACGATCCCTCCTGCGGCCTTCGGCGGATCGGTGGACGCGCGTCCGCGGGCCGAACGGGCGTAGTCGATGCAGAAGTCCTTGCCGTCGCTGGTCTTCGTGTTGGCGTCGAACGCGGTGATGCCCGCCGACGAACCGTCAGGGCGGGGGATCTTCGAGCACTTGGCCTTGGTCTTGATCGAGTCCCCGATCGCGCCGGTGCTGGGATTGGTCGCGTCCCAGCTGTACAGCAGGTGCGCGGAGCCGCTGTGGCTGGCGTTGTAGTCGTGGCTGAACTGATCGAGCAGGAACTCATCGGTGTCGGCGCCGACACCGACGACGTCGCCTTCCCTCGGCACGGTTGCGCCGGACGGGTCGTTTGGCCTTGCGTTGCTAGCCGGGACGGCGTGGGCCGCGGCCGCGGCGACGGCCGGCGTCGCGGCGAAGGCCGCCAGCGCCGCGGCCGCGGCCGAGCCCGTGATCAGCTTCCTGATCGTGTGCATGCGTTCTCCTACGACGTGCGTGAGCGGGAAGGGGGGCCGGCGCGGTACCGGCCAGCTGATCCTGGCGGATCGGCTGCGGCCAGCATCCTATATTTCCGACTGGTTTACAAGAGAACTGTGGATGCTGGCGCGGCGGTTTGTGGAACGTACGGTGAGACCGCCTGGGACCGGACGGGATCCTGGACGGCTCCCGCGGCCGGGCGCTGGATCATGCGGCCTGCCACCAGGTGCGGCCCACATGCTGGCCTCGCAGCGGAATCCGCTCGCTGCGCTGGAGCACGACGGGCGGGGCAGAATTGGTCCTGGATCTGTCCGCCGGACCGGACCTTATCAACAGGGCCGATTCCTGTCAGGGTCGAGGTGTCTGCCTGACCTGCAGCTCCTGCGGCCTGACTGCTGACACGGCCCGGCACAGCCGGCGACAAGAAGGATTCCGATGAGCGAGTTCACTGTTACCCGCACCCTGAAGGCCCCGCGTGAGAGGGTCTGGCAGGTCCTCACGCAGCCCGGCTGCTTCGAAGGCTGGCTGCCCGCCAAGCCGGGGACGGCGGTGCTGGACGTGCGGACCGCCGGGTCCTGGCAGGCGACCGTTATCTCCCCCGACGGTGACGAGATCGCGCTGACCGGCCGTTATGACGAGGTGTCCGAGCCGGGCCGCCTGGTAATGACGGTCCCCGGCGATGTGGTCACCGCGATCACGCTGACTGCCGCCCCCGACGACAGCACGCAGATCTCCTACGCCTTCGACGTCGATGAGTCCATGCATGCCATGGTCACAAACAGTGTGGACGAGGTCCTCGGCCGGATTTCCGCGGTCCTGGCCGGGACCGCCTAGCAGGGCAGGCCGTGTGCGCGCAGGCAGATCAGCGCGACCCGGGCGGGGTCGACCGCGCGAGGTGGACGGCGTAACCTGCTGAACAGGAGCTAACAAGCTTAGCTGTCCGGTCGAGACCCTGCCTGGCGCTGGGGCAGGAGGGTCGGCCCGATGGGCAGCATCGACCTAAGTTCACACGTATCCCCTGGTTACGTGGTCGTTGCGCTGCGCGGGGAGCTTGATATATCCGGTGCCGCAAGTATCGCGCTAGTGCGCCGCATCCTTTCCCTCACCGGGCTGATCGATCTGCTGCCGGTATTCGCCAGCGTGGCCGAGGCAACCAGCGGTGACGGGAGGGGCCCGGCGCCTGTCGGCCTCACCGCTGAACTTGCGGACGGCTAAGTTAACCCGATGGCAGCTAGCCGCGCGGCGCTGATCTGGGACCTGGTCACCGAGCAGGCGGCCAGCCGCCCGGGACAGGTGTCGGCGGTGGATGTGTGCGCGGCGGCGGTGGAGGCGCTGCCGGTCAGCGGCGCCTGGGTAACAGCGCGGAGTACAGCGGGGATGGCTCACCTCATGTGCGTGACTGATGAGGTGAGCGAGCAGCTGGCCGAGCTGCAGATGACCCTGGGAGAGGGACCGGAGCAGGATGCTTTCACCTCCGGCTCACCCGTCTTGATCTCAGATCTGGACGACGGGGATGCGGCCCGCAGCTGGCCGGGGTTCACGCCGCAGGCCCGCCAGGTCAAGGCGGCGGCGATCTTCGCGCTGCCGCTGCGGATCGGGGCCATCCGGGTCGGGTCGCTCGGCCTCTACCGGGACACACCCGGTCCGCTGAGCACCCTTGAATTCGGTGATGCGCTGATCCTGGCCGAGATCGCCACCGTTGTCCTGCTCGACAGCCAGCACCCCGACGGGCAGGCCGCGGCGGCGGGAACCGGGCCGGCCGGGCAGCCCCCGGATCTGGCGCTGCACCGGGCGGAGATCGACCAGGCCACCGGGATGGTCTCCGAACAGCTCGGCGTCGCCCTCGCCGAGGCCTTTGTCCGGCTGCGGGCCTATGCTTATGCTCAGGACCGTCGGCTCAACGACGTCGCCCGCGATATCGTCGCCCGCCGTCTGCGGCTGAGTTCTGACCCTCGCCAGGGACCGTGAACGATGACGCACTTGCCGCCCGCCAGTCGCCCGGCATCGCCGCCACGGCCCTTGCTGGCCTTCCTGAGGAGGTGAGGAGATGGATGGAGAACTACTGTCAGACACCTTCGTTGAGCTTGCTGACACCATGGTCGCCGACTTTGACGTCATCGACTTCCTCCACACGCTCACCGAGCGCAGCGTGCAGGTGCTGGATGCCTCCGCCGCCGGGGTGCTGCTGGCGGACCCGCGCGGCGAGCTACGCCTGGTAGCCGCCTCCACCGAGGCCGCCCGGGTGCTTGAACTGTTCCAGCTGCAAAACGACCAGGGACCGTGCCTGGACTGCTTCCGCACCGGCAAGGTCGTCGTCGCGCCCGACCTGACCGCTGCCGGGCAGGCCTGGCCGCAGTTCGCCATCGCCGCCCGGCAGGCAGGCTTCGCGGCCGTGCACGCCCTGCCGATGCGCCTGCGCGCACAGGTCATCGGCGGCCTGAACCTGTTCCGGACCACGGCCGGGCCGCTCAGCGACCAGGACGTGCGAATCGGCCAGGCCCTGGCCGACGTGGCCACCATCGGCCTGCTGCAAGAACGCAGCACGCGCCGAAGCGACACCCTTAACGAGCAGCTGCAGGGCGCCCTCAACAGCCGGGTGGTCATCGAGCAGGCCAAGGGCAAGCTCGCCGAGCGTCTCGGCATAGACATGGACCAGGCATTCGCCATGCTGCGTGGCTACGCCCGAAGCCGCAACCTGCGCCTGTCCGACCTGGCCCAGGCCTTTATCGAAGGCACCCCCGCAGGCTTCCCCGGCCTCACCACCCCCGCCAGCCCCAGACCGGGCCATCGAGCAGACACCCACTAGGGATACGGATGCGGGCCGGACCTGCGACCCGGCAAGGTAACGGGCGAGCCGATGATCCCTGACGCGAAGATGTCGCCTCTGGTCAGCCTCTGGTGAAGACGGCGTGGATGGTGATGGTGTTGTTCTTGGACACCATGCCGAGCTGGTTCCAGGTGAGCCCGTACTGCGACCGGTCTGCCTGAATGGTGGCGTCGAGCGCCACGTCGCCGTCTGCGGCGGGGGAGGCCGCGGCGTTGAAGGTGACCGGGCGGCTGCGGTCGCGGACGGTCAGGGTGCCGGACAAGACCGCGCCGGCGCTGGCCGGGGTGAGCTTGTCCAGGGTGAAGGTGATGGCGGGGAACTTCTCGGTGTCGAAGAAGTCGGCGGAGCGCAGGTGCTTGTCGCGGCGGGCGTTCTTGGTATCCAGCGATCCGGCCGCGACCGTGATGCGGCCGGTGACCTCGCCGGCCGGCGAGACGGTCCCGGTGCCGTCGAGGTCGCGGAAGACTCCCTTGACCGGGACCAGGCCCCACATGCTCTTGCTCCGCAGCGTGGCGGTGGACCGCGCCGGGTCGAGGGTCCAGTTCCCGGCCAGCGAGCCGTCGGCCAGCTGGGCCTGCCAGGCTGCCTGTTGCGATGGTCTGGTCATGGCCGGTCCCTTCCGACAATAGGTTGAGCGTCCGAATAGCTTGGATGGTGACGGGCGATGGCGATGGAACCTGAGATCAACCTTGTTGACCCCGATATCTACCAGCGTAGCGGCGCCCCGCACGAGCAGTTCGCCTGGCTGCGGGAGCACGCGCCGGTGTTCTGGCACGCCGACGGCGGCGGTGCCGGCTGGCCCGGGTTCTGGGCGGTCACCAGGCACGAGGACGTCGCGCAGGTCACCCGGCACTATGAGATCTTCTCGTCGGCACGCCGCACCGCAGTGTTCAAGGAGTGGCCAGACCCGGCGGTCGAGCGGATGCGGCTGATGATGATCAACATGGACCCGCCGCAGCACACCCGGCAGCGTGCCTTCGTCAACCGGGGATTCACGCCCCGGATCATCGGCCGGCTGGAGGAGCACATCACCCAGATATGCAGCGGCCTGCTCGATGACATCGCCGGTTGCAGCGAGGCGGACTTCGTCACCGAGATCGCTGCGCCGCTGCCGACGCAGGTGATCTGCGAGCTGGTCGGGGCGCCCGTCGAGGACAGGAGCCGGATCTTCCAGTTGTCCAACCGCGTGGTCGGCTTCGATGACCCGGAGATGGTGGCCTCGCCCGCCGACCAGATGCAAGCCGTGGCGGAGATGTACGCCTACGCGGGCGACCTGGCCGAGCGCCGCAAGAAGCAGCCGCGCGACGACATCGTGACCCAGCTGCTGCAGCCCGACGACGCGGGCCAGGAACTGACCACAGCGGAGTTCAATTTCTTCTTCCTGCTGCTGACGGTCGCGGGCAACGAGACCACCCGCAACGCAGCGTCCGGTGGCATGCTCGCCTTCTTCGATCACCCCGGGCAATGGCGGCGGCTGGTCGCCGACCCGGCTCTGGCGGCCTCAGCCGCGGAAGAAATTGTCCGCTGGGTCAGCCCGGCGAACCTGGTCCGGCGCACTGCGATCCGCGATACCGAGCTGAGCGGCCAGCCAATCGCCGAGGGAGACAAGGTGGTGGCCTTCCTCACCTCAGCCAACCGGGACAGAGACGTCTTCGCCGAGTCGCAGGACTTCGACATCGGGCGCGACCCGAACCCCCATGTCGGCTTCAGCGGCGGCGGCCCGCACTACTGCCTCGGCAGGCACCTAGCCACGCTCGAGCTGCGGGTGCTGCTGAAGGCGCTGGCCGAGCGGATGCCCGCCATCGCGCTCGACGGCCAGGTCAGCAGGCTCCGGTCCAATTTCGTCAACGGCATCAAGCACATGCCGGTCCGGTTGGCGGCAGCCGGCCACGGATAGCCGGCGGCCGGAGCCGCAAGTCAGATAAGCCCAGTTCCGTATCCGAGGACCGCAGGTCACCGCGATGGGCCGGCCCATGCGGCGGGCATTGGCCGGCCTCCACGGGGTTCGCCAAGTCGATTAGGCGATGAACCGCGCTATTGCGACGTACTGGCAGGCCGCGGCGGCGCAGACGTAGAGATGAAAGACTTCGTGGTAGCCGAACACTGAGGGGTACGGGTCGGGCCGGCGGCGATGGTAGGAGAGCGCTCCGGCCAGGTAGAGCAGCCCGCCGGCGAGCATCAGTGCCGCGGGGGCGATGCCGGCATGGATCCACACCCATGGCAGCGCAAGGCCGGCCGCGCAGCCAAGCCCGACGAACGTCGTGCCGACCAGGAGCTCTGGTGCGCTCATCCACGCCAGGTGGATCGCGGCCGCGGTGATTGTCAGTGCCCACAAGGTGATCAGGCAGGCCAGCCCGAAGGCAGCGGGTGCCGTGAGCAGGAATGCCGGGGTTGCCGTGCCGGCGATCAGGAAGAAGATCATCGCGTGGTCCAGGCGCTGCAGGCGCTGCCTCCAGGCAGCGGTCCAGGTGCCGCGGTGATAGAGCGCGCTGAACCCGAACAGGGCGCTCACGCTGACGGAGTAGACAGCGATCGCCGTGATCTGCGCGGCTCCGTGCGCACGGGCCAGCAGCAGCGGACCGGCTGCCAGCGACGCCACGAACCAGAGCAGGTGCAGCCAGCCGCGGAAGGCCGGCTTGGCGTAGTAGACGCCGCGCCGGGCGTCGTAAAGCCTGCTCACTGCCGGCGGGGAGCCTATGGCCGTCACTGTCGGCCTCCATCTCGTGCGGGTCTGCGGGCCGGCCGCGCCACTTCAGGTGCGCCTGCGGATCGAAGCCCCTCGCGGGTTAGTCCGTGCGGGCGGGCGTGTCGGCCAGCAGCAGGCTCAGCCCGGATACGGCGACCGCGCCGACCGCGATGCCGTAGCGGGACAGCGTGCCGGTGAACCCGGTCACCTGGTAGACGAACACCGCGAACCCGTGGGTAAGCGCATGCCCGCTGCCGCCGTTAGGCAAAACGCTGGCCACTGCGGCGACCACCGCCGCCAGCAGGATGACGAGCCCGGTAATTTATGATGACGACACCCCGGGAATCAGAGTTGTATACCTGTATTCGGGAAGGCCGCGGCATCCGCCGGACAAACCGCTGCGAATCCCGCGGACCGGCGATGGCGGCGGTAGAAATTATTTCCTGCGGGCTCTTGCCCTTTCTGGCCCGCTGTGCCTCGCTGGCACACGGGCCCGAACATGAAAAAACTCCGGGTCCTGCACTGCTCCCGCTGTATTCGCGTGGGCAGCTGCCGGGGTCCGGAGCAACTCCTTTACATTACGCCTCTTTGACCCTCGCGCATAGCGCGCCCACACCGCAGCCGGCCACAGGCGCTCCACGCCAGCGGGAGCGGGCAGTCGACACTGGCGAAGGCCCGGGTCCGGCTGCCGTGCCGGTGCTGTAACGGCGGGTAACCAGGGCTGCGGGCCGCCGCCACCAGGCGTCAGGTACGGGCGCCCGACCGGAAGGCGTTTTGCTGTCTGCGTCGTTTTTTTTGAAGAAAATGAGATTTCTCAGCGCTTGGGTCTGTCCAGATTTTGCACCCTGGCTGCTATGACTCTTCGAGTGGTTAGGCGAGATCATGAGTGAGATCCCTGGCGTTTCTGTTCGGCCGGTGCGGCATCGCTTGACCGGGTCCTGCCGGTGAGTGCATGGCACAGTACCGGCTCGACGCAGGGGCGGCCGCCGGACGGTCGCGCGCCGCGGCCTGCACCGCCCGTTCCGCCGCCGCGGTGGCGAATGTGGCTGTTGCCGATCGGGGTAGCGGTCACAGCGCTCCTGTTCTTCGTCCACGGTGCTAGCGGGACATCCGCGCGAACCTTCAGCTACACCGGCTTCGTCAGCGAAGTGACGACGAACATGGTCTCGACGGCGACGATTACCTCGACGGGGTCAGTGAGCGGCAAGCTCCGCGGCGGCAGCGCCTACACCTCCCAGATACCCACCGCGCTGAACAACAGCTCGCTGTCCGCCCTCCTGCTCAGCCACAAGGTCGCGGTGACGGGCACCAGCGCGAGCACGACATCCCTGCTGGACGTGCTCCTCGAGTTCTTGCCGTTCCTTTTCATCATCGCCGTCTTCATCTGGATTGGCCGCGCCAGCCGTAAGCAGCTCGGAGGGCTGGGGGGATCATGGACATGGGCCGGTCCAAGGCCAAGCTCTACGACGAGGAGAAGCCCTCGACGCGTTTCGCGGACATCGCCGGCTATGAGGGTTCCAAGGCCGAGGTGATGGAAGTCGTGGACTTCCTCAAGCATCCGGAACGCTACGCGCGGGCCGGCGCGGTCGGCCCGAAAGGCGTGCTCATGGTCGGGCCGCCCGGGACCGGTAAGACCCTGCTGGCCAGGGCCGTAGCCGGTGAGGCCGGCGTGCCGTTCTTTGCCCTCAGCGGCTCAAGCTTTGTCGAGATGTTCGTCGGTGTCGGCGCGTCGAGAGTCAGGGATCTCTTCGCCGCCGCCCGGAAGGGCTCGCCCGCGATCATCTTCATCGATGAGATCGACGCCATCGGGGGCCGGCGCGGTCCGGGGGGGTTCGGCTCGAACGACGAACGCGAGCAGACGCTCAACCAGCTGCTGTCGGATATGGATGGACTCGAGCCGGGTGCCAGCGTCGTCGTCATGGCGGCGACCAACAGGGCCGAGATCCTCGACGCCGCGTTGCTGCGGCCTGGGCGCTTCGACCGGACGGTGGAGATTCCCCTCCCCAACCAGAAGGAACGAACGGCGATCCTCGCTATCTAGGCAAAGAGCAAGAAGATCGGCTCGGACGTCGATCTCGACGCGGTGTCGCGCGGCACCCCCGGGTTCTCTGGGGCCGATCTCGCCAACCTCGTGAACGAGGCAGCGATCAACGCGGTGCGGACCGATCGCGACATTCTCAGCGCCGCCGACTTCGACACCGCCAGGGACCGGCTCCTCATCGGACGGCGCGACGCGGCGAACGCGCTGCTGCCTGAGGAGAAACGCGCCGTTGCCGTCCACGAAGCCGGTCATGCGCTTGTCGCCATCCTGTCCGAGCACGCCGACCCGGTGGCTAAGGTGACGATCTTGCCGCGCGGCGCCGCTCTGGGCGTGACCGAGCAGCTGCCGGAGTCCGAGCGTCATCTCTATCCGCAGAGCTACCTCACCGACTCGCTCGCCGTTCGGCTGGGCGGCCGGTCGGCGGAGATCATCGTCCTGGGGGAACCGTCGACGGGCGCGTCCAACGACCTCGCAGGTGCGACGGAGCTTGCGACGCGGATGGTGCGGGAGTGGGGGTTCTCGGCGGAGCTAGGCCCTGTCGGCTACGGGCCAGAAGGCCCGAGCCGTGACAACCCGTTCGCCGGCCGCCCGTATGCGGAGCAGACGCCGCGCTTCATCGACGAGGGAGTTGCCAGGCTGCTCCGGGAGGCTGAAGCCACGTCCACGAAACTGCTCAGGGAGCATCCAGACGCCCTCGGCAAGGTCATCGGCCTGCTCCTGAGCCGCGAGACGATCAATAGCTCAGACCTGGCGGCGATCACCGGGGTGCCAGAGCGTCAGGCCGGGCAAGAGCAGATCTTGGCACCCCAGGCCGCGGCGATGACGCCGGCCGATGCAGACCCTAGCCCGACCAGTCCGGTCAGCGGGTGTCGCGCTGGCTGGTGAGGAGACCGAGTAGCTCGCCGATGGTGGCTTGCCGGCTGGCTGGTTCGGGCAGCGGGAGATGGGCCTGGATCTGGTAGCGGTTGCGGCGGCCGTCCTTGTGCTTGGCCACGTAGCCGGAGCCGGTCAGGTCGGTGACGATGGCGTAGGCGCTGCGCTCGGTGATACTCAGCGCGGCAGCGATGTCGCGCAGCCGGATGCCGGGGTCGCGGGCGATGGCCAGCAGGACCCGGGCGTGGTTGGTCAGCAGTGTCCAGTTCCCCACGAACGCTAGTGTAACAACTCTGGAAAAAAATTGCTAGTTTATCGTTTCCAGCGTAAGCTGAGGAGCAGAACCCGGGAACACCGCCGGTCACGGCTCGTGGCCCGGGTCATCGAAGGAATGAGCCCATGCTCACCGCACTGATCATCATCGCCATCGTCGCCTTCGGCGTCCTGTGGCTGCGCCGGCACCGCTGACCGCCGCATCCCCCCGGGGCCCCGGTGCCTCGAGCACCCGGTCCCAGCGCTTTCACCACGTCTCAGCGGAAGGAAACATGCCATGAGCGCCCGACCACACGCAGCGGGCACCTCCGCGATCTAGCGGGAAATCACCGCGACCACCCAGGCACCTCAGCGCTGAATGCTCAGCAGGCAAGGCCGTGGCTGCCCGTTGCTGTCGGCCGGGGCGAGCATGGTCAATGGTATTCGGTTACGGTTCGCCTGCTGATCCGCCAGGTGTCGCGGCTACGGCGGAGTTTCTGGGTAATAGCGGCTGCGGTGATGATGGTGATGGGCGCTGCCGGGGCGACGATCAGCAGTACCGAACTGACGACGGCCTCGTCCGGGACGCTGCCCGGATCGATGACCGGGTTCAGGGTCAGTGCAGCGTCGTGGCCCCCTCGGCGGCCCAGATTGAGCCGACCGACTCGCGTAGCGCCGCGGCGGGATGGCGTCCCTGGGAGCCGTCGAGCACGGCGTCCTCGGTGAACAATGTGGCGTAAGCCTCAGCGTCGCGGTGGGTGGCAGCCGCGTCGGCGCGGCCGATGACGTCGAGGATTCCGATGCGGTCAGCTGTGGACAAGGTCACGCTGTCGCCTCCTGCGGCCTGAGCCAGGCGCCGATCCGGCCCTGGATCTCGGCCGGGAAGACGCTCTTGGGGATGACGGCGTGCACGGCCTTGGCCGGGATCGAGCTGTACGCTGAACCGGTCTGGTTGGCGTACTGGGTGACCCGGAAGCTGACCGCCATGCTGGCCAGCGCATAGACCTCGGGCTCGGCGATCTGCGCGGCGGCAGACAGCCACATGATCGTCTCGCGCAGGCAGGCCACCAGCGCGTTGTCGAGGCTGGCGTCGAAGCCGATGACGATCCAGGTGGTCTCGGTCTCGCCGAGCGGGCCGCGCAGCGGCACGTCCTTGTGCAGGTCCTTGGCCACGGGCAGGAACAGGTGGCTGCCGGCTGTCAGGTCGCGTAGCACTAGGTTCCCGCCGTAGGCGCCGGACAAGATCGCGCTGACCGGGTCATCGCCGGCCGGCTCAACGGCGACGACGCCGAGGAACGGGGCCATCGGCAGCTTGATGCCGTGCGTGAACTCCGCCGTCGTCCGCGCGTCGTCGAAGGTGAAGTAGTGCACGGCTCGGCGAAGTCGTGCGGCAGGGCGCCCACGCCCAGCGGGAAGGAATTCCAGCCCCAGCCGATCGTGCGCAGCGCGGTGATGCTGCACTCGACCACGTCGCCAGGCTGCGCGCCGGCGATCTCGACCGGTCCGACGCGGTCAGCGCGGCAAGACGAAGTCCCCGCCGGAACGGGGCGCTGTACTTCGACGCGGACCTCGACGAACGCGCGTTCGGCAGCGCCATCTCAGCCGCGCTATGGCCGCCCGGCCAGGTCGGCGATCGCCTGCAAGCGCTGCGCCTCGGACGGCCGGACGTTCCGGTCAGCCATCCGGGCGCGTGCCACCCTCGCCATCTCCGGCCCCGGATCGTCGCGCACCAGCGCGCGGAACCTGCGCAGCAGGACGGCCCGGACCGAGGAGATGGCCGGCCGCAGCAGCAGCGGCGGCGTGTCGACCTCGGACGTCGCGATGATCAGCCACGCCATCGCCACATCGGCGGCCGGCCCGCCCGCCGCGACGTTGCTCCAGTCGATCACGACCGGGCCTGCCGCGGTCAGCATCACGTTGCCCGGATGCAGGTCGAGATGCAGCATCCGGTCGCCGGGACCGAACTGCTCCCGCAGCGACGGCGGCGCGGCGATCGCATGCAGCCGGTCATGCAGGCCGGCCAGGGTCCGGGCGTGCTGGCGAACCAGCCACGGCCGGGCCGACAGGTCCGCGAGCATGTCGCGGCCCGCGAGCCGCTCCATCACCAGATCCGGGCCGCTGACGTGGTAGACCCGCGGGACCGGGAAGCCCGCCTCAGCCAGGTAGGCCATCATCCCGGCTTCGCGTTCCGCGCTGTCCCCGGTCCGGTACCGGCGCAAAACCCGCTGACCGTCCAGCGCGTAGACATCGGCCGCCCGCCCGGCGCCGATCAGCGGCCCTGGCTGATCGGCGGAGAACATCGCCCCACTTCCCGGTCAATACACTCGCAGGCGCTCCGCCGGAACCAGGCGGGCCCACGGGGAATCATAACGGCGATGAGCGCGCGCCTGACGGTCTCGGGAGCGCCGTCTCAGTGGCCGCAACCGCTGCCGGACGGAGCGGCCCGATTCGCTGGCACATTCCAGTCGCCCCTGCAACGCCGTGGGGAACTATCGTTCCCTGCACAGGAGAAAGACACTGATCGAACTCGGGACTCTCCCCGCCCCTGGCTGGCGGCGGACCCCCGGGTCGATATCGCCGACCAGGGCCCGGAACGGCTGATGAAAGGAGAGGACCGTGCTGCCTGCGCCTGAAAAGCAGTCGGCCGGCGGCCCGCTCTGGCTGACCGGCGGTCACCTGGTGGACGTGCGCACCGGGGCGGTCCGGCGCGGCCGGCACGTCGAGGTGACCGGCGGTCGCATCACCCGCATCACCGCAGACCCGCCGCCGCCGCAGGCCCGGCAGATCCGCCTCGGCGGCCGGTACCTGCTGCCCGGGCTGATCTCGGTGCACACTCACCTGTCGGTGATCTACCCCTTCTCCGCCACCGACGAGGCGGAATCGCCCGGCACGACCGCGCTGCGCGCCCTCGCCCGGGCCCAGGACGCACTGCGGGCCGGGGTGACCACGATCCGCTGCGTCCATGAGCAGAACCGGGCCGACCTGCTGGTGCGCGCCGCCGCCCGGCAGGGATGGGTGACAGCCCCGCGCATCCTGGGAGCCGGCCGCGCGCTGTCTACCACCGGCGGGCACGGGCACGGCATGGCGTGCAGCTACGCCGACGGCCACGACGGCTTCCTGCGGGCGGCCCGCGCGGAACTGGCCGCGGGAGCCGACCACATCAAGATCTTCATCACCGGGGGGATCGCCCGCCAGGGTGAGTCCTTCGATGGCGCCGAGATGACCCTCGAGGAGATGCGCGCGGTCGTCCGCGCCGCCAGCGAGCGCGGTTCCTACGTCGTAGCGCACGCCGGGTCAGCCGGCGCGATCCGGCAGGCACTCGACGCCGGCGTACGCAGCTTCGAGCACGCCTACCAGCTTGACGGCGAGACCGCGGCCGAGATGGCGCGACGTCAGGTGTTCCTCACTCCCACGCTCTGCGTCACCCGCTGCCCGGAGTGGATGGCCGGGCACCATTTCACGCCGTGGCAGATCGAGCGGGCCATGGAAGTCGGCCCGGCGCACCTGGCCAGTATCCGGTCCGCGGTGCACGGCGGCCTGGGCGCGGCCGGCCGGCCGGGCATCACGTTCGTGGCCGGGACCGACTACCCGCCAGGCGAGCCGATCGAGGACACCATAGTGGCGGTCCGCGAGATGGAGTTCCTGACCGACGCGGGCCTGCCGCCGCACCAGACGCTCCGGGCAGGCACCATCGACGCGGCCCGGCTGATCAAGCTGGACGACCAGCTCGGCGCCGTGGAGGAGGACTACCTCGCCGACCTGATCGTCACCGACGCCGACCCGGCCGCCGACATCCGCGCGCTGCGGGCCATCCGGCTGGTCCTGCAGGGCGGTCGGGTGATCCGCAACGGCCTGCCTGAAGTCCCGGTGAGCCCGCCCCAGCGCTCCGCCCGGATGGGTGAGCTCACGGCCGGGCCTGGCAAGCAGCCAGGGACCTAATCGCGCGGGGCGGCGTTCGCCGCAGCGTACTCGGCCTCCGTCACCGCCTCGTGGAACTCGGTCGCGCCGATCGTGGTCGTGGTGTGCGACATCAGCGTGCTAGCGGTGGCGCCGTGCCAGTGCCGCTCGCTGGGCGCAATCCATACCGTGTCGCCGGCGCGGACCCGCTGCGGGGCCTCGCCTGCCTTGCAGACGAACCCGAAGCCAGAGGTGATCTGGAGCAACTGACCGTGCTCATGCTGATGCCAGACCGTCCGCCCGTTCGGTGAGAACACGACGGTGCCGACGTCCACACCGTCGGTCTTCGGGAAGATCGGGTCGAACCACACCTCGCCGGTGGCCGCCTTGTTCAGTTCCGACGGCAGGGTCTGAGCGTCGCCTCGCACGATCAGCATTAACCGGGCTCCTTCTTGGCGGGTCGGCCACCATCCTAGATGGCCTGCCTGACCTGCTTCCGAACTGGTCAGGCCGGGCCCGGGCGATCTGAAATCCGCTCCCTCCGGCCGGCGCTGGCGAGCAGGTCTCACGCGTTGAGCAGCTGAAAATGATCATGCTCGTGCGGCCTTCCCGGTCTAGGACATCGAGGCAGAGTTCTATATAATTCTGATATGAAAAGTAGACAAAAGTTCAGAAGGGCCACCGCCGACCAATGTCTTGACAACCTGGTCAGCGCCGTGCGGGGTGTGACCCGGACCGGGGCCAGCTGGGCAGAGACGGCCGGCCTGGTCGCTGATCAGCTGAGGCTGCACCTGCCCGGCCTGGACATCCTGACGGCTGAGCAGCGTGACGGAGAATCCGGCCGGGTACTGCTCCCACCTGCTGCATGCCGAGCCTGATGGCTCATTTTCCGTCACCGCCCTGGTCTGGCGGCCTGGCCAGGTCACGCCGATCCATGACCACGTGACCTGGTGTGTCTTCGGGGTCATCCAGGGCGTCGAGCGTGCGGAGCGGTTTGTCATGCTCGGCGACGGCTGGCTGGAGCAGGCCGGGGTGTCGGCGAACGCCGCCGGGGACGTGACCAGCCTGGTGCCTCCCGGTGATATCCACCGCGTGCGCAACGTCGGCACGCAGACCGCTGTCTCCCTGCACGTCTACGGCGCGGACATCAGCCGGCTGGGCAGCAGCGTCCGAAGGATCTATGACTTGCCTGTCGTCGCCGGGATGCCCGGCTGAAGCACCGGGCATGTACGTGGATGGACCCTTATGAGTACGCCTGCGACGATGCCGCCGCGAGCCGCTGGCATCGTCGCGACAGCCGCCATCACAGTCCCGTTATCCGGCCCGCCGCGCGGAGCATCCGATCGCCTGCGTCAATGATCGTGGCGGTCGTGCAGCCGGGCATCGGCGATGGGCGCGGCCCGGACGTCACAGGGCGAAGCCGGGAGGATCGGCGAGGTCCCGGTTGGCTCGGAAGAAGTCATGCACGCCCTCGACCGTGCGCAGCCAGTCGTACGCGAGTTCCTTCGCCGAGACGAGCTCGACCCCGTTGCGCTCCAGTCGCCCGATGCCGTTGGTGTGCGCGGCGCCCGGGGAATAGAGCACGTCATGAAGGGCAACGACGCGCTTGCCGAGATCTTTCAGCCCCAGGGCCGAGTGGGCGACGCAGACGTCCGTCTCCAGGCCGGCTAGCACCGTGGTGCTCGCGCCAGTCGCTTCGATCGCCGCGAGAATGTCCGGATTGGCGGCCGCGCCGAAGGTCCGCTTGGGTAGCACCGGCGCATCGTCCGGCAGCGCCGCACGGATCACCGCGGCGGTCGCCCCGTTGACCGCGGCCTCCTCCTCCGTCGCCACGACCGGCACGCCCAGGCGGCTCGCCACCGCGGTCACCCATGCGGCGCGCCGGAACATGTCCGCCAGCGCGGCCCGGTCTACATCGGTGCGCCGGTCGGGGTAGAAGTCCTGCTGAGCATCGATCACCAGGAGCATCGAATCCTGCACATCGATCAGCGGCATCGGGCCACGTCCTCCTTGGTGCTCGCGACCGGCGTGGTCGCGCGGCCCCTGAGCACAACATGAGAGCAGAGGCTTTTACGCCCCGGATGATGGCCGGGGCAGCCGCCGCCGGATCCGGTGACGCAGCCACCGTTGCCCCCAGGTCAGCGGCAAGGCGCTCGCGAAGCCCGCGACCAGCGGTCCAGCGGGCCCGGCGGGGACGACGGGGACAGACAGCAGGCTGGAGGCAGAGACCAGCCTGGCTTCCGAGGCCCCGGGCCTGGCCCAGGCCGCCGCGTGGCGGGCGTTCAGCGCGGGCTGCTCGAAGGTCGCGGGGATCGGCAGCACCCGCCACCTGTCCGGCGGCCAGACGATCCAGCCCGCGCGGCCGACGACCTCGTTCTCCGGGATCGTCCCATCGCCAGGGTCAGAGGGATGCCACCGCGAGTCGGCAGAGATATCGCGGTGATCACCCATCACCCAGAGCCTGCCCGGCGGAACGGTGATGTTGAACCGGATGGTCAACGGCGGGTTTCCCGGGTGGAGGTAGGACGACTCATGCAGCGCCACCCCGTTGACCGTCACGTTGCCCCGGGCGTTGCAGCAGACCACGTGGTCACCAGGGATGCCGATGACCCGCTTGATGTAGTCGGTCTGCCCGGGCGCCGCGCCGAACAGCCCGATGACCGCGTGGTAGAAGCGGTCGAAGATGTTGGGCGTGGGGCCCGGGCCCGGGTTCCACGAGCCCGCGCCGTTGAACACGATAATGTCGCCGCGGTGAATGGGCCGCAGGTCATAGATGAACTTGCTGACCAGGACCTTATCGCCGACATCCAGCGTGTTCTCCATGGAGCCGGACGGGATGAAGTAGGCCTGGAACAAAAAGGTCTTGACGAGCAGGGCCAGGGCAAGCGCGACCACGATCAGGATCGGCAGTTCGCGCAGGAACGAGCGGCGCTTCCTGGCTCGCTTGCCCCGCTTCCTGCCGTCCGGGCCAGCCTGCGCGTCCCTGCGTGCCTCAGCGTCCGGGCCGGAACCGGCCTCCGCCTGCGGCGCGTCGTCCGCCTTATCACTCACCGGATCAGTCATCCTCAGGCCCATCGCCCGCCTGGCCCTAGCCGATATCGTGCGTCACACTCACCGGCAGGGGCATGCCTCGTCACCGTCGCTCTGCGTCCACGATAGGCCTTTGCGCAGATACCTGACCCCGGCCGCCTGAGCCGCGCGGTGCGGTTTCCCGCACCCGTCCAGCACGGGGGAGTGACAGACGGTGCCGGGCGTCCGCTCCCCGCGAGGCTTCCGATGCGGCGGAGCCAGGGCCAAGCGTGCCACCTTGCCGGCCTCTCCCTGGAGGCGACCCGCCGGCCCGGGGTGAACCGGGAAGCGGCCGCGCGCGTGCTACGGGGTGCTGGAAACCTTCGACAGATGGGTGGTGCGGTGATGAGGTTAACTCTTCGGCGGGCAGGCGGGACGACCTGGACCGCCCGCGCGGTCATGGCGGCGCTCCTGGTCAGCGGCTCCACCGTGGCGACGGTGGGCGTCGCGGCCGCGGCCCAGGCCCAGGTCCGGCCGGCTGGCTCGGGGTCGTCCGCGACCGTGGTCATGGCGGCGGCGCGCCCCAAATTCGGGATGATCCTGGTCACCGTCAACGGCGGGCATGCGCTGTACGAGCACCCGAACGGGCCCTGTGCTGCCGCCTGCCGGAGCATCTGGCCGCCGCTGTTCATGCCCGCCGGCAAGACCACCCCGAAGGGAGCGTCCTGCTTGGCGACCGCGATGCTCGGCAAGAACCTCCAGGTCACCTACCACGGGCAGCGGCTGTACACATTCGTCGACGACAGCGGACACAGCGTAACCGGCAACGGCCTGGCCGGGTTCGTGGTGGCGAAGGTGACCAAAGCGTGCCCTTAACGGCTGGCTGACCCGCGCGGCAACAAGGTCCTCCCGAGCCTGTCGCCCGACCTGGAGCCCGACGCCGGGTCAAGGCCAAGCCGGGCCGCTGGTCTTTTCGGCGTGGTTGTCCACGCCGGGCGGCGCAGGGTTACCGCACCCATGGGCGGTCAACACGTTCGCTATCTCTTGCGTGGTCTGTTCCCAGCCGCGCAGGGTCAACCGCCGCTGTCGTGCGGCGGCCCGTAGCCGGTGCCGGTGGCGCTCGTCACCCAGCCAGTCTCCGAGCGCGGCGGCGAGGGCAGCCGGATCACCGGGAGGGACCAGCTGGCCGGGGCGGGTGCCGTCGGCGGTTGAGCCGAGCGCTTCGGGTAGCCCGCCGACGGCGGCGGCTATGGCGGGCAGGCCATGGGCGAGTGCTTCGGTGACGGTCATGCCGTAGGTCTCCGAGCGGGACGGCGCGACGAGCAGGTCGGCGGTGGTGTACGCATGGTTGAGCGCCGCGCCTGTCAGGACGCCGGTGAGCTGGACGCGGCGGCCGTAGCCGAGGTGCGTGATACGGGCCTGCAATTGGTCGACGAAGTTCGGGTCGCGGTCGAGCGGCCCGGCCAGCACGCAATGCCAGTCCCGCTCAGCGAGGTCGGCGAGTGCCTCGATGAGGACGTCCTGCCCCTTGTGGCGGCCGAGGACTCCGACGCAGATCAGGTGGCCACCGGCGGGCCGGGCCGGAGCCCTGACCCGATCGGGCCGACGTCGGCCAACGCCGACCCGATCGACGCCGGGCCGGGCGACGTGCACCCGGTGAGCCGGGATCGCATATCGGGTCAGTACCTGCTGGCGGGTCCATTCGCTGGTCACGACGACACCGGCGGCCGCGCGGAGCACGATCCGTTCGGAGCGCTGCACGGTGGCGTCATGCTGCGCCTCGAGGGCTGTGGCCAGTGGCATGTGCAGGAGCACTGTCATCCGCAGGCGGTCCGCATGCGGCAGCAGTTGCGCGGCGGCCGGCGACGCGATGAGTCCGTCGATCAGGACGGTCTCGCCGCCGGGGATGGCAGAAACGATGCGGGCCAGGTCGGCTCGGGCACCGGAGTCGGGCGCCGGCCATGCCGCGGCGACGGTCATGACCAGCACATTCCATCCGGCCTCGGCCAGGCCGGCGCAGACCCGCCGGTCGTAGATGTTGCCGCCGGTAGGCTGGCCGGGATGGTCGAACCCCTCGGGGACTATTACGTGGACCCGCACGTCCCTGCCTGCGGCCTGCTGCACCGATCCAGCCTCCACCCTGCGGCCGAGCTGAACCACACCGGCCGCCGATCCGTAAACCTGACACAGGATGGTACGCAGAGGCGGTGGACATGGTTCGACCCGAAACGATCGGCGCCGCTCGACGGGGGCGCGGCACTGCGCGCCATGTGGCTCGACCGGGCCGGGCGGCATCAACTGCGTCGAGCCGGACACCGTGAGAGATCCGACGTGAGAAAGGATCAGCGAGCACCGTCCTTGACGCCGCTGGAGCGGGCCCATGCGGCCGCCTGCCCCCTGGGCGAGTACATGGGTCAGCAGAGCTTCATGCGGGCAGGCGAGGTCCGGCAGCTGGCTCACCAGGCTCGGGTCGGCCGCGGCGTCTCAGTGCTCGACCTCTGCTGCGGTGTGGCCGGCCCCGGCCGGATGATCACGGCGGAGTCGGGCTGCCATTACCTGGGTGTCAACTACTGCGCGAGCGCTCTGGCCACCGCCCGGGAATTAGCGGGAAATCTCCCCTGCCGCTTCGAGCAAGCTCAGGTCCCGCCGCTGCCCGAGGGTCGCTTCGAGGTGGTATTCCTGCTGGAGACGATGCTGGCCTTCCCCCGCAAGGATGCGCTGGTGGGCGAGGTGGCGTGCGTGCTGAAGCCGGGGGGCCGTTTCGCCTTCACGGTCGAGGAAGGCCGGCCGCTCACCCCGCAGGAGCGGACGCGGATGCCCCGCGCCGATACCGTCTGGCTAATCGAATTGGCGGAGTTGATGGGCATGCTGCGCGGGGCGGGGTTGACCGTGATCTGGCGGCAGCAGTGCAGCACCTCCCATCGCGCGATGGCGACGGCGCTGCTTCGCCGTTATCGCGCTGATTCACTCGAGATCGCTGACCAGATCGGGACGCAGGCCACCGCCGAGCTGATCACAGCCCATCAGCTGTGGAGTGACTGGCTCGGCAGCGGGCGGGTGCGCAAGTTCACGATGGTAGCCGAGAAGCAATGATGAGCTTCGATGAATGAGTTTGCGAGCGGAGCAATGACGCACTGTTTGGCATCGAAGCGACGAGCAGGCGGGATTCCCGCTGGATCGCTGGAGCGTTCTGGCGGGGTGAGCCGAGGAGCTTCAATGCCCTTCGACTATGGCCGCTTCCTGGCCGCGAAGACGACCGTAGATGATCGGGCGCTTAACCGGCAGGTGCTGGCCGAGCTGTGCCGCCTGATGCCGGGGGGTGCGCTGCGGGTGCTGGAGGTCGGCGCCGGCCTGGGGACGATGGTGGCCCGTCTGATGGACTGGGGCCTCATCAACGCAGGCGAGTACACCCTGCTGGATGTGGATCGGCAACTGCTGGACGATTCTCGCCGGTGGCTGTGCGATTGGGCGGCCGCGCGGGGCGTGCGCAGCGACCCGCTGCCGGACGGGCTGCGGGTGGGCGATCTGCGGGTGCGCCTGGTGCACGCCGAGCTCGGCAGTTACCTGCAGGCCGGTCACCGGGCGTCGGCCGATGTGCTGATCGCCAACGCCGTCCTGGATCTGGTGGACGTGCCGGCCGTCCTGCCCGGACTGTTGCGCTTGCTGATCCCGGGCGGCCTCTACTGGTTCACGATCAACTACGACGGCGAGAGCATCTTCGCGCCCGACCACCCCCACGACGATCAGATCATGCGGGCCTACCACCGCGACATGGACGAGCGCTTTCGCTACGGCGGGCCGCCCGGGGAAAGCCGGACGGGCCGGCGCCTGTTTCACTACCTGCGCGCCGTGGAGGCGCCAGCGCTGGCGGCGGGATCGTCGGACTGGGTCGTAAGCGCCCGTCCGGTCCGGAACTATCCGGACGATGAGGCTTACTTCCTGCGCAGCATCCTTAACGCGTTCCAGAACGCGTTGGGGAACGGGGAGGACCGGGTGGAACCGGCGGTGCTGGCCGACTGGCTGGCCGTGCGCCGCCGCCAACTGGCCGCGGGCGAGCTGGTCTACATCGCCCACCAGCTTGATTTCGCGGGCCGCTCACCCGGCTAGTGCCCCGCCAGCGCCCGGCGACGACGGCCGGTGCTGCTGGGTCGCAGCTGCCGCAGCCGGGCCGACATCGCCTGTCGCAGCGGGATCCACCCGCGGTATCGCTGGAACGGGAGCTCGAACGCAGCGGCGAACAGACGGGCGAAGCCCACGGTCACGGGCAGCAGGATCGCGGCCAGCACGAAGAATGTCGGCGTCCCCGTGGTGACTCGGCCTAGCACCAGGCCATACGACACAGCGATCACGATCGGCATGTGCGTCAGGTAGAGGCTGTAGGAGCAGGAGCCGAGACTGCGCGGCAGAGGGCTGTCAAGGAAGCGGACGACAGGCCGGGGGCGCGAGGTGGCGATCGCGGCGAGGAAGCATCCGATCGCTGGAGCCCAGGCCAGGTCGAGCCAGAACAGGTTGAGTGTGGACCACGCGGAGCCCTTGACCACCATCAATACGATGACCGGCACCGTGGCGGCCAGCGCGTAACCGGCCCAGGGCCGGGATCGGATGTGCTCGTCGGCGGTGACGATCCCGGCGGCCAGCAGCCCGACGGCGAACAGCACCACGAGGTCGGGGGTGAACTTGACCAGCGCGCTGTTCATCAGCGGGACATGGGGCCCCAGCAGGCCGATCGTCACGACGATGGCAGCCACGAGGGCCACCATCGCGCGGGCACTCACCCGCCGGACGAGCAGCAGCAGCAGCGGCAGCAGGACGTAAAGCTGGACCTCGATGGCGATAGACCAGAACGCCCGGTTGGGGGCGCCCACCGGGAAGGCGTCCTGCACGAGCAAGCCGTACGCCACGACGGACTTCCCTGTGGGTACCGGCCAGCCGGGCTGGGCGAGCACGTACCAGGTCATCACCAGACTGAATGCGAGCGCGGCCCAGTACGGCGGCAGGATGCGCCACGCCCGCCGGTGCGCGTACGTCCCGATCGACTTGAACCGCCACCCCGAGCGCGCCGGGCCGAGCCCCAGTGAGAAGCCGGACAGCGCGATGAACACGATGACTGCGAACCGGCCGTAATTCATCCAGGCGGCCCAGAACGGAGCGGGATTGGCGGGGTAGCCCGGCCAGGCACGCTCGAAGATGTGGTTGAGCACGACGAACAGGGCGGCCAGGCCGCGGATCCCGTCCAGGCCGACGACGCGGCCCGGCCGGACTACGGCCATCGCTGGCGCGGCTGGCCTGGTGGCAGGTGGCGGGCGCTCGCGGGTGTCTGTCACCAGAAGAGCCGTTCGGCCTCGTACCAGCTTGAGGGCGCCGTCAGCGGCGTGCCGAGGCCGGTCACCGGGTACGGCAGGTCAATCACGAACGACCTCCATCGTCAGCGGCGCCGGATCGGGTCGTCTCGACTCGCCCGGTTGTCCGCGACGGCGGCGAACGGCGTCTGTCAGCAGCAGCCCCGCGCCCGGGGCAACTGCGGTCAGCATGAGTACAGCATAGAGAGTGGCGACCGTGACCCCGGTGGCCGCGCCGAGCCCGGCTGCGCCGAAGGCCCAGGCGGCGGCTCCTTCCCTCAGCCCCCACCCGCCGATACTCAGGGGGATCACCACAGCGGTCTGGACCACCATCAGCAGCGCGACCAGTTCGCCCAAGGGTGCGGTGCAGCCGGCGACCCGGGCCGCGATGACGAATGTGGCCGTGTGCCCGGCGACGACCAGCACCGAGGTCAGCGTGAGCTGGGGCCACACGCCTGGGGCCAGTACGCCGCCACGCAGGTCATCGGAAACGGCCCGGGCAGCGCGGGTCAGCCGCGACCGGCCGCGGCGAGCAGCGCCGAGGACGACGAGCGCAGCACACCCGGCAACGCCCGCGATACCCGCCAGGACGTACGGCAGCGCGGGCCGGACCGGCGAGGGTATGGTCAGCAGGACGGCGGCGGTCACCACGGCCTGGATGACCTGACCGCACAGCCGTTCCCAGGCCACCGCGCGCACGCCCAGCGCCACGTCTCCAGCGCGCCGGCCGTGCGTGACCGCCCGGTGCACGTCGCCGAGAACCCCGCCGAGGAGCACGGAGTTGAGGAACAGGGAACGGTAGTAGGCGCAGACCGCGGCTGGCAGGCCAATGCCGACGCCGAGTGCCCGGGCGACGACCCGCCACCGCCAGGCCGAACACACCGTGGTCAGGGCAGTGAGCGTGACGGCGGCCACGACCGCCTGCCAGGTGACCGCGCGCAGCCCGTCCTTGAACGGCGCCGCGCCCAGATGCCGCCCGAGAAACCACAGCACAGTGACGCCGGCGGCCAGGCGTAGCAACGACGGGCCGAAGCGGCGGACGGCAGGAACGATCCTGGCCGGAACTGAGCACAACCCAGCCACACCGGTTACACGGGCCGACCGGGCACATAGTTCAACCGTCCGGCTGCACTAGCCTGGCGATTTGGTGCCAGTCAACGTCGCGGGCCGTGCCCCCGGCCAGCAGCCCGGGGATCCCAAGACGCAGGAGTTGTGTCATCCGCCAGTCGTGCGAGGGGTTCATCGCGGCTGATGGGCTCGTGACAGGCGATCGTAGGGGTGGGTTCCATCGTTCGGCCTCCTGCCAGGTTGGCTGCTCGCGGCGGCTTCCTTATGATCGCGCGCCTGCGGCAGTCGGGCATTGCGGCCAGCCACCATTTGCGGCTGTAGCTAGCGGGGGGCTGGGATTCCTGCTACCTGCAATGCGCGGCCGGGTATTGCGGAGGGAGTCTTGTCGTAGGCAGGCGGGCGGGCGCGGTGAACCAGCGTCACCGCGGCCCCGTTGTCCCCATCGGGACCGGCCGCAGACGGCCACGGATACGGAGGCGCGGTGCGTACGATTCAGCCTGTGGACGACAGCGCGCCGCTGACGACTCGGCTCGCGGACGAAGGTGCGCTGCCTACGATCTGGCTCGCGACGAGCCTGGGGTTGCTCGCCACGGCCGCCCTGCTCGGCGTCGTGTCCGCCACGGCTGGTCTCGGTGTCGCCGGCTGGATCGCCGGGCTGGCCGCCGGTTCGGCGGCGACCGCGCTGCTTGTCACCGCCCGGATGCGCAGCGACCAGCCGGCGATACACCCGGCGGACTGGGTCACCCTGACCCGAACGGTGCTGATCGCCGGGGTCGCGGGCCTGGTTGCCGACTCGTTCGGCCGGCCGGTGCCGGTTACGGCGCTGGTCACCCTGTCCACCGTCGCGCTGGTCCTCGACGCGGTGGACGGGCAGGTGGCGCGCCGGACCGGCACCGCCACCCCGCTGGGCGCCCGCATCGACGGCGAGGTCGACGCGTTCCTCATCCTGCTGCTCAGCATCGCCGTGTCTCGGGACTACGGCGCCTGGGTGCTGGTCATCGGCGCCGCCCGCTACGCGCTGCTGCTGGCGGGCTGGCTGATCCCGTGGCTGGCCGCGCCGTTGCCTCCCCGGTACTGGGGCAAGGTCGTTGCCGCGGTCCAGGGCATCGTCCTCACCGTCGCCGCATCCGGACTGCTGAACCGCCGCGCCGGAATGATCGCGGTCGCCGCCGCATTGCTGCTGCTGGCCGAGTCGTTCGGCCGCAACGTGATCTGGCTGTACCGCACCGGTGCCGGCCCGCGCACCCGCCGGGCTCTGCGGCTGGCCATCACCGTGCTTTCGGTCGTGCTGGTGTGGGGTGTTCTCGTCGCGCCCGACCGTGTCTTCCAGCTCACCCCGGCCGCCTTTGCCCGCATCCCCGTGGAGGGGCTGGTCCTGGTTGCCATCGCGCTGGTGCTGCCGGCCTGGCCGCGACGGATCGTGGCCGCGCTCGCCGGAATCCTGTTCGGCCTGCTTACTCTCGTCAAGATCCTCAACATGGCCTTCTACCTGGAGATCGGGCGGGCGTTCAACCCGGTGTTCGGCTGGCTCGATATCCCCCCGGCTATCGGCGTCGTACGAGACACGATCGGCTCCACGCGCACGAACATCGCGCTCGCCGCGCTCTGGCTCGGTCTCATCCTGCTCGTCGGCGCAATCACCGCGGCAACGATTCACATCACCACCGTGGCCGCCCGGCATCGCCGCGACGCGGTCCGCGGACTCGCCGCGCTCACAGCGGTCTGGGCGCTGTGCGCGGGCCTGTCACTGCAACTCGTCCAGGGAGCCCCGGTCGCCTCGACCAGCGCCGCCGGGCTGGCCGTCGCGCAGGTGCGCGACACCCGGATAGCGCTCAGCGATGAGCGCCATTTCGAGCAGGCCCTCCGCAGATCCGACCCCGAAGCCAGCGTCCCCGCTTCGGACCTGCTCACCGGATTGCGCGGCAAGGACGTCATCATCGACTTCGTCGAAAGCTACGGGCAGGTCGCCGTCCAGGGCACGAGTTTCTCCCGCGGCGTCGACGCCGTCCTGCGCCGGAGCACCGCCTCACTAGCCCGCGCCGGCTGGTCCGCGCGGAGTGCCTGGACCACCTCCCCGGGCTTCGGCGGGATCAGCCAGCTTTCCCACTCCACCCTGCAGTCGGGGCTGTGGGTCAACACCGAGCTGCGGTATGCCGACCTGGTCGGCAGCCACCGGTTCACCCTCAGCGACGCCTTCAACAAGGCCGGCTGGCGCACCGTGAGCGACAGCCCCGAGGACGACCCCGTCTGGCCGCCCGGCACGCGGTTCTACCACTTCGACAAGCTCTACAACCGGTACAACGTCGGCTACCACGGCCCGGCTTTCAGCTACGCCTCGATGCCCGACCAGTACACCTACGCCGAGTTCCAGCGGAACGAACTCACCCCAGGTCACAAGCCCGTGATGGCCGAGATCGACACGGTCTCCTCGCACACGCCCTGGGCCCCGTTGCCGACCATGGTGCCCTGGAACAAGGTTGGCAACGGCTCGATATTCGACTCCATGCCTGCGCGGAGCGAATCCCCGATCACGGTCTGGCGCAACGCCAGCACCGTGCGCCAGTTCTTCGGCCGGTCGATCCAGTACTCGCTGCAGAGCCTCACCTCATGGGTTACCGAGCTCCATGACCCGAACCTCGTGCTCATCGTGCTCGGCGACGAGGAGCCCGGTAGCCCCATCACCCGCCCCGGGGCCAGCCACGAGGTGCCGATCTCGATCGTCGCGCACGACCCTTCGGTGTTCCGGCAGATTGCTTCCTGGCACTGGCAGGACGGACTGCTGCCCGGCCGCTCCGCCCCGCTCGAGCCCATGGACGCCTTCCGCAACCAGTTCCTCAGCACCTTCAGCACGGCCTCGTCCCAGGCGGCGTCGGCCCATCGACCCGCAGCAGCCGGACCGCCGCGGTGAGCGGAGCCTCCGGGCGGTGACACCTTCTCCGCTGGTGCCGGCGCCACCTTCCCGGCGCCGGCGCCCGGCCGTGCTTGGCACGCCGGCTTTGACCGCCACTCGCGGTACGATCGGTTCCTGTTGCGAGCCAGGTCACGCGATCCGGGACGGAGCAGATGCCAGTGAACCAATCGCAGCCGCCGTGCGCACCACGCGACGGGAGTTGCGGCGCAGATGGCAATGGAGCCCCGAGATCGTAACTGGCCGCCTCCCTGAGCAGCCCATCGGCAACGCCGGCGAGCAGGTCGTGAACCGCCATCTGGTGGCCGCCGCGCTAGGCCGGCTGACGCAGGAGCATCGGGATGTGCTGCGGGAATGCTACTTTCGCGGCAGCTCGGTTGCGCAGGCCGCGCATGCCCTGCGGATCGCGCCCGGCACGGTGAAGTCCCGCACCTACTATGCGCTGCGTGCGCTGCGGCTGGCCATCGAAGAACTGCGAGATGTCGAATGACGGCCGACCCGTATGCGCGCCTCGACGCCGTCTACCTGCTCGGAGCGCTCGATGCCGGCGAGCGCCTCGGCTACGAGGCGCACCTGGCCGTCTGCCGACGGTGCCGGGCGGGCCTGGCCGAGATCTCCGCGATCCCGCCGCTGCTGGCCGGACTGGACGAGTCCGTCATCGCCGCACCGCCTGAGGTGGTCCCGGCGCCAGTCCCCGACACCCTGCTGCCACGCCTGCTGCAGGCCGCCGGACGGGAACGAGTCCGTCGCCGCCGGCTCACCACTGGTCTGGGCCTGCTCGCCGCCGCCTGTGCGATTGCGCTGATCGTCATCGTCGTGCCGTCGAGCAGCGGCCCGAAAACGGCCCCCCGGGCAATGGCTGCGCTCGTCGCCACGCCGGTCGTCGCCACCATCGCCCTGCAGCCCAGATCATGGGGCACCGAGATCAACCTGACCTGCTGGTACCGACGCGAGGCTGGCGAGCCGTCGAGTGACCGGTACGAGCTTGTCGCCCGCGGCGCCGCCGGTGCGACCTATGACCTGGGCAGCTGGCGACTCGCCCCCGGCCACAGGGTCATCTTCACCAGCGGCACTGCACTCACCGAGACACAGATCAAGAACTTCCAGATCACCCAGCCCAACGGGCTCGCCATCCTCGCCTTCCGGGTGCCCCGCCTTTTCCGGACTGCGGATCGCTAGTCAGGCCAGCGGCCCGCGGCCCGGCCCCGGCACGTGCGGACCTGCGTGAGGGCCGCGGGACCCGGCAGCGAGGAATGCGGTTCCGAAGAACAACTCGGTCCAGGAGAGATCGGCCAGTTCTTCCTGCATGGCTGCGCGAATCGCCGCCCACGGACGGCGCATGACCCACTCATCTATCCACGCGAAAGGCCGCACAGTCGCGGTTCCGAGCTGCGCCAGCCACCCTGGCGTGTTGTCAGGAACCTTGAGATCCAGCACCACCCAGCGTCCGCCTTCGCAGAGGGCCGCGGCACCATGGGCGATGACCTCTGCGCACTCGGGCACCTGCGACAGGGCGTACGTGGACAGGATCGCGTCAACCCCGGCGGGGAAGTCGAAGCCGGCCGCGTCGGATTGCACGAGGCTGACATTGCTCCAGCCGTTCGTCTCTATCCGATGCTGAGCATGGGCGAGCATCGCGTCGGTCAGATCGACGCCGATGATCCGGCCGCCGGGACCGATCGCCTTTTCAATCAGCGGGAAGTTCAGACCGGTGCCGCACGCGATGTCGACCACGGTGTCACCTGCGCGAAGGCCGAGTGCTTGCACGGTCCGGAGGCGCTGTCCCCGCTGGGGGTAGCCGGGCACGGGATAGAGCCGGGAGGTGATGTCGTAGTGCTTCGCCTTCTTGCGGTACGTCTCGATCAGGTGCTCTCGCCTGCGGTCGACCTGGCCCACGGTGTGCTCCTCGATCTCGGTAGCGTCGCGGCAGAACCGCGCCACCCTACCTAGGACTCCGCGCCGCCGGGCCTGGCGGACTCGACCGCAGCCTTGATCGCTACCATCTCGCCATCGCTGACGCGCTGAATTCTGCCTTGGAGAGAGCGGCCGGGGACCACGCGCATGATGCCCGCGAGGTCGACCTCAATCCACATCATGGCATCGGTCTGCCTGTCGTCCACCGGCTCGAGATCCATCCCCCAGCGCGCCGAGGAAATACCCAGTGGCCCGGCGAACGCCACGTGGCGGGGCGCCTCGACAGCGGTTACCTCCTGGCTCCGGCTGCGACTCATCCCGAGTGGCAGCTTCGCCCGCTGCTCCACCCGCGAGCCGGGCTGAAGCGGGGCTCCTCCGCGAACCCGGCCCTTGAGAACCGTTGGCGCCCACTCCGGCCAGCGCCCGACGTCACAGACATACGCCCACACCTCGCCGACGTTGCTGGCGATTGTTATGCGGCTCTCGGTTCTGAATGTCATCGGGCTGACTTGGTGTTGATCACTTTCGGTTGCGTGAGGTCTCGCGCGACGCTACAGCCTGACTGAGACGACTGCAAGTGCGCCCGCACCCGGCTCACCTCGCTGGTTTCGGATGTCGCCGGGAAGCGGGCTCACTTGTTCCGCGGGTCGTCCTCGGGGTCCAGGTATTCGAGGCCGAGCGGCCCGATCGCCGTCACCTGGGTCACGTACTCGCCGGATTTCGCCCAGTGGAAATGAGGCGTGCCGCCGGGCAGGACGATCACCGCACCTGGTGGGTATGCCTCCAGTTTTCCGTCGTCGAACCGTTCGCCCAGGCCGATGTAGAAAACGCCGGAGATGACCGTGTAGACGCGGTCCTCCGGGTGCCGGTGCGGCATCAGCTTGACGCCGGAGGGCACCTTGACCCTGATCACGTAAGGCCCGGGTTCGGCCGGCTGGCCGACCACGATGGCCAGGAGGGCCGACGGCGGGAACGCCGGGAACGGCTTCCAGTCGATGTCATCGGGCAGGACTGACCTGAAGACAGCCTGGTCTGGTTGGTGTGCAGGCATCGCCGGCGGACCTCCCGTCTCGGTGATGGACTGGCCTGAGGCCGTTAGGAATCACCGTCTCACTTCGACGTGGCCCGCCGCGCCCGGGGTCCCGGCCGCAGCGGACTTCGCCGCCCTGCGTAAGACAAAGCCGAGCCCATGCGCCATTGTGGGCGGCATGCACGCGTCCATGTCGGCCGGCGGAAAGGAAGATCGGGCATGGCCAGAACGCAGCCTGGCACCATCTTTGTTACCGGTGCGAGCAGCGGCTTCGGGGCCGCGATCGCGCGCCGCTTCGCCAGCGCGGGATCGCGGGTGGTGGCCACCGCCCGGCGCCTGGACCGGCTCAAGGACCTGGCCGCCGAGCTGGGCCCGCAGCTGCTGCCGGTCACGCTGGACGTGCGCGACCGGGGCGCGGTCGCCGACGTCATCGGCGGCCTCCCGGCGGATTTCGCGGAGATTGACGTGCTGGTGAACAACGCCGGTGCCGCGCTCGGCCTCAATCCGGCCCAGGAGGCCGACCTGGACGACTGGGAGCAGATGATCGACACGAACTGCAAGGGCCTGGCCTACTGCACCCGAGCCATCCTGCCGGGCATGGTGGCCCGGCGCCGCGGTCATGTGGTCAACCTCGGCTCGGTCGCCGGCACCTACCCGTACCCGGGCGGGAACGCCTACGGCGGCACCAAGGCGTTCGTGCACGAGTTCAGCCTGAACCTGCGCAGCGACCTGCATGGCACCGGCGTGCGCGTCACCTGTATCGAGCCCGGCATGGCCGACACGGAGTTCTCTCTTGTCCGGTTCAGCGGCGACCAGGCCAAGGCGGACGCCGTCTACGCCGGCATGCAGCCGCTCACCGCTGACGACATTGCCGAGTCGGTGTACTGGACGGCGACGCTGCCGCCGCACGTCAACGTCAACACCGTGGAACTGATGCCGGTCGCCCAGAGCTTCGCCGGGTTCCAGGTCGCGCGCGACGGCCAAGGTCATTGACCGCGAATCAGCGCCGGCCCTGAACCCGGGCCGGCGCTTCCCGAACCGGGGGCCGGCGCTTCCCGAACCGGGCCGGCAGGGCAGTGACGAAGGCGTAGGTTGAAGCGTGGACTATCGCACTTTGGGTGCCAGCGGCTGCGTGGTATCGAGCTTCTGCCTCGGGACCATGACGTTCGGCTCGGAAACCGACGAGCCGGGCGCCCACCGCCAGCTTGATCGTTTCATGGCAGCGGGCGGTACGCTCGTCGACACGGCCGACGTGTACAGCGACGGTGTCTCGGAGCAGATCATCGGGCGCTGGCTCGCCGACCGCTCGGCCGCGCTGACCGAGCCGGTGGTGCTGGCCACGAAGGGCCGCTTCGGGCCGGCCGATTCTGGCAACGGTGCCGGGCTGTCGGCGCGGCACCTGACCCGAGCGCTGGATGCGTCGCTGCGTCGCCTCGGGGTGGACACGGTCGACCTGTATCAGTTGCATGCGTTCGACCCGCTGACGCCGCTGGAGGAGACCCTGCGCACGCTGGACGGGTTCATCCGGGCCGGCAAGATCCGCTATTGGGGCCTGTCCAACTTCACTGGCTGGCAGCTGACCAAGGCCGTCCACCTGGCGCGCGCGCTGAACATGGCCGCGCCGGTCACGCTGCAGCCCCAGTACAGCCTCATCGTCCGGGAGATCGAGTGGGAGATCGTGCCCGCTGCGGTGGACGCAGGCCTCGGGCTGCTGCCCTGGAGCCCGCTGGGCGGCGGGTGGCTGTCCGGCAAGTACCAGCGCGGCCAGCGCCCCTCCGGCACCACCCGCCTGGGCGAAGACCCCGGCCGCGGCATGGAGGCCTACGATCGGCGCGGCACGCCGCGCACCTGGCAGATCATCGACGCGGTGCAGAAGGTGGCCAGCGAACGCGGGGTGACCATGGCCGAGGTCGCCCTGGCCTGGGTGGCCGGCCGGCCCGCGGTGACCTCCACCATTCTCGGTGCGCGCACGGACAAGCAGCTTGACGCCAATCTTCGCGCGGCTGGCCTGCGCCTGTCTGCCGAGGAAGTCAGCGTGCTGGACGCCGCGAGCGATCCGGGAGCGCCCGACTATCCCTATGGGGAGATGGGCCTGGAGCAGCGCGATCGCCACCTCCCGGCCGGCACACCCTGATGGAGCCCGTGCTCGCCCCTACCACGACGTCCATGATCTCGTTAGGCTCAGAACGCGGCGTGAACGCCTCACGTGACATGGCGTGAAATGAGCACGCTGCGCGGGCGGTGGGCAGGATAGTCCGGGGCGGCGGACCTCAATGGACGGCGGGGCTGGATGCCTGTCCATGGCAACGAGACAAACAGCGGGGTGAATCATGGCGGATTCTGGGCTATTCATCGGTTTCGGGCTTCCCGTGCGGGGCCGCGAGCGGCAATCTCTCAAGATATTCAACGAAGTTTTCGAATATTATTCGCGACTTCAGCAGGAGGGTGAGATCGAGAGCTTCGAGCCGGTCCTTCTCGAGGCGCACGGCGGGGAGCTCGGCGGGTTTTTCCTGCTGCGCGGCGAACGGGACAAGCTAGCGCGCATTCGCAGCAGTGACGAGTTCGAGCGGTCTACGGTGCGGGCCGAGCTCATCGTCGAGAACATCGGCGTCGTGGGCGCGACTCTCGGCGAGCGGCTCATGTCCCAGATGGCGATGTTCACCGAGCAGGTCGAAGAACTGACCTGAGCGTCCTGATCCGCTCATTCGCTCTCCGCCGGGGCCCGGCCGGTTAGTGACCGCCGGGCCTGGGCAGTGCAGGTACCGGTGACCTCTGCCCGGCTCGGAGGGGATGACGTGGAGATCAAGATCGTACTGTCGCTGCCTCGCGATGCGGCCAGCGTGCCGGTCAGCCGGCAGGTGCTCGACAACTGCCTGGAAACCCTCGGCGTGATGCCGGATACCCGGGCCGACATCGCCCTGGCGCTGTCCGAGGCCTGCGCCAACGTCATCCTGCATGCCGGCCCCGGCGACGAGTATGAGGTACACGCCAGCTGCCGGGACGGGCGATGCATCATTGACGTGGTGAACACCGGGGACCGGCCGGAGCCGGCGGCCCCGGCCCTGGCCCCGGACGCCGGGGCGGCGGATGCCGAGTCGGCCGCCGGCGCCGGGCTGGTCTCGGGTACCGGGACGGTATCGGGCGCCGGTCCGGCCCCGCCGGCCGCCGAGCACGGCCGCGGCCTGAAGATCATCGATGCGGTGGCCGACAATCTGCAGCTGACCGGCAACGCCCGCAACGGCACCACGATCACCCATTTCGAAAAGTCCCTGGACTACCTGCCCGGGGCGGCGGGCAGCATGCTGATCAGCGCGGAACGCCGGTGATCCTTCCCCCGCGGTCTGCGCAGGCCGCCGGCGCCCTTAGCGTAGATGCGGAGGAAACCTGACGGGCCGGTGACCGACGGCCCTGACCTGGACGGGGAGGGCGATGCGCCGCGTAGCCCCTGCGCTCGCGCTGGCAGCCGTGGTCGCCATCGCGGCCGGCGGCTGCTCGGGGCCGGCGCGGGCGGGCGCGGCGGGTAACCGGCCCGCCAGCGCGCCGGCCTCCTACTACCTGGCGCTGGGCGACTCGCTGTCGCAGGGTGTGCAGCCGAATGCTTCGGGCGTCAGCGTCAAGACCCGGCACGGGTACGCCGACCAGCTCTATACGACGCTGCGCCGCCACCAGCCTGGCCTGCGCCTGGTCAAGCTCGGCTGCGGCGGGGAGACCACGGCCACCATGATTCACGGCGGTATCTGCTCCTACCGGGGCGGTTCTCAGCTGGCGGCGGCGGTCAGCTTCCTGCGCGCCCACCGGACCCGGGTCTCGCTCGTCACCTTGGACATCGGGGCCAACGACCCCAACTCGTGCATCACCGAGCCCTCCGTCAGCAAGCTGGTCGGCTGTGCGAGCTCGTCCGCACCCCGCACCGCCGCCAACCTCGCGACGATCCTGCGCCAGCTGCGCCAGGCCAGCCCGAACGCCCGCATTATCGCGATGAACTACTACCTGCCCGCGCTGGCCGCGTGGCGCAACGGCCTGGACGGCCAGTTGCTGGCGCGAGGCAGCGAGCTGGTCACCACCGGCTACAACGCCCTGCTGACCCGGGTGTACCACGGGTTCGGCGTCCGCGTGGCCGACGTATCGGGCGCCTTCCACACCTCCGACTTCAGCCCCCAGGTCACCGTGCCCGGGCTGGGTCCGCTGCCGCGGAACGTCGCCGCCGTCTGCCGGTGGACCTGGGAATGCGCGCACCCTCCGCGCGGGCCGAACGAGCACCCCAACCAGGCCGGTTACCAGGTCATCGCCCGCGCCTTCCTGGCCGCCGGCGCTGGTCAGGCGGCCCGTACCTGAGCCCGCCCATCCTGCCCGGCGCGGCGCTGGCCCGGCTTGCTTGCGGTCGTGCCGGTCAGGCCGGGTCGCGGTGCTTGGGGCGGCGCGGCCGGGGTACCGCGACGGCAGCGGGATCGCAGGCGCTGACGATCCCGGCCTTCAGGCGGCCCAGGACCATGGCCCAGGCCGCCTCCATGAACCTCGCCTGGGTGGCCGTGTCGACCAGCTGATGGACCTCGACGTGCGCGCCCGTGCCGCGCGGCTGGATGCGGAGGTAGCCGGTCATCTCGCCGCCGGGAACCGGGACGTTGCCGTCCTCGAAGTCCCAGCGCATCACGATGAGCTCGGGCGGATGGACGAGCTCATACGTGCCGCGCACCTGCGTCCCCCACTCCATCGTGCAGGCGAAGTGGCTGTCGCAGATCGTAACCGGCACGCCGAGCCAGCGGGAGTAGAGGACGGGATCGGTGAACGCGGCGTACGTCGTCGCCTGGTCGGTGTCGACCTCAGTGCTGGCTACCACGACGGGCCTGGTGCAGGCGTCGGACAACGCTCGCTCGGGCACATCACCGGCGTTGCTCCACTTGTCCGGGTCACCCAGAGCGGCATGCAGGCCGCGGAGCGTCTCCTGACGGGCGCGATAGCGGCGTGAGGTGCCGGCCGCGGTGATGGTTGCCAGGCCGGCCTCGCGCAATACGGCCAGATGCTGGGAAATGGTCGGCTTGGTCACGGCGAAGGCGGCCGCGATCTCCCCGGCGGGTACCTCCCTATCCCAGATGAGGGCCAGGATCTCGCGCCGGATCGGTGACGTGAGCGCCGTGATGACCTTCTGGATGTCACGCACCTGGTTTCCCGCGGGCCTTCGGGACGGTTGCGGCTTATTCGGCACTTAGCTAATTTAGCGTCAACCGAATTACGTGGGGAGCTGGACCATGGGGAAGATAGACATCTGGCCGACGATCCAGGCCGAGCGGAAGGCTCTCGCCAGCGACCTGGAGGCGCTGGACCAGGATCAGTGGGCCCAGACCTCACTGTGCACCCAGTGGACGGTGCGGGACGTGGTCGCCCACATGACCGCCACCGCCAAGATCACGCCTCCGGCGTTCTTCGGCAAGATGCTCATTTCGGGGTTCAGCCTCAGCACGCTGCAAGGCAAGGACATCGCGGTGGAGCGGGGCGACTCTCCGGCCGATGCCCTGGCCCGCTTCGAGGCGATCGAGAGTTCCCGCAAGCATCCCCCGGGACCGGCGGACACCTGGCTCGGCGAGACGATCGTGCACGCCGAGGACATCCGCAGGGCGCTCGGAACCGGTCACGAGTACCCCGCGGATGCCGTCGTCCACGTGGCTGACTTCTACAAGAACTCGAACCTCATCCTCGGTACCAAGCGGCGGATCGAGGGCCTGACCCTGCAGGCCACCGACACCAACTGGTCCCACGGCACCGGGCCCAGCGTGTCGGGTCCGATGATCGCGCTGGTCATGGCCATGACCGGGCGCAAAGCGGTGGCCGGCGAGCTCAGCGGGGACGGTGTAGCCACGCTGCAGGCACGTCCGTAGCCAGGCGCCTGCGCGAGACAAGGGCCGGGCTGGTCAGCGCGGGCGCTTGCCGCGACCCGGGCCGCGGCGCGGCGGCCTGCTCCGCCTCGGGCCGGGCGACCATCCCGGTGTTCCGGCGAATTCGTCAGTGGTTGTGGCTAGCGTGGGCACGGCGCGCTCATCAGGGAGGTCGGGGATGACGACCGTCAGTGTTCGCTACATCGTGCACGACGTCGATGCGGCCATCGCCTTCTACTGCGAGCATCTCGGGTTCCGTGAGCAGATGCATCCCGCGCCCGCCTTCGCCATGCTCACCCGGGGCGATCTCCGCCTCGTCCTCAGCGCGCCCGCAGGTGGCCCCGGCGGGGGACAGGCCATGCCCGACGGCACGATGCCCGAGCCCGGCGGCTGGAACCGCTTTTCCATCGAGGTCCCGGACCTGGAGGCGACCGCCGCCGCGCTGCGGGCGGCCGGAGTGCGCTTCCGCAACGACATCATCACCGGCGTCGGCGGCAAGCAGGTGCTCATTGACGACCCGTCCGGGAACCCGGTCGAGTTGTTCGAGCCGATCCTGCCCGAGGCCAGGCTTTCTCCTTCCGGCTGATGCCATCCCGGCATCGGCTTGGCTCGGCGCGGGCCAGAAACCCCATCCGCCCGGGCGGGGCCGTGCCGGCGGCGCTTGCGCCGCCGGGCACGCAAGCCGGAGGTCTAGGCCGGGCCGGGGCAGGGGTGGCGGGTGGCGGTGCCGATCAGGAACCGGCCGCCGGCCCGGCGGATATCGGCCGACCAGCCCAGCCCGGCTAGCCTGGCCGTCAGTTCCTCCGGCCGCCAGAACAGCTTGACCACCCGGTACTCGCTGCCATCGCGCAGCACCCGCCGGGCGGCGGGGGCCGGCTGTTCCGGCAGTACCTCCTCGATCTCCTGCTCACGGTCGCTGGTGTCGATGAAGCACGCCCGGCCCGCCGGGCGCAGCGCCGCCTGGACCGTGGACCAGAATCCCGCGAACCGGGCCGGCGGGACGTGCGAGAGCCAGAACCCGAAGAACACGGTGTCGTAGCGACGCGGCGGACGCCAGCCGAACAGGTCAGCGGCGACGAACTCCACCGGCAGGCCCCGGACCCGTTCCCTGGCTATCGCGATCATCTCGGGCGCGGCATCCACGGCGGTGACCGACCGGGCGCGGCCCGCCAGCACCTGCGTCCAGCGTCCGGTACCGCAGGCCAGCTCGAGGACATCCCCGCTGATGGGCAGCGCGCTGACCAGCGTGTCCCGCATCGCAGATTCGGAATAAACCTCGTCATACTCGCCGGCCCGGGCCCGGTAGTAGTCGACCTGCTCGGCCAGCAGGGCGTCGAGGTCGTGCTCCATGCACTTATTCTCCCGGCGCGGCTGATGCCGAGCTCATGACGGGTGGCACATTGTCGCAAGCCTGGCCTGCAATCGCCCCCGCGACCTGCGGAAGGGCATCGCTGGTGGCGCTGGCCGGCGTTGACCGATGCCGGTCTCCTACGGACATGCTGCGGACCTTCTGCGGAGCCCGCCAGAAATCATTGGCATGAACATGAGGCCACTGAGAATCGAGTAAACCCTGGGAACAGGGCACTCGTCATACAAACGGCACGTGCGTACTTTGCTGGAGAGGAGCAGGACGTAGCTGCCACCGGACAAGTCAACGGGAACGCCCAGCCCATCCGCGTCTGGCTCAGCGTCATCAAAAATGGGGATAGCCCGACCACTCCTTACCGGGAGGCATGGCAGATGAAATGGTTTCTTTTTGTGGCTGCGCTGGTGGCAAGCGCAGTCGCCATGGCAGGAAGCGCCGCCGCGGCCACGATCCCGAAGGTATATCCGGGCAAGGACGGCCTGGTCGCGTTCGACCGGGCCAGCCAGAATCTACACGATCAGCCCGAACGGCCCGGGCCCGAAGAAGCTGACCAGCAAGGGCAAGAACTACGACCCGGTATGGAATCCGGCCGGAACCAGGATCGCCTATGAGCATGTCTGCGCGGCGTGCTCCGCGGTGGGTTCGCACAACATCTGGGTGATGGCGGCGAACGGCTCCGCCAAGCGCCAGTGGACGAACACCGGGACGACCTTCGGCACTCCCGCCTGGTCGCCTGACGGCAAGACGCTGCTGTTCACCACGGGCGGCCAGTGGGGGAAGCTGGAGACGACCTCCGGGATGGAGCCGCTGCAACCTGGGCACGCGCTCCACGGCTACAACCAAAACGACCGCGGAACCTTCACCGTGCTGGAAGGTGACAATCCGTCGTGGCTGAACGGAAACATCGCGTTCGCGTCTAGCCCCGGCGACTCCACAGTCGCATCCGACACGTGCTTTGGACTTCCGGGCGGATCCTCGGACATGGGCGAGGAGTGCATCGACGTCTACAACACGGCGACCAGGGACTTCTCAGTGCCTAAGAGCATCCCGGGCGCGACGTCCTGCCCTGCCGACGGCGGTGGCAGCAATTTCGCCGCAGTGGACTGGGCGCGCTGGGCACCGGACGGCTCGAACCTCCTCTACCAGCACGACATGTGGCACATCAATCCCGCCACCGGCACATGCTCGGTGTTGCCCTGGCACGTGTCTGGTGCACAGCGCACCGTGGCGTCCCAGGCGGGCGATCAGCAGGCCGACTACGCACCGGACGGTGCGTCCATCGTGCTGGTCAACGCCTTGCCGGGACACAAGGCGGAGATCATCATCGAGTCAGCGGCCGGCTCCGGCCGAAGGACGCTCACCCAGGGATACCAGCCGAACTGGCAGCCGGTCAGCGGCGGCTAGATCATCGCCGTGCGGTGGGAAGCGCGGCGCCGGGCGGCCACGGTCTCGCCTGTAGCCTTCCTGCGCATCACGGGGGGAAGATGCGCGCGGCTTAGGCCCTACAGACTTGGCCGCCCGGCGCCGGGCCTGCTACCCGTCTTACTACCCGCGATCCGCAGCCCGTCAGTGCTTTGCCCGAGCTTGACCGCTCGACCCCGCACGGCATGACCCTGCGGCGTAAACGTCGCAAGGAGGCCGCTCTCGCCCCCGGGCCAGTGGCGACATCTAGCGCTGTGACCTGCCGGAATGCGCTCTACGGTCAGTTGATGTCGAACTCGTTGCCCTCAGGGTCGGTCATCGCCACCGCGTAGTGGTCGATGCCTTCGTCGTCCAGGACGCGGGTCATCGTCGCGCCCAGTGCGGCCAGGCGGCTGGCCTCGGCGTCGATGCGCCGCCTGCGGTCCTGCATCGGCGTGGCCCGCCCGCCGCTTGCCCGGATGTCGAAGTGGATCCGGTTCTTGACCGTTTTTCCCTCGGGCACGATGTGAAAGAGGATCCGCGGCCCGCGGCCGGCCGGGTCGATGATGCGGTCAGCGCCGGTGCCCAGCTCGCCGTCCGGCACGCCCACGTCGCGCCAGTAGTCGTCCCAGGTGGCGAAGCCCTCCGGCGGCGGCTCGATCTCGTAACCCAGCGCGCCGGACCAGAACCGGGCCAGCCGGTCCGGGTCGGCGCAGTCGATGCAGATCTGGAAGCTGACCGCCATCGGTCTCTCTTTCGCTCGGCGTGACGTGCCGCCAGCATGCCAGCCGCCGCCGACAGCCTGCGGCCAGCGCCGGCTGCGGGTCAGCCGGAGGCTCAGGCGATCGCTCGCGCGATGGCCTGCTCCCAGCGGGCCAGGAAATCGCGGTAGCCCGCGGCGAACCGGTCGAGGTCCGCGTTCGCCTCCGGGGTCAGGGCGGTGAGGTCGTAGCCGACCGTCACCCTCGTCCCGGCCGCCGCTGGCTGGCAGCCGATACTGACGGCCCCGGCCCGGTGGCCCGGCGTCAGCTGCGCGTACCGGATCGCCGCCGGGGGCTCGCGGCTGATGACGATCCACGTGGTCGCGTGATCGCCGTGCCGGGTCACGAAGACCACGCCCGGGTCGGTGTCGTCGGCGGCCGGGCAGGGGAACTGCGGATCCCAGCCCTCTGCCCAGGCGCGCTCGCCGGCGGGGGTGAACAGGGTGAACGCCCGCGGCGGTGGCAGGGCCACGTCGATGTGGCCGGACAGCCGGACCCGGGTGCACGCGGTCACCGTCATGCTCCGGCACCGGGGTCGGGCAGGCGGTGGCTGTCAGCGGCGGTCAGGTCCAGCCCGTACACCCGGCTGAGCTGACCGATGACCGCGATGGTGTCGTCGCCGAACGGGTGCTTGCGCTCGAAGGCGTGCAGCACGATGCCTTCGAGCAGATCCCCGAGCGACATGTCGAGGTACTCGGCGAGTCCCTTGAGGACCTTCAGCAGCCGCCGTTCCATCCGGACGCCGGTCTGGATCCGCTCCATTGTTACCATGGTAACATGGTACAACGGTCAGCCAGCGTGAGCGCGCGGTTCGTCCTGCAGCGGCAAGGTGACGCGCGCCACCACCACTTCCGGGTGCGACCGGAGCGCCGCGGACAGCACCAGGTCGAGATGATTGTGCAGCAGCCGGTATCGGATCCGGGACGGCATCACGGTCGGGATCAGCACCACGATCTGCTCGTCTTCGCACGGGCAGAACTGGTGAATGTACGCGACGATGGGGTCCACCACGGATGCGTACTCGGTCCGCAGCACGTGCAGCGGCACGCCCGGGTTCCACTGGGCCCATTCCTCCTCGACCCGCCTGGCCTCCGCGTCACCTTCACCGCCCTCGTCCAGTACCACCCTGATCGCTGTCACGTCCTGCCCGAGTGACAGCGCCTCGGAGATGGCGTAGCTGGTCAGCCGGGACACCCCGGTCACCGGCACCATCACCCTGGTGTGCTTGGCCTTCGGCCTGGCCGGTATCTCGTGCATGCGCAGCACGTGCGCGACCCGCCGGTAGTAGACGCTGATCCTGGTGAACAGCAGGATGAACGCGGGGATGGCCACCACCACCACCCACGCGCCCTCGGTGAACTTGGAGATCAGGAAGATGACGGTGGCCGAGCCGGTCACCAGGGCGCCGAACCCGTTGATCGTCGCGCGCAGCCGCCAGCGGCTTCCCCTGGTCCGCCGCCAGTGCACGACCAGCCCGCCCTGGGCAAGCGTGAAGCCGATGAAGACCCCGATGGCGAATAGCGGGATCATCGTGTTGGTGTGCCCGCGGACCGCGAGCAGCAGCAGGCCGGCCAGGATGGCCAGCGCCCAGATGCCGTTGGCGAACACCTGCCGGTCGCCGCGCAGCGCGAACAGGTGCGGCAGGTAATGGTCGCGGGCCAGCAGGCTGGCCAGGATCGGCAGGCCGCCGAAGGACGTGTTGGCCGCCAGCGCCAGGACGAGCGTGATCGTGAGCGACACGATGTAGTACGCCCAGTGCCTGCCGACGGCCGTGGCCATGATCTGGCTGAGCACCGTCTGGCCCGACCGGGGCCCGATGTGCCAGCGGCGGGCCAGCACCGCGAGCCCGAGCAGCATCACCGCGAGCAGCACTCCGAGCAGCATCTCTGTCTGCTTGGCCCGCTTGACCCTGGGCTGCTTGAACAGCGGCACGCCGTTGGCGATCGCCTCCACGCCGGTCAGCGCGCTGCAGCCCGCCGAGAACGCTTTCAGCACGAGCAGCACGCTCACCGTCTCCACCGGGTGCGCCGGCAGCAGCGAGACTCCGGGCTGCGGCTCGTGCAGCGCCAGCGGGTGGATCAGCCCGATCGCGATGATCGCCAGCAGGCCGACGATGAACACGGCCGTGGGGAGCAGGAAGGCGCGGGCCGCCTCACCCAGGCCGCGCAGGTTGAGGAGCGTGACCACGGCGAGGATCAGCAGGCAGAGCACCACCGTGTCCGGCGTCAGCCGCGGGAAGGCGGAGGTGAGCGCGCCCACGCCCGCCGCGATCGAGACCGAGACGGTGAGCGTGTAGTCGACGATGAGCGCCGCCGCGGCCAGCAGGCTGGCCCGCGCGCCCAGGTTGGCCCGGGAGACCGCGTACGCGCCGCCGCCGCCGGGGTAGGCGTCGATCACCTGCCGGTAGGAGAACACCAGGATGGCGAGCAGCGCCACGATGGCCACGGTGATCGGCAGCACCAGGTGCAGCGCAGTGGCGCCCGCGGCGGCCAGCACGACGATGATCGCTTCGGGCCCGTAGGCGACCGAGGTCAGCGCGTCCAGCGACAGCGCTGGCAGCCCCTCCAGCGGCGTGATCTGTTCCTTGGCGATCTCGGACGAGCGCAACGGCCTGCCGACCAGCAGCTGCCATGCGGATTCCAGGTCAGGCCGGCGTGACATGGCAGAACACTCTACGTGGTCGGGGCCAACCTGCGGTTACGCCGCGAGCCGCCGCGGCCGCGCGCCCGGCCAGGCAGGCCGGCACCCGGCCGCCGGGAGATCCGGGCCGGCGCTCAATCGGTCCGGCGGGACCGCATGCCCACGATCGCGGCCAGCAGGCCTGCCGCCAGCACCAGGGCGGCCGACAGGTACAGCGCCGCGCGCAGGCCGTCCTGGAAGGCCGTATACGCGGCGTGGATCACCTCCTGCACCAGGTTGGCGTGCCCCGCGCCCGCCGCGCCGCCGGCGCCCGAAGTGCTGCCGCTGGACGGAACGCCGCCCGTCTCCACCGCGTTGATGACGATCGACTGGAAGTTGGCCGGGATGCCCAGGTGCTTGAGCTGGCCGGTGAGGCTGGAGCTGAGCCGGGCGTTCACCAGGGCCCCGAGCACGGCGACGCCGGTCACCGCGCCTATCTCGCGGCTGGTGTTGGTGGCACTCGCGGCCATGCCGGAGCGCTCCGGCGGCACCGAGTTGAGCGCCGACGTGGTGATGGGCACCACGGTCGCGCCGATGCCGATGCCGGTCAGCGCGAGCGACGACGCCAGCGACCAGTAGTCCGGATGCGGGCTCAGGCTGAGGTTGGACAGCAGCAGCCCCGCGCTGAACAGCACGCACCCCCCGGCCAGCGCCCAGCGCGGTCCCAGCGGGCCGGTCCAGCGGCCCGCCAGCACCGAGGTGAGGATCATCAGCACGGTCATCGGCAGGAAGACCAGCGCGATGTGGCCACCGGAGTACCCGCCCACCTCCTCGAGGAAGAGCGCGGTGAAGAAAAAGATCGCAAAGGTCGCGAAGTACGTGCAGAACGCGGCCACGTTCGCGACCGCGAACGCCGGCACCCGCAGGAAGCTCAGATCCAGAATCGGGTGCGCGGCCCGGCTCTCCCGCCAGACGAAGGCCGCGCCCGCCGCCGCGCCGACGCAGAACAGCGCGATCACCTCGGGCGAGGTGTAGCCGGCGCTCTCCCCGTGGATGACCGCGAACAGCAGGGCCGACAGGGCGGCGGCGCCGAGCAGCGTGCCCGCGGTGTCCACCCGGTGCGCGTCCGGATCCGCGCTCTCCGGCAGCACGACAGCGGCGACCAGCAGGGCGGCCAGGCCGAACACCAGGTTGAACCAGAAGATGCCGCGCCAGCCGAACCAGTCGACCAGCACCCCGCCGAACACCGGCCCGACGGCGAGCGCCAGCCCGGACACCGCCGCCCAAATTCCGACCGCACGGTCCCTGGCCCGCCGCTCGGTGTATATGTGCCGCAGCATGGACAGCGTGCCGGGCTCGCTGGCCGCCGCACCCAGGCCCATCACGGCCCGGCCCGCGATCAGCACGCTGATATTCGGGGCAAGCGCGCACAGCATCGCGCCACCGCAGAACACCCCAGCGCCGGCCAGCATGACCTTCTTGCGGCCGAGTTCGTCGCTGATCATCCCGCAGGCGAGCATGATGCTGGCGAAGGTCAGCGCGTAGGCGCTGACCACCCACTGCAGCGACGACACGCCCGCGTGCAGCTCGGTCTGGATGCTGCCCAGCGCGACCGCGACGATCGTGTTGTCCAGGAAGGTCAGGAACAGCAGCGTGCACAGCGCCGCCAGCGCGACCGGCCGGCCGCCGCGACGGGCGGTCGCGGCTACCTCGGTGGTGGTCGCCACGGTGAACTTCCGCCAGCCCCGCCGGCGCTACGCCGGTGGCGGCGGGGTCACGGAGATCGCGTGGGCCAGGGCGGGGAATCGCATGTCAGCGTCTGCCTCCTGGGCGCGATCCTACTCGCGGCGAAGCGAGCCTTGCAGCGGCCGCGTGACGCCCGAGTCAGGCCCCGGCCGGCCGCCGCGACGGACGGTCAGGCGGTGGCCGAAGCGGCCCGCGCCCCGGCGCCGGAGGCCGACCAGCAGCGGACGATGTCGCGCATCGACAGCAGCCCGCTGACGTCCTGCCCCTCCACCACGACCAGGTGCCGGAAACCGCCGCGCACCATGGCTGCCGCCGCCTGCTCCAGGGTCCAGCCCGGGGAGGCGACCACGATGTCGTGCGTGCGGTGCTGGCCGACGAGCTCATGGTCGGGATTCTGGCCGGCCGCGATCGAGTCGAGAAGGTCCCGCTCGGTGAGAATTCCTACGCCGCCGAGCTCAGGATCGATAACCACCGCAGCGCCGACCTGCCGTTTGGACATCAGCCGTGCCGCTTCCCGCAGCGTGTGTGCGGGGCCGATGGTGAGGACCAGCTGGGTCATGCCATCCCGCACGTTCATGTCATCACTCCCCCGGATCGGGGCCTGGCCACGGCAGCGCCGGCACCTCTTTGTGAACTTGTGACGCCAGGATCAGCTTACCCCGCTCAGCTGTCTGAGAACCTCGTCGTGCAGGTGTCCGTTGGTGGATACCGCGCTGCCGCCGTCCGGCCTGGCCACGCCGTTCAGGTCGGTGAACCGGCCGCCCGCCTCGGTCACTATCACCTGCAGCGCGGCCAGGTCCCACAGCGACACCGTCGGCTCGGCAGCCAGGTCAACCGCGCCCTCGGCCACGAGCACATGCGACCAGAAGTCGCCGTAGGCCCGGGTCCGCCAGACCGAACGCGACAGGCCGAGGAAGCGGTCAAGCGCGCCGGCCTCATCCCAGCCGGACAGGCTCGAGTAGGAGAAGGACGCGTCCTTGAGCTGCGTCACCCCGGACACCCGGCACCGGGTGGCCTTGGTCAGGCTGCGCCCGGTCCAGGCCCCGCCGTCCTGGGCGGCCCACCACCGGCGGGCCAGGGCGGGCGCGGACGCCACCGCGGCTACCGGCTCGTCGCCCACCATCAGCGCGATGAGCGTGGCCCATACCGGCACGCCGCGGACGAAGTTCTTCGTTCCGTCGATCGGGTCCACCACCCAGCACCGGGGCCCGAAGCCGATCTTGCCGAGCTCCTCACCGAGTACCGCGTCCCGGGGGCGGGCCCGGCGCAGCACGCTGCGCAACTGCTCTTCCACCGCGCGGTCGGCGTCGGTTACCGGGGTGAGGTCCGGCTTGGTCTCCACCTGGAGGTCGAGCGCGCGGAACCGCCGGATGCTAATGTCGTCGGCTGCGTCGGCGAGAACGTGCGCGAAGCGCAGATCGTCGTCGTAACCCGCCATGGCGCGCAACGGTACCGCTTGCCGCCAGGCCGCGGCACCAAGGGGCTGTCGTTGCCGTCGGCACTATTCGTCCCCGCCCTCCCGGCTGCGCAGCAGCCGGCGCAGCGAATCGAGCCTGCCCTCGGCACCGTGTTCGCGCGCCCACTCGTCCAGCGCGCAGTCTTGCTCCAGGTGCGTAGAGCCCCGCGGGCACGCGGCGGCGCCCTCGGCCAGATCGGGGAATGCCTGCACCACCCGGCCAGGCGAGATGTGGCCGAGCCCGAAGCTGCGCAGCCCCGGTGTGTCGATCACCCAGCCCCGCCCGGCCGGGGTGTCCAGCCGGAGCGCCACCGCCGACGAGGAGGTGTGCCTGCCGCGCCCGGTGACCGGGTTGACCGCGCCTACCGCCCGGTCTGCTTCCGGGATCAGCGCATTGACCAGCGTGGACTTGCCCACGCCGGAGTGGCCGATGAGCACGCTCTCGCGCTCGCTGAGCCGGGCCCGCAGGTCATCGAGCGCGTCATCGCGCAGTGGCCGGCCGGTCACCACGAAGGGCAGGCTGAGCGGCTCGTAGACGGCGAGCACCTCGTCCGGCGGGGCCAGGTCCGCCTTGGTCAGGCAGAGCAGCGGATCCAGCCCCGCGTCGAAGGCGGCGACCAGGCAGCGGTCGATGAACCGGAGCCTGGGAGGCGGATCGGCCAGCGCGCAGACGATCACCAGCTGGTCGGCGTTGGCGACGATCACCCGCTCGACCGGGTCGGTGTCGTCGGCCGAACGCCGCAGGGCCGACGTGCGCGGCCGGACCCGGACGATCCGGGCCAGCGTGCCAGGCGCCCCGGAAATGTCACCGGCCAGGGCGACCCGGTCGCCGACCACGACGCTGCGCCGGCCGAGCTCGCGCGCCTTCATCGCTGTGACCTGCTCGTCGCCGATCAGGCAGCCGTACCGGCCCCGGTCGACGCTGGCCACGAACGCCTCGGCGGCGTCCTCGTGCGCAGGCCGCCTGCGCGTACGCGGCCGGGAACCACGGCCCGGCCTGACCCTGACGTCGTCCTCGTCCAGGCCGGCATGGCTGGGTCGCCTGGTCAGGACGGACGCTCCGGCGTGGCTGCCTGCCCGCTCCGCCCGCTGTCCAGCATCGCGGCCCACTGCGCGGCGAAGCCAGGGAACGTCTTGGCTACCGTGGCCGCGTTCAGCACGGTCAGGCCGGGGACGGCCAGGCCGAGTACGGCTGCCGCCATGACCATCCGGTGGTCGTCGTAGCTGTCGAACGGGCCCGCGGCCAGCGGGCGCGGCTGGATCTCCAGCCCGCCGGCCAGCTCGCTCACCTGGCCGCCCAGCGCGTTGAGCTGCGCGGCCAGCGCGGCCAGCCGGTCGGTCTCGTGCCCGCGCATATGCCCGATGCCGGTGAACACCGACGGCGAACGGGCCAGCGCGGCGAGCGCGGTGAGCACCGGCGCAAGCTCGCTGCAGTCCCGCAGGTCCGCGGTGACACCGCTGATCGTCCCTGTTCCGGTCACGGTCAGCCCGCCCGCGGTCAGCTCGCAGGTCGCGCCCAGCGCGCTGATCAGATCCCGGAGCCGATCGCCGGGCTGCGCGGTCCGGGCCGGCCAGCCCGCGATCGTCACCGTGCCCCCGGTGACCAGCGCGGCAGCCAGGAACGGAGCCGCGTTGGACAGGTCGGGCTCGACCCAGACCGTGCCGGGCCGCAGCGGCCCCGGGTAGACCCGCCAGGAGTCGGGGCGTGCCGCCGTGCTGCCCTGCTCCTCGACCTCCGCGCCCGCGTCCCGCAGCATCCCCACCGTCATCGCGATGTGCGGCGCAGACGGGACCGGGGGGCCCTGGTGCCTGACCTCCACGCCCTTGTCGTACCGGCTGCCCGCGAGCAGGAGCCCCGACACCAGCTGAGAGGAGGCCGACGCGTCCAGGGTGACCGGGCCGCCGCCCAGCTGGCCGGTGCCGTGCACGGTGAACGGCACGGCGCCGCGCCCGCCGTCGTCGATGCCGGCGCCGAGCGCGCGCAGCGCGCCGATGAGCGGCCAGACCGGGCGCTGCGAGGCTCGCGGATCGCCGGCGAACGCGACGTCACCGGCGGCGAGCGGCGCCACCGGCGGCACGAACCGCAGGACCGTCCCGGCGTTGCCCACGTCAACCTGGGCCCCGTGGTCCATCGGCCCCGGCCTGACTGCCCAGCCGGGAGCCGAATCCTCGATGCTCGTGCCCAGCGCGCGCAGCGCGTCGGCCATCAGCTGCGTGTCCCTGGCCCGCAGCGGGTTCGCGATGACGGTCGGCCCGTCGGCCAGCGCGGCCAGGATGAGCGCCCGGTTGGTGATCGACTTCGAGCCCGGCAGTCGCAGCCGCGCCCGGACCGGCCCGGCCGCGGCGGGAGCCTGCCACCGGCCCTCGCCGGCGGGCTGGCGCTGCGCGGGTTGCTGCATGCTGCGAGCGTACTGGCCCAGGCGGGGACCGGTGAGAAGATGCTTGGTAGCGGGGGGCTGGCCAGATTGAAGAGATAGGGTTAACAATCAGATTCCGGGCAGGGTCCGGATACCAGCCCGGGGTCAGGGGGTCACGGAATGTGCGGTCGGTTCGCGTCTGCGCGAAGGCGCGCCGAACTCCTCGAGGAGTTCGGCGTGCAGCGCGATCGTGCGCAGGCCGACCTCGCCCCCGACTACAACGTCGCCCCGACCAAGAAGATTTACGCGGTGCTGACCAGGAGTTCTCCCGGGCCGCAGGATCCCGCTCCGGGTGACGACGAGCCCGCCGAGCGGCAGCTTCGCGTCGTGCGCTGGGGCCTGGTGCCCTACTGGGCCAAGGACCGCGCCATCGGCAGCCGCATGATCAACGCCCGGGCCGAGACGCTGGCCGAGAAGCCGGCCTTCCGGCGGGCGTTCGCGCGCCGCCGCTGCCTGCTGCCGGCCGACGGCTTCTACGAGTGGCAGCAGGTCGCCGACGGCGGCGGGAAGCGCAAGCAGCCGTATTACATCTACCGCTCCGACGGCGGCGTGCTGGCGTTCGCGGGCCTCTACGAGCTGTGGCGCGACCCAGCCGTCCCCGAGGACGACCCGGACAGCTGGCTCTGGACGGCGACGATCATCACCACCAGCGCCGAAGACGAGGTCGGCCAGATCCACGACCGGATGCCGATGGTGATTGACCACTCCGCGTGGGCGGACTGGCTCGACCCCGGCCTCACCGCGGCCGCCGACGTGACGCCGCTGCTGGTTCCCGCGTCCGCCGCGGCGCTGAGGTCCTATCCGGTCTCGACGGCCGTGAACAACGTGCGGAACAACGGCCCGGAACTGAGGGAGCCCGTCGCGGATCCCGGGACCGGCGCAGGCTCGTCCGACTCGTCGGGGCCCCAGCCGGGCCCGTCCGGCGCCCACCCTCCGGACGGCGCGGCCGCCGGTTCCGGCGGGGCCTTGTTCTGAATCCCGTACCGGCCCGGCAGTGCGTCCCGTCGTAGCCCGGCCATGCGGACAGGAGGTAAGAATCCGTGGATACGGCCACAGCGCGCCAGCGTCTTGAGGAGATTCGCGACAGCCTGGACAGGTCCATCGCGGTCCTGCAGGGGGAGAATCACGCAGACGATGCCGCCGTCGACTATCCGCGGGATCCCGCGGACGCCGGCGCCAACCTTTCCGAGGCCGACCGCAGCGAGGCGGTACTCGAAGCGGCGAGGGAGCAGCGCGGACTGGTGCTTGACGCGCTCACCAGGATCGACGACGGCGGCTACGGTACCTGCGTTGATTGCGGGGACAGCGTGCCTGAAGGGCGTCTTGAGGCGCGCCCGGAGGCCGCCCGGTGCGTCCGCTGCCAGGCCAAGCACGACCGGACGCGGCACTAGGCCGTACCCGCCCGCGGTCAGCCCGGTTTGCGCGCCATCACCACGAGCTGGATACCGACGGATTCGTCGGCATCCGCGGTGAGCTCTGCCTGGACCAGCCGCGCCATCGCCTTCCGGTCCCGGCGCAGCACGCGGGTGACCATGGACGGCGACAGCACGGTCCGCGGCCGCACCAGGCCCGGTTCCAGCCCCGCCTCCGCGCACAGGTCCCGCAGGTGCGCAGTGCCGTAGCAGCGGGTGAACGTGCCGTCCGGCCACGGGATGAGCAGGACTTCCGCGCTCGGCACGTCGGTCAGCTCCGCCCAGTGATGCTGCTCGGCCAGCACGGCCATGCCCAGCACCAGTGAGTCGACGCTGGCCAGCAGGCGGCCGCCGGGCCTGAGCACCCGGGCGATCTCGGCGACCAGGTACTCCGCCGCGATGTAGCGCGACAGCGTGCGGTCGTCCGCGATCACGCCATCCGCGCAGCCATCGGCCAGGAAGCGAAGATGTCCCGGATCGGCGGTGACAGTGGCCAGGCCGCCCGGCTCCGGCTCGCGGCGCGGCCCGGAGGCCGGCGGCTCGGCATCGACCCGCAGCACGTTGTGCCCGGCACGGGCCGCCTGCGCGGCGCTGCGGCCGTGCGGGCCGGAGATGTCCACCAGGAACTGCGGGTCCAGTGGCAGCCACGCGGCGAGCTGAGCGGTCGCGACGGCCCGATGGAAACGCCAGTAGTCCGCCAGTGAGGCGTCCGCGGCCACGGCGAGCGGGCTAGCCGTAGCTGCCACCGTTACCCCTGTCTGTCTCCTCGTATCAGAGCCTTCCCCGCCGCGGGTCCTTCACTCACTCCCGGGCCCAGTCGTTCGCTCGCTCACCGGCAGGAATGAAGGCGCTGACCGCGCTGTTCCAGCAAATATGCTCGCCGTCGGCCGCACACCGCCAACCCCTCGCCAGGCCATGCCGCGCCTGGATGTATCCTCCCGCCCATACGCTGCTGATCCGGCCGGCAAGAATGGTGCCGAGAAGTGGCAGTCAGCGGCAGTCATCCGCGAGGGGGTGAGTACGGTCCCGGAGACGCTCACGGAGCGAACTCAGCGCTTCGAGCAGGACGTGTTGCCCTACCTCGACCAGCTGTACTCCGCGGCCATGCGGATGACGCGCAATACCGCGGACGCCCAGGACCTGGTTCAGGAGACGTTCGCGAAGGCGTACGCGTCCTTTCACCAGTTCCAGCCGGGGACCAATCTCAAGGCGTGGCTGTTCAGGATCCTGACCAACACGTTCATCAACACGTACCGGAAGAGGCAGCGCGAGCCGCAGCGCGCGGGCACCGAGGACATCGAGGACTGGCAGCTCGCCAGGGCCGCCGAGCACACGTCCGCGGGGCTGAAGTCGGCGGAGAGCGAGGCGCTGGAACGGCTGCCCGACTCCGACGTCAAGCAGGCGTTGCAGGCGCTGCCCGAGGAATTCAGGATCGCCGTCTACCTGGCTGACGTGGAGGGCTTCGCCTACCGCGAGATCGCCGACATCATGGGCACGCCCATCGGAACGGTCATGTCGCGGCTGCACCGTGGCCGCAGGCAGCTACGCGATCTTCTCCAGGATTACGCCGCGGACCGGGGACTGGTCAGATCCCAGGACGGAGCTCCCTCCTCACCGGTGGGCGAGTCAGCGGAGGATGTCTCATGAGCTGCGGGAAGCCTCACGAGACGCCGTGCAGCGAGGTACTCGCACGGGTTGCCAGCTACATCGACGGCGAGCTCGACGGCGCAGGCCTGGCCCAGATCCGCCAGCACCTGGACGAATGCGGGCCGTGTCTGCGCGAGTACGGCCTCGAGGAAGTCGTGAAGAGGCTGGTGCACAAGCACTGCGGCAGCGACCTGGTGCCCAGCGATCTCCGGTCGCGGGTGCTCATCCGGATCCAGCAGGTACGCGTCGAGCTCGAAGTCACCGAGTTCCGGGCCGACTGAGGACCGTGGCCGGATTGCGAGCCCGTGTCCCCGCGCCCTGCTTGCTACTCTGCGTGCTTTTGATGATTACGCTACGCGCGCGTTAATGATTGGGCCTGCGCGGGTCCGTGCGTCCGAGTTAACCTAAGAGCAGGCCGCAACAGTGGCAGGCTGACGCCTGCGCAAGCTGGTTCAGGAGGTGGCCGCATGCAGGCGCTCGATGCGTTCTCGCACGACCGGGACGGAGGTAGGGCACCAAGGAGAAGCGCCATGCTGTGCCTGGGAGTCTCTTGGGGGTGACAGCGCTGGGTTTCCAGCGGCGCGTCTGAATCGTCACCTGCGAGGGGGGGACCCGTTGGGCAGGCTCTCCAGGGCCACGTGGGTGTACGTCGTCGCCGTCGTGGTAACGGCTGCCCTCCTGATAGCGCGCGGACCGCTGGGCAGCATCGACTGGGCCATGCTCGCCGTGCTGGCCATCCTGTTCCTCGTCTGCGAGTCCAGTTCGGCGCCCGGCGGACCGCGTCAGTTCACCTGGTCCCCGAGTTACGCGGCGACGCTCGCCTCGGTCGTGCTGCTCGGCCCGGTCGGAGCGGCGATTGTGGGAACCGTGGCCGCGCTCCGGCTCCGGCGCGGGCTGCTGGTCGTGCAGCGCCTGTTCAACGGGGGCATGTACGCGCTGAGCGCTTACGCCGCGGGCTCGGCCTTCGTGGCGCTCGGAGGCCAGGCCGGCGTCCCGGACAAGTCGTCTTTCCCCAAGATCATCGGGCCGTTCGCGGTGGCCGCCCTAGTCCACTTGACGGTCAACCACGGGCTGCTGCGCGGCGTGCTGTGGCTGACCAGGGACGGTGATCAGGCTCCGAAGGCGCTGGGGCGGCTGGATCTGCGGCTGATGCTCTCCGACCTCGGTTATGCCGCGTTCGGGCTGCTCATCGCCGCACTGTGGCGGGTGGTGGGGCCGTTCGCGCCGGTCCTGGTGCTGATCCCGCTGTTCGTGGCCCGGTGGGCGATCGGCCAGTACACGGCCCAGCAGAGGGCCTACGAGGCCATGATGGCAGCGTTGTGCAAGGCGGTCGAGACCAAGGACTTCTACACCCGAGGTCACAGCGAGCGAGTCTCCCGGGGTTCGGCCATGCTCGCCCGCGAGATTGGCATGCGCTCGGGCCGGCTGGAAGCCATCACCTACGCGGGCATGCTGCACGACATCGGGAAGCTCGGCGTGCCCACGAAGGTGCTGCAGAAATCGGGACGGCTGACCGAGGAGGAATTCGGGGCCGTCCAGCTGCACCCGATGCGCGGGCTGGAGATCGTCAGGGAGATCGGTTTCCTGGACGAGGCACTCGCCGGGATCATGCACCACCACGAGCGGATCGACGGCCGGGGCTATCCGCTCGGCCTGGCCGGCGATGAGATTCCGGAGTTCGCCCGGGTCATCGCGGTGGCCGATGCGTTCGACTCGATGACCTCCACTCGCTCGTACCGGGGCGCGCGGCGGGTGGGCGAGGCCATCGCCGAGCTTCGCAAGTGGTCAGGGAGCCAGTTCGATCCCGTCCTGGTGGACGCGTTCGTGACCGCGCTGCAGCGGGAGGGCTGGGAGCGGCCCGAGCCGATGGCTCCGCCGCCGCCCGGCAGCGCCGAAGGCGTGCCGATGCAAGATCACGACGACCCGACCGCGCCGCTGCGGGTCGAGACCTGCTGAGCGCGCCGTGATCGCCCAGTCAGCAGGGTCGCGTGCCAGCTCACGGCAGACGATGGATTCCGGCCAGGTGCTGGTCATCGCGGCCGCGGGGCTGCTCGCGGTCGCGGCCATCGCCCAGACGGCCGTGGCCGGCGTCACGCAGGCCGGAGACGCCGTGGCGTTCGGAACCCTGGTGGCGCTGGGCGAGCTGCTCCGGATTACGCTGCCCGGCAACCGTGAGTCGGCCCCGATCGCCGCCGCGGGAGCGCTCGGCTACGCGCTGCTGCTGGGCATCGGGCCACGGCCGGCCGTCCAGTCCGCGCTGCAGGTCATCGTGATCACTGCGGGCGGGATGATCGTGGGCGCGCTGCCGCACATGGCCGCGGGCCGTCCCGCGAAGCTTGCCGGGATGGCCTCCCGGCTGATCGCGGTGGCCTGCGTCGCGTTCGTGTTCCGGCCGCTCGCGCGGATCCCGCTGATCCGCGACCACTGGTGGGTGGCCCTGCCGATAATGGCTCTGCTCGTGGTGCTCGCCTGGTTCGTGGACGCGGTCATCAGCGCTCTGATCAGGGCCGAAGAGCTGCCCGCGAGGTTCGGCGTGGCGCTGTGGGACGAACTGCGGGTGCAGCTGCCGCTCGGCGTCGCGGTAGGCGCCTCCGCGCTGCTGATCGCGTTCTCTTCCGAGGTCATGGGGCTGGCCGCGGTGTGGGTGTTCTCCGGGCCGCTACTGGTCTCGCAGGTCGCGTTCCGCCGGTACGTGGGCATCCGCACCACATACCTGGAGACCGTGCGCGCCCTGTCCAGGATGACCGAGGTGAGCGGGTACGTGGAGGGCGGGCACTCGCGCCGGGTGAGCATGCTCGCGGTGGCGGTCGGCCGCGAGCTCGGCATGCACGAGCCCGAGCTGCTCGAGCTGGAGTACGCGGCGCTCATGCATGACATCGGCCAGCTCTCGCTCCGGGACCCGATCCCGGCCGGCGCGACTGTCCTGGTCTCCTCGGCCGACCAGCGTCGCATCGCCGAGCTCGGTGCCGATGTGATCAGCCAGGCCGGCGTGCTAGACCAGGTAGCGGATATCGTCAGACGGCAGAGTGAGCCCGCACGGGGCGCGGAGCCCGGCCCCGCAGTGGCCAGCCGGATCATTCGCGCGGCGAACGCGTTCGATGATCTGGTCGGCAGCTCGGCTGACCGGGACCGGGCCTCCGCGGCCCTGGAGCGGCTACGGCTCGACACGGCGTCCGAGTACGATCCGGGAGTCGTCGAGGCGCTCAGCAGGGTCGTCGGCAGGCGCACGCTCAGCCGGGCGTGAGGTCGCAGGAAGGGAGAAGCGGGTGGCGGAAGTCCGCGCGGAGATGGTCGCGAACGTGTGGCAGGTCGTCACCACCGAGGGCGACGAGGTCGGCGAGGGAGACACGCTGGTCATCCTCGAGTCGATGAAGATGGAGATCCCGGTCCTCGCGGAGACGCCAGGGACGGTGACCAAGCTGGCGGTGGCCGAGGGAGACGTCGTGCAGGAAGGCGACCTGATCGCCGTCATCGGCTGACCCCGCCGGCGGTGCCGCGCCGCTGCGGCGATCCGCGCCCTTCCCTCAGATGCCGCGGGTCGATCGTGGATAGGCGACGTCCGGATCGGTGATCACGTTGACCAGGTAGGGGACGCCCGCGTCGAACGCCCGGCGCAAGGCCGGCCCGATCTGGTCCGGTTCGGTGACCAGTTCCCCAGCCCCGCCGAGCGCCCGCACCACGTCGTCATAACGGCACATGGGCTGCAGGTCCGCGGCCACGTCGTAGCCGTACATCGCGCGCATCGGGTGCTTCTCCAGCCCCCAGATCCCGTTGTTGCCGCAGATCATGACGACCGGCAGCCGGTGCCGGACCAGCGTGTCCGCGTCCATCAGCGAGAATCCGGCCGCGCCGTCACCGAGGAGCACGGCCACCTGCGCCGCCGGCCGGGCCACCCGGGCCGCGATGGCGTAGCCGAGCCCGGTGCCCAGGCATCCGTACGGGCCGGGATCGAGCCACCCGCCGGGGCGGCTCGGCTCGATGTACTTCCCCGCGTAAGAGACGAAATCCCCGCCATCGCCGATGACCGTCGCATCGTCGTCCAGCAGCCGGTTGAGTTCGCCGTACACCCGCATGGGATGAATGGGAGTGGCCCGGCTGGCCAGCAGATCCCGGTCCGCATCGGTGGCCGCCCGCACCGCGTCCTGCAGCCGGGCCAGCCAGTCGGGCGCGGTCGGGCCGGCGGCGCGGGAGCTGGCAAGCTCGGTGAAGAAAGCGGCCAGATCCCCGGCCGCGGAAGCGGCCAGCGGGCAGTGTGTCGCGACCTGATCCGGTGCGTCTGTCACGTGGACCACCCGGGCAGGCTCGCTGTCGTCCTGCCCGCCGAACTCCCCGTACCCCAGCCGGAAGTCCAGCGGTGCGCCGGCTACCACGACCAGGTCCGCCTCGCGCAGCGCTGTAGACCTAGCCCGGGTCACCAGCAGCTCATGGCCGGCGGGCAGGATGCCCCGGCCCTGGCCGTTCGTGATCACCGGCAGCCGCAGCTCTTCCGCGGCGAGCCGGGCCTGCGTCTCCGCGCCGCCCAGCCAGACGTCCGAACCGAGAACGAGCACCGGCCGCTGCGCGGCGGCCAGCAGTGCCGCGATCCGGTCCACCGCACCGGTGTCGATTCCCCCGGTCCCCGCGGCTTCCCGCGCGAGGACGGCTTCCCGCGCGCCGGCGGCATCCCGCGGGCTCGCGGCCTGCCCGGCAGGCGTCTCGGCAGGGCCGAACAACGCCTCGAGCGCGATGTCGAGGAATACCGGGCCGCGGTGCGGGGCCATGGCCAGCCGGAAAGCCTCGTCCACGGCCGCCGCGATCCGCTTGGTGTCATGCTCGGTCCACGCCCGTTTGGTGACCGGAAGAACCAGCTGCGGATGATCCAGTTCCTGAAGGCTGCCCGAGCCCCAGCGGTAGTCCGGGGCCCGCCCCGCCAGCACGACCACAGGAGAGCTGTTGAAGTAGGCGGTGGTGATCGCGCTCACCCCGTTGGTCACCCCGGGGCCAGCCGTCAGCACCGCCAGGCCGGGTGTCCGGGTCAGCCGCGCGGTGCCCTCAGCGGCGAACACGGCGGTTTGCTCATGCCGGACGTCCAGGAGCCGCAGCGGCGGGTCAGCCTTCACCGCCCCGTCGTAGAGCGGGAACACATGCCCGCCGGACAGCGTGAACATCGTGGTCACGCCGTGCCGCCGGGCGGCGGCGACGGCGAGCGCCCCGCCGTGGGGCGGCTGAGAGACTTCGCTCATGCCGGCGACGTTACCAGCGAGTCACCAGGAGTCTTGACCAGCAACCGGCGCCTGCGCTGGATCGCCTCCCGCGCGGCCACCCCGCCGGGTACGGCCGCGATACGCGCGGGCCGGCAGGTCCGGCAAATCCCGGGCGGCCCGGGAGAGCTCGCCGTGCGTGGCAGCAGCCAGCGTGGCATCGAGTCGTGCGTCGAGTTCATCGAGTGTCAGCCTGCCTTGCGCGAAGTGCTCACCCAGGGCCGCGGCTGCCGCGTCCCGGTCAGCGTCGCCAGCGCGCACGCCGGGTGCTGGTATCTGATGATCCTGCCTGCCCGCCGGGGGCAGTTGCCGCAGCATGGCGGTGTAGTGATCGAGCGCGGCCCGGCCCTGGCAGGTGAGGGCGACGGTGGTCTGTGCTCTGTTGCCGCCAGTCTTTCCCGTCCGCATGTATCCGGCGCGGCCTAGCTCACGCAGGCAGGTGATCAGGCTGCCGGGTGACAGCTTGATCATGTCCTGCAGCCGGGTGAGAGCCAGCGTGTCGCCGCCGGGCAGTGCCGCCAGGGTCGCGACGACGCGCAGCCGCTCGGGGTCGTGGATCTGCGGGTCAAGTGCGCCGGTGCTCATGGTCGGCCGTTTCGTCTCTGTCCAGGCCGCCGAGGAGGTCGCGCAGCGCCTGGGTGTAGGTGCCCAGCGCCGCCCGGCCCCGGCGGGTCAGGGTCATCGAGGTTTTCTGTGCGGAGCCGTTCCTGGTCTTCTCGCTGCTGATGTAGCCGGCGTCTTCGAGCTTGCGCAGGTGGATGATCAGGTTGCCGGGTGTCAGCCCGATCATGTCCTGCAGCCGGGTGAAGGAGAGCGTGTCGCCGTCGGGCAGTGCCGCGAGCGTCGCGACGATCTTCAGCCGGGTGGGGACGTGGATCAGCGGGTCAAGTCCGTCGTCGTTCATGCCACCCCGTCATGCGCGCTGCTGCCAGGCGACGGCGGCGGCGCTGCCCACGAGCATGACACACAGGCCCACGGCTGCGACCGCCCATGCCCCGGCCGGTCCGGCGAACGCGCCCACGATGCCGATGACGACGATCGCGAGGCCGGTAGCGAGCCCGCGCCAGTTTGCCCGTGCCGCCATGAGGATCGCCCAGGCCAGGCCGGGGATTACCAGCACGGAGGTCGGGTACGTGGCGAAGTCCACCCCGGCGGCACCCAGCCCCGCCATTGCCGCGACCGTGGCGGCAAAGGCCAGCACCAGCACGGTGATCTCGCCCGGGCTAAACCGGGATCGCCCGCTTATCCCGGCGGTCGCGTGCCTGCGGACAGCGACCGTTGCGGCGAAGTTGACGATAATGAACGCAAGCAGGACGGGGATGTCCGCGGCAGTCGGGCCCCGGTAGGGGTGCTGTCCGCGCACCGAGAGCCAGATCGCGCCGAGGGCGGCCAGGACCATGGCCGCCCTGGTCATCAGCAGCCACGGCGGCGAGGGCTGAAACTTGCGGCGGGCCTGCTGGGTGGCCTGGTCCAGCAGGGCGGCGGCCTGCTCGGGGCGGAGGGTGCCGCCGTTGCCGCCGGCAGCGGCGTCAGATGTGTGGTTCACGGTGTCTCCCCTCATCGACTCTATGTCATAAAGTAGACTCTGCTTTATGGCGCAAAGTCAAGGGCTCAGGCCCAGAACTTTATGACGCAAAGTCAGGGGTGGCTGACCGGGCTGGAGCCAGTTCGCCCGTCGAGGTCGGCGTACCGACCAGGGCCCGCAGCGGCGCACTCAGCGCTCGGGGCATGCGCGGGGTCCTGGCCGGCGCGAGCCTGCCGGTGCTGGACACTCACATAGATGATTGGGCCATGGCGTTCCATGGCTCCGGCTCATTGGCGGCGCAGCCTGGTCACGAACTTGTACCTGTCGCCGCGGTACCAGGACTGGGCCCACTCGACCGGACTGCCGACGGTATCGAAAGCGTGCCTGGACAGCAGCAACAGCGGCAGGCCCACATCCACCCCGAGCAGCCGGGCGTCCTCAGGGCCGGCCAGCACGGTCTCGATCGTCTCCTCGGCCTCCGCGAGCTGCACGTCATAGTGGACGGTCAGCGTCTCGTACAGCGACCGGTGCCGGGTCAGCTGCCTGCGCAGCCCCGGGAACCGGCGGGCCGGAAGGTGGGAGGTATCGATGGACATCGGCTCGCCGTCGGCGAGCCTGAGCCGGTGCAGGCGCAGCGCCCGGCCGCCGGTCCTGATGCCGAGCAGGCTGGCCAGGTGCTCGTCCGCCGTGACGTAGCCGATTTCAAGAATCGTGGTGCGCGGATGCAGGCCATGCGCCCGCATCCCCTCGGTGTAGCTGGCCAGCTCGAGCACCTGGGCGACCTTGGGCTTGGCCACGAAGGTTCCGCGGCCTTGGATGCGCAGCAGGCGGCCCTCGATCACCAGCTCGGACAGCGCCTGACGGACGGTGGTCCGGGACGTACCGTACTGCCTGGCGAGCTCCCGCTCGGGGGGGACCGGCGTGCCCGCGCTCAGCACGCCGGTCAGCTCGAGCAGCTGCTGCTTCACTGCGTAGTATTTCGGCAGCGGCCGCCCCGGCTCTTCTGGCGTGAGCTCGCTTGCCGGGAAGGCGATCACGGGGTATACCTTACGGCCGGTACATGTGCGCGGACAGGGTTCCGCCCGCCGCGGGACAGGCGGCGGCCCAGGTGGGGGCGGCCCGGGCCGGGGCCCGATCGCCGCTGCTGCCAGGCACGGATCAGCTCGTGCCCGGTGGCATGATGAACGGCGTGCCCTCCCTCTCCGACCTGGCCAGCCGCCAAACCATGCTCACCGCGGGCGATGTGGAATGGCTGCACGCCCTGGTGTCCGACTGGCAGCTGATCGCCGACCTGTCGTTCGCCGACCTGACCTTGTGGGCGCCGGTCAGGGACGGCCGCGGCTGGCTGGCGATGGCCCAGATGCGCCCGACCACCGGGCCGACGGCGGTGTATGACGACGTGGTCGGGCTCCGGATCACGACCGGGCAGCGGCCGCTGCTCGACGCCGCGATCGCCCAGCGGCGGATCTGCCGCGAGGGCGACCCGGACTGGACCAGCGGCGTGCCGGTACGGGCGGAGACCATCCCGGTCACCCGGGGCGAGCAGGTCATCGCCGTGATCGAGCGGAGCACCAACCTGAACTCGGCCCGCACCCCCAGCAGGCTCGAGCTGACCTACCTGCGCGGCGCGGACGATCTGGCCAGGATGGTGGCCGAGGGAACCTTCCCGTTTCCCGGCGAGGAGCCCATCCTGGTCAGGTCACCGCGGGTCGGCGACGGGCTGCTCCGGCTCGGCCGCCAGGGCCGGGTGACCTATGCCAGCCCCAACGCCCTGTCCGCCTACCGCCGGCTCGGCCTTACCGCGGATCTGGTGGGAGCCGACCTCGGCCCGGTGACCGCCCGGCTGCGCGCGCCCGGCGAGCCGGCCGACGACTCGCTCGCGGTCGTGGCCAGCGGCCGCCACCCGCGGGAGACCGAGGTGGAGGGCAACGGTTCGGTGGTCCAGCTCCGCGCCATACCGCTGGTGGTCGGCGGTGCCCGCACAGGGGCGCTGATCCTGGTGCGGGACGTGACGGAGTTGCGCCGCCGTGAGCGCGAGCTGCTGTCCAAGGATGCGACGATCAAGGAGATCCATCACCGGGTGAAGAACAACCTGCAGACCGTGGCCGCGCTGCTGCGGCTGCAGGCCCGCAGGCTGTCGGAGCCGGAAGCGCGGTCGGCGCTCGAGGAGGCGGTGCGCCGGGTGGGCTCGATCGCGGTCGTGCACGAGACGCTCTCGCTCACTCCGGACGAGGTTGTCGACTTCGATGACGTCGCCGCGCGGGTGGCCACCATGGCGGTCGAGGTGTCGGCGCCCGAGCTCGGTATCACCCCGCGGCTGGCCGGCACGTTCGGCAGGCTGCCCGCCGCGGTCGCGACGCCGCTCGCGATGGTCCTGACCGAACTGCTGCAGAACGCTCTCCAGCACGGCCTCGGCCCGGCCGGCGGATCCGGGCCGGACAGCCGCGGGTCGGACGGCCGCGGGCCGGACGGCCCCGCGCTGGACAGCCTGGTAGTGACGGCGCGGCGGCTCCCCGGCAAGCTCACGGTGATGGTCGCCGACAGCGGCGCGGGGCTGCCCGAGGGCTTCGACCTGAGTTCGTCGGACAGCCTCGGCCTGCAGATCGTGCGCACCCTGGTGGTCGCGGAACTCGGCGGGAGCCTGAAGATCAATGGCCGCCCGGAGGGCGGCACGCTGGTCGTGGTCGAACTGCCCGTGGAGAGCGCCTTACCCCTGTACCCCCGCGCGGCGGCCCTGGATCCCGGCAGGAAGCCGGGGATCCAGGCTAGCCTGCGGCGTGGGCCCGAGCCCTGATCCTGCTGGTGCGGCGCTTGAGCGCGCGCCGCTCATCCTCGCTCATACCGCCCCAGACGCCGGCGTCCTGGCCACTCTCAATCGCCCACTGCAAGCAGGACTCGACGACCGGGCAGCGCCGGCACACCTGCTTGGCCTCGTCTATCTGGAGCAGCGCGGGACCGGTATTCCCAATGGGGAAGAACAGCTCAGGATCCACGTCTTGGCAGGCGGCGTGGTGACGCCAGTCCATGTGGTCCACTCCTCCTCGTCGCCGGGTCTTTCGGACCCGTCGCCTCGTTCCGGTCTTTGTGAATAATTTCACGAACTATGCCATACACCGAGGCCAGCAAGTTCCCGGCTTGACGCATCTAGATCGGTGCCAGCGCCCCGGCGCGGCCCCGGTTGCCCGGGACAGCCTCGGTGCTCCCCCGGTTCCCGCCGCTCCGGGGAGGCGCAGCACGTGCATCTTTCTTTTCGCGATGCATCGTCTCCACTCTTTCAAGACCACGTAGCAGGCGCAAGGGATACGGTCAAGGTTCGGGACAGAATTCGATGTCAGATACGTCACAACGTGACTACGTGACCGTTACCCGAATCAGGTCATCACGCGCAGCGCGCGCGGTACCGAGCGGAATGACACGCCTTCGCGTTCACCCATGTACTCTCCGTCTACCTGCCACGCTATCGGGCGGTCAGAACGGAGCGTGAGACCCGGCACGTCATGCAGGCTGAGTACGTGGCGTCCGTTCGGGTGATTCCCGCCTGCCAGCATCTGGCGGACCACGTTCAGCGTGGAAATGGTCCGCATCCTGCGCAGTGCGAACACGTCGAGCCCGGCGTCAAAGCTCGCCAGCGGGCTCGGATTGACCGCGCGGTGGCCCAGGTAAGTCCACGGCGCGGTGTTCGAGACCACCCCGAGAAACACGCCCCCGACCGGGGGATGACCGTCACATTCCAGGGTCAGCGCGGGATGCCGCCGGTCGGTGGCGGCGTAATACTGCCGGATCGCGGTCCACAGGTAGAGCGCGTCCGATACCGGCCGGCCGGTGGCGCGCAGCCCCTCGATCGCGCGCACTACCTCGGCGTCGATCCCGAGTCCGGCGCTACAGGTGAAATACCGGTCACCGGCCAGGCCGAGCCCGATCCAGCGGGCGCGCCTGCCGGAAATGGCGGCCAGAATCTGGCCGGTCGCGTCGATCGGATCCGCGGCCAGCCCCAGCGCCCTGGTGAATACGTTCGCATTCCCGCCCGGGATCGGGGCCAGCGCGGGCAGGTCGCCGGCCGCGGCGGCGGCCTGCTGCCCGTCCGGCCCGCGCACCAGCCCGTTGACCGCCTCGTGCACCGTGCCGTCCCCGCCCAGCGTGATCACCAGGTCGCGACGCTGCTTTACCGCGCCCGCCGCGAGCGCGGCCGCGTGGCCCCGGTAGCGTGTTTCCACGACCTCCAGGTCGAACTCGGACGCCAGCGCGCTCACGATCACATCCCGCCGCAGCGGGGTCGTGGAGGTAGCGTGCGGGTTAACGATCAGCAGGGCGTGCACTGGCTCAGGGTAGCGATGCCGGGAGAGAGGCGAAACATGCAGGATCGTCCCGTCGCCCTGTGGGCCGCGGCCGGGGCGCAGGCGGCCGAGGCGGCCCTGGTGTTCATCGCGTCCGTGCTGTCGGCCATGGATACCGCGACGGGCAAGTCCTACCAGCTGGCCAGCGGCATCGCGCTGACGGTCATCGGGTTCGGCACCGCGGTGGCGCTCGCCTTCATCGCCGCGGGGGTGGCGCGGGCACGGTTGTGGAGCAGGACGCCGGCCCTGATGAGCCAGCTGTTCACCCTGATCGTGGGGATCTACCTCCTGCAGGGGCACCGGCTTGACTGGGGCGCGGTGACTGTGGTCGTCGCCGTCGCCGGGTTCGTCGCGCTGCTGGTGCCGCAGGCCCAGCAGCTGCTCAGGCGCGAGCCGCGCAGGCCGCCTGACGCCACTTCCGGCTCCGCGGCCAAGCCGCCTGCCACCCGCAAGACCGCGCCCGCTGCCCGCAGGCCGCCTGCCGCCGGCAAGACCGCGCCCCGGGGCAAGCCCGCCCCGCGCGGTTAACGCCGGCCCAGCATCACTCGTCCTCGGTCAGGCCCTCGCGTAGCTGGGCCAGCGTTCTGGCCAGCAGCCGCGATACGTGCATCTGTGAGATGCCCAGCTCGGCCGCTATCTGCGACTGCGTCATGTTCCCGAAGAACCGCAGCAGCAGGATCCGCTTTTCCCGGGGCGGCAGCCGCTCCAGCAGCGGCTTGAGCGACTCCCGGTACTCCACGCCCTCCAGCGCGTCATCCAGCATGCCCAGCGATTCGGCCACGGCGGGCGCGTCATCATCCCCGGAGTCCGGGGCGTCCAGCGACACCGTCGAGTAGGCGTTGGCGGACTCCAGGCCCTCGAGCACGTCCTCGTCGCTCATCTGCAGGTGCGCGGCCAGCTCGGCCACGGTGGGCGCGCGTCCCTCGCGCTGGGCCAGGTCACCGATGGCCTTGGTCAGCGCGAGCTTCAGCTCCTGGAGCCGCCGCGGCACGCGCACCGCCCAGCCCTTGTCGCGGAAATGCCGTTTGATCTCGCCGACGATGGTCGGCGTCGCGTAGGTGGAGAACTCGACCCCGCGAGACAGGTCGAACCGGTCGATCGACTTGATCAGCCCGATGGTGGCTACCTGGGTGAGGTCATCGAGCCACTCGCCCCGGTTGCGGAATCGCCTGGCCAGGTATTCCACCAGCGGCAGGTGCAGCTCTACGAGCTCGCCGCGCAGCCGGAGCCGTTCGGGGTCAGCAGGGGTCAGCTCGGTCAGCCGCTCGAACAGCGCCCTTGCCTGCGCCCGGTCCTCGACCGGGTGCGACGACCTGATGGCCGTGACCTCGGCGGTCACCTCGGTCACCTCCGTGGTCTCGGCGCTGTCGAGTTCACCGGAGACCCGGTATTCGGGTTCCTCCGGTACCTCAAGCCTGGCTTCCTCGGTCACCCTGACCCCGTCTGCCCTCTGTTCTTGCGCAAGACGATCGTGACCTTGTCGCCGGGCCCGACGCTGGAGTCGACGCTTCCGGCCAGGGCGGAAAGCACGGTCCAGGCGAACGTGTCCTTGGCCGGCGGGTGGCCCAGGCGGGACTGCGCGGACACCGCGATCGTCATCGCGTCCTGGCCGAGGCTGAAATCGCACTCCAGGCTGGTGCCGGGGTCGGCCTGGGCGAGCAGCATGGCGCACGCCTCGTCCACCGCGATCCGCAGGTCTTCTATCTCGTCCAGCGTGAAATCGAGCCGCGCGGCCAGGCCGGCGGTGGCGGTGCGCAGCACCGACAGGTAGGCGCCTTCGGCGGGCAGCCTGATCGTCACCTGGTCGCGCGCGTCCCGCGGCAGCAGCGTGCTCGTTCCTGGCGCGGTTTCCTCTGTCACGTCACTCCCGTCCGCCCGTGCTCGCCGGTCCTGCTTGCAACTTACCGCCCGCCGGGGACGAGCACGGACGCGCCGCGCGGCGGCCCTGGCGGCGGCCCGGCCGCCGCCCGGGACCGGCCGGGCATAAAGAACAGTCCGGACCGCCTCGCCGGCTGCGGGCAATCCGGACTGCTCAGGGAGTCAGGCCGTATCCGGGACTCAGCTCTGCTTGGTCTCCCAGAAGATCTTGGCGATCTCGTCGATCTTGGCCAGCAGCTCGTCGGCGGTGGCGACGTCGGTGCTGCCCTTGGTGCCACTGGCGCCGGCCAGCTTGGTGGCCTGGTTGAACAGCTCATTCAGCTGCGGGTACTTCGCGAAGTGCGGGGGCTTGAAGTAGTCAGTCCACAGCACCCACAGGTGGTGCTTGACCAGCTCAGAACGCTGCTCCTTGATGATCACCGCCCGGGTACGGAACTCGGGGTCGGAGTTGTCGCGGTACTTCTCTACGATGCCCTTGATGGACTCGGCCTCGATCCTGGCCTGGGCCGGGTCGTAGACGCCGCAGGGCAGGTCGCAGTGAGCGTACGCGGTGGTCTTAGGTTCGAGGAGACGTACGAGCCTCATCGCTCCCCTTCTTTCGTGTCGGATCATTGGGATACAGGGTCCGACCCTACCCCGCTGGCCTCGAAACTCACCTGGGAGGGCTGCATGCGCTGGCCGCTGCTGCGCGTCGCCGTCGCCGAGCGGTCCATGCAGCCGACGCTGCAGCCCGGCGACTGGCTGCTCGTGCTGCGCACCCGGCGGGTCCGCCCCGGCCATCTCGTCGTGGCCCGGCACCCGTCCCGGCAGACCCTGCTGCTGGTCAAGCGCACGGTGCGGCGCGAGCCCGGCGGCTGGTGGCTTCAATCCGACAGTCCGAACGGCACTGCCTCCGACAGCCGCACGTTCGGGCCGGTGCCACCCGGGCTGATCGAGGGCCGGGTGCTGCTGCGCTACCGGCGCGGCGGCCGGTAACCGGCCACCGGCGCCACTCGGCCCCGTCGAACGTTATCGACGGGGCCGAGTGCTGCCGGCGTTTCGAACCGGATCAGGTCAGTGCTGGAGGCGAGGCTCCGGCGTTTCGCCGGACTGCCGGTTGACCAGGTTGAGCATCTCATTCCTGGACAGGCGGGTGGCCTGGGCCCAGTAGTAGATGATCAGGCTGAACCCGGCGACGACCAGCAGGTCCCACCAGAACGGAATGTTGTTGGTGTTGACCGGTGGGGCCACGCCGCCGCCGCTGAACTGCCCCTGCCAGGAGATGATGCCGATTCCGATGAGGTAGACCGGCAGCCACGTCGCCGACTTCCAGTCCAGCGGCGGGCGCTGCTTGTCGAAGGCCATGCAGATGCCGATCAGCACGTAGCCGATCACGATGCAGATGCCCAGCTTCCACAGCGTCTCGAAGCCCGACCAGTAGATGAGGAAGTTGGCCAGGACGAACGCGAGCGGGGCCAGCACCCGGCCGGCCGGTATCGCGTAGGGCCGGTCCGCCTCCGGGACCTGGCCGCGGAATGCGCCCAGCGACAGCGGCGCGCCCGCGTACATGAGCACGCTGGCCAGCGTGACCAGGCTGACCAGCGCGTGCCAGCTCGGGAACGGCAGCAGGAACACCAGCCCGAACAGGAACGCGAAGATCAGGCTGACCCACGGGATGCCCCGGCTGTCGGTCCACTGGAAGATCTGCGGGTAGTAGCGGTTCCTGGCCAGCCCGTAGCCGACGCGCGAGGTCGAGGTCTGGTAGATCAGGCCGGTGCCGAACGGCGAGACGAAGGCGTCGATCCGCAGGATCGTCGCCCATATGCCGAACCCGACCGCGGCGGCCACTCCGGCGAACGGGCCGATAACGACCTGGCTGGTCGCCGGGATGCCGGCGAAGCCGTGCGTCAGCAGGCTGGGCGGCGTCGCGCCGATGAACACGACCTGCAGCAGGGTGTAGATCGCGATGCCGATCAGGGTGGCGATGATGATCGCCAGCGGCAGGTTGCGCCGCGGGTTCTTGATCTCGCCGGCGAGCTGGTCGGCCTGCTCGAAGCCGAGGTAGGCGAACACGATCCCGGCCGCCGGGATCGCCGCGAACAGGGCTTTGGCCCCGTCGTGGAAGAAGCCGCCGTTCGCGGTGGTCGCGCTCACGCTGAAGTTGTGCGGGTGGAACTTGAAGGCCAAGATGATGATGGTCAGCACCGGGATGGCGACCTTCCACCAGGTGATGCCGGCGTTCACCTTGGAGAACAGGCGCATCGCGAGGAAGTTGACCGCGGTGAAGATGGCCATCAGGACGATCGTCGCGATGAACCCGGTCGTGGTGACGTTCCCCTTGACCGGGTTGTACAGCGCGTGCCAGTAGTACGAACCGTACGTCATCACCGCGAAGCACTCGATCGGCGCCACCGTGACCGCTTGCAGGTAGGAGAAGAAGCCGAACGAGATGCCGGCCCCGCTGCCGAACGCGAAGTGCGGGAACCTGGCCGTGCCGCCGGACACCGGGTACATCCCGCCAAGCTCGGCGTGTACGAGAGCCAGGATGATGATGATGATGCCGGCGATGATCCAGCCGAAGAGGGCGAACGCGCCGGCGGCGGCCGCCGCGCCCAGCGCGCCGAACAGCCAGCCCGAGCCGATGATCGAAGTCTCCGACGCCCAGGTCGCGCCGATCAGCCCCATCTCCCGCCTGAGACCGACATCGGTCGGCTGGGTCTCAGTGGCTACCGACTCAGTTGCCATATCCGAACCTTCTTTCGGTCCGTGCGTCTGCATGATGCAGGTACTCGCCTGCGAGTTGGCATCATCGTAATGATCAGTGCGGTGTCTGGAAAGTATGAAGTCGCATCTTTTTCGTAACGCGCCCCGCGGCCTGTCGTCGTGACCAGAAGTTGTCTCGCTATCGAGATACATATAGCCATCTGCACGGGCGGCGGCCGTTATGCCGGCCGCGCCTGCCCGGTGATCTCACCGCGCGGCTTCGCGGCCCGGCGCCCGCCCTCGTGGCATCCCGGCGGCGTACCCGCGGCATCCCGGCGGCGTACCCGCGGCAGTCCGCCGGACGCCCTGTGGTGCGGGCGGCTAGACCGCGGCGGTGGGCAGGACATCCGGCGGGCCGGCCTGCCGCCGCGCCCGCAGCGCGGTGACGTTGGCTCTCGACGCGCACCGCTCACCGCAGTAGCGCCGGGACCTGTTGGTGCTCGCGTCGATGAAAACTCGCTGGCAGGACGGGGCTGCGCATACTCCGAGCCGATCCGTGCCGAGGTGCGCGAGCAGCATGGCCAGACCCATCGCCGAGCCTGCCGCGTACCTGTCCGCCACCCCGCCACCCTGGGTCAGATGCAGGTGCCACGGCTGATCGTCGTGCCGGACGAACTCCGGATGGACCGGGTGCTGGACGAGCAGGGCATTGAGCAGCTGAACGGCTTCGGCGGCATTCCCCTGTGCGGACTCCGCGAAAATCTTCCTGAACTCGATTCGTAGCGCCCGCATTGCGTCAAGGTCACCGCGAGTTACCCGGGTATCCGGAAACTGCAGGTCAGTCAGCATCGAACGGAGCCCATCCAGCGTGTCAATATTGTGGCTGTCTGCACCGTTAGCGGCGTCTTCTTCACCGTTCGCGGCATTTGCCAGGCGCACCGCCAGTTCGGCGTAGGCGCTCAAATCCACAATCGATTCCTAGCCAGATGGGAGCCCGGGGTAAGCAGCATGCCTGCTCATGCTGAGGACATACGTGCGCGAAACCCCGTGATCGGCGAGACCGGCCCCAATAGTACATCTCCCGGGTGGTCTCGTCAGCTACCGCTGCCGCGCCGGCCTGTCGGCTGGCCCGGGTAGCCAGCGCCCGGCACCGGTGTCGCTAGGGTGCAGATCATGTTTGCTGTGACTGCCGCGCGTTTCGACGCCGAGGACCCGGTGGCCGCGCTGGACCTGGGCGACCGTCTCGACCCTGTGCCCGAGCCGGGCTGGACGACCGTCAGGGTCAAGGCCGCCTCGCTCAACCACCACGACGTGTGGACACTGCGCGGGGTGGGCATCGCCGAGGACCGGCTGCCGATCGTCCTCGGCTGCGACGCCGCCGGCCTCGACGAAGACGGCCGCCCCGTGGTCGTGCACGCGGTCATCGGCGATCCGGCCGGCTACGGCGGGGACGAGACCCTGGATCCGCGCCGCTCTCTGCTGTCCGAGCGTTACGACGGCACGTTCGCGGAACGGGTGGCCGTGCCGCGCCGCAACCTGCTGCCCAAGCCGGACGCGCTCAGCTTCGAGGAGGCCGCCTGCCTGCCGACCGCCTATCTCACCGCCTACCGGATGCTGTTCGCCGCGTCCGGACTCGAGCCAGGCGCCACCGTCCTTGTGCAGGGCGCGGGGGGCGGGGTAGCCACCGCTCTCATCTTGCTCGGCCGCGCGGGCGGGTACCGGGTGTGGGTGTCCAGCCGCAGCGAGGCCAAGCGGGAACGGGCCATCGCGCTCGGGGCCGATCAGGCGTTTCCGGCGGGGGAGCGGCTGCCCGAGCGGGTGGACGCGGTGATGGAGACCGTCGGGCAGGCTACCTGGGCGCATTCGCTGCGCGCACTGCGGCCGGGCGGCCGGGTCGTGGTCTGCGGGGCGACCAGCGGTCCGGCGCCCTCGGCCGAGCTGAACCGGGTGTTCTTCCTGCAGCTCTCGGTGATCGGCTCGACGATGGGCTCCAGGGACCAGCTCGGCAGGCTGCTGCGGTTCTGCGAGCAGACGGGAGTGCGCCCGCTGATCGACCGCACCCTGCCGCTTTCTGAGGCCAGGGACGGCTTCGCGGCCCTGGCATCCGGCGAGGTGTTCGGCAAGATCGTCTTTACCCTCTAGCGCGGCCCGGCGCGCGAGATCAGCCGACGTCACCCTCTAGCGCCGCCTGGCGCGCAGGACCTAGCTAGCGTCACGCTCTAGCGCCGCCTGGCGCGCGAGATCAGCCGACGTCACGCTCTAGCGCGGCCTGGCGCGCGGGATCAGCCGGCGTCTTCGCCGGCGTCGGCCGACGTCGGCTCGGTGGCCTCGGCCCACGGCGACTTGCCGCGGCCGGCCCGCGGCGACCCGCCGGTCTCGGCCCGCCGTGACTTGCCGCCGCCGGCTCGCGGCGACCCGCCGGTCTTGGCCCGCGGCGGCCCGCCGGTTTCGGCCCGCGGCGGCCCGCCGGTCTCGGCCCGCGGCGACTCGCCGGGGTCAGCGTGCGCCGGCTCGCCGGCGTCAGGGCCCGGCGCAGGGCCCTGCTCAGACTGCCGCGGCTCCGGCTCGAAGATCTCGGTCCGGATCTTGGTCAGGGCCTCATCCAGGATCGTTCGCAGGTCGCCGAAGGCATCCTCGCCCACCGAGCTGGCTTGGGCGGCCAGCCGCCTCAGGTCTGTGGCGAACTGAAGGGCCACCCGCTCCAGGTCGCGGAAGCGGGCCGGATCAGGCCAGCCGGGTGTGCGTCCTGAGCCCGGCCAGTCGCGACCGCCTGGCCGGTCCTTCCAGCCGGGCCAGTCCTTCCAGCCGGGCCAGTCCTTCCAGCCGGGCCAGTCCCGCAGGCCGGACCAGTCGCCCCGCTCCTTACCCGGGCGGCCGCGTCCGGCGCGCAAGCGCGCGCCCGCCGCTTCGCCTGCCCGCTCCTCATGCGGCGGGTGCGCACCGGCGTGCGGATCGTGTTCCCGGGGGCCGGACTGCGCGGCCTCGCCGGGTTCGGGCCAGCCATGTTCGTAGTCACGCTCGGGGTGCGCCTGATCCCGCTCGGGGTGCGCCTGATCCCGCTCGGGGTGCACCTGGTCACCCTCTGGGTGCGCCTGACCCCGCTCGGCGTGCGCCTGCTCCTGCTCGCGGCGCGCCTGACCCTGCTCGCGGCGCGCCTGGCTGCGCTCCTCTTCGCGGCGGTCGCGGGCCTCTTCGCGAAGCCCGGCGCGCCTCTTCGCGGGCCCAGTCCGCTCGCAGCCGGGCCTCCTCGCGGGCCTGCCAGGCCACGTCGCCCGGGCGGCCGTACGCCTCTTCGCGGGCCCGGTGCGCCTGCTCGTAGGCTTGCCGCCTGTCCTCGCGGTGCACGTCCCTGGCCGCCCTGGCGATCTCCTCGCGCAGGCTCCGGACGGTGTCCCTGACATCCTCCTTCACCTCGCGCGCGATGTCCCTGACCGATTCGCTGATCTCTTCCTCGAGCTCAGCGAGATCGTCCATCCGGGCCTGGATCTCGGCGCGGCCCTTCTCGGTGATCTTGTAGACCTTGCGCCCCTCGACCTCGTCGTGGGTGACCAGCCCTTCCTCTTCCAGCCGGGCCAGCCTCGGATAGATGGTCCCTGGCGACGGGGCGTACACGCCCATGAAGCGATCCTGGAGCAGGCGGATCACCTCGTATCCGTGCTTGGGCGCCTCGTCGAGCAGCTTGAGCAGGTAGAGCCGAAGCCTGCCGTGGCGAAACACCGGACTCATCGGGCCTCGCCTTCTTTCGCCGCGCCGCCTGTTCCCATGGCGGCCGATTGGTCCTTGGCCGATTCAGCCTGCGCCCGCCCATGCCGGGCCGGCCCGTCCTGCGCGGGCGCGTCGCCGGCATCCGGCACGTCCCGTTCGGCGCCGCGCAGGATGGCGACATCTCCGGACATGCTGGCCACCGACAGCTTGCCCGATCCGCCGCCCAGCGTGCCGGTCACGTTCTTCGAACTAGGCCCGCCCGTGGATTCGAGGCCGCCGAAGTCGCTGTGGATGTGGCCGGACATGGAGCGCAGGGTCACCGCGGCGCTGGTCTGCGCGGGCAGCCGGATCGCGACCTCGCCGGAGACCGTGCCGACCCGCATCTCGCCGGCCGGCGCCAGGTTGAACGTCCGCCGTGACCCTGCCGCTGACGGTCTTGGCGTCGAGCCGGCCGAGGCGGCCCTCGGCCAGCGTCAGGTCGCCGGACACCGACTTGAAGGCGACGCTGCCGTCCAGCCCCTGGGCCTCGAGGTTGCCCGAGACCGTGTTCGCGTCCACCGCCCCGGTCACGCCGTCCAGCATGATGTCTCCGGAGACGCTCTTGAGCGAGGTCCGCGCGGATATCCCGGATACGACCGCGGTCGCGTTGACCACGCCCAGCTGCGTCGGGCAGTCCTTCTGGACCGTGATCGTGATGTTCGCCGAATGCCGCTGCGGCCGCAGCCACCCGCGGAGCCCATCCCAGGTCAGGTCTTCATAACTGACGGTGAGGATGCCTGCCTCGTGCGTCACGAGCAGCGGCGGCCCGGACACCTCGGTCACGTCAAGGCGCGGCCGGTCCGCGGTGGCGAGCACGGCGACTGAGCCAGCGACAACTCTGACCCGGAGCGCGACGACACCGTCGAAGTCCAGGGTGGTCGGGGAGTCGATGGTCCAGCGTGGCATCACGCGACTCCTTCCGTTGGCTGTGCCGCGAGCCGGCCCGCACCCGGCCTGATCCGCGGCACAAAACATACGATATATCGCGTTTGCTGGAAGTCAACAGTGAGCACGATCATGCGATCCGTTACTCTTCGTCGCTGACCGCAGCCAGCCAGCCGGCCAGCCGGTCGACGGCGGTCTCGGACTCGGGATTGAGGTCAACGAACTCCCGGAACCGCTGGGCCAGCCAGGCCAGGTTCACCTGGTCCTCTCCCCGCTGCTCCTCGAGTTCGTCTATGCCGCGATCGGTGAAGTACATCTGCCTTCCGTGCTCGCCTCCAGCGCCCAGCCCTCCCGCCCCGGGCCTGCGGCAACACGAAAGCCCAGGCCCGGTTACAGGCTACGCGGCGCCCGCTCCGGGCTGCGGGGCGGGCTGCAGGGCCGCCTCGATCAGGGCCCGGTGCTCGCTGGCGTGCATGGTGGCCGAGCCGCCGGCCGGCGCGGAGCTCGGCGGCAGCGAGATCCGGCTGACCGGGCGGCCGAGATGCTCGGGCAGCTTGAGGGCCATCCATGGCCAGGCTCCCATGTTGGCCGGCTCCTCCTGGACCCAGACGACCTGCTCGGCGGCCGGGTACCTGGCCAGCTCGGCCTGCAGCTCGGCCAGCGGCAGCGGGTAGAGCCGCTCCACCCGGATGATCGCGGTGGCGGGAGCGACACCGGTCTCCGCGGCCAGGGTGCGCCGCCGCTCGGCCAGGTCGTAGTAGACCTTGCCGGCGCACAGCAGCACCCGTCGCACGCCGCGAGCCGCCGCGTCCTCGGCCATCTGGTGGTCCGCGATCACCGGGAGGAAGGACCCGGTGGTGAAGTCGGCCACCGCCGACGTCGCCGCCTTCAGCCTGAGCATGGATTTGGGCGTGAAGATGATCAGTGGCTTGCGCCGGCCGGACAGCGCCTGCCAGCGAAGCAGGTGGCAGTAGTTGGCGGGCGTGGTCGGGATGGCCACGGTCATGTTGTCCTGGGCGCACAGGCCGAGGAAGCGCTCGATCCGCGCCGAGGAGTGGTCGGGCCCCTGGCCCTCATACCCGTGCGGCAGCAGCAGGACCAGGCCGGAGCGCTGCCCCCACTTCTGCTCGCCGGAGCTGATGAACTCGTCGACGATCGACTGGGCGCCGTTGACGAAGTCACCGAACTGGGCCTCCCAGCAGACCAGCGCGTCCGGCCGCACGACCGAGTACCCGTACTCGAAGCCGACGGCCGCGAACTCCGACAGCAGCGAGTCATGGGCGTAGAACTTCGCGCTGCCCGAATTGAACTGCCGCAGCGGGGTGTACTCCCGGCCGGTCACCCTGTCCACCAGCACCGCGTGGCGCTGGCCGAACGTACCCCGGCGGGTGTCCTGCCCGACCAGCCTGACGGCCCGGCCGTCCATCAGCACCGAGCCGAGCGCCAGCAGCTCGCCGGTCGCCCAGTCGATCGCGTCCCCGCTCACCATCGCGGCCCGGCGCTGCAGCAACGGCTGCAGCCGCGGATGCACGGTGAAGCCGGGCGGCAGGTTCAGCTGGGTGTCGATGACCCGCTTGATGGTCTCCTCGGTGATCGCCGTCTGCACCGCGCCGTGGTTGACCGGCTCCTCGGCCTCCGGCTCCGGCTTCACCACTGCGCCCGGCTGGGCGGGCCGGCCTGACGCATCCCGCGTCTCGGTGAAGACCCGCTCGAGCTGCTGCTGGTAGTCACGCAGCGCGTACTCGGCCTCTTCCATCGTGATGTCGCCGCGCCCGATCAGCGCCTCGGTGTAGAGCTTGCGGACGGACCGCTTGGCGTCGATCAGGTCGTACATCAGCGGCTGGGTGAACGACGGGTTGTCCGCCTCGTTGTGACCCCGCCGCCGGTAGCACACCAGGTCGATGACCACGTCCTTCTTGAACGTCTGCCGGTAGGCGAAGGCGAGCCTGCCCACCCGCACGACCGCCTCCGGGTCGTCGCCGTTGACGTGGAAGATCGGCGCCTGGATCATGCGGGCGACATCCGTGCTGTACACGCTCGACCTGGAGTACTCCGGCGCGGTGGTGAAGCCCACCTGGTTGTTGACCACGATGTGCACGGTGCCGCCGGTCCGGTAGCCGCGAAGCTGGGACAGGTTGAGCGTCTCAGCGACGACTCCCTGGCCGGCGAATGCCGCGTCGCCGTGGATGAGCACCGGCAGTACGGTAAAGCCGGGCTCGCCCTTGTCGATCAGGTCCTGCTTGGCCCGGACCACGCCCTCCAGCACCGGATCGACCGCCTCCAGGTGACTGGGGTTGGCGACCAGCGAAGTGCGGATCGAGGACCCGTCGGAGGCCACGAAATCGCCGTCGGCGCCGAGGTGGTACTTCACGTCACCCGATCCGTGCATGCTCCGCGGGTCCAGGTTTCCCTCGAACTCGCCGAAGATCTGCGCGTACGACTTGCCGATGATGTTGGCCAGCACGTTCAGCCGGCCGCGGTGCGCCATGCCCATCACGACCTCGTCCAGCTGATGGGTGGCTGCCTCGGTCAGCACGGCATCAAGCAGCGGGATGAGCGACTCGGCGCCCTCAAGCGAGAACCTGCGCTGCCCGACGAACTTGGTCTGCAGGAACATCTCGAAGGCCTCGGCCACGTTGAGCCGGCTCAGGATGCGGATCTGCTCATCGTGTCCGGACGCGTCATGCGGCCGCTCGGCGTGCGCCTGGATCCAGGCCCGCTCGTCGGGTTCCTGGATGTGCATGTACTCGATGCCTACGGTGCGGCAGTACGAGTCGCGCAGCACGCCGAGGATCTCCCGCAGCTTCATCAGCGGCTTGCCGCCGAAACCGCCGGTCGCGAACTCGCGCTCCAGATCCCAGAGGGTGAGACCATGCTGGTTGATGTCCAGATCGGGATGCTTGCGCTGCCTGTACTCCAGCGGGTCGGTGTCGGCCATCAGGTGGCCGCGCACCCGGTAGGCGTGGATCAGCTCGTGCACCCGGGCCGGCCTGCTGATGTCGTCTTCATGGCTGGCCGGCAGGTCACGCACCCAGCGGACCGGCTCGTACGGGATGCGCAGTGCGCGGAACACCTCTTCGTAGAAGCCGTCCCCGCCGAGCAGCCGTTCGTGGATCAGCCGCAGGAAATCGCCCGACTGCGCGCCCTGGATGATCCGGTGGTCGTAGGTCGAGGTGAGCGTGACCTGCTTGCTGACCGCCAGCCTGGCCAGCGTCTCGTCGGACGCACCCTGGAAGGACGCCGGGTATTCCATCGCCCCGACGCCGATGATGCACCCCTGGCCGGCCATGAGCCGCGGCACCGAGTGAACGGTCCCGATCGTGCCCGGGTTCGTCAGGCTGATCGTCACGCCGGCGAAGTCGTCCACCTCCAGCTTCCCGGCCCGGGCCCGGCGGATCAGGTCCTCGTACGCCTGCCAGAACTGCCGGAAGTCCATGGTCTCGGCGGCCTTGATGCCGGGCACGAGAAGCTGCCGCGTGCCGTCGGACTTGCGGTAGTCGATCGCCAGGCCGAAGTTGACATGGGCGGGGGTGACGAGCGTCGGCTTCCCGTCCAGCTCGGCGAACGAGTTGTTCATCTCGGGCTGCGCGGCGAGCGCCTTGACCACCGCGAAGCCGATCAGGTGGGTGAACGAGACCTTGCCGCCGCGGCCGCGGCCCAGGTGATTGTTGATCACGATGCGGTTGTCGATGAGCAGCTTGGCGGGCACCGATCGCACGCTCGTCGCCGTGGGCACGCCCAGGCTGACCGTCATGTTGGTCGCCGTCCGCGCGCCGGCGCCGCGAAGCCGGGTCTGTTCGGCGTCCGCTGCAGGCCGCGGGCCGCCGGGGCCGGCCCGCCGGGAGCCGGGCTAGCGGGTGCCAGGCTGCCGGGAGCCGGGGTGCCGGGTGCCGGGCTAGCGGGTGCCAGGCTGCCGGGAGCCGGGGTGCCGGGTGCCGGGCTAGCGGGTGCCGGGCTACTCGCCTTCGGCTCGCCCGCTGCCGCCGGCGGGGCGGGCGGGGCCGTCGGTGCCGCGGCGGGAGCCGCCGCAGGCGCGGGCGGAGCGGCCGGGGCCGCCGCGGTGACCTGCCCGGTGGCCTCGGCCTGCGGCCAGGTTGGCGCCCCGGGCCCGGCAGGCGGCTTCTCGCCTGCTGCCTGCTCCTGCCTGGCGCCGCCTGAGGTCGGCCGGTAGTCGGCGAAGAAATTCCACCAGGCCCGGTCCACCGAGGCCGGATCGTTCAGGTATCGCTGGTAGAGCTCATCGACGAGCGCCTCGTTCGGACCGAAGTCGGCGGCGGCCGCGGCCGGCACGGCCTCGTCCTGACCGTCCCCCTCCGCCTGCCCGGGCGGCCCGGCTGCGCCGTTGGCCTGCTGATCGCGTGCTGACCCGGGAAGGTTCGCGGACGCCCGCCGCGGCTCGGGAGACACTGCGGACATCGCCCACTTCCGCTCGGATAACCGGTTATGACCGTCTTCCAGGCTACCCGGCGGCCAGGCGCCCGGTGCCGGGTTCGGCCGCCGCCGCACGCGGCGCCTGCGGCCCTGGCCAGACAGCCGCGCAGGCTCGCGCGCGACCGATACCATCGGGGCGGCGAGAATGTCTCTCCCGTACCAACGTGCACTCCAACCGGGCTGAGGGCAGTGGCGAACACGACTGGCAACCCAGGGAGCGCAGAACCGGGACCCAGGGGCGAGCCAGCCGGCGACGACGGCTACGGCGGTGGCTACGGCTACGGCGACCCGGACGGCGGTGATGGCTACCTTTACGAGCAGCCCGGATCTGCCGGCCCGCTCGGGGCTGACCCCGAGTCAGGCCAGGCTGTCCCGGTGCCGCCCGTGGTCGTCGGCACTCCCGCGCTGAAGGGCTTCCCCGGCGGTCCTGGCCTCGCGGCGGCGGCCCCTGCGGCCGCCCCGGCCGCGGCGGCCCCGGCCGCGGCGGCCCGCGAGAACCGCGGCCTGCGCCGCCCGTCGGCCTGGCAGCGCGCCCAGCAGGCCTGGCGCGACTCGGGGGTCGAATGGCAGCGGACGGACGCCGGCTGGGAACCGGCCGAGGCCGAATGGGAACGCCTGCACGCGGAGCCTTCCGGCAAGAACGGCGGCACGGCCGGGCAGGCCGCGGGGTCCGGGGACGCGGCCCGGGGCAAGCTCAGCCGCAGGCTCTCGGCCAAGTCACCCGCCAACACCCCGGGCCGTGCCATCAGGCTGAAGGGCCGGGCCGCCAGAAACGGCGCCGTCAAGAGCGGCGCGGCGCGCGGCAGCGTGGTCACGGCCCAGGCCGGCCACCGGCACATTCGCCGCGGGGTGTGGCAGGCGGCCATCGCCGTGATCCTCATCCTGGGGCTGGTCGCGGTGGGCTTCCTGACCTTCGGCGGGTCAGGCGGTGCGTCCGCCAGGCCCGCCGGCCCGGCTGCGGTCGCGCAGTACCCGCCCGCGCGGCTGGCCGGCGCCGACTTCGGCACCGATCCCGGCCACCCGGCCCGCGGCATCTTCCAGTCGGTCAGCGCCGTGGCGGCGGCGGGCGACACGATCGTCGCCGTGGGGTCGCTCACCGGCCAGTGGATTCCCCGGGCGCAGTTTCTGGTGTCGGCCGACGGCGGGCACAGCTGGCGGCTCGCGCCGGTGCGCGCCCCGGGCGGGTCGGCGCCCTCGCCCGCCGACCTGCCGCTGCTGGTGGCCGGCGGCGCCGCCCTGCCCGGCGGCCGGGGCGGCTGGCTGGCCCTCGGCGACGGGGCAGCCTGGACCAGCCAGGACGGCAAGACCTGGACGCTGGCTCCGGGGACGGGGATCGCTCCGCTGCATGCGGGCGACCGGGTGCTGGCGCTGGCCCGCACCGGCCGCGGCTTCCTGGCCGTGGGGGAAAAGGTGCCCGGCGGCGGTCAGGCCAAGGCCACCCCGGTCGCCTGGACGTCCGCGGACGGGCTGCAGTGGCGGCGGTTGTCCGCCGCCAGCCTGCACCTGGCCACCCGGGCCGGCGGCCGTGTGCTGCGGCTCAGCCGGGTGGCCGCGCACGGCGCCGACGTGGTCGTCGAGGGCCAGATCGCCACCGCGCACGGCAGGGGGAAGCACCGCGCGGTCTCGGTGTCTGACGCCGTCTGGCGCAGCGGCAACGGGGGCCGGAGCTGGAAGGCCGCGCACCCGCCCGCGGGCCGCGGCTCGGCCAGCCGGATCGCCGGCCTGGCCGTGGCCGGCCAGCGGTTCGTGGTGATCCGGCCCGGCCGCACCCGCAAGACCGGGCGCGACGCGGTGGCCTACGTGTCCCGTAGCGGCGCCTACTGGAACCGGATAGCCACGATCACCGCGGCGAAGCAGGACCACCTCAAGATCACCGCGGTCGGCGGCAGCGACCAGGGCGCAGTTGTGTCCGGGCAGCTCGCGGGGAGGGCCACGGCGGCGTGGGTCAGTACCACTGGCAGGTCATGGCGGCGCGTGGCCGGCCTCGGCGGCTCCGCGCAGGCGCTGGCCGGCGTTACGGTGACCGCCGGCGAGACCGTGGTCGCGGCCGGGGCTACAGCGCACACCGCCGACGGCCAGCAGCCGTACCTGGTCCTGTCCGGCCGTCAAGCCAGCGCAGTGAACTTCGCCGCTATCAGGGGGGCGGCAGGCCCGGCGCTGCGGGTCAGCGGCATCGCGGTAGCAGGCCGCACCCACGTGGCCGTCGGCAGCGCGAACGGCTACCCGGCCATCTGGTCGGCCGCCGGCGCGGGCCGCTGGCAGCGGATCAGCTCCGCCGCCCTCACCCGCCCCGGCCTCGGCATCCTGAGCAGCGTCGTGCACGGCCGGCCGGGATGGCTGGCGGTCGGCGCGGTCACCGCCGGCCCGTCCAGCCATCCCGTCGTCGTCACCTCGGCCGGGTGGCCCGGCTGGCAGGCTGCCGACGGCGAGTCCGCCTTCGGCGGCGCGGGGATCACGCTCAGCCAGGCGGCCGTCGGCCGGTCCGGGTACGTGATCGTGGGCAGGCAGGTCATCCCCGAGCGGACCGTCACGAGGACCACGATCGTGCACCGGCACAAGCATGTGACCAGGCACGTCCTCCCGCCCCGGATCGTCGCGGCCACCTGGTGGTCGCCGGGCCTGTCCGGCTGGGCCAGGGGAACGACGGCCAGCGCCGGCGACCTGGGCGGCGCGGGTGCCACGCAGATGGACGCCGTCACCGCCGCCGGGACCGGGTACGTGGCGGCCGGCTCGGTCGGTCACGCACCCGCGGTCTGGACCTCCGCCGACGGCAGGCGGTGGGCCCTGACCGCGCTGGCGCCCCCGGCGGGCGCGAGCGCGGCCGTGCTGGAGCAGGTCGCCGCGCGAGGGCGGCTGATCGTGGCCACCGGGAACGAGACCACCGCGGCCGGGACCGCGGCGTTCGCCGCCTACTCCACGGACGGCGGCAGCAGCTGGCAGCAGACGCCGCTGAGCGCGCCGGGCGGGCTCGCCGCCGTCACCGCCCTGACCGCGGCGGGCCGGGGATTCGAGGCGGCGGGTACCGTCGGTCGGCCGGGAAACCAGCGGGTGATCGTGTGGTCGTCGCGGGACGGGACCAGCTGGCAGGCCCGGGAGCCTGCGGGAACCGGGCTCAGCGGCTGGGGTTCGCAGGCGATCACCGCGCTGACCTCATCCGGATCGCTGCTGACCGGGGTCGGCTACGTGGCCACGCCAGCCGCCGAGCAGCCCACCCTGTGGCGGGCCGCCGCGGCCTCCGGGTAGGGCGGCCCCGGCCGTTCATAACGCGAAACATCAGTGGCGCAGCAGCAGTATCAATGCTTCGCGCCAACGGGCGAACCGCGAGCAGCAAGCGAAGCCCGGCCCGTGGTCACCCGCCAAATACGTCCGGCCTGCGGTGCTGCAGGCACGGCACCTCGGCCCGGACCCGGGCGGTCAGCCCGGTGTCGATCTCGGCTACCCCCACGCCGGGATAGGGGCCGAGATCCAGCCTGGTCACGCCCATGGGGTCCACGACCATGCTGCGGCCGATGCCGGTCGGTGCGCGGGTCGGCGGCTCGGTGCGGTCGGGTACCTGCCCCGCCGCCGCCACCCAGACGGTGTTCTCGATCGCCCTGGCCCGTACCAGAGTGACCCAGTGCTCCTCCTTGAACAGGCCCGCCGCCCAGGCCGAGGGCAGCACGATCAGCTCGGCGCCGCGGCCGGCCAGGGTCCGCGCGTGCTCGGGGAACCGCACGTCATAGCAGGTGAGAAAGCCGATCCGCAGCCCGGCCAGGTCCGCTACCACGGGCTCGCCGCCCGGCGCGACCAGCTCGGACTCGCGCTGCCCGAACGAGTCGAACACGTGAATCTTGCGATACGAGGCGACCAGCCTCCCGGTACCGTCGAAGGCCACCGTGGTGTTGTGCACCCGTCCATCTGCGGCCGGCTCGAAGATCCCGGCCACCACCGCGATGCCGAGCTTGCCGGCCGCCTCGGCAATCTCGGTGCCGAACGCGCCGTCGGGCGGCTCCGCGATGGCCCGCAGGTCGGTGCCGAACCGGGCTTGCGTCCCCTCAGGGAACACGGCCAGGTCAGCTTCCTGTCCGGCCGCGTCGGCAAGGGCCGCGCGCACCCGGTCCAGATTGACGGCGGGATCGGCGCTGACCGGGATCTGGCACACGGCGACTCGCATGCCCGAAGCGTAACCTGGCGCTCCGGCATGATGTCATGTCCTGGTGAACCGACCCTTGCTCAATCGCAGGCTTGCCGGGATGGGTACCACGATCTTCGCCGAGATGTCCGCGCTGGCCACCGAGACCGGCGCGGTCAATCTCGGCCAGGGCTTCCCCGACACAGACGGTCCCCGCGAGATCGCCCAGCTCGCGGCGGACGCGATCCTCGGCGGGCGGGGGAATCAGTACCCGCCTGGGCCCGGCGTCCCCGAGCTGCGGCACGCGATCGCCTGGCACCAGAAGCGCTGGTACGGGCTCGACTACGACCCGGGCAGCGAGGTGCTGGTCACGGCAGGAGCGACGGAAGCGGTCGCGGCGGCGCTGCTCGCGCTGGTCGAGCCGGGCGACGAGGTCATCGCGCTGGAGCCGTACTACGACTCGTACGCGGCCTGCATCGCGATGGCGGGCGGGGTCAGGGTGCCGGTCACGCTGCGCCCTCCCGGCTTCCGGCCGGACCTGGATGCGCTGGCGGCCGCGGTCACGCCGCGCACCAGGCTCATCCTGCTGAACACCCCGCACAACCCCACCGGGGCCGTGCTCACCCCCGCCGAGCTGGCCGCCGTGGCCGAGCTCGCGTGTTCGCGGGACCTGCTCGTGGTCACCGACGAGGTCTACGAGCACCTGGTGTTCGAGGGGGAACACGTGCCGATCGCGTCGCTGCCCGGGATGCGCGAGCGCACCGTGACGATCAGCTCGGCGGGCAAGACGTTCTCGTTCACCGGCTGGAAGATCGGCTGGGTCACGGCCTGCGCCGACCTGGTGACCGCGGTCAAGACGACCAAGCAGTTCCTTACGTTCGTCAACGGCGGCCCGTTCCAGTACGCGGTGGCCGAGGCGCTGCGGCTGCCCGACACCTATTTCACCGGCCTGCGCGACGATCTGCGGCGCAAGCGCGACCTGCTGTCCGCGGGGCTGGCGCAGGCCGGCTTCGAGGTGTACAAGCCGGCCGGGACGTACTTCGTCACCACCGACATCCGCCCGTTCGGCGAGAGCGACGGGATCGCCTTCTGCCGGGAGCTGCCGCGGCGGGCCGGGGTGGTCGCGGTGCCCCTCGCGGTGCTCTACGACAACAAGGAGGCCGGCGCCAGCCAGGTCCGGTTCGCGTTCTGCAAGCGCACTGAGGTTCTCGAGGAAGCGCTCACCCGGCTGGCCCGGCTGCGCCGAGGCTAGCCGAGCGGGCGGCCCGCGTCGTCCTCCAGCCGCAGCGCGGTCTTCGGGCACGACCGCACCGCGTGCCCGACCTGGCCGGCCAGCTCGCCGGGCACCTGCTCGGCCAGGATGACCAGGTTGTCCTCGGCGTCAACCTCGAAGACCTCGGGAACCAGCCCGACGCACACCGCGTTCGCCTCGCACAGGTCACGGTCAACGCGTACCCTCATGGCCTGGCCGCCTTCCCTCGTCGCGGATGGCGCCACCATATCCGGGAGGGACCGGCCCGATGGATGCCGAGCTGGCCAGTGCAGCCGAGGCGGCCAGGGGCTTCATGCCGGCGCCGGATGGGCTGGCGCTGCACGAGACCGCGGCTCGCTACGCCCGCGCCGGGCCGATCCTGGAGGTCGGCACCTACTGCGGCAAGTCCACGATCTACCTGGCCGCGGCGGCCCGCGCCGCCGGGCAGTTCGTGATCACGGTAGATCATCACCGCGGCTCGGAGGAGAACCAGCCCGGCTGGGAGTATCACGACCAGGAACTGGTGGACCCGGGCACCGGGCGGCTCGACACGCTGCCGCGCTTCCGGGCCACGCTGGCGGCGTCCGGCCTGGAAGACAGCGTGATCGCGATCGTGGGCCGGTCGGCCGACGTCGCGCGGCTGTGGGGCGCCGGTCTGGGGATGCTGTTCATCGACGGCGGGCACACCGACGCGGCCGCGGCCGCCGACTACGAGGGCTGGGCGCCGCACCTGCTCGTCGGCGGGGCGCTGGCCATTCACGACGTGTTCCCCGACCCCGCCGACGGCGGCCAGGCGCCCTACCGCATCTACCGGCGCGCGCTGGCCTCCGGCGCGTTCACCGAGGTCCGGGTGCAGGGCTCGCTCCGGGTGCTTGAGCGTACCGGCGACGGCCTGGGGTGAGGATGTCGCGCCCAGGCGCCGGTACCCCTCAGGCCGGAGAATCCCCCGGGTCAGGTCCTTCGAGCGCACTGTCCTCACGGTAGTCGCTGGCGATGTGGACGACTTCGGTCTGCGGCCGGAACACCGGGTCCAGGCGCACGAGATCCCACTCGTTGATCCAGGCTCGCACGTACTGCCGCATCCGCGTGGCGCCAAGCCGTTCCAGGCCGGGCACGTCCGTCGGTGACCAGCCGAAGGCTGCACCATGCAGTTTCTTGAGCGCGGCATAGGCACGGTCGAGGTCATCGTCGCCGGGCACGTCCATGAGCAGCATGTCGTGCTCGATGCGACGCATCCCCGCCTCAGCCAGGGAAGCGGTCTCGTCCCACTCCGGCGACTGCTTCGCCCGCAGCCTGGCCGGAATCTGGGCGCGGTCGTCCTTACCGGTTAGCACGGCGGCCTCGAAATCATCGGTCATCGCGAAGACCGCGCTGAGCGGCACGGCGGAGTCGGGCTGCGGACTGCCCAGCCACCTGGCCAGTTCCGCGTACGAGCGGCCGCGCTGCAGCAGGGAATACCGGCCGATCAGCTCGACCTCATCAAAGAGGACTATCCAGCCGGCATGTCCCGCGGCACGAAACAGGCGGGCCGCGAACCTGAACCGCTGCCTGGCCAGCTCACGGGCGGGAACCGGAGTGAAGCTGAACAACCCGGCAGCGCCGACCGACCGCAGGGCGCGGCGCAGGTCGGAGATGCGCAACGGCTCGCCCCCCCAGAACCTCACCAGGGCCGCCGCCATCTCATCGCTGCCGGGCACCTCGCCGCCGCGCAGCCGCTCGTGGCACAGCAGGGTCGCGGCGAAGCGCTCGTCCAGGCCGCTGGCCGGCGAGTTTACCCACCGGGTCAGCTCGGCATAGCGCGGTGTGTCGGGGTCAAGGGCGGCCGCGGCGTCCCCCAGCACGCCGCGCGCGCGGCTGGAATCGACGGCGCCATCGACCGCCGCCCGGAATGTCTTGACCGGGTCGTGCAGCGGCGTCTCCTTGCTGATCACCACCGTGCTCGTCACGAATCCCGCCGACATGGCGAGATGGCCGAGATGGGTCAGCAGGTGGCTCTTACCCGAGCCGAACCCGCCGCCGAGCAGGAATCCGCACGGCCCGGCGGCCTGGCTCCCCGCCCCGGCCGTGCGCTCCAGCAGCGCCGTGAAGCGGTCCTCGGCATCCGGCTGCCCAGAGCCGAGCACGGCGACCGCGTCCCAGCTGGGCACGCCCGAACGCAGCGCCTCAACGGCCCGGCGGCGCGCCACCAGCTCCTCGCTCATGACCGCGGTCATGTCACGGCCTCCAGCCGGACCTCGAGCCTGACCAGGGCGGCGAACGGGTTTGCCCGGCGCCGGTCGCGCACCTCATCCGCCACCCGGAGTTGCAGCGCCGTGTAGGCGGGCAGCCCGCGCGTCTCGTCGGTCATCAGCTCCGGCGGCACGATGGCGATCACCAGGACACCGCGCAGATCATCGGTGGCGTCGATGAACTGGCGCAGCACTTCGTAGGCGTCCAGCACGGTGGCCTTCGAGTAGTAGAAGCCCGACCTGGCCTCCACAGGGGGCCGCCGGGCCTCGGCGAGCCTGCCGTAGTCGAAGCAGACGACCAGCCCTCGATAGCCGGCCGCCAGCAGCAGCGCCGCCGTCGAGCCCAGCATCGCGCGCGCGTTATGCCTGCCGATCCGGGTGTATATGAGCGCGGACCGCAGCGTGGTGATCGACCGGAGCTCGCCGTGCAGCCAGCCGAACACCGCTTCAAGCTCCGCGCTGTCGATATCCCCCGCTCCGAGCTGGGCCTGCGCGAGTCGCAGCACGGCGCGGCCCATCTCGGTGGCGATCAGCGGGTTATCGAGCAAGCCGCGTTCCAGCAGTCGGCGGACGCTGCGGTAGAGCTCCCGGGCGTCCACGTCATGGTGGCGGGCGATTTCGGCCACGGTGAGCCCCGCACCATCCGGAACCGGGAAGGACGCCGCGGCATAGGCGGCCCGGACGCTGGCCGCGGCCACCGCCTCCCAGTCCACCACGCGGGAGATCGCGAAGAAGATCTGGTCGATCATGTGCACCCGGACCGATTCTGCGGAGATCCGCACGAACAGGTCGTTGTGCTCGGCAGTGGCGGTGCCGAGCGCAGACTCCAGGCGGTCCGCCGCGCCGCCGTCGCCGACCACGGCGACCTTGACGGCAGCACCGCCGGCCGGCAGGTAGCCCGCCAGGTACTCGCGGGCCAAGAACCCGGCATAGTCGTCTGCCTTCAGCACGCCGCCGCCCAGCACCCCGCTGGGCGGCACGGCTGGCCCCGCCGTGATCACTGCGACGTCCCGGCGGTGAACGACACCCCCCAGTAGCGCTGCTGCTGCCCGGTGCGGGCGACGGTGGTCAGCACGCCCGCTGCCCGGGTACCGCTGCTCGCGTGCCAGCGCAGCCCGCGCCCGTCCTTGGCCTGCCTGGTCCCGCGCTGGTCGAGCAGGTACAGGTCCCGGGCGAATTCGGGGCGAGTGTACTCCCTGCCCTGGCCGGGCAGCAGCGTCAGCACGGCCCAGATGTCCACCAGGCGGGCCACCGCCCCCGGCTTCTTTCCCGCCCGCGCGACGACCAGGTCGTAGCCGGTGGCCAGGCTCTCGAGGAACTGCTCGGCGCGGAACTTCGGCGGCCGCTGCTGAGCCGCTGCCAGCAACCCGACCAGTACAGATGGCCGCAGCCGCCGCTCCCTCCGCCGGTCAACTTCGACTACGAAGTCGGCCGGGACGACCCGCAGGATCGACGGGTAGCAGAGCAGCTGCTCGTCCTCCTCGAACATCGCCACCCCTCGATCTGCGGCCGCGGCCAGCAGCTCCTTGGCGTAGTCACCGGAGGACAGGTACGCGGCCTCGTCAACGTCGTACCCGCCCTGGACCTGCTGCACCTCGGCGGACAACTCCGCCGCGAGCCTGGCGGCGGCGTCCAGGGCGCGCCGCAGTTCACGCACCTGGCCGACGGCGGCAGCCGCCTTTGCCTTGCGCAGTTCCCTCGTCAGCCCGCCAGCCGACTTGAGCGCGGTCTCGGCACCCGCCTGGGTCGTGCCCAGGACCGATTCAAAGCTCATCACCCGACTTCACCGCCAGATCCCAGAGGCTGCACGGAGAGCAGGCTAGCGCACGCCCACGACAGGCGCGGGCCGCCCGAGCGCGTTCAGCGAAACGGTTTCCGCGCCAGGATGTCGTCGCAGAAGACCTGGACGGACAGTGTCAGGTCACCGGCAGCGAGGATCTTGCTGCTGCGCTTCGCCGGGCCGTGTCGCACAGCCGCATGCGCCGGCATCCGCAGCGGAGATCGCCGGAGCCGGCCGCGCGCCGGCGTCCCGGAACAGGGCCGAGCCGCCGGTCGCGCCGGACAGCGCGTCCGCGGCCAGGATCATGGCCGCCGCCGTCCAGCTGCTGCGCTCGGCCGGGAAGTGCGCCTGGTCGGCGAACTGCCAGCCGGTCCAGTACCCGCCGTCGTCGTGCCGCAGGTGCTGGATGGCCGCGTACAGCTCGATCGCGCGTGCCCGGTCACCCACGGCGTCCAGCGCCATCACCAGCTCGCAAGTCTCGGCGCCGGTGACCCACGGCTGGTCGCTGATGCAGCGCACGCCCGCTCCCGGCTCGACGAACTCGTCCCAGCGGGCGTCCAGCCGGGCACGGGCCGCCGCGCCGCGCACCGGGCAGGCCAGCACCGGGTAGTACCAGTCCATGGAGAACTCGCTCTTGTCCGCGAACGCCTCCGGGTGGCAGGCGATCACGTGCCCGAGCTGGTCGGCGGCGAGCTCCCACTCCGGCTGCGGCTCGCCCGCATGCTCGGCGAGGGCTGTCGCGCAGCGCAGGCTCTGGTGGATGCTGGAGCAGCCGGCCAGCAGCGCATACCCCGCGGGGGTTCCGCGCTCGGTACGCTCCCAGCGGATCTCACCGCGCGGCGCGCGCAGGCCCAGCACGAACCCGACCGCCTTGCGCACTGCCGGCCACATCGCGGCCGCGAACCGCTCATCCCCGGTCACCAGCAGCTCATGCCATACACCTACGGCCACGTAGGCGACCTGATTGCTCTCGGCGGCGGCGTCGGTGACCACGTCACCGGTGGTCTGCTTCGGCCAGGACCCGTCGGCTCGCTGGGTGGCGGCCAGCCACCGGTAGGCGCGCCGGGCCGGGCCGGCCAGCCCGCAGGCGGTCAGCGCCATCGCGCACTCCACGTGGTTCCACGCGTCCGCGTGCCCGTCCGGCCAGCCGATCGCGCCGGTGGCCTGCTGCATGGCAGCCACGCTCTGCCCCGTGGCCAGCACCTGCTCGGCGCTCAGCACACCGGGAACCTCCGGGATGCCCGCCGGGCGCAGCCGGAAGGCCAGGCCGTCACGCGTCGGCATGGGCGCCCTCCCGCGCGGTCAGGGCAGCGCCGTTCGGCTGGATGATCTTTTGCGCGTACACCACGAGGCTCTTGCCGATCAGCGGATTGAGCGCCCGCTCGGTGAGCCTGGTGGCGGCCGGCCGCTTCATGATGTCCCAGACCAGCAGCCGGTGGTACGCGCGGGCCAGCGGGTGGTCGTCGTCGTGCACGCCGACGGCGCATTTCAGCCACCAGTAGGGGGAGTGCAGCCCGTGCGCGTGGTGATGCCGGCCGGCGGCCAGGCCGGCCCGGCCGAGCTTGGCCTCAAGCTCGGTCCGGGTGTAGATGCGGACGTGCCCGCCGGGGACAGTGTGGTAGTCGTCGGACAGCGCCCAGCAGATCCGCTCGGGCAGCCAGCTCGGCACGGTCACGGCGGCGATGCCGCCCGGTGCCAGCACCCGGGCGATCTCGTTCATCGCCTGCTGGTCGCCGCGAATGTGCTCGAGCACCTCGGCCGCGATGACGCGGTCGAACGCGCCGTCCGGGAACGGCATCGCGGTGGCATCCCCGGCCACCGCCGTGGCCACCGCCTGCGGCGCCGCCTCGCCCGCCTCGGTCATCGCCGCGAACATGGCGGTGACCTGGTCGAGCTCGGCTTGGTCGCGGTCCAGCGCGACCACGTGCGCGCCGCGCCGCAGCGCCTCGAATGCGTGCCTGCCCGCGCCGCAGCCGAGGTCGAGCACCCGGGTGCCCTCGGTCACGGCCAGCTGGCCGAAGTCAACGGTCAGCAGGGCCCGGCTCCCCTCGCCGCGCCGATCGTCGCCTGGTACTGGGCCACGGTGGCGCGGGCCACCGCGGGCCAGGCGAACCGCTCCTGGACCCGGCGCAGCGCGGCGGCACCCAGCCGCTCCCGTTCGGCCGGGCTGTCGCACAGCCGCCGCAGCACGGCCGTGAGCTCGTCCGGGCTCCCCGGCTCGACAAGCACGGCGGCCTCCCCGGTGACTTCGGGCAGCGCCCCGGTCCGCGACGCCACCAGCGGCGTGCCGGACGCCATGTGCTCCACCGCGGGCAGCGAGAAACCCTCATACAGCGAGGGGACGACCGCGATCGACGCGCTGGCCAGGAGCTCGGCCAGCTCCTCGTGCCGCATTCCGTGCCGGAACCGCAGCCGGTCACCGAGCCCCAGCTCGCCGGCCAGCCGGTCGGTCGGGCCGCCGGGGGTCGGCTTGCTCACCACGACCAGCCGCGCGGCCGGGGCACCCGGCCCGTCGATCAGGGCCCGGAACGCGCGCAGCAGCGTGGTCACGCCCTTCATCGGCGAGTCCGCGCTGGCCACCGCCACGATCAGGCCGGGTTCACGGGGCCCCGGCCGAGGGTGGAACAGCCTGGTGTCCACGCCGAGCGGGATGACCTTCACGCTGTCGGGGACGGCCCCGAAGTCCTTAATGATGTCCCGCCGCGACGACTGCGAGACGGTGAGGATCGGACCGCGCACCGAGACCCGGTGCGCGACGCGGCCCTGCATCCGGACGAACGCGTACCACCGGCGCTTGGTCAGCCGGGACAGCCCGCGGGCCTCCCGCAGTTCGATGCGCCGGTCCACGCTCACCGGGTGATGGATGCTGGTCACCAGCGGCAGGCCCAGCTTGGCCAGGCCGAGCAGGCCGTAGCCGAGCACCTGGTTGTCGTGCGCCACGTCGAAGTCGCCGCGGCGCGCGCGCAGCTCGCGCAGCGCCCGCAGGCTGAAGGTGAGTGGCTCGGGGAACGCGCCGGTCTTCATCGCCGCGACCTCGAGCACGTCGATCCAGTCGCGGTACTCGCGCAGGTGCGGGGTGCGGAACGGATCCTCGTCGCGGTACAGGTCCAGGCTCGGCATCGCGCGAAGCTCCGGACCGGGCTCAAGCTCCGGGTAGGGCTGGCCGGACAGCACCTCGACGCGGTGGCCGAGCGCGGCCAGCTCACGGCTCAGGTGCCTGACGTAGACGCCCTGGCCGCCGCAGTGCGGCTTGCTGCGGTAGGACAGCAGCGCGATCCGGAGCGGGCGGTCTGGGCCCGGGTCGTCAGGGCCGGGGACGGCGCTCTGCACTACCGCAGCGCGCCGCGACCCAGGGGCTCGCACGGTGGTCACGCAGGTTCGTCCTCCTCGTGCGCAGCCGGTGGCCGGGCTGGTCGAGGCCAGCCTGCGCGACCTCCCCGGCAGCGAACATTACCACCCGGTAAGGCCCGATCCCCGGGCATCCTGCCGAGTCGTGCGCAGCCAGCCGATCCGGCGAAGTACGTGCGCGATGACGGCGGGGCACCTGACTGTACGGAGTGTCGGTGCGGCCGGCCATGCTGGATGCGTGCAGCTTCGGTACAAGTACCGCCTCTACCCGTCGCCAGGGCAGCAACAGGCGCTGGCGCGGGCGTTCGGGTGCGCGCGAGTGGTGTTTAATGACGGACTTCGGGCCCGGCAGGAAGCGCAGGCGGCCGGGCTCCGCTACATCACCGACGCCGAGTTGTCGGCCCGCCTGACCGCGGCGAAGACTACGCAGGAGAGGGCATGGCTCGCTGAGGTCTCATCAGTGGTGCTCCAGCAGGCCCTGGCGGACCTGAACGCGGCCTATCGAAACTTTTTCGCCTCCGTTACTGGCAAGCGCAAGGGGCCACGGCTCGCACCGCCGCATTTCCGGTCGCGGAAAGATCATCGGCAGGGGATCCGATTCACGGCGAACGCCCGGTTCCGCGTGCTGGCCAGCGGGTATCTGCGGCTGCCGAAGATCGGCGACATCAAGGTCCGCTGGTCTCGCGACCTGCCTGCCGAACCCTCCTCTGTGACAGTGATCAGGGATTCCGCGGGCAGGTACCTGGCGTCGCTTGTGGTGGAGATCGACCCGGCCACCGATGCACGCCGCTTTGCACCGGCGGAGGCGGAGGTCGGTATCGACCTGGGTCTTACCTCGTTCGCAGTACTCTCCGACGGCACGATCATCACGGCCCCAAGGTTGCTCCGCCGCGCCGAACGGAGACTCAGACGCCTCCAGAAGTCCCTCAGCCGCAAGACCAGATGGTCGGCGAGCAGGGAGAAGGCTCGGGTCAGGCTGGCCCGGGCGCACGCGAAGGTCGCGGACACCCGCCGGGACTTCCACCACAAGGTGTCGACCACAATCATCCGCGACAGCCAAGCGGTGTATGTGGAAGACCTATGCGTGGCCGGTCTTGGTGGGACGCGGTTGTCGAAGTCGGTACATGATGCCGGATGGTCGGCGTTCACGTCGATGCTGGAGTACAAGGCGGTAAGGTACGGGCGGCTGTTCGCCCGGATCAGCCGGTTTGAGCCGACCAGTCAGGTGTGCTCAGCTTGTGGGGTGAACGACGGCCGAAAACCGCTCAGCGTGCGCCAGTGGATATGTGCCGTATGCGGTGCCAGGCATGACCGGGACCTGAATGCGGCCAAGAACGTGCTCGCCCTGGGGCACAGGGAGAGCCTAAACGCCTGCGGAGACCAGGTAAGACCGGGACTTGTCCCGGCGCCGGTCGGCGAAACAGGAACCCTCCGAGGCGCCGCAATGAGGGGCGCGGCAGGAATTCCCGTTCCTTCGGGACGGGGTGGATGTCAACGCGACATGGCTTGATTCCTACGAGGAGCGGAGGATCCGGTGACCAGACGTGCGCTGATCACCGGCATCACCGGACAGGACGGCTCCTATCTGGCCGAGCACTTGCTGGCCCTGGGGCATGAAGTCTGGGGGCTGGTGCGCGGGCAGGCGAACCCGCACGTACCGCGGATCCGGGAGCTGCTGGCCGACGTCCAGCTGGTCCGGGGCGACCTGCTGGACCAGGGCAGCCTGATCTCGGCCGTGGAGCGGGTGCAGCCCGACGAGGTCTACAACCTGGCGGCCATCTCCTACGTGCCGATGTCCTGGCAGCAGGCCGAGCTCACCGGCGAGGTCACCGGGCTCGGCGTGCTGCGGGCGCTGGAGGCGATCCGGGTGTGCAGCGGGATCAGCTCGTCCCGGACGCCTGGGCGCGGGCAGATCAAGTTCTACCAGGCGTCCTCGTCGGAGATGTACGGCCAGGTGCGGGAGTCGCCGCAGACCGAGAGCACCCCGTTCCACCCGCGCAGCCCCTACGGTGTGGCCAAGGCCTACGGCCACTTCCTGACCCAGAACTACCGCGAGTCCTACGGCATGTACGCGGTATCGGGGATCCTGTTCAACCACGAGTCGCCGCGCCGCGGCGCGGAGTTCGTCAGCCGCAAGGCCAGCCTGGGCGTGGCCCGGATCAAGCTCGGCCTGCAGCGGCAGCTGCGGCTGGGCAACCTGTCGGCCAGCCGCGACTGGGGGTACGCCGGCGACTACGTGCGCGCCATGGAGCTGATGCTGTCCCAGGATGAGCCCGAGGACTACGTGGTCGGCACCGGCGTCACGCACACGGTGGCCGAGCTCGTCGAGCGGGCCTTCACCGCGGCCGGGCTGAACTGGCATGACCATGTGGTCTGCGACGCCGCGTTCATCAGGCCCGCCGAGGTTGACCAGCTGTGCGCGGACGCGACCAAGGCGCGGCTGCGGCTCGGCTGGGAACCTGCCACCAAGTTCGACGAGCTGATCACGATGATGGTCGAGTCCGACCTGCGGCTGCTGTCGGCTCCCGGCGGGCGGGCCGACGAGTCGTTCGGCCCCGATGTCTGGTAGCCGGCCTGCCAGGGTGCGGCAGGCCGGTCAGGCCACCGTGCCGCCGACGAGATGCCCGATCCCGTAGGTGATCCCGGCCGCCAGCGCGCCCAGCAGCAGCTGGCGCGCCGCACCGAAAATGAACGGTCGGCCGGTCAGCCTGGCCACGGCGCCGCCGCCGATGATGGCGGCCAGCGCGGCACAGCCCAGGGCCAGCGCGAGCGAGTCGGCGCCTGCAAGGTAGGGAAGCAGCGGGATCAGCGCGCCGACCGAGAACGTGACCAGCGAGGCGGCGGCCGCGAGCAGCGGGGACGGCAGCTCTTGCGGGTCCACCCCGAGTTCCTCGCGGACGTGGACGGTCAGCGCGTGCTCCGGATTCCTGGAGATCTGCGCGGCGACCTGCCGGGCCAGGTCGGCATCGACGCCGCGAGCGCGGAACGTCGCGGCCAGCTCCCGCTGCTCGGCGACCGGATTGGTCTCCAGCTCCACCCGTTCCTTGCGCACCTCGGAGCCGACCAGTTCGTTCTGGGACGAGACCGACACGAACTCGCCGGCGGCCATGGAGCAGGCGCCGGCGGCGAGGCCGGCCAGGCCGGTGAGGATCACGAAGTGCGGGCTGACGCTGGCCCCGCCCACGCCGGAGATCAGCGAGACGTTGGTGACCAGCCCGTCCATGGCGCCGAAGACCGAGGGGCGCAGCCAGCCGCCGGACACGTCCCGGTGGTGATGTCCGTGCCCGTGCGTTTCCTGCCTGCGGTCGTGTGCGGTTGTCACAGTCGGTTCCCTGCGCTAGGAGGGCCAGACCCGCGAACGGGGCGGGCGCAGCGCATCGTGCCCAGGTCAGCAGCCTAGCGTGCGTTTCGTGATGCCCGAACGGCGCTGCCGCTGCCCGGCCGGTCAGGATAGGAGCATGTGCGGTACGGAGGGCGGATAGCGGTGGCCGCAGCGGCGGAGCTCGAGGTCGGGAACCGGACGGTGCGCATCTCCAACCCGGACCGGGTGTATTTCCCTGCCCGCGGCGAGACCAAGCTCGACCTGGCCCGCTACTACCTGTCGGTGGGGGAGGGGATCGTCAGGGCGCTGCGCGAGCGGCCGTGCATGCTGCATCGGTTTCCCGCCGGGGTGACCGGCGAGAAGGTGCACCAGAAGCGGGTGCCCGGCGGCGCGCCGCCGTGGCTGCAGACGGTGCGGGTGAGCTTCCCGCGCTACGGCCGGCACGCCGACGAGCTGTGCGTCACCGAGCTGGCCAGCGTGCTGTGGGCGGTGCAGATGTCCACGGTGGAGTTCCATCCGTGGAACTCGCGCCGGGCCGACACCGAGCGCCCTGACGAGTGGCGCATCGACCTGGATCCCATGCCGCGGTGCGGGTTCGGCACCGTGCGCCGGGTGGCCCGCATCGTGCAGGAGATCCTGGCCGAGCTCGGCGCGACCGGCTGGCCCAAGACTTCAGGCGGCGCCGGCCTGCACGTGTACGTGCGGATCCTGCCCCGGTGGGGCTTCGCGGATGTCCGCAGGGCCGCGTACGCGTTCGCCAGGGAGGTCGAGCGTCGCGCCCCGGACGCCGTGACGACCACCTGGTGGCGCAAGGACCGCGATCCCGCCATGCTGTTCGTCGACTACAACCAGAACGCCAGGGACCACACCATCGCCAGCGCCTACTCGGTCCGCGGGGTGCCCGAGGCGACCGTGTCCACCCCGATCAGCTGGGACGAGATCGACGACGTGGACCCGGGCCAGTTCACGATCGCGACCGTGCCCGCCAGGTTCGCCGAGCTCGGCGACCTGCACCGCGGCATCGACGACGACGCGTACTCGCTGGACACGCTGCTCGAATGGGCCGACCGCGACGGGCTGGAGTAGCGGCGCCGCCGGCCCGTGACCGGGGCTCAGACGGCGGCCAGCCCGGGCAGCAGCCGATCGGCCACGTCCACGTCCGCGTCCAGCGGCCGGTCCTGCGTCCGCGGATCCAGGGCCCCCGCGGCCAGGTCGTAACCGGCCCGCAGCGGCCCCGGCGCCGGCCTGCGGCCGCGCATGCCCAGCGCGCGGACCGCGGCGACCAGCTCGCAGCCCAGCACGATCCGGTACGCGGCCACCGTATCGGTCGCGGCGCGCGCCGCCTGGGTGGAGAAGTTGGCCTGTTCTTCCAGCCCGCGCGACAGCACGGCCGAGCCGAGCGCGGCCGGCAAGGCGAGCCGGCGGATGTCGGCGAGCGCCGAGTGCGCCACGTACTCCAGCGCCATGACACCCGAGCTGGCGGGCTCGCCGTCGGCCAGGAACGGCAGCAGCCCGGTAAACGCCGGCTCGACCAGGGTGCCGAGCCGCGCGGCGGACAGCGCCGCGGTCTGGAACAGCGCGGCCCGGGCCGCGTCGAGCCCGAGCCCGAGGTAGGCGGTGTAGAAGTTGCCGTTGTTCGCGATATCGCCGGCCGCCACGTCCACCATCGGGTTCTCCGCGGCCGCGTTGAGCTCCACCGACAGGACCCGGTCGAGCGCGCCTACCGCGTCCACCGCGGGACCGTGGACCTGCGGCAGCGCGCGGTAGCCGTACGGGTCCTGGATGCGGTCGGGACGGACTTCCTGGCCGGCCAGCAGCGCCCGCATCCGCGCCGCGACCGCCTGCTGCCCGGGATGCGGCCGGGCCGCGTGCACGGCGGGGGAGTACGACTCGGCCGACCCGTTCACGGCCAGAAACGACATCGCGGCCACCACGACCGCCGCTTCCAGCAGCTCACCCAGGTCGGCGCAGGCCAGGGCGGCCTCGCCGATCGTGGCCGCGTTGCTGCTCATGAATGCCCCGGCATCGGCCGGGTCCAGCGGGAACGGCGGCAGTGTCCCGCCCTGCCACGGGCGCTCGCCCAGGATGCACAGCGCGGTCGAGGCCAGCGCGGTCAGATCCCCCGTTCCGATCGCCCCGACCATCCGCACCGGCGGTGTGAGCCCGAGGTTCAGCGCCTGGGCGAGCACGTCGAGCAGTGCCGGGTCAACCCCGGCGCCGCCCGCTGCCAGCTGGTTGAGCCGGACGGCCAGCATCGCCCGGGCCCTGCCGACGTCGAGCACCGGCCCGGCGCCGCCGGCGTGGCTGCGGATCAGGCGCAGCCCGTGGCCGGCGTCGCCTGCGGCCACTGCCCGGTTGGCACCGACCCCGGTGGTCCGCCCGTACACCAGCCGTGACCCGACGACCCGGCCGATGACCTCCCGGGCCCGCCTGGCCCGTTCCAGCCCGCCCTGATGCAGGGCCACCGGAGCCCCGTCGCGGGCGATCCGGCGCACCTGCTCGCAGGTCATGCCGATGCCGTCGACCAGCTCAGGCGTGGCCGGGGAAATGCCTGACACGCTGGCTCCGTTCTGGTGTAACAAGTTCGCAATACGGACTGGCGCGGCCTTGACACCCTCTGCGTCGTCCAAGAGCATGATGGGATCGTTCATGGTGCCTGGTCGGAAGGCAGGACAGCCTGCGGGCGTAGCGCGGACGTCTCTGACGCAGATCATGGAATCAGGCTTCGCGGGGGAAATCCAGGGGACCAGGGAGGGCATCCGCCGGTATCCAACACCCTATTACCGGTCGTAAAAGACGAGAAGGATCCCGCCTTGATCACCTTCGAGAACGTAACTAAGCGGTATCCGGACGGCACGGTCGCGGTGGACGGGCTCAACCTGGAGATCCCGGACGGGCAGATCATGGTGCTGGTGGGTCCCAGCGGAGGCGGCAAGACCACATCCCTGCGCATGATCAACAGGTTGGTCGACCCCACCAGCGGCCGGATTCTGCTCGACGGCAAGGACATCCAGGGGTCCAATCCGGCCATCCTGCGCCGCGGCATCGGCTACGTCATCCAGCAGGGGGGCCTGTTCCCGCACCGGACCGTCGTGGACAACATCGCCACGGTCCCGCTGCTGATCGGCTGGGGGAAGGCGAAGGCACGTCAGCGCGCTCGTGAGCTGATGGACCTGGTCGGGCTGGATACGGGGATGGCGCGCCGGTACCCGCACCAGTTGTCCGGCGGCCAGCAGCAGCGGGTGGGCGTGGCCAGGGCGCTCGCCGCCGACCCGCCGGTGCTGCTGATGGACGAGCCGTTCAGCGCGGTCGATCCGATTGTCAGAGCCTCGCTGCAGGATGAGCTGCTGCGGCTGCAGGCCGAACTGCACAAGACCGTGGTTTTCGTCACCCACGACATCGAGGAGGCGATCAAGGTCGGCGACCAGGTCGCGATCTTCCGTCCTGGTGGTCACCTGGTCCAGGTAGACAGCCCGCAGCAGCTGCTGGCCGCGCCCGCGGACAGCTACGTCGAGGACTTCATCGGATTCGACCGCGGCATCCGCAGGCTGTCCTTCCTCGCCGCGGATACGCTTGACCTCGACGCCGGGGCGATCGTCGGCCAGGACAGCACGGCCGCCGACGCGCTGGGTCAGGCCCGGAAGGCCGGCACGTCATCGCTGCTTGTCGTTGATTCCGAACGGCTGCCGCGCGGCTGGGTGACTACCGCCGGACTTGAGTCCGTGCCTCCAGATACGAGACTGGCCGACGTCCCGCTGGCCGGCTACGGTCACGCGTTCCGGGTGGATACCGATTCGCTGCGCGCCGCGCTGGACGCCACCGTCCTGTCACCCGCCGGGGAGGCCGTTGGCGTGGATTCCGACGGCCGGGTAGTCGGCGTGACCTCCTATGACCGGCTACGGGCGGCGATCCAGGGCGCCGACGCGGCAGGCCGCTCCGGGCCTGCCGCGGGGAGCAAGCCAACCGTGGCGGGCTCACCCGCGCCCGAGGAAGTGCCAACACCATGAGCTGGGCATTCAGCAACGCCAGCATGCTGGCGCACCTGCTCGGCCAGAACGCGTACCTGGCCTTGGTGCCGGTGCTGATCGGCCTGGTCATCTCGCTCCCGCTCGGCATCGCGTGCGCCCGCTTCGGCTGGCTGTACCCGCCCGTACTCAGCGTCACCAGCGTGCTGTACGCGCTGCCCGCGCTGGCGCTCTTCGTCGCCCTGATCGACTACACCGGATTCACCGACACGACCGTGATCATCCCGTTGACCGTCTATTCTCTCGCCGTGCTGTTCCCGAGCGTGGTGGACGGGCTCCGCTCGGTTCCCGATCCGGTCAGGCAGGCCGCGGTCGCGATGGGCTTCGGCAGCTGGCGGCGGCTGGCCACCGTCGAGCTTCCCATCGCCACCCCCGTCGTCATCGCCGGCCTGCGGATCGCGGCCGTATCCAGCATCAGCCTGGTCAGCGTGGGAGCGCTCATCGGCATCGGCGGCCTCGGATACCTTTTCGTCGACGGAGAGCAGCGCGACTTCACGACCGAGATCGTCGTGGGCATCGTGCTCATCATCGTGCTGTCGCTCGTTGTCAACTCGGTGCTCGTGTTCGCCCGCTGGCTCCTCACGCCCTGGCAGCGCGGCGCGGGCCGCAGCACTCGGGCCGCGTCACGGCGTGCCGCGGTGCTGGCCAGGGCCGAGGGGGCGCAGCTGCGGTGAGCTTCTTCGACTTTGCCTGGCAGTGGCTGACCACGGCCAGCCACTGGAGCGGATCCAACGGTGTCCCGGCCCGGCTCATCGAGCACGTGGAGTACACCGTCCTCGCCATGGTGATCGCCACCGCGATCGCGCTGCCGGCCGGCGTGCTGATCGGGCACACCGGCCGCGGCGGGCTCACCCTGATCAGCCTGGCCAACATCTGGCGGGCGCTGCCCACGCTCGGACTGCTGGTCCTCGCCTTCATCATGAGCGGCGGCGCCGCCTGGGCCTGGCTGATCCCGCTGGTCGTGCTGGCCATCCCGCCGATCATGGTGACCGCTTATGAGGGCGTGCTCGGCGTCAACGCGGATCTCAAGGACGCGGCAGCCGGAATGGGGATGACGTCGCGGCAGGTTCTGTTCAAGGTGGAGATTCCCGTGGCGATGCCGCTGATCCTGCTTGGCCTGCGGACGGCCACAATCCAGGTGGTCGCGACCGCGACCATCGCCGCCTACATCAGCCTGGGCGGATTCGGCCGTTACATCCTTGACGGCCTGGCCACCAACAACTACGGGCTGGTCGCGGCGGGCGCGGCGTGCGTCGTCGTGCTCGCCCTGGTCGTCCAGTTCGCTTTCACCGGCCTTGGCCGCATCATCGTCCCAGCCGGCCTGCGCCAGCGGACCCGGCAATCCTGATTACTTGCCATGTCATGGAAGGAAGGTGCGTCATGCACCGGGTAACAGTGCACAGAACATTGGCCATCGGACTGGCCGCCGTAGCAGGCCTGGCCCTGTCTGCGTGCGGTAGCAGTGGCGGCAGCTCCAACCCGCTGTCCGGCGGTGCCACCAAGGGCTCGGTCGTGGTCGGCTCGGCCAACTTCCCCGAGGACGAGCTGCTCGCGGAGATCTACGCCCAGGACCTGCAGGCGCACGGGATCAAGGTGACCACGAAGTTCAACATCGGCGCCCGCGAGATCTACTACCCGCAGATCAAGAAGGGCGCTGTCACGATCATCCCCGAGTACAACGGCGCGCTGCTGTCCACCTCGGTGGATCCGAACAGCACGGCGACGACCACGGCCCAGGTCGACGCCGCCCTGAAGGCCAAGCTGCCGAGCACGCTGGCGGTACTCAACCCGTCCTCGGCCCAGGACGCGGACTCGGTCACCGTCACCCAGGCGTTCGCGGCTAAGCACCACCTGAAGTCGATCGCCGATCTGAAGCCGATCGCGCACACCATGGTCTTCGGCGGGCCGCCGGAGATCAAGACGCGCGCCGACGGGCTCCCCGGGCTGAAGAAGCACTATGGCGTGGTGTTCAAGAACTTCACGCCGACCGACGAGTCGGGCCCGGTAACGATCACCGACCTGAAGAACGGCAAGATACAGGCCGCGGACCTGTTCACCACGACGCCGCAGATCGCCACCGACCACTTCGTGAGCCTGGCCGACCCCAAGTTCAACTTCGCCGCGCAGAACGTGCTCCCGCTGGTCTACAAGCCGGGCGTCAACCCGAAGATCGAGGGCATCCTCAACGCGATCTCCGCGAAGCTGACCACGCCGGCGCTGCTGGCGATGGACAAGGCGCTCGTGATCAGCCACGCGAGTTACCAGCAGGTCGCGGCGGGGTTCCTGCACACCGAGGGCCTGATGTAGCCTCCCTGCGGCCATCGGCCGGCCCGGGGCTGCCCGGGCCGGCCGCGGCTCGCTGACCCGGGCCATTACGTGACCGGCAGCCCCGGGATAGGGTTCAAACCGATCGCCGTGACCGGGGCGCAGACCGCCGTCGCGGAGATCGCAACCCCAACGGCTAACCAGGTCAGGTCCGGGAGCGGCGATGGCGACGGGCAGGGAAAGCGGCTCAGCGAACGCGGGCGGCCACTCGGGACCGCGGCCGGTGCGCGCTCCCCGCGGCCCGGCCCTGACCTGCAAGGCGTGGCCGCAGGAAGCGGCCATGCGGATGCTCATGAACAACCTCGATCCGGAGGTGGCTGAGCATCCCGACCAGCTCATCGTGTACGGCGGATCCGGCCGCGCGGCGCGCAGCTGGGATGCCTACGACGCCATCATCGCGTCGCTGACCGAGCTCGGCGACGACGAGACGCTGCTGGTGCAGTCGGGCAAGCCAGTCGGCGTGGCACGGACACACGAGTGGGCGCCCCGGGTGCTGATCGCCAACTCGCTGCTCGTGCCGCAGTGGGCCACCTGGGAGGAGTTCAGGCGGCTGGAGAGCCTGGGGCTGACCATGTTCGGCCAGATGACGGCCGGCCGTGGATCTACATCGGCACCCAGGGCATCCTGCAGGGGACCTACGAGACGTTCGCGGCCGTCGCGGCTAAGCGGTTCGGCGGCTCGCTGTCCGGGACGATCACGCTGACCGGGGGACTGGGCGGCATGGGCGGCGCCCAGCCGCTCGCGGTGACGATGAACGGTGGCGTGGCCATCTGCGTGGACTGCGATCCTTCCCGGATCGAGCGCAGGATCGAGTACGGCTACCTCGACGAGGCCGCCGACGGCGTCGACGACGCGGTCCGCCGCGCGGTCGCGGCCCGCGACGCCGCCCGCCCGCTGTCGGTTGGCGTGCTCGGCAACGCCGCCGAGGTGGTTCCGGCCCTGCTCGCGATGGGCGCCCCCATCGACGTCGTCACCGACCAGACCTCAGCCCATGATCCGCTGACCTACCTGCCGCGCGGGGTGGCGTTCGAGGACATGGCCGCGCTGCGCGCCGAAGACCCGGCGGGCTTCACCCTCGCGGCGCGCGAGTCGATGGCGGCCCACGTCGAGGCGATGGTCGGCTTCGCCGACGCCGGCGCCGAGGTGTTCGATTACGGCAACTCGATCCGGGGCGAGGCCGAGCTGGCCGGCTACCAGCGGGCCTTCGACTTCCCCGGGTTCGTGCCCGCCTACATCAGGCCGCTGTTCTGCGAGGGCAGGGGCCCGTTCCGCTGGGCCGCGCTGTCCGGCGACCCGAAGGACATCGCGGTCACCGACCAGGCGATCCTCGACCTGTTCCCCGGTAACGAGGCGCTCGCCAGGTGGATCCGGCTGGCCCGCCAGAAGGTGCACTTCCAGGGCCTGCCGGCCCGGATCTGCTGGCTCGGCTACGGCGAGCGGAACCTGGCCGGCCTGGCCTTCAACGATCTGGTCGCGCGCGGCGATATCTCGGCGCCGATCGTGCTCGGCCGCGACCACCTGGACTGCGGCTCGGTCGCCTCTCCCTACCGGGAGACCGAGGCGATGGCCGACGGCTCGGACGCGATCGCGGACTGGCCCATCCTCAACGCCCTGGTCAACGCCTCCTCGGGCGCCTCGTGGGTGAGCGTCCACCATGGCGGCGGCGTCGGCATCGGCCGTTCGATCCACGCCGGCCAGGTCTGCGTGGCCGACGGGTCGGAGCTGGCCGGGCGCAAGCTGGAGCGGGTGCTGACCAACGACCCGGGAATGGGCGTGATGCGGCACGCTGACGCCGGCTACGACCTGGCCTCCGAGGTGGCCGCGCAGCGCGGGGTGAAGATCCCGATGGCTCCGCCTGGCACATGAGCCTGGCCCGGCTGTGGGAGCCGCTGCTTGCGATCGGGCGAGACGAACGCACTGGCGGCTATCGCCGGTACGCGTTCACGCAGGCGGAGATGGCCTGCCGTTCCTGGTTCCGCGCCGCGGCCGCCGAGCGCGACCTGGCCGTCTCGGCCGACCGTAACGCCAACCTGTGGGCCTGGTGGGATCCGCCCGCAGGCGACCGTGGGCCGGGGGCCATCGCGACCGGCAGCCACCTGGACTCGGTGCCCGACGGCGGCGCCTTCGACGGGCCGCTCGGCGTGGCATCCGGGTTCGCCGCTATCGACCTGCTCCGTGAGCGTGGCCGGGTCCCGGCCCGCGCCGTCGCCGTCGCCGCGTTCTGCGAGGAGGAGGGGGCCAGGTTCGGGCTCGCCTGCCTGGGCAGCCGGCTGCTGGCCGGGACGCAGGACCCCGCCGCCGCGCGCGCACTGCGGGACGGCGCCGGGGTCAGCCTGGCCGAGGCCATGACCGCCGCCGGGTACGATCCCGCCCTGATCGGCCCGGACGAGGACCTGCTCGGCGGCATCGGCGCCTTCGTCGAGCTGCACGTCGAGCAGGGCCGGGCGCTGGCCGAACCGCCGGGCGCCGCGATCGGCATCGCCGCGGGCATCTGGCCGCACGGCCGCTGGCGCTTCGAATTCACCGGGCAGGCCGATCACGCCGGGACGGCCCGGCTGGCCGGCCGGCGCGACCCCATGTTGCCGTTCGCCGCCACCGCGCTCGCCGCGCGGGAGTGCGCCGGCAGCCTGGGCACGCTCGCGACGTTCGGCAAGATCGCGGCTGAGCCCGGGGGAGTGAACGCGATCAGCTCGTCGGTCCGCGCCTGGCTGGATGCCCGCGCGCCCGATCAGGATGGCCTGGATCTGACTGTCGTGCGGATCCACGCCGCCGCCGAGCACGCCGCCCGCAGGCATGGTGTCGCCCTCAGCGTCGCCCCCGAGTCCCTCACGCCGCCGGTGGGCTTCGACCCGGAGCTGCGGGGCCGGATCGCGGCGGTGCTGGCCGCGGCCGGGATCGACGCCCCCGTGCTGGCGACCGGCGCCGGCCACGACGCGGGGGTGCTGGCGGCCCGGGTGCCGACCGCGATGCTGTTCGTCCGCAACCCCAGCGGCGTCTCGCACGCGCCCGCCGAGCACGCCGAGCCCGCGGACTGCGAGCTTGGCGTGGCCGCGCTCGCCGCGGTGCTCGAGGATCTGGCCTGCCGATGACAGCCGCCCGCGCCGTCAGGAGCTGGCACGCCGAGCTCGCCTGGCTGCCCGGCCAGGGCGTCCAGCGCGACGTGCTGATCGAGGCGGCGGCCGACCGGTTCACCGCGGTGCGGGCCGGCGCGCCCCGGGCGGCCGCGCCGGGCACCGTTCTGCTCCATGGGCTTACCCTGCCGGGGCTGGCCAACGCGCACTCGCACGCGTTCCACCGCGCGCTGCGCGGGATGCACGCAGGCAGGCCGGGGCACGTTCTGGACCTGGCGGGAGCGGATGTACCAGGTGGCGGAGCGGCTGGAGCCGGACAGCTACCTGGCGCTGGCGCGCGCGGCGTACTGCGAGATGGCCCTGGCCGGGGTCACCTGCGTGGGAGAGTTCCATTACCTGCACCACCGGTCCGGCGGGGTGCCCTACGCCGACCCGAACGCGATGGGCCAGGCGCTGCTGCAGGCCGCGGCGCAGGCGGGCCTGCGGATCACGCTGCTCGACACGTGCTACCTGGCCGGCGGCCTATCCGCCGACGGGCGGCCGCAGCCGCTGTCCGGCCCGCAGCTGCGGTTCGGCGACGGCGACGCGCGAGGCTGGGCGGACCGGGTGGAGGCCCTCGCGCCAGACGCGCACGGGGTGCTCGCCCCGCACGCGCGGGCGGGGGCGGCGATCCACTCGGTGCGCGCGGTGCCGCCGGGCCAGATGCAGCCGGTGGTGGCGTGGGCGCAGCGCTACGGCGCGCCGCTGCACGCCCACCTGTCCGAGCAGCGGGCGGAGAACGAGGCCTGCCGGGCCGCTTACGGCGCCACCCCGGCCGCGGTGCTCTGCGAGGCCGGCGCCCTGGGCCCGAGGAGCACCATGGTGCACGCCACGCACCTGACGCCGAGCGACGTCGAACTGCTCGGCGGCTGCCGGGCCTGTGCCTGCTTCTGCCCGACCACCGAAGCCGACCTGGCCGACGGGATCGGCCCGGCCCGCGCGCTGGCCTCGGCCGGCAGCCCGCTGTCGGTGGGCAGTGACAGCCACGCGGTCGTGGACCTGTTCGCGGAGGCCCGCGGGATCGAGCTGACCCAGCGGCTGGCCACCGGCCAGCGCGGCCAGTTCAGCGCCGGCGAGCTGGCCCGGGCGGCGACCGCGGCCGGGCATGCCTGCCTGGGCTGGCCCGAGGCCGGCGAGATCGCGGCCGGCGCGCTCGCCGACCTGGTGACGGTCGCGCTGGATACCCCGCGGCTGGCCGGGGCCACCAAAGCCACCGCGCTGGAGAGCGTCCTGTTCGCGGCCACCGCCGCGGACGTCCGCAACGTCGTGACCGGCGGCCGGGATGTGGTCCGCGACGGCCGGCACCTGCTGGTCGAGGACGTGCCCGCCGCGCTGTCCGCCGCGGTCCGTGCCGTGCTGGGCTGACCCGGACTGACACGAAACCGTGACCATGGAACTGTCCGCGACACGGAGACGCCGGCTGGCGCGACCCGCGCCGGACGGAAATGATCAGAGAGTGAACCGGCGACGGCGAGCGGCACGGACGACACCGGCATGAGCACGCTGATCACCAACATCGGCGAGCTGGTCACGAACGCACCGCCCGGTGCCGGGCCGGGCGGCGGCGCCGGGGCGTTTACCTCGATCGCCGCGGCGGGGCTGGTCATCGAGGCGGGACGCGTGGCCTGGACCGGTCCCGCATCCCGGGCGCCCGCCGCGGACCAGATCGTCGACGCGCGCGGCCGGGCGGTCCTGCCGGGATTCGTGGACTCGCACGCTCACCTGGTCTTCGCGGGGGAGCGCAGCGAAGAATTCGCCGCCCGGATGGCGGGTGTGCCCTACCAGGCGGGCGGCATCGTCTCGACGGTCACCGCGACCAGGAAGGCCAGCGAGCCCGAGCTCCGGGCCGGCCTGCGCCGCCTGGTCGCCGAGATGCTCCGGCAGGGGACCACCACGTTCGAGTGCAAGTCCGGGTACGGCCTTACCGTCGCCGACGAGGCGCGCAGCGTCAGCCTGGCCGCTGAGGTCACCGCCGAGGTCACCTACCTGGGCGCGCACATCGTCCCGCCCGAGTTCGACGGCGACACCGGCGGCTACGTCGATCTCGTCTGCGGTCCGATGCTCGACGCCTGCGCCCCTCAGGCCAGGTGGGTGGACGTGTTCTGTGAGCGGGGCGCGTTCGGCGCCGACGAGGCCACCGCCGTGCTCAGGGCCGGGCAGGCCAAGGGGCTGGTCCCGCGGGTGCACGCCAATCAGCTAGGCCCCGGCCCCGGCGTGCAGGTGGCGGTGCAGGCCGGTGCCGCGTCCGCGGATCATTGCACCCATCTGACCAGCGACGATGTGGACGCGCTTGCCGGCTCACCGACCGTCGCCACGCTGCTGCCCGCAGTGGAGTTCTCTACCAGGCAGCCCTACCCGGACGCCAGGCGGCTGCTCGAGGCCGGGGTCACGGTGGCGCTGGCCACCGACTGCAATCCCGGCTCCTGCTTCACCTCCAGCATGTCGCTGTGCGTCGCGCTCGCCGTCCGTGAGATGCACATGACCACCCGGGAGGCGCTCTGGTCCGCCACCGCCGGCGGCGCCCGCGCCCTGCGCCGGACCGACGTCGGCCACCTGAACGCAGGGGCGCGAGCAGACATGGTCATGCTGAACGGGCCCTCGCACAGCTACCTGGCCTACCGCCCGGGCGTGCCGCTGGTAGCCGCGGTCTGGCGCAACGGCCAGCTGGCCTGGGGTTCGACGCGATGACGCCGGCCTCACGGCCTCACGCGTGCGCTAAGGCGAGCTCTCTGCCGGTCGCGCGGTCAAGCTCCTCGTTCGCGGTGACCAGCTGCTCGGACACCTCGACCAGGTCGGCGAAGCTCCGCCGCTGATAGCCGTCCCGCGTCGTCCAGAAGGAAACGCCGTTGCGGCACCACACGGTGAGATCGCCGCGGATGGACAGCACCGCGATATCTGCGGTCACCTCGTCGCTGCGCACCATCCTGCGCCCGATCCCGCGGGCCGTGATCAGGTCCTCGAGTTCCCTGGCGGCCTCGCAGGAGCTGGCCGGGTAGCCGGTAAGGCGGGCCGAGCCGCGGGCCGCGGATACCGGGATCGCGAACCAGACCGCCTTGCCCTGGACCTTCCACCGGCCCAGCCGGGCGCGGGTCAGGTGATGGCCCCACCGGCCGTCGGACAGCTCGGACACGACCCTCAGGCCGCGGCCGTTGATCGATTCCAGCGACACCCTGGCCGGATCCGGCGGAGCGCCCGCCTTCCAGCCCCGCTGCGAATCGAAGACCTTGCAGACCAGCTCGTAGCCGGTGGCGCAGCCGCGGACGTAGGACCACAGCTCGGGACAACCGGTGACGGGACGGTGCCCGCTGGCGTCGAACTCGACGTTGCTCTGCGCGTGCAGGGTGTTGGCGGCTAGTTCGCTGACCATCGTGACGCCGTCGTGGACCACGTCCGGCGGCAGCCCCAGGTCGGCGACCGCCTCGCGGAACAGCCGCCTGGCCACGCCCGCGCAGGAGCCGTCGAGAGGCAGCGGCCAGGCGCGGCAGCCGTCGGCGGCGGCGCTTGCCGGGCTGCTCACCGAGGCTGCCCCCGCGAGGGTCGCTGACATCAGTTCGCCGCCGACCAAACGATGACGGGCACCGCAAACATGATGCTCAGCCTTCACGAGTCATTGATCTGTGAAACACAGATTATGAGTCGTGAGCCCTTCGACGCAACGGCATCCGGACAAATCCGCGCCTTTTGCCGGTTCGTGTCGGCCCCGCGCGGGTGACAGAAATGTAACCGGCCGATGGCTGGCCGCGATCATAGCCGGTGAGCGGCCGCGTGTGTAGAGTTCATAGTCGGCGGAACCGGACGGTGTACGTCGGCCTCGAGACAGGCGATACAACAGGAGGACCCCCGGGGATGCAGCCCGGGGGTCCTCCTGTTGTTCGCTATCTGGTCACCTAGATGTCGTAGCGGCCCGCCCTCACGTCTTCGAGGAACGCGGTGAACACCGCGCGCTCGACCACGTGGGCCCCGCCGTCGGGGCGCTTGCTGTCGCGGACGGCGACGGCTTGCGGGAGGTTCGCGGCGATCTCCACGCAACCGCCGTTACCTCCGTTGCTTCTCCTGGCCTTGCGCCAGATCGCTCGAGACAAGTCGATCATTGCTCACTCCAATTGCTCGGCAAGTTGCCTGAGGTAGAACGTGGTATCGGATGGCTCAAGGGCCGCGTCGCGGACCCGGCCGAAAGCTCGTATATAGGTGTTCACCTCTGCCGTCCGGCTCACCTCCTCGATCGAGTAATCGGTCTCCAGGTAGACAAGCGTGGGGTCGCCCGCGGGGAGGCCGAAGATGTTGATCGACGAGAACGTGCCCTGCGGCGGCCCGTCCTCGAATCGCTGAATGCGCAGCTCCACGCTGGGCCGGCGGCTCACCTCGGCGAGGTGCTCGATCTGCTCCCGCCGGTCCTCGATGGTCCCCCACCGGTAGCGCAGGGCAGCCTCGGTGATCACGGCGACCAGCCGGGGTGCGGTGCCATGGGGGCGGTCGAGGATTTCCTGCCGCCGTTGCCTGCTCTCCAGGGCCCGCCGCTGCCACACCGGCGGCCTGGCCGCCGTCCGCATCAGCGCCTCGATGTACGCCGCCGTCTGGAGCAGGCCGGGCAGGGTGAGCGGCATGAACGCGCTGATGCTGACCGCGTCGTTCTCGAAGCCGGGGAACTCGTTGTCGAAAATCTCCGGATAGTCACGCCACCAGGGCCGGACCCGGGCCTGCATGGCGAGGTCTTCGATCTCGTCCGCCTCCGCCCCGTTGACCCCGTAGAGCCTGAGCAGATCCCGGACGTCGCTCATTTCCGGGCGTCTCCACTGGTTCGCCTCGAACCGCCCGACCTTGCCGCGGCCCCAGTTGAGCATGTCGCAGACGTGGTTCGCAGTATGCCCGCTCCGCTTGCGCAGCACGGCCAGGCGGTACGACAGGCGGCGCTTGGCTACCGTGGCGCCATAGCCCTCGTCACTCATCGAAGCCCCTTCTTGACAAGGCCTGCCAGTGAGTATAGCGCTGCCTAAGTTGTGAATCACAAATTTGGCAGTTGTTCCCCCGGACGTAACCGTACTGTTGTCATCCTGGGCGTTTCCCCAGGTTACGGGCCAGTCGAGTCAGCCGGCGACCGGCCGGCGGCGGCGGCCGGAATGCGTCTCTCCCCCGGCGGCCGGCGCATTTCCAGCCGCGGGGATGTAACTTTTGCGTGCCTACCAGGATGTCTGCATGAATTGCCCCGTTACCCGGCCGCGTCGTCAAACTCGCCGTTTTTGACTCCGTCGAGGAAACACTCCCACTCGTTCCGGTCATAGACGAGGACGCGCTGAGCCGGGTCATCGGCGACCCGCATCAGCACCCACTCGCCTCCCGCGCCGCCGAAGCCGACGAAGGCGATCTCGATGGATCCGGCCCCGCCGCCCGAACGCTGCCAGTCCTGCGCGCGGACATCGATGCCGAGTTCTGCCACGGTGGGCTTGCCGTGCGCCGCCGAGGTGCCGGGCGCGGCGGGTTTGCCGGGCTGCGAGGTCACGGCCGCCCGGCCACGCCGCAGTAGAGCACGCGCGACCCCTCGGTGTCGGCCGTCTCGGGGTCGTCGGCGCCCCATACGCCCACGTAGGTAACCGCCGGCTCCGCGTCCTGATAGGCCGGGACGAACTCCAGCCCCTCGAAGAACCGCGTCACCTCGGCCCGGGTCCGCAGGTAGATCTCCGCGGTCGCGTGCTGGTAGGTGTCGTAGAGCGCCTGCACCGAGCGTGGCGGCAGCTTGTCGGCGGTCGCGTGCGACAGCGCCAGGTAACTCCCCGGCGCGAGCGCGTCCACATACCGCTTCACCATGCCCCACGGGTCGGAGCCTTCGGCCACGAAGTGCACGACCGCGGTCATCAGCAGCCCGGCCGGCTTGCTGAAGTCGATCAGCGAGTGCAGATCCCGGTGATTCAGCACCTCGTCGGGATCCCGCATGTCGGCCATGATCAGCCTGGTGTGCGCGTCGTCGGCGAGCAGTTCCCCGGACAGGGCGCGCACCATCGGGTCGTTGTCCACGTATGCCACCCGCGCGTCCGGGCGTACCGGCCAGATGGCCTGGTGCGTGGTGCCCTTCGTGGGCAGCCCGCATCCGATGTCGATGAACTGGCCGATGCCGTGCTCGCTGGCCATCCAGCGGGCCGACCGCTGGTGGAAGCCGCGATTGGCCCAGGCCGAGTCGTACAGATCGGGCAGCGCCTCGCGCAGCCGGTCCCCGGCGGCCCGGTCCGCCGGGAAGTTGCTGCTGCCGCCGAGGAAGTAGTCGTACAGCCGCGCAGGACTCGGCGTGGACGGGTCCACGCCGGGGGGAGCCTGCCCCGCCTCGGTCATCCTTACCCTCCATCGATGCCGTGGCCTCCCAGTCTCGCACGTCCCGGGTGACGTGCAGACGCAGTTGCAGCAGCAAGTGCATCGGCAATCTCATGCAGGCTAGCTCACGGCCGGGTACCGGCCCCGGAACCTGATCAGCGGATCCGCCGATTCCGCTGCGTAGGGCACGTCCAGCACCCGGCCCATGACCAGAAGGTGATCTCCCGCCGGAGCCAGGCTCTCGGTTTCGCAGTCCAGCGCGGCCAGGCCGCCGGTCGCGATCAGCGCACCGGAATGGCGGCCCCGGATATGCGGCACGTCATCGACCAGCAGCCGCGCGCCGGGCCGCCCGGCCGCCGCGAACCGCCCGGCCAGCACCCGCTGGGCGGCGGCCAGCAGCGTGACGGCGAACCCGGCAGGGCCGCCAGGGCGGGCCACCGCCTCCGCGGGATAGGACTCGGCCATCAGGGCCACCAGGACGAGCGGCGGAATCCAGCGACACCGGGCAGAAGGCGCTGACCGTGGTCCCGATGTCATCGCGCCCGTCGGCGATCATGACGAGGGTGACGCCCGAAGCGAACGAGGCAAGCGCCTCGGTGAGAGCCTGGAGCCCGGCGCCGGCGCTGCGAGGCTGGTCCGGGGCGGCCCGTTCGGTCACTCGATCTTCCAGCTTCCCGGCAGCAGCAGCGGTCCGTACGGCGGCAGGCCCGCCCGGGCCGCGATCGCGGCCGCCGGGCCCCAGGCCTCGGCCAGCAGCCGGGCCGGAGCGGCGGACGCGGCCTCGCTCGAGGCCGGCGGGCGCAGTCGCTCGAGCGGGCTGGGCCTCGGGAACTGCCGCAGCGGGGCGTCGCCGGGCAGGCCGGCCCGGCGACGGGCATGCACCGCCGCGGCCTCCAGCCCGCCCAGCTCGTCGACCAGGCCGCGCTCCAGGGCGTCGGCGCCGGTCCAGACCCGGCCGCGGGCCACTTCCTCCACCTGAGCTGCGGTCAGCCTGCGGCCGGCGGCGACCTTGCCGGTGAAGTCGGCGTAGATCCGGTCCAGCCAGGTGTTGACCCGTTCCCATTCGTCCTCGCTGAACGGGCGGGTGGGCGTGAACATCGTCGCGTGCGCCCCCTCCGCCACCGAGTCCGTGCTGATCCCGGCCCGGTCGAGCAGCTCGCGCAGCACGGGCTTGGCCGCGATCACGCCGATGGAACCGGTGACCGTACCCGGCTGGGCCACGATCACGTCGGCTGCCATCGAGATGAAGTAGCCGCCGGACGCGGCCACGTCGCCCATCGAGACCACGACCGGCTTGCCCGCGCCGCGGACCCGGACGACCTCGCGCCAGACGGCGTCCGAGGCCACGTAGGAACCGCCGGGACTGTTCACCCGCAGCAGGATCGCCTTGGCCCGCTCGTCCCTGGCCGCCGCGCGCAGCGCGGACGTCACGGTGTCCGAGCCCATCGCCGTCATCAGCGGCCCGCGCGAGCTGCTGCCGCGCCGGATCGGGCCGGAGGCGTGGATGAGCGCGACGAACTGCTCGCGCGGGTTCGGCAGCGTGCGCACCCGCCGGGACAGCGCGCGGGACCGGTGGTAGTGGCCGACGTACTGGGTCACCGCGTCCTGGCCGGCTTTCCTGCGGGCCGCCGCGTACACCTCGTCCCGGTAGCCGAGCTCGTCCACCAGGCCCAGCTCGAGGGCCTCAGCCGCGAGGAACGGGCCGCGGTCGATCAGCGCCCTGGCCTGCTCCGCGCCGATGTCCCGCCGCCGCGCGATCGCCGCCGTGAGCTGGCCGGAGATCGAGGCGGTCAGCCGCTCGGTGGCCTCCCGCGCCGGGCCGGTGAAGCCGCGCTCGGTCAGTGTGTCGGCCGCGGACTTGTACTCGCGCCGCTTGCCGACCTCGTAGCCCACGCCGAGCTTGTCCAGCGCGTCGCGCAGGAACAGGTTCTGCACCGCGACGCCGGTCAGCCCCAGGTCCCCGGAGGGCTGCAGCCAGATCCGGTCGAACGCGGTGGCCAGGTAGTAGGGCAGGTTGCCGGCCGAGAAGTCGCCGAACGTCTCTGCCCAGGCCACCGTGAGCTTGCCGGCCTGGCCGAACTCGGCGACCGCGTCGCGCAGCTCCTGCACGCTGCCGAGCCCGATCCGGCGCCCGCCGACCTTGGCCACCAGCGCGCGCACGCGGTCGTCGGCACGCGCCCTGCGCAGTCCGTCGAGCACCTCGCCGAGCCGCGCCCGGCGCATGGCCAGCAGCGCGGACACCGGGCCGGCGGGCGGCTCGTCAGCCAGCCCCTCGGTCAGGTCGAGCTCCAGGATCAGCGGTGAGGTCCACCGCCTGGGCAGCTTGCCGATCCGTCCGTACAGGCCGGCCAGGCCGGGAATGTCGGGCCATGTCGCGTCGGGCATGCGCACAGCTTACGGTGGCCGGTGTGGCCGAGCAGGATGGAGATGGCTGGGCCCGGTGCAGCCGGGGGCACATGCACTGGGGGCGGTACGGCGCGGTCGGGCTGCTCGCCTACGGCGGGCCGGAGCCGGAGCCAGGCGCGGCCGCGGCCGGCGGGGTCCGCGTACTGCTGGCGCGGCGCAGCCGGTGGGGCCAGCACGGGGGTACCTGGGGACCGCCGGGCGGCGCCAGGGACAGCGAGGAGCCGCCGATCGCAGCGGCGCTGCGCGAGGCGGCGGAGGAGTGCGGCCTGCCGCCCGGCGGGGTGGATGTGCGGGGCATGCTGCTCGACGACCACGGCGGCTGGTCGTATCAGACGTATGTCGCGGCGGCGGGCGCGCTTTTCCCCGTGCGCGCGGCCAGCCCGGAGATCACCGCCGCGCGCTGGGTGGACGTGGCGGGCGTGCCGTCGCTGCGGCTGCATCCCGGTTTCGCCGCGAGCTGGCCCGTCCTGTCGCAGGCACTCATCCCGGTGTCGGTCATCGTGGACGTGGCGAACGTGATGGGCGCGCGGCCGGACGGCTGGTGGCGGGACCGCGCCGCGGCCGCGGTGCGGCTGCACGGCCAGCTCGCTTCCCTGGCCGAACGAGGCGTGGCCGGCCTGCCGGGCCTGCCGCCCCTGGACCGCTGGTTTCCCGATGTCGTGCTGGTCGTCGAGGGTGCCGCCCGCAGTGCCGCCTTCGGCCCTGCCGGGCACGTGCGGGTCGTGACGGCCCCCGGGTCGGGTGACGACGCGATCGTGGCCGAGGCCCGGGCGGCGGCAGGGCGCCGGCTGGTGGTCACCGCGGACCGGGAGCTGCGCCGCCGGTGCGAGGCGGCAGGGGCCTCGGTCACCGGCCCCGGCTGGCTGCTCGCGCTCCTCTAGAACCCTGCCGCCCGGTGGCGACGCTGCCTCATTGCCAGGGTGGCAGGCTCACATGAGCGTGACGAAATCGCCGCGATGGACGTTTCCGCCCCTGATCACCGAGGCGTACACGCCGACGTTTACCGCGTTGTGGTGGGCGGCTGTCCGAAGGATCCCTGAATCCTTCGGCAGGTCCCCCTGCGGCAGCGTGGTCATCACGCACCGGGAACAGTGCTCGGTGATCGCCAGGCGAACTTCGTCGCCGAGCGCGACGGTCTGACCGATCCAGCCGTCCTCGACGAACCCCAGCTGCGGTCCGGTCGAGACGACGATGTTCGGCCGGAAACGCCGAACCTCGAAACGGCCTCGCGGATCCAGCATGCTCAGCCGGTCAATCGTCGCCGTGGTGAGCAGGTGCACGACGGCGATGTCGAAGAATGTCCCGGTCGGCAGGCCGAAGTCAAGCACGGTATCCCGGTAGTCCAGGCCGGCGATGTCCGGCCAGTACTCCTCGGCCGTCGCATCGGCGGACTCCCCGTTGCCCTGTGCTTCGCGGAAGGCCACCTCGCGGCCGAATGCCCGGGAGAGGATCTGCGTCAGGTCATCCCGCTCGTTCGTCACGACGGTCCCATCGGGAAGCGTGATGCGGACCGGCGGGATCTTCGATCCGAGCTGGGGAGGCTCGACGTAGGCGGCCCGGAAGTCGAAGAAGTTGCCCCATTTCCTGGGATTCTTCGCCCCCCCGACCTTGCCGGTCGCGCAATCCACGACAGCGAAGTGCCGATCGCCGAGAAGACCTCGTTCGGTGACCTCGGCGGAGTTCAGCTCCTCGCCCATCATCGATTTCACCGGATAGCGCCACAGCCCGACAACCGAAGGAGCCTGATCTTGGGCGGAAGGTGAACGTGACGCGTCGGTTCGCATGATGATTCCCCGGTTCCCGGCGTGATTCCCCCATTGCAGAGTCCTCTCGCCGGAAAGCCCATGTCAAGGGGAGGAGGCGGCCCTTCGGATCCGCTGACGGGCCTGTGCTGCGTTCGTCCTGCTATCCGTGCTGGAATGGCCGGGAGTCCTGCTGAACAGAAACCCCCATCGATCATGAAAAGGCGCCAGGGCGCTGCCGGCCGTGCGGTGCCTCCCAGTCAGTGTCGGGGCCTGCCGGGATGATGCGCGCCGGGTTGAGCCGGGCGAAGCCGCCGTAGTAGGCGGTCTTGATCGCGCCGAAGTCAGTGGTCTGCCGGAACGCGGGCCGCTGGTACAGGTCGCGGGCGTAGCCCCACAGGTTCGGGTAATCGGTGAGCCGGCGCAGGCTGACCTTGAACAGCCCGTAGTAGGCGGCGTCGAACCGGGCCAGCGTCACCCACAGCCGGACGTCGGACTCGGTGATCGCGTCGCCGAACAGGAACCTGCGGTTGGCCAGCCGGCGCTCGAGCTCGTCGAAGGTCGCGAACAGCCTGCCGGTCAGTTCGTCGTACTCCTCCTGGTAGGCGGTGTTGCCGATGCGGTACACGGCGTTGTTCACCGCCTCGTAGATCAGCGCGTTCAGCTCATCGATGTCGGTTCGCAGCACCGCCGGGTACAGGTCCGTGTCGCGGTCCGCCCACTCCTCGAACTGGGTCTCCAGGTCGATCGTGATGTCGGGAAAATTGTTGCTGACGATCCGGCTGGTCTGCCGGTCCCACAGCACCGGGACGGAGATGTGCCCGGGGTAGCCGGGCTCGGTGGCCTCGTAGGCCTGCCGCAAGAACGTGAAGCCGTTCACCGGATCCGGTCCCCGCGCGGCCCGGAAGGCCCAGCCGCGCCCGTCCCGCACGTCGTCCACCACCGACAGCGATACGACGTCGGTGAGCTCCTTCAGCCGCCGGACGATCGCCGTCCGGTGCGCCCAGGGGCAGCCGAGCGCGATGTAGAGGTGATAGCGGCCCGGCTCGGCCCGGAACCCGGTGGAGCCGTCGGCGCTCACCCGGCCCTGGAACGGGTAGCGCGGCCGGACGAAGGTCCGGTCCGCGCCGCCCATTCCCTTGGGCCCGTACACGCCGTAGGCCTCGTAATCGACCGGGCTGGCGAACTGCGGCGTGACGGTGGTCATGTCATCCTCCGGCGAGCGGGGCTTCCTCGATCATGGCCTCCTGCGTGCCCTGCGCGACCTGCTCGGCCGGCACCGGGACGGCCGGGCGCGCTGTCCGGCGCAGGGCGACCATGGCCACGACGATACCCGCGCCGATCAGGACGAGCGTGACCACGAGGCCCGCATGGTAGCCGTCCAGGAACGCCGCGGGCGCCGGCACGCCGCTGCGCAGCGCCGCGCCCTGCCGGGAGCTCAGCACGGCGCCGATCACCGTGATGCCCAGCAGGCCGGCCACCTCACGGGAGGCGTTCATCAGCGCCGATGCGACTCCGGACCGGTCGGACGGCATCGACTCGAGCACCGCGTTGGTCAGCGGCGCGTTCATCAGGCCCGCCCCGGCGCCGAACAGGATGAACCCGGGCATCAGGCCTGCGTAGCTCGCGTGCATGCCCTGGCGCGAAAACAGGTACAGCCCGCCGGCCATGATCGCCAGGCCGAGCGCGACCGTGCGGTGCGCACTGATCCGCGCCGCCACCTGCTCGGAGATCGTGGCGAAGGCCGCCAGCACCAGCGCCATCGGCAAGAACGCGAGCCCCGCCTTGACCGGCGAGAAGCCGAGGATGCTCTGCAGGTACAGCGAGGTGAAGAAGTAGATGCCGAACACTCCGAACGCCCACATCATCATCACGAGCGTTCCGCCGCTGAACACCCGGGACCGGAACAGCGAGAGCTGAACCATCGGGTGCTGCGATCGCGCCTCGACCAGGACGAAGAGCAGGGCGGCCGCCGCCGCCACCGCGAACGCGCCGGTGATCTGGGCCGAGGTCCAGCCCTTGGCATGGCCCTCGATGAGCGCATAGGTCAGCGCGAACAGCGCCACTGCGGAGGAGGCCAGGCCGGGCAGGTCCAGGCGGCGGGAGGCCGACCGGCCGTGCGATTCGGCCATCCAGGCGACGGTCATGGCGAACGTGATGATGCCGACCGGCACGTTGATGAAGAAGATCCAGCCCCAGTGGAAGTTCTGGCTGATGAACCCGCCGATCAGCGGGCCGAACGCGAGCGCGAGCGCGCTGATCGCGGTCCAGATGCCGATCGCCCGGATGCGCTCCCTGACGTCGTCGAAGGTGGCGATGATGATCGCCAGCGTGGCCGGCACCAGCAGCGCCGCACCAAGCCCCTGACCCCGAGTTCCACTACCGGTTCGGGATCGACCTGTTCATCGCCGGCGTGGAGGCGGCCGCGGCGACCCTGACCTGACGCTGCGCGGTGGCATGGCGCGATCGCGGCCCGGAGGCCAGGATGGAGGGATGAGGGTGGTGGCCCTGGCTGACACGCACGCGCCGCGTCGCTGGAAGTCCTGCCCGCCGCGGGTGGCCCGGCAGTTGCGGCAGGCCGACGTCATCTTGCACGCGGGCGATGTGTGCACGGCCGCGGTGCTGGATGAGCTCGCCCAGTACGCGCCGGTTCACGCGGTCAGCGGCAACAACGACGGCCCGGACGTGGCCACCTGGGGCGCGGCCGAGACGGCGGAGCTCCACCTGGACGGCGTCCGGGTGGCGATGCTGCACGACAGCGGCCAGGCGGTGGGCCGCCTGCGCCGGATGGGCCGCAGGTTCCCGCATGCTGACCTCGTGGTGTTCGGCCACTCGCACATCCCGCTTGACCAGTCGGGCGAGGGAGTGCGGATATTCAACCCCGGATCGCCGACCGACCGCAGGAGCCAGCCGCACGGCACGCTCGGCGTGCTGCGGATTGCCGACGGCCACGTGGTGCGGGCCAGGATTGTCGCGGTGACCTGAATGCCCGGCGGGCAGCGCGGCCTCGGCGGCCAGGCCCGAGGCCGGGCCGTGGCTAGCTGACCCGGGCCGGGCAGCGGGCCCGCCACTGGCGGGCGGTGCTGAACGAGGGCAGGCAGACCACCGGGACGCCGCCGTCGCCCGTCCAGTACCTGGCCAGTTCCATGCTGGTACCCGCTATCTCGTCACCGCCGAGCCTGGCCCCGCCGCTGGCCGGGCGGTAGCTTGCCAGGCATGACAGTCAAATTCGTGGTCCTGTATGCCCAACCCGACGACCCCGAGGAATTCGACCAGCACTTCCTCGGCGTGCACATGCCGCTGGTGAGCAAGATCCCGGGGCTGGAGCGGGCCGAGACCGCCAGGTTCGTGGCCGCGGTCAACGGGGAGCAGACCTACTACCGGCAGGCCCAGCTGTACTTCGCGGACAGCAAGGCGCTCAATGCCGGCTTCGGCTCGGACGAGGGGAAGGCCGTCGCCGCCCACTACGAGGAGATCGCCCCGCCCGGGTCGAGACGGTTCGTGGCGAGGCTGGACGCGTGACGCTGCGCCGGAGTTAGCCCGGTGACCGCGCGCGCGATCCTGGTGACCGGTGCCTCCCGGGGCATCGGCAGCGCCATCGCCCAGGCGTTCGCGGCCGAGGGCGACCGCGTGGCCATCCACTACCGGGCAGCATCGGCAGCAGCGCAGAGCGTGCGCACCGAGCTGCCGGGCGGCGATCACCTGGTCGTCCAGGCTGACCTGGCCGACCCGGCGGCGGTCCGCCGGATGGTCGACGAGGCCGCCCGCGGGCTCGGCGGCCTCGACGTCCTGGTGAACAACGCCGGCATCTACGAGCCGCATCCGATCACCGACGTCAGCTACGAGCAGTGGCAGGCCGCCTGGCGCGATACGCTCGGCGTCAACCTGCTAGGGGCCGTCAACGCCACCTGGTGCGCGGTGCGGCACATGATCCCGCGCGGCGGCGGGCGCATCATCAACGTGACCTCCAGGGGCGCCTTCCGTGGCGAGCCGCGGCACCCGGCGTACGGCGCCAGCAAGGCGGGCCTGAACGCATTCGGCCAGTCGATGGCGCGCTATCTGGCGCCGCACGGCATCGCGGTGGCCTCGGTCGCCCCCGGCTACGTGGAGACGGACATGACCACCCGGGAACTGGCTTCGCCGCTCGGTGACGCGATCAGGGGGCAGAGCCCGTTCGGCCGGGTGGGCAGGCCCGAGGAGATCGCCGCGGCCGTGCTCTGGCTGGCCTCGGCCGAGGCCGAGTGGGCCAGCGGCACCATCGTCGACCTCAACGGAGCCTCCTACCTGCGCTGAACGGCTGAACGAGTCGCGTCGGTTCCGGTCTTTACCCTTGCGTCGGTTCCGGGCTTCGCCCTCGCCTCGGTGCCGGTCTTCGCCTCGGCGGCGATCCCGGCCGCGGGCGCGTCTTGCGGGGCCAGCCACAGCACGCCGAGCGGCGGCAGGCTGATCGTCGCCGAGGCCGGCCGTGCCAGGGCTCGTCCGTCGCCTCGATCACGCCCAGGTTGCCCACCCCGCTGCCACCGTAGATGCCGGCGTCGGTGTTGATCACCTCGCGCCACCGCCCGGCCGACGGCAGGCCGAGCCGGTAGCCGTGATGCGGTGCGCCGGAGAAGTTCGCCACGCACGCCAGCATGTCGCCGCCGGGGGACAGCCGCAGGAACGACAGCGTGTTGCCCGCCGCGTCGTTGGCGTCGATCCAGCTGAAACCCTCAGGAGAGTTGTCCAGCTCCCAGAGCGCTGGGCAGTCCCGGTAGATGCCGTTCATATCCTGCACCAGCCGCTGCACCCCGGCGTGCATCTCGTCGTCGAGCACCCACCAGTCGAGGCCGCGCTCGGCCGACCACTCCGAGCCCTGGCCGAACTCCGACCCCATGAACAGCAGCTGCTTGCCCGGATGCGTCCACATGTAGGCCAGCAGCGTCCGCAGGCCGGCGAACCGGCGCCAGTCGTCGCCGGGCATCTTGCCAAGCAGCGAGCCCTTGCCGTGCACCACCTCGTCGTGCGAGAGCGGCAGCACGAAGTTCTCGCTGAACGCGTACACCAGCGAGAACGTCAGCTCATTGTGGTGGTAGTGCCGGAACACCGGATCACGGGCCAGGTAGCCCAGCGTGTCGTGCATCCAGCCCATGTTCCACTTCATGCCGAAGCCGAGCCCGCCCAGGTACACCGGCCGGCTGACCCCGGGCCAGGCGGTGGACTCCTCGGCCACCATCGTGATGCCGGGCGAGCGCCGGTAACAGGTGGCGTTGACCTCCTGCAGGAACGCGACCGCTTCCAGGTTCTGGTTCCCGCCGAACACGTTCGGCGTCCACTCGCCGGGCTGCCGCGAGTAGTCCAGGTACAGCATGGAGGCGACCGCGTCCACCCGCAGCCCGTCCACGTGGAACTCCTCCAGCCAGTAGATCGCGTTCGCGACCAGGAAGTTGCGCACCTCGTTCCGGCCGTAGTTGAAGATCAGCGTGCCCCAGTCCGGCTGCGCGCCGCGCCGCGGGTCCGGATCCTCATACAGCGGCGTGCCGTCGAACCGGGCCAGCGCCCAGTCGTCGCGCGGGAAGTGCGCGGGCACCCAGTCCACGAGCACGCCGATCCCGGCTTGGTGCAGCCGGTCCACCAGGTAGCGGAAGTCGTCTGCCGGGCCGTACCGGGCCGACGGCGCGTAGTACGAAGTGACCTGGTACCCCCAGGAGCCGCCGAACGGATGCTCGGCCACCGGCAGGAACTCCACGTGCGTGAACCCGAGCCTTGTCACGTAGGGCACCAGCTGGTCGGCCAGTTCCCGGTAGGACAGCCCAGGACGCCAGGACCCGATGTGCACCTCGTACGCGCTCATCGGCTCGTTCTGCGGCATCCGGTCCTTGCGCGCCGCCATCCACTCGCCGTCGCCCCACTCGTGCCGTGAGACGGTGACCACCGAAGCCGTGGCCGGCGGCTCCTCGGCCTGCTCGGCCAGCGGGTCGGCCTTGGACCGCCACACGCCGTCCGGACCGCAGATCGCGTACTTGTACCGCGCCCCCTCGCCGACCCCCGGCACGAACAGCTCCCAGACTCCGCTGCCGCCCAGCGAGCGCATCGGATGGGTGCGCCCGTCCCAGTGGTTGAAGTCGCCGATCACCCGCACCCCGCGGGCGTTGGGGGCCCAGACCGCGAAGGCGGTGCCCGTCGTCTGGCTGAATATTTCCCCGAACGGCTGGCGGCCGGACTGCTCGCTTCCTGCGAACTGTTTCGGGTGCGCGCCCAGGACGCGCCACAGCTCTTCGTGCTTGCCCTCGCCGATGAGGTGCAGGTCCACCTCGCCGAGCGTGGGCTGGTGCCGGTACGGGTCATCGCCGATGATCTCTGGCCCCACGCCGCCCGCCCCGTCGGCGGTGGTCCCGGCGGGATAGGCGACCGCCACCCGGTAGTCCGGCACCTGGCCGGGGGGTCCGGCGCCACGATCAGGCGGCACGGCGGGCAGCACGGTGGCGAACACGCCGCCGCTCACGTGCTCCATGTCGAACCTGCGCCCGTCCGGCAGCAGGACGGCGACCGTCGCCGCGAGCGGCCGCAGCGCCCGCACCGTGACCCCGTCCGGCCCCGGGTGCGCGCCGAGTACCGAGTGCGGGTCATGATGCACGCCCGCGAGCAGCCGGTCGATCTCGGCAGCGGTGACCTGAGCGGAATCCGTGCGGCTGGTCACCGGGCCCCCGCCTCCGAGTCCGTCCCGGCCTCGAGCCCGCAGGTCCCGCCCCCGGAATCCGGGCTGGCCGCCGACATGGCGGCCAGCGAGTCCAGCGGGATGGGCAGCCAGGACGGCCGGTTTCTCGCCTCGTACATGACCTCGTACACCGCCTTGTCCAGCTCGAAGGCGCGCAGCAGCACCTCGTGCTTGCGCGGGTCGGCAGCCCCGGTGACCTCAGCGTAGCCAGCGCAGAATGCCTCCCGGTTGCGCCGTACCCAGTCCCGTGCGGGCCGTTCGAGCGATGCCCGCTGCGGGCGGTCGAGCAACTGGTGCCTGGCCGCATAGTCGAGCGAGCGGAGCATGCCCGCAACATCGCGCAGCGGCGAGGAGCGGGCCCGCCGGGCGACCAGCGGAACCGCGGGCTCGCCCTCGAAGTCGAGCACCACCCACCCGGTCTGGGTGCGCATCACCTGGCCCAGGTGATAATCGCCGTGGATGCGCTGCATCTGCACCGGTTCGTCCAGGCCGGCCAGCTCGGCGTAGGCCGCGGTCAGCATGGCCGCGTGCTCGCCCAGCTGGGGGACGGCGGCGAGCGCGTCGGCCAGCCGGCGCCGCATCGGCCCGGCAAGCCCGTCCGCCGCGCCGGCCGGCAGCTCGGCGGCGCCGAATGCGGTGACCAGATCCCGGTGCACCTCGGCGGTCGCGGTGCCGAGCCGGCGGGCCTCGCCGGCGAAGTCACCGCCGGCGTCGGCCGCGCTGGTATCCGGCTGGGCGTACAGGTCGCGCACGCTGGTCGCGGCGAGCGACCAGCCGTCGCTGGCCGCCCGCAGGTACCGGGACAAGATGGTCAGGATCGTGACCTCGTCGCCCTCGCCGGTCTGCATCCAGCCGAACGGCTCCGCCACGTGCCGCGCGCCCAGCCGGCCGAGCGCGGCGGACACCTCGAGCTCGGGATTGGGGCCGGGGGCCACCCGGCGGAACACCTTGAGGATGGCCTCCTCCCCGTAGACCAGGCTGGTGTTGCTCTGCTCGCCGGTGAGCACCAGGCTGTCGGGGCCCGGGCCCGATGCCAGCGCCACCGCGCTCAGCGGGCCGTCGGCGAGCGGCCCGCCGTCCAGCCGGCCACCGGTCACCCGGGCGAACCGGACCGGGCCGATGACCCGCTGCTCCGCGATTCCGCGCAGCAGCACCCGGGCCAGCTCGCTGTCGTGCAGCGCATCGTAGGCGCTGCGTCCGTCCGGCAGCACGCCGATCCGCGCGTGCTCAAGGCGGCCCGGCAGGCTGGCCCGCAGGCCGACCAGGACCTGGTAGCGTTCGGCGGCGCTGCCCGGCGCCTGCGGTTGGCCCTGGGTGACCGCGACGATCAGGTGCCGCAGCGCGGGCTCGCCGTCGTCGCCCGGCGCCAGCTCGGTGTCCGAGGTGACCTGCACCCCGGTGATCGGGCGGTCCTTGCCCGCGAACCAGCGCTGGGCAGGCAGCCACCGGGTCAGGGCCTGCTCCAGGTCCTGACCCGTGGCGGCGGGATGCCGGTCGCCGGTGGCTGGCATGTCAGCGCTCGTGCTCTTCCCTGGGCGGGGGCAGCTGGAACCAGTAGAACCCGTGGCTGGGCAGGGTGAGCAGGTAGCTGAGCTCCCCGATCGGGGGGAACGAGACGCCGCCCATGCACTCGACCGGGGTGACGCCGCGGAACCTGCGCAGGTCGAGCTCGACCGGCTGCGGGAACCGGGACAGGTTGTTGACGCACAGCACCCGGTCCGGGCCGTCGGACACGCCAGCCCCGTCCTCGCGGACGAAGGCGAGCACGCTCGGGTTGGACGAGGATAGCTCCTCGTACCCGCCAAGGCCGAATACCGGGTGCCGCTTGCGGATCTCGATCATGCGCCTGGTCCAGTGCAGGAACGAGGCCGAATCGTGCTGCTGCTGCTCGACATTCAGTGCCTGGTACCCATAGATCGGGTCCATAATCAGCGGCAGGTACAGCCGGGCCGGGTCGGTCCGGGAGAAGCCGCCGTTGCGGTCCGGCGTCCACTGCATGGGAGTGCGCACCCCGTCCCGGTCACCCAGCCAGATGTTGTCGCCCATGGCGATCTCGTCGCCGTAGTACAGCACGGGCGAGCCGGGCAGCGACAGCAGCAGGGCGGTGAACAGCTCTAGCTGGTTGCGGTCGTTCTCGAGCAGCGGGGCGAGCCTGCGCCGGATGCCGATGTTCGCCTTCATCCGCGGGTCCTTGGCGTACTCGGCCCACATGTAGTCTCGCTCGTCGTCGGTGACCATCTCCAGCGTCAGCTCGTCGTGGTTGCGCAGGAAGATCCCCCACTGGCAGCCGGCCGGGATGGCCGGCGTCTGGGCCATGATCTCGGAGACGGGATAGCGCTGCTCGCGCCGGACCGACATGAAGATGCGCGGCATCAGCGGGAAGTGGAACGCCATGTGGCACTCGTCGCCGCCGCTCTCCGCGTCGCCGAAGTACTGCACCACGTCGGTCGGCCACTGGTTGGCCTCGGCCAGCAGCACCCGGTCCGGGTAGAGCCGGTCCACCTCGGCCCGCACCCGCTTCAGGTACTCGTGCGTCTCCTTGAGGTTCTCGCAGTTGGTGCCTTCCCGCTCGTACAGGTAGGGCACCGCGTCCAGCCGGAACCCGTCGATGCCCAGGTCGAGCCAGAACCTCAGCACCTCGAGCATCGCGTCCTGCACCTTGGGGTTCTCGTAGTTGAGGTCGGGCTGGTGGTAGAAGAACCTGTGCCAGTAGTACTGGCCGCGGACCTGGTCGAAGGTCCAGTTCGACGCCTCGGTGTCCACGAAGATGACCCGGGCGTCCTGGTAGCCGGTGTCGGTGTCGGACCATACGTAGAAGTCGCCGTAGGGGCCGTCCGGGTCGCTGCGGGAGGCCTGGAACCACGGGTGCTCGTCGCTGGTGTGGTTCATGACCAGATCCGCGATCACCCGGATGCCACGCTGGTGCGCCTCCTCCACCAGCTCCACGAAGTCGCCCAGGTCCCCGAACTCCGGCAGCACCTTCATGAAGTCGGAGATGTCGTAGCCGCCGTCGCGCAGCGGGGACTGGTAGATGGGCAGCAGCCAGATGCAGTCGATGCCCAGCCAGTGCAGGTAGTCCAGCCGCGAGGTCAGGCCGCGCAGGTCGCCGATGCCGTTGCCGGTCGAGTCGGCGAAGCTGCGCACCGACACCTCGTAGAACACCGCGTGCTTGTACCACCGCGGGTCGTGCGGGGTGTTGAACGACTCGACCGGCTCGGTCTGCAGCCCGGAGAAGTCGGGCATGCGGGTGCCCCGGCAGGCCCGCCGGGGGCGTCCGGCTCATGTGGTGTCACCATCACGACTCCCGCATTCTGCTTCGTGCCGTCGCGGTCAGGGTGTGCCCGGGGTAACCGCGAAGATGTGCGCCGGCGACCAGGCCGGATCAAGCCGGACGTAGTTGGCCTGGCCCCACCGGTAGGAATCGCCGGTCAGCTCGTCCGTCACGATGAAAGCGCTGCCCGGCTCCACGCCGAGGACGCCGGTGTCCAGCCAGATCGTGGCCTCGCGCGCCCGGTGCGGATCCAGGTTCACCACGACCAGGACGGTGTCTGTCCCTGCCCGTTTGGAGAAGCAGAGCAGCTCGGGCTGGTCCGCGTGGTGGAAGCGCAGATTGCGCAGCCAGTGCAGCGCCGGGTGGGTCCTCCTGATGTTGTTGACCCGGGTGATGAACGGCGCGATGCCGGCCGGCCCACGGTCCGCCGCGGCCCAGTCCCGCGGCCGGTACTGGTACTTCTCCGAGTCCATGTACTCCTCGCTGCCCGGCCGGAGCGGAACGTTCTCGCACAGCTCGTACCCGGAGTAGATACCCCAGGAGGGGGAGAGCATGGCGGCCAGCACGGCCCGGATCTTGAACCCGGGCGGCCCGCCGTGCTGCAGGTACTCGTGCAGGATGTCGGGCGTGTTGGCGAAGAAGTTGGGCCGCATGTAGGCGGCGTCGGGCCCGGCCAGCTCGCGCAGGTAGCCGGTGAGCTCGGGCCCGGTATTGCGCCAGGTGAAATAGGTATACGACTGGTGAAAGCCGATCATCGCCAGGGCGTGCATCATGGCCGGCCTGGTGAACGCCTCGGCCAGGAAGATCACGTCGGGGTCGGTCCGGTGCACGTCGGCGAGCAGCTTCTCCCAGAACGGCAGCGACTTGGTGTGCGGGTTGTCAACGCGGAAGATCCGGACCCCGTGGTCCATCCAGTACCGGACGATCCGCTGGGCCTCGGCGGCGAGGCCGGCCGGGTCGATGTCGAAGTTGACCGGGTAGATGTCCTGGTACTTCTTCGGCGGGTTCTCCGCGTAGGCGACCGAGCCGTCCGCGCGCGTGATGAACCACTCCGGGTGCTTGCTCACCCAGGGGTGATCCGGCGAGCACTGCAAGGCGAAGTCGAGCGCCACCTCCAGGCCGAGCTGGCCGGCCCGGGCCACGAACGCGTCGAAGTCGTCGATCGTGCCCAGGTCGGGGTGGACCGCGTCGTGGCCGCCCGCGGGTGACCCGATGGCCCACGGCGAGCCCGGGTCGGACGGCCGGGCGTGCAGCGTGTTGTTCCGCCCCTTGCGGTTGGTGAAGCCGATCGGGTGGACGGGCGGCAGGTAGACGACGTCGAAGCCCATGTCCGCGATCGCCAGCAGCCGGCTGGCCGCGGTGCGCAGCGTGCCGGACACCGGCTCCCGCCGTCCCAGCGGGTCTATCTGCACCCCCTCCGAGCGCGGGAAGAACTCATACCACGCGCCGAACAGCGCCCGCTGCCGGTGCACGATGATCTCGAACCGCCCGGACCGGCTGCGCCGCTCGCGCAGCGGGTAGGCGGCCAGGATGCGCAGGATCTCCGGATCCGCGGTCGCGGCCAGCCGGTCCCACGGCTCGACGGCCGGGTCGGCCAGCGTGCCCGCCAGCGCGGCCAGGGCGGCCCGGGCCGCCCTGGCCCGTATGGCGCTCTGGCCGGGCTCGCGCGGCGGCACCGCCTCGCCCCACCCCGGGGTGCGGACCGCGCGGGCGGCCCGGTCGAACAACTGCGCGCCCTCGGCCAGCACGAGCTCCACGTCCTGGCCCATCGGGATCTTGATCCCGGCGTCGTGCTGCCACTGCCCGATCGGATCCCGCCAGGCTGTCACCTGAAAGTGCCACAGTCCCTCGGCGGTCACGGTGACCTCGGCGCCGAGCCGGTCGGTACCCGGGACCAGCTCCCGCATCGGCACCGGGGCAGGGCGGCTGCCGTCCGGGTGCTCCAGCACGACGGCCGCGCCCAGCAGGTCGTGACCCTCGCCGAACACGGTGGCGCTGACTTCGAACGACTCACCCACCACGGCCTTGGCCGGCCAATTGCCGCCGTCGGGGGCAGGCTGGACGTTGAGAATGGGGACGCGTCCGATCACTCCCGAGAGGCTACCCAGCAGGGCCGCCGTCAATCGAACCAGGGCCGCCGTCGGCGGCACCGCGCCTGCGCCGGTCGCGGGGTCATCCTGGCGCGCGGCAGGCACCCGGCGCGGGCAGCGGTCAGAACTTGACCCGGGCCGACCCGTCGGGCTGGAACGGAACCTCCGCGGAGTCCGTCAGCCGCAGCTTGCGCCTGGCCCGTTCGTAGAACGTGGTGCGCCCCAGCCGGACCACGTGCGCGGCGCCAGGGCGCGGCCGCAGCTCGATCGCATCGCCGGCGCTCACGTCGGCGGCGACCTGCCCGTCCACTTCGACAGCCAGCGTCCCGCTGCCGGGCAGCAGCTCCAGCGTCAGGCTGTCCTGCACCGAGACCACCAGCCCGCGGTTGTAGGCCGAATGCGGCGCGGCGGGGGTGACCAGCAGCGCCTCGACCGAAGGGCTCACGATGGGGCCGCCCGCCGAGAAGCTGTAGGCGGTAGAGCCGGTAGGGGTGGCGACCACGACCGCGTCGGCGGCGTAGCTGACGAACGGGTGCCCGGCGGCTCGCACCGCGACCTGGCCGGTGGGCCGCCCGGGGAAGCGGACCACGGCGACATCGTTGAACGCGGTGACCACCAGGTCGCCGATGACGGCATCGACCGCCAGCCGCGGCTCGGTCGTGAACTCCTGATCGTCGATGGCCGACAGCGCGCCGGGCAGGTCGGGGACGTCCACCTCGGCAAGGAAACCGAGCTTGCCGAGATTAACCCCGAGCACCGGGGCGCGCTGCATGTCGGCCAGCCGCATGGCGCGCAGCATGGTGCCGTCCCCGCCCAGGCTGACCACGAGATCGGCGCGCTGGCCGAGCTCGGCGGCGGTGACCGCGACCGCCTGGCAGTTCAGCCTGCGGATCTCGTTCTCGATGCCGAGCACCTGGATGCTTCTGCGCTCGGCCCAGCCCAAGATGGCATCCACCGCCTGCACGGAGTCACGCTGCGGGTGCAAGACCACGCCGATGACATGCATGTCAGCCGGCGCCGGTCGGTGGTCGCCATCCGGTGCGCATGTGCATGACCCCAAGCTATCTGGCCGGAGCCTGCGGCGTCAGACCCGTCCGTTACCCCCCCGCCTGCCCGGGCGAGGGCCCCGGACTGGAAAACTGGGACGGACATACTTTCAGGAGGCAGCGCATGACAATCCCGGCCAACGCGGCAGCCGCCGGCACCATCGAGATCGGCGGCGACATGGTCGTGCACCGGATGGGTTTCGGCGCGATGCGGATCACCGGCCCGGGCATCTGGGGCGACCCACCCGATCTTGAGCAGGCCAGAGCCACCCTGCGACGGGTGGTGGAGCTCGGCGTCAACTTCATCGACACCGCTAACTCCTACGGCCCGGAGGTCAGCGAGCGGCTGATCGGCGAGACCCTGTATCCGTATCCCGATGACCTGGTCATCGCCACCAAGGGCGGCCTGCGGCGGCCGGGCCCTGGCCGCTGGGATGCCGACGGCAGGCCCGAGTACCTGCGCGAAGCCTGCGAGGACAGCCTGCGGCGGCTGCGGCTTGACCGGATCCCGCTGTACCAGCTCCACCGGCCCGACCCCCAGGTGCCGCTGGCCGAGTCGCTGGGCGCGCTCGTCCAGCTCAAGGACGAGGGCAAGATCCGGCACATCGGCGTCTCCAACGTGTCCGAGGACCAGTTGCGGCAGGCGCAGCGGATCACCCCGGTGGTGTCGGTGCAGAACCGCTACAACGCCACCGACCGCGGCTCGGAACCGGTGCTTGAGGTCTGCGAGCTGGAGCAGATCGCCTTCCTGCCGTGGGCGCCCATCCAGCAGGCCGACACGAACCCGGCGGTGGCCGAGGCGGCCAAGCGCCATGACGCCGGCCCGCGGCAGATCGTGCTGGCCTGGCTGCTGGCCAGGTCACGACAGGTGCTGCCGATCCCGGGCACCGGATCGCCTGAGCACGCCGAGGACAACATCGCGGCCGCGTCCATCGAGCTCAGCCCCGGCGAGATCGCGGCCATCTCGGGCGACGGGTGACCGGCCGGTGACGCGGCCGCCGCGGCAGCGCCGCGGCGCGCAGCGGCCGGCTGGCGCCGGCTGGGGGACCTTCCCGGGCCGGCTCTTAGCCCGAGAGGGGCCCAAGCGGGCTCGTCGGCGGTCTATGCTCGCTTCTTGCCAACGGCGACGCCCCGCGCCCAGGAGCCTTCCCCTTGAGAGCCATCCGACGATTCACCGTCCGCACCGCGCTGCCCGAGCCGCTCGCGCCGCTGCACGAGCTGATCTTCAATCTCCGGTGGTCGTGGCACCCGGGCAGCAGGCAGCTGCTGGCCGCCATCGACCCTGGCCGGTGGCGGCGCAGCGGGCATGACCCGGTGGCCATGCTCGGCGACGTGCCGCCGGAGCGGCTCGACGAGCTGGCTGCCGACGAGCAGTTCCTGCGCCGGCTCCGCGCGGCGTCCGATGACCTGCACGAGTACCTGTCCGGCCCGCGCTGGTATCAGGCGCGGGACGGCTCCGGGCCGGCCGCGATCGCGTACTTCTCGCCCGAGTACGGCATCACCGCGGCGCTGCCGCAGTACTCGGGCGGGCTGGGCATCCTGGCCGGCGATCATCTCAAGGCGGCGAGCGATCTCGGCGTCCCGCTGATCGGCGTGGGCCTGCTCTACCGGCACGGGTACTTCACCCAGTCACTGTCCCCGGAGGGCTGGCAGGCGGAGCGGTACCCGTCGATGGACCCGAACGGGCTGCCGCTGGCCGTGCTGCGCACCGAGGACGACGCGCCCGTCCACGTCACGGTGGGGCTGGCCGGCGGCCGCCAGCTGGCCGCGCAGATCTGGGTGGCCCAGGTGGGCCGGGTGCCGCTGCTGCTGCTCGACTCGTACGTGGAAGACAACGAACCCGAGCTGCGCGAGGTCACCGACCGTCTCTACGGCGGGGTCAGCGAGCACCGGCTCCGGCAGGAGCTGCTGCTCGGCATCGGAGGCGTTCGGGCGGTCAGGGCTTTCTGCTCGATCACCGGCCACCCGCACGCCGAGGTCTTCCACACCAACGAGGGCCATGCGGGTTTCCTGGGCCTGGAGCGGATCCGCGAGTACGCCGGCCAGGGCCTCAGCTTCGACGAGGCGCTGGAGGCCTGCCGCGCGGGCACGGTGTTCACCACCCACACCCCGGTGCCGGCCGGCATCGACCGGTTCCCGCGTGAGCTGCTGGAGGCGCAGTTCTGCGACGACGTCGAGGATGCGGCCCTGCCGTGCGAGCGGGTGCTCGCGCTCGGCGCGGAGACCTATCCGGGTGGCGATCCCGGCATGTTCAACATGGCCGTGATGGGCATGCGGCTGTCCCAGCGGGTGAACGGGGTCAGCCGCCTGCACGGCGAGGTGAGCAGGAAGATGTTCGCCGGGCTGTGGCCGGGCTTCGATGAGTCCGAGGTGCCGATCGGCTCGGTGACCAACGGCGTGCACGCGCCCAGCTGGGTGGCCGGGGAGATCATCGCGCTGGCCGACGGCGAGCCGGACTGCCCCTCGGCCGCGGGGGACTGGCCGGCCTGGGACCGGGTCGCCGCGGCCGGCCCGGAGCAGATCTGGCAGACCCAGGCCGAGCTGCGGGCGCGCCTGGTCACGCAGATCCGGCTGCGGCTGCGGGCCTCGTGGCGCCAGCGCGGTGCCTCAGACGCGGAGCTGACCTGGATCGACGACGCGCTGGGCGGCAGCGTGCTCACGGTCGGCTTCGCCCGGCGGGTGCCGTCCTACAAGCGGCTGACGCTGATGCTGCGCGATCCCGCGCGGCTGCGGGCCCTGCTGCTGGATCCGGACCGCCCGGTGCAGATCGTCATCGCGGGCAAGGCGCATCCGGCCGACGACGGCGGCAAGCGGCTGATCCAGCAGATGGTCGAGTTCACCGACGACCCCGCGGTCCGGCACCGGATCGTGTTCCTGCCGGACTACGACATGGCGCTCGCCCGGGCCCTGGTGCAGGGCTGCGACGTGTGGCTGAACAACCCGCTGCGACCGCTGGAGGCCTGCGGCACCTCCGGCATGAAGGCGGCGCTGAACGGCGGGCTCAACCTGTCGGTCAGGGACGGCTGGTGGGACGAGTGCTCCGACGGCGCCAACGGCTGGGACATCCCGTCCGCGGACCGGGTCGCCGATGAGGGCCGCCGCGACGACCTGGAGGCCGGCGCGCTGTATGACCTGCTCGGCCACACGGTAGCGCCGTTGTTCTACGACCAGGACGGCGACGGGCTGCCGCGGCGGTGGCTGGAGATGGTCCGGCACACGCTGAGCACGCTCGGCCCCCGGCTGCAGGCCGCCCGGATGGTGCGCGAGTATGTCACCGAGCTGTACCTCCCGGCCGTGCGCAGCACCCGGGCCCTGGCCAGCGGTGAGCCCGCGTTCGCGGGCGCCAGGAACCTCGCCGCCTGGCGGCAGCGGGTGGTGAAGGCCTGGCCTGGTGTGCGGATCGAGCACGTCGAGGCCGAGGCAGCCGAGCCCAGCCTGGGATCGCGGCTGGCGGTGCGGGCCAGCATCGTCCTCGGCGAACTCACCCCGGCCGACGTCGCGGTCGAGCTGGTCTGCGGCCGGGCCGGCGACGACGACGAGATCACCGACCCCTCCTACCAGATGCTCTCGCCTGATCCGCAGCAGCCCGCCACCGGCGCGGTCAGGTACTCCGGCGAGGCCGAGCTGTACCGGGCGGGCCCGTTCGGTTACACCGTGCGGGTGCTTCCCAGCCATCCGCTGCTGGCCAGCCGGGCCGAGCTCGGCCTCATCACGATGCCCGAGGCGCCGGCCGGAATGACCAACGGCGATCTGCGGTGACCGGGCTCACCCGCCGGGGCCACTGGCCAGCCCGTCGATCGCTGTGACAGCCTGGAACATCTTCCGCTTCCCGCTGGCCGCGCTGGAGGTCCGTCGTGAGTGAATTCGTCCGGGTGCAGACCGATGCAGCGGTGGGCACCATCCGCCTGGACCGTCCTGCGATGAACGCGCTCAACGCCCAGGTGCAGGACGAGCTGGCCGCGGCGGCCGCGCAGGTGACGGCGGACGAACAGATCAGGGCCGTGATCCTCTACGGCGGCGACAAGGTGTTCGCAGCCGGCGCCGACATCAAGGAGATGGCCGAGGCCAGCTACGCCACGATGGCCGCGCACTCCCGGCGGCTGCAGGCGGCCTTCACCGCGATCGCGAAGATCCCCAAGCCGGTCGTGGCCGCGATCACCGGGTACGCCCTCGGCGGCGGCCTCGAGCTGGCCCTCTGCGCGGACTTCCGGGTCGTCGGCGAGGGGGCGAAGGTCGGCCAGCCGGAGATCCTGCTGGGTGTCATCCCCGGCGCGGGCGGGACGCAGCGGCTGCCCCGGCTGATCGGGCCGGCCCGGGCCAAGGACATCGTCTACACCGGGCGGTTCGTGGCCGCGCCGGAGGCGCTGGCCATCGGCCTGGCCGACCGCGTGGTACCCGACGAGGACGTGTACCAGGCCGCGGCCGAGCTGGCCGGCCGGTTCGCGTCCGGGCCCGCCCTGGCCCTGCGCGCCGCCAAGCAGGCCATCGACGAGGGCCTCGAAGTGGGCCTCGACGCCGGACTGGAGATCGAGCGGCTGCACTTCGCCGGGCTCTTCGCCACCGAGGACCAGCGCGCCGGCATGCGTAGTTTCATCGAGAATGGCCCTGGGAAGGCCACGTTCTCCGGCCGTTGACGAGATCCGGGGGGACACGAACGGAGCCATCATGACCGAGCCTGGCGACGCACTCTCGCTCGACCTGGTTGCCGCGGCGCTGCGGGCCGACAGCGCGGACGTCGCCGTCTACGCGCGGGTGCTGACCGACTCGCTCGGCGACGCGCTGCCGGAGGGGGTCGTCACCGTGGACAGGGAGCGGTCGGTGTCGGACCGGATGCGCGGCAGGCCCGGTGAGGTGGCCAAGATTACGGTCAGGCTGGGCGACCAGATGCTTACGCTGTCCGTGCAGCGCGGTCAGCCGGTCGCGGAGATCTGCCGGGAGGTCCGCGGCGTCGTGCTGTCCCGCAGGTCGGTGCAGGTGACCGAGTGGGCGGCCGAGCTGGCGAAGGCGCTCGTCGCCTACGCCGACCAGAACGCCCAGGCCGCGCAAGTGCTGCGCCGCCTGGTCGCCGGGAACTGAGCCCGGCGGCGTGACCGGCGCCCGGCCCGGCCGGGCCGGTCATCAGCAATCTCGTTCGCGGCGTAACTTGCCAGCACCCCCGTTCGTCACATTAGATGGGCTTCCCGTTGGGCGGCCTTCGGTGGACCGCGTTCACGCCAGGCGGCCTTCCCGTAGGGTGGCGATGCGATGCCCGCACAGACCCCGATGCCGGACCGGCTTGGCCCCTACCGCCTGCTCGACGTGATCGGCGAAGGCGGCATGGGCGTCGTGCACCTGGCCAGGGACAGCGACGGCCGGGCGGTCGCGATCAAGCTGCTGCGCCCCGGGGTGGCCGACGACCCGGATGCGCGGCGCCGGCTGGGCCGTGAGTTCGACACGATGCGCCGGGTGCGCAGTCCCTTCGTGGCCGAGGTCATCGACGCCGACGTGACCGCCAAGGTGCCCTACGTGGTCACGCGCTACGCGGCGGGCCCGTCGCTGGACCAGAAGGTCAGGCGGGACGGCCCGCTGCGCGGTCCCGCGCTCGAGCGGCTCGCCTGGGGGCTGGCCGAGGCGCTGGCGGCGGTGCACGCGGCCGGAGTGGTGCACCGCGATCTCAAGCCGGGGAACGTGGTGATGGCCGGCGGCGTGCCGGTGGTGATCGACTTCGGCATCGCGCACGCGCCGGACGCGACCAGGATCACCCAGGCGGGCATGTTCATGGGCACCCCCGGGTACCTGGCGCCTGAGGTCGTCGAGGGCCAGCCGTCCGGGCCGCCGGCCGACGTGCATTCCTGGGCCAGCACGGTGTCGTTCGCGGCCACCGGCCGCCCGCCCTTCGGCGCCGGCTCCTACGAGACCATCTTCTACCGGATCGTGTCGGGGAATCCGGACCTGGAGGGGGTTCCTGCCAAGCTGATTCCGCTGCTGACGGCGGCGCTCAGCCGGGATCCGGCGATCCGCCCCTCGGCGGTGCAGCTCAGCACGGAGTGTGCTGCGATCGACCTGTCCGGCCCGGATCTCCCGGCGGGCGGCCGGGCCGTCGCGGCCGGGAGCCTGGCCGGTGCGGGCGGGCTGGCCGAGGTCGGCCGCCTGGCCGGGCCCGCCCGGGCCGCGGTCGCCTCCGCCGTGGCTTACGGGGCAGCGGCCGGATCGGGAACCATGGTGGACGGGCCGTCCGCGGCCATCGGGCCGCGGACGCCGGCCGAGCCGGGTTCGGCGCTCCGCTCAGGGACCCGGCAGCGGGCGGCCGTGGCGGGGCGCGACAGCTTCGCCGACCTGCTGCCCCCGGCGCGGTACCCGGCGGTGGCCGGGGGACCGGCCGCCAGGCCGGCGGCGCGGCCGGCCCGCAGCGGGGCCGCGCAGGCGGCCCGGACGCCGGACGGGCGGCAGGCCGGCGTCCAGGCGCAGATCGGGGTGAGGCGGCTGCTGGCCCTGCTCACGATGGCGATCGCCGTAGCCGCGAGCGTGCTGCTCCCGATCGCGGGCACGGTCGTCGCCATGACCATGATCGTGTTGCTGCGCGCGGCCGACCGGGCGCATGGCGGGCTGACCAGGCGGCGGTCGGCCCGGGGAAGCCGGGCAAGCGACGTGCCCGTCATGGTGGCTACCGCGCCGTGGGATCTGCTTCGCGCGCTGGTGAGCACGGCGCTGCTCGCGCCGCTCGCGCTGACCTGCGCCGCGGCCGCGGCGGCCGTCACGACCATCGCGATACATGCGAACCCCTACCGGGCCGCGGGCGCGTACGCGGCCGGAGCGTTCGTCGCCTTCTACGGCTTCGGCCTGGGCTCCGGCAAACCGCGCCGGCAGCTGGGCCGGCTCTTCGGGGCGGTGGCCCGCAACCGCTTCCCGGCCGCGCTGGCCGTGATCCTGCTCACCGTGCTGGCCGCCGGGGTGGCCGGGGCGGCGGTCACCCGGCCGCACCTCCTCTGGCCGCTGGCGGCCGGATTCAGCTGGCACATGCCGGGGCTGCGCCACGTCGCCGACCAGGTGGCATTCCGGCTGCACCACCTCTAGGCCGGTCCTCGATGGTCCCGCTCGCCGCGGTCACCCGTAGCTGGCGAGGAAGACGTCCACAGCGGAGTCGGCGATGCGACCGAGCTTGTCGTCGGGCAGGAGCGCGGCTGTCCCGGCGAACATGACCTGGTTCATGGGCTGGTACATGACGAGCCCGGCGAACTGGTAGGCGGCCAGGGTCGGGTCGCCGAGGTTACCCAGCAGGCCGCGGTCGGCCAGGAGCTGCAGCGACTCACCCAAGATCACCAGCGCGCGCTCGAAGCCCCGGTCGAACCAGGCTGCTCCGACCTCGGGGAAGCGATCGGCCTCCGCGATCACGAGCCGGCGCAACCTCAGCACGTCCGGGCTCAGCAGGCCGCGCAGGAAGCCGTCGGCGAGGTCACGGAGCGCCTTGCGTACGTCCTGCGCGCCCTGCAGCGTGTCCGCGACGGCGCCGGACAGCCTGTCGACGACGCCGGCCGTCGTGTCCAGGACGATCTCGGCGAACAAGTGCTGCTTGTCCCGGAACTGCTTGTAGACGGTCTGCTTGGACACCGACGCGCGCGCGGCTACCTCGTCCATGGTCGCGCCAAGGTAGCCGTGCTGCACGAACACCTCGGTGGCCGCCTGGATGATCGCCTGCCGGCGGCGCGCGGACCGGCTCGTCTCAGCGGTGGCGTCCAGCTGAGGATCCACGACGGCTCCCTTCTGGAGACTTCGGCCGAATAGTACTAGACGTTACGGTACCCATACGAGTACGGTACCGTTCAGTACCGTAATTACCGTTCGGTGCTGGCAGGAGGCTCGCGCCCGGCGCGCCTGCTATCGAGGACGCCGATAGGCCGGTCCAGCCGACACGAGGAGGTTCATCAGGTGCGCAAGGTTTTCTCGGGGCTGTTCAGCTCGCTCGACGGCGTGGTCGAGGCACCCAACCAGTGGCAGCCCGCATTCGACGAGCAGATGGGCGCGGCGTTGGCGCGCATGCTCGACCAGCAGGACGCCGTGCTGCTCGGCCGGGTCACCTATACCGAGTGGGCGCAGTACTGGCCGACTTCGGCCGACGAACCATTCGCCAGCTGGATCAACAGCACGCCGAAGTACGTCGCCTCCGGCACGCTCGACTCAGTCAACTGGTCGAATAGCACGCTGATCAAAGGCCCGGTCGCCGACTTCGTCACCGAACTGCGCCAGCAGCCGGGCGGGGCCATCGGCGTCGCCGGCAGCCCTTCGCTCGTGCGGTCGCTGCTCGACCAGGGGCTGCTTGACGAGCTCACCCTGATGATCAGCCCGGTCATCGCCGGTGGCCGTCGCAAGCGGCTGTTTGCCGACGACGCCCGGCTGACCAGCCTCGAGCTGGTGGAGGCCCAGCCGACCAGCAGCGGCGCACTCATCGCGACCTACCGGCCGATCCGGTAGTCAACCGCGCGCTCCGGTAGTCAACCGCGCGCGTGCCGGGGCGGTGCCCGGCGCAGCGGTGCGTTATCCCGATTCCCTGGCCGTACCGCGGGTACAGCCGTGACGATCATGGAATCGCGTCCGCGCCGACCGCTCGGGCGCTAGCACGCCTGGCGGTCCGGGAGCCGGTCATGACCGGCGTTCCGCGGGGCAGGTGCGTTCCTCGGCGGCGGTCCATCCGGGACGACGGGCTCACCGGAACGCGGCGCGCCGGCCCTGGCCCCTGCTCCTGCCGCTGCCGTGCCCCTGACCGCTCCTCCTGCCGCTGCCGTGCCCGCGGCCGTCGGTGTGCCCGCGGCCGTCGGTGTGCCCGCGGCCGTCGGTGTGCCCGCGGCCGTCGTGCCCGTGGCCGCGGCTCCGGCCCGGCCCGGTGGCGGCAGCGGCTTGACGAGCCCCAGCGCGACCACCTCGTTGGCCAGCCTGGTCCGCCGGTTCTGGCCCTCGGCGATGCGGAACTTCTGGTACAGGCGCAGCAGGTGCTGCTTGACAGCGGCTTCGGTGACGACCAGGTCGGTCGCGATCTCCCGGGCCGTGGCCGGGGCCACGAATGCCTCGTCCGAGAGCGCAGGCCGGCACAGCGAGTTGAGGACGTCGCTCTCGCGCCGGGTCAGCTCGGGAGCAGCCTGCCTGCGCAGTTCGACCTCGGCCGCGATGTCCTCGCTGGCGAGCCCGCCTACCCGGCAGCGCGCGGCTCCGAAGCTCAGCACGTCGCCGTCCTCGAGCACACGGCGCGCCGCGGGACGGCCGTTTACCCGGGTGCCGTTGCGTGATAATCCGAGATCGGCCACGTAAGCGTAGCTGCCCCGGCAGATGATCTCGGCGTGCAGCTTGGAAACGCTGGGATCCCGCAACAGGACGTCCACGCAGCTGCCACGGCCCACCGTGGTCACGTCCGCATGCAGCGGGATGATCTCTCCGGTGTCCTCGATGCGAATGTACGGCCTCTTCACGTCGGGTCCTCCCGGCAACGTCCGGTTACGGATGTCTCACGTTTGAGTTACCCCCGTGCGACTGGTCGTACCCCGATCCCGCGGCATGGATTGAGTGATCAATCAGCCGGGACGCCACCCGGGCGGTTCCCGCGCCATGTCCGGGCCAGCCTTGCCGCACGGCGATACGATCGTTGTGTGGAGAAGGCCGTTCTGACCGGACAGGGCGAGCAATCGGACGCTGCCCCGGCCAGCGCCGCCACCACTGCCGCGGCCAGCGCGACCACGGCTGCCGCGGCCAGCGCGACCACCGCCGCCGCGGCCAGCGCGACCACGGCTGTCCCGGCCGGCGCGATCGCCGCTGCCGCTGCCGCTGCCGCCGCCGCAGACCCAGCCGCGGCTGAGGCCACCGCCGGGTCGCCGGCAGTCGCGGACACCCCGGACGTGCCCGGCGCCGGCGCGGTACCGGTGCCCCCGGAAGCGGCCACCGCGGAGGCGCCGGCCCGGGCCAGGGCGCCGCGCTGGGCGAATTTGCCGTACGCGATCGTGCTGGTGGCGGCCGCGGGCGGCCTGTCCTGGGTGACGCTGGGCGGCCTGCGGCACGTCCAGGCCGGGATGATAACGGTGGCGTCCGCGCTGCTGGCCGCGGCGGTGCTGCGGCTCGTGCTGCCCGAGCGAGCGGCCGGCCTGCTCGTCTCGCGCCGCCGCGTGCTTGATGTCCTGGCCCTGGCAAGCCTCGGCGCAGGCATCATGGCCGCGGTCCTGGTGCTCCCGGCACCGTGACGAGCCACTGACCAGCCCGCAAGCCGCCGGCCTCACCGGCTGCAAAGCGCCCCGGACGCACCGGTAGCCTTGCAGACGGCAGGGCCCAGGAACCGGCGCGGCCCGCCAGCGTGGGAAGGGAAATCGGCGGCATGCCCAAGATCAAGGTAGCCAATCCCGTCGTCGAGCTAGACGGCGACGAGATGACGCGGATCATCTGGCAGTACATCAAGGACCAGCTGATCCTGCCTTACCTGGATATCGAGCTTGACTACTACGACCTGTCCATCCAGAACCGGGATGCCACCGATGACCAGGTGACGGTGGACGCGGCCAACGCCATCAAGGCTGTCGGCGTGGGCGTCAAGTGCGCCACGATCACCCCCGATGAAGCCCGCGTCGAGGAATTCGGCCTGAAGAAGATGTGGCGCTCGCCGAACGGCACCATCCGCAACATTCTCGGCGGCGTGGTGTTCCGCGAGCCGATCGTGGTCTCTACCATCCCCCGGCTGATACCGACCTGGACCAAGCCCATCGTGATCGGCCGTCACGCCCACGGCGACCAGTACCGCGCCACCGACTTCGTGGTCCCCGGGCCCGGCACCGTGACGATCACCTACACCCCGGACGACGCCGGCCGCCCGATCGAGCTGGAGGTGGCGAGGTTCACCGGTGGCGGCGTCGCCATGGGCATGTACAACTTCGACCAGTCGATCCGTGATTTCGCCCGGGCGACGATGCGGTACGCGCTCAACCGCCGCTACCCGCTCTACCTGTCCACGAAGAACACCATCCTCAAGGCCTACGACGGCCGGTTCAAGGACCTGTTCGCCGAGATCTTCGAGGCCGAGTTCAAGGCCGAGTTCGAGGCGGCGGGGATCACCTACGAGCACCGGCTGATCGACGACATGGTGGCTCAGGTGCTCAAGTGGGAGGGCGGCATCGTCTGGGCGTGCAAGAACTACGACGGCGACGTCGAATCCGACGTCGTGGCCCAGGGATTCGGCTCGCTCGGGCTGATGAGCAGCGTGCTGATGACCCCGGACGGCCGCATCGTCGAGGCCGAAGCCGCGCACGGCACGGTGACCAGGCACTACCGGCAGTACCAGCAGGGCAAGCCCACCTCGACGAACCCGATCGCCTCGATCTTCGCCTGGACGCGCGGGCTGGCGCACCGCGGCACGCTGGACGGCACCCCCCGGGTGACGGCCTTCGCCGAAGCGCTGGAGCGGGTCTGCGTGCGAACCGTGGAGAGCGGCAAGATGACCAAGGACCTCGCCGTGCTCGTCGGCGGCGACACCCCCTACCTGACCACGCAGGAATTCCTCAACGCGCTAGACGAGAACCTTCGCGCCGAGATGGACGACGTCGCCGGGTAGCAGTCGCGCGCACACTTTCCGAAGGAGAACACCGGACATGGCCCGCACAGGGAAGGTAACCGTCGTCGGGGCCGGCTTCTACGGGTCGACCACCGCCCAGCGGCTCGCCGAGTACGACATCTTCGACGAGGTCGTGCTCACCGACATCGTCGAGGGCAGGCCCGAGGGGCTCGCGCTGGACATGAACCAGTCGCGGCCGGTCGAAGGTTTCGAGACCAAGGTCACCGGCCAGACCACCGGGCCGGACGGCAAGGGCTACGAGGCGATCGCGGGCTCGCAGATCGTGATCGTCACCGCGGGCCTGCCGCGCAAGCCCGGCATGAGCCGGATGGACCTGATCGGGGTCAACGCCAAGATTGTGCGCAACGTCGCGGAAAACGTGGTCAAGCACGCGCCTGACGCCGTCCTCATCGTGGTCTCCAACCCGCTGGACGAGATGACCGCGCTCGCGGCCAAGGTGACCGGGTTTCCGCCGCGCCGGGTGATGGGCCAGGCAGGCATGCTGGACACCGCCAGGTTCAGCTATTTCGTCGCCGAACGGCTCGGGGTGCCGGTCGGCTCGGTCCGGACGCTGACCCTCGGGTCGCACGGCGACACGATGGTCCCGGTGCCCTCGGCCTGCACGGTGGACGGCCGGCCGCTGTCCGAGCTGATGCCGGCCGGCGACATCGACGTGCTCGTGCAACGGACCAGGGACGGCGGCGCCGAGGTGGTCCGCCTGCTGAAGACCGGCTCCGCCTACTACGCCCCGTCGGCGGCGGCGGCGCGGATGGCGCGCGCGGTGGCCGAGGACGCGTATGTGGTGCTGCCGGTGTGCGCGTGGATGGAGGGTGAGTACGGGATCTCCGGCGTGTATCTCGGGGTCGAGGCGGAAATCGGCGCCGCGGGCGTGATCCGGGTGGTGGAGCGGGACCTGGCCGAATCCGAGCTCGCCGCGCTGCGCGAGGCCGCCGAGGCGGTCCGGGCCAAGCAGGCCGACGTCGCCAGCCTCTGAGCCAGGCCGCGAGCCATGGCAGGCCCAGCACAGATGTCCCTGGCCGAGGAGGTCGCGCTCCGCGACCGATGCACCGTCTTCCTGGCCGGTCATGGCCCGGTGACCGTGGCCGGCATGCTGGCCGGCATTCCCGCCGACACGGTGACCGACCGGTACGGTGACGGCGGGGTCGTGGCCGAACTGGAGGCGGAGATCGCCGGGTTGCTGGGCCAGCCGGCCGCCGCGTTCTGGCCAAGCGGCACGATGGCTCAGCAGTCGGTGCTGCGGGTGCACGCTGACCGGCGGCAGCGCCGGACGGTCATCTTCCATCCGACGTGTCACCTGGACCGGCACGAGGGGCAGGCCTACCAGCGGCTGCACGGCCTGACCGGCCGCCCGGCCGCAGACCTGAACCGGCTGATGACCATCGAGGACCTGACCGCGATCGGCGAGCCGCCCGCCGCGCTTCTGATCGAGCTGCCGCAGCGCGATCTGGGCGGCCAGCAGCCTGGCTGGGAAGACCTGCAAGCTCAGGTCGAATGGGCGCGCGACCGGGGAGCCGCCGCGCATCTCGACGGTGCCCGGTTGTGGGAATCGGCCGCCGGATACGGCAGGCCGCCGGCCGAGATCGCCGCGCTCTTCGACACCGTGTACGTGTCGTTCTACAAGGGCATCGGCGCGCTGCCTGGCTGCTGCCTGGCCGGGCCCGCGGACATCATGGCCGAGGCGCGGGAGTGGCGGCGGCGCATGGGCGGCACGCTGTTCGGCCTGTGGCCCAATGCCGCGTCGGCGCTGAGCTGCCTGCGGCGACGGCTGCCGCTGATGCCCGCCTATCTCCGGCACGCCCGCGCGATCGCGGCCGCGCTGGCCGGCGCCGCGGGGGTGCGGGTCGTGCCCGACCCGCCACAGGTTCCGATGATGCACCTGTTGCTGGATACGACGCACGACAGCTACATCGCGGCCGCCCGGCGGCTGGCCGAGGAGCAGCGGATCTGGGTCTGGCCGCAGGCCATGACCACGGCCGATCCCCGGGTGCAAAGGGTCGAGCTGTCGGTCGGCGACGCCACCTGCACGCTGCCGCCCGACCGGGTCCGTGACATCATCACCACGCTGACCGGGGGCTAAGCGCCGCTGGCCGGCTCAGCGCAGCGGGGCCTGTACCGCCCGGCTGTGCCGCCTCCCGTCGCGGACGGGTCCCGGAACACCTGCACGACCCGCGATGGGCTGCAGCAGCATCGCCTCGGCCTCGCCGTCGGCGCGGCTGTAGGCCATCACGATGTCGTTGGCCGGGTCGATCTGATGCAGTCTCAGCAGGTAATGATCCTCGGACAACACCACGTCGCTGCTCAGCGCGCAGGGCGGATGATATGTGACCCCCGCGGGACCGGGCTGCCCGCTCATTGCAGAGCTGCCAGTCCCCCCAGATCTACGCAGGTGATGCCGCGTACCTGGGTGAATACCATGAGCACGCGGCCGCAGACGGGGCAGCGCACCACGGTGCCCAGCCCGGGCCGGTACACGACAAGCTCGGCCACCTGGCCGGTCGCGCCGCAGTAGATGCAGGTGCCCACCGCGGTCGTCATCTCGGTGCCGAACACCTCGAGCATCAGGCCGCCGATCGCGTTGCCGTCCAGTGCTTCCATCATCAGCCTCCCGTGGCGCCGAACCGCTCGGTCTTCACCCGCTGCGCCGGGTAGCCCAGCTCGACCAGGCCGCCCGCCACGGCCTCGACGAAGCTGGTCGGGCCGCAGGCGTAGGCGAGCGGAGCCTGGCCGGCCGGCCAGGCGACGTCGGCCAGCATCTTCGCATCAACCCGCCGCGCGTAACCGGTCCAGCCCGGCGGCTGCCGCCGGGTCAGCGTCTGGATTACCTGCACGCCGCCGGCGACCTTGCCGAGCTCGTCGCGGTAGATCACGTCCTGCCAGGAACGGGAGGAATAGAGCAGGCGGACCGGGACGGTGCTGCCGGTCCGTTCCCGGTGCCGCAGTATGGCCCTGAGCGGGACGATCCCCGAGCCGCCGGCCAGCAGCATCAGCGGACCGCCGTCCGCGGGTTCCCAGACGAAGTAGCCGCCGATCGGACCGCGCAGCTCAAGCTCGTCGCCCTTCCGCAGCTCCTCGGTGAGATAGGGCGAGACCTCGCCGTCATCCAGCCGTTCCACCGTGATCGCCACCGGCTCGCCGGGAGCCGACGCGATCGAGTACGACCGCTCGGCGCGGTAACCGTCCTCGGCGGTGAGCCGGACGTCCAGGTGCTGCCCGGCCCGGTGCCCGGGCCAGTCCGGCACGTCCAGCCGGATCGTGCGCACCGTGGCCGTCTCGTCGGTGACCGAGCTGACCGTGCTGAGCTGCCAGGTCAGTCGCCTGCGTACCGCTGTTCCCGCCATGGATCTCCGTACATGTGATAGCCGTAGGTCTCCCAGAAGCCCGGCTCGTCGGTACTGCTCAGCCGGAACCCGCGCACCCACTTCGCGCTCTTCCAGAAGTACAGGTGCGGGACGAGCAGCCGCGCGGGCCCGCCGTGCTCGGGGTCCAGCGGCTCGCCGTCGTAGCCGAACGCCACCCAGGCCTGCCCACCGGTCACGTCCGCCACCGGGAGGTTGGTCGTATAGCCGCCGTCACAGAACGGGAGCACGTAACCGGCGTCGTGCTCGACCAGGCCGAGCAGGGTGTCGACGGACACGCCCTGCCAGTGCGTATCGAGCTTGGACCAGCGGGTCACGCAGTGGATGTCGACCGTGACGTTTTCCGTGGGCAGCGCGCGGAATTCCTCCCAGGTCCAGCTCTTCGACGCGCCGCCGCTCGAGATGGAGAACGTCCAGTTCGCCAGCGCGGTGTGCGGTGTCGGCCCCGCCGACAGGACAGGGAAATCGTCGGTCACGTACTGGCCGGGCGGAACACGGCCTGCGGGCTCCTGGCGGCGCCGGCCCCGGAAGCCACGGGAAATCGGGCTCATGTCCGTTATCCCCTCTCTGTCAAGAGCCGCCGCGCCCGGAACCCCGGCCGCGCGGCTCAGCTCGCCGCCAGCCTGCGCAGCGCGAGTTCGGCGTACAGCGCAGTGCCGTCGCTGAGCACCGCGTCGTCGAATACCGCCTCGGCCGAGTGGTTGAACGGGGCGGTAGCGGGCACCAGGTCCGGCGGGCAGGCGCCGAGGAACAAGAAGGCACCCGGCACCCTCTCGAGCACGAAGGAGAAGTCCTCCGCCCCCGTCTTCGGGTACTTCTGCGGGTCGAATCGCTCGCGCCCGAACAGTGCGGCCACGGCGTGCTCGGCGAATGCCGTCTCGGTCTGATCGCTGACCGTGACCGGGTACCCGTCCTTGTATTCGGTCGCGACCGTGAGTCCGTGCGCCTCGGCGATCTCGCGGATCATGCGGACCGCGCCGTCCTTCACCCGGCTCCTGGCCTCGGCCGAGAAGGAGCGGATCGTCATGAGGAAGCGCGCCTCGTCGGGGATGACGTTGTCGGCCGTCCCGGCGTGAAAGCTGCCTACCGTGATCACGATCGGGTCGAAGACGTCGAACCGGCGGGTGACGAACGTCTGCAGCGCGGTGACCATCTCGCAAGCCGCGGGGATCGGGTCGGCGGCGTGATGCGGCGTGGAGGCATGCCCGCCGCGGCCGTAGACCGTGACGTCGAGCTTGTCCGCCGCGGCCAGCACCGGGCCGGGCCGGGAGGTGATGACACCGATCGGCACCTCGGCGGACATCACGTGCAGGGCGTACGCGGCGGCCGGCCGCTCGCCCGCCGCGTCGAGCACCCCTTCCTCGATCATGTGCTTCGCGCCCGAGTAGCCCTCCTCGCCCGGCTGGAACATGAAGACCACGTTTCCGGCGAAATCACCGCGCCGCTCGCACAGCAGCCGCGCGGCCCCGGCCAGCATGCTGGTGTGCAGGTCGTGCCCGCAGGCGTGCATCGCCCCGTCGACCTCGGACGCGTAAGGCAGCCCGGTGCGCTCGGTGACCGGCAGGGCGTCCATGTCGCCGCGCAGCAGCACCGTCCGGCCCGGGTGCGCGCCGCGGAGCACACCGGTCACCGAGCTCAGCGCGCGCCCCAGGGTGATCTCGAGCGGCAGCCCGTCCAGCGCGGCCAGCACCTTGGCCTGGGTGCGGGGGAGATCCAGGCCTATTTCCGGTTCTCGGTGCAGGGAATGCCGTAGCTCGGATAGCTCCGGCGCGAGCGCGACCGCGTCGTCATACAGTCCCATGCCGCCATCCTGCCAGTTCGATCCGGCCTGGGAACCCCCATGTCCGGTCCGAGGCTCGCAGAAAGGCTCACCGCACTGGTCGCGTCAGGTCATCAGGTACGCGCCCGCCTCGGCGGACGCGGGCACCAGCGCGGGGGCCTGCCAGTTCCGGCGGTCATACTCCGCCCCGACCGCCGCCACGATGGGCGCCGACCGCCCGGCGGGCGCCAGGACGATCACAGACCCGCCGAACCCGCCGCCCATCATCCGGGCGCCGAGTGCCCCCGCGGCCGTTGCCGCGCCGACCGCCACGTCAGCCTGCGGCCAGGAGACCTCGAAATCGTCGCGGAGTGAATGGTGCGACTCGGTCAGCAGCGGGCCCATGCCCGCGACGTCGCCGGACCGCAGCATGCCGGTGACCTCGTGCACCCGCTGGTTGTCGGCGATGACGTGCCTGGCCCTGCGCCGCAGCACCGGATCCGGCAGCCGGTCCGGCCCGGCGAGATCGGTGACATCGCGCAGCGCCGGCACGCCGAGCAGTGCCGCGGCCTGCTCGCAGGCCCGGCGCCGGCTGGCGTAGCAGCCGCCGGCGTGCTCGTGCCGCGCCCTGGTGTCCAGCACCAGCAGCTCCACCCCGGCGCTGGCCATGTCGAGCGGCACCTGGGCGGTGCCGAGCGATCTGCAGTCGAGCAGCAGGGCGTGGCCGCGGGTGCATTCCAGGGACGCGGACTGGTCCATGATGCCGGCCGGCACGCCGACGAAGTCGTTCTCGGCGCGACGGGTCAGCCGGGCCAGCTCGGGCGGGGCGATCGCCACCCCGTACAGCCCGGTCAGGGCCATCGCGGTGGCGCACTCCAGTGCCGCCGAGGACGACAGCCCTGCCCCCCGCGGCAGGTCGGCGTCGATGGCCAGCCAGGCGCCCCCGATGGCGTGCCCGGCTTCCCGCAGCGCCCAGGCCACCCCGGCGGCGTAGGCCGCCCAGCCACTGACGCCACCCGGCGTCAAAGGCAGCGCGTCCGGCCGCGCGGCGGCCTCACTCACGCCACCCGGCGTAAGCGACCCGACCGCGACCCGCACGGCGGGCCCGGGCGCCTGCCGCGAGCGCAGTTCCAGCACGCCGTCGTCGCGGCGCCCGGCGGCGGCTCGCACCCCCTGGGCCAGGGCGAACGGCAGCACGAACCCCTCGTTGTAGTCGGTGTGCTCGCCGATCAGGTTCACCCGGCCCGGCGCGTGCCACACGCCGTCCGGACCACGGCCGTAGCAGTCGCGGAACCACCGGGCCGCCGCGGCGCGCTGTGCCTCGCGCACGATCTAGCCGGTCGCCGCGTGCACCGCCGCCCAGGTGTCGGCGACCATCGCCCGCAGGTCCTGTTCCGCCTTCCAGCCGAGGTCGTGGTGAATGCGGGCGGAAGAAGCCACCAGCACCGCCGGGTCCCCGCGGCGGCGCGGGGCCACGACGGCCGGGATGTCCGCGCCGGTCACCTCGCGGCACATGGTGAGCACCTCGCGGTTGGAGAACCCGGTGCCGTAGCCGAGGTTGTACACCCGGTGCTGGCCGGGCGTGCAGGCGCCGAGCGCGAGCAGGTGCGCCCGGCCGAGGTCGGCCACGTGAATGTAATCGCGCACGCAGGTCCCGTCCGGCGTCGGGTAGTCGTCGCCGAAGATCTTGAACTGAGCGGCGGCGGGACTGCCGGCCCGGCGACGGCCCAGGCTACCTGCAGGACGGTGGGGATCAGGTGGGTCTCGGGGGAGTGCCGCTCGGCCAGCCAGCGGCCGTCGGCAGCCCGGTAGGCTCCGGCCACGTTGAAGTAGCGCAGGCTCATCGCGGCCAGCCCGTGCAGCCGGGCGTACTCGTGCAGGACCTCATCGACTGCGGCCTTGGTCGCTCCGTACGGGTTGGCCGGCCGGACCGGGTCGGTCTCGGTGACCGGGATGTGCTCCGGCTCGCCGTACACGGCCGCGGTGGACGAGAACACGATGCTGCCCACCGCGGCGGCCCGCATCGCCTCCAGCAGCGCGAGGGTGCTGCCCAGGTTGGCCGACCAGTACCGGCCGGGTTCTGCTACCGACTCGCCGACCAGGGACTTGGCCGCGAAGTGCAGCACCGCGTCGATGCCCCCGGCCAGCACGCCTGCGGCCTCGTCCCGGATCGTGCCGCGCACGAAGCCGGCCCCGGCCGGCACCGCGTCCGCGTGCCCGGTGGACAGGTCGTCCAGCACCACCACCTGGTGCCCGGCCTCCAGCAGCTGCGCGGCGACCACGCTTCCTATGTAGCCCGCACCACCCGTGACCAGCAGCCTCATCCAGCCTCCCGGAGCCTTCGCGCCGCCGTCTCCGGCACGATGTCGTTGATCCACACGCCGGTGCCCGACTCGGTTCCCGCCAGGTACTTGAGCTTGCCAGGCGCACGCCGGACCGACAGTACCTGAAGGTGCATCCCGAATTCCTCGTGCCCGGCCCCGGCCGTGACGGGCGCCTGGTGCCAGGCGGCGACGTACGGTAGCGGCGCGCCGAACAGCGCGTCAAGACGGCGCAGCACGTCCAGGTAGAGGCCGCCGAACCCGTCCCGGGCCGCCTCGTCGAGTACCGCCAGCCGGGGCACCCGCCGGGCCGGGAAGATCAGCACCTCATACGGCCATCGCGCGGCGGCCGGCACGAAGGCGATCCACTCCTCGTTGCGCGTCACCACCGCGGAGCCCTCGGCCGCCACGGCGGCGGTGAGGTCGTCGTACAGGTTGCCGCCGGTGCGCGCGGTGTACGCGGCGGCCACGTCAAGCATCCGGCGCATCCGCGGGGTCACGAACGGGAACGCGTAGATCTGGCCGTGCGGGTGCTGCAGGGTGACCCCGATCTCCTCGCCCCGGTTCTCGAAGCAGTAGACCTGGCCGATTCCGGTCAGGGCGCCGAGGACCGCGCTGCGGTCGATCCACGCTTCGAGCACGGTTCGCGCCCGGCGGGAGGACAGCCGGGTGAACGAGGAGTCGTGATCGGCGGTGAAGCAGACCACCTCGCAGCGGCCGAAGCCGGGCCGCTCCGCAGCCAGGCCCGCCTCCGGCAGGTCCATCGCCGCCGGGTCGGTCGCCGCCGGGCTGGCCAGCGCCCCTGCGGCGGCCCCGGCCGCCGGGCCGGCCGCGCCGCGCAACGCGGGGAAGCGGTTTTCGAACACCACGACGTCGTAGTCGGCGGCCGGGATCTCGGTCGGCCGCCCGGGCGCCGACGGGTCAAGCGGGCACGCGTCCTGGGGCGGCAGCAACGTCCGGTCCTGGCGCTCCGCGGCGATCACCACCCACTCGCCGGCCAGCGGATCCCAGCGCAACCCGGACCCGGGCGGCTGCGGTCCGGCGATCATCGGGGGCAGCGGGCGGCGGTCCGGCACGTCCGCGCGGCCCATCCCCGGTGACTCGTCGAAGTAGATGATCTCGCGCCCGTCGGCGAGCTTCCCGCTGTGCTTCCAGATCCTGGCCACGGCAGTCACACCGTGGCACGGCGCCGCCCCGTTGTCCAAGCGACGCAGCATCGCACGCCCGCCGCGGCAAGCGTCAATGCTCGCCCGCGTCGCGGCGTGCTGCGTAGACTGTGCGCACGCATGCACAGTGCGGAATGTGCCGCGGCGGGGACCGGGCGGCCGCGCCCGGCCGGCGGCCGAATGTCGAGACTGGGAAGCAAGACGTGAGCCAGGTCCCCTGGGACATTCTCATCGTCCTCCTCATCGTGTTCGTCGGCGGCTTCTTCGCCGCCGCCGAGATGGCGATCATTTCGCTCCGCGAGGGCCAGGTCCGCGCGATCAGCCACCGCGGCAAGCGCGGGCAGCGGGCCGCCCGGCTGGCCCAGGATCCCAACCGCTTCCTGTCCGCGGTGCAGATCGGGGTGACGGTCGCGACGCTGCTGTCCGGTACCTTCGGCGCGGCCACCCTGGCCAGCGACCTGCGCAAGGCGCTGCTGCACCAGGGGCTGTCGGACGGCCTCGCCTCGGCCGCTGTCCCTCGCGGTGGTCACGATCGTGCATCTCTTTCTTCAGCCTGGTGCTTGGCGAGCTGGCGCCGAAACGGATCGCACTGCAGCGTTCGGAATCAATCGCGCTGGTCGCGGCGCCGGTGCTGGACCGGATCAGCGTGGCGGCCCGGCCGGTGGTCTGGCTGCTGTCGAAGTCGGTCAACCTGGTGGTACGGCTGCTCGGCGGCGATCCCGACGTCGGCCGGGGAGTGATAACCGAGGAGGAGCTGCGTGACCTGGTGACCGGCAACCAGCTGCTCAGCGCGGATGAGCGCAGCATCGTCAGCGAGGTCTTCGACGCGGGCAAGCGCCAGCTCCGCGAGGTCCTGGTGCCCCGGACCGAGGTCGAGTTCCTCGCCGCGGACACCCCGGTGGCCGAGGCGGTGAAGACCGTGGCGGCAGCGCCGCATTCGCGCTTCCCCGTCTACCAGGACTCCTACGACAACGTGGTCGGCTTCGTGCACGTGCGGGACCTGCTGGGGCTGGGCCTGGCCGGCCAGCCAGGCAGGCCCGCGCAGGTGGGCGACGTCGCCCGCCCGGTCAAGCAGCTTCCGATCAGCAAGCGGGTGCTGTCCGCGCTGTCGGAGATGCGGCGGGACCGGGCGCACCTGGCCATCGTGGTGGACGAGTACGGTGGCACCGCCGGCATCGTGACCCTGGAAGACCTGGTCGAGGAGCTGATCGGCGACATCTGGGATGAGTACGACACCGAGAGCGGCCAGGCCCGCCAGCTGCTCGGCGGCGAGCTCGAGGTGGACGGCCTGCTCAACTTGGACGAGTTCGCCGAGCAGACCGGGATAGAGCTGCCCGAGGGGCCGTACGAGACCGTGGCCGGCGTACATGGTCGCCACCCTCGGCCAGGTGCCAGCCGAAGGCGACCACGTGGAGGCCGACGGTCACCGGCTCACCGCGACCGAACTGGACGGGCGCCGGATCGCCAGGATCCGGGTCACGCCCCGATCGGAAAGGCAGGGCGGCCATGACCGCAGCCGGTGACTTCGACACCGTGCTCGTCGTCGACTTCGGCGCCCAGTACGCGCAGCTGATCGCCCGGCGGGTGCGCGAGTGCCACGTTTACTCGCAGATCGTCCCTGCCACCATGCCGGCCGCGGAGATGCTGGCGATGAAGCCGAAGGCGATCATCCTGTCCGGCGGCCCCGCCTCGGTGTACGCCGACGGCGCCCCGCCCGCGCCGCCGGGCCTGCTGCAGTCCGGCGTCCCGCTGCTCGGCATCTGCTACGGCTTCCAGCTCATGGTGGCCGGGCTCGGCGGGGTGGTCGAGCGCACCGACGCCGCCGAGTACGGCGCGACCGAGCTGGACACGGTGGCCGGCGGCGTCCTGGCCGGCGGGCTGGCGCCGCGGCAGCAGGTGTGGATGTCGCACGGCGACACGGCGGTGCGGCCGCCGCCCGGGTTCACCGTCACCGCACGTACCGGCCGCACGCCGGTCGCCGCGATGGAAGACGCCGGCCGGGGGCTGTACGGCGTGCAGTTCCACCCCGAGGTGGCGCACACCGAGCACGGGACCGCGATCTTGTGCCGGTTTCTCGACGCTGCGGGCTGCCGCCCGACCTGGACCGCGCGCGGCGTCATCGAGGAGCAGGTGCGGAGCATCCGCGAGCAGATCGGTGGCGGCCGCGCGATCTGCGGGCTGTCCGGCGGCGTTGACTCGGCGGTCGCCGCGGCGCTCGTGCAGCGGGCTATCGGCTCGCAGCTGACCTGCGTGTTCGTCGACCACGGGCTGCTGCGCGAGGGCGAGGCCGAGCAGGTGGAGCGGGACTTCGTGGCCGCGACCGGCGTACGGCTGCACACCGTGCCCGCAGCGGACACGTTCTTGCGCGCGCTAGCCGGCGTGACCGACCCGGAGGCCAAGCGCAAGGTCATCGGGCGCGAGTTCATCCGCGCGTTCGAGGGCGCGGCCCGCGACATCGCCGCTGACGCGGGCAGCCGTGGCGAGTCGGTCGAGTTCCTGGTCCAGGGCACCTTGTACCCCGACGTGGTCGAATCCGGCGGCGGCAGCGGGACGGCCAGCATCAAGTCGCACCACAACGTCGGCGGGCTGCCCGAGGATCTGAAGTTCCGGCTGGTGGAGCCGTTGCGCCAGCTGTTCAAGGATGAGGTCAGGCTGATCGGCAGCGAGCTGGGCCTGCCACCGGAAATCGTCTGGCGCCAGCCGTTCCCCGGGCCGGGGCTCGGCATCAGGATCATCGGCGAGATTACGCCCGAACGGCTCCGGGTGCTGCGGGCCGCGGACGCCATCGCCCGCGCGGAACTGTCCGCCGCGGGGCTGGACCGCGACATCTGGCAGTGCCCGGTGGTGCTGCTGGCCGACGTGCGGTCGGTCGGGGTGCAAGGCGACGGGCGCAGTTACGGTCATCCCGTGGTGCTGCGCCCGGTGGCCAGCGAGGACGCGATGACAGCCGACTGGGCCCGGCTGCCCGCCGCGGTCCTCGCCCGGATATCCACCCGGATCACCAATGAGGTCCCAGAGGTGAACCGGGTCGTGCTCGACGTGACCAGCAAGCCGCCGGCCACGATTGAATGGGAATAGCTACAGAGGTTCCTCGACCGTCTGCGCGGTGCCGTGCAGTTCGATGGCCTGCCATGACTGCGGCCGTTGCGGGACCGAGTCAGGACCGCTGTACCTCGCGTACACCCCGGCGGTGGTGAATTGCACGCACCCTCCGAGCGGCACGTCGATCTCGGGCAGGAAGAAGCCGAACGTCTCGCCGCCGGTGTCGATGCTCTTGCGCAGCGGGACGGAGACCTGCTCCCCGAGCGCGGTCAGGTTCGTGCTGACGTCGGCGGGCTCGAACTCGTCCGAGTAGCCATCGTCGTCGTAGCTGACAGCCGTGACCCCTGGATTGCGGCCGACATCGTAGGTGACCGTGAGCTCGTGGTGCCTCAGCACAAAGTGGTTCGCCATGTGTACTCCCCCGTATTCGCGGCGCCTTCCGTCCGCGGTGGCTGGTTCCTATCGGTCAGAGCGAGCGGGGAGACCGGTTGATACGCATCGGAAAGTAATATCTCCGTCACTGCTGGTGATCTAGGATGCTGAAAGTTACGATTTGAACACAAGCGGCTACCCCGGCCGCCTCGACGCAGGGAGGCATCCCGCTATGCATCGTCGTCTTCCCCGGCTTTTGTCCGCTGCCTTAGTGGCTTGCGTACCGGCGCTGGGCCTGGTCATGGCCGCCAGCCCGGCCGCAGGCGCCAGCACGGCCGGCACTCACCCGGCCCCGCACGCCCACGCCGCCGCGGCCGCTCGCGCCGCGCTTACCCGGCTGATGGTCGGCCAGCACGGCACCGACCACCGGGTTCCCGGACATCGCCTGCGGGTCAAGGGCCTGTCCCAGGTGCAGAGCGGCAACTGGTCAGGCTATGCCGACACCGGCGCGACGTTCAGCACGGCCACCGGGCACTGGACCGAGCCCTCGGTCAGCTGCGGCTCCCGGACCTCGCTCGCGGCCTTCTGGGTCGGAATCGACGGTTACAGCAGCAGCTCGGTGGAACAGGACGGCACGCTCGCTGAGTGCTATCAGGGCTCCGCCTTCTACTACACGTGGTGGGAGATGTACCCCAGCAATGCCATCCAGGTAGTGGGCTCGACCCTGCGGCCCGGCGACGGCATTACCGCCTCGGTGGTCAGGAGCGGCGGCAGCTATACCCTCAAGGTCACCGATTCCTCTCGCTCCGGCGACAGCTTCAGCACCACCCAGAGCTGCTCGAGCTGCGCCAACTCCAGCGCCGAGTGGATCGCGGAGGCGCCGAGCGGCTCGGCCGGCGTAGAGCCGCTCGCCCACTTCAGCACCTGGACCGAGTCGGGAGCGACCGTCAACTCCGGCGTCATCTCCTCGTTCACCGACGACGAGATCACCATGGTCGATTCTGCCGGCCGGGTGAAAGCTCAGCCCGGCCCGCTGAACAGCAGCGGCAACGGCTTCAGCGTCACCTGGAAGCGCGCCACCTGACCGCCGCCAGCGCGGCCGGGTAGGCCAGGATCCAGGAGCGGATCCGGCCGTCAGCCGCGAGCACGGCCCGCACGGTGTCGATGGCCGGTTTGGTGTTCACGGGTGAACACCAAACCGGCCATCAACGTTCTTCGGCGGCTGGTCAGCCGCGGTGCTGGCCGTTTCCCGTCAGCGGTGCGGTCGGTCGTGGTGCTGGCCGTTTCCGTCGGCGGTGCGGTCAGTCTCCGCCGTGGCCGTTTCCCCCGTCGCTACCGTGGCCGTTTCCGCCGTCGCCGTGACCGTCACCGTGGTCGTGTCCGCGGCCGTTACCGTGGCCTCGCGGCGGAAGCGCGGCCGTTACGACCACGGTGCTGCCCGTGGCCAGCCGGCCGGTTGGCCGCACGGACGCTACCGTGCCGGGCGGCTGGCTTGCGGTGCGTGTGAATTGCACCTCGACCCGCAGGCCGAGGCGGCGCAGCCGCTGGGCCACCTCCCGGATCGGCTGCCCGACCAGGGCGCCCCCGTTTACCTGCACCGCGGGGGGCGCCGGGCTCGTCGCGGGCCGGGTATGCGGGGTCGATCCGGTCGATGACGGCTTCAGCCGGCGCCCTGTGGGGAGCCGCCCCGCCGGACAGGCTGCCCAGCGCCCAGCTGGCCAGGGCGACGACCGCCGCGGCCGCCACCGCGAGGACAATCAGGCGCCGGCGGCCCCGGCCCCGCGGCACAAGCCGGTGCTGAGCCGGTCGCGGCGGCCCCGGGATCCCGATCTCGCGCTGCGTCGGCTGCGGCCCGGCTAGCGTGTCGGCCTGCGCATCAGCCGCCGTGGCCGGCCGGGAGGGCGGCCAGCCGGCCACCTCGGCCGCCGCCGCGGCGGGCCATGCACCTGGTCCGGCAGTTGGCGAGCCCGGCCACGCGTCCGCTCCAGGCCAGTCGTCCGGCCGACTGGGCGACGGAGCCTGCCACGCGTCCGCACGCATCGCGGGGGAGGCGGGCCAGGAGGACGGTGCCGCGGGCCACGCGCCTGTCTCGGCGGCGGGTGTGGTGGCCCATTCGCCCGGCTCCGCGGATGGTGCGGCGGGCCAGGGGTCGGCTCCGGTGGCGGGTGTGGTGGCCCATTCGCCCGGCTCCGCGGATGGTGCGGCGGGCCACGGGTCGGCTCCGGCGGCGGGTGCGGCGGCCTGCGGGTCGGCTCCGGCGGCGGGTGTGGCGGGCCATTCGCCCGGCTCCTCGAAGGGTGGAGCCGGGCAGGCGGCCGCCTCAGCGGAGGGTGGCGCCGACCAGAACGCCGGCCCGGCGGCAGGGGAGGCGGCTCCGGCGGCAGGGGAGGCGGCTCCGGCGGCGGGGGGAGCAGCTCCGGCGGCCGGGGCCCCAGCCAGGGCATCCCGTAGCCGCCCGGCCCGCGTCACGACCTCCCCGGCACTGGCAGGCCGCGCGGCCGGGTCTTTGGCGGTGAGCCCGGCCACCAGCACGGCCGCTTCCGCGGGCACCGCGGCCGGCAGCGGCGGCAGCGCCCGCATCTGGTGGGAGAGGGCGACCTCCATCGCGGTTCCGGAGAACGGAAGCGTTCCGGCCAGGCACTCGTAGGCCACGATCCCGAGTGAGTACCAGTCACTGGCCGGGGTGGCCGCAGACCCCGTCACCCGCTCGGGTGCCACGTATGCCGGGGTGCCGACCAGCATCCCGGTTCGCGTGATCGGCGCCGACCCGGCCGCATACGCGATCCCGAAGTCAGTGATCTTCACCAGGCCCGGCGGCGCAAGCAGCAGGTTGCCCGGCTTGACGTCCCGGTGCACCAGGCCCGCGGCGTGCGCGGCGCCCAGGCCATCGGCGGCCTGGGCGACCACATCCATGACGCGGGCCGGCTCCATCGGGCCGCCGGCCAGCAGCTGGGACAGCGGCGGTCCGTCCACGAGCTCCATTACCAGGAACGGCGGCTGCGCCGCGTCAGCCTCGCCGTAGTCGTAGACCCGCGCGATGTTCGGGTGCGACAGCGACCCGGCGTGTCGCGCCTCCGCACGGAACCGGGCCAGGGTCTCAGGATGCTGGGCGTACTCGGCCCGCAGGAGCTTGACCGCGACCTGGCGGTCCAGCACCAGGTCCGTGGCCCGCCATACCTGTCCCATGCCGCCTGCGGCGATCCGGTCATCGAGCCGGTACCGGTCCGCGAGCACATAGACAGCGCGGGTAGTAGACATTGCAGCCAGACCCTACCCGCCCCGGTGATCCGCATCCATCAGGTCCCGGATCCCGACGAGAGCCGATTCACCGATCCGGCGACATATCATGCGCTACGACCGAAATCCGGGGTTGTTTGTCCCGGTTTCGTGGTCGTACTGCATGAAAAGTGCCAGGCCTCAGCCGGCGCGCTCAGCCGGCGCGCTCGGCCGGGATGTGCTCGGTCTCGAGGAGCTGGCGGGTCTCGGCTATCGCGTCCCAGACGTCGGTGAACCGGGTGTAGATCGGGGCGAGTCCATACCGCACCCGGTCCGGCGCCCGGTAGTCGGTGATCACCCCGTGCGCGGCCAGCGCCTGGCAGAGCTGTCGCGCCCGGGGGTGCTGCACGGTCACGTGCGAGCCGCGGCGCGCCGGATCGCGCGGCGAGGCGAGCGAGCAGCCGAGCGGCGCCAGCCACGCGTCGGCCAGGGTGATCAGGTACTCGGTGAGCTGGACTCCCTTGTCCCGCAGCCGGCCGATCCCGGCCTCGGCCAGCAGCCGGGCCCCCTCGTGCACCGCCTCGACGCCGACGACCTGGGGGGTGCCGGTGGTGAAGCGCTCGATGCCGGGCACCGGGTCGTAGTCGGGCCCCATCTCGAACAGGTTCCGCTGGCCCATCCAGCCCCAGATCGGCTGGCGCAGCCGGTCCTGCAGATCCCGGCGGACGTACAGGAACGCGGGGGCGCCGGGCCCGGCATTGAGGTACTTGTAGGTGCATCCGACGGCGAGGTCGGCCTGGCACGCGTCCAGCTGCACCGGTACCGAGCCGACCGAATGGCACAGGTCCCACAGCATGACCGCGCCGGACGCGTGCACCAGGCTGGTGATCCTGGCCATGTCCGCCAGCGCCGCGCTGCGGTAGGCGACGTGCGACAGGCTGACGACCGCGGTGTCCTCATCCAGGGCGGCCCGCAGCGTCGCCTCATCGAGCCCGGCGTCCATGTCGGTGTGGATCATCCGCAGTTCACCGTCGCGTTGCGCTGCGATCGCCTGGAACACGTAGCGGTCGGTGGGAAAGTTGTCATCGTCGGTGACGATCACCCGGCGGCCCGGTCGGGCGTCGAGCGCGGCGCAAGCCAGCTTGTAGAGGTTCACCGTGGTCGAATCGCTTACCGCCACCTGGCCGGGGGCGGCGCCTAGCAAGTGCTCGCCGAGCAGGTCACCGACCCGGGCCGGCAGCCCCATCCAGTGATCCCAGGACCCGATGAGGCCGGCGCCCCACTCCTCGCGGACCACCCGGCCGATGCGCTCGGCGGTGGCCAGCGGCAGCCGGCCCAGTGAGTTGCCGTCCAGGTAGATGAGCTCGCGACCGTCTCGATGGTCACGGGCGAACTTGTCGCGAAACGCGGCGAGCGGGTCCTGCGCGTCAAGCTCGGCCGCTCGCGAGCGGGAGTCGGTCACGACGGTCCTGGCGGCAGCACCGCGCCCGGACCGGTGACGAGCATCACGCCGAGGATGCCTGCCGCCGGCCGCGACGCCGTATCCGCGTGGTCAGCCAGATCAGCAGAACGGTGGCGGCCGCCGCGGGCAGCACCCGCTTGAGGATCGGCCCGGCAGCCACGTCAAACAGGTTGAGCGCGTCATCCTCCGGCTCGTCGAGCCGCAGGCCGGCCTCCTCGTCGCCCGTCCACGCGACCGGCCGCGAGCCGTCCCATGCCGCGTTGCCGTCGGGGGCACCCATGGCGGTCGCACCGGCGGTGCCTGCACCGGCGGCGGCTCCGGCAGCTGCCGCACCTGCGGCAGGAGCGCTGGATGCGGGAGCACCGGCGGAGGATGCGGCCGCGCCCTGCTCGGCCCCGCGCTGCTCAGCCGCGGACTTCCCGGCCGCGCTCTGCCCGGCCGCAGACTGCCCGTCCACGCGACCGGCCGCGCGCTGCCCGGCCGCGCGCCGCCCGGCCGCTGACTTCCCGGCCGCGGACTGCTCCGCGGGGTCGGCCTCCGCCTGCCTAGCCAGCGAGAGACCGAGATCACCCAGCCGCTGCTCGATCTCGCTCACCGACTTCTGGCCCAGGTTCCTGATCGACAGCAGCTCGCTCTCGGTGCGGGAGGCGAGCTGGCCTACCGTGTCTATGCCCTCGCCCTGGAGGCTGTGGACCGAGCGGGCCGGCAGGTTCAGCTCCTGGATGGGGATCGCCATCCGGCTGTCCGCCGCCTGTCCGCCGCCTGCGGCTGGCTCCGGTCCGCCGGCAGTCGCCAGCGCGCCAGCCAGGTTGGCCGAGAATCTCTCGATGATCTTGCCGCTGACCTCGGCCATCACGCCGCGGCCGAACTGCGCGGGCCGGCCGGTGACGTTCAGCGTGGTGTGCACGTTGACCCGGGTCTGACCGTTGTCCTCCTTCAGCCTGGCCAGCACGACGGCCGAGGCTGTGCCCGCACCCCTGGTCTCCTTGCCGGCTGCCTCGATCTTCACCGAATGGGCCGCGTCGTCCCGTTCGGTAAAGGTCGCCTTGCCGGTGTAGGTCATCGTGATCGGCCCGACCTTGACCTTTATCTTGCCGCTGACCTCGTCGCCGTCTACCGATTCAACCGTGGCGCCGGGCATGCAGGGAGCTACCCGCTGCACGTCGAGCAGCACGTCCCAGGCCTGATCGGGCGGAACGGGAACGTCAAACGAGTGCTCGAGCTCAATGCTCATCGCTTCGTACTCTTTCCGGTGCGTGGTGCCACGCTCGTCCGGCGTGAGCGTGCTTTCCGCCGATTATCCGCCTTCCCCGCGCCGGGCGTACGGCAGAGTCACGCTCCGGCGGCGCGGGCCAGCGCCCGGCCGGTCAGCACCCGGGCCAGTTGCTGCCGGTAATCCGGCCCGGCGTTCAGGTCGGACGGCGGGCTGGTGCCGTCCGCGGCGTGCTCGGCGGCCTGGCGCAACGCGGCCCGGTCGGCTGCCGCGCCGGCCACAGCCTGCTCGGCGGCGCTGGCGCGCAGCGGGGTGGCGCCCATGTTGGTCAGCCCGATCCTGGCCTCGGCGACCTGGCCATTCGACCGGCGGGCCAGCGCGGCCACGCCGACGATCGCCCATGCCTGCGCGGTGGCCTGGAACTTCTCGTACCGGTAGCCCCAGCCGGAACCGAGCTTGGGCACCCGGACGCCGATCACGATCTCGTCGCTTCGCAGCGCCGGGGTCAGGTAGTCGACGAAGAAATCCGCGGCGGCGATCTCACGCTCGCCCGCCCGGCCCAAGGCGATCACCGTCGCGTCAAGTACCAGTGAGACGGCCGGCAGGTCACCGGCCGGGTCGGCGTGCGAGAGCGCTCCGCCGATCGTGGCGCGGTGCCTGACCGCGGGGTCGGCGATCATCCCCGCCGTCTGCGCGAGCAACCCGCAGTGCTCCCTGACCAGCGGATTCCCGGTCAGCTGGTAGAGGGTGGTGAGCGCGCCGATCAGCACCGAGTCACCCTGGTCGTGCACGCCGCGCAGCTCGTACAGGCCGCCCAGGTTGACGAGCAGATCCGGGTAGGCGAGGCGGAGCCGCAGCAGCGGCATCAGGCTCTGCCCGCCGGCGATCACCTTGGCGTCGTCGCCGGCGCTCGCGAGCGTCCGCACCGCCTCGTCCGGCGACTGCGGCTTGACGTAGTCGAATATGGCCGGGATCATCGCGCGTCTCCTGTGTTGCCTGCGGCCGAGCCGTCGGTGCCTGCGCCTCGGGCGGCCTGGATAGCTCGCCATACCCGCTGCGGCGTGCAGGGCATGGTGATGTCGCGCACGCCCATCGGGCGCAGCGCGTCGATGATGGCGTTGACCACAGCTGGCGTGGACGCGATCGTGCCCGCCTCGCCGATGCCCTTGACCCCCAGCGGGTTGCTGGTGGCGGGCGTCTGCGTGTAGTCGGTCTCCAGGGACGGCAGGTCCAGTGCGGACGGCACCAGGTAGTCGGCCATCGTGGTGGTCAGCAGGTTGCCCTCATCGTCGTAGACCGCCTCCTCGAACAGCGCCTGCCCGATGCCCTGGGCGATGCCGCCGTGCACCTGGCCCTCCAGGATCAGCGGGTTGACCACGATGCCTGCGTCGTCCACCGCCACGTACGAGCGGATGGTCACCCGGCCGGTCTCGGTATCCACCTCGGTCGCGCACAGGTGGGTGCCGTGCGGGTAGGAGAAGTTCTCGGGGTCGAAGGTGGCGTCGGAATCGAGCGAAGGCTCCACGCCGTCCGGCAGGTCGTGCGCATGGAAGGCGGCGAACGCGATCTCCTGGATGGTCGTCGAAGCGCCGGACCCGCCGCGGGCCCGGAACGTCCCGCCAGAGAACTCGATCTCCCCGGGCGGCGCCTCCAGCATCGCCGACGCGATCACCTTTGCCTTCTCGATCACCTTGACGCAGGCGCCGCGGACGGCGACGCCGCCCACCGTCAGCGACCGTGAACCGTAGGTGTCCATGCCCTTGGGCGAGACCAGGGTGTCGCCGTGCAGGACCCGGACATCCTCGAACGGCACGCCGAGCGCGTCGGCCACAATCTGGCTCCACGCCGTCTCGTGGCCCTGGCCGTGCGCGCTGGCTCCGGTGACCACCTCCACCTTGCCGGTGGCCAGCATCCGGACGCTGGCGTGCTCCCAGCCGCCTGCCGCGTACCGGAGCTGGCCGAGCAGCCGGGAGGGGGCGAGGCCGCAGGCCTCGGTGTAGGTGGAGATGCCGATGCCGAGCTGGACGGGATCGCCGGCGGCGCGGCGGCGTTCCTGCTCCTTGCGCAGGTCCTCGTAACCGAACATCTGCACGGCCCGCGCGGTGGCCGCCTCGTAGTTTCCCGAGTCGTAGGTCAGCCCGGAAATGGTGGCGTAGGGAAACTCGTCGTGGGTGATCCAGTTCCTCTTGCGCAGCTCCAGCGGGTCCGCGCCCAGCTCAGCCGCGAGCTCGTCCATGATCCGCTCGATCGCGAACGTGGCCTCCGGGCGGCCGGCGCCGCGATAGGCGTCGGTGGGCATCTTGGTGGTGAACACGCCGGTGCAGCGGAACGAGTAGGCGTCCATCTTGTAGATGGCGTTGAACATGAACGCGCCGAGCAGCGGCACGCCCGGCGTCACCAGCATCAGGTAGGCGCCCATGTCGGCCAGCAGGTCTACGGACAGGCCGCGCAGCTTCCCGTCGCGTTCGGCGGCTATCTTGATCCGCTGCCACTGGTCGCGACCGTGGTGCACGGTCATGTTGCCCTCGCTGCGCGACTCCGTCCACTTGACCGGCTTGCGCAGCTTGCGGGCGGCCAGCAGGGTGATCACCTCTTCCGCCGTGACCTGCAGCTTGGAGCCGAATCCGCCGCCCACGTCGGGTGCGATGACCCGCAGTTCCTGCTCGGGAATCCCGGTGACCAGGGCGAGCATCGTGCGCAGTACGTGCGGGATCTGGGTGGCCGACCAGATCGTGAACTCGTCACCGGACGGCGCGCAGACCACCGCCCGCGGCTCCATCGCGGTGGGGATCAGCCGCTGCTGCCGGTAGTTGCGCTCGATCACCACCGGGGCGTCACGGAAGGCGGCGTCCACGTCGCCGTTGGCCAGCGTGAACTCGTAGCTCTTGTTGCCCTCGGCGTGCACCTGGGGCGAGTCGTCGGCCAGCGCGGCCCGCATGTCGAGCACCGGCGGCAGCGGCTCGTAGTCCACGTCGATGGCCGCCGCCGCGTCCGCGGCTTCGTACCGGTTCCGCGCGATCACGCAGGCCACTGCCTCGCCGACGTAGCGGACTTCGTCGGTCGCCATCGGCGGGTGGTCGGGGATCACGATGTCCGGGGTGACCGGCCAGGCGCACGGCAGGCTGCCCTGCTCGCCGGCGAAGTCTGCGCCGGAGAAGGCGGCCACCACGCCGGGCATGGATGCGGCGGCGGTCAAATCCACCCGGGTGATCCGCGCGTGCGCGTGCGGGCTGCGGGCGAAGGCCATATGCAGCATGCCGGGCAACTGGATGTTGTCGGTCCAGTTCGTCTGGCCGGTGACCAGGCGGGCGTCCTCCTTGCGGACGCGGGCCCTGCCCACCTCGGCCGGGGCCTGGACTTGGGTATCGGCGGTCATGAGGTCGCTCCCGCCTGGGCGGCCGGGGAAGACTGCGCGGGCTGGGATGACCGCGCGACGCGCCGGACCGCGCGGACGATGTTCTGGTAGCCGGTACAGCGGCACAGGTTGCCTTCGAGGCCCTCGCGGACCTCCTGCTCACTCGGATCCGGATTCTCCCTGAGCAGGTCGGCCGCGGCCATGATCATGCCGGGGGTGCAATATCCGCACTGCAAGGCGTGCTCTTCCCGGAACGCGCTCTGCAGCGGGTGCCATTCGCCATTCCCGATTCCCTCGATCGTGGTGATCTCGGAGCCATCGGCCTGAACTGCGAGGACGGAGCAGCTTTTTGCCGACATTCCGTCCATATGCACGGTGCACGCACCGCAGTTGGTCGTATCGCAGCCAATCGGTGTGCCGGTCTTTCCCACCACGTCGCGCAGGTAGTGGACCAGCAGCAGGCGTGGCTCAACGTCGTCGGTGTAGCTGACTCCGTTGACCTTGACGCTTATCCGGGTCATGCACGGCCTCCTCGCCAGACGGCTGTTGTGCCTGGTGCCAACCTAGGACTGCCGGCCGGTCCGCACCAGTCCCTTCACTGGCCTGACGAGGTATTACCGATGTCAATTCGAGTCGTTTCACTGTGACTAGTGCCGTAGCCGCGAACGTTTGCCCCATTGGATAGTTTCCGCTGGGAGGCGCAACGGCACGCCGAGCGAATCGGCGCTCGAGGACTGCCAGGTGCAAGCCCGGCTATCCCGCCGCGGCGGTACCGCGTTATGGCAGGACCGGGTTTGTCACGGTGGCGTGGCCGGGCATCGTCGCGGTGCCGCCGCGAGGATGGCGAACCTACCGCGACCCGGCCGCTGCTTGTTACGGGCCGACCGCCACCCCGGCGGGCTGGTTCTGCCCGGTGGCCAGGGTCGTCACGGCGCCGCCGGTCAGCGGGGCCTCGTTGATCGTGCCGTTGCCCTGGTTGGCCCAGTAGACGTTGTTGCTGTCCACCGCCACCCCCCACGGCCGGGCCTGCCGGGTGGCCAGGGTGGTCACGGCGCCGCCGGTCAGCGGGGCCTCGTTGATCGTGCCGTTGCCGAAGTTCGCCCAGTAGATGTGGTGGCTGTCCACCGTCACCCCGGTCGGGCCGGCCTGCCTGAGGGCCAGGATGCTCGGGGTGTCGCCGCCCAGCGGGAGCTCGTTGATCGTGCCGTTGCCCTGGTTGGCCCAGTAGATGGCGCTGCCGTTCGTCGCCACCCCGGCCGGCTCGTCCTGCCCGGTGGCCAGGGGGATCATCCTGTGGGTGACCAGGTTCTCCTCCATGATCGTGCCGTTGCCCTGGTTGGCCCAGTAGATGGCGCTGCCGTTCGTCGCCACCCCGGCCGGCTGGTTCTGCCCGGTGACCAGGGGGACCGCGGGGGTACCGGCCAGCGGGGCGTGGTCGATCGTGCCGTCGCCCTGGTTGGCCCAGTAGATGCTGCCGCCGTTCACCGCCACCCCGGTCGGCTGGTTCAGCCCGCTGACCAGGGGCTGGTCGCCGGCGGCCAGCGCGTTGATCGTGCCGCCGCCCCGGTTGGCCCAGTAGACGGCGGCGGCCGACCCCAGGCCCTGGCCGGTGCCGGCCAGCGCATCGGTGGCCGCGGCGGCCCGGTTCTTGCTGACCGCCCGCAGTGTCGCGGTAATCGCGCCGGCCCGGGCGGGCCCGAACCGCACCCGGACCGTGCACTTCTTCCCCGGCGCCAGGCTGGCCCGGCACGTGTCGGCGGTGATCCTGAACGCCGCCGCGCCCGACAGCCGGACCGTTAGCGCGCTAGAGGCCCGGCCGCCGGTGTTGACCAGCGTGAACGTCCGGGCCGCCCGCTGGCCCACCGGGACCTGCCCGTAGTCATACGGGGCCGGGCGGAACGCCAGCACCGCCGGCCCGGTCCTGGCCGCCGCCGCACCCGCCGACGCGCCCAGCACCGCCGCCGCCGTCCCGGCCGCCACCACAGCCCGGCCAACCACACCACGCATCGCTATCCCTCTTCCCCCACACCGATGCTGTTTACCGGCGCAGCCAACCGTGGATCAGCCGTGCCACACCCGCCCCAGCCGGCGTGGCCCAGAAGGCCTGGAATCCCCGTTCACCGCGATCCTCGCAGCCAGCGACGAATAGCGTCAAGGACAGCAGGGCGGCCTTGCCCCGGCAGGACAAGGCAGTCATGCGAGCTGCCGATCGGGGCGGGCGTGCCGCTACTTCGGAACGATGGGGCGAACGTTAGCGGTCACGGCACTAGCTAAGTAGTTTCAGTGTGACTACTGAAAGGCAGGACGGATACCTGGGTGGCCGGGTTGCCCGGCCTAATCCGGGACCGTTGTTGTTATCCGGTTTCCATGACCTGGAACGCCTCGGCTAGCCTGCCCCCGGGCCAGCCGGCCTGCTCGCCGTTGCTGACCAGCCAGCCGCGCAGGAAGTCCTCGAGTCCTTCCATCTGCCCGGTCTGGCTCTGGTGCGCCCGCAGCGCCGCGACCTTGCGCCCGAACGTGTCGGTGACGTCGACGTAGTGGTTGGGCGATAGCCCGGCGGCCATCCAGACCTCGCGGACGGTCCAGGGCTCAAGCCCGTCGTCGGTCAGCAGTTCGGGGAACGCGAACGGATTACGCGCGTCCGGGTAGACGGCATCCAAAGCGGCCGACCCGACCGCGCGGTGGTCGGGGTGGCTCGGCGGCATCCGGACGTAGTTCCGCTCGGGGGTCGGGCAGAGCACCCGGTCCGGCCTGACCTGCCTGATCACCCTGGCCAGATCCCGGCGCAGGCCGAGGGTGGCTTCTACTCGTCCGTCGAAGTAGCCGAGGAAGCGCAGATCGGATACGCCCACGCACTTGGCCGCCGCGGTCTGCTCGGCCCTGCGGATGGCAGGGATTTCGCTGCGCGGGACCGATTCGTCATGGCCGCCGGCGTCACCGTCGGTGACCAGGCAGTAGGTGACCTCGATTCCCGCGTCGGTCCACCGCGCCACCGTACCGGCCGCGGAGAAGTCCACGTCGTCGGGATGGGCGACGATGACCAGGATTCGGTTGACCTCAGAGTCTTCCAGCATGCTCACGATCCTATGAAGCCCCGTACGGCTGGCCGGAGGCCAGATCGGGGATTGGGGGTGACGGGTGGTCAGGCAGGCCGCGCTCCCGCTTAGCCGAACTGGCCATGCACATAGTCGGCGGTTCGCGGGTCGGCCGGGGCGTCGAAGATCTGTTCGGTTGGTCCCGACTCCACGATGTGCCCGGGCGTTCCCTCGGCGGCCAGGAAGAACGCGCAGTTGCGGGAGACGCGCTGGGCCTGCTGCATGTTGTGGGTGACGATCACTATCGTCACCTGGCTCTGCAGTTCGGCAATGGTTTCCTCGATCCGCCGGGTGGAGGTGGGGTCCAGCGCCGAGCAGGGCTCGTCCATCAGCAGCACGTTGGGGGAGACGGCCAGGGCGCGGGCGATGCACAGCCGTTGCTGCTGGCCGCCGGACAGCGCGCCGCCCGGGGAGCGCAGCCGCCCCTGCACCTCTTTCCAGAGTCCTGCCCGGCGCAGGCTGCCCTCCACCAGTGCGTTCTTGTCGGGAACCCTGATGCCCGCGAGCTTGAGCCCGCTGGCCACGTTGTCGTGAATGGACATGGCAGGGAACGGGTTCGGCTTCTGGAATACCATGCCGATCCTGCGCCGGACGTCTGCCGCGCGCTGGCCTGGATTGTAGATGTCATCATCGCCCAGCAGCACCTCGCCGGCCAGGCTGGCCCCATTCACCATCTCGTGCATCCGGTTGAGGATGCGCAGGAAGGTGGACTTGCCGCAGCCGGAGGGGCCGATCAGCGCCGTGACCGTGCCCGGCTCCATCTCCAGAGACACTCGATCGAGCACCTTGTGCGCGCCGAACCAGGCCGAGATGTTGCGGGCCCGCAGCCCGATCAGGCGACCGGGCAGCAGGGCTGGCGCGCCGGGGGTCCGGTAGTCCAGCAACCCCGTCTCGGCCGGATCCCCGGAGCCGGGGATCTGCGGCGGGGTTTCGCTCATGTATCCGCTCCGTCTTCGTCTGTGTTGCCCGCAGGCAGTGGTCAGTACAGGTTAGGCAGCAGGGCCGCGAGGCTCTCGTACAGGTTCCACAGCACCGCCACCACCAGCGGCACGGCGGCGAGCAGGAACGCCCGGCGCGACCAGCGGATGGCGGCGATAGTGCCGGCCACCGAGACCGCAGCAAGCGCCAGGCCCCACGCCATCGCCAGGGTCAGCGAGCCGTTGTCCGCAGCCAGCGGCAGTTCTGGAGCAAAGATCAGGTGCGACAGGCCCTGAGCGGGATGCACGCGTGAGACCAGGCGCGCATCCGCCTCGATGAAGTAGGCGGGGATGACAGGCGAGGAGGCGGTCACGAGAAGGAGCCGGTTCGCTACCGGATCTTTGATGAGGTGCGTGCTGTTAGCGACGGCGGCGACCCGGTAGGTGGAGATGCCCTGGCCGGTGACGGCGTTGATGGTGTCACCCGGCCGCAGCTGCGCGAGGCGGGCGAACGGGCCGCCGAAGGTGGCGCGGCGGCCGAAGATTTCGGTCACGCCGGCCTGGCCGGGAAGCGGGGTATCCGGCAGGTGCCCGGGACCGGACATCAGGTTCTCCGGGCTGGTTCCCTCGACCACGACCACGTTGTCCACCCCGATGCTCGGGATGTCGAGAATCGCCACCGGGGATCCGAGCGCAGCGGCCCCGACCGGAGCTATCTGGCCAGCCAGCTCGGTGCGGAACTGCGTGTGCAGAAGGGACTGGGACCTGGCCTGCTGGATGTCGGAAAGCCCGTACAGGTACCCGGCGAAACCGAGCACCACCAGGGCAAGCAGCAGCAGGCCGACGCCTACCCCCCAAAGGACTGGCCGCCGTCCGGCCCCGGTGGGAGGCTTGGCCCCGGCGGCGGCGGATTCGGCCGCGGCGGCGGGCTCTGGTCTGGCCTCGGGCGCCGCGCCGGCCTCGGCGCGAGGCTCGGCCTCGGCGGCAGGCTCGGCCTCGGCGGCAGGCTCGGCCTCGGCGGCAGGCTCGGCCTCGGCGGCAGGCTCGGCCTCGGCGGCAGGCTCGGCCTCGGCGGCAGGCTCGGCCTCGGCGGGAGGCTCGGCCTCGGCGGCAGGCTCGGCCTCCGCGGCAGGCTCGGCCTCCGCGGCAGGCTCGGCCTCCGCGGGAGACTCTGGTCTGGCCTCGGGCGCCGCGCCGGCCTCGGCGGCGGGCTCGGCCCCGGGGGGCTCGGTCCCGGCCACCTCAGTCTCAGCCATGCGCCTGCCTGCGGCGGCGCCATGCCGCCAGCGTCGGTGGCGTGCCCACCGCGGCGAGGATCCCGAGCGCGGTCAGCACCCAGAGGAGGACCTGGTTGCCATGGTCTGCGGCAAGGCTCACGCCCTGCCCCGTGGTCGCGGCGTTGACTGCGGTGCCGGGCAACCCCGATTGGCTGCTGCCTTGGCTGCTGCCTTGGCCGCTGCCCTTGCCGCTGCCGTTGCCGCTGCCACTGCCCTTGCCGTTGCCGCTGCCGGACCCGGCTCCGCGGCCGCCATTCGTGCCGCCGCTGCCCTTGGCGACGGCCTTCCCGTTCCGTATCACGCAGTTCAGCGGCGCGCCGAACTTCTGGCACTTCGTCGGGAACGGGGCGAACTTGGTCACCGTGTTCACGCCGTTGATGAAGGTCGGGTTGTGGCACTTGGGCAGCGTGCTCAGGCTCGGTATGGAGCCATGGTTAGGGATGAAGGAGTCCTGCCGGAACCCGCCGCGCACCAGGTTGACCGGCAACGGCGAGTAGCCGATCTGGTTCACGTGCTGCTGGCCGTCACAGAGCAAGTAGTTGATGAACGAGCTGAGGCTCTGCCCCTTTCCGCTCGGGCTGGCGAAGACGGGAGGGGGTTTCGGCGTTCGCGGCACTATGAAGTAGCTGTACTCGGACAGCGGGTAGGTCCTCGGGTCCGTGTTGGTGTAGACGTTGCTCAGATCCTGCTGGAGGAAGTTAACGCTGTTCTGGTCCTCGTTGATTTTTGCGTGCGTCAGGGCTATCGCCACGTTCGTGTAGGTCGGTCCCACGAAATAGCCGGCCGGGTTGAGCACCTGAACCACCGGGAAATGAGAATTCAGCGCGTATGCGTACTCGTCATAGTCGATAGACCCGTTGGCGAAGCTCGACGTGACATAGGCCGCCGCGTTGTTCGAGCCGTTCTCCGCCTTCGCGTTCCCGAACGACGGGTAAAGCTCGGTCTCCGGGCAGGGCAGCTTGATCCCCGGGTGAACCTTCTGGCAGAACGCGTTCCAGCCCGACTGCGATAGGTGCCGGAACCACTGGGTCAGGAAGTAGCTGGCACCGGAAAAGTCAGAGCGGATCACCGGCACGATGGGAAGACTCGGCAGCCGCTTGCCATAATCATGGGTGATTGCCGGGTCATCCCAGTTGGTGATCTTGCCAGTAAAGATCTTCATGAGGGTCAAGCCGGACAGCCGCATGTTCCTGATCAGGTGACCGCCCACCGAGATGTGGTACATGAACGCGGTGCCGCCGGCGACATCGGGGATGTAGGAGTAGTTCCAGGGCGAATGCTCGGCGGCGGTGCCGGCGAGCTCGTCGCCGCCGTTACGGAACGGCGGGTCCGAGCCGGTGAAATCGTCCAGGTTCTGGATGAACTCCGTGCGGCCGGTGCCGGATCCGTCCGGATTGTAGTTGACCACGATCCCGGTGGAGCGGATGTTCGATATCCACTGGTCGATGGCTATGGCCGCCCACGAGGAACCGGAACCGCTGATCGGCGTGTTGCCACCCGTGCTGGCGGACGCCGGCGCGCCGGCCAGCCCGAGCGAAACGAGCATCAGGGCGGCGGCGACCCTGGCAGAGTTCCTGAGCACCCGCAGCCTGGGCCTCATGTCTTCGTCCTCCCGCGGTTGCGACGGCTGCCGGCGATCGCGCCGAACGCCGTCCCGCTCCAGGCGACGGTGCGGCGCCGCAGCCTGCGCAGGTTGCCGGGAATGCCGCCCTCGCCGGCTCCGGCCAGCGCGAACGAACCGCCCAGCGCCGCCGCCCCGCCGAACAGCAGCAGCGCGGGCAGCACGAAACGAGTGATCGCGGACGGCTTCTGGGCCGCCGACACGAGGCTGACCGGCTGGGCTCCGGCGGCCGCGGCGTGCTTGGCGGTCGTTGACTGCGAACTCCCCGATCCCGAGGACGAGCCGCTGGAGCCGGTGCCCGACTGCGATCCGCCGGTACCCCCGCCTGCGCCGGTGTTTGTGCCGCCGGTGCCGCCGCCGCCTCCTCCGCCGCTCGGGCCTTGGGGCGTTCCGGCGGTCTCCTTGGCGATCTCGCTGGCCAGCTTCTTGGTCTGGGCCCTCATGCTGGCCGGCAGCGGCAGGTACCCGGGGGGCAGCTGGCCGGGCTGGAGTCCGGGGGTCTGGCCGGGACCTGCGACGAAGTCGAGGAACCTGGCGATGGCCGTTGCCTTCGCGTGCGGGAGGCCGCTGGCGGGCACCATCGCGTAGGTGACCATGGTCAGCGGGTAGGCGTCCGGGTCGGTGTTGGCCAGGTTCACCTGCAGGGTGCCGCTTCCGTCGCTGGTCATGTGGCTCAGCGCCGCGGCCATGGCGGCGTTGGTCGGCTGTACGTACTTGCCGGCGGCGTTGGGGATCGCCGCGACCGGGAAGTGATCAAGCGCCGCGTCGCCTTCGTCCAGGATGGCGACGAGTGCTCGGTCGCCCACCGGCTCGGCCGGGTCCTGCGAGAACGAACAGTCGGTCCCGGTACAGCTCGGGGTGTTGCTGCCGCCGTCCTGGTTCAGGGCCTGGAATGTGACCACCCTGCTGAAGGGCTGCGCGGGGTTGTACAGGCGCGAGTATTCCGGGCTGGGATCCTGGGCGGTGAATTGGTCCACCGGGTACTTCAGGCCCTTATAAGCAGTATTCACGTGCATTTTGCCGGGAGCAGGCGTTCCCTGCAGGAATGCGCTGGCCGTCGGGTTGGCGCCGATCCAGCGGGTCACGGTCCAGGTCAGGTCGCTGAGCCCGCCCGGAACGGTGGGAACCACGTACGTCAGGGGGCCGCCACCGCCGTTCGCGGCGATCTGCGGGTCGAGCTGCTGGAACTCCGGGTCGCTGAATATGAAGAACGGGTTGCCCTGGACGCCCTTGTCGTCGGCGAAATCTGGATTGTAGGAAGTGGTGAGCAGCTTCGCGAGCAGCCGCTGGTTCAGCTTCAGGCCGGACATCGTCTGGCCCGTGGTGGTGTTGTCCATCCAGTACGCGATCGCGGCGGCCGACACGGCTACCGGCGCGTAGAGAAAGGCCCGCTTCCCGCCGACCCCGTCCGCGCTGGCAGGCCGGGTCGTGAGCGCGACGTCCGTCGCGCCGCTGGCCTCCTCGCTCACCGCCAGCGGCTCGCCGGCCGCACCGGCGTAGCTGAGGGTAAGCCCGTCCTTGCCCGCGCACAGCCCGGTCTGCCATTGCTGCATGGCGTCCGCCAGCATGGGCGACCCGGTCACGCTGAAGGCGGCGTTCCGCGCCGGGCAGCTGGCCGGTTCCGGGGCGAAATGCAGCGGGACCACGATTCGCTTGCCCCAGGAACAGCTCGTCCCGCTCTCGGGAAACGTGTTTATGGGAGCGGCATTTCCGGTATTACCCACATCAGTCTTGTGATTGTTGCAATTCCCGTTCGCGCCCCCTTGCCCGGGCACGACCACCAGCGAACAGGGATGGTCCTGATCACAGCCGAGCTGCTTATTCGTCTGCGAGTTCTCGACATCGAAGGGAACCTGGCCGGCGCCCTCGGGGGTGGTGACCGCGTACTGCGCGTTCGAGGGCGGTGACGCATTGGGCTGCGAAACGCCCGCGGTGCTGGCCTCGTAGCAGTCGGCGGGACTGGCCGGGCTGGTGCCCTTGCATTCCGCCACCATCACCGCCCAGTTCGCTACCGCCCCGCTGTTGGCGCTGTACCAGGGCTGGATGCCCTGAGAGCCACCCTCGGTGCTTGGCGTGAAGTTGGTCCACGACACGGTCACCAGCTGATTGACCAGGTTGCTGGTCGGGGTGACCGTCACCGTGCTGGCGCTGGGCAGCTGCCCCGGGTGGGTGGTGTTGCCGTTAAACAGACGCGGACCCTTGACGGTCGTGCCGGAGCTGCTGCCGGCGGCCCGCGCGGTTTTGGCGGTGACCCCTGCCATCGAAGGCGCGGCCGCGGGCAGCAGGACCAGGCCCGCGGCGACGGATGCCAGCCCGGCGAAAGCGAGTGCCCGCCTGACCCGGCGGGGACAAGGCAGCTGCCGGTGACGCATGCGGCTCCCGGAAAGAGCGCGGAACGGATGTGGCATGCTCGCGGGCCGGCTCATGCCCGGGCCCCCTGCCGCGCCAGCCGGCGTCGCTGCCGGCGGGACAACTCCCCGGGTGCCCTGCCGCCGAGCCACCGGGCGATCGCGAACAGCAGCAGGACCACGAGCACCAGGGCGAACGCCGCTCCGAATCCCCTGGCGATGTAACCCGGCGAGACGGAACTCCCCACAACGTGGACGTAGTTCCAGATATAGAGCGGCAGGCTCATCTGCGGTCCTTGCAAAGGATTGAGGTTTACTTCGCTGGTCACCCCGGACACGACCAGGACCGGGGCGGTTTCCCCGATGCCCCGGGCCATCCCGAGCACCACCGCCGTCGCGAGCCCGGACCGGGCGGTCGGCAGCACGACATTCCACACGGTACGCCACTGGCTCGAGCCGAGCGCGTAGGAAGCCTCCCGCAGGGTACCCGGGACCAGCCGCAGCACCACCTCGGAAGCCCGGGCGACGATCGGCAGCATGGTGACCGAGAGCGCCAGGGCCGCGGCCAGCCCGCTCTTGTGGTAGCCCAGGGTGATGAGGAACAGCGCGTAGATGAACAAGCCCGCGATAACGTCGGGCAGCGCGGTCATCGCCTCGACGATGATCCTCACCGGCCGGGCCAGGAGGCCGCCCACCTCGGTCAGGAACACCGCAGCGGCCACCGCGAGCGGCACCGAGAGCAGCGTGGCCAGGCCAATTTGCTCCAACGTGCCCAGGATGGCGTTCAGCGCACCGCCGACCGACAGGGAACTGGTCGGTCCGGCGAAGGACATCGCCTGGGTGAAGAAATTGAGATGCCGGAAGGCGGTAATCCCGCGGGCGACGACGTAGACCAGCATGCCGATCACGAGCACCAGGACGACCAGGCTGATCGAGGCGAGCACGACCGTGGCCACCCGCTGGCTGACCTCTCGCCGGTCCCACTGCAGCCGGGCCATCGCGGCGTAGAGCAGCAGGAACGCCACGTACCAGGACAGCCAGAAGCCGAGCACGCCGGACAGCGGCAGCACCCGCTCGTAGAGGACCCACACCAGCCCGAGCGCGCCGGCGGCGGCGCCGACCACCGTAGCGGCGCCGGCCGCCGTGACCCGGCTGATGTACACCTTCCGCTCGACGTCTGCCGGAGCGGGCGCGGCGGCGGCGGGCGCCTTCTCCTGGATCGTCATGACATCAGTCCGCGGACGTGCTCGTGCCGGAACGTGACCGGCTGATGACGATCGCCGCGACCGTGTTGATCACGATGGTCAGGACGAACAGCACCATCCCGGCCGCCATGAGCGCCGAGATCTCCTTCGGGCCGGCCCCGAAGATGCGGTTGGCGATCATGACGGTTATCGAATTTCCCCCGGTCTCCAGCACGCGGGGGTTGAACAGGAATACCGGGGTGAGGATGAAGGAGACCACGATGGTCTCGCCGAGGGCCCGGCCCAGTCCCAGCATGCTGGCCCCGATTACCCCCGCGCGCCCGTACGGCAGCACGACCGCGCGGACCATCCCCCAGCGGGTCGCGCCGAGCGCGTAGGCGCCCTCACGCTCGCCTTGCGGGGCCTGCGAGAACACCTGCCGCGAAAGAGAGGCGATGATGGGCACGACCAGCACCGCCACCAGTACCCCGCCGATGAAGGTGGAGGTCGCGTAGTTTCCTGAGGAGTTGGCCAGCGTGAACTTGAACACCGGGATGAACGCCAGGTGGTGCGCGAGCCAGCTCTCGAAGCCGAGGATCCGGGGCATCACGAAGTAGAACCCGAACAGGGCGACGATGATGCTGGGGGTCGCCGCCATGAGGTCGGTGAGGGCGATGAGCGAGCGGCGCAGTCCCGGCGGCGCGTACTCGGAGATGAACAGCCCGGCGGCGATGCCGACCGGGACCGCGATGAACAGCGCGATCAGCGCGACCAGGATCCCGAACGGCAAGATCGCGGCGATGCCGTACTGGTTGGTGCTGATGAACCAGCTCTGGGTGGTGAAGAAGCCGAAGCCCTCGGCGGTGAAGGTGGGAATGGCCCGCAGCACCAGGAACGCCAGGATGCCGGCCGTGATAACGAGCACCGCCAGCCCCGCCATCCGCAGGATCCCGCGGAAGACGCGGTCCCCTGTTGAAAGGCGGGTCACGATGGCGCGGCGCCGTTCATCATCGGCGGGTGCAGGCGCAGGCACGGGCGCGTTGGTCACAGTCATGGATTCGCCTCCCCGCCTCCGCTGCGACCCGCCCTAACAGCCGCAGCGCCCACCGCAGCTCAATCCGATACTAGTCAGTAATTACGGGGACCAGAACGTTTGCAAGTGAACAAATAGGAAACGAAGGGTATCCGGGCGACGACTCATTTTCGCGGCGCCGGCAGCGGCATCGGAGGCCCGGAATATGACGGGGTGCCCGGAGACCAGCTCCGGGCACCCCGCGAAAAGGAACTTGGGTGTTAGCGGTCAGTTGGTGCTGCCGCAGTCCCCTGCCGTGTTGCTGGTAGACGTGGGCAAGACCCGGAAGCCGTAGTTGACCAGGTCCTTCTTAGCGGCCGCGTTGGTGCAGGTGAAGCCCTTCGGGCCGAAGATTGCCGCCAGGGCAGGCGAGATGTGGTTCACGTTGCCCGTGGCTGTGGAGAACGGGACCACCTCGAACAGGAGCCTCGAGAAGGTGGCGCTGAAGCCCGGGTTGATCACCGGGTTGCTCGAGGAGTTGGTGAGCGGGAATGGCTTGGTCGGCGCGGTGCCGTTGACCTTGTTCAGCTGCATGACGCCGTGCTCGTCACAGCCGAATAGGTTGTTCTTCGCCGTCGGGTGGCACTTCGCTGCCGGCAGGCAGGTCGAAGGGCTGCAGTTGGCCGAGTGGAACCGCTGGGCGATGTACTTGCCCACGGAGTACGGGAAGATGACGTTCTGCGGAGTCTTCTGGAACGCCGTGTTGGTGCCCTGGTTCTCCTCCAGCGACCCGCCGGGGAGGGCCTTGGTCGGCAGGTCGCTCACGCACGACCCTGGCGTTGTGAGGCCGAGCGCGGACAGGAAGAACGACCTGGTGCCCGAGGTCGTCTGCGGGATGAACGCCTTGATCGGGGCGCTCTTGCCGCCGACCTGGCTCCAGTTGGTGACCTTGCAGCTGTAGATCGAGGTCAGCTGGGCGGTGGTCAGGTTGGCGGGCGCATTACTTGGCCCTCCAGTTGAGGTGGGCTGGGTGGCGTAGGTGACCGCGTCCCCCGCCAGCGTGACGAACGCGATGCCGTTCTTGGCGAACGGCGGGTCGGTGGATGCCCGGGCCCGCGAGGAGCGCGCGAAGTCGATGCACGGGTGGCCGCTGGTCGTGGGGTTCGTGGTGGTCAGCGCCGTGATGCCCGCCGAGGACCCGTCTGGCCGCGGCTGCTGGCATGTGCCCATGGAAGCGGAGCCGCCGCTCTTGATCGTGATGTCGTCGCCGATGGCGCCGGTCACCGGGTTGGTGGCGTCCCAGCTGTACAGATGCGGCGTTGTCACCGGCAGGGCGGCGTTGAAGTCGGCGCTGAACTGGTCCATCACGTTCTGGATGGTGTCCGAGCCGACACCGGTCACGTCCGTCGGCACCGGGGCGCTCTCGTTCGTGATCTTGAAGGCGGCGGTCTTGCCGCCGGTGCACTTGACGTTGACCGTGAACGGTCCCACGGTCTTGGGCGGGCTACCGGACGAGCCCCAGACTCCGGCGAGTCTGAGCCCCGTGGTGGTGGCGATGTCGGTCACCGTGGTGGGCTGTTTCGGAGAACTGGTGAACGACGAGAACTTGGAGCCCGACGGGCAGTTCAGCGTGATGCCGGTGACGACGCCCGCAGGAACCGACTTGGCAGTTGTCGCGGCGGCCATGGGGCTAGCCGCGCGGTTCGGGGCAGCGGTTTGAGCCTGGGCACTAGCCGCCAGGCTCAGTACGCCAGCCACGGTGGCGCCCGCGGTGACTCCCGCGAGCAGCGTGCTTCGGATACGCAATTTCCTGTCCCTCCCGGAAACGTATGCGCGCGACGGTGGCGGGCGTCCCAGTCGGCCACCTGTTCCTGCCGCCGCGGCCCTCAGTCTCTAACGGCGGCGCGGGTCGGCAAGTAAACACCGCACGTCGGGAGCATGATGTCTGGCCGAACAGGGAGAGTACGGAGCAAGGCCCGGCCATGGGATAGCTCGGTGAGTGCCTTTCAGCGCGCGAAGCGCTAGCGCCCTGTCCGTTCCCGGGGAGCCGGGCTGCTCAGAGCGCACGTGCCGATGCAGACCGGGTGGGCCGGGTGATGGAGTTCGTCGCGCCGCGGACGCCGTGCCGTAACCGGCGGTCTGCGGCCCGCTTACCGTTCGCCATCGGCCACATGTCCGCCAGGTGAATGAGAACCCGCCGGCGGGCGACCATCTGGTTGCACGATTATCACGCGGGTGCTGGGGCAGTCCGGGGCTCCGGCTCAGTCCAGTGCCGACATCACGTGCTTGATCCGGGTGTAGTCCTCGAACCCGTACAGCGACAGGTCCTTGCCGTAGCCGGAGTGCTTGAAGCCGCCGTGCGGCATCTCGGCCACGATCGGGATGTGCGTGTTGATCCACACGCAGCCGAAGTCCAGCCGCCTGGCCATCCGCATGGCCCGGCCGTGGTCGGACGTCCAGACCGAGGAGGCCAGCCCGTATTCGGTGCCGTTCGCCCAGCGCACGGCCTCGTCCTCGTCGCTGAACTGCTGCACGCTGATCACCGGCCCGAACACCTCGCCCTGGATGATCTCGTCATCTTGCTGCAGCCCGTCCACCACGCTGGCCTCGAAGAAGTAGCCGCGGTCACCGGTCTGCCTGCCGCCGGCCAGCACCCGGGCGTGATCGGGCAGCCGGTCGATGAACCCGGAGACCCGCTCCAGCTGGCTGGCGTTGTTCAGCGGGCCGAAGTCGGCGCCGGGCACGTCCGGCCCGGCGACCGTCTGGCTCTTGGCCTGCTCGGTCAGCGCGGCCACGAAGTCGTGGTGCACGCCGGGCGCGGCCAGCACCCGGGTGGCCGCGGTGCAGTCCTGGCCGGCGTTGAAGTACCCGGCGATCGCGATCGCCTCCGCCGCCTTCGCCACGTCCGCGTCGTCGAACACCACGACCGGGGCCTTGCCGCCCAGCTCCAGGTGCACCCGCTTCAGGTCATCGGCGGCCGCCGCGGCCACCTCCCGGCCCGCGCGCACGCTGCCGGTGATCGACACCATCTGCGGCACCGGATGCGAGACCAGCGCCCGGCCGGTGTCCCGGTCGCCGCAGACCACGTTGAACACGCCGGGCGGCAGGAACTCGCTCATCAGCTCGGCCAGCAGCAGCGTGCTGACCGGGGTGGTGTCGGACGGCTTGAGCACCATCGTGTTGCCCGCCGCCAGCGCCGGCGCCCACTTCCACACCGCCATCATCATCGGGTAGTTCCACGGCGTCACCGCGGCGCAGACCCCGACCGGCTCACGCCGGACGAACGAGGTGAAGCCGGACATGTACTCCCCGGCCGCCCTGCCCTCCAGCATCCGCGCCGCGCCGGCGAAGAACCGGATCTGGTCCACCATCGGCGGGATCTCCTCCGACCTGGTCACCCCGATCGGCTTGCCGGTGTTCTCGCTCTCGATCGCGACGAAGTCCTCCGCCCTGGCCTCGATCGCGTCGGCGATCCGCAGCAGCGCCAGGCTCCGCTCCGACGGGGTGGCATCCCGCCAGCCCTCGAAGGCGGCCGAGGCCGCGCCAAAGGCGGCATCGACGTCGGCGGGCCCCGACACCGGCGCGGTGCCGAAAACCTCCCCGGTGCTCGGGTTCACCAGATCGGACCGGCGGTCGCTCGCCGGGTCTGCCGGCTGCCCGCCAATGACGTTATGCAGGTCCTTGGCCACGATTCCTCCGTTCGGTACCCAACCGGGATTTACCTGGCCGCCGGCGTCCTTTCCTCGCACGCCCACGGGGAACCGTAGTCGGTCAGCAGGTCAAGGAACGGCCCGGCGGGCAGCGCCTCGGGCCCGAGCACGCCGGCGCCCGACCAGGCGCCCGAGTCGATCAGCTCCAGGGCTACGACCGGATTCACCGCGGTCTGCCAGACCACGGCCTGGGATCCGTACTCGGCCATAGACCAGGCGTTGTCCACCACGTGGTACAGGTACACCTCGCGCGGCGCGCCGTCGGTCCCGGTGCCCGTCACCCAGGTGCCGGCGCAGGTCAGCCCGTGCATCGCCTCGCCCAGCGTGGCCGGGTCGGGCAGGCAGGCGGCGACCACGTCCCGCGGTGAGACCCGCACGTCGCCCGCCTGTACCGGGGTGGTGGAGTCGAGCCCGAGCTTGTGCAGGGTCTGCAGCACGCCGATGAACTCGCTGCCGAGGCCGTACTTGAACGTCACCCGCCTGGCCTCCACCCAGCGGGGCACGAGCAGCACCTCCTCGTGCTCCACGTTGACGCACTCGACCGGGCCGATCCCGGCAGGGAAGGTGAAGATCTCCGGCTCGCTGAACGGCTCGGTGGTGTACCAGCCGCGAGCCCGCTCCCAGATCACCGGCGGGTTGAGGCACTCCTCGATCGTGGTCCAGATAGAGAAGGTGGGCGCGAAGTCGTAGCCGTCCACCACCAGGCTCGCGCCGTCACGCACTCCGATCTCGTCGATCTCGCGGAACAGCGTGTCGGCGGCATGCCGCGCGAACACGTCCGACAGTCCCGGCTCGACCCCCATGCCGACCAGTGCCAGCTTCCCGCTGTCCTCCCAGTCGCCGGCCGCGGCGAACTGCTCGTCGCCCAGCTTGACGCCGGTCCGGCGGTAGGGCTCGGCGGGGTCGGGATGCGACAGCGACATCGCCATGTCCATGTAGTCCAGGCCCGCGCGCAGCGCGGCCCGGAAGAGCGGCATGACGAACCTCGGGTCGGTGGCGTTCATCAGCACGTCGCAGGAGTGCTCGGCCGCCAGCGCCGCGACGGCCTGCTCGTCGCGCGCGTCCAGCTGCACGGCCAGGTAGCTGCCCGAGGCTGCCGCCGCGCGCTGCGCCCTGGCCAGGTCGTAGTCGGCGATGACGAGATCGGCGAAGCGGCGGCGGGCGGCGATCCTGGCGAACGCGCTGCCCACGCCCCCCGCCCCCACGAGGAGGATGCGCATGTCGTGGATCCTAACGCGCTTCGACACGAAATCCAGCGTTGACATCCAGTTGTTACTGCGGAAACCTTTGTAAGAGGCCATAATCGGTGCTAGAACCGTGGCATTACGGGGGCTTACCCGGGAGAGGTGAGGACATGGCCACCACGGAACATGTCATCGAGCCGGTCGAGCAGCCGGTTGAACAAGGGCCTGAAATCGGGTGCCCTCGGGCTGATATCCACCACGATCATCGCGACCGCCTCGGTCGCGCCCGCCTACAGCATCGCCGCGACGCTGGTATTCGTGGTGGGGGCCGTCGCGCTGCAGTCGCCCGCGGTGGCGGTGCTCGCGTTCGTGCCGATGCTGCTGACCTCCATTGGCTACAGCGAGCTGAACAAGGCGGACCCGGACTGCGGCACGACCTTCACCTGGGCCACGCGCGCGTTCGGGCCGAAGACCGGCTGGGCGGGCGGCTGGGGGATTGTCGTCGCCGACATCCTGGTGATGGCGAGCCTGGCTCAGGTCGCCGGCCAGTACGGGTTCCTGCTGTTCAACGCCAAGGGCATCGGGTCGAATCCCGGCAGCGGCTGGGTGCTGCTGGTCGGCGTGCTGTGGATCGTCGTGATGACCTACATCTGCTACCGGGGCATCGAGGTCTCCGCCAACTTCCAGAAGATACTGCTGGGCATCGAGCTAGTGATGCTGCTGGTCCTGTCCATCACCGCGCTGGTCAAGGTCGGCAACGGGACCGCCCCGCCCGGCCACCTCACGCCCAGCTTCTCCTGGCTCAACCCGTTCAAGATCCCGTCGTTCAGCGCGTTCGCCAGCGGCGTCATCCTCATGGTGTTCATCTACTGGGGCTGGGACACGGCGGTCTCGGTCAACGAGGAGACCAAGGACAAGAACAAGACCCCGGGCCGGGCCGCGATCTTGTCCACGTTCATCCTGCTGGTCACCTACGCGCTGGTGATCTTCTCGATCCAGTCGTTCGCCGGGATCAAGAGCACCGGCAACGGCCTGGGCAACCTGGCGAACGCCGGGGACGTGCTGTCGGTGCAGGGCAGCCTGGTGTTCGGCACGTCCGGCTTCGGCACGTTCCTGACCCACCTGCTGCTGCTGATGGTGCTGTCCTCGGCCGCCGCCTCCACCCAGACCACGATCCTGCCCACCGCCAGGACCACGCTGTCGATGGCGGTGTACAAGGCGATCCCGTCGTCGTTCTCGAAGATCCACCCGCGTTACCTCACCCCGACGGTGTCCACCGTCGTCATGGGCGCCATCTCGATCATCGTCTACGTAATCTTCAACTACACGTCCAACGGCATCGGCGTGATCGGCGACGCGGTGATCGCGATCGGCTTGTACATCGCCTTCTACTACGGGCTGACCGGGTTCGCCTGCGCCTGGTACTACCGGCGGAACCTCACCAGCAGCGCGCGCAACCTGTGGATGCAGGGCATCCTGCCGGTGACCGGCGGCCTGATGCTCTTCTTCCTCGGCGGCTGGAGCCTGTGGCTGGACTACGACGTGGCCACGCAGAACGACTTCACGATGTGGACGGTACCGTGGGCCCACTGGCAGATCGGCGGCGCGTTCGTGATCGCGGTCGTGGCCGGGCTTGTCGGCCTGGCCTGCTTCCTGTACTGCCGGTTCACCGCTCCGGCCTTCTTCAAGAAGCAGACCCTGACCAGGGCGACCGAGACCCTGGTACCCGACCCGGACGCGTAACGCGGGCCTGGCCGCCCTGGCCGGCCCGCCCGGACCCGCGCGGCTGACCCCGGGCGTCGGTGCCAGCGCCTACGCTTAGGCACGTGACGGTCACGGCGACGGATGCACTGCTCGAAGGACTGAACCCGCAGCAGCGGGCGGCCGTGATGCACCAGGGCGGCCCGCTGCTCATCGTGGCGGGCGCGGGCTCGGGCAAGACGCGGGTGCTCACGCACCGGATTGCCTACCTGCTCGCCGAGCGGCACGTCGCACCGCCGGAGATCCTCGCGATCACGTTCACGAACAAGGCGGCGGGCGAGATGGCATCCCGGGTGGCCGTGCTGACCGGACCTCGGTCGCGGGCCATGTGGGTGATGACGTTCCACTCGGCCTGCGTGCGGATCCTGCGCAGGGAGGCAAAGCGGCTCGGCTTCCCAGCGGCGTTCTCCATCTACGACCAGGCCGATTCGCAGCGGCTGATGACGCTGGTCAGCCGCGAGCTGGATCTCGATCCCAAGTATCACCCGCCCAAGGCGCTGCTGGCCCAGGTGTCCAAGCTCAAGAACGAGCTCGTCGACTTCGAGAGCTTCGCGTCCACCGCGGACGGCTACCGGGGCAAGGCTCTGGCCGAGGCGTACTCGGAGTACCAGCGCAGGCTGACCGCATCCGGGGCGATGGACTTCGACGACCTGATCATGACGACGGTCAGCCTGCTCCAGGTCTTTCCCGAGGTGGCCGAGGAGTACCGGCGCAGGTTCCGGCACGTGCTGGTGGACGAGTACCAGGACACCAACCACGCCCAGTACGTCCTGGTCAGAGAGCTGGTGGGCGGCTCGGACCCGGACATGGGCGGGGCGGACGACCCGGCCGGCCTGCCGTCGGCCGAGCTGTGCGTGGTGGGCGACGCCGACCAGTCCATCTACGCATTCCGCGGCGCCACGATCCGCAACATCACCGAGTTCGAGCGGGATTACCCCGATGCGCGGGTGATCTTGCTCGAGCAGAACTACCGCTCCACGCAGAACATCCTGGCCGCGGCCAACGCGGTCGTGGCGCGCAATCCCAGTCGCCAGCCCAAGCACCTGTGGTCCGACCAGGGCGACGGGCCGCCGCTGGTCGGGTACGTCGCCGACACCGAGCACGACGAGGCCGCGTTCGTGGCCGACGAGGTGGACCGGCTCGACCAGGACGGCGAGGCCTTGCCCGGCCAGGTGGCGGTCTTCTACCGGACCAACGCCCAATCCCGGGTGTTCGAGGAGATCTTCATCCGGGTCGGGCTGCCCTACCGGGTGGTGGGCGGGGTCCGGTTCTACGAGCGGCGCGAGGTGCGCGATCTGCTCGGCTACCTGAAGCTGGTCGCGAACCCGGGGGACGAACTATCGCTGCGGCGGATCCTGAACGTGCCCAAGCGGGGGATCGGCGACCGGGCGCTGGAGAGCGCGGAACGGTACGCGCAGCGGCAGCGGATCTCGCTGGCGGCCGCGATCGAGCGGGTCGCGGAGGTGCCCGACCTGGCCAGCCGCTCGGCCAAGGCCATCGCCGATTTCAGCGCGCTGATCTCCGCGTTCCGCGAGCAGGCGGCGGCCAGGCCCGATCGCCGCGCTGGCCGAGGCGGTGCTGGACCGGACCGGGTACGCCGCGGAGCTGAGGGCATCCGACGACCTGCAGGACGAGAGCAGGGCCGAGAACATCGAAGAGCTCGTGTCCGTGGCCAGGGAGTTCGACCTGGCGAACCCCGACGGCACGCTGGAAGAGTTCCTCGAGCAGGTCTCGCTGGTGGCCGACGCCGACGAGATTCCCGAGGGCGAGGATCACGGCGGGCTGGTCACGCTGATGACCCTGCACACCGCCAAGGGCCTGGAGTTCCCCGTCGTGTTCCTCACCGGCCTGGAAGAGAACGTGTTCCCGCACCAGCGTTCGGTCTCCGATGAGAAGGAGCTTGAGGAGGAGCGGCGGCTCGCCTACGTCGGGATCACCCGGGCCGAGCGGCGGCTGTACCTGACCCGCTCGGTGTCACGGACCTGGTGGGGGCGGCCGGAGTTCCACAAGGCCTCGCGGTTCCTCGGCGAGATACCGGCGCGGCTGATCGAGTGGCGGCGGGACGAGACCGCGGCCGCGCCGCCCGCCTCGCAGCGCGTGGCCCAGCGGCCCGGGGTCAACTCGCCGGGCAACCGGCCGGTGCCCGCGCTCGCGCCCGGGGACCGGGTGACGCACGACAAGTTCGGACTGGGCACGGTCATGACGGTGGAAGGCAGCGACGACCGCGCCGAGGCGAAGATCGACTTTGGCGGGGACTACGGCGTCAAGCACCTGGTGCTGCGCTATGCCCCCCTGGAGAAGCTGTAACACCAGCAGTGCGGTTACGCTGCCGGTCGAGGAGGGTTGACGGGCCGGACGAGCGGCAGCGGCCGGGAGGCAGACATGGGCAGCATCCGCGTGGTCATCGCGAAGGCCGGGCTGGACGGTCACGACCGTGGCGCGAAGGTAGTCGCCAGGGCGCTGCGGGATGCCGGGGTCGAGGTCATCTACACCGGCCTGCACCAGACGCCGGAGCAGATCGTGGCGGCGGCGATACAAGAGGACGCCGCCGCGATCGGGCTGTCGATCCTGTCCGGCGCGCACATGACGCTGTTCGGCCGGGTGCTCGATCTGCTGGCCGAGCGCGACGCGTCCGACATCACGGTGTTCGGCGGCGGCATCATCCCCGAAGCGGACATTGGCGAGCTCGAGCGGATCGGCGTCGCGAGGATCTTCACCCCGGGCGCGTCCACCCAGCAGATCGTGGACTGGGTGAACTCCAAGTTCGGCGCCGCGGCCGGCGCCGCGGAGGATCACGGCGCACCCGGGGACGGCGCCGCGGGCGGCCACGGTTAGGCTGCCAGCGAGCCAGGCCCAGCGAGCTGATCCCGGCAAGCCGAGCCCGCTGACCGACGCGCGGAAGATGAGGGGCGCAGCCGAGTGGACCTATTGGAGTACCAGGCGAAGGAGTTGTTCGCGAAGTATGGCGTGCCGGTCACGCCGGGCCGGGTCGCCCGTGATCCGGCCGGTGCCCGCGAGATCGCGGCCGAGTTCGCCGCGGCGGGCGCCCCCCAGGTGGTGGTCAAGGCGCAGGTGAAGACGGGCGGCCGGGGTAAGGCCGGCGGGGTCAAGCTGGCCACCGGACCGGACCAGGCGCAGGCCGAGGCCGGGCAGATACTCGGCCTCGACATCAAGGGCCATATCGTGCACCAGGTCCTGGTGACCGAGGCCAGCGACATCGCGGCCGAGTACTACCTGTCGTTCCTGCTGGACCGCGCGGAGCGCACGTACCTCGCCATCTGCTCGGTAGAGGGCGGCGTGGAGATCGAGGAGGTCGCGCACAGCAACCCGGAGGCCATCGCCAGGGTCCCGATCGATCCGCTGACCGGCGTGGACGCGGCCAAGGCGGCGCAGATCGTACGCGCGGGCCGGCTGCCCGCCGAGGCGGCCGACGGTGCGGCCGACCTGGCCCAGAAGCTGTGGGCCGTGTTCACCGGCGAGGACGCCACCCTGGTCGAGGTGAATCCGCTGGTCCTCACCCCCGACGGCCGGGTCCTCGCCCTGGACGGCAAGGTGACGCTGGACGACAACGCCGCCTACCGGCACGAGTGGGACCAGTTCGCCGACGCCGAGGACACCGACCCGATCGAGGCGCGGGCCAGGGCCAGGCATCTCAACTACGTCAAGCTTGACGGCGAGGTCGGCATCATCGGCAACGGCGCGGGGCTGGTCATGTCCACCCTGGACGTCGTGGCCTACGCCGGCGAACGGTTCGGCGGCATGCGGCCGGCGAACTTCCTCGACATCGGCGGCGGGGCCTCGGCTGAGGTGATGGCCGACGGGCTGGAGATCGTGCTGTCCGACCCGTCGGTGCGCAGCGTCCTGGTCAACGTGTTCGGCGGCATCACCTCCTGCGACGAGGTAGCCAACGGCATCGTGTCCGCGCTCGGCATGCTGGAAGGGCGCGGTGATCCGGTGCGGCTCCCGATCGTCGTCCGGCTGGACGGGAACAACGCGGCCGAGGGGCGCCGCATCCTCGACGCGGCGAGCATAGCCGTGGTCGAGCAGGTGGCGACGATGGACGACGCCGCCCAGCGAGCCGCCGAGCTGGCCGCGGCCGGAACGGGAGCGTGAGATGGCCATCTTCCTGAACAGCCAGAGCCGGATCCTGGTCCAGGGCATCACCGGCTCGGAGGGCCGCAAGCACGGCCGCCGGATGCTCCAGGCCGGCGCCATGGTCGTCGGCGGCACGAACCCGCGCAAGGCCGGCCAGGCCGTTGACCTGGGCGTGGCCGAGGTCCCCGTATTCGGAACGGTGGCGGAGACGATGTCGGCGACAGGCGCCGACGTATCGGTGGTATTCGTTCCCGCTCCCGGTACCAAGGCCGCGGTGACCGAGGCGATCGACGCGGGGATCCCGCTTGTCGTGGTGATCACCGAGGGCGTGCCGGTACACGACACGGCCGAGTTCTGGGCGTACGCCACCGCGGCCGGGAACGCCACCCGGATCATCGGCCCGAACTGCCCGGGCGTGGCCTCGCCCGGCAAGTCCAACGCCGGCATCATCCCGGCCGACATCACCAGCGAGGGCCGGATCGGGCTGGTGTCCAAATCGGGCACGCTGACCTACCAGATGATGTACGAACTGCGCGACATCGGCTTTTCCACCGCGGTCGGGATCGGCGGCGACCCGGTGATCGGCACTACGCACATCGACTGCCTGGAGGCCTTCCAGGCCGACGACGAGACCGACGCGATCGTCATGATCGGCGAGATCGGCGGGGACGCGGAGGAGCGCGCGGCCGCCTTCATCGAGCGCCGGGTCAGCAAGCCGGTGGTGGCCTACGTGGCGGGCTTCACCGCGCCTGAGGGCAAGACGATGGGCCACGCCGGCGCGATCGTATCCGGCTCGTCCGGCACCGCCCAGGCGAAGAAGGAGGCCCTGGAGAAGGCCGGCGTCAGGGTGGGCCGGACGCCCAGCGAGACCGCCCGCCTGGTCCGCGAGGTCATGCGCAGCCGCTGACCACTGGCCCCGCGGCGGCCAGCCCACGGCGCGCCTACCTGCTGGCGCGGCCGCCTGGGGTCAGGATGGGTGTTTGTGACCGTTTCCAGCCTGCGCCCGCTGCGGGCCCGCGGCCGCGGCGACACCCCCGGCGGCACCGCGCCGCAGGACCGCGGACCGCAGCAGCCGCTCGCCGTCACCGGGGCGGTCGCCGCCTGCACGGCGGCCGGCGCCGGGCTGGCCGCGCTGACCCTGCTGGCCGCGATCGGCTGGATCGCGGCCCCGCACGCCAGCGTGGGCAGCGGGCTTTCCGGCGTGCTGCGCACCGCCATCCAGCTGTGGCTGGTCGGCCACCACGTGAGCTTCGAGCTGCGCGGCACCGGGCGGGTAGGACTGCTGCCGCTCGGCCTGGTGCTGCTGCCCGGCGCGCTGCTGTGGCGCTCTGGCCGGTGGGTGGTGCGCACCGGCCAGGTGGAACGGCTGCGTCACGTCGGCTACGCGGCCCTGGCCCTGGCCCTTCCTTACGGCCTGCTCGCGGGCGCGCTCGCCGTGGCCAGCCGGACGGCGCTGTCGGCGCCGTCGCCGGGCCAGGCGGCCGGAGCCGGTTTCCTGCTCGCTCTGGTGGCCGGCGGGCTGGGCGGCGCGCGGGCGCTGGCCCCCTGGGGGCGGCTGATCGCGCTGCTTCCCGACAGGGTCCGCTGCCTCGTGGTCGGCGCGGCCGGCGCGCTGGGTGTCCTGGCCGCGACCGGGGCCCTGCTGGCCTGCGTCTCACTGGTCAGTCACGCCCCGGGATTCCGGCTGGCCAGCGATGAGCTGTCGGCCGGCCCTGTCGGCTCCGCGCTGCTGCTGCTGGCCGGCCTGGCCTACCTGCCCAACGCGGTCGTCTGGGCCATGGCCTACGTGATCGGGCCGGGCTTCGCCTTCGGCGCCGGCACCGTCGTGGCCCCCGCGGGTTCGGTGATCGGCCCGCTGCCGCTGTTCCCCATGCTCGCCGCGCTGCCCGCGGCGCCGCACGGCGCGCACGCCGGGGAACCCGGGCCGGTCTCGTTCGCGCTGCTGGCCATCCCGTACCTGGCCGGTGCGTTCGGCGGGCTGCTGACGGTGCGGACCGCGCCGAGCCCGACCATCGAGGCCGCCCCGCTATGGGGGCTCGCCGCCGGCGCGGTGGCCGGGTGCGTGACCGGTGCGCTCGCGGTGTTCTCCGGCGGCCCGCTGGGCACCGGCGGGCTGGCCGCCATCGGGCCATCCGGATGGCAGGTCGCGCTCGTCGCCACTCTGGAGATCGGGATCGCCGCGGCGATCACCGCGGGCATCGCGAACTGGGTGCTGATCCGGCGCAGGCGGGCAAAGCGCGCAGCAGCCCCGAGCGTGACGCCGCAGCACGCCGAGCTCGCCGGTCACCGGATCTACGTCAATCCCTGGGCAGCTGACCAAGACCGCGAGCGACCGCCTGACCGGCCGCTTCCCGACGCGGCTACGCCGTTCCCCGTCCCCATCGAACCTCCGCCGCCGGCCTGAGCCGGCCGCCGCCGGTGCGGCACGCGGCGGCGGCGGGGGACAATGACGCATGCCCAGTCGCCTGGTCGTGCTCGTCTCCGGGGCCGGAACCAACCTGCAGGCCCTGCTCGACGCGTGCGCGGACGATTCCTTCGGCGCCCGGGTGGTGGCGGTCGGCGCCGACCGGGACGGCTGCGCCGCGCTGGACCGGGCCCGCGGCCGCGGCATCGCCACGTTCACGCACCGGGTCAAGGATTTTCCCGAACGGACAGCCTGGGATCGCTCGCTCGCGGGCTCATGCGCCGCCTACCGGCCTGACCTGGTGATATCGGCCGGCTTCATGAAGCTCGTCGGGCCGGACTTCCTGGCCGCCTTCGGCGGCCGGTTCATCAACAGCCACCCGGCGCTGCTACCGTCGTTCCCCGGCATGCACGGCGTGCGGGATGCCCTGCGGTACGGAGTGAAGGTGTCCGGCTGCACGATCTTCCTCGTCGATGCCGGCGTGGACGACGGGCCGGTCATCGCGCAGCAGTGCGTGCCGGTACTCGACGACGATGATGAGGCCTCCCTGCACGAGCGGATCAAGGTGACCGAGCGGGCGCTGCTCGTGCAGACCGTCGGCCGGATGGTCCGCGAGGGCTGGTCCGTCCGGGGCAGGAAAGTGAGGTTCGGCCGGTGACCACGCCAGGCGCGAGCGCCGGGCCCGGCCCGGCCGGCGGCGCGGGACCGAGCGCGAGCGACAGGCCAAGCGCGAGCGACAGGCCAAGCGCGAGCGACAGGCCAAGCGCGAGCGACAGGGTGCCGGTCCGCCGGGCGCTGGTCAGCGTGCACGACAAGGCCGGCCTGGGCGAGCTGGCCCGGGGCCTGCACGATGCGGGCATCGAGATCGTCTCCACCGGCAGCACCGCCGCCGCGGTCGCCGCGGCGGGCCTGCCGGTCACCAGGGTCGAGGACCTCACCGGGTTCCCCGAGTGCCTGGACGGCCGGGTGAAGACGCTGCACCCTGCCGTGCACGCGGCACTGCTCGCCGACCTCACCCGGCCGCAACACCGGCGCCAGCTGGACGAGCTCGGCGTGACACCGTTCGGAATGCTCGTCTGCGGCCTCTACCCGTTCGAGGCCACGGTGGCCTCGGGCGCCCCGCCGGCCGAGTGCGTCGAGCAGATCGACATCGGCGGCCCGGCCATGATGCGGGCGGCCGCGAAGAACCACGCGAACGTCGCGGTGATCACCGATCCCGCGCAGTACGGGGAGGCGCTGGACGCGGTCCGGGCCGGCGGGTTCACGCTGCCGCAGCGGCGCCGGCTGGCAGCCCGCGCGTTCGCCCGCACCGCGGCCTACGACGCGGCGGTCGCGTCCTGGTTCGCCTCCGCGTACGCGCCCGACGAGCAGGCCGTCGCGACGGGCTGGCCCGACGTGCTGGCCGCGACCTGGTCACGCCGGGGCGTGCTCCGCTACGGGGAAAACCCGCACCAGCGGGCGGCGCTCTACCTCCAGCCGGGCGCGACGCCGGACTCCGCGGGTGTCGCAGGCGCCGACCAGCTGCAGGGCAAGCCGATGTCCTACAACAACTACGTGGACGCGGCCGCGGCCCGCCGCGCGGCCTTCGACTTCGCGCAGCCCTGCGTGGCGATCATCAAGCACTCCAACCCGTGCGGCATCGCCGTGGGCGCGGATCCCGCCGACGCCCACCGCAAGGCGCACGCCTGTGACCCCGAGTCCGCCTTCGGCGGCGTGATCGCGGTGAACGCCGCCGTGACGGCCGAGCTGGCCGGCCAGATCTCGGGCGTGTTCACCGAGGTCGTGGTCGCGCCCGGGTTCGAGCCCGAGGCCCTGGAGATCCTGGCAGGCCGCAAGAACCTGCGGCTGCTGAGCTGCCCGGCCCCGGCCGCGGCGGGCGCCGAATGGCGCAGGATCGACGGCGGCCTCCTGCTCCAGTCACCCGACCTTCTCGATGCCCCCGGCGACGACCCCGCCCGCTGGCAGCTGGTGGCCGGCGACCCGGCCCCCGCCGACGTGCTGGCCGATCTCGCATTCGCCTGGCGGGCCTGCCGTTCGGTGAAGTCCAACGCGATCCTGATCGCCTCGGGGGGCGCCAGCGTGGGGATCGGCATGGGCCAGGTCAACCGGGTCAACTCGTCCCGGCTGGCGGTGGCGCGCGCGGGCGAGCGGGCCCGCGGCGCGGTCGCGGCCAGCGACGCGTACTTCCCGTTCCCCGACGGGCTCGAGGTGCTGATCGGGGCGGGCGTGCGCGCGGTCGTGCAGCCCGGCGGGTCGATCCGCGACGAGCTGTCGGTGGACTCGGCGAAGGCGGCCGGGCTCACCCTCTACCTCACCGGCGTGCGCCACTTCTACCACTGAGCGCCGCCCGCGCAGCGGCTAGCCCGTCGGCCGTCAGCTCAGGCCGGGAAAACAGCGGTGGCGGACGCCGAACTGCGAGGTCTGCTGTCCGTGCACGACCTGCAGCGCCACGCAGATCGCGGGCGGGCCTGGCCGGCTCTCGCCCCGGCCAGCCTGGGCCGGCCCCGGCCGTGCGCAGGCGGCGTCTTGGCGCGTCTCGTGCATGCCGTTGGCCAGGGCCGCGCGGCTGATCGGGCCGATGAGGTAGGTGCACGCGGAAGGCAGGACAGCGACCCGGGCGTTTGCCCTGCCGGGCTGCGCTTGACCATGGCGGAGCCCGGCCGCGACGAACGCGGTGACCGCGCCGGCCAGCACCAGGACCGCGATCACCGCCAGCAGCCAGCGCGGCGGGCTGCCCAGCCAGGACGGGGACCACCGCCGCGGGGCGCGGTCCAGGACGTCGCCGCGTGCCAGGACATCCTGGCCGGCCGGGTCGCCATGCCAGCCGGGCTGGCTGGGCACGCCGGGCTGGCCGTGCGCGCCGGGCTGGCCGTGCGCGCCGGGCTGGCTGGGCCAGCCGGGCGGCCGCTGCCGCCCCGCGTCCGGCCCGGCCCGGCGCGTGCCTGCCGCCGGACCTGATTGCGCCGGCCCCGTGCCGGGCCGCGGACGCCGACCAGCCACGCTCTGACTCTACTGGCCTGGCCCTGATTGTGAAGATCCAGAGCGTGCCCGGGGTGGCCGGGCGCGCGGCCGGGCCCGTCGGGCAGAATTGGACCGACATGACTGCTCGCATCCTCGACGGCAGGGCCGTCGCCGCCGATATCCGCGCCGACCTCACGTTGCGGGTCGCGGCGCTGGCCGCGCGGGGCGTGGTCCCCGGCCTCGGCACGATCCTGGTCGGCGACGACCCCGGCAGCCGCGCCTACGTCAACGGCAAGCACCGCGACTCGGCCCAGGTCGGGATCATCAGCATCCGCAGGGACCTGCCGGCCGGCGCCACCCAGGAGCAGGTGGAGGCGGCGGTGGACGAGCTGAACGCCGACCCGGCCTGCACCGGCTACCTCGTCCAGCTGCCGCTGCCCGCCCACCTCGACCCGCAGCGGGTGCTGAACCGGGTGGACCCGGCCAAGGACGCGGACGGGCTGCACCCGATCAACCTGGGCAAGCTGGTGCTCGGCGAGCCGGGCACGCTGCCGAACACGCCGCGCGGGATCGTCGAGCTCATGCGCCGGTACGACGTGCCGATCGACGGCGCCGACATCACCGTGATCGGCCGCGGGATCACCGTCGGCCGTCCGCTCGGCCTGCTGCTGACCCGGCGCAGCGAGAACGCCACGGTGACGCTGTGTCATACCGGGACCAAGGACCTCGCCGCGCACACCAGGAACGCCGACGTGGTGGTGACGGCAGCCGGGCGTCCCGGGTTGCTGGCCGCCGACATGATCAGGCCCGGCGCGGCGGTGCTGGACGTCGGCATCACCAGGACCGACGCGGGCCTGGTCGGTGACGCCGATCCCGGCGTGGCTGAGGTGGCCGGCTGGCTCGCCCCCATGCCCGGCGGCGTGGGCCCGATGACCAGGGCGATGCTGCTGGTTACCGTGGTGGAGGCCGCCGAGCGGGCCGCGGGGTGAGTCGCCGGATTTGCTACTCACGGGTAACATGACAGAGCGCGAGACAAGACTGGATTCAGGGAGGTCGGTCACCGGCCATGAACATCGTCGTGTGCGTCAAGCAGGTCCCGGATACCGGGATGGAGCGCAAGCTCAAGCCGGACGATTCCACCCTCGACCGTGAGGGCGTGGACGGGCTGATCAACGAGCTCGATGAGTACGCGATCGAGGAGGCACTGCTGATCGCCGAGGCGCACGGCGGCGAGGTGACGATCTTGTCCATGGGGCCGCAGAAGGCGGCCGAATCGATCCGCAAGGCGCTGTCGATGGGCTGCGACCAGGCCGTGCACGTGCTGGACGACGGCCTGGCCGGCTCCGACGCGCTGGCTACCTCCCAGGTCATCGCGCAGGCTCTGAGCAGGATCGGGTTTGACCTGGTCATTGTGGGCTCGGAATCGACCGACGCCAGGATGGGAGTGCTCGCGGCCATGCTGTCCGAGCGGCTCGGCGTGCCGCAGATGTCGCTGGCCGGCAAGGTGGAGATCGACGGCCCGGCGATCAGCATCCGCCGTCAGACCGACTACGGCTACGACAAGGTCGAGGCGGCTCTGCCCGCGGTGGTGAGCGTGGTCGAGAAGATCAACGAGCCGCGCTACCCGTCGTTCAAGGGCATCATGGCCGCGAAGAAGAAGCCGGTGGACACGCTGAGCCTCGCCGACCTGGGCATCGACCCCGCGCAGGTCGGCCTGGCCGCGGCCGCGACCGAGGTGGTCGACTTCGCGGCGCGCCCGCCCCGGGCGGCGGGCACGATCGTGAAGGATGACGGCGACGGCGGGGTCAAGGCGGCCGAGTTCCTCGCGGCGCAGAAGTTCATCTGAGATGCGGCCGGACAACAGGTCCCGGGGAGGAGCACGCGCGCATGGCTGAGGTGCTGGTATTCGCCGAGCACGCCGGCGGTGAGGTCAGGAAGGTAACCACCGAGCTGCTGACCCTGGCCCGCCGCCACGGCGAGCCGGCCGTGGTCTGGACCGGTCCGGATGCCGCGGCCGGCCGAGACCGGCTGGCCGAGTTCGGCGCGGCCCGGGTGTACGTCGCCGACGGCACTGAGTTCGATGACTACGTGGCCGCGCCCAAGGCCGAGGCGCTGGCCGCGGCGCTCGCGCAGGCGTCCCCGGCCGCGGTGCTCATCGCAGGTACCGCGGAGGGCAAGGAGATCGCCGCCCGGGTGGCGGTGAAGACGGGATCGGGCATCATCACCGACGCGCTGGATCTGGCCGAGGGCCTGGTCGCCGAGCAGTCCATCTTCGGCGGCTCGATCGTGGTCCACTCCCGGGTGCGGGCCGGGACCCCGATCATCGCGGTCCGGCCCAACTCGGTAACCCCGCAGCCCGCGCCCCAGCCGGGCGCGGCCGAGCTCGTCCCGCTGGACGTCCCGGTCAGCGACGCGGCCAAGGCTGCCCGGGTCACCGAGCGAGTCGAGCAGGAGCGAAGCGAGCGGCCCGAGCTCACCGAGGCGTCCATCGTGGTGTCCGGCGGCAGGGGAGTGGGCAGCGCCGAGCACTTCGCGCTCATCGAGCAGCTGGCTGACTCGCTCGGCGCGGCCGTGGGGGCCTCCCGCGCCGCGACCGACGCGGGCTGGTACCCGCACCAGTTCCAGGTGGGCCAGACCGGCAAGACCGTCGCACCGCAGCTGTATCTCGCGGTCGGCATTTCCGGCGCGATCCAGCACCGGGCCGGCATGCAGACCTCCAAGACGATCATGGTGATCAACAAGGACCCGGAGGCGCCGATCTTCGAGCTGGCTGACTTCGGCGTGGTGGGGGATCTGTTCGCCGTGGTGCCGCAGCTCGTCGAAGAGATCGGCCGGCGCGGCCAGGGCTGACGACCGGGGGAGGGCAACCGCGGCTCCCCGGTAGGCTGAGCGCGTCATGGGGTATCTCGACGGCGGGACAGGGTCGCTGGCGCCCGCATCGGGCTGCCTGGCGTACCTGGACCATGCCGCCACGACGCCGCTGCTGCCCGAGGTGCTCGACGCGATGACCGCGGAGCTGGCCACGCTCGGCAACCCGTCCTCGCTGCACAACGCCGGGCGCCGGGCCCGCCGGGTGGTCGAGGAGTCGCGCGAGCAGATCGCGGAGGCTTACGGCGCCCGGCCGAGCGAGGTGGTCTTCACCAGCGGCGGCACCGAGGCGGACAACCTCGCGGTCAAGGGCCTGTACTGGGCCCGGCGGGACGGCCAGGCCGCCCGCCGCCGGGTGCTGGCCACCCCCATCGAGCACCACGCCGTGCTGGACAGCGTGCACTGGCTGGCTGATCACGAGGGAGCCGAGGCCGGCTGGCTGCCGGTCGATGACGCCGGGCTGGTCAGCCCGGACGCCCTGCGCGCGGCGATCGAGACCGACCCCGGCAGCGTCGCCCTGGTCAGCATCATGTGGGCGAACAACGAGGTGGGCACGATCGAGCCGGTACGCGAGCTGGCCGCGGTGGCCCGCGAGCACGGGATCCCGTTCCACAGCGACGCCGTGCAGGCGGCCGCCCAGCTGCCGGTGGACTTCGCGGGGTCCGGCGCCGACGCGCTCAGCATCAGCGGGCACAAGCTCGGCGGCCCGGTCGGCGTGGGCGCGCTGCTGCTGGCCCGGCAGGTAGAACCGGTGCCCGTGCTGCACGGCGGCGGCCAGGAGCGGGATATCAGATCGGGCACGCTGGACACTCCCGCCATCAGCGCGTTCGCGACCGCGGTCACGCTGAAGTCCAGGCAGGTCGGCGACGAGGCCCGCAGGCTCGGCGCGCTGGCCGCCGAGCTGATCGGGCAGGTACGGGCGGCCGTGCCCGACGCGGTGCTCAACGGCCCGCCGCCGGGGCCCGCCCGGCTGCCCGGCAACGTCCATTTCTCCTTCCCCGGCTGCGAGGGTGACGCGCTGCTCATGCTGCTCGACGCCAAGGGGATCGCCTGCTCGACCGGGTCTGCCTGCACGGCGGGGGTCGCGGAGCCCAGCCACGTGCTGCTCGCCATGGGCGCGGGCGAGGCGCGGGCCCGCGGCTCGCTGCGGTTCTCGCTCGGCCGCACCTCGACCCGGGCGGACGTGGACGCCGTGGGCGCGGTGATCGGCGAGGCCGTCGAGCGCGCCCGCCGGGCGGCCCGCTGACCGCGGGCGGCGGCAGGCCGGCTACGAGCCGGCCGCGGAGCGCGCCTTCTCGCTGAGAAGGGCCACGTGTACCGGGGCGATCAGATCCCGGGCGAAGGCCCTGGCATCCTCCAGCGTGTCCATCGCGATCGCGCTGGACGGAGTCAGTATGAACGAGAGCACGATCCGGACGCCCAGCTCGGCGACGGTCTGGATGCGCCGTTCGGCCTCGGCCGGCGGAGCCTGCGGCCCGAACAGATCCCGGCGGATGAGTGCCGCGCTGTGCTCGCGGGCCAGATCCACCACCGGGCCGCCGTTCACGGTCAGGGACGGCAGGATCGCCTCGGGCTCGGTGCGCAGCAGGCGGCACAGCAGCGGGTGGCGGCGCAGGTACTGGAGCGCGAAGGCGACCCGCTCGATCATGCGGGCCTCGGGCGTGCCGCCCGACCCGCCCACGCTGGCCAGGTCCCCGAGGAAGTTCCGCAGCTCGCGCAGCACGACCGCCTCGATGAGGTTCTCCTTCCTGGGGAACCTGCGGTAGATCGTGATCCGGGACAGCCCGCAGCGCCTGGCGATGTCTTCCATCGTGGACCGGCGCAGCCCGAAGTCCTCGAACTGGCCGAGAGCCGCGTCCAGGATCCGCTCGGTCACCGCATCGGCGTCCTCGCCGCGATCGGGTGCCTGCGCCATGCGCAGCAGGTCGATGACCATCCTCATCCTTCCGCCCGCGCCGGGCCCGCGCGGATCCCGGCTGGCCGCCGGCCCGGTTCGGACGAGTCCGACCCTACGCCTTGATACAAGTATGCAAGAAATGTATCTTATGTTTCAACGGTACTGGTACCGTATGTCACAGCAGCCAGAGGAGCATCATCATGGGCCTGCCCGCCGGCACCCGGGACCACGCCAGCCAGCAGCGCACGCACGCGGTCGTGATCGTGGGCGCCGGCTTCGCCGGCATCGCCATGGCCATCGCGCTGAAGCAGGCCGGCGTGCGCAACTTCGTGATCCTGGAGAAAGCGGACCGGGTCGGCGGCACCTGGCGGGAGAACACCTATCCGGGCTGCGCCTGCGATATCAGGTCGCACTTGTACTCCTACTCCTTCGAGCCCAAGGCCGACTGGAAGCACGAGTTCGGCCGGCAGCCCGAGATCCTCGCGTACATCGAGCACTGCGTGGACAAGTTCGGGCTGCGGCCGCACATCAGGTTCGGCGCCGAGGTGACCGGAGCGGAGTACGACGAGCAGGCGGCCGCCTGGCGGGTCAGCACCGCCGACGGCGGCGTGCTGCACGGGCACGCGCTCATCGCCGGCCTGGGCCCGCTGCACCTGCCGAGCATTCCCGAGCTGCCCGGGCTCGAGCGGTTCGAGGGCAGGGCGTTCCACTCCGCGCAGTGGGATCACGACTACGACCTGTCCGGCAAGCGAGTCGCGGTGATCGGCACCGGCGCCTCGGCGATCCAGTTCGTGCCGCAGATCGCGGCGCGGACGAAGCACCTGACCGTGTTCCAGCGGACCGCCCCGTGGATCCTGCCGCGGCCGGACCGGGAGTTCACGCAGGCGCAGCAGCACCGGTTCGAGCGGGTTCCGGGCGCCAGGTTCGCCTACCGGAACATGGTCTACTGGCTGCAGGAGAGCTTTGTCCTCGGCTTCGAGCACCCGAAGATGATCAAGGGAGCCGAGCGACTGGGACGCTGGCACCTCGAGCGCCAGGTGCCCGACCCCGGGCTGCGGCGCAAGCTCACCCCCGGCTACACCCTCGGCTGCAAGCGGACGCTGGTCTCCAGCGACTACTACCCGGTATTCAGCCGGCCTGACGCGGAGCTGGAGACCGGCGGCATCGCCGAGATCCGCGAGCGGTCCATCGTGACGAAGGACGGCCGTGAGATCGAGGCGGACGCGATCATCTTCGGCACCGGCTTCCACGTCACCGACGCCATGGCCAACATGCACCTCGTCGGCCGGGACGGGCTGAAGATCTCCGATGCCTGGCGGGACGGGGTGACCGCCCACCTGGGCACCACCGTGGCCGGCTTCCCGAACCTGTTCCTCCTGGTCGGCCCCAACACCGGGCTGGGCCACAACTCGATCATCTTCATGATCGAAGCCCAGGTCCGTTACATCATGAGCTGCCTGCGGCTGGTCGCCAGGTCCCGGGCGCGCGCGATCGAGGTCAGGCCGCAGGCACAGCAGCGCTTCAACGACTGGGTGCAGGAAAAGTCCAGCGGCTCGGTCTGGCTGCAGGGCGGCTGCGCCAGCTGGTACCTCGACTCCGAGGGAGTCAACCGCGCGCTCTGGCCGGGCTCTACGGTGAGCTTCTGGCTGCGCACCCGCCGGGTCAGGCGCGCCGACTTCCAGCTCGAGGGGGTGCTGTCATGACCGCCGTCATCGACGCCGGCACCGGCGTCATCCGCTGCCGGGACGGCAACCACACGATCGCGCTGACCGATCGCGAGCTGACCGCTGAGCGGCTGATCAAGACATCGCGCAAGCACTCGTTCGACCCCGACGTGGACGTGGACTGGGACGCCCGGCCGGCTCCCGGCCTGTTCTACGCGCCGCCCGAGCTCGTCTCGCTGTACGAGACGCCGCTGTGGGACAAGCTCAACGACGAGCAGCGGATCGAGCTGACCAGGCACGAGACCGCGAGCCTGGCCTCGTTCGGCATCTGGTCGGAGTTGCTACTCATGCAGATCCTCGTGCAGCACTCCTACCGGAGCCGGTTCGACAGCAGCCACGTGGGCTACGCGCTGACCGAGATCGCCGACGAGTGCCGGCACTCCATCATGTTCGGCCGGATGGTGCGGACGCTGGGACTGCGGACTCACCGGCCCAGGCCGCTGGAGTTCCACGCGCTCAAGGTGCTGGGCGCGATCTACGACCCGATGCTGATGTTCGCCGCGGTGCTGGTGATCGAGGAGTTCACCGACTCCGTCCAGCGCGCCACCTTCCCCGACGAGCGAATCCAGCCGCTGGTCCGCCAGGTGAGTCGGATTCACGTGATCGAGGAGGCCAGGCACATCAAGTACGCCCGCGAGGAACTCAAGCGGCAGGCGGCAAACAGCTCGGCCACCCGGCGCCGGCTGACCGCGACGAGGCTGGCCTGGGCAATGTCCGGCATCATCCGCCGGAACCTGATGCATCCGTCGGGCTACGCGGCGGTCGGCCTCGATCCCGACCTCGCCCGGCGCGAAGCCGCCGGCAGCCCGCACCGCCAGGCGGTACTGCGGTGGGCCTCCCGCAAGTCCATGGCCGCCTTCGACGAGGTCGGGTTCCTCGACGGCCGGGCCCGCGCCGTCTGGCAGCGGTCAGGCTTCCTGGCCCCCGGCGCCGGGTAAGCCGGCGAGCTCGCGGTAGAGCGCGACCGTCTGCGCCGCGATCGCGGTCCAGTCGAACTCGGCCGCTGCCCGGGCGCTGCCCCGCGCGCCCATCGCCGCCGCCCGGTCCCGGTCGCGCAGCAGCGCGTTCAGCGCGGCGGCCAGCGTGTCCGGATCGTCAGGCGGCACCAGCAGCCCGGTCTCGCCGTCCGCCACGACCTCGGGGATGCCGCCCACCCGGGACGCCACGACCGCGGCGCCGCACGCCATCGCCTCCAGGTTCACGATGCCGAGCGGCTCGTACACCGACGGGCAGGCGAACACCCGGGCGTGCGAGAGCAGCTGGATGATCTCGCGCTTGGCCAGCATGCCGGAGATCAGCCGCACCCCGGGCCTGGTCGCGGTGAGCCCGCTGACGAGGCCGTCAACCTCTGCGGCCAGCTCGGGGGTGTCGGCCTGCCCGGCGCAGAGCACGAGCTGGGCGTGCGGATCGAGCCCGGCCGCCGCGCGCAGCAGCACGGGCAGCCCCTTCTGCCTGGTGACCCGCCCGACGAAGATGACGTAGGGCCTGCCGGGGTCCACGCCGTACTTGGCAAGCACGTCGGTGCCGGGGTCCGGCGCGTACTCGCGGGTGTCGATCCCGTTGCGGATCACCCGGACCCGCTCCGGCGCCACCTCCGGGTAGGCGGCCAGCACGTCCGCGCGCATGCCGTCCGACACCGCCACCACGGCGGCGGCGCCCTGCACCGCGGTGCGCTCGCACCAGGAAGACAGCGCGTACCCGCCGCCGAGCTGCTCGGCCTTCCACGGCCGCAGAGGCTCCAGCGAGTGCATGGTGACGACGTGCGGCACCCCGTACAGCAGCCCGGCCAGGTGGCCGGCCAGGTTCGCGTACCACGTGTGCGAGTGCACGAGGCCGGATCCGCCTGCCGCCGCCGTCATCGACAGGTCGGCGGAGATCGTGCGCAGCGCGGGGTTCGCCCCGTCCAGCAGCGGCCACGGCCGGTGCGCCACCGCCCCGGCCCGGTCCGAGCCCTGGCAGTGCACGGTCAGGTCCACCAGGCGGGCCAGCTCCCGGGCCAGGTACTCCACGTGCACCCCGGCCCCGCCGTACACCTCGGGCGGGTACTCCCTGGTCAGCAGGGCCACCCGCAGCCGGCCGCCCGCAGGCTCGGCGGTCACGGCGTGACCAGCTGGCCCTTGCCGACCACGGTCACCCCGGCGGCGGAGACCGTGAAGCCGCGGACCCGGTCGTGCTCCTTGTCCACGCCGACCTGCACGCCCTCCGGCACCATCACGTTCTTGTCCAGGATCGCGTTCCTGACCACCGCGCGCGGCCCGATCCGGGTGTTGTGCATCACCACCGAACGCTCCACCGTGGCCCAGTTCTCCACCCGCACGCCGGGCGACAGCACCGACTCGCGGACCAGGCTGCCGGACACGATCACGCCGTTGCTGACCAGGCTGTTGATCGCCCGGCCCATCCGGCCGTCGCCATCGTCGTGGACGAACTTGGCCGGCGGCTGGGACGGCGCCTGGGTGAGAATCGGCCACTGGCCGTTGTACAGGTTGAAGACCGGGTGGACGGCGCACAGATCCATGTGCGCGTCGAAATAGGAGTCCAGGGTCCCGACGTCACGCCAGTACCCGGCGTCGCGTTCGGTGGCGCCAGGTACCTGGTTGTCCAGGAAGTTGTACACCTGCGCGGCGCGCTGGCCGACCAGCATCGGGACGATGTCGCCGCCCATGTCGTGCCTGCTCTCCGCGTCGGCCGCGTCCTTGCGCAGCGCGTTGACCAGGACGTCGGTCGTGAACAGGTAGTTGCCCATCGACGCGTAGGCCTGGTCGGGCTGGCCGGGCATGGCCGGCGGATCGGCCGGCTTTTCCAGGAACGCCTCGATCGACCGGCCATCCTGCCCGGTCGCGATCACGCCGAACGCCGTCGCCTCGGTACGCGGCACCGGTATGGCCGCGACCGTCACGCCCGCTCCCGAAGCCACGTGCTGGTCGATCATCTGGCGCGGGTCCATCCGGTAGACGTGATCGGCGCCGAAGACGATCACCAGGTCGGGCTCGTCGTCGTAGATGAGGTTGAGCGACTGGTAGATCGCGTCCGCGGAGCCGGTGTACCACTGCGGCCCGAGCCGCTGCTGGGCCGGGACCGGCGTCACGAAGTTGCCAAGCAGCGTGCTCATCCGCCAGGTCAGGCTGATGTGCCGGTCCAGGCTGTGACTCTTGTACTGGGTCAGCACGGCGATCCGCAGGCAGCCCGCATTGGCCAGGTTGGACAGCGCGAAGTCGACCAGCCGGTAGAGGCCGCCGAAGGGGACGGCGGGTTTGGCCCGGTCGTCGGTCAGCGGGGCCAGCCGCTTTCCCGCGCCGCCCGCCAGCACGATGCCGAGGACCCGTTTCTGCGCCACCACGTACCTCCTCGTTGCGGTCCCGGGCAAGCGTCCTCTCCCAGTGTGATCTGCCCGCCGCCGGGACCGCCACCCTCAACTCCGGCGCGGCCGCGCGCAGGGCAGGCGCGATCCCCGCGTACCCTCGATAGGCGATGACTCAGCTCCGCGTGCTCGCCGCCATGTCAGGCGGCGTTGACTCGGCCGTGGCCGCGGCCCGGGCCGCCGACGCAGGCCACCAGGTGACCGGCGTTCACCTCGCGCTGTCGGCGAACCCGCGTTCGCACCGGACCGGCGCCCGGGGCTGCTGCACCCTGGAAGACGCCCGCGACGCCCGCCGGGCCGCCGACGTCATCGGCATCCCGTTCTACGTCTGGGACATGGCCGAGCGCTTCAGCCAGGACGTGGTGGCCGACTTCGTCGCCGAGTACGCGGCGGGCCGCACGCCCAACCCCTGCCTGCGCTGCAACGAGAAGATCAAGTTCACCGCGGTGCTGGACCGGGCCGTCGCGCTCGGTTTCGACGCGGTCTGCACCGGCCACCACGCCCGGCTGGACGGGCAGCGGCTGCGGCGCAGCGTGGATCCGGCCAAGGACCAGTCCTACGTGCTCGCCGTGCTCACGCCCGGCCAGCTCGGCCGGGCCATGTTCCCGCTCGGCGACATCACCAAGGCGCAGGTGCGGCAGGAGGCGGCCGCCCGCGGCCTGGCGGTGGCCGGCAAGCCGGACAGCCACGACGTGTGCTTCATCCCGGACGGGGACACCCGGCGGTTCCTCGCCGGCAGGCTCGGCGAGGCCCCCGGCCAGATCGTGGACGCCGGCGGCCGCGCCGTCGGCGAGCACGACGGTGCCTACGGGTTCACCATCGGGCAGCGCAAGGGGCTACGCATCGGCCGTCCCGCCGACGACGGCCAGCCCCGCTACGTGCTGGACATCGAGCCGGTCAGCGGCACGGTGACGGTCGGCCCGCGGGAGCGGCTCGACGTGCGCGAGATCATGGTCAGCCGCCCGGTGTGGACAGGCTGCCCGCCCCCTGCGGGCCCGCTCGACTGCGCCGTCCAGCTGCGCGCACACGGCGAGACGCACCCGGCGACCGCATGGCCGGAAGGGGACGTGCTCCGGATCCGGCTGCACCAGCCTGCCCGCGCCGTGGCCAGGGGCCAGGCGGCGGTCCTCTACCATGACGACCTCGTGCTCGGCTCCGGCACCATCCACACCACGCACGCAACCGCCCCTGCCTGACCCAGGCTTCCGGCCCTCGCACCCGGCCCGGCCCCGGCGGCGGCGCCGCGCCGCGGGTGTCCGCCGGGGTCGCTAGGCTCGGCTGCGTGACCAGCGATGCGCCGCGTTTCCCGTGGCCCCCCGGTAGCGCCTCGGGCGCGGGCTCGATGCCAGGCACCGACCCGCTCGCCGCCGTCCGCGCCGTCCTTGACGAGCTGCCCGACCTGTCCTACCTGCCCGAGCTGCCCGCCCGCGGCCCGGGAGCCGACCTGATCGGGCGCACCGCGGCGCTGCTCACCGAGATGCCGGTCGAGACCACGCCGGCCGGCTGGCGGCTGGCCGCCCGTCCCGGCCGCGACCAGCGCCGGGCGCGCGCCTTGCTCGACCAGGATCTGGACACGCTGGAGGAAGCCGCGGCCGGCTACCGGGGGCCGCTCAAGATCCAGGCCTGCGGGCCGCTGACGCTCGCCGCCTCGCTTGAGCTGCCATCCAGCCTGGAGGTCGCGCTGGCCGACCCGGGGGCGGTGGCCGACCTCACCCAGTCGCTGGCCGAGGGCATCAGTGCGCATGCCGCCGACGTCCGCAAGCGGGTGCCCGGCGCGACCCTGCTCCTGCAGTGCGACGAGCCGCGGCTGCCCGCGGTGCTGGACGGGGCCATCCCCACCGCCAGCGGCCTGCGCCGGGTCGCCGCCGTCGAGCCCGGCCCGGCCGCCGACAGCCTGCGCGCGGTGCTCGCGGCCTCCGGCGCCTACCGCGTCGTGCACTGCTGCGCCGCGCGCCCGCCGCTGCGGGTCATCAGCCAGGCCGGCGCGCAGGCGGTCTACCTGGACATCAGCCTGCTCCGGCCGGAGGACGAAGATCCGCTGGCGGAGGCGGCGGAGGCCGGCAGCGGCATCTTCGCGGGTGCTGTTCAGCCCTCGGATTCCGAACGGCCCGAGGCCAGCCAGCTGGCGAGGCGGGTCACCGACCTGTGGCGCCGGCTCGGCCTGCCGGCGGCCGGCTGTGCGGAGCAGGTGGTGATCGGGCCGGCCTGCGGGCTGGCCGGCGTGTCGCCAGGGCGGGCCACCGAAGTGCTCGCCGCCTGCCGCGAGGCCGGCCGGATACTGCCCGAGATGATCGAGGAGGGCACCGGGTGACGGAGCCGGGGCGGCCTGATCACGCCCCGGCAGTGCCCGCGTGATCGAGGAGGGTGCAGCGCACATGACCGAGCTACCGGAGGCCGCCGAGCTCGGCGGCGTGCCGGCCGAGATCCGGCAGCGGGCCGCCGCGCTCGGCGCGGAGCTGACCGAGCATCAGCACCGCTACCACGTGCTGGACTCGCCGCTGATCTCCGACGCCGAATACGACACGCTGATCCGCGAGCTGCGCGACATCGAGGATCGCTATCCCGAGCTGCGTACCCCCGACTCGCCCACGCAGAAGGTCGGCGGGCCGGTGTCCACGCTGTTCACCGCCGTCAGTCACATCGACCGGCTGCTCAGCCTGGATAACGTGTTCTCGGCCGAGGAGTTCGACAACTGGTCGGCCCGGGTGACCCGGCTGGCCGAGTCCGGCCCGGTCGCGCCCTACCTGTGCGAGCTGAAGATCGACGGGCTGGCAGTCGCGCTGCTCTACCGCGACGGCGTGCTGGTCCGCGGGGCCACCCGCGGCGACGGCGTCACCGGCGAGGATGTCACGCCCAACATCCGCACGATCGCCGGCGTGCCTGCCCGGCTCAACGGCAGCGGCTTCCCCGAGACGCTCGAGGTGCGCGGCGAGGTGTTCTACCCGGTGGCCGGGTTCGAGGAGCTGAACGTGGCCCTGACCGAGTCGGGCAAGCCGCCGTTCGCCAACCCGCGCAGCGCTGCCGCGGGCTCGTTGCGGCAGAAGGATCCCCGGATCACCGCGACCAGGGCGCTGAACCTGATCGTGCACGGTGTCGGCTCGACCCAGGCCGGGCCGGACAGCCAGTCCGGCTGGTACGAGCGGATGCGGGCGTGGGGGCTGCCGGTCAGCGAGCTGTACCGGGTGACCCCGGACCTGGACGGGGTGCGCGAGTACATCGGCTACTACGCCGAGCACCGGCACGACCCGCCCTACGACATCGACGGGGTCGTGGTCAAGCTGGACCGGATTGCGGTGCAGCGCGAGCTGGGCTCCACCAGCCGCGCGCCGCGCTGGGCGATCGCGTACAAGTACCCGCCAGAAGAGGTAACCACCAGGCTCCTCGACATCAGGGTGAACGTGGGCCGCACCGGGCGGGTCACCCCGTTCGCGGTGATGCAGGCCGTCAAGGTCGCCGGGTCCGTGGTGGACCGGGCCACCCTGCACAACGCCGACGAGGTGGCGCGCAAGGGCGTGCTGATCGGTGACATGGTCGTGCTGCGCAAGGCCGGCGACGTGATCCCCGAGGTGGTCGGGCCGGTTGCGGACTTGCGCGACGGCTCCGAGCGCGCGTTCGTGTTCCCCGGCCACTGCCCGGCCTGCGGCACCCCGCTGGCCCGCGAGGAGGGGGAGGTGGACTGGCGCTGCCCGAACACCCGGTCCTGCCCCGCCCAGCTGCGCGAGCGGCTGTTCCACCTGGCCGGGCGCGGCGCCCTGGACATCGAGGTGCTCGGCTACGAGGCGGTGGTCGCGCTGCTGGACTCGAGCCTGGTCACCGACGAGGGCGACCTGTTCGCGCTCACCGCCGAGCGGCTGGCGACCGTCCCGTTCTTCGTGAACAAGGCGGGGACGCTGACGGTCAACTCGGCCAAGCTGGTGGCGAACCTGGAGGAGGCACGGTCGCGGCCGCTGTGGCGGATCCTGGTCGCGCTGTCGATCAGGCACGTCGGCCCGACAGCGGCCCGCGCGCTGGCCGCGCACTTCGGCTCGCTGGACGCGATCGAAGCGGCGTCGGTGGACGAACTGGCAGCCGTGGACGGCGTCGGCCCGACGATCGCGGCCGCGGTGATCGACTGGTTCACGGTGGACTGGCACCGGGCGATCGTGGACAAGTGGCGCCGGGCCGGGGTGCGGCTGGCCGAGGAGGGCCCGGCCGGCGGACCCGGCGGGGCAGGCCGGACGCTGGCCGGGATGTCGCTGGTGATCACCGGTTCGATGGCCGGGTTCAGCCGGGACTCGGCGACCGAGGCGGTGCGGGCCCGCGGCGGCAAGGTTACCGGCTCGGTCTCCAAGAAGACCGACTTCCTCGTAGCGGGCGAGAACGCAGGCTCCAAGTACGACAAGGCAGTCGAACTAGGCGTCCCGGTCCTAGACGAGGCAGCCTTCGCCGTCCTCCTAGACCAGGGCCCCGACGCGGTGCGATCCGGCACACCCCTGACGCCGTCCGTGCCGCCACACCCTGGCGTTCCCGCGGAACGTCCCGCCGCGGCTCCTGCCCCGCGCTAGGTCCTGCCCCAGGCTCCGCGTCATCCGTGGTCCTGAATAACCCGGTTCGGGCTGGCCCGGCCGGCACCTAGGATTGCCTGCATGCCCATCACCCGTGACGAAGTGGCGCACCTGGCCAGGCTGGCCAGGATCGCGCTCACCGACGCCGAGCTCGACCACTTCGCCGGACAGCTCGATGTGATCATCTCGGCGGTGGCGCGGGTGCAGGAGGTGACCGCGGAAGGTATCCCGGCGACCTCGCACGCGGTGCCGCTCACGAACGTGTTCCGCCCCGATGAGCTCGCCGGGTGCCTGACCGCGGAGCAGGCCCTCGCGGCCGCGCCCGCCGTCGAGGAGCAGCGGTTCCGGGTGCCGAGGATCCTGGCGGAGGAGTGATGATGACCTCCGAGCTGACCCGGATGACCGCCGCCCAGCTGGCGTCCGCGATCGCCGCGGGCGAGGTGTCCGCAACCGAGGTCACCCAGGCGCACCTGGACCGGATCGCGGCGGTCGACGGGCAGGTGCACGCGTTCCTGCACGTGCCGGCCGCGCTGGTGCTCGCGGCGGCCCGCGCGGTGGACGCCCGCCGGGCGGCGGGCCAGCCGCTTGGCCCGCTGGCCGGCGTGCCGGTCGCGGTCAAGGACGTGTTCGCGACCGCCGACATGCCGACCACCTGCGGGTCACGCATCCTGGACGGCTGGCAGCCGCCGTATGAGTCGACGGTCACCCGCAGGCTCCGCGAGGCGGGTGCCATCGTGCTGGGCAAGACGAACCTGGACGAGTTCGCGATGGGATCATCCACGGAGAACTCCGCGTTCGGGCCCTCGCGCAACCCCTGGGACCTGACCCGCGTTCCTGGCGGCTCGTCCGGTGGCTCGGCCGCCGCGGTGACCGCGTTCGAGGCGCCGCTGGGTATCGGCACCGACACGGGCGGCTCGGTCCGCCAGCCAGGGGCGGTCTGCGGGATCGTCGGGGTGAAGCCGACCTACGGCGGCTCGTCCCGGTACGGCGTGGTCGCCTTCGCCTCCTCGCTCGATACGCCGGGCCCGCTGGCCAGGACCGTGCTCGACGCCGCGCTCTTGCACGAGGCGATGTCCGGGCATGACCCCTGCGACTCGACCTCGATCGACGCGCCGGTGCCGCCGGTGGTGGCCGCGGCCCGGCAGGCGGACGTCGAGGGCATGCGGATCGGCGTGGTCACTGAGCTCAGCGGCGAGGGGTACCAGCCGGGGGTGCTCGCCAGGTTCGGCGAGGCGGTCGAGCTGCTCGAATCGCTCGGCGCCAAGATCACCGAGGTATCGTGCCCGCACTTCGGCTATGCCCTGCCCGCGTACTACCTGATCGCTCCCAGCGAGTGCTCGTCCAACCTGGCCCGGTTCGACGCGATGCGGTACGGGCTGCGGGTCGGCGACGACGGCACCCGCAGCGCCGAGGAGGTCATGTCCCTGACCAGGGAAGCGGGCTTCGGCGCGGAGGTCAAGCGACGGATCATGCTCGGCACCTACGCGCTGTCCAGCGGTTACTACGACGCCTACTACGGCAAGGCCCAGCAGGTCCGCACCCTGGTGATCCGTGACTTCGAGGCCGCGTTCGAGCAGGTCAACGTGCTGGTGTCGCCGTCCACGCCGACCACCGCGTTCACGATCGGCGAGCGGGTGGACGACCCGATGGCCATGTACCTGGCCGACCTGTGCACGATCCCGTCCGACCTGGCAGGCAACGCCGCACTGTCGGTGCCGTGCGGGCTGGCCCCCGACGACGGGCTGCCGGTGGGGCTGCAGGTCATGGCGCCGGTCCTGGCCGACGACCGGGCCTACCGGGTGGGCGCCGCGGTCGAGGCCGCGCTGACCGGGCAACGGGGGCACCCGCTGCTGGACGGAGCGCCGTCCCTGGCCGCCGGTCCGGGCAGGAGCGCGACAGGTGACTGAGACCGCGGCCGGGCTGGTCCCGTTCGACCAGGCGATGACCCGCTACGAGCCGGTGATCGGGCTGGAGACGCACGTCGAGCTCGGCACCACGTCCAAGATGTTCTGCGGCTGCCCGACCACGTTCGGCGCCGCGCCCAACACCCAGGTCTGCCCGGTCTGCCTGGGGCTGCCCGGCTCGCTGCCGGTGACCAACGCCGCCGCGATCGAGTTCACGATCAAGATCGGCCTGGCGCTGAACTGCACGATCGCGCCGTGGTGCCGGTTCGCGCGCAAGAACTACTTCTACCCGGACATGCCGAAGAACTTCCAGATATCCCAGTACGACGAGCCGCTGTGCACCGACGGCTGGCTGGAGGTCACCGTGCACCCCGACGACGGGCCTGCCCGGCAGGTGCGGGTGGAGATCGAGCGGGTACACCTGGAAGAGGACACCGGCAAGTCCCTGCACAAGGGCGGCACGACCGGGCGGATTCACGGCGCCGACTACTCGCTGGTGGACTACAACCGGGCGGGCATCCCGCTGGTGGAGATCGTGACCAAGCCGGTCACCGGGACCGGCGCGCTCGCCCCGGTGGCGGCCCGCGGCTACGTGACCGAGCTGCGCGATCTGCTGCGGGCGCTTGACGTATCCGATGTACGGATGGAAGAGGGCTCGCTGCGCTGCGACGTCAACACCTCGCTGGCGGCCATCGGGTCGGGCCGGTGGGGCACCCGGACCGAAACCAAGAACGTGAACTCGCTCCGCTCGATCGAACGGGCGGTCCGGTACGAGATCGAGCGGCAGGCGGCCATCCTCGACGCCGGCCACCGGGTCGCGCTGGAAACCCGGCACTTCCATGAGGACAGCGGGATCACCACGGCCGGGCGCAGCAAAGAGGAAGCGCAGGACTACCGGTACTTCCCCGAGCCCGACCTGGTGCCGATCGCCCCGCCGCCGGACATGGTGGCCAAGCTGCGCGCCTCGCTCCCCGAGCTGCCCTCGGCCCGGCGCGCCAGGCTCCAGTCCGAATGGGCCCTGTCCGACCTGGACATGGCCGCGCTCGCCAACGCCGACGCCCTCGACCTGGTGGCCGAGACCGTGGCCGCGGGCGCGACGCCCGCCGACGCCCGCAAGTGGTGGCTCGGCGAGCTGCGCCAGCGTGCCAACGCCGGGGGGGTCGAGCTCGCCGCGCTCAGCATCACCCCGGCGCGGGTCGCCCGGGTGAGCGAGCTGGTCGGATCCGGCGTCCTCAATGACCAGCTGGCCCGCCAGGTCCTCGACGCCGTGCTGGCCGGCGAAGGCTCGCCGGACGAGGTGGTGGCAGCCCGGCAGCTGGCCGTGGTCAGCGACGACAGCGCCCTGCTCGCCGCCGTGGACGACGCCATCGCCGCCCACCCGGACGTGGCCGACAAGGTCCGCGGGGGAAAGACCCAGGCCGCCAGCGTGCTGGTCGGCGTGGTGATGAAGGCCACCCGCGGCCGAGCCGACGCCACCCGCGTCCGCCAGCTCATCTTGGACCGCCTGGGTGCGGCCTGAAGCACTCACTCGATCATCCGGCTGCCGGCTGCGCCGAACCCCGGCTGCCCGAGCGAGCACTCCATGCCCGTGAAGCGCAAGTACTGTGCTCACAACCAAAAGAAGATGCGCTCCCCCGGTAACATGAACACATGACTCGATCCGCGCATCAGGTGATGATGCCCCGCTAGCCGGGGCCAGTCAGCGTTGCGCGGATTACCGCACGAGGTCCCGTATCGGGGCCTCGATTCATGTGCGGGCCGGGACCCCGGTTTGATTTTCCGGAGGTTCCGATGACCGAACGCATCTATCTCAGTACCACGATTCCCTACGTCAACGCGCGGCCGCACCTGGGCTTCGCGCTCGAGCTGGTGCAGGCGGACGCGCTGGCCCGGCACTACCGGCAGCGTGGCGATCTGGTGCGGTTCCAGACCGGGACCGATGAGAACTCGCTCAAGAACGTGCTGGCCGCGCAGGCCGAGGGCGTGCCGGTGCGCGCGCTGGTGCGGCGCAACGCGGCCGCGTTCGCGGAGCTGGCCGGGCCGCTCGCGCTGTCGTATGACGACTTCATCCAGACCAGCAGCGACCCGCGGCACCTGGCCGGGGCGCAGCGGTTGTGGCGGGCCTGCGCGGAGCGCGGGGATCTCTACCTCAAGGAGTACCGGGGCCGGTACTGCGTGGGCTGCGAGCAGTTCTACCGGGATGCCGAGCTGGCCGGGGGCAGCTGCCCCGAGCATGGCACCGTCCCGCAGCTGGTGTCGGAGCGGAACTGGTTCTTCCGGCTGTCGCGGTACGGCGGGGCGCTGCACGACCTGGTCAGCTCGGGCCGGCTGCGGGTAGAGCCGGCCGGCCGCCGGAACGAGGTGCTCGCGTTCATCGCCTCGGGCCTTGAGGACTTCAGCATCTCCCGCTCCACGCAGCGGGCGCACGGCTGGGGCATCCCGGTGCCAGGCGATCCCGGCCAGGTGATGTACGTGTGGTGGGACGCGCTCGGTAACTACATCAGCGCGCTCGGCTATGGCGGGCAGGCCGGGGAGTACGAGCGATGGTGGCGTCACGCGGACCGGCGGGTGCACCTGGTGGGCAAGGGCGTGCTGCGGTTTCACGCCGTCTACTGGCCCGCGATGCTGTTGTCGGCAGGCCAGCCCCTTCCCACCGACATCCTGGTGCACGACTACCTGACCACGGACGGGCGCAAGATCAGCAAGTCTGGTGCCGGCACGCCGGACCCGGTGGCGCTGGTACGGCAGTTCGGCACCGACTCGGTTCGGTGGTGGCTGCTTCGCGAGGTGCCCCGGGTCGGGGACACCGACTTCACCGCGGGCAGGCTCATCGCCCGTGCCAACGCGGACCTGGCCGGCGGCCTGGGCAACCTGGTAAGCCGGACGGTGACCATGGTGCACCGCTACCGGGCGGGCGTGCTTCCCGGCGGCGGCGGGCAGGGCCGGGCGGGCGGTCCCGGCGCCGGGCGGCTGCGGGCCGCCTGCGAGCGGGCGCCTGGCCTCGTTGACGCCGCCCTCGCTGACTTCGACTTCCGGGCCGCGGCCGACGCCACCTGGCAGATCGTCGATCAGGCCAACCGCTACATCGAGGACGTCAGGCCCTGGCAGCTCGCCCGCTCGCAGCACGGCCCCGCAGCCGCCCGGCTGGACGCCGCGCTCGCCCTGCTCATCGGGGCCTGCCGCTGCGTGGCCGGCCAGCTCGCCCCGCTGGTGCCCGCCACCGCGGCCAGGGTAGCCGCGCAATGCACGCCGGCCGGCCCGCTGGGCAAGCTGCCCGACCCCGAGCCGGTCTTCGGAAGGCTAGCCACCGCGTGATGGATCAGATGAGCGCTGACCTGCGCGGATTGCGGTGAGTTTCGCTCCCTTCCGGTGCGTTACTGCGCCGCACTCTCAACCTAAGTGTGACCTTCGGTACGTAAGGTGAGTTCCATCGCCAGGAGCGATATCGCCTCCAGCCGGCCGGCGATCCCGGCCCGAGTCCGGAGGCCACGGCATCACTTCGGTCGGGACGGCATCTGCAGAGGTTGATCAGGCACGCGTCGGGTGGCCTGGACCCGCACCATTTCCGTGGGCGCGACTAAGGGAGGCTCGCACGTGTCGGGGGACCACCGATGAGCATCGCGGCGCACGCGCTAGCGGCCGCCGGGATCGCCGCATCAGCGCTGGCAGCGCTCACCTTGTGGCTGGCGGCCCGGCGGCGCGTCGGCCGGGGCAGGCTCGCCTACCTGTGGTTCAGCGGAGCGGCCGGATTCTGGTGCCTCGGCGTCATCGCGCAGCAGGTCCTCGGCGCCCCGCTCAGCGGCGTGGCCGCCGGCCTGACGCTTGCCGACCTGCCGCCGCTGCTGGCCCTTATCGCGGTGGTGGCGGGCGTCGTGGTGCTGGTGGCGGCGGGCGGCGGCAAGGCCGGCGACGGATGGCGGACCCTCGGCCAGCGGATGGCCAGGCGCCCGGTGATCCCGCGGCTGGCTGACGGCTTCGTGCTCGCGGCCGTGCTCTTCGTCATCGGCTGGATCGCGCTGTTCGGCCCGGACTACATCAGGTCGGGAAGCGGGCCCGGGGCGTTCGCGGTGGAGCTGCTGCACCCGATGGCCGGCCTGGTGGCGGCCGCCCTGGTGCTGCCCATGATCTCGGACGCCGGGGCCACGGCGGTGCCGCCGTTCGTCGCGGTGCTGCTGGTGACGGTGAGCGACGCGCTGGGGGTGAGCGCCCGGCTTGACGGCGGCACCCCGGGGGCGGCCCAGCAGGCCGTCGCCCTCGCCGCGTTCTGCGTGCTCGGCCTTACGCCGTGGCTGGCCGCGCCGCGCGGCGGGCGCGGCGGCCGGATGGCGGCGGACGTGCCTGCCGCGGCGGTCGCGTCCGGGGCGGCCGCCCTGGCGGCGGTGGCCGTCTGCGTCTGGGCGCTGGCCCGGGGGCACGGCGCGCCTGCCCTGGTCGTGGTGGCGAGCGCGGCGGTCCTCGCGCTGGCCGCGCGGATGCTCGGCGCGGTCGCTGGCGGCAGGCGCGGGATGCGAGCCTCGCTGGAATCGGGGCGCCGGTTCCGTGAGCTGGCCCACCTCACCAGCGACGTCGTGATCGTCTGCGAGCAGGGCGGGATTATCCGCTACGCCAGCCCGGCGGTGGCCGAGTACGGGTACTCGACCGACCGGCTGCTCGGCGCCAGGCTCGACGAGCTGGTCCACCCGGAGGACAGGCCAGGCTGCAGGCAGGCCGTGGCCGCGTCGCTTGACCAGCCGGGCCTGCCTGGTAGGTTCCCGTGCCGGGTGCGGGCCGCGGACGGTACCTGGCGGCACGTGGAGGCGACGGTCTCGCCCTACCGCCATCCCGGCGGGACCGACCAGCTGCTGGTCACGGCGCGCGACGTCAGCGACCAGGTAGCGCTGCGCAGGCAGGTGACGCACCTGACCTTCCACGACGGCCTGACCGGCCTGCCGAACCGCGCCTACCTGGAGGAGCGCGCGACGACGGCGCTCGGGGAGCCGGCCGGGGAGCCGGACTCCGGCGCCCGCACCGTCCAGGCCGGCGTGGTCTTCCTCGACCTCGACGGGTTCACCGCGGTCAACGACTCGGTCGGCCATAGGGCCGGGGACCTGCTGATCGCGCAGGCGGCCCGGCGGCTGCGCGCGGCCGTGCCGCCCGCGGCCACCGTGGTCCGCTGGGGCGGCGATGAGTTCGCGATCCTGACCGAAGACGCCGCGGGAGCGCAGGAAATCGTGGATTTGGCCGACCGGCTGGCGCAGAGCGTGGCTGCGGAGCCGTTCCGGGTGGCGGGGCGGGATATCTCGCTGACGGCCAGCGTGGGCGTGGCCTTCGCGGGCTCCGACCCGCCCGGGATCGTGCTGCGCAATGCTGATGTCGCGATGGCCAGGGCCAAGGGATCGGGTGGCGGCAAGGTGGAGGTCTTCGCCGCGCAGATGCACCAGGACGTGGTGCACCGGCTCGAGCTGACCAGTGACCTGCAGCGCGCCATCACCGACGGGCAGCTGGTCGTGGAGTACCAGCCTGTCGTCGAGCTGGCCACCTCGCGGGTCAGCGGCGCGGAGGCGCTGGTCCGCTGGTGGCGCGGCGGCACGGCCGTCCCTCCCGGGGAGTTCCTGGGCGTCGCGGAGGACTCGGGTCTCATCGTGCCGCTCGGCAACTGGGTGCTGCGCCAGGCGTGCGAGCAGGCCGCGCGGTGGTACCGGTCGGCTGCCGACGTCGGCATATCGGTGAACTTCTCGCCGCGGCAGGTGAACGCGGAGCACTTCCCCGAGTCCGTGCTCGGCGCGCTCGGCGACGCCGGGCTGCCGCCCGAGGCCCTCACGCTCGAGGTCACCGAGCGGGTCCTGGTGCAGGCCGGACGGCCCGCCCTGGCCCACCTCAGCGAGCTGCGCCGCGCCGGCGTCCGGCTCGCCATCGATGACTTCGGTACCGGTTACGCCTCACTGGCCTACCTGCGCCAGCTCCCGGTGGACATCATCAAGATCGACCGCTCGTTCGTGGCCGGCCTGGGCGAGGACGACACGCTCACGCTGCTGACCAGGACGATCGTCCAGCTCGGCCGGGAGCTGGGCATCGCGGTGGTCGCGGAGGGCATCGAGAGCTCGCGGCAGCTTGGCCTGCTCAGGGACATGGGCTGCGGGCTCGGCCAGGGCTACCTGGTGGCCGCCCCGATGTCGGCCGCCGACGTGGAGGCGCTGATCGGGACCACGGTCGCCCAGCCTGGCGGCGGCGCCGTGCCGCCGGATCCGGAAGCCGAGCCCGAGGCAGTTGTCTCATTATCTGAGACACAACTGCGCAGAAGCTGGAACAGGCGGTAGGGTGAGCGACGTGCACCGCAGCCTGATTCTCGTACTTCGCCAGCGCGCAGGTCGCTGACGAGTCAGCCGCCTGCGCGCTCCCCTCGATCGCCACCCGGCGCGGGGGGTTTTTTATTTGCCCCGCAGCCACCGACCAGGAAGCCGCCCGATGACCGAGCAGACGACGCCAGCCCGTCAGGCCCCCAGCCCGCGTGACATCGCCGCGCGGGTGGGCACGGCCGCGCCCCACACCGCAGCAGGCCCGGCCCCGGCCGCCGAGCCGGCCAGCCGGCCCGCGGCGGTACCGGCGGCCGTCCCGCGCCAGGTCACCGGGGCCCAGGCGCTGATCCTCGCCCTCGAGGAACTCGGCACCGAGGTCGTGTTCGGCCTGCCCGGCGGCGCGATCCTGCCGGCCTACGATCCGCTGCTCGACTCCACCCGGCTGCGGCACGTCCTGGTCCGGCACGAGCAGGGCGCCGGGCATGCCGCTACCGGGTACGCGCAGGCCACCGGGCGGGTCGGCGTCTGCATGGCCACCTCGGGCCCGGGCGCGACCAACCTGGTCACGCCGATCGCGGACGCGTTCCTGGACTCGGTGCCGCTGGTGGCGATCACCGGCCAGGTGCCCACCAGCCTGATAGGCACCGACGGCTTCCAGGAAGCGGACATCTCCGGGATCACGCTGCCGATCACCAAGCACAACTTCCTCGTCACCCAGGCCGATGACATCGCCAGGACCGTGGGCGAGGCGTTCCACCTGGCCGCGACCGGCCGGCCCGGGCCGGTGCTGGTGGACATCGCCAAGGACGCGCTGCAGGCCAGCACCGAGTTCCGCTGGCCCGTGCCGTTCAGCCTGCCCGGGTACCACCCGGTCACCCGCCCGCACTCCCGGCAGGTGCGGGAGGCCGCCCGCATCATCGCGACCGCGCGCAGGCCGGTGCTGTACGCGGGCGGCGGGGTCATCAAGGCCGGCGCGCACCGCGAGCTGCGGCAGCTCGCCGAGCTGACCGGCGCCCCCGTCATCACCACGCTGATGGCGCGCGGCGCCTTCCCGGACAGCCACCCGCAGCACCTCGGCATGCCCGGCATGCACGGCACGGTCGCGGCGGTCGGCGCGCTGCAGAAGGCGGACCTCATCGTCGCGCTCGGCACCAGGTTCGACGACCGGGTGACCGGCAGGCTGGACAGCTTCGCGCCCGGCGCGGCGGTCGTGCACGCGGACATCGACCCGGCCGAGATCTCCAAGAACAGGCACGCCGACGTGCCCATCGTGGGGGATTGCCGGGAGGTGATCACCGAACTCATCGCGGCGGTCAGCACCGAGCACGAGGCCGGGAACTGCGGCGACCTCGCCGACTGGTGGGCTCAGCTTGACGCCTGGCGCGGCACCTACCCGCTCGGGTACGAGCAGCCGGCCGACGGCTCGCTCGCGCCGCAGTACGTGATCGAGCGGATCGGGAAGATCGCCGGTCCTGAGGCGGTCTACGTGGCCGGCGTCGGCCAGCATCAGATGTGGGCCGCCCAGTTCATCAAGTACGAGCAGCCAGCCACCTGGATCAACTCCGGCGGCCTGGGCACCATGGGGTTCGCGGTGCCTGCGGCCATGGGTGCCAAGATGGGCCGTCCCGGGGCGTGCGTGTGGGCGATCGACGGCGACGGCTGCTTTCAGATGACCAACCAGGAGCTGGCTACCTGCGCGCTGGAGGGCATCCCGGTCAAGGTGGCCATCATCAACAACGGCAACCTCGGCATGGTCCGGCAGTGGCAGACCCTGTTCTACAACGGGCGGTACTCCCAGACCGACCTGGGTCCGCAGCCGGATCCCGCGGCGTCAGCCGGGACGCGCGTGCCGGACTTCGTCAAGCTGGCCGAGGCCTACGGCTGCGCCGGCCTGCGCTGCGAGACGCCCGGGCAGGTGGACGAGGTGATCAGGCAGGCCATGGAGATCGACGATAAGCCGGTCGTGGTCGATTTCATCGTGCACCGGGACGCGATGGTCTGGCCGATGGTGGCCGCCGGCACCAGCAACGACGACATCAAGGTGGCCCGTGACATGGCCCCGGACTGGGACGTGACCGAATGACCAGGCAAACGACGGAGAACGGGGGGATGCCCATGAACAGGCACACGCTGTCTGTGCTGGTGGAGAACAAGCCCGGCCTGCTGGTGCGGGTGGCCGGGTTGTTCGCGCGCCGCGGGTTCAACATCGACTCGCTCGCGGTCGGGCCCACAGAGCACGAGGACTTCTCCCGGATGACGATCGTGGTGAACTGCGAGGATCATCCGCTTGAGCAGGTCACCAAGCAGCTGAACCGGCTGATCAACGTGCTGAAGATCGTGGAGCTCGAGCCGGCCGCCGCGGTCCAGCGCGAGCTGTTGCTGGTCAAGGTCCATGCCGATCTGGAGACCAGGTCGCGAGTGCTGGAGACGGTGGCGCTATTCCGGGCCAAGGTGGTGGACGTGGCGACGGACGCCGTCACGGTCGAGGCCACCGGCAACAAGGAGAAGCTGGAGGCGCTGATCAGGGTGCTTCAGCCGTTCGGTATCAAGGAACTTGTGCAGTCCGGCATGGTGGCCATGGGCCGTGGCGGCCGGTCCATCACCGATCGTGCGCTGCGGCCCGTCGAGCGCAGCGCGTGACCACGACGAGAAAGTGACCAGGAAAGTGGCAGAGATCTTTTACGACGACGGCGCCGATCTCGGGCTCGTGCAGCGGCGTCACGTCGCCGTGCTCGGATACGGCAGCCAGGGCCATGCCCACGCGCTCTCGCTGCGCGACTCGGGCGTCAACGTGCGGGTCGGGCTCCCCGAGGGATCCGGCAGCATCGAGAAGGCGGACAGCGAGGGCCTGCGGGTGCTGACGCCCCGGGAGGCCTGCGAGGAGTCTGACCTGATCATGGTCCTGGTTCCTGATCACCTGCAGCGCGGCCTGTACGCCGACGCGATCGGGCCGGCCCTGGTGGAGGGCGACGCGCTGTTCTTCGCGCACGGCCTGTCCATCCGCTACGGGCTGATCCAGCCGCCGCCTGGCGTGGACGTGTGCATGGTCGCGCCCAAGGGGCCTGGTCACCTGGTTCGCCGCCAGTTCAGCGAGGGCCGGGGCGTGCCCGTCCTGGTCGCGGTGCACGCCGACGCGTCGGGGAACGCGTGGCCGCTGGCCCTGTCCTACGCCAAGGCGATCGGCGGCACCCGGGCCGGGGCGCTGAAGACCACGTTCACCGAAGAGACGGAGACCGACCTGTTCGGCGAGCAGGCGGTGCTCTGCGGCGGGATCTCCGAGCTGATCAAGGCGGGTTTTGCCACCCTGGTCGAGGCCGGATACCAGCCCGAGGTCGCCTACTTCGAGTGCCTGCACGAGATGAAGCTGATCGTGGATCTCATGTACGAGGGCGGCATCTCCAAGATGTACTGGTCGGTCTCCGACACCGCGGAGTTCGGCGGCTACACCCGCGGCCCGCGCATCATCGACGAGCGGACCAGGGCGGAGATGCGCAAGATCCTCGCCGAGGTCCGGGACGGCACGTTCGCCCGCGAGCTGGTAGAAGAATTCGACGCCGGCCGGCCCACCTTCCTCAAGCGGCGCGAGGCCGAGCAGTCCGAGCAGATCGAGCAGGTGGGCGCCGAACTCCGGCCGCTGATGAGCTGGCTCGAAGACACCGGCTGACGACCGGCGCCCGGCGGCGCGACGCGATGCTCAGCCCGCCGCGGCCAGCTACGGCCGCCCGGCAGCGCAGCCGTCCGGGCGGCCGGCCGCACCGCGCCGTCATCGCTCTGAGTACACGACTGGTACGTATGAGTGGTTTCCGCACTCTGGTGAGGGGCATCCAATGGTCACCCCCACGAGAGAGGCGGCATTATGAGACGCTCGATGTTGCGGTTCATCGGCGCGCGCAGGGCCGTGGCGGTGGTTGCTCCGCTGGCGGCGGCCGCGCTGCTGGTCGCGGTGCCTGCGGCCGGGGCCAAGCCAGGATCGCAGGCCGGCCACACTCCCGCTTCAGCGGCGCAGCAGCGGCTTGGCTCGATCTGCGGCCAAGGTCGACGGCCTGATCCGGCGGATGACGCTGGCGGAGAAGTTCGGGCAACTGGAGATGTCCGGGCCGACCGGCGCGAACGGAGCGCCCGGGAAGACGCTGCTCAGCGAGGTACGCAACGGCCAGGTCGGCTCGGTGCTCGACCTGGTTGGCGTGAACCACATCAACCAGGTGCAGCGGGCCGCGCTGCAGTCGCGGCTGCACATCCCGGTGATCTTCGCCCTGGATGTCATCCACGGGTACAAGACGATCTTCCCGGTGCCGATCGCCGAGGCGAGCAGCTGGGATCCGGCGGCGGTCGAGAACGACGAGTCGATCTCGGCCGACGAGGCGACCGCGGACGGGATCAAGTGGACCTTCAACCCGATGGTCAACATCAGCCGCGACCCGCGCTGGGGGCGCGTGGTCGAAGGCTCCGGCGAGGATCCGTACCTCGGGTCGGCGATGGCCGCGGCGAAGGTGCGCGGTTACCAGGGCAGCAACTTCAGCGCACCGGACAAGATGGCCGCGACCGTCAAGCACTTCGCGGCCTACGGCGCGCCGGTGGCGGGCCGCGAGTACAACACGGTCAACATGTCCACCCAGCAGCTGCTCAACGACTACCTGCCGCCCTACAAGGCGGCCATCGATGCGGGCGCGGCGTCGGTGATGAGCGCGTTCAACTCCCTGAACGGCGTGCCGTCCAGCGCCAACCCGTACCTGCTGACCACGATCTTGCGGCATGAGTGGGGATTCGGCGGCACGGTGGTCAGTGACTACCAGGCAATCCAGGAACTGATCGCCTTCGGCTTCGCGGCCAACGGCGCGGACGCGGCGCGGCTCGCGCTGACCGCCGGGGTGGACATCGAGATGGGCGTCCAGATCCCGAGCCAGTACGCCACCTACCCCGCCTACGGGCCCGGCCTGGTGCGCAGCGGCAAGGTCAGCATGGCCACGATCGACAGCGACGTGCGGCACGTGCTGACCCTGAAGTACCTGGCCGGCATGTTCGCGCATCCGCTGACCGATCCCAGCCGGGTCAAGCACGCCGAGCTCACGCCGGCCCACCTGGCCGCGGCGCGCGCCATGGCGGGCCGCTCGATGGTCCTGCTGCGGAACTCCGGCCACGCGCTGCCGCTGAGCACAGAGCGTGTCGTCGGTGGCGGTGGTCGGGCCGCTCGCCAACGACCCGTCCGACCAGCTCGGGCCGGACGTGCCGATCGGGTACTCGCTCGACCAGGGCAAGGTGGTGCCGGTGCTGGCCGGCATCAAGGCGGCGGTGCCGCACGCGACGGTGCGGTACGCACAGGGCTGCGACACCTCGTGCACCTCGAGCACCGGGTTCGGCGCCGCGGTCAGGGCAGCCAGGGCATCGGATGTGACCGTGGTCGTGGTGGGCGAGCCGGCGGCCGACAGCGGCGAGGCGTCCTCGCGCAGCAGGATCGGCCTGCCTGGGCAGCAGCTCGCGCTGGTGCAAGGCCGATCGCCGCGACCGGCAAGCCGTACGTCGTCGTGCTGATGAACGGGCGGCCGCTGACCATCAGCTGGCTGGCCCGGCACGCGCCGGCGCTGCTCGAATCCTGGTTCCCCGGCACCGAGGGCGGCAACGCGGTCGCGGACGTGCTGTTCGGCAGGGTGAACCCGGGCGGGAAGCTGCCGATGAGCTTCCCGCGCGACGTCGGGCAGATCCCGATCTCCTACAACGAGCTGCCGACCGGCAGGCCCTACGATCCGAACAACAAGTACACCTCCAAGTACCTCGACGTGGCCAACACGCCGCAGTACCCGTTCGGATTCGGCTTGTCCTACACGACGTTCGCGCTGTCGAACCTGCACCTGTCGGCGGGCAGCATCGCCAGGACCGGCACGCTGACCGTGACCGCGGACATCACCAACACGGGCACGCAGGCCGGGTGACGACGTCGTCCAGCTCTACATTCACGACCGGGTGGCCAGCATCCTGCAGCCGGTCCGCCGGCTCGACGGATTCCAGCGGGTCACGCTCAAGCCCGGCCAGAGCAGGACCGTCACCTTCAAGCTGGGGCCGGCGAACCTGGGCTTCTACAACAACCAGGGCCAGTTCACCGTCGAGCCCGGCGGCTTCGATGTGTACGTCGGCGACAGCTCGATGGGCGGCCTGCACGGCCAGTTCACCGTGCACTGACCCGGCAGCTCAGGCTAGCCCGGCGGGATGACGTGCCCGTGTGCAGGATGAGCAGTCAGACTGCCGGGCGGCCGGGCCATGCCAGCGCGGCTCCGGGGCCGCAGGCCAGCTCCGGGGCCGCGGGCCAGCTCCGGGGCTGCGGGCGGGCCTGCCCCAGGCCGCGGGCCTGCCCGGGCCCGCTCGTGAATCGCTTCACAAGCGGCTAGACTGAGAACCCCCCCGACGCAACAGCCTGGAGAGCAGCATCGTGCCCATCGTCCTGGTCGCCGAGGAATTGTCGCCCGCGGGCGTCGCCCTGCTCGAGTCCGACTTCGAGGTCAGGTACACCGACGGCGCGGACCGCGCCCAGCTGCTGCCCGCGCTGGCCGACGCCTCGGCCGTGATCGTCCGGAGCGCGACCAGGATCGACGCGGAGGCGCTCGCGCACGCGCCCAGCCTCCAGGTGGTGGCGCGCGCCGGGGTTGGCCTGGACAACGTGGACGTGGACGCGGCGACCAAGGCCGGCGTGATGGTGGTCAACGCGCCCACGTCCAACATCGTGAGCGCGGCCGAGCAGGCGGTGGCGCTGCTGCTCGCCCTGGCCCGCAACCTGCCGCAGGCGGTCGCCTCGCTGCGCGGCGGCGAGTGGAAGCGCTCCAAGTTCACCGGTGTGGAACTCGAGGGCAAGGTGGCCGGCCTGCTGGGGCTCGGCCGGATCGGCGTGCTGGTCGCCCAGCGGCTGTCCGCGTTCGGCATGCGGATCGTCGCCTACGACCCGTACGTTCCCGCGGCCCGGGCCGCACAGCTGGGCGTGCGCCTGCTCAGCCTGGAGGAACTGCTCGCCGAGGCCGACTTCATCAGCGTGCACCTGCCCCGGACGACCGAGACGGCTGGCATCATCGGGGACAAGGAGCTGCGCCTGGTCAAGCCCGGCGTGCGCATCGTGAACGCGGCCAGGGGCGGCATCGTGGACGAGCACGCGCTCGCGCTCGCGATCAAGGACGGCCGGGTGGCCGGGGCCGCGCTGGACGTGTACGCGACGGAGCCGTGCACGGACAGCCCGCTGTTCGGGTTCGACAACGTGGTCGCCACCCCGCACCTGGGCGCGAGCACGCACGAGGCGCAGGAGAAGGCGGGCACCCAGGTGGCGCGCTCGGTCAAGCTCGCGCTGGCGGGCGAGTTCGTGCCGGACGCGGTCAACGTCCAGGGCGGCCCGGTGGCCGAGAACGTCAGGCCGGGGCTGCCGCTGGCCGAGAAGCTGGGCCGGATCTTCACCGCGGTGGCCGGCGGGGTGGCCGCCCGGCTGGACGTCGAGGTGCGGGGGGAGATCGCCGCCAGTGACGTCCGGGTACTCCAGCTCGCCGCGCTCAAGGGCGTGTTCAGCGACGTGGTCGAGGATCCGGTCAGCTACGTGAACGCGCCGCTGCTCGCCGCTGACCGCGGTGTCCAGGTGGGCCTGGCCACCCGCGAGGAGAGCCCCGACTGGCGGAACGTGGTCACGCTGCGCGGCACGCTGCCCGGCGGCCAGATGGTGTCGGTCTCCGGCACCCTGACCGGCACCCGGCAGACCGAGAAGCTCGTCGAGGTTAACGGCTTCGAGATGGAAATCGCCCTGGCCCCGCACATGGCGTTCCTGACTTACACCGACCGGCCCGGCATCGTGGGCGTGGTCGGCGAGATCCTCGGCGGCCGTAGCATCAACATCGCGGGCATGCAGGTGTGCCGGAACGCCCGCGGCGGCCAGGCGCTCATCGTGCTCACGATCGACTCCGCGCTGCCGCCTGACCTGCTCGATGAGATCACCGCCGCTATCGGCGCCGTCTCCGGCCGGACGGCGGATCTGGACGAAGGCTGACCGGTCACCGCGGCCATTCGTCAGCGCGGAGCATTAGCAGCGTCATAGCAGTGCCAATGCTCCGCGCCCAAACGGCGAAGTATTCGCGTTACTCGGTCCACCAGTCTTCATCGCCGGACTTAGTGGCCTTGCTCGCGACCGGCTGCCTCGGCCCGCCCGCTTGCCTGGGCCCGCCCGGCTGCCCGCCCTGCTGGCCGGCGGCCGCCTGCGGCTGCTGCCGCGGCCCGGCCGGCCCCTGACCCTCAGCACCGTTCCCCTGCCGCGGCAGGGCGGCGTGCCGCGGTTCCTCGGCCCGCCTCGGCAGCTGGGCGGCAGCCTCTGCCGGCGCCGGGACGGGGGCCGGAGCGGGCGCGGACCCGATGCCCGGCTTGGCCGGGGCGGACTGCAGCGCATCGTCCATGCCGGGCAGCTGCCCGCCGAGCAGCTGGCGGAGCTGGGTGAGGTGGCTGGCGATGCTGTCCTTCTGCCGGGTCAGCTCGTCGACCTGGCGCTGGGCTGTGGAGCGGTGCCGGTCGGCCTCGGACTTCGTCTCGGTCAGCAGCTGGCTGGCCTGCGCCTTGGCCTGGGCCACGATCTGGTCGGCGTTCTTCTTGGCGTTGCCCACCAGCGACTTCGAGTGCTGGTCGGCCTCGCGCCGGGTCTGCTCGGCCTGCGCGCTGGCCTTGGACGCCCGCTGCTCGGCGGTCGAGGCGCGCTGCTCGGCCTCGGTCACCAGCTTCTGCGTGGCGGCCTGGGCCGCGGCGAGCCGCTCGGCCTGCTGGCGCTCAGCCTCCTCGCGCTTGGCCGCCAGGTGGATCTCGAACTCGGCCTCGGCCTGCGCCCGCTGGGCCTCGCTCTCCTCCAGGATCCGCTGCGCCTGGCTGCGCATCTCGTCCGCCTGGCGCTTGGACGTGGTCAGGATCTCGTCCCGCTCCCGCTTACCGGACGCCTTCAGCTGCGCCACCTCGCGCTCGGTGGAGGTACGCAGCTTGGAGATGTCGCGCTCGATCGCGGCCCGCTTCTCCGCGATCTCGTGATCGGCCGTGGCCCGGAGCTTGCTGACCTCGCGCTCGGTGGTCGAGGTCAGCTCCTCGGCCTCCCGCCGGGAGGCGGTCCTGATCGCCTCGGCCTCGCGCTCGGCTGCGGACCGCTGGTCGTCGGTCTCCCGCTTGGCGGTGGCCCGCAGCTCGGCGGCCTCGTTCTCCGCCGACGCGCGAACCTCGGCCGCGTCCACCTTCGCCGCGGCATGGAACTCGTTCGCGCTGGACCGTGCCTCCTGCACGATCTCCGTGGCCTGTTCCTCGGCCAGCCGCAGCAGCTGCTCGATCCGCGACCCGAGGCCGGAGTAAGTCGGCCGTTCTTGTTCCTGTATCTGGCGGTGCGCGTCTGACAGTTCCCGTTGCAGCGCCTGCGCCTGTTCCCGGTGCTGGCGCACCTCGCCGTCGACCTGCTTCAGGTGCTCATCGACCTGATGCGGGTCGTATCCGCGCATCACCTTGGCGAACTCACGCGGCGAGGACTCTTCGAAGAAGTTGCTGAGCTGGGCATCAATATCGGACTGCATGGCGCCTGATCCTGGTCGATGAGTGAGGGCTCACGATAGCTGAGCGGGTGGCTCGCCGACCCATCATCCCGGACGTCGTGCAGCAGCGGAGGACCTGCACACGCCCGGTACGGATCGGCAGCAGCTTCCCGCCCGGTCCCATGGAAGCGTACTCCGTCTATGCCAGATTGGCGCGCCTTCGGACTCCCCCGAACCGAATATCCGGCTCTTCTGGCTGGCCGCGAGCGGCCCGCTTCTGGCCATCAGGCCATTCCCGCCGGCTCGGCGGGAATGGTCACCGGGCCGGGGGCCTGCACCAGCTCGGTGAGCACGCCGCCCATTCCCGAAGGATGCAGGAAAGCCACCGCGGCGCCCATGGAGCCGTGCCGCGGGCGATCGTCTATCAGCCGCACGCCGGCGGCGCCGAGCGCGGCCAGGGCCTGGCTGAGATCCGGCACGCCGTATCCGACGTGGTGCACGCCCTCGCCGCGGCGGGCGATGAACCGGCCGACCGGGGTGTTCGGCGCCAGCGGCTCGAGCAGCTGGATGTATGACGAGCCGGCTGGTGCGTCGGCCACGTGCAGCATGGCTTCACGCACCCCCTGCTCCTGGTTGACCTCACGGCTCACGACCGTGAGGCCGAACGTGGCCTCGTAGAACGAGATCTGCTCGGTCAGGTCGCGGCAGGCGATCCCGACGTGATCGATGCGAGTGAGCACTGGCCGCCTCCCTCCATCGCATGCCTGGTAGTCATCGTGGCCTAGGTATCGTGGCAGAAGTCCCCGCGCCGGTCGACGCGGGCAGCCAGAAGCGGAGGACGCGCGGATGCGGGAAGCGGTCATCGTCGCCGGGGCCAGGACTGCCTTCGGGCGGTTGCTCGGCTCGCTCAGGGACTTCAAGGGCGTGCAGCTGGGCGGCTTCGCGATCAAGGCGGCGCTGGAGCGCTCGGGGATCGCAGCTGACCAGGTCGACTACGTGATCATGGGCCAGGTGCTGCAGGCCGGGGCGGGCCAGATACCGTCCAGGCAGGCCGCCGTCGCGGCCGGCATCCCGATGAGCGTCCCGTCGATCACGATCAACAAGGTGTGCCTGTCCGGCCTGGACGCCATCGCGCTGGCCGCTCAGCTGATCAGGGCGGGCGAGTTCGAGATCGTGGTGGCCGGGGGGATGGAATCGATGACCGGTGCCCCGCACCTGCTGCCCGGCGCGCGGGCCGGCTTCAAGTACGGTTCGGCCGAGCTGCTGGACGCGATGGCCTACGACGGCCTGACCGATGCCTTCGACCACCTGTCCATGGGGGAGTCGACGCAGCGGCATGCCTCGCGGCTCGGCATCAGCCGCCAGGAACAGGACGAGTTCTCCGCCCGGTCGCACCAGCGGGCGGCCGAGGCCGTCAAGAACGGGCTGCTCGACGACGAGATCGTGGCCGTCCAGATTCCGCAGCGTCGCCGGGATCCGGTGATCTTCGACGCGGACGAGGGCGTACGTCCCGACACGTCGGCCGAGGTGCTGAGCAAGCTCCCTGCGGCGTTCGGCGCGGAGGGCACGATCACCGCCGGCTCCTCCTCGCAGATCTCCGACGGGGCGTGTGCCGTCGTGGTGATGTCGGCCGAGGCCGCGGCCGCCCGCGGCGCACCTGTGCTGGCCGAGATCGGGGCGCACGGCAACGTGGCCGGCCCGGACAACTCGCTGCTCTCGCAGCCGTCCGCGGCGATCAAGCAGGCGCTCGGGAAGGCGGGAGCGACCGTGGACGACTTGGACCTCATCGAGATCAACGAGGCGTTTGCCGCGGTCGCGATCCAGTCGATGCGGGATCTGGGCATCGGCCCCGGAAAGGTCAACGTGAACGGCGGGGCCATTGCCCTCGGCCATCCGATCGGCGCGTCCGGGGCCAGGCTCGCGCTGCACCTGGCCGGCGAGCTGCGCAGGCGGGGCGGCGGCCTGGGCGCGGCCGCGCTGTGCGGCGGCGGCGGCCAGGGCGACGCGCTGCTGCTGAGGGTGCCCGCGCCGGGTGCCCGCGGCAGCGGTGGCTGACGACGCCGGGCCGTCTGCCGGGGGCCCGGGCCCGGCAGTGCTCGCGCCGGACGCCGGCCGGCTCGTTGACCGCGCATCCGGCGGCGACCTGCGGGCGCTCGCCCGGCTGGTATCGCTGATCGAGAACGGCTCGCCGCAGTTGCGGCAGATCATGCGGATCCTGGCGCCGCGGGTGGGCGGTGCCCGGGTGATCGGGCTGACCGGCGCCCCCGGGGTGGGCAAGTCGACCCTCACCGGTGCCCTGGTGAAGGCGTACCGCGGCCGCGGCCAGCGGGTCGGGGTGATCGCGGTCAACCCGAGCTCGCCGTTCACCGGCGGGGCGCTGCTCGGCGACCGGATCAGGATGCAGGACCACGCCACCGACGAGGGCGTGTTCATCAGGTCGATGGCCAGTCGCGGGCATCTCGGCGGGCTGGCCGCGGCCACGCCGCAGGCGCTGCGGGTGCTCGATGCGGCCGGCTTCGACCTGGTCCTGATCGAGACGGTCGGGGTCGGCCAGGCGGAGCTGGAGATCGCGTCGCTCGCGGACACCACGATCGTGCTCGTCGCGCCGGGCATGGGCGATGCGATCCAGGCGGCGAAGGCCGGCATCCTGGAGGTGGCCGATGTCTTCGCGGTGAACAAGGCGGACCGGCCGCAGGCCCAGCAGACGGTGCGGGATCTGCGCAACATGATCGCGCTCGGGCATCAGCCGGACGGGGAGCCCGGCCACCCGGGCCGGCCCGGCTGGAAGCCCCCGATCGTCAGCACCGTCGCCACCACCGGGGAGGGCATCGGCGAGCTGGCCGACAAGATCGACGCGCACTGGTCCTGGCTGTCGTCTTCCGGGGAGCGGGAGCGCAGGCGGCTGGCCCGGGCCCGGGAAGAGGTGGCCGCGATCGCCGTCGGCACGCTGCGCCGACAGATGCGGCGGCTGCCGGAGGGCACCGGGCTTGACGAGCTCGCGGGCCGGGTCGCCCGCGGCGAGATGGACCCCTATACCGCCGCCGACCAGCTGGTCGGCACCCTGGTCACGCAGGAGGACCCGGGGCGCCGCGATCGGCCGTGACCGACCCGTCCGTCCCGGCCTGCGAGCTGCCCGCAGGCGGGGCCGGCTCGCCGGCCGTGACCGACCGGGCCCCCGGCCGGGTCGGCTCATCGGCCGGGACTGACCGGCCCCCGGGCCGTTCGGGCAGATCCGGTTTCCCGGCCGGTTGCTGCTCCGCCGCCGCCTGCGCCTCGGCGTCCAGGATAGAGTCCTCCCGCAGCCGCGCCTCGTAAGCCTTCCTGCCGCCGCGCACGCCGAACAGCCGCCTGGACACCACCAGGTAGACCACCAGGGCCAGGTTGACCAGGAGGGTCAGCAGCCGCAGCACGGTGAACTTCACGGTCAGGTCGTAGACCTCGTAGGGCAGGAAGATCGAGGTCGCCACCATCGCGAAGTACTCGCCCCAGCGCTCCTGCAGCCAGAGCCCGACGCCCTCGACGATCTCGATGATCGCGTACGCGGCCAGCCCGATGGCCAGGTAGCCGAGCGTGCGCGAGTTCAGCTGCAGGGCATGGTTGACCAGCCCGATGAGCTTGGACTGGCTGAAGTTGAAGCCCAGATCCAGGTAAAGCCTGCGTACGTCCGGCAGGGCACGGTCGAACTCGTGCTCGAGCGAGGTACGGGAATAGCTGAGCCGCCAGACGCCGAACGCCGCCGCGGCGATCACCAGGGCCCGGACGAACCGTTCGATGGCGAAGATCCGCAGGATGAAGGCGCTGCGCACTTCCTTGCCCCTGCGCACCTGCGGCGCGGCGACGGCCGGGCCGTTGCCGGCCGGCGGCCCGATGACGAACGTTCCGCAGCGCAGGCAGCGCCATGCCTCGCCGGAGGGAGTCTGAGCGGTCAGCCGGCCGCGCAGGGCAGGCTCGTCGGGCGCGTAGGTGACGTGACCACCCCGGCCGCACGACAGCAGGCTCCAGTCCACGGTTCGCAGCCTACGGCAGCGGTGCGCCCCGCGGCCGTGACCTGCGCCCGGCCCGCCGGCCTGGCCGGCATGGCGCGCGTGCGCGCTACCGTGGCGGGTGTGCCGAAGCCGCTTGAGCTGCCTTTCGATCCCATCGCACGGGCGGCGGACATCTGGCAGCGACGGTTCGGGCCGCCGTCGGCCATGGCCGCCGTCACCTCGATCATGCGGGCGCAGCAGATCCTGCTCGGCGAGCTCGACCGCATCCTGCGCCCGCACGGGCTCACCTTCGCCCGGTACGAGGCGCTCGTGCTGCTGACCTTCAGCCGCCAGGGCGCGCTGCCGCTGCGGGTGATCGGCGAGCGGCTGATGGTGCACCCGACCAGCGTCACCAACACCATCGGCCGGCTGGAGAAGCAGGGCATGGTGATGCGCAGGCCGAACCCGCGCGACGGCCGGGGCACGCTGGCCGAGATAACCGCCCGCGGCCGGGCGGTGGTCGAGCACGCGACGCGGGATCTGATGGCGGCCGAGTTCGGCCTGGGCCGGTACGACAGCGATCAGCTGAAAGAGATGTTCGACCTGCTCCGCGATCTGCGGCTGGCTGCGGGCGACTTCAGCGACGGCGCGCAGGCCGCTCCCGCCGGCCGCGGCCGAGGCCGGCGGCGGACCCGTCGGCCCGCCCGCCGGCGCGCTGGCGGCGGTCAGCCGCCCTTGATCGCCGAACGGGTCCAGGCCTGGCCCCCGTTGTAGGTGAACCACACCGCCTGGTGGCTGGCATCCGCGGGCACCGCGACGCCCTGGGCGGGGCTGGTCAGGCCGACGTAGCTGAACCCGCCCGCCGGCCCGTACTGGGCTGGCCGCCAGGTAGCGCCGCCGTCACCGGAAACCTCTATGCGGTGACTGGTGGCGAGGGCCATCACGCCGCCGGCCGAGGCGGCGAGCGACGTGGCCGTCCCATCGACCGTCAGGCTGCCCTGCTGGTTCCAGTTCTGGCCGCCGTCCGGCGAGACATAGACGGTCATAGCCTGGCCGGTCCCGGACTGGCCGCTTCCCGGGCAGGCCAGGGCCAGCTGCCCCGGGCTGGCCGCGGCGAGCAGTCCCCCGGCCTGCCCGGCCGTGGCGGGCAGGCAGGGCAGCGCGGAGGTGCCGACCGCGGCCCACGGCGCGCCGTGGGTGACCGGCCCGCTGAGCAGGCCGTCCGGCGTGTACCAGTACCCCTGGGTGCCGGTAAGCACGACGGTCGCCGCGCCGGCCGACCCGGCCTGGACGGATGCGCTGGCCGTGCCAGGCACCCGGGCCCAGTGGTCGCTGCCCGCGGCCGAGGAGTACAGCCAGAACTTGGTGCAGCCCACTGCGAAGCCGGTGCCGGTGCCCGCGCACCTGGCCAGCACGGCGAACGCCTGGCGGCCGGTGGTCTCCAGGCTCAACACGCGCAGCCCGGAGAGCCTGACCTGAGACCAGTGCTGGCCGCCGTCGTGCGTGGCATACAGGGCCGGGCCGAACGCCCAGCCGTCCAGTTGATTGAGGAACCGGATCTGGCTCACCCCGGTGCTGCCGGCCGGGGGCCGGCGTGCGGTGCGGGCGCGCCGTACCATTTCTTTCCCGCGTCGTCGGTCCGGGCTATCGACGTGCAGTACTGCGAGGCGCAGTGGCCGGGGATCCCGGCCTGCCCGATTACCCAGCCGGTATGCAGCCCGATGAACGTCACCGAGGTGGCCGCGAAGTTGACGGGCACCGGCGGTAGCCCGGCGGGCACCGGGTGGCTGGCCGTGGCGTCCGGGGTGGGCGCCGACGAGGTGGCGGGGCGCGAGGTGGCGGGGGCCGCACTGGACCTGACGGGGCGGGCCGCGGAGGTGTCGCTCGCGGGATTCGATCTCAGGTGCAGCACCGTGGGCACGATCCGGGGCAGCGCCACGAAGGCCGCCGCGATCACGGCCGCCGCGGCGCCGGCCGAGGCGGCAGACACCAGCACGCGCCGGGCCTTGCGCCGCCTGGCCTGCTTCCTGATCCGCTCGAAGGTGCCCGGCGGCGGGCGCAGCGGCTCGACCTCCGCGCGCAGCCAGGCGTCGATGTCATCGCGTGGGTCAGTCACGTTCGGCCCTCCCGAGACTGGCCCGCAGCTTCGCCCGAGCCTGGAACAGGTCGGCCTTTACCGTGCCTTCCGGCCGCCCGAGCAGCACCGCGACCTCGCGCACCGCGAACCCCGCGTAGTAATGCAGCAGGAACGCGTTGCGCAGCCGGGTCGGCAGGCCCTGGATAAGCTGCCGCACGTCCACGTCCTGCGCGGGGGACGGAACGTGGTCGGTGGCGGCCGAGGCGGTGACCGCGCGGAACGCGCGGCGCTCCCGTTCGGTCTTGCGCCAGTGGTCGCGGACCAGGTTGGTGGCGATCATGAAGAGATAGCTCTGCGGGTTGTCGAGCGAGGTCCACCGCGCAAGCAGCCGGGTGAACGCCTCCGAGGCGATCTCGTGAGCCGTATCGTCGTCGTCAACCAGCCGCCTGACCCACCCGGCCAGCCGCGGATAGCAGCTGTTGAACAGCTCCTCCGCCTGGGCGGAGTCGGTGCCAAGGAACCGCCCCACGGGCTCTCCCCTGCCGGTGCTCAGCGTGCGGGGTGCGATCCGCCGTTCCGGCATCACCGTCACGCCATCATGCGCCGGTGCATGATCAGCGTCATCCAGGTAACAGCGCACGGGCTTTCCCCACTACATTCTGCCGCATCACGGGGCCGGTTCGGCCGGACACGCGCGATCACGGCCCAGGCCACCTGTTGAGACGCCAGCGCGCCGCTTTTGGTTGGGTCATCATTCCGTGCGGGGACCCCGATGGCACATCGACCCGGTGGGGGAGAGCCGGGTAGACTGGGCGGGGAAATACTAGGACTTCCTACTATTTCGTCCAGTGGCCCACGAGCCGGGAGGAAGCGCCATGGACGCGCGAGGCGGTCAGGCCGGCGCAGGCGACGGCGACGGCAGGCGGCGGTGGCAGCGGCGCTACGACGAGTCCCGGATACGCGACGCCGACTTCAGCACGCTGTCCGGGCTCGAGGTAGATCCCGTCTACGGGCCGGCGCCGGGCGACGAGCCGCCGGGCTTCGACCGGATCGGCTGGCCCGGTGAGTACCCGTTCACCCGCGGCCTGTATCCGACCGGATACCGCGGGCGGGCCTGGACGATCCGCCAGTTCTCCGGGTTCGGCAGCGCCGCGCAGACCAACGAGCGGTACAAGATGCTGCTGCGGGCAGGGGGAAACGGGCTGTCGGTCGCCTTCGACATGCCCACGCTGATGGGCCGGGATTCCGATGACCCGCGCTCGCTCGGCGAGGTCGGGCACTGTGGCGTGGCCATCGACTCCGCGGCCGACATGGACATCCTGTTCGCCGGGATGCCACTGGCCGACATCACGACGTCGATGACGATCAGCGGCCCCGCGGTCCCGGTGTTCTGCATGTACCTGGCCGCCGCCGAACGTCAGGGCGCCGATATCGGCCAGCTCAACGGCACGCTGCAGACCGACATCTTCAAGGAGTACATCGCGCAGAAGGAGTGGCTGTTCGGGCCCGAGCCTCACCTGCGGCTGATCGGCGACCTGATGGAGTACTGCGGCCGCAGCATTCCGGCTTACAAGCCGCTGTCGGTGTCCGGCTACCACATCAGGGAGGCAGGCTCCACGGCCGCCCAGGAACTCGCGTTCACCCTGGCCGATGGCTTCGGGTATGTGGAGCTCGGCCTGTCCCGCGGGCTGGACGTGGAGAAGTTCGCGCCCGGCCTGTCATTCTTCTTCGACGCGCACATCGACTTCTTCGAGGAGATCGCCAAGTTCCGGGCGGCGCGCCGGATCTGGGCGCGGTGGCTGCGCGACCGCTACGGTGCGCGCACCGAGCGGGCGCAGTGGCTGCGCTTCCACACCCAGACGGCCGGCGTGTCGCTGACCGCACAGCAGCCGGACAACAACGTCGTGCGTACCGCGATCGAGGCGCTGGCCGCGGTGCTTGGCGGCACGAACTCGCTGCACACGAACGCGCTCGACGAGGTGCTGGCGCTGCCGAGCGCGAAGGCGGCCGAGATCGCGCTGCGCACCCAGCAGGTGATCATGGAGGAAACCGGCGTGCCGAACGTGGCCGACCCGCTTGGTGGCTCCTGGTACCTGGAGGCGCTCACCGACCGGCTCGAGGCCGAGGCTGAGGAGATCTTCGCCCGGATCCTGGCCATGAGCCCCGACGACTCCGTGACCGGCGGGATCCTGCGCGGGATCGAGGAAGGCTGGTTTTCCTCGGAGATCGCCGAGGCGTCGTTCGCTTACCAGAAGAAGCTGGAGAAAGGCGACAAGAAAGTGGTCGGCGTGAACTGTCACACCGACACCGCCGAGCAGCCGCTGGAGATCCTGCGGATCAGCCACGAGGTAGAGCCGGAGCAGGTGGCGTCGCTGCGGCAGCGGCGAGCCGACCGTGACCAGGCGGCGGTGGACGCGGCCCTGACGGCGATGATCCAGGCGGCCAGGTCCACGCAGAACATGGTTCCGGCTATCCTCGACGCCGCGCGCGCGGAGGCCACCCTGGGCGAGATCTGCGGCGCGCTGCGGGACGAGTGGGGCGACTACTCCGAGCCGCCCGCCTTCTGACCGGCCGCCCGGCATCCAGGACCCGGCCGCGGCGACGGCACTGGCCGCGATGGGGCAGGATAAAGGCATGCAGCCGCAGCAATTCTCCCTCCACGGCGCCGTCGATCTCGGCGCGCGCCAGAACGCCGCCCAGCGCAGGCAGCAGGCAGCGGACTCGGATGGCCAGCCCGCAGCGAACGGGTTCGTGTTCGAGACCACCGAAGAGACCTTCGCGACCGACGTGGTAGAGCGCTCGCGCTCGGTGCCGGTGATCCTGGATCTCTGGGCCGAGTGGTGCGGTCCGTGCAAGCAGCTCAGCCCCGTGCTCGAGAAGCTGGCCGCCGAGGCGGCCGGCACCTGGGTGCTGGCCAAGGTGGACGTCGATGCCAACCCGCAGCTGAGCGCGGCGCTGCGGGTACAGAGCATCCCGATGGTCGTCGCCGTGATCGGGGGGCAGATGGTGGACGGCTTCCTCGGCGCGCTGCCCGAGGCGCAGGTGCGCGAGTGGCTGGGCCAGGTGCTGGCCGCCGCCGAGCAGCTCGGGGTCACGCCCGGCCAGCCCGAGGCGGCGGCGGGCGCCTGGGGCGGAAACGGGCGAGAGCGGGGGCCGGGCGCCGTCGGGACCGAGGCAGGCCCGGACGCGCCGGGCTCGCCGCCGGCCGGGCAGCAGCCCTACGGGCCGCCATCTCATCCCGGGTACGAGGCGGCCCAGCAGGCCATGGAGCGCGGCGACCTGGAGGGCGCCGCCGCTGCGTTCGAGCAGATCCTGGCCACCTCGCCGGATGACCCGGTGGCCAGGGTCGGGCTGGCCCAGGTGGACCTGGTCCGCCGGGTGAACGGCTACGACCAGGCTCAGGTGCGGCGGGACGCGGCCGCGCACCCGGACGACGTAGAGGCTCAGTGCAAGGTCGCCGACATCGACCTGGCCACGGGCAAGGTCGACGAGGCGTTCGACCGGCTGCTCGGTACGGTCCGGCGGACCGCCGGCGAGGAGCGCGAGCGGGCCAGGAGCCACCTGGTCAGCCTGTTCGAGATCTTCCCGCCCCGCGATCCGCGGGTCACCAAGGCCCGCGCCACGCTGTCCAGCCTGCTCTTCTAGGAGCCGGAGCGCCCGGGCGGCTCCGGCTCAGCGCGGGCGGTCGTCGTCGGCGTCGCCGTCGGCGAGCTGCTCGATGGCGGGCAGCGCGGACGCCAGCGCGGCCAGCTGACCTGGCTGCAGCGAGGCCAGGCTGCTGGCCAGCACCGTCGTGCTCTCCTGCCTGATCCGGTCGAGTACCTCGCGGCCGCGCGGGGTGATGACCAGCTCGCTCGCCCGCGCGTCGCTGGCCACGGTGCCGCGTTCGACATAGCCACGGTCCTCCAGCGCCGCCACCAGCCTGGTCAGCGTGGACGGGGCCACGCCCTCGACGGCCGCGAGCTCGCTGAGTCGCAGCGGGCCTGACCGGTCCACGGTGGACAGCGCCGCCACCTGCGTCAGGGTCAGCCCGGCGAGCTGGTGACGCCGCAGCCGCCGGGACAGCCGCGCGATCGCCAGGCGCAGCCGGGCCACGTCGATCGACGGCACGTCTTCCGCCGCCGCGGCGGCGCTGCCTGGCGCGGTTCGTGCGGGCACCCGGCCGGTCGGCCCGGCGTGGGCCGCCCCGGGGCGACGGGCTGCCGCCGGGCCTGCCGCCGCCCGGGGCACGGCGGCCGTAGTCACGCCCGGCTGGGATGTCTGGGCCGCCTGCCCGACTCCCGCGGTGCCTCCGTGTGCCACCCTTGCAGGGTACGCGCTGGCACTGCGCCCGACCGCCGCGGCCGTATCCCGGCGTGCCGCGCCCGGCCCGGCTGGGTAGCGTGGGCCAGCGCCGCGAGAGCACCGGCGGCAGCGCACGAGAGGCGGGAACGACATGACCACGGCGCCGAGCGTGTCGTACTCCATCACCGTGCGGCTGGAGGTGGCGGCCCACGGCCGGGCGGTCAGCGAGCTGACCCGCGCGGTCGAGCAGACCGGCGGCGTGGTCACCGCGCTGGACGTCACCGCGGCCGGCCACGACCGGCTCCGGGTCGACGTGACGTGCGCGGCCAGGGACAGCGCTCATGCCGAGCAGATCGTGGCCGCGCTGGGCGCGATCGACGGGGTGACGCTGCACAAGGTCAGCGACCGCACGTTCCTCATGCACCTCGGCGGGAAGATCGAGATGCAGTCGAAGGTGCCGCTGCGCACCCGCGATGAGCTGTCGATGGCCTACACCCCCGGCGTGGCGCGGGTCGCGCTGGCCATTGCGGCCAACCCCGCGGACGTGCGGCGGCTGACCATCAAGCGCAACAGCGTGGCCGTCGTGACCGACGGCTCGGCGGTGCTCGGCCTCGGCAATATCGGCCCGTACGCCGCGCTGCCCGTGATGGAGGGCAAGGCCGCCCTGTTCAAGCGGTTCGCCGGCATCGATGCCTGGCCGATCTGCCTGGACACCCAGGACACCGGCGAGATCGTGCGGACCGTGCAGGCCATCGCGCCCGGGTGGGGCGGTATCAACCTGGAGGACATCAGCGCGCCGCGCTGCTTCGAGGTGGAGCGCAGGCTGCGGGACCTGCTCGACATCCCGGTTTTCCACGACGATCAGCACGGCACGGCGATCGTGGTGCTGGCCGCGCTCACCAACGCGCTGCGCGTGGTGGGCAAGCAGATCAGCGGGGTCAAGGTCGCGATGGCGGGCGCGGGCGCGGCAGGCACTGCGGTACTGCGACTGCTGCTGCTGTCCGGCGCGAAGGACGTGGTGGTCTGCGATGACAAGGGCGCGGTGCATCTCGGCCGGCCCGGCCTGGACGAGAGCCTGCGCTGGATCGCGGAGAACACCAATCCGGGCGGTTACGCCGGCGACCTGCGCGGTGCGCTGCGCGGGGCGGACGTGTTCATCGGGCTGTCCGTGCCCAACATCCTGACCGGCGGCGACATCGCCGCCATGAACGGCCAGGCGATCGTGTTCGCGCTGGCCAACCCCGTACCCGAGGTCGATCCTGAGGCCGCCCGCGAGCACGCCGCGGTGGTCGCCACCGGCCGCAGCGACTACCCCAACCAGATCAACAACGTGCTCGCCTTCCCTGGCGTGTTCCGCGGGCTGCTCGACGCCCAGAGCCGGACGGTGACCGATCACATGCTGCTGGCGGCCGCGCAGGCGCTCGCCGACGTGGTCTCCGCGGACGAACTCGGGCCGAACTACATCATTCCCTCGGTCTTCCACGCCGACGTGGCCCCCGCGGTCGCCGCCGCGGTCCGCGCGGAGGCGGGGGGCAGGAACCAGGGAGCCCTCTCCTGAACCATGATGGTGACATGGTGGATGCTGCCCGGGCGGGTGAACTGCTCGTCGCCACCCCGCTGCTCGGCGACCCGAACTTCAGGCGCACGGTGGTCCTGGTGGTCGAGCACGAGCCCGAGGAGGGCACGCTCGGCGTCGTCCTGAACCGGCCGACCGAGGTATCGGTCGGGCAGGTGCTCGAACCGTGGACCGAGCTGGCGACCGGGCCGCCGGTCGTGTTCACCGGCGGCCCCGTCGCACCGACCAGCGCGCTGGCGCTCGCCCTGGCCCGCGGCGAGGGCGAGCCGCTCGGCTGGCGGCCACTGGACAGCGGTCCGGGGATGTCGCGGATCGGGCTTGTCGACCTGGAGGCGCCGCCCCAGGTGCTCGCGGCCGAGATCAGCTCGCTGCGGGTGTTCGCGGGCTACGCGGGCTGGGGGAGCGGGCAGCTGCAGGACGAGATCGACGAGGGCGCCTGGTACGTCCTGCCCGGTGATCCCGCCGACCCGTTCATGGCCGATCCGCAGCGGCTCTGGCAGGCGGTGCTGCGCAGGCAGGGCGGGGACCTGGCGCTGGTCGCCACCTACCCCGACGACCCCCGGCTGAACTGACCAGCGGGCCCGGCGGCCGCAACCCCGGCGCCGCGGGACGCGGTAGATTGGTACCCGTGAATTCCGAAGTCCTTCCCGACAGCCGTACCGGCACCGATACCCAGACCGATGTCCGGCCGGACCTTTCCTACGGTGACGGCGATCACGAGCGGTTTGCCCACTACGTGGACAAGAGCAAGATCGTGGACAGCGCGGTAAGCGGCACGCCGGTCGTCGCCTTGTGCGGCAAGGTGTGGGTACCGTCCCGGGATCCGAAGCGCTTCCCGATCTGCCCGGACTGCAAGAAGATCTACGAGTCGCTGCCCTCCGGCGACTGAGACCGCTGCCGGACCCGCGCTCAGGGTGCGAGGCGGCGGACGAACCAGTCCCCGGTCCGGCCCCGCTGGCGGCCTCGTCTCACACGGGACGGACCTGGTCAGGCCTTCTCGACCAGATCGACCCCGGCGGCCCGCAGTTGGCCGAGCGCGCGTTCTGTCGTCAGCGGCAGCACTCCCGCGGTGAGCGAGAGCAGCACCCTGGTGCCGAAGCCCTCGGCCGCCGCGTCGGCGGCGGTGGCGCGCACGCAGTGATCGGTGGCGAGGCCTACCACGTCCACGTCGGTGATGGCATGGTCCCGCAGCCAGATGACGAGCGGGCGGCCGTCGCCGCTGACGCCCTCGAACCCGCTGTAGGCCGCGGCGTACTCGCCCTTGGTGAACACCTGCTCGATCCGCGACCCGTCCAGGTCGGGGTAGAACTGCGCGCCCCGCGTGCCCGCCACGCAGTGCGGCGGCCAGGTATCGACGTAGTCCGGGTGATCGGAAAAGTGGCGGCCCGGCTCGACGTGATAGTCACGGGTGGCCACGATCTGGTCGTATCCGGCCGCGGCGGCCAGGTAATCGGTGATCGCCTTGGCCACCGCGGCGCCCCCGGTCACCGGCAGCGAGCCGCCCTCGCAGAAGTCGTTCTGCACGTCGGCGATGATGAGCGCGCGCATGTGCCGACCGTACCCGACCGTCCGCCGGCGGCCGGCCGCGGTCGCTGCCTAGTCACCCACGTCGGCGGGGGTGCCGGCCGTGATGCGCAGCAGCTCGGCGTACGTGGTCGGGAACACGGTGTGCGGGTGCCCGGCTGCCGCCCAGATCGTCTCGTGCCGGTCCAGCCAGGTGTCGACCAGGGTGCGGATCGGGTGCGGGTGACCCACCGGCGCCACGCCGCCGATGGACTGGCCGGTCCAGGACCGGACGGATCCGGCGTCGGCCCGCCGCACCGTGGCGGCGCCGGCCAGCGCGGCCGCCTTCGCGGTGTCCACCCGGTGCGCGCCGCTGGTCATGATGAGCAGCGGCCCGCCATCGGCGCTGAACACCAGGCTGTTGGCGATGGCGCCGACCTCGCAGCCGAGCTGCGCTGCGGCCGCGGCGGCCGTCGGGGCCGGCTCGGGCAGCGCGCGCACCTCACCCGGGACCCCCAGGTCGCGGAGCACGCGGGAGAAACTCTCGGTGTTCACGGCCACGTCCGGCACTGTAGCCGGTCGGGGCGCGGTCAGTCGCCGTCGGGCTCGAACACGGTGGGGATGGCCGGGTAGCCGCGAGACAGCGGGCGCGCGTGGCCTGGCAGCTCCGCGAGCGCGGCCCGGTGCTGCTCGCGCGCCGCCTGCAGGCTCTGCCTGCCGATGATCTCGCCGCCGCGCACCAGCGGCTGCAGCAGGACACGGTCGTTCGGTCCCGGCTCGGGCGGGGCCAGGGTGATCAGCTCGGCCTGCGCCGTGCCGGCCTGGTCGCGGCGCCGCACGGCCCACTTGCGCCCGCCGCGCCCTGGCTTGCCCACCGAGCGCTTCGCCATCGGGCGCAGCGCGCCGGGGCTGCCTTCCGTGTCGGCCCGGGCCACCAGCTTGTAGACCAGCGCGGCCGTGGGCGCGCCCGAGCCAGTGACCAGCGAGGTGCCGACCCCGTACCCGTCCACGGGCGCCGCGGCCAGCGCCGCGATCGAGTACTCGTCGAGGTCGCTGGTCACCACGATCCTGGTCTTGGTCGCGCCAAGCTCGTCGAGCAGCATCCGCACCTGGTGGGCCTCGCTGGCCAGGTCCCCGCTGTCGATCCGCACCGCGCCGAGGTCGCCTCCGGACAGTTCCACGGCGGTGCGCACCGCCGTGGGCACGTCGAACGTGTCCACCAGCAGCGTCGTCCCGTGGCCGAGCGATTCGAGCTGGGTGGCGAACGCGTGCCGCTCGCTATCGTGCACCAGGGTGAACGCGTGCGCGCTGGTTCCCGCGCTCGGCACGCCATACTTCCGCCTGGCCTGCAGGTTCGAGGTCGTGCCGAAGCCGGCGATGTAGGCCGCCCTGGCGCTGGCCACGGCGGCGTACTCGTGCGTGCGCCGCGATCCCATCTCGATCAGCGGCCGGCCGCCCGCGGCGGTCACCATCCGGGAGGCCGCGGACGCGATCGCGCTGTCGTGATTGAGGATGGACAGGGCGAGCGTCTCCAGCACGACGGCCTCGCCGAACGGCGCCTGCACGACCAGGATCGGCGAGCCGGGAAAGTAACAGTCGCCTTCGGCGTATCCCCAGATATCACCGCTGAACCGGTAGGCCGCCAGGTAGTCGAGTGTCTGCTCGTTGACGATACCGGCGTCGCGCAGGAATTCCAGCTCGGCCGGGCCGAACCGGAAGTGTTCCAGCGCGTCGAGCAGCCGGCCGGTGCCCGCGACCACGCCGTACCTGCGGCCGTTCGGCAGGTGCCGGGCGAAGACCTCGAACACCGAGACCCGCCCGGCCGTGCTGCTGTGCAGCGCCGCCTGCACCATCGTCAGCTCGTATTGGTCGGTCAGCAGCGCGGTGCCCGGCATGCTGGCATCGCTGGTCACGATATGGCTCACGAGTGGAAGACTACGGATAGGAGGTGGGTACCGGTGAGTGTGGCACCAGTTGAACTCGATGAGCCGCAGGCCGGCCAGGACACGACCCCGGCCAAGCCATGGGTCGCCATCGTGTGGAACGATCCGGTCAACCTCATGTCTTACGTGACGTACGTGTTCCAGCAGGTGTTCGGCTACTCGCGCAAGAAGGCCGAGCGGCTCATGCTGGACGTGCACCACAAGGGCAGGGCCGTGGTGGCCGCGGGGGCACGTGAGGAGATGGAGCGGGACGTGGAGATCCTGCACGGCTACGGGCTGTGGGCGACGGTACGTCAGGACTAGTGAGCGAACCCGAGGGCCAGGAGGGTCTGCAGTTGCCAGGTGTCGGTTTCCGCGCCGTCCGCGGCGGGGGCGCGTCGGCTCGGTTCGCCCCGGCCGAGGCGATGCTGCTCCGCAACCTGGCCGCCCAGGTGGCCGAGCTGGTCGGCGGCGAGCAGCCGCCGGCCGGGCAGCCGCCCGCGGCCGAAGCGCGGCCGGCGGCCGGAGGCAAGCCCGGGCCCGAAGAGCAGGCGGCGGCCGGGGACCAGTCAGGGACCGGGGATGACGGCGGCATCGCGGACAGCAGGCAGCTCGAGGCGATGTTCACGCTGAGCGACAGCGCCATGCTGCCCGACGACCCGGTGCTGGCCCGGCTGCTGCCCGACGCCTACCCGGACGATGCGGCGGCCGCCGGGGAGTTCCGCCGGTACACCGAGAGCGGCCTGCGGTCCGGCAAGGTGGCCGCGGCCAGGACTGTGCTCGACACGCTGCCCGAAGACGGCGGCCGGGTCCGGCTGTCCGCCGACGAGGCCCAGGCGTGGCTGCGTTCGCTCAACGACATCAGGCTCGCGCTGGGGATCCGCCTGGAGGTCACCGAGGACCGGGAGGCCATGCTCGAGCGGGGCGGCCAGGACGGCTCGCAGGCGGCCGGGCTCTGGATCTACGACTGGCTGACGCTGCTCCAGGAAACCCTGGTCGAGGCGCTCTGGTAGCCGATCGCGGCGGGCCGCGGGGTACGCTCCAGCCATGCTGACGATCAGCCGCGCCCTGCACGACAAGATCGTTGCTCATGCCCGCGCCGACCACCCGGACGAGGCCTGCGGCGTGGTCGCCGGGCCGTCCGGGAGCGACCGGCCCGAGCGGTTCATCCCGATGACGAACGCCGAGCGCTCGCCGACCTTCTACCGGTTCGACTCCGCCGAGCAGTTCCGAGTGTGGCGGGAGATGGACGAACGGGACGAGGAGCCGGTGATCATCTACCACTCGCACACGGCCACCGAGGCGTATCCCTCGCGCACCGACATCTCGTACGCGAGCGAGCCGGGCGCGCACTACGTGCTGGTCTCCACCCGGGACGCCGACGAGACCGAGTTCCGCTCGTTCCGGATCGCGGCGGACACGGTCACCGAGGAGGAGGTCCGCATCGCAGCGGAATGATCCCGGCGGGCGGCCGGTTGACATGCCAGGAAGATGCTCACGACCCCGCGCCGCATGCACGGAAACCCGACAATCTGCCTCACACTGGAGCACTGACGATGGCCATCGAGGTCCGTATCCCGACGATCCTGCGCAGCTACACGGACGGGGCCAAGTCGGTCGAGGGCTCCGGGTCCACGCTGGCCGAGTTGCTCACCGACCTCGAAGCCCGGCACAGCGGGCTGCGCGAGCGGCTGGTCGACGACTCCGGGCTGCGGCGGTTCGTGAACGTGTACCTCAACGACGAGGACGTGCGCTTTCTCGGCGGGCTTGAGACCCCGGTGGCTGACGGCGACACCGTGACCGTGCTGCCCGCGGTGGCGGGCGGAGCGGCGGCGGGGCGCGCCGGCAGCCGGGCGCGGCCTGGCGTCCTGAGCCCGGCTGCCTGACCGCCGGCATGCGTTACGACTCGCTGCTCGACTCGCTCGGCCACACGCCGCTGGTCGGGCTGCCCGGGCTGTCGCCGGGCGACGGCGTGCGGCTGTGGGCCAAGCTTGAGGACAGGAACCCGACCGGCTCGGTCAAGGACCGGGCCGCCTTCTACATGATCGAGAAGGCGGAGAAGGAGGGCCTGCTCTCACCCGGCTGCACGCTCCTGGAGCCAACCTCAGGGAACACCGGAATATCACTGGCCATGGTGGCCAAGCTGCGCGGGTACCGGATGACCTGCGTCATGCCCGAGAACACCTCGGTCGAGCGCAGGCAGCTGCTGGAGATGTTCGGCGCCGAGATCGTGTTCTCGCCTGCCGCCGGCGGCTCCAACGAGGCCGTCCGGGTAGCCAGGCGGCTGGCCGCCGAGCACCCGGACTGGGTGATGCTCTACCAGTACGGCAACGAGGCCAACGCCCGGGCGCATTACGAGACCACCGGTCCGGAGTTGCTCGCCGACCTGCCCGAGCTGACGCACTTCGTGGCCGGCCTGGGCACCACGGGAACCCTGATGGGCGTGGGCCGCTTCCTGCGTGAGCGCCGCCCCGGCGTGCAGATCGTCGCCGCCGAGCCCAGGTACGGCGAGCTCGTCTACGGGCTGCGCAACGTGGACGAGGGGTTCGTCCCCGAGCTCTACGACGCCAGCGTGCTGACCACGCGATTCTCGGTGTCCTCGGAGGACGCGCTGCGCCGCACCCGCGAGCTGCTGACGGTCGAGGGGATCTTCGCCGGGATCTCGTCCGGCGCCGCGCTGCACGCCGCGCTGGCCATGGCGGGCAAGGCCGTCACGGCCGGGGAGCGGGCCGACATCGCGCTGATCATCGCCGACGGCGGCTGGAAGTACCTGTCAACCGGGGCCTACGGGGGAACGCTCGAGGAGGCGCAGGCACGGCTGGAAGGCCAGCTATGGGCGTGACCGTCGCGTCCGCGGGCACGGCTGGAAGGACGGCAGCACCCATGGGCGTGACCGTCGCGTCCGCGGGCACGGCTGGAAGGACGGCAGCACCCATGGGCGTGACCGTCGCGTCCGCGGGCACGGCTGGAAGGACGGCAGCACCCATGGGCGTGACCGTCGCGTCCGCGGAGCCGCGGGCACGGCTGGAAGGACGGGGGTACCTATGGGCGTGACCGCCTTGGGTGCGTTCGACCAGGCCACGGCCGTGCTGCGGACCACCGGCGGGCGCTACGACATGCAGCCAGACCCGCGGTTCTCGCCCGCTGCGCCGTCCGGGGACTTCCAGCCGGCGGTGAACGGCGGCGTGCTCATCGCGGCGATGCTGCGCGCCGTGCTCGACACCTCGCCGCTCCCGCACCCGGTGGCCACCAGCGCGAACTTCCTGCGGGTCCCGCGGATCGCGGCCGCTCAGGTCGAGGTGACCTGGCTGAAGCAGGGCAAGACCGCCGCCGTGGCCCGGACGTCGCTGCTGCAGGACGACCAGCTGATGATCGAGTCGACCGTCACGACCGGGTCGCTGGCCGGCGACGCGCGCGACCCGGCGCTGCCCGAGGCGATGCAGGCCGCGCAGGCGCTGTCCTGGACCGCCGAGCCGCCCAGCCTGCCGCCGGTCGATGAGTGCGTCCCGGTCGCGGCGGGCGGCGGCATCCGCGACCAGGTGGATCTCCGCCTGGATCCGGCCACCGCGGGCTGGATGAAGCGCAGCCCGGCGGGGATCCCCGAGATGCGCGGCTACTTCCGGCTGCGCGATGACCGCCCGCCGGACGCCTACCTGCTCGCTTTCGCCGTAGACGCGCTGCCGCCGGTGGTGTTCGGGCTCGGCGCGTTCGGCTGGGCGCCTACGGTCGAGCTGACCTGGCACATGCGGGCGGTGCCCGCGGACGGCCTGCTGCGGGTGGTTGCCCGGTGCCGGCGCGTCGGCTGCGGCTGGTTCGACGAGGAAGCTGAAGTGTGGGATTCGGCCGGCTGCCTGGTCGCGCAGAGCCGCCAGATCGCCCGGGTGGGCCGGTAGCCTCGGCCGGGCTGCTGACGGCGCCCGCAGCCGGTGTGCGTGCTGCCCGCGCCCCCGCGTAGCCTGGACCCTCGTGCGCCTGACCGTGATCGGATGTTCTGGGAGTTTCCCCGGTCCCGACAGCCCCGGGTCCTGCTACCTGGTGGAGGCCGAGGGGTTCCGGTTGCTGCTCGACCTCGGCAACGGAGCGCTCGGCGCGCTGCAGCGCTACTTCGGCCTGTACGACGTGGACGCGATCTGCCTGAGCCACCTGCACGCCGACCACTGCCTGGATCTGTGCTCGTACACGGTGGCCCGGCTGTATCCCGCCGACGGCGCCAGGCCGCGGATCCCGGTGTACGGCCCGGCAGGGACGGCCGAGCGGATGACCCGCGCCTACAGCATGGAGCCAGGCCCGGAGGTCAGGAAGGCCTTTGACTTCCGAACGCTGACGGCCGGAATGCACCGGATAGGACCGTTCCAGGTGACGGCCGATCATATGAACCATCCGGTGGAGACATTCGGTTTCCGGCTGGAGCACGCCGGGCGCAGCCTGACCTACTCGGCCGACACCGGCGAGTCGGCGGCCCTGGAGGGCCTGGCCCGCGACACGGACCTGATGCTCTGCGAGGCGTCCTTCCTCGACGCCCCGGGCCTGCCGCCGGGAGTGCACCTGACCGCGCGTCAGGCCGCCGAGCATGCCACCCGGGCCGGAGCCCGGCGCCTGGTGCTCACCCACCTGGTGCCGTGGAACGACCCGGAGCGCAGCCTGGCCGAGGCGGCGCGGGCCTACGCCGGCCCGATCACCCTGGCCGCCTCCGGCCAGGCGGCCGACCTCGGCTAGGCTGACCGGATGCCCAGGCCTGACGGACGTTCCGATGACCAGCTGCGCGAGGTCACGTTCACCCGCGGCTGGCTCGACCACGCCGAGGGCTCGGTGCTGGTCGAGTTCGGCGCGACCCGGGTGCTCTGCGCCGCGAGCGTGACCGAAGACGTGCCCCGGTGGCGCCGCGGCGGGGGCCTCGGCTGGGTGACCGCCGAGTACGCGATGCTGCCCCGCGCTACCAACACGCGCAGCGACCGGGAGTCGGTCAAGGGCAGGCTGGGCGGCCGCACCCAGGAGATCTCCCGGCTGGTCGGCAGGTCGCTGCGGGCCTGCATAGACCCCAAGGCGCTTGGCGAGAACACGATCATCATCGACTGCGACGTGCTGCAGGCCGACGGCGGGACCCGGACCGCCGCGATCACCGGCGGCTACGTGGCCCTCGCCGACGCGGTCGGGCACCTGCGCAGCCGGAACCGGACCAAGGGCGACCCGCTGGTGCGCTCGGTGGCGGCGATCAGCGTGGGGATCGTTGACTCCCAGCCCAGGCTGGACCTGTGCTACGAGGAAGACGTGGCCGCGGAGACAGACATGAACGTGGTCTGCACCGGCGACGGGGGATTCGTGGAGATTCAGGGCACGGCTGAGCGCGAGCCGTTCGGCCGCGAGATGCTCGACCGGCTGCTCGGGCTGGCCACGGCCGGATGCGCGGAGCTGACCAGGCTGCAGCGCGAGGCACTCGCCGGGTGACCGGCGGCGGCACCGGGGCGGGCCGCCGGATCGTGCTCGCCACCAGGAACGCGGGCAAGCTCACCGAGCTGGCCCGGATCCTCGCGGCCAGCGGGATCGAGGTCACCCTGGCCGGGCTTGACGAGTTTCCCGGAGCTCCCGAGGTGGCCGAGACCGGCCGCACGTTTGCGGAGAACGCGCTGCTGAAGGCCCGGTCGGCCGCCAGGTTCACCGGGATCGCCGCCGTCGCCGACGATTCCGGGCTGTGTGTCGATGCGCTGAACGGGATGCCTGGGGTGCTGTCTGCCCGGTGGGCCGGCCGGCACGGCGACGACCAGGCCAACCTTGACCTGGTGCTGGCCCAGCTTGCGGACGTGGCCGAGCCGGACCGGGGCGCGCACTTCGCCTGCGCCGCCGCGGTCGTGCTGCCGTCGGGGAGCGAGCGGGTGGCCGAGGGGCGGCTCTACGGCCGGCTGGCGAGGGCGCCCCGGGGCACGAACGGGTTCGGCTACGACCCGATTTTCCTGCCCGACTCGGCCGACCTCACCACGGCGGAGATGGAGCCGGCCGCGAAGGACGCGATCAGCCACCGGGGCCGTGCGCTGCGCGCACTCGCCCCGGCGATCGGTGACCTGCTCCCCGGCTAACGCGCGCAGCCCTGGGCTGCGGCCGGTGCCGGTGTACCGTAGGTGCGTTCGGGCTGGGCGAAGGGAGCATGCGTGACGGACAAGAGGCTGGCGCCCGGTGACCCGGCGCCCGACTTCACCCTGAACGACGCCGACGGGAACCCGGTGAGCCTGTCGTCGCTGCGCGGGCGGCGAGTGATCGTCTACTTCTACCCGGCGGCGATGACTCCCGGGTGCACCACTCAGGCCTGCGATTTCCGCGACAGCCTCAGCAGTCTCGCCGCGGCGGGCGTGGCGGTGCTGGGCATTTCCCCGGACCCGCCCGCCAAGCTGGTCAAGTTCCGGGACAAGGAGGGGCTGAACTTCCCGCTGCTGTCCGACCCCGACCATGCGGTGCAGCGCGCGTACGGCACCTACGGTGAGAAGAAGCTCTACGGCAGGACGACCGTGGGCGTGATCCGGTCCACGTTCGTGGTCGGCCCGGACGGGGTTCTCGAGCACGCCTACTACGGGGTCAAGGCCACCGGTCACGTGGCGCGCCTGAGAAAAGATCTGGGCATCTGATCCCCTTGTAGATTTGCAATCAAGAAGGGGTCGTAGCCCAATCGGCAGGAGGCACAGGATTTAGGTTCCTGGCAGTGTGGGTTCGAATCCCACCGGCCCTACTTTTGTGATCTCTCAAGACATCGGAATAACCCCGAACCCGCGGTCAGGGTCCGGCCCCTGGCCGGCCCAGCAAGCGGCGGCTCTCGATGAGAGCCAGCGTCGCCCTGGCGGCCCGCTCGGCGGCCAGCTCCACGGCCTCGGCTCCCTGGGCGGCCCCGTCGTCCAGCAGCAGCCTGGCGTGCCCGTACGCGGTGGCCTCCACCGCGATGGCCAAATCCTCGGCGACGGCCTCGCCGCCGCCGGGGCCTTCGCGGCGGGACAGTGCCCGGACACAGCCCAGGAAGGCGTCGGTGAGCGGCCGCTCCGCCTCCTCGATTTCGGGGTGGCTGGCTTTGTCGACCCCGGACTCGTACAACATCTCGAACAGCGGCCGGTGCTCGGCGGCAAAGCGGATGTAACCGCGGGCCATGGCGGCCAGCCGGTCTGCGGGCTCGCTGACCTGCCGGGTTCCCGATACGAGATCGGCGTAACACAGCTCGTAGCCGTGCACGGTGACAGCAGCGAGCAGGTCGTCGCGGTCGGTGAAGTGCGCGTACGGAGCGCTGACCGCTACGCCGAGCCGCCGGCTCGCCTCGGCCAGGGAGAAGCCCCGGATGCCGCGTTCGCCGATGAGCTCGATCGCGGTATCGATCAGTGCCGCCCGCAGGTCACCGTGGTGATACCGGCCGCCTTTGCCTGGTCTCGGCATGGCCCTCAGGGTAGGGCGCGGCGGGCCCGCTTACCCAACCGGAACCGAGCCGCCGCCCGCCGATGGTTCCGGAATGCGGAAGGACACCCCGGTGAGCTGCTCTGAGATCTCCCAGAGCCGGCGCTGCGCCGCCGCGTCATGCGAGCGGGCGCTCGATTCCACCCGAACCGGGTAGCCGGTGTCGTGCCGGCCCGCGGGACCGTAGTACTGCCCACCGCGGGCGGACGGGTCAACCGCGGCCCGGAGCGTGGGCAGGGCCCCCATCCGGGCGTCCTGGGCGATCCAGGAATTGAGCAGCCGCAGCCGGGGGCTGATCAGGGTCCGCTCGAACGCGGAACTCGTCCGCCACAGCTCGGTCGGGACGACGCCAGGGTGCGCGGCGAGCGCCAGGGTCGCGGCGCCGGCCGCGTCCAGCCGCGCGTGCAGCTCGTAGCTGAACAGCAGGTTGGCCAGCTTGGACTGCCAGTAGGCGTGCGCGGCGTTGTACCCGCGCTCGAACTGCAGGTCGTCGAAGGCCATGACGCCCTCGGTGTGGCCGCGGCTGCTGACGGTCACCACCCGCGAGCCGGGGGTGGCCAGCAGCCGGTCAAGCACCAGCCCGGTGAGTGCGAAGGGGCCGAGGTGGTTGGTGGCGAAGGTCAGCTCGAAGCCGTCGACGGTGCGCTGGTAAGGCGGTGTCATCACGCCGGCGTTGTTGATCAGCAGGTCCAGGCGCGGGCAGGCGGAGCGGATCTCCTCGGCGGCCTCGCGTACCGAGGCCAGGGCGGCGAGGTCGAGGTGCACGATCCGGACGCTGTCCGCCCCGGCCCGGACCTGCTCGGTCTCCGCCCGGATCCGGGTGGCCGCCTGCCCGGCCTTGCGCATGTCCCGGCAGGCCAGGATGACCGTTGCGCCCCGCCTGGCCAGCACCAGGGCTGTCTCCAGCCCGATCCCCCCGCTGGCCCCGGTCACCACCGCGACCCGTCCCGACTGATCAGGGACGTTCGCCGCCGTCCAGCGGCCGCTCTCGGTTCTCGCCTGCCTCATCCGAACTCCGTACCGGACCTGATAGCCGTTCAGAATCTGATAACCACTAAGATACGTCTTCCGCGCGCCAGGTCAAGGCCGAACCCCGGGGAGCATCCAGGGGATATCGGCGGCAGGGCGGGCGCTGTGTGTTCGGTTGACAGCGGGTCATCGCGGTCGATGTACTTCCTTGCATGTCGAATACTGCTCCCGGCGCACCGGGCAGCTTCCCCGTGACCACCGGGTTCGGGCTGCAGGGCCTGACCATTGAGCAGGACCTGGGTCTTACGTTCGGCCTGGTCGTACGCAGCATGGGCTTCGCCAAATCGGTGGGCGCCAGCTTCAAGGCGCTGCGCCAGGGCGAAGTCGGCCAGTACACCGAGCTGCTCGAGGACAGCCGGCGGCACGCGGTTGACCGGATGATAGAAAACGCCAGGCTGCTCGGGGCCAACGCGGTCGTGGCGATGCGGTTCGATTCTTCCGAGATCGGCCAGCAGCTCACTGAGGTCGTCGCCTACGGCACCGCGGTGATCGCCAAGCCCGCGCCTTAGCGATGCCCGCGCAGGAGCCGAGAGGGCCGCGGGCACCGCTGGCTGACGCCGATCGCGAGCGGCTGGCCGCCCTGCTGCGCGAGCACTACGCGCAGGGCAGCCTCAGCCTGGACGAGCTACGCCGCCGGGTGGGCGTCGTCCTGGCCGCCGAGTACTCCGACGAGGCGATGGGCGCCGTCGCGGATCTTCCCCTGCTCGCCGGCGGCCGCGGCGCGGGCGGCCCCGGCGGCCCGGGCAGCCCGCGGATGCCCGTCGGGCAGCGCCGCAGGCACGCGCAGGCCGCCACCCCCGGTCCCGGATGGATGCCCACGCCAGAGCGGTTCCGGGATCCGTCCACGAAGAAGATCATGCGCGTCTGGATCGATCCCGCGGACGGCAGCAGGCACTACGTGCCCGACGACGACGGCTGACCGGACGGCGCCACGGCAGGCCGCTGCGCGCTGCGGCAAACTGGCCCGACGCGCTCGCCGGGCGGCCCAATGATGGGCAACTGACCGCGGACCTGAAAGACTGGCCTGCAAGCAGCCCGCGGGTGCAGCGGCTGGGCGAGGAAAGGACGCAGTGATGGCCGATACGGAGGCTGCGCCGGCGCCGCGGAATCCGGACATGCTGGTCCGCGAGATCCAGCGCACCAGGGACGACCTGGCGCGTACGATCGACGCGATCGCCGACCGGGTCAGCCCGGCCAACAACGCGCGGCGCGCGCTGGAGCGAGCACGCGAGCGGACCGGCAAGGTCGATATGCGCTATGTGGCGGCCGGCGCGGCTGTCGTCGCCGGCGTCACCGCTGCCCTGCTGATCTGGCGCGGCCGCAGGTAGTCCCGCCCCGGCTCAGCCGTCGCCGGCGATGAGCTCGGCGTACTGCTCGGCCGACAGCAGGTCCGACGGCGGCTCGTCGTCCAGCCGCACCTTGAACAGCCACCCGGCGCCGTACGGATCGGAGTTGACCTGTCCCGGGTCGTCCTCGATGTCCGCGTTCACGTCGGTGACCTCGCCGTCCACCGGCGAGTACAGGTCGCTTACCGACTTGGTGGACTCGATCTCGCCGCACGGCTCGCCGGCGGTCAGCTTCGTTCCCGGCGCCGGAGGGGACACGTAGACCACGTCGCCGAGCGCGTCGGCAGCGTGCTCGGTGATGCCGACCGAGGCCGTCCTGCCGTCGATCGCCACCCACTCGTGCTCTGCGGTGTACCGGAGCTGCTCAGGCACGGTCATGGTCATCTCCTCCTGGAGTAGAAGGGGAGCGTCACCAGGTCAGCGGGCTCGCCGCGGCCTCTGATGTCGATGGACAGCCGGCCGTCCCCGGCGTCGGCGCCGGCCTGCGCCTCGGCCAGCCCGCAAACCTCGGGGTCCAGGTAGGCCATGGCGATCGGCACGCCCAGAGTCGGCGACGGCGCGCCGCTGGTCACCGCACCACGAGGCTGCCCGTCCCAGAGCACGGGGTAGCCGTGCCTGGGGATCCGGCGGCCCCGGACGGTGAGCCCGGCCAGCACTCGGCGCGGCGGCTGGCCGGCGCGCCGGGCCAGCGCGGCACGTCCCACGAAGTCTCCCGGTTTGTCGAGCTTGACCACCCGGCCCAGCCCGGCGTCGAAGGGTGTCACGTCTGGGCCGAGTTCGTTGCCGTACAGCGGCATGCCGGCCTCAAGCCGGAGGGTATCGCGGGCCGCGAGACCGGCCGGCACGAGCCCCTGCTCCGCCCCGGCGACGATGAGCCCGGTCCACAACGGCTCCGCGTCCTCGGGCCGGCAGAACATCTCGAAGCCGTCCTCGCCGGTATATCCGGTGCGGGCGAGCAGGACCCGCTGGCCGCAGACGACCGCATCGTGGCTCGCGTAGTACCTGACCTCGCCGAGGTCGATGTCGGTGAGCGGGGCGAGTATCGCAGCGGCGTTCGGGCCCTGGATCGCGATCAGGGCGTAATCGGAGGTCCGGTCGGTCACTCCGGCGTCGAATCCGCCGGCCCGGCGCGACATTTCCTGGTTGACGGCGGCGGTGTTTGCCGCGTTCGCCACCACGAGGAACTCGGCATCCGACAGCCGGTAGACGATCAGGTCGTCGAGCACCCCGCCGTCGGCGGCGCAGATCATCGTGTAGCGGGCCCGGCCAGGGGCAAGCGCGGACGGCTGCCCGACCAGCGCGTAGTCGAGTGCGGCGGCGGCCCCGGCGCCGGTCACCGCGATCTCGCCCATGTGCGAGAGATCGAATATCCCGGCCGCGGTGCGGACCGCGCGGTGCTCGGCGGTCTCGCTTTCATACCGCAGCGGCATCTGCCATCCGGCGAATTCGGTCAAGGTGGCGCCGAGATGCTGGTGAACCGGCAACAGCGGGCTGCGCCGCGGCTGGCCGGGGGGGTCGGGCTGGGTCATGGACGTTAGCTCCAGAGGTCGGTTGCGACCCTAGCAGGATGCCATCGCGGCGTGATATGGCAGATCAATGGACCTGCTCACCGAGGAAGCACTCGCCGCAGAGCTTGTCACCGTGCCCGACTGGGCGCACGTCGGGGACAGCATCACGCGGACCGTCACCCGGGCCGATTTCCGCGCCGCGATGCTCTATGTCGGCGCGGTTGCCTACCTGGCCGAGGAAGCCAGTCATCACCCCGACATCCTGATTCAGTGGAACAGGGTGACGCTGACCCTGTCCACTCATTCGGCCGGCGGCCTGACCGGCAGCGACTTCGCGCTGGCCCGGGCCATCGATGCGCTGACCTGACCCCCGGGCGGGCCGCGCGTTAACGACTAAGCGCCGAACTCGCACGGCATCCGCTTGATGCCATTGATGAACGCGGACAGCAGCCGGTCCGGCTCGGCCGCTGGCCCGGATGTCGGGCACCCGGCGCATCAGCTCGCGCAGCATCACCGTGATCTCCCTGCGGGCCAGGTGCGCGCCCAGGCAGAAGTGCGGGCCCGGGCCGCCGAACCCCACGTGCGGGTTCGGCTGGCGGGTGATGTCGAACCTGGCCGGGTCGGCGAACACGGATTCGTCGCGGTTCGCCGCCCAGTAGAACAGGACCGCCTTGTCGCCCGCCGCGTAGTCGTGCCCGCCCATCGTGTAGTCGCGGGTCAGCGTGCGCCGCATGAACATGACCGGCGACACGTAACGCACGATCTCCTCGACCGCTCCGCCGATCCGGCCGTCGAGGTCCTCGGCGAGCAGGGCACGCTGGCCGCCGAACTCGGTCAGCAGCCAGAGCGCATGTGAGATCGCGTTGCGCGTCGTCTCGTTGCCCGCCACGACCAGCAGGATGAAGAACGAGGCCAGCTCCTGGCCGGTGAGCTGCTCGCCATCGAGGTTGGCGTTGACCAGGGCCGAGACGAGATCGTCGGTGGGGTTGACCATCCGGGTGGCGGCCAGGTCGCCGACCAGGGCGCGCAGTTCCTCCGCGGCGGCGAAGATCTGGGCGATCGCCTCGTCCATGTCCTCGCTGACCAGCTCGGTGTCGAAGCCGGACAGGATCGTGTTGCTGTTGCGCAGCACCATCGCGTAGTGCGCGTCGCCGATGCCCATCATGTCGCAGATGATCTTCAGCGGCAGCCGGACCGCGACGTGCTGCACGAAGTCGCACGGACCGGTTTCCAGCAGCTCGGTCACGACCTGCTCGGCGGCCTGCTCCACGTCGTCTTCGAATTTCTTGATCATCCGCGGCGTGAACGAGCGGGACACGATCCGCCGCAGCCGGGCGTGCCGCGGGTCATCCATATTGATCATGGAGCCGAAGTACTCGTTGAACTCCTCAGGCACGTCCGGGATCTGGGTCGCGCCGCGGCCCGAGCAGAACACCTCGGGAGTCCGGCTGGCCTCGATGATGTCCGCGTGCCTGACCAGGGCGTAGTACCCGGGACCCGGCTCGGCGAAGGGTGTATCCGGCTCGGCGAAGAAGGCAGGCCGGCCGAGGGCCCGCAGCTGGGCGAACGCCGCGTCACGCTCGGCCAGCGGACGGCCCCAGAAGGCGCTGTCCGACAGGTCGATATCCAGGGCCGCCATACGACACCGTCCTTCCCGGGACTAGAACCGCATTCGGTTCCATCCTGGCACAGCGGCGCGAGCCGTATCCCGGACGGGTGGCCCCGACGGGTGGCCCCCGACGGGTGGCCCCGACCGGTGGCCCCCGACGGGGTGGCGCCGATGGGTGGCCCCCGACGGGTGGCCCCGCGGGTAAATGTTCTGGCGCGCCCGTGCGCACTGGTGCCAGGCTCGAAGCATGGAGATCGCCGATCACATCGCCTGCCTGCGTAGCGAGGGCGAACTGCTGGCCGAGGCCGCCGAGCGGAGCCCGCTGACCGCGCCCATTCCCGGCTGCCCCGGGTGGCGGTTGCGGGACCTGCTCGCCCACCTGGGCTTCGTGCACCGGTGGGCCACCCGCTACGTGGCCGAGGGGCGCACCGAGGCGACATCCGGGCCGGGCGAGGAGGAGATCATCCGGCTCGCGCCCGCGGACGAGTCGCTGGTCGGCTGGTTCCGCGCTGGCCACGCCCGGCTCGTGTCCGTCCTGGCCGCCGCCGACCCCGCCACGAGATGCTGGACCTTCATGCCCGCGCCCTCACCGCTGGCCTTCTGGGCTCGGCGCCAGGCGCACGAGACGGCCATCCACCGCGTCGACGCGCAGCTGGCCGCGGCCGCCGCAGTGCCCGGCGCAGACCTGGACCCGTTTCCCGCCGGGCTGGCCGCCGACGGCGTTGACGAGTTGCTGACGGGTTTCGGCCGCGATCCCGGACCGTTCTGCGACGAGCCGGCCGTGCTGGTCATCCGGGCCGAGGACGGCGCCCGCGGCGCGGACTGGACCGTGGTCATGGGCCAGCCGCGAGCCGGGGTGTCACGCGGCCTGGACTCCGCCGCCAGGGCGGCCGCGGCCGGGGTCACCCGGCCGGCGCCGGCTTACTGCGAGGTCACCGGGCCGGCGCCGGCTCTGTACCTGATGCTGTGGAACCGGGGGACGGCGGCGGGCCTCGACGTGCGCGGCGACGACGGCGTGCTGGCGACGTGGCGGGAGAAGATGCAGGTCCGCTGGGACTGACCGGCGCCGGGTCCGCAGTCACGCAGGTCCGGCTGCGGCCGCACCCGTATGATGCCCCCGTGCTGGAATACCTCCGGCCCGGCCCCCGGCGGCTGCCGGCCGGCGCCATGGTCGCATCGGGCACGCCGCTGGCTGCCGCCTGCGGGTCGTCGCCCCTGACCGCCGGCCGATGAGACATCACGCCGACGTCATCGTGGTCGGGGCAGGCCTGGCCGGCCTGGCCGCGGCAGCGGAGCTGACCGACGCGGGCCGCCGCGTGCTGCTCCTGGACCAGGAACCCCAGCAGTCGCTCGGCGGGCAGGCGTGGTGGTCGTTCGGGGGACTGTTCTTCGTCGACTCGCCCGAGCAGCGGCGGCTGCGGATCCGGGACTCCCGCGAGCTCGCCTGGCAGGACTGGCTGGGCAGCGCCGGCTTCGACAGGCCAGAGGACGACCTGCCGCGGCAATGGGCGCAGGCGTACGTCGACTTCGCGGCCGGGGAGAAGCGGGCCTGGCTGCACGCCATGGGCCATCGCGTGTTCCCGGTCGTCGGCTGGGCCGAGCGCGGCGGCTACACCGCGCTCGGCCACGGCAACTCGGTGCCCCGCTTCCACATCACCTGGGGGACCGGCCCCGGGGTCGTCCAGCCGTTCGAACGGCGGGTGCGCGCGGCCGCCGCGCGCGGGCTGCTCACGTTCCGGTTCCGTTACCAGGTCGATGAGCTCACCAGCACGGCCGGGGTCATCGACGGCGTCCGCGGCACGGTGCTCGAGCCCAGCTACGTGCCCCGCGGCGCGCCAAGCTCCCGCGCCCCGGCCGGCGAGTTCGAGCTGCGCGCGCAAACGGTGATCGTCGCCTCGGGCGGCATCGGCGGCAACCAAGACCTGGTGCGCGCCTCGTGGCCCGAACGGCTGGGCCGCCCTCCCGCGCACATGATCTGCGGCGTGCCCGCGCACGTGGACGGCCGGATGCTCGAGATCACGCAGCGGGCCGGCGCGCGGATCATCAACCCGGACCGGATGTGGCACTACGTCGAGGGCATCCACAACTGGAACCCGATCTGGCCGGGACATGGCATCCGCATCCTGCCCGGCCCGTCGTCGCTGTGGCTGGACGCCACCGGTCGCCGGCTGCCGGTTCCGCTGTTCCCCGGCTTCGACACCCTGGGCACGCTCGAGTACCTGCGTGCCACCGGTTACGACCACAGCTGGTTCGTGCTCAACCGCAAGATCATCCAGAAGGAGTTCGCGCTGTCGGGCTCCGAGCAGAACCCCGACCTGACCGGCCGTTCGGTTCGCGCGGTCCTGGCCCGCGCCCGGGCCGGAGTGCCCGCGCCGGTGCAGGCCTTCGTGGATCATGGCGAGGACTTCGTGACCGCCACCTCCATCTGCGACCTGGTCACGAAGATGAATGCGGTCACCGGAACCGGCCTGCTCGACGCGGCGGTGGTCGAGGCCGAGATCATCGCGCGCGACCGCGAGATGGCCAACCCTTACACCAAGGATCTGCAAGTGACGGCGCTTCGCGGCAGCCGCGCTTACCTGGCTGACCGGCTGATCAGGACCGCGCGCCCGCACCGGCTGCTGGACCCGGCTGCCGGGCCGCTGATCGCCGTCCGGCTGTCGGTGCTGACCCGCAAGGCGCTAGGCGGCCTGCACACCGACCTCGACGGTCGCGTGCTGGGCTCCGGCGGGCTCCCCGTGCCCGGCCTGTACGCGGCCGGCGAGGTCGCCGGTTTCGGCGGCGGGGGCATGCACGGTTACCGCGCGCTGGAGGGCACCTTCCTCGGCGGCTGCCTGTTCTCCGGTCGCACTGCCGGGCGCGCGGCGGCCAAGGCGGTGAGCTGACCGGATGCCGCAATGCCCAGCCGACCGAGCCGGCCGGGCATGCACCGGCCTGCCTGGCCGGACGAGGGTGATCCCGTCCGGCAGCTGACCGGCCGCCGCCCATGTCGCCTTGCTCGATCGGCCGGGCGTCTACCGCGCCGATCCCTCTTGGCTGCCAGCCCCCGGCCGACCGGTATCCCGATCGGCCGGGCCGGGGCTGGCTCTTACCCCGGCCCGACCGGCCGGGCCGGGGCTGGCTCCCACCCCGGCCCGGCCGGCCAGGCCGGGCTTGTTACTGCGCTGGCTGCCCGCTCAGGCAGCCGGGCCGACCGCCAGGTTGACGGTGCCGGTGTGGCTGGCGCCGCTCTGGTCGGTCCAGCTGATGCTGACCCGCTGGCCCGGGTGGTACCCGTTGAGCACGGAGCGGATCTGGGTCGGCGAGGTGATGCTGTGGCCGGCCAGCGAGGTGATGGTGTCACCGGCGCCCAGGCCGGCCGCCGCCGCCGCCGAGCCCTGGGTGACGCCGGCGATCTGCGCCCCGCTGCTGGCCGGAGTCCCCGGCGTCTGGCTCCCGGACGCGACCTCGATGCCCAGGAACGCGGTCGAGCCGATGTGCACCGCGGCTGAGCTGGTGCCGGCCTCGATCTGGTGGGCGATGGTCAGCGCGTTGTTGATCGGGATCGTGAACGCCTGGGTGGCGGACGTAGCCGAGCTGAGCTGGGTGGATCCGGATGACCCGGCGGTGTCGATGCCGATCACCTGGCCGTGGGTGTTGGTGAGCGGGCCGCCGGAGTCGCCCGGCTGGATGGGCGCGTTGGACCGGATGAGCCCGGTCAGCTGCTCGGAAGTACCCGAACCCTCGTCGCTGGCGGTGATCGCCTGGCCCAGGCCGGTGACCCTGCCCGGGGCGACGGACGGGGTGCCGTTTTTCCCGAGCGCGTTGCCGATGGCGACGACCTTGTCGCCGATGCGCACGTGCGACGAGTCGCCGAGCGTCGCGGTCGTCAGGCCTGAAGCGCCCTGCAGCTGCAGCACCGCGATGTCCTTGGTCGCGCTGTAGCCGACCACCTTCGCCGGGTAGACGCGGCCGTTGCCGATGTCCCTGACCTTGACCGAGGTGGCGCCGTTGATCACGTGGTTGTTGGTGAGCACTTCGCCGTTGGGGGTCAGGACGATCCCGGTGCCGGCCGCCTCGCCGCTCTGGAAGCCGAGCGAGGAGACCACATCGACAAGGCCGGGGTCGGTCTTGGCCACGATCTGGCTGGTGGTCAGCACGGAGCTCGCGGCCGTGCCCGCGGTCACCGCCCAGGCGGAGCCCGCGCCGATGACCATTCCGGCCGCCGCGGTCAGCGCCAGCACCCGGAGGCGGGCCTTCCGGGCCGGCCGCTCGGGGGGACCGGATGCTCCCGGTCCCTCGGGGCCGCCGGGGCCGTCCGGGCCGTATCCGGCCGGGCCGCCTGGGCCGTAGCCTGCGGGGCCGTACCCGCCGGGGCCGTACCCGCCGGGGCCGTAGCCTGCGGGGCCGCCGGGGCCGTAGCCGCCCTGGCCGTATCCTGCCTGGCCGTATCCTGCCTGGCCGTGGCCTGCGGGGGCGCCCTGGCCGTATCCGGCCTGGCCGTAGCCTGCGGGGCCGCCCTGGCCGTATCCGGCCTGGCCGTAGCCTGCGGGGCTGCCCTGGCCGTAGCCTGCGGGGCCGCCCTGAGCGTGTCCTGCCGGGCCGTGGCCCGCGGAGTCGCCAGGACCGTACGCCGTGGAGGCCGCAGGGCCGTATGCTGCCGAGCCGCCTGCGGGGCCGTACGCCGCGGGGCCTGAGTGCCCGTAGGCCGCGGGCCCGGAGGGGCCGTGAGGCGCTGGGCCTGCCGGGCCGTATCCGGCCTGGCCTGCGGATGAGTATGACTGGTCAGGGCCGGGCCATGATGCGTCAGCCTGCGACTGCGCGGATCCGGCCGGGACCGGTGATTCGTGGGCCATGAGCCTGTCTCCCTGAATGCCTGGTCTGTTGCTTCTATGACTACGATGCGATCTGAACCTGCAGGCAAACTAAGGGATAGCTGACGCTTGACGGGAAGTTAGTTGAGCAGTAGCTGAATGAATCCTCTGAAGCAGTGAGGTCTTCCGGTACCCATGGTCGCCTGGCCAGCTGAGCACAGCCTCCGGCCGCGCTCAGACTTGCCTCTCGCCCACGGCGCGTCCCCGCGGGATGGAAGCGGCTGGATGCCAGGAACCGGGTGCCAGGAAACCGGGTGCCAGGAAGCGCGGCAGCCGTCGCGGGCTGAGACCGCCGTCTCGGCCTTGCTCGCATACGGTGGCCGCAGCAGAGCTGGGAGAGACGCCGGTGCTTGACGATCTTGCTTACGATGACAGCGACGAGCCGGGTATCGGCCTGGTGCCCGGCGACGTCCCCTGGGACGCGGTGCAGGACCACATCAAGATCGTCCATGGCCCGCTCGTGATCGGCCCGGATGCCAGTGGGCAGTATGCCGGCGCCTACTGGGCCAGCACCAGGATGGTGGTGGAGTCAGACCTCGGCTGCGACCAGGACGAGGCGGTCACCGAGTTCCGCCAGCTGCTGCGCGAGCGCGGCCAGGTCTAGCCCCTGCCGGGCCCGCGCCGGTCACTCGTCGCGGTGGACGGTGCCGGGGCTGAAGGCCGGCAGGCAGACGGCGACGTACTCGGCCCCGTCGGCGCCCGGACTGCTGTAGCGCACCCACTCACCTGACGCGGCGTGGACCGCCTGGCCGGCCTGAACGGTCAGCTGGCCGCCGTCGAACTCCACCAGCAGCGCCCCGCGCAGCACGATGGTGAACTCGTCGAACTCCGGCCGTTGCCCCGGCTCGGCCCATCCGGACGGGCTGCGCATGTAAGCGACGCTGACCCTGGGCTCGGCGGTGCTGACCCGGCCTACGTACTCGTCGATCAGCTTGGGCGGCTCGCCCGCGGCGGTTACCCGGCTCGGCTCGCCGATCAGTTCAGGCATGCGGGTCAGTATGGCGCAGCCCCGGCCGGTGATGATCAGCCGGCCAGTAGCTGCCGCACCCGGGCCAGGGTCTCCCGGAGGTTGGGCTCGGTGGTGACCCGCTGCGCCTCGTCCGGCGTGACCCAGCGCAGCGGCGCATCCGGGGTCTCCGGCCTGGCCGCCTCGGGTTGCCGGGTGGCCAGCACGAACCTCAGGTCCGCGTGCTCGTGCGCGGGCTCGCCCTTGCCCGCGGGGACCGGCACGATGACCACGTGCCGCAGCTCGGGGCCGGGCCACGGCACCAGGTCGGTCAGCCCGGTCTCCTCGCCGGCCTCCCGCAGGGCGATCGCCAGCGGGCTGGTCTCGCCGGGATCCGCGTGCCCGCCGACCTGCAGCCAGGCCTGCTGCCGCTGATGCCAGCGCAGCAGCAGCTCGCCGCTGTCCGGGTGCACGATCACCGCGGACGCGGTGGCGTGCAGCGCAATCGTGCGCAGCCAGGGGTCTGCCGCGGTGTGCACGAGCGCCCGCACCCGGTCCACGTCCGCCGTCTCCGCCTCGCCCTGCGGCCGGTACCGGCCGAGCAGCTCGCTGGTTTCCGAAGTCACCCGCAGATGGTCGCACCGCCGCCCGCGTGCGGTCCACCCCGGGTTAGGCCGCCCCGTACTGCGGCGGGATGACCGATGACCCCGGCGCGCGCCGGGCGCCCGGGTCAGCCGGCCCGCCCGGCAGCATGCCGCTCCGGCCCCGGCCGGCCCGGGGTGTCAGGTGTCCTTGATTTTCCGGCCGGCCGGATCGAACGGCGGCCGCAGGTGCACGGTGGCCGGGCAGAGGTCGCCGCCCACGCTGACCTGGTAGGAGCCGGCCCGGGCGAGGTCGGCTGTCATCACCTCGCCGCCGGAGTGCCGGACGTAGGCCAGGCCCACCGAGCTGCCGACGGCCTCGCCCCAGGCCGCCGAGGTTACCTGGCCCGCCGCGAGCCCGTCCCGCAGCACCAGCTCGCCGCCCCACATCATGACGTCCGGGTCGTCGAGGACCAGCGATACGAGCTTGCGCCTGGGACCGTCCGCCCTGGCCTTTTCCACCGCCTCCCGGCCGAGAAAGGGGATGCCGGTCTTCAGCTTGCAGGCGAAAAGCAGGCCGGCCTCGACCGGGTTGTAGTCCGGGCTGAGCTCGCGCCCGTACGCGCGATACGCCTTTTCCAGCCGCATCGACTCGATGGCATAGTAACCGGCATTCACCCCCCCCAGCCCGGCACCCGCGGTCGTGAGGTCCTCGTAGACGCCAACCGCGAATTCGGCGGGGACGTAAAGCTCCCAGCCGAGTTCCCCGACGTAGGTAATCCGGGTTGCCCGAACGGTGGCGTAGCCGATGTCAACGGTCCGGCTAGAGCCGAACGGGAAGGCCTTATCGGTGAAGTCACTGCGCGATATCGCGGAAAGCAGCTCCCGGGACCGCGGGCCCATCACACCGTAAACGGCATACGCGGAGGTCACGTCCAGCAGGGTGGCGGCGCCGCCGGCCGGGATACGGCGGCGGATGTGATCCTTGTCGTGCTCGGTCTGGGAGGCGCTGCTGACGAGCAGGAATTCCTCGGCCGACAGCCGGGTGACGGTGATGTCCGCCTCGTAGGTGCCGCGTGAGTTGAGCATCCCGGTGTAGACAGTCCGGCCCGGCGGGACCGCGACGTCGGCGGTGCACAGCCACTGCAGTACCGCCTCCGCATCGGGGCCGGCCAGCAGGAACTTGGAGAACGAGGTCTGGTCGAAGACCGCCACCGCGCCCCGTGCCGCTCGTTGCTCGGCTGCCGACCAGGGCAGCCAGCCCGGCTTGCCCCAGGCGTAGCCAAGCCGCGGCTCTGCGCCGGGCGGGGCGAAGAAGTTCGCCCGTTCCCAGCCCATCTTGCTGCCGAAGCTGGCATTGGCCGCTTTCAGCAGGTGATAAGCGGGGGAGCGGCGGAACGGGCGCGCGGTGTCCAGCTCGCGATTCGGCCAGGGCACGGCGTAATGCAGGCCTAGTACTTCGCTCACCCGGTCGTGCAGCCACTGGTTGTTGCCGTGGAACCCGGCGAACCGCCGGATGTCGACGGCGGACAGGTCGGTCGCGGGCTCGCCTTCGGTAATCCACTCCGCCAGCGCTCGCCCGGCACCGCCGGCCGAGGCGATGCCCACCGAGTTGAAGCCCGCCGCCACAAAGAAATTCCGCAGCTCCGGCGCTTCGCCGAGGATGAACTGGTTGTCCGGGGTAAAGCTCTCCGGGCCGTTGTAGAACTTCTTGATCCCGGTGCGGCTCAGCGCCGGGATCCGGTGCAGGGCATTCTCCATCGGGACCGAGAACTGGTCCCAGTCCTCGGGCAGCAGCGTGAACTCGAAATCAGCCGGCAGCGCGTCGGGGGCGAGCCAGGGCTTGGCCCGGGGCTCGAACCCGCCGACGACCAGGCCGCCGACCTCTTCCTTGAAGTAGGTGTACCCGTCCGGGTCGCGCAGCACCGGCAGGCCCGGCAGGACGCCGTCGATGCGCTCGGTCACCACGTAGAAGTGCTCGGCTGAGTGCAGCGGCACGTTGACCCCGCACATCGCCCCGACCTGCTTGGCCCACTGGCCCGCGCAGTTGACGACCACCTCGGCCTCGATGTCGCCGCCGGCCGTGCGAACGCCCGTCACCTGGTCCCGCGCCGTGCGGATCCCGGTCACCCGGGTCCGCTCGCACACCCGGACGCCGCGGTCGCGGGCGCCCTTGGCCAGCGCGTACGTCAGGTCCGTGGGATTGGCGGTGCTGTCCCCGGGCAGCCAGAGCGCCCCGGCCAGATCGTCAGCCCGCATCACCGGGTACAGCTCGACCGCCTTGTCCGGCGTGATCAGCTCGCAGTCCAGGCCGTAGGCCGCGGCCGCGGCCGCAGTCCGCTGCAACTGAACCATCCGCTCGGCGGTGCGCGCCACGGTCACGGCGCCGCACTGCTTGAACCCGGCGGTCAGTCCGGTCTCCTGCTCGAGCCCGCGGTACAGGTCGGCCGAGTACTGCACCAGGCGGGTGACGCTCTCCGAGGCGCGAATCTGGCCGATCAGGCCGGCCGCGTGCCAGGTCGTGCCGCAGGAAAGCTGACCCTGTTCGAGCAGGAGCACGTCGGGCCAGCCCAGCCGGGCCAGGTGATAGGCCACGCTGGCACCGATCACGCCGCCGCCAATGATGATCACCTGGGCGCGGCCGGGGAGTGCGCGGGCGCGGTCAGTCATCTCGCTGCGCCTCGTCGAGCAGCCAGGAGAAGTCCGGGCCGGTCATGGCGCGGGCTGCCGCCTCATAGCGCTCCATGGCCCAGGACCAGAAATCGAAGTCGAGCGGGCTGGCGCTGGCCTGGATGGATCCCCACAGCGTCCACCCGTACTTGGCAGCGATGCCGAGCAGCCGGGCCCGGGCGACCTTGCTGCGCAGCGGCCGGCCGTAGTACTCGCTGACCAGCTCGGCCAGCCCGTCGACATCCAGGCCGCACTCGCTCCAGATGTTGCCGAGCTCGAAGCACGGGTCGTTGTTGCCCGAGTACTCGTAGTCGATCAGCCAGATCCGGTCGCCGTCGTCGATGAAGTTTCCCGCCAGCAGGTCGTTGTTGCAGGGCACCAGGGCGGCCGGACGCACGGCGAGCGCCCGCCGGATGGCGTCGAAGCGCGGCATCAGGCCGGCGTATCCGGACGGGAGCCTGAACCGCCTGGCCAGGACCAGCGCAAGGTATCGCCGCTGGATGTCGAACATGTTGAACTCGTTGCCGAACGGCTGCGCCGCGTGCAGCCGGCGGCAGGCCCGGGCGACCCGGGTGATGTTGCCCGGCGCGGACAGGTCCGCATTGGTGAAGGTGCGACCCTCGATGTAGCCGATCACCAGGACGCCGGCCTCGGGCCGGTACTCGATCACCGGCGCGGCCGCGCCCGCCGCGGCCGCGGCCGCCGTGTTCCGGCACTCGTGATCCCGGTTGATAGCCAGCAGTTCGGCGCCACTGCTGAACACCCGGGCGACGAAAGTGCCGGCCGGCGTGCTGACCTTGTAGTTGCGGTTGGTCAGGCCGCCGTTCAGCCGCTGCACCGAGCGCGGCGAGCCGGCCAGGCTCGGCACCCGGTCGAACAGCGCGCCGAGATCGCCGTGCAGGTCGTCGGCCATCGACGCGGTCCCTCGCCTTCTGCTCAGGCGCCTTCCGCGGCCCCGGCCAGCGGGCGCCGAGGCGCTGGATGCAGCGTAAGTCCTGGAGGGCATAAAGGTCTAGACAAAAGAGCGGACGGGGCCGCGACTGCGAATGGCTATCGGTACATTACGCGGGGTTATCTGCGAACCTACTGCGACATTAGGTCAATTCTGAGACGGGGCAAGGCGCAGAAACGTATGGACAATTACCGGGGGCGGGCTTACGCTACGGCTCAAACCGCAGCCTCATTCCCCGCTGGGAAGGCATCCGATGAGCGCCAGCGACGCCGGTACGACCGACCACGAGCGTGATTCGGCCGACCTGGCTCGCTTCGGCTACCAGCAAGAGCTCAAACGCTCGCTGGGAGTGTTCAGTTCTTTCGCCGTGGCGTTCAGCTACATCTCCCCGTCGACCGGGATTTTCACGCTGTTCGCCCTGGGCCTCGGCACCATCGGCGGGGTGTTCATCTGGACCTGGCCGGTCGTGGCCATCGGCCAGTTCATCGTCGCGCTCAACTTCGCCGAGGTGTCGAGCCATTACCCGGTGGCGGGCTCGGTCTTCCAGTGGACGAAATACCTGTCCAGCCGCACCTACTCCTGGTTTACCGGCTGGATCTACCTGTTCGCCGGGATCCTGACAGTGACCGCGGTGGTGGCCACGCTGCCGCTCGCGCTGATCCCCGCGCTCAACGGGCTCGGCTGGCACAGCCTGAACGGCGCTGACCTGCATACCCAGGAGATCATCGCGCTCATCACGCTGGTCGTCATCGCCCTGCTGAACATCTACGGCGTGCGGCTGGTGGCGATCATCAATAACACCGGGGTGCTATTCGAGATCCTGGGCATGTTCGTCTTCGCGCTGGTGCTGCTGGCCTTCCACAACCACCAGGGCATCGGCGTGGTCACCAACAGCGCCGGCCTCCCGGTAACCGGCAGCACGTTCGTCGCCGCGATGTTCATGAGCCTGTTCGTGATCTACGGCTTCGACACCGCGTCGAACGCTGGCCGAGGAGACGCGCGACCCGCGCCGCAACGCACCCAAGGCTGTACTCGCGTCGGTGATCGGAGCGTTCGTCATCGGGGGCGTGTTCCTGCTCGGAACGCTGATGGCGATCCCCAACATGCACACGGCGATCACCGGCCTGTGGGGTCCCGCGCAGATCATCGACGCCAACTTCTCCTCGCCTTTCGCCACGCTGTACCTGCTCGTGGTCTCGGCGGCGATCTTCGTCTGCTGCCTGTCGATCCTGGCGGCCACGATCCGGCTGTGTTTCGGGATGTCGCGCGATCGCCAGCTGCCTGTCTCCCGGCCGCTGGCCCGGGTCGCACCCAGTCTGCACACGCCCGTCTGGACGTGTGTGGCGGTAGCCGCGCTCGCGGCGGTGCCGTTCTTGAAGTACTCGGGGGCCGGCACCATCGCGATCGCGGCTACCGGCATGATCTACCTCAGTTATTTCCTCGGCAACCTGGTGATCATGCGGGCCCGCCTGCGCGGCTGGCCCAAGGCGAGCGCGCCGTTCCGGCTCGGCCGCTGGGGCCTGCCGGTGAACATCGTCGCGCTGGTGTACGGCGGCGCGATGCTGGTCAACTTCGCCTGGCCGCGCGTGGCCAGCAACCCGAAGCCGGAGCAGACCGACGGGTTGCTCAGCTTCGGCTGGAGCGTCCTGAACAAGATCCCGATCCTGTGGACGGTGGTGATCGGCATCACGCTGATCGGAGCGATCTACTACCTGGTCGCCGGCCGTCGGCAGCCGTTTACGCCCGTGGCGCCGCCTGCTGAAGAGGCCCCGGCCGCCGGGACGCGGTGATGCAGCCGCAGCAGACCCTCAACGGCCTGCCGCCCAGGATCGCGCGAGGCCCCGGTACCACCGTGCACACCCAGATCGAGGACTGGCTGGCCGGAGCCATCGCGGCGGGCAGGCTCGCGGCGGGTGACCGGCTGCCTGCCGAGCAGCAACTAGCCGTGTGGTTCGGTGTCAGCCGGATGACGCTGCGCCACGCGCTTGCCGAGCTGGCCCGGCGCGGCCTCGTGACCAGGACCGTCGGGCGCGGCGGCGGAACCTTTATCGCCGAGCCCAAGCTGGACCAGGACTTCACCACCCTGGCCGGGTTCTCCGAGCAGCTGCGCCGTCACGGGATGACGCCCGGCGCCCGGGTGCTGGCCGCGACCGAGCACCCGGCCGGGCCGGCCACCGCGGCGGCGCTGCAGATCACCGAGTACGACCCGGTGTACGCGGTGCGGCGGATCAGGCTCGCCGACGGCAGGCCGCTGGTGCTCGAGCATTCGCACTTCCCCGCGGCCGCGTTCCCCGACATGCTGCGGTGCAGGCTGGACGGCTCGCTGTACGAACTGCTCGAGATCAGGTACGGTCAGCGGCCGCACCGGGCCAGGGAACGGCTCGAGCCGGTGACCGCCAGCGTGCGCGAGGCAGAGGCGCTGGAGGTAGAGGAGGGCGCCCCGCTCATGCTGGTCGAGCGCACGGCTTACGCGCAGGACGGCAGGCCGCTGGAGTTCGCCCGCGATCTGTTCCGCGGCGACCGGACCCGGGTCGTCGTCTGGACATCGGAACTGGCCGGCGACCTGTAATTCCTGCCGGGCTATCAACCGCTCAGCAGGGGCGAGGAGATGATGAAGTCCGCGGTGGCGCGGTTGCAGGCGATCGGGATATTCCACAGCACGGCAATCCGCACCAGGGCCTTCACGTCCGAGTCGTGCGGCTGCGGGGCCAGCGGATCCCAGAAGAAGACCAGCAGGTCGATGTCTCCCTCGGCGATCCTCGACCCGATCTGCTGGTCGCCGCCGAGCGGGCCGCTCTGGAAACGGGTCACCCCGATGTCAAGCTCGTCCTGCAGCATGCGCCCGGTCGAGCCGGTGGCGAACAGGTCGTGCCGGCCGAGCAGGTCACGGTTGTACCGCGCCCACTCGAGCAGGTCCTCCTTCTTATCGTCGTGCGCGACCAGGGCGATGCGCCGGCGCCGTGGCTTGCTGTGTTCCTGGCGGCCGTCCGGGCCGCCGGACGCGATGGTGCGGACTTTCTCGGTCGTCACCGCTCCAGTCTGCCCGCTGGATGTTGCCGCGAAGGCACGCGCGCGTTATCAGCGTGTGTACTTCGCGGCATGGCCCGGGCGCCGGTCAGCCGGCCGGCCGGCGCGGCCGGTCAGCGGGCCACGATGTTCGCGATCCGGCCGGGCACGATGACGATGCGCTGTACCGTCAGGCCGTCGGTATGACGGGCATAGTCCGGATGCCGGGTCAGCTGCCCGCGGATCTCTTCCTCGTCGGCATCGCCCGCGACCTCGATCTGGAAGCGCCGCTTCCCGTTGACCTGAACCGGCATGACGACCGACTTCTCGGCCGCCAGCGCCTCGTCGAACTGCGGGAAGGGCTCGTAGGCCAGCGACTGCGGGTGTCCCATCCGCGACCACAGGGTCTCGGCGATGTGAGGCGCGAGCGGTGCCACCATGAGGACCAGCGGCTCGGCCAGGGCCCGGGCGATGATCCCGTCCCTGGACACGAGCCTGCCCGCGTGGTTGTTCAGCTCGATCAGCCGCGCAATGGCGGTGTTGAACCGCATTTCGGCGAAGTCGCGCCGCACTATCTTGATCGTCCGGTGCAGCCGCCGCTCCGCCTCCTCGTCGAGCGGCTTGTCCGCGACCAGCAGATCACCGGTCTGCTCGTCGACGATGTTCCGCCACAGCCGCTGCAGGAAGCGGTAGACGCCCACCATGTCGTCGGTCTGCCACGGCCGGTCCGCGTCGAGCGGGCCCATGGCCATCTCGTACAGCCGGAGCGTGTCCGCGCCGTAGGTCGCGTAGATATCGTCCGGGGTAACCGCGTTCTTCAGGCTCTTGCCCATCTTCCCGGCCCGCGGCCGGACCGGCGCCCCGTGAAACAGGAACCGGTCATCGTCGGCCTTGACCACGTCGGCCGCCTGCACGTACATGCCGCGCGCGTCCAGGTAGGCGTCCGCCAGGATGTAACCCTGGTTGTACAGCCGCCTGAACGGCTCCTTGGTGGACACATAGCCCAGGTCGTACAGCACCTTGTGCCAGAAGCGGGCGTAGAGCAGGTGCAGCACGGCGTGCTCTACGCCGCCGACGTACAGGTCCACGCCACCCTCGCCGGGCGGGGTGCCGGGCGCGACCATCCAGTACCGCTCGATGTCCGGATCCACCAGGCGCTGGTCGTTGGTCGGGTCGAGATAGCGCAGGTAGTACCAGCATGAGCCGGCCCACTGCGGCATCGTGTTGAGCTCGCGCCGGTAGCGCCTCGGGCCGTCGCCGAGGTCAAGCTCGACCTCGGCCCAGTCGGTGGCGCGGGCCAGCGGCGGCACCGGGTCGCTGTTCTCGTCCTGCTGCGGCTCGGGCCGGAAGTCGGACATCTCCGGCAGCTCGACCGGCAGCAGTTCCTCGGGCACCGCGATGGGCTCCCCGTCGGCGTCGTAGACGATCGGGAATGGCTCGCCCCAGTAACGCTGGCGGGAAAAAAGCCAGTCCCGCAGCCGGTAGGACCGCTCGTAGTGCCCTGCGCCGTGCTCGCTGAGCCAGCGGATGGCATCGTCGATCGCGGCGTCCTTGCCCAGTCCGGTCCAGTCGATCCCGGGTATGTGCAGGTCCAGGTAGCCGTGCTCGCCGACGTAGGCCTCTGGCCACTGGGCCGGCGGCGTGTCCTGGCTGATCCCGTGCTCGCTGAACCAGTCGGCGGGCGGCTCGAGGACAGCCCGGATCGGCAGGCCGAACTTCTGCGCGAACTCGAAGTCACGCTCGTCGTGCGCGGGCACCGCCATGATCGCGCCGGTGCCGTACCCCATGAGCACGTAGTCGGCCGCGAACACCGGGATCGGCTCGCCGGTCATCGGGTTGACGGCGTAGGAGCCGGTGAAGACCCCGGTCTTCTGGAAGCCTTCCTGTACCCGCTGCCGGTCGGTCAGCAGCGCCGATGCCTCCCGGTAGGCCTGGACCGCTGCCGCCGGAGTCCAGTCGCCGGCAAGGTCGTGGTTTCCCTCCGGATAGCGCCAGGCCTGCGGCGTGCCCTCGGGCCACCGGCCGCCGGATGTCAGCTCGTCCACCAGCGGGTGTTCGGGGGCCAGCACCATGTAAGTAGCGCCGGCCAGCGTGTCGGGGCGGGTGGTGTATACGCGGATCTTCGACTGCGATCCGGCCACCGGGAACTCGATGCTGGCGCCGTGACTCGGCCCGATCCAGTTCCGCTGCATGGTCTTGATCGACTCCGGCCAGTCGAGCAGGTCAAGGTCGGCGAGCAGCCGTTCGGCGTAGGCGGTGATCCGCAGCATCCACTGCCGCAGCGGCCGCCGGTACACCGGGTAGTTGCCGATGTCGCTGCGGCCGTCGGGGGTGATCTCCTCGTTGGCCAGCACCGTGCCCAGGCCCGGGCACCAGTTGACCAGCTCCTCGGAAATGTAGGCCAGGCGGTAGCCGTCGATGACCTGGCGCCGCTGCAGCTCGGTCAGCTCGGCCCACGCCCGGCCGTCCGGGTTGGCCTGGCTGACCGGTTCCCGGGTTCCCGACTCGAATTCGGCGGCCAGCTCGGTAATCGGCCGGGCGCGCCCGGCGTCGTGGTCGAACCAGCTGTTGAAGATCTGCAGGAAGATCCACTGCGTCCACCGGTAGTAGCGGACGTCGGTGGTCGCGAACTCACGGCGGTCATCGTGACCCAGCCCGAGCCGCCGCAGCTGGCGCTGCATGTTGGCGATGTTGTGCTGGGTGGTAATCGCCGGATGCTGTCCGGTGTCGAGTGCGTACTGCTCGGCCGGCAGCCCGAACGCGTCATAGCCGAACGGGTGCAGCACGTTGCGGCCCATCATGCGCAAGAAGCGCGCGAACACATCGGTCCCGATGTAGCCGAGTGGATGGCCGACATGCAGTCCCGCGCCGCTGGGGTAGGGGAACATGTCCATGACAAAGAACTTCGGCTGGCCGGCGACCTGGTCGAAGCCGTTCGACAGCGGCCCCGACGGGTTCGGCGCGTTGAATGTTCCCTCGGCCCGCCAGTACTCCTGCCAGTGCCGCTCGATTTCGCTGGCGAGCCGCGCGTCGTAGCGGAACGGAGGGTGGTCGTCGGGCTGCGCGCCGGATGCAGTGTCGCTGTGGTCCGGTCCGGGGCGGCTGGCGCTCTCGGTCATGAGGTTCTCACCACGATCGATCTGGTCTCATCAAAAAGCCCCTCGGATACGAGGGGCCGCCACGCTGGCTCAGAGCGTCAGCGCGGCATGCTAAGGAGCAGCTCTGCGGCTCGCATGGGATCCAGGTTATCGCAGCGCTGGCCAGGCAGCATCCTGAACCAGCCCGGATTCCGCCCGGTCAGCGCCCTCGCGTGTCCCGGCGCCGGGTCAGGCCCGGCCCGGCCGCCGGGAGGGCGACCTCGCGTGTCCCGGCGCCGGATCGGGCTCCGGTCAGCCGCCGGAGACGGTGACTTCGTGCCACAGCCCGCCGTTGAGGTTGATGTTGTTGCCGTGCGCCTGCCCGGGGCCGCTGTCGGCGATGTAGGTGTACAGCGGGTGGCTGTTGTAGGTGATCTGGCTCGAGCCGTCGGTGCGCTTGATGGTGCCAAACTTTCCGGCTATGCCGGAGCCCTCGGCCGCAGTCCCGTTGACCGGGGGCCAGTACGCGGCGCAGCTGCCGTAGCACTTCGACGTCGTCGGGGTATCAGGAGCGAACCAGTAGAGAGTGAGGCCCTTGGCGTTGGTCAGCACCTTCACGCCGCCGATCGTCGTGGTCTTCAGCCCCCCGCCGCTAGAGGCGGCCGCGCTGGCGCCGCCGGCCGCCCCGGCGACCGACACTCCGAACAGGACCAGGGCCAGCACCGCCAGGCCCGCGGCCGCCAGGCCCGCGGCCTTGACGGCCGAGGCCGGGATCTGGGAGAAGGCTCTCTCCTCGGCCTGTCCGCTGTCGCGGGCCGGGGTGGGTATCAGGGCATACGCGGCCAGCGCGGCGAAGGCGGCTACCTCGATGATGCCCGCCACGATCCCGGCGGTGGTGCGCACCTCCTTGAATCCGAACAAGCCGATCCACACCGACAGGATGTAACCGCCGAGCACGGCGAGTGCGAACAGCCCCCCGGCCAGGGCAGCCAGCCTGCTGCCCGGAGCCTGCAGGAGACCCAGTACCAGTATGACCAGGGCGAGGGCGAAGGCCGTGATGATCTGCAGCAGGAAGAGCCAGCCGATGGTGGGGATCGTGCGGTAGCCGGTCAGGTACAGGTCAAGGTGCATGGCTCCGGTGGCGAAGAGCAAGCCCGATCCCGCCACCAGCAGCGTCCCCCTGCGCCAGTCGAGTGTCGGCGATCCGGGTTCTTGCGTCACGGCCCGGGTGGTTCCTGTCATAGCGCTTCCCCGTCGTGTCATCGTGCCTTCCCGTCCGTGTCTTCAGGTCTTCCCGCCGGCGCCTTGGCGTAAGCACTTTTACGCCATCGCCGGCGGACCAGGGCAGCGGGAGGGCACACGCTGCCCTGGCGCCGGCGACAGCAGCCGCAGCCTGGGCCTGACGGCCGCGGCAGCTGCCGGGCGGTACGAGAGCAGCCATCAGGCCTGGGGCCGGCTGCTCTCGCCGCCTGGTCATTCTGCGATCCGGCTTGGTGCCAGGTTCGGCTGGCTCAGTACCCGTAGCCTCCGGCGCCGGAGCTCGAGGAGCTGCTCGCGTGCGCGGCCGCGGCTGTGCCGGACACGGCGGCCACGTGCCACACCCCGCCAGACAGGTTCAGGCCGTTGCCCTTGTCCTGCCCGGGGGCGGTGTCACCGACGTAGGTGTACAGCGGGTGCCCGTTCCAGGTCGCCTCGATGGTGCCGTCGGATCGCTTGGTCGTGGCGAACGTGCCCTTGACGCCGGCTGCCGTCACGGGCCCCTTCACGGGCGGCCAGAAGTGCGCGCACGTCGCGTTGCAGTTCGACTTGTTCATGCCGTCGATGGCGAAGGTGTAGAGGGTGAAGCCCTTGGCGTTGGTCAGGACCGTCGCACTGCCGATCTTGGTGGTCTTCACGACGTTCGATGTGCTGGCCGCTGCCGACCCCGAGCTCGTGGATCCCGCTGAGGAACCTGAACTGCCGCCGCTCCCCGAGCTACCGCAGGCCGCAACGGCGAGGGTGGCGACTGCGAAGGCGGACGTCGCCCACCATCGGTTACGCATTGCTTATCTCCATTTCGCGCATAACATAATGACGTCAGGCCGCAAAGCCTGGTCTCACCGACCACATTGTGTGGCGTACACACCTGACCACGTACCGCAGGCCGTTATCGTTCAGTCGCGCCGAAGTCGCCGTACGGTCGCCGACTGGCCGGCGCCCCGGAGCGCTTTCGTGCCGACCCTTTCCCGTAGTCACGCAGGGGCGTCGCGGTCTGCGTGCATGCGGGTCCTGGCGCGCCGGATCCGCGGGCCGCAAGCGACAGGGATGAGAAGAGATAACCGATGCTCACGTCCACGATGCCGGAAGTGATCACGTCCGGCACCGACCGGGCGGCGGCGTTCTACCGCGATCTCATCGGCGGTTGGCCAGGCATACCAGTGCCCGCGGAGGGCCAGCCCCGGCACGTGGAGCTTGATGCGGGAATGTAAGGCTCGGGCTGTCGAGCTACGAGGCTCCCGGGGATGTTTCGCCGCCTGAGTTCCCGGCTAGACGCGGCGGAGTACGGCGACAACCTTCCCGAGGATCGTGGCGGTGTCACCGGGGATCGGCGTGTAGGCGGGGTTGTGCGGCATCAGCCAGACGTGCCCGTCAGACCGCTTGAAGGTCTTGACCGTGGCCTCGCCCTCGATCATCGCCGCCACGATGTCACCACTCTCCGCGACCGGCTGCTGGCGCACGACCACCCAGTCGCCGTCCGCGATGGCAGCGTTGATCATGGAATCGCCCGCCACCTTGAGCAGGAACAGCGTCCCCTCGCCGACGATCTGCTTAGGCAGCGGGAAGACGTCCTCGATCGATTCCTCGGCGACGATCGGTCCGCCGGCGGCGATGCGGCCGAGCAGGGGCACGTACGCCGCTCCCTGCGAGGGGATGTCCGAGCCGCCCGGCGTGACGTCAAGCACCGCGTCGTTGTCGGGCTCGCGGTCCGGCCGGACCGCCGGATGACCAGGCAGCCTGACCTCCACCGTCCGCGGCCGGCCCGCATCGCGGCGCAGATAGCCCTTGCTCTGCAGGGTGGACAGCTGGTACGAGACGCTCGACGTGCTCGTCAGCCCGACCGCCTCGCCGATCTCGCGCATGGAGGGCGGGTAGCCGCGGCGCTGGACAGACTCGCGGATGACCTGAAGCACCTTGCGCTGCCGCCAGGTGAGCACGTGGTCAGGATCAGGGTGATCGGGCGTTTCGATGACGACCGAGGGGACGGTGCCCTTGGGCTTGCGCCCGGGCCTGCCCTTGGGCCTGGGCACGGCGGTCCCGTCGCCGCCGGGCCGGGGCGGGGCTGATCGCCCGCCGCCCCGCTCGCTGCTGTCCATGACCGGACCTCCAGATCGGACGTTGGGTACTGACCAGACGCTAGCGGTTTCGCTATCAGATCTCAAACATCTGTTCGACGTGTCGCGAAAATGTCAGACCCTTCCGGTAAAACAGATCGTACGAGCACTCGTTCGATCGAATGTATTTGCGTCGAACAGGTGTACGATGAAACTGTTGTTCGCCCGAAGGAGGCCGAGATGAGCGCCATGCCGGCCGAGGCAGAGCCCAGGCGCCAGGGACCGGGGGCGGCTGAGCTCCCGATGGCGGGGCCGGAGGCGGCTCAGCTTCCGATAGCAGCCGCCAGGTCAGCGCAGCCTTCCACCGGGGAGCCCCGGACAACACGGGCCAGGACGGCGAGCACCGGGAGAGCGGCGCTCAGGACGGCGCTGCCAGCAGCAGCGCAGACCGCCCCGAGGCCGGCGCAGGCCGAGGCAACACAGGCGCAGGCGGCGCGGGCCGAGGCAGCGACGGCAGAGCCCCGGCCGGGTCTGAGCGCACTGCGCCCGGCCACGGTGCGGCCACGTCAGGCCGGCCTGACGCCTGGCCCGGCAGCGGCTGCGCCCGGCCGGCCTGCGCCCGCGCAGGGTCGGCACCAGGCTCCACCCGACCGGCGTGCGGGCATGTTCGGACGTGATGCGCGCGGAACGGCTGACCGCGGCCCTGCCCGTTCCGCAGGCCAGGCCTTCCCTCCCCGGTGATGCTCCGCAGAGCCTGCGCCTCACCAGGCGCGGACGGGTCGTTCTCGCGGTGCTCGCCGCGGTCGCGGCGAGCCTGTTCGGACTCGCGGCGGCCCGCGGCACGCCGGCGGCAGGCCCGGCCGCGCCGGCGGGTACAGCCGGGCATTCGATGACCCGGATCGTGGTCCAGCCCGGGCAGACGCTCTGGTCGATCGCGACGCGGGCCGACCCGCAGGCCGATCCGCGACTTGTCGTCCAGCAGATCGTCGCAGCCAACGCGCTGCCCGGGGGCAGCGTTCAAGCTGGCCAGCGCCTCTTGGTGCCGCGGGGCTGAGATGCTCGGGCGCAGGTCCCGCATGGGAGCCACGTGCCCACGGCGGCGCCTGCTCCGGTGCCCGGGCCGGCTCGCCCCTTGGCCGCGCGCCGGCCAGGCGAAGCGGCGACACGCCGGCCGCGGCCGCGATCGTCGCTCCCACCAGCAATTTTCCCCCTGCCGCGGATTGGCCTTGCGCGCCGGGAGTCAGTGGTCTAGCGTAACCACAACATCTGGTAGTTACACGGGTGTAGTATTTCCATAGGTTGTGTTCTCGGTAGAGAACTCACGGTGACGGCCGAGAGGGGGCGATCACGTGCACTGCCCGTTCTGCCGGCATAACGACAGCCGGGTCATCGACAGCAGGACCGCGGATGACGGTACGGCGATCCGCCGCCGCAGGTCGTGCCCGGAGTGCGGCAAGCGGTTCACCACCCAGGAGACCGTGATCCTCATGGTCGGCAAGCGGAGCGGCGTCACCGAGCCGTTCACCCGCGACAAGATCGTGCGCGGTGTCCGCCGCGCTTGTCAGGGCAGGCCGGTGACCGACGACCAGCTCGCGAACCTGGCCCAGCGCGTCGAGGACGTGATCCGGGCCCGCGGCCTCGCGGAAATTCCCTCGCATGAGGTGGGGCTGGCCATCCTCGGGCCGCTGCGCGAGCTCGACGAGGTGGCATACCTGCGCTTCGCCTCGGTCTACCGGGGATTCGAGTCCCTGGCCGACTTCGAGGACGAGATCGCATCGCTGCGCGATGCGCACAAGGAACAAGGTGAGCTGATCCGGTGAAGTGGAACCGGCGAGATGACGCGGGACGGGCGCCGTCGGCGGCCGTGGGCCGGGCGGAGGCCGGCCCGCCAGCACGAACCATCCGAGACGGGCCCGGACGGGCCCGGGAGGGATCCGGACGGATCCCGGAAGGGGGAGGTCATGACCGAGACGGCGAGCGGCCAGTCCGGGCCGGGCGGCCCGCCGGCGGGCGCGGGGCTGAAGATCCGGCGTATCCACACCCGCGAGGGCGTGCACCCCTACGACGAGGTGACCTGGGAGCGCCGCGATGTCGTGATGACCAACTGGCGGGACGGTTCGGTCAACTTCGAGCAGCGCGGGGTGGAGTTTCCCGACTTCTGGTCGGTCAACGCGGCGAACATCGTCACCACCAAGTACTTCCGCGGCGCGGTGGGCACCGCCGCAGCGCGAGTGGAGCCTGAAGCAGCTCGTGGACCGGGTGGTGGGAACCTACGGAGCCGCCGGGCGCGAGCACGGCTACTTCGGCACCGAGGAAGACGCGCCGAATCTTCGAGCACGAGCTCATTTACGCCCTTATCCATCAGGTATTCAGCTTCAATTCGCCGGTCTGGTTCAATGTCGGCACCACCTCCCCGCAGCAGGTGAGCGCGTGTCAGCCGTATGAAGCTCTGGTCGATACGCCTCGCGGACTTGTCCCGATTGGGCGCCTAGTCAACGACAACGCGATAGGGACCAAGGTCTATGACCACCGCGGTCTTACCCGCGTGATAGCTACCAAGGTCAACGGTGTGAAAGATGTGCTGCGGGTGCACACCTCGGCCGGGTACAGCCTTGATGTCACCGCAGATCACCTCGTCTGGCGCAATTCCGGGCAGGGGACGGGCCGGTTCGTCCCGGCCGGCGAGCTGCGCACCGGGGACAAGCTGAAATGGTGCAGGCAATCCTCTTACGGCGAGTCCGAGATCGATATGAAGCAGGTCGCGGAGGCCGCGCTCGCTGGCTGGCTGCAGTCGGACGGCTTCGTCGGCCAGTATGAGGGCACGAACCGATCGCTCACCATCGAGGCGATGACGGTCAACGATGCGGAGCTCACCTGGGTGAGTTCCGCTCTCGACGTTGTCTTCCCGGATGTCCACCGGCACACCCGGACGGTCGATACGCAGGATGTCCGGCTCGATTGCAGGCGCACCCGCCTGTATGGCAACGCACTGGCCGATTTCATCGAGCGATGGCGCCTGCGTGCTCGCGGTGTGGACATGGTGGTGCCCGAATGCCTCTTCACGGCACCCCTACCAGTCGTCGCTGTTTACCTCAAGAGCATCTTCCAAGCCGAGGGGTTCGTCTCGGCCCGTCAGGCCTCGACAATCGTGGAAGTCAACATGATCTCCGAGGACCTCATCCGGGGGATGCAGCGTCTCCTGCTGAGGTTCGGGATCTACTCGCGGGTCGGGTTCAAGGCGGATCTGCGGGCGAACCGCAAAGGTTGCTGGACACTTCGGATCCAGACTCGCGGGCGATCGTCGGATATTCGCCGACGAGATCGGCTTCCTCGATCCTGTTCAAGACGGAGAAGCTCAACCGGAGATTCGGACTGCCCGGTCTGCCTGCCCGCGAAACGAAGCACCTGGGGATCACCCGGATAGAGCAACTTGGCCCGATGAAGGTCTATGACATTCAAACCGAGAGCGGTGAGTACCTCTCCGGCAGCCTGCGCGTCCACAACTGCTTCATCCTGGCTGTCGACGACACGATGGACTCGATTCTCGAGTGGTACCGGGAGGAGGGGCTCATCTTCAAGGGTGGTTCCGGCGCGGGCGTTAACCTGTCGCGCATTCGCTCCAGCAAGGAACTGCTGACCTCAGGCGGCACGGCGAGCGGTCCCGTGTCCTTCATGCGTGGCGCCGACGCCTCCGCCGGGACCATCAAGTCGGGCGGTGCCACCAGGCGCGCGGCGAAGATGGTGGTGCTCGACGTGGACCACCCGGACGTGGCCGAGTTCATCGAGACCAAGGCGCGCGAGGAAGAGAAGGTGCGCGTGCTCAGGGACGCCGGGTTCGACATGGACCTCGGCGGCAAGGACATCGCCAGCGTCCAGTACCAGAACGCCAACAACTCGGTGCGGGTCTCCGGTGAGTTCATGCGGGCCGTCGGAGAACGGCGCTCAGTTCGACCTGCTCGCCCGGCGGACCGGCGAGGTGGCTGGACAAGGTTGAACGCCAAGTCGCTATTCCGCAAGATGGCGCAGGCCGCCTGGGAATGCGCGGATCCCGGCATCCAGTACGACGACACTATCAACGACTGGCACACCTGCCCGGAATCCGGCCGAATCACCGCAAGTAATCCATGTAGTGAATACGTCCACTTGGATAATTCGTCGTGCAATCTGGCCAGCATTAACCTGCTGAAGTTCCTTCGCGACGATGACACCTTCGACGCCGAGCGGTTCGAGCGGGTCACCGAGCTCATCATCACCGCGATGGACATCTCGATCTGCTTCGCAGATTTCCCGACAGAAAAGATCACTGAGACCACCCGGGCCTACCGTCAGCTCGGCATCGGCTATGCCAACCTCGGCGCGCTGCTGATGGCCACCGGGCACGCCTACGACTCCGAGGGCGGCCGGGCGATCGCTGCGGCCATCACGTCGCTGATGACCGGGACCGCCTACCGGCGCTCGGCCGAGCTGGCCGGCGTCGTCGGCCCGTACGACGGGTACGCGCGGAACCGGGAGGCGCACAACCGGGTGATGCGCAAGCACGCCGACGCCAGCGCCCAGGTCAGGGCGCTCGGCGGCATGGAAGGCGAAATCCTCGCCGCCGCCGCGACCGCCTGGCGCGAATGCCTGGAACTAGGAGCGACAAAAGGGTACAGAAACGGACAATCTTCACTATTGGCACCAACCGGGACAATTGGCCTCATGATGGACTGTGATACCACGGGCATCGAGCCTGATCTGGCCCTGGTCAAGTTCAAGAAGTTGGTCGGCGGCGGTTCCATGCAGATAGTGAACCAGACCGTGCCGCGCGCGCTGAAGAACCTCGGCTATCAGCCCGAGCAGGCGGAGGCGATCATCGAGTACATCGCCGAGCACGGCCACGTCGTGGACGCGCCCAGCCTCAGGCCCGAGCACTACGAGGTGTTCGACTGTGCGATGGGCGAGCGCGCGATCGCGCCGATGGGGCATGTCCGGATGATCGCGGCCGTCCAGCCGCTGCTCAGCGGATCGGTGAGCAAGACGGTGAACATGCCGGAGAACGCGACGGTCGACGACGTCGAGGAGATCTACTTCCAGGGCTGGAAGCTCGGCCTGAAGGCGCTGGCCATCTACCGGGACAACTGCAAGGTCGGGCAGCCGCTTTCCAACGCGAGGCAGAAGCCCGCGCAGGCATCGGTCGACGGCGTGGCCGCCCAGGCCGACGGTCCGGCTACCCAGGCTGACAGCGCGGCTGCCCGGGCTGACGGCGCGGCTGCTCAGCCCGAAGGCGCGGCCGCGCAGGCCGGGGAGGCCCCTGCGGGCCGCGAGGTCCGGCCGGTGCGCAGGCGGCTGCCCAGGCAGCGGCCCGCCATGGTGACCAGGTTCTCCGTGGCCGGGGCCGAGGGCTACATGACCGCGTCCAACTACCCGGACGACGGCCTGGGTGAGGTCTTCCTCAAGCTCGGCAAGCAGGGCTCCACCCTGGCCGGGGTGATGGACGCCTTCTCGATCGCGATCTCGGTCGGGCTGCAGTACGGCATCCCGCTGGAGTCTTACGTCGCGAAGTTCACGAACATGCGGTTCGAGCCGGCCGGCCTGACCGACGATGCGGACATCCGGATCGCCAGCTCGGTCATGGACTACATCTTCCGGCGGCTGGCACTCGATCACCTGCCCTACGAGCAGCGTGCCGCCCTCGGCATCCTGTCCGCGGCCGAGCGCTCCGCCGCCCTGGCCGGCGAGGGCCCGGGTACGGGGCTGGCCGACGAGCCGGACACCGAGGAGATGGCCCAGTCGGCCGCGCTGGAGGATCCTCCGGCCGAGGATCCTCCAGCCGGACGCGAGAGGCCGGCCGGTGCCGGGACCGAGTCGGCCCCGCCACGGCGGGCCGGCAGCTCGACCGAGCTGATCGAGTCGCGGCAGGGCCGGGTGGCGGACGCCCCGCTGTGCCTGACCTGCGGCACCAAGATGCGGCCCGCGGGAAGCTGCTACGTCTGCGAGGGCTGCGGCGCCACCAGCGGCTGCAGCTGATCCGGCCCCTACGGCGTCAAGTGCACGGTGCGGTACGCGGCCGCCGGCCCCTCTGGTGGGGTCGGCGGCCGATACGGGGCTCGCGCGCCGGTGCCGTCACGGTGCGGGGCCGGCTGCCGTCAGCCCTGGCTCCGCCGGTCGCGCTCCGGCCGTGACGACTTCCGGAGGGCCTCGGCCGTGCTCTCGTCGGCCGGGTAGAAGGACTCGAGCGCCAGCTCGCCGACGGTGATGTCCATCGGCGCCCCCACTACCGCGGTCATGCTGAAGAACGACAGCTCGCGGCCGCCGCGCCGGTAGCGCAGCGGCACGACCACGTCGGTGACCTGCGGCGGCTCGCTCTCGCCGCCGGGGTAGCCGCGCATTTCCTCGTGCAGGGCGGCCAGCCGGGCGTCCCCGGTGGCGGCCGCCTGGCGGTGCAGCCGGGCGAGCAGGTGCGCGCGCCACTCGGCAAGGTTGGCTATCCGCGGCGCCATGCCGTCAGGATGCAGGCTCAGCCGGAGCACGTTGACCGGCGGTTCCAGCAGCGACGGCGCCACCTCGTCGATGAACGTGCCGATGCTCGCGTTCTGGTCGATCAGCTCCCACTGCCTGTTGACCAGCACCGCCGGGTACGGGTCGTGCCCGTCCAGGATCCGGCGCAGCCCGGCGCGCACCGCCGCGAGTTCCGGCTCATCCAGGCCGTGCTCCGGGTACGCAGGGGCGTAGCCGCCCGCGAGCAGCAGCATGTTCTGGTCCCGGAGCGGCACCTCCAGGTGCTCGCTCAGCCGCAGGATCATCGCACTGGTCGGCCTGGACCTCCCGGTCTCCACGAAGCTCAGGTGGCGGGCAGAGATGTCGGCCTCGATCGCCAAATCCAGCTGGCTGAGCCGGCGCCGCTGGCGCCACTCGCGGAGCAGCTGGCCGACCGCGGAGCCGGCCGGGCGGACGGTCATCACGGTCATGGCAGCGAGTCTAGGTACCCGCCCGAATGTGCGCGATTACCCGGGAGGTAAAGGCTGGGCATTACCTCCCGGGTAATCGACAGCCCGATTTCCGCGTCCCAGAATCGGCTGGGTCAGATGACGCAGCGGCACAGGAAAGGAAATCCCGATGCAGGAAATCGTGCAGCGCTACATCGCCAGCTGGAACGAGACCGACCCGGAGCGCCGTCGCAAGCTGGTCGGCGAGCTCTGGGCCGACCAGGCGAGCTATATCGATCCGCTGGCCGAGGCGCACGGGCAGGACGAGATCGACGCGGTGATCGCCGCCGCGCAGGCGCAGTTCCCCGGCTTCGTCTTCACCCTGAACGGGCCGGTTGACGGGCATCACCAGCAGGCCCGGTTCACCTGGGACCTGGGGCCCGCCGATGCCGAGCCGGTGGTCAGCGGATTCGATGTCGCGGTCATGACCGAGGACGGCCGGCTGCGGATTGTCCTCGGTTTCCTCGACAAAGTCCCGGCCTGAGCCCGTTCGGTAGCGAAAGGAGTTTCATGACCACGCGCACCGCTGACCTGTCAGCGGCAGCCCCGGCCGGACCGCGCGAGCGGTCCGGCGGCTGCGCGGCAGGCTCCCGGGCGCCGCGACCGCGGCTAGGCGCCAGGGTCGGGGCCCGGCGGTCAGCGCGACGGGGATTCAGCCGTGGGTCCGGTCGCGGTTGAGGCGGGCATGTGCCTTGCGGTTGCGCCGGTACAGCCCGGTGAATTCGCCGAACAGCTCGTCATAGAGCCTGTTCGCCGCCGGGTCTGGCGGGTAGCTTCTGGCCACCTGGACCCGCTCCGGCACCTGATCGAATGTGAGCTCGCCCAGCGCAACCGCGGCCAGCAGGCCGGCGCCCCTCGCGTTCGCGTTCACCGGGTCCGCCACCTGCTCGATGGTCCGGCCGAGCACGTCAGCGAAGATCTGGCACCACACGTCCGAACGGGCCCCGCCGCCGATGAACCGGATCGGCTCAAGCCGGCGGCGGGTGAAGTGCTCCACCGCCCCCAGCAGCCAGCGCGTGTTCAGCGCCACCCCCTCGAAAACGGCTCGCACCAGGTCATCCCGGCTGGCCGACAGCGACAGGTTGTGAAATCCGCCGCGCACGAACCTGTCCTCCACGGGTGTGCGCTCGCCGTACAGCCAGGGCGTGAAGATCACCCCGTTGCTCCCCGGCGGAACCTGCCCGGCCATCCGGTCGAACTCCTGGTACGCCGAAGCCGGCGGGTCGCCGCCGAACAGCACCCGGTCGCGCAGGAACGTCAGGGCGGCCCCGGCCGTCTCCTGCTCGTTGGCGACGAAGTACCGCATCGGTATCGGCGAGGGCAGCGAGGCCATGTTGTGCCGCAGGTCGGTCTTCTTGAACGGCACGTGGCAGGTCAGCCAGGACGAGGTGCCGACGTAGAGGTGAGCCTGGTAGACCCGGGTCGCTCCGGACCCGATCGCGGCCGACTGGTCGTCCGGCGTTCCGACCACGACCGGGATGCCGGGCAGAACGCCGAGTTCGGCCGCCGGGCCTGGCAAGAGCGGGCCGAGGATGTCGGTGGCCGGCAGCAGTTCCGGCAGTCGCGACGGCTCGATACCGGCAAGCCGCAGCAGCGCCGGGTCGTAGCGGATCCGGTCCGGGCTGCGGTTGTCGGTCACCCAGTGCGGCGCGATCGAGTCGAATGATGCCGCGGGCCGCCCCGTCGGGCGGGCGTTCAGCCAGTCCTTCGGCTCAAGGAACAGGTGCGCCCGCCGGTAGGTCTCCGGCTCCTCGTGCTTGAGCCACAGGATGTGCGCGATGGGGTCCTTGCCGCTGTGCGCGGGGATGCCGGCCGTGGTACGCAGCCATCGCGCCAGCTTGCCTGCGCCGTATCCCTGCACTCTTACCGCGCCCCCGGTGATCCGCCGCACGTACGGCGCGCCGCGCGAGTCCATCCAGATGATGGCGTCCCGGACGGGCTGGCCACGGTCATCGACGGCCACGGTCCCCGACCACTGGGCGGTACAGCCGACCGCGACCACCGAGTCTGCCGGGACGGCGGCACGGGCCATGAGGCGCGCAGACGCCCTGGTGATCAGGTCCCACCACTGCCGCGGGTCCTGCTCGGCGCCGCCGCCGGGAAGCAGGGTGACGGTGCACGCCTCCTGCTCCGCGGCCACCACCTCCCCGCCCGCCGACACCAGCGCGGCCTTCACCGCCGACGTGCCCAGGTCGACGGCGAGGATGTGCCGGCCCACGCCTACACCTCGAACAGCATGTCGAGATAGCCGCTGAGCAGCTGGTGGACGACGTCGCAGTCCAGCGTGGCGGCCAGGCCGTAGACCGGTGCCATCCCGGTGCTGACCCCGGGGTTGGCCCGGACCGGTTCCTTGAGCGGCAATGGGGATCGCCCGTGCAGGTGGCGCACGGCACCGTCTTCCGGCCGGCCGAGCTCCCCGGGCTGATCGCGCAGACCCCGGGCGAGCCGATCGCCGGGCTGCTCACCTACGAGGTCCGCGGCCCTGTGCTCGAGATCGTCACGCTGAACGCCGTGCCGCGCCGGGCCGGCATCGGCACGGCGCTGGTCGAGGAGGCGATCGCCGAGGCGGTCCGGCGCGGCTGCCGCGAGGTCAGGCTCACCACCACGAACGACAACGTCAACGCGCTCAGGTTCTACCAGCGCCGCGGCTTCCGGCTGGTCGAACTGCGGCCCGGCGCGGTCGCCAGGGCCCGCAGTGCCAAGCCGGAGATCCCCGGCACCGGGGAGCACGGCATCCCGCTGCGGGACGAGCTTGACCTGATCCGTTCCGTCCCCTTATGTGCCAGGATGTCCGGGTGAGATCTCCGGGGACGGGGGTGCGGGCTCCGGTCCTCGCGGGCCGCTTACCTCCGGTTGTCTTCCGATTGTGCGCTGTCGTAAGCGCGGGGTGATGCGCTATACAGGGAACCAGTGCTAGGGAGCGATATGCCGTCAACAGATACGTCAGGGCGAGAACGGCAGGCAGTGCCGGACTGGCTCGCCCGTGCCCGCGGGGCGCTGGCCCGCGCGCCGCTGTGGCTGCGGATCGTCGCCGTCCTCGCCCTTCTCGTCTGCATCCCGCCGGCGCTGCCGGTCCTGCTCCTTGCCGGCCTGGCCTACGCCCCCGTAGCGGTGATAACCGAACGGCGCAGCGGGCTGGCCTCGGCCTGCGTGGCGCTGTGGGGCTGGCTGGTCGTCACCCTCGCGGCGGGCGGGGAGAGCGCCGGGCTGATGCTGCTGTTCGTGCTGGCGCTGCTGGCCGCCGCCGCGGCGCACCAGGGCATCCTGGCGCGCTGCTACGTGCCCTGCCGCACCACCGCCTGGGCGCTGCTGTGGTCCATGCCCGTGGGCGGCCTCGCGCTCCGGCTCTGGCCGGCCCAGCCGTACATCGGCGTGGCCGTGGCCGTGCTGCTGGCCTGCCTGGTGCTCTGCTGGCGGCTTGCCAAGGCATGGCAGGAGGTGCGCGGCTACGGGCAGGGACAGGTACGCGCCCAGGCCCTGGCCGCGCCGCACGGCCAGGGCGTGCGGTCCGGGCGTGCCATGACCGACAGCACCGACTCGCGCTACCAGGCTCCGGTGCCGGCCCGCGGCGGGCGCCCGGCCGAGCGGGATGAACCGGACATCTCGGTGGGCGAGGCCATGGCCGAGCTGGACAGCATGATCGGGCTGGCCGCGGTCAAGGAGCAGGTCCGCTCCATCGCGGCCTCGATCGAGGCGGCCCGGCGGCGCGCGCTGGCCGGGTACCAGACCGAGAAGCCGATGCGCCACTTTGTCTTCCTCGGCCCGCCGGGCACCGGCAAGACCGCGGTCGCCCGGGTCCTGGCCAAGATCTTCTACGCCTTCGGGCTGCTCGAGACGCCCGAGGTGGTCGAGGCGCACCGGGCCGACCTCATCGGTGAGTACCTGGGCGCGACCGCGATCAAGACCAACGAGCTTGTCGATTCCGCGCTCGGCGGCGTGCTGTTCATCGACGAGGCCTACGGCCTGGTGAACGAGGGAGACGGGCAGAGCGACAGGTTCGGCCAGGAGGCGGTCCAGGCGCTGCTGAAGCGCGCCGAGGACGACCGGGAGAACCTGGTCATCATCCTGGCGGGCTACGACAAGCAGATGGAGGACTTCCTGGCCACTAACCCGGGCCTGGCCTCCAGGTTCGCCACCCGGGTGATGTTCCCCGGCTACTCGCCCGCCGAGCTGTTCTCGCTGGCCGAGTCAACCATGGACCAGCGCGGAGACCGGCTCGACCCGGACGCTCGGCCGGCCCTGTGGCGGATGTTCGAGGAAGTGGGGCGCCGCCGGATCGCCGACGAGCTGGGGAACGGGCGGTTCGTCCGCAGCCTGGTCGAGAAGGCCGGGCAGGCGCGGGACGTGCGGGTGATGAGCGGTGCCGCCGAGCCCAACGCCGACGACCTGGTCACGATCACGTCGCCGGACCTGCAGCGGGGCTATGCGGACCTGACCGCGCGGCTGCGCGGCTACGGAGAGACGCCGACAGTGGAGAGCGCGCTCGCGGAGCTGGACGAGCTGATCGGCCTGGAGCCGGTCAAGCGGCAGGTGCGCGAGATCGCCGCGCAGCTGCGGGTGGCGCGGCTGCGTGACCAGCAGGGCCTGGCCAGCCAGCCGCCGGTCCGGCACTTCGTCTTCACCGGGCCGCCGGGTACAGGCAAGACCACCGTCGCGCGGATCCTGGGCCGGATCTTCGCTGCTCTCGGCCTGCTCGCGCGGCCTGCGGTGATCGAGGCGCACCGGGCCGACCTGGTCGGGGAGCACCTGGGCGCGACCGCGATCAAGACGAACAAGCTCGTCGATTCCGCGCTCGGCGGGGTGCTTTTCATCGACGAGGCGTACTCCCTGTACAGCCAGGGCTACTCCGGCGGTGACGCGTTCGGCGCCGAGGCGACGGCCACGCTGCTCAAGCGGGCCGAGGATGACCGGGACCGGCTGGTCGTCGTGCTGGCCGGCTACACCGACGACATGGACCGGTTCCTGCACACCAACCCGGGCCTGGCCTCACGGTTCAACGTGCGGGTGGGGTTCCCCAGCTACTCCCCGGCCGACCTGTCCCGGATCGCGAAGATGATCGCGCAGCAAGCCGGGGACTCATTCGACGCCGAGGCGCTGCCGGTGCTGGACCGGGTCTTCAGCCACGCCTGTGCCGAGGGGCTGATCGACGAGCTCGGCAACGGCAGGTTCGCCCGGTCCCTGTTCGAACGCGCCTGCGCCTGCCGGGATCTGCGGGTCGCCCACCTGGGCGAGACGGCGACGGCGTCCATGCTGACCACGATCACCGCCGCCGACCTGCGGTCCGCGTACGACGAGCTGGCCAGCGTCTGACCGCGCCTGCCTCGTCGCCGCCGCGCGCCGGTACTGGCCGCGCTGTCAGGGCTCGATGGGGGGCAGGGCGCTCAGCGCGGCGGCGATATCGGCCGCCCTCGGGCCCGCCGTGCGGATGGTATCCATCAGCGCGTGCAGCACCGCGTGCCGGTCCTCGCCGAGATCGAGCAGGCGCTGCGCCGCCTCCCACAGCTCGGGCGGCTCGCCGCGCCACAGTTGGTCAGCCAGCTCGAGGTGGCGCTCGATGTGCGGCTGGCCGTCATGCCTGGCGGGCCCGTCGTGGTCGGCGGCCAGCAGGATCCGGCGGTCGGCCCGGTCGGCGGGGTTGAGCGTGGCCAGGTCCACGCCGCCGTACCAGCCGCTGAGCAACGGGAAGGCGAACGCCCGGCGCGGCAGCGCCTCCAGGTCGGAGTCCGGGAGCAGCCGGGATAGCAGCGCGGCATCCAGGCCGAACGAGGTCGGATCACGGTAGGCGGCGGCGAATTTCTCCGTCGAGTCGAACACCGCGTCCAGCGTCTCGGCGATCTGCCGCTGGCCCATGCCGGTGCGCCGGCAGGCCCACCGGGTCCAGGCGGCGAGCACATGCGGGATGGCCTCCTGCTCCGCGGCCGACAGCATGACCTTGCGCGGCAGCCAGTCGAGCAGGAACGTGTCCGCCTTCACCGGGCTCATCCGCAGCGGGCGGCCGAAATCCCGGTCGCAGCCGTAGCCGACGATGTGATCGGCGCAGTGGCTGGCCGACCTGCGGTCGGACAGGTCCTCGGCCTCGTCCGAGGCCAGGAACTCGGCGACCAGCATGGCCCTGCGGTCTGCGCTCCAGGGCCTGCGGGCGGCGCGCTGCGCGGTGCCCGCGGGCGCGCTCGTCTTGACCGGATCCCCGCCCCGCGGCGGCAGGGTGCGGATCCGCGTCCTGATGAACGCGTGGTAGCCGGGGAAGGACTCGCTGACCGGAGGGTCGGCGCTGTCGTCGGTGGACTTGAGCGCGCGGGCCAGCGTCCGCCTGGCCTGCGGCGGGTCCAGCGGGCCGAACGATCCCCCGGTCTGCGAGCTCCCGCTGTGCAGCTGACGGCAGTGATCGAGCAGCTTGCCCACCTGCGTGGTCACCCAGCCGTCACGGAGCAGGCCGCCGGAGTTGTAGTCCACGACCGCGACGAGCGCGTGCGGCTCCTCGCCGGCGTAGCTGAACACGCACACGACCTCGTCCCGGTCGCCGTACGCGTCCGAGTTCAGGTAGCACTCGCCTGAGGTCACGGCGCCGAGGTGATCTGCCCACCGGGGACGGGCGACGCCCCGCTCGATCAGGTCGAGCGCCGCCCGCTCGGCCCTGGCCGCCTGGGCCGGCGTGCCGAGGCAGGCGATGCCGGACAGCAGGGCCAGCGCGGCCGGCGTGGCCTGCTGAGCCGAGTAGTCGATCAGGCCATCGCCGACGAGTTCCTCTATCCCGGCGAGCCCGCGCAGGGCCGCCACCCGCCGCGGCCGGGGCCCCCACCAGGTGCCGAGCATCTCGCTGACCAGCAGCTCGGCATCGAGGGGGCTGCGTACAGCCAGCAGCTCGCGGGCCGCGCGCAGCATCTCGGCAAACAACGCCGCCGGTGCTGACTCAGAGGTTCCGGGCCGCGCTGCGTGACCCGGCCCGCCGGGGGGCTGACTGCGTCGTCGGCTCTGCGGGTTCACGGGCACAGCCTTTCAGATCGGCACGCCCCGATGCTACGCGCAACCACGATGTCACCGGAGGATTCTCGGGTGTTCACGTGCCGGCGCGGCGCGGCGGGCCGGCGCCGGGTCGGCCGAATGATTACCGGCGCAAGCTTCTGGCCGCTAGCCTGCTTGTGTTGGCGAGTGCGGGGAAGGAGCCGCCCCTATGGCAGGCGCCCTGATGCGACACGGTGGCCACGGATGAGCACTGATACATCCGTGCCCAAGCCGCGCGCGCCCGCGCTGGGACCGTCAGACTCCGCCCTGCTGGACACGCTGTTTCGCGAGGCTCCGATCGGTTTCGCGTTCTTCGGCACCGACCTGCGGTTCCGCCGCGTCAACCGCACGCTGGCCCTGCTGCACGGAATCCGCGACGAAGATCACCTGGGGCGCAGGCCATCGGAGGTCTGGCCGGCCGCGCTCGCGGCCAGGGCGGAAGGGGCGCTGCGCCGGGTGCTGGATGATGACCAGCCCGTCCTCGAAGCGGACCAGCCGGTCATCGCGGCCGCCGCGGCTGCTGAGGTCCCCGCCGAGGAGCCCGCGGCAGACCGCGAGCGGCACTGGGCCTTTTCCTGGTTCCCCTGCCACGACAGCGAGACGAACATGACCGGCGTCGTGCTGATCGCGGACGACATCACCGACCGGCATCATTCGGCGGAGGCCGTCCGGCGCAGCGAGGCCAGGTACCGCTCGCTGGTCCGGGCCGGCGCGCAGGTGGTCTGGGTCACCACGCCCGCCGGAGAGGTCGCCGAGGACTCACCCGAATGGCGCTGGATCACCGGCCAGTCGCTCGATGAGTACCTCGGGAACGGCTGGCTGGATGCCATTCACCCCGAGGACCGGGAGCGGGTGGAGCACGCCTGGCGGGAGTGCGTCCGCGCCGGGCGGGTCTTCGACAACCGGTACCGGGTCCGGACGAAGGCCGGGGCATACCGGCACTACGACGTGCGCGCGGTCCCGATCGAGCGGGCCGGGGCCATCGTCGAGTGGGTGGGCGCGAGCACCGATGTCACCGCCCAGCGCGAGGCGGAGGAGATGCGCGGCAGGCTGACCGAGCAGCTGTCCGCTGCGGCCCTGCGTACCGCCAGGCTGCAGCAGGCCACGTCGATGCTCGCCGAGGCGCTCACGGTGGAGCAGGTCGTCGAGGTGATCACGGAGGTGGGGCGGTCCGCGGTCGGCGCCGAGCGGTCCGCGGTGGCGCTGCTTGACCCCGACGGGCTGCGGCTGCGCACCGTCAACCCGGGCGGGCTGCCCGGCGAGCTCCCGCTGGACGTGCCCAGCGTGATCAGCGCCGCCATCGCGAGCCGGCGCCCGGTGCTGGTCGAGGATCCGGACGCGCTGCGCAGGCAGTTCGAATCCGATGCGAACGTCAACCTCTACCTCAGGCACAGCGACGAGCAGGCCTGGGTAGGGCTGCCGCTGCTGGCCGCGGGCGCGCCGCTGGGCGCCATCAGGTTCTCGTTCACCAGGCCGCGCCGGATCACCGAGGAGGAACGGGTGTTCCTCGAGGCCCTGGCCGGCCAGTGCGCGCTCGCGGTGGAGCGGGCCTCGATGTTCGAGCGCGAGCACACCACGGCGGAGACGCTGCAGCGCAGCCTGCTGCCGGACCGGCTGCCGACCGTTCCCGGGGTGATCCTGGAGGCCAGGTACCTGCCGGTGACCAGGAACATGGAGATCGGCGGCGACTGGTATGACGCCTTCAAGCTCCCGGACGGGCGGCTGGCCATCGCCGCCGGCGACGTCATGGGCAAGGGCCTGACCGCCGCCGCCGGGATGGGCCGGGTGCGTAACGCGCTGCGGGCGCTGGCGCTGACCGATCCGCGGCCGGCCGCGGTACTGGCCGGCCTGGACCGGCTGTTCCAGGCCACCGAGCTCGACGAGCAGGTGACCACGGTCGCCTACCTGGTCATCGACCCGGCGACCGGAGAAGGACTGGCCGGGAACGCCGGCCATCTGCCGCCGCTTCGGCTGAGCCCGGCCGGGCCGCCGAGGCTGGACGCGATCGAGGCGGGCACCCCGCTCGGCTGGGCCAGTCCCCGCCAGCAGCATTCTTTCCGGCTCCCGCCCGGCAACACTGTGGTGTTCTACTCCGATGGACTAGTTGAGAACCGCACCCGCGGCCTCGATACCGGCCTGGACGAGCTGCTCGCCGTCGCAGGCCAGGCACCACCGGAGGTGATCGGGCACCCCGACCGCCTGCTGGAGTACCTGGTTGACCGGATGCTGGCCGGATATGAACAAGATGACGATGTCACCGTGCTTGTGCTGCACGTGCCCGGGCAAGACAAGGGAGCGAAGTAATGAGGGGTCTGGCTGGTCAAGTCACTCCCGAAGTCCGCCTAAGGTGGTGGTCAGGAGGCGGACGGCAAGCATAGGTGTCGGCCCGTGGCGCTGATTCGCCTTCTGGTACGACCCCCACAGCCGGGGCCTCGCAGTAGGGTCCAGATTCTCGTTGTACGTGCGCAGGAGAATATCCGTGTCGCCTGCTAATTCGGCCAGCCGGGGACGGCCGGCCGCCATCCGGCGAAGGAAGGGGTGGCGATGGTGAGCGCTGCCAACTCCGCAGCGAGGAAGCAGCGGGCCGGCCAGACGTCACGCGACGCGGCCGCCGGGCCGCCGGAGAACGGCTCCTCGCCTGATGGCGAGCGGCGCCGCCCGGGCCCGGACGGCCAGCCGGCAGCCAAGAAGTCCGCTAACGGGAAGCAGAGCGCGAGAAAGGGGACGGCAGCCGCTGAGCCGGCCGAGGCCCTGGAAGCGCAGGAGATGGAGACCTGGGTGCAGGACACCGCGGAAAGCGAACTGGCGATAGACGGCCTGGATCACCCGGCTGATCTCGATGCAGTCGTCGATATCGCGGTCGTTGACGACGTCGAGGTCGATGTCGAGGTTGACGTAGAACTCGATGATGGGCTTGACGAAGCCGAGCTTGGCGATGACGTCGCCGACCCGGCCACCGACATCGCCGATGTCGCCGACGACGAGACCGATGCCGCGGGCGAGGCAGCCCCAGGACCGGAGCAGCCGTCCGGTGCCGTCGCGTCAGCTCCGGTACCGGCGGCGCCGGCTGCCGCCGACGACACCGAGGAAGACGTCTTCGTCTACGGTGACGACGATGACGACCTGCCCGCCGCGCAGGTAGCCGCGGCCGGCGCCACCGCCGATCCGGTCAAGGACTATCTCAAGCAGATCGGCAAGGTCCCGCTGCTCAACGCCGAGCAGGAGGTCGAGCTGGCCAAGCGAATCGAGGCCGGACTGTTCGCCGAGGAGAAGCTGGCCGAGACCAGGACCCGGCCCGGCTCGGACGAGGCCATGGATCTCGAGTGGATCGCCTCCGATGGCCGCCGGGCGAAGAATCACCTGCTCGAGGCCAACCTGCGGCTGGTCGTCTCGCTGGCCAAGCGGTACACCGGCCGGGGGATGCTGTTCCTGGACCTGATCCAGGAGGGCAACCTGGGCCTGATCCGCGCGGTGGAGAAGTTCGACTACACCAAGGGCTACAAGTTCTCCACCTACGCGACCTGGTGGATCCGGCAGGCCATCACCCGCGCCATGGCCGACCAGGCCCGCACCATCCGGATCCCCGTGCACATGGTCGAGGTCATCAACAAGCTGGCCAGGGTGCAGCGGCAGATGCTGCAGGACCTGGGGCGGGAGCCGACCCCCGAAGAGCTCGCCGCCGAGCTGGACATGACCCCGGAGAAGGTCATCGAGGTGCAGAAGTACGGCCGGGAGCCGATCTCGCTGCACACCCCGCTCGGCGAGGACGGCGACAGCGAGTTCGGCGACCTGATCGAGGACTCCGAGGCGATCCAGCCGGGTGAGGCGGTCAGCTTCACGCTGCTGCAAGAGCAGCTGCACTCGGTGCTGGACACGCTGTCGGAGCGCGAGGCCGGGGTGGTGTCGATGCGGTTCGGGCTGACCGACGGGCAGCCTAAGACCCTGGACGAGATCGGCAAGGTCTACGGGGTCACCCGGGAGAGAATCCGGCAGATCGAGTCCAAGACCATGTCCAAGCTGCGCCACCCATCCCGGTCCCAGGTGCTCCGGGACTACCTCGACTGACCCGCGGCGCGACCGCTGTCCGCACCGGTTCGCCGCGCCGGGTTGGCAACGATTGCGCGCCAAACCCGTAACCATCTCACCGGAACCCTGGCGGCCACGCGGCGCGTGCGTAGCGTCGACGTCGTGGTGAGGAGCTGCCGGGCCGGGGCGCTCATCGCGTGACCACTCGGACCAGACGTCGCGGCAGCGTGCCCGGATCCCGGGCGTCGTTCGTGCTGCGCAGAACCTGGTTCGCCCCGCTGGTGCCGGCGAGCCTCCTGCTGGCCGTCCTGACCTCCGTCACCGTGACCACGGCGCTGGCCAGCTTCGGCGCCCGGGCGCTGCCCGCCGCGGCGCATCAGCGGCTGGCCGGCTCGCCTGCCGCCACGATCCAGGTCAGCGGTCAGATCGGCGCGGCCAGGGCCGGCGCGGACCTGCACGTGATCGCCACGGCGATCCGCTCGGTCCTGGGCGCGGTTCCGTTCACGGTGGTCAGCGGGCAGTGGTCCGATCAGCTGGCGCTGCCCGGGCCGCGCCGCGGCAGCCAGGTTCCGCAGATTCAGGCGGCTGTTCTCGGCCACGTGATGGCGCACGCCGAGCTGACCGCCGGAACCTGGCCCGGTCCGCGCAGGCCCGGCCAGCCCATCGGCGTGGTGCTGCCCGCGACCACCGCGAGCATGCTCCGCTTCTCCGTCGGCCAGTCGCTGAAGCTGCGCGACAGCCTGACCGGAGCCCCGGTCCGGCTGCGCGTGACCGGCCTGTTCAGGCCGCGTGATCCGGCCGCGCCGTTCTGGCGGCTCAGCCTGCTCGGGACCTCGGGCAAGGCCGTACAGGGCTCGTTCGTCACCTACGGCCCGATGCTGGTCAACCCCGCCGCGTTCGGGCCCGGAGGGCTCACCGCCGGCGCGGCGTCCTGGCTGATCACCGTGGATACCGCCCGCATCCCGCCCGGCGACCTGGGCCGGCTGGGGCAGCGGCTGGGGGCCGTTGCGTCCGGCTGGCAGGGCAACCAAGGCCTCGGCGGACTGCAGGTCAGCACGGCTCTGCCACGGACCCTGTCCGCGCTGGCCGACAGCCTGGTGGTCTCCAGGTCGCTGCTGCTCATCGGCTCGCTGCAACTGCTGCTGCTGGCCACGGCCGCGGCGGCGCTGGCCGCCCGGCTGCTCGCCAGCCAGCGTGAAGAGGAAACCGCGCTGCTGTCGGCCCGGGGCGGGGCCCGCGCGCAGCTGGTGCTGGCGTCCCTGGCCGAGGCGTCGCTGCTGGCCGTGGTGGGAGCAGCGGCCGGGCTCGTACTCGGCGGCTATCTCGCTAACCTGCTGATCTCGGTCAGCGGGCTCCCGGCCGGCCGTTCCGCCGGAGGGTTCTTCGGCGCGGTGCGCCAGGTCGGCGCCGGCAGTGCCTGGTGGCCGGCCGCGGTCATCGTGGTCCTGGTCATCGTCGTGGTCATGTGGCCTGCCCTGCGTCCGGTCACGCCCGGCGCCGCCCGGCTCCGGCGGGGCAGGCAGGCCGCGCTGGCCAGCACGGCGCGGGCCGGCCTCGACGCCGCGCTGATCATCCTGGGCGTGCTGGCGCTCTGGGAATTGCACCGGTACTCAGCTGCTCCCCGGCTGTCCGGGAGCGGGCTCGGCATCGACCCGGTGCTGGCGCTGGCCCCGGTGCTGGCCCTCGCCGGGATCGCGCTGCTCCCGCTGCGAGTCCTGCCTGCCGCGGCCAGGCTGCTGGACCGCATCGGCGCCCGCAGCAGGCGGCTCGCCGCCGCCCTGGCCAGCTGGCAGGTGAGCAGGCGGGCCGTGCGGGAGGGTACCGCCGTGCTGCTGGTGGTCCTCGCCGTGGCGACCGGCACCCTGGTGCTCGCCCAGCACCAGAGCTGGCGGCAGTCACAGCTGGACCAGGCGGCATTCGACACCGGAGCCGACGTGCGGGTGGGCCTGGCCGCGCCCCTCCCGCTCGGCCGCGGAGCCGCGCTCGCGCGCGCCTCGGGCGTGCGCAGCGCCATGCCGGTGAGCAGCACGTCCAGCGGTTTCGACGTCGTGGCCCTGGACGCCGCGAAAGCGGCGGGCGTGGTGCAACTCCGCCCTGACTTGTCCGCGCTGCCCGCGGCCGCGCTCTGGAAGCGGATCACCCCGGGGCATGCCATGCCGGGTCTGGCCCTCCCGGGCAGGCCGGCCCGGCTGGACATCAGCGCCAGGTTCACGCCGCCGCGCGGGGCCCGGCTCGGCCCGATGTCGGTGAGCCTGTCCGTGCAGGACGGCTCGGGCATCGTCTACGCGGTCCCGGGCGGGCGCCTGCCCGCCGATGGCCGCTATCACCATCTGGTCACCAACCTGGCCGCCGCCGGGCAGGCGAGCTACCCGCTCCGGCTGCTGGGCTTGTCGCTCAGCTACCAGATGCCGGGGCTCCCGCCACCGGCTTTCCTGGGCCCAGGGGCCACCGCCAGTCTGGCCATCCGTGCCCTGGCGGTCTCGCCGCAGGCGTCCGGTGGCTTCCCGGCTCCGTTCGCCCGGGCCGGCCCGATCGCCGCCCTGTCAGCCACGGCGGCATCCCCGGATCTGGCCTTGCCGGGAGCCGAGGGAAAGCGGCCGGCCGTCGTCGCCTGGCGGGTCAGCGGGGGCGCGGCGGCGCTGACCTTCACGGTCGGATCCGGGAACCTCCTCCAGCCTAAGGCCACGGCGCCGGTGCCGATCTCCGGCCAGCTGATGTTCACCGCCGGACATCCGGTCCTGCCGGTACCGGCCATAGCGACCCGCGCGTTCCTCCACGCGGCCGCCGCGCACATCGGTGGCATCGTGCTGCTGCCGGTCGGTAATGCCAGCGTCCGCGCGCGGCTGGTGGCCGAGGTCCGTGCCTTTCCGACCGCCGGCGGCGCCGGGTCCGCGGTGATCGTGGACCAGGGCTGGCTGCAGGATGCCCTGCTGGCCCAGTCGCAGCCGCCGCTCTCGGTGACCCAGTGGTGGCTCGCCGGGCCGCATGGCGTCCCGGCCGGGCTGCCTGCGGGGGCGGCCGCGGCCACCAGGGCCGGGTCGGCGGCCGTGCTGCTCAACGACCCCCTGCCCAACGTGCCGCAGCTGTCGTTGCTGGTGATCGTGGCGGCCGCCGCGCTGCTGGCCGGCATCGGGTTCGTGGTCAGCGTGGCGGCGGCGGTGCGCGAGCGCCGCCTCCAGGATGCGCTGCTCGCGGCCCTCGGCGTGGACCGGGCCGCCAGGACGGGTCAGCTGTGCCTGGAGCAGCTGATGCTCAGCGTGCCGGCCGCGGCCGCGGGCGCGGCGATCGGGGTGGCCCTGGCCTACCTGCTGGTGCCCGCGGTCACGCTCACGACCGGGGCGGCCGCGCCGTTCCCGCCGGTGCAGGTGGTGATCCCGCTCGGCTGGACGGCGCTGCTGGCGCTGGGCATCGCGGCGGTGCCCGTGCTGGCGGCGGCCGCGACCGCCGCCTACCGGCCCGATCCTGCGGCCGAGCTTCGCGGCGGAGAGTCAGTATGAGGCGGCTGAACCTCCGTCGCCGGCCCGTGCGGGGCGGCTGGCTGCGCGCATCCTGGCGCGTCGCGACCGGCTCAGCTGCGGCGGCCAGCCTCGTGCTGGCCATCCTGGTGCTGGCCGGCGTGTTCGTCGCCGTCGCCGTGCCCCGGGCCAGCCTGGGTTACCGCACCCGGGTCCTGCAGCGGATCTTTCACGCCGCTTCCTCGACGCAGACGACGGTGCTGGCTGACGCCGACATCACCGGCGAGCAGCAGGGCTACCTGACGGCGGCGCAGCTGGCCTCCATCCAGCGCCAGCTGGCGGCCGGGATGCACCGGGACGGACTGCCGCTGGCACCCGCGGGAGCGCAATGGTCCGGCGTAGCCGCCGGCTCAAGCCAGTTCTCCGTGGCCGGGCAGCCGCCTGACAAGACCATGGGACCCCCCCAGCTGGAGCTGCTGTACCGCAGTGGGCTGGGCGGCCGCGCCCGGCTGGTCGCGGGATCCCTGCCCGGCGGTGCCGCGGCCGACGGCCCGCCCGGGGCTTCCAGGTCACGGTGACGACGGCTACCGCGGCCAGGTTCGGCCTGCACGTCGGCTCCCGGCTCCGGCTCCCCAGCCGGGGAACGGGGATGGCCGGCGCCACAGCGGTGGTCACGGGGATCATCCGGCCGCTCGCAGCCGCGTCCTCCTTCTGGAGCGTCGACCCGGTCGCCTCCGCGCCGCGGCTGACGTCCCCGTGCAACAACTGCACGCCCTACTGGGATTCGGCCGCGTTCGTCGGCCAGGCCCAGCTCGCGGCCGCGCAGCGGTTTGCCGTCGGGCAGGCGGTGCATGCCCTGTGGAGCTACCCCCTTGACCTCGGCGGACTCGATGCCGATCAGGCGGCCGGCCTCCAGCACGGCCTGCAGGCCCTGTCCTACCTGCCCGCCGCGAGCTCGGTGAGCGCTCACATCAGCACCACGGCCGGCGAGGGCTCCACCACCGTGATCAGCCTGAGCAGCGGCCTGGTCCCCGTGCTCCAGTCATTCGTGGCGACCGACGACGCGGTGCAGCGCGTGCTTTCGCTGCTGCTGGTCAGCCTGGCCGTCATCGCGGCGGTGATGGTGCTGCTCGGTGCCCGGCTCGTCGCCGAGCACCGGCGCGGCGAGTTCACCATGATGCGGGCGCGCGGAGCCTCGCTGCGGCAGGTCGCCTCGGTTGCCCTCGCGGGCAGTGCGGTCGTCGTCCTGCCCGCCGCTGCCGCCGCGGTCGGCGCCGGCGTCCTGGTCACGCCGGGGCCCGCCTCCTGGCTGTCGTGGTGGCTGGCCGGCCTGATCGCCCTGACCGCGCTGGCGAGCCCGGCGGTGCTCGCCGCGTGGTGGCAGCGGGCACGCCGCGACACGGCCGGAGCGGGGGCCATGAACGCCGCGAGTGCCCGGCGCCGGATCATGGCAGGCCGGCGCTGGGTGTTCGATGCCGCGCTGGTCTGCGCGGCCATCGCGGGCCTGGTCCTGCTCCGCCAGCAGGGCCTGCCACCGCCCGGCCGCCTGGACCTGTTCACCAGCGCCGCGCCGGTGCTGGTGGCGATACCGGTCGCCGTGCTGGTCATGCGCGTTTACCCGCCCGTCCTCGGCCACCTGACCAGGCTCGCGCGGCGGCGGCGCGGGGTCGTGATGGTGGTCGGCTTCGCCCGCGGGAACGCGGAGGCGCGGGTCGGCGCGCTGCCCGTGTTCGCGCTCGTCCTCGCGTTCACCGTGATCGCGTTCGCCGCGATGGCCCGCGACGCGGTGGTACGCGCCGACATCGCGGCGTCCTGGCAGGCCGCGGGCGCCGACGCCGTCGTCGCCGCGCCGGCCGCGGGTCCGGGGATCACGCCGGCGGCGCAGCGCATGATCACGGCGGTGCCCGGCGTCGAGCGCTCCGCCGCGGTCTCGGTGACCACGGGAACAGCCGCCCAGAGCCAGTCGCTTTCGGTGATCCTCGTCGATCCGCGGCAATATGCCTCGCTGGTGGCCGCGACGCCGGCGCCGGCCTTCCCGGCCGCAGCCCTGGCCGCCCCCCGCGCCGTCGCCGGGGCCCCGGCCGGCCGGGTGCCCGCTGCTCATCTCGCCTGCGACGCGGGACGTCGTGGGCGCGCGCACCGCGCTGTCGATCGGGGTCCGCGCGCTGCCGGTCCGGGTGACCGGGACGGTGGACGGCATCGTCGGCACGCCGGCCGGCAGCCAGTTCGCGGTGCTGCCCCTGCGGGCGCTGGGGAAGCAGGCACCCCAGCCGACGGTGATCGCGGTAGTCGGCCCGCGGCTGGACACCGCGGCGCTGGTCAGCACCGCCCGGCGGGCGATACCCGGCGTCCAGGTCACCCTGCGCTCGCACCTGCTGGCGGGCATATCGGGCGCGCCCCTGCCGCATGGCGGGTTCGTCACCTTCGCCCAGGGCATCGCCGCTGTCGGCGCGTTCAGCCTGCTCATCTTGATGCTCACGCTCGTACTCAGCGCCCGTTCCCGGGAGCTGACGATGGCCCGGCTCGCCACCATGGGCCTGGGGCCGGCCCAGTCGCGGCGCATCGCGGCGGTGGAGACCCTGCCCGCGATCCTGGCCGTCGCCGTGGGCGGCACGGCATGCGCGCTGGCTCTCGCGCCGCTGGTCGGGCCCGCGATGGACCTCGCCGCCTTCACCGGCATGCCGGTGAGCGCGCCGCTGCACGCGGACGCGCCGGCGATCCTCGTCGCCATCGGCGGACTGCTGCTCGTCGCGGCGCTGACTCTCACCATCCAGAACAGGCTGGCCCGTGGCCGCGGCGCGGCCCAGACGCTGCGGGCGGGCCCATGACACAGAGGCGAGGCGGATAATGCCGACACCAGCCGACAGTCCCGGGCCCGGCGCGCGCGTCGGGCCGGCGACCGGGCTCGGCCAGCTCGGGGCCGAGGCGGAGCACGCCCGCACCTCCTACGGCGAAGACGCGCTCATCATGTGCGACCGGCTGGTGCGCATCTACGCGTCGGAGGGGATAGAAGTGCAGGCGCTGCAGGGGCTTGACCTGCTGATTGACGAGGGTGAGCTGACCGCGATCGTGGGAGCATCCGGCAGCGGGAAGTCAACGCTGATGAGCATTCTGGCGGGCCTGGACACCCCCACAGCGGGCCAGGCCAGGGTGGCCGGGCGTGACCTGGCCGCGATGACGGCACGCGACCGGCTTGACTACCGGCGGACCGCGGTTGGCTTCCTGTGGCAGCAGACCTCCCGCAACCTGCTTCCCTACCTGACCGCGGCGCAGAACGTCATCATGCCGATGCGGCTGGGCGGGATGGCGCGCCGGGCACGGGCGCAGCGGGCGGCCGAACTGCTGGAGATGCTGAACCTGGCCCATTGCACCAGGCGCAGGCCGGCCCAGATGTCCGGCGGCGAGCAGCAGCGCGCCGCGATAGCCACGGCGCTGGCGAACCGGCCGCAGGTGCTGCTCGCCGACGAGCCGACCGGCGAGCTCGACAGCGCCACCGCGAGGGAGGTGTTCGCGGCGTTGCAGACGGTGAACGCCGAACTCGGCGTGACAGTGCTGGTGGTGACCCATGATCCGGCTGTCTCCGCCGAGGTCAGGCGGACGATCGCGATCCGGGACGGCCGTACCAGCAGCGAGACGCTGCGCCACGACGTTGCCGATGAGGACGGCAACGCCACCCGTGAGGCGGTCGAATATGCGGTGCTGGACCGGGCCGGGCGGGTTCAGCTGCCTCGCGAGATGACCGACGCGCTCGGTATGAAGGACCGGGTGCAGCTGCAGCAGGCTCGCGATCACATCGGGGTCTGGCCCGACCAGGCGGCCAGGTCATGAGCAATCCCGGGGCAGCTTCCGCGGCCGGCGCGGGTACCGCGGCGGCGGCCTCGCAGGTCATGGTCGCGGTGCGCGAGGTGTCCCGGACCTTCGGCAGCGGGCACACCGCCGTGCACGCGCTGCGCACGGTGTCGTTCACGGTCCGGCAGGGCCAGCTCGCGGCGCTGTGCGGGCGGTCCGGCTCGGGTAAGACCACGCTGCTCAACATCATCGGCGGCCTGGACCAGCCGACCAGCGGCCATCTGGAGGTGGCCGGCCGCGAGATCACCGAGATGACCGAGCGGGATCGGCTGGCGCTGCGGCGCAGCACGGTCGCCTTCATCTTCCAGTCCTTCGGGCTCATCCCCATGCTGTCCGCCGCGGAGAACGTCGGGATCCCGCTGCGCATCAACGGCGTATCCCCCCGGGCGCGCGAGAAGCGGGTCGCGACGATGCTGGCGATCGTGGGGCTCTCCGAGCATGCCGCGCACCGTCCGAACGAGCTGTCCGGCGGGCAGCAGCAGCGGGTCGCCATCGCGCGTGCGCTGGCCGGCAGCCCGAAGGTCCTGGTCGCCGACGAGCCGACCAGCCAGCTCGACCTGGAGACCGGCCGGCAGATCATGCGCCTGCTGCTGACCGTGGTCAGGTCCGAGGGAATCACGGCCCTCGTGGCCACCCACGATGAGGCGCTCATCGACCTGGCCGATGAGGTCGTCCGGCTGGAGGACGGGCACGTGACCTGACGCCTCAGGCCGCGATCCGGGCGACGGCCCGAGGACAAGCAAGAGCCACGCGCCGAGCCGAGCGCGTGGCCCCTTGTGCTATCCGGAGTCCGGCTAGTTCGCCGAGCCGGACCCCTTGCTCCCCTCACCATCGCCGAGGAGGTTGGTCTCGTCCTGAATCTCTACTGCGACCTTGGCCAGAGCCTCGGCGTGCTGACGCGCGTGATGCGCGCAGAAGAACAGCTCTGTAGACCCAGGAAGCAGCACCCGGACATAAGCCCGGGCCCCGCAGCGGTCGCATACGTCCGCGGCGGTCAGCGGCTTGCTGGGGGCTATTGCTCCTGTCAACGTCGCTCCTCGCCTCGTGCCTCCGGCTTTGACATCCCGTCGGCGCCTGATCAGTTGCTACCCGTTCCTCACTAGTACACAACGCGGGAACGGGCATCAGCCTTCCCGGCAGCGCGATGTACGCCACAAGCGAAACCGGCCCGCCGGCCCGTGCCGGGCTGCCCGTCGGCCCGTACCGGGCCGCGCGTCGGCCCGTGCCGGGGCGCCCGTCGGCCTAGGCCAGGCGCCGTCAGCCCGTGGCGGGCCGCCTTCGCGCGGGTCGGCCCGCCGTTGCGCAGGCCCGAGCCTGATCGCCGCGCCGCCGCCCCGCTGAGCGCTCCTGTCTCGACCACATGGCGGACGTTACCGCAGGTTGCGGCGAAATAGCGAATTTGTCTGCCGGCGCGCCTGCGCACGCCACGGTGTGCGGAGGACTAGTCTGCGGTGTGTTCATCCGGGCGGCCTGCCGCCCGCCCGCCGCCGGAGGAGTGCCTCGTGACCGCCCCCAGTGCTGTCAAACCCAGTGCTGCCCAACCCGGTGCTGCCAAACCCGGTGCCGCTGCCAAACCCGGTGCCGCGCGCGCCGGTGGGCCGCCGTCCCGCGAGCCGCTGCCGGGTGACGGCTATACGGCCCGCCACCTGTCCGTGCTGGAGGGGCTGGACGCGGTGCGCAAGCGGCCGGGCATGTACATCGGGTCCACCGACAGCCGCGGCCTGCTGCACTGCCTGTGGGAGATCATCGACAACTCCGTAGACGAGGCGCTGGGCGGCCACGGCGCCCGGGTCGAGGTCATACTGCACGCCGACGGCTCGGCCGAGGTGCGCGACCAGGGCCGCGGCATACCCGTGGATGTCGAGCCCAAGACCGGGCTCACCGGGGTGGAGCTGGTGATGACCCGGCTGCACGCCGGCGGCAAGTTCGGCGGCGGCTCCTACACCGCCTCCGGCGGCCTGCACGGCGTGGGCGCCTCGGTGGTCAACGCGCTGTCCGTCCGGTTCGACGTGGAGGTGGACCGGGAGGGTCACACCTGGGCGGCGAGCTTCCGCCGGGGCGTCCCCGGGGTGTTCGCCGGGCCGGGCCCTGGCGCTCGCTTCTCGCGGACTTCCGGGCTGCGCCAGGAGCGCCGCGTCGCGAAGCGGGTGACCGGCACCAGGAGCCGGTTCTGGCCGGACCCCCAGGTGTTCGTGCGCGATTCGGGGTTCACCTTCGACGCGCTCACCGAGCGTGCCCGGCAGACGGCCTACCTCGTTCCCGGGCTTGTCATCCGGATCCGGGACGAGAGCCGGCCGGACGGCGTTCCCGCCGAGGCTGAGTTTTCCTTCGACGGCGGCATCAGCGAATTCTGCGCGCACCTGGGCTCGGGCGAGCCGGTGACCGAGGTGCTGCGGCTGAAGGGCGCGGGCCGGTTCACCGAGACCGTGCCGGTACTCGACGAGCAGGGCCACATGACCCCGGCGGACGTGGAACGCGAGCTGGCTGTGGATGTCGCCCTGCAGTGGGGCACCGGCTACGACACCACCTTCCGCTCGTTCGTCAACGTGATCGCCACCCCCAAGGGCGGCACCCACGTGGCCGGCTTCGAGCGCGCCCTGGTCCGCACGCTGAACGAGCAGCTGCGCGCCTCCCGGCTGCTGAGGAACGGCGATGAGCCGGTGATCAAGGAAGACGTGCTCGAGGGGCTGACCGCGGTCGTCGCCGTGCGGCTGCCCGAGCCGCAGTTCGAGGGGCAGACCAAGGAGGTGCTCGGCACCCCGGCCGCCTCCAGGATCGTGGCCCAGGTGGTCGCGGCGGAGCTGAAGTCCTACTTCGAGTCGCCTCCCCGCGGCGCCAAGGCGCAGGCCCGCGCGGTGCTGGACAAGATCGTGGCCGCGGCCCGCACGCGCATCTCCGCCCGCGAGCACCGCGAGAACCAGCGCCGCAAGTCCGCGCTGGCCAGCTCGGCGCTGCCGGCCAAGCTGGCCGACTGCCGGACCGCCGATGACCGCAGCGAGCTGTTCATCGTCGAGGGCGATTCCGCGCTGGGCACGGCCAAGCTGGCCAGGAACTCCGAGTTCCAGGCCCTGCTGCCGCTCCGCGGCAAGATCCTCAACGTGCAGAAGTCCTCGCTGGCCGACATGCTGAAAAACGCCGAGTGCGCCGCCATCATCCAGGTGATCGGGGCAGGCTCCGGCGCGGCGTTCGATCTCGACTCAGCCCGCTACCAGCGCGCCATCCTGATGTCAGTGGCGCCGGACGAACCGGTGCTGCTCACAGATCAGGATGACCGTTTCGTGCTGCGGGCGATAGGTCCGGCCATCGACGGCCAGATCGGCACTTCATCGGCGGGTGAGCTCGCAGGCGCCGTAAGCGTCGATCTGGAGGCGCGGGAGACGCGGCTGAGCCCGGTCAAGCAGTTCATCCGCCACCGCCACCGTGGTCAGATGTACCGGGTCACCACTGCCTACGGCCGCTCGGTGACGGTGACTGGCGGCCACAGCGTCTTCACCTACCAAGACGGCGAGATCGCCCTCCGGCCCGCCGGCGAACTCGCGGTCGGTGACATCGTGGTTGCGCCGCGCCGGATCCCGCGGCCCGCTCCTCAGCAGGAGATCGACCTTGCGCTGGTGCTCAAGCGCGCCGGCCAGGACCGTAGTCTGCGTATCGAGGGCGAGGCGGTGCGGCGGCTGATGACCGACCGGATCGCTGCGAGGCAGCCGGTGGCCCTCCGCCGCGGCGAGCTCGACGAGCCGTGGCCGCCCGCAGCTGAGGAAGTCCCGCCACACGTGGCGCAGTGGGCGGAAAGGCCTTCGCCGAACGAGCGCTACCGGGCTACTTCGCCCGCTGTGTGGCTTTCGGATCTGACAGAACAGGACCTCGACTGGCTCGCGCGGCAAGCCGGCGCCCGGGATCTGGTGATCTACCCTCGCGCGCACCGTGCGCGGGCCGTGCCACGGTACCTGCCCGTCAGCCTGGATCTGTGCTACCTGCTCGGCTGGTACCTGGCCGGGGGCTCACTGTCGAGTCACGGCTCGCGCCTCAACTTCTCCCTCGGAGCCGATGACGACCGCTATATCCCGGGACTCAGCGATGCCATCGCCGCGGTGACTGGCCTGCGGCCCGTCGTGGCCCACCTGAAGGGCCGCCCAGCCGTCCGGCATCTGTACGTCCACGCGCCAGTCTTGGCCCGGCTGGTCTGCGCGATAGGCATGAGCGGAACAGCGACGCAAAAGCAGCTGCCCGACCTGATGCTCAACGTCGGCGAGAATCATCAGCTCGCTTTCCTGGAGGGTTACTTCCTCGGGGACGGCACGAAGGCTCCCACCGGAAGGCGCATCACCCTGGCCACGTCCTCGCCTGACCTGGCGAACGGCCTCATCTACCTGCTCTCACAGCTCGGCGTGATGGCAGGCAGGCACGAGCGACCCGGCGGAACCTTCCGGATCCGCGGGCGGGACGTTCATACGCAGCGGAGTTACACGGTCACGATTACCGCGAAGGAGGACTTGTCACGACTTCGCCGCCTGTGGCGTCAGACCCGTTGTGCGGACGCATATGACGCGCACATCGCGACCAAGCGCGCGACAAGGCGCTACACGAGGATTTCCGAGTCGCTGGCCGGCCTGCCCATACGCAAGATCGAAGTCTTGGACTACGACGGCGACGTGTATGACCTCTCGGTCCCCGACGACGAGAATTTCATCTCAGGGACAGGCGGGCTTCTGACGCACAACACCGACGCGGACGTGGACGGCGCGCACATCCGGTGCCTGCTGCTCACGCTCTTCTACCGTTACCTGCGCCCGATGCTGGACGCGGGCCGGGTGTTCGCCGCCGTGCCGCCGCTGCACCGGATCGAGCTGTCCGGCACGCGGAAGGGCCAGCCGAAGTACCGCTACACCTACTCCGACCCCGAGCTCACCCGCACCCTGCTGGAGCTCGAGCGCCGCGGGCGCCGCTGGAAGGAGCCGGTGCAGCGGTACAAGGGCCTCGGTGAGATGGACGCGGCCCAGCTGGCCGAGACCACCATGGATCCGCGGCACCGGACCCTGCGCCGGATCAGGATCGAGGACGCCGCCGCGGCGGCGGACGTGTTCGGCCTGCTCATGGGCAGCGACGTCGGGCCGCGCCGGGACTTCATCGTCGGCGGCGCCGCCGAGCTGGACCTGGCCCGGATCGACGCCTAGTTTCCTTCCGAACGGCTCCGCCGAGAACGCCCGCCCTCCTGGCTGCCGCTCCTTCCCGCACCCCGAGCACGGAGTCGATGCGGGGTTTGCTGTTCACCGGACACGGTCGATGGCGGGTTCGCTGTCCATGGCAGGCTCCGAGTGCTCAGAGCCGGGCCGGGGTTGGGCGGAGGCGGGGAGGGTGAGCGTGACGACGAGGCCGCGGGGGTGGTTGGGGGCGGCCGTGGCGGTGCCGTGGTGGGCGGCGGCAGTGGCAGACACGATGGCCAGGCCGAGTCCCGAACCAGGGCGGGGTGAGGGCGCGCTGGCGCGGTAGAACCGGTCGAAGATGCTGGCGAGCTGGTCGCCGGGGACGCCGGGGCCGTCGTCGCTGACCTCGATGGTGACGGTGCCGTCGCGGCGGGCGCCGGTCAGGCTGGCGGTAGTGCCGGGTGGGGTGTGCGCGGCCACGTTGGCCAGCAGGTTGTCGATCGCCCGGCGCAGCAGCTCCTCGTCGCCGCAGGTCGCCAGCCCGGGGTCGATGCGGGCCTGCCATGACCGCTCGGGGTAAGCGGTGCGGGCGCGCTCGGCGCATTCGCGAGCCAGGGTGGTCAGGTCGATGGGGTCGTCCTGCCGCTCGGGGTGCTGGTCGAGGCGGGCCAGCCGGAGCATGTCGTCGAGCAGGCCGCTCATCCGGCGGGCCTCGGCGGTGATGCGCCGCATCGCCTCGTCCACCTGCGCGCGCTGGCGGAGGGCGCCCTGCTGGTAGAGCTCGGCGTTGGCGCGCAGCGAGGCCAGCGGGGTGCGCAGCTCGTGGCTGGCGTCGGCGAAGAACCGGTTGGTGGCCTGCTGGCTGGCCTCGCGCTCGGCAATGAAGTCCTCGATCCGGCCGAGCATCCCGTTGAGCGCGCGACCCAGCCGGCCGACCTCGGTACGGGCGTCCTGCGGGCTGACCCGCTCGGTCAGGTCACCGGCAGTTATCTTGTCGGCCTTCCCGGCCATGGTCTCGACCGGGCGCAGGCCGCGCCGCATGATCCAGGCCGCGCCGCCGGCCGCGAGCAGCCCTGCGATCGCCGAGCCGATGATCAGGATCAGCTCCAGCTGGCCGACCGTCTTGTTGACCCCGTCGAGGCTGGTCGTGGCGACGAGGACCCCGCCGCCTGGATACGGCGCGGCCATCCGCCGCAGCTGGCCTTGCCCGGGCGGGCCGGGCACAGTCTCGGCATGGTAGATAGCCCTCAGCCCTGAGACGATCCCCGGGGGCACGCTGAGGCTGGCGTTGTGTATCGTGCGTCCCGGGATCGAGACGTGAGGGTTCACTGCCTTGACCCGCGCGCCTATTACGAGCGCGACCCCGAACTGCTGCAGAAGCGGCACCTGCAGCGCTATTACCCGCGGAAAAGGTGGGCCTGCGGGACGGGCGTGCCTCACGAAGTACTGCTGCCTGGCCTGCTTGTTCGCCGGCGTTCGCCGCCCCGGCGGCACGTGGGGGGCGAACCGCCCGGGAGCGGGACCCGGCGCCACCTTCGCGTGCTGGTACACGGAAAGGACTTCCCGCAGCTGCGAGTCGGTCCGGCCGACCAGGTAGCCGCGCAGCGCGGTGACCGCCGCGATGTCGAAGCCCACCAGCGCGATCAGCGTGACCGCCAGCACGCCGGCCAGCACACGGGTGCGCAGCCGGGCCCGGCGGACCCGGGCGCGGGCCCGCCGGAACAACACGATCATGTGGCCCAGCCCTCTTCGGACCCGGCGGGTCCAGCTAGCCGGCATCTCCGCCTCCCGGGTCATGGCCGATCTCGCTGCCGAAGCCCCCGCGCCCGGCCGGGACGCGGGGGAGCCGGAGGCTATAGCCGACGCCGCGCTGGGTGTGGATGACGTCGGGGCCGAGCGCGGCCAGCTTGCGGCGCAGGTAGGCGATGTAGGTCGCCACGACCGTGCTGGACCCGCCGAAGTCGTAGTCCCACACATAGGCCAGCAGCTGCGCCCGGGTGAGCACCCGGCCCGGGTTGAGCATCAGGTAGCGCAGCAGCCGGAACTCGGTCGGCGACAGGTCGATCAGGTGACCGGACCGGCGGACCTCGTAGGAGTCCTGGTCCATCTCGATGTCGGCGAACGTGAGCACCGGGCCGTCCGTGCTGGCCCGGGTGCGGCGCAGCACGCTGCGGATCCGGGCCGCCAGCTCCTCCAGACCGAACGGCTTGGTCAGGTAGTCGTCGCCGCCCAGGGTCAGCCCGGTCACCTTGTCCGCCTGGGTGTCCCGGGCGGTCAGGAAGATCACCGGAATCCGGCTGCCGTCCGCGCGTAGCCGCCGCACCACCTCGAAGCCGTCGGTGTCGGGCAGCATCACGTCCAGCACCACCAGGTCGAACCGGCCGTTGCGAGCCAGCCGCAGCGCCTCGGTCCCGGTCTCCGCGGCGGTCACCTCGAAGCCGAGGAACCGCAGCGAGGCCGCCACCGCGTCGCGCAGGAACGGCTCATCGTCGACCACCAGCAGCTGCCCCTGGTCAGCGGGCAGCCTGGCCGCCGCCTCACTCATACCTGGCCTCCTCGCCCACACCGCTATCGGACCACGCTAACCCCCACGCCAGGTGTTATTCATATGCGAGTTTCGTGTGAACGCCCGCCTGCTGCGCGTCCGCGCGCTCAAACGCGATCCGTGCCGCGCGGTCACGGCCGCCGGCCGCGCGAGACGTCGCACTGAACTCACACGCGATCCGCGCAGCGATCTGATCTCCACTGCCGAGGCTGGTTCCTGGCAGCCGCCTGGCCGCCCTGATCTCGACAGCTGCTGCCGGGCCGGCGATGCCCGCAGGAGCTGTTCGCCGTCGTTGGGGGTCCCGGCCGGGTTCAGCGCGACGGAGGGCTCTTTCATGCGTGCACAAGCCGCGCGGCGGCGGGCGAGGATGGTGACCGCGGTCGTTTCCCTGGCGGCCTGCACAGTGGCACTGGCTGGAGCCGGCGGGTGGCGGGCGCTGGGCAGCCCCGGCCTGCCAGGCGCCCGCCGTGCCGGCGGTACAGGTCGTGGCGCTGCGAGCCGGGCCCCTGCCACCCGCCCTGGCACGGCTTCCGCCGCCCCCGCTGCGCCCCCACCGCGGCATTGCACGGCCGGGGCCGGCAGCCCGGATGCACGGCTGGCTGCGGCGCTCGCCCGGGTGCTGCGCCGCCACCAGGGCATTCTCGCGGTCGGAGTGTCCGACCCGGCGTCCGGGCTCACAGCGATTTACTATCCACACCGCAGGTTCGACACCGCCAGCATCGTCAAGGCCGACATCCTCGCGGTCCTGCTGATCCAGCACCGGCAGACCCGTAGCCCGCTGAGCGAGGGCGAGCGGGAGCTTGCCACCCAGATGATCGAGGACAGCGACAACGACGCGGCGACCGCGTTGTGGGATGCCGTCGGCGGGACGATGGGCATGGAAGCCGGGAACGCGGCCCTGGGGCTGCACGGCATCCGCCCCGGGGCGGACGGTTACTGGGGGCTGACCACCACCACAGTCTCCGGCGAGCTGGGCCTGCTGTCGGACCTGACCTCCGCCCGCTCGCCGCTTCCGGCCGCCGCCCGCCGTTACGAGCTGAACCTGATGCGCCACGTCGAGCCCGCCCAGGCCTGGGGCATCACCGCGGCGGCCAGTCCGCACACCCGGCCCGCGGTCAAGAACGGCTGGCTGCCTCTGGGCCCCGGCGGACAGTGGGTGATCAACAGCATCGGCGTGATCCGCCACGCCGGACGGCGGCTTCACATCGCCGTCCTGTCCAGCGGCCAGCCGGCTGAGGCCGCCGGCATCCGCCAGGCCCAGGCCGCCGCCCGTGCCGCTGCCGCCGCGATCAGCATCCCGGCCGCGGGCCGATCTCGGACCCGCTGTGCGGTTCACACCGAACTCGCACGCGACTTCCGCGGCGGCGGCCTTTATTCCCGCTGCCGATGATGGTGCCCGGCCGATCGCGGCAGCGGGCAGAAGGGATGCACGATGAACGAGGACACCGGCGCTAGCCCCGGCCGGTCACGGCGGCGGAGGTTGCGGGCGGTGGCGCTGGCCGCCGTGCTGGCCGGGACCGCCGTCGTGGCCGCGGGCTGCGGCGAGGGCTCGCATCCGGCAGGCTCCGGTGCCAGTTCCCCGCCAGAACTCGCGCAGGCGCTGGACGCTTACGCCCACTGCATGCACGGCCACGGGCTCCCGGGACTCTACGTCACCCGCGCGCCGAGCAGCCCGAACCCCGGCGCCGCCCTCATGATCTTCCACGGGTTCGCCATCGAGGGCGCCAATCTCAGCTCGCCGGGGTTCCAGTCCGCGCAGAACGCCTGCCAGCACCTGCTGCCGCAGGGAACGCCGCCGACGGGGGCGGAGCTGCACCAGCAGTTCATCTCGGCCCTGAAGTCCGCCCGGTGCATGCGATTCCACGGGTACCCGAACTGGCCGGACGCCCAGGTGATGAACGGCCGGGTGGGCATCGGCTTCCCCTCCTCCGGCATCGACGTCAACTCGCCCCAGTTCCAGTCCGCCGCGAAAACCTGCGGGGAACCGGTGCCGCCATCCGGCGGGTGAGCCGGCCGATGGCGCCGCAGGTTCACACCGAACTCACACACGACTCGCGCGGCAGCCTGATCACCGCGGCCGAGGATGGTGTCCGGCAGAGCACGTCCGCTCCGAAACGAGGCAGTCAGATGGAATCCAGGACCCGCGCCGGCGCCGACCCCGGCCGGCCGCGGCCGCGAAGGCGGCGGGCGGGCGTGCTGGCCGCCATTCTGGCCGGGGTAGCGCTGCTGGCCGCGGCGTGCGGCGGCAGCGGCACGCCCAACGCAGGCGCGAGCAGCGGCCCGGGCGCAATCACCGTGCAGAAGATCGATTCCTTCGCCGCGTGCATGCGCAGTCACGGGGTCGCGAACTTCTACCTTTCGCCCAGGTCCGGCACGCCCAGCCCGAACGGTCCCCCGGTGCTGTCGTTCCTCGGATACCAGGTCACCGGGGTCAACCCGCAGACGTCGCAGTTCCAGTCGGCCATGAAGGCCTGCCGGCACGTGCTCGGCATCTCCCCGCCGTCCACGGCCGTGCAGCACAAGCAGTTCGTCCAGTTGCTGAAGTCCGCCGCGTGCATGCGCTCGCACGGGTACCCGGACTGGCCGGACCCCTCGCTGGGCCCGAACGGCCAGGGCATCATGGACCCCGGTCCGCCCCCCGGTGTGGATGTCAACTCGCCGCGCCTGCAGGCCGCGGCGAAGGCCTGCGGGGAGTCCGTGTGACCGGCGCCAGCGCTCCCCGCCGGACCCCGGGCGAGCGGCCGGGCCGGGCGTGGCGGTGCATGCGCGCGCACGAAATCACGAACTTGCCTGCCCCGACCGTCAACGGGCACGGCATCGGGTTGCAGCGGGGCGGCATCGACCTCAACTCACCGCGGTTCCGGGCCGCGCAGCAGGCCTGCCACATGCCCGGCTCCTGACGAAGGGCGGAACAAGATCATGAGCAATAGCGAGGCACGCGGCCAGGCGGCCGAGGCGGCGGCGCCCCCGGCGGCGGGCAGTCCCGCGGGGGTCCGGTCGGCGCCTGCCGCCCGGCAGCCGGGCGGCCCGGGGCAGCCAGGTGGCTCGGGGCAGCCGGGCGGCCCGGGGCAGCCGGGTGGCTCCGGCCGGCGGCGGCGCTGGGTGGCGGCCGTGGTGGTGGTCGTGCTGGTGGCGGCGGGCGTCGGGGCGGCGGCCGCGGCCGGCGCGTTCAGCCGCAGCGGGGGCACCGGGGCGAGCACGGCCAGCAGCGGCTACCGGACCTCGACCGCGGTGGTCACCCGGCGGTCGCTGACCTCGCAGACCCAGGTGGATGCCACGCTAGGCGACGCCGGGACCTGGTCGGTGGTGGTGCCGTCGGCCTCCTCCAGCGGGTCATCATCGGCGAGCAGCTCGTCGTCGTCCTCGGCGGGCGGCTCGTCGTCCGGCACGTTCACCTGGCTGCCGACGGTGGGCCACACCGTGCGTCAGGGCCAGGTCATCTACAGGGTCAGCGGCAGCCCGGTGGTGCTGCTGTACGGCAACGTGCCGTCCTACCGGGACCTGTCGGAGGGGCTGACCGGGGCGGACGTCAGGGAGCTGAACACCGGCCTGGTAAAGCTGGGCTACACGACCCGTGCCGCGCTCGGCCCCCGCTCGGGCTGGGACTACTACAGCGCCGCGACCGCCTACGCGGTGGAATTGCTGCAGTCGAAGCTGGGCCTGACCGTGACCGGGACGCTGAGCCTGGGTCAGGCGGCCTTCTTGCCCGGCCCGGCACTGATCACCGCCCTGGGCAGCAGCACGGCCCTGGGCGGGCCGGCCACGCCGGGGTCGGTGGTGCTGAACGCGTCCTCGACCACCCCGGTGGTGACCATCGACCTGGATGCCGCCCAGCAGTCCGAGGTCAAGAACGGCGACCCGGTCAGCATCACGCTGCCCGACGACAGCGTCACCCCCGGGGTGATCTCGCAGATCAGCCGGGTAGCCAGCTCGTCGTCATCGGGCAGCACCGGCTCCGGTTCCAGCTCCCAGAACTCGGGGAACTCGGGCTCGGGCTCGGGCTCGGGTGAGGGCAGCTCGGACACGTCGGCGACGATCACCGTGGTGGTGTCGCTGACCCATCCGAAGGCGGCCGGGAAACTGAACCAGGCCCCGGTGACGGTGACGGTCACCACGGGCAGCGTGTCCAGCACGCTGACGGTGCCGGTGGATGCGCTGCTGGCCCAGCCGCACGGCGGGTATGCCGTGGAGGTCGTCTCCGGCGGGCGTCACCACCTGGTCAAGGTGACCCCCGGCGTGTTCGACGACGCCGCCGGGCTGGTGCAGGTGTCCGGGGCCGGGCTGTCGCCTGGGCAGCGCGTCGTGGTGCCCGGGATATGAGTACCCAGGCACAGGCCGCGCCGGCCGCCGCCGGGGCGCCGCGGTCCGGCGGGCTGGTGCTGGAGCTGGCGGAGGTGACGAAGATCTACCCGGGGTCGCCGCCGGTGACCGCGCTGTCCGGGGTGAGCCTCCGGGTGGCGGCCGGCGAGCTGGTCGCCGTGCTCGGCCCGTCCGGCTCGGGCAAGACCACCCTGCTGCACCTGGCGGGCACGCTGGACCGGGCCACCGCCGGGACGGTGCGGGTGACCGGCCTGGATGTGGCGGGCCTGTCCGACCGGGAACTCGCGGGGCTGCGGGCGGCCTCGATCGGGTTCGTGTTCCAGCAGTACTTCCTGGCCGAGCACCAGAGCGTACTGGACAACGTGGCCGATGGCCTGCTGTATGCGGGGGCGGCGCTGGCCGCCCGCCGGGAGGCCGCGGCCGCGGCGCTGCGGCGGGTCGGGCTGGGTCACAAGCTGCGCGCCCGGCCGACCCAGCTGTCGGGCGGGGAGCGGCAGCGGGTGGCGATCGCCCGCGCGGTCGCCGGGGCGCCGGCGATCGTGCTGGCCGACGAGCCGACCGGCAACCTCGACTCGGCCACGGGCGCGGCGATCCTCGGCCTGCTGGACGAGCTGAACGAGGCCGGGACCACGATCGTGGTCGTCACCCACGACCAGGCCATCGCCGCCCGGATGCGCCGCCAGGTCCAGGTGCTGGACGGGCGGATCCTTTCCGACACCGGCCCCAGCCCCGTCCCGGCCATGTCACCCGGGTGGGACGCGGCGAACGAACGGCTGGCGGGCTGGCCCGGCTCGCGGGCCGCCGGGGAATCAGAGCCGCCCTCCCGGCAAGGAGAACCGTCATGACCGGCCGATCAGCTGCCACCCTGGACCGCCAGACCGGGCGCCGCCCGAGCGCGGCCCGGCTGCGCCCCGCTGACCTGGGCCGGCTGGCGGCAGTCGGGCTGCGCACCCGCAAGCTGCGGGCCACCCTGTCCGCGCTGGGCATCGCGATCGGCGTGGCCGCGATCGTCGCCGTGCTCGGCCTGTCGGCATCCTCGGCGGCCGGGCTGAACGCTGAGATCGCCGCGCTGGGCACCAACCTGCTCACCGTCCAAAACGCGGGGCAGAGCCTGACCGGGCAGCCCGCCGAGCTGCCGCTGGCTTCCCCCGCGATGATCGCCCGCCTGTCCGGGGTGTACGCCGTCCAGAGCACGGGGAGCACCAGCGCCAATGCCTACCGCAGCCCGCTGATCCCCAGCGTGAACACCAACGCGCTGTCGGTGAACGCGGCCACCCTGGGCCTGCCCGCGACCGCCGGCACGTCGCTCGCCCAGGGCGAGTTCCTGAACGCGGCCACCCGGAATGAGCCGGTCGCGGTCCTCGGCGCCGCCGCTGCCCAGCTGCTCGGCATCGACCGGATCTTCCCCGGCGAGCGGATCTGGATCACCACCGGCACCGGCTCGGGCATGTGGGTGTATATCGCCGGGATCCTCAAGCCGGACGTGCTGTCCCCCGACATCGACTCGTCGATCCTGGTCGGCTACCCGTTCGCGGAGAGGTACCTCCAGTTCGACGGGCACCCCACCACCATCTATGTCAAGGCGACGAGCAGCCAGGTGAACCGGGTGGACAGCCTGCTCGCCGCGCAGGCCGACCCGGAAGACCCGACCGTGGCCGACGTGTCCCAGCCCTCGTCCGCGCTGGTCGCGCAGGCCGACGCCAAGAGTGCCTTCGACACCCTGTTCCTCGGCCTTGGCGCGGTTGCCTTGCTGGTCGGCGCGGTCGGCGTGGCCAACATCATGGTCATCTCGGTGCTCGAACGCCGGTCCGAGATCGGGCTGCGCCGTGCCCTGGGCGCCACCAAGGGTCACATCCGGATCCAGTTCCTGTCCGAGGCGATCCTGCTCGCGCTGGCCGGCGGCGCGGCGGGCGTCGTGCTCGGCGCGGTGTCTGTCGCCATCTACGCGCACGCCAAGGGCTGGGCCATCGTCATCCCCACCGATGCCTGGGCCGGCGGGCTGGCCGCTACCCTGCTCATCGGCGCCGTGGCCGGGCTGCTGCCCGCGCTGAAGGCCGCCCGCCTCTCGCCCACCGAGGCTCTCTGGACGCTGTGATCCCGCCTGGCCGGCACATGTGCAAGGCCGCGAGCCGGTTTCGCCACTGCATTGGCTAGCTGGACTCCGGCTTTCGATTTTCTCGTTTATGTGTTTGAATACCAACGTGGTGCAGCATCGAAGCTTCGGCCCAGCGGACTTGACTGCTAGCCGACGCGACCGCCCGGCCCGGGAGACGGCATGTTCACGACCGTAGCTCTCGGCGCCAGTCATCCCGCGGTCGCCGTCCTGCTGGGACTGGGATCAGCGGGTCTTGCGGGCTCGGTGGTGGCCATGGCCTGGAGCGTGCACGCGCGCCAGATCCGGCTGGCCGAGCACCTGTCCCGCCGCCAGTTCCTGGTGACCGCGGACACGGGCAGCGCGGACACGGGCAGCACCGCCCAGACCCCCCCGGAGCGCAACGGCAGGGCCGCGGGCTCGGGTGCGACGCCGGTGGTGGCCATCGACGGGCCGGAGAATGTGGTCGTCGGCGAGCAGGCCCGTTACCGGGTGCGGTCCGCCGGCAGTGTCCAGGTGGTGTCGTGGGCGGTCGGCGGCGGCGCGGCGTCGCAGTCGCCCGACCCCGCCCATCCCGATGACCTGCTGGTGATCGCTGATCAGCCGGGGAACCTGACGATCATCGTGCGGGCCCGCGAGGGCATGCTGGAGCGCCGGGCCACGAAGTCCATCACCGCGGTGGCGGAGGTGACTGCTCCCGCCCCGCCGTTCACCCTGCGGCTGTTCCTGCACGCGTGGGGGCTGGCGGCCGTGGCGGCGCTGATCGTCGGCTGCTCTGCCGCCCTCGTCGCCCTGGGCAACCTGGCCCCCTCCGACTTCATCGCCGTGGTGGTCCCGCTGGCCGCCCTGCTCGGCGTGGTCGCCATGGGGCGGGGGTCCGACGACCCGCCGCGCCGCCAGGTCAAGCCCCGAGACCAGCCAGCACAGATCCTCAGCCCTCCGCCGGCCGTGCCGCCCGCCGAGCCGCTCGTCACCGGCAAGACGCGAACTCCGGACCACTCTGACTGAGCGTTCCCCCGGCGGCCGGTGTTCGGCGGAGCCGACGTTCCGGCCGCCCGAGCGGCCGCCCCCGCATCTGTTACCGGTCACCCGGGCAGCGGAGCGGTGCCGCCGATCGCGGCCAGCGGCTGAGACAGCGTGATGCCCGATCCGTCCCGGCGGCCGAGGGCGGGCGGCAGCTCCACCGGCGTGCCAGCGTCGGTCGCGCCCAGGGCCGGCGCGGCGCCGGCCCAGGCGAGCACGAGAGCGTCTTCGCCGCGCAGGAAGCGCTGGCAGCGGACGCCGCCGGTGGCGCGGCCCTTCGGCGGGTACTCGGCGTACGGGGTCACCTTGACCGTGCCCACAGCCGTGCCGGGCAGGGCGCCGGCTGCGCCGGCGACCGTTACCACGACGCCGCTGCCCGGGGCGCCGCCCGGCGCCTTCGCGGTCCCGGCGGCTGCCTCGCCGTCACCTCCGCCCGGGCCGGCCGGGAGGGGGCCGACGGCGCCGAACCAGATGACCGACGCGCCCCGGGACAGCCGGATGCCGGCCATCCCGCCCGCCGACCGGCCCTGCGGCCGGACCGCGGCGGCGCCGAACCGCAGCAGCTGCGCGTCGCTGGTGACGAAGACCAGATCCTGGTCCTCGCCGGTCAGCTGGACCGCGCCGACCACCCGGTCCCCGTCGCGCAGCGCGATCACATCGAACTCGCTGGCGGTCTGCGGGTAGTCCGGGCTCACCCGCTTGACCACGCCGGAAGCCGTGCCCAGCGCGAGGCCGCCGCCGGAGGGCTGCACCGCGGCCAGCCCGACGACCGTTTCGCCGCGGCTGAGCGAGACAAACTCGCTCACCGGCGCGCCGCCCGCCAGGCCGGGGGAGTGGGCACTGGGCGGCAGCGCGGGCAGTTCGAGCACGCCGAGCTTTATCAGCCGGCCCGCGGAGGTCACCACCGCGATCGTGCCGCGGGCCGTGGCCGCAACGGCCGAGACGATCACGTCGTGCGCGGAACGCTGGCCTGCGGGTGCGGCACCGGCCTCGGGCCGTTCGGAATCGTGATGAGCGGAGCGGGCCAGCAGCCCGGCCGAGGACAGCAGCACGGTACACGGGTCGTCGGCGACCTCGAGCGGCACCGCCGCGGTCAGCTGCGCGCCCCCGCTCTCCAGCAGCACCGTCCGGCGCGGGTCGGCGAACTTGCCCGCCACGGCCGCCAGCTCGTCCGAGACGACCTCGCGCAGCCGCTGCTCGGAGTCCAGGATCGCGGTCAGCTCGGCGATCTCCCGCTGCAGCGTTTCCCGCTCGCCGTCCAGCTCGAGCCGGTCGTACTTGGTGAGCCTGCGCAGCGGGGTGTCCAGGATGTACTGCGCCTGCACAGGTGACAGGTCGAACACCGAGATCAGCCGCGCCCTGGCGTCGGCGGCGTCCTCGCTGGTCCGGATCACCTGGATGACCTCGTCGATGTTGAGCAGCGCGATGAGGAGGCCGTCCACCAGGTGCAGCCGGTCCTCGCGGCCGCGGCGGCGGAACTCCGACCGGCGCCTGACCACCTCGAGGCGGTGCGCGACGTAGATCTCGAGCAGCTCGCGCAGCCCTAGCACCCGCGGCTGCCCGTCCACCAGCGCCACGTTGTTGATGCCGAACGTCTCCTCCATCGGCGTCAGCCGGTACAGCTCGGCCAGCACGGCCTCGGGGTGGAAGCCGGTGCGGATCTCGATGACCAGGTGCAGGCCGCGCTGCCGGTCGGTGAGGTCCTTCAGGTCGCTGATGCCGTTCAGCTTCTTGGCCTGGACCAGGTCCTTGATCCGGGCGATCACCTTTTCCGGGCCGATCCCGTAGGGCAGCTCGGTGACGATGATCCCGGTGCGCCGCGGGGTGATCTTCTCCACCCGTGCCGCGGCCCGGATGCGGAACATGCCGCGGCCGGACTTGTACGCCTCCCGGACCCCGTCCAGCCCGACGATCTTCCCCCCGGTCGGCAGGTCCGGCCCTGGCACGAAGCGCATCAGCTCGTCCAGGCCGGCCTCGGGGTTCGCGATCAGGTGCCGGGCCGCGCTGATCACCTCGCCGAGGTTGTGCGGCGCCATGTTCGTGGCCATCCCGACCGCGATCCCGGAGGCCCCGTTGACCAGCAGGTTCGGCAGCCCGGCGGGCAGCACCTCCGGCTGGGTCTCGGTGCCGTCGTAGTTGGGGATGAAGTCAACGGTGTCCTCGCTGATCGAGGCGACCATCTCCATCGCGGCCGGGGCCAGCCTGGCCTCGGTGTACCGCATGGCGGCGGGCGCGTCGTCGCCGCCCAGCGAGCCGAAATTGCCGTGCCCGTCGACCAGCGGCAGCCGCAGCGCGAACGGCTGGGCCAGCCGGACCAGCGCGTCGTAGATCGCGGTGTCGCTGTGCGGGTGCAGCCGCCCCATCACCTCGCCGACCACCCGGGCGCACTTGACGTGCCCGCGCTCCGGCCGCAGGCCCATCGCGTTCATCTGGTAGAGGATCCGGCGCTGCACCGGCTTCAGCCCGTCCCTGGCGTCGGGCAGCGCGCGCTGGTAGATGACCGAGTACGCGTACTCGAGGTAGCTGCCCCGCATCTCCTCGGCGACGTCGATGTCGACGATGTTCTCCTCGAAGTCGTCAGGGGGGCCTGGCGGACGGCCGGACGAGCGCGGGGCGGCCTGGCGTGTGCTGCTGCGAGGGCTCATGGCTGCTATTGTCCCGCCGCGGGACGACAATCAGGCCGAACGCGCGCGGCGTGCCCGCCGCCCGGGCCGGCCCGGCAGGCCGGCGGTCAGGTCGCGGAGAAGCCGCCGTCCACGCAGATGACCTGCCCGGTCACGTAGTCGCTGGCCCGGCTCGCCAAGAACACCGCGACGCCCTCGAAGTCGGCGGCCTGCCCGTTGCGCCCGGTCATGGTCCTGGCGGCCAGGGCCGCGGTCCTGGCCGGGTCCTGCGCCGCCTCGGCGGTGAGCGGAGTGATCACGAACCCGGGCGAGATCGCGTTGCAGCACACCCCGCGCGGGGCCCAGGCCTCGGACTGCGACCGGGTCAGCGAGACCAGCCCGCCCTTGGAAGCGCCGTAGGCGCCGCTGTTCCCGAACGCCCGCATCGCCTGCTGGGAGGCGATGTTGATGATCCGTCCCCAGCCCCGCTCGGCCATCCGCGGCCCGAACCGCTGCCCCAGCGCGAACGGCGCGCTGAGGTTGACCGCGATGGTCTGGTCCCAGTCCGCCATCGTCAGCGAGTCCATCGGCGGCCGCAGGTTGATCCCGGCCGAGTTGACCAGGATGTCCGGCTCGCCGAATTCCCCGGCCACCGCGTCCGCGGCCCGGGCCAGCGCGCCGCGGTCGCCCAGGTCGGCGCTCACCCCGACGGCCGACCGGCCTGCCGCCCGCAGCTCGCGCACGGTCTCGTCCAGCCGGCGTTCCCCCCGGGCCACCACCACGACCCGTGCCCCCGCATGCGCCAGCGCCCCGGCCATGGCCCGGCCGATGCCGGAACTGCCGCCGGTGACCACCGCGACCAGCCCGTCCAGCGAGAACAGCCGGTCCAGGTAGCCGGTCACGGACCCGCCAGGCCGGCGATCGCCCGCACCTCAGAGCGCAGGACGCGCGCCGAGCATGGCGAGCGCCTGCGCGGCCAGCCTGCAGCCGCTGGCCAGGGCCTCACCGGGCGGCTTCTTGTCCAGCCAGGGCGGCAGGAAGCCGGCGCAGAACGCGTCGCCTGCGCCGGTCCCGTCCATGATGCGCTCCGCCGGGATGGCCGGGGCCCGCACCGGATCCATCGGGCCGTTGGTGCAGAACAGCGCGCCCTCGGCGCCGAGCTTCATGACCACCTGCGGATACCAGGCGGTCAGCACCCGGGCCGCCTGCTCCGGATCCTCGCGCCCGGTCAGCACGGCAGCCTCGGCCTCGTTCACCACCAGCAGCGAGGCCCCGTTGCTCATCTGCAGGAAGGCCTCGGCGCCTGCCCGCTCTACCGGCGCCGCCGACGCCGCGTCGACCGACACGGTCATGCCGGCCCGCGCGGCGGTCTGGCACGCCGCCAGCGCGGCCGCCCTGGAGCCGGCGTTCAGCAGCGTGTACCCCGACACGTGCAGGTGGGCTCCGGGAATGAACAGGTCCTTGGGCAGGTCGTCGGGGGACAGCGCGGCGTTGGCCCCCGGGTCGGACATCATCGTCCGGTCGCCCCGGTGGGTCACCATGACCACGCAGGTCCCGGTGGGCCGCTCCGGGTCCATCACCAGCCGGGCATCCACCCCGTAGCCCATCAGTTCCATGTCCCGGTTCCGGCCCGCTATGTCAGACCCGCGCCTGCCGACGAAGGCCACCTCGGCCCCGTCCGCGGCCAGCCAGGCCGCGACGTTAGCCCCCGAGCCGCCGCCGTGCATGGTGACCGTGGCCGGGGTGTCGCTCCCCTTGGCCAGCGGCAAGGCCGCATGCGCGACCGTGTCGGTCATGAGGTCACCAATGACCACGATGCGCGTCATGTCGTCATCACCCCGCCCCCCATCGGGACAGTGACCCTTCCGTAACCAAATGCAGCCGCCGTGAAAAACCTAACAGTTGCAGGGGTCGCGTGCGTAGGTTCCCCGTCTAGCCTGGCAGGTTGACCACGGGGCCGCCACCGCGAGATCCGTTTCGCCCGATTCGCCGGCCGTCCCGGCCTGCCTAGGCCGCGCCCTGGTCCGGATCCGGGTCGTCCGGGGCCTGGCCGGGCCGTCCCCGGTGACCAGAAGCCGGCACGTCTTGCAGGCTGCGGAGATGGGCGAGTACGGTCTCGGTGATGCCGGCGAGAGCCTGGACCTGCTCGGCGGTCAGCAGGTCGAGGAAGTGCGTGCGGACCGACTCGACGTGTCCCGGCGCCGCGGCCCTGATCGCCTGCCAGCCCGCCTCGGTGAGCGTGAGGACGGCGCCCCGCCCGTCCGAGGCGCAGTCCTGGCGCGTGACCAGGCCGCGCCGCTGCATCCGCGCGACATGGTGCGAGAGCCGGCTCTTCGACCAGAGCATGTGCGCGGCCAGGTCGCCCAGCCGCATGCTGTGCCCGGCAGCCTCGGACACGGTGGACAGCACGTCGTAGTCCGCCTCCGAAAGCCCGCCGTCCCGGGCAAGGTCGCGGGTGAGCTGCAGGTCGAGCAAGGCGCGCATCCGGCGGTATCCGAGCCAGGCCCGGGCCTGGGCCGGGCTGAGCCAGTGTGGTTCGGTCACGGCACCAGGCTAGCAGATAGTTGACACGTCTACTAAATGTGCTTACCGTATGTTGATATGTCAACCATCCGGGTGCGGCCGAACCACGGCAATGACACATCGGCCGTGCCTGCCGTGCCGGGATGGCTGCGCGGGCTGATGCCCGAACGGCCCGCCGCGCGCCGGCTGGCCAGTCTCTACGCGGGAATCGCCCTGTTCGGCCTCAGCGTGGCGCTGATGATCGCCGCCCGGCTCGGCCTGGATCCGTGGGACGTGCTCCACCAGGGCCTGGCCAGGCGGACCGGGCTGCCCATCGGCTGGATCGTCAACGGCACCGGGGTGCTCGTCCTGCTGCTGTGGATCCCGCTGCGGGAGCGGCCGGGGATCGGCACGGTCAGCGACGCGATCCTGGTCGGTTTCGTCATCGACGCGACGCTGCCGCTGCTGCCGCGGCCGGGCGTGATCACCGTGCGCGTCGCGTTCCTGCTCGCGGCGATAGTGCTCAACGCCGTCGCCACCGCCCTGTACGTGGGGGCGGGGCTTGGCCCCGGCCCGCGAGACGGGCTGATGACCGGCCTGGCCCGCCGGGGCTGGCCGGTCCGCCGGGTCCGCACCTCGATCGAGCTGGCCGGGCTGGCCGCGGGCTGGCTGCTCGGCGGCACGGTCGGCATCGGGACCCTGCTGTACGCGGCCAGCATCGGCCCGCTGGTGCATGTCCTGCTGCCCCGGCTGACCATCGCCGATCAGGTGAACCAGGAAGGGAGTTCAGAGATGACCAGCACTCGCCCGCGGACGGGGGACCGTCGATGACCGGACTGCTCTTCGGGCTGAACGTGCCCGCATCGGCTGCTCCCGGCGCGGATCCCGTCGCGCTCGCCCGCCGGGCCGAAGATCTCGGCTTCGACTTCGTCTCCACCGCCGATCACCCGTGCGGGGACCAGCCCACGTACGAGACGTGGACCATGCTGTCCTGGATCGCCGCGCGTACCTCGCGGATCGGGGTGGCCACCCGCGTCCTGGGGCTGCCGTACCGGCACCCGCCGATGGTGGCCAAGGCGGCCGAGACGCTGGACCGGCTGTCTGGCGGGCGGCTCATCCTCGGGCTCGGCGGCGGCTACTCCGACGACGAATTCCGCGCGTTCGGGCTCGGCGTCCCGTCGCCGCGGGAGAAGGTGGACGGCCTGGCCGAGTCGATCACGATCATCCGCGGCCTCTGGTCGCACCGGGCGTTCAGCTTCGAGGGCCGCCGCTACCGCGCGGTGACGGCCGACATGGAGCCCAAGCCGGGCCACCGCATCCCGATCTGGCTGGGTACGTTCGGCGACCGGGCGCTCGCCGTGACCGGGCGGCTGGCCGACGGCTGGATTCCCTCGCTCGGCCACGCCTCGGCGCAGCAGCTGGCCGTCATGCGCAACCGGGTACTCGCCGCGGCCAGCGAGGCCGGACGTGACCCCGGCCAGATCACCTGCGCCCTCAACCTGCAGGTCCAGGTGGACGAGCACGCGAAGGCCGGCCCGTCGGTCCTGGCCGGCCCGCCCGGGGCCGTCGCCGCCCGGCTGAGCGGCTTCGTCCGGGCGGGCTTTACCGCGCTGAACTTCATCACCGCGGGCCCTGCCGCCGGCGAGCAGGCCGAACGGCTGGCGCGGGAGGTACTGCCCGAGGTCGCCGCGGCCACCTGACAGGGCCAGCGCCTGCCCCGCGGCTGGAGTATGTTGTGCGGTCATGACCTGGACCTGGCAACTGGAGGCCGCAGACGGGACGGTGCTCAGCGCCCGCAGCCTCCCGGCGGAGACGTTCCCCAGCCAGTCAGACGCGGAGAGCTGGCTCGGCGAGAACTGGCGCGCCCTGCTCGCGGCGGGGGTGGACCAGGTCACGCTGCTCGAGGACGGCCGGGCCGAGTACGGCCCGATGAACCTGCATCCGGAGCAGTAGGCCAGGCCGGCGTTGCCTAGGGTCGCTGCTGGGGGCTTTCGGTAAGCGAGGAATCGCGCACGATTACCGGGCCGAGCACCTCGTCGATGCGGCGCATCACCGCCTCGTCGAGCACCACCCCGGATGCCCCGGCGTTCTCCCTGACCTGCTCGGGCCTGGTCGCGCCGATGATCGCGGCGGAGACGTTCGGGTTCTGCAGGGTCCAGGCGATCGCGAGCTGAGACGGCGAAAGCCCGGCGTCGGCGGCAATGGCCGGCAGCTGCCCGACCCGGTTCAGCACCTCGTCGTCCAGGTACTCCCGGATGAATCGCGACCCGGCAGGGTCGGTCGCCCGGCTGCCCTCCGGCGGCGCCTGGCCCGGCCGGTACTTGCCGGTGAGCACGCCCTGCGCGATCGGCGACCAGACGATCTGCCCGATGCCTTCCTTCTCGCACAGCGGGATCACCTCGGACTCGATGACCCGCCAGATCATGTTGTACTGCGGCTGGTTGGAGACGATCCGGTCCAGGCCCAGGTGGTAGGCGATCGCCAGCGCGTCGGTGAGCTGCTCGGCGCGCCACTCCGACACCCCCACATAGAGCACCTTGCCCTGCCGGACGAGATCGTCGAACGCGCGCAGGGTCTCCTCCAGCGGGGTCCCGGTGTCATACCGGTGGGCCTGGTACAGGTCCAGGTAATCGGTCCGCAGCCGGCGTAGCGAACCCTCGACCGACTCCATGATGTGCTTGCGGGACAGGCCGCGGTCATTCTGGCCGTCGCCGGTGGGCCAGTACACCTTCGTGCAGATCTCTACGGACTCGCGACGGATGCCCTGCAGCGCGCGGCCGAGCACCTCCTCGGCCCGCGTGCCCGCATACACGTCGGCCGTGTCGAAGGTGGTGATGCCCTCATCGAGCGCGGCGGCCACGCAGGCCCGGGCCGCGTCCTCCTCGACCTGGGAGCCGTGCGTGACCCAGTTGCCGTAAGCGATCTCGCTGACCTTGAGGCCACTGCGGCCCAGATGACGATGTTCCATGTACCTGACCCTAGGGCGTGCCCGGGGAACACGGCCGCACGGGTGGCCGGGCAGGCTCAGGCCTTGGAGCCCGGACCGACCCGCGGGCTGGGCATCCGGAACCGGCGGATCTGCAGCGTGCGCATGATCGCATAGCGGGTGATGCCGCGAGTGCTCTGGCCAGGGAAACGCTGCGCGGCCAGCTTTTTCACCCCGCGCGAGATGAGGTATCCCTCGATCACCATGATCAGCACGAGCACCAGGATGACCGGATACACGATCGCGTCCAGGACGGTGTTCTTGAGCAGCAGGATCACCAGCAGCACGAGCAGGATGTACATGTAGAACTCGCTGATCCTGCGCCTGGAGTCCACGTAGTCACGGGTCAGCGCCTTGACCGGTCCCTGGTCGCGGGGCGCCAGCGCCCACTCCTCGCCGCGCTTCATCGCCTCGTACTTGCGTGCGCGCTCGCCGCGGTCCCTGGTACGCGCCTGACGCGTCGCGGCCTTCCGGTCGCCTGGCGCAGAGTACGGCTGCCGCCGCCTGCGCTCGGCTTCGCTGCGCTTGGGGGTCGGCCGGCCCTTGGCCGGGGTAATGGCACTGCCACCGCCCGCCTGCTGCCCGGCTGCGGACTCTGAGTCGCTGGAGCGGGCTTCGTCCGTCGCAGCCTCGTCGACGGCACCGCCGGCCCCGGCGTCGCGACGTCGGAACACAGACCTAGCTTAGGCCGTGCCGTAACCGGGCGCAGCGCACTGCGGGCCGGCGGCCGCCGCCGCTGGATCTGTGATGACTCGCACTCCGGAAACCGCGTAGGGTGGATGTTGACCAGCCGGCGGTACAGCCGACGCCGCCCGTGAGGCGCCTGTCTGGGGCTACGCGCAACGCGGCGCGGCGGAGGCGTCAGCATGAAGGGGACGTACGCGCCTATGAGCGTGATGAAGAGGGTTTCGCTTATCTTCAAGTCCAAGGCCAACAGGGCCCTGGACCGGATGGAAGATCCCCGGGAAACCCTGGACTATTCCTACCAGAGGCAGCTCGAGATGCTGCAGAAGGTCCGCCGCGGAGTCGCCGACGTGGCCACGTCCCGCAAGCGGCTCGAGCTGCAGATGAACCAGATCAACCAGCAGTCGGGCAAGCTTGAGAAGCAGGCGAAGGACGCGCTCGGTGCCGGCCGCGAGGATCTGGCCCGCGAGGCGCTCAGCCGCCGCCAGGGGGCCCAGAGCCAGCTGTCGGACCTGCAGGCGCAGTATGCGCAGCTGCAGGGTGAAGAGGAGAAGCTGACCCTCGCCTCGCAGCGGCTGCAGACAAAGGTGGACACCTTCCGTACCAGGAAGGAGACCATCAAGGCCACCTACACCGCCGCCGAGGCCCAGACCCGGATCAACGAGGCCTTCTCCGGCATCTCCGAGGAGATGGGCGACGTCGGCATGGCGATCCAGCGGGCCGAGGACAAGACCGCCCAGATGCAGGCCCGGGCGGGCGCGATCGACGAGCTGCTGGCCTCCGGCGCGCTCGAGGACGCCTCAGGGACGCCGCGCGACGACATCCAGGCCGAGCTGGACCGGATGGGCGCCGGCGGCTCGATCGACCTCGAGCTCGAGCGGCTCAAGGGCGAGCTGTCCGGGGGCGAGGCGCCGAAGGAGATCGGCGCGGCGGACGGCGCTGCCCGGCCCGCTGCCGAGCAGCCTGGCGCGGCCAGCGCCGCCGAGCCGGTCGAGCCGGTCGAGCCGCCCAAGGAGGAAGACGCTTCATGATCATCCGCATCCTGGGCGAGGGGCAGTTCCGGATCGATGACGCTGCCGCCGCGGACCTGCATGCCCTCGACGCCAGCGTCGAGGCCGCCGTGGAGCGTAACGACCAGGCCGCTCTCGCCGCGGCGCTGGGCGCGCTGCTCGCGCGGGCCCGGCAGGGCACGCCGCTGCCGCCGGACAGCCTGGAGCCCTCGGATGTGATCATCCCGCATGAGGACGCCACCGTCGACGAGGTCCGCAAGCTGCTCACCGACGAGGGCCTGATACCGGGCTGACGGGCCGGTGCCCAGACACCGCGCCGCGCAGCGTCGTTCGGTTCGATAGCGCAGGTCACAGGCCCAGACCGCGGCCTCGTCCCCGCCCGGCTGGTCAGCTGATAGGCAGGGAACAGTCAGGCTTCCCCAAGCGTTGCCGAATAGACCTGGCTGATGGATGGACCAGGCGCTCTGATGAGCGAAACTGGAGTAGAAGTAGTACTGGCCATGGTGGCCAGAGTCGGCCGGGTTCCGGCCGGCATGAACGGAGGCACGTAATGGCGCGCACCCGATATGCCCCAGATCGCGGGCTTACGGCGCGGATGACCTTGACCATCTTCCTGCTAGGGGTGGTCTTCGTCGGTTTTGTCGCCGCTCTCGTCGGCATCTTGAGCGCTGCCCACGCCTCCAGCGCTGCCATCGTGTTCTTCCCGGTCGTGCTGGGTCTCGGCCTGGGCATCGGCTCCTTCTACTGGTCCGACAAGATCGCGCTGCGCACCGCGGGGGCCGTCGAGGTCAGCCCGCAGCAGGCACCCGAGCTGCACGGCATCGTGGACCGGATCTGCGCGCTCGCCGACATGCCGAAGCCGCGGGTGGCGATCTCCCCCACCAACCTGCCGAACGCGTTCGCCACCGGACGTAACAGCAAGATGGCGGTCCTGTGCGTGACCGAGGGCCTGCTGCGCACGCTGGACCGAGACGAGCTCGAGGGCGTGCTCGCGCACGAGATGTCGCACGTGGCGCACAAGGACGTGGCCGTGATGACGATCGCCTCGTTCCTCGGCATCATCGCCGCGCTGCTGGTCAGGTTCTCGTTCTACGGCGAGCTGTTCGGCGGTGGCGGCCGCCGCGGCGGAAACAACAACAACGGCGGCGCGCTGCCGATCCTGCTGATCATCATGCTGGTGAGCATCGTGGTGTACGCGATCAGCTTCCTGCTGATCCGGCTGCTGTCGCGGTACAGGGAGCTAGCCGCGGACCGGTCCGGTGCGCTGCTGACAGGTCAGCCGTCCAAGCTGGCCAGCGCGCTGCAGAAGGTGAGCGGCGACATCGCCAGGATCCCGACGAAGGACCTGCGGGAATCCGGTGCCGAGGCGCTGAACGCGTTCTACTTCGTGCCTGCGCTCACCAGCGGCAAGAGCCTGTCCACGCTGTTCTCCACGCACCCCTCGCTGGAGCGCCGGCTGGCCGAGCTGGCGAAGATCTCCAAGCAGCTGGGCCAGTAATAGTGGGGTTCCTGGACACGCTGCTTGGCCGGACCAAGCCGGTCCAGCCCAACCTGGACGCGCTGTTCTCGCTGCCCTCGGCCGCGATCACGCTGGAGGCGGCGACCGGCCTGGTCCCGACGGGCGCCGGGTCGGTGTGCTTCCGGGCCGCCGAGGGCCGCGCGTTCGCCGAGATCGAGAAGGACGTCCGCGACCTGCTGGCCATGGGCGCGGCCGCCGAGGCCCCGCCGGTGGAGCTGTCCACCGATTCCTACGGCTTCACCTGGCTGCTCGTCCGGCGGCCGCCGGACCAGCTGGAGGCGCTGGTCACGGACGTGCACGCGGTGAACTCCTCGCTGGCCGACAGCGGGTTCGGCCCCCAGCTGCTGTGCTCGCTAGTCGGCTTCGGCGGCCCGCAGAGCCGGCTGGCCATCGTGTACCTGTACAAGCGGGGCACCTTCTACCCGTTCGCGCCGAAGGGCGGCGAGACCCGGGACAACGCGCTCGAGCTGCAGGTGCGCGGGGCCATCGGGGATGACCTCAAGTTCGAGCCTGACCTGTCACGCTGGTTCCCGGTGTGGGGGGCACCCGGCCTGTGACGGGACCCGCCCCGCTCGGTGCGGAATGACAGGCGACGGCATATCGTTGACACACCACGGTAGGAAAACTAAACGCGCCCGCACGCGGCGCGCCAGCCGATTCGGGAGCTGACCGCAGATGACAGTTCAGGACCAGGCCACCCAGCAGGGCATCGTCCTCACCGACGTGGCCGCGGCCAAGGTGAGCAGCCTGCTGACCCAGGAGGGCCGCGACGACCTGAGACTGCGGGTCGCGGTTCAGCCGGGCGGCTGCTCGGGGCTGCGCTACCAGCTCTACTTCGATGAGCGCGAGATCGATGGCGACGTGGTGAGCGCCTTCGGCAGCGTGCAGGTCGTCACGGACAAGATGAGCGCTCCGTACCTGAGCGGCGCCACCATCGACTTCGTCAACACGATCGAGAAGCAGGGCTTCACGATCGACAACCCGAACGCCACCGGTTCCTGCGCCTGCGGGGATTCGTTCCACTGACCGGCCCCTGCTAGATTCCCCCCGCAGTCTTCATCCACCGACTGGGGGACCCCACGTGCGTATCGCGGTGACCGGCTCGATCGCCACCGACCACCTGATGACCTTTCCGGGCAGCTTCGCCGAGGTGCTGATGCCGGACAAGCTGGACAAGGTGGCGCTGTCCTTCCTCGTGGACGACCTGGAAATCCGCCGCGGCGGGGTGGCCGCGAACATCGCGTTCGGCCTGGGCTGCCTGGGGCTGCGGCCGCTGCTGGTGGGATCGGTCGGCGCGGACTTCGGCGACTACCGGGCCTGGCTGACCGCCCGCGGCGTGGACACCAGCGGGGTCAGGCAGTCTACGACGCGGCACACGGCACGGTTCGTCAACACCACAGACTGCACCGGCGCGCACATCGGGTCGTTTTACACCGGCGCCATGGCGGAGGACGCGGTCATCGAACTGGGCCCTATCGCCGAGCAGGCCGGCGGCATCGACCTCGTCCTGGTCGGGGCCGGGGACCCCGAGGCCATGATGCGCTTCACCGCGCAGTGCCGCCAGCTCGGCATCCCGTTCGCCACCGATACGTCATGGCAGGTCGCCCGCCTGGACGGCGCGGACGTCCGCTCGCTGCTCGACGGCGCGCATTACCTGTTCGCCAACGAGTACGAGGCGGCGCTCACCGAGCAGAAGACGGGCTGGACCGCCGAGGAGATCGTGAACCGGGTCCGGGTCCGGGTGACCACGCTCGCCCGGGACGGTGTCCGGGTGGACCAGGCAGGGCAGCCGTCGCTGACGGTCCCGGCCATCGCGGCGCAGCCGGAGGAGCCGACCGGCGCCGGGGACGCGTTCCGGGCCGGATTCCTGGCCGCGATCGCCCGCGGGCTCGGCCTGGAGCGGGCCGCGCAGCTGGGCAACCTGATCGCGGCGTGCGCCCTGGAGACCGTCGGCCCCCAGGAGTACGAGCTGAAACCGGAGCCGCTGAGCGCGCGGTTCGGGGCGACCTACGGCGGCGCGGCCGCCGATGAGCTGGGCGCCCTGCTGAATGACTGCCCCGCGTGACCCTGCTCTGCACGCTGGGTGACGCTCTGCTGGACGTCGTGGTCGTCACCCGGTCCGGGCTTGCGCACGGCACGGACACGCCGGCCGCGACCATCGTGGTGGCCGGCGGCCAGGCGGCCAACGTCGCCGCGTGGACGGTGGCGCTGGGCGGGCAGGCTCGCGTGGTGGCCAAGCGGGCGGCGGACCTGGCCGGCCGCCTGGTCGCCGACAGCCTGCGCGAGCGCGGCGTGCAGCTGGCCGGCCCGGTCACCGACGGGGGGACCGGTGTCGTCGTCTCGCTGTCCGACGGCGGCGGCGAGCGCACGATGATCACCGACCGGGGCGTCTGCCCGCTGCTGTCGGCGGCGGAGCTGCGGGACGAGTGGTTCGCCGGCTGCGACCGGCTGCACCTGCCCCTGTACAGCCTGATCGACGCGCCGATCAGGGCGGCCGCGCTGGCGGCGGCCCGGCGGGTGCCCCTGGTGAGCGTCGACCTGTCGTCCATCGCGGTGCTGCGCGAGATCGGCTCGGCTGAGCTGGGCCGCCTGCTGGCGACGCTGCGACCGGACGTGATCTTGGGCAACGAGCCGGAGACCCGGCTGGCCGCCGCCTGGCCGGCGGCAACCGTCGTGGTGAAGCTCGGCCCGGCCGGAGTCCGGCTGAACGGCAGGCACTGGCCCGCGCATCCGGCCGTGCCGGTGGACAGCACGGGGGCCGGGGACGCGTTCGCCGCCGGATTCCTGCTCGGCGGGGTGGAGCTGGGCCTGGAGGCGGCCGCCCGTGCGGTCAGCCGGCTGGGAGCGATGCCATGACGGCCGGCGGCGACGCGCCCGGCGACCTTCTGGACATCTCGGCCGAGGTCGCGGCGGCGCTGGCGGCCGGCCGGCCGGTGGTGGCGCTGGAGACGACCCTGGTTTCGCACGGGTTCCCCGGGATGCGCGGGCTCGACGTGGCGCTCGAGTCTGAGCGCCGGGTGCGGGCGGCCGGGGCGGTGCCGGCCACGGTGGCGGTCATGGACGGGCGGATCCGGGTCGGCGCCGGGGCCGGGGAGCTGCGCCGGCTGGCCGCAAGCCCGGACGCGCGCAAGGCCGGGCCGCGGGATCTGGCCAGCTGCGTGGCTGGCGGCGGGCTCGGTGCCACCACGGTGGGCGGCACGCTGGCCGTGTGCCGGCTGGCCGGGATCGGCTTCCTGGGTACCGGCGGGATCGGCGGCGTGCACCGCGGCTTCGCCGTGACACTGGACATTTCTGCCGACCTGGCCCAGCTGGCGCGAACCCGGGCCGTGGTGGTCGCGTCGGGACCAAAGTCGCTGCTGGACGTGCCCGCGACCGCGGAGCTGCTCGAGTCGCTGGCAGTGCCCGTGCTCGGCTGGCGCACGGACACGCTGCCCAGGTTCTACACCGCGTCCGGCGGCCCGGCGGTCTCGGCCAGGGTCGAGACCGCCGGGCAGGCCGCGCGGATCGCCAGGCTGCACTGGCTGCTGGCCGGCGGTGGCCTGCTGGTCGCGCAGCCGCCCCGGCGCAGCCTGGACCTGGACGAGCTGACGCAGCAGGCGCTGGACGACGCGCGCCGGGCCGGCGCGACAGGCCAGGCGGTAACCCCGGCCGTGCTCGCGCGCCTGCACGAGGCCACCGGCGGCGCGACGCTGGAAGTCAACGCGCAGCTGATCGCCGACAACGCCGGCCTCGCGGCCGAGCTGGCCGTCGCGTGCGCGGCTGGCAGCTGACGGTAGCGTGGCGGTCATGGCAGTCGCGGCCGCCACGGCCGGCTATCACGGGCCGCCCGAGCTCACGCTGACCCGGGCGTTCACGTCGTGGACGTTCGATCCGTGGGTGTTTGCGGCCGTGCTGCTGCTCGCCGCGGGCTACCTGGCCGCGGTGCGGCGGGTGCGCCGCCGCGGCCAGCCCTGGCCGGCCGCCCGCGCCGTGTCGTTCGCGGGCGTCGGCCTGGGCACGCTGGTGATCGCCGCCATGTCCTGGACCGGAGCGTACGCGGGCGTGCTGTTCTACGCCAGGGCCGCGCAGACCGTGCTGCTGCTGCTGCTCGCGCCGCTGTTCCTCGCGCTCGGCCGGCCGCTGACCCTGGCCATCGCGGTGGCTCCCGGCCGCGCGGGGGCCCGGCTGGAGGCGGCGATACGCAGCCGGCCGGCCCGGGTGCTCACCTTCCCGGCGATCAGCACCGTGATGCTCGTCGCCGTGCCCTTCGCCGTCTACTTCACGCCCTGGTACACCGCGTACTTCCACAGCTCCGGAATCCGGGAGCTGACCTACCTGGCGCTGATCATCCCGGGGCTGGTGTTCTTCTGGACCTTGATCCGGGCGGATCCGGTGCCGTGGGCCTACCCGTACCTGGTGACCCTGTGGATCATGATCGGCGAGGTGATCGGCGATGCCATCCTCGGCATCGCGGTGATCAGTAACTCGCGCCTGCTCGGCGGCCCCTACTACCGGGCGCTGGGCAGGCCCTGGGGCCCCGGGCTGCGCTTCGACCAGATGCTCGGCGGTGCCACCATATGGGTCCTCGGTGACGTGGTGGGAATCCCGTTCCTCGTGGCAGCCCTGATCTACATGATCAGGGAGGACGAGACGGAAGCGGCCGTGGTCGACGCCGAGCTGGACGCGAGCGACGCGGCTGACGCGGCGACCGCGCCGGCCGGGTCAGCGTCTTCCGCCGCCGCGGCGGAGCACCCGGCGCAGCCGCGGGCCGACCGGCCGTGGTGGGAATCCGACCCGCGGTTCACCGGCCGGTTCAGCCCGGCCGAGCGCTCGCAGGATCAGTAACAGCGGCGGACCAGGAACGACCATCCGCCCGGCAGCGCCGTCTCCAGCACGAACTCGTGCGACTTCAGCCCGCACCAGGCGGGCAGGTCGGTCCGCGCCGCCGGGTCGTCCGCGAGCACCGACACCACCGAGCCGATCGGCACTTCCCGGATCCGCTCGGCCAGCATGATGATCGGGATGGGGCACTTGCGGCCGAGCGCGTCGATGGTCAGCGCCGGAACCGGCGGCGTCGCGGTGGTCATCTGGTCACCTGGTCCATCCTGGGACGCGGTCATGCCGGAGGACCGGGGTTGCCGGCTGGCCGCGGTTGCGTGGTTACCCGACGATAGCGATACCCCGGCCGCGACGGGGTAAGCACGAGGTAAGCCCGGGGTCGGCTGATGCACGTGCCCTGGTTCGCGGTAGTGTTTCCACGACACGCTGTAGGAGGAGTCGCGACCGGCCGCGGCGGCCCGAGGGCCAGCGGCCGGGAGCCGTCCGCTGGGAAGGCAATCAGTGAGTCCGATCCGCCGCGAGCCGCGAACGGGACGCGCCAGCATCGCGCGCCGCCTGGCGGCCATCGTCCCGGATCCCGGTCCCGCGGGCCCGGATCCCGGCCTTCGGGCACCCCGGGAATCCGGGTGCGTCCCGCCGGCGCCCGGCACCGGCCTCCCCCCGGACTCTGGCTGCGTCCCCGCAGGCGCCGCCCGCGAGGTAGCGGAGTCCGGCTGCTCGAGCCCGCCCCCGGCCGCGGCGGCGCTCGCCCGGCCGGCGGGCACTGTCGGCCGCGGCGCTGGGCCTGCTGGTGATCGGCCTGTCCGGCTGCAGCTCGAACCAGTTCACCCGGCTGGGCTGGCCTGACCCCATCACCAAGCAGGGAAAGGTGATGCTCACCCTGTGGCAGGGGTCCTGGATCGCGGCGCTCGCCGTCGGCGCGGTCGTGTGGGGCCTGATCCTCTGGGCGTGCATCTTCCATCGCAAGCGCAACGATGACCTGCCGCCGCAGGTGCGCTACAACCTGCCGATCGAGATCCTGTACACGGTGGTCCCGTTCATCATGGTCGCCGTGCTGTTCTACTTCACCGCGCGGGACGAGAACTACGTGGACGCGGAGTCCGCGCACCCGGACGTGACGATCAACGTGACCGGGTTCCAGTGGAGCTGGGAGTTCGCCTACCCCCAGTTCAAGGTGCCCGGCTCCGCGGCCGGCGACGTGACGCTCACCGGCCAGTCTTACCCGGGACCGCTTCCCGACCTGGTCATGCCGGAAAACGAGACCGTGAAGTTCACCCTGAACTCACTGGATGTCGTGCACTCGTTCTGGGTAAAGGACTTCTTGTTCAAGCGCGACGTGATCCCCGATCACACCAACTCCTTCCAGGTCACGGCGACCAAGACCGGCACGTACATCGGCCGCTGCACCGAGTTGTGCGGTGTTTACCACAGCCTGATGCTGTTCAAGGTGAAGATCGTGACCCCGCAGCAGTTCCGCTCGTTCATGGTGGCCAAACAGGCACAGCAGCAGGCGGGAGGTGTGCAGTGACCGCGACCGAGCACGGTATCACCGACTCGGAGACCCGGCTGCTCAGCAGCCCGAGGAAGGGCTCGGTGCTCGCTGCCTGGCTGTCCTCGACCGATCACAAGATCATCGGCTACCTGTACCTGATCACGTCGTTCTCCTTCTTCCTGTTCGGCGGCATCCTGGCGATGATCATGCGGGCCCAGCTGATGGGCCCGCACAACCACATCGTGTCCGACCAGCAGTACAACGAGCTGTTCACGATGCACGGCACGATCATGCTGCTGCTGTTCGCCACGCCGCTGTTCGTCGGCTTCACCAACGTGATCATGCCGCTGCAGATCGGCGCGCCCGACGTGGCCTTCCCGCGGCTGAACCTGCTCAGCTACTACCTGTTCACCTTCGGCGGGCTCATCCTGGTAGCCAGCTTCCTGACCCCGGGCGGCTCGGCCGCCTTCGGCTGGTACGCCTACGCGCCGCTGACCAGCTCGGTGTACTCGCCGGGCGTCGGCCCGGACATGTGGATCATGGGCCTGACGCTGTCCGGCCTCAGCACGATCCTGGGCGGGGTCAACTTCGTCACCACGATCTTCTGCATGCGGGCCCCCGGCATGACCATGTTCCGGATGCCGATCTTCACCTGGAACGCGCTGCTGACCAGCATCCTCGCGCTGCTCGCCTTCCCCGTCCTGGCCGCGGCCCTGCTCGTGCTGGAGATCGACCGCAAGCTCGGCGCGCACGTGTTCGACGCCTCCAGCGGCGGCGCGCTGCTGTGGCAGAACCTGTTCTGGTTCTTCGGCCATCCCGAGGTATACATCGTCGCGCTGCCGTTCTTCGGCATCATCACCGAGGTCTTGCCGGTGTTCAGCCGCAAGCCGCTGTTCGGCTACAAGAGCCTGATCGGCGCCACGATCGCGATCGCGGGCCTGTCGATGACCGTGTGGGCGCACCACATGTTCACCACCGGCGCGGTACTGCTGCCGTTCTTCTCGTTCATGACCTTCCTGATCGCGGTCCCGACCGGGGTGAAGTTCTTCAACTGGACCGGCACGATCTGGCGCGGGCAGCTCACCTTCGAGCCGGCCATGCTGTTCGCGCTCGGGTTCCTGGTCACGTTCCTGTTCGGCGGGCTCACCGGTGTCATCCTGGCCTCGCCGCCGCTGGACTTCCACGTCAGCGACACCTACTTCGTCGTGGCCCACTTCCACTACGTCCTGTTCGGCACCGTGGTGTTCGCCATGTTCTCCGGCTTCTACTTCTGGTGGCCGAAGATGACCGGCAAGATGCTGGACAACCGGCTGGGCACGTGGCACTTCTGGACCCTGTTCTTCGGCTTCCACGGGACGTTCCTGGTGCAGCACTGGCTGGGCGTGATCGGCATGCCGCGCCGCGTCGCCACCTACCCCGACCTGCCGGGGGTCGCGACCGTGCTGAACGACGTCTCCAGCATCAGCTCCTTCGTCCTCGGCGCCTCCACCTTCTTCTTCCTCTACAACGTGTACAAGACGGCGCGCTTCGGCGAGCGGGTCACGGCCGACGACCCGTGGGGCCACGCCAACTCGCTGGAGTGGGCGACATCCTGCCCGCCGCCCCGGCACAACTTCACCAGGATCCCGCGGATCAGGTCCGAGCGGCCGGCCTTTGACCTGCACTACCCGCAGGTCAAACAGGGCCGGGCCTCGCTGGGGGTCAAACAGTCGCTGTCGGTGTCGCCGACGTCGAACGAGTCGCCGCCGCCCTCGCACTAGCGCGTGACGGCCACAACCAGCACCGGGGAGGTAGCGGATGAAGGTAGAGGGCGGCCTGTTCATCGGCTGCGCCGTGTTCTTCGCCGGCACGGACATCGTGTACTGGTACTTCTCGCACGATCCGACCGGCACCGCCGCGCTCGCCTTTGCCGTCGGGCTCGCGTTTCTCACCGGGTTCTACGTGCTGTTCACCGGGCGGCGGCTGCCGAAGCAGCCTCAGGACGACCCCCAGGGGGAGATCGAGCAGGGCACCGGGGAGCTGGGATTCTTCAGCCCGCACAGCTGGTGGCCGCTCTTCGTGGGCGCGTCCGCGGCCACCGCCGCCCTCGGTGCCGCGCTCGGCTGGTGGCTGTTCCTGATCGGCATGCTCTGCCTGATCTTCACCACGATCGGCTTCGTCTTCGAGTACTACCGCGGCGACTACGCGCACTGACGACGGGCTACGCGGGGACGAGCCCGGCCCGGTAGGCGATGATGACCAGCTGGATGCGATCGCGGCAGTCCAGCTTGGTCAGCAGGTGCGCGACGTGGGTCTTGGCTGTCGCCGGGCTGATGCTCAGCTCCCCGGCGATCTCGCCGTTCGACAGCCCCCGGGCCACCAGGGTGAGCACCTCCCGTTCCCGTTCGGTCAGGTCCCTGAGCTGCTCCGGGCCCGCCGGGATCTGGGGAAGCGACAGTTCGGGCCGGCTGGCGAACTCGCCAAGCAGGCGCCGGGTCACGCTGGGGGCAAGTAGCGCGTCCCCGGCCGCGATGACCCGGACGGCGTTCAGCAGGTCGGCGGGCATCGTGTCCTTGAGCAGGAAACCGCTGGCGCCGGCCCGCAGCGCGGCGTAGACGTACTCGTCGAGGTCGAAGGTGGTCAGGATCAGCACCCGCACGTCCGCCGTGCGCGCGCCAGCGGTGATCAGGCGGGTGGCCTCGATGCCGTCCATGACAGGCATCCGCACGTCCATGAGGACCACGTCGGGCAGGGTCGCGCGGGCCATCTCGACCGCCTCCGCGCCGGTCGCCGCCTCACCGACGACCGATAGGCCCGGAGTGGCGGCGACGATGCCGCAGAACCCGACCCGCACCAGAGCCTGGTCATCGGCGACCAGCACCCGGATCGTCATGACCCGCAGTCCCCGGCCGGCAGCCGGGCCGCCACCCGGAAACCGCGCCCGGGCAGCGGTGCCGCGCTGAGCTCGCCGCCGTACAGGCTCACCCGCTCGCGCATCCCGATCAGCCCGTGCCCGCCGGCCGGCTCCTCGCCCCCTGCACCGCCCGGCCCGCCCGGGCCGGGGCTGCGCGGCCCGGGCCGGCCCGCGGTGACCGTGGCGGGGACCCGGCTGCCCCGGCCCTCGTCGGTGATCTCGACGGACAGCTCGTCCGTACCGTAGCTGACGATGACCCGGCAGGACGGCGTGTCCGCGTGCTTGACCACGTTGGTCAGGGCCTCCTGCACGATACGGAACGCCGCGAGGTCGATCCCGGGCGGCAGTTCCCGAGGGCCGCCGCGCACCAGCAGGTCCACCCGGACTCCGGCGCGGGTGATCCGCGCCAGCAGCCGGTCCAGATCGGCCAGGCCCGGCGCGGGCGCCAGCGGAGCCGCCTCGCCGGGGCGCGCGGTGCGCGGGCCTGCGGTCTCCGCGCGGCCGTTCCGCGCGGGCAGCGCCGCGGGCGCCGCGGTCCCGGCCGGGTCGGCGGCACGGCCACGACCGGACCCGATTTCCGGCCCGAACGGCTCCGGTCCAGACTGGCGCAAGATGCCGAGCATGCGCCGCATGTCGGTCAGCGCTTCCCGGCTGGTCGCCTGGATGGCCCCGAGCGCCTCGCGGGCCTTGGCCGGCTGTTCCTCGATCACGTGATGACCGTATCCGGCCTGCACGGCGATCACGGTCATGCTGTGCGCGACCACGTCATGCAGTTCCCTGGCGATGCGCAGCCGTTCCCCGGTGACGGCGCTGGTCGCCGCCTGGTCGCGCAGTTGCTCGGCGTAGATCCGCCGCTGGCTGACTGCGTAGCCGAACCCCCAGGTGATGATCACGATGAGGGCGGCCGGAACGGCTTCGGCCGGGATCTGTGCCGGCTGCACGAACAGCTCGCAGGCGAAGACCAGGGCTAGCACCGCGCCGAGCGCGACCGCCGATACCCGGCGCGGCGAGACGGCGGCCACCAGGTAGAGCACGTACGCAGCCGGCAGGTAGAAAAACGGGCCGTTCGGCGTCCCGACCAGCACGACGGCGAGCGTGGCGGCCGCCGCGGCCAGACCGAGGGCGGCCAGCGGCCGGCGGCGGCGCAGGGCGACCGGCAGGGACATGGCAACGGCCAGCATGAACGCCACCAGCACGCCGTCGATGCTCGGCTGGAACACGGCGTTCTGGATAATCTCCCCCCGCAGCGACAGGGTCAGGATCAGCGTGATCGCCACGGCGGCGAGCACGTCCAGCGCGACCCAGTGGCCGGGGCGCAGCCGCTTGGTCAGCGGCGGCCGCGGCCGCCGCTGCGGTACCTGCGACGGAGTGCTCACGCACCTACCGTAACCGCAGTTGACCGGCCTGACGTCAGCCTGCAGGCGTAGGCCGTGCGGAGCACCGGGGTCCTGCCGGCGCCCGCGCCGCCGGTCACAAAATCACCCTCGCGGCCGACGACTGTGATCACGATCCGCGGCAGTCTGGGATCGGCCGCCGCCGGGGTGCGCCGGCCCAGCCGGGCCGGCGGAACGCGGCCAGCAGGGCAACCGAAAGCGAGGACGGCCATGACCACAGGCGCCGAGGGCGCGGCCACCGGGGCAGCGGTCACCGAGGCGGCGGTCATCGAGACACAGGCGCTGACCAAGCGGTATCCGGGTCCGGTGACCGCGCTCGACGGGCTCACCGTCGCGGTCGCGCCGGGCGTTACCGGACTGGTCGGCGCCAACGGCGCGGGAAAGTCCACGCTGGTCAAGATCCTGCTCGGCCTGGTGCAGCCGACCGAGGGCCGGGCCATGGTGCTTGGCCACGACTGCCAGCGGCACGGCCAGCAGATCAGGACCCTGATCGGCTACATGCCCGAGCACGACTGCCTGCCACCGGATGTCACCGCCACCGAGTTCGTCACTCACCTGGGCCGGATATCAGGGCTGCCAGCCACCGCGGCCAAGGAGCGGGCCGCGGAATCGCTGCGCCACGTCGGGCTGCACGAGGAGCGGTACCGCCAGATCGGCACCTACTCCACCGGCATGAAGCAGCGGGTGAAGCTGGCCCAGGCGCTGGTCGCAGACCCGCGGCTGCTGCTGCTTGACGAGCCGACCAACGGCCTCGATCCGGCCGGGCGGGGGGAGATGCTCGACCTGATCCTCCGGATCGGGACCGAGTTCGGCATCTCCATCGTGGTCGCCTCGCACCTGCTCGGCGAGATCGAGCGGATCTGCGACTACCTGGTGGCCATCGATGCGGGCCGGCTGCTCCGCGCCGACGCCATCACCAGCTTCACCGAGGTGCGCCGGGTGCTGCTCGTCGAGGTGGACGAGGGCGTGGCGCCGCTGGCCGATGAGCTGGCCCGCCGCGGACTCGACCCCCGGCCGCACCAGCGAGCGCTGCTGGTGCCGCTGGCGGGTGATGCCACCTATGACGCGGTCCGCGACGCGGTCGCCGATCTGCGGCTGCCGCTCGGACGGCTGGAGCAGCGACGGCACAGCCTGGAGGAACTGTTCCGCGACAGCCGCGAGCCCGCTTTCGCGGCAACGGAGGTGCCCGATGCCCGCTGATGACGCGTACTCCGCGGGTTCCGGCGCCGGGCTGGCGACTCAGGCCGCCGGCGGGGTCATCTACGACCGCGGCTATCGGCGCTACAAGGGAACGCGGCTGGGCCGGCTGCAGATCGTCCGGGCCCTGTTCTGGCACAGCCTGCGGTCCTCGTTCGGCATCGGACGGGGCGCCAAAGCCAGGATCCTGCCGGTGATCGTGTTCGTCGGCATGTGCCTGCCGGCGGCCGTGAACGCGGTCGCCGTGGCCCGGGGCGGTCCGCCGGTCGTCTTCTACGGCACCTATACCTTCGCGCTGCGAGTCGTGGCCATGACGATCTTCGTAGCGGTCCAGGCGCCCGAGCTCGTCTCGCGCGACCTGCGCAGTCACGTGCTGCCGCTGTACTTCTCCCGGCCGTTGCGCAGGAAGGACTATCCCGCGGCGAAGTACGCGGCGTTCACGGTGGCCTGCCTGCTCATGATCGAGATCCCGTTGCTCCTGCTGTACCTGGGCACGATTGTCTCCGCGGGGGGCGGCAGCGCCGTCTGGCACCAGACCTGGCTGCTGGCCGGGGGCCTGGGCGTGGGGGCGTTGTGGGCAGTGCTGCTGGCCGCGATCGGTCTCGCACTGGCATGCCTGAGCGCGAAGCGTGCGTACGCGACGGGAGCGATCGCGATCTTCTTCTTCCTCACCTGGACGCTGGCCCAGATCATCTACTCGGTCGCCGGACACCCGGTCGTGGTGCACGCGCCCTCCGCGCATCCGCTCCCGCCCGCCGCGGCCGCGGCCACCACGGGCCAGCAGCTGGCCGGCCTGATCAGCCCGTTCACGGTGCTGGACGGCGTCAGGCAGTGGCTCGGCGGCAAGGTCCCAGGGCCGATGGCCCCGCCGGGTCACTACGGGGCTGCCTACGGCGTGATGTTCCTCGTGCTACTAGCGGCGAGCCTGGCCATCCTCGCCGTCCGGTACCGGAAGGCGGGTGTGGAATGACCACCATCGAGCTGGCTGACGTGTCCCGCTGGTACGGCAACGTCGTCGCGGTGAACGACGTGACGATGACGATCGGCCCGGGGGTGACCGGGCTGCTCGGGCCGAACGGCGCGGGGAAGTCGACGATCATCCACATGATCAGCGGGTTCCTTGAGCCATCCCGCGGCAAGCTGACGATCGGCGGCGTGCCGAGCTGGGACAACCCGGATATCTACCGCACGCTCGGCCTCGTCCCCGAACGGGACTCGGTCTATGCCTTCCTCACCGGGGCGGACTTCGTCCGGGCCACCGCCAGGCTGCAGCGGCTGACCGATGTCGACGGCGCCGCGCGCCGCGCCATCGACATGGTGGAGATGGCCGAGGCGGCCGGCCGCCGCATATCCACCTACTCCAAGGGCATGCGGCAGCGGATCAAGGTCGCTGCCGCGCTGGTGCATGATCCCGAGGTCCTGCTGCTGGACGAGCCGTTCAACGGGATGGACCCCAGGCAGCGGCTGCACATGATGGATCTGCTCGACAAGCTGGGCGCCGAGGGACGCACGATCCTGTTCAGCTCGCACATCCTGGAAGAGGTCGAAAGGCTCTCCGGGACGATCCAGGTGGTCGTCGCGGGGCGGCTGGCGGCCTCGGGGGACTTCCGCGCGATCAGGCGGCTCATGACCAGCAGGCCGCACGTCTTCACCGTCCGCTCAACCGGCGACCGGCTGCTCGGAGCCGCCCTGATCGGGCGGCCGGCGGTCAGCGGGGTGGAGGTATCAGCCAACGGACTGCAGGTCAGAGCGTCTGACTATGGCGCCTTCTGCCGCGAGATCGCCGCGCTGGCCCGCGATCATGACATCCGGCTGCTGGAACTGCTGCCAGCCGACGAGTCGCTGGAAAGCGTCTTCGCCTACCTCGTCGCATCGTGACATCCCGATCCCGGAACCAGCCCAGACACAACCCCAAGAGGGCAGTGATTCACATGTCCCGCGTATACAGCCGAACCGTCGCCTCGATCACGCTGCGCGGCGCGCTGGGCCGCAGGCGAGCCTTCCTCCTCGCGATCCCGCCGGCGATCCTGGTGCTCGTCACGCTCGCGCTCAAGGCGTCGCATCCGGCGGCGCCGTGGCCGGGCCGGATCCTCGGCGACTTCGGGTTCACCGTGATTCTCCCGCTGACCGCGCTGGTGATCGGCAGCAGCGTGCTCGGGGCCGAGATCGATGACGGGAGCATCGTCCACCTGCTGGCCACCCCGGTCCGCAGGTCAGCGGTCATCGTGACCAAGTTCGTGATCGGCACCGCGGCCACCGTGCTGTTCGTGGCGGTGCCGGAGCTGATCGCCGGGATCATCGCCACCAGCGGCGACCGGCTTCGCGGCGGCCAGTTCGTCACGACCGTCGCAGGCCAGATCGTCCAGGTGGGCGGGAACCGCAATCTCGCGCTCGGCCTTTTCGCCGGCGCGCTGGCCGGCGCGGTGTTCTACAACGCGCTGTTCATCATGATCTCCGTCGTGACCACCAGGGCGCTCGCCGTGGGCCTGCTCTACGTGCTCATCTGGGAAGGGCTGCTCGGCAACTTCGTCGGCGGCGCGCGGGAACTGTCGATCGGCCAGTACTCGCTGGGCGTGGCGAACTCGATCGCTCATGATCCAGCCCTGAACGCGGCGCTGGGCCTGGCCACCGCGCTGGTACTGGGGATCATCGTGACGGTCGCCGCGCTGGCCGTGGCGTCCCGCCGGCTGTCCCTGTTCTCCCTGCGCGGCGATGCGGTGTAACTGCGCGGGCGTGCGGCGGCCGGCCCGGTCAGGATTCGCCCGGTGGCAGGGTGCGGTCGTCTTCGCGGCCGGCGGCGATGGACGTGCGCTCCGACTCGTCGCCGTGCTCGCCGTCCGCGCCGTCCGGGCCGTGCCCGTTGCCGCCGTTCACCGGCACCTCTTCGGAGAGCACCCGGTTCGCCGTGGCGCGGAGCCTGCCGGTCAGGCCGCGGGCGGCCGGGGCGGGAACGCCGTTCTCGTCCACCTGCCCGCCGGGCGGCAGCGGCAGCGGCTCCTTGTTGCTCAGCAGGACGGCGCGCTTCTCCTCCGACACCGGCCGGTGCACCTCGATGAACTCACCGCTCGGCAGCTGCCTGATGACCCCGGTCTCGAGCCCGTGGTGCAGCAGTTCCCGGTCCTTGCGCTGCAGCCCGATGCAGATCCGCTTGGTCACGATGTAGGCGGCGACCGGGCCGGCGATCCAGGCGACGCGGGCGATCCAGGTGATCGTGTAGAGCGGGACGTGAAGGTAGTTAGCGAGCAGGTCGTTCGCCCCTTCCAGCAGCATGATGCCGTAGAAGGTGATCACCGCCACCCCGATCGCGGTCCGGGTGGGGGCGTTGCGCGGCCGGTCGTTGACATGGTGCTCCGCGCGGTCCCCGGTCGCCCATTGCTCGATGAACGGCCACAGCGCGGCTCCGGTGAAGACGGCCCCGAGCGGCACGAGGGCAGGGATCAGCACGTTCCAGGCCACGGTATGGCCGGCCAAATCCCACGTCCAGCTGGGGAAGATGCGCAGCGCTCCCTCCAGGAAGCCCATGTAGAAGTCGGGCTGCGAGCCCGCGGAGATCGACGCGGGCGTGTACGGGCCGTACAGCCAGATGGGGTTGATCTGGGCGATCGTGGACAGCAGCGCGAGCACGGCGAAGATGAAGAAGAAGAACGCGCCGGTCTTCGCCATGAAGTACGGGTACATGGCCTGGCCGACGACGTTCTTGTCGGTGTGCCCCTTGCCGGGCATCTGGGTGTGCTTCTGGTGGAACATGATGAACAGGTGCGCGGACACCAGGCCCAGGATCAGGGCGGGGATCAGCAGCACGTGGATGATGTACAGCCGGGGGATGATGTCGTTGCCAGGGAACTGCCCGCCGAACAGGAAGAACGACAGGTAGGTCCCGATGATCGGGATGGACAGGATCACGCCCTCGAGGATCCGCAGCCCGGTGCCGGACAGCAGGTCGTCGGGCAGCGAGTAGCCGAACAGCCCTTCCAGCATGCCCAGCGTGAGCAGCGTGATGCCGATCAGCCAGTTGACCTCGCGCGGCTTGCGGTAGGCGCCGGTGAAGAAGATGCGGATCATGTGCGCGAAGATCGCGGCCATGAACAGGTCCGCCGCCCAGTGGTGGATCTGGCGCATCAGCAGGCCGCCGCGGACGTCGAAGCTGATGTTCAGCGTGGACGCGTACGCCTCGCTCATCCGGACGCCGTCGAGCTTGGTATAGGTGCCGTGGTAGACGACATCGGTCATGCTCGGCTTGAAGAACAGCGTGAGGAACGTGCCGGTGAGCAGCAGGATGATGAACGAGTAGAGGGCGATCTCGCCCAGCAGGAACGTCCAGTGGTCCGGGAAGACCTTCTTGAGGAAGGTGCGGACGCCCTTGGCGCCGCGGAACCGGTCGTCGAGCCATACGCCGGTCGCGGACAGTGCCCTGGGCGGGGCAGGCTGCTCGTCCTGGATGCTCATCCGCGCTCCCAGAAGCTCGGGCCCACCGGCTGGTCGAAGTCGCCGTCGGCGACCAGGTAACCCTCCGCGTCCACGGCCAGCGGCAGCTGGGGCAGCGGCCGCGGCGCCGGGCCGAACAGAACCGTCGCGCCCCTCGGCGCATCGAACGTGGACTGGTGGCAGGGGCAGAGAATCTTGTGCGTGGTCTGCTCGTACAGCGCGGCCGGGCAGCCGACGTGCGTGCAGATCTTGGAGTAGCAGACGATGTCCTGCACGCACCAGCTCAGGTTGGTCGGCGGCTGCAGCTGGCCCGGGAAGAACTTGATGATGATGGCCGTCGCCTTGGCCAGCGCGTTCAGGTTGTCCTGGAACCCGTCGGGCACCACGGTGATCAGGCTGCCCGGCGAGTCGAACTCCTCCGGCTTGATCGGCCGGTTGGGCCCGTAGACGAGCAGCCGCGTGCCCTTGCGCCACACCGTGTACCGCAGGATGGTGCCGGGCAGCGGGCCCATGTCCCGCAGCAGCACGATCGGAGCTATGGCCAGCGGCACCGTCGCGGCGATGAGCGTACGCCGGATTATCGGCCGCTTGATGAACCCGCTTTCCTCCGCGCCCTCCATGAAGGTCTTCTCGAAGGCTTCCCTGTCGGCCGGGGGCGAGGCGAGGGGCTTACGTGCCTCGGTCTCCTCCGTTCCCGGCATCAGCCGCCGGACCCAGATGACCGCGCCCACGGCCACCGCGAGGAAGGCCACCGTCATGGCCGAGCCGAGCGCGAGGTTGGAGTGCAGCACGTTGGTCACCGAGCCCGCGGGCAGGCCGATGTAGGCGGCGATAAAGCCGATGCTGGCCAGCATCGACAGGATGAACAGGGCCGCGACCGTGCGTTCGGCCCGCCTGGCCTTCGCCGGGTCGGCGGGCTCGATCTCCCGTCGCGGGCCGTCGTGCCCGTGGCCGTCCCCGGCATCCGGCCGGGCCGGCGGACCGCCGGGACGGCCGGCCTGCGGCGCGCCCAGCATGCTCCGCGCGACAGCGGGCGGGGGCGTCCCGATCACCCGGTGCGGCCTGGCCGGCTCGCGCTCCGCCGCTCCCTCGCCGGGCTGGGCTGCTGGTGTCTGGTCGTCTTCACTCATGCGTCTCGTCGCTTTCCGGCGATCCATATTGCCGCGAGGATCAGCAGGCCGATGCCCCCGATCCAGATCACGAGGCCCTCGGTGACCGGGCCGACCCGGCCCAGGCTGAAGCCGCCGGGATTCGGCTCCTTAACCGTCTTGGTGACGAAGGCGATGATGTCGCGCTTCTCGCTCGGCAGGACCGTACTGTCGCTGAACACCGGCATGGCTTCCGGGCCGGTCAGCATGGCCTCGTAGATCTGCACCGGGGTGACCTGGTTGAGCGAGGGTGCGTACTTGCCGTTGGTGAGCGCCCCGCCCGCGCCGTCGAAGTTATGACACGCGGCGCAGTTGGCGTTGAACATCTGCTGGCCGAGCCCCGGGTTCGCGCCGACCGGGCTCGCCTGGGCCTCGGTCGGGACGGGCGGCCCGCCGCCCAGCGAGGCGACGTAGGAGGCAATGGCGTCGATGTCCTTGGGCGAGAACACCACCGGCCGGCGGTCCATCTCCGCGCCCGGCTCTTTCGCCGGCATCCGCCCCGTGCTCATCTGGAAGTTCACCGCTGCGGCCCCGGCGCCGACCAGGCTGGGGCCTTGCGCGGTGCCCTGCGCGTCCAGGCCGTGACAGCTCGAGCAGCTCTGCTCGAACAGGAACCTTCCCCGCGCGACGTTCTGCTGCAAGGGAGGCGGAGCAGACGCCGCCGCCTGGCTGCCCGGGCCGGTCAGGCTGGCATACATCACGCCGATGACGGCGAGCCCGAGGGGGACGACGGCGTAGCCGGCTACCCGGTGCCTGCGCCGCGCGGTGATCCAGCTCACTGCAGTCCTCGGTTTCCGGTCAGTGGATCAGGTAGATGGTCGTGAACAGCCCGATCCATACGACGTCGACGAAGTGCCAGTAGTACGACACGACGATCGCGCTCACCTGCACCTCGCGGGTGAGGCGTTTGGCGGCGAACGTGCGGCCGAGTATGAACAAGAACGCGACAAGACCCCCGGCCACGTGCAGTCCGTGGAACCCGGTCGGAATGTAGAACACCGAGCCGTAGGCGCTGGAGTGCAGGCTCAGCCCTTGGTCCTTGAGCAGGGACACGTACTCGAAGCCCTGGCCGCAGACGAAGTACAGGCCCATGAAAAAGGTGAGCACGTACCACTCGCGCAGGCCCCATCTGGTGACCTGCCAGATCCGGCCCGAGCGCCGGATTCTGTCCCCGTTCCACAGCGAAGACTCCGAGCTGGCAGGTGACGCTGGACAGCAGCAACACGGTGGTGTTGATGGCGCCGAGCGTGAGGTCGAGGTGCGCCCCCGGCCACTTGATGCCCTCGCTCTTGTCCACCGACCGGATCGTGAAGTACATCGCGAACAGCGCCGCGAAGAACATCAGCTCCGAGGACAGCCAGATGATGGTGCCCACGCTGACCAGGCTCGGCCTGCTGGTCGGCCCGCGCGAGGGAGTCTGCGTCGCGCTTGCTGTCGCCACGAGGACATTATTACGACAAGACGTAGGGGAGCATAGCCCGACCCCCCGAACAGAGGTGCTCCAGTACCCGGCGATCGATAGCATCGCAGCCATGAAGGTCGTTGTATTCAGCCATGACGCGGATGTGCGCGCTCAGATGCGGCTGGCCATCGGGCGCAGGCCCGCGCCGGACGTGCCCGACGCCGAGATCATCGACGTGGCTACCGAGCCGGCCCTGTTCCGGCTGCTGGATGCGGGCGGCACCGACATCATGGTCCTGGACGGCGAGGCACAGCCCGCCGGCGGCATGGGAATCTGCCGCCAGGCCAAGGACGAGATCTACAAGTGTCCTCCGGTGCTGCTGGTGATCGGCCGGCCGGATGACGGCTGGCTCGCCACCTGGTCGCGCGCGGACGCCGTGGTGTCGCACCCGATCGAGCCGGCCGCCCTCGCCGAGGCGCTGGCCGGCCTGATGCGCGATGTCGCGGCCGCCCGCGCGCTGCAGTCCGGTGCCTGACCCGGTGGCGGCCGGCCGGGCCAGCTGGCCGGCGCTGATCGGCGCGCTCATCAGGGGAGAATCGCTGACCGTCGGCGAGGCCGCCTGGGCGATGAACGAGATCATGGACGGCGCGGCGACGTCCGCGCAGATCGCCGGGTTCGGCGTGGCGCTGCGGATCAAGGGCGAGACGGTCGAGGAGCTCAGCGGCCTGGCGCGGGCCATGCTCGACCACGCCACCCCCATCCGCGTTCCCGGCCGGGTGGGCGACCTCGTCGGGACCGGCGGGGACGGGGCGCACACGGTGAACATCTCCACCATGGGCGCGATCGTCGCCGCGGCCGCCGGGGCGCGGATGGCCAAGCACGGGAACCGGGCGGCCAGCTCCGCGTGCGGCGCCGCCGACGTGCTGGAGGAACTCGGCGTCGTGATCGACCTCCCGCCGGCCGCCAGCGCGCAGGTCGCGGAGGAGATCGGGATCGCCTTCCTGTTCGCGCCGCTGTATCACCCGGCGCTGCGGTATGCCGGGCCGCCGCGCCGCGAGCTCGGCGTGCCCACCGTGTTCAACTTCCTCGGCCCGGTGGCGAACCCGGCGCGCCCGCAGGCGCAAGCGGTCGGCGTGGCCGATCCGCGGATGGGCGAGATCATCGCCGGCGTCCTGGCCGGCCGCGGCTGCTCGGCCCTGGTCTTCCACGGCGACGACGGCCTGGACGAGCTGACCACCGCGACCACCTCCACGGTCTGGGCCGTGCACGACAGTGGCGTGAGCCGGCTCGTGCTCGACCCGGCCGAGCTCGGGCTCGGCCGCAGCCGCCCCGGCGATCTGCGCGGCGGCGACGCGGCCCGCAACGCAGCGGTGGTGCGGGCCGTGCTGGACGGCGAGCAGGGCCCGGTGGCTGACACGGTGCTCCTCAACGCGGCCGCCGCGCTCGCTGCCCACGACGGGATCCCGAACGCGGACGCGGTGGTCCCCGCGCTCCGAGACGGCTACGCGCGGGCCGGCGATGCGGTCCGCTCCGGGGCCGCCGGCCGGCTGCTGAGCCGGTGGGTGGAGATCAGCACCAGGCTGGCCGCCAAGGACAACTAGGCCCAGGCTCGCGGCCAGGGATCAGGCCCGGGCCGGGCTCAGCCGGGCCAGGGTCAGCCAGGCCAGCCGGCTCTAGTCGGCCTCGGTGAATCCCAGGGCGAACGCGGCCTCCAGGTCGTGCCTGGAGTAGGTGCGGAACGCGATGTGCGTCTCGGTGTGGGTCACGCCGGGAACCTTGTTGACCCCGCCGGGGATGACATCGGCGAGTTCGTCGTGCGTCCTGACCCGGATCATCGCCACGAGGTCAAACTCGCCCGTTACCGAATAAACCTCGCTGACCTGCGGGATCTGCACAAGCTCCTGCGCGATCTCGGGAATGCGCTGGACCTCGGTCTTGATCAAGACGATCGCGGTGACCACCCAGCCGCCTCCTTCGGTCATCATCTGGGCCTGAGCGTACTAGTACCGCGCCCGCCAGCGTCTGCTGACGGGCACGGTCGCTGTTGCCGATGGCACTGTGCCGCCCTCATAGCGTCGGTACGCCCTCATGGCGTCCGTAACGGTACATCGATCCCGGTAACGGCGCCGGCGGCGGCACCGGCGCGGTCAGCTGGAAATCTCAGCCAGCGTGCGCACGCCGGAGGCGGTCAGCCGCCCGATCAGGGCGTGCAGCACCGCCGCGGTGGCCCGCGCATCGGCCAGGGCGCGGTGACACGGGGCCGTCGGCGCCTGGAAATAGCTGGCCAGCGTGGACAGCTTGCAGTCGGGTACCTCGGACTCGCCGAGCACCTGCCGCGCCAGCGTGACCGTGTCCAGCACGGCCAGATCCGGCCAGGGCAGGCCGCAGTCACCGCACGCCGCGACGAGGAAGCTGACGTCGAAGGGGGCGTTGTGCGCGGTGAGCACCGCGCCGCCGGCGAAGGCCAGGAAATCGGGCAGGACGGCCCCGATAGCCGGGGCCTGCGCCACCATCGCGTCACTGATGCCGGTGAGCGCCGCGATGTCGGCCGGGATCGCCTGACCCGGGTTGACCAGCGAGCAGAACTCCCCGGTGACCTGGCCGCCGGTGAACCTGACCGCGCCGATCTCCGTGATCCGCGCGCTGTCGGCCGACCAGCCGGTGGTTTCCAGATCGACGATCACGAAATCGGCGTCGGCGATCGGGCGCGTGCCGCAGGCCAGCAGCGCGCCGCAGGCCGGCGAGTCACCGGCCCCGATGACCGGCCAGCGGAGCGCGGGCCCGGCCGGCGCGGCCGGCCTGTGCGGCGCCCGGCCCTTGCTGCGCAGCGCACGGCTCAGCCGGCTCGAAGCCCCGGCGAGCCGGGTGGTCAGCCTGCGCCAGATATTCACGGCGACAACGCTAGGGCCGGGTACCGACACTCTCCGCAAGGCGCGCCGGAATGTCAGTACCGCTTCCTAGCCTGGTAGCAACAGGGAACGACGCCTCCCGGAGGGAAGATCATGCAGGCTGACGGCGACCGGCGCGAGACGGACGGGACCGCGGGCCCGGATTGCGTGATCGCGATCGTGCCCGACGGCCAGGAGATCGGGCCGGCCGAGCGCCGGGCACTGCGGGCGCTCGCGCAGGCCGGCCTGATCCCGGAGGCCGTCACCATCGGTCACACGGGACTCTCCGGAACCACGAGCATTCGCACACACAGAGTCAATGGGGGGCCCAGAGTAGTGGAATCGGTTGAACCGGCCCTCGCCCTTCACTAATGTCAGCCCCCGAGCCGCATCGTTCCGCAATCGCCAGACCGGCGATAACGATCGGCCGACGCTGATTCCTTGCGGCTGACGTTCTGTGTTGGCTGCGGAGCCGGGTTACCGGCAGGCGCCACGCCGGCGCCAGCCGAAGGGCGAGTCTTCCACCGCCCGTACCCCTAAGCTCACCCGGTAGGCGGATAGTGGAAGAAGGAGCGTGTCCCGTACGTGAATACGCGGCCATCAGCCAGGTTTTCCCTGGTTCGCCGCTGTATCACCGGAGTCGCCGCGGTGGCCCTAGCTGGGGGGCTGGCCACTTACTCGGTCTCTGCGAGTGCCTCGCCGAAGCCGACGATCACTCAGGTGACAGCGCAGGTCAAGGCCCTGTCCGGGCAGGTAGACAAGGCCAACCAGCAGTATGACCAGGTGAAACAGCAGCTAGCCGAAGCGAACCACAGACTGAAGCTGGTCAACGACGAGGTTGCCAGGGACCAGGCGCAGTTCACCGTCGCGCGCCGTGGCGTCGCGGCGGCCGCCGCGACCGCCTACGAGGACGGCAACCTGACGTCGATGGCGGCCCTGATCACCTCGGCCAGCCCGCAGACCGTGCTCAGCCGGGCCAGCATGCTGGTCCAGCTCTCCTCGACCAGGTCCGCGCAGATGCACCAGTTCATCACCGCGGCCCAGCAGCTCTCCGGAGCCCAGCAGAGCGCCAAGCGCACCAAGGCGGCAATCACCACGCTGCGCAACCAGGCGCAAACGCGGGTCGACTCGAAGAACAAGGCCCTGCAGCAGAAGCAGTCGCTGCTGGCCACGCTCACCGCGCAGCAGCAGCAGACGGTCACCACCATGGCAAGCCCGGGCGGCACCGGCACCCCAAGTCCCCCGACCACGAAGGCCCCCGCCCCCGCCCCCGCTAACACCAACGCGGGCAAGGCCGTCGCGTTCGCCTACGCCCAGATCGGCTGCCCCTATGTGTTCGGCGCCACCGGGCCGTGCAACAGCGGCTTCGACTGCTCCGGGCTGGTCCAGGCCGCGTGGGCGTACGCCGGGGTGTCGATCCCGCGCGACACCTACGAGCAGTGGGCGGCGCTGCCGCACATACCGCTGTCCCAGCTCCAGCCGGGCGACCTGATCTACTTCAACGGCGAGAGCCACGTGGGCATGTACGTGGGCGGCGGATACATGATCGACGCCCCGACCCCGGGCGAGACCGTGGAGAAGGTCCAGCTAGCCGGCTGGTACACCGCGACCGAGGACGGTGCCGTCCGGCCCTAGGACCCGCTGCCTGCCGCTAGTATCTGGCGGCGATGGGTAAGACGCTCGTGGTCACGAACGACTTCCCGCCCCGGCGCGGAGGTATCCAGTCGTTCGTGCACGCGCTGGCGACCCGGCTGCCTGCCGGGTCGGTGGCCGTGTACGCGCCGTCCTGGGAGGGTGCCGCCGAGTTCGACGCCCGGCAGCCGATGCCGGTCATCCGGCACCCGACATCGCTCATGCTGCCGGTGCCGTCGGTCACCCGCCGGGCCACGGCCGCGCTGCAGGAGTACGGGTGCGACCGCGTCCTGTTCGGTGCCGCCGCACCGCTCGGCCTGCTCGCCCCCGCGCTGCGCCGGGCGGGGGCGAAGCGGATCGTCGCGATCACCCACGGGCATGAGGCCGGCTGGGCCGCACTGCCCGCGGCTCGCGGCCTGCTGCACCGGATCGGCGACGCCGTGGACGTGCTGACCTACCTGGGGGAGTACTTCAGGGTGCGGCTGGCCCGTGCCCTGTCCGCCGACGCGGCGGCCCGCATGGTCCGGCTTGCGCCCGGCGTCGACGTCGCGGCTTTCCACCCGGGGGCGGGCGGCGCCGCGGTCCGGCAGCGGCTCGGCCTGCAAGGCCGGCCGGTGGTGCTGTGCGTGTCCCGGCTCGTGCCGCGCAAGGGGCAGGACACGCTGCTGCGGGCCTGGCCCGCGGTTGTCTCGGCCGCGCCGGATGCCAGGCTGCTGCTGGTCGGCAGCGGCCCGTTCGGGAAAGATCTGCGCCAGCTGGCCGAACGGCTCCGGGTGACCGGCTCGGTGCATTTCGCCGGCGCCGTCCCCGGGCAGGAACTGCCCGCGTACTACGACGCCGCCGACGTGTTCGCCATGCCCTGCCGGACCCGCAGGGGCGGGCTCGACGTGGAGGGGCTGGGCATCGTCTACCTGGAGGCATCCGCCACCGGCCTGCCCGTGATCGGCGGCGACTCCGGCGGGGCGCCCGACGCCATCTGCGACGGCGAGTCAGGGTATGTGGTGCCGGGCCGCAGCGTGACGGCCGTGGCGGACCGGATCACCGGCCTGATCACCGATCCGGACCGGGCCCGGGCCATGGGCGAGAAGGGCCTGGCCTGGGTGCAGCAGGAATGGCGCTGGGACCTGGTGGCCAGGCGCCTCGAGCAGATCCTCCGCGGCTGAGGTCAGGAGTACAGCGCGTCGATGTCGGCGGCGCACTCCTTGACCACCACGCTGCGGCGCAGCTTGAGCGACGGCGTGAGCTGGCCGCCGGCCTCGGTGAAGTCGGTGTCGAGGATCCGGAACCGCTTGATCGCCTCCGCCCGGGACACCGCCTGGTTGGCCTCGTCCACCGCCTGCTGGATGTCGGCGACGAACTCCGGGTCGTCCTTCAGCTCGGCCAGCGTCGCGTCGGCCGCCTTGCCGTGCTGCTTCTTCCAGTGCGGCAGCGCCTCCTCGTCGATGGTCACCAGCGCCGCCACGTAGGGCCGGCCGTCGCCTACCACCATGCACTGGCTGATCAGCGGGTGGCTGCGCAGCCGGTCCTCGAGCACGGCCGGCGACACGTTCTTCCCGCCGGCCGTGACGATCAGCTCCTTCTGGCGGCCGGTGATCCGCAGGAAGCCCTCGTCGTCGAGCGAGCCGATGTCGCCGGTGCGGATCCAGCCGTCCTGATCCAGCACCTCGGCGGTGGCGGCGTCGTTCTGCCAGTAGCCGGAGAAGGCCATCGGCCCGGTGAACAGGATCTCGCCATCATCGGCGATCCTGACGCTGGCCCCGGGTATCGCGAGCCCGACCGTTCCGATCTTGTTCCGGCTCGGCCGGTTGACGGTCACCGCCGCGCTGAGCTCGGTCATCCCGTAGCCCTCGAGGATCGTGATGCCGGCGCCGCGGAAGAAGTGGCCGAGCCGTTCCCCGAGCGCCGCGCCGCCGGAGATCGCGTACCGCACCTGGCCGCCGACCGCGTCCCGCAGCTTGCCGTACACCAGCCGGTCGAACAGGCGGTGCCGGAGCGCGAGCGCAGCGCCCGGGCCGCGGCCGCCCCGGGCCCCGGAGTCGAGCGCCTGGCTGTGCGCTATGGCGGTATCGGCCGCGGCCTGGAAGATCCGGCGCTTGACCGCGCTTTCCGAGGCCTGCTGCTGGGCGGTGTTGTATACCTTCTCGAACACCCGGGGCACGGCGAGCAGGAACGTCGGCCGGAACGAGGCCAGGTCGGGTACCAGGTCCGAGATCGACGAGGTGTGGCCGAGCACGATGCCGGACTCGAGGCAGGCCACCTGGATGACGCGGGCGAACGCGTGCGCGAGCGGCAGGAACAGCAGCGTCGAGCCGGAAAAGCTGAACAGCTCGGTGAGCGCGCCCGCGGTCGCGTTGCGCGTGTCCGCGAGCAGGTTCGCGTGCGTGAGCGCGCAGCCCTTCGGGCGGCCGGTGGTGCCGGAGGTATAGATGATGGTGGCCAGGTCGGCCGCCCTGACCGCGTGGCGGCGTTCTTCGGCCTGCTCGTCGCCGATGCTCCCGCTCCGCGCGGCCAGCTCTTGCAGCGGCTGGCTCCCTGCCGCCTCGCCCTCGATCCGCCACGACATCTCCAGGCTGGGCAGCTGGGCGCGGACGGAGCCGATCGTCGCCTCGTGCGCGGCGGTCTCCGCGAACACGGCGCGCGCCTGCGAGTCGCCGAGGATCCACTGCACCTGCTCGGCCGAGGATGTCTCGTAGATGGGCACGGTGACCGCGCCCGCTGTCCAGATCGCGTAGTCGATCAGGGTCCACTCGTACCGGGTCCGCGACAGCAGCGCGACCCGGTCGCCGGCCTGGATGCCGGCCGCGATGAGGCCCTTGGCCAGAGGCAGCACCTCATCCAGGAACGCCTGCGCGGTGACATCCTGCCAGCCGTCATGGCCGGGCGCCTTGCGCCGCATGATGACGGCATCCGGCTCTTCCGCCGCGCGCCGGAAGACCACGTCGGCCAGGCTGGCCGACGCGGGGACATCCACCAGGGCCGGGGTGCTGTACTCGCGCACGGCGCCTCCTTGTCCGACTGTTCCTGTCTGGAGGTTATCGCGCCGGCCCGGCGCTACCGCCGGTGCTACCGCCGGGTAGCGCCGGTCCCCGGACTCCTACTGTGGAGCCATGCGCGTTCACGTGGTCAGCGACGTGCACGGCCGGGCCGATGCGCTGGCCCGGGCGGGCGACGGCGCGGACGCCGTCATCTGCCTCGGCGACCTGCTGCAGTTCCTGGACTACGCGGACAGCCGGCACGGGATCTTTGCCGAGCTGTTCGGCCCCAGCCAGGCCGGCAAGCTGATCGAGCTGCGGACCGCGCAGCGGTTCGACCAGGCCCGGGCGTTCTCCCGGCAGCTGCTGGCGGGTCTGCCAGGGGATCCTGGCGAGCACTTCCGGGCCGCCGCCGCCCGGCAGTACGACGCGCTGTTCGCGGCGCTGCCCGAGCCGGCCTACCTGACCTACGGCAACGTCGACCTGCCAGGCATGTGGGCGGCGCGGCTGAAGCCGGGTCACCGCGTGCTCGACGGCGAGCGGGCCGAGCTCGCGGGCCGGGCGTTCGGCTTCGTCGGCGGCGGCCTTCGCTCCCGGTACCGGACCCCGCATGAGATCGACGACGACGCCTACGCGGCGAAGATCGACGCGGTCGGCGAGGTAGACGTGCTGTGCACCCATATCCCGCCGGCCGTGCCCGAGCTGCTGTACGACACGGTGGCGCGCAGGCTGGAGCGGGGCAGCGAGGCGCTGCTCGAGGCGATCAGGAAGACCCAGCCGCGGCTGGCACTGTTCGGCCACGTGCACCAGCCGCTCACCCGGCGGGTGCGGGTGGGCCGCACCGAGTGCGTCAACGTCGGGCACTTCGCTGCGACCGGGGTTCCCTACGCCCTGAAGTGGTAGGGCCTAACCGAGTACTGTCGCGTTGGCGGTACGCTCCGAGGATGGCCAACAAGACCGCGTCGAGCGTCACCGTGGCGGCGCCAAAGTCCGACGTCATGGCGGTGATAGCGGACTTCGCCGACTACCCGCGCTGGGCCACCGCGCTGCGCTCGGCCGACGTGCTCGAGGCCGGGCCGGACGGCCGGGCCTCGACGGTGCGGTTCACGCTCGACGCGGGCGTGCTGCGGGATACTTACGTGCTGGCCTACACCTGGGACGGCGACACGCAGGTCAGCTGGCAGCTCGCCGAGGCCGGGACGGTCATCGCGGAGATGACCGGCGCCTATCACCTCACCGACCGCGGCGCGGGTGCCGAGGTCAGCTACGAGCTGACAGTGGATGTCCGGATACCGACGCCGGGACTGCTCAAGCGCAAGGCGGAAAAAATGATCATCGACACCGCCCTGAAGGGCCTCAAGGCGCGAGCCGAGACCCTGGCCGACGGCGGAAGCACGGGAGGCACCAGGTGACCGACGACACCAGGTCATCAGGCGGTGACCCGATCGGCGACTTCCAGCGGTGGCTCATGCGGTCCAGCGCGCGGAGCCTGAGCCGTGAGCTGAAAGGCCAGGCCCGCCGGACCCTCGGCGGCGGTTCGGGCCGCGATGTCTGGGAGGCCGCCACCGCGGAGCCCATCCCGGGCGAAGCCCCGGAATGCGCGTGGTGCCCGGTATGCCGGGCGGCCCGCAGGTTCAGGCAGTCGGGGCCGGGGCTGGCCTCGCACGTGGCCGGGGCCGGAGATGCGCTGCTCACCGCGGCCCAGGACACGCTGGCCGCCTTCGAGGCCACGCTGTCGGCCCACCCGCCCGAGGCCGGGCGCGAGCCGCCGGCCGGTGCGGCGTCATCAGAAGGCACGGGCTGGCCGGACGAGGCGGAACCAGGCGCGGCGACCACCACGGCGGAGACGGCAGCGGGGGCTGCGGAGGCCGGAGAGGGCCAGAGTGCCGAGCCCGATGGGCCTGACCGTCGGTCTTGACGTCGGCGGTACCAAGGTCGCCGCGGGGGTGGTGGACCGCCAGGGCGCGATCGTCGAGAAGCTCAAGCGGTCCACGCCCGCGGCCGAGCCTTCGCGTACCGCCCGCGTGATCGCCGCGGTGGTGGCCGAACTGCGCGGCCGCCACCCGGTGCAGGCGGTGGGCCTGGGCGCGGCCGGGTTCGTGAACTCCGCCCGTGCGGCCGTGATGTTCGCCCCCAACCTCGCCTGGCGGGATGAGCCGCTAAAGCAGCGGGTCGAGGATCTGGTCGGCCTGCCGGTCGTCATGGACAACGACGCGAACGCCAGCGCCTGGGCTGAAGTCAGGTTCGGCGCCGCCCGGGGCCGCGACAACATCGTGTTCCTCTCGATCGGCACCGGCATCGGCGGCGGTCTCGTGCTCGGCGGCGAGCTGTACCGCGGCGGCTGGGGGATGGCCGGCGAGCCCGGGCACTGCCGAGCCGTGCCCGAGGGCCGGCTGTGCGGCTGCGGCAACCGCGGCTGCTGGGAGCAGTACGCCAGCGGCAGCGCGCTGGTCGCGGAGGCTCGCGAGTTCGCCAGGCGGACGCCGGAAGGAGCCATCCGGCTCCTCCAGCTGGGCGGCGGGCGGCCGGAGGGAATCGGCGGACCGCAGGTCACCCAGGCCGCACGGGAGGGCGACCCGGGGGCGCTGCGCTGCTTCCAGACCGTGGGAGGCTGGCTCGGGCAGGGCATGGCCGACCTGGCCGCGATCCTCGATCCGGACTGCTTCGTCATCGGCGGGGGTGTGTCTGAGGCGGGCGACCTGCTGCTCACCCCGGCCCGGGCGGCGTTCGAGAAGGCCCTGACCGGCCGCGGCTACCGGGCCTACGCCGACATCATGATCGCCGAGCTGGGCGCCGACGCCGGGCTGGTGGGCGCGGCCGACCTGGCCAGGGCCGCGCTGGTCAGACCACTGCGCCGTCGTCTGGATCCGAGTCCCGGTCGTGATCGTCTCCGACGTGCAAGACCAGCACGATGAAGCCGCCGATGAACGCCGCGACCGCGCCGAACCCCAGCCAGCCGGGAATCGTCCAGCCGGCCATCGTCGCGGCGAGCAGGTAGCCGGGACCGCCGAACAGCGCCACCCAGGCGCCCTTGGTGAGCGGCGAGAGCCGGGGCAGCGGCGGGGGCGGCGGCGGCACGTAGTGCTCCTCCTCCGCGGGCGGATCCGCGGGCGCCGGAACCACCCCGCCGGACGCGGGCCCGGTCCCGGGCCCGGGCCCGGGGCCGGGGCCGGGGCCGGGCGCGATGGTGCGCGGCGCGGCGGGGAGCGGCGGGGGGGCGAGCGGCGGAGGGGCGGCCGGCGGGGTCAGGTTCTCGCTCTCCGGCCAGGGCACGGGCGCGTCACCGGCGGTGGCCGGGGCGTCGAAGCGGCCGACCAGATCCAGCCACGCGGCCTCTTCCTCGCTGCCGCCGTGGGCTACTTCTTCGCTGTTGCCGTCGGTCACGTCTGGCGTCCTCACCTCTCCTCAGTGTCAAGCCCACCGGGCCCGGCGTCATTCCTTCGCGACTGCCCTGCTCTTGCGGCGCGGCCTACTGCTTCGGGGCGGCACTGTGCGACCGCACGAACTCCAGGCTGCCCGAGAAGATGGTCGCCGCGTCGTTATCTAGGGTGGCAACGTGATAGCTGTTCCCGCAATCCCTGACGGTCAGCTGGCCGGCCGGGAGCGCGGCCGTCAGCAGCCGCATGCTGAGCGGCCCGACGACATGATCCTCGGTGCTGTGGTAGGCGAGCACGGGCTGGCTGATCTGGTCCAGGCCGTCCCTGGTGGCACGCCACAGCCGCGGCAGCGTCGCGGCGGCCCGCACCGGCACACGGTCATAGCCGAGCTCTTGCGTGCCGTCCTTCTTGATGTCGCTGGCGATCCCCTTCAGCGAAGGCACGAACAGCTTCATCGCCGGCGCGAACCAGAACAGCCTGGTGTCCGCGGTGATCGACGGGTTGACGACCACCAGCCCGCGGACCGCCGCGCCCCGCAGCTCGGCGATCCGCAGGGCGATGCAGCCACCGAGTGACAGGCCCATCAAGAAGATCTCGTCGGTCTTGCCGCGCAGCACCTCGAAGCTCCGCTCGGCCTCCGCGAACCAGTCCTCTGAGCGGGTGCGGTTCATGTCCTGCCAGGTCGTGCCGTGCCCGGGCAGCCTCGGCACGGACACGGTCAGGCCTGCGCCGCAGAGGTATTCCGCCCACGGCCGCACCGACTGCGGCGTCCCGGTGAACCCGTGGCACAGCAGGACTCCCACGGGCCCGCCGTCACGAGTGAACGCCTCAGCTCCCGGGATCACCGACATCCGGACCGTCCCTCCGGCCGTCGCTAGCCGCCGCTGCCTGACCGCCAATGCCCTGGCCATACTCGCACGATCGCGGGACAGCGTGCGAACATATGGACGTGTTCTACTGGGTGGTGAAGGCGATCCTCTACCCCTTCCTCAGGCTGGTCTTCCGGCCCTGGGCCGAGGGAACCGACAATGTTCCCCGCGAGGGGCCGGCCATCATCGCGAGCAACCACCTGTCGTTCTCCGACCACTTCTTCGGGCCGCTGATGCTTCCGCGCAAGGTCGTCTACCTGGCCAAGGCGGAATATTTCACCGGCCGCGGCATCAAGGGCCTGATCAGCAAGGCGTTCTTCCGCGGCATGGGGCAGATCCCTGTCGACCGGGCGGGCGGCGAGGCCAGCGAACGGGCGCTGCGCACCGGCCTGCGCGTCCTGGCGCAGGGCAACCTGCTGGGCATCTACCCGGAGGGCACCCGCACCCCCGACGGCCGGCTCTACCGCGGCAAGACCGGCGTCGCCCGGCTGGCCCTGGAGGGGCGCGCCCCCGTGATCCCGTGCGCCATGCTGGGCACCTACGACCTGCAGCCGCCCGGCACGGTCATGCCCCGGCTGCGATTCCGCCCGGGCGCCCGGTTCGGCAAGCCGCTCGACTTCTCCCGCTACTACGGCATGGAATCCAATCGGCTGGTGCTCCGCGCGGTCACCGATGAGATCATGTACGCGCTGATGGACCTGTCCGGCCAGGAGTACGTGGACACCTACGCCGCCAGCGCCAAGGCCGTCAATCCCGCCCAGCGCCGCCTCCACGCGCACCGCTAACCCCACCCCAGCCCCCGCGCCCCGGCCCCGGCCAGCCTCAGGGGACCCCGGCCCACTCTTCATGCGTTCCGGCCGGACAAACCGGACGAAGGGTGACAGAAATCGGCCATACCGCATGGAAAGTGAGAATGGTCATCCATCTGGCGGCGGAGAGGCCCCGCTGGGCCAGGTCTTGGTGTGGGTGACGGCGGCTCGCCAGCGGGCGTAGGCGGCGTCGTCGCGAGGGGTGGCGGGGGTGAAGCGCTTGCCGAGGCGCCAGATCTCCGAGAGGTCTGCCCTCGACCAGATGCCGGTGGCCAGGCCGGCCAGGAACGCGGCGCCAAGCGCGGTCGTCTCCGCGACCACCGGGCGCTCCACGGTCAGCCCGAGCTGGTCGGCCTGCAGCTGCATCAGCAGGTCGTTCTCGCTCGCGCCGCCGTCCGCCTTGAGCGTGCGCGGCCGGGCCGCCTGCGCGGCGGCCATGGCCTCGCACACGTCCCGCACCTCGAACGCGATGGCCTCCAGCGTGGCGCGGACCAGGTGCGCGCGGCCGGTCCCCCTGGTGATCCCGAAGATCGCGCCGCGGGCGTCCGGATCCCAGTCCGGCGCGCCGAGGCCGGTCAGCGCGGGCACGAACACGACGCCGCCGCTGTCCGGTACCGACCGGGCCAGCGCCTCGCTCTGCGCGGCGTTCTCCAGCAGGCCGAGCCCGTCGCGTAGCCACTGGACGGCCGCGCCGGTGACGAACACCGGCCCTTCCAGCGCATAGCTCAGTGCGCCGTCGGGATCCATCCAGGCCACCGTGGCCAGTAGCGAGGCGCCCGGGTCCGGCCGCTCCGGCCCCGTGTTGACCAGGACGAACGAGCCGGTCCCGTAGGTGCACTTGGTGTCGCCAGCGGCGAAGCAGGCCTGGCCGAACAGCGCGGCCTGCTGGTCGCCGGCGATGCCGGCGACCGGCACCGACAGGCCCAGGAAGGCCGCCGGGTCGGTCTGCCCCGCGGCTCCCCAGGATGGCACCACCTCGGGCAGCGCGCGCGGCGGCACCCGCAGCAGCTCGCACAGCTCGGCCGACCACTGGCCGGCCGAGATGTCGAACAGCAGGGTCCGCGACGCGTTGGATGCGTCGGTCACGTGCCGCCGCCCGCCGGTCATCCGCGCGATCAGGTAGGAGTCCACGGTGCCCACGGCGAGCGACCCGTCCCGGACACCGGACCACAGCCCGGCGTCGTGCTCGGCCAGCCAGCTGAGCTTGGTCCCGGTGAAGTAGGGATCGAGCCGCAGCCCGGTCAGCTCGGTGATCCGCGGTTCGTGCCCGGCGTCGCGCAGCCGCCGGCACAGCCCCGCGCTCCTGCGGTCCTGCCAGACGATCGCGCGCCGCGGCGCGGTCAGCGTGGCGCGGTCCCAGATCACCGCGGTCTCCCGCTGGTTGGTGAGGCCGATGCAGGTCACCGCGCCGGCGCTGGCGCGGCCTGCGACGCCGGCCCCGGCCCGTTCGGTAGCCGTGGCACAGGCGGCCAGCACGGCCTGCCAGATTTCCTCTGGCAGATGCTCGACCCAGCCCGGCCGCGGGTAGTACTGGCGGAACTCCTGGTAGCCCCGGCCGGCCACCGCGCCGTCGGGACGTATCACCAGGGCGGTTACGCCAGTCGTTCCTGCGTCGATCGCGAGAACGCTCATGGCCCACCAGTGTGCTCCAGTGCACCCGGCCGCGGGAGCGGGCGCACTAGTCTTGCCCCCATGCGAGTCGGAGTGCTCACCGGAGGCGGGGACTGCCCCGGGCTGAACGCAGTGATCCGGGCCGTGGTCCGCAAGGGGGTAGCGGAGTACGGGTTCGAGTTCGTCGGGTTCCGCGACGGCTGGCGCGGGCCGCTCGAGGGGGACACCGTCCCGCTCGACGTCCAGGCGGTCCGCGGCATCCTGCCTCGCGGCGGGACCATCCTCGGCTCGTCGCGGACCAACCCGCTGCGCGCCGACGCGGCCGGCGACGGGGTCGGCGGCGCAGAGCGGATCAAGGACAACATGGCCGGGCTGGGCGTGGACGCGCTGGTGGTGATCGGCGGCGAGGATACCCTCGGCGTGGCGGCCCGGCTGTACGACCAGGGCGTCAGCGTGGTCGGCGTGCCCAAGACCATCGACAACGACCTCGCCGCGACCGACTACACGTTCGGTTTCGACACCGCGGTCAACATCGCCATGGAGGCCATCGACCGGCTGCACACCACGGCCGAGAGCCACCATCGCGCGCTGATCGTCGAGGTGATGGGGCGCAGCGCCGGGTGGATCGCGCTGCACGCGGGCATCGCCGGCGGCGCGAACGTGATCTTGATCCCGGAGAAGCCGTTCAGCATCGAGCAGGTCTGCGCCTACGTACAGCACCGGTTCCAGACCAGGTACGCGCCGATCGTGGTGGTCGCGGAGGGGGCGCACCCGGCCGACGGGGAAGGCGAGATCGGCCGCGCGCAACTCGACGCGTTCGGTCACATCCGGCTGGGCGGTGTCGGCCAGATGCTGGCCGAGGAAATCGAGAAGCGGACCGGCAAGGAGGCCCGCTGCACGGTGCTCGGCCACATCCAGCGCGGCGGCACGCCGACCGCGTTCGACCGGGTGCTGGCCACCCGGTACGGCGTGCACGCGATCAGCGCGGTCCGCGACGGCGCGTTCGGGATGATGGTGGCGCTGCGCGGCACCGACATCATCCGCGTGCCGCTGTTCGAGGCGACCCGCGAGGTCAAGCTGGTACCCGAGGAGCGGTACGCCGAGGCCGAGCCCTTCTTCGGCTGACCTGGCGGCCGCCCGCCTCCGCGGCGGCGAGCTGGAGGCGGTCGCTCGCGGCGCGGTGCCGCTCAGCCACCCGGCGGCTCGCCGGCCAGCTCGACGGGCTCGCCGGCCAGCTCGATGGGCTCGCGGGCCAGTTCGACGGGCTCGCGGGCCAGGGCGGCGGGCGGGCCGGCCCGGCGGTGCTCGTGCGCTTCGAGGAGGCCGTGCCTTTGGTGCAACGAGGCCGGCCACCAGTTCCAGCGCCCGAGCAGGACGACCACGGACGGGACGATGAGCGTCCGCACCACGAACGTGTCCAGCGCCACCCCGATGGTGAGCCCGAGGCCGATCTCCCGGATCTGCGCTCCCTCCGAGCCGCCCGCTCCGGCGATGGCGAAGACCAGGAAGGTCCCGCCGAGCACCATCCCCGCCGAGGTGACCGTGGTGCCGGTGACCTCGATGGCCCGCACCACCGCCGCGCGCAGCGGCAGGTGATGCGCCTCTTCGCGGATCCGCGACATGACCAGGATGTTGTAGTCCTCGCCCAGGGCGAGCAGGAAGATGAACATGAGGAAGGGCAGGATGAAGCTCAGCCCGTAGTCGCCGCCGAGTATCTGGAACACGATCACCGAGACGCCGAGCGAGGCGAGGTAGGACAGGGCGACGCTCACCACCAGGTAGATCGGCGCGATCGCGCTGCGCAGCAGCAGCGCGAGCAGCAGCCCGATGACCAGCACCGCCACCGGTACCAGGCGGATGAGGTCGCCCTGCGAGGCCGAGCGCACGTCGTACAGCGAGGGTGAGTCGCCGGCCACCCCTTCGGCCGCGGCGTGCGCCCGGGCGGCCGCCACGGCGAGCGCACCCCGGATCGCGGGTACCGCGGAGATGGCGGCGTTCGAGTCGGGGCTGCCTGACCGCAGGCTCGCGAGGAACTGCACGGTCCGGCCGTCGGGCGCGATCACCTGCGTCGTCGCCCGGTAGGCCTGGTAGAGGGCGGGCGGCAGGGCCGCCGCCGGACCGCGTTCTGGCTGGGTGGCGGGCACCCGGCCCGGCGGGCCGAGGATCCGGTGCAGCCGGGTGAGCTCGGCCGGGGTGATCGGCGTCCCGTTCGGGTCCAGCGGCGCGATCAGGCTCGAGAATTCCGGGCGGTGCTGCAGGTAGACCTCGGCCCGCGCGATCGGGGCAGAGTCGGACCACACCGGCCTGCTGAACCTGAGCACGAGATTGATCGGGTTGCTGCTGGCTGGCGAGAAGTGCTGGACGAGCAAGGCCTGGCCCCGGGCCGAGTCAGTCCCCGGCGGAGCCGAGATCCCGCCGCCGAAGTTGGTGGCCCGGTCGGCCACCGAGAACCCCGCCAGCACCGTGAGCCCGATCAGGCCGATGAGCAGCGCTGCCAGCGGGCGGCAGGCCACCCGGCCGGCCACCCGACCCCAGGCGCCGCTGGTCCGCTGCCCGGCGGTCGGCTGGGCCGGCCAGAACAGCGCCCGGCCGAAGATGGCCAGCACGGCCGGCACCAGCGTGAGCCCGGCCAGGACCATCAGCGCGATCCCGATGGCGAGCGGGATGGCCAGGCCGTGATAGACGCCGAAGGTCGCCAGCAGCAGGCTGAGCAGGGCAGCGATCACCGTCGCGGCGGAGAACACGATCGACTCGCCCACCCGCTCGACGCTGCGCTCGATGGCCTCGTGATGGCCGAGCCCGCGCCGGCGTTCCTCCCGCACCCGGAAGACCAGGAACAGCCCGTAGTCGGTCCCCGCCCCCAGCACGAGCACGATGAGCAGCAGCTGGGTGATGCTCGAGACCCCGATCCCGAGACTCGCCACCTCGGCCACCACGGACTCGGCGGTGAGCAGCACGAGCACGGCGGGCAGCAGCGTCGCGACCGTAGCCAGCGGCGAGCGGAACACCGCGAGCAGGACCACGACGATAAGCAGGATCGACAGGTACTCGGTTCGCGAGCCCAGCCCGCTCGCCTGGCCGGCCTGGTCAGCGGTCACGGCGAGATTGCCCGCGGTATGCAGGACCAGCCCGGGCGGCGCGCCGGCCGCACCGAACAGGGCCCGCAGCGAGCGGACGAAGGCGACGTCCGGCGCGTTCGTCCGCTGCGAGAGCGAGGCCCGGATCTCGATCAGGGCGGCCTGGCGGTCACCGGACAACTCAGCGATCCGCGCGGTCCTGGTCTGCGGGAGCCGTCTGGCCAGGGCCGTCAGGCGGGCGATAGCCGCATCGTCGGCCCCGCTGAGCCGCTGGTGGCCGCTGGTGGCCGCCACCACGAAGGCGTCGTCGTTGTTGGACGCGCCGTAGAAGGGGGCGGCCAGGCGGGAGGCGACGTTGCTCGGCGCGCTGGCCGGCAGGAACTGCGTGTTGTTGTTGTTCACCGCGGCGGCCAGCGACGGCAGGAACGCCGCCGCGGCCACGGCGCCGCCGACCCAGGCGACGACGACGAACCAGCGGTACCGGATGGACGCGCGTCCGAGCACGGCGAACAGCGAACTCATCAATCCAGCTCTCCGGGGTGACGGACATCTCCGCGGGGGACTGACATGAGCGTCAGCCGTGGTGCTAGAGCAGTCAACCACACCCGCGCGGGGCCGCCGCCAGGAAGCGGATAATCAGCACGAAAACTCCCAAGCCGACAGGTATCGCAGTCGGTGTCCGGCCGCCGTGGACGCGGTCAGCGCCCGCCGGCCGCGGCGACCGGCTTCCCGGCGGTGCGCTTGCCGTTCGCGCTGCGCTTGCCGTCCGCGCTGCGCCCGGCGTCCGCGGCGACCTTGCTGTCCGCGGGATGCCCGGCGTCCGCGGCGACCTTGCCGTCCGCCGGGAGGCCAGCGTCTGCGGCGACCTTGCCGTCCGCCGGGAGCCCGCTGTCCGCGGCGACCTTGCCGCCTGCGGGATGCCCGGCGTCCGCGGTAAGCCCGGCGTCCGCGGCTAGCCCGGCGTCCGCGGCGACCCCGGCGTCCGCGGCGAGCCTGCCGACTGCGCGCCCGCCGAGCTGGCGCAGTTCCCGCAGCGACGCGAGCGCGAACGGGAGCGGGAGCCACAGGCTGAGGATCCGGTAGACGAAGATCCCGGAGATGGCGATCGGCAGCGGCGCGCCGCTGACCCACAGCGTGACCGGCAGCACGAGGGCGAGGATGCCCGCGCCGGCCAGCGGCGCAGCCCGGCGCGTGAAGATCATCCCGGTGGCGACGCCCACGATGAAGCCGGCCACGCTCATCCTCAGGTCGAAGGCGGCCAGGGCACACCAGGCGGCGAAGAAGTCAGCCGCCCAGAACAGCGCCATCCCCGGTACGGCACCGGCGTGCCGTCGGCCCGGATCCAGGAACAGCCTGCGCACCAGGTGAATCGAGTCGAGGAAGATCCCGAGCTTGCCGACCGCGCCGGCCTTGTCGCGCAGCCGTCCCCGGTAGCGCTCGGCCAGCCAGAAGGCCAGCAGGAAGCCCGGCACCGGGATGACCGCCCACGGCAGGGTGAAGTTCAGCGGCGGGACGCTGCGCCCGGCGACCAGCAAGACAATGGCCGCGATACAGGCGGCCAGGCTGATCACCCCCTGCTCCAGGCCGGTCAGGCCCCACACCCGTACCGAGGCTTCCCTCTTCTGGCACCCGGCCGACGTCAGCGCGTGCGCGTCCAGGCCGGCGCCGCCGTGGGAAAGGAATCCGCCGAAGCCGGCCGTAACGACCACGCGCATCTGGCGCGCGGTCAGCAGCGGGCCGTGGTCCAGGTTGAATATCCCGTCGTAGGCGAAGCAGTACCCGCAGAACGACACCACCAGGCTGCCCGCCAGGCCGAGCAGCCACGGCCAGTGCTCCAGCAGGCCGCCCAGGACATGCTGGACGGCGGCGAAGCCGGCCACGTAGGACAGGCCGACCCCCGCGGCCAGCTCGAGTACGGCCGACAGGCCGATCAGGAAGCCGATCTCTCTGCGCCGCAGGTCAAGCAGGTGGCCCGAACGCCAGAGCTCGCCAAACCGCATGCTTCCCATCCATCTGCAGTCAGTCACCCGACGCCGGCGCTGCCGTGCCTGAAGACCCAGCGCTACCCGCTCCGCCGCCCGGCAAACGGCGGGCCGCGCGGCCGGCGTCGCGGTTAGCTGAACGTCTGGACAGGCTACCCGACCAGACGGGCCGGCCGGGGACAGGCGCCCGGATCGCGGGCGACCCGCTGTCGCTCAGCGCCAGGGCTCGACGACCGGCTTGATGGTTCCCTCCAGGGTCGCCGAGCGCAGCGCCTGTTCAGCCTGCGCCAGCGGGAAATGGCCGGTGACCAGCGCATCGAGACTCACCGCGCCGGAGGCGGCAAGCGCGATCGCCGCAGGCCAGGTGTTGGCGTACCGGAATGTCCCGGTCACCGTGATCTCCCGCCGCTGCATGAACGCGAACGGCAGGACCAGCTCGTCCTGGCCCATCCCGACCAGCACGGCCCGCCCGGCCGGGCCCAGGGCCCGGATCCCGGCCGCGATCGCGGCCGGCGCACCGGAGCAGTCGATGAACGCGTCGAAGTCACGGCAGGCGCCCGGCATGTCCGAGGCGGGCAGCGCGGCCGTGGCTCCGTTCCGCTTGGCGGCCGGGAGGCGGTGGGCCGCGATGTCGCTGACCACGATCGTGGTCGCGCCGCGAGCCCGGGCCAGCTGAGCCGTCACCAGGCCGATCGGCCCGGCTCCGGCGATGAGTACCGAGCTGCCCGGGGTGAGGTCCGCCTTGCCGGTGGCCCAGATCCCGACCGACAGCGGTTCGAGCAGCGCGGCGGCGTCGTCACTGACCTGGTCCGGCAGGTCGAAGGCCAGGTCGGCGCGGGCCAGCACGTATTCGCTGAACGCGCCGTCGACCGGCGGGGTGGCGAAGAACCGCATGTCCGGGCACAGGTTGTACCGGCCCGACCGGCACTGCGGGCAGCGCCCGCAGCCGGCTCCGGGCTCGATCGCGACCCGGCGGCCCAGCCGGCCGGGGTCGGCGCCCGGGCCGGCCGCGACAATGCGGCCTGACACCTCGTGCCCGAGCACCAGCGGATCGTGCAGCACGAAGTCACCGATCCGCCCGTGCTGGAAGTAGTGCACGTCCGAGCCGCAGACCCCCACGCTGCGCACCGCGACGAGCACGTGCCCGGGGGCGGCCTCGGGCACCGGCCTTTCCTGCAACTCCAGCCGGCCGGGACGGTTGAGCACCGCGACCCGCATCCGGGCGGGAACCTCGTCCCGGCCGGCCGCGGCCGGGACGGTCACGAGCGCGCCGCCTGGTCGTAGGCGGTCCGGGCGGTATGTATCTCGGTGATGTGGCTCTCGGACCAGTCCTTGATCGCCCGCACCACCGGCAGCAGGGTGCGGCCGAGCGAGGTGAGCTCGTAGTCAACCCGGACCGGGACCGACGCGGTGATCGTGCGGGTGATCAGGCCGTCGCGCTCGAGCGTGCGCAGTGTCTGGGTGAGCATCTTCTGGCTCACCCCCGCGATCATGCGGGACAGTTCGCTGTAGCGCCGCGGCTCGCCGGAGAGCGCGGTCAGGACCAGGGTCACCCACTTGTCGCTGAGCGCGTCGAGCACCTGGCGGGAGGGGCACTCGGCGACGTAAGCGCTATAGGCGGCGCGGTCGCGGTCGCGCCGCTGGGCCGCAGTCAGCGTCGGCATGGCATTCCCCCAGGGATGATACGCACTTCTGGGTACCTTCTTCCCGTAGGAGAGTAGCACGCCTACCGTGCGTATCAGTGGCACGCGTCCGGCGTGCCCCTGCCGGGGAGGTACCCGTGCGAGCAGTGATCGTCCGCCGCTTCGGCGGCCCCGAGGCGCTGGAGGTAGCCGATGTCCCGGTGCCGCATCCCGGGGCGGGCCAGGTGCGGATCACGGTGCAGGCGGCCGCGGTGAACCCGGTGGACCTCGCGACACGGGCCGGCGTACTCGCCCGGCACGGCCTGATGGCCGCGGCAGGCCCGGTCGGCATCGGGTGGGATCTGGCCGGCGTCATCGACGCGGTAGGCCCAGGCGTGCACCGGCTGCGGGCCGGCCAGCCGGTGATCGGACTGCGTGACCTGCTGTCCGCGGCGGTCGGCGCACAGGCCGATCAGGTCGTGCTGGACAGCGACGCGGTCGCGCCGGCCCCGCGCGGGCTGCCGGCCGCCGAGGCGGCCACGCTTCCGCTGAACGCCCTGACCGCGGCGCAGGCACTGGACCTGCTCGCGCTGCGGCCCGGCCAGTGGCTGCTGGTCACCGGGGCGGCAGGCGCACTCGGCGGCTATGCGGTCGAGCTCGCCAGGCTGCGCGGGCTGCGGACCGTCGGGGTCGCCGCCGAGCGCGACGAGGAGCTGGTCCGCGGGCTCGGCGCCGACGAGTTCGTCGCGCGCACCGGCAGCCTCGGCAGCGCGGTCCGCCGGGTGCTCCCGCAAGGTGCGCACGGCGCGCTCGACGCTGCGCTGGCCGGCGTGCCGGCCCTCGACGCGGTCCGCAACGGCGGCTCGTTCGTCGCCGTGGCGGCCGGTGCCGCGCCCCCGCCGCTGCGCGGCACCCGGGTCAGCAACGTCTGGATCCGGGCCGACGGGGCGCAGCTGGCCCAGCTCGCCGCGCTCGCCGAGGCCGGCTCACGCCGCGGGTGGCGGAAGTCCGGCCGCTCGGCCAGGTGGCCGACGCCCACCGGCAGCTGGCCGCGGGCGGCCTGCGCGGCCGTATCGTGCTGCGGCCTGACGAGGATCGCTAGCCGAGCGCGAAGCGCCGGCGCAGCTCGGCGATCCACGAGCTCTGCGGGAAGAACGTGATGCCGTGCCGGGAGCAGGCCTCGTCGAACCCGGCCTCGTCATCGTCGTCGAGCTCGGCGATCTCCTCGAACCACCGCTCCGTGCCGCCCGGCGTGAGCACCTCGATGATGCGTGCCGCCCGGCCCTCGGCCGGGTTCCACATCGCGTGCTGAACGTCGCGGGGCTTGAGTGCCCAGTCGCCCTGGCGCGCGGTCCTGACCTCCTGGTCGACCAGCACTCCGATCTCGCCGGACAGCACGTAGACCCAGACGTCGTTCAGGTGCACATGGGGCGGGATGAAAGCCTTCGGCTTGAGGGTTTGCTCGATCGCGGCCAGCACGCCGTTTGTCTGTTCGGAGCGCACTCGCACCGTGACCGCGAAGTCGCCTGGCAGCGGAGCCCCGGGCTCGGGCACGATGACGGGTTCGGACATGCACCGATCGAATCCGATACCCCGTCCGTCGCGCAAGTCGGGGTGACCCGCCGTCCCGGGCTCAGCCGTGCCGGGACCGGAAGGCAGCCGTCTTGACCCGGTTCTGGCACGTCGTGGAGCAGAATTTCCGGGTGCCGTTGCGCGAGGCGTCCACGTACACCCGGTCACAGCGCGGCGCGGTGCATACCCCGAGCCTGCCGCGATCATCGGTGCCGAGCACGATGGCCAGCCCGGTGGCACAGCCGGCCGCCCATCCGCTGGCCAGCCCGTCCCGCGCGCCGTGGAAGTGCAGGTGCCATCCTTCCCCGTCGTGCCGGTCCAGCGCGGGACGCGCCCCGGTCGAGGCGAGCAGCGCGTTCACCTGCCGGGCCGCCGCGTCCACGTCGTCGCGGGCGACCGCCTCGAACACTGCGCGGAACTCGGCCGCCGCGGCCCGCAGCTGGCCGGCTTCGTCGGCCGGCACCTCGCCGTAGCGGGGACTGACCGAGCGCAGCACGGCGGTGACCGCGGCGGGCAGGTCGTCGTCGCCGGGCGGCGGGTAGGCGCGGCCGCGCGCCTCGCCGGCCGTGAGCGCGTTGACCAGCCGCACCGCGACCGTCACGATCGTATCCAGGTGACTGCTGAATCTCACTTGACCGGTTACTTCCCTCAGGCCTAACTTGTAACTGCTCAAACGATACTAGCCAGTGACAAGGAGATACGGCATGCCGCAGCTCGACCGCGACGCGGCCCGGGAGTGGATCCGCCGCTGGGACCTTCAGCAGGAGGAGAGCCTGCCGGACCGGGAGGAACGGTTCACCGCGCTGATTGACGCGGTGCAGGAGGGGGCCGGCCGACCCGACCCGCTGGTCATCGACCTGGGCTGCGGCCCTGGCTCGCTCTCGATCCGGCTGCTGGACCGGATCCCGGCCGCCACCGTCGTGGCCGTGGACGCCGATCCGGTCATGCTCGCACTGGCCAGGGCGGCGTACGGGGACCGGGCCGGCCTGCGGTTCGTCTGCGCCGACCTGCGCCACCCCGGCTGGTCCGGCGAGTTGAGCCTGGACCGCCTCGCGGATGCCGCGGTGAGCACCACCGCGCTGCACTGGCTGGACCCGCAGGCCTTGTCTGCGTTGTACGCCGAGCTGACCGGGGTCCTGCGGCCAGGCGGGCTGCTGCTCAACGGCGACCATCTGCGCGTTGACGACGCGGCCTCGCCCGTTCTGGCCCGGCTGGACGAGGCGCTGCTGCGACGTGAGGATAAGCGGCGATTCCCGAACGGCCACGCCGAAACCTGGTCCGGCTGGTGGGACGCGATTGCCGCCGAGCCCGCCATGGCCGGCCCGGTCGCGGAGCGCGAAGCATGGCGCGACCACGCCGATCACCACGGCTGGGCTACCCGGCTGCTGGGCACGCACATCGACGCGCTGCACGCGGCCGGGTTCGCCGAGGCAGGGACGCTCTGGCAGCGGGGTGAGAACCGCCTGCTCTGTGCCGTCCGCGGCGGCTGACCCTGCTCTCCGCCGGCCTATGATCCGGCGTCGGCGGGCGGGCCGGCGATCGAGGCCAGCCGGTCCCGGATAGCGTCCAGCCCGCCCGGGGCGGCGGGCCGGCGGAACGGCCTGCTGTACTGCGCGACGGTTTCCGCCGCCTGCGGCTCGTGCAGCAGCTGGATGACCTGCTGCCGGGTCTGGTTCAGATCCGCGCCGAGCCGCGTCAGCACCTGCACGGCCACGCCCTCGCCCTCGCGGATCAGGCCGAGCAGGATGTGCTCGGTGCCGATGGAGTTGTGGCCGAGCTGGATGGCCTCGCGCAGCGACAGCTCCAGCACCTTCTTGGCCCGCGGGGTGAACGGGATGTGCCCGGGCACCTGGCGCGAACGGCGGCCGGCGATCTCCTCGACCTGCTCCCGCGCGGCCTCCAGGCTGACCCCGACCGAGGCCAGCGCCTGCACGGCCACGCTCTCGCCGGCGCCGAGGATGCCCAGCAGGATGTGCTCGGCGCCGATGTAGTCGTGGCCCAGGCTCCTCGACTCTTCCTGGGCCACCACCACCACCCGGCGGGCCCGGTCGGTAAACCTCTCGAACATCGCGCGCTCCTGCCTGGATGGCGAGGCCGTTCCCTAAAGTTTGGCAGACTGGGGGCGTGCCCCTGACCCCCTCCGTCGCCGCCGCCCGGCCCGCCGCACCCCAGCCCGTGGCCGGCCCCGCGGCGCCCCGGCGCGAACCGTGCGTGTTGCTCAAGCTCGGCGAGATCGTGCTGAAGGGACGCAACCGGCAGCAGTTCGAACGGCTTCTGCACACGAACATCCGCCGCGCCGTCCGCGATCTGGAGTTTGCCGTCCAGCTCTGGCAGCGGGAGGGCGTGATATTGCTGCGGGTCGAAGGCGCGGCCGACCCGGAGGCGGCGGCCGACGCGCTGACCGAGCGAATGCGGGACATCCCCGGCATCGTCAGGGTGTGCCGCGTGCTGCGGGTGGCCAAGACCCCCGACGCCGCCGCCGAGGCGGCGGTGGAGCTGACCGCGGGCCGGCCGGGCTCGTTCGCCGTGCGCGCCCGGCGGCGGGACAAGCGGTTCGGCATGCGGTCGTCCGAGCTGGCCGCCTACATCGGCACGCGCGTCCAGCAGGCGCACGGCTACCCGGTCAACCTGAGCCACCCGGATACGACGGTGTTCGTCGAGGTGGACCAGCACGAGGTCTTCGTGTTCACCGAGGGCCTGCCCGGCCAGGGCGGGCTGCCGGTGGGGATGAGCGGCCGCGCGCTCGTGCTCATGTCCGGTGGCATCGACTCGCCGGTGGCGGCCTACCGGATGATGCGGCGCGGCCTGCGCTGCGACTTCCTGCACTTCTCCGGCATGCCGCTGACCGGCCCGGAGTCGGTCTACAAGGCCTATGCCCTGGTCCGCGGCCTGGACAGATTCCAGGGCCGGTCCCGGCTGCACGTGATCGCGTTCGGCAAGGCGCAGCAGCGGCTCGCCTCATCCGGGGCGGGCAGGCTGCAGGTCGTCGCGCAGCGCCGCCTCATGCTGGCCACCGGGGAGGTCCTGGCCCGGCGGCTGCACGCCTCGGCGCTGGTCACCGGGGATTCGCTCGGGCAGGTGAGCAGCCAGACGCTGACCAACATCACCGCGCTGGACGACGCGACCGGGCTGCCGATCCTGCGCCCGCTGATCGGCTGGGACAAGACCGAGATCATGGCCGAGGCACGCCGCATCGCGACCCTGTCGATCTCCGAGCTCCCCGATCAGGACTGCTGCACGCTGCTCACCCCGCGCCGGGTGGAGACCCGGGCCAGGATCGAGGACCTGCGCCGGATCGAGAGCCGGCTGGACGCCGCCGACCTGGCCGACGAGCTCGCCGCCGCCGCCCAGGAGTACCTGCCGGGCCAGCCGGGCTAGCCGACCGGCGCGGGCGACTGCGCCGGCACCGGCGGCGCCGGGGTCAGCGTGCGCCCGACCAGCGGCGGGAGGTTCACCGCCACACTGGCCAGCTCGCGCATGTCCGCGCTGATCAGCGCCTGCGCGCCGTCGCACAGCGCGGTCTCCGGCTGCGGGTGCACGTCGATGATGATGCCGTCGGCGCCGACCGCGATCGCGGCCCGCGACAGCGGCAGCACCAGATCCCGGCGGCCACCCGAATGCGACGGATCCGCGATGACCGGCAGGTGCGACAGCCGCTGGGCAACCGGGATCGCGCTGATGTCCAGCGTGTTGCGGGTGGCCGTCTCGAACGTGCGGATGCCGCGCTCGCACAGCACGATGTCGAGGTTGCCGCGCTGCGCGATGTACTCCGCCGCCATCAGCCACTCCTCGATGGTCGCGTTCATCCCGCGCTTCAGCATCACCGGCTTGCCCGCCACCCCCACGGCCTGCAGCAGCGGGAAGTTCTGCATGTTCCTGGTGCCGACCTGCAGCATGTCCGCGTAGCTGCTGACCAGGTCCACATCGCCCGGGTCGGTCACCTCGGTCACGATCGGCAGGCCTGTCTCCGATCGCACGTCGGCCAGGATCTTCAGCCCGGTCTCGCCCAGGCCCTGGAAGGCGTACGGCGAGGTCCGCGGCTTGAACGCGCCGCCGCGCAGCAGCGACGCGCCGCCGGCCCGGGCCATCCGCGCCGCCTCGAGTGTCTGTTCCGGCGTCTCGACCGCGCACGGCCCGGCGATCACCGTCAGCGTGTCCGGGCCGATCGGCACGCCGCGCACGGATATGACCGAACGATCCCGGTGATGCTCCCGGCTGACCAGCTTGTACGGCACCGAGATCCGCACCACGTCAAAGACCCCGGGCATCCCCTGCAGGTTCAGCGAGCCGAACTGGTCCACGTCGCCGACCAGGCCGACGATCGTACGGGAAACGCCGCGGCTGACGAACGCCTCGCCGCCCGACGCGCGCACTAGGTCGACGACCGACTCGACGTCAGCCTGACTCGCATCCGGGCTCATCACCACGACCATGCTGTCCTCCTGTAGTCCCCTCAACAATGACAAGAGCCCCGGAGCCGTTCCCGGCCCGGGGCTCTGCTCAAGTCGCTTCGTCAGGGCAACGCCTGGCGGGCGACCGGCCGAACCTCGGGCCGGTAGCCATACCAGAAGTAAAACTGCCTGAGCACGGGAGAAGCATAACGCACGGCCGCGCGCGCCGGCGCCTAGCCGCCCCCGCCGAAATCAGGCAGGCCGTAGTAGATCGTGATCGTGCTCCCCTGCGGGGCCTGGCCGGACGGGCTGTAGTTGAACACGGTCCTCCCGAAGGGCCCGGCCTGCTGAGTCGTGACCTGGAAGCCCAGTGCCCGAAGCCGGTCATAGGCCCGCAGCGCGCCTTCCCCGTCGACGTTCGGTATCGCCACGTTCGGTGGCCCCGGCGAGATGTACACGGTGATCACCTCGCCCTTCGACACCGGGGTGTCCGGCGCCGGGGACTGCCGGGTGACGGTGCCCTGCGGCTGGTCGCTCTTGGCGTCCGGCTGCACGTTGAGCGAGACGCCGTTCGCCCCCGCCCACTGCTGGGCGACGGACTGCTGCTGGCCGACGAAGTTCGGCAGCGGCGGCCCGGCGCTGACCGTGATCTTGACCGGATCCGGCTGCGGCTGCGACAGGCCCGCCGCCGGGCTGGTAGCGATCACGATGCCCGCCGGGATCGTCGCCGACGCCTGGCTCACGACCTGGCCCGGGGTCAGCCCGGCGCGCCGGAGCGCGGCCTGCGCGTCCGCCAGCGCCTGGCCGCTCACCTGCGGAACGCCGATCATCCGCGGCCCCGCGGACGGGATGAGCCGCACGGTGGCGCCCCGGTCCACCCGCGCGCCCGCGGCTGGCTGGGTGGCTATCACCTCGCCCTTGGCCAGCCTGTTGTCCGGCCGCGGCGCGCCGGCCTTGACGGTGAAGCCCATGCCCCGCAGCTGGGCCCTGGCCGCTGCCATGGTGAGCCGGGTGACCTGCGGCACGGTCTCGTATCGCCCGGCCAGCTGCCACCAGGCCACGAATCCGGCCAGCCCGGCCGCGACGACCGCGAGCGCGAGATAGGCGAGCCTGCGGCTGAACAGCCAGCGCTGCAGCCCGGGCTCGCGCGGCGCCTGGTGGCTGCCGCCCTCCCGGGGCACGACGAGCGTCCGGTGCGGCGGCCCGGCTTCGGCCGCGGCGGCCGGCATGGCCCCCGGCGGGCTGAATCCGGGCGGCCTGAATCCTGGCGGCTCGGCCCCGCCTGGCGGCAGCAGGGCTCCTGGGCCGAGCGGCCGCGTACCAGCCGGCAGCGGGGGCGGGGGCCACGGGACCGGCAGGCCCCGGCGGACCCCCCTGACCGCGCCCAGGAACTGCCCGGCGTCGGCGGGCCGAAGCCAGGGTTCCCGGCTGGTGGCGAGGGTGACCAGGGCGTCCAGGGGCTGCGGTAGCCCGGGCCGCACGCGGGAGGGGGGCGGGACGGTCTGGTTCACGTGCTTGTAGGCCACGGCGAGCGCGGACTCGCCGGTGTGCGGCTGCTGGCCGGTGAGCAGCTCGAACAGCATGACGCCGGCTGCGTAGACATCGCAGCGGGCATCGCTCACGTTGCCGGTGACCTGCTCGGGAGCCAGGTACGCGACCGTGCCCATGAGCACGCCCGTCTTGGTGTGGTTCGTGCCTGACATGCTCCGGGCCAGGCCGAAGTCGGCGACCTTGACCCTGCCGTCCTCGGCCAGCAGCACGTTCTCCGGCTTCACGTCGCGGTGCACGATCCCGGCCTGGTGCGCCGCAGCCAGGCCGGCCAGCACGCTGTCGATGATGTCAAGCGACTGTCCGGGGGTGAGCTTCCCGCGCTCGTTCAGCAGCTGCCGGAGCGTGCGGCCTGGCACGTACTCCATGGCGAGATACAGGTGCCCCCCGTCGGAGCCCTGGTCGTAGACGGCTACGACGTTCGGGTGCGACAACTGGGCCACCGACCGGGCCTCGCGGACGAACCGGGCCGCGAAGTCCTCGTCGGCGGCCAGCTCGGCATGCATGATCTTGATCGCGACGGTGCGGTCCAGCCTGGTATCGACGCCCAGGTACACGGTGGCCATGCCGCCATGCGCGATACTCGACGTCACGCGGTAGCGGCCGTCGAGTAGCTGGCCCGCCGGCTGCCCGGCGACAGTCGTGTCCATTGAGCACGAGTGTAGGGGGATTCGTCCTCCGTTGGCCCGAGTTACGGCTGGTCTCATAGCCGCCCGAAGGTGCGTGATCGTGAATATCGAGCGGGTCGTCGTGGTGGGCGCCGGCCTCGCGGGCCTGCGGGCCATCGAGGGGCTTCGCGCGCGCGGCTACCCGGGACAGGTGACGTTGCTCGGCGCCGAAGACCGCCCGCCGTATGACCGCCCGCCGCTGTCGAAGAAGCTGATGACCGGCGAGCTGGACGACACGTCGCTGCGCGCGGACTTCGGCGCGCTGCGGGTGGATTTCCGGCCCGGCGAGAGCGCCACCGCGCTGGAACCCGGCCCGGCCGGCGGCGGCCTGGTGCGCGCCGGCCGGAGTGAGTACCGCTACGACCGGCTGATCCTGGCCACCGGGGCCGAGCCCGTGACCCTGCCAGGCCCGGGGCGGCAGCGGGTACTGCGCTCCCTCGACCAGGCGCTCGAGCTGCGCGGCGTGCTCAGGCCCGGGCTGAAGCTGGTCGTGGCCGGGGCCGGCTGGATCGGCGCCGAGCTGGCCACCGCGGCCGCCGCGCGGGGCGCCGCGGTCACCGTGCTGGACGCGGCCGGGGCGCCGGTGGCGGCGGCCGTGGGAGCCGAGGTGGGATCGCAGACGGCCGCCTGGTACGCCGCTGCCGGGGTGGACCTGCGGCTGGGCCAGGCCGTCGAGTCCGTGCAGCCGGGCGGCCTGGCCCTGGCCGGCGGCGGCTGGCTGCCCGCCGACGAGATCGTCACCGCGGTAGGCGTCAGGCCCGCGGTCGGCTGGCTGGCCGGCTCGGGGATCCGGCTGGAGTCCGGGGTGGCGGCCGACGAGGGCCTGCGCGCTTCCGTTCCCGGGGTGTACGCGGCGGGGGACTGCGCGTCGTTCGTCTCCCGGCGCTACGGCAGGCGGCTGCGCTTCGAGCACTGGGACGTCGCGCTGCACGCGCCCGAAGTCGCCGCCGCCAACCTGCTGGGCGGCAGCGAGGCTTATGACCCGGTGCCGTACTTCTGGTCCGAGCAGTTCGGCCGGACGCTGCAGTACGTCGGCTATCACGGCGGCTCTGACCGGCTGGTCTGGCGCGGCGACCCGGCGCAGGACCAGTGGGCGGCCTGCTGGCTGGCCGGCCCGAGGCTGGTCGCGCTGCTCACCGTGGACCGGCACCGCGACCTGACTCAAGGACGCCGGATCATCGCATCGGGGACGCCGGTGGATGCCGCCCGGCTGGCCGACCCCGAGATCGCGGTCCGGGACGCGGCCGCCGGCTAGGGCGCTGGCCCGAGCGCGCCTGGCCTTGCGGGTTTGAGCCGGGCCGCCGTGTGGGACATTCGGGACGTGGCAGAGATTGATGCCCAGGCCGACTCGCTCGTCGGCGAATGGCTGTCGCTCCCCGATGTCGCCATCCGGCTCGCCATCCCCGTGGGCCGGGTCAGGCAGATGCTCCGCGATCGCAAGCTCCTCGCGGTTCGCCGCCCGGACGGGACCCAGGCCGTGCCCGCCGCCTTCCTGGAGGGCGGGCAGGTGGTCAAGGGCCTGCACGGCACGCTGACCTTGCTGTGCGACTGCGGCTTTGACGACGTCGAGGCGCTCCGCTGGCTGTTCACCGACGACGCATCGCTGCCGGGCACGCCGATCAGCGCGATTTGCCAGCATCGGCGCAGCGAGGTCAACCGCCGGGCGCAGGCGCTGGCGATCTGACCGGCAGCCATCGCGGCACGCCGCGATGGCGGGGGTGCGCGGCTCGGCCGGGTAGCGACGTCCCAGGTACCGGGCTGCCCGCGGTCAGCCGCGGAACAAGATCGCCCAGACCGCCTTGCCGTGCTCGCGGAGCAGTGTCCAGCCCCAGTGGTCGCTGACCGCGTGCGCCACGTGCAGTCCCCGGCCGCACTCATTCGTCGTTAACACGGAGCATCGAAATTGCTATCGCGCTCCTCGTGCTTCGCGCTCATGGACGGCCTTCCGCGCCGGCCCGCCGCGGCGATCAGGGCGGGGAGATGCGGGGGGCGGTGCCCGCGCCGAACGCCCAGCCCTGGACGGTGCCGGGGGCGGGGTTGTAGGTGCCGGCACCGAGGCTGCTGTAGACCCACGTGCCGTGCGGCTTGGCGTGCCAGTACGACCAGTAGGCCTTCGCCGGCGCGCGGTTGCACGGGCTGGGCTGCTTGTTGATCGTGCACACGAAGCCTGGCTGGCCCGGCACGAACGCGTAGCTGAAGCCGGCCCCGGTCAGGGCGGCGAGCCCGGTGGCCGGGTTGGCGGGGTCGCAGGCCGTCTTGACCTTGCCGCCGAGCTTGGTGAAGTCGACGACGACCGTGACGCCCTTCTTGCCGGTGCAGGCCGCGGCGTAGGCGGGGGCCGCGGCCGCGCTGCCGGTGGCGACCAGGCCGGCCGCGAGCACCGACAGCGTGGTAAGCGTGATGAGCGGGCGCCTGGCCCGGGCACCCTGGCGGGTGAGTGGCGTGCGCATCGGTCCCCTTCCGTGGCGTGCGCGGGATCCGGGTGCGGTCAGTACGAGCAGGCCAGATGCGGATCGCCCGGCTGCGAGCCGCGGGCGCTCAGCCGGACCAGGCCGACGTCGGTCAGGCCCAGGATGCCCTGGCCCGTGGCCCGGACCGCGGTGGCGGCCCGGAAGCCCTGGTCGGTGAAGGCCAGCGCGCCCCGGCGCGCTGGCTTCCCGGCGCAGCCGACCTGGACGCTGAGCAGGAACGCCCGGGCCCGGGCCGCGTTCCGGAACCGCCCGCCGACGGCGAGGGCCTCGCCGGCCAGGCCGGTGCTGTTGGTATTGGACAAGGTGGACGGCGGGCTGGCGAAACCGCCGTCGCTGCGCTGCACGCTGGCCAGCCAGCTCAGCCCGCGGCTGGCCGGCCCGGGGCGGCGAGTCGCTAGCAGGGCCTGCACGTCGAGGGCGGTGGCGTCGGGGTCACTGGTGCATGTCTTCTGGCCGAAGTCGAGCGGGAAGCCGCCGTCGGAGCATTCGCTGCCCGCCAGGAACTTCACCGCCGAAGGCGCCGCCCTGCCCAGCCGGGCGGTCGCGATGACCGCCAGCGCCTGGCTGAACGCGTTGCTGAAGTCGCCGAACTTGGAATGGTCGGAGTAGCGGCCCGAGGGGGTCAGCAGGGCGGCCAGCCGGGCGGGCAGGTTCACGCCGCCGAACGTCGCCGGGTCCAGGCCGCGGACCTCGGTGGCCAGCAGCAGCTTGGCCGTCGCGCCGGCGAAGGATGAGGTGGTGCCGTTGCCGATGTAGCCCTTCAGGATGAACGGCCTGGCCAGCCAGGCGGCCGCCCGCGCCGCATAGTCGCCGGCCGTCCTGGCCGACGCGAACGCGAAGATCGCGTCGATAGTCAGCCCCTGGTCGGGGAAGCTGGTGCCGTTGAAGACGTCCACGAAGTGGTTACCGTCGGTCATCTGGCGGGCCAGCCAGCCCGCGGCGGCCTGGCCGGGGCGGTGAGTGGGCCGGGAAGCGGCCATCGCGGGCGCGCCTGCGACGGCGAGGACAGCCGTGACCAAGAGGGCGAAGACGGAGACGAACGCCGTGACGCGGGCCCGCAAGACAGTCATCGAGATAGTGCCTTTCCGGTCCGGCTGCGGCCGGACCGGCCCGCGCGGGCCGGACTCCGGCCCGCGAACCACGGCGGGTAGGGGAGCAGTGACGCGAGGACGCGGGTACTCGGGCTCACCGGGGCCGTGGCCACCGGAACACCGTTGCGGGTCAGCGCCGGGATCGCACCGGACTTCCCCCACCGTCTCGCCTATTCAGTTGGCCAGCACAAGTGCTCCCGCACACTCTGCTGCCCGGGACCGGAACGTGTCAATACGCCGGGAGACAAGGTGACAGTGCGTTAGATTGACGGAAACTGATCGTGCGTGCTCAGATGAGCGCGATCCAGTGCGCCAGGGGAAGCCGGTCGGAATCCGGCACTGACCCGCAACCGTGGGCCCGCATCGCGTGCGGGCGAGTCGGAGCACCTGGCTGGATTGCACCGTCCAAGCGTCGTCGAGGTCTGCGGCGTGGAACAACGGGTTCTCCGGGGCGTCCGGGTGGCTCTGGGTTTCGCGCCTTGCGCCGTGACCCAGGGAGATCGCATGCCGCCCCCCGCCCGCCGTGTGCGGGCACTCCTCGTGCCTGCCATGGCCGCTGCCGCGATCGCCGTGTCCGGCCCCGCGGCCCTGCTGGCCGCGCCGCCCGCCAGCGCGTCCGGGCCTGCGGTCACCGTGGGGGCACCAGGTCCGGATCTGGCCAGGGGCAGCGCTTACCTGATCCGGCCGGCCAGCCTGATCGACGGGCACTATGCCGAGTCGTTCCCCGGGTTCGCCGACTACGGCCTGACCCTGGACACCGCCTTCGCGCTGGCGGCCACCGGCGACCAGGACCCGGCACTCAAGGGCATCGTCACGTTCCTCGACCGCAACGGCAAGGACCCGTCCGGCAGCACGGTGAGCGACTGGACCGGCGTCGGCACCAAGTTCGCCAGCGGCGGGTCCATCGGCAAGGAGGCGCTGCTGGCCGAGATCGTCGGCGACAACCCCAGGGAATTCAGCGGCCAGAACCTGATCACCGCGCTCAACGCCTCGGTGTGCACCCGGCAGTCGGCAGGAAGCGGCGCCCGATGCACCGCGCCCGGCGGCTACGCGTACGCCAGCTCGGTCTTCGACCAAGCGCTCGGCATCATCGCCCAGTTGCGCGCGGGCCAGGCGGGCCAGGCCGCCGCCCCTGTCTCCTACCTGGAAAGCCTGCAGAACCCCGACGGATCCTTCCCCAGCCTCATCCCGAGCACCGGCGACCAGGACGTGGACAGCACCGCGATGGCCGCGATGGCCCTCGCGCTCGCCCCCGGCGCCGCCGCGGCCGCGGACGTCAGCTCCGGGGTGGCCTGGATCGCCTCCCGCCAGGAGAAGACTGGCGGGTTCCCCGGAGCGGGCGGCGACTCGGTCAACTCGGCCGGGCTGGCCATCCAGGCCATGTCCCTGCAGGCCGCGCGCTACCGGGCGCAGATCGGCGCGGCGGAGACCTTCCTGGCCGGCCAGCAGAACGCCGACGGCGGGTTCAACGCCGACGCAGGCGGCCGGCCGCACTCGGACGTCAGGGCCACGGCCCAGGCGGTCAGCGGCGCCGTCGGCACCTCCTTTGCCGCGCTGCACCGCAACCTGAACGGCACCCACCTGCCGCCCCCGCCGCCCCGGACCAGGTCCCCGCATCACGCTCCGAAGCGATCCGCGCCGCGGCGGCCCCGCACGCATCCGGCGGGCACCGGGCCGGCCGCGGCCGCGTCGTCCGGCCCTGGCTCGTCCGGCCCGGCCCCGTCCGGCACTGGCTCGTCTGCCCCCGCCGCGGCCGGCCCGGCCGCATCCCCGAGCCACGAGCCGGCCACGGCCGGCCCGCCGCCCGGCCCGGCCCCGTCCGCGCCCGCGCAGCGCACGCTCGCCGACGTCAGTCACGACAGCGGCGCCACCGCCGACCTCTGGCGGGCTGTCGTCGTGGTGGGCGTTGTCGCGGCCGTGGTCATCGTCCTGCTGCTGGTCCGCCGCAGGCGGCTCTATCCCTCCGCCGGAGGCGGCCGGTGACCGGCGTGCCCCGCCTGGGGCGGGCCGCTGCCGGCAGCGGGCTCAAGGCCGCCGTCGGCAGCCGGTCCAGCGGCGCCGCCAGCCGGTCCAAGGCCGCCGCCGGCAGCCCGTTCCGAGCGGCCGCCGCGCTGGCCGCGCCCGTCCTGGCGGTGGCCCTGCTGGTCACCGCGGCCGGCGCCGCGGTCGCGCCGCGCGCCTGGGCCGCGCCGGAGCCGATGAGCCACTGCAGCACTACCACCGGGGTGGTCACGGCGGTGAGCTTCGCGCACTGGGGCGGGCCGCTGCTGCGCTCGTGCGCCAGCACCCCCGCGACGGCGTACGGCATGCTCAACCAGGGCGGCTGGCAGACCACCGGCACCGAGCACGACGGCCCGGGATTCATCTGCCGGATCGGCTACCGCGGCTACCAGGGCGGCACCCAGTACCCGACCCCCGCCCAGGAGTCGTGCGTGCTCACCCCGCCGTCCAGCGCCTACTGGACGTTCTGGCACGCGGGACCGGGGCAGGACACCTGGAGCTACAGCCAGACCGGGGCCGCAGGCTACTCCGCACCGCCGGGCAGCGTGGAGCTGTGGGTGTTCGGCGGCACCAACCTGGGCGGTACCAGCGGCTCAGCGGTGCCCACGATCAGCCCCGCGAGCCTGCGCGCGAACAACAAGGCTCCGGGCAGCGCCGTTAGGACGAACCATCGGGCTCACCCGGCCGCACACCCGGCTCACCCGGCCGCCGCCCCGGCGCAGCACAGCAGGCCGGCCGGCACCGCGACGACGTCCGCGCCGGCGAGCCCCTTCGCGCGGGCAAGCACCTCGTCCTCATCCCCGTCCTCGGCCTCGCCGGCGATCAGCAACGCCCCGCCCGTCGCCGCAAGCGACAGCCAGCCCCCCGGCCATGGCTCGGCCGTGCCGGCGATCATCGCGCTGGTCATCGTGCTGCTGCTGGCCGCCGCCGGGATCACCGCGGCGCTGCGGCGCCCCCGGCGGGCGCGGTGAGCGCGCCAGCCGGGCGGCCGGACCGGCCCCGCGCCCCTGGCGGCCGCAGGCTGCCCCGCGCGCTGCACCCGGCGGCGTGGTGGCTGTGGGCCATCGCGCTGGCCACCGCGGCCAGCAGGACCAGCAATCCGCTGTTGCTCCTGCTGATCTTCGCCGTGCTCGGCTTCGTGGTGGCCATGCGCCGGACCGAGGCGCCGTGGGCTCGCGGCTACCGGTTCTACCTGATGCTCGCGCTCACCGTCATCGTCATCCGGGTCGTGTTCCGGATCGTCTTCGAGACCGGGGTGGCCCCGGGTGACCAGATCCTGTTCTCGCTGCCGCGGCTGCCCACCCCGGGCTGGTACTCCGGCGTGCAGATCGGCGGCCCGGTATCGCTGCAGGCGGTGCTGTCGGCCTTGCTGGACGGAGCGCGGCTGGCCTGCCTGCTGTGCTGCATCGGCGCCGCTAATACCCTGGCCAACCCCAAGCGCGCGCTGCGGGTGCTGCCCGGCGCGCTGTACGAGCTGGGGGCCGCGGTCACGGTCGCACTGTCGGTGGCCCCGCAGCTGGTGGAGAGCGTCCAGCGGGTGCGCCGCGCCCGGCGGCTGCGCGGCGGGGGCGGGCGCGGCCCGCGGGCGCTGCGGGCCATCGCGGTCCCGGTCCTGCACGACGCGCTGGAGCGGTCGCTGCGGCTGGCCGCGGCCATGGACGCCCGCGGTTACGGGCGCACCGGCCATGCCACCCGGGCGAGCCGCAGGCTGACCGCGGCGCTCATGCTCGGCGGCCTGGCCGCGCTGTGCCTGGGCGCCTACGGGCTGCTCGGCGCCACCGTGCCGGCCGGCGTGGGTCTGGGCGGGTTCGCCGCCGGGACGGCCCTGTGCCTGGGCGGCCTGGCCCTCGGCGGGCGGCGGGTGTCGCGCAGCCGGTACCGGCCCGACCCCTGGCGCTGGCCGGAGTGGGCGGTCGTCGGCTGCGGCGCGGTCAGCGCGATCGTGCTGTGCCTGGGCGTCGGCTACGACCCCGCCGCGCTGAACCCGAGCCTGCAGCCGCTGAGCTGGCCCGCCCTGCCGGTGCTGCCTGCGGTGGCGATCCTGGCCGCGGCGCTCGCCGCGGTCGCCGCGCCCCCTCCGCCGGCCGCGCCGGCCAGCCGGAGCCGGAGGAGGCGGCGGCCGGCGCCGGTCCCCGGCTCGCCGCGGCGGCCCTGCCCGGAGCGGGCCGGTGATCCGCTTCGACCGGGTCGGCGTGACCTACGACGGCGCGGCCGCCCCGGTGCTGCGGGACGTGAACCTGGATATCGACGAGGGCGAGCTGTGCCTGGTCATCGGGCACACCGGCAGCGGGAAGTCCACGCTGCTCGGCGCGGTCAACGGCCTGGTGCCGCACTTCACCGGCGGCACCCTGTCCGGCCGGGTGACGGTCGGCGGCCGCGACACCGCCCGCTTCCGGCCTCGCGAGCTCGCCGACGTGGTCGGCGTGGTCGGGCAGGATCCGCAGGCCGGGTTCGTTACCGACACCGTCGAGGAGGAGCTCGCCTACACGATGGAGCAGCTCGCGGTGGAACCGGCCGCGATGCGCACCCGGCTGGAGGAGACTCTCGACCTGTTCGGCTTGGCCGATCTGCGGCAACGGGCGCTGTCCGCGCTGTCCGGCGGGCAGCAGCAGCGGGTGGCGATCGGCGCCGCGCTCACCGCCCACCCGCGCGTCCTGGTCCTCGACGAGCCCACTTCCGCCCTCGACCCGGCCAGCGCCGAGGACGTGCTGGCCGCGATCACCCGGCTGGTCCACGATCTCGGTGTCACCGTGATGCTGGCCGAGCACCGGCTGGAGCGGGTGCTGCCGTACGCCGACCGGGCCGTGTACCTGCGCGGCGACGGCACGGTCACGGCCGGCGACCCGGCCGCTGTGCTGACCCGCGCCCGGCCCGGCCCGCCGGTGGCCGAGCTGGGCCGCCTGGCAGGCTGGGAACCGCTTCCGCTGTCGGTACGTGATGCCCGCCGCCTGGCGCCCGCGCTGCGCGCCCGGCTTCCCGACCTGCCCCCGGTCGCCCACCACGCACCCCGCACCCGCCCGGCCGCGCCGCCGGCCGTGGACGCCCGCGGCATCGTGGTCCGGTACGGATCGCTGGTCGCGGTGCGCGGGGCCGGCCTGGCCCTGCACTGCGGGGAGATAACCGCCTTGATGGGCCGGAACGGCTCAGGCAAGTCCTCGCTGCTGTGGGCGATCCAGGGCGCGGGCCGGCGTGCCGCAGGCGCGGTGCGGGCCGGGGACGCGCGGGCCGACCCGGCCGCGCTCGAGCCTGCCGCCGCGCGCCGCCTGATCGGCCTGGTTCCGCAGACGCCGGCCGACTTGCTCTACCTGGACACCGTCGCCGCCGAGCTCAGCCAGGCCGACCAGGAAGCCCGTCGCGGTGCCCGGCCCAGGGCCGGCCCCGGCGGCGCGGCGGACGGCGTGCCCGGCGGCGCGGCGGACGGCGTGCCCGGCGGCGCGGCGGACGGCGTGCCGGCGGCGCGGCGGACGGCGTGGCCGGCGGGTCGCGGCCGTCCCGCGAGATCCTGGACGAGATCGCCCCGGGCATCGCGCCGGACGCGCACCCGCGGGATCTGTCGGCCGGCCAGCAGCTCGCCCTGGTGCTCGCCGTCCAGCTCACCGCGGCGCCTGCGGCGATCCTGCTCGACGAGCCGACCCGGGGGCTGGATTACCAGGCCAAGGCGGGGCTGACCGCCGCGCTGGACCGGCTCGCTGGCCGCGGGCACGCCATCGTGGTCGCCACCCACGACGTCGAGTTCGCCGCGCGCAGCTGCGACCGGGTCGTGGTCATGGCCGAGGGGGAGATCATCACCGACGGCCCGGCGGCCGCCGTACTGACCGCCTCGCCGACGTTCGCGCCGCAGGTGGCCAAGATCCTCGCCCCGCTGCCCTACCTGACCGTGCCGCAGATCGCCGCCGCCCTGGGGCAGGTGGCCGCGCGATGAGCGAGCCCCTGGTGCCTGTCCGCCCGGCGGCCCCGCCGGGGGCGGCCATCCGCACCGCGATCCGGGTACGGCCGCGGTCAACCGTGGCCATCGCGATGGCGTCGTTCCTCGGGCTAGTCGCGTTCGGGTGGCCGTTCGCGGTCGCGCCGGGCACGTTCTCCTCGGCGGAGACGCCGCCGCTGATGTTCGGCGCGCTGCTCGCCCTGGTCCTGCTGGTGGTGTTCGCGGAGATCGCGGACGGCGGCATCGACGCCAAGGCCCTGGCCATGCTCGGCGTGCTGTCTGCCATCGACGCCGCGCTGCGCCCGCTGGGCGCGGGCACGGCAGGAATCGAGACCGTGTTCTTCATTCTGGTCCTGGCCGGGCGGGTCTTCGGCGCGGGCTTCGGCTTCGCGCTCGGCTGCACGTCGCTGTTCGCCTCCGCCCTGATCACCGGGGGCGTCGGCCCCTGGATGCCGTACCAGATGTTCGGCTGCGCCTGGGTGGGCATGTTCGCCGGGCTGCTCCCGCCGCTGCGCGGCAAGGCCGAGGTCGCGATGCTGGCCGGCTACGGCGCGCTGGCCGGCTACTTCTTCGGCTTCATGGTCAACCTGTCGTTCTGGCCCTTCTCGCTCGACCCGTCGAGTTCCATCGCCTACCGCCCCGGCCTGTCGTTCGCCGCCCAGTGGCACCGCTACCTGCTCTTCGACGCCACCACCTCGCTCGGCTGGGACACCGGCCGGGCCGTCACCGACATCCTCGCGATCGCGATCGTCGGCCCGGCCGTGCTGGCCGCCTTCCGCCGGGCCGCCCGCCGGGCCAACTTCCGCCCCCCTGTCACCTTCACCCGCCCCCCCGGCCCGGTGAGCCCGAACGGCCCGGTGAGCCCGAACGGCCGCGTGCCCTCGCGCCGCCCGGCTAGCGGGTGCGGGCGGTGGCGGTGATCGCGAGCTCGGCGAGGGCGGCCCTCGCCGCCGCGGTCACCGGGGCTTCGTCGAGCGCGGCGAGCGCCTCGGTCACGTACCGTTCGATCATCGCCTCGCATTCGGCCAGCGCGCCGGTGTCGGCCAGCAGCTGACGAAAGCCCGTCACCCCGGCCTCGTCGATCGACCGGTCGCCGAGCATCCGGTCCAGCTCCGCGGCCTGCCGCCGGGTTGCCTTCTCCCGCGCGACCGCGACAAGCACGGTGCGCTTGCCCTCGCGGATGTCATCCCCGGCCGGCTTGCCGGTCTCGGCCGGATCGCCGAACACGCCGAGCACGTCGTCGCGGAGCTGGAAGGCTACGCCCAGCGGAAGCCCGTAGCCGGTGTAGCCGTCAGCCAGGCCGGGATGGGCGTCCGGCGGCCCGGCCAGCGCGGCGCCGAGGTGCAGCGGCCGCTCGATCGTGTACTTCGCGGTCTTGAAGGTCACCACGCGCAGCGCGCCGGCCACGCTGCCCGGCCCCGCGGCCTGCTCCAGCAGGTCCAGGTACTGGCCGGCCATCAGCTCGGTGCGCATCAGGTCGAGGACTGCCCGGCCGCGGCTCAGCGCCGGGGCCGGCAGGCCGCTGCCGTAGAAAAGCTCGTCGGTCCAGGTCAGCAGCAGATCGCCGAGCAGGACGGCGATTCCTTTACCGAACGGCACAGCGGCTCCCCGCCAGCCCGCGGCGGCATGCCGCGCGGCGAAGCGCCGGTGGATCGTCGGGCTGCCACGGCGGGTGTCGCTGTCGTCCAGCACGTCGTCGTGCACGAGCGCGCCCGCGTGCAGCAGTTCGAGCGCGGCCGCGGCCGCGAAGATGGCCGGGCCGTCGGCCCCGCCTGCCCCGCGCCAGCCCCAGTAGCAGAACGCGGGCCGCAGCCGCTTGCCTCCGGCCAGCACGTCCGCCGTGGCATCGATGGCCGGCCGCAGCTCGGCGGCTACCTCGGTCGCCAGTACCCGCTGCCGGCCGACGAATTCGGTGAGTACCCGGCCGACCTGGTCGCGAACGTGGTCGAGCGCAGCCGCCGCCGGTTCGGTCATGGTCGCGAGGATAGCCGTGCCCCCGCCGGCGGACGTGCCCCGGCGGACGTGCTCCGGCGGACGTGCGCCGGCCCGGCGGCCAGCCCCGAGATCGACGTGCGATGACCGACCCTGGTGGCGGCGATCTGCCATCGACAACCCCGCAGGCCCGTGAGGGCCGGCCTGGGCCCGCTAACCTAGGGGCATGCCGCGGTACCGTGTCCCGCACGCGCCGGCCATCCGCGACCTGCTGGCGGCCGGGGCCGAGTCCTTCTCCTTCGAGTTCATGCCGCCCAAATCCGAGCAGGACGAGCGCAAGCTCTGGCTGGCCATCCGCCAGCTCGAGCCGCTCGCGCCGACGTTCGTGTCGGTTACCTACGGCGCGGGCGGATCCACCAGGGACCGCACCGTGCGGGTGACCGGCCGGATAGCCGCCGAGACCACCCTCACCCCGGTCGGCCATCTCACCGCGGTGAACCACTCGGTGGCCGAGCTCAGGCAGGTCATCGGGTCCTACGCCGCCGTCGGGGTGCGCAACGTGCTCGCGCTGCGCGGCGACCCGCCCGGTGACCCCGAGGGGGACTGGGTCCCGCATGCGCGGGGATTCAGCTACGCCGAGGAGCTTGTCCGCCTGGTCCGGGCGGCGGGCGACTTCTGCGTGGGCGTCGCCGCCTTCCCGGAGAAGCACCCGCGATCGCCGGACGCCGATACCGACGCCGCGCATTTCGTCCGCAAGTGCCGGGCCGGCGCGGACTTCGCGGTCACCCAGATGTTCTTCTATCCCGAGGACTATCTCAGGTTTCGCGACCTGGTGACCGCGCGCGGCTGCCAGGTGCCGATCATCCCGGGCATCATGCCGGTCACCAGCGTGCAGATGATCGAGCGGATCGTCCTGCTGTCCGGCGCCAGGTTCCCGCCCGAGCTCGGCTCGCGGATACGCGAGCACGCAGCCGACCGGGCCGCGATGCGGCAGATGGGGGTGGAATACGCGGCGCTGATGTGTGAGCGGCTGCTCGCCGAGGGCGCGCCCGGGCTGCACTTCTTCACCCTCAACGGATCACGGGCGACGCGGGAGGTCTACCAGCACCTCCGCCTTCAGGACCGGGTCGTCAGCAGCGGCAGCGCGGCTCCCATCACGGCATAGGGCACCGGCGCCCCGGAGAACCGGTAGCCGGTCAGCAGGTCGGTGAAGCCCAGGCTGCGATACAGCCGCCGGGCAGGCGAGTTGGCGTCCATGGTGGACAGCACGGCCGTGCGTTCGGGCCGGCCTCCGGTCAGCAGGTACAGCAGCCGCCTGCCGATGCCGCGCTGCTGATATTCCGGGTGCACGTGCACTTCGGCGACCTCGAAGGAGTCGTCCAGCCACTCGATCGCGGCGCGGTGTCCCGACTTGGAGATCAGCGCCGAGCGGACGAGATCATGCCACCACTGGCCGCCGCCGCCGTGAAACCCGTAGGCGAACGCGATCACGGTGCCGGCCGGCGGCCCGGGAGACGGGCCGGGGGCGGCCAACGTCGCACCGGCCGGGGACGTGCCGCCGGCCGGGGCCGCCGCACCGGCCGGCGCCGCCGCCGCGGGCGGGGCCGTGACCGCGAGCCCCCGGAAGCCCGGGTTGGCCGCGTGCGCCTCCATGATCACGCGCCGTCCCGGGAGCTGGACGGCGGCCACGCCCATCGCCGCCCGGTAGACGCCCATGAGCGCGTCGAGGTCAGCGCCGAAGGCGGCTGGATCCAGTTCCCTCAGCCCGGGCCAAGGCTCGCCGCGGTCCGTGTTAGTCCGCACTCCGGTCAGCCTAGGCCAGGCCGGGTGCGGCCGGCGCGCCCGGGGCTGCGAATTCTGTCGGACCCACCGGCTAGTTTCGAAAGCACGTACAGAACCGGCTGGACACGCAAGCGAATCTGTGTTCGAATAGCAGTCAGGCGAAGCTGCCGGGCCCGCCGAGGACCCCCCGACCGGACGGGCCCGGTTCAAACCCAGGCGAGGTGAGGGGAAGCGCCTCGCCTGGCCCGTAGCTCCGTAGACCGAAGGAGGAGGTGGCAATGAACCCGGTCGTGCCAGCACCTGCGAGCCGGCCGCGATGCCGGGTAGCGCCCTCGGCTCTCGCGCTCCTGGAGTCCGCGCGGCTCGGCCTGGCGGATGCCGGGGGAGCGCCGGACCCTGGCGGGAAGTACGTCGCGGCCCATCTGGCCGCGCTGCGGGCGGCGGCGGCGGTCGTGACCGCCAGGGCCGAGCCCAGCCGGGGACGGCGGCGCAGCGCGCCGCGCAGCGTCTGGGAACTGCTGCCGCGGGTCGAGCCTGCGCTTTCCGAGTGGGCGGCGTTCTTCGCGGCGGGGGCGGGCAAGCGGGCGGCCGCGGAGGCCGGGCTGTCCCGGTCGGTCAGCGCGAGCGAGGCCGAGGATCTGCTGCGGGACGCGGAGACCTTCCTGTCCCTGGCCGAGTCGGTGCTGGGGGTGCCGTCGAGCCCGCTGCTGCCGCTGCGCACGGCCGGGTAGGCCGGCCGCCGCTCAGCCGCCGCGCTGGCTCAGAACACCTCGACCGCGTCGCGGGCGCCGGGGTCAAGCACTCCCCAGCCGATCATTTCCTCGGTGAGGTCAACGGGCGACTTGTCGTAGATGACCGCGAGCGAGCGCAGGTCTTCCTGCCGGATGGACAGCACCCGGCCGTTGTAGTCGCCGCGCTGGCTCTGGATGGTGGCCACGTAACGGGCCAGCGGCCCGGTCTGGTCCTTGGGCAGCTGCCCCATCCGCTCCAGGTCAATGACCAGCTTGGGGGCGGGCGCGAGGGGCGTAGGCGCGGCGTCGCCGGGCAGCAGCTCCGACACCGGGACGCCGTAGAACTCGGCCAGCTCCGCTAGCTTCTGCACGGTTACCGAACGGTCCCCGCGCTCGTAGGAGCCGACCACGACGGCCTTCCACCGCCCTCGTGACTTCTCCTCGACACCGTGCAGGGACAGGCCTTGCTGGGTGCGGATGGCGCGCAGCCGCGCACCGAGGGTCTTGGCGTACTCAGATGGCATGTTCCTGCCCCCAGCTCGTGAAGCAGTAAGAGTTGTGGTTACGCACAGTGACGGTAGGCCGCGAGCGCCCCCAGGTCAAGTCGAATCCTGAAAAGTCATTCAACTTGCTTTCCGGCGATCTCGGGTAGCGCTCGCCGCACGCACCTCGCCCGGCCCGGCCGCGGACGCTCGGCCGGCCGCGCCGCGAACGTGCGCAGGTCTGGCCGCCGCGCCTGCTACGGTGGCCTGGACAAGGCATCCTTTAAGCCCGTCCGGTGAGGCGGGGAAGGGGGTCATATTCATGCGTGCTGACGTACCCGGCCCGCCCGGTCACAAGGCCGTGCTCGACGCGGCCGACATCGGCCGGGCCATTACCCGGATCGCGCACGAAATCCTCGAACGGACCAGGGGAGCCGAAGGCGTCGTCCTGCTCGGCATCCCCACCCGCGGCGTCCCGCTGGCCGGCCGCCTGGCCGAGTGCATGCGGCAGGTCGAGGGACGTCCCGTTCCCGCCGGTTCGGTCGACATCACCATGTACCGCGATGACCTGAGACTGCGCCCGGCCCGCGCCCTCGGGCCCACCGACTTGCCGCCGGGCGGCATCGAAGGCAGCACCGTGGTGCTCGTCGACGACGTGCTGTACTCCGGGCGCACCGTGCGGGCCGCCCTGGACGCGCTCAACGATCTCGGCAGGCCGCGTGCGGTGCGGCTCGCCGTGCTGGTGGACCGCGGCCACCGGGAACTGCCGATCCGGGCGGATTACGTGGGCAAGAACCTGCCAACATCGCAGCAGGAGGTGGTGCGGGTGCTGCTGGCTGAGACCGACGGCCAGGACGCGGTGCTGCTCGGGCAGAGCCCGCCAGGACGGCCGTCGCGCCGGGCCGGGAGGCAGCCGTGAACCGTCACCTGATCTCCGCCGCCGACCTGACCAGGGATGACGCCGTGCTCATCCTGGATACCGCAGATGAGCTGGCCAGGGTCGCCGACCGCCCGATCAAGAAGCTGCCCACGCTGCGCGGGCGCACCGTGGTCAACCTGTTCTTCGAGGACTCGACCCGGACCCGGATCTCGTTCGAGGCGGCAGCCAAGCGGCTGTCCGCCGACGTGATCAACTTCTCGGCGAAGGGATCCAGCGTGGGCAAGGGGGAAAGCCTCAAGGACACCGCGCTGACCCTGGAGGCGATGGGCGCCGACGCGGTCGTGGTCCGGCACAGCGCGGCGGGCGCGCCGCACCGGCTGGCGGGCTGGGTGCGCGGCAGCGTGGTGAACGCCGGGGACGGCGCGCACGAGCACCCCACACAGGCCCTGCTGGACGCGTTCACGATCCGGCGCCATCTCGGCGCCAGGCCGGGGCCGGCGCTGGCCTGGACGGGCTCAGGGTCACGATCGTCGGCGATGTGCTGCACAGCCGGGTGGCCAGGTCCAACGTGCTGCTGCTGAGCAGGCTGGGCGCCGAGGTGACCCTGGTGGCCCCCCCCACCCTGTTCCCGGTCGAGGTCGGCAGCTGGCCCTGCGCCACCGGGTACGACCTGGACGCGACGCTGCCCAAGACCGACGTGGTGATGATGCTGCGGGTGCAGCGGGAGCGGATGAACGCCGCCTACTTCCCCAGCGAGCGCGAGTACAGCCGCCGGTACGGCCTGGACGGAGCCAGGATGGCCATGCTGCCCGAGCACGCGGTGGTCATGCACCCGGGCCCGGTGAACCGCGGGGTCGAGATCGCGGCCGAGGTAGCCGACAGCCCGAGGTCCACGATCGTGGAGCAGGTGGCGAACGGGGTAAGCGTGCGGATGGCCGTGCTCTACCTGCTGCTGGGCGGCCAGGGCCCGGCCGGCAGCGACGACGGCAGCCAGCACGAGAGCCGGGAGGATCAGTCATGACCGGCTGGCTGATCAGGGGGGCCCGGCCGCTCGGCGGCGAGCCGCGCGACCTGGCCATCGCCGACGGGGCGCTGGCGGCCGGCGCGCCCGGCGGCGCCGGGGTGATCGAGGCCGGCGGGCTGATCGCCCTGCCCGGCCTGGTCGACCTGCACACCCACCTGCGCGAGCCCGGTCGCGAGGACGCCGAGACCGTGCGGAGCGGCACCCAGGCGGCCGCGCTCGGCGGGTTCACCGCGGTGCACGCGATGGCCAACACCGACCCGGCGGCCGACACGGCCGGCGTGGTCGAGCAGGTGTGGCGGCTCGGCCGCCAGGCCGGGCACTGCGACGTGCAGCCGGTGGGTGCCGTCACCGCAGGCCTGGCCGGCAGCAGGCTGGCTGAGCTGGGTGCGATGGCCGACTCGGCCGCCCGGGTCCGGGTCTTCTCCGACGACGGCAACTGCGTGTCGGATGCCCGGCTCATGCGCCGCGCGCTGGAGTACGTCAAGGCGTTCGACGGGGTGATCGCCCAGCACGCGCAGGAGCCCAGGCTCACCGAGGGCGCGCAGATGAACGAGGGCGAGGTGTCCGGCCGGCTCGGCCTGACCGGCTGGCCGGCCGCGGCCGAGGAATCGGTCATCGCCCGCGACTGCCTGCTGGCCGCGCACGTCGGCTCGGCGCTGCACATCTGCCACGTCTCCACCGCCGGCTCGGTGGAGATCCTTCGCTGGGCCAAGTCGAAAGGATGGCAGGTCACCGCCGAGGTGACCCCGCATCACCTGCTGCTCACCGACGACCTGGCCGAGGGCTACGACCCGGTCTACAAGGTCAACCCGCCGCTGCGCACCCAGGCGGACGTGGCCGCGCTCCGGCAGGGCCTCGCCGATGGCGTCATCGACTGCGTGGCCACCGACCATGCCCCGCACCCGCTGGAGGACAAGGAGACCGAGTGGGAGACCGCCGCCTTCGGCATGACCGGCCTGGAGACGGCGCTGCGCGTGGTCCAGCACGCGATGGTGGACACCGGCATGCTCGGCTGGGCCGAGGTCGCCGACCGGATGTCACTGCGGCCGGCCCGGATCGGCCGGCTGGCCGGCCACGGCACCCCGCTTGCCCCCGGTGCCCCCGCCAGCCTGACGCTGTATGACCCGGAGCCCAGGCAGGCCGTGGACCCCGGCGGTCACGCGTCCAAGAGCCGCAACAGCCCGTTCGCGGGGCTGGTGCTGCCGGGCCGGGTGGTGGCCACGTTCCTGCGCGGCGAGCCGACCGTGCTCGACGGGAAGCTGGCCTGATGCCGCCCGGCCCCGCGCTGCTGGTCCTGGAGGACGGCCGCGCGTTCGGCGGGACCGGGTTCGGCGCCGACGGGGAGGCGTTCGGCGAGATGGTCTTCAACACCGGCATGACCGGCTACCAGGAGACGCTGACCGACCCGTCCTACTGCCGCCAGATCGTCGCCATGACCGCGCCGCACATCGGCAACACCGGCGTCAACGACGACGATGCCGAATCGCGCCGGATCTGGGTCAGCGGCTACGTGATCCGCGAGCCCGCCAGGATCGCGTCCAGCTGGCGCTCGCGGCGCAGCCTGGACGCCGAGCTGGCCGCCCAGGGCGTCACCGGCATCGCGATCAGCGGCACCAGGGCGCTGACCCGGCACCTGCGCGAGCGCGGCGCCATGCGCGCCGCGATCAGCACGCGGACCACGGACCCGGCCGAGCTGCTGCCGCGGGTGCTGGACAGCCCCGGCATGACCGGGGCCGACCTGGCCCGGGAGGTCAGCACGCCCCGCCCGTACACGGTCAGCCCCCCGGCCGGGACCAGGGTGCGCTACCGGGTGGCCGCGGTGGACCTCGGGATCAAGGCCTCCACCCCCCGCGCGATGGCGCGGCGAGGCTGCGAGGTCCGGGTGCTGCCCGCCGGCACCAGCGCGGACCAGATCCTCGCCACCGGGCCCGACGGCGTGTTCTTCTCCAACGGCCCCGGCGATCCGGCGGCGGCAGGCTACGCGGTCGAGGCGATGCGCGGGGTGCTGGCGGCGGGCAGGCCGGTTTTCGGCATCTGCCTGGGCAGCCAGCTGCTGGGCCGGGCGCTGGGACTGGCCACCTACAAGCTGCGGTTCGGCCACCGCGGGGTCAACCAGCCGGTGATGGACCTGCGCACCGGGCGGGTGCACATCACCAGCCATAACCACGGTTTCGCCGTGCGGCTCCCGGACGCGGCGGCCGGCGGCGAGCGGCCGCCGGCCGCGCGCCCGCGCCTGGTGCCGTTCGATACCCGCTACGGCTACGCGGTCGTGTCGCACCTGAACCTCAACGACGGCGTGGTCGAGGGCATCCGGCTGCTCGACGCGCCAGGGTTCGCGGTCCAGTACCATCCTGAGGCCGCGCCGGGCCCGCATGACGCGGACTACCTGTTCGACGAGTTCTGCACGCTGATGGAGGGGGCCAAGATGACCGCCGGGCGTCCAGGGAGCCAGCATGCCGCGCCGCGCTGACCTGGCCTCGGTGCTGGTCATCGGGTCCGGCCCGATCGTCATCGGCCAGGCATGCGAGTTCGACTACTCCGGCACCCAGGCCTGCCGGGTGCTCAAGAGCGAGGGCCTGAGAGTCAGCCTGGTCAACTCCAACCCGGCGACGATCATGACCGACCCCGAGTTCGCCGACGCCACCTACGTGGAGCCGATCACCCTGGACGTGCTGCAGAAGGTGATCGCCGTCGAGCAGCCGGACGCGGTGCTGCCCACGCTCGGCGGCCAGACCGCGCTGAACGCCGCGGTGGCCCTGCACGACGCGGGCACGCTGGCCGAGTTCGGGGTCGAGCTGATCGGCGCGGACATCGAGGCGATCAAGGCGGGGGAGGACCGGCAGCGATTCAAGCAGATCGTCACCGGGCTCGGCGCCGAGGTGCCCGCCAGCGCGATCTGCCGCAGCCTGGCCGAGGCCGAGGCCAGCGCGGGACGGCTCGGCTACCCGGTCGTAGTCCGCCCGTCCTACACGCTCGGCGGCTCCGGGTCCGGCGTTGCCTACGACGCCGGGGATCTCCGCCGGATCGCCGGCGCCGGGCTGGACGCCAGTCCGGTCACCGAGGTGCTGCTCGAGGAGTCGATCCTCGGCTGGAAGGAGTTCGAGCTCGAGCTGATGCGCGACCGGCACGACAACGTGGTCGTGGTCTGCTCGATCGAGAACATCGACCCGATGGGCGTGCACACCGGCGACTCGGTCACCGTGGCGCCGGCCATGACGCTGACCGACCGCGAGTACCAGCAGATGCGCGACACCGCGATCGCGGTGACCCGGGCCGTCGGGGTGGACACCGGCGGCTGCAACATCCAGTTCGCCGTGCACCCGCGCACCGGCCGGATGGTCGTGATCGAGATGAACCCGCGGGTATCGCGGTCCTCGGCGCTGGCCTCTAAGGCCACCGGGTTCCCGATCGCCAAGATCGCGGCCAAGCTGGCCATCGGCTACACGCTCGACGAGATCCGCAACGACATCACCGGCGAGACCCCGGCCAGCTTCGAGCCGGCGCTGGACTACGTGGTGGTCAAGGTTCCGCGGTTCGCGTTCGAGAAGTTCCCCGGCGCCGACCCGGTGCTGACCACGCACATGAAGTCGGTGGGCGAGGCGATGGCCATCGGCCGCAGCTTCCCCGAGGCCCTGCAGAAGGCGCTGCGCTCGCTCGAGCAGCGCGGCGCCGAGCTGACCTGGGACGGCCCGCCCGGGCAGGCCGCGGCCCTGCTGCAGCGGTGCGCGGTCCCGCACGACGGCCGGCTCGGCACCATCCACCAGGCCCTGCGGGCGGGGGCCACCGTGGCCGAGCTGTCGGCGGCCAGCGGCATCGATCCCTGGTTCATCGACCAGGTCATGTTCATCGAACAGGCGGCCGAACGGCTGGCGCGCGGCCCGTCGCTCGACGCGCCGGCGTTGCGCGGGGCCAAGGCGGCCGGGTTCGCCGACGCGCAGATCGGCCAGCTTCGCGGGATGAGCGCCACCCGGGTGCGCGACCTGCGGCACGCGCTGGGCGTGCGGCCGGTCTACCACACGGTGGACACCTGCGCCGCGGAGTTCGCTGCCCGCACCCCGTACCTGTACTCGACCTACGACGACGAGACCGAGGTCCCGGCCGGGAGCCGGCCCAAGGTCATCATCCTGGGCAGCGGGCCGAACCGGATCGGCCAGGGCATCGAGTTCGACTACGCCTGCGTGCACGCCTCATTCGCGCTGGCGCAGGCCGGCTACGAGACCGTCATGGTCAACTGCAACCCGGAGACCGTGTCCACCGACTACGACACCTCGGGACGGCTGTACTTCGAGCCGCTGACCCTGGAGGACGTGCTGGAGGTGGTGCACGCCGAGCAGGCCTCCGGCCCGGTTGCCGGGGTGATCGTGCAGCTCGGCGGGCAGACGCCGCTCGGCCTGGCCGCCGAGCTCACCGCGGCCGGGGTGCCGATCGTGGGCACCAGCGCACAGGCCATCCACCTGGCCGAGGACCGCGGCGCGTTCGGCCGGGTGCTGGCGGAGGCCGGCCTGCTCGCGCCGCGCAGCGGCACCGCGGTCTCCTACGCAGAGGCCAAGGCCATCGCCGACGAGATCGGCTATCCGGTGCTGGTCCGGCCGTCGTACGTGCTCGGCGGGCGGGGCATGGAGATCGTCTACGACGACGGGGCGCTCGAAGAGTACGTGCACCGGGCCACCCAGATCAGCCCCGAGCACCCGGTGCTCATCGACCGGTTCCTCGACGACGCGATCGAGATCGACGTGGACGCGCTGTACGACGGGACCGAGCTGTTCCTCGGCGGGGTGATGGAGCACATCGAGGAGGCCGGCATCCACTCCGGCGACTCCGCCTGCGCGCTGCCGCCGATCACGCTGGGCCGCACCGATATCGACAGGGTCCGCGAGTCCACGGCCAGGATCGCCGCCGGGGTGGGGGTGCGCGGGCTGCTGAACGTGCAGTACGCGCTCGCGGCCGGGGTGCTCTACGTGCTGGAGGCGAACCCGCGCGCGTCCCGCACCGTCCCGTTCGTGTCGAAGGCGACCGCCACGCCGCTGGCCAAGGCGGCCGCCCGGATCATGCTCGGCGCGACGATCGCCGAGCTGCGCGCCGGGGGGCTGCTGCCCGCCGCGGGCGACGGCGGGACGCTGCCGCTGGACGCGCCGATCGCGGTGAAGGAGGCGGTGCTCCCGTTCGGCCGGTTCCGCGACGCCCGCGGCGAGGGCGTGGACACCGTGCTCGGTCCCGAGATGCGCTCGACCGGCGAGGTAATGGGGATCGACGAGGTGTTCGGCACCGCGTACGCCAAGTCGCAGGCCGCCGCGTACGGCGCGCTGCCCGTCAAGGGCCGGGCGTTCGTCTCGGTCGCCAACACCGACAAGCGGTCGATGATCTTCCCGGTGAAGCGGCTGGCCGACCTGGGCTTCGAGATCTGGGCCACCGAAGGCACCGCGGAGGTGCTGCGGCGCAACGGCGTCCGTGCCAGGATCGTGCGCAAGCACCGTGACGGGCCCGGGCCCGATGGCGAGCCCACCATCGTGACCAGGCTGCTGGACGGGCAGGTCAACCTGATCGTCAACACGCCGTTCGGGGTGCCCGGGCAGACCGGGCCGCGGGCGGACGGCTACGAGATCCGGACCGCCGCCGTCCGGCGCGGGATCGCCTGCGTGACGACGACCGCGGGCCTGGCCGCGGCGGTGCAGGGCATCGAGGCGATCCAGCGGGGCGAGGTCGGGGTGCGGTCCCTGCAGGAGCACGCGCAGCGGCTGCGAGGCCAGGGCTAGAGGAGACATGACCGCACCGGACGACAAGGCCGAGCTGGCCCCCACGCAGGTGGCTGGCCCGGTGCTCACTGTGCGCCGGGTGGACGCCTACTACGCGATGACCGTGGCCGCTCCGCGGATCGCCCGCGGTTTCCGTCCTGGCCAGTTCGTCGCGGTTGGCGTCGGCGGGCCGGATTCGGCCATGCTGATGCGCCGGGCGTTCTCGATCTACGACGTGCGCCCCGACCACGGCGGCACGGTGCAGTTCGTGTTCGCCGCCAAGGGCCCGGGGACTCGCTGGCTAGCGGGCCGGCGGGCCAGGGACGTGGTGGACATCACCGGGCCGCTCGGGCGGCCCTTCCCGCAGCCCAGGGCGCCGGTCAGCTGCCTGCTGATCGGCGGCGGGTACGGCAGCGCACCGCTGTTCCCGCTGGCTGACCAGCTCCGCGCCCGGGGCTGCCGGGTGGACTTCGTGCTCGGCGCGGCCAGCGCGGACCGGGTGTTCGGCGCGCTGACCGCGCGCCGCACCGGCCGCACCGCCACGATCACCACCGAGGACGGCTCGCTCGGCCTGCGCGGCGTGGTGACCGACGCGCTGCCCCGGGTCATCCACGAGGCCCGCACCGAGGTCATCTACGCCTGCGGCCCGATGCCGATGCTGCGGGCGGTGTCCGGGTTCGCCGGCCGGTACGAGATACCGGCGCTCGCCTCGGTCGAGGAGTCCATGGCCTGCGGCATCGGGGTCTGCATGACCTGCGTGCTGCCGGTGATCGGCGATGACGGCGTGACCAGGATGGTGCGGTCCTGCGTAGACGGGCCGGTGTTCAGCGCGCAGGCGGTGCGCTGGGACGACGTGGGCACGATCCCGTTCGACGCGCTGGGCGCGCCCGGCTGGCGCCGGCCGGAGCTGACGCCGGGCCGGCCGGACACCGCGGACGGACATCGCCATGCCGGTTGACCTGAGCACCCGGCTGGGGCACGTCGAGCTGCCCAACCCGATACTCACCGCCTCTGGCTGCGCCGCGGCCGGCCGGGAGCTGTCCCGTTTCACCGACGTGGCCAAGCTCGGCGCGGTCGTCACCAAGTCGATCATGCTGGCGCCGCGATCCGGGCGCCCCACCCCACGGATGGCCGAGACCCCGAGCGGGATGCTGAACTCGATCGGGCTGCAGGGGCCGGGCATCGACGCGTTCCTGCAGCGCGACCTGCCGTGGCTGCTCACCCAGGGTGCCCGTGCCGTGGTGTCGATCGCGGGCAGCAGCGCCGCCGAGTACGCCGAGCTGGCCCGCCGCCTGTCCGACGCGCCCGGGGTCACCGCGATCGAGGTGAACATCTCCTGCCCGAACGTCGAGGACCGGGGCACCGTGTTCGCCTGCGACCCGGACGCGGCGGCCGCGGTGATCGGCGAAGTCCGGGCCAGCGCGCGCTATGACATCCCGGTGTTCGCCAAGCTGTCCCCGGACGTCACCGACATCGTGACCATCGCCAGGGCCTGCGTATCAGCCGGAGCCGACGGCCTGTCGCTGATCAACACGCTGCTCGGCATGGCCATAGACACCCGGACCATGCGCCCGGTGCTGGCCGGCCTCACCGGCGGGCTGTCCGGGCCGGCCATCCGTCCGGTCGCGGTCCGGTGCATCTGGCAGGTCAGGCAGGCACTTCCGGATGTCCCGATCATCGGCATGGGCGGCGTCCGCACCGGGCGGGACGCGTTCGAGCTGATCCTGGCCGGCGCCGCGATGGTCAGCCTTGGAACGGTGATCTTCCACGATCCCGGCGCGTGCGACCGGGTGCTGCGCGAGCTCGCCGACGAGCTCAGCCGGGCCGGAGCGGAACGGCTGGCGGATGTGGTGGGGCTGGCGCATCAGGCCGTCGCGGGCAGGCCGAACCAGGACCCGGTCCGCGGTACACCACCTAGGATCAGAAGCCGTGAATAATCCCGCCCCCATCGCGGTCGCGCTGGACGCGCCGAACCTGGAAATCGCCTCGCAGTGGGCCTGCCTGGTCACCCCGCACGTCAGCACGGTGAAGATCGGGCTGGAGCTGTACCTGCGGTACGGGCCCGAGGTGGTGGCCTCGATCAGGGGCGCGAGCGGGGTGCAGATCTTCCTCGACCTCAAGCTGCACGACATCCCGGCCACGGTAGCCAGCGCCGCCCGGGCCGTGGCGAGGCTGCGGCCGCGGCTGCTTACCGTGCATGCCGCGGGCGGCCCCGCGATGATCCGGGCCGCTGTCGAGGCTGCCGCGGGTACGCCGATCGCCGCGGTCACCGCGCTCACCTCGCTCAGCGGCGAGGACCTGAACCGGATCGGCGTGCCTGGCAGTACCGCCGACTGGGTGCTGCGGCTGGCCGCGCTGGCGGTGGAGGCGGGAGCGAGCGGGCTGGTCTGCTCGCCGCGCGAGGTAGCCGCGGTGCGAGCCGAGGTGGGCCCGGGGATCACCCTGATCACGCCCGGGGTACGGCCGGCCGGCGCCGATACGCACGACCAGGCGCGGGTGGCCACGCCCGAAGAGGCGCTGAGCGCCGGGGCGGATCTGCTGGTCATCGGCCGCGCTATCACCGGCGCGCCCGATCCGGGCGCCGCGGCCGCGGCCATCGCCGCGTCCCTGCGCCGCCGCGCGCCAGTCACGCGCTGAGTCACCGCCGGCGCGCCCCGCCGCCCGGCTGCCCCCAGGCTCCAGACTCCCCGGACTCTCCGCGACCCACCGGGCGTCGCTGCGTGGTTTTGCTGTTCACCGGTGAACGGGCAAACCCGCGCATCGACTCCACGAGAATCTCTGTTGCGCCCCCGGCGGCCGGTTCGTCTCTACAAAACTAATCGGAATTCACGTATTGCTATTCAGGGCCATGAACTGCATGTTTGTCCGATTCTTATACCCGTGTTTCCAGATTGAATTTCTGGAGATAACGAATGCAGTTTTTAGATGGAATTGATGGGGAAATGGTTCTATCCTCAAGCTTGGTGCCCGCTCAGGGCGGCCGAACGTGCGACTGCGGCCAGCCGGTCAACGCGACACAACCTCACAGGCGGAGGACTCGTGAGCCTAGACATCGTCATCGCAGGTCTGATCGTGGGTCTGCTCGTCGGCATGACGGGTGCGGGCGGCGGCGCGCTGATGACGCCGATCCTCATCCTGCTGTTCGGCGTGACGCCGAGCACCGCGGTGTCGAGCGACATCGTCGCGTCGGCGATCATGAAGCCGTTCGGCGGAGCGGTCCACTACCGCCGGGGCACCGTTCACATGGGCCTGGTCGGCTGGCTGTGCGTCGGCTCGGTTCCCGCGGCCTTCGCCGGGGTATTCGTCGACCGCTCGCTCGGTTCTGGTCCGGCCATGCAGCAGAACATCGAGTACGCCATGGGGGCCGCGATCCTCCTGGCCGCCGGGGCGATGATCTACCGGATGCTGATGGAAAGCTCCGGGCGGTGGAGGCCGGCCCCGGAGGGTGCCGCGGAGCCGGAGATCAAGGTCAAGCGGATCGTGACCATCGCCATCGGCGTGTTCGGCGGGTTCCTGGTCGGCATCACGTCCGTCGGCTCGGGGTCGCTGATGATCGTCATGCTCATGATGACGTACCCGATGATGTCGATGAAGCGCCTGGTCGGCACCGACATCGTGCAGTCGATTCCGCTGGTCGGCTCGGCCGCGATCGGGCACGTGCTGTTCGGCGGCTTTGAGTTCGGGCTCACCGCCTCGATCGTGGTCGGCAGCATCCCCGGCGTGCTCGCGGGCTCGTGGCTGTCTTCCCGCTCGCCCAACATCCTGCTCCGCCCGATCCTCGCGTTCGTGCTGCTGGCCACCGCGCTCAAGCTGCTCGGGCTGAGCGCGGCCACGCTGGCGATCACGATGGGCATCGTGGCGCTGATCGGCCTGCCGGTGTGGGCGTTCATCGACGGATACGTCCGCCCGCCCGCCGCCTGGCGCACCGCCGGGTGCGACCGCCGGCGGACGCTCTGCCTGATCGGCCTGGGCGCGCCGGTGGGCGTCGGGTTCGTCACCTCGGCGGTGTACTTCGGCCGCCAGCGCCCGCGGCTCGTGCGCGTGGCCAGCGAGGAAGCTGTCCCGGTCGCGGAGCGGGCGGCGGAGCCTGCCGAGACGCGCAGCCGGGTCGGCTGATCGTCGCTACAGCACCTTGCGGCGGTAGAGCCGCACGCTCAGCGGGGCGAACAGCGCGATGAGGGCCGCGGCCCAGATGACCACGCTCAGCTCGGGGTGCTGCATCGGCCACGCCTGCACCGTCGCGGCCGGGTTGGGGTTGCCGAACAGGTGCCGGCACGAGGCGGCCAGGGCGCTCAGCGGGTTCCAGTTCGCCACCGCCTGCAGCCATCCGGGCATGTGCTGCGTCGGCACGAACGCGTTGGAGATGAAGGTCAGCGGCAGGAACAGGATGAAGCCGAGCTGCTGTGCCGCCTCGGGGCTGCGCAGCGTCATGCCCAGGCAGGCGCCCGCCCAGGTGAAGGCGTAACCGAGCAGCAGGGACAGGCCGAGCGCGGCCAGCACGTCGGCAGGTCCGGTGTGGATCCGCCAGCCGATGGCCAGGCCGACCCCGCACACCACGACCACTCCGATGGCCTGGGTCAGCAGGTCCGATACCGTCCGCCCCATCAGCACCGCGGCCCGCGACATCGGCAGCGACCTGAAGCGGTCGATCAGGCCCGTGCTCATGTCGGTGACCAGGCCTACGGCGGTGCCCGGGGCCGTGCCAGCCAGCCCCATCCCGAGCATCCCGCCGATCAGGTAGTCGTGGTAGTTCCCGCCGCCGGGAAGCGGGATGGCGCTGCCGAAGACATAGGAGAACAGCAGCACGAAGATGACCGGCTGGACGGTCACGTCCATCAGCGTCTCCGGCTCGCGGGCAATCCGGGCCAGGCTACGTCTGGTCAGGACGAGCGCGTCCCTGATAGCCCAGGTCAGCGAAGATCGCCGGGGCCGGGCGGCCGGCCCGGCTGGCATCGCGGCGGTGGCGGTAGTCATGCCGAGGCTCCTTCCAGCTGTCGTTCGGTATCTCGATCGGTTTTCGCTTCGGCCGCGGAGCCGGTGAGCGCGAGGAACACGTCGTTGAGCGAGGGCCGGTGGACGGTGACAGAGTCCACCGTCACGCCGGCCCGGTCGAGCGAGCGGACCACGCCCGTCGTCATCCCGGCGGTAGCCGAGACGGGCGCCTGCACCTTCAGCAGCTCGGTGTCCACCCGGACCGTGCCGGTCGCGTGCTCTCGCACCGCGGCCGCGGCGGCGGCCATGTCGGCGCCGCAGGTCAGCACGACCTCGATCCGCTCGCCGCCGACGGTCGCCTTGAGCTGATCGGCCGTTCCCTCGGCGATGATCCGGCCGGTATCCACCACCGCGATGTGGTCGGCCAGCTGGTCGGCCTCCTCCAGGTACTGCGTGGTCAGCAGCAGGGTCCTGCCCTCGGCGGCCAGCTCGCGGATGATGTCCCACAGCACGGCCCGGCTGCGCGGGTCCAGGCCCGTGGTCGGCTCGTCGAGGAACAGCAACTCGGGCCAGGCGATCAGGCTCGCGGCCAGGTCGAGCCGGCGCCGCATGCCGCCCGAGTAGGTCTTGACCGCCCGCCCGGCCGCATCGGTCAGGTCGAAGCGCTCCAGCAGGGCGTCCGCGCGGCTTCTGGCCTCGCGCCGGGAGCAGCCGGCTCAGCTCGCCGATCATGACCAGGTTGGCCCGCCCGGTGAGGTAGTCGTCGAGCGCCGCGTACTGCCCGGTCAGCCCGATCCGGCGCCGTACCCCGGCCGCGTCGGCGATCACATCAGAGCCGAGCACCCGGGCCGAGCCGGCATCGGGGCGCAGCAGCGTGGCCAGCACGCGCACCGCGGTCGTCTTTCCCGCGCCGTTCGGCCCGAGCAGCCCGAACACGCATCCCCGCGGGACCGACAGGTCGAGCCCCGCCAGCGCGTCGGTCTTCCCGAACCTCTTGGCCAGGTCCTTCGTCTCGATGGCCAGGGTGTCGTGCATGGTGGCTCCCAGGATTGAAGCAGTCGTCATCTCGTACGCCGTACTAATAGTACGATGTACCATAGCAGTACGACGTACGAGAAGGCAATCGGTTATAGCTTTGGTCAGCGACCGGATGGCGTGAGGGGAGCGGCTCGTGGAACCCGAAGACGAGGACCTGTGGCCGGTCTTCTCCAGCCGCCGCCACCCTCCAGGGCCCGGCGGGGACCGCCGCGAGCAGCGGATTCACGAGCATGTCAGGGGACACCAGGACCGCGGCCGCCAGGCGCCGCGCCGGGTCCGCTCGCTGTCCCGTGACGAGATCGTGGCAGCGGCCATCAAGGTGGCCGATGCCGAGGGCTCGGAGGCGATCAGCATGCGGCGGATCGCCAGGGAGCTGAACGCCGGGGCGATGTCGCTGTACTGGCACGTCGCATCCAAGGACGAGCTGCTCGACCTGATGCTCGACACCGTCGAGGGCGAGCAGCAGTTCCCTGCGGCGACCGGGGACTGGCGGACGGACCTGCGGGCGCTGGCCGTGGCGCAGCGCAGCACGCTGCACCGGCACCAGTGGCTGATGGGATTCATCGGCGGCCGGCCACCGCTGGGCCCGAACACGCTGCGGAACCTGGAGCGGTCCCTGGCCGTCGCCGACAAGCTCGGGCTGGACACCGAGACGGCCATGAACGTGCTGGGCACGCTGACCACCTACGTCATGGGCGTGGTCCTGCGCGAGTTCAGGGAGAGCGGCGTGGAACAGCGTGACCAGGAGCAGCTGGGCCACCTGAGCGAGGCCGAACGGCAGGCTTTCATGGCCGGGCACATCGAGCGACTCAGGGCTACCGGCCGGTTCCCGCACTTCCTGCGGATATTCGACGAGGGCATCGACCCGGACGCGGCGCAGACGCGGGACGAGCGATTCGAGTTCGGCCTGGAGTGCCTGCTCGACGGCATCGCCGCGCGGCTGCCCGGGGGCGGGTCAAGGCGGCTGGCCCGCCAGGAAGGCGGCCACGGCGGCGAGCACCCTGCCGGCCCCGGTGGGCAGGACGGCGGCCAGCAGCGGCTGCGCCGGCAGCGCGCCGCCCCCGAAGCCGAGCGCCACGGCGGCTAGCCGGAGCCCGGCCATGGGCGGTGTGCGGTGCCCGCGAGGGGGACGTTACCGTGGCCGTCAGAGGGTATCTGTAACCTTGTACCTGGGAGTTCGCCTCGGAACGCGGTCGATGGGCTAGCCTGGCAGGCCCGTTGACGGGGTGGTCTCCGCTTCCTGGACGTGACAAATAGTATCCGATCGACTGCAGATAGTAGTCATCGGCAATAAATGACACAACAAACGGGGGTTCGCGTTGCCCCGGCGCCCTGAACTCGCTAGTTTCCCCTCCCGAAGCGAGTTTTTCGATACGAAACCCGAGGTGAACCGGCGTGGCTCTTCCTCCCCTCACACCCGATCAGCGCGCTGCGGCCCTGGAGAAGGCGGCCAGGGCCCGCAAGGAGCGTGCCGAGGTCAAGAACCGCCTCAAGCGCGGCTCGACGACGCTGCCCCAGGTGCTCAAGGACGGCAAGTCGGATGACGTGATCGGCAAGATGAAGGTTTCCGCCCTCCTTGAGTCGATGCCTGGCGTCGGCAAGGTCCGGGCCAGGCAGATAATGGAACGGCTCGGCATTGCGGAGTCGCGGCGCGTCGGTGGCCTCGGTGCCAACCAGCGGGCGGCGCTTGAGACCGAATTCGGCGGTGATATCTGACCGACCTCCGCGATCAAGGGGGCGAGGGCACGGCCGCGTCGCCCGGTTCTGGGTCGGGCATCGTCGGCCACCGGGCGAAGCTGACCGTGCTCTCCGGGCCCTCTGGGGTCGGGAAGAGCACCGTTCTCGCGCGGATTCGCGAGGATTACCCGCAGCTTTGGCCGTCGGTGTCGGTGACCACGCGCCGGCCGAGGCCAGGTGAGGTAGACGGCCGCGAGTACTTCTTCGTCGACGACCAGGAGTTCGACCGGATGATCACCGCCGGTGAACTGCTGGAATGGGCACGTTTCGTCGGCCACCGGCATGGCACGCCGCGCGCACCGGTGGAGGAGAAACTGGCCGCGGGCACCCCGGTCCTGCTCGAGATTGACCTGGCGGGGGCGCGGCAGGTACGCGCCGCCGTTCCGGACGCGCTGCTGGTATTCCTGGCTCCGCCGTCGTGGGACGAGCTGGTCCGCAGGCTGAACGGGCGGGGCACCGAAGCGCCTGAGGTCATCGCGCGGCGGCTGGAGGAGGCGCGGGTGGAGATGGCCGCGGAGCCGGAGTTCGACGTGACCCTGGTCAACACATCCGTGCAGGACGTGTGCGGTGAGCTGGTAGCCTTGATTCTCCGGTGAGACTTAGCTCAGGAAAGGCACAAGGTGGCAGGGACTCCCGCCCCGGAAGGCATAACGAACCCGCCGATCGACGATCTGCTCGATGTGGTGGACAGCAAGTACCGCCTGGTCATCATGGCCGCCAAGCGGGCCCGTCAGATCAACGCCTATTACGCTCAGCTGGGCGAGGGGCTGCTTGAGTACGTGGGGCCGCTGGTCGAGACCCGCGTTCAGGAGAAGCCGCTGTCGATCGCGCTGCGCGAGATCCGCGGCCGGCTGCTGGCCGCTGAGGCCGTAGAGCCCGAGGAAGCAACCCCCTGACCCGCGGCGGGACCGCGGGCACGGCAGACCGGGCAGGGCAATGGCACGGCACGTCATTCTCGGTGTCGGAGCCGGCATCTCCGCCTACAAGGCGTGTGAGCTGCTGCGGCGGCTGACAGAATCCGGGTACGAGGTCCGTGTCATCCCCACCCGCGACGCGCTGCGTTTCGTGGGCGAGGCCACGTGGGCCGCGCTGTCCGGCCAGCCGGCGACCGCGGACCCATGGGCAGACGTGCACCAGGTGCCGCACGTCGCCCTCGGCCAGTGGGCGGACCTGGTGCTGGTCGCCCCGGCCACCGCGGATCTGCTGTCCCGGGCGGCGGCGGGACGCGCCGATGACCTGCTCACCGCCACGCTGCTGATGGCAGCCTGCCCCGTCCTGTACGCGCCTGCCATGCACACCGAGATGTGGCAGCACCCGGCCACCCAGGCCAGCGCGGCGCTGCTGCGGGACCGGGGCGCGCTGGTGCTTGAGCCCGCGACCGGGAGGCTGACCGGCCCGGACACCGGCCCCGGCCGGCTGCCCGAGCCTGATGAGCTGTTCGAGGCGGCGGTCCGGGTGCTGAGGCGGGGCGCCGCCGGGCTGGCGCCGGATCTGCTGGGCAGGCGCGTCGTGATCTCGGCGGGCGGCACCAGGGAGGAGCTCGACCCGGTGCGGTTCCTCGGTAACTGGTCCTCCGGCAGGCAGGGGTACGCGCTGGCCCGCACCGCCGCGGCGCGTGGCGCCGACGTAACCCTGGTGTCGGCCAACGTCGCGCTCGCCGATCCGGCCGGCGCCAAGGTCATCCGGGTCACCTCCGCGCTGCAGCTGCGGGAGGCGATGGCGGCGGCCGCGGCCGGGGCCGACGCGGTGGTCATGGCGGCCGCCGTGGCTGACTACCGCCCGGCCGTCCGCCATGATTCCAAGATCAAGAAGACCGGCGCCGGGCCAGAGCCGATCGCGCTCACCGAGAACCCGGACATACTGCGCGAGCTGTCCGCCCGGCGCGGCCACCCGGGCCAGGTCGTCGTCGGCTTCGCCGCCGAGACCGAGGACCTCGCCGGCAACGGCCGCGCCAAGCTGGCAGGCAAGGGCTGCGACCTGCTCGTCGTCAACCAGGTGGGCGGCGGGCTCGCGTTCGGCACCGACGACAACGAGGCGCTGGTACTGGCCGCCGACGGCGTGGTCACCCATATCCCGCGCGGCCGCAAGGAAGAGCTCGCCGACGCGGTCTGGGACATGGTCGCGGCCCGGCTTTCCTGATTCAGATTGATGCCGCCCGGTCGTGCCCGGATACACTCTGGCAAGCCAGAAGCCGCAGGGGGAAGGAAGTCAGGTGGCCCGTCGCCTTTTTACGTCCGAGTCAGTCACTGAGGGTCATCCCGACAAGATGGCTGACCAGATCAGTGATGCACTCCTCGATGCGATGATCAAGGACGACCCGCGCAGCCGGGTTGCCGTGGAAACCCTGATCACTACCGGCCAGGTCCACGTCGCGGGTGAGGTCACGACCGAGACCTACGTAGACATCGCGGGGATCATCAGGGAGAAGATCCTGGAGATCGGCTACGACTCATCCACCAAGGGCTATGACGGGGCATCGTGCGGCGTGTCCGTCTCCATCGGGTCGCAGTCACCCGACATCGCCCAGGGCATCTCCGATGGTTACGAGTACCGCGAAGGTGAAGGCGCGGACGAGCTCGACCGGCAGGGCGCGGGCGACCAGGGCATGATGTTCGGCTTTGCCTGCCGCGAGACGCCCGAGCTGATGCCGCTGCCCATCATGCTCGCGCACCGGCTGGCCCGGCTGCTCACCGTCGTCCGGCGCAGCGGCGCCGTGCCGTACCTGCGCCCGGACGGCAAGACACAGGTCACGATCGAATATGCCGGGGACGTACCGGTACGGCTGGACACCGTGGTCGTTTCCGCGCAGCACGCACCCGACATCGACCTGGAGGAGCTTCTCGCCCCGGACGTGCGCGAGCACGTGGTCGAGCCCGTGATCAGCGGCCTTGACATCGACACGACCAACTACCGGCTGCTGGTGAACCCCACCGGGCGGTTCGAGGTCGGCGGCCCGATGGGCGATGCCGGCCTGACCGGCCGCAAGATCATCATCGACACCTACGGCGGGATGGCCAGGCACGGCGGCGGCGCGTTCTCGGGCAAGGACCCATCCAAGGTCAACCGCAGCGCGGCTTACGCGATGCGCTGGGTGGCCAAGAACATCGTGGCGGCCGGCCTGGCCGATCGCTGCGAGACGCAGGTCGCCTACGCGATCGGCAAGGCCAAGCCGGTCGGGCTGTTCGTGGAGTGCTTCGGGACCGAGCGGGTTGCCGTCGAGCGCATCCAGGACGCCGTGCTGAGCGTGTTTGACCTGCGCCCGGCGGCCATCACCGCAGACCTCGACCTGCTCCGCGCGATCTACTCGCAGACCGCCGCTTACGGCCACTTCGGCCGCGAGGAGCCCGACTTCTCCTGGGAGCGCACCGACCGCGTTGACGCGCTGCGCGCGGCCGCGGGTCTCTGACTCCCGAGCAATGCCATCCGGCAACGCCGAGCACTCATCGCGCTATAACGACGCTCAAGCTCCGCGCTACCGGGACTGCGGTCTGGATCGTCCCTATCTATCTGACCGTGGCTTATCGGGCCTGACACTGCCCGCGGGGCCCCGGCGGTCGAGAAGCAGGGCGGCGGCTCTGGTAGGACGGACACGTGCCGGAACCGACGGAACGTGCTACAGCGCGGCGGACGGCCCGGCCCGCGAACAGGTCGCGCCCTTCCGCCCCCAGCCAGCAGGCCGCCGGTACGCAGGCCGCCGGCACCCAGGCAGCGCGTGCCCGTGCCCGGACGACCGGCACCAGGCGCTCCCCTCCCGTCACTCTTCCGGCCGAGCGACTGCCGGTGGCCCGGGTCGCGGTCGACGTTTCCCTCGCGCACCTGGACCGGCCCTTCGACTACCTGGTGCCGGAACGGCTGGCTGAGATCGCCCGGCCAGGATGCCGGGTCCGGGTCCGCTTCGCCGGCAAACTCACCGGCGGGTACCTGCTCGGCAGGGAAGCGACCAGCGAGCACGCCGGGCGGCTCGCCTACCTCGAGCGAGTGATCTCGCCGGAGCCGGTCCTCACGCCGGAGATCGCGAGCCTGGCCCGCGAGGTCGCCGACCGGTACGCGGGCACGCTCGCCGACGTCCTGCGCCTGGCCGTACCTCCCCGCCACGCCGCGGCCGAAGCCGCGCAGGCGCCGGCCGAGCCGGCCCGCGAGCCCCGCCCGGCCGCAGTCCCGCCCGGTGGCCCGGCCGCCCCGGCCGCGCGCTCCGCCCCGGTTTCGCGCCCGGCTCCTGGCCCGTGGGCGCGCTACCCGGCGGGGGAGGCGTTCCTGGCCGCAGTGGCTGACGGCCGGGCGCCGCGCGCGGCCTGGTCGGCCCTGCCAGGCCCGCACTGGGCCGATGAGATCGCCCGCGCCGCCGCCACCGCCGCCTCGGCAGGCCGCGGCGTCCTGATGGTCGTACCCGACGCCAGGGACCTTGACCGGCTGGACGGGGCGCTCACCGCACTGCTGGGCCAGGGTCGGCACGTCTGCCTGGCGGCCGGGCTCGGCCCGGCCGAACGCTACCGCCGCTGGCTGTCCGTGCTGCGCGGCGAGGTGCGGATCGTGGCCGGCCTGCGGGCGGCCATGTTCGCGCCGGTCTGCGACCTGGGCCTCGTCGTGATCTGGGACGACGGCGACGACTTGCACTCCGAACCGCGCGCGCCGTATCCGCACGCACGAGAGGTGCTCGCCCTGCGCGCGCACCGCCAGCAAGCTGCGGCGCTGATCGGCGGGTTCGCCAGGACCGCGGAGACGACGCAGCTGGTCCAGGCCGGCTGGGCGCACCCGATCGTCGCCGGCCGGCCCGCCGTGCGCGCGCTCGCACCGCTGATCCGCGGCACGGGCGATGAGGCCGAGCGGGCCAGGGACGAGGCCGCGGCGGCCGCCCGGCTGCCCAGCCTGGCCCTGCGCACAGCCAGGGAAGCGCTCGACCGCGGCCCGGTGCTCGTGCAGGTGCCACGGCGCGGCTACCTCGCCGCCGTGGCTTGCGGGCGCTGCCGCCAGCAGGCCCGGTGCGCGGTGTGCGGCGGGCCGCTGGCGCTGGGGGCCGCGGACGCGCCGCCCCAGTGTGCCTGGTGCGGAGCCCTGGCCGCGGCGTGGCGGTGCCCGCAGTGCGGGCACGCCGGCCTGCGGTCGATCGTCACCGGCGCGGCGCGGACCGCTGAGGAACTGGGCCGCGCCTTCCCCTCGGTCCCGGTGCGCACCTCGCGCGGCCAGGCCGTGATCGCGTCGGTGCCCGCGGGCCCGGCCCTGGTGGTGGCCACCCCCGGCGCCGAGCCGGCCGCCCGCGGCGGGTATGCGGCCGCCCTGCTGCTCGACGGCTGGATCCTGGCCGGCCGGGTCACCCTGCGGGCGGCCGAGGAAGCCCTGCGGCGGTGGCTGAACGCGGCGGCGCTGGTCCGGCCGGCCGCCGAGGGCGGGCGCGTGGTCGCCGTCGCCGACTCCTCGCTGCCGGCCGTGCAAGCCCTGATCCGCTGGGATCCCGTCGTGCATTCCGAACGGGAGGTGGCTGAACGCGAGCACTTGAGGTTCCCCCCGTCGGTCAGGATGGGCGCGGCCCTCGGATCACCGGCGGGGGTCGCCGAACTGATCGAGGCCGCGCAGCTGCCGCCCGGTGCCGACGTCCTGGGTCCCGTTCCCGCCGCGCCAGGGACGTCGGGCACCGGCGATGCTGAAGACGGGCAGGTACGGGTGTTTTTCCGGGTTCCGCGGACGTGCGGAGCCGACCTGGCCGGCGCCCTGCAGGCCGCTCAGGCGGTGCGCAGCGCGCGCAAAGCCACCGGGGCGGTTCGAGTCCATATGGACCCTGTTGACCTTATTTAGGGGTCGCTGCTTGACCGCTTCACGCCGTGGACACCGTATGGTGCATGGGTGGCTATCTCCCCGAGGACCGCTCACGGCTCCCTGCGCCCGCCCGCGGTGCGGATCGCGCCCAGGGACGAGCTCGCGGCGGCAGCCCGGGTGGCGCCGCTGTTGCGCGCCGCGCGTGACCTGGCCCAGTGGGCCGTCATGCGGCGCGGCTCCGGCCTTACCGCGCGGGACGTCGCGTCGGCGGCGAAGGACCTCGACCTGACTCGGGAGGAGCTGGAGACGGCCTGGCAGGTGGCCGAAGGCGCCCGTCTGCTCGACCGCGCCGGACAGGGCCAGGGCGCGGACGTCCTGGCCGCGGGGGACCCGGACGCGGTGCTCGCCCTGTGGGATGACGCGCTGGGCGTGACGCTGCGCAGCGCGGAGCTTGAGGGCCTGGTCACGGCGCTCTACACCGTCGGCGGCCCGGTCCGGATCGACGCGCTGTTCGAGGCGTACGAGACCGCGCGCGGGCAGGCTTCGCCCGGCGACTCCGTTCCGCGGGTGCTCGCCGCTGCGCCGGGAACCGACGGCGGGCCGCCCTACGTCGGGGAACTCTCCGCGGCCCTGGAGACGCTGGCCGACCTCGGCGTGGTCGATCTCGGCAGCGACGAGGAGGCCGGGGTGCTCACCGTGGTGCTGTCCCGGCTGGGCACCTGGGGAGTGCACGGACGGCTGCGCGACCGGGGCTGGCAGCTTCCGGTGGTCGGCAAGCTCGCTCAGGACCGCGCGGCGGTGCTGCTGGCCGCGCTCGGCGATTACGACGCGGAGGAAGGCGAGGCCGAGATCGCCGCCTGGCTGGCTCAGCGCGGGCCTACAGAGGCTGCCGCCGAGCTGATGGAGGCGGCCAGCGCGGGCTCGCCAGGGCTTCGCGGTGCCGCCTTCGCCGTGCTCGACCGGGTGGGCGACGAGGCCATCCCCGCGGTGCGGGAAGCGCTGGCCGATCCGGTGCTCCGGCCGCACGCCGCGGTATGGCTGCGCGATCACCAGGAACCGGCCGAGCTGGCCCGGGGAGACCAGGAATGGCTCCTCGTGGATCTCGGCGCGGGCCTGCTGGAGGAGGCGCAGCCGGCGGACGTGGTCGCCGAGCTGCTTCCCGACCTGCCGTCGGCCGGCCAGGCCATCCTCGTGGCCGGCCTGTGGCAGGTCGCCCACCCGGGCCTGATCGGGCTACTCACCGCGCTGGGCGATCACCATCATGATCCCGCGGTGGCCAAGGCCGCGCGCAAGGCGGCGTTCAAGGCACGCTCGCGGGCAGCGACGGCCATAGACTGAACATCCACCGGCCGCAGACGAGTGATGCTGCGCCGATCATTACCGTGTTGCGTGTTTCGGAGGACCCCTGGTGAGCGTTAGGCCGATCCGCCTCTTCGGCGACCCCGTGCTGCGCACCCCCGCTGAGCCGGTGCACGACTTCGATGCCGAGCTTCGCAGGCTCGTCCAGGACCTCACCGACACGATGATGGAAGCGCCGGGGCTTGGCCTGGCCGCCCCCCAGATCGGCGTCGGCCTGCGGGTGTTCACCTACTACGTGGACGATGAGCTGGGGCACCTGATCAACCCGTCGCTGCAGCTGTCCGAGCAGGAGGAGATCGACGATGAGGGCTGCCTGTCCTTCCCCGGTCTCGCCTTCCCCACCAGGCGGTCGTCCCGGGTGGTCGCCGCGGGCTTCGACATGCACGGTGAGCCGGTCACCCTGGAGGGCGCGCACCAGATGGCCCGCTGCGTGCAGCATGAGACCGACCACCTAGACGGAGTCCTGTTCATCGACCGGCTCGATCCCGACCAGCGCAAGCTGGCGATGAAGGAGATCCGTGCGGCCGACTGGTGGGGTGAATCGCTCCAGCAGGTGAAGGTGTCGCCGCACCTGACCCACGGCGAGGCCTACTAGCACCGGGACCGGGGTAGCTCATGCGCGTTGTGTTTGCGGGTACTCCGCGCGCCGCCGTGCCCTCGCTGGAGGCGATACTGCGGTCCCGGCACGAGGTGGCCGCCGTGATCACGCGTCCGGACGCCCTGGCCGGCCGCGGCCGCAGGCCCGCCGTCAGCCCGGTGGCCGAGCGTGCCGCCGAGGCCGGCCTTGAGCTGCTCAAGCCGGTGCGCCCGCGCGATCCAGAGTTCCTGGACCGGCTGCGCGCGATCGCACCCGATTGCTGCCCGGTCACCGCCTACGGCGCCCTGCTGCCGCAGCAAGCGCTCGACATCCCGGCCCGCGGCTGGGTCAACCTGCACTTCTCCCTGCTGCCTGCCTGGCGCGGCGCGGCGCCGGTGCAGCACGCGGTGCTGCACGGCGATGACATCACCGGCGCGACCACCTTCCGCATCGTGAAGGAACTCGACGCCGGGCCCGTGTTCGGCGTGGTCACCGAGCCGATCCGGCCGGACGACACCGCGGGCGACCTGCTGGACAGGATCGCCGTGTCCGGGGCCGGGCTGCTGGTCGCCACCCTGGACGGGATCGAGTCGGGCGAGCTGCGCGAGCAGCCTCAGCCTTCGGACGGAGTCAGCCTCGCGCCCAAGATCGGCGTGGCAGACGCGCGGGTGGACTGGGCCCTCCCGGCGGTCGCGATCGGCCGGCTGGTCCGCGCCTGCACGCCCGCCCCCGGAGCGTGGACGGAGCTCGACGGCGCCAGGCTGAAGCTGGGCCCGGTGATCGAGCTCAGCCGGTCCGCGGATCCCGGCACCGGACCCGGCGCGCCCAGGCTCGGCCCGGGGGAGCTGCGCGCGGACCGGGCCGGCGTGCTGGCCGGCACCGGCACCGGCCCGGTCAGGCTGGGCGAGGTACAGCCCGCGGGCAAGCGGCGGATGACCGCAGGCGAGTGGTCCCGCGGGCTGCACCTTGACGCCGGCGAGCCGGTCCGGCTGGGTCAGGGGTGCCCGGGCCGTGGACCGGGCTGAGATGGCAGGCCAGGCCACCCGCCGCGGCGGGAATGCCGCGGCCCGGCCGCGGCGCGCTCCCCGCGCCGACCCGGTCCGGCGGGCCGTCTGCGACGTGCTGCTCGCCGTGGCCACCCGCGGCGCCTACGCGAACCTGCTGCTGCCCTCGGTGCTCCGCGACCGGCAGCTGACCGGCCGGGACGCCGCGCTGGCCACCGAGCTGTGCTACGGCACGCTGCGCGGCCAGGGCGGCTACGACGCGATACTCAACGCGTGCAGCGACCGCCGGGTGGACAGGATGGACCCGCCGGTCCGCGAGGTGCTCAGGCTGGGCGTGCACCAGCTGCTCAGCACCAGGATCGCCGCGCATGCCGCCGTGACGACCTCGGTGGACCTGGCCAAGGACGTGGCCGGCCCGCGGACCGCCGGCTTCGTGAACGCGGTGCTGCGCCGGGTGTCCACCCGGGACCTCGAGGCCTGGATGACGGCGGTGGCGCCGGACCGCCGCGCCGACCCGGCCGGGTACCTGGCGGTCAGGCACAGCTACCCCGGCTGGATCGTCGGCGCGTTCCGCGAGGCCCTCGCGGATGAGCCGCAGGAAGCCCCGCAGCTGCCCCGCACCGATACGGAGGAGGAGTCGGCGCGCGCCGGGACGCAGACGGCGCTGGCTGAGACCGAGGCGGCGCTGGCCGCCGGGAACGTGGCGCCGCGAGTGACCCTGTGTGCGCTTCCCGGCCGGTGCGAGCCCGGCGAGCTGGCCGGCCCGGCCGGATGCGAGCCCGCCCGCTGGTCCCCGTTCGGTGTCTACCTGGGGCAGGGCGACCCGGCGTCGATCCGCGCGGTGCGCGAGCGCCGGGCCACCGTGCAGGACGAGGCCAGCCAGCTGGCGGCGCTCGCCCTCAGCCGGGCCGAGGTAACGGGCCAGGACCGGCTCTGGCTGGACATGTGCGCCGGGCCTGGCGGCAAGGCGAGCCTGCTGGCCGGGCTCGCCGCCGCGCGCGGTGCCCGGCTGGTCGCTTCCGACGTGCGAGAACACCGGGCCGGCCTGGCCGCGGCCACGCTGGCCGACGTGGAGTCCGCGGCCACCCTGGTGGCCGACGGAACGGCCCCGGCGTGGCGGCAGGCCGCGTTCGACCGGGTGATCGCCGACGTGCCGTGCAGCGGCCTGGGCTCGCTGCGCCGCCGGCCGGAGTCGCGCTGGCGCCGGTCCCCGCGGGAGCTGGCCGAGCTGGCCCGGCTGCAGCGCACGCTGCTCGGTGCCGCGCTCGATTCGGTCCGTCCGGGCGGCGTGGTCGGCTACGTCACCTGCTCGCCGCACGTGGCCGAGACCAGGGACGTCCTGGCCGCGGTGCTGGACAGCAGGCAGGACATCGGCCTGCTGGACGCTCCCGCGCTGCTGGCCGAGGTAGCCGGCCTGAGCTGCCCCGCCCCGTTCGGAAAATATGCACAGTTCTGGCCGCACCGGCACGGCACGGACGCGATCTTCCTGGCCGTGCTCCGGCGGCTACCTGGCTAGCGCGCGGCCGGCGCCCCGGACCCGGGCGGCACCGACGTCGGCCCGCTGGCCCTCGCTGTAGCCATCCCGGTAGCCGGTACCGGTGTAGGTCACCCGCATCCGGCGGGTGACCGGGTAGGCCTGCCGGCACTCGCGCTCTACCACGTGCTCCCGGCGTGCGAGGACCAGGGCGGTGCTCTGGCCGGTGGCCGGCTCGTGCCGCGCGGTCGCGGCCGCGCGCGCCTCTGCCTCGCGCACCCGCGTGACCACGGCCGAGGTGTAGCCGAGCAGCCAGCTGCGCCGGTAGGCCCGGACGCTGCGCGCGCCGGCCGGCACCTCGGCCACGGCCAGGCCGTGCGCCATCTGGATCAGCAGCGAGGTGTAGAGGATCTCGGCCCGCTCCAGGTCGGAAGCGTAGCCGAATACGTGGATGCGGGTGCCGCCGCCACGCCCGGCGCGCGGCAGCTGGACGCACGCGCACCGGATCGCGGACGCCAGGCCGCCGAGCAGGTGCGCCTTCACGCCAGACCACGGATTGGCCACGTCGATGATGCGGTCGGCCGGCCGGTCGGTGTCCGGCCTGGCCGCCGCGAGCAGCGCCCGGTCGATCCCGTACCTGGCCATCAGCTCGGCCGCCTTGGCGGTGAGCGCCTCTGCCTCGGCAGGGGTAACGCCCTCGGCTTCTGCCTTGGCGAGCAGCTTGCGCACCCGCCCCAGCAGCGCGCCAGGGGTATCAGCCATCACTCGCAGCCTCCCGGTCAACGACGTCGAATACAGTATCGGGACGCTACGCCGCCGGGCGGACAGTTTCCGATCCCGGCCGGTTCTGGCTGGCCGAGGCCTTCCGGCTCGCCTCGGGCGAGGACGCTACCGCCTGGGCACGAAGATCATGCCCTGCGGCTGCAGCGCGGGACCGCGCAGCGGCACCCGGCTGATGCGGCCCGTCAGCGGATTGAGCGAGCCCACGTAGTTCGCCGGGAACATGGGCGGGGCCGGACAGGTGGCCGGAGCGCCGTTGGCGTCGCAGGGGGTGACGGCCTCGAACACGGTACCGGCGCGGAACCGCCCGGTGACGACGTCGACGGTGTTGTCGGCGTTGTCGGTCACGTACAACCGCCCTGACGTGGCGGTTGCCCACGCCGTGTCATCGACCGCCTGAGACAGCCTGAGCACGAACAGCCGCTGCGCGGCCGTGGCCGCCCGCCGGACGTAGATCTGCTCCTTGTCGCCCTGGCTGGTCACCATGAAGTCGCCGCGGAAGCGCAGGGCCGAGCGCGGCACGACTTCGTTGGAGTCCGGGTCGGTCAGCGCCAGCCGAACCCTGCGGCCGGCCTGGCCGAGGTTGGCCACGGTGGCCGGGGACTCGCCGAAGAACAGCGGGCGGACCCGGGCGATGCGGCTGGCCGGGTTGAAGGTCACCCGGTAAACGGCCGGGTAGCCAGGCTGCGGCGCCGGCGCGCCGGTCGTCCCCGAGCCGAGGCGCTGATCAGGACCATGCCGCGGTATATCGAGATCGCGTCGGTGCCGCCTTTGCTCGGCAGCGGCACGTTATAGGAGAAGTGCCGGACGGCCCGCCCGAGCGGCGCGCCAGTGGCGATGGTGTAGACGCTGGAGTTCGCGTCCTCGTTGACCGTGGCGATCACCGAGTGCCGGGCCGGGTCGGCGGTCAGGCCGTCGCACTTGCCGCGGATGTCCCACTGCTGCACCGCCCTGCCGGAGGGGGTGAACTCAACAACCGTGCTGTCGCGGTTGCCGTCCGCGGAGGGCTGGCCCTGCGGGCCGACGCCGTTCTGGAACGCGGTGAACAGGTTGCCGCCGAGCCTGGTGATGTCGTCAGGCAGGGTAAGCGGCTCTGACCGCTTCGCAGTGCCGCCCGCCGGGATGAACCTGTGCCGCAGCCGCGTGCCGGACAAGATCTGCGTCACGGTGAGGCGCTGCCCGGCGGCCGGGGCCCGGCCATGGACCGGATTCGCCATCGCCGTGCCCGTTCCCAGCACGCTCACGGCGGCCAGCAGTGCCGCGATCATGGTTCCCGGGAGATACCCCGTGCGAGCGGGGCCATGTGCCCTCCTCAGACCTGGACGCCGGAGCGGCCGCCCGCGATTGCGGACGGCCACCCATGGATATCCCGCGCGCATGACGCCGCCCCGACGTGCGTCCGGCGGGGCGATGAACGAATGATCAAGCGAGAGCAAGGTCCGCCGCTGCTGCGGCCGGGCTAAGGCCGGGAGCCGGCGCTGGCCCCCGGGGACAGCCCGGCGACCAGGACACCGGGACCGGAATCCCGGCTTCGGCCTGGCCGGCTCATCGGCTGCGCTCCGGCTCGCCCGCGCGTGCGGCCGGCGAGATGTACGGCATCTTCCTGACCCGGGCCAGGGACTACACCGACCAGCGCAGCGGCAGCGACTCGACCCCGTAGATCCCCTCGACGCCGCCGAGCACCGCGGGCCCGGCGGCGGCCAGGTCCGGCATCCTCGGCGCGAGGAACGTCAGCGCCTCCTCCAGCTCGGCCCGGGCCAGGTTCGCGCCCAGGCAGAAGTGCGGGCCGGCGCCGAAGGTGAGGATCCGCCCGTCCCGCGGCGCGGTGATGTCGAACTCCTCGCCCGCCGCCTGCTCCCGGTTGGCCCGCTCCGCGCACACCGCGACGATCGTGCCCGCCGGGAAGAGCACGCCGCGGTGCTCCACGTCCTGCAGGCAGACCCGCGCGGTGAACGGTGTGATCGGCTCGGCGCGCAGCACCTCGTCGACCGCGCGCCCGGCCAGCCCGGGGCTGCGGCCAAGCTCCCGCCACTGCGCGGGATGCGCCGCGAACAGCCGCATCGCGTGGCTGAGCTGGGCCTGGGTGGTGTCGATCCCGCCGGCGATGACGTTGAGCACGAGGTTGACGCACTCGGCGTGCGACAGCCGGTCGCCCGCCTCCTCGGCGGCCAGCAGCGTGGTCAGCAGGTCATCGCCCGGCTCGGCCCGGCGCCTGGCCAGCAGCGCCTCGACGTACGCGTACACCTCGGTCACCGCGCGCTCCATCTGCGGCACCTGGCTGGTCAGCGCCTGGATGTCGAACTGCCGCTGCACCCAGCTCGACCACTCGTGCAGCCGCGGCGCGTCGGCTTGCGGTGCGCCGAGCACGGTGGCGATCGTCAGCGCCGGGTACGGCTTGGCCACCGCGGCCACGAACTCGCAGGAACCAGCGCCGGATCCCAGCTCAGCCCACAGCTGCGCCAGGAACCGGCGCATCGCGGGCCGCCAGCGGTCCGCCGCCCGCGGCGTGAAGGCGGATCCGACCAGGGCCCGCAGCCGCCGGTGCTGCTGGCCCTGCTGGTTGAGGATGTTGGCGTCGATCTGCTCCCGCAGCGCGCCCGCGGTCACGCCGAACAGGTCGGCGATCTGCCGGCCGGGGAAGGCCGTGTCCCGCGACCGCAGGAAGAACTCGCCGGACTCGCGGTCGAGCACGATGAACGCCAGCGGCGACTTGGCCAGCCAGGGCCGCGCGCTGTCGGCGGCCAGCCGGGCGAGCCGCTGGTGGTAGCCGTCGCCGGCCAGATCGCCCGGGCCGAGATCGAGCTCGGGCAGGTCAAGCTCGGATACGGTCGTCATCCGGTCACCACCATCCACCCCGTGACACGACTGCGATCAAACTAAGTGTCCCGATTGTGCCCCGCTATGGAACAATCCGGGAAGTGCGGAAGAACGCAGGGCCAGCCGTCAGCGTGAAAAATCTCCGCAAGTCCTACGGCTCGCTGGCAGCCGTGGCCGACGTGACCTTCGAGGTTGAGCCGGGCGAGGTGTTCGCCCTGCTCGGCCCCAACGGCGCGGGCAAGACCACCACGATCGAGATACTCGAGGGTTTCCGGAGCAGGGACGCCGGGGTCGTCGAGGTGCTCGGAGTCAACCCGGATAGCCGCAGGACGCAGCGCTGGCTGCGGTCGCAGATGGGCATCGTGCTGCAGGAACTCGCGGTCGAGCCGTTCCTGTCGGTGCGCCAGGTGCTCACCCGCAGCGCGGGGTTCTACTCTCGTCCCCGCCCGGTCGGCGAGGTGCTGGACCTGGTGGGGCTGGCCGGGAAGGCCGAGGCCCGGGTCAAGACGCTGTCCGGCGGCCAGCAGCGCCGGCTGGACGTGGGACTGGGCATCATCGGCCAGCCCGAGCTGCTCTTCCTGGACGAGCCGACGACCGGGCTGGATCCCTCCGGCAGGCGAGCGACCTGGGAGATCATCAGGCAGCTCGGCGGCGAGGGCACGACGGTGCTTCTTACCAGCCACTACATGGACGAGGTCGAGGCGCTGGCCGAACGGGTGGCCGTGATGGCCGGCGGGCAGATCGTGGCCAGCGGAACCCCCGACTCCCTCGGCGGCCGGGACACCAGCGTGGCCACGATCCGGTTCCGGCTGCCCGACGGCGTGCCGGCGGCCGATCTCCCGGTGGCCGCCGAGCCGGCTCAGGGCGGGGAGATCGAGATCCGGACCGAGGACGAGGTCGCGGTGCTGCACGCCCTGACCGGGTGGGCGCTCGGCCGGGACGTCGGGCTGCCCGGGCTCACCGTCCGGCGGATCACGCTCGAGGACGTGTACCTCCAGCTCACCCGGGATCCGGACGAGCCGAGCCGGACCGGGCAGGGACAGCTGCGATGACCAGTACCCAGACAGCCGTCCCGGCCCGGACCCGGCGGTTCTCCGGCCTGAGCGATCTGCGGCTGGTCGGCCGGCAGGTGTACTACGAGCAGCTGTCGTTCTGGCTCAACCCGATCGGGGCGATCTTCACCGTCGGCTTCTCCGTGGTCTTCCTGATCCTGCTGGGGGCGTCCGCCGGATCGTCGCGGGTCAAGCTGCTGGGCAACATCAAGCTGATCCAGTACTACGTGCCGGGTTTCGTGGCTTACGGGGTGATGTCCGCGTGCTTCACTTCGCTGGCCGTCGTGCTGGTCAACCGGCGGGAGACCGGGCTGCTGAAACGGCTCCGGCTGAGCCCGCTGCCCACCTGGGCGCTGCTCGGGGCGATCTTCATCAGCACCCTGCTGGTGGCGTTCGTCGAGGTGATCGTGCTGCTTGCGCTGGGCCGGTTCGGGTTCAGCGTCCAGCTGCCCGCCAACGTCGGCGCGTTCGCGGTCGCCGTAGTGGTCGGCGGGCTCAGCTTCACCGCGCTGGGCGCGGCCACGAGCACGCTGATCCCGAATGAGGACGCCGCCGCGCCGGTGGTCAACGTGGTGTTCTTCGTCCTGCTGTTCCTGTCCGGGCTGTGGTTCCCGATCAAGAACGGATCCGGGCTGGCCGAGTTCTCCACGTTCTTTCCCATCCGGCACTTCATCAAGGCCGTCTTCGCCCCGTTCAACCCGGTGCCGGGCGTATCGCCGTGGGCGTGGAACGACCTGCTCGTGGTAGCCATCTGGGGCGTGGCCGCGGGCGCCTTCGCCATCTGGCGGTTCCGCTGGGCGCCCTACCGCAATCGCTAGACTCGGAAGCCTGATGGCTGTCCAGATATCGCCCAGCATCCTGTCGGCCGACTTCGCGCGGCTGGCCGACGAGGCGGAGGCCGTCGCGGGCGTGGCCGACTGGGTGCACGTGGACGTCATGGACAACCATTTCGTGCCCAACCTCACGGTCGGCCTGCCCGTGGTCGAGGCGCTGCTCAAGCACGCCAGCCTTCCCCTCGACTGCCACCTGATGATCGAGGACCCGGACAGGTGGGCGCCGCCGTTCGCGGAGGCAGGAGCGCGGAACGTGACCGTCCACGCGGAGGCGGCGCACGCCCCGGTGCGGACGCTGCGCGCGATCAGGGCGGCCGGCGCGCGGGCCGGGCTCGCAATAAATCCGGGCACCGCGGTCGAGCCGTACGCCGGCCTGCTGCCCGAAGTGGACATGCTGCTGCTGATGACGGTCGAGCCGGGGTTCGGCGGCCAGGGTTTCCTCGACCTGGTGCTGCCCAAGCTGCGCCAGGCCCGGGATCTGATCGCCAGGTACGGCGGGTCGGTCTGGCTGCAGGTGGACGGGGGCGTCGACGCGGAGACCATCGAGCGGTGCGCGGAGGCTGGCGCGGACGTGTTCGTGGCCGGATCGGCCGTCTACGGCGCCGACGACCCGGCCGCGGCCGTGCGGGCCCTGCGCCAGCACGCGGAGCGAGCCACCGCCCACGCCCGCTGGCCCCGCTGACTGCTCCGGGCTCGCTGACCACCGGGCCACGCTGACCGCTCTGGGCTTGCTGACTGCCGGGGCCCTGCGGACCCGGCGGCCTCCCGGTAAAGCCGGAGCACTAGCACCGTTATCGCATGCCTGAGTCCTCGCCTCGGCGGATCTCCGCGGGCGGCAGCGCGGCAAGCGCCTGGAGCGCGCGCAGGAAGGCGGCCCGGTCGCCGGGCGGCAGCCGGGCGAGCAGCCGCTCCTCCCGCTGCTGAATGCCGCGCCGCACCGATTCGCGCAGCCGTACCCCGCGCGGCGTGATCGAGAGCAGGTGCGCCCGCCGGTCGGCGGGATCGCGGCGGCGCCCGATCAGGCCGCGGTCCTGCAGTTCGTCCAGCACCTCGATGATCCTGGTCTTGTCCGCGCCGATCGCGGCGGCCAGCGCCGCCTGAGTCCGGGTCGGGCGCTCGCCCAGCGCCAGCAGCACCGCGTATCCCCACATCGAGACGTCGTGCGCGCGCAGCACGGGAAGCTCCGCGGCCATCAGGGCCCGGCCCAGCGGAACGATCATCGCCGCCAGATCCTGGCGGCGGGGCGCATCGTGCTCGTCGATGGGATCGAAAATACACTTTCGCCTATCGTAAGCCAGTGCATACCATTAAACGAGCCGAAGCCGCCGGGCCGAAGCCGACAGCACAGGAGCCAGCCATGCCGCGATACGACATCAGGGAACTGAACAGCCGGGCCGTCAAGGCCAGCGTCATGCTGGTTTCCCAGGTCACGGCCGGCGACCTGGGCAAGCCCACGCCCTGTTCGGAATGGACGCTCGGCGAGCTGCTCGCGCACATGACCGTCCAGCACCGCGGCTTCGCCGCGGCGGCCGCGGGCCGGGGCGCGGATCCCGGCGTGTGGCAGGCCGCACCTCCGGCCGCCGATCCGGTCGGCGGCTATGCCGCGGCGGCCGGGGCCGTGCTCGCGGCGTTCGCCGCGGAAGGGGCGGCCGACAGGCAGTTCGCGCTGCCCGAAATCGCCGCCGGCACCACATTCCCCGGCCGGCAGGCGATGGCCTTCCACTTCGTGGACTACGTGGTGCACGGCTGGGATGTCGCCCGTTGCCTCGGTGCCGGGTTCGAGCCTGACCCGGAGGTGCTGACCGTCGGGCTGGAGGTCGCCAGGGCGGTGCCGGACGGGCCGGGCCGGCTCGAGCCAGGCGCCGCGTTCCGGCCGCCCGTGGCCGCCCCCGTTCAGGCAGGGTCGCTGGACCAGATCGTCACGCTGCTCGGCCGCTCCCCGGCCTGGCCTGACTGACCCCGGGCCGGCCCCAGGACGCCGCGGCCGGGCCGTCGATGACGCGCCGGGGCCCGGCACCCCCGCGGATACCGCGGTGCGCGCGGAATACCGTTCATGGCACACTGGTTGCACGAGCAAAATGCGTGCTCCGGGGTCGGTGAAATTCCGAGCCGGCGGTGATAGTCCGCGACCCGGCCGCAGCGTGCTGTGCGAGCGCCCCAGGCGGGACCGCAGCAGGCGGGGGCTGGCTGACCCGGTGGAATCCCGGGACCGACGGTGACAGTCCGGATGGGAGGCAGCACGCGCGCGGCCACCAGGCCGTGCCCGCGCGTCGGCGCGCGGGCCGTGCGTTCCCCCGGAGCCGGACAGGCATGACGGCGCCGGAGGAGGCCCGCGGGATGTACACCGGGATCGTAGAAGAGCTGGGCGAGGTCGTCGGACTCGAGCACCTCGAAGGCGCCGCGCGGATCACCGTGCACGGCCCGCTGGTGACCAACGACGCCGCCCGGGGTGACTCGCTGTCCGTCAACGGGGTCTGCCTCACCGTCACCGGCACGGGGGACGGGGCGTTCACCGCCGACGTCATGGCCGAGACGCTGAACCGGTCCTGCCTGGGTGACCTGCGGCCCGGCAGCCGGGTCAACCTGGAGCGCTCGGTGCGCGCGGACGGAAGGCTCGGCGGGCACCTGGTCCAGGGGCACGTGGACGGCACCGGCGCGATCATCTCCCGCAGTCCTGCCAGGCACTGGGACGTCGTGCGCATCTCGCTGCCCGGTCACCTGGCCCGGTACGTGGCGGAGAAGGGCTCGGTCGGCGTGGACGGCGTCAGCCTCACCGTCACCGCCACCTCCGATGACGCCGGCGCCAGCCCGCCCTGGTTCGAGGTCAGCCTGATCCCGGAAACGCTGGAACGCACCACGCTGGGCCGCAAGCAACCGGGCGACCCGGTCAACCTGGAGGTCAACGTGATCGCCAAGTACGTGGAAAAACTGCTCGGCGGGAGCGTCCGGTCATGACCGCCGTGGTGACCGAAGCACCGGACGGCACCCCGCTCGATACCCCGCAGCGGGCCGTCGCGGACATCGCGGCCGGGCGGGCGGTCGTGGTGGTGGACGACGTCAACAGGGAGAACGAGGGCGACATCATCTTCGCCGCGGCCAAGGCCACCCCCGAGCTGCTCGGCTTCATGATCCGCTATACCAGCGGGGTCATCTGCGTGCCGATGCCAGGCCGGGAACTGGACCGGCTGCAGATCCCGCTGATGACTACCGAGAACAACGAGCGGATGCGGACCGCGTTCACGGTCAGCGTGGATGCCAGGGACGGCGTGAGCACCGGGATATCGGCCGCCGACCGGGCCCGCACGGTCAGGGTCCTGGTGGATTCGGCCACCGAGCCTTACGAGCTGGTCCGCCCTGGTCACATCTTCCCGCTGCGCTACACCGAGGGCGGCGTGCTGCGCCGGCCGGGGCACACCGAGGCCGCGGTGGACCTGGCCCGGCTGGCCGGGCTGGAGCCGGCCGGCGTGCTGTCCGAGGTGGTCAACGACGACGGCTCGATGGCCCGGCTGCCCGCGCTGCGCAGGTTCGCCGATGAGCACGGCCTGGCGCTGATCTCGATCTCCCAGCTCATCGAGTACCGGCGGCACACCGAGCAGATGGTGCGCCGGGTGACGCAGACCAAGCTGCCCAACGCCTACGGCGACTGGCAGGCGTTCGGCTACCTGAACTCCGTCGATGGCACCGAGCACGTCGCCCTGGTCCTTGGCGAGCTCGGCGACGGCGAGCAGGTGCTGACCCGGGTGCACTCCGAATGCCTGACCGGCGACGTGTTCGGCTCCCGGCGCTGCGACTGCGGCGCCCAGCTCGCCGCGGCGATGGCCGCGATCGCCAGCGAGGGCCGCGGCGTCGTGCTGTACCTGCGCGGGCACGAGGGCCGCGGCATCGGGCTGCTGAGCAAGCTGCAGGCCTACAACCTGCAAGACGCCGGCGCCGACACCGTGGACGCCAACCTCGAGCTGGGCTTGCCCGCCGACGCCAGGGAGTACTCCACCGGCGCGCAGATGCTCCTTGACCTGGGCATCCGTTCCATCCGGCTGCTGACAAACAACCCGGCGAAGGTCGATGGGCTGTCCGGATTCGGCATCGAGGTGGCCGGGCGCTGCGCGCTGCCCGTGCTGGTCACCGAGGAGAACTTCCGCTACCTCACCGCCAAGCGCGACCGCCTCGGGCACCAGCTCGACAACCTTGTCCTCCCGAACGGCGCTGCCCCGGCCACTCAGCCGGCGGAAGTCCGGTGAGCGGACAGGGCCGCCCCGGCGCGACCATCGTGGACGCCGCAGGCCTGTCCGTGGCGATCGCGGCCACCCGGTGGCACGCGGAGATCACCGACACGCTCACCGAGCGGGCGGTCGCCGCGGCCCGCGCCTGCGGCACCGGCCAGCCGCTGGTGGTCCGGGTAGCCGGCGCGGTGGAACTGCCGGTGGTCGCGGCCGAGCTGGCCAGGCGGCACGACGCGGTGGTCTGCCTCGGCGCGGTGATCAGGGGCGGCACGCCGCACTTCGAGTACGTGTGCGACGCGGTCACCGCCGGCCTCACCCGGGCGGCGCTGGACGCCGGCACCCCGGTAGGCAACGGCGTGCTCACCTGCGACAGCCTCGAGCAGGCCAGGGACCGCGCCGGCCTCCCCGACAGCCACGAGGACAAAGGCTGGGAGGCCGCCGTAGCCGCCCTGGACACCGCCCTGATCCTCCGCTCCCTCCGCGCCGCCGTGCCCGCCGATACCCCCTGACCTTGAACCGGCCCGGGTCGGGAACTCCGTGCCTGCATCCGGCATTCCAACAGCGGCGCCGGGAGCGCCCGCTCGGTCCGGGAATCCGGGTGCGTGTCCCTGCCCCGTCGACCCAGCATGAGAGGCTCTGATCGTGCTTTCGCTGGTACTGCCGAAGGGTTCGCTGGAAAAGGCCACGCTGGAGCTGTTCGACGCCGCGGATCTGACAGTCCGCCGGTCGTCGGACCGGGACTATCACGCAGCCATCGACGATCCCCGGATCGACAAGGTGCGGTTCCTGCGGCCGCAGGAGATCCCGTCGTACCTGGAGCGCGGGCTGTTCGACGTGGGCATCACCGGGCGGGACTGGATCGAGGAGACCGGGGCGAGCGTCGTCTCGCTGGGCGAGCTGCAGTACTCCAAGGCGACCTCGCGGCCGGTGCGGGTGGTGCTCGCGGTGCCGGACAGCTCGCCGTGGCGGTCGGCGGCCGACCTGCCCGACGGGGTCCGCATCTCCACCGAATTCCCGTCGCTGACCAGGCGCTTCCTGGACGCCCGCGGGGTCAAGGCCACCGTCGTGCCGTCCTACGGTGCTACCGAGGCCAAGGTCCCCGACATCGTGGACGCGATCGTCAACCTCACCGAGACAGGATCATCGCTGCGCCGCAACGGGCTGCGGGTGCTGGATACCGTGGTGACCAGCTACACCGAGCTCGTGGCCAACGCCGAGGCATATGAGGACGAGGGCAAGCGGGCCGCGATGGAGGACATCGCACTGCTGCTGCGCGGCGCGATCCAGGCCAGGGGCAACGTGCTGCTCAAGCTCAACGTGGCCGCGGACCGGCTCGAGGAGGTGGCCGCGATGCTGCCGGCCATGTCCTCGCCGACGATCACCACGCTGGCCCGCGGCCGGATGAACGCGGTGGAAACGGTGGTGCCGAAGGCCGGGGTGAACACGCTGATCCCCGCGCTCAAGGCGGCCGGTGCCCGCGACATCCTGGAGATCCCCATCTCCAAGATCGTCGAGTAGGTACTCGCCATGCTCGCGTCCCGCGCCGCGCCCGCTTAGCCTGGGACGGTGCGCGACATCCTGAGTTCCGTCACCAAGTGGTGGGAGGCCGGCGAGACGTTCGGGCTGGCCACCCTGGTGCGCACCTACCGCAGCGCCCCGCGCGAGGCCGGGGCCGCGCTGGCCGTGTCGGCCGGCGGCGAGGTGGTCGGCAGCATCTCGGGCGGCTGCGTGGAAGGCGCCGTGTACGAGCTGGCCAGCGAGGTGATCGAGACCGGCGTCCCGGTGCTGCAGACCTACGGCGTCAGCGACGACGATGCCTTCGCGGTGGGCCTGACCTGCGGCGGGATTCTCGACGTGTTCGTCGAGCAGGTGAACAAGGAGCGGTTCGCCGAGCAGGGCGAGGTGGCCGCCGCGATCGGCCGCGGTGAGCCGGTGGCGGTCGCGACGGTGATCGCGGGCCCGGGCCGGATCGGTGCCCGCCGGGTGATCTGGGGGCCGGATCACGCCGGGGAGCCGAGGAGCACCCTCGGCGCGGGGGACCGGTTGGATGCCGCGGTGGACGACGACGCCCGCGGCATGCTGGCCCAGGGGCTGACCGGCACCCGGCGCTACGGCCAGCACGGCGAGCGGCGCGGGGACGAGCTGAGCGTGTTCGTCAGCTCGTTCGCGCCGCCGCCGCGGATGCTGGTGTTCGGCGCGATCGACTTCGCCGCCGCGGTGGCCCGGGTGGGCAAGTTCCTCGGCTACCAGGTGACCGTGTGCGACGCCCGCGGGCTGTTCGCCACCCGGGCCAGGTTCCCGGACGCGGACGAGGTCGTGGTGGACTGGCCGCACCGGTACCTGGACGGCGTGGACACCGACACCCGGACGGTGATCTGCGTGCTGACCCACGACCCCAAGTTCGACGTCCCGCTGCTGGAGGTGGCGCTGCGCAAGCCCGCCGCCTACATCGGGGCGATGGGCAGCAGGCGCACCCACGACGACCGGATCGCGCGGCTGCGCGAGCAGGGCCTCACCAGTGCCGAGCTGGCCCGGCTGCGGTCGCCTATCGGCCTCGACCTCGGCGCCCGCACCCCGGAGGAGACCGCGGTGTCGGTCGCGGCCGAGCTGATCCAGCTTCGCTGGGGCGGCTCCGGCCGGCCGCTGACCCAGACCGACGGCCGCATCCACCACAGCTGACCGCTCCGTCTGCCTTCAGGGGCTTAGCACACCCGCCGCCTGCGCCAAGGTCGCCGGCCCGTGGCCGCCTGTGGCCGGCCTCGGGCGGGCTCTCGGCACCAGCCCGGCAGTCCTCACGGAGCAGGAGCGTGAGCAGGCCCTGGCCGAAGGCCGCAGCCGCCCCCTGGCCAAGATCATCGAGGAGGCGCTCGCCGAGTAGCCAGCCGCCCGGGGGTAGGTTGGCGGGCGTGCGGACACGTGTGGCCGGGGTCCTGCTGGCCGCCGGCGAGGGGTCCCGGCTCGGCCGTCCGAAGGCCCTGGTGCAGCTCGCGGGGCAAAGCCTGGCCGCCCGCGGGGTGAGCCTGCTCCGGGCCGGCGGCGCGGCCCCCGTCGTGGTGGTCACCGGCGCGGCCGCCGCTGAGCCGCCCGGCGCGGTCGTCGTGCACAATCCGGACTGGCGCAGCGGCATGGGATCGTCGCTGGCGGCCGGCCTGACCGCGCTGCCCGCCGCCGCCACCGCGGCCGTGATCGCCTTGGCCGACCAGCCGCTGGTCGGTCCCGAGGCGGTACGCCGCCTCATCGCCGCCCACCACGAAGGCGCGAGCGTGGCGGTGGCCGGCTACGGCGGCCAGCCGCGCAACCCGGTGCTGATCGCCCGCCCGCACTGGGCCGAGGTGATCGCCGCCGCGGTGGGCGACACCGGCGCGCGCGCGTTCCTGCGCTCCCGCCCGGAGCTTGTCACCCTGGTCGAATGCGGGGACACCGGCCGCCCTGACGACGTGGACACGCCGGAAGACCTGGAGCGGGTCACCCGCACCCTGGAGTCGCTCAGGACGCCCCCGGGCTGACTTCCACTCCCCAGGCGTGCCGGACGGTCTCACCCGGCTCCAGGACGATCAGGTCGGCGCCGGTGACGAACGCGTTCGGCGGGCAGGTCATCGGCTCGACCGCGAGGGCCCGCCTGCGGTGCCTCTCGTCAAGCGGGTCCCCGGTGAACACCTGCAGCCAGCGATAGCCCTCGCCGGCCCAGAGCCGGATGCCGCGCTCCGGCCCCGCCAGCCGGACCCAGGCCCGCCCGTCCGGACCGCGGTCGAGATCGGTGAACGGGTGATCAAGCCGGACATCGCCCACCGGCCGGGCGGTGCGGAAGTCATACGGGGTGCCGTAGACGTCCTGGGCCGGCCCCGCGGGGATGCCGCGGCCCCCGGTCGGCTGCCAGCGCGCCGCCGGCACGGTCAGCTCGCAGGCGTCGATGAGGGGAGTCCCGGCGGTCAGGTACGGATGCGAGCCCGTCCCGTACGGAGCGGGGCCGTGGCCGGAGTTGCGGGCGATGATGTTGACCCGCAACCCCGCCTCCGCGTCCAGCTGGTATTCCGCCTCGATATCCAGGCAGAACGGGTACCCGGCGTGTCCGCGCACCGCCTGGTACAGCAGCACCCGGTCGGGATCCTGAGCGACCGGGACCCAGGTCGCCCAGCGGGTGAGCCCGTGGATCGCGTTGCCGGCCGCGGGCTCGCTCAGGTCAAGTTGCAGCTGCGCGCCGCCGAACGAGTACCGGCCGCCGTCGACGCGGTTCGGCCACGGGGCGAGCAGCTGCCCCGCCCCGCCCGGCGGCAGCTGATCCGGCTGGTAGCCGGCCAGCAGCGGCGTGCCGCGGTGGTGCAGGGCCCGCAGGCCCGCGCCGAGCTCGGTCACGGCCGCGGTGTAGTGACCCGCGGAGATCTCATACTGCGCGCCGGTGAGCGGTATGGGCATGGCCTTATTCTCGCGGCTAGCGCATGGGCAGCGCCAGGGCCAGCGCGGCCCGGCAGCCCGTCACCAGCCCCCAGGCCAGGTCCGCGCCCGCAACGGGCGCGGTACTCGCGAGCAGCGTCCTGGTCACCGCGGCCAGCGGCTGCTGGCCGGCCAGGCCGCGCAGCACGGCCGACACCTCCGCCGTGGCCTGGCCGTGCGCCGCGCAGTACAGCAGCGTCGCCCCCAGCGAGGTGGTCCGCCGCGAGGCGTCGGAGGTGACCGCGGCGCCCAGCCAGTCCGCCAGCCAGACCGCCCGCGTCCCGCCGGAGATCGCGCCGCCCAGCAGCCGCAGCGCCAGCAGGAGCCCGCTGATCATGTTGTCCCCGCTGGGCGCCAGCCCAGGGCCGAGGCCGGTGATCTGTTCGGCCGCCTCCACCGCCCCGGCCAGGTCACCGTCGCCGCAGCAGGCCGCCAGCATCGCCGGGGCGTCGTGGCCGGCCAGGCCAGGGCCACGGTCAGCCGACACGCAGGCCCGGTGCAGCGCGGCCGCGCCCTGTTCGAGCCGGGCCCGGGACAGCGGGCCGAGCACGGGGGAGGGAATCCCACCAGCGCAGCACGCGCACCGTGAGCTGTCCGGCCTGCACGACGCCAAGGCCGGCCCAGGACTCGCCGGACACCTCGGGAACGAGCCGGTCCAGCCCGGCGGGCAGGGCGATCGCGTTCGGCAGCCGGGACGTGCCGGCTGCGGCCAGCACGAGCACGCGCGGCTCGGCGGCGGGCGGCGGAAGCTCCAGGTAGATAGAGGCGGGCCGGGCCGCGATCACTCGTGCCGGGCGGCGCGGACCGGTGAGCGGCTGGCGGACCGCCAGGCTTGCGGCGCCCGTCACGACCAGGGGCCGCGGGCTCACGGCAGCCGTCATGCCAGCCACGGTACCGGCGGAGTGTGCCGGCGGGGCTGCTTGGGGAGCGGGGGACCGTCAGCCCCGCCGGCACTTCGCACCATAACCAACATCGGGACCGCCGAGTGCAAATTTCACTAACCCCAGGCAAGTCCCAGGCTTCACAGCTACTGCCCGTAACTACTAGGGTGCGAGGATGCCCGAGCTGGCCTACCCGCCGAAGCCGCGGCCGGGTGACCGGGTGGCGATCCTGTCACCGTCCTCGGGGCTGCCTGGCGTCTTCCCGCTGCCGTTCGAGTTGGGACTGAGCAGGCTCCGCGGCGATTTCGGCCTGATACCGGTGGAGTATCCGACGACGCGGGTGATGGACTCGGCGCCCGCCGATCGCGCCGCCGACGTCCATGCCGCCTTCGCCGACCCCGCCATCGCGGCAGTGATCACGAGCATCGGCGGGGAGGACGAGATTCGCATACTCCCGCACCTCGACGCGGACCTGCTGCGGGCGAATCCCAAGCCGTTCTTCGGCTACAGCGACAACACCTGCCTGCTCACCTACCTCTGGCAGCTGGGCATCGTGGGCTGTCACGGCGGCTGCGTCATGGTCCAGTTCGGCAGGCCAGTCGCGATGCACCCGGCGACCGAGGCGTCACTGCGGGCCGCCCTGTTCAGCCCGGGAGACTACGAACTGGTCCCGGTGGCCGCCTATGGCGACGTGGACCGTGACTGGGGCGACCCGGCCACATTCGAGTCCGAGCCGCTGATGCAGCCTTGCGACGGGTGGCACTGGCGCCATGCCGGCCGGGTGGCCGAGGGAACCGGCTGGGGCGGGAACCTGGAGGTGCTCGGGTGGCTGCTCATGACGGGACGGCCGGTGCCGTCCCCCGATGACTGCCGCGGCGGGGTGCTGTTCCTGGAGACCAGCGAGGAGCTGCCGTCTGCCACCGAGGTGTACCGGGTGCTGCGCGCGATCGGCGAGCGGGGCCTGCTTGGCGTGTTTTCCGCCGTACTGTTCGGCAGGCCGAAGGCCTGGGCGCTTGACCGCCGCACCACCCCGGAGCAGAAGTCCCGCTACGTGCGTGACCAGCGGGAGGCCGTGCTCCGCGCCATGGACGAGTACGCGCCGGACACGATGGTGGTGCTGGACATCGACTTCGGGCACACCGATCCGCAACTCGTCATCCCCTACGGCGGACTGATCCGGGTGGACGGCGTGGCCCGCCGCATCACCGTGCGCTACTAGTCCCGGGTGGCACCAGGCGCCCGTCGCGGACCGCCTCGGCCGCCAGCAGGCCGAACAGGTAGAAGTAGGCGGCTTCCTCGTCGTTGAACAGCCGCGCCTCCCGCTTGACCCCGTCGGCCGCCATGAACACCTCGAACCCGGTATCGGTGCTGACCAGGCAGATGGCGCCGTCAACCGCCTCGTCCACCGCGTAGGAATCTGGCGGCAGCGCGGCCCGCCCGGCGAGCTCGGCGAAGACCTGCCGGGCCTGCGGCCGCGGCGGCCGGCGCGCCGCCCGCCGGCGCACCCTGCCTGGCCCCGCACCCGGCTCCTGGTCGGTGATCGCCCCGTCAGCTCCCGGTCCCGGCTCAATGATCGCCGGGCCAGGCCCCGGGTCCGTGATCCCCGGTTCGGGCACCGGCCCGGGGTACGCAATCGCCGGTTCGGACCGCGGCCCGGGGAATCTGATCGCCGGGGTGGGAGCTGTGATCGGAAGGTAGCCGTCGGCGGAACCCCCGGTCTCGTCGCCGGGCCAGCTTTGCCGCCACGGCAGGAAGGCGTGATCCACGCGGTCCTCGGTGATATCCGTCACGTCCTCGCGGGCGGCCAGCAGCTCGAACACGCCAGGTTCCATCTCGGAGTAGCCGAGCCGCCCGGCGCGGGCGAGGTCATGGCCCAGGTAGCCGATGTGCAGATGCTCGCCCAGGTCGTCAAGGACCAGGCACGGCTCACCGCCGAACATGCCCGACGGGCGCGATTCCCAGACGGCATCCACCTCCGCCCGGCTCACCGCCTTGCGCCAGTGGCCGGTCGCGGGCTGGAACCCCAGATCCTCCGGCGGCGGGCAGGCCGCGAACAGGACCACGTCCTTGTCGGTGGGGCCGACCCCCGCCTCGTAGGGGACACCGCGATACGTCGCCATCAGCCGGTACCGCATTGTTCAGCCCCCCGCGCCGGGGCCGAGCCAGGCCTGCCCGTCGTGCCAGCCGATGAATTCCTCCGCGGCCGGCGTGAGCCGGTACATCTCGGTGCCGACCGGGATGGGGCCAGGAGCGATGAACAGCTCGAAGGCCGGATGGCCCGGCCCGCCGTACGGCTCGGCCCCCGGTAGCTGTCCGCGGCCGCCGCCGGCCGGCGCCGGGCTGGCGGCCAGGTAGGTCTGGATGTCGAGGGCACGCCAGCGCAGTACCCACAGGTCATCGGGGTCCCTGGCGTGCGCGCCTGTCGCGTTTCCCCGGTCGTGCGCCTCGCGCAGCCAGGGCAGGCCGGGGAGCATGCCACCCTCGGCGCGGTGCACGAACCCGGAGATCACCGAGCGCCGGCTGCTGAGGTACGGCTCGACCAGGTGCCGCGGCAGCAGCTTCTGCATCAGAGTGCCCGCCTCGATCCGGACCCGCGCGCCCGGGCCGTACGGCACCGGGGCGTGCGAGAACGCCGCCTGACCGACCGGCGCTGCGTCATGACCGAGCTGCGTCACGCGTCTCCCTGAGTCCGACCGCGGCCCCAACGCGAGAGGCTCTCCTATCGCAACATACCGACTCAGCCGGCTCCGGCGGAGCCGGAATGCTCAGCCGGCCTGGCTGACGTGGAAGGATCGGATACATGGTGCGCTGGCTGACAGCGGGAGAATCGCACGGGCGCGCGCTCGTCGCGATCATCGAGGGCGTGCCGGCGGGCGTGCAGGTCGCCACCGCCGACATCGCGGCCGCCCTGGCCAGGCGGCGGGCTGGCTACGGCCGCGGCGCGCGGATGAAGTTCGAGCAGGACGAGGTCGAGATCACGGCCGGGGTCAGGCACGGCCGCACGCTCGGCGGCCCGGTGGCGATCAGGGTCGCCAACACCGAATGGCCGAAGTGGGAGACGGTGATGTCGCCCGATCCCGTCGATCCGGCGCGGCTCGCCGGCCTGGCCCGGGCCGCGCCGCTGACCAGGCCGCGACCCGGCCACGCCGACCTGGTGGGCATGCAGAAGTACGGCCACGAAGACGCCCGGCCTGTCCTCGAGCGGTCCAGCGCCCGCGAGACGGCCGCGCGGGTCGCGCTGGGCGAGGTCGCGCGGCGGTTTCTCCGGCAGGCGCTGGACGTCGAGATCGTCAGCCACGTGATCGCGATCGGCCAGGTCACCGCCGCCGAGGGCAGCATTCCCGTACCCGGGGACGCCGGCCGCACCGACGCCGATCCGGTGCGCTGTCTCGACCCGGCGACCAGCGAGAAGATGGTCGCGGAGATCGACGCGGCGCGCCAGGACGGGGACACCCTCGGCGGCGTGGTCGAGGTCGCAGCCTACGGCCTGCCTCCCGGGCTCGGCAGCCACGTGCACTGGGACCGCAAGCTTGACGCGCGCCTGGCCGGCGCGCTGATGAGCATTCACGCCATCAAGGGCGTCGAGATCGGCGACGGTTTTGAGACCGCGGCGCGGCGCGGGTCGGCGGCGCACGACGAGATCGAGCCAGCGGCCGGCCCGGCCTGGGCGTGCGCAGGCGGACCAACCGGTCCGGCGGGATCGAGGGCGGGATCAGCACCGGGGAGCTGCTGCGGGTACGCGCGGCGATGAAGCCGATATCCACCGTGCCGCGCGCGCTGGACACAGTCGAACGTCAGCACCGGCGAGCCGGCCAAGGCGATCAACCAGCGCAGCGACGTGACCGCGGTCCCCGCGGCCGGGGTGGTGGCCGAGGCGATGGTGGCGCTGGTGCTCGCCGACGCGGCGGCCGAGAAGTTCGGCGGGGACTCGCTGGCCGAGACGCGGCGCAACCTCCGGGGGTACCTGGACTCTCTGGTGATCACGTGACAGGCCCCGGGCCCGCGGTGATCCTGGTCGGGCCGCCCGGGTCGGGCAAGTCCACCGTGGGCCCGCTGCTGGCCGCCCGGCTGCGCACCGGCTTCCTGGACACCGACGACGAGGTCGAGGCGATCGCGCGCAAGCCGGCCGGCGACATCTTCGTGGAGGACGGGGAGCAGGCCTTCCGCGCGCTGGAGCGGCCGGTGGTCCAGCGCGCGCTCGGCTACCCGGGTGTCGTCGCCCTGGGCAGCGGCGCGGTGCTCGACCGCGGCGTCCAGCGGCTGCTGGCAGGCCAGCGGGTCGCCTACCTGGAGGCCGGCTTCGCCGAGGTGGCGAAGCGGGTGGGCATGAACAAGCCCCGCGTTCCCGTGCCAGGCAACCCACGCGGGATGCTGCGGGCCATGCTCGAAGAACGGCTTCCGCTTTACCAGGGAGTCGCCCGCGTCACCGTTCGGACTGATGATCTTTCTCCGGAGGAGATTGCCGGCCAGATCGCGGACGCCGTCGAGTGAGCATCACCAGGATCACCGTGGACGGCGAGCGGCCGTACGACGTGGTCGTCGGTGCCGGCGTGCTCGGCGAGCTGCCCCGGCTCGCCGGGCCGGCCAAGCGCGAGCGCCAGGACGCGGCGGCCGTGGCCGTCGTCCACGCGGCTAGCCGCGGCGATCTCGCCGCGGCCGCCTGCCAGGTGCTCGCGCGAGCCGGGTACCGGGTGCACGCTGAGGACATCCCGGACGGCGAGGCGGCCAAGGACATCGCGGTGGCAGCGCGGCTGTGGTCCAGGCTCGCGGCCCATCGCATCGGCCGCACCGACTGCATCGTCGGCATCGGCGGCGGGGCGGCCTGCGACCTGGCCGGATTCGTCGCGGCCACGTGGCTGCGCGGGATCCGGCTGGTGCTCGTGCCGACCACGCTGCTCGCCATGGTGGACGCGGCGATCGGCGGCAAGACCGCGGTCAACATTCCCGAGGGCAAGAACCTGGTCGGCGCGTTTCACCCGCCCGCCGGGGTGCTGGCCGACCCGGCCACGCTGGCCACGCTGCCCCGGCGGGAGTACGTGAGCGGCCTGGCCGAGGTGATCAAGGCCGGGTTCATCGCCGACCCTGCCGTCCTCGACCTGGTCGAGTCCGATCCCGGGCAGGCCGCGGTCCCGGCCGGCCCGGCCGCGGCCGAGCTGATCGAGCGCGCGATCAGGGTCAAGGCCGCCGTGGTCGCCGGGGACCTGCGCGAGGCCGGGCAGCGGGAGTTCCTGAACTACGGGCATACGCTCGGCCACGCGATCGAGCGGGTGGAGGGGTTCGGGTTCCGGCATGGCGAGGCGGTGGCGATCGGCATGACCTACGCGGCCGAGCTTGGCCGCCTGGCAGGCCGGCTTGACGACCGCACGGCCCGGCGGCACCGTGAGGTGCTCACCGCGGTCGGGCTGCCGACCCGGTACCGGCCGGATGCCTGGCCCCGGCTGCGGGCGGCGATGGGAGTGGACAAGAAGGCCCGCGGATCCCGGCTGCGGTTCATCGTGCTCGACGGGCTTGGCCGGCCGGGCGTGCTCGGCGACCCTGCGGAAGGGCTTCTCGAACAGGCATACCAGGAGGTCTGCGCGCCATGAGGCGGGTGCTCGTGCTCAACGGACCCAATCTGGGCAGGCTGGGCGTCCGCGAGCCCGAGGTGTACGGCTCGGCCAGCTTCGATGACCTGGCCGGTGCGTGCCGCGCCGCCGCCGGCAAGCTCGGGCTGCGAGCGGAGGTCCGGCAGACCGACGACGAGACCGAGCTCATCCGGTGGGTGCACGAGGCGGCCGACGGCCGCATCCCGGTGGTGCTCAACCCGGCCGCGTTCACGCACTACTCCTACGCGCTGCGGGACGCGCTGGCCATGCGGACCGCGCCGCTGGTCGAGGTGCACCTGTCCAACCCGGCGGCCCGCGAGTCGTTCCGGCACAGCTCGGTGGTGGCGGGCGTGGCGGACGGGACGATCGCCGGGTTCGGCCTGATGTCGTACCGGCTGGCGCTGGAGGCCATCGCCGAGCTGGCCGCCCCGGGCGAGCCGGGGGAGCCCGGCGAGCCGGGGGAGGCCGGGGAGCGTGCCGGGGCCGGATCGCGGTGATCGTCCTCGTCGGCTTCATGGGCGCGGGCAAGACCACGGTGGGGCGGCTGCTCGCGGCCAGGCTCGGCCTGCGGTTCGCCGACACCGACCTGATCATCGAGGAACGCCGCGGCTGCAGCATCAGGCAGATCTTCGCCGAGGACGGCGAGGCCGCCTTCCGCGCGGCCGAGCACGAGGTGCTGGCTGAGCTGATGCGCGGGCCCGGCGCGGTGGTGGCTGCGGGCGGCGGGGCGGTGGAGTACCAGTCGTCGCGGCGGCTGCTGGGCGCGGCCCGGGTGATCTACCTCCAGATCAGCTACGACGAGGCGATGCGGCGGGTCGGCGCAGACGCCGGGCGGCCGCTGCTGCGCAGGCCGGATCTGGGCGACATCTACCAGCGGCGGCTGCCGGTCTACCAGTCGGTGGCCACGCTGACCGTGGCCGCCGCGGGCCGTCCCGCCGAGGCGGTCTGCGAGGAGGTCATCAGCAGCCTGGCCCGGGAGCCTGGGCTCCCGCCGGGCCCCCGCGCCGGTTACGCTCGCTGACAGCCCCGAACCGGATTCGGCCGAACGAAGGGTGGCGCCATGCGCATCGGGATGTCCCTGAACTACGCCGGCGGCTTCGCCGAGACCGTCGAGGAGCTGGCCGACTACGAACGGGCGGGCCTGGACATCGTCTTCGTACCCGAGGCCTACAGCTACGACGCGGTAAGCCAGCTCGGCTTCATCGCGGCCAGGACCTCACGGCTGCAGATCGCCTCGGGCATCTTGCAGCTGTACTCGCGGACGCCCGCGCTGACCGCGATGACCGCGGCCGGGCTGGACTACGTATCCGGCGGCCGGTTCAACCTCGGCCTCGGGGCCTCCGGGCCGCAGGTGATCGAGGGCTGGCACGGCGTGCGGTATGACGCGCCGCTGGGCCGGACCCGGGAGATCATCGATATCTGCCGGAAGGTGTGGGCCCGCGAGCGGCTGGACTACCAGGGACGGTACTACCAAATCCCGCTGCCGCCCGGGCAGGGCACCGGGCTTGGCAAGCCGCTCAAGCTGATCAACCACCCGGTGCGCGACCGCATCCCGGTGATGCTGGCCGCGATCGGGCCGAAGAACACCGAGCTGGCCGCCGAGCTGGCCGAGGGCTGGGAGCCGATTTTCTACCTGCCGGAGAAGGCCGGCCAGATCTGGGGCGGCCCGCTGGCGGCCGGGCAGGCCAAGCGCGATCCCGCGCTCGGGCCGCTCGACGTGGTCGCGCAGGCCGCGCTGGCCATCGGCGACGACGTGGCCGGGTACATCGATCTTGCCCGGCCGGTGCTGGCACTGTACGTCGGCGGCATGGGCGCGCCCCGGGACAAGGGGCCGAACTTCTACTTCAACCTGGTGACCCGGTACGGCTACGGCGCGGAGGCGGAGAAGATCCAGGACGCCTACCTGGCCGGGCGCAAGGACGAGGCGGCCTCGTTCGTCCCGGCCGAGTTGCTCGAGCGGATATCACTGATCGGGCCAGAGGGCTTCGTCGCCGAGCGGGTGGCCGCGCTCCGTGAGTCGGGCGTGACCACGCTGAACGTCACGCCGCTGGCCGCCACGCACGCCGAGCGGGTGGCCCTGATCGAGAAGATCCGCGACCTGGCCGGCTAGCGCAGCCGGCGCAGGGCATGACCGAGGACGGCCACGCCTTCGCCGATGCCGGCCGTCGTGTTCGCGGCGTAACCCAGGACTATCCCGGGCCGGTACGGGCGCTGACAGTGCCACGAGAGCGGCTGCACCTTCACGCCCCGGGCCAGGGCGGCGGCGGCCAGGTCGGCGTCGGCGAACGCGGCGTCGAAGGTGATCATGAGATGCAGGCCGGCGGCGGCACCGTGCACGACCGCGCCGGGGAGGTGAGTCCCGATCGCGGCGATCATCGCGTCGCGGCGGCGCCGATGGCGCCTGCGCAGGAAGCGAAGCTGGCGTTCCAGCTCGCCGGACTCCATCAGCCGGGCCAGCACCAGCTGCGGCAGCACCGCATTGCCAAGGTCCGCGTTCCGTTTCGCGGCCACCAGGGCGTCCCGGTACTTCGGCGGCGCGAGCACCCATCCCACCCGCAGCGCGGGGGCGAGCAGCTTGGACACGCTCCCTGCGTAGCAGACATGGTCGGCGAGCATCGGCTGCAGGGCGGGGACCGGCGGCCGGTCGTACCGGTGCTCGGCGTCGTAGTCGTCCTCGATGACCAGGCCTCCGTCCCGGGCCCAGCGCATCAGCTCGCGGCGCCGCTCGCCGTCGAGCACCACTCCGGTCGGGAACTGATGCGCGGGGGTTAGCAGCACTGCCGGGGCCCCGCTGGCCCGGAGTTCATCGACCCGCAGCCCGCGCGGGTCGACCGCGACCGGCGGGGTGCCCAGCTGCCAGTTCTGCAGGTGCTGGCGAGTGCCGAGCGACCCGGGGTCTTCCACCGCGACCGCGCGGATTCCGTCCCGGAGCAGGCCTTGCGCCAGCAGGCCCAGCGCCTGCGCGACCCCGGCGACGATGCACACCTCAGCCGGATCCACCCGGATCCCGCGGGTTCGGGCCAGCCAGCTGGCCACGGCACGGCGCAGCGCCGGCGTCCCGCGAGGATCCCCGTACCCGAAGTCGGACGGCGAAAGCTGGCTGAACACCGACCGCTCGGCGCGCAGCCAGGCCGCCCGCGGGAACGCGCCCAGGTCGGGCAGGCCCGGTGACAGGTCGATCCGGGCCGGCGCCGCGCGCAGCGAGTCGAAGACATCCGCGCCGGGGACGGGGCCGAACAGCGCGTCCGCGGCTGGCGGGCTGGTCATCTCGGCTGGCCGGGCCGGCATCGGCGCGGCCGCCGGAACGGCCACGACGACCGTTCCGGCGCGGCCGCGCCCGGCAACGTGGCCGTCTTCGGTCAGCCGCTGGTACGCCTCGGTGACCACGCCGCGGGATACGCCCAGTTCGCCGGCCAGCACCCGGGTGGCGGGCAGTCTGCTGCCCAGCGGCAGGCGACCGTCCGATATCGCCAGCCGGAGCTGCCGGGCCAGCCAGCTGGCCAGCCCGCCGGCCGGGGCATCGCCGGCGTGCAACTGGAGGAAGTCGGCCCCCGGCGTTATGGACCGGTCACCCGGGACGTCTTTGGCTCTACCCACCAGGCCATTGTGGAGGACAGGGTGACTCTATGCGTAGCGTTATATCGCCCGCGCGGTCCGGGCCGGCCAGCCTGGCCACCCTGCCCGGCCGGCCCAGGCTGGCCAGCGTGCTCGCCGGCATCGCGGCCATGACGCTGGTTGGCGGCAGCGTCGGAGTTTCCCGCGCGCTGACCGGCGCTCCGCTGTTTGCCGCCCAGGCGATCCGCTACGCCGTGGCGGCCGGCGTCCTGCTCGCCGTGGCCAGACTGGCCCGCGTCCCGATCCTGCGCCCCCGGGGCCGGGAATGGCTGTGGCTGGCCGGCATCGCGGCGACCGGCCTGGTGGTGTTCAACGTGGCTATCGTGCGCGGCGTGGCGCATGCCGAGCCCGCGGTCATCGCGGTGGCCGTCGCGTGCGTGCCGGTGCTGCTCGGCGTCATCGGCCCGCTGGCCGAACGCCAGGCCCCCAGCCGCAAGATCCTGCTGGCCGCCCTGGTGGTCACCGGCGGCAGCGTCCTGGTCGAGGGTGCGGGCAGGACCGACGCGGCCGGCCTGGCCTGGGCCGCGGTCGCTCTGCTGTGCGAGGCCGCGTTCACGCTGCTGGCCGTGCCGGTGCTGCCCCGCCACGGGGCCTGGGGGGTATCGGTGCATTCAGCCTGGATTGGCACCCTCATGCTGATCGTGCTCAGCGGCGTGACCGAGGGGCCCGCCGCCGCGGGCAGGCTCACCACGGCAGACTGGGCGGCGATGGGCTATCTGGCCATCATGGTCACCGCGGTGGCCTTCGTCCTGTGGTACTCCGCCGTCACCGCGCTCGGGGCCGGGCCGGCGGGCCTGCTCGCCGGCATCGCACCGGTCTCGGCCGCGGTGACCGGTGTCATGACCGGCAGTCAGGCACCCCGCCCGCTCGTCTGGCTGGGCATACTCGTGGTCATCTGCGGGCTGGCCGCCGGCTTGCGGACGCCGCCGGAGCGCGCGGAACCGGCCGCGCGGCCGCCGCGCGCAGCAGCGGCACAGGCACCGGCAGGAGGGTCGCCATGATGTTCGGTTACGACGACGCTGTCGCCGCGCGGTACCCGGCCATCCGCGCCGGGGTGATCCACGCGGCCGGGCTGAGCAACGGGCCGAGCCCGCCGGGCCTGCTGGAGGAATACCGGGCCGGGCAGCAGGCCGCCCGCGCGCGGCTGGCCGAGACGGCGATAGCGGATCTCCCGTCGATCGCCGCCTGGCGGCGGGCATTCACCACGTTCGGCGCCAAGCCGACCCAGTATCGCAACGCCGCCGAAGCGCTGCTGAGAAGGCTCGCCAAGCAGGGCGACATCCCCAGCGTCAACACGCTCGTCGACATCGGCAACCTGGTATCCATCCGGCACGCCGTTCCCGTCGCCGTGATCGACCAGGGCAGCATCGCCGGCTCGATCACGGTCCGGTTCGCCACCGGCTGCGAGCTGTTCACCGACCTGGCCTCGAACGGCAGCGTCCGCCCGGACCCCGGCGAAGTCATCTTCGCCGACCGCGACAACATGGTGAGCGCCCGGCGCTGGTGCTGGCGGCAGAGCGCGCAGAGCGCCACCAGCGCGACCACGGCCGATGCGCTCATGGTCGTCGAGGGCCTGCACGCGACCGCCGCGGCGGACATCGCATCGGCCGTCACCGACCTGACCGCGCTGCTCTGCACCTACCAGCCCCGCGCCCGCCTCAGCACGAGCACGCTCGCGCCCGCCTGACCCGGCCCCGGGCTGTCCACCCTCACGCCAGGGCCGGCCCGTCGAAGACGATCATGAAACCGCGCGCGGGCCTGGCCCGAAACGATGATGTATGCGTGTTGCGGTGGCGCGGAGCGTTTGCACGCGGTTACGGTGAAGCGGTTTTGCGGCATGAGCGTCGTATGGCACAGGGAGGCAGTTGCCGATGTTCGGCGGGGCCGGGCCCGAACTCGACAAGAGGTTGATCATCTACCTGGCCGTACTCGCCGCATTCCTGCTGCTCGCCGGCTTCATGGTGGCGATGGGCGCGCTCACGGCGCGCGCGCAGACGTCGCCGCGGGCCGGACAGGCGCCCGGCGACGTGCTCTGCTGCCCGCGCCCGGGCGGCACCAGCCGGGACCAGGTTGTGCCGGACCCGCACGGCGTACAGTCTGCGCTATGCCCGATATGCATGCCGCCCGCCGTGATCGCGCGCAGCAGCGCGTCGCCGCGCTGGACGCCGACGCCGCGCTGATCACCCACCTGCCGAACGTCCGCTATCTCACCGGGCTGGACAGCTCCAACGCAGCGCTTTTGGTCCCGGCGGCCGGCGGTTGCGTGCTCGGTACGGACTCGCGGTACGCGCTGGCCGCCCAGCAGGACTGCCCCGATCTGGAGCTGCTGACCGAGCGGTTCCTGGTGCCCGCGTTCGGCGCGCTCGCGGCCGAGCGCGGGTATCGCAGGCTGCTGTTCGAGGAGCAGCACCTGACGGTGGCCAGCCACCAGAAACTCGCCGCCAAGGCGGCCGGGGTCGAGCTGGGGCCGTTCGGCCAGGAAATCGAGGAGCTGCGCACGGTCAAGGATGACGCGGAGCTCATGCTGATCGGCGCGGCCTGCCGGATCAGCTGCGAGGCGCTGGAGCAGCTGCTCCCGACGATCAGGCCGGGAATCACCGAGCGGCAGCTGGCGACCGCCATCGAGCGCCGGATGGTGGATCTGGGCGCGGACGGGATCGCCTTCGACACGATCGTGGCCAGCGGACCGAACGGCGCGCTGCCGCATCACCGGGCGGGGGAGCGGCGGCTGGCGCGGGGTGACCTGGTCACGATCGACTTCGGCGCGCGCTCCGGCGGCTACCACGCGGACATGACCAGGACCGTGAGCCTGGGTGAGCCGGCCCAGTGGCAGCGCGACGTCTACGATCTCGTGGCCCGTGCCCAGCAGGCCGGGATCGACGCCGCCCGGTCCGGCGCGGAGGTGGGCGACGTGGACGCCGCAGCCAGGGACCTGATCGAAGAAGCCGGCCACAGTGAGCACTTCAAGCACGGCCTGGGTCACGGGGTGGGCCTCGAGGTACACGAAGCGCCGATGCTCGGGTACGGAAGCGAGGGTAGACTCGCTGCCCGGGTCCCGGTCACCATCGAGCCAGGCGTGTACCTGCCGGGCAGGGGCGGGGTCCGAATTGAGGACATCCTCGTGGTGAGCGGCGACGGGAGCTCCGGGACCGGAGGCTTGCTCACCACGACCACCAGGGAGCTGCTCGCGCTGTAGCCGGGCACGCTCTATCCGCTAGCGCATCCAGGAGAGCTCCACGTGGCCACGACGAACGACCTGAAGAACGGGATGACGCTGAGCATCGACGGCCAGCTCTGGAACGTGGTGGAGTTTCAGCACGTCAAGCCGGGCAAGGGCGGCGCCTTCGTGCGCACCAAGCTGAAGAACGTGATGTCCGGCAAGGTCGTCGACCGGACCTTCAACGCCGGCATGAAGGTCAACGTGGCCAACGTCGACAGGCGCGAGATGCAGTACCTCTACCGGGAGGGAGAGGACTTCGTCTTCATGGACACCCGCGACTACGACCAGCCGCACATCCCGGCCTCGGTCGTGGGCGACGCCGCGAACTTCCTGCTCGAGGAGCAGATGGCCACCGTGGCCTTCAACGACGGGGTGCCGCTGTACGTGGAACTGCCGGCCGCGGTGGAGCTGACCATCACCACGACCGACCCCGGCGTGCAAGGCGACCGCTCCACCGGCGGTACCAAGCCGGCCACGCTGGAGACCGGCGCGCAGGTGCAGGTGCCGCTGTTCATCTCGACCGGCGAGAAGGTCAGGGTGGACACCCGCTCCGGCGAGTACCTCAGCCGCGCCTGACCCGGCGCCACATCAACCGGGAACCACGCCAGACCATGCCCGCACGCAGCAAGGCCCGCAAACGCGCACTCGACCTGTTGTACGAGGCCGAGCTGCGCGGCGAGCCCGTCCTCGCGCTGCTCGATCAGCGGGCCGCCGACGCCAGCCCGCCGGTCGTCCCGTACGCCGACCTGCTCGTCCGCGGTGTCCAGGAGCACCGCGAGCGCATCGACGAGCTGCTGGCCGCGCACGCCGAGGGCTGGACCCTGGACCGGATGCCCGCGGTGGACCGCAACGTCCTGCGGATCGGCGTCTATGAGCTGCTGTGGGCCGACGACGTGCCGGACGCGGTGGCGATCAACGAGGCCGTGCAGCTGGCCCGGTCCCTGTCCACCGACGCCTCCCCGGCCTTCGTCAACGGCCTGCTGGCCCGGCTGCTCGACCTCAAGCCCGGGCTGGCCGAGGGCCATCAGGCAGGCAGCTGACCGGTCAGGGCCGGGTAGTCAGCGACCGCAGCAATCCGAGCGGGCTTGGCGCCGCGAACTCTACCCGCAGGCCGGTCCCGCCTGCGGGCAGCGGCACCGTCCGCACGCTGGCGGGCAGGTAGTCGCCTCGCTGTCCGCGCAGGAAGCGCGATATCCAGCGCACCTGTGCGGCGGGGCTACGATCGGCCGCGCCGCCGGCCCCGGCCAGCTCGGCGGAGCGCAGCGCGATGCCCGGGCTGGCGCCCGGGGTGCTGCCGCCGAACGCCACGATGGAGACCGGCCGCTGCGCCTTCATGCCCGCGATGTCCGCCAGCAGCCGCGGGTCCACCCGGCCCTCGGCCAGCAGCGTGCGGGCCGCGGCCGAGATCACGACGTTCTTGCTGTGCAGCAGCGCGCTGGCCCATGCCTTGCGGGCCGCCACGTCCGCGCGGAGCGCGGAGAGGTACGTCGCCGCTCCCCGGGGTGCGATGACCCGGATGGAGACTCCCGCGTTTCCCGAGCCGAATCCCGCGACGGACACGGGCGCGTAGCGGCCGAGGTAGCTGCTTCCCAGCAGACCGCGCACCGCCGGCGTGGCGATGATGACGCTGGCGGCGAGCGGATTGGCCGCGCCCGGCCGCAACTCGAGGAAGGAAGCCGCGGGGATGCCTCGGGCCTCGAGCGCCCGGCACATCACCGGATCGCAGGCTACGGTCGCGGCCCGGCTGACCTGGCCGGCCACCCAGGCCGCGGCCTGGTCGCGGATTGCCGTCGCACCGGCGCTGTCCTGGTTGCCGCTGCCCGCGGACGCCGTGACGTGCCGGTTCAGCATCAGCGCCAGCAGCCCGGCTAGCGCTACCGCCAGAACGACCACCGCGCTGGTCACGGCGCGACGCCGGCGGGTCCGCCGCTGCAGCTGCTGTCGTGGCGGGGCCGGCTGTGGTCGCGGCCCCTGCGAGAAGTGGCGCGGCTGCGGTCAGCGGTCCGGGTGCGGCGGTCCCGGGCGGCCCGGCGGCCCCGGCCGGAGCGGCGGCCTCAGACGGCACCGCGGTCTCAGACGGCGCGGCGGTCTCGGACGGCACCGCGGTCTCTGACGGCGCGGCTGCCTCGGCCGGCGCCGCGGCCTCGCCCGCCCCGGCGGGCCCGGCCGCAGAAGCGTCGTCCGGCAGAACCTCTGCCTGTCGTGTCGCGGCCTGTTCTGCTGTGGCCTGTTCTGGCGCGGCGTGTTCTGCTGCCTGCTGGGCCCCGGGGCTCCCGCCGGGTATGGCGAAGGCCGAGAAGGCGTCGGTTGTGGTCTCGTCCGACCCGAAGTGAGGCAGAGGCCGCGCGTAGTGCCGGCGGCGTGGTCCGCGCGGGCGGGTTACGCGCGTCACTGGCGCCCGGCACGCGCTGAGGCAGTGACGTCAACCCGCCGGACGATGACGCGCGGCTCTGGGCCGTCGGCTCGGGAGAGCGTGAGCGGTCCGAGTCGGGCGGGCCGGCGGAGGTCGCGCCGTCCTGAGCCGGGTCCTCGATGGAGGCTGGCTGGTCCTCCGCCTGGGCCTGTGTTCCTGCCGCGTCAAGCGCGGCCAGTATGCGCTTCACCAACGGTTCCGGCAGCGTCACTGCTTGTACCGGTTCGGTTTGCGACCAGCCTGAATCGCCGGGCGCACGCCGAGGTAGCGGCGGAGTGCTGCCGTCTTCTGTCATTCGGTCGATCCCCAGGGTGCCGTAACCGGGTGATCTTAGCAGGACAGGCCGGCGCTTCACCGGGCCGTTGGGCAAGTAGCAAGGAGACGGCTGCCGCTGAGGCGTCACGGTGTACGACCAGGCGGAAGCCGTGCACTTGGTAATTCCGATCTGCTTGCTAGGGAGTTGCCGTATCTGCCCGTCGCGGTGCTTTGCATCAAATTGACGAATCCGCCACCCGCTGACGGATCTGCCAGTAGGTTTCGTACGTGGTTGCCCTGCGCGGGGGGTATCGCCATGACTCGTGATGACGTTGACACGGGGCGTGACTATCAGGGGGGTGAGTCTCCTGGGTACGTCCCTGAGGCGAGAGGGCGCGGCCTATGGGGTGGGCCACCGGTATACACGCATGCACGACTTCCGCATCCCCTCCGCCGGAGGGCTCTCCTCAGGGTGCTCGGCCACCGGCTCCTGACTCCGGCTTCCCGGCCATGGGGACGCCGGATTTTCTTCCTAGTACGGCCGCGCTCTTCGGCGCCCTTATCCCATCCATTGACCAGGACGATGACGTCATATCGAACTACGAGCCACCCCGATGACCGCCACCGAAGACCCGCGGGTGGGCTTGGACACGGTCGCAGCTTGGCGGCGACGTCGGCAGGCCGCGGAGGTAGCCGCCTCACCACCGTCTCCTAGCCAGACATCCCCGGACCAGTTTTCCGGCACGACCGGTGCATCCAGTCCCGGTTGCGCTAGACGTGGCCGCGTGCACCTTCGCTGAGGCGCAACGCGCAGGGCTTACCGCGATGATCAACGTCTCGCAATCCGGCACGTCGCCCCTGCCGCTCCGGTGGAGCGAATGCGGTGCCCCGCGACTCGGTCCGCTCGCGCCACCGTCAGCCCGAACCTCCGATCTCATGTTCTCTTCGCCTCCCTCGGTTATCGCTCCGGCAGCACCAGCGATCGAGCGGCACGGCGTTGCGACACCCGCTGGCAAGGTCCCATCGGGCCGACTGGCCACTCGAAAAGCGCAGTCAAACTGTTGGCGAAGAGCAGTCCAGAAGAGCCAGAGCTTGGCCCAGGTACGAGCGCTGCCGCTGACCGTGATCCTTACAGCGCAGGTCATTTTGTCGTTGCGGCTCATCTGGAGCAACACGGCGTTTCCCGACGAAGCTCTGTACCTCTGGTCGGGGCGCCTGGAGTGGGCGCACTGGCTCCATAGGGCATCCATCCCTAACTTTCCAACCTACTTTTCGGGTGCTCCCGTCGTTTACCCGCCATTCGGGGCCATGGCCAGCGCCATCGGGGGCCTTGCAGGGGCCCGAGTTCTCTCTCTGGGCTTTATGCTCAGCGCAACAGCGCTCCTTCACGGTGCGACCCGGCGCCTCTTCGACAGGCGCTCGGCCAACTTCGCCGCCGCACTCTTTGTAGGACTCGGCGCCACCCAGTTCCTCGGGGCCTTCGCTACTTACGACGCGATGGCTCTCCTGCTGCTGGCACTTGCCACGTGGCTAAGCGTGCGCGCAGCGGGGAGCCCGCTTGCCTGGCGGATTCCGCTCCTGCTCGCCGCCGCCAGCGCGCTGGCACTGGCTGACGCAGCCAAATATGCGGCAACGCTGTTCGACCCCGTCGTCGTTGTCATCGCTGGGCTTGCCGTATGGCGGGCGGGAAGTCGTAAGGACGGTATGCTCGCAGGGCTGATCGTCTCGTGGGCGCTGTCTCTGCTGCTGTTCCTCGGCATCCGCCTCGGCGGCCCCGCCTACTGGCGAGGCATCAACTACACGACACTTACCCGGGCACATGGGACGTCATCCTCTGCCGGGATCGTCGCTGACAGCCTCGGCTGGGCTGCGGTGATCATAATCCTTGCGCTGATTGGTTCTGCTGTAGCCATAGCCAAGCAACCTCAGTTGGCTACGAGAGTGTGCGCCTGCGTGATGGGGGGCGCCATCATGCTGGCACCCGCCAATCAAGCAAGGATCCATGTCTTCACCAGCCTCTTCAAACATGTAGGTTTCGGGGCATGGTTCGCTGCGGCAGTAGCCGGCGATGCGCTGGCATCACTTCCTGCCGCGGTCCCAGCGGTCAAGCGGCGTGGGGCGATAGTTGCTGGCGCAGGTGTGGCCATTGCTGGTCTTCTCGCCGGTGCATCACTCGCTCAGACTCACTTCGTCTCCTGGCCGAATACCGCGAGGTTCATTAGTCAGCTGCGCCCGTTGCTGCCAGCTCACGAGGGCCGCGTCCTCGCCGCTGACAACGGCAACGTCATTGAGTATTACCTGCCCGATGAGCTCGACGGGATGGTCTTCTCCGGGCCATGGTTTCTCCGATACCAGGATCCTGATACAGGGAAATATCTAGTTAGCTGGCCAGCATACGCCGATGCCATCAAGCACCGCTACTTCTCCGTGATTGCTCTCTCATTCGGTGACTCGCGTGCGGCGGACGAAGTCATTAGCAAGGACATCCGCGCTTATGGTGGGTATCAGCTAGTTGCAACACTGCCCTATAGAACTGCAGGCCTGTCTAGTGCGTTTCGTATCTGGGTGCGTGAGGATTCGAGATGACCGCGACAGCCGCGTCGGCCAAGGGACGGCATCGGTACACTAATCTGGTACTGCCAGTCCCTCCCGACGAGAACGAGAAGACTTCCTATTCTTGGCGCTCTCTGCCGTTTCTCGCTGTGGCTCTGTGCGCAAGCGCGGTGTGCGTCATCGCAGCGCAGGCATGGATGGAACTCCGCGATCCCATCATGCTCGCCTTTTCTGGCTTCACGGTGATCTATGCCGCTTACCAGGCGGTGAGCCTGCCGGTGAACTTCGCCGGCCGGAGCTTCGATCCGGCAGCCCACGAGACCCGAGTCAGGAATTGGCAGCCGCTCAGGCCACCCCAGCGTGGATATCTTCCTGCCGATCTGCGGTGAGCCTGTGGAGGTTCTTCGGAATACGTGGATTGGAGTCTTCGAGCTGATCCAGGCCTATCCCGGCCAAGCTCATGCTTACGTGCTGGACGATGGGTTAAGCGATGAGGCGATGGCACTTGCCCCGTCGTTCGGGTTCTCTTATGTGCGCCGGCCGAATCAGCGCGAGCACAAGAAGGCCGGAAATCTTAACTATGCGTTCAGGCGCACTCGCGGCAACCATATCGTTATTTTCGACGCTGACTTCCGGCCACGAGCGGATTTTCTAGCAGAGACGCTGCCTTATCTGGACGACCCCATTGTGGGCATCGTCCAGACTCCGCAGTTCTTCCGGGTGAACACGCGCCAGGCCTGGGTCGAGCGCGCGGCAGAGCCCGACGCTGGAAGTTTTCTACAGGGCAGTTCAGGTGTCACGGGATCGGTTTGGTTCGGCACTTTGCGTCGGCTCCAACGCTGTCTACCGAAGGGCTGGGTTGGAACTCCAAGGAGGGTTCACCGAGATTCCATATGCAGAGGACTCGCACACAGGCCTCGATATGCGCTATTGCGGCTACCAGCTTATTTATGTGCCCGTCCCCCTGGCGGCTGCGGATCTGTCCCTCCACGCTTGACGCGTTTATGCGTCAACAGTACCGATGGTGCTGCGGAGCGACCTCACTAATCTGGACCCGGCACATGTGGCGCGTCAAGATGCGGTGGACAGGACGGCTGCCTTATATCGCCGGCTGGCTGTGGAACCTCACCACGGCTCTGCGTACCGTGATATTGCCGCTTATCCCGATTACTCTACTCGCCTTTCTGCCTGATGAGATCCGGCTTCGTAATGTTCTTTTGCTACTTCCCGCCGTTATCACGGGCACAGTACTTTACCCACTGTGGCATAACGCGCCTTATAGCCCCAGGATCTGGCCCTTGGCCCTTGCCGTGGGATGGGCCCAGGTTCTGGCAATCTGGGACTATTCGCGCCGTAAGGTCATGTCTTGGCAGCCGACGCGCGGACCAGGTGACGCCACCCGCCGTTTTTGGTGGGGCGTTACGCTGTGGAACGGTTCGCTGGCCCTAGTCTGGCTCGGCCTTGCTGCCTGGCGCATCGAGGAGTCCGGCTCACTTAGATTTGGAGTAGTGGCGGCATTCGGCGTTCTGAATGCGCTTATTGTCGGACGACTGATATTTCCAGGAAGTAAGGCGTCATGACGACTATTCCGCCGACGGGGCCACCCAGAACACCAGCCGCCCGCGCGACCCGGGTCAGCCGGAGCCACGGCCGACGCCTTCGCGTCACACTGATCGTGGCGTGCGTGCTTATCGCGGCAACGCTTGTCACGGTGGGCGTAGTTAAAGTTGCTGCCCCGATCGGGTCGGCAGCTCCGTCGGTCTCAAGCACCACCCCTGCAATAGGAACATTCAGTAATAATCCTGTGCCGCATTAACGCTAACCGCCCGCCCGGAGTCTTATCTGGGGGTCTTCACCAAGGGCGTTCCTGACAGCTATGCACCGATTAACTCCTTCACGGCCACAACGGGAGTAAGGCCAACTGTCGCGCTGTATTACAGCGGCTGGTACGAAAAGTTCCGCCCCCTGTTTGCTGTCCAGGCAAGTGATAACGGCGCTGTGCCGCTCATCCAGATCGATCCGTCCGGGATTAACCTCGCCGCGATAGCCTCCGGCGCCTTCGATGTCTTCCTGAAAACCTTTGCTACCGACGTGGCTAGCTATGGGGCTCGGACCAGCCACGGTGTCATCATCGGTTTTGGCCATGAGATGAATGGATTTTGGTATTCCTGGGGCGATAGGCATACATCTCCTAAGGTGTTCGTCGCCGCCTGGCGGCACATCGTTAATGTGTTCCGTCAGCAGGGTGCCGACGACGTAACGTGGTTGTGGACAGTCAACATCATTGACAAGCGAGGGAGGATTCCTACTCCAGCCCCCTGGTGGCCGGGAAGTTCATACGTAACCTGGGTGGGTATCGACGGCTATTACCTCAAATCATCCTGGACGTTCGCTTCCCTGTTCGGTCCGACCATCAAAGCTGTGCGCGCTCTGACCTTGGATCCCATACTCGTCTCTGAGACAGGCGCAGCGCCCAAGGCGGGCAAGCCAGCGAAGATTGGCGATCTGTTCGCTGGGGTTCGACGCTACGGGCTGCTCGGATTTGTGTGGTTCGACACCGTCGGGGTCGAAGACTGGCGCCTCAACAGCCCAGCAGCGATCGCTGCATTTGCTCGCGGCGCTGTGGCCTACGAGAGGCCTGCTTCATGAACGACCAACAGCGTCTGGGCATGCTCGGCACCGTATCCCCCACGGAACACCATACGGCAAGAGCAGAAGAAGGGGACGTAACGGCTCCGGATGACGCGCAGGGCCTGGGTCGCCACCGGAGGGTCTCATGGCTACGTCGCGGGCTAGTCCGTCCCCATCGGGGCAAACATGGCGTATTCGATGGTCATGATCGGGATCCCGGTCGCCAGATGCTACCGCCGGACGTGAATCATAGAGGGAGCGGATTGAAGAAGCTCACGCTGATCATGGCCATCGGGGCGGTCGTCGTTATCGTGGCTGCGATTTCCCTGGTTGCCGTTCTTCTTGGTGGGTCCGCAGCTAACAGGAGTGCTGATCCCGGCGATCCGGCATCAGGCGCCCGTACGCTCGCACCGGGGAGCCATTTGGGTGTATACGAACCGGGCGCGCCTGAATCATACACACGAGTGAGGGCGTTCGGTGCGGCAACTGGTGTCAGGCCAACCGTCGTCGTTTATTACAGTGGATGGCTGGAAAAGTTCCAGGTCAGGTTCGCGACTGTCGCAACCAGGCAGGGCGCGACACCACTTGTTCAGATTAACCCGGAGGGAGTCAGCCTCAAGACTATCGCGGCCGGGCACTATGATGCATATCTGCGTTCTTACGCCTCCGCGGTGAAAACCTTTGGTCATCACGTAATCATTTCCTTCGGTCATGAAATGAACGGCTCCTGGTATTCGTGGGGTTATCGGCATACGTCGCCGTCGGTGTTCATAGCGGCTTGGCGGCACATTGTCACTTTATTCCGGCGAGAGAACGCTGACAATGTGAGCTGGCTGTGGACGATCAACATCAGCGAGTGCAGTTGCCATATCGACTCTCCGGCTCACTGGTGGCCGGGGAGGTCATATGTAAACTGGGTAGGAATCGATGGTTACTACTATCGGCCATCCTGGAAATTTGCTTCTCTGTTCGGGCCTACTATCAAAGCCGTGCGGGCGCTGACCCTTGACCCGATACTTATTTCAGAGACGGCGGCCCCGGCTGCTATCCAGCCGGCGAAGATCCAGGACCTGTTCGCAGGAATCCGTGCTTACGGTCTATTGGGTTTCGTCTGGTTCGATGTCAATAAGGGCCACCCGTACGAGGATTGGCGCATCAGCAGTCCTACGGCATTCGCCGCGTTCCGTCGCGGTGCCGAGATGTTGAAAGAATCTGGATCATGAGTGATCGATTGCATCTTCTCCCGTCTGAGACTGGTACCTCGACGCCACTGGCACCGACTGCCCAGCCGACCTGGGGAAGCGGCCTGGAAGAATCTCAAAAATCCGCGGCTAAAGAAGTTTCGGCAAATCCTCTCGCCTGTCTCGGGGGTCAGTAGATTCGCTCATCAGGATCTCCGGCCGGGAAACCCCGCCACGGTACGTGATAGCGCTGATACGCGATGCGGGCGCGTGGCCGGGCGCGGACTCTCGGGTGTGTCCTGAGACGGGTAGGAGCGGTCTATGAATCACGGTGCGATCACAGGTGACGGGTCGCCCCCGAGGTCGCAGCCGCCCGAGGATTCACGCTGGAGCGGCACACCGAGGAGCGGAAGAACCGATGTTGGGCCCGGCCCGGAAGCGGCGGGCCGGGCTGAGGTGAGCGCACCCGCAGACCGGGTGCACGTATATGGCCGGCGCAGGCGGCAGGGCCGGCCGGGCATCCGGAAGATGGGCGTTCCGAACTCCTGGCCATTGCTGATCGTGCTGCTTGTGCAGGCTGCGCTGTCGCTGCGACTGGTGCGGGCCGATACGGCGTTCCAGGATGAGGCGACGTACCTGTGGACAGGGCATCTGGAGTGGGCGCACTGGTTGCACGGGGTGGCGGTACCGCCGTTCGCATCGTATTTCTCAGGAGCGCCAGTGATCTATCCGCCGCTGGGGGCGGCGGCGGACAGCGTGGGCGGCCTGGCCGGGGCCCGGGCGTTGTCGCTGGTGTTCATGCTCGGGGCAACGGTGCTGTTGTGGGGGACTGCAGGCCGACTTTTCGGCCGGCGGGCGGCTTTCTTCGCGGCGGCGCTGTTCGCGGTACTGGGACCGACGCTGCATCTCGGGTCATTCGCCACCTATGACGCGCTGGCAGTGTTTCTGGTGGCGGTCGCGGCCTGGTGCGTGGTGCGGGCCGGGCACCGGCGGGAGGGCACCGGGTGGATGGTCGCGGCGGGCGTGACGCTCGCGGTGGCCAACGCCACGGCATATGCGTCGGCGCTGTTCGACCTGGTCGTGCTGCTGCTCGCGCTGCTCACCGCCCTGCCCAGCGGCAAGCTCGCGGCCCGGCGGTGCGCGGTCCTGGTAATGGTCGTCGTGGTGCTGGTCACGGCAGGGTTGCTGGCCGGCGGCAGTTCCTACCGGGCCGGGGTCGAGCAGACCACGCTTGCGCGAGTGGCCGGGAATGACCCGCCGCTTTCGGTGCTGGCTGATGCTTGGTCGTGGACTGGGCTTGTCATCGTGCTGGCCGTGGCCGCGGTCATCATGAGTGCCGTCACGCGTCAGGGACGGACGCAGACCTGGCTGCTGGCGGTGCTGGCGGCCGCCGGCCTGCTGGGGCCGCTGGAGCAGGCGCGGCTGGAGACCTTTGACTCGCTGAACAAGCACGTGGGCCTGGGCGCCTGGTTCGCCGCGATCGCCGCGGGCTACGCGGTGGACCGGTTCATTGCCGCGGCTCCGGACGGCCGGCCGCGGGCGCTGACCGCGGGAGCCTGCGTGGTGGCGCTGGCCTTCCCGGCGGCGCTGGGCGCCAGCCAGTCGAAGACCTTCGCCACAGACTGGCCCAACGCGTCCAGCTTCATCACGATCTTCCGCCCGCTGGCCGACCACGGCAGCGGGCACCTGCTGGTGGAGGACGCCTCCATCGCCCGGTATTACCTGCCCGCCGGGGCCCAGTGGCAGCGCTGGTCATCCACCCGCAACATCGTGCTGCCCTCGGGCGCCAATACCGGCGGCCCGTCCGGGGTCGCCGGGGTCACCGGGGACGGCAACGCCGGCGTGTACGCCGAGTTCATCACGCACGGCTACTTCTCCTACATCGCGCTCAACTTCGCCGATACCACCCCACTGGACCACAAAATCGCCGACCAGCTGCACCGTGACCCCCACTACCACATCATCCAGGTCGTTCCCTACGGCATCGAGATCCCGCCTCTCGGGCAGGGCACCTACGTCATCTGGAAATACGAGCCGTGAGCATCACCGAGCCAACCTCGCTGGGCAGACCCCCAGTGAGCTCGGCCACAACGACAGGCACGCCATGCCATCAGCTATCCCTGACTCTTCCCGCGCCGCCTGGCGACCGCGAGAAGTACGCCTACGTTGACCGGAACCTGCCCTACCTGACGATCACGCTCGCCGTGAGCGCCGCGTGCCTCATCATCAGCCAGATCCGGTTCGAGCTGCATGACCTCCTGCTGGCGCCCTTCCTGGTCTTCACCGTCACGTACGTGGCCTACCAGGTGATCAGCCTGCCGGTGAACTTCACCGGGCGGGGATTCGACCTGGCCGCCCACCAGGCACGGGTCGGGGCCTGGCGCCCGGTCGCATATCCGAGCGTTGACATCTACCTGCCGATCTGCGGCGAGCCGATCGAGGTGCTCCGCAACACGTGGAGCGCCGTGTTCGAGCTCATCGCGGGCTATCCGGGGCCGGCCCAGGCCTACGTCCTCGACGACGGGCCGAGCGACGAGGCCCGTTCGGTGTGCGAGTCCTACGGCTTCTGCTATGTCCGCCGACCCGACGCGCGCGCCTACAAGAAGAGCGGCAACCTGCGCCATGCATTCGCTCGCACCACGGGCGAATACCTCGTCATCCTCGATGCCGACTTCGCGCCGCGCCGCGACTTTCTCATCGAGACCCTTCCTTACATGGACGACCCGGCCATAGCGATCGTCCAGACGCCGCAGTATTTCCGGGACAGCGCCGGGCAGTCATGGATCGAGAACGCGGCCGGCGCCATCCAGGAGGTGTTCTACCGGTCCATCCAGGTGGCCCGGGATCGCTTCGGCCAGGCCATCTGCGTCGGAACTTCCGCGATCTACCGCCGGGCCGCGCTGGAGCCGTACGGCGGGCCGACACTCATTCCTTACGCCGAAGACGTGCACACCGGGCTTGATGTCCGCCGGTCCGGCTGGTCCGTGGTCTACCTGCCCATCGTGCTCACGGCCGGCATCTGCCCGGACAACCTTGACGCGTTCGTGCGCCAGCAGTACCGGTGGTGCACCGGGAACGCAGGGATCGTGTTCTCCCGCCGGATGTGGGCGGTACGGATGACCGTCCCCGCCCGCCTCACCTACATCTCCGGGTTCTTCTACTACGCCTACACCGGCCTGCTCACGTTCTTCGGGCCCATCATCCCGATCATCATGCTGGCGTTCCTTCCCGGCCAGATCCGGCTCAGGAATTTCATCGTCCTCGCGCCTGCGATGATCGCCGGGTTCGTCCTCTACCCGCTCTGGCACCGCTCGAAATACGGGCCGTCGGTCTGGCCGCTTGGCATCGCGCGGGGGTGGGCGCACGTGTTCTCCATCTGGGACAGCGCCCGCGGCAAGACGATGAGCTGGCATCCGTCCCGGACGCCGGGCAGCGCACTGCGACGGTTCCGGGTGTGCGTCATCGGGTGGAGCGGCGGCACGGCGCTGTTGTGGGCATCCCTGGCCATCTGGCGAACGGTGACCCTGGGCACGGTGCAGTTCGCCGTCCTGGTGTTCTTCGGCGTCCTGAACCTCGCGGTCGTGAGCCGTGTCATCTTTCCCGGGGGCAGGGCGACATGAGGTCGAACATGGTGGTGCTGGCGGCCCTGATAGCCGCGGCCGTCGCCCTCACCTTCACCGGGGCGCGCTTTATCTTCGTGCCCTCTCCTCCGTCGTCGTCGCACGCGTCCCTGCCTCCCACCCCGATCTCCTATATCGGCGTGTTCGAGACCGGGGCTCCGCCGCACTACAGCCCGGTCGCTGAGTTCACGCGCGCGGCCAGGAGACCGCCGAACATGGTCGCCTACTACAGCGGTTGGACGCAGCCGTTCGCGGTCTCGTTCGCGCGGACAATGTTCAGCCACGACATCATCCCGTGCGTACAGATCGATCCCACCTACGCGTCGGTCGCGGGGGTCGCCGCCGGGGCCTATGACGGCTACCTGCGCCAGTACGCCGACAGTGTCCGGGATTTCGGTCACGCGGTTGTCATCGGCTTCGGGCACGAGATGAACGCTCCCTGGTACTCATGGGGATACGGGCACGTCCGGCCGTCGGTGTTCGTGGCCGCATGGCGGCACATCGTCACGCTGTTCCGCGATGAGGGCGCTGACAACGTCACCTGGCTGTGGACCCTCAACCAGGACCGTCGGGGCACCGGGCCGGTCGAGCAGTGGTGGCCGGGGGCCAGGTACGTCTCCTGGGTGGGGATCGACGGCTATTACTTCCGGCCGTCGGACACGTTCTCCAGCGCCTTCGGTCGCACCATCGATGAGGTCCGGGCGTTCACCCGCAAGCCGGTGCTGCTGTCGGAGACCGGCGTGGAGCCTGGCGCCGGGCAATTTGCCCAAATCAGCAACCTGTTCGACGGGATGCACCGGGAGGAGACACTGGGGCTGATCTGGTTCGACAAAAGCCAGCACGGAAGCATCTACCACCAGAACTGGCGCATCGAGGACAACGCGGCGGCACAGGCGGCGTTCCGGCTCGGCATCGCGCCGCTGACCCTGGTCCGCCCCTGAGCCCGGGTCAGCAGCTAATGAGCCCGGGTAAGCAGCTGATTGGTCACAACAATGCGTTTCCGGTTGCCCGGCCCGCAAGCGTGTGCTCCGCTGTCCTTGGGGTAGACGCGAATCCCGCACGCGTCTTTGGGGGTTGGTGTCATGCGCGATGACAGCCCTGTTCCGCCGCTGACCCAGCGCGCACCGGGCAAGAGCAGCATGCGCAGGCCCGAACCACAGTACACACCGGTGGTATTGCCCGAGTCCGTGGTGCAGCGGGTTCGCGCCGCGCTGGAAAATTCTCGCGAGCAGGAGCAGGCAGCCCTCCCGGAGGCGGTCGGCCTCGAGGAGCTGGCTGCTTTCCAGGAGCCGCCCGTCTCGCCGGAACGGCCCGCCGCGCCGGGGCGGCCGGATGCGCAGGACCTGGCCGACTTGCCTGATCCCGCCGCCTTGCCGAAGCAGCCCGAATCCGCTGTGCGGGTTACGAGGCACGCGACGCCCCCCTCGCCGTGGCTGCTTGTGAGCGCGGACGACGACACGCAGCAGTTCCCGGCCATCTCCGGGTCCGCGCGTACCGACCAGGAAGTTCCGGCCCGGGGTGTGACCAGCGTGCTGCCCGAGCGGGACCCGCAGTCCGGCGCGACAATCACTTCGGACAAGCACGAGCCGCCTGCCGCGGTGCCGGCGCCGCGCGGGCGAGTGCCGGCGCCCCGCGGGCGAGTGCCGGCCGCTGGCGGGCGAGCGGTGGCCGCGGAGGCCGCCCCGACCGCCGCTCCACGGGTCCGCGTCCGGCGCTACCGGATAGCAGGCGTACTGATCTCGGTCATCGTCCTGGTCGCGACCGGGTCGGTAGCGTTCGCGCTCTCTCAGCACAACGGCGACACCAGCCACCGCGCCCCGGCCAGCCACCGGGCCCCGGCGCCCGCTCCCCTGGACATCCGCGACAAGGCGGCGAAGTGGGTCGCGAGCCAGGTCGGCGCGGCCGCCGTTGTGTCCTGCGACCCCGCGATGTGCCAGACCCTCATGGCGCACCGGTTTCCCGCCGCCCGCCTGCTCACGCTGAGCTCGGGAGGGACCGACCCGCTCCACTCGCAAGTGATCGTCGCAACCAAGGTCGTGCGCAGCGAGTTCGGCCGGCGCCTTGGTTCGGTCTACGCGCCCGCGGTCATCGCGAGCTTCGGCACCGGGAACCTGCGCATCGACGTGCGCGCGATCGCCCCGCACGGAGCAGTCGCCTATAGGTCTGCGGCGCGCAAGGACGTGCGGAACCGTAAAGCCACCGGAGCTGCGCTGCTGCGCAGTCCGCAAATCAGGACGTCGGCCGTGGCTCGCTCACAACTCGTCGCGGGCAGCGTTGACTGGCGGCTCCTGATCAGCATCGCCGACCTGGGCTCGATACGCCCGGTGTCCATCCTGGGGTTCGGCGACCGGGGACCGGGCGCCACCCCGAGCATGCCGCTGCGTTCCGCTGACCTGGCCGAGGCCGTCGGCCGCGCTGGCGGAGCCAGCCCAGCGTACGTGCGGTCGATGGTCAGCTCGCTGCGCGCGGAGGACGAAGCCTACGTCCCCGCGCACATACGGACAGTGCGGCTGAAAAACGGCCGGGCCGCCTTGCGCATCGAATTCGCCGCGCCGAGCCCGGTCGGCCTGCCCGTGCCCCCTCAGCCGGGACTGCCTTAACGCGAGGCCTCAACCGCTGGCAGCGCCGCTTGGCCGGACCGGCGTGAATCCGTCAGCCACTGTTCAGGTCACGGTCGATGAGACATGGCTTTCATCCGGTACCTGTGTCAGGGGCGTCGGCGAATGACCGCGCCCGGCAGGAGGAGATCATGCATATCAGACCGATGCGACGAGCCGTGGCCGTCGTGGCGGGCGTCGCGATCGTGCTTGGCGGTGGCGCGCTGGCCTCCGCGGCGGCAGGCCCTGCCGGTCACAGCGGTGCCAGTACCCCCATCGGGATCCGGCATGTGCTGCTGATCTCGGTGGACGGGATGCACCAGCAGGATCTCACCTGGTACGTGCGCAATTTCCCGCGCTCGACGCTGGCCACCCTGGACCATCGCGGTACGGAGTACGCCAGTGCCATGACACCTTTTCCTTCGGACTCCTTCCCCGGCATGGTCGGCTAGGTGACGGGCGGCAACCCGAAGTCCACCGGCATCTACTACGACGACACCTGGAATCACGACGTGTTCCCGGCGGGGACGACGAACTGCTCAGGTCCGGTGCCCGGCGGTGAGGCCTCCTATACCGAGGTCCAAGACATCGATCTGACCAGGCTCGACGCGGGCCAGGGCCTGAAGGGGCTGCCGGGCAGCATCCTGCGGATGACCGGCAACCCGCTGCGCGTGATCAACCCGGCGAACCTGCCGGTCAACCCGAAGACGTGCAAGCCGATCTTCCCGAACCAGTACCTGAAGGTCAACACGATCTTCAACGTGGCCAGGAGTGCAGGGATGCGCACAGCCTGGTCCGACAAGCACCCCGCGTACCAGGCGCTGTCGGGGCCCTCTGGAAAGGGCCCGCAGGACTACTTCACGCCCGAGATCAACAGCAACGCCATCGGCTACACCACCGGCGACTGGACCACCGACAACGCCGCGACCATGCAGTACGACTCCTACAAGGTGCAGGCGGTCATTAACTGGATCCGGGGCTTTGAGCACAGCGGCAGGCATTTCGTGGGCACCCCGGCCATCTTCGGGATGAACTTCCAGACCGTTTCCACCGCGCAGAAGCTGCCCGCTTCGGACGGGCTGACCGGCGGCTACCGGCCCGGCGGCAAGGTTCCGGGCCCGCTGCTGATCCGCGCGCTGAACTACGTCAACACCCAGGTTGGCCGGATGGTGACGGCGATCCGGCAGCGGGGCCTCGCCAGCAGCACCGCTATCGTCATCTCGGCCAAGCACGGTCAGTCGCCGACCGACCCGAACCGCCTGGCCCGTGTCCCCGACTCGCCGATCATCAGCGCGATCAACGCGGCGTGGGCGACCACGCATCCCAGCAACCCCAACCTCGTCATCTTCTCCACCGACGACGACGGGATGCTGCTGTGGCTGAGCGACCGCTCGCAGCGGCGCCGCGAACTTCGTGAAGAAGTACCTGCTGACGCACCCGGCGGCCGGGAACAACATCAACGACCAGCCGATCACGGTCTCGTCGTCCGGGCTCAGGAAGGTCTACGCGGGCGCCCAGTCCGCGGCCTTCTACGGCGTCCCCGTGAGCGATCCCCGGCACCCCGACGTTACCGGCATCGCCCAGCACGGCGTGGTCTACACCGGCGGGACGGCCAAGATCGCCGAGCACGGCGGCGACGACCCGCAGGACCGGCACGTGCCGATCCTTGTGGTGCTGCCGCGCCAGCTGCAGGGCAGCACCGTCTTCGCCTCGGTCGAGACGACCCAGGGCCAGACCCGGGTCAGAAGATCTGCGGGCACCAGGGCGCCGGATCCCAGGACATGGCGGCCGACAGCGCGGCCAGCGCGCCCCTGCGGCGCTCGGTCACCAGGCCGGCGCTGGCCAGCGAGCCGAGCCGGGTGCCGCCCAGGTAAGCGGCGCCCAGAGCTCTGACATCCATGGCCAGGTCGGCCGGGCCGGCCGCGGGTTCGCACGCGGCCGCCAGCCCCGTCCCGGAGCCGGCGGAATCAGCTCCGATGCTCGCCGTGGCCTCGGTGTGCAGCCGCCACGTGCCCCGGTTGGCCGCCAGGAGCGGATCGCTGACCTCGATGACCACGTTGACAGGGCAGGCGTACCTGCGCTGGCCCAGGGCCCGGGGCACGTCCACCAGGCGTACCCACAGGTTGTCCGCGATCCGGGGCCGGGCCCGCCGGGGGTCGGCCAGCATCTGCAGCAGCGGGTCGTCGACCGGCCGCAGGCCCGCGGTGAACTCGGTGGTCAGGTCCCGGCTGAGCAGGTCGGACCAGAGGGCCGCGGTCGCGGCCGGATCGGTGGCGATCGTCTCCCTGATGCTCAGCACGGCGTCGGGCAGGAAGGTCGGCTCATCCCACCGGCTGGTGCCCGAGTAAATCGCATATCCCCGCGGGCCGCTGTCGTCCTCGGCGAGCAGGCAGCGCAGCACGTCGGCGTCCGTCCGGCCGTTGTCGGCGGTGGCCAGCACCCGGTTCCACCACAGCTCGTCCCGGGCGAACATCCCCGGCCTGGTCGACAGCATCGTCTCGTAGACCTTGGCCAGCTCGGCCCGGACCGACTCGGGTTCGGTGAGCCTCAGCCGCAGTTCCGGCCCGGCCTGGGGCGCGTGCCGGCCCAGGACGCCTTCGCCGCGGCGGAAGCTGAAGCCCGCATGCCAGGAAGCGGTGCCGTAGCCGTAGCGTCCGTAGATCCCCGACTCGGAGGCCCACAGCGCGGCGATGGCCTCGCCCCGGTCCCTGATGTCGGCGAACTGGCGCCGGATCAGGCTGGACAAGATCCCCCGCCGCCGGTACGTGGGCAGCACGGCGATGTACGTCACCCCCGCGACCGGGGCCATCGCGCCCGGCAGGGACAGCCGGAGGCTGTAGATCCCGGAGGTCCCGACCGGGACGTCGCCGTCGAAGGCCGCCAGGCTCCGGTCGAACTCGAACTGCCTCATGATCTGCGCGCGCTGCTTGTCCGGCAGCGGGCGGCCGTGGAAGGCGTGCTGGTCTACCGCGTGGAGGGCGTCGAAGTCATCCGGGCCGATCGGCCGGATCGGGTAGGGATCTGCCATGCTGTCTTCCTACCCGGGTTGCGCCGTCGGGGCGACTTGTTTATCCGCGGGATGATAGGACCCCGGGTCAGGTGCCAGAATCACGCCCGGCCGATACAGTGCGGCCATCATGGTTTCCTCCCGCCGCTTGCGTCCGGCTAGCCTGTTCGGCTGGGCCCGGCGCGGCGCGGAGTGGATCCGCGGGATGGTGGGCAGGCAGTTCATCACCGGCAACCGCCGGTTCGCTTTCCTGCTGGCCCTGGTCACGGTGGCCATCGCCGTCGCGGCGGTGCACGTGTCCGTGTCGTGGTTCTCGCCCGGGGTGATGATCCTGCCGATCCTGGCTGGCGGCCTGCTGCTCTGGCCGCGGGCGTTGCGGATCTTGTTCGTCGTGGTCGCGGCGGCACTGATCTACGACGCGCTGAAGGGCCGGGCCGGGCCGGGCATCATCGCCACGATCGTGGTGACCGCGGTCTTCGCCTACGTGCTGGCGCGGACCAGGGAGAAGCTCGGCATGCAGGTGCTGCGCGGGGACCGGATGCTCATCGAGCTGCGCCGGAGGATCCGCGCCCAGGGCAACCTGCCTGATCTCGGCGACGGCTGGGACTCGCTTTCGATCCTCAGGCCGGCCGGCGGGGCGTCGTTCGGCGGGGACTTCGTGGTCTCGGCCTGCGACGGCAAGACGCTCGAGGTCGCGCTGGTGGACGTGTCCGGCAAGGGCCTGGACGCCGGCACTCGCGCGCTGCTGCTGTCCGGCGCGCTCGGCGGGCTGCTCGGGTCCGTGCCGCGTGAGGAATTCCTGGCCGCGTGCAATTCCTACCTGCTCCGGGTGGCTGCCTCGGAGGGCTTCGTCACCGCGGTTCACCTGGCGCTCGACCTGGCGACGGGCGAGTACGTGATCGCATCCGCCGGGCACCCGCCCGCGGTGCACTTCGACGCGGGCAGCGGCAGCTGGCGGATCGGGAAGGCGCAGGGTGTGGTCCTCGGCGTGGTCGCCGACACCAGGTCGAAGCCGGAGCACGGGCTGATGCGGCCGGGCGATGCGCTGATGCTCTACACCGACGGGCTGATCGAGGCGCCAGAGCGGGACATCGACGCCGGAATCGCGGACCTGCTCGGCGAGGCGGAACGGATGGTCATCACCGGATTCAAGACGGGCGCGCCCGCGCTGGTCCAGGCGATGCAAGCGGGCACCGCGGGCTCCGACGACTGTGCCCTGGTGCTCATCTGGCGCTCGTGACCTGGCGTTCCGCCGCCCGGTCGCTTCCGCGGGCCGGCGCCGGACCCGGCGAGTAAGCTCGGACGCGCCATCGCTGCGACCGGTACCTGGGAGGGAAGTCGGCATGGGCAGAGCCTCTGGCCACCGGCTGGCCCGGAAGCGTCACTCGCATCCTCCCGGGCGCCGCCCGGCCGCCCGCGACCGGGTGTGGACGATCCTGCACCGGGGCATCGTGGCGGGAACGATCCCGGGCGGGACGCGGCTGGTCCAGGCCCAGATCGCGGCGGAGCTCGGCGTCGGCACCGGCCCGGTCCGTGAGGCGCTCAGGGAGCTGGCCGCGGGCGGGTTCGTCCGGTTCGACGCGGGCCGGGTGGCCGTGGTGCACGAGCTCAGCCGGACGGAGCTGGAAGACCTGTACGAGATCCGCAAGCTGCTCGAGCCGGTCGCGACCGCGCGCGCCGCGAAGTACGCGGGGCGCAACAGCATCCTCAAGGCCGTCGAGCTGCTCGCGGCCATGGAGATCGAGACCGACGGCCCGCGATGGGCGGAGTACAACGACAGCTTCCACGGCGTGATCGAAGAAGCCGGCAACAGCCCCCGGCTCGTGGAGATCCTCAAGAACCTGAGGGATCTGTCCGCGCTCTACGTCACGCACTCGATCGTCTCCGAGCCGGACCGTGTCGTGAACGGCCGCGCCGAGCACGAGGAGATCCTCAAGGCCATCATCGCCCGTGATCCCGAGGCGGCCGCCGAGGCCATGTTCAGGCACCTGGACGGAAGGTTGCGCACGCTGCTGACCGTCCACCAGGTCGGCGAGCCCGGGCGGGGACGCAGCACGGCAGGCTAGCGCGCGGGGTACGCGGGTCCGGGCGGCGCGGCCGGGTCAGCCGGGTCAGGCGGTTCCTGTGCCCTCGCTGCCCTCGTTTCCCGACGGCGCGAGCAGGCGCTCCAGCAGGCCCACCTCAGCCTCGTCGAGCTGCGCGGTCACCTGCCGGCTGCTAGCGCGATCCTGGGCCAGGGCGAGGCTGCGGCGCGCGGCGCGCAGTTGCTCGCGCAGCCTGGCGTTCTCGGCGCTGAGCGTGCCGTGCATCGTCCGGACGCTGGCCAGCTCCTGCTCGAGTCCGGTCACTGTCTGCTCCAGCGTGCCGTCGCCCGGCCCGGCCGGCTCGCGTTCCCCGGTGCTGGACGCGAGCTGCCGCACCACCTGGACCAGCAGCCGCCGGGCCAGTTCATCGTAATCGAAGTCGCCCTGGCCGGCCGGAACGAGGTAACCGCCGTTCGCCCCGCCAGCCGCCGCGGCCGCGGCGGCCGTCTCGCGGGCCGGGCGCGCCGGGCCGGAAGCCGTGCGCGCTGGACTGCGCTGCATCACCGCCATCGGGCCGGAGGCTCCAGGGGCTGCGGCGATCCGGTAGGTGCGCTTGCCGCGTATCTCGCGCTCGATCAGGCCGGATCGTTCCATGCCCGACAGCAACTGCGCGAACGCGATGCTGGAGCCGGGATAGCCGACTTCGGCGGCGAGCACGGTGCTCGCCATCCCGGTCTCGTCCGTGACCTCCCCGGTCAACGCGAGGCGGGACATGATCCGGTTGCGTGTTCCGACTGCCCTGCGGCGCCTCACTCCGCTCTTCGCCCCCATGACAGCACCTCTCCCGCGGCAATCACGTGCCGGCACCCCGTCGGCAATCACCGACGTCAGCATCTTCTGGAGCGGCAAATCACGCCAGCGCCGGCCGCATTCATCATCATAGCGACCGTCCGCACCTCGGCCCGTCCCAGGACGGCGTGCTATCTCATTCCCTTCGCGGCGGCACTTCGGTGATTGAGCCGGAGGCCAAATCACCCACGGGCTCAAGCGGCGCCCTCGGCGACGCGTATGCCGGCCGGGACGACATGACCTGCGCGCTCAAGGGGACGGGCCGCCGGCCGCTCGGCGCCGCAGACCGCTGTCGGCTTGGCGGCCTGGCGGCAGGTTCCCGCTGTCGGATGGACCGCGGCGGGAGTTATCACATTCGGTAAACCCGCGGCAAATGGTTTGCCTTGACTGTTACCCCCGTGGCCCAATTCGCGCTGCGGCGCGCGCGGCTATCCGGCAGCGCGATGCGTTAGCCGCGCAATCGGCGAACCGACCTAACATCGCTTCAGTACAGTTATCGGGACACATGGGCATGTACCCGCGTCGGGCACCGGGCCTGGCCAGCCCCGCGGCGCAGGCTGAAACGACACCGGCGTCATGTGACGCGCGTGTCATTTATGCCGGCCCCGTATGGTGGCAAACGACACGTATGTCATGTGACGCCTATGTCATTATTTGCATTTCTTTGGGACCTGTGCAGAAATAGACGTCGTGACGCGCGGCGTGACGCCACTAAGCCATGGGCGCGGTCCCCACACGATGCCCGACGCGAACCTGCCCGGTCCGCAGCGGTCACCGGGGACCGCGATGAGCCCTGCGTCCGGGCATGCCCGCGGCGGCCCCCCGGAGGATGCCCGGACGGCCGTCATCACGGCGGGCGCCGCGGCCCAGGCGGCCGCGGAGAATTTCCCGGTCGCGCTGCGGCTGCTGCCCGCGCGCTACCGGCGGCACCTGATGGCCGTCTACCGGTTCGCACGCACCGTGGACGACATCGGCGACGCGGCGCTGCCCGCGGCGGCGGCTCGGTCACCCCGACGGCCGGCCCGGTCACCGCGCCGCCCGGCGGAACCCAGCGCCCGGATGACCAGGCGGAGCGGCTGCGGCTGCTCGACGAGCTCGACGACGATCTCGGCCGCCTCTACCGCGGCCAGGCTCCGCGCCTGGAGGTGATCGGCCAGCTCGCCGCGACCGTGGCCGAGTGCGGCCTGCCCAGCCAGCCGCTGCGCGACCTGATCCAGGCGAACCGGCAGGACCAGCTGGTCAGCCGCTATCAGGCGTTCGATGACCTGGCCGGCTACTGCGAGCTGTCCGCGAACCCGGTGGGCCGGATCGTGCTGTATGTCTTCGGCGCCTACACGCCGCACCGGGCCGCGCTCTCTGACCACGTCTGCACCGCGTTGCAGCTCGCCGAGCACTGGCAGGACGTGGCCGAGGACCTGCGGGCCGGCCGGATCTACCTGCCGCTCGAAGACCTCGAGCGGTTCGGCTGCGGGCCGCAGGACCTGGCCGCGCCAGCCGCCGGCCCCGCCGTCCGGGCGCTGATGTCGTTCCAGGTCGCACGCGCGTCAGCGCTGCTGTCCGCCGGCTCGCCGCTGATCGCCACGCTGCGCGGCGCTGCGCGGCTGGCGGTGGCGGGCTACGTGGCGGGCGGGCGGGCCGCACTGGCCGCGATCGAGGACGCGCATCATGACGTGCTCGCGGCCACCCCGCGCCCGGGCAAGCGGCGGCTGCTCGCCGAGCTGGCCCGCGCCTACACGAGGGGCAGGTGACCGGCCGCATGGACGTGGCTACCGCGTACCGGCACTGCGAGCAGGTCACCTCGACCGAGGCCCGCAACTTCTCCTACGGCATCAAGCTGCTGCCGCCGGCCAAGCGGCGCGCGCTGTCGGCCGTCTACGCGTTCGCCCGCCGGATCGACGACATCGGCGACGGGGCCCTGCCAGCGGCCGACAAGCTCACCGCGCTGGCCGAGGCCAGGACGGCCGTGCAGGCGCTGGCAGGCGCCCGGCCGCCGGCCGGCGACCCGGTGCTCATCGCGCTGGACGACGCGGCCCGCCGGTTCCCCATCCCGGTCCAGGCCTTCGGCGAGATCGTCGACGGCTGCGTCGCGGACGTCCGGGGTACCAGCTACGCCACCTTCGACGAGTTGCTGCACTACTGCCGGTGCGTCGCGGGCTCGGTCGGCAGGCTCTCGCTCGGCGTGTTCGGCGCCGCCGACCAGGATGAGGCTGCGCCGCTGGCCGACGCCCTCGGCGTAGCGCTCCAGCTCACCAACATCCTGCGCGACATCCGCGAGGACTACCAGAACGGACGCGTCTACCTGCCGTCGGAGGATCTCGGCCGGTTCGGCTGCAGCCAGGGCGACCTCGACGGGACGTCCGCATCCGGGCCGCTGGCCGGCCTCGTCGGGTACGAGGCCGAGCGCGCGCGCGGCTGGTACGCGACCGGCATGCGGCTGCTGCCGATGCTGGACCGGCGCAGCGCCGCGTCGGCCGGGGCGATGGCCGGCATCTACCGGCGGCTGCTCGAGCGGATCGCCGCGGCCCCCGGCGAGGTGCTCAAGCGCAGGCTCTCGCTATCCACCGGCGAGAAGGTCGCGGTGGCCGTCCGGTCGCTGGCCGGCACGGTGGTGCGGCCCGGCGCGGGTACCGCACCCCGCCCGCGGGGGGAGGCCGCATGACCGGCTCGCACCGGGTCGTGGTGGTCGGCGGCGGGCTGGCCGGCATCACCGCCGCCATCGCGCTGCGCGAGAGCGGGGCCGACGTCACCCTGCTCGAGGCCAGGCCGCGGCTGGGCGGAGCGACCTGCTCCTTCACCCGGGACGGCCTGGTCGTGGACAACGGCCAGCACGTCTTCCTGCGCTGCTGCTCCGCGTACCGGGGCCTGCTGGCCCGGCTGGGCATGACCGGCGGGGTCAGGCTGCAGGACCGGTTCGACGTGACCGTGCTGCGGCCTGGCCCGGCGACGGCCGGGCCGCGCCGCGCCAGGCTGCGCCGCACGGACCTGCCAGGCCCGCTGCACATGGGACTGGCCCTGTCCGGCTATTCGCTGCTTTCTTTTCCCGAACGGCTCCGGGTGACTCGGGCCGCACTGGCGATGAAGCGTCTCGACCCGGCCGACCCGGCGCTGGACAGGCAGCGGCTCGGTGACTGGCTGAGCGGTCATGGCCAGAACGAGCGGTCCCGCCGCGCGCTGTGGGATCTGTTCACCGTGTCCGCGCTGAACGTCGCCGGCGACGACGCCAACCTGGCGCTGGCCACGACCGTGGTGAAGACCGCGCTGCTCGGCAGCAGGGACGCGGCCGACATCGGCGTGCCCGCGGTGCCGCTCGGCGACCTGCACGGCCAGGCGGCGGCGGACCTGCTGCAGCGGCTCGGAGCGCGGGTCCTGCTGGGCGCCAAGGTCGCGGCGATCGAGGTCGCCCAGGACAGTCTGCCCGGCATTGGCCGCGCGTTCACCGTCCGGCTGGGCCGCCAGGCGGCGGCGGAGCCGGCGCCCGCGGCGATCGAGGCCGACGGCGTGGTGGTCGCGGTGCCGCCCGAGCAGGCGGCGCGGCTGCTGCCGCGGGCCGCCGCGGTCCCGGCCGCCGCCTGGCCGGGCCTGGGGTCCTCGCCCATACTCAACGTGCACGTGGTGTATGACCGGCCGGTGCTGCGGCAGCCGTTCGTCGCGGCCACCGGCTCCGTGGTGCAGTGGGTGTTCGACCGGACCGAGCAGTCCGGGCTGGACCGGGACGAGACCCGGGCGGGCGGGCAGTATCTTGCGGTGTCGGTCTCGGCGGCCGACGAGATGGTAGATGTGCCGGCCGGGCGACTGCGCGAGATCTTCCTGCCCGCGCTGGCCGAGCTGTTGCCGGCCGCCCGCACCGCGCGGGTGGCCGATTTCTTCGTCACCAGGGAACGACGCGCCACGTTCCGCCAGGTGCCCGGGTGCGAGCGGTTGCGGCCATCGGCCGCCACCGCGCTGCCCGGCCTGACGGTGGCCGGGGCGTGGACCAATACAGGGTGGCCCGACACGATGGAGGGAGCCGTGCGAAGCGGACTGAATGCGGCACGGGAACTGCGCCGGGCGCTGGCCGCGCCCGGACGGACACCAGCCGTGCCCCAGCCAGCCGGCGTCTTCGATGCCTTTGGAGCGGACGCGTGACCGCCGTGATGCCCGAGGGCGTGGCGGTCGCCCGCGATCTCGTCGGGCCGGCGCTGGCCGCCTCGATCGACCGGCTAACCCCCGAGGTGCGGGCGGTGGCCGCGTATCACCTCGGCATGACCGATGCCGACGGGCGCCCGTCCGGGTCCGGCGGCAAGGCGCTGCGACCGGCCCTCGCGCTGCTGTCGGCGCGGGCGGCGGGAGCGCCGCCGCGGCGCGGCGTGCCCGCGGCGGTCGCCGTCGAGCTCGTGCACAACTTCTCGCTGCTGCACGACGACATCATGGACGGCGACGTGGAGCGCAGGCACCGGCCGACGGCCTGGAAGGTCTATGGCGTCGGCGCGGCCATCCTGGCCGGTGACGCCCTGCTGTCCCTGGCGCAGGACATCCTGCTCGAGGAGTCGGGCCCGCAGGGTGCCTGGGCGTCCCGCTGCCTGTCCGCGGCGGTGCTGCGGCTGATCGCGGGACAGGGCGCGGACCTGGCCTTCGAGCGCCGCGACGACGTCACGGTGGGCGAGTGCCTGACCATGGCCGGCGACAAGACCGCTGCGCTGATGGCGTGCTCGTGCAGCATCGGCGCCGTCTACCTCGGCGCGCCGCCCGTGCTGGCCATGGGCCTGGCCGCGTTCGGCGCGCACGCAGGGCTGGCCTTCCAGCTGACCGACGACCTGCTCGGCATCTGGGGCGCACCGGAGATCACCGGTAAACCGGTCCGTTCTGACCTGCGGACCAGGAAGAAGTCGCTGCCGGTGGTGGCCGCGCTGACCAGCGACACCGATCAGGGCCGGCAGCTCGGCGAGCTGCTCGCCCGGCCAGATCCGCTCACCGAGGAGGATCTGGTCCTCGCGGCCAAGCTGGTCGAGGCGGCGGACGGCAAACGCTGGGCCGAAGCCGAGGCGGACACCCAGCTCGCCGAGGCCGAGCGCTGCCTGGCCGAGACCGACGTACCCGACGACGTGCGCGCGGAGTTCTCCGCGATCGCCCAGTTCATCACCACGAGGCAGAGCTAGTGGCCACCAGGCAGAGCTAGCCGCCACCAGGCAGAGGCAGACATCCGATGACGCTGACCCACTCCGGACCGCAGGCCGGCCCGCTGCAGGCCGCCCGGCTGACGCTGGACCGCGCCTGCGAGCACCTGGCCGGCCTGCAGCACGAGCCCGGCTGGTGGCAGGGTGAGCTCGAGACCAACGTCACCATGGACGCCGAGGACCTGATGCTCCGCCAGTTCCTCGGCATCAGGTCCGAGGCCGACACCGCCGCCGCGGCCCGCTGGGTCCGATCCAGCCAGCGGACGGACGGCACCTGGGCCAACTTCCACGACGGGCCGGGCGACCTGTTCAACGACGGTCGAGGCATACGTGGCGTTGCGGCTGGCCGGGGACGCACCGGACGAGCCGCACATGGACACGGCGGCCCGCTGGATCCGCGCGCAGGGCGGGATCGAGGCCACCCGGGTGTTCACCCGGATCTGGCTGGCGATGTTCGGGCAGTGGTCCTGGGACGATCTGCCGGTCATCCCGCCGGAGCTGATCTACCTGCCGGCCTGGTTCCCGCTGAACGTGTACGACTGGGCGTGCTGGGCCCGCCAGACCATCGTGCCGCTGGCCGTGGTCGGGTCGTTCCGGCCGTCGCGGCCGCTGCCGTTCTCGCTGGACGAGCTGTTCACCGGCATGAAGCCCCGGAAAGACCGAGATCCTTGGTCAGTTGCGTTCAACGGCTTGGACAAGGCGCTGCATCGGTATGAGAACCGAGCCTTCGGGGCGCGACGGCATCACCCGGCCGCCGGCCTGTCGGCGGAGCCGAACGGCCCGCGGCCGGCCGACGCCGCCACGCCAGAGCAGGACGCCGCCACGCCAGGGCAGCATGCGAGCGAAGCGGCTGGGTTCGACCGGCGGCCGGCCGACGCCGCCACGCCCGGGCAGCGTGTCAGGCGAGCCACTGATTTCCTCAGGCTGCGCGCCGCCAATTCCGCCTCCCCAGGCCGGCGGCGCGCTCACAACCCCGCCGCCGCGGTCAGGCGGGCCGCGCTGCGGCGGTGCGCGGAGTGGATCATCGCGCGGCAGGAGCGGGACGGGTGCTGGGGCGGGATCCAGCCGCCCTGGGTGTACTCGGTGATCGCGCTGCACCTGCTCGGGTACCGGCTGGATCACCCGGTGGTCGCCCGGGGGATCGAAGGGCTGGAGCGGTTCATGATCAGGGAGGACGGCCCGGACGGCCCGACCCGCCGGATGGAAGCCTGCCAGTCCCCCGTCTGGGACACGGTGCTGGCCATGGTCGCCCTCGGCGACGCCGGCCTCAAACCCGACGACCCCGTGCTGACCAAGGCTGGACAGTGGGTGCTCGACGAGGAGATCCCGGGCCCGGGCGACTGGCAGGTGCGCCGCCCGCACACCGAGCCGGGCGGCTGGGCGTTCGAGTTCGACAACGACGGCTACCCGGATACCGACGACACCGCCGAGGTGATTCTCGCTCTCCGCAAGGTATGGCCGGCGGGACGGGATCGCTCGGATCGCCGGCCGTTCGGCTCCGCCGACAGGCCGGCGGACGAGCGGTGCTGTCCCGTCCGCACTGTCAGAAGACGAGGCCGAGGAGGCTATCGACCGCGGCATCCGATGGCTGATCGGGATGCAGAGCAAGGACGGCGGCTGGGGCGCGTTCGACGCCGACAATGACACCGATCTGGTCAACAAGCTGCCGTTCTGCGACTTCGGCGCGGTGATCGACCCGCCGTCCGCCGACGTCACCGCGCACATCGTGGAGGCGCTGGCGGGCGAGGGGATGGCCGGCTGCGCGGCCGCGCGGCGCGGGGTCGCCTGGCTGCTGCGGGCGCAGGAGAGCGACGGGTCCTGGTTCGGCCGGTGGGGTGCCAACTACGTGTACGGCACCGGCGCGGTGGTGCCTGCGCTGATCGCCGCGGGGGTGCGGCCGGGCAAGCCGTGCATCCGGCGCGCGGTGGCCTGGCTGGAACAGCACCAGAACGCCGATGGCGGCTGGGGCGAGGACCTGCGGTCCTACGACGACCCCAGCCTGGCCGGACGGGGCGAGTCCACCGCTTCGCAGACCGCCTGGGCGCTGCTGGCGCTGCTTGCGGCCGGCGGAGCCGAGGCGGCGCACGGCGCGGCGGTGCAGCGCGGGATCGGGTGGCTGGCGGCGAACCAGCGCGCGGACGGCAGCTGGGACGAGCCGCAGTACACCGGGACCGGGTTTCCCGGCGACTTCTACATCAACTACCACCTGTACCGGCTCGTGTTCCCCGTGAGCGCGCTGGGCCGGTACCTGCGCATCGCGGAGGGAGCGGCGTGACTAGCCCCGGGATCGACCGGACGCCTGGAACCGGCGACAGATCACTGGTCATCTGTGCTCCGCTGCGCGTGGAGGCGCAGGCGCTGCGGCGCGGCTTGCGCCGGGGCGGCGGTGACGGCACCCGGGTGATCCGCACCGGGTACGGCCCCGATCGGTCACGCCGGCGGGCCGCGGACATCAGCGCCTCCCCGTTCGGAAGCATGGCCGTGGCCGGCGTGGGCGGCGGCCTCGTTCCCGGCCTCGAGCCCGGCGACCTGGTCGTGGCGACCGAGACCGGCCGGGCCGGCGGGCCCGCCGTGCCGTGCCCGTCGGCGCCGCTGCTGGCCGGGGAGCTGCGCCGGGCCGGGCTGCGGGCCCGGACCGGGAAGATCGTCACCGTTGATCACCTGGCCGGCGCGGCGGACCGGTCACGGCTGGCCGGCGACGGCGCCGTGGCGGCCGACATGGAATCCGCGCCGCTCGCGGCCGCGGCGGCGGGGCACCCGGTGGCGGTGATCCGCGCGATATCCGACACCCCGGACCGCTCGCTGCTGCATCCGGGGATCGTGACCGGCGGGCTGGCCGCGCTGCGCTCGCTGCGCGCGGTCGGGCCGGTGCTCGAGCGGTGGGCGGCCGCCGCGGGGGAGCGGCGAGTGCTGCTGGCCGGGCCACGGTCGTTCTGCGCCGGCGTGGAGCGGGCCATCGAGATCGTCGAGCGGGTGCTCGACCGGCAGGGGCCGCCCGTCTACGTGCGCAAGCAGATCGTGCACAACACCCGCGTGGTCAGCGATCTCGAACGGCGCGGCGCGATATTCGTGGACGAGCTGGACGAGGTGCCGGACGGCGCGACCGTGGTGTTCTCCGCGCACGGCGTGTCTCCCGCGGTGCGGGCGGAGGCGGCGGCCCGCGGCCTGTCCGCGATCGACGCCACCTGCCCGCTGGTGTCGAAGGTGCACGCCGAGGCCAGGCGGTTCGCCGACGACGGGTACCTCGTCGCGCTGATCGGGCACGCCGGCCACGAGGAAGTGGAGGGCACGATCGGCGAGGCACCGCAGTCCACCGTGCTGGTCGAGACCATGGCCGACGTGGCCAAGCTGGCGCCGGAGCAGGGCAAGATCGCTTACCTGATGCAGACCACGCTGGCCGCGGACGAGGCCAGCGGCATCGCCGGGGCCATCGCCAGCCGGTTCCCGGACGTCCGCGGTCCGCGCAGCGACGACATCTGCTACGCGACCACCAACCGGCAGAATGCGGTCCGCGCGGTCGCCGCCGAGGCCGACCTGGTGCTGGTGGCCGGCTCGGCCAACTCGTCCAACTCGGTCCGGCTGGTGGAGCGGGCGGAGCGGGCGGGCACGCCCGCGCACCTGATCGACGGGCCTGAGGACATCCAGCTCAGCTGGCTGGAGGGCGTGTCCACCGTGGGCCTGACCGCGGGTGCGTCCGCGCCGCCCGCGGTGGTCGAGGAGATCATCGCCGCGCTGGCCGGGCTCGGCCGGGTCGAGGTCAGCGAGCGCGTCATCACCACCGAATCCATCCGGTTCGGCCTGCCCAGGCAAGTCAGGCCGAAATAGCCGCCGGTCGCCGGAGATAACAATGCCCTCGCAGGAGGTAGTGGACTAATGAGCGTGTCGATGCGCCAGAGCATGCGGATCGGGGCCTACCTGATGCGCCAGAAGCTGGCTCGCAGGTCGAAATTCCCGCTTCTGGTCGAGCTCGAGCCGCTGTTCGCCTGCAACCTGAAGTGCGCGGGCTGCGGCAAGATCCAGCAGCCGCACGATGTGCTGAAGCAGCGCATGCCGGTCGAGCAGGCCATGGCGGCGATCGAGGAGTGCGGGGCGCCGATGGTGTCGCTGGCCGGCGGCGAGCCGCTCATGCACCCGCAGATCGACGAGCTCGTGCGCCAGCTCGTGGCCAGGAAGAAGTTCGTGTTCCTCTGCACGAACGCGCTGCTGCTGCCCAAGAAGCTGGACAAGTTCAAGCCGTCGCCGTACTTCGCCTTCGTGGTGCACATCGACGGCCTGCGCGAGCGGCACGACGAGTCGGTCTGCAAGGACGGCGTGTTCGACCAGGCGATCGCGGCGATCAAGGAGGCCAAGAGCCGCGGGTTCAAGGTGAACACGAACACCACCGTGTTCAACACCGACACCCCGCAGACCGTCATCGACGTGCTCAGCTACCTCAACGACGACCTCGGCATCGACGAGATGCAGATCTCGCCTGCCTACGCCTACGAGAAGGCGCCCGACCAGGAGCACTTCCTCGGCGTGACGGAGACCAGGGAACTGTTCAAGAAGGCCTTCGCGAACGGCAACAGGAAGCGGTGGCGGCTGAACCACTCGCCGCTGTTCCTCGACTTCCTGGAGGGCAAGACCGACTTCGGCTGCACCGCGTGGGGGATACCTTCGTACTCGCTGCTCGGCTGGCAGCGGCCTTGCTACCTGATGGCCGACGGGTACGTGAAGACCTACAAGGAGCTGATCGAGACCACCGACTGGGACTCCTACGGCCGCGGCAAGGACCCGCGCTGCGCGAACTGCATGGCGCACTGCGGGTACGAGCCGTCCGCCGTCCTGGCCACGATGGGCTCGCTCCGCGAGTCCCTGCGCGCCGTCCGCGGTAGCTAGAACGGCTGGTTAACCGTGCCCCCCGGCGGTGTGGAAGTCGTTTTCCACGGCGGGACCGTCTTCGACGGCCGCCGCTTCCTGCCCGAAGGCAGCACCGTCCGGGTACGCGGCGGGCGGATCGCCGGGGTCGGTCCCGCGGGCCCGCTGGGGAACGCGGTTCCTGTCGACCTCGGCGGCGGCACGCTGCTGCCCGGGTTCATCGACGCCCACGTCCACCCCGTCTTCGCCGGAGACCAGCTGCGCCACTGCGACCTGCGCCCGGCCTCGACCGCGGGCGGTTACGCCGAACTCGTGGCCGCGTACGCCCGGGACCATCCGGGCGAGGAGTGGATCACCGGCGGCGGCTGGTCGATGGATGCCTTCCCCGGCGGCATCCCCACCCGCGACCTGCTCGATGCCGTGCTGGCCGACCGGCCCGTGTTCCTGCCCAACCGCGACGGGCACGGGGCCTGGGTCAACACCGCGGCGCTGCGGGCGGCCGGGATCGACAGGTCAACGCCGGATCCCGCGGACGGCCGGATCGAGCGGGACGCCGATGGCGAGCCCGTCGGCATGCTGCAGGAAGGCGCGGCCAGCCTGGTGACGCCGCTGCTGCCCGAGCTCACCGAGGACGACTGGTACCAGGCCCTGCTCACCGCGCAGGAGCACCTGCTCTCGCTGGGCATCACCGGCTGGCAGGATGCCATCGTCGGGCCCTACCAGGGCACGGCGGACCCGCTCGATGCCTACCGCCGGGCCACGGCGGCCGGCACCCTGAAGGCGACCGTGGTGGGGGCGCTGTGGTGGGACCGGCATCAGGGGCTGGAGCAGGTGGCCGGGCTCGTCCGCAAGCGGAGTGCCGCCGGGCAGGGCCCGTTCCGTGCCACCAGCGTGAAGATGATGCTGGACGGCGTGGCCGAGACCCACACCGCGGCCATGCTCGAGCCTTACCTGGACGGCGCGGGATGCGGCACCGGCCGTTCGGGGCTCGATTTCATCGACCCGGACGAGCTGCCCCGGTACGTCACGGCGCTGGACCGCGAGGGATTCCAGGTCCACTTCCACGCGCTCGGTGACCGGGCGGTCCGTAACGCGCTGGACGCGGTGGCCGCGGCCCGGCGCGCGAACGCTACCGGTCCCCGGCATCACTTGGCTCACCTGCAGGTCGTCCACCCGGACGATATCGGCCGCTTCGCGCCGCTGGCCGCGACGGCCAACATCCAGCCGCTCTGGGCCACGCACGAACCTCAGATGGACGAGCTGACCATCCCGTTCCTCGGCGAGCGCCGCGCCGGGTGGCAGTACCCCTTCCGCTCCCTGCGGGCGGCAGGCGCGACCATGTGCGCGGGCAGCGACTGGCCAGTCAGCAGCCCCAATCCGCTCTGGGGAGCGCACGTGGCGGTCAACAGGGACCTGCCCGCGCCCGCGGGAGGCGGCCGCGGGGACCAGTTCCTGGCCGGGCAGGCGCTCAGCCTCGAGTCGGTCCTGGCCGCCTACACCTCCGGCAGCGCCTGGGTCAACGGCCTCGAGGCGGTCAGCGGGTCGATCGCCGAAGGCCTCGACGCCGACCTGGCCCTGGTCAACGCCGATCTTTCCCGCTTGCCGGCCGCCGAAATCGGCCAGGCGGTGGTCACCCAGACCTGGGTCCGGGGCCAGCTGGTGTACGAGCGCGGCTAGCCGCGGCCCCAGGTTCCGCGGTAGCTGCTCAGGAACCTGGACGAGGACACCCTCGGTGAGATCAGTGCCCGGGGATCTTCCCGATGCCACCCGGATGGGGCTAAAGTCCAGCACAGCCCCGCGCGGAACCTCCACGCCCCCGATCTCCACGCCCACAGGAGTGTGATCGTGCATCGCATGAACAGAGCCTTGCGTCTGCTGCTACCCGCCGCGCTGCTCGCGATCGGCCTCGGGCCCGTCGCGGCCGCGCCCGCGCTGGCCGGCACCCCGGCCGGCGCGGGGCCCGTCAAGGAACTCACAGGGAAGTTCTCCGACGGCGCGACCTACCTGATCCAGGTCCCCGCGAACTGGAACGGGACGCTGTTCCTGTACAGCCACGGCTACGTGGTGCCAGGCTCAAGCAACCCGGCGATGGACGTCGGTGACCCGGTCACCGGGGCCTGGATGCTCAAGCACGGCTACGCGCTGGCCGGCTCGTCATACGCCAACGCCGGCTGGGATATCTCCAACGCGCTGCCGGACCAGATCCACACCCTCAGCGCGTTCGACCACCGCGTCGGCACCCCGACCCAGACCATCGCCTGGGGCCATTCGCTCGGCGGCATGATCACGGCCGGCCTCATCCAGCGCTACCCGAGCCGGTTCAACGGGGCGCTGCCGATGTGCGGCGTGGTGTCTGGCGGGGTGGCGACCTGGAACACCGCTCTCGACGCCGCATTCGCGTTCCAGCAGCTCGTCGACCCCTCGGTCAGCGTCGTGAACATCACAAGCCCGGGAACGAACCTGCTGTCGGCCGATAACGCCGCGGCCAAGGCGCAGAAGACCGCGAAGGGCCGGGCCCGGCTCGCGCTGTCGGCCGCGCTGGCCGACACGCCAGGCTGGTTCACGCCGCTCTCGCCGGAGCCCGCGGCTAACAACTACAAGGCACAGGAAGCCAACCAGTTCCTGTGGGCCACCCAGGTCACCTTCCCGTTCGCGTTCGCGCTGCGAGCCGACCTCGAAGCCAGGGCGGGCGGCAACCCGTCATCGAACACCGGCGTGAACTACTTCCGCGACCTGCTCAAGTCGGCCGACCTCAAGGAGGTCCTCGCGCTGTACCACGCGGCCGGGCTGAGCCTGGACAAGGACCTGGCCACGCTGGACGCCGCTCCGCGCGTCTCGGCCGACCCGGCCGCCAGGCGCTACCTCGTGCGCAACATCACCTACAACGGGCGGCTGAGCATGCCGGTGCTGACGATGCACACGGTCGGCGACGGGCTCGTGGTGCCGGAGAACGAGCAGGCCTACAGCTCGGTCGTGGCCAAGGCGGGCGACTCGGCCCTGCTGCGGCAGATCTACGTGAACCGGGCCGGCCACTGCGCGTTCACGCCCGCCGAGACGATCACGGCAGCCAAGGTGCTGCTGAACCGCCTGCGCACCGGCCAGTGGAACGCCCTGTCCCTGAACCCGGCCGTGCTGAAGGCGCGGGCCAGCGCTCTCGGTCCGGCCTACAACGTGTTCAGCAGCGGCGGCAAGCTGGTCGCGACCCGGCCGGCCTTCCTGCACTTCACCCCGTCGCCGTACCTGCGCCCGTTTAACGCGCCCTAACGGCCGCGAGGCTGGTCACCGCGAGGCTGGTCAGTGCCGCGCCTGGCGGTAGTGTGCGGCGAGCACGTCGTCGCCGAAGTCGCTGCGCGGACGGCGCAGCACGGTGTGCGCGTGGTTGCCGTCGTCGCTGGTGTTGTCGTACTCGATCAGCAGGTCGTCGCCCTGCACCCGGTAGTAGTGCCGGGTGCAGGGCGTGACCGGTCCCTCCCACGCGAAGTACAGCTCGCCCGCGCCGATCCGGGCGGCCTCCCGGGCCGCCAGTGCCGGGGCCAGCCGGCCGGTGTACAGCGCGACCAGCTGGCCGAGCAGCGCGCGCGCCGTGGGCCCGGCCTCGGCGGCGGCGAGGCCGAGCGGCTCGATGCCCTCGCCCGCGCGGGGGCGGGTGCCGGTGCGGATGTCGGCCGGAGCCCGATCGGCCACCACGGCCTCGGCCCGCCCGGCCGGGCCGAGCGCGTCGAGCAGTTCCCGCGCCAGGTCTTCCTCGGGGCCGAGCGGCCGCGATACCGGCCTGCCGGCGTAGCTGACCCGGGCCGGATTGGCGCCCAGGAATACCGGAGCGGGCGAGATCTGGTCGCCGAGCAGGGTCATCGTGACCGACAGGTGGTGTCCCTCGAAACGCCATGACCACGGTTCGCCGCCCGCCGGGTCGCCGAACACGCTTACCCAGTAGTCACCGCTGTGCCGGCCCCGGCGCCATCCTTCCTGCCGGTCGAGCACCTCCTCCAGGGCGATGATCGCCATCGCCTGGGCATAGGCGTGCTCGCTCAGCGCGGTGGCCAGCAGCCTGCTGGCGGCCTTGCGCGCGGCCACGGTGAAGTCCGCGACGCACGCGCCGGGACGCTGCCGTGGCCGGTATTCCAGCCACCGCCGTGCGGCGTCGTCGGTGAACGGCTGCGCCGCGAGCAGGCGCTGCGGACCGTCCATGGCGTTGAGCAGCGCCGTCGCGGCCGAGCGCATCTGGCCGGGCAGGTCATCGGGAGCCATGCTCCCGGTATACCAGCTGCATTGCCCCCGGATTAGCCGGAACGGTACCGGTGATCCACAGCGAGTCACTTTGACAAATGGTCGGCTGTACCCCGACCATTAAGATATGGCAAAGACGACAGTTGTCACTATCACCGACGACCTCGATGGTTCCGACGGCGCTGAGACCGTCAGCTTCAGTTTCGATGGTCAGAACTACGAGATTGATCTCAGCAGAAAGAACCACGACAAGTTCAAAAAGGGCCTGCAGCCGTTCATCGACTCCGGGCGGCGAGTAGGCCGTCAGGGCGTCACCCGCTCGGGGCGGGGTAGGTCATCGCGGAAAGACTCCAGTGCTATTCGTGCCTGGGCCGCGGAGCAGGGTCTGGCTGTAAGCGAGCGCGGCCGGATCCCGGCCGCCGTCGTGGCGCAGTACGAAGCCGCTCACTGATTCCCGCATTGGCTGTGCCGCGCGGCCGGCAGTGCCGCGCGGCGGGAGTTTGGCTGGCGAGCCGGCGAAGCCAGTTCATGCGCTCTGCGGCTGTCTCCGGGTGGTCACCGAATTCCGGTGCCATTCGGCCCGCGCAGCCGTGGCGCCGAACTGCTGAACGGTGCGCCGGATCGGCCCGGCGCGGTATCCGTACTGCGCACCGGACGACCGCGCATTCGGCACTGAGCGTTCCGCCGGGCAAGCCGGTGCTCCGGGTTCGGTTACCGTTGGCGTGGGGGTGGCTTCGGGCCGTTTCGACGCCAGCGGTGCGGGGCCAGCGGCCACCGCGGCGCCGCTACCTGGACAGGTGAGGCATGGAACCCGGTTCGCTTGACGGCTGGCGGGACCGTCCCGCGGCCCAGCAACCCGATTGGCCCGACCAGGCGGCGGTGGCCGACGTAACCGCCGAGCTTGCCCGGATCCCGCCGCTGGTGTTCTCCGGAGAATGCGACCGGCTGAAGCAACGACTAGCCAGCGTGGCCCGCGGTGAGGCGTTCATCCTGCAGGGGGGTGACTGCGCGGAGACGTTTGCCGGATCGACCGCGGACGCGATCAACAGCAAGCTTCGGACACTGCTGCAGATGGCGGTCATTCTCACCTATGCCGCGAGCGTGCCGGTGGTCAAGATCGGGCGGCTGGCCGGCCAGTTCGCCAAGCCGCGGTCCAGGAATACCGAGATCCGGGACGGCCGGGAACTCCCCGCCTACCGCGGCGACGCGATCAATGGGCTGGAATTCACGCCGCAGGCCAGGGCGCCGGATCCGGTCCGGCTGCTGCGGGCCTGCCACTATTCGGCGGCCACGCTCAACCTGTGCCGGGCCTTTACCCAGGGCGGCTACGCCGACCTGCGCCAGGTGCACGCGTGGAACACCGACTTCGTGGCGGGCAGCCCGGCCGGGCAGCGTTATGAACTGCTGGCCGGTGAAATCGACCGGGCGCTGTCATTCATGCACGCGAGCGGCGCGGACGCCGCCGAGTTCCGGACGATCGAGTTCTACTCCAGCCACGAGGCGCTGATCCTGGAATACGAGCGGGCCCTGACCAGGATCGACTCCCGCACCGGGCTCCCTTACGACACGTCCGCGCACTTCTTGTGGATCGGCGAGCGCACCAGGGAACTGGACGGGGCGCACGTCGAATTCGCCCGCCAGCTGCGCAACCCGATCGGCGTCAAGCTGGGCCCGGACACCACCGCGCAGGATGCGCTTTCCCTCATCGAGCGGCTGGATCCGGACCACGAACCGGGCCGGCTGACGTTCATCACCCGGATGGGCGCCGCCCGGGTGCGGGAGGCGCTGCCGCCGATCGTGGACAAGGTGGCCGCGAGCGGTGCCCAGGTGGCCTGGGTCTGCGACCCGATGCACGGCAACACCGTCGAGACGCCGGACGGGCACAAGACACGGCGGATGGACGACATCCTCGCCGAGGTCACCGGTTTCTTCGAGGTGCACCGTTCGGCCGGCACCCATCCCGGCGGGATACACATCGAGTTCACCGGCGATGACGTGACCGAGTGCACCGGGGGGAGTCACGGCCTGACCGAGGACGACCTGACCCACCGGTACGAGACGGCCTGCGATCCCCGGCTTAACCGCGGCCAGTCGCTGGATCTCGCCTTCCGCGTCGCCGAGCTCTACCGCGGCTGAACCCGCCCGCAGCCGGGGATCGGTGCTCAGCGGCCGGCGTCCGGCCGGCGGAACTCGGCTCGCCAGCGCCGGGAGTCCTGCTCGCGGATGTCCTCGATCCGCACCGGCTCCAGGCCGCTGTCGCCGATCGCGTCGATCTCGGATCTGGTGAGCGTCCACGGCGGTCCGTCGCCAGGGTCGTCGTCCTCGTCGCGGGCCCGCGCGCTGACGATCAGCGTCCCGCCCGGCGCTACCAGCTGGCCGACCTGAGCGATCGCGTCCCGGCGCGGCGGATCGGGCAGGGACTGCAGGGTGAGGCTCTCCACCACGAGGTCGAAGGCCTGGTGCCATTCGGCCGGGGGGGCCAGCAGGTCGGCCACCGCGTAGCTCACCCGGCTGTCCGGGTAACGGCGCCGTGCCGCCCGGATCGCGCTCGCCGAGATGTCGAAGCCGACGGTGCGAAACCCCAGTCCCGCCATGTACTCGGCGTCATCGCCCAGGCCGCAGCCGACCACCAGCGCACGGCGGCCGCCGCCGGTTATCCCGCGTTGCTCCGCCCACTGCACCAGCAGCCGGTGCGGCGAGCCGCGATCCCACGGCACGACCGCATCGCCGGCCTCGGCCGCCGCGTAGAGCTGCTCGAACCATCCGGTCGCGTTCCCGGCGCCGCGAGCCGCGGCCGCCAGCTCCCGCGCCCGCTCCTCGGGATCAGGTGTCGTCATCGCGTGTCCAGCCGTGGGTTATGAGGCACCGGTGGAACACTACTCCGGCGCGCGCTTCGGGCGGCACCGCGGCGGGACCGTAGCCTGATCGGGTGGCCGAGGATGAGGTCTACCGGGAGCTGGGCGAGGCGGCCTGGGCCTGGGTGTCGGGTCAGGTGCGGGGCGACGACGGCCCGTGGCTGCCGGCGGTGTCCGGCGAGGCGCCGCCGGCCGGCCCGGGCGCCGATCGCGACTCGCTCTATGCGGGGATCGCCGGCCTGGCTCCGGTGCTGGCGGAGATCGGCCGATGCCGCGCGCTGACCGGCGCCGAGCAGGCCCTCGCGGCCGGGATCGTGGCCCGGCTCTCGGCGATGGCGGTCACCCGGGCCGAGCCGTCACTGTATGACGGGCTCGCGGGGGACGTTACCGCGCTCAAGCTGCTGGCCCCGGGCCGCGAGCGGGTGCCGCTGGCCCGGCTGGCCGAGCTGATGACTGCCGATGGGTGGCCGAGCACGCTGGGCATCGAGCCGGAGCCAGCGGCGCCGGTGACGAATCTCGTCTGTGGCAGCGCCGGGGTCGTGCTCGCCGCGATCTGGGCCGGCGGCGAGGACGCCGCCGCGGTCGCCGCGGGTGGCGGCGAGGCGCTGCTGCGGGCGGCCGGCCAGGCCGAGGAGGGGCTGGACTGGGGGATGCGGCCGGGATCGCGGTCCCGGTATCCGAACTACTCGCACGGCACCGCCGGGGTAGCCACCGCGCTGGCCATCGCGGGGACGGCCCTGGGCCGGGCGGACTTCATCACGGCCGCCCGGGACGGCGCGCGGCACCTGCTCGCCGTGGGGTCGCTGACCGACGAAGGGTTCACCGTCCCGCACACGCTGCCCTTTTCCCGCCGGGACGTGGAACCGGTGACCTACACCTGGTGCCACGGATCTGCCGGAACCTCGCAGCTGTTCGCCGCGCTCGCGCACGCCGGCGTGGACCAGGTCGCCGGGCACGAGGTGACGCGGCTGCGGGAGCAATGCCTGAACGCGATCTTGGCCTCCGGCGTGCCGCGCCGGCTTCGGCCGGGCTTCTGGGACAACGACGGCCGGTGCTGCGGCACCGCCGGGGTCGGCGACGTGCTGCTCGACGCCGCGCAGGACTGCGCCGACCCGGACCAGGCCAGCCGGCTGCTGGAGGCGGCCCGCACCATGGCCGACGCCCTCGTCGAACGGGCGATCCGCGGCCAGGCCGGGGCGTGCTGGCGGTTCACCGAGCATCGCCAGGACCCGCCGCTGCTGCCCCCCGGGACCTCCTGGATGCAAGGCGCCGCCGGGATCGCCGCCTTCCTGCTCCGCCTGGCCCGCGTCCTCCGCGACGGCCCCGCCGCCCCGGTTGTCGACCGCCCCGACCAATGGTGGGCCGTCCCGGCCCGGCTTCGCACAGTCCATGGCGCGCAGGTCCCCCCGGATCGGCACAGTGCCTGAACACGTACCCGAACACGCGCCTGAGCCATGTGCCTGAGCAACGTGCCTGAACCGCAACCTTCTGCCTGCGGTGGTGCGGGCAGTCCAGCTAGGTGGGGTGCTTGCTGGGCACGGTGGTGTAGCGGCGACCTGCCGGGGTGGTCCAGGTCATGACGCCGGGGCTGGCTTGCTCGAGCCTCCAGCCGCGGGCTTGTTTGAGCCGATGGCAGCGACGGCAGGCCGGGCCGAGGTTGCATTCGCAGGTGATGCCGCCCTGGTCGTGCGGGATGGTGTGGTCGAGGTCGCAGCGGGCGGCGGCGCGGCGGCAGCCGGGGCCGGCGCAGGTGACGGTGCGGGCCCGGACGAGACGCTGCAGTGCGGCGCTGGGCCGGTAGCCGGGCTCGGCGGTGCGGTGGTCGCAGGGCCCGGTGGTGACGGGCTCGGCGGTGACGCGGAGCGTCCATCCGCGGCTCGACTCGCCGCGGGCAGGCCCCGGCTGGCCTCCGCCGGGGGCGGCCGGGGACACGAGGGCGGCGGGGCCGCGGGCGGTTCCGTGCGCCAGCGCTTGCCCGCCGGGGCTGGTGATGGTGATCTGCCAGCGGGTTGCCGGGTGGCCGGCCAGGGTGCGGGCCAGCAGCCGGGTGGTATCGGCGTCCAGCGGACCGTACCCGGCCGATTCCCCGGGTGCATCGGCCAGGCCGAGCAAGGTGGTCAGCGGGACGATCAGGTTGATCAGCCCGGCGGCCGACGGCAGCCCGTCAGCGCCGGGGCCGCGCAGCCCGGCGGGCAGTGGCGGCCCGGCCGGCAGTGGCGGCCCGTCCGCCGCGCCGCCGTCCGCCGCACCGCCATCGTCCGGGCCGGGGCCGCGCAGCCCGGGTGGCACCTGCAGGCGAGCGCCCGCAGCCGGGGAGCCATCGGGGCAGGACACCGCCGCGCCGCGCTGGCCGCCGCCGGTGGCCGGTCCGGGATTCACGGGAACAAGCCCGGGAGGGAGCAGGCTGGCCGGCGTGGCATCCACGCCCTGCCCGTTCAGCAGGGCCAGGAAGGCGTGCGCGCGCAGCAGGTCCATGCCGCCGACGGCGCCGTGCTTCTTCCAGGCCGCGGCGATCTGGGTCAGCCGCTTGCTCGCGGTCAGCGCCGCGGCCGGGGGCAGGCCGCGGCCTGCCAGGCTGGCGGTACCCTCCGGGTCGGCCCAGTGCTCCACCCGGGCCTCCTGCTCGGCTTCCTCGCGCCGCCGCCGGGCCGCCTCAGGGTCGGCGGCCAGTACCGCGCGCTGCACCGCGGCGCGCAGCTGCCCGGTGGTCATCCCTGGCGCGCGGGGCAGGATCTGCGTCTCCACCGCCGCCGCATGCGCCTCGGCCAAGCCACTCACCGCGGTGATCATCACCTTTGCCCGGGGCAGGTCGATCTCACCGCTCTCCAGCGCCTCAGCAGTGGCCGGCCGGGCGGCCATGTCTAGAGCCAGGTCCAGCTCGGCCCCGGCGGCGCGGCTGGTCAGGGTCAGCGCCATAGCGACCTCGTCGGCGGTGAACTCGCTGACCGTGGCGGCAAACGCGCTGCCCGCAGGCGGGGTGCGGTCAGCGGGGCGGCGGCGGGCTAGCTCGGCCACGGCGGCCAGCTCCCGTGCCTGAGCCCAGGAGGTTTGCCGCCGCCAGGCGCGGAGCACGCCGATCAGCTCGTCATCGGTCAGCGCGGCGAGACGGGCATGCGCGTCGTCGGCGAATCCGGCTAGCGGCACACCGGGACCCAGGACATCGAGTTCGCCGCCGCCGGCGAACCCGTACCCGCCGCCGGACCTGTCCCGTGGCAAGAACCCGGCAGGCCCGGTCTCGGCCACCGGAGCTGGCTGGGCGGCGATCAGCTCGTCAAGCTCGGGCGTGCTCAGGCCCGCCAGTTCCGGTGGAGGCGCGCAATCTGGATCCTGCCAGCCAAGGCAGTCCTCATCCGGAGGGGTATCGTCCTCGGCCAGCGCCGCCAGCGCCGTCTCCAGGATGTCGTCCCGGGACGGCGGCTGACGGCCTGCGGCCATCGATACTCACCTCCGTCCAGGCCTGGCTGGTTATGTTCTTCGAACACTCTATCGTATGCCTGCGACACTTTCCGTATCTTGGCGCCCGACACGCCGAGGAAGATTTACCGGGCGCGGAACCCGCGGCCCGCCGGCATCGGGGGCCCGCTCGCCCGCCGGCATCGGGCGCCCACTCGCAGGCCGGCATCGGGGGCGGCCCGCTCCCCGGCATCGCGGGTCCACTCGCCCGTCGGCGCGGCTGACATGATCGGGGTCATGACCCGGGATCGCGATGTCGCCGCGTTCGACCAGCGGGCTCGGGGTTACGAGGAAGGCTGGCGCGGCCGGCTGCATCACGAGATAGCCGACCGCACTGCGGACCTGGCTCTCGCCTGTGTGCCGGCCCCGCGCCGCATCCTGGACGTCGGCTGCGGGACCGGCTACCTGCTGCGGCAGCTCGCATCCCGCTGCCCGCGGGCGGCCGAGCTCACGGGGATCGACGCCGCGGCCGCCATGATCGAGGTCGCCGCGGCCGCGGCCGCCGACGACCGGCTGCGCTTCTGCGAAGGCACCGCCGAGAAACTGCCCTGGCCGGCCGGGACCTTCGATCTTGTGGTCAGCACGACCTCGTTCGACCACTGGGCAGATCAGCAGGCCGGGCTCGCGCAGTGCGCCAGGGTCATGGCCCCCGGCGGCACCCTCGTGCTCGTCAACCTGTTCTCGCCGCTGCTACTGCCCACCGTGGTGGCCGGCCGCCGCGGCAGGGCGCGCACCACACGCCGCGCTACCGCACTCGTGACGGCCGCGGGATTCCGCTCACCGCACTGGCATGACCTGTACGCCGTCATCATCCGGGCTGTCACCGCGGTGAAGTAAGCGGTACGGGGGCCTGCGCCTCAGTGGTCACGCCCGGTTCGGCGGGCTTCTTCCTGCCGGGGGCTCAGGCGCTCAGCACCGGCGCGGCGATCTCTGCCTCGGCCGCGACGATGCCGTCGACGTAGGTCACCGAGTTCGTCGGCAGGGCCGGCACCCGCGGCCCCGGCAGCACGATCCCGGCCAGGTTCAGCGGATCCGCGGCCGAGATCGTGACCCGTTCCCCGGCCAGCTTCAGTTTTCGCACCGAACGGAGCGCGTCGACCGCTTCCGGCAGCGCGAACTGCTCACCGCTGAACCCGGAGATGAACCGGCCGCCCCTGATCGTGCCCCGCGCCTCCATGCGCCGCATCGCCCACAGCAGGTCACGCCAGCTTACGGCGATGTTCTCCCTGGTCATGAGGTCGCGGAAGACCACGCCCCAGCGGGCGATGAGCTGTTCGGCCACCGCCTCGGCCAGCTCGTCGGGATCCTCGGCGGCGGTGGCCTCCGGCAGCAGCGACCATCGCCCGGCCGAGCCGGCTGACCCGCCCCCGCCCGGCCTGACGGAGCCTGCGGCCCCGCGCCGCGCTGAAGGCCCGGCGGCCGAGCAGCGACCTGATCGCGCGGAAGCCGTCGGCGGTGACCAGCCCGCGGGCCACCCCATCCCACAACGCTTCCTCAACCTCGGTGGGCAGCCGCCTGGTCAGCGTGACCAGATCGGGCGGGAACAGCGCGCCGTGCTGGGCCAGCGCCTCGAGCACGTCCTGGGTACGGCCGGGACCGGGCGGCGCGGGACGCCGGTCCCCGCGCGCCGCGGTGAGCAGCCAGGGCAGGTCGTCCCGGATGGTCAGGGTGATCGGCGTCGCCCGTGACGGGGTCAGCCCGCCACGGCGGGGCGCGGCGTCGGGCTCGCCGCTGCGGACCGAGAGCCGGCCCCAGGTGACCTGGCCAGACAGGCACGCCTCGTCGAGCCACTCGGTGCGGTAGCCGTCGATCCTGGCGGCCAGGATCGATTCCCAGGCACCCGCGGCCAGCTCGAATCCCTGCAACTGCTCGATCACGGGGACCACGCCGAACCGGCCCTCGAGCCTGCTGTCCGGGGTGACGTGCTGCCAGCGCAGCAGGAACCGCATGTAATCCCGGGCGGTGACCGGCTCGATCTCGCGCCGCTTGCGCTCCCTGGTATAGGCGTGGATCCGGGCCAGCACCCGCCGGGCGCAGTACTCGTCTGAGCTGTCCGGGGCGGTGAAGTGCCCCTGCAGCGCGAAGCCCTCGGTCTCGAGCCGGACCAGCGCGCGCAGCACGTCGGACCCGCCAAGGCCGGTCCGCGCGGCCAGGTCGGCCACCGTGGACGGGCCCAGGTACTCCAGGTGACCCCGGAGCATCTGCGCGGCCATCTCGTCGGGCTCGTGCTCCGCGGCCGCCACCGGGGAGGGATGATCGGGCGTCGCCCCGGCCCCGGGGAACAGCGCCTCCAGCCGGGGCCTGCGCTCGACCGCGCACCACAGGTCGCCGCCCGGAGCGTGCAGCGTCACCGCCCGCCCGGCCGCCGTCAGCGCGCCGAACAGGGCCTGCCACTGCGCCTCGGGACGGTGCCCGAGCACGGTCATCAGCAGGTCATGCAGCTCGTCGGGGTCCCGTACCTCGGGCCTGACCTGTTCGCGCACCCGCTCGATCGCGGCCGGGTCGAGGCTGGCCAGATCCCGGGCCTCCACCGGCAGGCCGCGGCGGAGCGTTACCTGCCTACTGCGCCGCTCCTCGAGTGGCGCATCGTCCAGGTAGGTGAACGGGCGCCCGTTCAGGATCTCGTGGGCCAGCACCGAAGGCTCGGTGGTATCGCGCACAACCACACTGACCGCGCCCGACTCGATCTTGCCCACCAGATCCTTCAGGCCCTCGATGTCCATGGCGTCGTGCAGGCAGTCCTCGAGCGTCTGCCGGACCAGGGGGTGCTCGGGGATGTCGATCGGCCCCGGGGCGACGTTCTCCTGGCACGCGGCCAGCGTGGGGAACACCGCGGCCATCAGGTCGTCGGCCTCCATCCGCTGGATGGCGGGCGGGTTCTTCTTGCCGCCGCGCATCCGCAGCACGGTCAGCGAGGTGTTCAGGTTCCAGCGCCACCGGGCCTGGAACAGCGGCGAGGTGAGCACCGCCTGCCGGACCACGGTCTCCACCGTCTTGGAGGCCAGGAACTTCGGCACCCGCTCGAGCGGGAAGCTGTGCTGCGGGCCGAGCGAGAGCAGGATGGCGTCGTCGCTTGCCGCCGCCTGCAGCTCGAAGTCGAAGGTCACGCAGAACCGCTTGCGCAGCGCCAGGCCGAGCGCGCGGTTCAGCCGGGCGCCGTAGGGCACGTGGCCGACCAGCTGCATGCCACCGCTGGGATCGAAGAACCGCTCCAGCACGATCGAGTCCATCGTGGGCAGCGTGCCGAGCTCGGCCAGCCCGGTGGCCAGGTACCGCACGACCTGCTCGGCCGCGATGTGCTCGATGCCGCAGTCGGTTTCCAGCCAGCCGCAGACCGCCGCCTGCGCGCCGGCTGCCTGCGCGTCGGCCTGACCGTCGTGACCGGCGGGGCGGAGCCGGTCGGCTATTTCCTGCCGGAGCCTGGACACCTCGTCGGAGAGCTCCACGGTCCGGCCCGGCGCTTCGCCCAGCCAGAACGGCGCGGACGGCGGCGCTCCGTGCGCGTCCACCACGCGGACGGTCCCCGGCTCGACCTTGCGGATCCGCCAGGACGTGGTGCCGAGCAGGAACACGTCGCCGGCCTGGCTCTCGATGGCCCAGTCCTCGTTCACGGTGCCGACGGGGGTCTCGTCCGGCTCGGCCACGACCCGGTAGTCGCCGAGTTCCGGGATCGCGCCGCCGGAGGTGAGCGCGGCCATCCGGGCTCCGCGCCTGGCCCGCAGCTGCCCGTTGACCTGGTCCCGGTGCAGGTAGGCGGCCCGGCGGCCGCGCCCGGTGCGGATCCCCTCGGACATGAGCTCGACGACCTCGTCGAAGTCCGCCCGCGGCAGGTCCGGCGAACGGCGCCGCCCCGGTGATCAGCTCGAACAGCTCGTCCTCGGGCCATTCCTCGGCCGCGCACTCGGCCACCACCTGCTGGGCCACGATGTCCAGCGGCCGGTCCGGGACCAGGATCGCGTCCAGCCGGCCCGCCCGGACGCCGCGCAGCAGGGCCGCGCACTCGACCAGCTCATCCCGCGAGGTCGGGTACAGCCGCCCGGTGGGAATCCCGCTCAGGGTGTGGTTGGACCGGCCGACCCGCTGCAGGAACGTGGCGAAGCTGCGCGGCGAGCCGATCTGGCAGACCAGCTCGACCGGCCCGACGTCGATGCCGAGCTCGAGCGAGGCCGTGGCCACCAGCGCCCGCAGGTCGCCGGCCCGCAACCGGGCCTCGACCCGCTGGCGGCGGCCGGCCGACAGGCTCCCGTGATGCGCGGCCACCTGGTCCTCGCCGAGCCGCTCGCCCAGCTGGTGGGCCACCCGCTCGGCCATCCGCCGGGTGTTGACGAACACCAGCGTGGTCTTGCGCTGCCGCACCTCGGCCGCGATGAGGTCGAGGATCTGGCCCATCTGCCCGGCTGGCGGCACGGCCTCGAGCTCGTCGTCGGGCAGCTGCAGGGCCAGGTCGAGCTCGCGCCGGTGACCGGAGTCGACGATCGCGCACCGGGGCGACCCGGCCGCGTCAGACCGGTCGGCACCCGCCCCGACCAGCAGCCGCGCGATGGTCTCGATCGGGCGCTGGGTCGCGGACAGGCCTACCCGCTGCACCGGCCCGTCCGCTCAGGTGGGTCAGCCGTTCGAGCGTGATGGACAGGTGCGACCCGCGCTTGTTGCCCGCCACCGCGTGGATCTCGTCCACGATCACCGTCTGCACGCCGCGCAGCATCTCCCGGCTGCGCTCCGAGGTCACCAGCAGGTACAGCGACTCCGGCGTGGTGACGAGGAAGTCGGGCGGCTTGCGCAGCATGGCGGCGCGCTCGGATGCGGCCGTGTCGCCGGTCCTGACCGCCACCCGGATGCCGGGCACGGTGAGCCCGAGCTCGGCGGCGACCTCGCCGATCTCGCGCAGCGGGGCGTCCAGGTTCTGCTGGATGTCGACGGCCAGCGCCTTCAGCGGCGAGACGTACACCACCCGGGGGCCGCGCGGAGCTTCGGCCTCGGCGGCCTCGGCGGCCGGGCGCCCGGCGTGGCAGAGCCGGTCGATGCAGACCAGGAAGGCGGCGAGGGTCTTCCCTGAACCCGTGGGCGCCGCGATCAGGGTGTCGTTGCCCGCGGCGATCTCGCGCCAGCCGCCTTCCTGCGGCGCGGTGGGCCCGTCCGGGAACCGGCGCTCGAACCAGGCGCGGACGGCAGGGTGAAAAGACTCGAGCACGCCGCTAACCTACCTCGCGCTGCCGACATTCCGGCCGCCGTCTCAGCCCCGGCCCGCCGGCGCAGGGCCACCGTGCAGGGCGCGTGGCCGGCCCCGCGGCCGTTCGGGATGATCATCAGTTCGCGCCTTCCCGGGGGCGGCCCGCCAGGACGCGGTCGCGCAGATCCCGCAGCCGGTGCATGACGTCGCTGCCGCCGCGGCCGAAGTAATCGTGCAGCCGGACGTAATGCGCGTACAGCTCGTCATAGACATCCGCGCTGGCCGGGTCCGGCCGGTAGGCGTCGCGGTGCATGGTGCCCATGGCGGCCGCCGCCTCAGGCACGCCGGGGTAGACCCCGGCCGCCACGGCGGCGTGGATGGCCGAGCCGAGCGCGGGGCCCTGGTCGGTACCGATCACGCACAGCGGGCGGCGCATCACGTCCGCATAGACCCGCATGAACAGCTCGTTCCTGAGCAGCCCGCCGGCCATGATCAGCTCGGCGACGTCCAGGCCGGCCGCGGTGAACGCGTCGATGATGACCCTGGTGCCGAACGCCGTCGCCTCGACCAGCGCGCGGTAGATCTCCGGCGCGGTGCTGGCCAGCGTCAGGCCCACGATCGCGCCGGACAGGTGGTGATCCACCAGCACCGACCGGTTGCCGCCCAGCCAGTCCAGCGCGATCAGCCCGGATCCGCCCGCCGGGTGCCGCAGCGCCTGCCCGGACAGCACTTCGTGCACCGACACCCCGCGCTTGCCCGCCTCGTCGAAGCAGGCGGCCGGCACGCCGTGATTGACGAAGGCGGCGAAGATGTCGCCCACCGCGCTCTGCCCCGCCTCGTAACCCCAGAGCCCGGCCACGATGCCGCCGTCCACCACCCCGCACATGCCCGGCACCTCGGCCAGCGCGGGAGAGTTCATCACGTGGCAGGTGGAGGTGCCGGTGATGGCGACCATCTGCCCCGGCTTGATGCCCCCGGCGGCCGGCGCGGTGACGTGCGCGTCCACGTTGCCCGCCGCGACCGCGATGCCCTCGGGCAGGCCGGTCCACCCCGCCGCCCGCGCGGTGAGCGAGCCGGCCCTGGTGCCGAGCGCGGCCACCGGATGATCCAGCTTGCTGGCGGCGAAGGTCTCGAACCGGGGGTCCAGCGCGGCCAGGAACTCGCGGGACGGGTACTTGCCGTCCTGCCGGATGCCCTTGTAGCCAGCCGTGCAGGCGTTCCTTGTCTCGCGCCCGGCGAGCTGCCAGATGATCCAGTCGGCCGCCTCGATCCAGCGCTCGGCCCGCTGGTACAGCTCAGGCGCCTCGTCCAGCAGCTGCAGGGCCTTGGCGAACTGCCATTCGGACGATATCTTCCCGCCGTAGCGGGGCAGCCAGGACTCGCCGCGCTCGCGGGCCAGATCGTTGATCCGGTCCGCGTGCGGCTGGGCCGCGTGGTGCTTCCAGAGCTTGACGTAGGCGTGCTTGTTGCCCTTCAGGCCGTCGAGCCGGCACAGCGGGGTCCCGTCCGCCAGCACGGGCAGCACCGTGCTCGCGGTGAAGTCGGCGCCGATGCCGACGACCTGCCCGGGCTGGATCCCCGCGTCCCTGATCGCGGCCGGCACGGCGGCGCGCAGCGCCTCGCGGTAGTCCTGCGGGTCCTGCAGCGCCCAGTCCGGGGGCAGCGGCTCGCCGGTGGCGGCGAGCTCGGTATCCATGACCTGGTGGGCGTACTGGTGAACCGCGGTGCCGGCCGGGGTGCCGTCGGCGGCGCGGACGACGAGCGCGCGGGCGGACAGCGTGCCGAAATCCACCCCGACGACGTACTGGTCCCGGCCCACTGGCGCTGGCGGCGCGGCCGGGTGGTCAGCCGCGGCTGCCCTGGCCACTGCCGCGCGTCGCCCCGCCTCGCCGGCGGAACTCGACCCCCGCCTCTTCGAGCAGCCGCCGCACCCGGCCGATGCTGTAACCAGTCTCACCGCAGATGTCCCGGATGCTCTTGCCGCTGTTGTAGCGGCGGAGCAGCTCAGCGGCGACGTCGGACCGCTCCTTGTCCCGCAGCCGCTTGCCCCGGGGGAGACTTGGCACCTTGGTCATCGTTGAATCTTGCCTTCCCGGTCCCGGTCACGCCAGTGGTCTGATCTGCATGCCATACGCGGGATGCTGGCGACCGCGCGGCGTGATGTCGGCCGCGGCCTCATCGCCCCACGCTGACCAGCCCGCACGTGAGTACCGGGCGAACAGTTCGAGGAACGGCGCGGGGCTGCATGCCTCGATAAGCGCGTACGATTCGTCCGGTTTGCGCGAGTGCTCCCGTTTCTGCGTCTCGATCATATTCACCTGACGGCGGCCTGGCGGCAGGGTTCGCATGCTTCCGCGCACGCCGAACAGCAGCAGCTCGGTGACGTTCCGGAAGTAGAAACCCACGCCACGGCCATCCGGGCCCCCGTCCTTGCGCCGCTTGGCCCAGACGATATTGGACACATAGCGGTACCCCCAGGCCGCCATCACCTGCAGGCCCTCGGGCAGCAGGGCGTTAGGCACCCACAGGTAGAGGTGGGACCTCGGCGCGGCGACGCCGGCTACCGGCAGGGCGCAGATCTCGGCGTAGGTCATGGTGTCGTAGCGGTCCAGCCGGCGGTGCTCGGGGGCGACCTTGCCGGTCCGGTTGGCGAACCGCCAGGGCGGATCGGCCAGGATCGTCGCCCACCCGCCGGGCGTCTGCGGCAGCGGCGGCACGCGGCTGGGCCCGGGGTCAGCGCGCGGCGGCGGCAGGCGGGGGTGGTGACCGGCACCGTCAGCCCCGGTTGTCATGCGGCCTCCCGGTCACGACTGCGTGCAGTACTAGCAGGCATCTCATCACGATGCCGGGCATTTGCCTGGAATATGAGCGGGGTGCCGTCTGGCGATAGGCTCGGGTTGTCGCCCCCATGAAGCCTGCCGAGAAGCGCGCTCTGGCCGCGATCCAGGCCGAGCTCAGCCGGGTCGTCCGCTACGACGACGAGTCCATCGTGAACGGCAAGTGGGTCAGCCAGCGCTATGACCGCGGATGTTTTCCCGGGCTTTCGGCCGCCAGGAAGGCTTCCGTCCGGACCGCCTGGCACGAGGCCGGTCACGCGGTCGCCGCGCTGGCTGTCGGGGTGCCGTTCAGCTCGGCCAGCATCCACCACGGTCACGGCAGCGAGGGCCGGATCAACGGCATCAAGGCCGCGGGCGACCTGGTGTTCGTCATTGACGCGGCCGGCCAGATCGCCGAACAGCTGATGAACTGGACCACGCTCGAACGCGACGACGAGCTGCGCGCCTGGCTGCCGGCCTGGAAGGGCGATGGCGGTGATGCGCGGCGGTTCCGCCGGGGCCTGGGAGCACGCTTCGGCGCCGACGAGTGCGGTGCCTGGCGCTACAGCGAGCGGGTGCTGACACCGAGGCGGCTGGAGATCCGGCAGGTGGCCAGGGCGCTGCTCGTGCATCCCCGGCCGCTGCCCTACACGGTCGTGGCGGCGATCGCGGCGGCCCGCTGACTAGCCGGGTCCCGGCCGGCCGGCCGAGGCCGCCAGGGTGCGCGACTCGTCCGGCGGCGACCGCCCGGGCCACCGCGGGCCCCGGCCGCGGCAGGTCAGCCACATGGTGAGCGGGACGATCAGCCCGGCGAGCGCGAATCCGGCGATGACGTCGGTGAACCAGTGCAGGTCACACCAGATCATGGCCGCGCCGACCAGGGCGCCGAGCGCCGCTGCGGTGCTCAGCGCGATCCGCCGGGCCGGCCTGCCCGGGTCGGGAGTGAGTAGCAGCGCGGCGAGGACGTAGCAGACGCACGCGGTCGTGGTGTGCCCGGACGGGAAGGCGCCCAGCAACTCGCCCGGCCGGAGCTGCAGGTGGCCGGGATTGGGGCGCCCGATCGCGATCTTCGCGGGCACGACGATGGCGAAAACGAGCACGACGCCGGTGACCGCGGTGAGCAGCGGGCGCAGGCTGCGGCGGCGGAAGGCGGCATAGCCGGCGATGGCCAGCAGTATCGGGATGGCGAACCGGACGTTGCCGAGATCGACCAGGATGTGGGCGGGCGCGGTCGGGCCGGCCTTGAGCCAGCTCCAGTCCGCCGAGTTCGCCGCGCGAAACACGGCATGGTGAATGTGCTGGTCCACCGCGACCAGCGGGCCGTCTGCCAGGACGTTGACCGTCAGGAAGGTCAAGACCAGCAGCAAGCCGCCGGGCAGCAGCCATGGGTGCCGCAGCCACCGGTGCCGCAGCCGCCGGCGCGGAGCCGTCGCTGGCCGGGGCTCGTTCATCGCATCGAGGCTACCTGCCGTCGCTATCGCGAGGGCCGTACCGCAAGAAGAGGGCCTGAGGCGGCAATGCCCGCCTCAGGCCCTCGTTGTCACCGGCCGGCCCGCCGCCCCGCCGGCCTAGCGAACCACCGGCTCGAACTCGGGCTGCTCGATCTCCCCGGCCGGCTGCTGGCGCCCGGTCCCGGCCCTGCGCGCGCCGGGGAAGGCCAGCCCGCTGGCGGCAATGACGACGCCCACGGCCGCCACGCCGGTGATCACGTCGAGCCGCCGGCCGGTAGGCCGACAGCAGCGCCCGCGGTGCCGCGAGCCTGTTGCCGCCGTGCGCGTCCACGACCGCGGCGACGATCGCCAGCACCAGCGCGCCGCCGATCTGCATGGAGGTCTGCAGGATCCCGGAGGCCAGTCCCTGCTGCGCGTCGGCCACGCCGGACGTCGCCTGCACGTTCATGGCGGAGAAGCCGAGCCCGAACGCCGCGCCGATCAGCAGGACGGACGGCAGGATCACTGTCGGGTAATCGGGCTGCGGCCCGATCCGCAGGAACAGCGCATATCCCGCGACGAGGCAGCCAAGGGCCACCGTGACCATCAGGGCCGAGCCGAACCGGTCCAGCAGCAGCCCCATCCGGGGTGAGGCGACCGCGACCAGGACGCCGGCCGGCAGGAACGCGAGGGCGGTCCCGAGCGCCGTCCAGCCCGATGCGGTCTGCAGGTACTGCGTGACCAGGAACTGGAAGGACACGTAGGACCCGAACAGGGCCAGGATGCACAGGTTGGCCCGGGTCAGCGAGGCCGAACGGAAGATGCCGAACGGCAGCAGCGGGTCCCGGCTGCGGTGTTCGATGACACCGAACGCCGCAAGGAGCCCGGCCGCGCCGGCGAAGGAGCCGAGGGTGGCCGCCGAGGTCCAGCCGGACTGCGGGGCTCCGACCACCGCCGCCACGAGCAGCAGCATGGCGGCGGTCACGGTGACCGCGCCGGGCAGGTCGAAGCGCCGCCGGCGGCGGCTGACCTGCGGCCGCTCGCGGGGTATCAGTCGCAGCCCCGCCACCAGGATGAGGAGCGCGACCGGAGCCGGCAGCAGCAGGGTCCACCGCCAGCTCACTTCGGTGAGCAGGCCGGACAGCACCAGGCCCAGCGAGAAGCCGCTGGCGCCGAAGGCCGAGTAGATGCTGACGGCCCGGTTGCGCTGGGGCCCTTCGGCGAAGGTGGTCGTGATGATCGACAGGCTGGCCGGCGCGGTGAACGCTGCCGCCACGCCCTTGATGAACCGCGCGGCGATCAGCAGGCCCGCGCTGCTCACCAGGCCGCCGAACAGCGAGGCGACCGCGAACACCGCGAGCGCGGTGAGAAAGACCCGGCGGCGGCCGAGCAGGTCGGCGGCCCTGCCGCCGAGCAGCAGCAGCCCGCCGTAGCCGAGCACGTACCCGCTGACCACCCACTGCAGCGACGAGGTGGTCAGTCCCAGGTCGGCGCGGATGGACGGGAGCGCGACCCCCACCATCGAGACATCGAGCGCGTCCAGGAACAAGGCGCCGCACAGCACGATCAGGATCGCCCACAGTCGCGGGCTCCAGTGCGGGGCGGACGCACGGGGGACAGCTGAAGAAGTCATGGCGACGACGCTATACATGCACTTGCACTAGATGCAAGTGCATTAATTTGACTTGCATCTAACTCCGCGGGACGCTACCCTGCGATCGTGAGCGCAACACGGCAGGCGGCAGGCCCGCGGCAGGCCCCGGCGCTGGCCGGCCCGGCCCCGGCGGCGGCCGTTGCCCCCGACGCGGCCGGCGTATCCGACGTGGCCGCCTGGCGGGCGCTGGCGGCCAGCCACGCCGTGGTCAGCTGCGCGCTCGACCGGGAGCTGGGTGAACGCCATGGCCTCGGGGTCAGCGACTTCGAGGTGCTGGAGCGGCTGGCCGAGAGCGAGAATCACAAGTTCCGGGTGCAGGAGCTCGCTGGCGCGGTGTACCTGAGCCAGAGCGCGCTGTCCCGGCTGATCGGGCGGCTCGAGCAGCACGGCCTGGTGCAGCGCGTCCTGTGCGACCTGGACCGGCGCGGGATCTACGTCACGCTCACCGATGAGGGCCGGCGCCGCCACGCCGCGGCCGTGCCCACCCACCGTGCGGTCCTGGCCGCAACCCTGCCCGCCGCGCCCTGACCGCCGCCGGGCGCTGACGGCCGCCGCGCTGACCCGCCGCCGGGCGCTGACTCCAAGCGGGCGTCCGCCCCCAAATGCCTTGACAAGGTAGTGAGTCATCACTAACTTATAGCCCATGGTGTCAGCCAGGATGAGTGCCGAGGAGCGCAGGGAGTCCGTGCTCGACGCCGCGGTGGCCGAGTTCGCCCGCGGCGGGCTGGCCGGCACCTCGACCGAGGCGATCGCGGTACGGGCCGGGATCTCCCAGCCTTACCTGTTCCGGCTGTTCTCGACGAAAAAGGATCTGTTCATCGCCGCCTACCGGCGGGCCTTCGTGCTCATCGAGAGACGGTTCACCGAGGCATCCGACGGCCTGTCCGGACAGGAAGCCCTCGACGCGATGGCCCGCGCTTACCATGACCTGCTCACCAACCGGGATCTGCTGCTGGTCCAGCTGCATACCTACGCCGCGTCGGGCGATGCCGACGTGCAGGCAGCGGCCCGGAGCTGCTATGGCAGCCTGTGGCGCCTGGCCGAGGCGCGCAGCGGGGCGGATACCGAGACGCTGCGGATGTTCTTCGCCATGGGCATGCTCTGGAACGTCGCGGTCGCGCTCGACCTGCCCGGTCTCGACGAGCCGTGGGCGCAGGCCATCATGTCCACCAAGTCCGTGCGAACCGGGGAGTCCCTGGACCCGGCTTAGCGGCCAATTTTTTTTAACCCATGAAGTAAGTGACTAATCACTAGCTAAACGACGGAGAGGGGTTCCAGTGCCATCATCAGCCACCGTCAGCCGGCGGACGATGATCTGGACGATCATCGTGACCTCGGTAGCCGTCTTCATGGTCTCGCTCGACAACCTGGTCGTGACCATGGCGCTGCCGAACATCAAGGAGCACCTGCACGCCTCGCTGGAAAGCCTGGAGTGGACGGTCAACGCTTACACGCTCACCTTCGCCGTGCTGCTGCTCACCGGGGCCACCCTCGGCGAGCGGTTCGGCAGGCGGCGGATGTTCACCGTCGGCCTGGTGGTGTTCACCCTCGCTTCGGCGGCCGCGGCGCTGGCGCCGAGCGTCGGCGCGCTGGTCGCCGCCCGGGCCGTGCAGGGCGCGGGCGGCGCGCTCGTCCTCCCGCTCAGCCTGACCATCCTCAGCTCGGCGGTGCCGGCCGCCCGCAGGGGCGCGGCGCTCGGCTTCTGGGGCGCGATGAGCGGGCTGGCCGTCGCGGTCGGCCCGGTGGTCGGCGGGGCGGTCACCGAGGGCGCGTCCTGGCAGTGGATCTTCTGGCTGAACGTGCCCATCGGCGTGGCCATCATCCCGGTCGCCGCGCGCATGCTGGCCAAGGGCCGGCTGTCGTCCCGCCGCCTCGACCTGCCCGGCGTGGCCCTGGTCAGCGCGGGCCTGCTGGGCGTCGTGTTCGGCCTGGTCCGGGGCAACGCACACGGCTGGACGAGCGGTCAGGTGCTCGGCCCGATCGCCGCGGGCGTCATCCTGCTGGCCGTCTTCGCCGCCTGGGAGCGCCGGGCCCCGGCGCCGATGCTGCCGCTGCGCCTGTTCGCCAGCCGGGGCTTCAGCGCCACCAACATCGCGTCCTTCCTGTTCTCGGCGGGGATGTTCGGCTCGATCTTCCTGCTGGCCCAGTTCCTGCAGGTCGCCGAGCACTACTCACCGCTCGGCGCCGGCCTGCGCACGCTGCCCTGGACCGCGATGCCGATGGTCGTGGCGCCGATCGCCGGGCCGCTGTCCGACCGCTGGGGCGGCCGCCCGCTGATCATCACCGGCCTGGGCCTGCAGGCGGCCGGGCTGGCCTGGCTCGCCCTGGTCATCGCGCCGGGTGTCGCGTACGCCAGCCTGATCCTGCCCTTCGTGATCTCGGGCGTCGGCATGGCGCTGTTCTTCGTGCCGGTGGCCAACACGGTGCTGGGCTCGGTGCGGCGCGACCAGGAGGGGATCGCCTCCGGCGCCAACAACGCGATCAGGGAACTGGGCGGCGTGTTCGGGATCGCGATCCTCGCGTCGGTGTTCTCGTCGGTGGGCAGCTACGCCTCGCCGGCCTCGTTCGCCCGCGGGCTCGAGGCCGCGGTGTGGGTCGGCGCCGGGATCGTCGCGGTGGCGGCGGCCGCCGCCGTGGTCATCCCGAGGCGCCGGGCCCGGTCCGCGGCCCCCGTCCCGGTGCAGGCCGCCGAGGCGGCGCCCGCCCCGGCCGGCACGGGCGGCACGGCGCTGGCCGAATCCGCCCGCTAGGCGGGAGCGTCGCGGCGCAACGCGGGGCATTAATAGCGTGCTAGCGCTAGTAATGCTCCGCGTTGCCGGGCTACCGCTTCAGCGGCCGCCCGTCGTGCTGGCCCGGCTCGCCCCCGGTCACCTGTCGAGCAGGGCCGCGTCCTGGCCGCCCTCCTCGCCGAGGATGGAACCGATCCGCGCCACCGCGTCAGGCCGCTTCGCCCTCAGCCAGAGCACCACCGCGACGCCTATGACGAGCCAGATCAGCCCGACGTAGGGGGTCCACTTGAGTATCCCTGGCGGGGTGGGGTGGATGGATCCGTAGAGCGCCGCCCCGAACACCACGACGCCGACCAGCGGCACCAGCACGTGCGCGAACGGGTTCCAGCGCCTGGTGTCCCTGGTCTTGGCGAAGAACGCGATGCCGCCGACGCACAGCATCACGTAGACCACGATGATGGCCAGCGTGCCCATGGTGGCCCAGAAGTAGTAGTTGCTGAACGGCTGGCCGAACGTGCTGTCCGACAGCGGGTAGCCGATGAGCAGGGCCATCCCGGTCCCGAGCACCGCCACCGTGATCGTCGCGTTGACCGGCGTCTTGAACCGCGGGTGGGTGCGGGCGAGCGCCTTGGGCAGCACGCCCTCGCGGCCCATCGCGAACAGCGTCCTGGTCGCGGCGGTGGCGCAGGCCACGCACACCACGAACGCGGCGCACATGCCGCCGATCTCGATCAGCGTGCCGAACCAGTGCCCGACGAACGTGTCCGCGATGGTCTTCAGCGCGGTCGGGTCGGCGGCCCACGCGGCGCCGTTATTCACCCCGTAACCGATCGCCATCGCGTACGTGGTCACCAGGTAGAGCACCACGACGAAGCCGGTCGCGGCGATGACCGCGATCGGGATGTTGCGGCGCGGGTTGGCGGTCTCTTCGCCGAAGTCGGCGGCGGTCTCGAACCCGATGTAGGAGGTGACGCCGAAGATGATGCCGTAGAAGACGCCGGTGAAGCCGCCCTTGAGCGTGTGATGGAAGGTGAAGGCCGACAGCGCCTGCCCGTGGGCGCCGCCCTTGCCGATCGTGATCAGGGCGACGATCACGATGAGGATCACGGTGATGATCCCGATGATCAGCTGGGTGCGCGTCGTGACCTTGATCCGGATCACCGACAAGACGACGAGCAGCGCCATGCCGAGGAAGAAGAACGCGATCCACCAATTCGGGTTGATGCCGAGCAGGTTCGCGGCCAGGTAGCCCACGCCGGACATGGTCATGGGCACGAAGCAGATCATGCCGAAGAAGTACAGCCAGCCCGCGATGAAGCCGCCCTCGCGGCCCAGGCTGCGGCTCGCGTAGGTATAGGCGTACCCCGCCGACGCCATCCGGCGGCTGAAGCCGATCACCACGAAGGCCAGCGCGAGGCAGCCGATGCCGCCGAGCAGGAAGGCGAGCGGCGTGGAGCCGCCCGCGGCAACGGCAACGCCGGACGTGTTGAGCAGCATCGCCATGCCCGGTGCGATCAGCGACACCGAGATCGCGATGGCGTCCCACACCCGGAGAGTGCCGTGAGCGAGCTGGTTGTCGCCCGTCGTCGTCAGTAGGGACCCGTCGATTCTTGCCATGGTGGGCTTCCTTTCGCCCGTTAGGGTCAATCTGCTTCGTCCTGCAGGACGGTCCTTTCGTCCAGGTAGTAGTCGAATGCGAGCGGCGTGCAGTCGCGCTCCATGATCCAGTCGAAGAACCGCTGGTGGACGGGATGGTCCCGGTAGCGGGTCATCGTCTCTATGTCGGCGAACTCGGTGTAGAGGAGATACCCGTACCCGCGGGTCCGCGCGCCGGTGATATCGGTGCCGAAGCGGCACTTCGTCATCAGCCCGATCTCCTTCGGCCAGGACGCGACCATCTCCCGCATCTGCGCTTCTTCATCGGCCGACAGGTCCCGGGGGAAGCTGAACAAGACGATGTGCTGCAGGGTCACGATGGCATCCTCTAGTAGAACTCGAAGTACTCGCGCATTTCCCAGTCGGTGACCAGCTGGCCCTCGGCGGGCGGGTTATCGGCCAGCGCGGCCTCATACCGTTTCAGCTCGGCCCGCTTCATCATCAGCAGGTAGTCGACCAAGGATTTCCCGAACGCCTGCGGGTAGAACTCGTCCTTCTCCAGCGAGCTGACCGCCTCGTCCAGTGACGTGGGCAGCATCGGCGCCGCGGCGGCGTACGGGTCCTCATCGACCGGCGCGGCGTCCAGGCCGCGCCGGATGCCGTCAAGCCCGGCGGCGATGTTCGCGGCCATGTACAGGTACGGGTTGGCGGCGGGCTCGCCGATCCTGTTCTCCACGTGGCTGCTGTCGTCTCCCGGCGAGCCCTGTACCCGGACCATGACGCCGCGGTTCTCCAGCGCCCAGCCCACCCGGTCGGGGGCGAAGGAGTAGGGGCGGTAGCGCCGGTAGCCGTTCACCGTCGGCGCGGCGAACATCATCATCGGCAGCGCGTGATCGAGCAGCCCGGAGACGAACTGCCGGCCCGCCGCGGACAGGTTCGCGTCCGGGCTGGCGAACGCGTTCTGCCCGCCGGGGCGCTGGATCAGGCATTCGTGCAGGTGCCAGCCGGAGGAGAAGAAGTTCGGCAGGCCAGGCAGGCACATGAAGGTGGCCAGCAGCCCGCGGCGCTGGCACATCTGCTTGACCGCGGAGCGGAACAGCACGGCCGCGTCGGCGGCAGCCAGGCCGGCCATGGGCGCGAACGTGAACTCCATCTGGCCGGGACCCCACTCGTCCTCCATCGAGCGGGGCGGCAGCCCGATGGCGGTCAGCCCGTCCCTGAGCGCCTCGAGCGTCCCGGCCACGCTGTCCAGCCGCACCTCGGACAGGAACTGGTAGCCCCGCTCGAACACGCTCACCGGCGGCGGGGGCGGGGTGAACCCGGCGTCCTGCGGCATCAGCGGCTGGTCGGTGACCTTGACGATGTAGTACTCGATCTCCAGGCCTGCCAGGTAGTCATAGCCCGCCTCACCGAGGTCGCGCAGCATCCGGCGCATCAGGTGGCGGCCGTCCAGGGGCACCGGCTGGCCGTTGCTGAAGTAGACGTCGCACAGGATCCAGCCGGTCCGGTCCGCCCAGGGCAGTACCCGGAAGGTGCCTGGGTCAGGCACGAGGACGACATCGGGGAAGCCGGTGAACTCCTCGATGCCGAAGCCGCCGCCGGGGGCGAACGGCGGCACGAACACGTTGTTGCCCGTATCCAGGCTGTAGATCGCCCCGGAGAAGTCCAGGCCGTTGGCGAACACGTCGATCGCCGCCTGGGCCGACAGTGACCTGCTGCGCGGCGTGCCGTGCTGGTCGACCAGCACGAACCGCACGGTGCGCAGGTCAAGCTCGCGGATCCGGCGGACCAGCGCCTGGGCCAGGCTGGCCTGCTCGTCGCTGAACAGGCCGTGCTTGGCCACGAAGCCCGGCTGGCCGACGCCGGCCGTGCCGCCGGGAGACTGCGGGGCTGAAGTGCTCACCTATCCGTCCTCCGATCAGATGGCGGGGTCGCGCCCGCTCAGCTCGGCCAGCTGGTCGAGCAGGGCGAGAGTGAAGTTGGCGGGCTCGACGTCGGCGAGCGACAGGAAGGTCTCGGTCCGCTGCACGCCGGGGATCTGGAAGATGGTGTTCAGCAGCAGATCCCTCAGGTGCACCTGGTCCCTGACCCGCAGCCGGACCAGCAGGTCGAGGCCGCCAGTGACCACGCTCATGTCCTGGGTCTCCGGCAGCTCGCGGATCACGCTGATGATCTGGCTCAGATCCATCCCCGGCCCGGCGGTGACGGCGAGGTAGACCACGACCGGGACGCCGAGAGCCGTCCAGTCGATGTCGACCCGGTAACCGCGGATCGCGCCCGCCCGTTCCAGCCGCGCCAGCCGGTCCGCGATCGCCGGCGGCGACATGCCGACCGCGCGGGCCAGCGCCCGCTGCGACTGGCGCGAGTCCACCGCGAGCTCGCGCAGCAGTGCGATGTCCAGATCGTCCACCTCGACCTTGGGAGTGGTCGGCGTGGCGACCTCGGCGAGCCCGGCAAGCGGGCCTGAGATCCGTGTCACGTGCCAGAATCCCCTGCCGCTACGCCTGATAACGGCGAGTATGCTGGGTTCGCGCGTTATCAAACGAATATCACTTTGCCCAGGCATTCTTACGTTTGACAGGGTTGCTGTCAAGACATGACCGAGTGACTGCCGGCCGCTGACTGCCGGCGGCTGGCGGTCAGGAGAGGAAGGCAAGGATGGCCGCCCCGGTATCTGCCGCGATGCCCGCCACGGCCGCCAGGGACTGGACCGCAAGCTTTGCCCGCCGGGCCCGTGCGCTCGGCGGCGGTGAGATCACCGCGATCCTGGCCCTGGCCGGCGCCTCCGACGTCATCACGTTCTCCGGCGGGTTTCCCGATCCGCAGACCTTCCCGGCCGCCGTGCTGGCGGAAATCTCCGGCCGGCTGCTGGCCGAGGACGCGGCGGTGGCGCTGCAGTACTCCGCGACCGAGGGCCTGGCCAGCCTGCGACACTACCTCGCCGGGCGGCTGGAACTGCTCGAGGGACTGCGCCCGGGCCCCGGCGAGCTGATGGTGACCAGCGGCGGCATCGACTGCATGGAGCTGCTGGCCAAGAGCCTCATCGACCCTGGTGATGTCGTGGTCGTGGAGGCGCCGACCTACCTCGGCGCGATCATGGCCTTCCGCGGCTATGAGGCCGACGTGCGCGCGGTGCCGATGGACGCCGGCGGCATGCGCGTGGACGCGCTGGATGACCTGCTCAGGAGCGGCCTGCGGCCCAAGCTTGTCTACACGATCCCCGACCACCAGAATCCGACCGGCCTGTCCCTGGCGGCCGACCGCCGGCCCGCCCTGGCCGACCTGGCCCGCCGCTACGGGTTCCTGATCCTGGAGGACGTCGCCTACCGCGAGCTCGGCTTCGACGACGCCCGCCCGCCCAGCTTGTGGACCCTCGCCCCGGACATGGTCGTGCAGGCCGGGACCTTCTCCAAGATCTTCTTTCCCGGCGTCCGGCTGGGCTGGGCCGCGGGGCCGTCGGTGATCATCGACCAGCTCTGCACGGCCAAGCAGAACTCCGACCAGTGCTCGGGTGCGCTCGGCCAGCGGATGCTGGAGGAGTACGGGCACGGCGGCCACCTGGATACCCAGCTCGTCGCGTCCCGGGCGCTGTACGAGCGCCGGGCCGGCCTGATCACCGGGGCCCTGGCCGAGCACATGCCGGCCGGGACCACCTGGACGACGCCGCGCGGCGGGTTCTTCACCTGGCTGACGCTGCCCGAGGGCGCCGACACGGTGGCGCTGACCCCGGCCGCGCGCGCGGCCAAGGTAGCCTACGTGCCCGGCCGCCCGTTCTACACCGACGGCGCCGGGGCGCGCCAGCTCCGGCTGGCCTACAGCCGGGTGGCCGACGATCTCATCAGCGAGGGCGTGCGCAGGCTGGCCGATCTCACCCGCGCCGCCCTGACCCGCAACCGCGTGGAGGAATCATGAGCGACGCCGCCACCCACTTCAGCACCGAGGCCCTCGGCGAGCCGGCCGGACCTGGCCACTACGTGAACATCAGCTCGATCGATCCGGCGGAGTTCGTGCCGGGGCTCGGCTTCCGTCCCGTGCTCGGGCAGCGCGCCATGGCCAATTTCGTGGACTTCGCGCCCGGCGTCGAGGCGCCGCGGCACGTGCACGAAGAAGAGCAGATCGTCGTGGTCCTGGACGGCGAGTTCACCTTCGACCTGGACGGCGACGTGCGCGTCATGCGCCCTGGCGATGTCGCGGTCGTGCCCGCCTGGGTGCCGCACGGGGCCTGGACCACCGACAGCCCCTGCCGCGAGGTGGACATCTTCTGCCCGCCGCGCAAGAGCCTGCTCGACCTGGCCGCGGCACAGGACAGCCAGGCACAGGGCAGCGGCCAGCCCGAGAGCGGCGCAGCCCAGGCCGCCGGCCCGTCGGCCGATCCGGCCTGATGGACCTCGGCCTGCGCGGCCGCCGGGCCATCGTGACCGGCGGCTCGAAGGGACTGGGCAAGGCCATTGCCGCTGAGCTGCTGGCCGAGGGCGCGGCCGTGGCCATCTGCTCCCGGCACAAGGCCGAGCTCGACGAGACGGCCGCGGAGCTGGCCGCCTCCGGCGGGAGCGTCACCGCGCTGCCCTGCGACGTCACCGACCCGGTCCAGGTCGAGTCGTTCATCGCGGCCGCCGCGGCCGCGCTGGGCGGCACCGACATCCTGGTCAACAACGCAGGCGCGGCCAGGCCCGGGCAGTTCGCCGCGCTGACCGACGAGGACTGGCACGATGACATCGAGGTCAAGCTGTTCTCTCAGATCCGCTGCACCCGTGCAGCGCTGCCGCACCTGCGGCGGAGCACAGCGCCGCGCGTCATCAACATCAACGCCGTATACGCTCGGTACCCGGACCCGGTTTTCCTCGCCTCGTCGGTGAACCGCGCGTCCTGCCTGAGCTTGTCCAAGGCCCTGTCCATCGAGCTAGGCCACGAGGGGATCCTGGTCAACAGCGTGAACATCGGCTTCGTCGTGACACCGCAGTGGGAGAACATCCGCGCCCGCCGGGCCCCCGGAGTCCCGGCCGACGAGTTCTTCGGGCAGCTCGCCGCCAGCGAGGTACCGCTCGGCCGGTTCGGCCGGCCCGACGAGGTCGCGGGCATCGTGACCTTCCTGGCCGGCGACCGGGCCAGCTACATCAACGGCGCGTCCATCGACGTGGGCGGCGGCATGGGGAAATACCTGTAGGCCATGTGCCGGATACTGGGCTACGGGTCGCGCGGTCACGCCTCGGTGGCCGATCTCATCGGCGAGCCCGGGCTCCGCGAGTTCACCGCCCTGTCGGCCGCGCACGCCGACGGCTGGGGGATGGCCGCCCTGGACGGCGGGCAGATGCAGATCGCCAAGGCGCCCCGCCGGGCCGGCGATGATCCCGACTATGAGCGCCTGGCGCACCGGCCGCTCGGCGATCTCGGCCTGGTTCACCTCCGCTGGGCCACCCCGGGCCTGCCGGTGCTGGACCGCAACTCCCACCCGTTCCGTTACGGCGATTTCGCCATGGCGCACAACGGGGCCATCCACCCGCAGGACCGGCTGCCGCAGATGCTGCCGCCGCAGTGGGAGCGGCGGCTGTCCGGCAGCACCGACAGCGAGCGCTACTTCCTGCACATCATGCACCGGCTGGAGGCCCGTGACGGCGACATGATCGCCGCGGTGGCCGACACGGTGCAGCACATCCGGGCCAACTACGCCCCGAACAGCCTGAACGCGATCCTCATGGCCCCCGGCACGCTGTACGCCATCTCCTGGCACGACCCGGAGCGGATCCCCTACGCGGCCATGCGGGAGCGGGGATTCAGCGGCTGCGATGCGGACGCCTCGGCTTACTTCGACCTCGGCTACCTCGTGACCGAGGACGCGGTCGTGGTCGCCTCGACCGGCTGGCCGCAGGATGGATGGAGCGTGCTGCCGAACGGCTCAGTCTTGATCATCGATCAGGCGACGCTGGCCACCCGCGTGCAGCGGTTCTGACCCTGGCCGCGCGGCATTACCCCGACGGCGGCGCGTGATCGGCCCCGGCCACCTCGGCGGCGTCCTCCGCGGTACTCGTGGTTTCCGTGGTTTCCGTGGTCCCCGCGGGCTCGGCGGCCGGGCCGGCCGCGCCCGGCGGCGCCGCCGCGGTCGCTGCAGTGTGGCCCCTGCGCTGCGAGCGCGCGAACCAGACCGCGCCGATCACGGCAAGCGCGATCGCGATGTACATGTTGAGCCGCAGGCCGAGGAAGTGCGCCGAGGAGTCGATCCGGATCGTCTCCTCGAAGATGCGGTAGGCGGAGTAGCCGGTCACGTACAGCGCGAACAGCCCCGGCGGCTTGATGTTGCGGTGATGGCCCAGCCAGACCAGGAAGGCGGCGAGCAGCAGGTCGAAGATCAGCTCATACAGGAACGACGGCTGGAAGTACCGGTAGGCCGTGTATCCCGGCGGCCGGTAGGCGAACGGTATCTCCAGCCCCCAGGGCAGGCCGGTCGGCTTGCCGAACAGCTCCTTGTTGAAGTAGTTGCCGACCCGGCCGATCGCCTGGGCCACCAGCAGCGCGGGCGCCACCGCGTCCATGAACAGCGCTACGTTCCCCCCGGCCCGGCGCACCCGCCAGGCTCCGACCACGGCGGCCAGGGCGATGCCGCCCCAGATGCCGAGCCCGCCGCTCCACACCGCGAACACGCCGTACCAGACGTGCGGGATGTCCATGGGCGTGGTGATATCGAAGTAGATCCGCCCGCCGATGATGCCGGCAGGGACCGACCACAGCGCCACGTCCCCGACCAGGTCCGGGTTCCCGCCCACCGCCCGCCACCGGCGCCGCGTGATGATGATCGCCGCCGCGATGCCGACCAGGTACATCAGCGCGTAGAAGTGAATCTCGAACGGCCCGATGTGGAATCCGCTGATCGACGGGCTCGGAATGTGCATACTGCGAGCCTAGTCGGCGCCGGCGGCGATAATTGACCCATGGCCGGTACCGGGCGCCGCGAGGTCCAGGCCCTCTCGTTCGGGGCCGCTGCGGCGACCTACGACCGGGCCAGGCCGTCCTACCCGGACGAGGCCATCGACTGGCTGCTGCCGCCCGGTGCGCGTCGCGTGCTCGATCTCGGCGCGGGCACCGGCAAGCTCACCCGGGGGCTGCGCGACCGCGGGCTCGACGTCGTGGCCGTCGAGCCGTCCGCCGGGATGCGCGACCAGCTGGCCCGGGTACTGCCCGGCGTCCTGGCACTGGCCGGCACGGCCGAGCGCATCCCGCTCGCCGATCACGCCGTGGATGCCGTCCTCGTGGCGCAGGCCTGGCACTGGGTCGATCCGGCCCGGGCGGTGCCCGAGGCGGCCCGGGTGCTCACCGCGGCCGGGCGGCTCGGCCTGCTGTGGAACGTCAGGGACGAGCGGGCGGACTGGGTGGCTGAGCTCACCCGGATCATGCACACCGCGGACTATGTGGACAACGGCAGCGCCGCCCCGGTGGTAGGCCCGCCGTTCGGGCCGGTCGAACGGTTCGACGTCGAGTGGGCCCGGCGCACCTCGCCCGCCGAGATCATCGACCTGGTCGCCTCGCGCAGCTACATCATCACGATGCCACAAGACGAGCGGACCGCCGTGCTGGCCCGGGTCCGGCGGCTGCTCGACACCCACCCCGACGTCGCCGGGGCGGCCGAGATCTCCCTGCCCTACGTGACCAGGTGCTCCCGCGCGCAGCTTGCCCCCTGACCCTCGGCCTGCCCGCTAGCGGACGCGATCCTCGGCGGCATGCCGCCGCCGGTCCCGCTCGCCTTCGCGCTGGCCGGCCTTCTGCACGTCGGCGTGGGTGATGGCCAGGTAAGCGACCAGGATGAAGATGATCACGGCCAGCACCCCGGCGACGACGCCGGAGCCATAGCCCAGGCCGTGCAGTTTGACCGGCTTGCCGAACCAGTCGGCGAACGAGGCGCCGACCGGGCGGGTCAGCACGTAGGCGATCCAGAACGCCAGGATCGAGTTCATGCCGAACCAGCGGTAGCCGATCGCCGGGATCAGGATCAGCGTGGCGAACAGGATCCCGGAGGCGAAGTAGCCCAGGCCGAAGGTGATCGACGTCAGGTCGCCGAGCGCGGTGCCCATGGCGAAGGTGGCTACCACCGCGGCCCAGTAGAACGCCTCCCGGCGGGTGGTGTCGATGCTGTGGATGGACAGCGTGTGCTCGGTGTGCTGCCAGCTGAAGAACACGGCCGCCAGCACGATCGCGTACAGGATCGAGGAGGCGATGTAGGGCACGTGGAAGCCGACGTGCAGCACGTCGGCGGCCATCGTGCCGAACACTCCGACCATGACCACGGCGAACCAGTAGGTCCAGGCCACGTACCGGCGCATGGAGAACTGCAGCGCCAGCGCGATGACGAACCCGGTGAATCCGAGCAGCACGGCGGGCACCGGGTGAATCCGGTGTACGAGGTAGTCCGACGTCGACTCGCCCAGCGCCGTGGACAGCGCCTTGATAACCCAGAAGTAGACCGTGATCTCGGGAACCCTGAGGGCGGCCCGTCGCATGCTGTGCACCGGACCAGTATTGCCATGGATACCCCGCCCGCCGACAGCGTTCGGGGGACGAAATTCGTGACAACGACAGATCTTGGTCTGGGCATGGGCAGGCCTTGTGCCACGCTTAACGCGTGAGCAAGCTCGCCGTCCTGTCCGTGGGCCCGGAGCGATTCGCGGTGCGCCGGGCCGCCGCCGGCGACGTCGAGGCCATCGTCGGCCTGCTCGCCGACGATGAACTCGGCGCGACGCGCGAAGCCGGGGCCGACCCGGACCTGACCCCGTACCGCGCCGCCTTCGCCGCGATCGACGCCGATCCCGGCCAGCTGCTGCTCGTCGTGACCGCGGACGATGGCGGGGTGGCGGCCACCATGCAGCTGACGTTCATCCCCGGCCTGGTCCGCCGCGGCGCGCTGCGGGCGCAGATCGAGGCGGTCAGGGTGGGCACGGGCTACCGGTCGCGGGGCCTGGGCGAAGCCATGATCACCTGGGCGATCGCCGAGGCCCGCCGCCGCGGCTGCCGGATCGTCCAGCTGACCAGCGACAAGCGGCGCGCGAACGCACACCGCTTCTACCAGCGGCTCGGCTTCGCCGCCACGCACGAGGGCTTCAAGCTGCCGCTGTGACCTCCTGGCCGCCCGGCCAAGCCGCCCGGCGGCGGCGCCCTGCAGCGGCGCCCGGCAGCGGCGCCCGGCGGCGGCGCCCGGCAGCGGCGCCAGCGCACAGACCTCAGCCGAACCTCGGGACCAGGCCGCGCCACACCTCGTCGTAGTCGCGCTGCCGGCGCGGGGTCTGCATCGCCTGCCGGGTCAGCACGACCGGCCACCGGGTCTCGAACATGAACGCCAGCGTGTCGTCCACCTTCTGCGGCGCAAGGTCCGCGCTGCTGGCCCGCTCGAACGTCTCGGCGTCGGGCCCGTGCGAGCTGAACGAGTTGTGCAGGCTGGCGCCGCCAGGCACGAACCCCTCGGCCTTGGCGTCGTAGACGCCGCGCACCAGCCCCATGAACTCGCTCATGACGTTGCGGTGGAACCACGGCGGCCGGAACGTGTCCTCGCCGACCAGCCAGCGCGGCACGAAGGCCACGAAGTCGGCGTTGGCCAGGCCGGGGGAGTCGGTGGGCGACGTCAGCACGGTGAAGATCGACGGATCGGGGTGGTCGAAGCTGATCGTGCCGATCACCATGAAGTTGGCCAGGTCGTACTTGTACGGCACGTAGTCGCCGTGCCAGCCCACCACGTCGAGCGGGGAATGGTCGTACTCCGCCGCCCACAGGTTGCCGCCGAACTTCTCCACCACCTGGACGGTCCGCCGGACCTCCTCGTAGGCCGCGGCCGGGGCGAGGAAATCCCGCTCGTTCGCCAGCCCGTTCGCGCCGATCGGGCCGCGCTCGGGCAGGGTGAAGCTGGTCCCGTAGTTCTCGCAGATGTACCCGCGTGCGAGCGGGTCAGGCAGCTCGACCCGGAACCTGATGCCCCGCGGGATCACCGCGAACTCGCCGGGGGCCACGTGCAGCAGGCCGAGCTCGGTGCGCAGCAGCAGGCTCCCGGATTCCGGCACGATCAGCAGTTCGCCGTCCGCGTTCGACGAAGTAGCGGTCCACCATCGACGCGCTGGCCGTGTACCAGTGAATCCCGATCCCGGCGTGGCTGAGCGTGTCGCCGTTGCCGCCGATCGTGTACAGGCCGTCGACGAAGTCGGTGCCCGCGGCCGGCATGTCAGGCGGGTCCCAGCGCATCCGGTTGGGATCCGGCTCGACCTCACGGAACGGCGCGCTGCGCAGCAGGCCGTTGTCGATTCTCCGGAACGGCGCGTGCGCGGCCGACGGGATGATGCGGTAGACCCAGGTGCGCCGGTTCACGGCCCGGGGCTGGGTGAACGCGGTGCCGCTGACCTGCTCGGCGTACAGCCCGAGCGGTGCTCGCTGCGGCGAATTGCGGCCGGCTGGCAGCGCCCCGGCCACCGCCTCGCTCACGTGCTCGTTACCAAACCCCCGCAGATACGACAGCGCAGACATAACCCGGCCCTCCGATACCACTTATCATGCACTACGACCATTTCGTGTCCCATTTTGTCCCGGTTTCGGACGCGTTAATGCATGGAAAGTGGGAACGATCTTGCTTTTAGCCGCTGACAAAGGTCCTGGTGGCGGTGAAGAGCATGCTCCTCAGCTGCAGGACGTGCTTTCCGGGGGGCAGTCCGAGCTTCGACGGGCTGATCGTGTCGGTGACGTAGCCGGATGTGCTGGCCGTGAGCATCCGGATCAGCACGTTGTCGATGTACAGCCCGACCGGGTGCCGGGGCAGGAACCCTTGGTCGAGCAGGTACGCCACGTGCCCCGCGGGGATGACGCCAGGGGACAGCTGGATGCCGTGCTCGATCTGGCTCAGCCCCGCCGCGGCCCGATGCCGGGCCGAAGACTCCTGATTCTCGGCGCGGGTGGCGGCGACCAGGCTCGGTACGAACCTGCTCGCGTTGATCGTGCCCCACCCGCTGGCCACGTCGAATCCCCGGCCCGCCGTGAACCCGGGGACCCTCGGCGCGGAGTCGTCGCCCTTGACGACGTCGGCTATCCCTGCCCTCGCGCCCGCCGGTCCCAGGATCCCGTAAAGAGCCGGGTTGACCGGCCCGACGTTCGCGTGATTCAGCTGGGTGGCCAGGGCGAGCACGCCCGCGAACAGCGGTGCCGCCTCCGACGTTCCGTCCTGCGCGTCCATGGTGATGTCGGGCACCGAGCGCATGCGGCTGCCGGTAATCGCGGCCACCCCGTTCTGGTAGGCGGGCCGCGTGAATACCGAGGAGAAGCCGGCGCCCGCAGAGAACCGGCCCACGTGCCACAGCGGGTCCGGGCCGGCCTTGCGTCCCGCGGGGGTGAGGTTCGGCACGCTGCCGCCGAGGGCGGTGACCCAGGGAGAATCGTCCCAGGCGGCCGTGTCCGGCGTGGCGGAGGTGTTCCCGCACTGGTTGTTGGCCACGGCCAGGTTCTGCACGACCCCGCAGTCACCGGTCGCGACCATGACCGGGATGCCCGCCGCCGCGGCCGCCAGCTCGCCCGGGTCCTGCGCGGTGATCTCCTCCTGGCCGTGGCTGTAGGTGACCTCGCCGGTGCCGTCGCTGATCGAGATGGCGTTGGCCAGGTGACGGCTGCTGATGTACTCCAGCGCCCGCATCATCTCCGGCGGGGCGACCTGGCTGGCGGCGTCGTCGGTGATCTCGCTGTCCGCCGGGGTCGCGGAGATCACGATCTTGGCGTAGGGCGCGATCAGGTGGGCGGAGATCACGTCGAGCTCAAGCTCGCCCTTCCACGCGTCGCAGGACCCGTAGCTGCCGAGCTTCACCATCCCCGGCGGGCACTTGCGCGGCAGCGGGCCCGACGGGAAGACGGTCGTGATCTGCGGATTCGGCAGGCCGTACGTCTTGTCGAACCCGGCGACGATCTTGCTCACGTTCGGGTCGTCCCAGCCCTCGATCACCGCGACGGTAGTCCCGAACCCGTCAATGTCGCGCTTCCACAGGCTGCCGATCTGATAGTTGAAGATGTCTTGCGGCCCGGGCGTGTCAAAGCGGTGCTTGCCGAAGGTCCGCTGCATGGTGCGCAGCGCCGCGGTGAGTACCTTGATGCGATGCTGGCTGCCCAGCGACCTGGCGGCGGCGCTGAAAGAGCCGGAAGGCGGCACCGTGGCGCCGGCGGGCGCGGCCGAGCTCAACGGCGCGGCGGCTGTGATCATCACGGCGGAGGCCACAATGACCAGGGCCCTTCTGCTGCCCGTTGCGTTCAAGACTTCTCCTCTCGGCACCGCATGGGGCGTACGGAATCGGCCTTCCCGGCGTAGTCAAATCCGAATCAGTGTCACGTATGTACCGCGCGGCGGGCAACCCGCTATGCTCAGCCATCTGCTTTCACGCTCATTAGGGACGAAGCGGGGCCTGGCCTGCCCGGCAGGGCACCGGGTGTGCGGTGCACGGGTGGCCAACACGTCAGCGAGATCCGCGGAATTTCACCTGTTTCGTGGAAAGATCAGGTCGGATCGTGTTCGACTATTTGTCGGACTGCGTTCATTGAATGTGCCGTCTGGGGGGGCTGGACCCGTGGGCACATGGAGTCGAGGTGCGCCGCTGCTGCCTTCAGCATCGGCATCAGATCCGGGGCCAGACCGGTGGTCGCCGGTGCCTGCGCGTTCGGGTGGCACCGGGTCTGACGCGGCCGGTGCCGCGCGGCAGCCGGCCATGAGCGCACGTCCCGGCGGGCGCGCTCAGCCGCCTGACTCCGACCCCGATGACGCCAAGGTCGCCCCTCGGCCGGCGGGCAGGATCCGTGCCCCGCGACCGGCCCGCGAGCCGGGCGGCCGCCCGGCTGCCAATCACCACGGCGGTGCCGGGACGTCCGAGCCCGCCAATCACCATGGCGACGCCGGCCCGGCCGGCCAGCAAGGGCCAGCGCCGGCGTCACGGCACCCGGCCGAGCCGCAGCCGGGGCCAGCCCGCCCGCGGCAGGAGCCGTCCTGGCCCGCGGTCATCGCCACCACCATCCGGCTGTGGTGGGAACGACACGGGCGCCGGTGGCGGTGGGCCGGGGTCGCGGCCCTGACGGCGGTGGTCCTCGCCGGGGCGGGCCTGGCGATGGCGCTGTCGCGGCCCGCCGGGAAGGCGCCGGGCCGGCCTCGCGAGGGCGGGGCGAACCCGGTGCGCACCGCGCTGGCCGCCCGCAGCGCCGCGGCGGCGTGGATTGAGCAGCAGGTCAGCCGGGGCACGATCGTGTCCTGCGATCCGGTGATGTGCTCCGCGCTGCTCGCGCACGGGTTCCCCGCGGCCAACCTCGACCCGCTCAGGCCGAGCGCGACCGACCCGCTCACTTCCGACGTGATCGCGGCGACGGCCGTGCTGAGAAGCCAGTTCGGATCCCGCCTCACCTCGGTATACGCGCCGATCACCCTGGCGAGCTTCGGTGTCGGCAGCGCCGAGGTCGACATCCGGGTCATCGCCTCGGACGGTTCCCCTGCCTACATGCGCCAGTTCCGCGCCGACCTGACGGCCAGGAAGGCCTACGGCGCCCAGATCCTGCACAATTCCAAGATCGTTGTCGCGCCGCCGGCCCGGCGCCAGCTCGCCAGCGGGATGGTGGACTCGCGGCTGCTGATGACGATCTCGACCGCGGCTCAGCAGGGCCATCGGCTGCGGATCGTGTCGTTCGGCGCCGTCGCTGCGGGCGCGAGTCCCGGAGTCCCGGTGCGCTCGGCGGTTATCGCCGGCGCCGCCAGCGGGGCGGGTACGCGGACCGTCGTGCTGGACAAGCTCCGCCGTTTCTGGCTGGGGCAGCGCGCGCCGTTCCTGCCCGCGAGCACCCAGATCGTTCCGGCTGCGTCAGGGCAGAGCGCCCTGCGCATCCAGTTCGCCGCGCCCAGCCTGCTCGAGCTGCTGGGCGCGGGTAATCCCGTTGTCAAAACACCCCAGTGATGACGAAGGGCCGCCACCATGCTGGCGGCCGAGAGACAAGAGATGAGGAACCATGAATCACCAGGCACCGGTCCGCCGGGCCCTCCGCCTGCTCGCCGCGTGCGCTCTGCTGACCGGATGGCTCGCCGCGGCGGCCCCGGCCGCGCTGGCCTCGCCGGCAGCCCACCAGGCGACCGGCTACCTCCGGCTTGCGCACCTGTCCCCGAACACCCCGCCGGTCAACGTCTACCTGTACTCGGTGGGCGACTCGAACGCCATGGTCGTCGTCCACCACGTCGCCTACGGGACCGTCTCGCACTACCAGACCATCCCGGTCGGCGACTACACCGTGGCCATGCGCGCGGCCGGCAAGCCGTCCAGCTCGCCGCCGGTGCTGTCCACCACGGTCAAGATCCAGGCGGGCCACGCATACACGGTCGCTGGCGTCGGCCCGGCGGCGGGACTGCGGCTGGCCGTGCTGCACGACACGCTCACCACTCCCAAGGGCCGGTCACTGGTCCGGGTCATCCAGGCCTCGCTGATAGAGAAGAAGGTCACGGTGACGGCGGGCGGCAAGATGCTGGCCAGCAACCTCCCGTTCGGCAGCGTGACCTCGTACGTGTCGGTGGCACCGGGCACCGCGGACGTCAAGGCCGCCGGAGGGACGATGAGCACGTCGAAGAACGTCAGCCTGGCCGCCGACACCACGCACACGATCGTGGTGCTGGACGACCCGGGTCATCTGACCATCGACCCCCTGACCGACGCGGCCGGCAGCAACGCGCTGCCCAGCGGCGGGCCCGCGACGGGATTCGGCGGCATGGCGCCGCGCCCGGGCTCGTCACCGCTGCCGTGGGTCGCGGCCATGGCGTTCGGTGCCCTCGTCGCCGTCGCCGCGGCGACGCGGCTGCGCGGCCGCAGGCGCTCGTGGACGGCTAGCGGATCACACGCGCGCTGATATGGGCCTGACCGGCCGCGGGCAGCGTCCTGCCGGTCCGCGGCCGGCCAGTGCCGGGCCCGCGGCCGCCGACGCCCGGATCGCTCGCAGCCCCGGGGCCGCCGGGACTGTCCGCGGCGCGGGGACCGTCGGCAGCGCTGGGAGCGGGCCACCGGATCCGCCCCCAGGGCCGCCCCCGGGCCGGCCCCAGCCCGCCGCAGGCATCGCCGCCGTGGCCTCAGCCCGCTCGCGCTGGCCGGCCGCCGGCCGCGGTGGCGGTCGGCATCGGCCTGGTCCTGGCCGGCTCCGGCGCGGCCGGGCTGCTGATCGCCAGCCACCGCGGCTACGTCCCGCCGCGCGTCGCACCGGTGAAACCGGTGCTGGCGCCGGCCGGGCGGCTGCAGACGCCGGTGCCGCACACCTCCGCGCACGTCTCTGGCCCGGTCTCGCTCACGATCCCGTCGATCGGCGTACGCACCCGGCTTATCCGGCTGGGAATCACCAAGTCAGGGGCCCTGCAGGTGCCGGGCAGCACGACGGTGGCGGGCTGGTACACCGGAAGCCCGCGGCCTGGCGCCATCGGCTCCTCGGTGATCGCGGGGCACGTCGATTCACTCAGCGGCCCCGCCGTCTTCTACCGGCTGCACCTGCTGCACCCGCACAACTTGATCTACGTGCGGCAGAAGGACGGCCGGCTCGCCGTGTTCCGCGTCAATTCCGTGCACCAGTACACCAAGCGCGCGTTCCCCACGGTCAGGGTGTACGGGCCGGCGCCGACCCCGCAACTGCGCCTGATCACCTGCGGCGGCACCTTTGACGTGCAGACCGGCCACTACCTCAGCAATATCGTCGTCTACGCCACGATAACGTCGTGACGACCTAGCCGGGCGGCCGTGGCCGAGGGAACCGGGCGCGTCCCGTAGCATGGCGCGGTGTCCAGCCCAGGCCTGCGGGTCATTGCCTTGCCGCGCTGGCCGATGTCCGGCGGACTGCCCGCGGCGCCCGGCGGCCAGGATAAGACGAGCCGCCGATGAGACGGCAGATCGCGATCATCGCGGTCGCGGTGGTGGCCATCGTGGCTATCGCGCTCGGCGCGAGGCACCTGCTCGGCGCCAAGGCGGGATTGCCGGCGGTGGGCTCGGTAATCCCGGCGGCGCAGCGTCCCGCCACGCCGGACATCTCCGGCGCCACCCTGACCGGCACGCGCCTGGACCTGGCCAGCCTGCGCGGCGCGCCCGTGGTGATCAACTTCTGGGGGTCGTGGTGCGCCCCCTGCCAGGCCGAAGCGCCGGTGCTTGCCCGGGTGGCCAGGGATACGCGCAGGCTCGGGGTGCACTTCGTCGGCATCGACGTCCGCGATAACCCGTCTGCGGGCCTCGCGTTCGAACAGGGACATCACGTCCCGTTCCCGAGCATCAGCGACCCCGGCAACCTGATCGCCGCCCGCTTCGGTGCAGGGGCCCCCACCGCGACCCCCTCCACATACATCCTGGACGCCCGCGGCCGGATCGCCTGGGCCTTCTTCGGGAGTACCACGTACGGCCAGCTCGAGCCCGCCGTGCTCCGGGTCGCCCGGTCCTGAGCGCGGCAGGCCGCCGCTGCGGCGCCGGCCCCGCCGGGCTCTGGTAAAAATCTGGTTACCCGAACGGCGCCGGCCGGCGTAGCGTCGTGGCAGGTTCCTGATCACTGAGATTCCTGGAGGCAGTCCGGATGGCCACTCCCGCGGCGGCTGCTGTGCGGCTGACGTCGCTGTCGCCGGGGGCAGGCTGCGCGTGCAAGCTGCCGCTGGCCAAGCTCGAGGCCGTGTTCGCGGCCATGGGCAGCATCGAGCCGGCCTCCGGCGACCTGCTCATCGGCACGCTGGAGGGCGACGACGCCGCGGTGCTGCGGCTGGACGACGATCGCGCGCTGGTGCTGACCACGGACTTTTTCACGCCGATCGTCGACGACCCGGGCGACTGGGGCGCGATCGCGGCGGCGAACGCGATGTCGGACGTGTACGCGATGGGCGGGCGCCCGCTGTTCGCGGTGAACCTGGCCGGCTGGCCAGGCCGACGGGCTGCCACTGGAGATGCTCGCTGCCGTGCTGCGCGGCGGCGCCCGGATCGCGGCGTCGGCGGGCTGCCTGGTCGCCGGCGGGCACACCATCGATGACCCAGTGCCCAAGTACGGCCTGGCGGTGGTCGGGATGGCCGACCCGGGCCGGCTGATCACCATCGACCGCGCGACCCCCGGTGACCGGCTGATCCTGACAAAGCCGCTGGGCACGGGCGTCGTCGCCACCGCGGTCAAGCGCGCCACCGTGCCCGACGGCGTGCTGCAGGCCGCGGTGGAATCCATGACGCAGCTGAACGCGGGCGCCAGCGAGGCAGCGCTCGCGGCCGGCGTCCGGGCCGGCACCGACGTCACCGGATTCGGGCTGCTCGGCCACCTGCACCGGATGCTGTCGGCCAGCGGCGCGGCCGCCAGGCTCGACGCCCGGCGGGTGCCGCTGCTGCCCGGCGCGGCCGACCTGGCCGCCGACGGCTTCGTCTCCGGCGGCACCCGGGCCAACATCGCCAGGATGAGCGAGGTCGTCATGGTGGACGGCCAGGTGACGCCGGAGGTCATCGTTCTGCTGCACGATGCGCAGACCTCCGGCGGCCTGCTGCTCGCGGTGGCGCCCGGCGCGGCGGCGGCGCTGCTCCGCGACCTGGCCGGGCGCGGCCTGATCGCGGCGGAGATCGGCGAGGTCGTGCCAGGCCCGGCAGGCCGGATCTCGGTGCACGCCGCCGGGGCGGCCCGGCGAGGGCATGCGGGCCCGCTACCTTGACCGGCCGGCCCGCGCGTCGCGCTGCGCCCGCTCGGCTGGCAGGATGAGGCCGAGTTCATCGCGCTGACCACGGCCAGCGCCGGCCTGCATCACCCGTGGATGTCGCTGCCCGGCACGCCGGAGGAATTCGCCGAGTTCATGGCCCGCTTCGGCAAGCCGGTCGTCAACATCGGGCTGGTGGTGTGCGCCCGCGCCGACGACGCGATCCTCGGCGGGATCAACATCAACAACATCGTGCACGGCCGATTCCAGAGCGCTGCCCTCGGCTACTGGGCGGCCGCGGCCGCGGCCGGCCGCGGGTACATGTCCGAGGCGATCAGGCTGGTCACCGGTTACGCGTTCGGGCCGCTCGGGCTGCACCGGCTGGAGGCCAACATCCAGCCGGGCAATCACGCCTCGATCAGGCTGGTGAGGCGCAACGGCTTCCGCTACGAGGGCTACTCGCCTGACTACCTGTTCATCGACGGGGCGTGGCGGGGGCACGAGCGGTGGGCCATCACCCGCGAGATGGCCGAGCCTGCCGGGTGAGCGCTGGCCGGGTGAGCGCCGGCCGCTGGCGCGCTACCGCAGGCCGAGGAAGTCGCCGAGTTCGCTCGCGGCCCGGCCGCCGGCGTCCTCGGCGACCTCGAGCGCGGTCGGCACGTCCAGGTCCCGGGCCAGGGCGGACTGGATGGCGGCGCGGACCGTGTCATCGGATCCTGGCGCGCCGCGGGACGGCCTGCCAGCCGCGGCGCTCAGCCGCTCCACCCGGGCCGCTGCGCGCTCCAGGTCACGCGGGTGGTAGTCCCAGTCCGCGGCCCACCGGCGGTCGAGGATGAGCATCCGTATCGCGGCCACGGGGTAGCTGGCCAGCAGGTCTTTGACCAGCACCAGGTTGCCAGCCGACTTGGCCATCTTGGCCCCGCCGATCGTGACCACGGCGGCCTGCAGCCCGGCCCGGGCGAACGGCGTCACGCCGGTCAGCGCCTCGGCCATGGCGGCCTGGTAGGCGTGATGAGGGAAGCGCAGGTCGGCCCCGCCGGCCTGCACGTCCACGGCCGGGCCGAAGGCGTCCAGCGCCATGGCCGTGCACTCGGCATGCCAGCCGGGGCGGCCCAGGCCCCACGGGCTGTCCCAGGCCGGCTCGTCGCCGAGCGAGGACTGCCACACGGGCGCGTCGAACGGGTCGTCCCTGGCCACGTCGCCGGGGTGGTCGCCGTACTCCTCCGACAGCCGGAGAGCGGCGTAGCGGTCCAGGCCGGCCCGGGCCGGCATCCCCGCGCCGCGGAAGTAGACCTGCCCGTCCCGCTGGTAGGCCGCCCCGCGCTGCAGCAGGCCGGAGGCCAGCTCGATCACCTGCTGGACGTGCGCGTGGGCCCGCGGCTGAAGATCCGGCCGCCGTACCCCCAGCGCTGTCATGTCGCCGTCGAAATAGAACTGCTGGATAGCGGCGAACTCGTCATAGGGCGAGCCGGCCCGGCTGGCGGCCGCGGTCAGCACGTCATCCACGTTGGTGACGTTCCGGCACACCGTCACCTGGACGCCGGCCGCGGCCAGCACCCGGGTCAGCACGTCAATCCAGACGTAGGTAGCTGCGTGACCCAGGTGCGTCACGTCGTAGGGGGTGATGCCGCAGGCGTATACCCGGGCCCGGCCGACCAGCTGCAGGGGTCTACCGCCCAGCATCACGCCAGGCTGCAGCCGGACGGCCTGCTGCTGGTCCACGGTGCCTCCTGCGGTGCGAGTTCTGCTGCTGGCCAGGCAGGCAGGCCGAAAGCCTCAGACTACGCCTGCGCCGCCGGGGCCAGCGGCAGGCCGATCTCGGCGGCCCGGGTCCAGTTGTCATCGACGTACACGACCGAACGCCCGGCCCGGTCCAGGATCGATGCGCTGATCGAGGCGCGCAATCCGCTGTGGCAGTACACCCAGACCTCGCCCGCGGGCACGTCGCCGATCCGGGCTTCCAGCTCCCAGAACGGGATGTGCACCGCGCCGGCCAGGTGACCTCCCTGCCATTCGTCCGGGCGGCGCACGTCGAGCAGCACGAGCCCGGGCGCGCCCCAGGCTGCGGCCAGGCCCGCGAAGTCGGCCATCGGGTAGCTGGCCAGCCTGCCCCCGGCCAGGTCCGGGGTCGCCCCGGTCGCTGCGGCGAGGCCGTCGAACGCCGATCCTGCCCAGCTGGCGCTGGGCTTCGGCGACGTCCTCGGGGCCGTCGCCAATCAGGGTGAGCGGCTGGCCCCAGGGCTGCGCCCAGCCCAGGTAGGTGGCGAACGAGTCGTTGAGCTCAACCGAGATCGAGCCACGGACGTGCACCCGGGCGAAGACCTGGCGGCCGCGCAGGTCCACCACCCACTCACCCGCGTCGATCCGCCGCCGGATGTCGGCCGGGCTGACCGGCCGCGGCGGGCTGAGGTCGGCCGCATCCGGGCCCTCCCGGTTCGCCGGGCCCATGTGCGCGTAATAGCGCGGGTAGGCCCCCAGCCCCGCGGTCAGCTCCTCGACGAAGGCCTCCTCATCGCCTTCGCGCAGGGCCGGGTTGACCTGGCGCTCCCGCCCGACCGTCGACTCATCGCCGCTGGCCGGGGTGGCCGAGCAGAAGCTGCCGAAGCCGTGCGTCGGGTACACGGCCACCTGGTCGGCCAGCTCGCCGGCCAGCCGGCGCACCGAGCGGTACTGGGCCCGGGTCAGCCGGCCAGTCTGGTCCGGGCCGATCAGGTCGGTGCGGCCGACGGCGCCGAACAGCATCGACCCGCCGGTGAACACCGCGGCGGGTTCGCCCTGGCCCTCGCCCAGCACATAGCACAGGTGCCCCGGCGTGTGACCCGGCGTGTGCACGGGGGTCACCCGGAGGCGGCCGGCGCCGAACGTCTCGTGGTCGCGGGCCGGTGTCCGCGGGAAGCCGACGTCCTCCGACCCGGCGACGACGTAGTCGGCGCCGGCTTCCCGGGCCAGGGCGTAACCGCCGGTCACGTAGTCGTTGTGGATGTGGGTCTCCAGCACGTGCGTGATCCGGACCCCGGCCTCATCGGCCGCGGTCAGGAACCTGTCGATGTCCCGCTGGGCGTCTACCACGACGCCGACCTCGCCGTCGTGGGCGAGATAGCTGCGGTCCCCGAGCCCGGGAGTGGCGATGCTGACGACCTCGTGCATCGGCGCGTTCGCTCCGTTCCGACCTGCGGCGGCCCATCGGTCGCCCCCCGATGGACAGGCTATGCCCGCCGGAGATTCCGCGTCCGCCGCCGCGCAGAGTCCGCCGGTACGGCTACCGTAGGCCGGGTGCGGGTGGCGACCTGGAATGTGAACTCGGTCAAGCAGCGGGTGCCGCGGCTGCTGCCCTGGCTGGATCAGCGGCGGCCCGACGTGGTCTGCCTGCAGGAGACCAAGCTCGCCGACGACGCCTTCACCGCGCTGCTCGGCGACGAGCTGGCCAGCCGCGGGTACGCGGCCGCCCTGCACGGCGAGGTGCAGTGGAACGGGGTGGCGATCTTGTCCAGGGTCGGGGCTGGACGACGTGGTGCGCGGGTTCCCCGGCGAGCCCGGGTTCCCGGCCCGGGAGGCACGCGCCGTGTCCGCGACCTGCGGCGGGATCCGCGTGAATTCGGTGTACGTACCGAACGGACGGGTGCCGGACTCCGATCATTACCGGTACAAGCTCGCCTGGCTGGCCGCGCTGCGCGAGGCGCTCAGCGGCCGGCGCCGGCCATGATCGTGTGCGGGGACATGAACATCGCGCCGGCCGATGCCGATGTGTTCGACCCGGCCGCCTACGCCGGGCAGACCCACGTCACTGCGCCGGAACGGGCCGCGCTGGCCGGCCTGCAGGCGCTCGGCCTGCGTGACGTCGTGCGGGATCGCTGGCCGGGCGAGCGGGTGTTCACCTACTGGGACTACCGGGCCGGGATGTTCCACCGCGACCTGGGGATGCGCATCGACCTGGTGCTGGCCTCTGACCCGGTCGCCAGCCGGGTGCGCGCGGCCTGGGTGGACCGGCAGGCCCGCAAGGGCACCGCGCCCAGCGATCATGCCCCGGTGATCGTGGACCTGGACGAGGCGCCGGACGGGGACATCGGGCCGGTCGTGCCGCCGCCGTCCGCGGCCCGGGTCAGGCCCGGCTCGGTCAAGCTGCCCCAGTCCCGCTGACCGCGCTGCCCATCACCCGGCCGGTTTTCGTGATCACCTCCACGGTGCACGCGATAGGGCCGGATCGCGGGCAGCTGGCCCGGTCAGGTGGCTGAAACGTGCGCAGAGTCAACGTGGTCATGGGTACCGTGACGCTGGTGATCTCGATGGCGTCCCGGGCATGACCGCCCTGTCCGCCGCGGACTGGACCGGGTTCGCCACCGCGGTCGCGGCGGCAGCCGCCACCTTGGCCGGGCTGCTGTTCGTGGCCGTGTCGATCAACTTGCGGCAGATCCTGGAATTCCCGAACCTGCCAGGCCGCGCCGGGCAGACGCTGATCACGTTCGTCACGCCGCTGCTGGTGGCGCTGCTCGTGCTCGTCCCCGGGCAGCCCCGGGCGGTACTGGGCTGGGAGCTCGTCATCACCGGGCTGATCATCGCCGCGCTCCGGCAGCGGATCGACCACCACGCGGGACGCTCGGAGCACGAGACGCAGGCCAGCTGGCTGCTCGTCCGCGTCATCCCGGTGGTCGTCATCTGCGGATGCGTGGTCGCCGCCGGCCTCTCGCTGCTGGCCGACGGCGGCGGCGGGCTGTACTGGCTGGTCCCCGCGGTCCTGCTCGCCACCGTCGCCGGGCTGGTGAACGCCTGGGTCCTGCTGGTCGAGATCCTGCGCTAGCGCCCGGTGACCCGGTCGGTGCGATCGGCGCGCCAGCACAAGGAGCGCATTGGCACGTCGATCTCGTCGGCGTGCGGGAATCGTTCCCGCACCGCGTCCCGCGCGCGGGCCAGCTCAACCGCCCTGTCCTGCGGGCTGGCCGTGATCAGGCGGCTGTAGGTGGCGTACATGTCCACGAATTCGTCGATGGTCATCGACCGGCTGAACGCGAAGGACCGGGTCTCGATCCGGGCGAACGGGGAGCCCTCGGGCAGCACGACCTCGTGATGCCCGGGCCGCGCCCCTGGGTCGGGGCCGGCGCTTGCCTGCTGGCGGGCCAGGTCGAGCTCGCGCAGCCAGCTGGACCCCCGGTCCCGGCTGGTCCAGATCACGCCGAACCGGCCCCCGTCCCGCAGCACCCGGGCGATCTCGGGAACGGCCCGGTCGGGATCCATCCAGTGCCAGGCGGACGACACGAACACGCCGTCCGCGCTGGCATCCGGCAGCGGGATCGCCTCGCCCGTGCCGGCCATGACCCGGACGCCGGGCGAGTGAGCCTGCAGCACCGCCCGCATCCGAGGATCGGGCTCGACGGCGATGACCTGCGGGACCCTGCTCGCTAGCGCGCGGGAGAGCAGGCCGGTGCCGGCGCCGAGATCGACGGCGGTCTGGCAGTCATCGGGCAGCAGCCAGTCCACCGCGTCGGCCGGGGCCACCGGGCGCACCCGGTCGTAGTCGTCCGCGATCGCGCCGAATGACATCGCCCGCTCCGCCCGGCTGACCATACCCCGCAGGTTAGCGGGCGCCGCCGGCCCGATACCGGCAGCCCGCGCCCGCGACCGGGGCCCACCGCACGGGACGGGCACGCTTGAGGCCGGCCGCCGGGTGCGGCCGCGGGGCGCGGCCGCGAGGTGCGGCCGCGAGGTGCGGGGCGCCGGACGCGGGCGCCGGACGCGGGCGCGTCACAACGCCGGCGGCAGGCCGAACGCGGGGAACAGCGCGGCGCCGAACGTAGTGATCTCCGCGATCGCGCCGTCGCGGACCCGCAGCACGTCGAACTTGGACCCGCGGAACTCGGTGTCGCCCCACCGCCGCAGGTAGCTCGCGGCGGCCGGCATCCGGTTCGCCCGCGTGGGCACCAGCCGCCAGTCACCCTCGCGGTCCGGCCCGAGGGCCCGCCGCAGCAGCGGCGCGATCGCGTCGAGCCCCTCGAACAGGTACGGATACGGCGGCATGGTGATCCGGATGTCCTGGGCCGCGATCGCGACGGCCGCGTCGGCGTCGCAGCGCTCGTGCGCGTCGATGAACCCCTCCAGCAGCGCCCGTTCCCCGGCGCTCGGCTGCCCGGCGGGCCACTCCGCCCGCCGGGCCGGCAGATGCTCCTGCATCCGGGCGCGCGCTCGCTGCACCGCACTGTTCGCCGCGGCGACGCTGGTGTCCAGCGCCGCCGCCGTCTGGCCGGCTGTCCAGCCGAGCACGTCGCGGGCGATCAGCGCGGCCCGCTGCCGAGACGGCAGCACCTGCAGCGCGGCCAGGAACAGCAGCTCTATCGTCTCCCGCTCGACGGCGACCGCGTCCGGCTGGTCGCCGCCGGGCGCGGCCTGGTCCAGCAGCCGGTCCGGATAGGGCTGCAGCCACGGCACCTCGGCGAAGGAGCTCATCGTCGCCGGCTGCCGGCGGCTGCGGCGCAGCATGTCGAGGCAGACGTTCGTCGCGATGCGGTACAGCCAGGCTCGCAACATCGGGCCGCCCTCGAAGCTCTCCCGGCCGCGCCAGGCGCGCAGGTATGTCTCCTGTACCGCGTCCTCGGCGTCGTCGAAGGACGCGAGCATCCGGTAGCAATGCACGTGCAGCTCACGCCGGTGGCGCTCGGCCTGCGCCGCGAACGCCGGGCCGGTCATGTCCGGTTGACCTCCTGCAGCACCCAGACGTTGCCATCCGGGTCGGCGAAGTCGGCGAAGGACTCGTAGCTCCCGCGCTGCGGGTGCGGCCCGGGCACCCACTGCCCCGACTCAAGGTGGCGCACCTCGCTGACCTCGACCTGGCGCCCGGCGAGCTCGTCCCGGGCGGCCACGATATCGGATACCACCAAGTGCAGGCCTTGAGCCGACCCGGGCGCTGCCTTGGTGATCTTAGTGCCGAAGCCGACCGAGCAGGCCGAGCCGGGCGGCGTCACCTGAACGACCCGCATCTGGTCGTTGACCTGCGTGTCGACCTCCAGGGTGAACCCGGCCTGCAGGTAGAAGTCCCTGGCGCGGTCGACGTCAGTGACCGGGATCAGGACCAGCTCGAGCTTGAAATCCATGGCAAGCCTCCTGGCGACGGCTGGGCTACGGAGGTGAAACGGCAGCCGCCGGGCAAACTCATCGGTGCCGCGGTGAGCGGCCCTCCCGGCCACGTTATTGTGTCCCGCGACGTCCTGGCGGCCCGCGCCCGGCGAGCGGTCCCGGCCCGGCCGGCCACAGCGCCGGCCCAAAGCGCTGAGCCGGCGCACAGGAAATCATGAGCGGACGCGGAGCTTTCGGCAGGTAGGTTTTGGCGCATGGATGAGAACCGGGCACGGCGGGTGGCCGATGCACTCAGGGACCGCGGCATCGACGCGCACCTGGACAAGGGGGGCGTCGGGATGTATGCGGTGCGCGTGTCGGTAGGCGACGGGCGCGAGGCGATCTGGGGCCGGGAAGGTACCGCGAGCCTGGAGGCAGAGGTACTGCTCGACGGGGATCTGGTCGGCTTCGTTCCGGAGATCCCCGGCTCGGAGAGCTTCGATGACGCCCAGGTCGTGGACGCCATCGCGCGGGCCGACTACCACGAGCCCGAGGCCACCGAACGTCCCGCGGCTCCCCCGCCCGCGCCGGCGCTGCGCCGCGAGGGCGGCGTGTTCCGCCGATTCCTCGGCGGTTTCCGGTATGACTCGGAGGGTGACTAGCAGAACGCCGACGATGCCAGCAGGTGAGGCCGGCCAGGTCGTCGAGATATTCACCGACGGCGCGTGCCTGGGCAATCCCGGCCCTGGCGGGTGGGGCGCCATCTTGCGGTTCGGCCGCCACGAAAGGGAGATCCACGGCGGCGAGCCGGTAACCACCAACAACCGGATGGAGCTCATGGCCGCCATCCGGGCCCTCGAGAGCCTGACCCGGCCATCGACCGTGCAGCTGTACACCGACAGCCAGTACCTGCGCCGCGGCGTCACCGAGTGGATGCCCGGGTGGAAGCGCAACGGCTGGAAGACCAAGGACAAGAAGCCGGTCAAGAACGTCGACCTGTGGACCAGGCTCGACGCGGCGGCCCGGGACCACGACGTGCACTGGCTCTGGGTCAAGGGCCACGCGGGGCATCCGGAGAACGAGCGTGCCGACCAGCTTGCCGTCCGGGGCGCCGAACAGGCCGCCGCGACCCTATCCGCCGCCCCCTGACCCCGCTCCCGCCCCCAGCGACATCGATGGTGGTTTCGCTGTTAACCAGCGAACAGCAAGCCGCGCACCGACGTTCATGCGGGGGGCCGCGGCGGAGCCGCAGGCGGAGCGGCGGGCTGAGCGGCGGCTAGTCGACCAGGTCGAGGGCGGCGGCGACGATGCTGTCGGCGTCCAGGCCGTGGTACCGGTAGACGTCGCCGAGGTCGCCCGACTGGCCGAACCCGGTCACCCCCAGGTAGGTCGCGGGCACGTCGTTGACGCCGGCCAGGAAGGCCAGCGTGTGCGGGTGACCGTCCAGCACGGTGACCATCGGCCTGGCCCGGTCGGCGGGCAGCAGCAGGTCGAGGATCCAGGTGTCAGCCTGGCCGTAGCCGCGGCGTGCCCGCACCGCACGGAAGAGCAGATCCGGGCTGGTCACGCACACCACGTCGGCGCCGAATCCCAGCGCCTCCAGCCGGCCCGCCGCGTCCAGCGCCTCGGGCATCAGCGCACCCATCGCACAGATCGTGACGGCCGGCCGCGGGGGCCGGCGCAGGGCGTAGCCGCCCGCCACCACGCAGCGGCGGCGCTCTTCGCGGCCCGCCGGGTCCCCCGGCACGGCGGCCAGCGTCTGGGGCACGGGGCGGGTGGACAGCCGCAGGTACGCCGAGCTGCCGTCGGGCCGGCCCAGCAAGGCCAGGCAGGCCAGCAGCGTCCATTCGGTATCGATGACGAACGCGGGCTCGTAGCTCACGCACCCGGGTTGCTCCAGGCCGATGGACGGCGTCTTGATGGACTGGTGGGCGCCGCCCTCAGCGGCGAGCGTCACGCCGGACGGCGTGCCGACCAGGATGGACTGGCCGCCGGCGTAGATGCCGAACGACCAGGGCTCCAGGGCGCGCTCGACAAACGGGTCATACAGCACACCGACCGGCAGCAGCGGCTGGCCCCAGCGGCTCCAGGTCGCGCCCAGCTCGCCGATCAGGCCGACCAGGTTCGTCTCGGCGATGCCGAGCTCGATGTGCTGCCCGGACGGCTTCTCCCGCCAGTGCAGGATGGTCGCGGCATCGTCGGCGAACCAGTCGGACCGCTCGCTCTGCGACCAGACGCCGACCTTGTTCACCCACCCGCCGAGGTTCGTGCTGGAGGCGACGTCCGGGCTCACGGTGACGATCCGCCGTCCCGCTTCGGGTGCCGCGCGGCTCAGGTCGAGCAGCGCCCGGCCGAGCGCGGCCTGCGTGCTGGCCACCCCGCCCGGGGTACGGCCCAGGTCGGCAGGCAGGCCGGGGCTCGGCACCGGGGCCGGCGGCTCGCGGCGCAGTCGCGCGGCGGTGACGGTGCACAGCTCATCCTCGGCGGAGCCGTTCGGGAACTTCTGCCAGGGCTGCCCGGGATCGACGCCGGACCGGCGGGCCAGCTCGGCGAGCTCGGCCACCGACAGCAGCGCGGAGTGGTTCTGCGGGTGGCCCTCCATGGCCAGGCCGTACCCCTTGACCGTGTAGGCGAAGATGACCGTCGGCCGGCTGTCGTCGATCTCGCCGAACGCGTGCGCGAGCGCGGCGAGGTCGTGGCCGCCCAGGTTGCGGATGGCGGCGTGCAGCTGCTCGTCGCTGACGTCGGCGAGCAGCTGCCTGATCGCGCCGCCGTCCGGTCCGTTGCCGGGCACCCGGTCGCGGAGCTGGCCGGGAGGGCAGCGCAGCAGCCGCTGGTACTCCGGGTTCGTCATCGCGTCGATCCGGGCGCGCAGCGCGCCGCCGCCAGGGCCGGGCCATGAGATCGGTCAGCAGGCGGCCGTACTTCACGGTCAGCACCTGCCAGCCGGCCGCGGCGAACATGCCCTGCAGCCGTGGCGTGCCGATGACGGGCACCACCCGGTCCAGCGACTGCCGGTTCAGGTCCACGATCCAGACGATCTCGCCGAGCTCGGTGGTCATCGGATCGATGACGGCTTCCCACACCGCGCCCTCGTCCAGCTCGGCGTCGCCGACCAGGGAGTACTGCCGTCCGGTCCCGGCCCCGCCGAACTGCGCGCTGACGTACCTGCGGGCCAGCGCCCCCCAGATGGGGGCGGTCGCCCCGATACCCACCGACCCGGTCGAGTAGTCCGCCGGGTCGGGATCCTTGGACCGGCTCGGGTAGCTCTGCAGGCCGCCGAAGGAGCGCAGCTGCGTCAGGTAGGACTCGTCAAGCTCGCCGAGCAGGTACTTGATCGCGTGCAGTACCGGGGACGCGTGCGGCTTGACCGACACCCGGTCGTCGCGCTGCAGCTGGCCGAACCAGAGCGCGGTCATGATCGACACCATCGACGCGCTGGAGGCCTGGTGGCCGCCCACCTTGAGGCCGGACGGGTTCGGCCGGACCCGGTTGGCGTGATCAACGATCGCAGCAGACAGCCACAGCACCCGCTGCTCGATCCCGCGCAGCGCGCCGGGACGGGCGTCGCCGGCCTGCGCCGCGGCGCGCTGTGCGTCCGGGATGCTCGTCACGTCGGCGCCTCCCTCGGGCATCGCTGATGCTCACATCATCACCCGGGCCAGGCATGCACGGCCACGGCGGAGTCCCGTCCGCAGGCGGGCGGCAACTGTCCGCCGTGGCCGTCATCGTCGCGCCGTGCCCGCGATCCGGTCACCGGACCGGGACAAGCCGCTGCTGAATTTGGTCGTCACGGCAAGCAAGAATGGCCGGAGAATGGCCGCTACTTGCTCGGCTTCGGGCACGAGATCTTCGGGTTCACGCCGAGGTAGTTCAGCGGGCCGGCCAGGATCGTGACCACGATCGTGCCGGCCTTGGCGCAGTTCACCGACGCGCTGTCGTAGTAGTGGCGCTGGGCGCCGGCAATGGTGCCAATGATCAGCCATACCGCAAGAACTATGGATCCGATGCGCATCTGCTGCCTCCGAAAGGGCTCTTACCGGGCTGTGGGTAGACCGGTACATCGGGATCGCGGGATTTCTGGCGGGCATTGACTGCCCTTCACCGAAAGGTTCAAACCGGGGCGCGGTGCGCTGACGCCGGGCGGCCGGCCGGCGCCAGCGCCCTGCCCAGGTGGCCGGCGGGCCCGGCGCGCGCGTCGTAGGCTGGGCCGGTGCCGCGCAGCGCCGAGGTTGACGGGTTCCGGCTGGCCTACGACCGGGCCGGTTCGGGGCCGCCGGCTGTCCTGCTGCACGGCTGGCCCGGCGATCGCACCGACTTCCGCGACGTCGTCCCCCGGCTCGCCCCGTCGGCCGAGGTGATCGTGCCGGACCTGCGCGGCTTCGGCGAGTCGGACAAGCACAGCCGCCCGCCCGCCGACGCCTACTCGGCAGCCGCGCAGGCGCGAAGCGTCGCGGGCCTGATCGACGAGCTCGGCCTGCGCCGCCCGGTACTGGCCGGCTATGACATCGGCAGCCGCATCGCCCAGGCAGTCGCGCGTATGTATCCCGAACGGACGCGGGCCCTCGTGATCGCTCCGCCGCTGCCCGGCGCGGGGAATCGCGTGTTCGGCGCCGAGGCCCAGCGGGAATTCTGGTATCAGGCCTTCCACCAGCTCGACCTGGCCGCGCAGCTCATCGACGGGCGCCCGGACGCCGTGCGCGCCTACCTGCGCCACTTCTGGTCGCACTGGTCTGGCCCGTCGTTCGCCCCCGCCGAGACCGACCTCGATCACCTGGTGGGCGGGTACGGCCCGCCAGGAGCGTTCACGGCGTCCATCGGCTGGTACCGGGCGGGCTCAGGAACCGTCGCCACGTCGGCCGCCGAGCGGGCACCGGCTGCGGGGGACCGGCTCGCCACCCCGGCCACGGTGCTGTGGCCCGAACACGACCCGCTGTTCCCGCGCAGCTGGTCGGACCGCCTGGCCGAGTTCTTCACCCGCGCCGAGCTGCGCGCGGTTGACGGCTCCGGGCACTTCATGCCGCTCGAGGCGCCCGCGGCGTTCGCTGCGGCCATCCTCGAGCGCTGCCAGGAAAGTGAGCGACCATGACCACGCCCCCGCTGCGCAGCAGGACGATCTTCGCCGGGGACCAGCGGGCCGCCGCCCGGTCCTTCCTGTACCCGCTGGGCTACACGCGCGAAGACCTCGACCGGCCCATCGTCGGGGTCAGTCACTGCTGGACCGACACCATGCCGTGCAACGTCAACCACCGGGTCCTTGCCGAAGCGGCCAAGCGCGGTGTCCGGGCCGCCGGCGGCACGCCCATGGAGTTCAGCACGATAGCCATCTCCGACGGCATCACCATGGGCACGCAGGGCATGAAGGGATCCCTGGTCAGCCGCGAGGTGATCGCGGACTCGATCGAGCTGGTGGCCGGCTCGCACATGTTCGACGCGATGGTCTGCATCGTCGGCTGCGACAAGACCACGCCGGGTGCGGCGATGGCCCTGGCCAGGCTCGACGTGCCCGCCGTCATCCTGTACAGCGGCACGATCGCTCCCGGCCACTTCCGGGGCCAGGCGGTGGCCGTCGGGGATGTGTTCGAGGCGATCGGGGCCGTGGCGGCCGGCCGGATGGGCCGGGCCGACCTGGCCGAGCTGGAGCTGGCGGCCTGCCCGGGACCTGGCGCCTGCGGCGGCCAGTACACCGCCAACACCATGTCGATGACCATGGAGGTGCTCGGGCTGTCCCCGCTGGGCTACAACAGCGTGCCCGCGGCGGACGAGGCCAAGCCGCGCGTCGCACACCAGGCCGGCGAGCTCATCATGGCCGCGCTCGGTGCCGATCGCCGGCCCGGCGCCATCCTCGGACGCCGCGCGTTCGGCAACGCGGCCGCGGCCGCGGTGGCCTCGGGCGGCTCCACCAACGTGGTGCTGCACCTGCTGGCCCTGGCTCGCGAGGCGGGCGTCGATTTCGGCCTGTCCGACTTCGAGGCGGTGGCCCGGCGCACGCCGCTGCTGTGCGACCTCAAGCCGGGCGGCTCGTTCTCCGCCACCGAACTGCACGCGGCCGGCGGGGTGCCCGCCCTGGTCCGCGCGCTGGTTGAGGGCGGTCACGTCGACCCCGACTGCGTGACGATCACGGGCCGGACCCTGGGCCAGGAGGCCGCCGCGGCCCGCCCAGTTCCCGGCCAGCAGGTGATCAGCCCGGCCAGCGCGCCGCTGATGGAGGGGGGAAGCCTGTGCATCCTGACCGGCAACCTGGCCCCCGACGGCTCGGTGGTGAAGGTGTCGCCCAAGACGCCGCGGTTCCACCGCGGGCCCGCTCAGGTTTTCGACTGCGAGGAAGACGCCAGCGAGGCGGTTCTCGGCCGCCGGGTCAAGCCCGGCGCCACCGTCGTGATCAGGAACGAGGGCCCGCGCGGCGGCCCGGGGATGCGAGAGATGCTGCTGGTGACGGCCGCGCTGATCGGCGAGGGACTCGGCCAGTCCGTGGCGCTGGTCACCGACGGGCGGTTCAGCGGCGCCACCCGCGGGCTGATGGTGGGCCACGCCTGCCCGGAGGCGGCCGCCGGCGGCCCGCTCTCGCTGCTGCGCGACGGTGACACGGTGGTCATCGACGTCGACGCGCGACGGCTCGACGTGACGGGGGTGGACCTGACCACCCGGACGCCCGCACCGCCCGGACCGGGGGTGCGGTCACGGGTGCTGAGCAAGTACGCACGACAGGTCGGCCCCGCCTCCCGCGGCGCGGTCACCAGCGGGGCGTAGCCGGCCCGGCGGCCGCGGCGTCAGCCGCTGTGCGCGGGCTGGTGGTGCGTGACGACGAGGAGGATGCCCAGGACGAGCACGACGATCCCGCCGATCCAGGCGACCTTCGCAAGCGTGTCGCGCTGCCCTTGCTTGCGGTACTGATTCTGGGCAACCAGGCCGAGCACGATCGCCGCGGGCGAGAAGAGGAACCAGCAGACGATGCCGATGATCGAAAGTATCATCGGGGCCTTGGACGGCTGCTGGGGCTGCGGAGTACCGTAACCGCCCTGATAAGGCGGCATGGACCCGAACCTGCCGGGACCTGGCTCCTGAGGTGGGGATGCCATGGGACTACCTCGTACATCACTTTGATGAGGCCGAAGCAGGCAAGCTGCCGTGCTTCAGGGATCACGCGCTGCGATCATAGCAAGCGTGCCGGGTGGCTCCGCCCTAGGTGCACGCGGAACCGCCAGCCGGCCGGTACCGGGCCGGCGCGGTCGTCACGTGCCCTCCTCTGCCTGTCCTTCCGGTTCGGTCAGCGGGAGCCGCACCTGGAAGCGGGTGTCACCGGGGACCGACTCCACCCGCAGATCCCCATGATGCCTGCCGACCACGATCCGCCACGAGATGTCGAGCCCGAGTCCGGTGCCCTCGCCCACCGGCTTGGTCGTGAAGAACGGCTCGAAGATCCGGCCCTGGATGTCCGCCGGGACGCCCTGCCCGGTATCGGCGAACTCGACCAGCAGCTGATCGCGGTCCAGGGCGGTGCGCACGGTCAGCGTGCCGGTCCCGTCCATCGCCGCGATCGCGTTGTCGATCAGGTTCGTCCACACCTGGTTGAGCTCGCCCGGGTAGGCCGGGATGCGGGGCAGGCCGGCGCTGTAGTCCTTCACCACGGTGATCCCTGGACCGATCTTGGCGCCGAGCATCATCAGGGTGCTGTCCAGCAGCTCCTGCACGTCTACCACCTGGTACGGTGCCCGGTCCAGCTGCGAGTACTGCCTGGCAGCGTCGACCAGGGACGAGATCCGGGTGACCGAGTCGGCGATCTCGTTCATCAGAAGCTCGGACTCGATCGTGTAGCCCAGCCAGCGCAGCGCGCCGTCCAGGCCGGCCTTGTCCGCGGACTCGGCCATCGTCGCCGCGACCCGGTCGAGCCAGCTCTCGTCCAGGCCGGCCTGGGTGAAAATCGCCGCCATCTCCCACCCGGACTGCACGCCGCGCGCACCGAGCCAGTCCGCGATGACGTCCTCGCGGTCGGACGCCTCCATCGGGCTCAGCGCAGGCGCCTTGGCCACCTGGGCGGCCGCCTCCTCCTGCAAATCCACCAGCCCCGCAAGAGCCGCCGGGGTGTGGTGGCCGGCCGCGATCATGCCGAGCTTGCGCCGCATCCCGGCCACCCGCTCGCGCAGCGCCGCGGTGGCGCGGACGGCAGCGGACGCGGGGTTGTTCAGCTCGTGGGTCAGCCCGGCCGACAGCGATCCGAGCGCCAGCAGCCGTTCCCGCTGGCCGATGGCCTGCTGGGTATTCTTCTGGCCGAAGACGAGCCCCTCGAGCAGGTGCACCGCCATCGGGAACCAGTCGTTCATGAGCTGGGCGAACTTGGCCGCGTCCAGGACGAAGAACCGCGAAGGCTCGGTGGCCCGCAGCGAGTTGTTGTAGACCTGCGGCACCCGGTCGCCCAGGTAGGCGGTGAACGCGCCGGCGTACACGCCAGGCTCGGACGTCCGGCCGACCTCGACATCGTCCTCGCCGACCCGGCGCGACAACGCCACGGCGCCGCCCAGCAGCACGTAGAAGCAGGCCGCAGGGTCGCCCTCGGCGTAGACCGGACCCGGCTCGACCAGCTGCACCCGGCCCTCGCGGCACAGCCAGCCGAGCTGCTCGTCGGTGAGCTTGTCGAACAGGAAAAGGCCGCGCAGCTCGTCTGCGCTGCATACGGCCGGGTGGACGGCAGGTTCGGGGTTCACAGTCGCTCCAGGTAACGGTGCACGAGCATGACGGCCATCGCGCCCTCGCCGACCGCGGAGGCGACCCGCTTGGCGGACTCAGCCCGCACGTCGCCGGCCACGAAGACTCCCGGCACGCTGGTTTCCAGATGATACGGCGGCCGCTCCAGCGGCCAGCCCGGCAGCCGCTGCCCGGCCGGGCTGAGATCGGGGCCGGCCAGCACGAAACCGTGCTCGTCGCGCATCAGCACGCCGTCCAGCCAGCCGGTCAGCGGGGCCGCGCCGATGAACACGAACAGCCGCTGCGCATCGACGATGTCGGTACCGCCGGCGCTGGTCTCCCGCAGGCTGAGCCGCTCCAGGTGACCGTCGCCGTGCGCCTGGGTGACCTCGGTGCAGGTACGCACCGAGATCGACGCAATGCCGGCGATCTGCTGGATCAGGTAGTGCGACATCGACCTTTGCAGCGAAGGAGCCCGGACCAGTATCGTGACCGACTTGGCGTGCGTGGACAGGTACACCGCCGCCTGGCCGGCCGAGTTGGCCCCGCCGACGATGTAGACATCCTGGCCGGCGCAGCCTGGCGCCTCGGTCAGCGCGGAGCCGTAGTAAATCCCGGAGCCGGTGAGCTCGGCCAGGCCGGGTGCGTTCAGCCGCCGGTAGGCCACCCCGGTGGCGAGGATGATGGCGTGCGCGTTGACCGCGCCTCCGTCGGCGAAACGGATGGTCCTGGCCGATCCGTTGACTTCGAGGCCGGCCACCTCGCGCGCGGTCAGGATCTCGGCGCCGAACCTGGACGCCTGCCGCCGGGCCCGCTCGGTGAGCTGCGCGCCGGACACCCCGTCGGGAAAGCCGAGGTAGTTCTCGATCCGTGAGCTCTGGCCCGCCTGGCCGCCGGTCGCGGTCCGCTCGACCAGCACGGTCCGCAGCCCCTCGGACGCGCCGTACAGGGCCGCACCCAGGCCCGCGGGCCCGCCGCCGATGACCACCAGGTCGTAGAACTCATCCGACGGCGTCGTGGCCAGGCCTACCTTGTCCGCCAGCTCCCGGTCAGAGGGCGCCACCAGCGGCTCGCCGTCTGGCGTGATCACCACCGGCAGCGTCTGCCCGTCGGCCCCCGCCGCTTCGAGCAGCCGCCGTCCCTCCTGCTCGTCGGCCGAGTACCAGCGGTACGGCACCTGGTTGCGAGCCAGGAACTCGCGCACCTCGGACGAGCGCGCCGACCAGCGATGCCCGACCAGCTTGGTCTCCGGCACCGGCCGGTAATCGGACGCCAGCCAGGTCGTCAGCAGGTCGTCCAGCACCGGGTAGAGCTTCTCCTCGGGCGGATCCCAGGGCTTGAGCAGGTAGTAGTCGAGGTCCACGACGTTGATCGCGTCGATCGCGGCGCCGGTGTCGGCGTAGGCGGTCAGCAGCGCCCGCCGTGCGCCGGGGTACACGTCCATGGCCAGCTCGAGGAACTCGATCCCGTTCATCTGCGGCATCCGGTAGTCCGCCAGCACCACCGCCACCAGCTCGCCGCGCAGCTTCATCTCGCGCAGCGCCTCCAGGGCAGCCTCCCCGGATTCGGCGCGCACGATGCGGTACCGGTCCCCGTAGCGCCGCCGCAGGTCCCTGGCTATCGCACGGGACACCCCCGGGTCGTCGTCGACGGTCACGATGGCCGGCCGCGTCCCGGGCTCCGGCGTTGTCATCGCCACCACGCCCGCGCCCGGGTGGCCGGCCCGGTAGGATGCCTGCGCATCCCCCCATCGTAGGTTCCCCGACCGCTTTCGTCGCCAGGCTTCGGGTGTGCGGTGCCGGCGCCGGGCAGGCCGGGATTCGCTGCTGGCGGGATACAGTGCCAACACTCAGCGCCCCGCGCCCTGCGCCGGAGGAGAGAATCCGTCGTGACCGCCGTACCCGACATCATGCTGAACAACGGCCAGACGATCCCGCAGTTCGGCTTCGGTGTCTTCCAGGTCAGGCCCTCCGACACCGCCGCGGCGGTCGCCACGGCCCTGCAGGCCGGCTACCGGCACATCGACACCGCCGAGATGTACGGCAACGAGCAGCAGGTCGGCGAGGCCTTCGCCCGCTCGGGCCTGGACCGCGCCGACGTGTTCGTCACCACCAAGCTGGACAACCAGTCGCATCGCCCGGACGACGCCCGCCGGGCCTTCAGCGAGTCACTGAGCGCGCTCGGCTTCGACTACGTCGACCTGTTCCTGATCCACTGGCCGCTGCCCACGCGGTACGGCGGCGACTACGTGTCGACGTGGAACACGCTGGTGGAGTTCTACCAGGACGGGCGGGCCCGGTCCATCGGCGTCTCCAACTTCCAGCCGCATCACCTGCGGCGGCTGCACGAGGAGTCCGGGACCCGGCCCGCTGTCAACCAGATCGAGCTGCACCCGTTCTTGACCCAGCCCGGCCTGCGCGCGTTCTGCGCCGAGCATGAGATCGCGGTCGAATCCTGGTCGCCGCTGGCGCAGGGCGAGGTCCTCGACGATCCGGAGATCGTCTCGATCGCCGGCCGGGTAGGCAAGACCCCGGCGCAGGTGGTGCTGCGCTGGCACATCGAGCGCGGTGACATCGTCTTTCCCAAGTCGGTCACTCCCGCCCGGATCAAGGAGAACATCGACATCTTCGACTTCGAGCTTTCGGGTGAGGACGTCGAGAGGATCAGCGCGCTGGACCGCGGCGAGCGCACCGGTCCCGATCCCGACACCTTCACGGGCTAGCTCCGGTCGCCTCGCGGCCGCGCCGGGCCGCGGGGCTCTAAGCGCGCTGGCCGCCCGCCACGTCGGCGGCGTGGTCGGGGACGAACGTCTGCGATTCCATCGGGGCCCGCACGTAACCCTGGGACTTCGGCCGGTGCGGCAGCTGCAGCGGCGGCTGCTTCACGTCGTGGTAGTTCATCGTGCTCAGCAGGTGGGCGATCATGTTGATCCTCGCGCTCCGCTTGTCCGCGCTGTCGACCACGTACCAGGGCGCTTCCGGGATGTCAGTGTGGACGAACATCTCGTCCTTGGCGCGTGAGTAGTCCTCCCAGCGGGTGATCGACTCCAGGTCCATCGGGGACAGCTTCCACCGTCGCATCGGGTCGTCGAGCCTGCCGCGGAACCTGCGCTCCTGTTCCTCGTCGCTCACCGAGAACCAGTACTTGCGGAGCAGGATCCCGTCTTCGGCCAGCAGCCGCTCGAAGATGGGGCACTGGTGCAGGAACCGGCTGTACTCCTCCTTGGTGCAAAAGCCCATCACGTGCTCGACCCCGGCCCGGTTGTACCAGCTACGGTCGAACAGCACGATCTCGCCGGCCGCGGGCAACTGCGCGATGTACCGCTGGAAGTACCAGTGCGTCAGCTCCCGCTCGGTAGGCTTCGGCAGCGCCGCGATCCTGGCCAGGCGGGGGTTGAGGAACTCGGTGACGCGCTTGATCGCGCCGCCCTTGCCGGCCGCGTCCCTGCCCTCGAACACGATGACCAGCCGGGTGCCCTCGGCGCGCACCCATTCCTGGAGCTTCACCAGCTCCCTCTGCAGCCGGTACAGCTCCTTCTCGTATGCCTTGCGAGGCATCCTGGCCGGCCGCTGCTGCGCGGCCTGCCTGGCATCGGCCTTCGTGCCCGCCGCGGACGCTTTGCTCATTTGCCCTCCCGGTGAGGTACGGAGCCGACAAAGAACAGCAGATGAACGGATCGTAGTTCCCGAACGCCCTGTCGTTAAGAGGACAGGGGTTCCGGCGAGCCGCGCGGCACAGCTGAGTGCGGCGGCGCGACCCGCGCCGCCGCCGCCGCACTCAATCGGTCCTCAGCCTTTGGCCAGGGCCTTCAGCTGCTTGTAAGCCCCGTTGAAGACATCCTGGTCGCCGGGCAGCGAGCCCGAGCTCCGGTACTGCCAGAACGTGTAGAACCCCCAGCCGCGGGGCAGCGTGCCGCCGTGACTGGCCGAGTAGTTGGCGATCCACAGCGGGTCTTTCGAGCCGAACCCGCTGCTGTTGCCGGTGCACGTGCTCCACCAGTCGGTGGTCGAGTAGATCACCGGGTACACGTGCTCGCGGAAGGCATACTCGTTGGCGAAGTTGTGCAGCCAGGAGACCATCTGCGAATCGGTCAGGCCGTAGCACTCCGAGCCGTAGGGGTTGTACTCGATGTCCAGCGCCCCTGGCAGCGTCTTGCCGTCGGACGACCAGCCGCCGCCGTGCTTGATGAAGTAATCGGCCTGGCTCTGGCCGCTGGAGTTGTTCGGGATCGCGAAGTGGTACGCGCCGCGGATCAGGCCGGCGTTGTAGGGGCCCTCGTACTGGTTATAGAAGAAGGAGTTGGTGTAGTACGTCCCCTCGGTGGCCTTGGCGTAGGCGAAGTCGAGGTTCCGGGCAATGCCGGGCCAGTTGATATTGCCCTGGTAAGAGCTGACGTCGATGCCGGGCAGCGCCGGCACGGTGCTGGCCCGGGTCGCCTGGGCGCCGCCCCGGAAGTGCGAGGCCACCGTGGACCCCATGAAGTCCCGGCCCGGGTGCGTGATCTTCTCCGGGTGGACCGGGGTCGGGGCGAACCGGGGCTTGGCCAGCCGGACCATGCGCCCGGACACGGTCCTGGCCCACACGACGCCCGGGTGCGCGCTCGGGGCCTTCGCGCCCGGGACCGCGGGGGAAGCGCTGGCTGCCGGTAGCCCTAATGCCAGGGCGCCGCCGGCCAGCACGATGGTCACGGCGGTCGTTGCCGTCCGGTGCCGCAGCCGCGCGGGATGGGGTCGTCGGGGTAGTGACACGGCGTCTCCAAGAGTTTCGTGGGGTAGAGAGCCAAACGTCACTTAGCATGCCCAGGCTTGCGAGGACTCTGCCACTGATTGCGCGAACCTCACGTTTCGCATAGTTTGTCCGGAACAACGTTCGGCTCAGCATTCCCACCCGCCACGCGGCACCGTCGTCGCCGATCGGCCCGTGGTGTCAGCCCGCTATCGCGCGGATCCGGTCAGTAGGCGCATGCCCGGCGCATGGATCGCCCCCGGACGTGCATGAGGTTCGTTAGCGCGGCAGCCGCGCCCCCGCCGCGGGAGTTTCATGGAAGCCGGCCGATTACCGGAGGAAGGGAGCGCTGCCGTGTCCGGCCTACGTCGGGTCATTGTCGGTGCGAGCGGGTCGCCGGGTAACCTCCCGGCGCTGCGGTACGCGATGAGCGTCGCGCAGCAGGATCACGCGCCGCTGATAGCCGTTCATGCCTGGGTGCCACCCGGCGGTGAGCTCGCCGACCGGCAGCACCCATCGCCCTACCTGCGACAGATCTGGCGGGACGCGGCCCGGGAGCGGCTGCGCGACGCGCTCGACGCCGCCTGGGCCAAAGACCAGGACGGCCTGGACGTACAGCCCATGGTGGTGCGCGCCGATCCCGGCGCGGCCCTGGTCGAGATGGCCAGCTCCGCCGATGACCTGCTGGTGGTCGGGGCAGGCAGGCGCGGCCGGCTGGCCCGGATCCGGCATGGCCGGGTGAGCCGCTACTGCCTGGCTCACGCACGGTCCCCGGTCCTGGCGGTTCCGGCCCCCGACCTGTCCGGCCGGGCCGTGCGGCGGCTGCGGTCCTGGGCGTTCCGGCGCCGGACATTGACCGTGGAGCAGGCCCGGCACGAGTGGGAACGGGAGAAGCTGCGCGGGTGAGCCCGGCGAAGCTCACCGCTGCGCGGCGGAGCGGCGGCTCTGCTTGGCGGCCGGGCTGCCGCCGGGATGGAAGACGCCGAGCACCCGCAGCGTAGCGGTCCCGGTGTTTTCCAGGCAGTGCGGCTGCCCCGGCGGCAGGTGCACGCAGCTGCCTGGAGCCAGCGGCTGGTCACCCGGCCCGGCGTGCAACACGCCAGCCCCCTCCAGGACAAGCACCACCTCGTCGTACGGGTGGCTGTGCTCCGGCGCCCGGCCCGGCGGAATCTCACCCACGAACTGGGTGGCCGCGTCGCACCCGCTGCCGGGCCCGAACAGGACGCGGAACCGGCGGTCCCCGGTGACCTGCACCGGGCAGTCGCGCAGCTCCGACCGCCGCGGGATGGCGTCTTCGGCCGGGTCTGGGGTTTCGCCCGGGGCTGCAGAACCCCCCGGGCCCGCGGCTGCGGCGGGCAGCTGGACGCTGTCCAGCCTGAGCGGGACCGGATCACCGGCCCGCAGGCTGTAAGCCGCGCCGGGCGGCAGCCACAGTCCGGTGTCGGGCCCGACCGCCATGTGCGGACCGGACCCTGACGTCATCCGGCCTGTCCCGGAGATCACGAACCACAGCTCGCCGCCCGCCCCGGCGGTGCCATCGAACCGCGCGCCGGGGGGCACGTCCACCAGCCGCCGGCGCAGCCCCTGGTCCGCCGCGCCTGCCTGCCCGGCGCCGGTATCCAGGACCGTGCGCACGACCACACCACCGCCGCCTGTCATCCGCGCCCGCCTCCGTCCTGCGCCCGCAGCCTGCCGCCAGCGTCATCGTCCCAGGTATGCCCGTTTCAGGTCCTCGCTGCGCAGCAGATCGGACGCCGTGCCTTCGAGCACGATCTCCCCGGTCGACAGGACGTAGCCACGGTCGGCGATCGACAGCGCCATCGTCGCGTTCTGCTCGACCATGAGCACGGCCACGCCGGAGGAATGGATGCCCTTGATGATCTGGAAGTTCTGCTGGACCAGCGCGGGGGACAGGCCCATCGATGGCTCGTCCATCAGCAGCAGCCGCGGCCGCGACATCAGCGCCCGGCCCATCGCGACCATCTGCTGCTCGCCGCCCGACAGCGTGCCGGCGAGCTGGCTCCGGCGCTCCAGCAGCCGAGGGAACAGCGCGTGCACCCGCTCGAAGTCATCGTCGAGCTTCTCGCCGCCGCGCAGCACCGCGCCGAGCTCGAGGTTCTCCCGCACCGTCATCTGCCCGAACAGCCGGCGGTTCTCCGGCACGATCGCGATCCCCCTGGCGATCCGCTGCGGCACCGGCCAGCGGGTCACGTCCTGGCCGCCGATCAGCACCCGTCCCGCCCGCGGCCGCACGATCCCTAGGATCGTCTTCAGCGTGGTCGATTTGCCGGAGGCGTTGCCGCCCAGCAGGCATACCAGCTCGCCGGAACCGACCTGGAGCGAGATTCCCTCCAGGATCCGCATCTGCCCGTAGTAGGTGGTGACGCTGTCCAGGGTCAGCAGCGGGTCGTTCATCCGGAGTCCGTCAGCGCTTCGGGGTCACGTCCCATGTACGCCTCGACCACGGCCGGATGGTTCGCGACCGTGTCGAAGCTCCCCTCGGCGATCTTGACGCCGTGGTCGAGCGCGATCACCCGGTCCGAGCAGCCCGCGACCACATGCATGTCGTGCTCGATCACGAGGACCGCGACCCCGCGCTCGTCGCGTAGCCGTCCGATCAGCTCGGTGATCTCGTGCGTCTCGGTGGGATTCATCCCGGCAGCGGGCTCGTCCAGCAACAGCAGCCGGGGCCGGGTGGCCAGCGCGCGGGCGATCTCCAGCCGCCGCCGGTTCGCGTACGACAGCGAGTACGCGGGCTGATCCCAGCGGTAGCCGGCCAGCCGCTGGCCGAAGAACGACAGCACGTCCTCGGCCAGGGCCCGCACCTCGCGCTCTTCGCGCCTGGCCCGTGGCAGCCTGAGAACCGACTCCCACGGCATGGCCTTGGTGCGGCCGTAAGTCGCGGCCGTCACGTTCTCGATCACCGACATGTTCAGGAACAGCCGCAGGCTCTGGAAGGTCCGCGCGATCCCCAGCCGGGCGATGCGGTGCTGCGGCTGCCCGGCGATCGACTGCCCGGAGAAGCGGATCTGGCCGGCGCTCGGCTGGTACACGCCCGTGATCACGTTGAAGACCGACGTCTTGCCTGCGCCGTTCGGCCCGATCAGGCTGATGATCTCGCCGTCGTCGACCTGCAGATCCAGCTCGGACAGCGCGCGCAGGCCGCCGAACGACAGCGAGAGCCGATCGAGATTCAGGACCGGGGCGGGCGGCGGCCCGTCGACGGGATCGGGCCCGGCCGCGGGCTCGCCGCCCTGGCCCGGCTGCTGCGCCGCCGCGCTCATGTGATGGTCTCCACACGCCGGGAGCCCAGCAGCCCCTGCGGGCGGGCGTTCATCATCACGATCAGGATCGCCCCGATCATGAGCTGCCTGGTGATGGCCGGCTGCCCGGCCAGCCTGGTCTCCCACACGAACCCGGCCAGGTAGAGCGTCGGCACCAGCAGGATCGTCCGCCAGCGCCCCTTGACCTGCACCAGGGCGACCAGCAGGCAGATCAGCAGCACGTACCCCCAGTTCCCCGCGACCTGGGCGTTAGCCGGGACGATCACCCAGTCGCGCAGCGCACTGCCGACCCAGCCGGACGAGGCGGGCCCGCCCGCCACCGCGCGGGCCGAGATGGCGGCGACGATGGCGTGCAGCGAAAAGCCCAGCGCCACGGTGGCCGCGAGCACCGCGGCCAGCCGGCGCCACGGGCGCAGCTTGACCAGCAGGGTCAGCAGGATCAGGCCGTAGAACAGGTAGCCGGAATCGGTGGAACTGCGCAGCAGCCCGTCGTAGATGACCATGACCACCAGGGCGCCGGTTGCCGCGCCGGCGATGCTGCCCACCCCGCCGAGGATGAGCCCGGCGTAGATCAGGATCAGGATCGGGGTGTCGAAATCGGTCGGGAACACGCTGATCTGCTGCGCGGCAAAGATGATGCCGGCCAGCGCCGCGACCATGGCGCCGAACGCGAACGCCATCAGCTTCACCCGGTTGACCGGGATCGTCATCGACGCCGCCGCCAGCGGATCCTCGCGCACGGCCCGCCATGCCCGTCCTGTGCGTGAGGTATCGAGCAGCCGCAGCACCCCCATCGTGAGCACGAGCAGGACCACGAGCAGGTAGTAGTAGCCCGCGTTCGTGGTGATCTGATGGCCGAAGATGCTGATCGGGTCGATGCCGATGATCCCGTTGGCGCCGCCCAGCTTGCTGGGGGCCACGTTGGTGGTGAACTCGACGAACGCCTCGCCGAAGAACAGGGTGACGATCGCCAGGTAGTCGCCGATCAGCCGGCGGGACGGCCAGCCGACCAGCAGGCCGAGGATCCCGGTGCCGATGATCACGATCGGCACGGACTGATAGCTCGGCAGGTGGATGCCGTTGCTGCCGAGCTGGCCCGAGGACAGCAGCGCGAAGCCGTAGGCGCCGCAGCCGAAGAACGCGACGTAGCCGAGGTCGAGCAGCCCGGCCCACCCCACCACGATGTTCAGCCCGACCGCGAGCAGCGCGATCACCAGCGCGTCGATCCCGACCTGGACCTGGAACCCGCCCAGGCCCAGCAGCGGCAGCGCGACTGCGGCCAGCCCCGCGATCGCGAGCCGGGGCCACCAGCCGACCCGCTCCAGCTGGCGCTGCCCGGCGCCCAGCCAGGAGGGCAGGTACTCCCGCCGCTGTGCCTGCCGGGCGACCCACTCGTCCGCGCCGACCTGCGGTCCGGCCACGGGGGGTTGCGAATCCAGGCTCACCGGGGACTCAGACCTTCTGCAGCTGGGGCCGGCCGAACAGCCCGCTGGGCCGCACCAGCATCACGACGATCAGCAGCGCGAACACGAGCAGGTTGGTGTAGGTGGACGAGATGTACCCGGTGATGAAGGACTCCGCCACGCCGATCAGCAGGCCGCCGAGCATCGCCCCGGGTATGGACCCGATCCCGCCCACCACGGCGGCGGTGAAAGCCTTCAGGCCGGCGATGAAGCCGATCGTGGGCGTCACCTGGTTGAACAGCAGCCCGCCCATCACCCCGGCCACGCCGGCCAGTGCCGAGCCGATGAAGAACGTCGCGGCGATCGTGAAGTTCACGTTGATGCCCAGCATCTCGGCGGCCTCCCGGTCGACGGCGACGGCCCGCATCTGCCGGCCGAGCCGGGTCCGGTTGACCAGCATCCGCAGGCCGACCATCAGCACCACGCCGAGCACCAGGACCAGGATCTGCACCGCGTCGATGCTGACCGACCCGATCTGGATCCCGCTGGAGAACGAGATGAAGTCCGGCGTGTTGTAGATCCGGGGCTGCGCGCCGAACAGCAGCAGCGCCGAGTTCTCCAGGAAGAACGAGATGCCGATGGCGGTGATCAGCGGCGCGATCCGCGGCGCGTCCCGCAGTGGCCGGTAGGCGAAGCGCTCGATCGCAACGCCAAGCCCGCCGACCAGGCCGCCCGCCAGCACGAACATGATCAGCAGCAGCAGCGGCACCGGAATCGTCAGCGCGTTCGGCCCGCCGAACCACTGGATCACGAAGTAGCCGATGTACGCGCCGACCATGTACAGGTCGCCGTGCGCGAAGTTGAGCAGCTTCAGGACCCCGTAGACCATGGTGAAACCCAGCGCCACCAGTGCGTAGAGCGCGCCGGTGGTCAGGCCGTTCACCAGCTCCTGGAAGAAAAAAGCCATCCGTGAGGGTCCTGCCGCCTTCCGGTGCCCCGGCGGCGCGGCTGCTCATGGCCGCCGCGCCGCCGGCGCATCTGCGAGATCCAGCCGGTCAGTTCGGGATCAGCTGGTACTTACCTGCCGAGTTGATCTTGAAAAGGAAGAACTTGCCGTTGACCAGGTCCCCGTGCGAGTCGAACCGGATCGGCTGGCCGAGGATCGATTTCACCTCGCTCGTCTTCTTGATCGCCGCCAGCACGTTGGCCCGGCTCGGGGTCTGTCCGGACTTGCACACCGCGGCGATCGCCTGGTCGACCACGTGCGTGGCCGCGAACACCGGCGGCCCGAACGTGCCGAAGGACCCGTACTTGGCCTTCGCGCTCGCGGCGATCGCCGCGTCCGCGGGAATCGCGGTGATGTCCGGGCCGAACGAGGACACGTACGAGCCGTTGATCGAGAACGTCCCCGGTGAGTACAGGCCGTCGGTGCCGAAGATCACCGCCTTCTTGTGCTGCTGGGCCAGGTCGCGGCCGAACTGCTGGGCGTTGGCCGCGATCTGCCAGGGCAGGACCACGATCGACATGGCAGGCGTGACCTTGGCCACCAGCGAGGAGAAGTCGGTGGTCTTCTGCGAGACCGACTCGTGATCGACGCTGATCCCGGCCGCCTTGAAGACCGGCACCATCGCGGCCACCAGGCCGGTCGAGTACGCCTCCTGGTCATCCACGATCATCAGCGACTTCGGGTGCAGGGTCTTCACGATGTAGTTGGCGTCCTCCGGTCCCTGCACGCTGTCCTTGGACACCACCCGGAAGAACGTGGGGTACTTGCCGGTGGTCAGCGCGGCGGCCGTGGCCGACCCGGAGATGAACGGCATCCCGGCCCGGGCGAACAGCGGGCCGACGGCCTCGACCTCCTGGCTGCCGGCCGGGCCGACGACGGCCAGGATCTTCGAGTTCGAGGTGAACTGCTGGGTGACGGTGGTCGCCTGCGACGGATTCAGCTGCGTGTCGCCCTGAACCAGCGTGATCTTCGTGTTGTTGGCCTTGTTATCCATCGCCAGCGCGAGCTGCGCGAAGTGCAGCTGCTCCTGCCCGAGGACCGCTACCGGGCCGGTGAGCGGGCCCTCCATGCCGATCGACGCCACGCACGCCTTCGTGCTGCCGGTGGCGCTGCTGCCGCCACTACTGCTACTGCTACCACCGCCGCTGCTGCCGCAGCCCGCCGCAACCAGCGCGCCGAGCGTTGTCACGGCGATGACCGCGCTTGCTTTCATGAATACCGTTCCCCCATTCTGGGATGCGTCATTACCTCGGAGTCAGGTCGCGGGCTGGCGGGTGCCTGCGGCTCGCGCTCGCGACCTGGTCAGTCACCGGCCACGCGCGCCTCGAGCGTGATTTCCGTGCCGGTCAGGGCGCGCGCGACGGTGCAGTCCTTCGCCCGCTGCGCCAGATCGCTGAATGCCGCGGCGTCAGCCCCCGGTACGTCGCCGACCGTGCGCAACTCGATGCGGGTGATGTTGAAGGCGTCGCCGGCCTGGGCGAGCGTCACCCGCGCGGTGGTGGTCAGGTCCCGCACCTGCAGGCCCGCCTCGCCCAGCACGTTCGCCAGCGACATCGTGAAGCACGCCGCCTCGGCCGCGCCCAGCAGCTCCTCGGGGTTGGCGGCTCGCTCGCCCTCTTCGACGCGGGCCCGCAGCGAGTAGGGCCCGCTGAAGGCGCCGCTGCCGAGCGCGATCCGGCCGGCCCCCTCCGCCAGGCTGCCCCGCCAGCTCGCCTCGGCGCTGCGCACGACCCGGAAGCTCAATACACTCATCCCCACCGTCGAATTTGTACGCTGATCAAACCATTGCGCTGCGGGCTTGGGCAAGGGAACCAGTTCGAGCTTCGTTAGCCAATCGTGAGCTCGTGTCAGGTGGATCGGAGCGGCGCTTCCCGCGGGCGCGCCCGCGGGAAGGAATCGGCTGATGGCAGGAAGACCCGGCGCGACCATCGACGTGGCGGCGATCCGAGCACGCTTTTCATCGCTACGGCAGGGCTTTGCGTTCCTCGACGCGCCGGGCGGCTCCCAGGTGCCCGATGAGGTCGGCGACGCGATCGCGGCCGCGCTGCGGGAGGCCAGCGCGAACCTGGGCGCGGTATACGCGACGAGCCTGCGGGTCAGGGAGATCCTCGAGCAGGCCGAGGCGAACGCGGCCAGGTTCCTCGGCTGCCAGCCGGACGAGGTGATCTTCGGCCCGAACATGACCTCGCTGGACTTCACGCTGTCCCGCACGGCCGGTCGCGGCTTTGCCCCCGGCGACGAGATTCTTGTCTCCTCGGCCGACCACGACGGGGGAGTCGCCCCCTGGCTGGAACTCGCCCGCGACAAGGACCTCGTGGTCCGGCACGTCGAGCTCAACGACGACACGACGCTCGATTTCGGGGACCTGGAGCGAAAGCTGGGGTCGCGCACCAGGGTGGTCGCGTTCGCCTGGGCGTCGAACGCGGTCGGCACGGTCGTGGACGCCCGCCGGGTGTGCAAGCTCGCGCATGAGGCCGGCGCGCTGGCCTGGGTCGACGCCGTCCACTACGCGGCGCACGAGCCGATCGACGTGCGCGAGATCGACGCCGACGTGCTGATCTGCTCGCCGTACAAGTTCTGCGGCCCCCATCTCGGCCTGGCCTACGGGCGGGCCGAGGTGATCGAGCGCTGGCGGCCGTACAAGGCGCGCCCGGCTCCGGGCCGCCCGCTCGGCCGCAGCTTCGAGACCGGCACCCAGCCCTACGAGCTGCTCGCCGGGTTCAACGCGACGATGGACTACCTGGACTCGATCGGCGGGTTCGCGGCGATCATCCCCTACGAGCGCTCGCTGGGCCAGCGCTTCCTGGACGGCGCCGGCGACGCGGTCACCGTCTACGGGCTGCCGGGCATGGCGGGCCGGGTGCCGACGTTCCTGGTCAATGTCGATGGTGTGCCGGCCGACGACGTGGTGCGGCGGCTGGCCGACGTCCAGATCGGGACCTGGGCGCACGACTCCTGGTACTCGCTGGACCTCTACCAGCGCCTCGGGTACCAGGACAAGTCGGTGCGGATCGGCTTCATCCACTACAACACCGAGGAGGAGGTCGACCGGCTGCTCGAAGCCCTGGCCGGGATGCAAGGCCGGTAAGGACGCTTTTCTGCCGAACGGCTCCGCCGCGACGGTCGCGGTCTGGCGGGCGTTACCCGGCCGCGCCGTTCAGGATCTCGGCCAGCTTGCTCAGGTTGATGTTGCCGCCGGAGACCACGCACACGACCTTCCCGGTCCCGGCCCGGCCGGACAGTGCCGCGGCCAGCGCCAGGGCGCCCGCGCCCTCCGCGATCACCCGGGCCCGCTCGGCGAGCGTGCGCACGGCCGCGGCGGCCTCCCCGACCGGGATGGCCACGGCGAGATCGACGAGCGGCGCGACCAGCGGCCACATGCTGTCCAGCACCCGGCGGCTGCCGGCGCCGTCCACGAACGAGGCGCGGTAGTCCACGCTCACCGGGTGCCCGGCGGCCAGCGCCGCGGCCAGCGCGGCCCCGGTCTCGGGCTCGGCGGTGACGATCCTGGTCTGCGGGCGCAGCGCCCGGATCGCGGTGCCTATCCCGGCGGTCAGGCCGCCGCCGCCGTACGGGATCACGACCGCGTCCGGGTCCGGCAGGTCCTCGAGGATCTCCAGGCCGATCGTGCCGTTGCCGGCCATCATCCCGGGGTCCTGGACCGGGTGCACGAACAGCCCGTTGACCCCGTCGAGGTGGCTGGTGATGATCACGTTCCACCAGTCGTCGTAGGGCAGCTTGATGACCTGCCCGCCCAGCCGCTCGATCGCTGTGAGCTTGGCCTCGGGCGCGTGCTCGGGGACCGCGATCGTGGCGGGCAGGCCGAGTTCGCGCGCCGCCCACGCGACGCCCTGGGCCATGTTCCCGGCGCTGGCGGTGACCAGGCCTTTCGCCCGCTCGGCCGCGGGCGCGATCATGATCGCGTTGGTCGCGCCCCTGGTCTTGAACGAGTTGATCGGCTGCAGGTTCTCCAGCTTGAGGTAGATCTCGCCCGGGGCTTCATCGACGTGCAGGCGTACCAGGGGCGTGCGCACCGCCGCGCCGGCGATCCGGTCCCGCGCCGCCTCGATGTCCGCCAGTTCGATCACAGCTCCACCTCCGTGCCCAGGCCGTGCTCGGTGGCCACCGTGACCGCCAGCTCCGCCGCGGCGAGATCCTCGATGGCCAGACCCAGCGAGCGGAACAGGGTCAGCTCGCCGTGATCCCGGCGTCCCGGCGCGGTGCCCGCCAGCACCTCGCCGAGCTCGGCCCTGACGTGATCCTCGCCGGCGATCAGGCCCTCGGTGATCGCGAGCCGGAACTCGGCCGCCTCGTGCCGCAATGACTCACGGCTGTCGCAGAACAGCGCGCTCGCGGCCACGGTGGCGGTGTCGAGCTCGCGTGCCTGCGGGCTGCTGGCGCCGACCGCGTTGACGTGGGCGCCGGGCTCGAGCCATTCCCGCCGCAGCACCGGCTCGCGCGAACTGGTCGCCGTGACCACGACGTCAGCGCCGCGGACCGCGTCGGCGGCGCTGGCCGTCACGGTCAGCTGCACGCCGAGGTCACCGGCATGCCCGGCCAGCCGGCGGGCGTGCGCCTCGGTGGGCGCGTAGATCCGCACCTGCCCGAACCCGCGCACCGGGTGCAGCGCCCGCAGGTGCGCCCGGGCCTGCCTGCCGGCCCCGAGGATCGCGAGCGTGCTGGCGTCCGGCCTGGCCAGCGCGCCGGTGGCGACCGCGGTGACCGCCGCGGTGCGGACTTCGGTGATCGCCGAGGCGTCGAGGATCGCGGTCGGCACGCCGGTCTGGCCGTCGAACAGCGTGACCAGTCCCTGGTGCGCGTCCAGGCCGCGCGCCGGGTTGCCGGGCATGATGCACACCGCCTTCAGCGCGAACGCCGCGGCGCCGTCGCCGTGCGGCCCGCGCCAGCCGGGCATCAGCCCCATGAAGCCGTCCGCGTCCGGCGGGATCATCACCGACCGCAGCGGCATGAACATCTGGCCGCGGGCGTGCCCGGCGAGCACGGCCGCCATCGCCTCCGCGCACGGCCCTGGCTGGAGCGCCTGCAGCACGTCGCGGTGACTGAGGATCAGGACCCGCATCAGCCAAGCGCTCCTTCCACGGCGAGCCGCTCCTCGTCAGTCAGCGGATGCTGCAGCGCCTCGCGCACCGGCGCGAGGTGCCCGGGGCGGCCGGGCCCGACCACGATCTGCGTCACCCGTTCGTCGGCGAGCAGCCAGCCCAGCGCCAGTCCGGCCATCGAGGTACCGCGGGACGAGGCCACGGCCCGCAGCCGGGCGAGTACGTCGAAAACCGGGCCGGCGACAAACTCCCGGTAGGGCCCGGGGCGCTGGGTCATCCGCGAGCCAGCCGGGAACGGCTCGCCGCGGCGGTACTTGCCGGTGAGCCAGCCGCCGGCCAGCGGGCTGAACGCCAGGTAGGCGACATCCTGCTCGGCGCACATCGCGAGCAGATCCCGGCCGTCCTGGCGGTCCAGCAGCGAGTAGCTGTTCTGGACGGCCTGCGGCGCGCCCGCCGCCAGTGCGGCGGCCAGCTGGGCCGCGTCGAAGTTGCTGACCCCGTAGGCGCCGATCCTGCCCTCGGCGCGGACCCGGTCGAGCGCGCCAAACGACTCTGCCAGGGGCACTTCCTGGTCGAAATCGTGCGCCAGGTACAGCTCGACCCGGTCGACCCCCAGCCGCTCTAGGCTCATGCCCAGCTGGCGGGCGATCCGCTCGGGCCGCAGGCCGTGATCGGCCCCCGCTGCCATGGGGTTGTACGTCTTGGTCGTCAGCTGGGGGCGGACCCCGCGGGAGGCGATCCAGCGGCCGATCGCCAGCTCGCTGCGGCCGCCGCCGTAGGCGTCCGCGGTGTCGAAGTGGGTGAGGCCGAACTCCCAGGCGGCATCCATCAGCGCGAACGCCTGGTCCTCGCTCAGTCCCTGGCCGAAGAACTCCGGGGCCGAGCCGATCCCGCCGAAGTTTCCGCAGCCCAGCGCGATCGGGGGGACGGTGAGGCCGGACCGGCCGAGCGGCCGCCTGGCCTCGAGCATCTCGCGCATCGGGTCAGGCTACCGAGGCCGGCCCGGGTCCGCCAAGATCGATGCACCGTGGCCGGCTCCGCGGCGCAGGCAAATGCGCCATCGACGGCCCCGGTGGCTGCCGGTCGTCGCGAATGCCGCGCTTGCGGTCATCAGTACGTATACTCAGGATATCGAAAACACTGGCGTAAATGCACCCTCGGTCAGCAGACTTTCATTAGTAACTCGTCGCATGGGAGTCACTGGGCACGGCCCCAGGCGGGTAAGCCGGATCGCGGGGAACTACCGGCCGGAATTTTGCCGGCTATCAGCTCGCGCAGCCGCCGGATCTCGGTATCCCTGGCCTTCAGCACCGGTTCGATGACGTTCATGGCGGCGTGCACGGCAGCGTCCAGATCCCCGGCGACGTTGTAACGCAGGAAACTGCGCGACAGCGCGCGCCGCATCCGTTCGGCGGTGACGGCCAGCAGATCCACCGTGTCTTTTGACGGCACGGTTTTCACGGCGACGTCAATAAGCGGCCCTGGTTTCACGGCGACAAGACCGCGGGCGGTGCGGCCGGCCGGAAGCCGGGAGCTTGAGCGGCCGCTGGCCCGGCGGGACGCGGCCGCGCTCCGGCGCCGCGACGGCCGTGACCGGGCTGCTTCACAATCGCTCCCGGCAGGCACGCCGAACAATGGTGTCATAACCCATGGTGGCGGCGAGTCCTGCTGGGCGGCTCGCGGCTTTGGTATGGTCGCCTCCGGGAGCATCAGCGTGACCTTCCTATCCAGGATTGTCTCCACAGCGCTGATGCTCCCTCTTTAATGCCTTTCCGTAGTAGATGTCCAGGTCACACGGCGTGTCACCGGCACTCCGCAGCGTCCGGCCCGCCGCATTACCGCACGTCCGGGCCGGGAAATCTGCCGCCCCTGGCCTAATCCGCGCCTATTCGCCGTCGCGGGAAAGCCGCGATCACGGTGGCTCAGATTGGCGCATGCGCCCGCCAGAATCGAAGTTAAGCCTTCGGCTCGCGTTCACCGGCGCGTTACCGTTGCCTTCTTTCCCGGCCCCGGGCCGGGCCAGCCGCCGTCTATGCTCACGATGTCGGGCATGTCGATCGGTGCGGCGGTCACCGCCCGGAGGAGCAGCAATGAGGGTGGTCGCGGCACTGGGCGGCAACGCGCTGCTGGAACGCGGCGAGACCCCGGATCCTGACCGGCAGCAGGCGCGCGCTGTCACCGCGGTGCAGGCGCTGGCGCCGCTCGCCGCCGAGCACGAACTAGTGATCACTCACGGAAACGGGCCGCAGGTCGGGCTGCTGGCGCTGGCAAGCGCGCCGGGCAGCGCGACCTCCCGGGCGTACCCGTTCGACGTGCTCGGCGCGCAGACCCAGGGAATGATCGGCTACTGGCTCGTCCAGGCGCTGCAGAACGCCCTGCCAGGCCGCCAGGCCGCCTGCCTGGTCAGCCGGACCCTGGTCAGGGAGGATGACCCGGCCTTCGCCGACCCGTCCAAGTTCGTAGGCCCGGTGTACGACGAGCCGCAGGCCCGCGCCCTCGCGGCCGGCCGGGGCTGGCAGGTCCGGCCGGACGGGCTGGCCTGGCGGCGGGTCGTGCCCTCGCCCGAGCCGGCCGAACTGCTGGACCTGGACAGCATCCGGGCCCTGCTCGACCGCGGGACGATCGTGGTCTGCTGCGGAGGGGGCGGGGTGCCGGTCGCGCGGCATGACGGCGCCGGCTCGCTGCGCGGGGTCGAAGGGGTCGTGGACAAGGATCTGACCGCCTCGCTGCTGGCTCGCCGGCTCGGCGCCGACGCGCTGCTGCTGCTCACCGACGTGGCCGCCGTGCAGGACGGGTACGGCACGGCGCGGGCCCGGCCGATCCGCCGGGCTACCCCCGCGCAGCTGCGTGCGCGGTCCTTTCCCGCCGGATCGATGGGTCCCAAGATCGAGGCCGTATGCCGTTTCGTGGCGGCCACCGGGAAGGTGGCCGCTATCGGACGACTCGCCGACGCAGGCTCGCTGCTGCAGGGCAAGGCCGGAACCACCATCGCGCCCTGACCGCTCCGGCCCGCGGCGGACCGGGCAGTCCGGCAGGCCTGCGCCCGGTCGGCCCCGATCTGACGCTGACCGTCCGGGACGACGGCAGCGGGATGAAGGCCTCCGGCCGGCGCAGCGGGCTCGGAAATCTCGCCGACCGGGCAGGTGAGCTGGGCGGGACGCTGAACGTCGGCCCAGCCGAGGGCGGTGGCACCGAACTCGAGTGGCGCGTCCCGCTATCCCGGGGCGATCAGGCCGGCCAGCAGCCTGCCTGAGCGGGTCACCCGGGCCTGCGGATCCGCCGGCCGCTGATCCGGTGCGGGGTGATGCGGATGGCATGCTCACGCTCCCCGCCCGGCCACGGTTCTACGCCAGCCTGCATGGTCTGGTCATGCCCGGTCAGGAAATCCATGTGGTGCGCAGGGCCATGGATGAGCACGCTCCACCCCTCGCGGGCGACCTGGTCGATGGAGTTGACCTCGAATGCCACGTCGTACTCGGCGCCCGGTATGCCGGTGCGCAGATCCTCGTCGACGGGGCTGTACTCCACGGTGCGGAACACGATGGCTCCGCCCAGCATCCGGTAGTTGACGGGAAAGACGGTCAGGCCGTACCGGCCCGAGTAGGCGAGCCGGCCCACGCCGCCGGGCGAGATCAGCCGGAGGCACTCGTCCGCCTCCAGGCGCTCAAATACGGGTTCCATGCCTGCCCCTTCCGTCGCGCCGGACCGTCCGCCGCGCCGTCGTCGTCGGCCGGCCCGCGGATCAGTGATCCGGCGTGTCCTCCCGAGAGCCGGAGCCTTCGCCAAGGACCCGGGCGGCATAGGCGGCGGCCTGCGTCCTGCGTTCCATACCCAGCTTGGCGAACAGTGCCGACACGTAATTCTTCACGGTCTTCTCCGCCAGGTACATGCGCTCGCCGATCTGCCGGTTGGTCAGGCCCGCTCCGATGAGTTCCAGGATGCGCCGCTCCTGGGGGGTGAGTCCGGCCAGCGGGTCGGCGCGCCGGGCCGCCTCGCGCATCCGCGCCATGACCCGGCTCGCCGCCTCGGGATCCAGCATCGACTCGCCGCGGGCCACGGTGCGGACCGCGCCCACCAGGTCCGTACCGCGGATCTGCTTGAGCACGTACCCGGCCGCCCCGGCCATGATCGCGTCGAAAAGCGCCTCGTCATCGCCGAACGAGGTAAGCATCAGGCAGGCAACCTCCGGCATCGACGACCGGATGTCCCGGCACACGCTGACGCCGTCGCCGTCGGGCAGCCGGACATCCAGCACTGCCACGTCAGGCCGCAGCGCCGGGATCCGGGCCAGCGCCGACGCCGCGGTCCCCGCTTCCCCTACGACCTTGATGTCCGGCTCGGTCTCGAGCAGCTCCCTGACCCCGCGCCTGACTATCTCGTGGTCGTCAAGCAGGAACACCCCGATCACGGGCTGATCTCCTGCCGCCTCGTTCATGGCGAGCACCTCCCGGCCCGGGTGAGCGGACCCGGGTCATGTGCCGCGCCCGCCACCGGTCCACGGTATAGCCGTGCGCGCGCCGTATCAGGGACCATGGTCCCTGATACGGGTTCCCGGAAGTCCTGACCGGCCGTCTCGCTGCTTTCCTCCTGCTCAAGCGCCATGAGCGGGACCTTGGGCGCGTGCCCGTCCTGACCGAAGTCCCTGAGGCCGGGGACCAGCGGCCGCTGCGGATATCCGCCGGCCGTCGGCACGCTGAAAGCCACGGACATTCACTGCGACTGGGATCGCGAATCCCGGACCGGAGAACGGAGAAGTGCCATGCGCAGAACGACGTTCGACGCGCTGGCCGTCGGGGCGGGGCTGGGTATCACGGCCCTCTTGCTCGTGGCGGGAGGCCTGCTGACCTGGGGTCACTCGTTCGTGACCAACGAAGTGCACACCCAGCTCGCCGCACAGAAGATCGTGTTCCCGGCGAACAACAGCCCGGCGATCAAGGCTCCGGAATTCGCGGCCATGCACCAGTACGCGGGCCAGCTCATGACCACCGGCGCCCAGGCGGAGGACTATGCCGACCACTTCATTGCCAACCACCTCAAGGAGATCGGCGGCGGCAAGACCTATGCGCAGCTGTCGGCCCAGTCGCTGGCCAACCCGAAGAACGCGGCGCTGGCCGCCCAGGTGCAGACGGTGTTCCGCGGCGAGACCCTGCGCGGCCTGCTGCTGAACGCCTACGGCTTCGCGACGATGGGGCAGATCATGATGATCGCCGCGGTCGCTGCCTTCATCGGCGCGGGCCTGATGCTCATCCTGTCCGTGCTGGGCATCTGGCACCTGCGGCGCGCCGCTCCCGATGCGGACGTGTTCCCCAGGCTGGCCGCCCGCGCCCAGCCGGACGCCGCCTGACCGCCAGGTACGGTCGTCCGCCCGGGCGCCTGGCGTTCCCGGCAGGCGCCCGGGCGCGGCCCTACTTGCCCGTCGGCACCGCGACGACCGGGCAGGTCGCATGGTGGATGACCTTGTCGGCGACTCCGCCGACACTGAGCCGGGAGAATCGGCCGCTGCCACGCGTGCTCAGCACGACCAGATCGCTGTCGTGCGAGGCCTTGACGAGCTCCTCGGCCGCAAAACCGCTCATCGCCTGCACGCTGATCGACGCGGGCTGAGTGCTGCCGAGCTGGCCGCGCACCTTGCTTATCGCCTCTTCGGTCCAGGACCGCGCCTGATCGGTCATGGCCTCGTCCTCGGGCAAGATCATGGGGTGGGCGGTCCACTGATTCGCCGCAACCTCGTGTACGGCGAGGACGTTGAGCCCGACCTGCCGCAGCGCCGCCTCTTTCATCGCCCATTCCAGGGCCCGATAGGAGTTGTCCGAACCATCGACGCCCACAGTGATTCCGGGCATTTGATACTCCTTCTCACCGGGGTCACCGCTGCTGCGGTGGCCGAATCCCGATGCCATGATCGCACCGGCGAAATGATCTGGCCAAGTGCTTGCTGATATGCGCGGGAACGGTCATGGCCGCGGTCGCGGCTTCCCCGGGCGCAAGGGCCGCGGGCAGGGTAAGAATGTCAGCGTCCGGCGCGAGCCGTCCGCGCCGCAGGCTGGTCGCGGCTCGCGTCAGCGCGGAGCCGATCGGGCAGGCCACCGGTGCTGCAGTATCGGTGCAGGAGGCGGGGTCCCGGCCAGCTCATGCACCCGGTCCAGCGCGAACGCAACGAGATCCACCACCATCCACCCAGATGACCCCCCATGGGTCACGCAAGTACCGTTGCAGTACCAGCCCACGTCCGGCCGCCGTCAACGCGAAGCGTTGGCAGTGCCATGACGCTGCAATCGTTCCGCCCTCGGGCCAGGTGCCATCGCCCAGGGGTGAACGCGGGGTACACAGAAAGGTGGCACTCTGGAACCGGCCGCGCGCGACCCGGCATCGTGGGTCGCTGACAGGGCGGCGGTGAAGGCGCCCGTGCCTAGCTGGAGGAGGTGCGTTCGGGTGGCGGTCCGCGCTACGACTTCAGGCACCGTGTTCTCCACGCACGACCACCACGGCGGCGGGGGCAGGTGGTGACCATCGGCGAGGCACTGGCACAGGCCCGGCGGCAGGCCGGCCTCAGCGTCGCCCAGGTCAGTCAGAAGACCCGCATTCGCGAGGCCATCATCCGGGACATCGAGCGGGACGACTACTCGGCCTGCGGCGGGGACTTTTATGCCCGGGGACACATCCGGGCCATGGCTCGTGCCGTCGGCACCGATTCCGAGGTGCTCATCCGGCAATACGACGCGGTCCGCACCTCATCCGTCCCGTTGGCCGGGGGCCAGCTCACCGCGGCCGGGGAGCCGCCCGCGTGGGAGGCGTTCGGACCGGACGGGTTCGCCGCGGCCGAGGAGCTCGCAGCCCCGGATGACTTCAGGCCGGCCGGGTACAGGCCGGCCGGGTCCGGCGCCGGGGACGAGCCAGGACCGGACGGGCCCGGCGGATTTGCCGCGCCCGAGGAGTTCGCGCCTGGCGGGTTCGCCGCGTCGCGGGAGGACGGATTCGCTTCCTCGGGTGAGTTCGCGGCGCGGGGTGAGTTCGCGGCGCCGGGTGAGTTCGCGGCGCCGGGTGAGTTCGTGCCGCCGGGTGAGTTCGTGCCGCCGGGTGAGTTCGTGCCGCCCGAAGAAATCACGGCTCCCAACCGCGCGGTGACGGCGGGTCAGATGGCGGCGTTCGATGACATCATGGCGGCTGGCCCTGCCGCGGCGCCCGAGGGCACGGCGCCGCAACGCAGCCGCCCGGCCCGGCGGGCCCCGAGAAAAAGGCCCGGCCGGCCTGACCGGACCGGGGTGGTCGCCATAGTGCTGGCGCTGGCGATCTTCGGCGGCCTCGCCTATCTCCTCGTCGCGGGGACACAGACCACACCGCGGGCCGGCGCCGCGGCGGCTACCGGGCGGGCCGCGCAGCGTCAGGCCGCGTCCGGGCGCCGGCACCAGGGGGCGGCCGGTTCCCCCACCGCGAACCCCGGGAGCGCTTCCCCGGCCGCTCCCGGCGCGCCGCCGGCCGCGCTCACCCCGGCCCGTATCGTGGCCTTCGGCCCGGGGGGTCCAGCGAACGGTGACAACCCGCAAAATGCCTCGCTGGCTATCGATCACAGGCCCCGGACCGCCTGGCAGACCGACTGGTACACCACCAGCCATTTCGGCAGCCTGAAGGCGGGCACTGGCCTGCTGCTGGACATGGGGCACCGGGTGACGCTCACCAGCGCCCGGATCAGGCTGGGCGCCATGGCTGGCGCCGATTTCCAGCTGCGGGCAGGCGACGCGGCCACGCTGGCGCGCCTGCGGCCGGTGGCGGGCGCAACCAACGCCCGCGGCACGATACGGCTGGAGCTGGCCAGGCCGGCCCGGGTCCGTTACGTGCTCATCTGGTTTACCCAGCTGCCGCTGGATGCGGCCGGCACGTACCAGGTGAGCGTCTATCACATCAGGCTGCGGTGAGGCAGCCGGCGGCGAGCGGCGAGAAGCCCGCCAGGGTCCTGGCGGACCTACGTCCTGGTGCCGGGTACTTTCGTCATTACCGGGACGAAGGCCAAACCAGTTGACTGATGAGGTGCTCGTCCGCAGTGCGCGGGCCGGCCGGACCCGTCCTTGCGCCGGGCGCGCTGAGCCAGCACAGTGGACAGGAGACGGGCAGCGATGCTCGCAGCAAGACCAGCAAGGCGTCCCCGCATCATGGTAGGAGTCGATGGGTCTGCCCAGGCCGCCTGAGGCCATGATGAAGCGGGGAGAACGGCTGGCGGCCCGGCTGGGTCTGGATGGCAACTCACTGCGCCGGCGGACCGACCGGATCGCCGTCTACGGGACCATCGGCCTGCTGGTCGTGTTCCTGGTCGCCACGCCGATCCTGGCCATCTCCGCCGGGCACTGGGCCTACCGGTGGTCGATCAGCCAGCAGCAGGGTCAGCGGTCGTGGCGCCAGGTCACCGCCGTGCTGCTGCAGAAGGCCCCGGTGCAGCCCGACAGCTACGACACGGGCTGGTCGTGGACCCCGGCCCGGTGGACGCCCCCGGGCGGGCACGTACGCCGCGGCGTGATCTCGGTGCCCGCGGGAATGCCGGCCGGCAGCCGGGTCCGGATCTGGCTGGACAGCGCCGGCCGGTGGGCCGGGCTGCCGCTCGGCCGGCAGATCGTCGGGATGCGCGTGGCGACGGCGGTCATGGGTACGATCGTCGTGCTGGCGGCCCTTCTGGGCGCCGTCGCGTCCGTCGGCCACTGGCTGCTTGACCGGCGCCGGCTAGCCGGCTGGGAGGCCGACTGGAACTGCGTCGGACCGCAGTGGACGAAGGAGTTCAGGACCCGGGGGTAGCAGGCCGCGGGCCGCGGGCAGCAGGCTGCGGGTCGCGGGTAGCCGCGGCGGCGCCCCGGCGCTGGTTGTCACCCCGCGTCTGCGCTGCCCTCGCTACCCCGGATCACGGTGACGGGGCAGAAGGCGCCGGTCACGCAGTGGATGCTCACCGATCCGAGCAGCATGCCGGTGAACGCGCTGTGCCCGCTGCCGCCCACCACCAGCAGGTCGGCTTCCTTGGACATGTCGATCAGGACCTCGGACGGATGCCCGTAGGCGATCTGCGCGTCCACCTCGGCGCGTGCCTCCGGCGGGTAGACCTGGGCGACCGCGTCGTCCAGATGGTGCCGTTCCAGGTCCTCGGTCTGGTGCCGGACCGGTTCCGGCGTAACGCCCGGTGGCAGGCCGGCCGCGGTCGGGTAATGCCAGGCGAATACGGCACGCACCATCGCACCGGTGGCCGCAGCGTAGCGAGCGGCCCAGTCCAGGGCCGCTACCGAATGCGCCGATCCGTCCACGCCTACCACCACGAGACCTCGCTCGATCTTCTTGCTGGCCATCGCCGTCCGCCTCACTGTTATCGCAGCCTTCCCGTGCGCCTGCCCTCTTCCGGCGCTCCGGCCGCGGATTGCGTGACTCCATGCAACCTGGAAACGGCCCCCCGGTCCAGATGCCATCGCTGCTGCGCGGCTGCCCGAGGCCAGCCGTGCTCGGGTCCCGAATCAGGACCAAAGACCCTGGAGGAATGCGGCCGCGCCCGGTTAAGTCAGTCGCGGGGCCGGCTGCGGCAGCGGAACGGCCCGCCGACGCCCCGGGGGAGGGCGCCCGGTACGGGGCAGGCCGCGGGGTGCGACCTGCCCCGTACCCACGCACTGCGCACCTGCACCCGCCGCTCCGGCTGGCCCGCAGCTAACGATCAGTCGTGGCCGGCCGAGACCGGGCCGGCTTGGGCCGCGGACGGCGTGGCTGCTGGTCGGCAAGGAGTTTCTCGAGCTGGCTCATCCGCTCGTCCAGATCCTCCGTGGTCACGACGTCGGCCAGCGCGAGCCGGACGGCCGCCAGTTCCCTGGCCAGGAACTCGGTGTCGGCCTGGGTCCGGGCCGCTACTTCCCGGTCGCGCTCGATATTGGCCCGATCGCGGTCGTCCTGCCGGTTCTGGGCCAGCAGGATCAGCGGAGCAGCGTACGCGGCCTGGGTGGAGAAGGCCAGGTTGAGCAGGATGAACGGATACGGATCCCAGTGCCCGATGAAACCGACGGCGTTGAGCGTGATCCAGATGACGACGAGGACGGTCTGCCCGGCCAGGAAGCGGCCGGTACCGAGGAACCTGGCGATCCGCTCCGACATCCGCCCGAACGCGTCTGAGTCGTAACGCGCTCCCATCCGCGGCGCCGCGCCGCGGGGAGCGCTCAGGTCAGAGCGGTCGCCGAAGCGGCGGGGCGAAAGGATCGGCATCCTCATGCGCTCTCACCCTTTCGCCAGCCCGCCGGCAGGATGCGGTCCATGACGTCATCGACGGTGATCGCGCCGACCAGGCGGCCCGCCTCATCGCAGACGGCCACGCCGATGAGGTTGTACGCCGCCATCTGCCTGGCGACCTCTTTCTCGGGCAGCTCGGGCCGGACGAAGTTGCTTTCCTCGATGCACTCGGCCGACGGCGGCGGCCGGAGGCTGCCGCAGCAGTTGCTGGAATCCGACCGTGCCCAGGTAGCGGCCGGTGGGAGTCACCGTGGGGGGTTCGCACACGTAGACCTGCGCCGCCGTGGTCATGGCCGTCTCCGGCTCGCGGATCTGGGCCAGCACCTCCGCGACGGGCGTGTCGGGCGGGACGATCAGCGGGTGCGACGTCATCAGCCCGCCGGCCGTGGTCGCCCCGTACCGGAGCAGCCGGCGCAGGTCGTCAGCCTGGACCCGCTCCATCGCGGCCAGCAGCCGCTCCCGCTGCTCGGCGGGCATCTCGGCGAGCAGGTCGGCGGCGTCGTCGGGCTCCATCTCCTCGACGACATCGGCGCTGCGCTCCAGGCCGAGCCCGGCCAGCAGCCGGACCTGGTCCTGCTCGGGCATTTCCTCGAGCACGTCGGCCAGCTCCTCGTCCTGCAGCGCCTCGGCGAGCTGCTGGCGCCGGGTGGCCGACATGCGCCTCGACCGCGTTGGCGAGGTCGGTGGGACGCAGCTCCCGCAGGCTCGATGAGCTGCTCGGCCAGCGGGCCCGCCTTGAACAGCTCCGGGTGCTTGTCCCAGGGCACGATGACCGGGCTGTTCCGCAGGCCCAGGCTCCGCCCCTGGCTGATCGCCAGCGACGAGACCTCCCAGCCTCCGCGCCGGGCGCTGCGAAGGCATGATGCCGACGTCCAGCACCCGTCCTGTCGCCAGCGGGCTGCCCGTACAGCTCGGAGGCCAGGATCTCCCCGGTTCGCCGGCTGAATCGCCTCAGGTCGACGGTGCCGCCGCGCAGGTGCGCGCCGTCGACCGAGATTTCCGCGACCCGCCCCAGGTTGACGAAGATGTGGCGGCGCTGCAACGTGACCACCAGTCCCAGCACCCAGGGCGGCTCGCTGCCGGCGGTCGGCAGGATGACGACGTCCCGGATCCGGCCGATGGCCAGGCCGTCGCTGTCCAGCAGCTGCCGGCCGCTCAGCCGGGACGTGAAAACAGGCCCTTCGGTCATAGCCGGCTGTACCGGGTGTGCCATCGGTAACGCTCCTCACCCCGCCTGCCAGCACGATCCTCGCCTGATCGGCTGCCCGCAATGCCCTTTGCCACACCCGAGCCCCGGTAAACGGCAGCAGCAATCTTGCTGTCACCCTGTGCTGCGCGCCACGGGCCTCGCACGCGGCCGGGCCGGGCGCCAGCCAACGCTGCTACCCGCCGCGGGCGTTTCCACTCAGGCCGTTTGCTCAGGCGGCGCGGGGAATCAGCCAGCGCAGCCGCTCGCGGGACGGCTGCCCGGGCGCGGTGCGCTCGCCGGGCGGCCGGGCCAGGGACTGGCTGGCGTGCGCCGCGACGGCGGATCGCAGGGCGGCGCCAGCGGTCGCGGCGGCCGGGCCCGGATCGGCCAGCCGGCCACCATCCGCGCCCAGCCGCATGCGCGCCAGCACCGGCACCCCCGCCTGCCTGGCGGCGTGGCACACCGCCCTGGCCACCGCCGCGTCGTCAGCGTCGCCTTCCGCCGGGTCTGTGACCAGCATCAGGTCGGGCGCGTGCTCGCGGATCGCCCGGCATACCAGCTCGGCAAGGCGGGTGATCGGATAGCGGCTGAGCCCGCGGTCCGGAAGGTCGGCCACGGCGACCGAGGAGATGCCCAGCACCCCGGCCGCCGCCAGCAGCTCCCAGGGCCGGATGGTCTCCAGCCGCTCACAGGTCGAGTTCAGCGGCGATGCCTCGCCGCGGGTCAGGCTCAGCAGGGCCAGGCAAGCGCCGTGGCGACGGAAGGCGTACAGCAGCAGGCCCAGGTCGGCCGACTCCCGGCCGGGCCGGGCGGTCACGGCCAGTACGGTCTGGGCCCGGGGAAGCGGGCCGGCCGGGAGATCTTCCGGTGCCGGCCCGGCGGCCCGCTCGGTCACGGGCTGGATCGTGGTCATCAGGTGGTCCCTTCGGGCTGGCAGTTGGATGCGGAGCGATGGCCGCTGCCCGCCAGCACCGGTTCCTCGTCCGCGCCGGCCGGAGCGGCCCGGGTGGCGCGCAGGCTGGCGATGATCGCGATCGCCAGGCATCCCGCGATGATCGCGAGCGACGCCGCGATCGGGATCGCGATGAGGTCGGCCAGCAGCATCTTCAGGCCCACGAACGCCAGCACGGCGGCCAGGCCCAGCTTGAGATAGGCGAACCGGTGCATGAGGTCGGCGAGCAGGAAATACAGCGAGCGCAGGCCGAGGATGGCGAAGGCGTTGGAGGTGAACACCAGGAACGGCTCGCCGGTGATGGCCAGGATCGCCGGGATGGAATCGGTGGCGAAGATCAGGTCGCTGATCTCGATCAGCACCAGCACGACGAGCAGCGGCGTTGCGGCCAGCCGTCCCGCCCGGCGGATCCAGAACCGCTGGCCGTGGTAGTCCTCGACCGCCGGCAGCGCCGAGCGCACCAGCCGCATCGAGCGGCTGCCGCGCGGATCGGGTTCCCGGTCCCGGTCATGGGCCATGCGGCCAGCGGTGACCAGCAGGAACGCGCCGAAGATGTACAGGACCCAGTGGAACCGGTCGAGCAGGGCCACGCCGCCCGCGATGAATCCCGCCCTCATGACCAGGGCGCCCAGCACGCCGTAGAACAGCACCCGGTGCTGGTAGGCCTGCGGGACGGCGAAGCTGGTGAAGATCAGAGCGAACACGAAGATGTTGTCGACCGCGAGGCTCTTCTCGATCAGGTAGCCGCCGAAGTACTCACCCGCGCGCTGTGCTCCCCAGGCCGCCCAGACCACGGCGCCGAAGGCCGTCCCGAGGATCAGCCAGACCGCGCTCCACGCGAGGGCCTCACCGGCGGTGACCTTGTGCGCGTGCCGGTGGGCCAGCAGATCGACCGCGAGCACGGCCAGGATGGCGGTGAGCGTGGCGATCCACGCCCACGCAGGCACAGACATGATCAATCGGTTCCTCGGGCCGGCGTCGGGGCTGCACGGCGGGGCGGTCGCCGGCCCCGCCCCGCCGCGGGTGCTGGAGGTCAGGCCGCCGGCTCGGGCATCAGCCCGCCTGGCCGAGCATCGTCCGGGCTCGTCCGGCGCCGCCGCCGTGTGCGATCAGGTCGTAGCGGACGGCCAGCAGCCCGCGGACCGAGCTGAAATCCCGCTGGCCGTGGCTCGCGGCATGGGCGGCGAAGCCGAAAACCCGTCATCAGAAAGCCGGTCCACCGCGCGCTGGGCGGCCTCGTAGTCATCGAACCGCGCTACGGTATTCCAGGCGGTGCTGGCCGAGATCACCGTGAGCCGGTTGTGCATCATCGCGACGTCCCTTCTGCCCGGCCGGCGCGTTTGCCGCTGACGAGATCAGGGTCGGTGCTGGATATGCAGAAGGGGCGAGTAATGCCGTGCAGATTTGATGAAGACCGATTCGCGCTCCCCGGCCGGCCCATCGCCACGCCCGGGCCGGGCCAGACGGGGGACGCGATCACCGTGGGGAACGACGACGGCAAGCTGATCGAAATGGTCCGGGGGGCGGGCTTCTCCTTCGGCCCGGCCATAGTCGCCGAGTCCAAGCGCGCGGGAATCCAGCTCGCCCTGGCGCTGGCCCTGGTGGAGCAGGAATCGGGATTCAGGAACATCTTCGGCTGTGACCTCGGCCGCCGGGAGGCTGCCCCCTGGTGCCATCAGGATGTTACGCACGAGCGCGTCGAGGCGCTTATCAGGTGGGTTGACGGTGGCGGTATCTCGAACGGGGTGGGCCTCACCCAGCTCACCTCGATCGACTTGATCCGGCAGGCCGAGGCCGACGGGGGCGCGCACACGGTCGAGGCCCAGTGCCGAGTCGGCTTGGGGTACCTGCACGACCTGATCGAGCGGCACGGCGAGCGAGTCGGAATCGGTGCCTACAACGGCGGCGAGGGAAATCCGAACCTCGACTACGCGGATTCGGTCCTGGGCCTTCGCGGCAAATGGCAGATGCTGATCAACCAGGCGATAAAGCGGGCCCGGCGAAGAACGGCATGATCCACACGATCGACGGCAACACGTCGGCCAGCGACGGGCCGGACAACAACGGCGGCCAGGTCGCCGGGCACCGCCGTCCCGTCAGCCAGGTGACCCTGTGGTTCATCGCGCCCTCGATCTCACATCCGGGCCCTGGCGGGCGTCTTCACGGTGAGCGCTCCGGCAATCGGAGCGACGGACAACCCGCGAGCAGAAGGGCGCTACCCATGTCGACAGAGGAGAACAAGGCCGTCGTCGCGCGCTGGTTCACCGAGTTCTGGGGCCAGGACTTCGACCCGGTGGTCATCGACGAGCTCGCCGCGCCGGACATCCGCTTCGAGTACTCGCTGCACGCGCCGTGCCGCGGCCGCGCCGAGGTCCGGGCCTTCGCCGCGAAGTTCCGCGCGGCCTTCCCCGACCTCAACTTCTGGGGCACCGCCGACCTGATCGCCGACGGCGACTACGTCGTCGGCCAGTGGGAAGGCGGCGGCAGGCACACCGGCCAGGCGTTCGACGACATGCCGTTCGGCTCGCTGCCGCCGGCCACCGGCAAGTCGATGCGCTTCACCGGGACCTCCATCCTGAAGGTCGAGGACGGCCTGATCACCGAGGAAGTGGGCCTCGACGACGGCGTCACGGTGCTGCGGCAGCTCGGCCTGATCACCGCCGCCTGATCACCGCCGCCTGATCACGGAGAATTGATGGCAGCGCGATCTCACGAAGGCCACGGGCAGGACGTCTACAGAGCATGACGGGAAAGCAGCCGTTTGAGGTCATCGTCGCCACGCACGGCGTCACCGTGCTGCGCGTCTGCCGGGCCGTGCTCGGCCCGGTAAACGCCGACGATGCGTGGTCGGACACGTTCCTGTCGGCGATGAAGGCCTACCCGGACCTGCCGGAAGGCGCGAACGTCGAAGCGTGGCTGGTCACCATCGCGCACCGCAAGGCCATCGACATCACCCGGGCCGCGGCCCGCAGGGCCGTCCCCGTCGCCCAGACCCCGGACGAGAGCGCAGCGCCCGCTGTGGACAGCCCCGGCCACGACCTTGACGGCGATCTCGCCGAAGCCGTCGCGAGACTGCCCGCGAAACAGCGGCAGGCCGTCGCCTACCACTACCTGGCCGGGCTGCCGTATGCCGAGATCGCCGCCATCGCCGGCGGCACGGCGGACACGGTCCGCCGTGCCGCGGCCGACGGCATCGCCACCCTCCGGCGCGTCTACCCAGGCGGCACCGGGACCAGCACGAAAGGAGAGGCTTATGTGCGTCGATGACCTGGCCGGTGACCTGGCGCGGGCCTTCCCCGGCTACCCCGGCGACCTGCACCGACTGCACGGCCGGCTGAGCAGCCGCGGCAGACCGGGATGGCATCCTCGACGTCGCCTACCGGACCGTCGATACCCCCGTCGGCCCGCTGCTGCTGGCCGCCACCGAGACCGGCCTGGTCCGGGTGGCCTACGCCAGCGAAGACCACGACGCCGTACTGGAGTCCCTGGCCGACCGGATCAGCCCTCGCATCCTCAGCGCCCCGGCCCGGCTGGACGCGCCGGCGCGAGAACTCGACGAGTACTTCACCGGGCGGCGGCGCCGCTTCGACCTGCCGCTGGACTGGCGGCTTTCGGCGGGATTCCGGCGCGCCGTGCTGAGCCACCTGCCCGAGATCGGATACGGGCACACCGCCAGCTACGCCGCGGCAGCCAGGCTGGCCGGCCACCCGAAGGCGGTCCGCGCCGCGGCCACCGCCTGTGCGACTAACCCGCTGCCGGTGGTCGTGCCCTGCCACCGCGTCATCTACTCCGACGGCCGCATCGGGCGCTACCTCGGCGGTCCCGACGCTAAGCGCACCCTGCTCGCCCTGGAGGCCGCGGCATGAACCAGGCCAGCGTCAGGAAGGACACAACGACCATGCCGGCGGCGGTCGCGGCGGGCCGCCGGGGTGCGGATTCCGGCCCCGCCGCGACCTGGCGGGACCGGGCCGAAGCCGTCGACTGGGATGCGGTCCGCGCCGAGCTTGACCGGTACGGCTGCGCGCTGACCGGCCCGCTCCTCACCCCGGGGGAAGCGGCCGAGATCGCGGCGCTCTACGCCGACGACTCGTGCTTCAGGTCGACGATCACGATGAGCAGGCACCGTTTCGGGGAGGGCGAGTACCGCTACTTCGCGCGGCCGCTCCCCGACGCCGTCACCGGGCTCCGGCAGGCGCTGTATCCCAGGCTGCTGCCGATCGCCCGTGACTGGTGGGCCCGGCTCGGCCGGGAAGCCCGGTGGCCGGACAGCCTGCAGGAGTGGCTGCGGATGTGCCACGACGCCGGGCAGACGAGGCCTACCGCGATCCTGCTCAAGTACGGCGCGGGCGACTGGAACGCCTTGCACCGTGACCTGTACGGCGAGCTGGTCTTCCCGCTGCAGGTGGTGATCAACCTGAGCAACCCCGGCGCGGACCACGCGGGCGGCGAGTTCCTGCTCTACGAGCAGCGGCCCAGGGCCCAGTCCCGCGCGACCGCGATCCTCATCCCGCACGGGCACGGGCTCGTGTTCACCACCCGCGACCGTCCGGTGAAGTCCGCGCGCGGCTGGTCGGCCGCGCCGGTCCGGCACGGCGTTTCCGTTGTCCGCTCCGGCCAGCGCTACACCCTCGGCCTGGTCTTCCACGACGCCGCCTGACCGCCTCCGGGAGATTGCATCAAATTGTATTGATGTATGTTGCTGAGGTGGGGTCGTGGAGCTCATCCGACCCGCCTCCGTTCGCGCGGCTGGCCGGGCATCCGGTGCGCTGGCGGCTGCTGGGAGAGCTGGCGCGCAGCGACAGGCGGGTGCGGGAGCTGATGACGCTGCTGGATCAGCCTCAGAACCTGGTCTCTTACCACCTGGGCAGGCTCCGGGCCGCCGGGCTGGCGGGCGCACGGCGCAGCACGTTCGACGGCCGGGATGCCTACTATCACCTGGACCTGGTGCACTGTGCCGATGCCCTGGCGGCAGCGGGACAGGCGCTGCACCCGGGCTTGCGACTGGTACCGGCGCCGGCCGCTGCGCCGGCCCGCCGCTGCCGGGTGCTGTTCCTCTGTACCGGCAACAGCGCCCGCTCTCCGGCCGCGGAAGCACTGCTGCGGCGGCGCGCAGATCAGGTCGAGGCAGTCAGCGCCGGCAGCCGTCCCAAGCCGCTGCACCCCAACACGGTCAGGGTGCTCAGGGAGTACGGGATCGAGCTGGCGGGCAGGCGGCCGCGGCAGCTGAGCGTTGTCGAGCGGCAGCGCTTCGACTACGTGATCACGCTGTGCGACCGGGTGCGGGAGGTGTGCCCGCAGTTCCCCGGCCGCGCCGAGCAGGCGCACTGGAGCATTCCCGATCCCGCTGCCTCGGGCGGTACCGACCAGGACACCTATCCGGCCTTCAAGCGCATGGTCGCCGAACTGGATACCCGGATCGGCTTCCTGCTGGGCGCCATCAGCGCGCAGTCCGCACACGCACCGTGCCAGGAGGCGTGATGAGCGGCCCCGGGCAGACGGTCAGCCTCTGTGACATGGCCGATGACGTGCCAGCCAGGGCCTGAGCCCGACGTCCCGCCAGAGCCGGGGCGGGTGTCCCTGGCCACGATCGTGCGCGAGTGGGGCCGGATCGGCTGCATCGGGTTCGGCGGCCCGCCGACGCACATCAAGCTGCTGCGTGAGTTGTGCGTAGAGCGGCGCCGATGGCTGGACGGGCAGCAGTTCGAGGATGCGATCGCCGCCTGCAATCTGCTGCCTGGCCCGGCTTCCACCCAGCTGGCGATCTTCTGCGCGTGGCGGCTGCGCGGCCGTCCCGGTGCGGCAGCCGGGGGTGCCGCGTTCATCCTTCCCGGGCTGATCGTCATCCTGGCCCTGGCGGCCCTGTTCCTGGGCACGTCGCCGCCGTTGTGGGTCCTGGGTGCCGGGGCGGGCGCGGGTGCCGCGGTCCCGGCCGTGGCCATCCAGGCGGGTACCAGCCTGACCGGCACGAGCTGGCAGCGCCGCAGGAACAGCGCGCGCTGGCTGTGCTACCTGATCGCCGGGGCCGCCGCGGCTGCCACGCTGGGCCCGTGGCTGGTGCTGGTGCTGCTGGGCTGCGGGGCGATCGAGCTGGCGGTGCAGCTGGACGCCGGGCGCCGCCATGGCAGGACGACGCACGTCGCTGCGGCGGCGCCGGTGCTCGCGGCGGGCGCGATCGGCTCCGGGGTGCTGCTGTCGGTGGCCTGGGTGGCCCTCAAGGTCGGGGCGCTGTCGTACGGCGGCGGGTTTGTCATCATCCCGCTGATGCAATCCGATGCCGTTAACCACTACCACTGGATGACCGGGGCACAGTTCCTCAATGCCGTCGCGCTCGGCCAGATCACCCCTGGCCCGGTGGTCCAGACCGTCGCCGTCGTCGGCTACGCCGCGGCCGGCATCGTGGGCGGGATCCTCGCCTCGGTGGTCGCGTTCAGCCCGTCATTCGCGTTCATTCTGCTCGGCGGCCAGCGATTCGACCTGATCCGTGGCGACCGCCGGGCCCGGGCCTTTCTCGACGGGGCCGGGCCTGCCGCCATCGGCGCCATCTTCGGCTCGGCTATCCCCCTGACCCGCGCGCTCGGCCACAGCTGGCAATACGCCATCCTGGCCGGCGCGCTGCTGCTGCTCCTGCTGGTGCGCCGCGGGGTCGTCCTCACCTTGCTCTGCGCAGGCGCGGCTGGAGTTGTCATCGCCCTCACTATCGGGTCGGCCCTGCGCTGACCCGGCAGGTGTTGCCGACCGGCCCCGCCGCCGTCACAGTGAAGTGTCCACACAGCGGCGTGCGCGCAGCAGGAGGTGCGATGTGATCGGGGCGCGGGCATTGATCCAGACCTTGGTGGACTCGGGCGTGGACACGTGCTTCATGAACCCGGGTACCTCCGAGATGCATTTCGTGCATCAGCTGGACGCGGTACCGCAGATGCGCGCGGTGCTGGCTCTGTTTGAAGGGGTGGCCACGGGCGCGGCCGACGGCTACGCCCGGATGACCGGCCTGCCGGCGGCAGTCCTGCTGCACCTGGGACCCGGGCTGGGCAACGGGCTGGCCAACCTGCACAACGCCCGGCGGGCCCACACCCCGGTCGTCGCCATCGTCGGCGCGCACGCGACCTACCACGAGCACTACGACGCGCCTTTGCAGTCCGACATCGAGGGAGTGGCCCGCAACGTGTCGGGCTGGTATCGCGCCTCGACCTCCCCCCGGGACGTGGGCCGCGACGCCGCAGCGGCGGTGGCGGCATCCCTGCGCCCGCCGGGCCAGGTGGCGACGCTGGTGTTGCCTGCCGATGTGTCCTGGAGCGAGGGCGCGGTCCCGGCCCGGCCCCGCGCGCTGCCGCCGCCCCAGCCGGTCGACGACGACGCGGTTGGCCAGGCTGCCGCGGTGCTGGCCTCGCCGGAGCCGGCCCTGCTGCTGCTGGGCGGCGCCGGCACCCATGAGCGCGGGCTGCGCGCGGCCAGCCGAATCTGCGCCGCGACCGGTGCGCGGATGCTGGGGGAGGTGTTCCCCGCACGGCAGCCACGCGGCGCTGGCGTCCCGCCGCTGCAGCGGCTGGCCTACCTGGCCGAGGTCGCGCAGAAGCAGCTGCAGGGCCTCGGGCACATCGTGCTGGCCGGGGCCCGCTCGCCGGTATCGTTCTTCGCCTACCCCGGCCTGCCGTCCCGTCTGGTCCCCGACGGCGCGTCCGTGCACACGCTGGCCGACGGGACCGAGGACGTCACCGCGACGCTGGAGGCGCTCGCCGACCGCGTCGCCCCTGACACCGCACCCCAGCTCGCGGAGCTGGCCCCGCCCGCCGTCCCGGCCGGGGCGCTCGATGTCGCCGCTTTGGCCGCGGCGGTCGGCGCCACCCTGCCGGAGAACGCGATCGTGGTCGACGAGGCGCAGACCTCCAGCCTCGGCCTGCCGGCCGCTACCGCGAACGCGCCGCGCCATGACTGGATCACCGAGACCGGCGGGGCGATCGGGCAGGGGCTGCCCGGCCGCGGTCGGCGCCGCGATCGCCGCCCCTGACCGGCCGGTGTTGTGCCTGCAAGCCGACGGCAGCGCCCTGTACACCCACCAGGCGCTGTGGACGATGGCCCGCGAGCGGGCCGACGTGACCACAGTTCTGATCAACAACGACGCCTACGCCATCTTGCGCCTGGAGCTGCGGCGCGTTGGCGCCGGCTCGGCGGGCGAGGCGGGGCCGGCCGCGAGGCGCATGCTGGACCTGTCCAGCCCGTCGATTAACCACGCCGACATCGCCCGGGGTTTCGGGGTCAACGCCGTCCGGGTCGCCACGGCCGACGAGCTCGTCGCTGCGCTGCGCCGCGGCTACGCCGAACCCGGCCCGCACCTGATCGAGGCCGCCGTCCCCCCGCTGCTCTAGCGCGGCCCCGCTACGTTTCATCCCGTTTGACCAAATCGAATCCGAGGAATACAGCCCCGGCGGCGAACTGTTGAAACGGGAAACAACACTGGGAGCACATCATGACGACCGAGAAGGCCATCCTCGCCGGCGGCTGTTTCTGGGGCATGCAGGATCTGATCCGCAAGCTCCCCGGAGTGATCTCCACCAGGGTCGGCTATACCGGCGGTGAAGTGCCGAACGCGACCTACCGCAACCACGCGGGCCACGCCGAGGCGATCGAGATTACCTTCGACCCGGACAAGACCACCTACCGCGACCTGCTGGAGTTCTTCTTCCAGATCCACGACCCGACCACGCTGAACCGGCAGGGTAACGACGTCGGGACCAGCTACCGATCGGCCATCTTCTACCTCAGCGACGTGCAGAAGCAGACCGCCGAGGACACCATCGCCGACGTCGAGGCCTCCGGCCTGTGGCCGGGCAAGGTGGTTACCGAAGTATCACCCGCCGGACCGTTCTGGGAGGCCGAGCCCGAGCACCAGGACTACCTGGAGCATTACCCCCAGGGGTACACCTGCCACTACGTCCGCCCGGGCTGGAAGCTGCCACGCCGCGCTGACAAGGTCACATCCTGACCCTTGCGGGCCCGAAACCCGGTTGAGCGGCCAGGACCGGATGGTCCTGGCCGCCCGCCTGCCCTGGAATTACATTCATGATTTCCAGAACGGGCTGTGGCGCGACATCCCGCGGGCAATTACCTGCCCGTTACGGGGCCGAAGCGGCTTTGCGGATCAGGCACTCCGGATGGGCTACGATCATCGCGTCCGGCCGTGTGCCGTAGATGCCGATGAGGGAGGCCGCCTTGGCTGAGTCCGGGCCGACGCCGGGGATCACCGGCTACCATCACTTCGCGCCGACCGTCTCCGATGTCGAGGCGAGCGCGCGATGGTATGAGCGGGTCTTCGGGATGACCAGGCTGCCGGCCCCGTTCCCGCATTATGGCGGAGAGCAGGGCGGCTACGCCGTGGTACTGCTGGAGCCGCGCTCTGGCATCGTGCTGGGCCTGCATCACCACGAGAGCAACCCTGGCCAGCCCTTCGAGGAGCGCCGGACGGGCCTGGACCACATGTCGTTTGCGGTCGCCGGCCGCGCTGACCTGGATGCGTGGGCCGGCTGGCTTGACAGCCTCGGCGTGGAGAACTCCGGTGTGGTCAACGCCGGCGATCCGCTGCCCTACTCGGTGGTCGTCCTCCGCGATCCCGACCACATCCAGCTCGAGCTCTTCCACATGGCCGGGTGACAAAGGGACCGCATCGCGATGCCCCGGCCCGTGCTCAGCGGGTAAATACGTCAGGGCCGAACGAGCGGACCTGCGGCTGCCTGGCGTCGCCGAGCAGAGGGAGCCCGAAGATCATCTCAATGGTCTTCAGTAGCGAGTAGTGGTTGTAGGGGACGTTGCTCTTTGTGCCCGGCTTGATGAGGGGGGAAAGCGCCACCGCGCCGACCCGGCCTCCGCCGGGGCCCCACAGCCCCGGCTCGTTGGTATTCGGGTGCGAGGGGTCGCTGTAGCCGAGGCTGTCTTTCTCTCCGCAGCAGGCGATGGCGTCGCGGTCGTTGCCCGACTCGTCGAAGGTGACCACGATGAGGCCGCCCTGATGGTAAGCGGGCGAGGCCATGATCCGTGGCACCCAGGCGGACAGGAACGTGTCCGCGGGGCCGAAGCCGCCCTTCATGCCGTTCTGGCAGCGCGGCACATCGTGGCCGTCATTGCAGGTGTTCGGCGTGATCCAGGAGTAGCTGGGGGTGGTGGCGGCCGAGGCGAGGTCGGTCCGCAGCGGCTTGAGCGTGACCACGTGCGCGTCGCAGTAGCGCTGGTCGCTGATGACGCCGTTGAAATAGACGAACGGGTTATGCCTGGTGGCGTAGCTGTCGTTAGCGGGTCCTGTGATGTCGGTCTTGTCGATGGCGCCCACGCGGGGATGCCCGCAGGCGGGCCCGTGCCGGGTGGCGGTGGTCCCGTCCCGCGCCGGGTCGTTGCCCATGTCCTGGTTGTAGGACCTCCAGGTCAGGTGGGCGGCGGTGAGCTGCGAAGCCACCGTTCGCACGTAACCCGGATAGACGCACCCGTCTCCGGACAGCTGGCCGTACTTCGTCCACTTGTCGAAGACCTCGCCGCCGAACTGCAGGAACCGGCTGAAGTACTCGCAGTCCTGACCGGTCTGGAAGTCAGGAGCCTGGCCGGAGATCTCGGCGATGTAGTTGTCCAGGCTGTCGTGCCCGATTCCGTAATAGTGCGTCAGCAGGGCTCCCTTGGACACCAGCGTCCTGGCCAGGTAAGGGTCGGCTGACGGATCTCCGAAGCTGGCCCGGTAGGACTCGTTCTCCAGCTCGATGATCCACACATGCCGGATCCTGGACAGCGCCGGCGTGCCCGCGGCCGCCGCGCCCGCGGGGACCGCGCTGATCGCGGGGGCAGCGAGCAGACAGGCGGTCGCTACCGCGGCCAGGGCGCCGGCCAGCCGGAACCGGCGGAAGCGGCGGGAACGGTTCACGCTGATCTCCTCCTCGCTGCGCCGTAGCGCTGACGCCTCATGGTGGCGCCAGGCGGCGTCCGCGAAGTGCCGCGCCGCCAAACAGCCGGCGCCTGCCAGGTGAATTCGCCAGCCCGCCCGGCGACACCCCGCGGAGCCGCCCGCCATCAGGGCGGCTACCGTGATCGGTCAGGAAATCCGCCCCGCCGCAGGCTGCTGGCCCGATCGCCTGGCGCACCGTCGCCGTGACCGCTGGGTAGCGGTGACCAGGCTGGGCTGCCGGTCGCACCGAGGGAAGGAAGGCCGATGGTCCAGCCGGAGCCGCTGGGTCGGGCCGACCAGCCCGGCCCGGTCGCCACCGCTGAGGATTCGGCGTCGGCATGGGCGCCGTTCCGTCATCGCCTGTTCGCGGCGATGTGGGGGGCTCAGTTCGTCAGCAACATCGGCAGCTGGACGCAGACTTTGGCTGCCCAGTGGCTGATGCTGACCCTGACCAGCTCGGCCGCGTATGTCGCGCTGGTCCAGACGGCGGCGGGGCTGCCCGTGGTGCTGTTCGCGATCTTGGCCGGGACGATCGGCGACCTGGTGGACCGGCGGCGGTTCCTGCTCGTTACGCAGACCTTCATGCTGGTCGCGGCGTCCGCGTTCGGCGCGCTGGCGATCGCCGGGCTGGTCACCCCGTGGGTACTACTCGCGCTGGTGTTCGCGGTCGGCACCGGGCAGGCGCTGACCTCGCCAACCTGGCAGACGCTGCAGCCCGAGCTGGTCAGCCCGGCCGAGCGCACCCAGGCGATCTCGCTCGGCTCGGTGAACCAGAATCTTGCCCGGGCAGTGGGCCCCGCCATCGGGGTGCCCTCCTGGCGGTCACCAGCGTCGGCGTGGTCTTCCTGATCAACGCGGCCAGCTTCGTCGCCGTGATCGCGGTGATCGCCGCCTGGCACTCCACCCGCGCGCCAGATGCGCTTCCCCGGGAGCATGTCGCCGAGGCGGTCCGGGCCGGCGGCCGGTACGTCGCCGCCAGCCCGGTACTGCGCGTGATCCTGGCGCGGGCGGGGCTGTTCGTCTTCTTTGCCAGCGCCTTGTGGGCCCTGCTCCCGGTGACCGCGCGGTCAGCCCTGAACCTGGGATCAGGCGGCTACGGGCTGCTGCTCGGCAGCGTCGGCAGCGCCGTCATGGGCCTGGCCGCCGAGCATGCGGGATTGTCGCTCACCCTGACCATCGCGGCCGCCGGGCTGGCCCTGGGCCCGTTCGCAGCGCTGGCCTGGCGGTTCCAGCCCATCCCGCCCGCCGACCCGCAGCCCGCCGGCGACTGGCCCGCGCCGCACCTGATCGGCGACCAGCCGCCGGGACCTCCTGGCGAGCCTGGCGTGACCCCGCCTAGCCGAGCCGGATCCTCGAGCAGTTCGTCGTCGCGTCCTGGGATGAGCACCTGCGCCAGCACGAGCACGTGACCAAGCGCGACCAGGACCGGCTCAACAGGGTCCGGGCCCTCACCGACCCGGCCCACCCGGTGACCGTCACCCACTGGCTGACGCCACATCCGCGCCGGCCCCGGGGAAGGCAGCGGTCAAGTCCGCGCTGACTGCCGGCTGCGTGTCTGTCACGGCGGCTGACCGGGCCGCGCTGAGGACGTTCCGGCTGTCAGCGGCGGCCACGACCCGCTGGGGAGTGGCTGATAAGCCACGGGGCCACGGCGATGAGTATCCAGGAGTACATGGCCGCACTGGTACTCCACCACGACAGCCCGATGGACACGGCCATCACGACCGGTACCACCGCCGCCTCAATCCGGCTGGTTCGCGCCTCGGTGTTCGAGATCAGCAGGTTCTTGTGACGGCCGACAATAATCATCGCCCGGGTAGCCAGGCTCGCGAGCAGCAGGTTGAGAGCGAAGATATCGACCGCGAGCGGGTTATTCACGAAGCTGCCGAGCAGGGTGCTGGTGAACGGCATGATCGTGATGGTGAAAAGGAACGCGAAGTTCCACAGCTCCAGCCCTTCCTCCTGGTCGCCGGCCAGGCGGAATACGCGCCGGTGCACCAGCCAGAACTGCGTGATGACGTAGAACGAGATCCCGTAACTGACCAGCTGCGCCGAGCCCTTGCCGAGCTGGGCGGCCAGGTCTGCCGCCGAGTCCGGGTTGGCCACCTGGTCGGGGGAGGGCACCCGCAGCTGCAGGACCAGCAGGGTAAGGGCAATGGCGATCACGCCGTCGGACAGGGTGAGCAGCCTGTTCACCTGCGGCTTGTCGTCGTGGCCGCCGCCAGCATCCGGATCCGCGGACATCACTGCCCGAGCATTCCAGACCCGCTGCCCCTTCCTGATGACCCGCGCCGGGACTCGCCGGAGACCAGGTCAGTGCGCCGTCCAGGGCCGGAGCTTGTCGGGATTGCGCACCGCCCAGATGTGGCTGATCTGATCGCCTGCGCTGTCGAACGCGAATACCGTCACGGTGATGCCGTCTTGCTGAGCCACCAGGCCGGGCTGACCGTTGACGGTACGCTCCAGGATCGTCAGGTTGCCAGCTGCCCGGCCGGCCAGAGCGACCAGGTAGCGCGCGATCTCCGCACTGCCTTCGATGGGACGCAGCGCGGCCCTGACCAGGCCGCCGCCGTCGGCGATCATCGTGGCCCCGGGGTCGAGCAGGCCGATGAGGGCGTTGATGTCCTTGGCTTCCCAGGCCTGCTTGAAATCCCTGACGATGCGGGCCTGCTGGGGGACCGGGGTCGCGGGAGGGTGTGATGCGCGGATGCGGCGGCGCGCTGAGGAGGCCAGCTGGCGGCATGCCGCCGTCGTGCGGCCGGTGACCTGAGCCACTTCGGCGAAGGGATAGCCGAACACGTCGTGCAGGATGAGCGCGACCCGCTCGGCCGGAGTCATCGATTCGAGCACGACGAGGAAGGCCATGCTGACCGACTCGTCGAGGGTGACCCGGTCGGCCGGGTCGGCCATGGCGCCGCCCGGCGCCCCGGTGCTCCACTCGCCAGGCTCGGGCAGCGGTTCCGGGATCCACTCGCCCACGTAGCGCTCGCGCCGGGCCCGGGCCGAGCCGAGCAGATCGAGGCATATGCGGCTGGTGACCTTCGCCATCCAGGCGCCGGGGGATGCGATGGCTTCCTGCTGCCGCCGGGACATGGCGTACCAGCGGGCGTACGTCTCTTGCACGGCATCCTCGGCCTCGGCCAGGGAGCCCAGCATCCGGTAGGCGAGATTGATCAGCTGGCGCCGCTCGCTCATGATCGCGGCCAGGCCCGGGTCAGGCCGGCCGGATCCCGGTGAGGATGGGGTACTCATGGTGCTGCCTTCCCGTGGTCGCCTCTGCTCTCACCCAGTCCGACGAAACAGCGTGCCGGAATGTGAGGCCAGGGCGCCACCCAGGGGCAACGGCGAGCACGATGCCGTCCGACGTCGGCGTTACGACGCCGGATCGGGGTAGGCAGGCTGCCATATCGCGTCTTGCACGGCCTGCACCAGGTTTTCGGCTTTCCTGGTGGCCACGCCGTCATCGGCCGCGGCCCGGGCCACGGCGATCGCCGTGGTCGCCGAGGAGGCGCGCAGGTTTTCCACCGCCGGCAGCAGGGAGGCGCCCGGCGCGCTGACATCGGCCTGGCCGGCCACCGCCTCGGCGGCCGCCAGCAGCATGCGCGTCGGTCACCTTGGACGCGCCGGCCACGATCGTACCCAGGCCCAGCCCCGGGTACAGCAGCGCGTTATTGGCCTGCCCGAACCGGTACCGCACGCCCGCGTAGTCGGCCGGCGGGATCGGCAGGCCGGTGGCCACCAGCGCCTTGCCCTGGGACCAGGCGATGACGTCGGCGGGCATGGCCTCGATCTGGGAGGTCGGATTGGAGATCGGGAAGATAACCGGCCGCTCGACGCCGGCGCTCATCGTCTCGACGATCTGCCGGGTGAAGGCCCCGTGCGCCGTCGAGGCCCCGATCAGGACCGTCGGCTTGACCTGTCTGACCACGGTCTCAAGCGTGATGATGCCCGTAGCGGCCCGCGCCTGGCGCAGCGCGGCCATCTGCGGCCAGCGGGTCGCCGCGGACGGATCCACCTGCACCGGCGTGGCGGCCCAGCCTGCGACCTCGGCGGCCGGGCGGGCGTAGGGACGCTGGTAGTCCAGCAGGCCGTCGCCCATGTCCTCGGTCAGCAGGCCTGGCAGGTCCACGATCCAGATCTGGCGGGTGGCCTGATCGGCGGTCCAGCCCGTCGCGGGCCATCTGGTCGCGGATCTGGTCGGCGATGCCGATCCCGGCGGTGCCGCCGCCGAAGACGACCACCCGCTGGTCCCGCCACCGGGTGCCGGTGACCTTCACCGCATTGAACAGCCCGGCCATGACGATCGGCGCCGGTGCCCTGCATGTCGTCGTTGAAGATCCGGTACTTGTCCCGGTAGGACAGCAGGATCCGCCGGGCGTTGCCCGCGCCGAAGTCCTCAAAGTGCAGCAGCGCGCCCGGGAACAGCGACGACGCGGTCTCCAGGTATTTGGCGATGAAGGCGTCGTAGCCGGCGCCGCGGACCCGCGCGTGCCGGTTGCCCAGGTACAGCGGGTCGTTCAGCAGCCCTTCGTTGTTGGTGCCCACGTCCAGCGACACCGGGATCACCCGGCGCGGGTCGATCCCCGCCGCGGCGGTATAGACGGCCAGCTTGCCGACCGAGATCTCGATGCCGCCCACGCCCCAGTCGCCGATGCCGAGAATTTCCTCGGCGTCGCTGCACACGATCAGGTCCACGTCGCCAGGCCCCAGGCCCAGCGTGCTGAACGCCGCCTGGATGTCGTCCGGCCGGTCGATGGACAGGTAGATCCCTCGCGGTCGGCGGTACTCGTGCGAATACCGCTCGATCGCGTCCCCGACCGTGGGGTCATAGACGACGGGCAGCAACTCGGCCAGGTGATCCAGCAGTACCCGGTAGTACAGCACCTCGTTGCGGTCGTGCAGCTGCTCCATGTACACGTTCTTGGCCAGGTCGTCGCCTTGGGCCTGCAGCTGCTGCCAGACCCGGCGCGCCTGCTCGTCCAGGGTCTGCACGCCGGACGGCAGCCGCCCGGTCAGGCCCAGCGCCTCCCGCTCGGCCAGCGTGAACGCCACCCCGCGGTTGCGCAGCGGTTGGTTCAGCACGGCCGGTTCGGCAGGCGCAGGCACGTTGCGGTCGCTCGTGACGTTGTCGTTCATCTCGGTGAACCTCCCGGTCCGGTACGGGGAAGTGATGGCAGGGACATACCTTGCTTACCCGCCAGCGGACTGCAGGAGACCGCGCTTCAGCACGACCGGCAGGTACAGCTCGCGGTAGCCGTGCTCGTCGAACAGCACTGTCACCGAGTCGCCGTCATAGTGCTGCACCGTGCCCTCGCCCCAGCGCTCGCTCACCACCCGCGCGCCCACAGGGAACGGCAGGTCCGCCCGCGGGGGCTGCGCGCGCACGAGATCGTTGTCGCAGTTCCCGCACGGGCCGGGATAGTCCTGCCCGAAGTACGACAGCAGGAACGAGCGCCGGCACCCGGTGTGCTCGGCGTAGCGGCGCATCATTGTCAGCCGGGTTCGCTCCACCTCGTCCTCGCGTTCCGTTTCCGCCTCCGACGCCGCCCACACCGCCTCGATCGTCATCGTCCCGGTCCAGCGAACTTCGCCGTCCGGCTGCCAGGCAGCCGCGCCCAGATCGGTCAGCCGGACCAGTGCGGCGGTCTGCTGCCGCGCGCCGGGCTCGACCCGCTGACCGGTCGCAAGCGCTGCCGCGGCCTGCGCCACGGCGGCGCCGGAGACGCCTCGGCCGGTCAGGTAACGCGCCTTGTCGAAGTCCTCGAAGCGGTACACCAGTCGCGCCTGCGCTGGCTCGCCGTCCCGGCCCGCGCGTCCCATCTCCTGGTAGTAGGCATCCAGCGAGGGTGGCGGGTCGGCGTGCAGCACCCAGCGCACGTCCGGTTTGTCGATCCCCATGCCGAACGCCACCGTGGCCACGATGATGCGGGCCGACCCGTCAAGGAACGCTGCCATCGCCTCCTGCCGGGCGCGCGCGGAGAGCCCGGCATGGTACAGCGTCACCCGCTCATCCGCCGATGCGAGCGCGTCGTGCGTCGCCTGCGCACTGGCGTGCGTGGCCGCGTACACGATGCCCGGGCCGCCGAATTCGCCCGCCGAGCGCACCAGTTCGCGATGCTTGTCGGGCAGCGAGCGTGTGTCGGACGCCGACAGCTCAATGTTCGGCCGGTCGAAGTCGCCGATCACCACGTCCGGGTCGCGCAGGTCGAGCCGCCGTACTATCTCCTGCCGCACCGGCGGCGCAGCCGTCGCGGTCAGCGCCAGCCGGACCGGCGCGCCGACCGCCTCGGCCTGCGAGCCGAGCCGCATGTAGTCCGGGCGGAAGTCGCGACCCCACTGGCTGATCAGGTGCGCCTCGTCCACCGCGAACAGGCCAGGCCGCGCGCGCTGCATCGCCTCGCGGGTCTGCGTGTTCGCCAGCTGTTCCGGTGAGAGGAAGACGAACGTGCCGGAGTCGCAGGAGGCAACCAGCGCTGCCGCGTGCGCGCCAGCCGACTGCTGCGAGTTGACCACCACGGCCCGCAGGCCGGCCGCCTGCAAGTGGGCGAGCTGGTCGTCCTGCAGGGCGATCAACGGCGAGATGACGATGGTCGGCCCGGTCCGCACCATCCCTGCCAGCTCGTAGATCGCCGACTTGCCGCCGCCGGTCGGCAGCACGGCCAGCACGTCCCGCCCGGCGGCCAGCGTCTCGGCTGCCCGCAGCTGTCCGGGACGAAGCCGCTCGAAGCCGAGACGTTCCCGCGCGAGATTCTCGATCACACCAACCACCGTATGGTCTGCGGGCCGTGTTGCCGGATGCCGGATACAAGGACGCCGCGGCATGGAACCGAATAGCCTTAGCCGCGATGAACGCTACCGAGTCGTCCGCCGGGAGCCTGTACCTCATCGTCGGGTATGACGGCTCACCTCCCGCCATCCGCGCACTCGACGCCGCGGCCAGGCTGCTGCGCGGCCGGGCCGGGAGCATCGAGGTGGTGTACGTCGCTCACCTGCCCAGCATCGACATGCTGTCGCCGGGCGCCGTGAGCGAAGTGGAAGCCAGCTTCGACGTTATCGCGCGGGAGCTGCAAACCGCGGCCAGCGAGCAGCTGCGCGACCGCGAGGAGCGCTGGCGGTTCGGCCGGCGCCAGGGCCTGATCCCAGACGAGCTGATCGCCGCCGCCGCGGATATCCGCGACGCCCACCCCGCCGACGATGTGGTGATCGTGGTCGGGAGCTCATCGCATGCCCTGCACCGCCTGGTCGGCTCGGCCGCCGTCGGCCTCGCCCGCCGCTCACCGGTACCCCTCGTGATCGTGCCTTAGGGCTCCCGGATCCGGGATGAAGGGCCAGCGCCCGCTGGCCGGCGATCCGGAGCCGCGGGGTAGCCGGCATTGGTAGCCCCGCGCAGGTGGACGCGGCGTTTCCGGTGTGCCTATCGTGGCTTGGGATAGCGGCATTTGGGCCCGTTATGCCGAGCATCATTACTGGCAATCGTTGCTCCGGACCCGGTAGCGATCCGTGCAGTGCGCTTCACGCGAAGGGGCATGGTTCCGTGTCATCTGCCACCCAGGGCCATCCGGCAGCCCCCGCCGACCGGCGCTGGCTGGTGCTGGTCGTGGTGGCTATCGCCCAGCTGATGGTGGTCCTGGATTCTACGGTCGTGAACATCGCGCTGCCGTCGGCCCAGCGTTCGCTGGGGTTCCCGAACGGCGACCGGCAGTGGGTGGTGACGGCCTACGCCCTGGCCTTCGGCAGCCTGCTGCTGGTGGGCGGCCGGCTCGGCGACATGTACAGCCGCAAGTGGGTCTTCATCACGGGGCTGATCGGGTTCGCCGTCTCCTCGGCCATCGGGGGTGCCGCCATCTCGTTCGAGATGCTGGTGGCGGCCCGGGCGCTGCAGGGCGCGTTCGGCGCCATCCTCGCGCCATCCGCCCTCGGCACCCTGGTCAGCACCTTCCAGGATCCGCGCGAGCGGGGGCGGGCCTTCGGGGTCTTCGGCTCGGTCGCCGCCGGCGGCGGCGGCGTGGGCCTGATCCTCGGCGGGGTGCTCACCCAGTACCTGTCCTGGCGCTGGACGCTCTACGTCAATCTGGTGTTCGCCGCGATCGCCGTGGCCGGTGCCCTGGCGTATATGCACAGTCGCCGGCCCGCCGATCCACCGCGGATGGACTGGCCCGGGGCTGTACTGGCCTGCGCCGGGCTTTTCCTCATCGTCTTCGGCTTCTCCCACGCGGAGACCGCCGGCTGGACGGCCTGGCTGACGATCGGCGCCCTGATCCTCGGGGTGGTGCTGCTCGCCGCGTTCGTCGTCGCCGAGCGGCTGAGCAGTCACCCGCTGCTGCCGCTGCGCGTGATACTGGACCGCACCAGGGGCGGCTCCTATGTCGCGGTCGGCCTGTCGGGGATCGCGATCTTCGGCATTTTCCTGTTCCTCACCTTCTACCTGCAGGAGGTCAAGGGATACAGCCCGGTGACCAGCGGGCTGGCTTTCCTGCCGATGATCGGCTGCATCCTGGTCAGCTCCAATGTCTCCAGCATCGTGGCCTTGCCCCGGCTCGGGCCGCGCGTCCTCATCACCACCGGCATGCTGTTCGGCGCCGGCGCGATGACTTACCTGACCCAGCTCACCGTGACCTCCAGCTACGCCGGCGGCGTGCTGCCCGCCCTGCTCATCCTGGGCCTGGGCTTCGGCATGATCTTCGCCCCCGCCATCAACACGGCCACGGCCGGCGTCCCGCGCCAGGACTCGGGCGTAGCCTCCGCGCTGGTCAACACCATGCAGCAGGTCGGCGGATCGATCGGGACAGCCGCGCTGAGCACCATTGCGCTGACCGCGACGGCCAGCTACTTCGTCACCCATCACACGGGGCCACTCGCGCCGGCCGTCGCGGCCACCCACGGTTACACCGTGGCCTTTGCGGTGTCCGCGGGAATCTTCGGTCTCGGCGTGATCCTTGCGATCGTCCTGCTGCCATCCCGGCAGCGGCTTGCAGAACTGCGCGGCGCCGCCGCAGCCGCGGTCGAAGCTGCCCCCCCCGCCGCACCCGCTCCCGCCGCCGGTGTTCCTGCCGCCGCGCCCGTGCCCGCCGCCACTGCTCCGGCCGCTGACCTCGCGCTGCAGCTTGAGGCGCAGGTGATTCATGCGATTCCGGTGGCCCTGGTCAGCTGCTCGCCGGTGATAAACCCGGCTTCGCTCCCGGCGGCAGGCCCGCCGGGTGATCGCGGCGGGGAAGGCACCCTGCCACTGCTGCGCTAGCGCGCGAGCCTGATGGGCCGGTCGCGCCGGATTTCAGGGTCGTATCCTGGTGGCGTTGCTCCGGACCCTGGCAGCTGCATCCGCGTAGTTCGTGGTGCACCGCATGGTCCTGGGTTGCGTTGGTTTCCTCAACAAGTAGCCGAATTCCGGTGCGGACGGGCGGGGCGTGGTCAGGCCTCGATGTGCGTGAGGGTGAGATGGCTGTTACCGCAGCCTCCGACGGCCGATTCCGTCACGTGGCATTGTTCTATCAAGGCCGCAGTGAGTACCTGTCGGTGCTCGGCGGCTTTGTCCGGGCGGGCCTGGCGCGCGGTGAGGCGGTTCTTGTCGCGGTTCCCGGGCGCAAGGCCCCGCTGGTGCGCCGCGAGCTTGGGGATGACTCGGCGCAGGTGACGCTCGCTGACATGACGGAACTGGGCCGTAACCCGGCGCGGATCATCCCGGCGGTCCTCGCGTATGCCGACAGGCACCGGGGCCAGCATGTCTGCTTCATCGGCGAGCCGATCTGGCCCGGCCGCACGGCCGCAGAGCTTCAGGAGGCAACCAAGCATGAGGCGCTGATCAACCTGGCCTTCCGGGACAGCCCGGGTACGGTCGTCTGCCCCTACGACGGCACCCGGCTTCCGGGATCGGTCATTGCCGATGCGGGATGCACGCACCCGGCGGTCATCAGGGGCCGGCGGGAGATGTCCAGCGCCAGGTACCTGGGGCCGCCGGACCTTCCGCCGCGCTGTGACCGGGCACTGCCCCGCCCGCCCGCTCGCGCCGCGGCGCTAGGCTACGGCGAGGACCTGCGCCCGGTTCGCCGCTTCGTCGCCAGCAGGGCCAGGTCCGCCGGGCTGACGCCGCTGCGCATCCCCGACCTGGTGCTCGCGGTCAGCGAGCTCGCGGCCAACACCCTGCGCCATGCCGGTGGCGGCGGAACGGTGCAGGTCTGGCGAACCGCAGGACAGATCATCTGCCAGGTCGCCGATAGCGGCCAGATCACCGACCCGCTCGCCGGGTACCGGGCACCGTCTGATGACCCGGTGGGCGGCCAGGGCCTGTGGCTGGTCAACCAGGTCTGTGATCTTGTCCAGGCCAGGACCGGCCAGGCAGGCACCACCACCCGCCTGCACATGCGCCTGCGCCGGTCTTGACCCGGCGCGGCCCGGCATCCAAGGCGAGGTGGCGCGGCGCCTGTCAGGTCGTTCTGGCCCGGTCCGGCTTCCCCGGGGCGGGAAGGTCGTCATCCAGCACGATGCCGCGCGGCCCGATCACGAACTGGCGGACCGCGGGATCGTGGCGGCTGGCGCGGGTCTTGATGACGGTCATCGTTCGCTTGATCGTGTCCTGTTCCCTCAGGTAGCTGAGCAGCACGACGTTGTCGGACAGCGGCGAGACGGCCGATTCGGACAGGCGGCCTGCACCGAACAGATCCGGGATCTCGAGCGTCATTATGACGCTGACGCCCTGCCTGGAGAACCGCTGCACGAGCGAGTAGACGAAATCACGGAACCGGATATCGTCCCCCGCGGATATCCGGAGATCCGCGAGGCTGTCGATCAGGACGCGCCGGGCGCCTATCCGGTCCACCGTCTCCAGTAGCTCGTAGACCCATTGGTCGATGTAGATGTCGATCGGCGAACGGTACATCGTCTCGACGTTCGGCTCGGTGAGCGACCATCCGAATCCGGCCAGGACTCGCTGCAGCTGCGTCGGGTTCTCCTGCAGGCTGGCGATCACCCCCGGTTCGCCGTGGCGTGCGCCGTTCAGCACGAAGTGCAGCCCCATGAGCGTCTTCCCGGAGCCGGAGGGGCCGGCGATGAGGGTCGACGCGCCCGGCCAGTAGCCGTCTGCGAGCATCGCGTCCAGGGCGGGGATGCCCGAGGACAGCCGGGCAGCGCCGAGGGTGTATTCCTGCTCGGTCGGCATGTCCGCGAGCCGGGGGAACAGGTGCATTCCGTCGGCGGTGAGCCGGTAGGCGTGCTGGCCGGACTGGAAGCTGCTGCCCCGAAGCTTCTTGACCTGGAGGAACCGGGCCTCGCGCTGGCCGATCCGCTCGGAGGTGAGATCCACGATCGCATCGGCCACGGCGAACTCGGCCATGGAGGCGATCTCGGTGTCCTCGTATTCACCCACCCACAGGGTGGCGGCCGGAAATGCCCCGAGCCGCCCGGCCAGCTCATGCAGGAATTTGCGGAACTCGCCATAGCTGCCCGCGAACGCCTGGAGCGCCTTGAAGCTGTCTATCACGATGAGCCCGGGGCGGCGTTCCTTGACCACGCGGGCGATCTGCTCGACGACGCCCGTCAGCCCGTCACGGTTGACCGTGGCGCCGAGATCCTCGTAGAAGACCGATTTTCCGACCGCGGCCCCCTCGAAGAAACTCAGGCTCTGGCCGAAGCGCACAATTTTCTCGAGCGGCTCGGAGACGGTTGACAGGTAGACGGCCGGACGCTCGGGCCGTCCGTTCCGGAACGCGTACTGCTGGGCGAGGATGGTCTTGCCGCTGCCGGGGCGTCCCATGATGAGGCTGATGGAATTCGCGGGCAGCCCGCCGCCCAGGACTGCGTCGAGCGGTTCGTGGCCGCTCAGCAGCCGGTCACTCATGAAGGACCTCCTGGCCCGTGCCCAGCAGGAACGCGCTCGATCCCAGGAGATCCCTGACGGTGGACACGAACTGCAGCGGTTCCAGCGGTTTCATCAAGAACGCATCGGCTCCGGCTTCCATGGCCTGGTCCCGGCACTCCAGGACCGATACCGCGACGATGGGCACGTCGTGGTTCTGCTTGAAAGCGCGGCAAAGACCGAAACCGGAGCCACCCGATATCAGGATCTCGATCACCACCAGCGAGGGCGAGCTGGCGCTGAACGACTTCCTGGCGGCTTCTTCGTCCAGCGCCACTTCGACCTCGAACCCCTCGGTCTTCAGGAAGTACTCCTGAAGCTCGGCGGCGTAAGGGTCGTGCTCGGCGAGCAGGATAAGAAGCCGGGCCCGGTGTCTGTCCCCGGCAGCCACGGGCAGCCCGCTGTCGATCCGCTCAGCCAGGAGCCGGTGGGCGTCTGCCGCGGTCATCCCGTCGGTCATTCGCGTCCTGACGAACCTGAGCTGCTCGACCTGGTCCCGGCTGAAGAGCCGGTGCCCGCTCGCATTCCGGTCCGGCACCACGAGTGCGTACCGGTCTTCCCAGGTGCGGAGCGTTGCGACAGGCACGTCGAGCATGCGCGCCACGGCGCTGATGCTGTAAATCGGGCGGCCCTGTCCCTCCACCTGGCGCATCCTATCCGCCGCAGGCCCTGCGCCGGGGAGAACGCCCATCGCGCGCCCGGCCAGCCCCTCGCGCCACGAAGGCCGCAACGGGCTTCTACCTGGACCTATCCGGCTCTGAGTCATGATTCTAAGGGATACTCGGCAACTCCTCTTCATATCCTAGGCGAAACCTTGTTAGAATCTCAACATTCGACTGTGTGGTGAGAGATTGAAGAAGACAGAGCTGCTGCGGTCATCGCATCCGCAGAGCCCTGACCGGGACGACGGCTTGCTCACGACAAGCACCCTGGCGGGCCGGGTCGGGCTGCGGCTGGCCGGTGATGTGGATACGTCCAACCATGACCACCTCCGCAGCGTACTGGCGGCGCTGCCCACCGACGGCATCACGGCGGTCCACCTGGAACTCGCCGGACTGGTTTTCATCGACATCGCGGGCGCCCGCGAGCTGATGGCGCTCATGCGGTCGCATCCGGGCCTTTGCCTGATCATGCACGACCCGCCAGAGTCGCTACGGCGCATCCTCGCCCTGCTATGGCCTGGCACCAATGTCGAGCTCCGCGTCAACGGCACCCCCGCCGCCAGCGGCGGGTTCACTGGTCACGCTGACCAGCGGCCCGAGAACTCCGCCTAACGGTTCGAAACACCCGCACGGGATCACCTATCCGCCGGGCCGGCCGGGCGCTGATCCGGCTCCGGCCCCGGTCCGTTCGGAAGGATCATCCTGCTTGTCCTCCCGGCCGCCGTTGCGGGACATCATCTCGGCAACCGCGCGCCGGATGGCCTTCAGGCCGCCCCCTCGCGGCACCTTAAGCGAGACGTAGGCGGCGGCACCGGCGGGAATGGGCAGCCAGAAGTTCACCAGCCGCCAGGCCAGCACGCCGAGGGTCGCCACGCTGCGGGTGACGCCGAAGCTGACCAGCAGCAGCGGCGCGGTGCTGTCGATGACGCCCAGGCCACCCGGGGTGAGCGGCACCGCGCCGAGGACGTTCGCGATCCCGTAGGCGGCGAACAGCTCGGCCGGGTTCACGAAGCGGCCGAACGCCGCCACGAAGCACCACAGCGACGCCGCGTCGAGCAGCCAGTTCAGCGATGCCCACAGCACCGACGCCCTCAGCACCCCCCGGTCCCGGACCAGGTCCTTGATCGACATTCCGATCCGCACGAACACACGCTCAAGCTGGTCGCCGTCCAGGCCGGGGATCCGGCTGCCGACGGCGTGCACGATCCTGCTCGCCCGGCCCTTGCCCCGGGTCAGCCCGAACGCGAGCGCGGCCACTATGGCGAGCGCCACCGCGCCGACGATTGCCACGGACACGTAGATCGGATGGAAGCCCGCCAGCGGTATCGATATCACCAGGGACAGCCACAGCAGGACGTTCAGGACGACGGTGGACCCCATTCCCTTGGTCGCCATCATCACCCCGGCGTCGGTCCCCGGTACTCCCTCGGCGGTGAACAGCCGGTACCCGACGCCTGCGCTGCCCACCGTGCCCGCCGGGATCACGTGCGCCACCGCGGCCGCCGCCAGGTCGATGCGGAACAGCCGGGACAGCCCGGGCCGCCCGGCTGGCGGCAGCAGCGCCCGTGTCAGCAAGGCGTAGCAGAACAGCGACACCGCCTCCAGCACGAGGCCCGCGATCATCCAGCCGATATTCAGGCGGCCCAGCAGGTTCAGGTCCTTGCGGGCGCCCACGAGTTCCGGGATGACCAGGTACTCGATGATCAATGCCAGGACGAACAGGAGCAGGCCGCGGCGGAGGGGAGCGGGGATCCGGGATTTCAGGCTGCGCCGCCCTGGTCCGCCCGGCCGGCCAGGTGCCCGGTCGGAGCGCATCCATGCCTACTTCCCCCTCAGCGGGCGATATGCGTGCATGCTCTGCTCGGATCAACCCCAGGCCGGTCCCGCGCGGCACGGTCACTACGGCCGTCTCGCACCCGCGGCGGTCACCTGGCGTCCGGCAGCGTCCGCGGTTCGATCCGTTCCTCGCGAGCCTTCTCGCCGTCACGGGTAACGAGGTAGGCGCCCTTGCCCTTGACTTCGGTTAGCGCCTCGGTCATCTGGGTGCCCCGGTAGAGCAGGCCGACCCCGTCGTCGGTGGCGTATCCGCCGGGCAGCGTCCCTTCGGCGACCAGCCGCTGATAAGCAGGTCGGCGCTGCGGCTCGGAGTCGTAATGGACGCCGTTGGACGACGGCACGAACCCCAGCCCGTTGATGACCGGGCGCAGCCGGGGGCCGAAGGAATCGGTGGTGCCGCCGACGTGCCAGCACACCGAACCCGCAGACACGCCGGCCAGTACCACCCCCGCCTCCCAGGCCAGGCGCATGCTGTGATCCAGGCCATGCAGCCGCCACAGCGCCAGCAGGTTCGCCACGCTGCCGCCGCTGACCCAGATGACATCTTGGGCCAGCAGCAGCTCGGCCATATCCTCGACGCTCGGCATCGGGAACAGGCTCAGGTGTCGGACATCGATACCAGCCACCTGCCCCGCCTCGCCCAGCCAGGCCTGGAAGAACCGCTGGTCGCCGCCGGCGGTGCCGACGTGGCACAGCCGGGGCGCCCGGCCGGTCACCCCGGCCAGCTCGACGGCGTGCAGCACCAGCGGGCCGAAGAGCAGTTCTGAGCGCGTCCCGCGGCGGGTCCCGCCCGAGGTAGCCAGGATCGTCGGGGAGTCAGCGGCCATAGCCGGCAGCCTAGCCGTGGTGGCGCCGGCGTCCGTTAGCCTGTCACGTGCACCGTGGCTCCTGCCTGCCGCTGGGCCTGGCCGCCGAGGCTGACGGTGGCGTAGAGCACCGACTTCGTCGCCGGCGCCCATGACGGCGCCCGGACGGTGAACCTGACGGCCGGCGCCTGGCCGGGCGTCACGGTGCCGAACACGGGGGAGCCGACCGGGTGCACCTGCCAGCCCTGTGGCGCCTGGAGCGAGAACCGGACCCCGTGCAGCGTCTCGTTGCCCGACGCGGTCAGCCGGACCCGCACGCTGATCTGCTGTCCCGGGGATACGGCGCGCGGTGCGGTGACCACGGCCTGTCGGGCGGCCGGCGTCGAGGTCATCCGGAACGACCCTTGCAGCGGCAGGCCGGCCGTCGCCGAGGAGTCCCCGACGTAGACCCGGTACGTGCCTGCCGTCTGGCTCCAGCCGCCAGCGCTCTGGTCCCACCACCAGGTGTCCCTGGGGGTGACGGTGAATGTCACCCGGGTTGACTGACCGGGGCTGAGGGTGATCCGCCGGAAGCCCGCGAGCTGGCGGGGCGGCTCCCCGGTCCTGGCCGGGTCGCCGAGATACAGCTGGGCCACGTCGCTGCCCGACCGGGTGCCGGTGTTGGTGACCGTGGCCGACGCCCGCACGGTAGAGACGCCGTTCGTGCTGGCCGGGGTTACCCGCAGGCCGCTGTAGGCGAAGCTGGTATAGGAAAGCCCGAAACCGAACGGGAACAGCGGCTGCATCGCCTTCGCGTCATACCAGCGGTACCCGACGCCCAGCCCCTCGGAGTAGTGCACTTTGCCGTTGACTCCGGGGAAGCGCTTCCGCGAGGCGGCGGGCACCTGGGACAGGCTGGCCGGGAAGGTGACCGGCAGGTGACCGCCCGGGTCCACGCGGCCGAACAGCACGCCGGCCAGCGCGGTGCCGCTGGTCTGACCCGGGTACCACGCGTTGACCACCCCGGCCACCTGGTGCAGCCAGGGCATGACCACCGGGGCGCCGGCGTTGATCACGACCACCGTGTGCGGATTGGCCGCGGCGACGGCCGAGATCAGTTCGTCCTGGGCCGACGGCAGGCTGAGGCCGAGCCGGTCGGCTGCCTCGGTCTCGGTGTCGTCGGAGACCACGACAACCGCGGTTGACGCAGACTTGGCCGCGGCGGCTGCCTTGGCGATCCCGGGCGCCAGGCTGGACGGCGTGCCCCAGGTCAGCGCGGAGGACTCACCGCTGACCAGGAGGCGGTAACGATGCCCGGCCCGCAGCCGCACGGCCACGGAGTACGTGTGCACCGGCGGGGTGCTCGGCACGTCCAGCAGCGTGTGGCCGTTCAGCTTCAGGTAGGTGGGGGTGTAGCAGCCGCACGGGTTGGTCAGGGCCAGCACGTACGTGCCGGTCTGCGGCGCGGTCAGCGTTGCCGCTGTAGTGGCCGCCGAACGGGGTGGACGCGTATGCGGGGGACAGCGCGGACGCCGGGATGGCCGACAGCGCGGTGTCGGTCGGCAGGCCCTGGGTGTAGCTCACCGTGGTCCCGCTGCCAGCAGCGGACCTGATGCCTTGCAGCGGGCTCACCATGCCGGACGGGAGCACGTAGGCGCTGCCACCGCCGGTGTAGGCAACCTGTGCCGAGGCGGCCGGGCCGATCACCGCGACCTTCCCGGCATTCGCTGCTCGCAGCGGAAGGACGGCACCGGAGTTCTTGAGCAGGGTGGTGCCGGTCTCGGCCACCTGGTTGGACAGCGCCACGTGTGCCGGCGTGGTCACCGTCGCGCTGGTCGAGCCGGTTCGCGGGTTGCTGAACAGGTTGAACCTGAACATCTCGGTCAGGATCCGGGACACCATCGTGTTCACGACGGTCCGGGAGATCGTGCCGTTCTTGACCGCCTGGTAGAGCGGCTGACCGAAGTTGGAGTTGAACGGCTGCTCGGAATCCGTGCCGTCCACCGCGGCCTTGGTGTCATGGATGGCCCCGTAGTCGGACATAACGAATCCGGGGAAGCCCCACTGGTCGCGGAGAACCTTGTTCTCCAGGTAGGAGTTCTGGCAGGCGAAGTTGCCGTTGATCACCGAGTATGCGCACATCACCGAGGCCGCCTTGGCCTGCTGCACCGCGGCCTGGAAGGCCGGCAGGTAGATTTCGTGCAGCGCCCGCTGGCTGATGAGGACGTCGTCCAGCATGGTGTTGCGGTTGGTTTCCTGGTTGTAGACCGCATAGTGCTTGACCTGGTCGAGAACGCGCTGGCTCTGCACGCCCTCGATGTCGCTGGTCGCGATGGCCCGGTTGAGGAACGGATCCTCGGTGTAGGTCTCGAAGGACCGTCCCCAGCGCGGATCCCGGTCGATGTTTACCGTCGGCCCCAGGTTGGCGCTGGCTCCCTTGCCCGCCTCCTCGGCGCCGACCACGGCGCCGTAGCTCCTGGCCAGCGACGGATCGAAGGTGGCGGCGAGGGACACGGCCGAGGGAAGCTCGGTCACGCCGGTGAGCCCGTCGCCCACCCCGACCGGGCCGTCCTCCAGGCCCACGTCCGGGATGCACAGCCTCGGCTGGGCGGCGATGTTGAACACGTAAGGAGCTGAGGGATTCTGCGCCTGGCCGTCGCCCTCCACCATGGTGATCTCGTCGGACAGGGTCATCCGGCTCAGCACCATGGACACCCGGCGGGCGACCGTCAGGTGCGTGTTGAGCCAGGGGCACTTGGCGGCGTTCGCCGCGGCGCGGCCGGATCCGCTGGCGGTGACCGCGGCCGCGGGGGTCTGCGCGCCGGCCTGCGCCGCGGGAAGGGCCAGCGCTGCCGTGGTGACGATAGCCGCCGCCGCGGCGCCGCCGATGAGGGTCTTTCGCACAGGAGACCACCTTCCAGCGCTTCCAGCGAAGTATCGACGTTCCCCTTCCCATCACGGTCCGAGATTATTCATTAACAATCCGTAGATATCTGGCCGGGCCGCCGTGCGGTCGGCAGTGCACCTGGCGCGGCACCTGGCGCGCGAGAGCGACGGCCCGGTCCTGCTGCTGGCGGGCAGGCAGCGGCGAGGTACGCGCTGCCGCCCCGGGCAGGCGGCGCTTCTTGACCTCACGCGTGCCCGCCATGTTGACTAGAGACACCATCACCAGAGGCGTCGCCCGCGTTAACTGCGAGGTCTCGATAGCGCTTGTGAGGCCAGGGTGATGTGGCCCCGCATCCACCGGCACCTGACGACTCAGCGGGACGAGGTCCACGAAGAGCAGCCGTCGGCGAGAATCGAAGATGGGTTCTCGGATGAACGCGGCTTTCGCGGCTGACTGGTCGGAACGGTCAGCCCCGGATCCAGGCGGAGGTACCACGATGGGAACCACAGAACCAACCTGGCAGCCGTATGAAAGACATGGTGACCTCACAACGCGAAGCGACCTTCCGGACACCGTCTTTGCCTTTCCCAAACAGCGGAAAGAGCCATTGACTGATGCCTCACACGTGCGAAATGCGGTCGCACGCTTCGATCAGGTTACCGACATTCCCGATGCCGATCGCGCAGTGGCATTCGCAAACATCGAGAAGGCGGCGCACTACTACGACGTCGATCTTTCCGAGACCAACTGGCACCAACTCGGCGTTCATCCGCAACCGAACCGCGAAGAGAGCGCGAGAAAAGGCGCCGAAACGCGAATGCGCAGCGGAGAAGCCGAGGAGGCCGCGCTCAAGGCTGCGGCAACCCGCCGTCGTGAGCGCGAGGAGGCGCAAGGCCACCAGGAAACCTAGGAGCTGACATGCCAACCAGCCGGCCTGCGCTCAGTTACGACGTATTCGTCGCACCGTCAAAGCTGGCCAAAGCTCCGCCGCCGCGGATCGGCGAACCGCGGGCCTGGGATCCCACCACGTCGACGCTGATCTTCGGTGCCCGCGACGCCATGCTGGTGGACACGCTCATGACCGTCCGCGAGGCCACGGCGCTCGCCGACTGGATTGAGCTGCACGACCGGCGGCTCACGACGATCTACATCACCCACGGCCACGGCGACCACTACTCCGGGCTGTCCTGTGGTGCTCAACCGCTTCCCGGACGCGCGGGCGGTGGCCACGGCGGGAACGGTGGAACAGATGCGCAACGGCAGCGCCACGCAGCATCCTTACAGCGCGTGGTTCCCCGGACAGATCGCTGACACGATCACGCTGGCCGAACCCCTCGACGCGGGCCATTTCGAGCTCGAGGGGCTTCCCCTCGAGGTGATCGAAACCGGGCACACCGATACCGCGAACAGCACCTCGCTGTACGTGCCGGACCTGGGGCTGGTCGTCTCCGGCGACGTCGCCTACAACCACTGCCACATGTACGTCGGCGCGACCACCGCCGACGGCCGGGCCGAATGGATCGCCGCTCTCGACAAGCTGGCCGCGCTCCGCCCGGCCGCCGTCGTCACCGGCCACAAGGACCCGACCCAGGGCAACCCGCCCTCGGTCCTGGCTGAGTCCCGAGGCTACATCGAATACTACGGAAAGCTACGCGAGGCAGCCCTGACCGACGAGGGCCTGTTCGACGCCATGGTGAGCCGCTATCCCGACTGGGTCAGCCGCCAGCAATTCCTGATCCTCGGCTGAGGAATTTCACGATCCGTACACCAAGCCGGCGGACGTTAACAGCGGCCGGGTCATTCAGGCGGCGTGAGGGCTGTAGTTCCTGTGGCGATCGCAATCCGTCGGCCCTGGCAGGTGATCACAGCGTCGGCGATGCTCAGCCTCTTGCCCCGATGAGTCAGCGACCCGGTGGCGATCAGCTCCTCGCCCCCGGCGAGGGCCGGGCGCAAGAAATTCACCTTGAGGTCAAGTGCGGTAAATCCGGTGCCGGCAGGCGCGATCGTCTGTATCGCCGCCCCGCTTGCGCTCTTGGCCAGCAGGGCAATGACGCCTCCGAAGACCGTTCCCAGCTCCTGCACCAGGTCCGAACGCAGCGGCAGCGAGAACACCACCTGCCCATCGCCGGCCGCTGTCAGCCGAATGCCCGCATAGCGGTCGATGGGAGCTGCTGGTACTTCTCCTTGGATCTGTGCCCTGAGGATTTCGAGTCCGCTCAGATGCTGGAGCAGCGCGGCGTTGACCGGGGCGATCTGCGGCACCGGTTCTCGCAACATGGCACCGGTTCCCGGCGGCTTCGTCTCGGACAACGACTCGCCGCCCGACCGCATCGGGACGACAGCACCCGGCGCGAACAGGAAGTATCGAGAAGTGCTATGGGCAACCGGGTGGTCTGCCTGGTCAACCACGAGACCCTCGGCCAGAGCGTTGCGCTCGTCGGAGTAAATGACCCGGCTGCGGGCGGTGATCTCTGCGCCACTGGGCGGAGGTTCGCCGAGCACCGTTACTGAAAGCTCGGCCGTCGTGCATGCCGCGCCGGCGGGCAACGTGGACATGACCGCGTAAAGATGAGTCATGTCGAGCAGGAAAGCGAAAATCCCCGAATGCAGCCGCCCCTTGGGGCCGCAGAACCAGCCGCTGGCGGGCATTGAGATCGACGCTTCGCCCTGCCGCAGCGAGACGAGCCTCCGTCCGCTCCAGTAATGGATCGGGGGCTGCGGAGAGCGTCCCTCGTGGATCCGGCGAAGCGCTTCCAGCCCCGGCAGTCCGGGATCGGTGCCGCCGCCCTGCGCCGGCTCCGCTTGGGTCACCACGGACCGTTCCCCATGCCCAATGTCGCGTCCTCTCGCGGCACATGCTGCCACAGCCCGACCTGACCGTTCAATTGCCGGCTCAGCCAGGCGGCCATGCGAGAGCGGCCGCTCGGGCGCACAGAGAGCCTCGACCTCGACCCCAGCGAGCCCGTCGCGATCCCGCGGGCCGACGTGCGCTGGGTGATCACCGAAGTAACGATGCTGTTTTCCTAGCCGCATACCAGGCTGATGTTTCAGTGGCCGGAAAGAATTAGCCCATCGGAACGAAAGAGGGACAACTCGTGGCTGACCACAGCGGCGCCGGCTGGGAACCCATCGTCACGCCCTGGCACCTCGATGAGCACATCCCGGCGTTCCCGATCCCGGCCAGCGTGACCGAGACGATCTGCCCTGCCCTTCCGGCCGGCCCCGTGCCCGACCGGATGACACTGCTGCACCAAGCGGTCGCCGACGCGGTGGCGCGGTCCGCCAGACCACTGCTGCTCTCCAGCGACTGCCCCGCTGCCCTGGGAGCGGTGGCCGGGCTCCAGCGCCGCAATCGCGACCTGGCAGTGGTGTGGCTGGACGCGCACGGCGACTTCAACACCCCGGCCATAACGATCAGCGGCTACCTCGGCGGCATGCCGCTGGCGATGCTGACCGGCCGGGGACCCGAGCTCTTCTGCGATCCGCTCGGGCTGCGGCCGGTGGCCGACACCGACGTCGTCCTCGCCGACGCCAGGGACCTCGATCCTGCCGAGCGCGGCGCCCTGACCGTCAGCCAGGTCCGCCGCGTGCCCGCCGCGATCACCTCCGCGCTCGACGGGATCGGCCGCACGCCGGTCTACCTGCACCTCGACGTGGATGTCATCGACAGCGCGCAACTGCCCGGCCTGCGCTTCCCCTCAGGCCCCGGGCCCTCCGTCGCCCAGATCGAGGAATGCCTGGCCGCCGTCTGCACCACGGCCGACGTGAGAGCCGCCTGCATCGCCTGCGCCTGGCTTCCCGATCGCATCAGCCACCTGACCACACGCGAGATAATCACCCGGCTCGCCAGAGCACTCGGCGCCGACCTGGCGTGGCATGAACCCGCCGGCCGCTGACCGTTCAGCCAGGCACTTCCCCGCCCCCGCGAACCGAAAGCCGCCATCACAACGCCGGAACCGGCCAGGCAGTCCCTGCCATGGGGTCATGTGCGGTACCTGCAGGCGTCACTGGGTGAGCGTGGAGGCCATCTCATCGGTCGGGTACGCCCGTCCAACGACAATGTCGTCTCTGGTGCTCTCGATGATTACGAGCAATTCCGCCCGTTCCTTCTGCGGAACCGCGTGCCGCCGAGTGGCGTCTAAGGTGAGGATACTTGCCCTGGATGGTCGCGGATGTGACCTCGCCGAGGTGATCGCATGATCCGGTGGTGGCTGGTCCTGGCCGCGGCTGGCGTCGCGGTGAGCGCGTGTTCGCCCGGCCCGGCAACGCTGGCACGGTCCTCCGGGCGCCCCGCGGCCGCGGGCACCGGGCCGGGTATCCATGCGACGGCTCCGGGCGGCGGGGGGATCTCAGCTCGGGAAGGCAAGGCCGGGCCGGCGGCCTTGCCGCGAGTGACCTATCCGTCGCTGGGCATCAACGTCTCGGCCAGGCCCCCTGCTGTGCCGGCGAAGCTGGCCGCCGACGCGGTCTCGCCTGCTGCCGTCCTGGCCGCCTTCAAGGCCCAGCCGGATGCCTCGATCGTGCGCCCGGCGCTGGGCACCGAACGGGCTGCCATCATGCTGCGAACCATTACCGAGTTGCATCCGACAGCGCACGGGGTGCGGCCTCGGGTTCCTTATCCAGGCTGGGTGGTCATCTACCGCCATGTGCGGCTCGTGTCCTACGGGCTGCATCAATTCTCGAAGAATGCCCGGGGGACGTTCGTGGCCATCATGGACGCCGCGACGGGCCGGTGGACAGTCTTCCTTCGGTCAAGGCCCTGATGGCGACGCCCCGCAAAGATGGCCACGTGCCCAACTCCGGGCGGGCACTTGGTGATGAGGGTTGCGCCCCCGTACGTAGGATGCCGCACCTCGCGTGGCTTGCGAGGTGCGGCATCCGTTGGTTGCTGCGGATTGTGTTATGGGGTAACGAAGTTGACCGAGGTTCCCCAGTTGGCGAAACCGTCCCTGGTTCCGCCGCAGGTTCCGTATGGTCAGGGTGAACGCCGAGCCGGTGCAGTTCGGGAACTGGATGTACTCGTTGGCGAAGTAGATCCGCCCGCCGGTGCCGGGCAGGAAGAATCCCCAGCTGTAGTCTCCCCAGCGCGGACGGGTCGGACCCGGGAAGCCTCCGTACTCACTGAAGCCGTCCTGGGGCGACCGGCCCATGTCCGCGATGTTGATGGTGGACTTGAGCAGGCCGCCGGAGGTGGCGGTCAGCCGGCCGAAGGAGGTGCTCGGGAAGAAGCCGCCGTGGTCGGCCCCGGTCGGCCCGCCGTTGCCGGACAGTGTGAACAGCATGATCGCCTTGCCGCCGCTGGTGGGCGTTGCGGCCATGGCCGGCATGGACAGGTCTTCGTGCCTCGCGGCGACGTACCCCTGGCTCGTCAGGGTGAACTTGCCGGTCTTGTCGAACGACTTGGTGCCGAGCACCCAGTACACCGCGCCCTGGTGGATTTCCGCGTTGGCCCTGGTGTAGGTCTGCGCGATCTGGGTGGCGGTGGCTGCCCAAAGCTGGCCTTGCGCCTGCGAGACCTGCGTAAAGTTGTCGCCGTTGGTTTGGATCCCGCCCTCCGGGCAGGAGGCGAACACGCTCAGGCCGGCCGTCCCGCACTCTTCGCCCAGCGGTATCGGGCCGTTCCTCTGCGCGCCGACGGAGGCCTGGAAGCCGTTGAATGACAACTCGGGATCGTAGTAGCGATCGACGCCGGAGAAGAGCTGGCCGGTGAACCGGATGGCAGAGCTGCAGCTGGCGCAGCCCTTGCTGTTGAGCGCCGACAACCCGGTCCAGGCCCATGCCGCGATCCGGTTGTCACCGGAGGTCGGCGAGATCGCCGCGAACCCATAGAAGTCCAGCGAGCCCTCCATGAACCCGGTGCCGCCGTGGGCGTTATCGAACCTTCCCCCCACTGGCTGCGCCGGGATCGCCGCCACCCAGCAGGTGATGCCGCCCTCGTGCAGCACGTTGTCACGGGCGCAGGTCCCGTCCGGAGTGCGGATGCGCCCCATGTTCTCACTCACCACCGTGACCGCTGGGTTCGGCTTCCCGCTCTTGAGCACAGTGGGCAGGCCGGCCTCCAGCGCGCTCTTCCGGAACGCAAGCTCCTGCGCCCCGTTGAAGAAACCGCCGCCGAAGCCGGGCAACGATCCGGGCAGCAGCGGGAACTCGTCGTAGAACATCATGAACGCGTCCCGGGTCACCGAGATCTTCGCGAAGTCGTTGAGCAGGGACGGGTAACCCGGCTCGGCCGGGTTGTAGTCGGCTTGGGAGAAGTACACGTGGTACGGGCCGAACGGGTTGTTGCCGTCGGTCACCGCGATGCCCTCAGAGCATGCGTTGGCCTTGCCCGCGAAGCAGCCAGTGAAGGCACCGCCGTTCGCCTCGCTGGTGGCCGAGACGATCTCAGTGAAGAAGAAGTGCCCGCCGTTGGAGGGGTCGAACACGCAGGAGGGATCTCCGCCGCTGCTGAATCCCAGGCCGGTGAGCCCCATGATCGTGTCGAGCGGGATCGGCGCGGACTTGCGCTTCAAGGCGGTGTTGAAGATCAGGATCTCGCCAATGTTGTTGGTCTCGACCACGAACCCGTTGCCCGCGCACAGTCCCTGGTCCGGGGGCTCGATGTCGCCGAGGGGGTTGGTGGGCAGCGAGGCGCTGTCGACCGCCTTCAGGCCCTTCACGCCCGTGGCGCCACCCGCCGAGGTGCTGATGCGGTCACAGCCCGGGCCCAGTGGCACGCAGCTGACCGACGGGAGCGGCTGGGAGGCGTTGCGGGCGTCGAGCCGGTGCCGCTGCGCCGCGGAGATGTGGAGCTGCCGAAGATCCGGCAGAGGCATGGCATGCGCGTGGTCCCGTTTCCCCAGCCGGGCAGCCGCGGCGTGACCCCGCGCAGCGCCTGCAGTGGATGGTGTGTTGACCGGGCCGTTCAGCAGAGAGCAGTTGACGGCGCAGCCGGTGGCGGCGGGGCCGGCGAAGGTTGGCTTGAATGTTCCGAGGCTGGATGTGGTCACGGCGCTGGGCCGGGCCATGCTGTGACTTGCGGTGGCTGCCGTCGCTCCCGCGGGGATGCTGAGCAGTGCTACCGGAAGGGACAGTAATGACAGCAGCGCGATCCGTGTGCGCATGATCCTGCGCATGGTTTTCTCCCTTGCTGGGTGCTTGCTGATGTCTCGGCTGGGTGCTTGCTGATGTCTCGTCATAGCAGGCTTCGGCCCGGAGAATCCGGGGAATGATGGGCGCCAGCATCCCGGCTCGGGTCCTCATTGTGCCCGCATCGGGTGCCACGCTGGCTCCACGTTGATCGTTGAGACTGCTCATGGCGCTACGCCGGACCATACTCACCTGCTGGTGATCGGACAATAGCTCTGCGCAGTGGAAGTGCGGATTTTGCCCGGCGCTGAACTTGCGATCACTTCTGCGACAGGTGTCCGCAGCGGTCGCGCCGGACTGCCTGGTGATCAACTCGGCGCGATGCCCGGCAGGCCTGGCGGGAGCGGCCGGTTCAGATCGCCTGGGGGGGCCTATTGCGCTGGCCTGGGGCGGGGTTTAGCGTCGGTTGAGGCTGATGGTGAGACCGAGGCTGCCGGGTGAACAATGTCGTTTCCCAGGAGGTCGACGTTGCGAGTTCCCTTTGTCCGTAGTCGTTTCGTGACGGTAACCGCCGTGGCTGCGTTGGGGGTTGGCCTGGCGGCCGCTCCGGCGATCAGCTCCGCGGGATCGGCCGTGGCCTCGACCGGCTCCAGCGTGGTCAAGGCCCCGGTGTTCACTCTCCCGCTGAAAACGGTGGGGCAGGTCAACCTCACCCAGCTGGCTAAGTCGCAGCACCGCGCGCGGGTAGCGACCGTGCGCCAGGGCGGGCACATTTCCCGGTCGGCTGCGCTGCGGACCAAGTTCCGGGTGGTTGACAGTGCCATCGCCAGGCACCGTCCCGCGGGCAGGCCGACGAGCACGCCCAATCCGCCGTCCACGGGGCTGAGCACGAAGAATGTGCCCGGCGAGACCGGGTTCAGCGCCCTGAACAACATCGCGCAGGCCCAGACCAAGGGCGGGTCAGATCTCGAACCGCCCGACCAGGGCTTGTGCGCGGGCGGCGGCTATGTGATGGAGTTCATCAACAACGCGCTGGCCATCTACAACAAGAGCGGGGACGAACTGGTGTCCCCGATCGGGTCGGCGACGGCGTTCAAGCAGCCCACCACGGATTTCTTCTCCGATCCCCGCTGCTATTACGACGCGCCGACCAAGCGCTGGTTCTACCAGGAGTTCATTGTCGGGGCGTTCAACTCCAAGGGCCAGCTGGTGACCCCGAGCACTCAGTTCGAGGCGGTGAGCAACACTCAGGACCCGACTGGCAGCTACACCGTGTACTCGTGGAATACCAGCGATACCGGCACTGCCCACTGCCCGTGCTTCGGTGACTATGACAACCTGGGTGCCGATGCCAATGGCATCTACATTGCCACCGACGAGTTCGGTATCAATTCGGGCTTTAACGGCGTGGTCATCTACGCCATCTCCAAGGCGCTGCTGGAGAACGTCGCCACCACCGGCATCGTCCCGCCGGTGCTCGGCTACCGCATCACCCATGACCCGTTCGGCCAGACCGAGATCATCGCCCCGGCCAGCAGCCCGCCCGGAGCGAAATTCGCGCCGGGCACCGAGTACTTCGTCGAGTCCAACCCCGACGCCTTGAGCGACCATCACCTCATGGTCTACGCCATGCACGACACGTCCCAGCTCAACCTCGAAAGCAGCGGGCCGCCGGCGCTGTTCCGCACCGAAGTGAGCACTCAGGAATACGTGTTCCCGGCGGATGCCACGCAAAAGCCCGGGCCCCGCCCGCTGGGGGCGGCATTCCAGGCTCCGGCCGGGGGCATCCAGGCCGACTTCGACGCCGAGATGGAACCGACCTTCACCAACGGTCACATCTACGCCCAGCTGGATACCGCAACCAAGAGCGGCAGCAACGCCGCGGCCTGGTTCATCATGAAGCCCACGCTGTCCGGGACGACGCTGTCGGCCAGCGTCACCCACCAGGGTGCGGTAGCGCCGAAGGGCGTCAGCACGCTGTACCCGTACACGGCGGTGGACTCCCGCGGCGTCGGGTACCTGCTGTTCTCCGTCAGCGGACCGCACAACTTCCCGAGCCCGGCCTACATCAAGTACGGGCCCAGCGGACCCACCGGGCCGGTGATCCTCGCGACCTCCGGGTCGGCCCCCGAAGACGGTTTCACCTGCTACGCGGCTTTCGTCGGCCCGAACTTCGGCGGCTGCCGCTGGGGTGACTACTCGGGCGGAGCGGTCAGCGGCGGGCGGGTATTCATGGCCAGCGAGATGATCCCGCAGGGATTCCGCAGCACGCTGGGCAACTGGGGCACCTTCATCTACAGCGCCCCCCCGCCCTGACCGGCGCACCTTCTAACCGCTAGCAACGGGCAAGCTGCCCAGCATCGCCCCATCGGGGGCTGGTACCCCGGCTCCGGTCTACACCCCGAGCCGGGGTACCAGCTGTCGTACCTCGCACTGCCCCAAGTGTTGAGTCCGTCACTGGCTGGCTAGCCGGCGTCGTGCGCCATGCCATGCGGTCTATCGTCTGGCTGTCGGGCGCATAGCGGCGCGTGAGGGTTGCACCAGAGCCAACTAGATCGGCCAGGGATTGGCGCAGCGTGTCAGGAGCAGGGTTTGGATGGGGACGTGAAGGTGTCGGCCAGCGAGTAGAAGCCGTTCACGCCGATGGACGGCTTCTGCCGGTAGAACCAGGAAAAGAACGCCAGTTCCTGCGGGTGGTAGGTGATCCCGTTCGCTGCCGTGATCGCGAGGTTGGTATCGGTGAGCGGGTCGCCGACCTCCAGGTTGGCCTGGCAGCTGTTCGGGACCTGCCCTACGTGTCCCCACTTGGGAGTGGGGTTGACCCCCGACGGGTCGTCCAGCCACTCGCCGACCTCGTGCGCCAGGTCCGAGACGTCCTCGACGCCGCTGAAGTTGCCGCTGTCGTCGATGTCGGTGACGGTGTAGAACTGCGGAGTGCCGCTGGAGTTGGTGTAGCCGGAGTGGTATCCCAGCGCGCAGCAGTTCGACACGCTGTGGTTCAGGAACATCGCGACGTTGCGGAAGATGAAGACCGGTATCTTCGTCGGGCCGATCTCACTGGACAGGTCCGGAATCAACGTCTTCTGCACGAAGGAGTCCCAGTCGATCTGGTCGATCAGGCCGAGCGCGCCACAGCCGCTGCCTTCGACCGCGCCCACGCTGCTGGCCACGTTGACTTTGAATGCTGGCTCGACCGTTCCGTTCAGGTTGATGCCGTAACCGGGGTTGGTTTTCGCGGAGCCCCCGACGTACTTCCAGAAGTTCGCCCGCTGGAAGATGTCGATGTATTCACCCGTGCCGAGTTTCGTGCCACCGTCGGTGTAGGTCAGCTTCGTGAAGATCGGTGACTGCTTGACCAGGCTGGAGTCGCTGAGTGCCTCGCCGCAGGAAGCCTTGGCCGGGTTGAAATTCCCGCCCGCGTTGCCGCTTTGGAAGCTGAAGGTGATCGGGATGATGGGAGCCCCGATGGTGACGCTCGGTGCGGACTGGTGGACCAGCGGGTCCTTCCCGACCATCTGGTACTTGTAGGTCTTGCCGCCGCTGACGATGCTGCTACTCCACAACGGTACGGTGGCGCCGGCCGCGGCCGCGCGCTGTGCCCGGGCAGCGTTGTACCCGCGCACCGGCGCGCGGACATCGCGAATCGAGAACTTGGCATGCCCGCTGGCCTGCCGGCCATGACCGATGGCCACGCTTGGCGTGCCACCCGATGACGCAGCAGCCGAGCCGGTGGCCGCGGCCACCATCACCGTGACCGCGGACGCCACCGCGGCAACCCTTGCACGTGAAAGAACCATGACCGGGACCCCCCATAGCCAAGCACATCGCGGCGGGCTGCCGGCGACCGTGCCTGGGCATTATGTCGATGTCCGCTACGAGAGCGCAAGCGGCTTGAACCTCGCGGTTGCCCAGTATCAGGTCCGGGACCTGGCGGGCGGCGATGCCGACCATGGTGGCTTCACGCAGCGCGCGGGGGGACGGTGCCGTTCGCGTCAGCGCCGCGGCCAGCGAGGCGATGACTGGCCCATGAGCGTGTCCTGGTCGCCGCCATCGTCCGCGCTGATTCCTGCCGGCGCACCGTGGCGGCTCGCGCTGCGCCGCCCGGTGTCCGGCACCCCGCCGATGGCCGTGACGCTGGCCGGCCTGGCCCGGCGGGCCCGGACTGGATAACCGATGCCTTTCTCTACGCCCGGGAGCCGCAGGTCTGACGCAGCTCCTTCAACTGCGCGGCATCTTCGCCGTCGCTTACATCTGCGAGACGCTGCTGCGGCTGCACCGTGATCCTGCTCGCCCTCCCGCGGTCCGCCGCTTACATCCGGTGCCGTCCGCTTGCGTTCGCAAGGTGGCCCTGCGGTGCAGGCTCGCGCTGGCCCGGCCGGACGGGGGCCACGTGCACGAGCAGGTTATAGGTGACGAGGGCGATGGCCAGGTGCATAACCATCAAAACGGCGACTGCTTCGGGTTGGCCACCCCGGTAGAGGATGTAAAGATCGGGGAGCCACAGGACCAGCGTGACGAGGATTGCCAGCCGGAAGAACAGCCACCTGGGGTGCGAGGTCACCCGCGTAACGATGGGCCAGGCTATGCAGGCGATGATCACGCCGATGACCGTGAGCTTGGCGTAGTCCGAAAACCGGAAGTGCGCGTATCCCGTGGTAGCCGGGAAGATGTGCTCGCCAATGACTACCAGGAGCGCGTCCGCAGCAAGGGAGCCGACAAGTGCCGCGACGGTGGCCAGCATCAGGCGGACAGCGGAAGGCTGCCGGTGCTGCGGCGAGAAATCGAGGCGTGCCAGCGACATGGTTTGGTTGAGCATGCGCACACCATAATGATGCAGAATTACGAGCACATGAACGTGGCGCCGCGTGCCCGATGCAATGGGACGGCGCGGGCCGGATAGACGGGTTAGCCGGGATCTTCCGGGCGGCACCCGGTCACCAGCCCGGCCTCGGCCCTGATCGTGACCGCCGACACCTCCGCGAAGCCGGCTCCGGTGAGCATGCCCGTCCACCGGCTCCTCGAGACCGGTCGCTCCTGCACCCGCAGCAGGTAGCGGGCGGTGTTCTTGGCGATCCGCCACCATCCGCCCGGGCCCTGGCCGGCCAGCGCGGCCACCTTGGACCTGATGATGGCCCGGTCAGCGCGGGAGCCGCCGCGGCCGAACATCATGTCCGCCACCACCAGCCGCCCGCCCGGGCGGAGCCAGCCGTACGCGGCCGACACCAGCCGCGCCTTGTCCGCATCCCGCAGATGATGCAGCGCGTAGCTGCTCACCACCAGGTCGACGCTGCGTGTCGGCAGCGCCAGTTCCTCGATCGGCATGACGAGGGCGTCCAGGCTTTCCGCGCCCTGGCTGCGGGCCTTCGACTCCAGCCGCCGGACCATGGCCGGGCTCACGTCCACGGCCAGCACCCGGGCGCCGCGCATGACCAGCGGCAGGCTGATCTGCCCCGTCCCGCAGCCCAGATCGACGGCCTGGGCGTCCGGCTCGACGTCCGCCGCCTCGAGTACCGCGGCCGTAACCGCGGCCAGGCCGGCAGAGCTGTGCTGATCCCAGCTGGCCACCCGGCCGGACCAGACACGGCGCTGCCGGCGCACCGCGTTCCGCGTAGCGAACCGCACCAGGGCCTGTCCGGACCCGTCCCGGCCGCCGGCCTCAGCCATGCCACCTGCGGGCCTATTTCCCGATGTCATTTATGTAGGCTATGTACAACTATGTAAAAATACAGACGGCATGGAATTAGATTTGGTAAAGAATCGGACATTCATGAAAGCTTCATTAAGATTAGTTTCATGAAAGCTTCATTAAGATCGCTGGTTCCGATGGCCCTATTTTGTTTGCGTTTGATTCCGGTGGCCGATCCGGCGGATAGCCTGCTGAGGTGAACCCGGGCGCTCGCGCTGATCCGCCAGGCCGGGCGCGCCGCCCCGCGGCCGTCCGGCGCTGGCGGCGCGTGAGCCAGGACGCAGCTGCCGCGCTCGTGCTGGCCTCCGGGGTCTTCGTCACGGCCTGCACCGCGACCGGCGGCAGCCCCGCCCCCCCGGCAGGCCAGCCTCGCCGTCCACAACGTCGACCGGGAGCGCCGCACCCCGCTCAAGTCCGCCCGAGCGGCTGCCGGTGGGAAAGCTCGGCCGCTACGCGGTTGCCGAGCAGTCGATCACGATCGTCAACCGGTCACGCCCGAGGCTGGGCCCGCAGATCATCCCGACCGTGGTCCGGTACCCGGTCATCCCCCGGGCCGCCGCCTCGGCCACGCTCGCCCGGGGCCTGTTCCCGCTGGTCGTGTTTGCCCCGGGTTACCGGCAGTGCGATCGCGTTTACCGCGTCTTGCTGCACGAGTGGGCGAGCGCGGGATTCGTGGTCGCCGCGGTCGAGTTCCCCCGCACCAACTGTCATGTCAGCGCCCCGGACGAGAGCGACCTGGTCAATCAGCCCGGCGACGTGAGCGGCGTCATCCGGCAGCTCGTCGCGATCAGCCGCCGCCCACACGGCGCGCTGGCCGGGCTGGTGAACCCGGCCGAGATAGGCGTGGCCGGCCATTCCGACGGCGGTGACACCGTGGCTGCGATCGCGGGCAATACCTGCTGCCGCGATCACCGGGTGGTCGCGGCCGTCGTGCTGGCCGGCGCGGAATGGCCGCCCATGTCCGGCCGGTATTTCGCCCGCCCGGCTCCGCCGATGCTGTTCGTCCAGGGGACGGACGACACCTGGAACCCGCCGGCCGCGAGCATGCAGCTGTACCGGGCCGATACCGCCGGCCGTCGCTATTACCTGGACCTGTTCGGGGTCGGCCATTTCACGCCGTACGAGGGCAGCGGGGCTCCGGAGCCGGTGGTGGCCCGGGTCACCACCGACTTCCTGGACAGGTACCTGGCGGGCCAGCGTCCCGCGGCCGCGGCAATGCGCCAGGCCGGGCGCGTGCCCGGGGTCGCGGCCGTGGCCAGCGGAGGTCATCTGCCCCGGCAGGACCAGGGCTGAACGCCGGATCGGTCACGAGGCGTATAGCTGGCCACCCGCCCTTTCGCGACTTGGATGCGGGACAGGCCGCGAGGAGTGGGCCCTGCTCAAGCTCGCCATCGTAGACAAGACCGGCCTGGCCAACACCGATGCGATGCCCGAGAATGATCCGCGACTTGACCGCCAAGCCGCCGGGCACGGCGGAGCCCGCGGCCGCGTGCTGCGGGATGCGGGCTCTGCAGTGGATGCGATCAGCCTGGACCGCTCGGGCTGATCAGCCGGCCTGCGAGTAGGGCGTGCCGCCCACGTTGGCGTAGTTGAACAGGTAGTGGCCGCCGCCCACGGTCGTGTTATTGCCGTGGAAAAGCTCGCCCAGAACGGTGCCAAGACCGGTGCCGGCCGGCTGGGTGGCCGGGACGTTAGACGCGTCCGGCGGGGTTGACGACTGGATGTCGTACCGGATCGAGCCGGTGACGACGCCCTCGCTGGCGAGGATGCCGCCCGGGTCGGATGAGCCTTCCGAGGCCATCCGCGGGTCGGCGAACCCGTGGTAGTTGCTGCCGCTGCCTACCCGGATGGTGACGTTCCAGTTGCCCGGGGCGGTCTCCGGCTTGGCGGTGATCGTTTCGTGCAGGTTGTCGTAGCTCCATACCGGGCCGTTGCCGTCGGGCAGCATCTGGGTGGCGCTGCCGGACACGCTGGTGGTGTCGGGGTGCAGCGGCGAGTACGTCTTGGCGGTGATCGGCGGGGTGGTGGTGGCCATCGCCGGGACGGTGACCGCCAGGCCGCCGCCGAGTACCGCGGCCGAGGCCGCGGCGGTGATGATGATCCTCTTCATGTGAGAACCTTTCCCGTGTTGCCCCGGGCCTCGTTGCCCGGGGAGTCTGTGAGTGGGGTGCGCCCCAGCCAGTCAGCTAGTCCGGCGGGACGGCGGGCGGGGTTGACGTGGCCGCTCGAGGCCCGCGCAAATGCACTGCAGCCCTCGAACGCCGGTCCATCGCGCTGCCCCGGCGGTCTGCGCCGCCCAGGGCGTTCTGTTCGGCGTCGTTAGCGAGGATCTGCTGGCCACCTCCGGCCGCCGCCGGGCGGCCGTGGCTACGTCCTACCCCCGCCAGCAGGGGCGCAGGCCGGTGATCCACAGACGCGGCGCGTCAAGGTACGGACCGATTGGCCTGGTGTGGTTCCCATGGTCGTGAGGTTAGCTGGGAGAAAGCTGGAAGTGTGCTGACCTTGACCTGGATCTTTTCTGATGACCGGCTCGTTTCCCCCAAGGCAGAGTGGTCCTTGCTCGTGTTCCACCAAGTTGCCCGGCTGGCGGCCAGAAGGTCACCGCCAGGCTTGCCTGGCGCGTGCCAGCCAGCCTGATCGGGCCTAGGTCTGGCCGGCCGGTACAGCCGCGTCCTAGGATGATCACCAAGTACACGCTGGCCCTCAGGGGGCGATATGACAACCTCGGCGCGGGATGATGCCCCGCAGGCACCGCCATCGCCGGCTGCGGCGGGCAGCAGCCAGGCGCGGCCATCGCCAGCCACCAGCCTCGACAACCGGCTGGTCGCGGTCTTGATCGGGGCGCGCATAGCGGCGAACATCCTGCGAAGCCCCCGTTTCTACCAGGCGCTGGTCGTTGCCGCCGTCGGGTCGGTGGCATTGGCACGTATCGGCAAGGAGGACCAGGCCAGCGCCTTTCAGCGCATAGCCGCCTGGGATGCGCGGCAGCTCGAGCGCTTCCAGCATCAGCAGGAACGTCGGTCAGGGCGCGTTGCGCGCAAAGCAGAACACCAAGTCAGGCGCCTGGAACGCAAAACCAAGATCCGCATCACTTAGAGACAAGGCCGCCGCTCGACCGGATATCGAGGCCCGGGCTGCGGGACCTCGTGTACGCGCGTTCGTCATCGAACCCGAGGCTTCTGCGGCGGGCCGACGATCCGCTTTCTCGCTGCGTGGTGCTGGCTTCACAGGGTCTGCCGCATACGGCTCCCCTCCGTGTATCAAGACGGTGGGCCGTTGCGGCGTTGCGCTCAGCCGGCGCCTGCCGGCAAGGCCCGGAACGAGGCTAGCTGCCGCAGGGTCGGCCAGTCGAGGTCGGGCCTGGGCGGCTGGACCCCCGGCCGGTCCCTGGGGACTCGGACCCGCAGCGCCTTCGGCCGGACGGTACAACGTACCGGCGTCGGCATCAGGACCGTCTCACCGTCGATACCGACGGGGATCTCGGGCGCGTCGGCGTCCACCACTACCTCGCCGGTGGTCAGTGTGGCCAGGCCCCGGCCGCGCGCACCGCGCAGAAGCCCGGCGGCCTGCAGCGCGTTGTCCACCGTCACCGCGACAACGCCGAGCATCCCGGCATCGAGCCGGGCGCGGCGGCCGAGCCCCGCGATATCGCCCACATCGTACGGGTCGTTACTGACCAGCAGCGCCTGCGGGCCGGTGATCGTGGTATCACCGGCCCGGGCGGTCAGCTTGGCGCCGCGGTGGCCGGTCAGCAGGTCAGGCAGCACCTGCAGCGTGGTGCCCCGCTTGTCGTCCCGGTAGGCCGGGTTCAGCACCACCTCGGCATAGGCGCCGAACGAGGCGTTGTTCACGAACGTGCGCCCGCCGATGATGCCCAGGTCAATCCGCTGTTCCACGCCATCACCGGTGAGGGCGTCCAGGCATGCGGCCGGATTGTCCCGGTCCAGCCCGAGATCCATCGCGAAGTGGTTGCGGGTGCCCGCGCTGATCACCAGGAACGGCAGATCGTGCTCGGCGGCGATCCCGGCCACCAGCGCCTGGGTCCCGTCGCCCCCGGCCACACCCAGCAGGTCCGCCCCGTCGGCAACCGCACGCCGGGCCAGATCCGCCACATCCACCACGCCCGGGCCCTCCAGCAGCGCCACCTCGGCACCCAGCGCCTCGGCCTTCTCCTTCAGCCCGAACTTGGCGACCTTCCCGCCTCCCGACCTCGGATTCATGATCAGGAACGGGCGCCCGGGCGGCGGGACCTCGCGGAACGGCATGCCCGCGTCCGCGGTTGCCGGGGTCAGCGCCCGCCGGGCGGCCTCGGCCGCGGCCGCCAGCAGCGCGACCGATACTACGGCGACCCAGATCAGGTGATTCAGGGCGAACACCACCAGCACCGCGATCAGAACCAGGATCACCAGGCCGAACGCCATCCACCGCACCACGCCCCGGTGGGCCAGGAACCAGTACCCGCCCGCCGCTATCAGGCACGCAGCGACCGCCCCGACGGCCACCACGGCCAGGTCCGCAAGATCCGCGAAACCGATCAGCACCGCCGCCGATGCCAGCACCAGCCCGAAAGCGGCCCGTGCAAGCCAGCGAGCGCTCATGATCTTCCCCCTCACCGCCAGGCGATTCGCGCCCAACTTTCTCCGCGCCATCGTGCACCTGATCATCCATCAGTAGTGAACATCACCCCAATCGCCATGCCGGGCGAGCCCGGTCAGACATCGGCGGAGGCGTCGTCAACTCGTCGTGCCGAACGTCCACGCCTTCCTGGCCGTTTCTCTTCGGAAGGCGACGCACGTGTCAATCTTCGATTATGTGCAATCTCGCCCGCCCAGGCTCGGAAACGGCCATGTGAGCGGCTACCATGGCCGGCCATGAGACTCCCCCCACCGCCGCAACGCTCTTGGCGGAAGTGACCATGGCCTTGGTAACCGCCAGTTGCACTGGGGACGGCCGAGCGGCCAGCCGGTGGCACCGGGGCCGCCGTGCGGACGCACCGGCTGCTTTGTCCCGATGAACTTGCCCCGATCGTGGTGGTGGCCGACCCGGCTGGTTCGAGTTCCCCAGGCCACTACCGCCGGGCTGCTGGCCGGTTTCGGAGCTGTGCTCTTCGGCGTTTCGGCGCTCTTGATCACCACCGGAGCGGTCGGCTGGGATGCGCGCCTGTTCCGGCTTCTCAACCAGGTCCCGGCGGCCGCCGCCTCTGTTCTCACGCCGCTGTCCCGCCTGTTCCAGCCGGTGGCCATCATCGTCGTCGTCGTGCTCGCCGTGGCCTACGTCGTGACTAGAAGCCGAAGCGTCCTACCCGTGGCGTCCGGAGCCGTGGCCGCTGGCACCGCATGGGTGCTGGCGCACGTGGCGAAGGCCATAGCCGACCGCCCGCGGCCCTATCAGGTGATAGCCGGCGCGGTGCTGCGCCAGCAGCCTGCGCACGGCACGAGTTTCCCTTCCAGCCACACCGCCGTCACCCTGGCGGTCGCGATCGCGCTCATGCCGTTTCTGCCCCGAGCGCTGGCCGCAGCGGGAATCGGCTACGCCGTCCTAGTGGGCTGGTCCCGGGTCTACTTGGGGGTGCACTATCCCCTTGACGTCCTGGCCGGAGCAGGCATCGGGATGGCCGCCGGAGGCGTGATCTTGCTGGCACTCGGGGCGCTGCTCCGCCATGCAAGCCGGGCAGCGAACAGCCAGAATGCCGCCCAGGACCCGGGCCCTAGAACCGGGCCCGAGTCGCAGGGTGAGCCATGACAACTACGCAATCGCGGCTGTCTGGGTGGTAGTTGAAAGGCGGCGAGAGCGGGCCGGGAGATCTTGCGGCTTCGCGTGTCAGCCTGGTCTGCCGTCCTGATCATTCACGCCTGGCCATCCTTGCCTATGAGCTTTCCGGAGATATCGAGGCCGACAACGTCCGCGCCACGCTGTGCTCGTTCGCGGGTGAGACGTCCGTGCCCGCACGCGACGTCCAGGACGCGCGAGCCAGCGACCGGCTCTAGCAGGTCCAGGACAGTCTGCGAGACCGAGTCCCTGATGGAATCAAATCCACCGATGTAGAAGTCGGCGACCGGGTTGTACCGAGCACTAGGCATGCTCCGACTGTAGGTTGCTGGTCTTTGGCGAGCTCCAGTTCGCAATGAGCGGACGGCAACAGGCGGAGGGGTGAAGTCCCAGCTTGGAAGACGGGGGAGGCGAGCGTCCTGAACTGCTTCTTCGCAGGTTGAGAGCGGTTGAGGAATGGCCCGGCTGAGGTTTACACGACGCTGAGATGTTGTCCGAAGCTGGCCCTGCCGGTGAGAGCCAGTAGAAACTCGGGGGCAGCCGGGAGCTGGCTGGCCAGGCGCCCGGCGAGCTCGCACGAGGTGGTCACCGCCGGGCGGAGCGAGTCAGGAGCTGGGATGCCAAGCGCACGGGCCAGGTCGAGGGTGTGGACGGCCAGCTCGAACGTGCGGGTTGGCAGGTAGTCGGACAGGGCCATGGTGCCCACCGGGGTGGTGACCGTCGCCCCCGCCGGGCTGCCTGCGACGACATCGATCACCTCGCGGGCCAGCGTGGCCACCGCGCTGGCAGGATCTTCGCCGAGCGCGGCGCCCGTTTCCTTGCCACGGCGGGCCACGGCGCCGGGGTCGGCCAGGGCCGGGCGGACGGCCAGGAAGTAGGCGACCGGACTGCCCAGTCGTGACGCGCTGGGCTGCTTCCCGAGATATGCCTGCACCGTGGACAGAGCCCGGCTGGTGTGCCCGACCAGGTCACGGACGCTCCAGACGCCAAGGGCGGCCTGTTCCCAGGAGTCGGGTGCGATGCGCGCCACCACCTCGCGGAAGGACTCCGCGGCGGTGATGAACGTCCTGCTGGCAGCGTCGCGTTCGTCGCCCATAGAACGGGTTATAGTCGTGACGTGGCGAGCGTGTCAACCGACAGCCCCGGCGCCGATTCCCCCGGGTGGGAGCTCGCCTTCCGCTTCGAGTCCGGTCGGCTCTGCCTGGCGTTCTGCGGCACAGTCGGTGAGCGCTGGCGGCGTAACTTCGAGCGGCTGGGCTCACCGGATGACCTGGCCCGCTGGCTGGTGGCCGCCGCACTCCTGCCGGCCCGGCCTCAGGCGACGAACCGAGCCCTCGCCGGTGCCCGGGTGCTGCGAGAGGCGATCTACCGGGCGGTGCGTGCCGGCATGGCCGGCGAACCAGCAGCGGCCGATGACCGGGAAACCATCAACGCGTGGGCCCGTCATCGCGATCTTGGTGCGCAGCTGGGCGCCAACGGAACGCGGGCCGCCTGGCCCGGGACTGACCCCGTCAGAGCTTGCCTTTCCACGCTTGCCCGGGACGCCATCGACCTGCTGACTGGCCCAGAGCTGGACCGGGTCCGGGAATGCGCGGCCGCTGACTGCGCACTGCTCTTCCTCGACCGCTCCCGGCCCGGACACAGACGGTGGTGCTCGGACCGCGGCTGCGGCAGCCGGGCCCGGTCCGCCGCCTACCGCCGTCGCCTCGGGTCTTCGCGCAAGCAGGATTGACGCCGCGCCAGCCCAGGCACGGCCCCGGGCGGCTTAAACCCTGGCCAGACTCGTCCTCAAAGCAGGGCAAGGCGCCCAGGTCCGTCGCCGTCCTTTACAGTCGGCCAGGTCCCGTAGCGTACGACCGGCCAGCTGTCAGCAGAGCTGCAATCTGACCCCCTGGGGTCTGACCTGCCGGTTTGAGTGCCGCACGTGACCGGAATTGACCGCTTATAGCCCTGGCGAATGGCACATTAATGGCACGTGATCTTGGTCGTTGGCTCCGTGGTGCTCAGCACCGCTGAAAGCGAGTCCATGGCGGCGGGGATGAGCGAGTAGTAGGCCCAGACGCCGCGCTTCTCGCGGGCGAAGATTCCGGCGTCGACCAGGATTTTGAGGTGGTGGGAGATGGTCGGCTGGGTCAGCCCGAGGGGCTCGGTCAGATCGCAGACGCAAGCCTCCCCGCCTTCGTGCGCGGCGACCATGGACACCAGGCGCAGCCGGGTCGGGTCGGCCAGGGCTTTGAGCAAGCGGGCGAGGTCGGCGGCCTGGCTGGCGGTGATCGGCTCGCGCAGCAGCGGCGCACAACACACTCCGGCCGGGGGGAGAACCGGCAGGGCCCGGGCAGTAGCTGAGGTGGTCACCTGGTCAGTATGCAGCAGGTATTGACAACTGTCTATCTCTTGGGCACGATAGGCATCGACAATCATCTATGCGCAGGAGTAAATGCGATGACCGACGACACCAGCAGCGATCTGCGTGAGCAGGTCCGATCCCGGTACGCCGAAGCAGCCCGCGCGGTCCTGGAACCTCGGCCGGGCGTCACTGCTCAGAGCGTTGAGCTTTCTGCCACGGCTGCCACGGGCTCGTGCTGTGGCAGCACGGCCACCGATTCGTGCTGTGGTACCGGCTCGGCCGCGCTGGACTCGGCCGATTGCTTCGGCGGGTCGCTGTACGGCGAGGGCGAGACCGACTGGCTGCCCGAAGACGCGGTCCAGGCCAGCCTCGGCTGCGGCAACCCCCTGGCGGTCGCGGACCTGCACGAGGGCGAGCGGGTGCTGGACCTGGGCTCCGGCGGTGGCATCGACGTCCTGCTGTCGGGCCGCCGGGTCGGCCCGTCCGGGTTCGCCTACGGGGTGGACATGACCGATGACATGCTCCAGCTGGCCCGCCAGAACGCGGCCAAGGCCGGAGCCCGGAACGTGGAGTTCCTCAAGGGCGAGATCGAGAACCTGCCGCTGCCGGACGTGGCGGTGAACGTGGTGATCTCCAACTGCGTGATCAACCTGTCGGTTGACAAGCCCGCCGTGCTCGCCGAGATGTTCCGCGTCCTGGTGCCGGGCGGCCGGATCGGCATTACCGACGTGGTCGCAGAGGACCGGTTGACCCCCGCGGACCGGGCCGCGGCCGGCTCCTATGTCGGGTGTATCGCCGGGGCACTGTCCCGGGCCGAATACCTCGATGGCCTCGCGGCGGCCGGATTCGAAGACGCGTCGGTGACCTTCACCAGCCAAGCGGCGCCGGGGATGCACTCGGCCATCATCCGCGCTGCCAAGCCCGCTGCCTCTTGATCGCTGGGTATTGCGAACCGATCGGCCGGCGGTTCACTGGCCCGCGTTCTGGGGAGCCTCCAGCAGCCCGGCTATCCGCTCCAGGGTGGCTGGCACCAGCCAGTAGTAGACCCAGGTGCCCCGCCGCTCGCCGTCAATGATCGCGGCGTCGCGGAGGACTTTCAGGTGGTGGCTGATGGTGGGCTGGGTCAGGTCGAACGCGGCGGTCAGCTCGCACACGCATACCTCGCCGCCCTCGTGCGCCCCGATCAGGGATACCAGCCGGAGCCGGACCGGATCGCCCAGGGCCTTGAACACCCGGGCCAGCGTGGTGGCTGCCGGGGCGCCGATCGGCTCCCGGGCTAGCGGGATGGCGCAGGCCTCCGGGACGGTTGCCGCATTGAGCGCCCCGCCAGGCTGGATTGACATGCATCTATCTTGACAGCCATCTTCGCAGGCTGCCAGGCTGGCGCTGGATAGACATCTGTCGATGACGTTGCTGGGATGGCGGGATGCACCAGTGAACGAGGTGGCGTTGTGGCGGCGGCTGCTGGCCGAGTTCCTGGGCAGCGCCTTCCTGGCTGCCTTGGTGGTCGGCTCGGGCGTCGCCGCGCAGAACCTATCGCCTGGCGACACCGGGCTGGAACTGCTGGAGAACGCGGCGGCGACCGCGGCAGGGCTGTTCGCCATCATCTTGATGTTCGGCCCGGTCTCCGGCGGCCACTTCAACCCGGTGGTGTCGTTTGTCGATGCGGCGTTCGGCGGGCTGTCCTGGCGGGACGCCGCGGCCTACCTGCCGGTCCAGGTGGCCGGGTGCATCAGCGGCGCTATCGTGGCAAACCTGATGTTCGCCCTGGCGGCGGTCAGCATCTCGGCCAAGCACCGGGCCTCGCCGGGCCACTTCCTGTCCGAGATCGTGGCTACCTTCGGGCTGATCATGGTGATCTTCGCGCTGGCCCGGAGCGGGCGCGGCCGGACCGCTGCTGCGGCGGTCGGGGCGTATATCGGCGCGGCGTACTTCTTCACCTCCTCGGCCAGCTTCGCCAACCCGGCGATCACCATCGGCCGGATGTTCTCGAACACCTTCGCCGGGATCGCCCCCTCGTCCGTGCCGTCCTTCATCGCCGCCCAGATCATCGGCGGAGTGCTGGCCGTGCTGGTCATCAGGGCCTTGTATCCCGCCCTCACCCCGACCGAGGCCGCCGACATCATCTTTCCCCATCACCAGAGCCACCCGGAGCCGCCCGCCCGCGCGGCCTCCGATGGCGCCCCCGCACCGGCGGGGCAGCCGCCGGGACACAGCCAACCTCGCTGAGGCCAGCGGGAAAGGAGGCCGCCATGCACCTGGTCGCGATCGGCGGCAGTGACGCCGGGATCAGCGCCGCGCTGCGGGCCCGCGAGCTCGACCCCGGCGCCGAGGTCACCGTGGTGGTCGCTGATGCTTACCCGAACTTCTCCATCTGCGGCATCCCTTACTACCTGTCGGGTGAGGTGCCGCGCTGGCAGGCCCTGGCCCACCGCACCATGGCCGACCTGGAAGCTACCGGGATGCGGTTGCGGCTAGATACCACCGCGCGGCGCATCGACGTGCCCGCCCGCAAGCTGCTGGTGACCGCGGCTGATGGCAGTGAGGACCTGATCGGCTACGACCAGCTGGTCATCGGCACCGGAGCGGTTCCGGTCCGGCCGCCGATCCACGGTCTCGATGACCTCGGCCCGGCGGACGGAGTGCACCTGCTGCACACGATGGGGGACACATTCGCGGTGATGCGCACCCTCACCGAGGCGTCTGCGGCCCGGGTGGTGATCGTCGGCGCCGGGTACGTGGGCCTGGAGATGGCCGACGCGCTGGTCACCCGCGGCCTGCAGGTGACCCAGATCGAGCAGTTGCCTGAGGTCCTGGCCACTGTCAACCCGCAGCTGGGCGCCCTGGTCCGCTGCCGGCTGACCGGCAACGGCGTGGACGTGCTGACCGGCACCACCGTGCAGGCGATCACCCGGCGCCATACTGAGCCCGGGCGGCTCCAGGTAGAAGCGGTCACTACCGGAGGCGAGCCAGTCACCCATGCTGCCGACCTGGTCCTGGTTGTTGCGGGGGTCCGGCCCGATACCAGCCTGGCCGCCAGCGCCGGAGCCACGCTCGGCGCCAAAGGAGCAATCGTGGTGGACCGGGGCATGCGCACCGGCCTGCCCGGCGTGTTCGCCGCCGGGGACTGCGTGATCACCCACCACCGGCTCCTTGGCCAGACCTACCTGCCGCTGGGCACCACCGCGCACAAGCAGGGCCGCGTCGCGGGCGAGAACGCGGTCGGCGGCAACCGCGAGTTCGCGGGCAGCCTCGGCACCCAGGTCGTGAAGATCTTCGACCACGCTGCCGCCCGCAGCGGGCTGCGCGACCACGAGGCCACCGTCGCCGGGTTCGACCCGGTGACGGTCGAGTCTGAGGCCGACGATCACAAGGCCTACTATCCCGGCAGCCACCGGATCCGGATGCGGTTCACCGGCGACCGGGCCACCGGGCGGCTGCTCGGCGTGCAACTGTTCGGGCACAAGCACGCCGAGATCGCCAAGCGGATCGACATCGCCGCCACCGCGATCTTTCACGGCATGACCGCCGCCGCGGTCAGCGATCTGGACCTGTCCTACACCCCTCCGCTGGGCAGCCCCTGGGAAGCGATCCAGATCGGCGCGCAGGCCTGGGTTACCCGCACCGGTTCGCCCGGGTAAGCAGAGGAGGCCGAGGTCAGCTGCCTTGGGGGATCTCGACGGAGACGTTGGTGGCTTTGACGGCGGCCACGACGAGCATTCCTGGTTCGAGGCCGAGTTCGTCGGCGGCTTCGCGGCTGAGCAGGGACACGAACCGGTGCGGACCGGCCTGGATTTCTACCTGGGCCATGACGGTGTCGCGGGTGACCCGGCTGATCAGGCCGCTGAACCTGTTGCGCGCCGAGTGCGCCACGACGACCCTGTTCTCGCCGTGGTCTGCTGCCTCGGCCAGCTCGCGTGCCAGCCGGGCGAGGGCTGTTCCTTCGACGGCCATCCGCCCGGAAGCATCAACGGTCATCTCGATCCGGCCGCCGTCGGCCCACCGGCGCAGGGTGTCGGTGCTGACGCCGAGCAGGGCGGCTGCCTCCTTGATCCGGAACTTCGGCATGCCCGGACTCTAACGCAGATGCGGCAGGCTGCACCGGCGGGCGGCTCAGCGGCGCCCCTGCGGTCTGGCATCGGGCGCTGCCGCTGTTCTGCTGCCTGACCTGCAGCGTGCTGACCAGGGCAGAAGCCGCTAACGTGGCCGGGTGCCGGGGACTGGCTGGACTGAGGTCGTTGCCCTGGCCGCGGCTTACGTGGTGGCGGTGCTGGCGACGCCTGCGGGGATCTCCGGCGCGGTCTTGCTGCTGCCGTTTCAGGTCAGCGTGCTGGGCACGCCGAGCCCGGCGGTGACCCCGACCAACCTGCTGTACAACGTGGTCGCCACCCCGGGGGCGCTGTACCGGTACTGGCGGCAGAAACAGTCCGGCGGGCGGCTGGCCCTGGTGCTGATCGCCGGAACCCTGCCCGGGGTGATCGCCGGATCGGTAATCCGGGTCGAGCTGCTGCCCGGGCCGCGGGTCTTCGACCTGGTGGTCGCCGCGGTGCTGGTGTGGCTCGGTACCTGGCTGGCGCTGACCCGGCCCTCCCGCCCGGAGGAACCAGCGCGCCCGGCCCGGCGGATCCCGGTCCCGGTCCTGGTGGTGCTGGCCGCCGCGGTGGGCTGCGTCGGCGGCATCTACGGGATCGGCGGCGGCTCGATCCTGGCCCCCATCCTGATCGCCACCGGCCGCCCGCCCCGGGAAGTTGCCCCGGCCGCACTAGCGTCCACCTTCGTCACATCGGCCGCGGGCGTGGTGACGTTCCTGATCTTGTCCGTGCATCACCACGGGCCGGTGGCCCCGGACTGGCCCACCGGAATCGCCCTGGGCATCGGCGGCCTGGCAGGCGGCTACACCGGAGCCCGGATACAGCGGCACCTGCCCGACGTCCTGATCCGCCGGGTCATGGGCGCCCTGGTGATCGCCATCGGCATCCGCTACCTGTGGTCCGGCCTGCGCTGACCAGCGCTCTTATCCGCCCCTGCCATGGCTTGTCCACGCGGCCTTCGCATGCGCTGCACCGCGTCTACAGCCTGTTCTGGTCGAGTGATCGCGCCAGGGCGCGCCTGCCGGGGGAGCGGGACCCGCTCCGCGGCAGAGGGGGAACTGGTCACGATGTCCCATCAGGCAGCGCCGTTGCCGCTGACAATCATCTCTTGCCCGGACTGTGATGTGCCCGCCGAGGTCACGGCTCGCTTCTCGGCGGACAGCACCAGCGGACCAGTCGATCATGTGGCGTTGCGCTGCGTTGCAGGTCACCTGTTCCGGATGCCGGTGGACCTGCTCGCGCCGGAAAAGCAGCAGCAGCTATCGGCAAACCAGCCGTTCATGCCTACCAGCCCGGCGTAGGCGCGCCCGGCTGAACCAGGAAGCCCTGGCGCCGCCAGCAGCAACCGGTGCCCGGTACCTGTGGTCCGGCCCGCGCTGGCCAGCGCTGTTATCCGCCTGCCATGGCGCCGACAACGAGGTAGGGCTCGGTCCCGGCGGCGACAGCACCGGGCAGCAGATCGTCGGGCGGGTCGTGGGACAGGTCCAGCTCGCAGGCGAAGAACCGGATGAAGGCGCGCCGGGAGCCGCCGTCATGACCGCGGATGGTGCCGCGCAGCATCGGGTAGCGGGCCTCCAGCGCGTCCAGCACCGACCGCTGAGTCACCGGCCCGGTGACATCAAGGTGCACCTCACCGTTGACGCGGGCCAGGGTCCGCAGGTGCGCGGGCAGCACGACCCGGATCATGGCAGCGTCTGGGCCTCGACCGACAGCACCGCCGGGAGATCGCGGACGATCGGCGTCCAGTTGTCACCGGAGTCCGCCGACACGTAGACCTGGCCGCCGGTGGTGCCGAAGTACACCCCGCAGGAATCCAGCGTGTCCACCGCCATCGCGTCGCGCAGCACGTTCACATAGCAGTTCTGCTGCGGCAGGCCCGCGGTCAGCGGCTCCCAGTCATCGCCGCCGGTGCGGCTGCGGTAGACCCGCAGCTTGCCCTCCGGCGGGAAGTGCTCGGCGTCGCTGGTGATCGGGACCACGTAGATCGTGTCCGGCTCGTGGGCATGCACGTCGATGGGAAACCCGAAGTCCGACGGCAGGTTCCCCGAAATCTCCCGCCACGACTCACCGCCGTTGTCGCTGCGCATCACATCCCAGTGCTTCTGCATGAACAGCACGCCCGGCCGGGCCGGATGCATCGCCAGCCGGTGCACGCAATGCCCCACTTCCGCGTCCGGGTCGGGGATGCCCTCCGACTGCAGCCCGCGGTTGACCGGCCGCCAGCTCTGGCCCGCGTCATCGGAGCGGAACGCGCCCGCCGCCGAGATCGCGGCGAACATCCGCCCAGCCTCCGACGGGTCCAGCAGGATGGTGTGCAGGCACATCCCGCCCGCGCCCGGCTGCCACGACGGGCCGGACTCATGGCCGCGCAGTGCCGGCAGCTCCTGCCAGCTCTGCCCGCCGTCATCAGAGCGGAACAGCCCAGCGTCCTCCACCCCGGCATACACCACGTCCGGGTCATCCAGCGACGGCTCCAGGTGCCAGACCCGCGCGAACTCCCACGGGTGCGGGGTCCCGTCGTACCACTGATGGGTACCGGGACTGCCCTGGTAGGCGAACTGATTGCCCACCGGCGCCCACGTGCCGCCGCCGTCATCAGAGCGCTGGATCACCTGTCCCGACCAGCCGCTGGACTGCGACGCATACAGCCGGTCCGGATCAGCCGGTGATCCCTTCACGTGGTAGATCTCCCAGCCCGCGAAATGCGGGCCGCTGACCTGCCACCGATCACGCGTGCCGTCCGACGTCAAGACGAACGCGCCCTTACGCGTACCCACCAGCACCCGCACACCGCTCACCTGCAGCTCCTCTCAGCCCGCCAGGCACGACCTCACGCCCGACCCCGGCCGGGCGCGATCACCCTGACCTGGCGATTGCCACCATGCAGGCCTACCACAGCCCGCTGACATCCTGACCGAAAGCAACAGCAAAACTCACCGCGACGACAGGAATGACCCGCGCGCGACCGGCGTCGCGCTTGGCATCGGGCGAACTGGCCGACGGCACGCCGCCGAATGTGGAGAACTCCAGGCCCGCCGCGCCGAGGAGAGGACGGCACGGGCAACGCACAGGGATGCGATCGGTAGTCGTTCCACGAACCGTTCCACCCATCTTCGATAATTGACCTCCGACGTCTGGATCCCACGATCACGTCCGGTCGTGCGCTGCGCAGCGGAACCCGATATGGCTGGTGCAGCTGCGCACTGTCTGGCCCTGCCGGGCGGCGGGCCGGTAGCGGTGGCAGTATGACGGCGCGCACAGATGTGATCCGCCTTTGATCGTCCGTCGGTCCTGCTCGCTCAGTGCCCGGCTCCCGCTGGCCGTCCTGACCTGGTTTGACCAGATGCCGCCGCAGCACGATCCGCTGGTGGCGCCGCCCCCGTCGGCGTCGGCAGGTGCCGGGTTGCCCGCTGGTCCCGGGGCGCCTGCCGATAGCAGGACCGAATGGTCGGGTGCCCACGGGGAGCAGGTCCACTCCCAGACGTTGCCGATCATGTCGGCCAGGCCCCAGGCGTTGCCGGGATACGAGCCGACCGGCGATGTCCGCTCATGCCGACGGTCGAGGTTCTGCCACGGAAACTGGCCATTCCAGGTATTGGCCATCCGGCGGTCGCGGCGGGTGAATTCCTCGCCCCAGGCGTAGGTCGTCGGCGGGCGCCCGGCGCGGGCCGCGTATTCCCATTCGATCTCGGTCGGCAGTTCCTTGCCTGCCCAGGCCGCATAGGCCAGCGCATCCTCATAGGACACGTGCACGACCGGGTGCCGCTCCAGCCCGCCAAGGCCGCTGGCAGGGCCGAGTGGGTGGCGCCAGTCGGCGCCGGGTGTCCAGGCCCACCAGCGCCGCCAGTCGTTCAGCGGGACCGGCCCGGGAGTGGGCTGGAAGACCAGCGAGCCCGCGACCAGGTCGTCCGGGCTGGCATCGGGGAAGTCTGCGTCGTCCGGCGCTCGCTCGGCCGTGGTGACCCAGCCGGTGTCTTTGACGAAGCGGCGGAACTCGGCGTTGGTCACCGGATGCTGGTCCACCCAGAACGTCCCGGCCGACTGCCAATGGGCTGGGCGTTCCTCCGGGTACTGGGTGTCGCTGCCCATGAGGAACTGTCCGGCAGGTACCCGCACCATGTTCTTGGTCAGCGGTGAGTTCCTGGTCGGCGCGGTATTCCTGGCGTCTGCTGCGGTGGTATCGGTCATGGCGGCCACCTTCTACGTCTGCCTTGTCCGGAGCGCACGCACCCGACCCAGCCCCCCGCAACATATTGCCCGGCCCTGCCCAGGGCATCACCCGCTTCGGAGGGGCTTTGTCGTGATCGGCAACTGTGGGCAGGGCGGAATGTGCAAAGTGCCTGCTGGCCTACCGCAGCTCCGCGAGCGCCAGGCACACCCAGCTCGATGGCGGCCATCGAGCTGGGCGCCTCCTCGCGTTGCCAGGCGGCCACCCGGCCCGTGAGCTGGGGCTCTTGGAGGGGTGACGGCCCGTTTCATCCTATTGGGAGGATGGAACCCGCCCCGCCGCCAGGTGCAATGAAGACCTGGCAGGGCGAGGGAGCGTATGGACCAGGCGGTGAGATTCCGGGAGATCCTGCGCAAGCTGGCGATGATCGACGAAACGATCCGCGGCGAATCTCGTGCCGGGGCAGGACATGCCGACAGAGCCATTGACCGTCCCCTGGCGGCGGACGAGTGCCTGGCGCGTGTGACCCCCCCTATCGTGCAGGAAGCCTGCGAATGAAACTCCGCTTCCCGGCTAGGCGAGACACGCTGGGCAAGGACGCCATGGCTGGCCTGGTGCTCGGCGTGGAGAGCGTTCCCGACGGCCTGGCCGCCGGCCTGCTCGCTGGGGTCAACCCTCTTTCTGGCCTTTACGCGTACCTGTTCGGGACGATCGGCGGCTCACTTTTCACCAGTTCTGCCTTCATGGCCGTCCAGGCGACCGGCGCCATGGCCATAGTCGTCGCCGACGTCCCGGCGGTTCACACCGGCAATGATCAGGCGCGCGCGCTGTTCACGCTCTCGGTTCTCACCGGTGTCGTGATGCTGGCGGCCGGATTCCTGCGGCTCGGGTCGGTACTGCGGTTCGTGTCGAACGCCGTGATGGTGGGATTCATCAGCGCTGTAGGCGTCAATATCATCCTCGGGCAGCTGGCCAACCTCACCGGCTATAAAGCGGAGGGAGCCAACCGTGTCGTCCGCGCATTCAACACCCTTATTCACCCTAGTGAAATCGACATCCGGTCCCTCGTCATCGGAATCTTGACGATCGCGCTGATACTCGTGCTCGAGCGCACGAAGCTCGGTCCGCTGGGACTGGTGCTCGCGGTCATCATCACCTCGGCGGGTACCGCCGCTCTCGGGTGGAGCGGGGTGGCTACCGTCAGCGACCTGAGTTCCATACCCCGCTCGCTCCCGCTGCCCCAGGCCCCGATGCTCCAGCTCATCCCTTCGCTGCTGATCCCGGCGCTGTCGCTCACATTCGTGGGGCTCGTTCAGGGAGCAGGCATTTCTGCCAACTTCCCCAACCCAGACGGCCGTTACCCCGACGCGTCCCGTGACTTCATCGGCCAGGGGGCCGCGAACGTGATCGTGGGAGTATTCCAGGGAATGCCGGTGGGCGGGTCCGTGTCGGCCTCGTCATTGAACAAGGCCGCGGGCGCCCGGTCACGCATGGCCCTCATGATCGCCAGCGCGACGATGGCGGTGGTGATCGTCGCCTTCGCCGGCCTGGTCGGTCACATCGCTATGCCAGCCCTGGCCGGCCTGCTCATGCTGGTCGGCTGGCGGACCATCAAGCCGGATGACCTTCAATCGGTGTGGAAGACCGGCACCGTGCAGAAGACGGTGCTGGCGACCACGTTCGCGCTCACTATGGTCATCCCTTTGCAGTACGCCGTGCTTGTCGGGGTCGGCCTGTCGTTGATTCTCCACGTCGTGCGTCAGTCGAACCAGGTCATCATCAAGCGCTGGCTGCTTGACCCGCAGGGAAACCTCATCGAGACCGCCCCGCCGGCTCACCTTCCGCGCAACGAGGTAGTGGTTCTCCAGCCGTATGGAAGCCTTTTCTTCGCTGCCGCGCCGGTGCTCGAATCACAGCTGCCGCTCCCAGCCGGCCGGTCGTGCAACTGCGTGGTGATCCTGCGACTGCGCGGACGCGCCGATCTCGGCACCACCTTCATGGACGTGCTGCGCCGCTACGCCCAGGCCCTCACCGCGAACGGCGGCAAGCTCGTCATCGTCTCGGCTAGTGAACGCATCCAAGAACAGCTCCGGGTGACCGGTGTGACCGACCTGATCGCCCCGGAAAACATCTACACCGGCGATGAGCGGATAGGCGCGACCCTCAAGCGGGCCTATGCAGACGCGACAGCATGGATAGGACAGAACCAGCGAGCCAGCGGAACCGATGTACATTGACCGTGACAACGGCAAGAAGAGTTCCGGGCAATAGCGATCGTGCGGATGCCGGCTGGACTCAGGTGAACCGGGCGGGGCGTGCCGTCTGGCTGGATTACGGTGTCCCTGTTTCCGGGTCGGGGTCTGTCATCACGGCGGCGGTGTTCTTGCTGAGCTGCTTCTCGGACCGGGACTGTTCCCGGCTGGGCGGGGAATTGGGTGGGACAAGGCGCTTGCGGTACCAGAGGACGTCCGTCCCTGAGGGGAAGTCGTCAACTTTGCCCACTAGTTCATAGCCGTTTCGTTCATACAGGGCTCGGGCCTGAAAAGCGTAGGTGAAGTGGACGGTCTGTGAGCACCCGCGCGCCGCTGCCTCGGCTTCGGCAGCGGCCAGGAGCCGAGTCGCGAGGCCGCGACCCCGAAGACTCGGCTCCACCCACAGGCTCTGCAGTTCGCAGCAGTCGCCCCAGGTCCATCCGCTGATTCCGGCGACGACCCTGCCAGCATCGCGCACGAAGATCGCCAGGTCGATTTCGTCGGCGAGTTCCATGGCGGCGGAAGACCTCGTGACGATCTGCGCTTCGAGGACTTCGAGGTCGAGCGGATCCGGCTGGTCCTCGACGCGGAACTCCACAGCGGCCGGCTCGTAGACGCCGGCGATCTGCTCGATCAGCGAGAGGTCGTCGAAGTACGTCCGGTAGGACCGGATCTTCCCGTCGCGGAAGTCGGCCACGGTGACGCCGGGCAACTGAACGCGCCGTCCCGTTGCTTCCAGCACCGCATCCTCGCCGAGGATGAGTGGCCCGGTGTGATCGGCTTCGATGAGCCACTCGGCGAACGCCTTGTTGCCCACTTCGTCGAGTCCTCTGAGCACGAGGACGACATTGGAGAACGCTGTTTCACGCAGGGCCAGGTCAGGCAAGTGCTGACCCTGAGACGGTGGCGTACGGCGACCAGCCCACGACGTCATCGGTGAACAGGGTCCCCGGATCTACCGGTGCGCCTGCGACCTCGGTATCGAGCGCCTTCAATAGCACGTCTTTGCGTGATTCACTCATTGCCGCCCCTTCGTAACCGATCTGTCCGACGTCGTGTAGCAATCCGAGCATGCGTTCACGACCCGATGATCTTCGCCTTGGCTCCCGCCGAACTCTTCGTCTGTCAGCGCGCCCGAGGCGTGCAGCTGCACGAGGTGTTCGAGCTCGTCGGCAGGGTCCGTTGGAGGCGGCGCATATTGTTGCTGTT